>NZ_JAAQYM010000009.1 GCF_012986595.1 Pseudomonas koreensis | reverse complement strand
GCGTTACACGCTGCTGTCAACACCTCTTTTTCTCCGCTTTCGACCGAGAAGATCGAACCGTTAAAAGAGCCAAACATCACCACTCTTTCAACTCCTTCCAGGCTTCGATGAACTGAAGCGAGCCACTATCGAAAACTGCGTAACTCATTGAATCTCAAGGAGTTTTCCGTTTCGACTGCGCCGGAAGTGGGGCGAATTATAGACCTCTGGAATCTGCCGTCAACCGTTAATTTCAGTTTTATTGCAAAACCCGCTTTTTAGTCAGCAAACGCGGGATTCGACGCGCTATGGCAGGTACACGCAGCACTAAAAGCACTGCACCTATAAAGGCATAGATCGCCCACTCTTTGAGATCAGCACGCACGATCCACAGCATATGCAGCAATCCCAGCCCCAGAATCACGTACACCAACCGATGCAGTTTCTTCCAGCGCACACCTAAACGACGCTGACTGTAGCGATTGGACGTGACCGCCAACGCCAACAATCCGAGAAAACCCAGCGTACCCACAATAATGTACGGCCGCTTACGCAACTCCACGCCCAACTGAGACCAGTCAAAGCCCAGGATGAATGCCATGTAGCTGCACAAGTGCAAAACCACATACGCAAAACACCACAGCCCCAACTGCCGACGAACAGCAATCCACCCCGCCCACCCGGTCAACTTCTGTAAGGGCGTCATGGCCAAGGTTATCAACAGCAGCACCAATGTCCCCAGCCCCAGCCGATCCACCAGCACTTTGCCAGGATCCGGCCCAAGCAAATCCGCGAACGCCTGATAAAACCAAAGCAATGGCCAGATCGCCGCCGCAATGAAAACGCCTACACGCCAGTACGGATATCGCATCAATAGTTCTTCCGCAGATCGAGCCCTGTATAGAGAGAAGCGACTTCATCGGCGTAACCGTTAAACATCTGCGTATCACGCACGTTCGGTTTGAACAGACTGTTGGGCAACCGACGCTCCCGCGCCTGAGTCCAGCGCGGATGATCCACTGTTGGGTTAACGTTGGCGTAGAAGCCGTACTCATCCGCGGCGATGCTCTGCCAGGTTGTCTTTGGCTGCTCGCTGACCAGACTGATACGCACTATGGATTTAACGCTTTTGAACCCATACTTCCACGGCACCACCAAGCGCAGCGGCGCGCCATTCTGATTCGGCAATTCGCGGCCATACATGCCAACCGCCAGAATCGCCAATGGATTCATCGCCTCGTCCAGACGCAAGCCTTCTACATAAGGCCAGTCGATCAGGGCAAAACCCGAGCGCTGGCCGGGCATGCTTTTGGGATCCTGCAAGGTTTCAAAGCGAATGTACTTGGCCTTGGAAGTGGGTTCGACCTGCTTGAGCAGCGCAGAGATCGGAAAGCCGATCCACGGAATAACCATCGACCAGGCCTCAACGCAGCGAAGGCGATAGATACGCTCCTCCAACTGATAGGGCTTCATGAAGTCTTCCAGCGCATAGCGCCCGGGTTTACCGACCTCCCCATCCACGACCACGCTCCACGGCTCGGTTTTCAGCGAACCGGCATTGGCTGCCGGATCCCCTTTGTCAGTACCGAACTCATAGAAGTTGTTGTAATGGGTCGCGTCTTTATAAGGCGTGATCGCCTCATCCTTGACGTTGACCGCTCCCCACTTGGTAGAGGAAAGCTTGTCGGCAAACCAGGCCGGCGCCTTCCCCGGCTCGACGTCGGCATAACGTGCCGCCTCTTCCGCGGCAGCCCAACGCGGCAAGCTGCTCACGGCGATGCCGGCGGCGGTAGCTCCGAGCAATTGACGACGGGAGAGATAAATGAATTCAGGCGTGACTTCCGACTCATGGCAGTCGGAAGCTTTGGGGATTTTGATCAGCATGGCAACTCCGCAGCTTTGGAGGACAGATGCACCCATAGACTGCGGAGTATGCGGGAAATTACATCACTCGGCGTTTTTGTGACGACGAAGATGCAGCAGGTATTGCACCGGGCCGGAAGCCGCATAAGCGAGGAACACCAGCAGCAGAATGCGCGGTGGATCGCTGAAGACCACGGCAAACACCAGCACGACGGCAAGAATCGCCACGAACGGCACGCGACCCTTCAGATCCAGCTCCTTGAAGCTGTTGTACTTGATGTTGCTGACCATCAGCATGCCGGCAGCCGCGACCATCAAGGCAACCAGGAAGGACATCTTCGAACCTTGAATGCCGTAATCGCTGAACGCCCAGACGATCCCCGCCACCACGCCGGCAGCTGCCGGGCTGGCCAGACCGATGAAGTAGCGCTTGTCGGCCGTACCGACCTGGGTGTTGAAGCGCGCCAGACGCAACGCTGCACCGGCCACATAGATGAAGGCGACCATCCAGCCGACTTTGCCCATGTCACCCAACGCCCAGCCGAAGGCCAGCAGCGCCGGCGCCACACCAAAGGCAACCATATCGGACAGCGAGTCGTACTCGGCGCCGAATGCACTTTGCGTATTGGTCATGCGCGCCACGCGGCCATCGAGGCCGTCGAGCACCATCGCGACAAAGATCGCGATCGCGGCGAACGCGAAATACTTGCTCGCGTTCGCCGAGTCCCCGGCGCTCAAGGCCGCCTGGGCACTCATCGAGTTGATGATGGAATAAAACCCTGCAAACAGGTTCGCAGTGGTGAACAGGTTCGGCAGCAGATAGATACCACGATGCCGGACTTTACGACCTTCTGCGTCGTGCCCTTCCTCGATGTGTTCATCGATGGGCAGCAGGCTTTCGGCGTCAGAAGCCTGGTTCGGCTCTTCGGGACGTTCGCTCATGGACATTACCTTGCAACGTATTTGGAAAGTTTCGACAGGTGTCTGGGACGACGGTTCGGCCACAAACGCTGCAGCTTTATACCAGAACCTCCGGTTCAAACGAAAAAACGCGGCCGAGGCCGCGTTTTTTCATACAAGGGACGACGACTTAGTTTTTGGCTTTGTCGACGATCTTGTTGGCACCGATCCACGGCATCATGGAGCGCAGTTGCTCGCCGATGATTTCGATACCGTGAGCGGCGTTGTTACGACGCTTGGCGGTCATCGAAGGGTAGCCGGTTGCGCCTTCGCTGATGAACATTTTGGCGTATTCGCCGTCCTGAATACGTTTCAGGGCGTTGCGCATGGCCTGACGGGATTCGGCGTTGATCACTTCCGGACCGGTCACGTACTCGCCGTACTCAGCGTTGTTGGAGATCGAGTAGTTCATGTTGGCGATACCGCCTTCGTACATGAGGTCAACGATCAGTTTCAGTTCGTGCAGGCACTCGAAGTAGGCCATTTCCGGCGCGTAGCCAGCTTCAACCAGGGTTTCGAAACCGGCTTTTACCAACTCAACGGTACCGCCGCACAGTACGGCTTGTTCGCCGAACAGGTCGGTTTCGGTCTCGTCCTTGAAGGTGGTTTCGATGATGCCGGTACGACCGCCACCCACACCAGCAGCGTAGGACAGGGCTACGTTTTTGGCGTTGCCCGAAGCGTCCTGGTAGATCGCGATCAGGTCAGGGATACCGCCGCCCTTCACGAACTCGGAACGCACGGTGTGGCCCGGGGCTTTCGGCGCGATCATGATCACGTCGAGGTCGGCACGCGGAACAACCTGGTTGTAGTGGATCGCGAAGCCGTGGGAGAAGGCCAGGGTGGCGCCTTTCTTGATGTTCGGCTCGATTTCGTTCTTGTACAGCTGGGACTGGAACTCGTCCGGGGTCAGGATCATGACCAGATCGGCGCCGGCAACAGCGGCAGCCACGTCAGTCACTTTCAGGCCGTGAGCTTCGGCTTTGGCAACAGTGGCCGAACCTTTACGCAGACCGACAGTAACGTCGACACCGGAATCTTTCAGGTTGCACGCTTGGGCGTGGCCCTGGGAACCGTAACCGATGATGGCAACTTTCTTGCCCTGGATGATCGACAGGTCGCAGTCTTTATCGTAGAAAACTTTCATGAATTTCCCCTATATATCCAGGCCGTTCAGGCCATTCGCTAATTTGGTTTAGATGCTGAGTACTTTGTCGCCGCGGGCAATGCCGGTCACGCCACTACGGACGGTTTCCAGAATCGATGCGGTGCCGATGGACTGAATGAAGCTGTCGAGCTTGTCGCTGGTACCGGTCAATTGAACGGTATACACGCTGGCACTGACGTCGACGATCTGTCCACGGTAAATATCGGTGGTGCGTTTGATCTCGGCGCGCTGGGCGCCAGTGGCCTTGACCTTGACCAGCATCAGCTCGCGCTCGATGTGAGCGCTCTCCGACAGGTCCACCAGCTTGACCACTTCGATCAGCTTGTTCAGGTTTTTGGTGATCTGCTCGATGATTTCATCATGGCCGACGGTGGTCAGCGTCAGACGCGACAGAGTCGGGTCTTCGGTCGGGGCCACCGTCAGGCTTTCAATGTTGTAGTTGCGCTGCGAGAACAGGCCGACTACGCGAGACAAAGCGCCGGGTTCGTTTTCCAGAAGCAGGGAAATAATGTGCCGCATGATTAAGTACGCTCCGTCTTGCTCAGCCACATATCGCGCATGGAGCCGTCTTTGATCTGCATCGGATAGACGTGCTCGCTGGTATCGACCGAAATATCGATCACCACCAGACGATCTTTCATGGCGAACGCTTCTTCCATCTTCGATTTCAAATCTTTCGAATCGGTGATGCGCACGCCGACGTGACCGTAGGCTTCAGCCAGTTTGACGAAGTCAGGCAGCGACTCCATATAAGAGTGCGAGTGACGGCTGCCGTAGCTCATGTCCTGCCACTGACGAACCATCCCCAGAACACCGTTGTTCAGGATGACGATTTTCACCGGCAAGCCATATTGCAGGCAGGTCGACAGTTCCTGGATGTTCATCTGGATGCTGCCTTCGCCGGTGACGCAGGCAACGTCGTCATCCGGGAAGTTCAACTTGATGCCCATGGCCGCCGGGAAACCGAAGCCCATGGTGCCCAGGCCACCGGAGTTGATCCAGCGGTTCGGCTTGTTGAACGTGTAGTACTGCGCAGCGAACATCTGGTGCTGGCCCACGTCGGAAGTGATGAAGGCATCGCCCTTGGTCACTTCGCACAGGGTTTCGATCACGGTCTGCGGCTTGATCAGGCTGCCGTCGCCCTTTTCATAAGGGAACAGGCCGCGATCACCGCGCCATTCATCGACTTGCTTCCACCAGCTGGCAACGGACTCCTTGTTCGGGGTCTCGCCGATCTCCTTGAGGATCGCGACCATTTCGGTCAGGACGCTCTCCACCGGGCCAACGATTGGCACGTCGGCCTTGATGGTCTTGGAGATCGAAGCCGGGTCGATGTCGATGTGAATGATCTTGGCGTTCGGGCAGAACTTCGCCGCGCCGTTGATCACACGGTCATCGAAACGCGCGCCCACTGCCAGGATCACGTCGGCGTGGTGCATCGCCAGGTTGGCGGTGTAGCTGCCGTGCATGCCGAGCATGCCGATGAACTGACGGTCGGTGCCAGGGAAACCGCCCAGGCCCATCAAGGTGTTGGTCACGGGCAGGTTGAGCATTTTCGCCAGTTCGGTCAGCGGCGCAGAGCCGTTGCCCAGAATTACCCCGCCACCGGAATAGAGCACAGGACGCTTGGCCGCCAGAAGCATTTCTGCCGCCTTGCGGATTTGCCCGGAGTGACCGCGAACGGCCGGGCTGTAGGAGCGCAGCTTGGCTTTTTTCGGGAAGACGTATTCGAACTTCTCGGCCGGGTTGGTCATGTCTTTCGGGATATCGACCACGACCGGGCCCGGACGACCGGATTGCGCCAGGTAGAACGCCTTCTTCATGACTTCCGGGATTTCCGAAGCGTGCTTGATCATGAAGCTGTGCTTCACGATCGGCCGGGAGATACCGATCATGTCGGTTTCCTGGAACGCGTCGGTACCGACCATGGTGCTTGGCACCTGACCGGAGATGATCACCATTGGAATCGAATCCATATAGGCGGTGGCGATACCGGTGATGGCGTTTGTGGCGCCTGGACCGGAAGTCACCAATACCACGCCGGCTTTACCGGTGGCACGGGCGTAGCCGTCAGCCATATGGGTCGCCGCTTGTTCGTGACGAACCAGGATGTGGGTCACTTCCGGTTCTTTGAACAGGGCATCGTAAACATGAAGGAGAGCACCACCCGGGTACCCGTAGATATATTTGACGCCTTCGTCACGCAAGAAGCGGACGAGCATCTCACCGCCAGATAAAAGCTCCACGTTGTTCACCTCTAAAACGCCAGAATACCGTCCACACAAAAGGGGCGGGTCTTAATAGGTTTACTTCTCGGCAGAGCATGAGCGACGGTGGTCGCCGACTACGTCAGCACTGACTGAGCAAGTATTGGGATCGTCCCAAGTGTTGCGGGCCTTTCCCACCCAGCGCGAGGTAACGCGTTGCGGGTGTAACAGGTCGACGCGGATATGCGCCTCATGATCTACCGAGTGGGTCTGCTTCTGGCAGTCCCTCTACAGCGGACTTTGGATTCTTCTGTTTCGCCCTCTCCAAGTCAAGCCGTCAATGTGCTTAATTGTGGGTAAGCACATGAGAACGCAAGAAAAAACCTGAAAACCGCTACTCTGTTAGCGTCAATTGCGCAATTTTGCCAAGGAATCAGCATGCGAACGCTTCTGTTAACTCTGCTGATCGGCCTCAGCCCCTGGTGCTCGGCCGCTCAAATCTACAAATGGGTCGATGCCCAAGGCGTCACACACTTTGATGCGCAGCCCCCGCAAGGTCAGCCGGCGACCACCCTGCAAACACCCTCCTCGCCCCCGTCCAAACCCGCAGCGATGCCTGGCGGCGGTGCGCTGGGCGATCAGAAAGCCATCGACGACAAGGTCAAGAAACAGGTAACCGAGCAGCAGGCGCAGCTCAAGGCGTTTTGCGAGCAGGCACGAACGAACCTGGCGCAATTGCAGAACAATCCGCGGTTGAGGGAAGAGGTCGAGGGACAGTTGCGAAGGCTGGATGATGCGCAGCGACAGGAGCGTATTGTCGAGGCTCAGAAACAGATAGCCGAGAATTGTAACTAGGTACCTGTAGGAGGTGCCGAAGGCTGCGATCTTTTGATCTTTGAAAGCAAAATCAAAAGATCGCAGCCTTCGGCAGCTCCTACACAGAAGCGGTATTAGCGCGAGGCCGTGATCAGCCGGTCGAACTCTTTGAGCAGCACCTGCAGCTGTCGATCCTTGCCCTGCAGGTTGCGCTGGGCGAAGACCATCTCAGCCATTTCCTGGATGCCCGAGGCATTGGGTAGCGGCAGGTCCTGTTCGAGGATCATTTTCATCCGCGGCAGGAAGATCCATTGCAGCCATTGCTCGAAATCCAGCGTGTCGACCGAAAACGGCTCGACACTGCTCAGGGCTTCGGGCGATGGCTGAACCTCATCCCACCAACCCTGCGTGCGCAGTTCACGCTCGATCAGCAGCAACTGATCGGCGATTTTCGGGAAACGAGTATCCATCAGAGCGAAACCTTGGCCTTCTGACGGGCCAGCGCTGCGCCGGCGGAGTCGCCCTGCTTCTCACGGGACTGCGCGATGATTTCCCACAGGTTGGCTTGCAAGTCCGGACGGCCGTTGGCCATGGTCAACGCGCGACGGGCGAACTGCTCGGCCTGCGGCGCATCACCTTGCGCCATGCGCACCTGCGCCAGACGATAAAGCACTTGCGGCTCACGCGGGGCAACGCGCTGGGCACGCTCCAGGCTGGAGGACGCACCGTTGAGGTCGCCGCCGGCCTGCTGTTGCTGTGCGGTGGTCAGCAAGGCGAGCACCGGGCCGTCCAGTTGCTCGTCTGCCGACAGACCACCGCCGCTGCTGGCCGAAGGAATTCCGCTTGGTGTCGACGGCATGCTGTAGCTGCCGGTGTTGATCGGCGCCGACTCGACCGGCGACGGGTTGTACGGCCCCGCGGTGATACCGCCGGAAGCCGGACCTGGCACGATCGGCGAGGTGCTGATCGGCGCCGATGTCGTGGCGCCGCCACCCGGCACCATCACCACCACGCCGGTATCACCCTGCGGAATGGCCTGGGATTGCGCCTGGCCTTGTACCGGACGCTTGACTGTCGTCTTGCGGAAACCGCCGTTGGCCGACAGACGTTCGCTGTTGGATACGGCTGTGCCGGAGTCCACCACCGGGATCGAACCACGCTGTACGGTAGAGCAGCCGCTGAGCAAAGCCACGGCGGTCACCGCTGGAATCAACCACTTGTTCACTTGAAACCCTCTTTGCTTAATTCATCCAGCCCTTGACCCAATCCATCACCGACTCCGGTGAAGCAGGCGTTTCGCTTGCACACGCGGCGCCGGGTGGCGGTTCGCTGCCGCGAATATACGGCATCTGCACCGCCCCCGGACAGTTGGCATCAGAGCCTTGTCCGGTACGCGAATCGACCCACGCCTGAACGATGTTGTCCGGCTGCGGCATGTCCAGCGGCAGCGGGTCGGCCTTGCGCATGAAACTGGTCCAGACCTGCAGCGCACCGGTCGCCCCGGTGAACGGAGTCTTGCCGTTGTCATCACGACCGAGCCAGACCACCGCCAGCAGGTCCTGACTGAACCCGGCGAACCAGCTGTCACGCGAATCGTTACTGGTACCGGTCTTGCCAGCCAGGGTCAGGGTTTTGGGCAGCACGTTGTAGACCGAGCTGCCGGTACCTTCACGCATCACCCGTTGCATGGCGTTCTGGATCAGGTAGATGGACGCCGGATCGAAACGCTGCTCGATCTGGAACGGGTAACGCTTGAGCGGCTCGCCCTCGGCGGTCAGGACGCTGCGAATCCCGCGCATCGGCGTATTGAAACCACCGTTGGCGAGGGTCTGGTACATGGTCGCCACTTCGATCGGGGTCATGCCGCCGGCCCCCAGCAGCATCGACGGGAACGCCGGGAATTCCCGGGTCACGCCCAGACGCGCAAGGGTCTTGAGCACATTCGGCACACCGACTTCCAGGCCGAGACGCGAGGTGGACAGGTTGTAGGAGTGCGCCAGCCCTTGATAGAGGAACACCGTACCGTGGGAACGGCGGTCGTAGTTCTGTGGCTTCCACACCTGGCCGTCCGCGCCTTTGATCGACAACGGATCATCCGACAGCCAACTGGTCAGCGTGTAATGGCTCGGTTTCTCCAGCGCGGTCAGATACACCGCCGGCTTGACCAGGGAACCGATTGGCCGCACGGCATCCAGCGCCCGGTTGAAACCGGCGTAACTGGCCTGACGGCTACCAATCATCGCCTGGACTTCGCCGGTTTCCGGATTGGTCACGACCATCGCCGCTTCCACGTCATCGGAGCCCTTGCGCCCCGCCAGACGCTTGAAGGTGTCGTTGACCGACGCCTCGGCCTTCATCTGCAGAATCGGGTCGAAACTGGTGAAGATCCGCAGGCCTTCTTCGGTCAAGTCTTCGTCGCGATAGTCTTCACGCAATTGACGTTTGACCAGATCGATAAAGCCGGGGAACGAGCTGTCGGCGAGCTTGCCGCGCGTCGTCACGCCCAGCGGCATTTTCTTCGCCGCTTCGACCTGTTCGGCCGTCGCCACGCCTTGCTGCTCAAGCACGTCGAGCACCAGGTTACGCCGCTCCAGCGCACGCTCCGGATTACGACGCGGGTTGTAGTAGGACGGGCCTTTGACCATGCCGACCAGCAACGCAACCTGATGCAGCTTGAGCTCGGACAGAGGCTGGCCGAAGAAGAACTGACTGGCCAGACCGAAACCGTGCACCGCACGCTGACCGTCCTGACCGACGAAGACTTCGTTGAGGTACGCCTCAAGAATCTCTTTCTTGTCGTAATGCAGCTCCAGCAACATCGCCATCATCGCTTCGGTGAGCTTGCGGCTCAGGCTGCGTTCGTTGGTGAGGTAGAAGTTCTTGACCAGTTGCTGGGTCAGGGTACTGCCGCCCTGGGTCATTTTGCCGCCAGAAGTGTTGACCCAGATGGCCCGGGCAATCGATTTCGGCGATACGCCCCAGTGACTGTAATAGTCGCGGTCTTCCACCGCTACCAGGGTATCCAGCAGATACGGCGGCACCTGATCGAGCTTGATCAGAATGCGGTCTTCAAGGTTTTTCGGATAAATACCGCCGATCATCAGCGGCTCCAGCCGCACCACCGACAGTTTCGAACCGTTGAGCCCGGAGAGTTCGGCCACATAGTCGCCGGAGAAACGCACGCGCACCGGCTGGGCTTTTTCCAGGCCTTCATAGAACTGGAAGCCGCGGGTGTTCAGATCAACGGTATTGCCGTTGACTGCAGCAGCGCCGGGGCCATTGCTCACGGCTTCGCGGCGATAGCCGAGGGCGTCGAGTTCGGTGAGGAAATCGTCCTTGCTGAGCTTTTGTCCGACGAACAGCTCAAGCGGACGCGCGTATACCTTGGCCGGGATGGTCCAGCGCTTGCCGGAGAACTTCTCCTGCACCACGGCATCGAGGTAAACGGCGAAGCCGGCCAGCACCACAAGGCCGACCAGGCTGAGTTTAATGGCCCAGCCCAACCACGGGCGCAGGCCCTTGGCAGGTGGTTTTTTCTTGGTACGAGGGGATCGAGTTCGAGTCATGGCGGCGGATTATACGCACTTTATTCATACTCAACAGGAGCGCTCCGAGGTTTGCGTCGGGCTGGCGAGCGGCCATAATGGCGACCTCGAATTTCCCAGTCTCTGAAGGATCGCCCGTGAGCCAGTCACTGATCGCTGCCCTGCAAAACCCGGCCCTCTACCCGCACCCCGTCGAAGGGTTCCAGGTCATCGAAACCCATATCTCGTGGGTGATCCTCACCGGTCCCTTTGCCTATAAAGTGAAGAAGCCGGTGAATTTCGGCTTCCTCGACTTCACCGGTCTGGAATCGCGCGCACATTTCTGCGCTGAAGAACTGCGCCTGAACCAGCGCCTGACCGATGATTTGTATCTGGACGTGTTGCCGGTCACCGGCAGCGTCGAGGCGCCACAACTGGGCGGCGACGGCCCGGTGATCGAATACGTGCTGAAAATGCGTCAGTTCCCGCAGGCCGGCCTGCTCAACACCCTGCAGGCCAACGGTGAGTTGACCACTCAGCACATCGACGAAATGGCCGAGCAGATCGCCCACTTCCACCTCAGCGCACCGAAGGTTCCGGCCGAGCACGAAGCCGGCACCCCGGATGCAGTGATGGCGCCGGTCTCGCAAAACTTCGAACAGATCCTGCCGTTCCTCAGCGACAAGAACGATCTGCTGCAACTCGAAGCGCTGAAAGCCTGGGCCGAAAGCAGCTTCGAACGCCTCAAGCCACTGTTCGCCCAGCGCAAGACCGAGGGTTTCACCCGCGAATGTCACGGTGACATCCACTTGGGCAACGCCACGGTCATCGACGGCAAAGTGGTGATCTTCGACTGCATCGAGTTCAACGAACCGTTCCGCTTCACCGACGTCTGGGCCGACACCGGCTTCTTGGCGATGGACCTTGAAGACCGTGGCCTGAAATCCCTGGCCCGTCGTTTCATCAGCCAATACCTGGAACTGACCGGCGACTATCAAGGCCTGGAAGTGCTGAACTTCTACAAAGCCTACCGCGCCCTGGTTCGCGCCAAGGTTGCGCTGTTCAGCATGCCAGCGGACGCTACCCCGGTGCAGCGCGCCACCACCCTGCGCCAATACCGCAACTACGCCAACCTGGCAGAAAGCTACAGCACCATTCCTTCGCGTTTCATGGCCATCACCCACGGTGTATCGGCAGTCGGCAAGAGCCATGTGGCGATGCGCCTGGTCGAAGCACTGGGCGCGATTCGCCTGCGTTCCGACGTCGAGCGCAAGCGCCTGTTCGGCGAACAAACCGTGGCCAACGACGTGCAGGCCGGGATTTACAGCGCCGATGCCAGCGCTGCCACCTACGCCCGCCTGCACACAATTGCGGATGTCATCCTGCACGCCGGGTTCCCGGTGGTGATTGATGCGACCTACCTCAAGCGCGAGCAACGTGACGACGCGGCGAAAGTGGCCGAAGCCACTGGCACACCGTTCCTGATCCTTGACTGCAACGCGCCGCAAGCAGTGATCGAGAGCTGGCTGGCGATTCGTCAGGCCGACAAAAAAGATCCGTCTGACGCCACGTTGGCCGTGATCGAGGCGCAACAGGCCAACCGCGAAGCCCTGACGCCAGAAGAAATCCTGCGCAGCAAACGCGTGCAAACCAATGAAAGCGGGACTCTCGACACCGTCGTCGCGCAAATCCGCCAGCGTCTGCCGGGCCTGTAAGAAACTATTTCGGCCGTGAAGCCCTCGCTAGCTTCACGGCCGTCAAATAGTGGCACTATACTGGCGTCATAAAACCAACAGGTGATGTGACATGAGCCAGCCGAAACTTCTCGACACCCCGCTTTATGCCTTGCTGCACAAAGACGACATCGCAGGCTTCAACAAGGAACGCCCGAAAGACAGCCCGATCGACATGGTCGGCGGCGATTTCCGCGGTCTCGACCTGCGTGAACTGAATGCCGATGGCGTGGATTTCCGGGACGCGTACTTCCGTTCCGCCGATTTGCGCGGCATTGATTTCCGAAATTCATCACTGGAAGGCGCAAGCCTGGCCCACGCACAGATTTCCGGAGCGTACTTCCCGCCGGAACTGAGTGCCGACGAAATCCTGATGTCGATGAATTTTGGTACCCGCTTGCGTTATCGCACCCGCTGATACACCCGTTTCTCCGACACGACACCCGCCCGGTGGGAGCGAGCCTGCTCGCGAATACGCAGTGTCAGTCGACATGAATGTGAGAGTTGAACCGCTTTCGCGAGCAGGCTCGCTCCCACATTTATTGGCAACTCTCCCCGTCTACCTGCGTCCGCAGACCTTTCGCCCCCTCCTACACCGCCCTTTTCTTAGAAGCATTTGCGTCTAATCCGACCAAACAACCACGCTTTTCCTACTGATGGCTACACTCCTGAGAAGCTCGCCCACGCACCATTCGGCCGTCGCAAGGAGGCTTGATGAATGATGAACTGCAACACTTGAAGAATCTTGGCAAGACGTCGGCGCAGTGGCTGCATGCCGTGGGCATCCACAGCGCCTCGGACTTGCGTCGCCTTGGGGCGGTGGACGCCTATCGGGCGGTGCGTACCCGTGGGTTTCGCGCATCGAAGGTGTTGCTGTATGCGATCGAAGGGGCGCTGATGGATGTGCATTGGAACGACATCCCGGCCGAACGCAAAGACGCCTTGAACAAGCAGCTCGAGGCCATTTCCGCGCGGCACAAGAATTGAACGGGCGCTGACGGCCATGTATTTGCTTGGGGAACAGTCGGCACCGGTCGATGCACTGATCAATCGTTTACAGAGCTTGCCTGGTCGCTGGCTCGAAGGGCTTACGCCGAGCGGACCGGCGCTGGAGCTGCAAACCACTGACGATCTGCTGCAACAATTACCTGCCGATCAGTTGTTTCTGCTGACAGAAGGCGTGATCAACGGCTGCCTCGGAGGCCGCGCGGTTTTTTATTGGCAGGAAGGCGACTTGATCGGTCTGCAGCAAGGTCAAGCCTGGGCCGACTGCCGTCTGTGCAGTGACGGGCCATTGCGATTGCTGCCTTTTAGGCGCGCTGAACTGCTGCAACATGTGTTTGCCGGACCCGAACGGGCCGAGCAACTGCTGGAGTACCTGCTGGGGCAGATGGCAATGCTGGCCCACGCGGTGGCTGAGCTGAAGCCGCGGGAGTTTCGCAGCACTAATGGCTTCAAGCGGGTCGAGAGCGGTGAGGTGTTGATCCAGCAGGGCGATGTGGCCGATCACGTCTTTGTGATCATCGATGGGCATGCCGAAGCATTTGTTGACGGGCACAAGGTCGGCGACGTGCCCAAAGACGAGATTTTCGGTGCCATGGCGGTGTTCACCGGTGAGCCGCGCAATGCCACGGTCATCGCTCGCGAGCCCAGCACGGTGATGCTGATTCCCGGCGATCAGTTTTTGAGCATGACGCGCAACAATCCGAAAATCGCTCACAGCCTGATTGAGAGCATGGCGCGCCGGATCGGCCAGCTCAACCAGCAGATCACCCAGCTGAGCGCACTCAAAGGTTAGCGCCAGGCCCCGTGTTTCCGGGGCGCTGCGACCGTCGGCATGACTAAATCAAGCAAATGCAAAAACAGTGGTTGACTCGATAATGAGAATCGCTATGATTATCACAACTGGTCGCGAGATCAGTCGATATTCTGAAAAGCCCTTGGTTCGGACTCTCAGATTATCTCCTCATCAGGCTAATCACGGTTATTTGACCCGGTTTTTACCGGGTCTTTTTTTGCCTGTGGAAAAGTCATTGGCCGAACTGTTTGCGCATCTGCGCGCAGTAATCCTGCTTGGGTGTTGCCGGGGTGTACCAGACGTAATCAGCCATCGCTGCGCTGACTTCGCTCCCCTGCTCGGCCAACAGCAGCACCGTCGGCGCCTGAGCAGCGCCCAAATCCAGAACATGCAGCGGCACGCCAACATCCTTGCGCGCATGCCAGGCCCCCGCCAACAACACGGCTGGCGTGGGCGCTGCCTGCAACCGCTGAGCCATGCGCCGATCACGTTGCTGCTGAACGGCGAGCATCGCCGGCATCTGCGATGTGGGCAGCAAGCCGCAGTGTGAGTCGCTGATCTGCTCCAGCAGGGTGGCCTGCACCGAGGCCGCATTGCTGCGCGCACCGCTCAAATCTGGCGGCTGACGATAAAACGCGCGAATTTCGCTGTTATCCAGATTGGCCGCCAACAGCGGATACGGTTGCGTGAGGGCGAACCGAACGATCGGGCCATAGAGATTCCAGTCCCAACCGTCCTGCCAGGCCAAGGCGCCGGCAAGATCAGTGGGCGGCGCTGTCGCGTGACGAACTTGATCAACTTTCGACTGTTGATCTGGCGTGAGCATTTCCAGCAGCAGGCTGCCCTGGGGCCGCTGTTCACCGAGCGCCTGCAACAGCCACAACTGCGCGGCGTGGTGATCGGCGTTGTCATGTTGCTCGCCAATGATCAGCTGTTGCGGCTTGGCCAGACGCGTCAGCAGTTCCTGCGCCGTCAGCACCTGACCGCTGCGCAGATCGCGAATCTCGCCGCTGATCGGCGGCGGCGGCGCGGCAACATGCTGACACCCCGCCAGCAACCACACGATCAATAGCCACATCCAACGCATGCCATCACCTCGATGAGAATCAGCGGGCGATGATCAGCGGATGCCCACGCTCCGGGTGCGGCTGCACCAAGACTTCAAGACCGAACACGGCTTTGAGCGTATCCGGTCGCAATACCTGCTGCGGTGTATCTAGCGCCACCGGGCGTCCGCCTGCAAGCAACAGCACACGATCACAATAGCGCGCCGCCAGATTCAGATCATGCAGGATGACCAGCACTGCCGCGCCGCGGTCGGCAAATGCGCGCACCGCTTGCAGCGTCGTGTGTTGATGCAGCGGATCGAGCATCGACGTCGGTTCGTCCAGCAGCAGGGTTTGCCCGGCCTGCCCCGGCCACAACTGAGCCAGCACCCGCGCCAGATGCACGCGCTGACGCTCGCCGCCCGACAACGCCAGATAACTGCGACCGCTCAGATGCCCGGCATCCGCGGCATTCAGGGCTGCCGCGACAATCTCGTCATCTCGCACCCGACCGCTCTGGTAAGGCAAGCGGCCCATGCCGACCACTTCTTCGACGCGAAAGGCAAAGTCCAGCGTCGACACCTGCGGCAATACCGCCAGACGCTGAGCGCGCTGCGTGCCCGCCCAGTGGCTCAAGGCCTGACCCTCCAGCGAAACCTCGCCTTCACTGGCCGCCAGCTCTCCGCACAGTGCGCCGAGCAGTGTGCTTTTACCGGCACCGTTCGGCCCGAGCACACCCAGCACTTCACCCGGTTCAAGGTGCAGGGTGACTTCGCTGAGCACTGTTTCGCGCCCGCGACGGACGTGCAGATTGTGCGCACGCAGCATCAGGCACGTCCTCGCAATAGCAAGTAAAGGAAGAACGGCGCACCGATAAACGCAGTGACAATACCGATCGGCAACTCCGCCGGCGCCAACGCGAGCCGCGCAACCAGATCCGCCAGTAACAACAGACTGGCCCCGGCCAATACCGAGGCCGGCAGCAGCACGCGATGATCCGGCCCGGCCAGCAAGCGCACCAGGTGCGGCACCACCAGCCCGACGAAGCCGATCATCCCCGCGGCCGCCACGGCCGCACCGACACCCAGCGCCGTGCAAAACACCAACTCTCGCTTGAGTCGCTCGACATCAAGACCCAAGTGCCCCGCTTCGGACTCACCTAGCAACAAGGCATTCAAGGCCTTGGCGCGACGCGGCAACCACAGTGCCACACCGGTGCTGATGATCAGCAACGGCCAGAGCCGCGCGTAACTGGCGCCATTGAGGCTACCGAGGTTCCAGAACGTCAGCGTGCGCAGGGTCGCGTCATCCGCCAGATAGGTGAACAGCCCCACCGCCGAGCTTGCCAGCGCCGTCAGGGCAATCCCCGCCAGCAGCATGGTCGCCACATTAGTCTGACCGTTGCGGCGGCCGAGCCGATAAACCAGCGCGGTCACCCCGAGCCCACCGAGAAACGCACACGCCGACAACAGATACGGCCCGAACCACTCCGGCAAACCGCCAAACAATGAGCCACCGACAATCGCTACCGCCGCGCCCAACGCCGCACCGCTGGACACCCCGACCAACCCGGGGTCGGCCAACGGATTGCGAAACAAGCCCTGCATCGCCACACCGGACAGCGCCAGCACGCCGCCGACCGCCAGCCCGAGCAAGGTGCGGGGCAAGCGAATCTGCCCGAGGATCAGCTCAGCCTGCTCCAGGCCGTCCGGCGCCAGCGGCAAGCCGAGCATGCGTAATGCAGCGCGCAAGGTATCGAACAGCGGCAGGCTGACCGGCCCCAGCGCCAGTGACAGCCAGATGGCCAGCAGACACAGCAGTATCAGGCCGAGGAACAGGCTGCGCGGTTTGACCAATGGGGTCATGGGTTGCCCTTGGCCGGGTAGAAACCGTCAGCCAGACGTTGCACCGCCGCTGGCAAACGTGGCCCGAGCCCGCCAACCAGCAGCGTCGGATCCAGCTCCAGCACTCGTCCGGCCTTGGCTGCGCGATTTGCTTGGAGAATCGGGTTTTCCTTGAACAGCGCCGCTTTCGCCGCCTCACCGCTCAGCGCGCGATCAGCGAACACCAGCACCTCGGGATCGAGCCCGGCCAGCGACTCCACGGAGAAGGGTTTGTAACCCGTATGCGTCGCCAGGTTATGCCCGCCGGCCTGTTGCAACAGCCAGTCGACAGCGGTGTCCTTGCCGGCGATCAACGGTTTGCCACCGGCATGCCCGATCAGCACCAGCACACCGGGAGCTTCATGTTGGGCCTGTAACTTGGCGACCCGGGATTGCTGCGCCTTCAGCTGCTGTTGATAACGCTCCAACAACTGCGTCGCCTGCGCTTGCGCCCCCAGCAACTGCCCCAGATGCGTAACGTTTTTCTCCAGCGTCGGCAGATCCGGTTGCGCCGAGAACAGTTCAACCCGCACCTTGGCGCTCTTCACTTGAGCGATGACCGGCGGTGGCCCCATTTCTTCGGTGCCGATGAGAATGTCCGGGCGCAGGCTGAGAATGCCTTCTGCCGACAGGCTGCGCTGATAACCGATGCTCGGCAGTGCTTGCAGGGATTGCGGATGCTGACTGGTGGTGTCGACGCCGACCAGTTTCGATTCGCCGCCCAAGGCACTCACCCACTCCGAGAGCGCCCCGCCGGCACTGACCCAGCGTTGTGGCAAATCGGCCGCCAGCACCTGCAGGCTGGCGAGCAGTCCGACACACAGCACAGCCACGCGGGTTTTCAGGCGCATACACAGCTTCCTTGAACAGGTTTTTCCGCGCAGCGGGACAGCGGGCCCAGTATCCTAGGCATCGGTCACCGTATGGCGAATGAAGGCGGCCATTTGATAATTGTTTGCATTTAAACGTCAAGCTCGGACATTTCCCGTTACGAGCCGACACTTGAGGATAGCCATGAAGTTTTTGTGCGCGGGGGCCGATCTGGCCGAGGCCGGCAGCCGTGGGTTCGACATCGACGGCAACAAATTGTTTGCCGTGCGCCGCAATGGTCAGGCCTATGTTTATATCAACCGTTGCCCGCACCGCGGCGTTGGCCTGGAATGGCAGCCCGACCAGTTTCTCGACCCCAGCAACAGCCTGATCCAGTGCGCCACCCACGGCGCACTGTTTCTGATCGAGGACGGCGAATGTGTTGCCGGCCCCTGTGCCGGGCAATCACTGACGGCTATCCCTTGCCGCGAAGATGCCGAAGGGCTGTGGATCGATGTTTAACCGTTGAGCAAGACGTCCAGTCGACGGTCGATCACCATCTCCTCATGGTTTAACCGTACGCCGTAAGCCAGCACCTCGACCCCGCACGCGACGGCCTCGCGCAGGGCATCCGCGTAGGCCGCATCGATTTCCTCGGCCGGACGCACCGCGTCGATCCCGCTGAGATTGACGCAATACAGCTGAACCGCACGAATGCCGTCACGGGCCAGATGCGCCAGTTCCCGCAGATGCTTGGCGCCACGCTGGGTGACTGCGTCGGGAAACGCCGCCACATTTGTCCCGTCGAACCCCAGGGTGACGCTTTTCACTTCCACGTAGGCCGGGCCGCTCGGGTATTCGAGGCGAAAGTCGATGCGGCTCTTTTCCTGCCCATACGCCACTTCTCGTTTAAGTGCCGTGAAGCCGTTCAACTCACTGATAACCCCAGCCTGTAACGCTTCTTCGACCAGCGCATTGGCGCGCCCGGTGTTCACGCAAAACAGCCGGCCCTGCGGGGTTTCACCGATTTCCCAGGTCCCGGGCAGCTTGCGCTTGGGGTCGTTGGAGCGGCTGAACCACACCTGCCCGCCCTCGACCTGGCAATTGAGCATCGAGCCGGTGTTCGGGCAGTGCAGGGTCAACAGTTCGCCGTTGAGCGTTTCAACATCAGCGAGAAACCGTTTATAGCGGCGGATCAGCCGCGCTTCTTCCAGAGCCGGATAAAAGCGCATCAGCCTTGCCAGCTCTTCAGGCCACGGGCGATTCGTTCCACCGCTTCTTGTAAGCGAGGGAGGTTTTGCGTGTAGGCAAAACGCACATGGTGCCCGGCCTGATAGCGACCGAAATCCAGCCCCGGCGTAAAGGCTACGTGCTCGGTTTCGAGGAAATGTCGGCAGAACGCGAAGGCATCGCCGCCGAACTGGCTGATATCAGCGTAAAGATAGAACGCCCCTTCCGGCTCCACGGCGATGTTGAAACCCAACTCGCGCAACGCCGGCAGAAGGAAGTCGCGGCGGCGGCCGAACTCGGCGCGGCGTTCTTCAAGAATGGCGATGGTGTCCGGTTCGAAACAGGCCAGCGCAGCGTACTGCGCCATGCTCGGGGCACTGATGTAGAGGTTCTGCGCGAGTTTTTCCAGCTCGCCGACGGCCGCCTCAGGCGCTACCAGCCAGCCGAGACGCCAACCGGTCATGCCGAAATATTTGGAGAAACTGTTGAGGACGAACGCGCTGTCATCAACTTCCAGCACGCTCGCTGCCTCGGTGCCATAGGTCAGGCCGTGATAAATCTCGTCCACCACCAGATGCCCGTGCCGCGCCTTGATCGCTGTGGATAACCCGGCCAGTTCATCACGGGTCAGGATTGTCCCGGTCGGGTTGGCCGGCGAAGCCACCAAGGCTCCCACGCTGTCGTGGTCCCAGTGCCGCGCCACCAGATCCGGAGTCAGTTGATAACGCACCTCCGGCCCGACCGGAACCAGTTGCGCCGCGCCTTCGACCAGACGCAGGAAGTGCCGGTTGCACGGGTAACCCGGGTCGGCCAGCAGCCAGTGTTTGCCGGGATCCACCAGCAAGGCACTGGCCAGCAACAGGGCGCCGGAGCCGCCGGGCGTGATCAGGATCCGCCGTGGATCGATGTTCAGGCCATAACGCGTTTGATAAAAACCGGAGATCGCCTCGCGCAGTTCGGGAATGCCCCGTGCGGCGGTGTAGCGGGTCTTGCCCGCCGTCAGCGCCGCTTGCCCGGCACGGATGATCGGCTCGGCCGTGGTGAAGTCCGGCTCGCCGATTTCCAGGTGGATCACGTCGTGACCCTCGGCCTGCAATTCGTTGGCCCGCGCCAGCAGCGCCATCACATGGAACGGTTCGATCGCACGACTGCGCGCACTGTAGGGCTGAGCCATTGGTTTTCCTTCGGCGGCGAAAAAGAGACGATTCTACCCATCTGCCGGAACGAGCGAGAACCCGTCGCGGTCACAGCCTCAAGAACGCTGGACTGTAACGATACGCACGTACGCTCCAGGATTGACTAAAATCAGTGATTGAACAGGTCTCCCACACCGCCAGACACGGCTTGCCAAACATTTGCAAGCGCCACCCGCCGGGGCCTCGACATCCGGGAGTAGCGCAGGCCGAATTGATCTGGTAAGTTCGCCCGCTTGCAGCCGCAGGGCCGGCAGGTGTCGGTGATGGAGCAATCCTGCGCAATGGATTACAAGAGTAGAGGCGGTCCATTTCATGCCCACCCAAGCAAAGCAACAGCAGCAAACGGCGATCAGTGGCTTCGAACCCTATGTTCAGGCCAAAGACGAAGAGTACATGGGCAAGCCCATGCGCGCGCACTTCACCAAGATCCTGACCAAGTGGAAACTGGACTTGATGCAGGAAGTCGACCGCACTGTTGATCACATGAAGGACGAAGCAGCCAACTTCCCCGACCCGGCCGACCGTGCCAGTCAGGAAGAAGAGTTCGCCCTCGAACTGCGCGCCCGTGATCGCGAGCGCAAGCTGATCAAGAAGATCGACAAGACACTGCAGTTGATCGAAGACGGTGAATATGGTTGGTGCGATTCCTGCGGCATCGAGATCGGCGTCAAGCGCCTCGAAGCCCGTCCTACCGCCGACATGTGCGTCGACTGCAAGAACCTCGCTGAAATCAAGGAAAAGCAGGTCGGCAAGTAATCTCGACCTGAACGAAAAACGGAGCGTGCGAACGCTCCGTTTTTGTTTCTGCCTTTTGCCCTGTAGGAGTGAGCCTGCTCGCGATAGCGGCCTGACATTCAACATCTATGTTGTCTGACCTATTGCTATCGCGAGCAGGCTCACTCCTACAAGTTGACCTGCGCACGCCCTGAAAAGTAGTTTCACTCCATGACTGCCAAAACCTCCCCCGCCTACATCGGACGCTTCGCCCCCACCCCCAGTGGCCACCTGCACTTCGGTTCGCTGGTCGCTGCCCTCGCCTCTTACCTCGACGCGCGCGCGGTGGGCGGACGCTGGCTGGTGCGCATGGAAGATCTAGATCCGCCCCGGGAAGAGCCCGGCGCGCAGGCGGCGATCCTCAAGGCGCTGGAAAGCTACGGTTTCGAGTGGGACGGCGAGATGGTGCGTCAGAGTGACCGGCATGCCGCCTACGCCGAAGTCCTCAACAGCCTGTTCAATCACGGCCTGGCCTACGCCTGCACCTGTTCGCGCAAACAGCTGGAGTCTTACAACGGCATTTATCCGGGCTTGTGCCGCAATGCCGGTCATGAACAGCAAGACGCGGCGATTCGCCTGCGCGTGCCGGAGCTGGAATATCACTTCATCGACCGGGTGCAGGGAGAGTTTCGCCAGCATCTGGGGCGTGATGTCGGCGATTTCGTGATTCGCCGCCGCGACGGCCTCTACGCTTATCAACTGGCGGTGGTGCTGGATGACGCCTGGCAAGGCATTACCGACATCGTGCGCGGCGCCGACCTGCTCGACTCCACGCCGCGCCAGCTCTATCTGCAGGAACTGCTGGGCCTGCGCCAGCCGCGCTATCTGCACCTGCCACTGATTACGCAGCCGGACGGCAACAAGCTCGGCAAATCCTACCGTTCGCCCCCCCTTGAGGCCGATCAAGCCACCCCGCTGCTGCTGCGGGCGCTGCGTGCACTAGGGCAAAACCCCGGCACCGAACTGGCCCACGCTTCAGCGCAGGAGTTGCTGAAATGGGGCGCAGCCCGCTGGGATGCATCCAGGATCCCGCGCACACTGACGTTGCCCGAGGCGCAACTGCAATGACGACACTTGCAGTCGCGCCGCCATCCGTTACCATCGCCGCACGTTTTCGGGCACGCGCATAAAAAAGAGAGGCCGGGATGTACATCTATCGCTTGGTCCTGCTTCTGGTCGTGGGAATCTATCTGTTTTCGCCAGCCATCATGGATTGGTGGATCGACGCCACGGGCGCCTGGTATCGGCCGTATCTGCTCTGGTTGATCCTGATTGTCGTGACCTTCATCCTGCAGAGCCAAAAAGATGCCGATGAGCTTTAGCCTGACCCAGATGATCCTGATCAGCGCCGCGTACCTGGCGGTGCTGTTCGGCGTTGCCTGGATCAGTGAACGGGGCATGATCCCGCGGGCGATCATTCGCCACCCGCTGACCTACACCCTGTCGCTGGGGGTCTACGCCAGTGCCTGGGCGTTTTACGGCACGGTGGGCCTGGCCTATCAATACGGCTACGGTTTTCTCTCCAGTTATCTCGGGGTCTCCGGCGCGTTTCTGCTGGCGCCCGTGCTGCTTTACCCGATCCTGAAAATCACCCGCACCTATCAACTGTCGTCGCTGGCGGATCTGTTTGCCTTCCGTTTTCGCAGCACCTGGGCCGGCGCGCTGACCACGATCTTCATGCTGATCGGCGTGCTGCCGCTGCTGGCACTACAGATTCAAGCGGTGGCCGACTCCATCGGCATCCTCACCGGCGAGCCGATCCAGAGCCGGGTCGCGCTAGCGTTCTGTGCGCTGATCATTCTGTTCACGATTTTCTTCGGCTCCCGGCATATCGCCACTCGCGAGAAGCACGAAGGGCTGGTGTTCGCGATTGCCTTCGAGTCGGTGATCAAGTTGATCGCCCTCGGCGGCGTCGGTCTGTATGCGCTGTACGGCGTGTTCGACGGTCCGCAACAGCTCGAACTGTGGCTGCTGCAAAACCAGACCGCCCTCGCCGCGTTGCACACGCCGCTGCAGGAAGGCCCATGGCGCACACTGTTGCTGGTGTTCTTCGCCTCGGCGATCGTGATGCCGCACATGTATCACATGACCTTCACCGAAAACCTCAATCCGCGCTCGCTGGTCAGCGCCAGCTGGGGCCTGCCGCTGTTCTTGTTGCTGATGAGCCTGGCGGTGCCGCTGATTCTCTGGGCCGGCCTGAAGCTTGGCGCCACCACCGACCCGGAGTACTTCACCCTCGGCATCGGCATTGCCGCCAACAGCAAGCCGTTGGCCCTGCTGGCTTATGTCGGCGGTTTGTCGGCCGCCAGTGGCCTGATCATCGTCACCACCCTGGCGCTGTCGGGCATGGCGCTGAACCACTTGGTGCTGCCGCTCTATCAGCCGCCGGCCGAAGGCAATATCTATCGCTGGCTGAAGTGGACGCGCCGGGCGCTGATCGTCGCGATCATCATGGCCGGTTTCTGCTTCTATCTGATGCTTGGCGCCGGACAGGATCTGGCCAACCTCGGCATCGTCGCCTTCGTCGCGACCCTGCAATTCCTGCCCGGCGTGCTTTCGGTGCTGTACTGGCCGACCGCCAACCGTCGCGGCTTTATCGCCGGTCTGCTGGCGGGGATTCTGGTGTGGGTGGTGACCATGCTGTTGCCGCTGGTCGGCAATCTGCAGGGCTTCTACATTCCCCTGCTGAACATGATTTACGTGCTGGACGACACCAGTTGGCACATGGCGGCCATCGCCTCACTGGCGGCCAACGTGCTGATGTTCACCCTGATCTCGCTGTTCACCAACGCCAGCCCCGAAGAAGCCAGCGCTGCCGAAGCCTGCGCAGTGGATAACGTGCGTCGTCCGCAACGCCGCGAACTGCACGCGGCCTCGCCCCAGGAATTCGCCACGCAACTGGCCAAACCCTTGGGCGCCAAGGCGGCACAGAAAGAAGTCGAGCAGGCGCTGCGCGATCTGTATCTGCCGTTCGACGAACGCCGCCCTTATGCGCTGCGCCGCCTGCGTGACCGGATCGAAGCCAACCTCTCCGGCCTGATGGGCCCGAGCGTGGCGCAAGACATGGTCGAAACCTTCCTGCCGTACAAGGCCGGAGGTGAAAACTACGTCACCGAAGACATCCACTTCATCGAAAGCCGCCTCGAGGACTACCACTCGCGGCTCACCGGGTTGGCCGCCGAACTCGACGCCCTGCGCCGCTACCACCGCCAGACCCTGCAGGAACTGCCGATGGGCGTCTGTTCGCTGGCCAAGGATCAAGAGATCCTGATGTGGAACAAGGCCATGGAAGAGCTCACCGGGATCGCTGCGCAGCGGGTGGTCGGTTCGCGCCTGAGCACCATTGCCAATCCGTGGAAGCAATTGCTGCAAGGCTTCATCAACCTGCCCGACGAGCATTTGCACAAGCAGCACCTGGCCCTCGACGGCCAGACCCGCTGGCTGAACCTGCACAAAGCGGCGATCGACGAACCGTTGGCGCCGGGCAACAGCGGCCTGGTGCTGCTGGTGGAAGACTTGACCGAAACCCAGATGCTCGAAGACAAACTGGTGCACTCCGAGCGTCTGGCGAGCATCGGCCGACTGGCGGCGGGTGTGGCCCATGAAATCGGCAACCCGATCACCGGCATCGCCTGTCTGGCGCAGAACCTGCGCGAAGAGCGCGAAGAAGACGGCGAACTGACGGAAATCAGCGGGCAGATCCTCGAACAGACCAAGCGCGTGTCGCGCATCGTGCAGTCGCTGATGAGCTTCGCCCACGCTGGCAGCCACCAGCACAGCGACGAGCCCGTCTGCCTGGCCGAAGTCGCGCAGGATGCGATTGGCCTGCTGGCGCTGAACCGGCGCAACTTCGAAGTGCAGTTCTACAACCTGTGCGACCCGGATCACTGGGTCGAAGGCGACCCGCAGCGGCTCGCTCAGGTACTGATCAATCTGCTCTCCAATGCCCGTGACGCCTCGCCTGCGGGCAGTGCGGTGCGGGTCAAGAGCGAAGCCGGCGAACACACGGTCGATCTGATCGTCGAGGACGAAGGCAGTGGCATTCCGCAGAACATCATGGATCGATTGTTCGAACCTTTCTTCACCACCAAGGACCCGGGTGAAGGTACCGGTCTGGGCCTTGCACTGGTCTATTCCATCGTTGAAGAGCATTATGGACAAATCACCATCGACAGCCCGGCTGATGTACAAAGCCAGCGCGGCACCCGTATCCGGGTGACCTTACCGCGTCATGTCGAAGCGACGTCCGCTGTGAACTGAGACCGTCGAGAGTATCGAATCAATGCCGCACATTTTGATCGTCGAAGACGAAACCATTATCCGCTCCGCCTTGCGCCGCCTGCTGGAACGCAACCAGTACCAGGTCAGCGAAGCCGGTTCTGTGCAGGAAGCACAAGAACGCTTCAGTATTCCCACATTCGATCTGATCGTCAGCGACCTGCGCCTGCCTGGCGCCCCCGGTACCGAGCTGATCAAGCTTGGTCAGGGCAAGCCGGTGCTGATCATGACCAGTTACGCCAGCCTGCGTTCGGCAGTGGACTCGATGAAGATGGGCGCGGTGGACTACATCGCCAAGCCTTTCGATCACGATGAAATGCTCCAGGCGGTCGCGCGGATCCTGCGAGATCACCAGTCGGCGCCTGCCGCTGGCGAAGTGCCTGCCGGCAAAGCGGCCAATGGCAGCGGCAAGTCGTCTGTCGACAACAGCAACGGCGAGATCGGCATCATTGGTTCGTGCCCGCCGATGCAGGATCTGTACAGCAAGATCCGCAAAGTCGCGCCGACCGACTCCAATGTCCTGATCCAGGGCGAGTCCGGCACCGGTAAAGAGCTGGTCGCCCGCGCCCTGCACAACCTGTCCAAGCGCGCCAAGGCACCGATGATTTCGGTGAACTGTGCAGCCATCCCGGAAAGCCTGATCGAGTCCGAACTGTTCGGCCACGAAAAAGGTGCGTTCACTGGCGCCAGCGCCGGTCGTGCCGGTCTGGTGGAAGCGGCGGACGGCGGCACGCTGTTCCTCGACGAGATCGGCGAACTGCCGCTGGAAGCCCAGGCACGTCTGCTGCGAGTGCTGCAGGAAGGTGAAATTCGCCGCGTGGGTTCGGTGCAGTCGCAAAAGGTCGATGTGCGTTTGATCGCCGCGACCCACCGCGACCTCAAGAGCCTGGCGAAAATCGGCCAGTTCCGTGAAGACCTTTATTACCGTCTGCACGTGATCGCCCTGAAACTGCCGGCGTTGCGCGAACGTGGCGCCGACGTCAATGAAATCGCCACGGCGTTCCTCGCCCGCCAGAGTGCGCGCATCAACCGTACCGACCTGAAATTTGCCGCCGATGCCGAACAGGCCATCCGTCACTATTCGTGGCCGGGTAACGTGCGCGAGCTGGAAAACGCGGTCGAGCGTGCGGTGATCCTGAGCGAAAGCCCGGAAATCTCTGCCGAACTGCTGGGCATCGACATCGAGCTGAGCGATCTGGAAGACGACGAGTTCATCGGCTTGCCGGCACAAACCGCGGGTAACACCAGCAACAGCAGCCATGAGCCGACCGAAGACCTGTCGCTGGAAGACTACTTCCAGCACTTCGTGCTTGAGCATCAGGACCACATGACCGAGACCGAACTGGCGCGCAAACTGGGCGTCAGCCGCAAGTGCCTGTGGGAACGCCGTCAGCGCCTGGGCATTCCACGACGCAAGACCGGCGTCACCAGCGAGAGCTGAACGTTACCTGTCGAGTGTGCGGGTAACGCTTGAAGATGTGAAAAAACTGTTACCTCAGTCCTTTCACGTAACAGAAGCCGGGGTTATCGGTAACGAAACCCCGGCTTTTTTACGCCCCGAGAAAACGGTTATATCGACCTAACCCCTTGTTTTATTGGGCCTCGCAAAAGTTGGCACGGCACCTGCTATATGTTTGGTACAAGAACAATAACAAGCAATGCACAAGACAATAAAAATAAGACGAATCGACTCACGCACAATAAAAACAAGACGGCGAGAGGCGCAGCTAACTGATTCTTTTGGAGAGGCGTTGTATTTGGGGCTAGCCCCGCGACCAGGCCGAGAACAACAAAAACTGTCCTAAGACAGAGCCTGTACTGGTTGGATCGCAAGATCACTGCAACTCAGCGACCAAAGCAATCCGTTTGCTCTTGGCTCCCGATTGGGAGGGTCATGAAGGAAATACTTCATGGCGAGGGCACTCAACAAAAACAAGAAGCCCGAATCAATAATAAAAAGAGCACGCAACTACTTCTGGGGGAGCTTCGGCTCCCCTTGTGGTTTCTGCCTTTCGGCAAAATCCTCGGCCTACACCCCGCTCGACGCCTGTAGCCAGCGGCTTTCAGGGCAAATCGGCAGCCTCCTACACCATCCCCCGACTAAATGCTAGAATCTGCGCCCATCATGCGGTCATTCTTTGGTATGGCCGAACATTCCTTCAAACAGTGCATCCCATGCTGAAGAAGCTGTTCCAGTCATTCCGAACTCCCCTGCGTCGTACGCAACACATCCGTAGCACGCCTGAAGTCCTCAACAGCGGCCAACATTCGCTGCAAAAAGGGCAATTCAGCCGCTATGCGGTCAATATCGTCGAACGCCTGCAAGGTGCCGGTTACCAGGCTTATCTGGTCGGTGGTTGCGTGCGTGACATGCTCCTGGGCATCACACCCAAGGATTTCGACGTCGCCACCAGCGCCACCCCCGAGCAAGTCCGTGCCGAATTCCGCAATGCGCGGATCATCGGTCGCCGCTTCAAACTGGTGCATATCCATTTCGGTCGCGAAATCATCGAAGTCGCGACCTTCCGCGCCAATCACCCGCAAAACGAAGACGAAGAAGACAGCAATCAGTCTTCGCGTAACGAGAGCGGGCGGATTCTGCGCGACAACGTCTACGGCACCCTGGAAGAAGACGCGCAACGCCGCGACTTCACCATCAACGCCCTGTATTACGATCCGGTCAGCGAGCGCATTCTCGATTACGCCAACGGCGTACACGACATCCGCAATCACCTGATCCGCCTGATCGGCGATCCGAAGCAGCGCTACCAGGAAGACCCGGTGCGCATGCTGCGCGCCGTGCGTTTCGCCGCCAAGCTCAATTTCGGTATCGAGAAGCACACCGTGCAGCCGATCCGTGAACTGGCGCCGATGCTGCGCGAGATCCCGTCAGCCCGTCTGTTCGAGGAAGTGCTCAAGCTGTTCCTCTCCGGCCACGGCGCGATCACCTTCGAGATGCTGGTCGATCTGCAATTGTTCGCCCCGCTGTTCCCGGCCAGTGCCGATGCACTCGAGCACAACCCGGAATACACCCATACGCTGATCAGCGAAGCGCTGACCAACACCGACCTGCGCATCAAGCAGAACAAACCGGTGACCCCGGCGTTCCTGTTTGCCGCCCTGCTATGGCCTGCCCTGCCAGCCCGCGTGTTGCGTCTGCAAGAGCGCGGCATGCCGCCGATTCCGGCGATGCAGGAAGCCGCGCACGAGCTGATCGCCGAGCAGTGCCAGCGCATCGCGATTCCAAAACGCTTCACCATGCCGATCCGCGAGATCTGGGACATGCAGGAGCGCCTGCCCCGCCGCAGCGGCAAACGTGCCGACCTGCTGCTGGACAACCCGCGTTTCCGCGCCGGCTACGACTTCCTGCTGTTACGCGAAAGCGCTGGCGAGCAGACCGATGGCCTGGGCGAATGGTGGACCGACTATCAGGACGCCAACGACAGCGAACGTCGCGATATGATCCGCGACCTCAGCGGCAAGGGTGATGACGCCAGTGGCGCGCCACGCAAACGTCGCCGTAGCAGCGGTTCCAAGCGCAAGCGCGCCGGGGCTCCGAGCGCATCGGGCGAATAAGGCATGGAACGCATCTATATCGGCCTGGGCAGCAACCTCGCCGATCCGGCAGAACAATTGCGCAGCGCGCTCAGCGCGCTGGGGCAATTGCCAGAGACCCGCCTCGCCGGTGTCTCGGCGTTTTATCAGAGCGATTCACTGCTGCCGGGCCAACCGCGTTACACCAACGCGGTTGCGGCCCTCGACAGTGAACTGGCGCCACTGGATCTGCTCGATGCGCTGCAAGCGATCGAAAACGATCAGGGTCGCGAGCGCCTGGAGCGCTGGGGACCGCGCACGCTGGATCTGGATATCCTGCTGTACGGCGATCGCCTGATCGACGAGCCACGTCTAAAAGTCCCGCACTACCAGATTCAGGAACGCGCGTTCGTTCTCTATCCCCTGGCCGAACTGGCCCCCGAGGATCTGCGCCTGGCCGATGGTCGCGCACTGCCCGACCTGTTGGCCGCCTGCCCGTTCGTCGGCCTGGAACGCCTCTCCCACGCCTGACAGAAATCCCCTGTAGGAGCTGTCGAAGGCTGCGATCTTTTGATCCTGTTTGTTTAGAAACAAGAGCAAGATCAAAAGATCGCAGCCTCCGGCAGCTCCTACACAGAGAGCATGCGGCATTGCCATTTTGTCGGACAAAAAACCCGCGAATCAGGCCCGCCGCGCCGCTGAATCGCATCAGTAACGCCGGTAACACTCCCCTCGTAACAATGCGGTAACACACGCAATTGACTTCCTGTTGGCTCATCACGACTATAGGCGTCCCGCTGCCGCCAACCCGGCACATACGGGCGCAATCCAGGCCTTATAAGCACGACAAAAGACCGTGCGCCTGAGTAGACGAAGAATCACGCGCGTTACTCGCAGTAGTTTTCAGAGCGCCTGAACGAGGATTTTTTACATGCCAGCCATCACCCTGACCACGCTCCAGAGCCTCAAGCAGAAAGGTGAAAAGATCACCATGCTGACCTGCTATGACGCGACCTTCGCCCACGCCTGCAACGAGGCCGGTGTCGAAGTGCTGCTGGTGGGCGACTCCCTCGGCATGGTTCTGCAAGGTCACGACAGCACCCTGCCGGTCACCATCGCAGAAATGGCCTACCACACCGCCTGCGTCAAACGCGGCAACACCGATGCCCTGATCCTGGCCGACCTGCCGTTCATGGCCAACGCCACCATCGAACAAACCCTGACCAACAGCGCCATGCTGATGCAGGCGGGTGCGCACATGGTCAAGGTTGAAGGTGCGCTGTGGCTGGCGGAGTCGATCCGCCTGCTGGCCGAACGCGGTGTGCCGGTCTGCGCACACATGGGCCTGACCCCGCAAGCGGTGAACATTCTCGGCGGCTATAAAGTGCAAGGCCGCAACGAGAACCAGGCACGGCAGATGCGTGCCGATGCGATCTCGCTGGAACAGGCTGGCGCGGCCATGCTGCTGCTCGAATGCGTACCGAGCGAACTGGCTGCGGAAATCAGCCAGGCCGTGAAGATCCCGGTCATCGGCATCGGCGCCGGTAGTGCCACCGACGGTCAGGTGCTGGTGCTGCACGACATGCTCGGCCTGTCGATCACCGGCCGCGTACCGAAATTCGTCAAGAACTTCATGCACGGCCAGGACAGCATCCAGTCCGCACTGAAGGCTTACGTCAACGAAGTCAAAGGCGTTACTTTCCCTGGCATCGAACACGGATTCTCTGCATGAACACCGTTAAAACCGTACGCGAACTGCGCGCTGCCGTGGCGCGCGCCCGCAGTGAAGGCAAGCGCATCGGCTTCGTGCCGACCATGGGCAACCTGCACAGCGGCCACATCGCGCTGATCACCAAAGCCAGTCAACGGGTGGATTTCGTGGTCGCGAGCATCTTCGTCAACCCGCTGCAATTCGGCGCCGGCGAAGACCTCGACAAATACCCGCGCACCCTGGCGGCGGATCAGGAGAAGCTGCTGCAAGCCGGCTGCCATCTGCTGTTCGCCCCGACGGTCGAAGAGATGTACCCCGACGGCATGGCCGGACAGACCCGGGTCAGCGTCCCGCAACTGTCTGAAGGCCTGTGCGGCGCCAGCCGTCCGGGGCACTTCGAAGGCGTGGCGACGGTGGTCAGCAAGCTGTTCAACATGGTCCAGCCGGACCTGGCGATCTTCGGCCAGAAAGACTTCCAGCAACTGGCGGTGATTCGCGCGCTGGTGCACGACCTGAACATGCCGATCCAGATCATCGGCGAACCGACCGTGCGTGCGGCCGACGGCCTGGCGCTGTCGTCGCGCAACGGTTTCCTCAGCGAAGACCAGCGTGCGGTGGCCCCGGTGGTCTATCGCACCCTGAGCGCCATCGCCGAGTCGATCAAGCACGGTGAGCGCGATTACCCGGCGCTGATCGCCGCCCAGGTGCAACAGCTGGAAGCCGCCGGCCTGCGCCCCGATTACCTGGAAATCCGCCATGCTCTGACCCTGCGCCCGGCGACGGCTGAAGACCGCGATCTGGTGATTCTGGTGGCCGCGTTCCTCGGCACTACCCGGTTGATCGACAACCTGCACCTGAACCTCGATACCCCCGTTTAAAACAAGATCAAAAGATCGCAGCCTGCGGCAGCTCCTACACATGAGTCCATGTAGGAGCTGCCGCAGGCTGCGATCTTTTGCGTTGTATTGCCGCCCCCAAAGCCTTCGGGCACACTGCCCGCCGTTCGCTTCCAACCCGGGAAATCCCTCATGCACGCCATCATGCTCAAGGCCAAGTTGCATCGCGCCGAAGTCACCCATGCGGTACTCGATTACGAAGGTTCCTGCGCCATTGATGGCGAGTGGCTGGACTTGTCCGGCATCCGTGAGTACGAGCAGATCCAGATTTACAACGTCGACAACGGCGAGCGCTTCACCACCTACGCGATCCGCGGTGAAGAAGGTTCGCGGATGATTTCGGTCAACGGCGCAGCCGCACACAAGGCCAAGGTCGGCGACCGGGTGATCATTTGCGCCTACGCCCATTACAGCGAAGCGGAACTGCTGAATTTCAAGCCACGCATGCTGTACATGGCACCCGGCAATGAGCTGAGTCACACCAGCAACGCCATCCCGGTGCAGGTGGCCTGAGCCGCTTCGACGCGCCACTCCCCTTCCGTTGGTCGGCTTGTTCCCGGTATCGATGTTAAAAAAGTACAGGGAACAGGTCAGAAGAAGTCAAGACAGATCGCAGCGCGAGGTTTACTGTATTCGCCCTGCATCGAAAAATCGTGTCGACGCATTTGACCCTCGCCCAAACATGGCGTATCGGTCTGTTCTGTGTTCAAAAGGCCGTTCAAGTAAAAAGGAAAACCGCAGCGATGGCGTACTACCGCACTCCTCACGACGTTACCGCTCTGCCTGCCTGGCAAGCGTTGAAAGATCACCGCCAAGCCATGCAGGATTTCAGCATGCGCGAAGCCTTCAACGCCGATCCGCAGCGCTTCAATCAATTCACCCTCAGCAGCTGCGGACTGTTTCTCGATTATTCGAAGAACCTGATCAACGCCGAGACCCGCAATCTGCTGGTGGGCCTGGCCAATGAAGTCGATTTGAAAGGCGCGATCAAAGCGCTGTTCGACGGCGAAATCGTCAACGCCTCCGAAGGCCGCCCGGCCCTGCACACGGCCCTGCGCCGTCCGGTGGGCGACAAGCTGTCGGTCAATGGCGTCAACGTGATGCCGGAAGTGCACAAGGTGCTGAACCAGATCACTGATCTGGTTGGCCGCATCCACGATGGCCTGTGGCGGGGCTACACCGAGAAGCCGATCACCGACGTGGTGAACATCGGCATCGGTGGTTCGTTCCTCGGCCCGGAGCTGGTTTCCGAGGCGTTGCTGTCCTACGCGCAGAAAGGCGTGCGTTGCCATTATCTGGCGAACATCGACGGCAGTGAGTTCCACGAACTGACGCAAAAGCTGCGCGCCGAAACCACGCTGTTCATCGTTTCGTCGAAGTCTTTCAACACCCTTGAAACCCTGAAGAACGCCCAGGCCGCACGCGCCTGGTATCTGGCTCAGGGTGGTTCGGAAGCCGAGCTGTATCGCCACTTCATCGCGGTATCGAGCAACAACGCCGCAGCGGTCGCGTTCGGCATCCGTGAAGAAAACATCTTCCCGATGTGGGACTGGGTCGGCGGTCGTTACTCGCTGTGGTCGGCCATCGGCCTGCCAATTGCCCTGGCCATCGGCATGTCCAACTTCAAGGAACTGCTGTCCGGTGCCTACACCATGGACCAGCATTTCCAAAGCGCGCCGTTCGAACAGAACATGCCGGTGCTGCTGGCCCTGCTCGGCGTGTGGTACGGCAACTTCTGGGGCGCGCAAAGCCACGCGATCCTGCCGTACGACCACTACCTGCGCAACATCACCAAGCACTTGCAGCAGTTGGACATGGAGTCCAACGGCAAGAGCGTGCGTCAGGACGGCACCGCGGTGTCGACCGACACCGGTCCGGTCATCTGGGGCGGCGTCGGCTGCAACGGTCAGCACGCTTACCACCAGTTGCTGCACCAGGGCACCCAACTGATTCCGGCCGATTTCATCGTGCCGATCGTCAGCTTCAACCCGGTCTCCGACCACCATCAGTGGCTGTACGCGAACTGCCTGTCGCAGAGCCAGGCGCTGATGCTCGGCAAGACCCTGCCGGAAGCCGAGGCCGAACTGCGCGACAAAGGCATGAGCGAAGACCAGGTGCACAAGCTTGCTCCGCACAAGGTGATCCCGGGCAACCGTCCGAGCAACACCCTTGTGGTCGAACGCATCAGCCCGCGTCGCCTCGGCGCGCTGGTCGCCATGTACGAGCACAAAGTGTTCGTGCAAAGCGTGGTCTGGGGCATCAACGCCTTCGATCAGTGGGGTGTGGAACTGGGCAAGGAACTGGGCAAAGGCGTTTACAACCGTCTGGTCGGCAGCGATGAAACCAGCGCTGACGATGCCTCCACCCAAGGCCTGATCAACTACTTCCGCGGTCGTCACCGCGGGTGATTTGATGGCTCGGCCCACAGGCTTTGTCTCCCCCAGACCCTGTGGGCAAAAAATCCCCTGTAGGAGTGAGCCTGCTCGCGATTGCGGCGTGTCGATCAGCATTGATGTTGAATGACACACCGCGATCGCGAGCAGGCTCACTCCTACAGTTGTTTTGGGTGTATTCATAATCAGGCTCAAACATCAGATTCCTGATGCGGCTTGAACCCTTGGCCCTCTCGGCGCATCTTTATTCTTCGCACAACAAGAATAAGGAACCGTCATGTTCGATATCAGCACGTTCCCCAAAGCCGATGCCGTCCGCCGGGCAGCTCAACTCAGTCAGGACGACTACAAGCGCCTGTACCGCGAATCCATTGAACACCCCAGCGCCTTCTGGGCCGAACAGGCCACCCGCTTCCTCGACTGGAGCACGCCGTGGCAGACCGTCCAGCGCTACGACCTGAAAACCGGTGAAGCCTCCTGGTTTGCCGGGGGCACACTGAACGTCAGCTACAACTGCATCGACCGCCACCTCGCGCAACGCGGCGAACAGACAGCGATACTCTGGGAAGGCGACGACCCGGCCGAATCGGCGCAGATCACCTACAAAAAACTTCATCACCATGTCTGCCGACTGGCCAACGTGCTGAAAAGCCGTGGCGTGAAAAAAGGCGACCGGGTGTGCATCTACATGCCGATGATCCCCGAAGCGGCCTACGCCATGCTCGCCTGCGCGCGGATCGGCGCGATTCACTCAGTGGTGTTCGGCGGCTTCTCCCCGGATTCGTTGCGTGACCGCATCCTCGACGCCGACTGCCGCACGGTGATCACTGCCGATGAAGGCGTGCGCGGCGGCAAGTTCGTGCCGCTCAAGCAGAACGTCGACAAGGCCCTGCAAAGCTGCCCGGACGTCAGCACCGTCGTGGTGGTCGAGCGCACCCAAGGCCAGGTCGATTGGGTCGAGGGCCGTGACCTCTGGTATCACCAGGCCGTGCGTGACGTCAGCGACGACTGCCCGCCAGAGCCGATGGACGCCGAAGACCCGCTGTTCATCCTCTACACCTCCGGCAGTACCGGCAAACCCAAAGGCGTGTTGCACACCACCGGCGGCTACCTGCTGCAAGCGGCGATGACCTTCAAGTACGTGCTCGATTACCGAGACGGCGAAGTGTTCTGGTGCACCGCCGACGTCGGCTGGGTCACCGGCCACAGCTACATCGTCTACGGCCCCCTGGCCAATGGCGCGACCACGCTGATCTTCGAAGGCGTGCCGAGCTACCCAAGCACGTCGCGCTTCTGGCAGGTGATCGACAAACACCACGTCAACATCTTCTACACCGCGCCGACGGCCTTGCGGGCGCTGATGCGCGAGGGTGCCGGGCCATTGCAGGAAACGTCGCGCGCGAGCCTCAGACTGCTCGGCAGCGTCGGTGAGCCGATCAACCCGGAAGCGTGGGAATGGTACTTCAACGTGGTCGGCGAACAGCGTTGCCCGATTATCGATACCTGGTGGCAGACCGAAACCGGCGGCATCATGCTCAGCCCGCTGGTGAGTGCGCAGCGAATCAAACCGGGTTGCGCCACACAGCCGATGTTCGGCGTGCAACCGGTGCTGCTGGACGAGCACGGCAAGGAAATCAAAGGCGCCGGCAGCGGCGTGCTGGCGATCAAGTCGAGCTGGCCGGCGCAGATCCGCAGCGTCTACGGCGACCCGCAACGGATGGTCGACACCTACTTCAAACCCTACCCCGGCTATTACTTCACCGGTGACGGCGCGCGCCGCGATGAGGACGGCGACTACTGGATCACCGGGCGCATCGACGACGTGATCAACGTCTCCGGCCATCGCATCGGCACCGCCGAAGTGGAAAGTGCGCTGGTGCTGCACGACAGCATCGCCGAGGCCGCCGTGGTCGGTTACCCGCACGACGTCAAAGGCCAGGGCATCTACGCCTTCGTCACCCCCATGAACGGCGTCGAGCCGAGCGATGAGCTGAAGAAAGAACTGCTGGCCCATGTCAGCAAGGAAATCGGCAGCTTCGCCAAACCGGACCTGATCCAATGGGCGCCGGCCTTGCCGAAAACCCGTTCAGGCAAGATCATGCGCCGCATCTTGCGCAAGATTGCCTGCAATGAGCTCGACAGCCTTGGCGACACCTCGACCCTGGCCGATCCGAGCGTCCTACAGGGCTTGATCGACAAGCGCCTGAATCAGTAACGTCTGCGGCGCGGTCAACCGGCCGCGCCCGTCCACCCGCAATGAGTTGTCATGGAATTCATCCGCAGCCGTATCGAACAGCAACTCATGAGCCTGACCGGGCTGTCGCTGGGTCAGCTTGACCTGGAAAATCCCAAGGGCGATCCCGGGCTGTTCGGCCCCGATTCGATCAGTTGGCAAGTTCATGGCGACTTCAGCAGCATGCTGATCGGCGGCATCAGCGCGTTGTTGCTGCAAGCCCTGCATCCGCTGGCGCTGGCCGGGGTCTGGGACCATTCGAATTTTCGTCAGGACATGCTCGGACGCTTGCGCCGCACCAGCCAGTTTGTCTCCGGCACCACCTTTGGCTCGCGCCGCGACGCCGAATGGCTGATCGAAAAAGTGCGCACCATTCATCTGCAAGTGGTCGGCACCGCGCCGGACGGCCGGCCTTACGCCGCCAGCGATCCGGACTTGCTGACCTGGGTGCATGTGGCCGAAGTCAGCAACTTCCTCGCCGCGCATTTGCGTTACCGCAACCCACAGCTGTCGCTGGCAGATCAGGATCGTTACTACGCGGAAATCGCCGTGGTCGCCGAGCGCCTCGGTGCGCGGGACGTACCGAAATCCCGCCACGCCGTGGCCGATTATCTGCAACGCATGCGTCCACAGTTGCTGTGTGATGATCGCAGCCGCGAAGTCCTGCGCTTGCTGCTCGACGCTCCGGCTCCGAGTGTGCTGGCGCGACCGTTTGGCGATCTGATGATGAAGGCCGGTATCGACCTGCTGCCGGACTGGGCCAGCGACATGCTTGATGTCCACCAGAGTTCGCTGCAGCGCCAATTGATTCGCGCCAGCGTCAAACGCAGTGCGCCGATGCTGCGCTGGGCAATGCGCAATGGCTCGGTGCAGCGGGCCAAACGCCGAATGGGGCTGTTGACCTGATCTATGCACAGAACCTGTGGCGAGGGAGCTTGCTCCCGCTGGATTGCGCAGCGATCCTCGGAATGTTGCGAGCGCTTCGCACTCGAGAGGGAGCAAGCTCCCTCGCCACAGATCTGCGCAATGTCTCAGGGCATCGGTAACTGCTAAACTCCCGCGCCCCAATTCTCTCCAGCAAGGCGCCCGCATGTCTTCCTTGAATCAGGCGCTGCGCGCCGCCCTCGACCAACGCCAGGACCTGCTCGCGACACTGCACAGTCAGGGCACTGATTGCTATCGGCTGTTCCACGGCAGCCAGGAAGGCGCCGGTGGGTTGACCATCGACCGCTACGGTGCGCAATTGCTGGTGCAGAGTTTCCACCAGACGCTGGAACGGGATGACCTGCTGCAACTGCACGCCATGGTCAACCAGACGCTGGGCTTCGACACCCTGCTGGTCTACAACGACCGCTCCCGCGGCAACTCGCGGATCGATCGCGAAGACAGCGTCTACAAAGCCGACGACGCCGCACTGGCGGATCTCATCGGTCATGAGTGGGGCCTCAATTACCGCGTGCGCGGGCGCCATGCCGGGCAGGATCCGCTGCTGTTCCTCGACCTGCGCAACACCCGCGGCTGGGTCAAGGATCACGCCAAAGGCAAAAGCGTCCTCAACCTGTTCGCCTACACCTGCGGCGTTGGCCTCAGCGCGGCGGCCGGCGGTGCGCGTGAGGTGTGCAACCTGGACTTTGCCGAAGGCAACCTGGCGGTCGGTCGCGAAAACGGTCTGCTCAACCCGCAACTGCCCGAGATGCAATTCATCCAGTCCGATTATTTCCCGGCAATCCGCCAACTCGCCGGTCTGCCCATCAGCCAACGGCGCGGGCAGAAACTGCCGAGCTATCAGCGTCTCGAACAGCGTCAATACGACCTCGTCCTGCTTGATCCGCCGGCGTGGGCCAAGAGCGCATTCGGCACCGTCGACCTGCTGCGCGACTATCAGAGCCTGCTCAAACCGGCCCTGCTGACCACCGCCGACAACGGCGTGTTGATCTGCTGCAACAACCTGGCAAAAGTCAGCATGGACGACTGGCGCGAACAGGTCCTGCGCTGCGCGGAAAAAGCCGGGCGTCCGGTACGCGAGTGGAGTGTGATGACCCCGGGTGCGGACTTCCCTTCCATGGACCAGCAACCCCCTTTGAAAACCCTGATCCTCCAGCTCTGATAGTAATCCCCAGTGGGAGCTGCCGCAGGCTGCGATCTTTTGACTTTGATTGTTAAAAAAACAAGATCACAAGATCGCAGCCTGCGGCAGCTCCTACAACGATTGCGGACAAATCTGAACAATCCTGCCCCCCACGATGTACTTCGGAACCGGAATCGCGTGCCATACTCCAAGGCACTCCGATTCAGACAGATGAAGCCGCACATGCCCAAAGGATTGATTCGCGCGATTGGCGCCTTGTTGACTGCTCTGGCCCTCTACAGCCTGCTGGGGTTTCTGATTTTGCCGGGCATCGCCCTGCGCATTGCCAACCAGCAGTTGGCCAACTACGCCACGGTGCCTGCGCATATCCAGCGCATCGAACTCAATCCGTTCAGCCTTGAAGTCACCCTGTGGGGCCTGATCATTGGTGAGCCGGGCAAGGAACAAGTCGGCTTCGAGCGGTTGTACGCCAACCTGCAAATCGACAGCCTGTGGACCAAAGCCCTGCACCTGGCCGATATCGAGCTGGACAAGCCGAAGACTGAAATCCTCTTCGCCAAGGACGGTCAGCTGAATCTGCTGGGCCTGTTCAAACTCCCCGCCAGCGAGCCGACCCCGGTCGATCCGAATGCCAAGCCGTTCCCGCTGCGCATCGACCGCATCCAGTTGGCCGGTGGCAATGTGCATTTCGAAGACGCCCGGCCGAGCGAGCCGATCGAGTTCCTCTACGACAAACTCGACTTCGAACTGAAAAACCTCAGCACCCTGCCCGAAGACAATGCCGACATGACGCTGGTGGCTGCCGGCCCGGCCGGTGGGCAGATCGACTGGAAGGGCAACTTCAGCCTGATCCCCTTCACCTCTGAAGGCACGCTGAAGGTCACCGATGGCAAGATGAAATCGTTCTGGCCCTACGTGCGTGACGCGCTGCCGCTGGTGCTCGAAGACGGTGTGATCAACCTCAGCACCGAGTACAAACTCAATCTGTCGAAAGAAACCGAACTGCTGCTCAACAACGTCGCGGTGAGCATTGCGCCATTCGCGATCAAGGCGCCGGACGGCCGCCCGTTGGCAAAACTTGAACGCCTCGACGTCAGCGAAACCTCGGTGGACCTGGCCAAACAACAAGTGGTGGTCGGCAAGATTCGCAGCAACAAACTGGAAACCTGGGCCGCGCTCGAGGCCGACGGTCAACTGGACTGGCAGAAACTGTTCGCCAGCCAACCGTCCAAACCCGCAGCCAAAGCCGCGGCGGAACCTGCCAATACCCCGGCAGCCGCCGACTCTCCGAAAACATCGCCCGCGCCGAGCAAGCCATGGCAAGTGCTGCTCAAAGACGTGCAGTTGCGCAACTACACGGTGCATCTGGCCGACCGTTCGGCGAAACCGCCGGTGGCGCTGGATGTCACGCCGCTGAACATTGATCTGCAGGATTTCGACAGCCTCAACGGATCGCCCTTCAAGGTCAAACTCGACAGCGGGCTGGGCAAACAAGGCAAGATCAACGCCGACGGCGTGGTCAACCTCGCCCCGGTCACCGCCCAGCTCAACGTGAAAACCCAGGACATCGACCTGCGGGTCGCGCAGTCCTACATCAATCCGTTCATTCGCCTGGAACTGCGCAGCGGCATGCTCGGCAGCGACCTGAAGGTCAATCTCAAGAGTACCGAGCCATTGGCACTCGGCGTGACCGGGCGTGCGCAGATCGATCAACTGCACACCCTCGACACCCTGAAAACCCGCGACTTCCTCAAGTGGCAGCAAGTGGTGGTTGAAGGCATCAACTATCAACACGGTGACAGCCTGTCGATCGACAAGGTCAACCTGTTCCAGCCGTACGTGCGATTCATGATCAACGATGACCGCACCACCAACATTGACGATCTGCTGATCCCGCAACCGCCCGACAGCGGTGCGAAGACTGCCGCCGCCAAACCGGCCAGCAAGGACAAGCCGCTGGGCATTCACATCGGCGCGATTGCAATCAACGACGGCTCGGCCAACTTCGCCGACTTCAGCCTGACGCCGAACTTCGCCACCGCGGTTCAACAGCTCAACGGCCAGATCGGCACCATCGACAGTCGTCAGGCGAAACCGGCCAGCGTCGACATCAAGGGCAAGGTCGACCGCTATGCGCCAGTCACCATCAAAGGCGCGGTCAACCCGTTCGACCCGATGGCCAGCCTCGACATCGCCACCAGTTTCAAGCGTGTCGAGCTGACCACCCTGACCCCGTACTCGGGCAAATTTGCCGGTTACCGCATCCGCAAGGGCCGTCTCAACCTCGACCTGCATTACCTGATCACCAAGGGCCAGTTGAAGGCTGAAAACAAAGTGGTGGTCGAACAACTGCAACTCGGTGAGAAAGTCGACAGCCCGGATGCCGTGAGCCTGCCGCTGAAACTGGCGATTGCCCTGCTCAAGGATGTCGACGGCAAGATCTCCATCGAGCTGCCGGTCACCGGCGACCTCAACAATCCGCAGTTCAGCGTGATGCCGATTGTCTGGCAAACCCTGCGCAATCTGATCGTCAAAGCGGCTGCAGCACCGTTCAAGATGATTGGCGGGCTGATCAACGGCGGCGGTTCCGAAGACCTCGGCACCGTGTCCTTTGCCCCGGGTTCCAGCGACCTGAGCAAGGACGCCGAGTCGGCCCTGGATAAACTGTCCAAAGCCCTGAAGGAGCGTCCGGCCCTGCGCCTGGAAATCGAAGGCACTGCCGCGCAGAGCAGCGATGGTCCGTTGATCGCCGAACAGCGTCTGGAACGCGAATACCAGTACAACTACTACAAGATGCTCCAGCGCCGTGGCGACAAGGTGCCGGCGCAAGCCTCGCTGCTGCAGGTCCCGGAAAACGAGAAAGGCCCGTTGCTCGAAGGCATCTACCGCACCCGCCTGAAAACCCAGCCACCGGCCGAATGGAAGGACCTGGGCAAGGAAGAGCGCACGGCGAAAATGCGTGAAGGCATCATCAAGTTCTGGAGTTCCAGCGATGTGCTGCTGCGCCAGCTGGGTCAGGAACGCGCCAGCAGCATCAAGGACTATCTGGTCGACAAAGGCCAACTGGCGGATGATCGGGTGTACTTCATCGACACCAACCTGGGTGAGGCCGAAAGCGATGGCCGGGTCGTGACGCAAATGCATCTGGACGCCGAATGATGAACCACAAATGGCTGGTTGCGCTGACGTTGATACTCGCCGCCAGCCCTGCCCTGGCCTCCGACACGCTGCGCTGTGGCAGCCAACTGGTCAGCCTCGGCGACCGCGCCAGCGAAGTGCTGCAGAAGTGCGGCGAGCCGGTCAGTCGCGACGCCCTCGGCTACAAGCGCAGCGCCAATCGCCGCGAAGAGTTTCAGGTCGAGGAATGGACCTACGGCCCGAGCAACGGCATGTACCAGTACCTGCGCTTTGAAGGCAATCGCCTGCGACAGATCAACAGCAAGCGCGGCAATTGAGTCACACCATCCCTCTGTAGGAGTGAGCTTGCTCGCGATAGCGGTCTTTCAGCGGCACGTTTTGCTGACTGACACACCGCTATCGCGAGCAGGCTCATTCCTACAGTTGTTTTGTGGTGCCCCTGAAATAGAACAGGCCCCGACACAAGTGCCGGGGCCTGTAATGGTCACATCCGTGTGACCGTTCGCATGAACTCTAAAGTTGCGGCAGACGTATTGCTCGGCCCGTCTGTCGCGCCTTCTCCCGGTCCAGGCGAGAAGTCATGCCTTACTCGGCTTTCAGGCCGTCAGCGGAGACCGCTTTAACGCCTTTGATTTTCTTGGTGATGTTTACAGCGGTAGTTTTCTGAGCTTCGGTGATGGCTACAGTCGACGACAGCGATACAACACCTTTGTTGGTTTCGACTTTGATGTCAGTACCTGGAATGCCTTTTTCGGTGACCAGGTCGCTTTTCACTTTGGTAGTGATCCAGGTATCGGAAGTAGTTTCCTTAGCCTTGGTCATTTCACCAGCAGCCAGAGTCATTGGAGCCTGAGTAGCCTGGGTGGATTGTGCGAAGGCACCGGAAGCCATGGTCAGGGTCAGCGCGGTAGCAGCAGCGGCAGTGATAGCGAACTTCTTCATACGAGTAACTCCTGTTTTTCTGGAAAGTCTGCTGGTTGTCTTGTCAGCAGGGTTACTGGATATATTGCGAACGCTGTGCCAACTTTTCCAAATACAATAAATCTTTAAAAATCAATAAGTTATAAGTTAAGCAATTTTTCGAAATCATGCAATTTGCATGACAAGTGCATTATTGACATGCAAGTTGCGGCTTTTCGGAAAGTTCCTAACACGCTGAAATTATTGAATCTTTTTAAACCGAAAAATCAAAAAAGCCCCGCAATGCGGGGCTTTTTCCAAACTTGATTCATACGTTCGATCAGACGCCAGGGCAGCCCGTCGTTGAGTAATCCTTCGAGCCGGAAAATTTGCAGGTCCACCCGGTGGCGGCCACACGTGTGAGAGTAACGGTTTGACTCAGCACCGGGGCCGGAGCATTGAGCAGCGTGCAAGTAATGGTTCCGCTGCCGTCGGAAACTTTCCCGGTCACAGCCAATGTGCAGTTTTGCGTGGCAGCTGTTCCGCCATTGACATTGGTGATGGTCGGGTCGGCCGAGCCTGCGTTGATCACGTCTTCAAAATTGACTTTGAGCGCAGAAGCTTCAGCAATCCCGGCGGTCACCTTGGCCCGCGCTTGATACTTCGAATACTGCGGCAAGGCGATGGTCGCCAGAATGCCGATGATCGCCACGACGATCAGCAGCTCGATCAGAGTAAAGCCCTGTTGTTTTTTCATAGCCACGCTCCATGCATGAGTCGGAATCTCATGATCTGAGATGGGCTCAGCATAGCCCATGCCAACCGTGCCATGCCCCCGAATACTCGGCATGAGCGCGATGCGACGGCCCTTCCTACAACCGACAACCGCACTATCTGACACTTTTTGTCACCTGTGCCCGACGTGTTTGGCGCTGTCACTTGACTAGGCTATAAGTCATGAACGGCAAGCGTGCGGAATCCCCATGAATGACATCGCTCTGAGCGGTCTGGCCAAGCAACTGGTACAGGCTGAACTGTTGACGGAAAAAAGCGCCCAGCAAGCTTGGCAACAGGCACAGCGCAATCGGCTGTCGCTGGTCAGCTATCTGGTGCAGAACAAACTGGTAAAGAGTTCCCAAGTGGCTGAAATCGCTTCCGAGCATTTCGGCATGGCCTTCATGGACCTCAATTGCCTCGACAAGGAAACCCAGCCCAAGGGCCTGGTCAGTGAAAAACTGGTGCGCCAGCATCACGCCCTGCCCTTGTGGCGGCGCGGCAACAAACTGTTCGTGGGCATTTCCGACCCGAGCAATCACCAGGCGATCAACGACATTCAGTTCAGCACCGGGTTGAGCACCGAAGCGATTCTGGTAGAGGACGACAAGCTCACCGATGCCATCGAGAAGTTCTTCGACACCCACGCCAGCGGGCTGGAAGACATGGCCGATGTTGATCTCGACGGCGTGGATGTCGAATCCGTCGACGACAGCCGCCAGGACGCCATCGGCGGGCTCGATGCCGATGATGCCCCGGTGGTTCGCTTCGTGCACAAGATGCTGCTCGACGCGATCAAGAGTGGTTCCTCCGACCTGCACTTCGAACCCTACGAAAAGAACTTCCGGGTGCGGGTGCGGACCGACGGCATCCTGCGCGAAGTGGCCAAACCGCCGATCCAGTTGGCCGGCCGGATCGCCGCACGCCTGAAAGTCATGGCCAGCCTCGACATCTCGGAACGACGCAAACCCCAGGACGGGCGGATCAAGATGCGCCTGTCGAAGAGCAAGTCGATCGACTTCCGGGTCAACACCCTGCCGACCCTGTGGGGTGAAAAAGTGGTGATCCGGATCCTCGATCCGTCCAGTGCGCAGATCGGCATTGATGCGCTGGGTTACGAGCCGGCGCAGAAAGACCTGTACATGGCGGCGCTCAAGCAACCGCAGGGGATGATTCTGGTGACCGGGCCAACCGGCTCGGGGAAAACCGTATCGCTGTACACCGGCCTGAATATCCTCAATACCGTCGACATCAACATTTCCACCGCCGAAGACCCGGTGGAAATCAACATGGAAGGCATCAACCAGGTCAACGTCAATCCGAAACAGGGGCTGGATTTTGCCCAGGCGCTGCGCTCGTTTTTGCGCCAGGACCCGGATGTGATCATGGTCGGCGAGATCCGCGACCTGGAAACTGCCGAGATCGCGATCAAGGCTGCGCAGACCGGGCACCTCGTGTTGTCCACACTGCACACCAACAGCGCCGCCGAAACCCTGACCCGCCTGCACAACATGGGTATCCCCGGCTTCAACATCGCCACCTCGGTGAGCCTGATCATCGCCCAGCGCCTGGCGCGCAAGCTGTGCAGCCACTGCAAGAAACCGATCGAGATCCCTCGCGAAACACTGATCAAGGAGGGCTTTGCGCCGGAACAGATCGGCAGTTTCACGATCTATGAGCCGGTCGGTTGCGATCATTGCAACGGCGGCTACAAGGGGCGCGTGGGGATTTATGAAGTGGTGAAAAACACCCCCGAGCTGCAACGGCTGATCATGGCCGAAGGCAACTCGCTGGAAATCGACAGCCAGATGCGTCGCGACGGTTTCGACGATCTGCGCACCTCGGGCCTGCACAAGGCCATGCAAGGCATCACCAGCCTGGAAGAAATCAACCGGGTCACCAAGGACTGAACATGGCGGTCAAGGCAGCAAAAATCAGTGTCTACGCCTGGGAAGGCACGGACCGCAAAGGCAGCAAGGTTACCGGCGAATTGAGTGGGCAGAACCCCGCGCTGATCAAGGCCCAACTGCGCAAGCAAGGGATCAACCCCGGCAAGGTGCGCAAGAAATCCGCGTCCCTGCTGAGTTTCGGCAAACGCATCAAGGCCCAGGACATCGCGCTGTTCACCCGGCAGATGGCGACCATGATGAAGGCTGGCGTACCTTTGCTGCAGTCGTTCGACATCATTGGCGAAGGCTTCGACAATCCGGCGATGCGCAAACTGGTGGACGAGATGAAGCAGGAAGTGGCCGCCGGCAACAGCTTCGCCACTGCCCTGCGCAAGAAGCCGCAGTATTTCGATGAGTTGTATTGCAACCTGGTGGATGCCGGCGAGCAATCCGGCGCCCTCGACACGCTGCTTGAGCGGGTCGCGACCTACAAGGAAAAAAGCGAAGCACTCAAGGCCAAGATCAAGAAAGCCATGACCTACCCGACAGCGGTGGTGCTGGTGGCGATGGTCGTCACCGGGATTTTGCTGGTGAAGGTGGTGCCGCAGTTTCAGGCGGTGTTCTCCGGCTTCGGTGCGGAACTGCCGGCCTTCACGCTGATGGTGATCGGCATTTCCGAGTTCATGCAGCAATGGTGGTGGGCGGTGCTTGGCGTACTGGTTGCGGTGTTCTTCGGTACGCGTCGCGCGTTGAAAACATCCCAGGCACTGCGTGACCGCAAAGACACCTGGCTGCTGAAACTGCCGCTGGTGGGCACGCTGATGTACAAGTCGGCGGTGGCGCGATTCGCCCGCACCCTGTCGACCACGTTCGCCGCTGGCGTGCCTTTGGTAGAAGCGCTCGATTCAGTGGCCGGCGCCACCGGCAATGTGGTGTTCAAGCGCGCGGTGCTGCGCATCCGCCAGGACGTCGCCACCGGCATGCAGCTGAATTTTTCCATGCGCAGCACCGGCGTATTCCCCAACATGGCGGTGCAGATGACTGCCATCGGCGAGGAGTCCGGCGCGCTGGATGACATGCTCGACAAAGTCGCCGGTTTTTATGAGGACGAAGTGGATAACATGGTCGACAACCTCACCAGCCTGATGGAGCCGTTCATCATGGTAGTGCTCGGGGTCATCGTCGGCGGTCTGGTCGTGGCCATGTACTTGCCGATCTTCCAACTCGGCTCAGCGATCTGACATGCCTATCGACGAACTTTTCAGTCTGTATCCGCTGGCCTTTGTGTGCACCGCACTGCTGCTGGGTCTGGTGATCGGCAGTTTTCTCAACGTGCTGATCTGGCGTCTGCCGAAAATGCTCGAGCGCGATTGGCGCCAGCAGGCCCAGGACGTCCTCGGCCTGCCGACCGACACGCCCCTGCCCACCTACAACCTGATGCTGCCGCACTCCGCTTGCCCGCACTGCGGCCATCGGATTCGTGCGTGGGAGAACATTCCCCTGCTCAGCTATCTGGCCCTGCGCGGGCGCTGCTCCGATTGCGCCACACCGATCAGCAAGCGTTATCCCCTGACGGAACTGGCCTGCGGCCTGCTCTCGGCGTTCATCGCCTGGCAGGTAGGTTTTGGCTGGGCGGCGTGCCTGTTGATCGTCCTCACCTGGGGGCTGCTGGCGATGAGCCTGATCGACACCGAACATCAACTGCTGCCCGATGTGTTGGTGCTGCCGTTGCTGTGGCTGGGCTTGATCGTCAACAGTTTCGGGGTATTTGTCTCGCTGCACGCGGCGCTGTGGGGTGCGGTGGCCGGTTACATGGCGTTGTGGTCAGTGTTCTGGCTATTCAAGCTGCTGACCGGCAAGGACGGCATCGGCCATGGCGATTTCAAGCTGCTGGCGTTGCTCGGCGCCTGGGGCGGCTGGCAGATTCTGCCGCTGACGATCCTGCTGTCATCGCTGGTGGGCGCGATTGTCGGGGTGATTCTGCTGCGTCTGCGCGAACAGAAAACCTCGACGCCGATCCCCTTTGGCCCGTATCTGGCCATTGCCGGCTGGATTGCCTTGCTCTGGGGTGGTCAAATAACCGACTTCTATTGGCAGTTTGTCGGTTTGAAATGAATACCCCTGTGGAAAAACCCTGGATTCTCGGCCTGACCGGCGGCATCGGCAGCGGCAAAAGCGCTGCGGCCCAGCACTTTATCGACCTTGGGGTCCACGTGGTCGACGCCGACCATGCGGCACGCTGGGTGGTCGAGCCGGGGCGTCCGGCGCTGGCGAAGATTGCCGAACACTTCGGCCCGCAGGTGTTGCAGGCCGACGGCACGCTGAACCGTGCGGCCCTGCGCCAGCTGATTTTTGAACTGCCGGAGCAACGCCGCTGGCTCGAAGCCCTGCTGCATCCGTTGATCGCCGAGGAGATCGCCCAGCATCTGGCACTGGCAAAATCGCCTTACGCGATTCTGGTGTCACCGCTGTTGATCGAATCCGGGCAATACACGATGACCCAGCGCATCCTGGTGATCGATGCCCCGCAACAACTGCAGATCGAACGCACCTTGCAGCGTGACCAGACCAGCGAACAGCAGGTCCAGGCGATCCTCAAGGCCCAGTCGAGCCGCGAAGACCGCGTGAGCCGTGCCGACGATGTGGTGGTCAACGACCGCGACCTCGCCTGGCTGCACAGCGAAGTCGAGCGCCTGCATCACTTTTACCTGACTTTATCCGGAGGCCAGTCATGAGCCCTACAACCGTCGAATGCCCAACCTGCGGCGCCCCCGTGGAATTCACACCTGAGAACAAATTCCGTCCGTTCTGCTCTGATCGCTGCAAGCTGATCGACCTGGGTGCGTGGGCGTCGGAAGAACACAAGATCCCGGTGGCCCCGGACGCCGAAGACGAAATGTTCTCCGGCGATTTCGACCCGCGCCACTGATCGCCATCAGGGCCGCATGAAGCCGTAGTCCTGATCGTCGTCGAGGTTTTCCGCCAGAAAGCGCAACTCGTCGGCCAGGTCTTCGGCGTTGCGCACCGTCTTGCTCTGTTGCACCACCGCGCTGAGCAAGGCGCGCAAGCTCAGGCCCGGATCGAAACCCACCTCCTGCGCCATCTCCAGACTCTGCCGCGTTTCCTGCCTCGCCCACTCGTACACACTCATGCCGCTGCTCCTGAAGGAATTTGGCCGAGCATGAAATGCCGCGCGGGTGGCGGATTTGATGTGGATCAAGACTTGGGATCGTCGTCCTTCCACGGCGCCGAAAGGTAGCGGGTACGGTTGAAGGTCTCCAGCCACTCGGGACTGAACACCACCAGCGCGCTGATCACCATGCCGTTGATGAACGCTTCGGGAAAAATCAGCAGCCACAGGTAGCCGATAAAATCTTCCAGCCATTCCGGCATGGCAAACAGTCCGTCGTACCAGAGCAGGCTCAGGCTCAGCACCAGGCACAACAAGGCCGACAACGCCGCCGCAAAGAATCCGGAACAGAAGATATACACAAACGGATTACGTGGCTGGGCGCGCTCGACGACGATCGCCACACACTCGGTGATCAACACCGGCAACAGGATCAGCAGCGTGCCGTTGACCCCGACCGCCACCAGATCCTGACGCCCGAGCAACACCAACCCGAGCTGCGCCACCAGCCCGCCGACAATCGCCAGCGGCCAGTCGAGCAAGAGTGTCACGGCGGTCATACCGATGAAGTGGTAAGAGACGCCGGTGTCGAAATCCCTGCGCACCATCCACAACAGAAACAAGGCGAACACGGTGCCGAACAGCAAATGCTGCCGGCGACTGTCACTGAACAACTCGACCCACGGCGCACGACAGATCGCCCAGACCAGCACCGGCGCATAAATCAGCCAGCCCACCGTCAGGCTTTCAGGTGACAGCAGCTCGGCGCCGATCATGGGCGGGCCTTCTCCAGTGCCTCGTGCAACTGGGCCGCGTCGGCATACTCACGTTGTTCGAGCAGTCGGCCGTCCTTGAGTTGCAGCCACAGCACCGAGCCTTCGGCGCCCGGATAGCGCGAGGCCACCCGGCCCTCGCGGTCGAGCAGGACTCGATAGCTGTAGTCGCGCATGGCCGGAACGGCGAACATTTTGGCAATCAGTGCCGGCATGCGCTGGATATCGGCGACGAATACCGCGTGACGCGCTTCCAGATAGCCTTTGGGCTGGTCCTTCAACGCCTGTTTGATCAGCTTGGCGCCGTCCATGTCGCGCGCCACCAGCAGCGTCGTGGTGCGGTTGTCGAGGGTGAACGCCTGATCGTACTGATCAAGCAACGTCCAGGGCGCCAGGCGTTCGCCAACTTCAAGGGCCTGGGCCCACAGCGGAACAACAGCCAACAGCAGCAGCCAGCGATATTTCACGTTCATCCCCTCGATATGGCATTAACGGACGGTTTTCATCAGTCTACACCGCCCTTTCCGGCTGCCCACTGACACACTTTGCCGCGCGGTGCTTTCAGCTTGTCGCATTTGAACGCTAAGCTTGGGCTTATGGATGACTCAGATTACTTACGCCTGCTGACCATTGCGGCCGAGCAAGCCAACGCGTTCCTGTCCAATGCCCGCAAATGGGAGCGTGAGCGTTGGGTCTGCCAGCGCCTGCTGCAAGGCTTGAACATCCCTTACCGCGCCGACGAGTTCGCCCCTGCCGGCGAGCCGCCGGACGTGCTGTTTCGCGACGCCAATTTCGAAGTATTCTTCGTCCTCGATGAAGGGCGTCGGCTCAACGACGAATGGCGCGACGAACTGCAGCGGCGGCGCAGCGCGTTCTCGCTCAGCCAACTGGTGCGCCGTGAAGCCAAGCCGCGGCGGATCCCGGCCAACGAATTTCTGTTGCGCCTGGCGCCGACCCTGCGCAAAAAAGCGCACAACTACAAGGAACGCGGCATGGATCTGGGTGAGCTGGACATCATTGCCTTCGCCAGCCTCAAGCGCGAAGTGCTGGACCTCAACAGCCACTTTCCGCCGCCCACCGAATACCTGCGCCAGGGCTGGCGCTCGCTGTCGCTGGTCGGCCCGACCTTCGCCCGGGTGCTGTTCGCCCATCCCGACGCGCCGGACTTTCTGCGCAGCAACCTGGGACGCAGCATCGTCTTCGATGTCGGGATCAGCCTGTGACACCACTGCAGCAGTTGATTGCCGACGTCCCGCAGACCGGCCGCGTGCGCTGGATCGGCGTGCGCCCGCAATCCCGTGGCCCGATGCTCGAACTCGATGCAGTCGAGGCTCGTCTGGAGGCTGGATTAACCGGCGACCACGCCCGTCCCGGGGTGCGTAACGCGCGGCAAGTCACGCTGATTCAGTTCGAACACCTGGCCGTCATCAGCGCGTTGATGGGCCGGCCTGAAGATCAACCGGTGAGGCCTGAAGATCTGCGGCGCAATCTGGTCATCAGCGGCATCAATTTGTTCAGTCTCAAGGGGCGGCGCTTTCGCATTGGTCAGGCCATATTCGAAACCACCGGCTGGTGTCAGCCCTGCGCGCGCCTGCAAAACAACCTCGGCCCCGGCACCTTTCAAGCGGTGCGCGGGCATGGCGGAATTACCGCACGAGTGTTACAAAGCGGGATCATTCGCCTCGACGACGGTGTTTCGGTCGAACCGGTTCCGGCCAGTGGCTATGCTGCGTTCAACCCGGGATAAAAACCGCTGTAGCTTCCCCACCTTCAGCAACGTCTACCTGACGAGGCCTTTATGACCAGCCGCCTGAACCCCGAAGACCAGAAGCATGTCGAAGAGTACCTGCAGTTGTCCCAACACCGAGTCGAGCGCCGGCCTTTCCGGCCGTGGATGCTCCTCGTGCTGGTGGTTGCAGTGACCATTGGTCTGGGCCTGCTGAGCCGACTTATCAGTTACCTGACGCTATGAGCTGCCTCGCGCTCGCTCGGGTAACCGCACCGATTTCCTTTAAAAACCTTGCGAGTTATCCCCATGTCCCATCGTATTGTTATTGTCGGCGGCGGCGCCGGCGGTCTGGAGCTGGCTACCCGTCTGGGTAAGACTCTGGGCAAGCGCGGCACGGCCAGTGTGATGCTGGTCGACGCGAACCTGACGCACATCTGGAAACCACTGCTGCACGAAGTGGCCGCCGGATCCCTGAACTCTTCCGAAGACGAACTCAACTATGTTGCCCAAGCCAAATGGAACCACTTCGAGTTCCAGCTGGGGCGCATGAGCGGGCTTGATCGCGCAGAGAAAAAAATCCAGTTGGCGGCGACCTACGATGAGAACGGCGTAGAGCTGGTGCCGGCTCGTGAAGTGCCGTACGACACGCTGGTGATCAGCGTCGGCAGCACCACCAACGACTTCGGTACCCAGGGCGCAGCGCAGCACTGCCTGTTCCTCGACACCCGCAAACAGGCCGAGCGCTTCCACCAGCAACTGCTCAACCACTACCTGCGCGCCCATGCCGGGCAGACCGACGTGATCGAACAGATCAGCGTGGCCATCGTCGGTGCCGGCGCCACCGGTGTCGAACTGGCGGCAGAACTGCACAACGCCGCGCATGAGCTGGCGGCATACGGTCTGGACCGGATCAAACCGGAAAACATGCACATCACTCTGATCGAAGCCGGGCCACGGGTGCTGCCCGCCCTGCCGGAGCGCATCAGCGGGCCGGTGCACAAGACTCTGGAAAAGCTCGGGGTCAACGTGATGACCAACGCGTCGGTCAGCGAAGTGACCGCCGACAGTCTGATCACGGCCGATGGCAATGAGATCAAGGCCAGCCTGAAAGTCTGGGCTGCCGGTATTCGCGCACCGGGTTTCCTCAAGGACATCGACGGCCTGGAAACCAACCGCATCAATCAACTGCAAGTATTGCCGACGCTGCAGACCACCCGTGACGAAAACATCTTCGCCTTCGGTGATTGCGCCGCCTGCCCGCAACCGGGTTCGGATCGCAACGTGCCGCCACGTGCACAAGCCGCGCACCAACAGGCGTCGCTGCTGGCCAAATCGCTGAAATTGCGCATCGAAGGCAAATCCCTGCCGGAGTACAAGTACACCGACTACGGCTCGCTGATTTCGCTGTCACGTTTCTCGGCTGTGGGTAACTTGATGGGCAACCTGACCGGCAGCGTGATGCTCGAAGGCTGGCTGGCGCGGATGTTCTACGTCTCGCTGTACCGCATGCACCAGATGGCGCTGTACGGGCCGTTCCGCACGGCAATGCTGATGCTGGGCAGCAAGATCGGTCGCGGGACTGAGCCACGCCTGAAGCTGCACTGATCTAAAAAATGTGGGAGCGAGCCTGCTCGCGCAAGCGGTGTGTCAGTCGACGCCATTGTTGAATGACACACCCCCTTCGCGAGCAGGCTCGCTCCCATATTTGTTTTTGCGGTGCGATCGAGAGTTTTTTGCAGGCAAAAAAAATCCCCGTATCTTTCGATACGAGGATTTTTAATATGGTCGGGGTAAGGGGATTCGAACTCCTGACATCCTGCTCCCAAAGCAGGCGCGCTACCGGACTGCGCTATACCCCGGTAAAAAAAAGGCGATCTTTCAAAGATCGCCTTCTTCGATCAGCGCTTTTGGCCTCTGATCTTAAGATTCGATCCCAGTGTAACCTGGTTTCAAAAATGGTGGGTCGTGTGGGATTCGAACCTACGACCAATTGGTTAAAAGCCAACTGCTCTACCAACTGAGCTAACGACCCAAAAATGGTCGGGGTAAGGGGATTCGAACTCCTGACATCCTGCTCCCAAAGCAGGCGCGCTACCGGACTGCGCTATACCCCGGTTTGAAATTGGCTCCGTGACCAGGACTCGAACCTGGGACCCAATGATTAACAGTCATTTGCTCTACCGACTGAGCTATCACGGAACTACATATTTCAATTTACAACGGTGAATCTTACAGCTTCCAGACATCGTTCGCATCGCTGCGTTCGTGTGTCTGAGGCGCGCTATTCTACAACCTAGAACACCTCTGTCAACCCCCTAAATCGCTTTCAAGTTAATGATTTGCAACTTATTTCAGATTTCAGCTCAGTGAGCTGAGATGCTGCGGGTGACTGACTGCGGGGCGCACTTTACAAGCCTTTTCCTTAGAGTTCAACAGCCTAACGAAAAAAAGGCCTCGCAAAGCGAGGCCTTCCTTATTTCATTGGCTTTGCCGCTCAGTCGAAAACGATTTCGTCGTTCACGACCTTGCCGGTCGCCGTGTCGCCCGGCAGGAAATGCCCCGACAGGATCAACTGCGCCAACGGGTTTTCGATCCAGCGCTGGATCGCACGTTTGAGAGGACGTGCGCCATAAACCGGGTCGTAACCAACGGCAATCAACTTGTCCATCGCTTCCGGACTCAGTTCCAGCTTCAGCTCGCGCTCGGCCAGACGGCTGCGCAGACGGCCCAGCTGGATCTCGGTAATGCCCGCGATCTGATCCCGCGCCAATGGCTCGAAGATCACCACTTCGTCGACCCGGTTGATGAACTCGGGACGGAAGTGACTGGTCAGCGCGTCCATCACCGCTGCCCGCTGCGCCTCACGATCTCCCACCAGTTCCTGGATCTGCGACGAACCGAGGTTCGAGGTCATGACAATCACGGTATTGCGGAAATCCACCGTGCGCCCGTGGCTGTCGGTCAGTCGTCCATCCTCCAGCACTTGCAGCAGGATGTTGAACACATCCGGGTGCGCCTTCTCGACCTCATCCAGCAGGATCACCGAGTAAGGCTTGCGACGTACCGCTTCGGTCAGATAACCGCCCTCCTCGTAGCCCACGTAGCCCGGTGGTGCACCGATCAGCCGTGCCACGGAATGTTTCTCCATGAACTCGGACATGTCGATCCGCACCATCGCCTCTTCCGTATCAAAGAGGAATTCGGCCAACGCCTTGCACAGCTCGGTTTTACCGACACCGGTCGGGCCGAGGAACATGAACGAGCCGCTCGGACGATTCGGGTCCGCCAGCCCGGCACGGGAACGCCGTACCGCGTTGGACACCGCCACCACCGCCTCGTCCTGACCGATCACACGCTGGTGCAACAGGCTTTCCATCTTCATCAGCTTGTCGCGCTCGCCTTCGAGCATTTTCGATACCGGAATACCGGTCCACTTCGAAACGACTTCGGCGATTTCCTCTTCAGTCACCTTGCTGCGCAGCAACTGGTTTTCGCTCTTGCCGTGCTGGTCGACCATTTGCAGGCTGCGCTCCAGATCCGGGATCACCCCGTACTGCAATTCGGCCATGCGGTTGAGGTCGCCTTTACGGCGCGCGGCTTCCAGTTCCTGACGCGACTGCTCGATCTTCTGCTGAATCTGCGCCGAACCCTGCACCTCGGCTTTTTCCGAGTTCCAGATTTCTTCCAGATCCGAGTACTCACGCTCAAGGCGGACGATTTCTTCCTGGAGTTTTTCCAGGCGCTTCATGGCCGCTTCATCGCTTTCTTTCTTCAGCGCCTGGGATTCCACCTTCAACTGAATCAGGCGGCGCTCCAGACGATCCAGTACTTCCGGCTTGGAGTCGATTTCCATGCGGATACGGCTGGCGGCCTCGTCGATCAGGTCGATGGCCTTGTCCGGCAACTGCCGGTCAGTGATGTAGCGATGGCTGAGCTTGGCCGCGGCGATGATCGCGCCGTCGGTGATCGCCACCTTGTGGTGCACCTCATAACGCTCTTTAAGGCCACGCAGGATGGCAATCGTGTCTTCTTCGCTCGGCTCGTCCACCAGGACTTTCTGGAAGCGCCGTTCGAGGGCCGCGTCCTTCTCTATATATTGGCGGTACTCGTTGAGCGTGGTTGCGCCGACGCAATGCAGCTCACCGCGCGCCAGTGCCGGCTTGAGCATGTTGCCGGCATCCATCGAGCCTTCGCCTTTACCGGCGCCAACCATGGTGTGCAGTTCGTCGATGAACAGAATGATCTGACCTTCCTGCTTCGACAGTTCATTGAGCAGGGATTTCAGGCGTTCTTCGAACTCACCGCGGTACTTGGCACCGGCAATCAGCGCGCCCATGTCCAGTGACAGCAGACGCTTGCCTTTGAGGCCATCCGGCACTTCGCCGTTGATGATGCGCTGGGCCAGACCTTCGGCAATCGCGGTTTTACCCACGCCAGGCTCGCCGATCAGCACCGGGTTGTTCTTGGTCCGGCGTTGCAGAACCTGGATGGTGCGACGAATTTCGTCGTCACGGCCGATCACCGGATCGAGCTTGCCCTCCTCGGCGCGCTTGGTCAGGTCAACGGTGTACTTGTCCAACGCCTGACGCGACTCTTCGTGGTTGGCGTCATTGACGGCCTCACCACCGCGCAGGTTGTTGATCGCGTTTTCCAGGGCTTTCTTGCTCACGCCTTGGCCGAGCAGCAGTTTGCCGAGCTTGCTGTTCTCGTCCATCGCGGCGAGCAGCACCAGTTCGCTGGAAATGAACTGGTCACCCTTCTGCTGGGCCAGGCGATCGGCCTGATTGAGCAGGCGCGCCAGATCCTGCGACATGTTGACGTCGCCGGTCGGGTTCTGGATTTTCGGTAATTGATCGAGCTCTTTGGTCAGCTCTTTGCGCAAGCTGTTGACGTCAAAGCCTACTTGCATCAACAGGGGTTTGATCGAACCACCCTGCTGTTCAAGCATGGCTTGCATCAAATGCGCTGGCTCGATGGCCGGATGATCGTGGCCAACGGCCAGGGATTGGGCGTCGGATAACGCCAACTGTAATTTGCTGGTTAAACGGTCTATACGCATGGGTCACCTTCCTTTTGAGCAGGCCGGACCTAAGAAACCATCCTGAATAAAGAAACCTGCCAGATACCACTGTAGATGCGGTCGATTCTGGGAGATTCAAGCGTCAGAGAGTTGATTCAGGTCAGGCAAGTCTAGCGGGTGAGCCAAACGAGGGAGGCAAAGCGACCGGTGCGCGACGCACGGCGGTAAGAAAAGAAGCGCGGATCGTTCACGGTACAGAAACCGCCGCCATAAACCGCAGTGACACCTCGCTCAGCCAGACGCAGGCGCGCCAGCAGGTAGATGTCGGCCATGAACTTGCCAGCATTGTGGCTTGGGACGAAGGCTGATGCCGCCTCGGGGAGTTGATTGACGAAGACTTCACGTACTTCCGGGCCGACCTCAAACGCTGTCGGGCCGATGGCCGGGCCGAGCCAGACCAGCACGTCCGCCGGAGCGGTATCGAGATGATCGAGGGTAGCTTCAAGCACACCCGCCGCCAACCCGCGCCAACCGGCATGAGCCGCCGCCACGCGCGTGCCGGCACGATCACAGAACAATGCTGGCAGGCAATCAGCGGTCATGGCCGCGCAGGCAATACCCGGAGTGTCCGTCCAACTGGCGTCGGCGGTGGCAACCACAGCAGGATCAGCGTGGGCCACGACGATCCCGTGCACTTGCTGCAACCAGGCAGGCTTGATCGAGAAGTGATCGGTCAGACGCCGGCGATTCTCGGTAACGGCCTCTGGGCGATCATCGACATGATCGCCGAGGTTGAGGCTGTCGAACGGCGCCTCGCTGACACCCCCCTCGCGGGTGGTGACGCAAGCCCTGACGCTGGCCGGCGCAGGCCAGTCCGGCGTCAGCCAGTTCATCCGACGAATGCCTCGCGATCCTGCTTGAGCAGGGTCAGCAGCCAGACGAAATCTTCCGGCAGCGGCGATTCCCAGCTCATGCGCTCACCGGTGGTCGGATGATCCAGCTCGAGGAAACGCGCGTGCAGGGCCTGACGCGGGAAGTGCTTGAGCGACTCGACCATGGTCGGGTTCGCGGCAGGCGGAATGCGGAAACGACCGCCGTACGCCGGGTCGCCGACCAACGGAAAGTTGATGTGCGACATGTGCACACGGATCTGGTGGGTACGACCGGTTTCCAGTTTGACCCGCACATGAGTGTGCGAACGGAACCGCTCCAGCACGCGGTAGTGGCTGACGGCCGGCTTGCCGCCTTCCATCACCGCCATGCGCTGGCGCTGCTGGCCGTGACGGCCGATCGGGGCGTTGATCTTGCCACCGGCCGTCACCACGCCGATCACGATGCACTCGTAGATCCGGCTTACGCTGCGGCTTTGCAGTTGGGCAACCAGTTTGGTCTGCGCCTGAATGGTCTTGGCCACCACCATCAGACCGGTGGTGTCCTTGTCCAGGCGATGCACGATACCGGCGCGCGGGACATTGATGATGTCCGGCACGTGGTGCAGCAAGGCGTTGAGCAAGGTGCCATCGGCATGGCCGGCAGCCGGGTGCACCACCAGGCCCGCAGGCTTGTTGATGACCAGGATGTCGTCGTCTTCGTAGACGATGTCGAGCTCGATGTCCTGGGCGATCCATTCGCCCTGGGCTTCCTGCTCGGCAGTCAGCTCAAGGATGGCACCGCCGTGCACGATGTCGCGGGGGCGGATGACCGCTCCGTCCACAGTCAGGCGACCTTCTTTGATCCAGGCGGAAAGGCGCGAGCGTGAGTGCTCAGCGAAGAGTTGGGCGGCGACTTGATCGAGGCGTTGGCCGCCCAAATCGGACGGCACCTCTGCGCGAAGTTCAATTTTATCGGACATGCTCTGACTGGGCGTCGGCACAGCCTTTGGTTTCGGCTGCGCGCTTGTGGTTAAATACGGCGTCTTTTGCCCCGAGGCTTTTCAACGGGGCGCTCATCATAACAGGACGGCCCCGCCCAAGACAGCGGCCGTCATAGGGACGCAAGCCGCCATGCAAGTGAAACACCTGCTGCTGATCGCCATCCTCGCATTGACCGCTGCTTGCTCATCGAAGGAAGTCGTCGACGAAAACCTGAGCGAAGCCGAGCTGTACCAGCAGGCTCAGACCGACCTGGACAACAACAGCTATACCAGTGCCACGGCCAAGCTGAAGGCTCTGGAGTCGCGCTATCCGTTCGGTCGCTACGCGGATCAGGCACAGCTTGAACTGATTTATGCCAACTATAAAAACGCCGAGCCGGAAGCTGCCAAGTCCGCCGCCGAGCGTTTTATCCGTTTGCATCCACAGCACCCGAACGTGGACTACGCCTACTACCTCAAGGGCCTGACCTCGTTCGACCAGGACGTCGGTCTGCTGGCGCGCTTCCTGCCGCTGGACATGACCAAGCGTGATCCGGGCGCTGCCCGCGACTCGTACAACGAGTTCGCCCAGCTGACCAGCCGCTACCCGACCAGCCGCTACGCGCCGGACGCCAAGCAGCGCATGATCTACCTGCGCAACCTGCTGGCTGCCTACGAAATCCACGTGGCCGACTACTACCTGACTCGTCAGGCGTACGTGGCTGCCGCCAACCGTGGCCGTTACGTGGTGGAAAACTTCCAGGAAACCCCATCGGTCGGCGACGGCCTGGCGGTGATGACCGAGGCTTACCAGCGTCTGCACCTGGACGACCTGGCCGCCACCAGTCTGGAAACCCTGAAACTCAACTACCCGAACCACCCGAGCCTCAAGGATGGCCAGTTCGTGCCATCGGTTGCCGAAGCCGACAACCGCTCGTTCCTGAGCAAGGCGACCCTGGGCCTGATCGAATCGCGTCCACCGCTGCCGCCGGGAGAAACCCGCGCCAACCAGGACGTGCAGAAGCAGTTCCAGGACGCGAAAGACGCGATCCCGAACGAGCTCAAGCCTAAAGACGACAATGGCGACGTGATCGAAGAAGAACACGAAGCCACCGGCAACAACGACGACCGCTCGTGGTTCAGCTACATGACCTTCGGCGTGTTCGACTGATCACACCGGCTGTCCAAAAAAGGGAGATCTGCGGATCTCCCTTTTTCATGCCTGCGCGTTAATAGTCTGTGCGCTTGCCGGCTCCTTGGCTAAACTGCCGAATCATTAGCCGAAAAGCCGCCCATCATGCTTCGTTTATTGTTCTGGATTGTCCTGATTTTCGCTGCGGTATGGCTGTGGCGTAAATTCAAGGCGCCCGCCTCGTCTGCCCAAGCGCCCCGCGAGCAGGACGCCGCGCCGATGGTGCGTTGCGCCCATTGTGGCGTGCACCTGCCGCGCGATCGCGCGCTGAACCTTCAGCAACAGTGGTATTGCAGCCAGGCTCACCTCGAGCAAGGCCCAGGCTCCAGTGATCGCTGAGGCCGACAACGCCGACAGCAAACAGGCTCAGCGTCTGCTGCGCCTTTATCATCTCTACCGTTTAAGCGTCGGCATCACGCTGGTGCTGTTGATCTCCAGCAACATGGACAACCGCTTGCTGACGTCGGCCGACGACGACCTGCTGCGCAGCGGCAGTTGGCTGTATCTGGTGCTGAACATCCTGCTGGTGGTGTTTCTGGAAAACACCCGCCGCCCGGCGCAGCTGTTCAGCCTGGCGCTGGTGGATGTCCTGCTGCTGTGCGGTTTGTTCTACGCGGCGGGCGGGGTCGCCAGCGCCATCGGCAACCTGCTGATTGTCTCCGTGGCGATCAGCAACACCTTGCTGCGGCGGCGCATCGGCCTGCTGATTGCCGCCATCGGCGCCCTCGGCATTGTCGGTTCAAGTTTCCTGCTGGGTTTCAGCCACCCCCTGAGCGCCAATGATTACCTGCAGGCCGGCACCCTCGGCGCCTTGTGCTTTGCCGCATCGTGGCTGGTCCAGGGCCTGGTCCGGCGTCTGGAAGTCAGCGAGCACCTCGCCGAACAGCGCGCCAGCGAAGTCATCAGCCTCGAAGCCCTCAACGCCCTGATTCTGCAACGCATGCGCACCGGCATCCTGGTGCTCGACGAACAGCGCCGGGTGCAACTGGCCAACCACAGCGCGAAAAGCCTGCTGGCCCAGTCGCACCTTGAAGGGCATTTGATCGACGACTATTCCAAGCCGCTGGTCGATCGCCTGCAGTTGTGGCTGAACAACCCGACCCTACGCCCGCAAAGCCTGAAGATTCCCGGCAACGGCCTGGAGCTGCAACCGAACTTCATCGCCCTTGAACAAAGCCCCAACCAGCAAACCCTGGTGTTTCTTGAAGATCTGGCGCAAGTCGCCCAGCAAGCCCAGCAGCTCAAACTGGCCGCGCTCGGGCGCCTGACCGCCGGGATTTCCCATGAAATCCGCAATCCGCTGGGCGCCATCAGTCATGCCGCGCAGCTATTGGCGGAGTCCGAGGAACTCGATAGCGCTGATCGGCGTCTGACGCAGATCATTCAAGACCACTCCCAGCGCATGAACCGAGTCATCGAAAACGTCCTGCAATTGTCACGTCGCCAGCAGAGCGCTCCGCAACGGCTGGATCTCAAGCCGTGGCTGGAACAGTTCGTCGCCGAAAGCCGCGAACAGGCCACTGACCGGCAGTTGATTCATTTGCGGATCAATTCCGGGGACTTCATCACGCTGATGGACCCTGACCAACTCACACAGATTCTCGACAACCTGTTACGCAATGGCTGGCGCCACAGCGCGCTGCTGCATGATCCCGCCGAAGTCTGGCTGGTGCTGATCATCGATCCTGACAGCCAGTTGGCGGTGCTCGAAGTCCAGGACAACGGCCCCGGCGTGCCGGTGGATCAACAACCGCATCTGTTCGAACCCTTCTTCACCACCAGCAGCCAGGGCACCGGCCTTGGGCTTTATCTGTCCCGTGAGCTGTGCGAAAGCAACCAGGCGCGCCTAGACTTCAAACCACGCCAAGGCGGCGGCTGCTTTCGCATCACCTTTGCTCACGGACGGAAACAAAGTTGAACACGAGCCCACGGCAAAAAATCCTCATCGTCGACGACGAACCGGATATCCGCGAACTCCTGGAAATCACCCTGGGACGGATGAAACTCGACACCTTCAGCGCGCGTAACCTCGGTGAGGCCCAGGCGCTGTTGCAGCGCAATGCGTTCGACCTGTGCCTGACCGACATGCGCCTGCCGGACGGCACGGGGCTGGAACTGGTGCAGTTCATCCAGCAACGTTATCCACAACTGCCGGTGGCGATGATCACCGCCTACGGCAGCCTGGAAACCGCGATCAACGCCTTGAAAGCCGGGGCCTTCGACTTCCTCACCAAACCGGTCGATCTCACCCGCCTGCGCGAACTGGTCAACACCGCACTGCGCATGCCTGCCGCCGGCGGGAGCGTCACGTCGATCGACCGGCGACTGTTGGGTGACTCGCAACCGATGCGCACGCTGCGCAAACAAATCGACAAGCTCGCCCGCAGTCAGGCCCCGGTCTATATCAGCGGTGAGTCGGGCAGCGGCAAAGAGCTGGTCGCGCGGCTGATTCACGAACAGGGGCCACGCGCCCATCAGCCGTTCGTGCCGGTCAACTGCGGGGCGATTCCGTCGGAACTGATGGAAAGCGAGTTTTTCGGCCACCGCAAGGGCAGTTTCACCGGCGCGGTAGACGATAAACCTGGGCTGTTTCAGGCCGCGCAAGGCGGCACCCTGTTTCTCGATGAAGTGGCGGACCTGCCGCTGTCGATGCAGGTCAAACTGCTGCGGGCCATTCAGGAAAAAGCCGTGCGCAGTATTGGCGGCCAGCAGGAAACCGTGGTCGATGTGCGCATTCTCTGTGCCACCCACAAGGACCTCGAAGCGGAAGTCGCCGCCGGGCGCTTTCGCCAGGATCTGTATTACCGCTTGAACGTGATCGAACTGCGGGTGCCGTCTCTGCGCGAACGGCGCGACGACATCGAAGCGCTGGCTACGCACATGCTCCAGCGTCTGGCCAGCGGTAGCGGCCAGACCGCTGCGCGCCTGCATCCGCAAGCGCTTGAAGCACTGAAGCGCTACCGCTTTCCGGGCAATGTACGGGAACTGGAGAACGTCCTCGAACGGGCGCACACGCTGTGCGAAAACCAGTTGATCGAGGCTGAGGATTTGCGTCTGAGCGAAGGGCATGGCGCGGTCGAGGGCGGCATCGCCGACCTGACGCAGATCGACAACCTTGAGGACTATCTGGAGAACGTCGAGCGCAAATTGATCCTGCAGGCGCTGGAGGAAACCCGCTGGAACCGCACGGCGGCGGCGCAACGCTTGAGTCTGTCGTTTCGGTCGATGCGCTATCGACTGAAGAAGTTGGGACTGGATTAGCCCCTAAAAGATCGCAGCCTTCGGCAGCTCCTACATTGGAATGCGTTCCCTGTAGGAGTTGCCGAAGGCTGCGATCTTTTGATCCTGACTCTAAATCCGGCCTTCAGGCGCATACGGCGCCGGATCAATAATCGGCGCACGCCCCAGCATCACATCGGCAAACAACTGACACGACGCTGGCGCCAGCACCAGCCCGTTGCGGTAATGCCCGCAGTTCAGCCACAAGCCGTCAACACCCGGGACCCGCCCGATGTAGGGAATTCCCTCCGGCGAACCTGGACGCAAACCCGCCCAATGCCCCACCACTTCGGCCTCGGCCAGCGCCGGCAGCAGTTCGACGGCCGAAGCCTTGAGACTCTCCAGGGCCACATCGGTCGGGGTCTTGTCGAAACCTTCATGCTCCAGGGTGCTGCCGATCAGAATGTGCCCGTCGCGACGCGGAATCGCATAACGCCCCTTGGCCAGCACCATGCTCGGCAGGAAATCCGCCGCGCACTTGTAGAGAATCATCTGGCCTTTGACCGGCTCCACCGGCAGGGTCAGGTCCAGGGTCTTGAGCAGATCACCGCTCCACGCTCCGGCCGTCAGCACGACCTGATCGCCGCTGATCAGGCCCTTGGACGTCTCAACGCCCACCACCCGCGCCCCGTCACGCACAAACCCGCTGACCTCGCATTGCTCGTGAATAATCACATTCGGCAGCGCCAGCAACGCCGCTTTCAGCGACTTCACCAGTCGTGGGTTTCTGACGTTGGCCACATCGGCCATGTAGATCGCCCGCGAAAAACCTCCGCCCAGCACCGGGACCGCGTCGTGCGCCGCCGAGATATCCACAGCCCGCAACGGACGGTTTTCCCGCGCCGCCCAGGCCAGCGCTTCGGCTTCATCGTCCAGGTCCAGCCAGTACAGGCCGGTGGTGTGCACTTCGGGATCAACGCCGGTATCGGCAAACAGGCGCTCGCCCAGCTGTGGATAAAAATCCTGCGACCAATGCGCCAGCGCGGTGACTGCCGGGCTATAGCGCCACGGGTACAGCGGGGAAACGATGCCGCCACCGGCCCAGGACGATTCCTGGCCAACATTCGAGCGATCCAGCAGCACCACGCTGCGCACTTCGGAGGCGAGGTTGTAGGCGGTCAGCAGGCCAATCACCCCGCCACCGACAATCACCACTTGCTGTTGCCTGGTCATGTTTGATCCAACCGTAAAAAAGACAGTGGGCGCAAAAAGGCGCCCTTAAGAAGGTACCTCAGCGGCCCCAGCAATCCTTGGTGGTCAGCCCGGTGGTAGCGTTGTTCATGCTTCTGACGCCGGTATTGGTCAGGGTGAAGTCCCCGCACTTGTCGGTCGCCATGGCAGTGCCAGCCTTGCGGGTGGCAGTCAGCAGGAAGGTCTGGTCGGCAATGGTCGGGGTGAGCGTGTAGAAGTCATTGCCCGTGCTCAGGCCGGTGATGCCGGTGTAGACGTTGTTCTTGGTATAGAAGCGTTCGAGGCTCTGCGCCTGCTCCGAGAGCAACGAGACCACCTCGGCGCGCCGGCCCTTTTTCAGGTATTCGGTGTAGCTCGGTGCGGCGATGGTGATGATGATCCCGATGATCGCAATCACGATCATGATTTCGATCAGGGTGAAGCCTCGGTTGAATCTGCGCATGCCTCAAACTCTCACTTACTGTATTTGCCGCCACATGATACGACGGCTGCCGCCGCCGGATTTTTCCACCAGCGTGGTAACGGTGCCACTGGAATCGTTGACGATCTTGCGCGTGGCGCCGTTGACGATGGCGTTCAGGGTCGGAATGCCGCCGGTGAACACCACGCCGCTGGAGATCGTGTCGTTGCTGTCGACCACGCCATCGGCGTTGGTGTCGAGCACCGCGTAGTTGAGCATCTTACCGCTGAACGCATCGAGTTCGACCAGTTTGCCGGTACCGAAACTGGCGCACGGGTCCGTGGTGTCGACACTGGCGGTGGTAAACACGATGCGCCCGAGCACCAGGCTGGCCTGATTGATCACCCGTTCACCGGTCAGCACGTTGTTGTACACCAAGGGCAGGTACCAACCCTTCTCCCCCGGATAAGTCGTGTCGTTCTGGCTGGTGGTGATGAACTGTCCGGTGCTGCCGGAGAACACCCCGGTCACGGCTTGCGCCTGCAAACTGCTGACCGTCAGTTGTCCGGAACCACCATCGGCATCCCACACCGAATAAAACGCCTGCAAATCCTTGTTGGTCTTGTCGGCGGTCTCGTTGAATTTGCCGGTGCCGAAAAAAACCTGTTTGCCCCCCAGTGAATTGTCCGCCAGCAGCGGCTGCGCAGTGATCGGCTGGGTTGTCCCGCCCGCCGCGGTGAACAACGGCTTGCCGGAAAACGCCACGCCCCAACTGTCAGTGGTGGTCGCGCTCAGATCGAATTTCCACAAACGCCCTTTCAAATCTCCGCCGTAAGCGGCCTGCACCACGTTCGAAGAGTTGACCTTGAGCTTCACCGACGACAGGCCATTGGTGGTTTCGCTGCTGTCGATCACGATTTTCTTGATCAGTGAACCGTCACGCACATCCAGCACATACAAAGCCGCCACTCCGGAGTTGCTGCCATAGCCATTGGCGATGAACGCCGCCCAGCGACCATCGGCCAAGCGTGCCACTTCCGGCCGGGCATAGGCGTAACCCAGATCATTAAAGGCGTTGGCGGTGTTCGCTGTGGCAGGTGCACTGACTTCCCACAGGGCATTGAGAATATTACCTGCGGACGCATCGAACAGTTGCAGCGCGTAGAAGGTCTTGCCGCCGGCGCCGGTGCCGCCAATGGCTACGGTTTTCCAGGCACTGTTGAACTGAAGGTCGTAAACCCCGACCTGACCGTCCACCAGAAACTTGTGGCTGACGCCATTGATGTACGCCGGGTCGGCAATCAGCCGCAGCGACGGCAACACGCTGGACGGCATGTAGGCGTAGCGCCGGGTGCCGTTGGCCGAGTTGATGACGTTGACGAAACCGTCGTTGGCATTCACCACCAGATTGGCGTTCATGTTCGCCGCTTTGGTGGTCAGGTACGTGGTGTAGGTAGTGTCGCCCGACAGGTCAGAGGCGGTTTTATCGCTGGGCGAGGCCAGCACCAGCGGCGAGTTGATGATGTCGCCGAGCAATACGCTGCGTACCTTCAGCCCGGTCTTGTTGGTGCCCTTGCTCCACTCCACCAGATCGTTGCCGCTGATGCCGCTGGGCAGACTCTGGCTGAGCGTGGCCTGCTGGGCGGCGGAAAAGTTGCCGTAGGCCAGGGTCACAGCGGCGTTGCTGGTGGTGTTCCACGATTGATAGGTCGGTGCGGTCGCGCCCGGAACGATAGTGGTGTCGGTGGTCCACAAGGCCGCCGCGGTATTCACCGCGCCGGCCGAGGTGAAGCCAAAGGACTTGATCGTGCCGCGCCAGTCCTTGGGGTCGTAGCTGGTCTGGAAATAACTGGTGCCACTGGCCAGCGTGGTGCCGCTGGTGACGCCGCTGCCTCCGGAGCCTGCCTTGGACGTGATGTCGCTCAACGCCGAGGACAGCGCGGCATTGAGGCCGGCACTGTCGGTTGCCTGATAATAACGGCCCTGCCCGTAACTGGCCGAATCCGAGAGCATGTCATTGTCGGCAGTGAAACCCACGGTGTAGGTGTTCATGTTCTGCTTGGGAAAATCCACGGCATTCCAGCTTTTGCCGGCGGCGTCAGTCCCTGTCGAACGCATGTCGATGTCGAAGGCAAACTTGGCGATGTCATCCAGATACAGCGTGTCACCCTCGTTATCGCCATTGAGGTTGTTGCCGTCATTGTTGATGCCGTCCCAGTTCGGCAAGCGACTACCGCCCAGCGGGTCGTTGCTCGGGAAGGTGCGATCGTAAGTCGGCAGACCGTCGGTGATCACCACGCCATAGTTTTTCTGGCAGCGGTACTGGATCGGACTGGTGTAGGTCGTCGGCGTGCTGTTGTAGTACGGCGCCATGCCGCGCATGTAGCGGGTGATTTCGTAATAGGTTTCTGCCAGCGGCGTGTTGGCCACGGCGCTCAAGCCGTTGATCGATGAAATCAGCGCGTTGTAGTTGGTATCGGCCTGGGCCTGGGTCACGCTGCCGGAGACCGGCGCCAGGTCGCTGATGGCGCGGGCGATGTATCCACCATTCCCCGGGTTGTTGTTGGTCACCGGGTTGAACGTCGACAGGCCCATGCGCAAGGTACGGTTGCTGGTGACCAGTGCGGTGGACACATTGCGCGCCACGTTGATCCGGTAGTCGTTGGGGATTGCGCCGGTGGTGAAGTCGCGCGTGCCATTGTTGATCGCCAGCCCGACCACATAGGCGATGTAATCACCCGTGTAGCGGGTGTTGCCGCCGCCCACTGGGTCCGGCAGCTTCAGGCACAACGGCGCGACGCTGTTGTTGTAGAACGCAAAGGCGCCACCGGAACACCCGGAGGTCGGCAGGTTCGAGAGAAATACCGGATCGCCAGTGATCGCCGTCGAACTCAGGCACAGCCCGAGCAACGCGTTACATTGCCGGGCCGGGGTGCGTGTGACGGTCGGATCGAATCCCGCTGCGTAAATGATGCTGTTCATGCTGCCGGAATCGTCGATCAACAACATCACGTTGGGCGGCACCGCCGCAGCGCTCAACAGTGGTGAATCGGACGGCGTGAACGCATACGCCGGCGCCGCCAGATACAGGCTCAGCAGCATGCCGGCCAACAACGCCCAGCAGCGCTTAATACTTCGCATAGACACTCTCCACCACGCTGCGCGAAGTGCCGGCGATACCGACCGCAGTCACTCGATACAGGGTCGCCGACGTGTTGCTCGGCACATTCACCGCCGTCAGGGTGGTGCCGATGTTCTGCACACCATAAAAGCCGTTACCGGCAGCGATCCACGTTACCCCTGAAGTCGAATTGAGCCCCGCCGCGCTGACCACCGAGGACTCCGCCGGCGGCGCACATTGTGTAGTGCTGGCACACACGGCCAGCGAATAACCCTCGAGCTGCACCGCACTTTCGCCGATGCGCAACGCTGCTTCGGCAGTCTGGAACGACTGATTGCGCAAGCTGACACTGCCGGCCATTTTTTCCTGCAGGTTGGCGCTCTGCATCGATGACAGCCCAACCAATGTCAGCAATAACAGGAACACCAGGCTGACCAGCAGCACCATGCCGCGCTGGGTTTGCCTCTGCTGCAAAGAAATCCTCATCGACCCGGCCCTCATTGCAAGCGGTTGCGCAACGCGGCAACCACGTTGAAGGTTTGATTGGCCACCCGGTTGTTCGGGTCGGTGAGGGTCAGGCTCAAGCGCACACTGCGGATGCGCGCCGGGTCGCTGGGGTTGGCACTGTAGGAGGACGCCGCGACATCGGTGGCAGACGTCGCCAGACCGAACATCACGCTGAAGGCACTGACGTTGTTCACCAGCACCTGCTGGGTCGGGGTGCCGCTGCCCGTGCCCATAAGGATCTGGTTGTTGCTGAAGCTGTAGATCAGGCGGCGGATCGGAAAGGCGATCTGCCCGCTGGCAGCGGCGCGCAACCCGGTATACGCCGTGGCGCTGTTGCGGCAATCGGAGACCACCGTCCAGGTCGGCGTGCCGCCATTGCCGCCGACGTCGGCGGTGACCAGGGTCAGCTTGAGGTTGCTGTTGTCCCAACTGATCGGGGTGATCTGTGCTGCGTTGAAATCCCCTGCGGAACTCGCGTCGGTAATGCTGCCGAGGCAGCCGAACATGCCAACCATGCGCAGCTCCTGAATCATTTTGCTCAGGACAAAACGGGCGTCTTCCTGCATTGCCGCCGCCGTGTTCTGGCTGACGTAAGTGTTTTTCGCGGCAAGGAACGTCTGCACTACCCCGAGTACGATGATCAGCCCGATCGCCAAAGCGATGAGCATTTCGATCAGGCCAAAGCCACGATTGGAGTGCTTCATGGCGTGGCCACCGGATCGACCGTGGCACGGCTGGTCAGGACGAAGCTGCGCGTGGTGCCGGTGGCATTCGCGGCCCGTGAGTCATTCCAGTTGATGGTGATGGTGTACACCCGCTGGTTCAGGCTGATCGTGCCGGTGGCCGTCGGCCCGCCGAAATTGACGATGTTGGTGCTGAAGTCGTACAGGTCCTGATCGCGGGCAACGCTGAGGTTGCCCGAAGTCGGCGGCGTAATCGTGTAATCGGCGGCGGCGTTGGCGCGGATGCGGTCCATCATGTCGTAGGCGATGAAGCTCGCCTGGCTGGTCATCCGCGAACTGTCGGTGTACTTCAGCGCATTGAGTTGCACGGCTGCCGCGCCCAATATGCCGACGGTCAGAATCAGCAACGCGACCAACACCTCGATCAGCGACATGCCCTCCTGTGCCTGTTTACTCCCTGCCCTCATCCGCAACTTCCACCCGATTGAATTCGTCCGTTCAGACACACGTTCAGCGTCCTGCTTTGCGTTCCCAGCACATAACTGATGGTCACCGCCGTCGACGGGGCCGCCAGACCACCCAGATTATTGAAATCCAGTGCGGTCACTCCTGAGGGTAGCGTCAGAGTCGCGCCGCTGCTCATCGCTGGAACAACCCGCAATACATTGGCCGGAGTGCCAGTACTGTCGTAAACCGACAACTCGCCGGTCCACACACTGCCACCAGCGCTGGGCCGCAGCCGCGTGGTCACGCCGCGATTGATCGCCTCGAGCCGCGCATAGTTGATGGCGCGCTGCAGATCGCCCATTTCGGTATCGGCCTTGCTGCTCTGGATCGAACGGGTGAAGCCCGGCACCGCCAGGGTGATGAGAATCACCATCACGGCGACCGCGGCCAGCAACTCGGGCAGCGTGAAACCTTTTGTACGATGATCCATCGATGCCCTCCGTTGCCGTCGGCTATACCTGCCTCTACAAACTAGAACATTCAACCGGCCCGTGTCGGTTGATTTGCCCTGCCCGGCGCAAGGATTGCGTCGGGCCTCATGCTTCAGGGAGGAACTGCTCATGCCACAACAGGGTTTCAGTCTGATTGAATTGCTTATGGGACTGGCGATTGGCGCGATTGTTCTGGCGCTGGTCAGTCCGGCGTTTGCCGCCTTCAGCGAATCGACCCAGCGCGACCACGCGGCGCAGTCCTTGCTCGATGGCATTCGCAATGCCCGCACGCAGGCCATCACGCGCAATCAGAGCGTGGTGATTCACGGCATCAACAACGACTGGAGTCAGGGCTGGCGAATCATTCTGGATATCAGCGGCAAGGGGGCGCAGGACCGCGACAATCCGCTGCTGCAGGAGCAGGCGAATGACGGGCGGATACCGATTGTCGGCAATTGGGCGGTCAGTCGTTACGTGCGCTTCAGCAGTCTGGGGCAACCGCTGATGCCCGGGCGGGCGTTTCAGGCAGGGACGTTACATCTGTGTTCGGCACGCGAGCCGGTCAGCCAGCTCCAGGTGGTGCTGGCGGCGACCGGTCGAGTGCGCCTGACCCGAAAAAAAACCGCGCAGGCGCTGTGCGAGAAAGCGAAAAACGTTAAATCGAGCGAACGCGCAGTTCTTTCGGCATCGAGAACGTGATGTTCTCTTCGCGCCCGGCCAGTTCGTCGGCACCGGTCGCGCCCCACGCCTGCAGTTGCTGGATCACGCCGCGCACCAGCACTTCAGGCGCGGAGGCACCGGCGGTGATGCCGATCCGCTCGACGCCATCGAACCAGCTCTTCTGCAGATCCTCGGCGCCGTCGATCAGGTAGGCCGGCGTGGCCATGCGTTCGGCCAGCTCACGCAGGCGATTGGAGTTGGAGCTGTTCGGGCTGCCCACCACCAGCACCACATCGCATTCGTCAGCCAATTGCTTGACCGCGTCCTGACGGTTTTGTGTGGCGTAGCAGATGTCGTCCTTGCGCGGGCCACCGATGGCCGGGAAACGTGTGCGCAGGGCATCGATCACCCGACTGGTGTCGTCCATGGACAGCGTGGTCTGGGTCACGAACGCCAGTTTTTCCGGGTTACGCACTTGCAGTTCAGCCACGTCTTTTTCGTCTTCGACGAGGTAGATCGCGCCGCCGTTACTGCCGTCGTACTGGCCCATGGTGCCTTCGACTTCCGGGTGACCGGCGTGGCCGATCAGGATGCACTCACGGCCGTCGCGGCTGTATTTCGCGACTTCGATGTGCACCTTGGTCACCAGCGGGCAGGTGGCGTCGAACACTTTCAGGCCACGGCCGGCGGCTTCATTGCGTACGGCTTGGGAAACGCCGTGGGCACTGAAGATCACGATGACGTCATCCGGCACCTGATCCAGTTCCTCGACGAAGATCGCGCCACGATTGCGCAGGTCTTCGACGACAAACTTGTTGTGCACCACTTCGTGACGCACGTAGATCGGCGGCCCGAAGACTTCCAGGGCGCGGTTGACGATTTCGATCGCCCGGTCCACGCCGGCGCAGAAGCCACGGGGGTTGGCGAGTTTGATTTGCATGCTGTGCCTCGTGTCTTACGCGCAAGAAATAACGAAAACGGTGGGAGCGAGCCCTGTGGCGAGGGGATTTATCCCCGATGGGTGCGAAGCGCCCCCGATCCCGTCCCTGCGATTCTGAATGGATCCGCGGTATCAGGTATTGGGGGTGCTTCGCACCCCATCGGGGATAAATCCCCTCACCACAAAGGCTCCCGTGTACTTTTACAGCGCTTTGACGTTGATGATTTCGACGTCAAAGGTCAGCGTCTTGCCGGCCAGCGGGTGGTTGAAGTCGATGGTCACTTGCGCGTCGTCGAACTCTTTCACCACACCCGGCAGCTCAGTATTGGCCGCATCGTTGAAGATCACCAGCAACCCCGGCGACAGCTCCATGTCGACGAACTGCGACCGCGGGATGATCTGCACGTTTTGCGGGTTCGGCTGGCCGAAGGCGTTTTCCGGCTCGACGGTCAGCGTGCGCTTGTCGCCGGCCTTGAAACCGAACAGTGCCGCTTCGAAACCCGGCAGCAGGTTGCCGTCGCCGACCTTGAAGGTGGCTGGGGCTTTGTCGAAGGTGCTGTCGACCGTGTCGCCGTTCTCCAGGCGCAATGCGAAGTGCAAGGTGACTTCCGTGTTCTGACCGATGCGTTGCTCAGCCAATACCTGTTCAGTCATGAACGGCTTCTCCGGTTTTCTTCGGTTTGAACATATCCAGTGCCAGCATAATCGCGCCAACGGTAATGGCGCTGTCGGCGAAGTTGAACGCCGGGAAGTACCAGCGGTTCTGCCAGTGCACCAGGATGAAGTCGATCACATGGCCCAGGGCAATACGGTCATACAGATTGCCCAGCGCACCGCCCAGCACCAGTGCCAGTGCGACAGCCAGCCAGGTATCGTTGCGCCCCAGACGCTTGAGCCAGACCACCAGCACCGCACTGACCACAATCGCGATCAGGGCGAACAGCCAGCGCTGCCAGCCGGAGCTGTCAGCCAGGAAGCTGAATGCCGCGCCGGTGTTGTAAGCCAGGGTCCAGCTGAAGTAATCGGGAATGATCACGATCTGCTGGAACATTTCGAGCTTGTTTTCGAAGTAGAACTTGCTGGCCTGGTCAATGACCAAAACCAGCAAACTCAACCAGAGCCAGCTCAGCCGTCCGAAACGGCCAACGGAATCAGGCATAGTGACGAACCTCACCGGCGCCGCTGATGTTGTCGACACAACGACCGCAGATTTCCGGATGCTCCGGGTTCACGCCGACGTCTTCACGGCAGTGCCAGCAACGGGCGCATTTCGGGAAGGCCGATTTGACGATCTTCAGTTTCAGGCCGCTGACTTCAGTGGCGACCGCGTCGGCAGGTGCCTGAACGAACGGCGCAACGCTGGCGGTCGAGGTGATCAAGACAAAGCGCAGTTCGTTGCTCAGCTTGGCCAGGTCGGCGCTCAGCGCGTCTTCGGCGAACAGCGTGACTTCGGCCTGCAGGTTGCCACCGACGGCTTTGGCCGCGCGCTGGATTTCCATCTCTTTGTTGACCGCAACCTTCACTTCCATGATGCGATCCCAGTACGCGCGACCCAGCTCGAAGCCTTCCGGCAGTTCGGTCAGACCTTCGTACCAGGTGTTGAGCATCACCGACTCGTTACGCTCGCCCGGCAGGTACTGCCACAGCTCGTCGGCGGTGAACGCCAGGATCGGGGCGATCCAGCGCACCAGCGCTTCGGAGATGTGGAACAGCGCGGTCTGGCACGAGCGACGGGCCTTGCTGTCGGCGCCGGTGGTGTACTGGCGGTCCTTGATGATGTCGAGGTAGAAACCACCCAGCTCCTGCACGCAGAAGTTGTGGATCTTCGAGTAGACGTTCCAGAAACGGTATTCGCCGTAATGCTCTTGCAACTCGCGTTGCAGCAGCAGCGTACGGTCAACGGCCCAGCGATCCAGCGCCAGCATGTCTTCAGCCGGCAGCAGGTCGCTGGCCGGGTTGAAACCTGTCAGGTTGGAAAGCAGGAAGCGTGCAGTGTTACGGATGCGGCGATAGGCGTCCGCGCTGCGTTGCAGGATCTGCTCGGACACGGCCATTTCGCCGGAGTAGTCGGTCGAAGCGACCCACAGACGCATGATGTCGGCGCCCAGGGTGTCGTTGACTTTCTGCGGCGCGATCACGTTGCCCAGCGACTTGGACATCTTGCGGCCGGACTCGTCGACGGTGAAGCCGTGGGTCAGCAGCTCGCGGTACGGCGCGTGGTTGTCGATGGCGCAGCCGGTCAACAGCGACGAATGGAACCAGCCGCGGTGCTGGTCGGAACCTTCCAGGTACAGGTCAGCACGCGGGCCGCTCTCGTGGCCCATCGGGTGCGAACCGCGCAGCACGTGCCAGTGGGTGGTGCCCGAGTCGAACCAGACGTCGAGGGTGTCGCTGATCTTGTCGTACTGCGGCGCTTCGTCGCCCAGCAGTTCGGCGGCGTCGAGCTTGAACCAGGCTTCGATACCTTCAACTTCAACGCGCTTGGCGACTTCTTCCATCAGTTCGACGGTGCGTGGGTGCAGTTCGCCGCTTTCCTTGTTCAGGAAGAACGGGATCGGCACGCCCCAGTTGCGCTGGCGGGAGATACACCAGTCCGGACGGTTGGCGATCATCGAGTGCAGGCGCGCCTGGCCCCAGGCCGGAACGAACTTGGTGTCTTCGATGGCTTTGAGCGAGCGCACACGCAGGGTGTCGCCGCTGACCGGCTCTTTGTCCATGCCGATGAACCACTGCGCGGTGGCGCGGTAGATCAGCGGAGTCTTGTGGCGCCAGCAGTGCATGTAGCTGTGTTCGATGACCGTGGTGTGCATCAGCGCACCGACTTCGGTCAGCTTGTCGACGATGGCCGGGTTGGCTTTCCAGATGAACTGGCCGCCGAAGAATTCCAGCGACGGCACATAAACGCCGTTGCTTTGCACCGGGTTGAGGATGTCGTCGTTGACCATGCCGTATTTCTTGCAGGTCACGAAGTCGTCCACACCGTAGGCCGGGGCGGAGTGAACCACGCCGGTGCCAGCGCCCAGTTCGACGTAGTCAGCCAGATACACTGGCGACAGACGGTCGTAGAACGGGTGACGGAAGTTGATCAGTTCCAGTTCTTTACCGGTGGTGGTCGCGATGACCGAGCCTTCGACGCCATAGCGCGCCAGGCAGGCCTCAACCAGCTCTTCTGCCAGCACCAGTAGCTTGTCGCCGATATCAACCAGCGCGTAGTTAAATTCCGGGTGAACGTTCAGTGCCTGGTTGGCCGGGATGGTCCACGGGGTGGTGGTCCAGATCACGATCGAGGCAGGCTTGCTCAGCGACGGCAGACCGAACGCGGCAGCCAGTTTGGCTTCATCAGCGATCGGGAAGGCCACGTCGATGGTCGAGGACTTCTTGTTCTCGTACTCGACTTCCGCTTCGGCCAGGGCCGAACCGCAGTCGAAGCACCAGTTCACTGGCTTGAGGCCCTTGAACACGAAACCGCCCTTGACGATTTCGGCGAGGGCACGGATTTCACCGGCCTCGTTCTTGAAGTCCATGGTCTTGTACGGGTTGGCGAAGTCGCCCAGCACGCCGAGGCGGATGAACTCGGTCTTCTGCCCTTCGATCTGCTCGGTGGCGTAGGCACGGCACAGCTCGCGGGTCTTGTCCGCGCCCAGGTTCTTGCCGTGGGTCACTTCAACCTTGTGCTCGATCGGCAGGCCGTGGCAGTCCCAACCCGGAACATACGGCGCGTCGAAACCCGACAAGGTCTTCGAGCGGATGATCATGTCCTTGAGAATCTTGTTCAGTGCGTGACCGATGTGGATCGTGCCGTTGGCGTACGGAGGGCCGTCGTGCAGGACGAACTTCGGACGATCCTTGCCAATCTCGCGCAACTTTCCGTACAGGCCAATACTGTCCCAGCGCTGCAGGATCTGCGGTTCGCGCTGTGGCAGGCCGGCCTTCATTGGGAAGGCGGTGTCCGGAAGGTTTAGCGTGGCTTTATAGTCGGTCATTTAAGGCTCTTCATTAGCGATGGGCGCTAGGTGCGGCTAGTGCACGGGCGGCGGCGACATCCGCGTTGATCGCCGTTTTCAGTGCCTCCAGGGAGGCGAAGCGCTGCTCTTCACGCAGCTTTTGGTGGAAAACCACCGTCAGACGCCGGTCATACAGATCGCCGGCAAAATCCAATAGATGAACTTCAAGGTGGGCCTTGCCATCACCTTGCACCGTGGGCCGCACGCCAATGTTGGCGACGCCGGGCCAGGTCTTGCCGTCGATGTCCACATCCACCAGATACACCCCGGTGAACGGCACGCGACGACGCTTGAGTTGAATGTTGGCAGTGGGCGTACCCAGTTGCCGGGCCAGTTTCTGGCCGTGCAGCACGCGACCGGCGATCCGGTACGGGCGGCCGAGCAGGCGTTCGGCCAGGGCAAAATCGGCGGCGGCCAACGCGTTGCGCACCTGGGTGCTGCTGACACGAATGCCGTCCAGCTCGACGGTTTGCGCGGCTTCAACGGTAAAACCGTGAACTTGTCCGGCCTGCATCAGGAAATCGAAATCACCGAGGCGGTCGCAGCCAAAACGGAAATCATCGCCGACTTCCAGATGCTGTACGCCGAGACCGTCCACCAGGATGGTGTCGACGAACTCGCTGGCGCTGAGCTTGCTCAGGCGCTGGTTGAACGCCAGGCACAAGACCCGGTCGACGCCTTCGGCGGCCAGCAGCTGCAGCTTGTCGCGCAAGCGGGCCAGACGCGCCGGAGCGGTCTCGGGGGCAAAGAATTCCCGTGGCTGCGGCTCGAAAATCACCACGCAGCTGGGTACGCCCAACTCGAGCGCACGCTCACGCAGCCGGGCGAGGATAGCCTGGTGACCACGGTGAACACCGTCAAAGTTGCCAATAGTGGCGACGCAGCCCCGATGCTGGGGGCGCAAGTTGTGGAGGCCTCGAACCAGCTGCATAACGCGCTTCTTGCTCATAAAGTGGTCGATTATAACCACACCCGACGGCCGACGACAGGCAACACCGTAACGCAAAGTGATCGAGCCGACAAAACTGCCGGCCCGTGCCCGTCTTTAAAGGATGAAACCTCAGCTCAAGGCCTTGCGATTGAAGTCGCGCAGGCGGAAACCGAGCAGCAGCAACATGCCGAAATAAGCCACCACGCCAGCGACCACCAGCGCTCCCAGTCGCAGGAAGCGCTCCAGCATGTGCCCCTGATCCCAGGCCGGCATGAAATGCATGCCCAGCAGCAGCACCGCCGACATCACCGCCACCGCCACCACCAGCTTGAAGCCGAAGGTGTACCAGCCCGGTTGCGGCTGATACATCTTTTGCTTGCGCAGTTGATAGAACAACAGGCCGGCATTGAGGCAGGCCCCGGCACTGATCGCCAATGCCAGACCGGCATGAGCCAACGGACCGATCAGCACCAGGTTGAACAGCTGCGTGCACACCAGCGTGAAGATTGCGATTTTCACCGGCGTACGGATGTTCTGTTGCGCATAAAAGCCAGGCGCCAGCACCTTGATCACGATAATGCCGAGTAGACCGACAGAATAAGCAATCAACGCACGCTGGGTCATCTCGGCATCGAAGCCACTGAACTGACCGTACTGGAACAATGAAACGGTCAACGGTTCGGCGAGAATGCCCAACGCCAGCGAACAGGGCAGCACCAGCACAAAGCACAGACGCAAACCCCAGTCGAGGATTCGCGAATACTCGTGACGATCCTTGCTGGCGTAGGTCTTGGCCAGGGTCGGCAGCAGGATCGTACCCAGCGCCACGCCGAGCACGCCGGACGGCAATTCCATCAAACGGTCGGCGTAATACATCCACGACACCGAGCCGGCCACCAGAAACGAGGCAAAAATGGTGTTGATGATCAGCGAAATCTGGCTGACCGACACGCCGAGGATCGCCGGCAGCATCTGCTTCATCACCCGCCAGACACCGCTATCACGCAGGTTCAGGCGCGGCAGTACCAGCATGCCGATCTTTTTCAAGTGCGGCAGTTGATAGAGCAACTGCGCCAGGCCGCCGACCAGCACCGCCCAGCCAAGGGCCATGACCGGCGGATCGAAATACGGCGTGAGGAACAGCGCAAACACAATCATGCTGACGTTCAGCAGCGTCGGCACAAAGGCCGGCACCGAGAAGCGGTTCCAGGTATTGAGGATCGCCCCGGCCAACGAGGACAGGGAAATCAGCAATATATAAGGGAAGGTCACCCGCAACAGGTCGGAAGTGAGCTGGAATTTTTCCGGTGTGTCGGTAAAACCGGGCGCCGTGGCCCAGATCACCCAAGGTGCGGCAATCATGCCCAGCGCCGTGACCAGCGCCAGCACCAATGTCAGCAAGCCGGAAACATAGGCAATAAAGGTTCGGGTCGCCTCCTCGCCCTTCTGGCTTTTGTATTCCGCCAGGATCGGCACGAATGCCTGGGAGAACGCGCCCTCGGCGAAGATTCGTCGCAGCAGATTGGGCAATTTGAAGGCAATAAAGAAGGCGTCCGTCGCCATTCCGGCGCCGAATGTGCGAGCGATGAGCGTGTCACGGACGAACCCGAGAATCCGGGAAAGCATCGTGATAGAGCTGACAGCGGCCAACGATTTGAGCAGATTCATTGAGGGAATTTGTGCCTGTCGATAAACAGCAGGCGAACAATGCGCCCACTTGTGCGATACTCCGCGCCGCAACAGCACAGAGCCAAAGCTCGCGAGTTTACAGGTCAAGCGCCGGAAATAAATATCCCGCCTCTTCATACCTACCACTTAGCGGAACGATTCAAGTGCCCTTGACAAGACAAGTCTTCATCGGCATGATTCGCGGCCTATTTTGTTTGCTATTTCCTAAAAAGTCTTTCGAGGAGCTCGACGGTGGCCAACTCACCTTCCGCCAAAAAACGTGCAAAACAGGCTGAGAAGCGTCGCAGCCACAACGCCAGCCTGCGTTCCATGGTTCGTACCTACATCAAGAATGTAGTTAAGGCCATCGACGCAAAAGACGCTGAAAAAGCTCAAGCTGCATACGTTCTGGCTGTGCCAGTTATCGACCGTATGGCCGATAAAGGCATCATCCACAAGAACAAGGCTGCTCGTCATAAGAGCCGTCTGAATGGCCACGTCAAGGCACTGAAAGAAGCTGCTTAATCGACGTAGTCATTAAAAAACCGACTCTAGGGTCGGTTTTTTATTGCCTGCGATTTGGCAAATCCAGCGCAAAAAATGAAGGAGCGAGACTGCTCGCAAAGTGATCTGCCAGATAAATCATCACTGACTGACACACCGCTTCGCGAGCAGGCTCACCCCCACAATGAGTTTTGCGCTGTTACTGCTGAACCGGCACCCACGGCACGATCGGGATCGCCGTCACCGCATTCTGCGGGCTGCCCTCAATCACACGATCGCTATAGACCAGGTACACCAGTGTATTGCGCTTCTTGTCGAGGAAACGCACCACCTGCATGGTCTTGAACACCAGCGACGTGCGCTCCTTGAACACCTCGTCGCCATCCTTCAGCTCACCCTTGAACTTGATCGGGCCGACCTGACGACAAGCAATCGACGACTCGGCGCGATCCTCCGCCAGACCCAGACCACCCTTGACTCCACCAGTCTTGGCGCGCGACAGATAGCACGTTACGCCGTCGACCTTCGGATCATCGAAGGCCTCGACCACGATCCGATCATTCGGACCAACGAACTTGAATACCGTCGACACCTGACCGATTTCCTCGGCCGAGGCCAGCAATGGCAACGCCATCAGCAGGCCCAACAATCCTTTTGCCATGCGCATGTGTTTTTCCCCTCAGACCAGAATCAGGTTGTCACGGTGAACCAGCTCCGGCTCAGCCATGTAGCCCAGCACGCCGACAATCGCATCTGACGACTGACCGATGATTTTTTGCGCTTCCAGAGCACTGTAGTTGGCCAGGCCACGGGCGATCTCACGACCGTCCGGCGCCACGCAAACCACCATCTCGCCACGACGGAAGCTACCCTGCACCAGCTTCACGCCGACCGGCAGCAGACTCTTGTTGCCCTGCGACAATGCCGACACCGCCCCCTCATCCAGCACCAGTGTGCCGCGAGTCTGCAGATGCCCGGCCAGCCACTGCTTGCGCGCCGCCAGCATGCCGCGCTCAGGCGACAGCAACGTGCCGATGCGCTCGCCGGCCTTGAGCCGATCGAGCACACGCTCCAGGCGACCACCGACAATGATCGTATGCGCCCCGGAACGCGCTGCCAGCCGCGCCGCACGCAACTTGGTCTGCATACCACCACGGCCCAGCGCACCACCGGTACCGCCCGCCACTGCATCCAGGGTCGGGTCATCGGCGCGCGCTTCGTAAATCAGCTGCGCGTCAGGATTGTTGCGCGGGTCGGCGTCGAACATGCCGTCGCGGTCGGTCAGGATCACCAACAGATCAGCCTCGACCAGGTTGGCCACCAGCGCCGCCAGCGTATCGTTGTCACCGAAACGGATTTCGTCAGTCACCACGGTGTCGTTTTCATTGATCACCGGAATGACTTTCAGCTCGACCAGCGCACGCAGGGTGCTGCGGGCGTTCAGGTAGCGTTTGCGGTCGGACAGGTCGTCGTGAGTCAGAAGAATCTGCGCGGTGTGACGACCATGCTCGGCAAAGCTCGACTCCCAGGCCTGCACCAACCCCATCTGGCCGATTGCAGCGGCGGCCTGGAGCTCGTGCATCGCAGTGGGTCGTGCGGTCCAGCCCAGGCGGCTCATGCCGGCTGCGACGGCGCCGGAAGACACCAGCACCAGCTCGACGCCCGCCTCATGCAGGGCCACCATCTGCTCAACCCAGACACCCATTGCCTTGCGATCCAGCCCCTTGCCGTCCGCCGTCAGCAAAGCGCTGCCGATCTTCACGACCCAACGCTGCGCACCTGTCACTTTGCTCCGCATCATCTTCAACCTTAGCTTGAGGACAGCGCGACCCAGCGCTGCCCATGACGTTAATCGTGGCTATTGGTGACCAGCGATCGATTTCCAGATACTAAAACGCCGCTCGATTGAGCGGCGCTTAAGTTTACTGCAACGAATCAGTCGCGCACGTAAATGATTTCCGGACCGTCTTCATCATCCACATCTTCTTCGTCCCAGTCATCATCGCCGATGTCGTGGACCGACTTCACGCCGCTGCGACGCAGGGCACGCTTGTCATCCAGCGCCTGCAACTGAGCACGGGCTTCGTCTTCGATGCGCTGATCGAGATCGGCCAGCTCTTCCTTGTACGCAGGGTCGTTGGCCAGGCGATCGGCACGATCTTCCAGATAACGCATGATGTCGCGGGTCAGGCGCTCAGTGCCTTCTTTGGCGATGGCCGAGATCACATAGACCGGGCCTTCCCATTGCAGACGCTCAACGATTTCCTTGACGCGCTCTTCGTGCTCTTCTTCGAGGATCTGGTCGCATTTGTTCAGCACCAGCCAGCGATCACGCTCGGCCAGTGACGGACTGAACTTGACCAGCTCGTTGACGATCACTTCAGCCGCATCCGGCGCACTGCTGTCATCCAGCGGCGCCATGTCGACGAGGTGCAGCAACAGGCGGGTACGCGCCAAGTGTTTGAGGAAGCGAATGCCCAGACCAGCACCGTCGGAAGCGCCTTCGATCAGCCCCGGAATGTCGGCGATGACGAAGCTTTTCCAGCGATCGACGCTGACCACACCGAGGTTCGGCACCAGCGTGGTGAACGGGTAGTCGGCGACTTTCGGCTTGGCGGCCGACACCGAACGGATAAAGGTACTTTTACCGGCGTTCGGCAAGCCCAGCAGACCGACGTCGGCCAGCACTTTCATTTCCAGTTTCAGGTCACGCTGCTCACCCGGTTTACCCGGAGTGGTCTGGCGTGGCGCACGGTTGGTACTGGACTTGAAACGGGTGTTGCCCAGACCGTGCCAGCCGCCCTGCACCACCATCAGTTTCTGGCCGGCCTTGGTCAGGTCGCCAATCACTTCCTGGGTGGCCGAGTCGATCACGGTTGTACCGACCGGCACGCGCAGGATCAGGTCTTCACCCTTCTTGCCGGTGCAATCGGTGCTGCCACCGTTGGAGCCACGCTCGGCATCGAAGTGCCGGGTGTAACGGTAGTCGACCAGGGTGTTGAGGTTTTCGTCGGCCATCATGTAGATGGAACCGCCGTCACCGCCATCGCCGCCGTTCGGACCGCCGTTTTCAATGAATTTTTCCCGACGGAAACTCATGCAGCCATTGCCACCGTCGCCAGCTTTTACGCGGATCGATACTTCGTCTACAAACTTCATAACTCAACGCCTCTCGCCATACGGACGAGCCGAAAAACAATCAAGACATAAGACTCTTGCAAAAATGAGCGCAGCGACTCCAAAACACGACCTGCATCGCACGCCGACAGCCCATACAAACAGTTTTGCAAGAGACTCACCCCACAAACGAAAAAGCCCCGTCGCAAGACAGGGCTCTTCCAGCGATCTCGCGATTAAGCCGCGACAACGCTCACGTAACGACGACCGAAGGCGCCTTTTACTTCAAACTTGATCACGCCTTCGATTTTCGCGAAGAGGGTGTGATCTTTACCCATGCCAACGCCGTAGCCAGCGTGGAATTGGGTGCCGCGCTGACGCACGATGATGTTGCCGGCCTTGATGACCTGGCCGCCATACATCTTCACGCCAAGGCGTTTGGCTTCTGAGTCGCGACCGTTACGGGTACTACCACCAGCTTTTTTGTGTGCCATGAGTTCAATTCTCCTAGTGAGGAATTAGGCTGTAATTAAGCCTGAATACCGGTGATTTTGATCTCGGTGAACCACTGGCGGTGGCCCATACGCTTCATGTGGTGCTTACGGCGACGGAACTTGATGATGCGGACTTTATCGTGACGACCTTGGGAGATCACTTCAGCCTTGACGGTTGCGCCAGCAACAACAGGTGCGCCGATGTTCACGTCGTCGCCATTGGCGACCAGCAGAACGCGGTCAAAAGTCACGGATTCGCCAGTAGCGACTTCCAGTTTTTCGATCTTCAGGTATTCACCTTCAGCGACCTTGTATTGCTTACCGCCGGTAACGATTACTGCGTACATGGTATTTCTCCGATAATCCTGCTCACCCAGCTCTTTATAAGAAGAGGTATTGGCTGGCATGGCTGCATGGGGCTGGAACGGCCCAAGTGCAATTGCGTAAGGCAGGTGCTGCCCAGGAAGTTCAGGGTGCGCGATTGTACGCAAGCCGCGAGAGTCACGCAAGTGGCCGTCCATCGCGCCTTGACAGGCCCCGGTGGGGGTCCTAGCATGCCGCGCAACCCTTCTGGAGCAACTGTCGCTGATGCAACCCCAAGCTTTCTACCGCGCGGTGGCGGACGATTTTAGCGCCGTCGACGGCATCATCAAGAAGCAGCTGACTTCCCGAGTGCCGCTGGTATCGAAAATCGGCGATTACATCACTTCGGCCGGCGGCAAACGCCTGCGTCCTTTGTTGGTGCTGCTGTGTGGCAAGGCGCTCGGCCGCGAAGGCGATGACCTGCGCCTGCTGGCCGCCACCATCGAATTCCTGCACACCGCAACCCTGCTGCATGACGACGTGGTCGACATGTCCGGCATGCGCCGCGGCCGCTCGACCGCCAACGCCATGTGGGGCAACGCCCCGAGCGTACTGGTCGGCGACTTCCTCTACTCGCGCTCGTTCGAGATGATGGTCGAGCTGGGCTCGATGCCGGTGATGAAGATCCTGTCCCAGGCCACGCGCATCATCGCCGAAGGCGAAGTGTTGCAACTGTCCAAGGTGCGCGACGCCAGCACCACCGAAGAAACCTACATGGAAGTCATCCGCGGCAAGACCGCGATGCTCTTCGAAGCCTCGACCCACAGCGCGGCGGCGCTGGCCGGTGCCACCGCCGAGCAGAGCGAAGCCCTGCGCACCTTCGGCGATCACCTGGGCGTGGCATTCCAGCTGGTCGACGACCTGCTCGACTACAAGGGCGACGCCGAGACCCTAGGCAAGAACGTCGGCGACGATCTGGCCGAAGGCAAGCCGACTCTGCCGCTGATCTACACCATGCGCGAAGGCACCCCTGAACAGGCGGCGCTGGTGCGTCAGGCGATCCAGAAAGGCGGGATCGAAGACCTCGAAAGCATTCGCATTGCCGTGGAAGCCTCGGGCTCGCTGGAGTACACCGCGCAACTGGCCCGCGACTACGTGGCCCGTGCGATCAAGTGCCTCGACGCACTGCCGGCCAGCGAATACCGCGATGCACTGGTGGAACTGAGTGAATTTGCGGTCGCCCGCACGCACTGATCACCGCGCAATCAAAGAGCCGCAGCCTTCCCCAGAAGCCTGCGGCTTTTTGTTGCCTGCCCTCTGAGCGCTAAAACCTTATACAATGTGCGACTTTTAGCGAACCACATCCCTCAAGGAGCCTTAGTGAGCACGTTGCCACCCTGCCCGAAATGCAATTCCGAATACACCTACGAAGACGGTGCCCAACTGATCTGCCCTGAGTGCGCCCACGAGTGGTCGGCCAGCGGCGAAGCCGAAGTGGCGTCCGATGATGCCGTGAAAAAGGATTCGGTCGGCAACGTCCTGCAGGATGGCGACACCATCACCGTGATCAAGGACCTGAAGGTCAAGGGCACTTCGCTGGTGGTCAAGGTAGGCACCAAGGTCAAGAACATCCGCCTGTGCGACGGCGACCACGACATCGACTGCAAGATCGACGGCATCGGCCCGATGAAGCTCAAGTCCGAGTTCGTCAGAAAAGTCTGATCCTGCTGTCAACCATCCCGCGCCCGGCGTGGGATGGTGCTTCGCCCTCCCCGCTTGCCCCTGCACCGACGCGTAATAGCCAGACGCCAGCCGTTTTGACCTTACGCAATCTTTACCCGGAAAAAATCGCAATCCGCCAATAGGCACTTGCTATTTGACGAATAAGAATTATTCTCATTGAAACCTTTCAAGGAGATGAGACCCATGACTTATTTGATCGACGCCTGGCTGGATCGCCCACACCCGTACCTCAGGATCCTGCATCGGGAAACCGGAGAAGTCTGTGCGGTACTGGAAGAAGAAGCTCTGCATGAACTGCAGGATCAAGGTGATCTGGACGTCAGCAGCCTGAATTCCAGCGAACCGCTGGTGCTCAAGGAGCTGGTGCGCAATCTGTTCCTGTTCTGCTATGCCCGGGCCTTGCGCCCGACCCATGAGCTGCATCACAAGATCGAAATATGAGTAGCGCTGAAAAAATTGTGGGAGGCAGCCTGCTGGCGATGGCATCAACCCGGTCTTGAAGAAAACCAGGTCGACCCAATCGCCAGCAGGCGGGCGCCCACATCAGCCTGCAGGCGAGGTCTTACAGAACGTCCAGCAGCTCGACGTCGAATACCAGAACGCTGTGCGGCGGGATGCTGCCAACGCCTTGAGCGCCGTAAGCCAGTTCGCTCGGCACGTACAGGCGCCATTTGCTGCCGGCATTCATCAGTTGCAGGGCTTCGGTCCAGCCGGCGATCACGCCGCCTACCGGGAATTCTGCTGGCTGACCACGATCGTAGGAGCTGTCGAACACGGTGCCGTCGATCAGCATGCCGTGGTAGTGAGTACGCACGGTGTCTTCACGGGATGGCTTGGCGCCTTCGCCTTGGGTCAGCACTTCGAACTGCAGACCGGAGGCCAGGGTGGTGATGCCTTCTTTCTTGGCGTTTTCAGCCAGGAACGCACGGCCTTCGCCTGCGGCGGCTTCAGCTTTGGCGGCGGCTTCGGCTTGCATGATCTCGCGGATCACTTTGAAGCTGGCGGACATTGCTTCCTGATCCACGCGGCTTGGCTTACCGGCGAATGCGTCGGTCAGACCGGCCAGGATAGCGTCTAGGCTGACACCCGGTGGCGGGTTGTCGCGCAGCTGGTCACCCAGCTGACGGCCGATGCCGTAGCTGACGCGGGTTTCGTCGGTGGACAGATTTACTTCGGACATGACACTGCTCCGCTGTGCGGACGGCCATCAGACTTGCCGTGCGTGCACAGCGCGTCCCGGCGCGCCCGGAACCTAAAAGGGCGAGCAGACTAGCACAGATGCCCGGCGATGGCGCGCAAGGCCTACAGGGCCGAGCGCCAGACCAGCGGCACTTTCAGGCTTTCCTCGTCACTGGCGCCAAGTCCGCACATTTCATCGTGTACCGAGGTGTGCACGAGGTTGAACGGCAGCACCGGGAAGTTATGCAGCAACTCCCGCGCATGCTCCACCGAACGCAGCGTCAGCATCTCGCCCTTGGGATCACTCAGCGGATACGCCGCCCCGTGCATCCGCGCCTCGAGCAGATAAATCCCGCCCTCCATGGAGATCAGGTTCAGCTCATCGACCTTCCTGGCAATGGCAAACGCATTCAACTCTTGCAGGTTCATGAACGCACCTCACGCGGTGGCGAGCGAAGACCCTTACAGGGATATGCCCGCGCGCACCAAAGCACAAGCCGCAAACGACACCGCCCGTCTGTTTCGCAACAGACGGGCGGTGTTTTTGCAACGATCAATCAGTGATCAGTGCTTGGTGACCTTGTCCAGGTAACCCATGGCGAACGCCGAGATCACAAAGGTCATGTGGATAATCACGTACCACATCAGGTGCTCGGGATCGACGTTCTTGGCGTCCATGAAAATCCGCAGCAGGTGGATCGAGGAAATCGCCACGATGGAGGCCGCCACTTTCATCTTCAGCGACGAAGAGTCCATGGTGCCCAGCCAGTTGAGCTTTTCCTTGTTGTCGTCGATGTCCAGTTGCGAGACGAAGTTTTCGTAGCCGGAAATCATCACCATCACCAGCAGGCCGCCGACCAGCGCCATGTCGATCAGCGACAGCAGCACCAGGATCAGGTCCGATTCGGCCATCGAGAACACGTTGGGGATGACGTGGAAGACTTCCTGGAAAAATTTCAGTGCCAGCGCCAGCAACCCGAGGGACAGGCCGAAGTAGATCGGCGCCAGCAGCCAGCGCGAGGCGTACATTGCGTTTTCGAAAAAGCGTTCCATTGAATCTCACACAAGGGGGGTTGTAATCGGGGGCGAGTATAACAGTCACCTGTGACCGCCAGAAACCGCCCGGTTCGCACCTCCAATCGCCGCAACCTGCGTGTGTGCATGATTTTTTTTCTGCTACTGTCCAAACCATTGACCGCCTAGCGAAAGTGGACAGGACGACTGGAAATGGATGTGCGATTGCCGTTGACGACTGCCGGAATTTGCCTCGCGCTGCTGCTCGGTGGCTGCTCTCCCGGCGAGGAGAAAAAACCCTCGGTCAGCCTCGAAGCCAAAACGGCGACGTTCGAACATTCACTGGACGCGATTACCGATCCGAAGCTCAAGGACGCCGTGACCGAACTCGGCGGCTCACTGTTGCTGCTGGAGCGCGCGCAGCTCAAGCTCGACAGCACACCGCTGAAAACCGTGTACGGCGAAGACACCCTGGGCATCCTCAAGCACTACCCTTCCCCGCAGGCGCTGGTCGATACCTTCATCAACGGGCTATTCGTGCTGCACAAGGACGCCAGCTCCGACTACCTCACCGACCTGCAACCGGTGTTCCCCTTCAATCTCAACATTCCCGGCGGCTTCCTGTTTCCCCACGGCGTGGAATGGCAGTCGGTGACGCTGAGCAACAAACGCGTGATCGCCTATCAGCCGGAGTGGTCGGAAACCGACCCCGGCATCCAGTTGAGCCCGTCCAGTTCCAACGTCAACAACCCTGATGACCTGACCGTGACCTACCCGTTCATCGAAGGCCTGGACGTCGACAAGAAGAGCCAGCCGCAACCGGTGAGCCTGCAAGGCAAAGTCGAAGTCATCACGCCGCGCCGCCTGTTCAGCTTCAACCTGAGCCAGAAAGACGTCGGCCAGACCCGCACCGACGACAACCTCAGCGTCACCCTGCTGAAGCTGGAAAAGAACTACGCCGAAGTCGAATTCAATAACAGCCTGCCCCTGGCCCCCGAGGTCGAAGGGGCGCAGCTCAATCCGCTGATCGTTCAGGCCCGCGACACTACCGGGCAATACCTGGTGCGCGCCGGCTCGATCAACGAGAGCCCGGCACAAGTGGCGTTCTACGAGAAACAACTGGCGCATCTGCAACAGCAGAAAACCTGGAGCGAGACCCTGGAAAAACAGCTGGAGGACGACCAGCATGCCTTCGAGCAGCAGCACCCGCGCCGCTATAACAAGGTCTACTTCAACGGCCCTGTCGAGACCCTGGAAGTCAGCGTGCTCGATTTCTCATCGGCGACCGTGACCCGCAAGGCCCTGGACCTGCCGGTGCGCACGTTCGACCAACACACCACGGACAAAGCCATCCAGCCGCTGGACCTGCCGGTGGTGGTGTATGACGATCTGGCGCCGAACTGGCTCAAGGGCGCGAGCCTGACCGAGGAAGAGCTGAAGGCCGGCGTTCGCATCCATCAGTCCGTAGAAGAGCCGAGCGCTGCACGCATCGAGTTCTCCCACCGCAGAACCTTCAACGATGAATTGCTCGGCGATGACTTCAGCCCTGGCGAAAGCCCGGTGACGTTCTTCACCGAGAAACGCAGTGGCAAACTCGATGAGCCGATCGAACTGCCGCCCGAGGCGTATCAGGTCGATCCGCTGCAAGCGACCATCACCTACGATCTGAACCTGTTCCCGGAAACCCCGGCGATTGCCGTGGGCTCGATGCCGCTGTTCCTCGCGACCGTAGACAAACAAGCCTACGACGCCAAATCGCTGCCCAAAGGTCTGGAGATCAAGAACAACATGTTGGTGGTGGACCTGAAACGGTTCCCGGCCAACGCCTGGCGATTCTTCGTCAAGGATGACAGTGGCAACTACCTGAAACAGATTCTCTCGGTCAGCCACGATGCGAGCGCGGAAGGCCCGGCGCTGTTTGGCGTGCATTATTTCTATGGCCGTCCAACGCGCGTGGAGACCTATCAGCGAACCGAACTCAATACCGTGCAATACGGCTTTGAGGTCAAGCTCGACAAGGCGCAGTTGCCCGACACTGCGCCGTGATTTCGCCTAATGGTCGAACACGCCGACCGGACGCCCGCGTCCACCGTTGATCTGGCGCAGCTGTGCCTGCAGGTGCAGGCTCCAGATCTGCGGATCGTCGGCCAACTCATAGCCGTGCATGGTCAGGCTTTCAACAATGGTGTCGAGAATCGACTCGGCGGCGACCGGCCCGTGGAACGGGCCCTGGGCCTTGATCGCGGAAGGTTGCTCACCGGCCATGCCGGCGGCGAAGAGCAGAGTCCACATGCCGTTATCGCCGGCCAAAGGCTTGATGGCGCACTCGATACGGGTCACAAGACCCAGGCATTGACGGGTGAGGCAGAGGTTGCGCGACATGGCGGCGACCCTCGGTAAAACCTGTATTCAGCCCTCACGCGAAGGCTGTTTCGATCCAGTGATACTGTCGATGTCCTTGAGCTGAGAATAGAAGAAAAGTCCGCCGCGCAAGCCGGATAGAACCAGAAGGCGCCGAATGGTCATTGTGTGAATTCTGACGTCAGAGTAGTGGCACTTTTCCTGAAGATCACCGCAATAACCAATGTTGAAAACAAATGTAGGAGTGAGCCTGCTCGCGATGGCGGCGCGTCAGGCAACATTTTTGCCGACTGACACACCGCCATCGCGAGCAGGCTCACTCCTACAGTTTGACCGCGCCAGGCTTAGGCCGGCTTGGCTTCAGCCAGGGCTTCCTGCGCTAATTCTTTTTCAGCTTCCTTCAGGTCCTCTTCGCTGATCATCTCGGCAATCACCCGCAGACGCTCCACCACCCGTGCGTTGACACTGCCCTCCGGGAACTGACCATCGGCATCCGGCTCACCGGCCGGCTCGCCCACCAGCAGGCTCAGCGCCTCGTCAGCCTGACGCACGGCGTACACGTGGAATTGCCCGGCGCGCACCGCCGCCAGCACCTTCTCGTCGAGCATCAGCGTGGCGACGTTGGCCTGCGGAATGATCGCGCCCTGCTCGCCGGTCAGCCCGCGTGCTTCGCAGAGGCGGAAGAAACCTTCGATCTTCTCGTTGACCCCGCCGACCGCCTGCACTTCACCAAACTGGTTGATCGAACCGGTGATCGCGAAACACTGCTTGAGCGGGGTTTTCGACAGCGCCGAAATCAGCGTGCACGCCTCGCCCAGCGACGCACTGTCGCCATCGACGTAACCGTAGGATTGCTCCAGCGCGATGCTCGCGGAAATCGCCAGCGGGAATTCCTGGGCATAACGGCTGCCCAGATACCCGGTGAGGATCATCACGCCCTTGGAGTGGATTGGCTGACCCAGGTTGACCTCGCGCTCGATGTCGACGATGCCGCTGCCGCCCGGGTACACCGTGGCGGAAATCCGCGCCGGCACACCGAATGCCGAGTCACCGACTTCGAGCACGGTCAGGCCGTTGCATTTGCCGACCGCCGCGCCGTCGGTGTCGATCAGGATGATCCCCGCGAGCATGTCGTCGAGAATCCGTGCCGATACGCGGCCGGTGCGAGTGGCCTTGGCTTTCAGCGCCCGTTCGATGTGTCCGGCGTCGGTCATTTCATCGCCGGCCAGATGACGAATGAAGTCCGCCTCGCTGACCAGCTGAAACAGGTCGCCGATCCGCGCCGACAAACGCCCCTGATGTTCGGCCAGACGCGCGCTGTAGGTGGCCAGACGCGCCACCGCGTCGGCGGTCAGCGGCGCCATGCCTTCTTCCGAAGTGCGGGTTTTCAGCAACTGGGCGAACTGCTCCAGGCTTTCGTCGACCATCGGGATGTCTTCGTCGAAGTCGACCAGTACCCGGAACATCTCCTGGAAGTCCGGATCCAGGTCCTGCAGCGTGTAATACAACTGCCGCGCACCGATGATTACCACTTTGACCTGCAGCGGAATGTGCTGCGGGTTGAGGGTCACGGTGGCGAAGCGGCCCATCTCGCCCAGCGGCGACTCCATCTTCAGCTTGCGCGATTGCAGGGCGCGTTTCAGCGCATCCCACACGAACGGCTCGCTGAGCATTTTTTCCGCTTCCAGAATCAGGAAGCCGCCGTTGGCGCGATGCAGCGCACCCGGACGCAACTGCCGATAGGTGGTGTAGAGCGCGCCCTGATCGGTGGTGTATTCGATGCGCCCGAACAGGTTTTCGTAGGTCGGGTGTGGCTCGAACACCACCGGCGCACCGCCACTGTGCGGATGACCGACCACCAGGCTCGGCGCGTATTGCTCTTCCAGCAGCTTGCGGGCGACGGCGTCGGTCTTGCTGTCGTCGACCAGTTGCTCGACCACGGTTTTCAGCAGGTACACCTGCATCGCTTGCAGGTAACCGCAGACCGCGGCGTTCTCCGCGTACTTCTCCGACAGCGGCGACAGCAGTGGCTGCAAGGCCAGGGTGATGGTTTCTTCGTTGAGCGAACGCAGTTGGTTGTTCGACTCACGCTTCCACTGCGGCAGGCTGGCGAGTTCTTCGTTCAGCCGTTCTTCAAGACCGGAAATGTCCTCGTGAAAACGTTCGCGCTCGGCTTCCGGCAATTGCGAAAACTCGGCTTCATCCAGCGCCTTGCCTTCGAGCATCGGAGTGAAGGCGATGTTGCTGCTGTCGCGGTACAGGGCGACGTCCTTTTCCAGGGCCAGACGTTCGATGACGTCCAGTGCCTTGTCGTAGCGCTGGTTGAAGGCGCGGTCGATGGCGCTCTTCTTCTGCTGGTAGGACGGGTGTTCAAACACCGCCGGGAATGTCGCCAGCAGGTTGTCGATCAAGCCGTTGATGTCACCGATGAACGCAGCGGCCGTGCCCGAAGGCAGTTCCAGCGCGCGGGGTTCGCGCGGTTCATCGAAGTTGTTGACGTAGACCCAGTCCGCCGGGGTCTGCAGGCGTTTGCCTTCGGCTTTCAGGTAGCGTTTGACGAACGAGAAGCGGCCGGTGCCGGGTTCGCCCATGACAAACACGTTGTAACCGGGGCGTGGCATGGCCACACCGAACTGCAAGGCTTCGACCGCACGTTCCTGGCCAAGCACACCGCGAAAGGGCTCCAGATCATTGGTGGTAGTGAAGCTGAACTGTTCAGCGGAAAACGGACGGGTCAGCGCTTCAGGCGCTAGACGCAAGCTGGCAGCAACAGGATCAGGCATCGGACTTCCTTAACAATCAGGCGGGGCAGATAGCGGCATTCTGGCGCTGCCCGTGCCCCACTGGCAAGGCGCGCCACGTGTCAAAGCATAGACAAACGCCGTGCCGCGCGGCCCGCCCCGTGAAACCGGGGTTTTCAACGAATAATCAGCAAAAAATCACGGAACCACAGGAACGTGCCTAAACTCCAAACTGCGCGGCTGGAACTAATAACCGGCCCACTGGCTTCAAAAGGGTCTGTCTAGGCAGCACTTGGGGGGCCAGAACCCTGTCCATTGGTATGCACATAAAGAGAACAAAGCTATGAAACGGATTCTTCTCGGTACTCTCTTCACCGTTGTTTCCCTCAATGCCATGGCTCAAGCGCCAGGCGGTCCGGATTGCGGTTGGGGCAACATGCTGTTCGAAGGTCAGCGTGGCACCCCGGCACACTTCCTGGCATCCACCACCAACGGCACCTCCGGTAACGCCACGTTCGGTATGACTTCCGGCACCAACGGTTGCTCGACCAACGCGTCGCTGACTTACGGCGGTAAATCCTGGTTCGCCATGAATGGCATGATGAACGAGCTGTCCGAAGACATGGCAAAAGGCAACGGCGAAGCGCTGACGACTTATGCCGTGGTACTGGGCGTGGCGCCGGAAGACCGTGCGCACTTCGCCGCTGTCACTCACGAGCACTTCCAGCAGATCTTCAGCAAGGCTGACGTGACCGCCGAAGACGTGCATACCAACACCCTGGCCGTACTGAAATCGGACCCTCGTCTGGCCAAGTACGCAACTCAAGCTTAAGCTCGACCCACCCGCTTCCTTCGGGAAGCGGGTTTTGTTTTTGAACGTGCCCTTCCCGGGCAATACCAGAAAAGTCATGTTTGACGGTGACCTGTGGCGAGGGGATTTATCCCCGATCGGCTGCGAAGCAGTCGTGAAACCTTTGCATGCGGTGTATCTGATGCAATGGAGTTGCAGGGAGGGGGGCTACTGCGTAGCCCATCGGGGATAAATCCCCTCGCCACGGGGTATGAGTTTCCCCGCTGACTGCTCGGTATTCCCGCCATTCGGGCTTTTGTTTCTTTCTTGTTTAAGTTGCCACTTATGCTCAAACGCCTTGCCTGGCTGGCGCTCTGTGTCTGCGCCCCGCTGTCCGCCGCGCCCCACATCGACCCTCAACGTTTGCAGCAACTGGCCAACGATCGCTTCTGGATTTCCCTCGGCCATTACGAAACCGCCAAGCTCGGCGGCTGGCGCAGCTATGTCAGCGACAAGAAATTCTTTCTCGCCGCCGACGGCAATGAACACCCTGACCATGAACTGGCCGCCACCGTGCAAGCGCTGTACGCCCCGGCCAGTCTCGGCGAGCAACATGCGCAGTGTGTCTACCCGGCACGCACGCGCTGGCTGAAAGCACAGCTCAACTTCAGCGACCTGCCCGCCCCCGATTGCGCCGAATTCAAACAGTGGTTCAAGGATGTCTCGCCGCACAGCGCGGTGATGATCTTCCCGGCGGCGTACCTCAACAGCCCGTCATCGATGTTCGGCCACACCCTGCTGCGCATCGATCAGGCCGATGTGCAGGCCGACAAGACCTCGCTGCTCAGCTACGCGATCAACTTCGGCGCCTACATCGAAGGTTCCGACAACAGCATTCTTTACGCCTGGAAAGGTTTGATGGGCGGCTATCCGGGGCTGTTCGCGCTGGTGCCTTACCAGGAAAAACTCTCCGAGTACCGCAGCCTGGAAAACCGCGACCTGTGGGAATACCGGCTGAACCTGACGCAAGCCGAAACCGCGCGCATGGTCGAGCACGTGTGGGAGTTGAAGCAGATCCAGTTCGACTATTTCTTCTTCGACGAAAACTGCTCGTATCGCCTGCTCGAACTGCTGCAAGTGGCGCGCCCGAGCCTGCGCCTGACCGAGCAATTCCCGCTGACGGCCATCCCCACCGACACGGTCAAAGCGGTGAAAGAGGCCGGGCTGGTGGAAAGTATCGAATACCGCCCGTCCCGCGAGCGCGAACTGCTCAGCCGCGCCGAGCCGTTGAGCAACGACGAACAGCAATGGGTATTGAAAGTCAGCGCCGATCAACAGGTGCTGCAGGACCCGACCTTCAAGGCCCTGCCCCGGGATCGTCAGGCATTGATCATCGATGCCGCGTATCGTCTGGAGCGCTACCGCGCCAACGGTCAGGAACGTGATGCGCAACGGGCGCAGCGCAGCTTCGAACTGCTGCGCGCGATCAACAAGAACCCGGCGCCGGAGCTGGAAATTCCACAACCGGGCTTGCCGGAAGACGGCCACGAATCGCGCACCTGGCAGGCCGGCGTCGGTACCCGGGGCGATCGCGCCTTCGGTGAGTACGGCTTACGCATGGCCTATCACGACCTCAACGACAACGCCGAAAGCTTCCCCCTCGGCGCGCAGATCGAAATCCTGCAGATGAAACTGCGCCAATACGAAGGCAACCAGTGGCAGTTCCAGCAACTGGACCTGGCGACCATCCGCTCGCTGACGCCGCGCAATGAGTTGCTGCAACCGCTGTCATGGCAAGTCACCGGCGGCCTTGAGCGTGTGCCGGGCAAGCATGATGACGAAACCCTGGTCAGCCATGTCAACGGCGGCGGTGGCGGCACCTGGCAGTTGGGCGAAGACACGCTCGGATTTGCCCTCGGCACCGTACGCATCGAGCACAACAATGACTTCGCCGGGTTCGTTACGCCGGCCGGTGGTTTCAACACCGGCGTGCTGTGGAAAAACCCGCTGGGTAATCTCAGTGTCGAGGCCAAGGGCGATTACTTCACCAACGGCGAAGTGCGTCGCAGCCTGAGCCTGAACCAGCAGTGGGAGTTGTCGCGCAACCTCGGTTTGCGCCTGAGTGCGCAGCGTGAGTTCAGTCATCTGGCGACGCCGGAGACGGAAGTGATGCTTGAAGTGAAGTGGTATCACTACTGATCCGATCGCAGCCTGCGGCAGCTCCTACAGGGGAAATGCATTCCAACTGTAGGAGCTGCCGCAGGCTGCGATCTTTTGATCTTTCTTTCACACCCCATCAACGAATCCCCTTCTAGACTTTCCCTATCAGCCGAATATCGGCGCGGGAGAGTGCGATGTGGCGGTGTGCGGGACTGTTGAGTGTTTTGTTGTTGCTCGGGGGTTGCCAGACCACCCATGAAGACTTGATCGCCAAAGGTTATCCGCCGGCCTTCGCCGATGGTTTCGATGACGGTTGCGTCAGTGGGCGACAAGCCGCCGGCTCGATCAGCGGCGAGTTTCGCAAGAACGTGCCGCGCTATCTCAAGGACAAGCAATACGCCGAAGGCTGGACCGACGGCTTCCGCCAGTGTCAGGCGATGCTGGAGAACAAGGATCGCGAGGAGTACCGCAACGAGCACTGGGACGAACGCGAACGTGCCTGGCAGCAGCAAAAAGATCAGGACGCCGGACGGGCGTATCGCTCGCAATAGGTCGTTTCCAGACATCCAGTGAAACCAAATGCCGGCGACCATGGCCCAAACTCTATGCAGAGGAGGACACCATGAGCCGCGCTTTCGTCAACGAAGACAACGCCGCCGCGCAAGCCGATCAGCCCGTCGAACGGCAGGTCAGCGCGCAGCCCAATTACGTCACACCGCAGGGGTTGGCCCAGCTGCAGGCCAAAGTCGCCGAGCTGCAAAGCCTGCACGCCGAGCAATCGGCCAAGGGCGAACAGGCCGACAAGCAACGTCTGGCCGATCTGGAACGGGATCTGCGCTATTTCAATCAGCGCCTGGGCAGCGCGCAGGTCGCGACCACCGCTACCTCCACCGACAAGGTACAGATCGGCAGTTGGGTGACCTACGCCGATGAACACAACACCGAACGCCGGGTGCAACTGGTCGGTGAAGATCAGGCCGACGCCAGCAAAGACCTGATCAATTGGGGCTCACCGTTGGGCCGGGCATTGCTTGGCGCCCGACTCAACGATGAGGTGCTGTGGCAGCGCCCCGCCGGCGATCAAGTGATTGAAGTGATCCGCATCGAACCGGCTTAAACCACGCCCTGCGCCAACATCGCATCGGCCACTTTGACGAAGCCGGCGATGTTCGCGCCTTTGACGTAATTGACCTGCCCATTCTCTTCGCCGTAATGCACGCAAGCGTGGTGGATCGACTGCATGATCGCGTGCAGCTTGCTGTCCACCTCGCCCGCCGTCCATAGCAGGCGCATGGCGTTCTGCGACATCTCCAGCCCGCTGACCGCGACCCCGCCGGCATTCGAAGCCTTGCCCGGGGCGAACAGAATCCCCGCCTCGATGAAGACATCCACAGCCGCAAGCGTGGTCGGCATGTTCGCGCCTTCAGCCACACACACGCAGCCGTTGCGCAGTAACGTGCGCGCAGCTTCAGCATCGAGTTCGTTCTGGGTAGCGCATGGCAGCGCGATGTCGCATGGCAGCGACCACGGCAACTGCCCGGCGCGGAATTCCAGACCGAACGCTGCGGCCAGCTCGCTGATGCGTCCGCGTTTGACGTTCTTCAATTCCAGCAGCGCCAGCCATTGTGCTTCGCTCAGGCCGGACTCGCAGTACAGCGTGCCTTCGGAGTCGGACAGCGAAATCACTTTGCCGCCGAGGTCCATGACCTTGCGCGCCGCGTATTGGGCGACGTTGCCGGAACCGGAGATCGCCACGCGCTTGCCTTCGACGGTCTGCCCGCGGCGCTTGAGCATCTCTTCAGCGAAATACACGCATCCGAAACCGGTGGCTTCCGGACGAATCAGGCTGCCGCCGTAGGTCATGCCCTTGCCGGTCAGCACGCTGGTGAACTGGTTGCTCAGGCGCTTGTACTGGCCGAACAGAAAACCGATTTCCCGCGCGCCGACGCCGATGTCACCGGCCGGCACGTCAACGTCCGAGCCGATGTGGCGGTACAACTCGCTCATGAACGCCTGGCAGAACCGCATGACTTCGGCGTCGCTCTTGCCCTTCGGATCGAAGTCCGAACCGCCCTTGCCGCCGCCCATGGGCAGCGAGGTCAGGGAGTTCTTGAAGGTCTGTTCGAAGGCGAGAAACTTCAGCACGCCCAGGTTCACCGAAGGATGGAATCGCAAGCCGCCCTTGTACGGGCCGATGGCGCTGTTCATCTGGATGCGGAAACCGCGATTGACCTGGACCTTGCCCTGATCGTCGACCCACGACACGCGAAACACCACCGCCCGCTCCGGCTCGCAGATGCGCTCCAGAATCCCCGAGCTCAGGTAATGCGGATTGGCTTGGAGAAACGGCCACAGGCTGCGCAAGACTTCTTCGACGGCCTGGTGGAATTCGGGTTGATCCGGGTCGCGTTTTTTCAGCCGGGCGAGGAAGGATTCGACGGATTCGATCATGGGAAAAGTCTCGGCAAATTTATTGTCGTTGGAAGCGATTGAGCCGGACTGTAACAAACGAATTGCGCACAGCAACAGCGCAAAATGTCGCAGTTATGAAATTAAATGGTGCACAGGATATAAATTAGTTCGTTTTTTGGCCTGATTTCGCACCTGAATGGGGAGGCGAAATACAAATGATGCACCAACAGTTACACCGCTTTCGCGAGCAGGCTCGCTCCCACATTTGCAATGCATTCCCCTGTGGGAGCGAGCCTGCTCGCGAATGCTGCGACTCGATCTCACTGAAGAAAAAAGGCAAAAAAAAACGGAGCCCGAAGGCTCCGCTTTTTCATGCCACCAGCCCGAATCAGGCCAGTTTCTTGTGGCGTACCCGGTGTGGCTGGGCAGCCGCTTCGCCGAGGCGCTTTTTGCGGTCGGCTTCGTACTCGGTGTAGTTACCTTCGAAGAACACCGCTTGCGAGTCGTCTTCGTACGCCAGGATGTGGGTCGCGACGCGGTCCAGGAACCAGCGATCGTGAGAGATCACAATGGCGGCGCCCGGGAAGTCCAGCAGGGCTTCTTCCAGGGAACGCAGGGTTTCAACGTCGAGGTCGTTGGACGGTTCGTCGAGCAGCAGGACGTTACCGCCCTCCTTCAGGGTCAACGCCAGGTGCAGACGACCGCGCTCACCACCGGACAGGTCCTTGACGAACTTCTGCTGGTCGCCGCCCTTGAAGTTGAAGCGACCGACGTAAGTGCGCGACGGGATCTCGTAGTTGCCGATGCGGATCTGGTCGGAACCGTCGGAGATCTGCTGGAACACGGTCTTGCTGCCGTCGAGGTCTTCGCGGCTCTGGTCAACGCAGGCCAGTTGCACGGTTTCGCCGACTTCGATGGTGCCCGAATCCGGCGTTTCCTTGCCCATCAGCATACGGAACAGGGTCGACTTACCGGCACCGTTACCGCCGATCACGCCGACGATGGCGCCCTTCGGCATGGAGAACGACAGGTTGTCGATCAACACGCGATCGCCGTAGCCCTTGGTGACGTTCTTGAATTCGATGACCTTGTCGCCCAGACGCGGACCGGCCGGGATGTAGATCTCGTTGGTTTCGCTGCGCTTCTGGAATTCCTGCGACTGCATTTCTTCGAAGCGTTGCAGACGAGCCTTGGATTTCGACTGGCGGGCCTTGGCGCCTTTGCGCACCCACTCCAGTTCTTCCTTCATGGCTTTTTCGTGAGCCGACTGCTGTTTGGATTCGGCCGCCAGACGATCGGACTTGGCTTCCAGCCAACCGGAGTAGTTGCCCTCGTAAGGAATGCCCGCGCCGCGGTCGAGTTCCAGAATCCAGCCCGCGACGTTGTCGAGGAAGTAACGGTCGTGCGTGATCGCGACCACGGTGCCCGGGAAGTCGTGCAGGAAGTGCTCCAGCCACGCCACGGAGTCAGCGTCCAAGTGGTTGGTCGGTTCGTCGAGCAGCAGCATGTCCGGGGCGGACAGCAGCAGACGGCACAGGGCGACACGACGTTTTTCACCACCGGACAGATGTTCGACCTTGGCGTCCCAGGCCGGCAGACGCAGGGCGTCGGCCGCGACTTCCAGTTGGCGCTCAAGGTTGTGACCATCGCTGGCCTGCAGGATCGCTTCGAGCTTGGCCTGTTCGGCCGCCAGCTTGTCGAAGTCGGCATCCGGGTCGGCGTAGGCGGCGTAGACTTCGTCCAGACGCGCTTGCGCATCCTTGATCACGCTGACCGCTTCCTCGACCACTTCACGCACGGTCTTGGTCGGATCAAGTTGTGGCTCTTGCGGCAGATAACCGATATTCAGGTCCGGCATCGGACGGGCTTCGCCCTCGAACTCGGTGTCGACGCCGGCCATGATTTTCAGCAGCGTGGACTTACCCGAACCGTTGAGGCCGAGTACGCCGATCTTGGCGCCGGGGAAGAACGACAGAGAAATGTTTTTCAGGATTTCCCGCTTCGGCGGAACAACTTTGCCCAGCCGATGCATGGTGAAGACGTATTGAGCCATGGAGAACCTTGGGTCAGTGACAGATGAATGATTGGAGCGCAGGCGATGCCCGGCCAGGCCGATGCGCGTCGTTCACTTGATCACTTGTTGGCCATCAAGGCGTGCGCGCTAAAAAAACCTGAGTCTAGGAGCTGGAACGCTCCCGCGTAACCGGCAAAGCTACCTTAATGACGGAAGGCAGTCCAGCCGAGTGGGGCTGGCACTTCGCCACAACTCAAGGCATGCTAGCCGCCCTTCGGGCGTCCGGCTTATAGTGCACGTCGCGCCAGTCCAGCCAAACCGCAGGATTACAGCTTGTCCAACGTTACCCCGCCAGCTTCTGTGAGCGCGTCCAATCCGGGGACCGGTTCGCCCCTGCGCGGAACATTAAAGGGCGCGCTGGCGACACTCGTGCTTTTGCTGCTGGCGCTGCTGTTCTGGCAACTGCTCGACCAACTGCGTGAAACCCAGAAAAACCAGCGCCAGTACACCATCGACTACACCGCCGACCTCGCCTCGCAGGTCAGCCTGAACATGTCGCTGAACGCACAAATCGCCCTCAACCTGCTACCGATCGTCGAACAGCCGCAGTCCTCCGACGAACAGCAGGCGCTGCTGCGCAAACTCCAGCAATCGCTGCCGGACCTGCGCAGCCTGGCCCTGCTCAGCCCTTCCGGCAAAATCATCAGCGACAGTGCCGGCGACAGCCACGACGCCGATTACCTCAGCGAACTGGTGCGCCGCAGCCGCGCCCAGGCGCATTACTTCAGCAACGCCGACGACGGCTCGGTGGTGCATCTGTTGTTGCATCAGGCCAGCGGCAGCACGCGCGGCTACTGGGCGTTGCGCCTGACCCCGACGTTCTTCGACTCGCTGACCAAACAGGGCGAAACCGGCATCCGTCCGTTGTGGCTGGTGGAAAACCGCCTCAACCATCAGATCATCAGCCGCGACGAAGCACAGCCTTCGGCCCGGCCTGGCGTGCTGAGCCCGGACGACATGGCCAACACCGTGCTGACCGTGCCACTGAGCAGCAGCGACTGGCAGTTGCGCGGACTGTTCGATCGCCAGCGCGTGCTCGAAGAACTGCTGCCGGCGTTCATTGGCAAATGCCTGTTGGGCCTGGCGTTCTCGATGTTGCCGGTGATTGCCCTGCTCAACATGCGCCGGCGCCAGCGCCAGCTGCATGAAGGCCGTCGACGTTATCAGGACATCTTCGAAGGCACCGGCGTGGCGTTGTGCGTGCTCGACCTGTCCGGCCTCAAGCAGGTCTTCGACAAAGCGCAGATCCAGACCAGCGACCAGCTCAAGGCCTGGCTCGACCAACCGGCCCAGCGCCAGCAACTGCTGCAGGAGCTGCGCGTCACCGAGGTCAATCAGGTGGCGCTGCAACTGCTCAACGTCAATTCCTGCGAGCACGCCTGGCAACTGCTGATCGACGGTCAGCCACACACCCAGTGCGCCATCGGCAACCAGGTGCTCGACGCCGTCCTGCAGCAACAGAATCAGCTGGAACTGGAAATCAGACTGCCGGACATCAACGGTCGCGACCAGCACCTGTGGATGGTGCTGCGCCTGCCTCAGGAACAGCACGACTACAAAGCGGTGATCCTGAGCATCAACGACATCACCAGCCGCAAGCTGATCGAACTGTCGCTGCTGGAGCGCGAAGGCTTCTGGTCGGATGTGGTGCGTACCGTGCCGGATCATCTGTACGTGCAGGACGTGATCAGCCAGCGGATGATTTTCAGCAATCACCACCTCGGCCAGACCCTCGGTTACAACCGCTCCGAGCTGCACCAGATGGGCGAGTATTTCTGGGAAATCCTCCTGCACCCGGAAGACGCCGACTATTACCACCGTTCGCGGCAGATGCAGCGGCACGCCGGCTACAGCCAGTTGCTGCAATGTCAGTTGCGCTTCCGCCATCGCGACGGCAAGTGGCGGCGCTTCGACATCCGTGAGCAGGCCTTGGCTCGCGACAAGCACGATCAGGTCACGCGGATCATCGGCGTCGCCAAGGACATCACCGAACAGATCGAAGCCAGCGAATCGCTGCGTGACAGCGAACAGCGCTACCGGATGCTCGCCGAAAGCATCAGCGACGTGATTTTCTCCACCGACAGCAAGCTGTCGCTGAACTACGTCAGCCCGTCGGTGCAAGCCGTGCTGGGCTACGACGCCGAGTGGATTTTCCAGAACGGCTGGCAATCGACCATCGCCAACCCGCAGCAACTGAGCGGCATCTACACCCTGATGGACCGGGTCAGCAAATCGCTGGACAAACCCGAGCAACTGGCGCTGTTGCGCAGCCAGGTGCAGACCCAGATGTTCCTGTTCGACTGCCTGCGCGCCGATGGCCGCAAGATCCCGATCGAGCTGCGTCTGGTGCTGGTGTGGGATGAACACGGTGCGTTCGAAGGCGTGCTCGGCGTCGGCCGCGACATCAGCCAGCAGCGCCGCGCCGAGAAAGACCTGCGCATGGCGGCCACGGTATTCGAGCACTCGACCTCGGCGATCCTGATCACCGACCCGGCCGGTTACATCGTCCAGGCCAACGAAGCGTTCAGCCGGGTCAGCGGTTACGCCGTGTCCGAAGTTCTCGACCAATTGCCGAACATGCTCACTGTCGACGAGCAACAGGACGCGCACTTGCGCTATGTGCTCAAGCAACTGCATCAGCACAGCACCTGGGAAGGCGAAGTCTGGCTCAAGCGGCGCAATGGCGAGCATTACCCGGCGTGGGTCGGCATCACCGCGGTGCTCGACGATGAAGGCGACCTCGCCAGTTACGTGTGCTTCTTCAGCGACATCAGCGAGCGCAAGGCCAGCGAGCAGCGCATCCATCGCCTCGCTTACTACGACGCCCTGACCCACCTGCCGAACCGCACGCTGTTCCAGGATCGCCTGCACACCGCGCTGCAATCGGCCGAGCGGCAGAAGTCGTGGGTGGTGCTGATGTTCCTTGACCTCGACCGCTTCAAACCGATCAACGACTCCCTCGGCCACGCCGCCGGCGACCGCATGTTGAAAGACATGGCCACGCGTCTGCTGGCCTGTGTCGACGATGACGACACCGTGGCGCGCATGGGCGGCGATGAATTCACCTTGCTCCTGCAACACCGTTCCAGCCGGGAGATGGCGCTGAACCGGGCGATTCACGTGGCCGAGCAGATCCTTGCCAGCCTGGTGCGACCGTTCGTGCTGGAAGGCCGCGAATTCTTCGTCACCGCCAGTATCGGCATCGCCCTGAGCCCGCAGGACGGCAACGAGCTCAGCCAGTTGATGAAGAACGCCGACACCGCGATGTACCACGCCAAGGAGCGCGGCAAGAACAACTTCCAGTTCTATCAGGCCGACATGAACGCCAGTGCGCTGGAGCGTCTGGAGCTGGAAAGCGACCTGCGCCACGCGCTGGAGCAGAACGAATTCGTCCTGTATTACCAACCGCAATTCAGCGGCGACGGCAAACGCCTGACCGGCGCCGAAGCGTTGCTGCGCTGGCGCCATCCGCGCCGGGGGCTGGTGCCGCCGGGGGATTTCATTCCGGTACTGGAAGAACTCGGGCTGGTGGTGGACGTTGGCGACTGGGTGATCAGCGAGGCCTGCCGTCAGCTCAAGACCTGGCACCAGAGCCGGGTGCGCGTGCCGAAAGTCTCGGTGAACATTTCCGCGCGACAGTTCTCCGACGGCCAGCTCGGCACGCGGATCGCCACGATCCTGCGCGAAACCGGTCTGCCGCCGGCGTGTCTGGAGCTGGAACTGACGGAAAGTATTCTGATGCGCGAAGTCAGCGAGGCGATGCAGATTCTTGCCGGGTTGAAAAACCTCGGCCTGAGCATCGCGGTCGACGACTTCGGCACCGGTTACTCCTCGCTCAACTACCTCAAGCAGTTCCCGATCGACGTGCTGAAGATCGACCGCACCTTCGTCGACGGCCTGCCGTCCGGCGAGCAAGACGCGCAGATCGCCCGCGCGATCATCGCCATGGCCCACAGCCTCAATCTTGCGGTGATCGCCGAGGGCGTGGAAACCCACGAGCAACTGGACTTCCTGCGCGAGCATGGTTGCGACGAGGTGCAGGGCTATCTGTTCGGGCGGCCGATGCCGGCAAGCCGGTTTGAGGCGCAGTTCAGTAACGACGCGCTGTTCATGTTCGACTGAAAGCCTGTTGAGTGGCCGAAAAGATCGCAGCCTTCCGCAGCTCCTACAGGGATTGATGTCGGTCACGATATGCGGGATCAGCTCCGATTACTGTAGGAGCTGCCGAAGGCTGCGATCTTTTCGGGCCGGTAAAAGCACCGCACATCTGTGATGAACGCCACTTGTCTGCGACATGATGTCGTTTCATATGCCATCCAAAACCCATTGGGTTAGAATGCCCCCCTTTTCTGCCCCCGATCCTTGAGGACCGCCATGTTCAGCCGTGATTTGACTATTGCCAAGTACGACGCCGATCTCTTTGCCGCCATGGAGCAAGAAGCTCAGCGCCAGGAAGAGCACATTGAGCTGATCGCTTCGGAAAACTACACCAGCCCTGCGGTGATGGAAGCTCAAGGCTCGGTACTGACCAACAAGTACGCCGAAGGCTACCCGGGCAAGCGCTACTACGGTGGTTGCGAGTACGTCGACGTTGTTGAACAACTGGCCATCGACCGCGCCAAAGAGCTGTTCGGCGCCGATTACGCCAACGTTCAGCCGCACGCCGGTTCCCAAGCCAACGCCGCGGTTTACCTGGCCCTGCTGCAAGGTGGCGACACCATTCTGGGCATGAGCCTGGCCCACGGTGGTCACCTGACCCACGGCGCCAGCGTTTCCTCCTCCGGCAAGCTTTACAACGCCGTGCAGTACGGCATCGACGCCAACGGTCTGATCGACTACGACGAAGTCGAGCGTCTGGCGGTTGAGCACAAGCCGAAAATGATCGTGGCCGGTTTCTCTGCCTACTCGCAGATCCTGGACTTCCCGCGTTTCCGCGCCATTGCTGACAAAGTCGGTGCCTACCTGTTCGTCGACATGGCTCACGTAGCCGGTCTGGTCGCCGCTGGCGTCTACCCGAACCCGGTGCCTTTCGCTGACGTCGTGACCACCACCACGCACAAGACCCTGCGCGGTCCACGTGGCGGCCTGATCCTGGCGCGCGCCAACGCCGAGATCGAGAAGAAGCTGAACTCCGCAGTATTCCCGGGCGCCCAGGGTGGCCCGCTGGAGCACGTGATCGCCGCTAAAGCGATCTGCTTCAAAGAAGCGCTGCAGCCTGAGTTCAAGGCCTACCAGGAACAAGTGGTGAAGAACGCCCAGGCCATGGCCGAAGTGTTCATCGAGCGCGGTTTCGACGTGGTGTCCGGCGGTACCAAGAACCACCTGTTCCTGCTGTCGCTGATCAAGCAGGACATCTCCGGTAAAGACGCCGACGCCGCTCTGGGCAAAGCGTTCATCACCGTGAACAAGAACTCCGTGCCTAACGACCCACGCTCGCCGTTCGTCACCTCCGGCCTGCGCTTCGGCACCCCGGCTGTGACCACTCGCGGCTTCAAGGAAGCAGAGTGCAAAGAACTGGCCGGCTGGATCTGCGACATCCTGGCTGACCTGAACAACGAAGCGGTGATCGACGCCGTTCGTGAGAAAGTCAAAGCCATCTGCAAGAAACTGCCGGTGTACGGCGCTTAATCGCGACGTTAAATCCGCAGCATGAAAAACCGGCCAAGTGATTGGCCGGTTTTTTTTCGCCTGTAACAAAGTGACCCTGAATCCCGCACTTCGGGGTTATCAGTATCACCGCTTAAAAACTTGAAACAACAACACAGATAAAAACATCACCCTCGATAAAACTTAGCTGTTAGGGTTTATCCGAGACAAACAAACAAGCAACTAATAAAGCTTTATCAAACCATACGAAAACCATCAAACATCGAAACATCTCAAACTCAAGGAAGAGCTCATGACCACTAACAGACAGAAATCCTTCATAGCAACACTGGAACTTGACCACGATCACCTGGACATTCTTGGGGCGTTATACGAAACCCCGATATTGCGAACTGACGCATCCTTCTCGGGTGGTTTTTATACCGGAGCATCCATCGAACGCGATGATGCGCATCTATTGGGTCGCCGTCCGCACGGGGAAGTCAGAAATGCTTCGCCACTGACTGTTTACTTCCGCTGCACGGATGACTACTACCACCTTTACATCCGCTCCCACGCCACTCACACCGGCCACTGCATCAGCAAGGACGCCGCCGGCGTGCTGGGCGCGTTCCTGCCGGATAGCGGCGACACCACCTCGTTCAATCTGCTGACTCTGGACAATCGGACCATCACCCTGGAGAACATGGGCCGGAACATCCAGCGGGTTCGGCTCAAGGCCCGCAACGCCGATCACATCGGCGCCGTGCGCCGCCGAGGCGCGCCCTACAGCTACCTCGCCGGGACAGATAACGACGGTATTCCGTTCACTCTACGAATCATTGAACGCAATGCTTCATTCCTCAGTGATCCCGACGAAGTCTGACACTACACCGTAAACATTTACTGTTTGCGCCCTGCACACCCCGACTATCAATTACCTCACTTCAGACATTTGATAAATATTTATGAGTACCGATCAGGAAAAATCCTTTACTGCAACCATGAGCACTCGCTTTGGTTATCCGCACTTCCCGAAGTTGACCTATGGCGGAACAACCAAGACTCTACGACCCGACTATGAGACTTTTTCTTTCTCTCACCACATCGATGTTTCCGACTATCTTTTCCTCAAACCCGATGTCGCACCAAATGCGCTGACGTTCTATTTCCGCTGCCTCGACGACTACTACACAATCTATATCTTCACCCCCGGCGCGTATTACTACCGAACGCTCAGCCGAGAGGAAAAGGACTTCCTGAATGCTTATTCAACTGAAGACGGTGACCAGACCACGTTCAACTTGCTGAACTCCAAAGGCAAGATTATCACCCTGGATCAGATCGATACCGACACACCCACCGTCAGAATCCAGACACGCGGCGGGGATCTGCTGAGTGCAGGCAAAAGCCGTAACAAATACGATCCTGTGGTCGGTACTTTCGTCCGCACCGATCCGTATCGCAGTGCAAGTCCTATCGAATTCAAGCTGAATATCCTTCAGCGTAACGTGCCCTATTGAGTCACAGGGTAAGCGCAACACCGCCCGGTCGATGATGGCCGGGCTTCCGCCAGCCATCGTCGCCCTCAGCGAAATCCTGACGCCTGCACCACTGGTCAGACCGGTCATGCCAATTTTGTGTTTCCCCCTTGTGTTCCAGAAAAATCCGGACGTAGACTGCGCCTGCACTGGACATACCGGTAAGACCACAATAATTAAGTCCTGAATCTGATGTGCCCCGCACACGGCAGCCAGGACACCGACCAGGATTCCTCCCATGCTCAGATGGTGCTCGCGTTCAATCTTCCTTCAAGTGGTTCTCGGACTGGTGCTCGGCATCGTCTGCGGGCTGACTCTTCCTGAATACTCGGCCCAGCTCAAACCGCTCGGCGACGGTTTCATCAAACTGATCAAGATGCTCATCGGCCTCATCGTGTTCTGCGTGGTGGTCAGCGGCATCAGCGGCGCGGGCGATCTGAAGAAGGTCGGGCGCATTGGCCTCAAGTCGGTGATCTACTTCGAAGTGTTGACCACCATCGCGCTGGTGATCGGTCTGGTGTTCGCCTTCAGCACCGGCATTGGCAGCGGCGCGAATATCCATCTGGAACAGCTATCTGCCGCCGACATGGGCGACATCGCCGAGCGCGGTCAGCACATGCACACCACCACGCAGTTCCTGATGGACTTGATCCCGACCTCGGTGATCGGTGCCTTCGCCGACAACAACATCCTGCAGGTGCTGCTGTTCTCGGTGCTGTTCGGCAGCGCGTTGAATCTGGTGGGCGAAGCGGCTTCGGGCATCTCGCGACTGATCAACGAGCTGAGCCACGTGATCTTCCGCATCATGGGCATGATCGTGCGTCTGGCGCCGATCGGCGTGTTCGGCGCCATCGCTTTCACCACCAGCAAGTACGGCCTCGATTCGCTGCAACACCTGGGCAGTCTGGTCGGCTTGTTCTACCTGACCTGCATGGCCTTCGTCAGTGTGATCCTGGGTCTGGTGATGCGCGCCTCCGGTCTGCGCATGTGGCCACTGCTCAAATACCTGCGTGAAGAGTTGCTGATTGTCATGGGCACCGCGTCTTCCGACGCCGTGCTGCCGCAGATCATGCGCAAACTCGAACACTTGGGCATCGGCAGCTCGACGGTCGGGCTGGTGATTCCCACCGGCTACTCGTTCAACCTCGACGGCTTTTCGATCTACCTGACCCTGGCCATTGTGTTTATCGCCAATGCCACCGGTACGCCGTTGGCGATGACCGACCTGTTGACGATTCTGCTGGTGTCACTGATCACCTCCAAGGGTGCCCACGGTATTCCCGGCTCGGCACTGGTGATTCTGGCCGCGACGCTGACAGCCATTCCAGCGATTCCGGTAGTGGGTCTGGTGCTGGTGTTGGCGGTGGACTGGTTCATGGGCATCGGCCGGGCGCTGACCAACCTGATCGGCAACTGCGTCGCCACCGTGGCCATCGCCCGCTGGGAAAAGGACATCGATGTGCAACGGGCAAACAAAGTACTCAGCGGTCAGCAGGGCTACACCTTTCAACCGCGTAAAACCGGAACTCCGGCGCACCAGCAAGAGTTCTGATTTTCAACCCTGTAGGAGCTGCCGCAGGCTGCGATCTTTTGATCTCGTTGGCGGCATCCCCTATGGGCTTACGGAGCCAGACAAGTGATAACCACATCAACCGTCGTCAACTCAGTCGTAGAAAAACTGCGCGCCGCCCTCGCCCGCGGTCAGTGGCGCTCCGGCGACATGCTGCCGGGCCAGCGCGAACTGGCCGAACAACTGGGCATCAGCCGCCCGAGCCTGCGCGAAGCGGTGATTGTCCTGGAAACCCTCGGTCTCGTGCGCTCGATGCCGGGCAAAGGCGTGGTCGTGCTCGACGCCCAGCTCAGCGACAGCCAGAGCCACGACAGCGCCGTGGCCGGCGCCAGCCTCGAAGACGTGCTGCAACTGCGCTACACCCTGGAGCCGTTTATCGTTGGCCTGGTGGCGCAATCGATCAGCAGCAAGGAGGTCGGGCAATTGCGCCTGACCCTGATGGACATGCGCGAAGCCCTCGAAGCTGGCGACAGCGAAGCCGGGGTCAGCGCCTACATCGCGTTCCACGAAGAGCTGTTCACCCTGACGTCGAACCCGATCTTCCAGAGCGTGGTGCAGCAGACCAGCAATGCCCTCAAGCAAAGCGCCGAAGTGCTGCGTAATTCACCTGAGCACCTGGCCGAACGCCTGGAAGAAAACGAAGCCGTGGTGCGCGCGATCCGCAGCAAGAACAGCGCCCAGGCCAGCGCCGAAATGCGGCGGCACATTCTGCGCGAAGGCCAGCGCATGGGCATCGAGCTGAACATTCCGGAAGACAACTTGAGCAACTGAATTCCTTCACACTGGAGACCGGCCATGAACAGTCTTGCCACGCCGTCGCACAACCACCCGATGTCGGCTGCCCTGCCCTTCTCCCGCATGCGGGAGCCGGTGGAGGATCTGTATCCACGGCTGTTCGATGCAATTCTGGAACAACGTATCGCACCCGCCAACCGCTTCACCGAAGACAGCCTCAAGCAGATGTTCGGCGTCAGCCGCGCCGATGTGCGGCGAGCGCTTACGCAGTTGGCGCATGAGCACATCATCGTGCTGCGCGCCAATCATCGGCCACGCGTTGCCGAGCTGGACGCGGAGCACACCAGGCAGACGTTGCACGCACGCCGACTTGCCGAAAGCACGCTGGTGCGGCTGGCTTGTCAGCGGCCGTCGGTTGAAGGGCTGAAGCGTCTGCGCGCCTTGATCGAACGTGAGCGTCAGGCCGTGGAGCAGGGTCAACGTGGCACGGCGATTCGGTTGTCAGGGGAGTTTCACCTGCAGTTGGCACAAATGGCGGGGAATGCACCGTTGGCGCATTTTCTCGGCAGCCTGGTGCCGTTGACGTCACTGGCGATTGCGCGAAGCTCGCGCAACACGCACAGCTGTTGTGTCTGGCAGGAGCATGTGGCGTTGGTGATGGCGGTGGAGTGCGGCGATGCTGCCAAGGCCGGGTTACTGATGAATCGGCATCTGGACCATCTTGAGCAGACGTTGCTGGGTTCAGACTTTGGGCATTGTGCTGTCGGTTAAATGGCTATCGCGAGCAGGCTAACTCCTACATTTGAAATGCATTCCCCTGTAGGAGTGAGCCTGCTCGCGATGGCGTCACCATTGAGGCTGCAAAACCATCAGCCCGCCGCTACACGCGCAAACCCCGCCCGGATCTTCTCTTCCGGCAAATCATCAGCAATAAACACAATCACACTTTCCCGCGCCTCACCCTCGGCCCACTCGGTGTCCCAGTCGAAACCGTAGAGTTTCAATACGCCCTGAAACACCAGACGCCGATCTTCGCCAGCGATGTTCAACACGCCTTTGTAGCGCAGCAATTGCTTGCCGTGCTCTTCCAGCAGCTCATTCATGAATTCGCTGAGCTGATCGATATCCAGCGGCCGGTCGGTGCGCAGCACCAGGCTGGATATTCGGTCGATCGAGGGCGCCTTGCTCACCGGGCGCAGGCTCACCCCGCCGCCAAGGTCGGCATTGAGATTGAAGCCGCGTACGTCGAGCAGTTCGGCCAGATCGATGTTGCCATGCTCGACCACGCGGATCGGCGCACGCCGGTTGATCCGTGTCAGGCGTTCGCTCAGCGCGGTAAACGTCGCCTCGTCCACCAGATCGGTCTTGCTCACCAGCAAGCGGTCGGCGAAACCGATCTGCGCCTGGGCGATGGTCTGGGTCAGGTGCAGGTCGGCGTGAGCGGCATCCACCAGGGTGATGATGCCGTCGAGCAGATAGCGCTCGCGCAGTTCTTCATCGATGAAAAAGGTCTGCGCCACCGGGGCCGGGTCGGCCAGGCCGGTGCACTCGATCACCAGTCGGTCGAAGGCGATCGCGCCGCTGTCCAGACGTTCGAGCAGCAGGTACAGGGCCTTGGTCAGGTCGGTGTGAATGGTGCAGCACACGCAGCCGTTGGCCAGGGTCATGACTTGTACCGGCTCATCGCCCAACAGTTGGGTGTCGATGCCGGCGTCGCTGAATTCGTTTTCGATCACGGCGATTTTCAGGCCGTGCTCGGCTTTGAGCAAATGGCGCAGCAAGGTGGTCTTGCCGGCGCCGAGGAAACCGCTGAGTACCGTTACGGGTATGGGAGAAGACAAAACTGATCCCCTTCACAAAATGAATGAACGACACAAAACAAATGTGGGAGCGAGCCTGCTCGCGAAGAGGTAGTGTCAGTCGACATCATTGCTCGATGACACACCGCTTTCGCGAGCAGGCTCGCTCCCACAGGGGGATTGCATCAACCTCTGGCTGTCAGCTCAACAGCACTTCGGCCCACCCTTGCCACCGTAACGCGCTTCCTGACGTTCGCGAAAGAACATCTCGTAGCTCATCACCGGTTTGTCCGGGTGCTTGGTTTGCATATGCTCGACGTAGGTGTCGTAGTCGGGCATGCCGACCATCAGGCGCGCGGCCTGACCGAGGTATTTACCGAGGCGACTCAGGTCATTGAACATGGTGCAATCCTCTGGTTACGCGTCCGGCAGGGCCTGGAATGGCGATTCTTTATCCGTACGCTCTTTCTTGCCCCAGGCGGCGATGCCGACCTTGAGCGCATAGAACAGGATGCTGAAGACCACGAACAGGAACAGCGCGGTGAGCGTTGCGTTGGTGTAAGCGTTGAAGATCACGTGCTGCATCTGCTCGACGCTTTTTGCCGGTGCCAGCACCTGACCATTGGCCAGCGCATCGCTGTATTTCTTGGCCAGCGAGAGGAAGCCGATCGCCGGATTGGCATCGAACAGTTTGATGAAGCCGGCCGTCGTGGTGCAGATCAGCAGCCAGGCCGCTGGCAGCAGAGTGACCCAGATGTAGCGTTGACGCTTCATCTTGATCAGAACCACGGTGCCGAGCATCAGCGCGATACCGGCCAGCATCTGGTTGGAGATACCGAACAGCGGCCACAGGGTGTTGATGCCGCCCAGTGGATCGATCACGCCTTGGTACAGCAACCAGCCCCACATCGCCACACAACCGGCGGTGGCGATCAGGTTGGCGGTCCACGATTCGGTACGTTTCAGCGCCGGAACGAAGGAGCCGAGCAGGTCCTGCAGCATGAAGCGCCCGGCACGGGTGCCGGCGTCGACCGCGGTCAGGATGAACAGCGCTTCGAACAGGATCGCGAAGTGGTACCAGAACGCCATGGTGTTTTCACCCGGCAGGACACTGTGCAGGATCTGCGCAATACCGACCGCCAGGGTCGGTGCACCGCCGGCACGGGCCAGGATGGTGGTTTCGCCGATGTCGTGCGCCACGGCTTGCAGCGCTTCCGGCGTGATCGCAAAGCCCCAGCTGCTGACCATTTGCGCAACCGAAGCCACATCACCGCCGACCACGGCCGCCGGGCTGTTCATGGCGAAGTACACACCTGGCTCGATCACCGAAGCGGCAACCATGGCCATGATCGCGACAAACGATTCCATCAGCATGCCGCCGTAACCGATGTAGCGGGCGTTGGTTTCGTTATCCAACAGCTTCGGCGTGGTGCCCGAAGAGATCAGCGCGTGGAACCCGGACACCGCACCGCAAGCGATGGTGATGAACAGGAACGGGAACAGACCACCCTTCCACACCGGACCGGTGCCGTCGACGAACTGGGTCAGCGCCGGCATTTTCAGCTCGGGCATGGTCACCAGAATGCCGATCGCCAGGGCGATGATGGTGCCGATCTTGAGGAACGTCGAGAGGTAGTCGCGTGGCGCCAGAATCAGCCACACCGGCAACACTGCCGCGACAAAACCGTAACCAATCAGCATCCAGGTGATTTGAATGCCGGTAAAGCTGAAGGCCTTGGCCCACACCGGATCAGCGGCAATCTGCCCGCCCAGCCAGATCGAAGCGAGCAGCAGCAACACGCCGATGACCGAGATCTCGCCAATGCGGCCCGGACGGATGTAGCGCATGTAGATGCCCATGAACATCGCGATCGGGATGGTCGCCATCACGGTGAAGATGCCCCACGGGCTCTCCGCCAGCGCCTTGACCACGATCAGCGCCAGCACCGCGAGGATGATGATCATGATCAGGAAGCAGCCGAACAAGGCAATGGTGCCAGGCACGCGGCCCATTTCTTCACGCACCATGTCGCCCAGGGAACGGCCGTTGCGCCGGGTCGACATGAACAGAACCATGAAGTCCTGCACCGCCCCCGCCAGCACCACCCCGGCAATCAGCCACAGCGTGCCGGGCAGATAACCCATCTGCGCCGCCAGCACCGGGCCGACCAGCGGGCCTGCGCCGGCAATCGCCGCAAAGTGGTGACCGAAAAGAATGTGTTTGTTGGTTGGAACGTAGTCCAGACCGTCGTTGTTGAGCACGGCGGGGGTGGCCCGACGCGGATCGAGTTGCATCACATTGTTTGCGATGAACAGGCTGTAGTAACGGTACGCGACCAGATAGATGGCCACTGCCGCGACCACGATCCACAAGGCGTTGATCGCCTCTCCTCGGCGCAATGCCACTACGCCCAGGGCGCACGCTCCTACGATTGCCAGCACTAGCCAGGGTAGATGGCGTAGCAGGCTATTATTATTTTTCATTTTATTATTCCAGCCAGGGTGGACAAGAAGGACAGCCACCCCGAGTTTAGCGCTTACGGCGCCAAAGGCCATACCCCGACGTTGGTCTAGACGCCTTGTTGATTGGCAGCCCCCCAGTGGTCGGGTCTATAGTCAGCGAACTCTTCCGAGGATTGCGCCATGAGCGAACACCCAGCCAATCGCCGTCGCTTCAAACGTATTGCGTTCGATGCCAGAACCGAGCTGAGTCAGGGCCAATTCATCTGGCCGGTAAAGCTGATCGATCTGTCGCTCAAGGGGCTGCTGATCGAGCGGCCGGAGCCGTGGCTTGGGGATAAGGAGCAGGATTTTTTCGTCGACATTCATCTGAGCGATGACGTGAATATCCAGATGGACGTGCATCTGGCCCATGAAGATCACGGGCAACTGGGGTTTGTCTGCCGGCATATCGGCCTGGAGTCGATCCAGCGCTTGCGGCGGTTGATCGAACTCAATCTGGCGGATGAGGCCGAACTTGAGCGCGAGTTGGCCGCCCTGATCGACATCTAGCCATCAATACAAATCCCCTGTGGGAGCGAGCCTGCTCGCGAAGACGCTGTGTCATTGAGCAATGATGCCGACTGACACGCCCCCTTCGCGAGCAGGCTCGCTCCCACAGGTTATGAGTTCACTCAAACAATGCATCGAGGGCCTGTTCCAGCCGGGTCACAGCGATGATCTGCAACCCCGCCGGCGCCTCTTTCGGTGCATTGCCCTTGGGCACGATCGCGCGTTTGAAACCATGCTTGGCCGCTTCCTTCAAGCGCTCCTGCCCGCTCGGCACCGGACGCACTTCACCCGACAGCCCGACTTCGCCGAACACCAACAGGTCATGCGGCAACGGCCGGTTGCGCAGGCTCGACATCACCGCCGCCATCAACGCCAGGTCGGACGCGGTTTCCAGCACCTTGACCCCACCGACCACGTTGAGGAACACATCCTGATCGTGAGTCGGAATGCCGCCGTGGCGATGCAGGACCGCCAGCAACATTGCCAAGCGGTTCTGATCCAGACCCAGTGTTACGCGACGCGGGTTGGCCAGATGGCTGTCATCGACCAACGCCTGCACTTCCACCAGCATCGGCCGGGTGCCTTCCCACGTCGCCATAACCACACTGCCCGGGACTTCTTCCTGAGCGCGAGTCAGAAAAATCGCCGAAGGGTTGGAGACTTCTTTCAAGCCCTTGTCGGTCATGCCGAACACACCGAGTTCGTTGACCGCGCCGAAACGGTTTTTCACTGCACGCAACAACCGCAGACGGCCATCGGACTCGCCTTCGAAATACAGCACGGTATCGACCATGTGTTCCAGAACGCGCGGGCCGGCGAGCGCGCCCTCCTTGGTGACGTGGCCGACGAGGAAAATCGCCGTACCGCTCTGCTTGGCATAGCGCACCAGCAGCGCCGCACTCTCGCGCACTTGCGACACGCCACCGGGGGCTGACTGCAATTGTTCGGTGAAGATGGTCTGGATCGAGTCGATCACCATCACCTTGGGTTTTTCCTGGCGGGCGGTGGCGATGATGGTTTCGATGCAGGTTTCGGTCATCACCCGCAGTTGATCCTGTGGCAGCCCCAGCCGGCGGGCGCGCATGGCGACTTGCTGCTGAGATTCTTCGCCGGTCACGTACAGCGCCGGCATGCTCTTGGCGAGGTTGCACAGGGTCTGCAGCAGGATCGTCGACTTGCCGATACCCGGGTCACCGCCGATCAGCACCACCGAACCGTCGACCAGCCCACCACCGAGCACCCGATCCAGCTCACCGGACGCGGTGGAGAAGCGCGGGATCTCTTCGATGCTGACTTCGGCCAGGGTCTTGATCTGCGCTTGCTGCCCGGCCCAGCCGGTACGCCCGGTGGGCGCCGTGGCACCGCCGCTTTCGATCATGGTTTCGGTCAGGGTGTTCCAGGCGCCGCATTCGCCGCACTGGCCCGCCCACTTGGGAAAGGTTGCGCCGCACTCGGTGCAGCCGTACATGCGCTTGGCCTTGGCCATCTGGATCCCCCGGGAAAAACCGCGATGATAACGCAGCCACCGTTCAGCGCGGCGTGGCGGTGTGGATTTCGCCGTTGGCCAGACGTGCGGCACTGTTGCCCAGCGGATCCTCGGCATTGAGGTCGGCGCCCTTGGCCTTGAGCGCATCGAGCAGTTCGACACGCTTGAACAGTCCGGCATACATCGCGGCAGTTTGCCCCGCGCCGTTGCGCTGATCGGGGCTGCAATCAGTCGCCATCAACCGCCGGGCAATCTGCATCTCACCTTTGAAAATCGCGCCCATCAACGCCGTGTTGCCGCGTTGATCCTGCGCGCAGGCATCCGCGCCCGCCGCCAGCAAGCGCTCAACCGCCGCGCCCTGGCCGTGATACGCCGCCAGAATCAGCGCGGTGTAACCCTTGCTGTCGCGGGTATCGAGGGAGTAACCGGACTCGATAAAGGTGTCGAGCATCGGCACATCACCGCGCCGGGCGGCATCGAAGTAATAATCCTGCAACTGCGCCTTGATCGCCTCAGGGCTTTGCCCGGCCTGCGCTGTCCAGCACAGGCAACCCAGCAACAGTAAAAGACAAACACGCATAAACACTCTCCTGGCAGAACGGGGCCTGAACCAGGCCCCGCGTTGCATGGCGTCGAGATCAGTCGACCAGTTTCGCTGCCAGTGCCTTGACCCGGCTCAGATCGCCTTTGGCCACTTTGGTCACACCGGTCCCGTATTCCGGGTCGGCCTTATAAAGGAAGGACAGGATGATGTGCTTGCTCTCGTCATCGGTGGTCGCCAACGAACCGCCGAAACTGTTGATCAAGTCCTGACGCTCCTGCTGGCTGAACGAGCGGTACAGATCGCCGGCCTGCTTGAAGTTCTGCTCACGCTGGATCTTCGCCTGCTGGGTGCTGCCCGACAGCGCCAACTGGCTGTAGCGCGCGCTTTGTGGCTCTTCGCGCGGTTGCAGACGGCTCGGCTGGTAGTTGACGCCAGACTGGGTGGCGCCGAAGTTCATCGCACCGTCCTGATTGCCATTGTTGACGGCAACTTTGGGCGCATTGATCGGCAACTGCAGAGCATTGGCACCCAGGCGATACATCTGCGTATCGGCATAAGAGAACACTCGTCCTTGTAACAGACGATCTTCGGAAGGTTCGATACCCGGAACAACATTGGCCGGTGCCATGGCAACTTGTTCGGTTTCCTGGAATACATTCGCCGGATTACGGTTCAACACCATTTGTCCAACTTTTCGCTCTGGAACATTTGGCCAGATCTTGGTGGCATCCAATGGATCAAAATCAAACTTGGACAAATCTTGCGGATTTAGCACTTGGATGTACAAGTCCCACTTCGGGAAGTTGCCTTTATTAATATTGGCGACCAGATCATTTGTCATATGACTGTAATCTTTGCCCTGAACTTTTTCCACTTCCCCCGGGGTCAGGTTTTTTATTCCCTGCAGGCTCTTCCAGTGAAACTTCACGTAGTGAACTTCACCCTTGGCATTGACCAACTTGTAGGCGTGTACACCGTTACCATCCATTTCCCGATAACTGACCGGCGTTCCGGAATTGGAATACAGCTCGGTGAGGGTGCGGGTCGCTTCTGGTACATGCGAGAAGAAGTCGAAACGACGCGAGTCATCGTCCAGATTGGTTCGCGGATCAGGCTTGAAGGCGTGCACCATGTCCGGGAATTTGATCGCATCGCGAATGAAGAACGTCGGGAAATTGTTGCCCACCAGATCCCAATTGCCATCGGCGGTGTAGAACTTGGTGGCAAAGCCCCGTGGATCGCGCAGGGTTTCCGGGGAGTGGTTGCCGTGCACCACGGCGGAGAACCGCACGAACACCGGTGTCACTTGGCCGGCGGCAAACACCTTGGCCTTGCTCAGGTCGCTGAGGTCGTTGGTCACCGTGAATGTGCCGTGGGCACCTGTGCCGCGTGCATGCACGACGCGCTCGGGAATGCGCTCACGGTCGAAACGCTGCAGTTTCTGAATCAACTGCACGTCCTGCAGCAGCACCGGGCCAGTGGCGCCGGCGGTTTGCGAGTTCTGGTTGTCGCCCACCGCGGCACCGTTGTCCCGGGTCAGGGGCGCGGCGTGCACGGAGAAGGTCAACAGGCTGGCGGTCAGTACGCCGAGCGTACGGCGATGGGGAAAAGCCCCCAATCCAAACGTGGAATTCATATCAGGTTCCTCTGGTTTTTTGGGCGCATCCAGGTGCGCCAACCAGAGGCTAGAGGGCTATGTCCGCGAACATAAATAGAAAGTTCGTAACTCGATGATTGAAAATTTTCGCTTCCCGATCAGCGAGTTACAGCGTATTTCGCGCGCGATTAGTGGCACTTTGCAAACTAATCGTCGATTCATGTGTCGATAAAATCGGGCATTGTAAGAAGGTGTTTCGCGCAGGACGCGTTTTGCTGATTTACACTGCGTACACCAACCTCATCTGTAACAAGGAAATAACCTATGGGCGTGCTAAGTGAGTTCAAGGCCTTCGCGGTCAAAGGCAATGTGGTCGACATGGCCGTCGGTATCATCATCGGTGCCGCCTTCGGCAAGATCGTTTCGTCGTTTGTCGGTGACGTGATCATGCCGCCAATCGGCCTGTTGATCGGTGGGGTGGACTTCAGTGATTTGGCCATTACGCTCAAAGCCGCCGAGGGCACGGCCCCGGCAGTGGTCCTGGCTTACGGCAAATTCATCCAGAGCATCCTCGACTTCATGATCGTCGCCTTCGCGATTTTCATGGGTGTCAAAGCCATCAACCGCCTCAAGCGCGAAGAAGCCGTGGCACCTTCCCTGCCACCGGTTCCGACCAAGGAAGAAGAATTGCTCGGCGAGATCCGCGATCTGCTCAAAGCCCAGAACGACCGGCCTTGACGCTAGCATGATTGAAAACGGCGCCTGAGGGCGCCGTTTTTTTTACCAGTAGTTTTCCACCGCCACCTGCCCGGGACGCCGCGTCAGGCTCAGGTTCATGTGGCGTTTTTTCAGCAGTGCCCGGGTGTCGTCGATCATCTGCGGATTGCCGCACAACATCACACGCGAATGTTCCGCTGTCAGCTCCAGCCCGGCCTCGCGTTCCAGCTCACCGCTTTCAATCAGTGTGGTGATACGGCCGTTCAGAGCACCGGGATGGACCTCGCGGGTGACCGTGGGGATGAATCGCAACTTGTGCGCATGCTCGGCCAGGTAATCACGCTGGGCCAGTTGCTCGATCAGATCCAGGTAGGCCAGCTCTCGCGCCTCGCGCACGCTGTACACCAGGATGATCCGCTCGAACCGCTCCCACACCTCGAAGTCCTGCAGGATCGACAGAAACGGCGCCACCCCCGTTCCCGTGGACAACAGCCACAGATCCCGACCGTCGACGAAACGATCCAGCGTCAGGTAGCCAAAAGCCTGGCGTTCTACCAGCAATGTATCGCCAGGCCGCAATCGGCTTAGCTCACTGGTGAATTCGCCCCCCGGCACCACGATGGAAAAGAACTCGAGAAATTCGTCGAACGGCGAGGACACCATCGAATAAGCGCGCCACACCCTGCTGCCATCAGCCTTTTCCACCCCAAGGCGGGCGAACTGCCCTGCACGGAACCTGAAACCTGCATCGCGCGTGGTTCGCAGCGTGAACAGGCTGGGCGTCAGGGGTTGCACGTCGAGCAAGGTCTGGGCGGTGAATTTCTCTGCGCTGGCAGTCATGGGCGACTCCACTGAAGGGACTCTGACAGTTTCGCTGAATCCGCCACGACAAACACCACTGTTTTTGTAATGTCATCTCATTTGGCGGCGTCACCCATTGAAATATTTACCTATTTAAAACAACCGCTCACACATTGAATGACAACTTAAATATACCGCTCTATTCCGGCTTAATAACTTTATCGCCATGAATACTTCTATCCAAAGAGCGAAAAATTCGACTCTTCGTGTAGGACATGTCCTACACTCGTTTCCGTGCAGGATTCGTTGGATCCAAACCGGCACCCCAGTAACGCGTAACGGAGAGTTTTCATGGAAAGGTGGAAGGCGTCTCAATTAAAGCAACTGTCTTTCGCAAGAGAAATAGAGACGGCTTATCCGATTCTGCTGCGATTTGCTCAAAACATTGGTTTCAATTTTTGCGCTATCACATTGACATCAACTGAACGGAATGCCGACTTTAAAGCCTTGCAAATCAATAACTACCCTAAAGAGTGGAATCAACTCTATGAAAAAGAAAGCTACAGCAAGATCGATCCGGTAATAGCCCACTGCAATCTCTGCGTACTGCCCATTGTCTGGACCGAAGAAGTGTTTGCGCAGACGCCACAGTTATGGGGAGCACAACAGCAACACGGTTTGCGCCACGGTTGGTCCCAGTCGTTCCACAACCAAGCCAGCGGCTTGTGTACCACGCTCAGTCTTGTCAGGAAAAATGCGGCGCTGGAGGCGCTCGAGCTGTACGAGCATTTTGGCTATATCTTCTATGCGGCCAGCCATATGAGTGAGCTATTTGCCAGAACCCTGCCCAAACCGCTCAAAAAGCCCCAGCCCCCGCACCTTTCGCCGCGGGAACTGGAAGTGCTGCAGCTCTCCGCTGTGGGCAAAACGGCCTACGAGATTGCCCGGATTCTTTGTCTGAGCGAGCGGACCGTGAATTATCACGTGCAAAACGTGATCGTCAAACTGGACGTCTGCAACAAGATTTCCGCCGTCACCGCCGCCACTCGTTGTGGTTTGCTCGACGCCCCCACCGCCTAAAACCTGCGAGTATTTGAGCGAAAAAGAACGTACCATTTGTGACCTTCCTGAGTGATGGCGTGAGTTAAGCGCCGAAGTCCACTCGGACGGTCCGCCGCGAGACCCTGGGCTGCGGGCCACCCGTTGATTAACCAGAGTTTCCGCACCATGCCCTTGCTCGAAACCCCCTTCGCCCAACTCGATCTGATCCGCCAACCCGAACAGCAGAACGAACCGCTGCAAGCCTTCGATGCGGCTGACGAATACCTGCTCAACCACCTGGCCGCGCAGCAACCGGCTGCAGACACTCGGGTTCTGGTGCTCAACGACAGCTTTGGAGCGCTGGCTGCAAGTCTGGCGGGCAAGGTTCAGGTCAGCAGCAGTGGCGACTCGTTTCTGGCCTTTCAGGGCCTGGAAAAAAACCTGGTGCGCAACGGCCTTGCGTTCGATGCGGTGCCCGGCATTGCGGCCAGCGAACCATTGATCGGGCCGTTTGACCGGGTGTTGATCCGCGTGCCCAAGACCCTCGCCTTGCTGGAAGAACAACTGATTCGCCTGCAAGGGCAATTGGCGCCCGGCGCCGAAGTGGTGGCGGCGGCCATGGTCAAGCACCTGCCGCGTGCGGCCGGGGATCTGCTGGAACGCTACATTGGCCCGGTGCAGGCTTCGCTGGCGGTGAAAAAGGCTCGCCTGCTGATCGCCACGCCCGAAGCCAAAGCCCCGGCGACTTCGCCCTACCCTTCGCGCTACCGACTCGACGAGCCCGCCATCGAGTTGCTCAACCACGCTAACGTGTTCTGCCGCGAAGGCCTGGACATCGGCACCCGCGCCTTTCTCCCGCATCTGCCAAAGAACCTCGGCAGCGCGCGCGTCGCCGACCTCGGCTGCGGCAACGGCGTGCTGGCCATTGCCAGTGCGCTGCAGAACCCTGACGCGCATTACACGCTGGTCGACGAATCGTTCATGGCCGTGCAATCGGCCGCTGAAAACTGGCGCGCCGCCCTGGGCGAGCGCGCAGTGACCGTGCGGGCCGGTGATGGTCTGGCCGGGCAGGAGCCGCAGTCGCTGGACGTGGTGCTGTGCAATCCGCCGTTCCATCAACAACAAGTGGTCGGCGATTTCCTCGCCTGGCGCATGTTCCAGCAGGCGCGCGAGGCGCTGGTGGTGGGCGGTGCGTTGTACATCGTCGGCAACCGTCACCTGGGGTATCACAGCAAACTGGCGCGGCTGTTCCGTGGCGTCGAGCAAGTGGCGGCAACGCCGAAATTCGTGATTCTCAAAGCGCGCAAGTAAACGCCAGGCAAAAAAAACCCTCCGCGGTACAGAGGGTCATAAATCCGTGCCCAAAGGCAACGGGACGGGATGTTTCAGTGGGTGGTCAGGCCGGCCGCGTTCATGAACAGGCGCATCAGGCTGGCCGCAATGAACAGCGCGCCGACGCTACCGATCCAGATCAGGGCCAACCAGCCGAGCCGCTGCCACAGCGGCTTTTTTTCGGCTTCTTCAATCTCGTGCAGGGAATGTTTGCCGTTCATTGCATCGATCCTCCGTCAGACGCTGGCGCCGCGTACGACGCCAGCGTGAACAGGCTCGCTCCCACCAAGTGAGGGGAGCGGCAGACTAGTGGTAACCGTCTTCATGGGTGACCTTGCCGCGGAACACGTAGTAGCTCCAGAAGGTGTAGCCCAGGATGAACGGGATGATGAACAGCGTACCGACCAGCATGAAGCCCTGGCTCTGCGGCGGTGCGGCGGCGTCCCAGATCGAGATCGACGGCGGCACGATGTTCGGCCACAGGCTGATGCCCAGACCGCTGTAGCCGAGGAAAATCAGCACCAGGGTCAGCAGGAACGGCATGTAGTTGGCGTTGCGCGCCACGGCGCGGATCAAGCCGTACAGAGTCACCAGCACCAGAATCGGCACAGGCATGAACCAGAACAGATTCGGCTTGCTGAACCAGCGCGTGGCGATTTCCGGATGGGCCAGCGGCGTCCACAGGCTGACGATGCCGATCACCGCCAGCAGCACGAACGCCAGCGGCCGCGCCAGGTTGTGCATCTGTTCCTGCAACTTGCCTTCGGTTTTCATGATCAGCCAGGTGCAGCCGAGCAAGGCGTAGGCCACCACCAGCGCGGCGCCGCAGAACAGGGTGAAGGGTGTCAGCCAGTCCAGTGAGCCGCCGGCGTATTGCCGATTGACCACCGGCAAGCCGTCGATGAACGCGCCCAGTGCCACGCCCTGGAAGAACGTCGCCGCCACCGAACCGCCGATGAACGCCTTGTCCCACAGGTGGCGCTTGTCGTCCTTGGCCTTGAAGCGGAACTCGAACGCCACGCCGCGAAAAATCAGGCCGATCAGCATGAAGATCAGCGGCAGGTAGAGCGCCGACAGCACCACCGAATAGGCCAGCGGGAAGGCGCCGAACAACGCCGCACCGCCCAGCACCAGCCAGGTTTCGTTGCCGTCCCAAACCGGGGCGACGGTGTTCATCATCACGTCACGGTCGGTCTTGCCCGGGATGAACGGGAAGAGAATCCCGATCCCCAGGTCGAAGCCGTCCATGACCACGTACATCATGATGCCGAAGATGATGATCACGGCCCAGATCAGCGGAAGATCAATACCCATGAGTCAAATCTCCTTTTCCAGGCTGCGAGCCTGGTCAGCGTCGGCGCCTTCATCATCCGCCGCGGACAACGGACGGGCCGGTGTGCGTTTCTGCCCAGGACCACCGTCGTTGGTTTCCTTGCCCTCGTCGGTTTTCGGCCCTTTGCGCACCAGGCGCATCATGTAACCCAGGCCGGCGCCGAACAGCGCGAAATACACCACGACAAACATGATCAGGGTGATGCTCATCTGCATGAAGCTGTGGTTGGACGACGCATCCGCCGTACGCATCAACCCGTAGACCACCCACGGCTGACGACCGATCTCGGTGGTGAACCAGCCGGCGAGGATCGCGATCAGGCCGGACGGCCCCATCCACAACGCCAGGTACAGGAACGGCCGCGAGGTGTAGAGCGAATCACGCTTGCGCAGCCACAGGCTCCACAGACCGGTGAAGATCATCAGGAAACCGAGGCCGACCATGATCCGGAACGACCAGAACACGATGGTCGAATTCGGCCGGTCCTCAGGCGGGAACTCCTTGAGCGCCGGAACCTGCTTATCCAGCGAGTGGGTCAGGATCAGGCTGCCGAGGTACGGGATCTCCACGGCGAATTTGGTTTTCTCTTCTTTCATGTCCGGCCAGCCGAACAGGATCAACGGCGTGGCTTCGTCGCCTTTATTTTCCCAATGGCCTTCGATCGCGGCGATTTTCGCCGGCTGATGCTCGAGGGTGTTGAGGCCATGGAAGTCACCGATGACCGCCTGGATCGGCGCCACGATCAGCGCCATCCACATCGCCATCGACAGCATGGTGCGGATTGCCGGGTTGTCTCTGCCGCGCAGCAGGTGCCAGGCTGCCGACGAGCCGACGAAAAACGCCGTGGCGACGAACGCCGCCGTCGCCATGTGCATCAGGCGGTACGGGAACGACGGGTTGAAAATGATGGCCAGCCAGTCGGTCGGGATCACCTGACCGTTGACGATCTCGAAGCCCTGCGGGGTCTGCATCCAGCTGTTGGACGCGAGGATCCAGAACGTCGAGATCAGCGTGCCGATCGCCACCATCACGGTGGAGAAGAAGTGCAGGCCGCGCCCGACCTTGTTCCAGCCGAACAGCATCACCCCGAGGAAACCGGCCTCGAGGAAGAATGCCGTGAGCACTTCATAAGTCAGCAACGGCCCGGTGACGGCACCGGCGAAGTCCGAGAAGCGGCTCCAGTTGGTGCCGAACTGATAGGCCATGACCAATCCGGACACCACGCCCATGCCGAAGTTGACGGCAAAGATCTTTGACCAGAAATGGTAAAGGTCGCGGTAGGTGTCGTTATGGGTTTTCAGCCACAAGCCTTCGAGCACCGCCAGGTAACTCGCCAGACCAATGGTGATGGCCGGGAACAGGATGTGGAACGAGATCGTGAACGCGAACTGAATTCGGGCGAGATCGAGTGCCTCTAAACCGAACATAAGTCTTCCTCTGTCAGGTAATACCGGCGTCGGGGCTTGTGGCCCCTGCACCTACTGCCCCCACGGATATGGAGTGCGGCGAATTCTGATTCGTTCTTTTTTAACAACCATCGCAACGCAGGGAGTCTGGCCATCGGGCCACCAGAGCATGGCCCGGGAGGGTCTTGATCTGGATCAAGCAACGTTGAAAGAGTAGTCCCATTTCCGACGAAGAACCGCGTGGTCGTTTGCCGCGTGACAAGTTGCCTCATCGCCTGGGCAACGCACTGAAAGACATTCCCGGAGCGGCGAAATCCCTTGTGGCGAGGGAGCTTGCTCCCGCTCGCCTGCGCAGCGGCCGTAAAACCTGCAACCTTGACCTATTTAGAGAAATGCTCAGGAGGGCTTCGCCCTCCAGCGGGAGCAAGCTCCCTCGCCACAGGAAAACCACAGGAGAACAAGGATTGGAGGATAGATGTCTGGCTAACTAATTTTTTTGTCATAGCAACTTCCTGTTACAGACTGGTGATAATCTCGTGGTTCCCCTCGAGCCAGACCTGCCTTCAGATGCCCAGCCAAGAGCCCCTGCTGTTACGTCACCATCGTCCATTTCTCGCGTTCTGGTTCGCCCGGATCTTCACTGCCAGCGGCTTCCAGATGCTTACCGTGGCGATCGGCTGGAATCTGTACCAACTGACCGGCAACGTGCTCGACCTCGGTCTGGTCGGTCTGGTCGAGTTCGCTCCGCGGGTGCTGTTCATGCTGCACACCGGGCATGTCGCCGACCGCTATGACCGGCGCCGGGTCGCGGCGATCTGTCAGTCGCTGCAGGCGTTGATCGCGCTGGCGCTGGCGATTGGCAGCGCCACTGATCACATCACCCGGGAAATGATCTTCATCCTCGCCTTCTTGCTCGGCGGCGCACGCTCCTTCGAGTTGCCGACCACCCAGGCGCTGCTGCCGAGCATCGTGCCCACCGCGCTGTTCCCCCGGGCCGTTGCTGCCGCGCAGTCGGCACAACAATCGGCGACCATCGTCGCCCCGGCAATGGGCGGCTTGCTCTATGCGTTCGGCAGTGTCTGGGTCTACGGTCCGACGGTGCTGCTCTACGTCATCGCCTGCACATTGATGCTCAACCTGCCCGCGCGACAGACGCCGCTGAACAAAGGCAAAGCCACGCTGGACTCGTTACTGGCGGGCATCCGCTTCATACGCAGCCGTCCGGACATTCTCGGAGCGATCTCGCTGGATCTGTTCGCCGTGCTGCTCGGCGGCGCCACCGCGTTGCTGCCGGTGTTTGCCAAAGACATCCTGCTCACCGGGCCTTGGGGCCTGGGCCTGCTGCGTTCGGCGCCGGCGGTCGGCGCGCTGGGGATGTCGCTGTTCCTGGCGCGATTTGCCGTCGAGCGCAATGTCGGCCGGGTGATGTTCACCGCCGTCGGCGTATTCGGCGTTGCGACCATCGCCTTCGGCCTGTCGACTTCTTTCTGGTTCTCGCTGGCAGTGCTGGTGGTGCTCGGCGCGGCGGACATGATCAGCATGGTGATCCGCGCCTCCTTCGTGCAACTGGAAACCCCGGATGAAATGCGCGGCCGGGTCAGCGCGGTGAACGGCCTGTTCATCGGCGCCTCGAACCAGTTGGGCGAATTCGAATCCGGCCTCACTGCGCACTGGTTCGGGACTGTGCCGGCGGTGGTGATGGGCGGAATCGGCACCCTGGTGGTGACCGGGACGTGGATCAAACTGTTCCCGACCCTGGCCAAACGCGACCGGATGCATGTGCCGGTGGAAGAGGCGAAGGTCTGACTCTCGTCAAACCAACATCTCCCCCGCCACCTTGGTCCGTAATGCTTTACCGCCAAGCTGCTCAACCAGCGTCAGGGCAAACGCCAGTGCGGCACCAGAGCCCTGGGCGGTGATGCAGTTGCCGTCGACCACCACCGGTTGATCAACAAACGTACAGCCTGACAGTTGATGACTGGCACTCGGCAGGCAGGTCATGCGCCGCTGGCGCAAGACGCCCGAGGCTTGCAGGGCGACAGCCGGGGATTCGGCGATGGCGGCGAACAGGCGTCCGGCGCTGGCCTGGTCCTTGAGCAGTTGTTGCAGTGGCTGATGCGCCGCGAGGTGTTGGGCGCCGATGGTGCCGCCGGGCAGGACGATCAGGTCGAAGGTCTGCGCCAGCACATCGATCAGCATGCCATCCGCCGTCAGGCGCGTGCCGCGCGCGCAGGTCAGCATGCGCCGGCCTTCGATGCTGGCCGCCACGACTTCGACGCCGGCGCGGCGCAGCACGTCGATCAGGGTCACGCATTGCAGATCATCGATGCCCTCGGCGAGGGTAATCAGGGCTCTAAAGGTCATGGGCGCCATCCGCTGGGTGATCTTCCAAGCGTAGTCAGCTTTGCCCCACCCTGTTCGGTGCCAGCCGTTACTTGATGTAAAGCTGAGTCGACATCGTGTTGCGCGGCGCGTTGAGCGAGGTGTTGCTGAAGCTGAACGTGCCTTCCTGCTTGCCCGCCAGATCGAAGGTATACAGCGAGCCGACAGTGTTGCTGCCGGGGGTGCACTCGGTCAGATTACCGTTATCAAAAGCGCACACCGGAGCCCGGGTGCCGTTGACTTCAAAACCGTCCAGGGTGGCGTGCGGCTGATTCTGGCCATAGCCGACTTCCAGCACATACACCTTGATACTCGGGCCACTGTGATTGCACTGGGTTTGCGGCTGGTTGTCGGCAATGTCTTCCAGGCCGCAGGCCGGCGACTGAACCTTGATCACTTTGACTTGCGTCAACGGCGCCGCCGAGGCGGCCAGCGCCGCATTCGACCCGGCCATCAGCCCCGCCAGTACCCAGAAAGCCTTCATCCAGCGCTTGCCCATGTGATCGCGTTTCCCCGAAAAATTCAGCGCGCAGTATGGCGCACTTGGCCCTGTGGCAAAACTTCGACGACGTTCGGCACCAACAACCGCCATATTCCTCACGCTGCTGGTATGATGCGCGGCTTTTTCCGGCCCACCACAAATTCCCAGGCGCTTGCGACGGTCTGTGCTTTGCTGTTGAGGTCGATACATTCACGGCGCCACGCGCGCCACGGGGAGCAGACATGCTGGAAAGGCTGTTTCAACTCAAGGCACACAACACCAACGTGCGTACCGAGATTCTGGCGGGCGTCACGACCTTCCTGGCCATGGCCTACATTCTGTTCGTCAACCCGAGCATTCTCGGCGAGACCGGCATGGACAAGGGCGCGGTGTTCGTCGCCACCTGTCTGGCAGCCGCCATCGGCTCGACCATCATGGGCCTGATCGCCAACTATCCGATCGCCCTCGCCCCGGGCATGGGCCTGAACGCCTTCTTCACTTACACCGTGGTTCTGCACATGGGCCACACCTGGCAAGTGGCGCTGGGCGCGGTGTTCATCTCGGCGGTGTGCTTCTTCCTGCTGTCGATCTTCCGCATCCGCGAATGGATCATCAACAGCATCCCGCTGCCGCTGCGCTCGGCGATTGCCGCCGGTATCGGTCTGTTCCTGGCCCTGATCGCCCTGCACAACGCCGGCATCGTGGTCAGCAACCCGGCGACCATGGTCGGCCTCGGTGACCTGAAACAACCGGCGCCGATCCTCGCCACCCTCGGCTTCGCCCTGATCGTTGCGCTTGAGGCCCTGAAAGTGCGCGGTGCGGTGCTGATCGGCATTCTGGCGGTGACCATCGTATCGATCGCCATGGGCTTCACTCCGTTTGGCGGCGTGACCTCGATGCCACCTTCGCTGGCCCCGACCTTCATGCAACTGGACATCAAGGGCGCACTGGACATCGGTCTGGTCAGCGTGATCTTCGCCTTCCTGTTCGTCGACCTGTTTGACAACTCCGGCACCCTGATCGGCGTCGCCAAGCGCGCCGGCCTGATGGGCAAGGATGGCCACATGCCGAAAATGGGTCGCGCCCTGATCGCCGACAGCACCGCGGCCATGGCCGGTTCGCTGCTGGGCACCTCGACCACCACCAGCTACATCGAATCCGCGGCCGGCGTGAGTGCTGGCGGCCGCACCGGTCTGACGGCTGTCGTTGTGGCGTTCCTGTTCCTGCTGGCGCTGTTCTTCTCGCCACTGGCGGCCAGCGTGCCGGCCTTCGCCACCGCGCCGGCACTGCTGTTCGTCGCCGTGCTGATGACCTCGGGCCTGGCGGAAATAGACTGGGAAGACATCACCGTCGCCGCACCGGTTGTCGTGACCGCGCTGGCGATGCCGTTCACCTACTCGATCGCCAACGGCATCGCGTTCGGCTTCATTTCCTGGACCGTGATCAAACTGCTGTCGGGCCGCGCCCGTGAGCTAAACCCGGCGCTGGTGATCCTGTCGATTCTGTTCGTGATCAAGTTGGGTTGGTTCAACGCATGACTTTCGATTCCCAGGCCTACGCCACTCAGCTCGAAGACAAGGTCACGCGCTTGCGTGACCTGCTCGCCCCGTTCGATGCGCCGGAGCCGACGGTGTTCGACTCGCCGCTGCAGAACTTCCGCCTGCGCGCCGAATTCCGCCTGTGGCGCGAGGCCGGTGAGCGGCATTACGCGATGTTCTCCCAGGACGACAAACGCACGCCGATCCTGATCGAAGAGTTCCCGATTGCCAGCCTGCGCATCAACCAGTTGATGCCGCAGCTCAAGGCTGCGTGGCAGGCCAGCTCGGCGCTGAGCCACAAGTTGTTCCAGGTGGAATTCCTGACCACTCTGGCCGGCGATGCGATGATCACCCTGTGCTATCACCGTCCGCTGGACGAGCACTGGCATGCCGCTGCGACCCAACTGGCCGCGGATCTCAACGTCAGCGTGATCGGTCGTTCCAAGGGCAAACGTGAAGTCATCGGCCACGATTACGTGGTCGAGAAGCTTGAAGTCGGCGGCCGCACCTTCAGCTACCGCCAGCCGGAAGGCGCGTTCACCCAGCCCAACGGCACGGTGAACCAGAAGATGCTCAACTGGGCATACGAAGCACTCGGCGATCGCACTGACGACCTGCTGGAGCTGTACTGCGGCAACGGCAACTTCACCCTGCCGCTCGCCACCCGCGTGCGCAACGTGCTGGCCACCGAGATCAGTAAAACGTCGGTCAACGCCGCACTGAGCAACCTCAGCGAAAACGCTGTGGATAACGTCACGCTGGTGCGCCTGTCCGCCGAAGAGCTGACCGAAGCGCTCAACGAAGTGCGTCCGTTCCGTCGCCTGCACGGCATCGACCTGAAAAGCTACGAGTTCGGCAGCGTATTCGTCGACCCGCCGCGCGCCGGCATGGACCCGGACACCTGCGAGCTGACCCGGCGTTTCGACAATATCCTGTACATCTCCTGCAACCCGGAAACCCTGGCCGCCAACATCGCCCAGTTGCACGACACGCACCGCATCACCCGCTGCGCGCTGTTCGACCAGTTCCCGTGGACGCATCACATGGAGTCCGGGGTGTTGCTTACCCGGCGTTGATTACCGGTTCCCGGATGCAAAAAAGCCGTCGTGATGACGGCTTTTTTGTGGGTGCGTTTTTTGATCTGTGCGATCACCGAACACAAAACTCTTAGGCTCAAGCACTTCAATTGACCATGGTAACCATCTGGTACATTTTACCTCCACAGGCTGAAATCCTCGGCCCAAGCCAAAAACAATAAGTGGAGTTTGACCCCATGCCCCCTATCGTTCTGGTGCTCAACGGCCCGAACCTGAACCTGCTTGGCACCCGTGAACCGGCGACCTACGGTCACGAAACCCTGGCTGATATCTCTGCCCTGTGCGGCCGCGCTGCCGAAGAGTTCGGTCTGGCCGTGGAGTTTCGCCAGACCAATCACGAAGGCGAATTGCTCGACTGGATTCATGCCGCGCGCGGTCGTTGCGCCGGGATCGTGATCAATCCGGCGGCGTGGACGCACACTTCGGTGGCGATCCGCGACGCGCTGGTTGCCAGTGAGTTGCCGGTGATCGAAGTGCACCTGTCCAACGTCCACGCGCGCGAGCCGTTCCGCCATCATTCGTTCGTCTCGGCCATCGCCACTGCGGTGATGTGCGGCTTCGGCAGTCATGGCTATCGTCTGGCCCTGGAACATTTCAGCCAGCGGCTGAAGGGGCGCGCAGCATGAGCCGCAAACCGGTAATACTGGCCGGACTGATCGGCGCCGGGATTCAAGCCTCGCGCACGCCCTCGCTGCATGAACATGAGGGCGACGCGCAAGGCCTGCGCTACCTGTATCGCCTGATCGACCTCGATCAGTTGCAACTGGACAGCAACGCCCTGCCCGATTTGCTGCAGGCCGCCGAGCGCATGCACTACACCGGCCTCAACATCACCTTCCCGTGCAAGCAGGCGATTATCCCGCTGCTCGATGAATTGTCGCCGGAAGCCCGGGGTATCGGTGCGGTCAATACCGTGGTGCTCAAGGACGGCAAGCGCATCGGCCACAACACCGATTGCCTGGGCTTTGCCGAAGGTTTTCGTCGCGGCTTGCAGGACGTTACCCGTGAGCGAGTGGTGCAGATGGGCGCTGGCGGCGCCGGGGCAGCAGTGGCTCACGCGCTGCTGAGCGAAGGTGTCCGGCAACTGAGCATCTTCGACGTCGACCGCGAGCGCGCCGAGAGTCTGGCGAACAACCTCAACCAGCATTTCGGCGCCGGCCGTGCCGTCGCCGGGCGCGATCTGCCGGGCACGCTGAATATGGCCGACGGTTTGGTTAACACAACACCAATGGGCATGGCCAAACTACCGGGCATGCCGGTGCCGGTGGAGTTGCTGCGCAAGGAATTGTGGGTCGCGGAGATCGTGTATTTCCCGCTGGAAACCGAACTGCTGCGCAACGCCCGCGCCCTCGGTTGCCGCACGCTGGATGGCGGCAACATGGCGGTGTTTCAAGCGGTGAAGGCGTTTGAACTGTTCAGCGGTGTGGTGCCGGATGCGCAGCGGATGCTCGCGCATTTCCAAAGCATGAATGGGTGAATATGCAGGAGTGAGCCTGCTCGCGATGGCGGTGTGTCAGTAAACAACAATGACAACTGATACACCGCCATCGTGAGCAGGCTCACTCCTGCCGGGGGAATGCGTCAGGCTTGCAGGTAGCGCAACACCGACTCGCAAATCATCTCGCGATGCCGCTGTTTGATGTTTTCATCCGGCAGATCGATCTGAAAAATCTCGCCAAACGTGTGCCGGTTCGACACGCGGTAGAAGCAGAACGAACTGATCAGCAAGTGCACGTCCAGCGCGTCGAGGCCGGCGCGGAACACGCCTTCCTCGGCACCACGATGCAAAATCTCGCCCAGCGAATCGAGGATGGTGTTGTTCATCGCCTTGATCGCATCGGAACGCTTCACGAACTCGGCGTTGTGGATGTTTTCGATGCATACGATGCGCACGAAATCGACGTTGCGGTCATGGTGATCGAAGGTGAACTCCACCAGCCGGCGGATCGCCAACACCGGTGGCAACTCGGCCAGGTGCAAGCGGCTTTCGGTGCTGCGGATGTCGCCGTAAAGCTTCTCCAGCACCTCGACGTACAATTGCTCCTTACTGCCGAAGTAGTAATAGATCATGCGTTTGGAGGTGTGGATGCGCTCGGCGATCGCGTCGACGCGGGCGCCGGACAAGCCCTGCTGGACGAACTCGACGATCGCCTCCTGCAGGATGTTCTCGCGGGTCTTTTCCGGGTTGTTCTTGCGACTCTTGCGCGGCTCGATGCCAGATACGACGGGAGCGGCGGGGAGTTCTGATGTCATTGTCATTGCGGGCTCACGGCCATCACTGCACAGGTTGGCGATTATGGGCCGCGCTGCACAGTGAAGGAAGCCACGTGGCCCGTGTTTAATCCCGCGTTTACGAATTTCCTACAACTTCGCCTGGCGTACCGCGCCACTGCGTGATTTGGCCATCGCCGCCAGACGCACCGCGACGTTCGCCGCACCGTAACCGGCGTAACCGTTTTTGCGCTGGATGATCTCGAAGAAGAAGCGCCCTTCGAACGGCTCGGTGTACACATGGAACAGCTCGCCGCCCTGCGCATCACGGTCGTAGAGCACGTTGTAATAGGCCAGTTCGCTGAGAAATTCGTCATCGAAATCGAAGCGAGCAGCGAGGTCATCGTAGTAGTTGAGCGGGATATCCAGCAGTGGCACGCCAGCCTCTTTGGCGCGACTGACTTCGGCGAAGATGTCGTCACAATCGAAGGCGATGTGATGCACGCCAGAACCGCGATAACTCGACAGCGCATGTGAGATCGCGGTGTTGCGGTTCTCGGAGATGTTCAGCGGCAAGCGGATCGAACTGTCGCGGCTTCTCAGCGCGCGGCTCTTCACCAGCCCGTAAGGGTCGGGCAGCACCACTTCATCGTCGGCCTCGAAATCCAGCAGGCTCTTGTAGAACAGCACCCAACTGTCGAGGCTGTCGGCCGGCAGCGCCATGGCCATGTGATCGATGCGCTTGAGGCCGCCACGAGCCTGAGCGTTCGGCAGCAGGTTGAAGTCGGTGCCATAGACATCCGCCGCTTCATCCACCAGATAAATCAGGCTGCCATCCGGCGCCCGCACCGCGGCCAGTTCCAGCTCATTGGGGCCGACCAGTCCGCGATAGGGCTGGCCCTTATAGGCGACCGCACGAGCCAGGGCGCTGGCGCTGTCCTTGACCCGCACAGCGGTGGCGCACAGCGACGGGCCGTGGGCCTCGAAAAAACTGTGGCCGAATGAATACGGTTCAGCGTTGAGGATCAGGTTGATATCACCCTGACGCAGCAGGCTCACACTCTTGGAACGGTGCTGCCCGGCCTTGACGAAACCGAGGCGTTCCAGCCAGTTCGTCAGTTTGGCGCCGAGCGCTTCGTCCACCGCGAACTCAAGAAACTCGATGCCGTTGTACTCACTGGCCTGCGGCGTTTCGAACAGGATTTCGCGGTTGCTCACCGGCGTGACGTGTTGCTCCAGACGCTCACGGGTTTTCTCTTCCAGGTACAACAGCGAACGCAAACCGTCGGCGGCGTTGGCCCGTGGCGGCGCGGCGCGGAAACCATCGTTGAAGATTTCCAGCGACAACGGCCCGGTGTACCCGCTCTGGATGATCGGCGCGAGGAACCCCGGCAGATCGAATTCGCCCTGCCCGGGGAAGCAGCGGAAATGCCGGCTCCACTCCAGCACATCCATGGCGAGAATCGGCGCGTCGGCCATTTGCACGAAGAAGATCTTGTCGCCGGGAATGTCGGCAATCGCGCGGGGATCGCCCTTCAGCGACAAAGTGTGGAAGCTGTCGAGCAGCACGCCGAGTGCCGAGTGATCGGCCTCGCGCACTATGTCCCAGACCTGTTGATAAGTATTGACGTGCCGGCCCCAGGCCAGCGCTTCATAACCGATGCGCAGCCCGCGAGCGCCCGCACGTTCGGCCAGCAGTCGCAGATCATCGACCAGGATCTGCCGGTCGCCGACGCTGTCCGCCGAGGCATTGCTGCATACCAGCACCAGGTCGGTGCCCAGTTCCTGCATCAGGTCGAACTTGCGCTCGGCGCGCTCCAGATTGCGCGCCAGGCGATCACGCCGGCAGCCTTCGAAGTCGCGGAACGGCTGGAACAGGGTGATCGCGATGCCCAGGTCGGCGCACATCTGCCGGATTTCCCGAGGGCTGCCGTCGTAATACAGAAGGTCGTTTTCAAAGATCTCGACACCGTCAAACCCGGCGGCAGCGATGGCTTCGAGCTTTTCCGGCAGGGTGCCGCTCAGGGAAACGGTGGCAATGGAACGCTGCATGTTTCTACTCCCGGACTTCGCCGCGCTTATCTTTAAGGTAGGAGCTGCCGAAGGCTGCGATCTTTTGATCCTGATCCTGAAAAGGAAATTCAAAAGATCGCAGCCTTCGGCAGCTCCTACACAGGACGTTTTTTATAGTGAGGGAAATTATTGGCTGCATCGTCTTCAGCAGCAATTTAAAGTGTACCAGCCGGTTAGTTTTGCGTGCGATTATCGAACACTATGGCGATTCGACGAATTGACGATTTTTCGTCCACTGCCCACCATCGACGTCACATTGAGTCCGCAAGTGAACCTTCGGTCGCAGTGCCTTGCAAACAACACCACATAACAAATTCAAAAACGGGTGGAACAATGATTCCTTCACAGACTTCCCGCATGGCCCCGGCCATGAGCACTGCCACGGGTGGCATCGGCGACAAGATCCGCGGCGCCATGGCCGTCGGCAAGACCCGTTGGGGCATGCTGGCGCTGGTGTTTTTCGCCACGACCCTGAACTACATCGATCGCGCCGCCCTCGGCGTCATGCAGCCCATCCTCGCCAAGGAAATGAGCTGGACGGCGATGGATTACGCCAACATCAACTTCTGGTTTCAGGTCGGCTACGCCATCGGCTTCGTCCTGCAGGGCCGCCTGATCGACCGCGTCGGCGTGAAGCGCGTGTTCTTCTGCGCAGTGCTGCTCTGGAGCCTGGCCACCGGCGCCCACGGCCTGGCGACGTCGGCCGTCGGCTTCATGGTCTGCCGGTTCATCCTCGGTCTGACCGAAGCGGCCAACTACCCGGCCTGCGTGAAAACCACTCGCCTGTGGTTCCCGGCCGGTGAACGCGCAGTCGCCACCGGCATCTTCAACGCCGGCACCAACGTCGGCGCGATGTTCACGCCGATGCTCCTGCCGCTGATCCTCCACGTATGGGGCTGGCAGGCCGCGTTCCTGTGCATGTCGGCACTGGGCGGGATCTGGCTACTGTTCTGGGGCTTGAAATACTTCAACCCGGAAGATCATCCGAACGTTAAACAATCCGAACTGGACTACATCCAGCAGGAAGTCGAACCGGAACAGGCTCGCGTGCCGTTCTCGCGCATCCTGCGCATGCGTGGCACCTGGGCCTTCGCCCTCGCCTATTCGCTGACGGCGCCGGTGTTCTGGTTCTACCTGTACTGGCTGCCGCCGTTCCTCAATCAGCAATACAACCTGGGCATCAACGTGACCCAGATGGGCATCCCGCTGATCATCATCTACGTCACGGCTGACTTCGGTAGCGTCGGCGGCGGCATTCTGTCCTCGTTCCTGATCGGTCGCGGCATGAACTCGATCAAGGCGCGGCTGCTGTCGATGTTCCTGTTCGCCTGCTGCATCATCGGCGTGATCATGGCCGCCGGTTCGAGCAATCTGTGGGTGGCGGTGGCGGCCATCTCCCTGGCGATCGGCGCGCACCAAGCCTGGACTGCGAACATCTGGAGCCTGGTGATGGACTACACGCCCAAGCACATGATGAGCACGGTGTTCGGTTTCGGCGGCATGTGCGCCGCGATCGGCGGGATGTTCATGACCCAGATCGTCGGCCACATCCTGACCGTCACCAACAACAACTACACCGTGCTGTTCACGCTGATTCCGGCGATGTACTTCATTGCGCTGACCTGGATGTACTTTATGGCGCCGCGCAAGATTCCCGAGATCACCGAGTAACCGGCCTCCCCCTGTAGGAGCTGCGGCACGCTGCAATCTTTTGATGTTCAATATCAAAAGATCGCAGCGTGCCGCAGCTCCTACACAGGGGGTTGTGGATCCTTCACCTACGGCTTTGCTGCCACGCCGCCGCCAGGCCGCTGCAACAGATCACCGCGATACCGATCACCGTCAACAAGCTCGGCGTGTGATTGAACACCACCCAGCCCAACAACCCGGCAAACACGATCTGGCAGTAGCCGAACGGCGCCAGCAACGCCGGCGCAGCGTGACGGAACGCCTGGGTCAGAAACAGGTGCGCGGTCATCCCGCAACTGCCCAGCGCCAGCATCAACACGGCGTGCGTCAACGTCGGCACTTGCCAGAAGAACGGCACCAGCGCACTCATCACCAGCGTGTTGCACAAACCGGCGAAGAAGTTGCTGGTGGTCGGGCTATCGACCTCGCTGAGCTTGCGGGTCAGCAGCTGGTAGAAGCAGAAAAACAGCGCCGAGCAGAACGGCAGCAACACCGCCGGGGTGAACAATTCACCGCCCGGGTGGACGATGATCAGCACGCCGATGAATCCGCAGATCACCGCAATCCACTGCCCGCGCGTCACCCTTTCCTTGAGCAACGGCACCGACAATGCGGTGACCAGCACCGGCGCGAGAAAGTTGACCGCCGTCGCTTCGGCCAGCGGGATGTACAGCAACGCAGTGGTGAAAAACAGGCTGGTGCCGAGCAGGCACAGTGCCCGCGCCAACTGCCACAACGGCCGTTTGGTGCGCAGCACGCGCAACCCCGATTGCGGCAGGAAAATCCCCGCCATCAGCAAGGTGTGCACCAGATACCGCGCCCACACCACCATGATGATCGGGTAAAAACCCGAGAGGTATTTCGACAGGGCGTCGTGGCTGGAGAACAGGAAAGTCGCCACGACAATCAGCAAGATCCCCTTGAAGGGTTGGTTGACACCGGACAGCGGGGTGCTAACGGTCATGGGCTCTCTCTGAAGGAAAAATAAACACTGGCGAGGACGCTGGCGCCCCGCCACAAACAAGACTTACAAGCGCGCCAACAATTCCAGCGTCCTGGCGAGGGCCATCCGCGCCCGCTGCAATCCGCTCACGCCCTGCTCCAGCAGTTTGACCGTGGGAATCTCCAGACTCAGTGGAATATTAGCCGGCAGACTGCGCAGCAAACCGAGCAAGTCACAATCGCCCTCGCCGGGAAACCGCCGCTCGTTGCGAGCCTGACGCAAGATCTCGGCCATGTCCGCCGGTCTTGGCCCCGCTACATCGCACAATTGCGCGTAACGCAGACGTGCAGGCGGGACGTCGGCCAAATCCTCCAGTCGTGAAGCGGAGCGATCAAAATGAAAGGCATCGACCAGCACCGCGGCGTTGTCCCGGTCGGCATTGGCGACGATGCGCAGCGCCTGTTCGAGGTTGCGCGCATCGGTCCAGGGCATGAACTCCAGATGCGGGTGCAAGCCGTAAGGTGCCGCCAGATCGCACAGTGCGGCAAAGTGATCGGTCAGCCGCTGCTCGTCCGGATCATTGCCGGCGACGAGCAATTCACTGGCGCCGAACTCCGCTCCAACGGCCAGAATTTTCTCGAAATCGGCGACCACGGTGTGCGGCTTCAGGCGCAGGATTTCCACGTCGAGCACAGCGATGCCAGTGTCGCGCAACCGCGCCAGCGTCTGACGCCGTAAACCGCCATCGGCCACCAGCGCAAAGTGGTATTCCTCAGGGGTCGCCGGTTCCAGGCGCAGGCCGACATGGCTGTAACCGGCACGGGCGGCCACCTCGACTATCTGCGGTGGCGACAATTCGAGTACGGTGAGACTGGCCAGGGACAGGATTCGTTCGCGCATGTTCAGACCTCTGCCGGCGTGCAGGCGCGACCGCTGGCCGCCGCCCCGCGAATCGCCTCGACCAGCGCCAGGGTCCGCGCGGCATCCGCCGCACTGACCAATGGCTCGACTTCACGCCGCGCTACCCGCACAAAATGTTGCAGTTGCAAACGCAAAGCATCTCCCGCCTCGCAATGTTCCTGCACCGCAATCAAGGGCTGGTGCCAGCCGGCATCGACTTGATCGGCAGCGTAATGCCAACGCTTGAGTTGTGGAATGCTCAGAGCCCCGGCGGTGCCCGCCAGCAAGTAACACGATTGATCAGCCTGACGCGGATAGACCGGGTTCTCTGCGGAATTCAGCTCCCAGCTCCACGGCGCGGCGACCGCATCAGACCCGGTCAACGTCCCCAGCGCACCGTCGGCAAACCGCAACAACAGCGCCACACTGTCTTCATTGGCAAAACCACGCACCGCGTTGTCGGTGATGGCCTGCACCGAGTGCACTTCGCCGCACAGGTGGCGCAGCAGATCGAGGTCGTGAATCAGGTTGGTCAGCAACAGGCCCGCCCCCGGTTCACGGCGCCACGGGATCTCAAAATAAGCGTCGGGTTTGCGCAGCTGAAACAGCGCGGTGACCGTGGTCAGCCGCCCGAGCGCACCACTCTGCAGCAACTCATGGGCACGGACGATCAGCGGATTGTGGCGCCGATGATGGCCGACCAATACCGGCACGCCACTGCGTTTGACCGCCGCCACCAGCTCGCGCACCTCCTGCAGATGCACACCGACCGGTTTCTCCAGCAGCACCGGCACACCGGCAGCGAGGCAATCCAGAGCTGTACTGACATGCTGATTATTCGGATTGGCCACAATCACCGCGTCTGGCCGTGTCTGCTCCAGCATCTGACGATGATCAGCGAAATGCGCCACGCCCCACTCTGCCGCCAGCGCAGGCGCCTGCGGGCCGGGATCGGCCACCGCGCACAAGCGAGCCTCGTTCATGGTTTTCAGGTGCTGATAATGCTGCTGGCCCATGTTGCCGGCGCCGATCAGGGCGATGCGAAGGGGTAGAGTCAAGGCGCGATCCTCTTGTGATTGTTGTTAGAAAAGTCACTCCAGCAACAATTTAGAACCGCGTTCCAGAATCAAACACCCAGTGATGGGAAAACCGTGCGAACACCGCACAATTTCATACTCGACGCTCAACCTGTAGGAGCTGCCGCAGGCTGCGATCTCTTGATCTTGATTTTGAAAATCAACGTCAAAAGATCGCAGCCTGCGGCAGCTCCTACAGGGGGCGGTGCGGGTCAGATGAACAATTCAGAGGCCAGACTGGCCGCCGACAACTCCTCGGTGAACGTCACCAGCAACGGCGCCAGTTCGTGCAGACGCGCGCCAGGCATCCGCGCGCTTGGCCCGGCAATGCTCAGTACACCGATGACCCGCCCATCAACGGGATGCTTGACCACGGCAGCGATCGCCGAGGTGCCCACCGCCGAGCTTTCCTCGACACAGGCGTAGCCCTGCTCCCGCGCCAGGCGCAGGCGTTCCAGCAGTTCGATATTGGAGCGTGGCGCGTTCGGCCCGATGTCCACCGGCACTTCCACGCCTTGGCGTTCAACCAGCGACAACGCTTCGGCGTCGCTCATGCAAGCCAGCCATGCATGCCCGGAGGCGGTGTAGAACAGCGGCGCATCGCGGCCCATGTCCGGGTCATAACGCAGGCCCGTGCGCGCGCCCTGGGCCTTGGCGATCCAGGTCTGGCGCTCGCCATCGATTACCCCCAGACGCACCAGTTCACCGGTTTCCTGCGCCAGTCGATCCAGCACCGGTTGCACGATGTCGGCACCGCTACTCGCCAGATACTGAAACCCCATCGCCACCAGTTTGGTCGACAGGTGATAGCGCAGGGTGTCGGCATTCTGCCGCACGTAACCCAGACGAATCAGCTCGGCGAGCAAACGGTGGGTCGCACTTTTCGGGATATCCAGTTGCTCGGCCAAGGTCTGCATCGGCAGCCCGCGCGATTCACTGGTGAGGCTTTCCAGCACGCTGAAAACCCGTTCGATCTGACTGCCGGCCATGGGTAAATCCAAGTGAAATTTGGCCGATTCTAGAAGACATCTCTCGCAAAGCGAAATCCGGAACTGGCCGTGCGATAACCGCCCACTTTACCCAAACAAGGCTTGTTACAGCTCACGCTCACTGGTTAATTTCTGGAATCAAATTCCAATAAAAATTAATCTGCGGAGCTTTACTTGATGCCTGCCGAACTTCCCGATATTGACTGCGACGTGCTGGTCGTCGGCTCCGGCGCTGCCGGTCTGTCTGCGGCGGTCACGGCGGCGTGGCACGGCCTGAAAGTCATCGTCGTCGAAAAAGACCCGGTATTCGGCGGTGCCACCGCCTGGTCCGGTGGCTGGGCGTGGGTGCCGCGCAATCCACTGGCCCGGCGCGCAGGCATCGTCGAAGACGTCGAGCAACCGCGCACTTACCTGCGCCATGAACTCGGCGAGCATTACGACCCGGCAATGGTCGACGCCTTCCTCACTGCGGCGCCGCACATGGTCGCGTTTTTCGAACAGCACACGGCCCTGCAATTCGCCGACGGCAATGCCATCGCCGATATTCACGGCGACACACCCGGCGCCGGCACTGGCGGCCGTTCGGTGATCGCTGCGCCTTACGACGGGCGAAAGGTCGGACGCCTGCTCAAGCGTTTGCGCACAACTATGCGCGAAACCTCCTTCATGGGCATGCCGATCATGGCCGGCGCTGATCTTTCGGCGTTTCTCAACCTCACTCGCTCATTAAAAGCCGCCTGGCACGTAACCCGCCGTTTCACTCGGCACTTGCTCGATCTGGCGATACATGGACGGGCCCTGCAACTGGTCAACGGTGTGGCGCTGGTTGCGCGCCTGGCGAAGTCCGCCGAGGACCTTGGCGTCCTGCTGTGGGCGTCTGCGCCGGTGACAGAATTGTTGCGTGACGGCGCCCGCGTCTCGGGGGCCATGGTCAACACCAACAAAGGCCCGCGTCGCATTCATGCACGCAAAGCCGTGGTGCTCGCGGCGGGTGGTTTTGCCAACGACATCCAACGGCGCCAAGCGCTGTTTCCGCGCACGCCCACCGGTCATGAACATTGGGCCTTGCCACCGTTGGCGGTGAACGGCGATGGCCTGCGCCTGGGCGAAAGCGTCGGTGCCAAGGTCAATACCAACGTGGCTTCGCCCGTGGCCTGGGCGCCGGTCTCACAAGTGCCGCATGCCGACGGCAGCATCGGCCATTTCCCACACATCATCGAACGCGGCAAACCGGGGATCATCGGCGTGCTGCGCAACGGCCAGCGCTTCGTCAACGAAGCCAACGGTTATTACGACTACGTCAGCGCCATGGTCGCCGCCGCGCCCGAGGGCGAACAAGTCGCCTCCTGGCTGATCTGCACCCGCGCCTTTCAACGACGATATGGCCTGGGCATCTCGCGGCCATTTCCGTTGCCGGTGTCGGAATTTATCCGCAGTGGCTATCTGAAAACCGGTAACACCCTTGAAGAATTGGCCATTGCTTGTGGCATCGAACCCGACGGGTTGCGCCATACCGTGGAGCACTACAACCAGCATGCTCGCCTCGGTGAAGACCCGCTATTCGGGCGCGGTTCAACGCCCTATAACCGCAAACAGGGCGATCCGGCGAACCTTCCCAACCCCTGCGTTGCCCCAATAGAGACAGGCCCTTTTTATGCCGTGAAAGTCCAACCGGGCTGCTTCGGCACTTTCGCCGGCCTCAAGGTCAACCCGCACGCGCAAGTGCTGGACGCCAATGCCCAGCCCATCACCGGGCTCTACGCCGCCGGTGGCGACATGGCCAGCATCATGGGCGGGCATTATCCGGCGGGCGGGATCAACCTCGGCCCGGCGCTGACGTTCGGCTACATCGCCGCCCGGGATATCGCCGGCATCACTGCTTTCGAACAGGAGATCGACCATGCAGCACATCGTTAATGCCCAGGGTTTGAACATGCCGAAACTCGGCCTCGGCACCTGGCCGATGCTCGGCGACGAATGTACCCGCGCCGTGGAACAAGCACTGGAACTCGGCTACCGCCACATCGACACGGCAGCGGCTTACAACAACGAAGACGCTGTCGGACAAGCGCTGGCGAATACGCCGACACCCCGCGAACAGATTCATGTCACCACCAAGGTCTGGTGGGATCAGTTGCAACCCGACGCGATGCGCCACTCGATGCAGCGCAGCCTCAAGGCCTTGCGCAGTGATTACGTCGACTTGTTCATGATCCACTGGCCGAGCACCGATTGGGATCTGCCGCGCACCCTCGACACCTTGGCCTCGTTCAAGGAACAGGGTCTGGCGCGCAACATCGGCGTGGCGAATTTTCCGCTGCCGCTGCTGCGCAAAGTCGTCGAGGAATACGGTATTCCCCTCTCCGCAATCCAGGTCGAGTACCACGTCCTGCTCGGCCAGAACGCCCTGCTCGACTACGCGCGCCAACGCGAACTGGCGCTGACCGCCTACACACCGCTGGCGCGCAATAAGGTCTCGGACGTCCCGCAGATCCGGCAGATCGCCGAAAAACACGGTGTGCAGCCGACTCAAGTGGCGCTGAAATGGCTGCTGGATCAGCCCAACGTGGCGGCCATTCCCAAAGCCAGCAGCCGGGCCAATCAACTGGCGAACCTGGCCTCGCTGAAGGTCGAACTGGATGATGAAGACCGCGCACTGATCGCCGCACTGCCGAAGGACCAGCGTCAGGTCAGCCCGGATTTCGCACCCGTGTGGGACGCCTTCGACCGCTGAGGCGCCGTGCGGCAAGAGAAATCCGCCAATCGATTGAATTAGTCGCCCAAAGGCTCGTCAATAACAGGCCCGTCCTCGGCACCCGAGGCCGGGCCTGCTTGCGTGTGCGCCAATGGACGGACGACCGGACTGGCGCCACACTCACACACCAGCAACACTCATCACCACGTACAGATAGAGGATTCCCACATGCTATGGAAAAAAGGCCGACGCAGTGACAACGTCGTCGACGCCCGGGGTGATGAGGGCGACAGCGGTGGCGGTGGCATGCGTTTCGGTGGCGGCAAGGGCCTGAGCCTCGGGGCCATTCTGCTGATCGTCGGCATCGGCTGGATCACCGGACAGGATCCATTGCAGATCCTCGGCCAGCTCACCGGGCAAATGACCGAGCAATCGGCGCCGGCCAGCACGCAAACCCGTCAGGCGCCCCCGGCCAACGACCAGCAGGCCGAATTCGTCCGTTCGATCCTCGGCGACACCGAGGACACCTGGGGCGCGATCTTTCAGCAGGCCGGGCGCCAATATAAAGACCCGACCCTGGTGCTGTTCAGCAACCGGGTGAATTCCGCCTGCGGTCTGGCGACTTCTGCCACCGGGCCGTTCTATTGCCCGGCGGATCAGAAGGTCTATCTGGACATGGCGTTCTTCCAGGAAATGGCCCAGCGCTTCAAGGCGGCCGGCGACTTCGCCCAGGCCTACGTGATCGCCCACGAAGTCGGGCACCATGTGCAGACGCTGCTTGGCGTCTCGGCGAAAATTCAGGCCGCGCGCCAGCAAGGCCGGCAGATGCAGGGCGACGGCGGTTTGCTGGTGCGTCAGGAATTGCAGGCCGACTGCCTGGCCGGCGTCTGGGCCTACCATGCGCAGAAGCGCCTGAACTGGCTGGAACCCGGCGACGTCGAAGAGGCCTTGAACGCGGCCAACGCCATCGGTGATGATCGCCTGCAACAACAGGGTCAGGGCCGAGTGGTGCCGGACTCGTTTACCCACGGTACGTCGGCGCAAAGGGTGCGCTGGTTCAAAACCGGTTTCGCGCAGGGCCAGGTCGGCCAGTGCGATACCTTCGCGGCGAAAAACCTGTAAATGCGCAAATGGCTTTTGGCTTTACTGATCATCGGCGGCAGTGCCCAGGCCGCCGGTGTCGACGCGATCAGCCCCGGGCGCCTGCAATTGAAGGCCGGGGAAATGGCCGTCGGCATCGGTCCGGCGCCGGAGAAAATCGAACGCGTGCTGATCGTCATCCACGGTCGTCTGCGCAACGCCGAGACCTATCGCAAAAGCGCCGAGAGCGCCGCCGAACTGGCCGGGCAGACCGCCCACACGCTGGTGATCGCGCCGCAGTTCCTCAACGAAAGTGACGTGGCTCTGTATTCCCTGCCGAACACCTTGCTGCGCTGGAAAGGCAACGAGTGGATGGGCGGCGGGTTATCCACAGGCCCGAATCCGCTGAGCTCCTACGCCGCACTGGATGAAATCGTCACGCGGGTTACCGATCGCAAGCAGTTTCCGGATGTGAAGCAGATCGTGATTTTCGGCCATTCCGGTGGCGGTCAGGTGGTGCAGCGTTATGCCTTGCTGGCCAAGGATCAACCGGCGCTGAAGGCCAACGGCATTCGCCTGCGTTACGTCGTGGCCAATCCGTCTTCGTATGCTTATTTCAACGAACAGCGGCCCGTGGCGTTCGATCACGCGCAGTGCCCGGGTTTCAATCGCTGGAAGTACGGTCTGAGCGACATGCCGGTGTACGCCGGTGGACAAACGCCGTTGCAGCTTGAAAGCAGTTACATCAAACGCGAAGTGATTTATCTGCTCGGGCAGCAGGACATCGACCCGCAACATCCGGCGCTGGATAAAGGCTGTGAGGCCGAGGCGCAAGGGGCTTACCGCTTGATGCGCGGCAAACTGTTTTTCGGTTATTTACTGCGCCGGCATCCGGAAGGCGTGAACCAGCGCCTGGTGGAAGTGCCCGGGGTCGGGCATAACGGTGATGGGATGCTGACGTCGCCCGAGGGGCAGAAGGCCCTGTTCGATCAGTAATCCTTGCGGCGGTTCTGGCCTCTTCGCGAGCAGGCTCGCTCCCACAGTTGAAATGCATTCCCTTGTGGGAGCGAGCCTGCTCGCGAAGACGTCATTTCAGACAATAAAGAACTCAGGCCGAGAGCATCCGCCGCAACTCGACACAATCCTGCGCATGCCAGTCGGTCAATTCCGGCCACGGGTTATCCGGCAGATTCACCAGCACCGTCCGCGCCCCGGCCGCTCGCCCGCAGTCGAGGTCGAAGCGGTAATCACCGACCATCACCATCTCGCTGGCCGGCACGTTCCAGGCCTCGGCCAGTTTCAGCAAACCGCCGGGATGCGGCTTGGGCGGTGCTTCATCGCGGCCCAGTACATCTTCCACCGCAAAGCAGTCGGCCAGGCCAATCGCTTCAAGCGTCACATGCGCCAGCTCCCGCGCGTTGCGCGTCAGGATGCCAAGGCGATAACCCCGCCCGTGCAGCTCGCGCACCAATTGCACCGCACCGGCCGCCGGTTTTGAACCCAACGCCAGATCACGTTCATGCTCCAGCAGCCACGCGTGTTTTGCCGCCGCTTCGTCGGCCGGCAACGCCGCGAGATGAGTGAGGATGTCGTCCTCCGGCGGAATCGCCAGTGCCACGCGGATCGCCGCAAAATCATGCACCGCGACCGTCAGGGTGCCGTCCATGTCGAACACCCAGTGCTTCACATCGCTCAAGCTCATGCCCAGTCCTTGCGGTGACGAATCAGGCCTTCCTGGGTCACCGACGCCACCAGTTGCCCGGCGCGGTTGTACACGCTGCCACGGGAGAAACCCCGGGAATTGCCGGCCCACGGGCTGTCCATGGCGTAGAGCAACCAGTCATCGGCGCGCAGATCGTTGTGGAACCACAGCGCGTGATCGAGGCTGGCGACCTGCATGTCTTTCTGCCAGACCGACTTGCCGTGGGGCAGCATCGAGGTGGTCAGCAGACCGAAGTCCGAGGCGTAGGCCAGCAGGTATTTGTGCAACGCCGGAATGTCGGCCAGCGCCCCGTCGGCGCGGAACCACACGTATTTCACCGGATCGGCCGGCTGCGGGTTGTACGGGTCCTTTTCGGTGACCGGGCGTACTTCGATCGGTTTCGGGCACAGCAGTTTTTCGCGCATGTGCTCGGGGATCAGGTGCGCACGCTGCTGGGTCAGCTCCAGCTCCGACGGCAAGTTTTCCGGGCCGACCACCACCGGCATCTGGCTCTGGTGCTCGAAGCCTTCCTCGTCGTACTGAAACGACGCGCTGCAGGTAAAGATCGGGTGCCCCTTCTGGATCGCCGTGACGCGGCGGGTGCTGAAGCTGCCGCCATCACGCACACGATCCACCGAATACACCACTGGCAACTTGGCGTCGCCCGGGCGCAGGAAATAGCCGTGCATCGAATGCACATGGCGCGCCTCTTCAACCGTCTGACTGGCCGCCGACAGCGACTGGCCGAGCACTTGACCACCGAACAACTGACGGAAACCCAAGTCCTGGCTGCGGCCACGGAACAGGTTTTCCTCGATCGGTTCCAGGGTCAGCAGGTCGACCAGATCTTCCAACACTTGGCTCATTCAGACTCTCCTCACACAACGCTATGCCGCGCAGTCTTGGCTGCGGCGGCCCATTCAGGTTCTGGCGCGAGCCACTGTCGCGCCATTGTAAACGTCCGTGTCGGCTTAGCCATGCAAGGTCTGTAGCCATTGCTCCCGGGTGATGCGGTACAACAGATGCCGACGCAGCGGGTGATCGACGGCAAGCTTGGGGTGATCGAAATCATCGGCCGGATCGTGATGCATGCCAATCGCCTGCATGACTTTTTCCGACGGCAGATTGCTCTGCGCGGTGAAGGACACGATCTCCTTCAGGGCCAGCCGATCAAAGCCTGCGCGCAATGCCGTCCAGGCCGCCTCACTGGCGTAACCCAGGCCCCAATGCTCGCGGGCCAGGCGCCAGCCGATTTCCACCGCCGGGGTGAAGGGCGCATCGAAGCCCACCACACCGAGGCCGGTAAAACCGATGAACTCGCCGCTGTCCTTGCGCTCCAGCGCCCACAGGCCGTAACCGTGCTCGGCAAAATGCCCGCGCACGCGGCCGATCATCGACGCGCTTTCCAGGCGACTCATCGGCGCCGGAAAATAGCGCATCACCTGAGGATCGGCGCACATCGCTGCAAATGCCGGCAAATCCTCATCGCGCCACTGGCGCATCAACAAGCGTGCGCTTTCGAGTTCGTTTATCGGCTCCATCGTGCCCCTCCATTTCCATGCCGCAAGTCTACATCGCTGGTAGGATCGTTCACGCTTTCCTGCGTTCCCTATCTTCAACAGCCATACGAAATCACCATGCCACTGCCGCTGATCTACCACGAAGACTACAGCCCCGAGTTTCCGGCGGATCACCGCTTCCCGATGGATAAATTCCGTTTGCTGCGCGATCACCTGGTGGACAGCGGCCTGACCCGCGACGCCGACCTGCTGCGCCCGCAGATCTGCCCCAACGACATCCTCGCCCTGGCCCATGACCGTCGCTATATCGAACGCTACATGAGCGGTGAGTTGTCCCGCGAAGACCAGCGGCGCCTCGGTCTGCCGTGGAACGAAGCGCTGGCCCGACGCACCGTGCGGGCGGTCGGCGGTTCGATTCTGGCGGCAGAGAAAGCCCTCGAGCATGGCCTGGCCTGTCACCTGGCCGGCGGCACCCATCACGCCCACTACGATTACCCGGCCGGGTTCTGCATCTTCAATGACCTGGCGATCATCAGCCATTACCTGCTGCAAAGCGGTCGGGTGAACCGGGTGCTGATCTTCGATTGCGACGTGCATCAAGGCGACGGCACCGCGCGAATCCTCCATGACACCCCGGAGGCGATCACCGTTTCCCTGCACTGCGAAAAGAACTTTCCTGCACGCAAGGCCGAAAGTGATTGGGACATTCCGCTGCCCAAGGGCATGGGCGATGCTGATTACCTGAAAGTGGTGGATGACACGCTCAACTACCTGCTGCCGATGTATCAACCGGACCTGGTGCTGTACGACGCCGGGGTCGATGTGCACAAGGACGACGCCCTCGGTTATCTGCAGCTCACAGACGCTGGCGTCGCCGCCCGCGATGAAAGCGTGATGCGCCATTGCCTGGGTCGCGATATCCCGGTGGTCGGCGTAATTGGTGGTGGTTACAGCAAGGATCGCCACGCCCTCGCCCGCCGCCACGGCATCCTGCATCACAGCGCGCAACGGGTCTGGACGTCACACGGTTGTCACTAAGCTGTGCTGCGTTACCCACAATGGCTGTGGAACGGCCTGTGGATAACCTGAGCGAAAGGGACTACAGGTCACAGTGAGCTTGGCGTACAGCGCGATGGTTGTTTTTTGACCAGCCCACTGACTTTACCGTCGATCCACCTGTAGGAGCTGCCGCAGGCTGCGATCTTTTGATCTTTGTTTGCTCAAGTCCAAGATCAAAAGATCGCAGCCTGCGGCAGCTCCTACACGGATCCCGGCTGTTAGAATGCGCGCCTTATCCCGCCATACCGCAGCGCACGCCATGACCCATACCTCCGCCCCCCTCCCCGCTCACGTCGCCATCATCGGCGGTGGCCCCGCCGGCCTGATGGCCGCCGAAGTGCTGAGCCAGGCCTGCGTGCGCGTCGATCTGTACGACGGCATGCCGTCGGTGGGGCGCAAGTTCCTGCTGGCCGGGGTCGGCGGCATGAACATCACCCATTCCGAAGCCTACCCGGCGTTCCTCTCGCGCTACGCCGAACGCGCACCGCAGATCGCCCCGCTGCTGCGCGCCTTCGACGCCGACGCGTTGTGCCGCTGGATTCATGACCTGGGCATCCAAACCTTTATCGGCAGCTCCGGCCGGGTATTCCCCACCGACATGAAGGCCGCGCCTTTGCTGCGCGCCTGGCTCAAGCGCCTGCGCGACAGCGGCGTGGTTATCCACACCCGCCACCGCTGGCTTGGTTGGGATGAACAAGGCGCACTGCGCATCGCCAGCCCCGACGGCGAAATCACCGTCAAACCCGATGCCACCCTGCTCGCCCTCGGCGGTGGCAGTTGGTCACGCTTGGGTTCGGACGGCGCGTGGATGCTGCCCCTGGAGCAGAAAGGCGTAGGACTGGCGCCATTGCAGCCGAGCAATTGCGGCTTCGAGGTGCAGGCCTGGAGCGAACTTCTTGTCAGCAAATTCGCCGGCGCACCGCTGAAAAACGTCGCCATCGGTTTGAACGACGATATCCCACGCTTGGGCGAATGCGTGATTACGGCGACCGGGGTTGAAGGCAGCCTGATCTATGCGCTGTCGGCACGGATTCGCGAGGCGATCAATGCGCACGGCTCGGCCACGGTGCACATCGATCTGCTGCCCGGCCGGCCTGTGGATAAATTGCAGGCAGCGTTGAGCAAACCGCGTGGTTCGCGCTCGATGGCCAAGCATCTGCACAGTCAGGTCGGGATTGATGGGGTGAAAGCGGCGTTGTTGCGTGAATTGACTGACGCTGCGACCTTTGCCGATCCGGCGCTGCTGGCTCGGGCGATCAAGGCGTTGCCGTTGACCCTGGTGAAAACCCGTCCGCTGGACGAAGCGATCAGCAGCGCGGGTGGCGTGACGTTCGAGGCGATGGATGAGCGCTTGATGCTCAAGGCGTTACCGGGGGTGTTTTGTGCGGGTGAGATGCTGGATTGGGAAGCGCCGACAGGCGGCTATCTGCTGACCGGGTGCTTTGCCAGCGGGCGATCTGCGGGTTTGGGGATGCTGGAGTGGTTGCGCAAGAACTGAGGACCGCGTTGCGCCCTTCGCGAGCAGGCTCACTTCTACAGGGGAATGCGATCCAATGTAGAAGTGAGCCTGCTCGCGATAGCGGTCTTACAGGTGCAGCGAATATTAAGGTTTACGCTTGCGCGGCCCAGTGTTGAACACCGGCACCTTGCGTACAGGCTTGATCGAAGGCTCCGGCGCCTGAGTCTCGCCGCTGTCGACCCATTTACCGAGATTGCGCTTGCCGCCACCGCCGCCGGAGGTTTTCGGCTTTTTCGGTTTCTTCGGCTTCTTGATCACCTGACCGCTGGCATCGGTATCCGGCACGCGGTGCTCAGGTTCGAAGTCCGGTTCGTTCTGACGCTTCAGCGTCTGACGCGTCAGCATCTCGATGGCCGAGAGCATGTTCACCTCATCGGCGCACACCAGCGAAATCGCCTCACCGGTCGCACCGGCACGGCCAGTACGACCGATGCGGTGGATGTAATCCTCAGCCACGATCGGCAGGTCGAAGTTGACCACCAGCGGCAGATCTTCGATATCCAGACCACGGGCAGCCACATCGGTGGCCACCAGAATCTGCACTTCGCTGAGTTTGAACCGATCCAGCGCACGCTGGCGGGTCGCCTGTGGTTTGTCGCCGTGGATACCGTCAGCGTTCACGCCCAGGCCCTGAAGTTTCTCGACCAGTGCATCCACACCATTACGGGTCTTGGCGAATACCAGCACCTGCTTCCACTTGTTCTTGCGCATCAGGTGCACGAACAGTTCGGCCTTGCGCTTCTTGTCCACCGTCACGATCCACTGCTTGACGGTGTTGGCCGCGACGTTACGCGGGCTGACTTCGATGCTCAGCGGATCGTTGAGCATCTGCCCGGCCAGCAGGCGGATGTCATCGGAAAAGGTCGCGGAGAACAGCAGGGTCTGGCGCTTTTTCGGCAGCATGCGGTAAATGTTCGCCAGTTCTTCGGAGAAGCCCAGGTCGAGCATACGATCGGCTTCATCCAGCACCAGGGTTTGCAACTGATCGAGTTTCAGCGCGTTCTGGCGGAACAGGTCGATCAGGCGACCCGGCGTGGCGACCAGCACATCGACGCCGCCGCGCAGCTTCATCATCTGCGGATTGATGCTGACGCCGCCGTACACCGCATACGTGCGCAGCGGCAGGTTTTCCGCGTACTGGCGCACGGATTCATGAACCTGCTCGGCCAGCTCGCGGGTCGGCACCAGAATCAGCGCACGCGCCGAATTAGCGGCTACTTTCGGCCCTTCCATGGCCAGCAACTGCAGCAGCGGCAAGGCGAAACCGGCAGTCTTGCCGGTACCGGTCTGGGCTGCAGCCATCAGGTCACGACCGGCCAGCACGGCCGGAATGGCTTGCGCCTGAACCGGCGTCGGGGTCTGGTAGCCGAGCGTCTCGAGGGAGCGCAGCAAGGGTTCGATCAGGCCAAGGGAGGCGAAAGTCATGGGAGTACCGTAGGAAAATTCAGCGCGGATGTGCAAAAAAGTCTGCAAAAAGAATGTGCAATGCCGCGCAGTTTACCCTAATTCACACGCTGTTCTGCTGGAACGACTGTCTTCGGCGCCTCCACGACGAGCGGCTGCGCCGGCCGACGCCACTGTGGCAGACCGATCAGCACCACCGCGCTGATGATCACCAGCATCGCCAGCGCTTCTTCCATGCCGATGGTCTCGCCGACGAACACGATCCCCAGCAGCACCGCCACCGCCGGGTTGACGTAGGCATAACTGGTGGCCGCCGCCGGGCGCACGTGCTTGAGCAGATACATGTAGGAATTGAAGGCGATGATCGAGCCGAAGAAAATCAAATAGCCCAAGGCCAGCCAGCCTTCCACCGGCGGCAGCGCTTGCAGGTGTTCGCCGCTCACCGCGCTGCCGATCAGCAAAACCACGCCGCCCACCAGCATCTCGACGGCACTGGCCATCGCCCCTTGCGGCAGCGGCAGGTGCTTGCTCCATACCGAGCCAAACGCCCAGGTCGCCGCCGCAAAAATCAGCAGCGCCGCACCCAACGGACTCGATTGCAGGTTGGAGCCCATGTTGAGCATGGCGATGCCGACAATCCCCAGCGCCACCCCGGCCCACTCCAGCCGCGTATTGCGCGCACCCCAGAAATAGCCGCAGAGCAAGGTGAACAATGGCACCGTCGCCACCGCCAATGCCGCCACGCCGGACGCCACGCCCGTGTGTTCGGCCACACTGACCGCGCCGTTACCGAAGCTGAGCAGCAAAATCCCGATGATCCCCGCCGCTTTCCACTGCGCCCAGGTCGGCGCCGGTGCCCCGCGCCAGCGCAGGAAGGCGTACATCAGGCTGCCGGCAATCACGAAACGCACCCCGCCGAGCATCAGCGGCGGCCAGTATTCGACGCCGAGGCGGATCACCAGATAGGTCGATCCCCAAATCACGTACAGCGCGAAAAACGCGGCGATCAACGGCAAGGAAAAACGGCGCAAGGCAGGCATGGGCAGCTCGACAGTCAGCGGTAGCGGATGAATTATTCTAGAAAGGCCCGCGAGCAAAAATAAGCTACAAAACCTGTTTATCGCGCCGGTACACTTTTGAAAGAACGGAGATCAGCGGGATAAACCGTGATTTCGAAAGTCTGGCAATTTAAGGAGTCCGGCCTTGGACAAATACGACCGCATGCTGCTCAGCGCCCTGTTGGAAAACGGTCGAGCGTCCTACGCCGATCTGGCGCGCAAGGTGAACCTGTCCGCCCCGGCGGTGGCCGAGCGCGTCGCCAAGCTTGAGGCGTCCGGGGTGATTACCGGGTATCAGGCGAACATTGACCTGTCGAAAATCGGCTTGCCGATCCAGTGCATGATCGAACTGCGCCTGCACCAGAACGGCAGTCAGAAGGTCTACGACGAACTGGCGAAAATCCCGCAACTCACCGAGTGCTTTCGAGTGACCGGCGATCCCTGCGTGATGATGAAGGGCGCGGTGGGTTCGATGACGGAGCTGGAGGAGTTGATCAATCGGGTGGCGAAGTTCGGCTTCAGCAAGACCTCGATTGTGTTGTCGAGTGCGATCGAGAAGCGCGTGCCGCTTAGCCATATCGAAAGCAACGGCAAATAGTCAGCCCCACCGAAACGCCTCTGTAGGAGCTGCCGAAGGCTGCGATCTTTTGATCTTGCTTCTAAAAGTCAAAGTCAAAAGATCGCAGCCTTCGGCAGCTCCTACAGAGATCCGCGAAGGTTCGGGATCAGCGGTAGCGCTGCAGGTGTTCGCTGACTTTGGCCGCCGGGACTTTCTGCAGTTTGCACAACAGGTCGTGGTTCAGCTCACGCACCCCATGCTTGTGCCGCAGTTCCTCAGCCAGATGCGCCATCAGGTTGGCCGCCATCTCCGCATCCGCCATCGCCCTGTGCGCCTGGCCGGTGTGCGGCAGGCGGGCGAAGGTGGTGAGGGTGCCGAGCTTATGATTCGGCGCCGCCGGCATCAACCGACGCGCCAGCAACAGCGAGCAGGCAAAGTTCTGCAGCCGGGTGCGTTTGATCCGTCCCAGTTCAAAGTCCCAGAATTTCTGGTCGAACGATGCGTTGTGCGCCACCAGTGGCGTGCAGCCGACGAATTCGTTGACCTCTTCCATGACCTTTTCCGCCGATGGGGCGCTGCGCAGCATGGCGTTGCTGATGCCGGTCAGTTGCTCGATGAAGGCCGGGACGCGCACGCCAGCGTTCATCAGGCTCTGGTAACGCTCGACGATGTGTCCGTTTTCCAGCATGACCACGGCGATTTCCGTGGCGCGACAGCTGCTGTTCGGCGACAGGCCGGTGGTTTCAAAGTCGATGACTGCAATGCGTTCCAAACCGGGTTCAACTCCGTTCAAATCAATTTTTCAGCTTAATTCTTCAGTAGCAACGCGCCTTCGATCGGCACGTAACGGCTGGCGGCGCGGATCAGCGAGTTGGCGGTCAGGCCTGGCACGCCGTAGGCCACCGCTTGTACGCCGTGTTTGTTGATGATGCGTTCGAGCAGCATGTCGAAATCGCCGTCACCAGAGGCCAGGACGATTTCGTCGACGTGATCGGCGGCGTCCATGATGTCGAGGGTGATGCCCACGTCCCAGTCGCCCTTGGCCGAGCCGTCGCTGCGCTGGATGTAGGGCTTGAGCTTCACAGTGAAGCCGAGGTTGCGCAGGATCTGCTGAAACTGCTGCTGCTTGCTGTCGCCACGGTCGATCGCGTAGGCATAGGCCTCGACGATCTGCCCGTCCTTGCTGATGTCGGCCCACAATGCGGCGTAGTTGAAGTGACAACCATAGGCCTGACGCACGGTGTAGTAGAGGTTCTGCACGTCGGCGAACACTGCGATTTTTTTCACCGGGATTCCTGTGAGCGCATAGCGCACGAAGCGGGATCAGGCGCCGGGCCCGAAAAAGGCGCTCAGTATGCCAGTAAAAGGCAGTGTGGCGAGGGAGCTTGCTCCCGCTGGATTGCGCAGCAAGCCCTTCTATTTAAAAGAAAGGGCCGCTACGCGCCCCGGCGGGAGCAAGCTCCCTCGCCACAAGGTTCGATGCCGACCGTTGGTCAGACGAACGAATCGTCGTCATCGAAGAACGATGAGCTGTCGTCGCTGTAGTCGGTGTCGGTAAACCCGCTTTGGTCATTGCCAGAGAAACCGTTATCGGCCATGCGCTGATCGTTGCCCCAGTCGTTGCCGCTCTGGTCAGCGACTTGCGCTGGCTCTTCCTTGATCACTTCAACGATTTCTTCGGGCTGCTGGTTGTGATGGAACAGGCTGCTGATGCCTTGTGCCAGCATCACACCACCGGCCACGCCAGCGGCGGTTTTCAGGGCACCGCCGAGGAAGCTGCTGCCCGCTGCCGGGGCTGCCTGCTGTGCGTAGTTAGGCGGTGGCGCGGCATAGTTCTGTTGTGGCGGTGGCGCACCAAAGTTCTGCTGCGGTGCCGGTTCACGCCAGCCGCCAGTAGAGGCCGGAGCGCTCGGAGTCGGCGCCGGGCGCGAGCTGCCGCCGCCGAAGATGCTGGACAGGAAACCGCCGCCACCGCTGGCTGCCGGGGCCGCGGTCTGGGCCTTGGCTGCTTGCAGTTCGGCCTGCAATTGCTGGACTTGCTGAGTCAGCTGCTTGTTCTGTTCGTCGAGGCTCTTGATCGCCGCCTCTTGCACCAGAATCGCCTGGGTCATGAAATAACCTGCCGCCGGCTGGCGGGTCAGGTGTTCCTTGATCCGCGCCTCGGCCTGGGCGTCGCGCGGGGCTGCCTCCGTTTCGGCCTGTTGCAGCCGGGAAAACAGTCCATCGATCAGGGTTTGCTCTTCGCTGTTCATGGCGACCTCGTAGATTGCCGGGGATAACGTTGCCCGTGTCCACTGTGGACATGGCGCATCTCTGTAATGGAGGCAGTGACAGGATGTTTCAACGACCTTTACCGAATGTTTACGTTTGTGTCGGCCCGCGCATCATCGGTTAAAGTGAGCCACTGTTTTCGACCTGCGATACCGACTGATGAATGCCTTCGATGTACTGCGCGACTCTCTGTATTTTTTCAAACGCCATCTGGCCAGCATCGTGCAGTTGTGCCTGCCCCTCGTGATCTTCGAGGCGGCGCTGCAGCAAGTGGTGGACCACGTCACCGACCCGGACAGTTTCTCCGCCGCCAGCGTGGTGGTCGGTCTGCTGGTGTATCCGCTGTACACCGCCGCGCTGATCCTGTTCCTCGACGCACGCACCCGTGGCGAAGCCCCGCGCACCCTCGACCTGCTGGCGATGTCCACCCGCCTGTGGCCGCGCTTCGCCCTGCTCACGGCACTCAATACCTTGCTGATCCTGCTGGGGCTGTCGCTGTATTTCCTGCCGGGTCTGATGCTGATGGTCATGCTCGCATTCGGTGAATACCTGCTGGTGCTGCGCGGCATGGGGCCGTTGCAGGCAATGAAGGAAAGCCTGCGCCTGACCCGTGGCCATTTCTGGCGGATCCTGCTGTGCATTCTGTGCGTGATGGGACCGTTGTGGTTGCTCAAGGGCGCGACCCTGGCGGTGTACCCCGACCCGCAGAATCCGTTGATCGCGGTGCTGATCGACAGTGCGCACAGCTTCCTGCAACTGTTCACCAGTGTGGTGCTGTTCCGCCTGTTCATGCTGATCAGCGAATTGCCTGACAAACGCAGCGGAGCGGTCTGACTTCACGGCCCTTGGGCCAAGCGTCTGCGGTCGGGTATGCTCGGGGTCACTTTTGTAACGCGATAAGCCGAGCCATGCCCCGTCTGCTGCGCTACACCCTGTTGTTGATTGTGTTCGCCATCGCCCTGATCGGCGGGCTGATCTACAGCCTGACCTGGCGCCCCGATGCCCGGGAAACCCTGCCCGTCACCTGCATTGGGTCCCCACCGAACCTGGTGCCCGGGCAAGCCCTGAAAGTCATGACCTGGAACGTGCAGTACCTGGCGGGCAAGCGCTATGTGTTCTGGAATGACCTGGCCCAGGGCACGGATGAGGCGCCCACCCCGGAAGACATGGCCTTCAGCCTCGATGAAGTGGCGCGGGTGATTCGCGACGAGCAGCCCGATGTGGTGCTGCTGCAGGAACTGGATGACGGCGCCAAGGCCAGTGATTACCAGAATCAGCTCAAGCTGCTGCAAGAACGGCTCACCGACCTCTACCCGTGCAGCGCCCACGCCTTCGACTGGAAGGCCGATTTCGTTCCCGACCCGCACATCTTCGGCAGCGTTGGCCGGCAACTGGCGACCCTGAGCCGCTACCGCATCGAACACGCTGAACGCCTGCAATTGCTGGTGCCTGCGGCGAACATCATCGCCCGTCAGTTCGCCCCCAAGGATGCCCTGCTCGCCACCAAACTGCCGCTGAGCGACGGCGGGCAACTGACGGTGTTCAACACACACCTGGATCGCGCCAGCCAACCGGACGACACCTTGCAGGCGCAAGTGACGGCGGTGGCCAAGGTGCTCGACAAGTACGAAAGCCAGGGCTTGCCGTGGCTGATCGGGGGTGACTTCAACCTGCTGCCGCTGGGCCAGTATCAGCGCCTGCCCACCGAGCAGCGCACGCCCTACTCGATCGACAGCGCGTTGCACCTGTTGTGGGACAAGTACCCGATGATCCCGACCAACAACGAAGCCAGCGGCATCGACCGCGCACACTGGTTGACCCACTACCCCAACGACCCCGGCCTGAATGGCCCGGATCGCACCGTCGACTATCTGTTCTACAGCCCGAAGATCAAACGGGTGGAAGCGAGGGTGCGCCAGGACGATACCTTGCGCATTTCCGATCACTTGCCGGTGATTGCGCGGTTCCTGCTCCCGGCTGCGCCATAGAACACAAGTCACACAAAAATCCGTGTGGGCCACCGGAAGGTCAATGCACTTCCTCGAGGTCATCATGCAGCAGCACGAGAATCTCGCGTTTCATGTCGATGAACGCGCGCTGCATGACCAGTCCAGTGAGCGCGGGCGCTCAATCGGCACATCGAGCATCTGTTTGATCCGCCCCGGTCTGGCGTCCTCAGGAAACCTGAACTGACCGCTGCTCGACGTCGATGCCGATCAGTGGGCGTTTCAGCGCAATCGATATCCAGGCGCCCACAGCGGCGATCACACAGGCGGCAAACCCCAGCAGGAACGACATGAAGCTCAGTTCGTTCGCCACCGCCAGAAGGCCGAGCACTGCGGCGGTCGCCTCGGCGGCGCCCCAGACACAGGTCTGCACGGCCATCGCAACGGAACTGCGCCCGCGCCAGATCTTCACGGCCTGCGCCTGGTACAGCGGGCCGCAGATCATCTCGCCGATCACGATAAACACCACCACGACAAACAGGATCGCCTGCGCCTGCGAGGAAATGATCAACAGCAGGCAGCCCGCGCCGATCAACAGGTTGGAAACGATGACCCGCCACAGCCGCGAGACACGTTGCGCGAATGAGGTGACGTAAACCTGACTGAAGATGATGATGCCGCTGGCCACCAGGAACAGCACGCCCACCAGTTCACTGGAGAAGCGCTCGGTGGCATAGGTAGGGAACACGTAATAAAACTGCGCATAGCCGATCATGGTCAAAAAGTTGATCGCCATGAATGCCACGACTTTGGGAGAGGCCTCGGTTTCGCCCAACGTGGAAGACTGCGCGGCAAACTCCACGCCTGCGCTGCGCACCACCTGTGGAATCAGACGGGTGGATGCGGTGGCAAGCACACCCAGCAACAGCGGCAGGGCGACGAACCAGTAGCCGGTGCCGGCAAGGATCAACGACGCCACGAATGGTGCAACCCCGGCCCCGGCGTTCGCGGCAACATTCTCGTAGGAGAGCACGCGCTCGTGCTCGCCCTCGCGAAAATACTGAACGATGTAGGAAATCTGCGAGATTGTGGCGATCGAGTTGGAGACACCGAACACCACGACCAGCGCGACCCAGATGAACACGTTGGTGATGCCCATCGAGGCCGTGACCAGCATCAATAGCGCCACCACCGCCACACAGAACAACGCCAAGGCTATTTCCCGGCGCCGCTCGACCTTGTCCAGCATGCCCTGAAAGGCCAATGCTCCGATGCGGTTGGAGACAATCGCGAACCCGACAACGACCCCCGCCGCACTGGTACTGAGGCCTACGGCGGCATTGAGCCAGATGGCCATGAACGGATAGAAGCAACTCCAGGCGGCGGACGAAAGAAACCGGACGAAGTAAATCATTTGAAGACCGGGCTTCTAGGGCCACGATCGGTCAGGACACGTACCTGGCCAATCTCGCGCGCAACGACATCGGCATAGCCGGTGAGCATGCCGATCCAGGCGTAGTCAGACGTGCCGATGGGCTGGATCACGCTGCCGACGTTGGCGATGGGCGTATGAATGGAGGCCATTGGCGGAATCTCCCAGTCATGCACGATCGCCTCGTGATCCAGGCAATACCAGTAGCTCAAGGTCTGGCGACAGGACTCGACAGGCTGGTATTGAAGCGGAGCTTCCAGCAAGCCCAGTGGCAGCAGCGCCACGTGCTGCAGGACCGTCGCGGGTGCCAGATCGTAGGCCAGCGCAATCTGCTCGACGATGCTCGCGCCGCCGAGACGCCCCATGTTCGCGTCGATCAGATAAGCCGTGGATTCGTTCGCGATGAACTCGCAATGGAAGAAGCCATTGTCAAAGCCTGAGCGGGCGATCAGATCACGAACCGCCGTCTCGATCTTCGTGCGCACGGGCGAGGCAATCCGGGCGTTGGCCGGGAATTGGTTGGCGACTTCCGTGAATCCCACGCGATCGCGCCGTGACAGGCCAAGGAAAACCACTCGGCCATCCTGGGCGAAGCCCTCCAGGCTGACGAGATCACCCACGCAATGCGCCTGGACAATCCAGGCAATGGCTTGCGGGTCATCGATTCCGCTGTCGAGGATGGCCGAGCGGATCACAGCGACAGGATCAGCGTCCGGGGCAATCGAGAGCAGCGTGGTTGCCACCGCACCGGAGCCGACCGAAGGTTTGAGCACCACATCGTTTTGCTGACCGGGTGTCAGCCAGGGCAAGGTGAAGTCGCCATCGGCCAGCGACACGCAAGTCTCGGCAGGCACGTGCTCGGGGACCAGGCTGCCCACGTATTCCTTGGATGACAGCTGCGCAAACACCGCGGGTGGCGCGTTGAAGCCGAACTCTTGGGCAATCGCGCAGACAACCGGAAACAACTCGTCAAAGAAGGTCGTGATGCTATGGATCATTCCGACCAGCGCCGGCTCGGACTTCAAGTAACCGGACAGCGCTTCCTTGTCGCTAAAGGCCGGAATGCAGGTGACGCCTTCAAAGACGTTTTTCGCCGCGCCGTGAAAACCCGAAGGGTCAACGGACAATATCGGTTCAAAGCCTGCACTGCGGATCGCCTCACACACGTACTTGATGGAGACCTTGTTAATACCCACTATCAAAATATGGCGCATATCTTTCACATCCATCCTTAAAAATGAAAAATCGATGGTTATCGAGCATCAACAGGCAGTGCGTGATACATCTTGCCGGGATTGAAGAGGTTGTCCGGGTCCAGTGCCGATTTGATGGCCGCCATGCATTGCAGCGCCGCTCCGTGTTGCGCCGACATCCACTTCAACTTGCCCTGACCGACCCCATGTTCGCCACTGACCGTGCCGCCGAATGACAACGCGCGACTCGACAGTCGACTGAGAAACGCCTGAATTTCTGCACTTTCGTCCTGACCTTCATCGAGCATGATCAGCAGGTGAAAATTACCGTCGCCAACATGACCGATAAGCGGCGCATCAAGACCGGAGGCAGCAATGTCGGCCGCAGTGGCGCTGATGCAGGCACTCAGGCAAGACAACGGAACACAGACATCGGTGGCCAGCCCCTTGCGCCCCTTGTAGAACGCGTGAAATGCCCACCAGGCGTCATGGCGGGCTTTCCACAGGGCCGTGCGTTCTTCAAGACGCTCGGAAATCCTGACCTGCCCGCCGTACTCGCCGGCGCAATCCTTGAACAGCTCGACACTGCTGGCGACCGTGGACCGGTCGCCATGGAACTCCAGAAAAAGATGCGGCGTTTCCACCAGACCCAATGCGGGGGAATAGGCATTGCAGGCACGCACGGCCGTGACATCCAGCAGCTCGATCCGGGCAATCGAAAGACCTTGGCCCAGGGCGCTGGCCACGGTCTGTACCGCGCTGTCCACCGAGTCGAACGAACAGACACCGGCAACGATGGCCTCGGGCACCGGATGCAGCCGGACTTGCAATTCACTGAAGATGCCCAGCGTGCCCTCTGAACCTACGGCAACCGCCAACAGATCCAGACCCATGGCCGATTTCGGCGCGCGAGAACCGATGGCGGCGACTGAGCCGTCCGCCATGATCCAGCGCGCGGCTTTGACATTCCCGGCCATCGTCCCGTAGCGCACCGAGTTGGTACCCGAAGCACGGGTGGCCGCCATCCCGCCCATGGAAGCGTTGGCGCCGGGGTCGACGGAAAAGAACAGCCCGGTGTCACGTAAATGGCTGTTGAGTTGTTCGCGAGTGACGCCCGGCTGAACCGTGGCCGTCATGTCGGTGACGTTCACATCGACAATCGCGTTCATTTCCGAACAGTCGACACAGACGCCACCCTGAGGCGCATTGATTTGCCCCTCGAGGGATGAACGCGCGCCCGCCGGGATCAGCGCAACACCGTACTCACGGCAGAGCTTCACGACCTGAACGATTTCGTCTTCGCTGTGAACCGTCACCACGGCATCGGGAGGGCTCAGCTCGATCCCCGGAGGCGCCTGGCAGAACTGTTGCCGGATCCCCTGTTCGAGCCTTAAACGCTCGCCGAACAACTGACGGAGTTTCTCTACGACTGGAGCATTCATTCATCTCATCCCTGTTCTGACTGATTACGGCCGGGCTATTTTTCAGCGACCCGTTCACTGCACTGTCCCGCGCACTCCTGTGAACGGTTGGCCCTCGCCGGTTCATGCAACACAGAGGCGGCGAGCGCCCTGTGGCTGTTCACTCCTCGGCTTTTTTACTGGCTCGGGCCGCACGCCCGTCGTACTCCGGACGTCCGGAAACGACCAACCCGAAGAAATAAGGCTGCGCGCCTGAATCCTCCAGCTGACGGCCTGACTTGTTGTGCACTTCAATGACAGAGAACAGATCCACCAGACGGTCCTGAATCTGTTCTATTTCGGCGTCCTTGAGCGTCACCATCGAGCTGTATTTGAAGGAGCCAGAAACATCGAAGTATTCACTCTTCTCAGGCTTGAGCAGCGACCGGTCCACTTCATGGCGCAGGAACTGATCCTTCAACTTCAACGCGTCCACGGTCCTTGGCATCCTCAGCGTGGGTGCATGCCGGACAAACGGCTCATCCGGCGTTGCCCGTGCCTTGGAGACCAGGTTGAGGAACGCTTCAGTGCTTGGGTCGTAGGCAAGACCGAGCTGCTGGCACACCAGCTGAATCTCCGCCACGGAGGCGCTGTCGACCATGTAGAGATACGTCATCAATGGCAGCAGTTCGAATTGCGCCTCGAATGCGGCTATCACCTCTTCGGTGACAATGAACTCACGCTCGTAGCGGCTCAGACTCAGAGCCCGACGCAAGATTTTGGAGTCGTGCTCGCGCAGCTCCAGCCGCGAAGACAGATCGGGGACTTCGACGCCTTTGCCGAACAACATCTCGTGGACGTCAGCCGGCAACAAGTCCCTGAAGTAGTGCCAGAAATAATCAAAACTGACTTTGCTGGCGGCATCGATTCCAAGGTGATCGTGCAGTTCGACGGCGGCATCGATGCTCAGATACTTCCTTCCAGCCTCGACATCGCGGTAGTAATTGGCCGAAAAGGGAATATCGACCTCGTCGAGAAACGTGGAAATCTTCAGATGCCCCGCGTCGATTCGAAACTGCATGAGAAATGCGCCAAACGCTCGTTTGCTATCCAAGCTCTTCAGCCTCTGCCGACAGAGTGACGACCACTCTGGTCGTATTCTTCTTGATCTTCATACTGGAAGTTACCACGCCTATTTCTTGCGTATTACGCACATGAACGCCCCCGCAGGGGATTGACCAGTCTTCGCATTGCCACCAACGAAATCCCTGTCCCTGGCTGGTATCCGCTTCCGTACGAATCTCATGACTTGCAGAGCAAAACTCATTCAAGGCGTCTGTCGCCCGCCTCAGACTGTCTTCGTCGAACTCACCGACAAACTCGTATTGATTCTCTCCACCCTCGTCGCTCAGCGGCGAACGTACGGGGTGTGCAATCGCTCGCCCGAGCGTCCGCTCAAGCATGCAATGAATCAAATGCATCGCCGAATGAACACGCATCTGATGATATCGCAATGACCAATCCAGCGTGGCGGTCGCCTGCTGGCCGATCACCCGCGCCTGCAGTTGGGTGAACGCTTCGTCATCAATGCCCAGGTAATGCCTGATCTGGTCATCCCTTTTTTTCGTCGCGACGATCTCCAGCGTGCGCTGTGCCTCACCCTCCCCGCCGGGCGCAATGTTCAACACCCCCCGATCGCCCAGCTGCCCGCCGCCCTGGGGGTAGAACACGGTCTCGCCAAGGAGTGCGAACGGCAGACCGGCGTCGTCGCGTTCAAGCAGATCGACTCGGCAATCCAGCTGCTTGAGGTACGGTTCATCGTGAAACAAAGGCAGCGTCTGGCTCATGTTTACCTCAGGTAAAGTCTCGCTGATCTTGCCTTGGAGGCCCCAGGCAATCGCCGAGGGCCTCCATGCCCCGCTGGCTTCAGGCAAGCTCCATGGTTTGCAGTTTTTGCTTGAGTACAGTGCACAAGCGGGTCATCTGGGCCTCGTTTCCGAAAGAGATTCGCAGGCACGTATCAAGACCATAGTCGGTCAACCGAGACGTCAGGAAACCTGCACTCTCCAGGTGCTGATGCAAGTCCTTGCAGCGTGGCTGGCTGACGCATTCGACGAAAACAAAGTTGACGTAGCGGCTTCTGGCTTCAATGCCATGAGCCTTGAACAGACTCACGAGCTCCTGCCCCCAGGCCTGACAATACGCCGCCGTCTTGTCCAGATGATCGCAGTCCTGCAGGACGTATTCTCCTGCCAGGGCGGAAAACGAACTGACGTTGTACGGCGCACGCCGCGCTTGCAGCGCCGGCACCTGATCGCCGCTCGCGTAAGCCCAGCCAAGGCGTAGACCCGCAATACCGTAGGCCTTGGAAAACGTGCGCAGACATATCGCGTTTTCCCGGCTGTTGACGATCTGAATGCCGGCAGTGTTTTCCCGGTCCGGCGCGAACTCTGCGTACGCTTCATCGATGATGACGGTCGTGGTCGGCGAAATCAGGGCCACCAGCGATAACAGTTGCGCGGGCAACAGATAGTCGCCCAAAGGATTGGACGGATTGACCAGCACCACCACGTCCGGCTTGTTCTCCAGCGCACGTATCAATGCAGCTTCATAGTCGCCGTTGGCGTCCGGGGCCATCTCGCTGTAGTCGGCCCCGAGCAGCGCGGCGCGGATTTTGTACATCTTGAAGCTGTGCTGCTGCGTCACGATGCGACTGCCGGGCTTCAACAGGCTACGCAATGCGATATCGATCAGTTCATCGGAGCCCGCCCCCACCACTACGCGCTCGGGATCAACCCGCCAGCGCTCGCCGATTGCCAGGCGAAGAGACTTGTAAGTGACTTCGGGATATTCGCTGAGCAGCGCCGGCATCGAGGCGCACAGATGCAGGGCCAGACCCGATGCACCCAACGGATTTTCGTTGGCATGCAACCGGACACGGTCAGTGGTCGCCGTTGCGAACAGATTGCCCTTCCCGGACGAACTCATCGGCTGTGCCCTCCCAGTACCTGGGCGACGATCGCTTCCAGGTAACTGGTCAATGCCACATCCCGATCCAGATACGGAATATGTTCACGCACCCGCGCATGCCAGGCGCGGCCCTTCGGCCCGAGTTTGGCGCTGCCACGAATATCGGCGGCCTGGGCCGCACAGATCAGTTCGAACGCGAGGACGTAACGGGTGTTCTGCAGCACTTCGGTCACACGGCGTGCGGCGACAAGGCCGAAGGAAACCACGTCCTGGAAATCACCGGTGGTGGTCAGGGTCTGGATCGAGACAGGGGTGGCCAGCGAACGGTTTTCCGCCGTCAGCGACGCCGACATGAATTGCCCGCCCATGAGGCCGAAACGCAGACCTCCGTTTTCCGCGCACAGGAACGACGGCAGACCATTGCTGTTGGCTTTGGTCAGGAAGCGATCGATCCGCCGATCCGAAAGGTTGCAGAGGGTGATGATGGAGATTGTCAGGTAGTCCATGGCCGAAGCGATGTACTGCCCATGAAAGTGCCCGTTGTGAAAAACCTGGCCGTTTTCAGGGGTGATCAACGGGTTGTCGTTGGAGGAGTTCAGTTCGTTGCCGACCACGCGCTCGACAAACTCGATGGTTTCCAGCACCGGTCCGAGGATTTGCGGGGTGCAGCGAATGGAATAGGCATCTTCAATGGGCATGTCTTCCTGGCGTACCTGGTCGGTGCGCAGGGCGCTCAATTGCGAAGAAAGCTCGAGATCGTCAATTGCCAGTTCCGAGCCTTGAAGATCGGCCCAGATGGCTTCGGCAATTTTTTGCTGGCCCAGGTGCGGTTTCAATTGGTGAACATCGGGATGAAAAGGACGCACTCGAGCCTGCAACGCTTCAAATGAGAAGGCGGAGATCGATGTGTATTGCTCGAGCAATTCCCGGGCTTCGACCACATTCATCGCCGCGACTGCGACCATGCAGGAGGTGCCATTGATCAGCGCCAGCCCTTCCTTGTAACTCAGGTGGAGCGGCGCCAGGCCCAATTGCTCGAGGGCTTGCGCTGCCGGAATCCGGACGCCGTCAAGATAGGCGTAACCGTCTCCGGTCAGCATCCGCGCAACCGCTGCCAGAGGCCCCAGGTCGCCACTCGTCCCCAACGAGCCCTTGCTCGGAATTTCCGGAATCAGGCCCGCGTTGTAGATAGCAATGTAGCGGTCGAAATTCTCCAGCGAGAGTGCCGAATTGCCACGGGACAGGGAGACGATTCGCGCAAACATGGTGGCTCGCGCCACGTTGTCCGGGAACCGCTCGGCAACGTTGGTCGAGACGCCCTGAATCAGGTTCGATTGAAGCTCGTGGGCTTTCTCGATGGGCACCAGATGATCAACGAAACCACCCATTCCGGTGTTCACGCCATAAATCACCGCGCCCTGTGCGACGAGGTTTTCCAAGGCTTCTCGCGATGCCTGAACCCGTTGCCGGGTGGCTTGCGAGGCGACCACCTGGGCCCCGGGCCGGGAATACTTGATCAAGTCCTTGAGACTGACATCGACGCCGGGGTTCAGTACAAACGTGCTGTCCGACGTGAAGTTCTTTTCCTGAATCGTCATCTTTTCATCCCTGAGCTACGTGTGCCTGATCATCGGCCCAATTGGCGATGATCACGTTGATTGTCCTGTTGCCCGAAAATGCGCGCCGACCGTGCGCATACTGGAAATTGTCGAGCAGTAAAATATCGCCCGCCCCCAGATCGACATCCTGTTCAACACTTCTGACGGTGTGGAACAGCTCGAGGGTAAGTTCATCCGGCAGTGGTTCGCCGTCACCGAAACACATGGCCTCCAACAGTTGCGGAGTGTTGCGCTGCGCCTTCGCCAGTTCACTGGCGTCCTGTTCGCGACCATCGATACGCGCCCACTCGATCATCGCGGCCGCCCCCCAGAAGTGCGCTTGATTGCACCAGATCTCTGCCGCTTTGCGCGGGTGCTGGCGCATCGGGGAGATACAGTCCTGCCAGAGGATCAGGTCGCCGCCACTCCATTCGAAGTCCCATCCCCGCGCCCGGCACAGCACTTCTGCCTCAGCGGTGCTGGAAGTGGAGAACGTCTCCTGCCAGCTTTTTTTCACCCCGGGTTTGAGATTCACCCGTGCCTCGCCGGGCAGCGTCCGGCGCAACTTAATCCCGCGATCGGTCAGTTGTTTGAAGGTCGAGCGATCAATCAACTGCTCCAGTTTGCGCATGTCCCCGACCACCGACTCTCCGCCTCGCCCCGCAGGCTCGACACAGACGAAGGCGATGATCTCGGGGGGATGTTTTACATAGGCCATTTCCTGGTGAAGGATCACCGACCAGTCAGGCGGGGTGCGCGTCGCTTCCATGACCTTGCCCTGGATCGTCGAGCGTGGAGAGCTGCCACCGACATAATCGCGAGTGTGAAATCCCAGCGCGCCGATGGCCCGTTCAAACAGTTCAGGATCCCTGCACGGATGGGCGCCGCGAATGAGCACCGCACCTTCACTCAGCAGCTGTGCCCGGATGTCGTCTGCCGCCGCTGAAAAATAGCCTGCCGGATCGGCATGGGTGCCGACCGCAAAATCGAATATCCCTTGTGCATTACTGCCCGTCACAGTCATCACTCCTCACGTCCCTGGAATCGTTGGCATGTCCATGTGCGGTGCATTAGATACCATCCCCCATTTACAAATTCAACATATAGAAATATGTTTCTTCCAATAGATTTCTAGCGACGACGCGCACTGATTCGCCGCAAACCGCGCTGCAAAATCGATCTAACTCACTGATAAAAATAGAAATAATCTGAAGGATCAGAATCCGTATGACTGTGGAAAAACCCCTTTCTCCCGCGATTGGCACCGGCGCGTCGTTGCAACGGCTTGCCTTGCACCTCGCAAACTCCCTGCAAAAATCCACGCAACCTTGCGAAGGTGCTTTCTCATGAATGGCCTCCATGCATACTCAGGCCAACTGAAACGCAGCCTGAAAAACCGACACATTCAATTGATCGCCCTGGGGGGCGCCGTCGGTACGGGACTATTCCTGGGCTCGGCGGGCGCACTCAAGTTTGCCGGGCCGTCGATGATCCTCGGCTACGCGATTTGCGGCTTCATTGCTTTCATGATCATGCGGCAGCTGGGCGAAATGATCGTTGAAGAGCCGGTGGCCGGCTCTTTCAGCCATTTCGCCCACAAGTACTGGGGCGGATTCGCCGGTTTCCTGTCGGGATGGAACTGCTGGATGCTGTACACCCTGGTCGGCATGTCCGAGCTGACGGCCGTCGGCAAGTACGTGCATTACTGGTGGCCCGAGATACCGATCTGGGTATCGGCTGCGGTGTTCTTCGTGCTGATCAATGCGCTCAACCTGATCAACGTCAAAGTGTTTGGCGAAGCGGAATTCTGGTTCGCCATCATCAAGGTCCTGGCGGTGATCGGGATGATCGCCATGGGCAGCTACCTGCTGGTCAGCGGTAACGGAGGACCGCAGGCGTCGGTGAGTAACCTGTGGCAGCACGGCGGCTTTTTCCCGCACGGGATTGGCGGCCTGGCCATGTCCATGGCGATTATCATGCTGTCCTTTGGCGGGCTGGAAATGCTCGGTTTTACCGCCGCTGAAGCGCAACAGCCTCGCAGTGTCATTCCCAAGGCCATCAATCAGGTGATCTACCGCATCCTGATTTTCTACATCGGCGTACTCGTCGTGCTGTTGTCATTGATGCCGTGGGACAGCCTGCTGACGTCGCTCAATGCGTCTGGCGATACCTACAGTGGCAGCCCGTTCGTACGCGTGTGGTCAATGCTCGACAGCAATACCGCCGCGCACATTCTGAACTTCGTGGTCCTCACCGCTGCGCTGTCGGTCTACAACAGCGGCACCTACTGCAACAGCCGGATATTGCTCGGGCTGGCCCAGCAAGGTGACGCGCCGCAAAGCCTGGTCAAGATCGACAAACGCGGCGTTCCCGTGCGCTCGATCCTCGCCACCGCGGCAGTGACCTTGATCGCCGTCGTGATGAACTACGTGATCCCGCAGCACGCCCTGGAAGTGCTCTTGTCGCTGGTGGTTGCAACGCTGGTGATCAACTGGGCGATGATCAGTCTGGCCCATGGAAAATTTCGCCAACACCTGAACCAGACCCGACAGACACCGCGATTCAAGGCCCTGTGGTACCCCTACGGCAACTATGTCTGTCTGGCCTTCATGGTGTTCATCATGGCGGTGATGCTGATGGATCCTGTCAACCGGATGGCGGTGTACGCAATTCCGATCTGGATCGCCCTGGTGTGGGTATGCCACAGCATCAAGCACAGACGCCGTGCTTCGCAAAGTCTCTACGGCAAGGCCTGATCAATAGCAGGCACTGCCCGGACGAGACCGGGCAAGCATGGCTCACTTGCGTGGCTTGATCCGTGCCGTGGCCTCGGCCACCAGCGGATCATCCGGCCAATAATGCTTCGGATACCGCCCCTTCAGATCCTTCTTCACCTCGGCATAGGTGCTGCGCCAGAAGTTGGCCAGGTCCTGCGTCACCTGCACCGGGCGCCGCGCCGGGGACAACAGGTGCAGCTTGACCACTTGCCGGCCGCCGGCAATCCGGGGCGTCTCGGCGAGGCCGAACAGCTCCTGCAAACGCACCGCGAGAATCGGTGGCTGTTCGCTGTAATCCAGACGAATCGATGACCCCGACGGCACGCTGAGGTGATGCGGCGCCAGCTCATCAAGCTTCTGCGGCAACGGCCACGGCAGCAGGTTACGGACGATGCTCGACAGGTCCAGATTGGCGAAATGGCTGAGCCGCGAGACCTTGCCCAAGTAAGGCATTAACCAATGCTCGAGGGTGTTCAGCAACGTCGCGTCGCTGACATCCGGCCATTGGCTTTCAGCCTGAGCGTTCAGATCCAGTTGTCGCAGCAAGGCGACCCGCGCCTGCCATTGACGCAGTTCCGGCGTCCACGGCAGCAACTCCAGACCTTTGCGCCGCACCAGATTGACCAGCGCCTGACTGCGCGCGGCTTCGTCGAGACCGTTCAACGGTTCACGGCTGAGGATCAGTTCGCCGACCTTGCGCTGACGCTCGGCGCGCAGCACGCCTTCGCGTTCGTCCCAGTCCAGTTGATCGACGCAACGGACCTGCTCGGCCAACACTGAATCGAACAGCGCCGGATCAAAATCCGCCGCCAGATAAATCCGTTCCTCGCGCTGGCCCTGACGGCTGCCGAGGTCGGCAATCACAATCCACGGCTCCTTCATCAGGCTGTCGGCTTCGGCGAACAGCGCAGCGCGACCATTGGCCAGACGATATTCGGCGCCACCGGCACGCCGCTGTTGGGCGACACGGTCCGGATAGGCCAGCGCCAGCAGCGCACCGAGCCAGCGCGGGTGATCGGGATCGCTGACCGGCGCGCTAGCCTTGCCGCGCAGATAACCACGATATTGCCGCGCCAGTTGCCGGGCGCGCTGCACGCCACCCTGAGCCCCGCGTGCCGCACGTTCTTCGCCGGAAAGCAGGACCAGTCGGCTGTGCAGATCCGCACCGGCACCGCGCAGGATATCGCGCTCGCCGAGCAGTGCCGCAACATCGCACGCCATGTGCGCCAGCCCCAGCGCCTGACCGCGCAGCAACAGATGGGCGATGCGCGGATGCGCCGGCAACTCGGCCATGGCCTGACCGTGCGAAGTCAGCGCCTCGCCTTCGAGCGCGCCGAGTCGCTGCAACAGATCCTGCGCCTGTGCATAAGCCGCTGCCGGAGGCACATCGAGCCAGACCAGTTCGCCCGGGGTTACACCCCAACGCCCGAGTTGCAGGGCCAGGCTGGCCAGGTCCGCCGACAGAATTTCCGCACTGCCGTAAGCGGCCATTTGCTCGTGTTGATCCTGCGACCACAAGCGGTAACACACGCCTGGCTCCAGGCGCCCTGCCCGACCCGCGCGCTGGGTGGCGCTGGCCTTGGAAATGCGCTGGGTGTCGAGGCGGGTCATGCCGCTGCCGGGGTCGAAACGCGGAACCCGCGCCAGCCCGGCATCGATCACCACGCGCACGCCGTTGATGGTCAGGCTGGTCTCGGCGATGTTGGTCGCCAGCACCACTTTGCGTTGGCCGGCCGGGGCCGGGTCGATGGCGGCGCGCTGAGCGTTGAGATCCAGTTCGCCGTGCAGCGGGCAGAGCAAAACGTCATTGCGCTCGCCAATGGCATCACTCAACTGCTGATGCACGCGACGGATTTCCGCCTGCCCCGGGAGGAACACCAGCAGGCTGCCGGTCTCATCGTGCAGGGCTTCGAGTACAGTCTGGGTCACACGCTGGTCAATGTATTCGCCGGGCTGAAACGGCCGCCCCCAGCGCATCGTCACCGGGTACATGCGCCCCTCGCTGCGCAGGATCGGCGCGTCATCCAGCAACCCGGCCAGACGCTCGCCTTCCAGCGTGGCGGACATCAGCAAAATTTTCAGCGGCTGTTCAGCTCGGAACAGTTCGCGACCGTTCAAACTCAGGGCCAGCGCCAGATCGGCGTCGAGGCTGCGTTCGTGGAATTCGTCGAAGATCAGCAGGCCTACGCCTTCCAGCGCCGGATCGTCCTGCAGGCGCCGGGTGAGAATACCTTCGGTGACCACTTCGATACGGGTGTCGGGGCCGACCTTGCTGTCGAGGCGAATGCGATAACCGACGGTTTCACCGACCTTCTCGCCCAGTTCGCTGGCCAGTCGTTCAGCCGCCGCACGCGCGGCGAGACGGCGCGGTTCGAGCATGAGGATGGTCTGCCCGGCCAGCCACGCTTCATTGAGCAAGGCCAGAGGCACGCGGGTGGTTTTACCGGCGCCGGGCGGTGCTTCGAGCACGGCTTCGTGGCGTGTCGCCAACGCTTCACGCAGGGCGGGTAAAACTTCATCGATCGGCAAAGAAATCATGCTGGCTCCCAAACAGAGGCGCGAGTATAACGGCGAACTGCCGGGCGTTTGTCAGGGTCTTAATTCCACACAGCGCTGCTTCGTTTTTAGATGACTCAGGAGATCTATCCCATGCGTTTACCTTCTCGCCTGATCGGCGGTGTACTGGTCGCCACCCTGCTCACTCAACTCACCGCCTGTGGTTCGATTTTCTACCCGGACCGGCGCGGTCAGATTGACGGCAAGATCGACCCGGCCATTGCCGTGCTCGACGCCGTGGGCCTGCTGTTCTACGTCATCCCCGGCCTGATCGCGTTCGCGGTCGACTTCACCACCGGCGCGATCTATTTCGAACCGGGCCACACCGCCCAGGTCGATCCAGCCAAACTGAAACAGGCCATTGGCCCGGACGGTCAGGTCGATAACCTCAAGTTGCAGGCTATTCTCGAAACTGAACTGGGCCGCAACCTGCCACTGGACGATCCACGTCTGATCCAGCACAAGGGCAGCACGCAACAACTGGCGATGTTTGGCCTGCAACCCGCCGCATAAGGAAATCACATGACCACCAGCCCCGAACACGCCCGCCTGCTGCGGCTGGCGACCCGCGCCTCGGTGGCGGTGGCCTGCACGCTGATCATCGCCAAAGCCATCGCCTGGTGGCTCAGCGGATCGGTGAGCATGCTCGCCGGCCTCACCGACTCGGCGCTGGATGGCGTCACCTCGCTGCTCAATCTGCTGGCAGTGCATTACGCCCTGCGCCCGGCCGATGACGATCACCGTTACGGCCACGGCAAGGCCGAATCGCTGGCGGGCATGGCGCAGGCGCTGTTCATCGGAGGCAGTGCGGTGTTGATCGCCTTTCAGGCGTATGAGCGCATCCAGCAACCGGAGCCGCTCGGCGCGCCGTGGCTGAGCATCGGGGTGATCGTGTTCTCCCTGCTGCTGACCACTGCGCTACTGACATTGCAGCATCGCGTGGTCAAGCAGACCGGCTCCAACGCCGTACGCGCCGACTCGCTGCACTACCGTTCGGACATGCTGCTCAACGGCAGCATTCTGATCGCGCTGATTCTCGCCGGGATGGGCTTTCATCAGCTCGATGCATGGTTCGGTTTGGGAATTGCCGGGTACATTTTGTGGAGTGCGATTCAGATCGCCCGGGAAAGTTTTTCGGTGCTGATGGATGAAGAGCTGCCGACGGACGTCAGTCAGCACATGCTCGAACTGGCCTGCAGCGTGCCCGGCGTGCTGGGTGCGCATGATCTGCGCACGCGGATCTCGGGCAATCACTGGTTCGTGCAGCTGCATCTGGAATTGCCGGGAGAACTGACGCTGTCAGTCGCTCACGGCATCAGCGATCAGGCGGCGGATGCGATCCACGCCGCCTACCCGCGAGCCGAGGTGCTGGTGCACGCCGACCCGCAGGAAGTGGTCAAGACCGAACGGGCGCAAACCCGGCTTCAGTAAGACACCTGATAACCGCGACTGCTCAGGCAATTGCCCTGAGCCTGACGGTACGCCTGCACCACTTCGGGCGCCGGTTGATACGTCGCGGTACGCGGATCGAAACCGCTTTGCTGCACCGCGTATTGGTAGCACTGGTAACCGTCCTGCTGGACCTGTTCCGGTGACTGACCGTTGGCCGGATAAGCCTCGACGTCATAGCCCTGGGATTGCGGCTGCGGTTGCGGCGGTTGCTGCACCGGCGGTTCGACCACCACGTAATCCTGCGTGGCTTGCTCATACGCATAGTAGGAACCGGCAGCGAGGAACAACAGCGCCCCGCCGATCCACACTTCACGGGCATAGTCCGGCAGATACTGGGTACGAATCCCTCGCGGCGGCTGCACGACGATGTAGCGCGGGCCTTGCGGGCGATACCAGTAGCCGCCGGAATAGAAGTAATCCTGGCCGCGATACGGCACACGATATTCGCGATCCGGGAAGCGGTCGATCACATGCCCCGGGCGGTATTGCGGGCCGGGGCCCCAACCGTTGCCATGCCCGTCCGGGCGACCCGGCCAGCGATTGTCATTGGGCCGGTTGCCGGTTTGCCATTGCTGGTTGTGGTAGCCGTTCTGCGGACGCTCGTCGCGGTAGTAGCCCTGGCGCGGCTCCTGAGTCTGGCGCACGGTGTCGGGCCGCGGCTGGATTGGCAGGTTGTTGGCCGGTGGCGCTTGGTGAACCGGAGCAGGCGGGTTCGGTGCGCGGTTCTGGTTCTGCCACTGGCCGTTATTGTGCTGCTGGCCGTTGTGTTCGAACTGGCGGCTGTTGTCGCCCCGAATGATTTCGTTGTTCTGCGGCCGCGGCTGATTTTGCGGCGGCGGATTGTTCTGCCCGTGGGGCTGATTATTGCCGCCATGGCCCTGGTTGTTTCCCTGATGCTCAGGGCCGCGTCCACCATTAGGACTGCGGCTCTCCGGATCGTCGGCAAGTGCCTGCGCACTGACGCTCACACACAGCAAACCAACACCGGCCAGACGCCAGATGCGCGACTTCATGCTTTTCCTCACTGCGGGTATTAACAGGGCTTGCTACTAAGACCGGGATTACACACACCGGGTTCTGCGACAGGTTATCAGTCACGAAACTTATTTATTGAGGATCGCCGCGCTGCGAGGCACAAAAATCGCGGGCAAGAAAAAAGGGAGACCCGTCGGCCTCCCTTCTAGAGAACTTCGTCCTGGCTCGACGCTTTTGACGTCGGCTCACCTCACGCCGTCTTCTGGACAGTGTGCAGCTCGGGGGCCGGCACATCCCCGGTGGGGGTGGCGGCCGCGGCGGGCCTGTTTGGGCGGGCCGCAGTGGACTGTGTTACCGAGCAGTGATTCTGGTGATAAGAATAGGCCGGGAGCGGCGACAGAGGATTGCGAAGATTGCTCAAATAAACATCACTTGCGCAATTTTTAACCCTGGATAGATAATCTGCCGCAATAGTTACAAACAAGGACTGATTCATGAGCAAACTCGACCGCTACGACCTGAGTATTTTGGCTGAATTGCAGCGCGACGCCCGCATCTCCAACCAGGAACTGGCCGAGCGCATCGGTCTGTCGCCCTCGCCCTGCTCGCGCCGGGTCAAGCAACTGGAGGACGACGGCTACATCTCACGTCAAGTGGCGTTGCTCGATCGCAAGATGCTCGGCCTGAGCCTGACCGCCTACGTGCTGATCGGCATGGACCGGCACACACCGGAGCGTTTCGAAAACTTCGAAGCGGCGATCCGCACCCTGCCGCAGGTGCTGGAATGCAGCCTGGTGACCGGGGTCGATGCCGACTATCAGTTGAAAGTGGTGGTGCCGGACATGGATCACTATCAGAAACTGCTGCTGGGGCACCTGACGCGGATTGAAGGCGTGACCAGCGTGCGTTCGAGCTTTGTGCTGAATCAGGTGCTCAACAGCACTGAACTGCCCTTGACCCACCTGCGCAACTAACTCCCGTACTGTAGGAGCTGCCGAAGGCTGCGATCTTTTGATTCTGCTTTTCAAGATCAAGATCAAAAGATCGCAGCCTTCGGCAGCTCCTACAGGGGGCAGCATTGTTTGGAGAGGTGTGGCACACCGACACAGGTCAATGCGCCCGCAATCCCCCTCGGCGTATAATCGCCCAGCCCTTTCAGCCCTGCGCGCGCCGGAGATGCCCAATGGATCCTGCAGTATTCGAAGAGTGGATGATGACTGGCCTGGTCAGCATCCTGATCATTTTCATGGGTTTCATCGTCTGGGATCTGGCGAAGAAGTCCAAGGCCGGACGTTTCGGCTCGTTCATTCTGTTCTTCGTGCTGGGCCTGGGCGTGGCCGCTTTCATCATCAAGAGCGTGGTGATCGGCCTGATCGAATCCGGCGCTCTATAGACGCGCCGGCACTTCTTTCCATTGGCCCTGATCGAGGCCTTCGATCGTCCAGTCACCAATCCGCACCCGCACCAGACGCAACGTCGGCAGGCCGACCGCTGCGGTCATGCGTCGTACCTGACGGTTACGTCCTTCGCGAATCACCAACTCCAGCCATGAAGTCGGCACGCTTTTGCGAAAGCGTACCGGCGGGTTGCGTGGCCACAGTTCAGGTTCATCCAGTTGCCGCGCCTCGGCGGGCAGGGTCATGCCGTCATTCAGTTCGACACCGTCGCGCAGCCGCTGCAATTGCTCGGCCGTCGGCTCGCCTTCGACCTGCACCCAGTACGTCTTCGGCAATTTGTGTTTCGGGTCGGCAATCCGCGCCTGCAACTGCCCGTCGTTGGTCAGCAGCAACAAACCTTCGCTGTCGCGATCAAGGCGTCCGGCCGGGTAGATGCCGGGCACCTCGATGAAATCCTTGAGCGTCGCCCGCCCGCCTTCGTCGCTGAACTGCGTCAGCACATCGAACGGTTTGTTGAACAGGATTAGCTTCGGCTCGGCAGGCGGCGCCTTGGCGACACGGCGTGGAGCTGAGGAGGATGGCTTCGCACCGGGACGGCGTGAAGGGGGACGCGGAGGACGGGACATGGGCAAAACAACATCTGGCGATCTGGGCTGACAATGCTAGTGCCCGGATCGCCAAATGACCACGACTAACCGTTAACGGAACGGCGGCTCGTCGAAGCTGCGCAGTTTGCGCGAGTGCAGCGAGTTGAGTTCGGTGCGCAGCAGATCCACCGCCTCGATGCCGATCTTCAAGTGCTGGCTGACCGCGCGCTCGTAGAACGCGTTGGCCGAACCCGGCAGCTTGATTTCACTGTGTAGCGGTTTGTCCGAGACACACAGCAACGTGCCATACGGCACCCGCAGGCGATAACCCTGGGCGGCGATGGTGCCGCTTTCCATGTCCACGGCCACGGCGCGGGACAGGTTGATCAGCGGACGTTCCTGGGCCCAGCGCAGCTCCCAGTTGCGGTCGTCGTAGGTCAGCACGGTGCCGGTGCGCAGGCGCTTTTTCAGCTCTTCGCCCTGCTCGCCGGTGATGTTGGCCGCCGCTTGTTGCAGCGCCAGCTGCACTTCGGCCAGTGCCGGGATCGGAATGTTCGGCGGCACCACGCGATCAAGAATCCCGTCGCGACGCATGTAGGCGTGGGCCAACACGTAGTCGCCGATGGTCTGCGACTGACGCAGCCCGCCGCAGTGGCCGATCATCAGCCAGCAATGTGGACGCAGCACCGCCAGGTGGTCGGTGATGTTCTTGGCGTTGGACGGGCCGACGCCGATGTTGACCAGGGTCACGCCATGGCCATCGTTGGCGATCAGGTGATAGGCCGGCATCTGGTAGCGGTGCCAGACCACGCCAGCGGCAATTGCCGAAGCTTCGCCGTGGTCCATGCCCTTCTCGATGATCACGTTGCCCGGCAGGACCATGCGCACGAAACGCGGGTCGTTGCGCAGTTGTTCCAGGCCATGGACGATGAACTGGTCGACGTAGCGGTGATAGTTGGTCAGCAGAATCCACGGCTGCACATGGCGCCAGTCGCTGCCGGTGTAGTGCACCAGTCGGCGCAGGGAGAAATCGACCCGCGCGGCGTCGAACAGCGCCAGCGGCAGCGGATCGGTGTTTTCCCAGTCATAGAGACCGTCGGCGATGCCATCGGTGGCGGCGGACAGGTCGGTACTCGGGAACACCCGCGCCAGCACCGCAGCGGTGACGCCGGAGCCGGCCAGTTCATCGCCCTGCTCGACCACGTACGGGTACGGAATATTCTGCTGGCTGACGCCGACTTCCACGGTCACGGTGAAGTCGTGCATCAACGGCACCAGTTGTTCCAGCAGGTATTTGCGGAACGCCTTGGGGTGGGTGACGGTGACGCTGTAGGTGCCCGGCAGTTGCACCTTGGCGTAGGCGCGGGTGGTCTGCGGGACTTCGCCCTGACAGTGGTAGGTCAGACGCAGTTCGGGATAACGAAACAGAGCACGCTGCTCGGCGTCAGGCTCGACGCGATCCTTGAGGTAACGCTTGAGCGCCGAGTTCAGCGCAGTGGTGGCCCGCTCGTGCAGCTCGGCCAGACGGTCCACGGCTTGTTCGGCGGTTTGAACGACAATAAACGCTTCGGTCACGATCAGCTTCCTGTGTTCTGACTTGCAGAGCTTCATCTTGCCTGCATCGTGGTCTCACGGGAACAGTGGCATGTTGGCAACCGCACAATATATGGGTCACCTAGATCCCTGCAGGATCTGCCGAAGGCTGCGATCTTTTGATCTTGCTGTTTATAAGATCAAAAGATCGCAGCCCTCGGCAGCTCCTACAGGGGATTTGTGTAGGGTCAGAAGTCTTGTGGGGTTGCGCGGGCGACGATGGCTTCAACATCCAGCCCACGCGGCAACGCGCCGTAGACTCGACCGCCGCCGCTCAGCCGGCTGGCAATAAACGCATCGCTGACCGCCGAATTCCCCGCCTCCAGCAACAGCTTGGCCTGCAGCCCCAGCGCAATATCCTCGGTCAACTGCCGCGCACGGTACTGAATATCGCTGGTGTCCTTGAACTGCGCCTGCAACTGCTGGATATGCGCGGCCAGGCGCTTGTCGCCATGACCGTCCCCCAACTCGCTGAACAGCACATCGAGCACACCCGGTTCCTTCGACAGTGCCCGCAACACGTCCAGGCACTGCACGTTGCCCGAGCCTTCCCATGTCGAGTTGACCGGAGCCTCGCGATACAGGCGCGGCAGGATGCTCTCCTCGACGTACCCGGCACCGCCCATGCATTCGGCGGCTTCGTTGATCATCGCCGGCGCACGCTTGCAGATCCAGTATTTGCCCACCGCCGTCACCAGCCGGGCGAATTGTGCTTCGTGGCGGTCGTCGAGATGATCCAGCGCCTGGCCCATGCGCAGGCTCAGGGCCAGCGCGGCTTCGCTTTCCAGGGCCAGATCGGCCAGCACGTTCTGCATCAACGGTTGCTCGCTGAGCAGTTTGCCGCCGACCTTGCGGTGCGCGCAGTGGTGGCTGGCCTGGGTCAGCGCCTGACGCATCAATGCGCTGGAGCCGACCATGCAATCGAAACGGGTCATCGCCACCATCTCGATGATGGTCGGCACGCCACGCCCCTCTTCGCCGACCATCCACGCCAGGGCGCCACGGAATTCCACTTCGCTGGAGGCGTTGGACTGGTTGCCGAGTTTGTTTTTCAGGCGCTGGATGTAGAACTGATTGCGCGTGTCGTCCGGACGATGGCGCGGCAGCAGGAAGCAGGTCAGGCCTTTGTCGGTCTGCGCCAGCGTCAGGAACGCATCGCACATCGGCGCCGAGCAGAACCACTTGTGCCCGACCAGTTCATACGCCTGGCCCGGACCACTGGCACCCACCGGATACGCCTTGGTGGTGTTGGCCCGCACATCGGTGCCGCCCTGTTTCTCGGTCATCGCCATGCCGATGGTCACGCCGGCCTTGTGCGCCATGCCGACGTTGCGCGGGTCATATTCGGTGGCGAGGATTTTCGGCAGCCACTGCTCGGCCAGATCCGGCTGCAAGCGCAGCGCCGGCACGCTGGCGAAGGTCATGGTCAACGGGCAACCGCTGCCGGCCTCGGCCTGGCTGTGCAGGTAGCTCATCGAGGCGCGGGCGACATGCGCGCCGTGCTGCGGATGGGTCCAGGGCGACGAGGTCAGGCCATGTTCAATCGCGGTGCGCATCAGTTCGTGATAGGCCGGATGAAACTCCACCAGATCGATGCGATGGCCGTAGCGGTCATGGCTGACGAACACCGGTTTGTTCTGGTTGGCGAGGAACCCCGCTTCCATCAGCGGCCCGCCCGCCAGCGCACCGTAGGCATCGATCCGCGACTCGGCCCAACCGGCGCCAAAACGGCGCGACCACTCCTGCAGCGGCAGGTCGATGCGGTACAGGTTGGCGCCGTCCAGCGACGGTGGCTGGTTGGTGACTTCGTGGGTTTCGGCGAACTGATGCAGGTTCATGACGGGGCTCCTTTGGTCAGCCAAGGGATTCAGTTAAGCACTGGCCCGTGGCTGATCAAAGTGTCATATACGCCGAACTGCCGGCGCTTTCACCCTGTTACGCGCTGAGCACCCGACGCTCCAGCGCCGTTTGCAGGTCTTCGAATTTCACCGGTTTGTTCAGGTAATCAATGCGTGTGCCGGGCGCACAATGTTCGCGATCCGCGCCCTGGGCCAGCATGAATACCGGCACATTGGCACAGCCCGGCAAGGCGTGGATCTGGCAGCACAGCGAAGCGCCTTCATGGCTGGGCAACTGGCAGTCGATCAGCACCGCGTCAACGGTTTCCCGTTGCAGGCAATCGAGTGCCGCCGCGCCGTTGTCCGCCGTGCGCACACGGAAACCGAGCTTGAGCAGCATGCCGCGCATCACCAGTTGATTGACGCTGTTGTCATCCACCAGCAACACCGTGCAGTCCTGCGGTGCGCGGCTGCGCTCCTGTAGCGGGGCTGGGCTCGGCGCGGCTTCGACCGCCGGCAGTTCGAATTCGACATCCAACTGAAAACGGCTGCCGCGCCCCGGTTCGGAGCGATGGGTGAGCTTGCCGCCGAGCAGCTCGACCAGTTGCCGACAGATCGCCAGCCCCACGCCCAGCCCGCCGTATTCGCGGGTCATCGAGCCGTCGAGCTGGAAGAAGCGCTGATACATCGTCGCTTCGCCCAGATCGGTGAAACCGATGCCGGTGTCGATCACTGCAAACGACAGCGCCAAGCGGTTGTCCGCCGCCGGTTTGCCGGTTACCCGCAGCGCCAGGCCACCCACCCGGGTGAACTTGATCGCGTTGTCCAGCAGGCACTCCAGGCATTGCGCCAGTTTGGCGCTGTCGCCGTGCAAACGGTCCGGCAGGGTCGGCAGCACCTCGACCTTGAAGTCCAGCGACTTGCTCGCCGCGTTGCCGTCGAACTGCACGCGCAAGGCCTCGACCACCGCGCGCAGGCTGAAGCTGCCCGGCGTCGCCTTGAGCTTGCCGGCCTGCAATTCGGTGAGGGTGAGGATGCCATTGACCATGCGCATCATGTCCCGGGCGGAACCGGCGGCGGTTTGCTGATATTGCTCCAGCTCAGGTTCCAGCTCGACGGTCTGCATCAACTCCAGCGAACCGATCACCCCGTTCATCGGCGTGCGCAATTCGTGAGTCAGGGTCGCGAGGAATTCGTCCTTGAGCTTGTTGCTGTGGGCCAGTTGCTGGTTGAGCACTTCGAGTTTCTGCCCGGCGTCGAACAGGGTCTGTGCCTGCTGCTCGCGCATCGCGTTGATGCGGTCGGCCAGCGCCAGCGACAGCAGCGCCACTTCAATCGCCGAACCGATCTGGCTGGCGTACATGGTCAGGAACACGTTCGGCAGCAGGCCGAGCACCATCAGCGTATTGACGATGCCGCCGAGCAAGAACGCCGACCAGGCAATGATGAAATAACGCGCCACCCGCAGGCCGCGCCACCAGGCGAGGATCCCGGCGGCGAAGATCACCACGGTGAAGGTCAGCGCCAGTACGGTCGCCAAGCGCAGCGACAACGCGTAACTGGTCATCAACGACAAGCCCACCACCAGCGCGCCGAAGGCGATCAGCGCAATCAGCAAGCGGTCGAGCCAGCGGCTGTGGGTTTTGGTCTGCAGGAAACTGCGGGCGAACTGGCTGCCGAACAGCCCGGCGCAACCGATGAAAAACGGTGTGGCGGCGTTGGCCCACCACGGATTGTCCGGCCAGAAATACTGCACCGCCGCGCCGTTTACCGACAGTTGATAGAGGCCGAACGAAGCGATGTAGAAGATGTAATAGAGGTAGCTGGTGTCGCGCACGCTCAGGTAGATGAACAGGTTGTAGACCAGCATCCCCAGCAGCACGCCATAAATGATCCCCAGCACATACAGGCGCACCGGCTGGTCTTCGAGGTACGCGGTGCTCGACCACAACGTCACCGGCGCCTGGATCGAGCCTTCGCTGGCCAGCCGCAAGTACAGGGTCTGCTGCTGGTCGGGGGTGAAGCTCAGGTCGAACAGGTAGTTGTTCTGACGGATTTCGCGACTGGCAAACGGCAAGGCGTCACCGGTCTGCCGGATCAGGCGATAGTCGCCGTTGGCATCCGCCCTATACAGATCAAGATGATCGAGCGGCGGGTACGCCAGCTCCAGCAGCCAGGTGCGCTGCGCGGCCGGATTGTTCGGACGGTAATGCAGGTCGATCTTCAGCCAGAACGCCGAGCGCGAGTAACCGGCATTGAGCGTGGCTTTATCGTGGGGTTTGAAATTGCCCGCCGCCGCTTGGGCGCGGACGTCGGCGATGCTCGCCTGACCACTCGGGTCTTCGAACACTTGCAGGGAGCGGCCCAGGGGAAGGCTCTGGGTATTTTCGTCGAACTCGACGGCGCTTGCGAGGAGGGGCAAGCAGAACAGCAACATCAGCAAATAGCGCATTGAAGCCCCAGCGTGGCTCGTCCGGTTGTGTCAGGAAGCCCCCCATTCCCTTTGAGTAGACGTAAAACCGGTATTACCTGTTATTGGTTTGGATCCAGACTAGCATAGCCGTTGATGGCCATTGAGCACCATCGAAATTTTTCCTACAAAGGCTCTAGAACGGGCGTTTCAGAGCAAAGCAGCGGACTAGAGCTGTTGAGTTGGTCAGCTTAATCATTGTGATCCGCTTTTGTGGCGAGGGCGCTTGCTCCCTCGCCACAATGGTAGCTGCAGTGTTGTCCGACAATCTGCTCGCAAACACCGTCAGGACTGAACCCGAAAATCAGGTTTGGTGGTAAGCTCGCGCACCATGAATATCTACAGCTCCCGCCCCGTTGTCCTCTGTCTCTCCGGCCACGACCCCAGTGGTGGCGCCGGCTTGCAGGCAGATATCGAAGCCCTGCTCGCGCAGGGTTGCCATGCGGCTCCGGCCGTCACCGCCCTGACGGTGCAAGACACCGTCAACGTCACTGACTTCCGCGTCCTCGACCGTGAGTGGGTACTGGCCCAGGCCAATGCCGTGCTCAACGACTCCGAAGTCGCTGCGGTCAAACTGGGCATGCTCGGTTCGCTGGAAATGGTCGACACCGTGGTCGAACTGCTTTCGGCGCACCCGCACCTGCCAGTAGTCTGCGACCCGGTGCTGCGCGCCGGTGGCGGCGGACGCCTGGGCAAGGACGAAGTCGGCTATGCGATGCGCGAGCGTCTGCTGCCGCTGTCGATCATTGCCACGCCCAACCTGCCCGAGGCGCGGATCCTCGCCGAACTGCCGGAAGGCACCGCAGACGAGTGCGCTGAAAAACTCCTGCCGTTCGTCAAAAACCTGCTGATCACCGGCGGTCATGGCGACGAAACTGAAATCCACAATCGCCTGTACAGCCGTGACGGCCTGCGTGAAACCTTCTATTGCCAGCGTTTGCCAGGCAGCTATCACGGTTCCGGCTGCACCCTGGCCAGCGCCCTCGCCGGTCGTCTGGCCCAGGGTGAAAACCTCGCCAGCGCCGTACGCACGGCACTGGATTACACCTGGCGTACCCTGCGCGATGCCGAACAACTGGGCAAAGGCCAGTTCGTCCCGCGTCGCCTGCCGCTGGATTTTTGCTCGTAACGTCGTGAGGTCTGCCTGATGAAACTACGTGGCCTGTATGCCATCACCGACAGCGAACTGCTGGCGGGCAAGTTTCTGTCGTACGTGGAGGCGGCGCTGGAAGGCGGCGTCACCCTGCTGCAATACCGCGACAAAAGCAGCGACGAGGCCCGCCGCCTGCGCGAGGCCGAAGCACTGCGCGACCTGTGCGAGCGCTACAAGACCCAGTTGATCATCAACGATGACGCCGAACTGGCCGCACGCCTGAATGTCGGCGTGCACCTGGGTCAGACCGACGGCCCGCTGTCACCGACCCGCGCCCTGCTCGGTTCCAAGGCGATCATCGGTTCGACCTGCCACGCGCAACTCGAACTGGCCGAACAAGCCGCCAAAGAAGGCGCGAGCTATGTCGCCTTCGGCCGCTTCTTCAATTCCAACACCAAACCCGGCGCGCCAAGCTGCAGCCTCGATCTGCTCGACGAGGCCAAACGCAAGCTGCATCTGCCGGTCTGCGCGATTGGCGGCATCACCCTCGACAACGCCGCGCCGCTGGTGGCCCATGGCGTCGACCTGCTGGCCGTGGTCCACGGTTTGTTCGGTGCCCAGAGCACCGCCGAAGTGACCCGCCGCGCCCGCGCCTTCAACGAACTTCTGAAAATCTGATTTGAGAGCCCGATCATGTCTCGTTCCGAAACGCTGTTTGCCAATGCCCAGAAACACATTCCCGGAGGCGTGAACTCGCCGGTTCGCGCGTTCAAGAGCGTGGGCGGCACGCCGCTGTTCTTCAAGCACGCCGAAGGCGCCTACGTCACTGACGAAGATGACAAGCGTTATGTCGATTACGTGGGCTCGTGGGGGCCGATGATCCTCGGCCACAGCCACCCGGAAGTGCTCGACGCGGTGCGCAATCAACTGCAACACGGCCTGTCCTACGGCGCGCCGACCGCGATGGAAACCGAGATGGCCGATCTGGTCTGCTCGCTGGTGCCGTCGATGGACATGGTGCGCATGGTCAGCTCCGGCACCGAAGCGACCATGAGCGCAATCCGTCTGGCCCGTGGTTACACCGGTCGCGACAGCATCATCAAATTCGAAGGCTGCTACCACGGTCACTCTGACAGCCTGCTGGTCAAGGCCGGCTCCGGCGCACTGACCCAAGGCGTACCGAGCTCCGCCGGTGTGCCGGCGGCATTCGCCAAACACACCCTGACCCTGCCGTTCAACGACATCAACGCGGTTGAGCAGATGCTCGCCGAAGTTGGCCAGGACGTGGCGTGCATCATCGTTGAACCGGTGGCCGGCAACATGAACTGCGTGCCGCCAGCGCCGGGTTTCCTCGAAGGCCTGCGTTCGCTGTGCGACAAGCATGGTGTGGTGCTGATTTTCGACGAAGTGATGACCGGTTTCCGCGTTGCCCTCGGCGGTGCCCAGGCCTACTACGGTGTGACTCCGGACCTGACCACCTTCGGCAAGATCATCGGCGGCGGCATGCCGGTCGGCTGCTTCGGCGGCAAGCGTGAAATCATGCAGCGCATCGCGCCGCTGGGTCCGGTGTATCAGGCCGGCACGCTGTCGGGTAACCCGCTGGCGATGGCCGCCGGCTTGACCACCCTGCGCCTGATCAGCCGTCCGGGTTTCCACGCCGAACTGACCGACTACACCACGCGCCTGCTCGACGGCCTGCAACAACGCGCCGATGCGGCGGGCATCCCGTTCGTGACCACGCAGGCGGGTGGCATGTTCGGTCTGTACTTCAGCGGCGCCGACGACATCGTCACCTTTGAAGATGTGATGGCCAGCGACGCGGCACTGTTCGGTCGCTTCTTCCACCTGATGCTGGAAGGCGGCGTGTACCTGGCGCCAAGCGCATTCGAAGCCGGTTTCACCTCGATCGCCCACGGCGACGCCGAGCTGAAAATCACCCTGGACGCTGCCGAGCGCGCCTTCGCTGCACTGAAGTAATGGCCGTACCGCTGACGTTGGCCATTGCCAGCGTCAGCTTTCACCTACACCCACGCCATTTTCCCCACACCTCTGCTACAAATCCGCCAGAAAGTGGGCGATATATTCCCCGCGCAGCAGAAAAACGAGTAAAGACTTTGTAAGGTTGGCCCTGCTTATTTCATAATGCGCGCTTATTGGATCCCTCGATGGGTCCGCGTGCCCTTCAGAGGTAAGTCGATTCCCATGAACCGCACCGGCCGCACCCTTGCCTTGGGCTGCCTGTTGCTCCTTCAGCCCCTGCTCGCGCATGCACAAGCAGGCGGCAACTCGTTGTTGATCCCGGCGATGGGTCGTTGCACCCTCAATACTCAGCCGCAAGACGTCACGCAGGCGCTGGCTGCCTGCCAGAAAGCGGCGGACGAAGGGGATGCGCAAGCGCAATACGAGTTGGGTGAGTTCTACTACGACGGCAAGAATGCGCCACGCGACCTCAATCAAGCCCTGAGCTACTTCGAAAAGGCCTCGTTGCAAGGCCACGCTCAGGCGCAGTTCAAGCTCGGCACCATGTTCTTCCACGGTGAAGGCGTGCAGGCCAACAACATTCAGGCGTATATCGTGCTGAAGATGGCTGCGGTCAACGGCGCCGAAGATGCCCTGGACACGGCCGACGAAGTCTCCGAAAAAATGTCCCGCGAAGACCTCGAAACCGCAACCCAGGTGCTCGGGCAAATTTTCCGTAAATACCTGATGGAACTGCAGAGCGCCGACGGGCGTACGCCGTTTTCGCCGCTTCCCTGAACGTCAGCAGAATGAGTCTGTGGTGATTACTCATCGTGGCGAGGGGATTTATCCCCGATCGGCTGCGCAGCAGTCGCAAATCCATTCAGCGCGGTAATTCAGGAAAATCAAAGTTGCAGGTGAGGGGCCGCTTCGCAGCCCATCGGGGATAAATCCCCTCGCCACAAGAGCCCCTCACTCAATCAGTTTTACTTCTCAGGCATCGGCATCGGGAACGGCATCACATTGCCAACCGCGCCACGGGCTTCGCTGATTTTCGGGGTGCCCAGACGTTCCACTTCGTCGATGCGCACGATCGAATGCATCGGCACAAAGCTGCGCACCACGCCTTCGAACTGCGCCTTGAGCTTCTCTTCGCTCGGATCGACGACCACTTGCGTGCGCTCGCCAAAGACGAACTCTTCCACTTCCAGAAAGCCCCACAGATCACTTTGATAGATCTGCTTGGCGTACATTTCGAACACCTGGCCCTGGTTGAGGAAAATCACCTTATAGATTGGAGCTTCGCGTTTGGTCATGGCGGGGGGATAACATCGGGGATAAAAATGAGGGCGCAAACTATAGCATAGCCACCGGACGCGCAGCGGTAGGAACCTGAGGGCTTGTTCCCTATAATGCGCGGTTCTTTGAATCACGTGACGACCCTACTCCATGGCCAAGAAGCTTTACATCGAAACCCACGGTTGCCAGATGAACGAGTACGACAGCTCGCGCATGGTCGATCTGCTGGGCGAACATCAGGCCCTGGAAGTCACCGCGCGCGCGGAAGACGCCGACGTGATTCTGCTCAACACCTGCTCGATCCGCGAGCGCGCCCAGGACCGGGTGTACTCGCAGCTCGGCCGCTGGCGCGAACTGAAACTGGCCAACCCGGACATGGTGATCGCCGTCGGCGGTTGCGTGGCCAGCCAGGAAGGCGCGGCGATCCGTGATCGCGCACCGTACGTCGACGTGGTGTTCGGCCCGCAGACCTTGCACCGCCTGCCGGAAATGATCGACGCTGCGCGCAGCAGCAAGCTGCCGCAAGTCGACGTCTCGTTCCCGGAAATCGAAAAATTCGACCACCTGCCCGAGCCGCGCATCGATGGCCCGAGCGCTTACGTGTCGGTGATGGAAGGCTGCAGCAAATACTGCACGTTCTGCGTGGTGCCCTACACCCGTGGCGAAGAAGTCAGCCGGCCGTTCGACGACGTGATCGCCGAAATCATCCACCTCGCCGAAAACGGCGTGCGTGAAGTGACCCTGCTGGGGCAGAACGTCAACGGCTATCGCGGCACCACCCACGACGGTCGCCTGGCCGATCTGGCGGAGCTGATTCGCGTGGTGGCCGCCGTCGACGGCATCGACCGCATCCGCTACACCACCTCGCACCCGCTGGAGTTTTCCGACAGCCTGATCCAGGCCCACGCCGAAGTGCCGGAGCTGGTGAAACACCTGCACTTGCCGGTGCAGTCGGGTTCCGATCGAATTCTCGCGGCAATGAAGCGCAACCACACGGCGCTGGAGTACAAGTCCAAGCTGCGCAAACTGCGCGCCGCCGTACCGGGCATCTGCATCAGCTCGGACTTCATCGTCGGCTTCCCGGGCGAGACCGAGAAAGACTTCGAACAGACGATGAAACTGATTGCCGATGTCGGCTTCGACTTCTCCTATTCGTTCGTCTATAGCCAGCGCCCGGGCACCCCGGCGGCCGATCTGGCCGATGACACCCCGGAAGAACTGAAGAAAGAACGCCTGAATGCCTTGCAGCACCGTCTGAATCAACAAGGGTTCGAGATCAGCCGACAAATGGTCGGTTCGATCCAGCGCATTCTGGTCACCGACTACTCGAAGAAAGACCCGGGCGAGCTGCAAGGGCGTACCGAGAATAATCGTATCGTCAACTTCCGCTGCGACAATCCGACCCTGATCGGCCAGTTCGCCGACGTGCACATCGACGCGGCGCAACCGCATTCGCTGCGTGGCTCTTTAATTCAGTAACGCCAGTCGCAGATATTTTGTGGCGAGGGAGCTTGCTCCCGCTCGGTTGCGAAGCAGCCGCAAACCAGACACCCCGATCATCCTGAATGATCGAGGCTGGAGGATTTGGGAGCGCTTCGCACTCCAGCGGGAGCAAGCTCCCTCGCCACCGTTATCCACTGAGACTGTTTTAAGAGCTTTCGCACCCACGCCACTGGCGTTATCCTTGATTTCATCTTAATTGCCCCAGGGCGGCTAAATACGACCTTGAACGCACCCATAGAACCACATCGTTTTATCCTCGAGCCCTTTGAGGCTCGCCGCTTCGCCAATCTGTGCGGGCAATTCGACGAGCATCTGCGCTTGATCGAACAGCGCCTCGCCATCGAGATCCGCAACCGCGGAAACCAGTTCGAACTGATCGGCGATCCCAAGCACACCACGTCTGCGGAAAACCTGCTGCGCCGCCTGTACCGGGAAACCAAGGGTACCGAGCTGTCGCCAGACCTGGTGCACCTGTTCCTCCAGGAATCGGCCGTGGTCGAGCTGGACAATCACGCCCCGGCCGAAGCGTCCGTCGCCCTGCGCACCAAGAAAGGCATGATTCGCCCACGCGGCCTGAATCAGCTGCGCTACGTGAAGGAAATCCTTGGCAACGACATCAACTTCGGCATTGGTCCGGCCGGTACCGGCAAGACCTATCTGGCCGTGGCGTGTGCCGTCGATGCCCTGGAGCGCGAGCAGATCCGCCGCATCCTGCTGGTGCGTCCGGCGGTAGAAGCGGGTGAAAAACTCGGCTTCCTGCCCGGCGACCTCGCCCAGAAGATCGACCCGTACCTGCGCCCGCTCTACGACGCACTCTACGAGATGCTCGGCTTCGAATACGTGGCCAAGCTGATCGAGCGCCAGGTGATCGAAGTCGCGCCACTGGCCTACATGCGCGGTCGTACGCTGAACAACAGCTTCATCATTCTCGACGAAAGCCAGAACACCACTGTCGAGCAGATGAAGATGTTCCTGACCCGGATCGGCTTCGGCTCCACTGCGGTCATCACCGGCGACATCACCCAGGTCGACCTGCCGCGCGGCACCAAGTCCGGCCTGCATCATGTGATCGAAGTGCTCAAGGACGTTCCGGGCATCAGCTTCACCCACTTCCAGCCCAAAGACGTCGTGCGCCACCCATTGGTGCAGCGGATTGTCGAAGCCTACGAGCGCTTCGAAAGTCGTGCCGATGCCCCCAAGGAACCTTCGCGCGATGCTTGAGCTGGACCTGCAAATCGCCACTGAAGCGAACGCACCGAGCGAAGCCGAGTTCCGTCAATGGTGCGAACTGGCCCTGCGCCAGCGCACCGCCGATTCGGAAATGACCATTCGTCTGGTTGACGAGGAAGAAGGGCGTGAGCTGAATCACACCTGGCGCCACAAGGATTACGCGACCAACGTCCTGTCGTTCCCGGCCGAAGTGCCCGACGAGTTTCTCGACATCCCGCTGCTCGGCGATCTGGTGATCTGCGTCGCCGTGGTCGAGCGCGAAGCCGTCGAGCAGGGCAAGGAACTTAAAGCACACTGGGCACATCTGGTCATTCACGGCTGCTTGCATCTACTCGGTTACGACCATATAGATGACGACGAAGCCGAAGAAATGGAAGCACTGGAACGCGAGTTGCTTGCCGAATTGGGCTATCCCGATCCGTACGCGGACGACGAAACCGAAACATCCCCTATCGTTACAACAAAGGATTCAGAGTAATCGCTATGAGCGAAGATCGATCGAGCAACGGGCAGAAGTCATGGCTGGGTAAACTGACCCAGGCTTTTGCCCACGAGCCGAAGAACCGTCAGGAGCTGCTTGAGCTGCTGCGTGATGCACATCAGAACAAACTGCTGGACAGCGAAGCGCTGGCCATCGTCGAAGGCGCCATTCAAGTGGCAGACCTGCAAGTACGCGACATCATGGTCCCGCGCTCGCAAATGGTCAGCATCAAGGCGAACCAGACACCTCGCGAATTCCTCCCGGCCGTGGTCGATTCGGCCCACTCGCGCTACCCGGTCATTGGCGAAAGCCACGACGACGTGATGGGCGTCCTGCTGGCCAAGGACCTGCTGCCGCTGATCCTCAAGGAGAACGGCGACAGCTTCAACATCAAGGATCTGCTGCGCCCGGCCACGTTCGTGCCGGAGTCCAAGCGCCTGAACGTGTTGCTGCGTGAATTCCGTGCCAACCACAACCACATGGCCATCGTCATCGACGAATACGGCGGCGTGGCCGGTCTGGTGACGATTGAAGACGTGCTGGAGCAGATCGTCGGCGACATCGAAGACGAGCACGACGTCGAAGAAGACAGTTACATCAAGCCGCTGCCCAGCGGTGACTTCCTGATCAAGGCACTGACGCCGATCGAGAACTTCAACGAGTTCTTCGACAGCGAGTTCTCCGACGACGAGTTCGACACCGTCGGCGGTCTGGTGATGAGCGCGTTCGGGCACTTGCCAAAACGTAACGAAATCACTGAAATCGGCGCCTATCGTTTCCGCATCCTGAACGCCGACAGCCGTCGGATTCATTTGCTGCGACTCACGCCAATCGCTCGGTAATCATTAAGGATAGAAATGCGCTGGACAACCCGCCCCGGCTGGCCCGGTAACCTGCTGGCCGTGGCGGCCGGTGCAATCACTACCTTCGCGCTGGCCCCGTTCAACATCTGGCCGCTGGCCTTGCTGGCGGTCGGTCTGTTCTATGCCGGCCTGCGTGAGCTAAAACCGCGTCAGGCGCTGGGACGTGGCTGGTGCTTCGGTTTCGGCCTGTTCGGCGCCGGCACCAGTTGGATCTATTACAGCATCCACCATTTCGGCGGCGCCTCGGTGCTGCTGGCCGGGTTCCTGATGCTGCTGTTTACCGCAGCGATCGCGTTTTTCTTCGCCCTGCCCGCATGGGTCTGGGCGCGCTGGTTGCGCCGCAACGAAGCTCCGCTGGCCGACGCGCTGGCGTTTGCCGCGTTGTGGGTCGGTCAGGAGGCCTTTCGCGGGTGGTTCCTCACCGGGTTCCCGTGGCTCTACTCCGGTTACAGCCAACTCGACGGCCCGTTGTCCGGGCTCGCACCGGTCGGCGGCATGTGGCTAGTGTCTTTCGTTCTCGCGTTGACAGCGGCACTGATCTACAACGCACCGCGCCTGCTGCAGACCGGTCGCAAAGGTTTTATCGCCGCCGGCCTGCTGTTGCTGGTCGGGCCGTGGGTCGCCGGCATTGCCCTCAAGGGTCACGCCTGGACCAGCCCATCCGGCCCCGCGCTGAGCGTTGCCGCGGTTCAGGGCAACGTCGAACAAAGCATGAAGTGGGACCCGGCGCAGCTCAACGCGCAACTGGCGCTGTACCGCGACCTGAGCTTCCGCTCCAAGCGGGTGGACCTGCTGATTTGGCCGGAAACCGCGGTGCCGGTGCTCAAGGAGTCCGCCGAGGGCTACCTGAACATGATGGGCAACTTCGCCGCCGAGCGTAAATCGGCGCTGATCACCGGTGTGCCGATTCGCGAAATGGTCCGCCATGAAAGACGCTTCTTCAATGGCATCACTGTCGTCGGCGAAGGCGATGGCACCTACCTCAAGCAGAAACTGGTGCCGTTCGGTGAGTACGTGCCGTTGCAGGATCTGCTGCGCGGTTTGATCGCGTTCTTTGACTTGCCGATGTCCGACTTCGCTCGCGGCCCGGCGGATCAACCGTTGCTGCAGGCCAAGGGTTATCAGATTGCGCCGTTCATCTGCTACGAAGTGGTGTACCCGGAATTCGCCGCCGGCCTGTCGGCACGTAGCGATCTGTTGCTGACGATCAGCAACGACACGTGGTTCGGCACCTCGATCGGACCGCTGCAACACTTGCAGATGGCGCAGATGCGCGCACTTGAAGCCGGGCGCTGGATGATCCGCGCCACCAACAACGGCGTGACCGGATTGATCAACCCGTACGGGCAGATCACCGAGCAGATCCCTCAGTTCGAGCAGGGCATCCTGTATGGCGAAGTGGTGCCGATGCACAACCTGACGCCGTACCTGCAATGGCGCTCGTGGCCGCTGATCATCGTGTGCGTGTTGCTGTTTGGCTGGGCGCTGATGGCGAGCCGGATGTCGAAAACCCTTTAAAAGCAAAGATCGCAGCCTGCGGCAACTCCTACAGGGAAAACACAAATCCCCATGTAGGAGCTGCCGCAGGCTGCGATCTTTTGATCTTCAGCGGTAAAAAAGCGAATACCCCACCTGCCCCACCGCCTCATTCAACAGTTGCCCGCTCTGCCAGATCGACTTGAACTCCGGCAGCCAGCCACCAAACGGTCGCGCATTGTCAGTGCCGAGAAACCCTACGGGCGCCGGCACCACTTCGAATCCTGCCTGCTCGAAACACCACACCGCTCGGGGCATGTGCCAGGCCTGCGTGACCACCACGACGCGTTTGATGCCTTGAGGCAACAAGATGTCGGCGCTGAACTTGGCGTTCTCCCACGTGGTGCGGCTTTCGCCTTCCTGCCAACGCGTGGTCACGCCGAAATCATCGCGCAGCGAATCGGCCATCAGCTTCGCCTCGGTCGGCGGCGTGCCGTAGTGCAAGCCGCCACTGGTGAGGATCGGCAACCCCGAGGCCTTGGCCAGCCGCGCGGCATAGCGCTGACGCTCCAGCCCCACACCGGTCGGCTGATCCTCGCCCCAGGCCAGATCACCGCGCTCACGCCCCGAGCCCAGCACCACGATGGCATCGGCCCGTTGCGCCAGCGCCGTCCACGCATCAAGGGGCAGCGGCGGTTCGCGCTCAAGCGCTTTGGCGCCCCATTGCACGACCACCGGCAGGCTCATCAGCCAGAACCCGCCCAAACCGAGGGCAAAGCAAAGGCCGGCCAGCCGCGGCCGGGAGCGGCGCAGCCACCAGGCGACCAGCAACAGCAGCAAAAGAATGCCGGGCGGCAATAGAAGTTGTTTGATGAAGTAACGAAAAGGCATCGGGGCATCTCCAGAGATGCCCGAAGCCTAAGAGTGTTAATAAAGCGTTACAACCGATAGGTAGGATCCCTGTGAAAAAGATCCGTTTTTTGACCTGCCATGCGCTTACTTGGCCTGCACAGAACGAACCTTGACGGTGTCTCTGCCGGGCGCCTTGTCCTTGAGCCAGATGACCTTGGCTGAATGTGTTGCATCGAGCTGTTTCACTGCCTGCGACAGGTATCCATGCGTTTCACGCTCACTGCGATCCAGATAGGCCTTGACCAGTTTGAACTCGGCGGGGCTCAAGCCACGCAATTCCAGTTCCAGGGGGCGCTCATCGCGCAGCCGGCCAGCGGTTTTTGCAGCGTCCAGAGCCATGCCCAGACGATCCATCAACCGTTCGTACAACTCGGGTTTCGTCACGTTTTTTTGCCGTTGCTCCACCATCCCTCACCTCATTGAAGATAAGACTCACTCCCCAATTAGAGCTTAGCTTCGCTGCACAAACCGGCTGCACGCCGCGACCAACGGCCCTCGCCACGTTTTTTACCGGCCAAACTGCTGTAATCAGGGTTTCCCTAGGCCAAGCGCGGTCATGTATGCTACGGCGCTTCCTGTAATTCCACTTCCAGCTTGTCCGGAGCACCCCCGGATGGCGCGTTGAAGAGGATTAGGCCACCCCTATCCAGTACAAAAGTAGCCATGCACGAACAATATCAGCCCCGTGAAATCGAAGCCGCCGCCCAGTCGTTCTGGGACGAGCAAAAGTCCTTTGAAGTCAGTGAACAGCCAGGCAAGGAGACCTACTACTGCCTGTCGATGTTCCCTTACCCCAGCGGCAAGCTACACATGGGGCACGTGCGCAACTACACCATCGGCGACGTGATCTCCCGCTACCAGCGCATGCAAGGCAAGAACGTTCTGCAACCCATGGGTTGGGACGCCTTCGGCATGCCGGCGGAAAACGCCGCGATGAAGAACAACGTGGCGCCCGCCAAGTGGACCTACGAAAACATCGCCTACATGAAGTCCCAGTTGCGCAGCCTGGGCCTGGCGGTGGACTGGTCCCGTGAAGTGACCACCTGCAAGCCGGACTACTACCGCTGGGAACAATGGCTGTTCACTCGCCTGTTCGAAAAAGGCGTGATCTACCGCAAGAACGGCACCGTGAACTGGGACCCGGTCGACCAGACCGTACTGGCCAACGAACAGGTGATCGACGGTCGCGGCTGGCGTTCCGGCGCGCTGATCGAAAAGCGCGAAATCCCGATGTACTACTTCAAGATCACCGCTTACGCGGATGAGCTGCTGGAGAGCCTCGACGAACTGACGGGCTGGCCGGAACAGGTCAAGACCATGCAGCGCAACTGGATCGGCAAATCCCGCGGCATGGAAGTGCAGTTCCCGTACAACGTCGACTCGATCGGCGAAGCAGGCACCCTCAAGGTCTTCACCACCCGTCCTGACACCCTGATGGGCGCGACTTACGTCGCCGTGGCCGCCGAGCACCCGCTGGCAACCCAGGCCGCGCAGAACAATCCTGAGCTGCAAGCGTTCATCGCTGAATGCAAGGGCGGCAGCGTGGCCGAAGCCGACGTTGCCACTCAAGAGAAGAAAGGCCTGCCGACCGGCCTGTTCGTCGAGCACCCGCTGACCGGTGAAAAACTGCCGGTGTGGGTCGCCAACTACGTGTTGATGCACTACGGCGACGGCGCAGTAATGGCTGTGCCGGCTCACGACGAGCGCGATTTCGAGTTCGCCCACAAGTACAACCTGCCGGTCAAATCGGTGGTGCGCACCAGTTCCGGTGACACCAACCCGGCCCCGTGGCAGGACGCCTACGGCGAGCACGGCACGCTGATCAACTCCGGCGAATTCGACGGTCTGGACTTCACCAGCGCGTTCGACGCCATCGAAGTCGCCCTGATCAAGAAAAACCTCGGTGCCTCGCGCACCCAGTTCCGCCTGCGCGACTGGGGCATCAGCCGTCAGCGCTACTGGGGCTGCCCGATCCCGATCATTCACTGCGCCACTTGCGGTGATGTCCCGGTTCCGGAAGACCAGTTGCCAGTGGTGCTGCCGGAAGACGTGGTGCCGGACGGCGCCGGTTCGCCGCTGGCGCGCATGCCGGAATTCTACGAGTGCAGCTGCCCCAAATGCGGCCAGCCTGCCAAGCGTGAAACCGACACCATGGACACCTTCGTCGAGTCCTCGTGGTACTACGCCCGTTACGCCTCGCCGCACTTCGAAGGCGGTCTGGTGGAAAAATCCGCGGCCGACCACTGGCTGCCGGTGGATCAATACATCGGCGGTATCGAGCACGCGATTCTCCACCTGCTGTACGCGCGCTTCTTCCACAAGCTGATGCGCGACGAAGGCCTGGTGAGCTCCAACGAGCCGTTCAAGAACCTGCTGACCCAGGGCATGGTGATCGCCGAAACCTATTATCGTCGTGAAGCCAATGGTGCCTACACCTGGTTCAACCCGGCGGACGTGGAACTGGAGCGTGACAGCAAGGCCAAGGTCATCAGCGCCAAACTGAAATCCGACGGCTTGCCGGTGGAAATCGGTGGCACCGAAAAAATGGCCAAATCGAAGAACAACGGCGTCGACCCACAGTCGATGATCGATCAGTTCGGTGCTGACACCTGCCGTCTGTTCATGATGTTCGCCTCGCCGCCTGACATGAGCGCCGAATGGTCCGACTCCGGCGTTGAAGGCTCGCACCGTTTCCTCAAGCGCGTCTGGCGTCTGGCGCAGGCCCACGTGACCCAGGGCCTGCCGGGCAAACTGGACATCACCGGCCTGAACGACGAGCAGAAAGCCGTTCGCCGCGCGATCCACCTGGCCATCAAGCAAGCCAGCCACGACGTCGGCCAGAACCACAAATTCAACACCGCCATCGCTCAGGTGATGACGCTGATGAACGTGCTGGAGAAAGCCGCGCAAGCCACCGAACAGGACCGCGCGCTGATTCACGAAGGCCTGGAAGCCGTCACGCTGTTGCTGGCTCCAATCACGCCGCACATCAGCCATGAGTTGTGGAAGCAACTGGGCCATGCCGACGCCGTGATCGATGCCGGCTGGCCTGCATTGGATGAAAGCGCCCTGGTACAAGACAGCCTGCAACTGGTCATTCAAGTGAACGGCAAGCTGCGTGGCCAGATCGACATGCCGGCCAGCGCAACGCGCGAAGAAGTCGAAGCGGCTGCCCGCGCCAACGAAAACGTCCTGCGTTTCGTCGACGGCCTGACCATTCGCAAAGTCATCGTCGTGCCAGGCAAACTGGTCAACATCGTCGCCAGCTAAATTGGATTGAGCGTCAGGCCTGCCTGGCGCTCTGTAAAACCTTTCGGGCCGCAGGGTCGGCCCACATGGTTTCAAGGGGAGCAACACAATGATCAAACGCAATCTGCTGGTGATGGGCCTCGCCGTTCTGCTGAGCGCCTGCGGTTTCCAGCTGCGTGGCACCGGCACCAACGAACTGGCGATCAAGGAGCTCGACCTGAGCGCCCGTAACGCCTATGGCCCGACCGTGACTCAACTGCGCCAGGTGCTCGAGTCCAGCGGCGTCAAGGTCTACAACGGCGCGCAGTACAAGCTGTACCTGGCTGACGAACAGGAAAACCAGCGCATTCTCAGCTACGCCGGCGCCGGTCGTACGGGTGAGTACCAAGTGACCACCGTGCTGAACTACGACATCGTTGGCGAACACAATCTGAACCTGCTGAGCGACAAGCTTGAAGTGCAGAAGGTGTTCATCCACGACGGCAACAACCTCGTCGGTTCCGACCAGGAAGCGAACGACGCCCGCAACGAAACCCGTCGCGAGCTGGTTCAGCGCATGATGCTGCGCCTGCAACAGCTGACCCCGACTCAACTGCAGCAGTTGCAGCAAGCGGCCAACGACCGTGCCCGGGCTGAAGCCGATGCGTTGAAGGCGGCACAGAAGGCTGAAGCGGAAACCCCGCGCCAGTCGCCGCTCGAACTGCCGCAGCAGTAAGACGTACGGGGCGCTAAGGCGCCCCGTTCGCCCTCTCTTATGAAGCTCGCTCCCGCTCAACTCGGCAAACACCTGCAAGGCGCGCTTGCGCCCGTCTATATCATCAGTGGCGATGATCCGCTGTTGTGCCAGGAAGCCGCCGACGCCATCCGCAGTGCTGCCCGCCAGCAAGGTTTCGACGAACGCCAGGTGTTCGCCGCCGACGCCAATTTCGATTGGGGCACGTTGCTGCAGGCCGGTGCCAGCATGTCGTTGTTCGCCGAAAAGCGCCTGCTGGAATTGCGCTTGCCTTCGGGCAAGCCCGGTGACAAGGGCGCTGCCGCGCTCATCGAATACTGCTCGCGCCCTGCCGAAGACACGGTGCTGCTGATCAGCCTGCCCAAGCTCGATGGCAGTGCGCAGAAGACCAAGTGGGGCAAGGCGCTGGTCGAAGGTCAACAGACCCAGTTCATCCAGATCTGGCCGGTGGATGCCAATCAGCTACCGAGCTGGATTCGCCAGCGTCTGTCGCAGGCCGGTTTGTCTGCCAGTCAGGACGCGGTCGAACTGATTGCCGCGCGCGTCGAGGGCAACCTGCTCGCCGCCGCGCAGGAAATCGAAAAGCTCAAGCTGATGGCCGAAGGTGGGCAGATCACCCTCGAAACCGTGCAGGCCGCGGTGGCCGACAGCGCCCGTTTTGACGTATTCGGCCTGACCGATGCCGTGCTCAACGGCGAACCGGCCCACGCACTGCGCATGCTCGAAGGGCTGCGCGGTGAAGGCGTCGAACCACCGGTGATTCTCTGGGCGCTGGCGCGGGAGTTGCGCCTGCTGGCCAATATCTCGCTGCAGTACAGCCAGGGCACGCCACTGGACAAGTGCTTCAGTCAGGCGAAACCGCCGGTCTGGGACAAGCGCAAACCGCTGATGAGCAAAGCCCTGCAACGCTACTCGGCGCCACGCTGGGCGCAGTTGTTGCTCGAAGCCCAGCGCATCGACGCACAGATCAAGGGCCAGGCCGCCGGTTCGCCGTGGATGAGCCTGAGCCGACTGGCGCTGTTGATGGCTGGGCAGCGTCTGACTCTTCCCGCCGAATAAAAGCAAAAGATCGCAGCCTTCGGCAGCTCCTACACTAATCCCTGTAGGAGCTGCGGCACGCTGCGATCTTTTGATCTTGTTTTCCTACAAAAACACCTGCATTCGCCCTATAGACAGACGCCAGACATCGGCAGATTATTTGCCGCGCAAAACCCACTCACTCAAGAGAACCCTCATGAGCAAAAAGCCATCGAAACATGGCCCGAACAAGGCCAAATCCATCATCGCCCAACCCCTGTTCCGCAGCCGCCAGGAACGACCAACCAAGGGTAAAGGCAGCTACCGCCGCGAAGCCTTCCAGTCTAATAGCTGGGAGGCTTCTTACTTTCTGGCTGCCTGAAGCACAGCACCCCCCGGTCATGTTAAGGTCTGCACCTGATTCGTATCCCCTGGAACTGTGCATGCCCTTGAGTCTTTCCCGTCGTTGGCCCGTTCGCCAACTGATCGCTGCCTCCAGCTTCATTCTGCTTGTCGCCTGCGCAGAAAAACCGACCGCCGCCGATGCGCAACCGTTACAGACCGTACCCGCTGTCACGGCCCCCGCGGTCATCCCGCCGGTAGTGCTGTCCGGTGACAATCTCGATATTCAACCGACCCAGACCTTTGCCGAATGGCAGGCAGGTTTCCGCAAGGACGCCCTCGCCGCCGGGATTCGTGCGGATGTCTTCGACCGCGCCTTCGCCAATGTCAGTTTCGACGACAGCGTGATCCGCGCCGACCGCAGCCAGCCGGAGTTCTCCCGCCCGGTCTGGGAATACCTCGACGGCGCGCTGTCGCCGCTGCGAGTACGCAAGGGTCAGGCGTTGATCAGTCAGTATGCCGACGTCCTGCAGAGCATCGAGCAGCGTTATGGCGTGGATCGCCAGGCACTCGTCTCGGTGTGGGGCATGGAAAGCAATTTCGGCCAGTTCCAGGGCACCAAGTCTGTTATCAACTCGCTGGCGACCCTGGCTTACGAAGGCCGTCGCCCGGGGTTTGCCCATGCGCAACTGATCGCCGCGCTGCAGATCCTGCAGCAGGGCGATATCACACCGGAGAAGATGCTCGGCTCGTGGGCCGGTGCGATGGGCCAGACCCAGTTCATTCCGACCACCTACAACACCCACGCCGTGGATTTTGACGGTGACGGTCGCCGCGACATCTGGGGCAGCCCGGCCGATGCGCTGGCCTCCACCGCGCACTACCTGCAAAGCTCCGGCTGGCAGCGCGGTCAGCCGTGGGGCTTCGAAGTGCAACTGCCGAGCGGCTTCAACTACACCCTGGCCGATGGCGCGATTCGCAAGACCGTTGCCGAATGGCGTCAACTGGGTGTGATCCTGCCCAATGGCGGTCAGGCCCCAGCCGGTGCGGAACAACTGTCCGCCGCCCTGCTGCTGCCGGCCGGTTACCGTGGCCCGGCGTTCCTGATCCTCGACAACTTCCGGGCGATCCTCAAGTACAACAACTCCTCGTCCTACGCACTGGCGGTCAGTCTGTTGTCCGAGCGTTTCAAAGGCGCTGGCCTGATCAACGGCACATGGCCGAAAGACGACCTGCCACTGAGCCGCACCGAGCGCATCGAATTGCAGACCCTGCTGAGCGCACGTAATTACGATGCAGGCACGGCTGACGGAATCATCGGCGCCAACACGCGTAAAGCGATTCGCAGCGCCCAGCAGGCGTTTGGCTGGCCGGCGGACGGGTATCCGACGCATAAGCTGCTTGAGAGCCTGCGGACTCAATAAAGCCAGATCAAAAGATCGCAGCCTGCGGCAGCTCCTACATCGGAATGCGTTCCTGTAGGAGCTGCCGCAGGCTGCGATCTTTTGCTTTATCGGGTCACCACATCCTGCTCGAGCATCAACTCCTTCTTCCCCGCATCCAGTCGAACCAGCGCGCCCATCGGCAGCGTCAGGTTCGGATCGCAATGCCCGCTCCGCCACCCCGACAGCACTGGAATTCGCAACGGTTCGAAAGTCTGCTTGAGCAAGCGGTTCAACGCCTCGACATCGACTCCGGCGACATCACCAACCAGCACCCCACGTAACCTTGCGAGTTTGCCGGCCAGACGCATCTGCGTGAGCAAGCGATCGATCCTGTACAGCGGCTCGTTGACGTCCTCGATCAAGAGGATCACACCCTCGACGTCGATCTCGTAAGGCGTCCCCAGCGTCGAGGCAATCATCGCCAGATTGCCGCCCAGCAGCCGCCCATGGGCAATGCCGGGCTCGACTGTGGTCAACGGATAAGCCACCGGATGGCTCAGCACACTGCCCGCCTTCAATTGACCGCGCAGCATGGCGAAGAAGGAGGTAACGGTCGGCGGCTCCTTGTCACCCAACAGGTCGGCATTGAGCAACGGACCGTGGAAGGTGACGAACCCGGCGTAGCGGCTGATCGCCAGATGCAGCGCGGTGATGTCGCTGTAGCCGACAAACGGCTTGGCGTGGCGGCTCAGCAGATCGAAGTCGATCCGGTCCAGCAGGCGCGGCGTGCCGTAGCCACCGCGCAGACAGATGATCGCGTCAACTTCAGGGTCGGCGAACGCGGCATGCAGGTCATTGAGGCGTACGTCATCGCTGCCGGCCAGGTAGCCGTCCTTTTCGTAGACACCGGGAAACACCCGCAACCGGTAACCCCGGGCGCGCATCCACTGCACGGCTTTTTCGGTGTCCAGCGCACCGGGCCCGGCAGGGGCGATCACGCCAATCAGCCCTTCGGATGGCAGTGCCGGTACAGGTTTGTGGGCAACGAGGGTGTGAGTCGGTCGAACGGTCATCCATGGGTCTCCCTGCGAAAAGTCATGGGCACACAGTAGTCAGGAACAGAGATAAACAAAAGAGGCACTGTGGCCCAGTGACTTGTGGCGAGGGAGCTTGCTCCCGCTGGAGTACGCAGCAGTCCCGAAGATATTGGGGGGCGCTTCGCAACCCAGCGGGAGCGAGCTGCCTCGCCACAAGGTTCAGTGCTCAACACCCCCAAACAAAAATACCCGCCGAAGCGGGTATTTTGTGAAGCATTCAGCGCTGAATCAGGAACCGAGCAGTTCGGCCTTGACCAGTTTCGCCTGCTCGTCGGCGTGGTACGACGAACGTACCAGCGGGCCGGAAGCAACGTTCTTGAAGCCCATCTTGTAACCTTCCTCGGCGAACCAGGCGAAGGTGTCCGGGTGCACGAAACGCTGCACCGGCAAGTGGCTGCGGGACGGTTGCAGGTACTGGCCCAGCGTCAGCATGTCGATGTCGTGTTCGCGCATGCGCTTCATGACTTCGATGACTTCCTCGTCCGTCTCGCCCAGGCCCAGCATCAGGCCGGATTTGGTCGGAATGTGCGGCATCATCTGCTTGAAGCGCTGCAGCAGGGTCAGCGACCACTGGTAGTCCGAACCCGGACGCGCGGCCTTATACAGGCGCGGCACGGTTTCCAGGTTGTGGTTGAACACATCCGGCGGCTCGGCGGCAGTGATTTCCAGGGCGATGTCCATGCGGCCACGGTAGTCCGGGACCAGGGTTTCCAGCTGCACGTTCGGCGACAGCTTGCGGATTTCGCGGATGCAGTCGGCAAAGTGCTGGGCACCGCCGTCGCGCAGGTCGTCGCGGTCAACCGAGGTGATCACCACGTACTTGAGCTTCAGGTCGGCAATGGCAATCGCCAGGCTTTCCGGTTCGTTGACGTCCAGTGGCTTCGGACGACCGTGGCCAACGTCGCAGAACGGGCAGCGACGGGTGCAGATGTCGCCCATGATCATGAAGGTCGCGGTGCCACCGGAGAAGCACTCGCCCAGGTTCGGGCAGGACGCTTCTTCGCAGACGCTGTGCAGCTTGTGCTTGCGCAGCAGGCTCTTGATCCGGTCGACTTCCGGCGAAACCGGGATGCGTACACGAATCCAGTCAGGCTTCTTCGGCAACTCGGTGGTCGGAATGATCTTTACCGGGATGCGTGCAACCTTCTCGGCGCCGCGCAGCTTGACGCCGGCTTCAACCTTGGGACGCGGGGCCGGGCGCTCGGTCACGTCGAGCGTCGGGATCATGGTTTGCACTGCATCAGTAGTCATATCAGTCGATTCCGCCCGTCAGGGTCGTCTGCTCAGCATAGTCGAGGTGTTTGACGAGCTGCGCACGCAGCCGGGCACTTACCTCGGCAAATTCAATCGATCCTGCGTGATCGCTCAGCTGGGTCATCGCCAGCCCGGCATAGCCGCAGGGATTAATCCGTCGAAACGGCTCCAGGTTCATATCCACGTTCAGGGCCAGGCCATGAAAGGAACAACCGTGGCGAATCCGCAAACCCAGAGAAGCGATTTTCGCTCCGTCGACGTAGACGCCGGGAGCATCCGGCTTGGCTGCAGCGGTTACGCCGTAGCTGGCCAGCAGTTCGATCAGGCACTGTTCCATGCGCGTGACCAGATCACGTACGCCGAAACCCAGTTTGCGCACATCCAGCAAGAGATAGGCGACCAACTGGCCGGGGCCATGATAAGTCACCTGCCCGCCGCGATCGACCTGTACCACCGGGATATCTCCCGGCAGCAACAGGTGTTCGGCCTTGCCGGCCTGGCCCTGGGTGAACACTGGAGGGTGCTCGACGAGCCAGATTTCGTCGGCGGCATCACTGCCGCGTTCGTTGGTGAAGCGTTGCATGGCATGCCAGACCGGCTCGTAAGCCATCTGGCCCAGCTCGCGAAAGCCCAGCGTGCCCGGCATCACAACACCATGTGTACGAAGCCGGTCGCCCGCAGTTCGCTGTTGATGTTGTACAGCTGGTCCTGATCGGTCGCGACGATGTGCAATTGAATAGTGGTGTATTTGCCGTTGCTGCTCGAACGCTCGTCGATGCGCTCATCATTGATGGTCGCGTGTTTCAGGACGATCTCGATGATCTTGTCCTTGTTGCCAACACCCGTATCGCTGATCACCTTAATCGGATAATCAGTCTGCGGGAATTCGATCTTTGGCGCCTTTACTTCAGTATCGGTCATGGCGTAACGGCCTCTTGAGCGCAAGCCGTGATAACGCGCATGGCCCCGCACCGGATCGGGGCGGGGCCATGCAGGTCAACACTAATCAGTTGAACAAGCCGTAGAAGAATAGACGGATGCTATCCCACATGCGGCGGAAGATACCACCCTCCTCGACAGCGTCCAGGGCGATCAGGTCGGCGCTGTGCACCACCTTGTCGTCCAGTTTCACTTCGACTTTACCGATCACGTCGCCCTTGGCGATTGGCGCGGTCAGTTGCGGGTTCATGGTCATGCTCGCAGCGAGCTTTTTCAGCTGGCCTTTTGGCAGGGTCATGGTCAGGTCTTCAGCCAGGCCGGCCTTGACTTGACTGGTGGTGCCCTTCCACACCGGGGCCTGAGCCAGTTCGGTGCCCTTCTGGTAGAAGGTCTGGGTTTCGAAAAAGCGGAAGCCGTAGGTCAGCAGCTTCTGGGTTTCAGCAGCACGGGCCACTTCGCTGTTGGTGCCGAACACCACCGCGATCAGACGCTGGCCGTCACGTACCGCCGAGGACACCATGCAGTAGCCGGCTTCGTCGGTGTGACCGGTTTTCAGACCGTCAACGGTCTTGTCGCGCCACAGCAACAGGTTGCGGTTAGGCTGCTTGATGCCGTTCCAGAAGAACTCTTTCTGCGAGTAGATCGCATAGTGAGCCGGGTCTTCGTGGATGATCGCGCGGGCCAGGATCGCCATGTCGTGAGCCGACGAGTAGTGCTCAGGGTTTGGCAGACCGGTCGGGTTCATGAAGTGGGAGTTGGTCATGCCCAGATCGGCGACCGTCTTGTTCATCAGGTCGGCGAAGGCATCTTCGCTACCTGCGATGTGCTCGGACAGCGCGACGCTGGCGTCGTTGCCGGACTGGATGATGATGCCGTGCAGCAGGTCGCTGACGGTCACTTGCGAGCCGACTTTGATGAACATCCGCGAACCGCCGGTACGCCAGGCGTTTTCACTGACGGTCACCGGGTCGTTTTCACCGATCTGGCCACGACGGATTTCCAGCGTAGCGATGTACGCGGTCATCAGTTTGGTCAGGCTGGCTGGCGGCAGACGCTGGTCACCGTTGTTCTCCACCAGCACGTTGCCGCTGCTGGCGTCCATGAGCACGTAGGCTTTTGCAGCCAGTTGAGGTGGCGACGGCATCATCTCGGCCGCGAAGGCGGCTGGCGAGAGGAGCAGCGGGACTAGCAGACACAGGCGTTTGGCAAAGGTGGTGATGTTCATCCGTCTCTCGAAATCGCTAATGGAAACTTGCCCGAGGGCAAAACTATTCAGACAGCCTTCTAACGGGCCATCGCGTGTTCAGTTGCTCACTCCAGTCACCCTTGCCGGGCTTTTGTTCTTCGACGAGCCAACAACCTGGTTCACCCCCCAAAACCGCAAGTGAACCGTCAATCAAGTGCTACGTTTCTTACTCTGTGACCACGCTCGGCGAACCGAGGTTGGCCAGGCGCACGCTGTTCTGCACCTGGGCGATTTCACCCGGCGACCCGATCGGCCCCAGGCGTACCCGGTGCAGGGTCTGCTGATTGCGCACGATCGAGCTGATGAACACCGGAGCGCTCACCATCCCGCTGAGCTTCGACCTCAGGAGTTCTGCAGCGTCCGGGTTGGCGAACGCGCCCACCTGCAGATACTGGCCAGACGCTGGTGCAGAAGCGTTTTTTTTTGCGCTGATCTGTACAGGGACAGTGTCAGAAGCATGTTGCTGTGGCGGCGGCGTCCACTGCTCGATGGTACCGGCCGAAGCCGTGATCACCGGGGCGCTATTCTGCGCGACTTGCGGCTCGTTGAGCATCAGAGGCGCCGGACGGCCCTTGGCGGCCCACCATTGCTGTGGATCGATGCCCTCGACCTTGACCCGCGCGGTGCCGATTTCGGCATAACCGAGTTTCTTGGCGGCCGCGTAGGACAAGTCGATGATCCGGTCCGAATAGAACGGGCCGCGATCATTGACCCGCAGGATCACGCTCTTGTTGTTGTCCAGGTTGGTCACCCGAACGTAACTTGGCAGTGGCAGAGTCTTGTGCGCGGCACTCATGCCGTACAGGTCATACACTTCGCCGTTGGCGGTGTTCTGCCCGTGGAACTTGGTGCCGTACCAGGACGCCGTGCCCGAAGCCACGTAGGTCTTGGATTCCTGCAACGGGAAATAGGTCTTGCCCAGCACGGTGTACGGGTTGGCCTTGTACGGGCCGGTGTGCAGGGTCGGCGTGGCGTCCGGAATGCGCGAAACATCCACATCCCACCACGGCGCGCCATCTTTATGCGCGCGGTTGATGTCCAGACCCGGCTGCGCACGCACCGCGGTAGTAGAGGAGGTTTTCTGAGTGGGCGCGCGACTGGTCGAACAACTGACGACCAGCGCCGCCAATGCAGCGAAAGCCACCAGCTTCAGGGGTTTATTCATAGGCAATGCCCGCATTACTTGACGCCCCGTGCTTTTACCAGCTCTTCAGACAGTTGATATACGGCCATGGCGTACATCACGCTGCGGTTATAACGCGTGATCGCGTAGAAATTCTTCAGGCCCATCCAGTATTCAGGGCCGTTGTCGCCTTCGAGGCGAAATGCAGTAACCGGCATATCATCGCGCAGCGCATCATGACTTGACCAGCCCAGCGCCCGCAACTCTCCAACCGTCTTTGTCGGTTCGATCCCGGTGGTCAGGCCGTCGTCGACCTGCTCGCCACGCACATCCGCGCGACTGACCACCGGCTCGCCGGCGACCCAGCCGTGGCGCTTGAAATAGCTGGCAACGCTGCCGATCGCATCATCCGGATTGGTCCAGATGTTGATGTGACCGTCACCGTCAAAATCCACCGCATAGGCGCGAAAGCTGCTCGGCATGAACTGCGGCAAACCCATCGCTCCGGCGTACGAGCCCTTGAGAGTCAACGGATCGACCTGCTCCTCACGGGCCAGCAGCAGGAACTCACGCAGTTCCTTGCGGAAAAATTCGGCACGGGGAGGATAGTCGAAACCCAGGGTCGACAAGGCATCGATCACCCGATAATTACCGGTATTACGTCCGAAAAAGGTCTCGACGCCGATGATCGACACGATGACTTGTGCCGGTACGCCGTATTCCTGCTCAGCGCGGGCCAGTACTGCCTCGTGCTGACGCCAGAAGTCCACACCGCGGGCGATGCGCGCGTCGGTGAGGAACATCGGGCGGTATTCTTTCCACTGTTTGACGCGCTCGGCAGGTTTGGAGATGGCGTCGAGAATTGCCTGCTTGCGCTGGGCCTCGCGAAACACCGCCATCAGTTGCTCACCGGCAAAACCGTAGTCGCGGGTCATTTCACCGACAAACTCGGCCACCTGCGGCGAGCCTTCGTAATCGCCGGCCAGCGCTTCCTGCGCGCTGCCAAGGATGCCGACCAGGCCGACCCATGGCGCGTATCGAGTCGCCCAGCTGCGCATGACTTGCATTGAACTCTTCACCTTATTCAAACCTGTGCGATCCACTTGCGATGCGTATGAATCGACATCAAAACCCCAAACGCTGACAGCAGTGTCACCAGCGAAGTTCCTCCGTAGCTAATGAAGGGCAACGGCACCCCCACCACCGGCAACAGGCCACTGACCATACCGATGTTGACGAAAACATAAACAAAAAACGTCATGGTCAGCGCGCCGGCGAGCAATTTGCCGAACAGCGTCTGCGCCTGGGCGGTAATCACCAGGCCGCGACCGATCAACAACAGATAGATCAGCAACAGCGCGCAGATGCCCACCAGGCCGAACTCTTCGCCCAGTACGGCAATGATGAAGTCGGTGTGGCTTTCCGGCAAAAAGTCCAGGTGCGACTGGGTGCCCAGCAGCCAGCCCTTGCCGAACACGCCGCCGGAACCGATGGCGGCTTTCGACTGAATGATGTTCCAGCCGGTGCCGAGCGGATCGCTTTCCGGGTCGAGGAAAGTCAGGATCCGCTGCTTCTGGTAGTCGTGCATGATGAAGAACCACATGGCGATCGCCACGGGTACGGCGGCGGCCAGCACGCTGAGGATCCAGCGCCAGCGCAGCCCGCCCATGAACAGCACGAACGCGCCGCCGGCCAGAATCAGCAGCGACGTACCGAGGTCGGGCTGCCGCACAATCAAAATGAATGGCACGCCGATCAGCAGCAGGCTGATGCCAACGTGTTTGAGCTGCGGCGGCAGCGTGCGCTTGGACAGGTACCAGGCAATCGTCGCCGGCATCAGGATCTTCATGAACTCCGAAGGCTGGAAGCGAATCACCCCGGGTATGTTGATCCAGCGCGTGGCGCCCATGGCGTTGTGGCCCATGATGTCCACCACCATCAGCAGCACCACCCCGACCACGTAGCCGAGCGGCACCCAGCGGGCCATGAAACGCGGTTCGAATTGCGCGATGACGATCATCGAAACCAGGCCGATGCCGAACGACGTGGCTTGTTTGCCCAGCAGGTCCCAGCTCTTGCCGCTGGCCGAATACAGCACGAACAGACTGCCTGCGGCGAGGATCAGCAGCAGGATCAACAAAGGACCATCGATATGCAGACGTTGCAGCAGCGTCGCACGGCGACGCATCACATCCTCGCTGGAGAGCATGCGATCAAAATTATTCATCACGGGCCGTAGCCTCCGCACTGATAGGACCGGCGTATTCGGCCTTCAACCGACCATCCTGGTCCAGAAGCCAGGCATCCATCACCTGGCGCACCACTGGCGCGGCGACACCGGAGCCGGATTCACCGTTCTCGACCATCACCGAGACCACGATTTTCGGGTTGTCGGCCGGGGCGAACCCGACGAACAAGGCGTGGTCGCGGTGGCGCTCCTGAACCTTGGAGCGGTCGTATTTCTCACCTTGTTTGATCGCCACCACCTGCGCCGTACCGGACTTGCCGGCGATCCGGTATTGCGCACCGATCGCCGCCTTGCGCGCGGTACCGCGAGCGCCGTGCATTACCTGCTGCATACCGTGGTTGACCTTGGTCCAGTCCGACGGATCGCGCAGAATGATGTCCGGCATCGGGTTCTCGTCCAGCGGTTTTGCGCCTTCGATGGTCTTGGCCAGGTGCGGCCGGTTCCAGATGCCTTTGTTGGCCACCAGTGCCGTGGCCTGCGCCAACTGCAACGGCGTGGACTGCATGTAGCCCTGGCCGATCCCCAGAATCAGGGTTTCGCCCGGGAACCACGCCTGTTTGCGGGTCGCGCGCTTCCACTCGCGGGACGGCATCAGGCCGGGGGATTCTTCGAACATGTCCAGCGAGACCTTCTGGCCGATGCCGAACTTGTTCAGGTAGGCCGACAGCCGATCGATGCCCAGCTTGTGCGCCAGGTCATAGAAATAGGTGTCGTTGGACCGCATGATCGCCGTATCGAGGTCGACGAAACCGTCACCGGTACGGTTCCAGTTGCGGTACTTGTGATCGTAGTTGGGCAGCATGTAGTAACCGGGGTCGAAGACCCGGCTCGACGCTGTCACCACACCGGCATCGAGGCCGGCAATCGCCACCGCCGGTTTGATCGTCGAGCCCGGCGGATACAGACCGCGCAGCACCCGGTTGAACAGCGGCCGGTCGATGGAATCGCGCAGCTCGGCATAGGCCTTGAAGCTGATACCGGTCACGAACAGGTTCGGGTCGAAACTCGGCTGACTGACCATCGCCAGCACTTCGCCGGTTTTCGGATCCAGCGCCACCACCGCACCCCGACGCCCGCCGAGCGCGGCTTCCGCCGCTTCCTGCAGTTTGATGTCGAGGCTGAGGACGATGTCCTTGCCGGGAATCGGATCGGTACGCTTGAGTACGCGCAATACGCGGCCCCGGGCGTTGGTCTCGACTTCCTCGTAACCCACCTGCCCGTGCAGTTCAGGCTCGTAGAAACGCTCGATGCCGGTCTTGCCGATGTGATGGGTGCCGCTGTAGTTGACCGGGTCGAGGGTCTTCAGCTCTTTCTCGTTGATCCGCCCCATGTAACCCACCGAGTGCGCAAAATGCGCGCCCTGCGGGTAATGGCGTACCAGTTGCGCAACCACTTCCACCCCTGGCAGGCGGAACTGGTTCACCGCAATCCGGGCGATCTGCTCTTCGGTCAGCTCGAACAGGATCGGCACTGGCTCGAACGGCCGGCGCCCCTGTCGCATGCGTTTTTCGAAGATCACCCGGTCCTCGGGCGTCAGCTGCAGCACTTCGACGATCACGTCGAGCACTTGCTGCCAGTCGCCGGAGCGTTCGCGGGTCATGCTCAGGCTGAAGCTGGGACGGTTGTCCGCCACCACCACGCCGTTGCGGTCGAAGATCAGCCCGCGAGTCGGCGGAATCGGCTGCACATGGACGCGGTTGTTTTCCGAAAGCGTCGAGTGGTACTCGTACTGGATCACCTGCAAGTAGTACAGCCGCGCAATCAGTACGCAGATCAACAGCATGACCGCAACGGCCCCGAACACGACGCGACTGCGCACCAGGCGGGCGTCCTTTTCGTGGTCCTTGATGCGGATCGGCTGAGACATGAGGGCAGGACTACTTGTGGTAAGGGTGACCGGACAGCACGGTCCAGGCACGGTACAGCTGTTCGCCGATGAGGATCCGCACCAGCGGGTGCGGCAAGGTCAGCGGCGACAACGACCAGCGCTGATCGGCGCGGGCGCAGACTTCCGGCGCCAGCCCTTCGGGGCCGCCGACCATGAAGTTGACCGTGCGCGAATCCAGCCGCCAACGGTCGAGTTCGACCGCCAGTTGCTCGGTGCTCCAGGGCTTGCCGTGGACTTCCAGCGTGACAATCCGCTCGTTCGGCCCGACCTTGGCCAGCATGGCTTCGCCTTCCTGGCGGATGAAACGGGCCACGTCGGCGTTCTTGCCACGGGTATTGAGCGGAATTTCCACCAGTTCCAGCGCCAGCTCGGACGGAAGACGCTTGGCATATTCATGCCAGCCTTCTTCCACCCACTTGGGCATGCGTGAACCGACGGCGATCAGTCGCAGTCGCACAGCAATCCCTTACAGCTGGTCTTTGTTGAGCTTGGTGAAGTGCTCGTGGGTGTTTTCCGGGCTGTGGTGCTTGGCATCTGCCGCACGGCTTTGCTCGGCACCGGCCCACAGGCGCTCCAGGTCGTAGAACTGACGTGCCGAGGCGGTCATCATGTGCACGATCACCAGGTCCAGGTCGAGCAGTACCCAGTCGCTGTCGCCCTTGCCTTCTTCGCCCAGCGGCTTGGCGCCCTGCTTTTTGACTTCTTCGCGGACCTTGTCCAGCATCGCGTTGATCTGGCGATTCGACGTACCGGTAGCGATGATCATGTAGTCAGTGATGCTCTGCTTGTCGCGAACATCGATGATCTGGATGTCTTGTGCCTTGACGTCTTCCAGGGCTGCCACGGCAACCTTGACCAGCTCGTCGCCCTTGAGCGGCTCGTTGGTGTTGGCGACTTCTGGCAGCGGTGCGCTCTTGAACGTGCCTTTGCGCTTAACTTTGCTTACATCTTTGTCGGTCATATAAAACTCGTTTTGCTCATGTATTCGGCGGCTTGGCGATACGTGGATTCGTATCAGTGAAGCACGCCTTGTTCAGTTCGACGCACGGTACAGACCGTGCGCATCGATGTAGGCCAGGACCGCGTCGGGCACCAGGAAACGTACCGACTTACCGCTGGCCAGCAGTTGACGGATCTGGGTGGCGGAAACCGCGAGCGGTGTCTGCCAGACGAATGCAATCTGTCCGCTCGGCCCTTTCAGGGCCAGCGGGTCGCTCACCGAACGCGCTGCCAGCAGGTTGCGCAAGGCATCCGGCGGTTCGCTGTCGGCGTCCGGGCGCTGTAGCACCAGGATGTGGCAATGCTGGAGCAACTCTTCCCAGCGGTGCCAAGTGGGCAGGCCGCAAAATGCGTCCCAGCCCAAAAGCAGAAAAACCTGGGTCTCAGCGGCCATTTCGGCACGCATCAACTCCAGGGTATCGATGGTGTAGGACGGTTTGTCCCGCTGCAATTCGCGGGCGTCCACCACCAGCGGCGGCACGCCGGCCACCGCGCACTCGACCATCGCCAACCGGTCCTGCGCCGACACCTGCGGCGTATCGCGGTGCGGCGGCCGGGCGCTGGGCATCATGCGCAGCTCGTCGAGCAGCAGCGCTTCGGCCACTTCCAGTGCACCGCGCAAATGGCCGATGTGCACCGGGTCAAACGTGCCACCCAGGACGCCAATGCGTCGGGGCTGCGACTCGCTGCCGGTTTGCGGCACTGTCAGGTCGAGGTCGGACAAGTCAGACCGTCGCCTGGCCGCGCAACTGGCCATCACCGACCACGATGTACTTCTCGCAGGTCAGTCCTTCAAGGCCCACCGGGCCACGGGCGTGCAGCTTATCAGTAGAAATGCCGATCTCGGCACCCAATCCGTATTCGAATCCATCGGCGAAACACGTCGGGGTATTGATCATCACCGACGCCGAGTCGACTTCGGCCACGAAACGACGGGTGTCCGCGAGGTTTTCGCTGACGATCGAATCGGTGTGGTGCGAGCCGTAATGGTTGATGTGTTTGATCGCCTGGTCCAATCCGTCAACCACACGAATCGACAGAATCGGCGCCAGATACTCGGTGCTCCAGTCGTCTTCGCTGGCCGCCACGGCGTCAATGACCGCCCGGGTACGCTCGCAGCCACGCAGCTCGACGCCTTTTTCGCGGAACTGCGCAGCCATCGACGGCAGGAAATCCTTGGCAACACGTTGATCGACGAGCAGGGTCTCCATCGCGCCACAAATGCCATAACGGTAGGTCTTGGCATTGAAGGCGATGCGCTGGGCTTTCGGCAGATCGGCGTGGGCACTGACATAGACGTGGCAGATGCCGTCCAGGTGCTTGATCACCGGCACGCGGGCATCGCGGCTGATGCGTTCGATCAGGCCGCGGCCACCGCGCGGCACGATCACGTCGACGTACTCGGGCATGGTGATCATCGCGCCAACCGCCGCACGATCAGTGGTTTCGACCACTTGCACCACCGCTGCCGGCAATTCGGCCTCGGCCAGACCGCGCTGAATGCACGCGGCAATCGCCCGGTTGGAATGAATCGCTTCGGAGCCACCGCGCAGGATGGTCGCGTTGCCCGACTTCAGGCACAGGCTGGCGGCATCGATGGTCACGTTGGGACGGGATTCGTAGATGATCCCGATCACGCCCAGCGGCACACGCATCTTGCCGACCTGAATACCGGATGGGCGAAAGCTCATGTCGCGGATCGCCCCGACCGGGTCCGGCAGTGCCGCGACCTGGCGCAAGCCGACGATCATGCCGTCGATGCGTGCCGGGGTCAGTTCCAGACGTTCCAGCAGCGCCGGCTCCAGGCCGTTGGCGCGACCGGCGGCCAGGTCCTGTTCATTGGCTGCGGCCAGCTCGGCGCGCGCGGCGTCCAGGGCATTGGCAGCAGCCTGCAGGGCGCGGTTTTTCTGCGCGGTGCTGGCACGGCCGATGACCCGGGAAGCTTCGCGGGCGGCGCGACCCAATCGGGTCATGTAGTCAAGAACGGACTCAGTCATGGTCTGCTGGGGTCTTGGCAAAGAGGAAAGCGGCAGATTATAGCTGTCGCGTCCCGGGACTAACAGCGGTGACAGGCGGATGGTCGAAATGGACCGCAATTTGCCGACGTTCAGCCGTAATTAAGTCTCGGATTGTTATCATCACGACCTCCTTCGCCTGGATAAACACCGTTTGCCATGTCCAACCTGACCGTTCGCGCCACCGCCGAGCGCCTGCCACTGGGCCTTCCGGACGCTTTTTTCGACCGTGATGCGCAAGTGCTGGCTCGCGACCTGCTCGGTAAAGTCATCCGCCACCGGGTCGGTGATCTGTGGCTCAGCGCCCGGATCATCGAAACCGAAGCCTATTACTGCGCGGAAAAAGGCAGTCACGCGTCCCTCGGCTACACGGAAAAGCGTAAGGCTTTGTTTCTGGATGGCGGGCACATCTATATGTATTACGCCCGCGGTGGTGATTCGTTGAACTTCAGCGCCCAGGGACCGGGCAACGCCGTGCTGATCAAATCCGCCTATCCCTGGGTCGATGAAATCAGCGGGCCGGCGAGCCTGGCGCAGATGCTGCTGAACAACCCCGATGCACAGGGCCGTCCACGCCCTTCGCAAAAGCTCTGCGCCGGCCAGACGTTGCTGTGCAAGGCACTGGGCTTGAAGGTGCCGGCGTGGGACGCCAAGCGTTTCGACCATGAATGGCTGTTGGTGGAAGACACTGGCCCGGCGCCGTCACAGATCATTCAGACGACCCGGCTGGGTATCCCCCAGGGCCGGGATGAACACCTGATGTACCGTTTCGTCGACGCCAGCTATGCACCATGGTGCACGCGGAACCCCCTGCGCCGGGGTCAGGTCGAAGGGCGCGATTACTTGCTGCTGCCGGGGTTAGAGGCAGGTCTGAAGTAAAAGGAACTCACTGCAGGAGTGAGCCTGCTCGCGATAGCGGTGTATCAGTCAACGAAGAAGTCGACTGACCAGGCGCCATCGCGAGCAGGCTCACTCCTACAAGGATCAATTGAAGATTTGATGGAGTGGTTTTATGGGCCCATGGCTCGATAGCGTGACCGGTTGGCTTGCCGCCAATCCGCAGTGGCTGGCGGCTGCGGTATTTATCGTCGCATTCGTGGAGTGTCTGGCGATTGCCGGGATAATCGTGCCTGGCACCGTGCTGTTGTTTGCCGTGGCCGTCCTGGCCGGCAGCGGCGCACTGCCGTTGAGCGAAACCCTGCTGCTGGGCTTTCTCGGCGGGCTTCTGGGCGATGCGGTGTCGTATTACCTCGGCCGCCATTTCCACCAGAACATCCGCCGTTTGCCCGGCCTGCGCCATCACCCGGAATGGATGGCCGGCGCTGAAACCTACTTCCAGCGTTACGGCATCGCCAGCCTGCTGGTTGGCCGTTTTATCGGCCCGTTGCGCCCCATGCTGCCGATGGTCGCCGGCATGTGCGACATGCCCTTCGCGCGCTTTGCCGCCGTCAGCCTGCTGGCCGCTGCCGGCTGGAGTGTCGCCTATCTGCTGCCAGGCTGGGCCACCAGCGCGGCAATCCGCTTGCCGTTGCCGGAAGGTTTCTGGCTACAGGCCGGGATCGTCGCCGCCAGCATCGCGGTGATGGTCGGCCTCAGTGTCAACAGCAGCTTGCGCCGGCATCGCCGGGCCACATTGTGGATCAGCAGCATGAGCCTGCTGATTCTGATCGGCCTGTTCATCGGCTATCCGTATCTCTCGGCACTCGATCAAGGTGTGATGACGCTGGTGCAGGAACACCGCCAACCGGCACTGGATGAAATCGCGGTCACCTTCACGCTGATCGGCGAGTTCCGCAACATGTTCATCTTCAGCGCCTTGCTGACCGGCCTGCTGTTGCTGTGCAAACAATGGCGTCAGGCTATTTTCGTGGGTGGCACACTGTTGTTCACGGCGCTGGCGAATACCGGGACCAAACAGTTCTTCGCCCGGGTACGACCGGAAGTCCTGACCGAACCGCTGACCAGTTTCAGCATGCCCAGTGGTCACGCATCGGGGTCGTTTGCGCTGTTTCTCTCCCTCGCTGTGCTGGCCGGACGCGGCCAGCCGCCACGCATGCGCCTGACGTGGCTGCTGCTCGGCTGTATTCCGGCACTGGCGATTGCCTTGTCACGGGTGTACCTGGGCGCGCATTGGCCGACCGATGTTCTGGCCGGCGCAATGCTGGCGGCGTGCGTCTGCGCGGCAGCCCTGTGGCTGAGTCAACGCCAGATGCCACTCGCCCCCTTGCCGCCAAAAGTCTGGTGGCTGGTGTTGCCGGCGCTGGTCGCACTGTTCGGTTTCTTCGTCCTTCGGCATTTACCGCATACGATGTTGCGTTACGCCTATTGATGGCAACGTTGATGAGGCGCCGCCGAGACAGTCAAATCGAATCGGCTGGCGCTCATCATCATTAGCCTTCGGGTCTTTCGATAACTTTCAGAACAAACGTAACTGGCTTGTTGTTGAACGCATCATGCTTGGTCATATTCGGATCAACGTCCTTGAAGTAGCGCTTGCCATTTTCATGGGCCAGGTATATCGCGCCCCGCCCGTCAACCGCGAGAGCAACATAACAAGGGCCTTTATCAAGATCACTGAACCGCGCACTCTCCACATCATGTTTTACCAACGTGAATTGACGACTCTGAACCACATCACCGACAAAAACATGGCGAGCAGACTTACTGATCGCCAGATACCCCTCATCATAATCGCCTTTTAAAATCGTTTGGATTGTGTACTTGTCACCTTGCGGCACCAACCGGAACAACAGAGGCTTATCGTCTTCATGATCTGCCAATGTCAGAAAGTCCGAACCCTCGCGGCTCGCCAGAGCAACCTCGACCTCCAGTCGCTCACGCCTGGTAATCCGCACATCGCGCAAGCGCTGCTTCAAACGCTGCTGATTAAGAACGACCGGCAGGCCATCCACGTAAAGATTTACAGTAAAGGAATTGCCATTGATTTTGATCGGAGACATAAAAGACACTCACGCAGACGCCATACTGCCTACAAACTGCAAATGGCCGTAATTATTGAAACATGCAGTTTATTTGGAAGCGCCATCCATCCTGAAACTGGCTGCCGTTACTGACACCCGGGGCATATCGCCTTCAGGAATTCTTCCCGCCCTTCGTTTACGACGAGCGACGACCATCAGATCAGCGTAAACACCTGCAGCCTCAATAACCTTTGAAACGTTTTGATCGGTGTCTGCGTGTTTGAAAATATACTTCCCGGCTATGTCATCCCAAAACGCCCATTCATCCTCGTAAACCGTCATGATTCCATCCTTATCTTTATTAAAACCATCAACTTCTTGTTGATGAATAAAAAGTAAGATAAAGACAAAACCAAAACAATGCTGGCAAACACACCAAGTTAATTCAAAGTAAAACTACGCGAACAACTCGCCTTGCAACTCATCAAGTAACGCCTGAATAGCATCCAGCCGCTGCTGCGGATCGTCGAGTTGCAGCAGGTCGATCTTGTCCTCTTCGGCGAACGGCAGCAGATAGGCCAGTTGATTGGCCAGTGACTGCTGGCCCAACGCCTCAGTGCCCATGTTCAAAGCCTCGACCATCGGGTGCTCGGCCAAGGCCTTGAGCAGCGCCACCAGATCAGCGTCCTCGTCCTGGAGCGGTTGCTCGGGTTCGTCGTCCAGCCACTCGACGTCGGCCAGGATCAACTGATCGCGCTGCACTTCGGTGCGCAGCACCTGAAAACGCCGCCCGCCCTGCACACGAATCCCCAGCAGACCGTTGTCCTGTTGCTGGAAATCAGTGATCCGCGCTTCGCAGCCGACCAGAGCAAAGCCTTCTGGCGCGACGCCGACTTCGTGGCCGTCGAGGATGCACACCACGCCAAAGCCGACGCCCTGTTTCATGCAGCGACCGATCATGTCCAGATAGCGCGCCTCGAAGATCTGCAAATCGAGATTGCAGCCAGGAAACAGCACTGTGTTCAGCGGGAAAAGCGGCAGACTCATAGACATTTCCTTACACCACCATCGACACCGCCAACGGCAGGAACACCGCCGTGGCCACGCCCATCAGACTCATCGCCAGCGCCGCGAAGGCGCCGCATTCATCGCTTTCCTGCAACGCCACCGAGGTGCCGACCGCGTGTGCGGTCATGCCCAGTGCCATGCCGCGCGCCTCGGGGCTGTGCACGCCGAGCCGGGTCAGCAACGCCGGACCGAAGATCGCGCCGATCACCCCGGTGATCAACACGAACACCGCCGCCAGCGCCGCGACTCCACCGATCTGCTCGGCCACCAGCATGGCAATCGGCGAGGTCACCGACTTCGGCGCCATGGTCATCAGAATCATGTGCTCGGCACCGAACCACCAGCCGAGCAAAACGCCCATGCCTGTCGCGACCACCCCGCCTATCACCAGCGTAGTAAAAATCGGCCAGAACAATTGGCGGATACGCTTGAGGTTGAGATAGAGCGGCACCGCCAGCGCCACCGTCGCCGGGCCCAGCAGAATGCTGAGGATCTCGGTGCTCTTGCGGTACTCGGCGTAGGTCAGGCCGCAGCCGACCAGCACGCCGATCACCAACAGCATCGAGACCAGTACCGGTTGCAAAAAGATCCAGCGGGTTTTCTCGAACGCCGCCAGCACCAGTTGATAGGCACCGAGGGTGATGCCGATGCCGAACAGCGGATGATGGATCACCGAGGCCCACGCCCCCTGCCAATCGAACAGCATCAGGACTCCTCCGAGCGGTGCGCGTGGCGCTTGACCAGCCGCTGCATCAGCACCCCGGCGAAGGCCATCGACAGGATCAACGACAGCACCAGTGCGCCGACAATCGCCCAGAAATCGGCGGCAATGTCGCTCGCATAAACCATCACGCCGACGGCGGGCGGCACCAACAGCAACGGCAGATAACGCAACAGGCTGCCGGCCGCGAGGTTCAGCGGCTCGCCGACTTCGCCGCGAATGATCAGGAACACCAGCAACAGCAGCAGGCCGATGATCGGGCCCGGCAGCACCGGCAACAGCAAATGGTTGAGCGCCGTGCCGAGCAGTTGGAACAGCACCAGCATGGTCAGGCCACGTAACAACATCAGACATCTCCCCCCGCAAGTCCTCGGCATTATAAGCACGGCAGCGCTATGGATCGGCATTCGCCAAAAGCATGGTCAGTTGACCGGAGCAAATCGCCATGATGATCTACAGTGGTTCGCAGGGCGGTCAAATCCCCCACCTGAAAAACTATAAAACCGATGAACCCAAGGAGAGTCTCAATGCCCTATGTTCCCGTTGCAGAGCTCAAAGATTATGTCGGCAAGGAACTCGGACGTTCCGAATGGCTCACCATCGATCAGGAGCGCATCAACCTGTTCGCCGAAGCCACCGGGGATTACCAGTTCATTCACGTCGACCCGGTCAAAGCCGCGCAAACGCCATTTGGCAGCACCATTGCCCACGGTTTCCTGTCACTGTCGCTGATCCCCAAACTGATGGAAGACATCCTCGTGCTGCCGCAAGGCCTGAAGATGGTGGTCAACTACGGCCTGGACAGCGTGCGTTTCATCCAGCCAGTGAAGGTCAATTCAAAAGTCCGCCTGAAGGTCGACCTCGCCGAAGTCACCGAGAAGAAACCCGGGCAATGGCTGCTCAAAGCCACCGCCACGCTGGAGATAGAGGGCTCGGACAAACCGGCCTACATCGCCGAGCCGCTGTCGCTCTGCTTCGTTTGATTGACCGGATGCGAAACGGCGCACGCTGTTTCGCATCAGCGCTGTTTTCCCGGCTGTATAAGGTCACATAGCTGCGGCATACTCGGTCGCCTAATTGCCCGGATCCCGCTATGCGCTCACTCGCTTCTCTTGCCCCCCTTGCCCTGACCCTGATGCTCACCGCGTGCGGCGACGGCGAATCGCTGCTGCCTCCGGATGCGCGCCTGCCGGACGGCGGACGCTATCGCGGCGAACTGGTCAACGGCTTGCTGCAAGGCCAGGGCCGCGTCGACTACCCCAACGGCAGCTGGTACGCCGGGCAGTTCGACAAGGGCCAATGGCACGGCCAGGGTGAGTGGCACGGCAGCAACGGCGAGGTCTATCGCGGCCAGTTCCAGCAGGGTCTGTTCGATGGTCAGGGCAGCCTGACCACCAACGCCAGCAGTTACACCGGTGGTTTCAAGCAGGGTCGACGCGACGGCGAAGGCACCCTCAAGGAAAACGCCATGACCTACCGTGGCGAGTTCAAGGCTGATCAGTATTCCGGGCTGGGCCGTCTGGAAATGGACGACGGCAGCTCCTATCAGGGCCAGTTCGCCCACGGTAAACCCAACGGCGAAGGCCAGCGCGGCGACGCCAGTGGCAATACGTTCAGCGGCCATTTCGTCAACGGCCAGCTCGAAGGCAACGGCACCTTCAACAGTGCCGATGGCGACATCTATGTCGGCGGCTTCAAGAACAGCCAGTTGCACGGCAAGGGCCGCTATGAAAACGCCGATGGCGACGTCTGGCTCGGCCAGTTCAAGGAAGGCGCGCTGACCGGCAAGGGCGAATTGATCGGCGCCGACGGCAGCCACTACGTCGGCTACTTCAATGACTGGCGTTTCAGCGGACAGGGCCGATTGAACCTGTCTGACGGCAGTTTCTACATCGGCGAGTTCGACAGCGACAGCTACGCCGGGCGCGGCACCCTGGTGCTGACCGATGGCACCGTGCTCAGCGGCACCTGGATCAACGGCCAGCGCGTGCGTGACGCTGACGGCAAGCTGTTGCCCGACACCCTCGAACTCGGCCTGCTGGCTCAGGGCCGCCTGCTCGACAACGCGCTGGCCGCCGTGCCCGCCTCGACCCCGGCGGTGGAGCTGTACACCCTGACCCTCGGCGGCGACGGCAAGCAAAGCGTGTTCCTGCGCGAATCGGACTACGTCGCCAACATGCTCACCACGCGCTTCGGTGCCTATGGCCAGATTCGTCTGGTCAACCACCGCGAACATCTCGCCGACCGGCCGATGGCCACCCGCGAAAACCTGCGCCGTGCCGCGCAGACCCTGGCCGAACGCAGCGGCCCGGAAGACCTGATCTTCATCTACCTGACCAGCCACGGCACTGCCGAACACGAGCTGGTGCTCGACCAGCCGCGTATGGAACTGGCCGACCTGCCCGCCGACGAACTCGCAGCCGTGCTCGCCCCCCTGAAAAATCGCGACAAGGTGATCGTGATTTCCTCGTGCTACTCCGGCGGTTTCATCCCCGCGCTGAAAGATGAGCGCACACTGATCATGACCGCGTCGCGTGCCGATCGCGTGTCGTTCGGCTGCTCGGAAGAAGCCAACTTCACCTACTTCGGCGACGCCTTGTTTGCCCAGGCGCTGAACCAGACCGACGACCTGGAACAAGCCTTCAAACTGGCCAAGGCCACCGTTGCCGAACGTGAACTGGCGGACAATTTCGAAGCCTCGGAACCACAGATCTGGGCGCCCAAGACCGTGCTGTCGCACTGGCAACTGCTACGCAAACAGCAAGCAAGAAAAGCGTTGCAAAGCGCTGCATTGAACGACGGAGCAACAAACAGCAACTAAGCTGAACAGTATCAAGGGAGAGACACTATGTACTTGACGCCTCAGCACGTATTGCTTGCCGGAGCCACCGGATTGACCGGTGAACACCTGCTCGACCGTTTGCTCAACGAGCCGACGATCACCCGCGTGCTCGCCCCGTCACGCCGGCCGCTGGCCGAACATCCGCACCTGGAAAACCCGGTCGGCGACCCACAGGCGTTTCTGCCGCAACTCAGTGGTCGCGTCGATATCGCCTATTGCTGCCTCGGCACCACCATCAAGCAGGCCGGCTCGGAAGCCGCGTTTCGCGCGGTGGATCTGGACATGGTGGTGGCGTTCGCCAAACGCGCGCGGGAGATGGGCGCACGGCATCTGATCGTGATCAGTGCGCTGGGCGCCGATCCGAAGTCATCGATTTTCTACAACCGGGTCAAAGGCGAAATGGAGCAAGCGCTGCGCGCCCAGGACTGGCCGCAACTGACCATTTGCCGGCCGTCGCTGCTGTTGGGTGAGCGCACGGAGCCACGCCTGGCCGAGCAATTGGCCGGGCCGCTGTCGAAATTGATTCCCGGCAAGTACCGCGGCATCGAAGCCTGCCAACTGGCCCGGGCGATGTGGCGTCTGGCGCTGGAAGAACAGGATGGGGTGCGGGTTATCGAATCGGATGAATTGCGCAAGCTCGGCAAGTAGTTTTGTGGTTTTTGGGCTGGCTTCTTCGCGGGCAAGCCCGCTCCCACATTTGCGCCGCGTATGCCTGTGCGAGCCAGCCTGCTGGCAATGGAGTGCAAAGCACCCCCAAAATCAAAAGATCGCAGCCTTCGGCAGCTCCTACACGGGATTTATGTTCACCCTGTAGGAGCTGCCGAAGGCTGCGATCTTTTGATCCTTACAACCCGCCAGTCGCCTGAAACCCCACACCGATCACGGTGAGTAACGATAACGGCAGCAACAGCGTATCGAGCAACGCACTGGCCGGTAGATCCACCCCCGGATAGCTCGGCGCCTCAGCCCCGAACCGGTCCATCGCACAACACCCGCCATTCATCGCATACAAATCCAGGCGCGTCCCGGAATACACCACCGGCGCGCCCGGTTTTGCGGCATCCAGCGTACGCGCGGTGGCGCAGCCGGCCAGTTGCAGCGCCAGCACGATCGCCAGCAGCTTATTCATCGCTGCTCAAATGATGTTCGCCCCAACGCGGCAGCATGTCCTGAGGAATCCCCAACAGATTGAGAATCCGCGCCACGACGAAATCGATCAGGTCGTCGATGGTCTGTGGCTGGTGATAGAAACCCGGCGAGGCCGGCAGGATGGTCACGCCCATGTTCGACAGCTTGAGCATGTGCTCCAGGTGAATGCTTGAATACGGCGCCTCGCGCGGCACCAGAATCAACTGGCGACGCTCCTTCAACGTGACATCGGCGGCGCGTTCGATCAGGTTGTTGCAGGCGCCCGTGGCAATTGCCGACAAGGTGCCGGTGGAGCACGGCACCACGACCATCGCCGCCGGCGCGCCGGAGCCCGAGGCCACCGGCGACATCCAGTCTTCCTTGCCGTACACACGAATCTGCCCGGCGGCCGCTCCGGTGTACTCGGTGAGGAACGCCTGCATCATCTGCGGTTTGGCCGGCAGCGAGACGTCAGTCTCGGTGGCCATCACCAGTTGCGCGGCCTTGGAGATCAGGAAGTGCACCTCGCGATCTTCCCGCACCAGACAATCGAGCAGGCGCAAACCGTACTGCGCGCCGGACGCGCCGGTCATCGCCAGCGTGATGCGCTCCGGGCCACCGTACTGGGAAGGAGTGTTCATTTCAGCGCCTCGGCGAGTTTGCCATGCAGGCCGCCGAAGCCGCCGTTGCTCATGATCACCACGTGGGTGCCGGGCTGGGCCTGGCTCTTCACGCGCTCGATGATGCCTTCGAGCGAATCGCTGACGATCGACGGCACCGTGCACAACGCGGCGGTGCCGGCCAGATCCCAACCGAGGTTGGCCGGCGCGTACCAGATCACCTGGTCGGCATCGACCACACTGTCCGGCAAGCCATCGCGGTGCGCGCCGAGCTTCATCGAATTGGAGCGCGGCTCGATGATCGCGATCAGCGGCGCATCGCCGATGCGTTTGCGCAGGCCGTCGAGGGTGGTGGCAATGGCGGTCGGGTGGTGGGCGAAGTCGTCATAGATGGTAATACCGCGCACTTCGGCGACTTTCTCCATCCGGCGTTTGACGTTCTTGAACGCGCTCAACCCGGCGATGCCCATCGATGGCACCACACCGACATGCCGCGCCGCCGCCAGAGCAGCCAAGGCGTTGGCGACGTTGTGTTGACCGGTCAGCTCCCATTCGACGGTGCCTTGGGACACGCCGTCGAACATCACTTCGAATGCCGAACCGTCATCCTTGAGCAACTTGACCTGCCACTGACCGCCCACGCCGGTGGTTTGCACCGGGGTCCAGCAGCCCATTTCGATCACGCGCTGCAAAGCCGGTTCGGTGGTCGGATGAATCACCAGACCTTCGCTCGGAATGGTGCGCACCAGGTGATGGAACTGTCGCTCGATCGCTGGCAGATCGGGGAAGATGTCCGCGTGATCGAACTCAAGGTTATTGAGGATCGCGGTACGCGGGCGGTAATGGACGAATTTCGAACGTTTGTCGAAGAACGCGCTGTCGTATTCGTCAGCCTCGATCACGAAGAACGGTGTGCCGCCCAGTCGCGCAGACACCGAGAAATTCTGCGGTACACCGCCGATCAGAAAGCCCGGGCTCATGCCGGCGTGTTCCAGCACCCAGGCGAGCATGCTGCTGGTGGTGGTCTTGCCGTGCGTACCGGCCACCGCCAGCACCCAGCGCCCTTGCAGCACGTGATCCGCCAGCCACTGCGGGCCGGAGACGTACGGCAAGCCTTTGTTCAGCACATATTCCACCGCCGGGTTGCCGCGGGACATGGCGTTGCCGATCACCACCAGATCCGGTGCCGGATCGAGCTGGGCCGGGTCGTAGCCTTGGGTCAGTTGAATGCCCTGGGCCTCAAGCTGCGTGCTCATCGGCGGATAGACGTTGGCGTCGGAGCCGGTCACGTGATGGCCCAGCTCTTTGGCCAGAACCGCCATCGAGCCCATGAAAGTCCCGCAGATACCCAGAATATGAATGTGCATAGTCGACCTCGTAAAACATGGCCGCAGGTTAGCGTAGGGTGGGGAAAATCGCACTCTTTAGCTGATCACCATCACCCACGACCACGATCACTACCCCACCTGTAGGAGCTGACGAGTGCAACGAGGCTGCGATCTTTTGATCCTATAAAGAACAAGATCAAAAGATCGCAGCCTTCGGCAGCTCCTACAGGGGGATTTATCCGGTTCGGGCGATGCCGTGTTTGCGCAGCTTTCTGTAGAGGGTGTTGCGGCTCACACCCAGTTGCTCGGCGGTGTGAGTCATGTGCCAACGGGTCTGCTCCAGCGCAGTGAGCAACGCCAAACGTTCGGCGTCCTCCAGCGGATGCTCGGACTCAGCCGTTTTCAGCTCCAGCGGCGGCCGTACCTGACGAATCATCGCCGGCAAATCCTCCAGCCCGATCCGTCCGTCATCGCACAACGCTGCCAGCGTACGCAGGACATTGCGCAACTGCCGCACGTTGCCCGGCCAGTTGAAGGCCAGCAACGCCTGGCGCGCCGGTTCGTCGATCACGATCACTTCCCCACCCGCCTCTTCGGCCAGCAGGAAATCCAGCAACTGCGACTTGTCGCTACGTTCGCGTAACGCCGGTAGCGCGACCTCCAGGCCATTGAGCCGGTAATACAGATCTTCACGAAAACTGCCGTCTTCGACCCGTTCCAGCAGATTGCGGTGGGTGGCGCTGATGATTCGCACGTTGACCGCTTCCGGCTCGCCACCAATCGGCACCACCTGGCGGTCTTCCAGCACCCGCAACAAACGGGTCTGCAGCGCCAGCGGCATGTCGCCGATTTCATCGAGGAACAACGTGCCGCCATCGGCCTGCTGTAACTTGCCACGCATGCCGTCCTTGCGCGCGCCGGTGAAACTGCCACCGCGATAACCGAACAGTTCGCTCTCGATCAGGCTCTCGGGGATCGCCGCGCAGTTGAGCGCCACAAAGGCTCGGTTAGCGCGCTGGCTGGCGTGATGCACAGCCTTGGCGAAGGCTTCTTTACCGGAACCGGTTTCGCCGTTGACCAGCAGCGGCACGTCGCGTTCGAACACCCGCAGCGCCTTGCGGAAATCCGCTTGCAGCGCCGCGTCACCAAGGCAAATGCCCGCCAGCGGTTGCGGCTTGACCACGACCGCGGCCGGCATGATCGGCGCCGGTTTGCGCGACTCACCGCGCAGCAAGGCAAACAGGTGCCGCCCGTCGCGGGTGCGCAGCGGCCAACTGGCACTGGCATTGGCGCTGGCGCGACTGAGCAGTTCGTCCAGCGAGCAATCGAAAAACGCTTCCACCGGTTTGCCCAACAAGCCACCGCGAATATGCCCCAGCAGGTTCAACGCGCTCTGGTTGACCGCGCTGATCCGCCCTTCCCCGTCAAACGCCAGCAGCCCTTCGCTGAACAAGCCGACGGATTCGGCCTGCAAGTGAAAACGCAGCAACCACTGGTTATCGAAGCAACGCAGGAAATAGCAGCTCTCAATCATTTTCGCCGACAGATTGACCAGCGCCATGGTGTGGAACTGGCTCTGCCGCGAAACGTCGTGGCGCGCCGAGGACACGTCGAGCACCGCGAGCAATTCGCCGTGCGGATCGAACACCGGGCTCGCCGAGCAGGTCAGGCCGGTGTGGCGGCCGCGAAAGTGTTCGTCTTGATGGATGGTCAGCGCCTGGCGCTCGACCAGGCAGGTGCCGATGCCGTTGGTGCCTTCACAGGCCTCGCTCCAGTCGGCGCCGAGCCAGAGGCCGGCACGTTCGAAAATCTTGCGTTCGGCAGGCGCAGTGACGCAGTTGAGGATCACCCCGCGCGCGTCGGTCAGCAGCACCGCATGGCCGGCGCCGGACAGCTGTTGGTGCAGGCTGCTCATTTCATTGCCGGCAATCTGCAACACCTGTTGCAGGCGCTCGCGGCTTTCGAGAACGCGCCCGTGTTCGAGCACGGTGGGCGCCATGGTCAGAGCCGGGTCGAGGTGATAGTCCTCAAGACAGCGCAGCCACGACCGCGCAATCGACGGGTCGGCACCGGGCCCGTGCAGGTGCGGTTTGCCCTGAGTCACGGTGAGCACCTGTTGGGCATGGCGACTCAAATGGTTGTCGTGCATTTCTTATTATTCTCCCCGAAAGGTCGACGCAAACCTCGTGTAGGAGCTGCCGCAGGCTGCGATCTTTTGATCTTGATCTGTGAAAGCAAAATCAAAAGATCGCAGCCTGCGGCAGCTCCTACAGGGTTTCTGTTGGCTGAGGATCCTCCAGGCAGGCCGGCATTGCAATGCTGGCAAGACCGGTCAGTCACAGGCTGTGCCAAAAGCGGTACAAACTGTCACCCCCTCTGTACCGAAACCATCACAGGCGCCGCCCGCCCGTCCGACAGAAAACACGCAAAGCATTGATTTGCCTGCCCTGCGCGGCAGTGGCCCGACCTTTGCTCTACGCTTATAGCAAGCGCACCTGCGCGTTTCTCTAATAAGTACAAAGCCAAGGAGAACATCATCATGCGTTACGCTCACCCCGGTACTGAAGGCGCCAAAGTCTCGTTCAAGAGCAAGTACGGTAACTACATCGGCGGCGAGTTCGTCGCGCCTGTCAAAGGTCAGTACTTCACCAATACCTCGCCAGTGAATGGCCAACCGATTGCCGAATTCCCCCGCTCCACTGCCGAAGACATCGACAAGGCACTGGACGCTGCCCACGCCGCTGCCGACGCGTGGGGCGCGACCTCCGTGCAGGCGCGCTCGCTGATCCTGCTGAAAATCGCCGACCGCATCGAACAGAACCTCGAACTGCTGGCGATCACCGAAACCTGGGACAACGGCAAAGCCATCCGCGAAACCCTCAACGCCGACATTCCGCTGGCTGCCGACCATTTCCGCTACTTCGCCGGGTGCCTGCGCGCCCAGGAAGGCAGCGCGGCCGAAATCGACGGAAACACCGTGGCCTATCACATCCATGAACCACTGGGCGTGGTCGGCCAGATCATCCCGTGGAACTTTCCGCTGCTGATGGCCGCGTGGAAACTCGCCCCGGCCCTGGCCGCTGGTAACTGCGTGGTGCTCAAGCCGGCCGAGCAAACTCCGCTGGGCATCTGCGTGCTGATGGAGCTGATCGGTGACCTGCTGCCACCGGGCGTGCTCAACGTGGTGCAAGGCTTCGGCAAAGAAGCCGGCGAAGCACTGGCCACCAGCAAACGCATCGCCAAGATCGCCTTCACCGGCTCGACCCCGGTCGGCTCGCACATCATGAAATGCGCGGCCGAGAACATCATTCCGTCCACCGTGGAGCTGGGCGGCAAATCGCCGAACATCTTCTTCGAAGACATCATGCAGGCCGAACCGACCTTCATCGAAAAAGCTGCCGAAGGCCTGGTGCTCGCGTTCTTCAACCAGGGCGAAGTGTGCACCTGCCCGTCCCGCGCGCTGGTGCAGGAGTCGATCTACGACGAATTCATGCAAGTGGTGATGAAGAAAGTCCTGCAGATCAAACGCGGCGACCCGCTCGACACCGACACCATGGTTGGCGCGCAGGCGTCCGAGCAGCAATTCGACAAGATCCTGTCGTACCTGGAAATCGCCAAGGGCGAAGGCGCCGAGCTGCTGACCGGTGGCAAGGTGGAAAAACTCGAGGGCAATCTGGCGACCGGCTATTACATCCAGCCGACCCTGCTCAAGGGCACCAACAAGATGCGCGTGTTCCAGGAAGAAATCTTCGGCCCGGTGGTGAGCATCACCACCTTCAAGGACGAAGCCGAAGCCCTGGCAATCGCCAACGACACTGAGTTCGGCCTCGGTGCCGGGCTGTGGACCCGCGACATCAACCGCGCCTACCGCATGGGCCGGGCGATCAAGGCCGGTCGAGTGTGGACCAACTGCTACCACCTGTACCCGGCACACGCCGCGTTCGGCGGGTACAAGAAGTCCGGCGTCGGCCGTGAAACCCACAAGATGATGCTCGACCACTACCAGCAGACCAAAAACCTGCTGGTGAGCTACGACATCAATCCGCTGGGCTTCTTCTAAAACCTGAGGGCGACACAGATGATTCTGTGTCGCCTTATCGACCGCTATCGCGAGCAGGCTCGCTCCTACAATTGCACCGCATTCCTTTTGTAGGAGTGAGCCTGCTCGCGATTGGCGTCCTTTATGACACGACCCCAAGGCTTGGCCGCTCTGGCACGGCCCTTGCGTACCCGTCATTCAGGATTTGCACGTAAAACGCCGCTGCGTGAACAGCCGCCATCCACCCAACCCATTGCACCCGAAAGTCCAACAGATCGAACAATAAAAAACAGAGAGGACTTATGACTTCCACCACACAGCTCAAACCCACACTCGGCACCCTGCACCTCTGGGGCATTGCCGTCGGCCTGGTGATTTCCGGCGAATACTTCGGCTGGAGTTACGGCTGGGGCACCGCGGGCACGCTCGGATTTCTGGTCACGGCGCTGATGGTCGCGACCATGTACACCTGCTTCATTTTCAGTTTCACCGAACTGACCACCGCGATTCCACACGCGGGCGGGCCGTTTGCCTACAGTCGTCGGGCGTTTGGCGAAAAAGGCGGGTTGATTGCCGGTATCGCCACCCTGATCGAATTCGTCTTTGCCCCACCGGCCATCGCCATGGCAATCGGCGCCTACCTCAACGTGCAGTACCCGGAACTTGATCCGAAGATCGCGGCGGTCGGCGCGTACTTTGTGTTCATGACCCTGAACATCCTCGGCGTCAGCATCGCCGCGACCTTTGAACTGGTGGTCACCGTGCTCGCGGTCGCCGAGCTGCTGGTGTTCATGGGCGTGGTCGCGCCGGGCTTCAGCTTCAGCAACTTCGTGCTCAACGGCTGGTCGGGTGCCAACGAATTCACCCTGGGTTCGATCCCCGGAATCTTCGCGGCGATCCCGTTCGCGATCTGGTTCTTCCTCGCCATCGAAGGCGCTGCCATGGCGGCCGAAGAAGCCAAGGACCCGAAGCGCACGATTCCCAAGGCTTACGTCAGCGGCATTCTGACCCTGGTGTTCCTCGCCATCGGTGTGATGGTGATGGCCGGCGGTGTCGGCGACTGGCGCCAGCTGTCGAACATCAACGATCCGCTGCCACAGGCGATGAAAGCAGTGGTCGGCAACAATTCCTCGTGGATGCACATGCTGGTGTGGATCGGCCTGTTCGGCCTGGTGGCGAGTTTCCACGGCATCATCCTCGGCTACTCGCGACAGTTCTTCGCCCTCGCCCGCGCCGGTTACCTGCCGAAAAGCCTGGCCAAGCTGTCGCGCTTCCAGACCCCGCACCGGGCCATTCTGGCCGGCGGCGTGATCGGCATCGCGGCAATTTACAGCGACGGTCTGGTCAATCTGCAAGGCATGACCCTGACCGCAGCGATGATCACCATGTCGGTGTTCGGCGCGATCGTGATGTACATCATCAGCATGCTCAGCCTGTTCAAACTGCGCAAAACCGAACCGAACCTGGAACGCACCTTCCGCGCCCCGGGCTACCCGGTGGTGCCGGCGATTGCGCTGTTCCTGGCGGTGGTGTGCCTGGTGGCGATGGCGTGGTTCAACACGCTGATCGGTTGCGTGTTCCTGGGCTTCATGGCCGCTGGTTATCTGTACTTCCAGCTGACCGCCAAACAACGCGCCGAAGCCCCGGCAGACGCTATGCTCGAAGGGATCTAGTTGCACCGGCACCGGGCCTTTCGCCCAGTGCCGGCATTATTGAAGTGCATGGAGATCCAATGTGGGAGCGAGCCTGCTCGCGAAAGCGGAGTGTCAGTCGACAAATGTTTGAATGTCAGTCCGTATTCGCGAGCAGGCTCGCTCCCACAAAGGTTCAACCCTATGTAAGCAGATTGCAGTAATTATTGGAGGACACCGCCCATGGCCGCATTTGCCCATTCCGTCGGCGCCCAGACCTATCGCTTCGACAGCCTCAAGGACGTCATGGCCAAGGCCAGCCCGGCGCGCTCCGGGGATTTCCTGGCCGGCGTCGCCGCGCTCAATGACGGCGAACGCGTGGCCGCACAAATGGCGCTGGCCGACATCCCGCTCACGCATTTCTTGCAGGAAGCGCTGATTCCCTACGAAACCGATGAAGTCACCCGACTGATCATCGACACCCACGACAAACAGGCCTTTGCCGTGGTCAGCCACCTCACCGTCGGCGGTTTCCGCGACTGGCTGCTCAGCGAGGCGGCCGACGAAACCAGCCTGCGCGCCCTCGCCCCCGGCCTGACCCCGGAAATGGTCGCCGCCGTGTCGAAGATCATGCGCGTGCAGGATCTGGTGCTGGTGGCGCAGAAGATCCGCGTGGTCACACAATTTCGCGGCACCCTCGGCCTGCGCGGCCGCCTGTCGACCCGCTTGCAACCCAACCATCCGACCGACGAGCCGTCCGGCATCGCCGCGAGCATTCTCGACGGCCTGCTCTACGGCAATGGCGACGCGATGATCGGCATCAACCCGGCCACCGACAGCATTGCCTCGATCTGCGCGATGCTGGAAATGCTCGACGCGATCATCCAGCGCTATGACATCCCGACCCAGGCCTGCGTGCTGACCCACGTCACCACCTCGATCGAAGCGATCAACCGTGGCGTGCCGCTGGACCTGGTGTTCCAGTCGATCGCCGGCACCGAAGCGGCCAACGCCAGTTTCGGCATCAACCTGAATGTCTTACAGGAAGGCTACGACGCGGGGCTGAGCCTCAAACGCGGCACTCTTGGGCAAAACCTGATGTATTTCGAGACCGGCCAGGGCAGCGCACTGTCGGCCAACGCCCACCACGGTGTCGACCAGCAGACCTGCGAAACCCGGGCCTACGCTGTGGCACGGCATTTCAAGCCGTTTCTGGTGAATACCGTGGTCGGTTTCATCGGCCCGGAATACCTCTATAACGGCAAACAGATCATCCGCGCCGGCCTCGAGGACCATTTCTGCGGCAAGTTGCTCGGCGTGCCGATGGGGTGCGACATCTGCTACACCAACCATGCCGAGGCCGATCAGGACGACATGGACACCCTGCTGACGTTGCTCGGTGTAGCCGGGATCAACTTCATCATGGGCATCCCCGGCTCCGACGACATCATGCTCAACTACCAGACCACCTCGTTCCACGACGCGCTCTACGCGCGCCAGACCCTGGGCCTGAAACCGGCGCCGGAGTTCGAACAATGGCTGGCGAACATGGGCATCTTCACCCAGGCGGACGGCAAGGTTCGCTTTGGCAACAACCTGCCGCCGGCCTTTCGCCAGGCGCTGGCGCAACTGGGATGAGTGTTATGGAAAAACCGCCTGTCGACCCGCAAAACCCTTGGCTGGAGCTGCGCCGCCTGACCCCGGCGCGCATCGCCCTCGGCCGCACCGGCACCAGCCTGCCGACCAGCGCCCAGCTGGATTTCCAGTTCGCCCACGCCCAGGCGCGGGATGCGGTGCATCTGCCGTTCGATCACGCCGGGCTCAGCGCGCAATTGAGCGAGCGCGGGCGCGAGAGCCTGTTGCTGCACAGCGCGGCAACGGATCGCAACAGCTATCTGCAACGCCCGGATCTGGGGCGCAAACTCAGCGAAGACTCGGCGCAGCGCCTGCGCGATTACGCGCAAGCGCACCCCGGCGAGGTGGATCTGGCGATTGTGGTGGCGGACGGCTTGTCGGCGCTGGCCGTGCATCGGCATACCGTGCCGTTTCTGACTCGCCTGGAGGAGCAGATGAGCGCCGACGGCTGGTCGATTGCACCCGTGGTGCTGGTGGAACAGGGCCGGGTTGCCGTCGGTGATGAAATCGGTCAGTTGCTCGGCGCAAAAATGGTGGTGATGCTGATCGGCGAGCGTCCGGGCCTGAGTTCGCCCGACAGCCTCGGTTTATATTTCACCTACAATCCAAAAATCGGGCTGACCGATGCCTACCGCAATTGCATCTCCAACGTGCGGCTTGAGGGCTTGAGTTACGGTATGGCGGCGCATCGCTTGCTGTATCTGATGCGCGAGGCCTGCCGGCGCCAGTTGTCGGGGGTCAATCTGAAGGACGAAGCACAGGTTCAGACGCTGGAGTCGGACGCCGGGGCGGACATGAAGGGAAACTTCCTACTGGGCCCGTCGACAACCTGAACCGTTTCCGCATTGCGTTTCTGCGCTGCTTTCAGGCAGGATCGATGCACGGCCGCCAGGGTTTCCCATCGCCGTCAGAGCAGTTGAAGACAGCCACTTGAAGACGAGACCTATCATGCGGATTATTCAAGCGACCCTCGAACATCTGGATTTGCTGACCCCGTTGTTCGTCAAATATCGCGAGTTCTACGGTTCCCTGCCTTACCCGGATTCCTCCCGCGCGTTTCTCGAAAAACGCCTGCGCCGCAAGGAGTCGGTGATTTACCTGGCCCTGGCCGACGATGACGACAAGAAGCTGATGGGCTTCTGCCAGCTGTATCCAAGTTTTTCCTCGCTGTCGCTCAAACGCGTGTGGATCCTCAACGACATCTATGTCGCCGAAGACGCCCGCCGGCAGCTGGTGGCCGACAACCTGATCCGCACCGCGAAGAAAATGGCCAAGGAAACCCAGGCCGTACGCATGCGCGTCTCCACCAGCAGCAACAACGAAGTGGCGCAGAAAACCTACGAATCCATCGGCTTCAAGGAAGACACCGAGTTCAAGAACTACGTGTTGCCGATCAGCGACGAGCTCTGAAATCAAAAGATCGCAGCCTGCGGCAGCTCCTACAGGGCAACGCATTCCAAATGTAGGAGCTGCCGAAGGCTGCGATCTTTTTGCTTTTGCTTTTGCCTGACGCTCGACCGAGTGTTACCGCCCTCATCAAGCTCGACGCCCGCCTGACAAATATTCACACCCCGACATCCCCCGCTACAAAACCAACGCGCTTTTCACCTCTCAGACCGTATAATCCCGAGCTTTCCGGCTTGTAAGAAAAACTACACCCCGCTGTAGGCTTACACCCGAATCATCCGCACAGGCCTGCCGAGTCGGGCCGTCACCACAGGTGCCCCCATGGATTTCAACCCGCTCGACCTTATCCTGCATCTCGATGTGTACCTCGATTTGCTGGTCACCAACTACGGGCCGTGGATCTACGCGATTCTGTTCGCTGTCATCTTCTGTGAAACCGGTCTGGTGGTGATGCCGTTCCTGCCGGGCGATTCGTTGCTGTTCATTGCCGGTGCCGTTGCGGCGGGCGGTGGCATGGATCCGGTCCTGTTGGGCGGTCTGTTGATGCTCGCGGCCATCCTCGGCGACAGCACCAACTACGTGATCGGACGAACAGCCGGGGAAAAACTCTTCAGTAACCCGAATTCGAAAATCTTCCGTCGCGACTACCTGCAGAAAACCCACGACTTCTACGACAAGCACGGCGGTAAAACCGTGACCCTGGCGCGATTCCTGCCGATCATCCGCACGTTTGCCCCGTTCGTCGCCGGCGTCGGGAAAATGCCGTATCCGCGCTTCTTCGCGTTCAGCGTGTTCGGCACCATCCTCTGGGTCGGCGGTCTGGTGACCCTGGGTTACTTCTTCGGCAACGTGCCGTTCATCAAGAAGAACCTGTCGCTGCTGGTCGTCGGCATCATCCTGCTGTCGCTGATCCCGATGATCATCGGTGTGGTGCGCAGCCGTTTCGGCGGCGCCAAAGCCGAAACCCACTGATCCGATGTGGTCACTGAGCGCCTGGCGTCGCCGGCGCATCCTGGCCAGGCACCCGATTGCCGACGACCTGTGGCAACGGGTGCGCCACCACCTGAGCTTCCTTGACGGCATCACTGCCGCCGAGGACCAGTGGCTGCGTGAAGCCTGCGTGTTGTTTCTCGAAGACAAACACCTGACCGCCCTGCCCGGCGTCGAACTGCATCAGGAGCAACGCCTCCTGCTCGCCGCGCAGGCCCAGTTGCCGCTGCTCAATCTCGGCGATCTGAACTGGTATCAGGGCTTTCACGAAATCATCCTCTACCCCGACGACTTCCTCAGCCCGCAACGCCATCGCGATGCCAGCGGGGTCGAACACGAGTGGGACGGCGAGCACAGCGGCGAGGCCTGGCAACAGGGTCCGGTGATCCTCGCCTGGCCCGGGGTAATGGCAAGTGGTGGCTGGGAAGGCTACAACCTGGTGATCCACGAGCTGGCGCACAAGCTCGACATGCTCAACGGCGACGCCAACGGCCTGCCGCCGCTGCACGCCGACATGCGCGTCAGCGACTGGGCCGAGGTCATGCAACACGCCTACGACGACCTCAACCACCAGCTCGACCGCCACCCCGACGTCGAAACCGCCATTGACCCGTACGCGGCCGAAAACCCTGCCGAGTTCTTTGCAGTCACCAGCGAATACTTCTTCAGCGCCCCGGATCTGCTGCACGAGGCTTATCCACAGGTCTACTTGCAACTGAAGCTTTTCTACCGGCAGGATCCGTTGGGCCGGCTGCGGCAACTTCAGGCCACAGACCCGGTCTATCAGGCGCACGACTAAGCGCTGCACGACTTCTGGTACGTGGCGTCGGCGTAGGAATGTGCCTATAATCGCCGCCACTTTTTGGTCAATCCGGCCAAGTGTTTTTGGTCAAACTACGGGGGCAACGCCCAATGAGCTACAGCAAGATTCCGGCTGGCAAAGACCTGCCGAACGACATCTACGTCGCGATCGAGATCCCGGCCAACCACGCGCCGATCAAATACGAAATCGACAAAGACAGCGATTGCCTGTTCGTTGACCGTTTCATGGCCACCCCAATGTTCTACCCGGCCAACTACGGTTACATCCCGAACACTCTGGCTGACGACGGTGATCCCCTCGACGTGCTGGTTGTGACCCCTTACCCGGTTGCTCCAGGCTCGGTGATCCGCGCACGTCCAGTCGGCATCCTGAACATGACCGACGACGGCGGCGGCGATGCCAAAGTCATCGCAGTCCCACACGACAAGCTGTCCCAGCTGTACGTCGACGTGAAGGAATACACCGACCTGCCACCACTGCTGATCCAGCAGATCGAGCACTTCTTTGCGAACTACAAAGATCTCGAAAAAGGCAAATGGGTCAAGATCGAAGGCTGGGACGGCGCTGACGCCGCTCGTGCTGCGATCACCAAGTCGGTTGCCGCCTACAAGGGCTAAGCACCTGCTGGCTGCATGACGCTTGAAGAAAACCCCGGTTGATCCGGGGTTTTTTGTGCCTGGGAAAAGTCGTCTTAAACAACGTGTTTATGGCGGACTACATAAAAGTTTTAAGGTGTGTAATTTCCCACAAGCACGTCTTACATCCGGTCGCAAAATACAGAGCTTTTTTGAACACCCAGTTTATTCAAACCGCTCTAGCACGGCCGTAGACTCGGTGTTTATGAGAAAGAACACTAGCGGTCCAAGATTCAAGGCACTCCTGGAAGCAGCGAACATCACCACCACGGGATTCGCAAAGTTCTGGGGCACGGAAGCCCAAAACATTCATAACTGGTACACCCGGGGCGTACCCGCGTATCGCATGGAAGAGGTCTCGCGCCTGTTGTCGGTCAACAGCGAGTGGCTGAAAACCGGCGAAGGCACCAAAGAGTCTCCGCGCCTGCAAACACCCGCCAGCAACGGCGACACTTTCGATGCCGAGGCCATCCGCGGCGTCTACACGGTCATCGATCCCAAGGACATCGAATTGCCGTTTTTCAAGGAAACACCGATCACCAACGGCGCCGGCAAAACCCACGTCATCCTCGACCCCGAACAAACCATCCGCCTGCCCCGCGCCCACCTCGACCAACTGGAAATCCGCCACACCGACGCCATCTGCGCGCACATGATCGGCAACAGCATGGGCGAACGCATCGAAGACGGCTCCATCGTCGGCATCGACCGCGGCCTGACCCAGGTCGTCGACGGCGAAATCTACGCCATCGAACACGACGGCATGCTACGCATCAAATACCTGCACCGCATGCCCGGCAACGCCCTGCGCCTGCGCAGCCACAACAGCGCCGAACACCCGGACGAAATCTTCCGCGCGGCGCAGATCGATGAGCAGCGGATACACATTCTGGGCTGGGTATTCTGGTGGTCGACCCTGGGCAAACGCCGACCGGTGGTGCCGTTTCTCTGATCGGATACGGATCTTCAACCCTGCACCAAACCCTGTGGGAGCGAGCCTGCTCGCGAAGAGGCCCCGAAAATCAGTACAAATTACAAATATCGACCACCGCAGCGGCTCTATTCCGCAGTTGAGGCTGGGAATCCCCCACAAAACTCAGTATCCTGCGCCCCACATTTGCGCATCCCCCGCTCCCGCGGCCCAGATGACGCCCGACGCGGCAGACCAACGTCTGACCAAGTCCCACAGCCGGACGCAGATCCGGGTGTACGTTTTGAAGGCTGGCGCGGTTTACCAAAAATAAACCAAGCCAGTCCCCGAGAAGCCGGCCACAAGCCGGCTTTTTAATGCCCGCCTGAAAGCACATTTATCTCGACGAGCTCGACCCAATACTTGCCCCCCAGTGGCAAATCCCGATGGGTATCGCGAATCCCGTGAGCGGCCGCTGGCCAACCACGGCGGCATGATGCAGCTGAGTCTTTCGGCAAATTAACCGGACAATGCCCGCCCTTCAGGCATTGCAATAAGCCATTAGCACATCCGCCCTAATTGCCCCGCGCCCACCCTCACCACTAAATTTCCATTCTGTTTTTGTGCATTACAAAAGCGCCAAGGAATGGAGCAGCACCATGTCGTCGTTTTTAAAACTCAAACAATCCGTTGTTCTACTGACCGCACTCCTGACCGCTACCACTTCAGCCTTGGCAGAGGAGCAGAAGCTCGTTGGTGACTGGTGGATCATTTACGGCAATGGCATACCCCAAAAAAACATCATGTATATCGCCGACAGCACTTCGGTCGTGCCGTCGAAGCATACCAAGGGGGCCAAGTTGGTCGCCGTGACGTTGGTGTATGAAGAGCCCGGCAAACCGATGATCGATGCCTACAACCTCGAAGTTCAGTGTTCAACGAACAAGGTCCGAATTCTCAACGGCCAGTCCGTAGATCGCATCGCCTACATGATGCGCAACCTGAAAGTTAATGACCAATGGCAGCAGCCGAAGGAGTTCTGGGTGCAGCGCGCCAGCGAGTTTGTTTGCTCACCCAATAAAAAGGACATGATCGCGCTGGGCAAGATGGAGTATCTGCAGATGATTCAGGGCTTGCAGCAGATGTTCTTCAAGCTCGCGCCGATTCAGGAAAAAGGCCAGATGATGGATAACCTCGACTCCATCTTGGGCAACAAGTAAATGGCGGGAATCACGATGAACCAATGGACTAAAACGTTATTGGCGCTGCTAATAACGCCCGCCGTTTTACTGATCAATGGCTGCCACTTGATTGCACAGTCGCGCTGGGAAGGACGCGATGTTCAGGAAGCGCTCGATCTGTTCGGCAAACCCGACTCGATGAAAAAACAAACCGCTGCCAACGGTGAGAATCTGGCTGTGCTCACCTGGTATAAATCGTCCAGCTGGACCACCACAGAAGCGGCCGGTACTTCAATGAATCACACCGGCAACGGCATGGTGTACACCGAGTACTACGAGACCGTCGGCCACAGCTCGGATTGCAAACTGGAAGCTACCGTCAACAAGGCGAAAAAGATCGTGCTGTTCAGGATCGAGGACGGAAAGATCATTCACGGCAAGTGCATCAACGTGCCGTTCGTGCCCGGTTATATTCCGCCCGGTTTCTAGTGCAACCCTGAGCAGGTCCCTGCTCAGGGATAACTGAACGACTTCACCAACGTCAACTCACCCACCGCCCGCATCGGCACCACAAACGTCTCCATCTTCTCGCTCGGCGTGCCTTCCTCAGTAATCACCGTCACCTGCGCCGTGGTCAGCGGCTTCACCGCTTCTTCCCCACCTTCGTCATCCCCACGATAGCCACCGCCGAAGTAGTTCACGTACACCAGATACTGGCCCTTGATCGGCGCCGGCATGGCGAAGATTTCCGGGCCATAGCCGGTGGTGACGTCGACGTCGAGCGCTGCGCCGTTGGGCGCGATGCGGTCGCCGTACCAGATGTGGGCGCCGTCGGGGGTGATCAGGTGCAGGTCGAGGTCGGTGCCGTCGCTGTCCCACGACAGCAGCACGCGCAGTTTGGCCGGGGTGGCGCCGCCGCTGGCGTTGAGGAACTGCGTGCGGTGGCGTTGCTGACCGTCGGGGCTGCGCACTTCGACGCTGTTGCTGCCGTTGGGGAAGGAGAACGGGCGATCGAAGCGACCGCTGTCGTCGATTTTCAGCGGCATGCTGACGCCGTTGACGATCAGCCGACCGGGTTCCTTGCTCTTGGGGGTGGCTTTGATTTCGCCGCTGATGCGCGCGGTGTTGGCCTGGCCGACCGGGGTGTTGACCGAGGAGGCCGGGTAGTTGACAGTCTGACGGAAGTTTTCGCCTTCGCCCTCGGGCGCGCCGGTGCGCCAGCCACCGACCGGGGTGTCGAGTTTGACGCTGTCGGCGGCCATTGCCATCGGCAATGCATTGAACGCGCAGAGCAACAGCAAGACCTGTGGATAACGGAGTGTCATGGTCTATTCCAGCAAGAGGTGACGGGCGAGCCCTTCAATGTAGGTTTCATCCTGGCCGTTGGGATGAGCTTCAAAGGCCAGGTGCAGATATTCGTGAGTCAGGTCGAGGCGATCCTGCAGGGTCAGCACGCCGCGCACGTAAATGCGCTGCCGCTCGCGGTCGACGAACGGGCGGCCGAACGCCAGTTTGCACACGGCGAAGGTGCTGACTTCGTTGTAGCCGGTTTCGCTTTCCAGCGTCGGACGCCAGCCGCGACGCTGCTTTTGCAGCCAGTCCTGGGCGGCGGGCAGCGCTTCGCAGGAAGCGACCGGGTTGTCCCAGCGGCTGAGGCTGGCGCGCGGATAGGCGTGCAGCAGAATCGCGTCGTAACGCTGACCGGCGTTGGCTTGCTCGACCGCTTGTTGCCAGGCGAGTTTGTCCGGGCCGGGCTGATCGGAGTGATAGGTGACGGTGCTGCCGGCCAACACCAGATCGGCGGTCCATGCGGCGATGTTGCGCGACTCGGTCGAAGCAGGACGTGGGGCGACGCGCTGGCGAGTGCTGCTGTCGTCGATGCTCAGGCAATCGCCGTTGCGCGTGGCGTTTTGCAGCAGATAAGTGCGGATCGCCACGGCCAGAGCTTTGGCGGCTTCGGCCGGCTCGGGTTTGGCTTCGCGCTCCAGCACCCGGGCGACGTATTCTTCGCGATCCAGTCTGGCGACGAGTTTGTCGTTGAGCAGAAACAGTTCGCCGGCGCTGTGGATATCCAGCGCATTGCCGTTGGCGAATTCGACGCGGTAGTCACCCTGTAACGGGCCGGAAGTTACGACCCGGTCACCCGCCAGCACGCGGGTGACGGGATAGCGCGAGAACAGCCCGACCTCGACGCAGCGCCCCGCCTCCGCCGGCCATGCCGCTGGCAGCACAGTCGCCAACGCTTGGCCGTAATGCCGCAGAACCATCTGACTGGTGCCACGTCCACCGGCCCAGATCGGCGAGCCGTCCGCCGTCCAACCGGCGAAACCACCCTGGCGCGATTGCGGATCCTGATCGCCAAGCCAGCTCCAGGTCTTCACCCGCAAGCGACCACCGAGTTCGCCGACGACATTGCCGTCCGCCGCATTCAACACGACGTCGAGCAACACGCGGCGCATCGGTTCCTGCGCCGGCAGCACAGACAAAACGCCCAATAACTCAGCCACCGAAACCCTTGTGGCCGGTTGCACAGAGGGCAAATCCAGCAGCCACGACGGCGCCTGCCGCGCCTGCCAATACGTGCGCCAATCGGCAGAAGAAATGCCCAGTCGCGCCGGTTCAAAGTACAGCCCGCAGGATTTGACCAACGCCTGATCACGCTCGATCTTGCCCCCCGCCGAGCAGCAATAGACTTCTTCCTTGGACTGTCCGCGACATTCATACGCCGGCTCGCGCGCACCGGTATCGACCAGCCACGCGTAGACAAACAGCTTCCAAAGACTGCCCAGCGGCGTATCCAGCGTCGACGGCAAGGGCTCGCGGGCAATCAGTTGTGTGTGATTCAACGACAGCAACTCACCCTTGTACGCCACGCGCAGTGGCTCATCCTGCGCCGTCGCCAGCGCAGGAATCACACACATCAGCAGCCACAGCAGCGGCCGGCTCATGTCAGTTGACCGTGACCTGACCGAGGGCGGCTTTCGCTTCCTGGGCCTGATGCTGCGGTGCGTAGACCTGAGTGAAACGCACCGGCGGCAGGTTGAACTGGCCCTTCTGCGAGAAACGCACCAGATGACGCAGACGCAATTCGCCGCTCAGTGCATCCACCGGCACCGCGTACGCCAGTTGACCCGGCTCGAAGCGCGCCTTCTCCAGCGCGGTCGGTTCGGTGCCGTCCTTGCCCTGCAACTTGACGCCCCAGGTGGTGCGCTCGACATCGGCGCCCGGTGGCAGCGGCACTTCAAGCATGCCGTAGCGCAGCGGTTTCGGCGCCTTGCTGGTGAGGATCACTTCGTCCAGGTACAGACTGTCGCTGGACAGCGGCTTGGTGCCCACCGGCTCCAGCTTGAAGGTGAAGGCTTCGTCGCCCGGCACCAGTCGCGACAGGCGCCGGGTGATGGTCACGGCCATTGGATCGACCGCCGGTTGCTGGGTCTGGAAGCTCAACGCCGCGCGCAGCGGACGCTCCTGCGTGCCGGACACCGACAACACGCTCGGCACCGGTGTCGCGCCCTGCCACGTCCAGAACATCTCGCCGGTTGCGCCGTAGTTTTTCTTCCAGCCTTCACCCGGCATCAGCGCGATGGTGGGCGACGCCTGGGCGATGCTGCGTTGCAACCAGCTCAGCGCCAGTGCACGTTCGAGGGTCGATTGCTGTGGCAGCAGACGTTGCAACAACGCCGTCGCGCGCGCCTGATCAAACGGCTGCAGCGACAGGTTCAGCGCTTCGGCAAACGGCTGCGAACTGACCGCCAGACGCTGTTGCGCCGCGCCGACCTGACGATTGAACGCTTCCGGCAACGCGACTTTCGACTGGGTCGCCAGCGACGCGGTCAGCACCCGCGCCGCCGCCAGACCGAGCGCCGAATCCGGGTCGCTCATCACCAGGCTGTCTTCGCCGTCGTCCATCAGGGTTTCGGCGTTGCCCTCACCGGCCTTCGCCAGGTCATCCATCAAGCCGCTGAGCAAGGTGTTCACCGGCAGGTGCATCTGCTTGGCGAACGACAGGATCAGCGCCCGTTGCAGCAGCGGCGTGTTCGGCGCTTGCTTGGCGTAAACCTCCAGCACTCGCTGCCAGTGTTCCGGCGGCAGGGTCAGTTCCAGCACCTGACTGGCGTTCCAGTCGGCGTAATAGGCGTAGGCGGTGAGGAACGCGTCCGGCTCACCGTCGAAGCCCCACCAGGTGAAGCTCGCCGACGGCCCGGCCATTTGCACCAGACGCAGGCGGCTGTTCTGCATGATCAGACGCAAGCGATCGCGGATCTGCGGGCTCGACGCCAGCGACGGATAAGCGATGCTCAGCGGCAGCAAACGGCTCGCCGTCTGCTCGACGCCGCCGTACGGGTAGCTCAGCAGATCATCGAGGGCCGAACGGAACAGCGCCTGCGGACTGTCATCCAGGCGCAGGCGAATGTCGGTGGCGTCTGGCGGCAGGCTCAACGGGGTGTCGCCGCTGGCGACGTCGAGGCTTTGGGTTTGCGTCACTTGCCAGCCGTCACCGGTGGCGCTCAGGCGTACGGCCAGAGCGTCAGCCGTTTTACCGTCCTGCACCAGTTCGGCAGTCCACTCGCCCGAGGCCAGGGCGAACGCTGGCAGCGGCACGTAGTTGATGCCGTTATTCAAAGTCACCGGCAGGCGTTGTTCGGCACCCGCGTAATGCGTGACCAGTTCCGCCTTGACCGGTTTTTCGGCCTGGCTGAAGGCAAACACACCGAGTTGTGGCTGGTCGCCCTTACGGAATTTGCTCGGCCCGCTCCATTTCAGATACAGCGGTTTTTCCGAGCGGACGAACTGCTTCTTCTGCCCGACCTGACCGTCATCGGCGATGGCCCGCGCGGTGATGCGCCAGCGGGTCAGCGAGTCCGGCATCTTGAAGGTGAAACGGGTTTTGCCATCAGCACCGGTCAACAGCTCAGGCTGCCATGCGGCGGTGTCGACGTCTTCGCGACGCGGACGCTCCAGCACTTTCACTCCGCGCTCGCTGCGGTTGGCCTTGCCCGGTGCACCCGGGCTGCCCGGCAACGCGACGTCGTAACTGATGAACGACAGGCTGGCGCTGGTGCGCACGTTGTTGCGCCGCGGGTGGTAGAAGAACTGGTCGATGGTCGGCGCAACTTCCGGTTGCAGCGCGTAGACCATTTCATCGACGACGCTGACGGTCAGGTGCGCCGGTACCGCTTTGCCGGCGAACTGCGTAGTCAGATCAACCGTGACGGTATCGCCCGGCAGATACACCGCTTTGTCGGTGCTGATCGCCACGTCGATTTGCGGGGCAATCACCTTGATCCCGGCGTTCTGGAAGCTGTACTGACCGCCCTTGGTGTACAGCACGGAGAAGGTCAGATTCGGCGCGAAGTTGTCCTTCACCGGGATGCGCGCGCGGTATTGGGTGTCGCTGAGTTTTTCCAGTTTCAGCCAGTCGCCGCCCTTGGCCAGCAGCGCGGTGGCTTCGACCTTGTCGCGTTCCAGTGACAGCAGTGCATCGCTGACCGGTTCCGGGAACGTGATCAGCGCCAGCGCTTCATCGCCGGCCTTGTACTCGGGCTTGTCGAGGACGATTTCCACGGTGCCCGGCACCGCTTTGACCCCCTCGCCGGTGACCGAATGGCCGGTGGCGCCGAGGACGCGACCGTGCTGATCTTTCAGCGTCAGGTTGTAAGTCCCCGGACGCTCGAAGGCCAGACTGAAGCCTTTATCGCTGGCCGAAAGTTTACCCTCGCCAGTGCTTTGATCTTCCAGACGTACCCAGCTGTAGCTGCTCGGGGTGACCGCTTTGCTCTGCTCGCTGCCACCTTCGTTGGCGTAGCTGAACGCGACCTTGTCGTTGACTGCACTGAAGCGCTGCGGCGCACTCAGGCGGAAGCTCGCCGCGCCACGGTCGATGAGGATTTCCTTGGTGGTCTTGACCCGATACGCCGCGCCATCACTGGCGAACACGGTGAGCATGTAGCGGCTCGGTTTATCCGCCGCCGGCAGGTCGAGGGTCGCGTTGCCCTTGCTGTCGGTAGTCAGTTCGGTGCTGGTCAGCTCCACCGGGAATTGCCCGAGGTATTGCAGCTCGTTGTCGACCATCGACAGTTGCTGGGCACGCAGGCTCAGGGTCAGTTTGGCGTTGGCCACCGGTTTGCCGTCCGGGTACAGCAGCACCAGACTGCCTTTGACCGGCTCGCCGGTACGGTAATCCTGCTTGGCCAGATTCAGCGCGATTTCGAAGTGCGGCTTGATGTATTCAGCGACGCGGAAGGCGCTGCTGTAGGCCTGATCCTTGTAGTTGAAACGAATCTCGTAACCACCGGCCACGGCGTTGTCCGGCAACTGGAAGCGGCCCTGAGTACCGGCCTTGGAATCGAGTTTCAGGTCGAGGTGTTGCAGCTCGGTGCCGGTGGCGTCGAGCACGCTGACCGTGACGTCGGCGGCGCCCGGCATCACCGAATCCCGCGCATTCTTGAACTCGCGACCGACAATCTTCAGCGACACCCAATCCCCCGGGCGATACAGCGGCCGGTCGGTGAATGCGTAGAGCTTGGTGTCGTAGATTTCGCTGTCGTAATAGAAGTTCTCGGAGACGAACACCCCGCCCTCTTCGTCCTCGCCAATCACGAACGAACGCTCGGGGCTGACGTGCTTCAGGCGCAGCAGACCATCGGCATCGGTGGCGCCGCTGCTCATCACGCCGAGGCCGTCGGTCCACAGCACGTTGACCTTGGGCACCGAACTGCCCTCGTGTTTGCGCGCCGCCCACACCAGCAATTCATCGCCGGCAATCTTGCTCACCGCCACGGTGTTGGAGACGAACACCATGGTGGTCGCGCGGTATTTGCCGATCAGCGCTTCGACCAGGTACAAGCCCGGCTTCAGGTTGCCCAGCGGGATGTAGACGTTACCCGGGGCGACGCTGACGAACTCACTGGAGGACCCGGCCAGATTGACCCCGGCCGGCGGCTGGATCGGTTTCGCTTGCCACAGCGGATAGCGGAACTGACTGACCACCGGCAGGCCCGGGATCAACGCAAATTGCGGCTGTGCGTCGTACGGGGTCGGCGCGGCGATGGCGTTGCCCATCTTCAGCTCCGGCACTTCCTCGGTGACCTGTTTGCGCGACTCGTAGGAGAACGCGCGCTGCATAACCCGCCGCGATTTGCGGTACCAGTTGTCCCACAGGTACGCGAGGGTGTTGGACAGGCCTTCGCCTTTGAACTGGCCGTCGCTGACCACGCGGTGCAGGTTTTTCTGGCGCTTGAGGAAATCCAGCGGCTTGTCGATGCGATATACGCGAATGTCCGCGCCGCCATACGGCTCCATGCGGAAGCGGCGGTAATCGCGGCCCGGCGCTTCGAGACGGACCATCGCCTGTTCGTCCGCGGCGAAACTGCTGTCGGCCAGCAAGAAGAAGCTTTCACCGGAGACCGGCGTGTAGCCGCTCGGCTCCACCGAATCTTCAGCGTTGACGGTCGCCAATGGCAGCAACAGCGCCAGCAGCAGGGGAATTCGAGCGCAGAGTCGCAGCATGCGGGCACCGGTCATTGGGAGAGAAAGTTCAGTCGATAGACGCCGATGAAGTTGGGGTTGGCTGCGTCGGGTATCCATCGGGTGTCCTTCCATGTCATGAGTTGCTGCAGGCTTGCCGAACGCATGCCGTTGTCAGTGGGGGTGGTCGTGCCGGTGTGATAGGCGATGTAGCGGCCCATCCAGATCATCAGGTGCTGGTCGTCGCCCTGATCGAAAAACATCAGGTCGCCGGGGCGTGCCTGAGACACGTCGCGGCTGACCAGATGGCTGTTGAACTGAATCAGTTTGATCGCGTTGACGTACGGCCCGACCTTGCCGCCGCCCTGCTGCCATTGCTGGGCGAGCTTGCGCTGCTCATCGCTGAGCGTCAGCTCTGGCGGCAGGTAGCGATTGGACAGGCCATTGCTGCGCAGCCACTTGTCGTCGTGAACCTTCAGCGCTTCGTTGGCGGCGAAACGCACCAGCCCGGCGCAGTCCTGCTGATACCAGCGCGGGCTCGGGCCTTGACTCAGTTGCTCCTGAGCGATGCGCACGAACCAGGCGCGGAACACCTGGGATTGCGCCGGATCCAGTGCAGGCGCCTCGACGGCTCGGGCACCCGCGCTGAGCAACAGCGCGAGCAGGCCGAGGCTGCGGATCAATGCGGTCACAGCGCTTTCCATTCCAGCGGCAGCCATTGCCAGTGGCCGTCAGGCTCGCTGCCTTCGGGCAGGGTCAGGGCATATTTGCCGTAGCCACCGAGGGTGCGCAGTTTCGGGATCAGGTAGGTTTGCGCCGCGTTGTAGAACACCGGCTCCATGTCCTGCGGCAGGCTGTCGAGGGTTTCCTGCTGCATCAGTTGCGCCATCGAATCCGGACCGAAGTAGATCGGCATCAGCACGTCTTTGGGCAGTACGTCGGCCATCGGCGGGAAGCGTTTGTCGAGCGTGCCCAGCGCCTTGTCGACCAGTTTGTCGTCGAGGGAAAACAGCAGCGTCGAACCGTGACGGGCGAGGCTGACTTTCATGAATGCCTTGCCGCTGATCGCATCCGGATTCTCGGCAGTCTTGGCGGCGTAAGGGCCGAAATTGGAGCTGACCTGACGCTGCCAGACATGGCTCTGGCCTTCCTGCTTCTCGACCACTGGGAACGCGTGTTCGTCGACATTCGACTCGTAGGCGCCAACCATCGAACCGAACAAGGTGCCCAGGTCGCCGTCGAGCTTGCTGCTGTCCTCGTCCTTCAGGCTGGCGACCAGCAATGGCGTGTACAGCCGTGAGTCGGCGTACCAGCACAGGCCAGCCGCACCGGCGACGTGCTCGGTGAGTTTCTGCGCCACCGCCTCATCCGCGCCAAGTTTCACCAACAATGGCTTCTGCGGTTCGGCCGCCACCGGCAAGGTCACGCAGGCACTGGCGCCCAGCGGCATGGCTTGCCACACCGGTTTGAAATCGAAGTCCGGCTGGTTATCCAGCTCATCCATGGCGAGGAAGCTGTGCCAGCCCTTGTCGTCCATGTCGAAGCGCAGCCCGGCGAAGTTCGGGATGAAACGTTGATAGCCCATGGCGAGCACACTGGAATTCACCGACAGACGCTGTTTGATCTCCGGCGCCTTGGCCGGCAGACCGAAGGCTTCGGGGAACAGTTTGTCGCCGTTGAGCAGGGCCGCCAGCGCTTGCGGCGATACATGCCCAGACTCTTCGGACTCGCCATTGGCCGGGTCGTAATACTTGTTCGGATTGGACAGCACCACCAGTTTGTCGCCGCGCGAAGCGAACAGCAGCGATTTGCTGGCGTTGTAGCTGAGCTGGTACAGCGGCACCTCGTCGTTGCCGACCTTGAGGCTGCCGAAAACGCTGAGCTGCGAATCGTCCAGCGCCACTTTCGCCAGCGGCTCCAGCAGTTTCGCCAGTCCGCCGCGATCCATCACCAGCAGGAAATCCTTGAGCCGGCCATCCGCACCGCGCCACAACGCGACGTCCGCCGGTTGATCGAAAAGCTGCTCGATCAGGCTGTCCTGCAGCTTCAGGTCATGCTCGTAGATGATCCGCCGCAGGCTGCCGATCAGGCCGAGGCGGTCGGCGTGGGTTTCGTAATAGAAGACGAAATCCTCGGTGAGCGTGGCCTTGAGGAACGGCACCGTCAGCAGGTCCTTGGGCAACTGGCTCAGGGAGCGGGTTTCCAGCAGCGCGTCAGGACGGCTCAGGCCGAGCTTGTCGCTGGCCAGCGCTGCCGCCGGCACCTTGGGCTTGTGCAGCAGCCAGCCGAGACCACCGGCCACCCCGGCCACCAGAGCCAGGCCGATCAGCAGCGCCGGCCAGCGCCGGGAAGGTTGGCCGGCAGGTGTCGGGACGGCCGGAGAAGCAGCGTTATCACTCATGTTCACAAAACCCGAAGTTCATCCGTGGTGCGGGATGCTTAATAGTTGAAAGTCTTGACCAGCAGCAGATCACCGATCGCCCGCAGGGGCACGATGAATGTTTCGCGTTTTTCGTCGACCGTGTTTTCGTTGAGTACCAGCGTGATTTGCGAGGTGATGACCTCGTTCTGATTGCTGGCCTCCTCGAAGTTATAGCCGCCGTCGCCGAAGTTGCCCCAATAGTTGACGTAAACCAGATAAGTGCCATGCAGCGGCGCAGTCATGGTGAACATTTCCGGGCCGGGGCCATCGACCCCATCCGGGTCCAGACCACCGCCGTTGGTCAGCGCCGTGTGGGCGAAGAACGCATGCTGGCCGTCGGGCGTAATGATGTGCAGGTCGAGCTCGGCCTTGGGATCGTCCCAGCCAAGCACCACACGGATCTTCGCCGGGGTGCGCAGGTTATTCGCTTCATAGAACTGCACACGCTTGAGCGACTGGCCCTCGGCGCTGCGCACTTCGACACTGTTGGAACCGGCGCCGAACGCATACGGCCGGGCGAAGCGCCCGTCATCGTCGGTATACAGATTCAATGGATTGCCGTTGACCGCCAGCGTGTGCGGCCCGCGCTGATTGCCGATGGCCTTGAGCTGGCCCTGGATCATCGTGCGATTGCGCTGAATGCCGCGATCAATCGGCGGCGTGGGGTAAGCGACTTGCGGGTTTTCCGTGCGATCGAGCAGGCCGTGGTAACGCCAGCCGCCGGACGGTTCCGACAGTTCAGCGCTCGGCGCCGCCAGCAGCGCCGGTGCGCAGGCCAGGCCGATCAGCAGCCAAAGAAATGAACGCATGTAATGCCTCCTGCCATGCCTGAACGAAACCTTGCACCCGATCCTCGGTACTTCACAGCGGTGGAAACTGCGGTTCGTCTGAAAGACCCGTGACTACCGGGTCGTAGAAGGCGCGAAGATTAGCGATTCGGCAGTTTTTTAACAATCAGATACATCTGGATTTGCGGTGAGAATCACGCAGGTCTGTGGGGCATGAGCCGAATAGCGCTCATGAAGCTCCACAAATTCTGTGGCGAGGGAGCTTGCTCCCGCTGGACTGCGCAGCAGGCCCCGACCACCCGACGCGCTTCAACTGTTGAATCGCGGTGGCTGGTTTTGGGGTTGCTGCGCAACCCAGCGGGAGCAAGCTCCCTCGCCACAGAAGTTTTTGCGGCCCTTGGCGATGCCTGCGCAAGTCCCGCTCATTTGCCCATAAACCCCCTATCTGCTAGTGTCGCGCCGGTTTAACGTCAACCGGAAATCGCCGCCATGGCCCGCAAAAAAGCTGCACTGGATTTCGAACAGTCCCTCGCCGACCTGCAAACATTGGTCGAGCGTCTGGAGAACGGTGAATTGTCGCTGGAAGACTCGCTGATCGCTTTCGAGCAGGGCATCGGTCTGACCCGTGACTGCCAGGCAGCGCTGGCCCAGGCCGAGCAGAAGGTGCAAGTGCTGCTGGAGCGCGATGGCGAACTCGCCGAGGAACCCTTCGACGCGGAACAGCCAGAATGATTGCAGCGTATTCGGCGACCAGCCAGGCGCGGGTCAATGCGGCACTGGAAATCCTCTTCAAAGCACCGTTGCCAGAGCTGTCGCGTCTGTATGAGGCGATGCACTACAGCGTGATGATCGGCGGCAAACGCGTACGTCCGCTGCTGGCCTACGCGGCGTGCGAAGCGCTCGGCGGCAAGGCCGAGCAGGCCAACGGCGCAGCCTGTGCGGTGGAGTTGATCCACGCCTATTCGCTGGTGCACGACGATTTGCCGGCGATGGACGACGACGACCTGCGTCGCGGCCAGCCAACCACCCACAAGAAATTCGACGAAGCCTGCGCGATCCTCGCCGGTGACGGTTTGCAGAGCCTGGCCTTCAGCGCTCTGCTCGACCCGCGCCTGAGCAACCTCGACGCCGACATCCGCCTGCAACAGGTCACGGCGCTGGCGCATGCGGCAGGCCCGGCGGGCATGGTCGGCGGTCAGGCCATCGACCTCGGTTCGGTCGGCCTCAAGCTTGACCAGCAAGCGCTGGAGCAGATGCACCGGCACAAGACCGGCGCGCTGATCGAAGTCAGCGTCAAGCTCGGTGCCCTGGCCAGCGGCCGTGCCGAGCAAGATGAACTCAAGGCCCTGCAGATTTATGCACAGGCCATTGGTCTGGCATTCCAGGTCCAGGACGACATTCTCGACGTCGAAAGCGATACCGAAACCCTCGGCAAACGCCAAGGCGCCGACATCGCCCGCGACAAGCCAACCTACCCGGCCCTGCTGGGGCTGGACGCAGCCAAGGCCTACGCCCTGGAGCTGCGCGATCAGGCGCTGCACGCGCTGCGACCGTTTGACGCGGCAGCAGAGCCTTTGCGCGACCTGGCCCGGTATATCGTCGAGCGGCGTAACTGAACGCCAACCTGCCAAAAAAGACCAACGCGTGGGCAGGGGGCGATGCATCAGGTAAACTGCCGCATCTTTTATACCTATAACGATTCGCCTGATGCCCACGACGTTTCATGAGATTCCCCGCAAGCGCCCGACCACGCCCCTGCTCGACCGCGCGAACACGCCGGACGGCCTGCGCCGGTTAGGCGAAGCCGAGCTGGAAACCCTGGCCGATGAGTTGCGCCTGGAATTGCTCTACACGGTCGGCCAGACCGGTGGGCATTTCGGTGCCGGCTTGGGCGTCATCGAGCTGACCATCGCGTTGCATTACGTCTTCGACACCCCGGATGACCGGCTGGTGTGGGACGTCGGTCATCAGGCGTATCCGCACAAGATCCTCACCGGTCGTCGTCAGCGCATGGAAACCCTGCGCCAGAAGGACGGCATCGCCGCCTTCCCGCGTCGCGCCGAGAGCGAGTACGACACCTTTGGCGTCGGCCACTCCAGCACCTCGATCAGCGCAGCGCTGGGCATGGCGATTGCCGCCCGTCTGCAAAACAGCGATCGCAAGGCGATTGCCGTGATCGGTGACGGCGCGCTGACCGCCGGCATGGCCTTCGAGGCGTTGAACCACGCGCCGGAAGTCAACGCCAACATGCTGGTGATCCTCAACGACAACGACATGTCGATCTCGCGCAATGTCGGTGGCCTGTCGAATTATCTGGCGAAAATCCTTTCCAGCCGCACTTACGCGAGCATGCGTGAAGGCAGCAAGAAAGTCCTGTCGCGCCTGCCCGGTGCCTGGGAAATCGCTCGCCGCACCGAAGAATACGCAAAAGGCATGCTGGTTCCCGGCACCCTGTTCGAAGAGCTGGGCTGGAACTACATCGGCCCGATCGACGGCCACGACCTGCCGACTCTGATCGCCACCCTGCGCAACATGCGCGATCTGAAGGGCCCGCAGTTCCTGCACATCGTCACCAAGAAAGGCAAAGGCTTCGCCCCGGCGGAAGTCGACCCGATTGGTTATCACGCGATCACCAAGCTCGAACCGCTCGACGCCCCGGCCGCTGCGCCGAAAAAGGCCGGCGGGCCGAAGTATTCGGCGGTGTTCGGTGAATGGCTGTGCGACATGGCCGCGGCTGACCCGCGTCTGGTAGGCATCACCCCGGCGATGAAGGAAGGCTCGGACCTGGTGGCGTTCAGCGAACGCTTCCCGCTGCGCTACTTCGACGTGGCGATTGCCGAGCAGCACGCCGTGACGTTCGCCGCCGGCATGGCCTGCGAAGGCGCCAAACCGGTAGTGGCGATCTACTCGACGTTCCTGCAACGCGGTTACGACCAGTTGGTGCACGACGTCGCGGTGCAGAACCTCGACGTACTATTCGCCATCGACCGTGCCGGTCTGGTGGGCGAAGACGGCCCGACCCACGCCGGTAGCTTCGACCTGTCGTACCTGCGCTGCATCCCGGGCATGGTCATCATGACCCCGAGCGACGAAAACGAACTGCGCAAGATGCTCACCACCGGTCACCTGTACAACGGCCCGGCGGCAGTGCGTTACCCTCGCGGCACCGGCCCGAACGCGACCATCGACAAAGACCTCGAACCGATTGAAATCGGCAAGGGCATCGTTCGTCGTCAGGGCAGCAACGTCGCGCTGCTGGTGTTCGGCGTGCAACTGACCGAAGCACTGAAAGTCGCCGAGAAGCTGGATGCGACCGTGGTCGACATGCGTTTCGTCAAACCGCTGGATGAACAGCTGGTGCGCGAGATCGCCGGCAGCCACGAGCTGCTGGTGACCATCGAAGAGAACGCGATCATGGGCGGCGCCGGTGGCGCGGTCAGCGAGTTCCTGGCACGCGAGAACATCCTCAAGTCGATGCTGCACCTGGGCTTGCCGGACATTTATGTCGAGCATGCGAAACCAGCGCAAATGCTGGCCGAATGCGGACTGGACGAGGCCGGAATCGAGGCGTCGATTCGTGAGCGTCTGGCGTTGCTCAACCGCTGACACTCCCCCCTGTAGGAGCTGCCGAAGGCTGCGATCTTTTGATCGTGATCGTCGGCAGCTCCAGACCTTTCTCAAAAGCAAAAGATCGCAGCCTTCGGCAGCTCCTACAGGTTTTTGCATAAACCATGGATTGTCATGAACCTCCCGCGCCTCGCCCTGCCCTTCCTCCTGCTGCCAGCCGCCAGCGCCCTCGCTGACACCTTCGAACGCGACGAAGCCCTGAAGCTGCCGGACACGCTGATCAGCGCCAATCGCCAGGTCGAGGCGCGCAATGACAGCAGCGCGGCCAACACCGTGTTCACTCGCGAAGACATCGACCGCCTGCAACCGAGCAGCGTCACCGATCTGGTGCAGCGGGTGCCAGGCGTGCAAGTGGCGCAGGCCGGTGGGCGCGGCAGCCTGCCGGGGATCTACATTCGCGGCACGCAGTCTGCGCAGAGTCTGGTGCTGCTCGATGGGCAGCGCATCGGCAGCTCGACCTCCGGCGACAGCAACCTGCAGCACCTGAACATCGACCAGATCGAGCGCGTTGAAGTGCTGCGCGGTTCGCGTTCGGTGATTTATGGCAGCGATGCGATTGGCGGGGTGATTCAGATCTTCACCCGCCGCGGCAACGAGCAAGGCCTGCAGCCACGTCTGCACGTCGGTTTCGGCAGCAACCAGACCTGGGAGCGCAGCCTTGGCCTGTCCGGTGGCGATGACAAAACCCGCTTCAACCTTGGCGCCAGCCTGGATGACACCGCCGGCCTCGACCGCACTCACGAGTCCTACCCCAGCGACAGCGATCACGATGCCTACCGCAACAAATCCGTCAGCCTGAGCCTCAGCCATGCGCTGACCGATGACGTTGAGATCGGCGCCAATCTGCTGGATAACCGTGGCAAGAGCGAGTTCGACAACCCCTTTGGCCGCTTCGACACGAACACCTTCGAGTCGGTGCAGCAGCAGCCCTACAGCGACTTCAACGTCAACAGTGTCAGCAGCTACGTCGATGCCCGGGTCAACGAAACCTGGAAAACCCGCATCGAGCTCGGCCACAGCGAGAACCGCGAGAAGACCCTCGACAAACTCAGCGACGAGCGCACGGTGTTCAACACCTACCGCGACTCGCTGAACTGGCAGAACGACCTGACCCTGGATGCGCGCAACAGCCTGATCCTTGGCGGCGACTGGTACCAAGACCGGGTCAACAGCAGCACCGCGTTCAACGAAGACAGCCGCTGGAACCGCGCCGCGTTCATCCAGCATCGCTATCAGGCCGACAGCTTCTCCACAGAACTGGGCCTGCGCCACGACGACAACCAGCAGTTCGGCAGCCAGAACACTTGGAGCGGCACCTTTAACCTGCCGCTGAACCCGGACAACGATCTGCTGCTGAGCTACAGCGAAGGCTTCCGCGCGCCGACCTTCAACGACCTGTACTACCCGGATTTCAGCAACCCGGACCTGAAACCGGAAACCTCGAAAAGCTACGAGCTGCAATGGCGCAGCCAGTTGAGCGACACCAGCCGTCTCGAAGCGTCGATTTATCGCACGGACCTGGAAGACGCGATCATCTTCGGCAGCCACTCACGCCCGGAAAACGTTGCCTCGGCCCGGATCAACGGCTTCGAAGCGGCGCTGAAGCAGGAACTGTTCGGCTGGCAGAGCAACCTCGGCGTGGCGCTCATCGACCCGCGTGATCGCGACACCGGGCATACCCTGGCCCGTCGCGCGCGGCGTACGGCCAGTTGGGATCTGGATCGCCAGTTCGACCGGTTGGGGCTGGGCGCCAGCTGGCAATTGGTCAGCGGCAGTTACGACGATTTGAACAACACCCAGCCGCTAGGTGGCTACGGCACCGTCGGATTGCGCAGCAGTTGGGCGCTGAACCGCGAGATCAAGCTGGACCTGAAGCTGGATAACCTGCTGGACAAGGGTTACAGCCGCGCGTTGTACAGCTATGACGGCAGTCAGTATGGCTATCGCGAGGAAGGTCGGGCGTGGGCGTTTGGCGTGACCTGGACACCGGGGCTCTAAGGTAAACCTTGATCAACTGTGGCGAGGGAGCTTGCTCCCGCCCGGCTGCGCAGCAGTCGTAATCCGGCTTGCTCGGCGTGGCAGGCAGATTTGAGTGACAGGTTTTGGTGCTGCTGCGCAGCCCAGCGGGAGCAAGCTCCCTCGCCACAAGATTAGCGTTGTGGCTGAATGAGCTTACACAGTTTGGCGGTGGCTTCGATCATCTGCCCGCTCGGACGTTCCAGGCCTTTGTCGCTGACCAACAGCAACTGCCCATGCCCCACTGCCGCCACCTGCGGCCACGCTTTCCACGCATCAAGCTGGGCCTGATCGCCGGCCAGAATCACCTCGGGATTGCGTTGCAACACCGCTTCGATACTGACCTGCGGCGCCGGCAGGCTCAGGTCGGCGAACACGTTGCGTGCACCGCACACTTCAAGCGCATCGCTGATGATCTGCCCGCCACCGACGGTGTACAACGGCTTGTCCCAGACTTGGTAGAAGACGTTCAACGGCGTGTCCCGGCGATAGCGCTGGCGCAAGTCATTGAGTTTCTCGCGCAGCTCAGCAGCCAGTTTCAGCCCACGCTCAGGCCGCCGCAATTGACTGGCAATCGCTTCAATCTGCGCAGACAGCTGTTCGAGATTGTGCGGTTCGGCCACGTAAGTCGGAATGTTCAGCTGTTTGAGTTGGTCGCGTTGCGCCGGGCCGACACTGCCGGGCCACAGCAGCAATAAATCGGGCTTGAGGCTGAGCAGTCGCTCCATGTCCAATTGACCGTAGCGCCCCACTGACGGCACATCCTTGAGCGCAGCAGGACGCTCGCCAGCATCCAGCACACCGACCAAGAGGTCAGCCGAATCCAGCTCAACGGCGATTTCAGACAGAGAAGGCGCGAGGCTCACCACCCGCAGGCTCGCCAGCACCGGGCCGGCGCAGGCCAGCAGCAGAACCGCCAGCCACAGACGACGCATCAGCCGAGCTGACGCGGAATGCGATAGAGGTAGAACAGCACGGCTGTGGACAGCGCCAACAGCATCAACGGCACCGCTTCGAGGCCGACGAACACCGCCAGTGCACCGATCCACGCCGGCAATGCCGCCGCGAGGAATGCATGACGACGCTGGGCCGCCAACGCAATCCAGGCCGCCGGTTCATCAGGGGTATCGAGGGCTTTCTGCGTGGCGATCAGCGCGTGCTTGTAGCGGCCGAAAAACTTCAGGCTGACAAACATCGAGGCCACGCCGGCGATGAACATTGGCATGGCCAGCACCGGCAGAATGCCTTCGCCCTGGCCGAACAGGCCGTTGAGAACGAACAGCGGCACCAGTGCCAGCGCCAGGTATTTCCACCAGTCGACTGCCAGACGGCGTCGCACCTGACCGCGAGTCACGCGCGGTCTACCTCGCCCTGATGCTCGTTGCCCATCATGTGGTCGAGCTTGCTGGCCTTGGTCGCCAGGTACAGTTTGTTGTGCGGGTTGTGGCCGGTGTGCAGCGGAACGCGTTCGGCGACGACGATGTTCATGTCGGTCAAGGCTTTGACCTTGCGCGGGTTGTTGGTCATCAGACGCAGGGACTTCACGCCCAGGTGCTCAAGCATCGGCAGGCACATGGCGTAGTCGCGCTGGTCGGCAGCAAAGCCCAGACGCTCGTTGGCTTCAACAGTGTCGGCACCGCCGTCCTGCAACTCGTAGGCGCGAATCTTGTTCAGCAGACCGATGCCGCGCCCTTCCTGACGCAGGTACAGCAGCACGCCACGGCCTTCACGGGCGATGGCCTTGAGGGCCGCTTCGAGTTGCGAGCCGCAATCGCAGCGCTGGCTGAACAGGGCGTCGCCGGTCAGACACTCGGAGTGCAACCGGCCGAGGACCGGGGCACCGTCGGCGAAATCACCCAGGCTCAGCACAACGTGCTCGCGGCCGGTGGCTTCATCGAGAAAACCGTGCATGGTGAATTGCGCAAAAGGCGTTGGCAGCTTGGAAGCGGCGACAAAAACGACAGGCACCGGTGTGCTCCTGATCTAAAAAGTCTGAAGATTCGCAGGCCGGCATTGTAACAGCAGGTTCCTGCAGGCGCTTAGGCTGAATTATCGGGCATAACGATCAAAAAGTTTGATAACACCCGGCCATTGCAGATCCCTGTGGGAGCGAGCCTGCTCGCGAAGGCGTCGGCAGATTCAATCTCTGTGTTGCCTGACCCAGCGCTTTCGCGAGCAGGCTCGCTCCCACAGGGGGGCAGTGCTGGACACAAGATCTGTACTCAGTTCGACTCGAATGGATACGGCTGCTTCCACTTTTCGAACACCGGCTTCAGTTCGCCGCTCTTCACCAACTGTTCCATGCGCTTGTCGAACAGCGCCATCAACGTCCGTGCCTGCGGCGTGTCGGCGAAGCACAGATACAGCGGCAGTTCGGCGATGTGGGTCTTGCGAAACTGCGTCGGATCCTTGGCCCGGCCGACCACGTAATCGATTTCGGTCTGCGCATCGATGTAATAGTCAGCGCGGTTGTGGGTCAGCATCGACAGGATCCCGGTGCGCCGAATGACCTCGTTGTAGCTTTTCACATTGGGCAAATAATTCTGATAGTCGTAGCCACGCACCCATGCCAATCGATAGCTACCCAGGGTTTCCGGCGTCGGTGCCGGGTTGCTGGCAAGGCCCAGGGCGTAGATGTGGTCGGTGTCGAAGTTCCAGCGCGGGTACAGCAGGTCGCTGGCCTCGTCTTTATACGAACCGACGCAGGCATCGACTTCGCCGCGCTCGGCCAGACCGACGGAGCGCGTATAAGGCTCGGTGCGGATATCCAGCTTCACCCCGGCCGGCTCGAACACCTTGCGCAGCACGTCCCAGCCCAGGCCATGGCCGTCGGCGGCGGTGTAGTCTTCCCAGTCTTCGCTGGCCAGATGGATGACCGCAGGCGTCGGCGCGGCTTCCTGCGCACTGGCGACAGTGCCCAGCAAGGTAAAAAACACCAGCGCCAGCCAGCGTCGAGCCATCCTTAGTCTCCTCACTGAAGCCGGACAATCCGGATCAGGCGAAAATCCACACCAGCCCCTGCATCGCCAGCCAGGCGAACACACCGGCCAGCACGTCGTCGAGCATGATCCCGACGCCACCGTGGACGTGCCGGTCGATCCAGCGAATCGGCCACGGCTTGAGAATGTCGAAGAAGCGGAACATCAGGAACCCGGCAAGCAACCAGTACCAGCCTTCCGGCACCAGCCACAAGGTGATCCACATTCCGACCATCTCGTCCCAGACGATGCCTTCGTGGTCGTGTACCCGCAGATCATCGGCAACCTTGCCGCACAGCCAGAAGCCGAACAGCATGGTGATGCCAAGCATCAGCCAGTAACCCCAGTCGGGCAACATCTGCCATAACGGGATAAAGGGTAGCGCAACTAACGAACCCCACGTGCCCGGCGCTTTCGGCAAGGTGCCGGAACCGAAGCCGAACGCGAGAAAATGCCAGGGATTGCGCCAGACCGACGGCGGAACGAATTCGGCCGGAACCTGTTTCGGGTGATCTGTCACGGTGTCTCCTGAAAATGTTGATAGCCCCGGATTTGCGGGGTGATGTCGTGTCCTTCGCGATCCAGCAGCACCACACCCTGGCCCTGCGTCACCCGCCCGATCACATGGATCGGCCAGCCATCGGCCAGCAGCGCCGGCAACTCGACGGACGGTAGCGTGAAGGCCAGCACGTAGTCATCGCCGCCGCTCAATGCCGCACGCTCCGCGCCGCGCTGGCCGAGAAACGCCACTAAAGCGTTCGACAGCGGTACGCGCTCGCGTTCAACTTCTAGGCGCATCTGCGACGCCAGCGCGATATGTCCGCAGTCGGCGAGCAGACCATCGGAGATATCCAGCGCCGAAGTGGCTTTGCCACGCAATGCCTGACCGAGGGCCAACTGTGGCTGTGGCGACCAGTAATGATCGAGCAAGGGCTGGGCGATCTCCGCTTCGGCTTCACGCTGGCCGAGCACCAGCGGCAAGGCGCCAGCGGCATTGCCCAACTCGCCGCCGACGCACAGCAGATCCCCCGCTTGCGCACCGCTGCGGGTCAACGCCTGGCCGGCCGGAACCCGACCGAACACCGTGACCGTCAGGCTCAACGGCCCACGGGTGGTGTCGCCGCCGACCAGCGCAATGCCGCAGCTCTGCGCCATACGGTTCAAACCGCGGGCATAGGCTTGCAGCCAATCGGCAGTCACCGTCGGCACAGTCAGGGCAAGGGTAAAGGCAACGGGCGTGGCGCCCATGGCGGCCAGATCGCTGACCGCGACGGCCAGCGAGCGCTGACCGAGCAGAAACGGATCGCAGGGATCGGCGAAATGCACGCCGGCCACCAGCGTATCGGTGGAGATCGCCAACTGTTCCCCGGGGGGAACCGCCAGCAAGGCGCAGTCGTCGCCGATCCCCAGTGCAACGCCCTCGCCGCCCTGCGCACAAGGCGCGGCGGCGAAGAAATTGCGGATCAGCTCAAACTCGCCCATTGCGATATCAAGCGCTGATCAGCGCTTGAACGCCTTGACTTCAGCTTCACGCAGGCGCGGAGCCAGCTTGTCGAGTACGCCGTTGACGAACTTGTGGCCGTCGGTCGAACCGAAGACTTTCGCCAGCTCAATACCTTCGTTGATCACAACGCGGTACGGCACATCGACGCGCTTGAGCAGTTCCCAGGTGGACAGGCGCAGAACCGCCAGTTCAACCGGGTCCAGCTCTTCGATTTCGATGTCCAGGCAAGGCTTGAGGGCGTTGTCGATTTCGGTGCGGCTTGCCGGAACCCCGTGCAGGATTTCGCGGAAATACGCGCCATCGACATCGGTGAAATCGTTATCAACGCGGAACTGCGCTTCGATCTCGTTCAGCGACTGCTTGGCCATGTGCAATTGGTACAGAGCCTGAGTCGCGAGCTGACGGGCTTCACGACGCTTGACGCTTTTCGATGGCTTGCCGGCATCCGCAGGTTTCGGATCGCGCGGGTTGAAACGATCGCTATCGTCGCTAATCACTTGGCCTCCAACTGCGCCAGCAGGCTGACCATTTCCAGAGCGGACAGGGCAGCTTCAGCACCTTTGTTGCCGGCCTTGGTGCCGGAACGCTCGATGGCTTGCTCGATGGAATCGACGGTCAGGACGCCGAAAGCGACCGGTACGCCGAATTCCATGGACACCTGGGCCAGGCCCTTGGTGCACTCGCCTGCCACGTATTCGAAGTGCGGGGTGCCGCCACGAATGACCGCGCCGAGGGCGATGATGGCTGCGAATTCACCTTTCTGGGCGACTTTCTGCGCAACCAGCGGGATTTCGAAGGCGCCAGGTGCGCGGATGATGGTGATGTCGCTTTCGCTCACGCCGTGGCGAACCAGGGCATCAACTGCACCGCTGACCAGGCTTTCAACCACGAAGCTGTTGAAACGGCCCACTACCAGAGCGTAGCGGCCTTTAGGGGCGATGAAGGTACCTTCGATGGTCTTCAGGGTCATTCGTCAGTTCTCTTAAAGAGCCGGGACGCGTCTCGTACGCATCCCTCAGTGATATTAGCTGTGGCGAGGGGATTTATCCCCGATGGACTGCGTAGCAGTCCCAAAACAGGGGCTGCTGCGCAGCCGTCGGGGATGAATCCCCTCACCACAAGAATCCATGTCAACAATGCCGAAAACGACCGGTCATTATTCGGAGGGCACGTATTCTACAACTTCCAGATCGAAACCGGATATCGCATTAAATTTCATCGGTGCCGACATCAGGCGCATTTTGCGTACACCGAGGTCACGCAGGATCTGCGAACCGGCACCGACGATGCTGTAGGTGGTCGGTTTTTTCGGCGCTGCCTGCTCACCGGTTTCGCGGATGTGCGCCAGCAGCACGTCGCCGTCCAGCGGGTGACCAAGCAACAGCACCACACCGCTGCCGGCCTCGGCCACCGCGGCCATGGCGGCGCGCAGGCTCCAGCGGCCCGGTTGCTTGACCATCAACAGGTCGCGCAGCGGGTCCATGTTGTGCACGCGAACCAGGGTCGGCTCTTCGGCGCAAACGGTGCCCAGCGTGAGGGCCATGTGCACGTCACCTTCCACCGAATCACGATAGGTCACCAGGTTGAATTGGCCCAGTTCGCTGTCCAGCGGCTGCTCGGCAATCCGCTGAACGGTACGTTCGTGGATCATCCGGTAGTGAATCAGGTCGGCAATGGTGCCGATCTTGATGTTGTGTTCGGCAGCGAAAGCTTCCAGTTCGGCGCGGCGGGACATGGTGCCGTCGTCGTTCATCACTTCGCAGATCACGCCGCTCGGCTCGAAACCGGCCATGCGCGCCAGGTCGCACGCGGCTTCGGTGTGGCCGGCGCGCGCGAGGGTGCCGCCGGCCTGAGCCATCAGCGGGAAGATGTGCCCCGGGCTGACGATGTCTTCAGCCTTGGCGTCTCTGGCGGCGGCCGCTTGCACGGTGCGCGCACGGTCGGCGGCGGAGATCCCGGTGGTGACGCCTTCGGCGGCTTCGATCGACACGGTGAACTTGGTGCCGAAACCGGAACCGTTGCGTGGGGCCATCAGTGGCAGCTTCAACAGCTCGCAGCGCTCGCGGCTCATCGGCATGCAGATCAGGCCACGGGCGTGCTTGGCCATGAAGTTGATGTGCTCGGCCTGGCAGCATTCGGCGGCCATGATCAGGTCGCCTTCGTTCTCGCGGTCTTCGTCATCCATGAGGATGACCATCTTGCCTTGGCGGATGTCTTCAACCAGTTCTTCGATGCTATTGAGCGCCACAAGGCACCCCCTTCAGTCAGGATTTGAGGTAGCCGTTGGCGGCCAGAAAGCTTTCAGTGATCGTGCCGCCAGCGCTCGGCTCTGCGGCCTTGTCGCCCAAGAGCAAACGCTCCAGATAACGCGCCAGCAAGTCGACTTCCAGATTCACCCGACGACCTGGCTTGTAGGACGCCATGATGGTTTCGCTCAGGGTGTGCGGAATGATCGTCAGCAGGAACTCGGCGCCATCGACCGCGTTCACGGTCAGGCTGGTGCCGTCGACGGTGACCGAACCTTTATGGGCGATGTATTTGGCCAGTTCTTTCGGCGCGCGGATGCGAAATTCCACGGCGCGGGCATTGTCGCTGCGCGACACCACTTCGCCGACACCGTCGACGTGGCCGCTGACCAGATGCCCGCCGAGACGGGTGGTCGGGGTCAGGGCTTTTTCCAGATTGACCGGGCTGCCGCTTTTCAGGTCATTCATGGCGGTGCAGTCCAGTGTTTCGCGGCTGACGTCGGCGGCAAAGCCGTCGCCCGGCAGTTCAACGGCGGTCAGGCACACGCCGTTGACGGCGATGCTGTCGCCGAGCTTGACATCGCTCAGGTCGAGCTTGCCGGTTGCGACGTGCACCCGTACATCACCGCCCTTGGGGGTCAGTGCACGGATACTGCCGATGGATTCGATGATGCCGGTAAACATGGGGTTCTCCTTGAGAACGAAGCCAGCGCTAAGGCGATGGCCGGGAATTATACGCTCGCCGAACGGACCGGCGTCGCAGTGACTCGCCAGTCATCGCCAACCGCGCGGATTTCAGTGATTTTCAGCTCCGCAGCGTCCTTCATATAGGCCAACGGCCAGTCCAGCAACGGCCGTGCCGAGGAGCCGAGGAACTTGCCGGCAATGAAGATCACGAACTCGTCGACCAGACCGAGCTGGGCAAAGGCGCCGGCCAGTCGTGGCCCGGCCTCGACCAGCACTTCATTGACGCCACGGCCGGCCAGTTCGATCAGCAGTTGATGCAGATCGACCTGACCGTCATCACCCGGCACGATCAGGCATTCCGGGCCGTTGGCGTATTGCTCTTCGACCGCCATGCAGGTGGCGACCAGCGCCGGACCGGCCTTGAAGAACGGCGCATCCAACGGCACCCGCAGGCGCCCGTCGATCAGCACCCGCAGCGGGGGACGGCTCATGGCCAAGGCAGTTTGCTCGGCATCCAGGCCCAACTCGTCGGCGCGCACGGTCAAGCGAGCGCCATCGGCCAGCACCGTGTCGGCACCGGTCAGCACCACGCTGGCCTGGGCGCGCAGCCGCTGCACCGCCGAACGGGCGGCCGGGCCGGTGATCCATTGGCTCTCGCCGCTGTCCATCGCCGTGCGACCGTCGAGGCTCATGGCCAACTTGACCCGCACGAACGGCAGGCCATGTTCCATACGCTTAAGGAAACCTTGATTGAGTTTGCGCGCCTCAGCCTCCAGCACACCGCTTTCAGTCGCGATCCCGGCATCGGCCAGACGCTGCAAGCCTCGCCCGGCAACTTGCGGGTTCGGATCACGCATCGCCGCAACCACCCGGCCCAGCCCGGCATTCACCAGCGCGTCGGCGCACGGCGGCGTACGACCATGGTGGCTGCACGGCTCAAGGGTGACGTAAGCCGTCGCGCCCCGGGCCAGTTCACCGGCAGCGCGCAAGGCATGGACTTCAGCGTGGGGTTCGCCGGCCCGCTCATGAAAGCCTTCGCCGACAATCTGCCCATCGCGTACGATCACGCAGCCAACGCGAGGATTGGGGTGCGTGGTGTAGTGGCCCTTGCGCGCCAGTTCCAGCGCGCGGGCCATGAAGTGAGCGTCGAGGATGGCCTGCTCGGCGGCGCGGGTCATTCTTTCACCGGTTCGCGGGCGAGGCGGTCGATCTCTTCGCGGAACTCGTTGAGGTCCTGGAAGCGGCGATACACCGAAGCGAAACGGATGTAGGCCACTTCATCGAGCTTTTGCAGTTCGGCCATCACCAGTTCGCCGACCACGAGGGATTTGACCTCGCGCTCGCCGGTGGCGCGCAGCTTGTGCTTGATGTGAACCAGAGAGGATTCGAGGCGCTCGACGCTCACCGGACGTTTCTCCAGGGCGCGTTGCATGCCGGCGCGGAGTTTTTCTTCGTCGAACGGTTGGCGGCTGCCGTCGGTTTTGATCAGGCGCGGCAACACCAGTTCGGCCGTCTCGAACGTCGTGAAACGTTCGCCGCAGGCCAGGCATTCACGCCGGCGGCGCACCTGTTCGCCCTCGGCGACCAGACGCGAGTCGATGACCTTGGTGTCGTTGGCACCGCAGAAGGGACAGTGCATGGTGGCTGGCAACAAAAAAAGGGAGGGCCATGGTAGCGCATCCCGGTGGCAAGACAAGCCATAGGGTTTGCGGTATACAGACTGCCATGATCGTTTGATCCATGGATTTCATTTTGCTGGAGCTGCCAATGCCGCTACGACCGCTCGTTTTGCTCAGTCTTTTCGCCCTGCTGGTGGCCTGCGGCAGCGATAAACCCAAGCCGCAGCCGCCGACGCCAGGACCGGCGCCGCAACAGGCGCAGAAAAAAGCCAAAGAGGCAGCCGACCTTGGACCGCTGCCAGCTTATCAACGGGAGCTGAGCGGCACCTTGCAAGGCGTGCCGGCCGGGGCCGAAGTCGAACTGGCGCTGCTGGTGATCGACGAGAAGTCGCGCCCGCAACACCTGCTCGCCAGTTCCAGCCTGATCGGCAACAACCAGATCCTGCCGTTTCGCCTGCGCTTCAACCCGGACGCTTTTCCGGCCGGTGCGCGGGTTGAGTTGCGCGGTCGTGCCACGCAGTCGGGCCAGTTGATCCTGCACCTGCCGTCGCAAACCATCACTCAGCCAACCACTCAGGCGCTGGGCCAGCTGCAATTTGTCAAAGCACCATGACGGCACCGCTCGACCTGCAACACGCGCTGGGTGAATTGCTCGGTGATGCCCGGCTCAAGGCCTGTGCATTGCCGGGCACCGACTTGCAGCTGTGGCTGATCGACGGCGACAACATGCACCGCGAGTTCAGCCCCGACGAAACCCGGCGCATCCTCCATGAGCCGCCTTACTGGAGCTTTTGCTGGGCCAGCGGTCTGGCGGTGGCGCGGTATCTGGCCGAATTCCCGGAATGGGTGCGTGGCAAACGGGTTCTGGATTTCGGCGCCGGCTCCGGGATTGCCGGGATTGCTGCGGTGAAGGCCGGGGCGCTGGAAGTGGTGGCCTGTGATTTCGATCCACTGGCAATTGCCGCTTGCCGGGCCAATGCTGAACTCAATGATCTGCAGATGAGCTATTCGACGGACTTCTTCGCCGAGGCTGATCGCTTCGATCTGATTCTGGTGGCGGACGTGCTCTACGACCGCGAGAACCTGCCGCTGCTCGATGCGTTTCTCAGCCGTGGCCGCGAGGCGCTGGTGGCGGATTCGCGGGTTCGCGATTTTCGTCATCCGTTGTATCAGCGCATCGAAATGCTTGAGGCGATGACTTTGCCGGATCTGGCGGAGCCGGAAGAATTCAGACATGTCAGCCTTTACCATGCGCGGCGTGACTAGAAGCTTCGCGAGCAGGCTCGCTCCCACAAGGGGTTGGTGAACGCCATAGATCCAATGTGGGAGCGAGCCTGCTCGCGAAAGCGTCCTGCCAGGCGACACAATGCTCAAACCTGCACCGCTTCCGGCCACACCCCGCCAAGCCGTATAGTTGCCCCATCCACGCTTTTACGAGATCCCCCATGAGTCAGCAAACGCCGTACATCTTCGACGCCACGACTGCCGATTTCGACCAGTCGGTGATCGAAGCTTCTTTCAACAAACCGGTGCTGGTGGATTTCTGGGCCGAGTGGTGTGCGCCGTGCAAGGCGTTGATGCCGATGCTGCAAGGCATTGCCGAGAGCTATCAGGGCGAGCTGCTGCTGGCCAAGGTCAACTGCGACATCGAGCAGGACATCGTGGCCCGCTTCGGCATTCGCAGCCTGCCGACCGTAGTGCTGTTCAAGGACGGTCAACCGGTCGACGGTTTTGCCGGTGCACAACCGGAATCCGCCGTGCGCGCCCTGCTCGAACCGCATGTACAGATGCCGCCACCGGCCGCCGCCGACCCGTTCGAACAGGCGCAAGCGCTGTTTGACGATGGCCGTTACGCCGATGCCGAAGCGGCGCTGGTGGTGATGCTCAACGAAGACAACAGCAACGCCAAGGCGCTGATCCTGTACGCCCGCTGCCTGACCGAGCGCGGCGAACTGGGCGAAGCGCAAACCGTACTCGACGCAGTCAAGAGCGATGAGCACAAGGCTTCACTGGCCGGTGCCAAGGCGCAGATCAAGTTCCTCGGCCTGGCCCGTGACCTGCCGGATGCCGCTGACCTCAAGGCGCGTCTGGCACAGAACCCACAGGACGACGAAGCGGTGTATCAACTGGCGATCCAGCAACTGGCGCGTCAGCAATACGAGGCGGCGCTGGAGGCCTTGCTCAAGCTGTTCATCCGCAATCGCAGCTACGGCGAAGGCTTGCCGCACAAGACTCTGCTGCAGGTGTTCGAACTGCTGGGCAACGATCATCCGCTGGTGACCGCTTACCGCCGTAAAGTGTTCGCTGCGCTTTATTAAGATCAAAAGATCGCAGCCTGCGGCAGCTCCTACAGGCTCCGTGTTCATCCGCAAAACGGGTGACGCATCGCCCCATGTAGGAGCTGCCGCAGGCTGCGATCGTTTGCGGCTCACTCGATCCAGCTGTAGAGCGGCGTATCGCCGCCGCTCGCCACTTTCACTTGCGAGCTGTGGCGCAAGCGCACCAGCAGCCGTTTGCCCGCTGCCGCGCTGCCGGTCAAACCCTCAAGCTGCTCCAGCAGGTCCGGCCCGCTGAGCTGTCCGGCCTTGCGCAACAGGTCCTGCGCAACTTGCCACACGGCATCGTCCTGATTCTGCGGTTTCGCTGTTGGCGTCAGCGATGCCGCTGGCGACTGCTCGCTCTGCGACTGCGCCCCCAGCGCTGCGCCGAGCTTCGCCCAATCGCTGTCATCCAGTTCCACCGTCAAATCCACCGGCATCGCGCCGACGGTTCCGCGTATCCGCAACATCTGCTTCGCTCCTGCACATTTCTGACCTGCATGCTCCCACGGGACTTGTGCAACGCCAAGCAGGCGGGCAAACTCTGCGGACTTTCGTTATAAGATTACATAACAAACTCTTCACTTTACTTTCCGGAGACCGCCATGCGTCGTCTGCTGCTCGCTTTGCCGTTTGCCCTGTTGCCGCTGGCCATCGCCCACGCCGCCGATGAGCACGATCATGACCACGAGCACGGCAGCCTCGGCGCCCATGAGCATGGCGTTGGCCGCTTGAACGCCGCACTCGACGGCCAGACCCTGGAGCTGGAACTGGAAAGCCCGGCGATGAACCTGGTCGGCTTCGAACACGCCGCCACCACCGACGCCGACAAAGCCAAGGTCGTGGCCGCTCGCACGAAACTGGAGAACCCGCTGGCGCTGTTCAACCTGCCCGCCGCCGCGGGTTGCAAAGTAGCCAGCCAGGAACTGGAAAGCCCGCTGTTCGGCGACAAGCCGGCCGCCGAAGATCACGACGACGATGAAGCGGACAAGGACGGTCACGAGCATCACCACGATCACAGCGAAATCCACGCGCACTATCAATTCAGCTGCGCAGCCCCGGGTGCTCTGAAGACGCTCGACTTGGCGAACATCTTCAATACCTTCCCGGCGACCCAGAAAATTCAGGTACAACTGATCGGCCCGAGCGGCCAGCAAGGTACGGAAGTCACGGCCAAGGCGGCTGCCCTGAAATTCTGATTGTCTGAAAATCTCCTGTAGGAGCTGCCGAAGGCTGCGACCTTTTGATCCTGATCTTTTTAGAAGCAAGATCAAAAGATCGCAGCCTTCGGCAGCTCCTACAGGGGTTTGTGTTCAACTCTTGAAACTGGCGCCATGACCCAAGCACTCATCGAACTGTCCGACCTGGGCTTCAACTGGCCCGGCCACCCGCCGCTGCTGGACATCCCGGCGTTTCGCCTGGAACCAGGCGAAACCCTGTTCCTCAAAGGTCCCAGCGGCAGTGGCAAGACCACCCTGCTCGGCCTGCTCGGCGGGGTGCAGAAACCCGGGCGCGGCAGCATTCGCCTGCTCGGCCAGGAGCTGACCGAACTCGGTGCCGGCGCCCGCGACCGCTTTCGTGTCGATCACACCGGCTACATCTTCCAGCAGTTCAACCTGCTGCCGTTTCTCTCGGTGCGCGAGAACGTCGAGTTGCCCTGCCACTTCTCCAAACTGCGCGCTGAACGGGCGAAACAGCGTCACGGCAGCGTCGATCAGGCTGCCGCCACCCTGCTTGCCCACTTGGGTCTGAAGGACGAAAGCCTCCTCGGTCGTCGTGCCGACTCGCTGTCGATCGGTCAGCAGCAACGGGTCGCCGCCGCCCGTGCCTTGATCGGCCAACCGGAACTGGTGATCGCCGACGAACCGACCTCGGCACTGGATTACGACGCCCGGGAAAACTTCATTCGCCTGCTGTTCGCCGAATGCCGCGAGGCCGGCTCGAGCCTGTTGTTCGTCAGCCACGACCAGAGCCTGGCGCCGCTGTTCGACCGTCACCTGTCCCTGGCCGAGCTCAATCGCGCCGCCACGTCTGCCGAGGTCTGAGATGTATCTGTTTCGTCTGGCCATGGCCAGCCTGGCCAACCGCCGCTTCACCGCCCTGCTCACCGCGTTCGCCATTGCTTTGTCGGTGTGCCTGCTGCTCGCCGTCGAGCGCGTGCGCACCGAGGCCAAGGCCAGCTTCGCCAGCACCATCAGCGGCACCGACCTGATCGTCGGCGCTCGCTCAGGTTCGGTGAACCTGCTGCTGTACTCGGTGTTCCGCATCGGCAACGCCACCAACAACATCCGCTGGGACAGCTTCGAACACTTCGCCAGCAACCCGAAAGTGAAGTGGGCGATCCCGATGTCCCTCGGTGACTCGCACCGCGGTTACCGGGTGATGGGCACCACCGAGGCGTATTTCGAGCATTACCAGTACGGTCGCCAGCAGCACCTGGAACTGGCTGATGGTCGGGCGTTTGCCACCGACCCATTCGAAGTGGTGCTCGGCGCCGAAGTGGCCGAGGCGCTGCACTACAAGCTCGGCGACCAACTGGTGCTGGCCCACGGCGTGGCAGCGATCAGCCTGGTCAAGCACGACGACAAACCGTTCACCGTGGTCGGCATTCTCAAACGCACCGGCACCCCGGTGGACCGCACGTTGCACATCAGCCTCGGCGGCATGGAAGCGATTCACATCGACTGGCACAACGGCGTGCCGGCCCGGGGCAACGGGCGCATCACGGCGGACCAGGCGCGCAACATGGACCTGACGCCCCAGGCGATCACCGCGTTCATGCTCGGCCTCAACAGCAAGATTTCCACTTTCGCCCTGCAACGCGAAATCAACGAATACCGCGGCGAGCCAATGCTGGCGATCCTGCCGGGGGTGGCTTTGCAGGAGTTGTGGAGCCTGATGAGCACCGCGGAAAAAGCGCTGTTCGTGGTCTCGCTGTTCGTGGTGCTGACCGGGTTGATCGGCATGCTCACGGCGATTCTCACCAGCCTCAACGAGCGTCGCCGCGAGATGGCGATTCTGCGTTCGGTCGGTGCGCGGCCGTGGCACATCGCAAGCCTGCTGGTGCTGGAAGCCTTCGCTCTGGCGCTGACCGGGGTGATCGCCGGGCTGGCGTTGCTGTACATCGGTATCGCCGCGGCGCAGGGTTACGTGCAGGCCAATTACGGGCTGTATCTGCCGTTGGCGTGGCCGAGCGAGTATGAATGGACGCTGCTCGGTGGCATTCTGGCGGCCGCGCTGCTGATGGGCAGCGTGCCGGCCTGGCGCGCGTATCGCCAATCCCTGGCCGATGGCCTGTCGATCCGTTTATGAGGATGTTCACCATGCCCCGCGCCGTGCTTGCGCTGCTGTTGCTGGTTGCCCTGCCTGTGTGGGCAGCGGCGCCGAAAGACCTGACCTGGTCGGAGATGATCCCGCCGGACGCCGCGCCGGAAGTGCCGAACATGACGCCATTGCACGACCTGTCGAAGATGGGCGACGCGCTCTCGGCAGAGTCGGCGCCAGCGGCAAAACAGGACATGCCGAATGCGCCAGTGGTGCAGAGCCTGGACGGCCAGAACATTCGCCTGCCGGGGTACATCGTGCCGCTGGAAGTCAACGAAGAGGGGCGCACCACGGACTTTCTGTTGGTGCCGTACTTCGGCGCCTGCATCCACGTGCCGCCACCGCCGTCGAATCAGATCGTGCATGTAAAAAGCGAGCTGGGGGTGAAGCTCGACGAGCTGTATCAGCCGTACTGGGTGGAGGGACCGTTGCAGGTCAAGGCGTCCACCAGCGAACTGGCCGACGCCGGGTATCAGATGGCGGCGGACAAGATTTATGTGTATGAGCTGCCGGAGTAAATTCCGGCAGTTTTAAAGTCAAAAAGATCGCAGCCTTCGGCAGCTCCTACAGGGAATCGCATTTCAACTGTTGGAGCTGCCGAAGGCTGCGATCTTTCAGGGCCATCACTGTTTCATTGAGCTGAGTCAAAAGACCGTATCAGTTGGCTTCATACCATAGGGCATCAGACATTTTTAACGTCCTTTTGGAGCTCCCATGAACAAGTCCTTGCTCAGCGCTTCGCTGTTTGCTCTCGCGCTCGCAGCCCCGCTCGCCCACGCCCACGAGGCCGGCGACATCATCGTTCGCGCCGGTGCGATCACCGTCAACCCGAAGGCCGACAGCTCCAGCGTCAAGGTCGATCAGGGTCCGCTGAGCGGCACCAACCTGGGCGGCAAGGCGACCATGAGCAGCGACACCCAACTGGGTCTGAACTTCGCCTACATGCTGACCAACAACATCGGTATCGAGCTGCTGGCCGCGTCCCCGTTCGAGCATGACGTGAAGATCAAAGGCACCGCGCTGTCAGCCGCCAACGGCAAACTCGGCACCCTGAAACACCTGCCGCCCACCCTCAGCGTCGTCTACTACCCGCTGGAAGCGACGTCGCCATTCCAGCCGTACATCGGCGGCGGCATCAACTACACCTGGATCTACGACGAGCACGTCGGCAGCGAAGCCCAGTCCAACGGCTTCAGCAACTTCAAGGCGAAAAACTCCTGGGGTCTGGCCTGGCAGGTCGGCGCCGACTACATGCTGACCGACAACATCATGCTCAACGCCCAGGTGCGCTACATCGACATCAACACCCGCGCCACCGTCGAGAACAACGCCGTGGCTCCGGGCACCCGTGCCAAAGTGAATGTTGATGTCGATCCATTTGTGTACATGGTGGGTCTGGGCTACAAGTTCTAAGCAACACTCGAACATTCGCGTGGTGGTGAATGAGGCTTTGGGTGAGCAGGCTTGGAACTGACGACGATCACTTCGTGATCGATCGGGGATAAATCCCCTCGCCACAGGATTAGCGACAAATTCCGGCCGTGAAAAAGGCGCCTGTAAAAAGGCGCCTTTTTCACGTCTGCCCCAAACTCACCTTCCGAGCAATCGCGCCAGCCCGACGCGCATCGGCGTCGGCTCCGGCAGGGTGAAACGCTCGAGCAAACGCCGGTTGTTCGCCCGCGAATGACGGATGTCACCGGAGCGCGCCGGACCGTAGCTGACCGGAGGCAGTTCGCCGACCACTTCTTGCAGCGCTTGCAGCATCTGCTTGAGGTTCATCGCCTGATTCCAGCCGACGTTCATCGCGCCGACCTCCACTTCAGGCTTGTCGATCGCCTGCACCAGCACATCGACCAGATCTTCGACGTAGAGGAAATCGCGGGTCTGCTCGCCATCGCCGAACACGGTGATCGGCAAGCCTTTCTGCGCCCGCTCACTGAAGATGCTGATGACCCCGGAGTACGGCGAGGACGGATCCTGGCGTGGACCGAAGATGTTGAAGAAGCGGAAGATCACCGGCTCCAGACCATGCTGGCGACGGTAGAAGTCGAAGTAATGCTCGCCGGCCAGTTTGTCCGAGGCATACGGGGTCAGCGGGGCCTTTGGCGTGTCTTCGTCGATCGACTCACCTTCGCCGTTATTGCCGTACACCGCTGCGCTCGACGCGTAGAGCACGCGCTTGACCCCGGCCAGGCGCATGGCTTCGCAGACATTCAGGGTGCCGATGAAATTGCTCTGGTGCGTCTTTACCGGATCGTCCACCGAAGCCTGCACCGAAGCCACCGCCGCCAGATGCGCCACCGCGCTGCAACCCTGCATCGCGTGCGCGACCAGCGCGGCATCGGCAACGTCACCGACGATCAGCTCGACCTTCGGGTTGTCCAACGGAAGGTTCGCGCGTTTGCCGGTCGACAGATCATCGAGAATCCGCACCGAATGGCCCGTGGCGAGCAACGCATCCGTCAGGTGCGAGCCGATGAAACCGGCGCCACCGGTGATTAAAACGGGGCCTTCAGCCATGACGATAAAACCTATCCAGTAAAGCCGGGAGTGCGGCACGCCAGGCGCGCGGTTTGATCCCGAAAGTGTGCAGAATTTTCTTGCAGGCGAGCACCGCGTGCTGCGGTTCCTCGGCGGCGTCCGGCCGCGCGGCGTGCGCCTGGGCGGTGGGGGCTTCGATCGCCAGCGCATGCAGATTGCGCGCTTCAGTCAAAATCGCCTGGCCCAGCGCCAGCGGTGTGGTCGCCTCGTGGCCGGCGTAATGGTAGGTGCCCCACAGCGGCGCCGCACAATCGAGTTGCTTGAGCACCGAAATGATCACCCGCGCCGCGTCATCCACCGGGGTCGGATTGCCCCGGCGATCATCGGCCATCAGCAATTCGTCCGGTTGTTCGGCGCGGGCGAGGAAGCGCCCGAGGGTGCCTTCAGGGCTGTCATCGAGCAGCCAGCCGAAGCGCACCAGCACGTGTTGCGGGCAGGTGGCGCGAACACTTTGCTCGATCCGCCACAGCGCCTGACCGCGCAGGCCCAGCGGCACCGGCTCGTCTTTTTCGCTGTAGGCGGTTGCCCGCGAACCGTCGAACACCCGGTAACTGGACGGCTGCACGAGAATGATGTTGTGGTGCTGGCACAGTTCGGCCAGGCGCTCGATGGCACGTTCCTGGCCGGCCAGACGGCTTTCGCTGACGGTTTCGGCCTGGAACCAGTCGAAATAATAGGCGAGGTTGATCAACGCATCCGGACGGGTGTCGTCGAGCAGTTGCGTCAGGCTCGCGGCATCCCAGCCGTTTTCTGGCGGGCGGGGGGCGAGGAAACCGATGTCTTCCTCCGCACCGAGGCGAATCAGCGCCTGCCCAAGGGCATTTCCGCCGCCCAGTAACATAAGGCGCATTCGCATAGAGTCAGCAGGCCCAGTCTGATTGGAACGATGGCTTTAACGACGGTGCTGGTGGCACCGTCATCGATAATTGCCGGAATCGTTGCATTTTGCGGGTTTAGTGCGCAACCGTCACCCGTAAAGTGTAGATCCCCGGATTTAGGCTGTGGCAACTGACCTCATCGCTGGCAAGCCAGCTCCCGCAGGGTTCAGCGTTGATCGCCGAACTCGTGCATCACAAAAATCACTGTGGGAGCTGGCTTGCCAGCGATGGGGCCGCAACTGCCAGACAAGATCCCCAGCGTTACTTGCATCTTGCCGCCCCCACCCGCATAACTTAAGCATGAATCTGCCCATCCCCACGGACGCGGCCCTGGCAGGCTTTCACCCCGCCGTCAGCGCCTGGTTCAGCAGCACCTTTCCGACGGTCACCGCCGCCCAGGCGCGCGCATGGCCGTTGATCCGCCAGCGCCGCTCGACGCTGATCGCCGCGCCCACGGGCTCCGGCAAAACCCTAACCGCGTTCCTCGCCGTACTCGACGACCTGGTCCAGCGTGGTTTGGAAAACCCCGCCGGCCTGCCGGACGAAACCCTGGTGGTCTACGTTTCGCCGCTCAAGGCGTTGTCCAACGACATCCGCATCAACCTGCAGAACCCGCTGGCGGGGATCACCGAGCAGTTGCGCCAGATGGGCCTGCCGCAATTGCAGATCACCACCGCCGTGCGCACCGGTGACACCCCGCAAAAAGACCGCGCCGCCATGCGCAAAAGCGCGCCGCACATTCTGGTGACCACCCCGGAATCGCTGTACGTGCTGCTCGGCTCCGAGTCCGGGCGCAAAATGCTCGGCAGTACGCGCACGGTGATCATCGACGAAATCCACGCCATAGCCGCCGGTAAACGCGGCAGTCACCTGGCGCTGAGCCTCGAACGCTTGCAGGCCCTGTGCGCCGAACCGCTGACCCGCATCGGTTTGTCCGCCACACAAAAACCCATCGACGCCGTGGCGCGGTTTCTGGTCGGTACCGCTCGGCCGTGCGAGATCATCGACATCGGCCACGCCCGCCCACGGGACCTCGGCATCGAAGTGCCGCCAGTGCCGTTGTCGGCAGTGATGGCCAACGATGTCTGGGAGCTGGTCTACGACCGCCTCGCCGAGCTGGCCCGCGAACACCGCACCACGCTGATTTTCGTCAACACCCGGCGACTGGCCGAACGCTTGAGCCGTCACCTCAGCGAGCGTCTGGGCAAACACGCCGTCGCCGCGCACCACGGCAGTCTGGCCAAGGAATTCCGCCTCGACGCCGAACAGCGACTCAAGCGCGGCGAGCTGCAAGTCTTGATCGCCACCGCCTCGCTGGAGTTGGGCATCGACATCGGTGAAGTCGATCTGGTCTGCCAGATTTCCTCGCCGCGCTCCATCGCGGGATTCCTGCAACGCGTGGGCCGCTCCGGGCACCAGGTCGGCGGCACGCCCAAGGGCCGTTTGTTCGCCACCACCCGCGATGACTTGATCGAATGCGCCGCCCTGCTCGACTGCGTGCGCCGTGGCGAACTCGACACCCTGCACATTCCCGAAGCGCCACTGGATGTTCTGGCGCAGCAGATCATTGCCGAAGTCAGTTGTCAGGAATGGGCAGAAGAGGCGTTGCTGGCAATGTTTCGCCAAGCCTCGCCCTATCGCGATCTCGATGAAAAGCACTATCAAGCGCTGCTGACGATGCTCGCCGAAGGCTACAGCGGTCGTCAGGGCATTCGCAGCGCCTATCTGCACCGCGACGCCGTCAGCCGCACCTTGCGGGGCCGGCGTGGCTCGCAACTGACGGCGGTCACCAGCGGCGGCACCATCCCCGACAACGCCGACTACAGCGTGCTGCTGGAACCCCAGGGCCTGAACATCGGCAGCGTCAACGAAGACTTCGCCGTGGAAAGCATCGCCGGCGACGTGTTTCAGCTCGGCAACACGTCCTATCGGATCCTGCGGGTGGACGCCGGCAAGGTGCGGGTCGAGGACGCGCAGGGGCAGCCACCGACCATACCGTTCTGGCTCGGCGAAGCCCCGGGGCGCAGCGATGAGTTGTCCTCGGCGGTGGCGCGCCTGCAAGCGACCCTCGACGACTTGCTTGGCGCCCGTCCCGGCGAGCTGCAACCGGCACTCGACTGGCTGACCGCGACCCTTGGCCTGAACCGCGCCAGCGCCGAGCAACTGGTGGACTATCTCGCCCGCGCACGCCTGACCCTCGGCGCCCTGCCCTCACAGGACACGCTGCTGATGGAGCGGTTTTTCGACGAGTCCGGCGGCACCCAGTTGATCATCCATTCGCCGTTCGGCAGCCGCATCAACCGCGCCTGGGGCCTGGCCCTGCGCAAGCGTTTCTGTCGCACCTTCAACTTCGAACTGCAGGCCGCTGCCAGCGAAGATGCGATCGTCCTGTCGCTGTCCACCAGCCACAGTTTCGAACTGGATGACGTCTGGCGTTACCTGCACAGCAACAGCGCCGAGCACCTCCTGATTCAGGCGATTCTCGACGCGCCGTTGTTCGGCGTGCGCTGGCGCTGGAATGCCGGGGTGGCGCTGGCGTTGCCGCGCTTTACCGGCGGGCGCAAAGTCGCGCCGCAGTTGCAGCGAATGAAAAGCGAAGACTTGATCGCGAGCGTGTTCCCGGACCAGATCGCCTGCCTGGAAAACCTCGCCGGCGAACGGGAAGTCCCTGAACATCCGCTGGTGGAACAAACCCTCGATGACTGCCTGCACGAGGCCATGGACAGCGAGGGCTGGCTGCATTTGCTGCGGCGCATGGAGCGCGGCGAGGTGCGATTGATCAGTCGCGACCTGCCGGCGCCCTCGCCATTGGCGGCAGAAATCCTCAGCGCGCGGCCCTACACCTTTCTCGACGACGCACCGCTGGAAGAACGCCGCACGCAAGCGGTGATCAACCGGCGCTGGAGCGATCCGCAATCCACCGACGATCTCGGAGCACTGGACGCCGACGCCATCGGCGCGGTGCGCGAGCAAGCGTGGCCGACGCCGACCAACGTCGATGAAATGCACGAGGCGTTGATGAGCCTTGCCTGCATCAGCGACCTTGAAGTTCAGGCTGGCGAACACTGGTGCGAATGGCTTGACGCGCTGACTGCGAGCGGTCGCGCGTGCCGCTTGGCCGTTCCGCCAGTAACGGCAAAAGAAAAGCTTCGCGAGCAGGCTCGCTCCCACATTCAACCGCGTTCCGCCAGTTGGAACACAGTCAACTGTGGGAGCGAGCCCGCTCGCGAAGACGGCCTCACACTCACTACACATCCACAGCCTGGCTCGTTGTGGCTGGCGCGAGAGCGCCTGACTTGCCTGTTGGCGCTTTATCCACAGGCCACGCTGCAACCACCGCAGCAGGCGTTGCCCGGCTTCAATGAGTCGTGGACCTTCGATGAGGCGCTGGTCGAAGTGCTCCGCGCGCGGCTCGGCGCATTTGGCCCGCTGCCGTTACCCGCGATTGCCGAACCGCTGGCGCTGCCCGCTACACAAGTCGCACAGGCCCTCGCGCAACTGGAGCGCGAAGGCTACGTGCTGCGCGGTCACTTCACCCCGGGCGCGACGGTTGAGGAATGGTGCGAGCGGCATCTGCTGGCGCGCATCCATCGTTACACGGTCAAGCGTTTGCGCCGGGAGATCGAGCCGGTGGCGCTGCAGGATTTCATGCGTTTCCTGTTTGACTGGCAGCATCTGTCCCCCGCTACGCGTGGTCAGGGCAGCGCGGTGTTGCCGGTGATTGTCGGCCAGTTCGAAGGCTACCCGGCGGCGGCCTCGGCGTGGGACAGCGACATTCTGCGGGCGCGCCTGAAGGACTATTCACCGAGTTGGCTGGACGACCTGTGCCGCAACGGCAGATTGGTGTGGACGCGGCTCAGCGCCCGGCAGAAAGTCAGCGGCACGGCCCTGCGCAGTACGCCGATTGTCCTGCTGCCACGCAGCCAGGTCGGGTTGTGGAGTGGATTGGCCGAGCAGACGCCGGTCAGCGAGCTTTCACCGAAAACCCAAAAGGTCTACGCGGCACTGACTCAACACGGCGCGCTGTTTTTCGATGAGTTGACCCATGAGGCGCACCTGCTGCGCACCGAGCTGGAAATCGCCTTGCAGGAACTGGTCGGCGCCGGCCTGGTGAACGCCGACAGCTTCGCCGGTCTGCGTGCGCTGATCACCCCGGCGAGCAAGCGCCAGCAGCGCAGCAGTCGACGCGGACGTGGGGCGTTTGTCGGTGGCATGGACGATGCCGGGCGCTGGGCGTTGCTGCGGCGCGGGCCGCTATTGGAACTCGGCAAGACGCCTTCGCCGGAAACCCTCGAACACGTCGCCATGACCTTGCTGCGCCGCTACGGCGTGGTGTTCTGGCGTCTGCTGGAGCGCGAAGCGGACTGGCTGCCGAGCTGGCGCGAATTGCTGCGCACGTTCCATCGACTGGAGGCCCGTGGCGAGATTCGCGGCGGACGATTTGTCAGTGGCCTGGCAGGCGAACAGTTTGCTCTGCCCGAGGCGATTGCGTTGCTGCGTGATGTACGGCGCCGACCACATGACGGCAGTCTGATCGCGGTGTGCGGGGTGGATCCGCTAAACCTCGCCGGGACGCTGTTGCCAGGGGCGAAAGTGCCGGCGCTGGCGAGTAATCGGCTGGTGTATCGCGACGGGCTGCCGGTGGCGGCCGAGATTGCCGGTAAGCAGCAGGTCTGGCTGGAACTGGATCAGGTTGCGATGGAGCAGGTGCGCGGCAAGCTGATCCGGCATTGATATCGTCTGGACTGGCGCTATCGCGAGCAGGCTCACTCCTACAGGGGAAACGCATTCCAAATGTAGGAGTGAGCCTGCTCGCGATGAGGCCGGTACTTCCGATACACAATCGCGCGCTAGGTCCGCGACTCCTGCGGCAACACCGCCGCCGAATGCTCAACAGGCGTTTCTTCTTGCCGCTTGGGCAACAAAACCTGCTGTGGATAAGTCTGCGCGAAATGCACCACCGGGCTGTTATCCACAAGCTTTTTCAAGCGCTGGTTGAACGCCCGACTCACCGCATATTGCCCACCTGACACCGTGCGGAACTGCGCGGTCAGCACCACGCCGTTCAAGTCCATCTTGTCCACCCCGAACACATCCAGCGGCCCTTGCAGGTTGTACTTGAGGAACGGGTCTTCGCGGATCGAATCGCCGGTCTCGCGGATCAGTTCGATGGCCTTGTCGACATCAGTGTCGTAGGTGAACTGCACCGAGAAAAACGCGTAGGCGAACTGCCGCGACTGGTTGGTGACCGCCTTGATCTGGCCGAATGGCACCGAGTGCACGAAGCCCTTGCCGTCACGCAGGCGCAGGGTGCGAATGGTCAAGCCCTCGACCGTGCCCGCGTGCCCGGAGTCGAGCACCACCCAGTCGCCGATCGACAGCGTGTCCTCAATGATGATGAACAGTCCGGTGATCACGTCCTGCACCAGTTGCTGCGAACCGAAACCGATGGCCAGACCGACCACCCCGGCACCGGCCAGCAGTGGTGCGACATTGATCCCCAGATTAGCCATGGTGGTGATTGAGCAAATCACCACCAGGATGATTTTGATCGCGTTGCGCAACAGCGGCAGGATGGTTTTCACCCGAGTGCTGGGCTGGCGCGACGAGCGTTTACTGACCGGTGGTTTCAGCGCTTCCTGAATCGCCGTGTCGAGCACCACCCACAACAACCACGTCACCAGGAAGATCAGACCGATGCTGCTCAGCGCGTTACTGATCGCCCGCCCAACAGTACTGCTCTGGGCGAAATCGAGCAGCGAAACACCCCAGATCCGCCCGAGAATGTCGATGAAGGCAATCGCCATGACGATCCGCAGCAAGGCGTGCAACAGGCTGAGAAAGCGCTCCTTGTAGGCGCTGCTGCGCTGGATCGCTTCGGCTTTTCGTGACTTGAATATGTGCTGCAGAATCGTGCTGAGAAACACCGTGCCGATCAGCAACACCGTGGTCAACAATGCGCAGCGCAGAGCCTTCTGGTTGTCCTCGCCGATGCCGATCAGATTGACCGCCGAGACCAGCACCATCAGCACGATCGGCCAGTACCAGAGCCCGGAAAAAATCCGCAGCGACTCCTGCAATGACGGCTGCTTCAGGCGTTGCGCCAGCGGTCGATTACGGATCAGATGCGCCACCGGCCGCCGCAGGCGAATCACCAGCAGGCCGAAAATGATCGAAGCCATCAGCCCGGTGAACACCGCGATGCTGCTGGTGATGTTGCCGCCAAACTGCCGGGCGATCTGCGGGCTGGTCAGCGCGTCACTGAGGGCGGCCAGGAAGCCGATCAGGAACAGCGGTTTCGGGCAGTAGTCACGGATGATGCGCGCGGCGGGCCGCTTATGGCCTACATTGAACATCACCACCACGCACAACAACATCGAGGTGGAGAAAATGCCGCTGCTGGTGGCATACGCCAGACACAGCGCCAGCGCGCGGCCCACCGAGGTTGGCAGAAAGTGGCTGACGTACAGCGTCAGCGGCAGACAGATCAGCGCCGGCAGCGTGTACGGCAGCAGATACCCAAGCAGGTCCTGACTGCGCTGGCGGGTACGCAGCCAGCGGCCCTGGTTCAGACGCTTGGCCAACAGGCTGCCGAGCACGGTGAGCAGCGCAAAGGCGCCAAGCCAGACACCGGACAACATCAGGAAATCCCCGGCGAGGCTCCAGCCCGAGCGATCCGACGGTTGATTGACCAGCCGGTCGACCTCGTCCGCCGCGCGGTCGGCCCGCAGACGCCAGGCATCAACCAGGTGTTCGTTGAGATCGAGTTTGTCCTGCACGTCGTCGATGCTCGTACTGATTGCACCGAGCAAACCACCCTGCACGATCGGCTCGGGTTTGGCCGGCTCTTCAGCCGTGGCCGGAACGCCCGGCAGCGCGGCGGCTTCGAGTTCGTTGGCGCCGAGCAACAGCAGCGCTCCCAGCAGAATGACGATCCTGAACTTGATCAAAACTCCGATCCCTCTTGGCTGAACCTGTAAGGAACTGATCGGTGAATGGCGGACAAGTTCGGTTTTTGCCTCAATAACCCTTGTGGTGAGGGAGCTTGCTCCCTCACCACAAGGGCGCAACACAGCAACAACTATCAAATGCCCCCCCCGTTATGCCCCTGAGCCTGTACCGTCCGTAACGCCACCGAAACTTTCCCGAGCCGCCCACAGTCATCAACAGACACAGGCTGTACGAGGACTGACTACGGGAGGGCGGCATGGCAACGATTCACATCGGTATTTCCGGCTGGCGCTACGCTCCGTGGCGCGGGGATTTCTACCCGAAAGGACTGACCCAGAAGCGCGAACTGCAGTTCGCTTCACGGGCGGTCAACAGCATCGAAATCAATGGATCGTTCTACGCCCTGCAGCGGCCCGAACGTTACGCCCAGTGGCACAGCGAAACGCCCGACGACTTTGTGTTCAGCGTCAAGGCGCCGCGCTTCATCACCCACGTGCGGCGCTTGCGCGAGATTGAAAAACCGCTGGCGAACTTCTTCGCGTCCGGGGTGCTGGAGCTCAAGGAAAAGCTCGGGCCGATCCTGTGGCAGTTTCCGCCGAACTTCAAATTCGACCCCGAGCGCTTCGAACACTTCCTCTCATTGCTGCCCCACGACACGCAGGCCGCAGCCGCCCTCGCCCGCCAGCACGACGCTCATCTGCACGGCCACGCCAGCCTCAAAGCCTGGCGCAAAAAGCCGCTGCGCCATGCCGTGGAAGTGCGCAACGACACCTTCATCGACCCTGACTTCATTCGCTTGTTGAAACGCTACAACACGGCGCTGGTGATCGCCGACACCGCCGGCAAGTGGCCGTACCGCGAAGACCTCACCAGCGATTTCGTCTACCTGCGTCTGCACGGCGCCGAAGAACTGTACGCCAGCGGCTACACCGACTCCGCGCTGCAGAACTGGGCCGAACGCATCGACGCCTGGCACCATGGGCGCCAGCCCGGCGATGCGCACCTGATCGCCCCACGCCTCAAGCCCCGGGCGCGCAAATCCCGCGAAGTGTTCTGCTATTTCGATAACGACATCAAAGTCCGCGCGCCTTACGACGCACGTAATCTTTTACAGCGCTTTGACCTCGACAAACACTTGCCGACCAGCCCCGGCGAGCCTGCTGCCGAAGGGGTGCTGACATGAGTATTCCAGAACCGGTGGGCTTCACCGATGAGGGTTCGGTGGTAACCCCCTCAGTGCGCCGTTTCACCGTGCTGACGGTCAACACGCACAAGGGTTTCACTGCCCTCAATCGACGCTTCATCCTCCCGGAGCTGCGCGAAGCAGTGCGGAGCGTGGCGGCCGACGTGGTGTTTCTGCAGGAAGTCCACGGCACCCACGAGCACCATCCCAAGCGCTACAGCAATTGGCCGACAATGCCGCAATACGAGTTCCTCGCCGACAGCCTTTGGCCGCAATTCGCCTATGGGCGCAACGCGGTGTACCCGGAGGGTGATCACGGCAATGCGTTGCTGTCGAAATTCCAGATCATCCGCCACGACAACCTCGACGTGTCGATCAGCGGCCATGAGAACCGCGGCCTGTTGCACTGCGTGCTACGCCTGCCCGGCGATGGCGTCGAAGTGCATGCCATCTGCGTGCACCTGGGCCTGCGCGAAAGCCATCGCAACGCGCAACTGCAGTTGCTCGGTCAGCGTCTCGCGGAGCTGCCGGAGGATGCGCCGGTGATCGTTGCCGGTGACTTCAATGACTGGCGCCAGCGCGCCGATGCGCTACTCAAGCCTTGCGGCCTGCGCGAGGTGTTCGCCGAGCATCATGGCAAACCGGCGCGCAGCTTTCCCGCGCGCCTGCCGACCCTGCGCCTGGACCGCATCTACGTACGCAACCTCAAGGCCAGCCAACCCAAAGTCCTGGCAAACCGGCCCTGGTCTCACCTGTCCGACCACGCCCCTTTATCGGTGGAGATTGAATTATGAGCAGCGCACCGCTGGAGAAATCCGCCGTGGAACCGATCAGCATCAACCCGCCCGTGCGCGAACCCGGCCAGGTCGACGTCGAGTACAGTTGGCAGGGCAACAACCGCATCGAGTTGCTGGAAAACGGCGAGGAATATTTCCCCCGGGTGTTCGACGCCATGCGTGCGGCGAAAAGTGAAATCCTGCTGGAGACCTTCATCGTTTTCGAAGACAAGGTCGGCGCAGAATTGCAGCAGATCCTGATCGACGCCGCCCGGCGCGGCGTACGCACCACCGTCAGCCTCGACGGCTTCGGTTGTGGCGAGTTGAGCACCGGTTATCTCGCGGCACTGAGCGACGCGGGCGTGCACCTGCAGATATTTGATCCGGCGCCCAAACATCTGGGCTTTCGCACCAACTGGTTCCGCCGCCTGCACCGCAAGATCGTGGTGGTCGACGGACTGATCGCGTTCATTGGCGGGATCAACTTTTCCGGCGATCACCTGGCCGACTTCGGCCCCGAGGCGAAACAGGATTATGCGGTGCAGATTCAGGGGCCGGTGGTCACTGACATCCATCACTTTGCCCTGCTGCAAAGCGGTCGGCCGGGGCGCGCGCGGTTCTGGTGGCAGCGTCGGCGCCAGCGTCGCGCCGACATGGCCTTCAACGAGCATGACGGTCAGGTGCGCCTGGTGTTTCGCGATAACGATCAGCATCACACCGATATCGAAGACGTGTACTTGCAGGCACTGCGCCGGGCCAAACGTCGGGTGGTCATCGCCAATGCCTACTTCTTTCCCGGCTACCGCCTGCTGCGCGAGATCCGCAATGCGGCGCGCCGTGGCGTCGACGTACGGCTGATCCTGCAAGGCCAGCCGGACATGTTGGTGGCGAAGCTGGCGGCGCGCATGACCTACGACTACCTGCTCAAGGCCGGCGTGCAGATCCACGAATATTGCCAACGGCCGCTGCACGGAAAAGTCGCGCTGGTGGACGAGGAATGGAGCACCGTCGGCTCGAGCAATCTCGATCCGCTGAGCCTGTCGCTGAATCTGGAAGCCAACGTGCTGATCCGCGATCGCGCGTTCAATCAGCATTTGTTCGAACGCCTCGAAGACCTGAGCCAGAACCACTGCAAGGCCATGGATGCCGACATGTCCCCGCGCGGGCGAATCTGGCATATGACCATGGGGTTTCTGGTGTTCCACTTCCTGCGGCACTTTCCGGCGATGGCCGGTTGGTTGCCGGCGCATAAACCGCGGCTCAAGCCGTTTCGAGGTGCCAGGCCATGAGTCATTCCGAAGCGCACTCGGCAAGGCATGCCGCGCCAGCGACGCACTCAAAGTGGAGCCGCTGGAAACGTCCACTGACGCTGTTGTTTTTCCTCGCGTTGATTGTCTTGCTGACGCTGTTCGCCATGCGCATCGAATGGGCCGAAGTGCTGCAAACCCTCGCCGACTTCAAGGTGCGCACGCTGATCATCGCGGCCGGCCTGACCCTGCTGAGCTTTCTGACCTACGCCAGTTTTGACCTGATCGGCCGCACCTACATCCGCCAGGACCTGACCTGGAAACAGATCCTGCCGGTGGGGATCATCAGCTACGCCTTCAACCTTAATCTCAGCGCCTGGGTCGGCGGCATCGCCATGCGCTATCGACTCTATTCGCGTCTGGGCGTAAGCAAAGGCAACATCGCCAAAATCCTCGGCCTGAGCCTGGCGACCAACTGGTTCGGCTACATGACGATTGCCGGTGCGGTGTTCAGCAGTGGCCTGGTGAGCATGCCGCCGGGCTGGAAAGTCAGCAGTGGTGCATTGCAGGGCATCGGCGTGCTGCTGTTGCTGGTGAGTGCCGGTTACCTCGCCGCGTGCCAGTTCTCAAGGCGCCGCGAGTGGTCGATTCGCGGGGTGGAAATCAACCTGCCGTCCTTGCGCATGGCCGTGCTGCAATTGCTGCTCGGTGCGCTGAACTGGTCGCTGATGGCGGCGGTGATATTCACTCTGCTGCCGGGCAAGCTGGACTATCCGTTGGTGCTCGGCGTGTTGTTGATCAGCGCGATTGCCGGGGTCATCACCCACATTCCGGCGGGGCTCGGGGTGCTGGAAGCGGTGTTCGTCGCGCTGCTTCAACACGAGGCTTCACGCGGGAGTCTGGTGGCGGGTTTGCTGGCGTACCGGGCGATTTATTTTCTGCTGCCGTTGTTGATCACGGTGGTGATGTATCTGTTGGTGGAGGCCAAGGCGAAGGCGTTGCGGATCGAGAAGAAACCTTCTTGATTCTGTAGTCGAGGCTGATGCCCCCTTCGCGAGCAGGCTCGCTCCCACAGGTTGTACGCATTCCAAAAGTGGGAGCGAGCCTGCTCGCGAAGGCGTCCGGAAGGACACCACAGATCATGTGGACTGGATGATGCTCAACCGCTCCCCGACCACCATCTCGGTAATCCAGTCCACCAGAATCGAGGTGTAGGCCTGCTGCGAAACCGGCTCGCTCAAGGCATGGTCGGCGCCGTCGATGATCCGGTGCGTCAGCGAATGCGTCTGCTGACACGCCGCGCGGTAACTCATGATTGCCGCGTGAGGCACGTACTCGTCGGTTTCCGATTCCACCAGCAAGACATCCCCCGTGAATTGCGAACAGGCATGCAGCGCGCGATTGGTATCGGCGCGCACCAGCGTGCTCCGGTAGTCACGCAAATCCGCCTTGTCGAGATCACGCTTGGGCGTGTGCCATTGCTCGTCGCGATACAGCGCCGGCACCCGCAGCGCCAGCCAGCGCACTGGACGCAATGAGGTGAGGATCGAGGCCAGATAACCGCCATAACTGGTACCGACCACCGCAATCGCCGAGGTGTCGAGCGCCGGGTGCGCGAGCAGGCGGTCATAGGCAGCGAGCAGGTCGCGCAGGTTGTCTTCGCGCGTCACCCGGGTCAGCGGAATGCCGGTGCCACCGGTGTGGCCGCGCAGGTCGAAAGTCAGACAGACGCAGCCAAGTCCGGCGATGCCCTTGGCGCGTTCGAGGTCGCGCTCCTGGCTACCGCCCCAGCCGTGCACAAACAACACGCCGGGGACTTTCGATTTGGGGCTGAGAAACGTCCCGCTCATCTGTTCGTCATCAATGTCGATTTGAATGCTTTCGCTTCTAGCCGTCATAGGATTTGACCGTTACGTATTTAAGAAGAAAGTCGCTGTTCTCGGCCGGCCCGCGATAGATTTCGATGGCGTCTGCCGGCAGGGTCTGCTCGCTGTAGGTTTCCACCGTCGACACGCGGATCGCTGGCATGTGGGGATCGTTGACGAAGCATTGCAGCGCGGCCAGTTCAGCGCTGCTGGCACCGCCCATGCGCCAGGATTGTTCGAGTACACCGCTGCGGGGTTTGCCATGACTGTCCAGGCCCTGGGCAATGTCGTAGTTGCGGCGCGAGGCGTAGAAATCCGGATAGGCCTCATCCGCCGCCCGGTCGAAAATCTGCGCCTGTTCGATGGCCAGCCGCACCTCGTCCGGCAGCTGCAGCGCCAGCAACTCCGCGTAACCGCCCGGCACCACCAGCAAGTTCGAGCCACCGTAGACGTCTTCGCCGTGAGCATCCTGGGTCAAGTATTGATCACCGCAGTAGCTCAGCACCTTGCCGCCGATGAATGACTGGCCGACGCTGTGGGTGAAGACCTTGCTCAAGTCCTGCTCCAGCACCACGCCTTCACGAAACAGCTCGGCGGCCTCCGCACGGGCGAGAACCTCATCGAACGCGGCAAGGCTGTTGATAACTTCCTGGCCGCGACCGGCACAGGCGTGAATCGGTTTGAGACGGATCGGTCCGCTGTACAACAAGTGCTCGGCAGCGGGCCGCGCATCTTCCAGGGCAAACACCGTCAGGCCATCGAGCACCACGTCGCGCACGCGCTCAGCGAACAGCGGCGACCAGCCTTGGGGGGCGTGGGCCAGATGGCTGCGCAGGCCGTGGCTGATGGCTTTGGTGCAGATGAAATCGTGTTCGACGTATCCACCCCACAAGTCATCCGCACCGTTGATGCCCAATTGCTGCGCCTGGCTGGCGCCGACGATGGTTTGCGTCGGCAACCAGTACAGATCGCGACCGCGGTGTTTTTCCGGGTCGTAGCTGCCACCAAACTTGAACCCGAGAATCTGCGCCAGCCACCGGGCCAGCGCCTTGTTGGTCTGCACTTCGTGTTGCGGTGCGCCGGTGCGCACCGAGTGGGCCACGACCACTTTCCTGCTCGGCGTCGGGGTCATGCGTCCCCCTGCAGCGTTTCGGTGAATGGAGTGATGAACGGTGCAGAGATCAGGCCAACCGCAAACCTGTGGAAAACTTCGGCGAATCAGAGGTTTGCCATAACGGTGATGGCATCACGCCCGTTTCAATCTGCACGACCGGGCGTCAAACCCCGGTAATTTGCACGATTTTGCGAGGTTCATATATCAGGTGATCGGTGCTTTCACGGGCGGAGTGATGCCAAACCGCGCCCGATAATCACTCGGCGTCAGCCCGGTGATTTTCTTGAAGATCGCGCGAAACGCTCCCGGGTCCTGATAACCCACCGTCCATGCAATGTGGTCGATGGTGCCATTGGTGAATTCGAGCAGTTCTCGCGCCTTGCCAACCCGCAGATGCTGGCAATATTCGGTGGGTTTCAACCCGGTCGCCGCACGGAAACGACGCAGAAACGTGCGCTCTTCCAGCCCCGCCCGCTCGGCCATCGAGGTCAGCGAAACGTCGGTCGCGCCGGTCCCTTGCAGCCAATGCTGAACCTTGAGAATCGACGCATCACCATGATTCAGGATCGGCGCAAAATTGCTGCCGCAGGCACTGGCGCTGTCGCTGTGTTCCATCACCAGAAACCGCGCGGTGCCGCTGGCGATGCTCGGCCCGAGCAGCCGGTCGACCAGGCGCAAACCCAGCTCCGACCAGGCCATCAAGCCAGCGGTGGTGATCAGGTCGCCGTCATCGACAATCGGGGTATCGGCGTTGAGCCGGATGTTCGGATAACGCTCGGCAAACGCCTTCGCCGAGGTCCAGTGCGTGGTGGCGCTGCGACCGTCGAGCAGGCCGCTTTCGGCCAGCAGCAATGAACCTACGCAGACACCACCGAGGGTTGCGCCGCGGGCATGCTGGTCGCGCAGCCATTGCAGCAACGCGGGTGGAACGCGGGACGCAGCAAAACCGCCGATGGACGGTGGAATCAGCACCGCCAGCAAACCACTGTCGCCGTCCGGGTGACTGTCGTAGATCCGCTGCGGCGCCTGCTCGGCAGCGCATTGCCAATGACTGACCCGCAGCATTGGCAACTGCGCGGTCTGATGCTCCGCAGCGATCCGGTTGGCGACCGCGAACAGGTCGGTCAGACCATGCACCGCCGCCAGTTGTGCGCCCGGGTAAATCAGTACGCCCAGTTCCACCGTGGCGGCCCTTTCTGCGCCCATGTCAGTTTTCCCCTGCTTATTGTCGGTACGGCCAATTCTCGAACCGCCGGCCAGCGCCAATACTGAATCCACTTCCAGCCCATGCATCGAGGACACACACATGACCAGGCAAGCGCTCATCCTAGTCGATATCCAGAATGACTACTTCCCCCAAGGCAAGTGGCCGCTAGTGGGGGCTGAAGCTGCAGCCGACAATGCCGCGCGGCTGCTCGCCGTGTTCCGCGAAGCGGGCGATCCGGTGGTGCACATCCGCCACGAATTCACCTCGACGGACGCACCGTTCTTCGCCCCGGGTTCGGACGGCGCCAAACTGCATCCCAAAGTACTCAATCGCCCGGACGAACCGGTGGTGCTCAAGCATTTCGTCAATTCGTTCCGTGAGACCGAGCTGCAATCGATCCTCGACGAGCAAGGCATCAAGGATCTGGTGATCGTCGGCAGCATGAGCCACATGTGCATCGACGGCATCACCCGCGCCGCCGCGGATCTGGGCTACGGCGTCACGGTGATTCACGACGCCTGCGCCAGCCGCGACCTTGAGTTCAATGGCCTCACGGTGCCGGCCGCCCAGGTTCACGCGGCGTTCATGTCAGCGCTGGGTTTCGCCTACGCCAGCGTGGTCTCAACCGACGAATTCCTGCATCGCTGATCACTCAGGACACACTTCGCAAAACTTGCGCCCGCGCCGTAGCGGGCGTTTTTTCGTCTGTCATAAAAATCTCACGCGTGAGCCATTGATGGCACTTTGAATTGGTTGTAGTGTGGCTCACGCGTGAGATGTTCATAACGGAGTCATCGCCATGAAAAGCCGCTCCCCCACCGTTGCGTCAGAGAGCCCGAAGGGAGAGCGCTCGAAACCGTCCGCGAAAAAACCATCGAGCTTCTACATGAAGCAGATGCGTGCGGGCCTGGCTGCCGCCGGTTATGTGAAACACGAAACTTGGGTGCTTCCGGAAAACCGGAGCTTGCTCAAGCAAATGGAGCAACAGCTACGCCAACCGATTCTGGCTGGCTCATTCATGTCGGAGAATTACATGAGCGCAGGCAACAACTGGAACATCGATAGCCTCTTCAACGCCCTCAAGGCACTGGATGAGGTGGCTTCGCACGAGATCACACTGTCTCTGATCCAGAGCTCCGAACCCAGCATCAAGCTGGAAATGAACGAATTCGGCGGTCTGCCGATTCACATCGCCGTGGCCGGTCAGCAGATCATCGTCGACACCGTTCTGGTGGATATCGATTCGATCACTGACGTGCGCGCCTTCAACGATGCCGTGCTGCGCAGCCGGGAAATGTTCCCGCTGTCGTCGATCGGTATCGAGTCGATGCCCAACGGCCAGACCGTCTACAACATGTTTGGCGCCCTCAGCGCCGACTCGAGCCTGACCAACGTCGTCACCGAGGTGAAAATCCTGGTCGACAACGTGCAGCGCGCGAGTGAAGCCTTCGAACACTTCTTCAAGTAATCAACAGGGAATATCCAATGACTCAGTCCATCTGGAGCAAGTTGTTCACCGCACTGCGCGGCGGCGCCAATGAAGTCGGCGAAGCGATCGTCGACCAGCAGGCCCTGCGCATCCTCGACCAGGAAATCCGCGACGCCGATACCGCGCTGTCCAACGCCCGTCGCGAGCTGGTCACCATCATGGCCAAGCACAAACTGGCTGCTGACCGCGTAAGCGAGTACGACGCCAAGATCAAGGACCTGGAAGCCAAGGCGGTTTCCGCGCTGAACGCCGGCCGTGAAGACCTGGCGATGGAAGTGGCCGAAGCGATTTCGACCCTGACCAACGACCTGACCGCCGAAAAAGCCCAGAGCGACGAGTTCGGCACCTATGCCGAAAACATGCGCAAGGACATCACCAAGGCCGAGTCGCGGATCAAGAGCCTGCGCCAGCAGGTGGACATGGCCAAGGCCCGTGAAAGCGTGCAGAAGGCCCAGGTCAGCGCGTCGATCGCCAGCGGCGGTGCCAACGGCAAACTGGAAACCGCGGTCGGCACCCTGAACCGTCTGCAAGCCAAGCAGCAGCAACGTGCCGCCGAGCTGAGCGCCGCCGATGAGCTGGCCGACGCTTCGACCGGCAACGACCTGGAACGCAAACTGCGCGACGCCGGCATCACGCCGAACGAAGGCAGCGCCAATGCGATTCTTGAGCGTCTGAAGCAAAAATCGACTCAGTAAGCACCGTTGCCCATGTAGGAGCTGCCGAAGGCTGCGATCTTTTGATCTGGATTCAAGATCAAAAAATCGCAGCCTTCGGCAGCTCCTACATGGTTTTCAGCACCCACAACATTTGCATTTTGCCTGCTCGTTCGGCGCTCGGCCCGGTACACTAGCGGCGCTTTTACGACGAACACCTCCACCCGCCTCAAGGAATGTACCCATGGGATGGTTCAAAGACTTGCTGGGCACCAGCAACTGGCAAACTGCCGCTCCCGTAGCCGGCGGCCCACTTGGAATGGCACAAGGCAAAGGCGTGCGGTTCGATTCGACCCTGGCGTTGTTGCTTGACGGTTCGACCACCGTGCGCGTGCCCTTCGATCAGGCGATCTGGAGCCATGGCTGGGTCGACCTCGGCCAGTCCAACAAACTGCACCGCTATTACATGAACGACGAGGATTTCTGGCTGCAGATCCACGTCACCGGTGAAGATCAGGTCGAATCGGTCACCCTGTTCAACTACCTCAGCTACGTGACCGTCAACAGTGACGCCGAGCTGCAGCGCCTCGCCGGCCCCAACAGCCAGATCGGCCTGCCCGGCTACAAACACGACGGTGTCGAATACACCCGCGAGTGGGGCACCGAACAGGGCCAGACCGAACTGGTGCCGCTGACCGAACACGTGGTCAACCCGGACGAAAGCTACACCATCGAACACCACTCCATGCTTTACGCGCGCGAGACCGGCCTGACCGATCGCCGCGAATTGCTGCTGTTCTCCGTCGAGCAGGACGAAGAAGGCACCGTCAGCCTGAGCACCTCGCTGGGCATTTCGCTGTACACGACTGATCTGAGCACCATTTAAAAAGGAAGTTTTCCATGCTGGAAGTGCTGGCCGTTTCCCTGAACAAGACCGCGCTGGTCGGTTTCATCGTTTACCTGTTCGGCGCCGTGCTGCTGTTCATGCTGTTTCAGTTCGTCTACACCCGCATCACGCCACACAAAGAGTTCGAGCTGATCCGCTCTGGCAACAGCGCCGCCGCCATCGCCCTGTCCGGCGCGATCATCGGCTTCGCGATTCCGGCCAGCAATGTCATCGCGTTTTCGGTCAACGTCCTCGACTTTGTTCTGTGGGCAGTGATTGCTGCCGTGGTCCAGCTGCTGGCCTTCCTCGCCACGGGTCTGGTGCTCAAGGGCACCTCCCAGCGCATCGCCAACGGTGAAATCGCTTCGGGTATCTACGTGGCCGCGGTGGCCATCAGCGTCGGCATGCTCAATGCCGCGTGCATGACCCCGTCCAACTGATCGGCAGGAAGCCTTCGATGAAACGCAGCAAGTACGTTCAACTGTCGCTCGCCGCTTCGGTGGCGCTGGCGATTTCCGGCGAAGTTGCCGCGCAGGAGCAGCAACGCTATCAATCAGTCGAGGAGTGCGTCGGCGCCGAAGTGGCTGCCGATGTCTGCTCCAACGCCTATGTCGCGGCCCTGACCGAGCACCGACGCATTGCGCCGGCCTACGATGACAAGGCCAAGTGCGACGCAGACTTCGCCGCCGATTGGTGCCAGAAAAACTCCGACGGCCGCTTCATGCCGAAGCTCGGCGGTTTCAAGGTGCCGCAGAACGGCGAAGCGCCGCAGGACCTGAATGCGATTGCCAACGCGCAGATGCCTGCCGGTGAAGCGGCCGCCGCGCAGAATGCGCAAAGCACTTCCCACTCCTCGGGTGGTGGCGGCGGCAACGGCTGGCTCACAGGCTGGCTGATCGGCAATGCGATGAGCAACAACGCCAACCGCACCGTTTACCGCGATCGCGACACGCGTCAGACCTACAACACCTCGACGCAGTACCGCAAAATCGAATCGGCACCGCGCAGTCAACCGGACTACGAGAGCAGCAAAAGCAAACCAGTGAACGTCGCCTCGTCGACCTCCCGTGGCGGCTTCGGCAGCCAGTCCTCCGCCCGCAGCGGTTGGGGTGGCTGGGGCAGCAGTTCCGGACGCTCGAGCAGCTGACCATGAAGAAGATCCACTGCGCCGAGCGCCCCGACTGGAAACAGACCGCCGAAAGCCTCGGCTTTCTGTTCCACACCATCGACGACGAGCCGTACTGGGACGAAAGCGCTTATTACCAGTTCACGCTGGCACAGATCGAAAACGATCTGGAGGATCCGACCACTGAACTGCACGAGATGTGCATGGATCTGGTCGACCGCGTGGTACACAGCGAAGCGTTGCTGAATCGCCTGAGCATCCCGGCGCCGTACTACGACATGATCCGAACGTCCTGGCTCGAAGGTCATCCGCATCTGTACGGGCGCATGGACTTTTCCTATAGCGGCAACGGCCCGGCCAAGCTGCTGGAGCTCAACTACGACACGCCGACCAGTCTCTATGAGGCTTCTGCGTTTCAGTGGGGCTGGCTGGAACAATGCATCGAGCGCGGAATGCTGCCGCGCCATGCCGACCAGTTCAACAGCATCGATACCAAACTGCATCAGGCGTTCGCCGAACTGCAGCTCAAGCGGCCGTTCTACTTTGCCTCGATGAAAGACTCGGTCGAAGACAAAGGCACCACCGACTACCTGCGCCTGATCGCGGAAAAAGTCGGCATTGAATCCCGGCACATCGACATCGAAGACATCGGCCTGACCGCCGAGGGACGCTTCGTCGACCTTGAGGATCGCTGGATCCCGCACCTGTTCAAACTGCATGCCTGGGAATTCATCTTCCACGAACCGTTCGGCGCTGCAATCGCCGAAAGCGATACGCAGTTTTTCGAACCGGCGTGGAAATCGATTCTGTCGAACAAAGGCGCACTGCCGCTGCTGTGGGAACTGCACAAGGGCCATCCGAACCTGCTCGCGGCGCACCTCGATCCGAAACCGGGCAGTGCCGTGCCCAAGGGCTGGGTACGCAAACCGTACTTTTCCCGCGAAGGCGCGAACATCGAGCTGCAAACGGCGGAAGGTCTGATCGTCAAGGAAGACGGGCCCTACACCGATGCACCCTTCATCCTGCAGGAATTTGCGCCATTGCCTAAGTTCGATGACAGCTACACGCTGATCGGTTCGTGGGTAATCGGCGATCAGGCGGCGGGAATTGGTGTGCGGGAAGACAACAGTCTGATCACCAAGGATTCGAGCCGGTTTCTGCCGCACCTGATCCTTGATTGAAAAACCAGCGCCCACAAAAAAGGCCCGTCGTGTTCAGCGACGGGCCTTTTTTATTCAGAGCCGATGCAGCATCGAATCAGAACGGAATATCGTCATCGAAGCTGTCGAAATCCGGAGCCGGTTGCGGCGCGGCTTGCTGTGGAGCGGGTGCCGGGCGCTGTTGCGGAGCCGACTGCTGCGGGCGTGGAGCCTGCTGGCGTGGTGCCTGCTGCTGGTAGTTGTTGCCACCGCCTTGCTGGTCACCCTGTTGTGGACGGCCGCCGAGCAGTTGCATGGTGCCTTGCATGTCGACCACGATTTCGGTGGTGTAACGCTTGATACCGTCTTTTTCCCACTCGCGGGTCTGCAGCTTGCCTTCGATGTACACCTGCGAACCTTTACGCAGGTATTCGCCGGCGATTTCCGCAACCTTGCCGAACATCGAAACACGGTGCCATTCGGTCTTCTCGACCTTCTGACCGGTTTGCTTGTCGGTCCACTGTTCGCTGGTTGCCAGACTCAGGTTGGTCACGGCGTTACCGTTAGGCAGGTAGCGAACTTCGGGATCCTGGCCGCAAGTGCCGACCAATATGACTTTGTTAACCCCACGGGCCATAACGTTCTCCTAGGCTTCGCAAGCAGCCTCGGCCGGGTTGTTCACCAGGCGTTCGAGGGTGTCGCGATCCACTAATTCTTTGTCCAGTTTGATGTAAACAGCCGCTTCATCAGCAACTATCACTGCATCTGTTACCCCTACGAGGGCCTTGAGGCGCTCGACCAGACCCGCTTCGCGGATCGCCTCGGGCGACAACGGCAAGCGCAGGCTCGTCACGTAGGGAGGTTCGCGCATGGTAACAGCAAAGGCCAGCCAGATGGCAGCCAGACCGGCACATCCAAGGAACACAACCGACAGACCGCCATGCTGAAACAGCCAGCCGCCGAGTATCCCGCCGAGTGCCGAACCGAGGAACTGGCTGGTGGAATACACGCCCATCGCCGTGCCCTTCCCGCCTGCCGGTGACACCTTGCTGATCAGCGACGGCAACGAAGCTTCCAGCAGATTGAACGCGGTGAAGAACACCACCGTGCCAATCACCAAGGCCCGCAAGCTGTCACCGAACTGCCAGAAGAATAGCTCAGTGAGCATCAACGTCAGGACGGCGCCGAGCAAAATTCGTTTCATTTTGCGTTTCTTCTCGCCGTAGATGATGAACGGGATCATGGCGAAGAAGGAGATCAGCAGCGCGGTCAGGTAGACCCACCAGTGTTGTTCTTTGGGCAGCCCGGCCTTTTCCACCAGCGCCAGCGGCAAGGCGACGAAGCTCGACATCAACATGGCATGCAAGACGAAGATGCCCAGATCCAGGCGCAACAGGTCCGGATGTTTGAGCGTCGGCAGCAAGGCCTGACGCGCCACGCCGGATTCGCGATGCTGCAACGGCCCGGTGGACTTCGGCACCATGAACAGGATGATCAGGATGCCAATCAGCGCCATGCCGCCGGTGGCGAGAAACAGCCCGGACAAACCGAAGGCACGGGTCAACAGCGGACCGACCACCATCGCCACGGCGAACGACAGACCGATGGTCATGCCGATCATGGCCATGGCCTTGGTGCGATGCTGTTCACGGGTCAGGTCGGAAAGCAATGCCATGACTGCGGCGGAAATTGCCCCGGCGCCCTGCAGGATGCGGCCGGCGATCACGCCCCAGATCGAATCGGCCTGTGCGGCCAGGACACTGCCGAGGGCGAACACGATCAGGCCGAGATAGATCACCGGACGCCGGCCGATGCGGTCGGAAATGATCCCGAACGGAATCTGGAAAATCGCCTGGGTCAGGCCGTAGGCACCGATGGCCAGGCCGATCAGGGCCGGAGTCGCTCCCGCCAGATCCATGCCGTAGGTCGCCAATACCGGCAACACCATGAACATGCCAAGCATACGGAAGGCGAACACCAGGGCCAGACCGCTCGCCGCGCGGGTCTCGCTGCCACTCATGCGTTCGCTGTGGGGATCGTGCATGGAAAAACCTCGTGTGAACCGGCGGCGATTCTACCAGTCCCATCGAAAGACGGGGTATATCGCGACGCTATGACGCGTATAGATGAAACTCTCTTCATGTAAGGTCAAAACCCTTCGCTTGATAGTGTGCATCCATCCAGTATTTGCCCGTATACTCCTATGTTTTCGACGCCCGCCGAGCGAGGCCACTTTGGACAAGATCCTGATACGTGGGGCCCGTACCCACAACCTGAAGAACATCGACCTGACCCTGCCACGGGACAAACTGATCGTCATCACCGGCCTGTCCGGATCCGGCAAGTCGTCCCTGGCCTTCGATACGCTGTACGCCGAAGGTCAGCGCCGCTATGTCGAATCCCTGTCGGCCTACGCCCGACAATTCCTGTCGATGATGGAAAAACCCGACGTCGACACCATCGAAGGCTTGTCGCCGGCGATCTCCATCGAACAAAAGTCGACCTCGCACAACCCGCGCTCCACGGTCGGCACCATCACTGAAATCTACGACTATCTGCGTCTGCTTTATGCTCGCGTGGGTACGCCGCGCTGCCCGGATCACGACATCCCGCTGGAAGCGCAGACCGTCAGCCAGATGGTCGACCTGGTGCTGGCTCAGCCGGAGGGCAGCAAACTGATGCTGCTGGCGCCGGTGATCCGCGAGCGCAAGGGCGAACACTTGTCGGTGTTCGAAGAACTGCGCGCCCAGGGCTTCGTCCGCGCGCGGGTCAACGGGCGCATCTGCGAGCTCGATGAACTGCCGAAACTGGATAAACAGAAGAAGCACTCGATCGATGTGATCGTCGACCGCTTCAAGGTCCGCGCCGATCTGCAGCAGCGTCTGGCCGAGTCGTTCGAAACCGCGCTGAAACTGGCGGACGGCATTGCTCTGGTGGCACCGATGGACGACGAGCCGGGCGAAGAGATGATTTTCTCCGCGCGCTTCGCCTGCCCGATCTGCGGCCACGCGATCAGCGAACTGGAACCGAAGCTGTTCTCCTTCAACAACCCGGCCGGCGCCTGTCCGACCTGCGATGGCCTGGGCGTGAAGCAGTTCTTCGACATCAAGCGCCTGGTCAACGGTGAACTGACCCTGGCCGAAGGCGCGATTCGCGGCTGGGACAGGCGCAACGTCTACTACTTCCAGATGCTCGGCTCACTGGCCGCGCATTACGGTTTCAGCCTCGAGAAGCCGTTCAACGAACTGCCCGCCGACCAGCAGAAATACATTCTGCATGGCAGCGGCTCGCACAACGTCGACTTCAAGTACCTGAACGACCGTGGCGATATCGTCAAACGCTCGCACCCGTTCGAAGGCATCGTGCCGAACCTTGAGCGCCGCTACCGCGAGACCGAATCCGCCAGCGTGCGTGAAGAACTGGCCAAATTCCTCAGTACCCAGGCCTGCCCGGATTGCCGCGGCACTCGCCTGCGTCGTGAAGCGCGGCACGTGTGGGTGGGTGAGAAAACCCTGCCGGCAGTGACCAACCTGCCGATCGGCGATGCCTGCGAATACTTCGGCGAACTGAAGATGACCGGCCGGCGTGGCGAGATCGCCGACAAGATCCTCAAGGAAATCCGCGAGCGCCTGCAATTTCTGGTCAACGTCGGTCTGGACTATTTATCCCTCGATCGCAGCGCTGACACCCTGTCCGGCGGCGAGGCACAGCGGATTCGCCTGGCCAGCCAGATCGGCGCCGGCCTGGTCGGGGTGCTGTACATCCTCGACGAACCGTCCATCGGCCTGCACCAGCGCGATAACGACCGGCTGCTTGGCACCCTCAAGCACCTGCGCGATATCGGCAATACCGTGATCGTGGTCGAGCACGACGAAGACGCCATTCGTCTGGCTGACTACGTGGTGGATATCGGTCCAGGGGCTGGCGTGCATGGCGGTCAGATCGTTGCCGAAGGCACACCGGCCGAAGTCATGGCGCACCCGGACTCCCTGACCGGCAAATACCTGTCGGGCCGGGTGAAGATCGAAGTGCCGGCCAAACGTACACCGCGCAATAAAAAGCTGACGCTGTCGCTCAAGGGCGCGCGTGGCAACAACCTGCGCAATGTCGATCTGGAGATTCCGATCGGCCTGCTGACTTGCGTGACCGGGGTTTCCGGCTCGGGCAAATCGACGCTGATCAACAACACGCTGTTCCCGCTGAGCGCTACTGCCCTCAATGGTGCGACCACGCTGGAAGCCGCCGCGCACGACAGCATCAAGGGCCTGGAGCATCTCGACAAAGTTGTCGATATCGACCAGAGCCCGATCGGCCGTACGCCGCGTTCCAACCCGGCGACTTACACCGGGCTGTTCACGCCGATCCGCGAACTGTTTGCCGGCGTGCCCGAGTCGCGCTCCCGGGGTTACGGCCCAGGGCGTTTCTCGTTCAACGTCAAGGGCGGCCGCTGCGAGGCGTGTCAGGGTGACGGCCTGATTAAAGTCGAAATGCACTTCCTGCCGGACATCTACGTGCCGTGCGACGTGTGCAAGAGCAAACGCTACAACCGCGAAACCCTTGAGATCAAATACAAGGGCAAGAGCATCCACGAAACCCTCGAGATGACCATCGAGGAAGCCCGGGAGTTCTTCGACGCGGTGCCGGCGCTGGCGCGCAAGCTGCAGACGCTGATGGATGTGGGCCTGTCGTACATCAAGCTCGGCCAGTCGGCGACCACGCTGTCTGGCGGCGAGGCGCAGCGGGTCAAGCTGTCGCGGGAGCTGTCCAAGCGTGACACTGGGAAGACCCTGTACATCCTCGATGAGCCGACCACCGGCCTGCACTTCGCGGATATCCAGCAATTGCTCGACGTGTTGCATCGCTTGCGCGACCACGGCAACACGGTAGTGGTGATCGAGCACAACCTGGACGTGATCAAGACTGCCGACTGGCTGGTGGATCTGGGGCCGGAGGGCGGCTCCAAGGGTGGCCAGATCATCGCCACCGGCACGCCGGAGGAAGTGGCCGAGATGAAACAATCTCACACCGGGCATTACCTCAAGCCGTTGTTGATTCGCGACCGGGCCTGATCGCCGGGCATGAAAAAGCCCCTGTCACTGGAGAAGTGACAGGGGCTTTTTTGTATCTGGCAATCAGGTATGGGATTGCAGGTAATTCTCGAGACCGATGAGCTTGATCAGGCCCAACTGCTTTTCCAGCCAGTAGGTGTGATCTTCTTCGGTGTCGTTGAGCTGAACACGCAGGATCTCGCGGCTGACGTAGTCCTTGTGCTGTTCGCACAGCTCAATGCCTTTGCACAGTGCGGCGCGGACTTTGTACTCCAGACGCAGATCGGCTTCGAGCATCTCCGGCACGGTGGTGCCTACGTCCAGATCATCCGGGCGCATGCGCGGCGTGCCTTCAAGCATCAGAATCCGGCGCATCAAAGCATCGGCGTGACCGGCCTCTTCTTCCATCTCGTGGTTGATTCGTTCGTAGAGCTTGGTGAAACCCCAGTCCTCATACATCCGCGAGTGAACAAAATATTGGTCACGCGCGGCCAGTTCGCCGGTCAGCAACGTGTTGAGGTAATCGATAACGTCTGGGTGGCCTTGCATCGCCCTACATCTCCCTGCTTGAAAGTCTGTAGTTTGAACCAAGCCGACCGGAAGGTCACTCTTTGCGCGCAATAAAAGCGAAGAAATTCTGAGAAAAGCAGGCTAAATAACGCAAAAACCGCCCTCAATGAGGGCGGTTCTGCTTCTCGTTTAGACTTCGTTAAGCTGTACGTTAAGCAGCTTCGCGATTGCTTCTCCATACGCCGGATCGGCTTTGTAGAAATGCTGCAACTGACGGTCAACCACATCCGGCGAAACACCGCCCATGGCGCCGGCAATATTGCTGACCAGCAACGCTTTCTGCTCGTCGCTCATCAAGCGGAACAGCGCACCGGCGTGGCTGTAGTAGTCGGTGTCTTCGCGATGATCGTAACGGTCAGCAGCACCGCTCAAGGCCAATGCAGGCTCGGCGTAGTGCGGCGCCTGCTTCGGCGACTCAATGTAGCTGTTTGGCTCGTAGTTCGGCGCAGCGCCACCGTTGCTGCCGAAGGCCATCGAGCCATCGCGCTGGTAAGTGTTCACCGGGCTGCGTGGGGCGTTCACCGGCAATTGCTGGTGGTTGGTACCGACACGGTAGCGGTGCGCATCCGCATAGGCGAAGACGCGGCCTTGCAACATGCGATCCGGCGACAGACCAACACCCGGCACCATGTTGCTCGGGCCGAATGCCGCTTGCTCGACTTCGGCGAAATAGTTGAGCGGGTTACGGTTCAGCTCCAGCTCACCGACCTCGATCAGCGGAAACTCCTTCTGCGACCAGGTCTTGGTCACGTCGAAAGGATTCTCGTAATGCGCTGCGGCTTGCGCCTCGGTCATGATCTGGATGCATACGCGCCATTTCGGGAAGTCGCCACGCTCGATCGCCTCGAACAGATCGCGCTGGGCGTAATCAGGATCGGTGCCCGCCAAGCGCGCGGCTTCGGCCGGCGCCAGGTTCTTGATCCCTTGCTGGGTCTTGTAGTGCCATTTCACCCAGTGACGCTCACCCTTGGCATTGATCAGGCTGTAGGTGTGGCTGCCGAAGCCGTGCATGTGACGGTAGCCATCGGGAATGCCGCGATCCGAAAACAGAATGGTCACCTGGTGCAACGCTTCAGGCGAATGCGACCAGAAGTCCCACATCATCTGGGCACTTTTCAAGTTGCTCTGCGGCAGACGCTTCTGGGTGTGGATAAAGTCGGGAAACTTCAGCGGATCACGAATGAAGAACACAGGAGTGTTGTTGCCAACGATGTCCCAGTTGCCTTCCTCGGTGTAGAACTTCAGGGCGAAACCGCGCGGATCACGCTCGGTGTCAGCCGAACCACGCTCACCACCTACGGTGGAGAAGCGCAGGAACGTCGGGGTTTGCTTGCCGACAGACTCAAACAACTTGGCGCTGGTGTACTCGGTGATGTCACGAGTCACGGTGAACGTACCGTAAGCACCCGAGCCCTTGGCGTGCACGCGGCGCTCAGGAATGTTTTCACGGTTGAAGTGGGCGAGCTTCTCGATCAGATGAAAATCGTCGAGCAGCAGCGGGCCACGAGGGCCGGCGGAGCGAGAATTCTGGTTATCAGCGACAGGTGCGCCACTGGCGGTCGTAAGCGTTTTGATCTGGCTCATACGGTCTTCTTCCTCTGTCAGTCTTTGAAACTGCCGGCTAATCGGCTTGCTGGGAAGTATTGATCATCGATGTGACACCTACAAATTCATTAACTTGTAGTCATCGATAGATAATTACTAATTATGTTCCCCGGCACATAGTGACAACAGAACAATGTCAGAAGCTTGTACGAACAGCGCATTTTCTTACGCGCACAAAAAACCGGGCACTAGGCCCGGTTTTTCGTTTCAGACTGACGTCTTACTCGGCGGATACAGCTTCGCCAGCAGTAGCACGATCAACCAACTCGACGTACGCCATAGGCGCGTTGTCGCCAGCGCGGAAACCGCACTTGAGGATGCGCAGGTAGCCACCCTCACGGGTAGCGTAACGCTTGCCCAGGTCGTTGAAGAGCTTACCAACGATAGCTTTCGAACGAGTACGGTCGAAAGCCAGACGGCGGTTAGCCAGGCTGTCTGTCTTGGCCAGAGTGATCAGCGGCTCGGCAACGCGGCGCAGTTCTTTGGCTTTTGGCAGAGTAGTTTTGATCAGCTCGTGCTCGAACAGCGACACCGCCATGTTCTGGAACATGGCCTTGCGGTGCGAGCTGGTGCGGCTCAGGTGACGCCCACTTTTACGATGACGCATGGTTCATTCCTTACCAAACACTACGTTCGGTGATTACGACGATCAGGCAGTCGCCTTGTCGTCCTTCTTAAGACTTGCAGGCGGCCAGTTGTCGAGGCGCATGCCGAGGGACAGACCGCGGGAGGCCAGAACGTCCTTGATTTCAGTCAAGGATTTCTTGCCCAGGTTCGGAGTCTTCAACAGCTCTACTTCGGTGCGCTGAATCAGGTCGCCGATGTAGTAGATGTTTTCCGCCTTAAGGCAGTTAGCCGAACGTACAGTCAGTTCCAGATCGTCAACCGGGCGAAGCAGGATCGGATCGATCTCGTCTTCCTGCTCGACAACCACTGGCTCACTGTCACCTTTGAGGTCGACGAACGCAGCCAACTGCTGTTGCAGGATGGTTGCAGCGCGGCGGATAGCCTCTTCAGGATCCAGAGTACCGTTGGTTTCCAGATCAATAACCAGCTTGTCCAGGTTGGTACGCTGCTCGACACGGGCGTTTTCCACCACGTATGCGATACGGCGAACCGGGCTGAACGAAGAGTCTAGCTGCAAGCGACCGATGCTGCGGCTTTCGTCTTCATCGCTCTGACGCGAGTCGGCTGGTTCATAACCACGACCACGAGCTACGGTGAGCTTCATGTTCAGGGCGCCGTTAGACGCCAGGTTAGCGATTACGTGATCGGGATTAACGATCTCGACATCATGATCCAGCTGAATATCGGCAGCGGTAACCACCCCCGAACCCTTCTTCGACAAGGTCAGCGTAACTTCGTCACGACCGTGCAGCTTGATGGCCAGACCTTTAAGGTTCAACAGGATTTCAATTACGTCTTCCTGTACACCTTCGATGGCGCTGTACTCGTGGAGCACACCGTCAATCTCGGCCTCGACTACTGCGCAGCCGGGCATTGAGGACAACAGGATGCGGCGCAGCGCGTTGCCCAGGGTGTGGCCAAAACCACGCTCGAGAGGCTCGAGAGTGATCTTGGCGCGGGTTGGACTGACAACCTGCACATCAATATGGCGGGGTGTCAGGAACTCATTTACCGAAATCTGCATGGATGCACCTATTTTCTAGCCCTTACTTGGAGTAGAGCTCGACAATCAGGCTTTCGTTGATGTCGGCGGACAGATCACTGCGAGCAGGAACGTTCTTGAAAACGCCCGACTTCTTCTCAGTGTCTACTTCTACCCATTCTACGCGGCCACGTTGGGCACACAGATCGAGAGCTTGGACAATGCGAAGTTGGTTTTTTGCTTTCTCGCGAACTGCGACCACGTCACCAGCACGAACCTGATACGACGGAACGTTTACGGTCTGACCGTTAACGCTGATCGACTTGTGCGATACCAGCTGACGGGATTCGGCACGAGTCGAACCAAAGCCCATACGGTATACAACGTTGTCCAGACGGCATTCGAGCAGTTGCAGCAGGTTTTCACCGGTTGCACCTTTCTTGCCAGCAGCTTCTTTGTAGTAGCCGCTGAACTGACGCTCGAGAACGCCATAAATACGACGGACCTTCTGCTTTTCACGCAGTTGGGTGCCGTAGTCGGACTGGCGACCGCGGCGTTGGCCGTGGATACCAGGTGCTGCTTCAATGTTGCACTTCGATTCGATCGCGCGCACGCCGCTCTTCAGGAAGAGATCGGTGCCTTCGCGACGAGCGAGTTTGCATTTTGGACCAATGTAACGAGCCATTCTTTACAATCTCCTGGATTACACGCGGCGCTTCTTCGGCGGACGGCACCCGTTGTGCGGGATTGGCGTCACGTCGGTGATGCTGGCGATCTTGTAGCCACAGCCGTTCAAAGCGCGGACTGCGGATTCACGACCTGGGCCTGGACCCTTGACGTTAACGTCGAGGTTTTTCAGGCCGTATTCCAGCGCAGCTTGACCAGCACGCTCAGCAGCTACTTGAGCAGCGAACGGGGTGGACTTGCGGGAACCGCGGAAACCCGAACCACCGGAGGTAGCCCAGGAAAGAGCGTTACCTTGACGGTCGGTAATGGTCACGATGGTGTTGTTAAAAGAAGCATGGATGTGGGCGATGCCATCAACCACTGTCTTTTTAACTTTTTTACGAGGACGAGCAGCAGGTTTTGCCATGATTAAATTCCTGTCGATTCGCTGGGGCGATTACTTGCGGATCGGCTTACGCGGACCTTTACGGGTACGCGCGTTGGTCTTGGTACGCTGACCGCGTACTGGAAGACCGCGACGATGACGCAGACCGCGATAGCAACCGAGGTCCATCAAGCGCTTGATTTTCATGTTGATTTCGCGACGCAGGTCACCTTCAGTGGTGAACTTCGCCACTTCGCCACGCAGCTGTTCAATTTGCTCGTCGCTCAGATCTTTGATCTTTGCTGCTGGGTTTACCCCAGTATCTGCACAGATTTTCTGTGCAGTAGTGCGACCGACACCATAGATGTAGGTCAGCGAGATAACAGTATGCTTGTTATCTGGAATGTTAACGCCTGCAATACGGGCCATTCAGTGGGACTCCAATTGACAGCTACCTACGCCCCGGAAGCCAAGAAATAGGGCGCGAGATAATATCGCTGTAATAACAAATAATCAACCCGGCAGCGCACTAGCTGCCGGGCTTGAAGCACAATCACACTCAGCCTTGGCGCTGTTTGTGACGCGGTTCCGCGCTGCAAATTACTCGAACAACACCTTCGCGGCGAATAATCTTGCAGTTACGGCACAGCTTTTTCACCGATGCACGAACTTTCATCACCAACTCCTCGAACCTTATGGGTACTCAGCGCAACATGCCGCTGCCGTAACCCTTCAGGTTGGCTTTCTTCATCAGGGATTCGTACTGGTGCGAAACGAGGTGCGATTGTACTTGGGACATGAAGTCCATCACAACCACGACCACGATCAGCAACGAGGTCCCGCCAAGGTAGAACGGAACGTTTGCTGCAACCACCAGGAACTGGGGCAACAGGCACACGGCCGTCATGTAAAGAGCACCGAACATGGTCAAGCGAGTCAGAACGCCATCAATATAGCGCGCAGACTGCTCACCTGGACGGATGCCCGGAATAAAGGCACCGGACTTCTTCAGGTTTTCCGCTACGTCTTTCGGATTGAACATCAACGCCGTATAGAAGAAGCAGAAGAAAATAATCCCTGCACTAAACAGCAGAATATTCAACGGCTGACCAGGAGCGATCGACTGCGAGATGTCCTGCAACCAGCCCATACCTTCAGACTGACCAAACCAGGCACCCAACGAAGCCGGGAACAGCAAAATGCTGCTCGCGAAAATAGCCGGAATAACACCGGCCATGTTCACCTTCAGCGGCAAGTGGCTTGTCTGCGCAGCAAAAACCTTGCGGCCCTGCTGACGCTTGGCGTAGTGAACAGCAATACGACGCTGACCACGCTCAATGAACACCACGAAACCGATAATCGCTACTGCCAGCAAACCGATGGCAACCAAGGCGAAGATATTGATATCACCCTGACGCGCAGACTCGAAAGACTGCCCGATCGCTCTCGGAAGACCGGCGACGATACCCGAAAAAATCAACATCGAGATACCGTTGCCTACACCACGCTCAGTAATCTGCTCACCCAGCCACATCATAAACATCGCACCGGCCACAAAAGTGGATACCGCGACGAAATGGAAGCCAAAGTCACCAGTGAACGCAACGCCCTGCCCCGCCAGACCAATGGACATGCCAATAGCCTGAACGAGAGCGAGGACGACGGTGCCGTAGCGGGTGTACTGGCTGATCTTGCGACGGCCAGCTTCACCTTCCTTCTTCAACTGCTCCAGCTGCGGGCTGACGGCGGTCATCAGTTGCATGATGATCGATGCCGAAATGTACGGCATGATCCCCAGTGCAAAGATGCTCATCCGTTCCAGCGCGCCGCCGGAGAACATGTTGAACAAGCTAAGAATGGTCCCCTCATTCTGTCGAAACAGGTCTGCGAGTCGGTCCGGGTTGATACCTGGAACCGGGATGTGTGCGCCTATTCGGTAGACGATAATCGCCAGGAACAGAAAACGCAGACGAGCCCAGAGTTCAGACATACCGCCTTTGCCGAGCGCAGAGAGAGCACCTTGCTTAGCCATTTATTCCTCGAACTTGCCGCCAGCTGCTTCGATAGCCGCACGCGCACCTTTGGTGGCGCCGATTCCCTTGCCGATAGTGACAGCGCGAGCCACTTCACCGGACAGCATGATTTTCACACGCTGTACGTTGACGTTGATCACGTTGGCATCTTTCAGGGACTGCACGGTGACGATGTCGCCTTCCACTTTGGCCAGCTCGGACAGACGCACTTCTGCGCGGTCCATGGCTTTCAGGGAAACGAAACCGAACTTCGGCAGGCGACGATGCAGCGGCTGTTGACCGCCTTCAAAGCCTGGAGCAATGGTGCCACCGGAGCGGGAGGTTTGACCTTTGTGGCCACGGCCACCAGTCTTACCCAAACCGCTACCGATACCACGGCCCGGACGATGCTTTTCGCGACGGGAACCCGGCGCTGGACTCAGATCATTGAGTTTCATCGATTAACCCTCGACACGCAGCATGTAGTAAGCCTTGTTGATCATCCCGCGATTCTCGGGAGTATCCTGGACTTCTACAGTGTGACCGATGCGACGCAGACCCAGACCCTTAACGCACAGTTTGTGGTTAGGGATGCGGCCGGTCATGCTTTTGATCAGCGTAACTTTAACGGTAGCCATGATCAGAAGATCTCCTTGACAGTCAAGCCACGCTTGGCAGCAATGGACTCAGGAGATTGCATGGCTTTCAGACCCTTGAAAGTGGCGTGAACCACGTTTACCGGGTTAGTCGAGCCGTAGCACTTGGCCAGAACGTTCTGAACGCCAGCAACTTCGAGGACAGCACGCATAGCGCCGCCAGCAATGATACCGGTACCTTCAGAAGCAGGCTGCATGTACACCTTCGAAGCGCCGTGAGCGGACTTCATTGCGTACTGCAGGGTAGTGCCGTTCAGGTCAACTTGAATCATGTTGCGGCGAGCAGCTTCCATTGCCTTCTGGATCGCAGCAGGCACTTCACGCGACTTGCCACGGCCGAAGCCAACACGCCCTTTACCATCACCAACCACGGTCAACGCGGTGAAAGTGAAGATACGGCCGCCTTTAACGGTTTTGGCTACGCGGTTAACTTGAACCAGCTTCTCAATGTAGCCTTCGTCGCGCTTTTGGTCGTTATTTGACATAACTTAGAACTCCAGCCCAGCTTCACGAGCAGCATCAGCCAGCGCTTTAACGCGGCCATGGTACTTGAAGCCAGAGCGGTCGAAAGCCACTTGCGAGACGCCAGCGGCCTTAGCACGCGTAGCGACCAGCTGGCCAACCTTTGTGGCCGCGTCGATGTTGCCAGTGGCGCCATCACGCAGTTCTTTATCCAAAGTCGAGGCGCTTGCCAGGACTTTGTTGCCGTCGGCCGAGATGACCTGGGCGTAGATGTGCTGCGACGAGCGGAACACGCAGAGACGCACGACTTCGAGTTCGTGCATTTTCAGGCGTGCTTTGCGAGCGCGACGCAGTCGAGTAACTTTTTTGTCGGTCATTTGCTATGCCCTACTTCTTCTTGGCTTCTTTACGACGGACGACTTCGTCCGCGTAGCGCACACCTTTGCCTTTGTACGGCTCTGGTGGACGGAAGTCGCGGATCTCAGCGGCCACTTGACCTACCAGCTGCTTGTCGATGCCCTTGATCAGGATATCGGTCTGGCTAGGAGTCTCAGCGGTGATGCCTTGCGGCAGTTCGTAATCCACTGGGTGCGAGAAGCCAAGAGCCAGGTTCAGCACCTGACCTTTTGCTTGCGCCTTGTAACCAACACCGACCAGCTGGAGCTTGCGCTCGAAGCCTTGGCTTACGCCTTGGACCATGTTGTTTACCAACGCACGCGTGGTACCGGCCATTGCGCGAGTTTGTTGATCGCCATTGCGAGCAGCGAAACGCAGCTCACCAGCTTCTTCAACGATCTCAACGGACGAATGGATGTTCAGTTCAAGAGTACCCTTGGCACCCTTCACCGAAAGCTGTTGGCCTGCGAATTTGACTTCGACACCGGCTGGCAGCTTAACGGGGTTCTTAGCGACGCGAGACATGCTTATCCCCCCTTAGAACACAGTGCAAAGAACTTCGCCGCCGACACCGGCAGCGCGCGCAGCACGATCCGTCATCACACCTTTGTTGGTGGAGACGATAGACACGCCGAGACCGCCACGAACTTTTGGCAGATCTTCAACGGACTTGTACTGACGCAGGCCTGGACGACTAACGCGCTTCACTTCCTCGATGACCGGACGGCCTTCGAAGTACTTCAGCGAGATGGACAACGACGGCTTAGCGTCGGTGGTGATCTGAAAATCCGCGATGTAACCTTCGTCCTTCAGGACTTTTGCTACAGCCACCTTCAACGTGGAAGACGGCATGCTTACGACAGACTTTTCAGCCATCTGGGCATTACGGATTCGAGTTAGCATGTCCGCTAACGGGTCCTGCATACTCATGGGCTAGACGCTCCTAATACAGAAAAATTAGCCTTGCGGCTACTACTTGTCGCCGAGAAATTCCGGGCGTGAAAAACACGGGCTCAGGCGAGCCGGTCATTCTAGACACACCCCAGAAATGAATCAAGCCCCAAAAGGGGCTTGATTCAGATTCAAGGCCACCGATGGTCAGGTTCTTGCAAACCCGATCATCGAGGCTTTGACAGCGATTACCAGCTGGCTTTAACCAGACCTGGAACGTCACCACGCATTGCCGCTTCACGCAGTTTGTTACGGCCGAGGCCGAACTTGCGGTAAACGCCATGCGGACGACCAGTCAGGCGGCAACGGTTACGCATGCGCGAAGCGCTTGCGTCACGTGGTTGCTTCTGCAGAGCTACGGTAGCTTCCCAACGCGCTTCTGGACTTGCGTTCAGATCAACGATGATAGCTTTCAGCGCTGCACGCTTGGTGGCGTACTTGGCAACAGTGAGCTGACGCTTCAGCTCACGGTTTTTCATGCTCTTCTTGGCCATTTTCCTACTCCAATCAGTTGCGGAACGGGAATTTGAAAGCACGCAGCAGAGCGCGGCCTTCATCATCGTTCTTGGCAGTGGTGGTCAGGGTAATGTCCAGACCGCGGAGAGCATCGATCTTGTCGTAGTCGATTTCCGGGAAAATGATCTGCTCTTTCACGCCCATGCTGTAGTTGCCACGACCATCGAAGGACTTGGCATTCAGGCCGCGGAAGTCGCGAACCCGAGGCAGGGAGATCGACAGCAGACGATCCAGGAACTCGTACATACGCTCACGGCGCAGAGTCACTTTGACGCCGATCGGCCATCCTTCACGGACTTTAAAGCCAGCGATGGATTTACGAGCGTAGGTCACAACGACTTTTTGGCCGGTGATCTTTTCCAGGTCAGCAACAGCGTGCTCGATGACTTTTTTGTCGCCGATCGCTTCGCCCAGACCCATGTTCAGGGTGATTTTGGTAACGCGCGGAACTTCCATCACGTTCGAAAGCTTAAGTTCTTCCTTAAGTTTCGGAGCGATTTCCTTCCGGTAAATCTCTTTTAGTCGTGCCATGGTCTTCTACCTAGCAGTGTTCAAGCATCAACCGCTTTTTGGGTCGACTTGAAGACACGAATTTTCTTACCGTCTTCTACTTTGAAACCAACGCGGTCAGCCTTGTTGGTTTCGCCGTTGAAGATGGCGACGTTGGAAGCGTGCAGTGGCGCTTCTTTCTCGACGATACCGCCCTGTACGCCCGACATCGGGTTAGGCTTGGTATGACGCTTGACCAGGTTCAGACCACCAACAACCAGACGGTTGTCAGCAAGAACCTTCAGCACCTTACCGCGCTTACCTTTGTCTTTGCCGGCGATCACGATGATCTCGTCGTCACGACGAATCTTTTGCATGTCGGATCTCCTTACAGCACTTCTGGGGCGAGCGAGACGATCTTCATGAACTTCTCAGTACGAAGTTCACGGGTCACTGGCCCAAAGATACGGGTGCCGATCGGCTCTTGCTTGTTGTTCAGAAGAACAGCAGCGTTGCCATCAAAGCGGATAATGGAGCCATCAGCACGACGTACGCCGTGACGAGTGCGGACTACAACAGCAGTCATCACTTGGCCTTTTTTCACTTTACCGCGAGGAATTGCTTCCTTCACGGTAACTTTGATGATGTCACCGATACCAGCGTAACGACGATGGGAGCCACCCAGCACCTTGATGCACATAACGCGGCGAGCGCCGCTGTTATCGGCCACATCGAGCATGGATTGAGTCTGAATCATATAATTTCTCCGACCCCTAGCCCTTAGACTTCCACAGCGCGTTCGAGAACATCAACCAGCGCCCAAGACTTGGTCTTGGCCATCGGACGAGTTTCACGAATAGTGACTTTGTCGCCGATGTGGCACTGATTGGTTTCGTCGTGCGCGTGCAGCTTAGTCGAACGCTTAACGTATTTACCGTAGATCGGGTGCTTAACGCGACGCTCGATCAGAACGGTGATGGTTTTGTCCATCTTGTCGCTGACAACACGGCCAGTCAGCGTACGGACAGTTTTTTCGGCTTCAGCCATGATCACTTACCTGCCTGCTGGTTGAGCACAGTCTTCACGCGAGCGATGTCACGCTTAACTTGCGAGAGCAGATGAGACTGCCCCAACTGGCCAGTTGCTTTCTGCATGCGCAGATTGAACTGGTCGCGCAGCAAGCCGAGCAGTTGCTCGTTCAGCTGCTGTGCGGATTTTTCACGAAGTTCATTCGCTTTCATCACATCACCGTCCGTTTAACAAAGGAGGTGGCGAGCGGCAGCTTTGCAGCAGCCAGGGCGAAAGCCTCACGCGCCAGCTCTTCAGAAACACCCTCGATTTCATACAGGACTTTGCCTGGCTGAATCTGGGCAACCCAGTACTCCACGTTACCCTTACCTTTACCCATACGAACCTCGAGAGGTTTTTTGGAGATCGGCTTGTCCGGGAATACACGGATCCAGATCTTGCCGCCACGTTTTACGTGACGGGTCAGAGCACGACGCGCTGACTCGATCTGACGAGCGGTGAGACGACCACGAGCAACAGACTTCAGCGCGAACTCGCCGAAGCTGACTTTGCTACCGCGCAGTGCCAGACCACGGTTGTGGCCGGTCATCTGCTTGCGGAACTTCGTACGCTTTGGTTGCAACATTTGGCGTACCCCTTACTTAGCAGCTTTTTTACGAGGCGCTGGTGCTTGTGGTTTCAGCTCTTCTTGGCGACCACCAATTACTTCGCCTTTGAAGATCCAAACCTTTACACCGATCACACCGTAGGTGGTGTGAGCTTCGTAGTTGGCATAGTCGATGTCGGCACGCAGGGTGTGCAGTGGCACACGACCTTCGCGATACCATTCAGTACGTGCGATTTCAGCACCGCCGAGACGACCGCTCACTTGGATTTTGATGCCTTTGGCACCAATGCGCATGGCGTTCTGTACTGCGCGCTTCATAGCGCGACGGAACATTACGCGACGCTCCAGCTGCTGAGCTACGCTCTGCGCAACCAGCATACCGTCGAGCTCCGGCTTGCGGATCTCTTCGATATTGATGTGCACAGGCACACCCATTTGCTTGGTCAGGTCCTGACGCAGTTTCTCAACATCTTCACCTTTCTTCCCGATAACGATACCTGGACGAGCGGTGTGGATGGTGATGCGTGCAGTTTGGGCCGGACGATGGATATCGATACGGCTTACGGACGCGCTTTTTAGTTTGTCTTGGAGATACTCACGCACTTTCAGATCTGCGAACAAGTAGTCCGCATAAGTCCGACCGTCTGCGTACCAGACGGAGGTGTGCTCCTTGACGATTCCCAGGCGAATGCCAATGGGATGTACTTTCTGACCCATCTCTTCGACTCCGTTACTTGTCAGCAACCTTGACAGTGATATGGCAAGACCGCTTGACGATGCGATCAGCACGGCCTTTGGCACGTGGCATGATGCGCTTCAGCGAACGCCCTTCGTTGACGAAAACGGTGCTAACCTTCAGGTCATCAACGTCTGCGCCTTCGTTATGCTCGGCGTTGGCTACGGCCGACTCCAGCACTTTCTTCATGATCTCGGCGGCTTTCTTACTGCTGAAAGCCAACAGGTTGAGCGCTTCGCCCACCTTCTTCCCGCGGATCTGGTCGGCGACCAAGCGGGCTTTCTGGGCGGAGATTCGAGCGCCCGACAACTTAGCGGCTACTTCCATTTCCTTACCCCTTAACGCTTGGCTTTCTTGTCAGCCACGTGCCCACGATAAGTGCGGGTACCGGCGAACTCGCCCAGTTTATGGCCAACCATGTCTTCGTTCACGAGAACTGGGACGTGCTGACGGCCGTTGTGTACTGCGATGGTCAGACCGACCATTTGTGGCAGGATCATCGAACGACGCGACCAAGTCTTAATTGGTTTGCGATCGTTCTTTTCCGCCGCCACTTCGATCTTCTTCAGTAGGTGAAGATCAATAAAAGGACCTTTTTTCAGAGAACGTGGCACTGTCGTATCCCTCTATTTACTTGCGACGACGGACGATCATTTTGTCGGTACGCTTATTACCACGAGTCTTCGCGCCCTTAGTCGGGAAGCCCCATGGCGATACCGGATGACGACCACCAGAGGTACGACCTTCACCACCACCATGTGGGTGGTCAACCGGGTTCATGGCAACACCACGAACGGTTGGGCGAACGCCACGCCAGCGCTTGGCACCAGCTTTACCCAGCGAACGCAGGCTGTGCTCGGAGTTCGAGACTTCGCCCAGGGTCGCACGGCATTCAGCCAGGACTTTACGCATTTCACCGGAACGCAGACGCAGGGTAACGTACACGCCTTCACGAGCGATCAGCTGAGCCGAAGCACCAGCGGAGCGAGCGATCTGTGCGCCTTTACCTGGCTTCAGTTCGATGCCGTGTACGGTAGAACCGACTGGAATGTTGCGCAGTTGCAGAGCGTTGCCTGGCTTGATTGGAGCCAGAGCGCCTGCGATCAGCTGGTCGCCAGCACTCACGCCTTTAGGGGCGATGATGTAGCGGCGCTCGCCGTCTGCGTAGCAGAGCAGTGCGATGTGAGCAGTACGGTTTGGATCGTATTCGATACGCTCGACAGTGGCGACGATGCCATCTTTGTCGTTGCGACGGAAATCGACCATACGATAATGCTGCTTATGACCACCACCGATGTGACGAGTGGTAATACGGCCATTGTTGTTACGACCACCAGTCTTCGATTTTTTCTCGAGCAGCGGTGCGTGAGGAGCGCCTTTATGCAGCTCCTGGTTGACCACCTTGACCACAAAACGGCGGCCAGGGGAAGTCGGTTTGCATTTAACGATTGCCATGATGCACCCCTTCCTTACTCAGCACTGCTGCTGAAATCGAGATCTTGGCCTGGCTGAAGGGAGATAACTGCCTTCTTCCAGTCATTACGCTTGCCCAGACCGCGAGCAGTGCGCTTGCTCTTACCCAGAACGTTCAGGGTAGTGACGCGCTCTACTTTCACGCTGAACAGGCTTTCGACGGCCTTCTTGATTTCCAGCTTGGTTGCATCAGTAGCAACCTTGAAAACGAACTGGCCTTTCTTGTCTGCCAGAACCGTAGCCTTCTCGGAAACGTGCGGGCCAAGCAGAACTTTAAATACGCGTTCCTGGTTCATCCCAGCAGCTCCTCGAATTTCTTCACGGCCGACACGGTGATCAACACCTTGTCGTATGCGATCAGACTAACTGGATCGGAACCTTGCACGTCACGTACATCTACGTGTGGCAGGTTACGAGCAGCCAGGTACAGGTTCTGATCAACAGCGTCCGACACGATCAAAACGTCGGTCAGGCTCATGTTGTTCAGTTTGCCCAGCAGATCTTTGGTTTTCGGAGTTTCAACAGCGAAATCCTGAACCACGACCAGACGATCAGTACGCACCAGCTCAGCAAGGATGGAACGCATTGCTGCGCGATACATCTTCTTGTTCAGCTTTTGGGAGTGATCCTGTGGACGAGCTGCGAAAGTGGTACCGCCGCCACGCCAGATTGGGCTACGGATAGTACCGGCACGAGCACGGCCAGTACCTTTCTGACGCCATGGGCGCTTACCGCCACCACGAACGTCGGAACGGGTCTTTTGCTGCTTGCTACCTTGACGGCCGCCGGCCATGTAGGCCACGACTGCTTGGTGAACCAGCGTCTCGTTGAACTCGCCGCCAAATGTCAGTTCGGAAACTTCGATCGCTTGAGCGTCATTTACATTTAATTGCATGTCAGCTTCCCCTTAACCGCGAGCCTTGGCTGCTGGACGTACAACCAGGTTGCCGCCAGTAGCGCCAGGAACAGCACCCTTGACCAACAACAGATTGCGTTCAGCGTCCACGCGCACTACTTCCAGGGACTGCACGGTCACGCGCTCAGCGCCCATATGACCGGACATTTTTTTGCCCTTGAATACACGACCAGGAGTCTGGCACTGGCCGATAGAGCCTGGGACGCGGTGGGATACGGAGTTACCGTGGGTGTTATCTTGCCCGCGGAAATTCCAACGCTTGATCGTACCCTGGAAGCCTTTACCCTTGGACTGACCGGTTACATCAACCAGTTGACCAGCGGCGAAGATTTCAGCGTTGATCAGATCGCCAGCCTGGTACTCGCCTTCTTCAAGACGGAATTCCATGGTGGTGCGACCAGCGGCAACGTTCGCTTTAGCGAAGTGGCCAGCTTGAGCTGCTGTTACACGCGAAGCACGACGCTCGCCGACAGTGACTTGCACTGCACGATAGCCATCGGTCTCTTCAGTTTTGAACTGGGTGACGCGATTCGGCTCGATCTCAATGACCGTGACCGGAATGGAGACACCTTCTTCGGTGAAAATACGGGTCATACCGCATTTACGACCGACTACACCAATAGTCATGTTGTAAACCTCATGAGTGTACGGGGCTTTCACCCGCTATGGCCGCCCATTTCAGAGCGTTACACGACTAAGACCGAGTCTTAGCCGAGGCTGATCTGCACTTCCACACCGGCCGCAAGATCAAGCTTCATAAGAGCATCAACGGTTTTATCCGTTGGCTGGACGATGTCCAGAACGCGCTTATGAGTGCGGATTTCGTACTGGTCACGCGCGTCTTTGTTGACGTGCGGGGAAACCAGAACGGTGAACCGCTCTTTACGGGTAGGCAGTGGAATTGGACCACGCACTTGAGCACCAGTACGTTTCGCGGTTTCCACGATTTCCTGGGTTGATTGGTCGATCAGGCGATGGTCAAAAGCCTTCAACCTGATACGGATTTGCTGATTTTGCATTGGATTTCAGACTCCGGCTGCTATTCCCACCGGGCGCAATACGCCCGTTAAAAGGAGGCGCAATTCTATAGACGCCCCAGATAGGTGTCAACCCAATAAAAAAGCCCCCGCTGAGCGGGGGCTTTTTCAATCCATCAAGCTGACTCTATAAAAGAGACTTACTCGATGATTTTGGCTACGACGCCAGCGCCGACGGTACGACCGCCTTCACGGATAGCGAAACGCAGACCGTCTTCCATCGCGATGGTTTTGATCAGGGTAACAGTCATCTGAATGTTGTCACCTGGCATTACCATTTCAACGCCTTCTGGCAGCTCGCAGTTACCAGTCACGTCAGTAGTACGGAAGTAGAACTGTGGACGGTAGCCTTTGAAGAACGGAGTGTGACGACCGCCTTCTTCCTTGCTCAGAACGTAAACTTCTGCGGTGAACTTGGTGTGCGGCTTAACCGAACCCGGCTTAACCAGAACCTGACCACGCTCAACGTCGTCACGCTTGGTACCACGCAGCAGAACGCCGCAGTTCTCGCCAGCACGACCTTCGTCGAGCAGCTTGCGGAACATTTCAACACCGGTGCAGGTGGTGGTAGTGGTGTCGCGCAGACCAACGATTTCCAGTGCATCTTGAACGCGAACGATACCGCGCTCGATACGACCAGTCACAACAGTACCGCGACCCGAGATCGAGAATACGTCTTCGATTGGCATCAGGAATGGCTTGTCGATCATACGAACTGGTTCTGGGATGTAGGTATCCAGAGTCTCAACCAGTTTACGAACGGCAGTGGTGCCCATTTCGTTGTCGTCTTTGCCTTCCAGCGCCATACGAGCCGAACCGATGATGATCGGAGTGTCGTCGCCTGGGAAGTCATAGGTGGACAGCAGGTCGCGAACTTCCATCTCAACCAGTTCCAGCAGCTCTGCGTCGTCTACCAGGTCAGCCTTGTTCAGGAAAACCACGATGTACGGAACGCCAACCTGACGGGACAGCAGGATGTGCTCACGGGTTTGTGGCATCGGACCATCAGCGGCCGAGCAAACCAGGATCGCGCCGTCCATCTGGGCAGCACCAGTGATCATGTTCTTCACATAGTCAGCGTGACCTGGGCAGTCAACGTGAGCGTAGTGACGAATAGTCGAGTTGTACTCAACGTGAGCAGTGTTGATGGTGATACCGCGAGCTTTTTCTTCTGGAGCGCTGTCGATCTTGTCGAATTCAACTACGGCCGAACCGAAAACTTCGGAGCAGACGCGAGTCAGAGCAGCGGTCAGAGTGGTTTTACCGTGGTCAACGTGACCGATAGTGCCAACGTTGACGTGCGGTAGGGAACGATCAAATTTTTCTTTAGCCACGACAATTAACTCCTAGCCTAAAGGGGCTGAATCAGCCTTGTTTTTTGGTTACGGATTCGACGATGTGCGACGGAGCCGTATCGTATTTTTTGAATTCCATAGAGTAGCTTGCGCGACCCTGAGACATGGAACGAACGTCGGTCGCATAACCGAACATCTCACCCAGTGGAACTTCGGCACGGATAACCTTGCCGGACACTGTGTCTTCCATACCCTGGATCATGCCGCGACGACGGTTAAGGTCGCCCATTACATCACCCATATAGTCTTCAGGCGTAACAACCTCTACCGCCATGATCGGCTCGAGCAACTCACCACCGCCCTTCTGGGCCAGTTGCTTGGTCGCCATGGAAGCAGCCACCTTGAACGCCATCTCGTTGGAGTCGACGTCGTGGTAAGAACCATCGAACACGGTAGCCTTCAGGCCGATCAGCGGATAGCCGGCAACAACGCCGTTCTTCATCTGCTCTTCGATACCCTTCTGGATAGCCGGGATGTATTCCTTAGGAACCACACCACCTACGACTTCGTTCACGAATTGCAGACCTTCCTGACCTTCGTCAGCAGGAGCAAAACGGATCCAGCAGTGACCGAACTGGCCACGACCGCCGGACTGGCGAACGAACTTGCCTTCGATTTCGCAGTTCTTCGTGATGCGCTCACGATAGGAAACCTGAGGCTTACCGATGTTGGCTTCGACGTTGAACTCACGGCGCATCCGGTCAACCAGGATGTCCAGGTGCAGCTCGCCCATGCCGGAGATGATCGTTTGACCAGTCTCTTCATCAGTCTTAACGCGGAAAGACGGGTCTTCCTGAGCCAGTTTGCCCAGAGCGATACCCATTTTTTCCTGGTCATCCTTGGTCTTAGGCTCAACGGCAACCGAAATAACCGGCTCCGGGAAGTCCATACGAACCAGGATGATTGGCTTGTCAGCGTTGCAGAGGGTTTCACCAGTGGTGACGTCCTTCATGCCGATCAGGGCCGCGATGTCGCCAGCGCGCACTTCCTTGATCTCTTCGCGGGCGTTTGCGTGCATTTGCACCATACGACCCACGCGCTCTTTCTTGCCTTTAACCGAGTTGATCACGCCGTCGCCGGAGTTCAACACGCCCGAGTAAACACGGACGAAGGTCAAGGTACCCACGAATGGGTCGGTAGCGATTTTGAACGCCAGAGCAGCAAACGGCTCGTCATCACTTGCGTGACGCTCCATTTCCTCTTCCTCGTTATCAGGGTTGGAACCCTTGATCGCAGGAATATCGGTAGGAGCAGGCAGGAAGTCGATAACGGCGTCGAGAACCAGGGGAACGCCCTTGTTCTTGAACGAAGAGCCGCAAACAGCCAGAACGATTTCGCCGGCGATAGTACGCTGACGCAAAGCAGCTTTGATCTCTTCGATCGACAGCTCTTCGCCTTCCAGGTACTTGTTCATCAGCTCTTCGTTGGCTTCAGCAGCAGCTTCAACCATGTTGTTGCGCCACTCTTCAGCCAGCTCTTGGAGCTCAGCAGGAATGTCCTTGCGAACAGGGACCATACCTTTGTCAGAGTCGTTCCAGTAAACAGCCTGCATGTTGATCAGGTCGATCTGGCCTTGGAAGTTATCTTCCGAACCGATAGCCAGCTGGATCGGCACCGGAGTGTGACCCAGACGCTGTTTGATCTGACCGATCACGCGCAGGAAGTTGGCACCAGCACGGTCCATCTTGTTTACGTAAACAAGACGTGGAACGCCGTATTTGTTGGCTTGACGCCATACGGTTTCCGACTGCGGCTCAACGCCCGAAGTACCACAGAACACAACGACAGCGCCGTCGAGTACGCGCAGGGAACGTTCAACTTCAATGGTGAAGTCTACGTGGCCCGGGGTATCGATGACGTTGAAGCGGTGTTCGTGCGGGTACTGCTTCTCGGAACCTTTCCAGAAGGCAGTGATAGCAGCAGAAGTAATGGTAATACCACGCTCCTGCTCCTGCACCATCCAGTCTGTGGTCGCGGCGCCGTCATGCACCTCGCCCATTTTGTGACTTTTGCCGGTGTAAAAAAGGACGCGCTCGGTGGTGGTGGTTTTACCAGCATCCACGTGAGCGACGATACCGATGTTACGGTAGCGGCTAATCGGAGTAGTACGAGCCATAAAGCCCTCGCAAAATTAGTGAAGCTAAAATTAGAAGCGGTAGTGCGAGAAAGCTTTGTTAGCTTCGGCCATACGGTGCACGTCTTCACGCTTCTTAACAGCAGCACCTTTACCTTCAGCAGCATCCAGCAGCTCGCCAGCCAAGCGCAGAGCCATAGACTTCTCGCCACGCTTACGGGCGAAGTCTACCAACCAGCGCATTGCCAGAGCGTTACGGCGGGAAGGACGAACCTCGACCGGAACCTGGTAAGTAGCACCACCAACGCGGCGCGACTTCACTTCGACCAGCGGAGCGATGGCGTCGAGTGCTTTTTCGAAGAGTTCCAGGGGATCGGTGCCGGCCTTACGAGCCTTCACGGTTTCCAGGGCACCATAAACGATACGCTCGGCAACGGCTTTCTTGCCGCTTTCCATAACGTGGTTCATGAATTTGGCGAGGATCTGACTTCCGTATTTCGGATCGTCCAGAATCTCACGCTTTGCTGCTACGCGACGTCTTGGCATGATAAGCCCTCAAGCGGTCTTCAGGTTAGCTCGGGACAGATCCAGTGGATGCGTGCCCGACCTTACTCTTATCGACTCAATAAAATGAAAATCTGCAAAACGGCCGATTACTTCGGACGCTTGGTACCGTACTTCGAACGACCCTGGTTACGGCCTTTAACGCCGGAAGTATCCAAGGAGCCGCGAACGGTGTGGTAACGAACACCTGGCAAGTCTTTTACACGACCGCCGCGGATCAGTACCACGCTGTGCTCTTGCAGGTTGTGGCCTTCACCACCGATGTACGAGGAAACCTCGAAACCGTTGGTCAGACGCACACGGCATACTTTACGCAGTGCCGAGTTAGGTTTTTTCGGCGTGGTGGTGTACACACGGGTGCACACGCCACGACGTTGCGGGCAGTTCTGCAGCGCAGGCACGTCGGATTTCTCGACGATACGCTTACGCGGCTGACGTACCAGCTGGTTGATAGTTGCCATCTACTAGCTCCACTGTTGTCTTGCGACGCTATTGTCTTGCAAGAAAAGCAAAATGGCAGGAACGGATTCCCGCCAAATTTAGGGGATCAAGAGTCTAAAGAGGATCTTGCCCCCAGTCAAGGCAAGGCCCCGACCTCCCCGCCCGTCGAACCTTGACAATTTGTCTCGATTCGACGAACGGAGCGATCAGGGCCTCAGCTCATTTACCGCAGAACTCAGTTACCGCTCGAGTTCAGCGCTTCGGTCAGTGCAGCTTCCACTTCACTGGCGCTTACGCGCAACGGTTTGTCAGCATCACGGCGACGCTTGCGCTCGCTGTGATAAGCCAGACCGGTACCGGCCGGGATCAGACGACCCACGACCACGTTTTCTTTCAGGCCGCGCAGGTAATCGCGCTTGCCGGTGACTGCCGCTTCGGTCAGTACGCGGGTGGTTTCCTGGAAGGAAGCCGCCGAGATGAACGATTCGGTGGACAACGACGCCTTGGTGATACCCAGCAGAACGCGAGTGAACTTGGAGACAAACTTGTCTTCCGCGCCCAGACGCTCGTTCTCTACCAGTACGTGAGTCAGTTCCATCTGGTCGCCCTTGATGAAGCTGGAATCGCCGGACTCGGAGATCTCAACTTTACGCAGCATCTGACGCAGGATGGTCTCGATGTGCTTGTCGTTGATCTTCACGCCTTGCAGACGATAAACGTCCTGGATCTCGTTCACGATGTACTTGGCCAGCGCGCTCACACCCAGCAGACGCAGGATGTCGTGCGGATCGCTTGGACCGTCGGAGATAACTTCGCCGCGGTTTACCTGCTCGCCTTCGAACACGTTCAGGTGACGCCACTTCGGAATCAGCTCTTCGTACGGATCGCTACCGTCGTTCGGGGTGATAACCAGACGGCGCTTGCCCTTGGTCTCTTTACCGAACGCGATGGTGCCGCTGACTTCAGCCAGAATCGACGCTTCTTTCGGACGACGAGCTTCGAACAAGTCAGCAACACGCGGCAGACCACCGGTGATGTCACGAGTCTTCGAAGTTTCTTGCGGGATACGAGCGATAACATCACCGATCGCAATCTTCGCACCGTCCGCAACACCGACCAGGGCGTTGGCTGGCAGGAAGTACTGAGCGATAACGTCAGTGCCTGGCAGCAACAGATCCTTGCCGTTGTCGTCGACCATCTTCACTGCAGGACGAATTTCCTTGCCGGCAGCTGGACGATCTTTCGCGTCGAGTACTTCAATGTTGGTCATACCGGTCAATTCGTCAGTCTGACGCTTGATCGTGATGCCTTCTTCCATGCCCACGTAGGTCACGGTACCTTTCATTTCGGTAACGATCGGGTGAGTGTGCGGATCCCACTTGGCCACGATTGCGCCAGCGTCGACCTTGTCACCTTCTTTAACCGAAATCACGGCACCGTACGGCAGCTTGTAACGCTCACGCTCACGACCGAAGTCATCAGCGATTGCCAGCTCACCGGAACGGGACACAGCAACCAGGTGGCCATCCACACGCTCAACGTGCTTCAGGTTGTGCAGACGGACGGTACCGCCATTCTTCACCTGAACGCTGTCGGCTGCGGAAGTACGGCTTGCCGCACCACCGATGTGGAACGTACGCATCGTCAGCTGGGTACCCGGCTCACCGATGGACTGGGCAGCGATAACGCCGACCGCTTCACCGATGTTCACCTGGTGACCACGAGCCAAGTCACGGCCGTAGCACTTGGCGCAAATGCCGTAGCGGGTTTCGCAGCTGATCGGCGAACGCACGATCACTTCGTCGATGCTGTTCAGCTCGATGAACTCGACCCACTTCTCGTCTACCAGAGTACCTGCAGGAACGATGACGTCCTCGGTGCCTGGCTTGAATACGTCACGGGCAATAACACGACCCAATACGCGCTCACCCAACGGCTCTACAACGTCACCGCCTTCAATGTGCGGAGTCATCAACAGACCGTGTTCGGTGCCGCAATCGATCTCGGTTACAACCAGATCCTGCGCCACGTCTACCAGACGACGAGTCAGGTAACCGGAGTTCGCAGTTTTCAACGCGGTATCCGCCAGACCTTTACGAGCACCGTGAGTCGAGATGAAGTACTGGAGTACGCTCAGACCTTCACGGAAGTTCGCAGTAATCGGCGTTTCAATGATGGAACCGTCCGGCTTGGCCATCAGACCACGCATACCGGCCAGCTGACGAATCTGTGCTGCGGAACCCCGCGCACCCGAGTCGGCCATCATGTACATCGAGTTGAAAGACTCTTGGTCGACTTCGTTGCCGTGACGGTCGATGACTTTCTCTTTCGAGAGGTTGGCCATCATCGCCTTGGAAACTTCGTCGTTCGCTTTCGACCAAAGGTCGATCACTTTGTTGTACTTCTCGCCCTGGGTTACCAGGCCGGAGGCGTACTGGCTCTCGATCTCTTTCACTTCGTCGGTGGCTGCACCGATGATGCGGGCTTTTTCGTCCGGGATAACGAAGTCGTTAACACCGATGGAAACGCCGGAGATGGTCGAGTAAGCGAAACCGGTGTACATCAACTGGTCAGCGAAGATCACGGTCTCTTTCAGACCAACCACGCGGTAGCACTGGTTGATCAGCTTGGAGATCGCCTTTTTCTTCATCGGCAGGTTGACGACGTCGTACGACAGACCCTTTGGCACAACCTGGAACAGCAGCGCACGGCCGACGGTGGTGTCGACGATACGGGTACCGCTCACGCTGTTGCCGTCACGGTCGTTGACGGTTTCGTTGATACGTACTTTAACCTTGGCGTGCAGTGCGGCTTCGCCGGCACGGAACACACGGTCAACTTCCTGCAGATCCGCGAATACACGACCTTCGCCTTTGGCGTTGATCGCTTCACGGGTCATGTAGTACAGACCCAATACAACGTCCTGCGACGGAACGATGATTGGCTCACCGTTGGCTGGCGACAGAATGTTGTTGGTCGACATCATCAACGCACGCGCTTCGAGCTGGGCTTCCAGCGTCAGCGGTACGTGCACGGCCATTTGGTCGCCGTCGAAGTCGGCGTTGTACGCGGCGCAGACCAGCGGGTGCAGCTGAATAGCCTTACCTTCGATCAGTACCGGTTCAAACGCCTGGATACCCAGACGGTGAAGGGTCGGTGCACGGTTGAGAAGAACCGGGTGTTCGCGAATCACTTCAGCGAGAACGTCCCAAACCTCTGGCAGTTCGCGCTCGACCATTTTCTTGGCCGCTTTGATGGTGGTCGCCAGACCACGCATTTCCAGCTTGCCGAAAATGAACGGTTTGAACAGCTCGAGAGCCATCTTTTTCGGCAGACCGCACTGATGCAGACGCAGGGTCGGGCCTACGGTAATTACCGAACGACCGGAGTAGTCAACACGCTTACCGAGCAAGTTCTGACGGAAACGACCCTGCTTACCCTTGATCATGTCAGCCAGGGATTTCAGAGGACGCTTGTTCGAACCAGTGATAGCGCGGCCACGACGACCGTTGTCGAGCAGTGCATCGACCGCTTCCTGCAACATACGCTTTTCGTTGCGCACGATGATGTCCGGAGCGGACAGATCCAGCAGGCGCTTCAAACGGTTGTTACGGTTGATCACCCGACGATACAGATCGTTGAGGTCGGAAGTCGCGAAACGACCGCCGTCCAGCGGGACCAGTGGACGCAGATCTGGCGGCAGAACCGGCAGAACGGTCAGCACCATCCACTCTGGCAGGTTGCCGGAGCCCTGGAAGGCTTCCATCAACTTCAGACGCTTGGACAGCTTCTTGATCTTGGTTTCGGAGTTGGTTTGCGGAATTTCTTCGCGCAGACGGCCAATCTCGTGCTCCAGGTCGATAGCGTGCAGCAGTTCACGGACAGCTTCAGCACCCATGCGGGCGTCGAAGTCGTCACCGAACTCTTCCAGTGCTTCGAAGTACTGCTCGTCGTTCAGCAGCTGACCTTTTTCAAGGGTGGTCATGCCTGGATCGATAACGACATAGCTCTCGAAATAGAGAACGCGTTCGATATCACGCAGGGTCATGTCCATCAGCAGGCCGATACGGGACGGCAGCGATTTCAGGAACCAGATGTGGGCAACCGGCGAAGCCAGTTCGATGTGCGCCATGCGCTCACGACGAACCTTGGCCAGTGCAACTTCAACGCCGCACTTCTCGCAGATCACACCACGGTGCTTCAAGCGCTTGTACTTACCGCACAGGCACTCGTAATCCTTTACCGGGCCAAAGATCTTGGCGCAGAACAGACCGTCACGCTCAGGTTTGAACGTACGGTAGTTGATGGTTTCCGGCTTTTTAACTTCACCGAACGACCACGAGCGGATCATCTCAGGCGAGGCCAATCCGATACGGATGGCGTCGAACTCTTCGACTTGACCCTGGTTTTTCAGCAAATTCAGTAGGTCTTTCAAGGCCTTTCCTCCTGGCGGAGCAGAGAGCGGGCAATCCTGCCCCGCTCTCGATCGCGTCACGTGTTATTCGGTTTCCAGATCGATATCGATGCCGAGGGAACGAATTTCCTTGATCAACACGTTGAAAGACTCGGGCATGCCCGGCTCCATACGGTGATCGCCATCCACGATGTTTTTGTACATCTTGGTACGGCCGTTCACATCGTCCGACTTCACTGTGAGCATTTCTTGCAGAGTGTAAGCAGCACCGTATGCTTCCAGTGCCCAGACCTCCATCTCCCCGAAACGCTGACCACCGAACTGCGCCTTACCACCCAGCGGCTGCTGGGTAACCAGGCTGTACGAACCGGTAGAACGCGCGTGCATCTTGTCGTCTACCAAGTGGTTCAGCTTCAGCATGTACATGTAGCCAACGGTAACTGGACGCTCGAACTTGTTGCCGGTACGGCCGTCAGTCAGCTGCATCTGGCCGCTTTCCGGCAGGTCTGCCAGTTTCAGCATGGCCTTGATTTCGCTTTCCTTGGCACCGTCGAACACTGGGGTGGCCATTGGAACACCGCCACGCAGGTTCTTCGCCAGATCCAGGATTTCCTGATCGGAGAAGCTGTCCAGATCTTCGTTACGACCGCCGATCTGGTTGTAGATCTCGTCCAGGAAGGTGCGCAGTTCAGCGACTTTACGCTGCTCTTCGACCATCCGGTTGATCTTCTCGCCCAGACCCTTGGCCGCGAGGCCCAGGTGGGTTTCAAGGATCTGACCAACGTTCATACGCGAAGGTACGCCCAGCGGGTTGAGGACAACATCGACCGGGGTGCCATTGGCATCGTGCGGCATGTCTTCAACCGGCATGATCACGGAGACCACACCTTTGTTACCGTGACGACCGGCCATCTTGTCGCCCGGCTGGATGCGACGACGGATTGCCAGGTAAACCTTGACGATTTTCAGCACGCCTGGAGCCAGGTCATCGCCCTGCTGCAGTTTGCGCTTCTTGTCTTCGAACTTGTCGTCCAGCAGACGGCGACGATCAACGATGTAAGCCTGAGCCTTCTCGAGCTGCTCGTTCAGAGCATCTTCAGCCATGCGCAGTTTGAACCACTGACCATGCTCAAGACCGTCGAGAACTTCGTCGGTGATGTCCTGACCTTTCTTCAGACCGGCGCCGCCTTCAGCCTTGTGGCCTACCAGAGCGGAGCGCAGACGTTCGAAGGTCGCGCCTTCAACGATACGGAACTCTTCGTTCAGATCCTTGCGGATCTCGTCCAGCTGGGACTTCTCGATCGACAGAGCACGAGCGTCACGCTCAACGCCGTCGCGGGTGAAGACCTGTACGTCGATGACAGTACCTTTGGTGCCGGTTGGCACGCGCAGGGAGGTGTCTTTAACGTCGCTGGCTTTTTCACCGAAGATCGCACGCAGCAGTTTTTCTTCCGGAGTCAGTTGGGTCTCGCCTTTCGGAGTGACCTTACCCACCAGGATGTCGCCTGCGCCTACTTCAGCACCTACGTAAACGATACCGGCTTCGTCCAGCTTGTTCAGTGCAGCTTCACCCACGTTAGGGATGTCCGCAGTGATTTCCTCTGGGCCAAGCTTGGTGTCACGGGCCACACAGGTCAGTTCCTGAATGTGGATCGTAGTGAAACGGTCTTCCTGAACCACACGCTCGGACAGGCAGATGGAGTCTTCGAAGTTGAAGCCGTTCCATGCCATGAACGCGATGCGCATGTTCTGACCCAGCGCCAGTTCACCCATGTCGGTGGACGGGCCGTCGGCCATGATGTCGCTACGCTGAACGCGATCACCCTTGCTCACCAGCGGACGCTGGTTGATGCAGGTGTTCTGGTTCGAGCGGGTGTACTTGGTCAGGTTGTAGATGTCGACACCCGCTTCGCCGGGTTCAACTTCGTCATCAGCAACACGAACCACGATACGGCTGGCATCAACGGAGTCGATCACGCCGCCACGACGAGCCACGACGCAAACGCCGGAGTCGCGAGCCACGTTACGCTCCATGCCGGTACCTACCAGCGGCTTGTCAGCGCGCAGGGTTGGTACAGCTTGACGCTGCATGTTCGAACCCATCAACGCACGGTTGGCGTCGTCGTGCTCGAGGAACGGAATCAGCGACGCTGCAACCGAAACTACCTGCTTCGGCGAAACGTCCATCAAGGTGACTTCTTCAGGCGCCTTGACGGTGAATTCGTTCAGGTGACGTACGGCTACCAGTTCGTCGATCAGGACTTTCTGGTCGTTCATGGTCGCCGAAGCCTGCGCGATCACGTGATCGGCTTCTTCAATGGCGGACAGGAACACGATCTCGTCGGTGACCACACCCTCTTTCACAACGCGGTACGGACTTTCCAGGAAGCCGTACTGGTTGGTGCGAGCGTAAGCAGCCAGGGAGTTGATCAGACCGATGTTCGGACCTTCCGGCGTTTCAATCGGGCATACACGACCGTAGTGAGTCGGGTGTACGTCACGGACTTCAAAGCCTGCGCGCTCACGAGTCAGACCACCAGGGCCGAGTGCAGACACACGACGCTTGTGGGTAATCTCGGACAGCGGGTTGTTCTGGTCCATGAACTGCGAGAGCTGGCTGGAACCGAAGAACTCTTTCACCGCCGCAGCCACTGGCTTGGCGTTGATCAGGTCTTGCGGCATCAGGCCTTCGCTTTCAGCCATCGACAGACGCTCTTTGACCGCACGCTCAACACGTACCAGGCCAACGCGGAACTGGTTCTCGGCCATCTCGCCTACGCAGCGAACACGACGGTTACCCAGGTGGTCGATGTCATCGACGATGCCTTTACCATTACGGATGTCGACCAGAGTCTTCAGTACCGCGACGATGTCTTCCTTGCACAGCACGCCTGAACCTTCGATCTCGGTACGACCGATACGACGGTTGAACTTCATCCGGCCGACCGCAGACAGGTCATAGCGCTCAGGGCTGAAGAACAGGTTGTTGAACAGGGTTTCGGCAGCGTCTTTGGTTGGCGGCTCGCCTGGACGCATCATGCGATAGATCTCGACCAGCGCTTCCAATTGGTTGCTGGTGGAGTCGATCTTCAGCGTATCGGAGACGAACGGACCGCAGTCGATATCGTTGGTGTACAGGGTTTCGATACGAACAACGCCAGCCTTGGCGATTTTCGCCAGGACTTCGGTCGACAGCTCGGTGTTGCACTCTGCCAGGATTTCGCCGGTGGCCGGATGCACGATGACCTTGGCGGTGGTGCGACCCAGGACGTAGTCCAGCGGCACTTCCAGGGTCTTGATACCGGCTTTTTCGATCTGGTTGATGTGGCGCGCGGTAATACGGCGACCAGCTTCAACGATGACCTTGCCTTTGTCGTCCTGGATATCCAGAACTGCAATTTCACCACGCAGGCGCGAAGGCACCAGTTCCAGGCTGAGGGTTTCGCCGCTCAGGTGGAAAACGTTGGTGGTGTAGAACGCGTCAAGCACTTCTTCAGTAGTGTAACCGAGCGCGCGCAGCAGTACCGAGGCCGGCAGCTTGCGACGACGGTCGATACGCACGAATACGCAGTCTTTCGGGTCGAACTCGAAGTCCAGCCACGAACCGCGGTAAGGAATGATGCGCGCGGAGTACAGCAGTTTGCCGGAGCTATGCGTCTTGCCGCGGTCGTGGTCGAAGAACACGCCCGGGGAACGGTGCAGCTGGGAAACGATTACACGCTCGGTACCGTTGATTACGAAGGTACCGTTCTCAGTCATCAATGGGATTTCGCCCATGTAGACTTCTTGCTCTTTGATGTCCTTGATCGCTTTGTTCGACGATTCTTTGTCGAAAATGATCAGGCGCACTTTTACCCGCAAAGGTACGGCGAAAGTTACACCGCGCAATACGCATTCTTTGACATCAAATGCCGGTTCGCCCAGGCGATAACCGACGTACTCCAGCGCAGCATTGCCGGAGTAGCTGATGATCGGGAAAACGGATTTGAAGGCCGCATGCAGGCCCACGTCGCGGAACTGATCTTTAGTCGCTCCCGCTTGCAAGAATTCACGATACGAATCCAGCTGGATGGCCAGGAGGTACGGCACATCCATGACGTCCGGCAACTTGCTAAAGTCCTTGCGGATACGTTTTTTCTCAGTATATGAGTAAGCCATCAGCGTTCCCCAGCTTGGTCACCTGCTTGTTTGGCCCCTCCCGACGGGAGCAGCCAGAAAATCGTGCAAACCCCATGGTTTGCGCCACCGCATCGGGTGGTTACAGCGCCTTTATCAGCACCGACCCAGTCGGCTGCCAATAACGGAAAAAGGCCGGTGGCAAGAGCCACCAGCCATCAGCCTGTCGCTTGACGCTCGGGCTGGAGGAGCAAAGTCGATACTTATTTCAGTTCGACTTTAGCGCCTGCTTCTTCCAGCTTCTTCTTAGCGTCTTCAGCAGCTTCTTTCGAAACGCCTTCAGCTACAACCTGAGGAGCGCCGTCTACTTTCTCTTTGGCTTCTTTCAGGCCCAGACCGGTCAGTTCACGAACTGCCTTGATCACGTTAACCTTCTTCTCGCCAGCTTCCAGCAGAACAACGTTGAACTCGGTTTGCTCTTCAACAGCAGCAGCAGCTACAGCTGGGCCAGCCGAAGCGGCAGCAGCGGTAACACCGAAGGTTTCTTCCATCGCTTTGATCAGCTCAACGATTTCCACTACGGATTTCTGGCCGATTGCTTCGATGATTTGTTCGTTAGTCAGAGACATGACTCAATTCCTGAATTGGGGGACGGCCTACGCGACCATCGAAATAAACAAAAAACGCGAGAAGTTGACGAGCCTTAGGCTGCAGCAGCTTCTTTCTGGTCGCGAATTGCCGCCAGAGTACGAGCCAATTTGCTGGTAGCGCCTTGAATCACGCTCATCAGCTGAGAAATTGCTTCGTCACGGGTCGGCAGAGTTGCCAGTACGTCGATCTGATTAGCTGCGAGGAACTTGCCCTCGAACGCAGCTGCCTTGATCTCGAACTTGTCCTGACCCTTGGCAAACTCTTTGAAGATACGGGCAGCAGCGCCCGGATGTTCGTTCGAGAATGCAATCAGGGTCGGGCCGGTGAACACGTCGTTGAGAACACTGTATTCAGTGTCAGCAACAGCGCGCTTGAGCAGGGTGTTACGTACAACACGTACGTAAACGCCAGCTTCACGAGCCTCTTTACGGAGTCCGGTCATTGCGCCTACTGTTACGCCACGGGCATCAACCACGACAGCGGACAGAGCGACTTTGGCAGCCTCGTTGACTTCAGCGACGATGGCCTTCTTGTCTTCGAGATTAATTGCCACGGGTTTAACTCCTGCTTGTTACCGTTTCACTCGGTCGAAACCGAATGTCGTTTTGGTGTCTGATTCGGTAAGGAACCGGGAGCACCATCTGCGTAGGCTTGTGGTTTAAGGCTCGCGCCGCCTACGGTCTTGGATAGCCCCCGCCAGGCAGGGACCCCAATCTTTCAATTGGCGCGAATAATCGCGCCAACCTTTGTCTTACGCGTCCAGCGAGCTCTGGTCGATAACCAGACCTGGGCCCATAGTGGTGCTCAGGGTAACGCGCTTGACGTAGATACCTTTCGAGGAAGCTGGCTTGATACGCTTCAGATCAGCGATCAGGGCTTCAACGTTTTCCTTCAGCTTGACGGCATCGAAGCCGATCTTGCCAACGGAAGTGTGGATGATGCCATTTTTGTCGGTGCGATAACGAACCTGACCAGCCTTGGCGTTTTTAACCGCGGTGGCTACGTCTGGAGTAACGGTGCCGACTTTCGGGTTAGGCATCAGGCCACGTGGACCGAGGATCTGACCCAGCTGACCTACAACGCGCATGGCATCCGGGGATGCGATGACTACGTCATAGTTCAGGTCGCCGCCTTTCATTTCGGCAGCCAGGTCGTCCATACCTACACGGTCAGCGCCGGCAGCCAGAGCGGCTTCAGCAGCTGGACCCTGGGTGAAGACAGCAACGCGAACGGTCTTGCCAGTGCCGTGTGGCAGCACAGTAGCGCTACGAACGACCTGGTCGGATTTACGCGGGTCTACGCCCAGGTTTACAGCAACGTCAAACGACTCGCTGAACTTGACAGTCGACAGCTCGGCCAGCAAAGCAGCGGCGTCTACAATGTTGTAGGCCTTGCCTGCTTCGATTTTGCCGGCGATAGCCTTTTGACGCTTGGTCAGCTTAGCCATTACACACCCTCCACGTTAAGGCCCATGCTACGAGCAGAACCGGCGATAGTACGCACGGCTGCATCCATATCAGCTGCAGTCAGATCCGCGTTTTTGGTTTTCGCGATTTCTTCCAGCTGAGCACGGGTAACAGTGCCAACCTTAACGGTGTTCGGACGAGCGGAACCGCTGGTCAGACCGGCCGCCTTCTTCAGCAGAACCGAAGCAGGGGTGGATTTGGTTTCGAAAGTGAAGCTACGGTCGCTGTAGACAGTGATGATCACTGGAGTCGGCAGACCTGCTTCAAGACCCTGAGTACGGGCGTTGAAGGCCTTGCAGAATTCCATGATGTTCACGCCGTGCTGACCCAGAGCAGGACCAACAGGTGGGCTTGGGTTAGCCTGAGCGGCCTTCACTTGCAGCTTGATGTAAGCGGTAATCTTCTTGGCCATGAGGCACTCCAATTACGGGTTCGAACGCCTCGAAAGGCTCCCCGGTTACTTGCGCGTTTATCCCAGTGACGACAAAACCCCACAGCCTAGGGCTGCGGGGTTGGGATGCTTGCTCAGTTAGACCTTCTCGACCTGACTGAACTCCAGCTCCACCGGAGTAGAGCGACCGAAAATGAGAACTGCCACCTGGACACGACTCTTTTCGTAATTAACTTCTTCGACAGTACCGGTAAAGTCAGCGAATGGGCCGTCATTAACACGAACCATCTCACCCGGCTCAAACAGAGTCTTCGGCTTCGGCTTGTCGCTGCCATCAGCAACACGACGCAGAATAGCTTCCGCCTCTTTATCGGTGATTGGCGCAGGCTTGTCGGCGGTACCGCCAATAAAGCCCATCACCCGAGGAGTATCCTTGACCAAGTGCCAAGTACCCTCGTTCATATCCATCTGTACCAGCACATAACCTGGGAAGAACTTGCGCTCGCTTTTGCGTTTCTGGCCATTACGCATTTCAACCACTTCTTCAGTGGGAACCAGAATTTCGCCGAAGCCATCTTCCATGCCAGCCAGCTTTACGCGCTCAATCAGCGAGCGCATGACATGCTTCTCGTAACCCGAGTAAGCATGCACAACGTACCAACGCTTAGCCACGGGACACCCTTAGCCGACAATCAAGGAAACAAGCCAGCCGAGCAGGGAATCAAGACCCCACAACAGCAACGCCATAACCAGAACAACAGCCACAACAATCAACGTGGTCTGCGTGGTTTCTTGGCGAGTTGGCCATACGACTTTACGAATCTCGGTGCGAGCTTCCTTAACCAGTACAAAGAAAGACTTGCCCTTCGCTGTTTGCAGGCCTACAAAGGCAGCTACAGCAGCAATGACAAGCAAAGCAAGTACACGGTACAGGATCGGCGAAGCAGCGTAATACTGATTGCCAACAACGCCAACAACCACCAAAGCGACTACTACAAGCCACTTGAGCAGATCGAAGCGAGAGCCTTGAGCTTCAGCTTTAGGAGTCATCTATGAAGATCCTGTGAAAAGAAAGCCAGACACACCGAGTGAATCTGGCAGGTCAGGAGGGAATCGAACCCCCAACCTACGGTTTTGGAGACCGTCGCTCTGCCAATTGAGCTACTGACCTAAAACAAAATCAGGCCGACCATTATGCCGGCCTGAAAAATACATTACAACCGATTATTCGATGATTTTGGCTACGACGCCAGCGCCGACGGTACGACCGCCTTCACGGATAGCGAAACGCAGACCGTCTTCCATCGCGATGGTTTTGATCAGGGTAACAGTCATCTGAATGTTGTCACCTGGCATTACCATTTCAACGCCTTCTGGCAGCTCGCAGTTACCAGTCACGTCAGTAGTACGGAAGTAGAACTGTGGACGGTAGCCTTTGAAGAACGGAGTGTGACGACCGCCTTCTTCCTTGCTCAGAACGTAAACTTCTGCGGTGAACTTGGTGTGCGGCTTAACCGAACCCGGCTTAACCAGAACCTGACCACGCTCAACGTCGTCACGCTTGGTACCACGCAGCAGAACGCCGCAGTTCTCGCCAGCACGACCTTCGTCGAGCAGTTTGCGGAACATTTCAACACCGGTGCAGGTGGTGGTAGTGGTGTCGCGCAGACCAACGATTTCCAGTGCATCTTGAACGCGAACGATACCGCGCTCGATACGACCAGTCACAACAGTACCGCGACCCGAGATCGAGAATACGTCTTCGATTGGCATCAGGAACGGCTTGTCGATCATACGAACTGGTTCTGGGATGTAGGTATCCAGAGTCTCAACCAGTTTACGAACGGCAGTGGTGCCCATTTCGTTGTCGTCTTTGCCTTCCAGCGCCATACGAGCCGAACCGATGATGATCGGAGTGTCGTCGCCTGGGAAGTCATAGGTGGACAGCAGGTCGCGAACTTCCATCTCAACCAGTTCCAGCAGCTCTGCGTCGTCTACCAGGTCAGCCTTGTTCAGGAAAACCACGATGTACGGAACGCCAACCTGACGGGACAGCAGGATGTGCTCACGGGTTTGTGGCATCGGACCATCAGCGGCCGAGCAAACCAGGATCGCGCCGTCCATCTGGGCAGCACCGGTGATCATGTTCTTCACATAGTCAGCGTGACCTGGGCAGTCAACGTGAGCGTAGTGACGAATAGTCGAGTTGTACTCAACGTGAGCGGTGTTGATGGTGATACCGCGAGCTTTTTCTTCTGGAGCGCTGTCGATCTTGTCGAATTCAACTACGGCCGAACCGAAAACTTCGGAGCAGACGCGAGTCAGAGCAGCGGTCAGAGTGGTTTTACCGTGGTCAACGTGACCAATGGTCCCTACGTTGACGTGGGGCAGGGAACGATCAAATTTTTCCTTAGCCATCGATAACACCCTCAACAGAAGAATTAGACGAACAATATCTACCATTAAAACAAAGGCAGATATTTTCATATCTGCCTTGTTATATGGAGCTCTTGAGCGGATTTGAACCGCTGACCTCACCCTTACCAAGGGTGTGCTCTACCAACTGAGCTACAAGAGCGTAAAACTTTGCACAACCTGCGAACTTGGAGCGGGTAGCGGGAATCGAACCCGCATCATCAGCTTGGAAGGCTGAGGTTCTACCACTAAACTATACCCGCGGAGCTTGCAGCTCACGCTAAAATGGTGGAGGGGGAAGGATTCGAACCTTCGAAGTCGTAGACGTCAGATTTACAGTCTGATCCCTTTGGCCGCTCGGGAACCCCTCCTAAGCGAGCCGGCATTCTATACTATGCCGACCTTCTGTCAAGCATTTTCTCATTAAAAACCTGAGGTTAGCTGCGTTGACACCGCTCCGCTTTGACAACCTGTTTAGGTGTTCGCTGTGGAGCGGGCGCCATTCTATGCAAACTATTCCAACGGTGCAACCCCTTCACACAGCATTATTTTATGTTTTAACTCATTGAATTCGTTGGAAAGGTTCTGCAACTGCACATCCCCCAATAAACGCTGGCTTTCGGGCGAAATGCGCAACCAGTAACCGGACTCTGGAAGATCCTTTTGCTGTGCTTGAGCCCTCACATTCATGGCCAACAGCCGCTGCTGCAACACAGAAACACTCTCCTCTCGAGTAAGACCACCCAAGAACAGACAATCCTGCCCCGGGCGTTGAGCTCCCCGCCCTTCTCGAGGATCGCCACTGGCCTCACTCAGCAGGCGAATGTCTTGCTGAGATCCACGGTACATGCTGAGAGGCGTGACATCTTTTGCACGCAAGGGCGCTTCCTGCTGATGCCAGACGTAATAGAACACATTGAGAACAACAAGCAGCAGGAACAACCAACGCATACAAACCTCAAGATAAAGGACACGCCATGGCCAAACCCACAAAAACCAGATCAGGGACGATACGGGCATCAGGAACGACATCTGCAACCAACCCGGAATCGCCGCCTGTAATGAACACGGTAAAGCCCTCTCCCCAATAGGAACGAGCCAATTCCATCTGGGTCAGGACAAAACCTCTCAACATCAACGAACACCCACGCTCCACTGCCTCAACAGTACTGCGCCCCGGGGCATAACTCGTCAGAGCCCGCTCGGCCGCCAAATCTCCGTATCGGATATTGCGAGTGTGCGTACGCAATTGATTACGCATCAATGGCAGCCCCGGACAGATGAACCCTCCCAGGTGCTCCCCATTGGCATCGATAAAGTCCGCCGTTACGGCAGTGCCGAAATCCAGAATCAGGCATGCGCCCGCGGCCAAGTTAAAACCACCCAACATTGCCAGCCAACGATCAAGACCTAAACGCTCATAGTCGTCATAGCCATTCCGCACGCCAGACATTTCACTTGCTGGCCTGGCACACACCACCGATACGCCGAACGTCTGTTCGAGAATTTGCGTCAATGCCGCAGTTTCTTCACCAGTCCTGACACTGACCAAGCGGCAATTTCGTAGCGAAAGACCATCAAACGCAAGAAGGCTATCCACCAGAGACTGATCAGAGTCAACAACCCCCTCCGCGAAAAGCCCTCCGGCTGCCGTGTTCAAAACCCGCCATTTGATAAAGCTGTTCCCGCAGTCGAGCTCAAGAATCATCACGCAACCTCAGGCTCAGCTCACCGCCACTAAATACTTTCTCCACGCCATCCACCTTCAAGCGCAGCGCACCCTGTCCATCGATACCGAGCACTACGCCCTCTATATGATTAGCGCCGGCAATCAACGAAACCGGCCGACCTTGCCACATATGATCCTTTTCCCACTCCTCCTGGAGCGCCGAAAAGCCATCGACCTGATGGCGCTGGATGTAGCTGCGCAACTGCTCGCTTAGTTCCGCTACCAATACGTTGCGATCGCAGCCTTTACCCGTCTCGAGCCGAATGGAAGTCCATTGCTGATCGACCTCGTCAGCAACCTGCATGTTCACGTTAACGCCTATACCCAGCACCACGTGACAAACATCAGCAGGATCCCCCACGAGCTCCAGAAGAATACCGGCAATTTTCTTGTTTCCGACCAATACGTCGTTGGGCCACTTCAATCCAGCGCCTGACACTCCCAGCTTTCGCAGGGCATGCATGACCGCCAGACCAACCACAAGACTCAGCCCCTCAAGCTGGCGCATGCCACCATCAATACGCAGAACCAGGCTGTAGTAGAGATTTTCTGCAAAGGGGCTTACCCACTTGCGCCCCCTGCGCCCTCGACCGGAAATTTGTCGCTCTGCCAATATCAGGAACGGTGCCGCTCGACCCTGATTGATCGCGCGCAACGCCTCTGCATTAGTGGAGTCAATGGAATCAAAGACCGTCATCGGCCAAACCGAGGCCAGAGCGCCGATACTGAGAGGATCTAGCAGCGTCAAGGGCGCAGCCAGTTGATAGCCTCGGCCCCGGACCTTATTAATGGACAACCCGAGCTCAGCCTCAAGATGCTGAAGCTGCTTCCATACAGCACTTCGACTGATACCCAGGGCAAGCCCCAGAGCCTGGCCAGAATGGAATCGACCATCCTTCAAGAGATTCAACAACGTCAGCATGCAGGTCTCGCCTCACAATGAGGCCCGAATAATAGCCATGAGCCGGGCGATTGCATAGAAATCAAGCAAACCACTTTCCCGCGGGCAAAACAAAACCCCAACTGCTTTCGCAATTGGGGTTTCGGAATTTAATCTTGACGATGACCTACTCTCACATGGGGAAACCCCACACTACCATCGGCGATGCATCGTTTCACTTCTGAGTTCGGGATG
>NZ_JAAQYM010000008.1 GCF_012986595.1 Pseudomonas koreensis | reverse complement strand
GGAAGACAATGGAACTAGCAACCTTGACACGTATAGCGGCCCAAACCACATGACTCTTCGGGAAGCAAAAGAATTGTTTGCAAAAAAAACTGAGAAACTTCCTTTGGATAAATGGGTGAAAGAATAACGTTGAGATGAGTCATTCGCGTGTCTGGATAGTCGAAACTGCGACTATGGCGAAGTAATCAGGTCACCGACCTTACAGACGAGACTAAGGGGACAGGTTTATTTTCCGGCTTGCCCCCTTTTTGATTCAAAAGGGAGTGAAAATCCCCCCTGTTCTAGCCGCTTTTTTCAGAAACAAATCCATCCCCTTTTTCCGGAAGAATGCCTGCCAGACGGCGGCCAGTGTAAGTATCGCTACGACGCACTGGGTCGTCAGATCACCCGCCAGGAAGAATCCGGCGCCATCACCCAATACCAGTGGGATGCGGCCAACCGTCTGGCACAAGTCACGCTGCCGGGCGGCGCAACACGTGCCTTCACCTACAACGCCTATGGCAACGTCACCGCCGAACGGGACGAACTCGGCCGTGTAACCCGCTACGAATACGCCGACAACCTGCACCTGGTCAGCCGCCGTATCAATCCGGACGGCAGCCAACTGCGCTACCGCTACGACAATTCGCGTCTGTTGCTCACTGACATCGAAAACGAGCGCGGCGAGCATTACCAGCTCGATTACTAAACTGGCTTCGACGGTCGTCGCACGGCCTACGAATACGACCTCAACGGGCAGTTGCTGAAGAAAACCGAATTCGGCGATGACGGCAGCGAACTCGTTACCGAATACCAGCGGTTTCTGTGGCAAGGCGAACGACTGATCGCTGGAAGCGCCGACCACCGCTACCGCAGCTACATCTACGAACCCGGTAGCTTCCGCCCATTGGTGATGCTCGACGGCGAAGGTCCGCGTAAAGCCACGCCGTTTTACTACCAACTCGACCACCTCGGCACACCGCAGGAACTCACTGATTACAGCGGCGAGATCATGTGGTCCGCGAAGTACCGCGCCTACGGAAATCTCGCTGCGCTGGACGTCAGCGAAATCGATAACCCGCTACGCTTTCAGGGTCAGTATTTCGATGCCGAAACGGGCCTACACTACAACCGGCACCGCTACTACAATCCGAGCACTGGGCGGTTTTTGGCGCCGGACCCGATCAACGGGCGGATTGAACAACTACCAGTACGTGCCTAACCCTACGGGGTGGGTGGATCCTTTGGGGTTGAGCGGTAACTGCCCTGACGCAGATAAAAAGCTACCGCAAGGTGGAGGAAACACAGTCAAAGATGCTGGACCTTCTGCTCCCCCAGAACCACCGCCTATCGGTCAGGGATATCACAATGAGATTTATGGAAGTAAGCCAGTAAAACCACAAGATGCTGTAAAACGATGGGAAGATTTCTTAGGTGAGGGGCCGTATACAAATATTCATCCTAGGACTGGGTTACCAGACAACGATAGAATTGTATCTGCCGACGGCAAGAGAAGTATTCGGTATGGCAGCCACGAAGTGAATAGCAAACCGAATAAACATCATTACCATGAAAAAACTTGGACATTAGATCTAATAAATAATGTAATGAATGTCGACAACACAGTAGTACGGGTTCCACTGGGAGCAAAACAGATGAACATTACGATATCAAGCATAATCAAAAGCACAGCCAACGAAATACTTGTCGAGTATTCAACGCCCTATGGGAAAGGCTTTTCAGCATTTATTGGCTCGCCCCCTAAAGAAAATAAAATATATGACGTCGAAATCAATATCGATGATGATTTTATTTGGGGAGAAAACCTGACCCTCTCCAAAAAAAACACCCCTTCGATATCATTCGACATATGTCACACATACATCACGGCAAAGTTAATCGTGATTGAGGAAGACGGTTGTGGAGTATTAAAAATGGGAGAATCAATAATAATAATCTCACTTGAGCAAACGAAACAAACACTCCCGACATTCGTAGATATAATTGCAAAAAAAACCTTCCTCCACCCAACCAACATATAAAGAACTAAAATAATAAAAATTATTTATATAAAAATAGTCACCCCTTTTAATAACCTCCGCGTATCGCCAACTACTAACTTTACACATAAACAAACCAGGTAAAAATAATAAAAATTTCGGAGCAGTGGCGCATTGACTCTCGGGTGAAAAATCGGTATAAAACTTAAAGCAAAGTGAATATACTTATTTTTAATGCACAAAACAAAAAGCTTTAAGACACTCCTTACTCATAAAAATAGCTCTCTCCTCCAGATAGCCGAAAGGCTATCAGGTAGAATCAATGCTAGATAGCAATAAACAAATAACAATTACAGGAGAAAAAGCGCTCAAAGCCCTACCAGAAATTGAGTAAATCTTTTTTCCCTGCATAAAATTGGGAGCTACTTAGACAAATTACTCGAAGATTATAGAAAAGCCCTGACTGACCTCATTGACGAAAAGAAATACTTAACAGCTTGCCAAAATTAGAAAGCTCTCAGCAGAAATTTTGATTCGACTCTTGGAAATGACGATATGGATAACATCGAACGATATCTGGCAGGGATTAGATTCTGGAATCCGTGAACCCACCTCTCCTCCGGTTAGCAATCAGACTATAGGGCATCTATTTCCAAACGCATCTGGATATTTAGAAATTCAAACGGAAAAATATAGCCAATGAACATTCAAAAAATAATAAACCTTGGTGGAAAGATAATCTTTGACGAAATCTCCAACTTGAGCAACTCGAAAATTTCACTGATCACTGATGACTTAAAGGAAGACCTATTCCAAGCTGCTTTTCCTTCTGGAAAAATCATAGATATCGGGTGGTATCCTGAGTTTTCTAAAAACGGCTCCTTCAAAATACTACTTATTTCAAATAGAGACTGGGGCTCACCTACATATAGTGAAACCGCAAAAACCTGGAAGAGTCTTGAAAAAGCCTTGAAAAACACGTTAAAGAGAATGCAAACCCCATAAATAAACAACCAAAACACATTTCTCCCTAAACAACCTCTCCAAACTTTCTCCTGAGTACTACCACGCTTCGAATACGGAGTCTGCCGCCCACTAAATAATTTCTTCAACCTCAGCGGTTTAGATAGGGATCATGTCTCCATCATTTCTTCCGCCACCTCATACTTAACCACCACCCGATTTCGATACAACCTCACCCTCTCCACCAATTCCCCCACCTGCCCCTTCTCCCGCACCTCCCGCCAGATCTCATTCTCCCGATACACCCGCTCCCCCTCCCGCACAAACCGGTGCTTTTCCTGAAACACGTGATACCGATACGCCCGCACCTGATCGCACAGCAACTCACCCTCCAACTGCGTCTGCCCCACGTTCAACTTCAACTGAAAAGTCCGATCCGTCGGGTTATGCAGCACCAGATCAACGTAGTTATAGAAAATCGCCGCGCCGGAACCGAATGGCAGCACTCGCCCCTCGTCCGGAAACGGGTCGAAGCTGTGGTTGGAGCGCTCGACCACCACCAGAGGTGAATGAATGGCCATCCAGTGGATCAGGTTGCTCAGTTGGCAGATTCCGCCGCCGATACCGCGTCGTGCCTCGCCGAAAGACAGCTCCATGCCTTCGACGTAGCCGCGTTTGCGGGTGGGGCGGCCAACGAGGCGGCAGAAGGAGAAGTGTTCGCCGGGGGCGATGATGAGGCCGTCGATGGCGGCGACGGCGAGTTTGAGGTTGATGACTTTGTTGTGTTGCAGGGCGAGGTCGGAGTCGCCGAGTTTGCGGATGAGTTTCGAGGTGTGTTTCAGGTAGCGAAATGGCAGACGGTCAGCGCCGGCAACAAGGCGCGCGTAGCGTTTGCTGGAGCAGTGCCAGGCGATCTGGCGGAACAGTCGTTTTTGCCACACGCGCAGCCAGTATAGGGCCGGGTGGTAGAGGGAGAGTGGTTTCATCCGTGAGTCTACGGCGGGCGCCGTTTGTTCCTTGAAGCGTGAAAAGAGGCGCGCAGTTTAGCGTGTGGGCCGGTTTCCGTCGTGCCTGAGGTGTCTTGGCTCGACACACTTCGACTCACTTGCTGAACGGCAAATTAAGCTTCAACTAAGCTTGCGTCGCTAGCATCCCGGCTCGACAGACACTTGCCGTCGATCAACCGTGGATGAGCTTCCCGACATGAGCCAGTTTGATTTACCAGCCGTTACGCAGCCGAATTTCAGTCTTGTATTGGTAAATTACAAAACCCCAGACATCACCCGCATGTGCCTGGAGCTGTTGCGCCAGCACGTTCAGGCACAACGCATTCCGGTGTGGGTGGTGGACAATGATTCGGCGGATGCCAGCCTCGATTACTTGCGCTCGCTGGACTGGATCAATCTGATCGAACGTCCCTCCCCCGGTAAAGAAGCCGGGCATATTGCCCATGGCAAGGCGCTGGACATGGCGCTGGAGAAAGTTGAAACCGACTATCTGTTTCTGCTGCACACCGACACCTTTGTCTATGACAAGGAAGTCTTTGTGATGATGCTGAATGAGTGCACGAATACTCCCGGGATCGCCGCAGTCGGGTGTGTCGAACAGATTAATCGTGGGGTATTGAGAGACACCTGGCGATTAACTTCGCGCTTTTGCAAACATTATGTTCGTCGGGCCAAAACCTCATTGGGTTTGCGCAGCAAAGAGCCGAAACCTTATCGGGAAACTCATCTCAAGAGTTTCTGCACGTTGTGGAACGTCAAGTTGATGAAGTCCCACGGACTGCACTTTTGCCTGGATGACCGGGTACCCGGTTATACCCTGCAGGATCGAATGACAGCGTTGGGATTCGGGATCAAGCTGCTGGCGCCGCGCAAGATTTTCCGCTATCTGGATCACATCCAGGCAGGAACCGTCGCAGCTGCCGGCACCTACGGCAAAAACCACCGCCGGACCAGAATGTACGAAGCCACCCTCAAACGCTTTCAGGGGCAGGCCTCGGCTTGATCGCGACACAAAAAAAGGGCGACTTCAAAGTCGCCCTTTTTTTATCTGAAATTGTATACATCCGCTCCGATCAGGTGTTCGCCCAGTGTAATGGCCTGGCAATCCATGCACCGGTAAAGAGCCCTGACACTGGGCGAACGGGAAGGATTTTAATAGAAGTTGGCGGATATGTCGTCATACACAAATGTAAATTTTATGTACGAAGAAGTTAATAGATATTTATCGACGATATCCTTTCATAAAACTTTCAAAGCAAGGCACAAAACCTTTCAGATGATTGTTCTCATACAATAATCTGTACAAGAACAACCATCTTGTAGAGTTAATGCTCAACTTTCATGCTGACTGGTCACTTTTAATACATCGGTATAAGTGACAACTACACTCTGCCCGACTTTCAAATCTTTCAGCTTGGCTTGGATTTCCGGCTTCTTCACGTCGAGGATTTTCGACTGTCCCTGAGGGTTCTCCAGGGTGACCTGATTATTCTTCAAATCAATTTTGGTGATTTTCAGCTGCACCTGAATCTGCCGGTACGCTTCACCACCCGGGTTTTCACTGCCCGGCGCATTGCGCAGTTCGCCCGTACGCTCGACGGTGCCAGGCAGACCTTTATCCACATCGGTGTCGAGGTAAGCGGCGACAGAACGCTGAACTTCGAGTTTCACCAGGTCGCCGACCTTGAGATTGTCGAGGTTTTTCGCCTTGTCGCTCAGCTGAACATGGACTTGGCGACCTTCCGCGCCTTCGAGCACGACCTGATGGTTGGCCGCATCGACGGCCAGCACTTTGGTGGTGACCTGATCGGCCTCGACGGTGGCGGACAGCGGAATATCGGCCGCCATGGCGCCGAAGCTGGTGGCGGACAATACGGTTGTGAGGGTGATGGCCTTGGCCAGAGCGCGAAGCTTCATAAGCGGTACTTTCCCTGTAATGAATGGCAGAAGCCGGCGCCAATGTGTGTATGGCGCCGGATGTGCCACTGAGCATAGACGGTGCTCAGGGCTTGGCTTTTGTTTGTGATGCGGCGGTCTCTTGCGCGGTGGATTCGCCGCTGGCGGTGCCTTTGCTGCTGTCCTCGCGCTGTTTGGGGTCGGTCGGGCGCAGGGCGTCGTTGTCGCGCTCGGTTTCTCCCGGTGGCCGCGGTTGGTCAGGGTGTTCGCTGGGGGTGACGGGTTTCATGGTGGGCTCCTCAGGCTTCGGGGTCGTCCAGTTCACGGGCGACGTTCACATCAGGCGAATCCTTGTGCAGGTCATCGGCCTTGGCGCGCAGGATCTGCCACTGCTCCAGATCGATCGCGCCCTGGCCGAGCAGGTCGTCGGCGATGCGTTGCAGATCGAAATAGTGAGCGTCGGGGGATTGCTGCCAGTAGGTCTGGTCATCGAACAGGCGCTGCCAGCTTGTGAGGTCTGGGGGTTGCAGGTCGTCGCTCATGCTCAATCCTCCACGGTATTACGTTGTAGAGGGTGCGCGACGAAACGGAGTTCAACCCAATCCCTGCAGGAGCTGCTGAAGGGTGCGATCTTTTTCAAGATCAAAGTCAAAAGATCGCAGCCTGCGGCAGCTCCGAGATTAGTTGCAGTGCACCGGTCAGTAGCCGGTCATCTCCAGATAGCCGCGCCCGCCATGGCTGCCGCTGATCCGCACCGGCCCTTCCCAGTAAGGAATGCGCAGGTTCATCCAGGCGTTGGGGTTCAGTGCCGACAGGCTGATGTCGAGCTGTTTGTCGGGAATGCTGATGGTCCAGCGCACCGGCATCGCGCGGCCGGCAACTGTCGCGGTGTCTTGCGGGACAAGTTTGATTTGTTCGCTGCGCAGGGTTTGCGCCTGACCGTCGGCCGCGATCCAGGTACCGGTGAGGTACGGTGCGCCGTCCTTCTGGCGCATGCGGTAAAGCATGACGTGTTCACCACTGTCCAGGTGCAGGGAGAACCAGTCCCAGCCGGTTTGATTGGCGGTCAGCGGCTGGCTGCTCCATTCACGGTCCAGCCAGGCCGGGCCGCTGACGGTGTAGGTCTGGCCGTCGATTTGCAGGGTGCCGCTGGCTTGAAAAAACGGCTGGCTGTAGTAATACGAGGCCTGGCCCTGTTCGGATTTCTGGCTGAAGCCGTAATCGCCCTGCAGCACCAGCGGCCGGCTGGAAGTGAGGTGCAGTTGGTAGGCGAACGATTGATCGCGCGCGCTCAGTTGCAGGTCGCTCAACGGCTCCGGCGCCTGACCGGCAAAGCGCCAATCATCGATCCATGCCTCGAACGGTGCCACGTTCACCCCGGCCTGCCCCACGCCGCCCCGGGCATAACGCTCCGCGGCATGGTGCGCGGTGGCCGAGGTCACCGCCGCATGCCCGAGCCAGATCGTCTGATTGCCCCAGCCGGGTTGCTGCGGCACGGGTTTCAAGGCGCTGCGAAACAGCGTCCACTGCACGCCGAAATCATTGCCCTGCGGGTCCTTGAGATTGGCGGTGACATACCACCATTCGATTCGAAATCCCTCGTGGGCGCCGTGATCCGCCGGGAAGCTGAATACCCGCCCCGGCACCACCTCGGTGAACTGCGCAGCCTGATCGCCGAGCCCGGCGAAGCCCTTTTGATCAGGTTGCGGTTGATCACAGCCAACCAGCAGCAGCGCCAGACACAGCGCAACGAGGCTAATCCTCATGGGCAAACGTCCTCAACAGATCCGCCGGTTGCGTGCGGTACAACGAATACAGCGGCCACGCCGAAGCCAAAAGCGTCGCCAGCAACGCCAGCCCAAGTAACTGCAACAGTTGCAGCGGAAAGATCCGCAACGGCAGACGCCAGCCGAACGCCTGCACGTTGATCACCGCATCCAGGCACCAGGCCAACGCAATCCCCAACGGCAGCGCCAGCACCAGCGTCAGCACCGCCAGCAACCAGGTCTGGCCGAGGTTGAGCAGCATCAACTGGCGGCGCGTCACGCCCAAGGCCCACAGCGGTGCCAGTTGTCCGAGGCGGCTCTGGCTCTGGGTCAGCAGGCTGATGAACAGCGCCACACCCGCCACCGCCAGGGTCAGGCTGTTCAGCGCGGCGGTGGCGGCGAAGGTGCGTTCGAACACTTGCACCGACCAGCCCTTGAGCCGCGCCTGATCGACGATGCGACTGTCATCGAGCTGAAAGCGCGTTTGCAGCGCAGTCAAAAACGCCGGGATGTCGGGCGGTGCGATGCGCAGGTTGAAACGGTTCGGTGTCAGCGCCGGCCACAGACGCAGCAGATGATTACTGTTGACCAGCAGATGTCCCTTGGGATTGCCGTAGTCGGCGTAGATCCCGACGATCCGCGGTGACCACGCCCCGCCCGGGGTCGGCAGGCGCAGATGATCACCCGCGCGCACCTTCAGGCGCCGCGCCAGTTGTTCGCTGAGCATCACCGCGTCGTCGTTCGCCAGGTGCGCCCACGGATCCCCGGTAATCCCGTCGAGCAGCGGCCAGTGCTGCCGGTAATACGGATGATCGATCACCCCGAATACATCCGCCGGCCAGCCTTGCAGGGTCACCGCCACCTGCCAGTTGGGCAGCACCGCGCTGACGCTCGGTTGCTGTTTGAGCCAGCTGTACAGCTCGCGCGATTGCGCCGGAGTGACCGGGTTGAGGTAAAGCTCGGCGCTCAGGCGTTGTTCGAGCCAGTCGTTGAAAGTCTGGCGAAAACCGGCGGTCATGCTGCCGGCACCGATGTTGGCCGCCAGCGCCAGCAGCAGCGCCATCAGCGCCAGACTCAGCGCCGGCAGTTGCTGGCGACAGTCGGCGAGAAACCACTGGCCGAGCACCGAGCGACTGCGCCCGAGTAATGGAGTGAGCACCGCGCTCAGCACCACCGGCAACGCCAGCGCGGCACCGAGCAGCAACCCGGCCATCAACACAAATCCACTGCCCAGGCTGTCACCGAACAGCAACGCCGACAGCGCGATCAGTCCCAGCACCGCCGCCAGCCAACCCTGGCGCCGCAACCAGCGCGCATGCTGCTGATGCCAGGCCTGCGGATCCGCCACCGCCAACAGCGGCAAGCGTGCCGCGCGCAACAGACTGTTGGCGCCGGCCAGCAACGCGCCGAACAGGCTCAAACCAATACCGCTGAACCACCACCACGGACTCAGACGCAGCTGCCCCGCCACTTCCGCACCGTACAGACCGCGCAGGCTGGCGGCGACGTCGGGCAGCAAAACACTCGCCAGCCAATAGCCACTGATGACGCCGAACACTCCGCCGACCAGCGCCAGCACGCCCAGTTCGACGATCAGGCTGCCGATCAGCATCCGCGCACTCACCCCGCAGGCGCGCAGGGTGCGCAACAATCCACGCCGTTGTTCCAGCGCCAGACCAATGGCCGCGTGAACGATGAACAGCCCGACCACGAACGAGAGAAATCCCAAGGCGTCGAGATTCAGGTGAAAGCTCTCGGTCAGGCGCGCCAGATTGTTTTCTTCAGCGCTGCTTTTGAGCTGCAACTGCCCTTTGAACGCCGCCGGCAGCTCGGCCTGAAAATCCTTGGGCAGTAACAGCCGCGACAATTGCCCGGGCTGGTCGAGCAGGGTTTGCGCGACGCCGATATCCACCAGCAACACCCCCGGCGCCATGTCCCTTTGCGCGCGCAGTGGCGGCAGGGTCTGGCCGTTGAGGGTTTGCGGCGTGGCGCCTTCGCTGAGGTTCAAGGCTTGCAGTGTTTCAGGCGAAATCCACGTAGCGCCCGGCGCCGAGAAGAACTCGACGATGCGCTCGATCGGCATCGACTGCCCGGCCACTGCGGAGTCCGCAGGCAGTGACACCGGTTCGATGCCAATCAGTTGCAGACGCTGATTGTCGTGCTCCTTGAGCAGCAGCCGCCCCTGCAACAGCGGCGAAACCGGCCAGCCTGCGCGGCGCAGATCGACAAACCACTGCTGGGTGAATGTCGCACCGCTCGGCGTGGCGAGACTGGCCTGAGGTTCGCCGCCGATCATCTGGCTGGCCCGGGCGTAACTGTCGCGGGCCTGACTGTTCAGCGCCTCGACCCCGGTCAGCAGGCTGGTCGCCAGCCACAACCCGGTCAGCACACTGAAAAATTGCACCGGATGCCGCCGCCAATGGCTGAGCAGCGCGCGCAGGGTTTGCCAGAAAACGTTCACGTCAGCCGGCCACTGGACAACACCACCCGTTGCGCCAGCCGCGCCGCCACGCGCGGGCTGTGGGTGACCATCAACAGCGTGGTCGGCGTGTCGTCGAGCAGTTCGAGCAACAGGCGCAGCACTTCATCACTGGTGGCTTCGTCGAGGCTGCCGGTCGGCTCGTCAGCCAGCAGCAGTTTCGGCCGCGACGCCAAGGCTCGGGCCAAAGCCACCCGCTGCTGCTGGCCGCCCGACAACTGTTCGGGATAACGCTTGAGCAACTCGCCCAACCCCAAACGCTGCACCAGATGCGCCTGCCAGCGCGGCTCATGGCGCCCGGCCAGACGCGCCTGAAACGCCAGATTGTCCTCGACCCGCAGGCTGCCGATCAGGTTGAACTGCTGGAACACCAGACCGATTTCAGTGCGCCGCCAGTCGGCCAGTTGAGCTTCGTTCATGCTTTCCAGCCGATGCTCGCCGCTGCGGATGCTGCCGCGATCAACCTTGTCGAGGCCGGCGATCAGGTGCAGCAAGGTGCTTTTGCCGCTGCCGGATTCGCCCATCAGCGCCAGACTGCTGCCGGGCTCGAGGGTCAGGTCGATGCCTTGCAGCACCGGTAACGGGCCTTGGGGGGTGAGGTAACTTTTGAACACGCCTTGAACCTGAAGCATGCCGCCATCCGTTGGGTCAGTGTGGGGCAAGGATAGCGGATTGCGGCCTCTTCAGATCAGTGGTGTTTGCACGGGCCTCATCGCTGGCAAGCCAGCGATGAGGCCCGTTGGCCCGACACAAATCTCACTGCCCGGTTGCCACACGGGTCGCCGCCTCACCCGGCGTGACAATGGTGTTCAGGTCAATGTGCTTCCATTCAGGCTTGGCCCCCAAACGCGCATTGAAGCGGTAGTTGAAGGTGAAATCATCCGCCGTCGGCACCGTCAGCGGCTTGCCATACACCGCCTCGATTCCCGCCAGGTCGTAGCCCATGACCTGCAGCAGGGTCGGAAAGATGTTGTAGTGGCTGGAGCGATCCTTGTTCGCCGCCAGTGATTGCGCCCAGTCCGGCCCGTGCAACTGATCGCCCTGGATCACCACCAGCGGCACCAGCCCTTCTTCCTCCACCGGGTCACCGCCGCAGTGCGTATTCAGCCCAGGATTGCCGCGTTCATGCAGGTCCTGACCGTGATCGGAGGTGTAGATCAACAGCGCATTATTCAGCTTGGCCTGGGCAAAGACCCGGGCGAAGAACTCGCCGACGTTCCACAGCACGGTGTTCTTGTAGGCGTTGCGGTACAACACCCAGTCGTCCGGCTGGCCGTTGAAACCGTCACGCTTGCCGGTATCGGCCACTTCGGTGAACTGCCCCCGCGGCAGCGTCGGACGATACGCCATGAACGCATCGGGGTATTTGTCGTGCACCGGGAAATGCGCGCCGACCTTGTTGATCACCACCAGCTCCGGCTGATCGTCGTTGAGCAATTCGATCAGCTTCGCGGCGGCGGCCATGTCGCGGTCACGCACGCTGGTCTGGTCAAACTGGACGAATTGGTCGATGTCCTTTTTCTCGGTGTCGGTCATCAGGTTCTGCAAATTGCCGCCGGTGCGCTGGGCGTCGATGTACACGGTGCGCAACCCGGCCTTCTTCGCGTACTGCCAGATCGACGGCAGGGTGCTGTTGATCCGCGTGTAATCGGCGCGGGTCCCGCCGTAGCGCAGGGTGACGTTGGTGTCGGCGCTGCAGTTGGCGATGGACGCGGCGTAGCCGTAGTTGAAGATGTCGACGCCGGGGTGCGCCTGCTTGAGGTTGCTGTGCACCCCGAACGGCGCATTGATGTCCAGGTAATTGCCGGAGATGCTTTCGTCGATGATCAGCACGATGTCGTGATTGATCGCCGCGGTGTTGCGCGCCAACGTCACCGGCTCACGCGGGCCGACCGTGTTGTGCAGTGCTTCATAGGCGAACAGGTTCAGATAGGCCAGCGGCGTGTACATGATCGGCAAACCGCGCGCGCCCTCGCCCGCCCGCAGGAATAACACCGTACTCAACAGCAACACGCCACATACCGGCGCTGCCACGCGCAACGCGTTGGGCACCACCAGTGCATGACGCGGCTTGAGACCGATGCCGAACAGCAACAGCAGGCCACTGAGCGCGCCGTGAATGATCGCGTCGCGATATTGGTAGGCGGCCTCCTGGATGAAGCCACCGGAGTACACCAGCGACACAAAGCTGCTGTAGCTCAGGTAATCCGCGGTGACCCGGGTATAGACATCAAAAAACACCGCCGAGACAAACAGTGTTATTGCGAACAGGTGGCGAATGAGCGCCTGGCGAATATAAGCCGTTAGATATAACGCTAAAGTAAGCGCCAAAAACATCGCGCCAAAAAGAAGTACAGCAAAACTGACGCCGATAGCATTTAACCGTTCAATGTAATATTCGGAATAAAGGAGTAAATAAACAATTAAAAGTAATTCTTTGGCATATCTGAACATGGCGACACCGGACGTGCAAAATGGCAGAGAGTCAAAGGTTTGTCGGTCAGAACCTGACACTAGCACCCGGCCATCAAAGCGCAAGAATTGACTGTTTCTTTTAGAAAGCGTCAAAAAAACGGTGACTCAAATCTGACACACACGAGACGCTACAAGCCTTTAAATTAGTGACTTACAACCGTCCATCGCTTATTTGAATTCTGAACAAATCTGCAAAAAAACAACAAATCCAATCGCAGCAATGACTTGATGGCCAATCGCCAAAAAGCGCTCAAGTGTTATACAGGTGCAACATGTCATTTTGCTGACACGCTTTCCAAACCCTGCGCTATACCCCTTTTACAGTCTTCTTCCGAACTTATTCTTTTCGCTCTATCGAGGGTGCGCAGATGGACGTGAGCGTATTTGGCACAGGCTATGTCGGATTAATTCAAGCCGCCGCACTTGCAGATGTAGGGCATCGGGTTTTATGTGTTGATATCGACCCCAATAAAATTAAACAACTGCAACAAGCCGTGCCGCCTATTAGTGAGCCTGGACTCTCCACCACCCTTGAAGAAAACATCAAGGCCGGGCGTTTGTTGTTCAGCACCCAGGCCAGTGACGCGGTGGAGCATGCCGAGCTGATTTTCATCGCCGTGGGCACCCCCGCCGATGAGGACGGCTCCGCCGACCTGAGCCACGTGCTCAATGTGGCCCGGCAGATCGCCTCGTACATGGAGGCCGATCGCACCCTGATCATCAAGTCGACAGTGCCGGTCGGCACGGCGGACCAGGTCGCGGCCAAGGCCAACGAAGAACTGCTGCGCCGAGACCGGAGCAGCCTCAAGGTCCGGGTGGTGTCCAACCCTGAGTTCCTCAAGGAAGGCAGCGCCCTCGCCGATTGCATGCGCCCGGACCGGATCATCGTCGGTACCCGTGACGAAGCGGCTCGCGAGCAGATGAGCGAGCTGTACGCGCCGTTCTGCCGCAACCACGAAAAACTGATGTTCATGGACAACCGCAGCGCCGAGCTGACCAAGTACGCGGCCAATGCGATGCTCGCCACACGCATCAGTTTCATGAACGAACTGGCCAACCTCACCGAACTGCTGGGCGCCGACATCGAAGCCGTGCGCAAAGGCATCGGCTCCGATCCGCGCATCGGCTACCACTTTATCTACCCCGGTTGCGGCTTCGGCGGCTCGTGCTTCCCCAAGGATCTGCGTGCCCTGCTGCACACCGCCGAACACAACGGCATGCCGCTGAAACTGCTGCGCAGCGTGACCGACGTCAACGACAGCCAGCGCCACATCCTCTTCATCAAACTCAAGGCGCAGTTTCCGCAAGGCCTGGCCGGCAAGTCGATCGCGATCTGGGGCCTGGCGTTCAAACCCAATACCGATGACATGCGCGAAGCCCCCAGCCGCTACCTGATGGACGCGTTGTGGGCCGAGGGCGCCAGCGTGCAGGCCTACGATCCGGAAGCCATGTCCGAATGCCGGCGCCTGTACGGCTATCGCAACGACCTGCACCTGTGCGCCACCCGCGACGACACCCTGGAAGACGCTGACGCGCTGGTGATTTGCACCGAGTGGAAGAATTTTCGCGTGGTCGATTTCGAGCTGCTGGCAAGCAAGCTGCGCTCGAAGGTGATTGTCGACGGTCGCAACCTCTACAACCCGGAACACGTGGCTGCCGCCGGCTTGCACTACAGCGGCATCGGCCTGCGCCACATCGCTCCAGAAGGACTGCGCCCATGAAAATCCTGGTCACCGGCGCAGCCGGCTTCATTGGCGCCCATTGCGTGTTGCGGCTGATGCGCGACGGGCATGCGGTGGTCGGCCTGGATAACTTCAACGGCTATTACGATCCGCAACTCAAACACGATCGCGTGCAATGGGTACGCGATCAGGTCGGGCATTTCCCGCTGGCGCGGATTGATCTGGCCGATGCCGCCGCGATCGAGGCGCTGTTTGTCCGCGAGCAGCCGCAAGTGGTGATCCACCTCGCGGCGCAGGCCGGGGTGCGCTACTCGCTGGAAAACCCGAAGGCCTATCTGGACAGCAACCTCTGCGGTTTCCTGAATATTCTTGAAGGCTGCCGGCATCATCCGGTCGAGCACCTGATCTACGCCTCGTCGAGTTCGGTATACGGCGCCAACCAGCACACCCCGTATTCGGTGCACGACGGCGTCAATCACCCGCTGTCGCTGTACGCCGCGACCAAAAAAGCCAACGAGCTGATGGCCCACAGCTACAGCCACCTGTTCGGCATTCCCAGCACCGGCCTGCGCTTTTTCACCGTGTACGGTCCCTGGGGTCGGCCCGACATGTCGCCGATCCAGTTCGCCCGGGCGATCACCGAAGGCACGCCGCTGAAACTGTTCAACTACGGCGAACACCAGCGCGACTTCACCTACATCGACGACATCGTCGAAAGCATCGCGCGCCTCACCGACCATCCGCCGCACAACCACCCGGAGTGGGACCGCGAACACCCCGACGCGGGCAGCAGCATGGCGCCGTGGTGCCTGTTCAACATCGGCGGCCACCACCCGGTGGAGCTGAAAACCTATCTGGCGCTGATGGAAAAACACCTCGGCCAGAAAGCCATTGTCGAGCTCTTGCCCCTGCAACCGGGCGATGTGCTCAACACCTGTGCCGAGACCGATGATCTGGCCCAGGCCACCGGGTTCCAGCCCCGGATCGAGCTGGATGAAGGACTGGGGCGTTTCATCGCCTGGTTTCGCGACTACTACCCCACTGCCTATCGCCCACGCGCCGCTCGCGGCTGAACATCAGCGGAGGACCCCATGACTGGACATGAGCAAGGTGTACCGATCCATCAGATGCGCCGCGACAAGCGCATGGATCCCGAGCACCGAATGCGCCTCGATACCGCCATCCACATGCAGGGCCGTGGCTGGTTGACCGGCCGCGACGGTGGCCGGCCGTGGACGCTGTCGCGCACCAACCGCGTGCTGGCCTGCTTCGGTGCGCTGGTGATTCTGGTGGTGTGCTCGCCGCTGCTGCTGGGGCTGGCGCTGGCCATCAAGTTCACCAGCCCGGGACCGGTGATGTTCGTGCAGAAACGCACCGGCTATCGCGGCCGCAAATTCGGCATGTACAAGTTCCGCACCATGGTGTGCAACGCCGAAGAGCTGAAGGAATCGCTGCGCCACCTCAACAAGCACGGGGTCGACGCCATTGATTTCAAGATCGACAAGGACCCACGCATCACCGGGATCGGCGGTTTCCTGCGGCGCACCAGCCTCGACGAACTGCCCAACCTGATCAACGTGGTGACCGGTGACATGCGCCTGGTCGGCCCCCGTCCGACCTCGTTCAACGCTTACCGCTACAAGGACAGCCATCTCGCGCGCCTGAGCATCTACCCCGGCATGACCGGCCTGTGGCAGATCTCCGGGCGCAGCAACATCGACTTCGACCAGCGCGTTGAGTTGGACCTCAGCTATATCGCCGAGCAAAGCCTTTTGCTTGATCTGAAGATCCTGTTGAAAACCCCCTTCAAAGTATTCAGCGGCCACGGAGCAAGCTAATGGACGGTTCAACCAACAAAAGCCTGAGCATTGCCAACCCCAGCGAATCGAACCTGATCTCGACCGTGCTGGACCTGGATCTGCGGATCCTCTTTCTGACCGCCGCCAACCCCGGCGCCGGCACCACCACCAGTGCCCTGGCGCTGGCCAGCCAACTGGCGCAGATGAGCAGCGGCCAGGTGCTGCTGGTGGATGCCAGTCAGTCGGCGGGCAACCTCACCCAGCAACTGAATCTGGGCAAGGAGCGCGGCCTGCGCGACCTGCTGTTCAACCCGGACAACCCGCCGCTGTTGCAGGACTGCGTGGTGCAGGTGTCGAGCCTGCCGTTCCATGTGCTGCCCAACGGCCGGCCGATCCGCACCCTGGAACATTTGACCGCCGAACGCCTGAGCCCGCTGCTCGACCGCTTGGGCGCCCAGTACCGCTTCGTGGTGATCGACGGTGACGCGGTGTATTCGGCCGCCGACACGCTGGTGCTCAGCACTCAGGTCGATGGCGTGGTGTTTGTGGTGCGCGCCGAAGACACCCGCTGGGAAGTCGCCCAGGCCGCCGTACAACGCCTCACCCAGGCCGGGGCAAAAGTGGTCGGCAGCGTGTTCAACCGCCGCAAGTACTACATGCCCAAGTGGCTCTACAAAAACCTGTAAGCAAACGCGAAGGATGACGCCATGAACGCCAAGATACTTGTTCTGCTGATGCTGCCGCTTGCAGGCTGCTCCAGCACTTCCGAAACCCAGAACATGCCGGTGAATATCCTCACCGCCACGCCGGCCAACGCCCAGGCGACCGACATGCCCAAGGTCGAACAGACCCTGCGCCCGCAAGACGTGCTGGATGTGATCTTCCACATCAGCACCAGCGGCTCGGACGCCTACCGCGTGCAGTCGGGTGACCAGATCGGCCTGAACTTCACCGCCGCCAGCCAGCTCAACGGCAACCAACTGGTACTGCCCGACGGCACCATCAACCTGCCGGGGGCCAACACCTCGGTGAAAATCGCCGGGCTGACCAGCGATGAGGCACGCAATGAAATCCAGCGCGCCTATCAGCGCAAGCAGCTGTTCCAGCCCAACCGCAATCAGCTGACGGTACAGATCATCAGCCCGCTGACCAATGAGCAGAACCTGAAAAGCGCCCTCAATCACCCGGCCACCGGCATGAGCCGCGAGATCACCGTGGGCACCGACGGCTATGCAAGCTTCCCGGAAATCGGCGCCGTGCCGCTGCAAGGCATGACCGTCAATCAACTGGAAACCTTCCTCAACCAGAAGTACGCGCAATTGCCGGGACGGATGAGCGTCGATGTGTTGCTCAAATCCACCGCCGGCAACGAGATCTACGTGCTGGGCGAAGTCGGCCAGCCGGGGTCCTATCCGATCCGCCGTCCGGTGTCGGTGCTTGAAGCGCTGACCCTGGCGCGCGGCACCAACGTCAAGGCGCGTCTGGACTCGGTGGTGATCATGCGCCGCAACGGCAATCAGGTGCAGGCGGTGCACTACGACGTGGAAAAAGCCCTGGCGGGCGACGCGTCGCAGATCGCCTACCTGCAACCCGACGACATGCTGTTCGTGCCGAAAACCAAACTGGCGAGTGCCGGCGATCTGGCTCGGCAACTGGCAGACGTAGTGTTGTTCCAGGGCGTGGGCTTCAGCTTCGGCTACCGCGTCGACAACAAAAGCAGCAGCAGTAACTGACTCCCAGGTGAACGATCATGAATCCAAAGGAAAACTACCTGCATGAGTTCTTCAGGATCTTCTTCGCCAACAAGCAACTGGTGAAACGGGTCTTCCTGATCTTTGCAGTCATCGCCCTGCTGCTGCCATTGGTGCTCAAACAGAGCTTCGATATCACCGCCCAGGTGATCGTGCAGTCGAAAAAACTCTCCCAGGGTGACGCCACCACGTCCCTCACGGTCGATAACGCCACCTTCATTCCGCCATCGCTGGCGGACATGGAAACCGAAAGCAATATCCTGCGGTCACCGGCGCTGATCCGCCAGACCATCAGCGAGCTGCGCGACAAGGGCGAGTACAACCCGCCGGTGGGCATGTTCGCCAAACTGGTGAGCGACCCGTTCCGGCGCTACGTCTCCTCGCCGCTGCGTGAGTATGTGATCAACCCGCTGCGCAACATGCTCGGGCTGCAAACCGACCCGGTGCGCGACACCGTGCTCGACGGCCTCACTCAACAGGCCCTCGACAGCCTGAAGATCGAGACCCTGCCCGGCTCCAACGTGATCTCGATCGTCTACAGCTTCCCGGATCCGCATCAGGGCACGACGTTCGTCGCCACCCTGCTGCAAAACTATCTGGGCAGCCGTCAGGCGCTGCAATCGATCGACCTGCCGCAATCCTTCTACGAAACCAAGAAGCACCTGTATCAGGTGCGTCTCGACGGCCTGGAAGGCAATCGCCAGGCGCTGCTGGAAAGTGTCGGCTCGTCCGATCCGAAGGAAGAAATCACCTTCCGCCTGAACGCGATCAACACCGAAGAGCAAGCCCTGAACCTGTACCAGGACCGCCTGTTGCAGAGCCAGCGCTGGCTCGAATACCTGAAAACCGCGCTGGCCGCCGCCAGCACCAACAAGCTCAACGACTACACCTTCCCCTATACCTTCACCACCACCGTCGACAACGTGGCGTTCGAGGATCGCGAAGTCAAACAACTGGGCGAGCAACTGACCACCCAGGTCAGCCGCTACATGAATGACCTTGCGGTGTTCCAGCCCGGCAGCGAGCCGATGCTGCTGACCCGCGAGCAGATCGCCCGCACCCGCCAGCAGTTCCTCAAAGTGGTGAGCAACCGCATTCAGGAACGCACCAACGACCTGGCCGTGGTGCAACAGGTGATCAATCAGAAAACCGCGCGCATCGCCGACTTCAAGAACCGCATCCACACGTTGCAGCAGACCCAGAGCAAGCTGCGGCAGATGGACACTGAAATCGACGCGCTGCACACGGCGTTCTCGACCTACGCGCAGCGCTTTGCCGAAAGCAGCACGGCCGGTGCGCTCAACGACGACCTGTCGAACGCCAAGGTCCTCAGCCCGCCGTTCGAACCGACGGAGCCGGCCTTCCCCAAACCGCTGCTGATCATCCCGTTCGGGCTGTTCACCGGTCTGCTGCTGGCGATTGCCCTGGTCTATGTGCGTGAGTTCTTCGATCACCGTTTCAAACACCCTGCGCAAATCACCCACGAACTGGGCCTGCCGGTGTTGCTGGTGATCAACGACGAGAACGTGCTGCCGAGCAATCCGCACAAAAACTGGACCGTGCCAAGCTTCGTGCACTGGGTGCGCAATTGAACACGCTGTCCACCCCGAACGCCGCGCTGCCGATCATTCATTTGCTCAGCAGCGGCGGCTTCTATGGGGCCGAGCGCATGTTGCTCGATCACTGTCTGGCGACCCCGGGGCAGCACCAGGTGCTGTTTCTCGATGCACCGCCAGCGTTGATCGCGCGCTTTCGCGAGGCCGGGGTGGACTGCCGTGGCTGTGCCGGGCTCGGTGAGTTGTTGCGTCACCTGCGCGCCCGGCGCAGCGAACAGCCGCTGATCAACACCCACAACTTCAAGGGGCTGCTGTTCGGTTGGGTCGGCGCGACGCTGTTGCGGTTGCCGCTGGTCATCACCCAGCACGGCTTCACCCCGCGCAGCCACAAGCAGAAGTTCTACACCTGGCTGAGTCTGCAGCTGTGCCGCACCGCGTCGGTGGACCGTGTGGTGTGCGTGGCCGAGAGCATCGCCGTGCTGCATCGTCAGGCCAGCGTGCAGGCGGAAAAGCTGCAGGTGATCCCCAACGGATTGCCGGCCGCTGCCGCGCTGATCAGCACCGTTGACCGCCAGCGCTGGCTGGCCGGTTACGTCGGGCGCCTGAGCAGCGAGAAAGGCCCGGACCTGTTTCTCGATGCGCTGATTCCGCTGTGTCACCAGCATCCGCAACTGGATGCGGTGATGCTCGGCGACGGCCCGGAACGCGACAGGCTGCAAGCGCGAATCGACGCCGCCGGACTGTCGCAACGGATTCGCCTGCCCGGCTACCAGACCGCCATGCAACCGTGGTGGCAGCGCCTGGATGCCCTGGTGATCAGCTCGCGCACCGAAGGCACGCCAATGATTCTGCTCGAAGCCATGCAGGCCGGCGTGCCGGTGGTGGCATTCGCCGTCGGCGGTATTCCGGATGTGCTGGAACATCGACATAACGGCCTGCTGGCGACACCCGCCGACAGCGCCGCCCTCGCCCGCCAGCTCGACAACCTGCTGATCGAGCCGGATCTGGCCCGGCAGTTGTGCGACAACGCAAAGCGTACGCAACAGGATCGCTACGACCTCAAGGCCCTGGCCGAACGCTGGTCGCAGCTGTACATCCGCACGGCACGGGAGGCACGCGCATGATTTTCCCGCTCTCGATCGTCACTCTGCTCGGCCTGGTGTGCATCGGTCTGCTCGCCAGCCCTTATCCGTTTCTGGCGCCGGGCGCAGTCTTTGCCCTGGTGGGTTTCACCGTGTTGTATCGCAAGCCGACCTGGGGCCTGCTGGGGATTGCCGCGCTGGTGCCGTTCGAAGGCTTCTTCAAGGACAGTGCGCTGTCCGGGAGCAAACTGATCGGCGCGTCACTGGCGGTGATCCTGATGCTGCAACTGGCCATGCACCAGATTCCCTCCGAGCGCCTGCGTAGCAATATCTGGCGGTTTCTGCTGTGGTTTCTGGTCCTGTATTTCCTCAGCCTGCTCAACACCGATGACCTGGGCATGTCGCTGGGGCATCTGCGCGAGCTGAGCGTGGGCCTGATCCTGTTTGTCATCACCCTGCTGATCGGTCGCGAATTGAACCTCGACCTGTTCGCCAGACTGGTGACCCTGAGTGTCAGCGCCACCTGCGCCATGGCCATGTTCTCGACCAAATTCCAGGACCAGGGCCGCGCCGCCGGGTTGCTCGAAGATCCCAACGCCTTCGCCCTGCTGATCGCCTTCGCCATTCCGCTGGCGCTGCTGCTGGTGATTCGCGGGCCGAACCTGCTGCACCGGTTGTTCTGGGGCGCCTGCTGCCTGCTGCTGCTCGGTGGCATGACCAAGACCGAGTCGCGCTCCGGGCTGGTGGTGGTGGCCTTGAGTCTGTTGATCGGCGGCTGGCACTACCGCACCCAACTGACCCGGATCCGCCCACGGCACCTGGGTTTCGCCATGCTCGGCGCGGCCATCGTGATTCCGCTGGCGATCTACGCGATGCCCGCCGGTTACATCGCGCGCATTCAGTCCCTGAGCGTGCTCAGTGCCGGGGCCAAGGGCCACGACGACGAATCCCTCGGCCGCCGCGCCTCGTACATCGTGGTCGGTGGGCAGATGATCCGCGAGAACCCGCTGCTCGGCTCCGGCCCCGGCACCTTCCCGCTGCACTACGCGACCACCGGCTACGCCAAGGCGTTTTCCGCCAACCGCAAGATCGGCGACCTGTACCGCCGTGCGCACAACACCTACCTGGAAATCTTCAGTGAACTGGGGATTCCTGCCGGCCTGCTGTTCGTCGGCATGCTCGGCCTTGGCCTGTACAACCTGATCCGCGCCCGCGCCGCGTGGCTGCAACGACGTGACTGGCAACAGGCGGACCTGATGACCCACCTCGGCGTGAGCTTCCTGTCGCTGACCCTGTTCCTGATGTTCCTCAGCGCACCGAACCAGAAATACGTGTGGATCATGCTCGCGCTGACCAGCGTCCTGCGCCTCAAAGCCGAAAAAGCCCCCCTGAGCGAGGCCCGCGCATGAGCCGGATCAGCATCATCATCCCGATGTACAACGAGGCCCGGCACATCGGTCGCACGCTGCTGGCTGCGCAAAAAGCCGCGCATGCGGCCAATCTCGAGTGCGAGTTGATCGTGATCGACAACGGTTCGGACGACGACGGTCCGCACATCGCCCGCGCATTTGGCGCGCAGGTGCTGGTGCTGCCGGGGCTGCTGATCGGCGCCCTGCGCAATCGCGGCGCACTGCTGGCGAGCGGCGAGTGGATCGCGTTCATCGACGCCGACGTCGAGATGCCCGAGGACTGGCTCCAGTCGTTGTTCGAACTGCAAGCCGAGGGTCAGGCCGACGTCTTCGGTCTCGACCTGCATACTCCCGCCGCCGCGCCGTGGTACGCCGCCGCCTGGCAACGGCGCACGCTACGCCCGTCGAGTCAGGGGTCGCACGCGGTGGATTGGTTGCCCAGTTCCAACCTGCTGATGCGCCGGCGCTGGTTCGACAAGGTCGGCGGGTTCAATGAACACCTGCGCACCGGCGAGGACAAGGAATTCACCCTGCGCCTGCACGAACAAGGCGCGCGGCTGCTGTCGGTGAACAGCAGCGTGGCCCTGCATTGGGGCTACGAGATGAACTGGCGCGAGTGGATGGGCAAGGAAATGTGGCGTCAGGGCAGTCATCTGCAACTGCTGCGCACCCACGGTTTCAGCTTGCGGCTGCTGCGCTTTCCGCTGCTCTCGCTCGGCGCCTGGCTGCTCGACCTGCTGGCGATTTCCGCGCTGCTCAACGGCTTCCCGCATCACGCCGCCGTCATGGTGCTGCTGACCACGATACCGGCACTGGTGCTGAGCATTCGCCAGAGTTCACGCCATCACGACGTGGGCCTGACCCTGCAACTGTGGGGCCTGCACTGGTTGCGCCTGCATCTGGCGGGCGCGGCGTTGCTACTCAGTCTGTGTCATTGGAACGCCAGGAGGCCTGCCCGTGGCTGAATTCATTTTCTGGCTGTGCCTGCTGCTGCCGGTGTACGCCTACCTCGGCTATCCGCTGCTGCTGACCGTGCTGGCGCCGCTGTTCCCGGCCTGGCGCCACACCCCGGTGCCACCGCTGAACATCAGCATCGTGATTGCCGCGCACAACGAGGCGCGGCACATCGAGCACAAGTTGCGCACGTTGCTGGCGCAGGATTACCAACCGGCCACGTTGCAGATCATTCTCGCCAGCGACGGCTCCACCGATGACACCGTGGCCTGCGCGCACAGGGTGGTTGATTCGCGCATCACAGTGCTCGACCTGCCGCGCCAGGGCAAAGCGGCGACGCTGAATGCCGGCGTGGCGCTGGCGACCGGCGACATCCTGGTGTTCACCGATGCCGACAACCAATGGTCGCGGGAAACCCTCGGCTACCTGCTCGCACCACTGAATGACCCCAACGTCGGCGCCTGCGCCGGGCACATGGTGATTCCGGTGACCGGCGGCGGCCTGAGCGTCGGCGACAGCCTGTATCGGCATTACGAAGGCTGGCTGCGCCGGGTCGAGAATCGCACCGGCTGCATGGTCTCGGCCGACGGCGCCCTGCTCGCCCTGCGTCGCGAGCTGTTCCAGAGCGTGCCGGCGGAGGTCAATGACGACTTCTTTCTCAGCACCTGTGCACCGGTGGCGTTCAAGCGCATTGTGTACGTGCCTGAGGCGCAAGTGATCGACCACGGCGTGGACGAAGCGGACAAGCAGTTCCGCCGCCGTCAGCGCGTCACCGTCGGTGGCCTGCAAAGCCTCGCCCAGCGCAGTGAGCTGCTCAACCCACTCAAACATGGCCTGTATTCGCTGGCGCTGATCAGCCACAAGTTGATCCGCCGCCTGGCGCCGATCCTCCTGCTGCCGTTGCTGCTGAGCAACTTCTGGCTGTGGGACGACCACGGTTTCTATCGACTGGCCCTGATCGCCCAACTGCTCGGCTACGCCATTGCGCTGGCCGGGTTGCTGGACTCGCAACATCGCTTGCCCAAACCGTTTCGTCTGGCCGCGTTCCTGCTGGTCACCCTCGCCGGGATGAGTCTCGGCCTGTGGCAGTTCCTGCGTGGCCACCGATATGCCCAGTGGAATCCCGAACAGAACCGTTAGAGGACTCAAGCCATGGCGATCAAACAATTAATAAAACGCACCAGTGGCTGGCTTTACCTCAATTCGCCCGTCGGACGAAACCAATTGCACGGCGCCGGGGTGATCCTGATGTTGCACCGGGTGTTGTCCAACGACCGCGCCGCCGACCTGCCGCACCGCAATGAGCTGTGCGTCGGGCCGAAAGCCTTCGAGCACCTGTTGGTGTGGCTGCGCCGGCATTTCGATTGCGTGCCGCTGATGGACATCCTCGCGCCGAACGCTCTGCGCAGCGAACGCCCACGGGTAGCGCTGACCTTCGACGACGGCTGGCGCGACAACGCGGTCAACGCCTTCCCGCTGCTGCAAAAGCATCAGGTGCCGGCGAGCATCTTTCTCTCCACCGATTTCATCGGCAGCCGCCAGCGCTTCTGGTGGGAAAGCCTCGGTGAAACCCTGTGGGGCAGCCACGGCGAAAAGGCGCGCATGCACCTGATCGAGTGCCTGCACTCCATCGGGCATCCGTTGCCGGTGCTGGTCGATGACATCGACGTCGATCGACGCAGCCTGTCGCTGCTGCATTACCTGCAAAGCCTGAAGACCGTCGAACCGCAGATGCTCGAACGCCTGACCGACGAATGTCCGCCGGAGTCATTGCCGCAAGCACTGGACTGGCATCAAGTGCGCGCGCTGGAGGCCTCGGGGCTGGTGCGTTTCGGCCCGCACGGCGCCAGCCACGCGATCCTCACCGAACTGGACGACGTGCGCCTGAACGAAGAAATCAGCCGCAGCCGTGACGCCTTGAACAACGGCTGCAACCGGCCCCTGCCGGTTTATTGCTACCCCAACGGCAACAACGACGAACGCGTGCGCAAGCAGATTGCCGCGCACGACTACGCGTTTGCCCTGGGCACCGGCACCGGCATCTATCGCGGCGAAGGCGATCCGCTGAACTTGCCACGTTTTGGCGTCAGCCAGCGCACCGCACGCAATCCGGAATTGCTGTCGTGGCGCATCTTTCGCGGCAACCGGCCATGAGTCGCAGCCACTACCTCAAGCATCTGGCGCTGAGCATGGGCACCAAACTGGCGATGATCGCCCTGCGTCTGCTGCGCAACGTGCTGCTGGCGCGGATCCTCGGGCCCAGTGAACGCGGGCTGTTTGCCGTGCTCAGCACCTTGCCGGACTTGATCAGCGCCGCCACCAGTGGCGGGCTGAACTCGGCCGTCGGCTATCAGGCGGCCAAGCAACGGCCGATGGGCCTGCTGCTGAGTCAGGTGCTGGTGTTCGGATGTCTGCTTGCCGCTTTGCTGACCCTGTTGGTGGTGGCGCTGGCGCGTGAGTTTGGCAGTGAACTGGATGTGACGATGCAACTCGGTCTGCTCGCCTGGCTGTTGCTGCTGGCGGTGCCGCTGACTGTTCTGAAAAGCGGCCTGCTGACGTTGCACAACGCATCCGGTGGCGTGGTCGCGTTCAACGCCTTGCGTCTGGTGGAATCGCTGGCGCCGTTGCTGCTGTTTCTCGCACTGTTCTGGATGTGGAAAAGCGCGGCGCTGGAAGCCGCGCTGATCAGTTGGCTGGCCGGGATCAGCCTGGTGGTGCTGGCCGGTTGGGTCTGGCTCAAACGCGCGCAACCGTTGCAGCTGCAATGGGATCGCGCCAGCCAGAACGAACTGCTGCGCTACAGCGCGCGCAGCCATCCGGACTTACTGTTTCAGCAGGTGATTCTGCGTTCGGATTACCTGTTCATCGGCGCCCTGCTCGGCAGCACCTCGCTGGGTCATTACGCGATGGCCAGCGCCGCTGCCGAACTGCTGCTGATCGTTCCGGAAGCAGTGACCACGCCGCTGATGAAGCGCCTGCTGCAACAGGACGAAGGCATGGACAAGGTCACCCCGCTGGCCCTGCGCCTGACCGCCACGGTGATGCTCGGCGCGTGCCTGTGCATGGCGGTGATCGGCAACTGGCTGATCGTCACCCTGTTCGGCATGGCCTACCAACCGGCGTATCCGGCACTGCTGGCGTTGCTGCCGGGGCTGCTCGGGTTGTGCTATGCGAGCATCCTGCGTCTGGACCTGCTGGGTAAAAACCGTCCCGGCACGGTGTCACTGCTGATGGGCCTGGGCGCCCTGCTCAATCTGGCGCTGAACCTGATCATGATCCCGGCCTACGGCATCGTCGGCGCGGCGGCGGCATCGTCGATTGCCTATCTGGCGGTGACCGTGGCGATGCTGGTGTTGTACTGCCGTTTGAGTGGCGTGCCGTTCTGGCAAACCCTGATCATCCTGCCCAGCGACGTCGCGCCGATGTGGCAGATGTTGCACCGGAAGGCCGTATGAAAGCCCTGGCCCTGCTGCTCGGTCTCGGCCTGTCGCTGGACGCCTTTGCCGCGTCGATGCGTTGGGGCGAAATTCGTGACGGCAGCCTGTACCTGCAGACCGATCGCCCCGACACCGTGACCGTGCGCTGGACCCCGGCCTGGCAGGCCGACGCCAACGAAGAGCACCTGTACCTGCTCGACGGCCAGGGTAAATTGCACGGCGAACGCCTGATCAAGGCCAGCGAAACCCGTGGCACCCAGAGCTGGCCGTTGCTGCCGGGCGCCGCCAGTTATCGCCTGGAAATCCCCGGCTACAGCTTCCGTAATTACCGGGTCGAACATGACGAGCACACCGTAGCGCAGTTCGAACCGGCCAAGGTGCACTTCAGCGCGCAGACGCAGAACGGCGACGAGCTGTATTTCAAAGTCGCGCCGGGGGAACACGCGGTGCTCGCCGGCAAGTTCCATGGTGGGGTCAACGCCTTGCAGGCGCAGCGGGTGGGCGATGACCAATCACTGACGCTGGCGCTCAAACCCTATCGCGCCTATTGGCAGTTCGATCAAGTGGCGCTGCCGGTCAGCGCGCGCGAGCAAGTCTGGCGCCTGCGCCTGCAAGGCAGCGGCAAAGCGGCGTTCTGGCTCGACGGCACGGCCAACCGGTTTGCGCAGACGGCGCAGCAACTCCAACCGGTGCGCGAAGAGACCGGCCAGATCCACCTGACCCTGCACGAGAAAGTCCTCGGACGCACGCCGGATCTGGGCATCGCCCTGCCCTACGTGCTGCCGCCCGCCGCCAGCCATGCCGCACTGGATGCACTGAAACCCACCGCCGGCAGTTACTACAGCTTTGTCGATGTCACGGCGAAGAATCCGCATTTCGAAGACGCGTTCCGCCAGGTCTATCAGGATCGCTTCGGCATCCGCCAGGACATCACCCTGCTTGCCGGCAGTCAGCGCCAGGCTGACTTGCGCGCCGACGTGCAAAGCAACAGCGGCCTCGATGCCTGGCTGGCCGGCACCCGCGCGCTAGGCGGTAAAGGCACGCACTACATCGGTTTTGCCGACGAGCCGAACCTCAACTATTCGAGCTTCGAGCAATACCGGGCAATTTTCACCAGCATGGCCCGGCAGGTGCGCAGCGATCCGGCGAACGCCAAGGCCGGGGTGCGCATCGCCATGCCGGCCAGTTCGCGGCTGGTCAACGGGCCGTTCGCCGACAACGCGGCAGACAAGCGCGGCATCGATTGGGCGCGACGTTTGCTGAGCGAATCCGCCGATCAGGTGGATGCGCTGGCATGGCACGAATGGATGATCCGCGACCTGCTCGCCACCCGCATCTACCGCGACAGCGTGCGCCGCGCCGCGGAACTGGTGGGCCTCGACGCCCAGGGCCACCCGCGCAAAGCCTTGCTGCTGGACCAGACGAACCTGTCCAGCGGCTCCAGCCTCAGTCCTTACGATCAAGAAACCCACTACGCCTCGCTGTGGTGGGCGTCGGTGGTGATCAACGCGTCGCAGGACGGCTTGCTGAGCATGCTCAACTGGTTTCAGGCCGCCGACGAGCCGCAGTACCCCAAGGGCATGCTGCGGGTGTTGGGCGATGATCGCTTCGAACTGAAACCGGTCGGCTTCGCCCAGCAGTTCATCGCCCGGCACTGGCTGCATCAAGTGCTGTGGCTGGAGAACGATGGCTTTGAAGTCGATGTGCTGGCGATGGCCGGTGACGACCAGCGCGGGCTGCTCGGCGTGAACAAAGGCACGCGCTTGCAGCGTGTCGACCTGAGCGGCGCCAAGTGCCCGCTGAACAATGGCGCCTTGCGTTACTTCGGCGCGGACAACCGCAGCCGCGACGCGCCCTTTGCCTGCCGCGACGGACGCGTCAGCTTCGAGTTGCCGGGGGAAACCCTGTTCGCCCTGAGCTGGAGCGCGTCATGAAGCCAATTCCGAATATTAGAAAAGGTAAGCGAACAAAGATTTGTGGGTAGGGAGTTTTTGTGGCGAGGGGATTTATCCCCGATCGGCTGCGCAGCAGTCGTCGCTTTTAGCCTGTAAATGCGGGGCCGCTTCGCAGCCCATCGGGGATAAATCCCCTCGCCACAGAGCCCCTCGCCACAGTCGTTCGCCCTGCCGGAACGCCGGAGTACAGAACATGGGTATCGTCAGCAAACTCAGCCAGCACATCAAACAAAAAGGCATGCGCGCCACCCTCGGCAAAGCGTGGAAACATTACGTGTTTTTCCATCAGGAACTGCTGTGGATGGAGCGCGATCTGGTCAGCCCGGTGCCGCCGCACAGCCTCAAACCCTATGCGCCGCTGCGGGTGGTGAAGATCACCGCCGACAACGCCAGCGCCTTCGCCCGCTACTTCGGCGACCGCGTCGGGACCATGGCCGAGCTGGCCAACGAAGGCCACACCGGGCACATGCACCTGGACGATCAGGGCGATGCCGTGGCGTTCATCTGGGGCTGTGCGCGGGATTATTTCGACCGGCATTACTACGGCTGCCTGTTCCCGGTGAAACCCGGCGAGTTCTTCGAATTCGGCGGTGAACTGACCCGTGCCTACTGGGGCACCGAACTCTCGGTAGATCTGCAACTGCAGCTGTGGAAAGCCATGGCGGAACAGGGCTGCGACAAGGTGGTGGACGTCTGCGAGTTCCACAACATCCCGGCGCTCAAACTGCACCTGCGCATGGGCTACACCGAGCAAGGCCGGATCATGAACGTCTACACCCTGTTCGGTCGCTGGCACTTCTACCGCGAAACCCGCTACAGCGGCTCGCGGCTCGATGCGCTTCGCAAACCGTCCCGTCCACCTGTCCAAGCAACGGCGGCCTGAGCCCATGACGGCGCGATTCGAATGGCGCACCTCGCTGTGCGCCGCCGACTTCCCGGCAGCCGCCTATGAAGCGCTGCGTCTGCGGGTGACAGACTCCACACCGTTCAACCACCTCGGCTGGTTGCGTGCCGCGCAGTTGACCCTGGGCGAGGGTCAACGGTTGCACGTTCTGCTGGGTTGGGAAGCCGACGAATTGCGCCTGTGCCTGCCGCTGGTGGCCGGTCGTGAGCGCTTTGCCGGGGTGCCGTTCCGGGTCCTGCATCATCTGGGCTATCCACTGGCCGATCGTCTGGCGTTGCTGTCGCTGCTCGATGACCAAGGCATGCGCCAGGCCTTGCGGCTGATCCGCCAACGGCTGCCCCACGCGCTGCTGCAACTCAACGAATTGTCCGAACCGGCCGGGGAAGAAAGCGCCCTCACCCCATGGATGGCCGCCAGTTCCACTGGCGAGCGACGCCTGAGCTGTCGGGTGCCGGTGCACCTGATCAGCGAGGCCGATCATCAGGAAGTCTCCGGCGACCCGCGCTACAAGCTGCGCCGCGCACGCAAACGGATCGCCGCGTGTGGCGCCGAAGTGCGGCGCATCACCCCCGACGCATTGAGCATGCCGCCGTTGCTGAAGGTGCTCGGCGACGTCGAAGCGGTGAGCTGGAAAGGTGGCGAAGGCGTGGGGATTTTTGCCAGCGAACGCAGCCGGCAATGCATCGAAAATGCCTTCACCGCCCTCGCCGCCCAAGGCCTTGTGCGCGTGGTCACCCTGGAACTCAACGGGCGCTGCATCAGCTATCGCCTCGGCCTGCTCGAACACGGCCGACTGTACGACTACAACCTCGCGTTCCTGCCGCAATACGCCGACCTGGGCAGCGGCCGCGTGCTGCTGGAGGAATGGATTCGCTGGGGGCTGGACGAGCACTGGCGCTGGATCGATGCCTCGCGGGTCAGCCTGGAAAACTCCAGCCACCAATTGCACGAACGCATGACCGGGCAACTGGAGCACTGGCGCTGGAGCTTCTATTCCTGGCGGCCCAGCGGCCTGCTGCTGGGGCTGGGGCTGCGCCTCTGGCATCGCTTGAAACCGACGGTGCAGCAATGGCGAGCCAGACGCGCTGCCAGACCTGCGCCGGTCGTTCAACCTGTCACGATCACCACGGAGGGCGAACATGCCTCGCCAAGTCATAGTCAACGCTGACGACTTCGGTCTCAGCCCGAACGAAAACGCAGTGATCTTCGCGGCGTTTCAGGCCGGTGTCATCAGCTCTGCGACAGCGATGGCCAACATGCCGGCGTTCGAAGCGGCCTGCGCCCTGGCTCGGCACGCTTCGCTGCAAGGTCGCGTCGGTCTGCATTTCAACCTGACGTACGGCCGGCCGCTGAGTGCGGCGATCCTGCGCAGTCGCACCTTCTGCGATGGCCACGGGGTGTTTGATCTGAGCTTGCCGCGTCACAGCTTGTGGCTTGGGCGTGAGGATCGCGACGCGGTGCGCGAAGAGCTGCAGGCGCAGTGGCAGCGCTGCGTCGAGCACGGCGTGCGGCCGAGCCACATCGACTCGCACCAGCACGTGCACAACATCTGGCCGATCGGCGAAATCGTCGCGCGGTTTGCCGCCCATCAAGGGGTGCCGGTTCGCTTGGCGCGCAACCTGGGGCATAACCTCAGCCTGCCCAAACGGATATTCAAAGGTTTGCTCAACTGGCGTTTGCAACGCCTGGCCGGGGCCACGGCGGACTACGTGTGTACGCCAGTCGACCTGCGCAACGCCCCGGCGCCGAGTGACGGCGTGCTGGAAATCGTCGCCCACCCGAATCAGCTCGGGAGCGATTTCGGCGATGCCTACCTCAACCCCGACGAGTCCCTGAGTCGCGTGCTGGAGCAGCGCCTGACGGGGGTGCCACGGGTGTCCTACGCCGATCTGAACAAGGATTTTTTACGGGGTGCCACGGCACTCGATTGATTCATCCCCACAACAGCCACAACCACCACACCGGGCCCAGGCCACGGAGGGCAACATGAACGTCATCGAAAAACTGCGTGATCGTATCCGGCAAAAAGGCTTTCGCCATTTCTTCGCCAGTCTGTGGAAGCGCTACGTGTTCTTCCATTGGGAGTTGCTGTGGATGCAGCGCGATCTGGAGACGCCGGTGCCGCCGCACAAACTGCGTCCGTATGAAGGTTTGCGCAAAGTCGATATCACGCCGCACAACACCGGGGCGTTCGCCAAACATTTCGGTGACCGCGTCGAGACCATGGCCGAACTCGCCGCCGAAGGCCACACCGGGCACATGTACCTCGATGCCGACGGCCACGCGGTGGCGTTCATCTGGGGCAGCATTCGCGACTACCACGACCGCCACTATTACGGTTGCTGGTTCCCGGTCAAACCCGGTGAGTTCTTCGAATTCGGCGGCGAAATGGCCCGGCCGTATTTCGGCACCAGCCTGTCGGTGGACGTGCAAGTCGCCCTCTGGGAAGCCATGGCCGCCCAGGGCTGCCACACCATCGTGGACACTTGCGAAACCCGCAACATCCCAGCGATGAAACTGCACCTGCGCATGGGCTACCACGAACAGGGACGCATCACCCACGTCTACGGCCTGTTCGGCCGCTGGCGCTTCTACCGCGAAAGCCGCTACGAAGGCTCACGCCTGGAACAGCTGCGCAAACCGGAGCGGTCGGTGGTGAGTGCGGTGACGCAGGCTTGAGCCGACCTTGAGATCTGCGGCGGCAGTGAGGCCGCATTCGCGAGCAGGCTCGCTCCCACAGGGATCTTGTGTACGACACCGATCAACTGTAGGAGTGAGCCTGCTCGCGATGGGGCCAGACGGGGCAACGAACTCTCAGGTCTTGCTGGCGACCAAGGTGAAGCACAACGGCATCTGCGCCTCGCGATTCAGGTACTGGTCATACACTTCTTCCCGATTCGAATGCGGGTATTCCTTGAAGTGCGCGATGTTCAGCCCGGCCGCGATGGCACCGCTGAAGATGGCGCCGAGGGTGTGCACGAACCAGTAGGACTTGGCGGCCTGCTGCTCGACCTTGCCGACGTAGACGATCGGCTCTTGCTGCACGAATGGCTCGGCGCGGAAGTAGGAGCTGGCGAGGCGGTACGGGTCTTCGGCGTCGGGGTCGACCATTTCCAGAAACGGATGGGTTTCGTAGATCACCAGTTTGCCGCCCGGCTTCAGGGTCAACGCCACGTGGCGAAAGAACTCGCCGATGTCGGGCATCCAGTTGAGGACGCCGATGGTGATCAGCGCCACATCAAAACGGTTCTGCAAAGACGTCGGCAAATGATGGATATCGCTTTCGATGAACTCGGCGTTGTGCGGTGAACGCTGGTTCAGCTCGCGGGCCTGTTCGAGAAATGCCGCCGATTGATCGACACCGACCACGCTTCTGGCACCGAGCGCAAACAGAGAGAGACTCTCACGGCCGTTGTTGCAGCCCAGTTGAATCACCTCTTTACCGTCAACCTCCAGCAACCCGCTCAGGGTCTCATCAAGACAAGAGAAATCCGCCTGCGCGACTTCGCTGAGCAGCGCCCGCCAGTCAGGCGAATCCTGATGATGGCGGGCGGAATCGTTCCACGCCTGTCGATTGCTCTCGATAGCGGTTTTATTATTGGGCACTTCCATGGCGCACTCCGGACGAGGCTCGTGATTGAGCGGCCCCGAGTCTAGATCAGCCCGGCAATTGCGGTTGTTGCAAACTTGTAAGCCACCCCATATCCATTGTGGCGAGGGAGCTTGCTCCCGCTGGGCTGCGAGCGGCCCCAAACCCAGGAAACGAGTTGTTGATGTCACACCGCGCGAACCAGTCTTACGACGGCTGCGCCGCCGAGCGGGAGCAAGCTCCCTCGCCACAGATTCGGTGGTCCCTATAAGACGCTATAGTTAATAGCCTTGGGGAAAACCGCACTCGCAGGTGCCGCCATGCAAATGCTCGACCGGCTGTTGTTGACCGGCTGTCTGCTCGCTGCCACACAGGCGCAAGCGCTGGACAGCAATTTTGTTTACTACGGGCCCAACCAGCCCTTCGCCCACCCTGCTCCGTATTCACTGCAGGCCACGCCGCCGAGGCCTTACGAGGATACGGCGCCACAGGATTTCGTGGTGATCCCGGGCGGCAAAGAGTTCTCCGACTCGCAATTGCCGACGGTGGCGGATGCGACGGTACGGGTGTTTATCCGCACTTACGATGCCGAGCGCGGGATCTATGTGAATGACGAGGTGCTGGATCCGACTTGCGTGCTGGAGTGCCTGAGCCGGCAGCAGCATTGATTACATCTGCTGTCTGGGTTACCACTGGCGTTTGTCCGGGCGCGCGAGGCCGAGTTTTTCGATGCGGTAGCGCAGCATGTCGCGGCTCAGGCCCAGCAGGCGCGCGGACTTGGTGACATTCCAGTCGGTCTTGTCGAGCATCTTGCGCACCATGTCGCGTTCGACTTCCGGCAGGTTCATAGATTCGGTGTTGCTCGCCGGCCGGGGTTCGTAGTGCATCGGGGTTTCATGAATATGCAGCGGCGGTTCGTCGACCAGGCTCATGCATACGTTGAGTTGATGCGCGGCAATCGTGTCGCTCGGTGCCAGCAGCACGGTTTGCTCGAGCATGTTGCGCAGCTCGCGCACATTGCCCGGCCAGGTGTAACTGAGCAGCAGCTCTTCGGCCTGCTGACTGAAATGCAGGTTCGGTTTGCCATAGCGTTTGCCGTGGCTGGCGAGAAAGTGCCGCGCCAGCAGTAAGATATCGTCGCCACGGGCATACAACCGCGGCACTTTGATCGAGATGATTCGCAGACGGAAAAACAGATCACGACGGAATTTGCCCTGCTGGACCATCTGCTCAAGGTTGCAGTTGGTCGCACTGATCACCCGCAGATTGACCTTGCGCTCCTTCACCGAACCGACCCGGCGAATCGTCCGGTCTTCCAGAAGCTTCAAAAGCTTGGCCTGCAAAAGCAGATCCATTTCGCCGATCTCATCGAGAAACAGCGTGCCGCCGTCCGCCGCTTCCACCAGCCCGACACGACGATCCTTGGCATCGGTAAACGCACCTTTCTCATGCCCGAACAGCTCTGACTCGACCAAGTTCGACGGGATCGACGCGCAGTTGAATTCAATAAACGGGCCTTTGCTCCGTGGCCCGTCGAAATGCAGCGCGCGCGCCACCAGTTCCTTGCCGGTGCCGGTCTCGCCTTCGACTAAAACCGGCGGCAGATCGGTGTTGGCCATGCGTCGCTCGGCGTCGAGCAACTGGCCGATGGTATTTTTCAGGTACTGCATCGGCGCCGAGTCGCCGATCAGCGCCTGCACCCCGGATTTCTGCGCCTCGCGGTCCTGATAGAACGACAGCGTGCGTTCCATACGTTCGGTGGCCAGGGCCTTGTCGAGCAGCAGTTTCAGCTCCGGCAGCGCCACCGGTTTGGTGACGTAATGAAAGGCGCCCTCCTTCATCGCCACTACGGCATCTTCGACGTTGCCGTAGCCGGTCATCATGATCACTTTCAGATCCGGCGCGCTGATGCGCAGCTTCTGGATCAGGTCGTGACCACTCATGCCCGGCAGCGAGTTGTCAGTCAGCACAATGTCGGGCATGAAGGTTTCCAGTTGCCCCAACGCGTCTTCGGCCGAATGGCAGACCGTCACCTCGAAGTCCTTGCGCTCCAGGTAGGTCTGAATATTTTCGGCCAGCAGTTCGTCATCCTCGACCAGCAGAATGCTGTGTTCCATATTCCCCTCCCGATGCCACTTTGAAGTTGAGACTGACGCGGGTTCCTTCCTGCTCGCGGCTGGTCAGCACGACCGAACCTTCGAAACGCTCCATGATGCGTTTGACCAACGCCAGGCCAACCCCGAGGCCGCCCTGTTTGGTGGTGAAAAACGGTTTGAACACCAACAGTTGCTGCTGCGCGCTCATGCCCTTGCCGGTGTCACTCACGGTCAGGCGCACGCTGTCAGGCTGCGGCGATTCGAATTCGACGCTGAGCACACCGCCCTTGGGCATGGCTTCCAGGGCATTGGCAAACAGGCTATTGAGGATTTGTGTGAGCAACACCTTCTGGCTGACCACCAGCGCGCAATTCTGCGGTGTGAAGCGCACTTCGACGTTGCAGCGTTTGATCAATGCTTCGAAGGCGCCAACGGTGTCTTCGACCGCCATCACCAGGTCCACCGCCTCGCCGTCGTCGTTCATCGGCCGCAGCGACACCAGCAACTCGCGGACCCAGCGCGACATGCGATCAACCTGGCTGATGATGTCGCCGATGTTGCGTTGCGCGCCGGGGCTGGCGACTTCCTGGGCCAGTTCGGCGCTGGAACGGATGGTCGCCAGCGGATTGCGCAGGCTGTGCGCCACCGCCGAGGACATTTCGCCGAGGGCGACAAAGGTTTCATTGCTGATCAACTGTTGCTGTTGGCTCTGCAGCAGCTTCGCCGCGCGGCGGACGATCCAGAACAACGCCAGAAAAATCGCCGCACCGCCGAAACACGTGGCGGCCCAGATCGAGGCGAATCCACGGTCGATGCGGTCGACCAGATCCGCCGGCTCTTTGTAGATTTCGACCATGGCAACGACTTTACTTTTGTCGGCGTTGAACATCGGGATGTAGTTCTCGATGAACAAATACTTTGGTTCGCGCAGTAACTGCTGCTCGGGTTTCTCATCGTCAATCTTGTGATAACTGGAGGACACCGCGACTTTCATCTCGAACGATTCGTCGAGTTCGTCGTCATCCTCGAATTTGATCCCGATCAGTTCGGGATTGGTCGACCAGATCACCGTGCGGTCCAGTGCATACACCGTGGCCAGGAGAACGTCGGGCAGATGTTCGACATGGTCAAGAAACTCGGCGCGGGCCGCTGCATGGGCAACGGGATCGACATCTGGAAAGTTGTCGTCCTGACGCGGATCGAGCATTTCGCCCATGGTCCGCGCCGGGGTGATGCCGGCGTGGCGTATTTCCGCCGAGCCGATGGCTTGAACGAATTGTGCGGTCAGCAAGGCGTCGCGCTCGACACTTTCGGTGACGACAAAGCGCGTCGAGATGTACCCCAGCCCCACTGCCACGGCGGCGATGATGAAAAAGCTCGCGAGCGAGAACCAGCGCAGCAGATTGAACTGTTCGCGCCAACTTTTGCCCATTGCTGCCGGCGTGTCCGGCGCAGAGGATTTTTGTGCTTCCAGTCGCTGCATGGGAGTGCCCTGGAGGTTTTGTATCGAGCCAGTTACAGCCATCAGTGTAGGTGGCTCTGACCGCGACACACGGTTCAATGATGCTATTTCGCCGCTACCGCATCTGACTCACCGTCGCGGCTGGATCGCCCGGTTTTACTGGCGTCAATGCACCGTCGGCCATGGCATTGGCGGACGGTTGCTGGCGCTCGGTTTCGTCGCTGAGGAAGTCGATGATTGACTGCGCAGACTGTTCGTCGAGGCGCAGATTAGGCATCGGGATTCGCTCGAATTGTTCATAGAGTTGCAAGGCAATCGGGTCTTTTTCCGCGAGCAGGCGATCCGGTTCGCGGATCCAGCGATTCAGCCACTTGGGATCGCGGTTGCGGGTCACGCCGATCAGGTCCGGGCCGATGCTGCGCATGCCTAGGCCCTGGCCATCCTGCGGACCTAGGCTGTGGCACGAGGCGCAGCGCGTGCGGAACAATTCTTCGCCATTGCTCGGCGGACGAATGTCCGGTGCGTTGGCGTAACTTTCTTCGATGCTCGGCTGTTTCCAGTTCTGCAAAGTGTTGGCCAGTTGGTCGGCGAGGATCCACGGATTCTCGAATGGCGAGGCTTTCATCCAGCGCCCGGTGGTCTGGTTGCCGACGATCAGGCTGAGGTTGTGATCCTTGCTGCGACCGTTGTCGACGCCTTCAATGAACAGCCCGAGTTTCTTGCGCAAATCGGTGACATCGGCGAATTCGCCAGTGAGAAACTTCCAGCCGGGGCCGACCTTGAAGCGCTGCGCATAGGCCTTGAGCACTTCGGGGGTGTCGCTGAGCGGGTCGATGCTGATCGAGTAGAAGAAAATGTCCTGGCCGACCCGATCTCCGAGCAGTTTTTGCACTTGGCGCAGGCGCGCGGTTTCCAAGGGGCAGGAATCGCTGCACGAAGTGAAGATGAAGTTGATCACCACCACCTTGTCTTTAATCAGATCATCGAAGAAATGCACCTGCCGACCGTCCTGATCGGTCAGCACGGTGTTGGGGAAATAGTCGCCACCCCACGGGGTGGCGGATTCGCTGGTCGCTGCTGCTGCGTCGACGCTGGCCTGGTGCGCCAGCAGCACACGGCTGCCGAGCACGCAGACCACCAGCACCAGCACCAGGTGCATACCCAGCGCCCGGGAGCGCGGGGTATGCACGGGTTGGCTGTCACCGTGGCGGCGGTTCATGGCTTGACCACCACTTGCGGGCCGTAACCGTCGCCATTGCGGAAGGTTGGCAGCGCGGCCGAGTTGACATAGCGCACACCGTCCCAGCTCGGCAGAGGCGTCGGCATCAACTGCAGTTGCCCGGGTTTCTCAAGGTCCCAACGCAGCAGCATCGAGTTGTCTTCATGCTGGGTGTTGTGACAGTGCTCCATGTACGTCCCGGCGAACTCGCGGAAGTTGATCGCCATTTCGACGTTGTCCAGGCCATCGGCTTCGGAACCGATCCGGTAGACGTCCTTGCGCGCCCATTTCTCCCATTCCGGTGGTGCCTTGCCGCCGCGACTGAGGATGATCCCTTCTTCGAAGTGCACGTGCACCGGATGGCTCCAGCCCTTGCCGCCGGCCTTGATGTTCCACACCTCCAGCGTGCCGAACCCGGTGACACCGGCATCGGTCGGGCCGCTGGACAGCTGGGTCGAGGCGTTCAGGCGCCGTGGATCCATGTGGTAGCCAAAACCACCATCGGTCTTGACCGTCCACGGTGCTTCATCGGTGCCGTCGGCGCGGCCAAAGGTGAAGGTGCGGTGACGAGCCTTGGCCAGCAGCGCTTTATCGGCAGCGTTGTCGCGGTGAATTTTCAGCGGGATCATCACCAGCCCTTCAGCCTTGCCCGGTTTGGCCGGTTCGTAGGCCGCCGGGTTCATCGCCAGATCCTGGCCGGTGTAGGCCTTGACGTTGAGCTGCAAGACCTTGCCCACCGCCGGATCGCCCTTGTCCCACTGCGGGCCCTTGCTGGTTTGCTTGATCACCGGCAGGTATTTCTCCGAGAGCACGTCCGCCAGCGGGATCACTTCTTTCGGGCCTTTGCCGTCGTCCTGCGCCTGCAGGTTGAGGAAGAACAGCTTGTCGCCAGGCTTGATGCCGTTTTTCGAGAAGTTGACGATGATGTCGAAGCGCTCGGCGATGCCTTGGGTCGGCAGGATCGCGTTGTGGTTCTGTTTATCGCCGTCGGCGTCGAGGTCCATGCTGCCGTCGAACGGTACGCTGTGTTCCATGATGTTGCCGTCGTTGGCGATCATGTGGAACGGCACGCGGCTGTAGGTCACGCCCGAGTTTTTCGGCCCCTGGAACTCTCCGCCACTGCCTTTGATTTCCCGTACCAGCGCCAGTTTGAAGTAGCGCGACACCGAGCCGTTGAGAATGCGGAAGCGATAGCTGCGTGCGCGCACGTCGAGGGTCGGTTTCCACTGCCAGTTGACCAGCACCTGATCGCCAATAAAGCCATCGGTGTTGAACGGGTTGAACCACAACTGACCTTCCTGATCCCACGCTTTGTCGGCGAACACCAGGTTGACGTCGTAGTCACGGTTGCCCCACGGCAAGGCGCTGCCGCTGGGGAAGCGCAGGTTGACGCCGTCGTTGACCGACTCGTTGCCGCGATCCAGCGCGCTGTAGTAGTTCATCATCGCCGCGTTGCCCTTGTAGACATTCTGCGCGGTGAAATCGAGCATGTGGTCGTGGAACCAGTGGGTGCTCATGGTTTCGCGCCAGTCGCCCCGGATCTTGATGGTGCCGTTATTACAGGTCTTCTTCGCCGGGGTCAGATCGTTGACCCACAGGGTCTCGCCCGGTGCGCAGGGGAACGCGGCGCGCGGGTCTTCGGCCTTGGTGTTGATGCTGTCGTAACCGGCGAGCTGGATCGGCCAGCGGTAATCGTAGTACTGGCCAGGAAAGAAGAACGCGTTGGCATAGCCATCGCTTTCTGCCGGCGCGTGACCGTTATGCTCGTGGGTGCTGATGGTGTGCAGGCCGAAACCGCGGTTGGCCGACGGGTCGATCGGCAAGCCGTTGTAGTGGCGCATCATCACCGGTTGGCCGTAGCGCACCATCAACAGTTTCGGCGGCAGCGTGCCGTCGAAGGTCCATACCGCGTTGTGGTTCTGCACGGGCATGTTCGGGTGGAAGCGCGGGTCGACGCCTTTGGCGGTGCCATCGGTCGCCGGTACACCGGCGACGTTGTGGTACAGACCGCCGGGGCCGAACTCGCCCATGGCGTAGCCGTGCATTTGCCGACTGTCACGCAGGCCGCCGTTGAGGCGCGCGCCGGTCTGCACGGTTTTGTAGGCGACTTGTGGGTAGAACTCGTTCCAGCGCTGGTGCGACCAGCCTTTTCCTGGCGGCCGTCCTTCAGCGGAGGAGCCAATGTGGCGGTTGAGGAACACTTCGATCTGCGCCTGCCACGGGTTGCGATCGACCACGTTTGAGAACTGACTGGGAAACGGCGTCAGCCCCGGTTGACGCAAGAACGCGTCGAGCGCCGTGCCGGGTGGCGCACTGCGAGCGATGTTGTTCGGGTCCTGCGCGGGTGCCGGGCCAATCGCAACCGGCGGAAAGGGCAACGGCGCGGCCGGGGTGGTCGGGTCGAGTTTTTCCGGGCCGAATTCCTCGAACAGCAGCAACTGCTGGCTGAACGGCTGTGCGCCATAGAGCGGGCTGGGTTTGCCGTTGGTGGGGTAGTTGAAACTGGTCTGCACGGTGGGCGGCAGAACGTTTTCGGTGCGGGTCGAGTCCCGCGTGCCTTTGACCCCGTCGGGCAAATCGAAGGAATCTTCGTTGGCCTCGGGCATGGTCAGGATGGCGTTGAGTGCGCTCGGTTCATCCGCCGGCTCGTCGTAGTACGCCGACGGGTCGGAGTTTTCCGGCTGTCGCTCGTCATCGATCGGACTGGCATGAACGCCGGCCATGGTGCCGAGGGTCAACATCAGAAACACGCTCAGTGGCGTCAACCGGAAGGTATTGCTTGGGTCACGCGTTGCTCTGTCCATCACCAGCCGCCTCATCAAGGAAGGGGTGATGGTGTTTTGCAACTAGTGCGCCAAGAATTTATTTCCAGTGGTTACAGGGGCTTGGGGACGCTGTGGGTTCCCCCACTCCCCGGTGACCGGGGCTTGACACCCATTGGTGGGGGAAGTTCATAAAATTATCGAGCGTATGAATTCTTGTGGCGAGGGAGCTTGCTCCCGCTCGACTGCGCAGCAGTCGTAAACCCGGCTTACCCTTTTGTACTGACACACTGCGGTGGATGGTTTTGGGGCCGCTTCGCAGCCCAGCGGGAGCAAGCTCCCTCGCCACAGGGGAAGGTGTAAATCAGGGGACGCGTTGAAAGGCCAGGCGCACGGTGGTGCCCTCGCCTTCGCGGCTGTCGAGGGTCACGCCGCCGCCAAAGCGTTCCATGATGCGTTTGACCAGCACCAGACCAACGCCCAAGCCACCTGATTTGGTGGTGAAAAACGGCCGGAACGCCATGGTCCGTTGTTCCTCGTTCATGCCTTTACCGGTGTCGCTGAGCACCACACACACGCCGCGGTCGTCGCTCGGTTCCAGGCTGACGGTCAACGTGCCGCCCTTGTCCATCGCCTCCAGTGCATTGGCCAGCAGGCTGTTGAGGATCTGCGTCAGTTGCACCGGCTGACTGAGCACCATCGGCGTGTGCTGCGGATGAAACACCACTGTCACCCCGGCCCTGGCGATCTGTTGTTCGAAGGCGACGAGGCTTTCGTGCAACGCGGCCACCAGGTTCACCGGTTCCGGGTCATCGTTGAGCGGACGCAACGACTGCAGCAGTTCGCGCACCCATTTCGACATGCGGTCAACCTGACCGATGATGTCCTTGATGTTCTTTTCGGCCGGGCCGGCATCGAACTCCAGCGCCAGTTCGGCACTGGAGCGGATGGTCGCCAACGGGTTGCGCAGGCTATGCGCGACAGCTGAGGACATCTCGCCCAGCGCAACAAAGGTTTCATTGGCGATCAGTTGTTTTTGCTGGGCGGCGAGCAGGATCGCCGCGCGCCGCACGATCCAGTACAGGCCCAGATAAATCAGTCCGCCGCCGAGCGCAGTGGCCAGCCAGATCAAGGCCAAACCGCGCTCCATGCGCGCGATCAGGTCTTTGGGTTCCTTGTAGATCTCGACCATCGCTGTGACGTTCTTGCCCTCGGCGTCGAACAGCGGAATGTAATTTTCGATAAAGATGTAATCCGGCGGGATGACGAACTTCTGCTCTTCCCGGGCCTTGTCGACGTCGTGGTAGCTGGCCGACACGGGAATCTTTTCATTGAAGGCGCGATCGAGGTCTTCGTCGGCGTGAATGCTGGTACCGACCAGCGCCGGATTGGTTGACCAGATCACCTGCCGGTCCGGCGCGTAAATATTGGCGAGGATCACGTCCGGCAGGTGTTCGATGTGGTCGAGAAATTCACCGCGCGCCCCTGCCCTGGCCTGTGGGTCGACATCGGGAAAGTCCTTGTCCTGACGCGGGTCGAGCAGTTCGCCCATCGTGCGGATATTGGGAATCGACACGTGGCGCACTTCGGCGGACGCGATGGCCTGGATGAACTGCGCGGTGAGCAAGGCATCGCGCTGCACGCTCTCATCGATCACGAAACGCGTTGAAACAGAGCCAAGTGCGATGGCCACGGTGCCGATCACCACCATGCTGATCAGCGAAAACCAGCGCAGCAGGTTGAACGGTTGCTTATGCGAGCCCAACCGTAGATTGCCCTCCTCGACCGGTAGCGATTTCGACTGCATGTTCATGGCGGCGACTTCCCGATACGTCCCTATACGGTTATAGCCCACGGGTGGGGGTTTGCCCGGATGCGGGGAAATCGACCCGATAGCACACCTCCCAAACCCACCCCAGATACCTGTAGGAGCTGTCGAGTGAAACGAGGCTGCGATCTTTTGATCCTGCTTTTGTGAATCAAGATCAAAATATCGCAGCCTGCGGCAGCTCCTATAGGGGTTCTGCGTACGACGGGCCATTAAGAGCATCCCCACCGTCCCCGATTCTGGGGAATGACGCCCTTTCCCCGCAGGCCACAACCTTCGCCAAAACGCCCGCCAAACCCTCTAAACCGGCCCTCTCCCGCCCATTCACCACACCTTGGCATGGAAGGTGTACAGGCCCTCTGCAACTGACCCACCCCCAAGGGGCAGGTACTTTGATAGAGGGATTAACTCATGCACCCTTTACTGTCCAAAACCGCGACCGTCCTGGTCGTGAGCGCCCTAGCCCAGGGCATTGCCCAGGCCGCTTTGTTCGCTGTTGATCCGGGGCCTTACGTACCGGCCAATGGCGGTTTCGCCAGTTGGTATCAGGACACCCACGGCCGCACCCTGGACCTTTGCCTGTCCAAAGCGCTCAGTTCGCGAGTGCCCAGCACACCGGGCGCGCCTTCGTATATGTGCTCGCTGTTGCCGGCGCCCGGCATATTCGATGACACCCAACCGCTGGCTTTCCCCAGCAACTTCCCCGACGAGGCATTCTGGTTTACCGCTGACGGCGCGATTGTCGACGCCGCGCGCGGCATCAACCTTTCCTACGGCTCGGCGATCGAAGCCGCGTTCAGTGGCGGTGACCCGGCGGAAGGCGATCAGATCAGCTTCGCGCGGATCCGCATCCGGGTCGATATTCCTACAGCCGGCACCTACGTCATCACCCACCCGTATGGCGTCGAAGTGTTCAACATCGACACTCCCGGCCGCCGCGCAATCAACATGACCCGCGACATCGGCATCGGCACACCGAAAACCTACGACGGTGCGCTCAAGGGTGACGTCGGACCGTTCCTGCGCAGTCTCAACGGGCCCTATACCGAAACCAATCCGGTGACTGGCTCGGCAGAACAATTTGTTGGTGATCCGAACCTGGAAGAAGCCGTGACCGGCAGCCCGTTCAACACCAACTTCATTCGTATCGAAGGTCCCAATGGTCTGGATCTGCGGACCACGACATTCGCCGTCTCCGGCAAGTTGTCGACGGTAGTTCGCCCAACGCCGATGATCACCCAGCGCAGCACTTACTCGCGCAAAGCGGGGACCAGCGCGCCGGTGGCTCAGCAGGACGTATTCGTCCTCGCACCACCAGCCCCCGGCACCGTCGCGGTGACCAGTTTCACCCCGGTGCTGAACATGACCGAAGCCAACTCCACCGGTGCCTGGTACGCGCAATCGTCGGCCAACCCGAGTGTGCCGAGCGTCCTGCAAGTGACCGCCGACAACCACCTGGCCATCGCCAGCAGCACGCCGACCACCCTGCCCATGACCCTGACCGACCTGGTGGTGATCCAGAGCGCCCAATACAGCTTGAGCTCCGGACAACTGACCGTAGTGGCCTCGACCAGTGACGAAACCTCGCCCCCCGTACTCACCGCCACCTCCGGCAGCGGCGCCACCATCGGTGCCCTGAGCGGCGACGGCGCGCTGAAAAGCCTGGCCACCGGGATCTCGCCGATACCACCAGCCAAGGTTCGCGTGACGTCGTCCAACGGCGGCAGCGATACCGAAGAAGTGGTCATCGTGCAATGAACGCTCACATGCCCAGATCCGCATCAGGAGGCATCATGAACAAGTGGCCACGCTTTGCGCTCAACGCGCTCGGGCTCGCTCTCTCGCTGAACGGCAGTGCCTATGCGCAACTCGCCGCCGTCGACCCCGGCCCCTACACCTTCGCCACCGGGAAATTCCCGATGTGGTATCAGGACAGCAATCAACTGTCGATGGAACTCTGCCAGTCGCGCGCCGCCAGCTCGCGGGTAGCGGCCAGCACGCCACCGGCCTACATGTGCACCCTGCTGCCGGAACCGGGCATCTTCGATGACAGCCTGCCCATGGTGTTCCCGGACAACTGGCCGCCAGAAGCCTTCTGGTTTCTCGCCGAAACCACTATTCCCAACAACGGCGCCGGCTATGGCATGGACGCTTATGTGGCCGGGATAGAAGCCGCGTTTGCCTCGGGAAACCCGGCTGACGGCGATCAACAAAGCTTCGCGCGCATTCGTATCCGGGTGAACGTTCCCGTGGCCGGTACCTACACCATCACTCACCCGTATGGTGTGGAAACGGTCAACGTCACCACCCCCGGGCGGCGCGCGATCAACATCACCAAAGACATCGGCATCGGTGCGCCGGGCGATTTCAGCGGCACGCTCAACGGCGCCATCGGGCCGTTCCTGCGCAGCATCAATGGTCCATACACCGAAGTGAACCCCGATACCGGCGGCGTCGAAACTTTCGTCGGCGACCCGAACCTCACCGAAGCGGTGACCGGCAGCCCGTTCGACACCAACTTTGTACGCATCGTCGGGCCGTCCGGCGCCGGTACGATCCAGACCAACCTGTTCACTGTCGCCGGCAAGGTGCTCGACAGCCGTCAGCAAACCCACGTCGACATCGACCGCGCCACCTATCGTCGCACCTCGGCCGGGGTGCGTGCCGAAGTGTTCGCCAAGGCTGACAGCAGCTCGACCCTGTGTTTCCGTGAAACCGTGGCGCTGCTCCCCGGCCCACCGCCAACGCCTTGCCAGACCAGCCTGACCGGTGACAACACCGGCCTGTTCTTCGGCCAGCGCCTGGGCAGCGGTGCCGTGCCGCCCGTCGTGGTGGTGACTGCGACCAACCCGGCCGGCACCACACGTCCGACCTCTGTGTCGGCCAGGCTCACCGACGTGGTGAAAGTGCAGACCGCGCGTTACAGCTGGGCCAATCACAGCCTGCTGATCGAAGCGACATCGACCGATGAAGTGGCAGTTCCGGACATGGTTGCCCAAGGCTACGGACGTCTGTCGAAGACCGGCACGCTGCAGCGCATTACCGTCGCCGACCTGACTCAGCCACCGGCCACCATCACCGTGAAATCCGCCGCCGGCGGCAGCGACACGGAAGCAGTCGTGGTGGTCGGCACTGCGCCAGACACCGGTGAAAACCAGGCGCCGATCGCCAACGCCGACACCGGCAGCACCAGCTTCGGCGTGCCGATCACCCTCAGCCTGTTGACCAACGACAGCGACCCCGACGGTAATAATCCGCTGAGCATTACCGCGTTGACCCAACCTGCTGCGAACCAAGGCACCGTGGCTCTCAGCGGCACCGCCGCCGTGGTCTATACCCCGCCAGCCGTGGTCAACACCCCGCTGACCACGACCTTCACCTACAAGGCGCAAGACGCCAAAGGCCTGGCCTCGGCCAACCCGGCCACCGTGACGATTACCGTCGCGCCAAACCGGGCACCGACTGCCGTCGCCGACAGCGTTGCCACCCTGGGTGTGGCGATCCCGATCAACGTGCTGGCCAACGACACCGATCCGGAAGGCAACGTGCCACTCGGCGTCGCCAGCCTGACCCAACCGGCCGCAGGCCGTGGCACGGTCAGCACTGACGGCAGCGTGATCACCTACACGCCACCGGCCACCGTAACCACGGCGTTCACCACGACCTTCACCTACATCGCCCGGGACAGCTTCGGCGCCCTGTCGACGCCGGCCACGGTCACTGTGCAAGTGTCGCCACGGCCAGCAGCGGAAACGTTCACCGTCACCGCGTCCACGGTGCAGGCACGCTCCGGCGGTCGCTTCAACTGGGACTTCACCGGCACCTCGTCGGTGACTACCGGCAACACCATCACCGTGCAGGTCACCACCCCGACCGGGCTGGTCACTCTCGGCACCACCACCGTACCGGTGACCGGACGCTGGCGGCTGACGCTCAACAACACGACGGTGGTGCCATCGGCCAACCCGACCGCAACGATCCGCTCTTCCCAGGGCACCGTGCGCACGGTCTCGGTGACCACACTGTAAGCCAGATCCCCAGCCACTCTCGGGTGGCTGGGGTCGATTGCGAACCGGTTAACGCCTGACAGGATGTGTGCCATGAACACGCCGACCGCCACCCTGCTTTGCCTGCTTGTGCTATGCAGCAGTGCAGGCGTGCGCGCCGACGACCTGATGGACAACGACGACCTGGCCCCGACCAGCAGCGACCTCGGCGAACTGCCCCCACCGGTGGGTCAGCAAGCCCTGATCGACCAGCTCGGCCAAGCCAACGTCGCCCTGCTGCAACAGAACGGTCAGTCGCTGCTCGGGCAGATCGTGCAGTCGGGCAGCAATCAGGAGGCGTACATCCTGCAACAGGGCAGCGACCTGATGGCGCTGATCAACCAGAACGGTTCCGGCAACGCCGCCTCGATCACCCAGAACGGCAGCCACAACCGCGCGCAGATTTCGCAAAACGGCAACAACAACGACGCCAGCATCGAGCAGGCCGGCACGGGGCTGCAAAGCGCCGTGACCCAGTCGGGCAACGGCATGAGCGTTTCGGTCAAGCAATACCGCTAAGCACTGCAAATCATCGGAGAGTTCAATCATGTTCAAACTGACGCCCCTCACCGCCGCCCTCCTGGTCATGATCAGTGCCCAGGCCATGGCCGACGACAGCTTGTCCAACCAAAGCCAGGCCGGTACCGCCAACATCGCGGATGTGAAACAGACTCAGGCCCCGTTCAGCACCGCCACCCAGACCCAACTGGGCCAAGGCAACGACGCCGCCGCCGTGCAAGACCACGCCACCAGCGTGATCACCCAGGACGCGGTCGGCGACTACAACGCCGGCTACGCCGAACAACTTTACGAAGACAACGCCACCATCACCCAGCAACAGGTCGGCGCCTTCAACACCGCCCACGCCAGCCAGTCACTGGGCTTCGGCTCACCCAACAATGCGCTGCAACAGCAGCAAGGCACTGGCAACTTCTCGTTCGTCTATCAGGACTCGCAAAACGGCAGCGAAGGCAAAACCTTCCAGTACGGCGACAGCAACGAAGCCAATATCGAACAACTCTATGAAGGCAGCGGCAACAGCTCGGTGATCACTCAATTCGGCACCGCCAACTACGGCACCGCCGAACAGGTCACCCATAACGGCGGCCAGATCGGCATCAACCAGGCTGGCGAAAGCAACTACGCCTACGGCGACCAACGCAACGGCACCGGCGGCAACATCACCATCAACCAGTTCGGCAACCTCAACGGCACCGAAATCTGGCAAGACTCGCAACTGGCCAGCCAAGCCACCATCAACCAATACGGCGACAGCAACGAAACCGTGGTCGACCAAAGCTTCGGCGAAAACAACAGCGCCGCCGTCACCCAGGTCGGCAACACCAACGCGATCTACGCCGACCAGTTCGAATCGGTCAATTCAACACTGGCGCTCTATCAAGTCGGCAACGGCAACGTGCACTTCACCTACCAGAACGGCGAGGGCCACGTGCTCAGCGCCACCTCCGTGGGCAACGACAACAAGGTCTACGCCAGCAACTGGAAAGGCCCGCAATCGGGTGGGCAGTTCGGCAGCAACCAACGCGCCACCGTCAATCAGGCCGGCAACGGCAACATCGCCAGCTTCACCCAGGATGGTGTCGGCCACGTCATGACCACCCACCAGACCGGGACCGGTAACAAGACCACGGTCAGTCAGGCTGAGTCGTATAACGAGCTGTATTTTGATCAGAATGGTAGCGACAACATTTTGATCTCGGATCAGCGCGGGACCGGCAACCTGGTGCAGGGTTCTTCGAATGGCACGGGGAACAGCGCCGAATTTGATCAGTCCGGATTCGGGAACCAGGCGTATACCGCGCAGTTGTATGGCAGTGACAACCAGATCACTGTGACGCAGGCTGACACCATGAACGTAGCGTATGTGACCCAGGGCGGGACGGGGAACATTGCCAATGTCGATCAGAGTGGAGTTACGCAGACGGCGAATATTCAGCAGTTCGGGTCGGCTAACCAGGCGACGGTTTTGCAGCAGTAGGGGTTGGGTGTTGATGGGCCGCGATTCTCTGGTGAGGGGGATCGCGGCTTTTTTGTAGGCAGACCTAACCACACGCGAGGCTTGTCAGATCAGTCGAGTCCTACAGAAAAGAGAAAGCTTTTAGTAAATCGGTGGTGTTTTCCTACCACTTCTGGCGGTTGGCCTTCGGAAGCACGGCGTCTAGGATTCTTTGGGACAAATGATCCTCATGGAGCTTGACCAACGTGCTATTCATCCAGCCAGCGACGACAGCAAATGCTTTACCGAATAGACTTCGAGGCATTAAACCCGGAGGTGCCATGATCGACCCGTCTTTAATCGACCCACTGTGCCCAGTTGTTTCAGATCTTGATCCTGAAGAGCAGGCCGCGAGCTATGACCGTTGGTTAATCGCTAAAGTGCAGGCTTCGATGAGTGATACAAGACCGAGCATTCCCAATGATCAGGTTATGGCCGAGATGCGTGCCTTGATGGAAGCAAAGCGTAAAAAATACGATGCAGGTTGAGTGGCAGCCCGAAGCTCGGGCTGAACTCCTGAAAATCCTTGATTACATCAGTGACCGGAACTTAGTAGCGGCTGACAGACTTTCCCAAGCTATCGAAGGCGCGACGGTTACCCTTGCTCAACATCCACACCTCTATCGAATAGGTCGAGCGCCCGGTACTCGCGAGATGGTTGTGCACCCCAATTACCTGATCATTTATCAAGTGGTGGGTCGGATAAATATTCTGAGCGTTTTGCATGCGCGGCAGGAATATCCATAACGCAGACCGAAAAATGCCGGCAGATCAAACGCAATTATTTTGCTAACAAAAACGCGACCTTTTCGAGGGTCGCGTTTTTTCTTGATCGTTCCCACGCTCTGCGTGGGAATGCCTCTCGGGACGCTCCGCGTTCCAAATTGCGAGCTACATTCCTTTGCTGCGCGTGGGAGCGATCTAATTAGCCATCCTTCAACTCGACGTGATCCAGCGCTTGATTGACGGCCAGTTCACCCAGCATGACGACCTGTGCGATGCCCAGTGCTGTCTTACGGTGTGAGGTTTCCAGCAAAGCGGCGAAGTTGTTGAGCATTTCGCTGGCCGAGCCGAGGGTTTCGCTGGCGTTGGCCAGCAGGGATTCGGTGTTGTACCTGGGGTTGGCGAGGTACATGGGTTCCGGCTCGTTGGCGCTGGACATGATGTGGGCGGTGGGCTTGAGGTAGAAATCGAGGGCGCGGTCGGCGGCGTCGTGGAGTTTTTTGCTGTCGACTGAGGCGTAGGGGGATGTGGTGTAGTTGTCTGGTTCTGGGGGGTTGGGTGTTGGTTTTTTCATGATTATTTACCCTGTATGACGGTTATAGCTGGCCCCCCATTCGGTTTCCAAGCGAATAGGTGGCAGCTGTACGCAGGTTGGAAACCCGGGACAGAGGCAACCCGGCAGACACAAGGTCTCCCACGCACAGCCGCCATAACAAAGTGCACACAGTGAAGGTGCGCAAGGATACGTTATGAATGGCGCTAGTGCGCTCTGTAGTTACCGGGTTTCCACGCCCGGTCGCTGAATTGGCAGCGACGAACACAGGCTAGAGACCGGACGTCCGACGGACAACCTGAAAACATTGTGGGAAGGTTCCGCAAAATCGAAACAACCTTTAAACATTCCGAATTGAAATACGCATGTGTAGGAGCTGCCGCAGGCTGCGATCTTTGATCTTGATCTTGATCTTGATATTCATCTTAAAAAATCAGAGTCAAAAGATCGCAGCCTTCGGCAGCTCCTACAGTGAATGTGTGCAACCGGCGGGAATTGCTCGGCTCGTAGATCGCCATCGCTGGCAAGCCAGCTCCCACAAGGATTTGGGTACATCCGCAATGGCAACTGAGTCTGAGAGATAGCTATCGCGAGCAGGCTCACTCCTACAATTGAATAGCGCTCTGTCAGCAAGAGATTGGTCGGCTGTCAGGCCGCCTTCGCGAGCAAGCTCAGCGCCTACGAAGATCAAAAGCCGAGCACGCTGTGCTCCTCACCACTCAACAGGATGAGCGTTAGCTCGGCTGCAGCTCTTGATCTTGATCCACGGGCGACGTCGGAAGGCTGAGCGGAGGGATTGATCCGGGCGTGGGAGCGCAGCGACCGTTTGGCGCAGCCAAACACAGCGAGAGGAGGTGCAGCGAAGCAAACCGTAGGCGCTGCGCCCGGATCGATCCCGGAGTGAAGGAACCCCGAGCCTCAGCGAGCGGGCCGCACGTAGGAGCAAGCCTTTTTGGTTACTTTTTCGGCGTCTGGAAAAAGTGACCCGCCGTAAGGGCGGAACCCTAAGCAGCCATTACCGCAGCAACGGATATGTACCCCGTCAAACAGAACTCACCGCCCAACCAGAACCTGGTCGGCCCGAAGGCCGCCACGTTCACTCGGCATCCGGATCAACCTTGTTCTGACTCAAATACCGATTCAACACATCATCCTGCCCAGGCGTAGAAGCGTCCCCCGCAACCTGCCACAACCGCCGCTCAATCCCCTGCGCCACCATATGCCCCACCGCCGCCTCAATCGCCGACAACACACACAACTGCGCCGGCTCGTTAGTCGTATAACCCACTTCAGCTTCGAGCAACTTCTTGAACTCGATAAACTTGAAAATCCCGGCACTGCGCGCCACCGAATAAATCGTCTTGCTGGTCATCACATTCGCCAACACCTGCCCACTGCGCACATCCACCGCACGCAAGTTGACGGTCACCTGATCCACCCGATACTCACGCTGCAAATCAATCCCCAGATACCGCGCCCCTTCTCCACCGCTACGCACATTCGTGTCATAAGCGATGATCCCGCCCTCGAGCATCATGTTCGCCGCCTGCAACGGTGGCAGCTCACCCTGAATATTCACCGGGGTATTCGGCTTCTTCTGCGACGCGCGAATGATCTTGCGTTCAGTCAACAGGTTCTGCAGCCCTTCCCGCTCCAACACCACAAACCAGCCACTGGCCTGCATCGCGTCCATCAACATCGACGCCGCGCCCTGGGTCACGCTGGTGGAAAACGAACTCGCGGGCGTCGGCTTGTACTGCCCGGTCTGATCACGGAAGCCGTACACCACCGCCATCAGCCGCCCCTTGGGGCGCGGCATCTTCAGCAAGTCGTAATAAGTCGAGGCCCTTGGAGTCAGGGTCGGGGTTTCAGTGTCCTGCTCGGCCGGCATCGGCTCGCGCAGACTGCACCCTTGTAATGTCGCCAACATCAGCCCTAGCGCGATTAATTTTTTCATGTCCATCACTCCCCGGAACCGTCAGCCCGTCATGGGTTGAGGCCGTTCACCTGAATTTCCGAAACCTCACCGGTCGCTCGATCGGTCACTTCAATGCTCAGTGCCCCGGAGTCGTCGATGACGTTGACGATAAAAGAGTCGGTGGACAGGCTCCCCGTGTTGCCAGTGGAGATGTTGTCCAGCAACTGCCCTAGCAGCCGCGATTGCAATTGACTGGTGAAGCGCTCCAGCGCCGAGGTGCCGGCCACGCTCGAACGGCTTTTCAGGTCCGGATCGTCGTGATCGTTTTGTGCCTGGGCGTTGTTGAGCAGCCAGGTGCCGTTGAGCGGGTTGCCGCCAAACGATGGATTGACCGGCGTGTAGACCAGTTCAGTGGCCTGGACAGCCGCGGCGCTGGCGAGCCCGATCAACAACCCCGAGATCCAGAATCCGCTGCGCCGTGAGAACGTTGTGCTGTTCATAGTTCGTCCTTCTCGAGGTCGGTGGTGTCCTGCAACAGAGCCTCCAGCTTGCGCTGGACAACCTGGCGTCGAACCCAGTCGGCGGCCGCATAGGCCTCGTCCTTCAGTTCCACGGTGTTCGGCGGCAGGAAGCGCCGATACACCAGGCGTTGCTGATATTCCACGGTCACCAGGCTGCCCCAGCGCGCGTCGGGGCGCTCGCGCACCACCAGGTTGAAATCCATCGGGCTGGTGTCACGCAGGCGTTCACTGAACGAGTAGTAGAAGTCGTGGCCGATATGCGAGATCGTGTCGTCGACGATGAAGCCCATCATTTCGTCTTCTTCACCGGCGTGGGCGCAGAGCGCCGCCACAGCGAGGACCAGCGCGCAGAGCCATTGGCGAATCATGGCTGCAATGCCTGTGGCAGAACCGATTGCCCTTTGGCCGGGCCATTGGTGCCCTCAAGGAAGGCCTTTTCGGCAACAAACTGCCAATCCGAATAACGCTGCATGCCTTCGAAATCCGACCACTGCGTCGGGAAGTCCGCCTGCTTCAATGGCAGCTCGGTCGACGGGCTGTTGAGGCCGGTGATGCGTCCGTCGAAACCGCGTTGCAGCGCCCATTCGCCCTGACCAATCGGGTCCGGATAGAGCTGACGCAAGTGATGTTTGGCCTCGGGAAAACGCTGATCGTCGAGCAGGTCGACCAGTTCTTTCGGGTACTGCGCCAGCCCCGGCGAACTGCGGTAGTAGCTGCGCAACGCTTGTGCGTATTGAGTACCGACCCAGAGCAACTGGCGCTCCCGGTCACGGCGCGACGCGGTCGACCACAATTCACCAGCACTGGCCAGGCCCATGCCCATCACCACTATCAGGAACAGCACGCCCAAGTAGGTGAAGCCACCCTGCTGCGCGCGGTTACCACTCGGCATACTGACTGCCATCTCGCGCCCTCCCGGTAGCACCGCTTTTGATGTCGGCCACGCCACCGGCGACGCCGTCCGGTGGCGCGATCAGCACCCACTGGTCTTTGCGTTCGGTGATTGGGTCCAGTGGTGCGCTGCGCAAGTAACGTTGTTCGATCAGTTGTTCAATGGAATCGGGGTAGCGGCCGGTGTCGCCGTAAAAGTGATCCAGCGCCTCACGCATCGCCGACAGGCTTTGGCGCAGCGTGGTTTCCTTCGACGCTTCAAGGCTGTTGAAGTAGCGCGGCAGCGCGATGGTCATCAGCGTGGCGATGATCGCCATCACCACCATCAGCTCCAGCAAGGTAAAACCTTTTTCCCGGCGCATGAGGTTCACCACTCGCGGTAAGCGACACCGTTGAGGCCCTTGCCGCGGGCGTGGGAGTAGACGTCGAACACGTCCTCGCCATCGCGCGGATTCTGAGCCGAACTGTTGTAGGCGCGTACGCCCCAACCCCCTTCATCGTCACGTTTGGCCGGCACCAGCGGATCGCGCGGGATGCGGCGTAAAAAGTAGAACTTGGCGCCCTTCGCGCTGCGCACATCGCGCACGCCTTCGACCAGCACTTTCAGGTTCGGCGGGTAGCCGCTGCTGTTCAGCGACTTCTCGATGTAGCCGGCATCGAACGCGCGTTTATAGGCGTCGATGCCATCGCGAATCTGGTACAGCGCGTTGCGCAATTCCTGCTCCTTGCCACGCCGCACCAGGGTTTCGGTCAGGGGCGCGGCCATGCTCGCCAACAGGCCGATCAGGGCCAGCGTCACCACGACTTCGATCAGGGTGAAACCGCGTTGGGAGGCGTTCATGATCAAGGCTTCTCGACAGTGACGCGGGTGGTGGCCACGGCCGCTTCACCGACTGCACGCGGCTGCGCGGCAGGCGATGGCATCACGTAACTCTGCGAGCGATCCGGTGCCTGGATGTGCATGCTGGTTTCGGTGCCGGTGGAGAACTCCATGTCCGACGGGCTCTGGTATGGCAGGTTGCGCACGATCCGTGGAGTGATCGACAGCACCAGTTCCGATTTGCCGATGGTGTCTTTGTTGCTGCCGAACAAGCGGCCGAGTCCGGGAATGTCCCCCAGGCCGGGAATCTTGTTGCCGGTGGCGCCATGATCGTTGCGCACCAGCCCGGCGAGGATCTGCGTTTCACCGTCGTGCAGGCGCAGCGAGGTTTGCGCATTGCGGGTGTCGACCTGTACCGGGATCGTGCCCTGGCGGGTCGGCTCCAGCGGCGTGGCGTTACTCACCTCCAGGGCAATCTTGATCGCCACTTCGTTGTTCAGGTGCACGGTGGGCGTCACTTCGAGCTTCAGACCGACATCCAGATAGGTCACGCTTTCGGTGATCACCGGCCCCTGTGTCGACGGCACCGAGGTCGCGCTGATGATCGGCACGCGCTGACCAATGTGAATGCGCGCCTGCTCACGGTTGCTGACGCGAATCACCGGACTGGCGAGGGTGTTGATGTCGTTGTCCTGCGCGTTGATCTTGGCCTGCGGCGATGGGCCGATGGAGATGCGGTCTGAGTTGATACCCTTGAGTTGCCCGAGCAGCGTGACCGGCGAACCATCGGAGTTGACCACACCGAAGGTGCTCGGCCATTGCAGGCCGAGGTCGAGAATGCGCTGAGTGGCGACCTCCATCACCTCGACTTCGAGCACCACTTCCGGATTGGACTGGTCTTGCGATTGCAAAAGCTTTTCCGCCATGCGGATCGCGTCTTCGGTATCGCGCATGGTCAGGGTGTTGAGGCGTTCGTCGACGAATACATCGCGGGTCTTGAGCATGGTTTTCACCATGTTCAGCGCGGTGTTGGCGTCGATGCTGGTCAGGTAAAAGGTGCGCATCACCAGTTCCTGGTAATCCTTCACTTTCTGCGGCGAATCCGGGTAGATCAGCAAGGTGTTTTCGTTCACCACTTTCTGGTGCAACTGGTTCTGTTGCAGCAGCAGGGTCACGGCGTCTTCGATGCGCACGTCACGCACGAAAATCGTCGCTTTCATGTCCGGGCGCAGGTCTTTGTCGAAGATGAAATTCAGCCCGGCGACTTGCGACAGCACTTCAAAAATGGTCTTCAGGTTGGCGTCACGAAATTCCAGGGTCACCGGACGATCGAGCTTGGTGCGCAGTTGCGGATAAGCGATCACGTTGCGGCTCTGCACCAGGCGGATGTTGCCTTGCAGCTCCAGCGCGCCTGCGTTGGCCGGGTCGAGTTCGAGGATCTGCTTGACCTGACGATCAGCGCCGTAGATGTCGCCGCGACGCAGATCGCCACGGGCCAGCTCGAGTTTTTCGTCCATGGTGCGCAGGTATTCCAGCTGCTTCAGGGCATCCTGGGCGCGGCGGTTGTTCGGTTCGATGGTCAGCACGCGCATGTAGGCGGTGCGCGCCGAAGCAAAGTCGCGGCGCGAACGGTCAGTGTCGCCGGCCGTCAGCAATGCCGTGATCGCTTTGGCGCGGCCGCTGTTGAGCAGCAGGTGCAATTCGGTGTCGCGAGGATTTTCACGCAGACCTTCCTCGATCCGGGCCAGCCCCGCCTCGTACTGTCCCTGATCAATCAGGTCGGCGGCTTCCTTGTTGGCCACCTGCGCGGAACTGCACGCGGCCAGCCCGGCACAGAGGCCCAGGCTCATCAGCAAACGGGAACGGTTCATTGCGTACTCCCCACAGACAAGGTCTGCGACAAATGCAAAGGCAGGTAAACCAGGCTCAATTCCAGATCGGAAATGCCGGTGATCTTCCAGGTGTCGTCGATCACATCCCCGTTGCGCACGACGTAGATCTTTTCGCCGTTCTGCAAAAACACTTGCAGGTCGCTGCGGTCATGCAGCCTGCCGACGAACTGAAACGGCACCGGTGGCAGGCTCGGGGCTTGCACCACTGGGGCCGGGTTGATCGCTTGTTCGGTAACCGTGGCCAGGGTCGGCGCGGCCTTCCAGGATTTCGCGGCGAACAGGTCGCCGGCCGGGCTCAGGTCCTTGATCGGCGCGTCTTTGGCCTTGGCGTTGCTCGCCGGCAGCGCGCCACGGCTGGCGGTTGTGGCCGGGGCGGCCACCGCCACTTCGTTGGCGTCGGCGTCATCACTTGGCGAGAAATACTCCGGCAACCATGCCAGCGCCGCCGCCACGCCGAAGAACGCCAGCCACCCTGTCACGCGCTTGGTATTCATCACGACCTCGACAGGTAAAGGGTCATACGGATCCGGCCATTGAGGTCGGTGTCGCCAATCTTCTTGCGTTGCAACTCCAGGTCTTCTACCACCACCGCCGGCAACTGGCCGAGCAAGGCGTGCAGAAAGCGGCGCAATTGCGGGTAGCTGCCGCGCACTGGCAGGAGAATCTGATAGCGCGCCAGGTGGGTTTTCGGGTCGACGCCGAGGGCATATTCGCCGCGCGCCAAGGTGATGTGCTCCTGGGCTGCGAGAGCGTAGATGCGGTCGATGGCGACGGTGGCTTGCGGTTGCGCCGGCAGTTTGTTGCGGAAGTCATCGAGTTGCCGTTGTGGGACCACCGGCGGCGCGATGCTGCCGTCTTCAACCTTGGCCAGGTACGCGGTGGCTTCCTGAGTCTGCTGGCTCAAGTGCTGCAACGATTGCCAGCCCGGCAGCAAACCACCGAGTGCCCAAGCGGCTGCGACCAGCAGCAATGCCAGCCCGGCGAGGCCAGGAACGCCGAGGCCTTGCAGGTATTCGTGGACGATCAGCCTAGGGATTCGCATCGCCAATCTCCCAAGTCGCCGACAGGTTGAATTGCACCGGTTGCTCCGGCGATTTGACGACGATCTCGTGGCTCAGCAGCGAGACGTCCGACAGCTCGTCGCTGGCTTCCAGACGCTTGTGGAAGTCGAGCATCGCTTGCAGATCACGTGCTTCAGCGCTGATGCGTACCTGGCCTTTGCGCGCATCCGGGGTCAGGGTCAGTAGCGCGACGTCATCGCGCGGCATCGCTTCGAGCATTACGAACAGGCGTTCCCACGGCCGGCGCAACTGCTGCGAGACCTTGCGCATCTCAGCGAGGTTTTGCGCCTGTTCGCGGGTTTCCGCCGGGCTCAGGGTGGACTTGCCACCGCTGTCGCCGGTGAGCTGACGCTGGGTAATTTGCAGGTGACCTTGTTGCTGTTCGGTGTGCGCGTCGAGGTGCTGTTGCACGCTGAAGCACAGCAGCGCCAGCAGCACACCGCCGCCGAGCAGGCTCCAGCCCAACGGGCCGGAACGTGGGCGTGGCTGAAAATCGAGATTGAGCGCGCGCATGTCAGGCCACCGCCCGGGACATGACGTACAAGCCGTCACGCACGGTCATCGCGTCGTCTTCAAGGGTGCGCAGTTGCACCCCCGCCACGTCCGGATGCCCATCCAGGCGCGCCGGTGCATGCAGATAAACGTTGAAGGCGCGTTCGCTGGTCGAAGCTTGCAGCTGCCGTTCGCGACCGATCAATGCGCTGAGTGCCACATCGCTGTCGCTGCCACCCACCGAACGCACGCCGGCCCAGCGCCCTTCCCTTGCCAGCAACAACACACTGCGTTGCGGCTCGGCGACGACGAACAGGAAGTCGCCGGCGTCGAGGCTTTTGTCGAAGCGGTTGAACGCCGCCATCAGATACGGCTGTACTGAGCGCAGAAGCAAACCGCGACCGCTCACCAGCGTGCGCAGGCGTTCGAGCAAGTCTTGCGGCAAGGCGCTGGCGATGCGGTCGTAACCGCCAGGCTCAGCGGACAACACCAGACTCCACGGCTGGGTCGGTGCACCAAACAGGTCTTCAAAACACAGCTGAGCAAAGCCGCGCAGTTCTTCAGGACTGCTGATCTGCGCGCTCCACGGCACCAGGCAGAAGCGGCTGAAATGCCCGGAGATGACCACGCTCAATTCGGCACCGGCACGGGCATGTTCACCGAGCAGGCGATCGAGGGTGTCCAGCGCCACCGCGTAGCTCTGGAAGCCTTCGTCGATGTAACCGACGCTGCCCAGCCACAAGGTGTCGCTGCCGCGCCGCTGACCAAGGCCGACACCGCTGGCGCCGAGCACGGCGACAAAACGCTCACGAGATAAAAGTGACACGATTGATCTCCTCCAACGTGGTGCGACCTTGTTCCACCAGCTCCAGCGCCGATTCGCGCAGCAGGCGCAAACCACGGGCACAGGCCAGGGCTTTGATCTGGGTGATCGGTTGGCGCTCGACGATCATCTGGCGCAACTCGTCATCGAGGTGCAGCAGCTCGGCAATCGCCGTGCGCCCGCGATAACCGCTGCCCCGGCAGTGGCCGCAGCCCTTGCCGTGGACGAAGTGGTAGTGATCGACTTTCTGTGGATCGAGGCCCGAGGCGCGCAGTTCTTCATCGCTCGGATTGACCGGTGCGCTGCAACTGCTGCATACCAAACGAATCAGGCGCTGAGCGAGAATCGCGTTGAGCGCCGAGACCAGGCTGTAGGGGTCGATTTCCATTTGGGTGAAGCGGCCGATCACGTCGAAGACGTTGTTGGCGTGGATGGTGGTGAACACCAAATGGCCGGTGAGCGCCGATTGCACGGCGATCTGCGCGGTGTCCGGGTCACGGATTTCGCCGACCATGATCTTGTCCGGGTCGTGGCGCAGGATCGAGCGCAGGCCGCGGGCGAAGGTCAGGCCTTTTTTCTCATTGACCGGGATTTGCAGGACCCCCGGCAGTTGATATTCAACCGGGTCTTCGATGGTGATGATCTTGTCCACGCCGTGGTTGATCTCGGTGATCATCGCGTACAGCGTGGTGGTTTTGCCGCTGCCTGTCGGGCCGGTCACCAGCACCATGCCGTAGGGTTCGGCGGCAAGGCGGCGCAACTGGCGCAGGGTTTCGTCTTCAAAGCCCAGCGCCTGCAATTGCACGCCGCAGACCTTGTCGGCCAGATCCTGTTTGTCGAGCACACGGAGTACCGCGTCTTCGCCGAAGATGCTCGGCATGATCGATACGCGAAAATCGATCTGACGACCGCTGATGCCAATCTTGAAGCGCCCGTCCTGCGGCACGCGTTTCTCGCCGATATCCAGTTCAGCCATGACCTTGACCCGCGAAATCACCTGCTCGGCGAACTCGTTGCCCTGGACTTTGCTGATGTTGTTGAGTACGCCGTCGATGCGGTACTTGATCACCAGACCGTGGCCGGTGGTGCCGAGGTGGATGTCGCTGGCGTGCATTTTCAGCGCGTCATACAAGGTCGAGTTGACCAGTTTCACCACGCTGCTGGCGTCTTCGCTGATGCTGGTCAGCGACAGGCTTTGCAGGGTGTCGATTTCGTTGTGGGTGTCGCCCTGGGCGTTCAGTGATTCAACGGCGTGGAAGCTTTCTTCGTGGCGGGCCAGATAGGCCTTGAGGTCATCGGCATGGACCAGATGTAGCGGTGCACCGTGCAGGCAATCGTCGATCCAGGCCAGGCGCGCCGGGTCGAAGGGGTCGGCGAATACTCCGATGACCTCGTCATTGTGGCGCAGCAGGATGAATTCACGTTTCAGGCATTGTGCGAGGGTGACCCGGTCGAATACCGGCGTCGCTTGAAACAGGCTGTCGGTGTCGAGCACCGGGTAATGCAGGGTGGCGCCGAGGGTGTGAATGAACGGCATCGGCGCCAGTTCACAGAGCACGCCGAGGGCTTCAAGTACGCGTTCGCCAGAAGTGGCGGCCCGCGCCCGGGCCTGGGCCAGCTGCTCACTGGAAAAGCGCTCGGGGGCACTTGCGGCCGGCAGCGGTTCGACGACAACGGACAGACGTTCCATGGCTTGCTCTCCAACCGGGGCTCAGAGCCCTGTCGGCGCGGCAAACCTTGGCGGCAAGTGCCGGAACGTCTGATCGCGCCATTACTCCCCGGTGAGCATTTGATCGTCGTCCGGTGCCATGGCGTGCGACTGTCGTCGCCGATCCGCCAACACCCAACTGCCATCGTACAACTGCAACGGGAAGCTCTCGGTCCTGCTCTGGCGTCGTTCGACAAACCCTTCGGAAGGGCTCGCACCGGGTTTCGCTTCGCGCTTGATGCCCAGAAGGTCGCAGACCGCCCGCGCCAGTTCCGCCAAGGGAAACGGTTTGAACAGGATGTGGCTGACCCCCAGTTGCCGCGCCCGCTCACAGACTTCGGCGGTCGGGTGACCCGTTATCAGCACAAAATGGCACGTCCTGTTCTGGCGGACCGCGTCGAGCACCTCAAAGCCTTCCATATCAGGCAAGCGGTAATCGAACACCAGCACGTCGGGGGCAAAGGTTTCGGCCAAACCGATAGCCGTCGCTCCGTCATGTGCAATCGTGACGTCCAGCGCCTGCGCCGACAGATAATTCTGAAGGTTTTGCGCGAGCAGCTGTTCGTCTTCGACAACCAGTACTTTGTTAACCAAGGTCGACTCCTTGAAACAGCAGGTCCGATGACCCCGCCCTGAGAGTGCGCCTTACCAGGGGTAACGCACACTTCATGCCAGGCTGAGCGCCGGTAATTTTATGTCTTCATGTCCTTGAATTTAATGACAATGCCCGCTCGTCCCGGCACCCCGTTCCCCAGAAACGGGGAAGCACCTGAATGGGCATCGAAGCCATTCCCCACTATTGGGGGGGAACCTTCAGTCGTCGTCAATTCGTTCGATCCTGTTCTGCACCCGTAATTGCGCGAGTACCTGACGACGAGCCTGGGTCTGTTGCTGTCGGGCGAGCTGCGCCCTGACTGTGTCCAGCCCCTGCAAATCTGGGACATCGGCAGCCTCCAAGTGGTTCGGCAAATAAATCACATGCCAGCCGAACGGTGAACGCACCGGAGCGCTGGCAAACGTCGCCCCGCTGACAATCGCGGCGCGCATTTGCATCAAGCGTAGACGCGCTGCAGCAACTGTGACTGCATCCGCTTGCGCGGGCACGCGCATCAACAGGTGCCGAGGCTGCAAGGTGTTGGCGCGGATCAGTTCGGCGAACATCTGCTGCGCCGCCAGTTCGCGGCGGGTGTACTCGGTGAACGACGCCTCATCGAAACCGGCATCCTGCAATCGACGAAGGAATTTATCCGCGCCGCCGATGGCCATGCGGGTTTGCTCGATCTGCTGACGCAGCGCTTGTTCGTCGATCTGCCGACCGCGCTTCTGCGATTCCTGCCACAGCAATTCTTTGTCGATCAGCATTTGCAGCGCCGCCTGCCGCAGTTCCTTGTAGGCCTTGGGACTGCGAATGCTCGCCACCGCGCGGCCCTGATCTTCCAGGTATTCGGCGAAGAAGCGCTCGAAGCGAAATCCGGAAATCTCCTTGCCATTGACCCGCGCCACGGCCGGTTCGTTATTCGCCCACGCCAGCGGCAGCCAGCAAGTCAGCAGCAAGATCAGCGTTATGCGTTTCATGATCGGGCCCTCCGTTCAGGGGCTGGCAAAAATCGGTTTATAGGGTGCGACCAGATAGAAACGCTGATCGGGCAAATCCACGGTAACCACATGCGCGCCGCTCAAACCCAGGCGTCGGCCGGGGCCGAAACTCAGGCGCGGGGTCAAGCCGGTGTCGAAGTCGTGCAGGCCTTCCAGCGCCGCCACCAGTTTCTCGCGGCTAGCGTCGCGGCCGGCCTGCTTCATGCCTTCGCTGAGCAGCAACATCGAGGCGTAGGCGCCGACTTGCAGCACCGCGTGCTGAGCACCGAGACCTTGACCTTCGCGCAACAAGGTCAGGGCCATGCGCCCGGCCTGGGTCCAGTCGCTGGGCACGAACGGATAGGCGAGGAACACCCTTCGGGTGAAGCCGTCGGGAACTTGCAGCAGATCGCCGGCCACCTGGCTGGAGGCGGCAAACAGGTAAGGCACTTGCCCGGCGCTTTGCAGCCGCGTCGCCAGCCGACTGAAGCCGCCGCCATTGCCCAGATAGAACACCGATCGCGAGCCTAACGGCAACCCATCCGCCGTAGAGTCGTAGGCTTGCAGATGGACTTTTTGCCAGCCGTGATCCTGCAAGTACTGGCCGAGGTTTTGCGCGGCCAGCGTTTGTGCCGGGTCATCGGGATAGGCAATCAGCGTCGGCCCTTGCAGCACGCGCAAACTCGCCGTGGCGTAATCGGCCAGCGCGATCAACTGCTCACGCAAGCCGGGCAATGGCTCGAAGATCTGCGGACTGGCTTGCAGGCTGCCGAGGATCGACATCGGTCCTATCAGCGGCACACCGGCCTTTTCCAGGCGCGACCCGAGTTCGCTGTCGAGAGCTGGTGCCAGCGGTGCGATCAGGGCGAACACCTGCTCCTGCTCGATCAACTGCTGCAAGGCTTGCTCGGCACTGGCGCGGTCCGGGCCGGGATCGATCACCGTCAGGCGCAGTTGCCGGCCATGTATGCCGCCGGCCTGATTGATCCGCGCCACACTGCCGTTGAGTACCGCCGCCACCGTCGCGCCCTCCTCGGCCAGCGGACCTTGGCTGGGCAGCAAGGTGCCGAGGTGCAAAGTCTCGGCGTCAAGGCCGGGGTCGCGCTCATCGGCGAGGCGTTTGAGATAGGCGGTGAGGTTGCGCTGATCTTTCATCGACAGCAGAAAGCGCGGCATGCTCGGGTCGAGGCGATTGTGGCCGGGGTCGCGGCCCTGCTCGATAGCCGTGGCCAGACTGCTCTCGCTGTAGGCCGGATAGCTGCGGCCGTTGACCTGTTGCTGGCCGTAGGTGCTGGTCAGTCGCGCCCAGTTCAATTCAGGGGGACGCACGCCACCTTCAGGTCGGCCGAGACCATCGGCGCCATGGCAATTGGCACACGGCAGACGGGTCGCCGGCAGCAACACATCCGCCGCGCCAACTCGCGCCATGATCGCTTCGCCACTGGCCGACAAGCCTTGGCGGTACAAGCGTTTTCCCGCCGCCTCTTCAGGGGTCAGCGGTGCAGCGCCCGCACCCAGGCTGACGCCGGCGAGCAGGATCAGGGCGAGGACGCGGCTCAGGTTCATGGCGCGGACTCAACGGCCAGCCACGGGCATTGTCAGCAACTGCAGGCGCTGGGCAATAGCGGCGGCCGGGGCGTCGGGACGGATTTTGCTCCAGCGTTTATTGGCGACATCGCCGACGATCAACTGCGTGGAGTGTTGCTCGGGCGTCGGCACGATCTGGCCAATGCGGCTCAATACCAGGTCCATCTGCGCTTTGTCGCCGGTAAGAAAAAGCCAATGAGGGTCATCGGAACCCTGCTTCAAGGTGTAAGCCTTGAGCACCGCTGGCGTGTCGCGCAGCGGGTCACTGGTAAGGGAAATGAAGGTGATGTCCTGCGCCTTGTCGCCCAGCAGTTCGCGGACTTCCTTGAGCTTGCGGGTGATCAGCGGGCAGGCATCGTTGCAACTGGTGAAAATCACGTTGAGCAGCACTATGCGATTTTGCAGTGCGTCGCTGTAGAAGCGCAGGGTTTCACCGTTTTGATCCTGCAACGGCGTGTCGGTGAACCAGGTTTTCGCGTCGTGAGTGCCTTTGGCCGGAGCAGCGGCAACCACGGTGGGCGGCTCAGAGACATGGCCTTCGTGAGCGAACGCGACGTTACCGAGAAGCCAGAAACACACGGTCAGGGAGATCCAGTCGAGCAGTCTCATGGCTGTTGCTCCATGGCGATGGCGGTATGTTTGGCGTGGGTGCGCAGGCCGCTGAGTTTTTCCACTTCCTTGGCCAGCAGTGCCGGATCGGTGAAGCCGTAGTAGCGCATCCAGTGCCGGCTATCGCCGTCGCCGACGAGGATCAGCGGCTGATGATTCTTCAGGTCGCCACTGAAACTGCCGAGGCCCTTGAGGGTTTCATTGATCGACTGCGGCGAGCCGGTCAGCCAGCTCCAGCCCGGGCCGCGCTGGAACGTGCGCGCGTAATCCTGCAGACGTTTCGGGTCGTCGCGCTGCGGGTCGATGCTGATCGACACCAGTTGCACTTCTTCGCCGACCCGCGCGCCGAGCTGCTTCTGCACCTTGCCCATGATCGACGAGACCACCGGGCACACCGTGGTGCAACTGGTGTAGATAAAGCTCATGACGACGATTTTGCCCTGCACCAGGTCTTGTTCAAGGCGCACGGTTTTGCCGTTCTGATCGAGCAGTGGCACGTTGGCGAACTTCACCTGAGCGTGTTCCTGAGTATTGCTGGCCGGGGCTTTGTGCCCGGCGTGTTCGTCCGCCGAATGGGCGTGGGCTTGTTGGAGGCCGAGGCTCAACAGACACAGGGTCAGCAGGCCACTGGATGCAAATCGGTTCATGTCGAAACTCCTCTTCAACGGGCCAGGCCGGGGGTTACCCGAACACTGGCAAAGGTCTTGTCATCGAAACCGGCGCCCAGCGATGCCGCACGCACATGCAGGTACCAGGCGCCGCCGCGGTCGAGGGTGATCGGCGCTTCGTACACGCCGTCGGCGACTTCCAGCGCCGCCACTTCACGCGGATGCGAGGTGGGCGCGAGGTAGTAGCGCAATTGCACGTCTTTGACGCCGCTGCGCTGGGTTTTGTCTTTGCCTTGAACGATGCGGAAACGCACGACGTAGGGGTCGTTGAGCGCCACGGCAGTCTTGTCGAGGAGGAACTCGACTTTCGGCTGGCCGAGGTGTTTTTGCTGTTTGCCGTCAGGCTCAATCTGCGCGGTAAAGCAATGAATGATGTTCGGCTGATTGAGCAGAAACGCCACGTCAAACCGCCCTGCCGTCGGCAGCCTCACCCGCGCGCTGTACAGCCCCGGCGAAACCTCGCGCAGGCTGCGGTCGATGACCATGGCGGCACGGGCGATCTGGCCACGGTTGGGGTAACCGGACATCGGTGCGTTCATGCCTTCGGCGTAGAAGTAGGTGGTGTTGTCGACCGGGTTGACCACGAACACCGCGTTGTCGTCCCGTGACACCGCCAGGCTTGAGGCCAGCGGTAAATCCCCGGCCATACGCGGTGGTTGCGGGCCGGCTTCGAAGCCCTGACTGATTGGCTGGCGGCCTTCGCCGAGGGAGGACAGGTTGATCATGGTGACTTTCGGTGAAGCCAGTCCGCGGATGTAGGCGTAGGCCTGGCTGAACACCACTTGGTAGGGCTCGGCGGAAACGTCCAGATCATGGATCGCGCTGTTGGTCGCGGCATCAATGATGCTGGCGCGGTTTTCCACGGTGTTGAGCACCACACCGAAGCGGCCGTCGGCGCTGAAGCCCATGGGGCCCAGGCCTTGTTGCAACTGGATAACCCGGCGGATGGCGTGGGTGCTGGCGTCGATCACGCTCACGGTGCCGTCCTTGCCGTCGGCCACATACACCGCGCCGGACAGTGGCGAATAGGCGACCGACAACGGATGCGAGCCGGTTTTGATCTGCTGGACGATGTTCAGGCTGGCGATGTCGACCACGCTGACGGTGCCGTCGTCGCGGTTGCTGACAAAGGCGAAGCGGCTGTCCTTGCTGAAGCTGATTTCGTGGTGGCCGCGCCCGGTCTGCAAGTGTTTGAGGGTTTTGAGGCTTTGGCTATCGATCACCGAGACGCCGGAGTCTTCGGTTTTGCTGGCGTTGTTGCCAACCCACAGCAGACGCTCATCCGGTTGCAGCGCCACGCGCACTGGCTGGCTACCAGCGGCGATGACATCGATGACTTTGAATTGCTCGCTGTCGATGACCGCCACTTCGCCGGCCGTCGGCATCGAGACGAATACGCGTTTGTTGTCTTTGGGGGTGACCCAGTCCATCGGCGGTTGCTTGAGTTCGATCCGCGCCAGGGTGCTGGTGATACCGCCCACTGATACCGATGGATCGACCACGGCGATGCTGGCGTCGCGGTTCATCACCAGCAGGAAATAGCTGTTGAGGTCGAGCAACGGTCGCGCGCCGATGTTGGATTTGAGAAACACCCCGACCCGGGCCTTGCAGCTCTGGTCACGGCCCTGGGCTTGATCGGCGGCGAGGGTTTGCGGATCCACCCAGGCACCCGGCGCCACCCCGGACAACGGCTGGCCGGAGGCGCTGTCAGTGACGCGAAACTGCACATCGGCGAATTCGCCTTCGCGCAGCTTGCCGTCGACGGCCAGTGGCTTGAGGTTGAAATCCACCGCCACACCGTCACGGTTCAGCGTCTGACCCGTACCGGTTTGCGCCAGCGCAATCTCACTCAGCGTCAGCAACGCCCCGGCCAGGGCCAGCGTGCAAATACCGATGATGTTGGTGATCCTGTTCATACCATCCTCCCCTCATTTGCAAACCCATTCCCTGTAGGCCTTCGCCTGCTCGCGATGGCGTCATCTGCCTCACCATCCGAAACCGAGTTGCCCCAATCGCGAGCAGGCGAAGGCCTACACGGGATTTGCATTCATCCCACCAACCTCACTGCCAACCACCATCCCCTGTGGGAGCGAGCCTGCTCGCGAAGGCGTCATCTGCCGCACCGTCCAGAATCGAGTCGGGCCCATTCGCGAGCAGGCTCGCTCCCACAAGGTTCTTCGTTGTGCCTACTGCCCCTGCGGCGCCGGTTCCGGTTCGTTGGTCACGCGCAGCAATCCCCACAAACCGGAGGTGTTGCCGTAAGCGGCGTAATCGCGGAACAGGTAATCCCCCGGGATCGCATTGCTGCCGCCGGCGCTAGGGATCATGAAGCTGAAGTGCGCGGCCGGCAGGATGCTTTCGTGGGCACCGATGTACATCGACATCGGGTTGTAGCCGAAGCGCACCGAGCCGACACCCGGCGAGCCCATCGGATAACCCCCGGTGTCGCTCTTCTCGGCCTGGAACGGGTTCACCGACCAGACATGCCCGTCGAGCTGGAACGTGGTGCCGCGACTGCCACCGCTTGGCATCAGAATGTGCGTACGCAATGGCTGCCCGGGTTTGGCATACAGCACCGGCGTCTGCGGATCGCCGCCCACCAACGCGTTGCTGTAGGCCATGTGCGCATTGCTCATGTCGCCGTAACCCGCGCCGTCGGCATGCCCGAACGGTGCGTCCGGAGCGCGGCCAAAGCGATACCACAGCGGCTCGGTCTTGTAGTTGATCGCCATGCTCGAGTTGTCCTGCGGATCAGTCGGCACGCCGAAGCCCTCAGCAGCAATCCCCTCCACCGGCCGGCCATTGGCCCAACGGGTGTTCAACGCCTTGTGCCAGACCATCGCGAAGTCGCGGTAGCTGGTTTGCCCAGGCGCGGTGACCGTGGCGTTGACCTTGCGCGCATCGTCAACCCAGGTCGCGCCGATCGGCAGGATGCTCATCGCTCCGCCAAGACCTTTTTGCGGCTGTTTGATCACGTCCGCCGGGGTGATGTTCAAGCCGCCGAACTCGACCGCCGTGGCGTTGATGTTGTCGACACTGCGGCCCAGTTGCGTCACCGGTTTGCCTTCACGCTCCAGGTGCCCGGCGTAGTACTGATAGGTCCGGGTCGGATACGCGCCGCTGTTGCCAACACGCGGTGGCACGGTCTGGATCGGGTTGGCGCCGACGTTGGCGCCGTCGGATTTGGTGATGTCGTAGGCCAGCAGTTGCGCGTGCAGACCGACATGGCTGGACGGCCGCATCAGGTTGTTACTGAACGTGGTCGAGCCCAGACCGCTGTTGCGATCACGCTTGACCATGCCTTGCATCACGGCAGTCTGGGTCAGGTCAGGCATCACGCTCGGCAGACGGTTTTCCAGGGTGATGTTGATGCAGTCCCCTGCCGCTGCACGCAATACCAGTGGTTCTACCGGGATGCCGGGTTTGAGCTTGCCGCTGAGCGGATCCAGATCGGATTTACGCACGTACAGGATCGCAGTCGGATCATGCAACGGCCCACTCTGCCCGCCGATGGTGATGGTTTCGCCATCTTCCGGGTCGGTCACGGTAACTTGTGGAATGCTCACCGTGCGCGAGTTCAGCACCAGGGTGCCGCCCGCCGGATTGAGCGGCCCGCCGACATGCTGACCGAGCCCTTGCGGATCGCCGATGGTCAGGCCCAGCGCATTGCCGAGGATGTCGTTGGCCAGCGCCGCGACCACTTCATAGTTGCGCTGCACCGTTGGCCGGGTACCGATGCCATTGGGATTGGCACTGATCCGTGGGCAACTGCCCTCGAACGCCACGGTGTTGCGCATGCCCGCCGGGCTTGGGTTGTTGGGGATGGCGAACAGATCACTGCGCTTGGCGGTGTAGTTGCGCATCACGCCCCAGATACCGCTCCAGTAGCCTTCGATCGAAGCGTCCATCGAGTAGAGATAGTCGCCCGTGGTCGCGGCGGCGCTGGAGAGCATCGACACCGGCGCAATAAAGCCCATCTGCTCGGAGATGCCGATCATCTGCGATGCGCGCCAGCCGGAGTTGGAGCTATTGCCGAAACCGGAACCGCTCTGCAGCCATTTCACGCCGTGCAGGGTGACGTTGTGCTCTTCCTCATGGCCGCCGGCATGCACCCGCAGCCGCACGTTGTCGCCGGTATAGGTGCGCAGCATCGGCGTGAACGGATCACCGGGTTCGGCGCCGCCCTTGTTGATGTGCGGCGGAAACAGCGTGGTGCCGCCGGTGGGGCCGGTCGCCGAGGTGAGCAGATTCGGCGCCAGGTTCATCGCCGGAATCGCCCGGTCGGTACGGCTTTGCATGGCGAACGCCAGATCACCGCCGAGGCCGTCGGCCTGCATGCCGCGCTTGCCGTCCGGGCCGACCTTGTTCGGGTCGTACACGCGCAGGGCCAGCGGTTCGTTGCGATAGTTGACGACGAACATGCCCGGATCATCCACCGAAATCGCCTGCGGACATGGCCGGCTCGGGCAGCCCGGGACCTGACCGCCCTGCACTTCCAACACCCCTTCAAGCAGATTGCTGGCGTTGTTGCGCACTGGCGGATTGATCGCGTAGCGGAAGCTGTCGGCGGTGGCCGGGAACGCTTGCGCATTCGGCACGCCGTTAGGGCCGGCCCCCACATAGACGCCGGCTTCATAGGCGTGCTGGAAGTCGCTGTATTCGAGGAAGAACTCGCGGAAGCTGTCGTTCTTGCCATCGCCATCGAGGTCGCCGGTGTTGATCACCGCCTGCCATGACGTCGGCCCACCGTCCTGGCGCGCGCCGCTATAGAGAGGCTCGCCGGTTTCGGCGTGGAACCAGGTGGAACCGGCCGGTTCGGCCAACACGGTGGCGTACAGACCAATCTGCTGGTGCGTCGATGGGCCTAAGTGGTCGTGGGTGAAGATGGTGCCGAGGCCGCGATCGACGCCTTTGGCGTTGACCACCGGATCGACGAACCAACGCTGCATCGCCGTGCGCGCACCCAGCCAGTCGGCCCGGCCGTACTGGCCGAAGAACGGATGGTTCCTGGCTTTCGGGCAGGCCTGAGTGCCGTCACGCGGATCAGTGCTGGCGCATTGGTTGAACTCACGAATCGCGTGAATGCGTTCCTGCACGGCGCCGGGCGAGAGCACGCCGTCCTCGTAATTCCAGCCGTTGGACGAGCCGTCCGCCGAGGTCAGATCCCACTTCGGCAAATGAATGTGCTGGCCGATCACGTCGGTCGGCGTGCGCACCTGATAGTCGTCCATCTCGTAGGTGGCCGGCACCAGGTTGGTTTGCTGGTATTGCACGCAATCGAAGGTATTCATGCGCATCACCAGCGGCTCTGGCGGACGCTGTTTGGTGATCACCGGCCAGGCGTCTTCCCACAGCGCGAGAATGCGCGCCTGCGGAAAGTGATAACCGACTTTGTTGTACACCGCGTCGAACTGGATGTTGGCGGCTTTGTAGATCCGTGGGCGGTCGGCGGTGAAGCTCGAGGCGCCGACAAAGGACATGCCGTCGATGCGCTCACCGCTGGCGAACTCGCCGCTGCCGGCGTTGCTGGTCAGACGTTTTTGCCGATCGTCCATGCACGGCTCGTAGTACGGCGCGCCCGCCATCGGCAAGGCACCGTTGGTGCGGAACGCCTTGGCCACCACTTGATTGCCGGGCAGCAAGGCATAGCTTGGGTGATCCTTTTTCGCGTGGAAGGCCATCGCGGCCTGTTCGACTTCGGTGCCTTCTTCCGGCAGGTAAATCGGTTTGGCGCGGGTGACTTCCTTGGAGAAGTCCAGCGAAGTGGTCACGGTGTGTGCCTCGCCACCGGCCGCGACGCCGTCGAGTGCATGCCGCTGCAAGCCGCCATCCCAACCGCCGGACTGTGCCGGGTCGAGGTTGGCCCACAGCGCTTTGCCGCTGGCCTTGAGCGATTGCGCGGTGGCGGCGTCGAGCATATCCAGTGGCGGCGTTGGCGGACGCTGGCCCACGGAGCTTTCCATGCCGCCGATCCAGAATGGGTAGCCAGGGTTTTTCAGGCTGCCGTCGGCATTGCGGTTGGCTTCACTGCGATCGACCAGCGCCAGCGAGCCGATGGCTTGACCGCCAGCGTTGCCGCCATGGTGTTCACCGTCGTCACCGCCCTCTTCTTCGTCATCGTCGTCAGCAGGACCGGCGACCAGGGTTTCACCGATTTTCGGCACCACCACCACTTTGCCGGGCATCGGCGCCATGGCTTTGCCCGGAAGCGGCACGATGGCCGGAATGGGCGTACCGGCGACGATTTCGCCATCGGGCAAGGCCCGTGCACCCGCCGCCGGTTTGCCGCTGCGCAAGGCAAACGGTTCGCTGTGATAGCCATCGGCGCCCTGCTGCGAAACATCGAGGCGGGTGCCTTCCTCGAACACATCGTGCACCCGCCACATGGCCCACATGCCCTGGGCGAAGTGCGGATAGAAATGACAGTGATAGATCGCGTCACCGGCCACGCGATTGCGGTTGCCCGAACCACCGTTGGCGATTTCATAGGTATAACCGGCACCCGGCCCGATGCCTTGGGCATCGACGTAATCGGAGTTGTCGTCGTTGGGATTGAACAGCCACTGATGGCCGTGCAGGTGGAAGATGTGCTGTTCGTGGCCATTGTGGGTATTGCGGAATTTGACGAAGTCACCGATGTAGCTGTGGTTGACGTTCGACGGCTCCGACGGATACAGGGCCATGGTCGCTTTCACACCGATCTGATCGGCGCGCGCTGTCTGGCCCGGGGCGATGTTCTCAAGCCCGGTGTTGGCCGGCACATCCACCAGCATCGCCACATCACCGACGGTGTGCGAGCTGAGGAAGAATTCTTCGTAGGCACACGACAGGCAGTCGTGCATCGGCCCAACGCCCAAACGGTTGGCGACCACTTCGGCACCCATGCCGCCGGAGCCATAGTTGATCATGAACGAGTCGCGGGTCGGCTCCAGCACATGGGCCATCACCGGATCGGCCCAGTACGCGGGGAATGCTTGGGTGGCGGCGGTTTCGTCCTGGAACTGCGAGGCAAAATCGCGGAACGGTTCCAACCGGTTGGGGATCGCCGGGTTACGTTTGCCCATCGACTCCAGCGGATAGGTGCTGGACGGGAAACTGCCGTCGGCGTTGCTGCCCATGACGATCGCATCGCTTTCGCTGGAAATGATTTCACTGCCATCGACCATGTTGATGATCGGCGTGCCGGCCTTGCCTTCGCGCAGCCACGGTTCGCGCTGCGGGTAGCGCGCCTGGTAATCGACGATGGGTTGGCCGGTGGGTGCGCGGCCGGTGGTGGCCAGACGCATTTCTTCTTCGGTGAGGGTGTTGCGATAGCTGCGACCGCCCTTGGGCACGACGACGACCTGGCCGAACAGTCCGTTGGCAACGTTGCCAGCCGCGCCCTCGCCGCCAAACGTCGCGCCACGGCTGCTGACGGCAAACGCGCCTTCACGCTCGGCGAACAAGGTGTAGGAACGGCTCGCGCCCGGTGGCACCAGACTGTTGGCGTTACGCCCGGTGAACGAGGAAATGTCATCGATGCTGTTCACCGCTTGCAGGCCGTTGACCTGGAAACCGACGTGCCGATCAGCCACCTGCTCGTCGACTTTGAAATCCTCCGCGCCGTTGGCGTTGGCGCCCTCCTCCTCGCCCTCGTTTTCAAAGTGCTTGTTCGGGTTGGCCTGATAGTCGAGCAGGTTCTGCAGATTGATCGTCAGGCAATCGCCGGCGGCCACGCGCAACACCAACGGCCGTGGACGCTTGTCCGGGCGCAGCGAGACTTTGCCCGGCACCGCAGCGCCACCGTAAGCCAGCGACTGCTCATGTTCATCGACCACATCGCGGCGCAGGGCGTACATCATGCCGTTGATGTTCTGCGCACCGAGGCGGTTGAACATCAGCGGTTGATCGAAGGCGACGACGTTGGCCACCAGGTTGCGCTCGCAACGTACGGCTGCGCCGGCCAGCTCGACGCTGAGCATCGAGGCCAGAATCAGCAGCCAGTTGAACAGAGACGGAGCGTGATGAATGCCAACCATGATCAGTAACCTCGTAGTGGGTGCTCTTGCGAACACTTCTCGACAAATGCCCTGGAGCAATCCGCGTGCCACAAAAAATCTCATTAGTGTTCAATCAGTTACCGCGAGCACTTGAGAATCCGGGGGATATTCCCCACCCGTTTCCCCCACTTTTCGGGCCTCTGCGGCTTGCCCCGAATGTGGGGAAAACCGGGTTGAGCTCACAACGGCGCATCCATGGCCAGGCCCTGCAAACGCCGGTACTGACGCAATACGTTCGGCACATACCGCTGGGTTTCAGCGAACGGCGGAATCACCCGGCCACGGCTGAGCACTGCGTCGGGGCCGGCGTTGTAAGCCGCCACGGCGAGGGCGATGTCGTTGTCGAACAGGGTCATCAGGCGCTTGAGGTATTTGGCCCCGCCCTGGATGTTGGCCTTGGGGTCGTAGACGTCGGTCACGCCCATTTCCCGCGCGGTGTCGGGCATCAACTGCATGAGCCCGCCCGCGCCTTTGGCTGAGGTCGCGCCGGGGTTGTAGTGGGATTCTGCGTTGATCACCGCGTGCAACAGCGCTTCAGGTAATTGATTGACCTTGGCCGCCGCCGACACCAGTTCCGCGTAAGGCTGGTTGGCGATCATTTGCGGCTGCTGATCAAGGCTGGCCACTGCGGCGTCAGCCTCGTGAATTACCCGTTCGTAGGTGCGTCCGGGTCGGTGAACGTTGGACAGCACATAGCTGCCCTTGGCGTCCACCGAGATGAATACATCGGCCTGCGCGGCGCCGCTGAGCAGCACACAACCGAGCAATCCGCTGGTAAGGAATTTCATGTCGGGCCTCCCCGGATCGACCCCGATAAATTGGGGGAAATGCCCCAATGGCCGATCACGCTTGAGCCATACGCAAGCACTGTGCCGACTCTCGAAACGCCCGGATTACAAGGGTTGCAGCCTAGTCGGTAGTTTTCAGTGGGGACTGAGCATGGCAATTGCATAAGCCCTCCTGGCGACACGGCTGCCACTCACGGGAGGTCATCATGAAGCTGCAATTTCGTCCGCGTGGCCAACGCGGTTTTACCCTGCTCGAATTGCTCGTGGTGCTGGTGGTACTCGGCCTGTTGGCCGGGATCGTCGCGCCGAAATACTTCGCCCAACTCGGTCGCTCCGAAGTGAAAGTGGCCAAGGCGCAGATCGAAGGGTTGAGCAAGGCGCTGGATATCTATCGACTGGAGGTCGGTCACTACCCGTCCACCGAGCAGGGCTTGCAGGCCTTGGTCACCGCACCGAGTGACGAAGCGAAATGGACCGGCCCGTACTTGCAGAAAAAGCTGCCGCAGGATCCGTGGGGACGTAATTACACCTACCGCTATCCCGGTGAAAACAGCGAGTACGACTTGCTCTCGATGGGCAAGGACGGCCAGCCCGGCGGCGAAGGTGAAAACGCCGAAGTGACCAATTGGCAGTGAACGGAGCGCGGTCCATGCGATTTCATTTGAAGGCAGTCGGCAAAGCGGGCGTGGTGTCCTTGAGCGTGGAAGCACCAGGCGACAGCGAAGCGCGGCGCATTGCCGAGGATCAGGGTTTGCGTGTGCTCAGCTCGCACGCCGACAAGCATTGGCGTTCGCTGAAACTGCGTCAGCGCGAGACCTTCAATCTGGTGTTGTTCAGCCAGGAACTGACCACCTTGCTCAATGCCGGCCTGCCGTTGATCGATGCGCTGGAAAGCCTCGCCGAGAAAGAAACCGCCCCCGCTGCCCGCAAAACCTTGAGCGAGCTGGTGCGCCTGCTGTACGAGGGCAAATCCTTCTCTCAGGCGTTGGGCCAGTTGTCGGCAGTGTTCCCGCCGCTGTACGTGGCACTGGTACAGTCCAGCGAGAAGACCGGCGCGGTCGGCGATGCACTGGGCCGCTATGTCAGTTATCGCCAGCGCATGGACGAGGTGCGGCAGAAGATCATCAGTGCCTCGATCTATCCCATGCTGTTGCTGATCGTCGGCGGTGGCGTGGTGCTGTTCTTGATGGGTTACGTGGTGCCGCGCTTCAGCCTGGTGTTCGAAGGGCTGGGAAATAACCTGCCGTGGCTGTCGCAGGTGCTGATGAGCAGCGGCATGTTTTTGCATGCGCATCAGGCTGAGTTTTTCGGCGGGCTGGCGGCGCTGGTCATTGCCCTCGCCGTGCTGCAGAAGCAACCGGCGTTTCGCCGTGGGCTGGATCGGCTGGTGGAGAAACTGCCAGCCGTGCATCAACGGATTTTCATGTATGAACTGGCGCGGTTTTATCGCTCGCTGGGGATCCTGCTGCAAGGCGGGATTCCGCTGGTGACCGCCATGAGCATGGTACGCGGCTTGCTCACCGTGGCGTCGCGGGTGCGCCTGGATCAGGCTTGCGAGCGGGTGCGTGAGGGGCAGTCATTGTCTACCGCGCTGGAACTCAATCACCTGGTGACGCCGGTGTCCTTGCGCCTGCTGCGCGCGGGCGAGCAGTCCGGCAACCTCGGGCAGATGATGGAGCGCAGCGCCGATTTCTACGACGAGGAAATCAGCCGCTGGCTGGAGTGGTTCGTGAAGTTGTTCGAACCGCTGCTGATGACCTTCATCGGCCTGCTCATCGGGGTCATCGTGATCCTGATGTACATCCCGATTTTCGAACTCGCTTCGAGTATTCACTGACCACGGGAACGGGTCGGCGCCCTGCAACCACGCACTTGTACGTTCCCAAACACAACCACAAAGACGGAGAACGATATGCACATTAAAAAGCTCGTGCTCGCAATGGCCATCGGCGCAGTTCTGTCAGCGTCTACGGTGCTGATTCCGGACAGTTTGTCCGGGGTATCCAGTGCTCATGCCAAGGATGGGGGAAGCGGTGGTGGTAGCGGCGGTGGCGGAAGTGGCGGTGGAGGTGGTGGAGGTGGTGGTGGTCATGGCGGCAACGGCGGCGGGGGTGGCGGTGGTGGCGGTGGCGGTGGTGGAAGCGGCGGCGGTGGTAGCGGCGGTGGCAACGGTGGCGGTGGCAGTCATGGCGGTGGCAACGGTGGCGGTGGCAGTCATGGCGGCGGCAACAGTGGCCACAGCGGCAGCGACCACGGCTCCGGACACTCGGGCGACAGCGCCTCATCCGGCCGCAATGGCACGCACGCCGAAGCGGGGGATGACCATGGCGTCCATCGCGCTGGCGAAGTCGGTGATGACCACGGAGTCCACCGTGCCGGTGAAGTCGGTGATGATCGTGGCGCGCATGCAGCGGCTGAAGCCGGCGATGATCGCGGCGTTCATGTCGGCGGTGAGCCGGGCGATGACAAACGCGCCAACTGATCCATCCTGAAACACCACAATCCTTGTGGGAGCTGGCTTGCCAGCGATGAGGCCCGGTCAGGCAAAGCTGTATTGCCTGACACACCGCCATCGCTGGCAAGCCAGCCACAGGGTTTTGTGGCATACGCAGATTACGCAGACGACCACCATCAATTGTAGGAGTGAGCCTGCTCGCGATAGCGGTTATTCAGACACTGAAACTTTGACAGACGAAACGCTATCGCGAGCAGGCTCACTCCTACAGCTTTGATGTGCGTAAGGCTCAGAGGGCGACGTGGCTCTCGTTCAACCGTTCACGCAAAAACTCGACCAACGCCTGCACCGGACGCGAAGCCTGGCGATGCTGCGGGTAAACCGCCGACAAGGTCAGCGGCTCGGTGCGGTAGTCGTCGAGCACCGGCACCAGTCGCCCATCCTGCAGCGCCGCGCCGACAATGAACGTCGGCAGATAGGTAATCCCCATCCCCTGCACCGCCGCGTCCCTGAGCAACTCGCCGTTGTTCACGCGCATGCGCCCGGTGACATTCACCAACAGCGGCTTGCCCTGCCCGGCATTGAAGCGCCATTGCACCGAACGACCGTGGCCGTACGGCAGGCAGTCGTGGCCGTGCAGGTCTTCGGGGTTGAGCGGCGTACCGCGTTCGGCCAGATACGCCGGGCTGGCGCAGTACACCCGTTCGATGGAGGCAATGCGCCGGGCGATCAGCGTCGAGTCTTCCAGCACGCCGATGCGCAGCGCCAGGTCGTAGCCTTCGCCAAGCAGGTCCACCGGGCGGTCGCTCAAGTCCACTTCCACGGTGACCTCGCGATAGCGCTGCAGGAACAGCGGCAGCAGACAGCCCAGATGCGCCACAGCAAACGACAACGGCGCACTGATGCGAATCGTCCCGCGCGGCTCGGCGGTCTGCCCGGCGATGCCCTGCTCGACCTGTTCGACTTCGCCCAGCAGGCGCAGCGCCGACTCGTAATAACTCTGGCCCAGTGGCGTGACATCGAGGCGCCGGGTCGAACGATTCAACAGCCGCACGCCGAGGCGCTCTTCGAGCTGCATCAAACGACGGCTGACGAACTGCTTGGACAGGCCCAACTGATCGGCCGCGGCGGTGAAGCTGCCGGAGTCCATGACCTGACAAAAAATACGCATGTCTTCGAACGGGTTCATTGTCACTCTCTGGTGGACAGTTAAACGCTTTATAGCCGCTTTTTCACTTTCAGGCAGCTCATTAATCTGTGCTCACGGTTTGAAAACACCACACCCCGTGTAGGAGCTGCCGAAGGCTGCGATCTTTTAAAGATCAAAAGATCGCAGCCTTCGGCAGCTCCTACAGGGCACACAACTCATCAAAAAAAGGAATTAAGCATGAACATCAAAAAGACCCTGACCGCGTCCCTCCTCGCCCTGTCCATCGGCAACGCGTTTGCCGCTGGCAGCCCGGGTGTCGAACACAACACTCAGGCCTTCCTCGAAGCACTCGCTGCCGGCGGTGGCAAACCGCTGGAGCAACTGAGCCCGAAAGACGCGCGTGCGGTGCTGACCGGTGCTCAGGCTTCGGTGAAAGTCGACCTCTCCGGGGTGGAAGTCAGCGACAAGGCGATCACCGTCGATGGCCAGACGATCAACCTGAAAGTGGTGCGCCCGGCCAAGGTCAAGGGTGAGTTGCCGGTGTTCATGTTTTTCCACGGTGGCGGTTGGGTATTGGGCGATTACCCGACCCACCAGCGCCTGATTCGTGATCTGGTGGTCGGCTCTGGCGCCGTGGCGGTGTACGTCGATTACACGCCGTCGCCGGAGGCGCAGTACCCGACCGCAATCAACCAGGCCTACGCCGCGACGAAATGGGTGGCTGAAAACGGCAAGCAGATCGGCGTCGATGGCAAGCGTCTGGCGGTGGCCGGTAATAGTGTCGGCGGCAACATGGCGGCGGTCGTGGCGCTGATGGCCAAGGAACAGAAAACCCCAGCGCTGCGCTTCCAGCTGCTGATGTGGCCGGTGACCAACGCGCAGTTCGACGACGGCTCGTACCAGCAATTTGCCGAGGGCCATTTCCTCACCAAAGGCATGATGCAGTGGTTCTGGGACAACTACACCACCAACCCGGCCGAGCGCAGCCAGATCCACGCTTCGCCGCTGAACGCCAGCAGCGACCAGCTCAAAGGCCTGCCCGCCGCGCTGGTGCAGACCGCCGAGTTCGACGTGCTGCGTGATGAAGGCGAAGGCTACGCACGGCATCTGGATGCAGCGGGCGTGGCGGTGACCTCGGTGCGCTACAACGGGATGATTCATGACTTTGGCCTGCTCAATCCGCTGAGCCAGATTCCGGAAGTGAAAGCGGCCGTGCGGCAAGCGGCGGCTGAGTTGAAGACGCATCTGAACTGAGCCCAATGTCTCGCTACACCTCACGGGGTGGCGAGATTTTTTGTTTAACCCTTCTGTGTGGCCAGGGAGCTTGCTCCCGCTTGAGTGCGCAGCACTCACAAAATCTCTGCCTGGCAGAGTTTCTTGGGGCTGCTGCGCAACCCAGCGGGAGCAAGCTCCCTCGCCACAGCAGCGCTCATCATCGTGGAACCTGTCATGTCCTTCCTCCTCGCCCACCCGCTGTCCTGGAGCGCCGCCCTGCTGCTGCTCGACGCCCTGCTCTGGCACCTCGCTCCGTTCAAACATCGCGCTCCGCGAGTCGGTATTCGGCTGGCGCTGTTTCTCGGCTTCAGTGCGCTGATCATCAACGCCGGCATCAGCCCGTTGCTCGCGCCGGTGTTTGCCGATGACCCAGTGGCGCAACTGGGTGCAACGGCGCTGGGCATTCTCTGGTGGTTGTACGCGGCACGTGTGCTCACCGAGATCATCGGCCTGATCCTGATGCGGCGCATCGGTCACAGCGGTCGGCTGTTGCAGGACGTGATCGGCGCGCTGGTGTTTCTGGCGGCGATCGTCGCGGCCGCCGGTTATGTGCTGGAGTTGCCGGTCAAAGGTTTGCTGGCGACGTCCGGGGTGGTGGCGATCGTGGTCGGTCTGGCGTTGCAGAGCACCTTGAGCGACGTGTTCTCCGGGATCGTGCTCAACACCACCAAGCCGTATCAGGTGGACGACTTCGTGGTAATCGACGGCGTCGAGGGCAAGGTGCTCGACATCGACTGGCGCGCCACGCACCTGCTGACCAGCACCGGCACCCTGGCCGTGGTGCCGAATTCGGTGGCGGCCAAGGCGAAGATCGTCAATCTCAGTCGCCCGACCAACCTGCATGGTGTGTCGATCAGCATCAAGGTGCCGAACCATATCCGCCCACGGCGGGTGCTCGACGCCCTCGACCGCACCCTGCAAGGCAGCAGCAGCCTGCTGTTGAATCCGCCGCCCAAAGCCGTGTTGAAAGAGGCCGGTGAGGAGATGTCGGAGTACGTCGCCAGTGGCTTCATCAGTGAGTTGGGCAACAAGAGCGAGGTGCGCAATCAACTGTTCGACCTCGCCCACCGGCATCTCGAAGCGGCGGGTATTTCCCGGCATCCCGATGGCGTGATCGAGCCTTCGACCCGCGCCCGGGCGCTGCTCGATGAAGTGAAAGTCTTCCGTTCGCTGAGCCATGAGGAACGCGATCGCCTCGCCGAATCGATGGTCGCGCAGCAGTATGCGGCCGGTCAGGTGGTGCTGGGGCTGGATGAAGTGCCCGACAGTCTGTTCGTGATCGCCACTGGCGTGGTCAGTGCGACCGTGCCCGATGGCAACGGCCAGACCGAAGCCGGGCGCATGGGGCCGAGTGAAGTCATGGGCGAACAGAGCATGCTCGCCGATACGCCGTCGCAAGCCACGTTCACCGCGTTGACCTCGAGCATCATCTACCGCCTCGACAAGACCCTGACCCGCCAATGCATGGCGCAGCGCAGCGAAGTCGGTCAGGCACTGAACAAACTGCAGGCCGTGCGGCAGCAGAACAGCCGCCTCGCGCTGATGGCGAAACCGGTGGCGATGCGCAAGGGTGGGTTTTTGGGTTGGCTGCAGAAACGTTAAAAGCAAAAGATCGCAGCCACACGGCAGCTCCTACAGGGGAACGCGTCCCAATGTAGGAGCTGCCGCAGGCTGCGATCTTTTGATCTTCTTACTTGGCAGTGAACTTGGTGTAGCTGTTGATCAGGTTGCGGTAGTTCGGCAGGCGTTCGGACAGCAGGTGCGCCAGGCCTTCCATGTCGTTGCGCCAGTCGCCCTGCAGCTCGCAGGCCACGGCGAACCAGTTCAGCAGGTGTGCACCGGCCGCCGACATCCGCGCCCACGCGGCTTGTTGCACGGTGGTGTTGAAGGTGCCGGACGAGTCGGTCACCACGAACACTTCGTAGCCTTCAGCGATGGCCGACAGGGTCGGGAACGCCACGCAGACGTCCGTCACCACACCGGCGATGATCAGTTGCTTGCGGCCGGTGGCCTTGATCGCCTTGACGAAGTCTTCGTTGTCCCAGGCGTTGATCTGGCCCGGACGCTGAATGAACGGCGCATCCGGAAACTGTTCGCGCAGCTCAGGCACGATCGGGCCGTTGGGGCCGGCGTCGAAGCTGGTGGTGAGGATGGTCGGCAGCTTGAAGAACTTGGCGATGTCGCCCAGCGCCAGCACGTTGTTCTTGAACTCGTTGGGGGTGAAGTCCTGCACCAGCGAGATCAGACCGGTCTGGTGATCGACCAGCAGCACGACCGCATCATCTTTGTTCAGACGCTTGTAGGGAACGCTCATGGGAAACTCCTTGGGATGGATGTTGCAGGAAGCGCCGTGCCGGTTGGCCGGCGCTTTTTTTGTACGTTTCAGAAGGCGAAACAGGAACAGCCGAACGCGCCCCAGAACCCGGCGAAGTCGCTGACCGGTGCGTTCGACAGACGCGCTTTTTCATGGCTGTGCGAGTGCACTGCACAGGCACCGACGCACTGGTGCACTTGCGCCTGCAACGGTGAAGTCGGCCGCCAGTGACCGGGCACCTTGACCACCGGCGACCAGTCCGGCAGCACGGGGATCGAGCGTGGACCGAGGTCTTCGAAATCGCCGGCGGCGTAGACGATCTTGCCGCCGACCACGGTCAGCACCGACTCGATCCACTTGATCGCTTCTTCCTCGACATGGAAGAAGTCCGCGCTCAGCGCTGCCAGGTCCGCCAGTTGCCCGACCTTGATCTGGCCCTTCTTGCCCTGTTCGGAGGAGAACCAGGCGCTGCCGTGGGTGAACAGTTCCAGCGCGGTGGTGCGCGGCAGACCTTCTTCGTACAAGGCCAGACCGCCGACGGTGCGACCGCTGACCATCCAGTACAGCGAGGTCCACGGGTTGTAGCTGGAGACCCGCGTGGCGTCGGTGCCGGCGCCCACCGGTACACCTTCGGCGAGCATGCGTTTGATCGGCGGCGTGGCTTCGGCGGCCTGCTTGCCGTAGCGATCGACGAAGTACTCGCCCTGGAACGCCATGCGGTCCTGAATCGCGATACCACCGCCCAGCGCCCTCACCCGCTCGATGTTCTGCGGGGTGATGGTTTCGGCGTGGTCGAAGAACCACGGCAGACCGTTGAACGGAATATCGCGATTGACCTTCTCGAACACGTCGAGCATGCGGCTGATCGATTCGTTGTACGTGGCGTGCAGACGGAACGGCCAACGTTGCTCGACCAGGTGGCGCACCACCGGTTCCAGCTCCTGTTCCATGGTCTGCGGCAAATCCGGGCGCGGTTCGAGGAAGTCTTCGAAGTCGGCGGCGGAGAACACCAGCATCTCGCCGGCGCCGTTGTGCCGCAGGTAGTCGTCGCCCTGGTGCAAGGTGACGCTGCCGGTCCAGTTCTGGAAGTCGCTGAGCTCTTCCTTGGGCTTCTGGGTAAACAGGTTGTAGGCGATGCGCACGGTCAACTGGTCGTCCTTGGCCAGTTGTTCGATCACCTGATAGTCGTCCGGATAGTTCTGGAAACCACCGCCGGCATCAATCGCGCTGGTCAGGCCGAGGCGATTGAGTTCGCGCATGAACTGGCGGGTCGAGTTGACCTGATACTCCAGCGGCAGCTTCGGCCCCTTGGCCAGCGTCGAGTACAGAATCATCGCGTTCGGCCGTGCCACCAGCATCCCGGTCGGGTTGCCGTTGGCATCCCGAACGATCTCGCCACCCGGCGGGTTCGGCGTGTCGCGGGTGTAGCCGGCCACGCGCAGTGCGGCGCGGTTAAGCAGCGCGCGGTCATACAGGTGCAGCACGAACACCGGGGTGTCCGGCGCGGCCTGGTTGAGTTCTTCGAGGGTCGGCATGCGTTTTTCGGCGAACTGGAATTCGTTCCAGCCACCGACCACGCGCACCCATTGCGGGGTCGGCGTGCGGTCGGCCTGTTCCTTGAGCATGCGCAGGGCATCGGCCAGCGACGGCACACCTTCCCAGCGCAGTTCGAGGTTGTAATTGAGGCCGCCACGGATCAGGTGCAGGTGCGAGTCGTTGAGGCCGGGGATCACGCAGCGCCCGTGCAGGTCGACCACTTGCGTGGCCGGACCGCGCAGGGCCATGGCCTGGGTGTCGTTACCGACGACGACAAAGCGGCCGTCCTTGATCGCCACCGCACTGGCCAACGGTTTGCTGCGGTCGACGGTATGAAATTGGCCATTGAACAGAATCAGATCGGCGTTCATCGCAGTTCCTTTCGAGTAGATGAATGGGGTTCAGCGTGACGGCTGTTTGCCGGGTTCGAGGTGGGCATGGGGCTGCCCCGCCTCCAGCCACGGCGCAAACAATCGGGTCACGCGGGGCATGAACACGTACACCACCGACAGCACGATGGTCAGGGTGATCAGGAACGTGGCGACCACGTAATTGGAAAGCAGCGGATGCCACTTCAGCAGCGGCCCCCATATCAGCGGCACCAGCAGCGTGTGCGGAAAAATCACCAGCAAGGTGATCAGCGCTTGCTTCCAGCGCGGCGGTGGACGAGCGGCATCGGCCAGCGGGGCAAACCAGAATTCATTGATTGGCGCGACTTCGGTCTGGTCGCCATCGGCGAGCATCGGCGCCGCTTCGTCGACCAGCGCCTGACGCTGTGGCGACTCCAGCCACAGCTGCATGGCCTCGGTGGAGCGAAAGCGCAGCACGCAGGTGTAGGTGTCGAGGCCGGCAAGCTTGCCGCGCACCACGTCCACCCCCAAGTGACCTTCGCGCAGCCCGGCGACCCGGACGATGTTGCGCAGCCACGCCTCGTAAGGCTGTTCAAATCCGGCCTTGACCCGGTGCTTGACGATCAGGGTGACGATTTCCTCGGCCCCCGGTGTTTTTTGACTCAGGGCTTCAGGCATAACGCAGTACTCCGGGCAGGCGAACATTGAGCGCCAGCCGTCCCGGCCCGGCGATGAACACAGTGGCGAACAGGATCAACAGCAGCCAGCCGAACTGCCCCTCGGCCACACTCCATTGCGGATGCACGACCAGCAGCGCCACCAGCAGCACAAACAGAATAGGCAAGCAGGCCAATCGCGCCAGCACCCCGCCGACGATCAGTAGTGGACAGAGGACTTCGGCGAAGATCGCCAGACACAAGGTCAGGTGGGCACCGAGGTGGAACGGGTCTTCGATCAGTTGCAATTGCGCGTTGAAGTTCAGCAGCTTGGGCAAGCCGTGAACCCACAGCAGAAACAATCCGCCGCTGCCCCGTAGAAACAGCAGACCGATGTTCTGTGCCCGTTCATCGCGTTGTGATGCGGTCATGACCCCCACCCTTTAATTTTTATCGGGTTGAATCATGCTCGGTGCGGGCGGGGGAAAATTGAATGGATGTGCTCAGTTAGCAACAGACGCGATAGCGTTGTGTAGGCGCTGCCGAAGGCTGCGATCTTTTGATTCTGTTGTTGAAGATCAAAAGATCGCAGCCTTCGGCAGCTCCTACACGGAGAAGGTGTCAGGCAGACGGGATATCCAGCGGCGCCGCCATGAACTGGCTGATCCGCGAACGCAGCCAGCGCTCGGCCGGGTCGTTGTCGTGCACCCCGCTCCAGGCCATCGACAGTTGCGCCGCATCGATCGGGAACGGCGGGTCTTCGGCGCGTAACGTGCAGCCTTCAACCAGCGCACAGGCGGCGTAGTCCGGCACGGTGGCAATCATTTCGGTGCCGGCGAGCAAGGCGCGCAAGCCGCTGAACTGCGGCACACCGAGCACCACCCGGCGCCGGCGGCCGAGCTTGGCCAGGTCGAGGTCGATGTTGCCGCTCAAGTCACCGGAAAACGACACCATCGCGTGCGGGCGCTCGCAGTATTCGTCGAGGGTCAGCGGCCCCGGCCGGTCGTCACCGCGCAACACTTTGCAGGGGATGTCACGCAGCTTTTTGCGCTTGGCGTTGGCCGGCAGATCGGTGGTGTAGCTCACGCCGACGGAGATTTCCCCGGACGCCAGCAGTGCCGGCATCAGCAGGTAGTTGGCGCGCCGCACCACGACGACGATGCCCGGCGCTTCCTGCTGAAGTTGTCGCAGCAGCGGTGGAAACAGGCCGAACTCGGCGTCGTCCGACAGGCCGATGCGGAACACATCGCAACTGCTCGCCGGGTCGAACTCCTTGGCCCGGCTGACCGCGCCGGAAATCACGTCCATCGCCGGTTGCAGCTCCTGCAGGATCGCCAGCGCGCGGGCGGTCGGCTCCATGCTGCGGCCGTTGCGCAGCAGCAACGGATCATCGAACAGGTCGCGCAACCGCCCCAACGCGGCACTGACCGCCGGTTGGCCCATGAACAGTTTTTCGGCGACGCGGGTCAGGTTCTTTTCGAACATCAGCGCTTCGAAAATCACCAGCAGGTTCATGTCGACGCGGCGCAGATCGTTACGGTTCATGGGTGGCACTTCCTTTTAAAGCCAGTCGCAAGTGCTGAGCACTTTAGCCGATCAACGGCAGTTTGCGCCCGGGTCAGGCCTGCGAATTAACAACGATTAACTCGTCAGCCGACGCCTTGCGTCTTAACAATGAAAGCCTCTGCGCAGCGTTGTTTTTGCCCTCACGACACGGACTTTGGCCATGGCTCATTTACAGCAAACCGTCGCCCTCGCCCCTGCCAGCGAACCCCGCAAGCCATCCGTCGGCGGCCTCAGCCCGCAGCGGGAGCGGCAGGTCAAACAACTGATCCTCGAACGCCTCGGAGAAAGCCTGGAAGTGGCCGAGCTGGCACGCGCCTGCTCGTTGTCGCGCAGCCATTTCTCCCGGGCGTTCAAGGCCAGCACCGGCCAGGCGCCGCAGGACTGGATCCGCGAACAGCGGATCGCCCGCGCCAAGCTGCTGATCCGCCACACCGGCCTGAGCCTGACGCAGATCAGCCTGGAATGCGGCTTCTGCGATCAGGCGCATTTCTGTCACATGTTCACTCGCAGCGAAGGCATCAATCCGTTCGCCTGGCGCTGTCAGGTCATGCGTGAAAACCAAGACCCCCGGACCCGGCCCATGACCTTTTGAGCGTGACCCAAGCGCCTGCCGTTGCACTGATGGCCAAACCTGAGGAATATGCTCCGATACCTTGCACCAGACGGTCTGCGTCTTCACGCAGCAGCTCTGTGCCGGGATCGTCGCATCACCGCAGGAGTGTGCTGTTGAGTCTTTCCCCGAATCAGGCCATTGGCTTCGGCCCCTACCGGATCTACACCGGGCAACGGCTGGTCATGGAAGGTGACCAGCCGCTGCGTCTGGGGCGTCGGGCCATGGACATTCTGCTGATGCTGCTGGCGCATGCCGGTGAAGTGGTGAGCAAACAGCAGTTGCTCGCCGGCGTGTGGCCGGACAGCGTGGTCGAAGACATCAATCTGCGGGTGCACATGGCGGCCCTGCGCAAAGCGCTGGGCGACGGTCAGTCGGGCCAGCGCTACATCGTCACCGTGGCCCAGCGCGGCTACAGCTTCGTCGCCCCGCTGACCGTGCAGGCCGCTGATCAACGTCTGCGCGAAGCGGCTCCGGCGCGGCACAATCTGCCGTTGCGCCACACGCGGATGATCGGCCGCCAGCCGCTGGTCGACAGCCTGATGCAGCAACTGCCGCTGCAACGCTGCATCACCCTGGTCGGCCCCGGCGGGATCGGCAAGACCACCGTCGCCTTGCGCGTCGCCGAACAATTGATCGGACGCTATCGCGACGGGATCCGCCTGCTGGATCTGGCGCCGCTCAACGATCCGGCGCTGATCGCCTCGCAACTGGCGACCCTGCTCAATCTGTCGGTGCACGACGGCGAGCCCCTGGCGGCGGTGATCAACGATTTGCGCGCGCGGCAGATGCTGCTGGTGATCGACAATTGCGAGCACCTGATCGATGCCGTCGCGCAGCTCGCCGAAAACCTTCTGCGCGGTGCGCCACAGGTGCACATTCTGGCCACCAGCCGTGAAAGCCTGCGCGCCGAAGGCGAGTTCGTGCAGCGTCTGGACTCGCTCGACTGCCCTTCCACCGACCTTGATCGCGAGCAGGCAATGGCCTTCGCCGCCCTGCAGTTGTTCGTCGAACGAGCCATGGTCGCCCACGAACACTTTGAACTGAGCGACGCCGAGTTGCCGCTGGCGATTGAAATCTGCCGGCGCCTGGACGGTATTCCTTTGGCGCTGGAGCTGGCCGCGGCGCAGGTCGAGAGCCTGGGCCTGAGCGGCTTGCTGCAGCAATGGCAGGATCAGTTGCATCCACTGGCGGCGGGCAACCCCCAACGGCATGCGCGGCATCAGACATTGCATGCCACGCTGGACTGGAGTTTCAACCTGCTGACCCCCTGCGAGCAGACTTGCCTGCGCCGCCTCGGGGTATTTAGAGGCAGCTTCAGCCTGGCATCGGCCGCGGCCGTGGTTGTCGGCCAGCACATCGAGCCCACCGAGGTGCTCGCGGCGGTCACGCAACTGGTGGCCAAATCGCTGCTCAATGTGGATGTCGGCGATGAAGAGGTGTTCTACCGCTTGCTCGACACCACGCGCCATTACGCGCTGGAAAAACTCGAGCTCAGCGGCGAACGCGACACCCTGCACGAGCGCCACGCCGAACGCTGTCTGACCTTGATGGAGCAGGCGCAAACCGAGTGGGAGCACACCCCGACCACGCAATGGATCGAGCGCTACGCCCGAGGGCTGGAAGACCTGCGCGCCGCCCTCGACTGGAGTTTGCACGGCGCCGGTACGCGCCCTCTCGGTATCCGCCTGACGGCCACTTCCGCCGCGCTGTGGCAGGAGCTGTCATTGCTCAAGGAATATGGCGCTCATGTGCGTCAGGCCCTGACCTTGCTCGCCGGCGCCGAGCAGCCCTGCCCTCGGCTGGAAATTGCCCTGCAACTGGCACTCGGCAGCGCCGGCTATCACACCTGGGGCGGCGCGCCGGAAACCATCGAGGCATTCACCCAGGCCAACGCGCTGGCGCAGCAACATGGTGATGTCGCCGGGCAGTTGCGCGCGATATCCGGACACCTCGCGGTCAACCTGAGTTGCGGCCATTACCAGGCAGCATTGCAGCAAAGCGAACAGTTCGATCGTCTGCGCGGTCACGACGATCCGCTGCTGTCGTTGAGCACTCACCGCCTGCGGGTGCTGGCCCTGCACTTTGCCGGCGACCAGCCACAGGCCCGGCTCAGCGCCGAGCAAGTGATCCAGCGCGTGGCCCACAGCGGCCATCGCAACCGCTTCACCCACGGTTTTGGCGTGCAGTACGACCAGAGCGTGGCGTCGCTGACCATTCTCGCCCGGGTACTGTGGCTGCAAGGATTTCCCGAACAGGCGTGGCGCAGCGCCCGGCAGGCGCTGGACATCGCCGTGCAGATCAACCACGGCACCTCGATCTGCTACACCCTGGCCCTGGCCAGTTGCCTGATCGCGCATTACAACGGCGACGCCACCACCGCCCGCGCGCTGTTGCAGCTGTTGCTGGAGCAGGCGCAGAAGCACTCGGTGCTGCTGTTCCACACGTGGGGACGACACTATGCGCAGGTCATCGATGACGGCCTGGCACAGCCGGTTCCACCGGCGGACGGGTTGATCAAGGAGTTGATGGTCACGCTCGATGCGCGCTACATCGATGACGCGCTGCTGCAGCGGGCACACAGTGGCGCGGCGGGCTGGAGCACCGCAGAAGTGTTGCGGGCCGAAGCTGAGCGATTGTTGGCTGAGGAGGCGGGTTGTCCGCAGGGACGCCTGCGCGAGCAGGCTGAAGCCCTGCTGCAAAACGCCCTCGCCATCGCCCGATCCCAGGGTGCCCTGGCCTGGGAGCTGCGCAGCGCAACGTCGCTGGCCCAGCTGTGGCAGCGCCAATCACGCTACCGTGAAGCGCTGGATCTGCTAACGCCGATCTACCAACGCTTCAGTGAAGGCTATGCCACCCCGGACTTGCGCAAGGTGCGCTTACTGCTCGACGCGTTGCGCGGCCAGTTGCACGCCCGCGCCTGATCGGTTGACTCCCTGATACAGGGCATGACGCTGCACGATAGCGCTCAGTTCATCACTGGTTTGCAGCTGTTCACGCACATAGCAGCGAACGGTGTTGAGCATCCGATAGCGCAGCGGATCGCTGCCCCGCTCCACCATCAGCCACGACTTGGCGGCCAGGCGCTCGATGGTTGCGGTCAGATGCGCACCGTCAAGCACCCGCAGCGCGGCCTCTTCGGTGAACGCCATCTTGAACACCGACAGCCGCTGCAAGACCCGTTGCTCGCTGGCCCGCAGATCCTGATAGCTCCAGCCCAGCGCGGCGCTCATGGACTGCAGCCTTGGCACCGCGGTGCGTCGGCCATGACTGAGCAGGCGCAGACCGTTGTCCAGTTGCGTCTGCAGTCCCACCAGCGCCAGCGCATCGACCTGTGCGGCTGCCAATTCAATAGCCAGCGGCAAGCCGTCGAGCCGCCGACAGATGTCGCCCACGATGGGCAGATCCTGCTCACGCAGGCTGAAATCGTGCTGACGGGCGCGGGCGCGGCTGACCAGCAGTTGCACCGCCGAATAGCCCATGATTTCGTCGACAGTGCCTAGGGTCGACGCTTTGGGAACGGTCAATGGTGCAATCGGTTGCACGGTCTCGAGATCGGCCTGCAACGGTTCGCGACTGGTGACCAGCAGCGCCAGACGCGGCGCCGCCAAGAGCAGTCGCTCCACCAGTGCCCGGCAGGCTTCGCGACGCCGCTCGCCGTTATCCAGCACCAGCAAGGCATGGCGCGAGGCTAGCGATTCGAACGAGGTGTCGAGGGTCTGCAGCAGGTGGTCGAGCAGCGACGGGACATCCTCGGTAGCCGACAGATCGAGGTACCAGACACCATCGCGATAATGCTGCAGCAGCAGCTCGGCGACCCGCAGCGCCACCGTGGACTTGCCGACACCGGCGGGACCGGTCAGCGTCATCAGCCGGCACAGCGGCATTTGCCGCACCAGACCGCCGACCAGCGAATCGCGACCGATGACCGGGGTCAGGCGCGCGGGCAAATTATGCTGCGGCGCCTGCAGGGTTGCGAACACACCTTGCGCGACGCTCTGGCCGTGCACCGGGGCAATGAAGCTGTAGCCGCATTGCGGCACATTGACGATGTAGCGCTGACCGTTCTCGCCGTCGCCCAGCGCCCGGCGCAACGCCGCGATGTGCACCCGCAGATTGATCTCCTCGACCACACTGTCCGGCCACACCAAGGCAATCAGTTGTTCCTTGCGCACCACCCGCCCGGCGCGCTCGACCAGCACCTGCAAGATATCAAGGGCCCGCCCGCCCATGCGCAACTGCCGATCACCGTCGAGGACCAGCCGTTGGCGTAGATGAAAAGCGTATGGCCCGAAATGCAGGACCGATGCAGCGGGCAAATCGTTGTGGCTGTTCATGCCGTTTTCCAGCGCCAGCGGCCGCGAGCATGATGCTCTCGGCGTCCGGTGCCTCTCCCTTCCAAGCGTTAGCTTTATCTTGGCAGGCGCAGGTGACGGCACAACCTCCGGACGGGGCGCAGCACGGACATCCGGGTGCCCCGCACGGACAAAACCGCTCTAGCTGAACTGTTCGCGGTACTGCGTCGGGGTCAGGCCGAGCTTTTCAACGAACAGAAAGCGCATGTGGCGCACGCTGCCGAAACCACTTTTATAGGCCACGGTCTTCAGCGGTAGCTCACTGGTTTCCAGAAGATTGCGCGCGCAATCGATACGGGCGTTTTGCAGAAACTCCATCGGCGTCATGTTCACATCGCGGGCGAACACCCGGGCAAAGTGCCGGGTACTCATGTTCGCCAGAGCGGCCATGCGCTCGACCGTGAACGCTTGATCGAGGTGTTCCAGCACATGATTCTGGACCCGGGTGATGACGGTTTCCTGCGGGGCCACCGCCGCCATCAGCGGACTGAACTGCGCCTGCCCGCCCTGACGCTTCATCACCACCAGCAAGACCTTGGCCACGTCCTGGGCGACTTTTTTCCCGTGGTCCCGGGCGACCACGGCCAACGCCAGATCGATGCCGGCGGTCACGCCGCCGGAGGTGATCAGATGGCGGTCTTCGGTGTAGATCTGGTCGGTCTCCACGTGCGCCTTGGGGAACGCCTTGATCAACCGTTCGGTGTAGTTCCAGTGGGTGGTCACGCGATAGCCATCGAGCAGACCGGCATGCCCGAGCACAAAAGCCCCGGTGCAGATCGAACCGTAACAGCCGGACTGGCCCACCGCCCGTTGCAGCCAGGCGAGCAGCGCCGGGTGTCTTTCGTTGTAGGCACCCGGGCCGCCCGGCACCAGCAGCAGGTCGCAGGCCGGGTACGGGTCGTCAATATGGAGGTCCGTCTGCACATGCACGCCATTGGAGGCGCGCAGCATCCCGCGCTCGGTCCCCAGGGTGAGCAACTGGTAGTGATCTTCGGGTTTGAGGTAGCGATTGGCGACGGAAAACACCTCCATGGGACCGGCCATGTCGAGCAGAAGAAAGTCGGGGAACAGCACCATTGCCACGGTTTTCATGGGTGAACATCACTGCCATCTAGGAAGGGAACCAGACCTCGCATTATGGCCAAGTGCGTGGCACGCGGCGAAAAGAATGCGTGATCGACTCCGCAAAACTGTCAACCTGAGCAGGACAGTGTTTCAGATTCCACCTACTTATTGCGCGGATCGGTTAACAGTAACCTTCTCCTCACTCGGACGAATCAACGTCCCGCAAGGAGAATCATCATGCTGACGCTTCGTAAAGCTTCCGATCGCGGCCTCGCCAATCATGGCTGGTTGAAGTCCTTCCACACCTTTTCCTTCGCCAGCTACCGTAACCCGCGTGAGCAGGGTTTTTCCGACCTGCTGGTGATTAACGACGACCGCGTCGCGGCCGGCAAGGGCTTCGGCCAGCACCCGCACCGCGACATGGAAATTTTCTCCTACGTGCTGGAAGGCGCGCTGGAGCACAAGGACACCCTCGGCACCGGTTCGGTGATTCGCCCCGGTGACGTGCAACTGATGAGTGCCGGCAGCGGCGTGGCCCACAGCGAGTTCAACCATTCGGCGACCCGGCCGGTGCACTTTCTGCAGATCTGGATCGTGCCGGAAGTGGCCGGCGCCAAGCCGCGCTACCAGCAGGAGCACTTCAGCGCGCAGAAAAAACGCGGTCGCCTGCAACTGATCATCTCGCCAGATGGTGCTGATGGCTCACTGAAGGTACGTCAGGACGCACGGGTCTTCGCCGGCCTGTTCGACGGCAAGGAAAGCGCGACGCTGCAACTGCAAGCCAATCGCTACGCCTACGTGCATGTGGCGCGGGGCAGCGTTGAACTCAACGGCGTACAGTTGCAGGAAGGCGACGGCGTGCGGGTTCGTGAAGAACAGGCACTGACCTTGAGCAACGGCGTGAATGCCGAGGTACTGGTGTTTGATCTGCGGCCGCAGGAATTGCCGCAAATGCCATGACGCAGGGTGGTAACGCCTACCAAAACGGCCTTCTTTTGAAGGCCGTTTTTTATTGTGGAGGCAGTGGCGTTGGCAGCACCGACGGTTTTGGTGCGTGAGCGTCCTTGCCTGCTTGAACCGCCGCGAAGGTCGTTTGTATGGCGACATACATATTCGCTTGATTGGCGTAATAAGCACCGACGACGATGGCGACTATCCCCAGTAACTGGACAGCCGTTGCTGCCCAGACATTGGCTTTGACGGTCGCCCCTTGCCTTGCTGCGTCCTGCGCGCCGTCAGCAATCCTGCGCATTTCTTGCGTAATCAGGTCGTAGCGTTTGTCTCGTTCGACTTGAGTTTTGTCCCGCTCTCCCTGAACAGATAAAAACCCGTCGATTTTCATTGATACCGCGTCCAGCCGAGCATCCATTCGTGTCTCGATGGTCTCGATCCTGGCATTGAATTCTTCGCGACTGATGGCGCCCATGACTTGCGTTCCCTGGCCTTTACTCGTTGTGTCACTGCTTTGAACGTGACTGAATTCCCTGGCTTCCAATTCGACACCTTTATCGGGCTACCGATACCGTCCGTGGTATGTCACGCCAGTGCAAGCGTGCTGCCTTGCACCAGCCTTTGAAACGATAGCCCTCGGTCCTTCGGCCTACAAGCCAGCGGTTTCTGCTATCGGCGTAGGCCGTTTCGTCAGGCTCTGTGAGTTCGCCGATGCCAGTGTGCGCTACTCATTTTCCGAGGCAAACACCTCGACGATCTGTTCAATCACCGCCCTCACCCGCGCGGTGTGGCGCAGATCCGCATGGGTCACCAACCACACTTCATAGGGCTGCGGCCGGGTACGCTGCGGCCAGAGCCTGACCAGCCCGTCGCGCTCGCCCATGTACACCGGGATTTCTCCTACACCAATGCCCGCCGCAATCGCACGACGTATCAACAGGCTGGAGCCGAGACTGGCCACAATACGCCCGCGACTGATCGACTCCCCCACCAGCGTCAGGTCTTTATTGCTCTGCAGATATGGCTGATAGACCACCAGATCATGCCCCGCGAAGGCACTGCCCGGCTCAGGGCTACCGTGAGCATCGACGTAAGCCTGCGCGGCGAACAGCCCGGTGGGCCAGCGCGCGATTCGCCGGGCAATCAGGTCCGGGTTGTCGGGGCGGGCGTTGCGCACGGCAATGTCCGCTTCGCGCTTGGCCAGGCTGAGGATCTGTGTGGAGGCGTCCAGTTGCACACGTACGTCCGAATGTAGTGCATGCAGGCGGGCGATGGCCGGGATCAGGAAATCGATGGCCAGCGAATCGGTGGTGCTGACCCGCACGGTGCCGGTCAGGCGATCATCCAGGCCCTGGATCTGCCGCTCGAGTTCTAGCGCCGAATGCTCCATTTTCTCGACGGACCTGAGCGCTGCCTCACCGACCGCCGTCAGCGCGTAGCCGTCGGAGGTACGCAGGAACAACGTCGCGCTCAAGGACTTTTCCAGCGCGGTAATCCGTCGTCCGACCGTTGCCTGATCCACGCCCAGCACTCGCGCCGCCCCGCGCAGCGTCGACTCACGACAGACTGCGAGAAACACCCGCGCATCATCCCAATTCATCTCAACTCCTGTTGATGCAGATTTGCATCACTGTGCCGCCAAATCGCTGCGCCAAAGCAGCAACAATAGCCGATATCCTCACCTCAATGCTCAAGGCTGATTGCTTTTACAGGGAATCATTACCGCCCCCATGAACTCCCACCTACAGACTTCCTACGTAACAGGACCGGATATGACACTGCCCAATGAAATGACCCGCATCGAAATCACTCAACCCGGTGGTCCCGAGGTCTTGCAACCCAAGCGTGTGTCGCTGCCCGTGGCCGCGGACGGCGAGGTGCTGATCCGCGTGCGGGCTGCCGGGATCAATCGCCCGGACGCCCTGCAACGTGCAGGCAAATACCCAATGAAACCTGGTATGAACCCGATCCCCGGCCTGGAAGTGGCCGGCGAAGTCGTGGCGCTGGGTGCCGGTGTCAGTCAGTTTGCCGTGGGTGACAAGGTCTGCGCGCTGACCAACGGTGGCGGTTATGCCGAATATTGCACGGTGCCCGCCGGGCAGACCCTGCCGATGCCCGAGGGGCTGGATTGGATTCAGGCCGCCGCCATCCCGGAAACCTTCTTTACCGTGTGGGCCAACCTGTTCGGCCTCGGTGATGCCCAGCATGGTCAGCGAGTGCTGATTCACGGCGGCACCAGCGGCATCGGAACGACCGCGCTGATGCTGTGCCGCGAGTTCGGCATCGAGGCGTTCGCCACCGCCGGCAGCGCGGAAAAATGCGCGGCGATCAGCGAACTGGGTGGGCAGCCGATCAATTATCGCGAGCAGGATTTCGCCACCGTCATCGCAGAGAAAACCGCCGGCAAGGGCGTAAACGCGATCCTCGACATCATGGGCGCCTCGTACCTCAACGGTAATGTCAGTGCCTTGGCGATGGATGGCCGGCTGGTGATGCTGGGCTTTCTCGGTGGCGGCAAGGCCAACGATGTCGACCTGCTGGGGATCATGGCCAAGCGCGCGGTGATCACTGGTTCGCTGCTGCGTGCGCGAACCGCAGCGGAAAAAGCCGAAATCGCCGAAAACCTGCGCCAACACGTGTGGCCGGTGCTGGCGGCCGGGCGCTGCCTGCCGATCATCGACAAGGTCTATTCGCTGCAGGATGCCGCGCAGGCGCACGCGCGCATGGAAGGCGGCGACCACATCGGCAAAATCGTGCTGCGGGTGGATTGAGCCGCAGCATTTTGTAATCGTTAAGGGCGCACGGCGGTCGAAAAAGTCACGCGCAGACCAAGCCTTCTGGTAAAAAGCCTTCTTTGTCTGCGCTGTGGTGAACCGTTTAATGTTCCTGTCCTTCATGACTCGTCTGCGTCGCCGCCGTCTGGCGTTCGCCTGTATGGCTGCGCTGATCATTGGCGTGCCGACGAGTTGTGCCGTCCTCGAACACACCGAGCGCAAGCTGCTGTTTCGCATCGAACCGGGCACCGCCGGCTGGTATCACGGCTTGCCGGGCAGCGTGCAGGAGCTCGACTTGCAGCCCAAGAGCTTCAAGGCCGGGCAAAACATTCATGCCTGGTGGTGGCCGGCGGAGCGGCCGAACGCTCCGGCCATCCTCTATCTGCATGGCGTGCGCTGGAACCTCACCGGGCAGTTGTTCCGCATCGAGCAATTGCGCGCGGCGGGCTACTCGGTGCTGGCCATCGACTATCGCGGTTTCGGTCAGAGCAAGGGTGATCTGCCCTCGGAAAGCAGCGTGTACGAAGACGCCCGGGTGGCGTGGGAACGCTTCAAACTGCTGCAACCCGACCCGAGCAAACGCCTGATCTACGGCCACTCCCTGGGTGGCGCGGTGGCCATTGATCTGGCGGCCGAACTCGGCCAGGACGCGGCCCGGGACCATACGCCGCTGCCGGTCAAAGGCCTGGTGATCGAATCGACCTTCACTTCCCTCGCCGATGTGGCTGCCGCCGTGGCAAACACTTCGCTGCCGGTGCGCTGGCTGCTGTCGCAGAAGTTCGACTCCATCGACAAGATCGCCGAGATCCACATGCCGCTGCTGGTGGTGCACGGCATGGCCGACGCGTTCGTGCCGCCGCGCTTCAGCGAGCAACTGTTCAACGCCGCCCGACAACCCAAGCGACTGCTGCTGGTGCCAGGTGCCACGCACAACAACAGCATGGCGCTCGGCGGGCAGAATTACCGCAAGGCGATCGATGCACTGATGCAGTCCAGACCCGTGCCCCACGTAGCCGGGCCGGCGGTGGCGCGCAGCGCGCAGGACTCCTAGCGATAGCCACGGGCCTGCAAGTCGAACAGGCTGGCGTAGTGTCCGTTGGCGGCGATCAGACTGTCGTGATCGCCCTGCTCCAGTATCCGCCCACCCTCCAGCACCAAAATCTGGTCGGCGTTGCGCACACTGGAAAATCGGTGGGAGATCAACAAGGTCATGCGACCTTCGGTGTGCTGGCTGAAATGCTCGAACACCGCCGCTTCCGCCGCCGGGTCCAGCGCCGAGGTCGGTTCGTCGAGGATCAGGATGTCGGCGTCACGGCGCATGTACGCCCGGGACAAGGCAATCTTCTGCCATTGCCCACCGGACAATTCCTGGCCACCGGCAAACCAGCGGCCCAACTGCGTGGCATAGCCGCGGTCGAGGCCCTCAATGAACGGCGCCGCCATGCCTTCGATAGCCGCGGCCTTCCAGCGTGACTCTTCATCGAACGCCGAAGTATCGCCGACACCGATGTTTTCACCCACGGTGAACTGGTAACGGATGTAGTCCTGAAAAATCACGCCGATACGCCGGCGCAATGTGGTCTCCTCCCAATCCTGCAAGTCGCTGCCATCAAGCAGGATACGGCCTTGATCGGGCCGGTAAAGACGGGTCAGCAGTTTGATCAATGTGGTCTTGCCTGAGCCGTTCTCCCCCACCAGCGCGATGCTTTTGCCCGGCACCAGATGCAGATCGATGCCTTCGAGCGCCGCACGGTTGGCGCCGGGATATCGGAAACCGACATTTTCAAAGCGCAGGCCATCGCCCGGCTGCGCGCCGACAGTGAGGTGACCGGAGTCGGCCAGCACCGGTTCAGCCAGGTATTCGTACAGGTTCGACAGGTACAGACCGTCCTCATACAAGCCGCTGATTGCACTCAAGCTGCTGCTGACTGCGCTCTGCCCCTGCTTGAACAGCACCAGGTACATGGTCATCTGGCCCAGACTGATGTTGCCGTGCACCGCGTCGATCACCACCCAGGCATAGGCCAGATAGAACGCGCCAGTGCCGAGCAAGCCGAGACCGAAACCCCAGCCATCGCGACGCAAAGTCAGGCGTCGGTCTTCGGCATAGAGCTTGGCAAACGTGTCCCGATAGCGTTGCAACAGCAACGGGGCGAAGCCAAACAGCTTGACCTCTTTGATGTAGGCCTCATGGGACAGCAAGGTTTCGATGTAATTTTGCTGCCGACTTTCTGGGGCGCGACGGGTGAACAAGCGGAAAGCGTCGCCGGAAAAATGCGCTTCGGCGAAGAACACCGGTAATGCGCCGACCACCAGCAACACCAGCGCCCACGGCGAAAAATGCACCAGCAGCACACCAAAGCTGATCAGCATGATCAGGTTCTGGATCAGGCCCAGCGACTTCATCACCAACGCCAGGGGCCGGGTCGAAGCTTCGCGGCGCACGCGAACCAGCTTGTCGTAGAACTCGGAGTTCTCGAACTGCACCAGCGACAGGGTCTGCGCCTTTTCCAGAATCAGCGTGTTGACCTTCTGCCCCAATTGCACGCGCAACAGCGACTGCTGGACCGACAACGCCCGTTGCGTGCCGGACAACAGCGCCAACACCCCCGCCTCCATCAGCACGTAACGCAACACCGGCCACAGCGGCGCATCGCCCTGCTGCGCATGCAACTGCATCGCCGCCACCACCGCGTCGACAATGCGCTGGCCAAGCCAAGCGGCCAATGCCGGCAATACACCGGCAACCAACGTCGCCAGCACCAGGCCCAGAAACAACCCGCGTGATGTCGCCCAGACCAGAAGCAAGGCGCGCCGGGCCTGATCGAACAGGGCGTTGAAGCGGGAAATCAAAGGCATGGCAGATCAAGCTCGATAGGTCGTACAGGGTGTCATGGTACTCCGCAGGTTTTATCCGTGCTGAAGCGCGGCGTTTTCAGAAGAAAAACATCTGGAAAAACGCTGACCATTGCGGCGTCCAATGCTTTGCTATGGTTTAACCGCCTTTCGCGGAACCTGGCGAAAATCGCCTCTCTCCGCGCCTACTGCCAGGAACGCCACCATGAGAATCAATCCCTATCTGATCTTCAACGGCAACTGCCGCGAGGCCTTCACCTTTTACGAACAAGCCTTGCAAGGCAAACTCGAAGCGATGATGACCTTCGGCGAAACACCCGCCGCCGAACACGTGCCGAAAGAGCACCACCACCTGGTGATCCACACCTGCCTGAAAGTCGGCGACCAGATGATCATGGCCTCCGACACCACGCCCGACCGGCCAACCGGAGGCATGAGCGGTTGCTCGATCTCGCTCAATGTTGACAGCATTGCCGAAGCCGAGCGGGTGTTTAATGCGCTGGCCAAGGACGGTCGGGTCGACATGCCGCTGGAAACGACATTCTGGGCCGTGCGTTTTGGCATGCTGGTCGATCGTTTTGGCGTGGCGTGGATGGTCAATTGCGAAAGCGACCAGTAACGCTAACGTCTCGTCAGGCATGAAAAAGCCCAACCTCTTCAGGTTGGGCTTTTTTGATTAGCGCTGGGCCAGCTCATGCCGCACGCATTGTTCGTAATAGGTCTGCTTGACCGCCGCAGGTTTGAGCTTCGACGTGCTGTTATACGTCTGCTCGGTAATTCCCATCGCCGTCATGCGCATCCACGGTTGCTGGAACTTGCGCACCTGCAGTTGTTTACGCGCGCCGTACAACGAGATCCCCGACAGCTTCGACTGCTGGGCACCGGCGGCAATGTCCGAACCCCACGTACAGGCAAAACGATGACTCTTGCTCAACTCTTTCGCCTGAACTCCCGAGGCGAACGCAGCCAGGGAAAGCGTTGCAACGGTTATGAAAATCGTCCGCATATAGCCAACCTAACCTTTTGAAAAAAGGCGAGTTTGCCGGGGATGCTCAAGCCTGGGGGCCAGCAAATTGCCGCTTTTCCGAGATTGACCTGGACCTGCGACGTGATCAGCGACCGCCGCGGACCTCAACCCGCAGACGCTCGGCGCCCGCTTCCGAGTATTCGATGTTCACTGGCAAGAAGCGCTCGATCACCGCGATATTGCTGTGCAGATGTTCGGTCATTCTTGGGGTAGTAAATGATCCGCCGCCCGCCAGCGCCATCGGCAGCAGCAACTGGTCGGCGAGGTGTTCCGCCACCGCAGCGTCACTGCGTAACCAGTCTGCCGCCTGATTGATTGCGGTATCAGCGACCTTCTCCGCCCGTAACAACACCTGGCCAAAGGCACTGAAGACTTCGGTGACCTGCTCGAACACGTACTCCAGCAACAACACATTACCGGGGCCACGCGCCGGATCGAGCGTGATCGGATGCAGCATTTCCGGTGACCAGCGCAGGCGTTTCGCCACCTGACTCAGTTCACGCTCGGCGACGCTCGGTGCGAGACCGGCCGTCAGCGCCAAGGCTTCATGCGACAGCAGCGCCCCGCGCTCACATAGGTCCAGCGGCGTCAGTTGCGACGGCTGCACCGTGACATCGATTTCACCACCACCGGCCGGGACAAAGCCGTGACGCAACAGATCCAGCTCAATACCGGCCCCCATGCGCCGCATTAACGGCAACCAACTGCGGGTGAGGAAATCGGCAGGCGGCGCCAATGGGTTATGCGTACCGCCGCTGATCCGTACGCGACTTGTGCCCGGCGCCTGCAACAGCGCAGGGAGCAATGTTTGCAACACCAACGTGCAACTACCGGCCGTGCCAATCGCAAACCGGTAATCACCCGAACGAATCGCTCCCGGCTCGAAATGCAGCTCCTGCGAGCCCAACTCCGCTCCCGCGATCCGCGCACCACAGACTTCGGCGGCGGCCATCACGGCCGTCAAATGCTGACGCAACAATCCCGGTCGACTGCGGCGAGCGCGAATCTGTTTAATGCGAAACGCCTGGCCCGTCACCATCGACAGGCTCAGCGCGCTGCGCAACACCTGACCGCCGCCAATCGCGCCGTCCAGTTCAATCACTTGCTGTTCCATTTCAATCCTTACGCGTACAACCCGACAGTGTCCCTGAGGTAGTCATCCAGTCGTCGCGAGTCTTCCTGTGTTCTGGGTAATGTGGGCACATCGCGTTCGAGTTCGGCAGTGATGAACCTGTGCAGCGCCGGGCGGCGCGGACCGTAGGTGCTCTCGTCGGCATTGCGTTTAAGTGCCAGTAACTCGTCGACTTCAGCGAGCAATGCGCGGTCATCGACCGTGGTCAGCAGGTCGGCGAAGGTCATCGGTGGACGCCCGCGCCCCTGATCGATCCAGCGCACCGCCAGCAATGGCCGCAGCACGTAGAAGTACTTCTTGAACCGCACACTGTCGCCTTGCAGGTACTGGCGAAAGTTGTTTTTCGCCATCGACAGATAGTGATTGCGGGCTGCCGGCGGGCTGTAGAATGCTTCGGCCAGCTCACGCAGTTGTGCAACCTGTGCGCTTTCGCTGCGGTACACCAATGGCGAGTCGAGCCACTCCAGCAACGTCGGGTTGGACTTGCGCAACAACCCGAGGGTCTTGCGCAGTTCCCAGCCGCTGACATCCAGTTCATCGTCCAATGGCCGCTCGATCACATCGCGCGGTGTATCGACCTGAACGAACCACTGCGGTTTTTCCACATACACAAACCTTACGTCGTAGTCGCTGTCGGTCGAGGCAAAGCCCCAGGCCCGACTGCCAGACTCACAGGCGTATAACACCGTGACGTTGCGCTCGCGCTCTATACGCGCCAACTCTTCCAGCACCCGCGCACGCATCGTGTCGCACAGCGGGTGGCGTTCTGCAAATTCCATGACTGCTGACCCTTTTATCCTTTGACGCACACCACTTGCCGCAGGGTGTGCAGCACTTCCACCAACTCGCGCTGGGCGTGCATGACTTTGTCGATGTCCTTGTAGGCCATCGGAATTTCGTCGATCACCGCTTCGTCCTTGCGGCACTCGACATGCGCCGTGGCGCGGATCTGGTCTTCGACGGTGAAGGTGTTCCTGGCCTTGGTGCGGCTCATGGTCCGCCCGGCGCCGTGGCTGCAGGAGCTGAACGACTCTTCGTTGCCCAGACCGCGCACAATGAAACTTTTGGCGCCCATCGAACCCGGAATGATCCCCAGCTCACCTTTCTTCGCCGACACCGCGCCTTTGCGGGTGACCAAGACTTCTTCGCCGAAATGCCGCTCTTTCTGCACATAGTTGTGGTGGCAGTTGACCGCTTCCAGCGCCACCTCGAACGGCTTGCGAATGATCTGGCGCGTGGCCTGAATCACCGCGCGCATCATCAGTTCGCGGTTCTGTCTGGCGAAGTCCTGCGCCCAGCTCACCGCTTCCACGTAATCATCGAAGTGCTGGCTGCCTTCTTCGAAATACGCCAGGTCACGATCCGGCAGGTTGGCAATGTGTTGCCGCATATCCGCCTGAGCCATCTGAATGAACAGGTTGCCAATGGCGTTACCGACGCCGCGAGAACCACTGTGCAACATGAACCAGACCCGGTTGGCTTCATCCAGGCACACTTCGATGAAGTGATTACCGCTGCCGAGCGTGCCCAGATGCCCACGGTTGTTGGTGTTGGCCAGTTTCGGGTACTTGTCGGTGATCAGCTTGAATCGAGGCTGAAGCCCCGCCCAGGCCTGATCGGCTTGCTGCGGAACCTCGTCCCATGCGCCCTTGTCGCGCCGCGAACGGGTCGAACTGCGGCCATGGGGCACCGCTTGCTCGATGGCGCTGCGCAGCCCCTGCAGGTTGTCCGGCAGGTCGGCAGCGGTCAGCGACGTGCGTGCGGCGATCATGCCGCAACCGATGTCCACGCCGACGGCCGCTGGAATGATCGCGCCCACCGTCGGAATCACGCTGCCAATGGTCGAGCCCTTGCCCAGATGCACATCCGGCATCACCGCCAGATGCTTGAAGATGAACGGCATCTTTGCCGTGTTCATCAGTTGCTCACGGGCCTCGGTTTCTACCGGGACACCTTCGGTCCAGAGTTTGATCGGCTTGCCGTTGGCGACTTCGAGCAGTTGGTACGTGTGTTTTTTCATTTCTCTATTCTTTATTCGTTGGCCAATGAGTCGGCGTTGTTCCGTCATGTGCAGCGACAAAAAAACAGACACTGTGGCTCTGCCAGTCGAGCCCCCGTTGCCGGGGAGGGATTCGAACCCGCGTTCCGATGGAGTACCTGTTGCATTCGCTGCCTTCTTTTTCAGTAAGGTGGCACGACAAAGGTTGATGACTGTTGCGCGTTGCCGCGCACCGGGATTAACCGGCCTCAGATGTACAGCCATCAGGCATTCGTGCCGTCACACACGCTGACAAGGGTTTGATGAGACGTCTTGGATGTAGTCCCACCGGCATTCAGCGCCTGTGACAAATCAATTCATTGCATGTTCTCGATCGCTTCGACCCAGTGCTGCGCGCCGTAACGACCGCAGGTGAACTGCTCGACGACATCGAATACTGCATCGCAGAAACCGCCGACATTCAGAATGTCATCGCGGTCCGCTGCCTGCGTTGCGTAACCCGGCTGGATATCGATACACACCAGACGCGCCTGCGGGTTGATCCGCTTGATGCGCTCCCACTGCAGCAGGGTCTCACTGGCACCACGGCGCCGCGTGTCGATCCAGGACTCGTTGTCCGATACCAGAATCAGCGTATCGACCTTGGCCTTGCTGTCCGCCAGTTTCTTCAGCGGCGCCGAGCAGTTGGTGCCGCCGCCAAAGGCCGCGGCCAGTTTCTCCGCATTGCTGATTACGCTGTCCCGTGGGTTGAGCTTGATATCCACCACGTTCACTTCGAACGGCATCACCCGCGCCGCCGGCTGTTTGCGCAACACCGCTGCCGCGACCAGCGCCGCCACATCGATGCAACGCACCGCCGTGGTCGCGCCCTGACGATAGCCGGTGGCCGGGCTGCCCATCGAACCCGAAACATCCGGGCAAACCACCACTGCGCCTTCCAGCTTCGGCACGTTTGCCAGCGATAACTCAAGTGCGTCCTGCAATGCCTCGCGGATCTGCAGCGGTACGTTATCGCCAACCATCCGGTAGGCCGCCAGCAACTGGTACGGATAAACCCGCGCGTTGGCCACTTCTTGCGGATCTGCCAGTCGCGCCGCCACGTACTCGACGCAACCCGGCACCTCGAACGCGCCATGCCGGGCCAGGGTGTTGAGGTTGATGCGCAATCCCTGCCAGCCCATGTTGTAAGCCTGCGCAGCCCATTGCTCTTTGCTCAGGGTTTCGTTGCCGAGCAGTTGGAACGGTACCGCGGGTACTTGGTGACTCGCACCGCTGCGAAATGCCAGCAGATCGCGGGTCAACTCAGGCAATGCCTGCACATCCACCGGTTTACCGATCAACCACGCGAAGAACGCTTCGCGCCAGGCCTCAGCCGGTTTCGGATGAACCATCTTCACCACATCCGCCAGCGATGGCTGGTTGCCAATCGACGCTTGCAGCAGTTGACGTTCGGTCGCGCCGTTCAGCCAGTTCTGCACCAGACGCTTGGGTTGCGAACCAAGGGATTTGCGCCCGGTGGCGCCACTGCGCAGGATCTGCACGTAGTTGCGCAACATCTTGCCGCTGTCGATCACTTGTTCAAACACCTCCGGTACCAACGTCGACCGATTCGCCGTCAGCGCCGCCAGCAGCAACGCCGGCATGTCCTTCATGTGGCCCTTTTGGCGAGCGTAAATAGCAGCCTTCGCCACGAACCGGCTGTCGAGCTCGCCCACCAGCTTCAACACTTGATCCAGCTGACTTTCAGCGCTGGCGTAAAAGGTCTGGTTCAGGCAACCGGTGACAGCCAGTTGAGCCAGTTGATGCTTCGGGGTGTAGGCATATGCCGAGGCGCCGGAGGCATTCAACGTGTCGCAGGCTGGCAGCTGTTTCGATTGCGTGTTGAAGAGTTTGAAGTTGGCCATCGTGGCATCTCGCTCTGTTGTCCTGTTCGTTGCAACAAACATTGCAGTGGCTGTGCCAATTTTTGAAAAGCGCGAAATTTATTTTTTATATTATTGATTTATAACGGTTTTTTTAATTCTATCGGTTTATTCGAGCTGTACAGAAGACAAACCCGGCGTGAAAAATCTATCATTTGATATCGTCATTTATCTTCTGAGATAGCCATGCCAAACAAACGTACTGTCGCCATCGGTTTTATCGGCGCCACGCTGGATCGCGTTGGCAAGGGCGCCAATCGCTGGAGCCACTGGCGACCGAGCGTTGGCTTGTGCCAGCAACCGGACGTACTGATCCATCGCCTGGAACTGATTCACGGTATCGACGCGCGCGACATCAGCCTCGCTGAACGGGTTCGCGCTGATATCCAGCAGGTCTCGCCGGAAACCGAGGTCCAGCTGCACCCCATGGCACTGCGCAATCCGTGGGATTTCGAAGAGGTCTACGGCGCGTTGCATGACTTCACGACGGCCTACAGCTTCGATACCGAGCACGAGGACTATCTGGTTCACATCACCACCGGCACCCACGTCGCGCAGATTTGCTGGTTCCTGCTGACCGAAGCACGCTATCTGCCAGCGCGCCTGATCCAGACCTCCCCCGCCCGACGCAAAAGTGAAGATGAACAAGCCACCGGCACACACGCCCTGATCGACCTCGACCTGTCACGCTATGACCGCATCGCCTCGCGCTTCGCCAACAAACGCCTCGAAGGCCTGGAGTTCTTGAAGTCCGGCATCGCCACCCGCAATGCGGCGTTCAACCGCTCCATCGAACAGATTGAACGCGTGGCTGTGCGCTCCAAGGCGCCCATGCTGCTGATCGGCCCGACCGGCGCCGGCAAATCGTTCCTCGCCCGACGCATCTACGAACTCAAGCGCAGTCGCCATCAAATGCAGGGGCGGTTTGTTGAGGTCAATTGCGCCACCTTACGTGGCGACGGCGCGATGTCGACTCTGTTTGGTCATGTAAAAGGCGCTTTCACCGGCGCACAAAACGCCCGCGACGGCCTGTTGCGCGCAGCTGACGGCGGCATGTTGTTTCTCGATGAAATCGGTGAGCTGGGCGCGGACGAACAAGCGATGCTGCTCAAGGCTATCGAAGAAAAGCGCTTCTTTCCGCTCGGCTCCGACAAGGAAGTCGATAGCGACTTCCTGATCATCGCCGGCACCCACCGTGACCTGCGCAGCCGCGTCGCCGAAGGCCTGTTCCGCGAGGATCTGTACGCGCGCATCAACCTCTGGACATTTGATTTGCCAGGCCTGGCCGGCCGCCGCGAAGACATCGAGCCCAACATCGACTTCGAGCTCGAACGTCACGCTCGCGATCACGGCCAGCTAGTGCGCTTCAACCTTGAAGCGCGGCGGCGCTACCTCGCCTTCGCCAGCTCTCGCGAAGCGGCATGGCTGGGCAACTTTCGCGAACTGTCAGCGTCGATTACCCGGATGGCCACTCTGGCGGACAGCGGGCGAATTGATGAGGCCCAAGTGCAGGAAGAAATTGATCGGCTGCGTTATGCGTGGGGGCTGACGCAAGCGGACAGGATGGCAGATGATCTCCCGGGAGACGCCGATAGCCTGGACCTCTTCGATCGACTGCAATTGAAGGCGGTACTTGAAGTATGCCGGCAAGCGGACAGCATTTCGGATGCAGGGCGCAGATTGTTTGGTGTATCGCGCCAAGCCAAGGCGCAACCCAATGATGCAGATCGGTTGAGAAAATACCTAGGCCGGTTCGGGATTGAGTGGGCCAACTTGCAAGCCGGCAGAGTCACTACCACATGAGCGAGCTTTTTGATTTTTTGGTAGCGCTCTCGGCTTACGATGACTTCAGATCGAGGCGGCGCAGCAATCGTGTGTTTTCGCGCCGTTTTGTCGCGGTCATGTTGGTGGTCGGCTTTGTAGAAATCCTTCTACTTTCACATTGGGCCGGGTATATATGACTCTACCGCTCGTCCAACGGCCAGCACCTTGGTGTGAGTTCCTGCCTCCAATGGTTTACCCCCATCGCGAGGAAGACTCAGATCATGAACAAGTCGCTTACAACCCTGACGCTCGCAAGCCTGCTGTTGACTGGCTCGCTCTTCACGCAGACCAGTTCGGCAGCAACACCGGCGGCCTCATCCGGCACAAAGCAGGCGCAAAGCTCCGAGTCCAACGAGGAAAAAGCCAATAAAAAAGGCGAAGAAGCGTCAGGCTCAAACTCCGGCGCCGAACCGCAAGAAACGCAGAAAGACGCCGCAACCTCCAGCGACTCGGAGGACATTCAGCAAGGCTCGAAACAATAATACTTGCGCGACCGCCACCAGCTCATTTGACTCACCTGCTCGTCTGGCCAATCCACAGCATCGGCCAGACGAGCGGGTGATAAGCCTCACCTAAACACGAATCACAATGGTCGAAGCCAGCATGTCGCCCAGGCGTTTGCGCGAGCCAAAGAAAATGAATATCCAGTCGAGAATATTCAGAAACGGCGTTGTGATATTGCGTATGAACGATTGATACAGATTGCAACTCAAGTAGCTTCGCTCATCAATCACCGACATCCCCAGCAGTTTTTTACCCAGGCTTTGCCCGTTGGGCATTGCATCAGAAAACAGGTAATACGACACACCCGCACCAAAAGCCAGGACAGCCACAACATTTGGTGGCAAACCAATAAACTCCGCCAGCCGGCCTATGAAGAGGATAAAAAAGTAGGTGATCAACGTATCGATGATCTGCCCACCCCAACGACGGCCCAGCCCTGCGAGATTTTTGGGCTTTTGATATTCACTACTGGTATTGCTGATTTCCATGCGCCTTCGCTCGATCGGAATTTAGATAACGGAGTATCGGCACCCGACGACCAATATTTAATGGCGCTTCAGGGGCGAGCGCACTGAAAGTGCGATCAATCAAAACCCGCAAGATTGCTCCGAATGAATAGGCTCACTGAAGGTAAAGAAGTAGAACGATATTTTCTCGCCCTCTACGTCTTTTAATTCATATCTGATCCTGTCGAGCCCACGATCGATTCGGGTAACGACGAGCTCCATGAATTGAGTCAACCCGCCGCCAAAGCCACTTAGATCAAGCGCACTGACATCCTGAAAATTTATAGTGATAGCGCTTTCTGCTGCGTCAGCGAGCGACGACATCGTCAAGGCCAGATTGTACTTGAAGTCTTGAATTTCGATATTCAGCGAAACGACCGCATTGTGCTGAATCAAAAGCGAGTTCAAGCGAGATAACTTATCCATTTTCGTATGAACCAATGACGGAAAAGATGTGGCCTGCACTTCATTCGTGTATCTAAGCGAGCATCTTCAGTCCTGGCAGGCAGAGTATCAACCCGACATCAGATTGGCTGCGCAGAACCATTGCCGAGCTTGCGTGCCAACTCGACATTCATTTCGAACTGTTCGCTAACATCAATCGCCGTACGGCGACTCTTTTCGACTGAGCCTTCCCGAGCCCAGAGAAACGGGAAAAACGAAAAGCACTGACCCGCTTCCAGCGCCTGCAGGTCGCGAATCCAGCCGTTCCAGCGCAAACCGTCGTAGAAGGTCGCGAGCCGATCGCTCAACGCCCAACCCAGAAAGTCGGTGTAAGCAATGTGCAATGGCTCCCACAACAGCGTGTCAGGCGCCCAGTAATACATCGCCCCAACTTCTTCACCCAAACCACCGCCATCGAGAGCAAAGAAACCTCCAGCTGCATCGTCGGCAACCAACAAAAAGGCATCAGCACGGCCGTTATTCCAATCCAGAAGATTTCGCGGTAATTGCTGATGCCCGGAGCCGAGCACACGTAACCAGCCGTGATCAATCAGCAGCCCACCCGTTTCGAAGGCAATCGCACCCAAAGTCGATTTAGTCGTGACCTGAAGACCTGAAAGAACTCTGCCATTTTCGGCGGAGGGAGGAAGTAACTGAAAGTTGAGTACGGCTTCCTCCAGCATTTTTTCAATGATGGGCAGCGCTGGATCCCGCTTGTCTATCAAGTGATCCAAACTTTTCATCCAGCAACCTTTTTTGCGCGGGTTTTGCGCAGGCACAAAAAAGCCGATCCAGCTGATCGGCTTAAGTGTCTGATTTTCTCAGGAATAATGGTCGGGACGGAGTGATTCGAACACTCGCCCCCTAGCACCCCATCTTCTTTTTTACACTTCTTGATAGCTTCGAAAATTCTGCTCTGGATTTTTCCAAGCGAGTATTTACTTGAGCTCCAGCGGTGTTCTGCTCTAAGTGAGTCCAGTAACGTCCATCAAGAGCCGGCGTTTTTGTGGGGGGGGAAAAGTAGGGGGAGTCCGTTTCATCGCCAAAATCACCATAAAGAACTCGAGTCGCTGACCGCCAATGATGCCGGCCGGGATCCTCAGGAAGGATGGCAATCAGAGCCGTTCTTTTTCATACCAGTCGAATGAGCAGCAATACCAAGAGCACGTTCAATACGGCAAGCACACTCAGTCCCGCAAGCACACCGCCAGCGCCCCAGGCCTGCAACAGGTAACCGCCTGCAAGGGGGGTCAAGGCTTGTCCTATGAGCGAAGGCCGAGCCATGCGCCCCATCAGCAAAACATAATGGGTAGGCGACATGAGGGCCAATGGCAGCAGTCCTCGAACGATCGCCCGCAAACCATTACCCGCGCCATAGATCACCAGCCCCATGGCAGTCATTGCCGGTGCGATGGTCACAATCAGCAGACCAATTGCCACGAATATCACGGAGATCAACGTCGTCCAGATCGGGTGTCGCGTACGCGAAAACACCTGTAGAACACGTGATCCTACCTGGCTCGGCCCCAGCAATGCGCTCAGTCCAACGGCGGCTGCAAGCGAGTAACCCTGCCCCTGCAACAATGAAATCAGCTGGACCGACATCGCCGTCATGATCACTGCACCCAAAGCAAAAATCAGCGTAAGCAACAAGTAGATCCGCCGGTCGATTGAGAAACTTTCGCCACCCGCTACCTGACTTTTTATGAGTGGTCCCGTGCCCCTCGCCAGAACCCAGAGATAAAGCGGCGCCACGACAATGACCAATAACACTCCATAAGCCACGCACGTCGTGCGCCAACCAACGTGTTCGATGACCAGCGCAACCGCGGGCCATGACAGTGTTGTAGCAAAACCGGACACAAGCGTGATACCCGTAATCGCACTGCCCGCTCGCTCCCCATAGAGAGAGCCTAAAGCGGCGAATAGCGCTTCATACAACCCCAGCGCCATACCGACACCTATTACAGCCCAAGACAAAAAAAACATCGGCAACGAGGTCGAACTGGCCATCAGAAACAACCCGATGGCGACGCCCAGACCGCTACTGGCCAGAATAGGGCGACCGCCATACTGGGCAATAAGCCGGCTGGTCAACGGCGCCAGCATCGCGGAAACCAGAATGCTCAGAGACAGTGCGCCATACACCCATTGGCTGGCCCAGCCGGTTTCTTTCATGATCGAGTCGGCCATGACGGCCATCAGGAAGAACGAGCCTCCCCAGACCAGAACCTGCAGCATCCCCAAAATGAAAATGCCGAATACGCCAGGCAGTCGTGTTTGTTGATTCAAGACAATGTCATCAGTGGTGAGAAAGGCGGATAGCGTGAGTGCTGAGCAATTACGTTTAAACGAACGATTCACCTGGCCAACGAATCCGTTGGCTCAAAGCATGTGCCCAGCCCAAATCTTACGATTGACCAGGTCGGCAGCAATTTCGATGAAGGCATCCCCGACGAATTTGGCAGCCGGACTGACACGCCTGTCGGCAGGAAAAACCTGAACAAGTTTGCGCATGGGAATAGGGTCAACCAAGGGGGCGGCACTGAGCACACCAGCTTCGATTTGGGCGTAAATCGATGCCAGTGGCAAAGCTGTCAAACCGAAGCCATTACGAACCAGGTCAATCATCGCGCCGAAGGAGTCAGCTTCAACGCTGGTTTTGAGCTTGATGCCGACTTCTCGCGCACAATTATCCAGAATCACGCGAAGACTGTGGCGGGCGCTTGGCAACACCAACTGCTGCTCGGCCAAAGACTCGAATGACACCGGCACATCCAGGCGCAGCTTGGCACTGGCAGGTCCGACCAGCAGCAAGTTTTCCATCATCACCGGCACGATACGCAGCGTATGCAGGGGTTGGGGATCGTAAGAAATCGCCAGTTCCAATTCGCCACGCTGAACCCAATCCAGCAGATAACCGCTGAAGGCCGAGGAAAACCTGACGGCAAGATTCGGATGCGCCTCTTTGATTTTGCGCACTAAAGGAACGGTGACAATTTCCGCTACCGTCGGCGTCGTACCGATGACGACCGTTCCCCGAAAAGAGGTCTTTCCGCCCACCACTGAACTTCGAATGGATTCCATTTCTTCCATGATTCGAGTGGCATGCGCCAGCACCTCGCGACCAGCATCGGTAATCTCCATGCCTCGTCCATGTCGATCAAACAGGTAGGTGCCGAGTTCTTTTTCCAGCATTCGAATTTGTCGGCTGAGTGCCGGTTGTGCGATGTGAAGCCGGTCTGAGGCCTTGCTGAGACTGCCTAGCTCGGCCACATGAATCAAGGTTTTGAGTTGAACGACATCCATTACCAGGCCAGTCAAAGTCGGGCTCGGCGCGAAATGCGTCGAAGTAGTATGAGTGTAAACGCATTAGCGTTTCCTGAAATGCCACAGGGCCCGCGTCGCATGGGACCTAATGGCTTTATAGCCGGCTGTATCCCCCAGCCCGCAGGGGCTGCAAGACAAGCTATAGAATTTCGGTATATCAGTTAGACCTGGCTGACGGCTTATTACCCTCGTCACTCTGCGGTAGCGTGCAATCAACGTCGACGCCAAGAGCGATCGACTGACTACAAGAATAAGATTCGAGGGCTTGCCGCCATGATTTACTACCTTTCCCGTTACCTGACCGACCCGCCTTATACAGTCAGCGAACAGCTGACCTCTCATATACGCCCCCCCGCTTCATGTGCCTTGGTCGTCGAAGGGTCACAGCACTTGCGTTAAGCACATCAACACATCGAGCTAGCAACGTCGGACACGCATCAGCGTGGGCCTCGTATCGTCTCGCCTTGAAACAAGGGTGAACAAAATGTCTGCATCAACCAGCGACTCAACACGCCACACTGAAAAGTCCGATCAGATGAAAAGTCCGAATCGTGTCAGAGCCATCATGGGTGCCTGCTCGGGCAATCTGGTGGAGTGGTACGACTTTTTCATTTACGCCTATACCGCCATCTATTTTGCGAGCTCGTTTTTCCCCAAAGGCGACACCACCAGTCAGTTGCTCGCAACCGCCGGCGTCTTCGCCGTCGGCTTTTTCATGCGGCCGCTCGGCGGTTGGATTTTTGGCTGGATTGCTGATACCCGCGGCCGCAAGGTATCGATGATTATCTCGGTGTTCATGATGTGCGCCGGTTCCTTGTTGATTGCCGTCATGCCGACCTATGAAACCATCGGTGTGGCGGCGCCAGTTTTGCTTGTCGTTGCCAGGCTGATTCAGGGTCTGTCAGTGGGCGCGGAGTACGGCACCGGCGCCACCTACATCAGTGAAATCGCGACACCTGGGCGTCGCTGTTTCTATGGATCATTCCAGTACTTCACCATCATCGCAGGCCAACTCCTCGCCCTTATGACCGTGGTCATACTTCAACAAACCCTTACCGGCGAGGAATTGCGGGAATGGGGCTGGAGAATTCCTTTTTTCATCGGCGCCTTTAGTTCTATCGTAGTCGTGTATTTGCGTCGCGCGATGCATGAAACCGCCACAAAAAAAGAAATGAACCGCAAAGATGCCGGCTCGCTACGTGGCATGTTCAAACACAAACGCGCAGTGGCACTGGTGGTCGCGTTTACCATTGGCGGTTCACTTTACTTCTACACCTTCACCACATACATGCAGAAATTTCTGGTGATCTCTGCGGGGTTTAGTGCGGAAACGGTGAGCTTCATCATGACGGCCGCCCTGGTCGGTTTCATGTTTTGTCAGCCACTCTTTGGTCTGCTCGCCGACCGAATCGGAATCAAGGTCCATATGTTGTTGTTTTCCGGGTTGGCCATGCTACTGGTGATCCCTCTGCTCTATTCGCTGCAATCAGTCAGCAGTCCATTTACAGCGTTCCTGCTGGTATTTGGCGGCCTGGCAATCGCGTCGCTCTACACGCCGATTGCCGGTATCGTCAAAGCTGAACTGTTCCCGCCAGCGGTACGTGCATTGGGTGTGGGCTTTCCTTATGCCGTCGGCAACGCGGCATTCGGTGGCACCGCCGAATACGTCGCCTTGTCGCTTCGGTCGCAGGGTATTGAGGAGTACTTCTTCTTCTACGTCGCGGCCGTAGTAACCATCACGTTCATCGCAGCGACGCTAATGCCCAACCTGTCCCGCTATGGTTACATCAGCGGCTCGGGTGAGATCGAAGAACGCACCGGACTGAGGGGCTTCATCAAATCGCAGGCTGCCAGGATCTGAGGCACTGACGATTACCGTGGTTTTTTGAAAGGGCCCATGATGATCCATGGGCCCTTTTAAAATCACTGGATAGCGGATACCGATGCTACTTGTGATGAATGCGCTTGATGAACCTTGGTTACCTTTCCCGGTTTGGCCATGCCTGCAATCCAGATCAAGATCCTTGAACTGACTTGAGTCAAAGACGGGCCTCTTGATACCGGCCGAGTACTGCACACCGACAAAGATGTCGCGCAGTCGCTGCTCGACGACGCGGATGTGGCAGTGGTGCATGGAAACACTTTTGGCCTTCCCTTACATTCGCATTGCCTACGCTATGGATGACGCTTCATTGCGTAGGGGGCGCGAGGCGATTCCGTACGTCCTGCCCCTCTCTGCGTTAATCATTTCCCTTCCCATAATGCGTGGCTATCGCCGTTGCCCAACAGGCCACGCATTCCCCCCTAGCTATACAAAATGGGCATATCTCAAAGACAAAAACGGTAGTCGTCCTTCTCCTCCATCACTCCCAGAATGGGTGAAAACACAAAAGCAGCACTGCTTGGGAGATTGGCATGTCAACAGAAGCTGAACACACCGTGGGACAGAATTGGCAAGAGGACGTGTTCCGCGTGCTCAAGGCCCACGACGTCAAACACGTGGTCTTCGTACCGGATGCAGGCCACTCGGCGGCGATCCGAATGTCGTATGCGGACCCGGACATCAAGGCCGTTGTCCTCACCACCGAGGAAGAAGGCATCGGCTATCTCGCCGGCGCATGGCTTGGTGGAGAGCGTGGTGCCCTCCTGATGCAATCCAGCGGAGTCGGTAACTGCATCAACACTCTCGCTCTGCAAGTCTGCGCAGGCTTTCCGCTGTTGATGGTGGTCACAATGCGCGGCGACTGGGCCGAATTCAACGCATGGCAGAACCCGATGGGCCAGGCCACAGAAGCCTCCCTGAATCTGATGAAAGTGATGACCTGGCGCGCGGACGTCCCTGAAGACGTCGCCCCGTTGCTGCACGGTGCCGCGACCATGGCCTTCAACGGTGATTCGTCCACTGCCCTGCTGCTCGGCCAGCGCCTGATTGGAGAAAAGAAATGGGTCAAGTAAGCGCAAACCACACTCTGTGCCGCCGCGAAGTGGTCAAGGCCTTACTGGCCGACCGCAAAGACGTGCTGGTCGTGACGGGGCTGGGCTCCGCGTCCTATGACGTGATGGCCGCCGGTGACAACGATCTGAATTATTACCTCTGGGCCGCCATGGGCAGCGCAATCACTGTGGGCCTGGGCCTGGCGAATGCGCAGCCAGACAAGTCGGTGGTGGTGGTCACCGGTGACGGCGAGTTGCTCATGGGATTCGGCGCACTGGCCACGGTGGCACTGCAGAAGCCTGCCAACCTGACCATCGCTGTGCTGGATAACGGTCACTTTGGTGAAACCGGCATGCAAGTCAGCCACGCCGGCTTTGGTATTTCCCTGGACCAGGTGGCGAAAACTTGCGGCTTCAGTTGGACCGATGAGATCCGCGACATGGAAGGCGTACATAACTTGCGCGAGCGCTTTGCGAGCCGCGACGGCGTCAAGCTCGCGACGATAAAGATCAAAGCGGAGAACCCGCCCCGGGTGCTGCCGCCGCGCGATGGTCATTACGTCAAGAATCGCTTTCGTGCTGCCTTGGGTTTCAACCCGATCTGATTGCTCTTTGCCCGGCCCCGGTCACGCAGGGCAGTTGCCGTGCGTGACGCGTTGAGGAGAATAAAAATGACTGACCGTAACTCTGAAGAACTCAATGCCATCCGCGAGGGCGTACGCGCTCTGTGCGCTGAATTCGATGCGGCTTACTGGCGCAAAGTCGACGAAGAAAAAGGCTTTCCGGAAACCTTCGTCAAGGCGCTGACCGACGCAGGTTGGCTGGCAGCGATGATCCCTGTCGAATATGGTGGCTCCGGCCTCGGGTTGGCTGAGGCCTCGGTAATCCTGGAAGAAGTGAACCGCTGCGGCGGTAATTCCGGCACCGTGCACGGCCAGATGTACAACATGTTCACCCTGCTACGACACGGCAGCGAGGCGCAGAAAAGCTACTACCTGCCGAAACTGGCCAGCGGCGAATTGCGCCTGCAATCGATGGGCGTCACCGAACCCACTACCGGTACCGACACTACAAAGATAAAGACCACCGCCGTGCGCAAAGGTGACAAGTATGTGATCAACGGGCAGAAGGTCTGGATCTCGCGCGTCCAGCACTCCGATCTGATGATCTTGCTGGCGCGTACCACGCCTTTGACCGCCGTGAAGAAAAAGTCCGAAGGTATGTCGATCTTTCTCGTCGATCTACGCGAGGCCATTGGCAACGGCATGACCGTGCAGCCGATCGCCAACATGGTCAATCACGAAACCAACGAGCTGTTCTTCGACAACCTGGAAATTCCTGCCGATAGCCTCATCGGCGAGGAAGGCAAAGGTTTCCGCTACATTCTGGACGGACTGAACGCCGAGCGCACACTGATCGCAGCCGAATGCATTGGTGACGGTCGCTGGTTTATCGAAAAAGCCAGCGCCTATGCGCGTGATCGCGTCGTGTTCGGACGCCCTATCGGGCAGAACCAGGGCGTTCAGTTCCCCATCGCTGAAGCACACATTGAAATCGAAGCGGCTGACCTGATGCGCTGGCGTGCTTGCGAGGAATACGACAGCGGTATCAACGCCGGGGCCAGTGCCAATATGGCCAAGTACCTGGCGGCGAAAGCCTCTTGGGAAGCCGCCAATGCGTGCTTGCAGACCCACGGCGGTTTTGGTTTTGCCTGCGAGTACGACGTCGAGCGCAAATTCCGTGAAACCCGTCTGTATCAGGTTGCTCCCATCTCCACCAATCTGATCCTGTCGTACGTTGCCGAACATCTGCTCGAACTGCCGCGCTCCTTTTAAGGAATAAGCGTATAGCCCAGTGCGTCGGCCCAAGCAGACGCGACTGGGGAGCCATGACAAGAGAGATAATAATCATGAGCCAACCCAAAGGCATCCGTCCGCTCGATGGCGTTACCGTCGTCAGCCTTGAGCATGCGATTGCAGCGCCCTTCTGCACCCGACAATTGGCCGATCTTGGCGCGCGTGTGATCAAGGTCGAACGCCCAGGCACCGGTGACTTCGCCAGAGGGTACGACCAACGCGTCAACGGTCTCGCCTCGCACTTCGTCTGGACCAATCGCTCGAAAGAAAGCCTGACCCTCGATCTGAAACAAGATTCGGCCACCGAGGTGCTGGACAGCTTGCTGGCCACTGCCGATGTCCTGGTGCAGAACCTGGCGCCGGGTGCCGCAGCACGAATGGGACTTTCATTTGAGGCTTTGCATCAGCGGTTTCCGCGCCTGATCGTTTGTGACATTTCAGGCTACGGCGCAGGCGGCCCGTATGAAAAGAAAAAAGCCTATGACCTGTTGATCCAGAGCGAAGGCGGTTTCCTGTCGGTCACCGGCGGACCAGGTGAGGAAGAAATGGCCAAGGCAGGTTGCTCGATTGCTGACATCGCGGCCGGCATGTACGCCTACACCGGGATTCTGTCTGCCTTGCTGTTGCGTGGACGCACTGGCGAAGGTAGCCACCTTGATGTGTCCATGCTGGAAAGCCTGGTCGAGTGGATGAACTACCCGATGTACTACGCCTACGACGGCGCTCCCCCTCCCCCTCGCGCCGGCGCCGCGCACGCCACGATTTACCCCTATGGCCCCTTCCCTGTCGGTGACGGCACCACAGTCATGCTGGGGTTGCAGAACGAACGAGAGTGGCAGCTGTTTTGCGACAAGGTACTGCTTACTCCTGAACTGGCGAAAGACGAACGCTTCTCTGCCAACTTCAAGCGCGTCGAAAACCGCCAGGCGCTGCGGGCACTCATCGTTGAATCGTTCTCCACACTCAATTTCGATGCCGTGTTTGACCGGTTGGAGCATGCGCAAATTGCTAATGCTCGGGTCAATGACATGCAAGGTGTTTGGGACCATCCGCAACTTCAGGCGCGTGATCGCTGGCGAGAAGTCGAAACCTCCGCCGGTACCGTCCCGAGCTTGATACCTCCCGGCAGCAACAGCGCGTTCGAGCCACGTATGGATGCCGTACCGGGTCTCGGTCAGCACACCGAACAGGTGCTCAGGGAACTGGGGCTGGATACAGACCGTATTGAACAAATGCGCGCAGCCGGGGCGATTTAGCCTTGAGCTGAAAATAAAAAGCCTGCCTGCAACGATCAAAGTTTTTCGAGAGAACACTGCCCAATGAAAATGCTGGTAGCTGTGAAACGAGTGGTCGACTACAACGTCAAGGTTCGCGTCAAGGCGGACAATTCCGGCGTAGACCTCGCCAACGTCAAGATGTCGATGAACCCGTTCTGCGAAATCGCAGTGGAAGAAGCCGTACGCCTGAAAGAACTCTCTATAAAAGAAGGGCGCGTTGCGACTGAAATCGTCGTCGTCTCCATCGGCCCGTCCACCGCTCAGGAACAGCTGCGTACCGCACTGGCTCTGGGTGCCGACCGCGCCATCCTCGTCGAATCCGCTGAAGACCTGACTTCCCTGGCCGTGGCCAAGCTGCTCAAGGCCGTGGTCGACAAGGAACAGCCTCAGCTGGTGATCCTGGGCAAACAGGCCATCGACAGCGACAACAACCAGACCGGCCAGATGCTCGCTGCATTGAGCGGCTACGGTCAGGGCACTTTCGCTTCGAAAGTCGAAGTTTCCGGCGATAGCGTTGCCGTGACCCGCGAAATCGACGGCGGCGCGCAGACCGTTTCCCTGAAACTGCCGGCCATCGTCACCACCGACCTGCGTTTGAACGAGCCGCGCTACGCGTCCCTGCCAAACATCATGAAAGCCAAGAAGAAGCCTCTCGAAGTGCTGACTCCGGACGCTTTGGGCGTTTCCACCGCCTCCACCAACAAGACCCTGAAAGTCGAAGCGCCGGCTGCACGCAGCGCAGGCATCAAGGTCAAGTCGGTGGCTGAACTGGTCGAGAAACTGAAAAACGAAGCGAAGGTAATCTAAATGACTATCTTGGTTATTGCTGAACACGACAACAAAGTGCTGGCCCCGGCCACGCTGAACACCGTGGCTGCGGCTGCGAAAATCGGCGGCGACATTCACGTGCTGGTTGCAGGTCAGGGCGCTGGCGCCGTGGCTGAGGCCGCGGCGAAAATCGCTGGCGTGAGCAAAGTCCTCAACGCTGACAATGCCGCTTACGCGCATCAGCTGCCGGAAAACGTTGCTCCACTGGTCGCTGAGCTGGGCAAGGGTTACAGCCACATCCTGGCTGCCGCTACGTCCAACGGCAAAAACATCCTGCCGCGCGTTGCTGCCCAGCTGGACGTTGACCAGATCTCCGAGATCATCTCGGTCGAAAGCGCCGACACCTTCAAGCGCCCGATCTACGCCGGTAACGCCATCGCTACCGTGCAGTCGACCGCGCCAATCAAAGTGATCACCGTACGTGCTACCGGTTTCGACCCGGTTGCCGCTGAAGGCGGTTCGGCTGCCGTTGAAGCGGTTGCTGCTGCTCACAACGCCGGCACTTCCAGCTTCGTCAGCGAAGAACTGGCCAAGTCCGATCGTCCTGAGCTGACCGCTGCCAAAATCGTCGTTTCCGGCGGCCGCGGCATGCAGAACGGCGATAACTTCAAACACCTCTACGCGCTCGCCGACAAGCTGGGCGCTGCTGTGGGTGCTTCGCGCGCCGCGGTCGACGCAGGTTTCGTACCGAACGACATGCAGGTCGGTCAGACCGGCAAGATCGTTGCGCCACAGCTGTACATCGCCGTCGGTATCTCCGGCGCGATCCAGCACCTGGCCGGCATGAAAGACTCCAAAGTGATCGTTGCGATCAACAAGGACGAAGAAGCACCGATCTTCCAGGTGGCCGATTACGGCCTGGTGGCGGATCTTTTTGAAGCGATTCCAGAAATGGCCACCCTGGCTTGATCACTGACCGACTGGAGCAAAGAATATGAGCAACAGTTCCGATTTTTCCGCCTGGATTGGACGACGTCAGGAAAGCCAGGACCGGATCAGTTTCACTCTGGTCAGACGCATTGCCGCGACATTGGGCGAGTCGGCACCACAACCCGGTGAGCCGCTGCCGCCCCTGTGGCACTGGGCATTTTTTCAGGAGCCGGTGGGTGCCAGCGAACTGGGGCCGGACGGCCATCCAGCGCTTGGGGGATTTTTGCCGCCGGCCCATAACCGCAATCGCATGTGGGCGGGAAGCCGAATTGAGTTTTTCCAGCCATTAAGAGTGGATGCTGAAGTGACCTGTGTATCGACCATCCTCAACGTCGAGGAGAAGCACGGTCGCACGGGTTCCTTATTGTTCGTCACAGTACGCCATGAGTTTTTCCAGGACGGCAAACGCGCCCTTCAAGACGATCAGGACATTGTTTACCGTGAAGCTTCCCCGCCCAAACTGAACGGTACCGAAACGTTACCTGAAGGCCAATGGCAGGAACGGATAGAAGCCACTCCAACCCTGCTGTTTCGCTATTCCGCAGTGACCTTCAATGGTCATCGTATTCACTATGACTGGCCGTATGTAACAGAGACCGAAGGTTATCCGGGGCTGGTGGTACATGGTCCATTGATCGCCACGTTGAACTTGCGTGCCTTTACCAAAGCGCATCCAACTGCGCGTCTGGAGCGTTTCGCATTCCGCGGAGTACGACCTCTGATTTCGCCTAAGCCTTTCGAGGTGGGCGGACGTCTAATCGAAAACGGCAAGGCACAGGTCTGGGCTGGCAATCAGGACGGCACAGCACAGATTGGAGAGATCGAGTTCAGCAATGGAGCAACGCCATGAGCAAATCACTTGTTCGCTCCGCCCTGTTTGTGCCGGCCACTCGACCAGAGCGCATCTCAAAAGCTATTGCCACCGGGGCGGATCGGGTCATCGTTGACTTGGAAGATGCCGTGCAAGAAAACCTCAAGGAGCAGGCGAGGGATAACCTCGACGCATTTCTGAGCGAAGCCCCGGATGCACGAATTCTGGTCCGAGTGAATGCCCCGGATCACTGGGCGCATGCTGCGGATCTGGATCTTTGCCGACGCCACGCTGGCGTTATCGGAATTCTGCTGCCCAAAGCAGAAAGCGCGAAACAGGTCACCACAGCTGCCGGTACCGAAAAACCGATTTGGCCAATCATCGAGAGCGCGAAGGGCCTGTCAGCACTCAACGAAATTGCCGGCACTCAAGGCGTTGAGCGTTTGTCGTTCGGTAGTCTGGATCTGGGTCTGGACCTGAACCTGACTACTGGCAGCCCTGCCGCCGAAGAAATCCTTAGCCATGCGCGCTACGCAGTTTTGCTCGCCACCCGGGTTGCAGCGCTCGCTCCAGCGTTGGATGGGGTATTTCCGTCAATCCAGGACACCGCTGGGCTACTACGCGCGGTTCATTTTGCACGCGACATGGGCTTTGGTGGCGCGCTGTGTATCCATCCAACCCAAGTCGCAATCATTCATCAGGCGCTAAAACCAAGCCAGGAAGAATTGCATTGGGCGCAACGCATTATCGAAGCCGCTCGTTCAGGTGAAGGCGTTTTCGTGCTGGATGGGCAAATGGTCGATGCGCCGGTCATTGGTCGCGCGCAATCCATTTTGGCTCGCGCGATCTGATTCAAAACCGGCGCTGTTGCTTAGAAGCTATGCATCCATTCCCATCCTGCAGGACGGTGTCATGACTAACGTTTCCAGCCTTAGACCCGTGGCATCGATCACAACTGCGCGGGGCGCCGCACATGCTCTGGAACTGGCCCAGAAGCTGGCCGGCGAACTGGAAACCGGCGGCGTATTCATCAATGGCTATTGCGCAACCGATCCACGCGTCACTTTCGGCGGCGTAAAGAAAAGCGGTTTTGGCCGTGAACTGTCGCATTTCGGTGTGCACGAATTCTGTAATGCACAGACCGTCTGGCTGGACCGTCACTAACAACAAGCGAGTCGCCAAGCCCCGCGAGACCTCTCGCCTCACCCTAATGAGGAGCTTTTGATGCGTACCTTCCCTGCAATCCTGGGCGTTACCCTGACTGTGGCCTTAAGTAGTACTGCCCTCATGGCTGCCGAACCCACCGGCACGCTTAAGAAAATCAAGACCTCGGGGACCATCACCCTGGGTCACCGAGACTCTTCCATTCCCTTCTCTTATATGGCCGACGGATCCGGTCAGCCGATGGGCTACTCCCATGACATTCAATTAAAGATTGTCGAGGCTATCAAGCAAGAACTCGGTATGCCCAAGCTGAACGTACGGTACAACCTGGTGACATCACAGACGCGTATCCCACTGGTGCAAAACGGCACTGTGGACCTGGAGTGCGGCTCCACAACCAATACCGCCGAGAGAGCTCGGCAGGTCGACTTCTCGGTCGGCATTTTTGAAGCCAGCACCCGTCTGTTGGTCAGGAAGGATTCGGTTTACAAGGACTTTCAAGATCTCAATGGCAAGAACGTAGTGACTACTGCTGGCAGCACTGCCGAGCGGATGCTCAAGGTCATGAATGCCGAGAAAAAGATGAACATGAACGTAATCTCTGCCAAAGACATTGGCGAGTCTTACCAAATGCTCGAGTCCGGCCGCGCCATTGCGTTTATGCAGGACGACGCATTGCTAGCGGGCGAAATGGCAAAGGCAAAGAAACCGGAAGATTGGGTAGTGACTGGCACCCCGCAATCCAACGAAATCTATGGTTGCACAATGCGTCGGGGTGATCCGGATCTCAAAAAAGTCGTGGATGACTCGATCAAGTCACTTTTTGTCTCCGGTGAAATCAACGCCATCTACGATAAATGGTTTACTCAGCCCATCCCTCCCAAAGGCTTGAATCTCAAATTCCCCATGAGCGCAGAGCTCAAAACAATCATCGCCCAACCCAACGACCAACCGGCACCGGAAAAGGCTCTTTAACGGCCGTCCCCTTCTGCTCGAGCGACCAGCACACAGCGAAGCACTCTTCTCGCGCCGTGAACTTTGTAGCTGCTGAAGATTCAACCAAGAGCCAGAGTTTTTGTAGGGGTAAAAACGCTTAAAAACAAAAAAGGGTCGCGAGATAAAATCTCGCAACCCTTTGAATTATATGGTCGGGACGGAGTGATTCGAACACTCGACCCCTAGCACCCCATGCTTGCAGGGGAGCAAAAAAGCTATACGGAACAGTCCTTTGGAACGGCGCCCACTGCAATCGATGCCTAACGGTGACTGACCGTATATTACGAATCCCCGCAAAAGTCCCTACAGGCTTTCGACCGGAAAGTCCCTGCGCTACGGCGTTCTGCCGACAGTCACCAATCCAAAATCCTACAGCTCGTCGCTTCACCCTCGCCCACCTGCCGCGCCTCGATTACTGTATATGCAACCAGTAATCAGCAAGGCATGCCCGTGGACCCCCTCTATATAGAAGACACCGACGATTGGCTCGGTAACCCGACTTCGCTCGAAACCTGCCGGCATCAACTCCGGATGTACGAAAATGAATTCGAAGCGCTCACTCTCAAGCTGGAACGAGCAGTGGGAAATATCCAGGGATTGGTGCGTGACAACGACGCTCTCACGGCGGAAAGGAACTCTCTAAGGGATGAGCTGATCGCGGCCAAGGCTAAAGCTGCCGAGGCTGACCGGCGAGCGAACGACATCACGATCAAAACTAACTGGGAGGTGATGGCGAAGGACAGGCACATCTCTCACCTGGCAACAGAGCTTCAAACCCTGAAAGGAGAAACACCCTTCTCGCCAAGCATCCCCTATCGACGGGACGACTCCTGAGCAGGCGTTTCAAGGCTACCGCAAAGTGAACGGTTTTGTGGGGAATGCCCGCAATCAAGGTCCGGAGCTGATCAAGCCAGTCGATTGATCAGCCCTTCGTCAGCGTTTTCAGGCGCTCCATCAGCGCGGCTTCAAAAATAATGTACAGCCTTTCAGCATCGCCGGCGCGCAAAGCACCGCCGGTTTCCAAGCCAAGCACGAAGCCATCTGCCCGTGCTCCCGCCTTCACAGCGATGATCATCGAATCAGCCCGGACAATCTGCGCCAGCAGGCGATCCGCCTCTCGCTGCATCTTCTCGCTCAGCACCACGCCTTCCAAGTCAGCCCCCCATCACATTCACTACGACATCCAATAAATGACAGAAAGAACGACTGAAACCCAGATAATCGTCATCACGATTGAGTAACCAGCCAATTGTTTGTCCATTGCACCAGTCATCCAGTTCGAATCTAAATGATGGTTCACGAATGGTGGTATCGCAAGAATGGCGCAGCGCTACCCCCCCCCCCCCCGATAAAGGCACAGGTAAGGCTGCTTTAAGGGATTAGGATGAGCATGTGCGGAGTCGCTGGCGTTTTTGGTCTGGGGGCTTTAAAGGGCTTCAGGGGGCATTCCACCCCCTAAACCCCCCTAAAAAACGTAGGATTGGTACAAAAAGTGGTACGAGGATTACCGAGCTTTGGTTGTTTTCCAGCCTGCTATCTCTAATAGAACAGCGGCATCACCGCCGTCATTCCAAATAGGACTTTTGAAGTCCCAATAAATGTGATGCCATAGAACTCCACTTTGCACTTGATCATTATCTACTCCAACCCTTGTATGTAGAGAGATACGCTCGCCCTTCTTCACTTGCTTATCGTGAAACCATTTCGTATGACGGTTTTTGTTAGAAAGCATCCCATCATTAGTGAAGGTTGCGTCACACACCATGTAGCTGCTCAAGTTACAGTCTTCCAGAACAGTTAATACAACTCGTTCCTCGCTGGCATCCCCGTGTCCGTAAACAAAATCGATTTTCAGTTTCATATCAGCTTCCATGTCGTAGACGTGTCTGTTGGACAGCTGAATGTATTAGATAAAGTGGCTTTTTGCCACGCAGATCCGTATCGGTCGATACCGGGTTCAATTACGTCATTCGAACCGAGCAGGTGCAAGCGCCTTGACGTAGGCCTGACACGCCTGCAGCGCGATCAGCCCCCGGTCGCCGGTGTCGGTGATGGCGATAATTCGTTGAGCATGCGCCGGGTCAAGTCTGGCGCGTACGGCTGCATGATCCACGCCGCCGGCGCCGGCGGTGGCTGGCACCCCACAGCCTTTGGCAGCGTCGTTTGCGTCGAGGAGGACTGACAGCCGCAGATCAGAAGTGGCAAGGCGATCGCGCAGGCGATCCTGGTTCTTTTGAGCATCGGTCATTTTCTCGAAGTGGGTTTGCTCGCTGGCCGCCAGCCGCTGCTCGAGCGCCAGACGCTTGTCCTGCTCGGCTTGTTGCGCGTTGACGGCGGCTTGGGTCAGTTGATTGAGGGTTTCGGCGTGCTGCTGGGCCTGCTCGGCAAGCTTCTCGCCGTATCGCCAGTCCTGAAACTGCCAGGCGCTGCCGGCGCCGATCAGCACCAGCGCCAGCGCGCCCACCGCTTTCCACGGCACGACCATCACGGCACATCCTTGAAGAAGACGTGCCCGCCCAGTTTCAGCGTCTGCTTGGCCTTAGCAGCCCAGGCCGGCGCCTTGATGCTGGTAGCGTAATAATGCGTGGCCCCGCCGGTAGGATCAGACACCTTCCCGTCGATCACTTGGTCAGCAGCGATCCGGCATTGCGCCAGCTCTCGGGACGGGATCACCTTCACGCCGATCAGGAACTGATAGTTCGGGTCGGTCTTGTTCCAGCAGCTGAACTGGTACGGCTTCTGGCACACGCCGGCGTAGCCCTCGCCCCACCACGAATTGGTCTTGCCATCGAATACTCGGTTGCGGATCGTCCACGCCACCGCGATCTGGCCGGCAGTGCCCTCGCCGCGAGCTTCGCCCCAAAGGGTGCGAGCGAGGATATCTCGATCTTTTTCGGTTACAGGCATCAGTTTTCTCCAGGCAAAAAAATACCCGCTCGATGGCGGAGTTCCAGGTGCTTACCGGTCAGATCTCGTCTGCAGGTCGAGCCATGGGCGAGGCTTCGATTTCAGGAATAGGCGGCTCGGCTGGCCATGCCGGCGCGGTGGGCCAGGCTGGTTGGCTGGTGACCTTGCCCAGCGAAAATTTGTAGGCCTTCCAGGATTTCAGGCTAACCAGCAGCGCGGCCTGCTCGGCTTCATCAGCCTCTGTTGCCTCGCCCGCGTCGATGCCATAACCCAGCGTGTCGACGCGATCCTGAATACGCAGGATCTGCGCGTTGGCCGACGCGTTTTTGCTGGCCAGAACAGCCTTCATCTGCGTGAGCTGCGCCGCGGCGGCGGTGGCCGCCTTCATCTGTGCCGTGACCAGCTGGCTCCAATCGATGGCGCCAACGACCTGCTGAAACTCCGGCATAGCACGCGGTTCAGCCGGTTCCCCTTCCACCGGGAGCGGCGCCGGAAACTGCACTGCGCCATCCGGAACATTCAGCAGCGGTACCGGGAAAGCCTGCTCTGGGCTGTAATTCGCGGGAATTGGCAGCAGCAGCGTGACCACCAGCTGCCCATTCACGCGCTCAACGTCGGCGTCAAACCACGGGGATTTGATCGCTTGGCGCGGCAGTGTGTCGCCCTGGCCCACTTGCGAAAAATCAAAAGCCTGGCCATTCACGGTCAGAACGTCACCGGCAACCACCACAGCCAGGGACTCATCGTTTCGAACGGACGTCAGTTTAATGATCATCAGAACCACCTCCCAATGGCAAAACAGTTCAGGATAATGGTCACCGAGGTACTGGTCGGCGAGATGATGAAAATAGACCCGAACTGGAGGGTTGTCGGGTCGGCAGCTACAGTGCTCCAGCACAAGCCCGAAGAGCTCTGCACCACAACCTCGGTTGTCGGCAGCCCGACAAATGTTGCGGCGAATGCGCCAGGGAGCCTGCGGAACATTCAGGCTCGGCATCCGGCTTCCTCGCATTGATCACTTGAACAGTTACAGCCGTCGGGACAGTGGGTTCGTCTTCGGCGTCGGCCTTCTTCTGCCGGTTCACGTAGACGTCGCCGACTTCCTTCGCGGCCTGCTCCAGGATCTGCATGGCCAAGCCGATGTTCTTCATCGTCTCCGCCTTCTCCACGAACCGGTTCATTGCACGAAGGCGGAATGCTCGGTTAGCGATCGGGATCTCGGCTGTCTCCTCGCGGAAGCGTTTGCGGGTATCTTCAAACACCGCTTTCCACTTCACGCCAAGGTCACGGCCAGCGTGTTTCGTTGGGTCGTACTGCTCGCACTGCTGGCGAGACACCTCGACGCCAAATGTTTCCTTGACCGCCTGCACTACCTGAGTCGGCGTGTCAAAGCAGGCCAACGCCTGCACAATGAAGCGCTTCACCTCATCTTTCAGGGCTGCCATATGGGTTTATTCCGTCAAGGTCCTGTCAAGGATCAGGCCGACTTGAGCAGACAGGTTCCGCAGGCCCTCGATATGTTCAATTTCCCCACCTCAGCAGGATTGTTTGCGGCGTCCACTAGCTCTTGAACTGCTGAGCTTGCACCGTAGCGGCGGACAACACCGACGAACTCTTCAACGTCGTGTCCGCGCATCTCAAGCTTGGGCAAGCCGTCTTGGGTGAACTTGGGTGCGCCGTATTTATCCTTCGCCTGAGCAATGTGATACAGCTCATGCTCGACCAGTGCGCAGAAGTCAGCGTCGGAACAGTCAGCGCAGTAATCGGCAGCCAAGGTGATGATGTAGGCCGGCACTTCGCCGAACCAATCCAGCATCTGCTGTTCCATCCGGGCTTTCTGCCAGCCACCGGCGCGGAACGCTACCTGCTCGGCTTGGCCCACGACAGTGCGCCCCTTCTTCGTGAAGGCAGAAGACGCCCACATCACACGAATGTCCGCATCGATCAGATGAGCATGATCCTCGTTGTGGATGCTGCCGTTGTCGGCAAGGATCTCGGCTTGGAGCCATTCCCATACTTCGGGGGCAGGCATCAAGCGGGTGCCGAAATCCGAAAGATCGGATAGCTCGACCAATGACGCAGGAGGACGCGGCCGATTCATACCAGAAGAACCTTCTCAATTCAGAGTTCGCCCCCAAAAGAGGGACAGATTGCCCGCCTATTCACGAGCCAGCCCGGCCTAATGAGCGCTCATTAACCAACGAGGCTCGAAGGATGAAAAACACAATTTACTTAGTGCTTGCAGTAGCAGTCGTCATTTTCATGATCGCTCCGGAATGTTTGAAGCCCGGGATCGTTGCTTGCCTGCTCAGTAAGCCCTGAAGTTTGCAATCTCGGCTGGGTAGGCATGCGAGATCGCCTCCCAGTCGGGTTGCTAGGTTGTCATAAATTGGCTCAAGTAGTACCAAAGTAGGTATTGAGTTAGTGGCGTAATGCCGCTATTGATATGGATCCAATCCAGAGAGTTCCACAATGAAAAAAGTGCTAGACCATGCCACAGAGCTGCTGAAAGACGATCAGCTTCGATTCTATAACCTACAGTCAGGTAGTCAGGCTGACATCTCGAAAATGATTGAGTTGGTTCGAGACGTAGCTCAGACCCGCTACCGCGCCACGTTACCGTCGACTGAGCAACTAACGTTGACGGAAAATGATGGATTCTCCATCGAAAACCCTGGAGACCTAATTGCACTGTTGTTTGAAACGGTGGTGCGAATTAATCGTAATGTTGACCTCTGGTACACCCCTGGTGCTGGCGGAGCGCGGGGAGAAATCAACACCACATTGAACAACTTTAGCCATGGTCCGAGTTCAATGGGCGGCTCACCTGACGAAGGTGTAAAGGCGGCAAAGTATTCGGAGGCCCTGCAGAAGTTGACTCACATCGTGACAAACCGGCGCCCATTCTAGATTCTTGATGCCGCTGAGCGGCAACGTGGGTGCTTTTGTGTCGCGACACAATTTGCTGATTCGCGAAACGTGTCGCGACTTACTTGGATCGACGCTCGATACCGCCCGGTGCTTTGTCACAGCGCAGGCAGTGCTCACAGTTCAGCGTTCGGCACAGCCAGGCTTTCACCCGCTGCCACCAGATGACCATGAAGATGTGGCGCATACCGGCAAGAGCCAGCGAGACGTGCAGCGTGATGCCGGCAGTGGTCGGGCCCATCATGAAGATGTTCTGCTCCCGGCTCATCACAACGAAACCGCTGATGGCGATCGCCGAGTAGATCAGCTTGCCGATGACGCCATCCCGCACTCGGCCGCTCAGAACACACCAAGTCGCCCACAAGGCAATCAAGCCGCAGCCGATGGAGTTGATCAGTTCGTAGTTCATGGGTTGCCTCCCCCGAACCGCTGGCGAATGAGTGCCCAGAGATCAGCGGCTTTGATGGCTCGGTTGATGGCCGCGAGCAGCGATCCGCCGAAGGTGCCCAGCAAGAACCCGACACCGATGACGATGTTCGGCTCAGTCACGCCAAGGTAAGCGCTCACCATCCCGGTCAGATACACGGAACAGGCCAGGCCTGTAGTGAGAAAAATAAGCCACGCTCGCCAATCGGTCAGATCGTCCTTGTGCCACCAGCTGGCGACAATGACGCCAAACAGGCCGGCAATCAGCAGATCCAATCTGTCGAGCAGGCGGTGTAATGAATCCATGCGCTCGACTCCGTGGGCATGTGAATAGGTCGGCATCCGCTGCACTCCCAGCTCGGAGCAATGGGTGTGGGGAGCCGAAAACGAAAAAGCCCCGATCAATATCGAGGCCCCGAAATAGGTGCGAGATATCTCGCTTTTAAGAAGGTCGCCCATACAGGCGCGACCCTTTTTGCTACTCCCGCCTCATCTGCGCGGGCTGAGCCTGGGTACTACGCCGCAAGTTCATGCGGGTAACGATCAGAACTCCCAACCGATATGGCCGTAGGTTGGGTATGGCGCGGTACCGTTATGTTCAGGACTGGTGGTGTCGGGGTAGTAGATCTTGCGTCGACGCACAGTCGGCGTGTAGCCGAAACGAGCCCATACCGGGCTTTCCTGAATAATCGACAAATTGCCATTTGGCTGTAGACGCAGAGTAGCGCCAGGATGGCCGCCGGTACCTGCCTGCCAGAGCGGTACGTCATTCGCCGCGTACACCACGAAATTACCATCCGCCTGAAAAACGGCCTTAACTGCACCCTTATTTTGGGTGTAGCTAGCCCAGCGAACACTCCAGTTCGGCCCGTAGTTCACAACGTTGCCGTCACCTTGAAAGATCAGTGCACCATCGCCACAGAAGTAAGGCATTCCCATCTGCAGCTCGGCTGGGCCCCCGAACAGAACTGCACCGGAAGTCGGATCAAGCGGAATGGATGGAGTGCCATTCCAAATCGCCTGAGAATCGATCAGCACGATGTTACCGTCGTCCTGCAACGACATATGAGTTCGGTTCCACTGATCCTCGCTGGTGAACGTCGAGTTGTTTGTCAGCCAGGTACGCCCCCGAGTCGGATCATCGAGAAACGCGCCATATTGAACGTAGAGTTGCACCGGCACCTTGTATCGTAATGGTACGGTGGAGGAGTAAGGCGTAGCTTCGTTGGCGACCCAAACCACTACACCATTGTCCTGCAACGCCAGGTTACCGTCTGTTTGAAGCAACAGCTTGAATCGGCCGTTTGGCGAAAGTAGGAACTGCCCTGCGGACATTGTTTGGTAAGCAGGGAGAATCGAAGTACCGCTTCGTTGAAACGGAGTACGTGTACGTCCAGCCATGTTGTTCACCTATTGAGTCGAATGATTTTTGAGCGGAGGATTCCGCTTTCATGTCGCTCAAAGGCGATGGTGAGAGGTTCTTGACCTTCTGGTTGCACTTTGAAGAGTCGAGCGAGCTCAATTACGACTTCGGCAACAGGTCGTAGGTCAAGCTCACGCGAATATTGCCATTCACCGCAATAGCCCACAGCCCAAAACCGGCCGGAAGTTGAACAGGATACGGCAGCTGGATAGTGTCGCTTCCCAAAGTGAGCAGGGCAGGCTTTGTGTAAAAGTCATTGGCATCCGTCGGTTTAGTGGTGCCGGTGATAAGCGCGGCGTTGAAAGGACCGAAGGCTGTACACGTGCGGATCACGACACCTGCAACGTTATCTTCAGGCTTGATGATCACGGTCGGACTCAATGACGAACTGTTATAGAAATTTTTGCCTAGAGTTACTGGTTCCATTTTTTCACCTTTTAAGTCGAATGATTGTTCGCGGAGATTTCCGCTTTCATGTCGCTCAAAGGCGATCGCTCGAGGCTCGTGGCCTTCTCATGATTCAACGTCCCGCATCGGGAACATTTGATCTGGAGCTCGGTAAACTCACCCACCCGGGCGAGAAGTCTGTTGCATTTTCCACATCTGCATTCTTTCAACATCTGCAAGTCCGTTTGATTTTCTGCTAGGCTCCGTCCCGCTCGCGCGAGCAGTGAGGGCCTTGGCTGGCTTGCAGGCACTATCTGCGATCTGGCGTCTCCCTTGGGTGTTACCGCACCCTTTGGAGTCGCCCTCTCTTTTTCTCCGCGCTAATGAAAAAGCCCCGATCATGTCGGGGCTTTTTGCATTCTGTCGGTTACAAAAAAAGCCCCTGCGAATGCAGAGGCCCTGAATAGGTGCGCTCGTCTTTCCGAGCTGTCGGCCAAAGTCCTTCTCAACGTCGACACCCCATTGCATCGATCTCGCTGATCCAGTCCGCGCCACCCCGAAAGCAAGTTTGAGGTCAGGGTGCGCGGGCTGCCGGTGTTGGTTCCGTAGGTCGCACTTTCCGGCTATCGACGTCCAGGCCTTCCCGAGGGCTGTCCTGGCTACAGGTAAATTCGAGGCATAAAAAAGCCCCGCTCGGTGGCGGGGCCAAAAACTAAAGCTGTCTCACCAGTGCCAACGCTCAGGCACGAATCGCGAGCCGATCAGGCCTGCGATTGAACCGATCAGTACTCCCCAGAAATCTGCTTTAAACAACGCAGTCGCAGGAATCATCTGACGCGCCTCCAAGAGCAATGCAAAATCTCGCGGATCAGTTCCGAAAACCACGCGCCAGCCATTAGGCACGACTAACAGGAACAGTGCGAAGCCACCCGCAACCCAGTACGGCCAGTTGCCCTCAAGCCCGAAATGCCGCTTTGCTGCGAACATCCCTCCGACTAGCAGAAAGGCCCAGAATCCGGTGCATACGATCTGCCCAAAAAGGTTAGCACCATCTATTAGTTCAGAAACCATTGAATCCCCGTCAATTTATTGAACACGAACTAAGAACAATAAATTGACGGATATGGTAATGGCAATACGCCACAAACAAAAAACCCGGCTTGTCGGCCGGGTTTCGCTTGACACTCCTGAATACGCGCAGGAATGACAGGATGGGATTAATTTCGCTCATCCGATCACTGATGTCAACAGGTAATCACGCAGCTTGTTCAATCAGCAAACCCTCAGCCTCAAGAATGTCAGCGGCATGAGCCAGCGCCTCATTCACCAGATCGTCAGCTGCGCGGCCGATATCGAGCCGCCAACGGCGGCGAGTCGACTCCGGGGTGCCATCGTTGTCCCAGGTGTTCATGTCGTAGAAGCTGTCCTTCAGCACAATCATGTCGGCCGATCGTGATTCGTCTCTCTTCGCCTTGGCTTGGCCTGCTGCCAGCGCAGCCTTCACCACTGCTTCGCGGCGCCACTCGGGCGCATCGAGCGGGATCTCGACGGATACGGACGTGGCCACCTTCGGCCGCGCGCCCTTCAACTGCGGGATAGCCCAAGCAGTGGTCGCCTTGAACAGGAACAGCTTCGGGGCCGGGGTGTAGATGAGGGTCTGCAACGCAGAGATGGCCTGCACCTTGCGCCCCTTGTGGGTGCTGTACTTCGCCACCAGCGCATCCCAGTGCTTCTGCTCGAGCGCACTGTGCAAACGAGCAGACACCCAGCAGTCCACCTGCGTGCGGTCGATGGTGTCGGCACCACGGGAGCGAACCAGTGTCGCCAGATCACCGCCCTCCTCCTCGTCGGCAGAGTTGTACAGCTTCTGCCATGCCTGTTTGCTGGTGTTGTCGATCGCCTCGGCCGCGAGGGCGGAGACAACTGCGTTCAGAACGCCTGGATAGATCATGCTACAGCCCTCTTCAGTTCGCGGGTCTTGGCCCGATATTCAGCGGTGATCGCCTTGAGTTCTTCTACGGTGTGTTTGCGTGGTTCGTGGTCGGCTTCAAGCGCTTCGACTTCCGCAAGGCCGATGCGGGCGATCAAGCCGGCGCGGAAGCTTTGCGAAACCGTCTGGCCCTTTCGGGCGTACTTGGATGAGCCGGCATTGCAGCTCTTGCACTGCAGCCAGATGTTGTTCGGCACCAGCCGCAGCTCCGGTCGGGCGCCCTTGCCGAGAAAGTGGCCGGCGTCAAACGCGCCGCCAGTCTTCCAGCCCTGCGCCGCCAGAATCGATTCCTGCGATTCGCCGCAGCTGATGCAGCCACTACCGATGCTCAACTCGTAGGTTCGCCGGTAGTCGCGCACAGCCTTCTCGGCATCCTTGAGGTGATCGGCGCGACTTTTCAGGGCCTCTTTGCGGACTTTGATCTCGCGGCGACCGAGCTGGGCGATGGCCTTGCGGGCTTTCTCGCTGTTCGCCGGCGCCATCGCGAGCGCGCACTTCGGACTGCACACCGCCTGCCCCAAGCGCTGCGGTGGGAAGCTGATGCCGCATGCCGGGTTCTTACACTTCTTCGGCTTCGGGGCCTTCATCTCCTTGAGGGCTACGCGCATGGTTCCGCCTCCTTGGGAACAATGGTGGCCGATGCCCAGCGATAGGAGTACGGACCACAAACCGCGATCACCGTGTAGTCCTTGAAGCCGAGTCGGAATGTTTCACCACATTTTGGCGGCGTGTCCTCGGCAGTCTCGATGACGGCCGTACCCTCCAGATACCAGGTGGTGAGGCACTTCGAAAGCGCGTCGGCAATAGTGAAAGACTTGGCTTCTCGCATCAGTACCGCCCTCCCCACTTGTCCTGCTCAGTCCAGCGCACGCCATGCTCGGCGCCGAAGGCATGAATCAGCTCGAACAGATCGCTGAACCACTTCTGCGACTGCTTGCGGGTCGATACGGCCATCACCACAAAGCCACCGTCGAGGCCGGGCTCTGCACGCTGCTTCTCCAGCGAGGCACTGAAAAGGCACTTCCAGTCCTCGCTGGTCAGCTTCTTGCCGTGCCAGATGACCTGCTCGGACACGTCCTTGAGCATTGCCCACATCTTGCGGTTGCAGACGTCAGGGCGTTTCTCGTCGCGGATCACCACCACCTTCGGCTTGCTCAGGTCGATGGCGTGCAGCACACCGGCGAGGCGATTGATGTCTCGCTGATCGCGGATCGTGTATTCGGGATTCATGGTGCCACCTTCACGCCCAGAGCCTCGATTTGCTCTTGGAGCTGGCCAGCAGCGCGCTGCAACGCCTTGACCTGCCCACGCAGCGCCGCGTTTTCCGCATTGACGTGGCTGAATTGAGTGGCAATGTGTTCTTCCAGCGAAACCTGGTCACGCTGCCAGTCGATCTCGTCGTGGTAGTAACCGAAGCGCTCGCAAAGGCTGCGGTGGAAGTTTTTGAAGCCGGCCTCAGCCTGCTTTTTCTGGTCAGTGGTATCGGTCATTGAGCCGCGCTCCCTGCTTTCAATTGTTCGGCCTGCCGAATCAGCAGCGCCCGGCGATCGGCCAGCTTGTTGGCTGCCAAAATTCGCAGTTCTGTTTTTTCCTCGTCCGAGGCTTTGCGCATGGCCAGCATTGAGTCCTTCACCGCGGCGAGCTTCTCGCGCACTTTTGGGGAAGGCCGCGCGACCTCACCGGTGAGCAGCGCAACCACGGCCCGTCCGTCTTCAGTGACCGGCGCGACACTCAAGTCGGCCAGGTACTGCTGAGCGCGCTCCTGTGGGATTCGCTGCATTTGCAAGGCCTTGGTGATTGCCTGCGTGCGGCGATTTGCGTCGAAGCCGACAGACACATGCCAGTTCACCTCCTTGCTGTCCTCCCGAGCCTGCCCCACCAGACGCTCGTAAGCGCTGTTGAACGCCATGCGCGCACCGACCTTGTCGCCGGCATCGAGGACAGGTTTTGCAGCAGCCAGTGCGAGCTGGATTTCGTCGGTCAGCACCACGGTTTCGAACTCGTCGTTCGTGGTCATGGCGATCGCCCATGCTTCGTCCTTGCCCGGGCGGCCGTCAGCGGCCTGCACTCGCTGGAGGATGTCGGCCATCGCAAGCTTGCCCTTCACCTCAAAGCGGCAGGCCTTCAGTGCGGCTTTCACGGAGGGCACCGAGTAAGCACAGAGGTCTTCGGCCATCATCGCCGCGGTGCCTGGATTCATTTCCTGACCCATGGCCTCAGCGGTGGCGCAGATCGCTGCAGCGAGGCTGGCAACCTGCTGATCATCCATCTCAAATGTACTCATTGCGCTCCCCTGCTTTGCGCTTGGCCAAGACCATTTGTGCGGCCTGTTCGGCGGCGGAGACGTTCGCCTCGGTGCGTTCCATTTGGCGTGCGGTAGTCCCGTTGATGCGCTGACCGGTCACCCACTGCGTGTGGTAGCTCTCAGCGTTGGCCAGCAGCTCGTTGAGGCTGTGGCACTTGCGCAGGACGGCGGCATCGCTGGTTTTCAGGTAGTGAGCGGCGACGTGGTGGGCGACATCGGCGCCGAGCCGGTCGACCAGTTGACCAAGCTGGCCACCGACCTTGGCGTTCCACACCGGCCAAGTGCAGTAGCGTTTGCGGTAGGCCATGGCGTAGTTCGCCCAGACCTTGAAGGTTTTGCAGGATTGGTCTTTGGGACCCGGCATATCGGCGGGAATTTCAACACGTGGCGCATCGGTGCGATCAACCACCAGCACCAGGTTGCGGGCCGGCTTGTCCGGACTGCCCTGCAAGTCCTGATGGGTATCCTGATTGGTACCCTGATGATTGGTATCCTGATTTGTCGGAGATTTTTCCGACCCTGGCTCGGATTTATCTCCGACCTTGCTCGGATTTTTTTCCGATGTAGATCGGATTTTTTTCCGACCTTCGTTCTTCGGAGGGGTCGGATATTTTTCCGACCCATCCAGTTTCTGGTTCCACTCAATCGCCTTCTTGGTCAGGCGGAACAGCGTGATGTTCGAGGTGCTGGAAAGCTCAATCAAACCCGCCTCTTCCAGGGCCTTCAGCATGCGGTAAGCAGTGTCTGGCTTGTCAGTGAGCAGCGGCAGCTCCTCGATGATCTTGGCCTTGCTCAACGCGAAGAAGATCCCGTCATCAGTCTTGATTGGCTTGGTCCAGCTCGGGCAGCCGTAGACGAAGGCGAACAGCAGGGCCTGCTGAGAATTCAGCCCCCACTCCAGAGCCTTCACCTGATTGATCGTGACGGTGAATTGCATATCAGGCCTTCCCGACCAGTTTGGCCAGCTCAGGGAAGCGCTCGACATACCAGTGAGGCTGTGTTTCGCGGGGGCATTGAGGACTGGTGAGGTTCTTGCCGTAGGCCAGCCCCTTCTCAGTCACCGACCAGAAGTCGACTGTTTCCTGTTTGGAGTTCTTGCGCTGGAGCTGCTTGAGGAAACCATGGGCTTCAAGTGCAAGGTTGAACGCTCGCGTGGTGCAGGCGAAGCCGTTGTCCTTGATCAAAAAGGTAACGGCCTTGGTCGGCATCGAGCTGCCGCCTGAGGCATCTGGCGCGGCATCAATCGCGTAGGCCGGCAGAAAGCTCGACTCCAGACCGTTGTTGGTGGCGATCTTCGCCAACATCATCACCTGGCTTGATGGCGACGGCTTCAGGAGGCGCGTGTAGCACTCCATAAGCGCCAGTTCCCCGACAACCTTCGAACTGCCCTGGGCGACTGCCTCGAACTTCCCGCTTTTGCGAATGCTCGGCAGCACCTCACCCACTACCCACTCTTCGAAGCGCTCGGCCCCGGTCAGCTTGGAGCGCATCACCAGTCGGTATACATCGCGCTCAGGAATGACCGTCATAAAGCCACCACCCTGTTTCGGGGTAGTGGTTGCGGCCTTGCAGTGACGGGAGATCGCGTTCTCTGGCTTTGCATAACCCAAGGCGTCGGCCACGTCACGGGCAACGAACCACGGATCACCGAGCTCGTCGGTGATGACACGAATGGCGCCACCATCGAAGTCGAAAGGAATTACTGAGGTGGCACGCGACACGTTTTGCAATTTGTTAAAACGTGTCGCGACATTGTTCGGGGTATTGCTGGAATTTGGCTGGCTCTGCATAATTGGTCCTCGCAAAGTGTTATCGAATCAGCCGACCTCGACCGTCGGCTTTTTCATGCCTGTGTTTTCGGGTCTGCTTACTATCTAGTGCTGGCCCGTAGCCCCCTTTTTTTGGGGTGATCGAAAAATGGAGATCGCAAAATGGAGATCGAATAAAACCCGCGCATGCGCGGGAATTAGGCGACTTTCAAATTTGGTTGGTGTTTTGCGATCAGTGCTTCAGCCTTCCGGCCAAGCTCCCCTGCCCGCGCCTCAACTTGGCGGCACTGTTCGGCGAACGCCGGCAGGTGCGGCAAGTCCTCTTCGCACATCACCTGGTCATCAAAGACTTCGCTGCCGGTATCGATCACATCGCCCAAGGCGCGGATCAGCGCACCGAAGCTTTTGTTGGTGCACTGATCGCTTTGCATCTGGCGGGCACCGGTCAGCCCGTGGCGACCGGCAAGTTCGTTGATGCAGTGGTCGCGATACTCGGGCTCCAGAGCATTCACCCAAGACTCTTCCAGCCACGACGGCATTTCCTGTTCGCCGGACAGCCAGCGCTGCACACGCTTCAGCCAGCGGCCTGTAGCCTTCATGAATTCGCCGACGTCGTTCAGGCGCGCCAACTCAGCGAAGTCTGGAACCTTGGTGTCCTTGATCTTCGCCTCCGGCACGCGCACGTAGATCTCCCGGCTCAAGGCTTGGGCAAAGTCATCCTGGCTCAGGCTGGTTCGGGCGATCTGGTTGGCGGCATGCGCCACCAAGACCTGATCTCGGGTTTGTGCGGTGTGTCTTGGACTGGACGTTTCCATGTGGACTGCTCTCTTCTAATCTGGCTTCAACGAATGGCGACGCGTTGATCGTCAGGCGGCTACTTGGGATTTTGATTCGGTGAGAAGCTCATAAAGATCAGGTCGCAAGCCGGACATGGTCAGCTCCCCTTCTGTTGCGGCCTGAAGCTTTTTCGAGAGCTCAAGTGAAGGCTTCCGATGACCACCTGCAATTTGGTAGAGGTAGCCGACGCTGGTGCCTGCCGCTGCCGCAACTCGATCGCGCTCAGGTGCGGTCGCCTTCTTGAGCCACTCTTGCATTTGGGTGGTCATGGGTATTCTCCGTTTGTCTCGCACAGAGTTTAGCCTCTAGCTAAATTGTTTAGCAAGCAAGAGTTTAGCTCGGAGAATATTTATCATTTAGCTAAGAGCTGCAATCATTAGCGCATGGATATTTACGCGATCAGAAAGCGCAACCTGGAAGCCCTTGCAGGCGACAGAAAGCGAAAAGAATGTGCAGAGAAATGGGGAACATCGTCGTCGGTGCTCAGCCAGATTCTGTCGAAGAACCCTGTCAGAAACTTGGGGGATGAGCTCGCGCGCAGGATTGAGGCAGCGGAGGATTTGCCGAAGGGGTATTTGGATAACGTGCGTGACGATGCGATCCAGGCAGAGTCAGTCCATCGTCAGCCTCACTCAGAATTACGCGACATTCACCTTTGGGATGACGCCACGCCCGTAGAGGACGATGAGATTTGCGTTCCGTTTCTGAGGGAGGTTGAGCTGGCAGCGGGCTCAGGTCGATTTACTGTTGAGGAAAGCCCAAATTCATTCTTGCGCTTCGGCAAGCGCAGTCTTCGTCAAAATGGTGTTCAGTTTTCAAATGCCAAGTGCGTGACAGTTCGGGGAAACAGCATGCTCCCGGTTCTACGTGACGGAGCAACGGTTGGCGTAAACACCGGCGTGACCAGCGTCAGCGAAATTACTGATGGTGATCTCTATGCGATCAACCACAATGGCCAGTTGAGGGTGAAACAGCTTTACCGCATACCGACCGGAATACGCTTGCGAAGCTTCAATCGCGACGAACATCCGGATGAGGACTACACCTTCCAAGATATTCAGGAAGAGCAGATCGTCATCATTGGTCACGTTTTTTGGTGGGGCATGTACGCTAGGTAGCGTCGGTTTTGTCATTAATTGACATTGTTCGCCATGCGCACCAAGGCGAACAATTTCAATGAATTGACTATCATCGACAGCATATTTACCACTGATCGATTTTCAGCTTAATTGGGCTAAATTGCCGGATAGCCCCTAACTCTTTCTCCAGACTTAAACCGATTGGTATCGTGGACCCGTTGAGAGAGTGCGCGCTTGAATCACTACTGCTCAACTCTAACCACGAATCCCTTCAGAAGCTGCTGTGTCCGAATCAGCTCAGCTTGACGTTCTGCTTTTGCGCGATCCGCGAAAGGACCAACAAAGACTCGCGTTTTTCCGTCCTTCGTTACCGAGTAGGAGGAGAAACCGTCTCCCGTTATTTTCTTCTGCAGACTTGCGGCTTGTGTCGCATCATTCATCGAGGCAACCTGGACAGCCCATTTAGGGCCCTCTGGCACGGCAGCTGGCGCGGTCTTCGCGGCGCTTGGCTTGGTAGTTTTCTTTGACTCCACGGCTGCCGTTGTCGTGGTTGGCAGCTCTCCGCTTATCTGCTCTATCTTTTTCGGCGCAGGTTTTGGCTCGCACTTCCCTAGCCAGTAAATATCTTGAAAGTACGAAACCCCGTTGCTATTGATCTTGGCATTCACACCCTCTTCAAGCGTGACGTAGCCAACCTCGAAAATTCCCTGCTTTGAGTAGTTGAAATTCGCCACAAATCGACGGAATCCGGTGTATCCGCCGAAAGAATTCCTAGAATTGACCTCCCCACAAAGAAGGCCGTAGTGCGTATCACCAATGGCTTGGTTCTCTACCATGAAAACCCCTTGAAACTTCGCGGAGTCGGGGTCCTTCAGGGCGGAGGCAACCATATCCTTGCCCTTCTCTACGGCCATTTCTTTAGTAACGTCGCATCCGGCCATTGCAGCTACCGCCGTACCAATAGTGAAAACCCTGATCCACACAGAAAAGTCCATTTAAACCGCTCGCAAAGCCCGTAATTGGTGACCCTGAAGGATACCAGCCTGCACCCTGCCCAGCCCGCTAAGAGCGGGCTTTTTTGCGCCTGAAATCTTCCAATCACCACGCACCCAACGGCCTTTCCGCTAAACGAAATATGCACACGCTAACTTTTTTAGCAGAAAGCTATTGACCAAATGTTTAGCTTTGAGCTAAATTTACTCCATCGCAGCGACACACAGCTACTGCGAAGGGCCTCAAGAGATCCGCCGCTCTTTAACAGTCAGGAATCTTCGCGGATCGATCCCCGGAAACGGGCATAGCGCGAAACACAAACTTCGATCCCCATGCAGGCTCTGGAACCTGCCGGACTCCCCATATGGGAGGACGCCAAACCATGCAAGCCAGCCGGCGAAGAACACCGAACACGAAATGTGTGACGCCGGCCAGGTGGGGAAACCGCGGCGCCGAGCATGGGGCGGATAGAAACACGGAATTTTTCACTGATGCACCTGGTGACGGGTGCATTGGGAAAACAACCGGAGGGATTCACGATGTTCAACATGGCAACCATGGCGGCTGATGAATGCCGCGCCGACGCTGAAGAGCGCACCTACTACCGCTGGATCAACAAGGCATCCCAACTGCTCGGCCACCAAGTCGCCTTGGGCTCGCAGGAAGAAAGCGACCTACATGACTTCTACGCCGACGGCTGCACCCCGGACGAGGCTGTGACTGAGCTGTTGGCTCAGCAAGCTTTGGAGGCGGCATGAACAAGGTCCTTCGAATCACTCTTCGCGGCGAGCGGCACGTATTCACCGACAAAGACCTGGGCAAATGCATCCGCGAGGCCAACCGGATCAACGCGGAACGTGGCTACACCAACGGCGTGTGCGTGGTTGAGCTGGAAGACGGGCACCGCATGACTGCGGCTGACTGCAAGGCTGCTGCATGACGATTTCACTGGCTGGCCTTGGCGACAGGGCCAGACGGGAAATCAACCGAGGGTAGGACGATGCAAATCGAATTTAACCTGGCCGAAAAGGCAGTGCCACATCCGGCAATTGCACAGTGGCTAAAGGTAGCGGAGGAAGCTGAGCGCGCCGGCGTTTCCGGAGATGCCTATCGTAGAGCTGCACGCAGCATCGAAATTGAGCAAGAGACAGGCGTCGCAGTTTGCGCCTGCTGCTTCAAACCTTTCGGGCGCGGCACGCTTAAGCACTAAACAACCAGCGCCACGACAGCCTGTCGTTAACTGCCCGATCCTCTCTATGAGAGCGTATCGGGGTGTGATCTGGCGGCAACTGCCGTCGGCGTCCCGACCTGTCAGCGACGGGGAGGCTGTGAGGCCTGTGAAGCGTAGAGCCACAGCAAGGGCAAGCGGGCACCGATGCCGCCAGATCACACCCCGATGCGGACGAAACTGCGGCCTATAACCGCCCACCTGCATCAACGCGGGGTAGCTTGCGCGCAATCAAGCCAGCAACAAGCACCACGGCGGTAAAGCCCGCGCCGGAGACGTAACCGGCAAGCAGATGCGGCGTTGAAAGCTGGGTTGAACGCTTCGGCGGCCCTAGAGAAACGCAGGTTAATAGGCGCCAGATAATGCTGGTTGCTCCTCCGAGCGGTCGTCCCGAAAGGGTCCGCTCTCGCCGGTCTCGCGCCTGGCCATCTGCACCATTTGATGACTGAGAACGGCGAGCGCCCGCCAAGATGCCAACGGCGCGCATTGGAGGATGACCATCATGAAATAGTTGAACTGATCCGCCTCGCGCGGCGCGGCAAGCCTGAAGGCCGGCGCCCATCACACATACAGGCAGCGGATAGTAGGCCGTCGATGTCACCGCGCATCGGCCGAAAGCGGTAGGCCACCTTTATGCACGTCGACAATTTGATGCTACAACCCAGGCTGTCGCCAGTAGCGGGCCTGGGCAACTACTTGGCTACCGGTGCATAGCTTGGGCATATGTTCCTGATCGCCAACTCATCCCCTGTGCCCCGCATCTGAATCTCCCTGATTTCATCTTGAAAGGCTGGGTTATTTTCGACCTCAGCAATTTCTTTCTTCAGATCGGCGTTAGGCGCGAACTCAGGCAGGCTCATCAGGTTCTGCAAAGAGTAATTCATCTCGGGCTTCCATTCGGCGCACATGCGCTCCATCGCAACTGCAGTGATAGCAACATCGCGGGTGGTATAGGCCGCTAAGGCTTGTCCAAAATTACTGAGCGCAAAGCAAGCAACCAGACAGGCGCTTTTCGAAATCAAACGCATAGATGAATCATCCTTAAATAATCTCAGTGCCTTATCGGCAGCCGATACAAAAAGATCAGCTTCCCCCACCTAATCAACACCACTCGGATGCACTCCCCTCCGCGCCCAACGGCAACCAGCGGAGCGGATGAGTGCATCCGAGTTTTGTTGGATCAACACCCCGCCACCCTGGAGACGACCATGTCAGCTCTACGCAAGCCCATCCCGGAAGACGACTTTCTCGAAACAGAGGCAGGTCAGGAATGGCTGGCCGAATCGGTCGACGATCTGCTTTATCGGCGCCACGTCGAGGCACCAAATCCGGTAGGCCGAAGCAAGGTCCTGGTCAGCGCCGACCACTTACCGCAGGCGCTGGCGGATCACATGGCCGCGAACCCGGATCCTGATCGGTACATCGAGAAGATTTTGATCGAGCTGATCAGGCGGAAAGACGGCGGGATTCTGCACACCTGGGCCATCGAAGCCGTCGGCGGTGATCCGCAGATCGTTCGGTCGCTCGCCGGCGACCTGGTCGCGGTGCACGCCAACGAGTACCGAGATGCCAAGCGCGAAAGCGATCGCGTTGAGCGGGAGTGTGGGTTTTGAGCCCTCACATCCTGATTGATCAAGCGCTTGATGGAGTGTCGGCACCCGCCGGCGAAGAAGACATCAGCTTGCTGGTACAGGCGCTGATCACCCGCCTCTTCACTGACGGAGCGATCACCACTGACGAGTTCAACCACTACTGCAAACGCCTGCGTGACACCTGTCAGCGGCGCAAGGAGGATGCATGAGTACGGCACCGGTTAAATCGCTGATCGACGAGCAACTCGAGGACATCGAAAACAAGATCGCCCTGCTCGGCTTCGGCCTTCCCTTCAACGAGGTGATCGGTCGCAAGCGAGAGGACCTGGTCGCCAGCCTGCCACAGCGCTTGGCGCCTTCCATGAAGGGCAAGCGGATCGCGGTGAGGGTTCGGTCGTGACCGGTCGCCAATTGGCGCGCCGCCTGATCATCTGGCGCGGCGCGTTCTCTTCCCTCGGCGTCTTCACCTTCCTGATGCTGCTCAGCGCCCTCGCCGATCACATCACTCAATAAACCCCATCTTTCAAAGCCGCGCACACGCGCGGCGGGAGATCGTCATGCCTGCACCAAACCTCGCACTCTGGGAGGAGGTCGAAAAGACCGACCCTAAGTTCACCAAGGAATACACCGGCCCCGGCGGTTTTACAGGTACCGCGGTGAACGCCCAATACCTGGCTAAGCGTGCCACTGAGCAGTTCGGGCCTTGCGGTACCGGCTGGGGGTATGACGTGATCGAAGAGCGCTTTGATATCGGCGGACCGCTGCTGAGCAAGGACGGAGCAGTTTTGGCCAACGCCCAGGTTCACACACTCAAAGTCGCGCTGTGGTACCTCGGCGGCGACGGTGAGCGCAAGACGATCACGCACTATGGACACACGCCTTTCATCACACAGAACCGGTTTGGTATCAGTACTGACTTCGACGCACCAAAGAAATCTCTCACAGATGCGATCGGCAAATGCCTGAGCCAGCTCGGCTTCTCCGCCGACGTTCGCCTGGGTCTTTACGACGACATTCACTACGTCAACGAACGCCTGGGTGAAGCCGAAATCGAGCGCGCCGAGGACAAGATCGAAGCGAAGGAGCGTCTGGCAGCTGAATACCGCGAATGGCTGGCTGAAACACTCCACTTGATCGGTACCGCGCAATCACTCAACGAGTTGGAGCAGCTCTACAAATCGGCGATGCGCAAGATGGCACTGCGCCAGAGCGACCCAGAACGCGAAGCCCACAAACTTAAATTCACCCGCGCCAAGGACGCCCGCAAAGCGGACCTTGAGGACGCTATGGAGGGTGTAGTATGACTGATCTCTACAAGCTGAATAGGCAGATGGCCGAACTCGCGGCACTGGCTGACACTGACGACGAAGGGCTGCGCCAAGCCATCCAAGACACTATGGACGGCATAAAAGGTGAGCTTGAAGTAAAGGCCGAAAGCGTCGTCATGCTGCGCCGGAACATCGAAGGTGACATTGACGCAATCGACAAGGAAGTCGACCGCCTCAACGAACTCAAACGCATCAAGAAAAACACCGTGGGCCAGCTCAGCGATTACCTGCGTCGAAACATGGAAGCCGCAAACATCAAGTCGATCAAACGGCCGCTGTTCACGATCTCTCTCGCTCTCTCGCCCGAGAAAGTCATTGTCGACAACGAACAAGCTGTGCCCGATGAGTTTGTCTCGGTGAATAGCGTGATCACACCCGACAAAAAAGTCATCGCCGTCCGGCTCAAGGAAATACGCGATCACAACGACGCTGTGCGCAAGCGCATCGACGCCGGCGAAGACGCGGAACACGAGCTGCTACCGGAACCGGTCTGGGCTCACCTTGAGCGCGGCGAAAGCTCGATACGGATCAAGTGAGGCCAGCATGATCAGCAACCACCTCAACGACGTCGAGCGGCGGCGTCAGGACGCAAAAGATCTTTCCGCTCAGATTGCCCAGTACCTGGCCGCCGGCGGAAAGATTCATGAGCCGGAACCGGCGCCGATCAAGTTCACCAGCACCTCCGAGCGGAAGTACCCGCCAAGCTTTCAGCGACCAAAGGTGAAGGACGAAACGACCGCTCGCGTTGCGCGAATCCGAGAAATGGCAAAAACGCTGACCCGGAACGAGATCTGCGAGCGGGAAGGAATAGCTTTGGCCACACTGAAGGCGATCGCCTCCAAGCACGCCATCAAGTTCCAAGTTCGGCAAAAAATCGGAACGGCGCCGAACAAGGTGCCGCCAAATGTGGAAGCGCGATTAGTCGATCAGATCAAGGACTGCATCGCCGGCGGCATGAACCGGAGCCAATGCTGCAAAGCTCTGGCGATCAGTTACAACATGCTTGACCGGATTGTCCGCGACCACAAGATCGACTATCCAAAGCTGAAGTCCGCATTTCGATGAAACGAACCATCAACCGGGCTGCCACGCGCCGCCGACAGACCTGGCTGGACTTGCCGGCCAGCGGAATTGAAGAGGTAGGCCATGGCCGAAGAACAGGAACTGACGGTGGAAGAACCCCAGCCGACAGCGGAAGCCATCAAGCAGCGCAAGAAGCGCGAGAAGTCAGCAGCGAAGGACGCCGCATTGGGCGTCGAGAAGTTTACGGTTGAGGTTGCCGGCGTGTTCAAGCCAGACCTCAAGCGGGTCATGGCCGCCCACGGCTTCAACAACCAGCAGGAGGTGTATCAGAACCTGCTGCGGAACCTGATCACCGCTGACTTCGAAACTCAGGCCCAGATGCTCGAGTGTGTCACGACACCTTTTGTTGTTTCTTAAAAGGTGTCACGACAATTGAGAGACGCCGGATTGCAGCACTTGGCGAAACATCCCGGCGAGGAAGGCGACGAAGTTATTGATCCTTTTCGGGGAGAACGTCCATCTGTAAATGGAACTCCAGAACTTCAGGAGAATTCTTTCCGTCCGGCGTAGTTCGCGGAATGGTGTGTAAAACCCGTCCTGAATGATGGGCGCCGTTCTCAAGCTCGATTGTGTATTCACCATCACCAGTTGCATTGCCTGAGTGGTGGAACTGCCCCTCTCGAAGGGTGATCTTGTACCGGCCCGGGGCCTCATCAAGAGCTTCGAGAAAAACCGGATCGCTTCCAAGTTTGAAGTCGTAACGAAGAAGCGCTGGTGGTGCAGATACGGTAAACGATTCGACTTTCAGCTTTTGCACAGTTTTCTCCTTGATCCGGCTCCATGCCGGCCATCCGCAATACCCTAACCCAAACCAAATTGCCATCGTCGACTTATGGCGGCTAATTCAACAGGAGCTGATTGAATGGGCCATCATCAGCTGAGGATTGGATTTCATATACGTCAGCCACTTGTCCTCAATGCCAGCCTGGACAAAATGATCAACGACCTGAGGTAGTAACCAGCATACCGTTTGGAGCAGAAGATTGTCTGACCCCCGCGGCGCTCTTTCTTCATAAATGTAGCGAAGGCTCTTGAATACGTCTTTCTTTCTTTCCAGCAGGTCGACTTGAGATGCCAGTCCTACCTTTTTCGCGATATCAGTAGGAACCTGATTGTAGAGACCGATCAAATCGTGCCCATCTTTTAATTTGATGTGCCTTGAGCTGTACTGCTCAAGCACAGTTCCTTTTCTCGGATTATCCACCGCTTCGACCAGCAAGCTCTTTATTAGAAGCTCCATCGCCAAGGCAGCGTTGACCTCACTCTCGTAAGAGAGGTGCGCGTTAAGTAATACCGCTGAGGCCTTCGCATACCTGTATGCGGACTCCAAAACCCAAATCGCCATGTCCACCCCTCAAGCGCTACGAACACACTTACAAATAACCCACTTCTACGAATCACGCCAGCCTGTGGGAATCTTCAGTCATCGCGTCCGGTCTGGTCGCGGATGTGTGTAGGCAATCGTGGATCACTCGGATTATATCGGTAGCGCCCTTCACCCTTTTGAAAGTCTTTCAGGTCCTGAAGAACATATTGAAGCTCTGACAGATTGGTCTGGATGCTTTCAATTTGCTTTGCTTGAGCGCCTTCGAGCCTGGACCTCTCTAGCTCGACATCATCGAATCTTTGCGCCATCCGCTCAATCTGCCGTTGGCTCTTGCTCACCATCCAAAACGTCATCGCACTTAAATAGATCACAAGGCAGATAACTGCAGTGCCCAATGACTTTGACGTCAACTCGTTCCAAATATCGTCCACTTTGTCCACTCCTTACTGGTTGCGCAAATTTAGCGCAGAGGGATCCCCTATGTCCGCACAACAGATCGACGAAAAGAAACTCGAGCGCGCGATCCGCAAGATTAAGCACTGTCTGGCACTGGCCCAAAGCGCGAACGAGAACGAAGCCGCCACGGCGTTGCGCCAGGCCCAGGCATTGATGCGTGAGTACCGGCTGACCGAAATGGATGTGAAGTTGAGCGACGTCGGCGAAGTTGAGTCGGATTTGTACCGCGCCAAGCGTCGGCCGGCATGGGATCAGCAATTGAGCATCGCCGTAGCAGATGCATTCAACTGCACGACCCTGCGGCGCAGGAAGTGGAGCTCTGCGAAAGGGCAAGTCATCGAGTGCGCGACATTTGTTGGCGTTTCTCCCGCTCAGAACATCGCCCTGTATGCGTATGAGTCACTGCACACCAAGCTCACCCAGGCGCGCAAAGAGTACTGCTCTGCCGTCAGGTCTGGCATTCGCCGCAGTGACTACTCGCCCGAAACCGCTGGCGACCATTTCGCGCTGGCGTGGGTATGGGAGGTCCAGTCGAAGCTGAAAGCGCTTGTGCCTCAGGCCGATGATGATCCGGCTGGCCAGTCCGCCACCGGCCAAGACCTTGTCGCAATTCAGGCGCAGGACAAGGCATTGATCAGCGAATACCTCGCCACTCAGGACATCAGAGAGTCACGGAAAAGCAAGGGCGTCGAGTTGGATATGAACGCCCAGATCGCTGGGATGCTCGCCGGCCAAAAGGTAGAACTGCATGCCGGCATTGCACGCGCTGGCGAAGACGTTCTGGCCCTATCCGCAACCGCCTGACCTCATCTCAATTCGCTACCCGGCACTTGCCGGTAAGGACTCCGCATGCTCACAGCAATTGACTTGTTTTCTGGTTTCGGTGGTTGGACGCGTGGCGGCAAGGACGCCGGACTCAATGTCCTCTGGGCGGCGAACCACTGGCCCGAGGCGGTCGAGTGGCACACCCGCAATAACCCGGACACGATCCACGCCTGTCAAGATCTGCACCAGGCGAACTGGGCGGACGTGCCGAAGCACGATGTCATGCTCGCCTCGCCGTGCTGCCAAGGGCACACCAAGGCTCGCGGCAAGGCTGCCGGCAACCCTCAGCACGACAACTCGCGATCGACAGCATGGGCGCCAGTCGGCAACGCCGAAGTCAACCGGCCAGAGTTCGCCGTGATCGAGAACGTGCCGGAGTTCATGGACTGGATTCTGTACCCGGCGTGGGCTGATGCGATGCAGCGCTTGGGTTACGCGCTGGCTCCGCACATCGTGGACTGCGCCGACCTCGGTGTCCCACAGCACCGTGTGCGCCTGTTCATGGTCTGTTCGCGCAGCAAGGCGCCATTGCACTTGCAGCTCCCCCGCTACCAGCACGTGCCCGCCCGCGACATTATCGACTTCGACTCCGGCAAGTGGTCGCCGATCAATAAGCCTGGCCGCGCCGCGTCGACACTGATCCGCGTGAAGAATGGGCGCGAGCGTTTCGGGGATCGTTTCGTGATGCCCTATTACGGATCAGGGTCCGGGCTGACCGGTCGCAGCCTTGACCGTCCGATCGGCACCATCACCACACTGGATCGCTGGGCAGTCGTCGACGGCGACATGATGCGCATGATCACCGCCGACGAAGCGATGGCCGCTCAGTCCTTCCCGAAGGACACGCTGCGCCCGGACAACCACCGGCTGACCATGCACATGACCGGAAACGCGGTACCGCCACTTGCAGGTAAGCGAATCATCGAAGCATTGAAAGCTGCTGCATGATGCGCATACTTAAATCACTTCCACAAAGACTCATTCTCGTTTCGGACCATGTGGAAAGATCCAAATGCAGGCCGAACCCTGAAGCAGGAGACAGTGCCGGACAGTGCGCCTAGTTTCTCTGAAAGCTCCGCACGAGTTATTTCACTATGAAAACCCACTTGAACTTCTTTCAAAACAATATCGCTATCAAATTCTTTAAAGTAGTACTCGCCTGTTTTAGTTTCAAGATTGAAGAAGCACCTCGACTCATCCTCATATGCCCATTGCGAGTATTTTGTAGAAAGAATTTGGCGCATCCACTCCTCGGCATGGTCTGGGTGCTTAGGAAAACTGGCCTCGTTAACTCTCTCATCGATGTACTTTATATCTATGAGCGAATCAGAACGGACATCGAAACCAAGGCATACACCTCTATTCCTATCAGCGTAGTGCGCCCACTGTACGGGGCTTTGACTCGAATTACTGAAACAGATGATACCAAATCTTTTGTCAAAAATACTTTTTGCGATATTGAATAGAGAACGGACTTTCTTGTTTCGGATATTGTTACTAAGAAGTTCAAACGGGTCGTTAAGACCGAGAAGAGTTGAGATTTTCAATCGCCGCATCTGTACATTCTGCAATCCGTATTCACTGTTAACGAAGTGGTAGACGCGCCGCATTTTTGTTTCAGACATCTCAGCCTCCGAGCCAATTGAAGTTCAGCTTGGAAGATAGCATCCAAGCTGGCAAGTGATCACCATTCTCCACCGCCCGGGCATGCCCCGGCATAGGACGCCCCATGCCCACAGAAAACAAACCGGTCGAGCCGCTGAAAGTTGAGCGCTAGACAGTCACCAAGCTGGTGATCCCCGGCGCGCCGCGGCTCGATGCCTCTAGTCGCGACTTCAGGCTGCGGTGCACTATGCGGTGACAATTCGCACAAAGGCATCGCAGTTGATCGAGAGTCGTCTTGTGGTTCTCACCCATATCGGCGACATGGATGGCATCATGGTGGACTTCAATACAGGCCTCACCAAAATCACCATAGGTTTTGATAGGATCTGTACCGCACTCCTCGCAGAACAGTCGGCCATATTTTTTGATGAATGAAGCCTTCTTAGCTTTAGATAGACCTGGTGAGCGTTCCCGTTTCAGGTGGTACACTAATTTGACCTGGCCCTCCGCCCAGTCTTTCTCCTCAGTGTCAGTGGGTATTTCGACCGGCTCAATTTGCTCATCTTTTAGAACAATCTTGTAGCCTGCTGCCTCCAACAGTTCAAAGCAGACAGTACCCACACCACCAGTGAAGTGGACTGGCTTAATGTCCAATCCCAGCGCAGCTGAGGCGGCAAGACCAAACACTTGCTTCGGCGCCAACCTCATACCGTTGTCGGCCAACAAGTCGTAATCAACCGAAGGTTTGTACCCATCTGCAGGCATACCTTCAATTAGAGCCTGTACCGCCTCCCAGATATACTCGGGGGTAACCTTTCGCAGCTGCTCCGCCGGTAAACGGCTCTGGAATTCGTCCAAAACCATCCCACTTGGAGTAGCAACAACATTTTTTGCATTCAACGCTTCGAAATCACGGTCAGCCACCGGGTGTGCGAACCCGTGGACCAAGGTCAAACGCTGCCCTTTATATGAGACTACGCTTAAGGCGCTGTTGCTTTTTGAATGTTGACCATCAGCCGGGAGCATTCTAATTCTACCTCTAACGTCAAAAGCCCCTGACTCAATCAGTTTTATTAATTCTTCCGCGGTAGCTGATTGAAAATCTTTGTTGTCTTCAGTTTTAAGTGTGTAGCTGAATTTACCTTTTTTAGGGCCTACTAGACCTTTGTATGGGTGGCATTTAACTCCGCTTTTATTGAGCCCAACGACATCTTCCAAAAACTCAAGCCTACTCATTCAGCGTGCCCTCACAGATCCCTATTGTTCGAATGATGAAGCACGCACCTCGAAATTGAAATCCGTCTTTTACCGCTAAGCGTTAACCCTCCTCCCCCTTCAAAGTCAGCCGCTATAGCGGCAAGGACGAAGTCATGCCTGAACAAAAGCCAATCATCATGTTCGACGCTCCGGAAGCGGCCAGCCTCAAAACGGTAACCGGTTGGGTTTCCGCCGATGGTCGATTTTTCGGCGCGGACGAAAACCTTGCCCGCTACTGCGGTGCCACCCATCGCCGCTGCGAAGCGAACCCTGATCACGATATCTACGAAGTGAACAGCTACTGTAAAGCGTGCCACCACGCCCGCCGCCAAGCGAAATTCGCGGCGATGCCAGTCAAGGAATGGGCCGGCGAACCTCTGGTCATTTTTGATGGTGATCGTTACTTCTTTGATGAAGACGATCTGCGCGACTACCTGGTCGAGAGCGAAATCGATCTGGCCGACCTGCAACTCTGTATCTGCGAACCGAACTACCCCAGCCAAATCGACCCGGCAGGTCACTTCATCGATGACCTGCCAGAGGACGGCGAGATCCGCGACGATCAGTTGCTTGCGGCATTCGAATTGCTGAACGAGATGATCCGCAAGTCCGAGCCGCTTTCTTGGTCAGAAGGCGAATTCGCCGCGCAACTCCCGCAGGCGCTCATTGATGAGGTCACCATCGCGAGGGCCGCAGCATGATCCTCAAATGCATGGCCGGCTGCACCCTCTTCTTCTGGCTTCCACTGACCCTGACCATTAAGGCGGTGATCGGATGAGCAAAGAACTGCGTGAGGACATCATCGCGTACATGCGAAAGCAGAACATGTCCGTTCGGGGTTGGTTCTGCACCTGGTGGTTTCGATTCCATATCCAACACGGCGCGCTGGGGACGCGCGTCATCAGGAAGGAGCTCGAGCGGATGGAAAAGGAAGGACTTGTTCGATCCGATCGCTCGCAAACCAACAACACCAAGTGGCAACTTACTGAGGTGACGCCATGATCATCATTCCAATTGCCGCCCCGCTCTACATGGCCTACCTCATCTACAAGGGGCCGTGGCGATGAATATGATCGAAGTGAAAACGCAGGATCTGGCAGGCCTGGCGCTGAACTGGTCTGTGGCAACCGCAGTCGGCTGCGGAGATATCGTCGTGAAGAACGATGCCATTTCCTGTATCTACGAAATGTCAGACGGCAGCGGCTGCTGGACTAATCTGTACGAGCCGTCCACTGACTGGAGCCAGTGCGGCCCCCTGATCGAGAAAAACAAAATCGGCTTTGGTCCCGTCCGTCGCGTGGGATGGGTGGCACACCCACATCGCCCAAATGCGCCAACCGAATGGCTCGAAGCTGAAGAGCCGCTGGTTGCAATCTGTCGCGCCATCGTCGCGGACAGGCTCGGCATGGTGTTGAGCATTCCCGCCGAACTTGTCCCATGAGGCGCTTGGTCAGCGTCCGCACCGAAGAACTGACCGGCCCGGCGCTGGACTGGGCAATCGACGCGATCGAGGATAATCAGCAGCCCGTGGCCGGCCAGCTGGATCTCTTCGCCATGCCCGACGCCGAGCAACTGATCACAAAGTACGGCGTCTGGGTCGATGTCGGCCACCGGCACCAGTGGCTGGCCGACGCGACGTACGATCCATTCAACCGCCAGTCCGGCGAAACCCGAGCAATCGCCGTATTCCGCGCCGTGGTCTTCGCCAAGCGCGGTGCCACGGTCAAGGTCCCCGCCGAACTCATCCAGCAGTAACCCCTCCCCCAACTCAACAGCCTGCCGGTGTACGGCGGGCGAGGAATTCGTATGCCTGATCAAAAACACCAACTGCGCGAAGTGGCTATCGAATCGATCTCGGATATCGCCCAACACCTGCCGCTCGATTGCCAGATGTTTGTGATCGTCTGCCGGCCGGGCAAAGCTGACTTTGACCTGGTGCTGCCTTCGCCCGAGGCGAACTTGAATAACGCGCTCGACGCGCTGCGCCGCCAAGGCCTGAGCATCGACGGCGACAACGCCTATAAGCGTGACCTGCTGGACGCAGTGGTCGGCGCACTGGCACTCGGCGCGCAGAACAGTAATCCGCCACCGGCTGGACACTGGGGCCAGCGCTTCTGGGATATCGGACGCGAAGAGCGCGGACTGCACGAAGAGCTGGTCACAGCCCTGAGCCTTGCCGTCGAGCGCTGGACGCTCCTGGCAAATGAGTTCAAGTACACCACTCCGGAACATCAGCAAGAGCTCGCCGAGATCTCGAAGGCCCGAGCCGCTATCGCCAAAGCCACCCTATAACCACCTTCTGCCGCCACGCGCGGCATGGAGCAATACCTCATGGCAAATCGAAGCGCGGCCCAGGTCGCGCCAATCCTCCCGCGCTTCATTCGCGCCGGCGAGGCATACGGCTACCTCGGCATGTGCCGGGACGAATTCAACAAAACAGTCCGGCCGAACGTTCGTGAATTCCCGATCGGGAAACAGGGCGTCGGCTTCGACCGAATCGAGCTTGACCAGTGGGCTGACGCCTACATCGAGTCCATGGCAATTGAAAAAGCGGCCAATCAGGACAACAATCAGCCCCGCAGTGGGCGCCAAGGAGCAAGTAAATGGCGCGAAAAACAATCTCCGGCCTCTACGAGAGGAACGGAATTTGGCACATCGACAAAGTCGTCAGAGGTCAGCGACTTCAGGAAAGCACTGGATCAAGCGAAAGGCAGGAAGCGGAGCAGTACCTGATCCACCGCTTGGAAAAACTCCGGCAGGAAAAGGTTTACGGTGTACGCGAGGTGCGAACCTGGCGCGAGGCTGCCACCAGATTCCTGGTGGAATTCAAGGATCAAGCCTCTATTGCCCTGTCCGCTTCTCACATCGAACAGCTCGATCCGTACATTGGCGACCTACCAATCACGCATATTGATGACGGCACTCTGGCCGCCTTCAAGCGAGATAGGCAGAAGCCAACCAAAACAGCGAATGGGAAAGTAAAGCCAGGCGTGTCGAACAGGACGGTGAACATTGCCCTGCAGCGAGTCGTCAGGATCCTGAACCTGTGCCACAGGAAGTGGCGAGACGCTGAGAAGCGGCCGTGGCTGGACAGCGTGCCGATGATATCGATGCTTGAGGAAAAGAGATCGAGCCGAAAGCCCTACCCGCTTTCATGGGAAGAACAGTCGATGTTGTTCGCCGAGATACCGGATCACCTGTTGAGGATGGCCCTCTACAAAGTGAATTCAGGATCTCGGGAACAGGAAGTCTGCAAACTTGAGTGGGATTGGGAGATACGGGTGCCGGAACTTGGAACGAGCGTGTTCCTGATCCCACCGGAGTTTGGTGGACGGCACGAAAAGGCGGGGGTGAAAAACAGGGATGAAAGGTTGGTCGTACTGAATCGGGTAGCGATGTCGATTATCGACGGCCAGCGCGGACTTCACAAAAAGTATGTTTTCCCATACGGGCAGCCGGACGAGTACGGCCCAACCGCGATGCACAGGATGAACGACACGGCATGGAAGAAGGCAAGAATCAGGGCGGCGGCTAGATGGGAAAAGGAACACAAGTCGCCAGCACACCCTGGGTTCCGCTCGATCAGGGTTCACGATCTGAAGCACACCTTTGGCAGAAGGCTCCGTGCGGCGAACGTGACAGAGGAAGATCGAAAGGCACTACTTGGGCACAAGAACGGCAGCATTACGAGCCACTATTCTACCGCAGAGCTTGAGCATTTGATTGAGGCGGCGAACAAAGTGTCGGCAACCGATTCGCGAGGACCGGCGCTGACCATCTTGAGGAGAAAAACGGGATGAACCCCCGCAAAAGTCCCTACGCATGAAAAAGCCCAACTCGCTAAAGTTGGGCTAAGTCATTGAAATATATGGTCGGGACGGAGTGATTCGAACACTCGACCCCTAGCACCCCATGCTGGGAGCAGAAGCTACCTAACCTACTGTTTTATAAAGAAAAGACCGTCTTTTTTGACCGACAAAACATAAGCATTTTTGTGTTTATGCAAACGGAAAGACGCGGTCTCCAAAGGAGGTTTTGCGCAAGTTTGATCCTGTTGGGAGGTGACGAGAGCAGAAGCATGTACCATCCTCAATTGCCGATGCAAAAAAACACAAACAATGGAATGTCAGCATGAAAAAGCTAGCCCTGTCTCTGATCGTTATCTCTCTTGCCGGCTGCTCTACGCCACCAAGACCAGCGCCTGCAAAGCCTCTGATTCTTTACCGATATCCGATGAACGAAAACACAGTTCTGCTTGCTCACACGATGGCGAGTTACGACCTGAAGGATCCGGATAGTGCAAAGTTTCGTGATACGTTTTTCGTAACCTCAGACGGCCGAGGGGAAGCACGAGACAAATCGAAAGACTCCTGGTGTATCGAGATCAACGGAAAAAATAGCTACGGTGCCTATACTGGGTTCAGTTGGGCTCTTCTTCCGGCAGGTGGAAGGTCGGTCATCATGGGCAACTCACCGGCCGGTGCAGTAGCGAGTCAGCTCTGCGCATCTGCGATTTATCCGCCAGCGGGATAAGTTTACGACCCACCATGTCAAGGTGACCTCGAAACCAATGCAAGCTATTGATCCAAAAGGAAAAATTAGTGGTTTTTACGAGGTGCAAAATCAACATTTCACCCTATAAGAATCAATAACTTAGCGTTGTATATTCTTACAGTAGTGCCACCCCTTCTCCGGCGTTCTGCCGACCTGAAATCCAAGCCAATTGTTCGCCCCTGCTACGCTGAAAACTCCACGAAGGATTCGCGATGCCAAATTCTGACCTACTCCCTTCCCTGCTATTCAAGCTCAACGAAAACCAGCTCGCGTTGGAAGCCGCCATCTTGGAGCTTTCAAACTGGGTCGAGCAACGCGGGTCAGCCGACGTCGCCGACAATGTGCGCGGTGCCCTGGAGGCCATCGACAGGAATGAGGAATTTATCAAGATGGCGCTAGCGGTGCTGATGACGACGGAGTGATTAGCTAGCTGGACCCGGAGCGCGCCGAGCGTATGGTGGTTGATCAGGGCGATCCTGATTGAGTTGTTTGAATGGTTCCGTGTCAGCTCTGACGTTGGTAATGTGAGGTGCCAAGAGACACACTTGATAAACCCGTTAGATAATGCTGAAAGCAAAAAACTGCCACACTCAGGATCATATAAAGAGGGTACCAACCTTGAAGAAAATATTGTCATTCGACCCTAACACCAGCTTCTTCGAACTCACGATTGTAAGGCTAGCGGCTTCTATCATTATAATTCTCGCAATATCTTCCGCCCTAGTCATATTTTATGACCCCGCATTAAAACTCACACTCAACCTCAGCCACGAAGGCTTCAACAACGCGTTAACAATTTTCAGATTCCCGATTGGGCTAACGGCAATTCTAATTCCTGTCATAGCCGTTCTTGTTGCCAACCACAGGTCCGAGCAAACAAAAGCACAAATGATGTTAACTCAGAACCAAATTGCGCTTTCAGAGAGCCAGCTCAAAGCTGCGCACAGCAACAACAATTTCACAAACTATTTCAAACACGTTGACGAGTTCGAGAAAAGCATAACAAAACATCAAGAGCAAGATGTCGGATTCGAAAACAATACTGGCATGATAGAATTCCGAAATCCGCGAAGACTGCACAAAATGGCCTTCCCAAACGTCAAGTCCGGAAACCTCAAGGTAGACCAAGCCTTTGCCGACGCCATAGAGCAGGACATAAACAAACTACTTGAAACCGCAAGTAAACTAAAAAACCAGAATGACATACCCGCAACGATCTACAAGCTATACCACAACTACAACGAAATCGCGCAAAAGTATCAAATCAAACCATTCTTTGAAATCGTTACTGAAGGTGGCGACCCCGTACCCCCAAACCCACTAAAAGAACTAGTTTATCCAATTGGATATTTATCTAGAGCATTTGTAAATATTCTAACGTTCGACGAAAACTACAAGCCAACAAAACTACTTGATGCCACCGAAAATTTTGACTACAAAGGCATATCTGGAGCACGCCCACAGCAGGCAGATCAAACCATGCCATTTGATATTGAACAATTGATCAAAGGAAGGATTGAAACTCCAGCGACTTAAATCAAAATAGTTATTGAATGACCATCATCTAATAAACAGCACGTTCTTTACATATGATTGGCACGCGCGTAGAGCAATTAGTCCTTGATCTCCATGATCGGTAATGCTGACAATTCGTTGAGCATGCGCTGGGTCAAGTCGGGCGCGCGCTCCTCCATGAACCACGCCGCCGGCGCCGGTACCGGCTGGCACTGAACAGCCACTGGCTGAATCCGTGGCGTCGAGAAGGACTGACAGCCGCAAATCAGAAGTGGCAAGGCGATCGCGCAGGCGCGCCTGGTTCGTTTGAGCATCGCTCAGTTCCTTGTAGTAGGTTTGTTCACTGGCCGACAGGCGTTGCTCGAGCGCCAGGCGTTTATCCTGGTCAGTCTTCTGCGCGGCGGCGCCGACTATAGCCAGCTGATTGAGGGTTTCGGTGTGCAGCCGTCCCTGTTCTGCCAACTGCGCCCCATACCGCCAGTCCTGAAGCTGCCAGGCGCTGCCGGCGCCGAGCAGAACCAGAGCCAGCGCGCCGACCGCCTTCCACACCGCCGGGCTCACAGCACATCCTTGAAGAAGACATGGCCGCCGAGCTTGAGGGTCTGCTTCGCTTTCGCGTCCCAGGCCGGCGCCTTGATGCTGGTGGCGTAGTAATGCGTGGCGCCGCCGGTAGGATCGGGCACCTTGCCGTCGATCACCTGGTCAGCAGCGATTCGGCATTGCGCAAGCTCACGGAACGGGATTTCCTTCACGCCGATCAGGAACTGATAGTTCGGATCAGTCTTGTTCCAGCAGCTGAACTGGTACGGCTTCTGGCAGACGCCGGCGTAGCCCTCCCCCCACCACGAATTGGTCTTGCCATCGAACACGCGGTTTTTGATCGCCCAGGCCACCGCAACCTGGCCGGCAGCCCCTTCGCCGCGCGCCTCACCCCACAACGTGCGGGCAAGGATGTCGCGGTCTTTCTCAGTTACAGGCATCATTTTTCTCCAGGCAAAAAAATACCCGCACGTCGGCGGGTGGACGGGTTGTGCAAAAACTCAGGCGGCGTCAGGCGTTCGCGCCATCGGAGACGCTTCGATTTCAGGAATAGGCGGTTCGGCTGGCCATGCCGGCGCGGTGGGCCAGGCTGGTTGGCTGGTGACCTTGCCCAGCGAAAATTTGTAGGCCTTCCAGGATTTCAGGCTAACCAGCAGCGCGGCCTGCTCGGCTTCATCAGCCTCTGTTGCCTCGCCCGCGTCGATGCCATAACCCAGCGTGTCGACGCGATCCTGAATACGCAGGATCTGCGCGTTGGCCGACGCGTTTTTGCTGGCCAGAACAGCCTTCATCTGCATGAGCTGCGCCGCGGCGGCGGTGGCCGCCTTCATCTGTGCCGTGACCAGCTGGCTCCAATCGATGGCGCCAACGACCTGCTGAAACTCCGGCATAGCACGCGGTTCAGCCGGTTCCCCTTCCACCGGGAGCGGCGCCGGAAACTGCACTGCGCCATCCGGAACATTCAGCAGCGGTACCGGGAAAGCCTGCTCTGGGCTGTAATTCGCGGGAATTGGCAGCAGCAGCGTGACCACCAGCTGCCCATTCACGCGCTTAACGTCTGCGTCAAACCATGGGGAGTTGATCGCCAGGCGCGGCAGTGTGTCGCCCTGGCCCACTTGCGAAAAATCAAAAGCCTGGCCATTCACGGTCAGAACGTCACCGGCAACCACCACAGCCAGGGACTCATCGTTTCGAACGGACATCAGTTTAATGATCATCAGAACCACCTCCCGATGGCAAAACAGTTCAGGATAATGGTCACCGAGGTACTGGTCGGCGAGATGATGAAAATAGACCCGAACTGGAGGGTTGTCGGGTCGGCAGCTACAGTGCTCCAGCACAAGCCCGAAGAGCTCTGCACCACAACCTCGGTTGTCGGCAGCCCGACAAATGTTGCGGCGAATGCGCCAGGGTTCACAACGGTGCTGTAGAAAACGGAACCGGCCGGACTGCCGATTGCCACCCCACCGAGCGAAACGCGCTTGTGGCAAATTTGCGTGCCATCGGCGTAGCGGATGTAGGAGCCTGCAGCGTTGGTGCCGGACTCCATGACCGCGCCTGTGGCAACGCCCCCGGACTGCGAAACGGCGCCAACCATTCCAGCGCCGAAAAGCTTCTGAGCAGTGCCGGTGGAGTTCCCTGTGCCGCCTAGGGCGACTGGCAGTGCAGCCGGCAGGGCCTGCGGTGAACCAGTGGCGCCGAACGCTGCATAGAGTTCGTCGATGTTCGACTGAGTTTTGGTGAAGGCGCTGCGAGGCGTATCGCCGCCCGCCCCCGTAGGCACAGTGCCGAGGTTAATCGTCTGTTTTGACATGGTTTTTCCCGTGATGAAGCGGTGCGCCTGAGCTGAAATCGCTAGGCAATGGGTTTGGCGAAGACGGCAGGCAATGAAAAGTTGAACGGATTGTTCAGCGCGGTAGTGGTGAACCAGAGCTGAGAAGCGGCAAAGTCGTAGGTGATCCCCGTTCCTCTTCCCACGTTGTCACCGGACAACATCCGCATCCCTGCGTTGTTGATCATCAAATACTCATCAGCCGAAGTGCTGAATGGTGATGAATACCAGTTCGTGTAGAAGCCTTGCGCGTCTTGGGTCGACTTCACATACGTCCAGTTCTGATAAAACCGAGTGAACACAGCGGCCTGCTTTCCGCTGTCGAACAGGAGCTTCGAGGCGCCATCCCACAATCGAAGCCCGAACGAAGCGGTTGGAGTTGGTGCAAACCCGCCGATAAAGTATTTGCCGTTCGGGGCATAGTTGGTTGGGCCAGTGATATTGATCCCTGTCCAATTTCCCGCAGAACCGAGGGTGCCGCACCCAATTGTGACCAGGCCGCCGTTGTTATTCGGCCGGAGAAAGATCAGCGGCGGTTCCTGCGTGGTAATTACAGGATTGAAGCTGATCGTCGCGTTGCCGGCGCCGCCTGAGTAGGTCCCTATCTGGAGAACGCACAACCTGGAGTACTCCGAGTCGATGCTGATGACCCCGGCATCATTTACGACTGAAAGACCAAATCCCGGCATCAATACCACCTCATTACAATCAATCGCATGGTGCTGTGGGAGAACATCGCTCCCGCGTAACCGTTGATGTAGTTCCTGACATTGACCACGCCGTCCGATAATTCCGTCTCAAGTTGACGATCATCAGCCGCTGCCGCGCCTACTGGGATAACCATTGCGACAGCGTTATTTGCGTTGCATCCGGGCACAGAGAATTGCTGAGTACTCTTTCCTGCTGCGCCCGCGAATGACACCAGAGAGGACAGGACGATTCGCCAGGTCGCTGTGTCCGTGTTGAATTGGAGAGTCCCATCGCCCCCCCAGATCCTCAGTCCATGGCTCATGCGTCGAGATCTCCCAATTGCACACGTTTCACCCCGTTCGAGTCGTACACCTTGATCGCCCGGTTGGTCATTGTCAGTCGCCCGCCACCCGGCGCTGGCCCATTGAACTCAAGGTTGCCAGCCTTATCGAGCCTCCAGCCTTGGACGTTCGCGACGTAGTTGTCCGATTGCAGGTACTGACCAATCTTCAGCATGGTGATGCTGCCATCCTGGATGAAGGCGGAATTCATGAACACCTGCCCGCCCGTCACCGCGAACGGAACCGACACAGCTCCACCGGCTATCGAGTTCACTATGGCGAAGCGGTCAGCCGAGACCAGGAACTGGCTCTGCAAGCCGGCGCCGGTGTTCTCGATGCCCAGGCCAATGCCGGCGGTGACGTACTGTCCGCTTGCCGTAACCTGCATCTTCACCGACCACATCGTTGAGGCCTTGCCATCCAGCGTGGCCACTGCTTGGCTGGTCGTTTGCACGACCGCGTTGGTCTGGTTTACCTGAGCCTCGACCGTGTCGAATTTCTTGGCCGTCGCGACGCCTTCTTCAAACCGCGCCGACTGCTCGGACCACACGCCGGCGTAGACCTGATCTGAACCCGCGTACCCGCCTGTGTCGCCCGCCAGCGCGGGATTCACCTGCACGTATACGCCGTCGAGCTTGATAGCCTGTGCGGTCAGTTGGTCGCCCTGATGCTCAATATCCAGCGTGTTTTTCGAGACCTGCGCGGCCAGCGCGTTTGCCTCCTGGATCGCCTGACCGATGTCCTCCCAGTAGGTGAGATTTGGTGGTGGCGTGTTTGTTGGCACAGCCTGCAAAGCCAAGTACAGGCGCCGCCCAACGCGCACTGTCTCCCCTTTCAGATAGGTCGACGACGGTTTGTACTCCTGCGCATCGGCGATGTTGTCGATCTGCTCCTGGAGCCCCGGGATCTTTTCGATCTCGGTCAACAGGTCCTCACCGAGCTCAGTCTCAGTGATCTGCCCCTTGATCAGTTGAAGGATCGGGCCAGCGTCGGAACTGGCTTGGCCCAATACGCCAATCCCCTCTGGGTACCATGGTCCGACGTTACCCGTACGATCCACCAACCGAGCCCAAAAGAAGAAGGTGGCTCCCGCCAGCAGGCTTTGCATGCTGTAGTCGTTCTGCGGATAAGCCAAATCAGCCAGCTTAATGGCGTCTTCTCGGGACGGTGACGAGCCATACCAAATCTCGGTGCGCTGAGTGTCCTCTGCTCCAGCCGGAAAACCCCACTTGAGTTCAATCCCGAAGAGCAAGGATGTCGCGGCGAGATGCGTGACCGCCGGCGGCAAGCCGGTTTTGCCAAGCAAGTCAGTCAATACCGAGTTGGTTGGCACCGATGAGACATTCATGGCGCTGACCGCGCGCACACGCGCCAAGTACTGACCCGAATATATCCCGCGAACGTCGACCATCAGCTCGCCGGTGCGCGGAACCTTGATCCACTCCCGAGCCCCCCAGCGCCATTCGACGTCGTACCCGACTACGCCAGGCGCAGCGTCCCAGGCGATCGACATACTGGTGACTGCAATACCCTGCTCAATCACAACGTTCTGACTGATCAGCACTCTAGCCGGCGCAGCCTGGGTTCCGATGGGTATCCCCGTAATCGGGCGCGTATCAACCACGGCGCCGAAGTCGATCGCGTCAAACTTACTGGGTTCGTGCTGAATCATTTCCAGTTGAAACTGGTGCCACTCGGGGCGCGTAACGTTGCGCACGTAGAACTGCATCAGCTTCAGGTCGTCGTAATCGAGCGCCCACCCGCATTCGGCTACCGGCGCTTCGCTGTAGTCCGCCATGACAGTGATCGCCCGGCCGACAGCAGACCGGACTACGCGGGCCTCCGATTTGCCACTTGGCAGGTTTACGAGGAGTCGAGCGCCTGCTGGAACCGGAGTGTCCCGGTCAAGCGTGATGACCCGGCCGGCGACCGCCGAGATACGTCCGCCATTCGCCCGCCCGGCCAGTGATGGATCGGCTATCGCGATAACTTGGCCAGGCTTCGGAATTTGTCCATCCAAACCCACTCGCATGGTGGCGCCGCGGGTCTGCAACTGCTCGGTCAGCAGCGCCCACTGGCCGGCGCGCTGAGCCTGCCCCAGCGATGTGCAGCCGATGGCATCTACTGAGAGCTCGCGCACCATGCCTAGCTCGGTCATGGCCTCATCATCAAATACCGGCTCCTTGTCGGTCTCAAAACCCTGGTCCGGATTGTCCCAGGACACCATGGCCAGCGTATGCCGATCTCGCGCGCGAGTGCCCTCGTATTTGATTTCACCGTTGTTCAGGATCTGGGCGGGACTGTAGGTGTACACCGGATCACCAGGCATATCGGCATTGACGACGATCTGGCTCCCATCCCAATAGGCCATGCCGTGGAAGATCGAGGCCAGATCCTGCAGCACTGCGTACGCCTCGGCTTGCTTCTGGAAATACAGGTTGCAGGTGAACCGCGGAACCTGGCCACCCTTGCCGTCCGGCACCATCTGGTCGCAGTACTGGGCAATTCGGTACAACGACCAGCGATCAACCATTGTGGCGTCGATGCGCTCGCCTAGCCCGTAATACGGATGCAGCACCAGGTCGTAAAAGATCCACGCCGGGTTGTTGGTGTAAGCCTCCTTGAAGGTGCCGTCCCAAACACCGTTACTAGTACCGGGCCCACCTGTGGAATAGGTGCGCGTCTCGGCGTTGTAGTTGGCCGGTACCCGAATAATGCGGCCGCGCATCAGGGCGGCGACCTTGGCGATATCGCCGCCGAATTGCTGGGCGTCATACTCGAGGCAACCCACGGCGGTCAGCGGATATTCCTGATCGCTATCGACAACCTCGGCAATAGCCTCGACCAGCATCCCGTCTTGCACCAGTGAGCTGTTCGCCTCTGGCGTCAGGCGCCGGGCGCGGATCGTCCAGCGACTGCCGGCAGGCAAGTCGATCCGATGCGATCGCTCGTACTTGGTGACGTTTTTCCGGTCAACAAACGAACTCAGGACTTGCAAATATGGGCCGCTGTCCGTCGAGACCTCAACGACATATTCGATCCGAACACCGTTGATGTTGCCGCTGGCATCCTGGCTCTGCAGCTGTGGCCAACCGAAGCGAATCCGCACAGCATCGATCTGCGCATTGGTGATGCTGTGGAGCCAAGGGCTGGTGCTGCGCAGCTCTTGGTTGACCTGAATTTCATTGCTGGCTTCCGAGATGCCCTCAAGCCGCGGCTGGTTCAGCTCACCAGTGCGAAACTGCCATTTCACGCCAGGATAGTTGAACGTGCCGTCTTCGGCCTGCACCGGGGTACCATCGAGCTTGATTGAGCGTAGCCCGTTCACCGGACCAACAATTGGCCCCCAGCTCCAGAGGTAAACAATGCGCGCGGTAGCGATCGATGGCACGCTATTGGTGGCGATGCTCGGCTGCTTCTGCTTGGCCTGCCCGCCCTTGCTGCCAGTGACTGCTCGGCGTTTCCTCGGCGCCGCGCGCGAAGCCTTCTTTGCTGCTGCGCTCATGCGCCCTCCTGAATGCAAAAACCCGCCGAGGCGGGTTGGGGAAATAGCAATTTAGATTGGTAAAAAATCGGTGCAGGACTGTGAACATTTCCGTCAGCTTGCTATAAGCATCGGTCTTAATACAGGGAGTTCAATCATGACTGTTTTTACATTATTTCCAACGAATGCTAATGGGGAACCGCTTGAAGATGCGCCGAATGGAGTCTGGTACGTACTGGAAGGGGACTACGTTCATTTCAAATGCACTGACCCAAAACAAGCATTAGCGATACTCGAATACATAAAAAACACAACAATTCCCGCAAAAAGTCGATGCACCGAGCTGGCACATGAGTTTTATGAGCTGGGAGGAGCCAGAGCCGAAGCCACGTCTCTATTTGCAAAGGTGACTCTGCGCGAGATGGAATGGTTAAAGTCTGAAACGCTCAGAACCCCCCTTCCAGATCGAGCCCAGCAAGCTCCAGAAAAACAGCAAAATGCGAGTTCCAATGACTCGCGAAACAACAATCCGACCTCGCCCAACAGCAGCAAAAACAAGATCTAATATCAGGCATCCACAATGCGAGTTAAATGTTGTCTTGGGTGTAGATGCCGCCGGACTCGATAGCCCCGCCTATTTCTCGCTCGCCATAGAGCAGCGGATATGGGTTGCCTTGAGCGATGGTGGTCACCGCGCCGCCGAATCCGTAGCTGGGGTTGTTGCCGTCTTCGTTGCGGTCGCTGGTGTTAGCCTTGGTGGTTGGCGAAAGCATCTGCACCACGCCGCCCAATCCGACAGCTGCGCCGGTGGCGAGCAATCCCATGCCCAGCGCCGAGGTGGTGCCGCCGGTGAACATGCCCGCGACGATCAGCGCCACGCCAAGCAGGGTCTGAAACATGCCAGCCTGCTTGCTGCCCTGAATGATCGGCATGATGCGGATAGCGCCGGCGCCGGAGTCTTTCATGCCCAGTTCTTCCTGGGCGATATTGCGTTCGTCGACGAACACAGCGAAGACCAGGCCCCGCTCCTCTGCGGTGCGCATGAACCGCTCGAATCCCGGTTTCAGGTTGCACAGGGCGCTCATGGCATCCAGCACGCCGTTGACATCGAGGACGTACTCGCGCCCGAAGCGCTTGCCCAGCACACCGCCGAGCTTGATGGTGCGTTTCATGGTCGATAGTCCTTGTGCCGCAGAATCAGCTTTACCCGGTTGGCCATCGACCAGCCGTAAATCTCACGACCGGCAAGGCGCCCGGCCATGTGGTGGTAAATGAACGGTCCAGCGCCCCCCAGGGTGGCCGCAGGCTCACTGACCAGTGCCGGCTCGTCGCCCAGATAGATCGCGGCGTGGTTCGGGTGGAAACAGTTGCGGCCCGGCGTCGGGATCTGCAACACCAGCATGTCGCCGCGGCGCGCCTCGCTCACCTGGTAAAAGCCCGCGGCCTTGAAGTTGTCCTCATAGAGGCTCGGGCCGGCTTCGTCTTCCCACCACAGATCGTGTCGCTCGAAGTTCGGCAACAGCAGCCCTGCCTCGCGTGCGTACCAGTCGCGGCACGCCGCCCAGCAATCGAGCAGGCCATGGGAGAAGTCGCGGCCCAACAGCGGGGCCTGAAAACCCGACGGCTTGAACCATTCGAACTCGCCACCGGGCCATCCAACGATACCCCAGGGCAATTCGTGCAACTCGCAGCTGACCCGGTCGGCCATGCTCGGTATCGGCGCTTTGTCAGGATGGCTGTGGATGATGGCCAGCACCTCGCCGCGATCCTCTGCCGCGGCCTGGTCGCGCTCGCAGATTTGGAAGTTTTCGCGATCGGTCTTTGCCCGGTTGACACATGGCACGTACTCACGACCGCAGGCGGTGCTGATCAGCAGGCCGCAGGCTTCTGCCGGATACGCCTGCGCCGCGTGGGCGCGAATCGCGTCCTGCAGCTGTTTATTGATGCGCATGGATTACCTCGAACTGGTGATCAGGCTCGCGCCCATTGAGCCGCCGAACCGGCGAGTGTTGCCGCGTAGCTTGCAGCTGCTCCACCAGCCGCCACAGCGATCAAGCGCAGGGTTGTCGGTGGGTTCGTTCTTTTTGGTGAACATCGCGCCGCCCATGTAGGCGCAGGCCTCGCCGCGGTAACCACCCCGGCAGGCCCACCGGCAGAGCTTGGTGATCTGCTGGGATGGCAGTTGCTGCCCCTCCATGTCCGTGGGGCTCGACAACGAGAACACCACCGCGGCGCGCGTTTCTTCCGTCTTCTGCTCGATGTACCAGAGGTTGACTTTGCTCTGGTCGCTGGCGTCCGGGTTGCCCTCGGGGAAGTTGGCCGCGTCGAGGAAATGCCTGAACGTCTCGATGACTCGAACCTTGGCGCCAGCAAGGTCGCGGAACTGCAAACACAGCGCCGTGATGGCTCCAGGGACACCGTCCAGCTCGTTGACTACTTGGAGTGTCGGCGTTGCCGGCCGGCCATCACCACGAATATCGAAGCCCTTCGCGGTGATCTGGATCGGGGAGTAAACCTGCCCCTGCCAAATGATGTCTCCCTCTTGGGCGTGGCCATGGAAGCGCCAGATATTTGCGCCCAGGCGCGTGGCATCGAGCTCGAACAGTCGGATTTGGTTGCCCGGCTCGAGCTTCTGAATATCAGTGTTGTAATTCATAGGGCTCCAGAAACAACAAACCCCGCACTTGGCGGGGTCGGTGATCGCATTCGATCAGGGGGTGTAGACCTGCTTGAACGAGAACGTCAGCGTGAAAAGGCCGGGGCCGACGGATTTCGGTTTGTAGCCGTTGCACCGGTATCTTCCTCGGGCGCCGTCCGGGGGAGTCCAAAGAAAAGATTTATAGCCCTCGTGCCGATCGAGGAACGCCCAGATCAGCGGCAGCTCCTCTCCTGGCTCCATCGAGCCGGTGTGCGTGAGGTTCCAAACCTGACTTTTCGTGTTGATCCCGATTCCGCCAGCCTGAACGTAACCGTCGCCGAATTCGTTCTCCCAGGTTCGCTGGGACACATCGCCATCGGCGCCAACCTCGACGTCGTAGATAAATTCCTCGGCCATCAGACCCTCCTCCAGAGTCGCCCGCCTTGGCCCATCTCCCGATCGAGGAACCGACCGAACTGCGCTTCCAAACCGGCACTGATGGATTCACCCTGCATCTGCGCCTGCTGATCAGTCATGCCGGGCTGGGCCTGCACGCTAACGGGGGCGTTGAACACGATCTGCGTTGATCCACCTTGAGCCGGCTGGGCGCCAGCGCCAACCATTGCCACTCGACCATTGCCGACCGCCTCCAGGCTTCCTACGCCGATCTGCGCTTGCGGCTCAGAGCCGCCCAGCTTGTTGTCGATCCGTGACAGCATGGCATCGAGTTTTGCACTGGTCTGAGCGGTCGTGACTCGCTCGCCTTTTTGCAGAAACCAGCTGCCGTCCTCTGGCACCGAGTCGATACCGTCGTGCGCCATACCCGCCAACGCGGTCATGCCAACAGCCGAGGCCAGAGGCCCGGTAACGGCCATCGCGGTCGCCATTGCCGCCGGCGCCGCTGCTGGGCCGATGATCGGAATAGCCGCAGTAGAGGCAAAGGCGTTGAGGCCCGCCGTTAACGACATGGCTTGAGCGTTCGCCCCCATCGCGCCCGCGGCGCTCGCTTGAGTGGTCTTGCCCACCAACAGCTGCACACCCTGGTAAATCAGCCACTGTGCCGCCATATCGCCCAAAGCCTTCAACATCGATTTGGCGAAGTTTCCGACCATATCCCCCAGCGCGTCACTGGCATCCTCCGCGCCGCTGGCCACATCCGAGAAGAACGTGCCCAGCCCACCGGTGGCCTCGCTCAACGCGGTGTTGGTGACGTCAGCAGCTTGGGCCGAGTAGTCCCGCGCGGCATCCGCGTAGCTGGCCCATGCCTCGTTGACGCCATTCATCCAGTTGGCTTGCTGCTCATCGGTCGCCGCGTAGAAGCTCTCCTGCGCCAGCAGCCGCTTGTTCAGTTCGTCCTGTAATACCTGGGTCTCTTTGGCGTAGAGCTCCGGTGTGATCTGGTCGGTGTTGCGCTGCTCGTTGAGGGCGGCGACGTCAGCGGCGTATTTCTGACGCATCGCCAGATCAGCGCGCATTCGGTCGCGGGTTTTGTCGCCCATACCAACGCCGGCAAGCTCTTGGTCGAAGCCATCCTTTGTGGTTTGGGTGCTCAGTGCCTGGGCGTTCTTGAACGCCGTCAGCTTCAGGTCATCCTCGTTCGCCTTCTTCAGCTTGTTCAGTGCATCCAGCTCAGCGGCCATACCCATCAGCCGTTTTTTCTGCGCCTCGCTGAGCTTCCCAAGCTTCCCTTCTTGAAGCTCGAACGACAGTTTCTGAACCTCGGTGGCGTCCTTCTGCTTGTCACCGGTGGTGTTGATCAGCTCGATCTGGCGCTTGTAGCTCTCCTCGGTGGATTCGAAGTCTTTGAGCTGCTTCTTCGCGGCTGACTCTGTTTCGCTGGAGTTTTTCTTCAATGCCTTGGCAGCAGCATCGTCTGAGGCTTTCTGCGCGTCCTTGGCGGCAGCTGCCGAGCGAATGGCAACGATCATCCCTTCAGTGAGATCTGTATTCTCGGCAATGAACCGGTTGGCAGCCTCGAGGGCTGTTTTGTCTTGTGCGGCACCTAGCTGCTTTTGCAACTGCTCAAGGTATTTTTTGCCAACCTGATCGGCTGCAGCGATAGCGGCATTGTTCTTGCCGCGAGCTGCGGTGTTGGCATCGGTCTCTCCGGTAAGCTCAGCCAACGTTTTCCGCTGTTTATCGAGAATTTCCGTCAGATCGGAAACCTTGATCTGCCCGGTCTCGATGGACTGAGCCATTTCTTCAGTAACGCCAGGAATCTGCCTAACCTGATCCGCCACTACTTTCCAATCTACGGCCTGCCCTTTAGACGAATCGGAGACAGCCTTGTTGACGATATCCATCGCCGACTGAAACTCGGCAGGCAGCGGAGCAATGCCACCCATAAAGCCAGATGCGCCAGCTAGGCCGGCATTAGTCAGACTGGCTTGGAATTCAAACGCTATGGAGCCGGCGGCTGCTGAAAGGTCTTTCTCCGTATCCGCAATCGATGAGCGGAGTTCGCGCAAGGTAACGGATTGAGTCGCCCGATTAAGCTTGTTGAACCGCTCTGTCAGTTTGTCGAGCGGGTCATTTAGATTACCAAGTTTCTCCTCAAGGACGCTTGTGTTGTCACGAAGAGTCAGAAAAGCGATCGCGGCGCCGACCGCAAGCGATGCAATACCAAGCGGCCCACCCAGAACTCCCATGATCACACCGCCGGCCTTACTGACTCCAAGCTGTGCTGCCGTCACCGCGTTCGTTGCCCGCGCCTCGACCATCCTGGCCTCCGCCAGCTGGATCGACATTTGGGCCTGCACCGCAGTACCGCGCGCAGCTAAGGCTTCCTTCTCGGCGAGAAAAACAGAGGTCTGTGCCTTCTGCTGTTCGGCTTGGGCAGCGAGCAGAACGGAGGCAGCCTGGGCCTTGCGTGCAGCAGCATCCTTGACCGCTGAATACACAGCCACCGCTGCGGAGTCAGCAGCGGTAACGCCGTATCGGGTTAGGGCGGCAATCGCGGCGACAAGGGCCACATCGGCCAAGGTCTGGAAGTTATCGCCCAGAACGCTGATTCCACTAGCCAAGACGCCCGTAAAATCAGTCGTTTCATTCAGCCGACCCACGTAAACCGTGAAGGCGTTCGACAAATTCTGCACTGCGTCGCGCACCGCTACGCTCATGCTGTCGGCCAGAATACCGTTGGCTTCGGAGGATTTCTGTAGGCCTTCGGTCAGCACGTCCAAGCTGAGCTTGCCTTCTGCGCCGAGACTACGGATCTCTTCGGCCGTCTTGCCAGTAGACTTCGCGATCGTGTCGACTACTGTCGGCATCGCGGCGAGGATCGACTGCCAACCATCTGCCTCGACCTTTCCGGTCTGCAGCGCCTTCGAATAGGCATCGATAGCAGCGCTGGCCTTATCGGCTGATGCGGAGTTTGTCACCAACAGGAAGCTGAAACTGTCCATCACGTCCAGCGCCTGGCTGGTGTTGTAACCCATTGACTTCAAGCTGTCCGCTGTGCGGATGTAAAGCTCCTGAGCCTCACTCAGGGGGCGGTAGGTGCGCTTCGCAGTCTCCAGCAGGCGCCCCTGCACTAGGTCGTACTCACCAACACTTGCCGTAGCCATGCCGATACGGTCAGACATCTGGCCATACGAGTCGGCAGCCTCAATGATTTTACCGACCGAGGCAGCGCCAACTGCTGCCGCAAGCGCGCTTTTGATCAGTCCGGAAGCATGCGCTGCCTGCTCGCCAGCACGGTCAAAAGCCTCATCAATCCGCCCAAGGCTTTTATCAATCTTCCCAGACGCTTGGGCCACAGTGGAATCTGCGCGCGCCATTTCCTGACGGAGCTGCGCAGTGGTCGCCTCGATGCGGACCAGCATCCCCTGAACGTCTGTGTCAGCCATACTTTTCTCCGGGCAATAAAAAACCCGCCGGAGCGGGTCTTACAAGTTCAAAGTCCGTATTTCCTACAGACTTGCTCTACTGAATCATCAACTCCTAAAACGACATAGGAGATCTTCCCATCGGTTCCTTTCAGCTTCATCCCCATAAATGGAGTGAATCCAGAATAAGCGCCATAAGAATTTTTAGCGTTCACGCTACCGCAGAATTGCCAGCCTGACTTTTCATCGCCAGTTAGGCGCACATCCTTTATTTTGGCACTGTCGGAATCTTTCAGGCGATCCTCCATTGCCTCTTTAATACCTGCAATGTCAGACGCCGTGGCAGGCTTTCCGCCCGCAAAACAAACAGCAGAACTAAAGATCAACGGGATAGTTAGAAAGACACTCCGTTTCATGCGCGACGCTCCATTCATTCTTTAGAAAAACGGAGCATATCAAAAATCACTGAACAACCTGCCGCCCCGTCAGCGCCTGCCGGAGCTTGTCAGCAACAGTGGAAGGTGATGGCCTGCCCTCCTTGGGTTTCGCCTTGCCACAGCCGAAGGGGTTGGTCATCTTTGCCCACTCGATCTTGGCGTCCATCGCCAGAAAGAGCTCAGGCATCGGTGTATGCCAGGCCGCGTCGGGAGGCCAACCAAGCCAGCCCGTGGCCACCGCGTAAAGCCGGTCGACGTAGCTGCCGTCTTCGACAGCACTCACGCCGCCGCCGGCTTTTCCTTTCCCGCGTCGGGGCCTTTCGGGTTGTACAGCGCCACCAGGTAGGCGTTCAGCTGCACCGACACTTCCAGCACGCCGGTCTGCCAAACTTGCTCAGCGACAGCCTCTGCAGCTTTGCCTTTCAGGCCTGCGCCGCCGGCGATGATCACCGCGCAACCGTCGATGCTCAGCGCGTTGAGCGCTTGGGACGCGCCGCGCAGCCCGCCGAAGTGAGCTTCAATCGCACGCACGGCACCGAGCGTTGGGGTCAGGGTGTAAGTCTCGTCGCCAAGCTTGATCTCGACGGTACCGTAAAGGGTTTTGCTCATATCGCGAATCCTTGGGTTTCGGGGCCGAAGCCCCGCAGGTTAGGCGGCGGCAGCCGGGAGAATTTCCAGGATGTCGGAGTTGATGCCGATCGTGACGTTGCGGCGAACCACGTTGTCAGCGGCGCCGGCGGCGACTGTGTTGTTCATCACCTTGCCGCGCAGGTAGAACGTGGTCGGCAGGAGCGCCGGGATAGCATCCGGATCGCCATCGTTCAGGGTGATCTTGATGTTGTAGTCGCCCTTGCTGCGGTCCTTGTGCGCGACCTTCAGCTTCGCCTGGCCCAGATCGCCGTTGTCCAGACCTACGGTCAGGGTCAGGTCGCCGGCGTCAGCGGTGCCCTTGTACTTGCGCACGCGGCCATCGCGCAGAGAGGTGAAGGTCACGGAGCTGAACGTATCGCCGAACTCGCCCAGGTCTTCCACCTCGCCGATATCGACGTAGGTGTCTGCCTTGTAGAGCGCTTCGGTATCAGCACCGTTCTTGCTACCGATGCCGATCCGGCAGCCGGCGGCGGTGTTGAGGTTGTCTTCGGCCATGGGGGTTCCTCCAAAGGCACATTGGATAAAGCCGCGGTGCGGCCGGGGTTGGGGTTTAGTGGGTGGTGATAACGCGGACCGTGATCGATCCCTGGTACGTGACGCCATCGGCATCACGCTGGGCGTCAGCTTGTTCGACCCGGACCGATACAGCGCGGCCGACGGTCAACGGCAAGCGGCGCTCATCAAGGGCTGCTACAACCTCGCCGAGGATGCGCTTCACCTCGGCCTGGCCGTGAGCATCCGACCAGACCGAAAGGTAGATCAGGCGCTGCTCGCGCTTCCTGCCGGCAATCGGCGTGATGTTGGTGGAGATCTCCCGGTCAATCGAGACATAAGGCATATCCGTATCCATGGGCGCGCCGTCGTAGATCGGACACGTGACCTCGGCCTCAAGCCGGGCGAACAGCGCTTCCTGCAACGCAACAGAAGGATCACTCATCGCTTGCTCCCATGCTGGCCTTGCGCAGCGTCCCGGCCACCGCTTCGCGGATATTGGCCAGAACGAATTCGCGGTTCACGTCCTTGGCCGGCCGCAACCATGGATGAGCCGGCCGGGCCGGGATATCCGGGTACTTGCCGTAGAATGTGGTTCCATCTGACTTGTTCTTCGTGTCACGGGCGCGCAGCGCGTTGCGTCGTCCAGACAGCTTGGACTTGTCACGGTTGACGGTGTGCTCACCGCCCACGGCGTTTCGGTCTGCTCGCCGATACAGGGTGCCGCTGTACCCCTTCGTCCCGTACTCCAAAAAACGCAAATAGAAGAATCGCTGGGTGTCTCGCTTCCCCCGGATGCCGATCTCTGCGTTGAGGCCGCTCTTTGACACGAACACCTTCAATGCGGCCGAGGCGGCGCCCGTGTCCTTCGGTATCAGCTGCCTCATCGTTGCCAGTATCTGGTCAGCGCTTTCCTTCATCACGCCGACCAGTTCGTTATCCATCGTTGCGTGGATGTTGCGCAGCGTCCGGCGTAACTTGAAGTCGCCCGACATGCGGGATCGGCGAGCGGCCATGGCCTACTCCTTGGCCTTGGGAGCCTTTTCAGTGTTCGGGGCGGGCTCGGTGACCGGCTCTACCAGGCCGCGCGAGATCAGGTCAGCGCCCAGCTTGGCGTCGACCGTAAATTCCTCGCCCTTTTCCCGATCGCCAGTTGCGCCAGACAAGGCGCCCAGTGCAATAACTCTCATAAATTCACCCTCAAGGGTTGGAAACGGTTGAGCAAAGCAGCCGGAGCATGCTGTGCTCGTTGTCGATCAGCGGGGCGCCGATCAGGTAGGTGGTGGTGATTCCTTTTTCCGTGTTCACAAGACGGTTGCCGGCGACAGCATCGGCCCTTGGCCGGATACGAATCTCGGCAGTCACCACCACTCTCAGTTGCTCGGCAACGGGAGATACGCGCCCAGTCGGCAGCGTGATCTCACACCAAAGCTGGCCGACTTCCGTCCAGCTGGTATCGAAGCCGCCAGATTTGTTCTTAGTCAGCACCGGCTTGAACATGGTGCACCGGTGACGCATTGGACCGGCTCTCATACATTCACCCATCGGTGAGGCTTCCAGAGCGCATTGGTTGCCATGGGCAACTCAGCAGTGATCGTTCCGATCACCACCGTCTCGCGATTGCTGTACCAGTGGCCGATCAGTAAAAGCGCCCCTTGTTGGATTGCCTTCGTCATCAACAGCGCATTGCCGACCGGATCTGGCAACGCCACCTCCGGATCGACAAGTGTGCGATTGGTCCAGGTCTCGAAAGCGCTGAGGGCCGCATCCCTGTAGCCCTCAATCAGCGCATCCTCATCGTCATGGTCGACCCGTAAGTGAACCTTGACGATGGAAAGATCAATCACCCTTTGGCACCAATGCCTGAAGCGCCTCTTTGTTGGCGGAGGGATCGAACTCAATCCCCTTACCGATGAGCCACGCCTTCAGCTCAGATACCTTCATCTTGAGCGGGTCAGTTTCTTTCTGCGCCTCGATCGCCGCGTCGATTTCTTCCTGCGAGCTGCGCGACGCATAACCCTCTGGCGGGTAATTCACCGCTAGGTAGCCGGCGGCGACAAACTCAGCAATGGTCGGACCATCCAACTTCAGACCATTTGCGTCCAGTTGATTAGCGTAGGACGCCACACCCAGGTGCTCGACCGCCACCAGAGCACATCGCTCCGAGACATCCTGCTCACCGACCGCAACCTCAACTACATGATTGCCATCTGCAGAGAATGGGAACGGTTTTTTCACAATAATGATCGGCATAAATCCTCCAGAAGGCTGGGCGCCCGTAGGCACCCGCCCAGTCAGGCAGCGGCGCTCAGGGTGAGAATCTTCACAGCCTGGGAGTCGACCAGCATGCCGCCGACGCGCTTGGTGGTGTAGAAGCCAACGAACGGCTTGTTGGTGTACGGGTCACGCAGCACGCGGGTACCGATGCGATCCACCACGGTGTAAGCGCGCTTGAAGTCGCCGAATGCGATGGCATTGGCGTCAGCCGCAACATCTGGCATGTCTTCGTTTTCAGTGATGCCGTAACCCAGCAGGACCGAGGGTGCGCCCGCTTCCAGGCCAGGGCGCCACAGATAGTTGCCCTCGCTGTCCTTCAGCTTGCGGACGTAGGCAACGGTCAGGTTGCCCATCATCCAGGTGCCATTGGCGCGGTAGCCCGCTTTGAGGGCGTGAATCAGATTGATCAGGCTGTCACCAGTGATCGCACCGGCGGTGCCGCTCAACAGCTTTTGCAAAACACCGAAGGCGCGAGCGTCGTCGTCCTTCACATCCAGGCCGTACGCCAGCAGACCTTTCGGCTTGTTGACGCCATCACCTTTCAGGAAAGCATTGCCTTCCTTCTCGGCGAAGTCGCGGGCGACCTCACCATTCAACCAACCCTCAGCATCGAAGAAGATGTCGTCAAGGCTGGTCTGAGTGGCTTGTGGGTTGGCGTACAGCTCACCCATAAACGCAGAGATGTTGCCGAGCTTTGGAGTGTTGGTTGCAGGACGCGGATCGGTTTCACCCACCCAGCCTGCGCCGTTGCCGCCAAGGTTCACCAAACGCTTGTAGTCGGGGCTGCCAACAGTGATTTGGTTGCACACCTGGCGCATCGGCGAGGTATCGCGCAACAGCTCAATGATGCTGCGGTCCAGCTCTTCCGGAACCGCGAAGCCGCCATCGGCATCAACGCCGACCTGCAGTGCCTTCGCCTGCAGTTCGCCCAGGCCGGTCTCGATACCCTTGCGCACGAACTGCATAAAGGCGGTTTTATGCTCGCTGGCCGCCTTGGTGCCGGTGCCGTCTGGACGTTTGAGGGCCAGCAGTTCTTTTTCAAGATCACTCTTCAGCGCATCCAATTCGCTCAACTTTTCGTTGAGCGTATCGACCTGGCCAGACAGCTTGCCCTTTTCTTCTTCCAAGCCATCGATGCGCTTGTCATTGGTCTTTTTGAACTCGTCGAACTTCTTGCCCAGGGCTTCGGCGACGTCTTCGATATCTTTCTTTTCAACAGCCATGAGAGGCTCCTTAGATGCGGGTCAATAGTGATTTGAGTGATTGCATTGCTTCGTCGGCATCCGCCTCTCGCGGTGAAACTGCGCCGTAGCCCTTGGCCATAAAGGCCTTGGCCTGGGAGCCAGAAAACCCAACCTCTCGAAGGGCTCGCTCCACTTTGCTGGGCGGCGGTGTTTCGCCGCGAGCCAGCAGAGATTTCACATCAGTGATCCGGGCTTCGTCGTTGGCTGGAAAGGTGACCGGGGAGACTTCCCATAGGTCGATCGCCTTCAGCAGCCAGATGCCCTTTTCCTTGTCGTATTCGTAATCGTCGAGCATGTAGCCGATGGACAAGCCAGTCAGGCTTCCAGCCTTCATGTGCCCGTGAGCACGCTTGGCCAGCGGATCGTCATCAATCAGCAGGCGGCCTTTGACGAGTAACCCGGTGTCGTCTTCGCGCATCTCTGTGTAGATGCCGATCGGCTCGCTCATCTGGTGCTGCCAGAGCATGGCCGGCAGGCGACCCTTCTCTTTCCACTTGGCCAGGCTGGCCGCGAATGCACCGCGAATCACTACGTCGCCGTAGCTGTCCTCGACGCCAAACACGGAGCCATAACCTTCGAACTCTCCGTTGTCACCGACCGACTTAAGGGTCAGCGGCACGTCAAGACGCTGTTTTGTCTGCATCGTCGGCAGCCTCTGGTTTGGTAGTCATGTTCATTGGGGTGAGGTAGATGTCGCCGCCCTCTCGGGGGTTTTTGTCCTCCAGCTCGCGGCAGTCGTTGGGGCTCAAGATCCCCCACTGAATACCCTTGCCGTAGGATTCGTATCGGCCCTTCAGATCGCCGCGCATCAGCGCTCCGGCGTTGAACTTGGCGTAATGCGTCAAGCGGTCCTTTTCGTTCAGCAGGCCGACCTGAATGCGGTGCTCGATGCGGGTCATGATCGGAACCAGCGAGTAGTTCACGAAGCTCATGCCCATGTGCTCGATGTTGTTGAGCGTCATCTTTTCCATGCTGGCCACCAGGTGTGGCGGCACACGGAACAGGCCGCAGATCTGCGACTCGGTCAATTTTTTTGACTCGATGAACTGGGTGTCTTGGGCGTTGAGGCTGATTGGTTTCCAGTCCAGCCCCATCTCCAGAATCATGGGTTTATAGGCGTTGGCCACCCCCATGTGCTCGCCTTGGAACTCCGTCTTGAGACGACCGAAAGCTTCATCGGTGAGCGCCTGTTCTGTGCGCAGAACACCGCTCGTGACCGCTCCGTTGGTGAAGAGCTTGGCAGCATGAGCATCCATCGCCTGGCCAAGACCCAGCGCTTGGCGAGCGTAAGCGATGGGATTCAGTCCGTTGAGACCGTCCAGCGTAAACAATCGCACATGCCAGATCTCATCTTGAGTCAGCGTCTTCGTGCCCGACTTGAAATTGACGGTGTACTCAACTGTCCAGTCGTCCTTGAGCTTTGGGGTGACGATGTCCGGGTTAAGCGGCAGAAGCTCAACCACACTCCCCAGCGCCTTCACTTTGTAGGCGTAGAAATTGCCACGAAGACACAGGCACGCCACCAGCATTTCCCAGAATTCCTGGGCAGTCATGTAGCTGTTGGGGGCCATGGTGATCAGCGGATAGAGGCGATGCGCCGTTGCCGGCAGTCGAACCCGGCCGGTCTGTTTCAAAAGCCTGCAAGGCAACATTCCCATCGATTCGGCCAGAACTCGCACGCAGTTGAATACGACCAGCTGCTGCATAGCGCTGGTTGTAGTCACCCGCTGACCAGCATTGCTTTCGTAGCCGGCCCCCAGCGCCTGGGCAAGTTTCTCTGGTGTATCGATTACCTGTGGCCCGGACTTTCTTCCAAGCAGTGCGCGGAGCATCAGCGACCACCCCGCAGTATTGAGACAACCGACAAGACGATCAGCAAGAAACCGCAGACGGTCAAAGCCAGCGGTTCACCCATCCACGCCCAAAGACCGCGCGTCAGCAAAGCCAAACCAAGGACGCCGACGAGATCGGGGGCAGCCTCTTTCAGCATCTCCAGCTTTGGCGGCTTGATTTCATCGGTCATAGGGTTCTAATTCCGTGTTTTGTAATGTGGTCAGAAAGGCTTTCAGCAACCTTCTCTGTCGCGCTTGCTGCTCCCACGGCCATAGCCATAGCGACAGCCCCGTCAATCCGACCGGTCTTTTTGCGCTTGGAAAAGATTCTGTTTTCCTGGGCGTCGGCCTCCATCACAGCGGAAGCGACGTTCCAGGTAAGGCATGGGTTTGGCAGCACTTGGATTTGCCCGGTGAGGATCAAGTCCTCGACCAGATCAATGGAGTGAGTCATCCACAGATTCGACTCGCGCGCCGGGCGAAAGCCCTGGCCGTGCGGCACCAGATTCAACTCGATGCCCTGAGCCTCAAGCTCTACCTCCAGATAGGTCATGTGGTACGGGTCAAACGCCAACGCCTTTATTTCGAACTTTGCGGCGAGTTCGCCCAGCCGCTTGGCGACAAAGGCGTAGTTGATTGCCTTACCTGGCGGCGCGTGGATGTGTCCATCCTCAAGCCAGATGTCATAAGGCACGCCGTCAATCGCGGCGCGATCAAGCAGCGTGTCCTTTGGGGTCCAGAACTCCGCGATAGACTTGCCCTGCTCTGGGAAATACAGGTTCAGCGCCGTAAGGTCGCGCTTACCTGAAAGGTCGAGACCTGCATAGCAAACCTGACCAGCCAGCTTCTCGGGATCGAACTTCGTGCAACACGACAGCCAGGTGTCGATGTCGACCCATGGATTTGCAGCATCCACCCACTGGCAGAAGTTCAGGCGCCGGACAGTGCTCGCCTTGGCTGGCATCCCCTTCGCATCGGTCACCTGCTCGCGCAGATACTTCGGTTGGAAGGTATGGCCCAGCGATGGGTTTGCCTTGCCCCAGCACTTCTCATCCTTGAACGGATCGTCGCCCTTATCCAACGAACAGATGAAGGCAAAGAAACCGTCGTTGAAATGACGGTGCCTCTTTGTCACACCTTTGGCGCCAGCCGCGCAGACGTTCACACCGAGCTGGTGGTAGCTGTAGCAAACAGAGTTTCGGTCATGCCCGCTGTTGGTGATCATCAGGATCAGCGCTTGGCGCCGGCCCTTGGTGCCCGCCCGCATGAACTCGACGGTCTTGTTATTCTTGTGTTCGTGAACTTCGTCGATCAGTGCGCAGTGAGGCCGCGGCCCAGACTGCCCATCGTCGGAACTGATAGGGCGAAAGAACGAGCCGGTCGCCAGGTAGGCCAAGTTCCAGACCTTTTCATCGCGACCTGACTTCTTGATTTTCTTCTTCAGCGACGGCGATTGATCGACCATCGCCACCGCATCGCGGAACAGGATCATTGCCTGATCACGCTTCGTCGCGGCAGCGTACACCTCGGCGCGAGGTTCGCCGTCGGAGGTCATGCAGTAGAGGCCGATCCCGGCCGCTAGCGGCGACTTGCCTGAACCTTTGCCCGATTCAATGTAAACAGTGCGGAAGCGGCGGAAGCCATCCGGCGCCATCCAGCCGAAGATAGATCCAACGATGAACGCCTGCCAAGGCAGCAAAACGAATGGCAAACCTTCGTGCTCACCGCCGTTGAGCTTCAGCACTGTCTTGAAATAGCGGATAGCCCGGTTGGCTTTTTCGAGATCCCAGGTCAGCCCGCGTTTCGGCCCGTCTTCAAGGTCCCGCAAGTGTCGACCACAGGCGTTTCGAATATCTGGACCGGCCAACACCTTGCCGGAGTAAACCTCCTGAGCCCAGGCCGTTACTGGGTCGACCGCATAGGAAACCTTCTTGACCTCAATTGAAGAACTCGTCTTCAGGGTCTTTTTCTTGAAGTTCGCCAATGGCCTGGACCTTGGATCGGGCGGCGGGTGTCATGCCGAAATGGGTAAGGTAAGAGAGCAGCCGGCGGTCGGCGTCAGCCGCCATCGCCACCGCCGGGTGCGCTTTAATCAGCCCGGCTTCGGTCGAGTAGGTGTGGCCCTCTTCGGAAATAACTTTGGTTAAGCGTCGAACCTCGGCGGCAACTTCACACAGGCGCTCGAGAGTTTGAAGATCGGCTTCGGTGAGCACGCCCATGGACGTAGCGAGAGGGCAGAATATTTTCCACACTGCCTGACCATCGGCCGTCATCGTTGACGGCGGCGACTGGTACGATGCCACTGCGAGCTGAGGCTCCCGCTTGTTTTCCCGACTGGCACGCAATGTGCCGGTGACCTTTTTCTGGGTCGTCGGTGCGGGGGTTCTTCCCTTCAAAAAAAACTCTCCAATTCTGGCTTTTTGCGTAAAGAGGGTCGAGGGCGGTCCTATATGCGGAAATCCCGAACTTTTGACCCTCCCCCTATGGGCTGTGACGTGCCACAACGAAGGCGCATGAAATCGGCGAGACCCATTCTCATTTTACGGTCTTCGACCGATTCCAGTGGTGATTCGGGTCGATAGGTAGGCCATTGACGTCACACCCGACCACAACGCCGGACTTCTCCTCTCGCTGCTTCGCGCTGTCATGGCAGACCTTGCAAAGGCTCTGCAGGTTGGTCGCGTCGAAGAACAGCGTTACGTCACCTCGGTGCGGCTTGACGTGGTCGGCAATGTTGGCGGCGACCACGCGCCCTTGCGAGGAGCATCGACGGCACAGCGGCTCTGTCTGGAGCTGGCTCCACCGAAGGCGAAACCATTCCTTCGTCTTGTAGAGGTGATGCCAAGGCGATGTGTTCGCCATCAGCCTTCAACCTTCCGAGCTGCCGCCCGATCGTAATAACCGCGCACCTTCTCGACGCCGAGGAAACCAACGGCGCCACCGGCGAACGTGGCCATGCTCTGCGGTAACCCCATCCATTCAAGGAGTGGCACCAGCGAGAGCGTGACCAGGCCGCACAGCGCCCCCTCCAGATACATCTGACGGCGAGTGCCACCGCCGTACATCACCCGCAGCACAGCGATGCCGACCGAAAGGCCAGCGGCATAGAGCTGCGGCTGATGCAGCAGCAGCCAGGCGAGCACAGCGGCCCACAGTCCGGGATCCTTCTCAGGCATGTTTGGCATCTCGATTCCTCCCTTTGGGGGAGTGCATTAGATCCGGCTCCAGCAGCACTCCCAGCTCAGAGCGATGGGTGTGGTGGAGCCGAAAACGAAAAAGCCCCGGCGAATGCCGAGGCTCATGGAATTCCATAAACGAAAAAAGCCCCGCAATTAACGAGGCTTTCAGTGGTGCGACTTGTTACGGATGCGTGATCGACACAGTGATGGTTCCGCTCGCGATTACATCAACCAGAACCAAAGACTTTGGATACTTCCGGTAAAGGCGATCTCGCAACCCTTTGACGATTAACTGGCGGCGCGCCGGATGCTCATCGTCGGTGCCAACTGATGAGTGAGTAACTTGTCGCGCATCCGCTGCGATGCAAATCTGCTCAAAAATTTCACCGATCTGGGCTTCAGTTTCTCGATCCATTTAATCCTCTCCATTCAAAGAGAACCACAATGATCGAACGCTACCCAAAAAGCAAAAAGCCCATCTCAGAGACGGGCTTTGCACGCGGAAAAACCGCAAAGTAACTGAAATCTATAGTCAGTCCCCGGGCCTGTCAAGCGGCCTGACGTCGAACATCGAGCGCGCCATCAATCCAGGCCACGCCGGCCTTCCAGAGCTGCCGGGTCTTTTCTTCGCCGAACTTCATCTTCTTGCCGACTTCCATCAGCGATGTGTCCCGGCTGGTGTAGTAGCGCATCAGCACCTGGCCGCATTCCGGGTAACGCTTCAGCAGGCGGCCCATCAGACCATCAATCATCAGCGCGTCGTCATCGGTGATCATCGGCGACAGGATCGTGTTCTCGCGGGAAGCGCAGCAGGACACGCCAGAGCCCAGCACGACCCAGCGGCCCCAGTGCTCCAGCAGATCCTCGGCGGTACGTTCTTTAAATGTCGGTGTGAAAGCCATGGCTCAATCCCCAGTGAAGTTGGTGGCACCAGGGCCACGGCGGTTGTTCTCGTTGTATTGCGCTTCAGCCCCGGCTGGCTTGAAGCACTTGAACTGCGCAATCTCGTGCTCGGCAGCCTGGAGACGAATGCTCAGCTGCGTCACCAGCACCTCTAGCGTTAGGGCTTCGCCAGTTTCGGCGGTGACCCAGCCCGAGGCGGCGCACTGCACGCAGCCCAGCTCATGGAAAACGCCCTTGATCACCGCGCGACCACGGCACGCCGGGCACTTGGCCAGGTCGAGCATCGCGGCGCGGAAGGCTGGTCCGTGAGACTTATTCATTGAGCCTCCAGCAGCTGCTCGTGCAGGCGGTAGACGTTTGGGCCATCACCATGAGGCCAATGCTCCACCGAAAGCTCCTTGCCGGTTTGCATGGTCAGCACCAGGTGCTTGCCGCCATTCCAGTTCTCGTACCGCATCGAGCTGACTTCGGCTGGATTCACGGCGAGGCCGGATGCCTCATCGAGCAAAATCATCATTTTTAAACCTCGCCTTTTATGGTTTCGTGATTTGGCTAGAAGCCGCGCCATTCAAAGCCTCGGCGGCATTCTGCGAATTTCCGTTTCTAGTCATGGTCGAGCGGTGAATCAGGCTGAAGCCTTTCGCGTCTAACCATTCGTGCCACTTGCTCAGGGCTTCGCGCTTGAGCAGTTCGGCGGATGTGTGGATGTAGGTCTGCACGTTGCGGGTCATCGTGTGGTTCACCAGCATCTCGCCGATGAGGAAGTCCACGCCGAGATCAGTCCAGCCGGTGCGGGCCACCTTGCGCAGGTCGTGGCTTGTCCACTCGCCCTTCCCCAACCGGGTGAACACGGCACAGGCCTGGCTGTCGCTGAGGCATCCACCGCCACGAGCCGGGAAGACGAACGCGCCCTTGTAGCCCTTAGCTGCCTGCCAGTCCCGGTACCGCTCCAGCAGCGCGCAGACCTGATGCGTCAGTGGCAACCGATGCTCGCAGCGGGTTTTGGTGTTCTCGGCCGGGATGAACCACTCGCCCTGCTCGCCCAGGGTCAGGTGCGCCCACCGAGCCATGCGGGTTTCGCCGACGCGCGTACCGTGGCAGAGCATCATCAGCGCCAGCATGCAGTCCTGCGGGTACCGGTCGAAACTGGCGGCCAGGTCCCCGATCACATCCTCGAGCTGGACGGCGCGCAACCGGGAAGGCTTGGGCTGGATCTTGGCCTTAGTGAAGTCGGTGAACTTGAAGCCCGCGATCGGGTTGGAGCTGATCATGCGCAGCTTCTCGGCCTGCCGAAACGCCACCACCAGCACGCCCCACATCAGGCGCACGTAGGACAGCGAGAACTCGGCCTGCATCGGCCACATCAGTTGCTTGTCCAGGGTGAAGCGGTCCACCTCCTCCACCAGCAGCTCACCGAGCCGCGGCTTCAGGTGGCAGGCGATGATCGAGGTGTTGGTGGATCGGCGCTTGGCCGACAGGCTGCGGTCAACGGCTTGGCGCGCCGTGAACCAGTCGAGCAACTGGCCGACCGTCTGCAAGGTGCCGGCTGCAGCCGAGGCCTTCGGGTCAGCGGCAAGGCGCTCGCGGATCTTCGGCAGCGCATTGATCAGCCCTTTCACCGGCAGCTCCGGGAAACCGGCAATCTTCTCCCACTTCTTGCCAACCACCAGGTGCCAGGTACCGCGCTCGCGATTCTTGTGGAAGCGAAAGTAAACGCCGGGATACCGCGCGTCCCGCATGTCACGGATATCGGTGTTGGCCGATTGCCGGCGGATCTCGGCATCAGAAAACGTGGTCAGCAGGCTCTGGCTCATGGGGTGTTCGGCTCCGGGTCGATTGGATATTCCCGGATGTGCACGCGCACCGCGCCACCCGGCACCGGCTTGCCGATATTGATCGTGGTGACGAAGTTCTTATCGTCGATACCCAGGCCATCGGCGATGCCATCCCGGCCGGCCTTGAAGCGCGCCAGCAGGTTGTCATCGTCGTAGGAGCGACGATTCGGCGGGCAGAACGTGACCCAAAAGTACTTCTTGCTGCTGAGACGCGGTGCATCCAGCGCCAGCGCGATCAGACCGCAGGTGCGACGGTACGCTTTCGCGTGTTTGTGTTTTTGCCGCCAGTGCACGCGCGCATTCGGACTCAACTCCTTTGGCGGCCACGGCAGCGTCATGTCGATCATGCAGCCCCCTTTACGGTGAGAATTCCGGCCCGGATCAGGCCTTCGTGGGTTTCGGCAATGGCGCGCGGCATGTCCTGCCAATCGACGTCGCCAGCGGCGCGGCCGTCGATGACGTCGTGGCAGGCACTGCAGGCGTACACCGCGACGGTGTCGAAGCCCTTCATGCCCATGCCCTTCTGCCCGCATGGCAGATGCGCAAGGACGGTGGTTTGTGGGTTGTAATTGCAGATGCCCGGCATCCGGACGGTGCACTCTTGGCCATTGGCCGAGGCGCGGAGCTTTCTCGAACTCACGCGCATGCTGGCTTCCCCGTGACGACGTCGACGACTTCGTAGGTGCCCGGCCACATCCACGCCCCATAACGCTTGGCCATGGACTCATCGGCGAACAGCGCCAGTGCGTGATCAGGTGGTGAACTCAAATCAACCTTGAATGAGCAGCAGAACACAGCCCATCGGTAGGTCTCGATCTCAGGAACAGCCAGGCGGCGGTCAGGCATGGCGGGCAGCCCTCGATCGCATGGCACGCAGCTCAGCGAGCGCTTTGTTGCCGATCTCAGGCGTACGGCGGCCATCAACTCGGGCGGGCAATGCCAGCGGCATCTTTTGGAGCGGCAACCCATCGATCAAACGGCGCAGCGTGATCACGTAGTTGCGTTCGAACAGCTTGCGCGCCAGTGAGGTATCAAGGCGGTTCAGACTCTCGAAACCCGACTCCTTGGCCGTGTGCCAAATCGCATCGTGCGACCAGTTCGCCTGGCCGGCCATCGACGGATGGACATTGCGGCACGCTTCGCGAAATGCCGTTTCAAGCGGTGGCAGCCCAAGCATTTCTGGCGTGGGCTGGCACAAGTTGATGAACTTGCCGACGCTTGGTGCAAAGTCTGAGCCGAGCTTCCGGCACTGCTCGATACCGAAACGAATCTGCTCGACCTTCGTGATTTTCTCGGCCATGAACGCCTTGGTCCATGTGGCTTTCGCGGCGTTGACGGCATGGTTATCAGGCCACGCCTGCTTCCACGCCGGGAAGATAGCCATCAGCTCGCGGAACAGCGAGTTGATGACCTGTACGGTACCGGCATCCGCCTTCACTGGCGCGACTTCAGCCGAGGCCACGTTGGGCAACATTTGCAGCACACTCGAAACAGACTTCATCACAGACCTCCCAGGTCATCACCCCAACTGGTGTCATTGAAATCAGGCTCCTGCCCTCGGCCCGCTGCCTGCACTCGCTCACGCTTCACCCACTGGACCAGGCGGTAGCACCAGCCGGGGCTGGAATCGAGAGTGTTTGGCTTGGCGCAGTGGAAGCCCTTGAACTTGCGAACCGCTTCGTCAGGGACGCAGTCAACCGGAAGCCCTGCGATTGCGATCTGATCCGACAACGCTTTCTCGTTGGGCACCCAAGTGGCGAACATGGCGAAGCGCTGGCGATCATCCTGCGGCTCGATCGCGGCGCTGTTCTGTTCGGCAAGAGCGGCATCAATCTCGCGCTGCTGCAGCTGCTCTTCGGTTAATTGATGGTTAAGTGACGGATTGGGTGCAGCCGCTGCACCCCGTTCTGTCGTAGGTTGCACCCCGCTCTGTTGTGGATTGCACCCCGTGCCGTCATCTGCACCCCGTTCTGTACGGGGTGCAGCATTTGCACCCCGCAATAGTTGAAGGTCGTAAACGACTGGGCGGCGGTCATGGCGATCAATGTGAACAGCGGCGATCGCCTGGTTGCCCTTCTGGATCAGTCCGGACTTCTCCAAGTCGTCCAGCTTGTAGCGCACGGTGCGCTCGGAGAGTCCGGTGTCCTGAGCCAGGGTGGTAGCCGACGGGAACGCGCCAGCGCCATTCGATCCGGCATAGTTGGCCAGGCACAGCAGCACGTGCCGGGCACTGGCATCCTTGAGAACTTGCGTGGGCAAAGACAGCGCCCATGACATTGCTTGAACGCTCACAGCGAGGCTCCGATATTCAATTCGGCCAAACGGGCAAGGCCCTTTGGGGTAACGAGAGGATCGAAAGCGGCACGGTCAGCACCGGTTTCTGAGTCAGGCTTGAGAGCAGTGACTTTGTGGACCAAGAGCCCGGAGGTGATGCGTGGTTGGTAGGCAGTCCAGCGCCCGGAGCCTTGGCGACGGAAGATCCACCGGTTCTGCTGCATCCAGGCGAAGAGCTTCGAAGGCTTCAGCTGCAGATGCTTCGCAGCGTCGGTGATGCAGATAGCACCTTCCGCAGCAGCAAGCCTTTTGATGGCCGCAACCTTCGGTGCCTGATCGAGGATTACTAGGCGCAGGGTTTGGTTGTCCTTCGCCTGATCAGCGGCAGCCTGCAGCGCCTCGGCGTAGGTGGCCGGGATCTGGAACTGACCCGCTTGGGCCTCTAGCTCCTGCCAGCGATCAATGATCTTGGCACGCAGCTCGACGCTGTAACCGGACACGACGACGAGGGTGTCGCGCTGCGACAGCAGGAACTCGCGGTACACCTGCCCGTTCTGCGGGTGCACGTAGGGGGTGTCGTTTGAAGAAACGACACCCTTCGCAACCAGTGCACGGATGGTTTTCAGCACATTGTCGTGAGAGCTGCCGATCAGTTCGGCGATCACGCGAGACGACATGTGTCGCGACACGTTTTGAGATTGAGCAAAACGTGTCGCAGGATTCGGGGTATTGCCGGGGGTGACGTTCGTGTTCATACTGGCCCCTCAAGTTTGTTGTTTGAAGAAGCCGGTCTAGCCACCGGCTTTTTTTTTGTCTGCTTTTTATCTACTGTATGAATTCACAGCTATTCCAAGTCACTGTTACCCCACTCGATCAGCCTGGATAATTGGCCCAGCGAAATGGGGAATTCAGGCAATCGACAGTTCCGGCCAGATCTGCTTCCAGTCATCGGGCCGGAGAGCTTGACGAGTTACCTTTCCTTCGGTTGCGGACTCTGTTCTCGCAGCAATTTCTGCTGACGCGGTCTTGTGTCCGTAAGCGATGAGTCGCAGGTATGCACGGCTGGTGCCCGTCTTTTTGACGGAAGCGTCAGTAGCCGTTTTTAACCACTCAAGAAGTTGAGGATTTTTTGTCCGCATGGCGGGCCTCCCTTTAGATGCCTCGGATTATTACCCGCAGGTAATCTCAAAGCAATACCCGAAGGGAATTTACCTATTGGTAACAGTGAAGGATGATTTGCGGATGGATATTTCAGACATTCGCCGCGAAAATTTGCGGACACTCATGAAGCAACGCTTCGATGGAAAGCAGGCAAGAATTGCCGATGCTTTGGGCAAGAGCGCGAATTACATATCACGCTGCCTATCGACAGCACCGTCATCTGCTGGTAGTAAAAACATCGGAGAGGACTTCGCTCGAGACATCGAGATGAAGCTCGGACTTGATCGCTATTCACTGGATCGACCGGGAATGCAGCCGGTTAAAGTCGATAGCAATGCTCAGTTCTTGGGCCAGTTTTCGGTGTGGGACGATGACACACCGTTGGATGATGACGAGGTGTACGTGCCGTTCCTCAAGGAAGTAGAACTGTCAGCCGGGAGCGGAAGAACAGTCGTAGAGCCATCGCAACACCAGAAATTGCGGTTTGGCAAGCAAACGCTCAGGCGTCAGAACGTACAGCCAAGCGAGGCTGTTTGCGTAACAGTGAGTGGAAACAGCATGGAGCCCGTGCTACCTCATGGAAGCACTGTCGGAGTTGATCAAGGCAACACCGCTATCACTGACGGTAAGATGTACGCGGTGAATCATGGTGGTCAGCTCAGGGTTAAGACCCTATATAGAGTTCCAGGAGGCGGCATTAGGATGCGAAGCTACAACCAGCTTGAGCATCCTGACGAAGAATACAGCGCAGATGAGATGCTTAAAAAAGACATCATCGTGATCGGCAAGGTGTTCTGGTATTCGGTTCTGTTGTAACCCTCATCACAATTTCACTTTCGAAAAGCCCGCCTCGCACGCGGGTTTTTTTTTGCCAAAATTAAAATAATTACCTACAGGTATTGACCATCAATGTTACCCAGAGGTAATGTTTACCCATCGCCGGATAACAACCGGCCAGATGGAAGGCAGCGATGAACCGGCCTGAACGGTTCAGATGGGTGGCCACTACCCAAGGCGCGCAGCGTAAAGCGATCAAAAAAAGTGTTCTGGTGGGCCGAGCCGCGACCAGGTGAACAATTTGAAAGAGCCCGTACCGCGCCAGCAGCGTCGAAGGGACACGGAAAGTTTCACTGATGCGCCTGGTTGGCCGGGCGCATTGGGAAAACAACCGGGAGTTACAACAAATGGAATCGGAAATCGTTAGCGGTGCATGGAAGGGCTATCTCGGTCGCGGACTTGCACCGCGCGAGCTTCAGTTCGTGCTTTCTGCTGCTCAGGGCATGACAGCGAAAGAGATTGCCCGGGTGTTCAATGTTGAGCCGGGAACTGTGGTTAAGCGACTTTCGAACGCGATGTTCAAGCTTGGCGTTCACCGCCAGACCGCAATGGTCGCCGAAGCAATGCGCCGCCAGATAATTTCGCCGATGTGCATCGCTCTCGCGGCGCTTATCGCGATGCACTCAATGATTGGGGAGGACGCAATGCGCCGAGATCGACGCGTGCCGGAACGCAGAACAGCGCAAGTTCGAATGGTGCGCCGCGCCGAACAGCCTGAGCTGTACGCCTAACCCAAGCAACCGAGGCCAACAGCAAAGGCCCCGGTGTTGTAGCGGTTTTACTTGTCGGACTCGAGTTTCTCGATTCGACCCAAAAGGACAGAGACCACGTTGCACAGCGAGAAGATCGCCGCCGCCGCGTCCTTTGCATCCTTTGACTCGCCATGAAGTGCAAGTTTGTTCGCCACAGCCCGAGCTGTATCGATCGACTCAACTGTTCCGCTTCTTTCCTGACTCATAAACGTCCTCTGTTGTGCATCTTGGTAGAGCATTAAGCGTAACACCCGGTGCAATGCCTGTGCAGCAGATGCCCGACAACCACACTCAACCGGAGATCCACATGCTCCTGATCATCCTGATCGGCGTAGCGCTTTCGCATTTGCGGCCAGAACCGCCCTGCTCTATCGCGCTGCCAACCGATCCGCAACGTGCACACCGGGAGCGCTGGCGATGTACCGCCGGGGTCGCCGCGTTCTAGCGCTGAACGATCCCGCCAAAAATCTCGCCACCCGAGATCACTGCATCTGAGCAACACAAAAGGCCCTCCCGTCCAGTTGGGCCTTTTTTTTCGCCTCGCCTTTATCCGTCAGCACTCTCCCCTGCGCCCAACGGCAACCAGCAGGCGGCGCCGAGTGCTGACGAATAAACGCAACCCCACCACCGAGGTATCAGCCATGCACCCACTGATGCAGCAGCGCTCCGCAGGACTTGAAGCCTTGCGCCTCCGCGCAATCGTCGCCACCGCCGAGTTCTACTCACTGATCGGCAAGGAACCTCCCGTGCAGAAGATTCGCTACCAGGTCGTGCCCAAAGGTGAAAAGGCGTACCACATCGTGGAGCTCGCCACCGACAAGGTCCGGGGCTTCCGCTTCAGCTACAAGGAGGCGGTGAACTACGCGCAGGAACTGGAATCGCGCGCCAGCGGCGTGAAGCGCATGCCAGCGGGTGATCAGCGATGATCGGCGTTCCACTTCCAAACCCTCGGGACCAGCTGATCGACAACCTAAACCAGCAGCTCGACGCCTTCTTCGGCGCCGGCAACAAGATCGAACAGGTCGCGCCGGGCGTCTCCGGTGAGCGCGAGGCGATGTTTGGCACCTCGCACAGCAACAAGCTGCGCGCCGAACGCGACAAGCTGGCTCCGCGCCTGAAGGAACTGGCCGACAACGGCCTCACCGTCATCGAGGCAGCCAAAGAGATGGGCATGGAAACAAAGCGCGCCCGCCTCATCGCACGCGAGAACAGCATCAAGTTCCCGGGGCCTCAGTGAAGCGAACGATCAACCGAGCGGCCACGCGCCGCCGACAGCCCTGGCTGGACTTGCCGGCCAGCGGAATTGAAGAGGTAGGCCATGGCCAAGACGCCAACAGCGCGAGCGGGACAAGCTAACCCAGGCGGAAAAAGAAGCCGCGCTACTGTCGCGGCAGATTGTCACGAAGCTCTATCATAACGATGACGCCGCACTGAAGCGGGTAATGGCCCGAGCCGGCATCGACGAAGAGCAAGATCTGATTTCCCGATTCATTCGCGGCGCCGACCGAATGAGCGACGATCAGCTAGCTGATTACATTCGCATTGCGTGACAGGTAGGCGTGACCTACCTGTTACGCCGGCAGAACCGACCACCTAAAACTAGCTGGACACCATTCCGAGAATCGAAGCGCTGATGGAGGCAACTGTTTCCACATGAGGTAGGGCCGCAAGCAAGCTCCTGATAACCGTCCTTTTCGGAGCTTTAGAGCTAAGCTGCGTCTCAATTTCATCAACAACTTCGCCAACTTCCGCACGCGCCTGGGGGGCCAACTCGAGCTTGGAGAGCTCAGAGCGAAGGGCTGTAATCAAACTCGACACTTCCGGGTTGATCGTCACATTGTTGATCGAATTATCAACGCTGTGATTGTTAACCCGCGCGTTGGCACCGCTTATGTTGTAGGTGATGCTCCGAACAGCTTTTTCCGCCTCTGGGATGCCCATTTTTCTGACTCTCATCTGATAATGGGCCTCAAAATCCATGATCGCTTCAACGAAGCCTGGATCTATTACCTCAAATGTTTCAACCCCTCCGTTGGACATATTCCTCTGGATCAAATCACGAGGCTCAACAAGGATCGAAGCGTTCTCGAAAAAAATCTTGTCTCTCTGAACGCTCGCTTTCAGTCCATCGTAACGCTGTCCGTTGCTCTTGATGATTGAAATGTTGTCCGTAGCGAAGTCGTCAAACATCCCCATATCCTTCTCTTTTGTCTGGTTTTTGGTGGCTGAACCATGTTCCTTGCCGGTCACCCGTAATACCCCAACCAAAACCAAATTGCCACCACCGGTCACGGAGGGCGGCGCCTGACTGGAAACAACTCATGACCATCACCGCACCGGTCATCCGCTACCACGGTGCCAAGTTCCGGCTTGCGCCGTGGGTGCTGCAACACTTTCCGCCGCACACCTGCTACGTCGAGTCATTCGGGGGCGCCGCCGGCGTCCTGATGCAGAAGCCACGATCGTATGCCGAGGTCTACAACGACCTGGACGGCGACATCGTCAATCTGTTCCGCGTCCTGCAGGATCCGGTCACGCGATCGGGACTTACCGAGCGCTTGGTATTCACGCCCTACTCTCGCGAGGAATTCCAACTGTCGTGGGAGCCGAGCGCCGAACCAGTCGAACGAGCGCGGCGAACGATCATTCGCGCCCAGATGGGCTTCGGCTCCGCCGGCGCCACTAAGGGCGTCACCGGATTTCGCATCGATACGAAGCGCCAATACGGCACGGCCCAGTCACTGTGGGCGACCTATCCTGAGCAACTTGCCGAGGTTGGCCAGCGCCTGATCGGCGTGCTGATCGAGAACAGGCCGGCGATCGAGGTGATCAGGGCGCACGACGGGCCTCAGACGCTGCACTACGTCGACCCGCCCTACGTGCATGGCACCAGGTATAAAGGCGCGTCAAGCGGCCGCTACTACAAGCACGAAATGGACGACACGGCCCACCGCGAATTGCTCAGCGTTTTGCTCGAGCTGGAAGGAATGGTCGTGCTCTCGGGCTACCCGAGCGACCTGTATGCAGAGATGCTGCCGGGCTGGGCCTGCTACAGCACTTCGGCGCGGATCAGCGCAAGCAGAGGCACAGCAAGCCGAACCGAATGCGTTTGGCTGAGCCCGGCATGTGTCGATCGGGTCAGCCAGATAGGGCTGGACCTCGGCGAGCGCGCATAACCCTTAAACCCCCCTTTTCTCACGATCACGCCAGCCGGCGAGGATCCCATAGAGCCGAGCGAGAACAAAACTAATGAACTCCAAAAAACAAGCGCTTCCTGAAATACTCTTCTATCAACTCATCACTCCCTGCAACTAATGATGAGCATTCAATTTCATCTAGGATTCTGAAAGTTATATCCCTTAGTAAAACCAGCATCGCCTCGCTAAGATCAGGAGTTATTTTTGCAAACGCCTTACTTACATGGGAGCCGTGAGTTACTTGCGATCTAACAGCATAACACTTTTTCATCAACTGGTAATTCTCCTCCATTTGAACCGGAGAACCTCCAAGAAAAAAGGCAACTCGCTCCGAAAGACGATGAGTGAGTTCGGTAGTAGTTGTGGAAAACAAGCTTTCTAGCGCGCTGCACATTTGTGAAATCTTCATTGCGGGATGACTAGCACACCTCGAAATTTGAACAAATGACAAAAACCTAGCAAACCTTGTAATCTCTTTAGATATCACAGGGGTGTAAATAGAGAATCCTGTTTCGTGCAGCTGAGTGCGAAGCTGTAATCCCTTAGATGCCCAAAGATCGAATTCAGCATCATTGAAGGTAACCAGAGCTTGTCTGTCACCGTTAGCGGTGGAAGACTGAGCGTAAAGGTTCGCATTCGACCAAGCGATAGTACCTGAATGACTTAAACGACAGTACGCCATCTCACAAATGAAACAGTTATCCTTAACAAGCCACGAATCTTGAAGCGCCCACTCAACAAAAAGCATCCAAATATGAAGAATTTGGTCAGCAGTAAGATCTTCATCCCAATTATCTAAATCCTCTTGCTCGCAAACCACAAGATGATTTGCAGACATCAAATGCTTGTATTCTATTAAACCTGCGAACCTCTCAAGGTCTCGAGGAATAAACTTCCTAATTTGCTCCCGCCCAACAACTATGCTAAGCGTGGGCATTATCTTGTAGATTCCAGGGCGAACATCCATGTTCAGCCATCGAAATGTTGTTATTAGTTCGATCTGCCTCAAACTGTCCACCTCTTAACTTTTCAAAATGTACTATTCCAGCACAATGCAACTGTAACGGCTTTTAGGCAGTCAACAATTTCCTATCCTCGCATTATAACTCTCCACCGCCCGGGCATGCCCCGGCATAGGACGCTCCATGCCCACAGAAAACAATCCGGCAGTACCGCTGCAGGTTGAGCGCTCGACAGTCACGAAGCTGGTGATCACCGGAGCGCCGAGCCTCGACCAGATCACCGTGTTTCTCGAAGACCTGGCGCCAAAACGAGGCAAGATCACGGTCAGCTGCTGGGGCAAGAGCTGGACGGCTTACTGGGGTGGCATGTGGGACGGCCACACCATTGCGCAGTTTTTCTGCGAGCTGAGCACCTGCTACATCATCGGTTACTTCGACCAAGCTTTGAGATCACGGCAATTCAGCGGTGATGCTCTCGCGAACGAAGCGCAGCGCCTGGTGCTGAAAGAACGACGTCGATTCTGCTACACGCCGGACGAAGCGCGCGAAATGTTCGACGAGGCGGAGGATCTGCGCGAATCGCCATCGATTGAGCATTTGCACGCCGTCCACAGCGAGCTGATGACCAGGCTGTTCGGCGACGAGTGGTGGCACGTGACGAACGATGCCACTGAGCCAAATCCCGACTACGCCTACCTCGAACGAATCATTCTCGCGGTGCAACAGGCGCTGTGCCAAGAACAGCCGCAGAAGCAGGCCTGCTTGATGTAATCCTCGGCTAACAAAAACCCGGATCGCCCGACTGACTACCGGGAAATTCCTGCTGTAATTTTTCGGGTTCCTATGCACCGTGGGTAGGACGTACACCCCAAAAATTTAGTGCCGCGCCGCCTACCAACTTTCGTGACTCGAAGAGCCATGGGGCTGCCACAAAGCAAGCACAACCCTAGCCTCTCCCAGTCAGCTTTAGGCGGTTTTAAGCGTTCGATTTCTTCAAGCCGGGCTGCCTCTGCAGCTTGGTTACGAGCATCTAACCGGGCCTTCTTCCAAGAGCTCAGTTGAACGAAGACGAAAAATACTCCGCATATGCCAAGGAACCACAAAAATCCATTGCCACTCCCGCTTCTCCCACCACGCCCTCCCCAGCGGGATCCACGACCGCCTCTTCCACCGCGAGCCTGGGCTTGTCCGCAAAACAGAAGGAGGGGGACGAGTAGCAATGTACGCCTAGATAGTTTGGTTTCCATTTGCTCAGTCCGTGAACGTCGGTACCCAGCACATTAGCAATTCCTCACACGGGACTCCACACAAGCTCCCTTACACACCTCTCCCTTCAAGTCAGCCGCTATAGCGGCAAGGACGAAGTCATGTCTGAAGAAATCAAATTGATCCAACCAGCTCCGGTCGTTCGCGATGAGGACGGCATGTTTCAGCATCCCGACCTGCCCGACTTCGATGATGGTGACGGAGACAAGTGCAAGGCCTGGGTCATCGAGCAGGGCCTGCAGGTGAAAATGGTCGAGCTCGAACACCACAGCGACCAAACAGTCTCTGACCGCTACTTCGACGCGGGCGATTCGGATTGCAGCTACTGGGATCCGGACAAGCCGGACGGCGAAGGCTGGTTCTGTCTTTCGATCCACGACACTGACAATGGCCCGGTCTGCTGGTGGGCGCGTCGCGAGGTGAAGCCATGATCTTCGCCCCGCTCTACATGGCCTACCTCATCTACAAGGGGCCGTGGCGATGAACGAACAAACCTGGAAAGAATTTTATTCTGTCGATCAAGCCGCTCAGCATGCCGCCGACTGGTGCAAGCGCAATCCAGCATGGCGCCGGATCTGTGATATCCCGGATATCTCCGTATTCGAAAAAACCTACGATGAGATTCCAAAACGCGAGCGCGCCTACTGGGACAAGAACGGCGGCGAAGAATGCTGGCGAGAATTCGGCACCGGAGGAACCAAAGTGCCAACTGGTTTCATCTCCGGCAAGGGTGAGTTTTTCGACCATGTGCTCAAGGTGCCGCTCCATCACAACCTGATGACGGTTTATCGCGTTGGCAGGCGCTGGAAGCCGTGAGCAGCATGGTCAGCGTTCGCACCGAAGAACTGACCGGCCCGGCGCTGGACTGGGCAATCGACGCGATCGAGGGTGACCAGCAGCCCGCCGCCGGCCAATTGGGTCTCTTCGCCCTGCCCGACGCCGAGCAGCTGATCACGAAGTACGGCGTCTGGGTCGATGTTGGCCACCGGCACCCGTGGCTGGCCGACATGGCGAACGACCCGTTCAACCGCCAGTCCGGCGAAACCCAAACCATTGCGGTGTTCCGCGCCGTGGTCTTCGCCAAGCGCGGCGCCACGGTGAGCGTCCCCGCCGAACTCATCCAGTTGTAAACCCTAAATTGACCACTCAACAGCCTGCCGGTGTACGGCGGGCGAGGAATTTGTATGTCCGCTCTGAACCGTTTTCATGAAACTGCAAGCGATGCGCTGGAGAAGATCAGCGCCTGTCTGCCAGACGGCGCCAAGCTCTGCCTGACCATCTACACCCCCGAAAAACCAGAACTCGACATCGTGCTGCAGGACAAAGGAATCGACCTGAACGAGGTGGTTTCCACCCTGCGCCGGCACGGCCTGAGCATCGACGGCGACAACGGCTACAAGCGCGACCTGCTGAACTCTGTTGTCGGTTCACTGGCGTTCGGCGCGCAGAACAAAAACCCGCCACCGGCCGGGCACTGGGGCCAGCGATTCTGGGATATCGGTCGCGAGGAGCGCGGACTGCACGAAGAGCTGGTCGCCGCGCTGAAGCTCAACCGCGAGAACCTGCGCGCCTGCCAAGCAACCATCCATCTCGCTGGCGGATTCGACCCCGCCTACGTGGACGACGCTCAAGCTGCAATGGCGGTCGCCGACGCAGTCCTGGCCAAGGCCGGCGCATAACCCTTCACCACCTTCTGCCGCCACGCGCGGCATGGAGCATCACAATGAAAAAAGAGCTGATCAAGATCAGTGAATTCCAGCGCCGGCGCTGGGGTGAAAACGGCACACCACCCTGCCCCCAAGCGATACGCAACTACATCCGCAACGGCCAGGTGCCCGGCGAGCAGATCGGGAAACTCTGGTACGTTGATTGGACAGCGTTCAGCCGGTCAGACGGCAATGATCTGGTCGCGATGGTATTGAAAGGAGCTGCATGATGGTCCCACGGCCGCGCAACAAGGCGAACAAGAGCCTCCCGCAGAACCTGTACTTCGATTCGCGGCGCTCGACCTATCGCTACCGGCGGCCTACCGACGGTAAGTGGTTCCAGTTCGGCACCGACCGAGTCAAAGCGATCGATGCCGCGAAGCAGTTGAATCTGGAGTTCATGCGCGGCGCTGACCTGGTCGGCGCTGTGATGGGCAGCACGTCGGAATCGTTCGCCGGCTTCCTGGACACATACGAGCGTGACGTACTACCGCCGCGCGAACTGGCCAAGGGCACGCTCGGGCTGTACGCCGTGCACTTTCGCCGCTTCCGGAAACAGTTCGAAGGCAAGGCCGTCGACCAGATCACGATCCGCATGATCGCCGAGATGCTGGACGCTCTCACGCCGCGCACTGCCAACCAGTGCCGCGCCCTGCTGATCGACATCTTCAACCATGCAGCTGCCAAAGGCCTGTGCCCGGACAATCCGGCGGCCAGCACCATCAACCGGATCGAGAAGAAGCAACGCAAGCGGCACACCGTCGATGGCCTGAAAGCCATTCGGGAGAAGTCGCCGTTCTGGCTGCAGAACGCGATCGATTTGGCGTTGATCACCGCGCAGCGGCGAACCGACATTCTCAACATGCGATTCGACGGGGTTCGGGAAGGGTTCCTGTATGTGGTGCAACAGAAGACGGCCAAAGCCAGCGATGCAGCGTGGATCCGGTTCAAAGTGACCGAAGAACTCCAAGCGGTAATCAGCCGGTGCCGGGATGACATCGTCTCGCCTTACCTGATTCACCGCCGGCCAGACCGCAAAAAGCAGAAGCAGGCGCAGACGAAGGATCACTGGACGCAGGTCGAAGAACGATATTTGACGCGAGCCTTCAAGGAGGCCCGGGAAGCGGCGGGTTGTTACAAGGGATGGAAGGAAGAGGAAATGCCAGGCTTCCATGAAGTGCGGGCACTGTCGCTGCACCTGTACCAGAAGGCCGGAAAAGATGGGCAGAAGATCGCCGGCCACGCCAGCGAAACTATGACCAAAAACTACCAGAAGGACCACGCCGAAATCGTCTGGTCGGAGGCAATTCCAGACCTCAATATCAGCGAAATCACCGGGTAGTTTTGCGCAAGTTTTGCGCGGGTTTTGCGCGGGTTTTGCGCAGGCACAAAAAAGCCGATCTAGATGATCGGCTTAAGTGTCTGATTTTACTCAGGAATAATGGTCGGGACGGAGTGATTCGAACACTCGACCCCTAGCACCCCATGCTAGTGCGCTACCGGACTGCGCTACGCCCCGACTGGTCTGAAACCTGCTCTTCACCTCGAAGAACGCTCAAGAATATATCGCAAGCGTTTGAAAACTGGAAGTATTCAAACGCAGCTTTTTATTTCTTGAGCACCACCAGTACATCTTCAAGCTCGGCAATCATCTGGCGGATCATTTGCTTGTATTGGGTGGTGTCGTCTTTGGCTTCATCGCCGGACAAACGCAGGCGTGCGCCGCCGATGGTAAACCCCTGATCGTAAAGGAGCGCGCGGATCTGCCGGATCATCAGCACATCCTGGCGCTGATAATACCGGCGGTTTCCGCGGCGTTTGACGGGGTTGAGTTGAGGAAACTCCTGCTCCCAGTAGCGCAGCACGTGTGGTTTTACCGCACACAGCTCGCTGACTTCACCAATGGTGAAGTAGCGTTTGCCCGGGATGACGGGTAGTTCGTCGTTATGACTTGGTTCCAGCATAAGCCTCAACTCGGGCCTTCAACTTCTGCCCTGGACGAAAGGTGACCACACGGCGAGCCGTGATCGGGATTTCTTCCCCCGTTTTCGGGTTGCGGCCAGGCCGCTGGCGTTTGTCCCGAAGGTCGAAATTGCCGAAACCGGACAATTTGACCTGCTCGTTGTCTTCAAGAGCGTGCCTGATTTCCTCGAAAAACAGTTCAACCAATTCCTTGGCTTCCCGCTTGTTCAGGCCCAGCTCTTCATACAGACGTTCCGCCATCTCAGCTTTCGTCAAAGCCCCCATACGTCACTTCCTTAACGTGGCGTTCAACCTTTGTTCGAGCGAGGTGAGGATATTTTGCGTCGTCGAATTCACCTCATCGTCATTAAGAGTGCGCGATGGATGCTGCCAGGTCAAGCCAACTGCAAGGCTTTTTCTATCAGGATCAATACCTTTACCCTGATACACGTCAAACAGCCTGAGCTCCGTGAGCCATTCACCTGCATTTTCACGGATTACGTCCAGCACGGCCGAGGCCGCGACGTCTTTGTGCGCGATCAATGCAAGGTCACGACGCACTTCAGGAAAGCGCGACAACTCATGGAATTGCGGCATTTTTCCGGACGCCACTTCCGCCAGAACCAGCTCAAAGACGAAGACCGGACGATCCAGGCCGAGTGCTTTGGACAATTCAGGGTGGATTGCACCGATGAAGCCGACTTCACGCCCGTCACGTTCGATGCGCGCGGTTTGACCCGGGTGCAGCGCCGGGTGTTTGCCCGGGGCGAAAGTGAAGGAATCCAGTGCACCGGCGAAGCCCAACACCGCTTCAACGTCAGCCTTGACGTCAAAGAAATCGACCGTGTCGCGACCTTGCGCCCAGCCTTCCGGCAGGCGGCTGCCACAGACAACACCGGACAGCATCGGCTCTTGCTTCAGGCCTTCCAGTTGACCGACGAAGCGCAGACCGCTTTCGAACAGACGCACGCGATCCTGTTGACGGTTCAGGTTGTGCTGCAACGCCTTGACCAGACCCGGCCACAGCGACGAGCGCATGGCAGCCATGTCATTGGAAATCGGATTGGCCAGCAACAGCGGCTCGACGCCCGGATTGAACAGTTCGAACTGCTTCGGATCGATAAAGCTGTAGGTGATTGCCTCCTGATAACCACGGGCGACCAGCAGGCGACGCAGTTCAGGCAATTCGCTGCGCGCTTCAGCCTTGGCTTGTGGCGCCAGACGCGCTTGCGGGTAACGGACCGGCAGACGGTTGTAGCCGTACAGACGCGCCAGCTCTTCGATCAGATCAACTTCCAGGCTGATATCGAAGCGATGGCTTGGCACTTCTACGCGCCACTGCCCTGCACCGTCAGCGGAAATGTTCAGACCCAGGCCGCCGAGCAGACGCTCGACCTGCGCCGAATCCATTTCCATCCCCAGCATCTGGGTGATGCGCTGCGCACGCAGGGTGATCGGCGCGATCGACGGCAGGTGCTGCTCGCTGACAGTTTCGATGATCGGGCCGGCTTCGCCGCCAGTGATCTCCAGCAGCAGGCCAGTGGCGCGCTCCATGGCTTCACGGGCCAGTTGCCAGTCCACGCCACGCTCGTAACGGTGAGAAGCGTCGGTGTGCAGGCCGTAGGAACGCGCCTTGCCAGCCACAGCGATCTGGTCGAAGAACGCACTTTCCAGAAATACGTCGCGCGTGGTCGCGGACACGCCGCTGTGCTCGCCACCCATCACGCCGGCAATTGCCAGAGCGCGAGTGTGGTCGGCAATCACCAGCGTATCGCTACGCAGGCTGACTTCCTGACCGTCGAGCAAAACCAGCTTCTCGCCCTCTTCCGCCATGCGCACACGGATGCCGCCATTGATTTCGGCGAGATCGAAGGCGTGCAGCGGCTGACCCAGCTCGAGCATCACGTAGTTGGTGATGTCGACGGCAGCGTCGATGCTGCGCACTTCGGCGCGGCGCAGACGCTCAACCATCCACAGCGGGGTCGGTTTGGACAGGTCTACGTTGCGGATAACGCGGCCCAGGTAACGCGGGCAGGCGGCAGGCGCCAGCACTTCCACCGAACGCACTTCATCGTGTACGGCAGGAATGGCCATGATCACCGGACGGATGACCGGAGCGTCATACAGCGCACCGACTTCACGGGCCAGACCGGCCAGCGACAGGCAGTCGCCGCGGTTTGGGGTCAGGTCGACCTCGATGCTGGCGTCTTCCAGGTCCAGATACACGCGGAAGTCTTCGCCCACCGGCGCATCGGCCGGCAGTTCCATCAGACCATCGTTGCCTTCGCCGATCTGCAACTCGGCTTGCGAGCAGAGCATGCCGTTGGACTCGACGCCACGCAGCTTGGCCTTCTTGATCTTGAAGTCGCCCGGCAGCTCGGCGCCGATCATGGCGAACGGAATCTTCAGGCCCGGACGCACGTTTGGCGCACCGCACACGACCTGGAAGGTTTCCGCGCCATTGCTGACCTGGCACACACGCAGTTTGTCGGCGTCAGGGTGCTGCTCGGTGCTCAGCACCTCGCCCACTACCACGCCGCTGAATACACCGGCGGCCGGGGTCACGCTATCGACCTCCAGGCCCGCCATCGACAGACGAGCAACCAGCTCGTCGCGACTCACCTGCGGGCTAACCCAGCCACGCAGCCATTGTTCACTGAATTTCATCCTGCTCTCCTAAGAATTCGTTACGACTAGCGAAATTGCGCGAGGAACCGCAAGTCGTTGTCGAAGAACAGACGCAAGTCGTTCACGCCGTAACGGAGCATCGCCAGACGCTCGACGCCCATGCCGAAGGCAAAGCCGGAGAACTCTTCCGGGTCGATGCCGGACATGCGCAGCACGTTGGGGTGCACCATGCCGCAGCCCATGACTTCCAGCCAGCCGGTCTGCTTGCAGACGCGGCAGCCTTTACCGCTGCACATCACGCATTCCATGTCGACTTCAGCGGATGGCTCGGTGAACGGGAAGTACGAAGGACGGAAACGTACGGCCAGCTCTTTTTCGAAGAACACCCGCAGGAATTCTTCGATGGTGCCTTTGAGATCGGCGAAATTGATGTCGCGATCAACCAGCAGGCCTTCGACCTGGTGGAACATCGGCGAGTGGGTGATATCGGAGTCGCTGCGATACACACGGCCTGGGCAGACGATGCGGATCGGTGGCTGCTTGGACTCCATGGTGCGGACCTGTACCGGCGAGGTATGGGTGCGCAGCAGCATGTTCGCATTGAAATAGAAGGTGTCATGCATCGACCGGGCCGGGTGATGGCCTGGGATGTTGAGTGCTTCGAAGTTGTGATAATCGTCTTCGACCTCAGGGCCTTCGGCGATGCCGTAGCCAATGCGGGTGAAGAACTGTTCGACACGTTCCAGAGTCCGGGTTACCGGATGCAGACCACCGGAGGTCTGGCCACGGCCCGGCAACGTCACGTCAATGGATTCGGCAGACAGTTTGGCAGCCAGTTCGGCTTCTTCAAACAGAGCCATGCGCGCATTGAGAACGCCTGTGACACGTTCCTTGGCAACGTTGATCAGCGCGCCGACTTGCGGACGCTCTTCTGCCGGCAAATTCCCCAGGGTCTTCATCACCTGAGTCAATTCACCCTTCTTGCCAAGGTATTGAACCCGGACTTGCTCCAGGGCATTGATATCTTCAGCGCTTTGCACAGCCTCTAGTGCTTGAGAGACCAGCGCATCCAGGTTTTCCATGTACAGACTCCAGATACAAAATAGGGGAAGAGCTTGAAGGCTCTTCCCCTATTTAAGACGTTTACCACCTGACCCCACGGAAGTGAGGCCGGGTGATTGTCGGGGGTACTTAAGCCAAGGTGGCTTTAGCTTTCTCGACAATCGCAGCAAACACCGCTTTTTCGTTCACTGCCAGATCAGCCAGAACCTTACGGTCGATCTCGATGGACGCTTTTTTCAGGCCAGCGATGAAACGGCTGTAGGACAGACCGTTAACACGAGCACCAGCGTTGATACGAGCGATCCACAGAGCGCGGAACTGACGTTTTTTCTGACGACGGTCACGGTAGGCGTATTGGCCTGCCTTGATTACCGCTTGCTTGGCAACACGGAATACGCGGGAGCGTGCGCCGTAGTAGCCTTTAGCAAGTTTCAGAATTTTTTTGTGACGCTTACGGGCAATGACGCCACGCTTTACACGAGCCATGAGTTACTTCCTCTATTCTTGACTAAAATTAACGAAGGCGCAGCATGCGCTCGACTTTTGCCACGTCAGACGGATGCAGCAAGCTGCTACCGCGCAGTTGACGCTTACGCTTGGTCGACATTTTGGTCAGGATGTGGCTCTTGAAAGCGTGCTTGTGCTTGATACCGTTAGCAGTTTTCAGAAACCGCTTAGCAGCACCACTTTTGGTTTTCATTTTTGGCATGTTCGGATACTCCGCATTCAGTTGATAAACATAATCAGAAGGCCTGCCGTGCCCTGTTGATTACTTCTTCTTTTTCGGGGCGATGACCATGATCAGCTGGCGTCCTTCCATCTTAGGATGCTGTTCGACCGAACCGTACTCGAGCAGGTCACCTTCAACCCGCTTGAGGAGTTCCATCCCCAGCTCCTGGTGGGCCATCTCACGGCCGCGGAATCGCAAGGATACCTTGGCCCTGTCCCCGTCACTCAGGAAACGTACCAGGTTGCGCAGTTTTACCTGGTAATCCCCTTCCTCCGTCCCTGGACGAAACTTGATTTCTTTTACCTGAATCTGCTTCTGGTTTTTCTTCGCTGCTGCAATCTGCTTCTTCTTTTCGAAGATCGATTTGCCGTAGTCCATCACCCGGCAAACCGGTGGGACTGCGTCAGCAGAGATTTCTACCAGATCAAGCTTTGCTTCTTCAGCAATACGAAGCGCTTCATCAATCGAGACGATGCCAATCTGCTCGCCATCAGCGCCAATTAACCGAACCTCGCGTGCCGAGATATTCTCGTTGATCGGGGCTTTCGGTGCAGCTCGTTTATCTTGTCTCATTTCACGCTTAATAATAATTACTCCGAATCTGGGCGACCACGCCGGGAAACCGCTTGCGCGAGAAACTCAGCGAACTGGGCGACGGGCATCGAGCCCAGGTCAGCACCTTCACGAGTACGCACAGCGACAGTCTGCATCTCGACTTCCTTATCTCCGATAACCAAAAGATAGGGAACCTTGAGCAAAGTATGCTCGCGGATTTTAAAGCCGATCTTTTCATTTCTCAAGTCGGACTTGGCACGAAATCCGCTTTCGTTGAGAGTTTTTTCAACCTGAGCGACGAAATCTGCCTGTTTATCAGTGATATTCATGATCACAGCCTGGGTTGGCGCCAGCCACGCAGGGAACGCACCTTCGTAGTGCTCGATCAGAATCCCGACGAAACGCTCGAACGAACCGAGGATCGCACGGTGCAACATCACAGGGTGTTTGCGGCTGTTGTCTTCGGAGACGTATTCGGCGCCGAGACGGACAGGCAGGTTGAAATCGAGCTGCAAGGTACCACACTGCCACACACGACCGAGGCAATCTTTCAGCGAAAACTCGATCTTCGGGCCGTAGAACGCACCCTCACCCGGCTGCAGATCGTACGGCAGACCAGCGGAATCAAGGGCTGCAGCCAGTGCCGCTTCGGCGCGATCCCACAATTCGTCGGAACCCACGCGTTTTTCCGGACGAGTGGACAGTTTCATCTCGACATCGGTGAAGCCGAAGTCGCGGTAAACATCCATGGTCAGCTTGATGAACGCTGCGGATTCGGCCTGCATCTGCTCTTCAGTGCAGAAGATGTGGGCGTCATCCTGGGTGAACGCACGCACACGCATGATGCCGTGCAGCGCGCCCGATGGCTCATTACGGTGGCAGGCACCGAATTCGGCCAGACGCATCGGCAGCTCGCGGTAGCTCTTCAGGCCTTGGTTGAACACCTGCACGTGGCACGGGCAGTTCATCGGCTTGATGGCGTAGTCGCGGCTTTCCGACTCGGTGGTGAACATGTTGTCGGCGTAGTTGGCCCAGTGCCCGGATTTCTCCCACAGGCTGCGATCGACCACCTGCGGGGTCTTGATCTCAAGGTAGCCGTTGTCACGCTGCACCTTGCGCATGTACTGCTCGAGCACCTGGTACAGGGTCCAGCCATTCGGGTGCCAGAACACCATGCCCGGCGCTTCTTCCTGGGTGTGGAACAGGCCCAGGCGCTTGCCGATCTTGCGGTGATCGCGCTTTTCCGCTTCTTCGATGCGCTGAATGTAAGCCGCCAGCTGCTTCTTGTCAGCCCAGGCGGTGCCGTAGACGCGCTGCAGTTGCTCGTTCTTGGCATCACCGCGCCAGTAGGCACCGGACAACTTGGTCAGCTTGAAGGATTTCAGGAAACGGGTGTTCGGCACGTGCGGACCGCGGCACATGTCGACGTATTCTTCGTGGTAGTACAGACCCATGGCCTGTTCGTTCGGCATGTCCTCGACCAGGCGCAGCTTGTAGTCTTCGCCGCGAGCCTTGAACACTTCGATCACTTCGGCGCGCGGAGTGACTTTCTTGATGACGTCGTAATCTTTATCGATCAGCTGATGCATGCGCTGTTCGATGGCGGCCATGTCGTCCGGAGTAAAAGGACGCTCGAAGGCGATGTCGTAATAGAAGCCTTCATCGATGACCGGACCGATGACCATTTTGGCCGTCGGGTACAACTGCTTGACCGCATGGCCAACCAGGTGCGCGCAAGAGTGGCGAATGATCTCCAGCCCCTCTTCATCCTTTGGCGTGATGATTTGCAGCGTCGCGTCGCTGTCGATGATGTCACAGGCGTCGACCAGCTTGCCGTTGACCTTGCCGGCCACGGTGGCCTTGGCCAGACCTGCACCAATGGATGCGGCGACCTCGGCTACGGAAACCGGGTGATCGAATGAACGTTGACTGCCGTCGGGAAGAGTAATAGTTGGCATGGCGCCTCCTCTCCTAGTGGTGACCCCTACCAAAGGTCACGTGGGTTGGGATGAGCCAGTACAAGATCCGATCCAGGCCATTCAATGACGAACGCCTGCCTTACAGCGGCAGGAGCCTTGCGGCCAACCGGAAAACCGAACCAGAGTGACTGGGATTCAAATCAGGGTTTTTCGCACGCTGACCGCTGCCGGGGCTGAAGGCCGTCCGGAGCCTGAGAGCGCTTGAGCCGGGCATGCTAGCACAGATGAGCGGCCATCGACGTCATCGAATTGATGTGCCGGTGATTCGCGCATTTTTGCGGTGCAAAGTGAACTTGGGATATACGCTTTGCCTCAAATAAGCTGAGAATCGTCGCCGATATCAAATCAGGAGTTTCAGACATGCGCCTTATCCGACTTTTTGCTTTCGCGGCCCCGCTGGCCCTGCTGCTGCCGCTGAGCGCCAACGCTGCGTGGCCTGCGGGCGTCAAAGACAAATACATGAGCGACTGCACCAAAGCGGCTTCCCAAAGTGTGAATCCAACCGTAGCCAAACAGCATTGCACTTGCGGTGCCGACGTTCTGGAGAAAAAATTCACCACGCAAGAGATCGCGCAACTGATGGACAAGAACACCCCGCCAAGTGGTGAACTGGGTCAGCGCGCACTGAAAGAAATCTCGGTTTGCCGAGTGCAGAAATAAGCGCTGACGAATGTTTTTTCGGGCGTCCAGCAGGCCAAAAACAGCCAAAAAGGCCCCGAAATCGATAATTTACGCAGGTTTTATAGCTTTTTTTACACCCTCTTCTTTCGGCTGAAAGCCACTGAAACCGGGGCTTGCAGACATTTCAGAGGTTGAAATCGTTGCAATATGAAAGCAAACAGCACGTCCGGGGGGCTACCAAAGCGAACATTTCGACTATGATACCCGGGTGTGCCCAGTTGGCCTGAGCAGCACAGTACTACTGAAAATATATGTTTCTTGGAGATACACCATGTCTAATCGCCAAACCGGCACCGTTAAATGGTTCAACGATGAAAAAGGCTTCGGCTTCATCACTCCTCAAGGTGGCGGTGACGACCTGTTCGTACACTTCAAAGCTATCGAATCCGACGGTTTCAAAAGCCTGAAAGAAGGCCAGACCGTCTCTTTCGTGGCTGAGAAAGGCCAAAAGGGTATGCAAGCTGCACAAGTTCGCCCAGAGTAATTTCCCGGCGCACTAAAAAAACCCCGTCCATGTGACGGGGTTTTTTATGCCTGCAGCAAAAGCTTTCTGCGATCAGCCGCAGTTGACGCGGGTGACCACCAGATTGGCGTCTGTATTCAGGTTCAAGCGATCGGAACGATACTCCAGAGTGATCATGTCGGTCGGCTTGAGGAAGCGGGCGTTTTGCGCGCCAGCCTTGACGCGAGCCTGATCGAGCAGTTCCGGCGAAGCTTTTTTACCGATGGCAAATTCCGCTGCCTTTGCTTCACAGCGGCTATGACCGGCATCGGTCGCCACAGGATCCTTTGCCGACTCGCTGGAGGTTGTGCTGCAACCGGCCAACATGGCAACGGCCATAAGTGCACCCAGAGACGCGAACTTCAAAGGCATGAAGCCTCCTTCTTTCAAATGGTTAAGCTGAGATCGTGCGACCGCCAATCCGGCGTTTGGTTTCACAGCGCATGCCATCACCCTGCCCCACGATCCGGAAAAACGCTGAGTCTGCCTGAAGCGCGGGCAGCGCATCCTCAGACAATCGTCACCGAATATTAACGAAGCTCAGTAGACGTCGATGTAATCGAGCGGCGGATTCGGCCAGTTATCCTTCAGCGCATTGAAAATCTGCATGACCCAGACTTCATCACTGGCCGCGACGTTACCGACATAACCCGAGCCCTTGGCCCATGTCTCCAGCCGAAACAGCAAGCCATCAATGTCCTGACCGCCCGTCACACCAGAAGAAATATAAGCAATCCCACCCTTGGTCACACGCAACTGCGTGTGCACATCATCGCTGGCCGAGGCCAGTAACTGGCGCACAGCCTCAAGTGTCAGGCCGTCGGGGGTGTTCAAATCGATTTGCACAGCACATTCCTTGGTTCAGCCGGAAAAGACCAAGTGTCGCATAGCGTCGCGCTCATGCCTAAGTCGCAGTGCCAAACGCCCGACAAAGTGGTTAACTCGCTCTCAGACATTCCCGACTTTTCGAGCGCACTCATGAGCACCGTAAGCATTACCGCCGACATCAAAGTTCTATGGCCGAAGGGGCACAGCTCGTATAGCCCGGGCAGTCCAGAAGAGCTGGCGCTGATCAGCATCGAGCTGCTGGTCAAGACGATGGGAACCCAAGGCGCACAGACGTTTATCGCCCAGGTGCTGGAGCGCTATCAGCATGAGCACAAGGCCACGCAGGCCACCGAGAAAGGGTAAAAACCCGCAGGCTGGCACCTGCGGGTCGCAACCTTACTTCAAACGCTTGAGCCGTTCGGTCAGCAGATCGAAGAAGCCCTGGGCGTCGCCGTTCTCTACCCAGAATGCATTTTTCGGTTGCTTCAGGCCGTCGTACCAGTCGACCACGGTTTGGCCGAAAGTGATGCCCTCACGGCTGTCGATGGCCACGTTCACCGAGCGACCGGTGAACAGCTCAGGCTTGAGCAGGTAAGCGATCACGGTAGCGTCATGCACCGGGCCACCCGGGATGCCGTAGTGCTCCATGTCGCCTTTGATGTACTCGTTGAGGATGTCGCCAACAATCTTGCTCGCATTGTTGTTGAGCGCGGCAATCTGCTTCAGGCGGGCGTCGCTGGTGAGAATCTTGTGGGTCACGTCCAGCGGCAGGTAGGTCAGTTTCACGCCGCTCTTGAGCACCACTTCCGCCGCTTGCGGGTCCGCAAACAAGTTGAATTCAGCTACCGGGGTGATGTTGCCGCCATTGAAGTGCGCGCCGCCCATGATCACCACTTCCTTGATGCCATTGACGATCTCCGGCTCCTGGATCAGCGCCAGCGCGAGGTTGGTCTGTGGGCCGAGCATGGCGATGGTGATGCTGTGCGGCTTGGCGTTTTTCAGGGTGTCGATCAGGTAGTTGACCGCATTGCCTTCGGCCAGGCCTTTTTTCGGCTCATGCACAGTGACACCCGACAGGCCTTCCTTGCCATGGATGTTCTCGGCATAGATCGGCGTGCGCATCAGCGGCTTCGGCGCACCGGCATAGACCGGCACGTCCTCGCGCCCTGCCCACTCGCGGGCCAGACGCGCGTTGCGCGAAGTCTTGTCGAGGCGCACGTTGCCGGCCACGGTGGTCAATGCACGGATGTTCAGTTCGTCCGGCGAGGCCAGGGCGAACAGCAAGGCGACCACGTCGTCAGCACCGGGGTCGGTGTCGATGATCAGATCGATCTTTTCAGCGGCCTGAACGCCGGTGGCGGAGATAAAAGACAAAAGCAGCAGACTCCGAAGCAATTGGTGCAGTTTTTGAGCATAGCGGTGCATGGCGCATTCCTTGTGCTGATGAAAATGTAAGGGTCGAAAACCCGGTTAGAACGTAACGCCAGCCACCAGCACGATGTTGCAGTACGGCTGACATTCGCCGGTACGAACAATCGCCCGTGCCTGTCGGCTGAGGACCTTGAATTGCTCATGCGTCAGCAGATCGCGCCGACCGAGGGCACCCTCTTCTTGCAACTCATCCAGCGTGCTCAACGCCGTTGGCTGCTTGTCGAGGATCTCATTGGCCAGCACATGGCTTTCCACCTGCATCTCGCTGAGCACGACTCTCAGGGTGCTGACGAAATCCGGAACACCGTGGGTCAGCGCCAGATCGATCAATTCAACACCCGGCGGCACCGGCAGCCCGGCGTCACCGATGACCACCATGTCGCCATGCCCCAGGGAGGCGATCAGCCGCGACAAGGCGACATTGAGTAGAGGTGTCTTTTTCATGCGGGTTTGAACGCCTGTACGTCGGACATGGTTGGAATGGAAGGTTGCGCGCCGGCCCGGGTCACAGACAGCGCGGCAGCAATCTGCCCGTAACGGATGGCTTCGGCTTCGGATTTGCCACTGGCCAGCGCTGCCGCAAACCCGCCAACGAAGGTATCCCCCGCCGCCGTGGTATCGACCGCTTTGACTTTCGGTGCCGGGAAATGCTCGAAGCCCTGGCCATTGGCGAACAACGAACCTTGCGCACCGAGGGTGATGATGACTTTGCCTGCACCCATGGCGATCAGGTGGCTGGCCGCGCTTTGCGCGGTGTCCAGCGAGTCCACGGGCAACCCGCTCAACGCAGCGGCTTCGCTTTCGTTGGGAATCAGGTAGTCGATGGCGGCGAACCAGTCTGGCGGCAGCGGACGACTGGCCGGCGCCGGGTTGAGGATCACGGTCTTGCCCAGCGCACGCGCACGCTTGAGCGCATGCCCCACCGTTGCATCGGGGATCTCAAGCTGGCAAATCACGACGTCGGCGGCCTGCAGCACGGCGTCAAAGCGATCGATCACCGCCGGTGTCATTGCACCGTTGGCACCGGCGACGATCACAATGGCGTTCTGGCTGTTGTCGTCCACGACGATCAGCGCCACGCCACTGGAATCCTCCACGGTGCTCACTGCCTGACAATCGATCTGCTCGGCCAGCAACGCATCGCGCAATTGCACGCCGTAGTCATCGTTGCCCACACAGCCGACCATCGCGACCTGCGCACCCAGGCGCGCAGCAGCCACTGCCTGATTGGCGCCCTTGCCGCCGGATACAGTGGCAAAAGAATGACCGATCAGCGTTTCACCGCCCTTGGGCAGCCGCGGCGCCCGGGTCACCAGATCCATATTCAGGCTGCCTATTACCACTACATTTGCTGGCATACATCGCTACTCGTCAATTCGGTTTCAGCGGTACTCGGTAAACACGCCGGACAGCGGCGCAGTCGATTCGCGCAAGACAATACTCGGGGTCACGATCCGTTGATCGGTGACCAGGCCCGGGGTGGCAATTCTGCGCAGCAACACTTCGGCAGCCATCTCGCCCAACTGCAGGATCGACTGGCCGACCGTGGTAAGCGCCGGGTACACATAACGGCTCATCTGGATATCGTCGAAGCCGATCACGGACAACTCGCTGGGCACCCGCACATTGCGCTCGGCCGCCGCACGGAGCACACCGATACCGATCATGTCGTTACCGGCGAAAATCGCACTCGGCGGCTGGCTTTCGAGCAGGATCGCTGCGGCGTTGTAGCCACCGGTGCTGGTGAAGTCGCTTTCCAGCATGCGCTCCGGACGCACCTTGATGCCCGCCTCCTTCAACGCCCGGCAAAAACCGGCCTGACGCATTTGCGCCACGCTGGTGCCCGACGGGCCACCGATGGTGGCGATATCGCGATGCCCCAGCTCGAGCAGGTGCCGGGTCGCCAGGTAGGCGCCATATTCATGGTCGATGCGCACCAGATCCGCATCCACGCCTTCCAGCCCCCGGTCGACAATGACCATTGGCGTTTTTACACCAGCCAGCCCTTGGGCGAGTCCGGTGTCACCACCGGCGGAAGCAACGATAAGCCCGTCGATGCGTTTTTCCAGCAGCACACGTAAATAGCTGCGCTGTTTTTCCGGGTTGTCGTCAGAGTTGCAGAGGATCACGCAGTAGCCGTTACGCTCGCAGTAATCCTCGATGCCCCGGGCCAACTCGGCAAAATACGGGTTAAGGCTGTTGGGCACCAATAAGCCAATGGTCGCAGTGGTCTTGGCTTTCAGCGAGCGCGCTACGGCACTGGGCACGTAGTCGAGGCTTTTGATGGCCGCCTCGACCTTCAGCCGCACTTCCTGGCTGACCGGGCGGGTCTTGTTCACCACATGAGAGACGGTCGTGTAGGAAATCCCCGCGAGCGCCGCCACATCCTTGATTGTTGCCATGACTTAGCCCCGTCGACTGGCGCGCTGACTGCGATAAGTATCGAGCACGACAGCGATGACAATCACCGCGCCGGTGATGATGCGTTTGGTCGGTTCCGTCGCACCGATCTGCGCCAGGCCGGCAGCCAGCACCGAGATGATCAACACTCCGAAGAAGGTGCTGATCACCGAACCGCGCCCGCCCATCAGGCTGGTACCGCCGATGACCACGGCCGCGATCACTTGCAGCTCGAGACCGGAGCCGGCATTCGGATCTGCCGCTTCCAGGCGCGAAATCTGGAACAGCGCGGCGATCCCGGCCAGCAGGCCCATCAGGCTGAACACCAGAATCTTGTACGGCTTGGGGTTGATCCCGGCGAGCCGCACAGCCTCCTCGTTGGTACCGATACCGATCAGGTAACGACCGAACACCGTACGCGTCAGCACCGCCTGCGCAATGATGATCACCAGCAAGGCAATGATGAACGACGGCGAGATGCCGAAGGCGATCGGGTTCGACAGCCAGGCAAACGAATCACCGATGTAGGCGGTACGCGAACCGGTCATCTGGTACGCCAGACCGCGTGCCATTTCCAGCACACCCAGCGACACGATGAACGATGGAATTCGCCAGGCCACGGTGATCGACCCGGTGACCGTGCCGGCCAGCGCCGCCACTGCCATGCCGAGCAATGCGGACGGCAGTACGCTCCAGCCCCAGCCGAGAATCGCCACGCTGACCGTCGAAGCGGCCAGCGCCAGCACCGAACCGACCGACAGGTCGATGCCGCCGATGATCAGCACGAAGGTCATGCCTACCGCCAGCACCATCAGATCGGGGATCTGGTTGGCCAGGGTACTGAAGGTGTTATAGGACAGAAAGTGGCTGCTCATGACCGAGAACAGCGCCACCATCGCCAACAAGGCACCGGCCAGGCCCAGATAGGTGCCCAGACCGTAGAAATTGCCACTACGTTTGCCGGCAGAAGATGCAGTTTTCATGGGAGTTCCCTAGGCGCCGCTTCATTGAGCAACGCATCACGTTTTTGGTAGCCGGCGAACGCGGCGGCAAGCAAATCATCCTGGGTCCAGCTGTCGCGCTCGAAGGTATCGATCAAACGCCCCGCTGAAAGCACACCGATCCGGTCGCAGATCAGCATCAGCTCACGCAGGTCACTGGACACCACCACCAGCGCCTTGCCCTGACGCGTCAACTCGCCCAGCAAGGCATAGATATCGAACTTGGCACCGACGTCGATGCCGCGAGTCGGCTCATCGAACAACAGCACCGAGCAATCGCGCTCCAGCCAACGACCGATCACCACTTTCTGCTGATTGCCGCCGGACAGTTCCGACACCAATTGTGTCGGGCTCGAACTGCGAATACGCATGGCGTCGATCTGACGCTGCGCCAGGGAGATTTCGTCGCTGTTGTTGACGAACCCGGCCCTGGAAATTTCCGGCATGTTGCCCAAGGCAATGTTGGCGCTGATCGACTGACTGAGCAGCAGGCCTTCGCCCTTGCGGTCTTCGGTAATCAGGGCAATGCCATGATTGACCGCATCAACCGGAGAACGCACGTTGACGACCTGCGCCGGCGAACCCAGGGCGATCGTGCCGCTGTCAGCGAGGTCGGCGCCGAAAATCAGCCGCAACAACTCAGTGCGCCCGGCTCCGATCAGCCCGGAAATCCCGAAAATCTCGCCGGCACGCACTTCGAAGGAAACATCCCGCACCTTGTCGGAACGGGTCAGGCCCTTGACCGTCAACGCTGGCGCGCCGATCTTGCGGGGGCCCATGTCGATGTGTTCGCCCAGTTCGCGACCGACCATCAAGGTGACCAGCTGCTCACTGTTGTAGTTGGCCATCGGTTCGACGCAGACCAGATTGCCGTCACGCAGCACGGCAATGCGTTGCGCGACTCGCGCCAGCTCTTCGAGGCGGTGGGAGATATAGATGATCGACACGCCACGAGCCTGCAAGCGAGTGATCTGCTCGAAGAGCATTTCCACTTCACGGGCAGTGAGCATCGCCGTCGGCTCATCGAGGATCAGCACGTGGCAATCGCCGATCAGGTTGCGCGCGATCTCGACCATCTGCTGATGCCCGATACCCAACTCGCCGACCAGGGTGTCCGGGTCGATGGCATCGAGGCCGACCTGCGCCATGGCTTCGATGGCGGCTTTGCGCAATTGCTTGCGGCTGATCCAGCCACCGTTGCTCGGCAGGTTGTCGAGAAACAGGTTTTCCGCCACCGACAGGGTCGGCAACAGATTGAGCTCTTGCATGACCATGCGCACGCCGAGTTCTTCGGCCTGGGTGCGGCTGCCCGGGCGATAGTCCTTGCCCTGGAACTGCATCTGGCCTGTGGTTGGCGTGACCAGACCACCGATGATCTTGGACAGCGTGCTTTTACCGGCACCATTCTCGCCGGTCAGCGCCAGCACTTCACCGCGCATCAGCGTCAAGTCGATGCCTGTGAGCACCGGTTGCGCATAGGTCTTGCCGATACCGCTGACCGAGAGGACAGCGTTCGGGGCGGAAACTGACATAAAAAACTCTCCATGCGCTCGCCCGGACGGACGAGCGCCGTTGTGTCGCCAGAAGACTTACTTGGTGACCAGCTCGACCGGCGTTTCGATCACGCCATTGGCACCACTGTCGACTTTCTCGCCCTTGATGATCTTCAGCGCGGTCTCGATGCCGAACACCGCTTGTTTGGCGGCATATTGGTCGGCAGTCGCCAGGACGCGGCCGTCCTTCAACATCGGCTTGATGGCGTTGATGTTGTCGTAGCCAACCACTTGGACCTGCCCCGCCTTGCCGGCAGCACGCACGGCAGAAACGGCGCCGACGGCCATACTGTCGTTACCGGCCAGCAATGCTTTTACATCCGGGTATTCGCTGAGAATCGACGCGGCAACCTTGTTGCCCTTGTCGATTTCCCAATCACCGGATTGCAGCGAGACGACCTTGATCTGCGCCGCGTCCATCGCATCCTTGAAGCCGGCGGTGCGCTGCTGGGCGTTGGTGGTGGTGGACACGCCTTCGATGATGCCGACTTCGTCACCGGCCTTCAGTTGCTTGGCCAGATATTCGCCGACCAGGCGTGCGCCCTTGCGGTTGTCCGGGCCAACGAATGGCACGCTGATACCTTTGCTTTTGACGACTGCCGGATCGAGCTGGTTGTCGATGTTGATCACGGTGATACCGGCGTCGACGGCTTTCTTGATCACCGGCACCATGGCCTTGGAGTCGGAAGGCGCGATGACCAGCGCATTGACCTTCGCCAAAATCATCTGCTCGACGATGCGGGTCTGGCCTGCGGTATCGGTCTCGTCCTTGATGCCGTTGGAGATCAGGTCGAAATCGGCGGAGTGTTCTTTCTGGTAGGCCTTGGCGCCGTCTTCCATGGTCAGGAAGAATTCGTTGGCCAGAGACTTCATGACCAGCGCGACTTTAGGTTTTTCAGGGGACTCGGCGAACGCCGAAGAGACAGGTAGTGCGGCGGCTGTGGCAGCCAGCATAGCGACAGCAAGAAGACGTCCAGCAAATGGCAGCTTCATGGGTTCACTCCGATCTTATGATTATTGTGAGCAACGCTTGCGCTGGCGTAAGCTTGATCGCTTTCTTCCGGGCATTAATGCCTCGGGAAAGCCGCGCAAACGTTTGCGTAGACCGAACTATGCGAATCCCGCCGACATTTGTCAACAATCAGAAATCGTTACTTACTGCAGGGCGAATCATCTGATTCGCCCCCCACTGCTTATGCCGTGGTGCTGACCAGGTTGCCGCTGGTGGAGTTCTTGGACATTTCCTTGACCAACGCTGCCGCGACTTCCATCAATGCGCCGCTGGTTTGCGCGATCTGCCCCTGAACGGACATGACCGCCTGCGACTTGGCCTCGGGCGTCGGATAACTCGCAGCTTGAGCCGCAGCCAGTTGCTGTTGCTGCTCCTGCAGTTGCTTCTGCAACTCCTGCATGCGCTTGAGCAACATCTTCACGGTGATGCTCAGACTATCGCCGCTGTCGGCACTATCAGCCTTGTTGGCTTCTTGCGCAGGACCACCGGTTCTGACCTGGTTGCTTTGCTCTTTTTCGACGCCCAGTGCCTCGTCGGAGGCATCCGCTTCCGCCTTGTTCATTGCATTGATCGTCGCTGCGGTTTTGCCGCCGATGGTGACGGTGCCGGGATTGGCAATGCCGATCGTCAGTGACATGTGAACTCCCTAGATTTTTCAGTTTCCTTGAACACCCATCGGCCTGCAGATTGGTTTCTTTAGCAGATAACCTGTAATCGACAACCCCATTTGCTCGACAAAGCGCGTAGTCCTTTTCGGAGAGCCGAACACGAAAGCTTCCTTTGTTCGGAAACCCGGATAAACGACTCACACCCGGATTTCGCGATTCACAAAATATTGATTTAAATCATAAGGTTAAACATTTCTCTCTCGCAAAGTACGGCTGGTACAGATCCTGCTCCCTAGCTTGCACCCCGAGCATTCAGATCGGCTCGGGGCGCATCTAGATGAACCTGCATCAGCACCGTCTCACTACTAGAGAGAAAAATAATGAAATCTGCTTTCAACACCTTGGTTCCGGGCGCTTTGGCCCTCCTCCTGCTCCTGCCAACCGCCCTTCAGGCAAAAGAAGTCGAAACCCAGACCAAACTCGCCAACGTCGTAGTACTCGCCACGGGCGGTACCATTGCCGGTGCCGGCGCCAGCGCAGCCAACAGCGCCACCTATCAAGCGGCCAAGGTCGGCATTGAACAACTGATCGCCGGTATCCCCGAGCTGAACAAGCTGGCGAACGTGCGTGGCGAACAGGTCATGCAGATCGCCTCGGAAAGCATCACCAACGACAACCTGCTGCAACTGGGCCGTCGCGTATCCGAACTGGCCGACAGCAAAGACGTCGATGGCATCGTCATCACCCACGGCACCGACACCCTGGAAGAAACCGCCTACTTCCTGAACCTGGTCGAGAAGACCGACAAGCCGATCATCGTCGTCGGCTCCATGCGCCCCGGCACCGCCATGTCAGCTGACGGCATGCTCAACCTGTACAACGCCGTTGCCGTCGCTAGCAGCAAGGACGCGCGCGGCAAAGGCGTACTGGTGACCATGAACGATGAAATCCAGTCCGGCCGCGACGTCAGCAAGATGATCAACATCAAGACCGAGGCGTTCAAAAGCCCTTGGGGTCCGCTGGGCATGGTGGTTGAAGGCAAATCCTACTGGTTCCGCCTGCCCGCCAAGCGTCACACCATGGATTCGGAATTCGACATCAAGAACATCAAGAGCCTGCCTGACGTAGAAATCGCCTACTCCTACGGCAACGTCGACGACACCGCCTACAAGGCACTGGCCCAAGCCGGCGCCAAAGCCATCATCCACGCCGGTACCGGCAATGGCTCGGTGTCTTCGCGCGTTGTGCCATCCCTGCAGGCCCTGCGTAAAGATGGCGTGCAGATCATCCGCTCGTCCCACGTCAACGCCGGCGGTTTCGTCCTGCGTAACGCTGAACAGCCTGACGACAAGTACGACTGGGTTGTCGCTCACGACCTGAACCCGCAAAAAGCCCGCATCCTGGCCATGGTAGCCCTGACCAAAACCAACGACAGTAAAGAGCTGCAACGGATGTTCTGGGAATACTGATTGCCCCTCGCCTGACCCTTTCCGGGTCGGGCAACTTGCTCACCACTCGCCGCACGGCGAGTGGTGTCAGCACCTACGTTCTACGCGGCAATTTCGCACAAAATAATCGACCCGACTTACACCAAAACCGGAAAAGCGCTGTCAGAGGATTTTCTTGAATTTTAAGCAGTTGCGAAAATGCCTACAGTTAAATACTGTATGCACGTACAGCTTAATAAGGATAACCTCGTGGCCACCTCTCCTGATGCTCCTGACGCTTACGAACGCATGGGTATGCGCGTTCAGAAAATCATCAATTCTCCCACCGCACAAAAAGCCAAAGCCGCATTGATCTTCCGTTTGCCGGACGAGCCGATGGATGCCTGGGAGCAACTGCTCGAGGAAATCGACGAGAACGACAACGTCACACTCGCCTATCGCGACGATGGTGGCGTGCAGATTTTTTGGGTTGTGCCGAAGGAAGATTGATTCAATGAGTGTCCGCTGTTTTGCTTTGCTGTTGCTGTTCATTGCTTTTGGTGCCCAGGCCGGCGCGCCCCGCACGTTTTCCGAAGCCAAGAAGGTCGCCTGGAAACTGTACGCGCCACAGTCCACCGAGTTTTACTGTGGGTGCAAATACACCGGCAACAAGGTGGACCTGAAGGCCTGCGGTTATGTGCCGCGTAAAAACGCCAAGCGTGCTTCGCGCATCGAGTGGGAGCACATCGTGCCGGCGTGGGAGTTCGGCCATCAGCGTCAATGCTGGCAGTCGGGCGGGCGCAAGAACTGCACTCGCTATGACCCGAGCTATCAGAAAGCCGAAGCCGACCTGCACAACCTCGTGCCGAGCATTGGCGAGGTCAATGGTGATCGCAGCAACTTCAGTTACGGTTGGCTGCCGGTGCAATCCGGCCAGTACGGATCCTGCCTGACCCAGGTCGATTTCAAGGCCAAGAAGGTCATGCCCCGCCCGTCGATTCGCGGCATGATCGCGCGCACCTATTTCTACATGAGCAAGCAATACGGCTTGCGCCTGTCGAAACAGGATCGCCAGCTGTATGAAGCGTGGGACAAGACGTACCCGGTGCAAGACTGGGAGCGCCAGCGCAACCAGAGCGTGGCGTGCGTGATGGGACGCGGCAATGAATTTGTCGGCCCGGTGAACCTGAAAGCCTGCGGCTAATCCTCCAGCAAAAAAGGCCTCGAACGTAAAGTTCGAGGCCTTTTTTTGTGCCTAGCTGCCCGCCTTGTTGTAGCGCCAGTACCCCATCAGGTTGAGCGACTCGCGCGGGATACCGCACGCCTTGATCAGGTGCTTGCGCAGTCGCATGACCGCGGCGCTTTCTCCGGCAATCCAGCCATAGAATCCTTCTGGGGCGGTATTGGCGATCTCCCAAAGAATGTCTTTGTCGATATCGACCTCAGCCAGTTCCGTAGCCTGAGCGACTGATGGCTCATCGGCCGGCAAGAAGGCCTGCTGCACCGCCTGCACCATCAGCGTTCCAGCCACTGTTGCAGGCACCTGATCGCGAACCAGCCACTGCACCGACAACCCGGGCCAGTCCGGCACCGAGAGCATGTCTGCCGCGCTGTCGACTTCAAAGTACGCCTGAGTCTGGGGTGGTTCGGCCATGGCGGCCAACGCTTCGAGAATGCCCATGGCCGCCGGCAAAGCCGTGGCATCGGCCACCAGCAACACCTGCTTGAGCACCTGCGGCGGTTTCCATTCGAAGCCGCCGGCGTCCTGCGCGGAAAAACCGCGGTCGGGAGCAAGTATCTGCATCGAGGCACCCGGCTGCGCATGCAGCGCCCAGCGCGAGGCGGGACCGGTCTCGCCATGCAGGACAAAATCGATATCGACCTCGCCTTGCTCGGCACGCAGATGACGAATGGTGTAAGTACGCATAGCCGGTCGACGACTTGCAAGCATCGAGCGAAAACGCGCGTACCACCCCTCTTCCTGCGCGAGCCTTGCGGGAGATCCATCTTCGGCAGGGAAAAACAGTTTGACGCGCTGGTCCGGCGCCCAGGTTGCCATGTCACTGATCGAAGGGTCGGCGAGCGTGATCCGCATCATGTGCGGGCTTACCAGGGTCTTGCGGTGCAGAACCACATTGAAGAGTTTGTAGGGAGCAGTGGAAGCCATGCGGAGCGCCTGCAGAAATCGTGATTGACTCGTATAAGACGAGTTATCTGCGATGTCCTTTAAGCCGCTCCGCCGAATACGTTGTTTATGGCGCGAGCGGATGCTCCACGAGCACCGATTCGACATTCTGTTTCTTGGCCTTCACCAGCGCCGCATCCACTTGCACCTTGCGCGCTTCAGCCTCGGCCTGGGAGTTGAACGGACCAATCAGAATCCGGGTCTTGCCGCTGCTGTCCTTGATCACGGTCGGCACGAAAGCATGCTCGATCAACCAGCCACTCAGGTCGCTCACAGCCTGGGGCGTTTCGCCGCGCACTTCGAGGTCCCATTGCGGGGCGGAAGCTGCCGCAGGTGCCGCCGCGACTGCCGTTTTCGGCTTCGGTACGTCTACACTCTTGCCTTCACCACATCCTGCCAATGCCAGTGCCGCGACCATCCAGACCAATTTGCGCACAACGCTTTCCTCGAAAATCTCAAAGCGGCGATCTTATCATTCATAAATACTTCGCGAGGCCCGCAAAATGGGCACAAAACAACGAGATTGATGATTGCAGCCTCTGTATAGTTACGCCCTGGGAATTAATGCCGCATCTGCGCGTCAGAAAGAGGCACCCAAACCGTGAGACTTCGCACTAATCTATACGTACCACCGACCTCTGCACTGTCTGAATCAGGTGCCCTACAAAGCAATCAAGGAGAAGACCATGCTGATACTCACCCGCAAAGTCGGTGAAAGCATAAATATTGGTGATGACATTACGATCACCATCCTCGGCGTAAGCGGTCAGCAAGTTCGCATCGGCATCAACGCCCCGAAAAACGTTGCCGTACACCGTGAAGAAATCTATCAGCGCATCCAGGCTGGCCTGACCGCCCCGGACAAGCCACAAACACCCTGAGCCACCTCGCACTCAGTAGCCAGTTCGTTTGCCCTGCGTAATGACTGGCTAAAGATTCACGCGCCGTACTGCCATCCGCTCCCCAGTCCACTGGGCACGGCGCCTGACACATTCTCCCTCCGCTTCACTCTCTCCCTCCCCCTCTCTTGCAACGCGATACTACCTGCGACTGCCAAGCCTGGCTGTCAGACATTTCCGAGAGGACACAGGGAATTGCTCCCTGTTAACCGAACTTCACGCCTCGGGCCATGCCGCTGGCCGCAATCACCATCAGCATCAACAGCAGCGCCTCGAGATGGCTGATCCGCGCAAACAGCTTTGCTCGTCCAGTATCGAGCGCCTTACCCCGTGCAGACGCGATCCGCCATTTGACCAGGGTAATCATCGGCGCCAGCTCCAAAAGCAGAATCAGCACGAACAACGTCATCTTCAAATGGAACAGCGGTTGGTGCAGATAGTAGTCAGTGCCCTTTTCAAACCCGCCGAAGGCGCGCATGCCGCCCGTCACCAGCAGAATCAGCGCTGCAATCCCCCACAGATTATCGGCAAGCAAAACCCGTCTGACATCACCGGATCCAGTAGCCAGACGACCGAACGCCGTGCCACGGGTCAGCACGGCCCAGAACCCCAAGGCAAAAGCCAATAGATGGATAGCGGCAAGAAACCAGTGAACCAGCATCGACGAACTCCTTTGACAAAGCCCTGAAAAACGCCAGTCAGTAGTAGTCGAAAAAACCCGATTGCGCCCGCACACCATCGTGGGGCTGGAAAGCTTCGCGCAGGAAGAAAAGAGAGAGAAAGCGGGTTTCGCCAAATCGCAGGCAAAAAAAATCCCAAGCAGCTGATGGAAGCTTGGGATTTAAAAATGCATAAACCGTGGTGGTGAACGCAGGGCGGATGTTACTGAAGTTCACGACCAGCAACAAGATTTTTTTGATAACCGGTCGGTTCAAAATACCGGTAACCCCTTAAATATCCACACTTTTTCAACGGATCCAAAAATAAACAGAACGTCATATGAACGGATCGTGTTATTTCGAAACACGCTAAGCGCAAGGTAACGAAAGGGGCGCGCGCTGAGTCGCTACATTCGAAATGCTCTGACGAGCTGGGAAAGCGCTTTCGGGTCCGGGGGTTCTCCCTATTCGTCCATCAGCCCTTGCCTTTATAGACTGAGTATAATTCTCCGCGCTCACCCCTCCGTGGATCCTCCTATGATCAACCACTCTGTTCCCGTCCAGCGTCCACACCTGCCGTCCGCCTCTCCCGTGCTCATCAGTGGCGCAAGCTTTGCGGGCCTTGCTACTGCCTTCTGGCTCAACCGTCTGGGCTACCAGGTCACGATCGTTGAGCTCGCAAGCGGACTTCGCAGGGGTGGGACGCCGGTCGACATCGAAGGCGAAACCATCGGCATTCTTGAGCGCATGGGCTTGTTCGGTGCAGTCCGGGCGAAAGCACTTCCCCCTCGCGCATTCAAATTCAAGGATGCCGACGATCGTACGCTCGGCGGCATCGATGTCGTGACGGGCGCGGAAGAACCCTCGCGCACTCGATTTGAGATACATCGCGATGACCTGCTGGATATCCTCTTCTCCGGAATCAATGGATCGGTCGAGGTGCTGTTCGGCCAGTCGATCAAACAACTCGAGGACGGGCCAGACGGAGTCACGGTCACTCTAAACGACGGCATGCGGCGCACTTTTGCTTTGGTATTTGGATGCGACGGCAATCGCTCCAACACCAGGAAGTTGGTGTTCGGCGACGAGGAGAGCTTCACCTACTTCATGGGAGGCTATGTCTATCTGAAGGTCGCACCGGTGACGGGAATATTACCGTCCAACGTATCCGAGGTTTTCAGCGCGCCAGGCCGGACGGCGATGCTAAACGGCTATGACGACCGGACAGACATCTGCCTCGCTTTTCGCACCGGAGGTGAAATCGAATATGACTATCGCGACCGCGCGCGCCAGCGTGCGATGATCCATGACCATTTCGATGGGCTGGGCTGGAAGGTGCCGACTGCTCTGAAACATGTGGATGCCGACGATGATTTTTACTTCGACAGGATCAACCAGATCCAGATGCCGTCCTGGTCGAAGGGGCGAGTCGTTCTCGTGGGGGACGCGGGCTACTGCGTATCGCCGGTCGCCGGCATGGGCGGCTCGATGGCGATCATCGGCGCGGGGAGGATTGCTGAAGCCTTGGAACGGCACGGCGCTGACTACGCTGCAGCCTTCCAGGACTATCACGATAAACTGCATGCTTTTGTCGAAGAGGTTCAGAAAAGGGCCGCCAATGAAGGCATGGCAACAATATTCCCAGCCGACGACGCCGAAATGGCGGAGCGTGATCGAAAACTTCGCGACGGTGAGTTCGATCTCTAGCTGCCGATCGCGCGTGCTCAAGGCAGGGAGAATGTCTTGCCTTTTCGAGATTGTGCTCGAGCTTCCAAGCCATGTAGATGGTGAATTACGTTTGGCGCTTGCGTACCTCGGGCCTACCCTGCTCTAACATTTCGACTGGGCTTCCTCGATGAGGATACAAATACAGCCTTCGATGCGCATTGCACCTTCAGTCTGATGGTCGGCTAGGCGGCGTAGAAATGGGAATTCAACACTCACGACCGACGGCCCGTGGTGCTACCGCCCGAACTCACCCGGGAATGGTTGGTGCCGGCCACGCCAAAGGAACGCGCCGAGCAGATGGTACTGCACCAAGGCTAACCAGCCGATGCCTTCGAATGGTTCAAGGTCGACGCAGCGGTGGGCAACGTGAGGATAAAGGAGTGGGGATGGCTCTATCTTGGGGTTAACAGTTCGCTGACATACGCTTGGCAAGCTCGCAGAACAATCAATCCTTGGTTGCCGTCGTCGGTGATGGCGATAATTCGTTGAGCATGCGCTGGGTCAAGTCGGGCGCGCGCCTCCATGAACCACGCCGACGGCTTCGGTACCGGTTGACGCTGTGCAGCCACTGGCTGGATCCGCTGCGTAGAGGAGGACTGACAGCCGCAGATCAGAAGTGGCAAGGCGATCACGCAGGCGAGCCTGCTCGGTGCGCACCTGGGTGGCGGCCGCGTCACTGACGAAAGCTCGCAAGCGATCGCAACTCGATGCCAAGCTGCACTGGAACGCCGTGACACCCGACTACCTGACCAAGTCATTCACCCAGGCGCGGGATGATTCCGAGGCCTACAAGGACATCCCGGCCGGCGAGCGCCCCACCTTTCATGAGATTCGGGCGCTGGGTACGTGGCTGTACGAGCACCAGTTTTTTGCACAGGAATACATACAGGGATTGTTGGGTCACGCAGATGTGAGGATGACCGAGCACTATCAGGCAGGGCACGGCGATGAAGCGGTGGTTTATATGAAGGTCAAAGCCGATCTGCCGGTATAGCGCCGCGATCACTTACAGGGGTATTCAGAACGGAGCGCTAACATAGTTATGGTCACATCCTTTTGCACCAATTTATCAGGATGCTCACCAAGGTATTTAACGACAGCTCGAACCCCTGCCTGCTCCATGTAATCTTCAGGAAGACACACTCGTAAATGGCCATCTTTCAGTTCACTGCCAAGGATTTGCAGAGCACCACGCACGCCATGTATCACCCCAACGCAGTAGCCCATAGCACCTGCGTCGTAGTTTGCCTCTGACGGCTTCCCGTCCCAAAAATTTAGAAGCCCCTTGCAGGAGCTTAAAAACTTTGCCCCACCACCATCAGCTAAAACCGCAACGTTTGCCGTTAAGCCCAAAAATACTGTCGATGCTGCTATCCATGCCTTCATGATTGCGTCCTTAATTGAGTAAACGGGAAATATTTCTAGGCAGCATGATGAACAGCTGACGGGTATACACATTACTTACGCCGCTGTGGTCGCTTGCCCAAAGTATTCCCAAAGTTTGCCCAAATGACAGACAACAAAAAAGGGCCCACCTTTCGGTGAGCCCTTCTAGACCGCCCAGCAGAGCGGATTTTGTTTGGTAGGCGCGATTGGACTCGAACCAACGACCCCCACCATGTCAAGGTGGTGCTCTAACCAACTGAGCTACGTGCCTGCTGTGAGGCGGCATTCTACGGAATTCCGGAGGGGTGTCAACACCTTTTTTTCACCTAACCCTATGAATATGCAAAATATTTAATTTCGGGCCGGTGAAGAAGATTTTTCCGGTGGCTGGCGGAGGTTTTTCAACTCGGGTAGGATCGGCTCACTCGTAAAATATATTAAACAGAGGCTGCAGGATGGCGAACACCCCTTACCCAGAGTCTTATTACGCTGCGTCGGCCAATGCCGTACCGCCACGTCCGGCCTTGCAGGATGACGTGGAGACGGATGTCTGTGTGATCGGCGCCGGGTACACCGGGCTGTCCTCGGCGCTGTTTCTGCTGGAGAACGGCTTTCGCGTGACCGTGCTGGAAGCGGCCAAGGTCGGTTTCGGCGCGTCGGGGCGCAATGGCGGGCAGATCGTCAACAGCTATAGCCGTGACATTGACGTCATCGAGCGCAGCGTTGGCCCCAAACAGGCGCAACTGCTCGGGCAGATGGCCTTCGAGGGGGGCCGGATCATTCGTGAGCGCGTTGCCAAGTACAACATCCAGTGCGACCTGAAGGACGGCGGCGTGTTCGCCGCGCTGACCGCCAAGCAGATGGGCCACCTGGAATCGCAGAAGCGTCTGTGGGAACGCTTCGGCCATACGCAACTGGAGCTGCTCGACGAGCGCCGCATCCGCGAGGTGGTTGCCTGCGATCAGTACGTCGGCGGCATGCTCGACATGAGCGGCGGGCACATCCATCCGCTGAACCTGGCGCTGGGTGAGGCCGCCGCCGTCGAATCCCTCGGCGGTACGATCTATGAGCAATCCCCCGCCGTACTCATCGAGCGCGGTGCCAACCCGGTGGTGCACACGCCGCAAGGCAAGGTCAGGGCCAAATTCATCATCGTTGCCGGCAACGCTTACCTCGGTAATCTGGTGCCGGAACTGGCGGCCAAATCCATGCCCTGCGGCACCCAGGTGATCACCACCGAACCGCTGGGCGATGAACTGGCGAAATCCCTGCTGCCACAGGATTACTGCGTCGAAGACTGCAACTACCTGCTCGACTACTACCGCCTCACGGGCGACAAGCGCCTGATCTTCGGCGGCGGCGTGGTGTATGGCGCACGGGATCCGGCGAACATCGAAGCAATCATCCGCCCGAAAATGCTCAAGGCCTTCCCGCAACTGAAAAACGTGAAGATCGACTACGCCTGGACCGGCAACTTCCTGCTGACCCTGTCGCGCCTGCCGCAGGTCGGGCGTCTGGGCGACAACATTTATTATTCGCAGGGCTGCAGCGGCCACGGCGTGACCTACACGCATTTGGCCGGCAAGGTGCTGGCGGAGGCGTTGCGCGGCCAGGCTGAGCGCTTTGATGCGTTTGCCGACCTGCCGCACTATCCGTTTCCCGGCGGGCAGTTGCTGCGTACGCCATTTGCTGCGTTGGGCGCCTGGTATTACGGCTTGCGCGACAAATTCGGGATGTAAAAAAGGGCCGCTGAACAGCGGCCCTTTTTATTCAACACTGAACGGTTTCAGAGCTGATCCCGAGCAATCCCGCTACGGATGCGCAGGATATCCGCCAGCACCGCCAGCGCGATTTCCGCTGGCGTCTTGCTGCCGAGGTTAAGACCGATCGGCGCATGAATCCGCGCCAGCTCAGCCTCATCCAGCCCACCAATGCGACGCAAGCGCTCGAAGCGTTTCTGCGAGGTCTGCTGCGAGCCCATCACGCCAATGTAGAACGCCTCGGTGCGCACCGCCTCCATCATCGCCAGGTCATCGATACGTGGATCGTGGGTCAACGCCACCACCGCGGTATCGCGGTGACAGCCGCCATCGGCGATGAACACCGACGGCAGTTGCCGACGAATCTCCACGCCATTGAGCACCACACCTTCGAGCACTTCATCGCGCGGATCGCAGAGAATCACTTCGAAGCCGAGACCCACAGCGAACTCGGCACACGCCTGCGCCACGCTGGAATACCCCGCCAATAGCAAACGCTGAGCGGCACCTACGCGAATCCGCACCCGATCAATCTCGCGCTCGATGCGCGCGCCCTGCTCGCGATCCGCGAACAGACTGCGCGCACCATTGGCCAGATCGACTTCGCGAATCAAGCGGCGCTGACCAAGCAGCGCCGACTCAAGCTCACGCAGATGCGCCTGCACCTCGCAGTCGGCGTCAAATTTCTCTACCAGTACATCGAGAATGCCGCCACAGGGCAGGCTGACCCGCGAGCGCGGATCATCACCTTCACCGTAACGCACCACGTTGACCGCATCGAGAAACGCACCTTCCGCCACGCGCTCGAGGAAGTCTTCCTCAACGCAGCCACCGGACAGAGACCCGATCCACTGTCCGCCAGCGTTCACTGCCAGCAGTGAACCCGGCGCACGCGGCGCCGAGCCGTAGGTGGTCAGCACCGTGCAGAGCCAGATGCGCTGCCCCGCCACCGACCATTCCAGAGCCCGCCGCACCACTTGCAGATCGAGATGCTGCATGTCAGTGCGCCTTGTGCTCGACAGCCGGAACTTCCGCTTGCAGCTTCTGCACGTCGCTGACCGCCAGCTCTGCCGACTGGCCGCCCCAGCCTTGACGCAGGTAGTTCAGCAGATCAGTCAGTTGCTCGGTACTGAGCTTGTCGGCGAAACCCGGCATCGGTTGCATGTGCTCGAACCCGGCGAATTTCTGCTCGCCGATACCGTCCTCGATCACCCGCACCAGGTTGCGCGGATCTTCCAGGCGCAGCGTGGTATTGCCACGCATGGCCACGGCGATGTGCGGCTTGCCTTCACCACCGGCAGCATGGCAGCCGGCGCAGACGTTCAAATACTCCTGACGGCCGCGTTGCGCGCTCGGGCTGAGCTTGTCCACGGGCACTTCAACGAGCGCTTTGGCTGCAGGCGGCTTGTCGCCGAGCAGGAACGTCGCCATCGCTGCCAGATCCTGATCGTTCAGGCCCTGGGTGCTGTTGTGGAACACCGGGAACATCTCGTTGAACATCGTGCCCTGGGCACTCATGCCGTGCTTGAGGAACGTGCTCAGATCCTGCTGATTCCAGCCGCGCGCCGCGAGATCGGTGGCGAGCAGGCTCGGCGCCAGATAACCGTTGAGGACGCCGCCAGTCAGGCGCTTGTCCAACTGCATCGCGCCCGGCAGGCCGCGTGGCGTATGGCATTCGCCGCAGTGACCGAGCACCTCGACCATGTACTGGCCGCGCTTCCAGGCCTCGCTCTGACCTTCGTCAGGCTCGAGCTTCAAGGCCTTGCCGTACAGCATGTTCCAGCCCATCAAACCCAGACGCACGTTGAACGGAAAGCTCAGGCTGGTGACCGGCGCGGCGCGCTCGATCGGCTCGATGGTTTTCAGGTACGCGTGGATCGCGTCGGAATCTACCCGCGGCACCAGGTGATACGAGGTGTACGGCATCGCCGGGTATAGATTCGCCCCGTCGCGACGCTTGCCTTCGGTCAGCGCCGCGAAGAATTCGTCATCGCTGTACAAACCGATACCGTGCTCTTTGCTCGGTGTGATGTTGGTGCCGTAGATCGTGCCGAACGGCGAGACGATCGGCAGCCCGCCGGCAAACGGTGCACCGCCCGGCGCGGTGTGGCACGCCATGCAGTCGGCCGCGCGGGCGAGGTATTCGCCGCGCTTGACCTGATCGTCCGCGTGGGCAAACAACACCGCCGCAGCCAGCCCGACCGCCAGGGTCAGGCGGGTCAGTAGATGCTTCATGCTCACCCCTCCTTGACCAGGCCGAGATCGGTCAGCACGTTGCGGGTGGCGTTGTAGTAACGCACGTACCCGGTGCAACGGCAGACGTGATGGCCGAGGCTGTCCTCGATGACCTGTTCCAGCTTGCTCTTGGTGATCGGCTGGCGCTGCAGCTTCTCCACCAGCACCGTCGCGGCGTTGACGAAGCCCGGTGCGCAGTAGCTGCACTGGAAGGCGAATTCGTCGACGAAGCGTTGCTGGATCGGGTTCAGCTCAGTGACCTGACCTTGCTCGTCGCGCTTGGCGTGAGCTTCGATGGTGCGCACTGTCTTGCCTTCGAAGTAATGGGCGCCGGTGATGCAGGTGCGCACTTCTTCGCTGGTACCGTCCGGGTTGTCGACGATCACCACGCAGGCGTGGCAAATGCCCTGGCCGCAGCCCAGGCGCGAACCGGTGAGGTTCTTGTATTCGTGCAGGTAGTCGATCATCGGCAGGTCATCAGGGATGTCCACCGGGCCGACGGATTGACCATTGAGGGTCAGTTGAAGCGGACGGTTAGCCATTGAGGGCCTCCTTGATGCGCGCAGCAGTGATTGGCAGATCGCGAACACGTTTACCGATGGCGTGCGCCACGGCGTTACCGATGGCACCGACCACCGGGATCATCACCACCTCGGCGATGCCTTTGGACGGATCGCTAGGTGACAGCGGCGGCAGAATCTCCGCAGTCTGCTTCCACACCGCCACGTGGCGGGCCATCGGCAGGCGATAACGGTTGAAGTTCCAGTCCCCCTCCCCCGGCCCACCTTCGTACAGCGGCATCTCTTCCATCAAGGCGTGGCCGATGCCCATGGCGATACCGCCTTCGAGCTGGCCCTTGACCAGTTCTTCGACCAGCACCCGACCGCACTCGACCCACGAATGGTGGTTGAGCACTTCGACTTCGGCCGAGCCTTTGTTGACCTTCAGCTCCACCAGCGTCGCCACCGGGCTGTAGTAAGTCACCGCCGCGTTGTTCAACTGAACCACCGGGTAATTGATGTTCTGGCGATCCAGCAGATGGAAACCTGCCGTGCTCATCAGCGCTTTTTTCGCCTTCGGCGCGCCATCGCCGTACTTCACCGCCAGACCGTCGAGCGGCAGGCGCTCGCGCACGCCATCGATGCTGTATTCAGCCTCGGCCCAGCTCCAGCGGTTGAACGCGTGAACGGTGGCGCCGGTCACCAGACCGCGCTCGTGAGCGTGCTTGGCCAGCTCTTCGAAGCTCAACGGCTGCATGCCGTTGGCGGTGAGTTTGCCGTCGACCCAATGCGCATCTTCGCGACGCACCACGTAAGGGTTGGCTTGACCGCCATAAGGGCCCTGACGCCAGATTTCCATGGCCGCCGGCCACAAACCGTTGTTGAACAGCACGCGTGCGGCTTCACGGGTGGCGTGACTGAAGTAGTAAGCGGAGTTGGTCGCCGACGATGCCGAGGCCAGCTTGCCGACCCAGCGCGGGTTACGCAGCAGGTTGTCCTGCTCGGCCTGGCTCATGATGTACGGGTTGCCGCTGGTGATCAGCTGCATTTCCTTCCACTCGGTTTCGCCGGTCTTGACGTCATGCGCCGGGCTGCCGAGGAAATCGGCCACGACCAGCGCTTGCGAAGTGGACATGCCGGTGCCGATTTCGATACCGATGTGGCGCAGGGAAATGCGACCTTCAGCAGTGAATTCGATGCTGGCCATCGGCGCTTCGGAACCGGTGCCGAAGTCTTTCTGGCAGATGGCAAAACCGACGCCGTACCAGTTGTCCGGGTCGGCGACTTCGCGCTGCTGCTTGATCGCGTCGCGGTTTTTCCAGACTTCGTGCACCGAGGCCTTGTCGAGAATTTCGTGCAGGCGCAAGGCACCGGCCGGAATCGCACCCTGGGTGTTTTTCATACCGGAGCGCAGGGCGTTCTTGCGACGCAGGTCAATCGCGTCGACACCCAGGCGATTGGCGATTTCGTCGACCATCATTTCGGTCGAGGCCATGCTTTGCAGGGTGCCGTAGCCGCGCATCGAGCCCGCTTCAACAGCGCGCGAGTGATAAGCGGTGACCTGCAGATCGTTCTGCGGCATGTAATAGATCGACTGTGCCGCCGTGGCGCCCACCGCCGCCACCGACGGGCTGTAGTTGATCCGACCACCGCCGTCGACGCTCATTTCTGCACGGAAAATCTTGAAGCTGTAGTCGTTCTTGTCCACCGCCAACTGGTAGCGGATGTCGAACGGGTGGCGCTTGATACCGCTCTGGAACTGCTCGTAGCGGTCGTTGGCCAGACGGATCGGCACACCCGCGCCATACAGCGCCGCGAGGGCAGCGTAGTAGACGAAGATGTTGTGGTCTTTGGAACCGTAACCCACGGTGTAACCCGGGTGCATGTTCAGGTTGGCCAAGCCGAAACGCGACGGCGCGATCATTTTCGCGGTCTCGGTCGCCGCTTCCAGCGGGCACTGGGTGGCAACCACGAAGTGCAGGGTCTTGGTGCTCGGGTCGTACCAGCCATTGCCGTTGTCCGGCTCCATCGCGGCCGGCTCGATCGACGGGGTCTTGTAACGCTCGTCGAACACCAGCCAGTTGTCCGGCGGCGTGTCGATCTGCTGCTTCATGCGGTCGGCGTAGAACAGGCCGCGCTCGGTCAGGTTACCGTGCAGGTTCGGCTGGGAATTCCACACCGGGCGACGGTTCTTCAGCATCGGGAACAGAATCGAATCCTTGAGGCTGGCGAATTCGTCTTCGTCGGCCGAGGTCGGGCCGCCCACGCGCACATAGCGGAAGCTGCCATACGGGTCGCCTTCGTAGTACGGCACTTGCGCACCGTAACGAATCGCCTTGTCATTGAATTTGAGTTTGTTCTTGGCCTGGCGGAAACGCTCGAAATCGTTCCAGATCAGGATCGCTACCGGGTGACCGATGAACATCGGCACTTTGCCTTCGGGCAGCAATGGATCGGGCGCGTGCTCTTCAGGGAACACGATACCGTCCTTGTCCAGGTCGGCCGCCGTGACAATGCGGTCAGGCTGCAAGTCAGCGCCGAGCCACGACAGGTCATAGCCGTCGTAGATACGGTCGGCCTTGATGGTTTTGAGCAGCATCGCGTGGCCCTGTTGCTCAGGCCAGCCCGGCATGTCCTTGGAGCGAATGTCGCGGGCAAAGACCTTGCTGCCGCAGACTTTGGACAATGCGTCGTTACGTTGACGCGCCTTGCCGTTGTTGCCGAGCCACTTCTCGGACGGCACGGTCACGCTGTTTTCCATCAAGGCAGCCAGCGCCTGACTGCTGAGCGGCGCGAGCGTCACGCTCACACCCGCCACCAGCCCGCCCTGGAGGAACGAGCGCCGGGATATATCACGGTTGGACATGGATCATCCTCTGGGCGGTTATGTGTCCGCCCTTCTGGTTATCTACTGGGAATCTCGAGTCTTGCAGAAGCCCTTCTTGGCTAAACAAAGGGCGTGTTGACAGTGCAAAGCTGACCGAAAGGTTAACTTTAAAGGTTTCTGGGCTCGCAGCAAACAACCAGTTACAAAAATTTGACTAAAGAATCAAAAAATCAATGCGGCGTGGCACCGCAGCAGATCGCTGAACATATCGACCCCCCTTGTGGGAGCGAGCCTGCTCGCGAAAGCGTTCTTCCAGCCAATACTGATTTTGAAAGTGCCGACGCCTTCGCGAGCAGGCTCGCTCCCACAGGGATTTGCGCTGGATTGAGGAGGGAGGAAAAGAGGAAAAGCCAAATTTCAGACACAAAAAACCCCGGTCTTTCGACCAGGGTCTTTGCTATCGATTCCGAAACAACCAGCGGTTGCTTTCGGTGCTTCAAGGCGTTCAGTGGTCCTTGAAACAGATATGGCGCAGCGGACGGGACTCGAACCCGCGACCCCCGGCGTGACAGGCCGGTATTCTAACCGACTGAACTACCGCTGCGTATCGCTTTGAGCTTGCGCTCAAGTAACTCGTTTTGACTGCAAGCTTCGGTGCTTGGCAATCGCGAGCCAGACATTGCCTGACTCGTAAAATATGGCGCAGCGGACGGGACTCGAACCCGCGACCCCCGGCGTGACAGGCCGGTATTCTAACCGACTGAACTACCGCTGCGCGTCGGTGGAGGCACTTTCAGCCTACCTCTTGCTTTCGCAAGTTTCTCGGGGAGTGGTGGGTGATGACGGGATCGAACCGCCGACATTCTGCTTGTAAGGCAGACGCTCTCCCAGCTGAGCTAATCACCCGTTTGCATCTCCGAGGCCGCGAAATTTACGCAGGTAGCGAACCTAAGTCAATAGCAGGATTGAAGTTTTTCTGAAAAAGACAAAATTGAGTCAATCCCGAACACCCCATCAACCCTCAGACCGCTATCGCGAGCTGGCTCCCCTCCCACGGAGATCGCGGCTTCGCTCCTTACTCGGTGTAAATCATCTTCTTGGTCATACCACCATCCACGACGAACTCCTGCCCGGTGACAAACCCGGCATTGCGCGACAACAGCCACGCCACCATCGCCGCCACATCCTCGACCGTCCCTACCCTGCCCGCCGGATGCTGGGCATGATCGGCATCGGCCAGTGGTTCGGCACGTCGTGCCGACGGATCCCGCGCATCAATCCAGCCCGGACTGACCGCATTGACGCGGATCTCCGGCCCAAGGCTGATTGCCAGTGCATGCGTGAGCGCCAACAAGCCGCCCTTGCTCGCCGCATACGCCTCGGTATCCGGCTCGGACTGCGCCGCGCGTGTCGACGCCAGATTGACGATCGAGCCATTGTGCGCCCGAAGATACGGCGCGCAATGCTTGGCCAGCAGCATCGGCCCGCTGAGATTCACCGCCAGCACCCGATTCCAGTAAGCCAGATCGAGGCTTTCCAGGGTGATGTTGTGCGGATCGGCCACTGCCGCGTTGCACACCAGCGCATCCAGGCGACCAAACTGCCCGAGCACTTCGGCGACGCCGAGCGCGACCTGGTTCTCATCCGCCACGTCCATGGCGATGAACCAGGCATTTTCGCCCAGCACCTTCGCCACTTTTGAACCGCGCACACGATCCAGGTCGGTCAGCACCACTTGCCAGCCCTCGCTGATCAGCCAGGCAGCAATGCCCAGACCGATGCCGCGTGCGGCACCGGTGACCAGCGCAACGCGGCCATGGGTGCCTGCCGTCGGAGTAGACAACTCGATCACAACGCCGCCAGACCGCGCGACAGGTCGGCCTGCAGGTCCGCCACGTCTTCCAGACCGACCGCAATGCGGATCAGGCTGTCACGAATCCCCGCCGCTTCACGCTCCTGCGGGGCCAGACGGCCGTGGGAGGTGGTGCTCGGATGAGTGATGGTGGTTTTGCTGTCACCGAGGTTGGCGGTGATCGAAATCAACCGGGTTGCATCGATAAAGCGCCAGGCGCCCTCTTTGCCGCCCTTGACCTCAAAACTCACCACCGCACCGAAGCCCTTCTGCTGACGCTGGGCCAGCTCATGCTGCGGATGACTCTTGAGACCGGCGTAATGAACCTTTTCGATGCCGTCCTGCTGCTCCAGCCATTCGGCCAGCTGCTGGGCGTTGGCGCAGTGCGCTTTCATCCGCAGGTTCAAGGTTTCCAGCCCCTTGAGGAAGATCCACGCGTTGAACGGACTCAGGGTCGGCCCGGCGGTGCGCAGGAAACCGACAACTTCCTTCATCTGCTCGCTGCGACCGGCCACCACCCCGCCCATGCAACGGCCCTGGCCATCGATGAACTTGGTTGCCGAGTGCACGACAATGTCCGCACCCATTTTCAGCGGCTGCTGCAATGCAGGCGTGCAGAAGCAGTTGTCGACCACCAGCATCGCGCCTTTGGCGTGCGCGATTTCCGCCAGCGCGGTGATATCCACCAATTCGGCCAGCGGATTGGATGGCGACTCGACGAACAGCAGCTTGGTGTTCGGCTTGATCGCCGCATCCCACGCCGACAGGTCGGCCAGCGGTACGTAGTCGACTTCCACACCGAAGCGCTTGAAGTATTTCTCGAACAGGCTGATGGTCGAACCGAACACGCTGCGCGACACCAGCACGTGATCGCCGGCACTGCACAGGCTCATCACCACCGCCATGATCGCGGCCATGCCGGTGGCGGTGGCAACCGCTTGTTCGGCGCCTTCCAGCGCAGCGATGCGCTCTTCGAACGCGCGCACGGTCGGGTTGGTGTAACGCGAGTAAACGTTACCCGGCACTTCCCCGGCAAACCGCGCAGCCGCGTCGGCAGCGGTGCGGAACACGTAGCTGGAAGTGAAGAACATCGGATCACCGTGTTCGCCTTCCGGCGTCCGGTGCTGACCGGCACGTACGGCCAGGGTATCGAACGCTACGCCTTCGAGGTCGCTGTCCAGCCGACCGGCATCCCATTCCTGACTCATGCTGTCACTCCTTGCCCTGTTCTGAATAAGATACAAAACCGGCCCCTCAGGGCCGGTAGAAACTCAGTTGTTGTACAGATCGATGATCGCACTGACCGCCTGGGTCTTGACCTTGGAGGCATCGTTGCGTGCCTGCTCGATCTTGTTCAGGTAAGCCTCGTCGACGTCGCCGGTCACGTACTTGCCGTCAAACACCGCGCAATCAAAGTGCTCGATCTTGATCTTGCCGCCACCGACCGCTTCGATCAAGTCAGGCAGGTCCTGATAGATCAGCCAGTCCGCGCCGATCAGATCCGCCACGTCCTGTGTCGAACGATTGTGCGCGATCAGTTCGTGAGCGCTCGGCATGTCGATGCCGTAGACGTTCGGGAAGCGCACAGCCGGAGCCGCCGAGCAGAAGTAGACGTTTTTCGCGCCGGCTTCGCGGGCCATCTGGATGATCTGCTTGCAGGTGGTGCCGCGCACGATCGAGTCGTCGACCAGCATCACGTTCTTGCCGCGGAATTCCAGTTCGATGGCGTTGAGTTTCTGACGGACCGACTTCTTGCGCGCCGCCTGGCCCGGCATGATGAAGGTACGACCGATGTAACGGTTCTTGACGAAACCTTCGCGGAATTTCACGCCCAGGTGGTTCGCCAGCTCCAGCGCCGCGGTGCGGCTGGTGTCCGGAATCGGGATAACCACGTCGATGTCGTGCTCTGGACGCTCGCGCAGGATCTTCTCGGCGAGTTTCTCACCCATGCGCAGACGGGCCTTGTACACCGACACGCCGTCGATGATCGAGTCCGGACGCGCCAGGTAGACGTGTTCGAAGATGCACGGGGTCAGGGACGGGTTGGTCGCGCACTGACGGGTGTGCAGCTTGCCATCTTCAGTGATGTAGACCGCTTCGCCCGGGGCCAGGTCGCGAATCAGGGTGAAACCGAGCACGTCCAGTGAAACGCTTTCGGACGCGATCATGTACTCGACGCCTTCGTCGGTGTGACGCTGGCCGAACACGATCGGGCGGATGCCATGCGGGTCACGGAAACCGACGATGCCGTAACCGGTCACCATCGCCACCACCGCATAACCGCCGACGCAACGGTTGTGCACGTCGGTCACGGCGGCAAACACGTCTTCTTCAGTCGGCTGCAGCTTGCCGCGCTGGGCCAGCTCGTGGGCGAACACGTTCAGCAGCACTTCCGAGTCGGAACTGGTGTTGACGTGACGCAGGTCGGATTCGTAGATTTCCTTGGCCAACTGTTCAACGTTGGTCAGGTTGCCGTTGTGCGCCAGGGTGATGCCGTACGGCGAGTTGACGTAAAACGGCTGCGCTTCGGCCGAAGTCGAGCTGCCGGCGGTCGGGTAACGCACGTGGCCGATACCCATGTGGCCGACCAGACGCTGCATGTGACGCTGCTGGAACACGTCACGCACCAGGCCATTGTCCTTGCGCAAGAACAACCGGCCATCATGGCTGGTCACGATACCGGCAGCGTCCTGGCCGCGGTGCTGGAGCACGGTTAGCGCGTCATACAGCGCCTGATTGACGTTCGACTTACCGACGATACCGACGATGCCACACATGCGACGCAACCCCTACTTAATGGATCTGAACTGAACAACACTCACTGGGGCGTTTTGGCCGACGGCAAGAGTTGCTCCTTGAACGGAATATCAGCGGGTACGCTGATTCCGCTGGCAAGCCACTGACTGCTCCACCCGAGAATCAGGTTTTTGGACCAGTCGGCGACCAATAGAAACTTTGGCACGAGCTGTGATTCTTTCCACCACCCGTCCTGCTGTACCGGCCCCAGGCTCAACAGCCCGACTGCCACGACCACCAGCAACACGCCACGCGCCGCGCCGAAGGCCATGCCCAGGAATCGATCGGTGCCGGACAATCCGGTCACGCGAACCAACTCGCCGATAAGATAATTGATCATTGCGCCCACGATCAGTGTGGCGACAAACATGATGGCACAGCCCGCGATCACGCGAGCCGATGGGGTTTCGATGTATCCGGCGAGGTACTCGGACAGTGAGCCACCAAACATCCAGGCAACGGCTCCTGCGATGATCCAGGTCACCAGCGATAATGCTTCCTTGACGAAGCCGCGGCTCAAACTGATCAAAGCGGAGATGGCGATGATTGCAACGATCGCCCAGTCAACCATGGTAAATGGCACAGTGCAGCCTACAGACGGATAAGGCGGCGCATTTTAGCAGAGCGCACCGCTGTCGGTAAGCTGCGATTGTCAGTGCTTTTCAATCCGGGCGATAGTTTTTAGCCACGCTCAGGCTGGAAGCGCACGACAAAACCCTTGAGGTTCTGCTGACGGCTCAAGACATCACGCAGACGATCAGCCTCGGCGCGCTCGATCAACGGGCCGACAAACACCCGGTTCTTGCCATCGGCAGAGCGGATATAGGCGTTATAGCCTTGGCTGCGCAGGGTTTTCTGCAGGGATTGCGCACTTTCACGGCTCGACAGGCTGGCCAGTTGCACCGACCAGCTGACCGACAGACCGTTGGCGTCGACGCGGCTTTGCGTGGTATCAGGCTTGGCCGGGGCTGCCGCGATCGGCTGGGCCGGCGCCACTGTCGGCTTGGTCACTGGCGCAGGTGCCGGGGCAACCGGCTTGGCGACTGGCGCAGGTGTTGGCGCTGGCGCGGGCGCAATCGGCATCGAAGGTGTCGATTGCTCGGCCACTTCGTCATCGCTCGGCACCGGTTCTTGCGGCAGCGTTTGCGGCTCCGGCACGGCCACCGGCTCAAGTTGCACTTGCGGTACGGCAGGCGCTTGCGGCGCGGCGGGCGCCTCGACGGTCACTTGACGCTGCTCGTCCTGACGGGAAAACAGCATCGGCAGGAAAATCACCGCCAGTGCCACCAGCACCAGGGCGCCAACCATGCGCTGCTTGTACGCTTTATCCAGCAAAGCCATTTGCCGCTTCCTCCGTGGAGCGCCGGGCCAGCCATTCAAGGGCCTCGGCGACACAATAAAATGATCCGAACAACAGAATCTCGTCGTCGCTGGTAGCCACTGCGCACTGCCCTTCCAGCGCCGCCGCGACACTGTCATAGGACGTGACTGAAGCGCCAAGGTTCTGCAACCCGGCGTGCAATTCACTGACCGGACGCGAACGCGGCGAATCCAGCGGCGCCACAGCCCAATGCTGGACACTAGCATTCAATTCGCCGACAACACCATCCAGATCCTTGTCCGCCAGCAAGCCGAACACCGCCAGGCGCTTGCCCACCGGCGGCCGACTGGCCAGGCGCCGCGCCAGATACTCCGCCGCGTGCGGGTTATGCCCCACATCCAGCAGCAGATTCAGGCGCTTGCCGTTGAACTCGAAGGATCGGCGATCCAGACGCCCAACCACACGAGTCGCCTGCAAGGCCGCCACGATCTGCGCTGCATTCCACGGCAAACCGAGCAGCAGATACGCCTGCAATGCCAGCGCAGCGTTTTCCATCGGCAGATCCAGTAGCGGCAAGTCGTGCAGTTCGACCGGCTGGCCTTGTGCATCAGTGCCGCGCCACTGCCAGTGCTGATCGGTGATACCGAGGTCGAAATCACGCCCGCGCAGGAAAAACGGGCACGCCAGTTCGCGGGCCTTGTCGAGCAGAGGTTGAGGAGGGTTCAGATCGCCGCACAAGGCAGGTTTGCCCTGACGGAAAATCCCGGCCTTTTCGAAGGCTACGGACTCGCGGGTATTGCCAAGGTATTCGGCATGATCGACGCCAATGCTGGTGACCAGCGCAATGTCGGCGTCCACCACGTTGACCGTGTCCAGACGACCGCCCAGACCCACTTCCAGCACCACCGCATCCAGACCGGCCTGTTGAAACAGCCAGAACGCCGCCAGGGTGCCCATTTCGAAGTAAGTCAGCGAGGTCTCGCCACGCCCGGCCTCGACCGCGGCGAAAGCTTCGCACAGCTGCGCGTCAGTCGCTTCGACGCCATTGAGCTGCACCCGCTCGTTATAACGCAGCAAGTGCGGAGAATTGTAGACACCAACGCTCAGGCCCTGCGCGCGCAGCAACGAAGCCACGAATGCGCAGGTCGAACCCTTGCCGTTGGTGCCGGTGACCGTAATCACCCGAGGCGCCGGCTGGCCCAGCCCCATGCGGGACGCTACCTGTTGCGAACGCTCCAGCCCCATGTCGATGGCCGATGGATGCAACTGCTCTAGGTAGGCGAGCCACTCGCCAAGGGTACGCTCGGTCATACGTTGGCAGGCACCGGTGGAACAACGATTGGCTCGACTGGAGCCGCGACGTAGGTCGGTGTCGGCTGGCCGGTCAGTTGTGCCAGCAGATTGCCCAGACGCGGACGCAGTTCACGACGATCAATGATCAGGTCGATTGCGCCGTGCTCCAGCAGGAATTCGCTGCGCTGGAAGCCTTCCGGCAGTTTTTCACGCACGGTCTGCTCGATCACGCGTGGACCGGCGAAGCCGATCAGGGCTTTCGGCTCACCGACGATCACGTCGCCGAGCATCGCCAGACTGGCGGAAACACCGCCGTAGACCGGGTCGGTCAATACCGAGATGAACGGAATGCCTTCTTCACGCAGACGCGCCAGCACTGCCGAAGTCTTGGCCATCTGCATCAGCGAGATCAGCGCTTCCTGCATCCGCGCACCGCCGGAAGCGGCGAAGCAGATCATCGGGCAACGGTTTTCCAGAGCGTAGTTGGCGGCGCGCACGAAGCGCTCACCGACGATGGCGCCCATGGAACCGCCCATGAAGCTGAATTCGAATGCCGACACCACCACCGGCATACCCAGCAGGGTGCCGCTGACGGAGATCAACGCGTCTTTTTCGCCAGTCTGCTTCTGTGCAGCGACCAGACGATCCTTGTACTTCTTGCCGTCGCGGAATTTCAGACGGTCAACCGGCTCCAGATCGGCGCCCAGTTCGTTGCGGCCTTCGGCATCCAGGAAGATGTCGATGCGCGCCCGTGCGCCGATGCGCATGTGGTGATTGCACTTGGGGCAAACGTCCAGGGTCTTTTCCAGCTCAGGGCGATACAGCACAGCCTCGCAGGACGGGCATTTGTGCCACAGACCTTCAGGCACCGAGCTCTTCTTGACCTCCGAACGCATGATCGAAGGGATCAGTTTGTCTACTAACCAGTTGCTCATGCTTTCTTTCTCCAGTACCGGCGGCCCGAACGCTCTGGTTCGCAGCCCCGCGTATGCCCTTCAGCTAAATTCATGTGTGTGGCGATGGTTGGTGGAACCCCGCGGTCAGCGCGAAACATGACCTGCGTGCAACTCCATAAACCCTCAGCCGCGCCTGCTTTGTGCAAGTGCATTGATGGACGGCGGCAGACTGCCAGCCGTCACATCGAAGTAGGCGCTCCCATTGAGCTTCTACGTACGGCATCGATGAACGCACGGATCTTCGCATGATCCTTGATGCCCTTGCTCGCCTCTACCCCACCGCTGACGTCGACCGCGTACGGTTTGACCCGGGCCACGGCGTCGGCGACGTTTTCCGGCGTGAGCCCGCCGGCCAGGATCAGCGGCTTGCTCAATTGCTGCGGAATCAATGACCAGTCGAACGCCTCGCCGGTTCCGCCAGGCACGCCTTCGACATAGGTGTCGAGCAGCACGCCACTGGCGCTCGGATAGGCATCGACGGCGGCCGCGATGTCGTCACCGGCCTTGACCCGCAACGCCTTGATGTACGGACGGTGCCAGCCTTCGCATTCGTCTGCGCTTTCATCGCCATGGAACTGCAGCAGATCCAGCGGCACGGCATCGAGAATTTCCCCCAACTCGCAGCGGCTGGCATTGACGAACAGGCCCACGGTGGTCACAAACGGCGGCAGGGCGCGGATGATCGCCCGCGCCTGCTGCGCACTCACCGCCCGTGGACTCTTGGCGTAAAACACAAAACCGATCGCATCGGCCCCGGCTTCGACCGCTGCCAACGCATCTTCTATGCGGGTAATCCCGCAAATCTTGCTGCGAACGGCTGACATGTCGATAAAAACCTCAAGGCAAAAACCGGGAAAGTCCCGGATGGTAACAAAAGCGTCCGGGGGCGTCAGCCGTCAAGGCCCGAGAAACCCGTAAGGAAATGTGGCCCGATGAAACGCTCGGGCAACGGGAACTCGTCGTGGTACTCGACCTGCACCAGATACAGACCGTACGGATGCGCCGTCACCCCGCCGGAGCGCCGCTCGCGGCTCTCCAGCACCTCTTTCATCCATTCCACCGGGCGCTCGCCGGCACCGATGGTCATCAATACACCGGCAATGTTGCGCACCATGTGGTGCAGGAACGCATTGGCACGGATATCGAGCACGATCATCTTGCCGTGACGGGTCACGCGCAGGTGGTGCATTTTCTTGATCGGTGACTTGGCCTGGCACTGGCCGGCACGGAACGCACTGAAATCGTGTGTGCCGATCAGGTACTGCGCGGCCTCGGCCATGCGCTCGACGTCCAGCGGACGATGGTTCCAGGTGATTTCTTCGTTGAGATGCGCCGGACGAATCTGATCGTTATAGATCACGTAACGATAGCGGCGAGCAATGGCCTTGAAGCGCGCATGAAAATGCGCCGGCATGACCCGCGCCCAACTGACACTGATGTCGTGGGGCAGATTGATGTTGGCGCCCATCACCCAGGCTTTCAGTGAGCGATCGACTGGCGTGTCGAAATGCACCACCTGCCCACAGGCATGCACCCCGGCGTCGGTGCGGCCGGCGCACTGCAGCGAAATCGGCGAGCTGGCGACTTTCGACAAGGCTTTTTCAAGCTCTTCCTGCACCGTTGCGACACCCGTCAACTGACGCTGCCAGCCACTGTAGCGCGAGCCTTTGTACTCGACGCCCAGTGCCACGCGGTAAAAGCCTTCGGGGGCCATTTCGGCGACCGGGTTATCTATGTTTGCCAAGGTGGGACAGCCTGCTGATCTACAAAGGCGGGCATTATAAGGCCGTGAGTCGGGGATGCCAGTTTCGAGATCAAAAGATCAAAAGATCGCAGCCTTCGGCAGCTCCTACATGAGATCGCGTTCCTTTGCAGGAGCTGCCGAAGGCTGCGATCTTTTGATTTTAAAAAACAAACAAAAACGGCAGCCTCACTGGGCTGCCGTTTTTGATTTAGCGCTGAATCAAGCCAGGTGCGAAAGCATTTCCTTGGCCTCGCCACGCTGCTTCTCGTCACCCTCGGTCAACACTTCGTTGAGGATGTCGCGTGCGCCATCGTTGTCGCCCATGTCGATGTAGGCCTGGGCCAGATCGAGCTTGGTCGCCGCTTCATCAGTGCCGGCGAGGAAGTCGAAATCGTCTTCGCCCAGATCATCGCCCATGGCCGCATCGGCTTCGGTGAAGGTTGGTTCGGCAATGCTCTGCGACAAGCGATCCAGCTCGGCGTTGACGTCATTCAACTCGGCGGCGAACGCATCCGGTTCGGCCGGGTTGGTGTCCATCTCGTCAGCCAGCGACAGATCGAAATCCGCCGGCAGCTCCAGATCGTCCTGCGGCACTTCGTTGACTACCGCAGGCTCGACTGGCGACAGGTCTTTCACGCCTTCGTCCAGATCCAGCAGGAAGTCATCGTCCGCCAGGTCTGTCGCAGGGGCTGGCGCCGGTTCGGCACCCAGGTCCAGATCCAGGTCGAAGTCCGACAGGTCGTCGAGGTTATCTTTGATCTCGGTCTGCTGCTGCAGCACCGATTCAAAGCTCAGATCGTCGTCTGCCGGGAATTCGTCCAGCTCTACGGGTGCTTCAGGCCCAACCACAGGGGCAGGTTCAACCGGGGTGATGTTGTCGAGGTCGTCCAGGCTCAGGTCGAACGCGCTGTCCAGATCGTCTGCCACCGGAGCCGGCTCGGGTGCTGGCGCCTCTGGCTCGTCGAGCAGCAGGTCCTTGACGTATTGCGCATCCAGCTCGGCAGCGACTGCCGCTGCGGCCAGACCCGCTACCGCGACGACGGCCATGGCCGGGAAGCGCTTCTTCAGCTCTTCGACCTTGGCGAAGTTGTCGCCGTTGGCCACCAGCTGACGCTCCTGAGCGACGAACGCATCGCGGTCGCCCTGCTGGCCGTAGACTTCCATCAGCTTCAGGCGCAGATCGCTGCGTTGCGGCTCAAGGCTGACGCCCTCTTCCAGCAGCGCGGCGGCCTGATTCAGGCGACCGGCGTTGATGTGCGACTGAGCCTTGTCCAACACGTCATCAGAACGCTCGGCGGCCGGCGCAACCAGTGGCGCGGCAATCGGCTCAGCCATCACCACCGGCGCGACCACCGCAGCCGGAGCAGGCGCTGGCGCCGGGGTATTCAGTTTGACGCTGGCCGCCGGCACTTCCAGGCCTTCGAAGCTGCTTTCCGGCAGATCCTGCTCGGCGGAGAACTCTTGCTCTTCAGCCAGGGCACGGGCCATGCGCAGGTGCTTCTCGGCTTCCTGCTGGGCTTTGCGGCGACGGGCCAGCAGCAACAGCAGGAGCAGCAGCACCACCGCACCGCCACCGATCAGACCCAACAGGATCGGATTGGTCAGCAGTTCGTTGAAGGTCTTGTCTTCGTCGACAACCGGTTTGGGCGCGACGACCGGGGTCTCGGCAGGCGTGTCGACCGGTGGCGCAATTGCCGATTCCGGGGTTGGCGCCGCTTCTGCCGGGGTCGCTGGCGGAGTTGCGGCCAGTTCGGCGGTGATCGCCGGCACCGCGGCGTTGGCAGCTGGCGCAGCGGCGCTACCGTCAGCCTGCATTTTCGCCAGTTGGTTGTTCTTCAGTTCGATCAGGCGTTGCAGTTTGTCCAGCTGACTTTGCAGATCGGCCATGCGGCTTTTCAGTTCCTCGTTGTCACGACGGGTCGTGTCGAGGCTTTCCTGAGTCACCGCCAGCTTGTTGCTCAAGGCCTTGGCATCGCCGGCCGGACCTTTGCCCCGCGCCTTGGCGCTTTCGGCGGAGACCAGGCTCAGATTGTCTTTGGCGCTCTGGCCGCTACCAACATTGCTGCGACCACGCTTGGTGGCGTCGAGCTGTTGCTGACCGGTGCCTGGCTTGGCCACATAACGACGGCCCTGACGCCAGGCTTCGTTCTGCGCGGCCACTTCGGCAATCGCCTTGGACTGCGGCAGCGCGGTGCTTTCCACCGAGTCCGGCAGACGCAGCACCTGACCGGTTTTCAGCCGATTGATGTTGCCGTCGATGAACGCATCCGGGTTCAGCGCCTGAATCGCCAGCATGGTCTGCTGCACCGAGCCGCCAGTGCGCGCCTTCGCGGCGATTTCCCACAGGGTATCGCGCGGCGTGGTGGTGTATTGATTCGGGTGGGTGGCACCGGTGGTCGGCGCAGTGATGGTCTGCGACGGCGCCGGTTGCGCGGCGGCGTCAGCGGTCTGCGGCGAGAACTTCGACGGATCCAGCAGCACGCTGTAGTCGCGCAGCAGACGGCCGTTGGGCCACATCACCTGCACGAGGAATTTCACCATCGGTTCCGACAGCGGCTTGCTCGAAGTCACGCGCAGCACGCTTTTGCCGCTGGCGTTGAGCACCGGGGTGAAGGTCAGATCGTTGAGGAAGGCCTGGCGATCGACGCCGGCCTTGGCGAAATCTTCCGGCGAGGCCAGGCTCGGCACCACTTCGGCAGCGGTGAGATCCTTGACGTCGAGCAGCTCGATTTCGGCCACCAGCGGCTGGTTCAGGGTCGACTTCAGGGTCAGCTCCCCGAGCCCGAGGGCATGCGCCATACCGGAGGACAGCGCCGAGGCGGCCGCTATTGCTAACACCAGTTTGCGAACTTGAACCATAGCCTCATCCTTTGTTTGAACGTTCCTCGGCCAGCGAGAAGATGTTGATTGCCGCTGCCGTAAGGCATTGCGCGCGACGACGACAGACTGCCGCGCGCGATCATTTCTTTGATGCCCCGGAAAGTCCCGGAGGGTGACACGTTATCAAGTGCTCCGGGCAAGCATAGCGCTCACCTAGAATCAGTCGACAAGTTGTTGCCAAGTATCTTTTACAGCAGGTCTTTTATCAACAATTCAGCGACCTGCACAGCATTGAGCGCTGCCCCTTTGCGTACGTTATCTGACGTCAGCCACAGATTAAGTTCCGACGGGTCGTCGATGCCGCAGCGCACGCGACCGACATAGACCACGTCCTGCCCTACTGCATCACCCACCGCCGTCGGGTAATCGCCCGCTTCGACCAGCTCGATACCGGGTGCGTCTTCCAGTGCAGCGTTGACCTTTTCCAGGTCGACCGCGCTCGCTGACTGCAAGGTCACGCTATAGCTATCGCCAAAAAACACCGGGGCTTGAACGCAAGTTGCGGAAATCTTTAATAAAGGCTGTGCCAGCACCTGACGCAACTCGCGCACCAGACGTTTTTCCAGCAGCGTGTGGCCGTGGGCGTCCGGGGTGCCGACCTGAGCCAGCAGGTTGAAGGCCATCTGCCGATCGAAGAAGGTCGGCTCCAGCGGACGCATGTTCAGCAGCTCGGCGGTCTGCCGCGCCAGCTCGGTCACGGCTTCGCGACCTTGTGCGGAGACGGCCAGATTGGCGGTGACGTTGACGTATTGCAGCTCAAGCAAGTCGAGCAATGGCGCCAGCACCACCGCCAGCGTCGTCGCCGACGGGCTTGGGCTGCTGACCTGGAACGGCGCTTTCAGACCGGCGATAACCTCGGCGTTGGCTTCCGGCACCACTTGCGGCGCCTGCTCGGTAGGCAATGCGCCAGACAGGTCGATCAACGAGCAACCGGCCGCGTGGGCGCGTGCCGCGTAGCTCAGGGAGATGGCCGGGCCGGCGGCGAAGAACACCAGTTTGACCTTGCTGAAATCGAACTCGTCGACTTCGCGCACGCGCACGTTCTTGTTGCGGAACAGCACTGAACTGCCCGCGGATTCGCTGCTGGCCAGCAGGTGCAGGTTGCCGACCGGGAAGTCGCGCTCTTCGAGAATCTGTACGAGGGTTTCGCCGACAGTACCGGTGGCGCCGACGACGGCAATATCAAGGGTCTGGGTCATGGTTCTACCTCTGGCGAAACGGGGGGAGCGGCACTTTACCGGGTGACTGCCGCACAGGCAATTTCTGCCGGGGATTTGCGATGCCTGTACCGGCTGATCGCGAGCAGGCTCACTCCTACAGGGGTGGGGTTGCACACAAAAATTTGCCTCATACCGATCATTGTAGGAGTGAGCCTGCTCGCGATGAGGCCAGACCAGACAACCAAAAATTTCAGACATAAAAAACCCGCACCTCCTTCAAGGCACGGGTTCTTTCACAACTCAAGCGATCAACGCTCCAGCAGGATCCGCAGCATGCGACGCAGCGGTTCGGCCGCGCCCCACAGCAGTTGGTCGCCGACGGTGAAGGCACCGACGAATTGCGAACCCATGTTCAGCTTGCGCAGACGACCCACCGGGACATTCAGGGTGCCGGTGACCTTGGTCGGGCTCAGCTCCTGCATGCTGATGTCGCGGTTGTTCGGCACCAGTTTGACCCATGGGTTGTGCTGGCTGATCAACCCTTCGATATCAGCGATCGGCACGTCTTTGTTCAGCTTGATGGTCAGCGCCTGGCTGTGGCAACGCATGGCGCCGATGCGCACGCAGATGCCGTCGACCGGGATCGGGCTCTTGAAGCGGCCGAGGATCTTGTTGGTCTCGGCCTGGGCCTTCCACTCTTCGCGGCTCTGGCCGTTCGGCAGTTCCTTGTCGATCCACGGGATCAGGCTGCCGGCCAGCGGTACGCCGAAGTTCTCGGTCGGGTACGCGTCACTGCGCATGGCTTCTGCGACACGACGGTCGATGTCGAGGATCGCGCTGGCCGGATCGGCCAGTTGATCGGCCACCGCAGCGTGGGTGGCGCCCATCTGCTTGATCAGTTCACGCATGTTCTGCGCGCCGGCACCGGAGGCCGCCTGATAGGTCATGGCGCTCATCCACTCGACCAGACCGGCCTCGAACAGACCGCCCAGACCCATCAGCATCAGGCTGACGGTGCAGTTGCCGCCGATGTAGTTCTTGGTGCCCGCGTCCAGTTGCTGGTCGATAACCTTGCGGTTGACCGGATCGAGAATGATCACCGCGTCATCGTTCATCCGCAGGCTCGAGGCCGCGTCGATCCAGTAACCCTGCCAGCCGGCTTCGCGCAGCTTCGGGAACACTTCGCTGGTGTAGTCGCCGCCCTGGCAGGTCAGGATCACGTCGAGGGTTTTCAGCTCTTCAATGCTGTAAGCGTCCTTGAGCGGAGCAATGTCCTTGCCCACGGACGGGCCTTGGCCACCGACATTGGAAGTGGTGAAAAACACCGGCTCGATAAGATCGAAATCCTGCTCTTCCAGCATCCGCTGCATGAGCACGGAACCGACCATGCCGCGCCAACCGATCAGACCTACACGTTTCATCGCAACTACACCTTCTTGAAAAGTGGGCCGCTGCTTTGTATTGAATTTCGCAGCGGGCCCGAGAGATTACAGATTCCGCAGCGCGGCGACTACTGCGTCACCCATTTCCTGCGTACCGACTTTAGTGCAACCGGCCGAATAGATGTCACCGGTGCGCAGGCCTTGATCCAGCACCACGCTGACCGCCTTCTCGATGGCATCGGCCGCATCGTGCAGATTGAAGCTGTAACGCAGCATCATCGACACCGACAGAATGGTCGCCAGCGGGTTGGCAATGCCTTTGCCCGCGATGTCCGGAGCCGAACCGTGGCAAGGCTCGTACATGCCCTTGTTGTTCGAATCCAGCGAGGCCGACGGCAGCATGCCGATGGAACCGGTGAGCATCGACGCCTCGTCGGACAGGATGTCGCCGAACAGGTTGTCGGTGACGATCACGTCGAACTGCTTCGGTGCGCGCACCAGTTGCATGGCGGCGTTGTCGACGTACATGTGGCTCAGTTCGACTTCAGGGTAATCCTTGGCGACCTGCTCGACCACTTCACGCCACAATTGGCTGGAGGCCAGCACGTTGGCCTTGTCCACCGAGCACAGCTTCTTGCCGCGAACCATGGCCATGTCGAAACCGACGCGGGCAATGCGGCGGATTTCGCTTTCGCTGTACGGCAGGGTGTCGTAGGCCTGACGCTCGCCGTTTTCCAGGGTGCGGGTGCCGCGTGGCGCGCCGAAGTAGATGCCGCCGGTCAGCTCACGGACGATCAGGATATCCAGACCGGCAACGATTTCCGGCTTCAGGCTCGAAGCGTCGGCCAGTTGCGGGTAGAGGATCGCCGGACGCAGGTTGCCGAACAGGCCCAGTTGCGCACGGATTTTCAGCAGACCGCGCTCAGGGCGGATGTCACGCTCGATGGTGTCCCATTTCGGGCCGCCCACCGCACCCAGCAGCACGGCGTCGGCAGCACGGGCACGGTCGAGGGTTTCGTCGGCCAGCGGCACGCCATGCTTGTCGATGGCGGCACCACCGATCACGTCATGGCTCAGCTCGAAGCCCAGGCTGTACTTGTCGTTGGCAATGGTAAGAACCTTGACCGCTTCGGCCATGATTTCCGGACCAATGCCATCACCTGGGAGAATCAGAATCTGCTTGCTCATGCTTTCCTCGTGTCTTCAGTCGGTGCGCCACGGGTGGCGCGCCGGGAAAAATGCTTAGCGTTCGGCCATCAGTACGATCACATCTGTACTGAACGAGCCGTCGGCATCAATCTCAAAATATTCGCGCACTTCGTTGCCCATCGACTGCTGCAACTGGCGGATCGCCGCGCGCATCACTTCGGGTGTGCGCATGCGCTCGACCCAACTGCTGTACTCCAGACGCAGGCGCTGCCGCGTGGTGCTGCGCGTGTGCAAACCGGCCTCGCTGACCTGACGCAACCACTCGCCGGCGGAATAATCGCGCACGTGGCTGGTGTCGCGCAGCACTTCGACGCTTTGCAGGTAAGTGTCGAACAACGGGCTGCCCGGTGACAACACATCGACGAACGCCGCCACGCCACCCGGTTTCAGCACCCGGCGCACCTCGCGCAGGGCTACGCCAAGGTCGCTCCAATGGTGCGCCGAATAGCGGCTGAACACGAAGTCGAACTCGCCATCGGCAAACGGCAGACGCTCGGCGGCACCGTTGACCGTGGCAATGTTGGCAAACCCGCGATCCACGGCCGCGGCGGCAACCACGTCAAGCATCTGCTGCGACAGGTCGTAGGCCACCACTTCTTTTACCAGTGGCGCCACATGAAAACTCACATGTCCGGCGCCGCAACCCAAGTCCAGCACCCGCGCCTCGCCCTGCCCGGCCAGCTCAGCCTGTAGCAGCGCAAATTCGGTGCCTTGAGCGTGAACGGCGCTGCTAAGGTAGGCGGCGGCCTGTTCACCGAATTGCTTCTGTACGACCTGAGTGTGTTGGGCAGTGCTGGTCATGGTCACATCCTGCATTTGTGTTGTTTGAGCGGCCGTCTTCGCGAGCAGGCTCGCTCCCACAGGGGAATGCATTTCAAGTGTGGGAGCGAGCCTGCTCGCGAAGGGGCCGGCCCTGACTACATCAATCTCGAATCAATTATGCGTCGCGGAACAACCAAGGCTGGCTCACCCGATGCTTGGCCTCAAACGCGGCAATCGCATCACCGTCCTGCAAGGTCAAACCGATATCGTCCAGACCGTTCAACAAGCAATGCTTGCGAAACGCGTCAATCTCGAAGTTGTAAACCTTGCCATCCGGACGGGTCACGGTCTGCGTCTGCAGATCGATCTGCAATTGATAGCCCGGCTCGGCCTCGACCTGCTTGAACAGTTCATCGACTTCCGCGTCGCTCAAGATGATCGGCAACAAGCCGTTCTTGAAGCTGTTGTTGAAGAAAATGTCGGCGTAGCTCGGCGCGATGATGCTGCGGAAACCGTATTCTTCCAGCGCCCACGGCGCGTGTTCACGGCTGGAGCCGCAACCGAAGTTCTCCCGGGCCAGCAACACGCTGGCGCCTTGGTAACGCTCGGCGTTGAGCACGAAATCCTTGTTCAGCGGACGCTTGGAGTTGTCCTGATACGGCTGGCCGACATCCAGGTAACGCCACTCGTCAAACAGGTTCGGACCGAAACCGGTGCGTTTGATCGACTTCAAGAACTGCTTCGGGATGATCTGGTCAGTGTCGACGTTGGCACGATCCAGAGGCGCGACAAGACCAGTGTGCTGGGTAAAAGCTTTCATGCTGCGCTCTCCTTCAGATCAATTCACGAACGTCGATGAAACGACCGTTCACCGCCGCTGCAGCGGCCATGGCCGGACTCACGAGGTGGGTACGACCACCGGCACCCTGACGGCCTTCGAAGTTGCGGTTGGAGGTCGAGGCGCAATGCTCGCCGGACTCCAAACGGTCCGGGTTCATCGCCAGGCACATCGAGCAACCTGGCTCGCGCCACTCGAAACCGGCTTCGAGGAAAATCTTGTCCAGACCTTCAGCCTCGGCCTGAGCTTTGACCAGGCCCGAGCCCGGCACCACGATCGCCTGCTTGATGGTCGAGGCCACTTTGCGGCCCTTGGCGATCACGGCGGCGGCGCGCAAGTCTTCGATGCGCGAGTTGGTGCAGGAGCCGATGAACACGCGGTCGAGCTGGATGTCTGTGATCGCCTGATTGGCGGTCAACCCCATGTATTTCAGGGCGCGGACGATCGAGTCACGCTTGACCAAGTCCATTTCCTTGGCCGGGTCCGGCACGTTCTGGTCAACCGCCAACACCATCTCGGGCGAAGTGCCCCAGCTGACTTGCGGCTTGATCTGCGCGGCGTCCAGTTCAACCACGGTGTCGAACTCGGCATCAGCGTCGGAGACCAGGTCTTTCCAGGCTTCAACCGCTTGATCCCACTGCGCGCCTTTCGGCGCGAACGGACGGCCCTTGACGTACTCGACGGTCTTTTCATCCGCTGCTACCAGACCCACGCGGGCGCCGGCTTCGATGGACATGTTGCAGATAGTCATGCGGCCTTCGACCGACAGATCGCGGATCGCGCTGCCGGCGAATTCGATGGCATGGCCGTTACCGCCGGCGGTGCCGATCTTGCCGATTACCGCGAGAACGATGTCCTTGGCGGTGACGCCGAACGGCAACTGGCCTTCGACGCGCACCAGCATGTTCTTCATTTTCTTGGCGACCAGGCACTGGGTGGCGAGCACGTGCTCGACCTCGGAGGTGCCGATCCCGTGCGCCAAGGCACCGAAAGCGCCGTGGGTCGAAGTGTGCGAGTCGCCGCAGACCACGGTCATGCCCGGCAAGGTCGCGCCCTGCTCCGGACTGATCACGTGGACGATGCCCTGGCGGATGTCATTCATCTTGAACTCGACGATGCCGTATTCATCACAGTTGTCATCGAGGGTCTGCACCTGCAAACGCGAGACCTGGTCGGCAATGGCGGTGATGCCACCCTTGCGCTCCGGGGTCGTCGGTACGTTGTGGTCCGGGGTCGCGATGTTGGCATCGATGCGCCAAGGCTTGCGCCCGGCCAGACGCAGGCCTTCGAAGGCTTGCGGCGAGGTCACTTCGTGGATGATGTGACGATCGATATAGATCAGCGCCGAGCCATCGTCGCGCTGCTTGACCAAATGCGAATCCCAGAGCTTGTCGTAGAGCGTTTTGCCGGCCATCAGACGGTTCCTCATCAGCTTGTTTCTATGCCCTGGGCTTATCAATAACCCTTTGGCTTGTGAGGCCGATCCTATGGGGTTAGATTAAATAACTCAAATTCATATTTTTTATGCTTTGGATAACCAACTGGAATACGACTCATGGACCTGGCCAACCTCAATGCTTTTATCGCCATTGCCGAGACCGGCAGCTTCTCCGGCGCCGGAGAACGCCTGCATTTGACGCAGCCGGCGATCAGCAAACGCATCGCCGGGCTGGAGCAACAGTTGAAGGTGCGGCTGTTCGATCGACTCGGCCGTGAAGTCGGCCTGACCGAGGCCGGGCGCGCCCTGCTGCCCCGGGCCTATCAGATCCTCAACGTGCTGGACGACACCCGCCGCGCCCTGACCAACCTCACCGGCGAGGTCAGTGGTCGCCTGACCCTGGCGACCAGTCACCACATCGGCCTGCACCGCTTGCCACCGTTATTAAGGGAGTTCACCCGCCGCTACCCACAGGTGGCGCTGGACATTCAGTTCCTTGATTCGGAAGTGGCCTACGAGGAAATACTTCATGGCCGCGCCGAACTGGCGGTGATCACCCTGGCGCCGGAGCCGCACTCCCTGGTCAAAGCCACGCCGGTGTGGGACGACCCGCTGGACTTTGTGGTGGCGCCGGAGCATTCATTGATCAGCAATGGCGCGGTGAGCCTGGCGGACATTGCCGGTCATCCGGCGGTTTTCCCCGGCGGCAACACCTTCACCCATCATATTGTCCAACGCCTGTTCGAAGCCCAGGGGCTGACGCCGAACATCGCCATGAGCACCAACTACCTGGAAACCATCAAGATGATGGTCTCTATCGGTCTGGCCTGGAGTGTTCTGCCGCGCACCATGCTCGATGAACAGGTCGCGCGCATACCTTTGCCGGGCATACAGCTCAGTCGCCAGCTAGGCTATATCGTGCACACCGAACGGACGCTGTCGAATGCGGCAAGGGCTTTCATGGCCTTGCTGGATGCACAAATCGATCTGCCAGGGACTCCAGGCTAACTTGTGCTACTCCTATAGAGCCGCTGCCCCTGCGCCTAACGCCACCACCAGCTCAAGGCCCGTTAACAATGCCGAAATCTGTTGACCGAATTCCGCCGATGCCGCGTATTCAGGCCATTGATCCGCGACGTTCCGAGCAGAGCTGGGAGAGTGCGCCGCAATTGCTCGCCGCGCTCAACGGCGCCCGGCTCGGCGCCTGGTATTGGGACATCGAGCGCGGGCAGATCAGTTGGTCGCGGGGCACCCAGGCGCTGTTCGGCTTCGATCCACGGCAACCGCTGCCGCAGGACCTGGAATACCTTGACCTGCTGCCGCCCGAAGACCGGGCAAAAACCGTGCGGGCCTTTCATGCCGTGATCGCCGGCGCACCGCTGGAACAGGCGATGCACCACCGCATCCGCTGGCCCGACGGCAGCCTGCACTGGCTGGAGATCAGCGGCAGCCTGCTGCCGGATAAAGACGGCCGCCCCCGAATGATCGGGGTGATTCGCGAAATCACCCACCAGCGCCAGCGCGAACAGGCTCTGAGCAGCTCGGAGAAACGTTTCGCCACACTCTTTCACCTGTGTCCGAACATGGTGCTGCTGACGCGCCAGGAAGACGGCCTGATCACCGAAGCCAACCAGTATTTCGAAAGCCTGTTCGGCTGGCCGGTCCAAGACGCCATCGGTCGTACCACGCTGGAACTGGGCCTATGGGTGTACCCGGAACAACGGACCGAGCTGGTGAAAAAGACCAAGGCCAAAGGCGAACTGATCAGCATGGAAGTGCAGTTTCGCGCCAGCAACGGGCAGATTCATGACGGCATCCTCAGTGCACAGAAGGTCGAACTCGAAGGCCAGCCGTACCTGCTTAGCACCTTTCTCGACACCACTGAACGCAAAGCCGCCGAACACGCCTTGAAAGACAGCCAGGAACGCCTCGATCTGGCACTGGACTCGGCGCAACTCGGCACTTGGGACTGGCACATCCCCAGCGGCATGCTGTACGGCTCGGCGCGGGCCGCGCAATTGCACGGGCTGGAACCGATCCCGTTTCACGAGTCGTTTGAAGAGTTTTTCGAAGGCGTACCCGGCGAAGAGCGCGACAGCATGCGCGACGCCTACCGCAGCCTGCGTGAAGGCCCGGCGGGCAATTATCAGCTGACTTACCGCGTGCAATTGCCGGACGGCAGCTCGCGTTATCTGGAAAGCCGCGCCCGTCTCTATCGCGACGAAAACGGCGCGCCGCTGCGCATGGCCGGGACGTTGCTGGATATCACCGATCAGGTCGAGCGCGAGCAACGTCTGGTCGCCTCGGAAGAGAAATTCGCCACGCTGTTCCAGGTCAGCCCGGACCCGATCTGCGTGACCCGTCAGGACAGCGGCGAATTCATCGAAATCAACAACAGCTTCACCCAGACATTCGGCTGGAGCGCCGCCGACGTGATCGGCCGCACTGCCGAGGACATCGGCTTGTGGGACGCTTCGGCAAAAAGCCTGCAACGCATCGAACGGGTGATCCGCGAACAAGGCCTGAGCAATGTCGCGATCATCGTCCAGCACAAGGACGGCCAGTCGCTGACCTGCGTGATTTCCAGCCGGCAGATCAGCGTCGGCAACCAGCCGTGCATCGTCACCACCCTGCGCGACATCACCCAACAGCAGCGCTCCGAGGCCGCTCTCAAGGCCAGTGAAGAAAAATTCGCCAAGGCGTTTCACTCCAGCCCCGACGCGATCACCATCACCGAGCGCGACACCGGGCGCTATCTGGAGGTCAACGACGGTTTCTGCCGCCTTACCGGCTATCGCGCCGACGAAGTGGTGGGCAAAACCGTGTACCAGATCGGCATCTGGGCCGAAGAAAAACAACGCTCGGCGCTGCTCGCCGAACTGCAGATCAAGGGCCGCGTGCACCATCAGGAAATGCTCGGGCGCAACAAGCGCGGCGAGCTGTTGACCCTGGAAGTGTCGATCGAACCGATCACGCTCAACGAAACCGCGTGCCTGCTGTTGACGGCCCGGGACGTCAGCTTGCTGAAAAACGCGGAAGCGCAGATTCGCCACCTGGCCTATCACGACCCGCTGACCAACCTGCCCAACCGCGCCTTGCTGATGGATCGCCTGAGCCAGCAGATCGCCCTGCTCAAACGCCACAACCTGCGCGGCGCACTGCTGTTCCTCGACCTCGACCACTTCAAGCACATCAACGACTCGCTCGGTCACCCGGTCGGCGACACGGTGCTGAAAATCATCACCGCGCGGCTCGAAGCCAGCGTGCGCATGGAAGACACCGTTGCGCGCCTGGGTGGCGATGAATTCGTGGTACTGCTCAGCGGCCTCGAAGGCACACGCAACGAGGTCAGCGCCCAGGTGCGGGAGCTGGCTGACACCATTCGTGAATTGCTGTCGGAACCGATGTTCCTCGACGGCCAGCGCCTGCAAGTGACGCCGAGCATCGGCGTGGCGCTGATTCCCGACCACGGCTCGACCCCGACCGACCTGCTCAAGCGCGCCGACATTGCGTTGTACCGGGCCAAGGATTCCGGGCGCAACACCACGCAGATGTACCACAACGCCATGCAGAAGGCGGCCAGCGAACGGCTGCGCATGGAGACTGATCTGCGCCTGGCGCTGTCCCGTGGCGAATTCAACGTGCACTACCAGCCGCAGGTCGACGCGCGGGACAACCGCATCATCGGCGCCGAAGCGCTGGTGCGCTGGAATCACCCGGAACTTGGCGCGCAATCGCCCACCGAATTCATCAAGGTCCTGGAAGACAGCGGCCTGATCCTGGAAGTCGGCACCTGGATTCTCGACGAGGCCTGCGAGGCGTTCAAACAATTGATCGCAGTGAAACTGGTCGACCCGCTCAACTTCAGCCTGTGCGTGAACATCAGCCCGCGGCAGTTTCGCCAGAACGACTTCGTCGAACGCATCGAACACAGCATGAGCAGCCACGGCCTGCCCTGCTCGCTGCTGAAACTGGAGATAACCGAAGGCATCGTCATCCAGAACCTGGAAGACACCATCAGCAAAATGCGCCGCCTGAAAAAACTGGGCGTGAGCTTCGCCATGGACGACTTCGGCACCGGTTATTCATCGCTGACCTACCTCAAGCGCCTGCCGGTGGACACCCTGAAAATCGACCAGTCGTTCATCCGCGATGCCACCACCGACCCCAACGACGCCGAGATCATCCGCGCCATCGTCGCCATGGCCCGCAGCCTGGAGCTGGAGGTGATTGCCGAAGGCGTGGAAACACCGGAACAGCTGGCGTTCCTGCAAGGGCTGGGCTGCCATTTGTATCAGGGTTATCTGCACAGTCGGCCGGTGGCGCTGGAGGAGTTGAAAGCGATGCTCGAATGACGGGCACGAAAAAGGGCGCCAGTGGCGCCCTTTTTTGTTGCTCGGCCTTATTGCAGCGCCGGCTTCTGCACCCCGTTGATCGGAATGCGTTTGGCTTTCGCTTCTTCCGGGATCACCCGCAACAGGTCGATGCTCAGCAGACCGTTGCTCAGATCGGCGGCCTTGATCTCGATGTGATCGGCCAGGCGGAAGGACAGCTTGAAAGCACGCTGGGCAATGCCCTGATGCAGGAAGGTCACGCCTTCGTTGGCATCACGTTTGCCGCCACTGATGGTCAGCACACCCTTCTCGACTTGCAGTTCCAGGTCTTCTTCCTGGAAACCGGCTGCCGCCACGACGATGCGGTATTGGTCGTCGCCGTGTTTTTCCACGTTGTAGGGTGGGTAGGTGCTGCCTGGTTCATTGTTGCGCAGGGCGGTTTCGAACAAGTCGTTGAAACGGTCGAAACCCACCGAGGAACGGAACAGTGGTGCCAGGGAAAATGCAGTACTCATGGTTCAAATCTCCTGAAAACAAATCAGCAAGTTTTTTTCTCCGCGACCCGAATTCGGCATCGCGTAACCCTTAGATAGGGACCGCCAAAATGATTTCAAGAGACTATTTGCAGATTTTTTTCAGGCCGCTTCGGCGACCGGCAAGCCCAGTAAACGTGAGACTTGATCCGGTTCGGTCTCGCGGCGCAGCACGGTAAACAGCTCGGTCGCCTCGGGATAATTGCGCGTCAGCATCGCCAGCCATTGCTTCAAGCGACCCGGCGATTGGCGTGCGGTCATCTGCGCCTTGGCTTGCAGCCAGAAGTCCTGGATCAGCGGCATCAGCTCGGCCCAGGTCATCTCGACCACTTCTTCGCCAGCGCGGGCAGCGGCAATTTGCTTTGCCAGATCCGGACGCGAGACCAGACCGCGACCGAGCATGATGTCTTCCACGCCGCTGATCTCGCGGCAACGCCGCCAGTCCTCGACGCTCCAGATATCGCCGTTGGCGAACACCGGCACCTTGACCACGTCCTGCACCCGCGGAATCCATTCCCAATGCGCCGGCGGTTTGTAGCCGTCCATTTTGGTTCGGGCGTGCACCACGATGTGCTCGGCGCCGCCCTCGGCCAACGCGGTCGCGCAGACCAGCGAACCGTCCGGGCTGTCGAAACCCAGACGCATTTTCGCGGTGACCGGGATATGCGCTGGCACGGCGCGACGCACGTGCTCGACGATCTGGTTGAGCAGTTCCGGCTCTTTGAGCAGGACCGCGCCGCCACGAGATTTGTTGACGGTCTTGGCCGGGCAGCCGAAGTTCAGGTCGATCACTTCAGAGCCAAGTTCGCAGGCCAGCGCCGCGTTTTCCGCCAGGCACACCGGATCGGAACCCAACAATTGCACGCGCAGCGGCACGCCGGAACGGGTGCGGGCACCGTTAAGCAGCTCCGGACCGAACTTGTGGAAGTAGGCCGGAGTGAGCAACTGGTCGTTGACCCGAATGAACTCGGTCACGCACCAGTCGATGCCGCCAACGCGGGTCAGCACGTCGCGCAGGATGTCGTCGACCAACCCCTCCATGGGCGCCAGGGCAATTTGCATGGGGAAAACACTACTCAAGAAGAAAAAACGTGCGGCAGTTTACTGGATTACGCAGGTTAAACCCACGACCACCTGTAGGAGCTGCCGCAGGCTGCGATCTTTTGATTGTGATCAAAAAATCAAAGTCAAAAGATCGTCCGAACGCGGCCCGAGCCTTCGGCAGCTCCTACAAAGGGTTGCGTCAAGCGGGGAGCTGGATCGCCGGACCGTAACCCTCGATGAATTCGGCCGGCATGCGCTTGGGCTTGCCCGTGGACAGCTCGATGCAGACGAAGGTGGTCTGGGCGCGCAGCAGCGTGGCGTTGTCGCTGGGGCGGATCAGTTGGAAGTGCCGGGTCATTTTCAGGCGCTGATCCCAATCGACGATCCAGGTCGCCAGTTGCAACTCATCGCCTTCGTAAGCGGCTGCCAGATAATCGATTTCGTGGCGCACCACGGCCATCGCCCGATCCAGGCGCCGGTACTCGACCAGATCCAGCCCCAGCCGCTGTGAGTGGCGCCAGGCGCAGCGTTCGAGCCAGGTCACGTACACCGCGTTGTTCGCGTGACCCAGCCCGTCGATGTCCTCGGCACCCACTTGCAGATCAATGGTGAACGGCGTTGCCCGATCCCAGCCCATGCCCCACTCCCGGTCAGATGATTTCAACCGGGGCAGTGTAACGGATGCTCAGGCCGATTGCCGCGCCTGAAGGCTGCGCCCCGCCAGCAGTGATAACACGCCATCAACCACTCGAGGGTCGGCCAGCACGCGCTGGTGGCCGCCGCTTTCCAGGCGCAGCAGACGGCTGTCGAACCAGGATTCGTGAATCAGTTGTGATTCCTTGACCGAGACGAAGGTGTCGTCCTCGGCATGCACGATCAGGCCGGGCATATCCAGCTGATAGTGCGCGACATCGAGTGTTGCGGCACGCATGCCGACGTCCTGCTCGACCTGCCGAATGAAAGCGGAACGCGCCCTTGGCGGCATGCCGACGTAGCGGGCGAAACCGCGTAGCACGCCGAGAATCCGTGCGGGAGCCGCGATGCTGACCAGGGTTTCAGTACGCAGACCCAGTTGCACCGCGAGCATGGCACTGGCGCCGCCCATGGAATGGCCGATGACGGCTTGAAGGGGTGGCAGCTCGGCAGCGGCTTCGAGCATGGCGCGGGCGAACAGCACCACATTGGCTTCCCGTCCCGGTGAACGACCGTGGGCCGGACCATCCAGCGCAACGACCGTGTAACCGGCCTCGACCAGCGCCGTGATCAGCGAAGCAAACTGAGTGGGCCGCCCTTCCCACCCGTGCATCAGCAGCACTGCGGCCCCCTGCCCCCAGCGCAATGCCGACAGGCCGAAGCGCAAGGTGATCCGTTCGGAGCTCGCCAGCAGCGGCAACTCCCAATCCCGCAGCGGCCGCGTGCGCGGCGTCATGAACGCCTGACGCATTTTGCTCGCTACCTGTTTCGGTGCAATCCAGCCCAAGGTGCCATTAACGCCACGAACCCACTTCAACGTGTTCATCGCTCTCTCCTCAGGCGTGCTGCCTTCAGGTCAACGCACCGCCGACTTGGCAGCGCGCAGCAATCGATCGGATAAATCGCCCGGGCCGAGCGCTCTTGCCAGCGCCAGACCACCCACCATCAAGGCCACATCGGCCAACGCTTTATCGGTGTCCTCGGGGCTGGACGCCAACTGCGCAATCATCAGCTCCAGGTGTTCGTTCAGCGCGGTACGAAACGACTCCGGCAAACGCCCCAGCTCACCGAGCGAGGCCGGAATAGGACACGCCGACTCACTGGAATCCCGGTGCTTGCGCGACAGGTAGAACGCAGCGACCAGGGCGCGACGCTCTTCGCCGGTCAGCTCGGAGTCCATGTCGGCAATCAGGTCGCGTCGACGGCCAAGCAGTTGCTTGAACGCCTCAAGCATCATCGCGTCCTTGCTTTCGAAGTGCGCATAAAAGCCACCGACAGTCAGGCCGGCGGCGCCCATCACTTCGCCCACGCTCGGGTCTGCCGGGCCACGCTGGATCAGCGCGGCGCTGGCAGCCTTGAGGATGCGTTCGCGGGTTTGAGCTTTTTTATCGTTCATCGTTGCCTCCGAATATTACGACTAGAATATTATTCGCATAATAATATTCTGCAAGTCGAGGATATGACCGCTGGTCTGAAGCACAGTGTAAGGAAAAAGGAGAGTTGGCCAAACGCCAGACAAACAAAAGGGCCATTCAATAATTGAATGACCCTTATAAATCCCGCAGAGCGGGTAATCGTGGCGTCCCCTAGGGGACTCGAACCCCTGTTACCGCCGTGAAAGGGCGGTGTCCTAGGCCACTAGACGAAGGGGACACAAACCCTTCTATACAGCTGATCAGCGCTGAGATCTGATCTGATTCAAGGCCGGTGTGGCCAGACCTTGAACTGTAAAATTGGTGGAGCTAAGCGGGATCGAACCGCTGACCTCCTGCATGCCATGCAGGCGCTCTCCCAGCTGAGCTATAGCCCCGGATTTTTCGCCTCGCGGCGGAGCGACATCTTGCAACATCGCTTCTGTAAAACTGGCGTCCCCTAGGGGACTCGAACCCCTGTTACCGCCGTGAAAGGGCGGTGTCCTAGGCCACTAGACGAAGGGGACGCAAACCCTTCTATACAACTGATCAACGCTGAGTGTTGATCGCTTCGGAGCCGGTGTGGCCAGGCTTCGAAGTGTAAATTGGTGGAGCTAGACGGGATCGAACCGTCGACCTCTTGCATGCCATGCAAGCGCTCTCCCAGCTGAGCTATAGCCCCTCATCGTTGATGTCATCGCTGAGGACGGGGCGAATCTTAAGGGCGTATCGAAAGCCTGTCAAACTTATTTTTGAAAAATTTCAAAGTTTTTTGTCGGCATAACAATCACTTACCGCCCTCCCCCCGAAAATCCGGCACTCGGGATAGCACAAAGACCTGTAGGAGCTGCCGCAGGCTGCGATCTTTTGACGTTGCTGTTTTAAAGATCAAGATCAAAAGATCGCAGCCTTCGGCAGCTCCTACAGAGCGGCCAAGCGTTTAGGCGATAGTGCCCAGCAGCTTTTCCCACTCTTTGTTTTCTTTCTTCGACACGCCGCCCAGCAGGTCAATCGCCTGGCGCAGACGGAAACGGGTCAGGTCCGGGCCGAGGATTTCCATTGCATCGAGCACCGACACCGAACTTGCCTGCCCGGTGATCGCGGCAAACATCAGCGGCATCGCATCACGCAGTTTCAGCTCGAGGGATTCGACCACCGCCTGAATCGTCGCAGTGATGTTGTCCTTCTCCCACTGACGCAGGCTTTCGAGTTTCCACAGGATCAACTGCATCAACTGGCGAACCTGATCGCCCGAAAGCTTTTTCGATTCGAACAGCTTGGCATCCGGGCTGACGCCGCCCGCGAAGAAGAAGCCGCCCAGCGGCGCAACCTGGCTGAAGGTTTCAACGCGACCCTGCACCAGCGGCGCGATCTTCATCATGTATTCGGAGTTGAATGCCCACTTCTGCACGCGCGCGGCAAATTCTTCCACCGGCAGATCGCGCAGCCACTGGCCGTTGAGCCACGACAGCTTCTCGATGTCGAAGATCGGCCCGCCGAGGGACACGCGCTTGAGGTCGAAGTTGTCGACCATTTCCTGCAGCGAGAACTTCTCGCGCTCGTCCGGCATCGACCAACCCATGCGGCCCAGATAGTTGAGCATCGCTTCCGGCATGAAACCCATGCGCTCGTAGAAGGTCACCGAGGTCGGGTTCTTGCGCTTGGACAGCTTGCTCTTGTCCGGGTTACGCAGCAGCGGCATGTAGCACAACTCCGGTTGTTCCCAGCCGAAGTACTCGTACAGCAGAATCAGTTTCGGCGCCGATGGCAGCCATTCTTCGCCACGCAGTACGTGGGTGATACCCATCAGGTGGTCGTCGACCACGTTAGCGAGGAAGTAGGTCGGCAGGCCGTCGGTCTTCATTAGCACTTGCATGTCCATGCGATCCCACGGGATCTCGACATCGCCACGCAGCATGTCCGGCACCACGCAGACGCCTTCGGTCGGCACTTTCATGCGGATCACGTGCGGCTCGCCAGCGGCCAGACGGGCAGCGACTTCTTCCTTGGACAGCAACAGCGCGCGGCCGTCGTAACGCGGGGTTTCGCCGCGTGCCATTTGCTCGGCGCGCATCTGGTCGAGTTCTTCTGCGGTGCAGAAGCACGGGAACGCGTGGCCCATGTCGACCAGTTGCTGGCAATACTTCTGATAGATATCGCCACGCTCACTCTGCCGGTACGGACCGTGCGGGCCGCCAACGTCCGGGCCTTCGCTCCAGTCGATACCCAGCCAGCGCAGGGCATCGAAGATCTGCTGTTCGGACTCGCGGGTCGAACGCAACTGGTCGGTGTCTTCGATGCGCAGGATGAACTCACCGCCATGCTGCTTGGCAAAGCAGTAGTTGAACAATGCGATGTAAGCGGTACCTACGTGGGGGTCCCCGGTAGGCGATGGCGCGATGCGAGTGCGGACGGTGGTCATGGCATGTCTCGAAAAGAATGAAAAGCAAAACAATCAAGCGGCGAATGGTAACAGGCGACACCCGCCCCGCTCCAGCGGGCAGGGCATTTAAGCCAAGTTTGCGTCTGTAACGCCCATAGACCGCGGTGAAAGGCCGAAAATCAGCCATTGGCATTTACCGTTTATCGGCTGTATGCCAGATTCAGCCGCAGATAACTTTCCTTACAATTCCTCGACTACAGTTTGCCTCATGCCTGCCCAACTCAAGCGTCGCCTGTTTATTTTCCTGCTCCTGGTTCTGTTGATTGCCGGGGGTTTCTTCGCCCATTGGTTTTTCAAGGGCCGCTTTTATGAGAGCACCGACAACGCTTATGTCCAGGGCGAAATCACCCGCGTCTCCAGCCAGCTGAGCGCACGCATCGACGAAGTGTTGGTACAGGACAATCAGCACGTGGAAAAAGGCCAGTTGCTGGTTCGCCTGGAACCCAATGATTTCCGCCTGGCCGTCGATCGCGCCAACGCCACTCTCGCCACCCGCGAGGCCGAGCGCCTGCAGGCGCAGAGCAAATTGACCCAGCAATCGAGCCTGATCGCTGCCAGTGACGCGCAAGTGGCGGCCACCCAAGCGACGCTTGGCCGTTCGCAGATGGATTTGTCGCGCGCCGAAACCCTGCGCAAACCCGGTTACGTCTCCGAAGAACGCGTGACCACCCTCTCCGCCGACGCGCACATCGCCCGCTCGCAAGTGGCCAAGGCCCAGGCCGATGCGCAGAGCCAGCGCCAGCAGGTCAACGCGCTCACCGCCGAGATCAAACGCCTCGATGCACAGATCGCCAACGCCCGCGCCGACCTCGCCCAGGCCGAACTCAACCTGAGCCGCAGCGAAGTCCGCGCGCCGATCAGCGGTCTGGTCGGCCAGCGCGCCGCGCGCAATGGTCAGGTGGTGCAGGCTGGCGCGTATCTGCTGTCGATCGTCCCGGACGAAGACATCTGGGTGCAGGCCAACTTCAAGGAAACCCAGATCGGCCACATGGTCCCCGGACAAAAAGCCGAGCTGACCTTCGACGCTTACAGCGACACACCGATCGAAGCGCGGGTCGACAGCCTGTTCGCCGCCTCCGGTGCGCAGTTCAGCCTGCTGCCGCCGGACAACGCCACCGGCAACTTCACCAAAGTCGTGCAACGGATCCCGGTGAAACTGACGTTCAAGGCCGACAACCCGCTGCACGGCAAGATCCGCCCGGGCATGTCCGTCACCGCCACCGTGAACATCAAAGACGCCCCAGACAATGGCCGGTGATCAACTGATCCGCCCCGCCGGCGAACCGACCCGGCGGGACTGGATCGCCGTCATGAGCGTGATGCTCGGCGCCTTTATGGCGGTGCTCGACATCCAGATCACCAACTCCTCGCTGAAAGATATTCAGGGTGCGCTGTCGGCGACGCTGGAGGAAGGCTCGTGGATTTCCACCTCCTATCTGGTGGCGGAAATCATCATGATCCCGCTGACCGCGTGGCTGGTGCAGCTGCTCTCGGCGCGGCGCCTGGCGGTGTGGGTATCGCTGGGGTTTCTGGTTTCCTCGCTGCTGTGCTCGATGGCCTGGAGCCTCGAAAGCATGATCGTGTTTCGCGCCATGCAGGGCTTCACCGGCGGCGCGCTGATCCCCCTGGCATTCACCCTGACCCTGATCAAACTCCCCGAACACCACCGCGCCAAAGGCATGGCGATGTTCGCCATGACCGCGACCTTCGCCCCGTCCATCGGCCCGACGCTGGGCGGCTGGCTCACGGAAAACTGGGGCTGGGAATACATCTTCTACATCAACATCCCGCCGGGGCTGATCATGATCGCCGGATTGATGTACGGGCTGGAGAAGAAAGAAGCGCACTGGGAACTGCTGAAAAGCACCGACTACACCGGCATCCTCACCCTCGGCGTCGGGCTCGGTTGCTTGCAGGTGTTTCTCGAAGAAGGCCACCGCAAGGACTGGCTCGAATCGAATCTGATCGTGACCCTGGGCAGCATCGCCCTGCTGAGCCTGATTACCTTCGTGATCGTGCAGATTTCCAAGCCCAATCCGCTGATCAACCTCGGCATCCTGCGCAATCGCAACTTCGGCTTATCGAGCATTTCCAGCCTGGGCATGGGCGTCGGGCTATATGGGTCGATCTATCTGCTACCGCTGTACCTGGCGCAGATCCAGAACTACAACGCCTTGCAGATCGGCGAAGTGATCATGTGGATGGGTGTGCCGCAGCTGTTCCTGATTCCGCTGGTGCCGAAGCTGATGAAGTTCGTGTCGCCGAAATGGCTGTGCACGCTGGGCTTCGGATTGTTCGGGTTGGCGAGTTTTTCTTCAGGGGTGCTCAACCCGGATTTCGCCGGGCCGCAGTTCAATCAGATTCAGATCATCCGTGCGCTGGGCCAGCCGCTGATCATGGTGACCATTTCGCTGATCGCCACGGCGTACATCCTCCCGCAGGACGCGGGCTCGGCGTCGAGTCTGTTCAACATCCTGCGTAACCTCGGCGGCGCGATCGGCATCGCCCTGCTCGCGACGCTGCTGGATGCGCGAACCAAGACCTACTTCGATTATTTGCGCGAGGCGGTGGTGCCGACCAATCCGCAGGTCGCCGAACGCCTGGCGTCAATGACCGACCGGTTTGGCAGCGACACGGCAGCACTGGGCAAAATGAGCGAGATTGTCCATCAGCAGGCGCTGATCATGGCCTACAACGATGCGTTTCACTTTGTCGGGATTGCGCTGGGGATCAGCATGTTGGCGATTTTGTTGACCAAGAAATTGCCAGCGGGGCTGAAGGCTGGGGAGTCTCATTAAGACCGCGTTGCCTGCTCGCGAAGAGGCCAGATCAGGCAACAGAGATCAAACAGCCAACAGCCGCTCGCGCAGTTTGGCAATCTCATCGCGCATCTGCGCCGCCGCTTCAAACTCCAGATCCCGCGCCAGCTGATACATCTTCTCTTCCAGCGCACGAATACGCTTGGTGATCTCGCTCGGCGAGCGCAGTTCGGCTTCGTACTTGGCGTTTTCTTCGGCGGCTTTGGCCATGCCCTTGCGCTTCTTGCTGCGCGAGCCAGGCACAGTGGCACCTTCCATGATGTCGGCAACGTCCTTGAACACACCTTTGGGGGTGATGCCGTTTTCCAGGTTGAACGCGATCTGCTTGTCGCGACGACGCTCAGTCTCGCCAATCGCCCGCTCCATGGAGCCGGTGATGCGATCAGCGTAGAGAATCGCCCGACCGTTGAGGTTACGCGCGGCGCGGCCAATGGTCTGGATCAGTGAGCGCTCGGAACGCAGGAAGCCTTCCTTGTCGGCGTCGAGAATAGCCACCAGCGACACTTCCGGCATGTCCAGACCTTCGCGCAGCAGGTTGATCCCCACCAGCACATCGAACGTGCCGAGGCGCAAGTCGCGGATGATCTCGACGCGCTCGACGGTGTCGATGTCCGAGTGCAGATAACGCACGCGCACGCCGTGGTCGGCGAGGTAATCGGTGAGGTCTTCAGCCATGCGCTTGGTCAGCGTGGTGACCAGCACCCGCTCTTCGACGGCCACGCGCTTGGTGATTTCCGAGAGCAGATCATCGACCTGAGTCAGCGCCGGACGCACTTCGACTTGCGGATCGACCAGGCCGGTCGGACGCACCACTTGCTCGACCACTCGGCCAGCATGCTCGGCCTCGTAGTTGCCCGGCGTCGCCGAGACAAAAATGGTCTGCGGACTGACCCCTTCCCACTCGTCAAAACGCATGGGCCGGTTGTCCAGCGCCGACGGCAGGCGGAAGCCGTATTCGACCAGGGTCTCTTTACGCGAGCGGTCGCCCTTATACATCGCGCCGACTTGCGGCACGCTGACGTGGGATTCGTCGATCACCAGCAAGGCGTCGGCCGGCAGGTAGTCATAAAGCGTCGGCGGCGCAGCACCGGCCGGGCGTCCCGACAGGTAGCGCGAGTAGTTTTCGATGCCGTTGCAGTAACCCAGTTCGAGGATCATCTCCAGGTCGAAGCGGGTGCGTTGTTCAAGGCGCTGGGCCTCGACCAGTTTGTTGTTGCTGCGCAGGTATTCGAGGCGTTCCTGCAATTCGACTTTGATGTGTTCGATGGCGTCGAGCAGGGTCTCGCGCGGCGTCACGTAGTGACTCTTCGGATAGAAGGTAAAACGCGGCATCTTGCGGATGACTTCGCCGGTCAGCGGATCGAACGCGGAAATGCTCTCGACCTCGTCATCAAACAGCTCGATGCGGATCGCTTCCAGATCGGATTCCGCCGGGTAGATGTCGATCACATCACCCCGCACGCGGAAGGTCGCACGGGCAAAATCCATGTCGTTGCGGGTGTATTGCAAATCGGCCAGACGCCGCAGCAAGGCACGCTGATCGAGCTTGTCGCCGCGATCGACGTGCAGCACCATTTTTAAGTACGTCTCCGGGCTCCCCAGACCGTAGATGCACGACACCGTGGTGACGATGATCGCGTCCTTGCGCTCCAGCAGCGCTTTGGTCGCGGACAGGCGCATCTGCTCGATGTGGTCGTTGATCGACGCGTCCTTCTCGATGAAGGTGTCGGACGACGGCACATAGGCTTCCGGCTGGTAGTAGTCGTAGTAGGAAACGAAATATTCGACCGCGTTATTCGGGAAGAACGCCTTGAACTCGCCGTAGAGCTGCGCGGCCAGGGTCTTGTTCGGCGCCAGCACCAGCGTCGGGCGCTGGACCTGCGAGATGACATTGGCGATGCTGAAGGTCTTGCCCGAGCCGGTCACACCGAGCAGCGTCTGGTGCGCCAGCCCGGCTTCGATGCCTTCTACCAGTTGGCGAATGGCTTCTGGTTGATCGCCGGCGGGTTCGAAGCGGGTGACGAGCTGGAATTCGGACATATACACCTCTGGATCGCGGCGCTCCGAGCAAAACGGAGCACCACGGGGACGACCGCAAACGACCGATGTCGCGCAAGAAAAAACCTGGATTGTGCTCAATGTGGTGTCGATTGCCTCGGCTTTCAAGGCAAACGTCCTACATCCGGTAAAGACTCTGACAGGATCAATCGACTAACGGTCAAGAAATAATCGGAAAAACTTGCCCGAAAAGCCGATTCGCCTGTCGCCATTGCTCAGTGATGGCCTCTATACTAGCTCCCCGTTTGTGCACCGCTCTAGTGCATTCGGCTGGAGCGCGACACGTCCCTCCACTCTCCATTCAGAGCCGCCGTAATAATGAGCCTGTTCTCCGCTGTCGAAATGGCACCCCGCGATCCAATCCTGGGCCTCAACGAAGCATTCAACGCCGATACCCGGACCACCAAGGTCAACCTGGGTGTAGGTGTTTACTGCAACGAAGAGGGGCGAATTCCCCTGCTGCGCGCCGTGATCGAAGCCGAAACCATTCGCGCTGCTCAGCACGCCTCCCGTGGCTACCTGCCGATCGACGGCATCGCGGCCTACGACCAGGCGGTGCAAAAGCTGCTGTTCGGTAACGACTCGCCGCTGATCGCTGCCGGTCGCATCGTCACCACTCAGGCTGTCGGCGGAACCGGCGCACTGAAAATCGGTGCCGACTTCCTCAAGCAACTGCTGCCGAACGCCGTCGTGGCAATCAGCGACCCGAGCTGGGAAAACCACCGCGCGCTGTTCGAAACCGCTGGCTTCCCGGTGCAGAACTACCGTTACTACGACGCTGCCACTCACGACGTTAACCGTGCCGGCATGCTCGAAGACCTCAACGCCCTGCCGAACGGCTCGATCGTTGTGCTGCACGCCTGCTGCCACAACCCGACCGGCGTCGACCTGACCCCGGCCGACTGGAACAACGTGCTGGACATGGTCAAGGCCAAAGGTCACGTGCCGTTCCTCGACATGGCTTACCAGGGTTTCGGCGACGGCATCGACGAAGACGCCGCGGCTGTGCGTCTGTTCGCTGAGTCGGGCCTGACGTTCTTCGTCTCGAGCTCGTTCTCCAAGTCGTTCTCGCTGTACGGCGAGCGCGTTGGCGCCCTGTCGATCGTCAGCGAGTCGAAAGAAGAAAGCGCGCGCGTGCTGTCGCAGGTCAAACGCGTGATCCGCACCAACTACTCCAACCCGCCGACCCACGGTGCAAGCATCGTCGCCGCGGTGTTGAACAGCCCGGAACTGCGCGCCCAGTGGGAAGCCGAACTGGCAGAAATGCGTCTGCGCATTCGCGGCATGCGCGAGCAAATGGTTGCCCTGCTGGCCGAAAAAGCCCCGCAGCGTGACTTCAGCTTCGTTGGCCGTCAGCGCGGCATGTTCTCCTACTCCGGCCTGACCACTGAACAGGTGCACCGCCTGCGCAACGAGTTCGGCATCTACGCCCTGGACACCGGCCGCATCTGCGTGGCCGCGCTGAACCAGAGCAACATCAAAGCGGTAACGGATGCGATCGTTCAGGTCATCTGATTGCGCTTTGCGATGAAAAACGGGAAGCCTTCGGGCTTCCCGTTTTTTATTTGCCTGATGAACAGCGCTTAACCTCTAGACTGCACACAATTCCCCATTGTGGGAGCGAGCCTGCTCGCGAATACGGCTTGTCTGTCAACAATGATGGCGACTGACCCAGCGCATTCGCGAGCAGGCTCGCTCCCACAGGTTATGAGACAACCTGAATTTTTCGCGAGAGCTCCCTATGAAAAACGACAACCTGCGCGCCGACCGTGACGATCTGGATGATTTCATCCCCCGCGCCCCGGCCAAACGCGACAAGAGCCTTGTGCTGCAAGTCGCAGCGGGCGTGTTCCTCGGTGGCCTGGCCCTGTGGCTGGTGCAACTGGCGGCCACCGCGGCTTACGCCAAGCTGATGCTCGGCACGATTACCTTCGGCGGTTAGGCCAACTCGGTCGCCCGCTGACTGGCGGCATCGTCATAAGCGACGTACAGCGATTCGGCGATCTGGCTTTTGATCGCCTTGGTGCTTTCCAGCCCCAGCACAAAACCTTCGGCCTTGCCGCCGGCGCGGTTCAATTCTTCAGCGGTGCTGGCCTGGGTGATCGCGTCGAAGAGTTTTTCGGCGTGCGGGCCGACGCCTTTGGGCAGGCTGATTTGCGCGATGCTCATGCAAGCACCTCGCCTGGACGGGAAACGAGAACGGTTTGATTCATGACGCGTACCTTTTCGGCGAATGGCCGGCAGCGCGTGTGACCACTTCCGGGCGACCATGGTAGACCTGTGAGGCGGTCCTGGTCATCGCTAATCACTGACAAATCACCGTCCGTCCTGACAAAACCGGAAATTTCATATCCTGTGCTTGACTTCTCTTTTTGAATCAGTAACATACGCACCAATTCCGCAATAGCTCAGTTGGTAGAGCAAATGACTGTTAATCATTGGGTCCCTGGTTCGAGTCCAGGTTGTGGAGCCAAATAGCAAAGCCCCTGAATCGAAAGATTCAGGGGCTTTTTTGTGGGCGCTTGAAAAGATCAGAAGATCGCAGCCTTCGGCAGCTCCTACACAGATCTCATACTCCGCTGATTCTGAGGATGAACGCTGAATCTGTAGGAGCTGCCGAAGGCTGCGATCTTTTGATCTTGAAATGAAAAAGGGCCGATCTGTACAAAACAGATCGGCCCTTTTTCTATTCAGTCGCAGCCGTCAGACATGCTCGCTGCTTTTCACCTGCGCTTTCGGCGCACCGTGCCCATGATCGTGATCATCAGGCTCGATCACCGGCACTTCCTTGCCATCGCAGTCATGCAGCTTGCCGTCGCTGAAGTAATCGCCCTCACGCAGCGCCGCCAGATCGCGATAGCGCAGGGTCCGCTCTTCCGCCGCGGCAAACACCGACTGCTGATCCGAGTTGCCGGCGGTGAAGTGGTTGAAGGTCAGGTTCAGCACAATCGCCATGATCGCCGACGAACTGATGCCCGAGTGGAAAATGGTCGCGAACCAGCTCGGGAAATGATCGTAGAAGTTCGGCGCGGCGATCGGGATCATGCCGAAGCCGATCGAAGTCGCGACGATGATCAGGTTGACGTTGTTGCGGTAATCGACCTTCGACAGCGTGCGGATACCGCTCGCCGCCACGGTGCCGAACAGCACGATACCGGCACCGCCCAGCACCGACGTCGGCACCGCAGCAATTACCCGGCCCATGAACGGCAGCAGGCCGAGAATCACCAGGAACACACCGCCAGTGGCCACCACATAACGGCTCTTGATCCCGGTGACCGCCACCAGCCCGACGTTCTGCGCAAAGGCGCTCTGGGTGAACGAACCGAAGATCGGCGCAAACATGCTCGACAGCATGTCCGCCCGCAGGCCATTGCCCAGGCGCTTGGAATCGACCTTGGTGCCGATGATTTCACCGACCGCCAGAATGTCCGCCGAGGTTTCCACCAGGGTCACCATGACCACGATGCACATCGACAGGATCGCGGCGAAGTGGAAGGTCGGCATGCCGAAGTGGAACGGTGTCGGGAAGCCGAACATCGGACCGGTTGTAACGCTGGAGAAATCCGCCATCCCGAGGAACACCGCCAGCACCGTGCCGATCACCATGGCCAGCAGGATCGACAGACGCGAGATGGTCGAACTGCCGACCTTGCTCAGCAGCAACACCAGCACCAGCGTCACCGCCGCCAGACCGATGTTCTGCATGCTGCCGAAGTCTGTCGCATGGCTGTTGCCACCCATGGCCCAGCGTGCGGCCACCGGCATCAGCGTCAGGCCGATGGTGGTGATTACGATGCCGGTCACCAGCGGCGGGAAGAACTTGGTGATGCGCGAGAACACCGGCGTGATCAGCAGGCCGATCAGGGACGCGGCAATCACCGCGCCCAGCACCGATTGGAAGCCGCCCTCCCCGCCACTGCTGACGATCGCGACCATGGTCGCCACGCCAGAGAACGACACGCCCTGCACCAGCGGCAACTGACAGCCAAAAAATGGCAGACCCAGGGTTTGCAGCAGTGTCGCCAGCCCCCCCGCAAACAATGAAGCAGCAATCAACAAACCAATGTCCGCCGGCGACAGGCCGGCCGCCTGGCCGATGATCAGTGGCACCGCAACGATACCGCCATACATGGTCAGAACATGTTGCAGGCCGTAAGCCATATTCGCGCCGACCCCGAGATTTTCGTCCTCGGGCCGTTGGTGTGAAACATGGGGCGTTTTCATGTGGGGGGTTCCCTGGTTTTTGTTATGCGCACACTGTATTCAATACTCGGGACAAATGTCCATAGAGTTGTATACAACTTGTCAGTCACATAATGGATAGGTAGCCACCCGACCTTCTATCCCGCCACCGCCATCGCCCCACAAATCCGGCAACACGCCCCCTCCGCTCCTTGGTTTTTATCGCACTCGGCTGGAGTGTTGATAGCGACCAGCGGTACAGCGCTGCGCAAAAGGGCAAGCGTCGACTCCTCAGACCGGCAGAATCATCCGCCCCAGCGACTCGCGCACACCCGGCCGCTCAGGCAGACGCAGGCCGAATTCCTGCTCCAGCATCTCAATCAGTTCATCGACATCCGCCACCTCGCGCCGCTCGCTGTCGGCGCCCATGTGGTGGATCGCGAAGCTGCCGTTGTTCAGGGTGCGGCGCCAGCCCTCTCCGGTGCACGCGACCATCAGGCGCTTGGCGAACGGTGACTCGGGATGGGTCGAGACGTACCAGTTGCCGAGGGTGTAATCGATGTCCTCCTGGCGTTGCAGGTCAAACAGGTACATCGCGCGCCACTCGCCGGCGACCTGGGCGCGCAGCATGTAGCCATCGGCCTGTTTTTCGATGCGATAAGGTTCGTGCGGCGTTGCCTGTTCCGCCTCGGTATCGAGCAGCAGCGGCGCAGTCGGCACCATGCCGCCGAAGCCGACATCGGTGATGTAGCGCTCGCCATCGATGATCACCAGGCTCAGGCGATGGGTGCGCGCCGTCCATGTGCCCTCGGGCTGCGCCAGCACGACGCGCCCCGAGATGCCGCGCGCCTCAAAACCCAATTCCTGCAACAGTGCCAGAAACAGATTGTTCAGTTCGTAGCAGTAGCCGCCACGGCCACCGTGCAGGACTTTTTGCTCGACCGATGCCAGATCGATCAACACCGGCGCGCCAGTGATTGTCGACAGATTCTCGAAGGGAAAGACCACGGTATGACGCCGCTGCAATTGCCGCAGGGTGTCCAGGGTTGGTGCCGGTGGGGTATCGAACCCCAGGCGTTGCAGGTACAACGTCGGATTCGCCAGACGTGGCTCGCTCATTGCTCAGTCCTTTTGCATGTGGCCGCGGATCGCTGCGCCGATGGCCGACATGTATACGGGATTGCCCCCCGGGTCCGACAATTGATTTCGCCAATCAGCGCTACCGACGCTTGCGCGAACCGATGCGGATCCACGTCGGCGCATGGTCGCTGGCGTGCGGCTGGTTGCGCGCCCAGGCATCGACCCCGGCCTCGTGCAGATACGGACTGAGCGCCGGATTGAGCAGCAGATGATCGATGCGCAGGCCGGAGTTGGTTTGCCAATGCTGACGGAAGTAATCCCAGAACGTGTAGAGCCGATCGTCGGGATACAGGTGTCGCAGCGAGTCGGTCCAGCCCTGATCCAGTAGCCGCTGATAACACTCGCGGCTTTGCGGTTGCAGCAACGCATCCTTGAGCCACGAGCGGGTGTTGTAGATGTCCATGTCGGTGGGCACCACGTTGTAGTCACCGGCCAGCACCACTGGATGATCGCTGCTTTGCAGGTCTTTGGCGTAGCGGATCAGGCGCTCGAACCAGGCCAGTTTGTAGTCGAACTTCGGCCCCGGTTGCGGATTGCCGTTGGGCAGGTACAGGCAGCCCACCAGCACACCGTGCACCGCCGCCTCCAGATAACGGCTGTGCTTGTCCTCGGGATCGCCCGGCAGGCCGCGCCGACTCTCCAGCGGCTGCGCATCGCGGGCGAGGATCGCCACGCCATTCCAGGATGCCTGTCCGTGCCAGATCGCGCCGTACCCCGCCGCTTCCAGCTCGGCGGCAGGGAAAGCGCTGTCCACCGACTTGAGTTCCTGCAGGCAGGCGATGTCCGGCTGCTCGCGCTTGAGCCATTCCAACAGGTTCGGCAGCCGCGCACGCAGGCCGTTGACGTTGAAGGTGGCGATCCGCAGGTTTTTCATCGTCCAGGCTCCGGCGAACAGGGTGTGAAAATTGTGACCCTGGGCTGGCGGCGGTGGTTGCATCGGATCCACCGACAGGGGGGCGACCTAACGCCACTGAGCAACTACAACCGCTCGTCAGCCAATCGGCACCAACCGTCTAAGGCATCAGACCAACATCAAGTAATCGACCTTTTCAGGAGATGTACCATGACCACGCGCAAACTGACTTCGTTATTACTCGCCGGCCTGCTGGCCAGCGCCTCGGTCGGTGTGTACGCCGCCAACGACGGCGCGGACGCTACAGGCACCAAGTCCGGCGCCACCAGCGGCAGTACGCTGCCACCTGACAGCACACCCGGCGCGCCGAAAGGAGGCGACAGCTCTGACGGCGCGCGCTCGGGAACAGGGACCAACGGCAGCAGCATGGGATCCGGCTCAGGGGCTGGTGGTGGCACCGGCTCGGCCGGTGGCGGGACCGGTGGCGCCGGCGGTGGTTCAGGCAGCTGAACGAACAAGCGTGACCGCTGGTGATTCAACAGAAACAAGTGACAAGGGCGACGGTTGCCATCAACCCGCGCGGCGGTAGACTCACTCCGCCGCGCCTACCTGATGAAATGCTACAGCGGGATCATGCTCAGCGATCGTAACGCATCAATTCGGCAACTTCCGTCTCCAGCGACAACACCGCCGCGCGATTGCGTCCGGCATTTTTCGCCTGATACAGCGCCGCGTCCGCACGCTGGATAAATTCCTCCAGGCTGTCGTTGCCGCTGGGCACAAAGGAATAGCAGCCCAGACTCACCGTCAGATACCCGGTCGGCGACCCGCTGTGAGTGATGCGCTTGTCCATCACACTGCGCCGGATCTGCCCGGCAATCGCCAGCGTACCGTTGATGTCAGTGTCCGGCAGCAGCACCGCGAACTCCTCGCCGCCGTATCGCACCGCCAGGTCAGCCTTGCGCTGGCAGCAGTTTTTCAACACCTGGGCCACCTGCGTCAGGCAATGGTCTCCCGCCACGTGGCCGTAGGCATCGTTGTAGCGTTTGAAGAAATCGATATCGAGCATGATCAGCCCGACGGGACTCGACTGCCGTGCGCCCCGGGCAAATTCGATCTCCAGCGAACGCTCGAACAGTCGCCGGTTCGCCAGCCCCGTCAGGCTGTCGTGGGTGGCGATCTGCTCCAGCGCCCGTTGCGCCTTGCGCAGGTTCTTCTCGATGCGCTCGCCGTCGCGCACTTGATGAATGAACACCCAGCCGAACAAACCGACGCCAAGAATCACCAGTGCAACGATCACGCTGGACTGAAAAGCGCGCTCATACCAACCCTTGAGAATCGCGTCGCGCGATGACCCCGCCGCGACCACCAGCGGATACGTCCCCAACTGCCGGTAGCCGTACAAACGCACCACGCCATCGACCACCGACTTGATCATCGCGGTACCGGCCGGCGCTTCGGGCAGCAGCTTCTGATAAATCTTGCCCCGCGCCAGCGACGAGCCGATCAGGCTTTCGTCGAACGGCCGCCGCGCCAGCACGGTGCCGTCCTTGAGCCCGAGAAACATGATGCCGTTGTCATCGAGGCTGAAGCTTTTGAAGAAGCGGTCGAAGTACGCCATCTTGATCCCGGCCATCAACACGCCCTGAAAATTGCCGGCGCGGTCGTTGATGCGTTTCGAGATCGGAATGATCCATTCGCCATTTTCGCGGCTGCGAATCGCCCGGCCGATGTGCGCCACGCTGGAAACATTCTGCTGATGAAACTGGAAGTATTCGCGGTCGGCCACTCCGTTGCCATGGAGCAGGTCCGGGAACGACGTAATCACCCACTGCCCTTCACGGTCGAACAGGAACATGCCGTGCAACTGCTCCAGTTGCTGCACCCGGCGCGCGAAGGTTTGTTGCAGGCGTGGCCGTTGCGCGGCGCCGTATCCGTCGTCCTCGACCCAGTCGGCGAGGCTGGTGAGCACCAGGTCGGCGGCCAAAAACGTGTCTTCGGCCTGCTGCGCCATGGCCCGGGTCAGGTTGGTGGAGGCGATCTGCGCGTTCGCCAGGTCCTGACGTCGCGTCTGCTCCAGTTGCAAATAGAGCAGGCCAGACAGGCAGAGGCACACCGCAACGATAAACAGCGCTGCCGCTTTGCGCAGCGGCAGGCGTTTGAGCGTGCCGGGGGTCTGATGCGGGTCGTGAATGGGGATTGGCAAAAACGTGTCCTGGGCAGGTACGACAAGGGGCCGCAGCCCGAAACCCTTACTTTTCGTGAGCGTAGCCCACCGGGGTACGCACGGCAAACCCGCCACGCCTACACACACCCGCCCCGCTGTATCGGCGCGCAAGAGATTTGGATGAACGTTGCGCGTCGATTTATTTTCACACCACGTTCTGCGCGCAATCAGCGCCGATAGGCCAGGCGACGCATCGTGCTCTGCAGCTATCGGGGTTTGTTGATTTCCCGCAGCAGGTCCGCGACCGGGAGGTTCATGGTGTTTGAGTAGTAGGGTTTGTAGCCGTACGCGGTGACGACGACTTTGCAGGGGATTTGTTGTTTATTGGCGAGGAGGTGGTTCAGTTCTGTCACCGACAGATTTCTTTCAGAACTTCGGTTGCTGGAAGTTTCAACTATGAACGCACTGGTGAGATAGGGATATCCCGCCTTGCCATCTTCGCGTATTTCCGACGTCACCAAACCAACTGCAGAAAACCGGATGGCTTTGCCAACCGAGAAATCCTGATCATCCTCCAAGGCACATTTCAGCATGCCTGAAGCCATCCCAACCCTTTCTCCTCTATCAAACAGGTCCAGAACATCCACATCCGACTGATAGCGAATGTCGTATAGAAGTGACTTTTGCCTTTCAACAGATACAAAACTCAAGTTCGCTGGAGGCTTTACATGGTCTTTTGCGCAACCAGAGCAAATAGCTAGAAAAAAGCAAAAGAGTAACCTGTGCATCACGAAAACTCCTTCATTATTGAGTCCAGCAATAAATCGCTTGCCGACTTGCTCCCAGCTACAGGCGCAATAAAAAGCCCTAATGCGTCTGCATGATTGGTATCTACGTTGGCGTTCAAAGTAGGGCCACAGGAGATAATCCACTTTTCGCCAAAATCGGCTACCCCATCCGATGGGTCTCTGTTTGTCGGGGTCGCCTTAATGTTGATCCATTCGGCGGCAACAGGATCAGGGCGCTCGCGATAAATATCTGAACCTAACCAAACCAATGTCCCTTCACCCACGGGATCAAGGGTGATTAGCATCTGAATTCTGTAGCCCCAATCCGACATTATTTTTGTCAGGTGCGCGCCATTCCAACCACCGAGGCTATGACCAACAATATAAACGGGGCAGCTTTTATACGGAATAAGGCTCAGAACATTCCGTTGGATATCCTGTTTCCCCCTGACATCGTTATATCCCAGCCATTCTGAGCGATATTTACCTTCGTTGTTTAGTGTTTCATTGCGCTTATCAAAGTTCCTCCGTGCGGCGAGGATGTTTTCATAAGGCCCCGAAAAATAATAACTTTCCTTATCCCCGGCACCGCCGACGAAAACAACAATCGCCTTGGTACTCTCCACCGGCACAGGCTTTTCACTGACATCCTTTTTGTCCGTCAGCGCATGTTCCTTGTGCAGTTTGTAATTATTTCCTTTCGCGCACGTTACTGTTTCAGCCGCCATGCCTCACTCCTCCAAAAACAGCTTGATGGTTTCAGGCAGGTGCGAGCTGACTTGGTGGGTGAATCCGTTAGCGTCAGACACCCCATGCTCCAGACGCCCGTCTGCGCGCTGGATCACGTAGGGATGATTGATCATCGGCTCACCGGTCACGTCATTGACCAGTTTCAACTTGTCAGTGAAATGCACCGGCATCGGCAGCAAACCACTGAAAGGCGCCGCTGTTACTGTGTCACCGATGATCACCGTGCCTGACCCACCAATGACCACATTGCCGTGCCCCCCGGTGCTGTCCAGGGTCGCGGCGTTTAAGCCATTGATAAACACCGTTGAGGAAACGCCGCCAGTAATCGGGCTACCGCACGCTGATTTATCAGTCAGTCGCGCAGCTGCCAATCCGTCGAAATTTACATTCGGTGAGCCACTGGCAATCGGATTGGTGCCATGTCCCGGGAGTGGGCAGGCGGTTGGATCGGTGACGCGGGCGGCGGGTTTTCCGCTCATGAAAAGCTCCTTGCAGTGTTGCGGGTCATCCTTTTAGGGCGCGCAAGCATGCGTGAATTTTTCAGGTGCTTCAAACCTTCAGGCAAAAAAAAAGAGCGCCCGCTCGGGCGCCCTTTCCTGTTCGTGAAACCGCTGACATCAACGCGACGGCGGCACTCGAATATCCCCTGCCCGGCACTGGGTCTTCACGCCCTTGCCGCACGCGCCGAATTGCAGATCCTTGCCCATGCACACCCGCACTTCCGAGAGTTCCGGGCCGCTGCAGATCACCGCGATGCCATTGGCCGGGATCCCCGGGTTGGCCTTGCGGAACAGATCGGAAATTTCCTGGGCCTCGAAGTAGTACGAACTGCTGAGCGGCTGCAGCTCCTGAGGGATTTTCACCGCGCCGACGGCTTTGTCCGCTTCGTCCAGATAGCCCATCGCGCCCAGACCACTGCAGGTGCCGTGCTTGGACCATTCGTGATCGAGCAGTTTCTTGGTCGGGAACAGCGTCAGGCCCTTGGTCGTTTCCGCCGCCGACAATGTGGTCAGCGGTGGGCAGGATTCCGGCCAGCCGCCATTGGCGTATTGCGGCCACAAACCGTGCAGCACGAAGCCGTAGCCCTTGCCCGAGCATTGCACGTCATCTTTGTGGGTGAGGCAGAAGGTCGGCGACCAGGACAGCGTCAGCAGGTAGTAGTCGAACTGCCCCGCCACCGCTTCCGTTTGCACTTTGCTGGCGTTCGACTGACGCGCCGAACTCAGGCCGATGCTACCGGCCGTCAGCGCAATCACTGCCAAAATTGTAAACAGCTTTTTCATGTACCCGCTCCTTGGGACGCCTGCGTCCGTGGTTTTCGATCATGGCCAGACTTGGCCAGCGCTGATTGCGCCATGCTTGTGTTGCAAGCGCATGACGCAAGGCAAGGCCGCACGCCGTTGAAAGGTCTACGATTAACAGGCAGACATCAAACCAAGGGATCCGAAATGAGTAAAGCAGACGAACTCGCCGCCAAACTCAAGCAAACCCGGCACACCCATGCGGATGCCGCGCTGGAGATCGATTGCTGGCCGGCGCAGGTCTACGATCTGTACCACCGCATCGAGGGCTGGCTGCAGCCAGTCACTGAGGTCGGCCTGAAAATCCGCCGCAATCCGACCCACGTTTGCGAACGCTCACCCGATGGCGAGAGCCACGATTACGCGATCGATCAACTGGTGATTGAAGCCAACCAGCAAATCCTGACATTTGATCCCATCGCCCGGTTTACCGAGGACGGCGCCGGCCGCGTGCAGATCACCCTGCCGGAGCGCAACACCTATCTGCTGCGCACCGTCGATGAACACCACGAAAGCCATTGGTGGCTGCAAACCGTGGAAACCGGGCAGGAACTGGATGCGATTGCGCTGACCGAGAACAATCTGTTGCAGGTGGTGCAGGAAGGCCTCGGCCTGTAACAGCGAGCTACCCATAGGGATCAGCGCCGAGAACGTGGTTAACTTCTCGCCCCGATCCCTTTGAAGCCCGACAGACATGCCCATGAATAAAATTCCGTTCCTGCTCGGTTCATTGCTGGCGCTGACCCTGAATGCTCAGGCCGCAGAACAACCCTCGCACCTCGACACCGTCCAGCAACAAGGCCAACTGCGCGTCTGCACCACCGGCGACTACAAGCCCTACACCTTCAAGCGCCCCGACGGTGATTTCGAAGGCATCGACATCGCCATGGCGCGTTCGCTGGCCGACAGCCTCGGGGTCAAGGTCGAGTGGGTGCAGACCACCTGGAAAACCCTGATGCCGGACATGCAGGCCGGCAAGTGCGACATCGGCATGGGCGGCATTTCGGTGACGCTCGAACGGCAGAAAAAAGCCTACTTCAGCCACACCCTCGACAGCGACGGCAAGATCCCGCTGGTGCGCTGCGCCGATCAAGCCAAGTACCAGACCGTCGAGCAGATCAACCAGCCCAACGTGCGCCTGGTCGAACCTGCGGGTGGCACCAACGAAGCCTTCGTCCACGCCTTCCTGCCTAAAGCGCAACTGGCTCTGCACGACAACGTGACGATCTTCCAGCAACTGCTCGACAACAAGGCCGACGTGATGATCACCGACGCCTCGGAAGCGTTGTATCAGCAGAAGCTCAAACCGGGACTGTGTGCGGTGAATCCGCATCAATACATGCAATACGGCGAAAAGGCTTACCTGCTGCCGCGCGATGACATCAGCTGGAAGCTGTACGTTGACCAGTGGCTGCATCTGAGCAAGGTCACTGGCAGTTATCAGAAGGTGATTGGTGAGTGGCTGGCTGTACCGCAGTAATCCTCCAGGCACAAAAAAGGCGCCCGACATGGGCGCCTGTTTAGTACCTGACACTGAACCTGCGGAGAACCTGTGGCGAGGGAGCTTGCTCCCGCTGGACTGCGCATCAGGCCTTCTTTTATGGGGCCGCTTCGCGACCCAGCGGGAGCAAGCTCCCTCGCCACAGGTTCAGTGTCAGCCTCGATCGCTATCAGTCGTCGTGCAACATCCCGGAACTGTACTGATTCAAGCTGCTGCCAATACTGTTGCCGCCGAACTTGAGGGTCGTCGCATTACTGCGCCCCTCCGGCGACTGGCAATCCGCAGAAAAACAACTAGTAGTTGTCAATCCGCCGGCGCCCGAACAGGCACTCAACACCGAGACAGCTGCAGCGATCAACAGCACTTTGACGACATTGGTGCGCATGGTACGGCTCCCCTTGGGATGATCTTGTGCAAGCATCCTAGGCCTTCGCCGCACCGGGCAAGATGAAACCTGCCTGAGCGACAGCAGCGGTTCAGCTCCGGCGAAACGCTGCCCCCCTCAAGCCGCCCGCCACGCTTCTCCAGGAATCTGCGCGATCGACTCAAATGCCGGTTTGGCGAACCAAAAGCCCTGCATCAGGTAAATCCCGCAGTCCGCGAGAAAATCGCGCTCATCCGGGTGCTCGATGCCCTCGGCAATCACCTCGACACCCAACTCGGCGCACATGCCCACCACACCGCGTACGATCGCCTGACGCACCCGGTCGCGGTGGATATCGCGAATCAGCGCCATGTCCAGTTTGATCAGGTCCGGCTGAAAGTCCGCCAGCAGAGTCAGCCCGGAATACCCCGCACCAAAGTCATCAATGGCGGTCTTGAAGCCAAACTCGCGGTACTCGCGCAGGATGTTCATCAGGTGCTTGTTGCTTTCGACGTGCTCGCCTTCCACCGCTTCGAAAATCAGCCGATCAAGCGGGAACGCATGCGTTCGCGCCGCCTCGAGCGTGCTGCGAATGCACAACTCCGGGCGATACACCGCGTTGGGCAAAAAGTTGATCGAGAGAAAATCGGTGATCCCCACCTGCGCCGCCGTGGCAATCGCCCGCACGCGGCACAGTTGATCGAAGCGATAGCGGTTCTGGTCGTCGACCTGCTGCAACACCGACAACGCACCTTCGCCCTGCACGCCCCGGACCAGCGCCTCATGGGCGAATGTCGATTGATCACGCACATCCACAATCGGCTGGAACGCGAAGGAAAACGCCATGTCGGCGTCGCCTTGCTGCCGGCACCCGTGGCACCCCCCGCTGGGCTGAGGGGAAACTGGAATTTTGGTCATGACGCCCCCTGAGCGCGGGTTGCTGCCTTCCATGGCCCAGAAAATAACTGCACGGACCGGATGGCTGCCGCTCGGCGGCCCCCGCATATACAGGCTGACCGATCAAGTCTGCCCAAGTTCATTGCGAAATGCCATCAGGTGCGGAAATGCGCCGTCATGCGCTGCAGGTCCTGCCCCAGCGACGCCAGCTCAATGGTCGCGGCAGCACTTTCTTCACTGGCGACGGCCGACTGATCCGCCACATCGCGCACGCTGACGATGCTGCGATTGATCTCATCGGCCACCGCACTTTGCTGCTCAGCGGCGGCGGAAATCTGCAGGCCCATTTGCTGGATGGTGCCGATCGAATGGTTGATCTCGGTAATCGCCTGTTCGGCTTTCTGCGCCAGCACCACGGTGTCCAGCGTGCGCTCGCGGCTGGATGTCATCAGTGTCGAGGCCGCTTGCGTGCCCTGTTGCAGGGTGACGATCAGCGCTTCGATTTCCTTGGTCGAGTCCTGAGTGCGCTGCGCCAGCGAGCGCACTTCATCGGCGACCACCGCAAAACCACGCCCCTGCTCCCCCGCCCGCGCCGCTTCGATCGCCGCGTTCAGCGCCAGCAGGTTGGTCTGCTCAGCCACTGCCTTGATCACATCAATGACCTTGCCGATCTGCTCACTGTCCTGGGACAGCACGTTCATCGCCGCACCCAATTCCTCGATCGCCACCGACAGTTCACTGATCTGCACGGTGGCTTGCTTGACCACCGCACTGCCATGCCGCGCCTGTTGATCGGCCAGTGTCGCGGCGGCGGACGCATCCGTGGTGTTGCGCGCCACCTCCTGCACCGTCGAGGCCATTTCGTGCATTGCCGTGGCGACCTGATCCACCTCGACTTTCTGCTGGCGCACACCGGCGCTGGTCTGCTCGCTCATCGCCGAGAGCTTCTCCGCCGACGTCGAGATATGCGTCACACCGTTACCGATCCCCTGCACCAAGGTGTTCAGGCTTTGCGCCATATCCTGCATCGCGTTTTGCAGATCGCCCAACTCATCCTTGCGGCTGGATTTGGCGTGTACCGTCAGATCGCCCTTGGCAATCCGTCGCGCCAGTTCCACCGTCAGCGCCAGCGGCCCGGTGATCTGCCGCGAGATCAACACCGACGCCACCAGCCCCACTACCAGTGCCAACAGCGTCAACAGTGCAATTTGAATAAACGCCCGATGTTGATCATCCCGCGCCAGACGCTGCTGAGTGTCCATCAGGCCGGTCATGATGCTGTCCATCGCCTGGCTTTGCTGATCCACCTGCTGGCGCAGACTCTGCTTCTGCTCGAACAGAGCCGCCACCTGCACCAGCACCTCGCGATAACGACGGATACCGGCCTGCGCCTCATCCAGCTGACTCGACAGGGCCGCCGGCAAACCGCGTTGCGCCTTGCTCATGTCGCTGAGGAACGCATCGGTGGTGTCCAGCAGCACCTTCTTGTTGGCTTCGCTTGGCACCGCGATATACCGCCGCAACATCAGACGAAACATGGTCATGCCGTTGCGCAAATCCGCCACCGTGCGCAAGTCCGCTACACGCGCGGCATCGGCCGACGCCAGCGCACTGGCGGTGGTGCTCTCGAACATGCGGGTGAACGTCTCGGCGTACTTGTCCGACATCGCCCCCAGAGGCTTCAGCGCATCGGTGGTCGCCTTGTCGGCCTCGATCAAGCGTTTGACCTGCTTGTCGTAAGCCAGCGTGGTGTCCTGCAACTGCTTCAACGCCTGCTGGTTTTCCGCCCGCGTCAGGGTCTGCAACGCCTCGGTAATCAGCCCCTGCAACACATTCAACTGCGACTGATAAGACTCGGCAAACGCCGCATCCGCTGCCGCCTCGTACTGCTTCTCCGACAGACGCATGTCCTGCGACGCGTCGTTGAGCGTGCCGATCAAGCGCGTGGTGTCCAGGCGATCCACCAGCACATTGCTGCTGCTATAGCCAATGAAGGCCACCGCCACCATCGCCACAATCAAAACGCCAAAACCGGCCCCCAACTTTCGGGACACCTTGATGTTGCCCAGGAAACTCGATGCTTCTGCCATGTTCAGCCTCTGATGCCCTGACGCCGTTCAACGCCAGGCACAAAAAAATTCATCTCAGGCAACCGAGGTTGCCGCGCATATTCGGGGGGCGTCGTCCTGAACAAGTGGCGGACAGCTCCAACTGTCCCGGCTGCAACAGGCTGATGCGAAAAGCCGTATCGACGGCGCAGGCATCAGCGGACAAATCCAGGTTTCCACGCTGGATTTATCGTTTCAGCAAAGGTGTTGGAACAGATGCTATAAACTTTGGGAAAAGTTGTACAACTTTATATTTTTGTACAATCGGTGAACTTTTTCGCGCGCATGATGACGCATTGCCATCATTTTTTGTGGCACATCGCTACTGATGGCGAAAGCCTCGAAAAACCGCCGTCTTGAGCGGTTGTTTCGAGAATCGACACAGCGCCCTCCGCAACCACGACCTGGCCGCTCGCCACGGAGGGCAACGAGCTACGCTTTGAGTTCGACGTTATCCAACGCCTGATTCACCGCCAACTCCCCCAACATCACCACCTGCGCAATGCCCAGCAGCGTCTTGCGGTGCGGGACATCCAGCAACGCGGCGAAATCGTTGAGCATGGTGGTGGCGGAACCCAAGGACTCACTGGCGTTGGCGAGCAGGGATTCAGTGTCGTAGGCCGGGTTGGCGAGGAACATCGGTTTGGATTGATCACCGCAGGCCATGATCTGGCTGGCCGGCGTGAGGTAGTGATCGAGAGCGCGCTCGGCGGCTTCGTGGAGTTTGCGGGAATCGAGGGATTCGTAGGGGGATGCGGGGTCGGTTTCTGGGGGGTTGGGCGTTACTTTGAACATAGATGGAACCTCTAGCGCGAATACTAAAAGGAGCCATCACCCTCGCTACCAAACGATAGGTGGCGGCCATACGCGGGTTGGTAGACCGGTCGCACTAGAACCCGGCGCCCACGAAGGAGCCCCACGCATGACCACCATGAAATTGGAGTCCTGGGAAGGACCGCACACGGTGACGCCATGAGTCTAGAAACGAAGCGGGCTACCAAACCCGATCACTGTTTTGCAGTGACACAGGGACGATAGAACCCGCGAGCTAGACGCACAAGCCGGCGGATTCTGTCTTAGGTGTAGGGGATGGTGCAAGGTGATGTAGGAGCGGGACTGCGACAACAGGCTTGATTTAAACGAACGTGTTTTTTCTGTTTGGGGGAGGCTCTACGAGCACACTGATAGAAACGACTAATGTCACCAAAGCAAAGACCACTGCGATCCTTTTTCAATCGCTGCCAGTCGCTCCAATGATGGATCGGACTGACACTTCTTTTACCTCCCGCAAATAAAGGCCCGAATACCTCACCGCCAACCCGTGTACCAGTTGCGTACCAGCTCTGTTTTCCTCCCTCCTCCTCCCTTCCCTTCTGCCGACTGCGTTAGCAATTTTTAAGCAGCGGTTCTCGGCTCCAATCCTGGCAATGTCTATCGTTGGCAAAGGCGAGCCTTTGTGAGAGTTAAAACCGCGTACATGAAAGGCCAGCAAACCTCCTCGCCTTCGCTTCGCCCCGTTTTCAGGTTGACCCCTGGGAAAAAGGTAATATTGGTAATTTGCTTTTTTATTGACGATAAAAGCCATTAAAATCAATAGGTTAAATGACTTACGCAAAGGTAATAAAAGGGTAATAGAGAAGTTAGAAAATTACCCTTAGTCGTAGTAATTTCACACACCTACGAAAACCTTTAAAATCAATCACTTAGTAAAATATTACCTCTTTCCTTACCTAATATTACCTTCAAAGGTAATACGTCGAAGCCACGTCCTATAAGGGCTGCAGCCATTTTTTCCCATCTGCTTACCAAAATTACCTTTTTCCCAACCCCGAACTGAAATCAGCTCCCTTAGGTGCCTGCTATGCTTCCTGCTTTCCGAATGGAGTCGAATGCATGGCCAGCGAATATTCCTTGTCCACAGTCCTTGAAAAAATTTACGAAAATCAGATCGCCATTGAGGCTGCTTTAATGGAAGTGGTACTGCTCGTCGAGCAGCAAGGACATCACCAGGCTGGTGATAACGCCCGCGCAGCATTGGATCGAATTGGAAAAAACGCTGGATTTATCAAGCAGGGGGTAGCGCGCCTAAGAAATAAGGAAAAGGATTAGTCCCTATAGGCTGACCCGGTTTGCGCTTTACAACTCTGAGCGCTAGGGATGCGCGCGCCCCCGGGGAAGGATTTTCGAACGCTGAGGCCTCCCGCAGCGCCAATACGCCATTACTCGACTACCTCTATCTTCTTCGGAGCAGGTACCTTATGATGACAACGCGTCAAAATCTGACGCGTTTTTGCATTAAGCTTGAGGTGGCAATGATCTACTCCTTCGGGGCGACAAACTATTTCTCTTTCAAGGAAGGCATGGAGATATCTTTTGAGCTATCCGCTAAGACGCCAAAGTCAATATCGAATGGCCGTAAAGCATCAACAGTCTTGGGAGTTAAAGGAGCTAATGCTTCTGGTAAAACTAACGTTCTTAAAGCGATATCATTCATCGCCAAGTTCATAACGGACTCATTTAATTATAAGGAAGATGAAGAGCTTGGCTTTAAGAATTTTTTCACCAATGAAGAACCAAGCAACTTCTTCGTCGACTTTGAATTAAATTCAATTAGATACTCTTACGAACTCACCGCGACACCTAAAAAAGTAATTCGCGAAGCTCTTTACAAAAAGCTTCAACGCAAGACATTATTAGTAGAGCGCCGTAAGAACATCATCGTAAAGAGAGTTGAGGAGCTTTCCTCCATAGATATAGTCGAGCTAAAGTCTAATGCATCCCTAATCTCTACAGTCCTAAAATACAAACTCAAAACAACGGACTCCGACTTTCAAATCATTGCTAAATACTTTAATAACTTTTCCGGAAACACCACGGTACATGGTGTGGTTCCAGATGAGTATGTATTTGATCAAGGGTCGGTTTCAGAGTTCTATGCAGAAAACGACGACGCCTTTGAATTTACAAAAAAAATAATCCGCAACAGCGACTTAGGCATTGACGATATAGTCATACATAAGTATGAAGCACCAACAGGAAAAACAGAGTACTTACCAATTTTCCGCCATAAGCTGAATGATGGCACCGTTCGCCACCTCACTTCGTACGATCAGTCTAGTGGTACGATGGCTTTGTATAGGAGACTTGGGATATATTGGTGCATGCTGTATTCAGGCGGTGTTTTGATCATGGATGAGTTTGACCAGAACTGCCATCCGATGTTACTGCCTCAGATTATTGAACTGTTTGAAGATCCCACAGTAAACATTGGCGGTGCGCAGTTCTTATTCACCGCCCACAACTCCGACATTATTGATCATTTGGGGAAATATAGAACAATTCTTGTAGGAAAGGATGACGGGGAGAGCTTCTGCTATCGTCTAGATCAAATACCAGGCGACTTAATTAGAAACGACCGATCCATTGCTGCATTGTATCGGGAAGGAAAAATCGGCGGAATACCTCGTCTATGAGTAGAAAAAAATTTTCGAACAGTCGAACGAACAGTTTCATAGCGACAATCCCTGTAATCAGCATGGAAAACTCAGGAATTGTAGAACGATGTAAGTTTAACTTCTCATTTCTTGATTTGAGCAAACCAGAAGCATTAAAAGATGAACTATCTATCGAGTTCTTTAATGAGCTGTTTGAAAAACTAAAACACTACTCTACCCAACCTATTTCCTACTGGACTACAGAGGCAGCGGGAAGAGGTAATGGTACGATGCTAGAGATTTATAAAACATTTCCCAAAAGATCTGATTTTGTACATCCTACTAGTGTTCCTCATGAAGCAGTCTGGGGAAGATTCAGGATGGATAGAACCGTACGCTTGGCGGGCTTTTTCGTTCCGAACGAGTTAAATCATAAACTCTGCAAAAAAGAAAAATACCGATTTTGCACTAACACTTTCTATGTTGTTTATGTAGACCTGCATCACCGATTCTACGTCACTAAATAGGAGCAAGAGGGTTTACAGTTTAGGAGCCAAAAAAATCTGAAGCAGAAACCCTATGCCATCACACCTGTACTCTCGTCAATGCTAGCCCGAGTCAAGCGTGACTCTCTTCCGGAGAGTCCAGCGGGTTAGCAGCCTCCTCATTGCTCAATTTTGAAATACACCTTTCCGCCTAGAAACGTTGTACGGCGTACCATCCAGACTAACGCCCCCAACTTGAGAAGCACTTCAAAACTCTCGCTGAACGACCTAGTAAGAAGTCAAAATTTCGGTAAATCGTTGGTTTTCCTACCGTGAAACCTTGCAAATCGACGCTTCGGAAATGTTCTCTACCGACCTAATGTGTAAGCCTGTTTTGGTAGGCTAGCGTATTTCTTTGCAAAATCTTGCACTAGGTGAAATCTACGTAGCCCTTCGCATCCCTCGTCAGCACCTGGGGCCGGTCATCAATTGCATCACTCCTCAATTTGCAAAAAATGGGGACACGAACTCCGCCGGCGGGAGGGGGATAAGTGCTTTTTCAGCAGCTTTTTTATAGCGACGATACTTTCCTGGCGATAGGTAGCGCCGTCAGTCGCGCTCCTAATGTGAACAAATGGGACGCCGGATATACTGTTCATACATACAGCTCCAATAGAATGAGGGCATGCCCTATGAACAGAGAGTCTGCGGAAGCAGTTGCAGCGAAATCGTCAGCTATCGCGCACTGGCAGATGATGCTACGCGATAACGTGGCACTTCTTGCAATGCCTGGTGCGCATCACAAAGCGTTGCTTAGACAAGCCTACACGCTGCACAGGGGCCACATGATTGATGCCGACGACCTAAGCGATCTGTTGGAACTGGCAGACGCAGCGCTGGCGTACGCGGTCGAATCGCTCCTCGACATCGATGCTAACGACTAGGATGGCTTTCCATGCACGTACTGGTCACACCAATGCGTTTACGTGGGGTCGCCTTGGATGCGAAGGAGCGACGCCGCTATCCGGCCATCCGGGGCAACGTCATGGTGAACTCTATTGTTTGCCACGAACTGGGTCGAGCAGCTAACGTCGCTCGCGTCGAGGTGGGAATGCCTCTCGATCCCGATCCTCTTCCACCACTACTCGACGCCACATTAGCGGGAATGGCGGTTACTGGGTTCGTTCTGAGCGGCATCGAGTACATTGATGGGTGTGCTTATGCACAATCTTGGTGGTGCCGGCTTGGTTGAGGTAGCAATAAAAATCTGAGAAATGGAGTAAAAAAATCAGCTATTGTCCTCGGATAGAAAAACGAGGAGCAAGGATGAAAATTTCACTGATTGATAATGGACTCGATTCTTTAAAGAAAGGTTATAACCATCTCACCAATTATGAAAAATTGGTAGAAGGGGGAGCATCCGACACCGAGAGATTCTCCGCATTAAAAGATTCTGCGCTATCAATACAGCACGGCATAGAAATACTTTTTAAGTACTCCCTAAACAAACACAATGAATTATTGCTATTTGATGACATAGGCAAACTAAAGTCCGCCTTTAAAAACCGAAGAGAAGGGATTATCAATGAACTCTTTGAAGAGGAAGGTGTTCGCACTGTAACCTTCAAAGAGGCTATTGAGCGCCTAATATATATATGCGGCTTTCCAATCAATGATCGCTTTAAAAAGAAGCTTCTTAAAGTAGAAAGCTGGCGAAACAGCATTACGCATAGCGGAGTGCTGCTAAATGAAATGGAAGTTTCAAATGTGCTTGGCAACCTGCTAATTGATCTGGACGGCTTTTTTGGTCCGATAATCGGTGAAGAGTACCTTAAGGGTCAAGGTCGAATCGAACTGGACCGCGCTTACCGCTTAACGAAGGCTGTTCATGGAGAGCTTAAAAACAAAATAAAAGCTCAAACTGTGGAGCGATTAATTACCGCCCTAAAAGCCAACAACCTTCGAAACATCACTGCACCCGGGGTTTTTCTAATAGAAGACCCTAAGATTTCTTACTCTATACTTCAAGAAATACAGGGCGAAGAACACAGATATGGGTGTGACTTTGTAAATGGTCATTGTTCTGGAAAGGCATCCTTAATTGAAATGGATGAACATGGAAGACTAACAATATTCACAGAAGATAACGACACCTATTACCAATTTAATCTTGGAAGCATGGTTGTATTCTTGCCTGAGATAAGCAACGACCAATCCCCTCTCGTGTTCTTATACAGCACCGAAACCAAGCCTATAGGACAGTCTCCCTATATCCGGAACGCCGATGATTGTAAAATACAGCACGGAATAATATTTGACAGTTCTCGCTCAGTGGATTGGAGCAAGGAGACATGTGAGCAATCTCAAGATGACTATAACTCTGACGAACCTGTTCTGACAGCGCACAAGGAAATTCTATATTTTTTAACCGCTGGGCCCGCATGTTTTTTGAACGTGCAAACACTTGACTATGGTTCGGTGCACAGGCTCCTAGACAGTAAAAACTTTGTAGACCCAAGAAGGCTTTACCTAGAGTTCCAACATTACCTAAAGTTAAAATCAAAAGAGTAGCCTGCAACCAACTATAACAATTATAATCAGGTGGCGACATGCTGAAGCCGATCATCAAAGAAGCAAGCGTAAATGAAAGCGAGCGAATTCTAACAAAGGTTGCAACTCGGACATTTTTCAGCTTGTGGAGCTATCCAAGTCTTTATCGAAACGTAGATGGAGGTAAAGAGGTCGCCGACTTGACAGTATATTTCAATAACACGCTGATTCTATTTTCGGATAAAGGAGAGGTTCGCTTTCAGAATGACAGACCCTTGGATGTAGCGTGGAAACGGTGGTATCGCGGCGCAATTACAGACTCTGCAAAACAGCTTCATGGTGCCGAGTCATTCATAAGAAAGCACCCAGACAGGATTTATCTTAATCAAAAGTGCGAGGATCCTTTTCCATTTGACATTTCAACAGAAGACCTAAAAATCCATCTAATTTGTGTTACGAGAGGTATAGGTCAGGCAGCAAAATTATATTTCGACTCTTTTGCCCCTGGAAGCGCAGGCACATTGATATCAACATTCCCTCTCAGTGAGGAGGAAGTGTTAAAACATCCTTTTTCGGTAAATGATGTTGCTCCCACCAAAACATTTGTACATGTTTTAGATGAAACAGGCATAGATCTTCTGTTGACAGAGCTATCTACCCCAAGTGACTTTATTAATTATCTAACCGAGAAGGAACAAGCTGTCCGAAAGCGAAAACTTGTGAACGCCGGCGGAGAAGAAGACATACTTGCATATTACCTGCAAGAACGGCAAATCGATGGATACGGCTCAATTCCAAATCCGGGAGATCAATTTTCAGTTCCCTTTAATATTCATGAGACTGAGTGGTCACACTATAAAGGCACTATAGATTACGCCCTTCACTACAATCAAAACAAGCAAGGCCAAGGATGGGGGAAAATCGTAGAACGTTTTTCGGACTCCATTGTAAGTGCGAACGTAGGTGAAGCTGCTGACCGCCCATTTATTGAACACTCAAAGGTTTTACAATTCCTAGCATCAGAAAATATGTTTTCCAGAGCTTATTTGTCAAACGCTCTTTTTGAGAAATATGAATTAGTACCAGAAAAAGTAAGATCTGCAAGAATAGTTGAATCGCTATGCGCACCGGAAAGGCTTTATGTTTTTGTCTTCTATCCTTGGAATGATGACTACGCAGACTACCAAGATTATCGAGAGGAACGCCTTTCATGTATGAAACTCTACGCATTGGTTACTCAGTATAAGTATCCAAGAGCCAAAGAACTGATTCTTTTTGGTGCCGACACTCAAGGATCTAATGGAGCCTCAGAGACAATTATCGCCTTTGACGCATCAATACCGCTTACTTCAGAGGAACGAGCACAGGCGCAAGCCATTATGCGTAATTTTGACATATTGAATGGAGTAACAATAAAAAAATCCAACCCGACTACACATAAAAACATCAGGCGAAATGATCCCTGCCCCTGCGGCTCAGGAAAAAAGTACAAAAAATGCTGCTCTTAAACGCTAGCAATTACAAACAATAACTTTATACACACTTCTAGAGACTGATTGACTTCAACTTACTTGAAAGAGCCAATGAAGTTTTTTCCATAATAGTAAACTCGGCCGCATTTCCGGCAACTGGCGAAGGGCCGTGAGTATGCAGAGCGAGCTGAATGTTCATTTGCTGGAGCAAATCAAGCGCATCGCAAACTACCTTGAACAGATTCACGTCCGCAGAACCGATCCAATTTTTTGGCGCCTGCATACGCTGACTGATTCCCGCCGCGCTCTGACGCAAACCCTCAATCCGTTCCTGCATATCACCCCCCACCGTCGCGTTGTGCTTCTGTCCCACCACCAAATTAAAGTCGCGGCCACTGGCCTGGTGCAGATCGTCCAAGGCCGCGAGGCTCGCGGATCCGCCTGACAGCAGCTTGAGCGCGCCCAGGGCCTCCATCGTTTTGATGCCACCCACTGACTCGGTTGAATGGTCATCGACCGTCCTGGTGTGGCTCTGGAAGGTTTCAGTGTTCTCCATGGCCTCCACCTCGCGCTTGATCGCCTTGTCTTGGATTTTGCCATCGGTTTGCCGAAGCCAGTTGCCGTCCGCGTCGACGCGTTGCTGGCACGCCTCGCTGTGCTGCCACACCTGATCGCCCTTCGGCACCCGGGGCAGGCTCAGACCGTGCGGCAGGATCTGCGTGATGAATGGCTTGTGGGGCAGCCCGTAAGCGAAGCTGACCACGACGGTGGTGCCCTCCTCCGGAAAGCCAAACATGCCCGCTTCTTGCCCACCCATCGGCGCCGGCAATGGCAGCCCTTCGAGGATCGGCAGATCCGGATCAGGCTCGCCATCGGCCAGCAGCACTTCGACGTCGACGCCAAAGCGCGGCCGGAAATCGTCACATAGCCCGGGCGTCGCCGGCGCATCCGGAACCGCAACTACGCGGCCAAAGCGCGGCAAGTGATAACCGCCGCTCAATTCGGGAAATTGGCGCTCTACAGCGCGGCGGATTGCGTCTTCCATCGGATGGCCATCTGGTCATTGGCGAGCGCCACACTGGTGACGCGCTCGCCGGCGTTGATCGTTGCACCTGGTCGTAGCCCCGGAACGGCCGCGACCATTGCGCTCTGGTTGCCCTGGTAGCCGTCGAACAGCTCCGTGGGGATTTGCAGCGGCGCTCGGGCGCCATAAAAACTGTCGGCCCAACTGCCGGCGAACACTTCACCGTTAGCCAGTTGGTGCCAGGTAAAGTCGGGAATGCTGAATACCCGGGCGAGACTGTCCATCGCCTGGTAACCGGCGGCGAGGCTGTAGAAGTACGGCGTCTTCACGCCGGCGTAAGGCCGATCGGGAACGCGAAAGCGCAGGCCCGTCTGCTCGCTGATGGCAGCCAGCACAGCGCGCAGATCGACATGACGCAGGTTCAACGGCAACGGGTTGGCCAGGACAGCAGCCAGCTCACGGCAGAACAGCACCTGCTCTTTGGCATTGGCGGCGGTGCAACGCTCGACGTAGCCAATGAAGTGGCGCTGCAGCGTGCGGTCGTTGTAGCCGATGTCCAGTGTCACCAACCCTTTCAGCGGTTCAGCAGATTGAACGGTGAAGTTCGCCCGGCCTGGACTGGTGGCGTCCAGCCGAACGTCCTCCTTGACCAGGCGAACAGGTGCGCCATTGATGGTCAGCTTCTTGTGCAGCTTCACTTCTGCTCACTCCCACCCAGCCACTTATCCACACGTCCCAGCACTTTTTCAAAGCCGCTCAACTCGGGCTTGTCCCCTGCCCCGTCGCCACCCTCTCCCACTGCGCCACCCGGGGCGCCTTGCGCGTTAACCTTGTTGCCGGCGCGCCGCTCTTCGACTTTTTCCGGGTTCGATTCACGCTCGCTCAGCGTGAATTGCACCAGCCAGGCTTTCAGGCTGTCCGCTTCCCTAGCGCTGACGCCGTCGGAAAACTCGACCTGACGCACGCCGAAGGCCTCGGCCGTGTCGTTGACGATCCGGTACAGGTGCAGCTGCCCACCGCTGGCCGTGGTTTCGGCCATGCGTAGCAGATCCGTCAGCTGGGTTTTATCCACAAAGGGAATCATCAGCGACACGGTCAGCGTCTTGGGCTTGAATCCCTTATGTGCCTTGTCGGTGTTGCTAGTTTGGCCGGACATATCGCCGCTTTCGATCCGCAGGTTGGCGGTCACCTTAAGGTTCTTCCCCTGTACTTTTTGCCCATCAAGCAACAGCGTCATAGGCCCACCAGTTCCTGGACAAAGCTCAGCCCTTCTTTGCTGCCGACCAGCAGCAGGCCGGCACACTGAACCCACTCGTGGCCAGGGGCATCGCCGGCCAGTAGCTCGCGGCGCAATTCTCCGGCGTTACCTGGACCGATCAGCCGCGCCCGCATGCTGACGTCAGGGCTTCCCCCCGCCAGCAGCGCCTTCAGGGCGTCCAGCTGTTGGTCGCGGGCTTGCTTTTGTGCAATCTTGCGAGCGGCCAGCGCGCCCAGATCGCCCAACGGTGAACTGTCGGCGGCGTAGCCCTCCAACACGGCCAGTTGGCCGGCCATTGACTGCTTGGCAGCCTTGACCACCGTGCAGCGTTCCAGCGGTAGGCCTTGCCAGCGTGGCAGTGGCCCGGCGGCGGGGATCTCCCACTTTTCGCTGTCCAGTTTCATCAGGTGCTGTGCCCGGCGTTCGGTTCGGACCAGGTCGGGAATCGGCAGTAGCGCGTTGAACCGCGACAGAGCGCTGGCCAGCTGTTCCAAGCGCGTGCCCAGGAACAGAATCGACAGGGCGTATTGCGGACCGAAGGGGCGTCCCGAGTCGGTGGCGTCCTCCAGCTTGCTGGCCAGGTGCTCGAGCGCGTTGGGTGCGGACAGAAAGCGCTGATACCCCTTTCCCTGGCCAATGCCGCTTTGAAATGGCGTCACCACCAGGCACGCCGGCACTTGGCCCAGTTGTTCGGCCAAGGCATCCCGTCCCGCTGCGATCGCACCTTTTGCCGCATCACCGACCGGCCCCGGGTTGGTGCTAACCAAGCCATTCAACCCGGCCAGACGTTGGGCGGTGCTGGTCAGCTCGCCGCCGGCCAGATCCTTGGCGGCTGACAGTGCTCCCATCCATTGCGTGGCCTGCTCCGGCCAGCGCATCGTCACTGGTGCCCAGGTCATGCGGGCGGCGTCCAGTTGATTGCGTCCATCGCCTTGCTGTCTTGCTCGTTGAAAGCCTTGGCCAGCGCCTGGCGCAGGGTTTCAGCGTGCAATTGGGCCGTTTGCTTGAAATGGAACAAGTCTTGGCCGACGTCACGCAACTGGTCGGGGGTATGGGTCCTGAAAGCCTTGTGCTGCTCCATATCTGTGCAAGCGATATCAGCGGCCAGTCCCGACAGAATGGAACCGGTCAAATTGATTTGATCGACCAGCTCACTGTCATAACGAAACGGCCAGCCCAGCGCTTGGGAGATGAACCCGGATTCGGTGTACTGGGCGCACGCCTGGTTTATTTCCCGTCTTTTCTGCTCGTGCAGCGCTGCTAATATCGCGGCAGTGTCGTCGGTCCAGTGGTCTTCTTTCCAGACCTGGTGAGGCTGTGGCTGCTTGAGCGTGTAACCGCTGGGCATCGGCGCGAAGCCGTCCAGCGTCAGTGGTTCCCCGGTCTTGATGTTGTACGCGGTCACTCCCTGGAAAAAGTCCAGCAGTTGCCACTTTCCATCGATCCAGCATGCAGCCTTGTGTTCAGGTTCTTCCGGCGGCGGGATTTCAACGCAGCCTGCTGGGATCAGAAAAACGTCAGGTTCCAGCTGGCAGGCTTCGGCCACGGTCGTGCCGACGTAGCGGCCGAAGGAATTGGTTTGATAGACGACTTTTCGGTTCATACAGGCGCTCAGTATTTGATGCAGACGAGATATGCCACGTTGTCCGGACGGGACTCATTGCCCCCGTCTGCGGCGACCGTGACGCCGTGGATGTGGTTACCGGCGGGATAGATGTTCAGGCCGTGTGTGTGAACACCGTCACCGTTGATGCCAACGGCGTGGGTGTGTGCAGCGTGAGCGCTTCCGAACTCTCGCCAGAAGGCTCCGCCGGAGCTGGAACCCATTACCGACCCCGCGACGTTCCCGCCGACGTTGATGCCTTGGTTGCCCATCAGAATTTGAGTGTTTCCTTCGCCAGCGGCTGCTGTCCAGGCCGAGTGTCCGTGCCAGCCGGCAGCATCGATATGTCCGCCGTGTTGGTGTTCACCTGCTGCCGAGGTTGACGCCGCGTGAGCATGCGCGCGGTTTTGGTTAGCCTGGTCACTGCCCAGCACGCGGCCGGCATCGTAGGCGGCGCCGTCAGACCAGGCGCGAATGAATTTGCCTCGCAGGTCGCTCAAGTTGAAGGTGTTCACGCCATCGCCGGCGCCATAGCGGGTACCGATAATCGCGAAAAGCTTGGCGTAGGTGGTTCGCGAGATGGCGGCACCGTTGCACTTCAGCCAGCCCGGGGGGGCGCTGGTCATATCGAACGCGGCGACCATTCCGGTCATCGAGTTGTCGACCAACTGTTGCAGTTTGTTCAGCGCGGCCGTGGTGGCAAGAATGTCGCTGCTGTTGGTTTTCGGGTCATCGCTCTTGGCGTTGGGCAGATTGCCCAGTTCAACGTCCTCTTTGGTCGTACCCCGGGCGCGCAAGCTCGCGTAATCGCCATCACGCGCTGCAAAGTGCTCGATCAGTGGCCCGGCGATAGATTCGGGTTTACGTGCGTCCGAAAAGTCCGTGGGAGACATGTAAAGGGCGATCGGCACGCAGTAATGGCGAACGCCGGCCGCGTCCGTGTAATCGGACGTTTCTCCATAGACGACTTTCCAAGTCGCCACCTGATCGTTCAACTGACGTTCCAGGCAGACGTCGAGCGTGATTACTCCTTCGGGAATCGCACCGGTGAATGCCCACGGCTTTGACATGAACACTCGAATGCCTTCGATGTAGGCCGTACCGGCATTCAGTTGGAACCCGTTTTCGCTCTTTGCGAATGCCAGAGCTTTACCGAAAAAACAGGCGCGGCCGTACATCTCGCGATTGCTCAGGCGCTCGCGCTCATCAATGCCGGCAAGGCGTACCGTGAAGTCATGCTGCCAGGTGCTGGCGTCGATCTTCACGCCCGTCAGTTGCATGGCACCGTCAAAGGCCACCAGAAAGTTGCGGGTGACGTTGTTGCCGATCTGCTGCGGCGGAATGTTCTTGCGCTTCTGTTGCAGTGGCACATAGGACACGGCGAACAGCACGCCTTCAGCGTCCTCAAGACCGACCCAGTTAAAGTCCCAGTCGCCGATGTCCGACCCGAGTTGGCAGCTGTACACCACCTGGTTGGGGTTCACGAAGCCGGCGTTTTGCTCGGGGATGTCATAGACCTGAACGATCTGGCCTGCAGGTGGTTTGCCGGCGGCGCGGTCTACTGGCGTTTCCGGGTTTAGCCCGGGCACGTTGGCAAAAATGAACCGCGTGACGGTCAGCGGCTTTTTCTGGCTTTGCTTCAAGGCAATCTGGCTTTCGCCGGCCAAGGTAATACTGGCGCTCACGGTGCGCTCCTACAGGCTGGCAACCAGCGTTTGCTGGTCGTCGTTGAAGTCGATCAGGGCGATTTGCAGCCCCACGGGGGTGATGGTCACGAAGTCGTAGCGCCGGCAGGTGCGGCCGTATTGCTGGATCAGCACGCGCAGCAGCTCGGGGTTCAGCGACAGCTGGGCGTTGCTGAACTTGAGCAACACCACGTCCCAATCCCGATCGGGCTGGCGCTCCTCGATCTCGACGTAACCCACGCCGAGGCGTTCGAAAATGCGCTTCATACCGGCGGTGCTGCCGGCGTCCACGGAGTTGACGAAGGCGTGTTTCACTCGCAGCCGGAACAGCGACTCCGGCTCGCCCTGAAAGCGCGTGACGTCACGCTGCCAAGCCCACAGCTCAAGGACGCTCATGTGGCAGGTGTCGGGATCGATCTGCGAGTAAGGCCAGCGCAGCCAGCCGGTGACGGTTTCCCACCACGACTGGGCAGCGGCGACCAATTTCGAAAGCTCGGTACCGCCAAGCCAGAACAGCAGTTTGAGTTTGGTCATTGCAGATTCACCTTCACCGAGGACAGGCGCGGGATGTTCAGGCCGCTGATGATGTCCACCCCCGGGGCAAATCGAAGCGATGCGATATCGTCAAAGTGTTGGTGAAGCTCTTCCGCCAACCGGCTGAAGCTGAAACGCGACTGGGGATAAGTCAGCGTGGGCTGATAATCACGCGGGGTGCTTTCCCGAAATGCTGCCCGGATGAACAACTCGACCTCACTTTTCAGCGTATTGATCTGTTCCGTACTCAGGTTCGGTTGGAGCCAAAGGGACATAATCACACTCACCGGCACCTCCGGCATGACCATGGCCAGCAGGTCATCGCCGTGGCCGTGGTTGCCCTGGTCGCGGATGTGCGAATTGATTTGCTCCAGGTAAGTCGCCGCCGGCACGCCCGCGTCAAACAGCACATAGGCGTTGGCACTGCCCGGGCCACGTGGTGCGCCATGCTCAAAGTAAACGCCGTCCGGACGCACGCCGGGAAACGCGGAAATCATGGCGCGATATACCGCATCTGTGTGCCACTGGTTTACCGCCGAGAACTGGTTGCGCACGCGCAAACGCAGTTGCTCGTTAGGCTCAGGATCCGCACCGGGTGATTCCAGCCAGCCGTCTTTGTTCACCACCTGGACAATGCCGGGAATCGGTACCGGCAGGATCGCGTAGTAACCCGGGGCGAGGTTGAAGCCGCTGCCGGCCTCGATCGCTTCCACCGGAACGTCTCGCTGGAGCTGGCCTTGTTGAAACGTCGCCGGCGTCGTGGTGACCAGTTGATAGACATTGCCGTTGATTGCGGCCGACTGCACCACAATGCCCTTTTCCAGCTCCAGCACACCGTCCGGCACCGCTCGGGTGAATAGCAACTTACCGCGGGCTTTGGTGGCGCCCTTGCGCTCGACGTTGACCGCCCACGCGAGCATGTCCAGCCAAGCGTCTACCGCTGTTTTCACAAAGAAGTTCGGCAGCACGGTCAGACACAGAAAGTCCAACAGCCACAACACCGGTTTGGTCACCAGCGCGGTCATCACCCGCCAGAACGGCGAATAGCTGCTGGTGTTGGCCACCTTGGCGCCCTGGGCTTCCACTTCCTTTTCCCACGCGGCCTTCAGCCCCGCTTCGGTGGTCGGAATGCCGGCGTCAGCGATCACCTTTTTAAAATCGACCTGACTCACAGACTTACCTCAATCGATCCGAATTTGATGGTTTTGGCAGTCACCAGGTAAACGCCTGGTTCCTGTTGAGTGATGCGCGCAGTCCCCGGTACCAGGCGTTTGTCGTTCTCCACCAACAGTTCCAGCTGCTGGATGCAGTCTCGTTGCCGCAGGCGGTCGCGCTCGGCCACCAGCACGACCAGCAGCCCGCTGTCGCGGATCATGTGGGCGATGTCCTGGGCGATGCAGGCGCGGTCATCGATCAGCAGCGGCTGGTGCGACGGATCCAGCACCAGGTCGTTGTCGACGATCCACAGATCTACGTACTCGCTCACCCGCCCACCGCCATGGCGACCATGTTTTCCATCTCCAGCGGTGTCATCGTTTTACCGGTATGGATGTTCACGTTTTCCACGTGCGTGCCCTTGTTCTGGCTGCTGTTGTTGTTCTGGATGCTGGTCAGCAAGCCACCGGGCGGTACCGCTGAAGGGCGCGCCGGCGAAAGGCTGGGGATTGCCGCGTTGATGGTCTGCTGGGCTTTCTGCGCGGCGTTGGCGGTGTCGGCGGCGTTGGTCGCAGCATCGACGCCGGGCACTTCGGGCATACCGCCGAAACGCGCCTCGATGTTCACGCCCGGGATGCTGTTCAGCAGCTCGATCACGCCGTTAACGGCCTTGGTGAAAATGCCGACGATGCTGTCCCAAGCGGCCTTGGCCATGCTCGACCAGCCCCCCATGGAGTTGAACCAGTCGGACAGTTTCTGCAGCTTGTCGGCGACGAACTGGAACGCGGCGGTGTTCATCAGTGCCGCCGTCCATTCGTCCCAGTAGTAGACGGCCGCGACAATGATCGCGATCAGGGCGACGATCCCGACCACGATCCACACCACCGGGTTGGCCAACAGCGCCGTGTTGACCAGCCAGATCGCGCCCTGCCACAGCAACATGGCGCCGCGAATGAGCGCCAGGCCCGCGCTCAGCGTGTAGATCACAGCCACGTAAGCCAGGATTGCCAGTTTCTGCAGGATGAACATCGCGACAGTGCGCAGGCCCATCAATTGGAAGAGTTTCCAGACGGTCAGCATGCCCAGCCAGGTCATCCGCGCAATGCCCACCACCATGGTCAAGGCGGACATGGCGGCAACGATGCCCATGATCGACAGCGCAGTTATGCCGATCACGCGGGTGATGTTCGGGAACAGCTGCGACCAGCGCACGAGGGTTTTACCGATATCCACCATCTTGGCCATGAACGGCGACAACACCGGGATCAGCACCTGACCGAACACCGTGCGCATCACCTCGACCAGGGACGCCCACTGCTGCCAGGGATCGACCATCGCCCGGGCCATCTGCTCGGCGTTCTCCAGTCCGCGCACCTTTCCCAACTGCTCGATGCCATTGCGCAGCCGATCGGTGTCCTTGGCCAGCGCGCCGATCACCTGGGCGCCTTCGCCGCCGAAGGCCTCCATCAGCTTGGCCCCGGCCGACGCGCTGGTCAGGTCGCCGAACTTGCCCTGGAGCTTGTCCAGGATGGCCATCATCGGCAGCACCTTGCCCTGTTGGTCGGTGAACTTCATGCCAAGCTTTTCCGAGGCGGCGCCGATGTTCTCGAAAAACGCCTTGTAGCGTCCGCCGGCGTCGCCGCCTTCCATGGTGCTGCTCAGTGTGCCGATCACCGCCATCTGCTCAGCCAAATCGACGCCGGAGGTGGTAGCGATCGCACCGGCCTCCTTGAAAGCGTCTTTCATGGCCGCGCCGCTGGTACGGAACAACTGAACAGCCAGCGCCGTCTGACCGCCGAGCTTTTCCACCCATGCGCCTTTGCCCATGGCATCGGCTTGGGACTTCTGCAGGTTGTAGAGCGTGCCGACGTATTCGCCCATGGTTTCGGCGTCGGTCTTGGTGGCCTTGGCCAGCAGGTTGCTGGTGTTGGTGAAGACCGCGAGCTGGTTGCCGGCAAGTCCCTTGATGGCGCCCTCGATCAGATACGCTGAGGCTACAAAGTCCTTGGCGTTCTCACCGTAGTTCACCGCGAACTCCAGTGATTTACTGTTCAGCGCCGCCAGCGCGTCTTCGGCCACGCCCAGCGATCGGACATCGCCCAGGGCGCGGTTGACCTCCAGCGCCGGTTCCATGGATTCGCGAATCGCGACCACGCCCGCTGTCAGACCTCCAAAGCCTAAGCCGATCGTCTTGATGTGCTTTTCGCTTTGATCGGCAAGCTCGGAAAAGCCCATTTTCACCTTGCCCAAGGGCGCGGTGACCTTGTCCTGCAAGCTGAGAATGAAAGCCAGGCTGGCGCTACGGTCTGCCAATGTCGTTACCCGTTCAGCGCAAGGGCGATGCCGTTAGCCACGGCAAACTCCATGCGTCTCCAGTATTCGTCTTCAAGCCACCTGGCCGTCCCCATCACCTCGGGCGTTGGTTCGGCACCAGGTAGCCAGCGGTTCGTCAGGGCCATTAACTGGCTCAGGCCGTTTTCGCTCAGGCGCTCAGCGTGCTCGAGCGCTTTTTTACGATCACTTCAACGTTCGGCGCGTACTCCTCCAGCAGCGCGCCGGCGATCTGCATCACCATCACCGGGTTGACCAGCAGCGGTTTAAGGCCTGCTTTCTGTTCCTGCAGCACGGTGGTCATCAGCAGGTTGTTGCCCGGGGCGACCTTGTTGGTTTGGGTCAGGGCGTTGAAATACTTGGTGACGTCAGCCGGGGTCAGGTTGAAAGTGAATTCCGCTTCGCCGACTTCCAGGGTGATTTCAGCGTTCTGTTGGCTCATGGTTTTTTTCTCTCGTTGAGGTTGGGAAAAGTGGTGCCCTGGTGCGCCGACGATCGTTGGCACACGCCAAGGGCGTATTGCTGCAGTCCGAGAACCATTTGCCGGGTCAGGGCAAGTTCATCTCGGAGGCTGAAATAATCCGGTCGAGCGTCTGCTGCGAGTTCGGCGGTGCCTGCATCAGCCACGCGGGCGGTGCCGGGCGTGGCGGACACAGATCCGAAGGCGGGACAGGTGGCGCGGACGTGCAACCGGCCAGTGCCATCGCCAACAGCGCGGCGCAGGCGTTCGTTTTCAGTGCGTGCATCGGTCAATTCCTCGGTGTTCCGTTGGTCGATCGCGTCCCGCTCGGCAAGCATCTCGCCGCTGATGCGGGCCGCTTGGCGCAGGCCGACCACCTCAGCGTTCAGGCCTCGCACGTCTTCCAGCGCCTCGTCGCGTTGATCCACCACGCGGATAAACCAATACATGGGCACCAGTGCGGTAATCAGGATCGCGATCAGCGCGGCCTTGAAAGGTGAAATGGTCACTTCAGACAGGCTCCCATCTCGGCCAGCCGGCGGTTGTGCAGCCCTGGAACAAAGCGTTTCTGGCCCTTGGCGTCAGTCACAAAGGCCCACACTGGCGTCTTGCCATCCGGCGCCCATGCCAAGGCTTTACACCCATCGGCAATGCGATCGGCGTTGATCAGCGCGACCGCTCGACTGGCACAGGTGCTGGTCACGCCGAAGTTGTGGGCGTGACTGGTCAGTGCGTCGAAGGGGTTCTGGCCCACGTTCGGGTTGGTGATGCAATCGGCCAGCTCCAACTGCGTTTTGCGGATCACCAACTGCTCCACCTCGGCGCACTTGGCGGGCGGCCAGTAGTCGCCGACCACGACCGGGTACGGGCTGGTAAACCCGGTGATGCCTTTGCAAACCGTAGGCAGGCCACCGGCGAGCTTGTCCGCGTAAACGGTGTTCTGGCCGTTGCCTTCCCAGGTGCCCAAAAAGACCACCAGCGGAGCGCTGGCCAGCGCGATCAAGCCGGCCTGAATCCGATCGCGCAGGCTCATGGAAACCACACTCGCAGCAGCGCCGGCACCACCATCTGCAGCACGGCGCCAACCAGCGTCAGGATGGTCAGCAAGCGGCCGACTTTGGCGCCGATGTCGTTCACCGCGACCGTCAGGGTTTGCTGCCCGGCGTTGAGTTCCGACAGCTGGCCCGCCATGTGTTCGAAACCCTGCTCCAGCTTGGTGACGCGGGTCGGGACGGTTTCGTGGCGGTCTTCCAGCTCGCCCAGCCGGTGTTCGAAGACAGCGAACTTTTGCTCCAGCACTCCAAGGCGCACGGCGTCAGTGGTCATCAGCGTTTACTCTTCTCAAAGTCCGTCTGGCACGGGACGCACCGCGTCTTGCCGCCCAGCGCCTGGCGCGCCGGCGGGATCTCTTTGTCGCAGTCCAGGCAATGGGTCAGGCTTGGCCCCACCGGCACAGGCTTGAGCAACTGGGCCTCGATCGCCTGGTCACGTTGGCGCTGCTCCAGCTCCTGGGCGCGGTCGAACCAGTCCACCATCAGCGAATACCTTCAATCTCAGCGGCGGCGAGGTACGGCACACCGTTGATGTGGATGAAATCCGGACTGGTGACGTCGAACGGCACCTTGTGCTTGGTCTTTTCGCCGCCCTTCGGATCGATTGCCAGCAGGCTGGAGACCTTCACCTTGCAGCCGAAAGCTTCTACGCGCAGTTCCTCATCACCGCCTGCTTTGGCGAAGAACACCGCATCAAACGGCTTCAGTTCGCGAAAGCTACCGGCCGAGCGTGCCGCGTCGATCAGCAGTTGAAAGTTGGTGCTGTCCAGTTCCAGTTCGCCGGCGGCGGCGACGTCGCCTTCCACATAGCCGTCCGGCACGCCCCGGGTTTGGGCCACGGCCGAGTTGTCGGTGATGTCCAGGGTGCAGTTCTCGACGTGCAGCGCGATGTCGCCCAGGCTCACGTCGAAGTTCTTGCCGCCAATTTTTGCCATGGGGCGTTACTCCGTTTTGTCGGTGGAAAGATCCAGGGCGATGTTCGCCGTCAGGTCTTTCGGGCAGTTGAGGGGTTTGAGCTTGAAGTAGGCGACCACCTTGGTTTTGCTCAGCCAGGTCAGCACCAGGTCGCCGTCTTTCGGCGGCTCGATGTCGCCGGGGAATACCTGGCCAGCGAACGTGACGGACTTGGCCATGGCGCGCAGCGGCGCCATCAATTGGTTGGTGTTCACCGCCATGCTGTTGGGCGTGTTGTTCAAGCGGCGATCGGCCACGCGGCGGATCAGCAGCGCCCGGATCTGGCGAGCGGCCTTGTCGGTGATGCGCAGGTATTCCACGACCTGAAAGTCACTGCCGGGGGTGTCCAGCATGTTGCCGTCACCCCAGTACACGCCCTGATAATCGGGATAGGTCTGCGAAACCGAATAGCGCGCTCGATCCAGTTCGGAACGCACGGCCGAGGGCAGCGGGATCTTGTCGCCGTCCACCGGCACCGGGCCAAGGCCTTGCAAAGCACCGGTGGCCACACGCATGGGACTGTCGGCGATGCTGACGGAAGCGTTTGCCAAGCGACCAGCGAGAACGCCCAGGTCATTGCCGTGTAGTTGTGGAACGACCAGGACACGCGGCGCCGCCAAGTTGGCCAGCAGCGCTTTACGCTCACTCACGTACTGCGCCCAGGTCTGGTCGGCCGTGATGCCGGCAGCGCATGCCATCACGAAGACGCGACGGCCATAGGTGTTACTCAGCGAGATTGCGGCGTCATGCATCGCCGACAATTCGGCCGGTGCGGTGACAGGTTTGGTGATAACCACAGCCTCGACGGAAAATCCCTGTTGCTGGGCCTTTTCCAGTGCGCTGGACCAGTCGCCCTCGGCGGCGATCGGAGCCGCCACGCACGCCCAGCGCTGACCGCCGTTGAGGCGGGCGGCGGTGATTTGGGTTTTCAAGTCGCTGGCCGGCACGCCCAGGGTGGCGTCCAGATCGCTGTCAGTGTTCAAGGGGACGAACTGGCCGACGTTCTTGCCGGCCGGGCCGATGAAAAGAAAGTAACGCTCAATCTCAGTCACCGGCCCCTGGCCCAGATTGAGATTGTCGACGGTGACTTGACCGAGTGCCATGCAGTGCCTCGTTAGCGGGGTGAAGTTAGGATTTGTTGCATCACCTGGTTAATCAGGAGATTGGTTTCGCGTTCAGTTTCGGCGCCGATGAACTGGCGTTTCGGCAATGTGATTTCCCAGCTCTGCGCGCCGGAGGTCTCCTCGCGCTGGTCGTCCAGAATGCGAATCAGCAGGCCGGCCTGGGCGTAGTTCACATGGTCTTGAATCCACGCCACAGACGGCCGGGTCAGCGTCTTTTTCCCCGCCTGGCGCACACGGAAGCCCAACCGGCGCAGACGCTTTGCCTGTTTGTCGGTCGCAGCCAGGCCCGGCGGGGTTTTGTTCCAGCGGCGCATCTGCGCGGCCGTGCGGCGTTCGCTGGCACCGTTGTGTTGCTGGGCGGCGACCCATCGGGTCAGGGCGTTTTTCCAGCCCAGTTCCGCTTCGTCAGGGGTCACGCGGGTGACCACCATCAACTTGGCCAGGCCGGCTTCCATCTTCTTTTTGCCTTTGCCGTCGCCCTTGCGCGGGGCGAACGGCGAGCCGTCCAGGTTCCGCTGTTCGCGCACACGCTTGCGGCTCATCGTCCGCACGCGCTTGGTGACCTGGTTCAACAGCCGGCGGCGCAGTTGCGGAGGCAGGCTCAACAAGGCCAGTTGCTCGCGCACGCCCAAACGCCCGCGAACGTCGAGTTCGAAAGTGCTACGGCCGGCCATCGGTGGCCACCTCGCCGAGCTCGGCTATCCACAGATCAAAGGGAACAAACGCCCAGGTCTTGCCGAAGGCCTCGATCTCGCCTGCAGGGTCTTCGGACAGGTACTGCGGCTCGACGAATTCCAGCGTGACTTCCACGTCGAACAGGTCGTTGTCCAACGGCTCCACGGCGAATTCCGGTGCCGGGAGTTCGTGGCGGTCGCGATCGCCGTCGTGGTTTTCCAGCCAACTGCCGACCAGGGCCATGAGACGTGCCGGATGGTCGGCGAAGCGCTCCAGCACAATCGCGGCGCGATAGTGCATATCGGCGAAGTGCATGCCGCCGACGTCGGGCTTCCAGATCAGCGAAAGCTTTACCTGCTCGGTGAAGCTGTCGAGCTGCTCAGGCGCGACCAGGCGGCGCTGCATCAGGTAGGCGGTCAATGCCTGCAGCTTGGTCATAGCAACTTCGCCGTGATGCGGCCACGGCCCTGCAGGGCGCGCACAGCCTGCTGACTGAATGCCAGAAACGTGTCTTCACGCTCCGGCGCTTCCTTGCCGGTGTTCTCGGCACTCTCACGCCGGGTCACGGTGGCGAACTGCTGCAGGGCGCTGGCTTTGGCGCGGCAATACACGGCGCGTTTGTACAGCTTGGCTTTGAATGCACGTTCGGGCAGCAGCATCGGATCGGCTGTTTCCACGGCGTTGATACCCGCCGCCAGCCAACTGGTTTTGAGCTTGGCCAGGTCGTCGTTGACCTCGGCCATGGCGATGCTCAGCGCGTCGGTCAGCAGGTCGCCCAGGAACTCCGCCGGCAGGCGGTAGCCCTTCTGGAATTCGGACACGGAGAGGTCTGGCCAGAAACCGTCGTTCTCGATGATCTGTTCCACAAAGGTGGTGGGTTTCCCGGAAAAGCTCATTGCTGACCGCTCGAATTAGGGCGGGGAGACTGTTTTTCGTGGGGCTGGCCATAAATGGCAGACACACGTCCACAGTTCCCCGCTGGGGGGGTAGTCGGTTATTGGGCGCCGTCGTTGGCGGGTGTTTGTTTGGCGATCGCCTTGCGGCATTTCGCAATGCGCGTTTCGTTGCCGGCTTTGGCGTACAGCTCAGTGGAGCGCTCCAGGTGCGTAAGAGCGGTTTCCCACTGCTCGGCCTCCATGGCGCGCATGCCGATCAACTTGTGGTACTTGCTCGGGATCTGCTCGATCAGATCCCATTCACCGTCGACACGCGGTAGCAGGTTGGACAGGTACGGTTCCGGGCTGCGCTGGGCGTTGTACTCGGCGTAAGCCCAGTCGATCACTGCATCCGCGACAAAGGTCTGCACGTCGCGCCGCTTGAAGCGCTCCGGCATTTCCTGACCTTGCTCGATCGCGAAGTCCGCCAGCACCAGACCGTCTTCGAACTGCTCGGTGTCGAACAGCCAGACCATCACCTGCACCAGGACGGGGTTCGGCATGACAAGGCCCGAATCCATGTAGCGCTGAATGAAGTCCTGGTACTTGGGCAGCAGTTCCTCACGCTTGAGTGCCTGACGTCCGGCCAGCCCCTTGATCGCGCTCAGGCGTTCCAGGTCTTGAGCCAGCGCCGCTTCCTGCAGGAGCAGGTGTTTTTTGGCATTGGCCGGACTGCTCAGGGCTTCCGCCGGCGAATACGCCAGCGGTGCCGCTGCGGCAGCGATCACTGCAGCGCTTCCCAGGGCCAACGTGCGGCGCTTGTGTGCGAGAGCCAGGCTCACTTCACCAGCTCCACGTTTTCGGTCAGCGCGATCTTTTCCAACTGCTCGATCACGTAACCTTCGTTGCGGCTGTTGTAATCCTCGACGCGGGAGCGTTTTGGGTTGTCCACGGTTTGCTTGCGCCAGCTGGAGTCCTGGAAATAGATCGACAGGTTGTCCCAACTGGTGACCAGCACGCCGTTGACCGGAAAGAACGGAACGCTGAAGCTCGGCAGACCGCCGTAGGTGGCGATGACCTGAGCGTCCTCAATGCGCTCTTTTTCGGTAGGTGTATCACCCTGCTTGGCGTACAGCTTGGCCTTGTCGGCCGCCAACAGGTCCGTGCCGATAATGGCGATCAGGTCGCCGCCATCGCGCAGACGTTCGTCCACCATTTGTTTGGTGTCATGCACCAGGGCGTCCAGATTGGCGTAATCGCCGTCCGGCCCCAGAGTGACTTTGCCGGCGGCTTTGCCTTCCTTGAGTACCTGCTGCGGTGCTTGCTCGCGCAGTTGCTGCAACCAGCCTTTGTTCACGTCCTGCAGCATTGGGTAAGCGGCAATATCGGTCTGCGCAGCGGCTTTCAGGCCGTGGAAACCGACCATGATGCGGTCCAGAGCGATCTGTTTCTGCACAGCAGCCGAGTAACGTTGATGGAAGTCCGGGAACTTGGCCCAGGCATCGATCTTCGCGTAGGGCAGACCCACGTCCGATTCGGTCGACGACAGTTCGTAGGTGCTGTTTTCCAGCGCCGAAGCATCTTTCGCCACGCGATCGGTGGTCTTGGTGTTGGTGCGGCCAGTGACCGGGCCGGACACGCCAATGAACACCTTCTCGCCCTTGATCTCGGTCACCGGAATGACGTTGATGCGCTGCAGGAAGTCCGCTTTGGCGGTAATGGCGTCGTTCAGCTCCTGGGCGATCGACGGTTCAACGGAGAACATCTTGCTGGCCAGCTCGACACCGTAGGTCTCGGCGATCGCCAGCTGCATTTCGGCGTACATCTTGGCGCCGTAAGCACTCAGGGAACGGGCCATGGTCAGAGCACCCGCGCTTTGGATTTGTCAGTCGGGCCGGAATTGCGCGGCAACTGACGTCCGGTCGGTGTGTTCTGCAGCGCAGTGAATTGCTTCTGCAGGCCGGCCAACGCAGCCAACACAGACTTATTGCCGCCACCGTTACGCTTGAATTCGCGCTCCTCTTCGGCAGTGGTGACGATCTCGTCTACTGCGGCACTGACGTCATCGATCGGGGCTTGATCGGGTTCCGGTGCGTCTTCGGCGGCAGGCTCGATCACGGCCTGAATGCCGGCAGCGACGACCAGCAGCTGGGCCAGCAGGGCTTTCAAGGCCGTTGCGGTAGCTTCATCCATTGGGGGTTTGCTCTCGGTTGGGGTTTGCGGGGTGGTTTCGGTGGACGTGTCTTCAATACCGAAACGCTTAAACAGGCGGGTGAACATGGCGGCAAGGCGCCCGATCTCGCCCTGCGGCTCGGTTTCGCGTAGCGGGCCGAGTTCTTGCGAAGCGGCGTAGTAAGCGGCGCGGCTGGTTCGATTGGAGAAATACAGCTCTTGAGTGCCAAGACTCGCCGGCGAATCAGTCACCGCCAAGCCGGTCAGATAGGCCTTGCCGCTGCCGGCGAAATTCGGGGTGATCTCGATGCTGCTGAACAGCTTCTGGCCTTGGTCGTTGAGGTACAGAAGGCGGTCGTTCGGCTTCAGCTGCGCTTCCAGCGCGATTTGACCAGGCTCCAGATCCTCGCCCTCTTCCACCAAACGCACAGCGAATACGGTGCCGTGCGAGCCTGTCCAGCGTTCGTGGTCACACCAGATCACCGCCGTGTACTTGGCAGGTGTGTAGGTCTCGGCGATGTCGCGCAGTTCCTGGGGCAGGATCTCGCGGCCATCGACGGTCGGGCCGCTAGTGGCAACACGTTTCCAGTAGGAGACAAGGGAACGGGGCATGGTGGGTAACTGCGCTCAATCACTGAATGAGCCGCCACGATAGGGAGCCGATTTGCCCCAAACAAACGGTTGGTTTTCGGCGATCTCCTATTTTCCGGATATAGGCGAATGATGGGATTTAACCCCGCGTTTCCGGCGTTTTCGCCGCATAGACTGCGGCCCATGAACTACCCGACCGAAGTCAAAGAAGCCGCAAAACGCCTCTACCTGCGCCGCTGTTCGGTGAAGGAAATCCAGGCGCATTTGAAGCTGCCAAATATCCGTATCGTCTACTACTGGATCCGCCAAGGCGGGTGGGACGAGATGCTTACGGATGAAGAACCGTTGAGCGCCGTCAACCGACGAATCACCTTGATTCTGGAGAAGATCGAGCCGCTGACGAAAGCCGAACTGGACGAACTGGAGCGGCTGACAAGCCTGCTTGAGCGACTGAAAAAGCTAGCGGCCAAACCTGCGCCGGCGGCGGCAACAGATCGTCCGGACGAGCCTCGCGAACGTCAGCCTGGCCAACGCCGTGAGCGTGGCGAAGGCGGCGGCAAGAAGCGCGAAAAGAAGGCAAAGAACGACATCAGCGGCCTGACCGAAGTGGACTTCCTGGATAAGTTCATCTCGAAAATGTACGGCTACCAGAAAGAACTGTTCGAGGCGAAACAGAACCCGCTGACCCGCCGTGTCCGGAACATCCTCAAAAGCCGTCAGGTCGGCCTGACCTACTACTTCGCCGGCGAAGCGTTCATGGACGCCGTGTTGAGCGGTGATAACCAGGTGTTCCTGTCGGCCAGCCGATCGCAGTCCGAGATCTTCCGCAGCTACATCATCCAGTTCGCCAAGCAATGGTTTGATATTGAGCTGACCGGTAACCCGATCACCCTGAGCAACGGCGCCGAGCTGCGTTTTCTCAGCACCAACAGCAGCACCGCCCAGGGCTACCACGGCCACGTCTACGTGGACGAATATTTCTGGATTCGCGACTTCGAAAAACTCAGCACCGTGGCCAGCGCCATGGGCACCCACAAGAAGTGGCGCAAAACCTATTTCTCGACGCCCAGCGCCGTGTCGCACCAGGCGTATCCGTTCTGGTCGGGCGAAGAGTTCCGCAACAGCAAGCGCGGCAAGAAGGCCGGCGGTGTGTGGCCGAGCGAAACGGCCTACACACAGGGCGCGCTGTGTCCGGACGGCCAGTGGCGCAAAACGATTACTCTGGACGATGCGATCGCCGGCGGCTGCGATTTGTTCGACCTGGAACAACTGCAGTTGGAGTACGACGAGGACAAGTTTCAACAGCTGTTCTACTGCAAGTTCATCGACAGCACTCAAAGCGCTTTCAGCCTCAAGGATCTGGAGCGCTGCTACTCGGATCTGTCGCTGTGGGAGGACTACAACCCGGATCTGGATCGCCCGTTCGGCAACAGCCCGGTCTGGCTGGGGTACGACCCGAGTCGCACCCGCGACGACGCCACCTGTGTGGTCATCGCGCCGCCACTCGAACCCGGGGCGAAGTTCCGGATCCTGGAGAAGCACAGCTGGCGGGGCCATTCGTTCACCTACCAGGCCGCGCAGGTCAAGAAGCTGACCGAGCGCTTCAACGTGCAGCACATCGGCATCGATGTCACCGGCGTGGGTTACGGCGTTTTCGACCTGGTGCGCGACTTCTACGCCAAGGCGACACCGATTCACTACAGCCTGGAAGCGAAAAACGCCCTGGTACTGAAAGCCCAGGACACGATCCAAGGCAGTCGCATCGAGTGGGACGCGGGATGGACGGATATCGCCCAGGCATTCCTGACCATCAAGCGCGGCGCCACCAACAGCGGTCAGATCACCTACAGCGCATCCCGTACCGAAGCCACCGGTCACGCCGACATTGCCTGGGCGGTGATGCACGCCCTGTCAAACGAACCTTTGAACACCAACAAGCGGCGTCGTAGCCGCTACGTCACGAGTAACCAGAGCAGCCATGGCCAACCGCAAACGCAGAAAGCACCACGTAGTCCAACCACAGCAGCAGCCGATGCGTTCGTTTACATTCGGGGAACCGGAGCAGGTGCTGTCCGGCAACATCGGCGAATACGTGGGCGTGTTCCCCAGCGACGACGGCAAGATCTACAAGCCGCCGGTATCACGGGCCGGCCTGGCGAAGCTGTTGCGCGCCAACGCTCACCACGGCGCCATTCCGAAGTTCAAGCGCAACCTGTTGCTGCGTGAGTTCATCGCCTCGGCCGGCTGCAGCACAGAGACAATGGGCCGCGCCGGACTGGACTACATGGTGTTTGGCGAAGCGTACTTCTACAACGACACCAACGCATTCGGCCAGGTGCTGGAGCTTCAGCACCTGCCGGCGATCAACATGCGCGTAAAGGTCGACGGCGGTTTCGTGATGCTGCTGCCCGACAACAAGGAAATGGAGTTCGAGGCGCACGAGATCTCCCACGTCCTGGACTACGACGTGGAACAGAACATTTACGGGATTCCAGATTACTTGGGAGGTCTGCAGGCGTTGCTGCTGAATGAGGCCGCTACCCTCTTCCGCCGGCGCTACTACAGCAACGGTGCGCACGCCGGCTACATCTTCTACACCAACGACCCCGACCTGACCGAAGAGGACGAAGACGAGCTGCGCGCCCAAATCAGCGCGAGCAAGGGTGTGGGCAACTTCCGATCGATGTTCGTCAACATCCCCAACGGTAAGGAAAACGCCATCCAGATCATCCCGGTGGGCGACTTCCAGGCGAAAGACGAGCTGGAGAAAGTGAAGAACATCACTCGAAACGATGTCATCGCGGCCTGGCGGATGAACCCGGCGCTGGCAGGCATCATCCCGGAAAACACCGGTGGATTCGGCGACATCGAAAAGATCGATCGCGTGTACACCAGCAACGAGATCCGGCCGATCTGCCAGTTGTTCGACCAGCTTAATAACAAGTTACGAGAAGACAGGCGCTTTAGCTGGAAGCCTGCTCATGAAGCAGTGGATACCACTACATGAATAAGCAAGTGGAGAGAAAGCCACTGCATATTATGGCAATATGGTAGCGATCAGCTGCCCTTGGGGAGGGACACAATGAGAGTTGTATGCAAGTGCGGCCACAAGGGCCGAATTGCTTCACGGGAAGAGGTAACAACGGAGTTCGTGAAGCTGTATTGCCAATGCCTGGACGCCAGGTGCGGGCATACATGGGTGTCGAACCTGACGTTCTCACACACGCTCAGCCCGTGTTCGCAGACCTTCGAACGCATGTTGATCGATCGGTTTCGCGAGTTGCCCAGGGCGAAGCAGCGGGAGCTGTTCGAGCAGTTGGGGTCGCAGGCGGTGGCGTAGGTACAAACCGCCAACGCTACAGCGTCGGCGATCGGGATCATTCAAAGAATGACGTTCAGCCCCCTACTTTCTCCTTTGGGTTGATTGCCAGTATCTCAGCCACGCGACGAACCTGCTGCTGTTCAACGCGACTCAGCCGACGATACAGATCGATCAGTCGACGCTCGATGTCAGTGAGTACGGTAGTTTCCGACCCGACGTGCTCGAGGTTGATTTGATCGTTCTTCTTGCGATCCAACATGCTAACTACTCCATAAAGTGCATTGCTGAACGGACTTTATGGGGCGTGGCAAAAATCATTGGAATGGGAGCTTTCCCAATGATGTATGGCTTTTCGTGAATTAAGACCGACGCCTGGCGGCGTCGTCAGCCATGGCCTCAAGGAAACGACGGATCGCTTTTTGATCCTCATCCGAAATGGTTCTGAACTGGTTTATCAACTCTTCTTCTGCTGCGCTAAAAAGTTGCCCCAGAGGAGTGGATCGCCGGCCGGTCAGCACATAAGCAGCATCAACGCCACGTTCTTCAAGAGCCGTGACGTATCGGAGATCGAGAGAGTTCGCTCCCAATTCGTAGTTCTTTTGTGTGCCCCGGCTGACGCCTAGCAGCACACCAAAATCCGTTTGATTTAACCCCAAGCGCTCGCGCTCTTCCCTGAGGCGTTCACCCACTCGATCCGCTATGAGCATTTTTTTATTCACCACCATTGACTTGATCATTTTTTTGACCAAGAATCACCACAGACAAACGCAAACAAACAGAAACAAACAAGGGGAGCACTATGCCCGCCACCGTTACGCACGAGCAAGCCCGGGCGGCGCTTGATCGAAAAGGAGTCAGCATTGCGGAGTTCAGTCGCAAACACGGACTGAACAAAAATTTAGTCAGCGACCTATTGAACGGTCGGATCAAAGGTCGCCGGGGGGAGGCACATCGCGCCGCTGTGTTGCTAGGGATTAAAGACGGCGTGATCGAACAGTAATAGCGGCGCTCAACAGGGAAAAGTAGAAGATGAAAAGCCCGATCCTAGACACTCGCAAAGAAGTCATGAGCGAGATCATCCGCAGCTATACCGGAGGACGTGAGGCCGCTGCCGCACGCTTGGGACTGAAGCTTAAAAAGTTCGACAACCATGCCTACGAAAACGCTGGCTGTAGCCCGCTTAGTGACACGCAAGTTTTCATGCTGGAGCAAGATTGCGGCACACACCATTTACCCAACTACGTCGCGTCGATGTATGGCGGGCTGTTTGTGCCGGTTGCTGATCCTGAGACCTTGGACAACGTCGAGCTTTACGCTCGGTCGGTGCAGGTAGCAGCAAAGCGCGGTTGTGTTGACCAGGCGATCGCCAAGGCGCTTGAAGACGGTTCGATCAGCGAAGAAGAAGCCGAGCTGATCCTAGACGCCCACAACCTCCATGTTGCTGCACGACACTCCGAAGTGCTTGCAGCCATCGCTCTATACCGTGCGGGGAAAGCCCAATGAACAATCTGTCTGCAGCACAGGAATATCAGGACATGCTCAAAGCCGCGGCGTCGCTGTTCCTCGAACGGCATCGGTGCGAACACTTGAGCGACGATCAGCAATTGGTCAAACGCGCCGTTCAACATTTGGTGTCCGACTTCGACGTACGGACTCCGACAGCCGAAAAAATGGTTCACCTGGCATACAGCGATTTATCTGCCGCAAGCGATCGGCAGTGCCTGGACGTACTGACCAGCACGGCGACACATACAGTTATCGCTGACACAGGCACCGGTGAGGTTTGGGCCGTCCCCGTCAGCCTGATCTATGAACGCATTCTGAACGCGCCGGACAACGGGCGTTTCCGCGTTACCACTCCTTAACACCCAACCAACAAATTCCCGATCCCCCCATATCCGTGGGTTTGGGTGAGCTGCGCCCGAAATTGAGGTTTGACGATGGAAAACACCCTGAACATCAACGCAAAACTGCCGCCAGCGCAGGCCGAAGCGCTCTTGGCAAACCTGCGTGAACAGTACCGTCTCAGCCTCAATGACCTTTGGTATGCAGATCAATTCCGCTTTATCCCCGAAGGCCTGCGTCACGGATCGATCCTCGCTAACTGTCCTGTGATGGCCGCACAGAAACACCTGATCGGCGCCCTCTCCCTCTGCCTTAAGAAAGTGAAGTAACCATGAAAGAGCAACTGCGTAGCGACGTGATCGAACGCTTGAAATTCGATTACGGCCTCAAGCACAGGACAAACACCGACTACATGCGTGGGGGTACTTGCCCGAAGTGCAGGCAGAAGACGCTTTACACCCGCTTTGATGCTCCGTGGTTAGTGATCTGCGGCAGACCTGAAAAATGCGCCCACACGATGCATGTGAAGGAGCTATACGACGACCTGTTTGAAGACTGGAGCAAACGCGCGCCAGCGACCGATCAACACCCTAACGCGACCGCCCGCGCCTATCTGGAATTTGCCCGAGGTTTTCGCTTAGAGCTGATCCAGGGATGGTTCACCCAGGAAAGCTATTACTCGGCCGAACACAACGCCGGCAGCGCTACCGTTCGCTTTGCCCTGGAGAAAGGCGGCTGGTGGGAAAGGTTGATCGACCGCCCACACCGCTTTGGAAAGATGAAAGCGCGCTTCAAATCGAAGGACAGCTACCGCGGCGTCTGGTGGTGCCCGCCTTGCGTGGATCTGCTGGAAGCCAAAGAAATCTGGATTGTGGAAGGAATCTTCGATGCGATCGCCTTGGTGCACAACGACATCGCAGCAGTGTCGGCTATGTCTTCGAACGCGTTCCCGGAGGAATCACTGCGGGCGCTTGCTCGAAACCGCGAAGGAAAGCTACCGAAGCTGGTGTGGGCCTTGGACAACGAACCAGGTGCACACACCTACACCAAACGCTGGGCAAAGCAGGCGCGAGCGCTGGGATTCGTCTGTGAGGCTGCACAGATTCCGCTCCGCGACGGCCGAAAGACCGACTGGAACGACCTGCATCAACGATGGGGCTTCATCGATGACGAAAGCCAACGAGCTGATCAGATTGCCGCTGACCTGAAACAGGTTCGTCACCAGGGTTCCCTGCTGCTGGCCGAGAGCGCGGCCGAGAAAGCGTTGCTCATGTACGACTGGAACAAGCGCGGGGAATTCCACCTTGGATTCGGCAACCGCCTCTACTGGTTCAAGTTGGACATGGAGAAATTCAACCGGGCGATGCAGGACATCGAGGACAGCGAGAACCACGACGACCAGTTGCTCAATCAATCGCAGCAGCGTGAGAAGGCCCTGCAACAGTCAGGTAGCGTCGTCGAGATCGCGAACTGCTACCCGCAGGCGCTGTACTTTCAACGCAACGAAGTCACCGACGAATCCTGGTACTACGTGCGTGTGGACTTCCCTCACGACTCAGAAAGCGTGAAAAACACCTTCACCAGCGGTCAGCTATCAGCCGCCAGCGAATTCAAAAAACGTCTGCTCGGGATGGCTGCCGGTGCCATGTACACCGGCAGCGGGCAGCAGCTCGACAAGTTGATGAAGGATCAACTGTTCGGCATCAAAACCGTGTCCACGATCGACTACGTGGGCTACAGCAAGGAATACGGCTGCTACGTTTTTGGGGATCTCGCCATCAAGGATGGCACGATCTACAAAATCAACAGCGAGGACTATTTCGAGTTCGGAAAACTGCGGCTGAAATCACTGCAGAAAGGCGTCCCGATCAAGCTGCAGCGTGACGGGAAGGATTTTAACGAGCAGTGGCTGCAGCTGCTGTGGACATGCTTCGGCGCCCAAGGTTTGGTCGCACTGGTGTTCTTTTTCGGTTCGCTGTTCTGCGAGCAGATCCGGGCGCGCTATCAGTCCTTCCCTTTTCTGGAAGCCACCGGTGAGGCCGGCGCCGGCAAAACCACCCTGCTCAACCTGCTGTGGAAACTGCTCGGCCGCGAGGGGTACGAAGGCTTCGACCCTATGAAGTCGACGAAAGCCGGCCGTTCGCGGTTGATGGGTCAGGTATCCGGAATGCCTGTGGTGTTTCTTGAGGCGGATCGCCACGGTGACGATCGATCTCACGCCAAGACTTTCGAATGGGACGAGCTGAAAGACTTTTTTGGCGGCGGCACTTTGGCCACCAAAGGTGTGAAGACTGCCGGCAACGAAACCTACGAACCACCGTTTCGCGGCACGATCGCCATCAGCCAGAACGCGGCCGTGGTCGCCCATGAAGCGATCATGACCCGGATCGTGAAGCTGCACTTCATCCGGCCGACAGTAACGCCGCAAAGCCGCGCTGCAGCGGACAAGCTGAACGCCCTGGACGGCGGAACGCTCAGCCACTTCCTGATTCGGGCCGTCGGTAAAGAGTCGGCCGTCCTCAAGTTTTTCGCCCAGCGCATGCCCGAACACGAAGCCAAGCTGCGCCGGCTGCACACCCACTGCTTCGACTGCGGAACCGAGTTCCCAAGCGAACAAGGTAACTGCCGCAGCTGCGGATCCGACCTGCGCGGATACATCCGTGTGGAGCGGATCAGCAAGAACCACGCGCAGTTGCTTTCGCTACTCGATGCCCTGCGCCTGGTTCTGAAACTGGACGAGCCTCAGGTAGCCGCGACCCAGCGGCAGATCGTCCGAATGGCGATCGAGCGCCAAGCCTCAATCAGCTCCGACCACCCGGCCGTTGCCGAATTCTGGGAAGTCTACGACTACCTCGAATCGCTCAATGATGACCCCTTGGTCGATCACAGCAGCGACCCGAGCGTCATTGCGATCAACCTCAACGAATTCAGCGAACGAGCCGCCGAACACAAACAGAAGCTGGCCGACGTGGCCACCCTGCGCGACCTACTCAAAGAGTCACGCTCGCACAAGTTTCTGGAAGCAAATAAAGCCGTACACAGCGCAGTCCGCGCAGCGATGAACAGCAGAACACCCTTGGCGCCGGGCCGTCCCACAACGGTCAAGTGCTGGATCTTCAAAGCGTGAAAAGGAGGCTACACCGATGCAAATCCAAGTCTTTATGGGTAATGCCGGCGACGGCAACACGAACAAGCTGCAGGAGATCATCGATGGCCTGAATGCGCTGGGGAAGACCCAGCCGGTGATTCAAGCCGGGGCTTACGGCGAGGACGGGCTGCTGCAGATTCTTGAAGTTCGTGCTGCAGGTGGCCAGCGCGAAATCCTGGTGGAGTCGTGCAGCCCACAGCAGATTTTGAGCGTACTGGAATGGCAATCCTGTAGCGAGGAAGACCCGAATTACGCTGACCTGGTTATTCACCTGGCCCGTCGAGACTGACGGATGAGAAGCGATGTCGAGGAGTTGCAGCTCCCCGACATCAACCACCACTGAGGGCAACATCATGGAAGCAAGGCACCAAAGCAGCAGTGATTCAAAGACTAACACACTCAACAACAGTGACCCGCAGGCTCGGCATCTGATGGCTATCAGAATCGTAGGTACAGCGCTGTTTGATTATCGAGTACGGAAAACTGAAGCAGCACGGATCCGGCTTGAATGCCTTACCACTTTCGCTAAGGAGCTGGGCGACATTAATGCGGCAGAGTTCGCTGTTGTCGCTCAACTACTGGCAGGCAAATCAACAGCAGACCGCCCCCCAATTGATCGAACTTACTCACTCGAAGGTATCGCACTATGAAAACGCTGTTTGTACTTATGGCCCAATACAATGGCCAAGTGGTAATTCCCCTGGATCGAGTGTGCCAGGATTATTTCACGCACCTGACAACGGATATGTTTCAACGCAAAGTGGGTGCCGGGCAGATAAAGCTCCCGATTACTCGCATGGAGCCGAGCCAGAAAAGTGCGAAAGGTGTTCATATTGCAGACCTGTCGGCCTACCTGGATGAACAGCGCGCTGCAGCAGTCAAAGAAAGTAATCAACTGAATAGCGCGCCGCGCAGTAGCTAATTCACTTCAACGTTTTGGCGCCCAGTTTTACGGGCGCCTGCAGGATGCGCTCGAACCATTCCCAAGTTGCATAAACATCCCCTCGCCCGCGCAAGTGGGTATAACGGCGCATTGAGTTCCAGTCTCGATGGCCCGACACGCTCGCCACTCGCGGAATATCCCAATCCATTTCAAAAAGACGACTGACGCCTTCGTGGCGCAGATCGTGAAAGTGCAGATCTTCAATGCCGAGGATTTTGCAGGCCCTTGTCCAGGACGTGGACACTGATTCAGCGCTGTAAGGAAAAATCTCAGGCAACACTTTAGGCATGGTCTGAAGGATCTCCCATGCTTCTGGAGGCAAATGACACCAGACGTCGTTACCGATTTTTTGCCCAGGGTTCTTCATGTCACGAACCAGAACCCGTTGGCCAGCCTCGTCCAAATCATCCCAGCGGATCCGGGTAATCTCTTCCTGCCTACGCGTGGAGAACAACGCGAAGCCAGCCAACTTAAGCATGTTGATAGAAGTTGGACGACGGGTTTGGATACTCCGAAAGTGCGTCAGCAGTTTGTCGAGTTCTTCCAAGGTGGGCCGGCGATCGCGCTCGCGGCTTTTCATGTTGTAACCGAGCTTTTTCAACACTCGGCGGGCGTCCGCCATTGCGTGCGGATCCACCTCATATCCCCAAGCGGGCCGAGCGATCGAGAGAACCGCGCCAAGGTGTGCAAGATCGTTGCCGGCGGTTTGAGGCTGAACGCCCCCGCCCTCCTTGCCCATGCGCCATAACGCATATTCGACCAGGTGCTGGCTGCTTACATCCCTGTCGTTCAACTTCCCAAGGTAGGATTCGCTGATCGCCTTCAACGTGCCGAGCTTCGTCTTCCCGAGAGGGCGCGCCTTGGTCATCTCGACCAAGTACCGATCGATCATTTCCTTGATCGTCGCACCAGGTCGGTTTGCCCGCTCGATCGCACCTGGTTCGTCCAGTTCGGTTTCTCTTTTACGCACCCAAGCCTGTGCGGCCTGTTTTCGGGCGAAGGTCTGACTCTCTTGGTAAACTTGCGTCCCATCGCGAAACAGGCGTATCTGTGCCGTGTAACTGGTGCTGCCGTCGGTGCGTTTCCGTGCTCTGATCGTGGCCATAGTCAACTGGTACAATTTGAAAAGTGGTTGGTACATTGTACCAACCGACCTCAGAAAACGCCTATTTACCCCCTGAAACCGGCTTAGAACACGTAGAGCAAAATGGTACAGAATTCAGCTACATACCCAACAAACACCGGCTCTACGCTGTCTAGAAGGTTCTCCGTTGCGCCCATGATGGATTGGACCGACCGCCACTGCCGTTTCTTCCTACGCCTCCTGTCGAAGAACGCCCTGCTCTACACCGAAATGGTCACCACCGGCGCCCTCCTCAATGGCGATCACGAACGTTTCCTCCGTCACAACGAAGCCGAGCACCCGCTGGCGTTGCAACTGGGCGGCAGCGTCCCGCTGGATCTGGCCGCTTGCGCGCGCATGGCGCAGGCGCATGGTTACGACGAGGTGAACCTTAATGTTGGCTGCCCGAGTGATCGGGTGCAGAACAATATGATCGGTGCATGCCTGATGGGGCATCCGCAGTTGGTGGCGGATTGTGTGAAGGCGATGCGTGATGCGGTGTCGATTCCGGTGACGGTGAAGCATCGGATCGGGATCAATGGGCGGGACAGTTACGCCGAGTTGTGTGATTTCGTCGGTACGGTGCGGGATGCCGGGTGTACCAGTTTTACTGTGCATGCGCGGATTGCGATTCTGGAGGGGTTGTCGCCGAAGGAGAATCGCGACATTCCGCCGTTGCGGTATGACGTGGCGGCGCAGTTGAAGGCGGATTTTCCGGAGCTGGAGATTGTGCTGAACGGCGGGATCAAGACGATGGAGGCCTGCCATGAGCATTTGCAGACCTTTGACGGTGTGATGCTGGGGCGTGAGGCTTATCACAATCCGTATCTGCTGGCGGAGGTGGATCAGCAGTTGTTCGGCAGCACCGCGCCGGTAATCAGCCGTGCCGAGGCGCTGGCGCAGTTGCGGCCTTATATTGCCGAGCATTTGCAGGCCGGTGGTGCGATGCATCACATCACCCGGCATGTGCTGGGGTTGGGGACCGGGTTCCCGGGGGCACGTAAATTCCGTCAGTTGTTGTCGGTGGATATTCACAAGGCCAAGGATCCGCTGGCGTTGCTGGATCAGGCCGGCGAGTTGCTGCAAGGGCGTTGAGCCCTCCCCTTCGTAAAACGCGCCAGGCGGGTTGATCCGCCTGGCGTGCGCATCACCCCGCCGCCGCTTCCGTCCAGTTCACCCAGCCAAACACCCACGTCGCCAGAATCAACAAGCCAAACGCGATCCGATACCAGGCGAACGCCGCATAGCTGTGGTTGGCGATGAATTTGAGCAGGCCGCGCACGGCGATCATGGCAAAGATGAAGGCGATGACGAAACCGAGGGCGAACACTGGCAGGTCACTGGCCTGGAACAGGTCGCGGTATTTGTAGCCGGAGTACACCGCGGCGCCGACCATGGTCGGCATAGCGAGGAAGAACGAGAACTCTGTGGCGGCTTTCCGGGACAAGCCGAACAATAAACCGCCGATGATGGTCGAGCCGGAACGCGACGTGCCGGGGATCATCGCCAGGCATTGCACGAAGCCGATTTTCAACGCGTCTGACCAGCGCATGTCGTCGACGTGATCGACGTTCACCACATGGCTGCGCTGTTCGGCCCACAACATGATGATGCCGCCCACCACCAAGGCCATGGCCACGGTGATCGGGTTAAACAGGTATTGATGGATTTTGTCGGCAAATAGCACGCCGAGGACCACCGCCGGCAGGAAGGCGATCAGCAGGTTGAGAGTGAAACGTTGCGCATTGCTCTGGCTGGGCAAGCCTTTGATGATGTCGAAGATCTTCGGGCGAAACTCCCAGACCACGGCCAGAATCGCCCCCAGCTGGATAATGATGTTGAACGCCATGGCGCGTTCGCCACCGAAGTCCAGCAGGTCGGCGACGATGATCTGGTGGCCGGTACTGGAGATCGGCAAGAACTCGGTCAGGCCTTCTACTGCGCCTAAAATCAACACCTGGATAAAGGTCCAGAAATCCATTAATCCTCCGTCAGAGCGCTCTTGATGAGCGACCGGTCAACTGCATTCAGGAATTGAGTATCTGAAGTTAAACAATCGGTATAACGCGACACCCATTGCCTGATCAGGCGACGGAGAATATGTCTTATCAAAAGACACACTCAAGCCATGTTAATAAACGTCCGCCTACGAACTACTCGAAAAATATTTAGGCCTTTAGTAGCAAAAAGTTTGATCCATCAATAAAGTGTGATCCATCTCACATTATCTCTCGCCAGCAGACAGTGGCAATTGGACATGAATAAAGCCGTGGCCATAGATTCAAAATAGTGGCACAATTCCATATTGCCACCATGTAACGACTAGTTCACAGCCCCGAGAAAATCAACTAAAAGCTTGAAATGCTTAATTATTGTTAGAAAACTCGGGAGCCACGTCTAAAAATCGCGTGAATGTTACCAATTGTCAGTCACAGATGAGAACCGGTGCTTTAACATCCCGATGTCAGCACCTAATTCGAGTCAATGCATGATGCTCTCAGGGAACTTGGCGACTAGAAGTCCGCGCCCGACAAACGACGATCCCGGTGTACTCACTCTGGGCCGTACCCGTGGCGTGGCCGAACATTTTAGAGCGCTGATCGCAAAGCACGTAAGCACTGATATGGCACTTGATGTCAGCTCCTACACTAGTTCATCCAGGCACAATGAACTTTCTGGTTCGTATCGCGCCATCTTCATCGTTATCGACAGTCCGCAAGCGCTGGAAGACAATCTTGCGCTGATCGAGAACCTGCGCACCGACAACTTGAAGCCGATCATTTGCGCGGTCATCACCGGGCGCGGCGCCTTCAACAAGATCAAGTATTTTCTGGCGGGTGCCGACTTCTGTATCAAACTCAATACCCTTTCCGACGAAGGCGCGGAGTTGCTCGGTGAGTTCTTCAACAGCGAAGAATGGCAGCGAGATATCAATCTGACGCTGGACCCGACGCGTATCTGCCTGCTCGGCGGCACCAGCCAGAAACTCGACATCTCGTTTGCCGAGATGAAGATCCTGGAAGCCTTTGCGCAGACCAGCAACCACATTCTCAGCCATGATGAAATCGCCAGCATCATGGGGCTCAATACCCATTTCTACGATCCGAGAGCGCTGGAAAAATCGATCAGCCGCTTGCGTGGAAAAATCAAGGACATGTATGGTACCAACGCGATTCAGAGCATCCGCGGCTACGGCTATCGCCTGATGCGGGGTCTGATATCGACTGCCTGAGTCTCGGGCAGCCATTCTCTTTGCATAATCACGAAGGATCGTCATATGCAACCATACAGCTCAAGTTGTACTTCAAATCTACTAATAATCAAGCAATTGAATGAGCGCGGCTACACCGAACCATAACAATAAACTTCACAACATAGCAGCAGAACGAGTGGAACTTATCGAGGGCCATTTTGGGCCCAGACCCTGCCTGTCGATTACTTCCAAGGAAGTCATTGCTCGCCTGCCGATTTATCTTTTCGCCCATTTTGGTGCACATTTTAGGAGAGAGACATGGAAACTAGTACAACCCTCCCAAGAAAATATTTTGTCGTCGTGACTCACAGTACAACGTCGCAGCGTGAACTTGAGAGCATTCTGTCCAGCGAGCGCTTCAATTCGTTTGGCACGTCTCAGGCACAAATGTTTATTGAAGGTGCTACTTCGCCCTCTTCCGCCCCGATGCTGATGGAGTTTTCTTACCCAAGCGGCACTCGGAAAAACGTCGCCCGTACGATTGAACACGATACCCAGCGCATACTGGCCACCCTCGAATCGGAATGGCTCGCCGCACAATCGGCCAACCCGTTTCACCAATCCCCGACAATGAACGCGGACACCGCCCACTCGACTTCAGCCAATGAACACGGCGCTCCGTGCAGCGAGACCTGGCATCTGGACAACGATCAAGGCGCACTGGTCAAGGAAGGCGTCGAGATCAGCCTGACCGGGCTTGAAACCGCACTGGTCAGAAAGATGCTCAATCACGAAGAGCGCGTGGTCAGTCGCGACGACCTGATCCTCAGCATCGGCCGCGAGCCGGAGCAGTATCGTGGTCTCGAGATGTGCCTGAGTCGCCTGCAGGACAAGTTCAAAAGCGCGAGTAATGGTGAGCGCCTGTTTCGTGCCGTAAGAAACCGCGGTTATTGCCTCATCCAGGACATCGTGGCGTAAATACAGCCGATATCCGCGGACAAAACAAACAGAAAACAGTGCGATTACAAAAACAACAAGAGCACTCTGTTTGACTTCACCTCCCTGGTAAAATAAAGCTCCCTGCCTCCACCCCTCCTACAGTAACAAACACAACATCACTTATTCACCCCCTGCTCCACGACCTTTTCTAACAGCAGTGTATGTGCTTATTAAAAAGTTGGCACTGTGCCATCTTGTTAGAACTCGTCAGACACCCTCTTCAGCAATAACTTAGTCTATTGATTGACGACAGTTCGGCCTATCGACGTTGTTACCTCAGGACACTCGTCCAATAACAACAACAAGCCTATCTAGCAACTCGGACTTTAACTGTCGAAACCTGAATGGACGTATTTCTGGGGATATCTCATGGAACTTTCTCTACGGATCAATCGAAATAACGGCCTCAAGGGACTTACCTTCTGGGGCCAATGGGCGTTGGCGCAGGCATTCATTGTTGCGCTGTTGTTCATACTCGCTGAACGGCATACGGGCACCGTCGAGTTCTATTACCGCATGTGCGCGACACTCGCGGTATTGGCCTCGGTGCCGGCGTATACGTTCAGCGGCGTGTATCGCAAGCAGGACAATTACCTGACCGGGCTCGGACGGCTGTTCATGGGTTGGTCGATGACCATGGTCGCACTGGTCTGCATCGCGTTCGTGTGCAAGGCCGACGAGGTGTTTTCCCGTGAAGTGACGTTGAGCTGGGCGGTGTACGGCTTCCTCGGTCAGGCGCTGTTGTATGCGCCGCTGCATGCCTTCTCCAAGTACTACCAGCGTTCCCGCACCAGCGCGCAGAAGACGTTGATCGTCGGTACGGGTGAGTTGGCGTTGGGCCTGGCGAAGAAGATCAGCCTGGTGGAAAACCTGCCGCTGGTAGGTCTGGTCAGCAATGGCGCGACGGCGGAGCTGGATGCGGATGCACCGCGTGTGGTCGGCGATCAGGAAGATCTGCTGCAACTGATCAAAGACCATGACATCCGTCGTCTGTACATCACCCTGCCGCTGGCGGAGGCGGCGAAAATCGAAGCGATGTACGTCGATTTGCTCGGTGCCAACGTCGATGTGGTCTGGGTGCCGGACTTGAACAGTCTGACCCTGCTCAATCACTCGGTGAAGGTGGTGGACGGTCTGCCGGCAATCTGCCTAAACGAAAGCCCGCTGACCAGCCGCCCTACCGCTGCGTTGAGCAAAAGCCTGGTGGAAAAAGGCGTGGCGCTGCTGGCGATCATTCTGTTGAGCCCGGTGCTGCTGTTCATCGCGCTGGCGGTGAAGATCAACTCGCCGGGCCCGGTGTTCTTCAAGCAGGATCGTCACGGCTGGAACGGCAAGGTGATTCAAGTCTGGAAATTCCGCTCGATGCGCGTGCACGATGACCGCGAGGTGGTTCAGGCCAGCCGCAATGACTCGCGCATTACCGCCGTCGGACGCTTCATCCGCCGCACGTCGCTGGATGAGCTGCCGCAGTTGTTCAACGTGCTGCAGGGGCAAATGGCCCTGGTCGGCCCTCGCCCGCACGCGGTGGCGCACAACCACTACTACTCGGGGAAAATCCTCGCGTACATGGCCCGCCACCGAATCAAACCGGGCATCACCGGGCTGGCGCAAATCAGCGGCTGCCGTGGCGAGACCGACACCATCGACAAGATGCAGCGTCGCGTGGAGATGGACCTGCATTACATCAACAACTGGTCGTTGTGGCTGGACCTGAAGATCCTGGTGAAGACGCCGTTTACGCTGTTGTCGAAGGATATTTATTGATGGACTGGTGATCGACCAGGCAATACCGCAAGGGGACGAAAGTCCCCTTTTTTGTGGGTGGGATCTGGGGGTGGCGGGTCAGATACCTGAGATGTTGGCTGTGCCGACGCCTTCGCGAGCAGGCTCGCTCCCACGGGGGATTTTGGTATGGATCGGGATTTGTGGGTTGCCGCAGAGCCATTGTGGGAGCTTGCCTGCAAGCGAAAGCGGTGTACCAGGCGACAGAGATGTTGAATGTGTCGACGCCTTCGCGAGCAGGCTCGCTCCCACAGGGGATTTTGGTATGGATCGGGATTTGTGTGTTGCCGCAGGGCCATTGTGGGAGCTTGCCTGCAAGCGAAAGCGGTGTGTCAGGCGACAGAGAGGTTGAATGGGCCGACACCTTCGCGAGCAGGCTCGCTCCCACAGGGGATTTTGGTATGGATCGGAATTTGTGGGTTGCCGCTGGGCCATTGTGGGAGCTTGCCTGCAAGCGATGGCGGTATGTCAGGCGACAGAGATGTTGAATGTGTCGACGCCTTCGCGAGCAGGCTCACTCCTACAAGGGGGGGGGTGTGATTGAGATACCGGATTCACCGCCCCCAAAGATTTTCCGGCCTTCCAGTTTTACTCGGTAATCTTCGAGAAGTTGCGATAAAACATATCGCCCTCGCGGCTATCGGTCATCGAGTGCAGCTGGAAGCTGCGATTGAGCCTGGCGCCGCCGTCACGGGTCAGTGGCGCCCAGACGAGATTGGCGCGGCGCATGGTCGACATGCTCATCATTTCGTCGAACGGGATCGACAGGTAGAGGCCCTTGTCGAAACTACCCTCGCCGTACTCCGCACTGCCGGCGGTGGTGATTGTCGCCCAGGCGCCGAAGCGCACGCCGTTAAAGAACTCGCGAGAGATGTCGAGCGTGCCGCCCCAGTCGCCGGCCAGATAGCGACCGACACTGACCGCCGCCAACGTGTCATACGGCAAGTCGGTGTAGCCGGTGATGTGGCCAGTCCAGACCGAGTAGTCGCGCAGGCCGAAACCCTGGTCGAATTCCCGCTGGCGCACGTAGTTCAGATCCGCCCCCACCGACCAGCGCTCGCCGGTCGGCCGGAACAGCACCTCGCCGCCGACACCGGCAAACATCGACTCCAGATACCCGCCATAGACCATGCCATACAGGTCCTTGTCCAACTGCTCGGCATGGCTGACCTGGAACAACGGCATGGTCACTTCCGAGGTGGTCAGGTATTGACGCAAATCGGTGCGCACCCGCGGCAGGCCGCTGGGTGCATCGTAAGAGAACTTGTCGAAGTTGTTTACCAGGTTGGCACTGAGCAAGCCGCTCCACCAGGTGTTGCGGTTGAAACGATATTCAGCGTCTGCGTCGGCACTGAATTGATAGAGCAAGCCATCCGGGCCGCCGACGTTTTGCTTGAAGCCCAAACCCACGCCATAACTGAAATGCTGCGGCGCCTCGGTGTAGAGGGTTTTCTCGTTGTGCGGCATCGCCGGGTTGATCTCGGTGGTGCGGTGCAACGACTCCAGCGGCTCCTCGTTGTTGATCACTTCGCGGAAGGTCTGGCGTGGCACGCTGGTTTCCTCCAGCGGCAGGTCGTAGCGCTTGTTGACCACGGTGAACCAGTTGATGTCGTCGTTCACACTGTTGTCGAGAATCCGGCTCGCGCGGCCAACGGCCTTCGACGAATGGAAGTAACGCTGCTGCTCGCCGTACACGATCAACTCGGAATCACGCTGGCTGATGCGCTCGACCTTGTACCCGGCATTCTGCTGCAAACGCTGCGAGACGTTGGCCCAGTCGACCTGCTCCATCGACGTGGTCGGCATCTTCGCCGGCAACGGTTCAGGCGTTGGATCGTAGGTCTTGGCCGGTGCCTTGCGGCTGACGAAATTGGTGTGAAAGGTGATGCCGAACATCGCCGTGTTGCCACGCTCCCACGCCGCGCTGACGTCCACCGAATCAGCCACCTTGAACACTGCGCCGACGTTGATCGGCGAGTCTTGCTTGATCACGTTGTCCTTCGGTTCGTGCTTGTAGTCGTTGCCTTCGTATTCGAGTTTCAGGCTGAGCCGATCCCACGGCGTCTGATAACTCACGCCACCGAAGAACGACGGCTTGCCGCGAAAGTACGAGCCGGAGTTGACGTCACCGGTCCCCTCGAGGGCCGGCCGGGTGTCAAAGCGATCACTGACGTAGCCCAGCGGGTTGTCCATGTCGCCGCGATTGCCCAGATAACCCCAGGCAATGCCGGCACTGAAATCGAAATTGTCATAGCGCTTGTTGGCGACAAAAAACTCACTGGAGAACAAGCCCGTACCGCCGATGTCTCGGAAGCCCAGCGCCACTTCCGGCGCCCAGTGGGTTTCCTGCCACAGCCGGACTTTGGCATCGACCGCCTTGTCCTTGTAGCTCTGGCTGCCGCTCAGCGCCTCGGAGCCGTAGGGCCGGTTGGTGATGGCGGTGTAGCGGAACGATCCTTCGAGCCAGTCCAGCGGCTGCAACGACACGCTGTAGCGGCTGTAAGGCTCGGTGCGGTTGGCGTTGACGCTCAGTTCACCGGCCGGGGCCATGCGCGCCGTCGGGGTCTGCAACAGACCGGTGCCACCGAAATCATTTTGAGTAATGCGCGGCTCGGCATGCACCAGGCCGCACGGCAATAACAACACAGCTGCAACACGTAACTTCAACGAACCACCTCAGCCAGCTGCGTGGCAATCAATTCGGCCAACTGCTGATTCAGCTCAGGAACAGGCGGATCCAGATCATCGTTTTTCACCGGCACCAGAATCTTGCTGCCGGCCACGGGGAAGTGCCCGCTCTCGCGATTCCAGTGCGCAATGCCCACGCGCCGGACCGCACCGTTGGGCTGGATCAGCCACAGGTAATCGGCCTCGGCGTCGTCCAGCGGCGTGCAGATTTCCAGGTATTCGCGCGCCTCCAGCAGCGGCTGATAAGGCACGTGGCAGGTGTCGGCGACCGCGCCCAGCACTTGCACCTCGTCGACCCGTTTCGGGTAGCTCAGGCGATCGCCATCATCCAGACGAATGTTGCGCGCAAAACCGACTTCCACCGCGACCGGGTCCAGGTCCGCGACCTGGCGCCCGGTGACCGGCATCTGCCGCACCTGCTCGGCCAGCCGCAACGCCAGCGCGGCGCGGCTCGGGCGATCGAACAACGCGGCCATGCGTTGCAACACATCCAGATCGAACAACACCCCGGCCTTCAGTCGCGCCTGCTCTTCCAGCAACGACTGGCGCAACAACTCACCGGCCAGCCAGTAACCTTCGGCGTTCGGCACCGCCACGCTGATCACGTCGAGCAAGCGCCCGCCCGGCGGCAATTCGACCGGTCCCGGGTTGGCGACATCGCCGCTGACGATGACCGCTGCCTGACTCGCGCCGCTGATCAACAGCAGGCCCGCCGAGAACATCCGCCAGCGCTTCATGGCAGATGCCTGCGATCAGGGGTCAGTTGCACAATGCGCACGCGCAGTTGCTTGGTCAGCTGTTGCTCACTCTGCACAATGAACCCGTCCACCGGGTCGACCCAATAATGATTGGTCGCCCGCAGGCCGATGGCCGGGACGTCGATCTGTTCATCGACACGCAGCACGGTGTATTCCTTGTCGAGAATGTCCAGGGTTTGCGTGGACCGGCGCAAGAAACGACTGTTGACGATCAAGCCGACTTGCTGGCCCTTGTAGAGGTCGATCCAGCGCTGACTGGTGAAGCCATCGGCGACTTGATGCAGGCCGTGTTTGAACGGCGCGTTATCGGCCAGCCGCGTGCCGTCCAGATCGCCTTCCACGCCTAGGCCAATGGTGCGCACGGCGAGGCCGTCACGCAGCAGCAACACCTGCTTGCCGGAGGCGACCCAGAACTGCAGGTCTTGCCGCTCGCGCACCAGCGCCAGCACCCCGGAGCCGGACGGTGTAGTCAGTTTGATTTGCGGGTACTTGACCTCGGCCACTTGGGCCGCGCTCACATCCAGTTCGTCCGGGCCGAGCACCGCCGACTTGAGGTTGCGCACCGACGCGGTCATCAGCGGGTTACAGCCACACAACATCAAGGCCGCCATCAGGCAGACGCCAACTTTCAAGGTTTTCACAGGCGGCCTTATTTGCTGTTGTTACTGAATTCGCTCCAGTTCTTCGCAGCGGAAGCCCCGGTCCCGACAATCGATGCCGACGGCACCAGTTGGCTGATGAAGCGGTTCCAGCGCGTCACGTTGGCCGGGCCGACATACACCACATCCTGCGGGCGTACCTGAAAGTGCGAAGCAAGTGCCATGGCGGTCGGCGACTGGGCTTCCAGCTGGTAGATCTTCGCTGGCTCGACATCGAGGTTTTCCACCCCGCGAATCACGTACACCGCGTTGCCGTTGGAGGTGGTCTGGCTCAAGCCGCCGACCGAACCGAGCACATCCGACAGGTTCATGGTCGCGGTCTTGAAACTCAGCGCACGGGGCTGATTGACCTCACCCATGACGTAGATGCGCTTGTTGTCGTTGTAGGGCAGATACAGCTGGTCGCCACCCTTGAGGTAGACATGCTGCAGCTCGGAATCCTGCTGGTTGAGCGAATCGAGATTGAGCGGATACACCCGGCCATTGCGGGTCAGCAGCAGGCCGGACAAGTCGGCATTATTGGTGTCGATGCCGGCCGAGCCGAGGGCTTCGACCACGCTCAGCGGGTTGGTGGAAATCGGCTGCGGACCGGCCTTGGCCACGGCCCCCGAGACCACCACTTTCTGACTGGCAAAACGCAGCACCGCGACGTCCACCTGCGGCTCGGCGATGAACGCCGACAGGCGCGTTTCGATGTCCGAGCGCAGTTGCTGGATGGTTTTGCCGGCCGCCTGCACTTCCTTGATGAACGGGTAGTACAGCGTGCCATCGGAGCGCACCAGACGACCGTTGGCGTCGATCTGCTGTTGTGCCCCCGATGGCGCGGTCAGCTCCGGGTGATCCCAGACCGTGATGTACAAGACATCGTTGCTGCCGATGCGATATTCGGCAGGCGTGGCCAACAATTCCGCCGGCACCGTTTCACGCTTTTGCGTGGCGCGCGTCATCGAGATCAGCTTGGGCGTGATCGGGATCAGCTCGACCCGACTGCTTTCACTGGCGCCCTGGCGCGTGATGTCACCGGTGCTCAGGTACTGGCCGGGGGAAAACATGCAACCTTGCAAAGCGATACTTGCCAACAGCAAAAGAGAAAAACTACGAGTCATAATGGCACTACGCTATTCAAGGCAAATCTAAAAATAAAGTCACCCGACTTGCGTCGGGCGACCCTGTACTGCACTAACAAATGTTCCTGTTAGTTGTGCGTGCCGGTGGTGCCGGTAGTACCGGTGGTGCCCGTGGTACCGCCGTTGGCACTTCCGCCGCTGTTGGACGCCGCAACTGCACTGGCAACCATTGCCGTACTGGCAGCAGGCGCTGTAGAAGCCGCGACACTGCCAGATACATTGGTCACCGCAGTAAGCGGCGCTTCAGCGGCGGACGCCCAGTTGCTCAACATCGTCAACAGGGCAATCGCCATCACTTTTTTCATATCAACTCCTTTCTAACATTCGGCCTGTTAAAAACCGGCCTGTGTTAGCGGTGGTAGCGTTCAAGTCCGCAAAAACCGCGAACAAGATCCGTCGTTCTTTCACAGTCTTACCCAACTGATAAAAGTCGAACGGCAGGTTTATATCTACGGACTTGCAAAAGGCATTTCCAGCGTATTTTCCCGACGATATCTAACAGCTGACCGAAACTAACATTCAGTATTAGAACGACATCATTCGAGATAACCGCGCGGATGGTTCGATTGCCAGCGCCAAGTATCAGTGACCATGTCCTGCAAATTGCGCGTGGCTTTCCAACCCAGTTCTTTCGCCGCTTTCGAGGCGTCGGCCCAGCTCTCGGCAATGTCGCCGCTACGACGCGGCATGACCCGGTACGGCACCGCGCGCCCGCAGGCTTGTTCGAAGGCCTGCAACACTTGCATCACGCTGTAACCGTCGCCGGTGCCGAGGTTCCAGGTGTGGATGCCCGGGCGTCCAGCAATCGCCTGCAACGCCTTGAGGTGACCGTCCGCGAGGTCGACGACGTGGATGTAATCGCGCACGCCGGTGCCGTCGATCGTCGGGTAGTCATCACCGAAGATCGACAGCTCCTGCAAGCTGCCGACCGCCACCTGGCTGATATAAGGCAGCAGGTTGTTGGGAATGCCGTTGGGGTCTTCGCCCATGTGCCCGCTGTGATGCGCGCCGATCGGGTTGAAGTAGCGCAGCAAGGCAATGCTCCAGCGCGGCTCGGCCTGGCTCAGGTCGCGCAGCACGTTCTCGACGATCAGCTTGGATTGGCCATAAGGGTTGGTCGGAATGCCCGTGGGGAAATCCTCGCGGATCGGCATCTGCTCAGGCTCGCCATACACCGTGGCCGACGAGCTGAACACCAGGCGGAACACCCCGGCCGCAGCCATCGCCTGGCACAGCGTGATGCTGCCGCCGACGTTATTCTCGTAATAATCCAGCGGTTTGCGCACGCTCTCGCCGACGGCTTTAAGCCCGGCAAAATGCAGCACGGCGTCGATGGCGTGCTCGCGGAAAATCCGGTCCAGCAAGGCGCGGTCGCAGACATCGCCGCGAATCATCAGCGCGCTTTTGCCGCAAATACCTTCTATCGCGTGCAGGGCCGCATCGCTGCTGTTGCAAAGATTATCCAGTACAACAACTTCATAACCTGCTTCAAGCAGCGCAAGTGTGGTGTGCGAGCCGATATAGCCGGCGCCACCCGTTACCAGAATCTTCATAGCGCGGTCCGTCATTGGATAAGTAACCAGTAGCGTGTCAAGTCCCTTTTATTGATTCTGTGGCGCACCACACAAACAAGGACGACAACAGCCTCAAACAAAATTAGTTCAACCACTGGCAATAAATATTTATGCAGGTCAAACTGTATTGCCTGGTACTTATTAGCACTCCAAGTACACACATCACTATCAACAGATACCGACTAAAAATAACTAATAACGCTGTTACCGACATCTCATAACATTGTCATGTTTTACCGCGCTTGCTAATTGCCATTAACTACTCGACTCAGGTATTAAAGCAGTCCTTCAATATTCATTGAAACTTGCACACCTGCGTGAGTGCGCGCACCCGTTGGCTGTGTTCCATGACTGTTCAGGATACTTTTATGATTCGTAAATGTTTGTTCCCCGCCGCCGGTTACGGCACGCGTTTCTTGCCGGCCACCAAAGCCATGCCGAAAGAAATGCTGCCGATCGTCAACAAGCCGTTGATCGAATACGCCGTCGAAGAAGCACGGGACGCCGGCCTGCAACACATGGCCATCGTCACCGGTCGGGGCAAGCGTGCGCTGGAAGACCACTTCGACATCAGCTACGAACTCGAACACCAGATCCGCGGCACCGAGAAAGAGAAATTCCTCGCCGGCACCCGCGAATTGATCGACACCTGCACCTTCTCCTACACCCGCCAGGTGGAAATGAAAGGCCTGGGTCACGCGATTCTCAGCGGCCGTCCGCTGATCGGCGACGAACCCTTCGCCGTGGTGCTGGCCGATGACCTGTGCCTGAACCTGGAAGGTGACGGCGTGCTCTCGCAGATGATTCAGCTGTACAAGAAATTCCGCTGCTCGATCGTTGCCATCCAGGAAGTCCCGGCCGACCAGACCCACAAGTACGGGGTGATTGCCGGCGAGTTGATCTCCGACGGCATCTACCGGGTCAATCACATGGTGGAAAAACCGGCGCCGCAAGACGCGCCATCGAACCTGGCGATCATCGGCCGCTACATCCTCACCCCGGACATTTTCGACCTGATCGCCGACACCCAGCCGGGCAAGGGCGGCGAGATCCAGATCACCGACGCGCTGATGAAACAGGCGCAGAACGGCTGCGTGCTGGCCTACAAGTTCAAGGGCCTGCGCTTCGACTGCGGCGATGCCGAGGGTTACTTGCAGGCGACCAATTTCTGCTACGACAACGTGTACCTCAAGGGCCGCTGAGACGGTCCCTCGCCCACTTCTCTATTCAGGAGACCAGCATGAACATGGCACAACATTCAGCGGACATTGAACGGGAGGTGGGCAACCTCGGAGCGGTGAGTCGGCTGTCACGCCATCAGCCGTTGCCCAGCGCCAACGAGGCGTGGCTGGGCAGCATTCTGCTGGTGGAGCGCATCGGCATGTTTCCTTCGTCCGGCGACATTCGCCGGACGCTGGCGGATCCCTATCCCCTGCTCGCCCACCTGAAACAACGCTATGCCGAGCAGGCGCTGGAAATGGACGACCGTGATGGCCTGAAAGTGATCTTCAGCGACTGGCGCTTCCGCGTGCGCCTGTGCTGCAACGAGCCGGCGATCATCATCAACGTCGAGACGCGGTGTGCGACGCAGTTGATGCCACAAAAGCTCAAAGAGCTACTGAGCCAGATCGAACAATTCGAATAGCACACTGGCCCCTGTAGGAGCTGCGGCACGCTGCGATCTTTTGATTTTAAGAGCAAGATCAAAAGATCGCAGCCTTCGGCAGCTCCTACAGGGGGTTGGTGGTGTCGCAACTGTCCGCGTTGATGCCACTGACAATCCAGCGATAAAAATAATCAGCAATCACCTTGCCGCCCGTGGCCGGCTTTGGATGAATCTGGTCCGGGCCGATCATCGCCGCCGCATAGCGTTTGACGTCCGGGCCAAAGGCGCATTGCAGGTTGGCGTAACCCAGATGCTGTTCATGCGCCCACGGCTGCAGCACCTGCGCATACGCCGACATCGGATAGGCACTGGAGCGCGTGGTGTCCTGACGCATGATCAGGTTGATACTCGCCGCCGGTTGAATCTCGCGGATCATCGCCACCAGGCCCTGAACGTTGTGCAGATACTGTTCGGGTTTGACGCCGAAGCCCTGGTCATTGCCGCCGAGCATGATCAGATAAACGTCGGCGGGGATCTTCGACACCGCCGCTTTCCACTGCACCCGCCATGGCCGATCCTGGTGATAGAAGTCCGCCGATGCCGCGCCCGATGCCGCCAGTTTCGATACGCGCACGCCGTTCTGATCGTTGCTCATCCACAGGCCAAACAGCGTCGGCGCGCCCTTCAGCACTTCCAGTTTGAACGACCAGTCTGCTACTGAAGAGAGACCTGCCAGCGGCACTTCCTGAACGCCCGAACCTTCGAGTTTCAACGGTTTCCAGTCTTGCGAGGGCGTCCAGCGGTAGCGCAGTTCACTGGCTTCGCCGTTGCCCAGATAGAGCAATTTCGCCTGGGTCACGGCAGTGTTGATCGCCGGCGTCGGATGGGCGTCGATCTGCAGCCACGCACCGGGTTTGCCGGTCACCGTGCGACTATCGGGGCTGGCCTGACCGAGGCCGGACACCTGCCAGCCGCCGCCGAAATATTGGTCGCTGCTGCGGGTGTATTTGAAATGCGTACCGCCCAGCGCTGCGCCATGGTTGAAGCCGACATAACCGGGACCGGCAAAACCCACCTCCCCGGCCACACGCTGCACCAGTTTGTTCAGGTAGAAATCCTGCCCGGCACTGTAGCTGTCGCCGATCACCGAGACCGACAGCACCTTCCCGGCCTTGCCTTCACGCCACTGCGCAAAACGCTCGCGGGCATCGCCCACCTCAACCACCGACGCTGCCACGGGTTGCGCGTCATCCACTGCCAACATGCGTTGTTTCCTTCATTCTGGATTGAGGGGACTGGAGTACGAACCAAATCCATTGTAGGAGTGAGCCTGCTCGCGATGTCGTTGGTTCAGACGGTGCAACTTTGACTGACATACCGCTATCGCGAGCAGGCTCACTCCTACAGAAATTGCGGTCATCTGCTGAATCTGTGTTCAGCACCGAACCCTGTGGGAGCGAGCCTGCTCGCGAAGCTTTTCAGCTACTGGCCGGTACCACCGGAACAATGTTCGCCGCCGGTTTCTTCTTCGCCGCACGCTCGCCCAAAAACAGCACCGAAGTGACATTGAAGCGACTGAAAATCATCGACAGCACCACCGGCCCCAACAGGCCGAACATCACCCCGCTGAGCACCAGAATGCTTTCGTCTTTGACCCCCAGTCGTCCCATGACAAAGCGCGACGTCGCGGCGAACAGCACATGGAACAGAAAGATCGCGTAAGAGTAGCCGCCCAGCCAGGTCAGCCACTTCGAGCGCATGTCACTCGACAGCAACGCGATGCAGGACACACACCCCACGGTCAACCCGATCAGGCTGCGGCGATCGACAATCAACTCGCGATCAATCGCCGCCACGTACAGCAGCGTCAGCGAAATCAACACAAACAGCAGCGGCCCGATCACCTTGAAGCGTTGCTTCAACACCTCGACATTTTCCTGGCCGATCATCCCCACCACGAAAAACGGCAGCAGGTAAATCGCGCCATTGATGCCGAACGCATCGAGCTTGAACGGTGGCAGCAGAAACACCGCCGCCGCGAACGCGAACAGCAAGTACAAGCGCGTCATCGAGCGCAGCATCCCGCGCCATTCCAGCAGGCCGACGAACATGAAAATGATGAACACCGCCTGCAAGAACCAGAAGTGATTGACCGGCACCCAGAACGCCAACAGCGCATCGATCACGCCGACGTCCTTGTTCACCCCCGGCCCTACCGCCTGCAACACCGAAAACGGCACGCCGACGCAAAACAGCGGCACAATCAGCCGCCGCACCTTGCCGCTGAAGAACGCGGGAAAGTCATTGCCACGGATTTTGTAGATCGAATAGATGTAGCCGGAAATGAAGGTGAACAGCGGCATGCGCACGTACACCATGGAGTCGGCGATGACCCGGAACGGCGAGCCGAGATCGATTTTCAGCCCCCCGCCCAGCGGGCCGATAACGTGATAGAGCACCAGCAGCAGGCACGCCAGGCCGCGCAGGGTTTCGATCTCCAGGGACTTTTTCTTGCTCGACATACAGCACCCGCCTCAATTCAGAACTCTTGATTCAACCCGCACCGGTTTGTTCGCGCGCAACATCAGGCCCAGGCCGACAAACAGCACCGGCACCACCATGGAAAAGTGCCGGGCGAAGGAGCCGAAGTCCGGTTCGAACAAGCCCTGAACCAGCAGAAACGCCAGCGGAATCGCGATCAGTTCCTTGGGTTTGGTTTCGATCGGCGCGCCTTTGTAATCGGTGGAGGTGATGACTTTGAACAACAGCAGCGCGGTCATGATCATCAGCGCAACGAAGATCACCTGCCCCGGCCCCGACAACAGAATCAGCTCCACCGGGAACGACAGCCGGAAGAAGATGATCATCGAGTCCAGCGCCTGCGAGACAAAGTCACTGCCACTGAGCCACGAGACGATCAGCGACTTGGAGCCCTCCTCGCCCGCCGTGCGCAACTCGTTATTGCTCGCGCGGATCGACGACACCGGGAAGCCCAGCGCCACCTGGATCGCCATGGCCACTGCCAGGTAAAACAGGAACAGCATCAGGAAGAAGGTGAAGCGCGAGACGTACTTTTTCATCATGCAGACGCCGACCCAGGACAGCGAAAACAGAATCCAGTAAGGCCGGATCAGCACGCCATAGATCACCGCCGACAGGAAAAACCCGCCACGGTATTTGCGTGTCAGCGAGCTGAGCAAAATGCTCAACACCGCCACCGACACGATGATTTCCTTGGTCAGGTTTTCCAGAAAGAACGAACGCACCACACCCCACAGGCACAGGGTGCCGAAGATCGCCAGCGGCATGCGCCGGAACACCACCACCGGAATCGCCGTGAGGAAGAAATTGCAGAACATTCCGTAGGCCCAGGCGTTGGTCAGGTTGATCCCGGTGGGCCGCAGCAGGAACGCCGAACACTCGTAGGAGGAACGGTCCGGCGAGAACGGGTTCCAGAAATTGCAGTTGTCGGCGCGCGCATAGGACGACCACAACGTCATCGCATCCGGGCCTGGCGCGCGCGGGATCAACAGCGGCATCGCCACCGACAGAAACAGCCCGGTGAACAGAATCAGGAACGACAGCGACGAATCGAGTTTGCGCCCGCGAAACTCGATGCACGGCAACTTCAACCCCATGCCAGCGCCCCTTTGACACGGGTCGCCCGGGTCAACAGCGCAATCACAGCGAGCTGCACGACGATCGCAAAGACATTGCCCCACGCCGCGCCATAAATCGAATAGTGCTTGATCAGCACATAGCTGACCGGCACCGACACCGCCAGGCAGATCGCCGCGCTGGCGAATGACACTCGACTGTTTTTCGAGGCAATCAGACCGCCCCAGACGATGTCGCCGATGGCCCGCAGGGCAAAGGAAAAAATCAGCACGCCGAGGATCGCGTTATCCGGACGCGGCACGCTGCTGGCGACGTAATCGAGCACCACGTTGAAGAACAGGAAAATCAGCACCGCCACCGCCGCCGACACCAGCAGCGAACGCATCACCCATTTGTTGACGAACAAGTGCCGGACGGTGAACGCCTGCTGATCCGCCTGAAACCGCTTGGCCAGCACCGGAATGCCGACCACCGCCACCACCGCGTAGGACAGCGCCTGCAGAGTGTTCGCCGCCGACCACGCGTACACGTATTTACCGAGGCTGGCGTAGGGTTCGAGGTCGGCAATCAGGAAGCGCTCGGCGTACTGACTCAGCGCGATCAACCCCGTGCCGAAATAGAACGGCAACCCGGCTTTCCACACGGTCGCGGTGGTCAGTGCTTCGCTGATCCGGCCCTTGTGCACGTTCACCACGATCAGGTAACCGGCGATGATCACCAACACGTTGGCGGCCACCCACAGCCACAGCACGCTGGCGATGCCGGACACCCAGTCGAGCATCATCCCGCCCACTGCCAGCAGCGCCCACAAACCGGTCTTGATGAAAAACAGCAACGCGCCCGCCGTGGCTTTCTGCGCGGAAAACACGAAGGAGTTGATCTCGAACGACAAGTGTTCGGTGAGCAGCACCAGCGTCACGCAGAGAATCAGCGCGGTGCTCGCCTCGACCTGCTGGAACAGCGAGTAAACCCCCACCGTCACCAGCGACAGCAGCAGCCCCACCGCCAGGTACAGCAGCAGGACTTTGTCGACCACCCGCCGCGAGCTGCCGCCAACACTGATCAGCCGGTTGATCTCGGAACTGAAACCGACGCTGTAAAACTTCGAAGCGATCAGCGAAGCCGCGACCACCACCCCGTAAAACCCCAACGCTTCGTAGCCCAGGTAATGGGTGATGGCCAACACCAGGAGAAACTTCGCGCCTAACGCTCCGCCGCGCAGCAGCAGGCGAAATATCATCGAACGATCCCTTTGATGATCTCGTCCATCGCCACGGTTTTTGCCTCGATTTCGCGGCAGGTGTCGGTCAGGCGCTTGCCGAAATTCGACAGTGCGTTCGGCGCGTAAACGGTGTCGATGATGGTGTCGACATTGATGTCGCCACCGTTGATCACCCAGTCTTCCACGCCCATGTCCTGATAGGCGCCAAAGCCCTTGCGCTCATAGCTGATGTGGTACGCCGGGACACCGGACAGCAGCGATTCGATGGCGCCGTGCAGGCGCACCGAGATCACCAGGTCCGGCTGATAATGGGCAATCGTCGCCTTCAACGACAGCAGCTCTTCGGTGATGCCCAGTTCGCGATAGAACGCCCCGTCATCGTTGCCACGCACGGCACTCTGCACCGCGCACACCACTTTGCTTTTGTTCTTCAGGCGCTGCAGCAGCAGCTTCAGGTTGGCGACGTAGGCGACTTTCTTGTCCTTGCTCCACTCCGGCGGCTTGCGCAGCACCACGCACACGGTGGCCGGCGATGCCGCGCAGCGGGTGAACTTGGGTTGTTGAAGGATCTTGCTGGCCAGCGACTGCACCGCCAGGTCCGGCGCGCGGTAGACGTTTGCGCAGGCATCGAACATCGCCGAAGAACGGTTATCGCGCACAAACACCGCGTCGGCACTGGCGTAGTGCTCGACGATCTTGCGGCTCTCGCCATGAAACGGCCCGATGCTTTGCGGCAGATACACCGACGGCACCTTGCTGAGAATCGCCGTCTCCAGTTGCTTGGCGTGACCGAGTTTCAGCTTGATGTGTTCGAAGGCACTTTTCGAGCGCATGTAGCCGCCACCGACGCCGACGATCAGATCGGTTTTTTTCAACAGATCGGCCAGCCCCGCATACGACTGGTTGAGGAACACCGCCTGCTTGAACCGCCCCAGGCCCTTGGCCGCCATCACCGGCGCGTCGAAACGCGGGTGCGGCAAGTAGGCGAAAGACTGCGGGTCGGACGCCACGACGTTGATCGAGGTGTCTTCGCCAAAGTTGCGCTGCACCAGCGCAATGGCCAGATCGACGAGCAGACCGTCACCGGAGTTGGACGCACTGTAGCCATGCAAAATCGTTACGTTCATAAGCTGAGTTCTACTTAATAGGTGGGGGCGCAATACACGTCGTAGGTCTGGCGAATCATCCGTGCGGCGCTGAAGCGTTCGCGCACGATGTTCCGGCCTTCGCTGCCGAGGTCGAGCAACCGTGGCTTCTGGATTCGCGCCAGCACATCGGCCAGCGCCTGGTGGTCACCGGTGGGGAACACGTAGCCGGACACTTCATGGGTGACCAGTTCGGGCAGCGACGTGCAATTGCTGGCAATCACTGGCAAGCCCATGGCCATGCCTTCGAGCGGCACCATGGCGAAGCCCTCCCAGCGACTGGGGACGATCAAGGCGTCGGCCTGTTGATACAGCGCGTGCACTTCGGCCGGCGTAACCCACGGCAGATACTCGACGGCGTCCATCTCCGGGCACTCGACCGTGTCCTCATTGACCGCGCTGCCGACCACCGTCAGCTTCAGGTCGCTGCGCTGCACTTTGGCGAAGGCCTTGAGCAATACGTCGAAGCCTTTCTGGTAATCGAGACGGCCGACGAACAGCAGATGAATCGGCTCGGGCCCCTTGGCCTTCGGCACTTCGTCACGCTGATGGATGCCGTTGTAGATCAGCTTCATGCGCTTGCGCTGAATGCCGAACCGCGCGGCCCTATCCATCTCGTAACGGCTGACGCAGATGATCACGTCGGTGACCCGCTGCAGGACCCGCTCGATCCACGCATAGAGCTTTTGCTTGGTCGGCGAGCTTTCCATCAGGAACGAAAACGCATGCGGGCAGTAGACGATTTTCGGCTTGCGCCACGGCCGCAGCAGCACGCAGACCACCCGGCCGATGACCCCGGAAAAAGTGCTGTGCAAATGCACCACATCGGGTTTTTCCTTGAGCATCACCCGGGTCAACTGCCAGGCAAACCGCAGCAGTGAGCGCACATCGCGGCCGCTGCGTTCGAACGTGCGAATCTGTCGTTCATCGATACCGTGCAGCTCTTTTTTCTGGTCGAGCGGCACCAGATAGACCAACTCATAATTCGAGTCGTGGTCGTCGGGAGAAGCCGAGATGGTGCGGATCACGGTGGCGACCCCACCTTTTATCGTTTCAGCCACGTGCAGTATTTTTTTCACAACCCACCCACTTTCATGCCTGTTGGAACGCCCCTGAACCTCAGGATTTGTCCGACGCGTATTCGTAGTTGTAATAGCCGTAGCTGCCATTGCCGTAATAGCTGGCGGCGCGCTTCTCGACGCCGTTGAACACCGCGCCCTTGAGCTCGATGCCGTTCTGGGCGAAGCGGCGAATGGTCATTTCAATCTCTTTGGCCGGGTTCACCGCAAAACGGGTGACAATCAGGCTGATGCCGGCTTCACGCCCGACAATCGCCGCATCGGTCACCGCCAGCAGCGGCGGCGTATCGATGATCACCACGTCGTAGCGCTGACTGAGTTCGGCGAGCAGATCGCGGAAGTTGGCGTGCATCAACAGCTCGGAAGGATTAGGCGGCACCTGCCCTCGGCTGATGAAGTGCAGGTTGTCGATTTCCACCGTGTTGACCGCCTGCTCGATGCTGCAGCGCTTGACCAGCAGGTCCGACAGACCATTGGCGATCGGCACGTTGAGCGTCTTGTGCAGGTGGCCCTTGCGCATGTCGGCATCGATCAGCAACACGCGCTGGCCGCTTTGCGCCATGACCGCCGCGAGGTTGGAGGAGACGAACGTCTTGCCGACCTGCGGGCTGGGGCCGGAGATCATGATCCGGTTGTTGGTCGAGTCCAGCGCGGCGAAATGCAGGCAGGTGCGAAGGCTGCGAATCGACTCGATGGACAGGTCGGTCGGATTGCGCAGGGCCAGCAGATAGGCCGGCGTCTCTGCGCTGATTTTGGCCCTCCCCTTTTTGGTGTCCTCTTCGCGCTGCAAGGCGCTGTAGGGAATCGAGGCGTACACCGGCAGGCCGAGCTGTTCAATGGCTTCCGGCCCTTCCAGGCCTCGGCTCAGGGACTTGCGCAGCAGCACCAGCGCCACGCCGAGAAAGGCGCCGAGGAAGGTGGCGATCAGCACGATCAGGGCTTTTTTCGGTTTGACCGGGCTGGTCAGGTCGACATCCGCCGGGTCGATCAAGCGCACGTTGCCCACCGCACCGGCGCGGACAATGTCCAGCTCCTGGGACTTGTTCAGCAACTGCGTGTAGATCTGCGAAGCCACTTCCACATCGCGGGTCAGGTTGAGCAGCTCTTGTTGGGTGGCCGGCAGATCGCCGACCTTGCCTTCCAGCGCCTTCTGTTGCTGGGTCAATTCGCCAATCTGCGACATCAGCGCGCGATACGCCGGATGCTGCTTGGTGAATTTGCGATCGAGTTCCGCCTGCTGCATTTTCAGCTCGGAAATCCGTGTTTCGAGGGCGACGGACTGGCCGAGCACCGACTGGGTTTCCAGGGAGATATTCACGGTCTTGCCGTGGGTTTGGTAGGCGTTGAGCGCGTCGCTGGCCTTGGCCAGATCACGCTTGACCTGCGGCAACTGGCTCTGCAGGAACGCCAGGCTTTGCGCCGCTTCCGCCGAGGTGCGGCGTACGTTCTGATCCACATACAAAGCAGCGATCTTGTTGAGGATCTTCACCGCTTCGGCAGCGTCGGCGCTGGCCAGCGCCAGACGGATAATCCCTGATTCCTTGCCTTGCTCGGAAATATCCAGCGCATCCTGGTAACCCTGGATGGTCACGATCCGCGGATTGCGCACCACTTCAAATCGGGTGCCGGGGTTGGCTTGCAGGCGCTCGATCAAACCCTCGACGCCGTCCTGCGAAAAGGCTTCGCCGGCGACGCCCTCGACCAGCAGATTGTCGTTGTCATCGAGCAACTGGAAGCGCTGTTGCTCGCCTGCCACCAGGGTGAGTTTCTTGCCCAACAATTCCTTGGGCAGGTTGAGCCGGGTGAACTCCAGACGCTCGCCGCCCCAGGCGTAGCTGTTGAAACCAAAACGCGGCGGCGCCACGCTGAAATCACTTTCGCCGCGATAACGCCGGGCGAGAAAACCGCCAATCACCGGGAACGTGTTGGGGGTGACGTCGATGTCCAGGCGCAGGTCGTCAACGGTTTTGCCGATCACCGCGCGGGACTTGATGATGCCGATCTCGGTCACCGACGGCGATTGGCCGCCGAGCATGCTGCTGAGGTCGGAAAAGCCGAGCATGTCGTTCTTTTTCGGTTCGACCTGCACCAGCGCGTTCGCCAGGTACACCGGCGTCGCCAATACCGCATAGGCCACGCCGGCGGCCATGAAGGCACCGGTGAATGCACCGATCAGCCACTTCTGGTCGATCAAACTGCCAAATATGCCGAGAAGATCAATACTGTCTTGATCGTTATCGCGCTTGGCGATTACTGACGGTAACTGCATAAGTCTGTTCTTACCATTCACTGATCTGAAGAATATTCATCAATGTCCGAGGCGCTGCGCCCACGAGCTAACAGCATCTTCAATCAATGCATGGGCATGAATAAAAGCGGCCTTACCTTGACGATACGGATCCTGTATTTCGCGTTCGCTCTGCCACTTGCCCAGAAGAAACACTTTGCCTCTGGCGTGCGCGGCAATCTTCAGCACCTGATTCACGTGTTGTTTTTCCATGACCAGAATCAGGTCCGACTCATTGACGAGATCGGCGGTCAATTGCCGCGCGGCGAAACCCTCGGCGCTGTGACCGCGATCTTCAAGCACCTGGCGCGCCGACGCTTCTATGCCTTCGCCCACCCGCGCCGCGAGGCCTGCGGAGGTCACCGAGATGGTTGAGGGGGTCAGCGCGTTGCGCAGCAGAAGTTCTGCTGTCGGACTTCGGCAAATATTGCCAACGCACACGACAAGGATCTTTCTGAACAAGGTTTACTTTCCTGTGTAATATCAAACTGCCAACATCTAGAGCGGATCTTAATGAACCCACTAGATCATCCTGCACTCAGAAATAGATTCGCCCTGTTAACACCAGCGTATTAAGTACCACAGCACTAAAAGTCGCCCAAACAGAATTACCGGACCAAAAATAACTGTGATTTTCAGGCTTTGTTTTCCTGACAAAAAATAACATTGGCGCACTTAGTGCCATTGTTAGTTTCGAATCAGTTATCTCGAGATACTTTTTCGCCGTTGTCACTTCTCACCCGGAGAACCGACATGAAATCAGCCCATCTCAAAAGCCTGAGCGCCCTGACCCTGTTCCTGCTCGCGGCAACCAGCCAGAGTCAGGCCAATGAACTGTTTCCGGCATTGCCGGCCAATAAAACCATCGGTGTTCAGGTCAAAGTCCAGACCTTCTCCGCTGCCGACGCCGAGCATGTCAAAGCCACCGGCTTCAGTTTCGTGCGCTTTGGCGTTTGGACGGACAGCCTGGCCAGCGCCGCCTACCAGAAGCAGATCAGCGACGCCTTCGCCGTGGCCCGTGCCGCCGGCCTGCCGGTGCTGATGACCCTGCGCGCGACCAAGCCGCTACCGGCCAATGACCTGCCGAACGCGGGCGTCGCGTATGCCAATGCGCTGACCAGCCTGGCAGCGACCTACGGCTCGCGACTGGTGGCGATCGAGTTGTGGAATGAGCCGGACCTGGAAACCTACTGGCCGACCGGGAATTTCGACACGACGTTCGTGCCGTTCATGAGCGCCGCGTGCAAGACGTTGCAGGACAAGCCCCAAACCATCCCGGTGATCGGCTTTGGCTTCGCCCGGCCACCCACCGCCGGCTCGGCGTCCACGGTGGCGCTCAACCGAATCGTCAGCGAATACCCCAAATGCCTCAGCGCGATCTCCTACCATCCCTATGGCATGACCGGCACGCAGATCAGCAATGCCCAGGCGTTCATCCAGCAGAATTTCCATCTGCCGGGGGTGATCAGCGAATGGGGCATCTCGGCACTCGCCTCCAACGGCGGGACCGAGGGCCAGGCCAGTAAAATCAGCGCGTTCGTCGCCGATATCAAAACCCGCAACATTGCGCTGACCTCGATCTACGAATGGAAAAACAGCGACACAGGCAGCAATGACCGCGAGAAGAATTTCGGCCTGCTGACCTCCGACGGCCAGCCGAAACCGGCGCAAACGGCGGTGAGGACTCAGTTGAGCCAGCAATAACTCCAATAATCAGCTTAAGGGGCGTTGGCCGTCAGTTGCTTTGAACCTGCGGCCGATTTTGGCATCGTATTCATCGATACCGCGCCCCGCCCATCAAGCAACCATTCTCAGGTTGTTGCCAGCGGGGCCTCCGATACGCCCGGATACCCTTGAGTGACTGTCAGCGCTCGGGTAATGTCGTCAAACCCACAGGACAGAGCACATACATGACTTCCAAACTGGAACAACTCAAACAGATGACCACCGTGGTTGCCGACACCGGCGACTTCGAAGCGATCGCCCGGGTCAAGCCGGTCGACGCCACTACCAACCCTTCCCTGCTGCTTAAAGCCGCAGCCATTCCGGCCTACGCCGAACTGCTGAACGCCTGCGTCAGCGACTGCAAGGGCGACGTGGGCCTGGCCAGCGACCGCTTCGGCGTCGCGGTCGGCCAGGAAATCCTCAAAGTGATCCCGGGCCGTATCTCCACCGAAGTGGATGCGCGCCTGTCGTTCGACCAGGACGCCGTGCTCAAGCGTGCACACCGCCTGATCGAGCTGTACGACAAGGCCGGCGTCGGCCGTGACCGCGTGCTGATCAAGATCGCTTCGACCTGGGAAGGCATCCGCGCTGCCGAGACTCTCGAGAAAGAAGGCATCCAGACCAACCTGACCCTGCTGTTCTCCTTCGCTCAGGCCGCCGCTTGCGCTGACGCCGGGGTGTTCCTGATCTCGCCTTTCGTGGGCCGCATCTACGACTGGTACAAGAAGGCCAACGGCAACGACTACATTGGCGCCGATGATCCGGGTGTACAGTCGGTCACCCGCATCTACAACTACTACAAGGCCAATGACTACAAGACCGTGGTCATGGGCGCCAGCTTCCGCAACCTGAGCCAGATCGAGCAACTGGCCGGCTGCGACCGCCTGACCATCAGCCCGGACCTGATCGACAAGCTGGCAGCAGACACTGGCAAACTGGAGCGCAAACTCGCCCCGGGCCACGCCGGCGAAGCGCGCCTGAGCCTGAACGAAGCGCAGTTCCGCTGGTTGTCCAACGAAGATGCGATGGCCACCGAGAAACTGGCCGAGGGCATCCGTCAGTTTGCCCGTGACCAGGAAAAGCTCGAGGCGCTGCTGCAGGCCAAGCTGTGATCTGAGTCGCAGGAATGCAAAAAGGGCGAACCCGGTTGGGTTCGCCCTTTTTTGTGCTGCTCGGTAACAGCCAAGTGTGGCAGGTGATGAATTGAATCAGATGATCAGCTGTGGCAAGGGAGCTTGCTCCCTTGCCACAGGGCCATCAATGCCTTTCGAGGGCATTCACCAGGTCGTGGAAGGCTTCACGATTCGAGTCATTCAGCCCCATGAGGATCTTGTGCGCTTCCAGCACCTTGATCCGCACCACTTCTTCGGACTGGTCCTGATCCGGCAGGTCGTCCAGGCACTCCGGGCACGGCACCGGGTGGTTGACGATATTGAACACCTGCTCAAAGCCCATCGACTGCAGCAGACGCGTGATGTCTTCGTGGGTGGTGACGACGGTCGGCAGCAGGCCGACCTTTTGCCGCGACAGGATCGACAGCTTGGCCAGTAGGCCCAACGTGGTGCTGTCGATGCTACGGGTTTCGGTCAAATCGATCACGATCGCGTTGAAATTCAACGCGGTGAAGATTTTCTCAATAGTCGCATCCAACGCCGAACACAGGGTCAGGCGAACTTCACCGACGAACTTCAGGACGAAGGTGCCGTCCTGCTCGGCGAACTGGATTCTACCGGTACTCATTGAAGGTTCCTGCTCAACACCAACAGGGCGATATCATCCGGCATCTCCCCTAGCGTGGCCAATCCAAACACTTGCCGCAGACCATCCAGGCTGCCGCCCGCCGACTTCACCCGTTGGGGCAAAGCGGCTTCTTTTTCCTTGAGCGTAGGTTCTGGCAACAGATCCAGAATGCCGTCGGACATCAGCGTCAGGCTGAATGTCGGAGGCAGCTCAAGCACGTGATCTTCGTAGGTGGCCTCGTTGAAAAGGCCCACCGGCAAACCGCGGCCTTCGAGGTAACGAACACTGTCAGGCGTGTACAACACAGGCAACGGCAGATGGCCGCCGATGCTATAGGTCAACAAACCGGTCTCCTCGTCGATGACTCCACCGACCATTGTGACGTGTTTGCCCAGCTTACAACTGATCAGCCCCCGGTTGATATGACCAAGAACTTCCGAAGGCTTGAATTCCGGCAAGGTGCCGTTGCGCTTGGACTCGAACAGCAAGCGCGTGGTCATGAACTTCAGCAACACGGTGACGAACGCGGAAGACGCGCCATGGCCCGATACGTCGGCCAGGTAGAACGCCACACGGCGCTCGTCGACCCGGAAATAGTCGACAAAATCACCCGACAGGTACAGCGACGGGATGATCTGGTGAGCAAACTGGAACTCGTCCACGCGCCACGGGCTTTCCGGCAGCATGTTCATCTGCACCTGGCGACCGGCGTTCTGGTCTTCCTGGAGCAGGTTCAGGCTGGCTTCGAGCTCGCGGTTGGCCTTCTCCAGCTTCTCGCGGTAGCGCTGGTTCTCCAGCAGCAGACGCGCACGATCCAGCGCACGGCGCACGGAGTGCTCGAGCACGGCCAGGTCTTCGAGAGGCTTGATCAGGTAGTCCGCCGCACCCAGGCGCAGCGCCTCGACCGCGTCGTTCATCACGCCGGCACCCGAAACGACGATCATCGGCGTTTGCGGTGAGCGTTCGGTGACCTGACGGATGAGTTCGAGACCGCCCATCTGCGGCATGCGCAGATCGCAGATGACCAAGTCGGGCTTGTCTTGCTCGAATACCTGAAGACCCTGTTGGCCGTTGCTGGCCTGCAGGACGCTGAAACCACTGTCTTCCAAATAGGCCGCGAGGCTCGCGCGCACTACTTCGTCATCATCGATTATCAGCAGCGTGGCACTGGTTTTTGGCATGTGGGCAAACGGCGCCAGAATTAGGTTGGCGTAGCAGGCGGGGCATTGGCCCGGCTCAGACTACTGGATTCGCTTTCTAGCCTCTCTGCTGCACCGCTTTCGAGCATTGGCCCGGAACGCGACTGCACCAGAGGTGCCCTTCTAAGGCGCAGACGGTACTCCCATCCGCGGGGCGTTTCAAGCATGCGCCGATGGTCGCTTGACGACTTTACTTGTCAAATCACCGAGAGTTATAAGAACAGCTCAAACCGTAACCCAATGGAAGGTCGAAGCCATGAGTCAAACCGGTCGGGACTACAGCGAAAAGCGCGATTTCATCCGTATGCGAGTCGATGCCGATGTCGTGTTGATTCATGAAGGGGACGAGGTGTCGGGCGTGTGCATCGACCTCTCCAGCAGTGGCATGCAGGTCGAAGCGCCACGTCAGTTCGCGGTGGGTGACCGGTTGAGCGTGCGCATCGATTCCGAGCATGCAGCGCTGAGCGGACTGGAAGCCGAGACTGAAGTGGTCTGGGTCAAGGCCCAGGACAACGAAAGCCAGAAACTCGGCCTGACCATTCTGAAGATGAAATAAGCGCACACAAAAAAGGCGGCCTCAAGGGCCGCCTTCTTCATTGCGGGTCGACATTAAAAATCGTCTACGACCTTACCGTCCTTGACCTTGAACTCGCGGTTCTGCAGGTAGGCGTTGCGGATGAAGGTGTACTTGTCGCCGCTGATCAGCTTCTCGCTCGACAACAGGCTGGCGCGGGTGTCGACGATGTTCAGGCCGAACGTCGAGTTACGCACCGGGATATCGTTGATGTAGCGGTACGGGCCCGTGTAGCTGTCGACATACTTCGACGGCGCATCACGCAGGGTGCTTGGGCCGAGCAACGGCAGCATCACGTACGGGCCGCTGCCGACGCCCCAGTAGCCGAGGGTCTGACCGAAGTCTTCGTCGCTGCGATTAAGGCCCATTTTGGTGCCGACGTCGAAGAAACCCAGCAGACCGAAGGTGGTGTTGAAGATGATCCGCGCGGTGTCGACACCGGCTGCCGCAGGTTTGGCCTGCAGAATGTTGTTCGCCAGGTTGGTAACGTCACCAACGTTGCGGAACATATTGTGGATGCCGTCTTCGAGGAACTGCGGCGTCACGTATTCATAGCCCTGGGCCAGCGGCTTGAGCGCGTAGGTGTCGACGAAGTCGTTGAACTGGAAGATCGGGCGGTTGACGCTTTCCCAAGGGTCTTCTTCCGTCGCGGCGTTAGCGGCGAACGAAACCAGCAAAACGCCGGCACATACACATAGCTGAGCGAGAGGATTGCTCCAGCGCATAGAAAAGCTCCTTGGATTTTTACTGGCGCGGGCACCGTCGGCCCAGGCGTTAAGAGCGCTAGTATAAGCGCAAAAGCCATTTTGGGCAGTCTACCCGTGAAGAGTCGTGCAGGACGTTTCCCGGCGCCCCTTTTCACACGCCTGTCATCCAACTGTCACCGGCGTCCCCTAGCCTCATGACTATTTCAGGGACGTTGCCATGACCCACGCTGAAGCCTTGCCTGTCACCGCACCCGGGCTGACCGCCGTGCTGTTCGGACTCAGTGGTTGTCTGGTGGATTTCGGCGCCCGTGCCCCTCAACACGCCAACGTGCTGCCCGAGCACACCGACGCCACCCCCGGCGCCCTCGACAGCTTGCACAGGCTGCAGCGCCAGCAGATTCCGTGCGCCTGGATCGACGAGCTGCCCCCTGCCCTTGCGCAACCGCTGGCGGCCGTGCTGCCGGCGTGGATCAAACCGACGCAATATTCAGCAACAATCAATCCATGGCCCGCACCCAATGCCTGCTGGCAAGCGCTGATGGCCTTGAACGTCAGCCGTCTGGACGGCTGCGTGCTGGTCAGCGGTGAGCCGCGCCTGCTGCAATCGGGCCTCAATGCCGGGCTGTGGACCATTGGTCTGGCGTCCTGCGGCTCGCTGTGCGGGCTGTCGCCGAGCGAGTGGCAAGCCCTGAGTCAGAAGGAACGCGAACAACGACGCGGCAAGGCCACCATGCAGTTGTTCGGGCTGGGCGTGCACTCGGTGATCGATCATCTGGGCGAACTCGACACCTGCCTGGCCGACATCAGCCTGCGCCGTCTCAAAGGCGAAAAGCCCTGACCGGGATCATGCAGGTTGCAGCAGAGTGGATTAATCTAAAGGTCAGCCATAGACCTTTGGCGCGCGGCTGCGGTCAATGCCAGTGCCTCTTGATAAAAGGAACCACACCATGCCCGCCCAAGAACTGCAAAAACAACTCGACACCCTGCGCGAGCAACTGGAGCAGAATCCGCCGCTGTCCGAAGCCGAGCGTGAAGATCTGCATGCGCTGATGGCGCAGATCGAATCGGAAATCAAACTGGAGAGCGCCACGCAGGACGCCAGCATCGCCGATGGCGTGAACCTGGCGGTTGATCGCTTCGAACTCGAACACCCGGCCATTGCCGGTACCCTGCGCAATATCGTCAATGCGCTGGGCAGCATGGGCATCTGACCGCCCTGCGCTGAAATGCAAAAAGCCCTGCCATCACTGGCAGGGCTTTTTCATGGCCGCGATTTGAAACGCAGTCCCTTTGTAGGAGTGAGCCTGCTCGCGAAAGCGTCGTGTCAGTCGACATCACTCTTGAATGACACAGTGCATTCGCGAGCAGGCTCGCTCCCACATTGGATATCGCACATTGTGGATTTTTATTGGCGCACCAGCCGGTGGTTAGGCAGTTGTACGCTTTCGGTGCTGCGATACGGATTGATATCCAGCCCGCCACGACGCACGTAACGTGCAAATACGGTCAGCTTTTCTGGCTTCAGCAGACGCTGCAGATCAAGGAAAATCCGCTCCACACACTGCTCATGGAAGTCCGAATGCTGGCGGAAGCTGACGATGTATTCCAGCAGGCTGGCGTGATCCAGTGCCGCGCCGCGATATTCCACCACCACGCTGCCCCAGTCCGGCTGACTGGTCACCGGGCAGTTGGATTTGAGCAGATGACTGTGCACGCTTTCTTCGACAATCTTCGAGTCATCGCAGCGCAGCAGTTCCGGACGCGGATGCTCATAGTTGCTGACGCTGATGTCCAGGTCGTCAATGCACACGCCCGGCAAAGCCACGACGCCTTCGGCTTCGACGTCCTTCAGGCTGCGCACCCGCACGCCGACCGGTTTGCCGGCAGCGGCAGACAAATCCTTGACCAGCGTCGCTTCCAGGCTGGCGACGTCGGCAAACGGCGTCTGGTTCAGCGAGTTCAGGTACAGCTTGAACGACTTGGATTCGATGATGTTCGGCGAATCGGCCGGAATGCTGAATTCACCGATCGCCACCACCGGCTTGCCCGACGGCAGCAGCCACGACAACTCGAAGCAGTTCCAGAAATCCACACCTTTATACGGCAGGGAATCGGCGGTCAGTCCCAGTTCAGCCCACTTCGCGGTGCGCGGGATCGGGAACAACAGGGACGGCGTGTACGTGGCGATGTATTCGCTGGACTTGCCCAGCGGCGAATGTTCGGCTGCGGGATGCATGGCGGAAACCTGACTGAAGAATCAGCGGATTCTATCAGCCTTTGCTCGCGCCTTTGAGTGCTTACTGACTGACAGTCAATTTGCCGACCATGCCCGCCTGGTAATGCCCGGGAATATTGCAGGCAAATTCGAGGCTGGTGGCCTTGCTGAAGGTCCAGGTCAGCTCGGCGGTTTTGCCCGGCTCGACCAGCACGCTGTTCGGATCGTCGTGCTTCATGCCGTGGCCCATGGCCGTGTGATCCATACCCGCCATGTCGTGGGACATTTCTTTCATGCCGGTAGGCGTGAGCATGCCGCTTTGCTGCATCTGCAACATTTCCTGCTGGTGTCTGGCATGCATCGCCGCGTCACCGAGGTTGAATTCGTGCAGCAACTGACCTTTATTCACCAATACAAAGCGCACGGTCTCACCGGCCTTGACCTGAATCGCCTTAGGGTCGAACGACATGTCGTTCAGCACCACCTCGATGCTGCGGGTGGCCTTGGCCGCCGGCGCCGGCTGGCCGAAATCATACGTGTGCGCGGGCGCGGCCCAGGCAGGTGAACTCAGTGCCAGCAAACAGGCGGCGACGGCCAGAGGGTTGCGCAAAAACATAGTCATACTCCAACAAGACAGGGTTCAGCCTGTGGGAAACTCTAGCCCGCCCGCGCTGGCAGCGACCTGACAGACAGATTACAACTTTGTCAGGTTGGCGCCTGTCGCCAGCGCTCACGGTATAACGCTTTCGTTTCCCCAACCTGGATCAACCCGAGCCGCCCATGAAACTGCTGATCGTCGAAGACCAACCGAAAACCGGCCACTACCTGCGCCAGGGCCTGACCGAGGCCGGTTTCAACACCGAGCTGGTGGCCGACGGTAACAGCGGTCAGCAACTGGCCCTGAGCGGTGATTATGCGCTGCTGATCCTCGATGTGATGTTGCCAGGGCGCAGTGGCTGGCAGATCCTGCACGCGGTGCGCAGCGCCGGCCTCGACACGCCCGTGCTGTTTCTGACCGCCAAGGATGCCGTGGAAGACCGGGTGCACGGCCTCGAACTCGGCGCCGACGACTATCTGGTCAAACCGTTCGCCTTCTCCGAACTGCTGGCCCGGGTGCGCAGCCTGCTGCGCCGGGGCAGCGCGATGCCACAGGAAACCAGCCTGCAACTGGCCGACCTGCGCCTGGACCTGATTCGCCGCCGGGTCGAACGCAGCGGCCAGCGCATCGACCTGACCGCCAAGGAATTCGCCCTGCTGGAGATGCTTCTGCGCCGTCAGGGTGAAGTGTTGCCGAAATCGCTGATTGCCTCGCAGGTCTGGGACATGAACTTCGACAGCGACACCAACGTGATCGAAGTGGCGATCCGCCGTTTGCGCCTGAAGATCGACGATGACTTCCCCAACAAACTGATCCACACCGTGCGCGGCATGGGTTACGTGCTTGAAGAGCGTCCGGCCTGATGCGTCGTCTGTCCCTGAGTTCTCGTCTGGCCTTGCTGTTTGCCGCTTGCACCGCCGTGGTCTCGCTGTTTGCCGGGGTGTTGTTCAATCGCGCCAGCGAGGCGCACTTCATCGAACTCGACCAGCAACAACTGGACGGCCAACTGATCGGCCTGCGTCGCGCCCTGCAGGATGTTCAACCCGGTCAACGTGAGGCGCGGCTGGCCGATGAACTGAGCCGCCAGGCCGATCTGGCACTGCGCATCACGGGCAGTGACGGCCAACGCGAGTACGACAGTTCGACGCAGATCCCCGAGGTTTTGCCGACCCAATCCGGCCTGACGACCGTGAGCCACGAAGGCATTGAATATCGCGTGCTCAACGCCCCGCTCTACCCGGACAAACCCGATTCGCCGCAACTGACGCTGTTGCTGGACATCACTCACCACCAGCACTTCCTGCAGCGTATGCAGCATCTGATCTGGCTGACTGTAGGGCTGTCGGCGCTGGCCACTGCGCTGCTCGGTGCCTGGGCCGCGCGCAGCGGTTTGCGTCCGTTGCGACGCATGAGTGCGGTCGCCCGTGGGATTTCTGCGCATTCGCTGAATGCCCGACTGCCGGAAGCGCAAATGCCGCCAGAGCTTGCGGAAATGGCCCACAGCTTCAACGCCATGCTCGGACGCCTCGACGACTCGTTTCAGCGGCTATCCGCGTTCTCCGCCGACATTGCCCATGAACTGCGCACGCCGCTGTCGAACCTGCTGACCCACACCCAGGTCACCCTCACCCGCCCGCGCCCGATCGAGGACTATCGCGAGGCCCTGCACAGCAACCTCGAAGAGCTGCAATGGATGGCGCAACTGGTCAACGACATGCTGTACCTGGCCAAGGCGGACCATGGTTTGCTGATGCCCAGGCGTGAAGCGCTGGAACTGGCGGATGAAAGCGATGTGCTGCTGGAGTTTTTCGCACCGCTGGCCGAGGACGCCGGGGTGACGCTGAGTCGCGAAGGCCATTCGCGCATTGAGGGCGACCGCAGCATGTTGCGTCGGGCCTTGTCGAATCTTCTGGATAACGCGCTGCGCTTTACCCCGGCGGCGGGCAGCGTGCGGCTGTCCATCGTCGATCAACCGCAGGCTGTGCAGGTGTCGATCGAAAACACTGGGGATGGGATTTCAGCGGAGCTGTTGCCGAGGTTGTTCGACCGGTTTTATCGGGCCGATCCGGCGCGCCAGGAAGGCAGCAGTGAGCATGCGGGGCTGGGGTTGGCGATTACTCAGTCGATCGTCCGGGCCCATGGTGGGGAGATTCGTTGCGAATCAAAGGCCGGATGGACGCGGTTTGTGATTGAGTTGCCCAAGGGGGAATGAGACCGTTCGTTGCGGGCCCATCGCGAGCAGGCTCACTCCTACAGGGAAATGCATTCCAACTGTAGGAGTGAGCCTGCTCGCGATGGCGGTAATGGAGCTTACGAATATCTCAAGGCGTGAGCCGGCTCGATCTTCGCCGCCCGCAACGCCGGGTACACCGTCGCCAGGAAGCTCAGGATAAAGCCCGCCGAGCAGATCAACAGCACGTCCCCGCCCTGCAACTCCGAGGGCAGGTTGCTGACGAAATACACGTCGGAACTGAAGATGTGCTGCCCGGTAACGCGCTCGACCCAGCCGACCATTTCACTGACGTTCAGCGCGGCGATCACGCCGAGCACGCCGCCGATAACGGTGCCGACAATCCCGATCACCGTGCCCTGCACCATGAAGATCGCCATGATCTGCCGTGGCGTCGCGCCGATGGTGCGCAGGATCGCGATGTCCGCGCCCTTGTCGTTCACCACCATGATCAACGTGGCGATGATGTTGAACGCCGCCACCGCGACGATCATCAGCAACAGCAGGCCGATCATGGTTTTTTCCATTTTCATCGCGCTGAACAGGCTGCCCTGGGTGTGGGTCCAGTCGTCAGCCTTGAACTCGGCGCCCAGGCCTGCGGCGATGTCCGAGGAGACTTTCGGTGCGGCGTACAGGTCCTTGACCGCCAGGCGCACGCTCTGCACCTGATTCGGCTGCCAGTGCTGCATGGTTGCCGCGTCAGCCACGTGGATCAGGCCCATGGAACCGTCCAGTTCGGCACCGACCTTGAACACACCGACCACGTTCAGACGCTGCATGCGCGGAGTGATGCCGCCCGGTGCGGTGCTGACTTCCGGCACGATCAGGGTGATCTTGTCGCCGACGTTGAGGCGGAAGCGGCGCGCGGTGATTTCACCGATCACCACGCCGAACTCTCCCGGTTTCAGGTCATCGAGACGGCCCTGCACGATGTGCTGGGCGACGATCGACGCCTTGCCTTCCTGGGCCGGGTCGACCCCACTGATCTGGATCGGCTGCATCAAGCCCTTGTAGGAGAGCATGCCTTCCATCTCGGTGAACGGCACGGCGGCGGTCACTTCAGGATTTTTCAGCGCGGCGGCGGCCACTGGCTGCCAGTCATCAATCGGCTTTACGCCAACGATGGTCGCGTGCGGCACCATGCCGAGGATGCGCGAGCTCATCTCGCGCTGGAAGCCGTTCATCACCGACAGCACCACGATCATCGCCAGCACGCCGAGGGCGAGCCCGATCATCGAGGTCATCGAGATGAACGAAACAAAGCGATTGCGGCGCTTGGCGCGGGTATAGCGCGTGCCGATAAAGATCGATAACGGTCTGAACATTCGCTGGGGCACCGTATAAAAATAAAAGACCCGATGCTTTTTCAGGCATCGGGTTTCAAGCCGTCAGATAGGCGTCAGGCAACCTTCCTGCAGGTGCAGAACGCGGTCCATCTGGCGAGCCAGGTTCATGTCGTGAGTCACCACCAGGAACGCCGTGCGCATCGAAGTGCTGAGTTCCAGCATCAAGTCCTGAATGCCTTGGGCGGTGTGGGAGTCGAGGTTGCCGGTCGGCTCGTCGAGCATCACCAGGCCAGGCTTGTTGACCAGTGCACGGGCGATGGCCACACGCTGACGCTCACCACCGGACAGTTCGGCCGGTTTGTGTTCCAGACGATGGCCCAGGCCGACTCGCTCCAGCAACGCGGTGGCGCGCTGACGCGCTTCCGGGATCGGCGTCTTGCCGATCAACAGCGGCATGCAGACGTTCTCCAGCGCAGTGAATTCCGGCAGCAAGTGGTGGAACTGGTAAACGAAGCCCAGTGAGCGGTTACGCAGCAGGCCGCGCTTCTTCTCGCTGAGGGCGGAGAGTTCTTCGCCGTCGAGCCAGACGCTGCCCTTGGTCGGCGTATCAAGGCCGCCCAACAGGTTGAGCAAAGTACTTTTGCCCGAACCCGAGGTGCCGACAATCGCCACACGCTCGCCTGGATGCAGTTCCAGCTGCAGGCCGGCCAGTACTTCTACCGATTCCGGGCCTTCCTCGTAGGATTTGCCCAGGTTGCGGCAGCTCAAGATTGCTTTTTCACTCATGCCCGACTCACTCATAACGTAGCGCCTCCGCCGGCTGGGTGCGCGCGGCACGCCAGGCGGGATACAGGGTGGCGAGAAAACTCAGGACCAACGCAGCGGCGCAGACCATGATCACATCCTGGCTCTGCACCTGCGACGGAAGATAATCAATGAAATACACGTCAGCATTAAGGAATTTGTGGCCGATCAGGCCTTCCAGTGCCGAAATCGCGGCGCTGACGTTAAGCGCAGCGAATATCCCCACCACGGCACCAATCGCCGTGCCGACCACGCCGATCACCGTGCCCTGGACCATGAACGTGCGCATGATCGTTCCCGGCGTAGCGCCGAGGGTGCGCAGAATGGCGATGTCGCTCTTCTTGTCGTTCACCACCATCACCAGCGTGGAAATGATGTTGAACGCAGCCACCGCGACGATCAGCAGCAACAGCAGACCGATCATGGCTTTTTCCATACGGATCGCCTGATACAGGTTGCCGTGGGTGCGTGTCCAGTCGCGGGCGTAGTAATGGTCTTCGCCAAGCTGCTGGGCGATGGTCCAGGCCACGCGCGGCGCCTGGAACAGATCATCGAACTTCAACCGGATGCCCTGCACCTGATCAGGCTTCCAGCGGTGCATCTTCGCCAGATCCTGCAGGTTGGTGACGCCCAGATAGCCGTCCAGCTCACCGGCGCCGACATGGAAGATTCCGACCACGGTAAAGCGTTTCATGCGCGGGAACATCCCGGCCGGGGTCACGCTGACTTCCGGCGCGACGAAGGTGACCTTGTCACCGAGGCCGACGCCAAGCTTGGTCGCGGCCTTGTCGCCGATGACGATGCCAAAACTGCCCGGCGTCAGGTCGTCGAGTTTGCCCTGCTTCATGAAGTTGTCGATGATCGACACATTGCGTTCGAGCGCAGGGTTGATGGCGTTGAGCAACACCTTGGACACCTGGCCATTATTGGTCAGCAAACCCTGCATCTGGGTGAACGGCGCAACGGCCGTCACCTCCGGGTTGCGTTTGACCTTGGCGGCCAGGCTTTGCCAATCGTTGATCGGTTCGCCGGACTCAAGGGTCGCGTGGGGCACCATGCCCAGCACGCGGGTGCGCATCTCATGATCGAAGCCGTTCATCACCGATAGCACCACGATCATCACGATCACGCCGAGGGCGAGCCCGATCATCGAAGTCAGGGAAATGAATGACACAAAATGATTGCGACGTTTTGCACGGGTATAACGCGTGCCGATAAATACGAAGAGAGGTCTGAACATGTCGGGGCTTGTTCGGAGGGAAAAGGAACGTCCTTGTGGCGGGGGTCGATAACCAGCTTTACACTCAGACCACCGCCGCTACCATGGGTTCGCCATGTCGACATTAGATGAAGAAGATCGCCGCGAATACTACCGTATCGAGGACACGATCGCACTGGAAATTCGGCCCCTGTCCGCTCCCGAAGCCGCAGGCCAGGAAGTGTTGCAGGATGCTTCCCCGCTGTTCAACCTGCTCAGCGAACTGCACCTGAGCGAATTCGAATCGCAGCACCTGCTGCGCCAGATCAGTGAGCGCGACCGGGCCATCGCCGCGTTCCTCAAATCCCAGAACAAGCGCATCGATCTGCTCAGCCAAGTGGTCGCCCTGACCGTGCTCGGCCACATCGGCGAGCCGCAACCGGTGATCATCTCCGAAGGCGGGATCGATTTTCAGCACCCGACCGCGCTCGCCCCCGGCGCGCACCTGTCGGTCAAACTGGTGCTGATGCCTCAGGCACTGGGCCTGCTGCTGCGCGCCCGCGTGACCCATTGCGACCGCAAGGGCGACGGCTACGACGTCGGCACCGAGTTCGAACACTTGACCGACGCCCAGCGCCAGTTGCTCGCCCGTTATATCTTGCAAAAGCAGGCCCAGGAACGACGCCTGGCCCGCGAACAGAACGAATCCGGCATTTAAATTAAGGAAGCACCGTGACCCTCATCTACGGCCACCGCGGCGCCAAGGGCGAAGCACCGGAAAACACCCTGACCAGCTTTCAGGAATGTCTCAAACACGGCGTACGCCGTTGTGAACTGGATCTGCACCTGTCCAAGGACGGCGAGCTGATGGTGATCCACGACCCGACCCTCAAGCGCACCACCGACCGGCGTGGCAAGGTAGTCGAGCACACCGCCGCCGAACTGGTGACCTACGACGCGCGCAAGGGCGGCCCGGGCTGGATCAAGCCGTGCCCGATTCCAACGCTGGAAGAACTGTTCGAGAAGTGTGATTTCGAGCACTGGCAGCTGGAAGTCAAAAGTGCCTCGCGCACCCGCGCGGCAACCACCGTGCTGGCAATTCGCGAAATGGCCCAGCGTCATGGCCTGCTGGACAAGATCACCATCACCTCGAGTTCACGGGAAGTGCTGAAAGCGGCGCTGGACCTGGTGCCGGACGTGTCGCGGGGACTGGTGGCCGAATACGCCTGGCTCGACCCGTTGAAGGTCGCGGCCAGCTATGGCTGTGAGATTCTGGCGTTGAACTGGACGCTGTGTACGCCGGAACGCCTGCAGAAGGCGCAGCGTCAGGGGCTGCATGTGTCGGTGTGGACCGTCAACGAGCCTGCGCTGATGCGCAGACTCGCCGACTTCGGCGTTGACAGCCTGATTACAGACTTTCCCGGTTTGGCCACTGCCACGCTCGAGAATTGCTGAAATCGGTCTCCCCGGCCGGCTCAGGCCACCGGCCGGAGCCCGTCAAAAAAGCCGGTTGAGGCCGTCGTACGCCGCTACCCGATAGGCTTCGGCCATGGTCGGGTAGTTGAACGTGGTGTTGACGAAATACTTCAGGGTGTTCAGCTCACCCGGCTGGCTCATGATCGCCTGACCGATGTGCACGATCTCCGACGCCTGATAACCGAAGCAGTGAACGCCCAACACTTCCAGGGTTTCACGGTGGAACAGGATCTTCAGCATGCCTTGGGGCTCACCGGCGATCTGTGCACGCGCCATACTCTTGAAGAACGCCTTGCCCACTTCGTACGGCACTTTGGCCTGGGTCAGTTCCTGCTCGTTCTTGCCGATCGAGCTGATCTCCGGAATGGTGTAGATGCCGGTCGGCACGTCATTCACAAAGCGCCAGCTACCGTTATCGACAATGCTGCCGGCGGCCGAACGACCCTGGTCGTGGGCGGCACTGGCCAGGCTCGGCCAGCCGATCACGTCGCCGGCACCGTAGATGTTCGGCACGCAGGTACGGTAAGCCTCGTCGACTTCAATCTGACCACGGCTGTTGACCTTGACCCCGATGTTTTCCAGACCGAGCTGGTCGGTGTTGCCGGTACGGCCGTTGCACCAGAGCAAGGCGTCGGCCTTGATCTTCTTGCCGGATTTGAGGTGCAGGATCACGCCGTTGTCCACGCCTTCGACACGATCGTAATCTTCGTTGTGGCGCACGGTGATGTTGTTGTTGCTGAAGTGGTAGCTCAACGCCTGGGAGATTTCCGAGTCGAGGAAGCTCAGCAACTGACCGCGGTTGTCCACCAGCTCGACCAGTACACCCAGACCGCTGAAGATCGAGGCGTATTCGCAGCCGATCACGCCAGCGCCGTAGACGATCAGTTTGCGTGGGGTGTGGCCGAGGCTGAGGATGGTGTCGCTATCGTAGATACGCGGGTGGTGGAAATCGATGTCCGCCGGGCGATACGGGCGCGAACCGGTGGCGATGATGATGTGCTTGGCCACCAGCTTCTCGACCACACCGTTGGCGCAGACCACTTCGATGGTTTGCTCGTCAGCGAAGCTGCCCGTGCCGAAGAACACGTCGACGCGGTTACGGGCGTAGTAGCCGGTACGCGAAGCGACTTGTTTGGAAATGACTTTCTCGGCGCTTTTCAACACGTCCGGGAAGGAGAACCAGCGCGGCTCGCCGATCGCCCGGAACATCGGGTTGGTGTTGAACTGCATGATCTGCCGGACCGAGTGACGCAGGGCCTTGGACGGGATGGTTCCCAGGTGGGTGCAGTTACCGCCGACCTGACGACGGCTGTCGACCATGGCGACCTTGCGCCCTGCTTTGGCGGCGTTCATTGCCGCGCCTTCTCCCGCCGGGCCGGAACCCAACACCACCACGTCGTAGTTGTAGACAGCCATGCGTACTCCTCAGAACAGGCCGCGGTGCCAGCAGCACCGGCGGCTAAATCACGCCGAATCGCGGCGCGAAGGAACAATTGGGGGCCAGTAAAGAACCCGGACACAGTCTATAGAAGCGTCAACGCCGCGCACATTAACCCTTGGTCGCGTCGTAGGCTACTTTTGCCTGCACTACAACGCCAGCTTTCGTACTGTTCTCAGTCAACTTTTGCGCCACTGAGGCGCTCGAAAGCCGCACTGGTGCGGACAACGAAACCTGTATCGGCACGAATCACAAAGAATGCACCAATCTCATGTTTTTCCGCATAGTCCCAGGCCCTTTCAGGCCCGAGAATCAGCAACAGCGTCGATAGTCCATCGGCCATCAACGCTGAAGGATGAATCACCGTGACCGACGCCAGGTTGTGTAGGACCGGCGCCCCGCTGTGTGCATCGAAGGTGTGGGAATAGCGCCGACCGTCCTGCAGGAAATAGTTACGGTAATCACCGGAGGTGGAAACACCGTAGCCGTCGACACTGATGACACGCTCGGCCACCTGCTGATCTTCACGTGGCTCCTCCAGCGCAATGCGCCATGCCGAGCCGTCGAGTTTTTTGCCCTTGGCCTTGAGCTCGCCCGTGGCTTCGGCGAGGTAATCGTGGATGCCCATGGCTTCGAGTCGGACGGCAATGGTGTCGACGGCGTAACCGGCGGCGATGCTGTTGAAGTCGACTTCGACAGCGGCGTCCTTGCACAAGCGATCACCGTCGACATGCAAATGGCGGTAGCCAACCCGTTGCAGGGTTTCAGCCAGTGCCGCGGGGCTGGGGACTTTTTCTTCGCGGCCTTGCGGGCCGAAGCCCCACAGGTTCATCAGTGGTTCGACGGTCAGGTCGTAGGAGCCTGAGCTTTGCTCTGACAGTTGTTCGCCAACCCGAACCAGTTCGAGCACGGCAGCAGGCATCGTCTGACAGCTGTTCGCCGGCAAGGCATTGAAGCGTTCGATGTCGGAATCACTGCGATAGGTCGACAGCTGGCGGTCGACATCGGTGAGGATTTTTTCCACTTCCAGCTGGACCTGCGCAGCCTCGGGAAGACCGGCGTGGCGCACGTACTTGATCGAATAGGTGCTGCCCATGGTCGGGCCGCCGAAGCTTTCCATGGCGTCGCCGTTGCCGCAGCCGAACAAGACACCCATCAGCATCAAAAGGCCAATCAGCCTCCTTTCAGACAAATCACCTACTCCCCACACAAAGTTGAAGATTATGCGCCAGAACCTGTAGGAGCTGCCGAGCGAAACGAGGCTGCGATCTTTTGATCCTGATCTTTTAAATCAAGATCAGGATCAAGAGTTCGCAGCGTGCCGCAGCTCAGGTTTTTCATTCGCTTCGTAGCCACGTGCTGGCCTTTGTAATGGCTATATCGTTTAAGCAGTGCCCTAACCAGTTGTTGCCTAACGATCTTTATACACATATGGTTACAAAACTGTTCACGGGTACTGCCTGAGTTTGCCGCGTGACGGCGAGGACGTGTCTAGATCAGGGATTTCCAATAAGACAGCCAACAGAGAGTACGACCAATGTCCTCCACCACGGGCAAAGGCAAAGCGATTTTTCGCGTTGTCAGCGGCAATTTTCTCGAGATGTTCGACTTTATGGTCTATGGCTTCTACGCCACGGCCATCGCCAAAACCTTCTTCCCGGCCGACAGCGCCTTCGCTTCTCTGATGCTCTCCCTGGCAACGTTCGGTGCCGGCTTCCTGATGCGTCCGCTGGGGGCAATCTTCCTCGGCGCCTACATTGACCGGCATGGTCGCCGTAAAGGTCTGATCATTACCCTGGCGCTGATGGCGGCCGGTACGATCCTCATCGCCTGTGTGCCGGGCTATGCCACGCTGGGTGTCGCTGCACCGCTGATCGTGCTGTTCGGCCGCTTGCTCCAAGGCTTCTCGGCCGGCGTCGAGCTGGGCGGGGTTTCGGTGTATCTGGCGGAAATCGCCACGCCGGGCCGCAAGGGCTTTTTCGTCAGTTGGCAGTCTGCCAGTCAACAAGCGGCGGTGGTGTTTGCCGGCCTGCTCGGCGTTGGCCTCAATCACTGGCTGAGCCCGGAGCAAATGGGTGACTGGGGCTGGCGCGTGCCGTTCCTGATCGGCTGCATGATCGTTCCGGTGATCTTCATCATTCGGCGTTCGCTGGAGGAAACCCCGGAATTCCAGGCGCGCAAGCATCGCCCTACCCTGCGGGAAATCGTCCGTTCGATCGGTCAGAATTTTGGCATCGTCATCGCCGGCATGGCGCTGGTGGTGATGACCACGGTTTCGTTCTACCTGATCACCGCCTACACCCCGACCTTCGGCAAGGCTGAACTGCATCTGTCGGATTTCGACGCGCTGCTGGTGACCGTGTGCATCGGCCTGTCGAACTTCTTCTGGCTGCCGGTGATGGGCGCTGTATCCGACAAGATCGGGCGTAAACCCCTACTGCTGGCAGCGACCATTCTGGCAATCCTCACCGCTTACCCGGCGCTGTCGTGGCTGGTGGCGAATCCGAGCTTCAGTCATCTGCTGATCGTCGAGCTGTGGCTGTCGTTCCTGTATGGCTCGTACAACGGGGCGATGGTGGTGGCCCTGACCGAAATCATGCCGGTGGAAGTGCGCACCACCGGGTTCTCGCTGGCCTACAGCCTGGCAACCGCGACCTTCGGTGGGTTTACGCCGGCGGCGTGCACGTATCTGATCCACGTGCTGGACAACAAGGCTGCGCCGGGGATCTGGCTCAGCGGTGCGGCGGTGCTGGGGTTGATTGCGACGCTGGTGCTGTTCCGTGGCAACAAGCATGAGCTGCGTACTGCGCAGGCTTCGATAGTTGGCGGCGCCCGCTGAATAGCCATCGCGAGCAGGCTCACTCCTACAGGGGACTTGTGGCGTTCACGCGCCTTCGGTAGGAGTGAGCCTGCTCGCGATGAGGCCGGTACAGGCAATAGAGATTGACCAGCCACACAAACAAAAACGCCCCGACCAAAGTCGGGGCGTTTTCATTTGCAGCGAGTGCTTAGCGCGGGAATGCTGGCGGGTTTACACCGGCCATGTCTTCCATCACGCGAACAACCTGGCAGCTGTAGCCAAACTCGTTGTCGTACCAGACGTACAGAACAACGCGGTTATCCTGAACGATGGTCGCTTCAGCGTCGACCACACCGGCGTGACGCGAACCCACGAAGTCAGTGGACACCACTTCCTGCGAGTTGACGAAGTCGATTTGCTTGTGCAGATCGGAGTGCAGCGCCATGTAGCGCAGGTACTCGTTCATCTCTTCACGGGTGGCGGCTTTCTCGAGGTTCAGGTTGAGAATGGCCATCGACACGTTTGGCGTCGGAACGCGGATCGCGTTACCGGTCAGCTTGCCGGCCAGCTCAGGCAGGGCCTTGGCAGCAGCGGTGGCAGCACCGGTCTCGGTAATGACCATGTTCAGCGCGGCCGAACGGCCACGGCGATCGCCCTTGTGGAAGTTGTCGATCAGGTTCTGGTCGTTGGTGTACGAGTGAACGGTTTCGACGTGACCGTTGATGATGCCGAACTTGTCATTCACAGCCTTCAGCACCGGCACGATGGCGTTGGTGGTGCAGGAAGCGGCGGACACGATCTTGTCGTCAGCGGTGATTTCGTTGTGGTTGATACCGTGAACGATGTTCTTCAGCTTGCCTTTGCCAGGCGCGGTCAGAACAACGCGGGCGACACCCGGGCATTGCAGGTGCTGACCCAGGCCATCGGCGTCACGCCATACACCGGTGTTGTCCACCAGCAGCGCGTCTTTGATGCCGTACTGGGTGTAATCCACCTCGGTCGGGTTCTTCGCGTAGATCACCTGGATCAGGTTACCGTTGGCGGTGATGGTGTTGTTTTCTTCGTCGATGGTAATGGTGCCGTTGAACGAACCGTGTACCGAATCGCGACGCAGCAGGCTGGCGCGTTTAGTCAGGTCGTTTTCGGCGCCTTTGCGCACGACGATGGCACGCAGACGCAGACCGTCGCCACCACCGGTTTTCTCGATCAGGATGCGCGCCAGCAGACGGCCGATACGACCGAAGCCGTACAGCACAACGTCAGTGCCTTTGCGGGCCGATGCGTTTTGCTGGCCAACCACGTCAGCCATTTCTTCACGCACGAACTGCTCGGCGCTGCGGCCGTTGCCTTCATTGCGGAATTTGAACGCCAACTTGCCCAGGTCTACCGAAGCCGCGCCGAGCTTGAGCTCGCTCATGGCTTTCAGCAGAGGGAATGTTTCGTGGACGGAGAGTTCGCTGTCGTCGGAGGAACGATGGCGAGCAAAGCGGTGCGCTTTGAGAATCGCGATGACAGACTGGTTGATCAGGCTGCGGCCATAGATCGAGCTCACCACGTTATTGTTGCGGTAGAGCTGACCGATAAGCGGAATCATCGCTTCTGCGAGTGCTTCACGGTCGATCCATTCACCAAGACACTGGTCGGGCTTCTGAGTCACGGGAACCTTCCACATGTAGGGGCAGAAAAAAGGGGCTACATTATGCCGCCGAGAACCTCTTGTAGCAATGCGCGCTTGTCGCGCAATCGGTAACAAAATTCCGTTCAAAAAAATTACGCCTCGCGCCAGCCCAGTAAAACCGGGGCTTTCAGCGCAGTCAATTTTTCGACGACTGTTAGACGATGTCTGTAACCCTCCGTAACACCAGTCGATTTCGGCACTACATAACCGTAAAAAAAGTGCTCGTTTTTATGGTTACCACTACATTTCGCGCAAACCGCGAAGATAGACGCAGTCTGCAACTGACAGGCGGCACCGGACGCCGCTACAATTACCGACTTTGTCGCAAAGCCTGGAGCTCAACCTTCCGTGCCCGTTCTGCGTCTACCGCTTCTCCCTGCTGCGGCAGGTAAACAGCATTGGGGCAACCTGCCCGGTGCTGCCCTGAGTCTCGCGATTGCCGAGGCTGCCAGCGCTGCCAAGCGCTTCACCCTGCTACTGACCGCCGACAGCCAGAGTGCCGAACGGCTGGAACAGGAGCTGAGTTTCTTCGCCCCGGATTTGCCCGTTCTGCATTTTCCCGACTGGGAAACCCTGCCCTACGATCTGTTCTCGCCGCATCAGGACATCATTTCCCAGCGCATCGCCAGCTTATACAGGCTGCCCGAGCTGGTGCATGGCGTGCTGGTGGTGCCGATCACCACCGCCCTGCACCGCCTGGCGCCGACCAAATTCCTGCTCGGCAGCAGTCTGGTACTGGATGTCGGGCAGAAGCTCGACGTCGAGCAGATGCGCTCGCGGCTTGAGGCCAGCGGCTATCGCTACGTCGATACGGTCTACGAGCATGGCGAGTTCACCGTGCGCGGTGCACTGATCGACCTGTTCCCGATGGGCAGCAAACTGCCGTATCGGATTGACCTGTTCGACGACGAAATCGAAACCCTGCGCACCTTCGACCCGGAAAACCAGCGCTCCATCGACAAGGTCGATTCGGTCAAGCTGCTGCCGGCCCGTGAGTTCCCGCTGCAGAAAGATGCGGTGACCCGCTTCAAGGCGCGTTTCCGCGAACGTTTCGATGTCGACTTCCGGCGCTGCCCGATCTTCCAGGACCTGAGCAGCGGGATTACCCCGGCCGGTATCGAGTACTACCTGCCGCTGTTCTTCGACGAAACCTCGACCCTGTTCGATTACCTGCCACAGGACACTCAGGTGTTCTCGTTGCCGGGCATCGAGCAAGCGGCGGAAAACTTCTGGAACGACGTGCGCAATCGCTACGAAGAACGCCGCGTCGATCCATCGCGTCCTTTATTGCCGCCCGCTGAATTGTTCCTGCCGGTGGAAGACTGTTTTGCCCGCCTCAAGAGCTGGCCGCGCGTGGTCGCCAGCCAGCAGGACGTAGAAAGCGGCGCCGGCCGTGAGCGCTTCCCGGCGCAGACGCTGCCGAATCTGGCGATCGAAGCCAAGGCCACACAACCGCTGGCAGCACTTTCGGCATTCCTCGACGAATTCCCCGGGCGCGTGCTGTTCACCGCCGAATCGGCGGGCCGTCGCGAAGTCCTGCTGGAGCTGCTGGAACGCCTGAAGCTGCGCCCGAAAACCGTCGACAGTTGGCCGGACTTCGTCAGCAGCAAGGATCGCCTGGCGATCACCATTGCCCCGCTCGACGAAGGCTTGATGCTCGACGACCCGGCGCTGGCGCTGGTGGCCGAGAGCCCGCTGTTCGGTCAGCGGGTCATGCAACGTCGCCGCCGGGAAAAACGCGCCGACGCCAACAACGATGCGGTGATCAAGAACCTCACCGAGCTGCGCGAAGGTGCACCGGTAGTGCACATCGACCACGGGGTCGGACGCTATCTGGGCCTGACGATTCTGGAAATCGACAATCAGGCGGCCGAATTCCTTACCCTGGAATATGCCGAGAACGCCAAGCTCTATGTGCCGGTGGCCAACCTGCACCTGATTGCGCGTTACACCGGCAGCGATGACTCACTGGCGCCACTGCATCGCCTCGGCTCCGAGACCTGGCAGAAAGCCAAGCGCAAAGCCGCCGAACAGGTGCGTGACGTGGCTGCCGAACTGCTCGACATCTATGCCCGTCGCGCGGCTCGCGAAGGCTACGCATTTGCCGACCCGAAAGCCGACTATGCGACGTTCAGTGCCGGCTTCCCGTTCGAAGAAACCCCGGACCAGCAATCGACCATCGAAGCGGTTCGCGAAGACATGCTCGCACCGAAACCGATGGACCGCCTGGTATGCGGCGACGTGGGTTTCGGCAAGACCGAAGTGGCGATGCGCGCCGCCTTCATCGCCGTGCACGGTGGTCGTCAGGTGGCGATTCTGGTGCCGACCACCCTGCTCGCCCAGCAGCACTACAACAGCTTCCGCGACCGCTTCGCCGATTGGCCGGTGACCGTGGAAGTGATGAGCCGCTTCAAGTCGGCCAAGGAAGTCAACGCCGCGATCGCCGACCTGGCGGAAGGCAAGATCGACATCGTCATCGGCACGCACAAACTGCTGTCCGACGATGTGAAGATCAAAAAACTCGGGCTGGTGATCATCGACGAGGAACACCGTTTCGGTGTCCGTCAGAAAGAACAGCTCAAGGCCCTGCGCAGCGAAGTCGACATTCTCACGCTGACCGCCACGCCGATTCCGCGCACGCTGAACATGGCAGTGTCGGGCATGCGTGACCTGTCGATCATCGCCACGCCGCCGGCGCGGCGTCTGTCGGTGCGCACTTTCGTCATGGAGCAGAACAAGAGCACGGTCAAAGAGGCCTTGCTGCGTGAGCTGCTGCGCGGTGGTCAGGTTTACTACCTGCACAACGACGTGAAGACCATCGAGAAATGCGCGGCAGATCTCGCCGAACTGGTGCCGGAAGCGCGGATCGGCATCGGCCACGGGCAGATGCGCGAACGCGAACTCGAACAGGTGATGAGCGACTTTTATCACAAGCGCTTCAACGTGCTGATCGCCTCGACCATCATCGAGACCGGCATCGACGTGCCGAGCGCCAACACCATCATCATCGAGCGCGCCGACAAGTTCGGCCTGGCGCAGCTCCACCAATTGCGCGGGCGGGTCGGTCGCAGCCACCACCAGGCCTACGCCTACCTGCTGACGCCGCCGCGCCAGCAAATCACTTCGGATGCGGAAAAGCGTCTGGAGGCGATCGCCAACACCCAGGACCTCGGTGCCGGTTTCGTCCTGGCGACCAACGATCTGGAAATCCGTGGTGCCGGCGAACTGCTCGGTGACGGTCAGAGCGGTCAGATCCAGGCCGTGGGTTTCACGCTGTATATGGAAATGCTCGAGCGCGCGGTGAAATCGATCCGCAAGGGCGAGCAGCCGAATCTCGATCAACCGCTCGGCGGTGGTCCGGAAGTCAACCTGCGGGTGCCGGCGCTGATTCCGGAAGACTACCTGCCGGATGTGCACGCGCGGCTGATCCTGTACAAGCGCATCGCGTCGGCCACCGACGAGGAAGGCCTGAAGGATCTGCAAGTGGAGATGATCGACCGTTTCGGCCTGTTGCCGGAGCCGACCAAGAACCTGGTGCGCATCACCGCGCTCAAGTTGCAGGCCGAGCAGTTGGGCATCAAGAAGGTCGACGGCGGCCCGCAAGGTGGCCGCATCGAGTTTGCCGCGCAGACGCCGGTTGACCCGATGACCCTGATCAAACTGATCCAGACCCAGCCAAAACGCTACAAATTCGAAGGCGCCACGATGTTCAAGTTCCAGGTGCCGATGGAGCGCCCGGAAGAGCGCTTTAATACTGTAGAGGCGCTGTTCGAGCGCCTCCTCCCGAAAACTGTTTGAAGGACGCCGCATGCGCCTGTTTCGTTCACTGACTTTGCTACTGACCTTGGTAGCACCGATGGCGTTTGCCGATGACACCTACATGGTCGAAATGATTCTGGTGCGGCAGAACGCCGTACCTGCGATCGTCAGCCGCGCCGCGCCGGAAGACTGGGCTGCTGGTGCCCAGCGCCTCGACGCTGCCAGCCAGCGCACGCCGGCCCTGGGTCAAGTCGTCAGCAACCTCAGCACCAGCGGCGAGTACAGCGTGCTGCTGCACAAGGCCTGGCAGCAGACCCTCGGCGAAGCGCCGACCAAGGTCGCCGTCAGCGACGGCCAGGAACAGTTCGGCCAGTTCCCGATCGAGGGCACCCTGGAAATGAAACTGGGACGCTTCACCGATGTGAACGCCGACTTCTGGGTCAATCAGATCGACAGCAATGGCATGGTCACCGCCAGCGAGCGCCTGAAGCAGGACAGCCACACCAAGAACGGCCAACTCAACTATCTCGACAACGGCCACCTGGCGCTGCTGATCAAGATTACCTCCCTGACGGCGCCCGCCCCACGGCAAGCCCCTGAAGCGATTCCGGACTGATCGAAGTCCTTATGTCCCCGCCCCTGAGTAAACCGTTGGCACCCTCCTGGGTCAGCCGATTCAAGGAACAGAGCCTGGAGCGTGGCCGCCGCTACGCCCTGGAGAATCGAGTACGCATTGCCCAGGTCGGCGACGCCACCATCACCGCCAGTTGCGAAGGCTCTGGCGGTAACGTCTACCGTCAGACCATTCATCTGCGCGAGTCAGCCAAAGGCACCCTGCTGCTGGTGGACGCGGCTTGCACCTGCCCGGTGCGCAACAACTGCAAACACTGCGCAGCGGTGCTGCTGCAAGTGCAGGAAACCCTCGAATACCCTGCCGCCGCCAAAGACGCCGAACTGCTGGAAAAGCTCCAGGCCGTCCTCGAGAACCGCAGCCCCAAGGCCCCGCCGCAAGTGCTGGTGGACAACGTGCAACCGCTGCCGCGCCTGTGGCTGGCGAGCGTCGAGTTCAGTGCGTTCGAACCGCGCAACGGCAAGATGCAGCGCTACATCCAGCATCGGGCGGCGCTGTCGTTCAGCTATCTGGATGAATACGTCAGCGGGCAGAAAAACAGCGACATCCTGATCCGCCAGGAAACCCAGACCCTGCGGATAAAACGCCACCCCGATGTGGAACAGTCCTACCGCGAACAGTTACGCATCCTCGGCTTCCGCATCGCCACCCGTCAGAGCAAAGCCCTGCCGGAAAGCGCCGGCGAGCTGTATGAGATGGTCAACGACAGCGCCTGGCTGACGTTCACCCTCAACGAACTGCCGAAGCTGCGCACCCAAGGCTGGGAATTGCAGATCGACGAGGAATTCGGCTTCGATCTGACCGCCGTCGACGACTGGTACGCCACCGTCGAACAGGCGCCGGAGCGCGACTGGTTCGATCTGGAACTGGGGATCATCGTCAACGGCGAACGCCTCAGCCTGCTGCCGATCCTGCTCAACCTGATGCGTTCGCACACGGAAATCCTCAACCCGGAACGCCTGGCGCGCCGACGCGATGACGAGCTGATTCTGGTCAACATCCCGCAACGCAACAGCGAGCACGGACCTCTGCAAGTGGCCCTGCCTCTGGGCCGATTGAAACCGGTCCTGGCGACGCTGGGCGAGTTCTACTTGCAGGAGCCGGGCGAAACCACCCTGCGCCTGAGCAAGGCCGACGCCACACGGCTCAACTCGCTGGAAGGCATTCCACTGCTGTGGGAAGGCGGCGAACAGATCCGCAGCTTCGCCCAACGCCTGCGCGACATCCGTGATTTCACGGCCAAGGCACCGAAGGGCTTGAACGCGACGCTGCGGCCTTATCAGCTCGAGGGGCTGAGCTGGATGCAGTCCTTGCGTCAGCTTGAAGTCGGCGGGATTCTCGCGGACGACATGGGCCTGGGTAAAACCCTACAGACCCTGGCGCATATTCTCAGTGAGAAAGACGCCGGACGCCTGGATCGACCGTGCATGGTGGTGATGCCCACCAGCCTGATCCCGAACTGGCTCGACGAAGCCGCGCACTTCACGCCGCAACTGAAAGTGGTCGCACTGTACGGGGCTGGCCGTAAAAAGCATTTCGACCATCTTGCCGACTTCGACCTGATCCTGACCACCTACGCGCTGCTGCCCAAGGACGTCGAACGTCTGGCACAGCAGCCCCTGCATGTACTGGTGCTGGACGAAGCCCAGTACATCAAGAACCCCAACAGCAAAGCGGCGCAGGCCGCCCGCGAACTCAACGCGCGCCAACGCCTGTGCCTGAGCGGTACGCCGCTGGAAAACCACCTCGGTGAGCTGTGGTCGCTGTTCCACTTCCTGCTGCCCGGCTGGCTCGGCGATGTCAAAAGCTTCAATGCCGACTACCGCGTGCCCATCGAAAAACGCGCCAGCGAAGTCAGACTGCAGCACCTCAATGGGCGGATAAAACCGTTTCTGCTGCGCCGCACCAAGGAACAGGTGGCCACCGAACTGCCGCCGAAGACCGAGATCATTCACTGGGTCGAACTCAACGAAGCCCAGCGCGACGTGTACGAGACCATGCGTCTGGCGATGGACAAGAAAGTCCGCGACGAGATTACCCGTAAGGGTGTGGCGCGCAGTCAGATCATCATTCTTGAAGCCTTGCTCAAGTTGCGGCAGGTCTGCTGCGACCTGCGTCTGGTCAACGACGCCGCCCTGCCCGCTCGCGGCAGCACCTCGGGCAAGCTCGACAGCCTGATGGAAATGCTCGAGGAGCTGTTCGAGGAAGGTCGGCGGATTCTACTGTTCTCGCAGTTCACCTCGATGCTGTCGCTGATCGAAGATGAACTGAAAAAACGCAACGTGGCCTACGCACTGCTGACCGGCCAGACCCGCGATCGACGCACGCCAGTGAAGGAATTCCAGAGCGGCAAGCGTCAGATCTTTCTCATCAGCCTGAAGGCCGGCGGTGTCGGCTTGAACCTGACCGAAGCAGATACGGTGATTCATTACGACCCGTGGTGGAACCCGGCGACCGAGAATCAGGCAACCGACCGTGCTTATCGGATCGGCCAGGAGAAACCGGTGTTCGTCTACAAGATGATTGCCCGGGGCACGGTGGAAGAGAAGATTCAGCACCTGCAGAAAGAAAAGTCCGACTTGGCAGCCGGCGTGCTGGATGGGCGCAAGGCCGGGGACTGGAAACTGCAGAACGATGACATTGAAGCGCTGTTTGCGCCGTTGCCGGACAAGCTCGAGAAGCGTTGAGATCTTGGGTGTCTATTAGATCGTCTTCGCAAGCAGGCTCGCTCCCACAGGGGATTTGTGATTGCCACAGATCCAGTGTGGGAGCGAGCCTGCTCGCGAATGGGTCAACTCGGTCTGAAGCCAGCCTCAGCCCTTGAGCACCCGCGCCAACGTCGATTTCACCTTACCCATCCCGTCATGCAGCGCCTGCTCGATCTCGGCCATGGTGATCACCGCCGTGGTCTTGCCCGCTGCCGGGTTCACCACCAGCGACAGACACGCATAATCCAGATCCAGCTCGCGAGCCAGTGCTGCTTCCGGCATGCCGGTCATGCCAACGATGTCGCAGCCGTCACGTTCCAGACGCACGATCTCCGCCACGGTTTCCAGACGCGGGCCCTGAGTACAGGCGTAAACGCCTTGATCGCTGTATTCGCAGCCTTCGGCAGCCAGCGCGGCGATCAACTGCTGACGCAGCGGCTCGCTGTAGGGAAAGCTGAAATCGATGTGGGTGACATGCTCCAGATCATCGGCGAAAAACGTGTGTTCGCGACCGCTGGTGTAGTCGACGATCTGATGCGGCACACAGAAATGTCCGGTGCCCATGGCCGGGTGAATCCCACCCACTGCGTTGACCGCGATGATCGCCTCGGCGCCGGCCTGCTTCAGCGCCCACAGGTTGGCGCGGTAGTTGACCTTGTGCGGCGGGAAGCGGTGCGGATGGCCGTGACGGGCGAGGAACAGCACTTCCTTGCCGGCGTACTCGCCAATCTGCACTTCGGCCGACGGCGCACCATAAGGCGTATCCACCGCCAGGGACTGGCGAATGCTCAAGCCTTCAAGCTGGGTCAGGCCGGTGCCACCGATGATTGCGTAAACCGTCATAACGAATGAGTCCTTAATCGATCAATTGAGCGTCTTTGAGCGCGCCGATGGCGGTGAGCCAACGCGGATCCTGACGGTAGTCGGTGCTGGCGAAGGCCTGTCCGCGCATCCGCGCAATACGCGCGGACGGCTTGACCTTCATCCGCTGCGCAGCGCTCAGGGCCAGTTCCGCCGCTGCACGGTCGTTGCACACCAGGCCCATGTCGCAACCGGCACTGAGCGCGGCCTCGATACGGCTGGCGGCATCGCCGACCACGTGGGCGCCGGCCATCGACAGGTCGTCGCTGAAGATCACGCCGTCAAACTGCAACTCGCCGCGCAGGATGTCCTGCAACCAGCGACGGGAGAATCCGGCCGGCTGCGAATCGACTTGCGGGTAGATAACGTGCGCCGGCATGACGGCAGCGAGCTGTTTGCTGAGTCTGGCGAAGGGCACGAGATCGTTGGCGCGGATCTCGTCCAGGCTGCGTTCATCGTTCGGGATCGCGACGTGAGAGTCGGCTTCGGCCCAACCGTGACCGGGAAAATGCTTGCCGGTGGCAGCCATGCCGGCGCTGTTCATGCCGCGAATGAACGCCCCGGCGAGCAATGCGGCGCGCTCGGGGTCCCCTTCGAACGAACGGGTGCCGACTACGGCGCTGCGCTGGTAATCCAGGTCCAGCACCGGGGCGAAACTCAGGTCGAGGCCAACCGCCAGCACTTCGGTGGCCATGATCCAGCCGCACTGCTCGGCGAGGTATTCGGCATTCGGATTGTCAGCGATGGCACGCATTGCCGGCAGGCGCACGAAGCCCTGGCGCAAGCGCTGCACACGACCGCCCTCCTGATCCACCGCGAGCAACAGATCCGGGCGAATCGCGCGGATCGCGGCGCTCAGTTCCCGCACCTGGCGCGGATGCTCGATGTTGCGGGCAAAAATGATCAGGCCACCCACTTCGGGCTGGCGCAACAATTGGCGATCCTCGGCCGTCAGCCATGTACCGGCGACGTCCACCATCAACGAGCCTTGCAGGCCAGCAGTCATAGAGATTCCTTGAAAACGAAAAACCCGCTCCGCACGGCATCACCACCGAGGGCGATGCCCGGCAGGTTGGCGATGGTCATGGGGAACGGGTTCAAAACGAGAGTCGGCATGGGCGGCTAGCTTAGCGGATGTAAACTGCCGCGCCCACCCGTGTGCGGTTAAACCTTGGCGGCCACCGGGGTCGACTTGCTGCGCGGACGCAGTTGCGCAGTCGCCATGGCTGAGTCGGTAACACCGGTCTCGGCACGCATGCCGGCTGCAAGGAACGGCACCATCAGGCGCATCACCTGCTCGATCGAGGTGTTGACGCCGAAATCGGTCTCGGCAATTGCGCGCAAGGCTTTGATCCCCGACATGCTGAACGCCGCAGCACCGAGCATGAAGTGCACGCGCCAGAACAGCTCGATCGGTGGAATCCGCGGTGCGGCCTCATTGACCAGCAGCATGTAGCGGCGGAACACCTTGCCGTACATGTCTTCCAGGTAGCGACGCAGGTGACCCTGACTCTGGCTGAACGCCAGGCCGAGCAAGCGCATGAAGATTGACAGGTCGTTGCCGCTGCGCGGCTGGACCACCAGCGCCTGCTCAACGAGGATTTCCAGCAGCTCTTCGAGCGTCGGCTTGTTTTCCGGCTTGGCCTGACGCCGCTCCAGCTCTTTGTCGAGGCTGATGCAGAACGGCCCGAGGAAGCGCGAGAAAACCGCCTGGATCAGGGCTTTCTTGGAGCCGAAATGATAGTTCACCGCCGCCAGGTTGACGCCGGCCTTGCTGGTGATCAAACGCAACGAGGTTTCGGCGAAACCTTTCTCCGCGAACAACTGCTCGGCAGCATCAAGAATGCGTTCAACGGTTTCCGACTGGGCCATGGCTACTCCGCCTGACAAACACTTGTTTGAAACATACGTTTCAGCCTGTGCCTTGTCAAGCCTGCCAGTTCGTTTTGGGAATGGTCGGTCAGCTATTTAACCACACTCGCCCGACGCATTAATAAGCACCGCTGCCGACCGTCCGGCGGCCTGCAAAAAAACGGGCATTGCCAAGACCGCTTCACTGTATATAATCCCAGTCACTGTATAAAAAGACAGAGCGATCAATATGCTAAAGCTGACGCCACGCCAAGCCGAGATTCTGGCCTTTATCAAACGCTGCCTCGAAGACAACGGCTACCCGCCAACCCGCGCGGAAATCGCTCAGGAACTGGGTTTCAAGTCGCCCAACGCGGCTGAAGAACACCTCAAGGCCCTCGCCCGCAAAGGTGCCATCGAGATGACCCCGGGCGCCTCTCGCGGCATCCGCATCCCCGGCTTCGAAGCCAAGCCCGACGACTCCACCCTGCCGATCATTGGCCGGGTTGCTGCCGGCGCGCCGATCCTCGCCCAGCAGCACATCGAAGAGTCCTGCAACATCAACCCGACCTTCTTCCATCCGCGCGCCGATTACCTGCTGCGCGTGCACGGCATGAGCATGAAGGACATCGGCATTTTCGACGGCGACCTGCTGGCGGTGCATACCACCCGCGAGGCCCGCAATGGCCAGGTCGTGGTTGCACGCATCGGCGACGAAGTGACCGTCAAGCGCTTCAAGCGCGAAGGCAGCAAAGTCTGGCTGATTGCCGAAAACCCTGAGTTCGCCCCTATCGAAGTCGACCTGAAAGATCAGGAACTGGTGATCGAAGGCTTGAGTGTCGGCGTAATTCGCCGCTAAAGGAGGCTTTATGCAGTTCCCACACGCACCTCAGCAAACACAACTGCCTTTATTCGAAGCGTTTCTGGCACAACCGATGGCGCCGATCCTGAAGGAAGTGGTCGAGCGCCCCTGGAATGCCGAACCGGAAGTATTCAGTGAGCTGTCTCTGCGCGGTGCGGCGGGGAACTGCCTGAACCTGCTTGCCCCGATCCTTCGCGAACTGAGCGAGGATCAGGATGCGCGATGGCTCACACTGATTGCCCCTCCTGCCAGCCTGACCCAGACTTGGCTGCGCGAGGCCGGCCTGAACCGTGAGCGCATCCTGCTGCTGCAGCCACGGGGCACGCAAAGCGCTCAGCAACTGGCCTGCGAAGCACTGCGCCTGGGTCGCAGCCACACAGTCGTGACCTGGCTTAACCCGCTGAACAGCGGCTCACGGCAACAGCTGATCAGCGCTGCCCGCACGGGCGACGCTCAGAGCCTGAACATTCGATTGGGTTGATTCACTTGTAACGCGCGCTGTGTGAAGCGCAGGGCTTCTCCAGGGACAGAGAAGCCGACTTGATGCGGTATCGGCAAACGCAGAAAGCAGCGGGAATCAGTGAAGAACCCGCGGCCCCTCTTCCTTATCAAATTCGCCTTCAACCATACGACCGGCCATCTGCACGCCGACGCTCAACATCGCCTTGGCGATTTCCACGTGCTGGCCTTGCAGGAACGCTTTGGCATCCTCGGAGAAATCCAGCGTCACCAGAGAACCCTCGTCCTCAGCCCTGCGCAGTTCGATTCGGCCGTCTGGTAACTCGACAATTTCTAGAAAGGACGTTGGCATATAGGTCTGTTCTCCACGAAAGGCAGGGATTATATAGACATCATTCGGGCTTCGCTCGGGATCTTGACCAGCAGCATGTTTCAGATTGCCACCGTATCAATTGTCCTCAGCATTCGTTCAAGCCTTCGCGAAAACGGATGGCCAGACCTTTGAGGTTCTGCCGCCAGGTCTCCAGCTCTTCGCGAGTCAGCTCCTGCGGCGCCTGCTCTTCATCCAGATTAACGGCCTGAATCAACGGCTGCGTCACATCGCCCTTAGGCTTGTGTGGCACCCGTGGCGGCTGGAACATCGCCGAATGCGCCGCCAGCAGTTTGGCCAGCCAGGTTTCAGGATTGCCGGCCAGTTCGATCATCTCGGCCAACTCGGGGATCGCAATCGATTCCAGAACTTCGCGAGTCAGCAGCGCTTCTGCCCGCGACGCATTGGCCTGAGGCAGACGGTAGAAACCGGCGATCTCATGGCACAGCCCCAGAAGCGCGCCGTAGAGGTGGAATAACGCCGATTCACGTCCAGCCTGAATCAACGCCAACGCGTTCATCGCCCGCCCTTCTTCGGCTCGAGCCAGAGCTTCCAGCGACAGGCCGGCGAAATAGATCTTCTGATTGGTGCGGGTATAGAGTTCGTGCGCCATGCCGGCAGTCTCCACAGCGAAATAATTGCGTCACACAGGCCGGACAGTGTCATGGATCAGCCGATCCCACCGCAAGCACAAAACCAAAAGGCCGCATGAAAACCCGAGGGTCATCATGCGGCCTTTTGTGTATCGGACTAGCGCTTACTCAGCCTTGGCCTTCGTGCGTTTGTCTTCAACGGTCCACTTGCCACCGTCGTAGAACGCTTTCCAGCCGGTAGGCTTACCGTCGACCTCGGTCTGCACGTATTGCTCCTTGGTCTTGCGGCTGTAGCGAATCACCGCTGGCAGACCATCAGGATCCTTCTGCGGCGCTTCGCACAGGAAGTGGTACTTCGGATCGATCTCGTCCTTGTGCGGCAAAATCTCGATCACCAGCGGCGCACGGGTCTCGCGGTTTTTCGGGAATTGGCTGGCCGCCAGGAACAGACCAGAAGCACCGTCGCGCAGGATGTAGGTGTCGTTGACCTTCTCGCACTTGAGCTCAGGCATCTTCACCGGGTCCATCTTCGGCGGCGCCGCATCACCGCTCTTCAGCAGCTTGCGGGTGTTCTTGCAGGTCGGATTGGTGCAACCGAAGAACTTGCCGAAACGGCCAGTCTTGAGCTGCATTTCGCTGCCGCACTTGTCGCATTCCAGGCTCGGGCCTTCGTAGCCCTTGATGCGATAGTTGCCCTCTTCGATTTCGTAGCCGGCGCAATCCGGGTTGTTACCGCAGATGTGCAGCTTGCGCTTCTCGTCGAGCAGGTAGGCATCCATCGCCGTGCTGCAGATCGGGCAGCGATGCTTGCCGCGCAGGACCAGCGATTCCGACTCACCTTCGTCGTCCGCAGCGATCTCGTCGCCCGGCACCAGGTTGACGGTGGCCTTGCAACGTTCTTTCGGTGGCAGGCTGTAGCCCGAGCAGCCAAGGAATACGCCGGTCGACGCAGTACGAATCTGCATCGGACGGCCGCACGTGGTGCACGGAATGTCGGTCATGACCGGCTGGTTGGCACGCATGCCGTTGTCCGGATTCTCCGCCACTTCGAGTTTCTTCTTGAAGTCGCCGTAGAACTCGTCCAGCACGTTTTTCCAGTCGCGCTCGCCCTGGGCCACGTCATCGAGGTTCTCTTCCATGCCGGCGGTGAAGCCGTAGTCCATGAGGTTCGAGAAACTCTCCGACAGACGCTCCGTGACGATGTCACCCATCTTTTCCGAGTAGAAACGACGGTTGTGCAGGGTCACGTAGCCGCGATCCTGGATGGTCGAAATGATCGCGGCGTAGGTCGAGGGACGACCGATGCCACGTTTTTCCATTTCCTTGACCAGGCTAGCTTCGGAGTAACGCGCCGGCGGCTTGGTGAAGTGCTGGGACGGATCAAGCTTGATCAGCTTCATCACGTCGCCCTGTGCCATGTCCGGCAGAACATCGTCGTCGCCAGGCTTGGCGATCTGCGGCATAACGCGGGTGTAGCCGTCGAACTTGAGGATACGGCCCTTGGCACGCAGCTCGAAGTCACCAGCGGCGACACTGACGGTGGTCGACAGGTATTGCGCCGGCAGCATCTGGCAAGCGAGGAACTGGCGCCAGATCAGCTCGTAGAGGCGCTCAGCGTCACGCTCCATGCCAGCCAGCTTGCTCGGCGTGGTGTTGGCGTCGGAAGGACGAATCGCTTCGTGAGCCTCTTGTGCGCCTTCTTTGCTGCTGTAGACGTTTGGCGTTTCCGGCAGGTACTTCTTGCCGAACTCGTCTTCGATGTAAGTGCGCGCCATCGTCACGGCGTCAGCCGAGAGGTTGGTCGAGTCGGTACGCATATAAGTGATGTAGCCGGCTTCGTACAGACGCTGGGCCATCATCATGGTTTTCTTCACGCCGAAGCCCAGGCGGTTGCTCGCGGCCTGTTGCAGGGTGGACGTGATGAACGGTGCCGACGGCTTGCTGCTGGTCGGCTTGTCTTCGCGCTTGACGATGCTGTAGCTGGAAGACTTGAGCTTCTCCAGCGCTGCCGTTGCCTGGGCTTCGTTCAGCGGCTTGAAGGCTTCGCCCTTCTCCCGTGCCACTTCGAAACGCACGGTCGAGCCTTTGGCAGTGCCGAGGTCGGCGTGCACTTCCCAGTATTCTTCCGGGTTGAACGCACGAATCTCGCGCTCACGCTCGACCACCAGTTTCACGGCAACCGATTGCACCCGGCCGGCCGACAGCCCACGGGCGATCTTGGCCCACAGCAGCGGCGAGACCATGTAGCCCACAACGCGGTCGAGGAAACGACGCGCCTGCTGGGCATTCACACGATCAATGTCCAGCTCGCCCGGCTCGGAGAAGGCTTCCTGAATCGCCTTCTTGGTGATTTCGTTGAACACCACGCGCTTGTACCGGCTGTCGTCACCACCGATGGCTTCGCGCAGGTGCCAGGCAATGGCTTCCCCCTCGCGATCCAAGTCGGTTGCGAGATAGATGGTGTCAGCATCCTTGGCGAGCCGGCGCAGCTCTTCGATGACCTTCTCTTTGCCCGGGAGGATCTCGTACTGGGCTTTCCAGCCATGATCGGGATCGACACCCATACGCGAGACCAGCTGCTTGCGCGCTTTCTCTTTCGGCGTGAGCACCGGCCCTTCGCCCGCGGCAGCCTTGCCGCGCTTGGCGGCTGGCTCTTTGCTGGCGCTAGCCGAACCGCTGGTGGGCAGGTCTCGGATATGGCCGATACTCGACTTCACCACGTATTGGTTGCCCAGATACTTGTTGATGGTCTTGGCCTTAGCCGGGGATTCCACAATGACCAGCGATTTGCCCATGGATCAGAAAATTCCTGAATTCTAGAAGTGAAAGGCGGTTGGCGCCTGACGCGGCACCGCTATATATAGTTGATACAAGGTGAGGTCAAGCACAGGGTTCTGTGCGCACTCGCCTCATGCCTTGGAAAAAAGGCTCGGTTCGGCTTGCACCAAAGCAAAGCGTGGCACCTGATCGCCGTCAACCTCGACCGACTCGACGAACATGCTCAAAGGGCGTACCCAGAAGCCGTAATCGCCATACAGGGCTTGGTAAAAGACCACTTCTTCTTCGGTCTCGGAATGCCGCGCAACACTGAATACGCGGTACTGCGGACCTTTGTAATGTTGGTAGAGCCCAGGTTGTATCGGCATGCTTCGGCCCTCACTCAAATTTTTTCAAAATAAATACAAAAATAAATCCACAAAAACAAAAACCGGGGCACTTGGCCCCGGCTTCCATCGACGAGACGCTTAAACGCGTTCGAAGACGGTGGAGATGCCTTGGCCGAGACCAATGCACATAGTGGCCACCCCGAAGGTGCCGCTATTCTGCTTCATCACGTTCAGCAAAGTGCCGGAGATACGGGCACCGGAACAACCGAACGGGTGACCCAGGGCGATCGCGCCGCCGTGCAGGTTAACCTTCTCGTTCATCTTGTCGAGTACTTTCAGATCTTTCAGCACTGGCAGGGCCTGTGCAGCGAAAGCTTCGTTGAGCTCGAAGAAGTCGATATCGTTGATGCCAAGGCCCGCACGCTTCAGGGCTTTTTGTGTCGCCGGCACTGGACCATAGCCCATGATCGCCGGATCCACACCCGCCACTGCCATCGAACGGATCACGGCCATCGGCTGGATCCCCAGGTCCTGCGCACGCTGCGCCGACATCACGATCATGCACGAAGCACCATCGGTGATCTGCGACGAAGTACCGGCAGTCACGGTGCCGCCCTTTGGATTGAAGGCAGGCTTGAGGGCCGCCAGACTTTCCAGGGTGGTTTCCGGACGAATGGTTTCGTCGTAGTCGAACAGCTTCAGGAAGCCGTTTTCGTCGTAGCCCTGCATCGGGATGATTTCGTCTTTGAACTTGCCTTCCACGGTTGCCTTGTGGGCCAACTGGTGGGAGCGAACGCCGAAAGCGTCCTGCTGCTCGCGAGTGATGCCGTGCATTTTGCCCAGCATTTCCGCGGTCAGGCCCATCATGCCCGAGGCTTTCGCCGCGTACAGCGACATGTGCGGGTTCGGATCGACACCGTGCATCATGCTCACGTGACCCATATGCTCGACGCCGCCAACCACGAACACGTCACCGTTACCGGTCATGATCGCTTGCGCGGCAGTGTGCAGGGCACTCATCGACGAGCCACACAGACGGCTGACGGTCTGGCCAGCCGAGGTGTGCGGGATCTGAGTCATCAGCGACGCCATCCGCGCGATGTTCCAGCCCTGCTCCAGGGTCTGGTTCACACAGCCCCAGATCACGTCCTCGACTTCAGCAGGATCGACCTTGGCGTTGCGTTCCAGCAGTTTGCTGATCAGGTACGCCGACATGTCTTCGGCGCGGGTGTTGCGGTGCATGCCGCCCTTGGAGCGGCCCATCGGAGTACGACCGAAGTCGACAATCACGACGTCTCTAGGATTCAAGCTCATAAGTTCACTCTCACTCTAGTTGGGGGCGCTTAACCGAAGAAGCTCTGGCCGTTCTTGGCCATTTCGCGCAGCTTCGCGGTCGGGTGGTACAGCGCGCCCAAATCAGCGTACTGGTCAGCCAGGGCAACGAACTCGGCAACACCGATCGAATCGATGTAGCGCAGTGCACCGCCACGGAATGGAGGGAAACCGATACCGTAGACCAGACCCATGTCGGCTTCGGCGGCGGTTTCAACGATGCCGTCTTCCAGGCAACGCACGGTTTCCAGGCACAGCGGGATCATCATCCAGTTGATGATGTCTTCGTCAGTGACTTCGCGCTGCTCGTAAACGATCGGCTTGAGCACTTCCAGCACCGACGGATCGGCAACCTTCTTCTGCTTGCCTTTCTTGTCGGCTTCGTAGGCGTAGAAGCCCTTGCCGTTCTTCTGCCCCAGACGCTTGGCTTCGTACAGCACGTCGATGGCCGAGCGACGGTCATCTTTCATGCGATCCGGGAAACCTTCAGCCATCACGTCACGACCGTGGTGACCGGTGTCGATGCCGACCACGTCCATCAGGTATGCCGGGCCCATCGGCCAGCCGAATTTTTCCATGACCTTGTCGATACGGACGAAGTCCACACCGGCGCTGACCAGTTTGGCGAAACCGCCGAAGTACGGGAACAGAACGCGGTTGACCAGGAAGCCCGGGCAGTCGTTGACGACAATCGGGTTCTTGCCCATTTTCTTGGCGTAGGCAACGGTGGTGGCAATCGCCAGCTCGCTGGACTTCTCGCCACGGATCACTTCCACCAGCGGCATCATGTGCACCGGGTTGAAGAAGTGCATGCCGACGAAGTTTTCCGGACGCTTGAGGGCCTTGGCCAGCAGGCTGATGGAAATGGTCGACGTGTTGGACGCGAGGATGGTGTCCTCTTTGACCTTGTCTTCGACTTCAGCCAGCACCGCTTGCTTGACCTTCGGGTTCTCGACCACGGCTTCAACGACCAGATCGACGTGACCGAAGTCGCCGTAGGACAGGGTCGGACGAATGCCGTTGAGCACTTCAGCCATTTTCGCGGCAGTCATGCGGCCTTTGTCAACGCGGCCAACCAGCAGCTTGGCGGCTTCGGCCAGGCCCTGCTCGATACCGTGCTCGTTGATGTCCTTCATCAGGATCGGCGTACCTTTGGAGGCCGACTGATAGGCGATACCGCCACCCATGATGCCGGCGCCCAGTACGGCAGCCTGCTTCACGTCTTTGGCGATTTCGTCGTAGGCCTTGGCCTTTTTCTTCAGTTCCTGATCGTTCAGGAACAGACCGATCAAGCTCTGCGCAGCAGAAGTCTTGGCCAGTTTGACGAAACCGGCGGCTTCGACTTCCAGTGCCTTGTCACGACCGAAGTTCGCGGCTTTCTGGATGGTCTTGATCGCTTCAACCGGCGCCGGGTAGTTCGGGCCAGCCTGACCGGCCACGAAACCTTTGGCGGTTTCGAAAGCCATCATTTGTTCAATGGCGTTGAGCTTGAGTTTTTCCAGCTTCGGCTGACGCTTGGCCTTGTAGTCGAACTCGCCGGAGATGGCGCGCTTGATCAGTTCAAGCGCGGCTTCCTGCAGCTTCTCCGGAGCAACCACGGCGTCGACGGCGCTGACTTTCAGTGCGTCTTCAGGACGGTTTTCCTTGCCGGAGGCAATCCACTCGATGGCGTTATCGACGCCGATCAGGCGCGGCAGACGCACGGTACCGCCGAAGCCTGGGTAGATGCCCAGTTTGACTTCCGGCAGGCCGATCTTGGCCTTGGTCGACATGACGCGGTAGTCCGCTGCCAGGCACATTTCCAGGCCGCCGCCCAGGGCGATGCCATTGATCGCGACCACGGTCGGAACGTTGAGGTCTTCGAAATCGCTGAAGATCTTGTTGGCTTCGAGATTGCCAGCAACCAGCTCGGCATCCGGCAGCTTGAAGTTATCGACAAATTCGGTGATGTCGGCGCCGACGATGAATACGTCCTTGCCACTGCTGACGATCACGCCCTTGATCGAAGCATCTGCCTTGATGGTGTCCACGGCCTGACGCAGTTCGTTCAGGGTAAGACGGTTGAACTTGTTGACGGACTCACCCTTGAGGTCGAATTTCAATTCGACGATGCCACTTTCAAGAGCTTTAACCGTGATGGCTTTACCTTCGTAAATCATCAACTGATCTCCACGATATGGAAGCTGAACAGTACACGTCGGACGCAGGTAAATGGCTCGGCAGGACGCTTTTTCGTCGATGCTGACGCCAATCCACCCGGCACACCCGCCAACGCGATAGTCGGGATTCTGTAGGAGCAGTCTGTAAGACAAACGCTCAATTCATACGCCCGTTTGATTTGGGTACGTCACCTTCACGGAATTTCCAACAATTGTCAATCGCCCAAAATACGGGTTGAAATGCGACCTTGCGGTCACTTCCGTCGCACGCAGAGCCGCAACACGGCGCAGCATGCAAAGCCATTCATAGAATCAATAGTTAGAAAAGTCGCCCTAATTCACTGCGAGCCTTGTTTAACAGGCTACGCTGGCTGGACTATAGGGAGATTCGCTGACTGCATGATGTCGAGTCAGCGATAAAAACAGTTACCGGCCTGCCTGGCCACCCCGCCCGATGAATCATGTCGGGCTTTTTATTGCTCGTCTGCCGGACCCTCCCCACCATTGCAGTGGGAAAAGTCCGCGAGTCACGCCAGCGCTTTCAGCGTCGCGTCGATATCCTGCAACACCGTGGCTTCGCCCTTCTCGCCCCAGTACAAGGCGATCATCTGCTTGTCGGCCTCGACCTTGAATACGTTGCCTGGCAATTTTTCGAAATGATTGAGCAGCGCCCGATCTTCGCAGACCTCCTGCCATTGATTGACCCACACCCCCGGCGACTTCTGCCAGTAAGTCCAGCACGCCGGTTGACTGCCACGACGCGGCCGATGGTATTGCGCACAGGGGCTGGGAGGCTCCTGAGACAGCCAGTGCGGCCACTCCTGAGGCGCCAGCTGCATGGCCAGCCCGATACGCCGTGCTTCCATGCGCAGGGCCATTCGGCCGCTCTGCACGCGCGATGGGCGCAACCATGCCAGTGGACTCAGGACCACCAGCAGGATTGACACCACCAACCAGACCGTCATATCTCTACTCCCGACTTAAGGTAAGCGCATTGTGCCACTTTGGAACCAATGCGCTTGAAACCAGCCATACTTAACAATATTGAACCGTCACGAGGAGCACCTCATGCCCTACAACCATATCCTGGTCGCCGTAGATCTGACCGAAGAGTGCGACCCTGTGATTCACCGCGCCCGAGAGCTGTCGGCGAGCAATGGCGCCAAGCTGTCGCTGGTGCATATCGTCGAGCCGATGGCGATGGCATTCGGCGGCGATGTACCGATGGATCTGTCACAACTGCAACAACAGCAGTTCGATCAGTCCAAGGAGCGCCTTGAGCGCCTGAAAGCCAAATACACCGAGCTCGAAGGCGCCAACTGCCATCTGACCTATGGCCAGCCACGCCAGGAAATCCATCATTTCGCCAAGGAAAACCATTGCGATCTGATCGTGGTCGGCAGCCATGGCCGCCATGGCCTGGCGCTGTTGCTCGGCTCGACCGCCAATGACGTCCTGCACGGCGCACCTTGCGATGTGCTGGCGGTGCACCTGATCAAGCGTTAACCCTTCGGGAGCTGCTACAAAAAGCCCGGCCTCACGCAAATGAGGCCGGGCTTTTTTGTCACCGGATCAATCAGGCATCCAGCTCGGCCCAACGCTCCACCAGTGCATCCAGCTCAGCCTGCAACTGCTCCAGCGAAGCGATCACCTTGGCTGTTTCGGCCGCTGGACGCTGATAGAAACCGGCTTCGGCCATTTCAGCCTCGACGGCCGCAATCTGCTGTTCCTTGGCGTCGATGTCGCCCGGCAATGCTTCCAGCTCGCGCTGCAGCTTGTAGCTCAGCTTCTTCTTGGCAGCTGGCGCAGCAGCTGCAGGGGGAGCAACCACAGCAGGCTCGGCGGTGACTACCGCCGAATTCAGGTCAGCCTTGCCCGATTTGCTCTCGGTCACGCCCAGCAGGCGCGGCGAGCCGCCCTGACGGATCCAGTCCTGGTAGCCACCGACGTATTCACGCACCTTGCCTTCACCTTCGAAGACCAGGGTGCTGGTGACCACGTTGTCGAGGAATGCCCGGTCGTGGCTGACCATCAGCACGGTACCGTTGAAGGTCAGCAACACTTCTTCGAGGAGCTCGAGGGTTTCCACGTCGAGGTCGTTGGTCGGTTCGTCGAGTACCAGCAGGTTCGCCGGCTTGCTGAACAGTTTCGCCAACAGCAAGCGCGCACGCTCGCCCCCGGACAGCGCCTTGACCGGCGTGCGCGCACGCTGCGGGCTGAACAGGAAGTCGCCGAGGTAGCTCAGCACGTGGCGGCTCTGACCGTCGATGTCGATGAAATCGCGACCTTCGGCGACGTTGTCGATCACGGTCTTTTCCAGATCCAGCTGATGGCGCAACTGGTCGAAGTAAGCCACGTCGATCCGGGTGCCCTCTTCCACTTTGCCGCTGGTCGGTTGCAGACCGTTAAGCATCAGCTTGAGCAAGGTGGTCTTGCCGGTACCGTTGGCGCCCAGCAGACCGATACGGTCGCCGCGCTGCAGGACCATCGAGAAGTCCTTGATCAGGAACGGACCGTCCGGGTGATGGAAGCTGACATTTTCCAGCACCATCACTTGCTTGCCGGACTTGTCGGCGGTTTCCAGCTGGATGTTGGCCTTGCCGGTGCGTTCGCGACGCTCGCTGCGTTCAACACGCAGGGCTTTAAGGGCGCGCACGCGGCCTTCGTTACGGGTACGACGGGCCTTGATGCCCTGACGGATCCACACTTCTTCCTGGGCCAGACGCTTGTCGAACAGCGCGTTGGCGGTTTCTTCAGCGGCCAACGCCGCTTCTTTATGCACCAGGAAGCTGGCGTAGTCGCCGTTCCAGTCGATCAGGCCGCCGCGATCCAGTTCGAGGATGCGCGTGGCGAGGTTTTGCAGGAAGGAACGGTCGTGCGTGATGAACAGCACGGCGCCCTGGAAATCCTTCAGCGCTTCTTCGAGCCAGGCAATTGCACCGATGTCCAGGTGGTTGGTCGGTTCGTCGAGCAGCAGCAGATCCGGCTCGGACACCAGCGCCTGCGCCAGCAGTACGCGACGACGCCAGCCGCCGGACAACTCGGCGAGGGTCTTGTCGGCCGGCAGTTGCAGGCGGCTCAGGGTGCTGTCGACCAGGGTCTGCAAGCGCCAGCCATCACGGGCTTCGAGGTCGTGCTGGACGTGCATCAGTTTGTCCAGATCGGCGTCGGTGACGATGTTCTGGCTCAGGTGATGGTATTCGGCGAGCAACGCGCCCACACCGTCCAGGCCTTCGGCAACCACGTCGAACACGGTCCGCCCGTCGGCCACCGGCAATTCTTGCGGCAATTCGCCGATTTTCAGACCGGGGGCACGCCACACCGAGCCGTCATCGGGCTTCTGGTCGCCCTTGACCAGTTTCATCATGCTGGACTTGCCAGTGCCGTTGCGGCCGATGATGCACACCCGCTCACCACGGGCGATCTGCCAGGACACCTTGTCCAACAACGGCATAGCGCCGAACGCAAGGGACACATCGCTGAATTTGAGCAGGGTCATGAGCTTCTCCAAAAACCGGGCGCGCATTCTACCTGAGTTAGGCCCTCAACAGGCCGGCAATTTGTCTGCCGAAGCACTCTGCACAACATTTGTTGCGAACTTGTGCTGCAACACCGGCAAAGCTTTCGCCCGTTGCTGGCAAAAGGCTAAGCTACAGACAATTCAGTGCTGGCCGCGGCCGGTGCTTGTCATGATTTCTCTGCCCGGATGTCTCATGCGCAGTCGCCTTTTCAGTGTCTTGTCCTGTTTGCTACTTACCGCCGCTGCCGCTCAATCCGCCCAGGCGGTGGACCTGTCCACCCAACGCCAGTATTACGATGAAGCCAAGCGCGCCCTGGCCAAGGGCGATACCGGCCCGTACTTCCGTTACAGCCAGGCCCTGGCCGATTATCCGCTGGAACCGTACCTGGCCTACGACGAACTGACCGCGCGTCTGAAGACCGCGAGCAACGCCGAGATCGAGAAGTTTCTCGCCGAGCACGGTGACCTGCCCCAGGCCAACTGGATGAAGCTGCGCTGGTTGCGCTGGCTCGCCGACCGTGGCGACTGGGCCACCTTCACCAAGTATTACGACCCGAAACTCAACTTCACCGAACTGGACTGCCTGAATGCGCAGTATCAGATCAGCAGCGGTCACAAGGCCGAGGGTTACGCCAACGCCGACAAACTGTGGCTGACCGGCAAATCGCAACCGGCGGCCTGTGACGGGCTGTTCGGAATCTGGGCCGCCGACGGTCAATTGACTGAACAGAAACGCTGGGAGCGGACCAAACTCGCTGCCCAAGCGCGTAACTATCCGCTGGCCAACAGCCTGGTCAATGGCCTGACCACCCTCGCCCCGCGCGGTCGCCTGCTGGTGGATGTGGCGCAGAAACCCGAGCTGCTCAACCAGCCATCGCGCTTCACTCCGGCCGACGAACCAATGTCCGACGTGGTCAGCCTCGGCCTGCGCCGCCTCGCCCGTCAGGATCCGGACAAGGCCATGGCCCTGCTCGACGGTTACGCCAGCAGCATGCATTTCTCCCGGGACGAGAAAGTCGCGATTGCCCGGGAAATCGGCCTGACCCTGGCCCGGCGTTTCGACAGCCGCGCGCTGGACGTGATGACTAAATACGACCCGGAACTGCGTGATAACACTGTTTCCGAATGGCGTTTGCGCCTGCTGTTGCGTCTGGCCCGCTGGGACGATGCCTACCAGTTGACCCGCCGTCTGCCGCAGGATCTGGCGACCACCAACCGCTGGCGTTACTGGCAGGCCCGCAGCCTGGAACTGGCGCAGCCACAGAACCCGGAAGCGCAGACGCTGTACAAGAATCTGGCGAAGGAACGCGACTTCTACGGTTTCCTCGCCGCCGACCGTTCGCAATCGCCGTATTCGCTGGTGAACAAGCCGCTTGTGCTCAGCCAGGCCACCATAAACAAGGTGCGCAATACACCGGGCATACGCCGTGCTCTGGAATTCCATGCCCGCGGGCAGATCGTCGACGGTCGGCGCGAGTGGTATCACGTCAGCCGTCATTTCAATCGTGACGAAATGGTCGCCCAGGCCAAACTGGCCTACGACCTGAAGTGGTATTTCCCGGCGATCCGCACCATCAGTCAGGCGCAATACTGGGACGACCTGGACATCCGCTTCCCGATGGCCCACCGCGACACGCTCGTGCGTGAAGCCAAGACGCGTGGCCTGCATTCGAGCTGGGTGTTCGCCATCACCCGCCAGGAAAGTGCGTTCATGGACGACGCCCGCTCCGGCGTCGGCGCCAGCGGCCTGATGCAACTGATGCCGGGCACCGCCAAGGAAACCGCGCGCAAGTTCAGCATCCCGCTGGCCTCGCCACAGCAGGTGCTCGATCCGGACAAGAACATCCAGCTCGGCGCCGCTTACCTGAGCCAGGTGCACAGCCAGTTCAACGGCAACCGCGTCCTCGCCTCCGCCGCCTACAACGCCGGCCCCGGCCGCGTGCGCCAGTGGCTGCGCGGTGCCGATCACCTGAGCTTCGACGTGTGGGTGGAAAGCATCCCGTTCGACGAAACCCGCCAGTACGTGCAGAACGTGCTGTCGTACTCGGTGATTTACGGCCAGAAGCTCAACTCGCCACAACCGCTGGTGGATTGGCATGAGCGGTATTTTGATGATCAGTAACCGGTAACGCCGGTTACACAGGCGCCGTGACCTTTTGATCTCGCTTGAAAAAAATGCCCGCATCTCAATGCGGGCATTTTTTTACCTCAAAAGATCACAGCCTGCGGCAGCGCCTACACGGCAACTGCGTGACCATCATTGAACTGCAACGACGCCAGCCGCGCGTACAGCGGGTTGCTCACGATCAGCTCTTGATGGGTGCCGATCGCTACCAGTTTGCCCTGATCCATGACCGCAATCCGGTCGGCGTTTTTCACCGTGGCCAGGCGGTGCGCGATCACCAGCGTGGTGCGGTTTTGCATCAGGCTGGGCAAGGCTTCCTGGATCAAGTGCTCGCTCTGCGCATCGAGGGCACTGGTGGCTTCGTCCAGTAGCAAGATCGGTGCGTCCACCAGCAACGCGCGGGCAATCGCCAGACGCTGACGCTGACCACCAGAAAGACCGAGGCCGCCATCGCCCAGATGCGTCTGGTAACCGTTGGGCATTTTCTCGATGAAGTCATGGGCGTGGGCGATTCGCGCCGCTTCCTTGACCTGCTCCAGTGTCGCGCCGGCATTACCGTAACGAATATTTTCTTCGACGCTGCCAAAAAACAGCGCGGGCGATTGCGAGACCAGGGCGAAATTGCGGCGCAGGTCCAGGGGATCGAGGCGGGTCAGCGGCACACCGTCGATCAGGATCTGCCCTTCGAGCGGATCGTAGAAGCGCAACAGCAAATCGTACACCGTGGACTTGCCGGCACCGGATGGCCCAACCAGCGCCAAGGTTTCACCGGCGCGGATGGTCAGACTCAAGCCATTGACGGCGTAGCTTTCAGGACGCGACGGGTAGGAAAAGCGCACATCCTGCAATTGCAGTTCGCCCCTGATCCGCTCCGGCAAGGTCACCAGCCCGGTGGCCGGGGGCTGGATGATGTTCTGCGAACTCAGGAGTTCGGCGATCCGCTCGGCGGCGCCCGCCGCACGCTGCAGTTCACCGATCACCTCGCTCAACGTGCCAATCGCACTGCCAACGATCAGGCTGTAGAACACGAACGCCGCCAGTTCGCCACCGGTGATGCGCCCGGCAATCACGTCCATGCCGCCCACCCACAACATCACCGCCACCGCGCCCAGCACCAGCACGATCACCATGGTGATCATCCAGGAACGCTGGAAGATGCGCTTGCGTGCGGTGTCGAAGGCGTCTTCGACCGTTGTCGCGAAACGCCGCTCATCCTGCACCTGATGGTTGTAGGCCTGCACGGTCTTGATCTGGCCGAGGGTTTCGGACACGTAACTACCGATATCGGCCACCCGGTCCTGACTCAACCGCGACAGATTGCGTACCCGCCGACCAAATATCAGGATCGGAGCGACCACGAACGGAAGGGCAATCACCACGATGCTGGTGAGTTTTGCATTGGTCACAAACAGCAGCACAACGCCACCGATGACCATCAACAGGTTGCGCAGAAACATCGACAGCGACGAACCGATCACCGATTGCAGCAATGTCGTGTCAGCGGTCAGCCGTGACTGAATTTCCGAACTGCGGTTGTTCTCGTAGAACCCGGGGTGCAGATAGACCAGATGATTGAACACCTCGCGCCGGATATCCGCCACGCAGCGCTCGCCGATCCAGGATACCCAGTAAAACCGCGCGAATGTACCGACCGCCAGGCCCAGCACCATCAGCATGAAGATGCCGATGCTCTGGTTCAGTTGGTGCGGCGACTGGGTCATGAAGCCCCGATCGACCAGCAACTTGATCCCCTGCCCCATCGACAACGTGACGGCGGCGGTGACGATCAACGCCAGCAGCGCACCGATGACTTGCCAGCGGTAAGGGGCCAGAAATCGACGGGTCAGACGCAAAGCGCGACGGTGTCGTGAAGTAAGCTTCGGGGTCATTCAGGTACACATCCGTGTTGATGAAAGGGCTAGCCTAAACCTTCTATGGGGCGGAACTCTGCAAATCACAATGAGTCAGGTTAAATATGCCCCCAAAGACTAGGCCATAGTTGCTATTGGTCTAATGTCCCGGTTGAGACGAGCGGTCATTTCTGTTGGAGTGGAGATGCCGCTTTTGACAGTCCCCAGGGAGATGTCACAGCCTGGTCACGTGGCGGTTTTAATCTACGTGCACAACCTGATGAGGAGACAGGCCATGTCCTTGCAACACAGCAGCGATGACAAGATTCAAGTGATCCGCACCAAGCCCGGCCAACCTCTGGGTTGCTCGATTATTGACAAGGACGGGCGTGAAGTACCGATCACTGAAGACATGATCCAGGACGCATGCCGCGAACTGGAGAAGCGATTGGTCAAGCCTGCCGAACAAAAGTGATATAGCCACCGTCTTCCTGACCCGGCCCCTTTTTGGCCGGGTTTTTTCTGCCCGAAAATTGGCAATCGTGATGCGGCCATCGCGGGCAAGCCCGCTGCCACAGGGGCTGTGACGAATTCAAATGGTGAGAACCTGTGGGAGCTGGCTTGCCAGCGATAAAGCCGACTCGGTTCCTAGACAGCCACCGCCCCCAACGCCGCCACAATCTGCTGCAACACCGGCGAATCCCCTTCGATCCGCACCTTCAACCCTTCGATCTCGCGCCGCACCGGATACTGCTTGCGCAACACATCAAATGCCGCACGTTGCTCGGCGACAGTGCCTACAAGACTGCGGCGAAAATCCGCATCGTCGCGGCGTGGGTCGTACACGCCACGGCACAACATTGCCAGCGCCCAGGCCGGATCGCTGTCAGCGTGCAGGGTCACTTGGGACAGCCACGGTGCCGGCAACAGCTGACTGAGCTGGATGCTCGCCGGTTGGCCAATGAATTCGCAGTACGCCTGATAGATCTGCGCGGTTCCGCGTTGTTTGCCATCGAGGCTGTAGCCGGCAATGTGCGGGGTCGCCAGCACGCAGAGTTCGGCCAGTGCCACGTCGACCTCGGGTTCTGCCTCCCAGACATCGAGCACCGCTTGCAGGTCTTCACGCTGCAGCAGCACCTTGCGCAGCGCGGCGTTATCCACCACCGGGCCACGCGCGGCGTTGATCAGCCACGTGCCGTGCTTGAGTTGCTGCAAACGCGATTGATCGAACAGATGCCAGGTCGCATCTTCACCGCTGCGGGTCAGCGGGGTGTGCAGGCTGATCACGTCGCACTGCTCGATGATCTGCTCGAGGCTGACATAGTCGCCGCCTTCGGCCGCCTGACGCGGCGGGTCGCAGACTTTGACGTTCCAGCCCAGTCCCTTGAGCACCTTGATCAGCCGACCACCGACTTCACCGGCACCGACCACGCCATAGGTACGTTGCGTCAGATCGACGCCTTCGATTTCGGCGAGGGTCATCAGGCTGCCGAGCACGTAATCGACCACGCCCCGCGCATTGCAACCGGGCGCGCTGGACCAGGTGATCCCTGCTTCGGCGAAATAATCCAGATCCAGGTGATCGGTGCCGATGGTGCACGTGCCCACGAAACGCACCTGGCTGCCTTCCAGCAACGCCCGGCTGACGTTGGTCACCGAGCGCACCAGCAACACATCGGCCTGTTCGACCGTCGCGCGGTCGATGGAACGGCCCGGCACCCGGCGGATCTCGCCGAAACCGGCAAAAAAGGCATCGAGCAGCGGGATATTTTCGTCGGCAACAATCAGCATGGCGGGCTCCTTGAAGGGATCGGCAGTTTAGGTGCAGATCCACCGTTGAGCCAGCGCAGACTGCACTGTGGCGTGGGAGCTTGCTCCCGCTCGACTGCACAGCAGGCGCAAAGTCTGCAATCGGGATTTTCCTTGTCCACCACGCCGGATGGTTTTGGGGCCGCTTCGCACCCCAGCGCAAGCAAGCACCCGCACCACAGTGGATGGCATTGATGATTACAAATCCGCAACAGAGGATTTTTCCTGACTGTCACGTCAGCGGCGTAGAATGCGGCGCCTTGCGCATCAACACCTGTGGACGCTTTGCCTGTGAATTCTGTAACTGAACAACCTGTCGCTGTCACCCTCACCCGCCCCGCGCGGATTCGCCTGGAGTTCAAGAACCTGCTCGCCCTGGCGTTGCCGATCATCATCGCGCAACTGGCGACCACGGCCATGGGCTTCGTCGATGCGGTGATGGCCGGCCGCGTCGGCCCCAAGGATCTGGCGGCGGTGGCTCTGGGCAACTCGATCTGGGTCCCGGTGTTTCTGCTGATGACCGGCACTCTGCTGGCCACCACGCCGAAAGTCGCGCAGCGGTTTGGCGCCGGCACACACAGCGAGATCGGCCCGCTCGTGCGGCAGGCGTTGTGGCTGGCGCTGGTGGTCGGACTGATCGCGACGGCGATGCTGGTGGCCGCCGAGCCGGTGCTGCACCTGATGAAAGTCGATCCGGAGCTGATCGGCCCGTGCATGCAGTACCTGCACGGCATTGCCAGTGGCCTGCCGGCAGTGGCGTTCTATCATGTGCTGCGCTGCACCAGTGACGGCATCGGCCGCACCCGCCCGGCGATGGTGCTGGGCCTGTGCGGTCTGGCGCTGAACATTCCGCTGAACTACATCTTCATTTATGGCCACTTCGGCGTGCCGGCCATGGGCGGCGTCGGTTGTGGCTGGGCCACCGCCATCGTGATGTGGGTGATGGCATTGGGGCTGGCCGGTTATGAACGCTGGGCGCCGGCCTATCGTTCGAGTGAAATCTTCAGCCGCTTCGACTGGCCGCAATGGGCGGTGATCAAGCGTCTGCTGGCGATTGGTTTGCCGATTGGCATCGCGGTGTTTGCCGAGTCGAGCATCTTCGCCGTGATCGCCCTGCTGATCGGCAGCCTCGGCGCCACCGTGGTGGCCGGGCATCAGATCGCGCTGAACGTCAGTTCGCTGGTGTTCATGATTCCGTATTCGCTGGGCATGGCGGTGACCGTGCGTGTCGGCCAGGCCCTGGGCCGTGAAGAGCCGCGTGAAGCGCGTTTCGCCGCGGGTGTCGGCATGGGCACCGCGCTGGCCTACGCCTGCCTGTCGGCGAGCATGATGCTGTTGCTGCGTGAGCCGATTGCCTCGATCTACACCGCCGACCCGACGGTGATCCACATCGCGGCGATGCTGATTGTGTACTCGGCGCTGTTCCAGTTTTCCGACGCGATCCAGGTCACTGCCGCAGGCGCTTTGCGCGGTTATCAGGACACTCGGGTGACGATGATCCTGACTCTGTTCGCTTACTGGGGCATCGGCCTGCCGGTGGGCTACGCCCTCGGCCTGACCGACTGGCTCGGTGAGCCCCGTGGCCCGAGCGGCTTGTGGCAGGGTCTGATCGTCGGCCTGAGCTGTGCGGCGCTGATGCTGTCGATCCGCCTGACCCGCAGTGCGCGCAAGCGCATTCGGATCAGCCGTTCGGCGGGCTGACCAGCCATAAAAAAAGACCTGCACATGCAGGTCTTTTTTTTGCCCGGATTCAATTGGGCTTCTTGCGGATCCAGTACAGATAAGTACCGGCGTCTTCATGTTGCCCCACCAATTCGTGGTCGAGAAACACGCAGAACTTGGGAATGTCGCGACGGGTCGACGGATCGGTAGCGATCACCTTGAGCAGGCCGCCGGGGACCAGATCACGGATGTGCTGGTGCAGCATCATCACTGGCTCCGGGCAATTGAGGCCGGTGGCGTCGAGGGTGCCGTCGACCGGGATATCGATCATTTCACTCATGATTCACTCCTGAAACTGGCCGGCATTGTCGCGCATTGCCGGGTTTGTGGCGAGGGAGCTTGCTCCCGCTCGGCAGCGCAGCTGTCGTAAAACCGCTGGACGCAATACGTCTGAAAGTACGAGATCGCATATCTCGGGGCCGCTTCGCTGCCCAGCGGGAGCAAGCTCCCTCGCCACAACTGCCAATGACATAATTCAGCGGGACTTGGGTTTCTTTGTGTCATGCCGACGCAGGTGGCACGTCACTTCCTCGCGGTCGTGATACAGCTGCTTGCAGCCAATATCGACCTTGATCCCGCGAGCCTTGAAGCCATCGGCGATGCGTTCGAGCAAGCGCTTCACCTCGGCATAGCGCTGCTTCATCGGCAACTTGAGGTTGACCACCGCTTCGCGGCAATGGCCCTCGCCGATCCACTCTTCGAGCATCGCCGCGTTGCGCGCCGGCTTCTCGACGATGTCGCAGACCATCCAGTCCACCGGCTGCTTGGGCTTGAAGGTGAAGCCGTCGGCCATCAAGTGCTGCACCAGGCCAGTGTCCATCAGGCTTTCAGCCATCGGACCGTTGTCGATGGCGGTCACCAGCATGCCGCGGTTGACCAGTTGCCAGGTCCAGCCGCCCGGTGCCGCGCCGAGGTCGACCCCGGTCATGTCACTGTGCAGGCGCTCGTCCCATTGATCACGCGGGATGAAGTGGTGCCAGGCCTCTTCCAGTTTCAAGGTCGAACGGCTGGGCGCCTCGCGCGGAAACTTCAGGCGCGGAATGCCCATCGGCCACATCGCCGAGTTACCGGCATCGGCCATGCCGAGGAACACTTCGCGACCGCTTTTGAACGTCAGCAGCAGACGCGGCTTGCTGGCGTCCTCCACCAGTTTGCCGGCAGCGGTCAGCGCCTTGCGCAGCGGGCCTTCGAATTTCTTGCAGAAGTTCGACAGTTCCTTGCCGTCGTTGGTGTCGACCACTTCCAGCCACAGGCTGCCGAATACCGGGAAATCGACCATGTGCGCGAGGATCACGCTGATGCGGTCATTTTCCGGCAGATCGATGAAGATCCCACGCGCCCATTGCCGCGGAAAAATCAGTTCGGCGAAGCGCTGGCCACGCATCAGGCGCTCGGCGCCATCGGCTTCGGTGCAGACAAACTCGGCGTACGCCGTGGCCGCTTTGGCCTTGGCGTAACCGGCGACGTTCAACTGGGCCGCAAGGTCGGAAATCTCCGAACAGACTTCGCCTTCGAAGCCTGGCCGGCAATGCATGAATAGGGTGTTCATTCTTACTCCTGGGCAGAGGGCGGACATTCGGCCCCTGCACGCTGCTCAAGCCTTGCGGTGAAGCAAAGCCTGTCACGAAAACCGGCGCATGATAGCCGATGTCGGAACCTTGGTTCTCTTCATAGAGTCCAGTTATTAGCCAGCTACTGAAAACAGGGCTACGTTGATAGCTCTGCCCGTCCCCTCAGTCCGTAGCCGTGCGGACTCAAAGGAGTGATCGTAATGCCGTCCCTCGATAGTCTGAAGACGCTGAAAACCTTACAAATCGACGCCAAGACCTACCACTATTTCAGCCTGCCCGATGCTGCCAGGAGCCTTGGCAATATCGACCAGTTGCCGATGTCGCTGAAAGTCCTGCTGGAAAACCTGTTGCGCTGGGAAGATGAAAAAACAGTCACCGGTGCCGACCTCAGGGCGATCGCCGCCTGGCTCAAGGAGCGTCGCTCCGACCGGGAAATCCAGTACCGCCCGGCCCGCGTATTGATGCAAGACTTTACCGGCGTACCCGCCGTGGTCGACCTCGCCGCCATGCGCGCGGCGATGGCCAAGGCCGGCGGTGATCCGCAGCGAATCAACCCGTTGTCGCCGGTGGATCTGGTGATCGACCACTCGGTGATGGTCGACAAATTTGCCACCCCGAGCGCTTTCGAACAGAACGTCGACATCGAGATGCAGCGCAACGGCGAACGTTATGCGTTCCTGCGCTGGGGCCAGAGTGCCTTCGACAACTTCAGCGTGGTGCCACCGGGCACCGGGATCTGCCACCAGGTCAACCTCGAATACCTCGGGCGCACGGTATGGACCAAAGATGAGGACGGCCGCACTTACGCGTTCCCCGACACTCTGGTCGGTACCGACTCCCACACCACCATGATCAACGGCCTCGGCGTACTCGGCTGGGGCGTCGGCGGGATCGAGGCGGAAGCGGCGATGCTCGGCCAGCCGGTGTCGATGCTGATTCCGGAGGTGATCGGTTTCAAACTCACCGGCAAGCTCAAGGAAGGCATCACCGCCACCGACCTGGTGCTGACCGTCACGCAGATGCTGCGCAAGAAAGGCGTGGTCGGCAAATTTGTCGAGTTCTACGGTGACGGCCTCGCCGACCTGCCGCTGGCCGACCGCGCGACCATCGCCAACATGGCCCCGGAATATGGCGCGACTTGCGGTTTCTTTCCGGTCGATGACGTGACCCTGGAATACCTGCGCTTGTCCGGTCGCCCGCCGGAAGTGGTGAAACTGGTCGAGGCCTACACCAAGGCCCAGGGCCTGTGGCGCCTGCCGGGTCAGGAACCGGTGTTCACCGACAGTCTGGCGCTGGACATGGGCAGCGTCGAAGCCAGCCTCGCCGGGCCGAAACGCCCACAAGACCGCGTCTCGCTGCCGAATGTCGCGCAGGCCTTCAGTGATTTCATGGACCTGCAATTCAAACCCACCAGCAAAGAAGAAGGTCGCCTGGAAAGCGAAGGCGGTGGTGGCGTGGCGGTGGGCAACGCCGACCTGATCGGCGAAACCGAGTACGAATACGAAGGCCACACCTATCGCCTGAAAAACGGCGCGGTGGTGATCGCCGCGATCACTTCCTGCACCAACACCTCGAACCCGAGCGTGATGATGGCCGCCGGTCTGCTGGCGAAAAAAGCCGTGGAAAAAGGCCTGACACGCAAGCCGTGGGTCAAGAGTTCGCTGGCACCCGGCTCGAAAGTGGTCACCGACTACTACAAGGCTGCGGGGCTGACGCAGTACCTCGATCAACTCGGCTTCTCACTGGTGGGTTACGGCTGCACGACGTGCATCGGTAACTCCGGGCCATTGCCGGAGCCGATCGAGAAAGCCATTCAGAAAGCCGACCTCACCGTGGCGTCGGTGCTGTCCGGCAACCGCAACTTCGAAGGTCGGGTGCATCCATTGGTGAAAACCAACTGGCTGGCCTCGCCGCCGCTGGTAGTCGCTTATGCCCTGGCCGGCAGCGTGCGCACCGACATCAGTACGGAACCCCTGGGCAACGACCAGCAAGGCAATCCGGTGTACCTGCGCGATATCTGGCCGAGCAGCAAGGAAATCGCCGACGCGGTCAGTCAGGTCAATACCGCGATGTTCCACAAGGAATACGCCGAGGTGTTTGCCGGCGATGAGCAATGGCAAGCGATCCAGGTGCCGCAAGCCGCCACCTATGTGTGGCAGGACGACTCGACCTACATCCAGCACCCACCGTTCTTCGACGACATTTCCGGACCATTGCCGGTGATCACCGACGTCAAAGGCGCACGTGTGCTGGCGCTGCTCGGCGATTCGGTGACCACCGACCACATCTCCCCTGCCGGCAACATCAAGGTCGATAGCCCGGCCGGGCGCTATCTGCGGGAAAAAGGCGTGGAACCGCGAGACTTCAACTCCTATGGCTCACGCCGGGGCAATCATGAAGTGATGATGCGTGGCACATTCGCCAACATCCGTATCCGCAACGAAATGCTCGGTGGCGAAGAAGGTGGCAACACGATCTACATCCCGAGCGGCGAGAAGATGGCAATCTATGACGCCGCCATGCGTTACCAGGCCGACGGCACGCCACTGGTGGTGATCGCCGGTCAGGAATACGGCACCGGCTCCAGCCGTGACTGGGCGGCCAAAGGCACCAACCTGCTGGGAGTCAAAGCGGTGATCGCTGAAAGCTTCGAGCGCATCCACCGTTCCAACCTGGTGGGCATGGGCGTGTTGCCGCTGCAATTCAAGCTCGATCAGAACCGCAAGAGCCTCAACCTTACCGGCAAGGAAACCCTGGAGATTCAGGGCCTGACCGGCGTGGAGCTGACGCCGCGAATGAACCTGAGCCTGGTGATTACCCGTGAAGACGGCCGCCAGGAGAAAATCGAAGTGTTGTGCCGCATCGATACGTTGAATGAAGTGGAGTACTTCAAGTCGGGCGGGATTCTGCATTACGTGTTGCGGCAGTTGATTGCTTCATAAGCCGGGACTTCAACCCACTGTGGTGAGGGAGCAAGCGCCCTCGCCACACGTTCACCCGCCACAACAATCCCTGCACTTTTCTGGGGGCGAAAAAAAACCCGCCGAAGCGGGTTTTTCCCAAGACCATTATCGACTCCCTGTCGGCAGCGATCCTTGCTAATGGTCGATCATCCGTGATCCTGAAACACTCCCTGTGTCTCAGTTGATGGGTGTAGATTACGCCGTGGATCCAATCGGCAATAGTCGAAAAAGCTACCAGCGCGTGTAAGACATTCGCTATAAACCGCCTTCCGAAAACCCTTACGCCACTCAGGCACCCAGCATGCAAGCCGTCTTCATGATGAGCCAGCACCTGCGCGGCGCCGTCACCGTCCCACCAGGTCATCAGCCGATTGCCGTACTGTTCGTCGGCATCCAGCGAGATCTTGAGCATGGCCGGCGCAACGCCAAAACGCACCGGTAACAGGCGGCTGCCGGGGGTATGACCGGGCCTCCGTCCGGCACCAGCGCCCAGCGTTGCAGCCACGGTCCAAACGTTGCGGTGTCAGTCACTCTCACGCACGCGGGTCTTGGCACTTTCGGCGAGAAACTGTTCCAGTCGACTCAGTTGTTCTTCCCAGCCACGGCTGTCCATGTAATACGCTTCTTTCTGCCGTACATCGGGAATATGCGCAAAACCGGATTCGGACACCTTGAGTAACGTGCCGTCTTCGTAATCCTGCAGCTCGAACCTCACCAGTGTCGTTGGCTCCTGGGAGTAATCGATATTCGGGTTGACGGCGTAGGGATGCCAGCGAAACGAGAACAGCTGCTGCGGCTCGACCCGCTCGACCAGCACATTCCACAACACGTGTTCATAACCTGGATACGTGACCTGCCCTTGCGTCCATTCGCCGGCAATGAACCGCCTGCCCTCCAGTGCCACACCAAACCACTGACCAAACGCCTCGGCATCGACCAACGCGCGCCAGACATAAGAACGCGGCGCCTTGAGCGTGATTTTGCGTTCGAAACTATTGGGTACGGGTTTCATAAGTCACCTCCTGTTCTGAACACTAGGCTTGTATGACCACATGTCCAACCTGAAGTTGTATCAAAGCCATGCACCTGTGCAGCACAAGGGAAACATTCGGCGGCATTTCCGTTCGTTGAATCGAGCCCTCCATCCGATGAACCTGTTACCTTTTCCTGAGAAATGCAAACAGACAAGGACGAAGCATGCAGCCATCTCTCTCCGAACGTTATCGCGGCGCCCTGCTTGGCCTTGCCTGTGGCGATGCCGTAGGCACCACGGTGGAGTTCAAGCCACGGGGTTCATTCCAGCCGCTGACGGACATGGTCGGTGGCGGCCCCTTTGACTTGAAGCCAGGGCAATGGACAGACGACACCTCGATGGCGCTGTGTCTGGCAGAAAGTCTGCTGAGCAAAAATACATTCGATGCGGCAGACCAGATGGGGCGCTATCTCAACTGGTGGAAATGGGGCTATCTCAGCTCGACCGGTGAGTGTTTCGATATCGGCATGACGGTCAGCCAGGCGCTGTCGCAGTACCAGCAAACCGGTCAGCCCTTTGCGGGATCTACCGACCCGTTTACCGCTGGCAACGGTTCGCTGATGCGCCTGGTGCCGGTGGTGCTGTTTTACTTTCCTGACGTCCAGCAGATCCGCCAGTTCGCCATCGACAGTTCGCGAACGACCCACGCAGCCCCAGAGGCCATCGAATGCTGTCAATTGCTTGCCGAACTGATCACCAAGGCGCTGCTTGGCGCCTCAAAAACCGAATTGCACAGACTGCCACTCTCAACCTTCACTCAATCTAAAGTCACCGCGCTTGCTCGCGGGGATTACCTGGTCAAGTCGGTCAGCGACATTCGTGGCAGCGGCTACAGTGTCGAGTCATTGGAAGCAGCGCTGTGGTGTTTTCATCACACCGACAGTTTCGCCGCGGCGATTCTGCAAGCCGCCAACCTGGGCGATGATGCCGACACCACTGCCGCAATCGTCGGCCAATTGGCCGGGGCCTATTACGGCATTCGAGCGATTCCCGCCCCTTGGCTGGAAATGCTCCATGACGGCGAGGAGATTGCGGCCACCGCAGATCGCCTGCTCGACGCCTCCCGGCTACGCGTTCCTGAATAGAAGCACCAGAGCCGCTAAACTGCTCTGCACCTTCATCCGACACAGTGAGATTCCACATGTCCCCACGCCTGCTCCTGGCCCTGACACCCTTCCTGTTCACGCCGCTCGCCGACGCTGCCGTCGACTGCGCCAATGCCAACGATCAGGCCACCATGAACCAATGTGCCGGGCAGGAATTCAAGGCGGCGGACAAGGAGTTGAACGCGGTGTATCAGCAGATCACCGGTCGTTTGAAGGACAATGCTGACGCCAAAAAGCTGCTGGTGAGTGCGCAGCGAGCGTGGATCGGCTTTCGTGACGCCGAGTGCAAGTTTTCGGCGTCCGGGGTAGATGGTGGGAGTGTATATCCGTTGGTTTACAGCAACTGCCTGACCGGGGTGACCAAGGTCCGGGTGGAGGCGTTGAAGCAGTATCTGAAGTGTCAGGAAGGTGATTTGAGTTGTCCGGTGCCGGGGGCCTGATTTGTAGCGGTTTCGAGGGCCTCTTCGCGAGCAAGCTCGCTCCCACGGCTGGAATGCATTTCAAATGTGGGAGCGGGCTTGGTCGCGAAGGCGTCAGAACAGACACCACCATTTACCGAACAAAACCTGTGCCGTGCTAATCACCATATCCCCAAGGCAAACGTGATTCTGCCTGCCTGCTTCATCTTCTCGGCATCAAAAATCGCCACGTCATTCAACGTCCCGGCCCGATAGATCTTGCCGCCATCCTTGTCGCACGAAATGCAGTAGCAGGAATGTTCCAGGGTGGGCAGCTTGCCGAACGACTCGCTGCATCGCTGCACGCCATTGTTCGGCGCAACCATGATCGACCTGCAACGATTCAAAAATTAATTATTGTTATTCGATAATTTTTCATCGAGAATTCGCTACCCAATTGAAACAACCAGGAATTTTCATGAGTACTCACATCAACGGATTGGCGCTGCAGCGCATGCATTGGATCGGGCTGCTGGCCGCGATTCTTGTCTGGGTTCTGGGTGTGACGGAGGTCGGCGGCAATGCGACGATCTGGTTCTTCAAAAAGGATGAGATGCTGGCGGGCCTGCTCTATGCCTTTGCCGAAGGCTCACCGCAATTGCTTGATCCGTTTGTCGAAGGCGCGCTGCTCGATCCCGATACCTGGCTGTCGCCAGTGGTCACAGCGCTGATCGTTTTTCTGGATTTTCTGCCCGTGGTCCTGTCGGCCTACGCGTTATGGCTGACCGGGTTGTTTTTCCTGCGCTTGTCGCGCGGCGAAACCTGGACTGATCGCAATATCAGAGTCCTGTGGCGCGTGGGCGTACTGTGCATCGTTTCTCCGGCAACCTACCCGCTGGTAGAAACCTTGCAGGGTCTGGCGTTGTCGATAGATCTGCCGCCGGGAGATCGGATTTTTCAGTTCTCGATCGGCCTGTCTTCCGCTTCTGCCTACGAGATAATCAAAGGCGTATTGCTGTGCATATTTTCAATTATCATGCGTGACGCAAAAGTACTCAGCGATGAGCAAAGTCAATACATATAGAACAACATAATGACCATTATCGTCCGCCTTGACGTTGTCATGGCCACGCAAAAAATTCGCTCGAAAGAACTGGCCGCCCTGCTGGGTATCACCGAGGCCAACCTGTCATTGCTGAAGAATGGCAAGGTCAAGGGCGTGAAGATGGCCACCCTCGATAAGCTCTGCGCGGCGCTCGATTGCCAGCCTGGCGATCTTCTGGAATACCAGAAAGACTGATCTCTTCTGACGGCGAGTTATTTATCGCGCGCCTCATCCGTATAACTTTTATTCAATCCTTAGTTGTAAGGCGACTTTGTCATGTCCCGTTATTTGTTCTGCGTCCTGTTAATGCTGACCGCGTTGCTTGGCGGCTGCGCCACGCAAATAGACGTAGCACTCAACGCAATACCAGATCCCGACTATCCGTTCGACCGAAAGGCAACTGTGCTGGTGACCTCGGCCAAGAGTGCCGATGAGAACGCACTGAATGCCCGCTACTATCTTCGCGACATGGTCAATGCGCTGAAAGACAGGGGATTCCAGGAGGTTTACACCGACGCCAGCCTGCCCAGGAATCACGCGCCGATCAAAATGACCATCAGTCTCGATATCGGCAGCCGCCAAGTGTCATACCGCTATACCGCCACCGACTATGGGCAAGTGCCCACCAGCACTACGACCGTGTGCAAGAACAGCAAAAAGAAAGATGACCGACTGACCTGCACCAGCAAGCCTAATACGACCTATGGCCCGGTGGGCACTTCCGAGCGAATCGGCTACACCACCCTCAGCACCTTCGTTGCCACTGCCCGGGACGAAGTCAGCAAGCGCACGGTGTATCTGCTGCGGGCATCGTCTTATAACGAGGACTGTCAGGCTGCCAAGGTCGAAGCCTTTCTGGTGGAGCAAGGCCTGCAGCAACTGAACTTCGAAGACCGTGTGCAACGCAACTACAGCGTCACGATGCCCGAGGGCTACAGCTGCAAATAGTTTACTTCCAGCACAGGCTCCGCCTGCTTGAGCCTGTGCTGTGACGCTGATCCCGGTTACACGTGCGGATCACCCGGCGGCTTGGCAGGCGCGGCGTATTGCGGTTTGAGGTGACCGTCCTGGTCCAGAAGCCAGGCGTCCATGATCTGCCGCACCACAGGGCCGGCTACACGACCACCGGCCTCACCGTTTTCAATCATTACCGAGATGGCAATCTTCGGGTGCTCCGCCGGGGCAAAGCCGACAAACAGCGCGTTGTCGCGGTGGCGTTCGAGGGTTTTCTCGCGGTTGTAGCGCTCGCCCTGCTTGATCGCCACCACTTGCGCGGTACCACTCTTGCCGGCAATGCGGTACTGCGCACCGGCTGCAGCGGCACGAGCAATCCCTCGCGCATCGTGCATCACCATCTGCATGCCGTGGTTGACCTGATCCCAGTCACGCGGGTTCTTCAGCAGAATATTCGGCATTGGATGTTCGTCGACCGGTGCCACGCCATCGACCGTCTTGGCCAGGTGCGGACGGTTCCATACGCCCTTGTTGGCAATCAACGCAGTGGCCTGAGCCAACTGCAGCGGCGTGACCTGCATGTAACCCTGACCGATGCCGAGGATGACTGTTTCCCCAGGAAACCACGCCTGACGGCGCGTGGCGCGCTTCCAGGCCTGCGATGGCATCAAACCGGGCGACTCTTCGAACATGTCCAGCGAGACTTTCTCGCCGAGCCCGAACATCGCCATGTAGTCATGCAGGCGATCAATGCCGAGCTTGTGCGCCAGGTCATAGAAGTAGGTGTCGTTGGAACGCATGATCGCTGCGTCCATGTCCACCCAGCCGTCGCCGCTGTGGTTCCAGTTGCGGTACTTGTGGTCGAAATCCGGGAGTTGGTAGTAGCCCGGATCGAAGACCCGGGTCTGCGGGGTAACGACGCCGGCATCCAGACCGGCAATCGCCACCTCTGGCTTGATGGTCGAACCTGGCGCGTACAAGCCGCGCAACACACGGTTGAACAGCGGTCGGTCTATGGAGTCGCGCAGCGCCGAATATTCCTTGGAGCTGATACCGGTGACGAACAGGTTCGGGTCGAAACTCGGATTACTGACCATGGCCAGCACCTCGCCCGTGGACGGATCCAGTGCCACCACCGAACCACGACGATCCCCCAATGCAGCTTCGGCAGCCTCCTGCAGTTTGACGTCGAGGCTCAGTACGATGTTTTTGCCTGGCACCGGATCGGTGTGCTTGAGCACCCGCAGGACGCGGCCCTGGGCGTTGGTTTCGACTTCTTCATAGCCAACATGGCCGTGCAGCTGCGCTTCGTAAAAGCGCTCGATGCCGGTTTTGCCAATAGATTGCGTGCCGCGGTATTCAACCGAGTCCAGCGTCTTGGACTCTTTCTCGTTGATCCGGCCAACGTAGCCGATCGAATGCGCGAAGTGTGGCCCTAATGGGTAATGCCGAACGAACTGCGGTTCGACATCCAGGCCCGGCAAACGGAATTCATTGACTGCCAACACGGCAATCTGCTCTTCCGTCAGTTCGTAGAACAGCGTCACCGGGGTAAATGGATGCCGGGACTGCTTCATGGCCTTATCGAAAACCGTGCGGTCTTCGGCAGGCAGGTGCAGGAGATTGATGACCTCGTCCAGCTCCTGATTGACGTCAGTGGCACGTTCGCGGGTGATGACCAGGTTGTAACTGGGGCGGTTATCGGCGAGCAGCACACCGTTGCGATCATAGATCAGGCCGCGAGTCGGCGGGATCGGCAAAACGTGGACGCGGTTGTTTTCCGAGATGGTCGAGTGGTAGTCGTATTCCACCACTTGCAGGATATAAAGGCGAACCACCAACGCGCAGCTGATGGCGAAAACGAACAAGGCACAGGCGATCAATCGTTTATTGACCAGCCGTGTCTCTTTTTCGTGATCCTTGATCGGGATAGGTTCAGGCATTTCTACAGCAACTCATTGACAAAAATTGAGTGCCGATCCGTGGGCATGACATCAGTCCGTTAAAAAACGAGCTGCACCATACCAAAAACCGAGTGGTCACTTCAGAAGGTTTTTCCCCAACGGCAGTCCTGGCGATGGTTGGAACGGCCTTACCTCGCTCGAAACGCCCTGTTTGGCGGGTAATCCACTTTCCTGCGGGCAAAACAAAACCCCAACTGCTTTCGCAATTGGGGTTTCGGAATTTAATCTTGACGATGACCTACTCTCACATGGGGAAACCCCACACTACCATCGGCGATGCATCGTTTCACTT
>NZ_JAAQYM010000007.1 GCF_012986595.1 Pseudomonas koreensis | reverse complement strand
TTGAACGAGTAAAACAGCCGATCCTGCCCACTCGATAACTGTCCAATCATGCTCTGTGATCCCCCGCCGGCCAATGAAGCAATTTTGCCGCAGGTCAAACAGGGGAGCTACTTTTTCAACAGAATCGGCCAGAAGCAGCCACTGGACAGGACTGTTGTCAGTCGCTAAGACCTGGCGACTTCGATGAAGCCAACAAAGATTTTGCCTGCATGAATCCCTCAAATGTGGGAGACAATGGCAAAGGTGTGGCGTTTAGGGAATTTAAAAGACGGTAGGCGAGCTCTTGTTCGTCCCAATAGCAGCAACGGTCGGCCAACCATGGAAATACAATGACCTGACGGAAAAAGAGCCGGTGATCAGAAACATTATGTAGTGGCCTAATGAAATCGGACATCCATTTAGGCGAGGATGCTCTTCAGATAGGAGTCTCTGATGACCAAACAACGGCGTTCCTTTCCGCTAAATTCAGACGCAAAGCCGCAAGTCTCGTGCTCGATCAAGGCTATAGCCACATCGCAGCCTGCCGCTCGCTCGGCGTGGTCGAATCCGCTTTGGGCCGCTGGGTTAACCAGCTTCAGCAAGAACGCACCGGCGCCACTCCGCAGAGCAAAGCGCCTACGCCTGAGCAGAAAGAATCCAGGAACTGTAGGCTCGAATTGCTCGCCTTGAGCGGGAGAAATCCATTTTAATACGGGGGCCGCGTTCTTGATGTCGCAAGAGCACCATTGCACGCGCTGATTGATCAGTTGAGCACCTACGAGCCAGCTAATGGGCTTTGTGCGGTCGTTGAGGTCACCCGCTCCTGCTACGTCTTACTCGGATCAGGGTTCGCAATATGGCAGCCGCCAGAATAGCCAACGACTCTGGCTTTATCGCATTCGTCGGAGCATGAGTCGCCGCGGAAACTGCTAGGACAATGCGTCAACGGAGCGAGTGTTTCGGAGTTTGAAAAACAAATGAATGCCAAGCGTAGGCCTGACGGCTTAAGAAGTCGCGCAGAATCATGTCCGAGCGGTGTCGCAGCAGTAGCGGGGCCAAGATGAGCGGCTTAAGCAGCAATGCCGCAGTGGCTTACCGCTCGAGAGTCCCCTTCTCCACCAAAACCAAGCGGCACTTCTTAAGCGTGTGGCTGTTGAAAAGCCCATGTTGCCTCGAAGCATTCAAGGTCGTTTTCAACGGCTTTTCAATGAATCCTTTCAAGATTTCAATGATTGAAATTTCAGTAAGCTGGCGGGCCTCCCACTAATATGATCCCGCGGGTTTCCGACCCCGTACCCTTCGAAAGTCCCCAGGGTCCCCGGCGGTTTTCTGCCCGGTCCGGTCGATCGACTCGGCATCCGAGTGCCATGCCCTGCCCCCATCCCTTTGGAAAGACGGACATCCCTGCAAAGGTTTCAGCTAGAGAGATTCCGCGAGTTCGATAACCCGTGTAGGGGGCGGCCCTCGGGGAGGACCCGTGAAATCTGCGCCCCGTCCGGCCTCCCCGGCTCATGCCTTCGGTTCTGCCTCGCTCAGATCGAGCCGTTTGGCCACCCAGCGTTCGTACAAGCCGATGGCGACATCGGCGCCGGCCATCGCAGTCAGGCAACCGAGGGCGCCGGCTGTCCAGATCGACAGGCCTGCACCGAACAGCAACATCATTGCTGACACGCCGCAGACGATGCAGGCGCCGGACCGAAGTGCGAGGCGGCGCAGTAAGGCCCAGCCTCGTGCTCCATCCTTGTCGGCGCGCCACATCTCGCCGGAGACACCGCCAACCAGGGACAGGGCAATCACCAACCAGATCGGCATCTCTGCCAGTGCCTGTTGCTCGTTCGTCATTGCCCGGCCCCTTAAACAAAAAGACCCGGCGCAATGGCCGGGTCAGGTGGTGGGTGGCCTACCGCGCTTTGCGGTCGCACCCATCGAAGATGGCCCCTTTTTACAGGTCGATTCTGGTGGCAGCAAGACCGTTTTAATGCCATCCGGTGAATGTGTGGGTGACGCTCGGTGAACGGCTGGCGAATGTCGGTGAATATCTATCCCGGCCGTCTTTTGCTTTTCTGGCGTCCCATGCGTCCCACCTCTCTAAATCAAGGTGGGACGTCTGAAAGCCCCGCAGATTGGGGCTTTGCCCCACCGTCCTACTTTTATCTCTCTTTTCTCGTGTATAGAGAGAATATTTAAAAACACGCGTGCGCGTGAACACGCGCATTGATGCCCGCTACGCATACACGGGCGGGAGGCATGAAAAAGGTGGGACGGTGGGACAGCCCAACAACGACGGGGCCTGCGCCCGTCCCACCACCGCAAAAAGCAGTGGGACGGAGGCAGGCCAGTGGGACGGCGCGAGCCATAGTAATGCCCACGATCAAGCCGCTTCCCCCAGGAGGAAGTGCTCAACCACGATGTGAGCGTCATGCAGGCGCTGGTAGTAGAGGTTGCGTGTGCAGCCACTCTCAGCCAGACGCGCAGTCAGAGGCGCATCAGGCTGGAAGTAATGCACCTGCACCACCGTCATCAACTCGGGATCAAGGCGTTTCTTGACGATGCGCTCAATGTCCAGGGAGGCCTCCAGCGGCACCCTGCTGCCGCGCCTTCCGCGCACAAGCTGACCGCCGCTCTCCATCATCATGGCGACCATGTTGCCGCCCGAGTAACCGGCGGCGACCTCGTCGCTGTGAAGCTCCTGCGCCCACTGCTTAAGGGCCATATCGATCGCTTTAATCATCGAAGCACGGCTCCTCAAGCTCAGGTTGTTCCAGCGCCGGCGCCCTGCCCCAACCCTCAGGTTTCTTGTACGCCCATGGCCGCTGGCCGCTCTTGCTCAAGGCGCCCAAACGGAAACGTCGCCACCCCAATCGATGCAGGATCGCACCCACACGCATCTGCTCGGGTTTGCCCCAATGACCGGGATCGAGCTTGAGCGCCTGACTCATCACTTCACTGCCGGTGGTGGTCTCGCCGATCTGCGACTCTTCGAGCCAGGTCAGGATGGGCGTTTCCCATTCGTCCACCACAAAGCGTTCGTCCTGCTCCTCGCTGAACATCGGCGCTTCTTCTCGCGTTACCCACCAGAGGTCGCCGGCCTCAAAGCAGAACATCGCTTCGGCCCACAACTGGTCGCGGATCTCGCGCAGCAACGCCACGTCGACCTTGGTACAGGCCACCGGCCAATAACGACGGTTGCCGGTGGCGTCCTTGAGGTACTCGTCCTGGTTCGTGGTACCGACGAAGACACACTGGCGTGGCACGTCCAGGGTTCTACGGCCATAGCTTTCGCGGTAGGTGTCGGTGGACGCCGAGAAGAACTGTTTGGCCTTGGTACTTTCGGCCTTGTTGAAGCTGTCCAGCTCGCCGAGCTCGACAATCCACTTACCGCGAATCGCCTGAAAGCCATCCTTGTCGCCGAGGGCAAACGGCGTGTCCATGAACCACTCGCCGCCGAGCACACTCATCGCGGTCGACTTACCGGCGCCCTGTACGCCTTCGAGGATCATCACCGAGTCAGCCTTGCAGCCGGGTTTCATCACCCGCGCCACGGCCGAGATCATCCAGCGCTTGCCAACCTTGGACGTGTAGTCGGTTGCCTTCACCCCCATGACATCGGTCAACCAACGCTCCAGGCGTGACACGCGGTCCCACTCCAGCTTTTTCAGGTACTCGCGCACCGGGTGAAAGGCGTGGTCGTGCGCCACGACGCTGACGGCCTCGATCACGTGCGAGGACTTCACACGCAGGTTGTACTGCTGTGCGAGCCACTTCATCACCCGCACGTCATCAATGTCGGCCCACTCTCCGGTGCCGCCGCCATAGGGCGCCGCACGCAGCTTGACGATCTTCGAGCTGAAGGCGCAGTAGCTGATCACCCCGGCCCAGCGTTCGTCGTGAGCCAGGATCAGTTCGACGTTCTGCATGTGCGCGATCAAGGCGCCGCTTTCACTGCGAGCCAACTGATCTTTCCAGCCACCGGCTGCCGGTGGGCGGACCACGGCCAGCACCTGACGGCGAACCGCGTCGAGGCCTTCAGCGACGTGCAGGTCGTTGAAGTCGGTCCACTTGTCATGACGCTCGACAGAGAAGATCGGCGCAACGACCTGAGCGCCGACGATCAACGCAGCATTGCTCGCCTTCTCGTCGCCCGGATTCCAGGCATCGCCATTAGGCTTGGTGGTCTTCCAGTCGTCGTCGCGGCAGATGATCAGCGGGCAGCCGGCGAAGCGCTCGCGCATGACCTTACACACGGCCAACAAGTTGCCCGCATCGAAGGCCACAGCCACGGCAAGCGACGTCGCCATGTGCAGGCTGGCGCCGGTGGCGTACCCCTCACAGACCAGCACCGGTTCGCCCGGTACCGGGTGCGGACCGAGCAGGTGGAAAGTGCCCTCCTTCGCCATCCCGTAAGGCCAGTAGGATTTGTCGCGGCCGGTGTCTTCCTGCTTGTTCGGGAAGATCACCTGCAGGCCCATGATCTGATCACGGGCATTGTTCATCGGCACCAGTACTGCACCGGTGCGCGGCGCGTAACGAACGTTGATACCAACGATCTGCTTACGGTCCAGGTAGTCGCTGCGGCCGGTGGTCGGCATGCGCTCGAACAAACCCTGCGCCCTTTTCGCGGCCCGCCGCGCAGCGTTACTCGCGATTTCGGCAGCGCGGCGCTTGGCTTCCTCCTGGCGGGCGCGCATCACTTCACGCTCTTCAGGCGACATGCGGCCGGCCTTGACCTTGATCTTCTGCGTCTCGCCCGAACGCCAGTCACCGAAGGCGCCAAAGATCAGGGTGTCGCCCTTCTCCGTGCGCTGCTCGTGCACCACGTACCAGCCGTTCTTTTCCTTGCCCTTGTCCTGCGATGTCTTGCAGCGGGTCAGCTTGCCGAACACCAGCGGTTGCGCTGGCTCCAGACCGTAATCGGCGAATTGGCCCAATACCTCATCGAGCATGCTGAATCCCCCGCTCAGAGAGGGACTGACAGCTGATGCACTGCGAGCAACCCGGTTGGGCCAGGCGGCGCGCTTCCGGAATCGGATCGTCACAGGCTTCACAGAACAGCAAAGAATGGGCAGCGCTTTCTGCTTTGGCAGCGCTGCGCGCGGCCATGGCCTGATCGATGCGTTCCTGCACCAGATCGTTGGCGAAATCGGCGATGTCAGCCACGGTCGGCACCTCGCGTCGTCTGGTTGACGTAGGTGGCGCGGTTGAACAAACCCAGCAGACCTTGAATACCTCGGAACACCTGCAGGCGAATCGCGGCGAGTTCCTGATCAGTCACCACACCGTCGCCGATGCTCTTGGCCCAAGTCTCGGCCAGATCAGCGACCTGGCGAAAGTATTCGGCGATGCCGGTGGTCAAGGTCTCGGGCATATCGTTGGTGTAGGTGTCGGCCAGCTCCTGCCAGACCGTGTCACCGACCAGCGCATGCACCGCATCAAGAATGCGGCGATCCTTGGTCAGTTCGAGGATCTCGCCGAACTCCTGAATGTTGATGGAGTGGCTCGGGTGGGTTGGCGACAGCTTGTGTTGCAGCGTGGTCGGGTTGCGGCCAGTGGTGGCTGCGATGGCAGCAGCGCCGCCCGGGTAATCGCGAGCGGCGTGGTACAGCGCTAAATCGAGCGGCAGGATTTCCCGCTGCGCCCGTTCCAAAGAACTAAGAGCGATACGGCTCATGGCATTAATCCTAAAAGTTGCCAGTGCCGCGCGACAGAAGTTGGTGATACATTTGCCGCGTGGTCTGGAGAGGCCCAAAGCCGGCTAGGTTCGTAAGACCAACACCGGCACCGTGCCGGGGCGAACAATCCGTTGTTCACCCCTGGCGCAACAGCTGCCAGCTCTGTGGTAAGAACGGCAGCAACACCAAGGCTTCCGAGCCTTGGAAACGCGATGAAAGTCGGCGGCATGTGGTGTGCTCGCCTTCTGCCATCGCGACCCGACTGCGTTGTGGTGATGCTGTCGGGAGAAACTGGGCGACCCTTGGGTCGCCTTTTTTCTATGCAGCTTTCTGTGGTGCAGATTTTCCGAGCAGCCAATCGGCGTCGAATGGGTTGCCTTTTTCTCGTGCAGCTGCAGCAAGCAATTTCGCGTACTCCGTCTCACCTGTGTAATCGGTGCGTGGTAACGAAGCTGCTAGCCTCCACTTGTTGAGTGCTTGATAACTGCGTCCACACACACGTGCTGCTGCTCCAATACCGCCTACAGCCTCAAAGGCGAAGGCAATGGCATTTGGGAAGCTCTGTGGGTTAAGCATGAATGCCTCCTTTCAACTGTCGGTTGATAATAATGTTCAACTGACAGATTAGCAATCATTATGTGACTATCAACCTATGATTGATAAAGAATCCGAAAGACTTATGTTTGCCGAGCGGCTTAATACTGCACTGGACGCCAATGGCGTACGTCAGCGTGGCCGAGGGGCAGACATCATCAAACAGCTCAGCTCCAAGGGAGTGGTTAAGACCGCCCAAGCCGTCAGTAAATGGCTAAACGGGGCGGCTATTCCAGAAATCGATAGTTTAACGGCGCTATCCGCCTGGCTAGGCGTGCGCAGGGAGTGGCTTGAGCATGGGGTCATGCCAGTTTTTCCTCATGAAACAGGTAATCAGCAAGTAGCGCAGGACGAGAATGTTATCGCCTTGACATCAAGCATGAACAAAGTGCCGCTGATCTCATGGGTTCAAGCTGGAGCTTGGTGCGAGATTGCGCCTACCGTCGAACTACTCCATGCCGAACAGTGGGTGCCCTGCCCTGTGAATATCAGCAGATCGGGGTATGCGCTTCGCGTTGTCGGAGACTCAATGACAAATACCGGCCCAGGTCGCAGCTATCCAGAGGGCTGCATCATTTTTGTCGATCCCGATCTCGCTGTGAACAACGGTGATCGAGTGATCGCTTCTTTGCCGAGCAGCAACGAAGCCACGTTCAAGGTGTTAGTGAAGGACGCCGGAAAGCACTACTTAAAACCTATAAACCCGCAATACCCCATCATTGAAATGACGGATGAAATGCAAATTTGCGGAAAAATCGTTGGTTCATTCACTCCCGAGTGAATAGTAAACCCCACATTTTCACCTGATGGTTGTTGACTTAATTTAACCACTGGTTGATATTCGCCTCACTCTTTACCACAGAGCGAGGCAATACCTATGCGCACCACCGCAACCTTGCATGTCCATCCAGCATGCGTCAGCAATCGCAAACTGATTGAACAGCTGCAGCTCACCACGGGCTGCCTGGTCGTCATTCGTAACAGCAAACCCAAGCTTGTCGCCAAGTCCTGCCAGCCCTCTCCTATCGATCCGAACGGTGGAGGGCATGCGGCATGATCAAGTACAAGATCGACAACCGCACCCTGCAGTTGCTTAACGCCCAGGTCAGCCTAACCGAGACCTTCAACCACGTCCTGCGCACAGCACCGAAGCGTGAATGCCTGGCATTCCGTCTCAAGGCTGAGCGCGGCGCAGTGGAAAGCACTTTTGTCGTGGAGCTGCGCAGCGAACGCCACACGCTGACCCTGCCAAACGACAAGAAGATGCACCTCAAACTGGCCGACTTTATTGAAGAGATTGCCAACGGTCCGTTCGACGCGAGCAACTCCAGCGATCTGGTGCATCTCCCACATGCGGATCGTCAATACGGCCGTTTTGATATCCAGGACAAGCAGCGCGTGTTCGAACTGGTGCACACCGGCGGCGTGCTGAGCCTCGACATGGGTTTTGAACTTCCCCTGCATGTGGCGCTGCATCGCACTCATACACGCCGCGGGGTCACCGCCATCTTGAGCATCGGCAACAAGAGTCCGCATACGCGCTGCTTCACCTTGTACGACCCCGATGCCGAGATCTACGCAAGGCTCCTTGAGTCCATCAACCACCTTGCTGCAGCGGCCACTCCTGCTGCGCACGCGGCATGAGGAGGACGATATGGAACGCACCCTCGCCCAAGCAGCCGCACAACTCGGCCTCACTCGCCCCAAATTGATCGCTCTCATGCGGGAAAAAGGTTTGCTCAAGGGAAACCTGCCGGCAGACCCGAAGCGCGACAAAGCGTACCTGCGGATCAAGGACAGCCCCTGGTATGACGAAAAATGCGGAATGCAGTACAGCCAGTCGACCCGCGTCATGCAAGCCGGCATCCGCTGGCTGGCCGAGCAGCTGGACATCGATCTTCCTGCCATCCCGGCAGATCGCCGTGACGTGGCCTAGGGAGTACGCCCGCCAGATCGTTGCCATGCGCACACGCGAGGAGCGCAACGCCGCGCTCCTCGAAGTGCCCGAACATCTGCGCGAGCTGACCAGACGCCACTGCCTGAATACATGGGCTCACTCCAAAAGGAAAAGAACACATGAATAACCATCTGATGGATCAGTACCTCATTGACCTTTTACGCACGCCCGCAAAGCAGCGTAGCCGTCACAAGATTCACGAGGTGATCACTCAAATTGCCGCGATTGCACAATTGGAGGAGCGATTTGATATCAAGGCAGACTGGACGCAGTACCAGCTAATGGAGCTGCAGCGTGAAGCAATGGAGCTAGAAACCATTGCTGAGTTACTCAATGCGACTCCGACGTTCGACCACGGGGATTTTGCATTCAACATTCGCAAGACGGAACTCGACTGGCGTGCCTCGCTCACGATGCTGCTGACCAACGCAGGGGCCCAGGCTGGCAATGAATACATATCGAGGCATGGAGGCACCGCTGAAGAGGCAGTGCTCAACCTCAGAACGACAGTCAGGACGTGGATAAGCTAATGAAAGCCGCTAACCAGAACCCACTTCGTCTGCACGCTGCACCGGAGTCAGCCACTGTTGAACTGCTCTACCGCATCTTCGGCGACGTCCTGGTCCCCCTGGAAAAAGTGCGCGAGCAGTACTTTCGCAACCTCAACGAACAGTCCTTCGTGGCGGAAATCCAGAGCGGCAGAATTCAGCTGCCGATCACTACGCTGGACACCAGTCGTAAAGCGCTGAAGTACGCGCACATCCGCCACGTTGCCTCGCTGATCGACATCCGCGCCTACAAGGCCGATGAACACATGCAGCGCCAACAGGACGGCCAACGCAATGTCGCCCCCACACCACTGACGGCTGTCACCACCAGCCAACAACAATCTCAGGAGCACACCACATGATGACCCCAATACAAGTCGGCGCACTCGTCATCCTGATAGTTCTAGCCGCCTTGCTTGTCTGGGGCGGTTACATCATGGGCCGCAGCGATGGACGAAAGACCGGCCTACGCGAGGGCGAAGATATCCAGCGCGCCGCAAGTGCCAAAACCATCCGAGAGCTTCAGTCCTCTCTGCAGTTCATCCGAGCCGATTACACGCGCCTGGCACAAGCCTGCAAACGACTTGAAGCAGATCCGCACTTCGGCCCGGCCGAGCACCAGACGCTGATCGCCATCGGCGAGCTGCTGCGTATCGCGGCCGAGACGTTCAGCGCTTTTCGTACCGGGAAGAAACTTGAACGTGATGCTCGGTCCCTTCGTACACAAGCACTTGCGATGGCAGGAAGCTTGCCGCCGACCTCGAAGGACGAACACTCCAATCAGCAAGCACCTTTGAGAAACGCTTTAGGACCTAGCAAGGAGGCAGCATGACAATCCAGTTTTTAAGCCATGAGCAAGTATGCGAATTGACCGGCGCCAAAACTAAAGCAGGTCAGATCACCGTTTTAAAGAGAAATGGCATCCGCCATACGATAAAAAGGAATGGATGGCCCTGCGTCGTGACTTCAGCGCTAACAGGGTCAACCACCACCACATCGGAAACGCCGAAGTGGCAGCCACGCTTGGTGGGATAGATGGGACGAAGACCAACGAAACCGGGGAGCATTCCCCGCTTGCGTGAGAGAAAGCGCGGCAAAACAACCTACTACTTGTACGACACTGGTGGAAAACCGCGCAAAGAAATCCCCCTGGGTACTGACTATGGCCTTGCCATCTTAGAGTACGCAAAACTGGAGAAAAGCCGTGTATCTCAGGCTTTAATGCAAGAAGTATTAACTTTTGCATACGTTGCCGAGCTCTATACGAAGGAGGTCGTTCCAACCAAAGCCCATGCCACTCAAAAGGACAACGCGCGCGAACTTAAAAACCTTCTGCTGTTCTTCAACGATCCGCCTGCCCCGCTTGAAGCGATCGAACCGAAGCATGTCAGTCAGTACCTTCGTCACCGGGGCAAAACAGCACCAATTCGCGCGAATCGAGAAAAGGCCTTACTCAGCTCCATTTGGAACTTTGCTCGCGAGAATGGTTACACGTCTCTGGCAAACCCCTGCGCCGGGATAAAGGGCAATAAGGAATCTGGTCGCGACGTATATGTCGAAGACGACGTTCTTGCCAAAGCATATCTGTACGCCGATCAACCATTGAGAGATGCCCTGGACCTGTTCTATCTGACAGGACAAAGGGTGGCCGACACACTGAAGATGGATGAGCGAGATATCAAAGACGGAAAGCTTTCCGTCCAGCAGGGGAAGACTGGTGCGAAACGAAGGATCGAGATTATTGGAGAGCTCAAAATTGTGATAGATCGAATCATGGCTCGAAAGGCTGGCTACAAAATCAGATCAACACGCCTTGTGGTAATCGACTCTGGACAGCCGATGACGACGAGCATGCTCAGGAAAAGATTTGATGACGCTAGGGAGGCAGCCGGGATTCCGAAAGCAGAATTTCAGATGCGGGATTTACGAGCAAAAGCGGCAACTGACAAAGAGGAGTCGACGGGGAGCATTCGCGAAGCTCGAGACCAGTTAGGGCATACAACTGTCGGGATGACGGAGCAGTACATTCGGATGCGTAAGGGCATGAAGGTAACCCCTACGAAGTGACCAACGGTTTCGAATTGCGGAAAAGATTTTCTGATTGCGGAAAAAAGAACTAAGGGCTTGCACGAGGTATTTCATGCAAGCCCTTGATATTCATGGTGCCCGAAGCCGGAATCGAACCGGCACGCCCTTACGAGCGGGGGATTTTAAGTCCCATGCGTCTACCAGTTTCGCCATTCGGGCGGTAGCGCGGTGCAGCGCTCATATCAGTCATTCAACGTACTTGACTGTATTGAGCCTTGTGAAGCAGAGCGGGAAATATATACATCACGTCCCGTTGAAGCAAGTTCGCAGTGGCTGATTTCAAGACTAAATCTTGCAGCGCACTGGAAATAAAAAAGCTCCGTAAATCATCGATCTACGGAGCTTGTTTATAGTGGAGGCCGAGGTCGGAATCGAACCGGCGTAGGTGGATTTGCAATCCACTGCATAACCATTTTGCTACTCGGCCTCAAACGATCGCTGTCTAGTAGCACAACAACAACCGCGTACAAACTTGGAGCGGGAAACGAGACTCGAACTCGCGACCCCGACCTTGGCAAGGTCGTGCTCTACCAACTGAGCTATTCCCGCTTGGTGTGGCGCATTCTATAGATTTCAGATGCCCCGTCAACCCTTTGATTCAAAAAAGTTTTATTTCTTTTCAACGTCGGTTTTCAGATGTGGCCAGGCAGCCCGCAGGTATTGAACCATCGACCACAATGTCAGGCCTGCCGAGATCATCAGCAACGAGTAACCCAGCAAGACCCAGAAGCTGAAGTCGCGAGGATTGGCCAGCAGGATCACCAGCGCCAGCATCTGCGCCGCAGTTTTCCACTTGCCGAGATTGGACACCGCTACGTGGGCACGGGCGCCGAGTTCGGCCATCCACTCACGCAAGGCCGAGACGACGATCTCTCGGCCAATGATGACTGCAGCGGGCAGCGTCAGCCACAAGTTGCCGTGTTCCTGCACCAACAGCACCAATGCCACGGCCACCATCAGCTTGTCGGCGACCGGATCGAGGAAGGCGCCGAACGGCGTGCTTTGCTCCAGGCGACGTGCCAGGTAGCCATCCAGCCAGTCAGTGGCCGCCGCAAAGGCGAATACCGAGGCGGACGCCATGTAACTCCACTGGTAAGGCAGATAGAACAGCAATATGAAGATCGGGATGAGCAGGACGCGTAGAACGGTAATCAGATTAGGGATATTCATCGGCACAACTGGCTACGAGGTGAGTTGGCATTCTACTCGCTATGCAGGTTTGCATAAATCGACTCTGCGAGCTTTTTACTGATCCCCGGTGCTTTGGCGATCTCTTCGATGCTTGCACGAGACAGCTCCTGCAATCCACCAAAATGTTTCAACAAGTCCCGACGTCGGGTCGGTCCCACGCCCGCAACGCCTTCGAGCGTCGAGGTGCGGCGGGTTTTACCGCGCCGGGCGCGGTGTCCGGTAATCGCGAAGCGGTGAGCTTCGTCACGAATCTGCTGGATCAGGTGCAGCGCAGGCGAATCGCCACGCAACGTGAACTCGTGCGCGGCATCATTAAGATACAAAGTTTCGAAGCCTGCCTTGCGCGTTGCGCCCTTCGCCACACCCAAAAGGATGAGATCAGGCACCGCCAGTTCATTCAACACGTCGCGGGCCATCGACAACTGACCCTTACCGCCGTCCACCAACAGGATGTCCGGCAACTTGCCCTCCCCGTCCTTCAGTTTGCTGAAACGCCGGGTCAACGCCTGATGCATGGCCGCATAGTCATCGCCCGCCGTGACGCCTTCAATGTTGTAGCGGCGATAGTCGGACTTGATCGCGCCTTCCGGGCCGAACACGACACAGGAGGCCACGGTGGCCTCGCCACTGGAATGACTGATGTCATAGCATTCCAGGCGCTGCGGCGGCTCATCCAGATTCAGCACTTGCGCCAGCGCATCGAAACGCGCGGCGGTGTGTTGGCGGTTGGCCAGACGCGCCCCCAGCGCCTGCTCGGCATTGGTGACCGCCAACTGCTGCCAGCGTGCGCGCGTGCCACGCACCCGGTGGCTGATGGACAGTTCGCGACCGCGCAACTCGTGGATGGCATCGATCAGTGCCGTGGCGTCTTCGGGGATCACGTTGACGATCAGTTCGCTCGGCAGGTCGCGCTCCGGACTGCTGATGAAGTACTGACCAAGAAACGCCGCCATGACTTCCGCAACGTCCTCCTCGATACCCACCTGCGGGAAGAAGTTCTTGCTGCCCAGCACTCGTCCGCCGCGCACGCTGATCAAATGAACGCAGGCGCCACCCGGATTGACGAAGGCGGCAACGACGTCGATGTCGCCAGTGCCGCCTTCCATGCTTTGCTGATCCTGAACCCGGCGCAGCAAGGCAATCTGGTCGCGCAGTTCGGCGGCACGCTCAAACTCGAGATTGATCGCGGCCTCTTCCATCGCCGTAGAGAGCTCATTGGTGAGCGCGTGACTGCGCCCCTCTAGAAACATCACCGAATGGCGAACATCCTCGGCGTAGACCTCAGGCTCGACCAGTCCGACACAAGGCGCCTTGCAGCGTTTGATTTGATACTGAAGGCACGGGCGCGTGCGGTTCTTGTAATAGCTGTCTTCGCACTGACGGACGAAAAAGGTCTTTTGCAGCAGACTGAGACTTTCGCGGATGGCCCCGGCGCTCGGGTAAGGGCCGAAATACTTGCCCTTGGCCTTTTTCGCGCCGCGATGAATGCTCAAGCGCGGGAATTGGCCGTCGGAAAGAAACACGTAGGGGTAGGACTTATCGTCGCGCAACAGAATGTTGTACGGCGGGCGCCATTCCTTGATCAGCGTCTGCTCAAGCAGCAACGCCTCGGTTTCGTTGGCGGTGATGGTCGTTTCGACCTGAGCGATACGCCCGACCAGTGCAGCGGTTTTCGGCGCCAGACCGGTCTTGCGAAAATAGCTCGCAAGGCGCTTCTTGAGGTTCTTGGCCTTGCCGACGTACAGCAGGCGCGCATCGCTGTCGAACATGCGATAAACGCCAGGACGCCCACTGACAGTCGCCAGGAAGGCGCCGGAATCGAATGTTTCAGTCATGGTCAGGCGCTGGCATCAACCATGCCGTGGCGTACAGCCAGCAAGGTCAGCTCGACATCGCTGCTGATCGACAGCTTTTCAAAGATCCGGTAGCGGTAGGTGTTCACCGTTTTCGGCGACAGGCAGAGCTTGTCGGAAATAATCTGCACCTTCTGACAACCGACAATCATCAATGCGATCTGGATTTCTCGTTCGGACAGGGCATCGAAAGGCGAATCGTTGGTGGGCTGGAACGATTTGATCGCCAGTTGCTGGGCAATCTGCGGACTGATGTAGCGCTGCCCGGCAAAGACCAGCCGAATGGCCTGGACCATTTCCGGCAGACCCGCGCCCTTGGTCAGGTATCCGGCGGCACCGGCCTGCAGCAGACGCGTCGGAAACGGATCTTCCTCACATACCGTGACAGCAACGACCTTGATGTCCGGATGACTGCGCAACAGCTTGCGTGTGGCCTCAAGACCACCGATACCGGGCATCTTGACGTCCATCAGGACCACATCGGGTTTCAACTCACGGGCCTTGATCAGGGATTCTTCCCCGGATTCGGCCTGGCCAACCACCTGCAAGCCATCGATATCGGCCAGCATACGTGTAATGCCTGTACGAACGAGATCATGGTCATCGACCACTAGCCCCCTAATCAAGCAGACACCTCGCGATATGGTCTTATTGGGATGCCCGACACCTTAGCAAAAAGTGCCCGACAGACCTAGCGGCAAGCGTCATTTAAAAAGTTTCAATTCATCATCGAGGGCTTGCCAGCCGTGGGTTTCAGAGCACAGGTGTACTGAAAACGAGCTGCATCCTCAGGAAACACTCGTCCTCGCCGCACACCTGCAAGCCTTTTCTCTTATACAGGCTTTGCGCCGGATTATTTTTGAATACGGTCAGGCGCAACGCCGGGCGCCCTTCTGCGCGAACCATGGCGATAACCTGATCAATCGCCCAGGATCCTGCGCCCTGCCGGTGAAAATTTTCGGCAACTTGCAGCTCGCGAATGTACAACGCCCGACGATCACGACTGAGGCTGAAAAAGCCCACGGTGACGTCATCCAGCAAAATCAGCCAGTTGTCACGTCCGGTCCAACCAACATCGAACGCTTCGTCCTGCCATAGCAGATCGTGGTCAATGTAATAGCGCAGCATATTCCGACACGCCAGCGCTCGGGCAAACTCCAGATCATCAGGTCCCGCGCGCCGCAAACAGTACGCCATTACGCCACCGCCACGGAAACCACCCGCCCTTGCCATTCGCCGGCATCACGCCGCGCTATCACCAACAGTTCGCCCGCCCCCGGCGCAGCCACCACCAGCGAGCCGTTTTCAGACCAGATTGCGCTACGCCCGGCCGACTGCCACCCGCCCGTAAGCCCGGCATGGTTAGCCATCAGCACCGCCATCGAGTGCTTTTCGGCGTACCCCTGCAGCAGCGCGCTGTCTGCGTCATAGCCGCTTTCTCCGATCAGCACCCCTGCCGCATACAGGTTGGCACCATGGCCGGCGGCGGTTGCTGCGTGGCTGGCGTGGGAAAAATCAGCGCAGACAGCCAGTGCCACGCTGTCACTGCCTACACGCAGAAACGAGCCACCGGAACCGGGTGCAAAGAAACGCTCTTCACCGGTGTGCAAATGTTGTTTGCTGTAGACCTCAAGAGAGCCGTCCCCGCCTAACGTCAAAGCGCCGATCAGCGCCTGCGAACCCTCTTTCAGACGAATCGGCATGCCGACGACAGCGTTGATACCCAGTTTTTGAGCCCGTTCGCGCAAGGGTTGCAGCACCGCGTCCTGCGGGTCGATCGCCATGTCAGCGGCCAACTGGCCTTCGTAGCCCGTCAGGGATAGCTCGGGGAACACCAAAAGCTCGACCCCGTGTTTCGCCGCCACGGTCATGAAACGCAAATGAGCGGCAATGTTCGCGGCCAGATCACCAGCAATGGAAAGCGACTGTGCTGCAGCGACAGTGAGCGTTGACATGATTCTTCCTTGTGGCCTCTGACAAAACACCCAGTGTGTCACAACGTCTGTGGCACTCAAGCGATAGGTAACGCGCTGAATGAGCGATAGCAATTTCTGATTGCTCAGGCCTACGAGCCTCTAGTAAGCTCGGCGCATTCATCGGAGACAGACCATGTTCAACGCCCTCTCACAGCTTCGTTCCGCCAGCGCCCTGCGCTCGGTTGCGGCTGCCCGGGTGAATGGCGTCTGCGCTCCAGCCAGCTTTTATTTTGGGTATTGGTTTAGCCACTGGCGCGCCTGATACCCACCGGCGCCCATGAAAACGGGTCGCCTACCAGAGAATTCTCAACCCCCGGTCGGCCTCCCGACCGGGGGTTTTGTTTTTTCAGGCCCAACATTTTTTACAGCAACACACCAGACACTTTGAGGAATCACGAAATGAACTACGCCACTTATTACCGTTACGACAGTTTTACCGCCTGGCGATTTACCAGCCTCCGCTCGGGACAGCCTGCCGCCTCCGATCGGTCACCCACAGGTGGCAAGCACACACACGCAGCCAATACGGCCAATTGTCGAACACCCCAGTAGGGCCGAGTGAGCGGGAAACACCCGCCGCCAGCCCAGGAATCCCGAATATGAACTCGTCTGTTTCTGCTCTGCCACTGTCCACCCTCAATTCTGCCAACGAAGCACTGACCCTGCGTCTGCCCAGCTCGTTGCAGCTCAAACAGCAATTGCCCCTGAGCAATGCCCTCGCCCAGCAAGTCGCTGCCCACCGCCAGGCGGTCCGCGCGATTCTCAACGGCGAAGATCATCGCCTGCTGGTTGTCGTCGGTCCCTGCTCGATTCACGACCCGCACTCTGCGCTCGAATACGCCGAAAAGCTTTCCCGACTGGCACATGACGTCAGCGACGAAATGCTCCTGGTCATGCGCGCCTACGTCGAAAAACCACGTACTACTGTCGGCTGGAAAGGCCTCGCCTATGATCCGCATCTGGACGGCAGCGATGACATGGCCGGCGGTCTGACCCTGTCCCGCGAACTGATGCTCGAGATGATCCGTCTGGGCCTGCCCATCGCCACCGAGCTGCTGCAGCCAATGGCTGCGGGCTATTTCGACGACCTGCTGAGCTGGGTCGCCATCGGCGCACGCACCACCGAATCGCAGATCCACCGGGAAATGGCCAGCGGCCTGAACGTGCCCGTGGGGTTCAAGAACGGCACGGACGGTGGCGTTAGCGTAGCCGTCGACGCCATGCGTTCGGCAGCGCATCCGCATCGTCACTTCGGCGTCGACAGCCAAGGGCACCCGGCGATTATCCAGACCCCGGGGAACCCCGACACACACCTGGTACTGCGCGGTGGCCACAAGGGTCCGAACTACGATCGCGAGAGCGTGGCCCGGGTGCATGCTGACTTGACCCGCTCGAAGATTCCGAGCCGGATCATGGTCGACTGCAGTCACGCCAACAGCGGCAAGGATCCCCTGCGTCAACCCCAGATATTCAACGAGGTGCTCGAGCAACGCCTACAGGGTGATCGCTCCCTGATCGGCATGATGATCGAGTCCCATCTGTTCGAAGGTTGCCAGCCTTTAAACCCTGCTTTGCGTTATGGCGTATCGATCACCGATGGTTGCCTGGGATTCAGTGCGACGGAACAGTTACTGTCGAGTGCAGCTGCACGTCTGCGGGCCTGATCATCGCCAGCCTTTGCGGGATGCCTCAACGTCCCGCAAAGGCTGATTCGCCGTTCAAACTGCAAACCGGCGTCAGGCTCGCACGCGAATGCGGGCAACGCCGGAGACATGGCTGACGTCATCCAGCCGCTCCACCTGGTACGACACCTGGACCACGGTTTCACGATGCTCTTGCCAGAACCGGTAAGGCACGATGAAGACCAGTGGCTGACCAGCGGTTTCCCGGGTGATATCGCGATCATCGCGATGACTGAAATATTCCCCGTCGCATTTGAGATACACCAACTCGCCCTCCTCGGCCTGGGCATTGCTGATCACCACGGTCACACCATCCACGGTGTCTGCTGCATCCAGTTCGCCGTCCGGCGCCTCCAGCACCTGCGGTGCCGCCAGATCGCCGCGAATCAACGGCGCGATCAGGATTTTCGCCGTTGCCGAGCGTCTCACCGGCGCATCCATTGACTCGACCTGATAGCTGACCATCACCTCTTGTTGGGAATAGGGAACGATGCGCTCAGCGTTTATCCAGAAGGACAGTGCTTCGCCGACCGCAAACGGCTCAACGATCAACGCGTCAGTGTACGTCGGTTCCGCGCCTTGCCAGGACAGGACGACCCGGTCCCCGGCAGCCATCCGCGCATAGGGTCGCACAGTGACACTTGTGCCGTGCGGAACACGATCGGGATCAAGTGTGCCGCCCACCGTCTCTTCAATGAACGGTGCAAGCAGCTCGGGGGCGGAATCGCCCACATTCAGTTGCAAGCGACTGGATGGCACTGGTTCCGACAGGCCGACACTGTAGAGCGTCCAGTAAAGCTCCAGCGAACCGCGCTCCAGTGCCGCGACGTGCGCGCCCTTGATGACGAAGACGATGTCCTGACCGATCTGTGCTTCGGTGACAGAGCGCGAAACGTCATGACGATAAGGCAATCCTTCGGCATCGAGCCCATGCCAGCTCAGCACCACCTTGTCACCGCACAGCATGTCAGGGTAAGGCGCCACCCTGACATACGCATGGCTCAGATTGGGGTCGAGCATCCCTTCATCCAATACCTCCAGCATCGGAGCGGGCAGCCTCAACGCTGAAGATGGCCTCGGCGAGAGCGCTGGCCGGTAGCTGAATTCAAGGCTTTCACCCGCCACTTTCACATGCAGATGGCCGCCGTCGGCGACATTCGACAGTGGGGCAGCATTTTCCATCGGTATTGCAGAGTTGCTGGCAGTGACTTCGTTAATAGACATTCGCGGCTCCATTCCTTGGAAAAAACGCCGCCATCGAGGCAGCGTCGAACGAAGCCCATTGAACACCATCAAGCGCCTGAACGAAGTCAGCTCAGAGCCTTGCGAACCGAGGGCAAACACACCGCAGGGCGTAGGCATCCGGCAGCAAATATGAAAAAACGGGACAAAAGATTGCCAAATGTTCCGACTACCCCCTCAAGCAGAACTGAAAAATCGCACAGTTTTTAGTCCAGATTCCTCGCAATTCCGCGGATTTTTCAGACATCGCCAGCCCGCAGCCGTGTTTTACAGTGGCACGCATCAACCACCGACAAGCATCTGCAAAAGAGGCAGGAACATGCAACGGAATGCGACAACGCGCTACCCCATCCTTTTAGTCCATGGCCTGTTCGGGTTTGACCGCATCGGTCGTTTCGAGCTTTTTCATGATGTCAAGCAAGCACTGCGAGAGGCAGGCTGCCAAGTGTTTGTGCCGCAGCTGTCGGCAACCCATGACAATGAAGTGCGCGGCCAGCAGCTGATGCTGCAAATCGAGCGCGTGTTGCAAGGCACCGGCGCCAGCAAGGTCAACCTGATCGGGCATAGCCAAGGCGCGCTGGCCTGCCGTTATGCCGCGGCGCTGGCACCGGAACACGTCGCCTCGGTCACGTCGGTCAGCGGTCCCAATCACGGTTCGGAACTCGCCGATGCCTTACGCATGGCACTGATTCCGGGGCGTCTGCCTGAGCAACTGGCAGAACTGCTCGCAACCCAATTCGCCGACCTGCTGTCACTGCTCAGCGGTCAACCCAAGCTGCCGCAGCAGGCAGTCGCAGCGCTTAACGCCCTCACTACCGTCGGCGTCGGTCACTTCAACAACAAGTATCCTCAAGGCCTGCCTTCGACCTGGGGCGGTCAGGGTGCGGAACAGGTCAATGGCGTTCATTACTATTCCTGGAGCGGCACGCTGCAAGACGATCTGATGCAACCACTTGATCCAGTGCATGCGGTGTGCCGGGGATTGTCGGGACATTTTGTCGTGGAGGCCGGGCAGAATGATGGCTTCGTCGGTCGCTACAGCTCGCACCTGGGCACGGTGATCCGCTCCGACTACCCCTTCGACCATCTCGCCAGCCTGCGGCGCCCCGGCGGGCTGCGAAAACTCGCTGATGATCCCGTCGAACTCTATGTCGAGCACGCCATGCGTCTGAAGGCCGCGCAGTTGTAAGCGCAGGCCAACGCATCGAGCGGAACTTTGCCGAGAAATCGCTTACTGAATCCGGTAGGCTCCACACTTTACTGAAATAGATTGGAGAGTTTCCCCATGGCTAAAGCCACTGCCCGCCACATCCTGGTTTCCAGCGAAGACAAGTGCAACGAACTCAAGGCCCAGATCGAAGGCGGTGCTGATTTCGCCGAAGTCGCCAAGGCCAACTCTACCTGCCCGTCCAGCCGTCAGGGCGGTGATCTGGGTTCGTTCGGTCCTGGCCAGATGGTCAAGGAATTCGACACCGTGGTCTTCAGCGCGCCGATCAACGTCGTGCAAGGCCCGGTGAAGACTCAGTTCGGTTATCACCTGCTCGAAGTCACCAGCCGCCAGGACTGATCCGTCGCCTGGTTGCTGCCCCAACGGCCCGCCTTTTGGTGGGCCGTTGTGTTTTGGTTACAGGATACGGCTGGCGACTGACGCGCCGCTCGCGTACAAATTGCGCTTATCGATCACCCGGCTTTAAGGCTGAAAATGCGACTGGCTTTCCCTTCTCTGCTGTTCACTGCCGTGGCCCTGCTGTTGGGTGCCGCTGGTGTGGACGCCACCCCGCAACACGCGTTGACCGTCTATGGCGAACCTGCCAAATACCCGGACGGCTTCAGCCACTTCGACTACACCAATCCGCAGGCGCCCAAGGGCGGCACAATGCGCCGCTCGGCGATAGAGATCGGTCATTTCGATCACATCCTGCCTTATATAGACAAAGGCATCGGCGTCACCCAGATTGACGGCATGCTCTATTCACCGCTGGCCCAGCGTTCGATGGACGAGCCCTACACGGTCTACGGTCTGGTGGCGCAGAAGATGGAGCGCTCGGAGGACGGGCTGTCGCTGCGCTTCTTCATCAATCCCAAGGCGCGTTTCGCCGACGGCCAGCCGATCACTGCCGAAGACGTGCGCTATACCTACGATTTGTTGATGACCCAGGGCAGCCTGCGTTATCGCACGCAGTTCGCCGACGTCAAAGGCGTGGAAGTGGAAGCGCCGCTGACCGTGCGCTTCGACTTCAAGAGCAACGAGAACCGCACCCTGCCGTTGGACATCGCCACCCTGCCGGTGTTTCCCGAGCATTGGTGGAAAACCCGCGACTTCGCGGGTGGCGGTGGCTATGAACCGCCATTGGGCAGCGGCCCGTACCGGGTCGGCAAGGTCGACTCCGGGCGCAGCATCACCTTCGAGCGCAACCCGGACTGGTGGGGCAAGGACCTGCCAGTCAGCCGCGGCCTGTACAACTTCGATCACTTCAGCATCGAGTATTTCGGCGACACCGACGTCGCGCGCCAAGTGCTACGTGGCGGTGCCTATGATTACAATCGCGAGTTTTCTGCGACCGGCTACTCGATTGGCTATGACAGCCCCGCGCTGAGTGACGGCCGCTTGCAAAAGGCCCACCTTGCCACCGAAGCCCCGCAATCGGCCCAGGGCTTCGTGTTCAATCTGCAAAAGCCGATGTTCCAGGATCGCCGGGTGCGCCAGGCGCTGGCGATGCTCTGGGATTTCGAGTGGAGCAACCGGCAGATGATGCGCAACATGTACATCCGCCAGCAGAGCTACTTCTCCAATTCCGCACTGGCAGCCCGCGAACTGCCGGATGCCGCAGAGCTGAAGATCCTTGAGCCGCTGCGCGGGCAGATTCCCGATGAAGTCTTCACCCAGGTGTTCGAGGCGCCGAAAACCGACGGCAGCGGCTTGATCCGCGACAAACAGCTGCAAGCGCTGGCATTGCTTGAACAGGCCGGCTGGAAACCCGATGGCGACCAACTGGTCAACGCCGAGGGCGAGCCTTTGAGCTTCACCTTTCTGGTCAGCCAGAACGGCATGGACCGCCTGCTCCTGCCTTACAAGCGTACGCTGAAGCAGATCGGCATCGACCTCAATATCCGCCGCATCGATTCTTCGCAATACGTCAACCGCCTGATGAGCCGCGACTACGACATGATCGTCACCGGTTACCCGGTCACCACGTCCCCGGGTGGCGAGCTGCTCAATTACTTCGGTTCGATTTCCGCCAACGATCCCGGCGCCAACAACTATATGGTGCTGAAGAATCCGGCGGTTGACACCTTGATCAACGGCCTGATCCGCGCCTCGACCCAAAGCGACATGCTGCATTACGCCCATGCGCTGGACCGGGTGCTGCAGTGGAACTACTACTGGATTCCCAATTATTACCCGCCGGGCACCTCCACCGTCTGGTGGAACCGTTTCGGCATGCCGGCGATACAGGCGAGCAATGATGAAGCGATCGAGAGCTGGTGGGAGATCAGCAGCACCCCGCTGACCAACCAGCAGATGACCGCCGAAAAGATCAGCCGTGGCAGACCCGGAGGACCGCACTGATGTGGGCATACATTCTGCGGCGCCTGCTGCTGATCATTCCGACGCTGGTGATCATCCTGCTGGTCAATTTCGTGATCATTCAGGCGGCACCCGGCGGTCCGGTCGAACAGGCCATCGCGCATCTGCAGGGGATTGGCGGCGCCAGTGTCGGCGGCGGTTCCAGCGAAACCATGAGCAGCACCTCGCGTGCCAGCCGTGGCCTCGATCCGCAACTGATCAAGGACATCGAAAAGCAGTACGGTTTCGACAAACCGGCGCATGAACGCCTATGGCTGATGCTCAAGAACTACGCGCAGCTGGATTTCGGCAAAAGCTTCTTCCGCGGCGCCACGGTCACCGACCTGATCCTGGAAAAAATGCCGGTGACCATCTCCCTGGGTCTGTGGGCGACGCTGATCACCTATCTGGTGTCGATCCCGTTGGGCATTCGCAAGGCGGTGCATCACGGCAGCCATTTCGACATCTGGAGCAGCACCGCGATCATCATCGGCTACGCGATGCCGGCGTTTCTGTTTGCGATGTTTCTGATCGTGGTATTTGCCGGCGGCACCTCACTGAACTGGTTCCCGGTGCGCGGGCTGGTCTCCGACAACTTCGAATCACTGTCGGCCCTGGGCAAGATCGCCGATTACTTCTGGCACCTGGTGTTGCCGGTGACCGCACTGGTGATTGGCGGTTTCGCCACGCTGACGATTCTCACCAAGAACTCGTTCCTCAATGAAATCACCCGCCAGTATGTGGTGACTGCCCGTGCCAAAGGCCTGAGCGAACGCCGCGTGCTCTACGGTCATGTGTTCCGCAATGCGATGCTGCTGGTGGTGTCGGGGATTCCGCAGGCGTTCATCAGCGTGTTCTTTGCCGGCTCGCTGTTGATCGAAGTGATCTTCTCCCTCGACGGTCTCGGCCGCATGAGTTACGAAGCGGCGGTTTCCCGGGACTATCCGGTGGTGTTCGGGTCGCTGTTCATCTTTACCCTGTTCGGCCTCTTGATAAAACTGATCGGCGACCTGTGCTACACCCTGGTCGATCCACGCATCGACTTCGCCGCGAGGAATGCCTGATGTTCAAGCTCTCGCCTCTGGGCCGTCGCCGTTTTGCGCGATTCAAGAAAAACCGCCGTGGCTGGTGGTCGCTATGGCTGTTCATCGGACTGTTCATTCTGACGCTGGGCGGTGAACTGATCGCCAACGACAAACCGCTGGTCGTCAGCTATCAGGGCCAGTTCTATTTCCCGGTGTTCAAGCGTTACACCGAGCAGGAATTTGGCGGACAACTGCCGTTCCAGGCCGATTATCGCAGTGACTACGTGCAGAACCTGATCCGCAAGGACGGCGGCTGGCTGCTGTTCCCGCCGATCCCGTTCAGCGATGACACACCTAACTACGACCTCAACCAACCAGCCCCGAGCCCACCAACAAAGGTCAACTGGCTGGGCACTGACGATCAGGCCCGTGACGTGTTGGCGCGGGTGATTTTCGGCGCCAGGGTGTCGATCCTGTTTGCCTTGATGCTGACCGCCATCAGCGCCCTGATCGGCATTGCCGCCGGCGCCCTGCAAGGCTATTACGGCGGCTGGGTCGATCTGCTCGGACAGCGTCTGCTCGAAGTCTGGAGCGGGTTGCCGGTGTTGTATCTGCTGATCATCCTGTCCGGTTTCGTCGAGCCGAATTTCTGGTGGCTGCTGGGCATCATGGCGCTGTTTTCGTGGCTGGCGCTGGTGGATGTGGTGCGCGCCGAGTTCTTGCGCGGACGCAACCTGGAATACGTCAAGGCGGCGCGCGCCCTCGGCCTGAGTGACCGCAAGGTGATTGTCCGACACATCCTGCCCAATGCGATGAACGCGACGTTGAGTTACTTGCCGTTCATTCTGACCGGGGCCATTTCCACCCTCACCGCCCTCGACTTCCTCGGTTTCGGTATGCCCGCCGGCAGTGCCTCGCTGGGCGAACTGATCGGCCAGGGCAAGCAGAACCTGCAAGCGCCGTGGCTCGGGCTGACGGCGTTCTTTACCCTGGCGTTGATTCTTTCCTTGCTGGTGTTCATTGGCGAAGCGTTACGCGACGCGTTCGATCCACGATCCTGAAGTGCGACCATGACTGATAACCTGATCGAAATCCGTGACCTCAATGTCGCCTTCCATGGCCAGCCAGCGGTGCGCAACCTGTGCCTGGACATCCGCCCCGGCGAATGCCTGGCCCTGGTGGGCGAGTCGGGCTCGGGCAAATCGGTGACCGCGCATTCGATCCTGCAATTGCTCCCGCAAGGTGATGCGCAAACCAGCGGCAGCATTCGCTATCGCGGTCAGGAGCTGGTCGGCGCCGATCCGAAGGTGCTGCGCGAACTGCGCGGCAATCGCATCGCGATGATATTCCAGGAGCCGATGACCTCGCTCAACCCTCTGCACACTATCGAAAAGCAGATCGGCGAAACCCTGCTGGTGCATCGCGGCTTGGGCGGTAAAGCGGCGCAACAGCGGATTCTCGAACTGCTGGAACTGGTGGGCATTCAGAAACCCAAAGAACGTCTCAAGGCCTATCCGCATCAACTGTCCGGCGGACAACGGCAACGGGTGATGATCGCCATGGCCCTGGCCTGCGAACCGGAGCTGCTGATTGCCGATGAGCCGACCACTGCGCTCGATGTGACGGTGCAGCGCAAGATCCTGCTGCTGCTCAAATCCTTGCAGCAGCGGCTGGGCATGTCGCTGCTGCTGATCAGCCACGACCTCAATCTGGTGCGCAGCATTGCGCAACGGGTATGCGTGATGAAGGCCGGCGAAATCGTCGAGCAGGCGCCGTGCGAAACCCTGTTCACCGAGCCGAAGCACCCTTACAGCTGCGTGCTGCTCAACGCCGAACCGGAGGGTGAAGCATTGCCCCGGGACGAGCGTGAGAACGTGTTGGAGGTCGATGACCTGCGAGTCGAATTCGTCGTCGGTGGCGGGCTGTTCCAGCGCAAACAATACCTGCGGGCGGTGGACGGCATCAGCCTGAATATCCAGCGCGGCAAAACCCTGGGCATTGTCGGCGAATCCGGCTCGGGCAAGTCGACCTTGGGCCAGGCGATTCTGCGGCTGCTCGACTCCGAGGGCAGTATCCGCTTTCAGGGCGCCGCCCTCGACGGCCTCGACCAGAAGCAGTTGCGACCGTGGCGCCGGCAGATGCAGGTGGTATTTCAGGACCCGTTCGGCAGCCTCAGCCCACGGATGTCGGTGGCGCAGATCATCAGCGAAGGGCTGGAGGTGCACTGTCAGTCCAGCGCCGAAGAGTGCGATGAACAGGTGATCCGCGTGCTTAAGGAAGTCGGCCTCGACCCCGACAGTCGTCACCGTTACCCGCACGAGTTTTCCGGCGGCCAGCGCCAGCGCATCGCCATCGCCCGGGCACTGGTGCTGAAACCGGCGCTGATCCTGCTCGACGAGCCGACCTCGGCCCTCGACCGTACCGTGCAGAAGCAAGTGGTCGCCCTGCTCCGCGACCTGCAGGAAAAACACGGCTTGACCTATCTGTTCATCAGCCACGACCTGGCAGTGGTGCGGGCGCTGGCCCACGACATGATCGTGATCAAGGACGGCAAGGTGGTCGAGCGCGGCGCCAGCCATGAGGTGTTCGATTCGCCGCAGCATCCTTACACCAAAGAGCTGTTGGCGGCGGCACATCCGGGGTAGGCATAATCTGGCGCATGCCTTGATACCGAGTCACATCTATCGCGAGCAGGCTCACTCCTACAGTGGAACGCATTTCAAATGTAGGAGTGAGCCTGCTCGCGATGGCGTCGCCACAGCCGAAACACATTCAGGATCTGTCATGTGAACAGCACCGAAAGCCTCAAGGACTACCAACGCGTTCGCACGCTGGCGATCCGCTCGCTGTTCGAGATCATCGAGCAGTCCAGCGAAGGCACGGTGATTGTTGACCGGGATGCCAACATCGTCTGGATGAACGAGCGTTATGCCCGGCGTTTTGGCCTTGAGTCGGCGAAAAAAGCCATCGGCCAACCCTGCGAAAGCGTGATTCCCGGCAGTTTGCTGCGCGAAGTGGTACGCACCGGCCGGCCGATCCTGCTGGACATGCAGGACACGCCGAAAGAGCCGCTGGTGGTGATGCGCCTGCCGATCCATGACGACGCTGGGGCAGTGATCGGCGCCATCGGTTTTGCCCTGTTCGATGAATTGCGCACGCTGTCGCCGATGCTCAAGCGCTACCTGAGCATGCAGGAAGAGCTGGCCTCGACCCGTTCCCTGCTTCGGGCCCGGCAGACCAAATACAATTTCGCCCATTTCATCGGCACCAGCACCGCCAGCCTTGAAGTCAAACGCCGCGCCCGGCGCAGTGCCAGCACCGACTCGCCGGTGTTGCTGCTCGGCGAGACCGGTACCGGCAAGGAGCTGCTGGCCCAGGCAATTCACAGCGCCTCGCCCCGCGCGCACAAAGCCTTCGTCAGCATCAACAGTGCGGCGATTCCCGAAGCGTTGCTTGAGGCGGAATTTTTCGGCACTGCCCCCGGAGCGTTTACCGGCGCTGACCGCAAGGGTCGCAGCGGCAAGTTGCAGATCGCTCAGGGCGGCACGCTGTTTCTCGACGAGATTGGCGACATGCCGCTGCCGCTACAAAGCAAACTGCTGCGGGTATTGCAGGAAAAGGAATTCGAACCGGTCGGCTCCAACGATGTGATTCAAAGCGATGTGCGGGTGATCGCGGCGACATCGACCGATCTGCAAGCCGCGATCAAGCGCGGCGAGTTCCGCGCCGACCTGTATTACCGCCTCAACGTACTGCCGATCCATGTTCCGCCGCTGCGTGAACGCCTCGATGATTTGCCGGCGCTCAGCGAAGCGATCCTTGAAGAGCTGCGCAGTCAGCATGAACTGAGTCGCGCGGCACTGGATCTGCTCGGCCAGCACGCCTGGCCGGGGAACATCCGTGAGTTGCGCAACGTGCTGGAACGGGCGGCACTGCTCAGTGACGACCTGATCCTCACCGAAGAGGATATTCGCAGCTCCATCGGCACGTTTACCCCGGTTGAACGCCCGTCGGCGCCGACACTGGAGCCCTTGGCCGACGAGACATTCGCCCAGGCGCGCCAGCGGTTTGACCGGCAACTGATCCAGTCCGCCCTCGCGCAATGTGCGGGCAAGGTGCCAGAGGCGGCGGCTCGCCTGGGGTTGGGGCGGTCGACGTTGTACAAAAAAATGTTGGCCTTGGGCATCGCTGAGTCTCAATAGAGAGATCATGTCTCCACAGCGAGACTAAAACTTCAAGATCAAAAGATCGCAGCCTTCGGCAGCTCCTACAGGGTGGATATGGAAATTCCATGAAGGAGCTGGCGAAGGCTGCGATCTTTTGCCTCAAAAAAGTCTCACTAGCGAGACATTTATCCGGATAGTCGTCCCAAAAAACCGTATAAATCTTTAAATTTCAATAACTTGAATATCTGGCACAGATCTCGCTAACGCCTCTCCTGCACCCGCAACACCCACAAAAATAACAATCCCTGGAGACACTCCATGAGTGTGATCATTGCCTTGGCCGCCCTCGCGCTGCTGATGCTCGCCGCCTACCGTGGCTACAGCGTTATCCTCTTCGCCCCGATCGCCGCGCTCGGCGCTGTCCTGCTTACTGACCCTTCTGCCGTCGCCCCTGCCTTTACCGGGGTGTTCATGGAAAAAATGGTCGGCTTCATCAAACTGTATTTCCCGGTATTCCTGCTCGGTGCCGTGTTCGGCAAGTTGATCGAGTTGTCGGGGTTCTCCCGTTCGATCGTTGCGGCGGCGATTCGCCTGCTTGGCACCCGCCAGGCGATGCTGGTGATCGTGCTGGTCTGCGCCCTGCTTACCTACGGCGGCGTGTCGCTGTTCGTGGTGGTGTTTGCGGTGTATCCGTTCGCGGCGGAGATGTTCCGCCAGAGCAATATCCCCAAACGCCTGATCCCGGCGACCATCGCCCTCGGCGCGTTCTCGTTCACCATGGACGCCTTGCCCGGCACCCCGCAGATCCAGAACATCATCCCCAGCACCTTTTTCAACACCACCGCGTGGGCGGCGCCATGGCTGGGCGTGATCGGCACGATTTTCGTGTTCTGCGCCGGCATGCTGTTCCTGCAGCGCCAGCGCAACAAGGCCCAGCGCGCCGGCGAAGGTTATGGCACCGAGCTGCGTAACGAACCGGAAACGGCTGAGGACCTCAAGCTGCCGAACCCGTGGATCGCCCTGTCGCCGCTGCTGGCAGTGGGCATCATGAACCTGCTGTTCACCCAGTGGATTCCGCAGTGGTACGGCAAGACTCACAGCCTCGCGCTGCCGGGGATGGCCACGCCGGTGACCACGGAAATCGCCAAACTCACCGCGATCTGGGCGGTGCAAGCGGCCTTGCTGATCGGCATCCTGATGGTACTGGCGTTCGGCTTCAAAGCGATCCGCAGCAAACTCGCCGAGGGCAGTAAAAGCGCGGTCAGCGGCGCGTTGCTGGCGGCGATGAACACCGCTTCCGAATACGGTTTCGGCGCGGTGATCGCCTCGTTGCCGGGGTTCCTGGTGCTGGCCGACTGGCTCAAGCAAATTCCCAATCCACTGGTCAACGAAGCGATCACGGTCACCCTGCTGGCCGGGATTACCGGTTCGGCGTCGGGCGGCATGAGCATCGCGCTGGCGGCGATGTCCGAGCAGTTCATTGCCGCGGCGCATGCGGCGAACATTCCGCTGGAAGTGCTGCACCGCGTGGCCGCGATGGCCAGCGGCGGCATGGATACGCTGCCGCACAATGGCGCGGTGATCACCTTGCTGGCGGTCACCGGCCTGACCCACCGCGAAGCCTACAAAGACATTTTCTGTATTACGCTGATCAAGACCCTGGCGGTCTTCGTCGTGATCGGCACTTTCTACGCCACTGGCATTGTGTGAGGTATTCATGACCACTCTTTCCGGCAAGACCGCACTGGTTACCGGCTCCACCAGCGGCATCGGCCTGGGCATCGCCCTGAGCCTGGCCAAGGCCGGCGCCAACCTGATTCTCAACGGTTTCGGCGATGCCTCGAACGTGATCGCCGAAGTCGGCCAGTTCGGGGGCAAGGTCGGACACCATCCGGCCGATGTCAGCGATCCGGCACAGATTGCCGAGATGATCGCTTACGCCGAGCGCGAATTCGGTGGTGTCGATATTCTGGTCAACAACGCCGGGATTCAGCACGTGGCCGCGGTGGAGGAGTTTCCGGTAGAGCGCTGGGACTCGATCATCGCGATCAACCTGTCGTCAGTGTTTCACAGCACCCGCCTGAGCCTGCCGGGGATGCGCGCCAAGGGCTGGGGGCGGATCGTCAATATTGCCTCGGTGCACGGCCAGGTGGGATCGACCGGCAAAGCCGCGTATGTCGCGGCCAAGCACGGGGTGATCGGCTTGACCAAAGTGGTCGGACTGGAAACGGCCACCAGCAACGTCACCTGCAACGCCATCTGCCCGGGCTGGGTGCTGACGCCGCTGGTGCAGAAACAGATCGACGACCGGGCAGCCAAGGGCGTCGACCCGCAGCAGGCGCAGCATGATCTGCTCGCCGAAAAACAGCCGTCGCTGGAGTTCGTCACGCCGCAGCATCTGGGGGAACTGGTGCTGTTCTTGTGCAGCGAGGCTGGGAGCCAGGTGCGCGGGGCGGCGTGGAATATTGATGGGGGGTGGTTGGCGCAGTAATGCTGCGTCCCTGTAGGAGTGAGCCTGCTCGCGATAGCGGACTTGTATTCAACATTGATGCTGGCTGATACACCGCCATCGCGAGCAGGCTCACTCCTACAGGGGACGATGCACCACCTTCGCTGTGTGCTTGACCAACACAACAAGAGGCAACCCAATGTCCGACATCCTCTGGCAACCCGACGCCGAACGTATCGCCCAATCGCGCATGGACCAGTTCCGCCGCGCGATCAATCAGCGGCATGGCCTGGCCCTGAGCAGCTACAGCGACCTGCACCGCTGGAGCGTCGAACAACGCGAGGCGTTCTGGCAGGCCATCGTCGACTTTTTCGATATCTGCTTTCACACCCAGCCCGACGCCGTCCTGCGTGAAGGCGCGCAAATGCCCAGCGCCGAGTGGTTTCCCGGCGCGACCCTGAACTTCGCCGAACACCTGCTGCGCCGCCGCGACGATGCCGTTGCGGTGATCGCCGTGGCGGAAAACGGTCAGCGCGAACAACTGACCTGGGCCGAACTGGCCGAGCAGGTCGGCGGTTTTCAGGCCAGCCTGCAAGCCGCCGGTGTCGGCCTCGGCGACCGCGTGGCCGCGTGCATGCCCAACACCTGGCAAACCCTGGTGGCGATGCTCGCGACCACCAGCCTCGGCGCGATCTGGTCGTGCTCGTCGCCCGACTTCGGCACCCACGGCGTCATCGACCGTTTCGGCCAGATCGAACCCAAGGTGCTGATCACCTGCGCCGGCTACCGTTACGCCGGCAAAGACATCGACCAGACCACCAAGGTCAACGAAATCCTCGCGCAACTGCCGTCGCTGCAACAGTTGATCATCGTGCCCTACGCCCGCCCGCAGGCCCGTGCCGAGGACTATCACACCCGCGCCAACGTCACGTTGTGGGACGATTTCTACCAACCCGGCAGCGCACCGCATTTCGTCCCGGTGCCGTTCAATCATCCGCTGTACGTGCTGTATTCCAGCGGCACCACCGGCGTGCCGAAATGCATCGTGCACAGCACCGGCGGCGTGCTGTTGCAGCATGCCAAGGAGCACGGTCTGCACGTCGATCTCGGCCCCGGTGACCGGTTGTTCTACTACACCACCTGCGGCTGGATGATGTGGAACTGGCTGGTCTCGGCCCTCGCGGTCGGCAGCGCGGTGGTGCTGTATGACGGTTCGCCGTTTCATCCGGATAACCAACGTCTGTTCGACTTGATCGACGATGAGCGCATCAGCGTGTTCGGCACCAGCCCCAAGTTTCTCGCGACACTGGAAAGCAGCGGCGTCAAGCCTGCTCAAAGCCATGACCTGAGCAGCCTGAAGACCTTGCTCTGCACCGGTTCCGCGCTGTCGCCGCAGAGCTACGACTTCGTCTACCGCGATTTCAAGCGTGATGTGTGCCTGGCGTCGATGTCGGGCGGCACCGATGTGGTGTCGTGCTTCGTCAATGGCAACCCGATGTCAGCGGTGCGTCGCGGCGAAATCATGGGCAAGAGCCTGGGCATGGCGGTTGAAGTGTGGAATGACGCGGGCGTCGCGGTGGTTGGCGAGAAAGGTGAACTGGTCTGCACCCGGCACTTCCCGGCGATGCCCATCGGGCTTTGGCACGATGAGGATGGCGAAAAGCTGCGCAAATCCTATTTCAGCCTGTTCCCCGGTGTCTGGGCCCAAGGCGATTACGCCGAACAATTGCCCCACGGCGCGATGCTGATCCACGGCCGCTCCGACGCCGTGCTCAACCCCGGCGGCGTGCGCATCGGCACCGCGGAAATCTATCGTCAGGTGGAGAAAGTCCCGCAGGTGCTGGACAGCGTCGCCATCGGGCAGCAATGGCAGGACGATGTGCGTGTGGTGCTGTTCGTGCGTTTGCAGGAGGGCATGGCGCTGGATGAAACCCTGCAACAGCAGATCCGCCAAGTGATCCGCGCCAACACCACCCCGCGTCATGTGCCGGCGAAGATCATCGCGGTCACCGATATTCCGCGCACCATCAGCGGCAAAGTGGTCGAACTCGCCGTGCGCAATGTGGTGCACGGTGAGCCGGTGAAAAACACCGATGCGTTGGCCAATCCTGAGGCATTGGAGCAGTTTCGCAATCGCCCGGAGCTGTCGGACTGACCGCCAATCCCTTGTGGGAGCGAGCCTGCTCCCACAGGGCTGAAGCGTCAGTCCATCAAGCCCCAGTCGCCCGATGATGGAGATTGAGGCGTTGGCGCCGCTTCGGCATGCAGCTTCAGACGCAGGCGCAGATTGTTTTGTGAATCGGCATGCTTGAGCGCCTCGTCTTCGCTGATCACCCCTTCCACCACCAGCGCGTACAGCGCCGCGTCGAAGGTCTGCATGCCGACCTCGGCAGACTTGTCCATGATCGCCTTGAGTTCGCCCAACTCATTGCGGCGGATCAGGTCGGCGATGGTCGGTGTGCCCAGCATCACTTCGACCGCCGCCCGCCGCTGACCGTCCAGCGTGCGCACCAGCCGTTGCGAGACAAACGCCTTGAGATTGTTGCCCAGCGCATGCAGCAGCTGCGGGCGGCGCTCTTCGGGGAACAGATTGACGATTCGGTCCAGCGCCTGATTGGCGTTGTGCGCGTGCAGGGTCGACAGCACCAGGTGCCCGGTGTCGGCGAACGTCAGGGCATGCTCCATGGTTTCGCGGTCGCGGATTTCGCCGATCAACACCACGTCCGGGGCCTGGCGCAGGGTGTTTTTCAGCGCGGCCTGGAAACTGCGGGTATCGACGCCGACCTCACGCTGATTGATGATCGAACGCTTGTGGCGATGGATATACTCCACCGGGTCTTCGATGGTGATGATGTGCCCGCTGCTGTGCCGGTTGCGGTGATCGATCAGCGCGGCCAGCGAGGTGGATTTGCCGGAATCGGTGGCGCCGACGAACAGGATCAGCCCCTGTTTGAGCATCACCGTTTCCAGCAGCACCGGCGGCAGCTTGAGGTCTTCGAAGCGCGGGATATCGAGTTTGACGTTGCGGATCACAATCGACACGTCGTTGCGTTGCTTGAAGATGTTCACCCGAAAGCGCCCGATGCCGGTGCGTGAAATCGCCAGGTTCATTTCCAGATCCCGATCGAACTCGCGCCGCTGCTCGGCGTCCATCAGGGAGTGGGCGATGGCCTGGACTTCACCGGGCTTGAACGGTCGCTCGCTGAACGGCGTCAGCACCCCGTCGATGCGCGCACTCGGTGGCGCGCCCGTGGACAGAAAAAGGTCGGAGCCGTGCTGGCTCGACAGGCGGATCAACAGTGCATCGATTTCCATGGCAAAAAGCACCCGCGAAGCCTTCAATGAACAGAAATGACCCAGTGTCGTGACGTAACGGGCCATACAGCGTCTACCGCAAGTGCAAGAATAGTCGACGCCGCCGCACTGACCGACGCTCAGGATAGATGTGATGAACGCAGCTCCCACCCCCGATGATGCCCAAGCCTTGATCGCCCGCACCGATTGGAGTCGGACTCCGCTGGGCGCCGCTGGCACCTGGCCGCAAAGCCTGCGCACCGCGGTGGACATCGTGATTCACTCGCCGATGCCGATGCTGCTGTTGTGGGGGCCGCAACTCACGCAGATCTATAACAATGGCTTTGCGATGCTCGCCGGGAGCAAGCATCCGCACGCTTTCGGACAGCCGGCGCACCTTATATGGCCGGAACTTGAAGAGTTTACCGACCCGATTTATCGAGCCGTCCTACAAGGCCAGGTGCGCACCTACAGCGAACGCCGATTTACCCTGCAACGCGACGGCAAGGAATCCGACTTCTGGCTGGACCTGACCTACAGCCCTATCCGTGACGAGAACGCGCACGTGGCGGGCATTCTGGTAACGGCCATCGAAACCAACGAACGCCGGCGCATTGCCCTCGAGCTGCAACGCCGCTCCGAAGAAAGCCTCGAGTCCCAGCGCAACACCGAAGAACGCCTGCAACTGGCACTGGCCGCGACCGACGCGGTCGGCACCTGGGACTGGGACATCGGCGAAGACCGCTTCATCGCCGACGCCCATTTCGCGCAACTGCACGGCGTCGACCCGGCATTGGCCAGCCAGTTGCCGATCAGCGATTACCTGCAAGGCGTGCATCCCGAAGATCGCGCGCTGATCGCCCGCAGCATCAAGCACTGCATCACCCATGGCACCGAATACGCCGAGGAATATCGCCTGCTGCGCGCCGATGGCGAACTGCGCTGGGTGTTTGCCCGGGGGCGCTGCTACAAGGATCACCACGGTCGGCCGGTGCGCTTTCTGGGCGCGGCGCTGGACCTGACCGAGCGCAAACACACCGAGCAGGCGCTGCGTCAAAGCCAGACCGAGTTGCAACTGATCATCAACGCCATGCCGATCCTCATCAGTTACGTCGACCATGAGGAACGCTTCCGCCTGAACAACGCGGCCTACCTGGACTGGTACGGCCTTACGCCGCAGGAACTGTATGGCCGGACCATTCGCGAAGTGATCGGCGAAGAAGCCTACTTCCTGCGCTTGCCGTACATCGCCGAAGCGCTGGCCGGGCGGCCCTGCTCCTTCAGCCTGTACACCCCGCACCGCGATGGCAGCAACCGCCACGCGCTGATGAATTACCTGCCGCGCCACGGTGCCGATGGCGCGGTCAACGGTTTCTACATTTTCGTGATCGACGAGAGCGAACGGAAAAAGACCGAAGAAGCCCTGCGCAATCTCAACGAAACGCTTGAGGAACGGGTCAGCGCCCGCACCGAGCAACTGGCCCAGGCCAATCAGCGCCTGCAGAACGAAATGTTTGAACGCGAGCGCGCCGAAGATGCGCTGCGCCATGCACAGAAGATGGAAGCCGTCGGCCAGCTCACCGGCGGCATTGCCCACGACTTCAACAACATGCTCACCGGGATCATCGGCAGCCTCGACCTGATGCAGCGCTACATCGCTGATGGCCGCTCGCATGAAATCGGGCGTTTTACCGAGGCGGCGGTGTCATCGGCCAATCGGGCCGCCGCGCTGACCCATCGCCTGCTGGCGTTCTCTCGTCGGCAGTCGCTGGACCGCAAGACCCTCGACGTCAACGAACTGATTCATTCGCTGGAGGACTTGATCCGCCGCACCAAGGGCGATCCGATCCGCCTCACCCTGCGTCTGGCCGAGGATGTGTGGCCGATCAGCACCGACGTCAGCCAGCTGGAAAACGCCCTGCTCAACCTGGTGATCAATGCCCGGGATGCGATGCCCAACGGCGGCGAGCTGCTGATCGAAACCAGCAACGTCTACCTCGACGGCAACGACATCACCACCCTCGAACCGGTCAAGGCCGGCGACTACCTGATGCTGGCGGTCAGCGACAATGGCAGCGGCATGACCCCGTCGGTGCGCGCCAAGGCGTTCGATCCGTTCTTCACCACCAAACCGATCGGCCAGGGTACCGGGCTGGGGCTGTCGATGATTTATGGTTTCGCACAGCAGTCCGGCGGCCATGTCAGCCTCGACAGCCTGCCGGATCAGGGCACCTGCGTGCGCCTGTACCTGCCGCGCCTGAACCTGCTGGAGCCGGAGCGGCCAGTCGTCGAAACCGTCAGCGCCGCGCCGACGGCCACCTGGGGCGAAACCGTGGTGGTGGTCGAAGATGACCCGGCCGTGCGCATGCTGGTCCTCGATCTGCTCAAGGAACTGGGTTATCTCGCCCACGAAGCCGCCGACGCCAGCGCCGCCCTGCCGCTGCTGGAGTCGGAGCTGCGCGTGGACCTGCTGGTGACCGACGTCGGCCTGCCGGGCATGAATGGCCGGCAACTGGCGGAGATCGCCCGCCAGCATCGACCGGGGCTGAAAGTGCTGTTCATGACCGGTTATGCGCAGAAAGCCGCCGAGCGCCAGGGGTTTCTCGAGGATGGCATGGACATGGTCGCCAAGCCGTTTTCGGTTGATGAGCTGGCGAACAAGATCCGCACGATGATCAACCAAACGCCGTCACTTGAGGCATAATCCCGCGCCCCGCCGTCACCCCGTTACAGGTATCGCACGATGAAAGCCCAAGCCCGCCACATTCTGGTGAAAACCGCCGAAGAGGCCGAACAGCTCAAACAACGCATTGCCAAGGGCGAAGCGTTTGATGTGCTGGCGAAGAAATACTCGACCTGCCCGTCCGGCAAACGTGGCGGCGACTTGGGTGAAGTGCGGCCGGGGCAGATGGTCGGCGCGATTGATGCGGTGATCTTCAAGAAGCCGTTGCGTACGGTGCACGGGCCGATCAAGAGCAAGTTCGGTTATCACCTGGTGCAGGTGTTTTTCCGCGATTGACTTGATTGAGCCACCTCCCTGTAGGAGCTGCCGCAGGCTGCGATCTTTTGATTTTGCTTTTATAAGATCAAAAGATCGCAGCCTGCGGCAGCTCCTACAGGGGTTAGTGTTTCAGGCTTTGGGGATCAGGGCTCCCGGGAACTGAATGACCCGGCTCGCCAGCAAATGCCCCGCCTCCGCCGCCTCTGCGGGACTGCCCCCCAGCAATCGCCTCGCCAGATACGCCGCACTGAACGAATCCCCCGCCGCCGTGGTGTCCACGACCTTGTCGACCTGCTGCGCCGGCACTTCGAACGCCTCGCCATCACAGCGAATCAGGCACGCCTCGGCGCCGCGCTTGAGCACCACTTCCGGCGTGCCGATCTGCGCATACGCCTCGAATACCGCCTCGCAGCCAGCAAAATGGAACAACGCCTGCTCGTCGTCCACCGTCAGCAACGCCAGATCAACATACGGCAACACGCTGCGATACGCCGCCCGGGCCTCTTCCTGTGACGCCCACAAACGCGGTCGATAGTTGTTGTCGAAGACGATCCGCGCATCACGCTGTCGGGCTTCGATCAACGTCTGGATCAAGCGCTCGCGGCCCTTGACGCCCAGCACCGCGAGGGTGATGCCGCTGAAATACACCACGTCGTAATCGGCCAGCGCCGCCAGAATCGGCTCGGCCGCCGGGGTGGTGAAGCAATCGCGCACGGCCGCTTCATTGCGCCAGTAGAGGAAACGCCGCTCGCCGTTGGCATCGGTCTGAATGCAGTACAGGCCCGGCAAACGACCGGGCAGACGCTGCACTAATTCGAGGCCAATGCCTTCTTCGGCCCAGCTCTGGCACATGGCGTCGCTGAAACTGTCATCGCCGAGTGCGGTGACGTAATCGACCTGCGCTTTATCGCCTAGGGCGCGGGACAGATAGACCGCGGTGTTCAACGTGTCGCCACCGAAGCTTTGCTGCAGGCTGCCGTCGGCACGGTGCTGAAGTTCGATCATGCACTCGCCGATCAGGGCGATGCGCGGGGTGTTCGGGCCCAGGGGGCTGAGGGTGGTCATCGGGTGTGTCTCTGCTGATTCGCTGGTGTTTGAGCGGCCCTCATCGCGAGCAGGCTCACTCCTACAGGGGAACGCGTTTCAACTGTAGGAGTGAGCCTGCTCGCGATTGGCCGCGCCTCGGTATCGGACCTTAGAAACAGGTCTCCATGCTCTCGACCACCGTCAACTGCTCATCCACCAGCAACCCCACCCGCCACTTGTCGAACGTCAGGCACGGGTGCGAAGTGCCGAAGGAAATGATATCGCCCACCCGCAGCTCAACCCCCGGCGCCACGGTCATGAACGCGTGCTGGTCCATCACCGCCGTGACCTTGCAAGCACCGACATCGTCGCCCAGCGCCGGCAGCACACCGGCCTTGTAGCGCAGCAACGGCACCGGCAGTCCGGCGTCGAACGCCACGTCGCGCTTGCCGAGGGCGATCACCGCAAACCCCGGCTGCGGCAGCGATTGCACATGCGCCCAGACTTCCAGCGCCGGGCGCAGGCCTTCATGCAGGTCGCTGCGACGATCAAGCACGCAGCACTGCGCTTCCTTGTAGATGCCATGGTCGTGGGCCACATAACTGCCCGGGCGCAGCACGCTGAGGAAGCGTCCGCTCGCGTTCTGTGTTTCGAACGACTCGGCGATCAGGTCGTACCACGCCGAACCAGAGGCGGTAATGATCGGCTTGGGAATGGCGAATGCGCCGCTGTCTTGCAGTTGCACCGCCAGGCGCACCAGCGACGCGGCAAATTCGCGAATGCCGCTGACGGCGTGATCGCCGTGGATCACCCCTTCGTAGCCTTCGATACCCGTCAGGGCCAGCGCCGGTTGCGCGTTGATCGCCTTGGCCAGTTCGATGACTTCCTGCTCGCTGCGGCAACCGCAACGGCCGCCGACCACGCCGTACTCGATCATCACGTTCAACTTGACCCCGCACGAGGCGAAGTAGGCGCCAAGGTCGGCAACGTTGTCCGGGTGATCGACCATGCAATAGAACTCGAACGCCGGGTCCGCCAGCAGATCGGCAATCAGCGCCATGTTCGGCGTGCCGACCAGTTGGTTGGCCATCAACACCCGGCGCACGCCGTGGGCATACGCGGCGCGGGTCTGCGTGGCGCTGGCGAGGGTGACGCCCCAGGCCCCGGCGTCGAGCTGACGCTTGAACAGGGCCGGGGTCATGCTGGTCTTGCCGTGGGGCGCCAGCTCCGCGCCGCTGTCGCTGACGAACTTCTGCATCCAGCGAATGTTGTGCTCCAGCGCCTCGCGGTGCAGCACCAGCGCCGGCAGGCTGACGTCACGCACCAGATGCGCGCCGATGGCGGCGTCGCCCTTTTCCACAGCAGAATTGATGGCAGTCGTCATGGTCGAACTCCTCACTGTCGCGGCCGGCAGGCAGCCGCGGTTATTCGTTGATTCGCCGGGCGAGGCTGTTGGCGCTGTCGATCAGCACTCGGCGATAGTCGTCGTAATTGTTCTTCGCATCGGCCCGTGGGGCGACGATGCACAGGGTGCAAATGGCAACGCCGCCGGGATCTTTGACCGGCGCGGCGAAGCAATGGGTGAAGGTGTCGGCGACGCTGTCGAACGAGAAGAAGCCGTCGATGCCGGCCTGACGGATCTCCGCCAGAAAGCGCTCCAGCGGCAGGCGTTCGCCGTCGGGCAGGATGTAGTCGTCTTCGTCGATCAGGTCGATGATCTGTTGATCGCTAAGGTGCGCCAGCAGCAGGCGCCCGGAAGCGGTCCACGGGATCGGCGCGTTTTCGCCGATGTCGGAAGAAATGCGGAAATGCCGCTCGCCCTCCTTCATCAGCGCCACCGTGTATTTGCGCCCGTTGAGCAGGCACATCTGCGCGGTTTCCCGGGTCTGGCTGACGATCTCTTGCAAGGCGTGATCGGCCTCGCGACTGAGGTCGAAATGACGCAGATGCGCCTGCCCGAGGAAGTACAACTGGCGACCGAGATAGACGTGCCCATCCTTGCCCACCGGTTCCAGAATCCGTCGTTCGAGCAGCGACGCAACCAGTTCGTAGACCGTGGATTTCGGGCTGCCGATGCCGTTGGCGATGTCGTTGGGGCGCAGCGGCTGGCCGATTTCCTTGAGGAAATCGAGAATATCGAACGCCCGATCAAGACCGCGGGCCCGGCGTTTGATGGTGTCTTCGGTCATGTCAGTACTCACTCAAAATTCCTCTGCAGGAGCTGCCGCAGGCTGCGATCTTTTGATCTTGCCTTTGTGGTGCATCCAAAATTGCCAAAAGATCGCAGCCTTCGGCAGCTCCTACAAGAGCCAGCGAGAATCAGGCCTTTTTCTTGTAGGCGATGCAATCGATCTCGACTTTGCAATCGACCATCATGCTCGCCTGCACACAGGCCCGTGCCGGGGCGTGTTCAGGTTTGAAGTATTCGCCGAAGACCTTGTTGAAGCTGCTGAAATCCCGCGGATCGTCCAGCCACACCCCGGCCCGCACCACGTCTTCCAGGCCATAACCGGCCTCTTCGAGAATCGCGATCAGGTTTTTCATGGTTTGGTGAGTTTGCTCGACGATGCCGCCAACGATGATCTCGCCATCCACCGCCGGCACCTGGCCGGACACGTGCAGCCAGCCATCCGCTTCAACGGCGCGAGCGAATGGACGGGGCTGGCCGCCGGCGGCGGTGCTGCCGGTGCCGTAACGGGTAATGCTCATGGGTACTTCTCCTGATTACAAAGCAAAAAATTAAAACCGCGTGCTTTTGAGAAACTCAGCCAGGCGCGGCGATTGCGGGCGTTCGAACAGTTCCTTGGGAGGCCCCTGCTCTTCGATCCGCCCCTGATTCATGAAAACGATCTTGTCCGAAACCTCAAAGGCAAAGCGCATCTCGTGGGTCACCAGCAACATGGTCATGCCGTCTTCGGCCAGGCCCTTGATCACGTTGAGCACTTCGCCGACCAGCTCCGGATCGAGGGCCGAGGTGACTTCGTCGAACAGCATCAGGCTCGGGTTCATCGCGATCGCCCGGGCAATCGCCACGCGCTGTTGCTGACCGCCGGACAACTGCCCGGGAAAGTGATTGCGCCGTTCCAGCAGGCCGACGCGTTCCAGCCATTTCTCGGCCAGCACCACGGCTTCGTCCTTGTGCATCTTCTTCACCTTGAGCAGCCCCAGGGTGACGTTCTGCAACGCGCTCAGGTGCGGGAACAGATTGAATTGCTGGAAGGCCATGCCGGTCATTGCGCGATGGCGGGCGATGACTTTTTCGGCGTGACGCACGCGCTTGCCACCGACTTCGTCGTAGCCGATGGACTCGCCGTCGAGCAGGATCTGCCCGCCCTGGAATTCTTCGAGCATGTTCACGCAGCGCAGCAGCGTGGTCTTGCCCGAGCCGCTGGAGCCGATCAACGTCACGACGTTGCCGCGCTGCATGCTCAGGTCGACGCCCTTGAGCACTTCGACTGCACCGTACTGCTTGTGCAGGCCACGGATGTCCAGCAGCGGCTGGTCGTTCTGAACGTTGGAAACTTGAGCTTGAGTCATGGCAGGGCCACCCGCTTTTCAATGTGCCGGCCGAGTAATTCGATGCCGTAGTTGATGACGAAAAACAGAAAACCGGCGAACAGGTAGAACTCCAGAGTCATGAAGGTCCGGGCGATGATCTGTTGGGTGCTGAGCAGCAATTCGGCGACGCCGATCACCGAGAGCAAGGTCGATGCCTTGACGATTTCGGTGGACGAGTTGACCCACGTCGGCAGGATCTGCCGCAGTGCCTGTGGCAGCAGCACGTAACCGAGGGACTGATAAAACGTCAGACCGATTGCCTTGCTCGCTTCCATCTGCCCGCGTGGCAGTGCCTGCAAGGCCCCGCGCACAATCTCGGCAACGTGCGAGCCGCAGAACAGCGTCAGGCCCAATGCACCGGCCTGAAATGCGCTGATCTGCCAACCCAGCGCCGGCGCCATATAAAAGCAGGCCAGCACCAGCACAAACACCGGCGTGCCGCGAATCAGGTCGACGTAAAAGCGGAACGGCGCGCGCATCCAGAATTTGCCGTAAGTCAGCACCAGACCGGTGACAACGCCTAGCAACGTGCCGAACAGAATCGCTAGTGCCGACACCTGCACGCTGGTCAGGAAACCCTGCAGCAACGTCTCGCGGGCCACCCATAATTCATGCAACCAACTGGGAGATTCGTACATCGCAGCCTCCTATCGGCGAATCGCCAGACGCTGCTCGAGGTAACGCAGCAGCATGGCAATGAGGTAACAGGCCGCGACATACAACGCCGTGGTCACCAGCCAGGTTTCAATCACCCGGTAGCTCTCGACGTTGATCTTGCGCGCGTAATACGTCAGCTCCGGCACCGCGATCGCGGCGGCCAGCGAGGTGTCCTTGAACAGCGAAATGAAGTTGTTCGACAGCGCCGGCAACACATTGCGCAACATCACCGGCACGGTGACGTAGGCCTTGACTTGCCATTCACCGAGACCGATCGCCAACCCCGCTTCACGCTGGCCTTTGGGGATGCTCAGCAAACCACCACGGAACACTTCGGTCAGATAGGCCCCGGCATACAGCGACAACGTAATGATGAACGAGGGGATCTTGTCCAGGCGGATCCCCAGGCTTGGCAAGGCAAAGTAGATCAACAGAATCAACACCAGAATCGGCGTGTTGCGCACCACCGTGACGTACACCGAAGCCAGCACCCGCAAGGCGCGATGCTTCGACAGCAAGGCAAACGCCATCAGCAGGCCGATCACGCAGCCGATGGCGATCGATACCAGCGCCAGTTCAAGGCCCAGACCGAGCCCCGCCAGCAAGGTGTCGAAATCGCGCCACACGGCGGCAAAGTTCAACTGATAGTTCATGGTCAGCAGTACCTTGAGCGGGGCGATTCAGGCGCCCCGCTCTCACGGGATCATTTGAATTCGACTGGGAAACCGATGGCCGGCGACGGCAGATCGACACCGAACCATTGCTTGAACGAAGCGGCATAGGTCGGAAACTCGACGCCGGTCATGGCTTCATGCAGGGTGGTGTTGACGAAGTTCAGCCAGTCCTGATCGCCGCGTTTGACTGCGCAGGCGTAGGTCTGCGGGCTCCAGGCGTAAGTCGGGCTGCGGTAGCGGCCAGGGTTCTGCACCATCAGGTATTTGACCGATGACTGATCGGTGGCGGCGGCATCGGCGCGGCCGGAGTTCACCGCCTGATACATCAGGTCGACGCTGTCGTACTGATCGACCTTGGCTTTGGGCAAGGCCTGGTGCACCAATTCTTCGGCATACACGTTTTGCAGCACCGCCACGGTGACGCTGTCGCCAGCGGCCTTCAGGTCTTCGATTTCCTTGTACTTGCTGTTGGCCGGCAGCAGCAGGCCGACGCCTTCGCGGTAGTACGGCAAGGTGAACGCCACTTGCTGCGCACGGCTGGCGGTGACGGTGATGAACTGGCAGCTCATGTCGACTTTGTCGGTCAGCAGATTGGGAATCCGCGCATCGGACGACTGCACCACGAACTCGACTTTGTTCGGGTCATTGAACAGCCCCTTGGCCACCATCCTGGCGATGTCGATATCAAAACCCTGCAACTTGCCGTCGGCGCCCTGGAAGTGCCATGGCGCATTAGTGCTGCCGGTACCGACAATCAGCTTGCCCCGGGCCAGAACACTGTCGAGCTTGCTGTCGGCTGCCTGGGCCATACCCATGACAGCGGACGAAGCCGCAAGAACAAAAACACACGCTTTGAACAACGAAGGACGGCGATGCATGGCAAGCACTCCACGATGATGTTTATTCCGCTATACCGGAACACGGTTTGTTACTACGGAATAGACAGCAGAAAGTGTGCCACAGGAAACGCAGGGAATCTGTAGGGGGTTGAAATGTTTTTGGAATCAACAGGATGCGAAAAATGTTGCGCAGGTGTAACTCGCAGTGAGTTTTATCAAGCGCTACCGTGGGCCACACCGCTCGGGTACACGGGCCACATTTGAGTGCGCGCCCACCGAAAAAGCGCATGCGCTACTGTCAACTCTGACAGTAGAGAAAAGCCACTCTTGGGATTAGCGTCGGCAGCGCTAACAGTGCTTTTTCAAGGAGGCTCCCATGAGTTCGACAACTCGCGCTTCAGACCTGCCTGACACCTACCGCAAAGCCCTGAAAACCTGGCGCCCGGTGATCCTGTACTTCGCCAACGAACACTGCCCCGCCTGCGAATGGGCCGGGCCTGTGTTTCGTGAGATCGCCGAGCCGTATCGGCTGCGGGCGAATATCTACATGCTCAACACCAGCCAGTCGCCGCGTCATCCGCTGGTGACTGGCACGCCGACAGTGCTGTTCTACAAAGACGGCAGGCTGGTGAAAAAGCTCAAGGGAATTGGCACGGAGGAAACACTGGCGGCGGACTTTGCCCGGCATATTGGCGGTACCAGGGCACCGGTAGTGGTGCAGAAACCACGACATGACCTGGGATGGCTTCGTCGCACTTTTCGTAACCTTTGCACCGTCCCGCGCGCTCGGTTACTTCGACACCACGCGATATCGATGTAGGCGCTGCGGCACGTTGCGATCTTTGGGTCTTAAAAAACAGAATCAAAAGATCGCAGCGTGCCGCAGCTCCTACAGGGGGAGATCCGTATTCAAGCGGGATCGCGCACCAGCAACACCCGCGTCACCCGTCGTTCCTCAACGTCTTTGACGGTCACTTGCCAACCTGCGTACTGCAGCCGGTCGCCAATCATCGGCAAGCGATCCAGCAGGCTCATCACCAGTCCGGCCAAGGTTTGATAGTCCTCGGTCGGTTCGGCGCCAAATCCAGTGCGCTGGCGAACACGCGTCAGGTTCAACGCGCCGCTGACCACAAAGCCGCCCTGCTCTTCGATCACATCCGGACCTTCGATTTCGCTGGCATCGGGCAATTCGCCGGCAATCGATTCAAGGATGTCGGTCATGGTCAGCACGCCGACAAAGTCACCGAACTCGTTGACCACGAAGGCGATATGGGTCGAGGCCGCGCGCATCTGTTCCAGCGCATTGAGGATCGAATAACTGTCGAGCAGGTTGATGGTCTTGCGCGCCAAGTGCTCCAGGTTCGGCTCGGTACCGGCCAGATACTCCTTGAGCAATTCCTTCTTGTGCACGAAGCCCAGCGGTTCATCCACCGCGCCGTCGCGAATCAGCGGCAGACGCGAATACGACGAGTGCATCAATTTTGTGCGAATCGTCTCGGCGTCGTCGGCCAGATCGATGGTGTCGACATCGGCACGTACGGTCATCAAGTTCCGAATCGGACGTTCCGCCAATTGCAGCACGCCACTGATCATCACTCGCTCGCGGCGGTCGAACAGCTCCGCACTCGGTGCTTCGCCGTCATCCAGCAGGTCGGAGATTTCCTCGCCGACCTCCTCCACCTCCAGCTTGCGCCCGCCCAGCAGACGCATCACCGCGTGGGCCGTGCGCTCCCGTATGGGTCGCAGGCCTTGCATCGAACGTTTGCGCCGGGCCCGGGCGATCTGGTTGAACACCTCGATCAGAATCGAGAAACCAATCGCCGCGTACAGATAGCCTTTCGGGATGTGGAAGCCCAGGCCTTCGGCGGTCAGGGCAAAACCGATCATCATCAGGAAGCCCAGACAGAGCATGATCACCGTCGGGTGGGCATTGACGAAACGGGTCAGCGGCTTGCTGGCCACGATCATCAGACCGATGGAAATGATCACCGCGATCATCATCACCGCCAGTTCATCCACCATGCCGACTGCGGTAATGACCGCGTCCAGCGAGAACACCGCGTCGAGCACGACAATCTGCGCCACGATCGGCCAGAACAGCGCGTAAGCGGTGTTGCTCGAGCGCTGGCCGACATGCCCCTCAAGCCGCTCATGCAATTCCATGGTGGCCTTGAACAACAGGAACACACCACCGAACAGCATGATCAGGTCACGGCCGGAGAAGCTCTTGTCGAACACCTCGAACAACGGCTGCGTGAGGGTGACCAGCCAGGAAATACTCGCCAACAGGCCCAGGCGCATGATCAGCGCCAGCGACAGGCCGATAATCCGCGCGCGATCGCGCTGATGCGGCGGCAGTTTGTCCGCCAGGATCGCGATGAACACCAGGTTGTCGATACCCAGCACCAGTTCCAGCACGATCAGAGTCAACAAGCCTAACCAGGCCGTGGGATCCGCTAACCATTCCATAAAATATCTCGATCTCTCGTCAGTGAATTCAGGCTGCCGGACACGGCAAAGCGCAACGCGAAGGCGCTGAGGCCGCGTTGTCAACGATAGTCGGAAGTCGGAAGACCGGATGCTGCGAGTGCGTCAAGACCGCGCCATGGCGCGAGGAGAAAGTACGACTGGGAGGCTCCGAGAGGGTGTTCATGCAAATCCTGAATGAAAAATGGCCTTGGAGCGTACAGGCTCAAGGCACATTTTCTACAGCGGCAAATCATTTCAAAATCTGTATCGACTGGCCACCGCCCCTGTAGGAGCTGCCGCAGGCTGCGATCTTTTGACTTTGTTTTTTTACGATCAAGATCAAAAGATCGCAGCCTTCGGCAGATCCTACAGTTGCTGTCATCGCCCGGCAAAACGCAACCGCGACAACTGGCGCAAATCCCCCTCCACGTAATAATCGTTGGTCCAACTGTCATCCACGGCCAGCGGACTCACCTGCTTCAGCGCCAGTTTTTTCGCGAAATAACGAAACCGGTAATGCTCATAGAAGCGCAGCAATTCCAGGCCATAGCGGTCGGCCAGGTCGGTGTCGCCCCGAATGATCAGAAAGTTTTCGTCATTGCCGCTACTGGCCGAGCTGCTGAGGTTGTGGCTGCCGCTGATGATGGTCGGCGCATCGGTGGTGAAATCGGTGATCACCGCTTTGGTGTGCACCAGCAGATTGCCCTTCTGGCCTTTCATGTTTTCCTTCAGCCAGCCTTCCAGCCCGGTGTTGAGCAAGGCCGTGGCGGCGAATTCAGCCGTACGATCCGCGTGAAATCCAGTGATGCGGCTGGCGGTGTTTTGCAGGCCGTAGCGCAAGATGTCGTCATGCGGTTTACCGAGCAGAGAGTTGAGAATCGCATCCGGCAGGCTGAACGCCGTGACGAATAACACATCCTTTTTGGCCGCCTCGATGATCTCGGTAAACTCGCGCAAATCGGCACCGCCGCTGCGTGGCGAGAACCCGGCAAACAGCTGCTGCGTCGGGTCCATCGGATTGTGCTCGGTGATCCAGCAGCGCGTCGCAGCGACGTCGGCAGGGTTGGCCCAGACTTCTTCGAAGGTTTGCAAATAACGCGTGGCAATCGTCACGTCGTCGAGCGTATGCACCACGTTGGCCTGGCGATACACGCCATTGGCAGTGAAATTGGTACTGCCGCACAGCACCGCCTCCGGTTGCCGCTGACCAACGCCATCGACACGGCTGAGAACAATGAATTTGTCGTGGAAGATGTTGTGGGTGACCCGCCCGCGTTTGTTTGCCGCCGGCAAGTTGGCAAGGTTCGTTTCGTTCAAAGTCGTATCGGAATCATCAGGCTGGGCGTGATACAGCACGCGCACCTGAACCCCTCGGGCGTATGCCGCATTCACTGCATCGACAATCGCTTGCAACTGATACTCGTAAATCGCGATATCCAGCGCCCATTGGGCGTCCACTGCGCGCTCGATGTAGCCGAGCAAGCGCTCCAGCAGGCCGTTCTCCAGCCACAGCCGAGCCGCGTCGGGCCAGGCTTCGATCGGCAGGTTCTTGTTCGCGCTGATCTGTGCGTCGAGGTCGGGAAACTTGCGCTGGAAGGCCTGACTGGCGGCCACGGCGCGGTTGAAAGTCACGCTCTGGTTGGCCGGATGACCATCATCGGAGGTGATGCTCAGCGCCAGGGACTCGCCCAGTTGCGGCGCATCCGCCGTGCCGTAGGCCAGGTGCACGCGATAGTGCATCGTGGTCCCCGGATTGACCGCGTAATCGGCCCAGCGGAATTTCTGCAACGGCGCCTTATCGCTGGGCGTCGCGTGATATTGGGGAAAGGTGTGAGCCTTGCCGGGAAACGTCAGGCTGTTGAACAGGAACAACCAGGGTTTGTCGCCCTGCTGCTTCTCGATGGCAAAGCCAAGCAGGCCTTTGCGCCGGGGTTCGGCAAGGTCCATGGCCAGCAGCACGCCGTTGGTGCCGGCGTAGGCTTTGACGCGAAAATCGTCCTGAGGGTTGGCGACCAGTACCCGCATGATTCACTCCTTGTGATGGGGCTGGCGTGGAGCATAGAGGGTTGATGCAGGATTGACAGGTTGATCTGAAACCTTGGGGATGCCATTGCCAGTGCAGGCATCACACATCATCAATATGCCGATAGTCCGCATTCAGCGCCGCCGCCAATTCCCGCGCCCGCGCCAGGCGGATCGGCCCACGCTCGATGTCGATCAACAACCCCGGGCATTCCAGCGGCGCCATCGGCGGCAAGGCTTTCAAGCGCCCATCGGTCACCAGCAGCACGCGCTGCTGCTCGGCCGGAAAGCGCTTTTGCCGCTGCGCCAGCCATTGCTGCGCCTGGGCCAACGCCGCCACCAACGGCGTGCCGCCCCCCGCGCCCAATGCCTCCAGCCAGGTGCGCAAGCCACTCGACGCCTTCAAGCCCTGCACCTGCCATTTCGGCGCGTTGCCGCTGGCGGTCAGCAAGGCCAGACGGGCGCGCTGTCGATAGGCGTCATCGAACAATTGCGCGAGTAAGCCCTTGGCATCACTCAGCGCCTGATGCCGGCGGGTGGAGGCCGATGCATCGACGATCACCAACCACAGTTCATGGGGGGAACGCGTGCGCAGTTGGAACTGCAAGTCCTCGCGTGTCTGCGGCCGTCCGTTAAGCAGCGTCCCCGGCCAGTTCACCGAACCGCTGCGCGCGGCGTGGCGCTTGCCCTGGCGTCCGTGGTCGAGTCGTCCGGCGCGGGGTCTGGCATTCGCCCCCGCGTCGGATCGGGGACGAATGCCGGTTACTTTTTTGGCCAGCTCGGCACTTCGCGGCGTGCGCCAGTAGCCAGCGCCGGGGCAGGCATGTCGCCCCACTGCCCCTGCCCTTCGCTCGTTTCAGCCTGGGTATTGGCCGAGTTCGGCGCGGGGGACTGAGGACTGGACGACGGCAATTCACGACGGCGGTGACGCAGGGCAAACTCAGCCACCGCGTCGATGTCCTGCTCGGCAATCGCTGCGGCGCCGCGCCAGGCTGCGTGAGCACGGGCGGCGCGCAGCCAGACCAGATCGGCACGCAAGCCATCGACGCCAGCCGCAAAGCACCGCTCGGTAATCAGCGCCAATGCATCGTCATCCAGTGGAATGCTCGGCAAGGCAGTGCGCGCCTGCTCGCAACGCTCACGCAGCGCTTGCTGCTGTGCTTCCCACTGCGCGCAGAACGCCTGCGGCTCGCTATCGAAGTCAAGTCGGCGGCGGATGATCTGCCCGCGTTCGGCCGGCGCGGTGTGACCGCTAAGGGCCACGTTCAGGCCGAAACGGTCGAGCAGTTGCGGACGCAGTTCACCCTCTTCCGGGTTCATCGTGCCGATCAATACGAAACGCGCCGAATGCCGATGGGAGATGCCGTCGCGCTCGATCAGGTTGGTTCCGCTGGCTGCCACATCGAGCAGCAGATCGACCAGATGATCGGGCAGCAGGTTCACTTCATCGACATACAGCACGCCGCCGTCGGCCTTGGCCAGCACGCCGGGGGAAAACTGCGCACGCCCTTCACTCAGCGCGGCGTCGAGATCGAGGGTGCCGACCAGACGCTCTTCGGTGGCGCCCAGCGGCAGCGTGACGAACTGACCGCTCGCCAGCAGATCGGCGAGGCCACGGGCCAGGGTCGATTTGGCCATGCCGCGCGGGCCTTCGATCAGCACACCACCGATTTTCGGGTCGATGGCGGTGAGGTAGAGGGCGAGTTTCAGGTCATCGGCGCCGACCACGGCGGAGAGCGGGAAATGCGGGGTGTCGGTCATCTTCAATACTCGGTCATGGTCGGTGAATTGCTTTAACTGTAGGAGTGAGCCTGCTCGCGATGGCGTCAGGTCAGGCAACTCACTTTTGAATGACACTCCGCTATCGCGAGCAGGCTCACTCCTACAAGGTATTGTGGTGTGTCAGGTGTCTTCTTCTATATCCAGCAGCAGGTTTTCCAGCGCGTCTTTATATGCGCCCGGTTCCTGCCACATTCCGCGCTGCTGCGCCTCCAGCATGCGCTCGGTCATATCACGCAGGGCATGCGGATTGTGCTCGCGGACAAAATCCCTGGTTGCCGGGTCAAGCAAGTAGGCGTCGGCCAGCAACGCGTACTGATGATCGTCGATCAACTGCGTAGTGGCATCAAAGGCGAACAGGTTATCGACCGTCGCCGCCATTTCGAACGCGCCTTTATAGCCGTGACGCTTGACCCCGTCGATCCATTTCGGATTAGTCGCCCGCGAACGGATCACCCGGTTCAGTTCTTCTTTCAGGGTGCGGATTCTCGGCAGATCCGGCTGGCTGTGATCACCGTGATAACTGGCCGCCGCTTCCCCGCGCAGGGTTTCCACCGCCGCGAGCATGCCGCCCTGAAACTGGTAATAGTCGTTGGAATCGAGCAGGTCGTGCTCGCGGTTGTCCTGGTTCTGCAACACGGCCTGCACCTGGCTCAGGCGCTGGACGAACTGCTCGCGGGCGGCGGTACCCTCGTCCGCACCGCCGTAAGCGTAGGCGCCCCAGTTCAGGTAGACCTCGGCCAGATCCTCGCGGCTCTGCCACAGACGCCCGTCGATGGCGCCCTGCACGCCCGCCCCGTACGCTCCGGGTTTGGCCCCGAAAATCCGCCAACCGGCCTGACGCCGCGCCGCGTCTTCATCCAGCCCCGATTGCAACAGCGCTTCACGCTCGGCGCGCACTTTCGCCGCCAGCGGATTGAGGTCGTCCGGCTCGTCCAGCGCGGCCACCGCTTGCACCGCGGCGTCGAACAGGCGGATCAGGTTGGCAAACGCATCGCGGAAGAACCCGGATACCCGCAGCGTGACATCGACCCGGGGCCGATCCAGCAAGCTCAGTGGCAGAATCTCGAAGTCATCGACCCGCTGACTGCCGGTGGCCCACACCGGACGCACGCCCATCAAGGCCATGGCCTGGGCGATGTCGTCGCCGCCGGTGCGCATGGTTGCGGTGCCCCATACTGACAGGCCGAGCTGGCGCAGATGATCGCCGTGGTCCTGCAAATGCCGTTCGAGGATCAGCGTGGCGGACTGGAAACCGATGCGCCACGCGGTGGTGGTCGGCAGGTTGCGCACGTCCACCGAGAAGAAGTTGCGTCCGGTAGGCAGCACGTCGAGACGGCCACGGCTGGGGGCGCCGCTCGGGCCGGCGGGGACGAAGCGGCCGTTCAGGGCGTCGAGCAAGCCACGCATTTCGGCGGGGCCGCAGGCATCGAGGCGTGGGGCGACGACTTCGCGCAGGTTTTCGAGGATGGCATTGACTTCAGCCCCGCGCGGCCCCTGTAGGAGTGAGCCTGCTCGCGAAAGCAGTGGGTCAGGCAAATGTGTACCGACTGATACGACGCCTTCGCGAGCAGGCTCGCTCCCACAGGGGATATGCAGTGTTTGGGAGATAAGGTCGGTGGCGAACAGTTCGAGGCGTTCTCGGGTATCGCCGGCAGTGCGCCAGACTTCATCGCTGACGCTTAGCAGCTCCTGCGGACGCGGGCCGAGCCATGGATCGGCCAACGCGCAATCGAGTGGATCAAACCCCAGTTCAAACGCTTTGGCCAGCGCCCGCAACAAACTCGACTGCGCACCCTTGCCATCGCCGCGCGGAATGCGCAGCAGCGCCAGCAACGTGTCGATGCGCAAACGCCCGGTGGGTGACTCGCCGAAAATGTGCAGGCCATCGCGGATCTGCGATTCCTTCAGGTCGCACAAATACGTATCGAGACGCGGCAGCCAGATCGCTGCATCGGCGTCGCTGTCCAGGCCGGCGTCGAGTTGCAGTTCGCGGTCGATCTGCGTCTCGCGCACCAGTTGCAGGATATCGCGCTGCAGCTCGCGGGCACGGCGCGGATCGAGCAACTGGGCTTCGTAATATTCGTCGGCCAGCAACTCCAGATTGCGCAGCGGCCCGTAGGTTTCGGCGCGGGTCAGTGGCGGCATCAGGTGATCGATGATCACCGCTTGCGTGCGCCGTTTGGCCTGGGCCCCCTCGCCCGGGTCATTGACGATAAACGGGTAGATGTTCGGCAACGGCCCGAGCAGCGCATCCGGCCAGCAGTTCTCCGACAGGCCGACGCCCTTGCCCGGCAGCCATTCGAGATTGCCGTGCTTGCCGACGTGAATCACCGCGTGCGCGCCGTAGGTGTTACGCAGCCAGAAATAAAACGCCAGATAACCGTGCGGCGGCACCAGATCCGGGTCGTGATACACCGCACTCGGATCAACTTGATAACCGCGCGCCGGCTGAATGCCGACGAACGTCAGGCCAAAGCGCAGACCGGCGATCATCATCCGTCCGTCACGGCACATCGGATCGTTTTGCGGCGCGCCCCAGCGCTCGACCACCGCCGCTTGATTGGCGGCGGGCAGCGCGTTGAACATCGCCAGATACGCGTCCATCGCCAGGCTTTGCTGGCACGGGCGCAGGTCGATGCTGTCGAGGTCATTGCTGACGCCGCCGAGCAACTGCTGGATCAGCTCAGTGCCGCTGTCCGGCAACTCAGCCGCCAGCGGAAAGCCTTCAACCTGTAACGCCCGCAGGATATTCAACGCCGCCGCCGGCGTGTCGAGGCCGACGCCATTGCCGATGCGGCCATCGCGGGTCGGGTAATTGGCGAGGATCAGCGCGATGCGTTTTTCCGCGTTCGGCAGCCGCGCCAGATCGCTCCAGCGCCGGGCCAGTTCGGCGACGAAATCCATGCGCTCGGGTTGCGCCCGGTAGCAGACCACATCGGACTGACTGCGCTCGCTGCGCCAAGCCAGATCCTTGAAGCTGATCGGGCGGCTGATGATACGTCCGTCGAGTTCCGGCAAGGCGATGTGCATCGCCAGATCTCGCGGCCCCAGGCCTTGCTCGCTGTCGCGCCAGCCCGGCTCGTTGTCCTGGGCGCAGATCGCCTGAATCACCGGAATATTGCGCCGGAACGGGCGCAGATGCGGGGCTTCGGGGCTGGATTGGGCGAACCCGGTGGTGTTGAGAATCACCGCCGCTTCGACTTCATCCAGCCAGTCCTCGACCACGCTCAGGCAGCCCGGTTCTTTCAGGCTGGCGACGGCGATCGGCAACGGATTGAGACCCGCGGCCTGCAAGCGCTGGCAGAACACATCGATGAACGCGGTGTTCGCCGCTTGCAAATGCGAGCGGTAAAACAACACCGCCGTCACCGGGCGATCCGGCAGCCAATCGGCCTGCCAGTCGCCGAGTGCGGCGGTGTTTTTCTGTGGATGGTATATCGCCGTGCGCGGCAGCGCTTTCGGCTCGCCCCAGGCGTAATCCCGCGCCAGCCAACGACTGGCCAGGCAATGGAAGAAGTCCAGCGCATTGCCCATGCCGCCCTGACGCAGGAACTGCCAGAGACGGTCGCGATCTTCAGCGGGCACGGTGCTCAGGTCGCTGAGTTCCGGGTCGGGGCGGTCATCGCCCGGCACCAGAATCACTTGCACGCCGCGCTCGGTCAGTTCCATCAGCCGCTCGACGCCATAACGCCAATAGGCAATGCCGCCGTGCAGGGAAATCAGAATGACTTTGGCGTGACGCAGCACCTCGTCGACATACAGATCGACCGAGGCGTGATTCTGCACCTGCATGGGATTGGCCAGGCGCAGGCTCGGGTAATCCTCGGGCAGTTGCTGCGCAGCTTCGGCGAGCAGCGCCAGGCTGGAGTCGCCGCTGCACAGGATCACCAGCTCGGCGGGGGTTTGTCCAAGGTCGGCAATGTTGTCATCCGACACGAAACCGCCGGGCTGGGTCCTGAGCAGGTGCATGGCTTAAACGCTGAGCGCAGCGCGCAGTTGCGCTTCGAGTTGCACGGCGTCGAGTTCCTGACCGATCAGCACCAGACGGGTGACGCGCGCTTCATCGGCGCCCCACTGGCGGTCGAAGTGCTTGTCGAAACGCGTGCCCACACCCTGAATCAGCAGGCGCATCGGCTTGTTCGGAATGGCCGCAAAGCCCTTCACCCGCAGGATGCCGTGCTGCACCACCAGTTGTGTCAGGGCGTCGAGCAGCAGGCTTTCGTCGGCTTGCGGCAGTTCGATGGAGATCGAATCGAAAGCGTCGTGATCGTGGTCATCGTGATCGTCATCACCGTCGTGGTGGTGATCGTGATGGCTGTGGCGGCTGTCGATGTGTTCTTCGGAACCGGCGCCAAGGCCGATCAGCACGTCCAGTGGCAGACGGCCGTTGCTGGCTTCGATGATTTTTACGGCGGGCGGCAGTTCTTCGGCGACTTCCGCGCGTACGCGAGCCAGATCTTCGGCGCTGGTCTGGTCGGCCTTGTTGAGGATCACCAGGTCGGCGCTGGCCAGTTGATCGGCGAACAGCTCGTGCAACGGCGATTCGTGATCGAGGTTCGGGTCGAGTTTGCGCTGGGCATCGACCTGATCGGGGAACGCGGCGAAGGTGCCAGCGGCCACGGCCGGGCTGTCGACCACAGTGATCACCGCGTCAACGGTGCAGGCGCTGCGGATTTCCGGCCACTGGAACGCTTGAACCAGCGGTTTTGGCAGGGCCAGGCCAGAGGTTTCGATGAGGATGTGGTCGAGATCGCCGCGACGGGCGACCAGTTCGCGCATCACCGGGAAGAATTCTTCCTGAACCGTGCAGCACAGGCAGCCGTTGGCCAATTCATAGACGCGGCCGCTGGCTTCTTCTTCGGTGCAGCCGATGGTGCATTGCTTGAGGATTTCACCGTCGATGCCCAGCTCGCCAAACTCGTTGACGATCACCGCGATGCGACGACCCTGAGCGTTGTCGAGCATGTGCCGTAGCAAGGTGGTTTTGCCCGAGCCGAGGAAACCGGTGACGATGGTGACGGGGAGTTTGGCCAGTGTTTTCATCGGATGCCCTTTGGCAAGGTGGCGGGCATACGGGACGAGATCCGCTGCGAGCGTGCGCGCGGAAGAATTCGCCACCGGATCACCCCGCCCGGTTGTAGTGAGAAATCTGTCACGAGGCAGGTCTCCTGGCTGACGGTGTTCAGGCCTTGGGCCCGGCATTCGCTGCGCCTTCCCGCTGGCACCTTGGCAGGGCTGGCAGTGGCGTGGCAGCAAACATCACCGTTCACAGTTGCGGGGGCAGCCGCGGCTTTGACCGCGTTCCCTTCTTAGCTTCGGCATGCGCCGAAGAACCTCGAAAGCGCAAGGCTACGCATGGCTTGAGGATGGGTCAATGCTTTGGTTTTTTTGGGATTGGGGGCATATCCGTTGCTGCGGGTGTTGCCGCTGGCGGTTTCGCTCTTACAGCGAGTCACCTTTTCCAAACGCCGGAATGCCGGCCCAGCGAAAAGGTAACCCAAAAGGCTTTGCCCCGGCGTACGGCACTTCGCTTAGGCTCAGTGTTCCCTCGCTACGGTGTCCATCCGGGGGCATCGCCTCCGGTTTGCTTCGCTGCACCTCCTCTCGATGTATGCGGCTTCGCCGCATGGCGCTGCGCGCCTAACCCCCGGATGAACACCTACGCTCGGCCTGCCGAAGGGGCTGAAGATCAAAAGCCACATCAAAAGCCAAAGCCAAAGCCAAAGCCAAAGCAGATCAAAAGATCGCAGCCTTCGGCAGCTCCTACACGGGAGTGGGTGTATTCAGTTAGAGATTGGTCGGCTGTCAGGCCGGCTCCTACAGTTTGGATTGCGTACAGCCCCATGCGGCGCAGCCGCCCCACTCAACACAATGAGCGTTAGCTCGAGTAAAGCTTTTGATCTCAGGGCCCGTCGGCAGGCTGAGTGGAGGGGTTTATCCGGGGGTGGGAGCGCAGCGACCGTTTGGCGCAGCCAAACACAGCGAGAGGAGGTGCAGCGAAGCAAACCGTAGGCGCTGCCCCCCGGATGAATCCCGGAGCGAAGGAACCCGAGCCTAGGCGAGGGCCGAACGTCAGGGCATAGACCTTTTGGTTACTTTTGGGGCGTTTGCCAAAAGTGACCCGCCGTAAGGGCGGAACCCTAAGTGGCCGTTACCGCAGCAACGGATCCACCCACAAAATTGACTACATTCCCCAACCCATGCTCTCCTACACACCTTGTTACGGGTGCCCTTCACAGGGTGAAACGGGAAACCGGTGAATCATGTGCTTTACTCAAAGCCATGTCAGTCCGGTGCTGCCCCCGCAACGGTAAGCGAGCGAAGCGTCAGATCCACTGTGCCAGTACGGCATGGGAAGGTGATGCTTGCAGGTCGGCCTGGCGCCAACCCCTCGTGAGCCCGGAGACCGGCCCGCAACACACAGTGCGCATTTGCGTCGCTGAACATAACAAACCCGCGGTGGGCGGGCGCTGTTCGAACCTCTGCGTGCCTGACTCGCAGGGGTTTTCATGCGCTCTATTCACCCGCTGACACTCCAGAGGGAAGCGCCATGTCGATCATCAGCAGCACCGGCAACACCACCGACAAAATCTCCAGCACCGCCACGTTGAGCCAACGCCTGACGGCGGCGATCTTCGCCTCGATCCTCGGTGCCAGCCTCGTTTACTTCGCCGGTTTCTCGCACATCGAAGCGGTGCACAACGCCGCCCACGATACTCGCCACAGCGCCGCGTTCCCGTGCCACTGAGACCTGCCGACATGATCAAGCGTATCGCGCAAACCGCAGGTTTCACCGGCCTGCTGGCCGCCCTGCTGCTGACGTTGCTGCAAAGCTTCTGGGTCTCGCCGCTGATTCTGCAGGCCGAAACCTTTGAGAAATCCGAGCCGGTTGCGGTTCATGAACACGCCGCTGGCGTGGCTGCGCACACCCACGACGCCGAAGCCTGGGAGCCGGAAGATGGCTGGCAGCGTGTGCTTTCGACGACCGGTGGCAATCTGGTGGTGGCGGTCGGGTTCGCCCTGATGCTCGCCGGCCTGTACACCCTGCGTGCTCCGACCAAAACTTCGCAGGGGCTGCTCTGGGGCCTGGCCGGTTACGCGACGTTCGTCCTCGCGCCAACTCTGGGCCTGCCGCCGGAACTGCCGGGCACTGCTGCGGCCGATCTGGCTTCGCGGCAAACGTGGTGGATCGGCACTGCCGCCTCGACCGCGGTCGGCCTGGCCTTGATCGTGTTCAGCCGTCACTGGCTGATGAAGCTGCTGGGCGTGGCGATCCTCGCCGTTCCGCACGTGATCGGTGCGCCACAACCGGAAGTGCATTCGATGCTCGCTCCGCAAGCCTTGGAAGCTCAATTCAAAATCGCTTCGCAGTTGACCAACGTGGCGTTCTGGCTGGCCCTGGGCCTGATCAGCGCCTGGTTGTTCCGCCGCAAAAGCGATGGTCAATACCACGCATGACCGCTGACAGCGCAGCGCCGACCTTCGTGGTCGGCCTGGGCTGCCAGCGCGGCTGCCCGGCCAGTACGCTGCGCGCGTTACTCGATCAGGCCTTGCAGGCGCATCGTATCGAGCTGGAAGCAGTCAAGGCGTTGGCCAGCATCGATTTGAAACGCGATGAGCCGGGGTTGCAGGAACTGGCCGCCCAACTGGCCTTGCCGCTGTTGTATTTCAGCAGCGACGAATTGGCCAATTATCAGCAGCGGCTAAGCCATCATTCACAGATCGCCTACGAGCGCACCGGCTGCTACGGTGTGGCGGAAAGTGCTGCGCTGGCCCTCGCTGAACAACTGATCCAGGCACCGGCAAAACTGCTGATTTCCCGGCAGAAATACGCTCAGGCCACGTTGGCATTGGCCGGTGCTGCGTAAAATCCCGATAATCCCCCTCTTTGATCATGAGCAATCTTCATCTGAAGCCTTGCCCTGCCCCGTTTGTCACAGGATATCTGCATGACCGTCTACTTCATCGGCGCCGGCCCCGGCGACCCGGAATTGATCACTGTCAAAGGCCAGCGGCTGATTCGCTGCTGCCCGCTGATCATCTACGCAGGCTCGCTGGTCCCGGCCGCGGTGCTAGAGGGGCATCAGGCCGAAACCGTGGTCAACAGTGCCGAGTTGCACCTGGAGCAGATCATCGATCTGATCAAGACCGCCCATGCCAAGGGCCAGGATGTGGCGCGGGTGCATTCGGGGGATCCGAGCCTGTACGGCGCGATTGGCGAGCAGATTCGCTGTCTGCGCGAGTTGGATATTCCGTTCGAAATCATCCCCGGCGTCACCGCCACTGCGGCCTGCGCCGCGTTGCTTGGCGCTGAGCTGACGCTGCCGGATGTATCGCAAAGCGTGATCCTGACCCGCTATGCCGACAAGACTGCGATGCCGGCCGGCGAAGAACTCGGCAATCTGGCGCAGCATGGCGCGACCATGGCGATTCATCTGGGGGTTAATCATCTGGAGAAGATCATCGAGCAATTGCTGCCGCATTACGGCGCGGACTGCCCGATTGCGGTGATTCACCGAGCGACGTGGCCGGATCAGGACTGGGTGGTGGGGACGCTGGCGGACATTGCCGCGAAGGTCGCGGCCAAGGGGTTTCGGCGTACGGCGTTGATTCTGGTTGGGCGGGTGCTGGGCAGTGAGGTGTTCAGTGAATCGTCGCTTTATCGTGCGGGGCATGCGCACTTGTACAGGCCCTGAAACATATGGGATTGGGTGCAAACCTGTGGCGAGGGGATTTATCCCCGATGAACTGCGCAGCAGTTCCTTTTCTGGGGCTGCTTCGCAACCCATCGGGGATAAATCCCCTCGCTACACAATAAACCGGCACTCATTAATCAAGTGCATAAAAAAACGGCGCTCACGGGCGCCGTTTTTCATGTCCGCAGTGAACACCTTACTCAGTAGTAGGCGTTTTCTTTCTGCGTGTGGTCGGTCACGTCGCGAACACCTTTGAGCTCAGGGATGCGCTCAAGCAAGGTGCGCTCGATGCCTTCCTTCAGGGTCACGTCGGCTTGGCCGCAGCCTTGGCAGCCGCCGCCGAACTTCAGCACGGCAATACCGTCTTCGACCACATCGATCAGGCTGACCTGACCGCCGTGGCTGGCCAGCCCCGGGTTGATCTCGGTTTGCAGGTAGTAGTTGATGCGCTCGTTGACCGGGCTGTCGGCGTTGACCATCGGGACTTTGGCGTTTGGCGCCTTGATGGTCAGTTGGCCGCCCATGCGGTCGGTGGCGTAGTCGACGACAGCATCGTCGAGGAACGCTTCGCTGAACGAGTCGATGTAAGCGGTGAAGCTTTTCAGCCCCAGCGCGGTATCTTCAGGTTTTTCTTCGCCCGGCTTGCAGTAGGCAATGCAGGTTTCGGCGTACTGGGTGCCAGGCTGGGTGATGAAGACGCGGATGCCGATGCCCGGGGTGTTCTGCTTGGAGAGCAGATCGGCCAGGTAATCGTGGGCGGCGTCGGTAATGGTAATAGCGGTCATGGAAACTCCTCGCAGGCTTGGGCGCAGTTTACGCCAATCATCGCGCCGCACAAAGTCCTAGTATTTTTGTCGGAAAAGCTCGGCAACCGATTGACCATCAGGTTCGCGATCGATCCGCGCTTTAAGCCACTGATAGCTGCGTTTTTCCACCCATTCGTAGCTCATCCACGACCCAACGCCGATGGCCAGCGCGCAGAGGATGAACATCAGATACGGGTTGATCCCGTACTGACGCGCGATAAATCCGCCGGCCGATAGCACCAGCACATGCATCAGGTACACCGAATACGAACAGTCGCCCAGCAGCTTGAGCAACCGGCTGCGCTCGACATAGCGCTCCAGCGCCATGCAGGCCATCACCAGCACCGCACTCGGTACGCCCCAATTCAACAGCCTTGGCGCTGGCGTCAGTTGATAGATCGCCAGCAACGCAGCGGCGATGCCCAACAACGGCAACCACAGACCAGCCCCGATCCAGCCCCGACGATACAAAAGGCCGATACCGATCCCCAGCAAGAATTCATAGACGATGTCCGAACGATAGAATTCACTGACCCAGCCAAACGCCTGGCAGGTGGCAAACAGCAACGCCGCGACCACCAGCAGGCGCACCTGCCAGCGGAACACCAGCGCACAGGCGAACAGCACGTAGAACAGCATTTCGTAGTTGAGGGTCCAGCCGACGTTCAGGGTCGGGTAGAGGCCATAACCGCCGGGATTCTGCGCCGGGATGAACAACAGCGACAGCAGCAGGTGCCCGACGTCCAGCGTCTGGTCCGGCAACACTGGCCGGGCGAACCACACCAACAGCGCCATCAGCAGCGTGTACAGCCAATACGCCGGCACGATGCGGCACAGGCGATACAGCAGAAATTGCCCTGGCCGCAGCACCTTGTCTTCGGTGGAGAGAAAAATCACCAGGCCGCTGATGACAAAAAAGATGTCGACCCCGACCGCGCCTTTGTCGATGAACAACTGGCCGATCGGGCCGCGCGCCTTGAAGTCGAAGAAAATCTGCATGAAGTGGTGACAGACCACCGTCCACGCGGCGAGCGCCCGCAGGGCCTGCACTGAAATCAACATTGATGGCTCCCGTCCAAATCTCTCAGAACCACCGCCGATCCCTTGTAGGAGTGAGCCTGCTCGCGATTGCGGCATGTCAGGCGACATCCATTCTGAATGTACTGACGCTTTCGCGAGCAGGCTCGCTCCTACAAGGTTTTTGCGGTGTTACTAAGAGTTGGGACAGCAGCCCTCGATCAAAAGTCGATCAAAGATTCTCGTAGCGGTTCATGTCCAGCACGCCCTCTTCCACCGGATCGGTTTCGTGGATGTATTGGCTCAGATCGTGGAAATAGAACCAGAATTGCGGATGACTGCGACGGATGCCCCAGCGTTCGACGATTTTCTCGAAGCGTTCGGCGTCCTTGGCGTTTTCCATGGCATCGACAAACTCCGGCACTTGCTCGGCGGGAATGTTGAAGATGAAGTTCGGGTAACTGCTGAGTACGCCCGGGTAGATGGTCAAGGTGTCCAGCCCCGGCTGATAGCGCAGCGACTCGCCCAACAGGAACGCCACGTTGCTGTGCGCACGGTTGCGCAGCAGGCTGTAGACCTCACGCTTGCCGCTGCGGGTCTCGATGCGCAGCAGGGTGGCTTCCGGCAATTGGTCGATGACCTTCAGACCCGCGGCCGGGCGCGAGGTCAGGCGGCTTAGCGCTTGTTCGGCGCCTTGCAGCGCCGGGTCGATATTCGGCCGCGAGCAGTAGGCACCGTCACATCGGTTGATCGGATCCGGCCGCGCATTGAGGTCGCCATAGCGTGCCAGCAGCTGCATGGCGAAGTCGTATTTCGGGTCTTTCGGGTCGAGCTTCAACGCCGTCGGTTTGTCGTCATCGATGGCCTCGTAATCGAGCCACATCTTGAACTGGCCGCTGCTCTGGTACCAATCGTCGAGGTAGCCCTCGCGGGAATCGGCGGGCATCAGGCGCAGGAAGTTCTGCTCGGCGCCGTTGCGGATCAGGTCGAAGTACAGGCGGGTTTGCGCCTGATGGGAGACGTTGCCGAACACATCGAAGTTGACGGCCAGCTGATAATAGGTGCGCTCCAGCAGCGGGTAGTCGAACAGCCACAGGGTTTGCGGCACTTCGCCGATCAGGCCTTTGGTGACCGAGGCGCTGTCGAAGTGGCGGAAGATGCTCAGCAGTGCGTTGTCGTTGCCGGCCCACAGCGTCGACCAGCTCGGTGCCGGCAGGTCGGCGTAGCTGTCGCGGCGCAGGGCTTCGTATTCATTACGCTTGTTGCGGTAGTTGTGCCACAGACTGAGGACACTGCCGACGTCGTCGTTCTGCCCCGGCATCGCCAGCAGCGGCGTGGCCTGACCGCGATAGATCGGATCGGTGATGTACAGGTCATGTTCCGGGGCCTGGAACAGCGCCCAGAAGTTGTCGCGGATCACATCGGTCGCGATCTGCCCACGGCACACCGGTCCGCGAATGAACGTGCGCACGAAGTATTCGGCGTTATCGAGCATGAACTGGTAACGCGCCTGGGCCGGGATCGCCTCGAAGGTGGCAAACGGGTTGGCCCGGCTCTGCGGACCGTAGCCCGGCAGCGCATTGACCTGCCAGTTGCCGCTATAGAACAGGCTCTTGACCCGCGCCATCTTCGCCGCACTCAGCGGATAGGTGATGTGGGTCTTGTGCACGATCACCCCTTGCACCGGCCACAAGCGGTAATACACCTGCGTGCCTGGGTCGTCATTCGGGCGCCGGGTGGCGATCAGGTCGATCGGCTGGCCGGTCGGCGTGCGCGAACGCACCCACTGGAAGTAGTGCCCCGGCTCGCCGTCCTTGAAATAGATGTGCGCGAGGTACCAGTGCTCGAACAACCAGCGCCCGACCAGACTCTGCCGCGCGCCCGGGGTGTTGAGCAGGTTTTCCCACTGGACAATCTGCATGGCCTCTTTGGCGCTCGGGGCCAGGCCCTGCTCGTCGATTGGCGCGCCGGACGCCAGCCAGCGTTGCAGCGTCTGATACTGCTGATCGGTCAGGCCGGTCACCGCCAGCGGCATGCCTTCTTTCGGATGGGCGCCGGCGTAGCCTTCAAACTCGGCGGGCATCGCGCACATGTTTTCCCGCTGCAGGCCGAGGACGATCTCTTGCGGCAACTTGGCATTCGGGGTCAGCGGTGTCTTGTGCCCAAGCTCCAGCATGCGCGCCATCAGCGCCGCCTGACTGCCCTGGGCGTCGAGCACCGAATAGAAGCCCTTCTGCTGCCAGGCGCGCTTGCCGAAGGCGTCATAGAACAGGCGAGTGGTCGGCGCAGCCTGAGTGCGTTCACCGTCGTAGACCGGCATCTTGCTGGCGCCCCGCCCAGCACCTTCACCGCTGCCCAGATTGAGCTGGCAGGCCGAGTCGTAACAGGCATGGCAGGCCACACACTTCTCGGTGAAGATTGGCTGGATGTCTCGGGTATAAGAAATCGAGGCTTCTTGGGCACCCGCGCCAAAGCTTAAAAACAGCAAGAAAATGCTGATGACGCGGTACGACATGCCTTTGATCCCGATCCTGAAAAAAACGCAGCGATTCTACAGTATGACGCTCGTACCAACATGAACGATATTCATGCAAAAGCCTGACATGCTCCAAAAGCGCACAGGTTTGTTATGATCCCGGCCCTTCGTAATGGTCTTTTCGAGTAGTCCAAATGTCCGATCGCAGCGTCCGCCTTCAAGCTCTCAAGCAAGCCCTCAAAGAGCGCATCCTGATTCTCGACGGCGGCATGGGCACGATGATCCAGAGCTACAAGCTCGAGGAACAGGATTATCGCGGCAAGCGCTTCGCGGACTGGCCAAGTGACGTCAAGGGCAACAACGACCTGTTGGTGATCACCCGACCGGACGTGATTGGCGGCATCGAGAAAGCCTATCTGGATGCCGGCGCCGACATCCTCGAAACCAATACCTTTAACGCCACGCGCATTTCCATGGCTGACTACGGCATGGAAGCGCTGGCGTACGAATTAAACGTAGAAGGCGCGCGCCTGGCGCGCAAGGTGGCCGACGCCAAGACCGCCGAGAACCCGGCCAAGCCGCGTTTCGTCGCTGGCGTGCTCGGCCCTACCAGCCGCACCTGCTCGCTGTCGCCTGACGTCAACAACCCCGGCTACCGCAACGTCACCTTCGATGAACTGGTGGAGAACTACACCGAGGCCACAAAAGGCCTGATCGAAGGCGGCGCCGACCTGATCCTGATCGAAACCATTTTCGACACGCTCAACGCCAAAGCGGCGATCTTCGCCGTGCAAGGCGTGTTCGAAGAGCTGGGCTTCGAGCTGCCGATCATGATCTCCGGGACCATCACCGACGCTTCCGGCCGCACCCTGTCGGGCCAGACCACCGAAGCGTTCTGGAACTCCGTGGCCCACGCCAAACCGATTTCCGTCGGTCTGAACTGCGCCCTCGGCGCCCGGGAACTGCGGCCGTACCTGGAAGAGCTGTCGGACAAGGCCAGCACCCACGTGTCGGCGCACCCGAACGCCGGCCTGCCGAACGAGTTCGGCGAGTACGACGAGCTGCCGGTAGACACCGCCAAGGTCATCGAAGAATTCGCCCAGAGTGGCTTCCTGAACATCGTCGGCGGCTGCTGCGGCACCACGCCGGGGCACATCGAAGCCATCGCCAAGGCCGTGGCCGGTTATGCACCGCGGCAGATTCCAGACATTCCAAAAGCGTGCCGCCTGTCGGGTCTGGAGCCGTTCACCATCGATCGCAGCTCGCTGTTCGTCAACGTCGGCGAGCGGACCAACATCACCGGTTCGGCCAAATTCGCCCGTCTGATCCGTGAAGACAACTACACCGAAGCCCTGGAAGTCGCCCTGCAGCAGGTTGAAGCCGGCGCGCAGGTGATCGACATCAACATGGACGAAGGGATGCTCGATTCGAAGAAGGCCATGGTCACCTTCCTCAATCTGATCGCCGGTGAGCCGGACATCTCCCGCGTACCGATCATGATCGACTCCTCGAAGTGGGAAGTGATCGAAGCCGGTCTGAAGTGCATTCAAGGCAAGGGCATCGTCAACTCGATCAGCATGAAAGAAGGCGTCGAGCAGTTCATCCATCACGCCAAACTGTGCAAGCGCTATGGCGCCGCCGTGGTGGTGATGGCGTTCGACGAAGCCGGCCAGGCCGACACCGAAGCGCGCAAGAAAGAAATCTGCAAACGCTCCTACGACATTCTGGTCAACGAAGTCGGCTTCCCGCCAGAAGACATCATCTTCGACCCGAACATCTTCGCCGTGGCCACCGGCATCGAAGAACACAACAACTACGCTGTGGACTTCATCAACGCCTGTGCCTACATCCGCGACGAACTGCCGTATGCCCTGAGCTCCGGCGGCGTGTCCAACGTGTCGTTCTCGTTCCGTGGCAACAACCCGGTGCGCGAGGCGATCCACTCGGTGTTCCTGCTTTACGCGATCCGCGCCGGCCTGACCATGGGCATCGTCAACGCCGGTCAACTGGAGATCTACGATCAGATCCCGCAGGAACTGCGCGACGCGGTCGAAGACGTGATCCTCAACCGCACACCGGAAGGCACCGACGCCCTCCTCGCCATCGCCGACAAATACAAGGGCGACGGCAGCGTCAAGGAAGCCGAGACCGAAGAGTGGCGCAGCTGGGACGTCAACAAGCGTCTGGAGCATGCGCTGGTCAAGGGCATCACCACCCACATCGTCGAAGACACCGAAGAATCGCGCCAGTCGTTCAGCCGTCCGATCGAAGTCATCGAAGGCCCGCTGATGGCCGGCATGAACATCGTCGGCGACCTGTTCGGCGCCGGCAAAATGTTCCTGCCGCAGGTGGTGAAATCCGCCCGCGTGATGAAGCAGGCCGTGGCGCACCTGATCCCGTTCATCGAGCTGGAAAAAGGCGACAAGCCGGAAGCCAAGGGCAAGATCCTCATGGCCACCGTGAAAGGTGACGTGCACGACATCGGCAAGAACATTGTCGGCGTGGTGCTGGGCTGTAACGGCTACGACATCGTCGACCTCGGCGTGATGGTCCCGGCGGAAAAAATCCTTCAGGTGGCCAAAGAGCAGAAGTGCGACATCATCGGCCTGTCCGGTCTGATCACCCCGTCGCTGGACGAAATGGTTCACGTTGCCCGCGAAATGCAGCGTCAGGATTTCCACCTGCCGCTGATGATCGGTGGTGCGACCACGTCCAAGGCGCACACCGCGGTGAAGATCGAGCCCAAGTACAGCAACGATGCGGTGGTCTACGTCACGGACGCCTCGCGTGCCGTGGGTGTAGCGACGCAGTTGCTGTCCAAGGAGCTCAAGGCCGGGTTCGTCGAGAAGACCCGTCTGGAATACGTCGATGTGCGTGAGCGCACCGCCAACCGCAGCGCCCGTACCGAGCGCCTGAGCTACGCGGCGGCGATCGCCAAGAAGCCGCAGTTCGACTGGGCCGGTTACACCCCGGTCAAACCGACCTTCACCGGCACCCGGGTGCTGGACAACATCGATCTCAACGTCCTGGCGGAGTACATCGACTGGACGCCGTTCTTCATTTCCTGGGACCTGGCCGGCAAATTCCCGCGCATCCTTGAAGACGAAGTGGTCGGAGAAGCCGCCACCGCGCTGTACAAGGACGCCCGCGAGATGCTCACCAAGCTGATCGACGAGAAACTGATCAGCGCCCGTGCGGTGTTCGGTTTCTGGCCGGCCAATCAGGTGCATGACGACGACATCGAGCTGTACGGCGATGACGGCAAGCCCATGGCGCGCCTGCATCACCTGCGTCAGCAGATCATCAAGACCGACGGCAAACCGAACTTCTCGCTGGCCGACTTCGTCGCGCCGAAAGACAGCGAAGTTACCGACTACGTCGGGGGGTTCATCACCACCGCCGGCATCGGCGCCGAAGAAGTGGCCAAGGCGTATCAGGACGCTGGGGACGATTACAACTCGATCATGGTCAAGGCCCTCGCCGACCGTCTGGCCGAGGCTTGCGCCGAGTGGCTGCACCAGCAGGTGCGTAAAGAACACTGGGGCTATGCCAAGGACGAAGAGCTGGACAACGACGCACTGATCAAAGAGCAGTATTCCGGTATTCGTCCGGCTCCGGGCTACCCGGCCTGCCCGGATCACACCGAAAAAGCCACGCTGTTCACCCTGCTCGATCCTGAAGCCAGCGAAATGCGCGCGGGCCGCAGCGGCGTGTTCCTCACCGAACATTACGCGATGTTCCCGGCGGCAGCGGTCAGCGGCTGGTACTTCGCCCATCCGCAGGCGCAATACTTTGCCGTGGGCAAGGTCGACAAGGATCAGGTGCAGAGCTACACCTCGCGCAAGGGTCAGGACCTGAGCGTGACCGAACGCTGGCTGGCACCGAACCTGGGTTACGACAACTGACCCGACACTGATCGACAATCTGCGGCGCCGAGCAAACCGGCGTCGCAGGTTGAGTGATCGTTATGGATCAGCCTCCTGTCGGCTGTTTTGACGAGCCGGCAACGGCTGCGTTGTCAGTAGCCTCGCCGATACGTTCAATCTCCTCGCGCGTCAGTTCGATCAACCGGGCATTACGCGCTGCCGTCTGGTCGAACAACCGGCTCAGATACTCCGGATCGTCGGCAGGCACGGCTTCATCCTCCCCCTCCTCCAGCAACGGCGCCTCATCCAGCTCCCGGATCGCGTCGGGCTGTTGCTCTTTGAGAAAGTCCAACCAGTAATCACGCTGGATCAGGTCCTCCAGAAACCGATCGGAGCGTTCCGCCTTGAGCACTTCGCCGCGTGCGTCGAGCAGTTGTTGCGGCGTGACACCCGAGGCGAACGACATGTTCTTCGGCTGCCCGGGCAGTTCCAGTCCGTCCTCCCAGCCGCCGGTCAAACCAATGCGGTAACCCAGGCGCACCTCCGCTTCGTCGAATCCGCTGCGTGCAGACGCGGCTTTCGCCAGTTCGTCGACCTTGTCCAGCCGGAACAGTTGCCGCGACAACGCCAGCAACGCTTGGCCCCGGACCGCAGCGCGACTTTCACTCAGATCGAGCAGGGCATTGTGGGTGAACACTTTGCTCTCCAGACCACTGAACGTCAGGATGCGCCCGTCGACACAGGTGCCGTGGGTCGCAGAGCCGGCAAAGAGGATTTCCCTGAGTTCGGTGTTGGCGGCAGCGGCCTCCATGACTACCCAAACCCGGCGGGTCAGGTCAGCATTGGCTACCCGGAATTCGCGGGTGTCCTGCAACCGCTCAAGCAGGTGGAAGAAGGCGCCGCTGTCCGGTTCTGCGACCAGTTGATCCCAGAGTTTGTCGTGGGCGGTCAATTCTTCGGGGGCCAGGTTGGCCAGCCAGGGGGCTTTTTGCCGGGCATGCGTCTGCACGTCGGGGAGCAGCTCATCCGACTCGATGCTGTCGGTGGTTTCGGTGAGTCCGGTGGCCAGCTCGTCGACCATTTCCTCAAGTTCGGAATGGGTGAGCCCCAGCACACGCTCCCGACCGGTTGCTGTCTGATAGGCGCGAAGCCGCTCGAGGGTATCCTCCGTCAGATAGTAATTGTCAGTCAGGTCGGTGCCGTCCAGCAGCAACTCGTGGTCACCGTCAAACACCCCTTCGGGGATCGTAGTGATGTCATTGCGGCTGAGGTTCAGCGTCTGCAAATGCTCGGCATTGAACGCGCCAGCCGGCCACTCGAACAGATTGTTGCTGCTCAGATCAAGCGTCTCCAGTCGTTCGAAATGGCTGAGGTCGAACGACTCGAGGCTGTTGTAGCTCAGGTCCAGCCAGCTCAATTGTTCAAGGCCGGACAGGTTCTGGTACAAGACTTCCGGATCGTAGAAGCGATTGCTGGACAGCTCCAGGCGCTCCATGGCCGCCATGTGCATGATCGCTTGCGGCAATGTCTCCAGGTCGTTGCCATTGAGCGCCAGCGCTCGTGCCTGACGGAACACGGTGAGAAAGCCGTCGGAACCCTCGGCGGTGATTCGGGTGCCGGTCAGGTTCAGCGTGGTGACATGCGCAAAATCGTCTGGCAGCGGCGGCAGATCCCCCAGTTGCAGGCCATTGAGGTCCAGCACGACATTCGCCACCTCAACGGCGCCGGGCAGTTTCGCCCGCCAGCAACTGAGAATGCGCCAGGCTGCCAGACTGCGGTTTTGCGAGGAGATCACCCAGCCGCTACCGTGGGTTTCGCGGGTATACAGCCAGCCATTGAGGCGTCGTACCAAGGTGTCGAAGGTCTGGCTCCAGGCGTTGATCCGCTCGGCTGTTTCAACCTCCGACAGCCCGCTATTGCGCAACTGTTCGATGGCCTGCACGGCGTGTTCGTCGCTGAGCCCCGGCTGCACGCGCTGCAGTTGTCTGATCAGCAACGCCGGCCCTTCGCCGACCGGTGCCGGCGGCAGTGGCAGCAGATGCCGGGCAACGGAGACTCCATCTTCGGCGGGCGGAAAATCGGCCGGGACCGGCTCAGCGGCAAATGCTTGCAAGACACCGTCCGGCAGGCCGATTTCAAATTCGATCCGCTGCTGCGCCGTCTGCAGCGCGGCAACCGCGTCAGGTGTCAGCGGCGCCCCCGTCAGGTTGGTGTGGAGCAGCGCCTTGCTCTCCAGCACGCTCGCTGGCAGGGTGGAAATCCTGCTATCGCGCAGATCCAGCCACGTCAGTTGCTGCAACGCTTCGGCGCCCGCCGGCCAGGTGTGCAGCGCCGTGCCCTGCAGATTCAGGCCCCTCAGGCGCGACATGCCACTGACCTTCAGTTCTCTCAGCGGATTGCTGTGCAGATCCAGATGTTCAAGCGCTGGCAACGTCTCCAGAGACTGTTGCAATCCCCGCGAGCCGGTCAGCAGGTTGCCCGCAAGATTGAGCCGGGAAAGCCGCGGCAGTGTTCCGGGTTCAATCGGACATTCGCCCAAGGCGTTGTCGCTCAAATCGAGGTTTTGTACACCGCTGAAAGCACTGACAAAACGCCGGACCTGCGTGGCGCCTGCCCGTTGCCCCTGCAAGAGCAAGTTGCGCACATGAGAGAACGCCTCGGGCGGCAACGCCGGCAGCTCACTGAGCATCAGTCCCGACAAGTCCAGGGTCGAGGCGCTGATCGTCGAGCCATAACGTTGAAACAATCCCTTGCGCCAATTGGTTCTGAGGGCACGCGCGGCATCGGATCGATGAATCACCTCCAGCATGTTTTCCTGGACAGGCTTCACGCGTTGCGACCATTCGTGCAACTGCCCGTCCAGCGTTGCGTATTGTTCGCTCAAGGCTTCGATGGCAGTGAATCGCTGATCGGCATCGACCCATTGCTGGAAAAACCGGTTCTGCAGGTTCTCCAACGATTCATTCACGCCACTGCACAGGCGCGTCAGTTCACCCCGGCAATAATCCCGGACCATCATCTCCCGATCGACCAGGTGCCCAGGTTGGGTCTTGACGTACTCGTACGCAGGTTTGAAGGACTCGCGCGAGAAACGCGACCAGTCCAGCGACAGGCCCGACCAGATTTTTTCATGCCCTTCGAGCATTCCCGAAGGGACTGAACTGATCCCTGTGTCTCTAAGGTTCAGGCGTTCAAGATCAGGCAGGTCGAGCGCACCGGTCGGCCAGTCCAGCAATGAATAGGCAACGATGTCCAGCCTGCGCAGATGGCGCATCCGACTGACGTCAAACGCGATCGGCTGATAGCTGGCGGTGCACAGGGTCAAGCCTTCAAGCCGGGTCAACTGACTCAGGCGCTGCGGCATGGCGTCGGCAAAAGGTGTCACGCTGTACAGCGTCAGGTCCATCAGTTGCGACATCTGCTGCAAGACTACCGGGAGGTTGCTGAACGATTCGCTGGTGGCATTGATGCGCAACGACTGCAGCTTGGGAAAAGCACCGAGCAACGCATCTGCATTGGCATCGGTAATACAGAGCCCTCTCACGCTGAGGTCCCGCACATGGGAAAAGTCCGCCGGCAATGCGGGCAACGGGTCGTCACAGACAATGTCCAGACGCCGGGCTGCGGCCTGATATTCGCTCAGCGGTGCCGCGCGCCAGGACTGCTTGAGGTTGCGCACGACACTCGATTTGCCACCGATCAGCGATGCCAGCGCCGGCTCGGGTGCTGCGTCCCCTTCCCACTCGGCGAGCGTGGACTCAAGCGCCTGCCATTCACGCTGGCGGCGCTGCAAAAGCTCGTAGATCTGCGCATCGCTCTTGCCCGACGCCATCTGCGTGAGAATGAAGCCACCGGCCTGTTGATCGGTCAGCGCCGGATAGACATCCTGGACCCGGGTGACCAACAACGGATTGACGCCCTGACCTCGGCCGCTGGCGTAATAACCCAACGTACCACCGGACAGACGCACCGGCGCTTTGAAGCTCTTGAATGTGCCATAGCGTTTGCCGGCCAGGCGGCTCAGCTCGGTGCGGCTCCGGCTGACCTGATCAAGCACCGCGCGGCGCAGTCCGGCGCTCTGCCCGACACCGGGAAAGCCAAGGGCCTGGCGGGATTCGTCGGGCAAAGCATGCATGATCGAGGCGAAAAAATTGTCGCCCTGATGCGTCGCACTGTTGAGCGCCTCGCCCGCCTCATCGAATGCCTGGATGGCTGGCCCCTGCTTGACCAGATACTTCAGCTGCCCGGCCTGCTCACTGCCGACACTGTCGAGCAAAGGCCCATCGACCCCGCCCTCACGCAGCTCCAGACGCACATCACCCGACCACCCGGGCAGTTTTTCCAGGGCGCGCAGCGCCAGCCAGTGGCTGTCGCGGGCATTGAAGTTCTCCATGTGCAGACCCGCCAGCGCATGATCGAATCGCCGCTGGCGAGCGTATTCGCGTGATCGCTCGAGCAACTTCAACGGCACATGCCGGCTTGAATCGAGACGGGCGAGCTCCTCGGCATTGGCCTCCAGCAGCACCCGGATCGCGGCGTCGTTGCCAAGTCCCGGGGTCATCCTTTGCAGCAGGGCAATTCGCGGATCTTTCGTCGCAGGTTCGGCGTAAAGCCGCTCGAACAGGGCCGGCTGGCGTGTTTTCAGGAAGTCGGCCATCTGCTTGCTGAACTCCTGCGGCCTGGATTTGACGACCCGGGCCGGCTCGGCGCCCAGCAGCCTGAGCGTTTCCGTCTCCTCCAGACACGCGAGAATCCGTGCCGGCATCTGGCCGCCGAGCACCTCGGCACGGGTCAAGCGGATCGGTGCCTTGGCGCTTTCACCGGGCAATTGCGCCTCGGCGCCATAGCGCACGCTTGCACCCGAGAGGTCCGGACCGTCGAAAACCTCCAGCACACGTCCGCTGGGCCAGCGGGGCATCTCGGTCAGCAATGGCAGGGTCAGCAGGTATTGCTCATCCAGGGGCGCCGAGCGCTCGACCTGATCGATGAGGCGCGCGACCCGCTGTTCCGTGTCGAACAGGCGCAGCGTGTCGGCCAACGGCAGGGGCGCCGGGGCGTTGTCCAGATGCATCTGGCGCAAGGCGTCATCCCCCACGCCGCTGACATCGGCGATCTGCAGTAATTGTTCATCGGAAAAGGCTTCGGTCGAATGCCCCATGCGCCGCAACAGGGTCAACCGGTCCCACGTCAGCGGGCGCTCGAGAGAATGGCGCCAGGCGCCCAGACCGTTGTGTTCGAGAATCGGACGGTAGGCAGCCGTGTCACTCGGATGCAAGATGCGCCACTTCTTCAGTTGCTGATCGAAAAGCGTCTGGTAGACCTTGTCCTGCAAGCGGATGTAGGTGCTGCCATTGAGCCGATGAATGCCCTGGGCGTCAGGAGCAGACGTTGCGGCCAGCGCGACATCGCTTTGATATGCGGTCAGATCGGGCTTCCACAACCGGGAGCTGCCATCCGGCCGCGTAACGGGCTCCAGCGCATCGATCATCGGCGGGGCCTTGATCGCAGTCAGTTTCCCCATTCCTTTGCCGACACCGGCCATCACGCCGATCAACGCCAGGTTCTCCGCCACATCGATCAGGTGCGCCTTGGCCGCCTGGCGATCATTCTCGGACCACTCGATCGCCCCTTCGAACGACTCGTAAAGCAGCTGTCCGGCCATGACCGTCATCATGATCTCGCCCAGCACCGGGACGAACATCGACACCAGATTCAAGGCCAACATGCCGAATTCCAGCAGATGCGCGAGTTTTTGCGCCCGCGCCTTGGCATCCGCGTCCGCCGTGGGTACGGCGTGGGCGCGAGTGTCGGCCAGCAGTTTCGTCCGGTGCTGTTCGTAAAGGTAATGCCACAGGTCAGTGTTGGCCGACCAGATTCCGGCCACGCCCTCGCGGGTAATACCAAAGGGGTTCAGATAGGGGTCTTTCACCGGTTGGCGCGTGCCTTGAGTTTCGGGGGGCAGCTCCTTGAGCCCGGCCAGGGTGGAGATCGGCGGAATGATCTGTATGGCTTTGACCCAGATCGAATGCAACGGGTCGGACGGTGCGTCCGGCGCAGGCTCGCTGAACTGGCTGAAATAATAAGGGCGCTCGGCATACGCCACGAACTGGCTGAAAAACCGCTGGTACGCGGTCGTTCCGCCAGGGCCTGGCGAGTCGTCAGTGGCGGTAAAGCGGCGCTTGAACATCTCGCTCATCTGCGCCCCGTTACAACGCTTGAGCGGCTGTTCGGGATCGTTGGGGATGTAGACAATGAACTCGCTGGTGTAGCGATAGCGCTCACTGACACTGAAGACGACACACCCGGTCATCCGGCGTTTCATCAGGCTCAGATCACGGAACCACACCGGTTTGCCGCCCAGGCGCGGATGCACTTCACCGTCGACCACCGACAGGATCATGCTGTAGTCGTCAGGCTCGATGTCCTTTTTCAGCAAGGCCAGTTCTGCAGCGGCGCGCAACGCGGCTTTCTGGCTGGAGATGAATTGCTCGGGCAATCCAGTCGTCGACTGCAGAAACGCCTGCAGCCGTTCCTGATATCGGGCACCGACGTCGAGCGTGCGGCACAGCGAGAGAAACTCGCTGACGGTCATGCTCAGCTCGACCGCCTCAAACGTGCCGGACGTCGAGGTTTCCTGCACGAATCCGGACTGACGATGGTAGGCACCGTCGGTGCACTCCGATGCTTCGAAGTTGTGCAGCGCGGCCTGCAACAGCGACAGCTTCAACACTTCAAAGGACGACAGCTCGACTTCCAGCACGCTGATTGCCAGCGGACGCTTCAGGCATAACAGGGTCTTGTTGACGTCGACCTCAACGTTGAACTGCTCCTTGAGTGCCTTGACCAGCAGCGCCTCGGCGAACGTCTCGACGCTTTCCAGGTCGCTCATGGTTTTATCCAGCACCGACTGGGCGGTAAAACCGGCGGTCACTTGCGCCCGGAGGGTGCGTTGCCGATTAGCGGGCAGTGCCTGGTACCAGTCCGGCAACTGCGTGCCCGCGGCCTTCATGGCGGCACGCCTTGCCGGGGCGGCGTCGACCAGCCAGGCCGGTGTCGTCTGGGCCAGATGCTGGTTGTGCAGACTGTCATTGGCGCTGATCACGTCTTCGAGGCGCAGCGTTTTTGGGGGGAGCTGAGTGGACATCCTGTCTCTCCGGAAAAATGGAAAAACAGCAAACCATCTCCGGACAGCGCATCTGCGGTACATAGTTATCGCATCGGCAGCAGTTTGTTTCCAATCAAGTCGGCGAATCGGGGTTTGACCGGCACATGGCGGCGGATTGGCTATGCTTTGCGGACATACCTTCAGACGGGGGATTTATGGACGATCCAGTCGACAACAAACCGCCAAGCTTCTGGCAGATGCTGCACAGCGTGATGGCAGCGGCATTCGGGGTTCAGAGCGGGAAGAATCGGGCAAGGGACTTCACCCATGGCAAGCCCAGCCACTTCGTGATTCTGGGGATCGGCTTTACCGCCGTGTTCGCCCTGATGCTGTTTGCCATCGTCAAACTGGTGCTGCATTTCGCTGGTGTCTGAGGGCTGTCAGTGCATAAGGGTCTGCAGGTCGAACGGGTAACGATACGAGGCCGGGCGGCCCTTGGCTGACAGTTTGCGAAAATTCACGCCATAACCCGGCGCTGACCCCATGGCCAGCATCCGCTGGGCCTGACTCTTGTCGATCAGTTGCAGCAGCGGCAACTGGCGATCACGCCCGCCATACCGGGCCAGATCGACGCCCTGATCATAGTCGTGCAATTCCACCAGAGCCCAGCCACCGAGGGTAAAGTGGCCGCCCACCAGTGCGCTCAAACGTCCATCGACCACGGCGCGCAACGCCTCGGACGAGGTATTGACCGCACTGAACAGCACGTCCTTGCCCGCCACCTTGCCCACCTCGGCGAACGCGCGCATTGCGCCGAACGCCATTTCGTCATTGGCCGACCACACCAGCGATACGTTCGGATAACGGCCGACCAGTTGCCGTGCCTGTTCGTAGGCGCGCTGCTGTGTCCACTCGCCGTAGACCAGTTGCCGCAGCCGTACCTGGGGATGTTCGGCGAGGGCACGCTGCATGCCCCGTTCGCGCAATTGCGCCGACGGGGTGATCTTCAGGCCGGAGAATGCCAGCACCTCGATCGACTCACCCCGTGCCACGGGCGGATGCAGGCGAATCAGCTCCTTCATCATCAGGTAGCCGCCCTCCTCGTCATTGGGCACCAGGCTGGCGATGTGATCGGGTCGTTCCCCGACCAGCGTCTGCTGATCGGCGGTCAGCACCGCGTTGACCATGAACAGCTTGACCCCACTGCCCTCGGCCAGCCGCAGGATCTGTGGGGCAATGTACTGTTCGTTGACGAACATCAGGTAGTCGGGCCGATTCGGCCCCTGCAGAGCGACTCGCGCCTGAGCCACGGTGAGTTCGGGCTGGCGCTGGGAATAAAGAATCTGCAAGTCGACGCCCAGGTCCCGGGCCGCCGCCTGCATGAATTGCGAATAGCTGACCCAGAACGCTTCCTGGGTGGTACCCGGATTGAGGAACAGCACCGACTCGGCCCGGGCCGCGGGTCCGAAAACCGCGCCGAGCAGCAGGAGGCTGAGGTGGAAAAACTTCAACATGAATGATTCGGGCCCGGGGAAAAATGGCCGCGCATTATAGCCCCCGAATCAGCGGCTACTGACGCCTGATCCCGTTTTTTGTCCGACAATCGTCGGAAGCGGGCCCGAATCGGTCGTTTACTGATGACTGACCCAGAATACCGCTGTTCCTACAACGAGAATGATCAGGAACAAAATGGCCCACGCATCGACACTGCTATCGCTTTTTTTCGCCTTGGTCGGGTTGCTCATTGCATCGCCTCTTGTCGGTTTTATCGGTGATTGCAGAAAGACTCGATCACAGTTAAGACGATGATTGTCCCCGCGACAAATGTGGGTTAATCAACAACTATTCTCGTTAGGCGATTTGGTTCTTTACATATACTCAAACATCACTTTTGCGCATAACTGCAAACGGGTATATTGCCCCGGCTCCGTTAGGGAGTGCGCGGCCGTGCGCGCGTAATTGCAGAGGCACCATCGGACTCCAGCAAGCGAAAACGCAGCGTTTTCCGAGTAGCCCAAAGCCTGAGAACAGGACTTATATGTACGTATACGACGAGTACGATCAGCGGATCATCGAGGACCGCGTCAAGCAGTTCCGTGATCAGACCCGACGCTATCTGGCAGGTGAGCTGAGCGAAGAAGAATTCCGCCCCCTGCGCCTGCAAAATGGCCTGTACATCCAGCGCTTCGCGCCGATGTTGCGCGTGGCGGTGCCTTACGGCCAGCTGACTTCGCGTCAGACCCGCATGATGGCCAAGATTGCCCGCGACTACGACAAGGGCTACGCCCACATCAGTACGCGGCAGAACGTGCAGTTCAACTGGCCGGCGGTGGAAGACATCCCGGACATCCTCGCGGAACTGGCCACCGTGCAGATGCACGCGATTCAGACCAGCGGCAACTGCCTGCGCAACGTCACCACCGACCAGTTCGCCGGTGTCGCGGCCGACGAGTTGATCGACCCGCGCCCGTGGTGCGAAATCGTTCGTCAGTGGACCACATTCCACCCGGAATTCGCGTACCTGCCACGCAAATTCAAGATCGCCGTCAACGGTTCGACCGCTGACCGTGCAGCCATCGAAGTCCACGATATCGGCCTTGAGCCGGTACACAACGAAGCCGGCGAACTGGGTTTCCGCGTGCTGGTCGGCGGCGGCCTGGGCCGTACCCCGGTGGTCGGCGCGTTCATCAACGAGTTCCTGCCGTGGCAGGACCTGCTGAGCTACCTCGACGCCATCCTGCGGGTCTACAACCGCTACGGCCGTCGCGACAACAAATACAAGGCGCGGATCAAGATCCTCGTCAAAGCCCTCACGCCGGAAGTCTTCGCGCAGAAAGTCGATGCGGAAATGGAACACCTGCGCGGTGGCCAGACCACCTTGACCGAAGCCGAACTGCATCGCGTCGCCAAGCACTTCGTCGACCCCGACTACAAGGCGCTGGACAACCAGACTGCCGCCCTGGCCGAACTCGATAAAGAACATCCGGGTTTCGCCCGCTGGCGCAGCCGCAACACCCTGGCGCACAAGAAACCGGGTTATGTCGCCGTGACCCTGTCGTTGAAGCCGACCGGCGTTGCCCCGGGCGACATTACCGACAAGCAGCTCGACGCCGTCGCCGACCTGGCCGAGCGTTACAGCTTCGGTCAACTGCGCACGTCCCACGAACAGAACATCATTCTTGCCGACGTCGAGCAAAGCCAGTTGTTCACTCTGTGGGGCGAACTGCGTGAGAGCGGTTTCGCCACGCCGAACATCGGCCTGCTGACCGACATCATCTGCTGCCCTGGCGGTGATTTCTGCTCGCTGGCCAACGCCAAGTCGATCCCGATCGCCGAATCGATCCAGCGTCGTTTCGACGACCTGGACTACCTGTTCGACATCGGTGAGCTGGACCTGAACATCTCCGGTTGCATGAACGCCTGTGGTCACCACCACGTCGGCCACATCGGCATCCTCGGGGTGGACAAGAAAGGTGAGGAGTTCTACCAGGTGTCCCTTGGTGGCAGCGCCAGCCGTGACGCAAGCCTGGGCAAGATCCTCGGCCCGTCCTTCGCCCAGGACGACATGCCGGACGTGATCTCGAAGCTGATCGACGTGTACGTTGAACAACGCACCGAAGACGAGCGCTTCATCGACACCTACCAGCGTATTGGCATCGACCTCTTCAAGGAACGCGTCTATGCAGCGAATCATTAAGAACAACGAGGTTGTCGACGAAACCTGGCACCTGCTGCCCAAGGACGCGACCCTCGACGGTATTTCCAACTGCGACGACCTGATCGTGCCGCTGGCCCTGTGGCGTGATCATGCTCACGCCCTGAAAGCCCGCGACGGCGGCCTGGGTGTGTGGCTGGACGCCGATGAAGAAGCCGAGGAAATCGGTGACGACGTCGCGCAGTTCCAGGTGATCGCCCTGAACTTCCCGGCGTTCACCGATGGCCGCAACTACTCCAACGCACGTCTGCTGCGCGACCGTTACGGTTTCAAAGGCGAACTGCGGGCGATTGGCGATGTGCTGCGCGACCAGCTGTTCTACATGCGCCGTTGCGGTTTCGATGCGTTCGCCTTGCGCGCCGACAAAGACCCGTACGATGCACTCGAAAGCCTGAAGGACTTCTCGGTCACTTACCAGGCCGCCACCGACGAACCGCTGCCGCTGTTCCGTCGTCGCTGATTGAAAAACGCCTTGAGCCTGTCATCAGGCTCAAGGCGTTGTTCATTCCCGGCTGACCCTTTAAAACGTCAGCGCTTGCTTGAGCCTCCAGCCTTTTCAGCCACTGGTGTCGTCGACAGCGCCGGATCGACATGGCGTGCCAACGCCTGATCGGTCAACTCGCCAATCAATTCCCGCCGCTGGTTATTGAAGTTGTCGAGGATGGCATTCATCTGCGTCGAGGCCGCCTCCCGCGTCAGTTCGATTTGCCCCTCCAGTTGGGCCATCGCCTGCGCCGTCTGTTCGCTCACGGCGGAAAACCGCTCACCGTGGGCCGACTCCAGATACTCGATCCAGAATGTCTGCGCCATGCTCCAGTCACGCAAGGCGCCGCTGTTTTCGATCTTGACCACCTGTTGATAGGCCTTATCCAGCGCGCTCTTTGACACCTCGACACTCAAGGGATTGCTCAGCGTCCGGGGCTGCGCCGGCAGGCTCAGGCGCTGCGCCAGCCCCATCCGATAAGCCAGACTGACTTCCAGTGCCTGATCGTATTGCATAGGCGCGGTGTGAAAGCGTGCGCTGATGTCGACCAGGGCCAGGCTTTCCACTTCGTGCAATCGGAACAGGCCCTTGAGCAGGCTCACCAATTGCTCTTCCAGCGCGTGCGCGCCGGTGGTGGTCGCCTCCCGCGCCTGGGCACACAAGACCAGCACCTCCATTTCGCTGAACAGTGCGCTGTAGCCGTCGACGCTGACCCTGGCGCTGCGCGCAGCATTAAACAATGAACGGCGCAGACGCTGATTGCCGGCAGCCGCGTCCACGACATTCCAGACACGCTGGCGCAAGTGCGGGTAAACCCGGGTGAATTCTGCGGTGTGCACCAATTGCAGAAGCACATGGAAAAAATCAGTGGAATTGGGCAACGCTCGCAATGCATCCCACACCTCGCGCCGGGACGACGCCACGCTGGCGCTTTCGCCGGCCAGCCATTGCACACTTTGGTTTTCCTGTGCCGCCGTCTCCAGTGAAGATTTGCGCGCCCCCATCGGGGTCACGCCGAACCGGGCGCCGAAAGTCTGCTGATTCGTGGCAATCTTTTTCAGCGTTTCGGCGGACAACGGATTACCGTGCATCCGAATCATCTGCAGCGCGTGGGCAGTGTCGAACACCTGCGCCGGAAGGGTCTCTATCCGATTGTCGCGCAGATCCAGCAATTGCAATCGGCGCAGACCGGAAAGCCCCTGCGGCCAATACGCAATCCTGCTGCCGCGTACGGTCAACTGTTCGAGATGCTCAAGCGCACCGAGATCGGGAACCTGCGCCAGGTTCGGGTTGAAATCCAGGTGCAGCACGCGCAGGTCCTTCATTCGCCCCAGTTGAGCAAGCGATGCCTCGGAGGACAGCAAACGGTTATTGCTCAGGTCCAGGTGCGTCAGCCAGCGTATCCGCTCCAGCGACTCTGGAAGCTGGCTGAGCTGATTGTCACTCAGCGACAGGCTGCGCAACTGGCTGAACTGACGCAGAAACGCGCTCAGCCCGGCATGGGGCATTACGCCGTCCATGATCACCCGCCCGACATGGCTGAAATCGGCGTCTATCAGCGGGAGTTCGCCCAAAGGCTCCGGCGCGAATTGCAATGTGGCGTATAAACTTGTGTCTGCAGCGACATTTCCCGGCTCTCGGCGCCAGCTGCGAATGATCGCGCGCATCGCGCGCAGCTTGCTGGCCCGAGGCGTCGCCTGCCGCACGCCAGCGGCCGTCAAATGCCAGGTCTGACGGCTGACCCAGCGACTCAAGGTTTCCCTGAGACCAAAAAATTCCAGTCGCAACACTTCAAGCTTCCTCAGCACCGTGACTTCGTCTGTGCCCAGGGCATTGAGCAAACGGTGAATCTGCGCCGGGGTGTGCAGGGGATAAAGCGCCTGGGCCCGTCGCACCATGGCGTTGCTGACCTCGCCGGATTCCGTGCCGGGCACCACTGCAGGACGCTCGCTCAGCCCCATTGGCGACAGATTCCCCGGCCGCGCCCCCAGAGTCGGCGCGAAAATCGCCCGGCGCTCCAGCGCCAGTTGGGTAATCTTCGCCTGCAGGGTCGCGGCACCGTTATCCGCTTGTACGCCCAGCGCGGTCTTGCGTTGCGTCGAGAGTCCCATCCACAGCGCCCGGAAATAATGTTCACGGGTGCGCCTGGTGAAGGACACCAGCGGCGCGTCGGCGCCCTGAATGACGTTGATTCGATCCGAGAACACGCTGACCACCGTCCGTTCGCTCGCTTTCGCCGAGCCAATCGCGGCCGCCGAACCACGGGTATCGGTCCATTCAAGTATTTGCGCGAACGCGGAGTCCGACCAGCCCGGCAGGTGTTCAAGTGCATCGAGCACCAGCCGATTGGTGTACTGTCCTCCCGCCCCGTCGAGATAAAAACCTTCGTACGCGCGACACACACGGATCATCTGCTGGTAACGCCGGGCTTCCTCCGCCAGGCGCAAAGGCACCCGTTTCGCGTCCAGTTCGCGCCATTCGCCACTGAAGGCGTTGTTCACCAGTTCTTCGGCCACACTGGCGGGCAAATCGGTAAAGTTTTCCATCAACACCGCGACCCGCGGATGGCCCGGAGCTTCGCTACGCTGGTAAACCCGCCGAAACAGACCGGGGCGTGCGGCTTCAGCCTGTGCGGCGATGATCCGCTTCAGTTCCCGCGCTTGCACTGCCGTATCCGTGGACGCCGTACCGAGCAGGTTTTCTCGCTGGTGTTGCGCAAGACCCGACAGCAGCGAATCGTGCAACTGTCCTTTGTGCAACGCCTGCTCAGTCAGGCGGATCACGTTCTTGGCTGTTTCCGGGCCATAACGGCTGACCTGCCGATCCAGTGCGTTGACCACGCTGATCGAGCTGTCGGACGGCCATTTCACGGCGGCGGTGAGCAAGTGCATCTGCAGATCGGGGTCGGCCAGCGCCGCTGAGTCCGTAGATTGCAACTGCCCGATGAATTCCCTGACCGCGGCGTCCGCCATGAAACGTCGCGCCGTATCGACCAGCAATGCCGGGGTCTGCCCTTGATCGATATGCACCTGACGCAACACGCTGTCTTCAAGCCCACTGACCGCCAGAATGCGCGATGCGGTGGTGTCCGGGATTGCTTCGCTGCTGTAGCCGAAGCGGCGGAACAAGGTCAGCCGCCCCCACTCCTGCACACGTTCCGAGTCATGACGCCAGGCGCCGCGGCCATTGGTTTCGAGCAGCGGACGATAGCTGTCCGCTGCGCCCCTGGGTGGCAACACTTCCCACAGCTCAGTCTCGGATTTCTGACGCACCGCGTACCGATCGGTGTCGAGGGTGACGTAAGCCTGCCCTTCGAGCCAACGCAATCCGCGCTCATCAACGGGTAAACCTTTCGGCAACCGCCGGGGCTGGCGGTAGGCTTTGAGATCGGGCTTCCACAGACGCAGGCGTCCACCACCCGGGTTGACCGCTATCAGACGCTCGACGAATGCCGACGACCTGACGGTTTTATAGGTGACCCCGATGGTTTTCCCACCGGCTGCGAAAGCCGCCATCAGAATGAGGTTTTCAATGACATCGAACAGGTGATCCGTCGCCTCTTCCTGCTCGCCACGGGTCCAGCTTGCGACCCCTTCATACACTTGCGACAGCAGGTGCAGAGCCCCCACCGTCAACAGCACTTCACCTATCACCGGCAGAAACGACACCGCGACCAACAGCAGATCGATGCCGATTTCCTTGTAGGTTTCCAGGCGCGCGAGGCGTGTTTTCTCGTCTTCATCATCAGTGGGAACCACCAGAAGTCGAGCGTCTGCCAGCGTCCGCGCGACCTGTTGACGGTGTATCAGCGCAAAAGGGTCTCCCTCCACATCGACGCCAGTCAATGTCGCGTAGATGACGGCACTGGGCAGTGGTGAACTGCCACTGGGGTAAAAGCGAATGTTAAGTTCCTGTTGAAAGGCCGCCCGGTCGCTCATCTTCAGGAATTCCATGAAAAACGTCTTGAATGGCGGACTTTTCAGGCGCTTGCTCAACTCGACCTCGAAGTCGGTGAACGAGGCGTATTCTTTCAGCGGGTGCAACGGATCACCCGGCAGGTAAACCACGCAGCGATAATCATCGTCGGCGTGTTCGCTGACGGGCCCGATGAACAACGGGCCATGCAGGGTCATATCGAACATTTCCAGACTCTGATACCCCAGGGTGTTTTTCCCCAGTTTGATCGGGCTGGCACCGTCCTTTACCGATTTCAACATTTGGTAAACCGGCTCGCTGATGTGTTTTCTCATCAGCGCAATATGCCGATCCACCTCAAAGCAACTTCGCACATGGGCAACGCACTGGTTGCGCACGTTGCTTGATTCGGCCTTGGGCTCAAATACCGATTCGAGATGAGCCTGATACTTTTTGCCCAAGTCCAGTGTCCGGCACAACTGTGCAAACTCATGGGGTTTTATTGGCAATACCGACGCAGTGCTACCGGTTAATTTCTCCGGGATATAGATCAGTGAAGTATCGCTGTAGTTGCCCGCCTCGGTTTCGCTGGATTCGAAGTTCTCGCACGCGGCGGCCAGCAGATCCCGATTGATCGGCAGCACCAGTTTTTTGCGCAGCCCCAGCAGGCTCGACGTCGAGCGCACGTGCTGAAATACGACACCGGTCACGTCCAGCGGACTGGACAACTTGTCGGACATGGCCTTGGCCAGCAACGGCGCGCAGAACTGCTCCGGCGACTGCAGTTTCGTCATCAATACGCCTGCGGCATTGCGCGTGCGATGACTGGCCATCAGGCTGTTGTAGAGTTCGCGGCGCAACTCTTCCGAGGCCGCCAACACCCAGGGAGGTGCATTCTTTTTGATCAAATCAAAGAACACGCCTTTTTGTTCAGAGGTTGGAACGGTTATTGTTTTTGCGGCAGGCAAAGTAGACATGATGATCTCGAGTGCTGAAAGGAACGATCAGCTTAACGAGCATCTTCTTTTATAAAAGCGCGAATAACAGATCAAACTAACGGCGACACAATCAACATTTCAAACTTATAAAATACATATATACCACCCGCAATAAAAAAGGCCCTTCATTGCAAAACAATGAAGGGCCTTTTTAACTCGTTTACCAGAAGCGTTGCTGGGTCAAGCGACTCCACCAGCTCAACAACACCCGATCCACCGAACCGCTGGCCGCCATGCCGATGCGTTCCTGCAAGCTTTTGCGCTCGGCGTAATGCAGATGGTAGACCTCGGCTTTCTTCGCCTTGTCAGCCAGATATTCGTCACTGGTCTTGAGTTCATCGACCAATTGTTTGTCCAGCGCCGCAACACCGAGCCAGACTTCCCCGGTCGCCACTTCATCGATGGCCAGTTGTGGCCGATAGCGGGCCACGAAGTTCTTGAACAACTGGTGGGTGATGTCCAGATCTTCCTGGAACTTCTCCCGGCCCTTCTCGGTGTTTTCGCCAAACACGGTCAGGGTGCGTTTGTACTCACCGGCGGTCAGCACTTCGAAATCGATGTCGTGCTTCTTCAGCAGACGGTTGACGTTAGGCAGCTGTGCGACCACGCCGATCGAACCGAGAATCGCGAACGGTGCGCTGATGATCTTCTCGCCGATGCACGCCATCATATAGCCGCCGCTGGCCGCGACCTTGTCGATGCACACGGTCAACGGCACGCCGGCCTCACGAATACGCGCCAGTTGCGACGACGCCAGGCCATAGCTGTGGACCATGCCGCCACCACTTTCCAGACGCAGCACCACTTCGTCTTTCGGCGTGGCGAGGGTCAGCAGTGCAGTGATTTCATGGCGCAGGCTTTCGGTGGCCGAGGCCTTGATGTCACCGTCGAAATCCAGCACGAACACCCGGGATTTGGCCTCGGGTTTGTTCTTCTGCTTCTTCTCGGTCTTTTCCGATTTGGCCTGGCCCTTGCGCAAGGCCTTGAGCTGATCCTTGTCGAGCAGGGTCTGCTCCAGGCGCTCACGCAAGCCCTTGTAGAAATCGTTGAGCTTGCTGACCTGCAACTGCCCTGCCGACTTGCGCCGGCCCTTGCTGCGCAATGCAGCAAAACTGGCGAGCACCACCAGAATGGCGACCACCAGGGTTACGGTCTTGGCCAGGAAACTGGCGTATTCGGTGAAAAACTCCACAGCGACTCCTTAAAACAATGCGCGGATGCATAACACGCGCGGGATGGTCCCAGCATACTCATGCGCCGCCTTGTCGACCAGCCGTGAAACCTCTGGCAACAGGCCTGTAACGAGCATTTCAAACAAGCGTATGTTTTTTCATTGACAGCACTCCGTCATCCTCATAACCTCGCCACAACCTTCAACGTACCGGGATGACGCGGACGTGGGCAGCATCTATCTGATTCGACATGGCCAGGCCTCCTTTGGTGCAGACGACTATGACGTCCTCTCGCCGATCGGTGTGCGCCAGGCAGAAATCCTCGGTCAGCACCTGGCCGAGCTGGGAATCTGCTTCGATCGCTGCCTGGCGGGCGACCTGCGTCGTCAGCAACACACGGCCACCAGCGCGCTGGTGCAATTCACCGCCAAAGGCCTGCCGGTACCGCCCCTGGAAACCGACGCTGCGTTCAACGAGTTCGATGCCGACGCGGTGATCCGCGCGCTGATTCCCGCCATGCTCGCGGACGAACCGGAAGCCATCGATATCCTGCGCAACGCGGCGCAGAACCGCACCGAATTCCAGCGCATTTTCGCCCTGGTCATCGAGCGCTGGCTGGTCGGCACTTACGACACCCCGGGCCTGGAAAGCTGGCTGGGTTTCGTCGAGCGGGTTCAGGCCGGGCTGCAGCGCATCCTGGAACAGGCCGACGGCCAGCAGAAAATCGCCGTGTTCACCTCTGGCGGCACCATCACCGCCCTGCTCCACCTGATTACCCGAATGCCTGCCAGACAGGCCTTTGAACTGAATTGGCAAATCGTCAACACCTCGCTCAACCAGCTGAAGTTCCGCGGTCGCGAGGTGGCTTTGGCTTCCTTCAACAGTCATGCACATCTGCAGCTGCTGAAGGCTCCGGAACTCATCACTTTCCGTTGAGTCCGGATAACTGTGACCCTGCTGCAATCAACCCAATAAGGATCGAACCATGACCTCCGTAGCTGATGCCGTAAAAGCGATGCAAGCCAAGTTCAACCCAGCCGCCGCTGCCGGTCTGGATCTGGTCTTCGGTTTCAACATCACCGACGAAGACAAGCACTACGCGCTGATCGTCAAAGATGGCACTTGCAACATCCAGGAAGGTGAAAACCCTGACGCCAACTGCACCCTGGTGCTGGACAGCGAAACGCTGAAAGGTATCGTCAGCGGTGAGACCGACGGCATGCAGGCTTTCATGGGCGGCAAGCTGCGCGTTGAAGGCGACATGATGCTGTCGATGAAACTGTCCGAACTGTTCCCGTCGTAAGACGTCGTTCGGTTTAAAGAAAATCCCGCCCTGGTGGCGGGATTTTTGCGTTCAGGCGAAAGAAGCTGCCAGCAACTCCTGCGTATAAGGGTGCTTTGCAGCGCTGAACAGCTCGCGGGTCTCGCCGCGTTCCACCACCTCGCCCTCCTTCATCACAATCAGGTCATGGGCCAGCGCCCTTACCACCGCCAGGTCGTGACTGATGAACAGGTAGGTCAGGCCGTGCTCCTCCTGCAAGCGGCGCAACAACGCGACGATCTGTTTTTGCACCGTGCGATCCAGGGCCGAGGTCGGCTCATCGAGCAGGATCAGGTCGGGCTTGAGCACCAGCGCCCGGGCAATCGCGATGCGTTGCCGCTGCCCACCGGAAAATTCGTGGGGATAGCGATGCCGTGTTGCCGGATCGAGACCGACTTCACGCAGCACATCGATCACCGCCTGCTCACGCTGCGCCGCGTTCAATTCGCTGTGTACCTGCAAACCCTCGGCGATGATCTGCGCCACAGACAGGCGCGGGCTGAGGCTGCCGAACGGATCCTGAAACACCACTTGCAGGCGTTTGCGCAGCGGCCTCAGCTGCTTGCCACTCAATGGCTCCAGCGCCTCACCGGCAAAGCGAATGCTGCCCTCGGCGTCGATCAGGCGCAAAATCGCCTGCCCCAATGTCGACTTGCCCGACCCCGATTCGCCGACAATCCCCAACGTCTTGCCACGCTGCAGATTCAGATCGATGCCCTTGACCGCCTGCAGGTAGGTTTTGGGCCGCCACCCACCCCCACCCAGACGAAAACGCACGTTCAGGTCGCGCACCTGCAGCAAGTCCTCGGTCGCGTCGAGGCATAAGGCATGCCCGCCGGGCTCGGCATTGAGCAACTCGATGCTGTAAGGATGCTGGGGTGCGCGGAACAGTTGCTCGCACGATGCCTGCTCGACGATCCGTCCACCGCGCATCACCGCCACCCGCTGAGCGATGGTGCGCACCAGATTCAGGTCATGGCTGATGATCAGCAGCGCCATGCCGAGCCGCTGTTGCAGCTCTTTGAGCAGCAACAGAATCCGGCGCTGCACGGTCACGTCCAGCGCCGTGGTGGGTTCGTCGGCGATCAGCAATTGCGGCTCGCAGGCCAGCGCCATGGCAATCATCACCCGCTGGCGCTGGCCGCCCGAGAGCTGATGCGGATAGGCCTTCAAGCGCTCACGGGGTTTGTGGATGCCGACCAGTTCGAGCAATTCGAGAATGCGCTCACGGGCCTGCACGCCCGCCAGGCCTTTGTGCAGCGCCAGGCTTTCACCGAGTTGCCGTTCGATCGTGTGCAGCGGATTGAGCGAGCTCATCGGCTCCTGAAAAATCATCGCAATGCGGTTACCGCGCAACTGGCGCAGATAACGCTCATGCACGCCGAGCAGTTCTTCACCGGCATAGCGAATGCTGCCGTCGATCCGCGTGATATTCGGGTCGAGCAATTGCAGGATGCTGTGCGCGGTCACCGATTTGCCCGAGCCCGACTCACCGACCAGCGCCAGACATTCACCCGGGCGGATATCGAGGTCGATGCCGTGCACCACTGGCTGGCCGTTGAAGGCAACGCGCAGGTCGCGTATTTCGATCAGGTTATCGCTCATATCAACTCCTCGGCTCAAGCGCGCGGATCAAAAGCATCTCGGCAGGCTTCGCCGATGAACACCAACAGAGAAAGAATCAGCGCCAGGGCAAAAAATGCCGTCAGCCCCAACCATGGCGCTTGCAGATTGCTCTTGCCCTGGCCGATCAGTTCGCCCAGCGAAGCGCTGCCGGCGGGCATGCCGAAACCGAGAAAATCCAGCGCCGACAACGTGGCAATCGCCCCGGTGAGAATGAACGGCAGATACGTCAAGGTAGCGCTCATCGCGTTGGGCAGGATGTGGCGGCTGATCACCTGCGCGTCACTTACCCCCAGCGCCCGCGCGGCTTTTACGTACTCCAGGCCACGGCTGCGCAGGAACTCGGCGCGTACTACGTCAACCAGACTCAGCCAGGAAAACAGCGCCATGATCCCCAGCAACCACCAGAAATTCGGCTCGACGAAGCCGGACAGGATGATCAGCAGGTACAACACCGGCAGTCCCGACCACACCTCCAGCAATCGCTGCCCGAGCAGATCGACCCAACCACCGTAATAGCCCTGCAAGGCACCGGCGGCGATGCCGATCAGCGCACTCGCGGCGGTCAACGCCAAAGCGAACAGCAACGACACCCGGGTGCCGAAGATCACTCGCGCCAGCACGTCCCGCGCCTGATCGTCGGTGCCCAGCCAGTTCTCGCCGCTCGGCGGACTCGGTGCCGGTTCCGTCAGGTCGTAGTTGACCGTATCAAAGCCGAACGCAATGGGCGCAAACCACAGGCGCCCGCCCTGCCCCTCGATCAATTGCCGCACCTGCGCGCTGCGATAGTCCGGCTGGAACGGCAGCTCGCCACCAAAATCCTGCTCGGTGTAGCGCTTGAACGCCGGGAAATACCACTGGCCCTGATATTCGACCAGCAGCGGTTTGTCATTGGCGATCAGTTCGCCGCCCAGGCTCAGGCCGAACAACAGCAGAAACAGCCACAACGACCACCAGCCACGCCGATGAGCCTTGAAGCGCGCCCAGCGACGCTGGCCGATGGGGGATAAGGTCAGCATCAGGCAGTCCTCGCGGTGAAGTCGATGCGCGGGTCGACCAGCGTGTAGCACAGGTCGCCGAGCAGTTTTATCAGCAGGCCGAACAGGGTGAAGATGGACAGCGCACCGAACACCACCGGGTAATCGCGGGACACCGCCGCTTCGTAACTCAGGCGACCGAGGCCATCCAGCGAGAAGATCACTTCGATCAGCAGCGAACCGCCGAAAAACACCGTCACCAGTGCCTGAGGCAGACCGGCCACCACCAGCAGCATCGCGTTGCGAAACACATGGCCGTACAGCACCTGACGTTCACTCAGGCCCTTGGCCCGCGCCGTCACCACATACAGCCGCGAGATCTCGTTGAGAAAGCTGTTTTTGGTGAGGATGGTCAGCGTGGCGAATCCACCGATGACCAGCGCGGTGACCGGCAATACCAGATGCCAGAAGTAGTCCGCGACCTTGGCCCACGGCGACAGCTCGGCGAAGTTGTCCGAGACCAGTCCGCGCACCGGAAACCAGTCCAGCGCGCTGCCGCCGGCAAACACGATGATCAGCAGCAGCGCAAACAGAAACCCCGGCATCGCGTAGCCGACGATGATCGCCACGCTGCTCCAGACATCGAACGCCGACCCGTTGTGCACCGCTTTGCGAATGCCCAGCGGGATCGACACCAGATAGGTGATCAGCGTCGCCCACAGGCCCAGCGACAACGTCACCGGGAGCTTTTGCCAGATCAACTCGGTGACACTGGCACCGCGGAAAAAGCTCTGGCCGAAATCCAGTTGCGCGTAGCTTTTGAGCATCAGCCACAGGCGCTCACCGGCGGGTTTGTCGAAGCCGTACTGACGCTCGATGTCTGCCACCAGTTTCGGGTCGAGGCCACGGGTGGCGCGGGATTCGCCGCCGACGGTTTCCACATGGCCACCGCCCACCGCAGCGCCGACACCGATGCCCTGCAAGCGCGCAATCGCCTGCTCCACCGGGCCACCCGGCGCGGCCTGCACAATCACGAAATTGACCAACAGAATCGCCAACAGCGTCGGCACGATCAGCAGCAGACGCCGCAGGCTATAACCCCACATGGGCGTACTCCTTTTGCTGTTGCTGCATCTGCGCGGCAGTCAGCGCGGTGGGGCTGACTTCCCACCAGGTGTCGAGTCCGGCGTCGTACAGCGGGGCCGTCGCCGGGCGGCCGAAACGGTTCCACCACACCGTGGAAATCCCCGGCGGGTAGTAATTGGGAATCCAGTAATAGCCCCACTGCAACACCCGATCCAGGGCATGCGCATGGCGTAACAGGCTGTCGCGGTTGTCGGCCTGCACCAGCCCTTCGAGCAGGGCATCGACGACGGGATCGCGCAGCACCATGTAGTTGTTGGAGCCGGGATCGTCCGCCCCGTCGGCGCCGAAATAGTTGAACATCTCGCGCCCCGGCGCCTGACTCACCGGGTAGCCGACCACAATCATGTCGTAATCGCGATTGCGCACGCGGTTGGTGTATTGCGCGGTGTCGACCTGGCGGATATCGAAACCGATGCCGATCTGCGCCAGGTTGCGCTTGAACGGCAGCAACAGGCGCTCGAAGCCCTTCTGGCCGTTGAGAAAGGTGAACTGCAGCGGCTCGCCACGGGCGTTCACCAACTGATCGCCACGGGGTTTCCAGCCGGCGGATTCCAGCAGTTTCAACGCCTGCAATTGCTCGGCGCGGACGTTGCCGCTGCCGTCGGTTTTCGGCGCTTCAAATACTTGGGTGAACACCTCGTCAGGAATCTTGCCGCGCCACGGCTCGAGGATTTTCAGCTCCTCGGCGTCCGGCAATTCGGTGGCCGCCAACGCACTGTGCGAGAAGTAACTGCGTTGGCGCAGGTACATGCTGCGCATCATCTGCCGATTGCTCCATTCGAAATCCCAGAGCATGGCGATTGCCTGACGCACCCGGCGATCCTGAAACATGGGCTTCTGCAGGTTGAACACGAAACCTTGCGAGCCCTGCGCGGCACCGGGCGCCAGATGTTCGCGGAGCAACTTGCCCTGCTCCAGAGCGGCACCGGCATACCCGATGGTGTAGCTGGTCGCGGAGAACTCGCGGTTGTAGTCGAAGCCGCCGGCCTTGAGCACTTGCCGGGAAACATCCGTGTCAGCAAAGAACTCCACGCTCAAGTGGTCGAAGTTATACAAGCCACGCGTGATCGGCAGGTCCTTGGCCCACCAGTCGGCGACGCGCTGAAATTTCACGCTGCGCCCGGCATCCACCGCGCTGATGCGGTACGGGCCGCTGCCCGGCGGGATCTCGAAACCAGCGCCCTCGGCGAAGTTGCGCGTGTGCCACCAGTGTTCGGGCAGCACCGGCAGCGTCGCCAGATCCAGCGGCAAGGTACGGCTGTCGCTGTTCTTGAAGTTGAAGCGCACTTGCGTCGGCGACTCCACCACGACCTCGGCGACGTCACGAAACTGCTGGCGGTATTTGAGGCTGCCCTGAGTGGTGAACAGCTCGAAGGTATAGCGCACGTCTTCGGCGGTGATCGGCGTGCCGTCGTCGAACCGGGCCTTGGGATTGAGGTAGAAACGCAGCCAGCGGCGATCCGAATCCAGTTCCATCTGCTGCGCCACCAGACCGTAGACGCTGTAGGGTTCGTCCTTGCTGCGATAGGCCAGCGGCGCGTAGAGCCAGCCATCGACCTCGGCCACGCCGGTGCCTTTATCGATGTAGGGAATCAAGTGGTCGAACGGGCCGCTTTCCAGCGAGGAGCGGCGCAGCGTGCCGCCCTTGGGGGCGTTGGGGTTGGCGTAGGCCAGGTGCTGGAAGTCCGGGGCGTATTTCGGGGCTTCGCCGTAGACCGTGAGGGCTGGTTGTGGGGTGGCCCAACTGAATGGGCTTAACAGCGCAAAAGCGCTGAACAGAATGAGCCTGGAGAACATTGGCAGATCCTTTTCAAAGGTGCTGCTTATGGCCTCATCGCTGGCAAGCCAGCTCCCACAGTTTCTTGCGTTGGACACAGAACCCATGTGGGAGCCAGCCTGCTGGCGATGGCGGCGCAACAGTCACCAAACTTTCTGCCTACCTGTGATGTGCAACAGGCCGGCGATTTTTATAGGGCGGGTTTTAGAACGATAAGTGACTAAAACCCGACCCCTCTGGGCATTTTCAGAACTTGTAATTGACCCGCGTGTACAGCGTCCGCCCAAACGGGTCGCCGTATTTCGGGTCGTAACCGCTCTGGAAGGTGTAGGTCTGGTTGCTGAACGGTGGCTCGCGGTCGAACAGGTTTTTCGCACCGAGGGTCACGCTCAGGGTCTTGCGCCAGGTGTAGGTGCCGGCCAGGTCCCAAACGTTGTACGAGCCGACGTAGTCGTGGGTCTCGCGGTCGGAGTCGTGGTAACCGCTGGTGTAGCGGTTGGTCAGCGCCACACCGTAGGGGCCGTAGTTCAAGCTGCCGGTCAGGCTGTGACGCCAGCGCGCCACGGCACCGGCCGAGGAAAAGTCGCCGCCACGGAAATCGCCGAGCTTGTCGATGTAGTCGCCCTTGAGCTGCTGCTGATACTCGTAACGGCTGACGTAAGTGCCTTGCAGGCCGATGCCGAAGTTGCCGTACGGGGTGCTCGGCAGGCGGTAATCGAAGCTGACGTCAACGCCGTTAGTCTTGATCTTGCCGAGGTTGGCCAGGCCCGTGACGATGTGATCGATGGAGCCATCAGCCTTGCGAACCAGGCGGTCCGGGTACAGCTCCGGGTTCTCGAACACCGCTGACTCCGGAAATTCGGCGATCTGGTTGGCAATGTTGATCCACCAGAAATCCAGCCCGGCGGTCAGGCGCTCGAACGGCTGGTAAACAAACCCGAGAGTGACGTTGCGCGCGGTTTCCGGGCTGAGGTCCGTGTTGCCACCGGTGCGGCTGTAGAACTGCTGGGCGCAGTCGCGGTTGGCGATGCCGCCGTTGCTCGGGTTGCCGCCGGCACACAGCCGTGGATCGTTGTAGTTGGCGACGGTGAAGGTAGTGAAGTTGGGGTTGTACAACTCGTACAGTGACGGCGCGCGGAAACCTTCGCTGTAGGCGCCCCGCACCACCAGCTCTTTGAACGGCTGGAAGCGAAACGAATATTTCGGGTTGGTGGTGCTGCCGAAGTCGCTGTACTTGTCGTGACGCACAGCCGCAGACAATTCGAGGCTGTCGAGCACCGGCACGTTGACCTCGGCGTACTGCGCCGAGACGCTGCGGTCGCCAGCGACACTGGCATTCGGATCGACGCCCAGGCTTTGCACATCGGCGGCGAATTGGGCGAAGTCCTGATGGAAATCCTCCTTGCGATATTCGCCGCCCAGCGCCAACGCCGAGGGGCCGGCACCGAACCAGTCACCGATCTCGCGGCTGACCCGCCCGTCAATCGCCTTGACCCGTCCTACCGCCGTCGAGTAATCGCCGTCCACTGCGTTGGCGGCCAGTAACGCCTGCCCGGCAGCAGTCTGCGCGCCAAACGGGTTGATGATGCCGTTGGCAATACCGGCGCTGACCGCGCGGTCGTTGACATAACCGGCCTCGATGGCATTCACCACTTTGTTCTGGTTGTACGACGCGCCGACGTTGTAATCCCAGCCGACCACGCTGCCGTCAAAACTCAACAGCAAGCGCTGGCCGGTGTTGTCGTCTTCATGCTGGCGGGCGCCGACGGCGGTTTCGCGCCAATTCACGTCCACCGGTTGCGTCGGGTCGAGGGCGAAACCGTTAGGCCCGGGGGTAATGCCATTACCGGGATAGAACGTGGTGCCGGGATTGACCTGATTGCCCATCAGCGTGCCGGGGCCGATCTGCGTGCGGTTTTCGTTGCGGGCCCAGAAGTATTCGAGGCTGACGTTGTGATCGTCCGCGAGCTTGCCGGTGGCTTTGGCGAACGCCGAGGTCTTCTCGGTTTCCGGCACCAGATCAAGATAATTCCACAGGCTCTGGCGGCAGATGCCATTGCGCGCCAACAGCCCCGGCGCGTTGCAACCGGAACCGGCCAACGGGTTGGTGGCGTTGCTGCCCTGACTCCAGTTGGCCGGCGATGCAGTGCCGGAGGTGTAATCCAGGCCACGTCCGGGCTGGTAGTTGTAGGTGTAGCCACGGTCTTCGGCGGCCAGACGTTGCTGCTTGTCATAACTGACTACGCCGAACACATTGAAACGATCATCCTGTAAATCGCCAAAGCCCCAGCTGCCGCTGAAGTTGCGACTTTCACCACCGCCGGCATGGGTCGGGGTGTCGTAGTTGGTGCTGAGCTGGCCTTCGGTAAGACTGGTCTTGGTGATGAAGTTGATCACCCCGCCAATCGCATCGGTGCCGTACAACGCCGACGCGCCGTCACGCAGTACTTCCACGCGGTCGATGGCGGCGAACGGAATGGTATTCAGGTCAACGCCGGAACCATTGATCGCATTGGTCGCGTTGTTGCTCAACCGGCGGCCATTGAGCAGCACCAGGGTCTTGTTCGGGCCGATACCACGCAAATCGGCATACGACGCCCCGCCACTGCTCGAACCCACCGAACGGCCGGAGCCAACCGAGGACTGGTTGGCGGAAATCCGGCTCACCAGTTCTTCCGTGGTGCTCACCCCCTGCTCGCGCAGTTCTTCAACTCGCAGGATGGTGACCGGCACCGCGGTTTCCGCATCGACCCGACGGATCGCCGTACCGGTGACCTCGACCCGTTGCAACTGAGTAGTGGGCTCGTCGGCAGCGACTGCCGGCAAGGTATTGATCGCCAGCAGCAAGGCCAGGATCAAACGGGATCTAACGGGTGAAAAATGGATCATGAACAGCCATCCCTGCGTTTTGGTTTATGCAGGGATGTGCAATGGACAGCGGTGTTTTATAGAGGCCGATTTAGACCGTTGGGTGATGAGGTTATGCAAAAAAATGACAAGAACACATCAAGCCAATGCCATCTCCCTCAGCAACCGTGTATCCAGTCCAAAACGTTCCTGGGAGATCATCCTGAACTGCCCCTCGGCCAGTTCGCAGCTCACCAGTGCTCGTCCCAGGGCAAGGGATTCATGGGTAAACCCCGTATATCAGTTGCCCCAGATACTGCTCCACCATCTGGAACCCCAGTGAATGCCGGATCAACTCCCCGGGTACGCGACCGCCCAGGTAGGTACTGGGTTTGCGCAGCCACTCCTCGGCCCGTGACTGACGCCCGAAGGCGCGAGTGGCCTTTTCCAGCACCAACGCATATTGGTAGGCGACGACGCTCTGCTGCGGATCAAGCCGTACCGTTTTACCTTCCTTCAGTAATCGCCGTATGGTTCTGACCGACTTGCCGGTGATACGTCTGACCATATCGCCTTGCAGATAAAGCTCAGAGGTTGAGAGCATGTTGACGACATCGTTCAGCTCAAAACCTTCGTCGGTAAGGTGCACGATCAGAAAGGCGTCGTCACCGATGTTCTGGCCATTCACGAGCACGTCGACAGGTTTGCCCTCGGCCCTCTTCACACCCGTCAGCCGGGGTACCTTGACGCTGGGCATCGCGACATCCTCCACTGGGCATCTGGCACGATCGTCACGCCATTGAAGGCGATGGGAATAAGCAGGCGTTTCGTATTCGAGGTGGGGAGTTCGCATAATCCATCCGTTAGCAGAGGCCTGAGCGTCCAAGCCGTTTACGACTTCAATGTCATGCCCGATGCTATAGATCATGCTTCCGACGACCAACCTGAGAATGTCGTCGGAAATATCCCCACTTTTGCTGAATCTCCACCTGTTTCCGTAGGACGTTATTCACGAATACCGCGTGCTCAACTGCCGAAGTGATAACTCACATCCAGCCACCACTGCCGTCCGTACGGGTCGTAGTTGCCGGTGGGGTAATACGGCCAGCCAGCCGAATCATCGTGCTTGATCTGGTTAAGCACGTTGTTCACGGTCAGGCCGACGCTGGCGCGGTCATTGAGTTTGTAGCGCGCACTGGCATTGAACACCGTCCATGGCGACAGCCGCCCGTCACCCGCGCCGTTGGTGACCGAACCGTAGCGAATACCCATCAGCGTTGCCGTGGCCTTCTGGTAATCCCAGGTCAGGCTGGCGTTGACCTTGCTGCGCCAGTCGTAATTGGTCCGCGAAGTGCGCCAGTCCTGGGTCGGCGCTTCGTCCGACTCCTTGTAGAAATGCGACAGCACCAGCGTGTAGCCCAGCGCCGAACTGAACGCACCGTACTGGCCGGCGCCCCAGCGGATGTTGCTCTTGAAGTCCAGACCGCTGACCCGCTCGCTGGCAGCGTTGATCGCGTTGACCCGCACTCGTTGCAACTGATTGGGATCGATGGCGGCATTGCCGGGGTTGCGGTCGATGCGTGCCAGAGTCGACTGGCAGTTGGCCGAGTTGATGTCCTGAGTACCATTGCGGCATTCGTTCTCTTGTTGCAACAGGCGGTTTTCATCAACGGTGGTCAGCAGGTCGTCGATCTCGACGCGCCAGAAATCGGTGGAGAAATCGAAGTTGCGCGACGGTGACCAGACAAACCCATATGTCCAGGATTTGCCACGTTCGGACTCAAGGTCCGGGGTGCCGCTCTGGGTGTAGTCGACCCGCCCGCGATCACACGCGCCCTGCACGCCCTGACTGCAACCGTAGTAGTCGATCTGCGCCGGGTAATAGCCGTTACTGTCGGACTGGTAGATGTAGTTCAGGTCCGGCGCACGGAAACTGGTGCCGTAACTGCCGCGCAGCAACAGGCTGCTGATCGGCCGCCATTCCAGGCCGAGGTTGTAGGTTTTCTGCTGCTCGCTGCGGCCGCTGAATTTGTACTGGTCCCAACGCCCGGCGGCGGTCGCCAGCACAGTGTCGGTGACCGGAATGCTGAACTCGCCGCCAGCCGCATAACGCTTGCGCGAACCGCCGGAGCTTTGTGCCGGGCTCACGCCATAGAACGTGCCGTCATTGAGACCGTCGTCCGGGTCGACGCGATATTCCTGCTTGCCCGCCTCCAGCACGCCGGCAAAGCCCACCGGGCCGGCCGGCAAGTCAAACAAGTCGCCGTTGACCGAAGCGTTGTAACTGGTGGAAACCGATTTGCTGCGCTGGGTCAGGTTGCTGCGAAACTGATCCCACTCTTGTGGCGTCAGGGGGCGGTCGAGGCGCGACGCATCCGGGGCGAACACCGGGTAGCCGTCACGCGTGCCCAGTTGCGGGCCAAGGTAGAAATCCTGAATCGAGGACAGCGGCGTGTAGCGCGTGGTTCTGACGCTGCGGTATTCCGAACGGTTGGCCGCCAGATCGTAGCGCCAGCCCGTGTCGGCGATCTTGTCCGAGAGGCCGAGGGTGCCGGTCCATGAGGTGTCGGTCCACTTGCTGTTATTGCCGGTGCGCCCGCCGATTTCTTCTTCGCCGTACCGCCGATACCAACGCTCCAGATTGCCGCTGTTTTGGTTGATGAAATCCGGCGAGGTGAAGGTCGGCCCACGGGTGTTGTTCTGGATGTGGTCGAGGCCATACATCAAGTCGGCAAACACCTGGCCGCTGTCGCTGAAATGCCAGGTGCCGCGGGTGTAGCCGTCGTAGTTTTCCTTTTGCGTCTGAATGGTCCAGTAGTCGTTGTACATCTGGTCAGTGCGACAGCGGCCGGCGTTGTTGTACAGCATGTTGTCGAAGGTGCCTTGATAGGCGCCACAGCCGGGACCGAGGTAACGGTTGTTGCTCAGGTCGCGGCGGTAACCGACGTCCGCCAACGGCCCGCTCTGCATGAAGCCACGGTCGTCGGCCCAGATCGGGTCGCGATTGGTCAGCTCCAGGCCGAACAGACCGTCGAAATCGCCCCAACTGCCGCCGCCGCTGATTTGCAGGCGCTGGTTGTCGCCACCGCCGCGCTCGCTGGTGCCGCCCTTGAGATTGACGTCGATGCCATTGATCTGCTTCTTGAGGATGATGTTGACCACCCCGGCGATCGCGTCCGAACCGTAGATTGCCGACGCGCCACTGCTGAGAATTTCAATCCGCTCGATCACCGCCGAAGGAATGTTCGCAAGGTTAGTGAAGTTGACCTTGCCGTCGTATGGTGTCGGGTAATCGGCCACGCGCCGGCCGTTGATCAACACCAGCGTGTGATTGGGTCCGAGGCCCCGCAGGTTGATCGCGCTGGCCGCCGGTTGCCAGGTATTGCCGTAGTCTTCGCCCTGGGTCATGCCGGTGTTTTGCGTCTGCGTTGCCAGCGCGTCGTAGACGTTTTTATAACCGCGGGCTTCCATCTCTTCATGGGTGATGACGTTGACCGGAGTCGCGCCATCGCTCTGCGCACGGGCGATTCGCGAGCCGGTGACGGTGACTTTTTCCATGCGGTAATCGGCACTGGTCGCCGGGGCCACGGCGCTGACTTTGGCCGCCACCGGCGTGCTCGCTTCGCCTTCGCGCACGCTCAGGCCCTGGGCACTCTGCTCGACTTGCAGGCCACTGCCGAGCAACGCCTTCTCCACCGCCTGACGCCCGCCCAAGGCACCCCGCACCGCACGGCTGCGCTTGCCTTGCACCAGGTTCTGGCTGAAGGAAATCGGCACGCCGGTCTGGCGCGAGATATCCAGCAGCACCTCATCAAGCGGGCCGCTGGCGATGTCGAAGGTGTACACCTGGGTGGCAGAATCCTGCGCATGAACCACTGTCGGTCCGAGCCCCATCGCCAGTGCGGCGGCGAAGGTCAGGCGCGGTAATTGTTGTTTGAATGAAATCATCAAGGGCTTCCCTGTTGAAGGCGTCTGCAGGGAATGAGCAGCGGGCCGGCGCTTTTTATAGGGCAGCGATTAGGCCAAGAAGTCATAAACCTATAACCGGAATAAACGCACCTTTGTGTAGGAGCTGCCGCAGGCTGCGATCTTTTGACTTTGTTTTTCAAGATCAAAAGATCGCAGCCTGCGGCAGCTCCTACAGGGGTACGCGTTGGAATCAAGAACGGGGGTCGATGCTGACCCAGTACGGGTTGTGCCAGGTGACGCGGATCGGCAGCGAACGCTCCAGCAGTTGCAGCGTGCGGTCGCTGTCGTCGAGCGGATAGAGACCGCTGAGACGCAGATCGGCCACCTCGGGACTCAAGTGCAGGACGCCCCGGCGATAACGGCGCAGGCTGTCGATCACTTCGCTCAGCGGTCGGTCGCGCACTTCCAGTCGACCTTGCACCCAGGCGCTTTCCTGGCCGTTGCTGCGTTCCAGGGACAGAATGTCCTGCGCGTTGAACGACAGGCTCTCCCCCGCCTCGACCACTTGCCGCGCCCCGCCGGCCGTGACCACTTCGACCTGCGAATGCAGCATCACCAGCCGGGTGAAATCATCGTTTTGTTGCACGAGGAATTTCGTCCCCAGCGCACGCATCCGGCCGTGCTCCGTCTCGACCACAAACGGCCGCGCACGGTCCTTGGCCACATCTACCAGCAACTCGCCAGTGTGCAACGTCAACAGGCGCTGCAGCGCATCGAACTGCGCCACCACCCGCGTCCGCGCGTTCAGGCTCAGCGCACTGCCGTCCTCGAGCGTGAAATCGCGCCGCTCGCCAGTGCCGGTCGCCAACTCCCCTGCCTCCGGCAACCAGCCGTAACGCCGCCCGAGCAAACCGGCGAGCACGGCGATACCGAGCACACTCAAGCTGCCGCTGAGAAACCGCCGGCGACTCGACGGCGCATTCAGGCTGTGCAGCAGACTGTTGCGCGGCAGCCCGCGCAAGGTGGGATGGCGCAGCAGGTTCAGGCCGCCCCCCATTTGTTCGATGATCCGCTGATGGCGTGGATCAGCCGCCCGCCACGCCTCGAACGCTGCACGTTCAGCGCTGCTGGCTTCGCCGGACTGCAACAGCGCCATCCACTGCGCCGCCTCATCGATCACCGCTTCATCGGGCCTCATGCCTGCATCGCCTGATAGCAACGCTTGAACGCCTCGACCATGTACTGCTGCACCCGGCTGGTGGAAACGCCGAGGCGTGCGCCGATTTCGCTGTAGGTCAAACCGTCCAGTTGATGGTAGAGAAACGCCGCCTTGGCCTTGGCCGACAAGCCGTTGAGCAAGCGATCGACCGCCAGCAGCGCCTCGATCACCAGCGCCCGCTCTTCCGGTGATGGATGCACCGGTTCCGGTGCCAGCGCCAGGCTTTCCAGATAGGCGCGCTCCAGGTCCTGACGGCGCCAGCCTTCGTAGACCAGACGCCGGGCGATGGTGGTCAACAGCGCACGCGGCTCGCGAATCGCGGTCGGGTCCGGCAAGGCCAGCACCCGAAGAAAGGTTTCCGAGGCGATGTCTTGTGCGCTGTGCGGGCAACCCAGCGTGCGGCCAACGGCAGCGCACAGCCAGCGATAGTCCTTTTGGAACATTTGCCCAATCATCCGGTAATGCGGGTTCTGACCCTCACCCATGCCTTGCTCCCTGAAACGGGGTCCACCCGCTGCGAAAAACCATCGTTCTGCCGGGATCGTCCGGCTCTTGATCAGGGGCGACTGTGCAATAGCGCTGCTTACATTTGAAGTAATAAAAAATCAGGATAATCAAACCATTAAGAATAAGGCGCTCCGTCGCCGCAGAAATATTGACTCACACAACGTTGACCCCGGTCAGTGGTCAGCCCGCAAGCACTGACTAATCTGCGCGCTCCATCGAAAGCCAGGGACGGCTCACCGAGAGCCCGCGGCTGCCCCTTCAAGGAAGAAAACCATGCGATCACTCAAGATCATTCTGCTGTCCTCGGCCTTCAACGGCCTGACCCAACGCGCCTGGCTGGAACTGCGGCAGGCCGGGCACTCACCCAGTGTCGTGGTGTTCACCGACGAAGCCTCAGTGTGCGAGCAGATCGAACACAGCGGCGCCGACCTGGTGATCTGTCCGTTCCTCAAGGATCGCGTACCCCAGGCACTGTGGAGCAATGCCCGGCGTCCGGTAGTGATCATTCATCCGGGCATCGTCGGCGATCGTGGCGCCAGTGCGCTGGACTGGGCAATCACCAACGAGTTGACCCTTTGGGGCGTGACGGCCCTGCAAGCGGTGGAAGAAATGGACGCCGGCCCGGTCTGGGCGACCTGCGAATTCAACCTGCCGCCGGACTTGCGCAAGTCCGAGTTGTACAACGGTCGGGTCAGCGATGCGGCGATCCGTTGCATTCGCGAAGTGGTCGAAAAATTCATTGAAGGCTTTGTGCCTGTCGCGCTGGACTACACCGATCCCAAGGTCCGTGGCCGCCTGCAGCCGAACATGAAACAGGCCGACCGCACCTTCAGCTGGCACGACTGCTCGCGCTTCATCAAACGCTGCATCGACGCCGCCGACGGCCAGCCCGGGGTGTTGGCGAGTCTGGCCGGCGGGCAGTATTACGTGTACGACGCGCACCTCGATCAGCGCACGGGCATCCCTGGCCAGATTCTTGCCGTGCATGACGACGCGGTGCTGGTCGCCACCGGTGATCACAGCCTGTGGATCGGCTCGCTGCGGCGCAAACCGCAACCTGGCGAAGAAACCTTCAAGCAACCGGCGCGGCATGTGCTGGCCGGGCAACTGGCCGGTGTGCCGAGCCTCGACTGGTCGATCGCCAGCCAGCCGTTCAACGACGAGGCATATCAGCCGCTGCGCTACCGCGAATCCGGGCATGTCGGGGAGCTGACCTTCGAGTTCTACAACGGTGCGATGAGCACTGAACAGTGCCAGCGCATGGTCGAAGCGCTGCGCTGGGCCAAGGCTCGGGATACCCGCGTGCTGTTGATCAAGGGCGGACGCGGCAGCTTTTCCAACGGTGTGCACCTGAACGTGATTCAGGCCGCACAGGATCCGGGCGCCGAGGCCTGGGCGAATATTCAGGCGATCGACGACGTCTGCGCCGAACTGCTCAGTGCGCGGCAATTGGTGGTCAGCGGCGTGACCGGCAATGCCGGAGCTGGCGGGGTGATGCTGGCGCTGGCCGCCGACATCGTATTTGCCCGGGCCGACATCGTGCTCAATCCGCATTACAAGAGCATGGGCCTGTATGGCTCGGAATACTGGACCTACAGCCTGCCGCGCGCGGTTGGTCCGGCGCTGGCCGAGCAACTGACCCAGGCCTGTCTGCCGGTCAGCGCCACGCAGGCGCTGCAACTGGGCATGGTTCAGGAAATCGGCCCGCGCTGCCCGGACGAGTTTTCGCTGTGGCTGCTGCAGCGGGCCAACGCCGTGCTGAGCGATCCGACCTATGCCGCCGTGCGTGAACGCAAGTTGCGCGTGGATCAGGTGCTGATCAAGCAATGCCGGGACAGCGAACTGCAGGAAATGCAGGAGGACATGCTCTACAACCGCAACCAGTTTGCCGAGAAATGCAGCCACTTCGTCTACAAGCGCAAAGCCTGCGGCACGCCGGCGCGGCTGGTGGCGGACTGGGCGCGGGTGCGCAAGGTTGAGTTGGCGGGCTGATGCCTGGGTGACTGGGCGGGCCTCTTCGCGAGCAGGCTCGCTCCCACAAGGGTCCTGCGTCGTTCGCAAAATCCAAGTCAATCGCAGAACTCTTGCGGGAGCGAGCCTGCTCGCGATGGACGATGACGGGATATCGAGCCGGCACTTACAATGCCCCCCACCTCAAACACCGGCCCGCCCATGGACATCGACCTCGCCCGCACCTTTCTGGAAATCGTCCGCCACGGCAGCCTTGCCGCCGCTGCGCAGAAGCTGTTTGTCACGCAAACGGCAATCACCGCACGCGTGCAGAAACTCGAAAGTCAGCTGGGCAGTACGCTGTTCGTGCGCAACCGGGCCGGGGCGAAGTTGACGGCCAATGGTGAAGCCTTCGTGGTCTACGCCAATCAACTGGTGCAGACCTGGGAAGCAGCGCGGCGCGACCTGCCGCTGCTGGACGGCTATCACAACGTGCTGCACATCGGTGGCGAAGTCAGCCTGTGCAACCCGTTGATGCTCAGTTGGGCCGCCGAGCTGCGCGAAAAAATCCCCGGTCACGCCCTGCGCATGGAAATCCGCGACGGTGAAAACCTGCTGCGCCAGCTCGAACTCGGCGTGCTCGATGCCGCGCTGGTCTATCAACCGGAATACTGGCCCGGCCTGCAGGTCGAGCAGGTGCTTGAAGAAAAACTGATTCTGGTGCGTGCGCCGAACCGCCCCGATCCCTACGTCTACATCGACTGGGGGCCGGACTTCCGCCGTCAGCACGACGCCGCCCTGCCGGACAAAGCCAAGGCCGCACTGAGTTTCAACCTCGGCCCGCTGGCCCTGCAATACATCCTCGAACACGGCGGCAGCGGCTACTTCCGCACGCGCGTGGTGCGCAGCTATCTGGAAACCGGCGCACTGGAAGCGGTGACCAAGGCCCCGGAATTCGGCTACCCGACCTATCTGGTATACGCGCGAGAACGTGACTCGACGACGCTGCAGCAGGCCTTCGATCTGCTGCGTCAGGTGATCGCGACCGATGACGACTGGTCACAGCGCTGGAACCCGTTGAGCTGAATCGGCCGCTTTACACCGAAGCATGGCGCAAGTGGCCTCAAGGTCCGGCCTGCACAAACGGCCGGATCGGCTAATCTGCCGGGTATAACAACAATACCCACAGGTGAACGCAGTGAGGCAGACCACCGAGGCATTCCGCAGCCGCTACCGTGCGGCCATTCATCCGCGCTACAACCCCTGGCTGCACGGGGTTTTCGTGTTGCTGTTCGGCGTGCTGGCGATCGGCGCGTTCTGGAGCAGCGTGCAGCAGGTACGCGCGCTGGAATGGCTGACGGTGCCGCTGACGTTACTGTTCTTCAACTTTGGCGTGTACATGGTCCATCGCCATCTCGGCCACCACAAAAAGACCTTCGCCAAGCTGTTCTATGCCCGGCATGCCGGTGACCACCACAGCTTTTTCACCCCCGGGCACATGACTTACGACGGCGCCCGCGACTGGCGGGTGATTCTGTTTCCGGCCTGGCTGATCGTCGTGCATACGCTGCTCATCACGCTGCCGTTGTGGTGGCTGTTCGCACAGGTCAACGCCAATGTCGCCGGACTGTTCGGCGGCTGCATGGTGCTGGGTTACCTGACCTACGAGGTGTTTCACGCCTGCGAGCATTTGCCGCCAAACAATCCGCTGACCCGCCTGCCGTGGATTTGCCAGATGCGTCATCTGCATGAGCTGCATCACCGTCGCGAGCGCATGCAGGAGCGCAATTTCAATATCGTTTTTCCGCTGATGGACTACCTGTTCGGCACCCTGTATTGGGAGCCGCAACCCGCCCCGTTGCGCTATTCGAGACCGCCCATGACCCGCATGCAGCACCAGATCGACATCGCCGGCGAACCGATCGCCGTGCTCCGCTACGCCGCCAGCGTCCATCACTGGCCGCAATGGCACCCGTCGTCGCTGAAGATCGACGGCCCGCAAGGCCCGCTGCATGCCGGGGCGCGCTTTGAAGAAGACATCCATGCCGGCGGCCGCGCCGGTCACTTGCGTTGGGAAGTCAGCGAATACCTGCCGGGCCGGCGTTGGTGTGCACGGGCGCGGGGCGATCATGGTTTGTCGTTGCTGCTGACCTACGAATGCGCGGCCGAAGCCGATGGCACGCGGTTCGTGCGCACCCTGGATTATCAGTTCGACGGACTGGGCATGCGCGTTGCCAATCGGTTGCTGCTCAAACGCCGCATCGAGCGTGAGTCGGCCACGTCGATGCAAGCCCTGCGCGAGATGGCGCTCAAACACCTGGCGCTGACGGGGCAACACCCATGAAGCGCGTGCTGTTGCTGCTGGTCATTCTTGTCATCGGGTTTCTGTTGCTGATGCCGACCAAGGTGCAACCGGTGGCCTGGAAGCCGCCGCCGGCACCGTCACTGAGTGAAGGAGCGTATGCCGAAAACCAGCGGCTCAAGGCGGCCAAACAGGTCGGCCCGGGCGACATCGATGGCCCGGAAGCCCTGCTGCTGGAAGGCGATTTCCTGATCACCGGCCTGCATGACGGACGCCTGCTTCGCAGCAGCCTCGACGGCAAGCAACGCCAGGTCCTCATCGACACTGGCGGCCGCCCTCTGGGCCTGGCGCGGCATCCCAACGGTTTGCTGGTGATCGCTGACGGGGTCAAGGGCTTGTTATCGCTCGACGCCCAGGGCCGGTTGACCGCACTGACCACCGAGGCCAACGGTGTGCCGTTCGGTTTCACCGACGATGTGGCCATCGACCAGTCCGGGCATTACGCCTACTTCAGCGATGCCAGCAGCCGCTGGGGCTACGGCCATGACGGCGAGGCAATCATCGAACACGGTGGCGACGGGCGCCTGTTGCGCTACGACTTTCAGAGCGGCAAGACCAGCGTGCTGCTGGACAAGCTGGAGTTCGCCAACGGCGTGACCCTGGGCCCGGATGACGCCTATGTGCTGGTCAATGAAACCGGCGCCTACCGTATCAGCCGTTATTGGCTGAGCGGCCCCAAGGCGGGCACCCAGGACCTGTTCATCGACAACCTGCCGGGCCTGCCGGACAACCTCGCGTTCAATGGCAGCAACCGCTTCTGGGTGGCGCTCTATGCACCGCGCAGTGCCTTGCTCGATGGCACCGCCGGGCATCCGTGGGTACGCAAGGTGATCGTGCGCGCATTGACCGTGCTGCCCAAACCGGTGGAGAAACGCGGGTTTGTGCTGGGGCTGGATCTGCAAGGCAAGGTGGTTGCCAATCTGCAGGATGCCAGCAGCGGCAATTACTCGCCGATCACCACGGCGCGGGAGTATGGGGACTGGTTGTATCTGGGTTCGTTGAAGGCATCGCACATGGCGCGGTTGCCGTTGGCGGATGCGTTGAAGTGAGGCCGCAGAATGGGTGCTGGACTGACTGACGTCATCACTGGCAAGCCAGTCCCTGAGGATTTGCGAGTGCCTGATAATTTTCGGCACACCCGGAATCTCGCGGGAACTGGCTTGCCAGCGATAGCGGACTATCAGTTACCGGATCTGTCGAACTTGTCAGGATCTTCGTCTTCCGGCAGATCCTGGTCCGGCTCTTCGGGCAGGGTCGTGGTGTGCGCCGGGCTGTTGGGCTCCGGATGCGTCGGCACCGGGTCAAATGCGCCCTGCTCTTCACTGGGGAATCTGGGTTTGTTCATGAGGCACCTCGCAAAGAGTCGCTGAATGAAGACTCTGAACATTCGAGGTGCCGAGGGTGGTTGTCGTTCCAATCAATCCGCCACCGTGGGTCGGCGGATCATCCGGTTATCAGGACGGCGCCTGCAAATGGCTGACGATTTCGTCCTTGACCCTCAGACGCTTCTCTTTGAGTTTTTTCAGTTCGTCGTCACTGGGTGCATCCGAGCTGGCCGTTTCGGCCTTGACCACCTCGGCGTCAGCCAGGGAGTATTTGTTGATCAGTGAATCCAGTCGTGGATCCTGGGTGCGTTTTTGCTGGATCTCTTCCTTCGTGCAGCTCAAGTCCTGAAACAGGTCATGGGAAACCGGCATGGAACACCTCCGTCAGTTGATCGGCAGCCGACGCGAGCGATGGCGTCAGCCAGTATCAGAATGGCCTTGCTTGCGCCGTTCTGTCGACCACCTGTCAGACCAGCGGTTGCCGTTCGTCGCCCTGTCGGAAACGCGATCAAACCTTTGCCCGCTTCGCTCCCTCCATTGAATATCGTCAACAAAAACCTGTGTGGAGAAACACCAATGGACGGATTCAACCTGCGTCATCTGGTTCTGGCTGTCGCTTTGAGCAGCGGCATGGGCAGTGCCTTCGCCGCCACTTCGAACGATTTCGTCGACAACGCTGCGGCCGGTGGCATCTCGGAGATCGAGACCAGTCGCCTCGCCCTGGAGAAAAGCCAGTCGGCCGACATCAAACAATTTGCCAACATGATGATCACCGACCACAGCAAGGCCAACGATGAACTGGCCAGCATTGCCAAGGCCAATGACATCAAGGTTCCGGACACCACCACCCTGGTCAAGCAGGCCAAGGAAAAGATCCTCGACATGCGCGATGAATCCTTCGACGCGGCCTATGCCAACAACCAGGTCAAGGCCCACGAAGAAACCATCGAACTGTTCAAGAAAGAAGCCAATACCGTGACCGATGACAAGGTCAAAGGCGCTCCCGAGCTGAAAGCCTTCGCGCAGAAAATGCTGCCGGCGCTGGAAAAACACCTGACCGCCGCCAAAGAGCTGCAGGCCAAGCATCCGAGCAAATAAACCGGGCGCTGCATAAAAAGAGGCCGCATTCAGTGAATGCGGCCTCTTTCCATTTCAGTGCGGCCTAACCGCCGTCGGTATCGATGTCGGCATCGGTTTCTTCACCGGGCTTCGGACGATCGGGCTCAGGTTCGAAACCCGGGCTGAACTCGTTGTCGTTGTCGGTGTGTTTGTTCTTCTGATCCACCGCCGGATCGGCACTCTGTGCCTGTTCGGTGTTGCCCGAGGGTGGCATGGTCGGGCTCTGCCCCGGCACCTGCGGGTCGATCGCCGGGTCATTGCGATTGATCGATTCTGTGCTCTGGTTCTGTTGCTGTTTCGTTTGCTCGTTCATACTCACCTCGTTTTTCAAAACCGGCGAGACCAATACCGTCCGGCCTTGAAGATTCGAAGCCCGTGCGGCGCCAACGTTCAAAACATCACGGCTTTCAAACACGCCTACTACAGTTACCGGGGCGTTCCTTGTGCCCGATCAAAATATCCTTTCGGGCACGAACAACTATTTCGAACGGCAAATGTCACTGATTCCGCGTCGGTCATTTTTTGCAGAACCGGCCCCAATTCGCTACGGAGCAACAGACACATGGCAGCATTGCAGAACAGCACACTTGATGCGATGAAAAACAAACAGGCGCAACTGTTGGGCGAATGGATCAACGGACTGCAAACCAGCGGTGCCAGCCGCAACCTCAAGGATCACGACCTGCAGCAACAGACCAGCGAGTTCCTGCAATTGATCGTCAGCGGTCTGGAAAACGACAACGGCAATAACGTCAATGCACCAGGCTGGGAGGAGACTCGCCAGTTCCTTGAAAAGCTGTCCCACAGCCGCGCACAGCTGGGTCAGGATTCACAACAGACCGCCAGTTTCATTTTCTCGCTCAAGGGCCCGTTGTTTTCACTGCTGCAAAATCACTATCGCGAGCAGCCAGCGCTGTTGGCCGAACAGCTGTGGGAAGTCTCCGAGCTGCTCGACGCCTTCGGCCTCCACACCATCCGCACGTTCCAGAAATCCCGGGAAGCGGTGATCAAGCGCCAGCAGGAAGAACTGCTGGAGCTGTCCACGCCGGTGGTCAAGTTGTGGGACGGTGTGCTTGCCCTGCCGATGATCGGCACCCTCGACTCGCAACGCACGCAGGTGGTGATGGAGTCGCTGCTGCAACGTATCGTCGACACCGGTTCGGAAATCGCCATCATCGACATCACCGGCGTGCCGACGGTCGACACCCTGGTCGCCCAGCACTTGCTGAAAACCGTGACCGCAATCCGCCTGATGGGCGCCGACTGCATCATCAGCGGTGTGCGTCCGCAAATCGCCCAGACCATCGTGCACCTGGGTCTCGACCTGCAAGGCGTGGTGACCAAGGCCAACCTGGCCGACGCCCTGAAACTCGCCCTCACCCGCCTGGGCATCAGCCTCGGCAAAGCGGTCTGAGCCAATGGAGCGCATTCCGATTCTTCAAATGGGCAAGTTCCTGCTGGTGACCATTCAGGTCGACATGCATGACCAGCTCGCCCTGACGTTGCAGGACGACTTGTCCGAACGCATCAGCACGACCTCGGCGCGTGGCGTGCTGATCGACATCTCGGCGCTGGACATGGTCGATTCGTTCATTGGCCGGATGATCAGCACGATTTCCGCCCTTTCGAAAATCATGGACGCCGAAACCATGCTGGTCGGCATGCAGCCGGCGGTGGCAATCACCCTGGTCGAACTCGGCCTGACCCTGCCGGGTGTCAGCACCGCACTGAACGTCGAGCGCGGGATGAAACTGCTGCAGGAACGAGTGAACCGGCAATGACCGTACGCAGCAGCGGTACTCAACCGATCAATATCGAGCAGGATGTCGTGCTCGCACGCCAGACCGCCCGCAAGCTGGCCACCGAGTGCGGGATGCGCCTTATCGACCTGACCAAAATGGTCACGGCGGTCAGTGAACTGGCCCGCAACACCATGGTTTACGGTGGCGGCGGCGACATGGACTGGCAGATTCTCGATGAAGATCACAAGGTCGGTCTGCGCTTGACGTTCCGCGACGAAGGCCCGGGCATCGCCGACATCAAACTGGCGATGACCGACGGCTGGACCTCCGGCAGCGGCATGGGCCTGGGCCTGACCGGGGCAAAACGCCTGGTCGAAGAATTCGAACTGGACACAGAGCCCGGCAAGGGTACACGTATAACGATCACCCGATGGACATGAATATCACAGGGTCAATGACCCAGGTGCTGCTGATCGAAGACAGCAGCCAGATCGGCTTTGCCCGGCGCACGGCACAGCGGCTCGCCGAACAGAATGGCTTTGGTGAGAGTGATGCCGGCCGCGTGGCCCTGGTGGCCACGGAGCTTGCCAGCAATGTGCTCAAACATGCCCTTCGCGGTGAAATTCATTTGCGCGTGCTGCCACGCCAGGGCGACAACGGTATCGAGATGATCGCGATCGACCGGGCCCAAGGCTTCGATCTGGACGCTTGTCTGACCGACGGTTTTTCCACTGGCGGCACCCAGGGCATCGGTTTGGGTGCGGTAGCCCGACAGGCCGATGTGTTCGACGCATTTGCTGATCAGCGTGGAGCCGTCCTCCTCGCTCGTCTGTATCCGCGCAGCGACCGTCAGCCGGATCTGGCGTATGGCGTCAGTCAGCACTCGCTGCATAACGACCCGGCTTGCGGCGATGTCTGGCATCTGGCGTATCACCATGGTGATATCAGCGCCATGATCATTGACGGCCTCGGTCACGGTGAAGACGCCGAGCGTGCGGCTCGAGCCGGAGAGGACGCGTTTGCCCGGGCACCGTTCAGCGCACCGACGCTGTTGATGGAAGATTTGCACCGCGACATGATCGGCACACGCGGCGGTGCGGTGGCGTTTGCCCAGTTCCGCGCTGATCGGGCCAGCCTGACGTTCGCCGGTGTCGGTAACATTGGCGCGAGCCTGATTGCCGGTGGCAAATCCCGCGGTCTGGCCTCGCACCCGGGTATCGTCGGTGGCCAGTACCGGAAAGCCCAGCCCTTTGACTATGCTCACGTGAACGGACATCTATTGATCATGTACAGCGACGGCTTGCAGTCCCGTTGGAACCTTCAAGACTACCCGGGGCTGGCGCACCGCCATCCTGCCGTCATCGCCAGCGTCCTGCACCGCGATTTCTGTCGCGGGCGCGACGATGTCACGGTACTGGTTGTCGCCCTGGAGGCCGCCCATGGCTGAATTGCCTGACCTGAGCAGTGCCGAACAGGCCGCGCTTATCGCTCGATTGCAAAGCGAAACCGCCGCCTTGCGCGAAGAACTCGATGAGACCAATCAGGGCGTGCTGGCCCTGTATGCCGAACTCGACACCCAGGCCGAAGAGCTGCGTCAGGCGTCGGACCTCAAGAGCCGCTTTCTGTCGTACATGAGCCATGAATTCCGCACCCCACTGGGCTCGATCCTTAGCATCAACAGCCTGCTCGCCGACGAAATCGACGGCCCGCTGAGCCCCGAGCAGCACAAGCAAGTGGCATTCGTCAGCAGCGCCGCCCGCGAACTCAGCGACATGGTGGATGACCTGCTTGATCTGGCAAAAATCGAGGCCGGACGGATCAGCATCTCACCCGCCTGGTTCGACATGTTCGATCTGTTCTCTGCCCTGCGCGGGATGTTTCGGCCGATTGTCGACGCCAGCGCTGTCGATCTGATTTTCGAAGAGCCGGTCGGCCTGCCGCGTTTGTATACCGATGACAAGAAGCTCGCGCAGATCCTGCGCAATTTCATTTCCAACTCGCTGAAATTCACCACCCGTGGCGAAGTGCGGGTCTCTGCGCGACTCGAAGGCGCCGACAAGGTGCGCTTTGCCGTCAGCGACACCGGAATAGGTATCGCGCCGGAATTGCATGGCGCATTGTTCGAGGACTTTTCCCAGGTCGACTCGCCGCTGCAGAAACGCTTGCGCGGCACCGGCCTGGGGCTGTCCTTGTGCAAACGCTTTGCCGCCCTGCTGGGTGGCGAGGTCGGCATGGACAGCGCGCCAGGGGTCGGTTCGAACTTTTTCGTGATCATTCCGTTGGCGATCGCTCTGGAGAACGTCGATGAAACGTGACATTCGCCTGTTGATCGTCGATGACAACGTCGCCACTCGCTATGCCTTGCGCAAGCGTCTGGAACGTCACGATTATGGAGTGCTGGAGGCCGGCACTGGCACCGAGGGCCTGGCCCTGATCGAGAGCGAGCTGCCCGATGCGCTGATTCTCGACGTCAACCTGCCGGACATGAGCGGCTTCGACATCGTGCGCGCCCTGCGCGCCGATGCGCGCACCGCATTGCTGCCGGTGATTCACGTGTCTGCCGCCTCGATCCAGACCGGCGATATCATCACCGGCCTCGACGCCGGCGCCGATGCCTACCTGATTCACCCGGTGGACCCGGACGTATTGCTGGCGACCCTGCGCACCTTGCTGCGGGTGCGTGACACGGAAAACGCCCTGCGTGAGAGCGAAGCGCGATTCCGCGAGATTTTCGTCAATGTGTCCGCACCGATTGCAGTGCTCGACGCCAACCTCAAAGTGCACGAATGCAACCACGCCTTTACCCAACTGATTCTCGACAACCAAGATCCGCAAAGCCTGAAGGAGTGCTTCGCCGACGAGCAGAGCGCCATCCTCAATGAACTGCGCTTGCGCCTGGTCGATGGCGAGCGCTGGAAAGGCACGCTGAACATGCGGGTGCAGGGCGAGATTCGTGAAACCCTGTGGCAGATTTCACCTTACCGCACGCCGCACTTGAGCCTGGTATTCGTCGAAGACGTGACTGAGCATCGCCACCGTGAGCGCTCGCATCTGGCGCGGCTGGACGACACCACCTCGCAATTGGCCCGCGCCGAATTGCAATTGCTGCAAGTGCAAAAAATGGACGCACTGGGCAAGCTCACCGGCGGTATCGCCCACGACTTCAACAATCTGCTGACCGGCATCATCACCAGCCTTGAGCTGATCCAGAAACGCATCGCCGACAACCGCCCGGACAAAGTCAGGCTGTATGCCGAATCGGCGCTGAATTCGGCGACGAGTGCAGCGGCCCTCACCCAACGCTTGCTGGCGTTCGCGCGCCAGCAGCCGCTCGACACACGTCCAGTGGACATCAACAAGCACGTACGCTCGCTGGAAGAGCTGCTGATGCGCACCATCGGTGAACGGATCGCCCTCAAGCTTGAACTGACCAGCAAACCGGCCATCGCCCTGGTCGACCCGAGTCAACTTGAAAGCGCAATGCTCAACCTGGTGATCAACGCCCGCGATGCCTTGCCTAAGGGCGGCAACATTTGGGTCAACACCTATGCGGCGTATTCCCATGGCGATCCGAATCTGGCGGATGGCGCCTATGTAGCCTTGTCCGTGCGCGATGACGGCACCGGCATCGAACACAACGTGATCGACAAAGTGTTCGACCCGTTTTTCACCACCAAGCCACTAGGCCAGGGCACCGGGCTCGGCTTGTCGACCATTTACGGCTTCGCCCGGCAGTCTGGAGGCGATGCGCACATCCGCAGCGTGGCACGATGCGGTACCGAAGTGACGATCATGCTGCCGGCCACCAGCGATCCGACGGCGGTCGATCCGGCGCCGGTCCTGGTCGATCCGCAGGGTTGCGGTGAGCATGTGCTGATCGTCGAGGACATGCCTGCGGTGCGGCTGTTCGTCACCGAAGTACTGGAGGATGCGGGGTATCGCTGCACCCAGTCGGCGGATATCGAAACGGCGCTGAAGCATTTGCAGAACGATCCCTCGATCGAGCTGCTGCTGACTGATGTCGGTCTGCCGCGCATGAGCGGCCGCGAACTGGCCGATGTAGCCCGTGGCTGGCGCGAAGAGCTGCCGATTCTGTTCATGACAGGCTATGCGCAGAACGCGATCAACCGTCAGGTGTTCCTGGGCGACGGCATGGAAATGCTGATCAAGCCGTTCCAGATCAGCGAACTGCTGGACAAGATCCGCCGCACCCTGGATGGTGCTTGACAGCCGCCCATCGCCAGCCTGCTGGCGATGGGAACAGCTCGCCTATCGCCTCAATGCCTGGGCAAGAAACGGCGCCGTCCGGCTCTTCTTGCTCGCCGCGACTTTCTGCGGCGTCCCGGCGGCAACGATCTTGCCGCCCTGATCCCCGGCCCCCGGGCCGATGTCGATCACCCAGTCGCTCTGCGCGACCACGCGCATTTCATGCTCGACGACGATCACCGTGTGCCCCGCCGTGACCAGGTTGTCCAATTGCTCCAGCAGCCGATCGACATCTCGCGGATGCAGTCCGGTGGTCGGCTCATCCAGCACGTACAGGGTCGCGCCGCGCTGATTGCGTTGCAGCTCGGTGGCCAGTTTGATCCGCTGCGCCTCGCCGCCAGACAGCTCGGTGGCCGGTTGGCCCAGACGCAAATAGCCGAGGCCGATATCACGCAGCACCTCCAATGAACGGCGAATCCCTGGCTGTTCGGCGAACACCTCAACCGCCTCGTCCACGGTCAGTTGCAGCACTTGCGCAATGCTCAAGCCCTGCCACTGAATCGCCAACGTCTGTGGGTTGTAGCGCGCGCCATGGCAAGTCGGGCACGGCGCGTACACGCTGGGCATGAACAGCAACTCGACGCTGACAAACCCCTCGCCTTCGCAGGTCGGGCAACGGCCCTTTGCGACGTTGAAGGAAAACTGCCCGGCGTCGTATCCCGCCGCCCGCGCCTCGGGGGTGGCGGCGAACAATTTGCGCACGTTGTCGAACAGCCCGGTGTAGGTAGCCAGGTTCGAGCGCGGCGTACGGCCAATCGGTTTCTGATCGACCTGCACCAGCCGCTTGATCGACTCCAGCCCCGCCGTCACCTGACCGCTGCTGGCCTGCGGCGCATCGTCTTCAAGACTGAGCTCTTCAGGTTCCTGCTCAACCGTCGGACGCCCCAAGTGCGCGCCCACCAGTTCCAGCAGCGCCTGACTGACCAGACTCGACTTGCCGGAGCCGGAGACCCCGGTCACCGAGGTGAAGCAGCCCAAGGGAAATTCGGCACTGAGGTGGTTCAGGTTGTTGCGACTGATGCCCTCGAGTCTCAGCCAACCATTCGGCTGGCGTGCGCTGCGCGAAGGGCCCTGGGTGTCGGCAAACAGGTAAGCGCGGGTCTGCGACTCGTCGATCTCGGCCAGCCCTGCCGGCGGACCGCTGTACAGCACCCGGCCGCCCTTCTCGCCCGCCGCCGGGCCGACATCGATCAGCCAGTCGGCGCGGCGCATGGTTTGCAGATCATGCTCGACCACAAACAGCGTATTGCCGTCGGCCTTCAAGCGCTGCAGGGCTTCGAACAGCGCCTCGCCATCGGCCGGATGCAGGCCGGCGGAGGGTTCGTCGAGCACGTAGATCACGCCGAACAGCTGCGAACCCAATTGCGTCGCCAGACGCAGGCGCTGCAACTCACCGGACGATAGCGTTGGCGTGCTGCGCTCCAGCGCCAGATAACCCAGGCCCAGGTCAGTCAGGGTGCTGACCCGCTCCAGCAGATCTTCGGCAATGCGCTGCGCCGCCAGACGTTTCTCCAGCGACAGGTTCGGCGTATGGCGCACATCCGGCGCGCTGGCGTGGCCGCTGGCACCGTGGGCGACGCGTTGCTGGCGGGCCTCGCGGGTTTGCGCATGGCTCAAGGTTTCGCCGGTTTCCTCGGCGTGTTCCAGGTAGGTTGCGGCTGCCACCGGCTTCAACACTTCGGCCACTTGCAGCAGCGGCATCTGCGACAGCTCGCCAATGTCGTAACCGGCAAAGGTCACCGCCAACGCCTCGCGCTTGAGGCGCTTGCCGTCACACAGCGGGCATGGGCTGCCGAGCATGAATTGCGAAACACGCTTCTTCATCAGCGCGCTTTGCGAATGGGTAAAGGTGTGCAGGATGTAGCGCCGGGCGCCGGTGAAGGTGCCCTGATAACTCGGCTCCATCTTGCGCTTGAGCGCGACCCGGGTTTCTTCCGGGGTCAGCCCGGCGTACACCGGCACGGTCGGGGTTTCTTCGGTAAACAGAATCCAGTCGCGCTGTTTTTTCGGCAGCTTCTTCCAGGGGATGTCGACGTCGATGCCCATGGTCACCAGGATGTCGCGCAGGTTCTGTCCCTGCCACGCCAGAGGCCAGGAAGCGACGGCGCGCTGGCGGATGGTCAGGTTCGGGTCGGGCACCATCAGCGCTTCGGTCACCTCATACACCCGTCCGAGCCCGTGGCACTGCGGGCAGGCGCCTTGCGGGGTGTTCGGCGAGAAGTCCTCGGCGTACAGCATCGGCTGCCCCGGCGGATAGCTGCCGGCCCGGGAATAGAGCATGCGGATCAGGCTCGACAAGGTGGTCACGCTGCCCACCGACGAACGCGCGCTCGGCGTGCCGCGCTGCTGCTGCAGGGCCACGGCCGGCGGCAGGCCTTCGATGGAGTCGACATCCGGCACGCCGACCTGATCGATCAGCCGCCGCGCGTACGGTGCCACCGATTCGAAATAGCGCCGCTGGGCTTCGGCGTACAAGGTCGAGAACGCCAGCGACGACTTGCCCGAACCGGAAACCCCGGTGAACACCACCAGCGCATCGCGGGGGATGTCGACGTCGACGTTCTGCAGATTATGTTCACGGGCGCCACGCACCCGAACCATGCCGGCGGGTGCTTTGGAGGTGCGTTTGGCAGTCATTGGCGGGCCTTGATCGGAAAATGTGAATCGAACACAAAACCTGTGGCGAGGGAGCTTGCTCCCGCTGGGCTGCGAAGCGGCCCCAAATCCGGACGAATCAACCCGGCAGACAAACCGCGGTTCCCGGATTTACGACTGCTGCGCAGCCGAGCGGGAGCAAGCTCCCTCGCCACAGGGACTTGGGAATTAGCCAGCTAAGCACTGAGCACCGAGCGAATCATCTGCAACAACGCTTCCGGTCCGTACGGTTTGCCCAGCAAGTGCGTGTCCGCACTCAACTGGTGATGTGAGCCGAACACAAAACCTGTGGCGAGGGAGCTTGCTCCCGCTGGGCTGCGAAGCGGCCCCAATCCCGGACGAATCAACCCGGCAGACAAACCGCGGTTCCCGGATTTACGACTGCTGCGCAGCCGAGCGGGAGCAAGCTCCCTCGCCACAGGGACTTGGGAATTAGCCAGCTAGGCACTGAGCACCGACTGAATCATCTGCAACAACGCTTCCGGTCCGTACGGTTTGCTCAGCAAGTGCGTGTCCGGACTCAACTGGTGGTTGCGCGAGATGATGTCGCGGGTGTGCCCGGAGGTGAACAGCACCGCCACCGCTGGCGTCTGCACCTTGGCCCAGGCCGCCAGGTCGGAACTCTTGATCAGCCCTGGCATGACCACATCGGTGAAAATCAGATCGACGTCGATGCCTTGCAGCAACATCTGCATCGCCACGTCGCCATTGCCGGCGGTGAGCACGCGGTAACCTTCTTCGCGTAGCAACTCCACGGCCGAGGCGCGCACCGCTTCGTTGTCCTCGACCACCAGAATGGTTTCATGGCCGCCGCCCTGCTGCGGGTCGAAACCCGGTGTCTCATCGATGACCGGGCGCAGGCTGCGCGGGAAGTACAGTTGCACCCGCGTGCCCTCGCCCACGGTGCTGTCGATCTCGACGTGGCCGCCGCTCTGTTTGACGAAGCCGAACACCATGCTCAAGCCGAGCCCGGTGCCCTGACCATCAGCCTTGGTGGTGAAGAACGGCTCGAACACCTGTTCAAGCATTTGCGGGGGAATGCCGGCGCCGGTGTCGCTGACCACTACCCGCACGTAGTCACCGGCGACGATGCCTTTGCCTGCGCAGAACGTGTTGTCCAGTCGGGTGTTGAGGGCGCTGAGGACAATCGTGCCCTCGCCCTTCATCGCATCCCGGGCGTTGATCGCCAGATTGAGAATGGCGTTTTCCAGTTGATTGCGATCGACGTTGATGTGCCACGGGTCTTGCGGCAATTGCACGTCAATCTGAATGGTTTCGCCCAGCGCGCGCTGGAGCAATTCACCGACGCCATCGAAGATCTGTTGCGGATCACACACCGCTGGCGACAACGGCTGACGCCGGGCAAACGCGAGCAATTGCGACGACAGCTTGGCGCCGCGCTCGACCGCCGCCAATGAAGCGCTGACCCGGCGTTGCACGTTGGCATTGTCCGGTTCATGCCGCGCCAGCAAATGCAGGTTGCCGGCGATCACCTGCAGCAGGTTGTTGAAGTCGTGGGCCACGCCGCCGGTGAGTCCGCCGATGGCTTCGAGCTTCTGCGACTGGCGCAATTGCTCTTCGGTCGCCAGCCGCGCATTCACTTCATCGGCGACTCGTTGTTCAAGGTTGCGGGTGAATTTGAGCAGGGATTCTTCGGCGATCTTGCGTTCATGGATGTCGATCAACACCCCGGGAAAACGGAACGGCGCGCCGTGTTCGTCATATTCGCAGGCGCCACTGGCGAGCACCCACAGGTAGCTGCCATCGGCGCACAACACCCGGTACTCGGCGTTATACGCTTCACCGGTCTGCAACGAATGATTGACCCGGTCTCGAACCCAGGCCAGATCGTCTGGATGGATTCGCGATTCGGTGAAGGCCTGCGACAGGTTGCTCAAGTCCTGTTCCAGCGGGCAGGAAAAGGTTCGGGCAAAACGCTCGTCGGCCGAAAGAATATTATTTTTCACGTCCCAGACAAACGAACCCAGCAAGGCGCCGGCATTGAGTGCCAGACGCACCCTCTCGTTATCTGCACGATAGGCATCTTCAGCGGCCTGACGCAGGCGTTCGGAACGCATGAACTCGGTGGTCTCGACGACCATCGCCAAGACCCCGGCCGGCACGCCGTCATCGTCGGGCACCGGGCTGTAATACAAATCCATCCAGACGTCTTCGGGCACGCCATTGCGCAGCAGCACCAGTTCCTTGTTGCGGAAGGACAAGGTACCGCCCGCCAGGCAGGTGTCGACCACCTGCCGGTTGAAGTCGGCAACTTCCGGCCAGCCCAGCTCCACCGGTGCGCCCAACAGGTACGGATGGCGGCCACCGGCAACCCGCGAATAGGCGTCGTTGTAGATCATGTAACCGGCATGGCCCCAGAGCATGACCATCGGCAAGGGCGAGGCCAGCATCAGTTGCACGGCGCTGCACAGGCTGGCAGGCCAGGTGTCGAGCGGGCCGAGTTCAGTCTGGCGCCAGTCGAACGCGCAAATGCGCTCGGCCATCTCGCCTTTCCAGCCCTCACAACCGTAGCTATCGGATAAAAACTGCATCGATTGACTCGGTGTCCTGTGGTGTTTGCCCGATACGTCGCGCCGCCGGAACGAGGCGACGCCCGTCTGTTTCGAGCCTCGTCGGCCGTTTTGGTTTCATTGAAGGTATAGCCGATTTCAGACCCGGCCCGGATTAGACCCCGATCAGGTGCTTGAGCGGATGGTAGCCAGTTTTCATCTTCGCAGCGACATCCAGAATGGCCTTTTCAATGCCGTTCAAATGCGTACAGGTCAGCTCGATGGCGGCGCTCTGATCGCCGGCCTCAATGTATTCGATCAGGCGCAGATGCTCGTTGTCGCGGCAGGCTTCATGGCTGTCGTCATCCAGTGCGGCGACGTACAGCGAGGCGCGGGAAATCAGCTTCTGAAACCAGTCGAGCAGCACCGGGTTGTTGAGGCTGCGCGCCAGCTTGATGTGGAACTCGCCAAGCAGGTAAATCAGTTGCTCGTGGTCACCCGCCGCGTGGGCGGCGTCTTCCAGTAGCAGGTGCTCGCGCAGGACTTGCATGGCGGCGGTGTCCTTGCGCCGGCAGAGTTCGGTGACGATCCCGATCTCGATCAGGCGCCGGGTTTCGAACAACGAGCGGATTTCTTCATTGCTGGGCAACGATACCGAAGCCCCTTTGTTCGGCTCGGTGGTGACCAGCCCCTCGGCTTCCAGTTGCTTGAGCGCGGCACGTACCGACGTGCGACTGACATTGAACAGTTCAGCCAGCGAGGCTTCGCCCAGCTTCATCCCCGGACGCAGTGAACGCTTGCTGATCGCCAGGTAAATCCCTTGGTAGACGCGGTCGACCGTGGTTTCCAGTTTCTTCTCGGTCATTCGAACACTCCTTTAGCCTCGGGCAAACACGGTGTTCCAGCGTTATGCGCCGTTTGCACAGATAAGTGTGGCGCAGGATATCGCCTTCGGCGCCGAGATGCAGGGGATGAATCGCAAGTTGAATGGGATTGAGGCAGCGAGAGGCTCGCGTGGGCAGCACAGGCCGGGGATTTTTCGATGGTGGGGACGAGCGGTTTTGGCCGCTGCCAAATAACACTGATTAACACATTCCCTTGTAGGAGTGAGCCTGCTCGCGATAGCGGTGCATCAGCCACGTTGATGTTGTCTGACACACCGCTATCGCGAGCAGGCTCACTCCTACAAAGGTTTTTGTGTCGTACCTGCTAAATCAGTCAGTGCCGTACTTCGGCGAACGCGGGCCGTACAACAGGCCTGCGTGCTGCCCGGCCGACAGCAAGCGATTGCTCGCCACACCGGCAATCGGGTAGCCGGCATCGGTCGAACTGTTGATCACCTGCTTCACCGCCGCCGTGATCAGCATGCCGACCAGCCCGCCGCCACTGTTGTTGCCACCCTCTTCGCTCGACGCGCGTGCCGAACCGGTCCACAGCGTAGTGCCGGATTTCAGGTCCACCAGTTTCGCGGTGGCGGTCACCGCGGTTTCGCTGCTGATGACCATGTACCGCGTGCCGTACTCGGTCACGGTGATGTACAGCGCGGCGTCGGCGCCGAAAATTTCCTTGAGCTTGTTGGCCGGTGCCTGATGGATGTCATCCGGCGTGGTCAGGCCGTTCTGGCGGAAGGTCTCGTCCACCAGGGTGATCGGCAGCACGTAGTAACCGGCCTCGGCCAGTGGAAACGTCACTTGCGACAACAGGCTGTAGGAGGCTTTCACGTCCGGCGAGGTGTTCAGCGGCGGCAGCACCAGAATGGTCTTCGGGCGCGCCTGTTTATACGCCGAATAATCGACGGTTTTCGGCGCAACGCAACCACCGAGTACAGTCAGGGCCAGACCGGCGGCCAGCAGTTTCAGGGTGCGCGAAATCATTTGGCGTCTCCGGTCTTGGCGTTTTTAAGCAGAAAATCCATGTACGGGCCGGACTCGGGGAACAGCGCTTTCTCGGTGCGGAACTGCTGCACCATCTGATCGTCCTTGCCCATGCTCAGGTACAGCAGGCCCAGGTGGGCGTGGTAGCCCGGCGGCACGGCCTTGCCGGTAGAACGGATCTTCTGCAGGTCACGCTCCAGCACTTCGGCCTGGGCTTCCTTCGGCTCTTCGCCTTTGAAGTATTCGTAGACCTGCGGTTGATAATCTTCCCACTGGTACAGGGTTTTCGGGCTGCTGCAACCGGCCAGCAAGGCGCTGGCGGCCAGCGTCAGGGCCAGCAACGACCGCGACAAAGTCAGATTCATGGGGTAGTGCTCCTTGCAATGAATAGCGATCAGTTACCCGGTTTCCAGGCACCGGCGTTCATGCCATCGACCAGACGATTGATCGCCTCGCGCATGGCCAGATCGAGGACTTTGCCGTTGAGCGTGGAGTCGTACGCAGCGGTGCCGCCGAAGCCGATGATTTCGCGGTTGGACAAGGCGTACTCGCCGGCGCCCTGGGTCGAATACACCACTTCGGAGGTGCTGATGTTGACGATGTTCAGGTTGACCTTGGCGTAGGCGACCTGGGTCTTGCCCCGGCCGAGAATGCCGAACAGTTGATGGTCGCCGGTTTCTTTGCGGCCGAACTCGGTGACGTCACCGGTGACCACGTAATCGGCACCCTTGAGGCGCTGGGTCTGGCCCTTGATGGCGGCTTCCTGCTGGATCTCGCCCATGTTGTCGCGATCCAGGACGGAGAAACGGTTGGTCTGCTGCAAGTGCGTGATCAGGATGGTCTTGGCCTGGCCGCCGAGACGATCGACGCCATCGGAGAAGATTCCGCGCATGTAGCTGGAACGGTTATCGAACTTGCCCACTGCCATCGGCACGCGAGCACCGGTCCAGACTTGCGTGGCGCTCTCGACCTTGGCCACCGGCAGGGCGCGGGAACTTTCGGTGGCGCAGCCGGCAAGGGAGCTGGCGAGGGTGCCGAGCACGGCAATCGCAACGCCTGAGACCAACATCCGGGAGATCATTCTCACTGTGCATTCCTTCTGAAAAAACGGTGTGTCCCGGCACGGCAAGGCGGTGGGGAGCGGAAAAGGGCCGGCATTATGACAAAGTGCCATCATTCGCGACAGGCTTTTTTTGACGCCAATGGATTGACCGCCCATGCCGCTCACTGCTCCGCCATGATCGAACTGCCCTTCCTGTAGGAGCTGCCGCAGGCTGCGATCTTTTGATCTTGTTTTTTTAAATCAAAGTCAAAAGATCGCAGCCTGCGGCAGCTCCTACAGGGGATTGGTATTAATGGAAGTCGCGACTCTGCACGCGAATACCGTCGAGCAGCGGACTCAGGTCGCTCAGCCGTCCGGCGATCAAATGCCGGACTTCGCCTTCGCGCTCCCAGCGGCCATCGACCTTGAGCAGTTGCGAGCCGACCAGCACCTGGCGCTGACGCTCGGCCAGATCGCGCCAGACCACCACGTTGACGTTGCCGAACTCGTCTTCCAGGGTGACGAAGGTCACACCACTGGCGGTGCCCGGTCGTTGGCGGCCGGTGACCAGCCCGGCGATGCTCACCGGCCGGCCGTGTTCGACGTCCAGCAACTCCTGCGAGCTGCGGCAGCGCCGCGCCTTGAGTTCGCCACGCAGCAGCGCCAGTGGATGCGGCCCCAGCGTGGTGCCGAGCGTCGCGTAATCGGCGTGCAGGTCCTCGCCGACACTCGGTTTGGGCAGCAGCACATCGGGTTCTTCCTGACTCGGCAACCCGGCAAACAGGCCCAGCTGTTTCTGCACCCCGGCCACTTCCCAGCGTGCGCGATGCCGATGCCCGGCCATGCCGCGCAACGCCCCGGAATCGGCGAGCAGCGCCTGCGCCCGACTGTCGAGCGCGGCGCGTTCGCCCAGGTCGGCGACATCGGCAAACGCCCCGCGCGCGCGCGCCGCTTCGATGCGCCGAGCGTCGTCCTCGCGAAAGCCCTTGATCATCCGCAGGCCCATGCGGATCGCCGGTTGTGCACCGCTGATCGGTTCCAGGCTGCAATCCCAGTCGCTGGCGCGCACGTCCACCGGACGGATCTGCAACTGATGGCGGTGCGCGTCCTGAAGGATCTGGTCCGGGCTGTAGAAACCCATCGGCCAACTGTTGATCAGCGCACAGGCGAACGCTGCCGGTTCGTGGCACTTGAGCCAGCAACTAGCGTAGGTCAGCAAAGCAAAACTGGCGGCGTGGGATTCGGGAAACCCGTAGCTGCCAAAACCCTTGATCTGCTCGAAGATCTGCGCGGCGAATTCCGGGGTGTAGCCGTTTTTCTTCATGCCGGCGGCGAGACGTTCCTTGTGCGGTTCCAGCCCGCCGTGGCGTTTCCACGCGGCCATGGAGCGGCGTAACTGGTCGGCCTCGCCGGGGCTGTAGTCGGCGGCGACGATAGCGATCTGCATCACCTGTTCCTGAAACAACGGCACGCCGAGGGTACGCTCCAGTACCACTTTGAGTTCTGGCGACGGGTAGGTTTCTTCTTCCTCCTTGTTGCGGCGGCGCAGGTATGGGTGAACCATCCCGCCCTGAATCGGCCCCGGGCGGACGATCGCCACCTCGATCACCAGATCGTAGAACTTCGCCGGTTTCAGGCGCGGCAGCATCGACATCTGCGCCCGCGACTCGATCTGGAACACGCCGATGGTGTCGGCGCGGCTGATCATTTCGTAGGTCAGTTGGTCTTCGGCCGGAATCGTCGCCAGGCTCAGATCCAGATGGCGATGACGCCGCAGCAGATCGAAGCAGCGACGGATCGCGCTGAGCATGCCGAGGGCAAGGATATCGACCTTGAGCAGCCCGACCGCATCGAGGTCGTCCTTGTCCCACTGAATGATCGTGCGCTCGGCCATGGCGGCGTTTTCCACTGGCACCAGCGTATCCAGCGGCTGCTCGGAAATCACGAAACCACCGGGGTGCTGCGACAGGTGCCGGGGAAAGCCGATCAGTTGCCCGGTCAGGCTCAGCACCCGGCGCAGCACCGGGCTGTCAGGATCGAACCCGGCTTCGAGCAAGCGCGCCAGCGGCGGGGTTTCATCGCTCCAGTGGCCGCAGCAATCGGCCAGCGCATTGATCTGATCCGGCGGCAGCCCCAAGGCCTTGGCGACGTCGCGCACCGCACCGGCGGCGTGGTAGGTGCTGACCACCGCCGTCAGCGCCGCCCGCCCCCGGCCATAACGGCGGAACACGTATTGCAAGACTTCTTCGCGGCGTTCGTGTTCGAAATCCACGTCGATGTCCGGCGGCTCGTTGCGCTCCTTGGACATGAAGCGCTCGAACAGCAGCGTGGTGCGGTCCGGGTCGATCTCGGTGATGCCCAAGGCGAAACACACGGCCGAGTTGGCCGCCGAACCCCGGCCCTGACAGAGAATATTTTGCTCGCGGGCGAAACGCACCACATCGTGCACGGTGAGGAAGTAGCTTTCGTAGCCGAGTTCGGCGATCAGTTTCAGTTCCTTGTTGATCTGCCTCAGCACCTTGAAGGGCGCGCCTTTTTTCCAGCGCCAGACGATGCCCTCTTTAGTCAACTGGCGCAGCCAGGAACGGCCGGTGTGCCCCTGCGGCACCAGTTCTTTCGGATACTCATAGCGCAACTCGCCCAGCTCGAACGTGCAGCGCCGGGCCAGTTGCACCGAGGCGTCGAGCAACGCCGGCGGATACAGCTCGCGCAATACATCGAGGCTGCGCAGATGGCGTTCGCCGTTGGGGTGCAGGCGCAATCCGGCCTCGGCCACCGGGACGTGATGGCGGATCGCGGTCATGGTGTCCTGCAGGGCGCGCCGGCCCCGGGCGTGCATGTGCACGTCACCGCTGGCGACAGCGGTAATCTGCACCTGCTCCGCCAGACTCAGCAGTGCCGCCAGCCGACGCTGGTCGTCCTGCCCGCGATGCAACTGCACCGCCAGAAACAGACGCTCGCCAAAGGTCTGTTTCAGCCAGCGGCCCTCCTCCACATCCTCCACAGTGTCCGGCACCCACAGCGTGAACAACCCCGGCAACGGCGCGCTGAAATCCTCGCGCAGCACCTGGTACTGGCCTTTCTGCGTACGCCGGCGGGCCTGGGTGATCAAGCCGCACAAGGCCTGATACCCCGCGAGGTTCTCCACCAACAGCAGCAGTTTCGGGCCGTTGTCGATGCGGATTTCGCTGCCGATGATCAGCGGCAGTTCAACCGATTTCGCCGCCTGCCAGGCACGCACGATCCCGGCCAGCGTGCACTCGTCGGTGATCGCCAGCGCCTGATAACCGTGTTTTTTCGCCCGCTGGAACAGCTCAAGGGCACTGGAGGCACCGCGCTGGAAGCTGAAGTTCGACAGGCAGTGCAGCTCGGCATAGCCCTCGTTCATGCAAACCAGCCCTGCAGCCACAACGGACCGCCCTCGCCCACCGCCCGATACGCCCAGCCCTGCTGACCGGCGCGGTTCTGGATCAGGTAGTAATCGCGGCGTACATCGTCCCCGTCCCACCAGCCGGATTCGATGCGTTCCGGGCCCATGAGGATCCGCGCCGAACCTTCAGCCACGCTTTGCGGTTCGCCGAGCAGCCAGCCCGGGCGCTGAACGCTCGGCAATCCGCTGCAACGCTGCTTGTCGACGCCGTTCTGCCACGCACATTCGGGGCGATGGTCGGCCTGGAAGCGCAGGCCCTGCACCGCATCGTCGCCGAGCCGCGCGCGCAGGCGTTCGCGCAATTGCTCCCAGGGCAAGGTCTGTTGCGGACGCTCATCGAACAGTTCCTGAAACTGCGGTACGAAACTCGGCAGATCTTCGGCGCGCAGGCGGAAACCGCGCACCGGCGCCTCGACCTGTACCTGCTCCAGCCGGCCCCGCGCCAGTTCGAAGAGCATCGCCGGATCGCGCTCGGCGCTGAGCAAGCCGACCTTGATCAGCGTGTCCGGCAGCCCGGCGTGCTCCAGATGCAAATCGAAACGCTGCACACCGCTGTCGCGCCCGCAGAGAAACGCCGACAGGTCGCCGGTCAACCGGCGTAACGGGAACAGCAAGGCCTGATGAGATTGCACGTCGAAGTTGAGTTCGATGCGCACATCGAAGCGGTCTGGCGGCAGATAGAACGCCAAGGCCAGTGGACGTGCGCCGAACAGGGTGTCGAGGTGTTTGAGCATCGATGCTTCGAAACGTCGGGCCAGGGCCTGACGCGGCAGGCTCTGCACCTGGCTGAGGTTACGCAGGCCCATACGCGCCAGCGCCGTGGCGACGGGCGGCTCCAGCCCGACGCGATCGACAGGCAGTTGCCCGAGATGATGCTGCAAGGCTTCACCGTCCGGCACCACCAGGCCATCGTAAGCATTGGCCAGCACCCGCGCCGCCACCGGGTTCGGTGCGGCGACAATGCGATGGCGGAAGCCCAGCTCGGTCAGCTCCTTGCGCAGCCGCGCTTCAAACTGCGTCCAGGAACCGAACAGGCCCAGGCTGGATTCGATCTCGAACACCACGGTACGCGGGTAATGCACACTGACCTGCGCGCTGAACCGGTAGGCCCACGCCGCCAGAAACTGCTGCCAGTGCTCGACCTCGGCGAGGTCGTAATCGGCGGTGGCAAAGCCTTTGCTCAACGCTTGCGCGGCGGTCATCGACTGGCCGGCGCGCAGGCCGAGCTGGCGCGCCGACGTATTCACCGCTTGCAGCACCCGGCGCTGGGCCGGGCCGCTGAGCAGCACCAACGGTTGATCGGGATCGGGACGCTGACGCAGGACTGCGTCGAGCGCCAATTGCGGGAACAGAATGCAGACCCAGCGCATGACGACCTCAGTGCCCCACGGCAAACGCAATCGGCGCCGTGCGCGCCAGTCCGCCACGGCATTTGAGCACGCGCAACTGGGCAGGTCTGGCATCGATGGCAATGCGCAGCGCCGCCGGCGACGGGTTGACCGCCTCGCTCAGCGGGCGCCAGGCAAAGGCCAGGGTCTGCCCGGTTTCCGCCGCCACCTGCAAGCGCCGCAACGCGCGGTCATCAGCCTTGTGCGGCCAGCACAGCACGGCGCCGCAACTGCCCGAACGCAGGCATTGTTCCGCCGCCCACAAGGCATCGCGTTCGCTGGCCTGGATCACCGACAACTGACGCAGATCGATCCCGGCGTTCTCCCACGCCTGCGGGTACGGCACGAACGGGGGCGCCACCAGCACGATGCGCTCGCCCGCCGCCGACAACCGCGCCAGGGTCGGCCAGACCAGTTGCAACTCACCGACCCCGGGGCCGGCCAGAAGGATTTCGCTCAGTGCCGCTTCCGGCCAGCCGCCGCTGGGCAATGCCGCATCCAGCGCGGCATGGCCGGTGGGTTGCGGGCTGGCCGCCGGAGGCGCAGGACGGCCCTTCCAGACCTGGCCGCCATTGAACAGCGTATCGAGTGCAACGACGGCGCCCATCAGCCTTGCCTCACCAGACCGCAGAACACCCCTTCGATGGCCAGGTCCTGATCGTCGCGCACGACAATCGGCTGGTACGCCGGGTTGCGCGGCAGCAGGCGCACCGTCGCGCCGACACGCTCGAAGCGTTTGATCGTGACCTCGCCGTCGAGCCGCGCCACCACGATCTGGCCGTTGAGCGCCTCGGGATTGCGCTTCACGCCCACCAGATCACCGTCGAGAATGCCGTCCTCGATCATCGAGTCGCCCTGCACCCGCAGCATGTAGTCGGGTGTGCGGGAGAACAGCACCGGGTCGAGCATCAAGCGGCTATGGATCTCGGCATCGGCACCGATCGGCGCACCGGCAGCGACGCGGCCGAGTACGGGAATGTCGAGCAGCTCCGGCCGCGGCGGTTGCCCGAGCAGGCGAATGCCCCGGGCCTGATGCGGATTGACCTCGATAAACCCGGCTTCGGTGAGCGCCAGCACATGCTTGCGCGCCACGCTGCGCGAGGCAAAACCAAAAGCCTCGCTGATTTCAGCGAGGCTTGGGGGCTGACCGTGTTCGGCGATGCGTTCGCGGATAAAGGTCAGGATGGCGGTACGGCGGGGAGTCAGATTGGTCATGGAGTACATTTGTACTCTTCCCGGGTTTTTCTGACAATGACCGCCAGTCGGCCCGGGCCGGACACTGATTGATCGTTCCCCATTCAATTGAAACCTGTGGCGAGGGAGCTTGTAGGATCGCCGCCTCGTCTCGCTGGGTCGCGAAGCGCCCCCAAAAGAGGGACTGCTACGCAGTCCAGCGGGAGCAAGCTCCCTCGCCACAGTCACATTGCCGGGCTTAAGCGAGCAGCATTACCTGTAGGAGTGAGCCTGCTCGCGATAGCAGTGTGTCAGTCAACAACAATGTTGAATGCAATACCGCTATCGCGAGCAGGCTCACTCCTACAGGGTTTCGCTGTGCACTCGGTGTTTGTTACGGGATGTTTACGGAATTTTTACTAATGTTCTTCTACAGTTACGCGCGTAACCGTACGAGTTTTCTATTCGTGTAGAGGAATGTCTGAAATGGCTTTGGGCAAAGGACTGCGTTTACCGTCCATCACTTCAACCCGCCTGGTGCTGCTGTTTTCTTTGGCACTGGTGGCGCTGTACAACCTGGCGACCTGGAAGGCGCTGGGCACGCTGATCACCCTGCAAGGAGCGCACAAACTGGCGTTTTTCGCCTCGTTCGGGCTGTTTCTGTGGGCCGCCATCAGCCTGTTGCTGACGTTGGTGTCGTTTCGCTGGACGCTGAAACCGGCACTGACGGTGGTCGCCCTGCTCTCGGCCTGCGCTGCGTATTTCATGAACGAATACGGGATCACCATCGACACGGTGATGATCCAGAACGTGTTCGAAACCAACCCGGCCGAAGCCGCCGCGCTGTTCAACGGCAAGCTGCTGGCCTACGTGCTGCTGCTCGGCGTGCTGCCGGCGGCGCTGATCTGGCGTTGGCCGGTGAGTTATCGGCCGTTCTTTCGTGGCCTGCTCAACAAGCTGTTGGTGATCACCGCCTGCGTGCTGCTGATCGGCGCCTCGGTGGGCGCGTTCTATTCGACCTACGCGCCGATCTTCCGTGAAGAAGACAAGCTCACCCATTTCATCAACCCGACCAACTACATCTACGCCATCAGCAAGTACACCAAACAGCGCCTGGGCATCAAAAAGCACTTCGTGGTGCAGGCCATCGGTGAAGACGCGGTGATGAGCGCGAAAGCCGCCAGCCGCGAGAAGAAATCGCTGATGGTGTTCGTGGTGGGCGAAACCGCCCGCGCCGATCACTTCTCGCTGAACGGCTATGCACGCGAGACCAATCCCGAACTGAGCCAGCTGGACATCCTCAACTTCACCCAGGTGCATTCCTGCGGCACGTCCACGGCGGTGTCGGTGCCGTGCATGTTCTCGATGTTCCCGCGTGAGGACTACAGCGACAAGAAAGGCAAAACCTACGAAGGCCTGCTCGACATCCTGCAACGCGCCGGCGTGCAGGTGCTGTGGCTGGACAACAACAGCGACTGCAAGGGCACCTGCCTGCGCGTGCCGCACCGCGACATCGCGAAGAACCAGCCGGGGCCGTTCTGCGACGGCAACAACTGCCTCGATGAAGCGCTGCTGGCCGATCTGCAGACCTACATCGACAGCCTCAAGGGCCACGCGATCATCGTCCTGCACGCCGACGGCAGCCACGGCCCGGAATACTACGAGCGTTACCCGAAGACCCTGGAACGCTTCACGCCGATCTGCCACACCAACCAGTTGGGCAGTTGCAGTCGCGATGAGTTGGTGAACGTGTACGACAACACGATCCTCTACACCGACCACTTCCTCGCCAAGGTGATCGAGTTGCTCAAGCGCAATCAGGACACGCTGGACACCTCGATGCTGTACGTCTCCGACCATGGCGAATCGCTGGGCGAAAACGGCCTGTACCTGCACGCGGCGCCGTATGCACTGGCGCCCGAGGCGCAGACTCATGTGCCGATGGTGATGTGGTTCGGCAACAACACCCTGGCGCAACTGGGGATTGATCGGGATTGCCTGCAAGGCAAGACCGGGCAGCCGGACTTGAGCCATGACAACCTGTTCCATTCGGTGCTGGGGTTGTTTGAGGTGAAAACGGCGCTGTATCAGCCAGGGCTGGATGTGTTTCGGGGATGCCGGCCGGCGATGACGGCTGCCCAATAACCCGGGAATTACACAACCCCACTGTGGGAGCGAGCCTGCTCGCGAAGGCGGCGTATCAGTCGCCATCAATGCTGAATCAACCACCGCATTCGCGAGCAGGCTCGCTCCCACAATTGGATATTTGTTGGGTCAAGAATTGAGTTGTGCCAGGTAATCCCACGGGTAGATCCCGCGCTGGTGCCCATCGCTGAACACCAGTTGCACGCCGTAGCCCTGCGGATTGATCTCGATCAGCCGAACACGGTCATCGACCCGCGGGGTCATCCCTTTCAGGCGAAACGCACGGCACTGCGAGCACGGGCACTGGCGGCGCAGTTCGGCGTGGTTGAGCACCGATTCACGGCCGTCCGGCCAACTCAGGCGCAACGTCTGCGCGCTTTGTGAATTGCCTACCGACAGCGGATTCATTGCAACTGACTCAAGGCAATCCGCACCGCTTTGCGCACTTCCGGGTCACCGTCGTCCTGCGCCGCCTGCAACGCCGCCACCGCCCCGCGATCATGCAACTCACCGAGGGCCAGCGCGGCTTCCTTGCGCAGGTTGCTGATGCGATGGCCGAGGGTCTCGATCAACGCGTCCAGCGCCGGGGCAAAACGCAGGCGACCGAGGCTGCGAGTGGCGCGCAGGCGCACTTGCCAGTAATCATCGCCCAGCGCTTCGATCAACGCCGGACCGGCATCGCTGTGGCCGACCTTGCCCAGCGTGGTGGCCGCCTCTTCACGCACTTGCCAGGCGTGATCCTGCAAGGCCTGACGCAACGCCGGCAGCACCTCGGCGCCGGAGGCCAGGCCGAGGGCGCCGGTGGCGGCGCGCCGCACTTCGGTGTCCGGGTCGGCGCTGGCCAGGCGTGCCAGCGCCGGCAGCGCGTCGAGTTGCTTGAGCCAGCCGAGCACGCCGACCGCTTCGCGCCGCACATTGGCATCGGCGTCGTCGAGTGCCGCGACCGCAGCAGGCGCGGCGGCGACGAAACGCAGTTCGCGCAGGGCGCGGAACGCAGCGATCCGCACACTGACTTGCGCGTGATCGGTCCACGGCAGAATCACCCGGCCAGCGGCTTCGCTCTTGAGCAGGCTCAGGCTTTGCGCTGCTGCGGTTTGTACGGCGGGCGACGGGTCGGTCAGCGCCTGACACAGCGCCGCCACCACCGGTTCGTCCTCCCAGGCTTCCAGCAGTCGCGCGGCTTCGGCGCGGACTTCTTGCGCCGGATCATCGCTCAGCCGTTCGACCAGCCAGAGCAAGCCGTCCGGCTCTTCCAGGTCCGCGAGATCAATCAGCGCAATGCGCCGCACGCCGGCATCGTCAGCGGTCAGACGCGGTTGCAGGGCGAGAATGTCCGGGTTATCGGTCACAGCAAAAATAGAGGTCATAAGGCAAATCGCGGCAAAGGGTTTTCGGGAGGCAGGCCGAGCGGATTGAGGCGCGGCAGCGGTCGGTCGTTGTCATGGCGCAGCAGGTCGAGGCAGTGGCGTTTGAGCCGAGAAAACTCGGCGCTGGTCACCAGCTCAGTGGTGCGCGGGCGCGGGAAATCCAGGCGCAGGTCTTCGATGATTCGCCCCGGCCGCGCGCTCATCACCAGCAGGCGGTCGGCGAGGAATAGCGCCTCGTCGATGTCGTGGGTGACGAACACCACGGTGGTGCGGATGCGCGTCCAGATGTCCAGCAGCAGTTCCTGCATGTTCAGGCGGGTCAAGGCATCCAGCGCGCCGAAGGGCTCGTCCATCAGCAGCAGGCGCGGACGGTTGACCAGCACCCGGGCGATTTCCACCCGTTGCTGCATGCCGCCGGAAAGCTGATCGGGCCAGCGTTCGGCAAAGCCTTCAAGGCCCACCAGTTGGAGAATGTCGTCGGCGGCTCGGTGGCGCTCAGTCTTTCCGATGCCACGCATCTTCAGGCCAAAGGCAACGTTGTCGCGCACCGTGCGCCACGGGAACAGCGTGTGATGCTGGAACACCATGCCACGTTGCGGCGACGGCCCGGACACCTCGCCACCATCGACTTTCAGGCTGCCGGCATGGGCGCTCAAGTGCCCGGCGAGTGCGCCAAGCAAGGTCGATTTGCCGCAACCGGACGGGCCGAGAATGCACACGAACTGGCCCGGTTCGATCTGGCAATCCAGACCGTGCACGGCTTCGAACGCGTGCTGGCCTTCGCCGAGGACGATCGACAACTGACGAATATCGATCCGCCCTTCCGGGGTTTGCATTGCGCTCATCAGGCTTTTCCTCGTGGTCGGTGCCAAGGCGTGAACAGCCCGCCCAGACGTTTTATCAACAGGCTGCTGCCCATGCCCAGCACGCCGATCAGCAGCATGCCGACGACGATGTCGGCGTAGTTCTGGATGGTGTAGGACTCCCAGGTGTAGTAACCGATGCCGAACTGGCCGGAGATCATTTCCGCGGTCACCAGGCAGAACCACGAGGTGCCCATGCCGATCGCCAGGCCGGTGATGATGCTCGGTGCGGCACCGGGCAAAATCACTTCGAGCAACATCGCCCGGCGTCCTGCCCCGAGGCTTTTCGCTGAAGCGATCAGGCGCGGATCGACGCCTTCGACACCGTGCACGGTGTTGAGCAGGATCGGGAACAGCGCGCCGGTGAAGGTGATGAACACCATCGACAGCTCCGACGACGGGAACATCAGAATCGCCAGCGGAATCCACGCCACCGCCGGGATCGGCCGCAGCACTTCCAGCGGTGGCAGCAGCAGGTCTTCGGCCCATTTCGAGCGGCCGATGGCCAGGCCCAGGGCGATGCCGATCAGCAGTGCCGCAAGGTAACCGGCGAACACGCGGCTGAGGCTGGCGGTCAGGTGCTGCAGCAGCTTGCCGGAATCGCCCAGGCCCAGCGCCGCTTCAATGACCGCCAAGGGGGCGGGCACGTTGGCGAAGGTGACCAGTCCGAGGTTCCAATGGTGGCTGGCGGCGAGTTGCCAGAACAGCAGGCAGAGCAGCAAAGAAGCGGCCCTTGGAACCCAGCGCTGAATAGATCTGAACATAAATATTCCTTTCACCACGCCCCCTGTAGGAGCTGCCGCAGGCTGCGATCTTTTGACTTTGTTTTTCAGAATCAAGATCAAAAGATCGCAGCCTTCGGCAGCTCCTACAGGTGGCAGCGATGTTCTGCGGGTTAGTGGATCGCCACAGCCTGGGTCGTGGCATCGGTGAAATCGAGAACCTTGCCGCCCTGCGCCGCCGCGAACTGCTGCGCCTGGCCCTTGAGCAGAAACGCGCTCAAACGCCCCTTGGCATCACTGGCAAACCACGCCTGATCGGCGAGCAATTTGATCCCGCTGTCACTGGCCTGCGCATACACCGCGCGGATGTTTTTACCTTCCTGCTTCAAAGCGGCCAACGCGGTGAAAGCCGATTCAGCGGAAGCGTACTGGCGCACCTTGTCTTCGCCGCGTACCCAGATTTCCGCGACGTGGCTGAAGTCAGTGATGGCTTTGCCAGTCGCCGCATCCGTGGCCTTCAGCGGGGTCTGCGCGTAATTGGCGAGCTGCGCGGTGTAGTCCAGATTCGACGCCTTGAACGCGGCGCGGATGTACTGGTCGTCGATGAAGGTATTCAGGTCGAGGCCACGATCGGCCTTCTTCAGCAGCTTCAGCGTATCGATTGCGGTGCCGACGGACTGGCGATATTCCGGCTTCCAGCTCAGGTCGCGGGTCTGCACGCCGAGCGGGCCGTGGAACAGGTAATTGACCTCGGCATCGACGCCGGTGACCTTGGCGATCAGCTCGCTGTACTTCTCAGGCTCGGCAGTGAGTAACCGATTGGCCTCGATGCTCGCCCGCAGGTAGGCGACGACGATTTCCGGGTACTTCTTGGCGTAGGCCTGATCCACCAGCGCACCGTGGAAGGTCGGTGCGTTGGCCTGGGCACCGTCGTAGATCTTGCGGGCGAAGCCACGGCTGGGGAACAGTTCGGCGAACGGCACGAAATCGGCGTGGGCGTCGATCTTGCCCGCCTGCAATGCGGAGCCGGCAACTTCCGGTGGCTGGGCAATGATGTTCACGTCCTTGAGCGGGTCCCAGCCCTGCTCTGCCACCGCACGCAACAACATGCCGTGGGCCGTCGAGGCGAATGGCACCGAGATGGTCTTGCCCTTGAGCTCGCTCAGCGACTGCACCCCGGACGCGCTCGGCACCACGATGCCGTTGCCGCTGCCCTTGATGCTGCCCGACAACACACTGATGAACAGGCTGTGCTTGCCGGCGGTCTCGAACGCCACCCCGTTGAACGCCCCGGGGAAATCGGCCATGGCGCCGAAGTCGAGTTTGCCGGCGACCATCTCGTTGGTCAGCGGCGCGCCGCTGGTGAAGTTCTTCCACTGCACGTCGTATTTCGCGTCCTTGTAGGCGCCGTCGTGCGGGAGGTATTTGTCGAGCAGACCGAGCTCCCGAATCAACAGGCCGCCCGCAGCGCAGTTGATGGTGGTGTCCTGGGTGCCGATGGCGATGCGAATGGTTTCGGCCGAGGCCGACAAGGTGAATGAAGCCAGTACCAGACCGGCGATTGCTGCACGCAACATGGTTGTTTCCCCTCGAATCATTGATTGGCTGTTCGTCTCCGCCGCGATCAGGGCGCGGTGGGAAACGAGGGGGTTTTGGTGATTCCAGCGTCCGGGTGTTCCGGATGGCTTTATGGCTTACCACAATCCCCTGTAGGAGCTGCCGCAGGCTGCGATCTTTTGATCTTGATCTGAAAAAACATAAGTCAAAAGATCGCAGCCTTCGGCAGCTCCTACAGGGACCGGGTTTCAGCGCAGGAGATAGGGAATATCGACCTTTACGGCCCCGGTCGGGCAGTCCTTTTCACACGGCATGCAGTACCAGCATTCATCGAACGCCATGTAGGCCTTTTGCGTGGCCGGGTTGATCGCCAGCAGGTCCATCGGGCAGACGTCGACGCACACGGTGCAGCCCTTTTCGGCGATGCATTTGTCCTCATCGACGGTGACCGGGGCGTTGGAGCGGAAGAAGATTTCCTGGGCTTGATAGGCCATGGTTCGGACTCTCTCTGGTGATGCATCAAGCGGCAAAAGCGCCCACCCGCAAGCGGTCGTAAGCCTGCATTTCTTCGGCATCGAGCGGGATGATGTACGGCTCGACGGGCTTCTTGAAACTGGTCATCTGGCCGTCGTCACCCTTCTTCAGGTGGCAATGGCAGAACCATTCAGCGTCGTTGCGCTGCGGGTGATCGACGCGGTAGTGATACAGGCCCCAACGGCTTTCGGCGCGGAACAGCGAGGCGCGCGCGGCCATTTCGGCGCAGTCGCGGATCACGCTGGTTTCCATCGCGCGCATCAGTTCGTGGGCGTTGTTGGCTTTCATCTGCTCGAGGTCGCGTTCGATGTCGCTGAAGCGTTGCAGACCGATCTGCATCTTCTTGGTCACTTTCGGCGGTTGCAGGTAGTCGTTGACGAAGCGTCGCAGCTTGTACTCGACCTGGGCCGGCGGCAGGCCGTGCTCACGGTCCAGCGGTGCGTAGACCCTGGCTTTTTCCTTCGCGATCTGCCCGGTATCCAGCGCCGAAAACGCGCGCCCGGCGACGAAATCCGCCGCGTTGTGCCCGGCAAACCAGCCGTAGGTGAACGCGCCGAGCATGTAGTTGTGCGGCACGGCAGCCATGTCGCCCGCCGAGTACAGGCCTTTCACTGAGGTCTCGGCACGCTCGTTGACCCACACGCCCGACGCCGAATGACCGCTGCAAAAGCCGATCTCCGAGATGTGCATCTCGACCATCTGCGTGCGGTAATCGGTGCCGCGATTGGCGTGAAACTGGCCGCGACTTGGGCGTTCGTTGCTGTGCAGGATTTCCTCGATGTTCTGGATGGTTTCCTCGGCCAGGTGATCGAGTTTGAGAAACACCGGGCCGTTGCCGCTTTCCAGTTCCTGGTGGAATTCCCACATCATCTGCCCGCTCCAGTAGTCGCACTCGATGAAGCGTTCACCCTTGTTGTTGGCGGTGTAGCCGCCCAAGGGTCCGGTGACGTAGGCACAGGCCGGGCCGTTGTAGTCCTTGATCAGCGGGTTGATCTGGAAGCATTCGAGGTTCGCCAGCTCGGCCCCGGCGTGATACGCCATCGCGTAACCGTCGCCGGCATTGGTCGGGTTTTCGTAGGTGCCCATCAGGTAGCCGGAGGACGGCAGACCGAGGCGACCGGCCGCACCGCAGGCAAGGATCACCGCTTTGGCCTTGATCACATGGAAGTCGGCGGTGCGGCAATCGAAGCCCATTACGCCATTGACCGCGCCCTCCTCGTCGGTCAGCAAGCGGGTGCAGACCAGTCGATTGGTGATGCTGACCCGTGCGCGTTTCAACTGGCGGTAAAGCACCTTCTTGATGTCGTGCCCTTCCGGCATCGGCAGCACGTAGGCGCCCATGTGGTGGACTTTTTTCACCGCGTAATCGCCGGTTTCGTCCTTCTCGAACTTCACGCCCCAGCGGTCGAGCTGCTCGATGGTTTCAAAACTGTGCGTGGCGTAGGCGTAAACGGCGGCCTGATTGACGATGCCGTCGTTGGCGATGGTGATTTCCTTGGTGTACTGCTCCGGCGTCGAGTGGCCGGGGATGATCGCGTTGTTCAGGCCGTCCATGCCCATGCTGATCGCGCCGCTGCGCTTGACGTTGGCCTTGTCCACCAGCAGCACGCGCAAGTCGCGGTTCTTCTCTTTGGCCTTGATCGCCGCCATCGGGCCGGCGGTGCCGCCGCCGATCACGACGATGTCGTATTCCTGCTCCAACGTGTTGCGTGTCATGCCTGCTCCCCTTTTTGCCGGTCGATCCGCAGGCGGTACTGGAACGCATCGCCACGGTAGTAAAGGTGTTCGAAGTCCAGCGGCTGACCGTTGGCGTCGTGGGTCAGACGTTCGATGCGCATGATCGGCGAGCCGGCTTCGACGTTCAGCGCCTGGGTCAGGTCGCTGTCGGCCAGCACGGCGTCGATCGCCAGGTCAGCGTGGCCGAGGGCGATGCCGCAGTCGTTTTCCAGAATCAGGAAGATGTCGCGCGTCACCAGATCCGCCTTCTCCAGGCGTTCGCCGACGGCTTTGGGCAGGTAGGTGATTTCCAGCGAAATCGGCTCGCGGTTGATCAGCCGTACGCGTTTGATCTGCGCCACAGTCTCGCCTTCAGCGACTTGCAGGCGCTCGGCCACACGTTTGTCGGCGGGGATGAATTTGAAGCTGCGCAGGCGATTGATCACCTCGTAGCCGCGCCCGGTCATGGACTCGGCGAGGCCTTGCAGGCTGCTGACGTTCTGGAAGGTTTTCGGCTTGGCGACGAAAGTGCCCTTGCCGTGGATCTTGAAGATCAGCCCTTCTTTCTGCAGATCGCCCAAGGCCTGGCGCACGGTAATGCGGCTGACTTTGAACAGCGTGCCAAGCTCGCTTTCGGAGGGCATCTGGCTGTCTTGCGGGTATTCGCCGTCAAGAATGCGCGCACGCAGGACATCGCGCAGTTGGGTGTGCAGCGGGACGCTGCTGAGGGACAGGACGTTATCGGTCATCAGGGATCACTTGTTATAACGAGTTATGACGTGATCTTAGAGACGTTATGACAAGCTTGAGAAATATTGTTTGGGCATAACCTTAGAGCTGAGCACAGAACATGAAGATCATGTCTGATTCTGTGGCGAGGGAGCTTGCTCCCGCTGGGCAGCGAAGCGGCCCCAAAACCCGGCGGTCGCAGCCCGTCGGGTGTACCGAGGAGCATGGTTTTACAACTGCTGCGCAGCCGAGCGGGAGCAAGCTCCCTCGCCACAGGGTTGTGGTTTAACGCGTAAATCAGTGGCGTTTGAGGATCTGGTCCATCACCCAATCGGTCTTGAGGGCTTGTGCGGCGACAGCGGGATGTTGCGAATCGCCACGGATGTGCGCGTTCATGCCTAGGACGTGATGCCACTGAATGTGGTCGTGATGGGGGATTTCCAGGCTGATGATTTCATCCGCATGAAGCTGCACGGGATGTTCATCGAATACGGAAAGACTGATCCGACCGAGGCTGCCGATAATCTCGACCCGATCCTCGCGCCGATCCGCGACAAAGCTCCAGCAGCCCATGCCCAGTGCTCCGCAGGCGAACCGCCAACTGGCGCTGACGGCATCTTCGGCGGCGTACAGACCGGCCTGCCGCGCCGTGAAACCGGCGACCTCGACGATGTCGCCGAGCAAATACTGGAACAGGTCAAAACCATGGCTGGCCAGATCGGCAAAGTAACCGCCGCCGGCCACGCTCGGGTCGGTTCGCCAATTGGCGCTGCCGGCCAGATCCGCCGTCGATGGGGCCTTGGTCAGCGTCCAGCTCAGGTGCCGCACCTCGCCGATACGGCCCTGCGCCAGCCATTGCCGCACTTGTTGAAAACGCGGCAAAGAGCGGCGGTAGTAGGAGACGAACAGGTGCAGCCCGGCATCGGCGAACGCCTGCTGCATCTCGCGGCTTTGCCCGGCGTTGAGCGCCATCGGTTTTTCGACGCAGCAATGCTTGCCGGCAGCGGCGACTTTGAGGCTGTAGGCGTGGTGACTGTCGGGTGGCGTGGCGATGTACACCGCGTCCACCTCGGGGTCGTTGATCAGCGCATCGACATCGGTGTAGACCCGGGCGATGGCATGGCGCGCGGCGTAATCGCTCACGGCTTCGAGGCGCCGCCCCATCACCGCCACCAGCGCCGAGCCGGGCGCCTTGTAGAACGCCGGCCCGCTCTTGCGCTCAGTGACGCTGCCGCAACCGATCATGCCCCAACGCACCACGTCCATGGTCAACTCCTTTTGATTTGAAACGACTCAGCCCAGGCGCACGGCGCGCAGATCGAGGTGGCCGTCCTTGATGGGCGGGCACCAGTAGTAGCCGCCGGTGATCGGCCGGCTGATGCGGTACAGACCGTCGGTGATGCCGTCTTCCAGCCCGCTCATCCGCCGCAGTTGTGCTTCGAAGGCATCCAGCGAAAAGCCGAAGGCGAGGAACATCAGGCCGGCGCGATCGCCTTCGATCCACGGCATCGAACGGCGCACGACGAAGGCTTCCGGGGCGAAGCTTTCCTGGGCGGTGCGTTTGACGTGGGCGGAGACTGGCGCGTCGTCGATCTCTTCGTTGTCGCTCAGGCGACGGCCCATGATGTTGTCCTTGTCTTCACCGGACAATTTATGGAAACCCTTGAGGTCGTGCTGCCACTGCTGGATTGCGGCGAAACTGCCGCCGACCAGACCTTCGGCGCCCTCACCCAGCAACGCGGCAGCGATGGCGGCGTCGTCGTGCGGGTTTTCGGTGCCGTCTTCGTAGCCGGTCAGGTCGTGGCCTTCCTTGTGGCGGAAGGCTTCCTGCATCTCGACCAGACGCAAGGCCGGGGCCAGCGCGGCTTCGAAAGCATTGCAGCGGTTGAGCAGTTCGCCACGGTCGACACCGTGCAGCCAGACCCACAGTGCGTGCTGGGTCGACGGGTTTTCCACGCCGACGCCGCTCATCGCCGGGAAGCTGCGCAGGCCGTCGATCTGCACGTTCAGGGCCTTGACCAAGGGTTCACCGAAACCGACCACCGCCGACTTGCCGTCCACCAGGTTCAGCAAGTTGTCGAACGCCTGCGACAGTGCTTCAACCGACTCAAGGGCGAAAAACAGGTGACGCGCTTGTGCAGGAACGGGGGTGGCGAGAATGCCAGGCTGGTAGTAACTCATGTGAACTCCTTGGAAAAGTGCGCGGGAGTTTACCTGTAGCCGGAGGATTTGTGGGGGCTCTGAAAGTCGAAAGATCGCAGCCTTCGGCAGCTCCTACAGGGAACGGTGTAGGAGCTGCCGAAGGCTGCGATCTTTTGATCTTCTAAATGCTAGCGGTGCTCTCGGTACGCCACGCACTCGGGCTCATTCCCGTCCAGCGCTTGAATGCCCGACGAAAACTGCGCACATCGCTGTAACCCACTTCTTCGGTGATGCGCTCGATTGGCATGTCCGGATTGGCCAGCAGGCTCATGGTGCGTGCCTGACGCACCTGCTCCAGCAGCGCCTCGAAGGTCAGCGCATGCTCGGTCAGGCGCCGGCGCAAGGTGCGGCTGCTCATGTTCAAGTCACCGGCGATCTTCTCGATATGGCTGCCCCGGCTCAAGTCCCGGGCAATCGCCCGCTCCACCGCCTGAATCAGGTCGAGTTTCTGGTGCACCTGCGCCGCTTCCAGCTCCAGCAAGGCCACGGCCTGACGCAGTGCCAGGGAATGATGATTGGGCAGGTTGACGTCGAGCCATTGCGCGTCGATCAGCATGCGATTGTGCAGACAGCCGAAGCGGACGTCCGGGCCAAGCAGGCGATGGTATTCGTTCAGATAATCCGGGGCGGCGTGCACGAATTCCACGGCAATCGGCTTGAAATCAGCCCCCGCCAGCGCCCGCCCGTACACCAGCAAACTGGCGAAAAACTCTTCGACCGCGAACACCTGCACATCAGCGAACGGCAGGCGGCATTCCGCATCAAGGTGCACCTGCCCGCCCACCACATCGACGCTGGACACCACGATCCCGCCGGAAGTGTGCTGGTGGCGGATGCCGAGTGCAAAGGCATCGCGCAAGGTCTTGCACAGCGACAACACATGCCCGAGCAGCCCCAGCGTCCCCAGCACGTTTTGCGCGCCCACCCACAGGCCGAGCCCCTGATTGGGCAGCACTTTGAGCGCGCGCTGAATCATGGCCACGGCCTGGCGATAGGAGATGCGTTGTGCCGGATCCTGCAGATCCTCGAGCGTAAAGCCCAGGCCACGGCACAGGCTTTCAGGGTCGATGCCCTTGTTGTGCACGACTTCGGCAAGGGTCTGCAGGAGGAACGGCGACACCAGCGCCAGTTCGAAGGTCGGGTCTTGGACTTTTACGTTCATGGGGGCTGACATTCCGGATCACGCTTGATTGTTATTTTTGTAACCGGTTATGTCGAAGAAAGTTAGCACAGGGGACGCGGACTGTCCGCAGAAGCCCCCCTCTATGTCCGCCAATACCCTGCCCCAACGTCCGCCAAACGCTTATTTCTATGGTACCGGCGCCCCGTGCGACCGGTGCCAGGTCCCAATCACAATAATAATGAGGACAGTTATGAGCCCGAACCGTGTGACCTCCTTCTTGCCACTCGCGCTTTTCATGGCGGGCTGCACCCTGACGTTGCCCGCCCTGGCCACCGAAGCCGGCGTCGACAACATCGGCACTGGCACCGACGGCTTCTTCATGCTGCCCCTGGAGGTCGACAGCCTTCCGGAGAACATGGTCGCGTTCAACCTCTACTACAACCATTACAAGGCGACCAAGCTCAACATCAGCTCGTATGGCGGCAAGGTGCCGAACGTCGAGATCGAGTCCACCGCCGTGATTCCGCGCCTCGACTACCTGAGCCCGGTGCGGGTGTTCGGCGGACGCCTGGCGGGCTACATCGCCCAGCCCTGGCTCAAGCAGGAAGTGTCGGTATTCGGCCTCAGCGATACCCGCGAAGGCATGGGCGACACCACCATCGCGCCGATCATCCTGTGGGACATGGGCAAGAACCTGACCCTCGGCGCCGCCGTGGAAATCACCGTGCCCACCGGCGAGTACAGCGTCGATCGACTGGCCAACACCAGCAACAATTTCTACACCTACAAGCCGCTGTTCTCCTTCACCTGGTTGCCGACGGACAAGACCGAGGTGTCGATGAAGACCACCTACAGCTTCAACGAGAAGAACAAGGACACCGACTACAAGTCCGGGCAGATCTTCCACTTCGATTATTCGGCCAGCTACAAGATCACCGACGACCTGATGCTCGGGGTCAACGGCTACTACCTCAAACAGACCACCGACGACAAACAGTACGGCCACACCGTGCAGTTCGCCGGGCAGGACGTGGATGACGGCGTGCGCGGCAAAGTGTTCGCCATCGGCCCGGCGCTGCACTTCACCTTTCTCAAATACGCCAGTGCGGAGATACGCTGGGCCAAGGAATTCGACGTCGAAAACCGCCCCGAAGGCGAGATGCTCTGGGCGAAAGTCAGCATCCCCTACGCTTTCTGACCCCCCCGCAATCCCGTGTAGGAGCTGCCGCAGGCTGCGATCTTTTGACTTTGTCTTTTCGAAGCAAGATCAAAAGATCGCAGCCTGCGGCAGCTCCTACAGGTGATAAAAAAAGGGCGACCAAATGGCCGCCCAAACGTACTGCACGAGAGTCTTTTACAACGTCAGTTGCCCACGTTCCTCCTCGGTCAACTGCTGCTTCGCCTGTTCATCCAGCGCTCCGGCGCCCAACACCTGCACCGGGCTGTTTGGGTTGTAACCCGGGGCCGGAGCACGGCTGGCGCCATCGCGGGACGGCGCGAGTTGTTCGTTGCCGAAGCTCAGCACCTGCACGGTGAACACCGACGCCTGGTTCTGTCGCGCCGCCGCTTGCTGCTGACGCGCGACATCTTCCGCCGCTTGGGTGGCAGACGATGCGGCGGAGCTGGCCGAGGTGATCGCGCCCGTGTTCACCGCCGAGACCACCGGCACACCGGTCGCCTTGCCCTGCACCGAGATGTTCGCGGCGTTGACCACCGTCAGTGCGGCGATATTGACGTTGCCCGACACGCGAATCCCCGCCTCACCGGCATCGATGGTGCCCAGCGGCGCGATCAAGTCGATGTCGCCGGGCTTCACTTCGGCAATCGGGTTGAGCGTGGCGATACCGGCGCCGGTGCTCGGCACCGACGGCGACAGGGTCACGTTGCCCCAGGTGTCGTACACGCGTTTCGGCGGGGTGTAGACCACAGTGGTTTTCGAGCCACGACCGGCGTTGATATCGCCCTCGGCCGACCAGCCGAGAATCGAGCCGCCAAACGTGGTCATGATCCGGCTCTGCCCCAGCAGAATGCTGCCCTGCGAATAGAGCTGAATGTTGCCCGAACCCTGAGTGATGATCCCCGCCGTGGATGGCGGCGCCGCGCCTTCGATGCCGAACACTTGGCCACCGCCCGGTGTGAGCATCTGGATGTCGCCGCCAAACAGCGTCTTGACCCCGGCGCCACCGTAAAGGGTGATGTCGCCGTCGTAGCGGATCGGATTGCCGGCCACATCGGTGCTCGGGAACAGCGCCGCGATGGCGTTGCGACCGCGCAGGTAACTGCCTTTGCGTGGGCCGTCGGCATCGTTGTATTCCAGGCCACCAGCGCGCAGTTCGGCGAAGTACACCTGACGGGCGAAGATCGCCTGCTCGGCACTTGGCAGCGCAGCGTAGAACACTTGCGCCTGTTCGGCGTTACCGCTGAAGCCGTAGCCCAAGGTCAGCCAGCTCTGCAGCTCGTCGAGGTAGGTCTTGACCACTTTGCCCGGCTGACCGTTGAGAGAGGCATTCGGGTCGGCGAGATTCTGCGGGTCCAGGTAGCGGGCAATGAACCGCGAATAATCCGGCCCCTGCGCGCCCACACCGGCCTGCAACACCACGCTGGCGCCCGGCTGTTTATCGCCTGCCACCAGCGAGCCGAGGCTGGTGATGCTGGCGCGGTTTTCCATCAGGATGTTGCGACCGGCATTGATATCCAGGACGCCGGGGCCCGCGATGTCAAAGCTGCTGTAGAGGATGTCCCGCCCTGCCGATACCCGCGAAACGTCCCTGGGGTCGTCATGCACGAACAGGTTGCCGGTCGAGGTGATGCCTTCTGTTGGCGTTATGCCCATCTCGGCACTCGGCACCGTCGCAGGGTTGCCCAGGAAAGTACCGGACGCCACGATATCGCGCCCCGCCAGCATCCAGACAGGGCCTGCTGCTTCGTACCAGGTGCGTTTCGACAGGCTGAACGTCAGCGTTTCACCGCTGCGAACACCCACCAGATCGCCGGTCAAGGCATAGAACCGCGCCGGTGTCTGGACGTCGCTCAAGCCCGAGTAGCTGTTGGCGCCGAAAGCGAATAACGGATAGCGCAGGTTTTTGTCCGGCAAAACCCCGTCGCTGTTGCGATTGCTCATGATCGGCGTGGCCGACGTGTTGTTGCCGTACCCGTTGAAGGCCGGCGCGAACGGTGTGGCGATGGCCAGCGGACTGGCGCCCGACTGATTGATCGCATAGCCGCCCGCGTAGATCGAGTCCTGCGCCAACAACTCCAGTTGCCCGGTGCTGGAAGGTGCCAGCAGCAGCGAATAACCGGTTGCCGGCACCGTTCCACTGCCCTGGCTGTAGACCGCTGAAGGTCCGGCATAAATCGAACCTTGCGCCGCCACCGCCCGCAGAATCGACGGGTAGACGAAGCGTCCGTCGGTAGGCGACGTATTACGGCCGGTGACAGGGCCTTGACCTGTGACATCACCCAGTTGAGTACTCGGTGTCAGGTTGCCTCCCGCCGAAAACAGGTCGATGGCGGTGTGATCGGTCCACAACGAGAAGCCCGTCAAGCCGCCCCCCTCATGGACGACACCGTCGTCAGTGGTGAACGGCGTGGAGTTCTGCAGCCGCACCCGACCCGGGTCCGCCGCCCCGCCCAACACCAGATCGCCGCGCGTGCTGAGGCTCATCCCCGAATCCCCCGGAATCAGCACCAGCCCACCGGAGGCGCTGCCCATCGTGGACGTGAACGGGTCGAACGGGCGCACTTCACGAGGATCCTGGGTCGCGGCTGCGGCGCCATATTGCAGATTGATCCCGCCCAGCGCGCCGCCCGCCAGTCGCGCAGCACCGCGCAGGTTGATCAACGCGCCTTGCAGGTCGTGTTGTGCGACACCGATGCCATTCTCTCCGGCCCGGGCCTGCAATGACGGGTTCACCGATCCGCCAATGCGGATGTCCATGTCGCCGCCACCGGTCAATTGCAGGCTGCCGTCGCTGCCCACGCGCCCGGTGCTGCCGACCGCCACGACCAGCCCCTGCCCGCGCGGATAAAGGTTGGTTTTGTTAGCGTCGCCCATCGCCTTGAGCATGCCGGCATCGCCCCCCGTGCGCAGGCTGATATTGCCGCCGCCCAAGGTGCCGAAACCGGTGAAACCGACCAGGTACGGGCCGGTATCAACACTTTGATCCGGCAACGGTTGCGTCGCATAGCTACCGAAGTTGATCCACCACGCGGTCGGCACATCACGGTTGCCGGTGCCCTGTCGCCAGAGCCAGTTGCCCACGGCCACACTCGGAACCTGCTCGCGGGTGTCCATGTTTTGCGACAAGCCGCGACGCCCCAGTACATCGCCCGAAATCGAACCGCCGGCATTGATAGTCAGGTTACCGCCCATTTGCGGGTACCAGGCCTGATACAGGCTGTCGCTGCCACTGACCCATTTTTCGTAGTCGCCGCCGGCACTGCCCAGCACCGAGCCGTTGTCCGACAGTTTTCCGCGAGGCTGATTGAAGCGCGGGTCGATGTCTTGCGACTGAGTGCCGGCGGTATACACGCCGTACGGCGAATCCATGCTCAGGTCGCCGGCGGCGAGCACGTCCAGATCGCCGGTGCCGGTGCGCAGCACGCTGAACATCTGTGTGTGGGTCTTTACCGTGGTACCCGGTTTGTTTTCCACGCACAGTTCCGGGAATGCACCACACCAGGCGAGTACATCATCGTCGGTCATCGGCGAGCCAGGCGGCATGCCCATCCAGTTGTCCGGTGCCCAGACCCAACGCGGCGCCGGCACACAGGAGTTCGGCGCCCAGTCGCACCACATCATTTGATCCTCGGGGACGGGGTCGCCCGGCGTGAAGCCGCCCAGGTTGCCCTCGCCCCAGACCAGGGTCGGTGGTTTTTCTGTCACGGTCAGACCGTAATGGGTGTCGGCCAGGCGCAGATTGCCATCGCTGGACACCGGTTTGATCGCCCGGCTGTCCGCGGCGTCCAGATCGGCCCCCGCCACCACGCGCATCGACCATGACGCGCTGCCGGCCGGCAACATGCTGGCGACCGCCCAATTGCGCCCCTGGGTCGTGCCGGTCAATGGCCGCAACTCGATGAACGCCGTACCGTCCGCCAGCACGACATTGGTCATCGATGGAATCAGCGAGCCGCGCAACAGGGCCAGCGAACCGCTCAGGCGCACGCCCTTGATCCCGTTGTCGCCGGCCTCGGCGCTGCCCGGCAACGGCACGCCTTTGGGCCAGCGCAGAGCTTGCAGCGCCGTTGCGTTGTTCAAACGGATACCCGCTCCCAAGCGACTGCCCGCCGGCAAGGTCACGCTGTCGGCGAGCAGCGTGCCAGCGGCATACAGCACGTTGCCCGAAGCATCGCGAACCGAGCCGGCGAGCACCGTGCCGGCGCCGAAGGTGTAAGGCGCCGCCAGCGTTGCCTCGGTCGGCAGCAGCGTGCCACTGGCCAGCGTCGTCGCTTGCAACGGGAGGTCGTAGTTCAACGTGGCGCCGACCGGGAACAGGGTACCGTCGGCGAGCGTAACGCCCGCGCCCGGCACGATCAGATCGCCGCCGAACGGCTGAATCCCCGGCAGTAATTTCCAGCCGGCATCGTCCACGGTCTCCGGCGGCGGTGCGAAACCGTCGTTGAGGCTGCCGTGGATATCGAGGTTGCCGCCCGCACGGATCACCAGGTTACCCGCCTCGCCCGAGCCGTAGACCGAAGTCTTCTGCGTGTGCGGATTCAGGCTGGCATAGCGGTAACCGGACAGGTCCACATCACCCTGCACCACCAGATCACCGTCGGCAGTTTTGCTGGCGATCTCGATCCCAGGCCGCAGATGGAAGGCGTCGGCATACGTGGCGTTGTTCAAACCGGCCAGTTTGTTATTCAGCAAGTTGCTGTTGGCCAGCGCCGCGTCGATGAACGCCGTGCTGTCGCCGTGGATGCGATCGAGATACGCCTGATCGATCACCTGATACGGACGTCCGCTGGCCGCCGGGTCCGTGCCGTCGCTGGCATCGGTATAGCGGCGCGTGGCGTTGAGGCCAATCGAGCGCGCGCCCTGAATACTCAGGGCACCGCCGGCATCGATGGCAATGTCACCCGCTCCCAGGCGTGGCGCGTTCAGTTCCAGCGTGCCGCGCAGCAACCCGTCGGACTGCCCCGGCAGAACGCCGCGAACGGCATCGGTGCCATGGCGCAAATCGATGCGCGCACCGCTGCCGAGGGTCAGCACGCCTTGGCCGGAGTCGAGTTCGACCATTGCCCGGTTCGGGGCGTCGATTATTTTGCCGTAGCTGTCGACCCGCAGCACACGACCATGGGCGTCAAGCACCGCATTGCCTGCCAGGGTCAGACCGTTTTGCGCCGACAGGCGAATACTGCCGACTCGCTCGCCGCTGGCATCGATGAGGCCAGCCACCGTCAGCCGGCCGTTGTCTACCGAAACATTGACCTCGCCCGCCTTGAGCCCGTCGCCGATCAACAGATCGCCTTGCTTGAGCTGCAAGCTGCGGCTGCCAAAGACCTGCCCTGCGTTCAAGCGCTGATTGAGGGCCGCGAACTGCTGGCCCGGATCGCCATTGAGGTGCTGCGCGCGGATATCCACGCCACCGGCCCTGTACGGCACCCGCGTGCCGCCGGCATCGTAATAGCCGCTGCTGGCACCGAGGATATCGCCCTGCAGATCGACCATGCCGGCATCGGCGGCCAGCGCGACGGCGCTCAGGTTACCGGCCTGATGGTTCTGCGCCGACAGATCGATTCGCGAACCCGCCACCTGGCGGATATTGCCGTCGCGGCTGTACAGCGCCACATCACCGCCCCAGCTGTACTTGTTCACATCGTTGAAAGGCAAGGTGCGACCGGCCATGTCCAGATACGCGCCACCGGCGAGGGTCAGATCATCCTCGGACTTGACCACCAGCTTGCCGCTGGCCAGGGCGATGCGACTGTCCAGCAAGACATTGCGCGCATCGAGGGTCAATTCCGCCCCCAGCGCATTGGCGGCAGCCGCTGTGCCGGCCCCCGTCAGGGTCAGGTCATTACCGGCCTTGAGCAGGTTGACCGAGCCCGCCTCTCCCGTCAGCAATGGCGTACGCAGCGTGAGATTGCCGCCGCTGTAGGCATAACCGTTGACCGGATCGAAAGCGCCCTGCGCCTGATACACCGCCAGGCTGCCCTTGTGGTTGGCGGTGATGCGTTCGCTGGCGGTGAGATTGACATCGGCAAAGCCCAGCACCAGCCGCTTGTTCTGATCCAGACCGCTGGCCTGCGGATTGGCGCCGTAACCGAACTCGATCCGTTGCGCCTGAATATCAAGCGAACCGCGACCGGTGCCGGCGCCGCCCGTGATCACCGAACCCGGATCCTGAGTCGCACCGTTCCAGATCAGATTGGCGGTGCGAATGGACGCCACGTCACCGCTTTCACCCAGGCCGTAAATGGCCGGCGTGCTGAGGATCAGGTTTTGCAGCTTGCTGACACCGGTCTGCGGATCCAGCGTATCGAGGCTGACACTGCCGTAGAAATTGAACGCATCGCGGCTGGTCAGGCTCAGGGTTTCCAGCGCCGGCGCGCCGAACTGTGTATCGCCCCGCAACAGGCGATTCAAGACATTCTGGTTCAGGGTCAGACCGGTCGGCACCCGGTTGCCGGCGGCGCTCAAGGCCTCGGCACTGCCGGCATTCACCGAGCCCACGGCCAGCGTCAGATGACGGGTGCCGAAGCGCACCGACTCGTCGAGCTCGAACTGCCTGTCGGTGGCAGCAGTAATGCTGCCATTGGAATAGAGCAGTGTCGGGTTGTTGCAGGCTGTCGTCGGGCAGTTGCCGATGCGGATGTCACCCGAGCCGGATGTCCTGACCGACACTTCTGGCGCCAGCACATTGGTCCAGCCGTTCGACACCACCAGCAGCCCTGCCGCACCGGGTTTGTAGATGAAGCCGGTGCTGGAATCATAAGGTGCATTGCCACGCCCCAAGGTGTTGATACCCGAGCCGGCTTCGAGGGTGATACCACCATCGGTCCGGGTGGTGCGCAGCAGCACTTCGGGTGCCGACAACACGGCGCCCTCACGCAGGGTGATCGTTGCGGTATCACCGCTGAACGCGATGATGTTGCCCGAGGTGTTGTAATCGATCGTCGGTTGCGCGCCGAGGGTCAAGCGGCCGGCGCCGAGCGAATTGAGGCTGTCGGCGTACAGCGACACACCTGCGAAACCGTCAATGCTCGAATGCCCCGCGCCGAGAATTTCCAAGTTCGCCGCGCCCTGCACCACGGCCGTCCCGACGACACCGCCCGTGGCCGGCTGGAACAGCGCCTGACCCTTGAAGTCCAGCGCGTTACCCGGTGCGGCGCCCTGGGACAGATTCAGTCTGAGGGATTTGCCGTCCATGGGCGCCAATGCCCGAGGCACGCCTCGGCGTGTCGCATCGCTCTGGATGAACTGACTGAAAGAGGTCTCGTTGTACTGCGAGTAACGGCGCAGCACGTCGGCGGATGTCAGGATGACCTGGCTCGCCAGGCTGTCACGCAGGCCGGTATTGGCAATCGACATCTGTCCCGAACTTGTCCACGAACCATTGCGCAGTGGCAGCGCAGCGTTGGTTGCACCCGCTGCCGCCTGACCATTGACCTCGACCCGAAAGGCACCCGGCAACAGCGCAAACGTCGAAGGCAGCAGCGTATAGGTGCCCGCCGCCAGCCCCGGCACGCCGGCCCCGAGGGTGATCTGCTGGCCGATGCGCGGATCGACCGCCCCCACCTCGGCGAGCATCGGCGCATAAGCACTCTGATTCCCCGGCACGATAGCGTATACCGGGTTGCTGGCCAGGCCCGGCAGGCTGAAGGTGCCTTCAACGGCATTGCGCACCAGCGGGTTGTAGCGGGCATCGGTGGAACCGCCACGCCCGGAAACGAAACCGGCACCGCGCAAATCACCGCCGCCCGCCAGGTCGATCAACGCGCCACCTTGCACATCGACGTACTGCGAGGTGAGCGTCACGCCGGCGGTTTCGGCGGTGATCCCTCGAAGCAGCACGGACTTGCCGTTGTAGCGATAGTCGATGCCGTCGGTGGTGCCGCCATAAGGCATGACCAGCCCGGCGGCGCTGGCCGAGGTGATGCTGCCAGGCAACAGATGCAAGGTCTGGGTATTGAGGACCAGGTTGTCGCCTAGATTGATCATGCCCAGAGGCGCACGGATCACCCCGCCCTGCTCGATATGGGCGGCCGCCAGCGTCAGGTTGCCGAAGACCGAGTAAGGCAACGCGGCAGGCGCGGCCCCGGAACTGCTGATTCGCAGGGTCCGCTCAGGATTGGCGTCACGCTGGACACTCTGATAGCCGGCGCGCACCTCGGCGGTGACATCACTGGCGGGGTAGATCTGCGCAGCACGCAGGTTCAGGTCGCCCGGTGTCCAGAGTTCGGTTTTCTCGACGTTGCCGGTGGGTGCCAGAAAGCGCAGATCGCCTCGACTGTCGAGCGTGACCTGTTCAAAGCCACGCCGCCCGACCTCCAGCGCCGGGCCGCTCAGTTGCACGATTGACCCGGCCGTGCCGAACGACAGACTGTTGCCCAGATCCAGCAGGTCTGCCGTGGCGGTGAAGTGTGCCAGCGCCACTTCGGTGGTCGGATTGTTCATCACCTGTGGTCGGATATTGCCGGGGGCATCGAAATATTTGCCCGTCCCCGACAGGCGCACGTAAGGCGCGGACAGATTGATCCGTGCGCGCTCTTGCGAGCCGTCGGCCAGCGACAAGGCCCCGGCATACAGGCTCAGGCTTTGATTCATGTGCAGATCGACGTTGCCGTCGAACGACAGCAGACCGTTGCTCAGCACGCTCAGGTTATCGAACCCGCCGGACATCAACTGATCGGCGCCCAGACGGGCACGACCGTATTGCAACTCAGGCGCGGCTTCCCCCGCTTGCAGGCTGGCCGGCAACAGCGACGGGCCGGCCTCCTGGCCGATGACGATTTCGCGCGGCACGCGAACGTCGTTGCTCGCATCGCTGCGCAGATAGCTCGGGGTTTCCAGCGCAATGTCCAGTCGCCCGCCCGCCGCGCCCGCACCACCGGCCGCAGCCCGCAGGTCACCTTCGATGAACAGGCCATTGTAGGAACTGAGCGAAATTCGCCCGCCATCCGTGGCAACCCGCGTCGGTCCCTGTCCGGCGATATCCAGCATCGCTTGTGCGCCGGAGGCCTCCAGGCGCGCACCGTTTCGCACGATCACATAGGCGTCGGCCGACGTGGCCGTGGCTTTCTTCGCATCGCTTTCGCCGCCTATGATGATCGAGCCGCCCTTGCCGACCTGGCCATACACCCTTCCCAGCGCATCGATGCCGGTGGCCACACGACCGGCCACATCCAGCACCGCGTGCTCGCCGATCCAGATCGAACGGTTGTGAGCGTGCTTGTCTGCCGTTTGCGAGGAGTCGGCGACATTGATCGAGCCGAACTGCTGCTGACGGATATCGATCGTGCCGCCCCACGCATTCAACTCGCCATCGACCGTGAGCTGACCGGCGCTGCGCAGATTGATGCGCTGCCCCGGATCGACGCTGATGCGCGAGCCCTGCCCAAGGGTCAGGGTGTTACGAGTCGGATCGACTAAAGCGATCTCGCTGGAACCGGCCTGCAAAGTCAGGCTGGCGCCGCCACGCTGGGTCAGTTGCGCCTTGAGCGGGTTTTCCTGATAGAGCGGGGGCGTCCACAATTCCATCGCCTGCTGCGGCGCGGTACCACTGAGCAGATTGGCTGCCGCGTCACCCAAACGGTAGACCGGCATCAACACGTCAACGCGGGTGTTGTCCGCAACGTCGAGACGATTGAGGCCGATAAGGCTGTAGGCAGAGAAACCCTTGTCGAACAGATCCGGTTGCAGTTGCAGCGTGTTGTCGGCAAGGGGTTTATCGGACTGGCCGATGAGGATGTCGCCCGCCTGAATCAGCAATCGACCGCCGCCGGACACACCGTAACCGCGCAGTTGGCCGTCCAGGGTCAGGTGGCTATCACCCGGCGCAGACAAGGCGCTGGACTCCAGCGTCAGATCACCGCCTTTGCCACCGCGAGTCTTGCCATTGGCCAGAATCGCGCCGCCGGAAGACACGTCCAGCAGACTGCCGGCACCGATTTCGATATCACCGCTACTGCGGATCGACACCATGCCACCGTCCAGATAGGCCAGGCTCGCGGCATCATCCGGGTTGGTCCGCAGGTTGCTCCACAGACCGCGCGTGTCCAGTTGCGCCCCTTCGGCCACACTCACGCGGGTGGCCTTGCCGGTCGGTGCGACGAGCCGGGTGTCGGTCAGGCGATCAGTGTTGAGCTGATTGAGCACGTTGCCCAGGTGCAGGCTGCCACCGCGCGCGGTCAGGTCGGCCTTGACCTGCACGTCCGGCCCGTAAAGGGTGATGTCGCCGCCATTGTCGACGGTGACGGCACCTTGCACATCGATCTGTTCTCTGGCCGCCACTTTCAGCGCGCCCAGTTGCCAGTCGCTGAGTTGCCCGGCATCCAGAAACAGCTTGCCGCTGCGCGCCTCGGACACCGCAGCGGTCAGATCCCGATCATTGCCGTCAACCGGCCGTTTACCGCCAATCTGCACCTGATCGAGCAGCGGATTGAGCCCATAGAGCAAGCCACCGGAAGCCGCCACGTACGCCGGGTCGTAACTGCCGACAATCAACTGCCCGCGCCGCGCCAGCGCCGTCTGACTCTGCGCATAGCCATCGAGTACCGCACGCGGTGCCTGGGTCTGGCGTTCGCCCTGGTAAACCTCGCCAAGCAACTGGCCTTCCAGCACGGCGTTGCGGGTGCCGATCACCAGCTGCCCGGCATCGCGACCCACGGTGTAACCCGATTCCTGACGTTTGGACGGCGCAATCAACGGGCTGTAGTAATAACTGGTCTGGCCCCAGCGCTGACTGCTGTCTTCATAGCCCTTGTACAGTCCGGTGTAGAGCAGATCTCCCGGGGCCCTGGAGATTTCATACAGACGCCCGTCGGCACCGCGCAGCCAGCTCTGGCGAATCTCGCCGCTCTGTACATCCAGCGTGCCGCCGGACAGGTTGATCAGCGAACCTTTCTCGGTCACCACGTCATTGCCGGCAAAACTCACCATGCCGCCCTGGGCCATCCACTCGCCGATGCTGTGGCCCTGGGTGCCGAGATAGCCGCCGACCTCCAGCAGACCGCCCGCGGTGTACCAGCGATCCGTGGCGTAGCCGTTGGTGCCGGCCGGGACGTAGACCAGTTCGCGCACATCGACCCACACATCATTGCTGTTGAGCGCACCTTTATCGCGGTTGCCCGAGGCATCGCGCTGCTCGTTGCCCTGAACGTTGATCTTGATGCTGTTGGATTCCATCGCGACTTTCACGCCGATGGCCCCAGACACATCGATCATCGCGCCGTCACGCACCAGGCTGCGACGCTGCGCCGCCACCGCTACCTGGCCGCCGGTGGCCAGGGTGATCGAGCCGTTCTGGAACTCGACGCTGCCGCCGCTCTGGATGTCGATACGCGACTGATCGCTGCGAATCCTGTTGTTCGGGGTAACCCCGGTCAGGGCGGCCTGACGCTGACTGTCGAGGGCGGTCAGGTCGCTGCTGTCGAGCAGGATCGCCGTCGCGCTGCCCTGCCCCAGCGTCACGCTGCCCTGGTTATCGGTGGCCGGATTGAGCAAGTGGATCGTGCCGCGAGTCGCGACCGAAGTGCTGGCCAGCAACACGCCGCTTTGCTCGACCTCGTGGCCGGTCAGGGTGATGTCGCCGGTTGCGGCCTGAATCAGACCGTTGTTGCTGACCTTGCCGGCAGCGCTGCCGGTCTTCAAGCCCGGGGTGACTTCGTTACCGAACGTCGTGGAAAAGGCGTTGCCTTCAGTGCCCGAGCCTTTGCGAATGTAAAAGCGATCGCCTGCGCCGAGCACGGTTTGGCCCTTGGCGGTGTTGATGCTGCCGTCGTTCTGCACTTCGCTGCCGAGCAGCAAGGCATAGCCGCCGGCATCCGTTGATTGGGCCGGCCGCGCGGTCTCGATGGACGCACCGCGTTCCACCAGCACTTTGCCGGCCGCGTCGGTGAACGTCGGCTGGCTGCCGGTGCTGTCGAAATACAGGCCCCGGTCGCGGAACTGGATATCCGTGATGTTGGCGGCGGCGGCCACCAGGTTGCGCACGTTGACCTGGCTGGTGCCGCTGAACACGATGCCGTTGCGGTTGATCAGCATCACCGTGCCGTCACCCTTGATCTGCCCCTGAATCTGGCTGGCCCGCGCGCTCGGGTCGTTGACCCGGTTGAGCACCGCCCAGTTTGACTGCTGGGCGAACTCGACCGTGGTGTTGCGCCCGACGTTGAAGGTCTCCCAGTTGAGAATCGCCTTGTCGGCGGTCTGCTCGATCTTCACCGTGGTCTTGCCGTCGGCCTGAGTCTGCTGCGGGCCTTTGGCGTTCTGCCAACCTTGCGTGAGGCTGTTGTCGACCTTCAGGCCGCCCTCACCCAGACCGTCAGGCACAAACTGCACCGTGCCCAGTGCCGCCGCACGACCGGCCGCCTGCGCTGCCTGTTGCGCCGCAATCGCAGCTACGGTGTTGTTCAGGGTCTGAATCGAGCGCTGCAACTGCTGGTTGGCTTTTTGCTGCTGCGCCAGCGGTGGCGTCATCCCGGGCAATCCGCCCACGCTCGGGCGTGCGGCGGCGGCCTGTTGCGCCGCCCCCTTGGCGGCAAACCATCCCGAACTGAACGCGGTCGCCGCCTCGGCACTGCCCGCCACCAGGCACAAGGCAATCGCCTGGGCCAAGGGCTTGAGCAACCACAGCGCCGGATCGACGGCCATGCGCTGCTGAGGCTGAACACGGGTACTGCGACGGGATGGGCGAGCGAGCATCACTACGAGATCCTTTTTGTTTGCCACACGAGGCCGCAGGTCGGCTTGCCCCTGCTGTTACGACATAGGCGGTTGGCGAAGGCCGCGACCGAACGGATGTCACACAAACTTCATGAATGAGGAGTAGATCGGCCAAAAAAAATGGCAGCAGCCCGAAGGCTGCTGCCATTTCATTGCCGTGAAGCGAGGCTTACAAAGGACGACCGACAGCGTTGCAGACGCTGGCGTTGTTGATGTCCAGGTTGTTGCCCGAGGTGTTGGTGACGAAGTTGGCAGTCACCGCCGCTTTCCAGTTGGTTGGAACCGGAGTGAAGCTGTGGGCGATGGTGGCAGCGTTGTTGCCCGGGTTGCTGTAGTGGGTGGTCAGGAAGGCTTTGACATCAGCGGCTACGGTTGCGTCCTTGTAGCACTGGCCGAAGATGAAGTTGGTGTAAGCCACGATCGGGTAACCGCTGGCCGGGTTAGGAACGACCGGTACCCACTGCGAAGGGTTCGAAGGGGTGGTTGGCAGAGCAGCCGAACCCAGTGCCAGCGAAACGTTGGCGGTGGTTGGCTGTACGCCGTTGACGCGAGCAACCACTGCGTTGCTGGCGGCGTTCACACCGTCCGGACCGACGTAACCGATGGAGCCGTCAACAGCGTTGACCTGAGTGGCCACGTCAGCAGTACCGGCAACGCCTACCCAGTTCGAAGGCAGGGTCGAACCGGCTGGCAGACGAGCGCTGGTGAACGTGGAGTTGGTGGCGAATTGGGTCGGGCAGATCGAGTTCAGGTGACGGGTCAGGATTTCCGAAGTACCGCTGGAAACGTTGCGATATACAACACGGATCGGGGTGGTGTCGGCAGTGCCCAGCAGAGCGCCCCAGGTGGTTTTGGCGCCGGAGAAGGCATCGCACAGCTGAGTGCTGGTCAGGTTCAGCGCGGTCTGACCGGATTTTTTGTAAGGGATGGCAACCGAAGTGGCCACCGATGGCAGCTGGATCAGCGGGCCGTACGAAGCACCGAAGTTGGCGTTGTAGGTGCTGATTTCCGAAGCGCTGAGGATCGAGTCGCTACCGGCGAAGTGAACCGAACCGGTGGTGCTGAACAGCGCCGAGTTGTTGGTCAGGAACGCAGTCTTGCCGGTGCCGCTACCGGTACCGACGTAGCTGAAGTTGGCTGGCAGGATGCTGTTGCTAGAGCCTTTGTACAGAGCGGCAGGCAGAGTCGCGCCACCACCGGTTACGTTGGCAGCCATGGCCTGGGCGGAAGCCAGGGCAGCGACGGTCAGGGAAGCTGCGATCAGAGTGCGCTTGAACATGAAGAATCTCCTTTTCAACTGGGTTGGGAACACAGGTTTTTCAGGGTGCTTGCATGACACTGGGAAGACTCACCTGGCGCTGGCCCGGGTGAAGTCGCATTGAGAAATTCGCACCTTGCGGTGACAGATAAAGGAAAAAACCTCGGGAGCTGAACGGTGTTTTCAGCGGGGTTTTCTCGGGTGTTTGCGCGGGTCGGCGGAGTGCCTGGATCAGGGGTTTGGCTGAATCGGGCTGGAGGCGTTGGCGGGTGGTTGCAGATGACAGAAAGGAGAACCCGAGGATGGGGGAAATGAGGGTCGGGTGATGGTCAGAGGCGGTATAAAAGTTTTGCAGATTCTTTGCCTGAGCCGACCTCATCGCGAGCAGGCTCACTCCTACAGGGGAACGCATTTCAAATGTAGGAGTGAGCCTGCTCGCGATAAGGCCCTATGAAACAGCATCACTACTGGACCAGTTGGTTGATCTCAATGATCGGCAACAACACCGCCATCACAATCACCAGCACCACCCCGCCCATCACTACAATCATCAGCGGCTCTAGCAACGCGGTCATGCCCATCGCCCGCCGTTCGATATCGCGCGACAGGGTCTGCGCAGCCCGTTCAAGCATCGGTGGCAGCGCACCGGTTTTCTCGCCACTGGCGATCAGGTGAATCAGCACCGGCGGAAACACGTTCTCCACCCGCAGCGCCGCCGCCAGGTTCACGCCTTCGCGGACCTTGGCCGTGGCGTCGCTGACACTCAGGCTCAAGCGGTCGTTGGACAGTGTCTGCCGCGCCGCCTCCAGTGCGCGCAACAACGGCACCCCGGCGCCGCCGAGAATCGCCAGCGTCGAGGCGAAACGCGCGGTGTTCAAACCGAGGATGAAACGCCCGAAAAGCGGCAACTTCAGCACCCGATGATGCCAACTCAGGCGCGCCGCCGGGTTGCGCAGATACAGGCGCCAGCTCCAGAAACTTGCAGCCATAATCCCTGCGCACAGCCAGCCCCAACTGCGGATGAAATCACTGGCGTTTAGCATCGCCAGGGTTAATCCAGGCAAGTCCTGCCGCGCCTGGGAAAACGCACTGACCACCTGCGGCACCACATAACTCAGCAGGAAAATCACGATACCAATCGACACCAGCCCGACCACGCCCGGATAGATAAACGCGGTGAGAATCTTGCCGCGCAGGTTGTTGCGTTCCTCGATGTAATCGGCCAGCCGCTCCATGACCTGCGCCAGATCACCGGACTCTTCCCCCGCAGCGATCAACGCGCGGTAGATCTCGGGGAAATCCCGTGGTCGTGCGGCCAGTGATTCGGCCAGGCGCATGCCGCTGCGCACGTCGGCGCGCACGGCGCTGAGGGTGTGGGCGATGTGTTTTTTCTCGGCCTGCTCCACCGTCGCGCTCAACGCGGCTTCCAACGGCAGGCTGGCGCCGAGCAGACTCGCCAGTTGCCGCGTGGCCCAGGCCAGATCGTTGTCCGAGAGCTTGGCGCTGAACAATCCGCCACCGCCATGACTGGCGACGTTGCTTTCCTTGTGCACCGACAACGCGGTCAGGCCACGGCTGCGCAACACGCCGAACGCGGCGGTTTGACTCTCGGCTTCCAGATGCCCGGATTCGATCTTGCCGGTGGCGTCGGCGGCTTCAAAACGATAGCGATTCATCAGGCGTCCCGGGTCACACGGAGGATTTCTTCCGGGGCGGTGGCGCCGCTGCGAATCCAGCGCTCACCGTCCTCACGCAGGCTGAACATCCCGGCCTTGCTCGCCGCCGCACGCAAGGCCTGCTCCCCTGCCCCTTGGTGAATCAGGGTGCGGATGTCGTCGTCGATGCAGAACAATTCGTGAATGCCGGTGCGGCCGCTGTAGCCGGTGTGATTGCACGCCGCGCAGCCGACCGGTCGCCACGTCCCCGGTGTCGCCGGGTCTTCCTGTTTGCACTGATTGCACAGGCGTCGCACCAAGCGTTGCGCGAGTACGCCGAGCATCGACGAGGCCAGCAGAAACGGTTCGACGCCCATGTCGATCAAGCGGTTGACCGCCGACACCGCGTCGTTGGTGTGCAGCGTCGCCAGCACCAGGTGCCCGGTCAGCGAAGCCTGCACGGCGATTTGTGCGGTTTCCAGATCGCGGATCTCGCCGATCATGATGATGTCCGGGTCCTGGCGCAGGATCGCCCGCAACGCCAGCGCGAAGGTCATGTCGATCTTGGCGTTGACCTGGATCTGGCTGATCCCCGGCAGGTCGTATTCCACCGGGTCTTCCACGGTGAGGATGTTGCTGGTGCTGGCATCGAGGCGCGCCAGTGCGGCATAGAGGCTGGTGGTCTTGCCGCTACCGGTCGGTCCGGTGACCAGCACGATGCCGTGGGGCTGGCGGATCAGCTGATCGAGTTTGGCCAGCACTTGCGCGTCCATGCCAAGGGTTTCGAGGTGCAGGCGCCCGGCCTGTTTGTCGAGCAAGCGCATCACCACTCGCTCGCCATGCCCGGTGGGCACGGTGGATACACGAATATCAATAGGCCGCCCGGCCACACGCAAAGCGATGCGACCGTCCTGCGGCAGACGTTTTTCGGCAATATCGAGCTGGGCCATAATTTTGATCCGCGACACCAGCGCGCCGTGCAGCGCCTTGCGCGGCGACACAACGTCGCGCAGGGTGCCGTCGACCCGGTAGCGCACCACCGAATGGGTTTCGAACGGCTCGATGTGAATGTCGCTGGCCTCGTCGCGCGCGGCTTGGGTGAGCAAGGCGTTGATCATGCGAATCACCGGCGCGCCGTCCTGGGTGTCGAGCAGGTCGGTGATTTCCGGCATGTCCTGCATCAGGCGATCGAGATCGACTTCGTTCTCCGCCGCACCAACCACCGCCGCCGCGCTGCCGGTGTCGGCGTAGGCCGTGGCGAGCAGGCCATCGAGTTCATCGTCGCGCACGCGCTGCACCGAGGTCGCGCCGAACTGGCGCCGTACCTCGCTGATCGACCAGCCCGGCGTCGATGGGCACACGGTCAGCACCCCGTCGCACAGCAGAATGCGCTGGGCCTTGGCCCACGCGTAGGGCAACGCACTCATCTCATGCCCTCCCCAATCCCTGTGGCAGCACCGACAGATCCGGGGTTGTCCCCGACTTCCGTGGCGAGGGAGCTTGCTCCCGCTCGGGGGCGAAGCACCCGTAAATCCGGCCTGCAAGGTGTATCTGGCAGAATGAGGTAGCCAGTTTTGGGTCTGCTGCGCAGCCCAGCGGGAGCAAGCTCCCTCGCCACAGTCATCATGCTGTGCAAAAGCGTGTGCTTCCCAATCCCTGGGACAATGCGATCCCCTGTAGGAGCTGCCGCAGGCTGCGATCTTTTGCTTTTAAAGATCAAAAGATCGCAGCCTTCGGCAGCTCCTACAGGTGCGGTATTGTCCCCGACTTCCGTGGCGAGGGAGCTTGCTCCCGCTCGGGGGCGAAGCACCCGTAAATCCGGCATGCAGGGTGTATCTGGAAGAATGGGGTCGCCGGTTTTGGGTCTGCTGCGCAGCCCAGCGGGAGCAAGCTCCCTCGCCACAGGGGTGCACTTTAGATTGAGGACCGGCTTCAAAAGCGTGTGCTCCCTTCAATTGGCACCGCTTTGATGGTTGCGCGTGGGCCTGATGTGGGCGCCACGGCCGGCACACCTTGCGCCGCCGCCGGCAACTGCGGTGCCTGCATGTCCGGCATCGCCCAGCTGCGTTCCGGTTGCAGCCCGCCCTGGGCGCGGCGCATGAAGTCGTAGCGGTTGAGGGTGATGCTGCGCCCTGCATCGCTGTCGCGGATGATGTACGGGCGCAGGAACACCATCAGGTTGGTCTTGCTGATCGCCCGGCGTTCATTGCGAAACAGCGCGCCGATCCCGGGAAGGGTCGACAGCCATGGCACCGCATTATTGCTCTGGCTGTAGCCATCCTGCAGCAAGCCGCCGAGCACCATGATCTGGCCGTCGTCGAGCAAGATGCTGGTGTCGATCGCACGTTTGTTGGTGACGATGCCCGCCGCTCTCGCGCTGGTGGATGCGCGTTCGTCGATGCTGCTGACTTCCTGATAGATATCCAGCTTGACCGTGCCGCCCTCGGAAATCTGCGGCCGCACGTTGAGCTTCAAGCCCACCTCTTCGCGGGTCACGGTCTGGAACGGGTTGTTGCTGGTGCCACCGCCGCCGGTGACGTAGCTGCCGCTGACAAACGGGATGGTCTGGCCGACAAAAATGCTCGCCGCCTCGTTGTCCAGGGTCAGCAGATTCGGCGTCGACAGCACGTTGGTGCCGCCCTTGCTCTTTAACGCCCGAGCCAACACTTTCAGGTCGAGAATCTTGCCGATGCCGGGGATGTCCACCGTGCCGTTGACGTAGCCGAGGTTCAAACCCTGCGGCAGCACATCGAGGCTGGTCTTGCCGCTGAGATTGATCCCGGAACCGCCAAGATTCGCCCCACCGATCACGCCGTTGCCACCCAGGTTGCCGGTCTGCCACTGCACGCCGAACTCACTGGCATCGTCCTCGCCGACTTCGACGATCAGGCTTTCGATCACCACTTGCGCACGGCGTTGGTCGAGCAGGTCGATGACCTCGCGCAGGTTGCGGTACAGCGGCTCCGGCGCGGAAATCAGCAAGGTGTTGGTGGTGGCGTCGGCCTGAATCGTCACCCCGCCAGCGCTGAACGCAACGTTCTGCTCACTGGCCTGATTACCGCCGCTGCCGGTCGAACTGCTGCCCTGCGCATAACTGCCGCCCGTGCTGCCATTGCTGGAGGTCGTCGAGGTTGTGCCGCTGGTTTGCGTGCCGCTCTGCGCGCTCGACCCCGCATTGTTACCGTTGCTGCCCATCGCACTGAGCACCGAGCGCGCGCTGTCGCTGGTGCCGCTGTCACTCTCGCCGGTGAGCAGGCCGCGCAGGGCCTGCGCCAGTTTCGCCGCCTGCGCGTTACGCAAATAAACCACGTGCAGGTTGCTTGGGTTGCTCTGCGCGTTGTCGAGTTTGTAGATCAGGTTGCGCGCCAGCTCGGTGCGCTCGGGGCTGCCGGCGCGGATGATGATGGTGTTGGAGCGCGGGTCACCGATCACGGCGATTTTCTGCGTCGGATCGTTGCCCGGCGCGTCGAGCAAATCGGCGACCATCGGCGCGATGTCGGCAGCGATGCCGTTCTGGATCTGCACCACATCGGTGTCGATCGCACTCGGGCTGTCGATGGTCTGGATCAACTGCGCAACGCGGGTCAGGTTCTCGGCGTAATCGGTGACGACGATGGTGTTGTTGCCCGGGTAGGCGTTGATCGGGTTGTTCGGCGAGACGATCGGGCGCAACACCGGAATCAGGTTCACCGCATTCTCGTATTGCAGGCGAAAGGTGCGCGTGAGCATGCCGTTGCCGGCCGGTTTGTCGGCGCTGTAGATCGGCCCGCCGAGCAGTTTCGCATCAGCCTCCGGCACCACCTGGGCGACGCCACCGACATCGACCACGCTGAAGCCCTGCATGCGCAACGCCGCCAGCAACATGTCGTAAGCCTGCCGCGCCGGCACCTGACCTTCCGAGACCAGCGTCAACGAACCCTTCACCCGAGGATCGACCAGAAACTGCTGACCGGTCGAACGCGACAGCGCACGCACCACCGCTTGAATATCGGCATCGACAAAATTCAGCGTCACCGGCTGATCGCCCAATGGGTTGCTCGGCAAGGCGATGCCCGAGGACGCTGAACCGCTGCGCGCACGCTGGCTGATGTTGTGCAATGGCTTGGGCGCAGGTCGCGCCTGAGCCTGTGCGCGCTCGCGGTCGAGCACCGCATCGCCGCTGCGCTGGGTGTTGGCCAGCGGCCGGCCGAGTTCGCTGTCCACCAGCAACGGCGGCTGGTTCGGCGGCGTGGTGGTGTTGCTGCACGCGCTCAATGCCATCAGCAGCATCGGCAACGCCATGCGCGCCGGTTTGGATCCTGACCCCTTCATGAAGCTTCCTTAGCGCCCAGCGCCTGATCCATGCGAACGGTGCCTGACAATGTGCCGGCAGTGACCTCGGTCGAAGCGGTGTCTGCGCGTTGCAAACGGGCCTCGACCACTTGCAGAGAAAGTTGTGCCGGGGTGCTCAGCAGCCAGTCGAGCACCGCGTCGGCCGGCGCCGCATCGAAACTCAACTGCCACGCGCCGCCCGCCCCGGCTTGCAATTGACAGTGCCCGGCCAGACCGCTGGCCTGCAGGGTCTGCTGCAGCGACTGCTCAATGTTCTGCCCGTCCGGGCGCACGCGGACCTCGCGCAACAGCACTTCAAGGGCTTCGGTCTGCGCGCGCAACTTCGGGGTTTCGCCTTGCCAATAGCTGATTTTTTTCAGCGGCGGCTGAATCAGTGCGACCCACACCAACAGCGAAAGAAGCACCACCGCCATGCCGCCGACCAGGCGTTTTTCACGCAGCGCCAACGCGTGCCAGCGCACCTGAAGCTGCGCGCTGAAACGCTGCCCACGCGCGCGATACACCAACAGCGTTGCCTTATTCATCTTCCGCTCCGCTGTCGTCAGCGCTTTCGTCGGTGGGGGTTACGTCATCGCTCGGTTGCAGCAGCCAGCCGTCATCATTGGCCGTCGCACGGATCCCGGCCTGCGCCAGCGTGCCTTGCCAGTCCTGGTCATTGCCGCTGCGCCGGGCGTCGGCCAGCAGACTCAGCTGCAAGGTGTCGTCGACAAACGTCAGGCGCTCGACACTGCCAGCCATGAACGGCATGCCGCTGCCGGCCTGCAACACCAGCCGATTGAACGCCTGCGTCGGATCCTCTGCCGCGCCCTTCTGCCGCGCCGCCAATTGCTGGCGGGCCTGTTGCAGTGGATTGAGGATCACCGGCAACTCGGGGAACGCCTGCTTCACCCGCTGATTCATCTGCGCCTTGAGCTGCTGACCCTGACTGGCCTCGCGAGCGGCATACAGGTTCAAGCCGATCACCCACACCGCCACCGCCAATGCACAAAGCCCCAGCGCCCGGCCCCAGCCGCGATGCTCAGTGCCCTGCTGTTGCACCGCGCCGTGCAGACCCCAACCGGGCAACGGCCCGGTCCAGCGCTGCGCCTCGGCCATCGGCAGTTCGGCGCCCGGCGGCGGTGCCGCGCCGATCCAGTGCAACGGCGTGCCGCACGCCAGCAGACCCTCGCCGAGATCCTCGTCGAACAGCGGCTGCACCTGCGCCGCTTGCACGCTTTCGCGCAGCAACAGATGACCGTCCTGCCGACACGCCACCGTGCCCGGCAGCACCGGCAGGCTGTACGCCGCCGGGTACAGACCGCGCAGGTTCAGCCCGGCCTGCTTGAGCATCTGCCCCAGTTGCAGCAACGGTTGTCGCGGCGCCCAGGCAATCTGCACCCGCCCCGCCGCATCCCGTGGGCTGTGAGCGATGTGCATGTCGTGGCTGTCGCCGAGCATCAACGCCTGCGCCGCGCATTGCACCGCCGCGGCGGTCTTGTTCGCCGCTAACGGTGGCAGCTCGATACTCGCCAGCAGGCTGTCCGCCGGGTGCAGAAAAGCGCTCAGCGGTGGCTGCTTCGGTAACTGGCCCAGTTGCGCAACGGTCAGGCGCTGCTCCCGACTGACCTGACCCTGACGGTCCAGCCATGCACAGTCCAATTCACTGTCGAGGCTCAATTGCGCCAATGGCGGCAAACTCACACGCAACTGGCTCATGCGCCCACCCGCGACCAGATCACTTGCGGCAGACGATCTTCGCTGCGGTGCAACAACGCGTCGAGACTGACCCGACGCTGCTCGCGACGCGCCTCGCCGCGCAGACGAAACCAGTCACTGGTGATGCCGACCTTGACGCTGGTCAGCTCCAGATTCGGCATGCGCAAACGGTTGACGAAATCGCCGCGATTGATGAACCAGCGCCCGGCGTCACGCTCATTGATCAGGGCCTGCGCGCGCTCCAGCGACAACCCCGGCACATACGCCGCCAGCACCGGCGCGGTGGCCGTATTACCGTTGAGCCAGGTGGTCGCCGGAATCACCGTCAGGTACGGCGCCAGTTTGCCAATGACCGCATCATTCACGCCCTCGACGCTGCGCAGATCATCGACACTGCGCAGCATCGGCAACTTCGGATTCTGTGGCTTGCGCGAAGCATTCGGCGAAGTGGCGCGGCCACTGTCAAAGCCGTTTTTGCTCGCGGTGTTTTCGACAATCTGCGGATTCAACAGATACGGATAAGAGCCGATCACCCGCTGACTGATGCGCTGACTCAATCCAGCGCTGATGCCAATCAACTCGCACAGCCGCTGAAACGCCTGCACCTGCGCCTCATCGACGCGCTCATTCGCCACCAGATTGCGCAGGTTGAACTTGCCCTGCTCATCCTCCAGCCGGCCCTCGAAACCTTGCGCATGCAAGCGCTGCGCCCACGGCTGATCGAGGCGAGTCAACGGATCACGCTGCCGCGCATCCCACAGCAATTGCCGGCTGATCTCCAGGCCACCGTGCAACAACCAGCGCCCCTGCACGCGCTGCTGATCCGCCTCCAGCGCGCGGGTGGAAACGCTCTGCCGGGTCAACATCCCCGCCGCAATCACCGCGACCACCGCCGCAATCAACAGCGCACTGATGATCGCCATCCCCTGCTGGTTCGATTGGCTGTTCATCACCGGCCTTACAGCTGCCACGAACCAATGTCGGCGTTCACACCGTCGCCGTCAGGCTGACCGTCGGCACCGAGGGAAAAGATATCGATCTCGCCATTCGCGCCGGGGTTGAGGTATTGATAAGGCCGCCCCCACGGGTCATTCGGCAAACGCTCCAGGTACGAACGCCAATTGCTGTTCTTCGCATCCGCCGGACGCTCCACCAGCACTTTCAAACCCTGAGTCATGCTCGGATAACTGCCATGATCGAGTCGATACAGCTTCAGCGCCTGCATCAAACCGCCAATGTCCTGCCTGGCCGCCGTGGCCCGCGCCTGATCCGGCCGGTCGAGCACCTTGGGCACCACCATCGCGGCAAGAATCCCGAGAATCACCACCACCACCATGATCTCGATCAGGGTAAAACCCTGCTGCCCACGGGGCATCCGGCTCGGTCGTTTGGGCTGTTTGAACTGCGCGATATCCATCTCGACATTCCCTTGGCTTGATTCGATTCGACGCGCAGTGTTGCAAGAAGATATGTCAGGGATGTTGAAAATCCTCGGGTGTTTTGGTCGTCAAGCCGTCAAGGACGCGGGTTAGGGTCGAGGGCTGAGTTTGGGTTTTGGGCCTGTTATGCCGACGCGTTCCCGAGAAAGCGGATTCACCCTGATTGAAGTGCTGGTGGCGCTGGCGATCATCGCCGTGGCGATGTCGGCGGCCGTGCGCGTGGCGGGGTTGATGACGCAGAGCAGTGGGGTTTTGAGGGATCGTTCGGTGGCGATGATTGCGGCGCAGACACGCATGGCTGAGTTGCGACTGGAAGGTCGATTGCCGATAGGAGTAAAGGCACAAGAATGTGATCAAGGCCGCCTGCTACTGCGTTGCGACCAAGTGATCACACCAGCGGAGAACGGCCGATTACTCAAAGTCGCCATCCAGGTCTTCGACCGCAACCAGGACGCCCCGCCCCTGGCCCGCCTGGAAACTCTGTTGAATCGCCCCCTGTAGGAGCTGCCGCAGGCTGCGATCTTTTGATCTTGCTTCTAAAAGTCAAAAGATCGTCCATCGCGGCCCGAGCCTTCGGCAACTCCTACAGGTAAATCCATTGACGCTCTGACGCCCCTAAACCTGTGGCGAGGGGATTCATCCCCGATGGGCCGCAAAGCGCCCCAAAAAACCAATGCCAGCGCTAACCCGACAACTCCAGATTATCCAGCGCCTTATTAACCGCCAACTCCCCCAGCATCACCACCTGCGCAATGCCCAACACCGTGTGGCGATAATGCGTATCAAGCAGCCCGGCAAAATCACTGAGCATCACACTGGCCGAAGCCATGGATTCGCAGGCATTGGCCAGCAGGGATTCGGTGCTGGTGTTTGGCGCGACCATGAACATCGTGCTGGATTGGCGAGGCGGCTGGACGGCGGGTGGAATAAGGTAATGATCGAGCGCGCGTTCGGCGGCTTCGTGGAGCTTTTTGGAGTCGAGGGATTCGTAGGGGGATGTGGCGTCGGATTCGGGTGGGTTGGGTGTGGGTTTTTTCATAGTGAAGCTCCTTGATGATTAGAGCCGCCACCGTTCGCGGTCAAACAAACAGGGTGGCAGCTGTACGCGGGTTGACCGACCGGACATCAAGGAATCCGGCACACCCGAAGGTGTCCCACGCACAGCCACCGCGACATGATTTCAGACAATGCCTGAACACGTGCAGAACGCTGGCGCGCCTTGATATGGGGCGGACGGTCAAATCCGATCACTGATTCGTCAGCGACCGAACCACAATAGAACCCGCCCCCAAGGCACACAAGCCGGCGGATTCTGGCGTAGCTGTAGGCAATGGCGCAAGGATGTGTAGCCTGAGAGAGTGTCTGGAGATGTCTTTTTAAACGCTGATGTTTACCGAGACCTTAAAGCGGAAAATCTCCCCCTAAATAGATCCATCCCATCATCGGGTCAGCTGACTTGCGTGTGTTGAGCTAAATTTCACACCCGGTGGCTGCTTTCGGCCATTAGCTGACGTTCAGTTTTGCTCAAACGCCTGCGCCATCAACCAAGGATGATAGAGGCTTCACTTTATGCCAGCACCACGCAACGTACTTGTACAGGCAGCAGCGAAATCCGTCCTCGCGCAGCTCGTTGACCAAATAAAGCCAGACTTGACCGAGTCTTCAATCGCGAGAATTGCAGCTGATTTACTGACCCAGGCAGGTTTTCCCGATACCTGGTATTACGACTGTCCGGCATTCGTGCTACTCGGATCGCGTAGTTCGATTTCTGTGTCAGGTCGAGACTATCAACCAAGCAGCGAAAAAGTTGGTCTGAATAATCTTGTGACCGTCGACCTCAGCCCCCGATCAGGGAGTGCTTGGGGCGATTGCGCACGCTCATTCTATGTCGAGGATGGTGTGTGTCGTTCGGTGCCGCTCGGAGATGAATTCACTCGTGGGTATGAAGCAGAGCGCAGTCTGCATGCCCTCATGCTACAAACGGTCAGTCCTGAAACCACTTTCAATGAATTGTTTGAGTTGGCGAATGAGTCGATAATCGATATCGGTTTCGAAAATCTCGATTTTCTTGGCAACGTTGGTCACAGCATCTGCGAGCAGCGTGATCAAAGGCTTTACATTGAATTGGGTAACAAACGAAAGCTGGGCGAGGTGGCGTGCTTCACATTCGAGCCACATATCCGAATCAGAGACGGTAAGTGGGGTTACAAGCATGAAAACATTTACTACTTCGACGACGATGGCGTCGCTTGTGAGTTGTAAAGGACTCCCACCGCTGTCGATCCACAGATGAGGCTGTTTTCTGAGGCTATAGGTCGGTAATTACGCATCATGAATGTCTGTTTCTGGCCGAAAGCTGCCACGCACTTACGACCGCATTCGGCCAAAATAAGCCGTTCAGTTTCGTGAAAAAATCCGGGAGCATTTACTTTATTCAAAGCGAAACATAGGGACATCTATCGGGCCGGCAAAAATTAAAACAGTCTCGTCACCTGCACCAGTCATTACTAACGGCCTAGGTTCGATGCTGTTTAAAACGTCGGAATCGCACATATTGATCGCGCGCTCAGTAACTACAATTGCAGAGTTCCCTAACGGCCAAACGCCCTGAACTCTTACTTGCCCTTCTTTTATCACTTCCAGGTCAAGCATTGTAACCCTTCCGTCTGACGCATAAAGAGGCTCCGCTCTTTTCATGAGAAACAGTGCAGTGGCTGGCAAATAAAATTTTTTTACGGGAGCTGTAACCCTGAACCTGCCAGGCCTTTGCTCTAAAAGCACGTCTTGGTCTCGATGCAGCTTGAGATTATTATCTGTAACTTCAAGAATTGTGCGGCCTTCATTGTCGACAAACTTTGCGCTTACTTTTAACCAATTGCTTTTTACGGAGAAGCTCAACTTGTTTTCACTTGATAGATTAAAGACTATAGTCTCCCTCTCCTTTGCTTGCTGCAGGGTAATGGTTCCCATGCTTAGCCTAGTCACCTCAGCAGATGGAACAAAAATATTGGCTTCAGTATAGGTGCGCTCCTTGGTTAAGCCCTTCCATCGGTATAGCAACTCATCACTTATTTTAAAAGTGCCGTTATGACAAGCGTCATGGCAAGTAGGGCATACGGCAATCATATGCTCGCTATCATGAGCTTTATAAATACTCCATTGACGAATGTGGTGAATTTCAACGCGGGAATTGTTGCAACCTGGGTTGGCACATTTTCCATTAGATTCATTCAGTAAGACTTCCCTAATTTTTCTTGAGATACTTCGCGCCTCCGCTGCCATTAATATCTCCAGTATTAATCTGAACAATGGCTAAAGCCATAGACTATATTTGATGCAAAAATTACACCCTGAGTAGACCTCAGCATAGTCGATACCTTGATTGTCTGCTGCCCCCTACGAAGGGCCGCAGTCGACCCCTTGCAGTCGTTGAGATCCGACAAATTGGCTAAGAGAGGCATTTCTGTTCAGGCATTTTGCTGCAGGACACTCTATTAGAACATTGACTTCAGCTCATCATCACTAGGCCCGCGCATAGCAATTTCGAATGAGTTGAGGTCTTCGTCGGAGGGGACAGTCATTGCTGGTATTGCTCGAATCCCATCCGCAATGTCTCTGCGGCTCAGATTGCAGATGATCACCTGGCCGCTGTTGATCTGGTACTCCAAGGAGCCACACCAGCGATTCATGTACCCCACAGTAGGTGTCAGGACGGCTGCGCTGGGCCGCTTTCTCATCTGGTGTTTTGCGAGCGACATCCGCAGGAGCTCAATCTGAGCGAACAGCATTTGAGTTCGTCTTAGGTCATCCCTCATCGTCTCAACGAGATCTGGATTCTCGATGAGCAGGTTGATTTCCTCGATGCGTTTTTGGATCGTGTAGTTCTCGTAGCCTATGGGCTTCTGCAGTTCTTTCAGCTTGAGCGGCAGCCCGCCATTGTCTGCTGCTCTGAGGTACTTACTGATTTTCTCGCGCCATGTGCGCATCAGCTCGTAAGCAGAAAAAATCCACATCTGTGACTGCGCAGACAGGAATATCGACTGGTAAGGCGTGTTTGTCTCGTCGAATTTACTACGAAGGTATCCGTATTCAAGATCCATGATGAACTCATCCACAATCGTGAGATTCATCGCTTGGTTGCTAAAGTCGAGATTGTTTGCGAAGAGCACCAGGCTGCTTAGAGCCGAGTAAATTGCCGTCTGACCAATTTCTTCAGGGTTCTGGTAAGGAATTTTTTCGTCGTATTCTTCGTAGTCGTCCATGTTTACTCCCCGAACACAGGTTTTAAAGGCAAGGTGACTTGGATAAGCATTTAATGGAAACGTTCTGAGACTTCCCACCCTATGCGGACCTTGGAGCCTTGTGAATGGAACAATGCCTACTCTCCACCAACCTGTGACTGGCCGCTTCTGGCCGAAAGCAGTCAATCGTGGGCGATGGTAATCGGCCAATTGCGGTCAATCAGGAGAGCAGCAATCGACCCAGAGCAGTCATTTTGAGGGAGGTGGGCTAGTCAGAAGCAAGTTGCTCAACAGGCCGCGCGGGGCATCGGATTCAATAGTCGAAGGATTGAGAGCGTTCGTTATCGCTTCACGCACCTGGCGTTGTCCTTCGGTGCATTTCTTCCTGAACTCTTTAGCCTCGGAAGCCTTTTTTCTTAACGCAGAAGCTAATCGTTCATGGCCGTACTCAGAGTGAGGCTCAAACTTGACTGCTCGCTCCAAGTATTCACATGCCTCAGTTGGCAGGTCTTTATTAATCAGCAAGTTACCTATGTTAGCGGTTATCCACTGCGAAGGGCTCTCTGCATTCATTAGCTTTTCTGCTCTACGATAGGAGTATAGCGCTTTATCGTATAGATCGAGTTGGAGACAGGAGTTTCCAAGATATCCCCAATATTCAATTGAGCTTGGGTCCTCATATGTCAGGCGATCAAGTAAGTGCGCCCCAATATGGTCTTGGCCAAGCTCCTGAGCCAAGCGGGCGTACTTGAATCGAAGCCCCTTGTGGCTTGGGTGCTTCGCGTAGCAACGCAGAACAACTGACAAAGCTTCGTTCGTGTTTTCCTCTCGCTCAAGGGTCTCAGCCAAACGGATGGCTACTTCAGGAAAATCATCCGGTCCAATACGCTGCAGTTCAGCGATTGCATTAGCACTGTCAGTTTCATCCGAATGACACAGCGCAAGCGCCATAGCAATTTCGGAATCCTTCGGCCTTTTTTCCTGGACGGCAGACAAGAGTTCGATTGCTTTGCTGGCGTTGCCTTCCCAGCGAAGGAATGTTGCGACAATGGACTGAACACCTGAGAACTCAAAGTGCTCGTTGGCGTAGTTTATTAATGCATCGATGTTGTCATCGTTGCTTAGCTTGAACTCGCAGTAAAGAATCCAAGCTTTTCTGGTAAGCGCAGCTTCTCCCGATATGCTATCTACTTCACTCTGGAGCGTAGCCTTGGCTTGATCATACTTTTCTTCCACAAAGTCGAATAACCAATCGCGTCTTTCCAAATCCTCTACTACGCCGCCTTCTGTGCTTTCCTCTACGATAATCCGACCAGGAGCAATCCCGAGCTTCTTCATCTGGAGCCGGATTTGGTAGCACACAGAGCCGGTAGCCGCCTGCATGCTGCCATCTTCGCGTGTTGACTCATATCTACCAGGCGTAACTCCTAAAAGATCAGTAGGGATATGTAGATCACCATCCGATGGCAGAATGAAAAATACTCGCTCTCGTCCCAGTTTACCGATGAAAAGGCCGAACTCAAAAAGTACATTGTCCCTTACTGCAGGTGCAGTTAAATTTCTAATCCGGATCAAATCGTCCGGTGAAAATACGAATATAGCAAAGTCACTTTCCGAGAGGACTTTAGTCAAACTCTCCATCGTAGTTTGAGATAACTCAAAAACGCCTTGGTCCCAGATGGTGACTTCCGCTTCGTGCAATAAGTTCTGCTGTACCGGATAGGCGACACTGAGCCCCTCAACGGATGAGCCGATGAAGACACGAGGTTTTGACATTGTTGCTCCTATGGATGAAATCCTTTATGTGCTGGGCTCTGGATGAACTCAGATTAGCGCGACGGCGAGGAAAAACAATGCAGAAGGTGACACGGATGAAGATTGCGTAGCGAGCGTCGTACGATCCTACTTCAATCCTTCTGCGGCGTCTGCTTCTGGCCGGTTAGCGACGGTCAGGGCTCGACCGTCGCTATGCTTATTCAAACCTCGGTCTGTTCCGCCATCTCTAAGGCGTCGTCGACTTCAATTCCCAGATATCGAACGGTGCTCTCAAGCTTCGAATGGCCAAGCAGCAGTTGAACCGCTCGCAGATTCTTCGTCCTGCGATAGATCAACGATGCCTTCGTACGCCTCATTGTGTGAGTGCCATACATGGCTGGATCAAGGCCGACTGCTTCCACCCAGCCTTTGACGATACGTGCGTATTGACGTGTTGATAGATGGTCTGAGGTATGCAGCTGGCTCGGAAAAAGGCAGTTCTCGCTCCGGAGTTGGGCCTGGTTTATCCAGGCCGCGATAGCAAACCGTGTTTGTTCGGTGATCTCGAACTGAACTGGCCGCAGCGTTTTCTGCTGCATCACCATGGCGCGTGGTGATACGTGCTCGCCATGGGCGACGTCGCGCACACGAAGCTTGGTTAAGTCGCAGGCCCGAAGCTTGCTGTCGATGGCCAGATCGAAGAGCGCAAGATCACGGGTTCGTTCTGCAATTTGAAGCCTTACCCGGATGGCCCAGATATCTCTCAGTCTGAGTGGAGCTTTCTGCCCGACCAGTTTTCCTTTGTTCCAAGGCTGGCGGCTGCAGGTAGCGAAGATGTTCATGACGAGTCCTCCACGTGTCGAAGGACAAGGATGGCTGACCAGAGAAAGGGTCGCTAACCGGCCAACAGCAGTCGGTGGACAGACTACGGGCAAATGGATTGTGTCCTGCTACCCTCTTTATCGTAGTCGGGCTTGCCGTCATCCCTATCGCGTTATCCCTCGATAGATCTCGCGCTTACCACGACATGGCATGTCAACTAATGAGAGAGTGTCAGGATAGCGTCATGAAAGTTCGATGCCCTAGCTGCGGTTATATCGCAGACAAGCTTCCGCCAAGCCTTAGGTGTCCTAAATGCGACGACCTTTCCCACGACTGGCTGATTTATGATTGGGAAAGCTTTGCTTCAATGAAGCGTCGACATATTAGATACAACTTATTCATTATTGGCATGACTCTAATTAATTTACTTTTGGCGATCACCTTGAAATCAACAGTTGCGTTTCAATGGTTGCTCACTTTGTTGTTTATCCCAGCCATTATCAGTTTGTTTTATTGTCTAAAACAGCTTGATAGTGAATCGGAGTATGAGGGGCATAGAGGCAGAGCTTTACTTTTCTGGCTTTTCGGTTTCGGGGGTATCTAAAGCGGCTAAAAAACTCGAATCAAAAAAGGGGACTAATCAAAAAAGAGGACTGATTTATTTTTCAGAAAATAAATCAATCCTCTTTTTGGCCAGCGAATCACTGGAATCAGCGAGCGAAATGCTCAATAACTTTGTGGCCACGCTGGAGCCTGCTCATCGCAAAACTGTGATCGGGATTGCGCAGTTAGTGATGTTGAGTGAATTGGCGGTGAATCAGGCGTTGGATCATGTTGAGGTGAAGAGCTAAACGTTTGCCCTCTTTGGTGTCCGGCTAGTTCGGAGCGATAGAGGGAATAAGCGTTGACCGAAGCTGCTATGGAGGATGGCAGCTTTCGGCCAGAAGCCACAATTCGAGATATTAAATCGGTCCCCATTTCTCCTGGACCGAACAGTAAACATTCAAGTATTGGACCTCAGCTCCTTTTCCAACTGTTCTACAAACTTTGAGCATTCGCTAACAACTGTCTCGACTGACTCAGCGGTTAGATCATGAAAGTCGCCAGCTTTCGTTTTACCAGCTCGATGAACCAGATCGTGCCGAATCAATACACTTTTAAACACTTCTGTAAAAACAGGAAAATCAAGCCCAAATGTATCCCTGTACATGCCACTTACTTTTGGCAAATTGTGGTACAAAACGCTTTTCATTGACTCAATTGCTTTTGCCTCTATCCCTTCGTGCACTTTGAACAATTCAGCAATAAGAAATTTTTCTTGGCTGTAGTCATTGAAGCTCTCAACGAAAGCTCGGAGATTACCCTTATCACCTTGAACGAGCGATATAAACCGATCGCACAGATATGTTTCCAAAGAGGTAATTACATTTGCATAGAGCATGTACGCCATTTGTTTTTGCAGGTTTTTGCCATCATCCAACTTAATACCATTGAGCTCAATGACATTTTGCATACTGCTTGTAAATGTCATATAGACATCGTGCTCTGACAATACCTTACCACCAGAGAACCTATTTTCGATAACTTCTAGTATGCGTTGCTCTATGAGCGAAGGTCGATTTAATTGCAATACCGATATCGTTACCTCTCCTTGTTCCGTGACGCCTTCCAAATATCCGTTTTCATTCTGCTTTATGTGCTGTGAAAAATCATCATGCAACGGATTTAGTAGTAACGGTCGTCCGTCATCGGCAACAGGAAATCTCGCGCCTTTAATCATGTTGCATGTTCGACACGCAATAAGCATATTGTCTTTATCAAGGGCTAGATGCGGGTAGGTGGATTTTGGATAGAAGTGCTCGATATCCGCCATTAACGGATCGTAAAGTTTGACTCCACAGTAAGCACATTGGTGCTTGAATTTTTCTAAAATCTCAGGCTTTAACGCTTTAAAGTTACGACTCATTTTATTATGCCTCTGGAGGGGAGCAGAAGTTGGCTGATCTACTTTCGAAAAGCTGTTTGACCATCTTAAAGGCCGCATCAAAACTGCATCAATGCATCAGAAAAAAGGACCGAAAAAGCGAAAAAGGGGACTGATTTATTTCTCAGAAACTAAATCCCCCCTTTACTGGTTCCGTTATCGAAAATAATTTTAAGTGTTTTTATCTGTTCTTTTTTCGGGATACCTTCGCGATTTTATTTTTATTTTTCTTCTTCTGCTTGACACTTTCTTTTTTAGCGCCATTTAAAAGACCGCTCTCTTTTTTGAGCTCTCGCGCACAATACTCGGGGTTGTAGCTAAAAAAAGCATCAGCCTTTACGCTTTGGATTACTGCGCCAGGCAACATATTAGTGTGGTATCTAGAAACAATTAACGGATAATTGCCAATTTGATGTAATCCAGCTTCATCCATGGAAAATTGTGCCAACTTATCAAACGTGTCGACCTCTAATTTATTTGTAGCAAACGGATTGTGAAACACATATAGACCATCAAGTAATTTTTCAGGATTTTCGGGCGTCACCTCATGCACGCGAAAGTGCGGCTCATCTTGCAAATATCTAATATTTAGAACCGCATCAAAACTCATGTTCTCTGATTTGTGTAGCGACGAAACCTTACCCAGTGTGAGAGTGTTGCAAAACAAGATAGCTGAAACTTCTTTGAACGAAGGATTCAGAAAAATTCCAATATCTAACTCCGTGTCCGTACCGGGCTTTGTAATGGTCTTCCTGTTGATGTATGCTTTTTTTTCTGGGTCGTAATAGTGCCCATATAGCAAAGCAAACATTGAATAAATAAATTCTCTGCCGTAGGCAATTTGATCATGGGAGGACAGGGCTATGACATATGGAGTCCTAGGCGAAACCCAATCACAATCGACATAACCTTTAGCAGGCGCTTTATCTTTGCGCGCGTATCCCGTGTATTTCTCTAGCTTTGACTTTATAGAGTTAGAGTGTCTCGATATTGCCTCATCGATAATATCTGAAAACTCACGCCTGGTTTGAATCGGCCGTAGGTTGGCCTCAACATCTTCTATCGACCGTAGTTTTTCAGAAGTGCCATCTTTTTTTATCTCTGACACTACCGCTTCGATGTACATTGAAGTGGGTGATTCAACGATAAAGTCAGGTCGATTGTGCTTTTCGCTGACTTTAAAATTCATTTCCCGCAGCGCGGCATGAAGATAGAGTTCCCAAAAAGTTGAATGAAAAGTTGTTTGAAATTCCTTTTTAGCCTTTTTGTCGCGATCATAGAAGTCATTCCCCCAGGAAGAAACAACCTCTTTGGCGCCGGCGTAACCAAACTGCTTATTCAGTTCATTAAATTTGAAATGGAGTAGGTTTGAATCCGTGCCTTCATCAATTTCGAAAAAATCCATCCGTTAATTCCTTGTATCGAATTTATTACGTTAGGGGTATCTTTGCAGTGCGTGATAGCGATGAGACATCATCACTTTACTTGATTTTTCTTTACCGTAAAAGTAATGCTTGAAAACGCTCCTTAGTGAGCGTCCGCTTCTGGCCGTTAGCGGACATTCTCGACTACCCGCATCAGGCCGGGAGCGACAACAAGCACTCGCTTGCGTTTCGGCTCCCTGCTTTTGGAGGCCCTTGAACCGGCATTCAACTAAACGACAAAAATAACGACTTCAACCCTACAGATCAGGGCCTCGTAAGGCTCGGCAAAATCGGCCCCTCCGCCAACCTCTCCACCCCCAACCGCACCCTCTCCCCACCCTGCTCAATCACCACCCCATCCCCCTCCACCGCCACCAACTTCACCCCAGGCCCCACCCTCTCCCCCTGCAAAAAACTCCTTGGCGGGCCATCGTTCAAGCTCAGTATCGCCACCGCCCCGCGACTCCCCGCCATCACCCCGCTCACCTTGATGTCCACCGGTGCCGTCTTGTTGGAAAACCACTGCAACGCCGGGCTGTCACTGCGCGCGGCGAGCATTTGTGGGGGCGCTGGTGGGGTGTGGGATTCGGCGGAGGTCAGGAGTAGCGACGACCAGGTTGCCACGCCGACCAGGGCGGCGAGCAGTGCGAGGGCCTGGACCGTTTGCGGGGGGGAAATGCGGGTGGTGAGCATCATGGGCTGAATCTCCTTTTAGTCCCTGCTGACAGGCTACGCGGCAATTCTCACGGTTTTATTTCACACGCCTTACATGTTGGCCGTGCAGGATGGTTTTTTGGGACGGGGCTGGACGCGAAGGAGTGCGCAACCGATGAATGTGGGCAAGCAACAGGGCTTTACGCTGATCGAGTTGATGGTGGTGTTGGTGATCATCGGGATCGCCAGTGCGGCGATCAGCCTGAGTATCAAGCCGGATCCGCTGCAATTGCTGCGCAAGGACGCCGAGCGTGTGGCGCAGTTGCTGCAGGTGGCGCAGGCCGAAGCGCGCGCGGATGGTCGGCCGATTGTGTGGCTGAGCGATGGCAAGGGGTTTTGGTTCAGTCGGCGCATTGACAGTGGGCGGGGTTTTGAGCATTTCAAGGATGATCCGCAGTTGCGGCTGCGCACTTGGCAGAGTCCGAAGCTGGAGGTGCGGGTGGAGCCGAAGCAAAAGGTGGTGCTCAACGCCGAGTGGATTAATCCGCCGCTGCAGTTGACCCTGTCTGATGGGCTCAATCGGCTGAGTGTGCTGCGTGATGCCAGTGGCAGGATCAGTGTGCAATGAGCGATCAACGGGGCTTTACCCTGATCGAGGTGATGGTCGCGATTCTGCTGATGGCGGTGGTCAGTTTGATTGCGTGGCGCGGGCTGGACAGTGTGACGCGTGCGGACAGTCATTTGCAGGCGAGCAGTGAGCAGAGTGACCGTTTGTTGCGGGCGTTGAATCAGTTGCAGCGGGATGTGGAGATGCGCGCGGGGATTGAGTTGACCGAGCCGAAGAAGGTGGGCGTGGATGATGAGCTGCCGACGGCGCCGCCGGCGATTACTGTGCGTAGCAGTGATAGCAAAGGGTTTCGGCTGGATATTATTCGCAGTGCGGCGGATCAGCCTGGGGCGTTGCAGCGGGTGCGTTGGTGGGTCAAGGGCGACACGTTGTTTCGGGCGGTGGCTGAGGCGCGCAGTCGGTATCCGTTACCGGCGCCGGGGGCTGGGGTGGCGGTGTTGGACGGTGTGAGTGATGTGCAGGTGCGGGTTTGGGAAGTCGATGAGGGTTGGCGGCAGTTGAGTGGGAATCGGCGGGAGGATCCGTTGGGGTTGGAGGTTCGGTTGACGCGGGAGACGGCGCAGGGGGTGGAGCGGTATCGGCAGGTGATGGGGCCGTTGGAGTGATACGTGCAGGAATTGCCCGAAGACTGCGATCTTTTGATCCTTAAAGGCAAAATCAAAAGATCGCAGCCTTCGGCAGCTCCTACATTGGGATTGGGTTTGGTCAGTTGGGGGGTGGTTGGCTGTTAGGGCGTCATCGCTGGCACGCCAGCTTCCACAGGGGTTGGTGGTGTTGGGTTAGCTGAGGACGACCACGCCGCCCGGTAGTTCGGTGCATTTGACGCCGTAGGCATCGCGGATCAGCAGTGCGACGCCGGCGAGTTGGTCGAGGCTGAAACGGGCCTGGACGCGGCGTTGGCCGAGTTCGCGGTTGAGCAGCAGCAACATGCCGGGGCGGTAGCGGTTGATCTCGTCGATCATCTGGCTCAGGGTCGCGCCGTTGAACACCAGCACTTGCTGGCGCCAGTTCATCACCGCCACCGTGTCGACGCTTTGCACCGCCCCCACCTGCCGCCCGTCATAGGTCAATTGCTCGCCCGGCTGCAAACGCAGACTGCGGCCATCGACGTTAACGTCCACCGAACCATCAAGGCATGTCACGCACACCTGTTGATCGGTGTTGCGCAAATTGAACCGCGCCTGGCTCGCGCGCAACCAGCCGCCCCCGGCCTGCATCGCCAATGGCAGGCGCGCGGTCTGCACTTCGACTTCGCCGCTGACCAGCTCAAACCCCTGCACACCGTCGTCGCCAGCGCGCTGGTTGATGCGGGTTTGCGTGTTGAGTTCCAGGCTCACGCCATCCGCCGGTTCGAAGCGCCGCTGCTGGCCGACTTCGGTGATGTAATCGGCGCCGAGCCCTTCGAAGCCACCGGGAATCGTGCCGCGCACCAGCAGGAAGGCTGCCGATGCCGCGATGGCACCGCCAAGAAAGGCCCGACGACCGAAGCGTCGCGGTGCCTGCAATTGCTCCGCCGCTGGTTGCAGTTGATGCCACAAGCGCTTGGCGTCTTCGAACGCACGGGCGTGCTCGGGGCTCTGTGCGCACCACTCGCGCAGTGCGCGGGCGTCGGCGACGGTGGCGCGGCCCGAGGTCAGCAAGATCAACCAGTCGCGGGCCTCGCTGTGCAGACGCTCGGCGGCTGAAGGCTCGGCAGGTGTCAGACGAAAGATGTTCAAACGCGCAGATTCTCAACGGATTAATCGGGACTTTTTACCCAGCTTCATTCACAAGACGGTTTTCCGGCCCCGCGACCGAACCGCTGAAACACTTTTCTTTCCAGTTTCGCTGCGCAGTGGCCCAAGGCAGCTTTGATTTCCTTCTCGACCATGCGCGTGGAGATGCCGAAACGCTGGGAGATTTCCAGGTGCGGCGCCTCTTCCAGACGCGCCGCAATGAAGATCCGCCGACGGCGTGCCGGCAGTTCGTACAAGGCGCTGAGCAGTGACTGAATTTCCTTTTGCCCACCCACGACTCGCGCCGGGTCCAGGGCCTCGTCGCCGATCTGCAGCAGCTCTTCGACTTCGCTGCCGGTGAGCAGGCGCGCATCGGCCTGACGGCGGTCGGCGGCGATGTTCAGCGCCATGCGATAGAGGTAGGCATTGGGCCGCAACAGGTTCGGCGGCGTTTCCATGCGGTCGACCCGCAGGTAGGTTTCGTGCAGCACGTCGTTGGCCAGGTCTTCCGAGCCGAGACGGCGTCGCAAGCGCACCCGAAAGTCCTCATAGGACGTCAGGAACAGTTGGACCATCGAACCTTGTCCGGTGTCTTTCATCCCCCGGAAACTCCTTCCCATTTGGTGCATTCCATGCGTTTCCCTGACGACTCCGGTAACAACAGCAACGTGACCGGCTGACGCAACGCGCTGGGCGTCGGCCGGTCGATCCTGAGATTGCGAAAGCTCTCCACCAGCGCCGTATCGCGCCGTTCATCACCGGTGGTGGTGACCAACCGGTTGTGCTGCACCACGCCGTCCCGCCCGACCCAGACCTGCAACACCGCGCGATAACTGCCCGGACGGGTCAGCGGCGAGCGGCACAGGTTGCGCTCGATCGCCGCTTGCACCGCGGTGGCGTAGCTGCGACTCACGGCGGCGCTGGCCGGCGTGGGTTTGTCCACGGCCGACGGCACGTCCTCGACCTGCGCCACCTGCAAGGTGAACGCATCGTCGCGGGCATAACGCGCCATCAGGCCACTGCCGCCGAGCAAACGGCGCAAGGCGTCGGCGGCGGTGTATTCGCCATCGACCGCCAATGAGCGTCGGCCGCGACTCAACTGACTGTCGACCAGCACCGCCACCCCGGTGGCGTGACTGTACTGATCCAGCGCTCGGGCCAGGTCCTGCGCCGGAATGTGCAGCGTCATGCGCAAGTCCGCCGGCATCGGTCCGGCTGTCACGCCGCCGCTCAAGCAGCCAAGCAGCAGCCCCAGACCCAGCCGGTGCACAAGAGTCGCTGAACGCTGAAGACCGTCCCTGGAACTGCCTCGCTGCACGGCTGACGTACCCCTGAAAACCGTCATCCTGATGGCTGTTTATGAATCTGGTGTGACGGGCGGTGCAAAAAAACCATCACGGGATTTGCGCGGGGCTTGCACTAGACTCTTTGCGTAGAACGGCCCCTTCGGGCCGGCCAGGAGGCCTGCATGAAATCACTGTGGAAAATCGCCCTTGGCGGGCTGTTGTTGAGTGCATTCGTAAACGCCCAAGCCGAGCAACCGCTGGGCTGCGTGGACGTCACCGTGGGCGGCTACAAGGCGCCGAATTACGATTGCCTGAGCCAGCAGATGGGCAACAACCCCGAAGGCGCAGCGGCGGCGGCAAAGAACCAGGAAGCGCTGAATGTGCCGGTGAACAAGCGGCCACCGAATCAGGTCGGGCTGGCGACACCGGCGGCGACCGGTACGCGGATGGGCAATACCTTCGGGACGTCAGTCAAACCGCAGCGCCCGCCGAATTAGGCAAACATCAAAGTCAAAAGATCGCAGCCTTCGGCAGCTCCTACATTCGATCCCATGTAGGAGCTGCCGAAGGCTGCGATCTTTTGATCTTCAGTCGCTTTGGGCTTGGCGAAAGCTCACCGCCCACCGAACTGCAGAGCAAACTTTGTGGCGAGGGAGCTTGCTCCCGCAGGGGTGCGCAGCGCCCTTAAACCTGCCGAACCGGTTTTAACTGACAGACCGCATGCAAAGGTTTTGCGACTGCTGCGCAGCCGAGCGGGAGCAAGCTCCCTCGCCACAGGTTATGTGCACGTCAGTCGCTTGGGGTTTGGCGGAAGCTCACCGCCAACCGATTCCAGCTGTTGATGGCGCTCACGCCCATGGTCAAATCCACCAGTTCGGCCTCGCTGAATTGCGCCTTGGCCAGTTGGTAGACATCGTCCGGCACATGGCTTTCAGCCAACAGCGTGACCGCCTCGGCCCAGCCCAGCGCGGCCCGCTCGCGGGGGTTGAAAAAGCCGCTGTCGCGCCACACCGCAAGCGCATACAAGCGCCGCTCACTCTCCCCGGCCCGCCGCGCGTCCACCGAGTGCATGTCGGTACAGAACGCGCAGCCGTTGAGCTGCGAGGCGCGGATCCTGATCAGTTGCAACAGCGGCGCCTCGATACTCAGGTCGCGGGTCAACGCCTCCATGGCGAGCATGGCTTTCATCGCCTTGGGCGAGGCGTTGTAGTAATCCAGACGCGGGGACATGGCAGTTCTCGGTAGACGGAATAATGACTTCACCGTAAACGCCGACAGCGATGCATTACAGCCCCAATTGCACGGAAAACCGCTACACCAATAACCATCAGCCGAGCACAAATCCCTGTAGGAGTGAGCCTGCTCGCGATAGCGGTGTGTCAGGCAACATTGCTGTCGGATATGCCACCGTCATCGCGAGCAGGCTCACTCCTACAGGGGATTGAGGCCAATTTCGGGTTTTTCGGGTAGGCAACTATTGCCAATCAAACAACAGCGTTAATCTGACCGACACTTCAATCACCCCCGGAGCCGCGTCGGTATGGAACTTCACGTCGTGATCAATGGCCGCAAGGACCTGGCCGGTCAGTTGTACAACCAGCTGCGCGGCGCCATCGAGTCCGGGCGTCTGGCGGCGGGGACGCAGCTGCCACCGAGTCGCCTGCTGGCCGAGCAATTGGGGATCTCGCGCAAGACCATTTCCGACACCTACGCGCAGCTGACTTACGAAAATTTCCTCACCGGGGTGATCGGCAAAGGCACTTACGTCAACGCCCGCCCGGCGCAGGTTCAGCGCAAGCAAAGCCACACCGAACTGGCCAGCGCCGAGCTCATCGAGCGTTGGCGCAACCTGCCGGTGTTTCTCCGGCATCCGACGCTGGACGGCTCGCTGCGCTACGACTTCATCGGCGGCGCCACCAGCAAGGGCCAGTTCCCCCATGACGACTGGCGCCGCTGCGTCTCCCATGCCATGCGTCAGATGGCCGGGTCGAAAGGCTTCTACAGCGTGCCCGAAGGCCTGCCGGCGCTGCGCCATGCGATTGCCGGGCACATCGCGTTCTCCCGCGGGATCAACTGCCAGGACGAAGACATCGTGGTGTGCAACGGCGCGCAACAGGCGCTGGACCTGATCACCCGCGTGCTGATCAGCCCCGGCAGCCGAGTAGCGATGGAAGACCCGGGCTACCCGCCGGCGCGCCTGCTGTTTGGCACCCACGGCGCCGAAGTGGTCGGCGTACCGGTAGACGCCGAAGGCATCGTGGTTGAGCAAATCCCGGAGGGCACGCGGCTGATTTATGTCACGCCGTCGCACCAGTTCCCGCTGGGCATGCCGATGAGCCACGCGCGTCGCGAGGCCTTGCTGGCCCGGGCTTATGAACTGGGCGCGATCATCATCGAGGACGACTATGACAGCGAATTCCGCTACGAAGGACGTCCCACCGATTCACTGCACAAGCTCGATCAGCGCGGCATCGTTGCCTACATCGGCACGTTCTCGAAAACCCTGCTGCCAGAGCTGCGCCTGGGTTACGCGATCCTGCCGCCAGCTATTCTCGAAGCGGTGATTCGCGCCAAACAGCTCACCGATCTGCACGCCTCGACCCTGCCGCAATGGGCGCTGGCCAAGTTCATCGCCGAAGGTTGCCTGCTCAAGCACATCCGCCGCTGCCACGGGATTTACGCCCAGCGCCGCGAACGGATTCTGGCGCGCATGGCGGGCGACCTGTCGCCCTGGTTTGAGGTGGTGCCGGCCGCCGCAGGCTTCCACATGGCGGCGCTGTGCAAGGTGCCAATCGACCTGCCGCTGGTCATCGAGCTGGCGAGAAAGGTCGAGGTCGGGCTGTATGCCATCGACACCTTCCATTACCAGCAACCGGTGAAGAGCGGCCTTTATTTTGGCTTCGGCGCCATCGAGACGCTGGACATCGACATCGCCCTGGATCGCCTGCGCGACATCCTGCAACAAGTTGCCTGAATAATTGGTCTGGGCGATTAGCCGCCGATTGGTTATTGGTGTTCAAGGGGGGCAGGCCTATTCTGCACAGGCGTTATCCCTCAATGAGCAGGATTCGTCCGGCCTGATTCAGGAGTGTGAGCAATGTCCAACGAAGTGATCAACACCGTCGAGTTGCGCGCCGCCGCCGGCCGCTCGGAAGAGCTCGGCCGGCAGTTGCAGAAGATCGTCGACACCCTGCGCAAAACACCGGGCTGCGACGCCTACATGGTCGACCGCTGCCCCGAAGACAACCACCGCTGGATGGTGAGCGCACGCTGGCAGTCGGAAGCGGCGATGCAAGCGCACTTCAACCGGCCTGAGGCCCAGGGGTTTATTGACCTGATCGATAGCCGCCTGGCCAATAGTGTGGATTTCAACAGTTTCCCTATCGTTTAGAAGCAAGATCAAAAGATCGCAGCCTTCGGCAGCTCCTACAGTGGGATGCGTTTCCTGTAGGAGCTGCCGAAGGCTGCGATCTTTTGCTTTTGGCCACCGCCAATTGGTCACCCGATCTTCCCGAATATTGGCCGTTTGCACGCCCCGCCCCGCAGACTACTGTGGTCACCACCCCTCCCCCAACTGGTGATCCGCCATGAAAGCCCTGCACCTCTTCACCGCCGCTCTCGCCCTGTCCATGTCCGCCGCTGCGCTGGCCCATGACCCATCGGAAAAAGTCACGGTCCTGCAAGACCAGATGCTGAAAAATGCCCCCGGCAAAAAAGCCATGATGATCGAAGTCGACTACAAACCCGGGCAGTCCTCGATCGCCCACAAACACGACGGCACCGCCATGGCTTACGTACTGGAGGGCGAGGTGATTTCCCAAGTGAAGGGCGAACAGGCGATCACCTACAAGAAAGGCCAGTTCTGGTACGAACCGGCCGGCTCGGAACATCTGGTGTCGAAAAACGCCAGCAAAACCAAACCGGCGAAGTTGCTGGTGTTCATGGTGCTGGCGCCGGACGAGCAAGTGTTGATCCCCTTGAAAAACTGATGGTTGTTTGCACAGCCATAAATAAAAAGGCGCAAAACCATGTTTTGCGCCTTTTTATTTCCCGTGGTCATTAACCGATTGGCCTTACAGCAAATAAAACTATTGCATCGCCCTAACCAGGAAAATTGTCAGCTTATTTACAGCTTGGCGGGTTTAGTCTGAATTAACTGTCGTGCGCCCGGTACACAGCGCCGCGACAACTCAGACTTTCCGACTGAAGTGGCCTCACGGGAGACTCACCATGAAACTTGCGTTTGCCAGTACGTTGGCGGTATCGGTTTTAGCCCTGTCCGCCTGTTCGGTGCCCACCGCACCGCAGGCGGTTTCCTCCCTCGACACGCTGTTCACCCAACCGGTCGGCCGCAGTAGCGCCGCCCAGGTGAAAAGCGGTCCCGGCGTATCGCTGGGCGTGGTCTACAGCCCCAGCACCCAGACCAATCGCGAATACCTGCGCAACTACCAGGCCAACGCCGGCACCGGTTTCGGCCAGAGCCTGCTGGTGCAGCCGATCCACGACGCCTACGTCAACACCTCGAAACCCGACATGGCGGTGGATTGGGTCAAGGCCTCGTTGCAGCGGCAGTTCGGCTCGGTCACGGTCTACCCGGACATGCAGAGCCTGCGTGCGGCACACCCCGACGTGGTGGCAATCGTCGACACCCACAGCCAGTTGATCACCTCGCGCAGCTCCGACATCAAGGCCGATGTCAGTGCGGACTTTTATGATGCGAAGTTGAACTACATCGGGACGGCGAAAGGTTCCGAGGCGAAAGAACTGACGCCGGTGTGGGCGGACTTCAAACTTTCGGAAGAGATCGTGGCGGATATTAACCAGCAGCAGGATGTACAAGTTCGGGCGTTGCAGAAGTTTGATCAATCGCTGAGTAATTTATTGACCAGGCCGACAGATAAAGTGTCGATGCTCGATAACAAACAGGATCAAAAATTATATTGAATGGAAGGGCCCTTTCGCGAGCAGGCTCGCTCCCACATTTGAAATGCATTCCCCCTGTGGGAGCGAGCCTGCTCGCGAAGGGGCCAGACCAGAAAACACCAATCCTTCAGGCACAAAAAAGCCCCGGCATCTCACGACACCGGGGCTTTCTCATTCAACCACTACTCAGGCCAGCTCAAGCTCGGCATTCGCAGCAGCCGCAGGCACCACCGCTTGCCCGCTCAACGCTAGGTCGAGCAGCTCACGGTTGGCAACCGCATACATGGCGTAGTCCGTACCGCTCGCAGCACGGATTTCCACCAGCATGGCGCGCCAGCGCTCGATCATGCCTTCGTGCTGTGCCATCCACAGCGCCAGGCGTGCTTCCACGTCCTGAGTGCCGTCGCCCTGTTGCAGGACGGAGATGGTGATCGCACGTTGCTGCCAGTCGACGTCATCGCGGAACGCTTCACGGGCCAGAGCCTGCCAGTTGTTTTCAACCGGCAGCGCGCTGATCTGTTGCAGGTACCAGGTGATGTCCAGCGCACTGCCCACGGCGAAGTAAGCCTTGGCCACTTCGGCCGGATCCTGGCCAGTCACGTCGGACGCTTCGATGATCGGCAGCAGGGTGTACAGGTGCGAGGTACCCGCCACCATACGCGCCAGCAACTCCGGCACACCGGCCGCGACGTAAGCCTGATAACGCGCCTGCCAGTTTTCGCGGATTTCGCCGCTCAGCAGTTCGTCCAGCTTCAGACCCAGCTCTTTCAGGTGCGGACCGAAGTGCGCGACGTCACGGGCAGCGTTCTGCTCGTTGCGGCGGGCACGCAGGAACCAGCGCGTAGCGCGGCGGCCCAGACGCATCAGCTCGTCCATCAGCTCCAGTTGCACGTCAGCGGAGACCTGGTAGTCCAGCGCTTCGATCTGACGGAACCAGTGCGGGAGGTGGAAGATGTCACGCACGATCACGTAAGCGCCGGCCACGTTCGCCGGGCTCATGCCGGTGGACTCTTTGAGTCGCTGAACGAAGGTGATGCCCATGTGGTTGACCAGGTCGTTGGCGATCTGGGTGCTGACGATCTCGCGCTTCAGGCGGTGACGACGCATGGCTTCGGAGAACTTGCTGACCAGGGTCGGCGGGAACGCCGTTTCCATGTCGCGGGTCAGGTAATCGTCGTCCGGCACCAGCGAACCCAGCAGCTGTTCCTTGAGGTCGATCTTGCTGTACGAGATCAGTACCGACAGCTCGGGACGGGTCAGGCCATGGCCTGCCGCAACGCGCTCGTTGATCTGCTCTTCAGTCGGCAGGAACTCGATGGCACGGTCCAGCTTGCCACGGCCTTCCAGATCGCTCATCAGACGCTTGTACTCGGCAATGCGCTCGTAGGCACGGCGCGCCGCCAGGGACAAAGCCTGGGTCTGCTTGTAGTTGTTGCCCAGCACCAGACCACCGACTTCGTCGGTCATGCTCGCCAGCAACTGGTTGCGTTGCTTGTCGGTCATGTCGCCGGCCTGAACCACTTCGTTCAGCAGGATCTTGATGTTCACTTCGTGGTCGGAGCAGTCGACGCCACCGGCGTTGTCGATGAAGTCGGTGTTGGAACCGCCGCCATTGAGACCGAATTCCACACGACCCAGCTGGGTCATGCCGAGGTTACCGCCCTCGCCCACGACTTTGCAGCGCAGCTCGTTGCCGTTCACGCGCAGTGCATCGTTGGCCTTGTCGCCGACGTCGGCGTGGCTTTCGGTGCTGGCTTTGACGTAAGTACCGATACCGCCGTTCCACAGCAGATCCACCGGTGCCTTGAGCAAGGCGTTCAGCAGTTCGGTCGGGGTCAGCTTGTCGGCCTTGATGTCGAAGCGTTCTTTCATCTGCGGCGAGATGGCAATGCTCTTCGCGCTGCGCGAGAAGATACCGCCGCCTTCGGACATGATGCTGGTGTCGTAGTCGGTCCAGGCCGAACGCGGCAGGTCGAACATGCGCTGACGCTCGACGAAGCTGGTCGCCGGGTTCGGGTTCGGGTCGATGAAGATGTGCATGTGGTTGAAGGCCGCGACCAGTTGCAGCTTGTCGGACATCAACAGGCCGTTACCGAACACGTCACCGGCCATGTCACCCACGCCGACCACGGTGATGCTGTCTTCCTGGACATTGATGCCGCGCTCGCGGAAGTGGCGCTGTACGCCGACCCACGCGCCCTTGGCGGTGATGCCCATTTTCTTGTGGTCGTAACCGGCGGAACCACCGGAGGCGAACGCGTCACCCAGCCAGAAGCCGTAGTCGATGGCGATGCCGTTGGCGATGTCGGAGAAGGTTGCAGTGCCCTTGTCCGCCGCCACCACCAGGTACGGGTCATCGTCGTCATGACGCACGACGTTGGCCGGCGGCACCAGGGCGCCGTCTTTCAGGTTGTCGGTGATGTCCAGCAGACCCGAAATGAAGATGCGGTAGCAGGCGATGCCCTCGGCCGCGATCTCGTCACGGCTGCCGCCCAGTGGCAGGCGACGCGGCAGGAAGCCGCCCTTCGCACCCACCGGCACGATGACCGAGTTCTTCACTTGCTGGGCTTTTACCAGGCCAAGCACTTCGGTACGGAAGTCTTCTTCACGGTCGGACCAGCGCAGACCACCGCGAGCGACGTTGCCGAAGCGCAGGTGCACGCCTTCGACGCGTGGCGAGTAAACGAAGATTTCGAACTTCGGTACCGGCTTCGGCAGTTCTGGAATGGCGTGCGGGTTGAACTTGAAGCTGAAGTACGACTTGTTCTGGCCGTTGGCATCGGTCTGATAGAAGTTGGTGCGCAGGGTGGCTTTGATCAGGTCCAGGTAACGACGCAGGATGCGGTCTTCGTTGAGCACCTGAACGTCGTCCAGTGCGGTCAGAATCGCTTGTTCCAGACGCTGTTGCTTGTCTTCCAGATCTTCGCTGCCCAGCTTGCGCGCCAGGTAGAAACGGGTCTTGAACAACCGGGTCAGCTCGCGAGCGATGTCGGTGTGGTTGTTCAGGGTGCTGGCGATGTAACCCAGGTCGAAGCCCAGACGAATCTGCTTCAGGTAACGGGCGTAAGCGCGCAGCAGTGCCACGTCGCGCCATGGCAGACCGGCGGTCAGCACCAGACGGTTGAACGCATCGTTCTCGGCATCGCCACGGACGATGTGGACGAACGCGTCCTGCAACGTGTCGTTGAGTTGCTGGATGTCGAGGTCCAGGCCTTCGGCAGCGGTGAACGCGAAGTCATGAATCCAGAACTCGCGGCCGTTGGTGTGACGCAGGCGGTACGGGAATTCACCCAATACGCGCAGGCCGAGGTTTTCCAGAATCGGCAAGACGTCGGACAGTGCCAGCGGGGTGTCGGCGTGGTACAGCTTGCAATGCAGCTCGCGCTGGCCGGAGACCTGGCCCAGCGGCTGATAGAAGCTCATCACCAGCGGATTTTTTTCGTTCAGGCTCAGCAGGTGCTGCATGTCGACCACGGCCGAATGCGCCGCGAAACGCTCGCGGTAACCTGCCGGGAAGCCTTTCGGGAAGTCTGCCAGCACGTTGGTGCCGTGGGCTTCGCCGAAGCTTTCGACGGTCAGTGCGGCGTAGTCGTCCTGCCAGCTGCGGCAGGCCTGTACGACTTCTTTTTCCAGCAGCAGTGGGTCGATGTCGATGCGGTTCTTCGGATCGACGCGCAGGATCAGCTGCACGCGGGCCAGCACGGACTCGGAGAAGAAGGTCCAGAACTCGCAGTCGGTGGCTTTCAGGCGCTCCATCAGGACTTGCTGGATCTTCTGGCGCACTTCGGTGGAATAGATGTCGCGCGGCACGTAGGCCAGGCAGTAGCAGAAGCGACCGTACGGGTCTTTGCGCAGGAACACGCGGATCTTGTTGCGTTCCTGGATCTGCACGATCGACATCACAGTGCTGAACAGTTCGTCGACCGGGGTCTGGAACAGGTCGTCACGCGGCAGCACTTCGAGCACCTGTGCCAGTTCCTTGCCCAGGTGAGCCTTGGACTGGAAGCCGGAACGGCGTTCGATTTCTTCGACCTTGCGGCGGATGAACGGGATGACCCGCACGCTCTCGCCATACACCGAGGAGGTGTACAGGCCCATGAAACGGTGTTCCTTGATGACGTTGCCGTCGGCGTCGATTTCACGGATCGACACGTAGTCCGGGTAGGCCGGACGGTGTACACGGCTCGGGTGCGCAGCCTTGGCGAACGACAGCAAGGTCGGTTCGCGCAGGTATTTCACCGCGTAGTCTTCGATGTGACGGTCTTCGTTGGTCAGGCCGGTGCGCAGCAGTTTGGTCAGACCGAGGAAGGAATTCTGGTCGTATTCGATATGGCCGCCATCGGCCTGATCGACAACGGTGAACTCTTCGTAGCCGAGGAAGGTGAAGTGGTTGCCCACCAGCCATTCCAGGAAGCTCTTGATTTCGGTCTTCTCGTCGGCATCGACGGCGAATGCACTGTGATCGAGCTTGGTGAGGATTTCCTGCACCTTGGCCTTCATCGGCTCGAAATCAGCGACCGCGACGCGCACTTCACCGAGCACCTGCTCCAGCTCTTTGCTCAGCACATTCAGTTCGGCCGCGTTGGCGCAGCGGTCGATTTCCAGGTACATCAGCGACTCGTGCAGCACGCCTTCGCCGGTGCTGCCTTTTGGCAGGATTTCCAGCAACTCGCCCTTGCTGCCACGGCGTACGCTGAGCACGGTGGTCTGCAGGGTGTGGATGCTGTAGCCGCGACGGTTCAGCTCGGTGCGGACCGAGTCGACCAGGAACGGCAGGTCATGGTGCAGCACTTCGACCGCGGTGTGGGTCGACTGCCAGCCATGACGCTCGTAATCGGGGTTGTAGACGCGCACTTGCGGTTGCGCGTGATCGAAGCGCTCAAGCAGGCGCCACGCGGAAAGAGTACAGCCAGCGAGGTCGGAGAGGCGACGTTGGGTCAGCTCGTCCAGAGAAATGATGCCGAAGAATTGTTCAGCGAACAGCGCCACTTGTGGCAGTGCCTGTTCACTGATGTGCTGCGCCAGTGCCGCTTGCAGTTGGTGCTGGAAGTCGGCTTTGCTGGCTGCGGTGAAGAACGCCATCTGTGGTACTCCGCTTAAGCTTGTTATTGATGGAAAGCGTCGCGTGCAACACCCCTTTCGGGGCTTGTGTCGCCCTGTTCCTGATTCTCGGGCAGAGGAAACAGGGGGACAGGTGGGTGAAGCTGGACGAGACACTCAGGTCACATTCACCTTCCATTGAATGGGCATCTGCAAAAACGACTGTCGGGGCTGCCGACAATGCCTTTACGGGTGCTCATCCGTTGCGCAGCTTAATGGGTGCGACAATGTGTCTGCTTGCGGTGCTGCGACATATTCGGTCATTGGCACGTAAACAAAGGATTTGGCACCGATAAACACTAGCAGTCATGGCGGAAACCGGCGGCCTGAATGCCCGTATTTACGGTACATCTGTGCCAGAAGCGACCATTGACCTGTGTCGCGTTCACGACACATCCTCTGACACTCTCACATGCAGAAATTCCCGAGGGCTGGCAGAATCGCGCCCAATTGCGACCAACACGCCCGCCGAGGCAGGAATTCCCCATGCAAATGACCACCGCCCTACTGATCGTCAACCCGTGCGACGACGAAGAAGACAACATGGCCATGCTCTGCTGCCACAGCGACAAGGGCGATATGTTTCTGATGAGCCGTTATCCGGACGAGGACGAGCTGGAAATCACCCTGGACGGCGAGCCTTCGACCCTCGACGGGGTGAAAGTCACCCTGAGCAAGACCCTGCTGAAGATCGAGATTGCGGCGGCGGATGCCGATGCGCTGAATGGGGATGATGTGCTGGAGATCAGCTTCAACCCGGATATGGTGGATATGGCTGAAGTCGAAGAAACCCTGAAGAACATTCTGGACGGGACTGGCACCTATATCAGCCAGATTTGATGTTATCCGTGCGGGCCCTTTCGCGAGCAGGCTCGCTCCCACATTGACGGGTGTACGCCGTTCAAATGTGGGAGCGAGCCTGCTCGCGAAGAGGCCCGAAAGAACACTGCATCTTTCTCCCGCTACAAAATTCCAACAAATCCCCCAGTCATTTCCCGCACTTTGCGCAAAATGCCGTTAGTCGCCACCCCCCTCGATGGATTAAAGTAACGCCCCCAGCCCCGGCGTTATCCGAACGCCTGCGGCCACCCTTTCCAGGAACAGTCACCGATGGAACATCGTGAAGCGCTGCTGGCGCTGCGAACCTTTCTTTCAACGCAGATTCTCGGCCAGGAAAAACTCATCGAGCGCCTGCTCATCGCCCTGCTCGCCGACGGCCACATGCTGGTCGAGGGCGCTCCGGGTCTGGCCAAGACCAAAGCGATCAAAGAACTCGCCGAGGGCATCGAAGCCCAGTTCCATCGCATCCAGTTCACCCCGGACCTGCTGCCCGCCGACATCACCGGCACGGAGATCTATCGCCCGGAAACCGGCAGTTTCGTGTTCCAGCAAGGGCCGATCTTCCACAACCTGGTGCTGGCGGACGAAATCAACCGCGCCCCGGCCAAGGTGCAATCGGCGCTGCTCGAAGCCATGGCCGAACGCCAGGTCAGCGTCGGGCGCAGCACCTATGAGTTGTCGCCGCTGTTTCTGGTGATGGCCACGCAGAACCCGATCGAGCAGGAAGGCACCTATCCCCTGCCGGAAGCGCAGCTCGACCGTTTCCTAATGCACGTCAAAATCGGTTTCCCGGACGCCGCCGTCGAACGCCGCATCCTCCAGCAGGCGCGTGGCGAAGCGCTGAATGGCGAGACCAAGCCCGAGCGCCGGGTCAGCCAGCAGGCGATCTTCGCCGCACGCAAGGAAATCCTCGGTCTGTACATGGCCGACGCCGTGGAGGAATACCTGGTGCAGCTGGTCATGGCCACGCGCACGCCGGCCAAGTTCGATCCGGAAATGGCCGAGTGGATCGCCTATGGCGCCAGCCCGCGCGGCTCCATCGCCCTCGACCGCTGCGCCCGTGCCCACGCCTGGCTGGCCGGGCGCGACTTCGTCAGCCCCGAAGACATTCAGGCGGTGCTGTTTGACGTGTTGCGTCACCGCATCATTCTGTCGTTTGAAGCCGAAGCCGCCGGCATCGATCAGGACCGGGTGGTGCAGCGGATTCTCGACGTCGTAGCCGTCGCTTGACCCCCATGAACGCCCCCCTGCCGTCCGAACCGGGCATCCGCATCAGCCTCACCGACCTGATCGAGATGCGCCACCGTGTGCGCGAAGTGCAGCTGTTTTCCACACCGAGCCAGCGCAGCCCGCTGATCGGCCTGCATCACTCGAAATTCCGCGGGCGCGGGGTCGACTTCGATCAGGTGCGGGTCTATCAGGCCGGCGACGACGTGCGCACCATCGACTGGCGCGTGACCGCGCGCACCCAGGAGCCGCACACCAAGCTGTTCCATGAAGAACGCGAACGGCCGATTTTCATCATGGTCGAGCAAAGCACGCGGCTGTTTTTCGGCTCCGGGCTGATGTTCAAATCGGTGCTGGCGGCGCAAGCGGCGGCGCTGATCGGTTGGGCCGCGCTCGGCCATAACGACCGCGTTGGCGGGCTGGTGTTCGGCGACAACGAGCATTACGAAATCAAACCGCGTCGCAGCAAACAGAGCCTGTTGCAGTTGCTCAACCGTCTGGTGAAGGTCAACCAGTCGCTGCACAGCGAACGCGAGCCGGACCGTGACTCCCTCGGCGTGGCCCTGCGCCGGGCGCGGGAAGTGTTGCGCCCGGGCAGTCTGGTCATCGTGATCTGCGATGAGCGGGCGCTGACCGACAGCGCCGAGCAGCAACTGAGCCTGCTGTCGCGTCATTGCGATCTGTTGCTGTTACCGCTGTCCGATCCGCTGGATCATGCGCTGCCTGCCGCCGGACTTTTGAGGTTCGCGGAGCGCGGCGCCCAACTGGAACTCGACACGCTGAATTTCGACCTGCGCCAGACCTATCGCGCTCAGGCCGAAGCCCGCATCGCCCATTGGGAATTGCTCGCGCAAAAACTGCGGGTGCTGCTGATGCCATTGAGCACGCAAAGTGAAATGGTCGAGCAGATGCGCGAGTTCCTCAATCCGCAGCGCCCGGGAAGCAGCCGATGAACGGCCTCGAGCAACTGCAACCGCTGATCTCCCCGCCGCCAATCGATTTCTGGCCACCGGCGCCGGGTTGGTGGCTGCTGCTGTTATTGCTGCCGCTGCTCGGCTTCGCTGCGTGGCGTTTGCGCCGCTTCATTCCGACCCGCAAACGCCCGATCGTGCGCGCCGAACAGCCGCTGGATCCGGTGCGCATCGCTGCGCTGGCCGAACTGGCACAAATGCCCAAACCCTACGACGGCGCACCGGCCGGGGCCTGGCTGCAGCAGCTCAACGGCTTGCTCAAACGCCTGTGCCGCAACCATTACCCCTACAGTCAGAGCCACACGCTCAATGGCCGCAAATGGCTGGCGTTTCTCGACAACCGCTGCCCGGCCGCCGGCCTGACGCGCTGGATGGTGCTGGTCGAAGGCGCCTACAAACCCGAATGCAAACTCGACGACAAAGCCATTGCCGGCCTGACCCAAGCCGTTGAAACCTGGATTCGCAAACATGTTTGAGTTCGCCTGGCCGTGGATCTTTGTCCTGCTGCCGCTGCCATGGCTGATGCGCCTGGTGCTGCCGGTGGCCGACAGCGGCGAGCCGGCATTACGCGTGAGTTTCCTTTCCGATCTCGAAGGCCTTGCTCGTCGACGCGCCCGGGCCAACCTGCCGGCGTGGCGCCAGCAAGCACCGTTCCTGTTGCTGTGGCTGTTGCTGTTGAGCGCCGCCGCACGCCCGCAATGGCTCGGCGAACCACTGCCGATTGCCGCCAGCGGGCGTGATCTGCTGGTGGCAGTGGACGTGTCCGGCTCGATGGATTTCCCCGACATGCAGTGGCAGGACGAGGACGTCAGCCGCTTGTCGCTGGTCCAGCACCTGCTCGGCGACTTTCTTGAAAGCCGCGACGGCGACCGGGTGGGTTTGATTCTGTTCGGCAGTCAGGCCTATCTGCAGGCACCGCTGACGTTCGACCGCCACACCGTGCGCGTCTGGCTCGATGAAGCGCGCATCGGCATCGCCGGCAAAAACACCGCGATTGGCGATGCAATCGGCCTCGCACTGAAACGCCTGCGCATGCGTCCGGCGCAAAGCCGGGTGTTGATTCTGGTCACCGACGGTGCCAACAACGGCGGCGAAATCGATCCGCTGACTGCAGCCCGACTCGCGGCCAGCGAAGGGGTGAAAATCTACCCGATCGGCATCGGTGCCGACCCGGAAGACAGCGGCAGCACCGGCCTGCTCGGGGTCAATCCGAGCCTTGACCTCGACGAACCGGCACTCAAAGCGATTGCAGCTGCCACCGGCGGTCAATATTTCCGTGCTCACGACGGCAAGGAGCTGCAAGCGATCAAGGACACCCTCGATCAACTCGAACCGGTGACCCAGCAACCGACCCAGGCGCGCCCGGCGCAAGCCTTGTATCAATGGCCGCTGGCGTTGGCCTTGTTGCTGAGCCTGTTGCTGGTCGTCCGCGAGTTGTGGCCGGACAACCCGCTGCAACGCCTGTTCACCAAGGAGCTGTATCTGCAAAGTCCGCTGCCTGACTGGCGTGAGCGTCTCAAACGCCTGCGTCTGCGGAGGCGCCGATGATCGCGCTCTGGCCGCACTGGTTTCGCCCGTGGTGGCTGTTGTTGCTGCCGCTGATGGGCTGGCTGCTCTGGCAACTCTGGCACCGACAGAAACGCGCCGGGCGCTGGCAGATGATTCTGCCGCCGGCGTTCCACGCAACGCTGCTCAGCGGCGGCAACGGCCGCGACAGCAAGCTGCCGTGGGTCGCCCTCGGCGTCGCCTGGCTGCTGACCCTCGTCGCGCTGCTCGGGCCGAGCTGGGAGCGCGTCGAACAGACCAGCCAGAAACCTGCCGACCCGTTGGTGGTAGTGCTGGAGCTGACCCCGGAAATGCTCGCAACCGACTCACCGCCCACCCGACTGGAACAGGCCCGGCGCAAGCTGTTCGACCTGTTGCAGGCACGCAGCGATGCGCAGACCGCGATCGTCGTCTACGCCGGCAGCGCGCACACGCTGGTGCCGCTGTCGGATGACCTGGCGACCAGTCGCAATCTGCTCGACGCCCTCAAGCCGTCGCTGATGCCGGAAAGCGGCCACCGCGCCGACCTCGGCGTGAACAAGGCGCTGGCGTTGCTCAAGCAAGGCGCGCTCGGTCAGGGGCGGATTCTGCTGATCGGCTCCTCGCTGACGGAAGAAGAACGCCAAGGCATTCGCCGCGCCCTCGGTCAGCAATCGGCGCAACTGCTGATGCTCGGCGTCGGCACCGCCGAAGGTGCGCCGATTGCCCAGGAGGACGGCAGTTTCCTCAAGGACGAACAAGGCGCGATCCGCGTGCCGCAACTCGACAGTCCGAGCCTCGGCGCGTTTCTCGCCAGCGTCGGCGGCGAATACCACAGCGCGCGGCTGGACGAAACCGACCTGCGTGCGCTCGGCCTGCTCGACGGCCCGCGCAGCCTGCGCGACGATGGCCAGACCGTGCGCCTCGACACCTGGGCGGATCAGGGTTACTGGCTATTGTTGCCGCTGTTGCTGCTGGCTGCCTGCGCCGGACGGCGTGGCTGGTTGTTCTGCCTGCCGCTGCTGCTGTGCCTGCCGCAGCCGAGCTACGCTTTTGACTTCGAAGACCTGTGGCTGCGCCCTGACCAACAGGGCCTGCACTTGCTCAAGCAGAAACGCCCGGCCGAAGCGGCCCAACACTTTGCAGATCACCAGTGGCAAGGGGTGGCGTTGTACGAGGCCGGCGATTACAGTGGCGCCGCTCAGCGTTTTGCCGAGGGCAGCGACGCCCGCGCCCACTACAATCGTGGCAACGCTTTGGCGAAAAGCGGCGAGCTGGAAGCGGCCATCGATGCCTATGAACAAGCGCTGGAACTGCAACCGGACCTGCGCCCGGCGCTGACCAACAAGGCCCTGGTGGAAAACCTGCTGAAGCAGAAAAAAAACCCGCCGCCCGCCGAGCCGGAAAGCAAGCCCAGCGAACAAAGCCTGCCCGGCGATGAACCGCCACCCGCGACCGCACCGCCACCGACGGCCAACAGTGAAACCCAGAGCGAGGCGCAACCGGCCGAGTCGGCCAGCGAACCGCCGCCGACCACCCCGCCGCAGCCAGGCCCCAACGAAATCCCGGGCATTGATGAGGCGGAAGAAACGGACACCGTGCCGACGCTGCGCCCGAGCGAGGACAACCTCGAAGGCGAGCAACGTCAGGCACTGGAACAATGGCTGGGCAAGATTCCGGACAATCCCGGGGAATTGCTGCGACGCAAATTCTGGTACGAACAGCAACAACATCAGGATCAGGAAAAAACTCGATGACCCGTTTCACCGCTCTGTTGCTGCCCCTGCTGATCTGCACGGCCACCGCCCACGCGGCCGAGCTGACGGCCAGCGTGGATCGCAGTCGCCTGAACTCCGGCGAGACGGTCGAACTCACCCTCGAAACCAACGACGTCACGCAGTTCGGCAAACCCGACCTGACCCCGCTGGACCCTTTGTTCGAGGTGCGCGGTACCCGCCAGGTCAACCAGTTGAACACCCTCAGTGGCGACAACCGCGCCACCACGCGTTGGATCATCACCCTGCTGCCAAAAGAGAACGGCAGCGTGGTCATCCCGGCGCTGCAACTGGGTGATGTGCAGAGTCAGCCGATCACCTTGCAAGTGGTCGAGAGCGACACCCGCGAAGAGAAAAACAACCCGGCCCCGGTGTTCATCGAGGCCAGCCTCGACCAGACCAGCGTGTACGTGCAGGCGCAGGCGATCCTGACCCTGCGCATCTACCACTCGGTGTCGCTGTACGACGACAGCAGCCTGACCCCGTTGCAAATCAACGATGCGCGGATCGAGCAACTGGGCGACACACGCACCTACGAGAAAGACATCAACGGCGTGCGCCATGGCGTGATCGAGATGCGCTACGCGATCTATCCGCAGCACAGCGGCCTGCTGACCATCGCCCCGCAAACCTTTAGCGCCACGCTGGTCGACACCCAGCCCAGCCAGGACGCCACCGCACAGGGGCCGAAACCGGGCAAGCTGCTGCACGTCAACTCCGCCGAAATCCCGCTGACGGTCAAACCGAAACCACTGACCTACCCGGCCGATGCGCCGTGGCTGCCCGCGCGCAGCCTGAGCCTGAGCGAAAGCTGGAACCCGGAGCCGGATAACACCCAGGTCGGCGACTCCCTGACCCGCAGCCTGACCCTGAAAGTCGAAGGCTTGGCCAGCTCACAATTGCCCGCCCTGCCCGCCACCGAGGTCAGCGGCCTGCGTCGCTACCCGGATCAACCGGTGCTGAGCAACCAGAGCGGTGAGCGCGGGCTGATCGGCAGCCGTGAAGAACGCGAAGCATTGGTGCCCAGCCGCAGCGGCAGCATCGAGTTGCCAACGGTCGACGTGGTCTGGTGGAACACCTTCGAAGATCACCTGGAACACACCAGCCTGCCGGCGCGCACCCTGCAAGTGGCGAACAACCCGAGCCTGCAGGTCGACACCCCGGCCGGCAACCTGCAACCGAGCGTCGTCGATAACGATGTGCTGTGGTGGTGGAAACTCAGCACCCTGATCCTCGCCTGCACCACCCTCCTCGGCTTCGGCCTGTGGTGGCGTGCGCGCTGGCAACCGGCAATCCACCGCGCCGCACAAACCGGCCCGAGCCCACGCACGTTGCTGGATGACATCAAACGGGCGAGCCAGGCGAATGACCCGCAAGCGACGCGGCAGGCGCTGGATGCGTGGGCGCGGCAGCAACCGGAGACGCTGGCGGATATGGCGGCGCGGTTTGTGCCGTTGTCAGATGCGTTGGATGGGCTCAACGGTGCGCTGTACAGCGAAACGGGGCAGCATTGGCAGGGTGAGGATTTGTGGCGGGCGATCCGCACGATTCCAGCGGCGGAGCGGGTGCAGGACCCGGTCGGTGACAGCGGGTTGCCGCCGCTTTATCCGAAGTAAAAAGCAAAAGATCGCAGCCTGCGGCAGCTCCTACAGAGATATGTGTAGGAGCTGCCGCAGGCTGCGATCTTTTGATTTTCAAGCCTTTGGGCAAGCCCCCCCATTTGCCAGTAAACTCCCCTCTCTTTCGCCGCCGCTCATTTCCACGCGGCCATCACCTCTTTATATGTAGCGGAGTCCACCTTGCGTCTGTTTCACACCTCCGACTGGCACCTTGGGCAAAACCTGCACGGCCAGGAGCGCGATTTCGAGCATGCGTGCTTTCTCGAATGGCTGCTGCGCCAATTGCAACTGGCGCAGCCGGATGTGCTGCTGATTGCCGGGGACATCTTCGACACGGTCAATCCGCCGGTCAAAGCCCAGGAACGCCTCTACAACTTCATCGTCAGCGCTCACGAGCAGCAGCCATTGCTGACCATCGTGATGATCGCCGGCAACCACGATTCCGGCTCGCGCATCGAGCTGCCCGCGCCATTGATGCGCCGTTTGCGCACCCATGCGCTGGGTCGGGTGTTGTGGCTGGATGACGGCCAACTCGATGCCGAACGTCTGCTGCTGCCGCTGCCGAATGCCAAAGGCGAAATCGCCGCGTGGTGTCTGGCGCTGCCGTTCCTGCGCCCGGCAGAGGTGACCGGTGCACATCTGGGCGACAACTATTTGCGCGGCATCGGTCAGGTACATGAATGGCTGATCGAAGCCGCCAATGCCAAGCGCCAACCGGGTCAGGCGCTGGTCGCCATCAGTCACGCGCACATGGCCGGCGGTTCGGTCTCGGAAGACTCCGAGCGCAGCCTGATTATCGGCAATGCCGAAGCCCTGCCCGCCAGCCTGTTCGGGCCGAGCATCAGCTATGTTGCCCTCGGCCACTTGCACAAGCCGCAGAAGGTCAACGGTGAAGAACGCATCCGCTACAGCGGCTCGCCGATTCCGTTGTCGTTCTCGGAGATCGGTTATCAGCACCAGATTCTCGACATCACGCTCGACGGTGAAACCCTGGTCAGCGTCGAGCCGAAACTGATCCCGCGCTCGGTCAACCTGCAACGGATCGGCCCGGCGCCGCTGGCCGAGATTCTGCTGCAACTGGCGGACCTGCCGAACATCGATCTGCTCGCCGAAACCCAGCGCCAGCCGTGGCTGGAAGTCCGCGTGACCCTCGACGAACCGCAGCCCGACCTGCGCCACCAAGTGGAAAGCGCCCTGCAAGGCAAAGCCGTGCGCCTGGTGCGGATCGCCGCCGAGTACGCCGGCAACCGGGGCGCTGACGGCGTTGAGGACGGCACCGCGCTGATCGAACTCGACCAACTCACCCCGCAGGAATTGTTCAGCCGCGCTTGGCTCGACAACTATGGCAACGAGGTCGACGAACAGACGCTCAAGGACTTCGCCGAACTGCTGCAGGACGTACAACTGGAGGGCGAGCAGCCATGAAGATTCTCGCCATTCGCCTGAAAAACCTCGCCTCGCTGGCCGGGCCGTTCGAAATTGATTTCACTGCTGAGCCGTTGGCCAGCGCTGGCCTGTTTGCGATCACTGGCCCGACCGGGGCCGGCAAAAGCACCCTGCTCGACGCTTTGTGCTTGGCTTTATTCGGCGCGGTGCCGCGTCTGAACAACACTGGCCGTGACGCTAAAGTCCCGGACGCCGACGGCGAAATCGCCACCGGCGACCCACGCACCTTGCTGCGCCGTGGCACCGGTGAAGGTTATGCCGAGGTGGATTTTGTCGGCGTCGATGGCCGGCGTTATCGCGCGCGCTGGGAAGCCAACCGCGCCCGCGAGAAGGCGGGCGGCAAGTTGCAGGCCAGCCGACAGAGCCTGCGTGATATTGATCAGGATCAACTGCTCGCCAGCCAGAAAGGTGAGTACAAAACGCAACTGGAAGCCGCACTGGGCCTGAACTTCGAACAGTTCACCCGCGCCGTGCTGCTGGCCCAGAGCGAGTTCAGCGCGTTCCTCAAGGCTGACGACAACGACCGCAGCGAACTGCTGGAAAAACTCACCGACACCGCGCTCTACACCCGCCTCGGCCGCCGCGCATTCGACAAGACCAAAGAGGCCCGCGAAGCGCACAAGCTGCTGCAGGATCAGGCCACCGGCGTCACTCCGCTGGCGCCCGAGGCGCGGGCCGAACTGGACGAACGCTTCAACGCCGCCCAGCAACAGTTGAAGTTGCAGCAGGCGCAGCTCAAGCAACTGGAGCAGCAGCACAGCTGGCTCAAGGATTTGCGCCAGTTGCAGGACGCGCAACAAGCGGCTGCCGAACAACTGCACAGTGCGCAGCAACAGTGGGAAGCTCTAACCGGCGAACGCCTGAAGCTGACGCGCCTGGAACAACTCGCGCCGCAACGTCATCAGTTCGCGCGCAAGTCTGAACTCGACGCGCAACTGACGCCGCTGGCGGCGCAGATTGCCGCGCACACCCAGCAACACGGCGAACTCGGCGAACGCCAGACGCAACTGGAACAGGCGCTCGATGCGGCGAAAGTCGCCCTGAGCGACGCCCAGCAGCGGCACAGCGAAAGTGCGCCGTTGCTGCGTCAGGCTTTCGAAGAGCAAAGCACCCTCGCCCGCCTTGCCAAGGACACCGCCCTCAGCGCCGAGGCCCGACAGTCTGCCGAACAGGCGTGCACCCAAGGCCAGAGCGCCATTCAAGCGTTGCAGGCGAAACAGGCCGAGGTCGCTGAACGCCTGCAGAAAATCGCCGCCGAGCTGGAACAGAGCGCCGATCTGGCGCCGCTGAGCGATGCGTGGAATGCCTACCGCGATCGCCTGCAACAGCTGATGCTGATCGGCAATCGCTTGAACAAAGGTCAGGCCGAACTCGCCAGCCTCGAACAGAACGCCGCGCACAGCGCCGAAGCGCTGGCCACGCAAAAGCAGCAACTGGAAGTGCTGTTCAAAGAGGCCGGCGCCGAGCCGGATGCGGTCGCCGAGCAGATCGGCATTCTCGGCAATCTGCTGCAGGACAATCGCAAACAGCTGCGCGCCATCGAAGACCTGACGCGGCTCTGGGCCAGCCAGCAAGAGCTGGAAAAACGCGGCGCCGAGTTGCAACAACGCCTGCTCGATGCGCAACAGGAACGCGAACGCCTGACCCAGGACGGGGTGAAAAGCAAAGCCGAGCTCAGCGTCGCCGAACAAACCCTCAACGTCACCCGCGAACTGCTCGAACGCCAGCGTCTGGCCCGCAGCGCCAGTGTCGAAGAACTGCGCGCACAGTTGCAGGACGATCAGCCGTGCCCGGTCTGCGGCAGCAACGAGCACCCGTATCATCAGCCGGAAGCGCTGCTGCAAAGCCTCGGTCGTCATGATGAATCCGAGCAGGCCCGCGCCCAGCAAGCGGTGGATCAGCTCAAGGAAAAACTCACCGAGCTGCGCGCCGAAGTCGGTGGCGTGATCGCCCGGCAGAAGGAGCTGCTGCAACAGCAGGAACAATTGAATGCTCAGCTTGAGGCACTGGCGCCGAGCCTGCAGGCGCATCCACTGGCCGCTCAGTTACTCAATCAGGACGCCGACAAGCGCGACGCCTGGCTGACCCGGCAAAACGATCAGTTGAACCAGAGCATCATTCAGGACGAACAACGCCAGAGCGCCCTGCTCACCCTGCAGCAGGACGCAGCGCGCCTGACCCAGCAACTGCGCAATGCCGAAACCGCGCATCAGCAAGCGGCGCAGCACCTGAGCAACCAACAACGCGAACTGAGCAGCGACCGTCAGCGCCTCGACGAAGAACTCACCGCGTTCGCCAGCCTGCTGCCGGCCGAGACCCTGGAAGCCTTGCGCATCGAACCAGCAGCGACCTTCATGCAGCTGGATCGGCAGATTGCCGAGCGCCTGGCGCAGGTCGAGCAGCAAAAGGAAGAATTGGCCGAACAGCAACAACGCCAGCAGACGCTGGAGAAAGAACAGGACCGCCAGCTCGGCCGCGTCCAGCAGCTGCAAAGCGCCGAGCAGCAGTTCAGCGCGCTGGCCGAGCAGCAACAGGCCTGTCAGGCGCAACTCGCGCAACTGCTGGGCGAGCACCACAGCGCCGAGCACTGGCAGCAGCAACTGGAACAGACCGTGGAGCAGGCGCGCAACGCCGAAACCAGCACGGCGCAGGAACTGCAGGACGTGCGTACGCAACGGGTGCAGATTGGCGCCGAACTCAAGGCTCAGCAAGAACGCTTGCAGGCGCTGCACAGCGAAGACCACGAGTTGACGCAGAAGATTGCCGACTGGCGCGCGCGTCATCCGGAGCTGGATGACGGCGGCCTCGAAGACCTGCTGCGCGTCGATGACGCTCAGGTCAGCGAACTGCGCCAGCGCTTGCAGCACAACGAAAAAACCATTGAACAGGCCAAGGTGCTGCTGCAGGAGCGTGACCAGCGTCTGGCCGAACATCAGGCGCAGCACAATGGCAATCTCGACGCCGAGCAACTGGCCAGCGCCCTCGCCGAGCTGCAACACCAGTTCAACCTCAGCGAGCAGCAATGCGCCGAACTGCGCGCTGAACAGGCTGAAGATCAGCGCCGGCAAAACGCCAATCAGGCGCTGGCGCAGCAGATCGCCGACGCCTATGCCGAGTATCAGCGCTGGGCGCGGCTGAATGCGTTGATCGGCTCGGCCACCGGCGACACCTTCCGCAAGATCGCCCAGGCCTACAACCTCGACCTGCTGGTGCATCACGCCAACGTGCAGTTGCGCCAACTGGTCAAACGCTATCGCTTGAAACGCGGCGGCAGCATGCTCGGCCTGCTGGTGATGGACACCGAGATGGGTGATGAATTGCGCTCGGTGCATTCGCTGTCCGGCGGCGAAACGTTCCTGGTGTCGCTGGCGCTGGCGCTGGGACTGGCATCGATGGCCTCAAGCACGCTGAAGATCGAATCGCTGTTTATCGACGAAGGCTTCGGCAGCCTTGATCCGGAATCCCTGCAACTGGCGATGGACGCCCTCGACGGCTTGCAGGCGCAGGGGCGCAAGGTCGCGGTGATTTCCCACGTGCAGGAAATGCACGAACGGATTCCGGTGCAGATTCAGGTACAACGCCAGGGCAACGGCTTGAGCACGCTGGAGGTGAAATGAACACGCTGTACTCGTTCCGCCGCTGCCCGTATGCAATGCGCGCGCGGATGGCCCTGCGCTATTCGGGGGTGCCGGTGGAGATCGTCGAGGTCAGCCTCAAGGCCAAACCCGCCGAGATGCTGGCGATCTCGCCCAAGGGCACGGTGCCAGTGCTGGATGCGAATGGCCGGGTAATCGACGAGAGCCTGGAGATCATGCGCTGGGCGTTGGCGCAGCATGATCCGCAGGGTTGGTTACTGGGGGGTGATCCACGGATTGCCGAGTTGATCGAAGCCAACGATCAGGCATTCAAGGTGCATTTGAATCGCTACAAATACGCCGAGCGTTATCCCGAGCAGCCGATGGAGGTTTATCGGGCTGAAGGGGCGTTGTTTTTGCAGCGGCTGGAGGAGTTGCTGACCGATCGTGATTACTTGCTGACCGATCACTTGAGTCTGGCGGATGTGGCGTTGCTGCCGTTCGTGCGGCAGTTTGCGCATGTGGATCGCGAGTGGTTTGCGCAGACGCCTTATCTGCGGTTGCAAGCGTGGTTGCAGCGCTTGCTCGAATCCGAGCTGTTTACGGCGATCATGAAGAAGTAACCCCGAATTCCTGCTACCGAACACCTTGTGGCGAGGGGATTCATCCCCGATGGGCGGCGAAGCTGCCCTGAAATCAGAAACCTCGGTGTATCAGAACAATCCGGTTTGCCGGGTCTGGGGCCGCTTCGCGGCCCATCGGGGATGAATCCCCTCGCCACAGTGGTTCGTGGTGTTTAGGCGAGTGCGTTGCACATGCCGAGTGCCATGCAATCCACTTCGAAGGGGCCGAGAAAATCGGCCGAGACTTTTACCGGTGGATTGCCGGCCATCAGCCCCAGGGTATTTGCCCGTTCGATGTTGTGCGCGATGGTGTGATTGGCCTCTATGGCCCGTGCCAGTGCGCCGACCGAACCCTGACCGAAGCCGAGTAACGCAGCGCCATTGGTCATCAGTGCCAGACCGGCGATGACCCAGAGTCTGTAGCCTTTCATGCTCCGCCTACCCCTGCGAGTTCCGCCCGATCGGCCAGCACGCTGTCTGCGCGGTGTTCGAACTGGATGCCGGGGTGTGCGACCTGGATCGGCGCGTCGAAGTGGTGTTGAGTCTGCGCGGCGATGCTGACGAACAACACCAGGGCCAGGTAAAGACCGATGGCCAGGTAGGCGCCGCGCTTGGCTGAGGTAATGATGGAACTGGCCATGATGTTCTCCGTGGGCATGTTTCAGTGCCGTCAGGATCGATCAAAAAAGCCGAAGCAACCACTCAGGGTTTTCCATAGTGAACATCAGCTTCGTTGATTATTTAGCCGGTCTATTTGCGCGGTTCAAGAAACCTATCAGGCTGCGAAAAACACACGCACACGTGTAGGAGCTGCCGAAGGCTGCGATCTTTTGATTTTGCTTTTCAAAACAAGATCAAAAGATCGCAGCCTTCGGCAGCTCCTACAGGGAGTCGCGCAAGTCGGGCATTTCAGTGTTGGGCTTTGTGATCCAGCGCGGCGTAGAAGTTGGCGCTCTGTTGCAGGTATTTCTGGGTATAGCTCTGGGTGTGGGATTTTTTGCTGTTGATTTCAACGTTGGCGCTGGCTGGCAGAACCACGGTGGCGGAGATGGCGGAAGCGGCGATGACGGAGAAGAGATTGAAGTTCATGGCGGTAACCCTCGTGTTCGGTTGGCTTGCTTTGCCCGGTTGGGCCGTGAAGCAAACTTAACGCTCGAGGGTTGATCGCTTGAAATGCTTTGTAGCATTACCGGATATCAGCGCGATTAATACAAAGAGACAGGCCCCGTAAATCGGGGCCTGTGGCTTATTGTCGCACTAGAAACTTGAGGTCGCTGGGGGCGTCCATCGGCAGTTTTTGTACGGTTTTGCCGAGCAGACCGGTCTTGGCATCGCGCTCGACGACGACAATTTCGTTGCTCTTCTGGTTGGCGATCAGCAGGAATTTACCACTCGGATCGAGGCTGAACTCACGCGGGTGATCGCCCTCCACTGAACGTTTTTGCAGCTCTTTGAGCTGGCCGGTCGCCGGATCGATGCTGAACACCAGCAGCTGATTGGCGGTGCCTCGGTTGCTGACGTAGAGGAACTTGCCATCGGCCGACGCATGCAGCGCGGCGGCGGCTTTGTCCGATGTTGACTGACCCGCCGCCAGATCGACCATTTGCGTCTGGGTCAGCACGCCGTCGTGGTAGTCGAACACCGCAACCTGCGCGCTCATTTCCATGGTCAGCCAGGCATGCTTGCCGTCAGCACTGAACAACAGATGGCGCGGCCCGCTGCCGGCCGGCAACGATACCGAAGGGGTTTTCGCCGGGGTCAGCGGCAGGTCCGGGTTGGCCTTCGGGTCGAACTGGTAGATGAAGACCTTGTCCGCCCCGAGGTCGTTGGAGAACACGTAGCGGCCGTCCGGTGAGGACACCGTCGAATGCACGTGGTTGGACGCCTGACGCTCGGGATTGACCCGGCTCGCCGGGTGCGCACTCATCTGCACCACCGGTTTGAGCTTGCCGTCAGCACCGACCGGCAACACCGCGAGGGTGCCGCCCGGATCTTCCACCACCGAATAGTTGCTGACGAACAGATGGCTGGCATCGCCGCTCAGGCTCGAATGGGTCGGCTCGTTGCCCAGGCTCTGCACCTGATTGATCAGGGTCAGGGCGTGGGTCTTGGGATCGATCGAATAGCTGCTGACGCGGCCGACCGGGTCCTTCTGGCCGGGGCCGTTTTCGTTGACCACGAACAGCCGATGCTGGTCTTTGGACAGGGTCAGCCACGACGGATTTTCGCTTTTCACCACTTGCAGCGGCTTGGCGTCGATCTGCCCGGTGGAGCTGTCGAAATTCATTCGATAGATGCCCTGGCTGGTCCCCGCAGTGTAGGAGCCCACCAGCAACTGGAAGCTTTCGGCAGAGGCCGTGGAAAGGCCCATCGCACCGACGCTGCCGGCCATCAGCAGCGGCCAGAATTTACGCATGCTCATCGGTTTCGTCCTCGTCGTCGCTGCCGCCGAAGGCATCGAGGCAGACCAGGCGGTGTTCGCCAGAATCACCAACGATCAACCAGCTCTGCAGGTCGTTATCAAAAGTTGCTGCTGCGACCTGCGCCGGCGTGAATTCCCAATGCTTGGCCGCTCGGCCATCCATGCATTCGATGTGCAGGTTGTCGTCTTCGTCGAGGGCGAATTCGAAGGCGTGCAAGCCATCGATTTCGACCATATCGCAGTGTTCGAGGACGTTGAGAAGGGTTTGGGCAGTCATGGCAAACAGTCTTTCTTAGGGGGAAAGGGCCAATGATAGCTCAATGTGCTGCAGAGGCCTTATGGGAACCTTTGTGGGAGCGAGCCTGCTCGCGAATGCGGTGTGTCAGGCCATGAAAGGCTGACTGAAAGAATGCATTCGCGAGCAGGCTCGCTCCCACAGGGATATTGACTGTCAGTTACAACGCGTCGCGCGATGGCTTGCCGTCGACCAGGCGCTGGATGCGCAATGGATTGCCATTCTTCAGCGGTTCCGGCAACAAGCTGTCGGGATAGTTCTGGAAGCACACCGGGCGCAGGAAACGATCGATCGCCAGGGTCCCCACCGACGTTCCGCGCGCATCGGACGTCGCCGGATACGGCCCACCGTGCACCATCGAATCGCACACTTCGACACCGGTCGGGTAACCATTGAGCAGGATCCGTCCGACCTTCTGCTCGAGCAACGGCGTCAGTTCCGGGAAGCGTTCGAAGTCCGCCTGCTCGCCGATAATCGTCGCCGTCAGTTGCCCGTGCAGGCCCTGCAACGCCGCGCTGAGCTCGGCCTTGTCCGCCACCTCGACAATCACTGTGGTCGGGCCGAAGACTTCTTCCTGAAGCACCTCATCACCACCGATCAACAGGCTGACATCTGCCTTGAACAATTGCGGTTGTGCCTGATTGCCCTGCTGAGGGTTACCCGCCAGATGTTCGATGCCGGGATGCGCCAACAGCTTCTGCACGCCTTTACCGTAGCTGCCGAGGGTGCCGGCGTTGAGCATGGTCTGCGCCGGTTGATCGCCGATCAGCCCGGCGACTTGCTGCACGAAGGAGCTGAATTGCGCCGAGCGAATACCAATGACCAGACCGGGATTGGTGCAAAACTGACCGCAGCCCTGCACCACCGAGGCAGTCAGGTCACGAGCAACGGTTTCCGAACGTTCGGCGAGTGCCTGTGGCAGGACGATCACCGGGTTGATGCTCGACATCTCGGCGAACACCGGAATCGGTTGCGGCCGCGCTGCGGCCATGTCGCACAGCGCCCGCCCCCCCTTCAACGAACCGGTGAAGCCCACCGCCTGAATCGCCGGATGCTTGACCAGCCATTCGCCGACGCCACCGCCGTAGATCATGTTGAACACGCCAGCCGGCATCGCGGTTTTTTCCGCGGCGCGAATCAGTGCATCGGCGACCAGTTCTGCTGTAGCCATGTGACCGCTGTGCGCCTTGAACACCACCGGGCACCCGGCGGCCAGCGCCGAAGCCGTATCACCGCCCGCCGTGGAAAACGCCAGCGGAAAGTTGCTTGCACCGAACACCGCAACCGGGCCGAGGCCGATGCGGTATTGGCGCAGATCCGGTCGCGGCAATGGCTGACGATCCGGCAGCGGCAGGTCGATCCGCGCGCCGTAGAAATCACCGCGACGCAGGACTTTGGCGAACAGACGCATCTGCCCGCTGGTGCGCCCGCGCTCGCCCTGAATGCGCCCCGCTGGCAGCGCGGTTTCGCGGCAGACCACGGCGACGAAATTATCGCCCAGCGCATCCAGTTCATCGGCAATCGCATCGAGAAACTGCGCGCGGCGTTCGGCGCTGAGGCTGCGATACGCCGGGTACGCAGCGGCAGCCGCTTGCGCGGCGGCATCAACTTCCTGCTGCGTGGCCTGGATGAAAGCGTAAGGCAGCTGTTCGCCGGTGGTGGCGTCGACGCTGTGCAGTTTCACGTCGCCCGCCGCACTGCGCTGACCGCCGATGTAGTTGTGGCCGAGAATCTGAGTCATGGGAGCTCCTTAAAGGGTGCCGATGCTGTCCGGTTGAAAAGCCGCTGCTGCCGGGGCGATGCCGTTGATCAGCGGTGCGCCGAATTCGGCCTGGCTGATCTCGAACACGTCGCCCGGCTGGGTGCGAATGCCATCGGCGAACGACAGGGTCGCGGTGCCGAAGAAGTGAATGTGCACATCGCCCGGGCGCAGGAACTGGCGGTATTTGAAGTGGTGATATTCGAGGTTGGCGAGGCTGTGGCACATGTTCGCCTCGCCGCTGAGGAATTCGTTCTGCCATAGCACTTGGCCGTCGCGCAGGATGCGGCTGCTGCCGGCCAGATGTTGCGGCAGCTCACCGGTGCGCAGCTCCGGGCCATAGCTGCAACTGCGCAGTTTCGAGTGGGCCAGATAAAGGTAATTCTTGCGCTCCATGACGTGGTCGGAGAACTCGTTGCCCACCGCGAAACCGAGGCGATACGGTTTGCTGTCATGGCCGATGACGTAGAGGCCGGCCATTTCCGGTTCCTCGCCGGCGTCCTCGGCGAACGGCGGCAGCGGGAACGCTTCGCCGGGGCGCACGACGATGCTGCCGTCGCCTTTGTAGAACCATTCGGGTTGCACACCGGCCTGCCCCGCCGGCGGTTTGCCGCCCTCCACGCCCCATTTGAAAATGCGCATGGTGTCAGTCATCGCCGCTTCGTCACCAGCCTGCTGGTGCATCTTGTCCCGGGCCGAGGCGCTGCCCAGGTGTGTGAGGCCGGTGCCGCTGACCAGCAGGTGCGCAGGATCGGGATGGTCCAGTGGCGGCAGGATGCGCCGAGTGCTCAGCAGCTCGGCGTAGTCATGGCTGATGCCGAGGCCGAGACTTTGTACGTGCTGCGCCAGCGTGCCGCCGGCATCGATGGCGGCCAGCGCCAGGTCGCGCACGCTGCGAGCGTCCTGCACTTCGCGGATCAGACCGTTGTCGACCACGCCGACGCGGCGTTCGCCGTTGGTTAATTCGAATTGCACCAGATGCATAAATTTCTCCTATTCCCTCAAAAACACCGCCGTTCCCCTGTGGGAGCGAGCCTGCTCGCGAAAGCGGTGTGTCAGTCACCCACAATGTTGAATGTGATGGCCTCTTCGCGAGCAGGCTCGCTCCCACAGGGGCCAGTGCTGTCTAGTCAGGTTCGGGTGGCACCGCGTGCACTGGCGGCGAACTGCTCGACCGGGAGCACGTGTTTGCGCTCAAGCACGCGGTAGACGATTCCCGTGAGAATCAGGCCAAACACCATCACCCCGGAGAGGAAGTACAACCCCGACCCCAGATTCCCGGTGTATTCCTTCAGCGCACCAATCACGAACGGCCCGATGTAGCCACCCAGATTGCCCACCGAGTTGATCAGCGCAATTCCCGCCGCTGCACTAGCACCGGCGAAGAATCGCCCCGGTAACGTCCAGAACACCGCCGTGCAGGAAAACAGCGCAAACGCCACCAGGCACAGCGCCGCCAGTTGCGTCACCGGCAGCGACAGCCAGGCACTCAGGAACAGGCCGATCGCGCCCAGCACATACAGCACCGCCAGATGGCCGTAGCGATCGTTCAGGCGGTCGGAACTGCGCGGCACGATCAGCAAACCGATGATCCCGAAGATGTACGGCACCGACGAGACGAAACCGGTGACCAGATCGCTGCCGCCGAACTGTTTGATCAGCGTCGGCAGCCACAAGCCGAGGCCATAGATGCTCAGGGTCACCGGCAGATAAAACAGCGCCAGCAGCAGCACGCGTTTGTCCTTGAGCGCATGCAGCGGGTTGCCGTGCCGGGTCTGACCGTACGCCTGCAGGTCTTTTTTCAGTTCGCCGGTCAGCCAGTCTTTCTCCGCCTGATCCATCCATTGCACCTGCTGCGGGCCGTCCGGGAGCCAGCGCAGCACCGGCCAGGTCAGGAGGATCGCCGGGGTGCCGATGACGATGAACAGCCACTGCCAGCCGTGCAGGCCGAGGATGCCGTCCATGCCCAGCAGGCCGCCGGACACCGGGCCGGTGATCATCATTGCGATCGGTTGGGAGAGGATGAACAGGCCGAGGATCTTGCCGCGATGGCGCACCGGGAACCATTGGGTGATGTAGTACAGAACGCCGGGAAAGAACCCCGCCTCCGCCGCGCCGAGCAGAAAGCGCATCACGTAGAAACTGTGCGGGCCCTGGACGAATGCCATGCCGATGGTGATCGCGCCCCAGGTGATCATGATCCGCGCGAACCAGCGCCGTGCGCCAAAGCGTTCGAGCATCAGGTTGCTGGGGATTTCCAGCAGGAAGTAGCCAATGAAAAACAGCCCGGCGCCCAGGCCATAGGCCGCATCACCGATGCCGATGTCGGCGCCCATGTGCAGTTTGGCGAAGCCGACGGCGGAGCGATCCACATAGGCGATCAGGTACAGCAGGATCAGGAAGGGAATCAGTTTCAGTGTGATGCGGCGGATTAGCCGCAATTCCTGGCTCATGGGGTCGGTCTCCGATTGTTGTTTTTATAGAACCTCGGGGGACGCCTCTCGCGGAACACCGCCAGGGCCAATCCCTCCGTCGAAAACGACTATATAGTAATACTAATTACCCAACAACACTTCCAAACCGTCGATTTTGAGCTTATGTTTAGCCGTAACTCGCAAACAATAGTCTTACAATAAGAGAATCGATCATGTCTGAGAAGAAACCCACCCTGCGCTCGGCCCAATGGTTTGGCACTGCCGACAAGAACGGCTTCATGTACCGCAGCTGGATGAAGAATCAGGGCATCGCCGACCACCAGTTTCACGGCAAGCCGATCATCGGCATCTGCAACACCTGGTCGGAACTGACCCCGTGCAACGCGCACTTCCGCCAGATCGCGGAGCACGTCAAACGCGGGGTGATCGAGGCTGGCGGGTTTCCGGTGGAATTCCCGGTGTTCTCCAACGGCGAATCGAACCTGCGCCCCACCGCCATGCTCACCCGCAACCTGGCGAGCATGGACGTCGAAGAGGCGATTCGCGGTAACCCGATTGACGGCGTGGTGCTGCTGACCGGCTGCGACAAAACCACCCCGGCGCTGCTGATGGGCGCGGCCAGTTGCGACGTGCCGGCCATCGTCGTCACCGGCGGGCCAATGCTCAACGGCAAGCACAAGGGCAAGGATATCGGCTCCGGCACCGTGGTCTGGCAGCTCAGCGAACAGGTCAAGGCCGGCACCATCACCATTGACGACTTCCTTGCGGCCGAAGGCGGCATGTCGCGCTCGGCGGGCACCTGCAACACCATGGGCACGGCGTCGACCATGGCCTGCATGGCCGAAGCACTGGGCACCTCCTTGCCACACAACGCGGCGATTCCAGCGGTGGATGCACGGCGTTATGTGTTGGCGCACATGTCCGGCATGCGCGCGGTGGAGATGGTGCGCGAAGACTTGCGTCTGTCGAAGATCCTGACCAAGGAAGCCTTTGAAAACGCCATTCGGGTCAACGCCGCCATCGGTGGTTCCACCAACGCGGTGATTCACCTGAAAGCCATCGCCGGACGCATCGGCGTCGAACTGGATCTGGACGACTGGACGCGCATCGGGCGCGGCATGCCGACCATCGTCGACCTGCAACCGTCCGGGCGTTTCCTGATGGAAGAGTTTTACTACGCCGGCGGTCTGCCGGCGGTGCTGCGCCGCCTCGGCGAGGCCAATCTTATCCCTAATCCGAATGCGCTGACCGTCAACGGCAAAACCCTGCGCGAGAACACCCAAGACGCGCCGATTTATGGCGAAGATGAGGTAATCCGCACCCTCGACAATCCGATCCGCGCTGACGGTGGCATCTGCGTATTGCGCGGCAACCTGGCGCCACTCGGTGCGGTGCTCAAGCCGTCCGCCGCGACCCCGGAACTGATGCAGCATCGTGGCCGTGCGGTGGTGTTCGAGAACTTCGACATGTACAAGGCGCGGATCAATGATCCGGAACTGGATGTCGATAAAGATTCGATTCTGGTGATGAAAAACTGCGGGCCGAAGGGTTATCCAGGCATGGCCGAGGTGGGCAACATGGGGCTGCCGGCCAAGCTGTTGGCGCAGGGGGTGACCGACATGGTGCGCATTTCTGACGCGCGAATGAGTGGCACCGCGTATGGCACCGTGGTTTTGCACGTTGCCCCCGAAGCGGCAGCCGGCGGGCCGTTGGCGGTGGTGCAGGAAGGTGACTGGATCGAACTCGACTGCGCCAGCGGGCGCTTGCACCTGGACATTCCCGATGCGGAACTGGCCGCGCGCATGGCCGATCTGCAACCGCCGCAGCAGTTGCTGGTGGGTGGTTATCGTCAGCTGTACATCGACCATGTGCTGCAGGCGGATCAGGGTTGTGACTTTGACTTCCTGATCGGTTGCCGAGGTGCGGAAGTCCCGCGCCATTCCCATTAACACCAACATCTTTCAGGTCTGAATCAACCACTGTGGCGAGGGAGCTTGCTCCCGCTCGGCTGCGCAGCAGTCGCAAATCAGCATGAGCGGTATCACTGGACAAGCGCATTCACCGGTTTGGGGGCCGCTCCGCAGCCCAGCGGGAGCAAGCTCCCTCGCCACAGGGTGTTCGCAGATTTCAGGTCTGATGAAGGCGTGCCACGCCTGCTATGATGCGCGGCATCTCCATCGCTCAGGATCGCGCCGTTCCCCATGGATTACCGCAAACCTTCCGACCGCAAAAGCATGCACTCGCGCATTGTCCAGGAACTGGGCATGCAGATCGTCTCCGGACGCTTTTTGCCCGACGACAAGCTGCCCGCCGAAGCGCTGTTGTGCGAGGAATACGCGGTCAGCCGGCCGGTGTTGCGCGAAGCCACGCGGGTGCTGGTGGCCAAGGGGCTGGTGTATTCCAGACCGCGGGTCGGCACGGTGGTCAAGGCGCGCCGTGAATGGCACATGCTCGATCCGGACGTGTTGCACTGGCTGATGCAAAGCAGCCCGCAGAATGAATTTTTCAATGTGCTGACCAGCGTGCGCAGCATCATCGAACCGGCCGCTGCCGCCCTCGCCGCCCAACACGCGACCGAGGCCGACATCGCCGCCATCGGCGAAGCTTATCAACGCATGGAAGCGGCACCGACGCCGGAAGCCTTGCTGCAACCGGACCTGGACTTCCACAGCCGCATCGCCGACGCGACCCATAACGATCTGCTGGCGAACCTGTGCAACATGCTCTCGGTGGCGATAGCCGAGGCGCTGAAGCATTCGAATCAGCGGCCGAACCTGCATGAGCTGGCGCTGCCACGGCATAAGGCGATTCTCACCGCAATCGAGAATCGTGATGCGCTCGGCGCTCGGCATGCAACGTTGGTGCAGCTGGATGATGCGCGCAGTGCGTTGAGTGCTGTGCTTGGCACCGAACGCTCCTGAAGCAAAGTCAAAAGATCGCAGCCTTCGGCAGCTCCTACAGGGATCGGGTGCACCCGTAGAATACTGATTTACCTGGCCTCCTGTAGGAGCTGCCGAAGGCTGCGATCTCTTGATCTTGACCTACAAAAAAGCCGCAACCCTGAGGTTGCGGCTTTGTCGTTTCAGGCGTCCGGATCAGTGGGAGAACAGCGAATTGCCCTTCTGCCCTGCCATTTTCTCCGGCTTGATCAGGAACTTCGCCAGGGCCGGCAGCAGCCACAGCGCACCGAACATGTTCCACAGCAGCATGAAGGTCAGCATCAGGCCCATGTCGGCCTGGAACTTGATCGCCGAGAAGATCCAGGTGCACACCCCAATCGCAAGGCACAGACCGGTGAACAGCACCGCTTTACCGGTGGATTTCAGGGTCTGGTAATAGGCTTCCTGCAACGGCAGCCCGGCCCGCAGGAAACTTTCCAGGCGGCTGTAGATGTAGATGCCGTAGTCCACGCCAATCCCCACGCCCAGCGCCACCACCGGCAGGGTCGCGACCTTGACGCCGATGCCCATGAACGCCATCAGTGCGTTGCCCAGCACCGAAGTCAGCACCAGCGGCAGGACGATGCACAGGGTAGCCGCCCACGAGCGGAAGGTGATCATGCACATCACCGCCACGCAGATGTACACCAGGATCAGAATGGTCAGTTCGGCCTGTTTGATCACCTCGTTGGTGGCCGCCTCGATCCCGGCGTTGCCGGCAGCGAGGATGAATTCCAGACCGTCCTTGTTGTTGGCCTTGGCGAATTCCTGCACCGCGTGCACCGCACGGTCGAGGGTTTCGGCCTTGTGATCATTGAGGAAGATCAGCACCGGCGCCAGCGAGCAGCTGTTGTTGTACAGGCCGTCGGCGCGGGCGATCGAGTTGTTCAGCACGTCCGGGTTGCGCGACAGGGTTTCCCATTTCAGGTTGCCCTCGTTCATGCCCTTGATCATCTGCTTGGACACGGTCACCAGCGAGATCGCCGACTGCACGCCCTCGGTGTTCTGCATCTTCCACATCAGCTCATCGATGGGCGCCATCGCTTCGTAGCGCGAGCAGCCTTCGGTGGCGGTCTTGACCATCACCACCAGCACGTCGGAACTGGTGGAATAGTTGTTGATGATGAAATTGTTGTCCTTGTTGTAGCGCGAGTCCGGACGCAGCTCTGGCGCGCCCTGGTCGAGGTCGCCGATCTTCAGGTTCTGGCTGTACCAGAGGCCGCCACCGAAGGCGAGCAGCGCCAGAACGATGGAAATCGGCGCGACTTTCGGGCTGGCGAAGTTCGACAGCAGGCGCCAGAACGGATGTTCGCGATTCGCGTCCTTCTTGCTCTTGGCAATCGCACGCTTGCTGATGCCGACATAGGAAATCGCCACCGGCAGCAAAATCAGGTTGGTGAACACGATCACCGCCACGCCGATGGACGCGCCGATCGCCAACTCGCGGATCACTCCGATGTCGATGATGAGCAGGGTGATGAAGCCCACCGCATCCGCGAGAATCGCGATCATCCCCGGCAGGAACAGTTGCCGGAACGTGCGCCGCGCGGCGGTCAGGGCGTTGTCCGCCTCACTCGACTGCAGGGCGATGCCGTTGATCTTCTGCACGCCGTGGGAAATGCCGATGGCGAAGATCAGGAACGGCACCAGCATCGAGTACGGATCCAGCCCGAAACCGAAGAAGTGCATCAGCCCCAGTTGCCAGACCACTGCCACCAGCGTGGTGCTCAACACCGCGATGGTGCTGCGCAGGCAGTTGGTGAACCACAGCAACAGGATCAGGGTGATGACGAACGCGATGCCGAAGAACATCACCACCATCACCAGACCGTCGATCAGGTCACCGACCTTCTTGGCGAAGCCGACGATGTGGATCTTGACGTTGGGGTTCTGCGCTTCGAACTTGTTGCGGATCTTGTCTTCCAGCTCATGGGAGAACTGGCGATAGTCCAGCGCCAGCAGCTTGCCTTGGTCCTGCGGGTCCGGGTAAGACTCCAGCAGCGGAATGTCGACGATGCTCGACTTGAAGTCGTTGGACACCAGCCGCCCGACCTGCCCCGACTTGAGGACGTTATTGCGCAGCATGTCGAGGCTGTCCGGCGAACCGTCGTAGCTCTGCGGAATCACTTCACCGCCGGCAAAGCCTTCTTCGGTCACTTCGGTCCAGCGCACGCTTGGACTCCACAGCGATTTCAGGCCCGAGCGGTCGACGCCGGAGATGTAGAACACCTCGTCGTTGATCTGGCGCAGGGTCTCCATGTATTCCTTGGAGAAGATGTCGCCGTCTTTGGCTTCCACCGATATCCGTACGGTGTTGCCAAGGTTCGCCAGATCGTTGCGGTGCTCCATCATCTTCTCGATGAACGGATGCTTGAGCGGGATCATTTTTTCGAAACTGGTGGACGGCCGGATCAGCGTCGCCTGCCAGAACAGAAAAATGCTCACCACCAGGCAGATCAGGATCACGGCCGGGCGGTTGTTGAAAATCAGACGTTCGAGAAGCGTCGCTTTTTCCTGCTGAGGAGTGATCAAGGAAGTCATAGCCCCGCCTTCTTGTTATTGATTTCGGCGCCGTTGGGCTGCGTGGTGTGAACGCCACCCTGCCCGGTCAGAATCAGGTTGCCGTCGCCCGCCGCCGTCACCGAGGACAGCGAAATGCGGTCCGGGCGGTTGAAGACGCTGAAGGTTTCGCCGTTGTCGCTGCTGCTGATCACCGAGCCGCCGTTGCCGACGATCACGATCGAGCCGTCCGCGAGCAGCGTGGCGCCGGACAGACCGAACTCCAGCGCACCGCGCGCCGCTTTGAGTTCGACCTGTTGCCAGGTGCTGCCGAAGTCGGTGGAGCGATAGAGGTTGCCGCGCAGGCCGTAGGCCAACAGGGTTTGCGCCTGGGCGGTGCCGATCACGCCGAACAGCGAGCCTTGATACGGGCCCTGGAGTTTTTCCCAGGTCAGGCCCCAGTCGGGAGAGCGGAACATGCTGCCCTGCTCGCCGACGATGAACAGCCCGGCGTCCTTGACCGCCGCGATGGCGTTGAGGTGGAACTGGTCCTGGTTGTCGAGGCGGTCGCTGACGTCCTGCCAGTTCTTGCCGCCATCGGTGGTTTCCAGCAGAGCCCCGTAAGCACCCACGGCGATGCCGTGATTGACGTCCTTGAACCAGACGTCGAGCAGCGGCGCTTCGCGTTTGAGGTCTTCGAATTGTTTGCTCCAGGTCAGGCCGCCGTCTTCGCTGGCGAGGATCTGTGCGTCGTGGCCTACGGCCCAGCCGTGCTTGTCATCGACAAAGTACACCGCCGTCAGCAGTTGCCGGGTCGGCACCTTGGCCTGGGTCCAGGTCTTGCCCTGGTCGTCGGAATAGAGAATGTGCCCGCGATCACCGACCGCCACCAACCGGGTGCCGGCGTGGACGACATCGAGTATCAGGCTTTTTGCGGCTTTGGCCGATTCGGTGGAATACACCCCGGCGGCTGGCGCTTCGGCGGCCAGCGCGGGTGCCGACAAGGCAACACAGCCCAGCAAAGTGAGTGCTGTGGCCAGCAACGCGGTGTTGCGTAACGCCGGCGGGCGGCAACGACTCATAGACCTTCCCCTATTTATTATTGTTAGGCCATTCGGCCTTAGGGCGCCGCAAGGGTGCTCGTGGTGACTGATGGGTCACAAGCATAGCCGTGAAACCCGCAGTCCAGAGCGCCTTGGGAAGCTGGCTCATCCTATCGGGCTTTGGAAACGTCTGACAATCGGCGCCACGTTATCTTTTGTTAACCAAATGCCCCCGACAAAAAACCCTGTAGGAGCTGCGGCACGCTGCGATCTCTTGATCCGGGTCTTTAAAAACAAGATCAAAAGATCGCAGCGTGCCGCAGCTCCTACATCGATATCGCGATGTGGCGGATTGATGAGGATGGCAGGTGAATACACCGCCATTCGCCGGGTCGATGGGCAAATCTTGCGTAGGGGCCTTGCACGATCGGTATTATGGTATACCATCAGACGCACAGACACTCTCAATCCCCCTACGGAGCAGCTCATGAGTTTCGAAATTCGCAAGATCGTCAGTTATGTCGAAGAAACCTTCATCGAAGGCGGCAAGGCCACTGACAAGCCGGTGACCATGGTCGGTCTGGCCGTGGTGATGAAGAACCCTTGGGTGGGCAACGGCTTCGTTGAGGATCTGAAACCGCAGATCCGCGCCAATTGCTCCGACCTCGGCGCACTGATGGTCGACCGTCTGGTGGGCATCATCGGCGGCGCCGAGAAGATCGAGGCCTACGGCAAGGCTGCAGTGGTCGGTGCCGACGGCGAGATCGAACACGCCTCGGCGGTGATCCACACCCTGCGCTTCGGCAATCACTACCGCGAAGCGGTCAAGGCCAAGAGCTACCTGAGCTTCACCAACAAGCGCGGCGGCCCGGGCACATCGATCCAGATTCCGATGATGCACAAGGACGACGAAGGCCAGCGTTCGCACTACATCACCCTGGAAATGCAGATCGAAGACGCGCCGCGTGCCGACGAAATCGTTGTGGTGCTCGGTTGCGCCGACGGTGGTCGCCTGCATCCGCGCATCGGCAACCGCTACATCGATCTGGAAGAACTGGCCGCCGAAAAAGCCCAGTAATCACAATAAAAAGGCATTGCAGGAGCGCTCCATGATTCGGCTCACCGCTGAACTCACCCCGGCTGGCACCAGTTACCTGGCGACCGGCCAAGGCCAGCCCGTGGTCTTGATCCACGGCGTGGGCCTGAACAAAGAAATGTGGGGTGGCCAGATCGTTGGCCTCGCCGGCCAGTATCGGGTGATCGCCTACGACATGCTCGGCCACGGCGCCAGCCCGCGCCCGGCCAGCGGCACCGCGCTGCTCGGGTACGCCGATCAGTTGCTGGAGCTGCTCGACCACCTGAACCTGCCCCAGGCCGCGGTGATCGGCTTCTCCATGGGCGGGCTGGTGGCGCGGGCGTTTGCCCTGCACTACCCCGAGCGCCTGCAAAGTCTGGTGGTGCTCAATAGCGTATTCAACCGCAGCGAAGAACAGCGTGCCGGCGTCATCGCCCGCACCGCGCAGGCGGCCGAACACGGCCCGGATGCCAACGCCGAAGCGGCGCTGTCACGCTGGTTCAGCCGTGAATATCAGGCGGCCAACCCGGCGCAGATCGCTGCGATTCGCCAGACCCTGGCCGGCAATGACCCGCAGGGTTATCTGACCACCTACGAATTGTTTGCCACCCAGGACATGTACCGCGCCGACGACCTCGGCAGCATTCAGGCGCCGACGCTGATCGCCACCGGCGAACTAGACCCCGGTTCAACCCCGGAAATGGCCGAGCAACTGGCCCGGCGCATCCCGGGGGCGAAGGTTGCGGTGCTGCCCGAGCAACGGCATATGATGCCGGTAGAGTCACCGCGCCTGGTCAACCAGACGCTGCTGGAATTTCTCGAATACGCACACTCCCGACAAAACCATATAAAGGGGATCGTTGCATGACACTCGCACGCTTCCAGATGTGCATCGGCGGAGAATGGGTCGACGCCCTCTCCGGCAAGACCTTCGAAAGCCTCAACCCGGCTTGCGCGCAGGCCTGGGCCGAACTGCCTGACGCCGATGAAGCCGACGTCGAACGCGCGGTGCAAGCGGCGCAGACAGCTTTCGACAGCCCGGCCTGGCGCGGCCTGACCGCCACCGCACGCGGCAAACTGCTGCGCCGTCTCGGTGACCTGATCGCGGAAAACAAGGAACAACTGGCGCAGCTGGAAAGCCGCGATAACGGCAAGCTGATCCGTGAAACACGGGGTCAGGTCGGTTATCTGCCGGAGTTCTTCCACTACACCGCAGGCCTGGCCGACAAGCTCGAAGGCGGCACCCTGCCGCTGGACAAGCCCGACCTGTTTGCCTACACCGTGCACGAAGCGATGGGTGTGGTCGCCGCGATCATTCCTTGGAACAGCCCGCTTTATCTGACCGCGATCAAACTGGCGCCGGCCCTCGCCGCCGGCAACACCATTGTGATCAAGCCGTCCGAGCACGCTTCGGCGACCATCCTTGAGCTGGCACGTCTGGCCCTTGAAGCCGGGATTCCGCCGGGTGTGGTCAACGTCGTCACCGGTTACGGCCCGAGCACCGGCGCCGCCCTCACCCGCCATCCACTGATCCGCAAGATCGCCTTCACCGGCGGCGCGGCCACGGCGCGGCATGTGGTGCGCAGCAGTGCCGAGAACTTCGCCAAGCTGTCGCTGGAATTGGGCGGCAAGTCGCCGAACATCATCTTCGCCGACGCCGATCTGGACAGCGCGATCAACGGCGCGATTGCCGGGATCTACGCGGCTTCCGGTCAGAGTTGCGTGTCGGGTTCGCGCCTGTTGGTGCAGGACGAAATCTACGACGAGTTCGTCAATCGACTGGTCGAGCGCGCCCAGCGCATCCGCATCGGCAACCCGCAGGAAGACCACAGCGAAATGGGCCCGATGGCCACCGCGCAGCAACTGGCAGTGGTCGAAGGGCTGGTCGCCGACGCCATCGCTGAAGGCGCGCGGTTGCGTACTGGCGGCAAGCGCCCGGCGGATCTTGGCGACGGCTGGTTCTACGAGCCGACGCTGTTCGAGTGCGACCGCAACTCGATGAAGATCATGCAGGAAGAAGTCTTCGGCCCGGTGGCTTCAGTGATTCGCTTTAAAGATGAAGCCGAGGCGCTGGCGATTGCCAACGACTCGCAGTTCGGCCTCGCCGCCGGCATCTGGACCCGCGATCTGGGCCGCGCCCATCGCCTGGCGCGCGATGTGCGCTCGGGGATCATCTGGGTCAACACCTACCGCGCAGTGTCGGCGATGGCGCCGATCGGCGGCTTCAAGAACAGTGGCTATGGACGCGAAAGCGGCATCGATTCGGTGCTGGCCTACACCGAACTGAAAACGGTGTGGATCAATCTCTCTCAGGCCCCCATGCCTGATCCGTTTGTGATGCGCTAGGAGTCCTGCGACATGATCGAACCCGGCATTTACAAAGATGTGATGAGCTCGTTTCCGTCTGGCGTCACGGTGGTCACCACCCTCGACCCGGACGGCGGCATCGTCGGCATCACCGCCAGCGCTTTCAGCGCGCTGTCGATTGACCCGGCACTGGTGCTGTTCTGCCCCAACTACGCCTCGGACACCTACCCGGTGCTGCGCGACAGCAAGAAGTTCGCGATCCACTTGCTGTCCGCCGACCAGACGGCTGAGGCCTACGCCTTCGCCGGTAAAGGCAAGGACAAGGCCAAAGACATCGAATGGCATTTAAGCGAACTCGGCAACCCGATCCTCGCCAAGGCCACGGCGATCATCGAGTGTGAGTTGTGGCGGGAATACGACGGTGGTGATCACGCGATCATTGTTGGCGCGGTGAAGCACCTGATCCTGCCCGAACAGCCAGTGACGCCGATGATTTATCACAAGGGCAAGTTGGGGCCGTTGCCGACATTGACCTGATGGATACACACAATCCCCTGTAGGAGCTGCCGCAGGCTACGATCTTTTTGACTTTGATTTTCAAGAGCAAGATCAAAAGATCGCAGCCTTCGGCAGCTCCTACACAAGAGATCTGTAGTGGCAGGAGGAACCATGAGTAACGAAAAGTACGAAAAAGGCCTGAAGATCCGCACCCAGGTGCTGGGCGAAGGCTACGTGCAACGTTCGATAGAGAACGCCGACGACTTCACCCGTCCGCTGCAGGAAATGGTCACTGAATACTGCTGGGGCCATGTCTGGGGGCGTGAGGGTTTGTCGCTCAAAGAGCGCAGCATGATCAACCTGGCAATGATCTCGGCGCTCAACCGTCCGCATGAACTCAAGCTGCATGTGCGCGGCGCCTTGCGTAACGGCCTGAGTCGTGAGCAAATACGCGAAATTCTGCTTCAGGTCGGTATTTATTGCGGCGTCCCGGCAGCCGTGGACAGTTTCCGGCTCGCCCGTGAAGCCTTCGCCGAAGCCGACGCCGAGGCCTCCAGTTAACCCCTCGGCTGTTTTGATGCCCGTCTGGCATGGACAGCCACAGTAAAGAGCGGACCCCATGAAACGCCAGCCACTCGACGACAGCTTCAAGGTCAATCGCAACCCCGTTACCCTGCGCGAAATCGTGCTGGATAAACTGCGTAGCGCGATCATGAATTTCCAGCTCATGCCAGGGGATCGTCTGGTCGAGCGCGATCTGTGCGATCGCCTGGGTGTCAGCCGCACGTCGGTGCGCGAAGCCTTGCGTCACCTCGAATCCGAAGGCCTGGTCGAGTTCGCTGACGCCAAGGGCCCGCGCGTGGCGATCATCACCCTCGCCGACGCGGTCGACATCTATGAGCTGCGTTGCGTGCTCGAAGGCCTGATCGTCCAGTTGTTCACCCTGCGCGCCAAAGCCAAGGACATCAAGGCCCTGGAAAAAGCCCTCGACGAGAACCGCAAGGCGCTCAAGGACGGCGAACTGCAACAGGTGATCGACTCGGTGCAGGGCTTCTACGACGTGTTGCTTGAAGGCTCGGGCAACCATGTGGCGGCCACACAACTGCGCCAACTGCAGGCGCGCATCAGCTATCTGCGCGCGACCTCGGTGTCCCAGGAAAACCGTCGCGGCGCGAGTAACCACGAAATGGAAAAAATGGTCGAGGCGATCAAGAGCGGTGATCCGCTGGCGGCGCATCAGGCCTGTGTCGACCACGTGCGCGCCGCAGCCGCCGTGGCCCTCGATTACCTCAAGCGCAAACAGGAAGAGACCGGCGCCACGCCGAACATCACCCTGCCCATCGCGCTGAAAGAACCGCGTATAGGTCACTGAGATGTTCAGCCCGAGCTTTTGCCCGAAATGCGGCGGCCCTGACCTCGGTCAGCAGGTGCCGCCGGGCGATACGCACGAGCGCCTGATGTGCCGCGGCTGCGGCTACATCCACTACGTCAATCCGAAGATCATCGCCGGCTGCATCATCGAGCAGGATGGCAAATACCTCTTGTGCCAACGGGCGATCCCACCGCGCCCGGGCACCTGGACGCTGCCGGCCGGCTTCATGGAAAGCGGCGAGACCACCGAGCAGGCGGCGCTGCGCGAAGTCTGGGAAGAAAGCGGCGTGCGTGCGGAAATCGTCTCGCCGTACTCGATTTTCAGCGTGCCGAAGATCAGCGAGGTGTACATCATCTTCCGCGCCATCGCGCTGGAGATCACCGGGCAATATGGCCCCGAGACCCTGGACTACAAGTTCTTCGCCCCTGAAGACATCCCGTGGGAGCAGATCTATTACCCGGCGATCCGGCAGATCCTCGAGCGTTATATCGAGGAGCGCCAGGCCGGGGTGTATGGGATTTACATGGGCAATGACGATAGCGGCAAGATCCACTTTATCCGCTGAATCCCCCTGACATTGCCTGACACTCGCCCTGTAGGAGCTGCCGCAGGCTGCGATCTTTTCATCTTGATTTTAAAAAACAGGATCAAAAGATCGCAGCCTGCGGCAGCTCCTACAGGGGTGTGGTGGTGTTGCCTAGATTGGGGCGATGCCCTCGACGATGATGATCTCCGCCCTCGCCCATTCCTCGCGATACCGTTTCGCTTCCTGATACGCCGCCGAGTGGTAGCACGCCAGTGCCTGCTCGTAGCTCTCGAACTCGATCACCACGCTACGCTGAGGTGTAGCCCTGCCCTCCAGCGCCTCGCTGCGCCCGCCTCTGGCCAGAAACTTCGCGCCAAACTCGGCGAACGCCTTCGGCGCGCGCTGGGTGTATTGGCTGTAGTGCTCGGCATCCGCGACATCCACGTGGGCAATCCAGTACGCCTTCATAGTGACCTCTTTGTTGAATTTGTATTATGGTATACCAATATTATTTCCAACAAACCCTGAGAGTCCAGCATGGCCTTCAACAGCATCGAAGAAATCATCGAAGATTATCGCCTCGGCAAAATGGTCCTGCTGGTCGATGACGAAGATCGGGAAAACGAAGGCGACCTGCTGCTGGCCGCCGACTGCTGCACGCCCGAGGCGATCAGCTTCATGGCCCGTGAGGCGCGCGGGCTGATCTGCCTGACGCTGACCGATGAACACTGCCAACGCCTGGGCCTGGAGCAGATGGTGCCGAGCAATGGCAGCGTGTTCAGCACCGCGTTCACCGTATCGATCGAAGCGGCCGTCGGCGTGACCACCGGCATCTCTGCCGCTGACCGCGCGCGTACGGTCGCGGCCGCCGTGGCCAAAGACGCCCGCGCCGAAGACCTGGTGCAGCCCGGCCATATCTTCCCGCTGCGCGCCAAGGAAGGCGGCGTGCTGACCCGCGCCGGCCACACCGAAGCCGGTTGCGACCTGGCACGCCTCGCCGGTTTCACCCCGGCCTCGGTGATCGTCGAGGTGATGAACGACAACGGCACCATGGCCCGCCGCCCGGACCTGGAAGTCTTCGCGCGCAAGCACGGGATCAAGATCGGCACCATCGCCGACCTGATCCACTATCGCCTGAGCACCGAGCACACCATCGAACGCATTGGCGAACGTGAACTGCCGACGGTGCACGGCACGTTCCGCTTGATCACCTTTGAGGACCGCATCGAGGGCGGTGTGCACATGGCGATGGTCATGGGCGATCTGCGCCGCGAAGCACCGACACTGGTGCGCGTGCATGTGATCGATCCGCTGCGCGATCTGGTCGGCGCCGAGTACAGCGGGCCAAGCAACTGGACGCTGTGGGCAGCACTGCAGCGGGTCGCGGCTGAGGGTCATGGGGTGGTGGTGGTGCTGGCTAATCACGAGTCATCGCAGGCGTTGCTGGAGCGCGTGCCGCAACTGACCCAGCCGCCGCGGCAGTTCAGTCGCTCGCAATCGCGGATCTATTCGGAGGTGGGCACCGGGGCGCAGATTCTGCAGAACCTGGGGGTGGGCAAGCTGCGCCATCTTGGGCCGCCGCTGAAGTATGCGGGGTTGACCGGGTATGACCTGGAAGTGGTCGAGAGCATCCCCTTCACCGAATAACCCACGGACATTGCTGATCCTCTGTGGCGAGGGAGCTTGCTCCCGCTGGACTGCGCAGCAGGCCCAGGCTCTTTAAAAAAAGCGAGGGCCGCTTCGCAACCAGGCGGGAGCAAGCTCCCTCGCCACAATTTCTCATCTATCGAAAATCCTTTAGCGGTCAAAAAACAGATTCGCCAGATAACCGGTAAGGCAAAGTGCTTGCACAAAGTTTGGAATACCATAATATGATATTCCATAGACCGGACGACCTGAAAAACCGTCCAGCTACTGCTCCCGACAGGCGGGCAACAACGCAAGCCCGCTCAAAAACACAACAATGAGGGCGTAAAAATGGTGTTGAACAAAGCTGCAACCGCAATCCTTTTTGCGGGACTGCTGAGCGTGACCGGCCAGGCTGCAATGGCCGCCGAAAGCGTGAACTTCGTCAGCTGGGGCGGTAGCACCCAGGATGCGCAGAAACAGGCCTGGGCCGATCCGTTCAGCAAGGCCAGCGGCATCACCGTGGTGCAGGACGGTCCGACCGACTACGGCAAACTCAAAGCCATGGTCGAAAGCGGCAACGTGCAGTGGGATGTGGTCGATGTCGAAGCCGACTTCGCCCTGCGCGCCGCGGCTGAAGGCCTGCTCGAACCCCTCGATTTCAAAGTCATCCAGCGCGACAAGATCGACCCGCGCTTCGTCAGCGACTACGGCGTCGGCTCGTTCTTCTTCTCCTTCGTCCTTGGCTACAACGAGGGCAAGCTCGGCGCTGCTAAGCCGCAAGACTGGACGGCACTGTTCGACACCAAGACCTACCCCGGCAAACGCGCCCTGTACAAATGGCCAAGTCCCGGCGTGCTCGAACTGGCGCTGCTGGCCGACGGCGTAGCGGCCGACAAGCTCTATCCGCTGGACCTCGATCGCGCCTTCAAGAAACTCGACACCATCAAGAAAGACATCGTCTGGTGGGGCGGCGGTGCTCAGTCGCAGCAACTGCTGGCCTCTGGTGAAGCGAGCATGGGCCAGTTCTGGAACGGCCGCATTCACGCCCTGCAGGAAGACGGCGCGCCGGTGGGCGTGAGCTGGAAGCAGAACCTGGTCATGGCCGACATTCTGGTGATCCCGAAAGGTTCGAAAAACAAGGACGCGGCGATGAAGTTTCTGGCCAACGCCAGCAGTGCCAAAGGCCAGGCCGACTTCTCCAATCTGACCGCCTACGCCCCGGTCAACGTCGACAGCGTGGCGCGCCTGGACTCGGTGCTGGCCCCGAACCTGCCGACTGCCTACGCTAAGGATCAGATCACTCTTGATTTCGCGTACTGGGCCAAGAACGGTCAAGCCATCGCGACACGGTGGAACGAATGGCTGGTCAAATGAAAATGGCGGCCACTGCGTCCCGTCCCTCCACTGCCACCGGGAGCGCCGCGAGCGCTGCCGGCCCGGCTCTCGGCAAGGCCAGTGCAATGGCGCAAGCCCCGTCCTTCAAACAACGCTGGCGTGGCGCCGGCAACCTGCTGCCGGCGCTGCTGTTCCTCGGCCTGTTCTTTCTGGCGCCGTTGATTGGCCTGCTGTTGCGCGGCGTGCTGGAACCTGTGCCTGGCCTTGGCAACTATGAACAACTGTTCGCCAACTCGGCGTATGCGCGAGTGCTGCTCAACACCTTTTCGGTGGCCGGGCTGGTGACTGTTTTCAGCCTGTTGCTGGGCTTTCCGCTGGCCTGGGCGATCACCTTGGTGCCGCGTGGCTGGGGGCGCTGGATCCTCAACATCGTCTTGCTGTCGATGTGGACCAGCCTGCTCGCCCGCACCTATTCGTGGCTGGTGCTGCTGCAAGCCTCGGGGGTGATCAACAAGGCCTTGATGGCGCTGGGCATCATCGATCAGCCGCTGGAAATGGTGCACAACCTGACCGGCGTGGTGATTGGCATGAGCTACATCATGATCCCGTTCATCGTGCTGCCGTTGCAGGCGACCATGCAGGCCATCGACCCGATGATCCTGCAGGCCGGCTCGATTTGCGGCGCCAGCCCGTGGACCAACTTCTTCCGGGTGTTCCTGCCGCTGTGCCGGCCGGGTCTGGCATCCGGCGGGTTGATGGTGTTCGTGATGTCGCTCGGTTACTACGTCACCCCGGCGCTGCTCGGCGGGGCGCAGAACATGATGCTGCCGGAGTTCATCATTCAGCAGGTGCAATCGTTCCTCAACTGGGGCCTGGCCAGTGCCGGCGCCGCGTTGCTGATCGCGATCACCCTGGTGCTGTTCTACTTCTACCTGAAGCTTCAACCGGACTCCCCGGTTGGCGCCAGCAACGCGAGGTAAGCCGAGATGCTCCTGACTCCCAATGCCATGAGCCGGCGGATGCGCTTCGGCCTCTACGCCACCACCGGGCTGATCGGTCTGTTCCTGCTGTTGCCGATCGTGTTCATCGTCCTGCTGTCGTTCGGTTCGTCGCAATGGCTGGTGTTCCCACCGCCGGGCTGGACGCTGAAATGGTACGGCCAGTTTTTCTCCAATCCCGACTGGATGAACGCTGCAGCGGCCAGCCTCAAGGTTGCCGTGCTGACCACGATCTGCGCCGTGGCCCTGGGTCTGCCGACCGCGTTCGCGCTGGTGCGCGGACGTTTTCCCGGGCGGGAAATGCTCTACGGCCTGTTCACCCTGCCGATGATCGTGCCGTTGGTGATCATCGCCGTGGCGGTGTACGCGCTGTTTCTCAAGCTCGGCTACACCGGGACGATGTTTGCGTTCGTGGTCAGCCATGTGATCGTCGCACTGCCATTCACCATTATCTCGATCATCAACTCGCTGAAGCTGTTCGATCAGTCGATTGAAGACGCGGCGGTGATCTGCGGCGCCTCGCGCCTGCAAGCGGTGTTCAAGGTGACCTTCCCGGCGATCCGTCCGGGCATGGTCGCCGGCGCCCTCTTCGCCTTTCTGGTTTCGTGGGACGAAGTGGTGCTCAGCGTGATGATGGCCAGCCCGACCCTGCAAACCCTTCCCGTAAAAATGTGGACCACCCTGCGCCAGGACCTGACCCCGGTGATCGCCGTCGCTTCGACGCTGCTGATCGGCCTGTCGGTGTTGGTCATGGTGATCGCCGCCGCACTGCGCCGGCGCAACGAAATCAGCGCCTGAGCGCCCAGGAGTACGACATGAGTGCCGTGATCAAAGACGCATCCCAGCAGAACGACAAACCCCTGGTCAGCCTGCGCAACCTGAACAAGCATTACGGCGACTTTGCCGCCGTCGACAACATCTCGCTGGATATCAAGGACGGCGAGTTCCTGACCTTCCTCGGCTCCAGCGGCTCGGGCAAAAGCACCACGCTGTCGATGCTCGCCGGGTTCGAAACGCCGAGCAGCGGCGAGATCCTGGTCAACGGCCAGTCACTGGTCAACGTGCCGCCGCACAAGCGCGACATCGGCATGGTGTTCCAGCGCTACTCGCTGTTCCCGCATCTGTCGGTGCGCGACAACATCGCCTTCCCGCTGGCGATCCGCAAACTCGCCGCCGCCGAACGTGACAAGCGTGTCGACGCGATGCTGAAACTGGTGCAGCTCGAACAGTTCGCCCATCGCCGCCCTTCGCAACTCTCTGGTGGCCAACAGCAACGGGTCGCCATTGCCCGGGCGCTGGTCTACGAGCCGCGCATTCTGCTGATGGACGAACCGCTGGGTGCGCTGGATAAAAAACTGCGTGAAGACTTGCAGGACGAACTGCGCCAGCTGCATCGGCGCCTGGGCATCACCATCGTCTACGTGACCCACGATCAGGAAGAAGCCATGCGTTTGTCACAACGCATCGCGATTTTCAGTCACGGCAAGATTGTCGGCCTGGGCAGCGGATATGACCTGTACCAGAACCCGCCGAATGCGTTTGTCGCGTCGTTCCTCGGCAACTCGAACTTCCTCAAGCTCAAGGTCCAGGGCAACGCGGCGGCGAGTTTCGAGGGGCAGTCGCTGTCGATTCGACTGACCGCCGGGTTGCACACCGATCAGGATCTGCTGCTGATGGTGCGCCCGGAGAAAGCGTTGGCGCTCAGCGTGCAGCAGGCGACCGATGAGCCGTTGGCGGCCGGTTGGAATGAGGTGTCGGCGCAGGTCGTGGAAGTGCTGTTTCTCGGTGAGAGCCAGACTTGCAGCGTGGTTACCTCGGGGGGGACGTCGATGACGGTGAAGGCGCTGTCGGCGGCGGGCATGCCGCTCAAGGCCGGGGATTCGGTGCGCGTGCGCTGGGCCACGGCGGATGCTTGCGTGTATACCGAGTGGACCGACAGCGACCTCAACAAAGCGGCCGGCGCCCACTGATATATCCCAGGCAACACGTCCCCTGTAGGAGTGAGCCTGCTCGCGATAGCGTTTTCACAGTCAACGCCATGTTGTCTGGCGCACCGCTATCGCGAGCAGGCTCACTCCTACAATTGGATCGCGTATTACCCTCAGGTCACTCCAGCGTCGGACTGTGGTGGTGCTCAGACGATGGCCGCGAACCCTTCAACTTCATCCGGCCACGCCGTCAGAATCTCAAACCCCGTCTCCGTCACCGCCACCATGTGCTCCCACTGCGCCGACAACGAGCCATCCTTGGTCAGCACGGTCCAGCCGTCAGGCATGTTCTTCACATGGCGCTTGCCGGCATTGAGCATCGGTTCAACGGTGAAGATCATCCCCGCCTTGAGCTTCATGCCCTGATTCGGAAAACCGTAGTGCAAAATCTGCGGTTCATCGTGGTAGACCTTGCCGATGCCATGCCCGCAGTACTCGCGCACCACGCTGAAGCCTTCCTTCTCCGCCAGACTCTGGATCGCATGGCCGATATCGCCCAAGGTCGCGCCCGGGCGCACCACGCGAATGCCGGCGCACATCGCCTCGTAAGTGGTCTTGATCAGATGCTGCGCCTCAGGCGTTGCCTCACCGACCACGTACATGCGGCTGGTGTCGCCGAACCAGCCGTCCTTGATCACCGCGATGTCGAGGTTGAGGATGTCGCCGTCTTTCAGTGGTGTGCCCGAGGGAATGCCGTGGCACACCACATCGTTGACCGAGGCGCAGACGGTTTTCGGGAAGCCGTGGTAACCGACGTTGGCCGGAATAGCTTTCTGCACGTTGACGATGTAGTCGTTGCACAACCGATCCAGCTCATCGGTGGTCACCCCAGCCTTGACGTGCGGCACCAGCATCGCCAGCACTTCAGCGGCGAGTTTGCCGGCAGCGCGCGACTGGGCGATCTCGGCGGGGGTGTTGATCTTGATCTGGTTTCTCATGCGCTGACGGCTTCCTGAGTCAGTTGATGCAGATCCAGCCCGCCGTTCTGTTCGGCGCGGATCAGCAAGCGGCAAATGGCGCTGTGGTCGAGGTTGGGGTGCAGTTCGGCGAGCATGCCGATGCGCATCCAGTGCTCGGCCTGCGCGTTGATCGAGCGGCTGAGTGCATTGCTGGAGATGCGCAGGTTCTCGTGCATGTCCTCTGAAATCTTTACGATGCCCATATGCGAATCCGATACGAAGTGTATATGTACCGTATATTAGCCAAGCGACGCCCACGATTGCAAACCTTGCGCACGAATTGCCAAATCGCAGGCAAAAAAAAGCTGCCAAAAGAGGCAGCAAAAACTTTAAGAACACGCGATGTATTGGGCTCAGCATAGGCGCCGGATAATGACAGTGTCATGACAGCCGCACATTCATTGAACCGCCCCTGCCCCGTCATCAGGATGTCATCAAGTCAGCGGCAGAATCCTCGCAAACCGTCTTGAGCCTTCGACGGATGCGTTAAGGATTGCCATGAAAGAAGACGCCTCGCTGTTTGCCGCCATCGATCTGGGTTCGAATGCGTTTCGCATGATGATCGGCCAGTCGGTTCGCAGCCGAAAGGGCTTCATGATTCAGGAGGTCAAAACCCTGCGTGAACCGGTGCGGCTGGCCGAGGGCTTGGACGGTGGCGCGCTGGATACGATGGCCCTGGATCGCGGCTGGCAGGCGCTGGCACGCTTCGGCAAAAAACTGCGCGGGTTTGAAGCCGGTCGGGTTCGTGCGGTGGCGACCAGCGCCGTGCGCGAGGCCGACAATGCGCAGTTGTTTCTCGCTGGGGCGGAGCGGCATCTGGGCTTTCCGATTGACGTCATTTGCGGCCATGAAGAGGCGCGCCTGGTGTACGCCGGCGTCGCCCACACCCTGCCAAGCGCCGAAGACCTGCGACTGGTGGTCGACATCGGCGGCGGCTCCACCGAGCTGATTCTCGGCCAGGGCGCGCAACCGCTGCTCACCGAAAGCATCGCCATCGGCAGCGGCACCCTGGGCGCACGCTATTTCCCCGACGGGCGCATCGCTCCCGGTGCGCTGCAGGAAGCCGAGCGTGTCACCATCCTGCAATTCGAAAAAGTCGCCCGCCGCTACCGCGCGCAGGGCTGGCAGCAGACCATTGGCTCGTCAGGCACCGCGCGGATGCTGGCGAAAGTGCTCAAGGCCAATCGTTTGAACGACTTCGGCCAGGACGGCATTACCTATGGCGGACTGTTGCGCCTGTCGCTCCTGCTGCTGAAAGTGAAGAACGTTCAGCAGTTGAAGCTGGCCGGCTTGCAGCCGCATCGCCAGAGCATCCTCCCGGGCGGGCTGGTGCTGATGCTGGCGGCGTTCAAGGTGTTCGGCATTTCGCAGATGGCGCCGTCGGAACCGGGGCTGCGCCTGGGTGTGTTGCACGGTTTGATGAGCCGTCACTGAGCCCCTGCAAAACCCTGTCGTGGGCGCGAGCCTGTTCGCGAAAGCGGTGAATCAGAAAAATATCATTCGACTGACACTCTGCCTTCGCGAGCAGGCTCGCTCCCATGGGGGTGTTTAGCGCGTTACGCCAGTTCTTTGCGCAACTGCCGGGCAGCGTTGACCATGTGCACCAGCGCCGCCTCGGTCTCCGGCCAGCCACGGGTTTTCAAACCGCAATCCGGGTTGACCCACAACCGCTCCGGCGGAATCCGCTGGGCGGCCTTGCGCAACAGGTTGGCCATCTCCGAAGTCTCCGGCACTCGCGGCGAGTGGATGTCGTAGACGCCCGGGCCGATCTCGTTCGGGTAGGCGAAGGCTTCGAAGGCGTCGAGCAGTTCCATGTCCGAGCGCGAGGTTTCGATGGTGATCACGTCGGCATCCATCGCCGCGATGGATTCGATCACATCGTTGAACTCGCTGTAGCACATGTGGGTGTGGATCTGCGTTTCGTCACGCACACCCGACGCGCACAGGCGAAACACTTCGGTGGCCCAGTCCAGATAGTGCTGCCACTGCGCCCGGCGCAACGGCAGGCCTTCGCGGAACGCCGCTTCATCGATCTGCACGATCTTGATCCCGGCAGCTTCCAGATCCACCACTTCATCGCGAATCGCCAGCGCCAGCTGTCGCGCCTGCACTTCACGGGACACGTCTTCGCGGGGGAACGACCACATCAGCATGGTCACCGGTCCCGTCAGCATGCCTTTGATGACCTTGTCGGTCAGGCCCTGAGCATAGCGAATCCAGTCCACGGTCATGGCTCTCGGCCGGCTCAGGTCGCCGAAGATCACCGCTGGCTTCACGCAGCGCGAACCGTAGCTCTGCACCCAGCCGAAACGGGTGAACACGTAGCCATCCAGTTGCTCGGCAAAGTACTCGACCATGTCGTTGCGCTCGGCTTCCCCGTGCACCAGCACATCGAGGCCCAGTTGCTCCTGGATTTCCACGGCGTGACGGATCTCGCTGTACATCGCTTCGGTGTATTCGGCCTCGCTCAGCCTGCCTTGCTTGAATGACTGGCGCGCCAGACGAATCGACGCGGTCTGCGGAAACGAACCGATGGTGGTGGTCGGAAACAGCGGCAGATCGAGGCCGGCGCGCTGTTTGCCGATGCGTTGGCTGAATGGCGATTGGCGCTGACTGTCCTGCGCTGTAATGGCCGCCACACGGGCCTGAACCGCCGGTTTGTGGATGCGTGGCGAGGCGGCGCGACTGGTCTGCACCGAACGACTCTGAGCCAAGGCCCGCAGCACTTTCGGCGCTTCCGGTTGATTCACGGCCTGGGCCAGCAGCGCCACTTCCTCGCACTTCTGCACAGCGAAGGCCAGCCAGCTTTTCAGCTCGGCATCGAGCTGGTCTTCGCGGCTCAGATCCACCGGGCTGTGCAGCAGCGAGCACGAAGGCGCGACCCACAGCCGATCACCCAGGCGTTCATGCGCATGCTGCAACGTCGCCAGCGCGTTTTCCAGATCGCAGCGCCAGACGTTGCGGCCGTTGACCACACCCAGCGACAGCACTTTGTAGGCCGGCAAGCGATCAAGGATGGTCGGGTACTGTTCCGCTGCGCGCACCAGATCGATGTGCAATCCGTCGACCGGCAGATTGGCGGCCAGACCGAGGTTTTCTTCCAGACCACCGAAGTAAGTGGCGAGCAGTTTTTTCAGCGGGTCGCGCTGGATCTGGTTGTAGGCACGCTCGAAAGCGTTCTTCCAGTCCTGTGGCAGATCCAGCACCAGAATCGGCTCGTCGATCTGCACCCACTCCACACCAAGGGCGGCAAGCCGCGCGAAGATTTGCCCGTACAGCGGCAACAGGCGATCGAGCAATTCCAGCTTGTCGAACTCGGCGCCTTTGGCTTTGCCCAGCCACAGGTACGTCAGCGGGCCGAGCACCACCGGTTTGACGGTGTGCCCCAGGGCGCGGGCCTCTTCGACTTCTTCGAAGAGCTGTTCCCAGCCGAGCTGAAACTGTTGATCAACGCTGAATTCCGGGACCAGATAGTGGTAGTTGGTGTCGAACCATTTGGTCATTTCCTGAGCGTGGGCACCGCCGCAGCAGCTGTCGCTGACACCCCGGGCCATGCCGAACAGGGTCTGCAGGGTGGCTTTGCCGTCGTGCGGACGGAAGCGCTCGGGGATCACCCCGAACATCAGCGAGTGGGTCAGCACCTGGTCGTACCAGGCAAAGTCCCCCACCGGCAGCAGCTCGATCCCGGCATTCTTCTGCAACGCCCAGTGGGCCTTGCGCAGCTCACGACCCACCTCACGCAGGCCGGCCTCGTTCAGTTCTCCTTTCCAGAACGCCTCTTGCGCTTTTTTCAGTTCGCGGTCGCGACCGATGCGCGGAAATCCGAGGGAATGGGCCAGTGCCATGACAAACACTCCAATGTCTTGTTGATGGCGGCCATTGTCGAGATCAAGCATCAGTGAGACAAACTCATTTTAATCTTGATGATCACGAGTTTCCCTCATGATCAGGTGTTCACTGCATGTAGCGTTAAAACGCGGTTTGCCCTGCAGGATATTCATCCGTAGATCAAGCTATCGGTGAAGGTTACGACGCCCTTTGAATACTCAATGGCGCCTTGATGTAAACCCCCTGAAACCAAGCCTTTGCAGGCTTTGATTCTGTTCTATGGTTAGATCGAAATCGCTGTATCAGCGGCCGACTAAAGGTTGCGACAGATCATGTCTGAGCCTATGTTGCACGCGAGCTTTTCCCCGCGAATGGAACGCGATCAACACCACTACAAGAGGTGAAGAAATGTCAAAGGATTCACGCCCTGCCGTACTTGGGCTGATCGGCAATACGCCGCTGGTACAAGTTACCCGCTTCGATACCGGCCTCTGCACACTGTTTCTCAAACTGGAATCACAAAACCCTGGCGGTTCGATCAAGGACCGCGTCGGTCTGGCGATGATTGATGCCGCTGAACGCGATGGGCGCCTGCAACCGGGTGGCACCATCGTCGAAGCCACTGCCGGCAACACCGGCCTCGGTCTGGCCCTGGTTGGCCGTGCCAAAGGCTACCGCGTGGTGCTGGTAGTCCCGGACAAAATGTCCACCGAGAAAGTCCTGCACTTGAAAGCCATGGGCGCCGAAGTGCACATCACCCGCTCGGATGTCGGCAAGGGCCACCCCGAGTATTACCAGGACGTGGCTGCACGACTGGCAAAAGACATTCCCGGCGCGTTCTTCGCCGACCAGTTCAACAACCCCGCCAACCCGCTGGCACACGAGTGCAGCACCGCGCCGGAGATCTGGGCGCAGACCGAACATGATCTGGACGCGATCGTGGTCGGTGTCGGTTCCTCCGGCACCCTGACCGGCCTCAGCCGTTTCTTCAAACGCGTACAACCGGATCTGGAAATGGTCCTCGCCGACCCGGTGGGTTCGGTGATGGCTCAGTACAGCCGCGACGGCACGATGCCGACGCCCGGTTCGTGGGCGGTGGAAGGCATCGGCGAAGATTTCATTCCGTCGATCACCGACCTCACCAGCGTGCGCCACGCCTACTCGATCAGCGATGAAGAAAGCTTCGACCACGCGCGCCAGTTGCTGCGCGCCGAAGGCATTCTCGGTGGCTCGTCGACCGGCACCCTGCTCGCTGCCGCGCTGCGTTATTGCCGTGAACAGACCGAGCCGAAACGCGTGGTGAGTTTTGTCTGCGACACCGGCACGCGCTATCTGTCGAAGGTCTACAACGACCAATGGATGACCGATCAAGGCCTGTTGCAGCGCAAGGGCTACGGCGACCTGCGTGACCTGATCGCCCGGCGTTTCGAAGACGGCCGCGTGATCAGCGTTGGCCCCGACGACACCCTGCTGACCGCGTTCCAGCGCATGCGCCTGGCGGACGTTTCGCAGCTGCCGGTGCTGGTTGAAGGCAAGCAACTGGTTGGCGTCATCGACGAATCCGACATTCTGCTGGCGGTGCACGAAGACGCCGCACGCTTCAGTCAATCGGTTTCCAGCGTGATGACCGACAAACTGCAAACCCTCGCGCCCGGCGCCAACCTCGCCGAGCTGGAATCGGTGCTCAGTCGCGGCCTCGTGGCGATCATCGCCGACGCCTCGGGCTTCCATGGCCTGATCACCCGCACCGACATGCTCAACCAATTACGGAGATCCCTCGCATGAGTCAGCACGACAAGCATTCCCAAGGCTTCGCGACCCGGGTGATCCACGCCGGGCAGGAGCCTGATCCAACCACCGGCGCGCTGATGCCGCCGATCTACGCCAACTCGACGTACCTGCAGGACAGCCCCGGCGTGCACAAGGGCTTCGACTACGGACGTTCGCACAACCCGACGCGCTTCGCTCTGGAGCGCTGCGTGGCGGATCTGGAAGGTGGCACCCGGGCGTTCGCTTTCGCTTCCGGGCTGGCAACGATTTCCACCGTGCTCGAACTGATCGATGCCGGATCGCACGTGATCTCCGGCAACGACCTGTACGGCGGCACCTTCCGCCTGTTCGACAAGGTGCGCCAGCGCAGTGCCGGGCATCGTTTCAGCTACGTCGATCTGACTGACTTGTCGGCGTTCGAAGCGGCGCTGCAGGACGACACACGCCTAGTCATTGTCGAGTCGCCGACCAACCCGCTGCTGAGCCTGTCGGATCTGGCTGCCATCGCCCGTATCTGCCGTGCGCGCGGGATCATCAGCGTCGCCGACAACACTTTCGCCAGCCCGTATATCCAGCGCCCGCTGGAGCTGGGTTTCGACATCGTGCTGCACTCGACCACCAAGTATCTCAACGGTCACTCCGATGTGATCGGCGGTATCGCGGTGGTTGGGCAGAACCCTGAACTGGCGGAAAAACTCGGCTTTTTGCAAAACGCGGTCGGCGCGATTTCCGGCCCGTTCGATGCGTTCCTGACCCTGCGCGGGGTGAAAACCCTGGCGCTGCGCATGGAGCGTCATTGCAGCAACGCGCTGGAACTGGCCAAGTGGCTGGAGCAACAGCCGCAGGTCAAACGCGTCTACTACCCAGGCCTGCCGTCGCACCCGCAGCATGAGTTGGCCAAGCGGCAGATGCACGGTTTCGGCGGGATGATTTCCGTGGACTTGAACAGCGATCTGGATGGCGCACGGCGCTTTCTGGAAAACGTGAAGATCTTTGCCCTGGCCGAAAGCCTGGGCGGCGTCGAAAGCCTGATCGAGCACCCGGCGATCATGACCCACGCGACCATTCCACCCGAGACCCGCGCCAAACTGGGCATCGGCGATGGCCTGGTGCGTCTGTCGGTGGGTGTCGAAGATCTCGAAGACCTGCGCGCCGATCTGGCGTACGCGCTGACGAAAATCTGACCCTGCAACAACGACAAAGCCCGCAGCAATGCGGGCTTTGGTATTCGAGTAGGCGGCCAGTGCTGGTCTCTGGCTTACAAGGTTTATCGGGCCTCTCACAGTACAAAAGCAACCATGGAAAAAGAGCGGTGCTCTGCTGCCTCACACGGCGTAAGGGCTGGATCTCAGCGCGGAGATCTTTCTAACCGTGTACCCTTCGGAACGCGCCCCACGTCCCCTTGCTATCCGCTTGCGCATCAGTCTGCGTCTTCGCCTACATCTTTGAGGCTAGCAAAAGCCTGGTCGTCATGGGCAGGTGTTTTTAGACTGATTTCCTTCAAGCGAGCTTTTGCAAGGAAGTTAACCGACTATCACTTCCTCCCCCGGCCAGCCGTGGCCCGTGTTTGACGATCTATACTTTCCAGTTCGCTATCGCGGTTTCATGCAATACGTCGACACCCGTGCACGTAACCGTGCGCCCGTGCCAATCGCCAATCTGGTCAACCCCGGGCCAACGGAATGCTGTGTGGCTGATGGGTCGTGGAGAAAATCATGAAACACACGCTTTTGTCAGGCGCCCTCCTTGCGGTCGCGGCGACCGTGATGCTGCCAACGGTTTGGGCTGCCCAGCCGCAGGCGGTGGCCTCTGATGGTTCGGATCATGTCGGGGCTGGCGCAGTCGCCTCGGACGGTTCCGATCACGTCGGCGCTGGCGCAGTGGCTTCCGATGGTTCCGACCGCGTCGGCGCTGGCGCAGTCGCCTCGGACGGTTCCGATCACGTCGGCGCTGGTGCAGTGGCTTCCGATGGTTCCGATCATGTCGGCGCTGGCGCAGTGGCCTCCGATGGTTCCGATCACGTCGGCGCTGGCGCAGTAGCTTCCGATGGTTCCGATCACGTCGGCGCTGGTGCAGTGGCCTCCGATGGTTCCGATCATGTCGGCGCTGGCGCAGTGGCTTCCGATGGTTCCGATCACGTCGGCGCTGGCGCAGTGGCTTCCGATGGTTCCGATCATGTCGGCGCTGGCGCAGTGGCTTCCGATGGTTCCGATCATGTCGGCGCTGGCGCAGTGGCTTCCGATGGTTCCGATCATGTCGGCGCTGGCGCAGTGGCTTCCGATGGTTCCGATCATGTCGGCGCCAATACCGTCGCCTCCGACGGCACCGACAAGGTCGGCGCCAATCGTTATGCCTACTCACGCGTCGGCGTCGGCTCTGATCGCGTCGCTTCGGCGCTGATGACCGGCAGCTATTCCGACCAGTTCAACTCCCCTCAGTAATCGGCGCGGGGCGACCCGTTCGGGTCGCCCCTCCCACCGCTGCACTAGCACATTTGTGCTAATCGACCGCCCCGCCACCCGGCGTTATATTCCCTCGCAACCCCCGATGCTCCCCAACATTGCCGCTGTGCAGTGCGCGGGATCGTTGTGCCTGGAAATCAGAACAACACCAAGGAAGAAGCACCATGAAACTGCCTGCAAACCTCTGCAAAATCGCGCTCGTCGGCGCCCTTCTGATCGGCGCCAGCGGTTGCCAGACCGCCAAACCCACCGAAGCCAGCATGAAAGAACGCGCCCAGACCGTCATCGGTAAACCGGTGTCGAAAATCGACAACGTCCGCAGCGACAGCACCCTCACCTACTACACCGCCTACACCCCGGCCGGCGAATACAACTGCGAGTTGCCCAGCGGCGCGATTATCGCCGTGGCAAGCATGGGCATCATGACCCCGCCGCTGTCGTGCCTGCCCAAAGGCGCCTCGCCGATTCCGTTCCAGTGATCCCTCATCCCCGGTAAAGGACTCCGTTCCATCATGAAAAGCCTGATCGCAACTCTCACCCTCACCGCCTTCGCCCTGACGGGCTGCGCCACGCCCAAACAATGGGAAGCCACCGGTGGCAGCAAGAACGACGGCGTCGTCCAGGTCTCCTACGAACTGGGCCAGTTTGAAAGCGGCCAGACCAGCGCCGCGCAAGGCCTGACCGTCGCGTCGGAGCGCTGCAAGACCTGGGGCTACAAGAACGCCGAGGTGACCGGTTCCGAGAAAAACATCTGCCGCACCATGGGCCAGTACAACTGCCTGCAAACCACCATCACTCAGGATTACCTCTGCAAGCGTTGAATCAAACCTGCTCGGCCGGCTCGGTTTGCCGGTCGCGCAGGCTGCGCAAGGTCGCGCGCAGCTCGGCCGGGCGTACCGGTTTGGACAGGATGGCAATTTGGCGGTCGTGCAAGGCCGCCTGTATTTTTTCGATGTCATGCCCGGTGATGATCATTGCCGGCACCGCAAAACCACGCTGGCGCCGCACGGCGTCGATGCACTCGAGGCCCGTGGAATGCGTCCCCAGATCGTAATCGGCGACAATGATGTCGCAATCGGTGACCAGACCCTGTCCGCTCAACTCGCCCTGCACCACGCAGCCCCAGCGCTCGAGCAGCGCCGACGTTGCCAACAAGACGTTGCGATCATCCTCCACCAGACACACCTTCAGCCCGGTCAACAGGCCGGCCTGCCGCAGATCATCACGCTGAGCCGGCAACTGCGTAGCCACGGCCACCGGCAAGCCATACAGCGTGACCGCCGTGCCGCGCCCAAGCTGCGAGCGCAACGCCACATCGACACCGATCAACTGCCCCAGACGCTTGACGATCGACAGCCCGAGGCCGACGCCTTCCACGTCCTTGTCACGCACTTGGCGCACCCGATAAAACTCCTCGAACACCTTCGGCAGATGCTCCTCGGCAATGCCGTTGCCGCGGTCATAAATCACGATGGCCAGCCCGCCGCCGCGTTTGCGCACGCCAATCAGCACCGGACGTTGCGCGCCATATTTGAAGCAGTTGGAAAGCACGTTCTGCACCAGGGTCGCGAGCAACGCCGGATCGCTCTGCACCCAGTATTGGCAGGGGCGCAGGCGCAACTCCACGCCAGCCCAGCGCGCGGCCTCGGCGTTCTGGCGAATCAGGTCGGCCAGCCACTCGCCGAGATGGAACACCTGCAATCGCGGCAGAATGCGCCCGTTGTCGAGGGTGTAGAGGTCGAGAATCGAACGGAACAACTGCGAAACGTTGAGCAGCGAGCGGTCGATGTTGTCGACCAGTTGCCGCTCCTGCTCGCCCAGGCGCGACTCGCGCAGGCACGCCGTAAACAGACCGATGGAGTGAATCGGCTGGCGCAGATCATGGCTGGCCTGGGCGAGAAACCGCGACTTTTCCAGGTTGGCTGCGACCGCTTCTTCCGACGCCTTGCGCGTGCGCTCCAGCAGCAAGTGCGCGTAGAACGGGATCACCGTGCTGGTGAGCATCAACATCAGCACCATGTACGGTTGCGCCTGCCACACTGGCGTCAACCGATAAACCGCCAGCAATGCCAGCAGCGCCAACCCGGTGGCAATCGCCAGATAGCGCGAGCCGTAGCGCATGCCGTTGCCCAGGTTGACCCAGATGATCACCGCGTACAGCGGCAACGCCGCTTCACCGCCGAGCACCAGGCCGAAACAGGTGCCGGTGTAATCGTGGATCATCGCGAATATTCGCCGCGCCGGGTAATGCCCGGGCCAGCGCGCAATGGCCTGGCGCAAGACAATCGACGCCAGCAGAAACAGCGCGATGTAGACCACTACCGGCAGATATGTATCGAAACGCTGCCCCGGCAAGGCACCGAGTACGCAGATATAAACCATGGCGATGCTGGCGATGATGATCCGCAGATTGGCCTGATCCAGCTCGGTGTTTTTCTCGAACTTCATGGGCAACGTCCTTGTGCGACAGTCGTCAGATTCAGCAGCGGTCGGCAGGCAATCTGCGTCTGCGGTGCTAAGGTGCATGCCGTAAACATCGCTGATCCAGGGAGGGTCACGCCATGACACGCCGCATCATCATAGCCGACGATCACCCGTTGTTTCGCGAGGCCATGCTGCGCACCGTGCAGCGCCTGCTGCCCGAAGCGACGATCGAGGAGGCCGGAGACCTCGACGCCGTGCTGGCCTTGCTGCCCGGCGGCAGCGAGCCGGACACACTGATTCTCGACCTGCGCTTCCCCGGCCTGACCTGCATCAGCCAACTCGCCGAGCTGCGCCGAAAACTGCCGCGCACCACGCTGATCGTGGTGTCGATGGTCGACGACGAGGCGGTGATCGGCGAAGTGATGGCGGCCGGCATCGATGGGTTCATCGGCAAGAACATCGCTCCGGATGAGATCGGCGAGGCGATTCTGGCGATCCGTGAGGGCGAAGTGCTGGTCAGGTTCGCGCCTTCCGGGCTGCTGCCGCTGGAAACCGGCACCGCCCTCACCCCGCGTCAGCAGGATGTGTTGCGGCTGATCGCCCAAGGCAAAACCAACAAGGAAATCGCCCGGGAACTGGATATCTCGCCGTTCACCGTGCGCATCCATGTGTCGTCGTTGTTGCGCACACTCAATGTGCCGTCGCGGGCAGCCGCTGCGGTGAAGTATTCGGGAGGCAGTGGCGCAATTTAAATGAACCCTGCGCGTCGAGGCACACCTAACTGAAAGACCATCAGGAGGTAGCCCATGCAAATTGAACCCGTCTGGATCGTACTCGCCGTCGTTCTTGTGATCATTGAATTGTGGGCGATCAACAGGGTGCGCAAGAGCGCAGGCAAAGGCAGCAACAAAGGCGTGTGGATTATCGCCATCGTGTTCCTGCCCTTGTTTGGGCTGATTGCCTGGGCACTGGCGGGCCCGAAACACGTTACGCAGGATTGAGAAAAACCCCCTGTAGGAGCTGCCGAAGGCTGCGATCTTTTAAGATCAAAAGATCGCAGCCTGCGGCAGCTCCTACAGGAACGCAGCGTTATGGATCAACCTGCGCCATCAACTCCGGCACCGATTCCGGCCGCTTCGCATAACGTTGCGCCAACACCGCGCAGACCATCAATTGAATCTGATGGAACAGCATCAGCGGCAGAATCAACACGCCAATCGTGCTCCCCGCAAACAGCACCTGCGCCATCGGCACGCCGGTGGCCAGGCTCTTCTTCGAACCGCAGAACAGAATGGTAATGCGGTCTTCCTGGCTGAAGCCGAACGCCTTGCCCAGCAGGGTCGACGCCAACAGCACCAGTGCCAGCAGGATGCAGCAGACCACCACCAGTCCCAGCAGATCGACTACCGGAATCTGATGCCAGATGCCTTCGTTGACCGCCTCGCTGAACGCGCCGTAGACCACCAGCAGAATCGAACCCTGATCGACGAATTTCAGCCAGTTCTTGTTGCGCCCGACCCACGCGCCGATCCAGCGGCGAGCGATCTGCCCGGCAATGAACGGCAGCAGCAGTTGCACGCTGATTTTCAGGATCGCATCCAGGGTCGAGCCACCGTCACCGTGCACGTTCAGCAGCAGCGTCACCAGCAATGGCGTAAGGAAAATCCCGAACAGGCTCGACGCTGCCGCGCTGCAGATCGCCGCCGGGATATTGCCCCGGGCCAGCGAGGTGAAGGCGATCGCCGACTGCACGGTGGCGGGCAACGCGCAGAGGTAGAGCATGCCCATGTACAGCTTGTCGCCGATCAGCGGTGACAGCAGCGGTTTCAGCGCCAGCCCGAGCAGCGGAAACAGCACAAAGGTCAGACCGAATACCAACAGGTGCAGGCGCCAGTGGCCGGCCCCGGCGATGATCGATTCGCGCGACAGTTTCGCGCCGTGGAGGAAGAACAGCAGCGCGATGGCGATGTTGGTCAGCCAGCCGAACCCCACCGCGACCTGTCCGCTGGCCGGCAGGAAACTGGCCAGCAGCACGACGCCGATCAGGGTCAGGGTGAAGTTGTCGGGCAAGAATCTTGGGCGGGTCATGGGTTTGCTCATCCGGGGGTTGCCAGTACGTGATTGCGACTCTAACGTGACTGTGAATTACCGACTAACGCCGAAGAGCCAGTAGATGCCGCCTAAAGGACACGAGAAAAGCTTCCGGCGCAGCATTCCCGGGCTGCCCAGCCTGCCGCGTCCGCTGTACGGGCGCACCGAATCGCTGCCCAATCGCGCATTGACCCGGCGTCACAGTCACCCGTGGGTGCAATTGTCGTACGCCATTCAGGGCGTGCTCGAAGTGCAGACCGGTGCCGGACGCTTCGTCGCGCCACCGGAGCGCGCGGTGTGGATTCCGGCAGGCGTGCCGCATCGCGTGTTCAGCTCGCCGCACACCGAAATGCGCAGCCTGTACATCGATTGCAGCGTGGCCGGTTGGGCGCTTGAGCGCTGTCATGTGCTGGGCGTCAGCGACCTGTTGCGCGAGCTGATTCGCGCGTTCAGTCGGGTGCCGGTGGAATACGACGAAAACGGCGCCCATGGCCGGCTGGCCCAGGTGATCCTCGATCAACTGGCCGAGGCGCCGCAGATCGACCTGATGCTGCCACTGCCTCAGGACAGTCGTCTGCGGCAGATCTATCAAAGTCTGGAGCAACATCCGGAACAGCAGACCACACTGCAGCATTGGAGCGAGAAGTTCGGCGTCACCGAAAAAACCCTCAGCCGCCTGTTTTTACGCGACACCGGTCTGACCTTCCGCGCCTGGCGTCAGCGCCTGCGCCTGTTGGGCGCGCTGACCCCACTGGAACGCGGCGAACGCGTCACCGACGTGGCTCTGGCCTGCGGTTATGACTCGACGTCGGCGTTCATCGCCGCGTTCCGTCAGCAGTTCGGCGAGACGCCGGGGGAATTTTTTCGCTGACTTTTGTCGATATTTATCGAATTAGCACATGCCAATCGGCAAAGTTCAGGGTAGAGTTTCGCCCATACGGAATTCTTTACGCGTTACGACCCTAACCCTGATGACCCACCCCTTTAGCGAACCTGTCGGCGGTAACAGCATGATCGAAGTCACTGAAGTCTCCATTGCTCAATTACGCGCGGCGCTCGAAGCCGGCCAGACCACCGCGGTTGAACTGGTGCAGGCCTATCTGGCCCGGATCGACGCCTACGACGGCCCGAACACCGCCACCGCACTGAATGCCGTGGTGGTGCGCAATCCCGAAGCACTGGCCGAAGCCCAGGCCTCCGATGCACGCCGGGCCAAAGGCGAAACCCTCGGCCCGCTCGACGGCATCCCCTACACCGCCAAGGACAGCTATCTGGTCAAGGGGCTGACCGCTGCTTCCGGCAGCCCGGCGTTTGCCGATCTGGTGGCGCATCGCGACGCGTTCACCATCGAACGCCTGCGCGCCGCCGGGGCGATCTGCCTGGGCAAGACCAACATGCCGCCGATGGCCAATGGCGGCATGCAGCGTGGCGTGTATGGCCGGGCCGAGAGCCCGTACAACGCCGCCTATCTGACCGCGCCGTTCGCCTCTGGCTCGTCCAACGGTGCCGGCACCGCCACCGCCGCGAGCTTCTCGGCCTTCGGTCTGGCAGAAGAAACCTGGTCGAGCGGTCGCGGCCCGGCGTCGAACAACGGTTTGTGCGCCTACACGCCGTCGCGTGGGGTGATTTCGGTGCGCGGCAACTGGCCGCTGACGCCGACCATGGACGTGGTGGTGCCCTACGCCCGGACCATGGCCGACCTGCTTGAAGTGCTTGACGTGGTCGTCGCTGAAGACCCCGACACCCGTGGCGATCTGTGGCGCCTGCAGCCGTGGGTGCCGATCCCGAGCGTCGACACGGTGCGCCCGGCCTCCTACGCCGAACTGGCAGTCAAACCCGATGCACTGGCTGGCAAGCGCCTCGGCGTGCCGAAGATGTACATCAACGCCGACCCTGAAGCCGGGACCAGCGAAGCCCCGGGGATCGGCGGCCCGACCGGGCAACGCATCAACACCCGCCCCTCGGTGATCGACCTGTGGAAGCAGGCCCGCGCCGCTCTGGAAGCGGCCGGCGCCGAGGTGATCGAAGTGGATTTCCCGCTGGTCTCCAACTGCGAAGGCGATCGTCCGGGCGCACCGACCGTGTTCAATCGCGGCATCGTCTCCAAGGAGTTTCTGCACCACGAACTGTGGGATCTGTCGGCCTGGGCCTTTGATGATTTCCTGCGCGCCAACGGCGATCCGAAGCTCAATCGTCTGGCCGATGTCGACGGGCCGAAAATCTTCCCGCACGACCCGGGCACCCTGCCCAACCGTGAAGGCGATCTGGCTGCCGGCATGGACGAATACGTGCGCATGGCCGAGCGCGGCATCACCCCGTGGGACCAGATTCCAACCCTGCCGGATGGCCTGCGCGGCCTGGAAAAGACCCGCAAGCTCGATCTGGAAGACTGGATGGACACGCTGAAACTCGACGCCGTGCTGTTCCCGACCAACGCTGACGTTGGCCCGGCAGATGCCGATATCAATCCGGAATCGGCGGACATTGCCTGGAGCAACGGCATCTGGGTTGCCAACGGTAACCTGGCGATCCGTCACCTCGGCGTTCCGACCGTCACCGTGCCCATGGGCGTGATGGCGGACATCGGCATGCCAGTCGGCCTGACCTTCGCCGGTCGCGCCTACGATGACTCGAATCTGTTGCGTCTGGCCTCGGCGTTTGAAGCCACTGGATCGAAGCGTATGGTGCCGCCACGCACTCCGCCGCTGGCTACCGACAAGTAACAACGCAGGGCGGGATTGAGGCCGGCAACGGTCTCAATCCCCTTCTGGCCTGTAACATTCCTCCCCTGCGCTCACCTCCGACACTTCGTTATTCCCGAACTGTTGCTCAGGAATAATCGATTTTTCTTCCGCACAAACTCACCGCTAGCATGGCCCTGCCTGACCCTAATTCAATAAAAGCCAGGGAGCCAGCCATGCCAACCACCAACATCAGTATCGGCGAACCGTGGATGTGGGGCGCCTTTATCGTCTTCGTCCTCGCCATGCTCGCACTCGACCTGTTTGTCTTCGGCGGGCGCAAGGCACATCGGGTGTCGGTGCGCGAAGCGGCGTGCTGGGTGATTGCCTGGTGCGCGTTGGCGATGGCATTCGCCGGACTGCTCTGGTGGTACCTGAACGGCGAATTCGGCGCCGAGATCGCCCAGCGCAAGACCCTGGAATTCCTCACCGGTTACCTGATCGAGCAGTCGCTGTCGATCGACAACATGTTCGTCTTCGTGATGATCTTCAGCTACTTCGCCGTGCCGCCGGAACTGCAACGTAGGGTGCTGCTGTATGGCGTGCTCGGGGCGATCGTGATGCGCGCGGCGATGATCTTCGCCGGCGTGTGGCTGGTGTCGCAGTTCGAATGGCTGTTGTATGCCTTCGGGGTGTTCCTGATCATCACCGGGATTAAGATGTTGATGTTTGCTGAGCAACAACCGGACCTCGACAACAACCCGTTGCTGCGCTGGGTACGCGGGCATCTGCGGATTACCCAGGGCTTCCATGGCGAACGCTTTTTCGTGCGGCAGAATGGCGTGCGCTGGGCGACACCGATGTTTCTGGTGCTGGTGCTGATCGAGGCCAGCGACCTGATGTTCGCGGTCGACAGCATCCCGGCGATCTTCGCCGTCACCACCGACCCGTTCATTGTCTTCACCTCGAACATCTTCGCGATCATGGGTCTGCGTGCGCTGTACTTTCTGCTGGCGGACATGGCCGACCGCTTTCATCTGCTCAAGTACGGACTGGCGATCGTGCTGGTGTTCATCGGCGGCAAGATGACGCTGATGCCGTGGTTTCACATGCCGGTGGAATGGTCGCTGGCGGTGGTGGGTGGGGTGATTGCGGGGTCGGTGGTGTTGAGTCTGATCGTCACCCGCAAGGAAGACCCAACCCAATCCCTGTAGGAGCTGCCGCAGGCTGCGATCTTTTGATTTTTTTGTTCCTGAAAACAAGATCAAAAGATCGCAGCCTGCGGCAGCTCCTACAGGGGGGGGGGTGCGGTTACTTGTCGGATTTGATGCTGGTCCACACGCGGGTGCGCACGCGTTCGAGTTTTTGCGGCAGCGGCTGCACCACGTACAGGGTTTTCAGCGCTTCGCTGGTCGGCGTCAGGTTCGGGTTGCCGGTAATGTCCTTGTTCACCAGCGGCATCGAATCCTTGTTGACGTTCGGATAGCCAAGGAAGTCGCTGATCGGCGCAATGACTTTTGGATCGAGCAAGGTGTTGAGGAATTCGTGGGCTTCTTCGACGTTCTTCGCGCTTTTCGGAATCGCGAAGGTATCGAACCAGATCGGCGCGCCCTCCTTCGGCAGACGCCAGTCGACCACAACGCCGTTGCCCGCTTCTTTGGCGCGGTTGCCGAACTGATAGAAGCTGCCGGAGTAACCGATGGCCACGCAGATGTCGCCATTGGCGATGTCGGTCATGTACTTGGCCGAGTTGAAGTAGGTCACGTACGGGCGAATCTTCAGCATCAGGTCCTTGGCTTTTTCATAGTCGGCGGGGTTCTGGCTGTTCGGGTCGAGGCCGAGGTAATGCAGGGCCAGCGGCAGGATTTCCGACGGCGAGTCGAGCATCGCCACGCCGCAGGATTTGAGCTTTTCCATGTTCTGCGGTTTGAACACCAGGTCCCAGCTGTCCACCGGCGCGTTGTCGCCCAACGCGGCCTTGACCTTGGCCGGGTTGAAACCGATCAGCACCGTGCCGTACATGTAGGGCACGCCGTACTGGTTGCCGGGATCGTTCTTGTCCAGCAGCTTGAGCAATTCCGGATCCTGATGGCTCCAGTTCGGCAGTTTCGACTTGTCGAGTTTCTGGAACACGCCGGCCTTGATCTGGGTGTCGATGAACTGGTTCGACGGCACCACCAGGTCGTAACCGGAGTTGCCGGTGAGCAACTTGGCTTCCAGCGATTCGTTGGTGTCGAAGGTATCCCAGGTCACTTTGATGCCGCTTTTCGCGGCGAAATCCTTGGGCACCGACGGCAGGATGTAATCCGCCCAGTTGTACACCCGCAGTTCGCGCTGTTCGGCGTGCACCGCGCTGGCCAGCAGCGTCAGCCCACACACGGTGGCACCCAGAATGCGTTTCATCGTGACCATGGTTGTTTCCCCGGAATGCGACGTGAGATCGATGGTTTTTATGTTCTGTACACGGCAGCGGCTTAAAGGTAGCCAAGGGCAAGCAAAGTCCAGCCTTTCGTTGTGGCTTTGATTCTTGCCGAGCGCGGGGTCGCGGCACAGTGGGGGATGGGCCAAAAGGGGATCGAAATGGCCAATTTGAATGACCGCTGGAATGCACCAGGGCTTAGAAAACATCATTTGTGGCGAGGGAGCTTGCTCCCGTCGGGCCGCGCAGCGGACCTCGCTCTTCGATTCAGAAAAGCAAAGGCCTGCTGCGCAGTCCAGCGGGAGCAAGCTCCCTCGCCACAGTTTTATTGATGATCGGGTCAGTCGGTATAACTCAAGCGCGCCGCCCTGCTCTGCCGGGTCTGACCACGTGTGGCGAGGCAGTAATACAACGGCACCGTCACCACCAGGCCGAACAGCCACGACAGGTCCGCACCGTCCACCAGATTCGCGTAAGGCCCGACGTACAGCGAGGTGTTGGCGAACGGCAACTGGACGATGATCCCGATGAAATAGGCAATGATCGCGTGCAGATTGAAGCGCCCGTAAATGCCACCGTCCGCACGGAAGATCGAGGTGATGTCATAGCTGCCGCGCTTGATCAGGTAGAAGTCGATCAGGTTGATCGACGCCCACGGCACCAGCACCAGCAACAACGCCAGAATCAGCCCGATGAACTGCGAAATGAAATCCGCCGAGGCACCCAGCGCCACCACGCAGCACCCCGCCAGCACCACGCTCGACAACACCACGCGCACCTTGATGCTCGGCGTCCACTGACTGGCAAACGTCTGGATCGAGGTGATGATCGACAGCACCGCGCCGTACAGATTCAGCGCGTTGTGGCTGATGATGTTGAGCAGAAACAACACCATCAGAATCGGCCCGAGCCAACCGGTGGATTGCTTGACCGCAGCCATCGCTTCGGTGCCTTCCGGCGTCGCCAACACCGCCACGGCGCCGAAGCTGAACGACAGAATCGTGCCCAGCGTCGCGCCCAGATAAGTGGCCCAGAATGGTTTGGCGATGCCGATATCCGCCGGCAGGTAACGCGAATAGTCGGACACGTACGGCGAGAAGCTGATCTGCCAGATGATCCCCAGCGACACCGTTGCCAGCCAACCGGACAGGTTGAAGCTGCCGCGCGTCAGGAAGTCCGCCGGCAAGTCGTGGGCGAAGATGTAGATGAAACCGGCGAACAGCGCGCTGCCCATCACCCAGGTGCCAATGCGGTTGAGCGTGTGAATGAAGTTGTAGCCGATCACGCCAATCGCCGTGGCCGCCAGTGCGCCGATCAGAATGCTCAGCGGTGCCGGCACCGACGGCGCAATACCGACAATCGACTTACCGGCAAGCACGATGTTGGAAATGAAGAAACCGATGTAGATCAGCGCGGCAAAAAACACGATCAGCAGCGCGCCGTATCGACCAAACTGACCACGACTCTGGACCATTTGCGGAATGCCCATGCGCGGACCTTGCGCCGATGCCAGAGCAATCACCACGCCGCCGATCAGATGCCCCAGCGCAATCGCCAGCAACCCCCAGAGCAAATCAAGATGAAACACCTGAACCACCATGGCGCCGGTGACGATGGGCAGTGGCGCGATGTTGGTGCTGAACCATAAGGTGAAAAGGTCGCGGGCCTTCCCGTGGCGTTCCGCGAGTGGGACATAGTCGACCGTGTGATTCTCGATCAACGGATCTTGCCGGGACATCTGGGACATATGCATGAACTCGAGTTTGTCTGTTCTTATCTTTGTATGAAGCCAAACCGGGGGGACTCTGCGGCCGCCCCTCAGATGCAGACCATATTATGGTATTCCAAACTTTTCACAAGACTGACCCGTAGTTTACGGCGCCATCTGATACGCCATCCTCACTGATACCGTGGCCTGCAGGCCAGCTGAAAGCCCAATAAACGCTGAGTTTCCGACGAAATCACCACGTTTATCGGTTCAGCCGAAAAGCCCTTGCAAAGAAAAAATACTGGTATACCATCAGACCAACAAATACATAAAAATCGCGTCACAACACCCGAGGACTGTCCAATGATCGATGCTGCCATCTACAAACAAGTCATGGGCTCGTTTCCGTCCGGCGTCACTGTCATCACCACACTGGACGATGACGGCCAGGTCGTCGGCCTCACCGCCAGCGCCTTCAGCTCACTGTCGATGGACCCGGCCCTGGTGCTGTTCTGCCCCAACTACAGTTCTGATTCCTACCCTGTGCTGATCAAGAACAAACGCTTCGCGATCCACGTCCTGTCCGGCGGCCAGCAAAGCGAAGCCTACGCTTTCGCCCGTAAAGGCAAGGACAAGGCGCAAGGCATCGAGTGGACGTTGAGCGAGCTGGGCAACCCGATCCTGGCCAACGCGACGGCTATCATCGAGTGTGAGTTGTGGCGCGAATACGAAGGCGGCGACCACGCGATCATGGTCGGCGCGGTGAAGAATCTGATCGTTCCGGAGCAGCACGCCGGGCCGCTGGTGTATTGCCACGGCAAGATGGGCGCCCTGCCCGTTCTGGCCTGAATGGAATACCTGTAGGAGTGAGCCTGCTCGCGATAGCGGTGTGTCAGAAAACACATCGACATCTGATCAACCGCTATCGCGAGCAGGCCCACGCCTACAAGTTTTGTAGCCTCAACAATAAAAGATCCGAGGAAGCGTCATGAAATTTTCCCTGTTCATCCACATGGAACGCTGGGACGAAAGCGTCAGCCACCGCCAACTGTTCGAAGACCTGACCGAACTGACCCTGATGGCCGAGGCCGGTGGTTTCAGCACCGTGTGGATCGGCGAACACCACGCGATGGAATACACCATCTCGCCAAGCCCGATGCCGCTGCTGGCCTACCTCGCCGCCAAAACCACCACCATTCACCTCGGCGCCGGCACCATCATCGCGCCGTTCTGGCACCCGCTGCGGGTGGCCGGTGAATGCGCGCTGCTCGACGTCATCAGCAACGGTCGTATGGAAGTCGGCCTGGCACGCGGCGCTTACCAGGTCGAATTTGATCGCATGGCCGGCGGCATGCCCGCTTCCAGCGGCGGCCAGGCCCTGCGCGAAATGGTCCCGGTGGTCCGCGCCCTGTGGCAAGGCGACTACGCCCACGACGGCGACATCTGGAAATTCCCGACCTCCACCAGCGTGCCGAAACCGATTCAGAAGCCCAACCCGCCAATGTGGATCGCCGCTCGCGACCCGGATTCGCACAACTTCGCCGTGGCCAACGGCTGCAACGTGATGGTCACGCCACTGATGAAAGGCGACGAAGAAGTCGTCGACCTGAAGAACAAATTCCAGACCGCCCTGGATAACAACCCCGACGTCCCGCGTCCGCAATTGATGGTGCTGCGTCACACCCACGTGCACTCGGCTGACGACCCAGAAGGCTGGAAAGTCGGCGCCAAAGCGATCTCACGGTTCTATCGCACCTTCGATGCGTGGTTCGGCAACAAGGAGGTGCCAGTCAACGGCTTCCTCGCGCCAAGCCCTGAAGAGAAGTTTGCCGGGCGTCCGGAGTTTGAACTGGAGAGCCTGCACAAGACGGCGATGATCGGCACGCCGGAAGAAATTATCCCACGCATCAAGTATTACCAGGAACTGGGGGTGGATGAGTTCAGTTTCTGGTGTGACAACAGCTTGCCGCATGCGGAGAAGAAGAAGTCGTTGGCGTTGTTTATCAAGCATGTGGTGCCGGCGTTTCGTTAAGTCATTGCCGACCGCCAGCGCAAATAAAAAGCCCCGAGCAATTCGGGGCTTTTTATTTTAAATGGGGAAAATGCATATTCCTGCCTGCGAACGCAACCACTTTTAAAGCAACATCACACTCGCGCCAATAAACGGCGTGCACGCTCGGACATTTCAGCGTTATCAACCTTGGCCAGCAATTGCAATTTTTCTCTAGCCTTATCGGTACCAATCTCGTGTAAAGCATAAATGCATTTCACACCCAGAGCATGCTCGGAAGCGATATACGGATAGCAGGTCAGCGCCGTCTTGAATAAATAGTCGACCGCCCCAGGGTATCTGAAAACCTTCAATTCCCTTGCAATATTCTCGTGACTGATGTGCCAGTCTTCAACGAGTAAACGGCATAACACATCCGCACAATCCTGAGTGAAACCGAACACCGCACCGAATATCAGCAAGCATTCCACACTGTCAGCGTCTTTCATCTCAAGCGCGGTTTCCAGTTCAGCACGCAGGTAATCTTCGGGAATATCCCCACCCTTAAATAGAGACTCAAGAAAACAATCTTTTGAGATCCGATGCGACACCAGATCAATCATCAAGTCCTGCTGTTGTTGATTCATAGCCCGCCTCCGAAAAAACTGCTCTGATCGCCAGATTTCTATTCATATTCAGGAAAATCAGGGGTGATTTCACAAACAACACCCGCTGACACAAGAATATTTCTAGCCTGTAAGGCCTCCTGCGCCTGACCGCTGAATACCAGAGCGTCGCCTTGCTGGAGTGTAAGCCTGGAAATCAAATAATTTTGACCTGTCACCTCGGAGACAGCCTTTACCTCGGCCTGATTCCGATAGTCGCCGCGACAGCGAACCTCATACCTGCACCTATCCAGCTGGATGCCGGGCATATTCGTTGTCACTACCGACCAGTCACAACGATCGCATCGTGTTCCCTGGGTGCTACCTTCTTTGAAGGCGATCAAATTGCCTCCACACTGCTCGCACTTCACTCCATAGGATTCATTCATTAGGGGTTACCACAGTCAATAATCCGAAGATTCGCCTTCTGCAGATCCGCGGCGGCTATGCACCGCTCATCGGCTTGAAGTCATCAATGGCGTGTGTTTTGCGTCAGTCTTTACTGATCGGCTTCCTGCAAATCAACTCCACCAAAACGTTGCACACGTCGCTTTTTCTATCAAGACGCCCACTGGGTTTTTTCAGGAAACTCGCCACTCACGAAAAAACGAGCCAATTTCATGCCGACTCTATCTGACCATTGACCTTTCGCATCCAATGGACACTCCTTTAGAACAGCAATAGTTCCCTTTATTTTATCCAGCCTTATCAAACCCACCTCCACCCCCGGCCAAATGTATACTCAACATACTCCTCAGTCTCTGCAGTTCTATCCATCTCTATATAAAATGCCATATCGATTACTCGCCTTAACACCTGAAAAATAAATAGGCCCAAAACAAAATTAACACCCCCACTTAACTCTATCCCAAACAAGCTTTATATTTCAGCAAAACCGAACGACAGGAAAGAACAGAGTCGTCTACGTCATGTAAAACACAAGGCCAAGCTTTGGCAAATCTCAAAAAAACCTTCAAGTACATTAATTTGGCATGCTCAGTATGATCAAGATTAATCTCCACCATTACCTGCGGCACGTCCCCCAAGACATCCTGCCATTCTTGACGATCGTCGGCATCAGAAAATTCTTCAATTACATCCTTTGAATGCAGAGCCAACCAAATATCTGAATCACCCTCACTGATGCTGCCCCGATGAGGTATGCCAGAACTTACATACCCACCACTGGACAAAATGACTTGTTTAAAGTCTTCTACGGTCAATTGCGCTGATGAAAAAATCGTTGCCGACAAGGACATGATTACTCCCTCCCAAAAAACAAATCAGTCCCACTTTCTATCCTTCTTGCTAACAATGCCTGATCCATCCCACCTCCTGACTGTGTTATCCACGATTTACGTCTGTATCAAGACAGATTGTGTGGGGTAAGAAAAAATACGCGGTCAACCAGCAAGTCGTCATGGCGGCAGCGAAAAGCACGATCAGCCCCAAGGCATAATCAGGATAACTGGCCCCGTCGACATCTCGCACGACAGCAACAATAAACGGCGCCACCCAAAGCGTGGCAATGCCTGCACCTGCGAGAGAAATCATCGTGCAGTTGCGCCGTGTTCTTTCGATTTTCATCCATGCAATCAGCGTCGCAAAAAGCAGAAACGGCACGAGATACACCAATAGCGCCAAAAATGGAGCGAGGAGCGGCATCACCATCAACTCCGGCCCGACCTCGCCGATCAGCCGTGGATTCATGGCCAGATGCGCAATCGCTGCAATCGTCTTGACGATCCCGGCGATAAAGCCTGGGACCATTGGGCACAAAAGAAACGCCCAGAACACTTTCAGGCGCGGGTAACGCGATTTATTCACAGGAAAAACCTCCGTCCATGGACACGCGGGGCGCGGGTCACTTGATCATGCCTACCTTTCGCTTTTCCTGATAGATGAGCAGAACAGCGCCCAAGCATTCAACCCTGCCGAAAACAGAACCTCGCCGACAGCGCAGCACCTGCATGCAAGTGGCCGCGTTCGATTGCGCGGATAGTGAATCCTGCTTTCAAAGTCCCTCCCGAACGTCCACTCAAGCAAGGAGTTTCCATGAGCACATTCACTACCGATGACGGCACCGCGATCTATTTCAAGGACTGGGGCAGCGGCAAGCCCGTGCTGTTCAGCCATGGCTGGCCGCTGGATGCCGACATGTGGGAATACCAGATGGAGTATCTGAGCAGTCGCGGCTACCGCACGATTGCCTTTGACCGCCGTGGTTTCGGCCGCTCCGATCAACCGTGGAACGGTTACGACTACGACACCTTCGCCGATGACATCGCGCAACTGATCCAGCACCTCGACCTGCGCGACGTGACGCTGGTCGGCTTCTCCATGGGTGGCGGCGACGTCAGCCGCTACATCGCGCGTCATGGCACCGAACAGGTTGCCGGTCTGGTGCTGCTGGGCGCGGTGACACCGCTGTTCGGCAAGAAGGCCGACTACCCGCAAGGCGTCGACACCTCGGTGTTCGACGGGATCAAGACCGGCCTGCTCAAGGATCGTGCGCAGTTCATCGCTGATTTCGCCGCGCCGTTCTACGGCACCAATCAGGGCCAGAAAGTCTCCGACGGCGTGCTCACGCAAACCCTCAACGTCGCCCTGCTGGCTTCGCTGAAAGGCACCGTGGATTGCGTCACTGCGTTCTCCGAAACCGACTTCCGCCCGGACATGGCGAAGATCGATGTGCCGACCCTGGTGATCCACGGCGACGGCGATCAGATCGTGCCGTTCGAAACCACCGGCAAGCAGGCCGCCGCGCTGATCAAGGGCGCCGAGCTGAAAGTCTACGCCGGCGCACCGCACGGTTTTGCGGTGACGCACACCGAAGCGCTGAACGAAGACCTGCTGGCCTTCCTCAACCGCTGAAAACGCTGCGCTGACCGGGCGCAATCCCGGTCAGCGCACGTTGCGATACAGCATCAGCCGCGCACTCTCGTGCAGCCCCCGCGTCAACTCAACCAGACGCTGGAACTCCTGCGGATTTTGCTCGGCGACGTTATCCAGCGGCGTCTTCGATGCGAGGTCATGCAGCGTCGGTGAACTGCCGTCATGCTGCATCTGCAGCAGGAAATCCTGCGTCACCCCGCCAATCAACGGGAACGTCCCTTCGCGCAACACCAGCGGCACCACACGCTCACCTTCCGGCGCCGGTTGCTGGACATCGCGGCCCATCGCACCGTTACGGAACGGCACGCCGGCCATCCCCGCCACCGTCGGCAACAGGTCCGCCAGCCCCACCGCTTCGTCGATGACCTTGGGTGCGAGCAGCCCCGGCGCGTAAATCAGCATCGGCACGTGATTGCTTTCCAGGCCCAGTTGTTCGAACGCCGGCGGCATGTGCGGGATCTGGCTGATGCGTGTGTTGTGGTCGCCGAAGAACACAAAAATCGTGTTGTCGTAATAGCCGCCGGCCTTGGCCAGTTCCATCAACTTGCCGATGTTGAAATCCAGCAAGCGCACCGCGTTGTACTGCTCGACGCTGCGCGAACCGGCGGCCTGCACCTGTTCCAGTGACAGGTTGCTGATCTGAAAGCCGTCATTGTCCTTGGGGATGGTGAACGGCCGATGGTTGCCCGAGGTTTGCACGTAGGCGAAGAACGGTCGGTCCTTCGGCAAGTCGCGCAGGATGCGGTCGCTCTCCTTGAACAGATCCAGATCGGAAATCCCCCACACGTCCACCAGCGGCGAACGCCAGTCACTTTCCTGATACAGGCGCACGCCGTCGATGCTCTGTTGAATGAGCGCATTGATATTGGCCCAGCCGGCATTGCCGCCGATCATGTAGAGCTTCTGGTAATCGGTGAAGGCATTGATCAACGTGTGCTGACGGGTGATCAGCGGATGACGGGTGGCGGTCTCGCGGCGCGTCACGTCGGGAACGCCGGTGATGCTCGCCCACACGGTTTTCGCGGTACCGGTGACCGGCACATAGAAGTGCTTGAAGAACCAGCTGCGGGCCGCCAGTTGGTCGAGGTTCGGCGTCGGGTTCAGCGGATTGCCGTAGGCGCCGACGGCGCTGGTGCCCAGTGATTCGAGCATGACGAACATCACGTTCGGCGTGCCCTTCACCTGATACGGCTGCACGCCTTGCTGGCGTTCGAACGTCAGGCTTTGCGCATTCGGCTGGTCCACGCCCAGATACCGCGCCACCACCGGGTAATGCTCGCGCACCTGCGCCTCATCGAACTGCGCCTGCCCGGCCTTGAGCGTGTCATAGAGGAACAGCACCGGGTTCAGGCCCACGGCGGCGATCTGCCCGTTGCCGGAAAAAAACGCATCGCTCCAGCGCAGCGGCACCGGGTTTTCCAGGTTGAGATTTTCCACCCGGCCGAGCAACGCCAGCAGCACCGCGACCACGCCGAAACCTGTACCCAGTGCCAGCGAGGTACGCCGGATGACCTTGGGCTCACGGGCCAGGGTCAGACGTTCCAGTGTTACAAATCCGTAGAACCACAGGCCCAGCGTCGCCAACCAGCCGAGGCCGATCCACAGCACCGGATAGGTTTCCCAGACCATCTGCTGCGAGATCTGCGCATCCTCCAGATAACGCAGCACCGTGGCGTTGATCCGCACACCGAGGTAGGCGTAGTGGCCAAAATCGATGATGTACAGCAGGCCCACCGCACCGAGCGCCAGCAACCAGTAAACCCGCACCAGCACGCGCAACCCGGGCAGCCGCGTGAGGTTCCAGCGCGGCAGCCAGGCCAGCAGCGCCAGCGGCAATATCAGCAACACCGCGAGGCGCAGATCGAAGCGCAAGCCGATGCTCAGGGTTTCACGCAGCGCCGGGTTATCGATGAACTCGCTGGGCGCGATCCCGGAAAACCCCAGCACAAACACCAGCCTGAGCACGGCAAACAACAAGAACGCCAAACCTGCCGCACCCACGCCGTAGCGCAGGCGTCGCGATTGCAACCAGCCCATCATTGACCTCTGTGTCGTTGGTTCAGATAGAAGATGTCGGGACCGCCGGGGCCGGTCGCAGCAGACGGCAGACCTCGCGCAGGCACAGCGTCGCCCCCGCCACCAGGCAGTAACCCACCAGCAGCGGGTCGATCAGGTAATCCCAGTAGTTTTCCGAGGCCTTGAGCCGCAGCGCAAAGGCCAGCGTACCCAGCGCGAGCATCGACACCGCCAGCGTGTTGCGCAGCCACAACAGCCCCAGGGTCAGCAGCCCCATACAGAGGATCAGCGGCCGGGGGTTGAAGCCCCAACGGTAGGGATCGACATACGTCAGGCCCATCGTCGCCGGGTACAACAGCGCGGCCAGTGCGATGAACAGCACCCACACTTGAACCCGCGCCGACAGCGTTTGCTTCCTGACCACGCCGAGCCGGACCAGGCTGGCCCAGCCAAGCAACACCAGCGTGGTGATCGCCAGATCGTCGGTGAAACTGCGCACGTAGGCCGCCAAAGGCAGATCGTTGAGCGGAATGAAACTCACCGCCGCCAGCACCGGCAGCAGCCATGGACGCCAGCGTTGCGTGCAGTGCAGCGAACCCAGCAGGACAAAACCGAGCAGGATGAAGGTCAAATGGGCTTGCCAGAGAAACAGCATCACAGACGCTCCGCCAGCCACGCTTCATTGAAGCTGACATGTTTGATGAAGGTGTTATTCCACGAATAGACCAGGTGATATAGGCCGTCGCTGCCGCGACTGAAGTACGGGTATTCATACTCGAAATCACAGCCCTGCGGCTTGCACACCCGGTAGTCCAGATTACTCAGGAAGCGCTGCTCCAGCGGCAGGCGCCGGGCACCGCTGGAGGCGCGAAAGCCTTCGCCGATGATCGCCTTGTAGGCGTCGGGGGCGAATGGTTGGCCGAGCGGATCGGGCGACTGATCGAGTTCGATCACGTTGCGCCAGTTGTTCAGGTTGGCATCGGTGCCATACAGGCTGAGCTTGAAGCGCCCGTCCTGCAGATCGTTCAGTGCCACCAGCAAGCCGTTGTCGTCGGTGCCGACTGCCGCCAGCGACGAATTGGGGTTGGCCGGTTCCAGCGGATACGGCTCGCTCCAGGTCTGCCCGGCGTCCTCGGTGCGGCTGGCCAGCACCCGATGATGGGTCTCGCCGGCATAACGCAGCATGGCCACGGCACGTCGCCCGTCCAGTGGCACAATGGTCGGCTGCAACGAATGCTTGCCACGGCTGATGCGGAATTTGTCGATCACCGCCCCGTCCGCGCTCAGGTATAGATACTCGGCGAATTTGCCCATGAACTCGTGGTACACCGGCAGGCCGATCGAGCCATCGGCATGGAACACCGGCGCCGCGCGCACCAGCGTGCTGATGTTGAAAAACGGCGAAGTGACCAACTGCCGTGGCGCCGTCCAGTTGCGTCCGAAATCATCCGAGACCATCACGTTGATCGCGCTGGTGGCCCAGCCGCCCACGGACACCGAGACATAGAACATCCACAGGCGCTGATCCGGCGCGAGGGCGATCACCGGGTTGCCCAGTTTGCGGATGTAGCGGCGGGTGCCATCGCGGGTCGATTCGCGGGTGGCGAGCACCTGCTCGGCGCCCCACTCCGCAGTGTCGGCGTCGTAGCGCGCAGTGCGAATCTGCACGTCGGCCGCGCCCTCGCGGGAACCGGCAAACCACACCGCCATCAGGTCGCCGCCCGGCAGCGCGGTGACCGACGACGAGTGCACGAAATCATTCAGTTTTGATGAGACGAAGCGGCTGCTGTACACCGGTTCCGGAGCCTGCAACGACGCATCAACCGGCGGCGTCGCCACGGCAAACGGCGCCAGCACATGGGCCGGATGACTGCGCCAGGCGCTCCAGAAAATCAGGCACACGGCCAGTCCGCCAAGGGTCAGTTTCAAGCGATAGGACAACGCACGCATAGTGGACTCACGGCAAGAACAGGAGGGAGGGCAATCGGCAACACATCCCTGTCAGCGCGTCGGGTCGTCCGGCAAGCGGCGACGGCGTCCGGTGAGCATCGACAACGGCAAGTTGTCGCGAACCAGAAAACTCTCGAACAACGCAGCGGCGATGTGCAGACCCACCAGCACCAACAAGGCGTCGGTAGCCGTTTCGTGCACCTGCAACGGCCAGTCGGCACCCCACAAGGCGTCGACCTCTTCCATGGCCCAGCCGCTCAAACCGGCAATCAACATCGCCAGCAACATCAGAAGCATCACTAGCGCGCCAATCGGCGAATGCCCGAGGCGATGCTCGGGCCGTCCGGCAATCAGTGATCGCGCATGGGCGATCAGCCGCGTCGGTGTCGGCCAGAAATCCGCCCAGCGCGCACTGCGCGGCCCGACGAATCCCCACACCACGCGCACCAGCAGCCAGGCCATGGCGTAATAGCCGAGCCAGACATGCCAGTCGTCACCGGCTTCATTGAAGAAGTAGTTGGCGACGAAGACGCCCGCGATGGACAGATGAAACAGCCGCACCACGGGGTCCCACAGGCGCAGGGACGCGCTCGGCATCAGCCCTTGATCTCGGTTTTCACCGCTTTGCCGCTGACCGGGTCGTGGTAGATCTCGACCTTGCGCTTGTCTTTGTCGAAGCCGTAGATCTCGTAGCAGTTGCCGTCGGTAACCTTGAACTTGCTGATCTCGTAGCCCTGGGCCTTGAGCTGCTCCTGAAAGGCTTTCTGGTCTTGCCATTGCGAACGTTCGGCGGTGGTGCATTGCGGGCCGGCGACGGCCAACGGGCTGGCAACGATCAGGGACAACAGCAGAAGTTTGCGCATGGAAAACACTCTCGCTCGATGAGGAAGGCCTCACTGTGCAAAAGCAACCTTAGTGAAAGCTTAGTTGGCAACGAGTCGTTACATCTTTCCCGTCGGGTGAACTGCCACAGCCCCTCGCACAGCGGCATGATGCCGCCGGTCACCCGCCCTGTTTCCTCAAGAGACTCCGTTATGCGCCTATTGCTGGTCGAAGATGATCGCGCCCTCGGTCAAGGCATTCGTGTTGCCCTCGGCAGCGAAGGCTACACCCTCGACTGGTTGCAGGACGGGGTCAGCGCCTTGCATGCCCTGCGCAGCGAAAGCTTCGATCTGCTGCTGCTCGACCTCGGCCTGCCGCGCCTCGATGGCCTGGCCCTGCTGCAACGCCTGCGCGGCGAACAACAGGATCTGCCGGTGCTGATCCTCACCGCACGCGACGGCACCGCCGAACGCATCGCCGGGCTGGACGCGGGGGCCGACGACTACCTGATCAAACCGTTCGACGTCGATGAATTGAAAGCCCGCATCCGCGCCTTGCTGCGCCGCAGCCAGGGCCGTGCGCAACCGGTGCTGGAGCATGCCGGGGTGTGTCTCGACCCGGTCACGCAACAAGTCAGCTGGCACGGCAACGACGTGGTGGTCACCCCCATGGAATATCAACTGCTGCACCAACTGCTGGCCCGTCCCGGCAAGGTCGTCACCCGCGAGCGCCTGTCCCGGGCGCTGTATGGCTGGCAGGAACGGGTCGAGAGCAACACCCTCGAAGTGCTGATCCACAACCTGCGCAAGAAGCTTTCGACCGAGTTGATCCGCACCGTGCGCGGTGTCGGTTATGTGCTGGAGCTCAAGCCATGATTTCCATTCGTGCGCGAATTCTTGTGCCGGTGCTGATCCTGGTATTGATCGGCGACGTCCTGATCAGTTGGCTGGTGCTGCGCGACAGCCACCACGAAATCGAAGAAGTCTACGATGCCCAACTGGCGCAAAGCGCCCGTCTGCTGCAAGGCGTGCTGGCCCAGCGCGCGCCGGGCGACAACGACTGGACCCGGCTCTATCAGGCGTTCGATGCAGCCATGAGCCGGGTCGGCGACGGCGAGGCCGCGCACCCTTACGAAACCCGCCTGACCTTTCAGGTCTGGCGCAGCGACGGCCAGTTGCTGGTGCGCTCGGCCGAAGCACCGGAGCTCGCCGCACCGCCGACCACTCTCGGCTCGCATGACCTGATGGAAAATGGCCGCGACTGGTGCGCGTTCCTGCTCAAGGACCCGCAACAGGGGTTGTTGATCTGGGTCGGCGAACGCGACGATATCCGCCAGGACCTGATCGAGCGCATCGTCGGCCACACCCTGTGGCCGAGCCTGATCGGCGTACCGCTGCTGGCCGCGCTGATCTGGCTGACCATCGGCTGGGGCCTGCAGCCGTTGCGCGCGATGGCGCGGAGCATTCGCGGACGTGACACCGAAACCCTGAAACCGCTGCACCTCAGCCCACTGCCGCATGATCTGGAGCCGATGCAAACCGCGCTCAATCGTCTGTTGCGGCAGATCGACAACCTGCTGGCCCGGGAACGCCGCTTCATCGCCGATGCGGCCCATGAACTGCGCACGCCGCTGGCGATCCTGCGGATCCACGCGCAAAACGCGCAACTGGCCGCGACCCCGCAACAGCGCGAAGAAGCCCTGGAGTTTCTGGTCAGCGCAGTGGATCGGGCGACGCGCATCGCCAGTCAGTTGCTGACCATGGCGCGTATCGAACCGCGCCTGGCGCATCCCGAAACCAGCGCCGTGGACCTGACCGAACTGGTCCGCGAAGAACTCGCCGAACTGGCGCCGCTGGCCCTGGAAAAAGACGTCGAACTGATCCTCGACAGCGACCACCACTGCCCAGTCGAAACCGACCCGGTGGCCCTCGCCATCGCCCTGCAAAACCTGGTGACCAATGCGCTGAACTTCGCCCCGCCCGGCAGCGAGGTGCGGGTTCAGGTGCAACCGCAGGCCGGCGGCGCGGTGTACATCAGCGTCGAAGACGCCGGCCCCGGGATCAACGAATTGGAGTACGCGCGGTTGTTCGAGCGTTTCTACAGCCACGGCCACGGCAATGGCGCCGGGCTGGGGCTGGCGATCGTGCAGATGATCGTCAGCAAGATCGACAGCACGCTGCAGCTGTACAACCGGCCGCAGGGTGGATTGTGCGCGCAGTTGCGGATCAACGAGGCCCCCTTGGCTTAGCGCTGCTCTCTCAGGTCAGATTGAAACGCTGCGTGAAGATTCGCTGTGGCGAGGGAGCTTGCTGCCGCTGGACTGCGCAGCAGGCCTACTGCTGTTCGGCAAAGAAAGGGCCGCTGCGCGACCCGGCGGGAGCAAGCTCCCTCGCCACAGATATCTGCTGTTTTTCGATGGCCTCGGTGCTTTTGACAAAATTTTCATGTTGGCCCCAATAAGATCCGCAGCCTCGTTGGGGAGTAGCCTGTTTCCGAGTTCCTCGGAAGCGTTCGTATCAACATTCTCGGCAACATGCCGTGGTGCGAACACCTTTTGGTTGGTGAGACCGACGACACATCCATGCCTAAAGTCGGGCGTGTGGTTGTGTCGTTGACTCATAGCCCGACTGGAAGTGTGCCCCCGTGAATCCTGTTTCCCTCATATTCCTCGCCCTGGCCATGTCCACGGACGCGTTCGCCGCGGCCATCGGCAAAGGCTCCAGCCTGCACAAACCGCGTCTGACCGAAGCCCTGCGCACCGGTCTGATTTTCGGCGTGATCGAAGCCATCACCCCGATCATCGGCTGGCTGATCGGCCAGGCCGCCACCCGCTGGGTCGCCGAATGGGACCACTGGATCGCCTTCACCCTGCTGGTCATCCTCGGCCTGCACATGATCTACAACGGCCTCAAACACGAAGACGAGGAAGAGGAAAAACCCGGTCAACATTCGTTCCTGATTCTCGCGGTCACCGCGTTTGCCACCAGCATCGACGCACTCGCGGTCGGCGTTGGCCTGGCGTTTGTCGACGTCAATATCTGGGTGGCGGCAGCGGCCATCGGCCTGGCGACCATGACCATGGTGACCCTCGGCGTGATGCTTGGCCGGGTGCTCGGCGCGGTCGTCGGCAAGCGCGCGGAAATTGTCGGTGGCGTGGTGTTGATGATCGTCGGCGCGACCATCCTCTACGAGCACTTGTCGGTCTGATTCAACCTGCAATCAACGCTGTCAGTGCCAACGCGTTCCCCAGCGCGGCACCACTGGCAGTGTTGTCGAAGATGCACCAGGTGGCGGCACCGTCTGCTGCCGCGACTTTCAGCTGCTGTGCCAGCGCTTGCAGATAACGCTCATCGTAGGCGCTGTGGTAGATGCGCGGCGAGCCGTGCAGTCGCCAATAACCCAGCCCCGCCCAGCCCTGCGCCGAGCCATCGGTGCTGATCCGCGATGGATCGACCACCGCCTGGGCAACCCGATACGCCTGCAACAGGGGCTGCGCGATAACCCACGATGCATGCCGTGGCTCAACCACCACGTCACCGTCGAATCGCTGGCGCAACGCGACGAAAAACGCTTCAGCGCTTATCGGCTCAAATGCCAGCGACGGCGCAAGTTGCACCAGCAAACACCCCAGTCGATCACCCAGGCCGCCGCACTGCTCCAGAAACTCATCAAGCACCTGATCACAGTTTTGCAGACGCAATTCATGGGTGATCCGCTTCGGCACCTTCACCGAAAAACGAAAGCCTGGCGGCACCGATTCCGCCCAGCGCGCATAAGTCTGACGACGATGCGGGCGATAGAACGAGCTGTTGATTTCCACACCATTGAATTGCGCCGCATAACGCTGCAGATGCGTGCCCTCGGCCGGAAACTGCGGCCAATACTCACGCCCCAGACTCCAGCCTGCGCAACCAATGAACATCAAAAAAGCACCTTCGCCGCTTCACGCATGAAAATCTCCACGGTCTTCGGACCAATCCCGTCGAAAGCCTTCAGGCGCTGTTCGAACTCGCCACGATCGGCGCTGGCCTTGACGATGTTGCCGACCTTGCTGGCGTATTCGTCATTGAGCCGCGCCGCCAGCGCCAACAGACGCGTGGCCGTGGTTTCGTCGTAACGCACGTAATGCGCCTCGCCGAGCATGCCGACCAATTGCCGATGCGTGCAGTTCGCGAGTTTGCGCGGTGTGTCGCGCTGATGCCGCTCGGCAATCACTCGATAGGCCTCGGCGGCAATGCCGGCCTGAATGCGCTTGCCCATCAGAAAACTGGCGAGCAGCCATTTGAACAACCCCTCCTCGCTTAACGGATCAAGGCTGATGTGCAGGTCGTGGGCGCTGACGGTTTTGCTCATCGGGTGATCGCTCGCGGCTTGAGGGGGCTTTTGCTTGAGGCCGATGGAGAGCGCCGGGCGCTCCTTTTTTTTGCGTGGTAACTACTCAATGGCGGCAGGCTGCGATCCTTTTAAAAGATCGCAGCCTGCAGCAGCGCCTACTCGGATTATTTTTTGCCGGGGAGGACGCTCGCCAACACTTGTTTGGCGGCTTGCACGATCACGCCCGCTTCATCCGGGTCGCCCTTGAGCAAGGTGGTGGCAAATTTTTTCGCCTGTTGGAACGTGATATGTGGCGGCAACGGCGGCACGTTGGGGTCGGTCTTGAACTCGATCAGCACAGGCACGTCCGAGGCCAGCGCCTGCTCCCAGGCGGCGGCGACGTCCTCATCGCGGTCGACGAAAATGCCTTTCAAGCCGATGGAAATGGCGAACAGGTGATACGGCACGTCGGGAATGCTCTGCGAGGCTTCGAACTTCGGATCGCCCTCCATCACTCGCTGCTCCCAGGTGACCTGGTTCAGGTCCTCGTTGTTGAACACCGCGCAGATCCACTTCGGACTCTCCCACTGGCGCCAGTATTTGGCGACCGTAATCAGCTCGGCCATGTTGTTCATCTGCATCGCGCCGTCGCCCACCAGCGCGATCACCGCACGCTCAGGATGCGCAAACTTGGCAGCAATCGCGTAGGGCACGGCAGCGCCCATCGAGGCCAGCCCACCGGACAGCGAACATTGCATGCCCCGGCGAATCTTCAGGTCACGGGCGAACCAGTTGGCGCAGGAACCCGAGTCGCTGGTGATGATCGCCTGCTCCGGCAAGCGTGGTGACAATTCATACACCACCCGCTGCGGATTGATCGGATCGGCTTTGGCCATGGCGCGTTTTTCCAGGGTTTTCTCCCAACTGCCGCGCCAGCCTTCGATCTTTTTGCGCCACTTGCGCGAGGTCTTCTGTTCGAGCAACGGCAGCAGCGCCGCAAGGGTTTCGGCGGAGTCGCCGACCAGATTGACCTCCATCGGATAACGCAGGCTGAGCATGTCCGGTTGCAGGTCGATCTGCACGCCCCGCGCCTGGCCTTCCTTGGGCAGAAATTCGGCATAGGGGAAACCCGAGCCGATCATCAGCAAGGTGTCGCACTCGTTCATCAACTTGTAGCTCGGTTCGGTGCCGAGCAGGCCGATGCTGCCGGTGACCCAAGGCAAGTCGTCTGGCAGCGCGGCCTTGCCGAGCAAGGCTTTGGCGACACCGGCACCGAGTTTTTCCGCGATGGCAATCACTTCATCCGTTGCCTGCAATGCACCCGCGCCCACCAGAATCGCGACTTTTTCGCCGCTGTTCAAAACGTCGGCGGCGCGCTGCAGATCCGCCTCGTAGGGCAGCACTTTCGGCTTGGTGTAACCGACGCCGGAATGCGCGGTGCCATGCGCCCGGGCCGGCGCCTCGTACTCAAGGTCCTGCAGGTCATTGGGCAGGATGATCGCCGTCACCCGCCGCTCGCCAACTGCCGTGCGCACGGCGCGGTCGAGCAGATGGCGCACCTGTGACGGCGCCGACGCTTGCTGCACAAAGGCGCCAGCCACATCCTTGAACATCGACACCAGGTCCAGCTCCTGCTGGTAATGGCTGCCGAGCGCGGTACGCGCCTGCTGGCCGACAATCGCCAGCACCGGTTGGTGATCCATGCGGGCGTCGTACAGCCCGGTGATCAAGTGCGAAGCCCCTGGCCCTGAGGTGGCAATGCACACGCCCAGCTCGCCGGTGAATTTGGCATGCGCCGAGGCCATGAACGCGGCCATTTCTTCATGCCGCGCCTGAACGAATTCGATCTTGCCATTGGCTCGGGCGAGCGCGCCGAACACGCCATTGATGCCGTCTCCCGGATAACCAAAAATCCGCGTGACGCCCCATTGGCTGAGCCGCTCAACCAGAAAATCTCCCACTGTCGTCGTCATCTCGTTCCTCGCCTGTCACCGATGCATGAAGCCCGCCCGGCGAGATATCCGCCGGGCGGTACAAGGGTCTGGACAGTCGAGGCGCGCGTGAAGTTTCGATTGTTTTAGCCGCTGGCCGGTTACGCCGGGCATCGGTCATTACCCGGCGCTGGATGCCGGACAAGGTTTTCCGAGGGGTGAATCAACGAGGCGGATGCACCGTCATCGACACCAGTTTGACCACGATCGGGCGCACCACGAGGATGCACAGAAACGCCACGGGCATCGCCAGTTTGTAGGCGTGCAGCGTATTACTCAGGTAGTCGTTATCAATGCCGGAATTGGCGGCGGTGATCACCAGCGACATCAGGAACGCCATGATCGTCGCCATGTACAACGCAAACACATAGGGTGTCGCCCGCGGTGTCAGCTTGCGACGCGAGGGATACAGGGCATCGGTGTTGGTTCTTTGATTCATATGGCTTTTCCATCCATTGACAGGGAGCCGGCACCTTAGCAAAGCCCCCCTGCCCCCAACTAGACGGCCCGCCACAGGTACTTTATAAAGCAGAACTTACGAATCGAACCCCCTTGGCGGAGCACGGATGAACCTGTTGGCGGCGATTGCCAGTTTTATCAAGGTGGTTGAAGCCGGCTCCATCGTCGGCGCCGCCAAGACCCTGGGCGTCAGTGCCGCCGCTGTGAGCCAGACCCTCAATCGCCTCGAAACGCACCTTGGCGTGCGCTTGTTGCAACGCACCACCCGCCGCATGGCCCTGACCGAAAACGGCGCGCTGTATTACGAAAAGGTCAAACGCATCGCGGCGGACCTGGAGGCGGCGCAAAGCTCGATCCTCAGCGGTCAAGGCGAACTGCAAGGCCGCTTGAGCATCGCCTCCACCTCCGCATTCGGCCGCCACGTGCTGGCACCGCTGATCGCCGGTTTCGCCGCGCTGCACCCGGGTCTGCTGCTGGAACTGTCGACCACCAATGGCAAGATCAATCACATCCAGGACAACATCGACCTGAGCCTGCGGATCAAGCCGCAACTGGAAGATGGGATCGTCGCGCGCCGCATCGTGTCCCTGCCCTTCATCTTCTGCGCCGCCCCCGCCTACCTCGAGCGCGCCGGCGTGCCGCAATCACCGCAAGACCTGCAGCACCACGCCTGCCTGGCGTTCCGCTATCCACTGGACGGACGTTTTCTGCGTTGGGGTTTGATCCGCGACGGCCAGCGCTACGACGCGCCGATCAACGCCACCGCCATCAGCGACGACATCGACGCGCTGGCGCAAATGGCAATCAACGGCGCGGGCATCACGCGCCTGGCCGAATTCGTCGCCGCGCCCTACCTCGAAAGCGGTCAACTGGTGCCGCTGTTTGAACATCGCCCAGGTGAAACCCACGCTTATGTCGAGCCGATGGACATCTATGCCTGCGTGCAGGAGCGAGCGGCGCTGACGCCGAAGGTCAGGGCTTTTATGGATTATCTGACGGAACACCTGAAGAAGCGCTGGCCGCTGGAACACCCGCTCAGCACAATCGCGGGTTAAGCACTGGCACGCACAATGGCACCCTGCTTGATTGGCGTGGCTGATGATCCCAGGGGTTGCGCAGTCTTGCGCCAGAGCGTTTATGCTGTTGCGTCTGATACCCGTCAGGTTCTTTTTTGGCAAGTTAAGGATGAGGCCCAATTCATGAGTAAAGCGCCCTACGTTCCGCCCAAAGTCTGGAAGCACGAAGCACCGTCCGGCGGCCAGTTCGCCAGCATCAACCGGCCGATTGCCGGGCCGACGCATGACAAGACGCTGCCCGTGGGCAAGCATCCGCTGCAGCTGTATTCGCTGGCGACGCCCAACGGCGTGAAGGTGACCATCCTCCTGGAAGAGTTGCTTGCGCTGGGGCATAGCGGTGCCGAATACGATGCATGGCTGATTCGCATCAGCGAAGGCGACCAGTTCTCCAGCGGCTTTGTCGAGATCAACCCGAACTCGAAAATTCCGGCACTGCTCGACCATAGTGCGCAGCCGCCGATTCGCGTGTTCGAGTCCGGTTCGATCCTGCTGTACCTCGCGGAGAAATTCGGCGCCTTCCTGCCAAAAGATCCGGCCGGCCGCACCGAAACCCTGAACTGGCTGTTCTGGCAGATGGGCGCGGCGCCTTATCTGGGCGGCGGGTTCGGGCACTTTTACGCGTATGCGCCGGAGAAGCTCGAATACCCGATCAACCGCTTCACCATGGAAACCAAGCGTCAGCTCGACGTGCTCGACCGACGCCTCGCTGAAAAACGCTATCTGGCCGGCGACAGCTACACCATCGCCGACATCGCGGTCTGGCCGTGGTACGGGCAACTGGTGCGCAACAACGTGTATTCGGCTGCCGAGTTCCTAGCGGCTCAGGAATACACCCACGTGCAGCGCTGGGCAGAAGAGATCGCCCAACGCCCTGCGGTGATGCGTGGCCAGCGCGTCAACCGCACCTGGGGTGACGAGGCAAGCCAGGTTGCGGAACGGCATCAGCCCAGCGATCTGGATTAAGCCCAGGGCTTAAACGGTTTGCCGGCGCATGGTCAAAATCGCCGCACCAAAACCGATGAATGTAGTGCCCACTACCCGGCTGACCCAACGCGACAACGCGGGCCGGGTCAGCACGCCCTTGGCCCGTGAAGCCAGCGCGGCATACAGGCTCAGCGACGACACCGACAACGCCATGAAGATCGACGTCAGGATCAGGAACTGCGGCAGCAGTGCCGCGCCCTGATCGATGAACTGCGGGAACAGCGCGGTGAAAAACATCGTCGCCTTGGGGTTTGTCACCGCCGTGAGAAATGCCGACTTGTACAGTTTCATTCGGGTCGGCTTGCTCTTGCTCACGTCATCGGCGATGCCGTCGGGCAGCATCGAGCCCTTCTTGAACAACTGCTTGATCCCGAGATAGAACAGATAGCCGGCACCGAGAATTTTCACCGCATTGAACAGCCACTCGGAACTCGCCAGCAACGCGCCCAACCCCAGCATGGCCGCCGCCGACAGGCAGAACAGGCCACTGGCATTGCCCAGCGACGACCAGATTGCACTGCGTTGTCCGTGCGCCAGACTGTTGTTGATCGCCATCAGCGTCGCAGGCCCGGGGCTGGCGATGGCAATCGCCGCGACGAGGGTAAAGGCCAGAATCGAGTGAGAATCCATTTTCAATGCTCGTGGGTGATGAGGTGAGGCATGGTACCGCAGCTTCACGTCACTGTGCCTGCGCGTTAATTGCAGGGATGCTGAAGGTTGATTGCACCAGACCCGAAGGAAAAAGTGCGGATCGGGTATGGCGTACGGATCTGTCCTGGACAAGGAACTTCCGTTGCCGGCGATATATGATGAGCGTCTTTGATCGCTCGCCATTGTCAGTAAAGGAACCCGAAATGCCCCCTGGAAAACGTGAACTGGCGCGAATCGAACGGCGCTTGATTGCCACGCTCACGCAGGCGTGTGAAACCGCAAAAGCAGAAATCAAAGGCTTCACCTGGCTAACCCACACCGCTGACCTGAACGCGTTGCCGGCCACCTTGAAAGTCATCTGGGTGTTCGAAACCGAAGCTGACAAAACCCTCGCCCTGACGCACGCCAAAGCACGCATCTTTGAATTGACTGCCACCGCGCTGCGAGAGGCCGACATCGACCTGCCCCCTTCAGACCGTTGGGTGCGCTTCGACTCCGAGCAAGAGTGCCTGCGCACGCAGGGTGGCAACTGGCGTGATCGACTGGCGCGGTATTACCAGCACTAACAATGCCATTTGTCGAGCTATAGGAGTACAGGAAGTTCTCGCGGATGCTTGCGCCGCCACTTCAATGTCTGGCCGCAGCGGAACAAGGCTCGAAGGCCGACGCCAAAGCGCTAGCGTCGTCCTATTCAATCAGCCAAATCTCAGGTAAACGCAGCCTCGACAAAGGCCTCCAGCGTCTTCTCTTCCAGTATCTCGATGGAAAAATGCCCGAAGCGCTTTGGCAACCAGATGATGCGTCCCCCGGACGGTGACTGCAGATTCGCGCGAGCCAATGGCTGACCGTTTTCGTCCTCAGGCTGAACACCGGCGGCGATCAATTCGTCGTAGGCTTTTTCGATATCCGGTGTCGAGTAGCAGTGACGGTAAATCATGCCCTCACCTGCAGAATCCAGAAGCTCTTTCAGGTTGCCGGCCAACGGTTGCACCAACATGAAACGCTCCTGGCCAATCAGCGCGATCGCATACCGGACATGCAGCCCGCCCCGCTCCCAGATCAGCGTTTTGGAGATCCTGGCGTTGAGGATGCGTGCGTAATAAGCACAGGCTTCTTCGAGATCAGTGACCAGTACATCGACGTGGCTGAACTTCAGATCCATGGTGTGACTCCTGTCGAAACGATGCTCATGGTAACCACGACACGGTTGTTTATGTCGTCATCGACTGAAAGTTTCCTCTGGGGCAATCCAGACATCACTGCATCGTCAACGGGCTCGCGGACACCCGGAGCCATTGCATCAGCCATCAGAGTCAAACCGTCGGGCGCGCTCGGTGTCGGGTGAACTGCTGCTCGGTGACGAGCGTGCCCCACTGGCTGCCCTGCTCTTCTTTGCTCAGCGCGAAACCGGACGCCTCATACAATCGGCGCGCAGCGTCGAGGCCCTTGAAAGTCCAGAGTTGAATCGCGTCAAAGTCCTGCTGATCACAAAACGCGACGGCCGCGTTCAGCAGTTGCCGGCCGACACCGCTCCCGCGACAGCCTTCATCAAGGATGAACCAGCGCAGATGCGCTTGCTGGTTGCCCAGGTCCTGCCCGTCGATCGCGATCGAACCGACGATGCGCTCGTTGAGCATCGCCACCCAGATCTGGTTGCACGGCTGATCAAGGCGCCCGACGAACTCTGCCACGCCACTGGCAACCCGGCTTTCGAAGACCGCGCCGAAGCCGGCATGCTGCGAGTAATAATCGGCATGCATTTGCGTCACCCGGCCAATCAGGCCCGGGCGGTAGCCGGCGCTGATGGTCAAGTTCGGCGTGAGTGCCTGTTGGGTGCCCAGGCGGATTGCCTTGAGGGCATGGGCGTAGGTGGCAAGGCCTTGCGCCACGCTCTGTTGTTGCGAGGGATTGAGCGCCTGCAGCGCCTTGCTGACTTGGTCTTGCCCAAAGGCGTGGATGGCGGCAACGGTCTGCCGGCCCTGCGACGTCAGGTGCAGGCGCTTGACCCGGGCGTCCTCGGCGGGACGTTCCGCGATCTCCCCGGCCTTGATCAGTTTGCCGACCATGCGGCTGACACTGGACTTTTCCAGCCCCAGGCTTTGCGCCAATTGCGCTGAACTCACACCGTCCCCGGCCTCGATTTCCAGCAGCGCATGCACGCCGGAGGCGGAATAGTCGGTCGCCGCCAGCGTGGCGCGCATGAAGCCCAGCTCACGCACCATGGTGCGCGACGCCGTGCGAATATCTTCGATCAAGGCTGGGGCAATCGTCATGGCCAGGCACCTCAGAAATATGGTTGCACGATACAACCATATTCCCATGCCGCTGCGCAATCCGCCGGCTACGCTGGTTAACGGCGACGCGTATCCGGTCGACAAAACCGCCAGCAGGTTTCACCATGCCCCTTTCCTTGAAATGACAGCGAGGCGTTGTAATGAGCCCATCCACCATCCGCGCGTTGATCCTTGATGACTACGCCGCCAATACCTTTCGCGAGGCACAGATCGAGCGCCCGGTGCCCAAGGCCAATGAAGTGCTGGTGCGCATCGTCGCCAGTGGCGTGAACCCCATCGACTATAAAATCCGCACCGGCAATGCACCGTACGCGATGCCGGAGTTGCCGGCGATTCTCGGAACTGACATGGCCGGGGTGATTGAAGCGGTCGGCGCCAACGTCAGCCATCTGGCGGTGGGCGACGAAGTGTTCGGCATGGTCGGCGGCGTACGTGGCCTGCCGGGCTCGTTGGCCGAATACCTGGCGGTGGATGCTGACCTGGTGGCGCTCAAGCCAAAAAATCTCAGCTTCCGCGAGGCGGCAGCGGTGCCACTGGTGTTCCTGACGGCGTGGGAGGGTCTGGTGGACCGTGCGCACGTCCAGGCAGGCCAGAAGGTGCTGGTGCACGGCGGCGCGGGCGGTGTCGGACACATGGCGGTGCAAATTGCCGCGGCCCTGGGCGCTGAAGTGTTCGCCACGGTGTCGCCGGGCAAGCGCGCGATTGTCGAAGGCTACGGCGCCACGGCGATTGACTACAAGAACGTCCCTGTCGAGCAGTACGTGAGCCAGTTCACCGACGGCAAGGGGTTCGACGTGGTCTACGACACCGTCGGCGGCAAAAGTCTGGACGACTCGTTCGCGGCGATCCGGCTCTACGGCCACGTCACCAGTTGCGCGGCGTTCGGCACCCACAACCTGGCTACCGGTTCGCTGCGCAGTGCCACGCTCTCGGGGATTTTCGTGCTGTTGCCGATGCTCACCGGCGTCGGGCGCAAGCACCACGCGCAAATCCTCGGCTACGCCACGCGATTGATCGAAGAAGGCAAGGTCAAGCCGTTGCTGCATGCCGAACGCTTCAGCCTCAGCCAGGCGCGACAAGCGCACGACGCGGTGCAACAGGGCACGGCTATTGGCAAGGTGGTGATCGACGTCGCCTGAAGCGCAAAAATCCAGGAAAAAAAAAGCCCCGCAACCGAATGAGGTGCGGGGCAAAGTATTGGTTGGTTGCGGCCAACCAAAGGAGCTCGGTTAAAACCGTGGGCAGACCCGGATCAGATGCAATCCTGGGCGGCGCGTTCAAAGCTGGAAGGCAGGAGGTTCGAGGCCAGCAAGTGGCGCTCGTAGATGAACACCTTGCCGCCGCTGCCGGCCTTGTAGGCTTCCAGCACGTTGTCGGCCGAGACCTTGCTCGGTACCACGATCCGGTAGCTGCGCTGGGTCTGCGAGACGGTCGGGTTCAGCGCACTGAGCTGCAGCTTCGGCACCACGCAATCGGCGAACTGCGCCGGGGTCTTGCGGGTCTGCAGGGTCAGCGTCGGGTCGTTCGGCGCGGAGGCGCAACCGGCGAGCAGCAACGAGGCAACGGCCATGGACGGGGCAAATGAAGTGCGCATCGGTGTAATCCTGAAAATAAAGATTCGGTTCAACTGGCAGCGGTTCGGCGTCACGGCGCCGCCGCGGCCCTTTTGGTTTTGAATGTTCAGTTAGACGCCACCAGCGCCTTGAGCGAGGCATCGAACTGCTTCAAGGCGTTGAGTTGCAGGTCCCGTTGTTTCTCGATCTGTGCGGCAATCTCGTGCGCCGCTTTGTCATGTACCCAGACCGACGGGATCTGTTTCTCGACGGCGCCTTCGGCCTTGCCGATGTACTGCAGGTCGGCGTCGTAGAAACGCGCGATGAAGTGCGCTTCGAACAGGCTGTTCTGCTGGGTCAGCAAGCGGTTGAAAGTGTCGAGTTTCACCATGATGTCCGGATGTGCCTGAATCAATGCATCGAGGTTGTCGTAAACGGTCACCGACATGAACTGACGCTGCAGCGAGCTGAGCAACCAGTCGATGGCCAGTTCCGGATCGGAGCTGCTGACAAACGCTGCACGTATCCGCGAGTCCAGCGCATCCTTGGCACCGTGCAGCGCCATGTCGTGATAACGCGTCAGGTACTGCAGGTTTTCCAGGGTGTTTTCGCTGTACAACACGCCCACGCTCTGCGAATGCTGCAAGGTCGCGACGCTGCCGGCGATCGGTTGAAGATGACACGCACAGGCGTCGTCTGCGTAAGACGGTGCCGTGGCTATCACCCCGCCCATCAGCAGGGCGATCAGCGCCAGTCGGGTCAGTGTCTTCATCGCGCATTTCCTTGAGCTACGTGTTCAATGAGGGCAATTTTCCGCCTATTGCCCGTAAAGCTGAACTTGCGTTTCGTGATGGTCCCTATTACTTCTAGCGATAGTTGCGCACGATAAAGACGGGTACACACTCATCCACAACGACTAAAACAACAGTGAGGAAGCCGATTTGAGAACCTTTGACCTGATCCGCGACGCGGTCTTGCCCGATTTTCGCGAGCGGGTGGCGGAATACCTGGTGCAATACGAAAGCGTGTTGCTGGACAAGGACATCACTGATGCGGCGCTCAAACGCGACACCGCCAACCAGTTGCGTGGTTACCTGCGCGGGCTGAACACCGCGCGGGTGCTGGGCATGGCGTATTGGGAGGAACTGGATCGACGGGTCGTCGACACCTGGCTCGCGCCACAATCGTGACGGCGGAACATCCAGCACTGATATAGCGTGCGGCGCCTGCCAAAACCGGTCTGAACGCTTACAATCGCCCGTCTAACCGACTTCAGACAGGCGCTTGAAGAAATGCCGCTCGACCCGCCAACGATGCTGACCATCTCGATCGCGCTCGCAGCCGCTGCCGCGCTGTACCTGGCGATTGAATGGCGCAGCATCCGTGAGCCTTCGCTGCTGTTCTGGAGCGCCGGTTTCGCCACCATCACCGTCGGTTCCACCCTGGCCCTGCTGCGCAGCAACGGCTTATTGCTGATTGGTATCTGGTTCGCCAACGGCTTGCTGGTGACCGCGCATTTCCTGTTTCTGCTGGGGGTGGCACGTTTCACCCAGAGCCGCCTGTCCCGCGCCTGGTACCTGATCTTCGTCACTTGGCTGGTGATGCTGTTGCTGCCGGACGGGCCGCTGTGGTCGAAGGTGATGCTGGCCGCCAACTCGCTGCTGGTGGCCGCCTCGACGCTCAAGGCCAGTCTGCTGTTGCGCCCGCATGGCAAATCGCTGAGCGTCGGCGCAGTGCAACTGCGCTATGTGCTGCTGGGCCATGGAATTTTCTATGTGGCCAAGGCCATGACCGTGCTGATCCCCGGCACACTGATCGATCTGGCGGCGTTCCGTGGCGTAATCATTCAGATCTCGCTGGTCGAGGGTGCGATGGCGATCATGTTGATCGCACTGTCGATGACCGGCACCGAACGCTACCGGCGCGAAGAACAGATCGCTCGGCTGGCAGCCCGAGACCCGTTGACCGCCCTCTACAACCGCCGCGCCCTCGAAGTGCGCGCCCCGCGTCTGCTGCAGGACGTCTCCCCGGCGCATCCCGGCGCCCTGCTGCTGATCGATATCGACAACTTCAAACTGGTCAACGACCAGCATGGCCACACCGCCGGCGACCGCCTGCTGGTGGCCTTGAGCGAGATGATCCGCGCCGAGTCGCCCGATCAGGCGCTGGCCGCTCGGCTGGGCGGGGACGAGTTCGTGATTTTGCTGAACAACGCGCCGAGTGAACGCATCGTCACCCTCGGCGATACCCTGCGCGATCAGTTTCAGCGCATCGCCATCCAGGCCTTCCCGACCTCGGAGCCGGTGACGCTGAGCATCGGCGCCAGCCTGTTCAACACACCGCCGGCCAGCCTCGCGGCGCTGATCGAACAAGGCGACGCCGCGCTCTACGAATCCAAGCGCGGCGGGCGCAACCGCCTGCGCCTGACCGAACTCACCTCTCCAGGATGACCAACCCCATGTCCTGTTTCGATACGCCCCTGCAAGACCTCGCCGCCCCCGAAGGCGTCTGCTACGGCTGCGGCGGCCGCAACCCTCAGGGGCTGCACGTCAAAAGCTTCTGGCACGAGGACGGCGAGCATGTCATCGCCGAACACCTGCCGGACGCCAAATACAGCGGCTGGCCGGATCTGGTGTACGGCGGCTTGCTGGCAATGCTGGTCGACTGCCATTCCAACTGGACGGCGATGGCTTACCACTACCGCGCCGAACAGCGTGCACCGGGAAGCCTGCCGCGCATCGATTGCGTGACCGGCAACCTCGGCATCAAGTTCATCAAACCCACCCCGATGGGCGTCACCCTGTCCTTGCGGGCCAAGGTCGAGGGCGAGGTCGGGCGCAAGACGCGGGTGATCTGCGAGGTATACGCCGGCGATGTGCTGACAGCGATTGGCGATTCGGTGTTTGTGCGGGTCGATACCGGGCAACTGGCGGACGCGGCACACGGGCGCTGAATCCCCTGTCCCTCCTGCGGCAGCTCCTACAGGGGATGGCGCTCGAGTAAATCCGGGCCTTGTCCCGAAAAACTGTATGAACGATTCGCAGCCCGCAGCAGCCATGGCAGACCGATGTCTGCGTGCCTTTGCAATCGTAAGACCCACTTACAGGTTTTTCCGCTTGTGGTGCGCCAGCCCAACCCCTTATAAGAGCGGCTTTCTCTCTCGACATAATGGGTGCACACATGAGCAATGCCTGGAACGAAGGGTATTTCACCGACGAGGGCTACACCTACTCGTACAGCCGGGAAATCAACCCGGTGTTCCAGCGCTTTTGTCTGTTGTTGCGTGGTTTTGCCACGCTGGAGAATGCCGGCGGCTATCACTGCGAACTGGGCTTCGGCCAGGGTGTGTCGATCAACATCCACGCCGCCGCCAACCCGGGAAACTTCGTCGGCACCGACTTCACGCCGTCCCAGGCCGCGCATGCGATTGCGCTGGCGAACGACTGGAACAGCCAGGCGCGGCTGTATGACGACAGCTTCGAGCAACTGCTGGCCCGTGATGATCTGCCGGCCTTCGACAGCATCAGCCTGCATGGCATCTGGACCTGGGTCAGCCGGGACAATCAGAAACTGATCATCGAATTCGCCCGCCGTCACCTCAAACCCGGCGGGATGTTGTACGTCAGCTACAACTGCTTCCCAGGTTGGTCGCCTTCGGCGCCCTTGCGCAATCTGTTCAGCCTGCACAACCGCTTTGCCAGCCAGGCCGCCACCACCCCGGCCAAACGCATCGATGCCGCGCTGCAATTTTCCGAAGCGCTGCTGGCGGCCAATCCGAAATATGCCCACGCGGCGCCGAGTCTGGGCGCCCAGTTGAACAGCATCAAGGGCCAGCATCGCCAGTACGTGGCCCATGAATACTTCAACCGCGACTGGAACTGCATGTATTTCACTGACGTGGTCGATGCCATGACCGCAGCCAAACTGGATTACGCCACCACAGCGGTGCCACTGGACACGGTCACCCCGCTCAACTTGAGTGCCGAAGGCATGGATTTTCTCGAGGGGATCGAACACCCGATCATGCGCGAGCAGGCGCGTGACTATTTCGTCAATCAAAACTTCCGCCGCGATCTGTACGTGCGCGGCACCAATCGGCTGTCTGCCGCCGAGCAGCGCGACGGCCTGCTGCGAAGCCGTTTCGCCTTGTTGCAAACCATCGAAAGCATTCCGGGCATGGTCACGGGCCCCGCTGGCGAAGCTTCGCTACAGGCAGAGATTTACGGCCCGGTGCTCGACGCGCTTGCCGCGAACGCCTATGCACCGAAAACCTTGCAGCAGTTGTCGACGGCTGTCGGCGCTGTGTCTTATGACGATCTGGTGCAGGCGGTCACCGTGCTGATCGGCATGGGCGTCGCCGCCCCGTGCCAGAGCGAAGCCGCCGAACGGCAAGTGCAAGAGCGTTGCGAAACACTCAACCTGCAACTGTGCAAACGCGCGTTGTTCAACAGCAACATTCAGGTGCTCGCCAGTCCGGTCACCGGCGGCGGTGTGCCGGTCAGCCGTTTTCAGCAGTTGTTCCTGATTGCGCTCAAGCAAGGCATGACCGACCCGCAAGACTGGGCGCAACTGGCGTGGAGCGTCATCGGCGATCAGGGCGAAGTGCTGCTCAAGGGTGACCAGCCTTTGCTTACGGCTCAAGAGAACCTTGCCGAACTGACGGAGCAAGCCCAGGCATTTGCCGGGACATCGCTGGTTATTCTGCAGGCATTGAAAATTGCCTGACGCGCAGGCAAACCGGACGACTGGTCGCCCTCCCATGCGCCCAGTCGTCCGGGCTTTACAGCCCTGAGTGCCGTCCCCGCCACGTCCAGCCCCCGCTCCCCGGCAAAAAAGCAAAATTGCCATGTGTTTCCATCGTTCCTTGTTGCGTCGCAACTGTTCATTGCCCGTTCCCGTCTGTCTGGAGTTTTCTCGATGCCCGCGCCCAAATCCCTTCCCACTGCCCTGCTGGGCCTGGCCCTCGCCTGCCCGGCCATGGCCGAGGAACCCAAAGGCATGGAGTTGGGCCAGGTACTGATTTCGGCTGAGGAACAAAGCGGCGCCGATGCCTCCGTGGCCGAGGCCGAAGCGCGCCTGGCGCAAGTGCCCGGCGGCAGCAACGTGGTCGACATGCGCCAACCATTGCAGGGTCGTATGGCGAGCAATCAGGACGTGCTGGCGTACCAGCCGGGGGTCTACGCGCAGTCGGCGGGCAACGAAGGGGTGAAGATTTCGATCCGGGGCTCGGGGATCAACCGTGCTCCGGGTGCCCACGCTTCGGGGCTGTACACGATGCTCGACGGCCTGCCGCTGACCGGCCCGGGCGGCACGCCCTACGAATTGCTCGAACCGCTGTGGCTCGACCATGTGGAGGTGCTGCGCGGCGCCAACGGCTTCGATCGCGGCGCACTGGCGCTGGGCGGCGCCGTCGATTACGTCAGCCACACCGGTTACGACGCGCCGAAATTGCAGGTGCGCTACGCCACCGGCAGCCACGGCTATCAGCAGCGGCAAGTCAGCTCCGGGCAAGTGCTGGGCGACTTCGATTACTACGTGTCGCTGACCGATTCGAACGCCGACGGCTATCAGGATCACACCGCCAGCGAGAGCAAAGGCGTGATCGCCAACTTCGGCTATCGCTTCAACCCGAACCTGGAAACCCGCTTCTATTTCCGCTACCGGCAGACCGACAACGACCTCGCCGGGCGCGTGACCAAGCACTCGATCGAGCACGACCCGCGAGCGGCGAACCCGGCCTACGTGTCGCGCGACGACAGCCGCAAGCAACCGGGCAGCACCTTCATCGGCAACAAGACCACCTACTACATCGATGATGATTCGAGCATTCAGACCGGGCTGGTCTATCACGACTACCCGATGGACCTGCGCGAAGGCTCGAACCGGCTGAAAGTGGCCTACACCGACGTCAGCGGCACCTTCGACTACAAGCGCCGCGACACCTTTCTCGGCATGGAAAGCCGCAGCACCGTGGGCCTGCGCACCACCAAACACCTGCCCAACGACGGCGCCAGCGAATTCGTGCGCATCCCCGGTGGCAACACCGCCGGTTATGTGCCGGGCACTCGCATGCGCAACTTCACTTATCAGGGTTCGGATACGGTTTTGCACGTCGGCAACGATCTGGAGATCGCCGACGACCTGTGGCTGACCACCGGCCTCGCCGCCATCTACACCCGCCGCGAAAGTGCCGTCACTTACCCGCAAAGCGGCGGCAAGACCAGCCTGAACGACTGGGATTACGCCCCGCGTCTGGGCCTGCGCTATCAGCTCACGCCGGACCTGCAACTGTTCGGCAACCTCAGCCGTTCGGTCGAGGCGCCGCACCCGTGGTCGCTGATCTACAGCTCGAACATCCGCTTCCCGGCCGGCAACGGTGCGGCGACCGGCACTCAGAGCGACCCGATCAAACTGCAAAACCAGACCGCCACCACCCTCGAACTCGGCGGGCGTGGCGACAGCGCAATCGGCCAGTGGAGTCTGGCGTGGTACTACGCGCAGGTGCGCCACGAATTGCTCTCGGTGCTGCCGGACGCCAACGCCGTCACGCCGTACGAACTCAACGCCAGCCCTACCGTGCATCAGGGTCTCGAAGCCAGCCTGCAAAGCACCCTGTGGTCAGCCGCCGACGGGCGTAAATTGAGCCTGCGCCAGGCCTACACCTTCAGCGATTTCCACTACCGCGACGACCAGCGTTTCGGCGACAACCGCCTGCCCGGCCTGCCGATGCACTATTACCAGGGCGAACTGCGCCACGACTGGCCGCAAGGCTTCTTCGCCGCCATCAACACGCAACTGGTGTCCAAGGTCGCGGTGGATTACGCCAACAGCTACTACGCCGATCCCTACGCATTGTTCGGCGCCACCGTGGGCTACAACGCGCCGAAAAACGACTGGCAAACCTGGCTCGACCTGCGCAACCTGACCAACCAGCACTACGCCGCGACGGTCACGCCGGGGTATGACGACAAGGGCCTGGACGCGGCGCGGTCTGCGCCGGGTGAAGGGCTGGGAGTTTATGTTGGGGTGTCGTGGAGTCTGCTTTGACGGCATGCGCTGACCGTCACCCACCAAAGCAAGCAACGGGTCAAAACGGCCGCGATGAAATTTCTCGAACTCGCGTCATGTCGTCGTATCCAACGTTGTAAGCCAATGGAGGTATGAAAAATGAAAAGCACCGACGACAGCAAGCCTGCAACCCCTCATAACGCGCCACCGCTCGACGCTGCGGGCAAACCGGTGGATGTGGTTCGCCGCGATCTGCAAGACAGCGACGATGACACCAGGGTCGTGGACGAGGTGATTACACCGACCTCGATCCGCACCAAGGAACAGGAGGCCGAGGAACTCAAGCGCAAGACCGATGCGATCGAACGCAAGGTCGCCGACGGCAATTGATCCGTCAACAACCGCGTAGCGCCGCTCGAATATGCTCCAAGGGTGGATTGCATATTGCCAATCATTCCATCCGCAACGGGTGCCTCTCATCCCTACCAATAACCGTGTCCGCTCAAAGGCTTGAAGGCCTTGAGCGGACGCGTTCTGCTGTCCGTCAATCTCCCGCGCACGACCGTTCGGCGCTTTATCTGGCAAGGCCGCAAAATCGGATCTAGGGTTGCGTGGCTGGCGATATGCCAGCGACCCGCGAGCGGCGGTCACGCGCTCGCCCGTGGCGGCACTGGAAAAGGAATCAGGGATGTTTCTTGTGCTTGCGGTTGTTCTGCGCGCTACCGAGCGCGCCATTGATCCCTGCGTTTCGTTGTGTTCTCTCAAGGACAGAAAGATGAACAACGTACCGGTCAATTCCCCTTGTCTGCCCCTCCGGCAGGCCACCTGCAAAGCTCCCGAAGTCCCGCCCGGCGGGTTCGGCTGAGGCCTCGCGCAGCCTTGGCGTACGTGCGCCTGCGCTGTGCACCCTGAAATCACCCTTTGATCAGATCCCGACGGATCAGGTTGCTCGCTTGCCGGTGCTCCAGCAGGCACAGGCTACCTGTCTGTCAGGTAAGACGTCCCCTGCTTGTCATGGGGCGGTTCTGCAGCACGGATGAGGAAACCCTCGTTATGACCCGTTCAACGGCCAACATCCCGCCCTACGGGGTCGCCATTCAAAGTGCGATCAAGCAAGGCGATGTGCAGCACATGAAGACGTTGTTGCAACAACGCGACACCAGCAAACCTGAAGCGCAAGACCTGAAAGACGCGTACGAAAAACTGGCCAAGGAAGTTTCCAGGCACGAAAAGTCCTGAAGCCATCAATCACATTGCAATGGAGGCAAACAACATGTCCGGTTCTACTGAAAATGTCGGCCTGTTTCCGGTGAGCTACCGCATCGGCACCGGCGCGCCCGGTGCCCAGTCGCTGGCACTGCACCTGCTGGTCTCGACACCCGATACGAAGGTCAACGGCACCGCCGCGATCACCCAGGCGACCAATCCGCCACTCGACGTGCATTCCGACGTCTGGGGCGAATACACCTACCTCACCGTGATGTCGCCAGGGGTCAGCAAAATCCTGATTACCGCCCAAGGCAATCACGGCGGCCAGGGGGCCAACTCGATCATCAACTTCGATGTGCGTCTGGTGGTGGGCACCGACTGGCGCGAAGTTGTCGCCAACTATCGCTACTTCGATGGTCAGCGCTGGCACGAGGTCAACAATGCCCCGGCGCACCTGCAGGAATCGCTGCCGTCGCCGTTCAATCCTGGCCCGGTGATCATCCCGCACCCACCGATCCTGCCGCTATACGCCGCGCCGATTCAGAGCGCGATCGCGAGCGGTGACCTGGCGCAGATGAAGAATCTGGCCGAACTCGCCCAGCAGCAACTGGACCAGAAACCCCAACTGCAAAGCGCACTGGAAGCGGCGAAAAAAGAAGTCAGCCGGCTGCAGAGCCGCTGAATTCAGCCACGTGATCCGCCATTCACTTTAGGGAGTAGCACCATGTCGATTGGACTTTTTCACACCCGTCTGAGCATCAGCAATGCACTGCCCGGGGCACCGGTCCTGACCCTTGATCTGCTTGTCGATACCGCGCACAAACGTGTCAGCGGGATTGCCAGTGTGTTCCAGGCCACCTGGCCGACGGTCAATTACCGGGCGCAGGTCTGGGGCAGTTTTTCCGAAACCAAGCTGACGGCCAACGTCGAGAACCACATCATCCTCACCCTCGACGGCGGCCCGAGCCGCCCGCCCAGCCAGATCGCCCAGACGTTCCACCTCAGAGGCATTCTGGGCAGCGACTGGGCCAGCGGTTTCGTCGATTATCGCTATGAAGAACAGGGCCAGTGGCACGAAGTGAAACACGTCGCGGTGCATCAGGCGCCCAGCGAGCAGCCACGTCCGGGGCCACATCCGCAGCCACTGTATGCCGTGGCCGTGCAGCAGGCGCAGACCAGCGGCGATCTGGCGCAACTCAAAACCGTGGTGCAACAGGCCGAGCAGCAACTGGCGCACGAGGGCGCCTTGCGCAGTGCCCTTGAGCATCTGAAAGCGGAAATCGCGCGACTGGAAGCGCGTTAACCGGCAAGCCCCGGGCGAGATCGCAACGGATCTCGCCCGAGACTTTTCAACCGCGATCAATCCATTCGTAGCGCGCACGGCACCGTGCGCAAGGATGTCCCATGTCAGACGTGCGCCCTGCCCGTTACCTCAGCGACACCGATCTCAAACGCTACGTGCCGGTGCACGTGGTCTGGGAGATCACCTTGGCCTGCGACTTGAAATGCCTGCATTGCGGCTCCCGCGCGGGGCATCGACGGCCGGACGAACTCAACACCCGCGAGTGCCTTGACGTCATCGACTCGCTGGCCGCACTCGGCACCCGCGAGATCACCCTGATCGGCGGCGAAGCCTATCTGCGCAAGGACTGGACGCAACTGATCAAGGCCATTCACGACCATGGCATGTACTGCGCGATCCAGACCGGCGGGCGCAACCTGACCCCGGCGAAGATGCAGGCGGCGGTGGATGCCGGGCTCGACGGCGTGGGCATTTCCCTGGACGGCCTCGCCCCGCTGCACGATGCGGTGCGCAACGTACCCGGCTCGTTCGACAAGGCCGTGGACACCCTGCGCCGGGCCAAGGCCTCGGGGCTGGCGGTGAGCGTCAACACCCAGATCGGTGCCGCCACATTGCCCGACTTGCCGGCGCTGATGGACACCATCATCGAACTCGGCGCCACCCACTGGCAGATCCAGATCACCGTTGCCATGGGCAACGCGGTGGATCACCCGGAGTTGCTGCTGCAACCCTATCAACTGCTGGAAGTGATGCCGTTGCTGGCGCGGCTGTACCGCGAAGGCGTCGACCGCGGCCTGCTGATGAACGTCGGCAACAACATCGGTTATTACGGCCCGTATGAACACTTGTGGCGCGGCTTCGGTGACGAACGTGTGCACTGGACCGGTTGCGCCGCCGGCCAGACCGTCCTCGCGCTGGAAGCCGACGGCACCGTCAAGGGCTGCCCGTCACTGGCGACCGTCGGCTTCTCCGGGGGCAACGTGCGCAACATGAGCCTGCACGACATCTGGCACTACAGCGAAGGCATGCATTTCGGCCGCTTGCGCTCGGTGGATGACATGTGGGGTTACTGCCGTGGCTGTTATTACAACGATGTCTGTCGCGGCGGTTGCACCTGGACTTCGCATTCGCTGCTCGGCAAACCCGGCAACAACCCCTACTGCCATTACCGCACGCTGGAGCTGCAGAAGCGCGGGCTGCGCGAGCGCATCGTCAAGGTCGAGGACGCGGCGCAGAAGTCGTTTGCAGTCGGCCGTTTCGACTTGATCACCGAACGCATCGACAACGGCGAGAAGGTCAGCAGCGTCAGTGACAGCGGTCAGGTGATCAAACTGGCGTGGATCAATCAGGGCCAGCAGTCTCCGGAGCAAGGCCGGATCGCCCCGCAACTGAGCCTGTGCCGCAGCTGCTTGCAGTACATCTATCCGCACGAGGTGATCTGTCCACATTGCGCCGCCGATGTTGCCACCGCCGAAGCCGAGCACCAGGCCAATCGCGCGCGGCAGCAGGCGATCATGAACACGCTGACCGGGCTGCTGGGTATCGCGCCGAGTCGCTTGAGCTGAGCGCAGACGCAGCGCTGGTCATCCTTGCAGGCAATATTTTCCCTCTCTGTCCCGGGTTTTCACGCCCGGGACAACCCTTCCCTAGCCCTGTAAGCCCCGGTTTTACTGGGCTTCACCCTTCTGCTTCAGCAATTTGTATTCACATCCCAGCTTAATAATATTTTACCGATACCCCCCTCCTGCCTAGTCTGACCGCAAGCAAAACGGACAAGCCTGAAGCGATCCGAATCCACTTGCCTTGCCAGGAAGGATGTAGAAATGACCACTGAAATAATAAAAACAGACACGCTTGTAGTGGGCGCCGGACAGGCGGGTGTGGCGATGAGCGAGCACCTGAGCAAACTTGGTGTGCCGCACCTGGTGCTGGAACGCAGCCGCATTGCCGAACGCTGGCGCACCGGACGCTGGGACTCGTTGGTCGCCAACGGTCCGGCGTGGCACGACCGCTTTCCGGGGCTGGAATTCGATGATGTCGATCCCGACGGGTTCGCCCCTAAAGAGCGCGTAGCGGACTACTTCGAAGCCTATGCGAAGAAATTCAACGCGCCGATCCGCACCGGCGTCGAAGTCAAAAGCGTGGTGCGCAATGTCGGTCGTCCGGGCTTCACCGTCGAGACCTCCGAGGGGGTAATCGAGGCCAGCCGCGTGGTCGCGGCGACCGGCCCGTTCCAGCGCCCGGTGATCCCGCCGATCGCCCCGCAAGACCCGCGCCTGCTGCAGATCCACTCCGCTGACTATCGCAACCCGCAGCAATTGCCTGCAGGCGCGGTGCTGGTGGTGGGTGCCGGTTCGTCCGGCGTGCAGATCGCCGATGAACTGCAGCGTTCCGGCAAGCCGGTCTACCTCTCGGTGGGCGCCCACGACCGTCCGCCACGTGCCTATCGCAACCGCGATTTCTGCTGGTGGCTGGGGGTGCTCGGCGAGTGGGATCAGGCGGCAATGAAACCCGGCCGCGAGCACGTGACCATCGCGGTCAGCGGCGCGCATGGCGGGCGCACCATCGACTTCCGTGGCCTGGCCCATCGTGGCATGACCCTGGTCGGCGTCACCGAGTCGTTCAATCACGGCGTGGTGACCTTCAAGCAGGACCTGGTCGACAACCTCAAACGTGGCGATGACAACTATCTCGCCCTGCTGGATGCCGCCGACGCCTACATCGAGCGCAACGGTCTCGACCTGCCGCTAGAACCTGAAGCGCGCGAGACGTATCCGGACCCGGAGTGCGTGAAACATCCGCTGGTCGACCTGGATCTGGCCGAAGCCTGTATCACCTCGATCATCTGGGCCACCGGGTTTGCCGTGGATTATTCCTGGCTGCAAGTCGCGGCCTTTGATGACAAGGGCAAACCGCAGCACCAGCGCGGCGTGTCCAGTGAGCCGGGGGTGTATTTCCTCGGGCTGCCATGGCAGTCACGGCGCGGCTCGTCGTTCATCTGGGGCGTGTGGCACGACGCTAAACACGTGGCCGACCACATCGCCACCCAGCGCAAATACCTCGACTACCAGGATGCCGAGCAGCGTGAAGCGGCCCTGCATTGCACCGCCAACATGAAAGCCGCCGACACCGTCGACGCCTGATTTCCCTCTTTCGCGGCGGTGTTCAGCGCACCGTCGCCGCCACTGTCTGGAGCTGTACATGAGCAAGCCAACCCACACCCGCATCCGTATGTTCAACACCAAGGACACCTACCCTAACCAGACCCTGGACAACGACCTGTGCCAGGCCGTGCGCGCCGGCAATACCGTGTATGTCCGTGGTCAGGTCGGCACCGATTTCGACGGCAATCTGGTGGGCCTCGGCGATCCGCGTGCCCAGGCCGAACAGGCCATGCGCAACGTCAAGCAACTGCTTGAAGAAGCCGGCAGCGACATGAGCCACATCGTCAAGACCACCACCTACCTGATCGACCCGCGCTACCGCGAGCCGGTGTATCAGGAAGTCGGCAAATGGCTCAAAGGCGTGTTCCCGATCTCCACCGGGCTGGTGGTGTCGGCGCTGGGGCAACCGCAGTGGCTGATGGAGATTGATGTGGTGGCGGTGATTCCCGAATAAGTCGGCAGACCGAGTCGCGGCCTGCTCGCGAAGAGGCCGGCCCAGACACACAAGGAGTTAGACCATGACCTTTTCAATCGCAGCCCGTTGCGCCGAAACCGGCCAGTTCGGGGTCGCCATCAGTTCCTCCAGCATCGCCGTCGGCGCGCGCTGTCCGTGGCTGCTGCCGGGCGTCGGCGCGGTATCGAGCCAGAACATCACCCTGCCGTCCCTCGGCCCCGAAGTCCTCGCGCTGATCGAGCAAGGCCTGGCGCCCGACGCGGCGCTGGACAAAGTCCTGACCCGCAACGGCTACAGCCAGTACCGGCAGATCACTGCAATCAACCACCTCGGCCAGACCGCGCATTTCAGCGGCGCCCAGACCCTCGGCGTGCACAACGCAGTCTGCGGCGAACAATGCGTGGCCGCCGGCAACATGCTCGCCGGACGTGCGGTGATCGAGGCGATGGTCCGTGCTTTTGAAGACGGCGAAGGCCAACTGGCCGACCGCTTGCTCAAGGCTCTGCACGCCGCGCAAGCCCTCGGCGGCGAAGCCGGACCGGTGCATTCAGCGGCCGTGGTGGTGGTTGGCGAACAGACCTGGCCTATCGTCAATTTGCGCGTCGACTGGGCCGACGAAGACCCGATCGGTCAGTTGCAAAAGCTCTGGGACGCCTATCAACCGCAGTTGCAGGACTACATCGACCGCGCGCTCGACCCGGCCAAGGCGCCGGGCTATGGCGTTGCCGGTGATGATCGATGAACAGCGTCGCGTTGCTCAAGACGCTGGTGGGGTTCGACACCACCAGCCGCGAATCCAACTTGCAGTTGATCGAGTTCGTACGCGACTACCTCGCCGGTTTCGACGTGCCGTGCGAGTTGATCTACAACGCCGAGCGCAGCAAGGCCAACCTGTTCGCCACCATTGGCCCGGCCGATCAACCGGGCATCGTGCTCTCGGGCCACACCGATGTGGTGCCGGTCGACGGTCAACCGTGGACCGTTGCGCCGTTCGAACTCAGCGAGCACGACGGCAAGCTGTTCGGACGCGGCACGGCGGACATGAAGGGCTACATCGCCTGCGTGCTGGCGCTGGTGCCGGCACTGGTGGCGACTGAACTGCGCAGGCCGGTGCACATCGCCCTGTCCTACGACGAAGAAGTCGGCTGTCTCGGTGTGCGCTCGTTGCTCGCCGAGCTGCAACAGCGCCCGGTCAAACCGCTGCTGTGCATCATCGGTGAACCCACCGAACTGAAACCGGTGCTCGGCCATAAAGGCAAACTGGCGATGCGCTGCGACGTGCACGGTCATCCGTGTCATTCGGCGTACGCGCCGCTGGGGGTCAACGCCATCGAGTACGCCGCCGAACTGATCGGCGAGCTGGGGCGCATCGGCCGGCAACTGCAAGCGCCCGAGCATCACGACAGTCGTTTCGACCCACCCTACAGCACGGTGCAGACCGGGGTGATCAGCGGCGGCAAGGCGCTGAACATCGTTCCTGCCGATTGCCGCTTCGACTTCGAGATCCGCGCCCTGCCCTCGCAGGATCCGGCGCAGGTCGCGCAGCAGTTGCAGGCCTACGCCGAGCAACAAATACTGCCGCGCATGCGGGCGGTGAGTGCGCACAGCGCGATTCGCTTCAGTGAATTGTCGGCCTATCCTGGCCTGGCCACCGATGCACGGAGTGAGGCAGCGCGGCTGATTGCCGCGTTCTGCGGTTCAGGGGAATTCGGCACGGTGGCGTTCGGCACCGAGGGTGGACTGTTCGATGCGGCGGGTATTCCCACCGTGGTCTGCGGCCCCGGCAGCATGGACCAGGGGCACAAGCCCGATGAGTTTGTCAGTCGTGCGCAACTGGATGCCTGCGACGCGATGCTGCAACGGATGCTGACCTCGATTCGCGCTTGATCCGTTCGGCCTGACTGCCGGCCTTCAGGCGTGCAGTCGGGCCAGCTCTTCTCGGCAGTGATCGACGAACAACTGCACCGGTTTGGTCAGTTGTACCCGGCGCAGCCACGCAGCCGACAAGCCTGAACCGGTGACGTCTTCGGCCAGTGGCACGCACACCACTTTCTGCCCGTCGTAGGTGTATTCGCCAAACGGTCGGGTCACCAGAATCGAAAAGCCGAAACCGCGCCCGACCATGCCGCGCACCATCTCGATCGACGGCGAGCTGAAGACGATGTGCGGCGTCAGTCCGCGCTCCTCGAAGATGCTCACGAAGTAGGTGCGGCTGGGCACCACGTCGAGCAGGATCATCGGTTCCAGCACCAGATCGTGCAGCGAGACTTTTGCCTGTTGTGCAAAGCGGTGATCGGCTGGCAGCAAGGCGTAAGGCTGTTGCGGCGGCATCAGCGGCGTGGTTTCGATAGTGGTGTCGAGCTCATGTTCGAACAGCATCGCCACATCGATGCTGCCGGCGGTCAGCGCCTGCACCAGTTCCTGTTGTTCGCCATCGCGAATGCGGATTTCCACCCCCGGCCAACGTTCCTTGAATCCGGCGATCAGGCGCGGCAGATACAACGGTGCCACCGTTTCGAAACAGCCGATATCGATCTGCCCCGAGACCACGTCGTTGTCAGCCAGCGCGTTCTGCTCGAACTCATGCGCCACCCGCAGCAACTCCAGCGCCTTGCGATAGAACCGCGAACCGCTGGGCGTCAGCGATACGCCCTGGGCGTGATGGCGGATAAACAGCTGCACGCCGAAGCTTTCCTCCAGATGCTTGATCGCGGTCGACACCGACGGCTGGGCGATATAGAGCTTGCGCGAGGCTTCGGCGACGCTGCCGCAATCGGCGGTGGTGACGAAGTATTTGAGCTGGCGCAGGTTGTAGGCGGCCATATAAAACCTCTGCAAATGAGACAACGCTTTTGTGGCGAGGGGATTCATCCCCGATGGGGTGCGCAGCAGCCCCTGTTTTTAAAGTCAACAGAGGGGCCGCTTCGCAGCCCATCGGGGATGAATCCCCTCACCACAGGACTGTGTAAATCCAGAAAAGAGTGAAGCCTGAACATACCGGAGCTACGCGTCACCCGGGGCATATATTTTTTAAGGTCTGAAGCAACAAACTTACTAATTTATCTATCCCGGGCCTTTGCACATGATCGCTTCAACAAGAAATGCGCCGTCCGTGTCGGCGCTTACCGAAGTACGTCCACGTACTCATCCTTGCCTTGGAGTTCGTCATGTCCACCTCTGCAACAACATCCGCCCCGCTCATTGAAAAACACACGATAGGCTATGTGCCCCCCGAAGATCGCCACGGAAAGGTCAGGGATCTGTTCACGCTGTGGTTCGGCGGCAATATCGCGCCATTGCCGATCGTGACCGGCGCGCTGGGCGTGCAGTTGTTCCACCTGAACCTGGTGTGGGGCATCGTCGCCATTCTGGTCGGTCACCTGGTCGGCGGCGTGCTGATGGCGCTGCACTCGGCGCAAGGCCCGCAGATGGGCATTCCGCAGATGATCCAGAGTCGTGCGCAGTTCGGCTCGCTCGGCGCCCTGCTGGTGGTGCTGATTGCCGGCGTCATGTACATCGGCTTTTTCGCTTCCAACATCGTCCTTGCCGGCAAGTCGCTGCATGGCGTGGTCGACAGCGTGCCGGTGCCGGTCGGTATCGTGATCGGCGCCCTCGGTTCGGGGATCATCGGCATCATCGGCTACCGCTTCATCCACGTGCTCAACCGCATGGGCACCTGGGTGCTGGGGATCGGCATCGCCGTCGGTTTCGGCTACATCTTCACCCATATTCAAACCGATGACTTCCTCACCCGCGGCAGCTTCAACCTGTCCGGCTGGCTCGCCACCGTGTCGCTGGCCGCGCTGTGGCAGATCGCGTTTGCCCCTTACGTGTCCGACTATTCGCGTTACTTGCCGGCGGACGTCAAAGTTTCGTCGACGTTCTGGACGACATACCTGGGCTCGGCACTGGGCTCGAGTCTGGCGTTCATCTTCGGTGCCGTCGCCGTGCTGGCGACACCGGTGGGCATGGACACCATGGACGCGGTCAAACTCGCCACCGGCTCCATCGGCCCGCTGATGCTGGTGCTGTTCCTGCTCAGCGTGATCAGCCACAACGCCCTTAACCTGTACGGCGCGGTGTTGTCGCTGATCACCCTGGTGCAGACCTTCGCCTACCGCTGGATCCCCACCGCCAAAAGCCGCGCAGTGATCTCGATCATCGTTCTGCTGGCCTGCTGCTTCGCCGCAGTCGGCGCATCGAAGGACTTCATCGGCCACTTCGTCGACATGGTGCTGGTGCTGCTGGTGGTATTGGTGCCGTGGACGGCGATCAACCTGATCGACTTCTACGCCATCCACAAGGGCAAGTACGACATTCAGTCGATCTTCCAGGTCGACGGCGGTATCTACGGACGCTACAACCCGCAGGCGCTACTGGCTTACGCCATCGGCATCGCCGTGCAGATCCCGTTCATGAACACCCCGCTGTACGTCGGCCCGGTGTCGGCGCACATCAACGGCGCGGACCTGTCGTGGCTGGTGGGCCTGCTGGTGACCTCGCCGCTGTACTTCTGGCTGGCCAGTCGAGACAGCGCCTATCGGCGGCGGATGATGGGCGGGAAACTGGTGGGCAGTCTGTGACTGCGCCCGGATGACAAACGAAGGCCCGCCATGCGCGGGCCTTCTGCGTTGCAGTGTGGTATTTCTTGAGGCCCGACAGACATCCACGAGACAGGGAATCCCATGCTGCGAATTCTGGGCAAGGCGTCATCGATCAATGTGCGCAAGGTGCTGTGGACCTGCGCCGAACTGCAGATCCCGTTCGAACGCGAGGATTGGGGCTCGGGCTTCACCCCCACCGACACACCGCAGTTCCTCGCCCTTAACCCGTGCGCGATGGTGCCGGTGATTCAAGACGGCGATTTCACCTTGTGGGAATCAAACACGATCATTCGTTATCTGGCGGCCAAATATGGCGGCGCAGGCCTCTACCCTTCCGAGCCGCAAGCCAGGGCGCGAGTCGACCAGTGGATCGACTGGCAGGCGTCGGAGCTGAACCGCTCATGGTCGTATGCGTTCATGTCGCTGGTGCGTCAGTCAGCGGATCATCAGGACCGTGCCGCGTTGGCCAACGGTGTCGAGCAATGGTCGAAGACCATGGGCATCCTTGATCAGCAGCTGCAGAAGACTGGCGCCTACGTCAGCGGCGCGGCGTTTTCGCTGGCAGACATTCCCATCGGGCTGTCGGTCAATCGCTGGTTCGAAACGCCGCTTGCGCATCCGCACTATCCGGCCGTCGGGGCGTATTACGAGCGTCTGAGTCAGCGCGCAGGCTTTCGTCTTCACGGCAGAAACGGTACGCCGTGAAGCATAAGTGTGCTGCGGCATAAGGGAGGCCGTCGACGCGGCTACTCTTCTGCGCGCACCACGCCGCGCTCTTCCAGCAAGCGCACGAACATGCTCAGACTGCGCGACACCGTGCCCCGGCGCCACACCAGCCACGTCGTCAAATAACGAAAATCCGCCGCCAGTGGCCAGACGCTGACCGTCGCGCTGCCGGGCATGCTCTGCAGCATCTTGCGCGGCATCAGCGCCAGCCCGGCTCCGGCGCTGACGCAGGCGAGCATGCCGTGATACGACTCCATCTCGAAGATCTTGCCGGGCACGGCGGCGTCGGTGCTGAACCATTTTTCGAAATGGTGCCGGTAGGAGCAATTGGAGCGGAATGCATAAATATTCTCGCCGTTGACGTCCGCCGCGCGCTGCACCGGGGCGTGATTGAGCGGCGCGATGACGACCATTTCTTCCTCGAACGCCGGCACGCCTTCGAGGGCCGGGTGCAGCACCGGGCCGTCGACGAACGCCGCTGCCAATCGCCCAGACAGCACGCCGTCGATCATTGTCCCGGACGGGCCGGTCGACAGGTCCAGATCGACTTTGGGATGCGCCTGGTTGTACGCCGCCAGCAACTCGGGAATACGCACCGCCGCCGTGCTTTCCAGCGACCCCAGAGGGAACGCGCCCTGCGGTTCTTCACCCGCGACGGTGGCGCGAGCTTCCTGCACCAGATCGAGAATGCGCCGCGTGTACTCGAGAAAGCTCCAGCCGGCCGGCGACAGACGCAGACGGCTTTTCTCGCGGATGAACAGGTCGACGCCCAGATCCTGCTCAAGTTGTTTGATCCGCGTGGTCAGGTTCGACGGCACGCGATGGATCTGCGCCGCGGCGGCACTGATGCTGCCGTGCTCGGCAACGGCCTTGAAGATTTCCAGCTGCACCAGATCCACAGTCATTCTCCAATCGTGAAAGAAACGATCTTTATTATTCAGTTTCCAGAAAACAAACGCCACCCTACTCTAGGCCCATCCACTGAACTCGCAGGAGCCCGCCATGAGCCCGATTTCCAGCCAGACCCACGCCATCTCGATCAACCCCGCCACCGGCGAGCAGATCGGCCACTACGCGTTTGAATCCGCCGAGGCCCTCGACGCTGCGCTGACCCGCGCCGCATTCGGTTTCTCGAAGTGGAAACGCAAGCCGCTGCAAGACCGCTCCCGCGCCCTGACCGCACTGGCCGGTGCCCTGCGTGACAGCGCTGAAACCATGGCGACCATGATCACCCTGGAAATGGGCAAGCCGATCGCCCAGGCCCGTGGCGAAATCGAAAAATGCGCCAAGCTCTGCGAGTGGTACGCCGAAAACGGACCGGCCATGCTCGACGCCGAGCCGACCCAGGTTGAAGGCGGCAAAGCGCGGATCGAGTACCGTCCGCTCGGCCCGATCCTCGCGGTGATGCCGTGGAACTTCCCGATCTGGCAAGTGCTGCGCGGCGCGGTACCGGCGCTGATCGCCGGCAACACCTACGTGCTCAAGCATGCGCCGAACGTGATGGGCAGCGCCTACCTGCTGCGCGACGCGTTCAAAAATGCCGGTTTCGCCGACGGCGTGTTTGAAGTGATCAACGTCACCCCAGAAGGCGTATCCACTGCGATTGCAGACCCGCGCATCGCCGCCGTCACCCTGACCGGCAGCGTACGCGCCGGCATGGCCATCGGTGCCCAGGCCGGTGCCGCACTGAAAAAATGCGTGCTGGAACTGGGCGGCTCTGATCCGTTCATCGTGCTCAACGACGCCGATCTCGACGAAGCCGTGCAGGCTGCCGTGATTGGCCGTTACCAGAACTCCGGCCAGGTGTGCGCCGCGGCCAAGCGCCTGATCATCGAAGAAGGCGTGGTCGAGGAATTCACCCGTAAATTCGTCGAAGCCACGCGCAAGCTGAAGGTCGGCGATCCGTTGTCCGACGACACCTACATCGGCCCGATGGCACGTTTCGACCTGCGGGACGAACTCGACCAGCAAGTGCGCGCCACCCTCGAAGAAGGCGCCACGCTGCTGCTCGGCGGCGGCAAGGCCGAAGGTGCGGGCAACTACTATGAGCCGACTGTGCTGGCCGACGTCACCGACCGCATGACCTCGTTCAAACAGGAATTGTTCGGCCCGGTGGCGTCGATCATCACCGCCCGCGATTGCGCCCACGCCGTGGCCCTGGCCAACGACAGCGATTTCGGCCTGACCGCGACGATCTACACCGCCAACGTGCAACTGGCCCAGCAACTGACCAGCGAACTGGAAACCGGCGGCGTGTTCATCAACGGTTACTCCGCCAGCGACCCGCGCGTGACCTTCGGCGGCGTGAAGAAAAGCGGTTTCGGCCGCGAACTGTCGCACTTCGGCGTGCGCGAGTTCTGCAACGCGCAGACGGTGTGGCTGGATCGCAAATAACCTGAGACATCACCGTCACCTGAAGGAGCTGCGGCACGCTGCGATCTTTTGATTTTGATTTTGCAGATCAGGATCAAAAGATCGCAGCCTCGTTTCACTCGACAGCGCCTACAGGTTGTTACGCAGCTTGTTGTTGCGACTCAGTAACCATCCGCCTCTTGCTCAACAGCCCCAGCACTAACGTCACCGACGTTGTACAGGCTCAGATTGAGCATCGGGTGTTTGACGTGCCTTTTAATGATCACGAACAACACCAGCAACACGGCCGAAGCACTTAGCAGACCGACCACCAACTGATTGCCCCGTGGGACGTCTGATTCAGGTGTTGGCCGACTGGTGCCCTTACTATCCGGGCCTGCATTTGTATTACCCGAGCCGGCGCCATGTACCGGCACCGCTCAAGGCTTTTATCGACTTCGCGCGCGAGCGCGGTGGCCAATAGGGCTTACAGATATTTCAGCCAGGCAATGTCGCGACGCCGCGCCTTCAGCGACGAAAACCAGCGCACCGCCGGGTACAGCGCCAGCGCCAACAATACCGACATCAGCCATATCGCCGGCACCGAATCGAAGCCGAAATAGCTTCCGTGGTTAAGGCCAAACAGCGCCACGGCGATCAGATAAAGCACCTTCAGCACGTACAGGTGCAGCAGGTAGAAAAACATCGGTGCCGAACCGAACACGCACAGCCAGCGGATCCAGCGCCGCGTCTGGAACCTTTCAAACAGCCGCAACAACAGCAGTCCCACACCCAACGTCAGGGTGATGAACAGCAGCGATGGCGGGTACTTGGTGATGTTGAAAAACGCCATCAACGTTTGCACGGTCGTGTCGTGCAGTGCCCAAGGTTTTTCGCCATAACCGTTGAGCAGCCGCAGCCCGACGAAGCCCAGCAGACCGGCGACACCCGCCAGCAACAGGCAGTGCTGACGGATCCCCGCATCGGCCGCCCGGGCGAACCACGGGCCCAGCGCATAACCCAGGCCGATCACACCGATCCACGGCAACAGCGGATACGAGGTGCGCAAGCGCAAGCTGTCGCCGGCGTCGATCCAGCCGCGGTCATGCAGAATCGCCCATGGCACATGCAATGCCGAGTCCGCTGCGAAATGCAGCCCATCGAGCAGGTTATGCCCGGCAATGATCGCCAGACTCAGCGTCAGCAACAGCCCGCGCGGCAGCCAGACCAGCAGCGACAACGCGATCATGCTCAGACCAATCGCCCAGATGACCTGCAGATAGATCACGCTCGGCGGCAACTGAAACGTCCACGCGAAATTCACCAATGTGAATTCCAGCACCACCAGAAACAGCCCACGCTTGAACAGGAAGGCACTCACGTCAGCCTTGCCCGCATACTTCTCGCCAAACAGCCACGCAGACAGTCCGGTCAGAAACACGAACACCGGCGCGCACAGATGCGCCAGCGTGCGACTGAAAAACAATGCCGGCTCGGTGTTGGCGATGTCCATCGGGTCAGACACCTGACGGTGCAGGAGAAACGTCTCACGCACGTGGTCCAGCAACATGAACAGGATCACCAGACCTCTCAACGCATCAATGGACAGCAGGCGGCCGGTCGGCGCCGGGGTGGAGCGAGCAAACGCAGTGGTCATGGACATTTCGCCAACAAGTAAATGAATCAGGGGATCGCAACCGCACGACCCGCCAAAAATTGGCGTTACTCTATAACATTAAAAGTCGATTCCCAACCCAAACGACATTTGCCCAATCACGTCAGGCTTCTATAGTGATCAGGCGCCCCCTGCCCTTTGCGCCTGCTGTCGAGCGTTGCCCATGACCTCAACCGAACACCTGATCATCTGCGAGCATTGCGATTGCGTGTACGAAAAAGTCGCGCTCGCCAAACACCAGAAAACCCTCTGCGTGCGTTGCGGCGGCGTGCTGCAGCGCTATAACGGCCTGACCGTCGAGCAGCGCCTGGCCTTGAGTTTCACTGCGGCGATGCTCTGGCTGTTCGCCAACTTCTATCCGGTGATGAGCATCAGCATGAAGGGCCTGAAAAACAGCGCGACGCTGTGGGATTCAGTGCTGGCGCTGAGTCAGGGGCCGATCACGTTCATGGCGATGGTCGCGGCGATCTCGATCATCATCGCCCCGGCGTTTCAACTGGTGCTGTTGATCTGGGTGCTGTGTTTCGCCATGTCCTCGCGGCGCGCGCCGGGGTTCAGGGTGTGTATGCGCTGGCTGGAAACTCTGCGCCCGTGGAGCATGCTTGAAGTGTGTCTGCTGGGGGCGATGGTCGCGGTGTTCAAACTGGCCGGGCTGCTCGATGTGCTGCCGGGTATCGGCCTGTTCGCCCTGGCGGTGCTGAGCCTGATGATGATCCGCATCGCCGGGCGCGATGTTCGGGATCTGTGGGACATTCTATGAAGCGACCCGCGACCGCCAGCGAACTCAACCTGTGCCTGTGCCACAGCTGTGGACTGGCCTGCGACATGACCGACGAGCCGCATGAGTGCCCGCGCTGCGAGGCGCCCCTGCATCGACGCAAGCCCAACTCGCTGACGCGCACCTGGGCCTACCTGTTCGCCGCGCTGGCGTTTTATGTGCCGGCCAATCTGCTGCCGGTGATGAACACCGTGATGCTCGGCAACGGCGCCGACAGCACGATCATGAGCGGCGTGCTGGAGTTCTGGGAAGGTGGCGCGTGGGACATCGCCCTGATCATCTTTATCGCCAGTATCGCGGTGCCGGGAATCAAGTTCGTCGCGCTGACGCTGCTGCTGGTCACCGTGCAGCGCGACAGCGGCTGGGCGCGCCGTGAGCGTTCGAAGCTGTTCCGGTTCGTCGAGCTGATCGGCTATTGGTCGATGCTCGACGTGTTGGTGGTTGCCCTGGTCGCGGCACTGGTGAAGTTTCAGGCGCTGGGCGATATCGAACCTCGCCCGGGCATCCTGTTTTTCGGCATGGTGGTGGTGTTCACCATGCTCTCGGCGATGAGTTTCGACCCGCGACTGATCTGGGACAACGCCCCGGACGACGAGCCGCTCAGCGACGCAGCACCTCAAGCAACACCTGCAACGGATGGCGCAACGCCCGATCCGACTGGCGCTTGACCTGACTGCGGCATGAGTAACCGGTGGCCAGCGCTTCGCCGCGCTCGGCCGGCGCTTCGACCTGACTGGCCCAGGATTGCTCGTAGATCACCGCCGAGGTTTCGCGGTTGCGCGCCTCGTGGCCGTAAGTGCCGGACATGCCGCAGCAACCGGTGGCCTGGGTCGCCAGTTTCAACCCGACCCGTTCGAACACCTGCTCCCACTGCCGGGTTGCCGCCGGCGCATTGGTTTTCTCGGTGCAGTGCGCCAGCAAACGGAACGACTGGGCTGTGTCAGCGCAGGCCCGTTCCGGCATCACCTTGAGCAGCCACTCCTGAACCAGCGCCACTTCCGGGCACGCCTGCATACCGGGCACTTTCAGGTATTCCTGGCGATAGACCAGGGTCATCGCCGGGTCCAGCCCCAACAACGGCACGCCAACATCGGCCAGTTCGCGCAGTTGCCGGGCGTTGCGCAACGCCGCGCGGTTGAACGCCGAGAGGAAGCCCTGCACGTGCAGCGGCTTGCCGTTGGCACTGAACGGCGCCAGATACACCTGATAGCCCAGCCGCGACATCAGCTCCAGCAGATCCGCCAGCAACGGCGCCTCGAAATAACGGGTGAACGCGTCCTGCACCAGCACCACACTGCGTTCGCGCTGGGCCTGGGTCAGCGCCGAGAGCTTGGCCACCGTCGCCGGCTGCACATTCCAGCGACGCAGCGTCGCGTGGAAATCAAAACGGCTGAGCAACGGCACGTCGACCATGCCGCCAAGACGTTCCAGCAGGTTGCGAACCAACGAGGCGCCCATCAAACCGTTGTACAGCGCCGGAATCCGCGCCATGTACGGGATGCTGTATTCCAGCGAAGCGATCAGATAATCCCGCGCCGGGCGCAGATAACGGGTGTGATACAGCTCGAGAAACCGCGAGCGGAATTCCGGCACATTGACCTTGACCGGGCACTGCCCCGCGCAGGACTTGCACGCCAGGCAACCGGCCATGGCGTCGTAAACCTCATGGGAAAAGTCCGCATCCTGCGTGCGGCTGTTGCGCCAGCGCGTCCACACGCTGCTGAAAAACGCCGGCCGGCGGATCGCATCGGCCAACACGTCGACGCCTGCCTCACCTTGCAAACGCAGCCATTCGCGGATCAGCGAGGCGCGGCCCTTGGGCGATTGCGCACGCTCGCGGGTGGCCTTCCACGACGGGCACATGGCGTCGTCGGGATCGAAGTTGTAGCAGGCGCCGTTGCCGTTGCAATGCAGGGCAGCGCCGTAGCTTTGCCAGACTTTTTCGTCGATCTGCCGATCCAGTTCGCCGCGCAGGGTCACCTCGTCGATCTTCAACAGCTGCGCATCGCTGTTGGCCGGGGTCGCGATCTTGCCCGGGTTGAACTGGTTGAACGGGTCGAACGCGGCTTTCAGTGCCTGCAGCGCCGGGTACAACTCGCCGAAAAACGCCGGCGCGTATTCCGAGCGCAGACCTTTGCCGTGTTCACCCCACAACAGACCACCGTAGCGCTGGGTCAGCGCCGCCACGCCATCGGACACCGGACGCACCAGCGCCGCTTGCTGCGGATCTTTCATGTCGAGGATCGGCCGTACGTGCAACACGCCGGCATCGACATGGCCGAACATGCCGTACTGCAAACCGTGGCTGTCGAGCAGCTCGCGCAACTCGGCGATGTACTCGGCCAGGTGCTGCGGCGGCACCGCCGTGTCTTCGACAAACGGCTGCGGCCGCGCTTCCCCGGCAACGTTGCCAAGCAGGCCCACCGCGCGTTTGCGCATGCCATAGACCTTGTTCACCGCCGCCTGCCCGACCGCCAGCGTATGCCCGAGGCGTTCGACCGTGGTGTCGCTGCTCAAGTGTTCGAGGAAGGCTTCGACCCGGCGCTGCAGATCATCAGGATCATCACCGCAGAACTCCACCAGGTTGATCCCCAGTGTCGGCCGTTCGGCACTCTGCGGGAAGTATTCGGCGACGCCGTGCCAGACGATGTCCTGCATGGCCAGCAGCAATACTTTGGAGTCGACGGTTTCAATCGACAGCGGCTTGAGCGCCATCAGCGCCCGGGCATCGCGCAACGCATCCATGAACCCGGCGTAGCGGATGTTCACCAGCATGGTGTGTTTGGGAATCGGCAGCACGTTGAGCTTGGCCTCGACCACAAACCCCAGCGAACCTTCGGCGCCGCACAGCACGCTGTTGAGGTTGAAGCGATTGTCGGCCTCGCGCAGGTGCGCCAGGTCGTAGCCGGTCAGGCAGCGGTTGAGATCAGGAAAGCGTTGCTTGATCAGTTCGCCCTGCTCATCAATGATCTGCCGCGCGCAGCGATAGACTTCGCCGATCCGGTCTTCGCGGGCGCATAGCGCTGCCAGATCATCTTCGGCCAGCGCTTCGCCGTGCAGGCGCTCGCCGCCGCGCAGAACCATGTCGAGCTCCAGCACATGGTCACGGGTCTTGCCATAGGTGCAACTGCCCTGGCCGCTGGCGTCGGTGTTGATCATGCCGCCGACGGTGGCGCGGTTGGAGGTCGACAGCTCCGGGGCGAAGAACAGCCCGGCAGACTTGAGCGCAGCGTTGAGCTGGTCCTTGACCACCCCGGCCTGCACGCGCACCCAGCGCTCTTCGACGTTGATCTGCAGAATGCGGTTCATGTGCCGCGACAGGTCGACCACGATGCCGTCGGTCAGCGACTGACCGTTGGTGCCGGTGCCGCCGCCACGCGGGGTGATCACCACTTTCCGGTAAGCCGGCTCGGCGATCAGGCGTGCAACCCGCGCCACATCCTCGGCGTCCATCGGGAACACCGCCGCTTGCGGCAGGCGCTGATAGATCGAGTTGTCGGTGGCAAGCACCACGCGGCTGGCGTAATCGGCACTGATCTCGCCACGGAAGCCGCTGGTTTTCAGCGCGTTGAGGAACTGCTGGTAATCGGCGCTCAATGCGCTGGCGGGCGACAGCTGGGCAATCATCGGTCGGTAAATCTCGGTCAAAATCGGGCCGTGTGGCGGTAAACAGTTGTGTGCAACGAATGATTGCGTCACGCTCCCGCCATCTCATGGTGCTTATGTTCATTGCTTGGCGCCGTGGGGACAAGCGTAAAATCGACCCGCAATCCATGACTAAAACGAATGAATCCACGCACCCTCACCCCGTCCATGTCATTGTTGCTGGCTTTCGAGGCCGCCGCGCGCCATGAAAGCTACACCCGCGCCGCCCACGAACTGTCGCTGACGCAGAGCGCGGTCAGCCGCCAGGTGCAGATTCTGGAAAAGATGCTCGGCATGCGCCTGTTCAGCCGTGAAGGCCGGCAAGTGGTGCTGACCGATGTCGGACGCATGTATCAGCGCGAACTGGCCGAAGCCCTCGGGCAGATCCGCAGTGCGACGTTGCAGGCGATGGCGTTTGGTTCGGGCATTCACAGCCTGCGTCTGGCGACGCTGCCGACCTTCGGCTCGAAATGGCTGCTGCCACGCCTCAAGGATTTCTACACCGCGCACCCCGGCATGACCGTGCACTTGCATTCGCGAATCGAAGCGATCGACTTCGACACCAGTGAGATCGACGCTGCGATCTGTGTCGGCGCCGGTGACTGGCCAGGGCTGAGCGCCCTGCCCCTGCACACTGAAGAACTGGTGGTGATCGCCAGCGCGCAGTTGTCGGCAGCCGAACGGCTGGACGCTGAACAACAGATTGCCGGCCAGCTGTTGCTCAATGTCAGCAGCAACGCCCAGGCCTGGGCGGAATGGTTCACCCATCACGGCTTACCGCACCGCAGCATGCGCATCGGGCCGAGCTTTGAAATGACCTCGCACCTGATTCAAGCGGTGCGAGCGAATATCGGTGTGGGGCTGGTGCCGCGGATTCTGGTGGAGGACGAATTGCTTAACGGCGAGCTGCTGCAACTGGGGGAACCGATCACCAGCCGGCGCAGCTATTACCTGGTGTATCCGCCACGTAATGAGGCGTTGCCGTCGTTGAAGGCGTTTCGGGATTGGTTGGTGGATACGCTTTGACCGCAGATCCCATGAATGCATGACATAACAAAACGCCGCTCGATGAGCGGCGTTCAGTCAATCTTTATACTGGCGTTTTAGCGGTGGCGGCGCACTCGGCCCTTTGACAAGGGGCTTGGCCAGCAATTTGCCATCCGGGCCATAAAAGAGGCGCCTGACGCTAGGTGGCATGGGAGTAGGCTCTTTTGCGCTCATGGTGAAACCTCTTCGACAGAACTGAATTCGACCCACTGAACTTTCGATGAATCTATCACTAATAATTCGGCGCCAAAAGGCAACGCCACGCCATCCTCCCCCAACCAGCCTGGATTAAGCATGATGAACTGTCCCTCCAGGGGGCCGGAAGGCCACTCGATGGGCCAGCCGAACAATCGCCTTTCATCGGTCAAATGCAGCGTTACCAGCCGATTGTGGCGGACAAACGTGCTGTACCACTCGCTGGGATAAGAGTTTTTATTGGTTACATTTTTACTTCGTAACCATTTGTGCAACTTGTCATTCGAGGCCAGCGCACACGATAACAAGCCGAGTCCCGTTGAAACCATAAACGCCCACATAGCCTGGGCTTTGCCATCCCATTTCCCTACAGAAAAGCCCTTCGAGCCTATCCATAAGGCAATAGCCCCGATCCCCAACACCACCCCATGAATCACAAACGTAAAAATCAACGCCTGCACAATCTGCCCAAACGTGTCAGGTCGCTTGAATGCGGTGAGCGTATAAAAAATCCAGGTCGAGACAAACCCGGGGATGAGGTATTGCAACAGCGGAATCACTTCTTTGACCAGATCATCCATGATCCAGGGCTCCTTGAAAGACTTGCCGGCCCGATAAGTGACCGGCAATCCAAGCCTAGTGCAGACTGAAAAAATGCCGCCGCCCAACTGTCACAGCGCATTACGCACGCCGCTAAAACTTATGCATCCTGCAGAATCAGATCAGCCCCTTTTTAACACCAGGGTTTGCGAGAGCTGTAACCATTAAAAATCATGGGGCCATGAGTTTTTTTCATAGCCTTGCAAATGAACAACGTGGCTTGCGCAAAACACAAAAAAAAGCAGAAACCGTTGCTCCGGTTTCTGCTTTTTTGTCGCTGGCTGTCGTAACTGAAGACGTGCGTTACAGGCAGTCACGCACCGATTTGCGCAACGACCCGGACTTGGCCCATGGCGGTCCCTGATACAGGGAAACGCGGCTGCCGTCCTTGTATTTGATGATGTCGAGAATCTCGTCAGCGGTGACGAGGCTCGGCGCGGTGATGCGATAGCCGTTGGAAATCGACGTCTGCGTGGTCTTCGGTATGTCCTGCTGCCACAACGGCAACAAGCACGCGGCATAGTCTTTAGGCGCCTTGGTGGTGGTCTTGCTGAGGTTTGGCTCGCCCGGTACCAGCGATGCGGGTAATGAGCAACCTGCCAGCAATGCCAACGCCAAAATCCCGATCCATATCCGCATGGTGTTTCCCTGATCTGAAAAAACGCGAATGTACCGTGTTACCGGGCGCACTTCCATCGTGGCACGACGTCCGCAAGGGTATTTGGACAAACATTTACATCCGATCAGCCCAGTGGCAGACGAGCTGTACGTCGCCGGCGAAAAATGCGACTACTCTGTTCTACCGAGAATATTCCGGAGGTGATCATGCGGCTCAATCCATACGAACACGAACTTCAGCGCGACCTGCAGGCCGTTGCATCGGATCTGCGCTGGTCGGCGGTCGACCTCAAGCGCATTGCCGAACAACTGCGCAAGAGCGGCAACGAAGCAGATGCCCAGGCGGTGTTGAGGTCTTGCGAGGTCCTGCAAAGTGATGAAGAACGGTTGCAGTTGTACGCCAGGGAAGTGAAGACGCGCTCCATCAGCCGAATCAAAATTCACTGACTTCCCCTCCGTTCACAAAAAGCCCCGGCATCGACCGGGGCTCTTTCGTTAGATGGATTTCAAGACTCGGTGTGACTTTGCGCCCGCGCCGAGCGTTGTTTGTAACCCGGCAACGTGGCGGCGTACGCCAGCGCCTCCTCTCTGCTACCAAATGAAGCAAGCCGGTCGCCCTGGGTACAAACCCGCCATGGGCCGTTGTTTACGCTGAGTACGTCGTAGCCGTTGATGTGCATCTTGTTCAATACAGGAATGCTCATGGGCACCTCCTTTTTTGCCAACGATTGATTCAGCCCTACCGTTTTACCTTACACCTTGCTGCCAGCAATGTGCCGACCGGGTGTCGCGACCGCCAGGCGCCCAAGCGCTGGCACTTTTCGTTCGACCCGATGCTCCAAACTTCGACGGAACCTTCAATCCGCGAAGCGGCTCGGATATTGCAGATTTATTTCACTTTTGTGACAAGTGGCAAACAGGTAACAGATGAAAATACGCGCCACCGTCATTTGCGAACAGGATCGACACATTCTCCTGGTGCGCAAACCCCGATGCCGCTGGACATTGCCCGGCGGCAAAGTCGAGCCCGGTGAAAGCAAAGCCGGGGCGGCAACCCGCGAGTTGCAGGAAGAAACCGCGCTCGATGCGGAGCAGATGTTGTACCTGATGGAGTTGCACAGCGGCAGCACCCAGCATCATGTCTACGAGGCCTCGGTGCTGGACTTTGAGCAATTGCGCCCGCAAAACGAAATCACCGAATGCATCTGGCATCCGCTGGATGCGGTGCAGAATCTGCCCACCAGCGACGCGACGCTGCGCATCGTGCAGGCGTTTCAGCGACGCTTGTAGGGTTTCAACCGGCGAATGCCCGGCGCCCGGCGCTCATCTCCGTGCGCAACTCGCCAATGAAGTTGGAAATATCGCGGATCGTCACCAGATGTTCCGGCGACACGCCATTGAGCAACAACTCGACTCGCCCGGAGTCAGGCTCGTACACCTTGATCCGCAACAGTCCCTGCACTTGTGTGCATTCGCATTCAAGCGACGGAAAGCCGGATTCGACTATCCGGCAGATGTCGTCAATGGCTAGCATGGGGCGCACGCCTCGCAGGCGATGAGTCGGTCGACCGGTTGAGCATAGATGAGCGCTCGACAACCTGCCGCCCCGGCAACTGCCAACCCGATCACATATTTGACGCAGCCTCAGTGGGCGTCATGGTCCCAAATCCAGTTCCAGATTCCCGGCAATTGCACCGCCTCCGAACTCTGCTGAACCGTGCGCGCCAACGCCGCTCTCTGCAGCGCCGCGTGGTCGTCGTAAAACGGCTTGTCCGCCAGTCGCACGCCCGTGGCGGCGGCACTGTCGAGGAAGATTTGCAGGTATTCGCGGGTGTGCCGTGCGGTGTAGCGGTTGAGGTCATGAAAGGTCACCACCACCGGAATTACCCCGTCCACGGTGGGAAATTCGCCGAGGGCAATCCGCTCGCGCACTTCCGACAGCTGGCGCAGCATGTTCGCCCGACGCCTCGGGCTGGCGTTGAAGCCCCAGATCTTGCCGTCGTTGGCGCTCAAATCGGTCAACAACACATGCAAGCCGTGTTGCTGATAGGCGGCGAAGGTGCGCTTGTCGTAGTTCCAGAACGGTGGACGCAGCAAGACCGGCACGGCCCCGGTGATCGCCGTGATATCGGCCGTGCCGTTGGTCAACGACTGTTCCAGTTCCTGCGGGTCGAGCGAACGATGATTGGTGTGCCAATGGGTGGCGGTGTGGAACCCCAGGATGTGCCCTTCGGCGTGTTCGCGACGCATGATGCCGCGACCAATCTCACTGTTGCCGGCCCGGGGTGCGCGGGTCTGTACGAAGAACACCGCTTTGATGTCCGCTTGCACCGGGTTGACCTTGAGACTGTCGAGCACCGTCGCCGACGGGTTCCACAAGCTCGAAGCACTGGGACCGTCATCGAACGTCAGCAGGAAGCGCACCGGCGCCTGGGCCTTGAGGCGGGTTTCGGTTTGCGCGGTCAACTCGACGGGCGCGGCAATGCAGCCGGCCAGCCCGAGCGCGATGGCCGCTGCACAAAGAAGCTTGAACGCGTATTTCATGTTTTGCCTGGCACCTGACCGTTGCGGTCCTGTTGTCGTCTGGCAAAACTCCGTCGCCCTGATCCATCCCTGCGCCCGGCTGTGCGAGCCCGGGTGGGATAGGTTACACAGGGTTTGGTTCCAGCGCTCGCTCAGTCAGCCAGGGCGTGCTGGAACGAGGTGTCGATGATCCCGGCGGTGGCCAGCGGCGCCGGCAATGCCTTGACCTTGAACAGGAAGTCCGCAGTGCTTTGCAGGTCGGCCGCCGCCTGTTGATCCACCGGTCCGACACTCATGTGCGCCTGGCGCAACCAGTGCCGCGACACTTGCTGATCGAGGTTGGCCTTCTTCGCCCACAGGTCAGCGTATTCGTCGGTATGGCTGTCGACCCAGGCTCGCGCCCGTTTCAAACGTCCGAGAAAATCGGCAATCGCTTCACGTTTGCTGTCGATTGATGGCGCCGACGCGGCAATGGCACTGAGGCCGGGCATGAGGTTCTTCGCCGTGAGAATCGGCCGTGCCCCGGAAAACACGATTTGCTGCGAGATGTACGGTTCCCACACCGGGAAGGCATCGATGCTGCCCTGGGGTAACGCCGCCGCGGCATCGATCGGCATCAACTTGACGAAGTCGACGTAGTTCTCCGGCAAACCGCCCTGCTCCAGCGCGCGCAAGGTCAGTTGCTGACTCCAGGCGCCGGGCCAATAGGCGACCTTTTTGCCCTTCAGGTCGGCGATGGTTTTCACCGGTGAATCTTTCGGCACCAGCAACGCGATGGTGTCCGGGTTCTGCCGCGACACCCCGATCAGTTTCACCGGCGCCTGTTTGGCGGCGAGAAACAGAAAACCGGAGTCCCCGAGAAAGCCCAGATCCAGCGAGCCGGTCTGCAACGCTTCGGCCAATGGCGCAGCGGCCTGGAAATGTTTCCAGTCGACGCTGTACGGCGCGTCTTTCAATACCCCGGAAGCCTCGATCGAGGCGCGGATGTTGTAGTAGTTCTGATCACCGACGTGCAGGACCAACGGCTCAGCAGCGTAGGAAAGCGGTGTGGTGAACAGTCCAGCAATCAGTGTCATGCGGAGGAATCTGGAGAGCTTCATGGCGGGTCCTGCGATAGATGTTGCATAGACCATAACGCTCTTGATGGACCATTTTAAATTCGATTAATGCATAAGCTCAGCACCCTGAATGCTCACTGTTCGCGCGGCAACAGCCCCTTGGCACACTGTTGTTCCGGCAACAGTTGAACGTCGCCAGAACGGGACGAACTCCCGTAAATACGGGCCTCCGAACACATGGCACAGAGCCTGCAATATTCCATTCATGCAGGACGCAGCTGATAAAAATATCTTTTTGGACATAAAAACAGTGCCTTTGCCGGAGCGCCCCATGACATCGTTCTTACCGTTTTCCCGTCTCAAAACGCTGCTGGTCGCCAGCGCTATGGCGCTGAGCCTGCAGCCGCTGGCCCACGCAACCGAAGCGGCGCCCGCCGAGGTGCATCTGGATTACGCCTATTACTCCCCGGTGAGTCTGGTGCTCAAGCATTTCGGCTTCCTCGAAAAAGCCCTGCCGCAAACCAAAGTCAGCTGGGTACTCAGCCAGGGCAGTAACCGTTCGCTGGAATACCTGAATAGCGGCGGCGTCGATTTCGCCTCCAGCGCCAGCCTCGCCGCCGTGCTGAGCCGCGCCAACGGCAGCCCGATCAAATCGGTCTACGTCTACAGCCGCGCCGAATGGACGGCTCTGGTGGTGCGCAAAGACTCGCCATATCAGAGCATCGCCGATCTCAAGGGCAAGAAAATCGCCGCCACCAAAGGCACCGATCCTTACCTGTTCACCCTGCGCAGCCTGCAACAGGCCGGGCTGAAGAAAGACGATGTGGAGCTGGTGCACCTGCAACACCCGGATGGTCGTACTGCGCTGGAAAAGGGTGACGTCGATGCCTGGGCCGGGCTCGATCCGCACATGGCCGCCAGTCAGGTGCAGTCCGGTTCGCGTCTGCTGTATCGCAACCCGGCGTTCAACAGCTATGGCGTGGTCAGCGTCACCGAGCAGTACGCCAAGGAACATCCGCAAACCATCGACACGGTGATCAAAGCCTACGAGCAAGCGCGGCAGTGGGCACTGAAGAACCCGGACGAGTTCGCCGCCCTGCTCGCCAAGGAATCCGGTCTGCCGCTGGACGTGGCCAAACTGCAACTGTCGCGCACCGACCTGAGCAGCCCGCAACTCACCGCCAACGACGTGCAGGCATCCAAGGCGGCGGCGCCGATTCTGGTTTCCGAGGAGCTGGTGCGGCGCGGGGTAAATGTCGATCAAGTCATCGATCAGTTGCTCGACAGCGGTGTGCAGCAAGCCGTCGCCCGCCAGTAACCCAGCAGACTCACCGCGAACCCGCGCCTGACGCGGTTTCGTGGTGAGCGGAGCCCTCGTATGACCACACGCAGTAATGAACTGCCCGCGCCTCGAACGTTGCCGAGGCCGCGCCCTTCCCCCCTCAACCCCACATGGCGACGGCGCCTGAAAGGTCTGGCGTTGCCGCTGCTGATCGTGGTCGCCCTGGAATTCATCGTGCGCATCGGCTGGCTGCCGTCTTACCAAATGCCCGCACCCAGTGAAATCGCCCTGACCCTTACCGACCTTGCGCAAGGCGCACTGTGGAAACACATGGGTGCCAGCCTGATCCGCGTGTTGCTCGGGTTCGCGATTGGCGCCAGCCTGGCCCTGGTGTTTGCCGCCTGGGTCGGTCTGAGCCGCGAGGCCGAGGCGTATCTGGAGCCGACGTTCGCCGCGCTGCGTTCGATTCCGAGCCTGGCCTGGGTGCCGTTGTTGCTGCTGTGGCTGGGCATCGACGAAACGTCGAAAATCGTCCTGATCGCCATCGGCGCGTTCTTTCCGGTTTACGTCAATGTGGTCGCGGCAATTCGCAACATCGATCGCAAACTGGTGGAGGTCGGACGCATCTATGGCTTCAGCCGCTGGCAACTGGTGCGGCGGATTCTGCTGCCCGCCGCCCTGCCCGGCCTGTTCACCGGGCTGCGCAGCGGCATGAGCCTGGCGTGGATGTTTCTGGTGGCCGCCGAGCTGATCGCCGCGACCAAAGGGTTGGGCTATCTGCTCAGCGACGGGCGTGAAACGTCACGGCCGGACATCGTGCTGGCTGCGATCATCGTGCTCGCCTTGCTGGGTAAACTCAGCGACGGTTTGCTCGCAGTAGTGGAACGCCGCTGGCTGGTCTGGCGCGACACGTTCACCGGTCAGGAGGCGAAGGATTGATTGGCCAGCGCCAACTAAGCTGAAAGCGTCCAACCGGAGATTCGGCTCATGTGCGGAAGACTCTCGCAGTACCGCGGCATTCACGACTTCGTCGCGGTGCTGAGCATTCCCGATGCGCTGATCAATCACGTCGGCGACGCGCCGCTGGATCGCTACAACGCGGCGCCGACCACTGCACTGGCGGTCCTGCATCAACACGAGCAACAGGTCTGTGCCGACAACCTGCGCTGGGGCTGGCGCCCGCACTGGGCCAAAGACCGCGCCGCGCCGATCAACGCCCGCGTAGAGAAAGTCGCCCACGGGCCCTTTTTCCGGGCGATCTGGCGCCAGCGGCTGATCGTGCCGATCGACAACTGGTTTGAATGGGTCGATACCCCGGACAGCGGACGACAGCCGTGGCTGATCCGACGGGCCGACCACGGGCCGGTTTTCTGTGCGGCCATCGGCCAGTTTCCGACACCCGGCACGCAGGCCCGGGAAGACGATGGTTTCGTGATCATCACCGCCGACAGTGCCGGTGGCTTGCTCGATATCCATGATCGACGACCGATCGTGCTGTGCACCGAACTGGCGCGCGAATGGCTCGACCCGGCAACACCCGTTGAGCGTGCTGAACAAATGCTGCTGTTCGAGGGCGAAAGCAGCGAAGCCTTCGCCTGGCACAAGGTCGACAAGGCGGTTGGCAATTCACGTAATCAAGGCGCCCAACTGATTGAAGCAATCACCTGACAATCCCCTGCGCTTACGCGCTTCTTCAGATGACGCAAGATCTTTACAGGTGCTGTTTCAATGCTGAGACAACCGGAAGAAAACAGTCGTTTGAGCGAAATAACCGCCTGTCTGACATTTCAACCGTCATACATACTTTTACATTCGCTACAGCTAGCATGCGCGCCGCATTTCCAATTGGCATACCAGTTGACCAAAGAGTCAAGAAACCAGGAATCCCCTACAACTTTAACAAGCCTTGCAGAGAACTAAGTTGCGCGACGATTTTGCAATCAAACAGGCCAACGGCCTGGAGTGTATCTATCTGTCCATGACAGAACGCTTTCAACTCGACTGTTTTATCGGCCACTACATCAAGACCCGAAACCTGCGTTCAGTGCCGGACATCGAACGCATCCTGCGCACCACCCTCGAAAACTATCCCGGCCACCCACCGGTGATGGTCAACGAACTCAATGCGTGGATCGACAGGACCCTCGGCTACCGGGCGTCACACCCGGACTTCTCGAAGCTGGAAGACCTCTGAACAACGAAAAAGCCCCGCAATCGCGTAATGCTGTTCACTTAAGAAATTTTGCGTTCAATTGAAACCCGTGGCGAGGGAGCTTGCTCCCGCTGGGTCGCGAAGCGGCCCCAAAAGAGGGACTGCTACGCAGCCCAGCGGGAGCAAGCTCCCTCGCCACAGTCACAGTGTCGGGCTTAAATGAACAGCATTATCGCAATCGCGGGGCTTTTTTTTGCAAAACGGCTTTAGAACTTCACATCGGGCCCTGTGAGTTCCTTGTCATCATCGTGCTTCCAGGTCTGCTCCTTGCGCTTTTCACGCTCGATCTCTTCTTCGGTCGGTTCATCGACATCTTCGTCTTCATCCACACGCTCTTGCTCAGTCGTCATGTCCACCTCGCTCTGGATAAAAGCCACCTGAATCCTTTAAGCGTAGAACAATTTTACCGTTGCAACTTACAACCACCCGCGCAGTAAAAAGCAAAACGCACTGCTCAACAGCAGGCTGAGCAAAGTATTACGGGTGTACAACACCGTCCGATCGCCGCCCGCGAACTAAGCAAATATAGTTTGTCCCACTGCAAATTGAACACGATGCGCCCACAGATTGCCGCCAACATTCCCGGTACGGCATTAAATCGCAGCGCCCCGGGGTCGCTGTCGGCGTACCATGGAGCCCTTCACAATCGCGTCAGGGAGACGACATGCTGTACCGAATCGCAGCCGACGGGCTGGTGCTGTTTCATCTGTGCTTCATTTTGTTCGTGCTGTTCGGCGGGCTGCTGGTGCTCAAGTGGCCGCGTGTGATGTGGCTGCATTTGCCGGCGGCGGTATGGGGCGTGGCGGTCGAGGTGTTGCACTTGACCTGTCCGCTGACCTACTGGGAAAACCTGATGCGCCACGCCGCCGGGCAGACCGAATACGCCGGCGGCTTCATCGAGCACTACATCTGGCCGATCATCTACCCCGCCGGGCTGACGCCGCAGATCCAGCTGGCATTGGGCAGCGTGGTGCTGGTGATCAACCTGCTGGTCTATGGTCGCCTGATCCGCGCGTGGAAACTGCGCCGCGCCAGCCGTATCCCGTTTTAACCCGCAGCCGGTTTCAACGCCGTCAGCCAGGCCGGATCCAGGCGTTTCTGGTCGATCTCCAGACCCAGCGCCTGCATCCGCTCTTTATGCGCCTCGACTTCCCGGTGCAACTGCGCATGATCGCTGGAGTTGCCGTCGAGTTCGTGCATCTGGGTCAGCCCCAGATGGTAGAAACGCAGCACCTTCATCGCCGTCGGATCGTTTTGCTCGACCGCCGCTGTCACCTGATGCATCACATTGGTCACGCTCATCAGACTGCGCTTGAGCCGCCAGCTGTAGACCGCCGGCGCCATCCACGCCTGATGCCAGAACTGCCCGCGCATCAGCGCCGCCGTCAGCAGCAACGCGACGAACACCCCGCCGACGTTGAAGCGCAGATTATCCCCGCCGGGTTCGCCGAACAGCGCCACCGCCGCCGTGGAAAAACCCATCGCCAGCACCAGGAACAGCACGGCAATGATCAGCGTGCTGCGGCGGGTCTGCTGGCGAAACGTTGCTGCGTCCATCGGCTGGATCTCGAACATCGGGCATGACTTCCTTGAGCGATAAAAAGGGCAACGGAAAAAACTCGCTGGGCATTATCGCCTCTGTGCGCGATTTAGCTATGCTGGGGGCCCTTTTCATCTTTTCAGCGTCCAACGGGGACATGGCGGTACAGCGCAGATCGTGCCATCTTCATTCATGGATACACACTATTCGGATGCCATCCGCCGGTTTGGGGATGACATCGTTTTAAGGATCATTGCATGACCCAACGACACGTAATCAATGCCTCGGTCAGCCCGAAAGGCAGCCTGGAAACCCTTTCTCAACGTGAAGTTCAGCAACTGAGCGAAGCCGGATCCGGCAGCACCTACACCCTCTTCCGCCAGTGCGCCCTGGCCATCCTCAACACCGGCGCCCATGTCGACAACGCGAAAACCATTCTGGAAGCCTACAAGGACTTCGAAATCCGCATTCACCAGCAGGATCGCGGCGTGCGCCTGGAACTGCTGAACGCTCCGGCCGATGCTTTCGTCGACGGTGAAATGATCGCCAGCACCCGCGAGATGCTGTTCAGCGCCCTGCGCGACATCGTCTACACCGAAAATGAACTCGACAGCCAACGCATCGACCTCAGCACGTCGCAAGGCATCAGCGACTACGTCTTCCACCTGCTGCGCAACGCGCGCACCCTGCGCCCGGGCGTCGAGCCGAAAATCGTCGTGTGCTGGGGCGGTCACTCGATCAATACCGAAGAATACAAATACACCAAGAAAGTCGGCCACGAACTGGGCTTGCGCAGCCTCGACATCTGCACCGGTTGCGGCCCCGGCGTGATGAAAGGCCCGATGAAAGGCGCGACCATCGCCCACGCCAAACAACGCATCCACGGTGGGCGCTACCTCGGCCTGACCGAGCCGGGCATCATCGCGGCCGAAGCGCCGAACCCGATCGTCAATGAGCTGGTGATCCTGCCGGACATCGAGAAGCGTCTGGAAGCGTTCGTCCGTGTCGGCCACGGCATCATTATCTTCCCGGGCGGCGCCGGCACCGCCGAAGAGTTCCTGTACCTGCTGGGCATCCTGATGCACCCGGACAACGAAGGCCTGCCGTTCCCGGTGATCCTGACCGGGCCGAAACATGCCGCGCCGTATCTGGAACAACTCGACGCGTTCGTCATCGCCACCCTCGGCGACGCGGCCAAGCAGCATTATAAGATCATCATCGACGACCCGGCCGAAGTCGCCCGGCAGATGACCGCCGGCCTCAAAGCGGTGAAGCAGTTCCGCCGCGAGCGCAACGACGCGTTCCACTTCAACTGGCTGCTGAAGATCGACGAAAGCTTCCAGCGTCCGTTCGATCCGACCCACGAAAACATGGCCAATCTCAAGCTGCACCGCGGCCAGCCGCCCCACGAACTGGCGGCCAACCTGCGTCGCGCGTTCTCCGGGATCGTGGCCGGCAACGTCAAGGACAAGGGCATCCGCCTGATCGAAGAACACGGGCCGTACCAGATCCGCGGTGACGCGGCGATCATGCAACCGCTCGATGCGCTGCTCAAAGCCTTCGTCGCTCAGCACCGGATGAAACTCCCGGGCGGCGCGGCGTACGTGCCGTGCTATCGCGTGGTGGCGTAACCCGCACCGCTGACGCACCTCCTGTGGGAGCCAGCCTGCTGGCTCCCACAATTGTTTTGGCTGATCCCGGCGCTGCCAAACAGCCTTTGTTTCTGACACAAAAGCCCCGTACATTCCTCACGACAGCCACCCTCGGCCCGTACTAAGCTTCGCGATCAATTGTTCAGGGACGATTCATGAAACGGATTGCCGCGTGCCTGCTGTCACTCCTGGCCCTGGCGGCCAATGCGGCGGATCTGCAACTGCTCACCGACAACCACCCGCCCCTGCATTTTCAGCAAGGCGATCAACTGGTGGGTTACGGCGTGGATGTGGTGCGCGCCCTGGCCGCACAGGCCGGCGACCGCATCAGCCTGCAACAAGTGCCGTTGCTGCGTGCCCTGCGCACCGCCAGCGAAACCCCGAATACCGGCGTGTTCACCGTCCTGCGGAGCGATGAGCGCGATGAACGCTTCCAATGGGTCGGGCCGCTGATCGAAGTCGAAACGGCCCTCTACGGTCATGCCTATAACCAACCACGCGTACGCTCCCTGCAGGAGGCTGATCAGGCGGGTCGCATCAGCGTGCCGCGCAAATGGCTGATCTACAGCTACCTGCAAGAGCAAAACCTGAAGAACCTCGAAGGCGTCGAAACGCCTGAGCAGATGATGCGCCTGTTCAGCCTCGGCAGGACCGACTTCGTGGTCTCCGACACCCTGTCCACCGCCGCACTGGCCCGAACCCAGGGCATGGAACCGGGGCGCTTGCAGTATCAGATCCCGCTGCGGCATCAGGACACTTACATTGCCTTCTCGCTGCAGACCGATCCGCAGCAGGTCGCGCGCTGGCAAAAGGCTCTGGAAACCTTGCGCGCCGATGGCAGCCTGGAGCAGATCCGCCAGCGCTGGCTGATGAATGCGCTGCCGAGATGACTGAGCTGCCCCGTTCAACTGTAGGAGTGAGCCTGCTCGCGATAGCGTCAGCCCCTTCAGCAATGAGGTGACTGACCCACCGCTATCGCGAGCAGGCTCACTCCTACAGGGATCTGTGCAAGTCGGTCTGCTTTCAATCCACCAGCCGCGCCGCCAAAGCTTTCGCCTGCAACGCCACATCCGTCACCGCCGTACTCTCCCACCACATCCCGCGCAGCGGTGGCCCCATGGCGAACAATCGGCTGCCGGCCTGCCCTTCGGCATCCAGCACGGCACCGTCCACCGCCGCCGCAATCCCCAACGCCAACGGCCCCGGCTGCACCAGTCCGCGCGCCAGCAACTGCTGCGGCAGCGGCCGCGCAACGCGGCGCCAGTCGTACTCGATGCCGCTGGAATTGATCAGCGCCGCCCCGTGCACCACACAGGTGTCGGCTTCACCACGGCGTCGAAGGCGAATACTCACACCAGCGCCCGACGCAGGCTCAAGCCCCTTGAACGACGCCGCCTGAATGCGCAATCGCCCGTCTCGCTGCAGACGCTCGACCAACGCGGCACTCAGCGGCGGCGAACGGTGATGATGGCTCTCCCACCACGGCCGCACATGCCGTACGAATTGTCGCCGCTGCACGTCAGTGGCCTGGCTCCACAGCCGTCCGATATGTGCGCGCACGGTGTCCAGCGGCGCCTGCCAGTCAATGCCCTGGGCGATGGCATCCCGGCATTGCCTGCGCAATTCACCCAGCAATTGCCGGGGCGTGCGGATGCTCGGGTCTTCGGCGAGAAAATCCACCCACGTCGGCGGTTGCCGGCGCACGTGGGGCAACAGACCATGACGGGAAAACACTTCGATCGGCCCGCGATGGCCGGCCTGTTCCAGCGAAACCACCGCATCGACCATGGTCAGCCCCGAACCGATGATCAGCACCGTCGATTGCGCATCGAGCTGGCGCATGGCCGCGACATCCCACGGATCGAGCGCGGCGGCATTCAGGCCACTGGAGTTTTTCTGCGGCGTGCGAGCGGCCGGGAACATGCCGGTGGCGAGCACCGCGTACGCAGCGCTCAAGCGCCGGCCATCGTTCAAGGTCAGCTGTACCGAATCGACAGCGGTTTGCAGATCGACCACTTCGGCACAGACATGCTCGAGCGTCGAACCCTGCTGCGCACCCACGAGCCGCGCCTGCGCCAGACGCTGTTGCACGTACACGCCAAACAGGCCGCGCGGCGGAAACAGCTCACTGACCGGCACCTTCTGCTCGGCAGACTCGGGCCAGCCACCGTCGGCAATGTGCGTGGTCAGCCATTGGGTCAGGTCATCGGGGTTGTCCGGGTCGACACTCATCCGCGCCGCATTGCCGTTCAGCGTATGGCCCAGTTCGACCGCGCTGTAGGCTTCGCCGCGGCCGAGTTCGGCGCGCGGTTCGATGATCAGGATCCGGCGCTGGCCGGGGCGCCGCAACAATTGCACGGCCAGCATCGTGCCGCTGAGGCCACCGCCGATGATCAGGATGTCTGCACGCTCACTCATTCAAATCACCACGTTACGCACAAACCGCGTCGCCACATCGCCGTCGTTGCGATAGCTGTGCGGCTGATTGCTGGCAAACATGAAAAACTCGCCGGTGGCGATCTGCTGCCGTTGCTCACCGAGCATCAGGGTCAGGCAGCCTTCGAATACGTAGATCTGCTCGCTCCAGCCATCGGCGTCCGGTTGCGAGGGGTAAACCTCGCCCGGTTGCAGACACCACTCCCACTGCTCGACCTCGCGGGTGGCGGTGGCCTTGGACAGCAGCACCGCTTTGCTGCCGGGGATCGCGCCGGCCCACGCGACTTCATTGATGCGGCTCGGGTCACGGGCGTCGGGGGCCTGGATCAGGTCGCTGAACGCCACATCGAGGGCTTCGGCGACGCGGTCGAGGGTGGTCAGGCTGACATTCTTTTCCCCGGCCTCGATCGCCACCAGCATGCGCCGACTGACGCCGGACTTTTCGGCCAGCGCGGTCTGGCTCATGTCGGCCGCGTGGCGCAGGCGCCGAACGTTCAGGCTGACGTGTTGCAGGACGGACGCCCGTTGGCTGGAATCTTTGTGCACTATATTGCTCACTCGGTGGGGTTGGGCAGTATACTGCGCAACGTTGGACGCATTGTGCGTCCTGCCTTTTATAGTGCGCAAGGTCATGACGTCAGCAAACGGCTCCTCCTCCCCTATTCGCTTCTCCCGCTTCAGCAAGGCCGAGTGCGTGCTGGTGCTGATCACCATGGTCTGGGGCGGTACGTTCCTGCTGGTGCAACACGCCATGACCGTCAGCGGCCCGATGTTCTTCGTCGGTTTGCGCTTTGCCGCAGCGGCCGCCATCGTCGCGCTGTTCTCCTGGCGGCACTTGCGCGCACTGACCCTGTTCGAACTTAAGGCCGGCGCGTTCATCGGTGTGGCGATCATGCTGGGTTACGGCTTGCAGACGGTGGGCCTGCAGACGATCCCGAGCAGCCAGTCGGCCTTCATCACCGCGTTGTACGTGCCCTTTGTGCCGTTGCTGCAATGGCTGGTACTGGGGCGTCGACCGGGGCTGATGCCGAGCATCGGCATCATGCTCGCGTTTACCGGTTTGATGCTGCTGTCCGGGCCGTCCGGCGCGTCGCTGAATTTCAGCCCCGGCGAGATTGCCACGCTGATCAGCGCCATCGCGATTGCCGCCGAAATCATTCTGATCAGCACCTACGCCGGCCAGGTCGATGTACGCCGGGTGACCGTGGTGCAACTGGCGGCGACGTCGGTGCTGTCGTTCCTGCTGGTGGTGCCGACCGGCGAGGCGATTCCGGATTTTTCCTGGACGCTGCTGGTGACGGCGCTGGGCCTGGGCGCGGCGAGTGCGGCGATTCAGGTGGCGATGAACTGGGCGCAAAAAAGCGTTTCGCCGACCCGTGCGACCTTGATCTACGCCGGTGAGCCGGTGTGGGCCGGCATCGTCGGGCGGATCGCCGGGGAGCGCCTGCCGGCGATTGCGCTGGTTGGCGCCGGGTTGATCGTGGCGGCGGTGATTGTCAGCGAGCTGAAGACCAAGGGTAAGGTTGACGTCGAAGTTGAAGGTGCCTTGGAAAACGACAGCGGCAATTGAAAGCGAAGATCAAAAGATCGCAGCCTTCGGCAGCTCCTACAGGGACATGCATTCCAATGTAGGAGCTGCCGAAGGCTGCGATCTTTTCGCTTTGGAAACAGAGCCAAACAGAAAATTCCAGACTACTTTGTAGGATTCTGAGACATCCTCGGGTTTGGTAATCAGGGAGCTGGCACGTATGATGCTTCACAAACTTCCGCAGATTAGAAGCCTATGTCCCTGATAGTTCTACTGCTTCTGCCATTCATTGGCAGCTGTCTGGCAGCGGTGCTGCCACACAACGCGCGTAATACCGAATCCCTGTTGGCAGGTCTGGTCGCTCTGATCGGCACCGTGCAGGTCGCGCTGTTGTACCCGCAAATCGCCCATGGCGGCGTGATCCGCGAAGAATTCATGTGGCTGCCCAGCCTGGGGTTGAACTTCGTCCTGCGCATGGACGGCTTCGCCTGGCTGTTCTCGTTGCTGGTCCTCGGCATCGGCACCCTGGTTTCTTTATACGCCCGTTACTACATGTCGCCGGACGACCCGGTGCCGCGTTTCTTCGCCTTCTTCCTGGCGTTCATGGGCGCGATGCTCGGCCTGGTGATCTCCGGCAATCTGATCCAGATCGTGTTCTTCTGGGAGCTGACCAGCCTCTTCTCGTTCCTGCTGATCGGCTACTGGCACCATCGCGCCGATGCCCGGCGTGGCGCGTACATGGCGCTGATGGTCACCGGGGCCGGGGGATTGTGCCTGCTGGCGGGGGTCATGATCCTCGGCCATGTCGTCGGCAGCTATGACCTGGACAAGGTCCTGGCCGCCGGCGATCTGATTCGTGCACATGCCCTCTACCCCATCCTGCTTCCCCTCATTCTCATCGGCGCCCTCAGTAAAAGCGCCCAGTTCCCTTTCCATTTCTGGCTCCCGCACGCCATGGCGGCGCCCACTCCGGTTTCGGCTTATCTGCACTCGGCGACCATGGTCAAGGCCGGGGTCTTTCTCTTGGCACGTCTGTGGCCGTCGCTGTCGGGCAGTGAAGAATGGTTCTACATCGTCAGCGGCGCCGGCGCGTGCACGCTGTTGCTCGGCGCGTATTGCGCGATGTTCCAGAACGACCTCAAGGGTTTGCTGGCCTACTCGACCATCAGCCATCTGGGCCTGATCACCCTGCTGCTAGGCCTGAACAGCCCGCTGGCGGCGGTCGCAGCAGTGTTCCACATCCTCAACCACGCAACCTTCAAAGCCTCGCTGTTCATGGCCGCAGGCATCATCGACCACGAAAGCGGCACCCGCGATATCCGCAAGCTCAGTGGCCTGATCAAACTGATACCGTTCACCGCGACGCTGGCGATGGTGGCCAGTGCCTCGATGGCCGGCGTGCCGCTGCTCAACGGTTTCCTGTCGAAAGAAATGTTCTTCGCCGAAACCGTGTTCATCAACGCCACCGCGTGGGTCGAAGCGGCGCTGCCGATTGTTGCGACCATCGCCGGTACGTTCAGCGTGGCTTACTCGCTGCGCTTCACGGTTGATGTGTTTTTCGGCCCGACAGCCACCGACCTGCCGCACACCCCGCACGAGCCACCGCGCTGGATGCGTGCGCCGGTGGAGCTGCTGGTGTTCACCTGTCTGGTCGTCGGGATCTTCCCGGCACAAGTGGTCGGCCCGCTGCTCGCAGCCGCCGCGCTGCCGGTGGTGGGTGGCACGCTGCCGGAGTACAGCCTGGCGATCTGGCACGGTCTCAACGCACCGATGATCATGAGCCTGATCGCCATGTCCGGCGGCATCGTGGTCTATCTGCTGCTGCGCAACCAGCTCAAACGTGGACGCTTCAAATACCCGCCGCTGGTGGGCCGCTTCAACGGCAAGCGCCTGTTCGAGCGCAGTCTGGTGGTAATGATGCGTCTGGCCCGCCGGGTAGAACGCCGACTCGGCACCCGGCGCCTGCAGATGCAATTGTTCCTGATGGTGCTGGCGGCGGTGCTCGCCGGGCTGATCCCGATGCTGCACAGCAGCCTGAGCTGGGGCGACCGGCCGAAGATTCCGGGTTCCATCGTGTTCGTCACCCTGTGGCTGCTGGCGATTGCCTGCGCCCTCGGCGCCGCGTGGCAGGCCAAGTATCACCGTCTCGCCGCCCTGACCATGGTCAGCGTCTGCGGCCTGATGACCTGCGTGACCTTTGTCTGGTTCTCGGCACCGGACCTGGCGCTGACGCAACTGGCCGTGGAAGTGGTCACCACCGTGCTGATCCTGCTCGGTCTGCGTTGGCTGCCGCGACGCATCGAAGAAGTCTCGCCACTGCCAAGCACCCTGCGCAAGGCACGCATCCGCCGTCTGCGCGACCTGCTGCTGTCGATTGCCGTCGGCGCCGGCATGGCGCTGCTGTCCTACGCGATGCTGACGCGACAGACGCCCAACGACATCTCCTCGTTCTACCTCAGTCGCGCCATGCCCGAGGGCGGTGGCAGCAACGTGGTCAACGTGATGCTGGTGGACTTCCGCGGCTTCGATACCCTCGGTGAAATCACCGTGCTGGTAGCGGTGGCGCTGACCGTGTTCGCCCTGCTGCGACGCTTCCGCCCGCCGAAAGAAAGCCTGCAACTGCCGGCCCAGCAACGTCTGCTCGCGCCGGACGTGGTCACCGATCTGGTCAATCCACGCACCGCCAGCGATACCGCACTCGGTTTCATGATGGTGCCGGCGGTGCTGGTGCGCCTGCTGCTGCCGGTCGCGCTGGTGGTCTCGTTCTACCTGTTCATGCGCGGCCACAACCAGCCGGGCGGTGGTTTTGTCGCCGGGCTGGTGATGTCGGTGGCGTTCATCCTGCAATACATGGTCGCCGGCACACAGTGGGTCGAGGCGCAAATGAGCCTGCGACCATTGCGCTGGATGGGCACCGGTCTGCTGTTCGCCACGGCGACTGGCCTCGGCGCGATGGCGGTCGGTTACCCGTTCCTGACCACCCACACCTGGCATTTCGAGTTGCCGTTGCTGGGCGATATCCACATCGCCAGCGCGCTGTTCTTCGATATCGGCGTGTACGCCGTGGTGGTCGGCTCGACACTGCTGATCCTGACCGCCCTCGCTCACCAATCGGTGCGTGGTCACAAGACCGCGTCGCTGCCCAAGTCCGTCGCCAGCAAAGGAGCCGTCTGATGGAAGAAGTCATCGCAATCGCCATCGGCGTGCTCGCCGCGTCCGGCGTCTGGCTGGTGTTGCGGCCACGGACGTTCCAGGTGGTCATGGGCCTGTGCCTGCTGTCCTACGCGGTCAACCTGTTCATCTTCAGCATGGGCAGCCTGTTCATCGGTAAAGAACCGGTGATCAAGGACGGCGTGACCCAGGACCTGCTGCACTACACCGATCCACTGCCACAGGCCCTGGTGCTGACCGCCATTGTCATCAGCTTTGCCATGACCGCGCTGTTCCTGGTGGTGCTGCTGGCGTCGCGGGGCCTGACCGGTACCGACCACGTCGACGGCCGGGAGCCTAAGGAATGATGGCGATGACTCACCTGATCGCCGCACCGATCCTGCTGCCGCTGCTGACCGCCGCCATCATGTTGATGCTCGGCGAGAAGCACCGGCCGCTGAAGGCGAAAATCAACCTGTTCTCCAGCCTCGTCGGCCTGTTCATTTCAGTGATGCTGCTGCAGTGGACGCAGACCACCGGCGTGCCCGGCTCCATCGGCGTGTACCTGCCGGGCAACTGGCAGGCGCCGTTCGGCATCGTGCTGGTGGTCGATCGCCTGTCGGCACTAATGCTGGTGCTGACCGGCGTCATCGGTGTCAGCGCCCTGCTCTTCGCCATGGCCCGTTGGGACGGCGCGGGATCAAGCTTCCACGCGCTGTTCCAGATTCAGTTGATGGGCCTGTACGGCGCGTTCCTCACCGCCGACCTGTTCAACCTGTTCGTGTTCTTCGAAGTGCTGCTCGCCGCCTCCTATGGCCTGTTGCTGCACGGCTCGGGGCGCGCACGGGTGTCGTCGGGGCTGCATTACATTTCGATCAACCTGCTGGCCTCATCGTTGTTCCTGATTGGCGCGGCGCTGATCTACGGCGTCACCGGCACCCTGAACATGGCCGATCTGGCGCTGAAGATTCCGCTGGTGCCGGAAGCCGATCGTGGTTTGCTGCACGCCGGCGCGGGGATTCTCGCGGTGGCGTTCCTGGCCAAGGCCGGCATGTGGCCGCTGAACTTCTGGCTGGTGCCGGCCTACTCCTCGGCCAGTGCGCCGGTGGCGGCAATGTTCGCGATCATGACCAAGGTCGGCGTCTACACCCTGCTGCGTTTGTGGACGCTGCTGTTCTCCGGGCAGGCCGGGGCTTCGGCATTCTTCGGTGGCGACTGGCTGATCTACGGCGGCATGGCGACCATGGCGTGCGCGGCGCTGGCGATTCTCGCCGCGCAACGTCTGGAGCGCATGGCCAGCCTGAGCATTCTGGTGTCGGCGGGGATTTTGCTGTCCGCCGTGGGTTTCGCCCAGCCGAACCTGATTGGCGCGGCGCTGTTCTACCTGGTCAGCTCGACGTTGGCACTGAGCGCGCTGTTCCTGCTGGCCGAGTTGATCGAGCGCTCGCGTTCGGCCAACGAGATTCCGCTGGAAGACGAAAGCGAACTGTTGCCGCGCCCGCAGGAATCACTGCAACCCCCCAAGGGCATCAACCTCGACGACGAACAGAAAGCCGTGGTCGGTCAGGTCATCCCGTGGACCATGGCATTTCTTGGCCTGAGCTTTATTGCCTGCGCGCTGCTGATCATCGGCATGCCGCCGCTGTCGGGCTTCATCGGCAAGCTCAGCCTGATCGGCGCCCTGCTCAATCCATTGGGGCTGGGCACGGAGGCACCGATTTCGAACGCCGCCTGGGCGTTGCTGGCGCTGCTGATCCTGTCGGGGCTGGCCTCGCTGATGGCGTTTGCGCGCATGGGCGTCCAGCGCTTCTGGACGCCGGAGGAGCGGCCTTCGCCGCTGCTGCGCAAACTCGAATGCGCGCCGATCTTCCTGCTGCTGGGGCTGAGCATCGCCCTGACCTTCAAGGCCGAGCCGCTGCTGCGTTACACCCAGGCCACTGCCGACGCGCTGAATAATCCGCAGCAATACGTGATGGCCGTGCTCGGCACCCGTGCCGTGCCAAGCCCTGAAGCCAAGGCCGTGATGCTGGAGGTGCAGCCATGAAGCGCGTGTTTCCGGCTCCGCTGCTGTCACTGGCGCTGTGGGTTTTGTGGCTGACGCTGAACCTCTCTGTCAGCCCGGGCAACCTGCTGCTCGGCGCGATTCTGGGGTTTGCTGCACCGTTGATGATGCGCAAGCTGCGCCCGAAACAGGTGCGCATCCGCCGCCCGCTGACGATCCTGCGCCTGTTCCTGCTGGTGGGGCGTGACGTGGTGATGTCCAACCTGATCGTCGCCTGGGGCGTGCTCAACGCCGGGCGTCGTCCACCGCGCTCGCGCTTCGTCAAAGTGCCGCTGGACCTGCGCGATGCCCACGGCCTGGCCGCACTGGCGATGATCTGCACCGTGGTGCCCGGCACCGTGTGGTCGGAGCTGGCGCTGGATCGCAGCATCCTGCTGCTGCACGTCTGGGATCTGGATGACGAGGCGCACTTCATCCACCACTTCAAGACGGCCTACGAGCAGCCGTTGATGGAGATCTTCGAATGAGCCCGCTGCTGTCGAACGCGATTCTGCTGACGCTGTTCCTGTTTTCGCTGGCGATGGTCCTGACCCTGATCCGCCTGTTCAAGGGACCGTCGGCGCAGGACCGGGTACTCGCCCTGGACTACCTGTACATCGTCGCCATGTTGATGATGCTGACCCTGGGCATCCGATATTCCAGTGATACCTATTTCGAGGCGGCGCTGCTGATCGCGCTGTTCGGCTTCGTCGGCTCCTTTGCCCTGGCGAAATTCCTGCTGCGTGGCGAGGTGATCGAATGAATGCTGAATTGTCGCTGTGGGTCGAGATTCCGGTGGCGATCCTGTTGGTGCTCAGTGGCGTGTTTGCGCTGATTGGTGCGATCGGATTGCTGCGCATGAAGGACTACTTCCAGCGCATGCACCCGCCGGCACTGGCGTCGACGCTGGGTGCATGGTGCGTGGCGCTGGCGTCGATCATTTGTTTCTCGGCCTTGAAATCGGGGCCGGTGCTGCACGCCTGGCTGATCCCGATTCTGCTGGCGATTACCGTGCCGGTGACCACCCTGCTGCTGGCGCGGGCGGCGTTGTTCCGCAAGCGCATGGCCGGGGATGATGTGCCTGCTGAGGTCAGTAGCCGCCGCACCGAGAGCGGTAGCTGAAGACTTAGGTTGCCTGGACAGGCGCTATCGCGAGCAGGCTCACTCCTATATTTGGAATGCGTTCTTCTGTAGGAGTGAGCCTGCTCGCGATAGCAATCTCCAGATCAATCAAACCTCAGACCCAGGCCACCGCCAACAACCCCGCCCCCAACACCAGACACAACGGCGAATACACCCAGGTATCCAGCCGCGCAAACCGTGAATCCTTCACTTCCTTGAAAAACCCCACCAGATGCGAATCGCCAATCGCCCGGGCAAACATCACCAGCGCAATCGCGCTGATCACCCATTGCAACCAGCCGTCATGCACCGCCGGCATTCCCCAGCCGACGCGCATGCACACCAACCCGGCAATCACCAGCAACCCGGCTGCCACCAGCAACGTGATCCAGCCTGACGGTTTGAACGCTGGCCGCACCGTCGCCACCAAACCTCGCACTGGAATCTGCGGCACTGCCGCCACCGCCGCCCATTGTCCACCCAACGCCCAATACACATGCACCAGGGCGATCACTGCAAAAATCGTCACCAGCCATTGAGCCATCACAAAGGTCATGGTTGAAATCCTTTCAAGGGATTTGAACAAATCATCCTAGTCGGCTTTTTTTGAAGTGCACGACCGATCAGCGGTACGGTAAAGTGCCGCCCCATGAAATTCTCCCGTTCCGATCGCTCACTGCTGGCCTGGATGCTTTATTGCTGCGTCCTGTTCAACGTGTTCGCCTGCAGCATCGGTCACGGGCAAATGGTCGGGATGCAACTCAACGGCATCGGCGGCCAGTTCTGTACGGTCGATCCGGCCACTCAAGCGCCGCTGACCAGCAACCCCACCGAAGAAAAACTGCCGACCCTGTCCAAGGCGTTCGGCTGTCCGCTGTGTTCGGTCGGCGGCGGCATGGGCCCGGCGTTCAACTCCAGTTTGACCCTGGCGGTGCTGCCGGAACAACACAGCCCACCGCTGGCGCCCATCGTCAGCGCCGACCTCCCTGCCCGCTTCACCTGGCCTTCGGCCAATCCTCGCGCCCCGCCGCTCGCCTGAGTGTCTTTGCCTTTTTTGATTGTTCAGCCCACTGCGCCAACGCGCGGCGTTCGCCTGTGCGCTGACTCCTAGACAAGCATTCAGGATTCAACGATGAAACATATTCCTCTGCTGGCGAGCCTGTGCGGCTGCCTGTCCCTTAACGCCTGGGCGCAATCCACCGTCGACCTGGCGCCGATCACCATCGACGGCGAATCCGGCAGCGAGCCGGGCTTGAGCCTCGACCAGTCCAGCGGCATGGCCTCGCGCCTTGGCCTGAGCGTGCGCGATACGCCTGCCTCGGTGGCCATCGCCAACCGCAACGACATCGAACGCCACGGCGCGCAGAACTTCCAGGACGCCGCCAACACCCTGCCCGGGGTCAATGCCAGCGCACCGCCGGGCTTTGGCGGATTCGTCTCCTATCGCGGCTTCACCAGCAGCCAGATCACCCAGATGTTCAACGGCATCAATGTCTCCGGCGGCCTCGCGCGCCCGGTGGATGCGTGGATCTATGATCGGGTGGAATTGCTCGGCGGCCCGTCGTCACAGGTCAACGGCGCAGGTTCGGTGGGCGGCTCGCTGAACTACGTGACCAAACTGGCGACCCGCGACGAGCAAGCCGTCGAGGGGCGTGTCAGCTACGGCAGCTACGACACCACGGAAACTGCGTTCGGCCTCAACCACGCGTTGACCGACCCGAACGCCGATGTGCAGCACTACGCGCGCCTCGACGTCAGCCACAACACCAGCAATGGCTACATCGACCGCCAGGAACGCGATGCCTGGAGCGTGGCGTTCTCGCTGCTCAGCGACCTCACACCGGACCTGTCGCACACCCTGGCCCTGGAATATCAGGACGAACACGAAGACAGCCCGTACTGGGGCACGCCGGTGCTCAATCCCAAGGCCGGCGAGTTGAAGATCGACAAACACAATCGCTTCAACAACTACAACGTCGAAGACGGGCGCTATGAGCAGCGCACGATCTGGCTGCGCTCGATCATCGACTACCGGATCAACGACAACACCACCCTGCGCAACACGCTGTATCACCTCGACAGCCAGCGCGACTACCGCAACCTCGAGACCTATCAGTACAACGCCGACAACACTGCGGTGAACCGCTCAACCGCCTATCAGGTGCGACATCAGGGCGAGCAGAACGGCAACCAGTTCGAACTGCGTCACGACAACACGTTTTTCGGGCTCGACACGACATGGTCCGGTGGCTTCGAATACAAGGTCAACCAGACCACCAACTCGCCGCTGAACATCAAAGGCGCGAGCACGGTCGATCCGAACCACTACCGGCCGGGGCATTTCTACGACATTCCCGGTACCAACCCGGCGCTGATCAGCGACAAGACCAACGAGGTCACGACCAAGGCACTGTTCGTGGAAAACCGCCTGGCCCTGACCGACAAACTGGCGCTGCTGACCGGCCTGCGTTACGACGACATCGACCTCGACGTGACTAACCACCGCACCGTGACGGCGACCAATCCCAAACACCTCAAGCGCAGTTGGGAGCCGGTCACCGGACGTGTCGGCCTGAGCTACCAGTTCATCCCGTCGGCCAACGTCTACGTGCAATACAGCACCGCCGCCGAACAACCGAACGGCACTCAGGACTTCGACGTGTCGACCGGCAAGCAATGGGAAATCGGCAGCAAGTTCGATTACCTCAACGGCCGCGGCTCGGCGACGGTGGCGGCGTACACCATCGAGCGCAAGGACTTCGCCGTGACCGATCCGCTGGACCCGACCAGCAGCATTCCGGTGGGCCAGCAGACTTCCAAAGGCATCGAGATCGCCAGCTCCCTGCGCATCACCGACAAGCTGTTGGCCGAAGGCAACTTCGCTTGGGTCGATGCGCAATACGACGATTTCACCGAAAAGAATGCCGCTGGTGTGGTGGTGTCGCGCAAGGGCAACACGCCGACCAACGTCCCGGACCGGGTGGGCAACCTGTGGCTGACTTATGACTTTTCGCCGCAATGGCAAGGTGGGGTCGATGCGCGGTATGTAGCGTCGGTGTATGCCGACACGGCGAACACCATGACCGTGCCGTCGTACACGCTGTTCGGCAGTTTCCTCAGCTACAAGGTCGACTCACACACCACCGTCACAGGCCGGGTGCGAAACCTGACCAATAAGGTGTATGCCGAGTTTGCGCATGTGTCGCCGGCTTATTACCTGGGCACGCCGCGCACCTTTGAACTGGCGGTGCAGACTCGATTCTGAGTCGACATTTAACCTGTGGCGAGGGAGCTTGCTCCCGCCGGGTTGCGAAGCAGCCCCAAGATCGGTTGATGCGGTTATCCAGTAAACCGTATCAGCCGAGATGGCGACTGCTTCGCAGCCGAGCGGGAGCAAGCTCCCTCGCCACAGATGCGCCGTTTATTTCAGTTCGGCCGCGACCTTGTCCGCCACATCCTTCGGCAGCCACGCCTGCCACACCTCTGGATGCGCCTTCATGAATGCCTCTGCGGCCTCCCGTGGCGCGGTGTGTTTTTCGCTCATCTCGGCCAGCGCCTTGTTCAGCGGCGCAATCGGGAAATCCACTTTGCTGAAGAACTCGGTAATCTGCGGATACTGCTTCTGGAACGGCGTAGACACCCCGATCGACAGTTTCGACGCCAGTGAACGGGTCGGTTTCGGATTGGGATTGTCGGCATCGGTCAGGGTCTTCCACGCCTCGGCATCAAACGGTGGCTCTTCCAGCTGCACCAGTTTGAATTTGCCCAGCAGCGGCGTCGGCGACCAGTAATAGAACAGCACCGGTTTGCCCCGGCGGATCGAGGAGCTGATCTCGGCATCCAGCGCCGCGCCGGAACCACTGCGGAAATTGGTGTAGTCATCCTGCAGGCCGTACGCGGTCAGTTTCTGTTTGTTCACCACTTCCGAGGTCCAGCCGATCGGGCTGTTGAGGAACCGGCCCTTGCTCGGGCTTTCCGGGTCCTTGAATACATCCTTGTATTTCTTCAGGTCACTGACGCTGCGCAGATCCGGCGCCAGCGGCTTGATGCCCTTGGCCGGATCGCCCTTGATCACGTATTCCGGCACCCACCAACCTTCAGTGGCGCCCTTGACCGTGTCGCCGAGACTGACAACCTTGCCCTCTGCCTCGGCCCTGACCCACACCGGACTGCGCCCGGCCCACTCTTCTCCAATGACCTGGATGTCATTGTTGGCCAACGCGGTCTCGAGCGTGATGGTGGTGCCAGGCAACGTATCGGTCGGCAGCCCGTAACCTTTCTCGACGATGATCCTCAGAACATCGGTGATCAGGCTGCCGCTTTCCCAGTTCAGGTCGGCAAAATGGATAGGCGCCTGTGCCGCCGCTGCCGGCTGCGCGGCCGTCAGCACACCGAACGAGACCACGCTGGCGGCCAATAGCCGTCGAATTTCTTTCATGCTTTGCACCTCGTGCTGTTCACAGCAATAGCAGGATGGCCCGGCAGAAGACCGCAAGCCTCTGAATACTCAGTCAACTGACTGTAGCCGAGGTTCCTGCTTTTTCCGGGAGCATGCCGCCGACGAGGTTACGTTTCAGACTTTTCCTGCAAGCTTTGCAGCTCGCGTCTGACCATGCTGGCGTATGCCGCAGGCCGCAAACTGTAGATCTGCGCGCCGACCCAATTCAGCCAGGCGCCCTGCAACCCGGCTTTGGCGTTGAACAGGCGCAAGGCCTCCTCACGCGCACGCTCGAGGTTCTGCGAATGGAAGTCGGCGCGGCTCAAGCCACCGGTCATTCGCTGGCCTTGAACGTGACCAGTTCACCCTTGCGCCATTTCGCCGCTTTGCCGGTGACGGCTTTCAGGGTCTTGGTCAGGCCTTCTTGCAGTTGCTGATGCGCGGCAAACACCGTCACCACGCTGTGGCCTTCCTTGAACAGAATCGCGTGACCATCGGCCGTTTCGACAAAAGCGTAATCGCCCAGGCCGTACACCGTCAGTTTGATCTCGCGAAAGCGGATATCCATCTTGCCGCCTTCACGGCTGGGCAGGACCGAGGCGCTGAAATGATCGCCAACCTTGAGCTTGAGCCCCGGTTTGTCATCGACCACCAATGCGCTTTCGGTGTCGATCTCGGCCACGTAAATGCCTTCGGCGTTCTGTTCGGTGATGTAAACAAAACGCGATTGGAACAGCTTGACCAACTTTGCACGCAAATCACCCAGCACGAACAAAGCATGCATATCGAGATTACTGACTGCCAAAGAAACATCCCCACATCTGAAAAGTACCCTGCGCCAAACGCGCACGGCAAAAAAACGGCCAGGCCGGTGCTGTTACCGAATGACTCCAGTAAACCTGAATCAAGCAGAACGCCCATTCATCGCGAGTTCGCAAGACTACTGGAAAGTAGCGCGAGAAACTTGCCCCGACGTTCGCCAGACCTTGAAGGAAAAATCTTCACCTAAGCGTAGTGAAGACTGACTACAAACTTTAGGGAAAAGGCTGACGAAAAAAAGCCCTTTTCCGACATATCGCCCGCAAAAAATTGCTTTAGATAGACACCTGTCGCCAACAGGCACTGGCGATTCTAGAGCAGCGATGCTCCTTACGACTACCCGAACCGACCAGTAAACGTCGGCCAACTCATGAAAAGGACTTCATATGTGCACTCTGACTCACTTTGCCCGGCCTTCCAGCACCCACATCGACGCGCCTTTCGTGTTGCACGGTGGCGCTATACCGGAACTTGCGCAATACGCACAAAACGCCAAGACCCCACGTTTCCAGGTCGTCCCGGCGGGTAATGCGTTCTTTCATATCAAGGAATCATCGACCGGGCGTGTAAGAGGTTTCCGCGAAGATCATAACGAAGCCTGCGCCCTCGCCCGTTCGCTTGAATCACAAATCGAACTCTTGCCCCATGGCTGCCTCAGATAAAGGGCGAGCGACAGCGCCATTCCGGCACACGCAAAAGGAGTACACGATGGAACTGCCTGCATATGATCTGAAAACCCTGTTCGACCAACTGGGACTGCCTTCGGAAGGCAGCGAAATCGACGATTTCATCGAAGCGCATCCGCTGGACGCCAATACCAAACTGATCGATGCCGCCTTCTGGTCGCCGCAACAGGCGCAACTGCTGAAGGAATGGCTGCGCGCCGACGGTGAAGAAGCCGTGATGGTCGATGAGTTGAACGTGCGCCTGCACGACGGACGTTAATCAATGTCAGTGCAGGCTGTCGCCCGGCTCGGCTTTCAGTTGTTCGAGCCAGGCAGCCTTGCACTCTTCCGCCTCGACGCGACTGGCGAACGCGGTGCCGCGACGCTCACCGTTGAGCAACACGACCCAGCACACGCTCTGCCCCATCGCGCGCAATCCGGCGGGCACGCCACTGCCAATCATCACCGCGACATCGACTCTGCTCTGCATGCTGACCTCTCAATTTCATTAGCTACCTAACTAGTTGCCATGTTAATGAGTTCGCCACAGCGGAAACAGCAACGCTCGTGCACAGATTCATTGCGCCAGCGGTAACAATCGATCAGCGCGCAGCCTCCGGCTTATAACCCAGCCGCAGCCCGCCCCAATGCCGGCCCTTGACCATGATCGGCACCGACAGATCATGCATCAACTCCCCGGTGTCGCGGGTGTAAGTCTGCAACAGCACCGCTTGCTGATGACTGCCGCAGCGGATGCCGGTGCGGTCAGCGAACTTGCGTTTGGTGCGGTTGCCCACGGCGTCGACCTGCTGGTCACCGGTCAGCGGCTGACTGAACGCCAGGTTATGCGTCGGCACATAGCCCTGCTGCGTGCAGGCGATGGCGAACACCAAACCTTCATGGCGCGGCAGCAACGGCTCCTGAATCGCTGGCAGCACCTGATCGGTATAACGGTCAAATCGGGTTTGAAACTTCGCCGGTTGCGTCCCGGGTATCGTCTGATATTGGCGGTCGAACAGATCCTCAAGGCTGATTCGTCCCTGTTCGACATCCGCCTCGAACCGCGCCGCAATCTGGCTCGCGCCCTCACGCGCCAGGTCGTAGACCCGCTGGTGATAGTCATCCAGACCGACTTCGGCCAGACGCTCGCTGATGGTTTCCGCCTGGCCTTCCATCTGCACGGCAGCCTCGGCCAGGCGGCGGGTCTGTTGATCGCTGATCGCCAGATCACTGCGCATCTGCTCGATCGCCTTGAACAGGCTGTCGAGTTGCTCACGATTGGTTTCCGCGCCCCGGGCAATTTCGCCGACCTGACCTTCCACCCCGGCGGCCAGGCGGGCAATGTTTTCCAGGTGCTGACCAGTGTTTTCCACCTGCTCGACGCCGGTTTGCAGATCGCTGGACAGCTCGCGGATCTGCTCCACCACTTGTGCCGTGCGCTGCTGAATATCGGCGACCATCTCGCCGACTTCGCCAGTCGCCGACGCCGTGCGCGCCGCCAGACCACGCACCTCATCCGCCACCACGGCAAATCCGCGACCATGCTCGCCCGCCCGCGCCGCTTCAATCGCGGCGTTGAGGGCCAGCAGATTGGTCTGGCTGGCGATGGACTGAATCACCAGCGTCACCCGTTGAATGTCGTCACTGCGCAGGCTCAGTGCTTCGATCAACTCCCGGCTGGCATTGGCGCGCTGGCTGAGCTGGTGCATGCGCGCAATCGAATCCACCAGCTCGGTGCGCCCCGCCGCGCTGCTGTGATGCGCTTCACTGGCGGCGGCCAACGCTTCACGGCTGAGCTGCGAGGTGGCATGTTCGGTAGCGATCATCACTTCAGCGTTGCTGACAATCTGCGCCGCCGCATCGAGCTGCGATTCCAGCTTGCTGGCCAGTTGCTTGACGGAAAACGCCACGCCCGCGGCTGACAGCGCGTTATGACTGGTGGTGTAGGAAAGATCGCGAGTGAGTTCGGAAATCGCGCTGCCGGTGTCGACTGGTGCAGCATCGGCGACGGCGCGTGAACGCAGGCGTGGCAGCCAGATAATCAGCACCGCCAGCGGCAGGCCGATGTACAACGACCACTCACCCAGCGTCATGCCGACAAGCAACAGCATCAGGGCGATGCTTTGCAAAGTCGGAGCGATCCAGCGATTCTTCGGCAACAGCACTGGTGCGGGCAGAGCCCCAACCAGAGATCCATCTCTCGTCATATCAACACCCCACGCTTGTTCTCATTGTTGTGACTGCATTAAACGCCACTAGAACGCCATTATCCATGGTCCGTTAGTCGTGGAGTCTGCAGCAGGTCAATGGAAGCGCTCGGGAATAGTGCAGACGAGCAAAAGCAAAGATCGCAGCCTTCGGCAGCGCCTACAGTGGTTCACGAAAAACCATGTGGCGCTGTCGAAGGCTGCGATCTTTTGCAGGCGCCCCCCATTCAGGGGGCAGCCATGGAATCAGGCCTGACGCTGGTGCTTGTCGATCTGCTCGTGACGCTCTTGAGCTTCGATGCAGTACTTGGTGGTCGGGCTGATCAGCAGGCGCTTCAGGCCGATGGCCTCGCCGCTGTCGTCGCACCAGCCAAAGCTGTCTTCCTTGATGCGCTCAAGGGCTTGTTCCAGTTGCGGCAGCATGCGCTGGTCGCGATCGATCGCGTTGACCAGCCAAGTGCGCTCTTCTTCAACCGAAGCCGCGTCCGCCGGGTCGGCCGGGGTGTCCAGGCTTTCGATGGCGATACGGTTTTGCTCAATGCGCTCGTGGGTTTCGACTTTCATGTTCTGCAGCAGCTCAGTGAAGAAAGCGTGCTGCTCGGCATTCATGTAGTCATCTGCCGGCATAGCCAGCAACTTGTCCTTTGTCATTGATATCTCTATAAAAAAACGTGCATTAAGGCGAATTAGGGAGCGTTCCGGCGAACCGTGTCCGGTCGACGAAAAGGCATCGTTTATTGCAAACGCCACCCGGCACTCAATTTACGAAGGGGCGGCAGTCTAAGGCCCGTTTGAGGCCTCAGCAACTGTAAATACTGGGAATTTGTCCGACAACACCCGTAAACAGCTCTGACACAGGCGCCATGGCGGTCATCGGAGTGCGTTTATAGCAAGAAATTCAGTCGAGCGGCTGTATATAGAAGACAAACGGCTAACCGAGCGGCAGTTGGTTGCATTTTTTTCAGCCATGCCGCCCGCGCAGTGCATCGTTTCAGCTGCGCAGACGCCGAAAATCTCCCCTGCCAACTGTCCGCACCCCGCCTATCATCAGGCACACCGCACATCACTGTGGCGAGGGAGCTTGCTCCCGCTGGGTCGCGAAGCGGCCCCCAATTATTGGGCCTGCTGCGCAGTCCAGCGGGACGGTGCGACGATTCGACAAGCTCCCTCGCCACAGTGTGATTTGATCAGCCCAAAGGATAACTTATGCCCCGCCCCGATCTGCCGGCCAACGACGAGCGCCCCCTCGCCAGCCCCCCGATCAATGCCGAGCGTCTGCTGCAACTGATCACCGACGAATACGACAGCCTGCCGCGCCAACTCAAGCGCATCGCCAGCTACATGAGCCAGCAAAGCGACCGGATCATGGTCGACCGCATCAGCGACATCGCCCGGGAATGCGAGGTGCATCCGTCCGCCATCGTGCGCTTCTCGCAGCGCTTCGGTTTCAGTGGCTTCAGCGAAATGCAGGCGCTGTTCCGCACCGCCTACACCCACAAAGCCTCGCCGGTGCAGAACTACCAGCAACGCATCCGCAGCATGATCGCCAACCAGTCGCAGCACGCCAGCGACGGCGACCTCGCGCGCGAATGCATCGACGCGACCCGCTCCGGCATCGAACGCCTGGGCCGCGAACTCGACGACGTCGCGTTTGAAAAAGCCGTCGACCTGATCGTCAACGCCGACAACATCTATGTCGTCGGCGTGCGCCGCTCCTTCGCCGTCGCCGACTACCTCGTTTACAACTTGCAACACACTCAAAAGCGGATTCATTTGGTTTCGGGGTTGGGCGGCAGTTATCGCGAGCAGATGCGCAGCGTGCGTAGCGGAGATCTGGTGATCGCCATCAGCTTCACCCCCTACGCCAAGGAAACCCAACACTGCCTGCGCTACGCCCGCCAGCAACAGGCCAACACCCTGGTCCTCACCGACAGCCACCTCTCACCACTGGCGAAGAACGCCAACAGCCTGCTGCTGGTGAATGAAGGCAGCGCGCTGGCGTTTCGTTCGCTGAGTGCGACGTTGTGTTTGTGTCAGGCGTTGTTCGTGGCGGTGGCATATCGGCTGGAACTGAATGTGGATGAGATTCACGAGCAGGCTGGGTTTGACGACTGACATTTGCCTCAGGCTCGGCTAGGTTATGCCTTCCCACCGGTTCGACTTGAAGGAACGCGTCATGAAACTGATCGGCATGCTGGACTCCCCCTACGTTCGCCGCGTGGCGATCTCCGCCAAACGCTTAGGGATCGACCTCGAACACCAGTCAGTCTCGGTGTTCCGCCACTTCGAGCAATTCCAGCAGATCAACCCGGTGGTCAAGGCGCCCACGCTGATCCTCGATGACGGCGTGGTCCTGATGGACTCCACCCTCATCCTCGACTACCTGGAAGCCGTCAGCGGCAAAAGCCTGCTGCCGAACGACCTCAAACAACGCGCCCATGCCCTGCGCCTGATCGGCCTCAGCCTCGCCGCCTGCGAAAAAGCCGTGCAGCTCTATTACGAACGCAACCTGCGCCCGGCCGACGTTCAATACCAACCGTGGGTCGAGCGTGTCGAAGGCCAACTCGCCGCCGCCTTCACCGCCCTCGAACAGGAACTGGAAAAAACCGGCCTGCCCACCGACGGCACCCTCACCCAGGCCGGCATCAGCCTCGCCGTCGCCTGGAGCTTCACCGACCTCGTCGTCCCCGACCAGATCGACGCCCGCCGTTACCCGCATATCGCCCAATACACCGCCTACGCCGAAACCCTCGAAGCGTTCGTCAGCACCCCGATGACCTGACCATGAGCACCACCGACACCGCCGCCCCGGCGTTAAAGGAAATCTTCAACGCCGAACGCCTGCAACACATCGCCACCGAAATGAGCACCGTGTACCCGGCGTTCAAGGCCAAGGCGTTTCTCAAGCACGCCAACCAAGGGCTGGCGGACTTGTCGGTGATGCAACGCATGGCCCGCGTCAGCGAAAGCCTGCACGCCGTGCTGCCACTGGACTACGAAGATTCCCTCGAAGTCCTGCGCGAACTCGCCCCCCGCCTCAACAGCGGATTCGTCAGCATGTGCCTGCCGCACTACGTCGCCAGCTACGGCAGCCACGCCTTCGACACCTCGATGCAAGCGCTGAAATACTTCACCACCTTCGGCTCCTCCGAATTCGCCATCCGTCACTTCCTGCGCAGCGACCTCGAACGCTCGCTGGAACTCATGCACGACTGGACCCAAGACGAAAACCACCACGTCCGCCGCCTCGCCAGCGAAGGCACCCGCCCGCGCCTGCCCTGGTCATTTCGCCTGGAATCCGTGCAGGCCAACCCGCAACTGGCCGCCGGCATCCTCGACCGATTGAAAGCCGACGAGAGTTTGTACGTGCGCAAGTCCGTGGCGAATCATCTGAATGACGTGACCAAGGAGCATCCGGAGTGGGTGCTGGACACAATTGAAGGGTGGTCGCTGGAGAACAAACACACGGCGTGGATTGCCAAGCATGCGTTGCGCAGTTTGATCAAACAGGGCGATTTGCGCGCGCTGACGGTGATCGGTGCGGGGGCCAAGGCTCAGGTTGAGTTGTTGGACGTGCGGGTTGAGCCGGCGGTGGTGAGGCTGGGTGAGGCGATTACGTTGTCGTTTACGGTGAAGTCGACGGTGGCGCATGAACAGCGGTTGGTGATTGATTATGCGATTGACTATGTGAAGGCGAACGGCGGGGTTTCGGGGAAGGTTTTCAAGTTGAAGACGCTGGTGTTGGCGGGGTTTGGGGAGGTGGTTGTGGGGCGGAGGCAGGTGATTAGGGATTTTACGACGCGGAGGCATTTTGTGGGGCGGCATGGGGTGCGGGTTATGGTTAATGGGGAGGTTTGGGGGAGTGCTGCGTTTGAGATCGTTGCTGAATGATACCGGTAATAGATTCCGTTGATCTGGCAGTGCTCGGACTGATAGAAAATTAGGGATGGGGCTGCTTTCGGCCAAAAGCAGTCAGTCATGACCGGCCGTTCGACCCATTGCTGCCTTTCAAGCTACACCCAGATCGACTCAAATCAGTCGTTGATCCAACTAGATTGTTTTTGCTTTGCGGCCACGTGAGGCGGGCCTCACCGGCACGCTTCCGCCGTATTCGTTCCACCATTTAGCGAGCGCCTCCATCGTCGGTCCGAGTGCACGTGCTTTTGCAGTCATTTCATATTCAACACGCGGGGGCACTTCTGCGAAGACCGTTCGCGAGATCAAGCCATCGCTCTCAAGCTCTCGAAGTTGCGCCGTCAGCATGTGTTGTGTAATGCCGCTGATCGCTTTGCGCAGTTCCCCAAAACGGTAGATTCGCTGGTTTAGCAGCCACATGATCTCCAGCTTCCACTTGCCTGAAAGCAGCGAAAATGCGCGCCGCATTTCCTCATGCATATTGATCTGACCGTCATCATTAGTCTGGTTTTCCATACTAAGCACCAGTTTTTCATCCTACTTGTGGTCTTTCATATTAAACGACATCTTTGCCCCAAGTCGAAGTAACAACACCTGTTTAGGAAAAACCTCATGATCGTAAATTATATTTATTGGGTTAGCACAGCGCTGCTTTCGCTGCTCTATTTCGCCTCTGCCTCGATGTACATCGCCAAAGGAGACTTTGTTCGCAACGCACAAGCGGAGTTGGGCTATTCAGCCGCCCATCTTGTGCCGTTGATGATCGTGGTGAAGATACTGGGGCCCATCGCGATCTTGTGGCGTTTCAATGTGGCAATCAGTGATCTGGCGTATGCCGGAATGTTTTATCACCTGTTGCTATCAGCGTCAGCCCACCTGGGTGTTCGTAAACCCAAAGGTTCTATCCCGGCAGCCGTTGGGATCATTCTCCTCGCTGCTTCCTTCGTGACACAAAACGTTGTTCGCGAAAATCCATCGCCTTATGCGCCGATGGCGATCATTCATGATGCTTTTAAGTGAGGGGAATACTATGACCCGACTCAATGGAAAAGTTGCTATTGTCACCGGCGCCGGCCGTGGTATCGGCCGAGCCACCGCTAACCTTTTGGCGGCGGAGGGTGCGAAAGTCGCGATCGTTTCGCGCACGGCTGAAAATGTTGATCAGGTGGTTGCCGATATACAGGCCGCTGGCGGTGTCGCCCTCGGAATCGTTTGCGATATCGCTGATCCCGATCAATTTCCTGTCGCTGTCGACAAGGTGATGGCTGCCTATGGACGAATCGATATTTTGGTTAACAATGCTTTCGATCCCTCTGCGGTTTTTTCATCGGTGAATGAGCTATCGGCCGAGTTGTTGCAGCGTAATTTAGAAATGGGCCCGATTGCTTATCTGCGAACAATGCAGGCGTGCTATCCCCACCTCAAAGCTAGCGGTGAGGGCCGGGTTATTAACTTCGCTTCCTTGGCCGGCGTAATTGGTATGCAGGGCTATGCGCCTTACAACATGGCAAAGGAGGCAGTACGTGCTTTGACTCGCACTGCGGCCAGGGAGTGGGGCGCTGACAAGATCACTGTCAACAATGTCATGCCGGTTGCTGATACTTGGGGAACAGCAGTCGATGCGCCCGCCCCCACTAACGCGCTTGGCCGTTATGGATCACCGGAAGAGGATATTGCGCCAGTGGTATTGTTTCTCGCCAGCAGGGACTCGCAGTTCTTGACGGGATACAGCCTCACGCCTGACGGAGGTCAAATCATCGACAGCGCCCGCTAACTGTCGTGTCCAAACACTAAACGCCAACTCAACGGAAATCAGGAAACACTCCATGCTATGTCTCCTGATTAGCGGTCAAGCGGAATGCGGATGCGGTTGCGGCGGCTGCATTCGATCCAAAGTAATCCTCTATCACATGGGTCGCGCTAATAGAAATTCTCACCATGCATAACATTCAGAACAGGCGAAAAGACGGATGTTGAACGTCCGCTTGTGGCCGTTAGCGGTCGGTTGCGAATGTCTGCTTTTGGTTGATCTCTGCCAGTTGTTGCCTTGTAGCGTAGGGCTTGAACCTACCTTGGCTATCATTCAGAGAATGGACTGTTGAACAAGATGTACCAATGTTGATCCAGCCTTCGGCGAGCTGTTAAGCGTTACAGCCATTGGTAGGAAGCGCCGTTGACAAGCTGCTGTCGTGCTTTGTTCGATAGCCATGGGAATCCCGACGCAAGACGAGCATCTGCAAGCGAGCAGCCATCGGCAAAGTCCTTGCTCGCAAGCCAACCTTCTCTCTCTATTGCAGTACCCCAGGCACGCCGCAGTTGTTCGAGGTCATTTGTGTCGAGTGATGGTGCAGATGATATCGACTCATAAAACTCCCATGGCTGCTCCCAGCGATCAAACGCCTCTATTGCTGAAATCAACTTGCGATACGACTTCATTGTGGTACCTAAAGGTTAGCGAAGTGGGCATACGTGGAATCCTCATTGAATGACCCGCTGGCGGCCATTTTCCGTCGGCCTTATCGCAAAAATTACTGTTTTGCCACTAGGCTGTGCAAGTACAGCTTTTGGCCGAAAACGGTAGGCCAGGTACGGCGGTTTCCGGCCACATAGCGGTCAGTCAGAAGTAGGAAGAATGCAGTTCAGAATCTGAAAATTCAGCTCGATAATCGCCTGCGTCAGTGCCACTCCCTAAAACAGTGCATGCATTGACGCGCACGCCAAGTCCTCAACTGCCCTCCGCAGAATGAGCATCGGGCAATTTTTTGCTCGCAAAGAGGCCTCATCCGATGGCGGAAATATTCCCAGACAACATTAGGATCAATATTTTCTCGGAGGACTATCTCATCTACTACCGCCTGATCACCCTTCTCGTGGAAAGCCCCGATGATCGCTAGCGTTTCAATTGATGGACAGTAACCAGTTATTGAATCGCCGCATCGATTACAAACACGTTGACCATAGTCAGCAGTCATAAATTCGCTTCAGTACGTGGAACTGGAGATGACCTTTCTACTAGACGCCGGGTGCAGTGACAACGTCCGCTCTGGGTCGGAAAACGACGGTCTGACTATTCGCCCCAGAGCGAACCTTGGTTTGCGGAACTGAGGGGGAATCACCAGGGCGTTAATATCGTGTATCGCGGTGATCGCTTATGATCGAACAAGGCTCCCTCAGGCTGGAACTGACAATCTGGCAATACGATTCTGATGTAGAAATTCAGATGTGGGAGACGTCATTATCCAAACCGATTATCAAGTACACGTTGCTCGGATGCCCTGGTATCCGGGTTGTTGACGATAAGCGCGGCACATTTGTGGAGTTCGCCGCATCGAATACCTTCACCGGACGCTATGACGGATATTCGGTAATTCCTTACGGCTTGAGGCTTTGGGTCGATCCACAGTTTTTTCTAGAGCCGTTTAGCTATGGGGCTGCTTAGCGTCATAGGTGGTCATCAACCACGAATGACCGCTTTGGCCAAAGCGGACCTTCGTTGAACACAGCATTGACGCGACAGCTACCGAAGATAATGACTCAACACAACGGCACTGAAGCGTTGCCTTCATCACAAATGTTCCATTCAGGTAAATGCCACGACTACCAACTTCCATATGGAATGCCAAATCTTTCGATATACCGCTTGGACTTTTCGCTGACGGGATACGCATAGCGCCCTTGGTTCTTACCTTGACTAGGCCCCAGCGGTTCGACCTCTGCCTGCGCTCTGGCGACTTTGACAGGGCGATGGCACTCGTCTCGAACAAAAACTTGTACAACGCCCCCTGGAGCCAATCCCAAATAAATAGATGCGCTGTAGCTGGCCTGTTCCTCCGGTGTTTCCGGGCAGCGCTGACTGACCGATTGCACCATCAATTGCCTCGCCTCTTCAGGCACGTCCACCCATACCTTATAGGTCTGCGGCTCGACGGTGGACTGCCAGCGCACGTAAATGCGTTTGGGCAAGTCAGCGCCAACCACTGGTTTCGCAGCCGCGCCTACCGCATGCCAACCGCGCGCGGACTCTTTGCCATTCTCTGGCTCTCCACCAGCGGCAGTGCCTCCTCCCGTGCGCGTGAATAGCTTGCCGTTTATGTCTTCGACGGCACTGTCCTCAACCCAAACCTTCATGTAATAGGGCTCGGTGAACGCAAGCTCCCACGATTCGGATTTCGGGTCGTTTTTTACGGATAGCGGATACGCAGACTGGCAGCCGCTCAGGAACAACACGCATACCGCCACAATGCATTGCTTCATGGGTTTACCGTTTACCAACTCCCATAAGGGATGCCGAATTTATCGATATATCGCTTGGACTTTTCACTGACGGGATAAGCGTATCGCCCTTGGGTTTTCCCCTGACTTGGTCCTAACGGTTCGATTTCAGCTTGGCCTTTGGCAACTTTGATTGGATGGTGGCAAGAGTCTCTAACCCACACTTGTACGACACCTCCGGGAGCCAATCCCAAGTAGACCGAAGATATATAGGTAGCTTTTTGGTCTGGGGTTTTCGCACACCGCTGGTTGACTGAGGTCAGCATCAATTGTCTGGCTTCTTCGGGTATCTCCACCCATGCGCGATAGGTTTGAGGTTCCACGATGGATTGCCAGCGGACGAAAATTCGTTTTGGGAGATCAGCGCCTACCACTGTTTTAGCGGATGCACCCACTCCGTCCCAACCTCGGGCCGATTCTGTGCCGTCTTCAGGCTGTCCACCCGATGCGGTTCCACCGCCAGTGCGTAGAAACGTCTTGCCCTTTATATCTTCTACGGCGCTGTCTTCAACCCAGACCTTCATGTAGTTAGGCTCGGTAAAACCGAGTTCCCACCATGGAGATTTAGGGTCGTTCTTTGCTGAAAGCGGATCGTTTGACTGGCACCCGCTGATCAACAGAACACAAAGCATCGTTCCAAGTAGTTTCATCAAGTGACGGTTACCAACTCCCAAACGGAATGCCGTACTTGTCGATGTAGCGCTTGGCCTTCTCACTCACCGGATAGGCATAGCGCCCGCCGTGCTTCCCCTGCTCCGGGCCTAACGGTTCAAGTTCGCCTTGGGCATGAGCGACTTGGACCGGGCGATGGCATGAGTCTCTGACCCACGCTCGTATTCCCCCACCTGGGGCTAGGCCCACATACAGCGATGCCATGTATCGAGCAGTCTTTTCTGGAGTTTCCGGGCAACGCTGGTGCGTTGATTCCACCATCAATTGCCTCGCCGATTCTGGAATTTCAATGAAACCCTTGTAGGTCTTCTGCTCTGATATGGACTGCCAACGGACGAAGATGAGTTTGGGAAGATCGGCACCGGTTACCGGAATACCGGAACCACTAACAGTGCCCCAACCACGGGCTGACTCTGTGCCATCTTCTGGTTCACCTCCGGCGGCGGTGCTTCCGCCCGCCTTGAAAAAAGTCCTGTTTTTGATGTCCAGGACTGAGCTGTCTTCTACCCAAACCTTCATGTAGTTCGGTTCTGTGAAAGCCAGCCCCCACCAATCCGATCTCGGATCGTTCTCGGCTGAATGTGGGTCAGTAGTCTGGCATCCAGCTACCAGTAAAACGCTCAAGATTAATATGACTTGCTTCATTGGCGGATGGATTACCAACTCCCGTACGGGATACCGAATTTATCGATATACCGCTTGGACTTTTCGCTGACAGGGTATGCATAACGCCCTTCGCTCTTACCCTGACTCGGCCCTAATGGCTCGATCTCGGCTTGCGCCCGAGCGACCTTGACCGCGTGATGGCATGAATCTTTAACCCAAGCCTGCACAACTCCACCGGGAGCGAGTCCCAAGTAGACCGATGCCATAAACCGGGCTTCTCGGTCAGGCGTTTCCGGGCATCGTTTGTTGGTGGATGACACCATCAGTTGCCTTGCCTGCTCTGGTATATCTACCCAGGCTTGCCAGGTTTTCTTTTCGACGATCGATTGCCATCGAACGTATATGCGGACGGGAAGACCGGCCCCGACCACTCGCTTTCCGCTGCCATCAACGATGGACCATCCACGGGCTGACTCGGTGTCATCTTCAGGCTCACCACCCGCCGCAGAGCCTCCATTGGCTTTGAAGAAAACCTTGCCGGTGACGTCTTGGACAGAACTGTCTTCCACCCAAACCTGCATATAGTCAGGCTCAATGAAGGCAAGCTCCCACCATTCGGACTTGGGATCGTTTTTGCCGGATAGCGAGTCAGCAGACTGGCAGCCAGTCATGAACAACACACAAATCAGGGTGACAAGTAATTTCATTACCAGAGCGTCCAGTCAGGTACGTGGGGGTGTTGCACACGAATCGAGTCGGTCGTAGGTGCATTGATATAGACGGCTCTTACACCACTGCCATCTCTGCGACCCAAGGGATGATTCCAATTTGCCGAGGTGTGAATGTACTTCAGCTTCAGCATCTCATCTTCCTGGGGCGTGACGCTGTAATCCCCTGCCAAAAAACGATCACATAATGCTTGAAGCTCTGAGGGAACGGCCAGTTCAGGTGTATCTGGAATGTCCTTAAAGCGGACGCCCTTCTCTTTCGCCAACTTGTGCATCACTCGTAAGTAAACCCTGGACAACAGGCCGCTCACTGGGCGCTTAAGTTGCAAAGCGGCATAAATGCGTTTCATGCGTGGGCCGAATTCGTTTTTCGCTGTACCTGTTAAAAGAAGAGGATCAGGTGTGACGATCTCCAGCATTTCCGCAGGCCAGCCCTTGGCAAGCCACTGTTCTCTGATTGTCACCGCGTCACGGTAGATCGAAGTAGAGGCCACCTCTGTGTATTGGGGTACGTCGAGGGTTTGCATTGGGCTGACTAGAACATTTTCTAAGGCGTCTTCAAGGTAACCGCCGCCTATGTCGGAGTGGACACCCGGCAGAGTAATCTCAAGATGATCAGGTTTTACGCGACTCAAAGCGAAGTTGGCTCGACATTCATCACGAGCCGTTAGCTGAACAACATCAGTGAAAAAACGCCGGTCCAAATACAACTTTATTCCCGTCGCCACTGGGCTTTGGATGTTGCCCAGATTGGACCAGCCGGCAACTGAAGGCACGGTGTCGAATAGACCAATAAAGCCCATGTTGATGCTGCTTTTGTATTGGTCATTGAATGTTGAGCTGAAATCTCTGGCGTTGCTACGCAACACCTCCCCGAGAGGACCTTGCTTGCCGCGTGCAATTTCGTTGGCAAAGTGTCGCGCGGCGGCAGCCCCCCGACTGAACCCGAACGTGTCGAACGTCAAAGAGGTAATTTCACTGTTGGGGTGGCTAGCCAACAGCCCCTCAATACGCAGCTTGATTTCTGAAAAAGAGAATTGCACACGACCGGCCACACCTGTTTCGCCTCGGCCAGTGCCAGCACCGAACTTGCTGTCTTCTTGGCCCGAACGGGTACCGATGCCTTCGATATACACCACGCGGAATGCTTGCTTTTGCGCGCCATCACCTTCGGCGCCTTGAGGGGCGTAATACAAGTCACTCAGTTTTTGCACGTTGCTGGTGTCATTGCCGTAGCTGCTGTCCGGGTCTTTCATGAACGGCTTGCAACTGGCGTCAATATCTTTGGCAGCAATGGGATGATGTGCACCGCAGAGCAACCCAGCGGCAGCGTTATTGGCGTTATTGCCTGTGCCGTCGAAGAAAACTCCAATACGCAGTGCAATGCCAATTTTTTCACGCGCCGATGAGGGCTCTTTCCCGTGCTTCTCATATTCCGCCCAACGCTGGGCATGAATATCGACGGGTTTGGCTTCTTCGTAGCGGTAGTTTTTCGGGGGGTTGGGAACGTAGCCACTCAATCCTTGATTCCTTGTTCTGATCCTTGAAGAACGGGCCGAAGGGTGCCAGCCGAGGCTTGGGGGCGCAAGGCGTGGCCCTGTGCCAGCGCGGTTGAGACCGTGTGGTGCGACGAGGGTTCGGGCTCGTCGCACCGGGTGGTCAGTGGGCGATTTCGACGTTGTCGAGGGCCTGGTTTACGGCGAGTTCGCCGAGCATGACGACTTGGGCGATGCCCAGTGCGGTTTTGCGGTGGGAGGTGTCGAGCATGGCGGCGAAGTTGTTGAGCATTTCGCTGGCGCAGCCGAGGGTTTCGCTGGCGTTGGCGAGCAGGGATTCGGTGTCGCACTTCGGGTTGGCGAGGAACATGGGTTCGGGTTCGTGGGGGCTGGCCATGATTTGAGTGGCCGGGGACAGGTAGTGGTCGAGGGCGCGCTCGGCGGCTTCGTTGAGCTTTTTGGAATCGAGGGATTCGTAGGGGGATGCGAGGTCGGTTTCTGGGGGGTTGGGTGTTGGTTTGATCATGGTGAAACTCCTGATTGTTCATTAGGAGCTACCGGCATCACTTGCAGATGATGGGTGGCAGCTGTGCGCGGGTCTGCAAGACCGGGAAACCAGGAACCCGGCAGACCCGAAGGTCTCCCGCACAAAGCTGCCATTGGTTGGACGCGAACGGGCGTCCATTTGGCATGGCTATGCGACTGGTTTCGGCGGGCTTGCAGACCCGATCACTGATGAGCAGTGACAGGAATCAAGTTACGGAGGGCGCGCCAGACGCACAAGCCGGCGGATTCTGGCGTAGTCGTAGGCGATGGCGCAAGACGTTGTAGGGCGTAGGGGGTTACGGAAGGCTTCGTTTAAACAGTGGTGGTTTTACTGTTTATTTCGGTCAGCGGTTGATGGGGTGGATGGACTGGCGTCTTCGCTAGCAGGCTAGCTCCCACAGGGATTGTTGCCTCGGTTGAGATTGGTGGTGGCTGGGCTGACGTCTTCGCGAGCAGGCTCACTCCTACAAGGGGGATGTGGTCGAATCAGCGCGCATCTCGTTGGATGCGGAAAATCAGGCTGGGGGCTTTGCCCGGTACGTCGTCCAGCTCATCGATACGGCGCATGCCGATTTTCTCCAGAACGCGGATGGACGCGACATGATCCGGCCTGACCAGGCCGAAGACTTCAGGCAGCTCGAGATGATCGAAGGCGTGGGTCAGCGCGGCTTGTGCAGCCTCTGTCGCATAGCCGTGGCCCCACGCTTGGACGGCGAAGCGATAGCCGAGGTTGATGACCTGTTTGCCCAGGTAGTCGTGGGCGGCGATGCCGGCGAATCCGAGGATCTGCTCAGGGGCTTGTGCGCTGCTGAGTGCCCACCATCCGTAGCCGTGGGTTTCCCAGTGTTGCAGCCAGCGATCCAGCAGTGCTTCGGCCTGGGCGATGTCGGTCATGGGGCCGGCGGGGTTGAACAGGTTGGTTTGCGGGTCGCCGAAAATGCTGAAAACGGAGGGCAGGTCTGCTTGTTGTGGGCGTCGGTAGAGCAGGCGTGCTGTAGTGTCTGGCATGGTCGAAACCTAGGGGTTTTCGTTGGTTCAACAGGTTATGTGGCGGCTGGGCTGGCGCCTTCGCGAGCAGGCTCGCTCCCACAGAGGGCGCGTTTCACTTGGGATCGAGTTGGTGGTCAGCGATGGTGCCAGTGAAGCTCGCCTCTACCGGGCCGCTGAGGATGATTGGGCCTGTGCCATCCCAGTGAACCATGACGGGGCCGCCGTCGCATTCGACTTCAACGGTGTTATCCAGCAAACCTCGGCGCATGCCGTTGACCGCCGCCCCACATGAGCAGGAGCCCGAGCCGAGCGGGATGGCACCGTTTCGTTCCCAAATGCGCAGGCGTATGTGCCGGCGGTCGATGATCTGCACGAAGTGGACGTTGGTTTTGCGGGGGAACAATGGGTGGATTTCCAGGCGTGGGCCGACGGTGGCAATGTCGACGGTGCTCAAGTCGTCGACGAAAAACGTGCAATGCGGATTGCCCATACTGCACGCAGCGGGGTCGCCGGACAGTGGCAATGTGAGGGTGTCGAGTGCCTGCGCCAGCGGGATGTCTGCCCAGTCGAACAGCGGCTGACCCATCTCCACCGAAATCGTGCCCGACGGTGTGCGCTCGCAGGTCAGCAGACCACGTTGGGTGCGCAGGACGATCAAGGTGCGGCTGGTTTCACGCATCAGTCGGTCGGCGGCGCCGCGCGTGGCGCTGCCGCAGACCTCGAGCGCCGAACCGTCAGCGTTCCAGAACTCCAGGCGCGCATCGGCGTCTTCGCAATCGAGCATCACAGCGAGCTGGTTGAAGCCGATGCCGCGATGGCGATCACCCAGACGCCGGGCCAATTGACTGGTAACGGGGTTGGCGCTATTACGTGCGTCGATCACGACGAAGTCATCGCCGTTGGCGTGCATCTTATGGAAGGTGAGTGGCATTCGCTGCGCCTCTGCTCCGCGTCATGTTGATCAGCGCCACACGCCTGCCACCCGGCGCAGCACGCTCTTCGATGGAGAACGGCACGAAGCCGAGTTTCGGGTAAAGCAGCAACCCAGCGGTGTTTTCGTTGAAGCAGGACAGCTGCACTTCCCTGGCCTGATACTTTTCGAAGCCGACGGCGGTCATGGTTTCGACAATGTAGCGAGCGACACCCTGGCCCCGGGCGTATGGCGCGACGATGACGTTGCCGATGCAGCAGACGCCGTCGTGCTCGGCACGGTAGAAGTTGGCGAAGCCGACGAACTCGCCGTTGGCCAAGAACGCCGTGGAGTCGAAGCGCTGGCTGATCGCGGTGTGCATTTGCTCTTCCGTCAGCGGGAAGCTCGCTTTCGGGAACATGAAGAACAGCTCTTGTTCGCCTTGCGGAAAGCTGCAGAGGGTTTTGACGTCGTCGGCCGTCACTGGCCGGTGGGAGAAATTCATCGCTGCCCTGCCCTCACTTTTTAACCGTCAGATGATGCGCAACCAAGGCGTTGGCATGACCGTGGCCCATGCCGTGTTCCTCCTTGAGCCACGCCACCAGCTCCATGTGCTTCTTGTCGGTGATGCCGGCGAGCAGGTTCAGCCAGTGCTCGATAGGCTGGCCGTATTTCTTTTCGATAGCGGGAAAGTACGACGCCGGGCCTTTTACCTTGTTGTCTTCGCTCATGCTGCCAGCTCCCTTGGGTCACGACGGAGGGTCGGCGGACGCTCCTTGTCGGCAGGTCATAGAGTGGACGCGGGACGCTGTTCCGGCAAGTGGCCCATATAGGCATGTTCGTGCTACGCCGCAGCACTTATTTTCTTGATAGCGCTCTGAGTCGTTCCCTCTCGGTCAGCCCGTCTGTTCTGACGCTGGCGATGGTCGCGTGATTCTTCTGCTCCGGCGGCAAGATCGGATCACCGGGGAATCGGTAATCGCTAAAGCCTTGCAAGACCTTTTGGTCGATAGCGCTGTTGCCACAGCTTTGCTGCAGCGAGATCACTGGCACTAACGAACCGGGTGTGTACGTCAGCTCCAGCAGTACGGGTTTGCGCTCGGGGGTCGAAAGCTTTTCTTGCGCCAGACTTTCCTCGATCTCTCGCATCGTCTCTCTGACGCCGAACTGCACCTGACGGACGTAAATCTTGTTGTACTGCTGTTGTTGCTCGGTCGTCATTGCCACGCCTTTGGCGCGCAGGCGTTGGAGGTTGTCCCAGGCGTTGGCTTTGAAGTAGAGGTTCAGTGCACCTTGAAGATCCTGCGGGCCACCTCTGCCGTTTTCCAGGAAATCGGCCACTTTGAGTTCCATTTCGGTATTGCCGGGTTCGGCGATGGAACGCTGATAAAAATCCCTGGCTGCCACCATATCCACCGGCCCGCCGACACCCGCTGCGGCCATGTCGCCCAATCGGCTATAGACATTCGGCGCTCTTCGGGCCACTGACTCATAGATATCCTTGGCCTTATCGATGTCCTGCGGCACGCCACGGCCCTGTTCGTACATCTCGCCGAGAATCACTTTGCAGTTGGCGTTCTGAGTACTGAGATAGCGAATTTCAGCGACTTGCTGCTCGCTCATCGACGCTTGTTTGAAGTAGTTGGCACAACGGAAAGTGGGGAATTCCTGATCCGCAACCTGAAGATGGTTGAGCGATTTGCAGCCTGCGACGAGGGCGGTAAGCGCCAGTAAAGCAACAACCTTGTTCATGAACGGCATCCGTTGAAATCGTGCAGATTTCATCGGCAGGCAGGTGCAAAACCTGAAGCGTCGATTACTTGAACACACCACAAAACTTGTAGGAGTGAGCCTGCTCGCGATGGCGTCTGTTCAGTCGACACCCGTGCTGACGGGTCTACCGCTATCGCGAGCAGGCTCACTCCTACAGGTAGATCAAGGTTAATCCGTGCGGCCCGGCAACATCCGAACCAGCGTGTTATCCCGCACCCAGTAGTGGTGAAACAGCCCCGCCGCCGCGTGCAGGCCGATCAGCCAGTAGCCCGCGCTGCCCAGCGTTTCATGCCAGTACTTGAGTTGTTTGGCGAAGTCCGGGTCGATCGCCACCGGCGCCGGGACGTGGAAGCCGAAGTACGGGAACGGTTTGTCGGCGGCGGCGAGCATCAGCCAGGCGAGGATCGGCGTGGCGATCATCAGCCCGTACAGCGCCAGGTGCATCAGGTGCGAGATGCCGGTCTGCCAGGCCGGTGGCTTGGGGGTGATCGGCGGGCGTGGGCTCAGGCGGCCGAGCAGGCGCACCCAGACCAGGACGAAGATGCTCGTGCCGAACAGGCCGTGGAAGCCCATCAGCAGGCCGCGCGCTTCGCTGCCCTTGGGCATGAAGCCCTTGATTTCGACGCAGGCATACACGCCGACGAACAGCGCCAGCATCAGCCAGTGCAACGTAATTGACAGTTTTCCATAACGCGGTACGGCGTTGTCGCGGGTCATGATTAGCGCCTCGATAGTGTCGTGAGCGACGGTCGATTCGTTCGACCGCCTCGATCCGGTGCCGGGCGAACCGACGGTGCCACCTTGCCCACCCAGCCTTAAGACAGTCTGAAGACAGACTGCTTCGTTAACATTTTTTCACCTTCAGACTTCGTTAAGAAATGCCTTCGATACTCCACTCAAACCATTGAGGGAGGCGTTCTGCCCATGCCCGAATTCGACTGGAACATCCCCCTTCCCCTGCGCTTCGGTCAAGCCGAAACGCCGCAGATGACCTTGACCGGCGCGCTGCCCGACGACGCGCTGCGAGAGACCTTCGAAGCCTTCATCCAGCAACGCTTTCGCAAAGCCCACGGCGCCGACATCCGACACTTTATGCCCGAGCTGTTCGGCATGCACAACGGCGACGGCGAACTGTGCGCGGTGGCCGGGGTGCGCCGAGCGCATCTGCAGCCGCTGTTTCTGGAGCGCTACCTGGATGAGCCGATCGAACCCTTGATCAGTGCAGCGGCGGATCGTGCGGTCGAGCGCAGCGCCATCGTCGAGGTCGGCAACCTCGCCGCCAGCGACACCGGCAGTGCGCGGCTGAGCATCATCGCCATCACCTACCTGCTGGCGATGGGCGGCCTGGAATGGGTGACGTTCACCGGCAACATCGGGCTGGTCAACAGCTTCCATCGGCTCGGTCTGAAGCCAGTGACATTATGCGCCGCCGACCCGGAACGACTGGGTGACGAGCGTCAACACTGGGGCAGTTATTACGAAAGCAAACCCTGGGTGCATGTCGGCAACATCCGCGCCGGCTTCATCCATCTGCGCAATATCGGCCTGTTTACCCGCCTGGGTCTGCCGGGTTCGATTGAAGGAGCCTGCCATGTCGCTTGAGCTGCAACGCTTCCAGGAAACCTTGCGCGACCATGCCCGGCGCAATGACAACACCACCGCCCTGTGGGGCGACACGCTGAAGCTCGATTACGCCACGCTGTACGCCGAGGTGCTGTATCGCCAGGAGCGCCTGCGCGATGAACAGGCGCAGGTGATTGGCCTGGCGCTGGACAACGGTGTCGACGCGATGCTGTGGGATCTGGCCGTGCTGTTCGAAGGCCTGACCTGCGTGACCCTGCCGCCGTTTTTCAGCCCGGCGCAACGCGCACATTGTCTGCAGCAAAGCCAGGCCGAACGAGTGATCGCCGCACCTGAACTGGAAGCCGAACTGCTCGCCGCCGGCTATGAACAACGTGGCGAGTTCTGGTGCCGCACGTTCGATGGCCCGAGTCGGATGCCGGCCGGCACCGCCAAACTGACTTTCACATCCGGCACCACTGGCACGCCGAAAGGCGTGTGCCTGAGTGCCGACAGTCTGCTGCGCGTGGCGCGAGAGCTGGAGCAGGCGAGCAAGTCCACCGATCCGCAGCATCATCTGGCGCTGTTGCCGCTGGCGATTCTGCTGGAAAACCTCGGTTGCTACGCCGCGCTGTACGCCGGTGCGACGTTGAGTCTGCCGAGCCAGAAAACCCTGGGCATCCAGGGCGCCAGCGGCGTTGATGTCCCGCACCTGCTGGGCTATCTGGCCGGGCGGGCGCCGGAGAGTCTGATTCTGGTGCCGCAACTGTTGCTGATGCTGGTCAGCGCCGCCGAACAGAAGGCCTTCGACCCGCAAAAACTGCGCTTCGCCGCCGTCGGGGGGGCGCGGGTGTCGGAGGATTTGCTGCACCGCGCGCAGCGTGTCGGTCTGCCGGTGTTTGAAGGTTACGGCTTGTCCGAGTGCGCCTCGGTGGTGTGCCTCAATCGCCCCGGCGCGCGGCGTCCGGGCAGCGTCGGCCAGCCGCTGCCGCACGTTGAAGTGCGCCTGGCCGAGGACGGTGAAGTGCTGATCAAGGGCTCGACCCTGCTCGGTTATCTGGGCGACACGGCGTACGCCGAGGAATGGTGGCCAAGCGGAGATCTGGGCGAGTTCGATCCGGAAGGTTTTCTCTACCTCAAGGGCCGCAAGAAGCACCAGTTCGTCACCAGTTTCGGACGCAACGTCAACCCGGAATGGGTCGAGTCCGAACTGACCCAGCGCCGTCACATCGCCCAGGCCTTCGTCTACGGCGAGGCCCTGCCGCACAACCACGCCCTGCTCTGGCCGCACCGCGCCGATTGCAGCGACGCGGAGCTGGCGGCGGCGGTCGCCGAAGCCAACGAAGCCTTACCCGATTACGCCCAAGTGCATCGCTGGACACGCCTGCCGCAACCGTTCACCGCCAGCAATGGTTTGCTCACCGCCAATGGCCGGCCGCGCCGCGAAGCAATCGTCGCGCAGTACCACGCCCAACTGACTGAATCCGCTGTTTCCGAGGAGTCCGCATCATGAGTTTTTTCGACACCCTGCAAGAAGCCACGCAACAGGAACGCCATGAGCTGTTCAACCTGCCGATCATCCTCGATGCCCTGCAAGGCAAGGTCAGCCTCGACAGCTATCGGGCGTTTCTCGCGCAGGCGTATTACCACGTGCGCCACACCGTGCCGCTGATGATGGCCTGCGGTGCGCGCCTGCCGACGCGCCTGGAATGGCTGCGCAAAGCGGTGGCCGAGTACATCGAAGACGAATACGGCCACGAGCACTGGGTGCTCAACGACATCGCTGAATGTGGCGGTGATCGCGATGCGGTGCGCGACGGCCAGCCTTCGCTGCCGATCGAACTGATGGTGAGTTTTCTCTACGACCTGATCGCCCGCGGCAACCCGGTGGGCCTGTTCGGCATGGTCAACGTGCTCGAAGGCACCAGCATCGCCCTGGCGACCCACGCGGCGGGCAGCATTCGCGAGCGTCTGGCGCTGCCGGACACCGCGTTCAGCTACCTGAACTCGCACGGTTCGCTGGACATCGAGCACATGCAAACCTATCGCCGACTGATGAATCAGCTGGAAGATCCGCAGGACCAGGCGGCAGTGATTCACGCCTCGAAAGTCGTCTATCGCCTGTACACCGACATGTTCCGTGGCCTGCCGCGTGACGCGGAGACTCAACATGCAGCTGCGTGACGCACGGGTGGTCTTGACCGGTGCCAGTGGCGGCATCGGCATGGCGATTACCGAGGCCTTGTGCGCCGCCGGTGCCAAGGTGCTGGCCGTGGCGCGGCATGAGGAGGCGCTGGCGCCGCTGCTGGCGCGCTTCCCCGACAGCCTGTGCTGGGTCGCCGCCGACCTGACCTTTCTCAGCGACCGGCGCAAAGTGCTGGCCGCCGCCGAAGCCATCGGCGGCATCAACCTGCTGATCAACGCCGCCGGGGTCAACCACTTCGCCATGCTCGAGCAGCTGGATGACAGCGAGATCAACGCGATGCTGGCGGTGAACATCAGTGCGCCGATCTGCCTGACCAAACTGCTGCTGCCGCTGCTCAAAGAGGCCGACAGCGCCATGGTGGTGAATGTCGGCTCCACCTACGGCTCGATTGGCTACGCCGGTTACGCCAGTTACTGCGCGACCAAGTTCGCCCTGCGCGGTTTCTCCGAAGCGCTGCGCCGGGAACTGGCCGACACCCGGGTCAACGTGCTGTATGTGGCGCCCCGGGCCACCCGCACGTCGATGAACAGTGCAGCGGCGCAAGCCTTGAACGACGCGCTCAAGTCCAACGTCGATGACCCGCAAACCGTGGCCTCGGCGGTAGTCCATGCGATTGCCGGCGACCGTCGCGACTTGTACCTGGGCTGGCCGGAGCGCTTTTTCGTGCGCCTAAACAACCTGCTGCCGCACTTGGTGGATCGAGGCCTGCGCAAGCAACTGCCGCTGATTCGCCGCCTCAGTGAAAAATCCGACAACGAGTCCCTGAAGCCATGAAAAAACTTAGCGCATGCCTGTTGTTCGCCGCCCTCAGCCAAAGCGTCTGGGCGCTGGAACCGGCCGATCAGCAGCGCCTCAACGGGATCCAGCAGAGTTGGGCGCACATCCAATATGAAGTGGCAGAAAAGCAACGCGCTGCCGCGTTCGAGCAGCTGGCGTCCGACGCCAGCGCCTTCACCACCCAGCGTCCGGCGGTGGCCGAAGCGTGGATCTGGAAAGGCATTGTCACCAGCAGTTGGGCCGGCGCCCAGGGCGGGCTCGGCGCGCTGGGCAAGGCCAAGGACGCCAAGGCTGATCTGGAAAAAGCCCTGACGCTCGACCCCAAGGCCCTGCAAGGTTCGGCCTACACCAGCCTGGCGGCGCTGTATGATCGCGTCCCGGGCTGGCCGATCGGTTTCGGCGACAGCGACAAGGCCGAGCAACTGCTCAAGCAAGCCTTGCAACTGAACCCGGACGGCATCGACAGCCTGTACTTCTGGGGCGATCACCTCTACCGTCAGAAGCGCTACGCTGAAGCCAGGGCTGCGTTGCTCAAAGCGCTGCAAGCCGCGCCGCGCCCAGGCCGGGAAACCGCTGATGCCGGGCGCCGCAAAGAGATCGCCGCCCTGCTGGTGGACGTGAACAAGAAACTCGACTGACAGGAGTCCGCGTGCGTTTACTACTGATTGAGGATGACGTTGCGCTCGGTGAAGGCATTCATCAGGCGCTGGGCCGCGAGGGCTACACCGTCGACTGGCTCAAGGACGGCAGCAGCGCATTGCATGCGCTGCTCAGTGAAACCTTTGACGTGGCGGTGCTTGATCTGGGCCTGCCGCGCATGGACGGCCTCCAAGTGCTGCGCCGTCTGCGCGACAGCGGGTCGAACCTGCCGGTGCTGATCCTCACCGCCCGCGATGCCACCGAAGACCGCATCGCCGGGCTGGACGCCGGCGCCGACGATTACCTGGTCAAACCGTTCGACCTCGCCGAACTCAAGGCGCGCCTGCGCGCCTTGTTGCGGCGCAGTGCCGGCCGCGCTCAGGCGCTGATCGAACACGCCGGTATCAGCCTCAACCCCGGGACTCAGCAAGTCAGTTATCAGGGGCAGCCCGTCGCCCTGACGCCCAAGGAATATCAGCTGCTCCATGAACTGCTGTCGCCGCCGGGCCGGGTGATGACCCGCGATCAACTGATCCAGTTGCTGTACGGCTGGAACGAGGAAGCGGAAAGCAACACCCTGGAAGTGCACATCCATCACTTGCGCAAGAAATTCTCCACCGACCTGATCCGCACCATTCGCGGTGTGGGTTATCTGGTGGAGGAGCGTCGATGACCTCGATCCGGCGCCGCACGCTGACGCTGATCATCGGTTTGCTGCTCACCGGTCTGGCCGTGCTCAGCGTATTCAACCTGCACGACAGCAACCACGAAATCGCCGAAGTCTACGACGCGCAACTGGCGCAAAACGCGCGCCTGTTGCAGGGCGTGATGCGCATGCCGCTGGCGAGCAAGGAACATTCGCAACTGTATCAGGCGTTCAATCAGGCGCTCAGCGAAGCCAAGCCGCGGGTTGACGGTCACCCTTACGAAAGCAAGATCGCGTTTCAGGTGTGGAACCCCAAGGGTGAAGTGCTGGTACACACCGCCAGTGCCCCGTCGTTTACCGCGCCGCCGACGCAACCGGGCTTCAGCGATGTGGTGGATCTGAACAACCGGCACTGGCGCGCCTTCATGCTGGAAGACCCGCAGAACGGCCTGCGCATCTGGGTCGGCGAACGCGATGATGTGCGCACTGATCTGGTCGACCGCATCGTGCGCCACACGCTGTGGCCGAACGTGCTGGGCAGTCTGATTCTCGCGGCGATGGTCTGGCTGGCGATCGGCTGGGGCCTCAAGCCGCTGGCGAACATGGCCGCGACCCTGCGTGCCCGACACAGTGGCTCGCTGGAGCCGTTGCAACTGACGCCGCTGCCCAGCGAGCTGGAACCGATGCAGGCGGCGCTGAACCGCATGCTCGCGCAGATCCAGGAAGTGCTCGGCCGCGAACGGCGCTTCATCGCCGACGCCGCCCACGAGATGCGCACGCCGCTGGCCGTGCTGCGGGTGCACGCGCAAAACCTGCTGGAGGCCGGCACCGAACAGGAACGCCGCGAGTCGTTGCAGTTTCTGATTTCCGGCGTCGACCGCGCCAGCCGTCTGGTCAACCAGTTGCTGACCATGGCCCGTCTGGAACCGAAATCCAACCCGCCGCCGCTGCAACGCATCGACCTCAGCGAAACCGTGCGCAACAGCCTCGTGCAACTGACGCCGTGGCTGCTGAGCAAACATCTGGAACTGGCCTTCGAAGACAGCGAGCAAGCGCTGCACGTCATGGCCAGCACCGCCGCCATCGACATCGCCCTGAGCAACCTGATCACCAACGCCGCCAACTTCTCCCCGGAGAACGGCGTGATCACCGTCAAGCTGAGCGAGGCTGACGGCTGGTGCCTGCTGAAGATCGAAGACCAGGGCCCGGGTATCGACGAGGCGGACCGGGCGCGGTTGTTCGAACGCTTTTACAGCCGCGGCAACGTCAACGGTGCGGGCCTGGGGCTGACCATCGTCAACACCATCGCGTTGCGCCTGGGCGGGCGGATTACCCTGGTCAACCGGGCTGAAGGTGGGTTGTGCGCAACGTTGTCGGTGCCGCTCAGCTCAGCTGTGGAGCAGCGCAGCGGCGGATGAAAGCACCAGCAGCACCGCGAGGATCCGGTTCAGCCACTGCAACTGCGCCGGATTGCTCAGCCAGCGTGCCGCGCCCCGACCGAGCAGCGCCCACAGCGCCAGACACGGCAACGACACCAGAAAGAACGCCAGGCACAACGCATTCAAGCCCTGCCCCTGCGCGGTGAACACGCTGATCACGGCAATCGCCATCATCCACGACTTGGGGTTGACCCATTGCAACAGCGCGGCGCCGAGCAGGCCCAGTTCGGGCTTTTCCTCGCCGGCGGCGGGATCGATGGCGGTGGCCGGCGCAGTGAAAATCTGCCACGCCAGCCACAACACCCAGCACATCCCCAGTGCACTGATCACGGGGCGCACGCCGGGCAGCATCAGCGTGCTGGCCCCCGCACCGGCAACCCACACCAGTGACGCGGCGCCCGCTCCCGCACCGAGAATGATCGGCAGGCACGGCCGCCAGCCGCGTCGGGCGCTGGTGCTGAGGACGATCAGGTTGGTCGGCCCCGGGGTGATCGAGGCAACGAAGGCAAAGAGAATGAACGCAAGCATGGCACGGCCCTGTAGAAAGTCAGGGCCTACTGTGGCGGTTGCATAAAGCTGCGGTCTTGAACGTTTGTTCAGCGGCGAAAGGTGCCGATCGCGCGTTGCTGATAGACGCCCGGGGTGATGCCATAGGCGCGCACGAACCAGCGGCCCAAGTGGCTCTGGTCGGCAAACCCGAGCCTGCTCGCCACCTCCACCGGTTGCACCCCGGCAGCGAGCAATTGCCGGCCACGGATCAGGCGCAACTGGATCAACCACGCGTGCGGCGCCAGGCCATAAGCAGCCTTGAAGGCGCGGGTCAGACGAAAGCGATCGGTGCCACAGACTTCGGCCAGGGTGTGCAGGCTGATGTCCTGCTCGTGATAGGCCATCAAATAGTCCCGGGCCTGGCGGGCAATCAGCGGTGCACGCAAATTGGCGCAGGGTTGCGGGCGCCGATAGAGGTGCAGCGCCAGGCGTTCGAGCAACGCATCCAGCGCCACTTCGCGGACCATGCGCACGTCCTGTTTATGCAGCGCGTTGAACGCGAACAGGGTGGCGCGGGCCAGCTCGGGATCGTCGTTGAGCACCGTGCCAATGCCCGGCAAGCCGCCCGCGCAGCCATCCAGTTGCAGGCCGTCCAGCGCTTGTTCGAGCCACGCCGGTTGCAGGTACAGCATGCGATAGGTAAAGCCGTCCGGGCTCGGCGCATCGCCGTCATGAATGTCCCCGGGTTCGAGCATGAAGACTTTGCCCGGGGTGCTGTCATGCCGTGCCCGACGGCTGTTGAAGCGCTGCACGCCTTGCTCGGTGAAGCCGATCAGGTAGGTCTCATGCCAATGCGGATCGTAGGCGTGCGCGTGCCCGGCGAAATGCGCGTGCAGGGTTTCGATGCCGGTTTCCCGGTCGTGGGCAAGGTCGATCCAGTTACTCATGGCTTGAATACGCTGATGGGCTGGGGTCAGTAATCCACAAATGCCCCTGAACGGCTAGAACGTTTGTGCATTGCCCGACCGACGAACGCGTGGCGCAGCGCTTCAGATCGAGCGCTGATTGACCCGCGCCATCAACTGCTCGGCGCTTTCCTTGCGTTCGGAATAGCGATCCACCAGAAATGCCTGGCGGTCGCGCAGCAGCTCGGTGAACTTGACCAGCTCTTCCATCACATCGACCACGCGGTCATAGAACGGCGACGGTTTCATCCGCCCCGCCTCGTCGAATTCCATGTAGGCCTTGGGCACCGAGGACTGATTGGGGATGGTGAACATGCGCATCCAGCGCCCCAGCACGCGCAATTGATTGACCACGTTGAACGACTGCGAACCACCGCAGACCTGCATCACCGCGAGGGTCTTGCCCTGGGTCGGACGCACCGCGCCGAGCTCCAGCGGAATCCAGTCGATCTGCGCCTTGAACACCGCCGACATCGCGCCGTGACGCTCCGGCGAACACCAGACCTGGCCCTCCGACCAGAGCACCAGTTCGCGCAGTTCCTGGACCTTGGGATGATCGACCGGCGCATCGTCCGGCAACGGCAAACCGGACGGATTGAACACCCGGGTTTCAGCGCCGAAGTGCTCCAGCAAGCGCGCGGCCTCCTCCACCAGCAGACGGCTGAAGGAACGTTCGCGGGTCGAGCCGTAGAGCAACAGGATCCGGGGTTTGTGCTGATCAGGTGTGATGGTTCGACCCTCGAACAGGCTCAGGTCGAGATTGGGCAAATGCTCTGACATGGATCCTCCTTACAGCGCGCCGATGGCATCGAGCGCGGTTTTCAGTTCGGTGCGGCTGAGGCGATTGAACGGCAGGTCGAGGAAGGCTTTGCAGCGTCGCTCGATGTGCGCCAGCGTGGTACGGAACGCCGCGTCGATGGCCGCTTCGTCACCCTGCACATCGGACGGATCTTCCAGCCCCCAATGGCTTTTCAGCGCCGGGCCGAAATACACCGGGCAGCTTTCGCCGGCGGCCTTGTCACACACGGTGATGACGATGTCCGGCGGGTTGCCTTCAAAGGCGTCGTTGCCTTTGCTGGACAAGCCCTCGATTGAAATCCCGGCCTGCTGCAAGGTGCTCAGGCTGCGCGGCAGCACCTGGCCCTTGGGGAAACTGCCGGAACTCAGCGCCTCGAAACCTGGCGGCGCGAGGTGGTTGAACAACGCTTCGGAAAGAATGCTGCGGCAACTGTTGGCCGTGCACATGAACAGGACTCGCATCGGTGGCTCCGGAAAAGTGAAGGGTTCAGCAACAGGCGGTTTCGCGGGCAGGACGGCCATCCATGTTCTGCAGGCGACAGGCGTTGTCCTTGAGCCAATCGGCGTTGGCCTTGGCGGTGACGTGCAGGATTTCGTGCACCCAACCCGGCAGGTCCGGATTGAGCCGGTAATACACCCACTGGCCCTGACGGCGATCAAGCAGCAAACCGTTGCTGCGCAATTGCGCCAGGTGGCGGCTGATTTTCGGCTGACTGTCGTCGAGGGCGCACATCAACTCGCAGACACACAGCTCACCCTGCTCGGCAATCAACAGGGTGGCGCGGACACGGGTTTCGTCGGCCAGGCTTTTGAAAAGTTCGGTGGGGGTGAGCATGGGGCGGACTCGAACATATGGAAAGCCGAATATACGGATATCCATATATTATTCAACCCCGAATGCGACCTCTTGTAGGAGTGAGCCTGCTCGCGATAACGGTGTATCAGACGACTTCTGTTTCACAGACACACCGCTATCGCGAGCAGGCTCACTCCTACAGGTTTTTTTGTTGCCAGGACTATCCCCGCAACAACCCCTGCTCCGCCTCGCACAACCCCACCACATAATCCCAGACCACCCGCAGCCGCACCGATTTGTGCAACTCGCGCCGGGTGCTGATCCAGTAGCTGCGCTCGATGCCCTCGTCTGGCAGCAACGGCACCAGATCCGGATCGGACGCGGCCATGTAGCACGGCAGCACAGCAATGCCCAACCCCGAGCGCGCCGCTTCCTGCTGGGCGATGACGCTGGTGCTGTGGAACACGACGCGCGGGCTGCGGCAGAAGCTGTTGAGGAACATCAGTTCCTGGCTGAACAGCAGATCGTCCACATAACCGATCCACGCGTGCCGCCCAAGGTCTTCGCGGCTGCGCAACGGCGACGCGTTGTCGAGGTAACGTTGGCTGGCGTAGAGCGCGAGGCGGTAGTCCGTGAGTTTGCGGGTGACCAGCATGTCGGCGGCCGGGCGCTCCAGATGAATGCTGATTTCCGCCTCGCGGTTGAGGATGCTGACGAAGCGCGGCACGGCGACCAGTTCCACTTCCAGCCCTGGATAGCGTTCGAACAGGCCGATCATGCGGCTGGCGAGAAATTTGACGCCGAGCCCTTCAGTGACGCCGACGCGGATCTTGCCCAGCGGCGCGGTGGACTGAGTGATTTCTTCCTGGGCCAGCAGCGCGACGTTTTCCATCGCTTCGGCGTGCTTGAGCAGCGCCTCCCCCGCCGGGGTCATCTCGTAGCCTTGTGCATGCTGGACGAACAGCGCGGTGCCGAGGCTTTTTTCGATGGCCTCGATGTGCCGGGCGACGGTGGCATGGGTGGTGTTCAGGCGCCGGGCGGCGGTGAGCAGGCGACCGCTGCGTTGCAGTTCGAGAAAAAACCGCAGGTCGTTCCAGTCGAACATGGCAGGTCCTTGTCAGCTAAGGTCAGTTACGGCTGTTTGAAAACGCACAGCGGCTGCGCAAAAACTAACATTCTTTTGACGAAAGCTAACAACTAGAGTGTCCGACAATAAAAACAAAAAGCGAGGTCAGGGAATGCAGACTTCCCTTGAGCAATACGACTACATCGTGGTCGGCGCCGGCCCTGCCGGGTGTTTGCTGGCCAATCGGCTGTCGGCGGATAAACAGCAGCGCGTCTTGCTGCTCGAAGCCGGCGGACGCGACAACTATGCATGGATTCACATCCCGGTCGGTTATCTGTTCTGCATCGGCAACCCGCGCACCGACTGGTGCTTCAAGACCGAAGCACAACCCGGCCTGCAGGGCCGCAGCCTGAGCTACCCGCGCGGCAAAGTGCTGGGTGGCTGCTCCTCCATCAACGGCATGATCTACATGCGCGGCCAGGCCGGCGACTACGACGGCTGGGCGGCCGAGGGCAATCCGGGCTGGGCCTGGAACGACGTGCTGCCGCTGTTCAAACAAAGCGAAAACCACTTTGCCGGCGCTGCCGAATTTCACGGCGCCCAGGGCGAATGGCGGGTCGAGCAGCAGCGCCTGTCGTGGCCGATTCTCGACGCCTTCCGCAGCGCCGCCGAGCAAAGCGGCATCGCCAGCATCGATGACTTCAATCAGGGCGACAACGAGGGTTGCGGTTACTTCCAGGTCAACCAGAAGGCCGGGGTGCGCTGGAACGCCGCCAAGGCTTTTCTCAAACCGGTTCGTGACCGGGCCAATCTGACCGTGCTGACCGGGGTCGAGGTGGATCGGGTGCTGCTGGAAAACGGCCGTGCGTCGAAGGTCAGTGCACGCCACGAAGGCCAAGTGCAAAGCTTTACGGCGCGCAAGGAGATCATCCTCTGCGCCGGCGCCGTGGGCTCGCCGGGCATTCTGCAGCGCTCCGGGATCGGCCCGCGTGGGTTGCTGGAAGGCCTCGGCATCGGCGTGATTCATGAATTGCCGGGGGTTGGCGGCAACCTGCAGGATCACCTGCAACTGCGCCTGATCTACAAACTGCAAAACGCGCGCACCCTGAATCAGATCGCCGGCAGCGTGTGGGGCAAGATGGGCATGGGCCTGCGTTACCTGTACGACCGTAGCGGGCCGTTGTCGATGGCGCCGAGTCAGCTCGGGGCATTTGCCCGTTCCGGGCCGGAGCAGACTTCGGCCAACCTCGAATACCACGTGCAGCCATTGTCGCTGGAGCGCTTTGGCGAGCCGCTGCACAGCTTCCCGGCGTTCACCGCGTCAGTGTGCGACCTGCGCCCACAGAGCCGTGGGCGGATCGACATCCGCTCGGCAGACCCGCAAGCCGCGCCGCTGATTCAACCCCATTATCTCAGCCACCCCGAAGACCTGCGCGTGGCCGCCGACGCCATCCGCCTGACCCGCCGCATCGTCAGCGCCCCGGCCCTGCAAGCGTTCAAACCGGTCGAGTACCTGCCCGGCGCCAGCCTGCAAAGCGAGGAGCAACTGCACGAAGCCGCGGCGAAAATCGGCACGACGATTTTTCACCCGGTCGGCACTTGCCGCATGGGCCAGGACGCTGACGCGGTGGTCGATGCGCAACTGCGCGTGCATGGCGTACCGGGCCTGCGCATCGCCGACGCCTCGATCATGCCGCGCATCACCTCGGGCAACACCTGTTCGCCTACGCTGATGATTGCCGAGAAGGCGGCGCAGCTGATCCTCAATCCACCGACCAGGACCTGCACACCAACCCCAGAACTGGCCCAAACCCTGTAGGAGCTGCCGCAGGCTGCGATCTTTTGGCTTTGGATTTACAAGATCAACAGCAAGATCAAAAGATCGCAGCCTGCGGCAGCTCCTACAGGGGACCGCGTTTAATTCAAGGCTTCACCCGGACACGCAACACCAGTGGAACAACAAAAACAATCACTGTGAGGGATACCGACATGTCAGAACACGCTCAGCCGCTGGACGCCGCGAGCGGCGCCAGCACCAGCAATGCCACGCAGAAAGTCATCTTCGCCTCGTCTTTGGGGACGGTGTTCGAGTGGTATGACTTCTTCCTCTACGGCGCCCTCGCGGCGGTGATCAGCAAGCAGTTCTTCGCCGGGGTCAACGACACCACCGCGTTCATCTTCGCGCTGATGGCTTTCGCCGCCGGGTTTATCGTGCGGCCGTTCGGGGCGCTGGTGTTCGGTCGGTTGGGAGACATGATCGGACGCAAATACACCTTCCTCGCGACCATCATCCTGATGGGCATCGCGACCTTCTGCGTCGGCCTGCTGCCGACCTACGCCAGCATCGGCATCGCCGCGCCGATCATCCTGGTGGTGCTGCGCATGCTTCAGGGTCTGGCGCTGGGCGGTGAATACGGCGGCGCCGCGACCTACGTCGCCGAGCACGCGCCCATCGGCAAACGCGGTTTCCATACCAGCTGGATTCAGTCCACCGCCACCCTCGGCCTGCTGCTGTCGCTGCTGGTGGTGCTCGGTTGCCGCTACTTCACCGGCGATCAGTTCGAAGTCTGGGGCTGGCGTATTCCGTTTCTGCTGTCGATCGTGCTGCTGGGCATCTCCACCTGGATCCGCCTGAGCCTGCACGAGTCGCCGGCCTATCTGAAAATGAAAGAGGAAGGCAAAGCCTCGAAGGCGCCGATCCGCGAATCCTTCGGCAAATGGGAAAACCTCAAGGTGGTGCTGATCGCGCTGTTCAGCATCAATGCCGGGCAAGCGGTGACCTTCTACGCCGCGCAATTCTATGTGCTGTTTTTCCTCACGCAGTTCCTGAAAATGGACCCGGCAGTGGCCAACAGTCTGCTGATCATCAGCGTGGTGATCGGCGCGCCGTTCTTCATCTTTTTCGGCTGGCTGTCGGACAAGGTCGGACGCAAACCGGTGCTGATGCTTGGCCTGTTGCTGGCGACGGCGCTGTACTTCCCGATCTTCAAATCCCTGGCCCACTACGCCAACCCGGCGATCGATCAGGCCAGCCGTCAGGCACCGATCACCGTGCTGGCGGACCCGGCCACCTGCACCTTCCAGTTCGACCCGGTGGGCAAGGCCAAATTCGACAGCCCGTGCGACAAGGTCAAGACCTTCCTGGTCAAGCAAGGCCTGCCCTACACCAGCGCCGCCGCCCCGGCCGGCAGCGGCGTGCAGGTGAGCATCGGCGACATGAAGATCGACGGCTACGATGAGTCTGCCCTGCGCGGCGCAGTCACCCTCGCCGGCTACCCGCAGCAGGCGGACCTGCAACAGATCAACAAGCCGATGATCGTCGCCCTGATCGTCGCGCTGATCATCATCTCGGCCATGTGCTACGGCCCGCTGGCTGCGCTGATGGTCGAACTGTTCCCGACCCGCATCCGCTACACCTCGATGTCCCTGCCGTATCACATCGGCAACGGCTGGTTCGGCGGGTTCCTGCCCACTGTGTCGTTCGCGCTGGTGGTGTACACCGGGGATATTTTCTATGGGCTGTGGTACCCGGTGCTGATTACCGGGGTGAGCCTGGTGGTGGGGATGATCTGTCTGCGGGAGACGAAGAATATCGATCTGGACAAGAACTGAAATCGAACTGATTGAACTTGTGGCGAGGGGATTTATCCCCGATGGAGTGCGCAGCAGTCCCCGTTTTTCCGGGGCGCTACGCGCCCCATCGGGGATAAATCCCCTCGCCACAGATGCAGGTTTCAGGCATCCGCCTCGATCACCTCGAACTTCACCTGATCCGGATAAAACGCCACATAGTCCTTGATCTGTTCAACCGAGATTTTCGGTTTCTCGTACGTCCACACCGCGTTCGCCCCCTCATGCCCCGGCACTTGCAGGCTGAAGTAATTGGCATCGCCCTTGTACGGGCAGTAACTGGTGTGGTCGGTGCGGGCGAAGTATTTCTCGTCTATATCCTCACGGGGGACGTAGTACACCGGCGGGTAGTTGGCCTCTCTGAGGACCAGCACGTGAGAGGACGCCGCGACCTGAATGCCGTGGAATTTCACCAGCAGGCAACCGGAGAGTTGTTCGAGGGTGATGACGGGGTTGAGACCGGTGGTGCTCATGAGGTTTCTCCTGAATACGGCGCAGAGACCGGTTCAGGTATAGCCCATAGGGTCAGGTCAGGGCGATTTTGCAGCCGAACGGCCAGAAGCCCCTCACCGCAACCCTCTGCCACTGGCAGAGGGTCAGGGTGAGGGCCACTCTTCAGGCATCAGACAACAATGTCAGTCGCCACCGCCTGCCCCACCACACCCACGGCAAAGTCAACCTGCCCCTGCCCGGTCAGATCGACCAGCAGCCCGGTCTGACCGTTCTGCGCGTAGTAAGTCAGGATCGCATCGCCCGCGTGGCCGGTGAAACTGCTGACGAAGTTCAGTGACGCCGCCCCCGTGGCAAACGCGGCGATGCCCGAGAGGTCGATCTTGTCCACGCCGCTCTTGAAATCCATGATCCAGTCGGGCTGGTTGTTGGTCGAGTCGCTGGCCGCGCCGAACACGAAGGTGTCTGCGCCCTCGCCGCCCCACAGCACATCCGCGCCGCCACCGCCGTAGAGGATGTCGTTGCCGGCACCGCCGAACAGATGGTTAACCGCCGAATTGCCGATCAGCAAGTCATTGCCCGAACCGCCCACGGCGTTTTCCACGGTCACGCCGTAAGCAATCGACACGTTGCCTACCAGGCCGCCGACGTCAGAGAACGAACCTTCATTGAGGTTGATCTTCTGGTTCTGGGTGAAGCCGGAGAAGTTCAGGGTGTCATCGCCGCCGCCGTCCCACACCGAGAACACCAGTTTCGACGACGCCGATGTCGCGCTGTAGTAGTCGCGCCCGGCGTTGGAGCCGAAACCGTAGGTGGTGTTATCGGCGCGAGTCTCATAGTTGGCGCCGTAGAGTTTCTGCACCGCAACGATATCGTCGAGCAACGGCGCCGAGGCGTAGGCGCCGCTGCCGTCCTTGCTGAAGTTCTGGTCGGTATTGGCTTCGCTCCAGTAGCTCATCAGGCTGTAGCCACGGGTATCTTCAGCGTATTTGGCATCGTTGTAGGTCGGGCTGCCATTGCCCGCGTTGTAGGCGCCGGGGTGCGACAGGCCGAGGGTGTGCCCGATCTCGTGGGTCAGGGTCTGCCGCCCGTAATTGTTGGTGTCCGGGGTCTTGTTGACCTGATATTGATTGTTGATCAGGTACCACGACTGGCCGTCGTAGCTGCCGCCGCTCGGCAGGTAGGCGAATGCCGCGCCGCCGGTGCTGACGTCGTAGTTGCCGAAGGTCATGTGGCCGTCGCCGCCCTTGCCTTCAGTGAACGTCACCTTGGCCACGTCGGCCCAGGATTGCATGGACAACACGGCCTGAGCTTTCTGCTGCGCGCTGAACTGACTGAAGTTGCCGAGGTTCGGGTTGTAGTTAGCCGGCTTCTCGGTCAGGAAGGTGTAGGTCAGGGAGATTTTGCCGTCGCCGTTCTTGTCGTGCCACGACAGGTTTTTGCGCAGGATTTCGTCGGCTGCCTGGTCGGCGGTGAACGACGGTTTGCCGTTGACCAGGCCGACGCCGCGGTCATACAGATGGCTGAAGGCATTCACTTCGTCGTAGGCGCTGCTGGTTTTCGCTTTGGCTTGAGCCATGGTGGACTTCCTTGTGTCAGAGTTCAGTGTGCGCAGAGACGGCGATCTTCTGGCGAGATCGTCCTGTCACTCGCGTTTCTAAAAAGGCCCGCTGAACCTGCCATGTCCGGTAACCGGCGCACCATTCGATTTCTCGATAGTGGTGCATGGCGTCCCAGAAATACCGGTCATCCCCAGCAACGCTTTTATCTGTATATCCATACAGATAAAAGTTGCCCCAGGCGCCAACAGCAGCCATTCTGTGCAGCTCCAGTGAACTGATCGACGACGGTGGTTATGCGGCTGTACCTCTGTGAAAAACCTTCCCAGGCCAAAGACATTGCGGCCGTGCTCGGCGCCAAGCGTCGGGGCGACGGCTGCTGGCTGGGAACGGACGTCACGGTGACCTGGTGCATCGGCCACTTGCTGGAAACTGCGCCGCCGGACGCCTACGACGCGCGTTACAAGCGCTGGGTGCTGGCGGATCTGCCGATCATCCCGGACAAGTGGAAAATGACCGTCAAGCCGCGCACCGCCAGCCAGTACAAAGCGGTCAAGCGCCTGCTGGGCGAGGCCAGCGAGCTGATCATCGCCACCGACGCCGACCGTGAGGGCGAGATGATTGCCCGGGAACTGGTCGAGCATTGTCGCTATCGCGGGCCCATCCGCCGCTTGTGGCTGTCGGCGCTGGACGAGGCGTCGATCCGCAAGGCCCTGGCCGCACTCAAGCCGGGGGCGGAAACCTTCAGCCTCTATCACTCGGCGCTGGGGCGCTCGCGGGCCGACTGGCTGATCGGCATGAACATGAGTCGCCTGTTCACCTTATTGGGCCGTCAGTCCGGCTATCAGGGCGTGCTGCCGGTCGGTCGGGTGCAGACCCCGACGCTCCGACTGGTGGTGGATCGCGACCGCAGCATCGCCGATTTCGTGCCGGTGCCGTATTGGGCGATCGATGTGCAACTGCTGCACAACGGCACGCCGTTCACTGCGCAATGGCGTGCACCCGGCGACGTTTGCGACGATCAGGACCGCTGCCTGAATCAGGCGCTGGCACAACAAGCGGCGGCGGCTATCAGCAATGCCGCCAGTGCGCGGGTGGTGAAGCTGCGCACCGAACGCATGCGCGAAGTGGCGCCGCTGCCGTTCGACCTGGGCACCTTGCAGGAAGTCTGCTCGAAGAAGCTCGGCCTCGGCGCCCAGGAAACCCTCGACATCGCCCAGGCGCTCTACGAAACCTACAAGGTCATCACCTACCCGCGCAGCGATTGCGGCTTTCTGCCGCTGAGCCAGCACAGCGAGGCACCGGGGATACTCGCGGCATTGCGCCAGGCCGATCCTGGCCTTGAAGCACTGAACGGTCATCTTGATCCGCAGCGCCGCTCGCGGGCGTGGAACGACGCCAAGGTCAGCGCCCACCACGGCATCATCCCCACGGCGGCGGCGAAAAATCTCGAGCGACTGAGCGGCAAACACCGAGCGGTGTACACCCTGATTCGTGCCCGCTACCTGGCGCAGTTTCTGCCCAACCATGAATACGATCGCACCCAGGCCGATTTCGATTGCGCCGGTGAAGCCCTGCGCGCGGTCGGCAAACAGATCATCGAGCCGGGCTGGAAACGCGCCTTGCCCGAAGCCCTCGCACCGGCCCCGCAAACCCTGCCGACGCTGAGCCAGGGCATCGACTGCGCCGTGGCCGGCGTGAACCTCAAGGACCTGTGGACGCAACCGCCCAAGCCCTACACCGAGGGCGACCTGATCAAGGCGATGAAGAACGTCGCCAAACTGGTGGAAGATCCACTGCTGAAACAGAAGCTCAAGGACACCACCGGCATCGGCACCGAAGCCACCCGCGCCTCGATCATTCAAGGCCTGCTGGACCGTGGTTATCTGGTGAAAAACGGCAAGGCGCTGGCCGCGACCCCCGCCGCCTTCAGTCTGATCGACGCCGTGCCCCGGGCAATCGCCGACCCCGGCACCACCGCTATCTGGGAGCAGGCGCTGGACATGGTGCAGAGCGGTGAAATGAGTCTGGAAGAGTTCGTCACCAAACAGGCGGCGTGGATGAGCAAGCAGGTCACACGTTGCTCCGCACTGAGCCTGACCATCAGCGGCCCGCCACCTGCTGGAAAGGCTGCGGCGCCGTGGAAGAAAAAACGCAAATCGACGCGCAGTAAAACCACCAGTGCAGCTGTGGCGAGGGGATTTATCCCCGATGGACTGCGCAGCAGTCCCCTGGTTTAAGGAAAAGCTGGGGCCGCTTCGCAGCCCATCGGGGATAAATCCCCTCACCACAAGGTGTTAGTCGACAATACTGAAACAGCAATCTTCAGGAGCATCGCGCGATGCCCACCATCGAACTACACCCCGCCCAGCGCGACGAACTGCAAACCATCGAAAACCTCATGCAGTTCTACATGCACGACTTCAGCCAATGGCTGCCGCTGAACATCGCCGAGCATGGCTTCTTCAGTGTTCACCTCGAAGACGACTATTGGCGTAACCCCGCCACCCAACCGTTCCTGATCCGCGTCGACGGTGAACTCGCCGGGTTCGTGATCGTCGACAAGGACATCCACATCGACGGTGCCGAACACAACATCAGCTACTTCTTCCTCGCCCGACGCTTTCGTGGCCAAGGCGTCGCGCAGTTTGTCGTCTCTGCCCTCTTGAGCCGATTGCCCGGTCAGTGGCAGATTTTCCACATCGACGCCAACCTGCCGGCGCAGCGCTTCTGGGCCAGGTTGATCCCCGAATTAAGCGCTGGCGCCTTCACCTGCCAGCCGCGCGAAGTGGACGGTTACCCGTGCACCTTCTACGTGCTGCACGCCCCCGCGTCCGTTGCCTGAACGGAACTTTTCTCATTCCAAAACAGCTTTGTCCGACAATATGTAGTGAACAAAAATAATCACTACAAAACCGTTGACGGCACCGTTTTGCTTTTGCATGATGAAGGCGTTCCCCGATCGGGAACATCGGTAACACGCTTGAGCAAACTCGTCTGACCGCCGAGTTGTTTTTTCCGGATACACGCTGCCCACAAGGCAGATTGAAGAAGCTGACCTGGCCTGAACGTCCAGTACAAGGACGAGAAGCGCTGGCGAAAATTCTCAAGACGCTTGTGGTCGACCTTGAAAACGTCGTCATGGAGCCTCCCGGTTTTCGCTGCTTCTCCTCGTTGTGACGCTATTGCGTAGCAGTTATTCAACACGACTACATGCAACAGACGCATGACCCCGTACTTCTCACGGGCGACCGCTGACGTCCTGGTTTCGGTGCCAGGGATCAACTAACCGATGGGCTACCTGTATTAGCGAATCAACTTTGAAAGATCACCAAACTGGTCAAGGGGCAAACATTATGAATCTGAACAATCAACCTACTATCGAAGAACTGGCTCGTATGTTCGCTGCGCAAAAAGACAGCCACGACAGCCACATTCTCTGGATCAGCAAGTCGGGTCAGGTGCATATCGACTGCCTGTCGCCCCACGCGGGTGAAGAAGAATTCGACCGCAACAACCAGAACCTGCTGGCCCGCCTGAAGATGTACCGCCGCGGCCACGGTTATGTCGGCAAGAAAGCCGCGGCCGACAGAGACTTCATCGGCAATGTCCTGCAGACGCTGAAACAGGCGTGGGATTCGATGCAGAACAAGAATGAAGTTCGGGTGATTGACCGGTTCTACTGAGTTACAACTTCAATAATAAAAAGGGCCTGCTTCCAAAAAGAAGCAGGCCCTTTTTATTGTTCCCCCCTAAAAACTCACCGTAGGAGCTGCCGAAGGCTGCGATCTTTTGATCTTGATCTTAAAAACAAGATCAAAAGATCGCAGCCTTCGGCAGCTCCTACAGAGAGATATCATTGGCGTTGCAGGACGAGATTCATGAATGCCACTGCCGCCGCACTGTGATAATTATTCCTGCGCCGCAACAACGCCGCCCCACGCTGCGGCGCTTCGTTCTCGATCCGCAGCCTGCGTAGTGCCCGGTCCTCGGTCGCAATGGCCTCGGGCAACATCGTCGCCATCGGCGAATGACGCACCACTTCCAATAGCGTACTCACCGAGTTCACCTCGATCCGCACCTGCGGCGTAATCCCCTGCTGACGAAAATACTCATCGATCGATAACCGCGTGATGAAATCCGGTGCCAGCAAGGCGAAATCCAGTTGCGCGAGATCACTCGACGTCAGCACCGCGGTGCTGTCGTACAGCGGATGCTCGCGCCCGACCATGACCCCCAGGGTTTCGGTAAACGCCGGGATGCACTCGATGTCCGGGTGGCGCACCGGGGTAAAGGCAATTGCGATGTCCAGCGAGTCGTCCGCCAGTCCCGCTTCGATGTCGTCCATCGACAGCTCGAAAATCTGCAGGTGAATCCCGGGAAACCGCGCCGCGTAATCACGCACCAACGGCCCGACCAGATAGGCCATGAACGTCGGGGTCATGGCCAGGCGCAAGGTGCCGCGCGACAGATCCTTCACGTCATGCAACGCCCGCTTGCCCGCCTCCAGCTCCACCAGCACACGCCGCGCGCATTCGATGTAGGCCTCGCCGGCATCAGTGGCTTTGACCGTGCGCGAGGTGCGGTCGAAAAGCGCCACGCCCAAGGTGTCCTCCAATTGGCGAATCTGTTGCGACAGGGTCGGCTGCGACACGTGCAACGCCTCCGCCGCCCGGGTGAACCCGCCGTGGTCGGCCACGGCCAGCAGATAACGCAAATGTCGCAACAGCATGTGATTCACCATCTATAGGCAGGGCTTATGCAAAGCATTGTATATCGGTCTTGGACGCTATGGATCAATCGGCAGAAGATTGCTCCAACACAGCAAGCCCACCTTGAAAGGAGTGACACCATGCAACAGTCCCACGCCTACAACGATGCCAGCCTGGCTCTGACCACCCGCATTCTCGACATCAAGGCACGCAAAGGTCTGTCCTGGCAGGACCTGGCCGACAACACCGGCCTGAGCCTGGCCTACGTCACCGCTGCCCTGCTCGGCCAGCACCCGCTGCCGCAAGACGCCGCGCAAGTGGTCGGCGACAAACTTGAACTGGACGCCGACGCCGTTGCCGCCCTGCAGATCATCCCGCTGCGCGGCAGCCTCAGCGGCGTGCCGACCGACCCGACCATCTACCGCTTCCACGAGATGATCCAGATCTACGGCACCACCCTCAAAGCCCTGGTGCACGAGCAGTTCGGCGACGGCATTATCAGCGCGATCAACTTCAAGCTCGACATCAAGAAAGTCGAAGACCCGGAAGGCGGTTCCCGCGCCGTGGTCACCCTCGACGGCAAGTTCCTGCCGCTGCGTCCGTTCTGATCCATCCCGGCCCGCCTTGAGGGGCGGGCCACCCCACACTTTCATTGCAACCCGTTCCCAATACGTCTGGAGGCTGCCCCATGCAAAAAATTCTGCTGGCCCTTGCCCTGCTGGCCGGCCTGTCCGCTCAGGCCCACGCCGATGAAGGCGCCGTCGCCTACCGCTACGGCATGCAGCTGGACATCGCCAAAGTCGTGAGCATTACCCCGGTTGCCGACGTCTGCGGCGTGGTGCCGGTGGAGATGACGTATCTGGACAGCAACGGTGGCAAACACATTCTGCAATACAGCGAATTCGGCAACGGTTGCTCGAACTAAGAGGACTACACCATGAAAAGCCTGATCGACGGTTTCCTGAAGTTCCAGAACGAAGCCTTCCCGCAACGCACCGAACTGTTCAAACACCTGGCGACGACCCAGCAGCCCGGGACCTTGTTCATCACCTGTTCCGACAGCCGCGTGGTACCGGAGCTGCTGACCCAGCAAGAACCCGGCGAACTGTTTGTGATCCGCAACGCGGGCAATATCGTGCCGTCCTACAGTCCGCATCCGGGCGGGGTGTCGGCGACGGTGGAATACGCGGTGGCGGTGCTGGGGGTGACTGACATCGTGATCTGCGGCCACTCCGATTGCGGCGCGATGACCGCGATTGCCCAGTGCAAATGCATGGACCACCTGCCTGCGGTCAGCGGCTGGCTGCAACATGCCGAGTCGGCGAAAGTGGTGAACGAGGCGCGAGCGCATGCCAATGACGCGGCCAGGTTGAGTTCGATGGTGCGGGAAAATGTGATCGCGCAACTGGCGAACATTCAGACCCACCCGAGCGTGCGCCTGGCCCAGGAGAAAGGCCTGCTGAACCTGCACGGCTGGGTGTATGACATCGAGACGGGGTCGATCGATGCGCTGGCGGCGGATCGTCGCACCTTTGTACCGCTGGCTGAGCAGCCGGCGACTTGCGCGGTGCAGGCAAACACCAGCGCAGCAGCTTGAAGGAAAACACTGCATCCCTGTGGCGAGGGAGCTTGCTCCCGCTGGGGCGCGCAGCGGCCCTCGCCTTTTCAGGTCCGCTGCGCAGACCAGCGGGAGCAAGCTCCCTCGCCACAGGTCTGGTGTTCACATCAGCGTTTTACGCTGAGATCGATCTGGGTCATGCGGCTACGAACCGTGAACACCCCGTCCCCCGACAAAATTGCACTGCGCGCAAACAAGCGCCCGCTCTCCCAGTTCGAAAGCCCCAGCTCCGGCTTGTTCAGCGCGTACTGACCGTCCACCCAACGGGTAATCCCGTTACCCACAAACGGCGCGTTCACCGCGTTGTAAAACCGCTCTTGTGCAACAGCATCCTCGCTGATCAGCGACACCGTGAACTGCGGGCTGTAGCGGTTGAACAACGCAATCGCCTGATCCAGGTCTTCGACGATCATCAGGCTGACTTCCGGGGTTTCTTCCCATTCCCACTCGCGGCCCAGTTCGGATTGCGCCAGCGCTTCGGCAAGGGCTTCGGTTTGATAACCCTCGGCGCGGTAGACCTCGACCGTCGCGTTCAGCCACTCAGCCGGCAGGCAACTTTGGCTGCCTTCGACAATGTGCAATTTGCAGCCCTGCCCGCGTGCGGTGCCGGCCTGCTGCAAGGCGTCGAGGAACAGCGGCACCAGTTCGGCAGCGCGATCACGTTGAATCAGGCACACGTTCAGTGTGTTGCAGACTTTGCGATCCAGCGAGTTGCGCACCACGGCGGCGAAGCGCGTGGCGTCGGCGTCACGATCAGCGATCAGCCACGCGCCACCGGTGCCGTGCAGGCTGACCGCCGTGCCGGCCTGCTGGGCGATGCTGCCCAACTGGCTGACCGCACGGCCCGAACCTCGGGCCACGGCCAGCGACAAACGCCGGTCGGCGAACATCGCCCAACCGGCGGCGTGATTGACGCTTTCCACCAGCGACACCGCGCCCGGCGGCAGACCGGCATCGGCCAGCGCCGGGTTCAAGGCGTGAGTGACGATCGCTTGCGCCGTGCCCAACGCGTCGCTGCCAATGCGCAGCACCGCGGTGTTGCCGGTGCGCAAGACCCCGGCGGCGTCGGCGAAGACATTCGGCCGCCCTTCAAACACGAAGGCGACGATGCCCAGCGGCGACACCACTTGCTCGACCTTCCAGCCGTCATGCTCGACGCTGCTGATGACCTTGCCGCGCGTGGCCGGCGCATCCCGCCAGGCGCGCAGGCCGGCGATCATGTCGCGGCGCATGCGCTCGTCGGCGAGCAATCGGGTGGTGGAGCGGCCACGGGCCTTGGCGCGTTCGATGTCGGCCAGATTCGCCGCTTCGATCAAGGCCCAGCAATCCGCGGCTTCCAGACGTTGGGCGAACAGATCGAAGAAGCGGCTGATGGCCTCGTCAGGCACCGCCGACAGCGCGGTAAACGCGCTCGCCGCACGCTCGATGGCAATGGCAGCGGCCTGTTGATCGACCACCGGAATCAGCAACAGCTCGCCACTCACCTGCTCCACCAGCAGGTGGTCACCGGGCTGAAAGCGCGCGGCCAGTTCAGGGCTGACCACGGTCACGCGGTTACCAGCGAAAGGGATCGGCGTGCCAGCGACTAGACGTTCGAGCGCGAGAGACATGAAGCGGATTCACCATATGAGGGGCGGCCGGAAAATGTATAGGAACACTCATCCCCCAGGCAACACAAACCCCTTGTGGGAGCGAGCCTGCTCGCGAATGCGGAGGGTCAGTGAGAGATGCATCGACAGGCACAATGCTTTCGCGAGCAGGCTCGCTCCCACAGGTTTTTGCAGTGTCTGGAAGTTAGGGTCAGAACACCGACCAGCCAATCCGCGAACTGAGCATCTCCAGCGCCGCCATCCCCGCCAGCGAGTTGCCGGCGGCATTGAGTTCCGGCGACCACACGCACACGCTGAACTGCCCCGGCACCACCGCGACGATGCCGCCGCCGACCCCGCTCTTGCCCGGCAGGCCGACGCGATAGGCGAAGTTGCCGGCCTCGTCGTACAGCCCGCTGGTGGCCATGATCGAGTTGACCTGCTGGGTCTGACGACGGGTGAGGATCTGTTCGCCGCTGTGCTTGCAGAAGCCATCGTTGGCGAGGAAGCAGAACGCCCGCGCCAGGTCGATGCAGTTCATGCGCAACGCGCAGTGGCTGAAGTAGCTGCGCAGCACCGCTTCGACGTCGTTGTGGAAGTTGCCGAACGATTGCATCAGGTACGCCATCGCCGCGTTGCGGGCGCGATGCTGGTATTCGGACTCGGCGACCTTGCCGTCGACGATCACCTGCGGATTGCCCGACAGCCGCCGCACGAAGTCACGCATCGACAAGGCCGGCGCGGCGAAGCGCGATTGGTTGATGTCGCAGATCACCAGCGCCCCGGCATTGATGAACGGGTTGCGCGGACGCCCGCGTTCGAACTCCAGCTGCACCAGCGAGTTGAACGGCTGGCCGGACGGCTCGTGGCCCAGGCGCTCCCAGATCGCCTCGCCGGAATGCTCGATGGCCTGCACCAGGCTGAACACCTTGGAAATACTCTGCACCGAGAACGGCGTCTCGGCGTCGCCGGCGCAATACATTTCGCCGTCGTTGCCATACACCGCGATCCCCAGTTGATTGGCCGGCACGGTGCCGAGGGCGGGAATGTAGTCAGCCACTTTGCCCTGCCCGATCAGGGGCCGGACTGCGTCAAGAATCTCGTTCAACAGCGCTTGCATGCCGGGTTCCGAAGTCTCGCCCCATGGGATTGCGGGGACACTGGGGCTAGACGCTGCACACGCTTGCGGAATCACACAGAACCTTTGTAAGAGCTGCCGAAGGCTGCGATCTTTTGACCTTGCTTTTGAGGAACAATATCAAAAGATCGCAACCTTCGGCAGCTCCTACAGGGGTAGATCAGTGCGCCCCGTCCAGCCCCGCCAGCAGCGCGCTGTCACGGCTGTAGATGTCCGGCGCATAGCGCACCTGCCCGTCACTGCCCACCTGCGCTGTCCAGTAGGTCATCAGGATCGGCACCGGTGCCGACAGACGGAATTCGTGGGTGCTGCCGGTGGCGAGCAAGGTGTCGGTGCGGGCGCGTTCCGCCGACGTCAGCAGCAGGTCACGCAGTTGCATCGGGTGCTCGACCCGCACACAGCCGGAGCTGAAGGCGCGCGGGCCTTTGTCGAACAGGGCTTTGCTCGGTGTGTCATGCAGGTACACGGCGAACGGGTTGGGGAAGCGGATGACGATCTGCCCCAGCGGGTTACGCGGTCCGGCGTCCTGGCGCAGCATGATATTGCCGGGGTTGTCCCAATCGATGTCCGCTGCGGCCAACGGCTGGCCGTGGGCGTCGAGCACTTGCAGGTTCTGGCGGCTGAGGAAGGTCTGGTCCTTGCGGATCGCCGGCAGCTTGTCTTCTTTCCAGATGGTCGGCGGCACCGTCCAGGTCGGGTTCAGGGTCAGTCGCGTAACCCGGGATTTGAGCAGCGGGGTCTGCCGTTCGGCGCGACCGACCTGGGTGCGGGTCTGCCAGACCGCCCTGCCGCCCTGATACAGGGTCAGCTCGGCAGCAGCGACGTTGACCAGCAAGCCGTCGGGTTCCAGGTCCTGAGCCATCCAGCGGAAGCGTTCGAGGTTGACACGCAATTGTTCGCGGCGCGTCAAAGGACTGATGTTGAGCTCGGCAATCGTTCCCGGCCCGACCACGCCGTCGGCCTGTAGCGAATGGTTGGCCTGGAAGCTTTTCACCGCCTCCACCAGCACGCCTTCATAGGCATTGCCGGGGGTGCCGATGGCGTGCGTCAGATAGCCTTCGTTGTACAGGCGCTGGGCCAGTTCCGGCACGCGCTTGTCTTCCATGGCCGGGCGCAGCAACGGACCGTTGCCGACCGACTGCCAGTGCGGCAAGGCTTGTTGCCGTTGGCTGGCGTAGAGATGACGCAGGCTCTGGTACTGCGCCAGACGCGGCCGCGCCAGATCGAACGCGGCCTTGATGTCGTGCAGACCGGGCACGGCGATGGCGAGCAATTCGGCCTGGCGATCGCGCGGGGTGTCGTCGGCATGCCACAGCGGCTCGAAATGCGACTGCAACAGGCGCCCGTAATGCAGGTCCTGCAGGGCTTGCAGGTAATAGCGAGTGATGTCGATATCGGCGCACAGTTCGCCGTCCTGCGGCGGATTGACCGCCACCGGGTAGCGCTTGGGATTGAGTCCATCATCGGCCAACAGCTGCAATTGCCCGCGCAAGGCCGGCAAACGGCCCGACTCGCTGGCCCACACCGGCAGCCAGTCCTGCTGCTGGTAGAACGCCTGCAACTGCGCCAGCGCCGGAGCACTCAGGTGCGCGGCAATCGCCGGGCACGCCTGGGGCAATCCGATCAATACCGCTTGCAGCGGGCTTTGCGGTTCGACCGGCACTGGTGCCGGCGTCGTCGGCAGGGTCTGCAATGGCGGCAGCGGCTCATCGGCACAAGCGACAAACGGCGCAGCGAGCAAACAAATGCTCAAGTAGCATGCGTACTTTTTGAACAACTGCTTTACTCCAATCCGTGGCCGTCTCGATGACGGTCAACATTACATCAGGTGCGCTGAACAGTCAGGCCCGAATCAGGGGTCTGTGGGTATGACTGGGAGTCAGGAGCCAAAGTGCCAAATAAGTAGCAAGTGAGGACTCTTTATACATGTTGACGTTTTTGCGCCGACTTCTGCTGACCACCGCGACCCTCGTCGTAGTGGGCAGCCCCGCTTTCGCCGCCGGCAAACCATCGCCGGTTCTTTTAACCAGCCTCGCCCACGCCGCGCCGGAACTCAATCCCCAAGCGCTGAAAGGTGCCTTGAACGCCATGCAATGCGCGGTCAACAACGGCGCGAAACCGTCCCGGCACCTGGCGATCATCGATTATTCGCAGCCCTCCACTGCCCGCCGGCTGTGGATCTTCGACTTGAGCAGAAAGAAACTGGTGCTGCGTGATCTGGTCGCCCACGGCTCCAATTCCGGGGAAAACTTCGCCACCCAGTTTTCCAACCGCGAAGGCAGCTACCAGTCCAGCCTCGGCCTGTTCCGCACCCAGGAAAGCTACGAGGGCACTCACGGTTATTCACTGCGCATGGACGGTCTGGAGCCGGGCTTCAATGACCTGGCCCGCGACCGGGCGATCGTGATCCACGCCGCCGATTACGTGAATCCGCTGTGGAGCAAACGTCAGGGGCGCATCGGGCGCAGCCAGGGTTGCCCGGCGGTACGCCCGCAAGTGGCAAAGCAGGTGATCGACAAACTCAAGGACGGCCAGTTCATGTTTTCCTGGTACCCGGACCAGCGCTGGCTGAAGTCCTCGCCGTACCTCAACTGCCAGCCGCAGCAGGTGGCGAGTATCTTGAGTACCCACGCCAGCTGACGATCAGGGCCACGACCATCAGCGCCGCCGCCACACTGAACGTGCTGTGCAAGCCGCTGCCGATGACCTCGGCCGGGGCTTGCGTCGGGTTTCCTGTGGCGAAGGCAAACACCGCCCCCATCACCGCCGCGCCGGTGATCAAGCCCAGATTGCGCGACAGCCCGAGCAAGGCCGAGACCACGCCGCGCTGATCCTGACTGACCGTCGCCATCAACCCGGTATTGTTCGCTGCCTGGAACAACGCGTAACTGCTGGCAATGACCGCCATCGGCAGCAGATACGCCGGCAGACCGAGACTCATCGGCAACAACGCCAACAAACTGCAACCACCGGCCAACCCGAGCAACGCGCCGGGCACCACGCGCTGTGCGCCAAAGCGATCCACCAGACGCCCCGCCGGCACCCCGCCGCACGCCGCCAGCAGCGGCCCGACCGACAACGCCAGACCGACCACGGTGCTGCCCAGTCCCAAGCCCCGGCTCAGGTAAAACGGCCCGACCACCAGCGTGGTCATCATCACCGTCGTCACCAGCAACGTCAGCGCCAGGCTGCTGCTCAGTCGCGCATCGGCGAACAAGGACAAGCGAATCAGCGGCGCCCGGGCTTTCATCTCGACCGCGACAAATACCCCGGCCCCGCACAGGCTGAGCAGCAGCAACAGCAGGGTGAATCCATCAAGCGTCATCGCCAGCGCATAGGCCGCCAGCGTCAACACCAGCACCACGGTGCCGAAATAATCAAACGCGGCAGCTGATTTCACCGGGCGATCAGCCGGCAAATAACGATAAACCAGCCACGCATTGAGCAGGCCCAACGGCACGTTGAGGACAAAGATCGACGGCCAGCCAACATGCGCGATCAGCAGACCACCCAGCGACGGCCCGAGGCTGGTGCCGGTGGCCGACATGGTTGCCAGCAACCCCATCGCGCTGCCCGCCCGCGCCTTGGGCACCGCATCCGCCACCAATGCCACGGTCAAGGCGAACATGATCGCCGCGCCGAGCCCTTGCACCGCCCGGGCGCCGATCAACCAGCCCAGCCCCGGGGCCAGTGCACAGCACAGCGAAGCGCTGGTGAAAATGCCGATCCCGATCAGCAGCAGTCGCCGCCGCCCGACCCCGTCGCCCAGACGCCCGACACTGACAATCAACGTGGTGACCGCCAGCAGGTACGCCAGCACGATCCATTGCACCTGTTGAAACGTCGCTTCAAACGCCGTGGCCAACGTCGGCAACCCGGCGTTGGCGATGCTGGTGTCCAGCGACGGCATCAACATCGACAGCGCCAGGCTGGTCAGCGCCCAGCGGGCTTGGGGGGTCAAGGGGGATCCGGGCATCGGGCGCTCCTGGTGCAAAGGTCAGACGGCATAGCCTGAGTCTCGACAACGCGAGGCGCAAGACGCATGCTTTGCACTTGATACCTGCATGGAACGCCATGTCATGAGTGCACCGGATCTGAACCTGTTGATCACCCTCGACGTGTTGTTGCGTGAAGGCAGCGTCGCCCGCGCCGCGCAATGTCTGCGGCTGAGCCCGTCGGCCATGAGCCGCGCCCTCGCCCGACTGCGCGAAACCACTGGCGATCCGTTGCTGGTACGCGCCGGTCGTGGCCTGGTGCCGACGCCGCGGGCGCTGGAATTGCGCGAGCGTGTCAGTGGCCTGGTGCAGGAAGCCGAGGCGGCGCTGCGTCCCGCCGAGATTCTCGACCCCGGCCAGTTGCAACGCACCTTCACCTTGCGTAACACCGATGGCTTTGTTGAAACCTTCGCAGCCGCTTTGCTGGCGCGCATCGCTGAAGAGGCACCCGGCGTGCGCCTGCGCTTTGTGCAAAAAGCCGACAAGGACAGCACGCTGCTGCGGGAAGGTCGGGTGGACCTGGAGACCGGCGTGGTCGACGACAGCACCGACCCGGCGCTGCACAGCCGCATCCTGTTTCAGGATCACTGGATCGGCGTGGTCCGCGAGGGGCATCCGTTGAGCTCGGGCAAGATCAGCAGCAAACGCTTTGCCGGCGGCCAGCACATTCTCATCTCACGCCGTGGGCGCAGCAGCGGTCCGGTGGACGAAGCATTGCTCGCCCTGGGGCTGACGCGGGATATCGTCACCTCCTTCGGCGGCTTTTCTGCGGCGCTGACGCTGGTCCGCGAATCGGACCTGATCGCCACCGTTCCGCAGCGCCACACCAACAAGCTGCGCACCGGCCTGCACAGCTTCTCCCTGCCCTTCAAGATGCCGCCGATCAGCGTGTCGATGCTCTGGCACCCGCGCATGGACGCCGACCCGGCGCACCGCTGGTTGCGCAACTGTGTACGCGAAGTCTGCGTCTAGCGCGCATCGCCGCCGGCGGGTTTGTAGAACAGGAATTTGCCGACCCTGGCGGTCTTGCGGTATTCCCTGGCCCAGCTCGGGTGCACGTTGCGGTCATGAAAATACAGCGCGCCACGGGTGCGATCCGGCAACTGGCGATTGAGTGCCTTGCCGGCGATATCCTTGGCCAAGGTGTATTCGGCGTCCTCCTTGACCTGATCCGCCTTGCCATCGCACCACCAGGAAAACTGGCAGCTCTTGGTTTGCGAACCTTGCTTGACCACTTCGCACACGGTACCGGGGAAGCCGTCGTGGCCGAGGCGGTTCATCACCACGCTGGCCACGGCTTGCATTTCCGACATATCGCGGCCCTTGGCTTCCCAATAGATACTGCGCGCAAGGCAGGTGATCGGATCGTCCAGCGGCGCAGTGCCGGCGGGGTCGACCGCCTGCACTTCAGTGGGGGTGATCGCTTCGGATTTGGGTGCCGGCGCCGCGCTGACGTTGTCGGCGGCTTTTTCTTCCAGCACCTGGGCTTTCTCTTCGGCCTTGGCCTTGATCGGGGCCTGATCGGTGGCCATCACCACACCGGCCATCAGGGTTAATGCGAAACAGCCAGCCAACCATTTCAATCCCATGTCTGTTCTTCCGGCAACGCCCGTTCCGGGCAAGGTGTTTCGTGGGGGAGACGCCCGGTTCCCGGGGCCTTCGGAGAGTGTAGACGGCAAATACTCGCGCAATGTTCCGCAGAAAAACCGGCTCGATGAAGAAAAAGACATTGCATTCCCCCGGGCCATTTCGCGCATCATGAGCGCATTCCGCTCAAGGGAGATTTCCATGCGTTTCATGCCATCCGTTTTGCGTTTTGCCGCGCTGTCCGTGGGGCTGGCCGTGGCCGCCTCGGCCATGGCTGCCGACGAGTCGCAACTGATCGAGTCGATCAACGCCTACCGCAGCCAACCGCAGCGCTGTGGCAGCCAGGCGTCCAACGAGTTGCCACCGCTGTCGGCCGACCCACGGCTGAGACTGCCGGCCGCCGGTGCGGTCGATCTGCAACAGGCGATGGCCAGCGCCAGCTACCCGATGGTCAACGTGCAGGCGATCACCCTCAACGGTCCGCGCGATGCGGCGTCGGCGATGCAAGCGATTCAGGAAAGTTTCTGTCAGGTGGTGCTGGACCCGCAGTTCGTCGATGTCGGCGTCAGCCGCGCCGATCGCGACTGGCGCATCGTGCTGGCGCGCCCGCTGCTGTCGGCGAAGCTGGGCGATGCGCAGAGCGAAGGCCAGAAGTTGCTCGAACAACTCAACGCCGCCCGCGCCCAGCCGCGCCAATGCGGCGGCCAAGCCTTTGCCGCCGCTGCACCGTTGGCCTGGAACGCCAGCCTGGGCAGCATCTCCCAGGATCACAGCCGGGACATGGCCAACAACAACTATTTCGACCACAAGGACCGCGACGGCCGCACCCCCGGTGACCGCGCGGAACTGGCCGGCTACAGCGGGCAACTGGTCGGCGAAAACATCGCTGCCGGGCAAGACACCGTGCGCAAGGTCGTCGACGGCTGGCTCGCCAGCCCCGGCCACTGCGCCAACCTGATGAACCCGCAATACAAGGAACTCGGCGCCGCCTACGCGACCGATCCGAAGAGCAGCGCCGGGATTTACTGGACGGCGATGTTTGGGGCGCAGTAAATACTGCCATCATCGAGCGCATCTATCGGCTGTTCATTATTAGTGATTGGACGCTTGCGAAAGTCGCCAATAACCTGCGCCGCTACTGCCGTTCAATGCGGTTTTTCAATCCCGCGAGACTGTCATGTCAGAGCATGTCTTGATCGATGGTTACAACCGCCGCGTCGACTATCTGCGCATGTCGGTCACCGACCGCTGCGACTTCCGCTGCGTGTATTGCATGGCCGAGGACATGCAGTTTCTGCCGCGCCAACAGGTGCTGACGCTGGAAGAGATCTATCAACTGGCGCAGCGCTTCGTGGCGCTGGGCACCCGCAAGATTCGCCTGACCGGCGGCGAGCCGCTGATCCGTCCGGGCGTGGTCAAGCTGTGCGAGCAGATCGCCACCCTGCCCGGCTTGCGTGAGCTGTGCATGACCACCAATGGCTCGCAGTTGGGCAAACTCGCGGCGCCGCTGTTCGACGCTGGGGTCAAACGCCTGAATATCAGCCTCGACAGCCTCGACCCCGAGCGCTTCAGGCAAATGACCCGCACTGGTGATCTGGCGCAGGTGATCAACGGCATCGATGCCGCGCACAAGGCCGGTTTCACCCGCACCAAACTCAACGTGGTGGTGATGCAGGGGCGCAACGATCAGGAGATCAACGATCTGGTGAGCTTCGCCATCGACCGTCAGCTCGACATCTCCTTCATCGAAGAAATGCCATTGGGGATCATCAGCGACCACAGCCGCGCAGAGTCGTTTTTCTCCAGCGCCCAGGTGCGCGAGAAAATCGCCGAGCGCTACACCCTGATCGACTCCGCCGAGTCGACCCAAGGCCCGTCGCGCTACTGGCGCGTGGCCGAAGCGCCGGACATTCGCCTGGGCTTTATCTCGCCGCACAGCCACAATTTCTGCGGCACTTGCAACCGCGTTCGACTGACCGTCGAAGGGCGTTTGCTACTGTGTCTGGGTAACGAGCATTCGGTGGATCTCAAAGCCGTGTTGCGCGCTCATCCGGGGCAACCAGAGCGACTGGAGAAGGCCATTATCGAAGCGATGACACTCAAGCCGTATCGGCACAACTTCGAAGTGAACGACGACGTTCAGGTCGTGCGCTTCATGAACATGACCGGCGGCTGAGCCCGCCCTCACCTTGTGTAACCGGGATCGCCCAGCATGATCATCAGACCCAAGGTCAACCAGTTCGCCATCCTCTTCACGCTGAAGGGTTCGATCGCCAAACGCATCGCCCTGCGCACCCTGATGGTCACGCTGCTGGCCTCGGCCATCGTCCTGATGGAAATCCTCCACCCGAGCAACTTCACCAAGGTCAATGCCACACCGTTCACCTTGCTCGGTTTGTCGCTGTCGATCTTCATGAGTTTTCGCAACAACGCCTGCTACGACCGCTGGTACGAAGCGCGCAAGGCCTGGGGGGATGTGCTGGTGCACATTCGTTCGGTGATCCGCGAAACCCAAGTCATCCGTGAATCGGTGCAACGCAAGCCGTTGCTGCTCAATCTCTGCGGGTTTGCCCATGCGCTGAATGCGCGGTTGCGCCGGGAAAGCGAAGCGGCCGCCAGCAGTGCCTGGATCACGCCGCAACACGATGCGCAGGTGCCGGATTACAGCGGACGGATTCTGCAGCAGGTCGGCCAGCAGTGCTCCGACCTGCAGCAGAGCGGCGAACTGAGCGAGTGGCGTTACATGCTGCTGGCCAATCACTTGACCAGCCTGACCCAGGCACAAGCGGTGTGCGAACGGATCAAAAACACTCCGCTGCCTTTCCCCTACACCCTGCTGCTGCACCGCACGATCTACCTGTTCTGCATCCTGCTGCCGTTCGCCATGGCTGAACCGCTGGGCTGGCTGACACCGCTGTTCACGGCGATTGTCAGCTACACGTTCTTTGGTCTGGATGCGATTGCCGATGAACTGGAAGACCCGTTCGGCCGCGACGAAAACGACCTGGCGACCGATTCGCTGGTGCGCACCGTCGAGCGCGACATCCTCAGCGAACTGGGCGTAACCGACCTGCCACCGATGCTGCTGCCGGTGGATTATGTGCTGAGCTGATCTCGCGCCCCCCGCGAGTACAGTCTGATCATTCTGACCCACCCCATAATCGATCTGCTCTATCGGCGCCGTTGACCTCAGCCAACGCCTTTGAAACCATGGGCGCCAGAGCGTATCGACCGGCTATTCAATGCTTCCGATCCAGACGCACATACCGTCAGGTGAGATCGTCGCACCTCGCGTTTTCGTGCACTGCGCGCCGCTGCGTCGATACTCAATCCGATTTCTCAACGAGCAGGTGCCATCGTGGACATCAAACAACTCAAGTTCTTGATCGCACTGGACGAAACCCGACATTTCGGCCAGGCCGCCGCCCGCTGCCACATCACTCAGCCGACCCTGTCGATGCGCCTGCGCAACCTGGAAGATGAGCTGGATCTGGTACTGGTCAATCGCGGCCAGCGCTTCGAAGGATTCACTCAGGCCGGCGAACGGGTGCTGGCCTGGGCGCGCACGCTGCTGGCTGCCCATGATGGCCTGTTCGCCGAAGCGGCGGCCTGCCGTGGGCAACTGGTCGGTAACCTGCGCCTGGGGCTGGTGCCGCTGAGCAACTTCAACCCGATCAATTACATTCAGGGTTTGTCGGAGACGTATCCCGAGCTGAAATTCAGCCTGTCGTCGCTGAGTTCCGATGAGATCATCGACGCCTTGGGCAACAATCAGCTGGACCTGGGCGTGTGCTATCTGGACCACGTCAACCCGAACTATTTCGAGTTTTTCAAGATCGGCGAGACCAGCGTCGGCCTGCTTTACGACAACCGTCACTTCCAGTTCGAAGGCTCGGAAATGAGCTGGGAAGACGCCGCCGAACTGCCGCTGGGGATGATCACCACCGGCATGCACTACCGCAAATCCATCGACCTGAGCTTCCGTAGTCGCGGGCTCAATCCGCAGCCGATCCTGGAAAGCGATTCGACCTATCAGCTGTTGCAGGCGATTCACCAGGGCTTCTGCTGCTCGATCATGCCGCTGGACAGTGGGCTGGAAGAGCCGATCGAGCACCTGTCGTTCATGCAGTTGCCGGATGCCAGCGTGCTGGCGCCGCTGGGGCTGGTGATGCGCAAGACCGAGCCGCGCTCGGCGATTGCCGAGAAGTGCTTTGCCGAGGCGCGCACGTTGTTCGGGGAAGGCCAAGCCTGACACCACTCTTGAACAAAAAACTGCTTAGATAGCGCCTCCGACAGCATCCCCTCAGGAGCCGCGCTTGAGCACCCCACCCGAAGACTTGCCCAAACCCGCCCCCGTGACCCTGCGCCAGGCTTGGCGCTTCTGGCTCAAGCTCGGCTGCATCGGCTTTGGCGGCCCGGCCGGGCAGATCGCGATCATGCATCAGGAACTGGTCGAGCGCCGGCGCTGGATCTCCGAGCGGCGATTCCTGCATGCGCTCAATTACTGCATGTTGCTGCCCGGCCCCGAGGCCCAGCAACTGGCGACCTACATTGGCTGGCTGTTGCATCGCACCTGGGGTGGGGTGATCGCCGGGGCGCTGTTCGTGCTGCCGTCGCTGTTCATCCTGATTGCGCTGTCGTGGCTGTATATCGCGCTCGGCGACGTGCCAGTGGTGGCCGGCGTCTTCTACGGGATCAAACCGGCGGTGACCGCGATTGTGTTGCACGCGGCCCATCGCATCGGCTCGCGGGCGCTGAAAAACAGTTGGCTGTGGGGTATCGCCGGGGCGTCATTCGTGGCGATCTTTGCCTTCAACCTGCCGTTCCCGCTGATCGTGCTCGGGGCGGCGCTGATCGGTTATCTCGGTGGGCGTCTGGCACCGCAGCGCTTCAACAATGGCGGGCAGCGCGGCAGTGCCAAATCCTTCGGCCCGGCGCTGATCGATGACGACACGCCGACGCCTGAACATGCGCGATTCAGCCTGCCGAAGCTGTGGCGCTTGCTGTTGGTTGGCGCGGCGCTGTGGTGTTTGCCGATGGCGCTGCTGACTGCGCTGTTCGGCTGGGACGGCACCTTCACGCAAATGGGCTGGTTCTTCACCAAGGCCGCGCTGCTGACGTTTGGCGGCGCTTACGCGGTGTTGCCGTATGTCTATCAGGGCGCGGTCGGGCATTACGGCTGGCTGACGCCGACGCAGATGATCGACGGCCTCGCCCTCGGTGAAACCACACCCGGGCCGCTGATCATGGTGGTGGCGTTTGTCGGTTTCATCGGCGGTTACGTGCAACCGGCATTTGGCGCGGAACATGCGTTCGCCGCCGGTGCACTGGCGGCGACACTGGTGACCTGGTTCACCTTCCTGCCCTCGTTTCTGTTCATTCTCGCCGGCGGGCCGCTGGTGGAATCAACGCACAATGAACTGAAGTTCACCGCACCGTTGACCGCGATCACTGCGGCAGTGGTCGGGGTGATTCTCAACCTGGCGTGTTTCTTCGCGTATCACGTGTTCTGGCCGAGCGGTTTTGCCGGGCAGCCGGATCTGTTTTCGATCGGGCTGGCGTTGCTGGCGGCGTTGGCGCTGTTCCTTTTCAAACGCGGCGTGATTGAAGTGTTGATCGTTTGCGCCCTTGCCGGGCTGGGCTTCCACCTGCTGCGCTGAACGTCGGCCAACGGTACAGGGGCGCAATCAGCGGTTTACACGCCCGCAGATTGCCCCTTACTATCCGGGCACACCGGTCGGCGGGCCTGCCCCGCCATCGACGTTTTCCGCCAACGGAAACACGCGTTATGAGTACGTCACCACAACAATCAGAAAGGTTGAACGTCTCCGCTGTGTGCGCCCTCTGTCACAGGGGCCGCGCATGAATCGCATCGTCAATCTCCCCATGGCCCTGCGCCGTTCCAAGCTGCGTCACTCCGCACGCCCGCCGGATATCGCCTGCTGATTTCTGTCAGTCAGAAAAGATCCATTTGTGGCGAGGGGATTCATCCCCGATGGACTGCGCAGCGGTCCCCTGCCCTTGAATCAAACAGCGAGAGACGCTTCGCGCCTCAGCGGGAGCAAGCTCCCTCGCCACAGGTTATGTGTCACCTCTGACTGATCTGCATTTGAAATCCCTGCCGGGACGCCCTCTATGCGTCCGGCCCGACTCTGCGCGCCTGTGCGGCGCCATCGTGAGTGATTGACCATGAAATTCGCAGCCATCGAAGACGCACGCCTGTTCCTTGAACAGAACCCTGATATCGACATGATCGAGCTGTTCATCCTCGACGCCAACGGCGTGCCGCGCGGCAAGCTGCTGCACCGTGAAGAACTGCTCGCCGTGTACGAAAGCGGTCGCCCGCTGCCCAGCACCATCCTCGGCCTGACCGTGCAGGGCGAAGACGTGGAAAACTCCGGACTGGTGTGGGACGTCGGCGACATCGACTGCCGCGCCTACCCGCTCGAAGGCAGTCTGGTGCGCCTGCCGTGGCGGCAGATTCCGACTGCAGCGGTGCAGGTCAGCATGCACCCGACCGAGGGCATGCCGGCAAGCATTGCCGACCCGCGTCACCTGCTGATCAAGGTCATCGACAGCCTCAAGGCCGAAGGTTATCACCCGGTGATGGCGTGCGAGCTGGAGTTTTATCTGCTCGACGCCAAACGCGACCACAACGGCCGTCCGCAACCGGCGCTGGACGCCGATGGCGGGCGACCGCGACACACGCAGGTCTACGGCTTGCGCGAGCTGGAGCAGATCGAACCGTTCCTCGCCGACCTCTACAGCGCCTGCAAACTGCACGGTATTCCGGCGCGCACGGCGATCTCCGAATACGCGCCGGGCCAGGTGGAAATCACCCTCGAACACGGCGATGCCCTGCAGGCGATGGATCAGGCGGTGCGCTACAAACGCCTGGTCAAAGCCGTGGCGCACAAGCACGGCATGCATGCGACGTTCATGGCCAAACCGTTCGATGATCTGGCCGGCACCGGCATGCACATGCACGTCAGTCTTGCCGACGGCGGGGGGCGCAATCTGTTCGCCTCCGAAGATCCCGCCGGCACGCCGCTGCTGCGCACGGCGATTGGCGGGATGCTCGCCTCGCTGCTCGATACGCTGCTGCTGTTCTGCCCCAACGCCAACTCCTACCGCCGGTTCCAGGCCAACAGCTACGCACCGCTGGCGCCGACCTGGGGCGTCGACAACCGCACTGTCAGCCTGCGCGTGCCCGGCGGCCCGGCCAACACCCGGCACATCGAACACCGCATCTGCGGCGCCGACGCCAACCCGTATCTGGCGGCAGCTGCGATCCTCGCCGGGATCCATCGCGGCATTCGCGAACATCTTGATCCGGGCGCGCCGGTCGAGGGCAACGGCTATGCGCAAGCCAAGCAATTGCTGCCGACCGATTGGCTGACTTCGCTGCAAGCGCTGGAGAATTCCGCGTGGGCACGGGATGCTCTGGGCCAGGAATTTCTCGGGGTGTACCTGGCGGTGAAACGCGCCGAGTACCGGCAGTTCATGGCCGAGGTGGGTGAGCAGGATTGGCGTTGGTATTTGACCGAAGCCTGAATATTCACATCTCCCCTGTGGGAGCGAGCCTGCTCGCGAAGGCGTCGTCACATTCAACATTTGGGTGACTGACACACCGTTTTCGCGAGCAGGCTCACTCCTACAGGGGACCGCGTACCGATTTGAATTTTGTGTGGACACTGACATGACCCAACGCTGCAATTCCTACTACACCGCCACCCTCAACCAGGACACCGACTACCCGACCTTGCAAGGCCGGCATCAAGTCGATGTGGTGATCATCGGCGGCGGCTTCACCGGCGTCGCCACCGCCGTCGAGCTCGCCGAAAAAGGCCTGAAAGTCGCCATCGTCGAGAGCAATAAAATCGGCTGGGGCGCCACCGGGCGCAATGGCGGGCAAGTCACCGGCAGCCTCTCCGGCGACGGCGCGATGCGCAAACAGATGCGCCCGAAGCTGGGTGATGAGGTCGACGATTTCATCTGGCACCTGCGCTGGCGCGGGCACGAGATCATCCGACAGCGGGTCGAGAAATATGCCATTCAGTGCGACCTCAAGCACGGCCATCTGCACGCGGCCTACAAGCCGAGCCACATGGAGGGTTTGCGTCAGGATTACGAAGAAGCCGTGCGCCGTGGCCTGGGTGATGAAGTCAGCCTGCTCGACCGCAGCCAGGTGCGCGACTTGCTGCAAAGCGAGCTCTACCACGGCGCTATCAAGAACACCCGCAACATGCACCTGCACCCGCTCAATCTGTGCATCGGCGAGGCGCGGGCGGCAGAGAGTCTCGGTGCGCTGATCTTCGAAAACAGCGAAGTGCTGGAGATCATTCACGGCGATACGCCTGGCGTGCGCACTGCCCACGGTCAGATCGATGCCAATCAGGTGATGCTCGCTGGCGACGTCTATCACAAGCTCGAACCGGCCCAGCTCAAGGGCAAGATTTTCCCGGCCATGGGCGGCATCGTCACCACCGCGCCACTCGGTGATCTGGCACGGCAGATCAACCCCGAAGATCTGGCGGTGTACGACTGCCGTTTCGTCCTCGACTACTACCGCCTCACGGCTGACGGACGCCTGCTGTTCGGCGGCGGCGCCAACTACAGCGGCAAGGACTCACGGGACATCGCCGCCGAACTGCGCCCGTGTATCGAGCAGACGTTCCCGGCGCTCAAAGGGGTGCAGATCGATTATCAGTGGAGCTGCGCGATGGGCATCGTGATCAACCGCATCCCGCAACTGGGCAAGCTCTCGGACAACGTCTGGTATTGCCAGGGCTACTCGGGACACGGCATCGCCACCACGCACATCATGGGCGAAATCATGAGCCGGGCGATCACCGGGCAGATGGAACAGTTCGACACCTTTGCGCAGTGCCAGCACATCCGCGTGCCGATGGGGGATTTGCTCGGTAACCCGTTGTTGGCGGCGGGGATGTGGTACTACCAAATGCTCGAAAAGTTGCGGTGATTGCACTGGCCATATCGCGAGCAGGCTCACTCCTACATTTTGGAATGCGATCCCCTGTAGGAGTGAGCCTGCTCGCGATGAGGCCATCAGCGCCACCACAAAATCTCAATCCGCCAACTGCTCGACCAAAATCCCCAACCGCCGATAATCCTCGACACTGCCCGACGCCACATGCCGCTCAGTAATCAGCGTGTGCAGGCGCGTACACGCAGCCACCACAAAAGGCTCCACCGCCCCCAGCTTGTCCGCCGTGGTCACCGCAATTACCCGCGCCGCGCTGTCGAGCAGCGCCTGTTTCACCGGCACTTCATCGAAGTGCAGCGAGGTGATGCCCACCTCTGGGTGAATCGCACAGACGCCGGTAAACGCCAGATCCGCCTTGATCCCGGCCAGCAATCGCACCGCCTCATGCCCGCCGGCAGACATGGTGCGCGGATTCAATTGCCCACCGGCCAGAATCACCTTCACCCCCTTGTACTCGGACAAGGCGATGGCCGTCATCGGCGCGGCGGTCACCGCCGTGATCTGGATATCCGCGCGCAACGAGCGCGCCACCTGCAACGTGGTCGAGCCGGAATCGAACAGCACGATCTGCCCGTCCTCGACCTCTTGCGCCGCCCGTTGCGCCAGCCGCACCTTAACCTCGTCAGTCTCTTCCAGTCGGGTAAAGTAATCCTTGCCGCTGTCCTTGGGCCTTGGCAGTGCGCCGCCGTGCACCCGTTGCACCAGCCCGGCGTGGTCCAGTTCGGCCAGATCCCGGCGGATGGTGTCTTCGGACACGGCAAAGTGCTGGCTCAACTCGGAGGCCATGACCTTGCCGTCGCGTTCGAGAATCAGAAGGATTTTCTGCCGGCGCAGGGACGGCAGTTCGGTGACCGAATGATCGTGCATGGTTGTGCCTGTTTATGCTTGTAGTTGCAGGTTTTGCCGAGGCTAGCGAAAGCCCCGGGCAAACACAATCCAGCCGGTATCAATTGTTTCGATCATTGGAATCAACACGCCGATTTTTTTCTTTGCAGTGCGCCTGTTCAGAATGGCCTCACTTTAAAAAGGCTCAGGATGAACAGCGGATGAATCTCAATTTTGCGTTTGCGTGCATGATCGTCGTGTCGTTTGCGATTGCCCTGGGCCATGCTTGAGGCGTCAGATTGAAGCCGCCAAGTGCTCTCGCAACTATTTGCGCTCACACGTCAGGATAAGTCGCGGAGCACGCGGCCTTGAGGGCTTTGCAGCGCACACCATTTAGAAACGATTAACCCTTGTGGCGAGGGAGCTTGCTCCCGCTCGGCGACACAGTCGCCGCAAAACCTGCGCCCCCGGTCAGTCAGAAAAAAGTGATCTCCGGGGTTGGGGCCGCTTCGCAGCCCAGCGGGAGCAAGCTCCCTCCCCACAGAGGGGCTTCAAGCTTCTTCGCGCGCGCGCCGCACCTGCACCAACAAAGCTGGAGCAAAGTGCAGCAGCACCATCCGGCTCAGATGATGAGTCAGGATAAACACTACATTCAGCCCGCCACCAAACGCGACAATCGCAATCGTCTCGATCGCGCCTGGCATGTAGGCCAGCCAAAGCGATAGTGCATCGCTGCCCAACCAGCGTGCCGCCACTTCCGCAAATACCGCCGCGACCACGATCATCAAGCCGACCGAAACCAAGGCCGTACGGCCGTGACGCCCAAGTTCCGCGACGCCAAGGCCTTGAAACCTTGAACCGATCCGCACACCGAGAATCAGCGCCGCCAGATTCAGACTCCAGTCCGGCATGTGAAAACCGTGCAGCCAACCTGACTTCACAAACACCGCCGTGATGATGATCGCGGTGAGCATGAACGGCGCCGGGACGCCGATTACCAGCAGCAAGCGCCCAAGCAGCACGCTCAGCGCGATCACCGAAAGCGCGGTCAATGCCATGCCCGTGGTCAAGGGATCGCCGACGGCAACCGCGATGGCCGTTTGGCCGGGAATCAGCAAACTGACCAGCACGGTGATCAGCAGCAAGCGCATCAGGTGCACGATGATGACCTTGCTCGACGCTTTCTCCGACTCGAGTAAATCGAACACCGCTGCCAGTGCGCCGGGATAAACCGCCAGCAGCGCATCAGTGCGATTCCAGCCTGCACCGCGTGTCAGCCACCATCCGGCGAGGGCGATCTGTACGGTCAGGCATATCAGTAGCACGCCAAGGCTTGGCAACATCGCCGACGCCGTCGCACTGTCCCACGCCTCGAACATCAGCCCGGTGGCGATGCCCAGCGTGACCTGGATGTAGCCCAGTCCATAGGGCGTTGCCGGCGCAATGCCGGTTTTGCTGGCGAACAATGCGGTGACAACAATCGACCCCAACAGCAGGCCATGGGGCACGCCTTCGAACTGCAACAGCGCGCCGAAACCGGCAGCCATCAACAAACAGAGAATGGATTTCATAGTCGCCTTCCTGGCTATTTCCTGAGGTATCCCACTCTCCTGTAGGAGCTGCCGCAGGCTGCGATCTGTTGATCTTGATCTTGAAAAAACAAAGTCAAAAGATCGCAGCCTTCGGCAGCTCCTACAGGGGTGTATTCGTTCTTACGCGCGCAACCGGCCAATCGCCCGGCGGTATTTCTCGATGCGCTCCAGATCCTCCCAACTCGGCGAGGCAATCCGCGACAGGTCGCTGTTTTCTTCCAGATCCGCCAGTTTCACCACCCGGCCAATCGGATCCTGCGCGGCGCGTTCGACGAAATCCTCGTAGGATTCGCCCGGCACTTTGGTCACCGACGCAATAGCGCTCAACACCTCTTCGCTGAAACCTTCCTTGCGCAAGTCCTCGAGGCTGATACCGCAATCCTCGACCACATCGTGCAGCACGGCGACGATGCGTTCTTCCAGCGTGCTCATGCGCAACATGACTTTCAGCGGATGCAAAATGTACGGCGCACCGCCCTTGTCCACCTGCCCGGCATGCGCGGTGGCGGCAATGGCGATGGCGCGTTCGAGTGTCTGGGTCATGGGATTTCCTTGGGGGCGTTGTTGCGGCTGCCGATTTCGATCATGCGCGGTTCCGTCCGTGGGAGAGGTGTTACAACTTGTGTCGCAGTCTACGACGTGGTGCCAATGGGGGGAACCTTTGACGATGAACCGGGTGGTGACAAGTGAAAAATTTGACTGGGCAGTCCGGGAATCACGTTTCCGTCGCCCACGAAAAAGGGACACCGTTGGGTGTCCCTTTTTACGTATGGAGGCAAGCGGATCAATCAGCGCTTCATCGCTTCACACTGATTGCGCAGGTCCGAATCATGGATGCTCGAACACGTGCTGCCCTTCTTCGCCTCACAAAATGCACGCTGATCGCTGTCATGGATGCTGGAGCAGGTACTGCCTTTCTCAGCCTCACACATTGCGCGCAAATCCGAATCATGAATGCTAGAACATGTGCTGCCCTTTTTCGCCTCGCAGTAAGCACGCTGGTCGCTGTCGTGAATGCTCGAACAGGTACTGCCCTTCTCCGCTTCACAGGACGCTCGCAAATCACTATCCCGGATCGAGGAGCAGGTACTGCCTTCCTGCGTGGCCTGGCAATAGTTACGTTGATCGCTGTCACTGATGCTGGAACAACTGGCAAACGTGTAACCGCTGAACATCAATAACATCGCAAAAATCAGTTTCATCTCACACTTCCCTGGGTTGCCAGGAATCAGCCTGGCACTGCTTGATCCATTCTCAATGAGTGTCGCGACACGCCATCAAATTGACATCGCTTTTTAGGAAAGTTCAAACAGGCAAATAAGATCCGCGCAGATTTTTGAGTCTGAAAAACGCGTAGGAAAACACCACCTGTGGCGAGGGAGCTTGCTCCCGCTGGGCTGCGAAGCAGACCCAAAACCGGCCAGTCCTTTTCTCCAGGTCCACCGCATGCGCCGGAATTCGCCGACTGCGTCGCCGAGCGGGAGCAAGCTCCCTCGCCACAGGGTTGGGTTGGCGTCCTACAGGTCGGTTGTTATGGCTGAAATGGATGACTAGAGTGGTGTCGCCGCTAACTAAATTAGCGATAGGGTTTCGCAGCCCTTAAGATTGACACCTTGTTCCGTCAGGTTCGGCCGACTCCCGGCTGTCCACGTTTTATGGCGGTTGTGCGTGGGAGACCTCCGGGTCTGCCGGGTCATGGTGTTTATCCTCCGGTCTGCGAACCCGCGCATAGCTGCCACCCTTTTGTTTCGCAGCACAATGGTGGCAATTCTTCTTTGCCAAGGATTAACACCATGACGACGCAAACACCGCTCCACCACTACGCGCACATGTCCCACCCCGCCACCGACCACCCTGTCCTCCTGATCGACGCCGATGCCCCATTGCGCGAACTCCACGCCTGCCTCGCCGAACGCCTCAACGCCGTCCTCAAATACCTCGACCTCATCGCCTGCACCAGCCTCCCCGACTACGCCGAACACGACATCAACACGGTCACCAACATCGCCAGGATCCTGGTGCAGGATGTGAGTGATGTGTTTCGCGTAATCGAGCAGCGAGGCTTTGACGGGTCCATTTCATAAACAACAGATTGCCAAAAGTGCCAACTTCATAAACGCCCGGCCATACCACCAGCGATAACGTCGTTGGCACGTCAGAATAATCACCTTATAACTTCCGTGTGTCTTGTAAGACGCGTCCGAACATCACCCACAGCGAACCGGTGCCTCACTGCTCCGGCTTTAGTTGACGGTTACTCTTCAAACAAGAGTTTTCCAGCCAACAAAGCAGAGCATCCATGGCCAACCACAGCTACATGAGCATTACCGGAAACCGTCAAGGCTTGATCTCCGCCGGTTGCTCCGACACAAACTCAATCGGCAACAAATGTCAGTTAGGTCACCTCGACGAAATCATGGTTCTGGCCTACTCCCACAACATGACCACCGGCAATAACGGCGGCGTCACTGCCGACCGTGGCAAGCACTTGCCGATCATGATCACCAAGAACATCGACAAATCCTCTCCCCTACTGTCCGCCGCACTTCACGAACGCGAAGTGCTGGACTGCACCATCTTTTTCTACCGAACCTCCCCCGCTGGCACGCAAGACAAATACTTCAAAATCCACATAAGCGGCGCAAAAATCGCCCACATCAACCTCCAGGTCCCCCATGCCATTCACTTGAACGACGCACAGCCACAGGAACTGGTGTCATTCACTTACCGAGAGATCAGTTGGACGCACATTCAGGCGGGCACGTGCGGCTACAGCACGTGGGGAAATGACGATGAATGAGGATTCGTGTGACATCAACGACGTCACCCGCGCTGCTTCCGATCTGGTCGCATTCGGGTGCCAGATCGGCGCGACTCAGTTGTACGATAGCTTCAGCCAACTTCGATTTAGCGAGATCGTTTCGTCTTATGCGAATGAGGTTATTCGGGCGGTGGATGAAGGTTTTATGAGTGCCAAACAAGGGCTGCAGGAGCTCAGGGAGGAACACTCTGACTTATTGAACAAAGTATCGTTCTATGCTCAAAACGGTGTAGGTGTTGCCGCGGGGATGATGCAAATCCAAATCGCCTCAGTATATTTCGCTTCCAGAACACCAAAAAACGCAGTGGCCGGCACCGCCTATTCATTACATGGAGCTAACAATATCTATGAAGGACTAGCAAACATTTACTACGGCCCTGAAAACCCAGCAGTAGTTGGTCCAATCCGCCAAATCTATCAATTCTTAGCGGGTGACTCTTCCCATGGAAATATTGCCTATTTTGGTGTTGACATAGGGCTCTCTATATTCAGCATACTTCAACCAGTTCGAAAACCCGACTCAGTGGAGCTATTCATTCGCGACCCTATGAATTATGAGCGGGCCTATAAGAGAATGGGGAAAGTATCGCTCGCTTTTGAGGCCTTGATTGACGGCATCACCATTAGAAACATCGACAACGAAGTCACACAACAAACCAACAACAAAAATCACCGCCCACCTTTAAATTCTTTCCCGGACATAAAATATCCGTAAAAAGCGAAGAACACCGAAAAACTCAGCAACCTATACAGCAGTTCTGAAAAACTCCAAGTATCGCTAATAAAGTAATAAGCGACCTCTTCAAATATAAGTGCGCAACTGCCAGCGATGAAATGCCTTACCCAAGCAGGATAGCGTCTAGACCCAGCATGTCGACCTCGCAACTCAGCTACCTGATCGGGAAAGCAGTAGAATAAATTTACATACAGATAAATCAGAAACATGAAGCCCTCAGCAAATTTCCTGATCAGTCCTTCCAGCGGTAAAATCTGAATCATAAAATTTATTAGAACCATCGCGAAAATATAGCTAAATGCGACAGTTAAAAAGAACAGAAGGACAACCTGACACAGAAATCGAATGCTCAACTTCACGACACCACCCGCATTAAACCATTTAAAACAATTAATTGAGTTCGAAAAAATCCTGACCAACCAAGAAAGAAGCGCACAAATATCAACACCAATGTAAACATGCACGAAAACTCATAACACCATAAACCTAGCATCATCACGCATTAATTCAGAATTGTCCTACAAATAAAAACCATCAAACCTACAAATCTTTCCTCGACTCAAAAAAAATCCGACGCCCTTCAACAAGGCGTCGGATTTACTTACAGCGTATGGTTTTTACCTAAAGCATCAATCAGAAGTTAGCCGGCGTATTCGCACTAATAATCTCAGCCTCATCCGCCCCAATATTGCGGAACTTATGCGGCAGCGTCGTCGGAAAGTAATACCCATCCCCCGCATTCAACACGCTCACCTGCCCATCCACGGTCAACTCAACCGTGCCACGCGTAACAAGTCCGCACTCCTCGCCTTCCGCATGCACGATCGGCTCTTCCCCGGAGCTCGCACCCGGGGCGTATTGCTCGCGTAGCAGGCGCATCTGGCGGCTGGGGACCGAGGCGCCGATCAGCAGCAGGCGCAGGCCGTGGCGGCCGAGATCGGGTTGTTCGTTGGCGCGGAAGACGTATTGGTGTTCGCGCGGGGGCTGGTCGAAGGTGAAGAAGTCGGCCAGGGACATCGGGATGCCTTCGAGCAGCTTTTTCAGGGAGCTGACGGAAGGACTGACGCGATTCTGTTCGATCAGGGAGATGGTGGCATTGGTCACGCCGCTACGCCGGGCCAGCTCGCGCTGGGAGAGTTTGTAGCTTTCGCGTACTAGTTTGAGTCGAGAACCCGTATCCATGACAGCCTTATGTGAGTAGTACTTAAGGGCAATGGGGGTGGGTGGCGGGTGCCGCGCGAGGCGCGGATCACGTTGCTCCCGTGTCCCGGAACCGTGAAAGGCGGCTATTAAATCACGTTTGCCGGTGTTGCTCAGCAGGTTCGATGGACGGTGGGGCAAAAGTCCTTCTGGCCTTGGTAATGCAGTCACTGTGGGAGCGAGCCTGCTCGCGAAAGCGGTGTGTCAGTCGACAACGATGCTGGCTGATATGGCCTCTTCGCGAGCAGGCTCGCTCCCACAGTTGGATCTCTTTTGTGTCAGTTTGCTGTGTGGCGCTTGTCAGGGCGTCATCGCTGGCAAGCCAGACTCCCACAGGGTTTGTAGTGTTTCTGTGGGAGGGATAGTGGCTGGGCCGGCCTCATCGCGAGCAGGCTCACTCCTACATTTTGATTCTTGGTGTATCAGATAAAAAACCGGCGAGGTCTTGGGGACCGCCGCCGGGGAGGTAACCTAGATGCCGAAGCGGTCGCGCAGCGAGTAGTAGACGGCGCCGAGAGCGGTCAGCGGAGCCGAGAAGGTGCGGCCGCCGATCATGGGCATGTGTGGCAAGGAGGCGAAGGCGTCGAAGCGTTCGGCGTCGCCGCGGATCATCTCCGAGATCAGTTTGCCGGCCAGGTGCGAGCAGGTGACGCCGTGGCCGCTGTAGCCCTGCATGTAGTAGGCATTTTTCTCGATGCGGCCGAATTGCGGCATGCGCGACATGGTCAGCAGGAAGTTGCCGGTCCAGCGGTAGTCGATTTTCACGTCTTTGAGCTGCGGGAAGGTCTTGAGGATCTTCGGGCGGATCAGCTGTTCGATGTCATCCGGTTCGCGCGCGCCGTAGACCACGCCGCCGCCGTAGAGCAGACGGTTGTCAGCGGTGAGGCGGTAGTAATCCAGCAAGTAGTTGCAGTCTTCGACGCAGTAGTTGTTGGTGATCAGGCTGCGCGCCTGTTTCTCGGTCAGCGGTTCGGTGACGACGATCTGCGAGCCGCACGGCATACTTTTCGCGGTTACGCGGTTGTCCAGGCCTTGCGGCAGGTAGGCGTTGCCGGCGATCAGCAGGTACTTGGCGCGCACCTGGCCTTTGGCAGTGCGCACGACGTTTGGCTCGCCGTATTTGATTTCCACGGCAGCCGATTGCTCGTAGATCTTGCCGCCCAGACGCACGATGGCCGCGGCTTCACCGAGCGCCAGGTTCAGCGGGTGAACGTGACCGCCCTGCATGTCCAGCAGGCCGCCAACGTAGGCGTCGGAGCCGACTTCGCGACGAATGTCAGCGGCGTCGAGCATCTTCAGGTTTTTGTTGCCGTAACGTTCCCAGCTGCGCTTCTGCTCGGCCAGACCGTTGAGTTGTTTCTTGTTCATCGCTGCGAAAATACCGCCCGGGCGGTAGTCGCATTGGATGTCGTATTCCTTGATGCGCGAGCGGATGATGTCGGCGCCTTCGAAGATCATGCTGCCGAGGATTTCTGCCGTCTTGTCGCCATAGCGCTCTTCGATCACGTCGACGTCGCGGCTGTAGGAGTTGACCAGTTGACCGCCGTTGCGACCGCTGGCGCCGTAGCCGACTTTTGCCGCTTCCAGCACCGTCACTTTGTAGCCGGCCTCGGTGAGGAACAGTGCTGAGGACAGGCCGGTGTAGCCGGCGCCGATGATGCAGACATCGCACTCGACCGACTCTTCAAGGGTCGGGAAGTCGATGACTTCATTACGGGTGGCGGCGTAGTAGCTGTTTACGTGTTGTTGTTTCATTTTATTGTTCTCCGAAGGTCGCCCGTCAAAGGCGACCACCGCTTTAGAAAATCAGAGCTTGATCCAGGTCGCTTTCAGTTCGGTGTACTTGTCGAACGCATGCAGCGATTTGTCGCGACCGTTGCCCGACTGTTTGTAGCCACCGAACGGCGCGGTCATGTCGCCGCCGTCGTACTGGTTGACCCACACGCTGCCGGCACGCAGGCCGCGAGCGAAGGTGTGCGCCTTGCTCAGGTTGCTGGTCCAGACGCCGGCGGCGAGACCGAAGATGCTGTCGTTGGCGATCTGCAGCGCTTCCTCAACGGTGTCGAAGGTGATCAGCGACAGCACCGGGCCGAAGATTTCTTCGCGGGCGATGGTCATCGCATTGGTCACGCCATCGAAGATCGCCGGCTGCACATAGAGGCCACCGGTTTCTTCGAGGGTGCGCTGGCCGCCGGCAATCAGCTCGGCGCCCTGCTCGCGACCGATGCTGATGTAGCGCAGCACGTTGTCCAGCTGTCGCTGATCGACCACCGCGCCGACGGTGGTCGCCGGGTCGAGCGCATGCCCCGGTTTCCACGCTTGCAGCGCTTCCACCAGCAGCGGAATGAATTGCTCGCGGATCGAACGCTCGACCAGCAGACGCGAACCGGCGGTGCACACTTCGCCCTGATTGAAGGCGATGGCGCCGGCGGCGGCCTGGGCTGCTGCGCGCAAGTCCGGGGCGTCGGCAAACACCACGTTCGGGCTCTTGCCCCCGGCTTCGAGCCAGACGCGTTTCATGTTGCTCTGGCCGGCATAAATCATCAGTTGCTTGGCAATCGCGGTGGAGCCGGTGAAGGCCAGCACGTCGACGTCCATGTGCAGCGCCAGCGCCTTGCCAACGGTGTGGCCGAAGCCTGGCAGGACGTTGAACACGCCTTTGGGAATACCGGCATCCAGCGCGAGTTGGGCAATGCGGATCGCGGTCAGCGGCGATTTTTCCGAAGGCTTGAGGATGAACGAGTTGCCCGCTGCCAACGCTGGAGCAAACTTCCAGCTGGCCATGATCAGCGGGAAGTTCCACGGCACGATGGCGGCGACGACGCCGGACGGCTCACGGGTCACCAGACCGAGCTGGTCGTGCGGCGTGGCGGCGACTTCGTCGTAGATCTTGTCGATCGCTTCGGCGCTCCAGCGGATCGCGTTGGCGGTCGCCGGGATATCGATGCTCATCGAGTCGCTGATCGGTTTGCCCATGTCGAGGGTCTCCAGCAGCGCCAGTTCTTCCTGGTGCTGCAGGATCAGATCGGCGAAGCGAATCAGGATGCGCTTGCGCTCGGCCGGGGCCTTGTTGGCCCACACGCCGGAATTGAACGACTGCCGTGCAACTTCGACGGCGAGGTTGGCGTCGGCTTCATCGGTGCTGGCGACGGAGGCGAGGAAACGGCCGTCGACGGGGCTCAGGCATTCGAATGTGTCGCCACTGATCGCCGGGCGATATTCACCGTTGATGAAGGCGCGGGATTCGATACTCAGGGACTGGAAGCGTTGTTCCCAGTCGTTGCGGGTGTTGGTCATTGTTGTGGCTCGACAAGGGGTTGGTGAGCAGCGGACGAACGCCACCGATCAAAATCTGGTAACCGACCCCCTGTAGGAGTGAGCCTGCTCGCGATAGCGGTGGGTCAGTCACCATCACTCTTGAATGTGACGACGCTATCGCGAGCAGGCTCACTCCTACAGGGAATGGTGTTGGGCTTTAAACGGTATGCAGATACCAGTTGTACTCAAGGTCAGAGATCGAGTTCTCGAACTCGGCCAGCTCGCTTTCCTTGCACGCGACGAACACGTCGATGTACAGCGGGTCGATGTAGCGGGCCATGACTTCGCTGTCGTCCAGCTCGCGCAATGCGTCGCGCAGGTTGTTCGGCAGGCTCTGCTCGTTCTGCTCGTAGCTGTTGCCTTCCACCGGTGCACCCGGTTCGATCTGGTTGGTCAGGCCGTGGTGGATACCGGCCAGCACCGAGGCCATCAGCAGATACGGGTTGGCGTCGGCACCGGCGACGCGGTGTTCGATGCGCACGGCGTCGGCCGAACCGGTCGGCACACGGACTGCCACGGTGCGGTTGTCGATGCCCCAGCTCGGCGAGTTCGGCACGTAGAACTGCGCGCCAAAGCGGCGGTACGAGTTGACGTTCGGGCAGAGGAAAGCCATTTGCGCAGGCAGGGTCTCGAGCACACCGCCGATCGCGTGTCGCAGCGCGGCGTTCTGCTCGGGATCCTCGCTGGCGAAGATGTTGTTGCCTTCTTTGTCCAGAATCGAAATGTGCACGTGCAGACCGTTGCCCGCCTGGCCCGGATACGGCTTGGCCATGAAGGTGGTGTCCATCTCGTGGTCGTAGGCGATGTTCTTCACCAGACGCTTGAGCAGAACCGCGTAGTCGCAGGCCTTGATCGGGTCGGAGACGTGATGCAGGTTGACTTCGAACTGCGCCGGGGCGCTTTCCTTGACGATGGCGTCAGCCGGGATGCCCTGCTCTTTCGCGCCTTCGAGGATGTCTTGCAGGCAGTCGACGTATTCGTCGAGGTCGTCGATCAGGTACACCTGAGTCGACACCGGGCGCTTGCCGGACACCGGCGAACGTGGCGACTGCGGACGGCCGTTCACGTTGTCCTGATCGATCAGGTAGAACTCGAGTTCGAACGCGGCGCAGATGGTCAGGCCCATTTCATCGAACTTGCGCACGACGTTGGCCAGCACTTCACGCGGGTCGGCGAAGAACGGCTCACCTTCCAGCTCGTGCATGGTCATCAGCAATTGGGCGGTTGGACGCTTCTGCCACGGCTCGATGCTCAGGGTGCCCGGGATCGGGTAGCAGATGCGGTCCGAGTCGCCGATGTCCAGACCCAGGCCGGTGCTTTCCACCGTGGAGCCATTGATGTCGAGGGCGAAGAGCGAGGCCGGCAGGTTGATGCCTTTCTCGTAAACCTTGTGAAGACTGGTGCGTTCGATGCGCTTGCCGCGCACCACACCGTTCATATCCGCAATCAGAAGGTCGACGTACAAAACCTCAGGATATTTCTTAAGGAATGCGTTTGCTTCGTTGAGTTGAACGGCACGCAGAGGGACCGACATGATGCACCTATTTAGCTGTTAATTATTATGTTCACTGCTGTTTCGCCGAGCCAGTCAATCCGAAAGGCAAAGTGAAGTCAATAGCGAACACCTGGCCGTTCAGCGTTTATTTTTCGGGCTTTTTTTAACACTTGCGTGCCAATGCAGGCGCCACAAGGCCTGGAATCATGAAGATTTGATGAACGGCGTTTAGAATTTTTTACATGGCAGTTGTTAATTAAAATCAACGAGGCTAAGCTCCGGAAAAGCTCGTTCAAGTGTCAAACTTCGAGGTGAATAAAAATGGCATTCAAGCCATTGATCGGCGTTACTGCGTGCGTCAAACAGATTGGCCTGCACCCTTATCACATCAGCGGCGACAAGTACGTACGTGCTGTCAGCGTTGGCGCTCAGGGTCTTCCCGTGGTCATTCCTTCCCTTGGCAAACTGACTGAAATCGAAGACCTGCTCGGTCAACTCGACGGTCTGTTGCTGACCGGCTCGCCCTCGAATGTGGAACCCTTCCACTATCAAGGCCCGGCCAGCGCCCCCGGCACGGATCACGATCCGGCGCGGGACGCCACAACCCTTCCTTTATTGCGTGCAGCCATTGCGGCGGGCGTTCCGGTACTCGGCATTTGCCGTGGCTTCCAGGAAATGAACGTGGCCTTCGGCGGCAGCCTGCACCAGAAGGTGCACGAGTTGCCGGGCATGCTCGATCACCGCGAAGCCGACAGTCCGGACGTGGCCGTGCAGTACGCACCGGCCCATGCGGTGACCGTGCTTGGCGGCGGCGTGTTCGAAGCGCTGGCGTTGCCGGGCGAGTTCCAGGTCAACTCGATTCACAGCCAGGGCATCGACCGCCTCGCGCCCGGCCTGCGTGCCGAAGCCGTGGCGCCGGATGGCCTGATCGAGGCGATCTCGGTCGAGCACAGCCCGACCTTTGCCCTCGGCGTGCAATGGCACCCGGAATGGCAGGTACTGGACAACCCGAACTACCTGAAGATTTTCCAGGCGTTCGGTGAGGCTTGCCGGCAACGGGCGGCGCGACGCAACCAGCGCTGACACCACCCAGGATTTCAACACTGTTTACTGCCCCCACGGGGTCGGCGGTTGCGCGTGTGCGCATCCGTCATCCGTGAAAACAACAAACCGTAATAACAACAAGTACGACCCAGGCAGCCAGGACGGCGGCGCCGACCAGGTCAGGGCAACCCGCAGCCAATGCGATCCCCTGTAGGAGCTGCCGAAGGCTGCGATCTTTTGATTTTGTTTTTCAGAATCAGGATCAAAAGATCGCAGCCTTCGGCAGCTCCTACAGAGGCCATGTGTGGCGAGGACAGTTTTCCCTGGCTTGCAATCCACTTAAGCCCGGCCACGTTGGCCGAGCGAACGAAACCTGTTGGGAGTTTCACATGGCAAACGCCTCCAGCACTTACCGGAAGGCACTTGAAGGCCACCAGCAACCGAAAAAGGTTCTGGTGAAAGTCGACCGTGTCACCAAGAAGTTCGACGAAACCACCGCCGTGGACGATGTGTCCCTGGAGATCCATCAGGGCGAAATCTTTGCCCTGCTCGGTGGCTCCGGTTCGGGCAAATCGACCCTGCTGCGCATGCTCGCCGGTTTCGAGCGCCCGACTGAAGGGCGGATTCTGCTCGACGGCGTGGACATCACCGACATGCCGCCGTACGAACGGCCGATCAACATGATGTTCCAGTCCTACGCGCTGTTCCCGCACATGACCGTGGCGCAGAACATTGCCTTCGGCTTGAAGCAGGACCGTTTGCCGGCCAGCGAAATCGACGCCCGCGTCGAAGAGATGCTGCGCCTGGTGCACATGACCCAATACGCCAAACGCAAACCCCATCAGTTGTCCGGCGGTCAGCGTCAGCGCGTCGCCCTCGCCCGCTCCCTGGCCAAGCGTCCGAAGCTGTTGCTGCTCGACGAGCCGATGGGCGCGCTGGACAAGAAACTGCGTTCGCAGATGCAGCTGGAACTGGTGCAAATCATCGAGCGCGTCGGCGTGACCTGCGTGATGGTGACCCACGACCAGGAAGAGGCCATGACCATGGCCGAGCGCATCGCGATCATGCACCTGGGCTGGATCGCCCAGATCGGCAGCCCGGTGGACATCTATGAAGCGCCGGTCAGCCGCATGGTCTGCGAATTCATCGGCAACGTGAACGCCTTCGACGGCACCGTGGTGGAAGACCTGGAAGGTCACGCGATCATCCACAGCCCGGACCTGCAGCAGAAAATCTATGTCGGCCACGGCGTCAGCACCTCGGTGCAGGACAAGTCGATCACCTACGCCATCCGCCCGGAAAAAATGCTCGTCAGCACGATCAAGCCCGAGGTCCGCTACAACTGGTCCGAAGGCAAGGTGCATGACATCGCTTACCTCGGCGGGCACTCGGTGTTCTACGTCGAACTGCCCGGCGGCAAGATCGTCCAGTCGTTCATGGCCAACGCCGAACGCCGTGGCGCGCGTCCGACCTGGGACGACAAGGTCTACGTCTGGTGGGAAGACGACAGCGGCGTGGTACTGCGCTCATGAGAACCTTCAATCAGCAATTCCTGCGCCTGGTGCCCAGCGGGCGAAAGTTCGTCATCGGCATCCCGTTCATCTGGCTGTTCCTGTTCTTCATGCTGCCGTTTTTCCTGGTGATGAAGATCAGCTTCTCGGAAGCCGCGCTGGCGATCCCGCCGTACTCGGAGATCTACACCTACGCCGAACAGAAATTCCAGCTGATGCTGAACATCGGCAACTACACCATGCTCGGCGAAGACGAGTTGTACCTTTCGGCCTACCTCGGTTCGCTGAAGGTCGCGGCACTGAGCACGATGATGTGCCTGGTGATCGGTTTCCCGATGGCCTATGCGATCACCAAAGCGAGCAAGGAAGCGCAAAACGTCCTGCTGCTGTTGATCATGATGCCGACCTGGACCGCAATCCTGATCCGCGTTTACGCGTGGATGGGCATCCTCAGCAACAACGGCCTGCTTAACGCATTTCTGATGTGGACGGGGCTGACCGATCACCCGATCGAGATCCTCAACACCAACACGGCTGTGTACATCGGCGTGGTCTACGCGTACCTGCCATTCATGGTGCTGCCGCTGTACGCCAACCTGGTGAAGCACGACGGCAGCCTGCTGGAAGCAGCGTCGGATCTGGGCTCGAGCAACTTCAACAACTTCTGGAAAATCACCGTGCCGCTGGCCAAGAACGGGATCATCGCCGGCTGCATGCTGGTGTTCATTCCGGTGGTTGGCGAGTTCGTGATTCCGGAACTGTTGGGTGGCCCGGAGACGCTGATGATCGGTCGCGTGCTGTGGCAAGAGTTCTTCAATAACCGCGACTGGCCGGTGGCATCCGCCCTGGCAGTGGTGATGCTGTTGATCCTGATTGTGCCGATTCTGCTGTTCAACCGCAGCCAGGCCAAAGAGATGGAGGCACGGGGATGAAACGCTTCGGTTTTTCCAAGTTCATGTTGATCTTCGGCCTGATGTTCATTTATCTGCCGATGCTGATCCTGGTGATCTACTCGTTCAACGCCTCGAAACTGGTGACGGTGTGGGGCGGCTGGTCGGTGAAGTGGTATGTCGGGCTGCTCGACAACACGCAACTGATGGGCTCGGTGGTGCGCTCGCTGGAAATCGCCTGCTACACCGCGATTGCCGCCGTTGCACTGGGCACCCTCGCCGCCTTCGTTCTGACCCGGGTGACGCGCTTCAAGGGGCGCACGCTGTTCGGTGGTCTGGTCACCGCGCCGTTGGTGATGCCGGAAGTGATCACCGGTCTGTCGCTGCTGCTGCTGTTCGTGGCGATGGCGCAACTGATCGGCTGGCCGCAGGAGCGTGGCATCGTCACCATCTGGATCGCCCACACCACGTTTTGTGCCGCTTATGTGGCGGTGGTAGTCTCCGCCCGCCTGCGTGAACTGGATCTGTCGATCGAAGAAGCCGCGATGGATCTGGGGGCCAAGCCGTTCAAGGTGTTTTTCCTGATCACCATTCCAATGATCGCGCCGTCGCTGGCAGCGGGCGGGATGATGTCGTTCGCCCTGTCGCTGGATGACCTGGTGCTGGCGAGCTTCGTTTCCGGCCCGGGCTCGACCACGCTGCCGATGGAAGTGTTCTCCGCGGTGCGTCTGGGCGTGAAGCCTGAGATCAACGCCGTGGCGAGCCTGATTCTGCTGGCGGTGTCGCTGGTGACCTTCCTGGTCTGGTACTTCGGCCGCAAGGCAGAAGCCAACCGCAAGAAGGCGATCCAGGAAGCGATGGATCAGACGGCGAATGAGTCGTGGCAGCCGCAAAGAGCTGCAGCGACTGCTTAACGCAAGATTGCTCTTGTGGCGAGGGAGCTTGCTCCCGCTGGGCTGCGCAGCAGACCCAAAAGCTTGTGAGCGCTGCGCGCTCAAGCGGGAGCAAGCTCCCTCGCCACAGAGCTGTGTGTACATCAGGTTTTGTGTTGTGTTTTTGAATAAAAAGAATGGAGTTGTACCGATGAAAATGTTTGGCAGGACTCTGCTGACACTGTCCTTAATGGGCGCAATCGCCACGGGCGTCCAGGCCAACGACAAGGTGCTGCGTGTTTACAACTGGTCCGATTACATCGCGCCGGACACCGTCAAGAAGTTCGAAGACGAGACCGGCATCCAGGTGACCTACGACGTGTTCGACAGCAACGAGACCCTTGAGGCGCGTTTGCTGGCGGGCAAATCCGGTTACGACATTGTCGTGCCGTCCAACAGCTTCCTGGCCAAGCAGATCAAGGCCGGGGTCTATCAGCCGCTCGACAAATCGAAGCTGTCGAACTGGAAGAATCTCAACCCGGTGCTGCTGAAAAACGCCTCCGCCAGTGACCCGGACAACGCTCACGCGTTCCCGTACATGTGGGGCTCGATCGGCATCGGTTTCAACCCGGCCAAGGTCAAGGAAGTGCTCGGCGCCAATGCCCCGACCAACTCCTGGGACTTGCTGTTCAAGCCGGAAAACGCGGAAAAACTCAAAGCCTGCGGCATCAGCTTTCTCGACTCGCCGACCGAAATGATCCCGGCCGCCCTGCACTATCTGGGCTATCCGGTGAACGACAAGGACAAGGCGCACATCCTCGAAGCCGAGGCGCTGTTCATGAAGATCCGCCCGTACGTGGCGTACTTCCATTCCTCGAAGTACATCTCGGACCTGGCCAACGGCAACATCTGCGTGGCGGTCGGTTATTCCGGTGACGTGCTGCAGGCCAAGGCCCGCGCCGTGGAAGCCGGCAACAAAGTGCAGATCGATTACAGCATTCCGAAGGAAGGTGCCGGCAGTTTCTACGACATGGTCGCCATCCCGCGCGATGCAGCCAACGTCGACAACGCCTACCGGTTCATGAACTTCCTGATGCGCCCGGACATCATTGCCGAGATCACCAACAGCAACGGCTACAGCAACGCCAACTCGGCGGCGACACCGCTGGTGGACGAAGCGATCCGCAACGATCCGGGCTCGTACCCGTCGCAAGCGGTGATGGCGACGCTGTACGCAGTGCCGGATCAGCCGATTGCCACGCAGCGGATCATGACCCGTGGCTGGACCCGGGTGAAGCTCGGTAAGTAAAAATACCGAATACCCTAATATTGAATACACCTCTGATCCTGTAGGAGCTGCCGAAGGCTGCGATCTTTTGACTTTGTTTTTAGACGCAAGATCAAAAGATCGCAGCCTTCGGCAGCTCCTACAGGGGAATGTGGCATAGGTTTCCCGTTCACGCAGCGCCTTACCACCGCTGCACCCTGCAATGAACGGCCTCACCTGGCTCCCTCGGCTCAGGTGAATTTCAGGCGCCCTCGGGCGCCTTTTTTTGTGCGCTCAGTTCAGCGGCCAATCCTGCAGAATCCGATAGTGCCCCTTGTGCGATTCGAACAAGGCAAAGCGTTCAGCGCGCAGGAAGAATTCCGCCGGTGTGGCGGATTCCGGCTCCGCTGCGCGGTAGTCCCGGGCCAGGGTCAGGTGCGGGCGAAATTCGCGCGGCGACGCTTCGAAGCCGAACGGCAGCATCGCCTGTTCCAGCGCATACACCAGGCGCAACAACGCCGGCGGCGCCTGCTCGGGTGCCAGGGACAGGATCCCGGCCCGATGCCAGACCTGCAGGCGATCCAGCGCAATCCTTAACGTTTCACCCGGCGTGCGCACGTTGCTCGCGGCCTCGCAGACTTCATTGATCTGCGCCAGCGGCACGGCACCGAGAAACAGCAGCGTCAGGTGAAAGTTATCCGCCGGCACCGGCTTGCCGGTGCGCAGCCGCAGATCGCCGCGCCACTGAGCAATGGCCTTGCGTTGGGGTGGCGGGCAGTCGAGGGCGAAAAACAGTCGCTTGAACGGTTCATCCCTGCGCGCATCATCGGTCATGGCCCTGCTCCTTCGCTCGTCGATCGGCCGATTCTACACAGCCTTCCCTGACGACTCGCAGCACCCGGCTATAGTTCAAGGATTGCCATCGAACCGGAGGCCGCCATGCGCGAGATCCTCAGCAAAGAACCGTGGTGGGCCAGACCACCCAACCCCGGGCAGGATGAAACCGAGCTGGAATGGGGCTGGCTGGTGCATTACAGCGAAGGAGAACCGCGTTTCGAATTCGTCCGCGAACGGCCGACGGACGAGCAGATTCGCAACCGCAAGGGCTGCCGGATCACCCCCTCAGCCGATTGAGCACAGTACCTGTAGGAGTGAGCCTGCTCGCGAAGGCGGTGGGTCTGGCACTCAGGTTTTGAACCAGCAGACGCCATCGCGAGCAGGCTCACTCCTACAAGAGATTTGTGCAGGCATCAGGCTTCAAGAATGTTCTTGAAGCCACCAAAGATCATGCGCTGACCATCAAACCCCATCGGGTTGACGTCCGGCTGCATGCGCGGGTCTTCCATCATTTTGGCCATGCCGGCATCGCGGGTGGCCTTGTCTGGCCAGATCAGCCAGCCGGACGAAACCGTCTCGCCCTCCTTGAGTTTTACCGCCATCGGGAAGGACGTCACTTTGCCGTCCGGCACGTCATCGCCCCAGCACTGAACCACATCCTTTGCACCGTACTCCTTGAACAACCTGGCGGCGATCTCACAGTGTTTTTTGTACTGTTCGCGATTGGCATTCGGCACGGGTGCCACAAAAATATCGATGTAAGCCATGATCACTCTCCTTGCACGTTGGGTTCGATCTGCTGAGTAGTCGATTGCGGCGGCCGCCATTCGACACGATTCACCCCCAACCCGACCGGCGGTTGCTCGCCCCCGCCGAGACGGCCTTCGACCTTTCCGGCGATGTGCAGCGTAGCGGCCATGACCCCGGTATTCGGGTTCTGCAGCAATTTCGCCCAGGCCTTGTCGAAGGTGCCGCCCAGGCTGCTGCGGATCAGCGCTTCGCTGTCGGGCCGGTCATTGGCCTGGAGGATCGCGCGGATGCCCGCCACGCCGATCGAGATCACCCCGCCGACCAGCTTGCCCGCCGCAGCCGCCACGGCACTGGCCGCGCCGCGCGGGGCCATTTCCGCTTCCATCCGCTGACTGGCGCGTTTGGCCACCGGGGCCATGCCGGCGTCGGTCGAGGCGATCCCCTTGCTGCCGCCCTCGGTGTGGATCTTGTCGATCAGCGCGGCGTACGCCGGCAAGGTGTTCAGCGGTTCGGTGCTGATGATCTGATACAGCGACGCATCCCGCGCCGGCGGCGGCCCGAGGGCGATGGCCGGAACCTTTTGCAGACGCCCGTTAAGCTGAGCCAGCGGCACGCCGTAACGCTGGGCGATGAGCGGCATCTGCTGCGCCATCAGTTGCGCATAAAACGCCGTGGCCTGGCCGAGAATCGCGTCCGGATCAATCTCCACCGCCACCGGCGCCAACACCCTTTCCTGATATTGCTCAAGCAGATAGCTCGCCAGACGCTTGGCCGACGCATCCTGCTCGCCGCCGGCGTTGATCGTGTACCAACTGACCTTCATCGACAGCCATTCCTGGGTCCAGTAGCTGCTGAACCACGGGATGAAATTTTCTTCAGTTTGCTGATAGACGCGAGTGCGCCAATGTTCCATCGAGCCACGGGCAAATACCTTGACCTGCTCGGTGGACTGTTGCGAGGCGCTGACGATGTCGCGGTCGATCTGTTGCCAGGTCGCCGGCGACACCACCACGACCGGCGGCGCCACCGGGGCCCGGGCCGAAGAGGCGCAGCCCGCCAGCAGACACAGTGCGGCGAGGCTCAGCGCACGCAGGTTCACGGTGGTGGCGTCCTTGAGTGGAGGAAAACAGATTGAGTATAGGTGTGTCAGTTTCCGGGAAGCTGGGTGTGTCGCCGCCATCGCTGGCGAGCCAGCTCCCACAGGTTCTTCGGATGCTCATCAAATATGTGCGCACTGGAGATCTCTGTGGGAGCTGGCTCGCCAGCGATGAGGGCAGTGAATTCCCCCCCTGTTTCAACCATCAACGCCGTCGATATTCACCATCGCCACGATTGCCTTCCGCCCGCCGCCCGGCAGAGGCACGATTGACCCATCCGAGACGCAACGAGGAGTACCCATCATGATTCGCACCATCGCACTCTCCGTCAGTTTCCCGGTGTTTGGCAGCAACTATTACCAACAGCACGTGGTGTCGCGCAAAGCGCAGGCGCTGGTGTTCAACGAAGATTTCGACGATGTGCTGATGCCCGCCGCGAGCAATCACTTCAGCAATGAAGTGGTCGGCATCAACGATCAGTTCCGCTTTCTGAGCGACATACTCGCCACCCATTTGCTGGATCTCGAGGCCTCTGCGCCTGCGCATTCCAGCGTCCGGGCGAGCGCTCATTTTTAATCGCCGAGGTCGTTCCCGTTGCGCGAACGCAGCCGCTGAAACGACCCAACAAACGGACCTGGATTCACTGACCGACCACGACCGTTGATCGGCCCGCCGTCCGCACCCGGACGGCGGCGAAATGCCACCTATACTGCTGGTTATCACCCCCGACGCAACGGACCTGCGCCTCGATAACAACAAGCAGAGGTGGACCATGGTCTGGCAGCAAATCTACGACCCGTTCGGCAATCCGGTGATCTCCACGCTCATGGCCGCCGTTCCGGTGGTGGTGATGCTCGCGGCGCTGGCGTTCTTTCACGTCAAGGCGCATCTGGCCGCCCTGCTCGCCCTGGCATCGGCGCTGCTGATCTCGATCTTCGCCTTCGGCATGCCGGCGAGCATGGCCGGTTCGGCAGCGCTGTTCGGTGCGGCCAACGGCTTGCTGCCGATCGGCTGGATCGTGCTCAACATCATCTTTCTGCACCGCCTGACCACCGAGAACGGCTCGTTCAAAGTGCTGCAGGATTCGCTCGCACGCATCACCGATGACCGGCGTTTACAGTTATTGCTGATCGCTTTCTGCTTCGGTGCGTTTTTCGAAGGCGCGGCCGGGTTCGGCACGCCCGTGGCCGTGACCGGGGCGATTCTGATCGGCCTCGGGTTTTCGCCGTTGGCCGCGTCGGGTCTGGCGTTGATTGCCAACACCGCCCCGGTGGCATTCGGCGCGCTGGGCACGCCGATCATCACGCTGGCCAAGGTCACCGGCCTGGATGAAATGGAACTGTCGATGATGGTCGGTCGGCAGCTGCCGTTTTTCTCGGTGCTGGTGCCGTTCTGGTTGATCTGGGCGTTTGCCGGATGGCGCAAGATGCTGGAAATCTGGCCGGCGATTCTGGTGGCCGGGGTCAGCTTCGCGGTGCCGCAGTTCCTCGTCTCGAACTACCACGGGCCGATGCTGGTGGACGTGATCGCCGCACTGATTTCCATGGCTTGTCTGACCCTGTTTCTGCGGGTCTGGAAACCGGCGACGGTGTACACCTCGGCCGCGCTGTCGGGGCGCGTCGACAACTCGCGGGTCGAGGAAGAAAAAGTCACCGCCAGCGCTGCCTTCAGTGATCAGGCGCGCCCCGCAGTGATGCGCGCGTGGATGCCATGGATCATCCTCACCGTGTTCGTGTTTGCCTGGGGCACCCAGGGTTTCAAGAACATTTTCGACGTGCGCCCGGCGCTGGACCCGGTGACCCACTCGGTGAAACTCGATCCGCAAGGCAAACCGCTCAACGAGGCCAACCCGATTTTTTCGCCGGCGCTGACCTTCACCACCCTGCACCTGCAAGTGCAGAAAGTCCCGCCTGTGGTCCCGGCGCCGAAAGCCGAAGAGGCGATCTACAAGTTCACCTGGTTCACCGCCACCGGCAGCGGCATTCTGCTGGCGGCGATTGTCGGCGGGCTGCTGATGGGCTACTCGATCCCGCAGTTGCTCAAGCAATACCTGCGCACGCTGTGGGTGGTGCGGTTTTCGCTGATCACCATTGCCGCGATGCTCGCGCTGGGGTTCCTCACGCGCTACTCGGGGCTGGATGCGACCATGGGTCTGGCGTTTGCCGCGACCGGGGTGTTCTACCCGATGTTCGGCACCCTGCTCGGCTGGCTCGGCGTGGCGTTGACCGGCTCGGACACGGCCTCGAACGTGTTGTTCGGCGGGCTGCAACGGGTGACCTCGGAACAGCTGGGCATCAGCCCGATCCTGATGGCGGCGGCCAATAGTTCCGGCGGGGTGATGGGCAAGATGGTCGATGCGCAATCGATCGTGGTCGCCTCCACCGCCACCCGCTGGTATGGGCATGAGGGCGAGATTCTGCGCTACGTGTTCTTCCACTCGATTGTGCTGGCGACGCTGGTGGGCGGACTGGTGACGTTGCAGGCGTACGTGGCGCCGTTTACGCATATGGTGGTCGGCGGGCATTGAGTCGGTCGTAACGTCCTCTTCACGAGCAGGCTCGCTCCCACAGTCGGAACACGTGTCCGCTGTGGGAGCGAGCCTGCTCGCGAAAGCGCCATGTCCTTCAACCAGCGACGGCCTGACCCACTGCCTTCGGGAGCCAGTCGAATCGTCGCACCGCCCCACCCACATTTAGCTCAGCGCCACTCAGCAGATTGATGAGCCATGCGCATAACTCTATAGCGCAAATCCGCAAAAACCTTTTCCCCTCCGCGCAGGTCATTCCAAGAACGAGACCGGCAAGCATGCCGGCGCGCCCGATTGGGCCTTTCTATCCCTGCCGTCCTGATTAAGCCAGAGAGGAATCGAAGCATGACGATTTCCCGACGAAGATTCCTGATCCTCGGTGCCGTGACCGCCACTGCGTTTGCAATGCCGCCCTTTATTAGCCTCAAGGCCTACGCGGCCAGTCTGGAGCAACCGGCCATGGCCAAAGTAACGATCAACGTCAACGGTAAACCCCGAGCCCTTGAAGTCGACAACCGCACCACCCTGCTCGATGCCCTGCGCGAGCACCTGCAACTGACCGGCAGCAAAAAAGGCTGCGACCATGGCCAGTGCGGCGCCTGCACCGTCATCGCCGATGGCCGCCGGATCAATGCCTGCCTGACCCTGGCGGTGATGCACGAAGGCCGTGAGATCACCACCATCGAAGGCCTCGGCATGCCCGACAACTTGCACCCGATGCAGGCTGCGTTCATCAAGCACGACGGCTACCAGTGCGGCTATTGCACGCCGGGGCAGATCTGCTCGGCGGTTTCCGTGCTCAAGGAAATCCGCGAGGGCATTCCCAGCCACGTCAGCCCCAGCCTGACCGACGCACCGCAACTGATTGCCAGCGAATTCCAGGAGCGCATGAGCGGCAACATATGCCGCTGCGGCGCCTACTCCAACATCATCGAAGCCATCACTGAAGTTGCGGAGGTGCCGGCATGAGGCCGTTCAATTACAGCCGCGCCGATTCCCCCGCCGCAGCCGCATCGCTGGCGGCGCAGGTCGAAGGCGCCAAGTTCATCGCCGGCGGCACCAACCTGCTGGACCTGATGAAACTCGACATCGAAACCCCGCAGCACCTGATCGACGTCAACCACCTGGGTCTCGATCAAATCGAAGCCACGCCCGAAGGCGGATTGCGCATCGGCGCACTGGTGCGCAATACCGATCTGGCCGCCGACAGCCGCGTGCGCAAAGACTACGCGTTGCTCTCCCGCGCCTTGCTCGCCGGGGCCTCCGGCCAGTTGCGCAACATGGCGAGCACCGCCGGCAACCTGCTGCAACGCACCCGTTGCCCGTACTTCTATGACGTCAATCAGGCGTGCAACAAGCGCCAGCCCGGCAGCGGTTGCGCGGCGATTGGCGGGGTCAGTCGGCAACTGGGACTGATCGGTGTCAGCGACGCCTGCATCGCCACCCACCCCAGCGACATGGCGATTGCCATGCGCGCGCTCGATGCGCAGATTGAAACAGTCAAACCCGATGGCAGCACACGCAGCATCGCCATCGCCGATTTCCATCAGCTCCCGGGCAACACGCCGAACATCGAAACCAGCCTCACCCCCGGCGAGTTCATCACTTCGGTGACCCTGCCCGCCCCGGTCGGCGGCACGCACATTTATCACAAGGTGCGCGATCGTTCGTCGTACGCCTTCGCCCTGGTGTCGGTCGGATTGATCCTGCAAAAGGACGGCAGCGGTCGCGTGGCGGTGGGCGGCATTGCGCCGAAACCATGGCGGGTCGAAGACGCCGACGCGTTGCTGCCCAACGGCGCAAAAGCCGTGAGCCAGCGCCTGCTCGACGGTGCCACGCCAACCCATGACAACCAATTCAAACTGACCCTGGTCGAGCGCACGCTCGGCTCGGTGTTGGCGCAAGCGAGGGATGAAGCATGAAGTTCGACACGCCCGCCACCACCAACCCGATCGATCAATTGAAGGTCATCGGCAAACCCACCGACCGCGTCGAAGGACCGCTGAAAACCAGCGGCCAGGCACCCTATGCCTATGAACAGCACCACGCGGTTGAGCATCAGGCCTACGGTTTCATGGTCGGCTCGGCGATTGCCAAGGGCCGCATCAGCCACATCGATCTCGACGCGGCCGAAGCCGCGCCGGGTGTGCTGGCGATTGTCACCGCCGCCAATGCCGGCAAGCTCAGCAAGGGCAAATACAACTCGGCGCCGCTGCTCGCCGGGCCCGAAGTGCAGCACTATCATCAGGCCGTGGCGCTGGTGGTCGCCGAGACTTTTGAACAGGCCCGCGCTGCGGCGCAACTGGTCAAAGTGGATTACGTCGCAGCCAAAGGCGAGTTCGATCTGGCCAGCGTGCGCGACCAGGGTGTCGAAGACAAAGAAGAACTGCCCGACGTCACCCACGGCGACTTCGACAAGGCCTTCGCCGCCGCACCGGTGCAATTCGACCAGACCTACACCACCCCCGATCAGTCCCACGCGATGATGGAGCCACACGCCACACTGGCGGCGTGGAAAGGTGATCATCTGACCTTGTGGACCTCCAACCAGATGATCGCCTGGAGCGTCGGCGACATCGCCACCACCCTTGGCCTGCCCAAGGAAAACGTACGCCTGGTCTCGCCGTACATTGGTGGAGGCTTCGGCGGCAAACTGTTTATCCGCGCCGACGCGATCCTCGCCGCCCTCGGCGCGCGCCTGGCCAACCGCCCGGTGAAAGTCGCCCTCGCCCGCCCGCAAATGGCCAACAACACCACCCACCGCCCGGCCACGATCCAGCGCATTCGCTTGGGTGCCACGGCGGACGGCAAGCTCAGCGCCATCGCCCACGAAGGCTGGTCGGGCAACCTCAAGGACGGCAAGGTCGAAGTCGCGGCACAACCGAGTCAGTTGCTCTATGCCGCAGAAAACCGCCGGGTGACCATGCGTCTGTCTCCGCTGGACCTACCCGAAGGCAACTCGATGCGCGCGCCAGGTGAGGCGCCGGGCTTGATGGCGCTGGAAATCGCCATGGACGAGATGGCCGAGCAGCTCAAGCTCGACCCGATCCAGTTCCGCATTCTCAACGACACCCAGGTCGATCCGGTGAAAACCGAGCGCCCGTTCTCGCAGCGGCGCCTGATCGAATGCCTGCAGACCGGCGCCGAAAAATTCGGCTGGAACCAGCGCAACGCCACACCCGGCAGCCGTCGCGAAGGTCGCTGGCTGATCGGCATGGGGGTCGCCGCCGCGATCCGCAACAATTTGCTGTTGAAGTCCGGCGCCCGGGTACGCCTGGAGCGCGACGGCAAGGTCACGGTGGAAACCGACATGACCGACATCGGCACCGGCAGCTACACCATCATCGCCCAGACAGCGGCCGAGATGATGGGCGTGCAACTGGCGGATGTCAGCGTGCGCCTGGGTGATTCAACCTTCCCGGTGTCGTCCGGCTCCGGCGGCCAGTTCGGCGCCAACTGCTCGACCGCCGGGGTGTATGCCGCGTGCATGAAACTGCGCGAAGCGGTGGCCGGCAAACTCGGCATGAGCGGCAGCGACGTCGAGTTTGTCGACGGTCAGGTGCGCGCCGGTGGCAAGACCCTGCCGCTGCGTGATGCCGCGAAAGATGGCGCTGTCGAGGTCGAGGACAGCATCGAATTCGCCGACCTCGCCAAGCAGTATCAGCAGTCGACCTTCGGCGCGCATTTCGTCGAAGTGGCGGTGGACGCGGCGACCGGTGAAGTCCGCGTGCGGCGCATGCTCGCGGTGTGCGCGGCGGGCCGGATTCTCAACCCGAAAGCTGCGCGCAGTCAGGTCATCGGGGCGATGACCATGGGCGTCGGCGCGGCGTTGATGGAGGAGCTGGCGGTGGACAAGCGGCTGGGCTTTTTCGTCAACCACGACCTGGCCGGGTACGAGGTGCCGGTGCATGCCGACATTCCGCATCAGGAGGTGATATTCCTCGACGAGACCGATCCGATTTCGTCGCCGATGAAAGCCAAGGGTGTGGGGGAACTGGGGATTTGCGGCGTGAGTGCGGCGGTGGCGAATGCGATCTACAACGCCACCGGGGCACGGGTGCGTGAGTATCCGATTACGCTGGACAAGGTTCTCGATTCGTTGCCGCCGATGACCTGATTCCCCCCCTGTAGGAGCTGCCGCAGGTTCGGGCCGCGTTCGGACGATCTTTTGACTTTAGCTTCTTCAAACAAGCGCAAAAGATCGCAGCCTGCGGCAGCTCCTACAGGGATCAGTGCGGGTATTGCGCCGCGCTTACCTGCTCCAGCCACTCCACCACTTCGCCATCCAGCACTTCGGCAATCGCAATGTGCGTCATCGCCGTGGTCGGCGCGGCGCCGTGCCAGTGCTTCACTTGCGGCGCGATCCACACGGTATCGCCGGGGCGGATTTCGCGAACCGGTTGACCCCATTCCTGCACAAAACCTGAACCGGCGGTGACGATCAGCGTCTGACCCAACGGATGACTGTGCCACGCGGTGCGTGCGCCCGGCTCGAACGTCACCGTGGCGCCGCTGACGCGCGCGTCATCGCTGCCCTTGAACGGCGCATCGACACGCACGGTGCCGGTGAACCAGTCCGCCGGGCCTTTGGCCGAGGGTTGTGAACCATTGGCGGTGACGGTGACGCCTGAGATTGGCGCATTGGCAGCAACTGAATTCATCACAAGACTCCAAATCTGTAAGAGACCTCCCTGTAGGAGCTGCCGCAGGCTCGGGCCGCGTTCGGACGATCTTTTGACTTTGTTTTTCAGGATCAAGATCAAAAGATCGCAGCCTGCGGCAGCTCCTACAGGAAACTTCCAGCACTTTAGCGAGCCGTACTCTTCGGATAATCGACTAGAATTCGAAAAAACTTATGCAGGACACTCATCAATGCTTCGAGAAAACGCCAGTGACCTGCTCGCCTTCCTCGCCGTGGCCCGCGAGCGCAGTTTCACCAAAGCGGCGGCCAAACTTGGCGTCTCGCAATCGGCGCTCAGCCATACCATTCGCGCCCTCGAAGCGCGCCTGGGGCTGCGCCTGCTGACCCGTACCACCCGCAGCGTCTCCCCGACCGAGGCCGGCGATCATTTGCTGCAGACCATCGGCCCGCGTTTCGAAGAGATCGAAGTCGAACTGGCGGCCCTGAGCAACCTGCGCGAAACCCCGGCCGGCCGCATCCGCATCAGCGCCACCGACCATTCGTTGAACTGGCTGCTGCGCCCGGTGCTCAACGAATTTCTGCCGAAATACCCGGACATCGCCGTGGAGGTGATCTGCGACTACGGTTTCGTCGACATTGCCGGGCAAGGTTTCGACGCCGGCATCCGCCTGGGCGAAGACGTCGCGCAAGGCATGATCGCCACCCGCATCGGCCCGGACATGCGCATGGCGGTGGTCGGCTCTCCGGCTTACTTCACCAGCCGTACCCGGCCGGAGACGCCGCGAGACCTGACCGCCCACGCCTGCAACAACCTGCGCCTGCCCACTAACGGCGGGCTGTACACCTGGGAGTTTGAGAAGGACGGCGAAAGCCTCAAGGTGCGGGTGTCCGGGCAAGTCACCCTGAATGGCGTCTACCCGCTGCTCGACGCCGCACTGGACGGTTTCGGCCTCAGTTACATCCCGGAAAACATCGTTGCCCCGCATCTGGCCGACGGGCATCTGGTGCAAGTGCTGGCAGACTGGTGCCCGACGTTTGCCGGTTATCACCTGTACTACCCGAGCCGGCGGCAGGCCGCACCGGCGTTTGCCTTGTTGCTGGAGGCGTTGCGCTACCGCCACTGATCGCGCCGATCACTTTTTATAACACCCGGCACTGCGCCAGTAAGATTTGGCCAGCGCGACGGCTTCCGCTGTCGAACTGGCGATCACCGTTGCCTCTTGTCCGCGCTCATGTCCCAGACAGATGTACTCCGCTGTCTCTGCGCAGGCACTCATGTAGGCCGCCAACAGCCAGGCCGCGACAACGCCGGGCAACGTCTGGCAGGTCCGCTTCATGGAGATTCTTCCCTGTCGAAACGTGGATCTCCATGATTGTTCGCAGCAACGGCTTCGCCAACTGTCATATCTGACAGTTGCTTAGAGGGTTTGGAAATAACAGGACGCTGAACCCGGCATAATCTGTGCACAAACCGACGTTGCTCGCTCCTGAGAGGGCCGTGGTGCGGCCTGTTATTTTACCCACTCAATCAACTGATACCGCTGCGCATCGGTGAGCATCGGCCCGAACCCGGCGCCGGCGTTATCCGCCATGTAGCGCGGATTGCCGGTGCCGGGAATCACGCAGGTCACCGCCGGGTTCGCCAGCAGGAATTTCAGCGCCAGTTGCGGCCAGCTGTTGACTTGAACATCCGAGACCCAGGCCGGCAACGGCTTGCCCTTGAGCCGCGCGAGCAACCCGCCTCCACCGAACGGCCGATTGCAGATCACCGCCACTCCACGATCGCGGCACAGCGGCAGAATGCGTTTTTCCACGCTGCGATCATCGAGGGCGTAGTTGATTTGCAGGAAGTCGAGCGGTTCGGCCTTGAGCAGCGCTTCGACTTCGTCGTAGGCCGAAGACGTGTAATGGCTGATGCCGATGTAGCGGATGCGCCCCTGTTCTTTCCATTCGCGCAGGGTCGGCAGATGGCTCTGCCAGTCCAGCAGATTGTGAATCTGCATCAGGTCGATGCGCTCGGTGCGCAGCAGACGGAAGGATTGTTCCATCTGCGCAATGCCCTCCTCGCGCCCGCGGGTCCAGACCTTGGTCGCCAGAAACGCGGGGGAACGCGGTTCGTGGATCGACAGCAGCTCGCCGGTGGTTTGCTCGGCACGGCCGTACATCGGTGAGCTGTCGATCAGCGTGCCACCCTTTCTGAACAGCTCGTCGAGCACCGCCGGCAATGGCTTGTAAGCCGGATCGCCCGGCGCGACATCAAAGCCGCGATAAGTGCCCAGGCCCACCATGGGCAGCAATTCGGCGCTGGAAGGGATGGCGCGGGTCTGCATGGTCTGGCCTCCTGAAGTGTTCGGCGAGGTGGCGGTGGCCAACGCCCGGTGCAAAGTGAAAACCGCCGAAACCCCGGCAGCCAGCGTGAGCAGGCGGCGCCGCGAGTAACCCTCAGTGTGGCGCATGCCGGTGCTCCTGCTGCGTGGATCTGTTGCAGGGTGTGTGGCATGGCGATCAGCACCTATCGCTGAACTACACTGCCGTTACGCACCTGCGCGTCCCGTTAAAGTTAGCCGAATGTCCCGAACCGTCCTGTCACTCGTCGCATTGATCGTCGCGTTGTACTTGGCGCTGTGTGCGGCGGTGTTCGTGTTTCAGCGCTCGCTGATCTATTTCCCGCAGACCGAGAGCGCCGTCGCCACGCCGGATTCGCGGCTGAAACTGTCGATGCCGGATGCCGATGTCTGGGTGAGCGTTCGCGAACGCGCCGGGCCAAAGGCGCTGATCTACTTTGGCGGCAACGCCGAGGACGTGTCGCGCAACCTGCCGTCGTTCAGCCAGGCCTTTCCCGATTACGCGCTGTTTCTAATGAACTACCGGGGGTTTGGCGGCAGCGGCGGCGCGCCCTCGGAGGAAGCGATCGCCAAAGATGCGCTGGCCCTGTTCGACCGGGTGTACGCCAGCCATCCGCAGATTGCCGTGATCGGGCGCAGCCTGGGATCCGGGGTGGCGGTACGGCTGGCGAGTCAGCGTCCAGCGAGCCGGCTGATTCTGGTGACGCCGTACAACAGCCTCGAAGAAATCGCCGTTCGCCAGTACCCGTGGCTGCCGGTGCAGTGGATGCTCAAGGATCGCTTCGAGTCGGGCCGCTATGCCGCGCACATTCAGGTGCCGACGTTGCTGCTGGCGGCCAGCGATGACCAAGTGATTCCACGGGACAGCACGCAGCGGCTGCTGGCGCATTTCCCCAAAGGCGTGGCGACGCTGCGGGTGGTGCCGGACGCGGGGCATAACTCGATTTCCGAGCGGGAGCAGTATCTGCAGTGGATGGGGGATGTGCTCAATCGTTGATGTCTGTTTATTGCATTGTCTGAACTGGCCGCTTCGCGAGCAGGCTCGCTCTCACCTTGGCAACGCGTGCCCCCTGTGGGAGCGAGCCTGCTCGCGAAGGCGCCAGTCCATGCAACACAACATTCAGGCCTGCCCTTCATCAACCCAGCAAAAAAGCCTTTTGGCCAGCATGAACCAAGTCTCAAAAGCCCAGTCCTAGTGGCGCCGCATCCTGCGGTCGCCCACTTCAGCACTGTCCTTTTCCCAGAGCTTGCCGTCCCATGCGCCACACCGTTCGCCCATCCCGCTTCGTTTCGTTGTGCCTGCTGATCCTTTCGCCACTGTTCACCGAGACCGCTCACGCCAGCGAGGAGCGGCAACTGGTGGCCGCCATCAACGACTACCGCGCCCATCCGCAACGCTGCGATCGTCGGCCGGCGCAACGTCTGGCGCCACTGTCGTTGAAATCGAATCTGGCCCTGCCGATCGGCTATGGCTACGGCGGAGGCTTGCGCGAGACGTTGAAGTCCGCGGGTTATTCGGCAGTGGCGGTGCGCAGTATCCGCATCATCGGTGCCGGGGATGCCGAAGAAGCCTTTGAACAGCTGCAAGACAGCCACTGCACCGCGCTGCTCGACGCCCAATACGCCGACATTGGCGTCAGCCGTTCCCGCGGTGAATGGCAAGTGGTGCTGGCCCGACCGGTGCTCGACAGTCATGTCGGCGACAACCGCAACGTCGGCCAAGCGCTGCTCGCCGAGGTCAACGCCGCCCGCGCACGCCCACGGATGTGCGGGCGCCAGCGTTTCGCCGCCGCGAGGCCGTTGAGCTGGAACGCCGCATTGGGCGCGGCGGCTCAGGGCCACAGTAAGGCCATGGCTTACGGCAACTACTTCGCGCACCGCGATCCTGATGGAGATCTGCCCGCAGATCGCGCCCGGGCAGCGGGTTATCGGGGCCGACAGATTGGTGAAAACATCGCCGCCGGGCAGAGTTCACCGGGCAAAGCCATGGCCGGATGGCTGGCCAGTCCGGGGCATTGTGCGAATTTGATGAACCCGATGTTTACCCAGGTGGGGGCCGGGTTTGCCAGCGAGGCGCGCAGTGATGAAGGGGTTTACTGGACAATGCTGTTTGGCGCGCCTTGATTTTTGCAGTGAAACGGCGGGCCCTTTCGCCAGCAGGCTCGCACCGGCCTGTTGTCCGGTGTCTGCAAAAACACAGGGGCGAGCCTGCGGATTTCTGCCGGGATCAGCCTCCCAGAGTTTCCCGAAGGTCGGCACTTCAGGGAGGGCTGATACCGGTCACTTGGGTGGGTGAGTTTTCTTCAGGCTACCCGTCAAACCGGAGAAATCGTCGCCAGCATCCCGATCAGAATGGTCAATGTCAGAAACCCACCCAGGAAAATCGCCATCTTGTTCATGCTGCTCTCCTTAATGCTGAGCTTGCGGTGCACCGGGCGCTTCGGGATGAAGCACTGCCGCGAGTGACCGAATTTGCAGGGGTATTCTGAGCGCCTGACTGAACCGGTTACAGAGGCAGATCCAAGAGAAAAATACGGATCAGATGCCCATCTGATCCGCTCCGATCCATGGCCCGGTATTCAGAGCAGCACACAAAGGTTCGTGATCCGCGTCTTTGAACTAGAGTGATTGCCGTCGCGTGAAGAACAACAACAATCCCAGGAGTGGTCAATGTCCGAACTGAACCTGCACCCCAACGCCGCCGAATCCCTGAAGCACTGGCACGAGATGATCCGCACCGGCAACCTCAAGGCCTTGCCCGAACTGCTCGAGCCGAACGCGGTGTTCCGCTCGCCCATGGCCCACACCCCCTACCCCGGTGCGCCAGTGGTGACGATGATCCTCAACACCGTGTTCAACGTGTTCGAAGACTTCAAATACCACCGCGAACTGGTGACTGCCGACGGTTTGAATGTGGTGCTGGAGTTCAGTGCCAAGGTGGGGGCGAAGGAGCTGAAGGGGATCGACATGATTCGCTTCGATGAGGCCGGGAAGATTGTCGAGTTTGAGGTGATGGTGCGTCCGTTGAGTGGCTTGCAGGCGTTGGGGGAAGAGATGGGCCGTCGTCTCGGCGCCTATCTGGCGAGCGCAAAATCAGTGTAGGAGCTGCCGCAGGCTGCGATCTTTTGATCTTTTTTTGAATCAAAATCCAAAGATCGTCCGATCGCGGCCCGAACCTTCGGCAGCTCCTACAGGGGTTTGGGGCACAAAAAAAGCCCACTGACCGTCGCCGGTTCAGTGGGCTTTTGTGTGTCTGGCGTCTAGTTACAGCGCCATGTCACGTGCAGCATTTTCCTTCGGTGCTTCAGCTTTTTCAGCGGCTGGTGCAGCCGGAGCAGCCTGACCGATGACCGGCGGCGTTGGCAGTTCGAGGATCTTGGCGGTGTACGCCCACTCTTGTGCCACTTTCGCCGGATCGCTGTTCAGCTGGGTGCCGTAGCTTGGAACGATCTGGTGCAGCTTGGCTTGCCACTCAGGGGTCGCGACTTTGTCTTTGAAGACTTTCTGCAGCACGCTCAGCATGATCGGTGCAGCGGTCGACGCGCCTGGCGATGCGCCTAGCAGGCCGGCGATGGAGCCGTCTTGTGCAGCAACGATTTCGGTGCCCAGTTTCAGCACGCCGCCAGCGGCTTCATCACGCTTGATGATTTGCACGCGTTGGCCGGCTTGCCACAGGCGCCAGTCTTCGGCTTTGGCGTTCGGGAAGTATTCCTTCAGCGCGTTCAGACGGTCTTCATCCGACAGCATCAGTTGACCGGCCAGGTACTCGACCAGCGGGTATTCCTTGATGCCGACCTTGGTCATCGGCCAGATGTTGTGGGTGGTGGTGCTGGTCAGCAGGTCCAGGTACGAGCCTTCTTTCAGGAACTTGGTGCTGAAGGTCGCGAATGGGCCAAACAGAATGACGCGCTTGCCATCCAGAACACGGGTGTCCAGGTGCGGAACCGACATTGGCGGTGCGCCAACCGAGGCTTTACCGTAGGCCTTGGCCAAGTGCTGCTCGGCGATGGCCGGGTTATCGGTCACCAGGAACGAGCCGCCTACCGGGAAGCCAGCGTATTCCTTGGCTTCAGGAATGCCCGACTTCTGCAGCAGGTGCAGAGCACCGCCACCGGCGCCGATGAACACGAACTTGGCGTCGGTTTCAGTCTTGGTGCCGTCTTTCAGGTTTTTGTAGCTGACGCGCCAGGTGCCGTCGGCGTTCTTGGTGATGTCTTCGACTTCGCTCGACAGTTTCAGGTCGAAGTTAGGCTTGGTCTGCAGGTAACCGGCGAACTGGCGGGTGATTTCGCCGAAGTTCATGTCGGTACCCAGCGGGCTCCAGGTGGCCGCGATTTTCTGGTTCGGGTCACGCCCTTCCATCATCAGCGGGACCCACTTCTTGATCACAGCCGGGTCTTCGGAGTACTGCATACCGGCGAACAGCGGGCTCGCTTGCAGGGCTTCGTAGCGCTTTTTCAGGAACTTGATGTTGTCATCACCCCACACAAAGCTCATGTGCGGCGTGGTGTTGATGAACGAGCGAGGGTTCTTCAGAACGCCTTGCTGAACCTGCCAGGCCCAGAACTGACGGGACACCTGGAACGCTTCGTTGATCTCGACGGCTTTCGGGATCGTTACGTTGCCCTTGTCGTCTTCCGGGGTGTAGTTCAGCTCGGCCAGCGCCGAGTGACCGGTACCGGCGTTGTTCCAGCCGTTGGAGCTTTCCAGGGCGACGCCATCAAGGCGCTCGACCATTTCCATCGACCAGCTCGGTTCCAGCTCATTGATCCACACACCCAGGGTGGTGCTCATGATGCCGCCGCCGATCAGCAGGACGTCAACTTTCTTTGCTTCTGCAGCATTGGCGGACGACATCCCCATCGCCAAAGCCAGCCCGAGCAAGGCTGTGTTCACTTTCTTAAACATCCGTTGCACCTATGATAAAACGCCTTCCGCCCGCCGCTGTTGTGGGTATGAGGGCCTTTTGTCGCGACACTCAGGCCAGGGTCGCGGGCACCTTCACACTGCAATTTTGACGGGTGGGCACACAAGGCCGATGTACCGCATCGACCTCAGTTAATGTCCCTTCTGAACTGACTTTTTATCATTATTGGCTTCAGCTACTTGAGCGACAGGGATCCCGTCAGCCCGCCAAAAGGCAGGCAGACCGAATTAGGTCAAACCAAGTTGGCGCGAAGAATATCACGTCAGGGCAAACCCGCGCGTCTGTTCCCGACTTGAGAGTCTTTTTCCGCTCTGGGGCGTTTATCGGCCGATCCGGGCTGAACATGACCTCGATGAAGCGGCTACCTGAAGGCTTTCAGCAAAATGTGCAGGCCAGGACCGGCCTTTTCGTGAGCAGGCTCGCTCCCACGGGGGAAATGCATTCCAAAGTGGGAGCGAGCCTGCTCGCGATAACGGCAGACCGGACACCACATCCGGCCGGGCTCCAACCATGCCCTTACAGCCGAAACCGATCCACCGACAGCGCCAACGCCCCCGCCAGACTCGACAGCTCATCCGTGGTATTGGCCGTCTGCCCGATCACCTTGCTGTTGCCCTCGGACATCCCGGCGATCATTTCCACCTGATGGGCAATCTCGTTGCTGGCCTGGCTTTGCTCGCCGATGGTGCGAGTGATGTCGTTGACCAGTTGTGTGGTGCTGAGGGTGGCGTCGAGGATTTCGCGGATCGCCCGTTCGACTTCGGCCGTCACCGCCATGCCCTTGTCGACTTGGGCCACGCCGGCCTCCATGCTGCTGACCGCCTCGCGGGTGCTGTGCTGGATGCGCGCGACCATGGCAGCGATTTCCTGGGTTGAGGCGCTGGTGCGGGCGGCCAGGCTGCGCACTTCGTCGGCGACCACCGCAAAGCCCCTGCCCTGCTCGCCGGCCCGTGCCGCTTCGATAGCGGCGTTGAGCGCCAGCAGATTGGTCTGGTCGGCAATGCTCTTGATCACCTGAATGATGTTGAAGATGCCTTCGGATTCCTGATCCAGCGTGCGGATCACCTGTGCCGATTGCTGCGCCGAGCGGGCGATGTCATCCATGTCGCTGACTACCTGATGGATCACTTGCCCGCCGCTCTTGGCCAGCGCTTCGGCCTGATTGGCCATGCCCAGCGCGCGTTCAGCATGGCGGGTGATTTCCTCGATGCTGGCGGTCATCTGGCTGGCAGCGGCGGCCATGGTGCCGGCGGCGACGCTTTGCTGCTGACTGCTGTCGGCCACCTGATGGCAGCCGTGGCTCAGTTGCTCGCTCATGCCGCTGACGCCGTGGGCGTTGCGCCGCACCACATCGATCATGTTGCGCAGGTCGCGTTGCATGGTTGCCAGGCTGCGGATCAGCGTACTGGCTTCGTCCTTGCCGGCAGGTTCGCTGATCGGCTCGCTGAGGTTGCCGTGGGCGATGCTTTGGGCAATGTGGTTGGCGGACTTCAGCGGCCCCATGATGCTGAGGGTCACCCAGCGTCCCTGCGCCAACAACAGCAACAGGCTGGCGAGCAACACCACGGCGAGGGCGATGTTGGCATTGCGGATCGCGCTTTCGGTGGCTTGACGAGTGTCGCGGGTGTTGCTTTCGATCAACTCGCTGAGGGCCGCCATTTGCTCTTCGAGCCGACTGAACGCGGCGTTGAACGTGCCCAATTCCCGTTGCGCACTGTCCGGGTTGTCCAGTGCCAGGCCGACGATGCGCTCGGCCGCCTCAATGTAGGTGTCCAGGCTGGGTTTGATCTGCTCCAACGCCGTCTTGAGCGGCGGATTGACCGGCAGTTTGAGGTTTTCATCCAGCACTTCGCGAAAGTGTGTCGCGTGCTCGTTGATCGAATCCCGCACCTCGGCCGCCGTGCCGGTGCTTTTACCCAGGCCCACCAGCAGCGCCGAGTAAACATCGGCGCGCAGCGCGTCGTGCATCATGTCGGCTTCCATGTGATTGCGCAGCGCGGTCATGCTCACCGCGTTGTCGTCTACCGCGCCGGACATGCGCGTATTCCCCACGTAGCTGACCAGACTCACGATCAGCGCTGTCAGCAGACTGGTTGCAATCAGCAACAACAAACGCAATTTGATCGACACCTTGGGTTCCTCCTGAGGCTCGCGGGAATGCGCCTGTGAGGTTTCAGTTAAGCCTATTTGTGCGAACGCGCCGCAGCCGAGCGTTTCAGCAAGTATCCTTCAGCATCGATGGAACTCCGACACGCAGCGCCCCTCTCACATTATGCAGTCCTTCCTTTTTGCTTCGCGCTTGTGGAGGAACACCGTCATGCGCAAGTTAGTGCTCGTTTCTTCTCTCCTGCTCTGCCTTCCTGTCGGCTCGGCCCTGGCTCGTGTTGATGCCGGAGACGTCGCCACCTCGGCGGGCGTTTCGGCTTCGCTGTACTCGACCTTCAAGGATCATAAAATGGTGATTCCGGCCCGTGACGACCTGTCTGCGTTTGTCGCCAGCGGCGGTGCCATCCGTGGGGTTTATCTTGAATCGGTGCTGCAACAGGTGCGCCACGACAATCCTGGGCTGAACGCCAGCGATGAAGACCTCGCCAATGCGATTCTGGTGCATTACGAAGGTCTGAATCAGTAACGGTCACGCAGGCGGCGGCCGATGGACGGCTGCCGAAGGCGCATAGGCAAAACGGTCTGACGGCCTCTATGATGGAGGCCATGACGACTCTTGCGCCTGTGGTGCCTTTGCGCTCACCCTGCCCGCCCGGCGCCTGCGATTGCGGGCGCGAATCGTTGCTGGAAACGCCCGGCACGGACTTGCGCATCCTGCGTCTGACCCGCGACCAGGAAAAGATCCTCCTCGCGCGCCTTGAGCAGCTCAAAGACCTCGCCGATCTGCGGCATCTGCAAACGCGCATGTATGAGCAGTTGGGCATGCGCGTGGAAGTCGCCCCGGGGTTTCATGAGGTGCGCAGCATGCTGGGTATCGAGATTCAGATCGAGGAACTGCCGGGGCTGTGCCGCAAGACACGCAAAGCCATCCCGGCGGCCATTCGTCGAGGGCTGAACAATCAACCGAAAATTGCCTTCGAACTGCTCAACGCCCACGACTTGCTGCGCGACACCTGATCATTTTTTCATGCCGACCCGCTTGCGCATCTCTGCGGTGATGCTCTGGCGGGTTTTCTTCATATCGGCCCACGGCGCGTCGCCGACCTCGTTCAGGCGCTCATGGACGTTGCTGATGTTCCATTGATTGCCCCCCTTGATCTCCCCCACTTCTTCACGAAACAACGGCACCGACACCGGTAACCCTTCGCGGGTGCGCGCCGCGTAGGCACAAATGGTGGTGGCGCCCAGACCGTTGCGCAGGTAATCGATGAAGATTCGCCCCACGCGATTTTTCGGCCCGGACACCGCGGAAAACCGTTCCGGCAACAGCTTGGCCATGTGACTGACGATCGCATGGCTGAAGTCCTTGACCTCGTCCCAGCCATGCTTGCGGGTCAACGGCACCACCAGGTGAATGCCCTTGCCGCCACTGGTTTTGAGAAAGGCCTTGAGCCCCAGTTCATCGAGCACGGTCAGAGTCAGCGCGGTGGCCTCGACCATGCTTTTCCACGGCAGCGCAGGGTCCGGGTCGAGATCGAGAACGAAGCGGTCGGGTTTTTCCAGATCGACCGTCGTGGCGTTCCAGGTGTGCAGTTCCACCGTGCTCATCTGCACCGCGCCAATCAGCGCTTCGGCGTTGTTGATCAGCATCACCGGTTGGCCGGTGACGTCCTTGTCCAGCGTGGTGATGCCGGGGATAGCCAGGCGCTCGGCGTTTTTCTGAAAGAACAGTTCGCCGGCGATGCCGTCCGGCGCCCGCACCAGCGCCACCGGGCGCTCCTTGAGTTGCGGCAGGATCCACTCGGCGACGCTGGCGTAATACTCGGCCAGTCGCATCTTGGTGGTGCCGCTGACCGCATCAATCACCCGGTCGGGATGGGTGATGCGCACTTTGCCGCTGGCGAGGCCAAGCTGCGACGGCGCCGCCTCGGCTTTCTTCGCAGAGGTGGCTTGGTTTGATGAAGCGGCTTTTTTTGATTGAGCTGCTTTCTTCGCTGGACTGGCTTTGGCTGACGTCTTCACGGTGTTCGCTCGCTCCTCGGTAATCGCCTTGGCCGGTTTGTCATTGCGCAAACCATGGAACACGGCGTGGCGCACCGAGCCGTCCTTGGTCATCTCGGCGAACGCCACTTCCGCCAACAGGCTCGGCTTGAGCCAGTGCACGCCTTTGGCGTCGAAGCCGCTCGGCGGATTGACCACGGCGGCCTTCTTCACCTGCAACGGCTTGAGCTGGGCGAGGATGCTTTTCAGCGTCGTTTCGTTGAACCCGGTGCCGACCTTGCCGGCGTAGCGCAACTCGCCGCTGTCGCGATCATGCAGGCCCAGCAGCAAAGCACCGAAGGCACTGCGCGCGCCTTTCGGATCGGTGTAGCCGACAACCACGAATTCCTGCCGATGTTTGCACTTGAGCTTGATCCAGTCACCGCTGCGCCGCGACACGTAGGGTGAGCCGAGGCGTTTGCCGATCAGCCCTTCCATCTGCATCTGGCAGGCACTGTTGAGCAGCGCGTCCGGGGTTTCGTCGAAAGCTTCGGAAAAGCGCAGCAACGGCTGCTCATGCCCGCCGAGCACCGTGGACAACGCCGCGCGGCGCTCCTCGACCGGCACTTCGCGCAGGTCGACGCCGTTGAGATACGGCATGTCGAACAGGTAGAACATGATGCTGCCGCTGCGCCCGGCTTCGAAGGCGTTTTGCAACGCCTGAAAGTCCGGCACACCGTGTTCGTTGGTGACCACCACTTCGCCGTCCAGCCACGCCGATTCCAGACTCAGCGCAGCCAACGCCTGCGCCTGTTGCGGCAGCTTGTGCGTCCAGTCGTGGCCGTTGCGGGTGAACAGCTGCACCTCGCCGTGATCAATGCGCGCCATGATCCGGTAGCCGTCGAACTTGATCTCGTAGCTCCACTGCCCCCCAGGTGCGCTGTCGACCAGAGTCGCCAGCTGCGGCTTGAGCTGTGCCGGAAGTTTGGCCTTGCGCGCACCGGTGAGCGTGCCGGACGCCGCTTTGCGCGGTTTGGCCGGGGATTTTTTCACCGGCTTGGCTTGCTCGGCGGCGAGCCTCGGTTTGCTGATCAAGGTGCGCTCGCTGAGCACGCTGTTCGGCTCTGCACTCAGCACGTCGTAATCGTCTTGCGGACGGGCGGCGCTGTCCTGATGCTTGATCAGAAACCAGTTCTCCTTCTTGCCCGGCATGTGGGTGCGCACCAGGTTCCAGAGTCCGGACAGTTTTTCACCCTGCAACTCGAACTTGAGTTTGCCCTTGGCGTAGGCCTTGGCCGGGTCTTCCTGCGGAATCCACACGCCACGATCCCAGACGATCACATCGCCGGCGCCGTAATGCCCTTCGGGAATGCTGCCCTCGAACGTGGCGTAATCCAGCGGATGGTCTTCGACATGCACCGCCAAGCGCTTGACCTTGGGGTCGAGCGACGGCCCCTTGGGCACCGCCCAGCTCTTCAGCGCGCCATCGAGTTCAAGGCGAAAGTCGTAATGCAGGTGCGAAGCGTCGTGCTTCTGGATGCAGAACTGCAGCGCATGGTCAGTGGCCTTGCTGCGGCCACGGCGCTTGACGGCGGCGGGCTCGGAGGTCGCCGAGAAATCGCGCATGCGGTTGTAGTCGTCGAGGTTCCTGTTCATGGCGCACCTGCCTTGTGTCAGCCAATGCGGGTCACGGTCAGCGCGACCACGGCGATCCGGTCCACACGCTGGTAACCGGGGTTCAACAATTCTTCACCGAACACGTCGGGATCCAGTTCGCGATAGGTCCAGCCAAACCGCGTCGAGTCCAGCCGTGGCACCACGGTGTCGAAAAACGGATCGCGGCCATCGACCATCGCCACGCCGGTGTACAGCAGTAACGAACCACCGGGCGCCAACCGATTGAGCGCCTGTTCGACGATGCGCAACGACAGTCCGGCACCCAGCGTGCCACCGCCATGGCGGTAAGCGCGCCCGGCCGGATCGGCCATGTACGGCGGGTTGGCGACAATCAGGTCGAAGCTGCCGTCGGTGCCCTGCAGCACATCGCTGGCTTGCACCTGGACGTTGGCAACCTCGGCCAACGCCGCATTGACTGCGGTCAGGCGCAGCGCAGCAGGATTGATATCCACCGCCAGCACCTCGGCTTCACGCCGCGCGCGGGCAATCAGAATCGCCCCGACACCCGCGCCGCAGCCGATGTCCACGGCGCGTTGAATCGGCGCGAAGCTCTGTTGCAGATGCGCGTGAATCAGTTGCGCGAAACGGTAGGTGTCCGGGCCGAAAAACACCGAATCGGCGGCGTCGGTGGGAAACCCGGAGTGAACGAAGAGCAAGTCATCCAGGCTCGACCAGCGCACCCGGCTCTTCAAGCGGCCGTCGTAAACATCAATCACTTGGGCTTCCTGCAATTGCCGCTGCTCGTCAGCGGACAACAGCCCCGGTTCGAACGGGCGCGACCAACCAAACACGTCGCGCAGGGTATCGGCCACCTGCCCTTCGTCACGCTGGTTGACGCGCTGATGGGTCAACGGCGTTGGCGTGATGAAGCGGTAGCCGTCGGCCTGCAAGCGCCGGCCGAGTTGCAGCAGTGTCAGATCGTTGGCAGACAGTTGTTCTTCCTGAGTCATGAAAATGTCCTTAGCGCAGGCTGGATTTGAGTTCGATGAAGCGACGGGTTGCGAGCAGCCCCGCTGGGTGGGCATGCCGGGCCGGTGACAACCACGGGATCAGCGTTGCCATCTGCGCGTGGCCGTCCTGGCCTTGCAGGGCGGCGCTCAGGCGTTGCACATCGGGATCGTGTTCGGGGACGGCGGCGTCCGGGGTTGCAACCTGACGGCTGCGTCTTGGCGCCTTGCGTTGGTCGGATGGCGTCCAGTCGCCAGCAATCCAGTCGTGCAGCAGCTGTTTTTCATACGGGCTGAACACGCCGAACATCGCCGCACCGTCGCCGTCGATCAACTGCCAGAAGCGGCTAGCCTGCGGGTCCTCGTTGCGTTTGATCCAGCCTTTGTCCTGCATCGCCTGCAGGAACCCGGGCAACTGCTCGGGGGTGGCCAGCCACTGATTGACGGTTTTGCCTTCGAAGCGGCAGTAGTCCGAGTGCATGTGCTGACCGAACGGACGCTTGCGCTCGAGCATCGCCAGCACTTCGTGTTCCAGATCAAAACCCTCGATGATCGCGTGACTGCCCTGCCCCAGGTCATTGAGTCGATACCCCAGCGACACCCGGCGCAGGAATTCGCCACGATCAGCCTCCAGCGGCAGCAGGTCGAGCACCGACTGCACGGCTTTCTGCGCATGGCCGGTGCTGGCATTGTCGATGGTCACGTGGAGGGTGAAGTAGTACGGATCGATGCCCAACTCGCTGAGTTCATAGGCGCTTATCAGCAAATGCAGGGGCAATTGTTCGTAACCGAGGTTGTAGCCGATCACTTCCGGCAGCAACGCCTCGCCACAAGCCCCAAGCGCCAGTTGCAGCGCGCCTTGCAGGTAGCGTTCATCGGCGATGGCACTGGCGTCCTGCAGGCCGTGCTCGGCGAGCAGTTTGCGGTAGATCACCACATGGTTCTGCGCAGGATTACCGTCGCCGAGTTCTTCCAGATAGGTGCACAACAAACCGTCGAAACGCGGGTCGCGCCATTGCGCCAGCAAGCCGTACAGCCACGCGCCATCAACCAGTTTGGTCGGCGCTACCGCTTGCAGAAAGTACAGTGCGTGCGCCTTGTTGCTGAAGTACTGACGCGGCCCGCCAGTCTGACGCTGTTGCAAATAGTCGGCGTATTGCCGGGCAACCTCGGTGCAGTGCTCGGCGACCCAGGCTTGCCAGGCAGACGGATCCAGCGTTAGCGCCTCAGGCAACTGCGCGGCGCGCTGCAACTGTTCGCTGAGAAAATCCTGCGCGAGATTTTCAGGCTGATCCTCGATCAGCAGCGCCTCATAAATACGCCGCAGATCGCCAGCAGCAATGATCGGCTGTTGCTGCGCACTCGGCGCTTGCAGGGAAGTCAGGGCAGTCATGTCAGGGGTCTCGGTCGGTTGGCCTGTCAGGGCGTTGTTTCACGCCTCTACAGCAGCAGAGCAACCGCCACGGAGAAAAATTCAATCGACATGAAAATTGCCCTGACGGACGGCCTGATTAGCGCCAATTCTCTTTCATTCGATCACTTGATCACTTGATCACTTGATCACTGTAGGAGCTGCCGAAGGCTGCGATCTTTTGATTTTGAACATCAGAAGATCGTCCGCACGCGGCCCGAACCTCCGGCAGCTCCTACATTTACATCGTGTAAAAGCTTGGCCGCGCGGATTGTTTTTGGAACGCTAGTGTTGAGGTACAACGATTAAGGAGGGCAATGGAATGCCTGAAGCTGCAACAGCGTGCAGTTTGCGCAAGGGACGATATTCGGAAGTTGGGCGGGTTTATTTGCTGACGGCGGTGGTTGAAGAGCGTCGACCGGTTTTTTCCGACTGGAGAATCGGACGATTGTTGGTTGCACAGATGCGCGCGGCCGATGAAGCAGGATTGGTTGAATCTCTGGCTTGGGTGGTCATGCCGGACCCTCTGCATTGGCTGGTCGAGTTGAAACGAGGCTCTTTGGCGCAATTGATGTGTCGTGTAAAGGCAAGAAGTTGCCGGTCAATCAATTTGATGTCCGGTAGCCAAGGCGGCCTATGGCAACGTGGATATCACGACCGTGCTCTACGTCGCGATGAAGATTTGAAGGCGGCAGCCCGCTACATCGTCATGAACCCATTGCGGGCTGGCCTGGTGCAGCGATTGGGTGATTACCCTTTGTGGGACGCAATCTGGCTTTGAAGATCAAAAGATCGCAGCCTGCGGCAGCTCCTACAGGAATTGGCATCGTGTTCCGACGATCTGTAGGAGCTGCCGCAGGCTGCGATCTTTTGACGTTGCGTCAGGCTGTACCCTTGGCCTGCTGCTCCAGATGCACCTGCAATTGCGGGTCAATTTTCAGCGCAGCGGCCAGTTCATCCAGGTAGTTGCGTTCGGCGTCCTGCTGGTCGTCGACCATGATCACACTGACCAGATACATTTCGGCGGCCATACCCTGATCGCCGTTGGCGGCCTGCGCGACTTCGGCCGCATCCAACTGTTTGGCGACTTCGGTTTCAAACCACTGCTGCAGTTGCGGATCGTCGGTGTGCTTGCTGATTTCAACACTGATCATCTGCTGTTCCCGGGCGTCGATCTCACCGTCGGCCTTGGCTGCCGCAATCAGCGCTCGAAGCACCGCGTGACTGTGTTCCTCGACCTCGGGCCCGGCCAGCAGATTGGCCGTTTGCGGAATCTGTTGGGGTGCGGCCGAGGCCTGACTGCGTTGCCAGGCCTGATACGCCTGGAACGCCATCATCCCCAGTGAGGCCAGCGCCGCGTAGTTGGTACCGCCAGAACGGCTTTGTGTACCGCCACCCAGCGCGCCGCCGAGCGCGCCGCCCAAACCACCGCTGCTACCGCCGCCGAGCAGACCGCCGAGCAAGCCACCCAGACCGCCCAAGCCGCCGGACTGCGCCGCGCCGCCACTTGCACCGCCGCCCAACAGACCGCCGAGCAAGCCGCCCAGCCCACCCAGACCACCACCGGCCGGGGTACCACTTTGTTGTCCCGTCGAGGCCTGGCCCCGCAGCAGTTGTTCGAGCAAATCGCTGGTGTTCATGATCTTGTCCTCAGGCGTTGGCATTGACTGCGTCAGGCAACGATAGACCGCCGCAGCCATCGCGCCAGCACCGTCTGGCCGACACCGGCGGATTTCGCCAAGGTATTTTTTGTGCAGCCAGCTAAGATTCAAAGGTGGTGAACCTTATCCCGGCCGAACCGGTCGATAACTGCAACCCCGACCCGGTTTGCCGGCGCCCTTTGCCCAAGGGTGATACCCGGCTTGCTTCATTTTTCTGGAGAACGCCCCTGTGATATCGACCGTACACATCGCCAGGCTCAAAGCATGGGGCGCCCATGGCTTTACCGCGACCGGCGTAGTCACTGCATTCCTGGCAACCCTCGCGCTGCTGGAAAACCAGCCGACCCACTGCCTGATGTGGCTCGGCGTGGCGTTGATCGTCGACGGTCTCGACGGTGCGCTGGCACGCAAGGTCAATGTGCAATCGGTACTGCCGAGTTTCGACGGCTCGATCCTCGATCTGGTGATCGACTACCTGACCTACGTGTTCATCCCGGCACTTTTCATCTACCGCTACATTCCCCTGCCCGACTACACCCTGTTGCTGACGGTGTCGCTGATTCTGGTGTCGTCGCTGTTCTGTTTCTGCAACGTCAACATGAAGAGCAAGGACAACTATTTCGTCGGTTTCCCCGCCGCGTGGAATGTGGTCGCCCTGTGCCTGTACATCATCGACCCGGGGCCGTGGATCACTTTCCTCACCGTGATTGGCCTGGCGCTGTTGACGGTGACACGGATGAAATTCCTGCACCCGTTCCGCGTGCGCCGGTTCATGCCGATCAACATCGCGGTAACGGCAATCTGGTTGCTGTGCAGCCTGTCGCTGGTGCTCAACCACCCGGTGATCAACCCGCTGGTAATGGGCTTGTGGTTGCTGATGTCGGCTTACTTCCTGGGGATCTGCATCTGGCGTACGGCGCTGGAATGGTTTGATCGGTCGCAGGTGAAATAGGCCTGGGCAGCCAGACAACATCCCGGTGGGAGCGAGCCTGCTCGCGAAGGCGTTTATTCAGTCAGTAGTTCATTGTACTGACCCACCGCATTCGCGAGCAGGCTCGCTCCCACAGGGTTTGGCGCTGTTCGGCCATTCAGCGCTTGGTAATGACCACCTCCAGATACTCGCTCGGCACCACCAGCGAGCCCTCTCCCGCCCGGTTCGACCGGTTCAACAAATCCGCCAGATCACTCTCCAGCGCCAGAGCGCTTTCCGGTGGCAACGCCGCGAAGGCTTTGTGCACCGGTCCGTACCAGTGGCGGAAAATGTCGATGAAATGCGCTGCCGAGCGATAGCGAAAGTTGAAGGTGCGGCGCGTCACCTGCAGCAAAAACTGACGTTCGTCGAAATGGCTGTGCAACCACGTTTCGGTGCCCCAATTCGATGGCGGCTGGGCCACGGCGGGCGATGGCACGTGGCGACCCAGCACCTTGAACATCTGGCCGACGAAGCCTTCCGGCGTCCAGTTCGCCAGACCGATCCGCCCGCCCCGCCGGCAGACCCGCGCCAGCTCCGTGGCGGCGGTGGGCTGGTCCGGGGCGAACATCACGCCGAAGGTCGAGAGCACCGCATCGAAACTGTCATCGGCAAACGGCAACGCTTCGGCATCGGCGACCTGAAAAGTCACGTCCAGATGCTCGGCCCGCGCCCGATCCTGCCCGCGCTCCAGCAGCGCCGCGACGTAGTCGGTGGAGGTCACCCGACAGCCACGGCGCGCCGCCGCGAGGGTGGCATTGCCATTGCCGGCGGCGACATCCAGCACCTCTTCATCGCAGCGCAGGTCGCAGGCCTCGGCAAGGTTTTCGCCAACAATCTGCAAGGTGGTGCCGATCAGCGCATAGTCGCCGCTGGCCCAGGCGACTTTCTGGCGTTCTTTCAGGCCCGTCAGATCAATGGGGGTGCTCATCAATCGTGCTCCGCAGCAGGTGGGTGGACTGGCCAACTCACTATCGCGCGGAGGGTCGCCGGCGTCCCTGCCAATCGTCCGAAGAGCCTTTAAAACAGGCGCCGGGCCGATGAATGGCGAGCTTTTGTAAAGCCCTCGAAACACCGTCGGGGCAGCGCGGCTGGACACTGCTGGAGCGCTTCCGCGCCAGGGACAACGACCCATGGCTCATGGTGCGCGACCTGTGAGCCATTGAGAGGGACGGCCAGCGACGGCCGATGCCGATAAGCACTCAGTTCTCGTTGTTGCAGCCGTCGGCGAATTTGCGGTAATCCAGCACTTGGGTCTTGCCCGCCGAATCGAGGTAGGTCATGCGCGCATCGACTATGCCGCAGGCCACCGAAGTGTCCTGGGTCATCGACAGCACTTTCTGCACGTCCAGGTGTGTGCCGTAAGTGTAGGTGTGCGGGCTGGCATCGGCTTCGGCGCGGGCCGACAGGGTGCAAATGTTCAGGGCGGCGAACAGGCAGGCGGCGATCACGGATTTGCTGGTCATGGCGGTTTCCTCGGGGCATGTAGGGGTTTGAGCCGAGGCCATCGGTGTGGGCCTCGATGGCGCCTATTTGAGGCGCCCGAGGTATCGCGTGTGTGTCTGGAAACGCTCGGTATGACTCGCTGTGTATCCCCGCCGCCCGGAGATACACAGCGATACAAAGCCTTGGAAAACTCGCGTTTTTGCGTTGGTGTGTATCCGGCGTTGCGCCAGATACACTGCAATACAAACCCGGGCAGGCGAACCGCAACAGTCTCGATAGACTGCACGGCATCGCCCTTTGATAGAGGTTCTCCGATGGAACATGTCGATCACATTCTCATCGTCGACGACGACCGCGAGATCCGCGAGCTGGTCGGCAATTACCTGAAAAAGAACGGCCTGCGCACCACCGTGGTTGCCGATGGCCGGCAGATGCGCAGCTTTCTCGAAGCCAATACCGTCGACCTGATCGTGCTCGACATCATGATGCCCGGTGACGATGGCCTGCAGCTGTGTCGCGAATTGCGCGTGGGCAAACACAAGGCCACGCCGGTGCTGATGCTCACCGCGCGCAACGATGAAACCGACCGCATCATCGGCCTGGAAATGGGCGCCGATGATTACCTGACCAAACCGTTCGCCGCCCGTGAACTGCTGGCACGCATCAACGCCGTGCTGCGCCGTACGCGCATGTTGCCGCCGAATCTGGTGGTCACCGAAAGCGGTCGCCTGCTGGCTTTCGGCCGCTGGCAACTGGACACCTCGGCCCGGCATCTGCTGGATCAGGACGGTACGCTGGTTGCCCTCAGTGGCGCCGAATACCGCTTGCTGCGGGTGTTCCTCGATCACCCGCAGCGGGTGCTCAGTCGCGATCAGTTGCTCAATCTGACCCAAGGTCGCGAGGCCGATCTGTTCGACCGTTCCATCGATCTGCTGGTCAGTCGCCTGCGCCAGCGTCTGCTCGACGACGCCCGCGAACCGGCCTACATCAAGACCGTGCGCAGTGAGGGCTATGTGTTCTCGTTGCCGGTGGAAATCATCGGGGCCTCGGCATGAGCCTCAAACTGCAGTGGCCGCGCACCCTGGCGTCGCGCTTGTCGCTGATCTTTCTGGTCGGGCTGATCCTCGCTCAGGCGCTGTCGTTCGGCGCGCAGTATTACGAGCGTTTCCAGAGCGCCAGAAGCACCATGCTCGGCAATATGCGAAGCGATGTCTCGACTTCGATCGCGATCCTCGACCGCCTGCCCATGCAGGAACGCCCCGCCTGGCTGAGCCGACTGGCCCGCACCAACTACGACTATCTGTTGAGCGACGGCGAAGCCGGTGCACCGCTCGACGCCGATGCCGACGAAGTGCCGGTGGCCGTGACCTCGATCACAGCCGCGATCGGCGGCGCCCATCCGCTGACCTTCACTCGGTTTGCCGGGGAGAAAAAACACTTTCAGGCCCATGTACGCCTCAGCGATGGCAGCCCGGTGACCCTCGATGTGCGTCCGGCCATGCCGCCGCTGTCGCCGTGGCTGCCAGGGGTATTGCTCGGGCAACTGGCGCTGCTGATCGCCTGCACCTGGCTGGCGGTGCGCATTGCCATCCGCCCCCTTGCCCGCCTCGCCAACGCGGTGGAAACCCTCGATCCCAACGCGCACCCGGTGATGCTCGATGAGCAAGGCCCGACGGAAGTGGCGCACGCCGCACGGGCCTTCAACGCAATGCAGGCGCGCATCGCCGCCTATCTCAAGGAGCGCATGCAACTGCTGGCGGCGATTTCCCATGATCTGCAAACCCCGATCACCCGCATGAAGCTGCGCGCAGAGTTCATGGACGACTCGGTGGAAAAAGACAAACTGTGCAACGACCTCGGCGAGATGGAGCATCTGGTGCGCGAAGGCGTGGCGTACGCCCGCAGCATCCACGGCTCGACCGAGGAAAGCCGCCGCACCGACCTCGACTCGTTCCTCGACAGTCTGGTGTTCGACTATCAGGACATGGGCAAGGACGTGCAGTTGCAGGGCAAGAGTGCGGCAGTGATCGACACCCGCCCCCAAGCCCTGCGCCGGGTACTGGTGAACCTCACCGATAACGCGCTGAAATTTTCCGGGGCGGCGCAATTGCAGGTCGACACCGGCGCGGGCCTTACCATCAAGGTCATGGATCGCGGGCCGGGCATTGCCGAAGACCAGTTGCAAAAGGTCCTGGAGCCGTTCTATCGCGTGGAAAACTCGCGCAACCGCAGCACCGGCGGCACCGGCCTCGGACTGGCGATCGCCCAGCAACTGGCGATGGCCCTCGGCGGTTCGCTGACCCTGAGCAATCGCGAGGGCGGTGGTTTGTGTGCTGAACTGAAATTGCCACTCTCCTGGCCCCCAAGGGAAATTACGTGAGCCACAAACGCTGCAGGTTGCCCCGGCCCGGCTAGACTGACTGATGACCCAGTCGAGGGGGCTGCAGGACGCAACCATCGCCCTGCCCGCATCCATGACCACCGCCCGGTGGGGTATGCCTCGACCTTCAACGCCGCCGGACTGTGATCCTGTTTGAGGAGCACATGTGATGGACGAGGCCCGACTCAACGCATTCATGGGCAAACTGGTCAACGACATGGGCGGCGCCGCGATGCTGGCGAACGTCATCGTTGGCGAAGAACTCGGGCTGTATCGGGCGATGGCCGACAGTCAGCCGATCAGCGCGCAAGCCCTCGCCGAAAAGACCACCTGCAACCCCCGACTGGTGCGTGAATGGCTCAGCGCCCACGCTGCCTCCGGCTACATGGAGCATCAAGATGGCCAGTTTCGCCTGCCGGAAGAACAGGCGCTGGCATTGGCCGTCGAGGACTCGCCGGTGTACGTTGCCGGCGGGCTCGGCGTGGTGGCATCGTTTTTCCACGACAAGGACAAACTGGTCAAGGCCATGCGCGGCAACGGTGCCCTGCCCTGGGGCGATCACCATCCGTGCATGTTCAGCGGCACCGAACGCTTCTTCCGCCCCGGCTACAAAGGTCACTTGATCGCTGAATGGCTACCGGCACTGGAAGGCGTCGTCGCGAAACTCGAACACGGCGCCAAAGTCGCCGACATCGGCTGTGGTCATGGTGCTTCGACGGTGATCATGGCCCAGGCGTTTCCCAACTCGAATTTCGTCGGCTTCGATTACCACGCCCCGTCGATCACCGTTGCCACTCAGCGCGCCGAAGAAGGTGGGGTCAGCAGCCGGGCGACATTCTTTCAGGACACCGCCAAAAGCTACCCGGGCGGCGACTATGACTTGATCTGTTACTTCGACTGCCTGCACGACATGGGCGACCCGGTCGGCGCGGCCCGGCATGCCTACAAGTCGTTGAAGGACGACGGCACGGTGCTGCTGGTCGAGCCGTTCGCCAACGACGCGCTGGACGACAACATCAACCCGGTCGGACGGCTGTTTTACGCAGCGTCGACCTTTATCTGCACACCGAATTCGCTGTCGCAGGAAGTCGGCCTCGGCCTTGGTGCACAGGCCGGTGAAATGCGTTTGCGCAAGGTGTTTGCCGAGGCCGGGTTCACGCACTTTCGCCGGGCGACGCAGACGCCGTTCAATCTGATTCTGGAGGCACGCAAATAGGCAACGCTATCAGCTGTGGCGAGGGCGCTTGCGAAACGCCCGCTAAGGCAGGCCTGCTGCGCAGTCCAGCGGGAGCAAGCTCCCTCGCCACAAAGGTCAGTGCTAACCTGCAAGGCATTCATCTGCCCCGGAGTGCTGACCATGCTCGACAGCCCGACCCGCAAACACCTCGACACCCTGCACCGGGCCATGGCCGATGGCGGCTTTGTGGTGCTGACCGGTGCCGGTATCAGCACGCCGTCGGGCATTCCGGATTACCGCGACAGTGAAGGTGTGCGTCGGGGTCGGCAGCCGATGATGTATCAGGAATTTCTCGCCGCCCCCGAATCCCGTCGTCGCTACTGGGCCCGCGCCATGCTCGGCTGGCCACGGGTGCGTCAGGCGCAGCCGAATGCGGCGCACACCGCACTGGCCGAATTGCAGCGCCAGGGGCGGATCAGCGGGTTGATCACCCAGAACGTCGACACCCTGCACGATCAGGCCGGCAGTCCGGATGTGATCGAACTGCACGGCAGCCTGCACCGCGTGCTGTGCCTGGACTGTGGCCAGCGCAGCGCACGCGATGACATTCAACAGCGGATGGTCGAGCAGAATCCGTACCTGGCCGGAGTCGATGCGGTGCAGGCGCCGGACGGCGATACGCTGCTCGATCCGGCGTTCGAAGCACGCTTTCAAACCCCGCAGTGCCCGTATTGCGCAGGCGAGCGGATGAAGCCGGACGTGGTGTTCTTCGGCGAGAACGTAGCGCCGCCGACAGCAGCCCGGGCCATGGCTGCAGCGGAAAATGCCGAGGGCTTGCTGGTGGTGGGCTCGTCGCTGATGGCGTATTCGGCGTTTCGCCTGTGCCGGGTGATCGCCGATCGCGGCAAGCCGTTGATGGCGATCAACCTGGGCAAGACCCGCGCCGATGACTTGCTGGATTTGAAGATCGAGGCGTCGTGCGAACAGCTGCTGCCGTTGCTGGCGCAACACCTGACCACCTGAATCCGCACTCCCCTTGTAGGAGCTGCCGCAGGCTGCGATCTTTTGATCTTGCTTCTAAAAACAACGTCAAAAGATCGCAGCCTGCGGCAGCTCCTACAGGGATGGGATCGCAGTTCAGTGTTCGGCTTTGAGAATATCGAACAACGCCTGCGCCGCTGCCGACAGCTCATTGCCCGGCTCGGTCAACACGCCAATCGCCCGCTCCACGGAGTCATTCAAGGTCAGGCAACAGGCGCCCAGTTCCAGCATCTGCTCGGCACACAACGCCGGCACCGCACTCACCCCCAGCCCGCTGGCGACCATGCGCCCGACCGTCGCCAGTTGATGGCTTTCAAACTCCACCGGCAGCTTCATGCCTCGGGCCTGCAAGTGTTCTTCGAGCATCACGCGCACCGTCGACGGTCGTTGCAGGGTAATGAACGGTTCCTGCAGCAAGGTCTGCCAGTCGATGTCGCGGCGCCCGGCCAGCGCCGAATCCCGCGGCACCACGGCAACAAAGCGGTCCATGTATAGCGGGGTAAACGTCAGCGCGGTGTTCTGCATCGGTTCGAATGCCACGCCCAGCTCCACTTGCCGGTCGCGAACCATTTCCAGCACTTGCTCGTTGATCACGTCGTTGACTGTGACGTTGACGTTCGGATAGCGCGCACGAAACGTCTTGAGAATCGGCGGCAGCAGGTTGCCGGCAAACGACGGCATCGCCGCCAGCGTCACCCGCCCGCGTTGCAGGCTAAAGCGCTGGCGCATTTCGTCTTCGGCGTTGTCCCAGTCGGCGATCAGCCGCCGGGCCAGCGGCAGCAGCGATTCGCCCTCGGCGGTCAGTGCGACGTTGCGCGTGTTGCGACTGAACAGCCGCCCGCCCAGCCCCTCTTCCAGCGCCTTGATGGTCAGGCTCAGCGCCGACTGCGACAGGTGCAGGCGCTCGCAGGCCACGGCGAAGCTCAGGCTCTGAGCGACGGCTAGAAAGGCGCGGATCTGTTTGATGGTCATACTGAATACGCCTTGATCCTTGTAGGAGCTGCCGCAGGCTGCGATCGTTTGACGTTGAAAGACAAAAGCAAAAGATCGCAGCCTGCGGCAGCTCCTACAGGTAAACGGAATCTATTGTTGAGTTTTATCTATCAATCAACCTTAAAAATCAACTTAACAAATATATTCTCCAGCGAGACACTCCAGTCATTCGGCTAGCCAGCCGCCCGACAAACAATAAAAGAGGTGCATATGGCAGGTTTCGACAAGCGCGTGAGTTCCTACGAGGAAGCTCTGGCAGGTCTTGAAGACGGCATGACCGTGATTGCCGGCGGCTTCGGCCTGTGTGGCATCCCGGAAAACCTGATCGCCGAGATCAAGCGCAAGGGCACCCGCGACCTCACCGTGGTCTCCAACAACTGCGGCGTCGACGGTTTCGGCCTCGGTGTGCTGCTGACCGACCGCCAGATCAGCAAAGTCATCGCCTCCTACGTCGGCGAAAACAAACTGTTCGAAGAGCAACTGCTCAAGGGCGACATCGAAGTCATCCTCACCCCGCAAGGCACCCTCGCCGAGAAAATGCGCGCAGGCGGCGCCGGCATCCCGGCCTTCTTCACCGCCACCGGCGTCGGCACCCCGGTCGCCGAAGGCAAGGAAGTGCGCGAATTCAAAGGGCGCAAGTACCTGATGGAAGAGTCCATCACCGGCGACTTCGCCATCGTCAAAGGCTGGAAAGCCGACCATTTCGGCAACGTCATCTACCGTCACACCGCGCAGAACTTCAACCCGCTGGCCGCCACCGCCGGCAAGATCACCGTGGTCGAAGTCGAAGAAATCGTCGAACCCGGCGAGCTGGATCCGTCGCAGATCCACACCCCCGGCATCTACGTCGACCGGGTCATTTGCGGCACGTTCGAAAAACGCATCGAACAGCGCACCATCCGCAAATAACTCAAGCCCAGACGGAGAACAACAACATGGCACTTTCCCGCGAACAAATGGCTCAGCGCGTCGCCCGCGAAATGCAGGACGGCTTCTACGTGAACCTCGGTATCGGCATTCCGACCCTGGTCGCCAACTACATTCCCGAAGGCATGGAAGTCATGCTGCAATCGGAAAACGGCCTGCTCGGCATGGGCCCGTTTCCGACTGAAGACACCATCGATGCCGACATGATCAACGCCGGTAAACAGACCGTGACCGCCCGCATCGGCGCGTCGATTTTCAACTCCGCCGAATCCTTCGCGATGATCCGTGGCGGGCATGTCGACCTGACCGTGCTGGGCGCGTTCGAAGTCGACGTCGAAGGCAACATCGCTTCGTGGATGATTCCCGGCAAACTGGTCAAGGGCATGGGCGGCGCCATGGACCTGGTGGCCGGTGCCGACAACATCATCGTGATCATGACCCACGCGTCCAAGGACGGTGAGTCAAAGCTGTTATCCAGGTGCAGCCTGCCACTGACCGGCGCCGGCTGCATCAAGCGCGTGCTGACCGACCTCGCCTACCTGGAAATCGAAAATGGCGCTTTTGTCCTCAAGGAACGCGCACCTGGCGTCAGCGTCGAGGAAATCGTCGCCAAAACCGCTGGTAAACTGATCGTCCCGGATCACGTACCGGAAATGCAGTTCGCTGCCCAGTGAGGAATTCGAAAATGCAAGACGTCGTAATTGTTGCCGCCACCCGTACCGCCATCGGCAGTTTCCAGGGTTCACTGGCCTCGGTGTCCGCGGTGGATCTGGGCGCGGCGGTGATCCGCCAGTTGCTCGAACAAACCGGTCTGGACGGTGCGCAGGTTGATGAAGTGATCATGGGCCAGGTGCTGACCGCCGGCGCCGGCCAGAACCCGGCGCGTCAGGCTGCGATCAAGGCCGGCCTGCCCCACGCCGTGCCAGCCATGACCCTGAACAAGGTCTGCGGCTCGGGCCTGAAAGCCCTGCATCTGGGCGCGCAGGCGATCCGTTGCGGCGACGCCGAAGTGATCATCGCCGGCGGTCAGGAAAACATGAGCCTGTCCAACTACGTGATGCCGGGCGCACGCACCGGTCTGCGCATGGGTCATGCGCAAATCGTCGACACCATGATCAGTGATGGTCTGTGGGATGCGTTCAACGATTACCACATGGGCATCACCGCGGAAAATCTGGTCGACAAGTACGAGATCAGCCGCGAGCAACAGGACGCTTTCGCCGCCGCCTCGCAGCGTAAAGCCGCGGCTGCCATCGAGGCCGGTCGCTTCGTTGATGAGATCACCCCGATCCTGATTCCGCAGCGCAAAGGCGACCCGCTGGCGTTCAAGGTTGACGAACAACCACGCGGCGACACCACCGCCGAATCCCTGGCGAAACTGCGCCCGGCGTTCAAGAAGGATGGCAGCGTCACCGCCGGCAACGCGTCGTCGCTGAACGATGGCGCCGCTGCGGTGATCCTGATGAGCGCCGAAAAAGCCAAGGCCCTGGGCCTGCCGGTGCTGGCAAAAATCGCCGCGTACGCCAATGCCGGTGTTGACCCGGCGATCATGGGTATCGGCCCGGTCTCGGCCACCCGTCGCTGCCTCGACAAGGCTGGCTGGAACATCGGCCAGCTGGACCTGATCGAAGCCAACGAAGCCTTCGCCGCGCAATCGCTGGCGGTGGCCAAGGACCTGCAATGGGATCTGGACAAGGTCAACGTCAACGGCGGCGCCATCGCCCTCGGTCACCCGATCGGTGCGTCGGGCTGCCGGGTGCTGGTGACCCTGCTGCACGAGATGATCAAGCGTGATGCGAAGAAAGGTCTGGCGACCTTGTGCATCGGCGGCGGCCAGGGCGTGGCGCTGGCGCTGGAACGCGCTTAACCCCCGAGTTCACAGCGGGCGGTGGATCCACGACATCCGCTGCTCGCTGGCAACAAAAACCCGGTGCGACTTGCGTTGCACCGGGTGTTTTTTTATCTATCCAGAATTTTCTTTGAATCGGCCGACCCCATCGCGAGCAGGCTCACTCCTACAGGGAAACACGTTACAACTGTAGGAGTGAGCCTGCTCGCGATAGGGCCAGCTCAGACGCTACAAAACCCTCAGTCACACCGCCATCTGCAGAATCAACCACGCATTCGCCCCACTGATCAACGCAAACAACCCCCACGCCAGCACCTGGGTCGGCAGCCGGTTCACAAACGGCCCCATCAGTTGCTTGTCGCTGGTCATGCGGATCAGCGGGTACAGCGCAAACGGCAATTGCAGGCTCAACACCACCTGACTCAACACCAGCAGCTTGCCCACCGCGTTATCGCCCATCAGCCACACGCCGATGAACGCCGGGATCAGCGCCAGCCCACGAGTGATCAAGCGCCGCTGCCAGCAGGGAATCCGCAGGTTCAGATAGCCTTCCATGATCACCTGCCCGGCAATGGTCCCGGTGAAGGTCGAACTCTGCCCCGACGCCAGCAACGCCACGCCGAAGAGCACACTGGCCAGCGCGCCGCCGACCAGCGGGTCGAGCAGGTGATAGGCGTCCTGAATATCAACCACGTCGGTATGCCCGGACTGGTGAAACGCGGCCGCCGCGAGAATCAGAATCGCCGCGTTGACCAACAGCGCCAGGGCCAGCGAGCCGATGGTGTCGATGCGCGCCAGGTTCACCGCATCCTGCTTGCTCGCCAGGTCCGTGCCGATCATCCGCGTCTGCACGATCGAGGTGTGAAGGTAGAGGTTATGCGGCATCACTGTCGCGCCGAGAATGCCGATCGCCAAGTACAACGGTGCGGCGTCACTGATCGCCGAGAGCGACGGTTTGAAGCCGGCGAACACGTCCGGCCAGTAAGGTTTGATCAGCACCAGTTCGACGAAGAAACACACGCCGATGGTCGCCACCAGCACCAGCATGATCGCTTCCAGGCGACGGAAACCACGGTTCTGCAGGGCCAGCACCAGCAGCGTGTCGAAGGCGGTCAGGGCGATGCCGAAGGTCAGCGAACAACCGAGCAGCAAGTGGAAGGCCAAGGCACAGCCGAGCACTTCGGCCAGGTCGGTGGCGATGATCGAGATTTCCGCCAGCACCCATTGCAGGCGTGCGGTCGGCGTGCTGTAGCGCGCGCGGGACAGTTGCGCCAGATCGCGCCCGGTGGCAATGCCCAGGCGCGAACACAGGCACTGCACGACCATCCCCGCCAGGCTCGCCAGCAACACCACGAACAGCAGGCTGTAACCAAAACGCGAACCGGCCTCGATGGCGGTCGCCCAGTTGCCCGGGTCCATGTAGCCGATCGACACCAGCAAGCCGGGACCGGCGAAGCGCAGCACGCGCTTGAAGAACGAGGCGTTCGGGTCAACCGCGACACTGCCGGCCACTTCCGGCGGGCAGAACGGCGCAGTGGCGATTTTGGGTAAGCTGAATTTCACGCACACATCCAGAAACAAGTTCGAAAGACGCAGCTTAGACGTTTCAGTTGAACCCTTGAAGAGCAAAAGATCGCAGCCTGCGGCAGCTCCTGCATTGGAATGCGTTGCACTGTAGGAGCTGCCGCAGGCTGCGATCTTTTGATCTTAACGACTCACACCCAGTAACTGCTGACGCAACTCGGGGTTACGAGTACGCGGATCCAGCCAGATATCAAAAAACGCCCGGGCAAACTGCGGGTCATCAATCTCGTGCTGTAATTGCTGACCGACAAAAAACCGCGCACCCTGCCCCGGCAAATACACCCCGGTGATGCGCGTGCCGGCCTGCACATCGACGAACGATTGCTGCATTTGCCCTCGCCACGTGGCCAGTTGTGCCGGACTGACACTTGAGCCCGCCAGCCGTTTGATCTCATCAACGCTGGCCTGCACCAGATCATCGCGGGAGATCTTGCGCTGGTAGATCAGCTCCAGGGCGAAGGGCTTTTCGATGGACAACGGGCGTACTGCGCTCCACAACCGCGCGTTGTAGACGTCGAAGCCGAATACACTGAAATCGCCGGTGCCGATGATTTGCGCACCGGGCACGGCATCCTGCCAATTGGCCCAGGTCGGCGTCAGCAACAACGCCCACAAGCCGATGCCACAACACCCCCGCATCAACTTCGATGGTTTGCTCATCGCGGCATCAACTCCCGGTAAACCCTGATAGCCAGAGCATAGCGGATATCGGCTCGGGTCTTTGTATACAAAAATTGTCGATCAATGCGCCAATCGGTTACCTTGGCCACTTCCCTGCCCGAGGCCGCCCGCGTGCTGATGCTCAAATTGCTGCTGATCCCCGGTTTTCTGTTGCTGATTTCCTTGGCCGGCAAGCGCTGGGGCCCGAGCGTGGCCGGGTGGCTGTCGGGTTTGCCGGTGGTGGTCGGGCCGATTCTGTTTTTTCTTGCCATCGAACAAGGGCCACTGTTTGCCGCGCAATCGGCGGTCGCGGCGCTGTCGGCGATGTTCGCCATGATCGCGTTCTGCGCCACCTATGCGCAGGTGGCGCAGCGGGCGAACTGGCCGTGGGCGCTGACGATTTCCCTGTCCGTGTGGGCCGCGCTGGCGCTGGTGTTGTCGCTGATTGCGCCGTCGCTACCGTTTTCGCTCGCAGCGGCGGCGACTGCCCTGCTGGCGGCGCCGTACCTGTTCCCCCACGTACAACCTGCACTGAACGGCCCGGCGCCGAAGTCGGACAAACTGCTCTGGCGGATGATTGCCGGAGCGGCGCTGACGCTGCTGGTGACGATGCTTGCCAGCACCGTGGGCGAGCGCTGGAGCGGCCTGCTCGCGGTGTTCCCGGTGCTCGGCAGCGTGATGGCGGTGTTCTCGCAACAGACCCGCGGCCCGGCGTTTACCGCAGCATTACTGCGGGCGACGGCAATCGGCATGTACTCGTTCTCGGCGTTTTGCTTGGTGTCGGCGCTGACTCTGCCGAGCATGGGCCTCAGCGGATTCATCGCCGCTGTCACGGTGTCGGTGGCGATGCTCGGGGTCACCCGCAAACTGCTGGCCCGACCAGCACCGGCCAAACGCCGACAACTCCAAGGCTGACGCCATACCTGGGCGACAGACCGCGCTGGAATGCCATGCACGCTCCGTGGGATCATCGCCGCCCTGGCGCGACCATCCCTCGGAGATTCACATGTCATTGCTCAGCAAGAAAGCCGTCGTCCTGTTGCTGGCGGCGGTCGCCGGTCTCGGTGCCCTCAATGCCCAGGCGGCCAAGGCCAAGGAAAAAGCCCCGGCCAACAGCGTGTCGATGCTCGACGGCAAGTTCACGTTCGTCCTGCCCAAAGGCTTCACCGCCGACCCGTTGCCGGCCGGCCCGACCGGTGCCAAGGGCACGATGTACACCAACCCGACCACCAAGACCGTGGTCATCGCGGCGGAAAACCAGATCGCCGGCGGCGCCAGCGTCAAGGACAACGACAATCAGTTTCTCGACAGCAGCCTGGCGAGTTTCATCGATGACCAGCGCAAGGCCCTGCCGGACTTCAACAAGCTCAGCGAAAAAAGCCTGACCCAGAAAAGCAGTGGCCTCGGTGTGCGTCAGGTCGACAGCACCGCCACCCAGGGCGGCGGCCAGACCCTCAACACCACTCTGCTCGCCGGGTCCGGCAAGCGCATGGCGCTGGTCCAGGTGATTTCCCGGGTCAGCGACAAGCGCGGTCACGATGCGCTGGTGAAAACCATCCTCAAGGACAAATGATCCTTAGGGATTGAGCTGCTGCAGCCAGGCGTTCAAATCCCGCAGCTCGGCCGCACTGATGCTGTGGCCGACGCCGGGATAGGCGTGAAACTCGGGGGTGTAGGCGAGTTTTTGCAGCAGCGCATTGGCCTCGGTGCCGTCGCGGTACGGCACCCGATCATCGGCGGTGCCGTGGCCGATGAAGATCTTCAGCGGCAACGGTGGCTGCTCGGCCCTGAGCTCGGTTTTCAACACCGGCAACAGCCGTCCGCTCAACGCCGCGATGCCGCCCACTGCTGCGGGCGGACGCAAGCCCACCTCGTACGTCATCATCGCGCCCTGGCTGAAGCCGATCAGGTACACCTTGTCCGGGCTGGCGTGATATTTCTTCGCCGCCTGGGCGACAAACTCCCGCAGCTTCTGACCGCTGGCCTTCAGATCATCGGTCTCACCGTTGTAGGCGCCTTCGCCTTTCTTGCGAAACCACTGGAAACGCCCCTCACCCAACGCCAGCGGTGCCTGCACCGACAGGTAGTTGTACTGCGCCGGGAGCTGGAACTTCATGCCGATCAGGTCGGCTTCGTTACTGCCGTAACCGTGCAGGAAAATCACCAGCGGCCGGCTGTCCGCGTCTGGGTGAACCTGTTCGATGTACTTCAATGGCAAGTCGCTTTGCAGCGTGGTTTGCGCGTGGACGGCGCTGGACGCCAGCAGGGTTAACAGGGCAAACGCCTTCAACATAGAGCCTTCCTTCACAGAGCGTCGGGTTCGGGGGGCAGCCTAACAGGCTGGATCTGCCCCACCCACCCTGTAGGAGCTGCCGCAGGCTGCGATCTTTTGACTTTGACTTTCAAGAGCAAGATCAAAAGATCGCAGCCTGCGGCAGCTCCTACAGGTGGGTGAGGCCTGGACTCAGTCGTTGATCAGCTTGCCCACTCGAATCGGCTCACGCCCAGCGACCTTGGCCTGCCAGATCCCCGGTTGGGTATAACGCCCGCGATCGATCGCAAACAGTACCCCGCTGGTGCCGGCACGGACGGTGGTGAGGCGGTCATTCAGCGGATCCACCACCTCGAACAGCGCATCGCCCTGCTCGACCCATTCCCCGGCATTGCGCAGGAAACTGACCACGCCATGGTGCGGGGCGAACAGGTATTCAGTGCCTTCGAACGGCATGCCTTCACAGCACTCCTGCGGCGCGGCTGGCCATTCGCCGCTGATGAACCCCTGTTCTGCAAGAAAGCCGAGAATCGCTTCGCAATTGGCCTGCGCCTGATCGACCCGGGTGTCGCCCATGCTGCCCAGTTCCAGGGTGGTGGCGAGGTTGGCCGGGGGAATCGCCGCGTTCAGGAACGACCGAGCCAGGCGCAACCATGGCGATGAGCAGGATTCGTCGAACGAACTGCCGCCAGAGTCTTCGCACAACAGCGCAACGCCGGCCTTCAGTCGCGCCGCCAGCGATTGCCAGCGCGGCCAGTGCTGCGGTAACGCGTAGATGTGGATCGCCGCGTCAAAATCGCAATGCAGGTCGAGGGTGATGTCGGCATCGCAGGCGTGACGCAGCAGCAGGCGGTGCAGTGCTTCGAGTTGCGAGGCCGGGGCTGGCAGCTCATCCAGCACTTGGCCCATGGTCTGACGGATCAGCGCAATGTTGGCCTCGGCATCGCTGCCCAGCCGCTCGCCGATTCGCGCGGCCACCGGGGCACTGAGGTCGACAAACGCGCGGTTGAAATTCTTGCCGCTGCCCAGCTCGAAGCGGCCCATGTGGCTGCCTTGCAGGTGCTGGTCGAGACCGATCGGGTTGGCCACCGGCACCAGCTCGATCACACCTTGCAGACGCCCTTGCTGCTCAAGCTCGTTGAGGCGCTGTTTAAGCTCCCACGCGGTGCGCATGCCCGGCAGCTCGTCGGCGTGCAGGCTGGCCTGGATATAGACCTTGCGGCTGCCCGCGCCGTAACGAAAGACACTGAGGGAACGTTCACTGCCCAAGTGGCTCCAGGGCAGAACATGGTCGATGCGTTGCATGAGAAAACTCCTGAATGGCTGGATCACGCAGATCCCCTGTAGGAGTGAGCCTGCTCGCGATAGCGGTTTGTCAGGCACTAAAGCGGCTGAATGTTAAACCGCTATCGCGAGCAGGCTCACTCCTACAGGGTTCTCCTATGAATCAGAGCACAAAAAAAGTGGCCACCGCGCAAACGGGGCCACTTTTTTCCTACGGCGTATTAATGGCCGTACACGTCAAAGTCGAAGTACTTGTCCTGGACTTTCTTGTACTCACCGTTGGCGCGGATTTCGGTGATGGCCTTGTTGAATTTCTCGGCCAGCTCGGTATCACCCTTGCGTACCGCAATGCCGGCACCGCCGCCGAAGTACTTGGCGTCTTCGTAAGTCGGGCCGACGAATTCGAAGCCTTTGCCGGCTTCGGTTTTCAGGAAACCGTCGCTCAGGTTGACCGAGTCGGCCAGCATCGCGTCCAGACGGCCGGATTTCATGTCGAGGTTGGCTTCTTGCTGGGAGCCGTAGCGAACCACTTCAAACCCGGCGTCCTTGGCCATGTCACTGGCGTAACGGTCGTGGGTACTGGCGCGCAGCACGCCGACTTTCTTGCCCTTGAGCTGAGTCAGCGGGTCAGTCACGCCGGAGCCTTCCTTCATCACGAAGCGCGCCGGGGTGTGGTAGTACTTGATGGTGAAATCGACGTTTTTCTTACGGTCGTCGGTGATGGTCATCGAAGACAGGATCGCGTCGATCTTCTTCACTTTCAGTGCCGGGATCAGGCCATCGAACTCTTGCTCGACCCACACGCACTTGACGTCCATCTGCTTGCACAGCGCATCGCCGATATCGACGTCGAACCCGGTGAGTTTGCCGTCAGCGGTTTTCATCGAGAATGGCGGGTAAGCGGCTTCGATCCCGAGGCGGATCGGCTTGGCGTCTGCGGCCACAGCGGTCAGGGACAACATCGACAGTGCCAGGGCACCGAACATCACTAGCTTCTTCATTTATTACTCCTGTGTGCGGAGGCTTTTATTGGCAGCTTTCGATTGGCGTTCGGTCATGGCCATTGAGCAGCAAAAACCGAAGTGGCCGGAAGTCTATGGCGGCGCGCACAGGGCAAATTGTTTTTAAGCGACAAATACTTACAGAAGATCGGCGCACGCGTTGACCGGGATCAACGGTGCGCCGACATGGTGCAAAGGCTGTAGGACAAACCCTCAAAAAGGCGACCTGGTGCACATGTAGGAGCTGCGGAAGGCTGCGACCTTTTTGCTGTTGATTCTAAAAACAAAGGCAAAAGATCGCAGCCTGCAGCAGTGCCTGCAAAACAGTCAGCATTCGCAGGCGATGGGGATATTGGCGGGCTGTTCGACGTTCAGCGAAAAGCCTTCATCCAGCCAGCCGGTCACACCACCGATCATCTCCTTGACCGGGTAGCCCAGCGCCGCCAGTTTCACCGCCGCCTTGTTGGCGCCGTTGCAGTGCGGGCCGGCGCAATAGACCACGAACAGTGTGCTCTTCGAATAAGCCGCCAGGCCTTCGGCGGTCAGCCAACGGGTCGGGATGTTGATCGCACCCGGCACATGACCGCGTTCGAACGCCAGCGGACCGCGCACATCGACCAGCACAAAATCGACGTTACCGGCCTCCTGGCTGCTGAAGACGTCGGAACAATCGGTTTCAAAGGTCAGACGGTTGCTGAAGTGCATCAGGGCAATGGCCGACGGCGCGGCAGGAATTTCGCGAACCAGGCTGGTCATGCTGTGTGGCTCCTACATCGGTTGAGGTATGAACAGACTTTATCGGGCCGACACTTGGCGCTACAGTGGCGCGCAAGACACTCACCGGGAATTTTCCGCCAAATGCCTGACTCACCTGGATTGGTCGCGATTCTGGCCTACGACGGCCTCTGTACCTTCGAGTTCGGGATTGCCGTGGAGATCTTTGGCCTGTCGCGGCCGGAATTCGATTTTCCGTGGTACGAGCATCGCATCGTCGCCGTTGATCAAGGGCCGATGCGCGCCATGGGCGGTATTCACGTACTGGCCGACGGCGGCCTGGAACTGCTGGCGCAAGCGCGCACCATCGTTATTCCCGGATGGCGTGACCGTGAAGCCCCGATACCCGCGGCCCTGCTCGAGGCATTGCGCCAGGCCCACGCCCAGGGCGCGCGGCTGTTATCGATCTGCTCCGGCGTATTTGTGCTGGCCGCCAGCGGCTTGCTCGACGGCCACGGCGCGACCACGCACTGGCGCTACAGCGATGAACTGGCGCGGCGCTTCCCGGCGATTGCGGTGGATCCGGACGTGCTGTACGTCGATTCCGGCCAGTTGATCACCTCAGCGGGCAGCGCCGCCGGGATCGATGCCTGCCTGCATCTGGTGGCTCGGGACTTCGGCACTCAGGTCGCCAATGCGGTTGCGCGACGACTGGTGATGTCGCCGCAACGCACCGGCGGGCAAGCGCAGTTCATTCCCACACCGGTCAGCCCGACGCCGCGCAACGACCTGTCGCGGGTAATGCAGTGGGCCCGCGAGCGCCTGCACCAGCCGCTGGAAGTGCGTGATCTGGCCAGCGAAGCGGCGATGAGCGAGCGCACCTTTCTGCGGCGTTTCAGCGAGGCCAGCGGACAATCGCCCAAGGCCTGGCTGCAACACGAACGCCTGGCCCGGGCGCGGGAATTGCTGGAAAGCACGGCGCTCAACACTGAGCAGATTGCCCAGCGCTGTGGTTATCGTTCGGTGGAAAGTTTTCGTGTGGCGTTTCGCAGCGTGGTCGGGGTGCCGCCGTCGGTGTATCGGGAGCGGTTTGGGCGAGGGGTCAAAGCGATTTCCTGAGGTGACTCATAAACCGCTTTCGCGAGCAGGCTCGCTCCCACAGGGTGACGCGTTTCAAAAGTGGGAGCGAGCCTGCTCGCGAAGGGGCCAGCCCAGACGGCAACAATCTAAGGCTTGCGCAACAAATAGGTATCCATGATCCACCCATGCTCGGCCCGCGCCGCCTTGCGCGTTCGCTCGATCTGCTCTGCCACATCCTCAAGCTTGCCGCTGATCAGGATCTCATCCGGCGTGCCCAGGTAGGCGCCCCAGTAAATCTCGGTCTGCTGATCCGCAACATGGCGGTAGGCATCTTCAGCATCGAGCATCACCACCAGGCTGTCCGTGTCACTCACCTGCCCCGCTGCCAGACGCCGGCCGGTGGTGATTTCCAGCGGCTGACCGATGCTGTTCAACGGCACTTTGTGTTGCGCGGCCAGGGCCTGAACGCTGGTGATGCCGGGGATCACTTCAAACTCGAATGCACAGCGGCCCGAGGCCAGAATCGCCCGCAGGATGCGTATCGTGCTGTCGTACAGCGCCGGGTCACCCCAGACCAGGAAACCACCACACTGGGCGTCGGACAGTTCCTCATTGATCAACCGTTCGAAGGTCTCCTGCTTGGCGCGGTTCAGATCTTCGACCGCACGGGTGTAGTCCACGTCGCCACGCTCGCGTTCCGGGCTGTGGGCTTCGACGAATCGATAGCCAGGATGGGTGATGTAGCGTTCACAGATGTCACGACGCAGGTCGAGCAGCTTGTCCTTGCTCTGGCCTTTGTCCATCAGGAAGAACACGTCCACGCGGTTAAGCGCTTTCACCGCCTGCATCGTGACGTAGTCGGGGTTTCCGGCGCCGATGCCGATGACCAGCAGTCGTTTCATCACTGTGCTCCCGCAAGATTGATACCCGGCAAGCGTAGCCGCCAGATGCCGTTGAACCGCAACTCGACCACTGACAGCGGTTCGACATCGATGGCGTTGAACGCTGCCCCCTGCACCACCTGCATTAACGCAGCGCGCACCACGAATGGATGGGTGATCGCCACGACGTGTCCCGGCGTGGCCTGCAAGCTGTGCAGCCATGCCGCGACCCGTTCGCCTAATTGCCACACCGACTCGCCACCATGGGGTGCCACCTGCGGATCGTTGATCCACGCCTGCAAGGCCTCGGCCTCGTTCAGTTGCAGATCCTTGATCGCTTGCCCGTGCCAGCGCCCCCAGTCGCAATCGCGCAGCGCTTCGTCCACTTGCGGTGCCGCACCGAACCACTCGGCGGTCTGGCGCGTGCGCAATTCCGGCCCGCACAGCAGACGCGTGGCACTACCGAACTGTTTTGCCAGCACACCGCGCGCCAATGGCTGATTTTCAACAGGCTCGTTCGTAGGAAAACGCGACAATTTCTGTGCGACGGTTCGAGCATGGCAAATCAAAGTCAAACGGGTGGATTGCACAGGGTTTGCACTCGCTGAATATCGTTGAATCGGCTGCAAACGGCCGGTCTTGGGGCAATTGTGCCGCAAACCGGGCCGCGCGGGTGAGCTCGCAACCTCGGCGTCCAACCTGCTGAACATGAAAAAACGGCAATGTCTTACACGCCGATGGGCAATGGACTACAAAGGCCAGCGACATCGGTGTAGCCCTTGTTACACAGGCCTCTCACGTTATTTAAACGCTGAATCGCTACCGGTAAAAATTCACTAGACATGTAACCTGAGTTACATAAATACTGTTTTAGCGGATTGTGAAACGAATTCGACACCCCCTCATCCAGCAGGAGCCCGGATGCCCCCTCTAAGAGACTTGATCACCGATCCCGGCCTGGAACTGACGCCGTCGGAGCGCAAAGTGATTCGCGCCCTGCTCGACCAGTATCCACGCAACGGCCTGGGTCCGATGGCGCGTCTGGCCGAACACGCCGGCGTCAGCGATCCGACCATCGTGCGGCTGGTGAAGAAGCTCGGATTCGGCGGTTATGCCGAATTTCAGGACGCCCTGCTCAGCGACATGGACCACCGCCTGCGTTCGCCACGCACACTGTTGCAGCCGCGTTCGCAGCTGAACAAGGACGATGCCTGGGGCCATTATCTGGCCGACAGTCAGCGCCAACTGGTGGAAACCCAGGCCCTGACCCAGCCCGAAGACGTGCGCATTCTGCTGGACTGGCTGCTCGACACCCGGCACCAGATCTACTGCTTCGGCGGACGCTTCAGCGGCCTGATGGCCAACTACCTGCTCAATCACATGCGTCTGCTGCGTCCCGGCTGCTTTGCCCTGGAAGACAACGCGCAACTGCCAGACCGGCTGTTCGATCTGCAACGTCAGGACGTAGTGCTGCTGTTCGACTATCGCCGCTACCAGACCCAGGCCTTGCGCGTGGCCAGTGCCGCAAAGAGCCGTAACGCGCGGGTGGTGCTGTTCACCGACATCTATGCCTCGCCGCTGCGCGAACTGGCTGACCTGATCATCAGCGCCCCGGTGGAATCGGCCTCGCCGTTCGACACCATGGTGCCGGCGCTGGCCCAGGTCGAAGCGCTGATTGCCTGCCTGACACTGCGCAGCCCGGATCTGGCCGATCGCCTGGAAGGCATCGATGCCATGCGCAATGAGTTCAACACCCACCTGCTGGAGGATAAATAAGGATGTTCAGCCTTCCCCACCGCTCGCCGCGGGATCTGCCGTTTGTCACCGACCACACTGCGTTGTTGCTGGTGGACATGCAGCGTGCCTGGCTCGAACCGCAGTTCGACCCGCACCTCGACGGCCCGGACGCCGAATATTTCCTGACCCGCGCGCACATGCAGGTGGTGCCTAATCAACGCCGGTTGCTCAGTGCCTTTCGCGAAGCGCGGCAGAACGTGCTGCACACCATCATCGAGAGCCTGACCGCCGACGGCCGCGACCGCTCGCTGGACCACAAACTGTCGGACATGCACCTGCCCAAGGGCAGTGAGCAGGCGCGGATCATCGACGACCTGACCCCGGTGGTGAACGAAATCGTGCTGCCGAAAACCTCGTCCGGGGTGTTCAACTCGACCAACATCGATTACGTGCTGCGCAACCTCGAAACCCGTCACCTGATCATTGCCGGCATCGTCACCGACCAGTGTGTCGACATGGCCGTGCGCGACGCCGCCGACCGTGGCTATCTGGTGACGCTGGTCGAAGACGCCTGTGCCACCTACACCCAGGCGCGACACGACGCCTGCCTGAACGCGATCAAGGGCTACTGCTGGATCACCGACACGCAAACCGTGCTCGGCCGGTTGCAGGAGATGCGCCCATGAGCGAACGCCTGACGCCGTTGCCGATGACCACCATCGTCACCACCGACCTGATCGGCATCACCCGTGGCCGCTCGTTTCCCACCGACGAGCTGGAGCATTATCAAGCCGCCGGTTGCGGCTGGGTGCCGGCCAACAGTGCGCTGACGCCCCAGGACATCATCGCCTCCACCAACCCGTGGGGTGCTTATGGCGATTTGCGGCTGATCCCCGATCTTGCCAGCCGCGTCACCGTCGGCAACGGCCCGGACGCTGCAGCCCCGGCGCTGGACTTCATTCACGGCGACATCCGCGAAACCGATGGCCGCCCGTGGAGCGCCTGCCCGCGCACGCTGTTGCGCGATGAAATCGAGCGCTATCGCGATGACCTCGGGTTGCAGGTCAACGCCGCGTTCGAACACGAATTCAACCTGCATGCCGGCTTCGCCGAACACTTGGCGTTCTCTCTCGAAGCACAGCGTCAGGGCGCCGAATTCGGCGGCTGGCTGCTCAGTGCCCTGCGCGCCGGCGGCGTCGAGCCGGAAATGTTCCTGCCCGAATACGGCAAGCATCAATACGAAATCACCTGCCGACCGACCCGCGGTGTGGCAGCGGCGGATCGCGCGGTGAACGTGCGCGAGATCACCCGCGAAATCGCCCGGCAAATGGGCGTCGACGTCAGCTTCGCGCCGAAAACCAAGGCCGACGCGGTGTGCAACGGTGTGCACCTGCACATCAGCCTGCTCGATCTGCAAGGCCTGCCGATGCTCTACGACGCGGGCACCAGCAACGGCCTGTCGACCCTCGGCCAGCATTGGGCCGCCGGGGTTCTGCATTACCTGCCGGCGCTGTGTGCATTCACCGCGCCGACGCCGGTGTCGTACGAGCGTTTGCAGCCACATCACTGGAGCGCGTCCTACGCCTGCCTGGGGCAGCAGAACCGCGAAGCGGCTTTGCGTATCTGCCCGACCGTGAGCCTGGGCGGCAAGTCCGTGGCGGCGCAGTACAACCTGGAATTCCGCGCCATGGACGCCACCGCCTCGCCGCACCTGGCGATGGCCGCGCTGCTGATCGCCGGACGGCTGGGCATCGAACAGCGTCTGGCGCTGAACGCGATCACCGATGAAATTCCCGATTCACTCAACGACGAGCAACGCAAGGCCCGGGGCATCGTTGCCCTGCCCGCCTCGCTGGCCCAGGCGCTGGATTGCCTGCGTGACAGTGCAGCCTTCAACCAATGGCTGCCCAAGCCGTTGCTCGACACTTACCACGCCCTTAAAACCGAGGAACTGGCGCTGACGGAACAGCTCTCGCCCGCTGACCTGTGTGAGCACTATGCACGCCTGTACTGAATCCGCCGAGCTGGGGTTGTATACCCGCCCGGTCTACAACCTGAGCCGCGAAGATTCATCGCATCCGTTGATCCTGGTGTGTGAGCACGCCAGCCGCTACATCCCCGAAGCCCTGAACAATCTGGGCCTGGACGATGCAGCCGCGCGCGAACACATCGCCTGGGACATCGGTGCCTTGCAACTGGCCGAAGCGCTGTCGGAAAAACTTGGGGCGACGCTGTTGAGCGCCAACTATTCACGGCTGCTGATCGACCTCAACCGGCCCCGGCATGCCCCTGACAGCATCCCGGCGCAAAGCGAGATTTATCAGGTGCCCGGCAACCGCGACCTGGATGAGGCCACCCGCGAATACCGGCGCCAGAACCTGTTCAAACCGTTTCACGCCCAGTTGCAGACCTTGATCGACGAGCGCGTCGCGCAGGGCCAGCCGGTGCGGGTCGTAGGGATTCACAGTTTTACCCCGGTGTATTACGGCCAGCCGCGCTCGCTGGAAGTCGGCGTGCTGTTCGGTCAGGCCAGCGCTTATGCGCAGCGGGTGATCGACGGCCTCGGCCAGTACCCGCTGAAAGTCGCGGGCAACCAGCCGTACCGGATTGATCCGCTGGGCGACATGACCGTGCCGGTGCACGGCGATGCCCGAGGCCTGGAGTCGGTGCTGATCGAGGTGCGCAACGATCTGCTGCGCAGCCCCGAAGCCGCCGCGCTGTGGGCCGAGCGCTTGGCGCCCCTGCTGTAACGAATGCTGTTAAAACTGCTGACGCTGTACACGACGGATCGACATAACAACTAAAAACGCTGGATAGGCTGACAAGGAGTTCGCTTCATGGAAATAGAAGAGTTTGGCTACAAACAGGAGTTGAAACGTAGCCTGACACTGACCGACCTGGTGGTGTACGGGATGATCTTCATGATCCCCATCGCCCCCTTCGGCGTGTATGGCTACGTCAATGCCGAGGCGCCCGGGATGGTGCCGCTGGCCTACATCATCGGCATGGTTGCGATGCTGTTCACCGCGCTGAGCTACGGCAGCATGGCGCGGGCATTTCCGATTGCCGGTTCCGTATATTCCTACGCGCAACGCGGCCTCAATCAGCACGTCGGTTTCATCGCCGGCTGGCTGATGCTGCTCGATTACCTGCTGATTCCGCCGCTGCTCTACGTCTACGCGGCGATGGCCCTGAACCATCTGTACCCGGACATTCCGAAAGTCGGCTTCATTCTGGCGTTCCTGGTCAGCGCGACGTTCGTCAACCTGCGCGGCATCACCTTCACCGCACGGATGAACATCATCTTCCTGCTGGCGCAACTGGTGGTGCTGGGGATTTTCCTGTTCTACGCCTGGAACGCCCTGCACAACGGTGGCGGCAACGGCGAGCTGACCCTGGCGCCGCTGTATCACCCGGAAACGTTCAACTTCGCCCTGCTGATGCAAGCGGTGTCGATTGCGGTGCTGTCGTTCCTCGGCTTCGATGCGATCTCGACCCTCGCGGAAGAAATCAAAGGCGACCCGGGCAAAAGCGTCGGCAAAGCGGCGCTGATCACCCTGGTGGTGATGGGCGCGATTTTCGTCGTGCAGACCTGGATCGCCACCGATCTGGCGGCCGGCATGGGCTTCAAGTCCGCCGACACCGCGTTCTATGAAATCGCCGAAATTGCCGCCGGCAGCTGGCTGGCCACCCTGACCGGTGTGGCGACCGCGCTGGCCTGGGGCGTGGCAGTGGCAATCACCTCGCAAGCCGCCGTGTCGCGCCTGCTGTTCGGCATGGCTCGCGACGGCAAGCTGCCCAAAGTGCTGGCCAAGGTGCACCCGAAGCACAACACCCCGTACCTGAGCATTTACCTGGTGGCGGTGCTGTCGCTGGTGATCTGCTACCTGTTCATCAATTCGGTCGACACCCTGACCTCGCTGGTCAACTTCGGTGCCCTCAGCGGCTTCATGCTGCTGCACCTGACAGTGATCAACTACTACTGGCGTCGGCAGAAATCCGGTCAGGTCGTACGCCATCTGATCTGCCCGGTGATCGGCTTCATCATCGTCGCCGCCATCATGTACAACATGGGCGTCGATGCGCAGAAACTCGGTCTGATCTGGATCGCCCTGGGCCTGGTGTACCTGTTCTTCCTGAACAAGCTCGGCGCCAGCACCGCGCTGCCTGACCCGAGCAATGGCTGACAAGAAAAAGGGCGGCGTCTGACAACAAATCAGGCGACCGCCGCTTTAAAGCGTGGCAACCGACAGTGATAGTCAGGTTCGGTGGGGATCACCGAACCCTTTGATACAGGAGTGCATCCATGCTGGTCTTACGCCCAGTCGAGCCAACCGACCTGCCGCAATTGCAGCAGCTGGCCCGCGACAGTCTGGTCGGCGTCACGTCGCTGCCGGACGACAGCGAGCGCCTGCGCGAAAAAATCGCCGGCTCCTGCGCCTCGTTCGACAGCGACATTCAGGCGCAAGGCCCGGAGAACTACTTCTTCGTGCTGGAAGACCTCGAGCAACAACGGCTGGTCGGCTGCTCGGAGATCCTCGCTACTGCCGGTTTCAACGAACCGTTCTACAGCCTGCGCAACCGCCACTTCACCAGTGCCTCGCGGGAATTGAACATCGAGCACGGCGTGCCGGCGCTGTCGCTGTGTCACGACCTCAACGACCACACCTTGCTGCGCGGCTTTCACATCGACAACGCGCTGGTGCGCAGCGCCTTTTCCGAATTGCTGTCGCGGGCGCGATTGCTGTTCATCGCCGCCCACGCACAACGGTTTGCCGATGCGGTGATCACCGAAATCGTCGGCTACAGCGACGAGAACGGCCACTCGCCGTTCTGGGACGCCCTGGGCAAGCATTTCTTCGACCTGCCCTACGTCGAGGCCGAGCGCCTGTGTGGCCTGCAGAGCCGCACCTTTCTCGCCGAACTGATGCCGCAATACCCGATCTACGTGCCGATGCTGCCCCCGGCGGCGCAGGCATGCATCGGCCGGATTCACCCGGACGGCCAGGAAGCCTTCGACATCCTCGAACGTGAAGGCTTTGAAACCAACAGCTACATCGACCTGTTCGACGCCGGCCCGACCCTGTATGCGCGCACCGCGAACATCCGTTCGATAGCCCACAGCCAGACTGCCACCGTGCGCCAGCAACCGCAGATCGACGCCCGGGGCCGCTATCTGCTGAGCAACGACGCACTGCAGGGCTTCCGGGCCATCGTCGCCGACCTGGATTACCAGCCCGATCAACCGCTGTCGCTCACACCGGACCTGTGTGCGGCGCTGAATATCAGCGATGGCAGCACGATCAGGCTGACAGCCCTGTGAACCACGCCCGGCTGCACACCCAACGACAGTGCCCGAACAGGCGCGTACAAGGAGTTACCGCATGATCGTCCGTCCGGTCAAAGTCAGCGACCTGCCCGCGCTGATGACCCTGGTGCAACAGGCCGGCCCGGGGTTCACCACCCTGCCGGCCAATGAAGACCGCCTCGCCCATCGGGTGCGCTGGGCTCAGCGCGCGTTCGCCGAGCAGGTCGAGCGGGCCGACGCCGATTATCTGTTCGTGCTCGAAGACGACGACCTGCGCGTGGTCGGTGTCAGCGCCCTGACCGGGGCGGTGGGCCTGCGTGAGCCCTGGTACAACTACCGGGTTGGCCTGACCGTGAGTTCGGCGCCGGATCTGGGCATTTCGCGGCAGATTCCTACGCTGTTTCTCAATAACGAACTGACGGGCCAGTCGGAACTGTGCTCATTGTTCCTCAGCCACGACCATCGCCACGGCAGCAATGGGCGGCTGCTGTCGTTGGGACGCTTGCTGTTCGTGGCCGAGTTTCCGCAGCTGTTTGGCGAGAAGATGATCGCCGAACTGCGCGGCAGCGCCGATGAACTTGGTCGTTCACCGTTCTGGGACAGCCTGGGCCGGCACTTTTTCAAGATGGACTTCAGCCACGCCGACCACTTGTCGGGCCTGGGCAACAAGTCGTTCATCGCCGAACTGATGCCGCGCCAGCCGCTGTACACCTGCCTACTGACCGAACAGGCACAAGCGGTCATTGGCCAACCGCATCCCAACACCGAACCGGCGCTGAAGATCCTGCGCGAAGAAGGGTTTACCCATAAGGGCTACATCGACATCTTCGACGGCGGCCCGGTGATCGAAGCACCGATCGGCAGCATTCGTACCGTGCGCGACAGCCTGGCGCTGACCCTGAGCCTGGGCACGCCGGATGATCAGGCGCCGTTATGGCTGATCCACAACCGGCGCCTGGAAAACTGCCGCATCACCGTGGCCGCGGGTCGTCAGGTCGGCAATACCCTGGTGGTCGACCGCCTCACCGCCAAGCGCCTGCAATTGCAACCGGGCAATTCGGTGCGCGCGGTGCTGCTGCCCAGGCAACAGCAACAGGCGGTAGCGGCCTGAACTCGGGGCCTGCCACTGGAAATCCGCTGATTGCAGATGAAACCTTTCAGCCGCTGGGACCATCATCAACGCCTCACTCGCAAATTCGTCATGAACCCTGACCCATTCGCGTGATAGCCTTTTCATTCTTCGGCGTTGACACCTTTGCTCAAGCCGTTCCATTCCTTTGTATTGGTGGAACTCGTATGACCAGGCTTTCCCATCAAGATTTGCGCCGTAACTTCCGTCAATTGCTGGCTTCCGACACCTGCTACCACACCGCCTCGGTGTTTGACCCGATGTCCGCGCGCATTGCCGCCGACCTGGGTTTTGAAGTCGGGATCCTCGGCGGCTCCGTGGCCTCGTTGCAGGTACTGGGCGCCCCCGACTTTGCCCTGATCACCCTCAGTGAATTCGCCGAACAGGCCACCCGCATCGGCCGCGTCGCCCAATTGCCGGTGATCGCCGACGCCGACCACGGCTACGGCAACGCCCTCAACGTGATGCGCACCATCGTCGAACTGGAACGCGCCGGCGTCGCCGCCCTGACCATCGAAGACACCCTGCTGCCGGCACAATTCGGCCGCAAATCCACCGACCTGATCTCGGTCGCCGAAGGCGTCGGCAAGATCCGCGCGGCGCTGGAAGCCCGGGTCGATTCGGAAATGGCGATCATTGCCCGCACCAACGCCGGCATCCTGCCGAACCAGGAAATCATCAGCCGCACCAAGCAATACCAGGCCGCCGGTGCCGATGGCATCTGCATGGTCGGGATACAGGACTTCGATCAGCTCGAGCAAATTGCCGAACACTTGACCGTGCCGCTGATGCTGGTCACCTACGGCAACCCGGCACTGCGCGACGACAAACGCCTGGCCGAACTGGGCGTGCGCGTGACCATCGACGGTCACGGCGCCTATTTCGCGGCGATCAAGGCCACCTACGACAGCCTGCGCGAACAGCGGCAGATCTTCACCCAGGCCTCGGACCTGAGCGCCACCGAGCTGACACACACCTACACCCAGCCTGAGGATTACATCCTGTGGGCGAAGGAATACATGAGCGTCAAGGAGTGATGTGTTGGCCGGGCTGACGCCATCGCGGGCAAGCCCGCTCCCACAGGTGATTTGGCAGACCATCGATGTGTGGTCACCCCCCAACCCTTTGGGAGCTGCCTTGCCAGCGAAGGCGGTGGATCAGGCTGTATGGCTGTTGATTGTACCGACGCCATCGCGAGCAGGCTCGCTCCCACATTTGATCTGTGTCGAACACAGAGACTGCGTTCACTGAAGATCCACTGCGGGTGGCTCGCCAGCGATGGGGCCGGTCGCCTCATCCCTGAACACTGTTCAAGCTGTGCCTATTTGGCCAACTCCATGATCATCCGCGACAACAGATAAATCCGCGGCGCCACGCTCGCCACTTCGGCGTACTCCTCCGGCGTGTGGATATTGCCGCCGACAATCCCGAAACCGTCCAGCGTCGGCGTGCCCACCCCGGCGGACAGACTGGCATCCGCCGCGCCACCGCTGCCCTCCTCGGTCAGCTTGCGGCCGATCTCGCCGTAAATCCCCTGGGCCATGGCCATCAAGCGATCCGACTCCGCCGTTTGCGGCATCGGCGGCAGGCCGCGCTTGAGGCTGGTGGTGACTTCGGTTTCGGCGATCAGCTTGTCCTGCGACACCCGCGCCAGGTCTTTCTCGATCCGGTCGAACTCTTCCGGTACCGCCGCGCGCACGTCAGCCTTGGCGCTGGCGTGATCCGGGATCACGTTGGTGCGATCGCCGGCCTGGAGCACGGTGAAGTTGATCGTGGTTTTCTTCGCCTCGTCGCCGAGTTTGCCCAGTTGCAGAATCTGGTGCGCCGCCTCCATTGCCGCGTTACGCCCCAGCTCCGGCGCCACCCCGGCATGCGCAGCCTTGCCCTTGACCTCGACCAGCGCGGTCGCACTGCCCTTGCGCCACACCACCAGGCCATCGGCCGGACGCCCCGGCTCAAGGTTGAGGGTCACGTCATGGGCCTTGGCGGTTTTCTTGATCAGGTCGGTGGCGACGTCCGAGCCGGTTTCCTCGCTGGCGTCGAGCAGGAAGGTGATTTGCGCGTAGTCCTTGAAGTCGAGGTTCTGCAGAATTTTCAGCGCGTAGATCCCGGCGACGATGCCGCCCTTGTCGTCCATCACCCCCGGCCCGTAGGCGCGGCCGTCCTTGATCCGGAATGGGCGTTCGGCGGCAGAGCCTTCCTTGAACACCGTGTCCATGTGCGCCATCAAGAGGATTTTCGCCTTGCCGGTGCCCTTGAAGGTCGCCAGCACATGATTGGATTTTTCCGGGGTATTGGGCACCAGCTCGATGGTCGCGCCAAGTTTTTTCAGTTCATCGATGGCGATCTCGCTGACCTGTTTCAAGCCCGGTTCATAACCGGAGCCGGAGTCGATATTGACCAGCCGTTCCAGCAGTTTCAGCGCTTCGGGCTGATACTGCTCGGCATCGGCCAGCACTTGCTTGTGCGGTTCGGCGAAGGCGTTGGCGGTGCTGAAGGCAAGGGACAGACCGAGGCTGGCGGCCAGCAGGGAGCGGGAAAATGAGAACGTCATGAATCGATCCTTGTTTCGCGTCGGGGGGGGATTAAACCGTACCTGACATCGGCGCGAGGCTCTATACCGGATGCGACATCTCTGCGGCGGACACCGAACACCTGCAGGAATTGTGCTGAGCAGTCAGACCGAATCAAGCACTTCGTGTTTCGGCCGATCATCACTGTTGCAGATCACTCGATTGCGCCCGGTGGCCTTGGCCTCGTACAGCGCCTGATCGGCATCGTTGAGCCACCGGGTCGCGTCGCCATGGCTCGGATCGTAGGCGGCCAGGCCAATGCTCAGGCTGACCTTGAGCGCCGGGTTCTGCTCGTAACCCAGGGTGGCGAAACGTTCGCGCAAGGCTTCCATGGCCTGGGCGGCGTTGAACAGCGGCAGGTCGGGCAGGATCACGCAGAATTCATCGCCGCCGTACCGCCCGGCAACGTCGGCGGCGCGCAGGTTCTGCTTGAGCATCTTGCTCAACTGGCGCAGCACGATGTCGCCGGCGACGTGACCGTAGGTGTCGTTGATCGGTTTGAAATGGTCGATGTCGATCAGCGCGATGGCCGCGCCCTGCTGCTGCCGGCGGCAGCGTTGAAACTCGACTTCCAGCTGATCCTTCCAGGCGCCGTGGTTGAGCAGCCCGGTGAGGCTATCGGTGCGGCTCAGCGCCAGCAGCTCACGCTTGTGCAGGCCCAGCGTGTAGGCCTGGCGAAAGCAGATCCAGCCCAGCGCCAATGGGTACAGCATCAGCAACGGCAGGCACGCGTAGAGCTGCAACGGTGAGGTTTGCGGGATGAAGGCCGGGGCGAACACCACCAGGCCGACACCGATGCCGAGGATCTGCGCCGCCAGGCCAGCGGCGAGAAAACGCAGCCCGCCGATGGCAACGTTGTTCATCGCCATCATCGAAACAGTGGTGGCACTGGGCAGCGGATTGAAATGCATGGCGGCGACCCAGAAGCCGCCCATAAATGCGTCGACCAACAGATTGCGGTGTTCGGCGTGGTAGGGAACGCTGGCACGACGGGCCCATTGAAACGCCAGATGCGGCCAGAGCAGGCCATTGAACAACATCAGCCCCCAGACCCACAGCGGCGGGTCGAGCGGGTACATCGCCGCGCTCACGCACAACAGCCCCAGCACCAGGCCGAGGGTTCGCGATGTATAAAGCCTCCTGGCCAGTGAAAGTCCCTTTCCCCCCTTGTTTCGCATAAGGGCCTCGACCACTCAACGGAACCTGCGCACACCGTCAGACGGATGTGCTGGAAGTCTAACAGGCAGCGATTAAATAGCCATCACCGGCCAGCCGCTGAATACCGGGGCATCGCCGCCGCGCACAGGGCAAATATTTAGCTATACCTGAAAGGATGAAAACGGAAAAACGACTATAAGAAGGAGGCCCATGCAGACCTACCGAGTGTTGATCATCGGCAGCGGATTTGGCGGCCAGTGTGCGGCGGTCAATTTGCTCAAGGCCGGGATCGATGATTTCCGCCTGCTGGAACGACGCGACTTTTTCGGCGGCACCTGGTGCCAGAACACCTACCCCGGCGCAGCGGTGGATGTGCCTTCGCCACTGTATTCGCTGTCGTTCGCGCCGTATCGCTGGACGCAGATGTTCGCCGCCCAGGCCGAACTGCATCAATACACCCAATACGTGATCGAGCATTTCGGCCTGCGCGAACGTGTCGAGCTGCAAACCAATGTTGAACACATTGAATGGCACGAGGCGGAAAAGCGCTGGGCGGTGCAGACCAGCCGCGGAGTCTTCTACGCGCAGTTCGTGATCAACGCCAGCGGCCCGCTGAGCCAACCGGTGATCCCCGCCTTCCCCGGCCTGGAGCGCTTTCAGGGCAAGACTTTTCATACCAACAACTGGGATCACAGCTACGACTACCGGGGTAAACGCGTGGCCATCGTCGGCAGCGGCGCCAGTGCCGCGCAGGTGATTCCGGCGATTGCCCCCGAGGTCGGGCACCTGCATGTGTTCCAGCGCACAGCGCACTGGGTGTTGCCGCGGGCTGATCGCACGTTCGGGCGCTTTCAGCGCTGGTTGCTGGGCTTGAAACCGGCGTACAAGCTGCTGCGCTGGCTGCTCTACTGGCAATTCGAAACCCGGGTGATCGCCTTCAAATATTCCAGACCGGCGATTCACCTGGTCCAGCGTCAGGCGCTGCGCTTTCTCAAGCAGCAGGTGCCGGATCCGCTGTTGCGCGAAAAACTCACCCCGGACTTCACCATCGGCTGCAAGCGCATCCTGCTTTCCAGCACTTATTACCCGGCGCTGACCCGGCCCAATGTCACGTTGCACAGTCGTGAGCAAGGCATCGCCGAAATCGATGAAAGCGGAATCACCACCACGGACGGCCAGCACATTGAGGTCGACCTGATTGTCTGGTCGACCGGCTACGACGCCACCGACGGCGTGGTGTCCTACCCGGTGACCGGCAAGCACGGCGTACAGCTCAAGGATGTCTGGGCGCAGTACCCGCGCGCCTATCTGGGCACCAGCCTGCCGGACTTCCCCAACCTGTTTATCGTCACCGGCCCGAACACCGGCATCGGGCATACCTCGGCGCTGTTCATCATCGAGGCGCAGATGAACTACATCCTCGATTGCATCCACACCCTTGAGGCCAGGGGCCTGCACAGCATCGAGGTGCGCGCCGAAGCGGAACGTTCCTACACTGCAATGATCCACCGTGAGATGGAACGCACGGTATGGAAATCCGGCGGCTGTCACAGTTGGTATCAGAGCAAAAGCGGTCATGTGATCGCGATATTTCCGGGCTTCAGTTTCAGCTACTACCGGTTGACCCGGGCGCTGAAACCGGCTGACCACATTCTGTCCTGAACACGTAAAAGGAAGACGTCGATGCTTTTGCTGTTTGTCGCTCTCGCGGTTTTCGTCGCCTGGAGCTGGTTAAGTTACCCGGCGGTCGGCCATTGGCTGTACGACCTGAGTACGGCCCTCGAAGCCAAGCTGTATAAGCTGCATAAAATCGAGGTGCCGATTGCCGAAATGAGCGTATCGACGTGGCAAGGCGGCCCCTATGAAGCGGCCAGCGCGATCCTGATGCTGCACGGCTACAGCGCCGACAAGAACCTGTGGCTGCGCTTTGCCCGGCATTTCGTCCGGCAGTACCGGGTGATCATTCCGGACATCGCCGGCCACGGTGAAACCGGGTTCAAGGCCGGTGGTGGCTATGACATTCCGCTGCAGGCCAAGCGCATGATCCAGTTGCTCGACGTCTGTGGCGTGGAGAAAGTGCACGTGATCGGCAACTCGATGGGCGGCTACATCGCGGCATGGCTGGCGGCGACTTACCCGGAGCGGATCGCCTCGGTGGCGCTGATCGACCCGGCCGGCGTCACCGCACCGCAGGCCAGCGACATGGAGCGGCATCTGGCGCGCGGGCATAACCCGTTTCTGATCAATTCCCGGGAAGAGTTTCGCCAGTTCTATGCGATGACCATGGCCTCGCCACCGTGGGTGCCCGGGCTGGTACTGGACGCGATCGCCCAGCGTTACGAACGCCAGCGCGACGAGCTGGAAGAGATCTTCCGCGACTTTCGCGCCAGCCCGCCGATGGAGCCGAAACTGGCCGACATCAAATGCCCGGCGCTGCTGTTGTGGGGACGCAAGGACCGCTTGATCGACGTTAGCAGCGTACCGATCTGGAGCAAGGGCATCGCCAACCTGCGGGTCGACGTGTGGGACGGCGTCGGGCACATGCCGATGGTTGAACAGCCGGGGAATACCGCGCGGTTGTATCGGGAGTTTCTGGGCAATCAGCGATGAAACCCACTGCCGGGATCGTGGCGAGGGAGCTTGCTCCCGCTGGGGCGCGAAGCGGCCCTAATCCAGCGAATACGGCTTGCCTCTCAGGTCTGCTGCGCAGCCCGGCGGGAGCAAGCTCTCTCGCCACAACAAACCGTCCCGGCGACAAAGATTCGGAAGGTCGGAATGAACATTCTCTACGACGAACGCCTTGATGGCCCGCTACCGGCGGTGAACAAGGCTGAACTGCTGAAAACCCTGCAGCACGCCATCCCGGATCTTGACCTACTCTGGCGCGAAGACGAACTCAAGCCCTACGAGTGCGACGGGCTGTCGGCCTATCGCACCACGCCGATGCTGGTCGCCCTGCCCCGCCGACTCGATCAGGTGCAGGCCCTGCTCAAACTCTGCCATCAACACACCGTGCCCGTGGTTGCCCGTGGCGCTGGCACCGGGCTGTCGGGCGGCGCCTTGCCGCTGGAAAAAGGCCTGCTGCTGGTGATGGCGCGGTTCAACAACATCCTGCATATCGACCCGGCAGCCCGCACTGCGCGGGTTCAGCCGGGGGTGCGCAACCTGGCGATTTCCCAGGCGGCGGCGCCGTTCGGCCTGTATTACGCGCCGGATCCGTCGTCGCAGATCGCCTGCTCGATCGGCGGCAACGTCGCGGAAAACGCCGGCGGCGTGCATTGCCTCAAGTACGGCCTGACCGTGCACAACCTGCTGAAGATCGAAGTGCTGACCATCGAAGGCGAACGCCTGACCCTGGGCAGCGACGCCCTCGATGCGCCGGGTTTTGATTTGCTCGCGCTGTTCACCGGCTCGGAAGGATTGCTGGGGATCATCACCGAAGTCACGGTCAAACTGCTGCCCAAACCGCAAGTCGCCAAGGTGCTGTTGGCCAGTTTCGACTCGGTGGAAAAGGCCGGCCGCGCCGTGGCCGACATCATCGCGGCGGGGATCATACCCGGCGGCCTGGAGATGATGGACAACCTGGCGATCCGCGCCGCCGAAGATTTCATTCACGCCGGTTACCCGGTCGATGCCGAGGCGATCCTGTTGTGCGAACTCGATGGCGTCGAAGCCGACGTTCACGATGATTGCCTGCGGGTCCGCGACGTCATGCTCCAGGCCGGCGCCAGCGAGGTGCGGCAGGCCCGGGATGAAGCCGAGCGCGTGCGCTTCTGGGCTGGGCGCAAAAACGCCTTTCCGGCCATCGGCCGCTTGTCGCCGGACTACTACTGCATGGACGGCACCATCCCGCGCCGCGAGTTGCCCGGCGTGCTGCAAGGCATCGCCCGCCTCGCTGTCGAATACGGTTTACGCGTCGCCAACGTGTTCCATGCCGGCGACGGCAACATGCACCCGTTGATCCTGTTCGACGCCAACCAGCCCGGCGAACTGCATCGCGCGGAAGCGTTGGGCGGGAAGATTCTCGAACTGTGCGTGCAGGTCGGCGGCAGCATCACCGGTGAGCACGGCGTCGGCCGCGAGAAAATCAATCAGATGTGCGCGCAATTCAACAGCGCTGAGCTGAGCCTGTTCCACGCGGTCAAAGCCGCGTTCGACCCGCAAGGCCTGCTCAACCCCGGCAAGAACATTCCGACGCTGCATCGCTGCGCGGAATTCGGCGCGATGCACATTCACGCCGGACAACTGCCATTCCCCGAACTGGAGCGTTTTTGATGGCCGACGTCGACGCCAGCAGCACCCTGCTCGATCAGGTCAACGAGGCGCTGGCCAACGCCACGCCGCTGAAAATCCAGGGCGGCAACAGCAAGGCGTTTCTCGGCCGCGAAGTGGCCGGTGAAGTGCTCGACACCCGCGTGCACCGCGGCATCGTGCGCTACGAACCGACGGAGCTGGTGGTCAGCGTGCGCGCCGGTACGCCGTTGCGCGAGTTGCTGGACGTCCTCGACGCGGCCGGGCAGATGCTGCCGTGCGAGCCGCCGGCCTTTGACGACAGCGCAACCGTCGGCGGGATGATCGCTAGCGGACTGTCCGGGCCACGGCGGCCATGGTCTGGCTCGGTGCGCGATTTCGTCCTCGGCACCCGGGTGATCACCGGCCTCGGCCAGCACCTGCGTTTCGGCGGCGAAGTGATGAAGAACGTTGCCGGCTACGACCTGTCGCGCCTGTTGACCGGCAGTTTCGGCTGCCTCGGCGTGCTCACTGAAGTCTCGCTGAAAGTCCTGCCAAAACCGCGTCAGTGCCTGAGCATTCGCCTCGACCTCGATTGCGCCCGAGCACTGACCCGACTGGCCGAATGGGGCCAGCAACCCTTGCCGATCAGCGGCGCCTGTCATGACGGGCATAGCCTGTTCCTGCGCCTGGAAGGCGGCGAAGGCTCGGTGACTGCCGCCCATCAACGGCTCGGCGGCGAACCGCTGGACTCGGTGTTCTGGCGCGATTTGAACGAACACCGCCTGGCATTTTTTGACGAAGGCCTGCCGCTGTGGCGCCTGTCGCTGCCGAATAATCTCGGGCCGCAGGACTGGCCCGGCCAGCAGTTGATCGACTGGGCCGGCGCGCAACGCTGGCTGAAATCCGATCATGCGCAGATTCAGATGCTCGCCCAGGAACTCGGCGGCCACGCCACCTGCTTCACCCATGGCGCCAGCGACACACCGTTCCAGCCGCTGGCCCCGGCATTGCTGCGCTATCACCGGCAACTCAAGGCGCAACTCGACCCGCAAGGGCTGTTCAACCCCGGCCGGATGTACGCGGAGTTCTAGCCATGCAAACCACCCTCAGCGAACAAGCCAGACAACTGCCGCGTGCTGCCGAGGCGGAAAAAATTCTGCGAACCTGCGTGCATTGCGGGTTCTGCAACGCGACCTGCCCGACCTATCAATTGCTCGGCGATGAACTCGACGGCCCGCGCGGGCGCATCTACCTGATCAAGCAAGTCCTCGAAGGCGCACCGGCCACCGAGCAGACACAACTGCATCTGGATCGCTGCCTGTCCTGCCGCAACTGCGAAACCACCTGCCCCTCCGGCGTCGACTATCACAACCTGCTCGACATCGGCCGGGCAGTGGTCGACAAGGCCGTGCCGCGCCCCGCCGCTCAACGTCTGTTGCGCGAGGGCTTGCGCGCACTGGCGCCGAATCCCGGAGTATTCAAGGGCTTGCTGCGGGTCGGCACGACGTTCCGGCCGCTGTTACCGCAAATCCTCGAAAGCAAATTGCCGCAACGCGCGCCGGTATCCGGCTCGCGCCCTGCGCCACGCCATGCGCGTCGGGTGTTGCTGCTTGAAGGTTGCGTACAGCCGGGCCTGTCGCCAAACACCAACGACGCGACGGCGCGGGTGCTCGATCGGCTGGGGATCAGCGTCACCCCGGTGGCCGAGGCCGGTTGCTGTGGTGCGCTGGATTACCACCTCGACGCCCAGGCCAAGGGCCTCGACCGCGCCCGGCAGAACATCGACGCCTGGTGGCCACACCTGGAAAACGGCGCACAAGCCATCGTGCAGACGGCCAGTGGTTGCGGCGCGTTCATCAAGGATTATGGGCATTTGCTCGCGCAGGATCCGCGCTACGCCGCCAAGGCGCGGCAGATCAGCGAGCGGACGCTGGACCTGGTGCAGCTCCTCGCGCAGGAACCGCTGGAACAGGTGTGCGCCGCGACCCAACGACGGATCGCCGTGCACTGCCCCTGCACCTTGCAACACGCGTTGAAACTCGGCGGCGCGGTGGAAGCCGTGCTGACCCGTCTCGGGTTTAATCTCACCCCAGTGCCGGACGGCCATCTGTGTTGTGGTTCGGCCGGCACCTATTCGCTGACGCAACCGGCCCTCGCCCGGCAACTGCGCGACAACCGCCTCAACGCATTGGAAAGCGGGCGCCCGGAGCTGATTGTCACCTCCAACATCGGTTGCCAGAATCATCTGGCTGGCGCCGGACGCACGCAGGTGATGCACTGGATCGAACTGGTGGATCAGTCGTTGGCAGAATGAAGTTCGTAGGATTCTTCGTTTGCCGCCGCCGGCGAAGGCTGCGATCTTTTCCTCCATCCTTTACGTGACCGTGGCAGGAATTTTTTTCATGACCGTGCAGCCTTTCGTCAGCCCTGACCTGATCCGCCAACGCTTCTCCAAAGCGATGTCCGACATGTACCGCGAAGAAGTGCCGTTGTACGGCGCGCTGATGGAACTGGTGGAACAGACCAACCGCGAGGTGCTGGCCCGCGAACCGCACATCGCCCGACAACTGCACAGCACCGGCGAGATCGAGCGCCTGGACATGGAGCGCCACGGCGCCATCCGCGTCGGCACCGGCACAGAGTTGGCGACCCTCGCCCGCCTGTTCGCAGTGATGGGCATGCAACCGGTGGGTTATTACGACCTGACCCCGGCGGGCGTGCCGGTGCACTCCACGGCATTTCGCGCGGTGCATGAAGCGGCGCTGCAGGTCAGCCCGTTTCGGGTATTCACCTCGTTGCTAAGGCTGGAGTTGATCGAAGATCCCGAGTTGCGCGCCTTTGCCGAAGCGGTGCTGAACCAGCGTGCGATCTTTACCCCGCAGGCGCTGAAGCTGATCGAGCAAGCCGAAGCGGCCGGTGGTTTGAATGAGCGTGAGGCGGCGGAATTTGTCCTGCAGGCACTGGAGACCTTTCGCTGGCATCACAGCGCGACTGTCACCGCCACGCAGTACCAGACACTCAGCGCCCAACACCGTTTGATCGCTGACGTGGTGGCGTTCAAAGGCCCGCACATCAATCACCTGACCCCGCGCACGCTGGACATCGACATCGTCCAGGCGCAAATGCCGGTGCACGGCATCACCCCGAAAGCGGTGATCGAAGGCCCGCCGCGCCGGCAATGCCCGATCCTGCTGCGCCAGACCAGTTTCAAGGCGCTGGACGAGCCGATCGCCTTCACCGACCAGCACGACACCCACGGCAGCCACAGCGCGCGTTTCGGCGAGATCGAACAACGCGGTGCGGCGCTGACGCCCAAAGGCAGGGCGCTGTATGACCGCCTGCTGAATGCCGCGCGCGATGAACTGGGTGACTTCCCCAACGAAGGCAATGCCGCTCGCTACAACGCACTGATGACCCGGCACTTTGGCGAATTTCCTGACAGCGTCGACGGCATGCGTGAGCAGGAGCTGGCGTACTTTCGCTACTTCCCTACGGAAAAAGGCTTGGCCGTGGGTAGCCTCACGTCAGCATCGCTGGAGGATCTGCTCCGCGACGGTCATGTGAAAGCCGAACCATTGGTGTACGAAGATTTCCTGCCGGTCAGTGCCGCGGGGATTTTTCAGTCGAACCTTGGGGACGCAGCGCAAACGCACTACGGCGAACACTCGAACCGTCAGGCGTTCGAACAGGCGCTGGGGCGTTCGACTATTGATGAGTTGGGATTGTATGCCGAGACGCAGCGGCGTTCGATTGAAGAATGCGCCCAAGCATTGCGGTTGAAACTGAGCTGACCGTGGCGAGGGAGCTTGCTCCCGCTGGGCTGCGAAGCGGCCCTTGTTTTGGGAGCGCTGCGCACTCCAGCGGGAGCAAGCTCCCTCGCCACAGAATCAAGTGCGGCTATCAGCGCAGTCGCGACAACAAGGCGAACGCCGTCTCTTCCGACGACGCCGGATTCTGCCCCGTCAGCAGCAACCCGTCCTCACGGGTGTAGCTCGACCAGTCCGCGCCTTTGGAGAAAACCCCGCCCTTGGCCTTGAGCTCATCCTCCACCAGAAACGGCACCACGTTGGTCAGCCCTACCGCTTCCTCTTCACTGTTGCTGAAACCGGTCACCTGCTTACCGTTGACCAGCGGCTGACCGTCCGCGCCCTTGGCATGGCGCAACACGCCAGGCGCATGGCACACCGCAGCCACTGGCTTGCCGCTGTTATAAAACGCTTCGATCAGCGCAATGGAATGCCGGTCTTCAGCCAGGTCCCACAGCGGGCCGTGCCCACCGGGATAGAACACGGCATCGAAGTCCGCAGCCTTCACCATGTCCAGCTTAACCGTGGAGGACAGCGCCGACTGGGCGGCAGAATCCTTGCGGAAGCGCTCGGTCGCGGCGGTCTGTGCGTCAGGTTCGTCACTCTTGGGGTCCAGCGGTGGCTGGCCGCCCTTGGGCGAGGCCAGCGTCAGTTGCGCGCCGGCGTCCTTGAACACGTAATACGGCGCGGCGAATTCTTCCAGCCAGAAACCGGTTTGCTTGCCGGTATCACCCAATTGATCGTGGGACGTTAAAACCATCAGGATTTTCATGTCGCTCTCACTCGATGTGGGGAATGTTCGTACGCCTTCGGCGCGCTCGTGAGTGATTGACCTTCGATGCAGCCGGATCGTTTCAACCGCTCGACACTGGCACTTGGCCTTACTGCGCAACTTCTTGCGCACTTGTTCGGCGAAAACGACCGCCTATCACGCTACAGGCCTTGATTGGCGTGGCTCGCAGCCAAGTGCGCAACTTTTTGCGCAGTACTGCGCAAGAAGTTGCGCACTTTCGACCTCGATTGCGCAGAAAACTTCGTCCCAACCGCAGTCCAGAGCCGTTCCACCCCCGGCTCCCGGGACCTTCAACAAACCTGGCACGCTCCTTGATAACAGTCAGGCACCCACCGGGCGATTCCGCCTCCCGGGCACCCTAAATTTATCCGCAAGGAGAGCACCCCATGGCAACACCAGCGTACATGTCGGTTACCGGCGAAAAACAAGGCCTGATCACTGCCGGCGCCTTCACCGCCGACTCCGTTGGCAACACCTACCAGGAAGGCCACGAAGACCAGGTCATGGTTCAGGCTTTCAGCCACGACGTGATCATCCCGCGTGACCCACAATCCGGTCAGCCAACCGGTCAGCGCGTTCACAAGCCAGTGATCATCACCAAGGTCTACGACAAGGCTTCGCCTCTGCTGCAAGCCGCTCTGACCTCCGGCGAGCGCATGAGCGAAATCGTTATCCAGTGGTACCGTACTTCTGCTCAAGGTACTCAAGAGCACTACTACACCACCAAACTGGAAGACGCGATCATCGTCGCCATCAACAACAAAATGCACAACTGCCAGGATCCAGGCAACTCGCACTTCACCCACCTGGAGGAAGTGCAGTTCACCTACCGCAAAATCACCTGGACCCACGAAGTATCCGGTACTTCGGGTTCCGATGACTGGCGTGCTCCAGTCGTTTAATTACGGCTGATCGTTACAAGCATCGACCAGCCCTGCTGGTCGATGTTGTTTACGCCCCTCCAGAATTTCGCGTGCGTTGATCCGCCTGGCGGTAGTCGACGAACGCCGCTGTACAGCACGAGGAACAAGGGATGTTCGCGCCGGCCAATGAAACCCACTTTGCCCTGACCATCGAAGGGCTCTCCGCCGATTTTCAGGTATTCACCCTGACCGGCCGGGAAGCCATCAGCCAGCCTTTTGTGTTTGAGGTGGAGCTGGTCAGTGAGCAGCCGTCGCTGGACCTCGAAACCCTGCTGCACAAACCGGCCTTCCTGCAGCTGTCGCCCGATGGCAGCGGCATCCACGGCCAGATCTATCGCGCCGCGCAAGGTGACTCGGGCAAACGCCTGACCCGTTATTCGGTGACCCTGCGCCCGCAATTGTCGTACCTGGCACACCGCGTCAACCAACGCATCTTCCAGAACCTCACGGTGCCGAAAATCATCGGCATGGTCCTCGAAGAGCACGGCATCCAGAGCAACGCCTACGAATTCAAGACCGGGTCGATCTATCCCGAGCGCATCTACTGCGTGCAATACGATGAATCGGACCTGCATTTCATCCAGCGCCTGTGCGAGGAAGAAGGTATCCACTACCACTTCCAGCACAGCGCCACGGCGCACAAGCTGGTGTTCGGCGATGACCAGACGGTGTTCCCGAAACTCAAGCCGGTGGCCTACCAGCAAGACTCTGGCATGGTCGCCAGCAACCCGGTGATCAAGCGCTTCGACCTGCGCCTGGAAACCCGCACCAGCCGCACCACGCGCCGCGACTACGACTTCGAAAAACCGCGCCTGACCCTGGAAAGCGAAAACCGTGGCGACGCCCTGCCCGACCTCGAAGACTACGACTACCCGGGCCGTTTCATCGACCGCGAGCGCGGCAAGCACCTGGCCAAACGCGCCCTCGAACGCCACCGCAGCGACTTCCAGCTCGCCGAAGGCAAGAGCGACCAGCCGCTGCTGGTCAGCGGCCATTTCCTGGCCCTGACCGAGCACCCGAAGGCCAAGTGGAACGACCTGTGGCTGCTGACCGAAGTCCTGCACGAAGGCAAGCAGCCGCAAGTGCTGGAAGAATCGGTGACCAGCGACACCACCGCGCTGAAAGACGATTTCCATCAGGGCTACCGCAACCGTTTTCAGGCGACCCCGTGGGACGTGCCGAACCGTCCACCGCTGCGCCACCCGAAACCGCGCATCCTCGGCAGTCAGAGCGCCGTGGTGACCGGCCCCAAAGGCGAAGAGATCCATTGCGACCAGTACGGCCGGGTCAAAGTGCAATTCCACTGGGACCGCGAAGGCCAGGCTGACGACAAGACCAGTTGCTGGCTGCGTGTCTCCAGCGCCTGGGCCGGCGCCCAGTACGGCGGCATCGCCATCCCGCGCATCGGCATGGAAGTGCTGGTCACCTTCCTTGAAGGCGACCCCGATCAACCGCTGATCAGCGGCTGCCTGTACCACAAGGAAAACACCGTCCCCTACGCGCTGCCGGCGAACAAGACCCGCAGCACCTTCAAGACCCTGAGCTCGATGGGTGGCGGCGGTTACAACGAACTGCGCATTGAAGACAAAAAAGGTCAGGAGCAGATCTACCTGCACGCCCAGCGCGACTGGGACGAAAACATCGAGCACGACCAGAAAATCCGCGTCGGCAACGAACGCCACGACACCGTCGAGCAGAACAGCTACACCGAGTTCAAGGCCGAAGAACACCACACCGTCTACGCCGACCGCAAAGTCGAGGCCCGCGCCAACGACCACCTGACCGTGGGCGTGAACCAGCACATCAAGATCGGCACCGGCCAATTCATCGACGCCGGCCAGGAAATCCACCTGAGCAGCGGCATGAAAGTCGTGATGGAAGCCGGCGCCGAACTGACGCTGGTCGGTGGCGGCAGCTTCATCAAGATCGACGCCGGCGGCGTGACCATGAGCGGCCCGGTGATCAACATGAACTCCGGCGGCAGCCCCGGCAGCGGCACCGGCGCCGCCCCGCTGATGCCAGGCATCCTGAAACAGGCCGACGCCGACAAGGCCGGCCAGGTCCTGACCCCGGCCCAGATCAACACCCTCAAACGTAATGCGCCGTTCTGCGAAGAATGCGAAAAATGCAAGGCAGGTGCCTGTGCCATCTGATCGACTGACACCCAAGGACTGGCTGGCACAACAGCCGCTGCAAACTGGCGAGCGCCTGTATCTGATCATCAGCGCAGCGAGCGATGCCGACGCGCTGAAAACCCTGTACCTGACCGAACCCACCGCCCAGCTCCTGCCGATCTGGGGCGGCACGCCCTACTCCACCTGGCAACCGGTGATGCCCTACGTCACCGAACTCAAACCGAACTCGGCATTTCTGCCCTGGATCGCCGAAACCGACGCCCTCGACTGGGGCTGGCTGGCCGTCTCACGCGCCGAACCGAACGACGTGTTCGAGCACCTGCGTAGCCTGACGCAGGTGAAGATGCCTGACGGGACGGAGGTGTTTTTCCGCTTCTGGGATGGGCGGCACATCTACCCGATTTTGAAGGGGCTTGGGGAGAAGGCTGGGGAAGTACTGCCGGTGTTTGAGCGGTATCTGATTAACGGGCAAACGCTGGAGGTTGGGACACGGGTGCTGCCGAAGGTGCGGGATTGGCCGTGGTGGGAAGTGCCGAAGCCGTTGCTGGACAGTTTGACCAAGGAAAACCCTTCAACACTGATTGGCAATCTCCTGCAATGGCTCGAAGAAGAACGTCCGGACATATACAGCGCTTGGCCAGAGAACAACCTGAAGCTGAAAGTCAGCCGTTTCGTGCGCCGCCCGGATGCGCCGAAAAACCTTAAAGAAGCACTGTTAAACCACCTGATTCTGGAGCAAGGCTGATGGATCGCGTTGCCTTTGTTGACAACCAACTGAACACCTTCAAGGACAGTCTGAAGTTGTATCAGGAACAAACCAAAACCTGGTACGCGAGAGCCGCCGACAAGGCCAGTCGAGCCGCAGACCTGCCCTCACTGCTAGGCATGGAGCGTGTGATCAAGGTTGGCGACACCAGTAAATCGGTGAGCATGACCGACGGTGATTTCTCCTCGAACGTGGCTCAGTGTCCGCTCCAGGGCCCGCTGCTGATCGAAAGTAAATTCGAGTCGGTCTACGACATCCCTGTCGGTGATATCGAAGTTGAAATCGTCGCCGTGGAAGGCGGTGCAATCAGCAAAGTCAAACTCGACGCTCAAGGCAAGGCGGCGTGGACCGGAGGTATCCCCGGCAAGTATTACCAGATCCGCGTTCACAACGAAGTGACGCCAGCGCAGATTGACACCCTCTTCAGCGCATACAGTGGCGTGACCGCAGACCTCGAAGGTTTCCTGCGTAAAGAGTGGGCAGGGTTCAAGCCACAATGGTCGAACCTTTCCACCTCGGGCACCGCGATGGCCATTGGCACCGGCATTCTTGAAGGTGGCTGGGAGGCCATCAAGGGCGTGTGGGATGGCATCAATCAGGTGCTCGATATTCTGCAGGATCCGGGAAAGTTTGCGAAAGATCTCGGCACCGGAGCAGACGAGCTGATCAAGGTTGCCAAAAGCTCGCCGGACATCATGAAAAAGGCCATGTTGCTGGCCAGTGACGAAGCCGCATTGTTTTTGCTGGTACGCAGTGCAGTGATCTGGTTGGCAGGCTTGCCGCCAATGAAGATGGCTGGCGACATAGCGAAAGCGACCACGGCAATGGTCGTCGGCATCGCGATCGACATCGTGATTGGTGTGGTACTGACCATCGCGGCCGAAGGCACCGGGGTTATCTACCTCGCCGCCCGACTGAAGAAGTACGGTGAGTTGGTCATCAACGCAGTCATCGGTTTCGTGAAGTCGCTGTTCAAGATCATCAATGGCTTTATGGAGTACGTCGCGAAGTACACCGCTGTTGCGGCACGAGGTATGGCGGCGAAGGTTAGAAACGGTATTTCGGAGTTGCGTTTTGACGGGAAGAAAAACGCAAAACTCGCGGATGGCAAAATAGCCGACGATGCGTCCAAACAGGCGAAGACTCACGCCGATAAAAGCGCAGAGCCCGCCGCCGATACCTGTACCAACGGTTGCCCGGTTTCGATGGTGACCGGTGAAGAGCTGTTGACGCTGACCGACGGCCAACTTGACGGCCTGCTGCCGTTTGAATGGACACGCCTCTACCGAACCAGTGCGGTGGAAATCGACTGTGGTCTGGGCTATGGCTGGAGTCATGCTCTGGCGCATCGCATCGAGGTCAATGGCGACGAAGTCATCTGGACCGACCACGAAAACCGCGCAACGCCCTTCCCCCTCCCAAGCGAACAACGTCCGGCAATTACCAACAGCCTGTCGAAGGCCGCGATATTTCTCGGAGACGATCCGTCAGAACTGGTTCTGGCGCAGGCAGGCAAACGCCCATCGTTCTACCACTTCCGCTTCAACAGCAAAGGCGCCACCCTGATTGCCATCAGCGACAGCTATGGCAATCGACTGCACGTTACGCGCGATATTCATGGTCGAATCAAGCGCCTCGATAACGGTGCCGGTCGCGCACTGCTGCTGCGTTACGACCGCAAACACATTATCGCTGTGGACTATCAACAGTTCCTGCCAGCGGACAACCTGGAAGATGCCTGGAACACCGTTCAAACGCTGGTGACGTACAACTATGACGCACAACACCGTCTGATCGAAGCGAAGAACGCAGCCGGCGAAGCCGAACGTTATCGCTACAACGATCAGCATGTGATTCTGGAGCGGCAACTGGCAGGTGGCGCGGCCTTCTACTGGGAGTGGGAGAACGAAGGCAAACTGTCTCGCTGCATCCGTCACTGGGCCAATTTCTCGCAGATGGAAGCGCATTACGCCTGGGACGATAAAGGCAGCGTAACGGTAACCAACGCCGATGGCAGCGAAGAGGTCTACACCCACGACGACCATGCACGGCTGATCAGCAAGATCGATCCAGACGGCGCCGAACATCTCAAGGCGTACAACGACAAAGGCCAATTGATCGCAGAAAAGGATCCGTTGGGGGCCGTTACCGAATACCGATACGACGACAACGGACTGATGATTGCCGTCATCCCGCCGGAAGACGAAGCCACCACGTATGAATACATCAATGGTTTCGTCAGCGATGTTCATCGCGGCAAAGCCAGTTGGAAGTATCAACGCAACCGTCAGGGCGACATCACCCAGCAAATCGACCCGGACGGCAATGCCACGCTATACAGCTACGACGCCCAGGGTCGCCTGCTGGAGATCCGCCACTCCGACGGCAGCCGCCATCAACTCGGCTGGAACAACCTCGGGCAGTTACTGGAAGAGCGCCTGCCGGACGGAGGTCAACGCAAGTATCGCTACGACGCACTGGGTCGTCAGATCACCCGCCAGGAAGAGTCCGGCGCCATCACCCAATACCAGTGGGATGCGGCCAACCGTCTGGCACAAGTCACGCTGCCGGGCGGCGCAACACGTGCCTTCACCTACAACGCCTATGGCAACGTCACCGCCGAACGCGACGAACTCGGCCGTATAACCCGCTACGAATACGCCGACAACCTGCACCTGGTCAGCCGCCGTATCAATCCGGACGGCAGCCAACTGCGCTACCGCTACGACAACTCGCGTCTGTTGCTCACTGACATCGAAAACGAGCGCGGCGAGCATTACCAGCTCGACTACTACTCGAACGGCCTGATCCAACAGGAAACCGGCTTCGACGGTCGTCGCACGGCCTACGAATACGACCTCAACGGCCAGTTGCTGAAGAAAACCGAATTCGGCGATGACGGCAGCGAACTTGTTACCGAATACCAGCGCGATACCGCTGGCCGTCTGCTGGTAAAAACCCTCGCCGATGGCGAAGAAATTCACTACCGCTACGACGCCCTCGGTCGCCTGGTAAACGTCGACGACGGCCATTGGCCGCTCGCCTACAAGTACGACCTGCAAGACCGCCTCATCGAGGAACACCAAGGCTGGGGAACCCTGCGCTACGAGTACGACAGCGTTGGCCAGCTTAGCCACTGCCGCCTCCCGGATGGCAGCAAACTCGACTACCGTCACCTGTCCGGCGGACGCCTGAGCAGCATCGACCTCAACGGCTCACGTCTGACCGCTCACCAGTTCAGCGCCGGTCGCGAACAACAGCGCCAGCAAGGCTTGTTGCTCAGCCAATACCAATACGATGAACAAGGCCGCCTGCAAGCCCACACCGTCGGCCAGCGAGACAAAAACCTGTTTCAGCGTCGCTACAACTACGACGCTAACGGCAATCTCGCCGGTATCGACGACAGCCGCAAAGGCAACCGAAGCTACCACTACGACCCGCTCGATCGCTTGGTCAGCGTACGCGGCACGACACCGGAAAGCTTCGCCCACGATCCGGCGGGTAACCTGCTGGGTCAGAACAACGAAGGCACGGCCAACCTCGCCAACGTCAAAGGCAACCGTCTGCTGATGCAAGGCGACCGCCACTACGACTACGATGCCTACGGCAACCTGATCCGCGAACGTCGCGGCACCGGCCAGAAACTCGTCACCGAATACAGATACGACTGCCAGCACCGTCTCATCGGCGTCAGCCTGCCGGGTGGCAGCACCGCGTCCTACAAATACGACGCTTTCGGCCGACGCATCGAAAAAACCGCCGACGGCCAGACCACGGAGTTCCTGTGGCAAGGCGAACGACTGATCGCTGAAAGCGCCGACAACCGCTACCGCAGCTACATCTATGAGCCCGGCAGCTTCCGTCCATTGGCGATGCTCGATGGCGAAGGCCCGCGCAAAGCCACGCCGTTTTACTACCAGCTCGATCATCTGGGCACACCGCAGGAACTCACCGACTACAGTGGCGAGATCATGTGGTCCGCGAAGTACCGCGCCTACGGTAACCTCGCTGCGCTGGACGTCAGCGAGATTGATAATCCGCTGCGCTTCCAGGGTCAGTATTTCGATGCCGAGACAGGGTTACATTACAACCGGCACCGCTACTACAATCCGAGTACTGGGCGGTTTTTAACGCCGGATCCGATCAAGCTTGCGGGCGGTTTGAATAGCTACCAGTACGTGCCTAACCCGACAGGGTGGGTAGATCCATTGGGGCTAAATAGCACTAATTGCCCCAAGAAGGTTGATACAAGCGACTACCAAACACGTAAAGACCTAAGAACAGATGTCTATGATGCAAAACGCCCAGAAGGTAGGCATGCCACAAAGCACACAAATGCGCAGTCGGCAGAACAAGCGAAATCGCTCAGCCTTGGTCAAGGGAGTCGTGACGGAAAACCAGAAGCCTCTTATTTACCGGATATCGCGAATAACGTCAGCGGTTTTGAGAAGCAAGCGGCCTATTCAGCGGTACGCGATGGAAACGTGTTTGATCATGGGGGTTCAAGATATATGTTTTATAGATCAGAAACCCCCGTTGGATACAATAATGGCGAACTAACAAACTGGGTTAGGATTGAACTTTCAAAAGCTGGCGAACCTGTCATACACAGTTTCCCGGCCTCACCCGAGCAAGTTAAAAAATACATGGGCAATGTAAAATGAGACCAAAACTCAAATATGAACTTCAACCAATTCGAGTCCCAAGCGGTTGGACAGTAACAATCAACAACCTTTTTGAAGTGGAATTAACACCAGAAACCAGCGACTGGTTCACCTGCTCAGTACTATTAGGTGGGGTGCGGCGTAGTAGCGGGCACTGCTTTGATTCTAGAGTAGAACCAGAGGGCGACCCCAACGGAGAGTTTGTAATTGATTTCCTGAAAATCGATTATGACCAAAAAGGAAAACCGGTTAAAAACTCCGAAGTTTTTCTTGGTGAATTCAGAACCAAAAGCAAAATTGAATTCATTAAAAAAATTGAATCATTCATGATCGAATCGTGAAATACAAACATTTAAAACTCAGCACCCACCAATACAGCCAAAGCTAATAAAGCAAGAGGGGGGAAATTTACTTTTCACAATACACAAAAGACACTAAAAATAAATCTACCCCCTTTTTTTTCAACCCCTCTTCTGCCATCCAATCTGAATAGGTAAATAACTGTAGATACGGCGCAATAAATCTTACGACGAAAGGAAATATGACGCTTGAAAACCCCACATTTAATCGGTGGAAAAAATGTTAGAAACCAATATAAAAATAGTACTTAATGGAGAAGATGCTCTCGAAGTCCTTGCAGATATCGAGTTCATATTAATTTCACTGCACAAGATGGGCAGCTATTACTCCGACAAACCAATCGAAGACTACCAAAAAGCCACCACTGATTTCATTGATAACGAAGGAGTAATCCAACGCCTTGCCAAAGTAAGAAAAATCATAAGCAAGAATTTTGATTCGACACTTGGAGATGATGATATGGATGACATTGAGCGCCACATGGAAGGGATTAAATTTTGGAAACCCTAACTTAGTTTTCAAACATATAAATCTCAACGGATCTTGCTTATATAGATGCAATCCGCGCCCGCCTGACGCTTAAAGTTTCGATCAAGCTTGCGGGCGGATTGAACAACTACCAGTACGTGCCTAACCCTACGGGGTGGGTGGATCCGTGTCGATTTTTAAACGCGCCTTTCCTGAAGCCATCTTGCTGGAACAACCTTGGTCAACTGCAGGAAGAGCGTCTGCCGGACGATGGTCAACGCAGATACCGCTAAGATGTCTTGGCCGGACAGATCATCCGGCAAAACGAATTTGGCGCGATTACTCAATATCAATGGGACGCCGCTGATCGCCTGACCCAAGTCACCCTGCCCGGCGGCGCTACTCGCGCGTTCATCTATAACCCGTATAGCCGAGTCACCGCCGAACGAGACGAACTCGGGCGCATCAATCAAATAGGACAAATTTATTTTTCCGCAGATGGCCCAAAAGGCATTGAAAATAAACCTTTCCCGGATAGCATATACTTAGAAGCTACCACTTAAGCTGAAAGCGAAAAAATGAAAACTTGGAATGAATTTGATGGCAACAGCCTATTCAATAGAACATTCACCAAACCTATTAAAATCAGCACGATAAGCTTATTCCAAATAACTGTCGACAACAACACACCTAACATAACCTTCGAATTCGATATCCCAGAAATCCCCGACTCCGCACCTGAAAAGTGGGTAAAGATGGGATTCAACACTTGCCGCATTGGATTAAGCTGCAACGGAGTCAAAGAATTAATCTTAAAAAATATACCTACTCAAGAGAATCTCACTATGAAAGTAGAGAAAATTGACGAGTATTTTTTAATCCGCGCAGAAAATGAAAACTCTCTATTAGAGTTCAAAACAAAATACCCATTGCTTTGCAGCCCTTCAGTTTATATGAGCACCGTAGAGCGACCGATTTGAGCCGCTAGCTAGGCGATGTACCAGAAGGACAGCTTTCAGGGAGGCTAAAAGGGTCGGAGGAGTTCCACTCTCGCAGCAGCCATCCAGGTCATATAAAGAAGTACTTACTGACCAACCCGGCCGTGTTATGAGTCGCGTGTATGAATTTCGTTTAAACGATGGTCAGATTGTGACGATCAGAGAGCATTAATTAGGGCACGTAAAAGGAAACGAGGGACCTCATTTCAACACAGAGGTAACAAAAACTACTGGTACTAAGGGATCCCTAAAAGAGGGTGAAAATTCACATACATACTTTAAGAAAGAATAATCATGAGAACATTTTACATTTACGATCCAGGAATTAAGCTATGCGAGCAACCCGAGTTCGCGCCATCTCCTGACTTTGTGAGTTTCACAATTATCTCGGCGTCTTTGCAGGACATATGGTCAACTTGGATAAAAATCAGCCGTTCTCTCTCGCTGGAATGGCCTACAACAATAAAGTGGCGGACTATTGGCTACTCGCTGGAGAATCAAAAGATCCAAGAAATTCGTCTACGAAAGGATATTGAATCGACTTTAGGCGCCAATGGAATACTCAAGAAAAATGCAGAAACAAAAATATATTCTTACCTGAACCCAACGGACACCCATGAAAACAGATTCAAACCTGACGAACTAACACAATACAGAAATACTTTTCTAATCCTAAAAAAAAACACCCCAGACTTACTTTTACTTTTGGAACAACTAAGCAAAGACGACAAAGCTGTCACTTCAAGAAGCATTTTAAAATTTATGAACTTTGACAGAGAAACACTTATCGCTCGTTTTTTAGAAAGCGACACTCATTCAACCTTACAGCTTATTACGCCAGCAGAAAACCTAAAAAAAATTACACCGATATTTGAAAATCTGGAAATCAGAAAAGTTACACACACCGAAATACCTGAAATAATAAACAATCTTTAATATCACTATCAGTCTCAAAAATGCAGTTTATTTTCTAGACGCCAATCTCAGTTAACAGAGTAGGCAATGGTCGGGAGCAGACCACGTTTCTTTTCGTTCCTTCTGGATGAATACGACAGCGTCGGCCAATTGAGCCAATGTCGCCTCCCGGATGGCAGCAAGCTCGACTACCGTCACCTGTCCGGCGGACGCCTGAGCGGCATCGACCTCAACGGCTCACGTCTGACCGCTTACCAGTTCAGCGCCGGTCGCGAACAACAGCGCCAACAAGGTCTGCTGCTCAGCCAATACCAATACGATGAACAAGGCCGCCTGCAAGCCCACACCGTCGGCCAGCGAGACAAGAACCTGTTTCAGCGTCGCTACAACTACGACGCTAACGGCAATCTCGCCGGTATCGACGACAGCCGCAAAGGCAACCGAAGCTACCACTACGACCCGCTCGACCGTCTGATCAGCGTGCGCGGCGCCACACCGGAAAGCTTCGTCCATGATCCGGCCGGTAACCTGCTGGATCAAAACAACGAAGGCACAGCGAACCTTGCCAACGTCAAAGGCAACCGCCTGCTGATGCAGGGCGACCGCCACTACGACTACGATGCCTATGGCAATCTGATCCGCGAACGCCGTGGTGCCGGTCAGAAACTCGTCACCGAATATCGCTACGACTGCCAGCACCGCCTCATCAGCGTCAGCCTGCCGGGCGGCAGCATTGCAACCTACAAGTACGATGTCTTCGGTCGACGTATAGAAAAAACCGTCGACGGCCACACCACTGAATTTCTGTGGCAAGGCGAACGCCTGATTGCCGAAAGCGCTGAAAATCGCTACCGAAGCTATATCTACGAACCGGGCAGCTTCCGACCGCTGGCAATGCTTGATGGCGAAGGTCCTCTAAAGGCGACTCCGTTCTACTACCAACTCGACCACCTCGGTACACCGCAGGAACTCACCGACTACAGTGGCGAGATCATGTGGTCGTCAAAGTACCGCGCCTACGGTAACCTCGCCGCGCTGGACGTTAGCGAGATTGATAATCCGCTGCGCTTCCAAGGTCAGTACTTCGATGCCGAGACGGGGTTACATTACAACCGGCACCGCTACTACAATCCGGGCACTGGGCGGTTTTTGACGCCGGATCCAATCAAGC
>NZ_JAAQYM010000006.1 GCF_012986595.1 Pseudomonas koreensis | reverse complement strand
TTGAACGAGTAAAACAGCCGATCCTGCCCACTCGATAACTGTCCAATCATGCTCTGTGATCCCCCGCCGGCCAATGAAGCAATTTTGCCGCAGGTCAAACAGGGGAGCTACTTTTTCAACAGAATCGACCGAAAGCGGCCTTTGACGACTGATACATGGAATTCCGCCCTATGTTGAATCGGCTCCCACACCTGGCCCAGGCGTGGGGGCCTTTTTTTGCCACCTCGGAAACCGGTCCCCCGGGGGCTGGTCTACCATTTCCTGACTGTCTGGCTAGACGAGCCGACCGATATCGGTGACAGCTTCAAGTCCATTTGCAGCATATCTACCACTTCCGGTCCGTCCTCGTTGATCCACGTTCCGTAGTGCTGAATGATCATCTCGCCGTTGGTATGGCCCAACTCAGCGGCGAACCAGTCGACCGGCGCCCGGTGAGGACCTAGGCCTTTCTACATACCGACGTCCGCCATCTTGTCTTAGGATGCGGGATCCTGCAGTCCGATTTCTTTCCGCAATTAATTTTGAGGTGTTGGTTCTACTGTCCTGGAACGGTGTGAATGTTTGGGTGATGCGGAAAAATACTGATCCTAAGCTTATGATTTTAAAGTAGAAAGTTATGGACTTAAAATCCCCCGCTCGTAAGGGCGTGCCGGTTCGATTCCGGCTTCGGGCACCATCTTAAATCAAGGGTTTGCGGGCGAAAGCTGATGCAAGCCCTTGTTTGTTTCCGGGGTGCCATTTTCGATGGACTCTCCGTCATTAAGGCCCGGATGCTTATACCGTTGACGAAAAACCAAGCCCAGCCCGCGCTGGGCTTTTTTGTGGCTGTTGTTCAGATAGAAAACAGCAAGCCCGGAGGTATCCGGGCTTGTCAGGGACGGACATTCAGCGCGAATCAACCTCTTCTGCAGTCCGGGCGTTTGATCTGTCCTTGCGCCTGCGCAGCCAACTGAAGAACGCGTGTACCGGGTGTAGAAATGCCGCCAGCACGCATAGTAGCAAGATGGTGAAAATGGCAATCAGCGGGAGGCTTTCGTGCGAGAACATGGTGGGGTACTCCTGTAGTCACTATGTCGGAACCCGCAGAGTAGACGCCTCGAGTCATGCTTGCGATGAACGTATGTTCATCTTGGGGTGCTTGAACTGTGCTACGGCGGGGTCGCCAAAATGATCGACTCCAGAGCTGCGCAAACAAGGTCTGCGCAGTCATCCAGAGATCTTTTGCGATACAGGAGGGTTTCGTCATTCGGTAAATCGAAGACGTCAGGCGCTGGCCTTGATCGAGGCCAACGCTGCGCCTGGTGGGCTTTATCAGCCGCGCTTCGGCAGCTTCCAGTTCGGGCGGATGAAGTGGCAGGTGTAGCCATTCGGGATCCGTTCCAGGTAATCCTGATGCTCGGGTTCGGCTTCCCAGAACGGACCAGCCGGTTCGATTTCGGTGACCACTCGGCCCGGCCACAACCCGGATGCGTCGACGTCGGCAGCGGTGTCTTCGGCGATGTCGCGTTGCTGTTCGTTGAGGTAATAAATCGCCGAACGATAGCTGGCACCGCGATCGTTGCCTTGACGGTTGGGCGTGCTGGGGTCGTGGATCTGGAAGAAGAACTCAAGGATCTGCCGGTAGCTGATCACGGCCGGGTCGAAGACGATCTCGATGGCTTCAGCGTGGGTGCCGTGGTTGCGATAGGTGGCATTGGGTACATCGCCGCCGCTGTAGCCGACTCGGGTGTGCAACACGCCGGGATAGCGGCGCAGCAGGTCCTGCATGCCCCAGAAGCAGCCGCCGGCAAGAATGGCGGTTTCGGTTTGTCCGGTCATGATCTGTGCTTCCTCTCGGTGACAGTGGGTATGGCCATTGTTATGAGGGCGCGCTGGCCAATTCCAAGGGAGTCAACGTCTGCTGCCATAAAAAAGCCCCGGCGATTCAGACCAGGGCTACAGGGGGCGGACCGAGAATTCGGATCAGTTCAGGCACGGGTGAATGTTTAAAACGGGCACTGAACTGTCCCTGAAGTCTCTAGACAAACGCCTGTCCGTGAAAACCTCGTGGCAGGCGCTGCGGCCCGACCAGAGCGGTCAAGCGCTCGATCCATTCCGATCGCCAGTCCGACGCGCCGTGGTCGGCTCCGGCATGCCGGGCGACGCGGCGGGCGGCATTACGCTGGGTTTTGCGCGCTTCTTTGTAGGCCTCGGTGTTGCGGCAACTGCGGCACTTGACGCGATTGAGTTCCTGGCTCGAGGCAAGGTTGCTGCCCTTGTGACCACAAGCCAGATGTCCGTCTGTTTTGAAATGGATAACCATGAACCGTCTCCTGGGTGACGTGTACAGGTTATGACCTCCCGCGCCCCGTGGCGTTCGGTGCATCGGCCAGACGGTAGGCCGACTGGCTGTCGTTTATCGCGCTGCAGTCATCTGAAACGCGGCAGAGGCCGTTCGACCGGTTGCAGCGAAGACAATGTGCTGCGGATCAGCGGCGTGTCTTTTTCGATGTCGTTCAGGCGATCACGGATGCGCAGGGCGGTCGGATGTCCGCCCTGGTGATCGACCCAGTCGGCGATCTCCTTGCAGGCCGCGGCCAGTCGCGCCTGACGCGAGTCGAGCAAGGTGAGGAGGGTGGTGATGGACTCTTTCTCGGACATGGAACACCTCCGTTCAGACAAACCGTTGAGAGGCAGCAAAAAGCTCGCGGGCTGCGAGCTCTCTGCCGTTGGGGCGCTGGTCCGTCAGCTGAAGTTGAGTATAGACCCGAGCTGTCACTTGCATCAGCCGGACGACTGTCGCGCCGCAACCGGTGCGCTGGCCGCATTGAGCCGACGACATTCGCGGCGCGCATCTTCTTCGAGGTCGTAGCCATCGCCGATGAAACCGCCCGTGCGGGTGTCGTTGATTCGATACCAACTGCTGGCCTCGGCGGGTTCATGCAGGCTTTCCCCGGCGCGGCGACCGTGGATGATGATCTTGTTGCAGCGCTTGACGACAAAAATGTCTTCCATGGCATCACCCCAGCAAATAGGTGTCAGATCAACTATAGAAGCCTTGGCCAATCGTGCAAAAAATAGACAGTCAGTTCGTCGGTTGCAGCCGCCATTCCTGGTGATGCCAATCCAGGCGATGCGTCGGTTTCAAAGCCTGCAGAAAGTCCGCATCGTGGGAAACCGCGACAATTGCCCCGGGAAACGTCTGCAAGGCCTGTTCGAAAGCCTCTACCGAAGCCAGGTCCAGATGATTGCTCGGCTCATCGAGCAGCAACAGTTGCGCCGGTGTCTGGCGCCACAACGCCACCGCCAGCGCCGCTTTCAAGCGCTCGCCGCCGCTCAACGAGGCGCTCGGTCGGGTCACCCGCTGCGCGTCCAGTTGCAGATGCGCCAGATGGCTGCGCATTTGGCTTTCACTCAACGGGCTGTGTAGCGCAATCAGCTGATCGATGACGCTGAGGTGGTCATCCAGCAGTTTCAGTGGCTGGTCCAGATAGGCCACGGGCACATGCGTGGTGCACTCGCCACTCACGGGGGCCAGATCGCCGGCGAGCAGTCTGAGCAGGATCGATTTGCCGCAGCCGTTGGGGCCATTGACCGCGACGCGCACAGGACCGCTCAGCGTCAGGTTGAGCGCCTGCGTGCGCAACCATGGCACACGCACCTCCATCAAGGTGCAGACTTTGCGTGAGGTCGGGACTGCGCTGCCGGGCAGATTCATCAACACTCCATCGTCTGGGAGTACGTTGGCGTAGGCCTCTCGCACCCGAGCATCGAGTTCCGATTTGCGCTGCTGGTGACCTTGACGCACCTGTCCCATGATCTGCCGAGCGGCACCTTTAAGGCTGGCGCGTTCGATGCCCGAAACGTTGGCGGTTTTTGCGTTGCGCAAGGAGCGCGCCGCATGGCGCTGGATGGTGTCGTGTTCGCTTTTCAGGCGCTGCTGTTCACGGCGGCGCTCGGTTCGGCTTTGATCGAGTGTCGCTTGCGCCGCCGCCTGATGGACCTGCCGCTGCTGTTGATACGCGGAAAAGTTGCCGCCGAACACCGTGACGCCCAATGGCGTCAGCTCGACGATGCGCTGCATGCGTTCGAGCAATTGCCGGTCATGGCTGACGACGATCAGTCCGCCGCGCCAGCGTTGCAGCTGACTCATCAGCCAGTGCCGGCCGGCGGTGTCCAGATGGTTGGTCGGTTCATCCAGAACCAGCAGGCGCGCCGAACTCAGGAAGGCGCCGATCAACACCAGGCGGGCTTGCTGGCCGCCGCTCAGCGACTGGGTCAAATCCGCAGGCGCAACATCCACCAGTCCGGCGTCATCCAGCCATTGCCGCAGGCGTTCGGGCAAGTCCCAACGTTCGCCGAGACAGTCGAAATCTTCCGCCGACGCCTCGCCTCGGTGCAGGCGTTCCAGTGCTCGAAGGGCGGCAGCGGTGCCGGTGGCATCGGCCACGGTCTGCCCCGGTTCGGCGATGAATGTTTGCGCCACATAAGCCGCGGCCACCGCACAGGTGACGCTGCCGGCAGTCGGTTGCAGACGTCCGGCAATCAGCCTGGCCAGCACGCTTTTACCGACGCCATTGCGGCCGAAGATGGCGGTGGGGGTGTGATCGAATTGCAGATTCAGGTTGTTGAAAATCGTCTCGCCATTGGCGAACTGAAAAGCCGTTTGATGCAGGGAGACGAGGGCAGGCGTACGCGAGACGTGAGTCATCGGCACCTCCGAAAAATGATGTGAACAGTGACAGGCGCGCTTCAGCGCATGTCGCGATTACATTTTCAGAAGGCTTGATTGTTCACTTTCTGCGGTTGTCCTGAAGAGGGGAAAGGTGGCTAGCCTAGATCAGCTGTGCGCCTCGATCAAGGCGCGTCCAGCATTTGCTCCAGAAACATTGCCAGGGCGACCTCCTCGGAGCGCAGGCCTTTTCGCACTCTGGGGCGGGGCAGTTCGGCCAGCGCTCCCAGCAGGAACCGTTCGACCACCGCCGGATGGATGTAGCACTTGCGGCACACCGCCGGGGTGTTGCCCAGTTGCCTGGCGACGTTCTTCACCATGTCCACCACATGCCGTTTGGCCTCGGCCTCCGACTCCCATTGCAATTCGCGCAACACCGACAGGGCCAGTGCGCTGCCGGCCCAGGTGCGGTAGTCCTTGGCGGTGAAATCGGCGCCGGTGAGGGTTTGCAGGTAGGTGTTGACGTCGTGTGAACTGACGGTGTGTCGCTCGCCGTTTTCGTCGAGATACTGGAACAGATTCTGCCCGGGAATTTCCAGGCAGCGCTTGATGATGCGCGCCAGGCGGCGATCCTTGACGGTGATCTGATGCTCGACGCCGCTTTTGCCGCGGAACTGGAACAGGATCGCACTGCCATTGACCTCGACATGCCGGCTACGCAGGGTGGTCAGACCGTAGGAGCGGTTGTCGCGCGCGTACTGCGTGTTGCCGACGCGGATCAACGTGGCGTCGAGCAAGGTGATGACGGTGGCCATCACCTTGTCGCGGCTGAAACCGGGCGCGTCCAGTAAGGTCTCGAGTTGTTTGCGCAGTTTTGGCAAGGCCAGGCCGAATTCCCGCAGGCGCGAGTATTTGTCGGCATCGCGCACCTCGCGCCAGCGCGGGTGATAGCGATATTGTTTGCGGCCCCGGGCATCGCGGCCGGTGGCTTGCAAGTGGCCGCGCGGGTCGGCGCAGATCCACACGTCGGTATAGGCAGGTGGCACCGCCAGTGAATTGATCCGTTTGATCTCGTCGGGGTCGGTGATGCGCTGGCCGGCCGGATCGAAATAGGCGAACTTGCCGCGCAGTTTTTTGCGGGTGAGGCCGGGTTGGGTGTCGTCGACGTAATGCAGGTCCGGTGGGAGCACGTCGGCAATGGCAGTGTCGGGCATGGCGGTGTCCTTGGCGAATCGCTCTGTTACAGCGATTGACCGCGCGCCGTGGCGGTCGTGCCAACGAATTCAGGCCAGGACTGCGACGGCCTTGATCTGCGCCCACAAATGCTGGCCCGGGTGGATGCCGAGCTGATCCCGGGAGTAACGGGTAATCCGCGCCAACAGCGGGGTGCCGCCGGCATCCAGGCGAATCAGCACATGCGCGCTGTTGTCCGCTGCCTGCTCGCTGACGACGGTGACCGGCAGGCGATTGAGGATGCTGCTGGCCTCGCTGTTGTGCTGACTCAGGCTGATGTCGCGGGCGTGCACCTTGGCGCGCAGGGTCTGACCCACTGCCATCGGCGCGTGTGTCACGCGAAGGTTCATCTCGGTCGCCGGCAGTTGCAGGCTGAGCAACTGGTAGTCGGCATCGTAGGCACTCACCAGGCCTTCGATGATTACCCCGGCGTCATCGCCCAGCGCCATGGGCAGGTCGAGGCGGGCGAGGGTTTCGCCAATCGGCCCGCTGGCCAGGGCCTTGCCGTCGCTAAGCAAAACCAGATGGTCGGCCAGCCGCGCGACTTCATCCTGCGCGTGGCTGACGTAGAGCACGGGAATGTCCAGTTCATCGTGCAGACGTTGCAAGTACGGCAGGATTTCGCTTTTGCGCTGGCTGTCGAGGGCGGCCAACGGCTCATCCATCAGCAGCAGCCTTGGGCTGGTCAACAGGGCACGGGCGATGCCGACACGCTGGCGTTCGCCGCCGGATAAATGCTGCGGATGCCGCTCCAGCAGATGACCGATGCCCAGCAGTTCGGTGGCTTGCGCCATGTCGACCCGGCGCTGGGCCTTGGCGATACGCTTGAGGCCGAACTGCAGGTTGGCCAGCACCGACAGGTGTGCAAACAGGCTGGCTTCCTGAAACACATAACCCAGCGCCCGTTTGTGCGGCGGGACAAAAATGCGCCGTTCGCTGTCCTGCCAGACTTCGTCGTTGACCTGGATGAATCCCTGTTCGGCGCGTTCAAGGCCGGCAATGCAACGCAGGCAGGTGGTTTTGCCCGAACCGGAATGACCATACAACGCGGTCACGCCGCGCCCCGGCAAGTGCAGATCGACATCCAGGCTAAACCCCGGATAAGCGATTTTCAGGCGTGCATCAATCATCGATCAGCTCCAGCCCACGCGGGTCTTGCGGCTGGAGTACAGCGCCAGCAACACCAGAAACGAAAACACCAGCATGGCCCCGGCCAGCCAATGCGCCTGGGCGTATTCCATGGCCTCGACGTGGTCGTAGATCTGCACCGAGACCACCCGAGTCTTGTCGGGAATGTTGCCGCCGATCATCAGCACCACGCCAAATTCGCCGACGGTATGTGCGAAACCGAGGATCGCCGCCGTGACAAAACCGGGGCGCGCCAGGGGCAATATCACGCTGAAAAAAGTGTCCCACGGATTGGCGCGCAAGGTCGCGGCCAATTCCAGCGGGCGAGTGCCGATGGCGGAGAACGCGTTCTGCAACGGTTGCACCACGAACGGCATGGAATAGATCACCGAGCCGATCACCAGTCCGGTGAAACTGAACGTCAGGGTGCCCAGGCCCAGCCACTGGGTGAACTGCCCGAGAAAACCATTGGGACCCATCATCAACAACAGATAGAAACCAATCACGGTCGGTGGCAGCACCAGGGGCAGGGCGACGATCGCCCCGATCGGGCCGCGCAACCAGGAACGGCTGCGCGACAGCCACAGGGCAATCGGAGTGCCGACAACCAGCAGGATGGCGGTGGTCAGGGACGCCAGTTTCAGGGTCAGCCAGATCGCCGCGAAGTCGGCACTCGAGAGCGACATTTAGAGCTGGTAACCGTAGGACTTGATGACCGCAGCGGCTTTCGGGCCTTTGAGGTATTCGACCAGCGCTTTGGCGGCGGCGCTGTCCTTGCCTTTGTTCAGAATCACCGCGTCCTGTTTGATCGGGTCGTGCATGCTCGCCGGAACGATCCACGCCGAACCGCTGGTGACCTTGCCGTCCTTGTAAATCTGCGACAGCGCGACAAAGCCCAGTTCGGCGTTGCCGGTGGACACGAACTGGTACGCCTGAGTGATGTTCTGGCCTTCGACGATTTTGGCCTTGGTTGCTTCAGTCAGTTTGAGCTTTTCCAGCACCTGAGTGGCGGCCAGGCCGTACGGCGCGGCTTTTGGGTTGGCGATGGACAGGTGCTGATATTCGTTCTTTTTCAGCACGTCACCTTTGGCGTCGACATAACCTTCTTTCGCCGACCACAGTGCCAGGGTGCCGATGGCGTAGGTGAAGCGCGAGCCTTTGACCGTGTCGCCTTCTTTTTCCAGTTTTTCCGGGGTGGTGTCGTCAGCCGAGAGGAACACTTCGAACGGCGCGCCGTTCTTGATCTGGGTGTAGAACTGGCCGGTGGCACCGTAGGCGGCGACCAGTTTGTGCCCGGTGCCCTTCTCGAAATCGGCTGCAATCGCCTGGATCGGTGCGGTGAAGTTGGCGGCAACCGCCACCTGCACTTCATCGGCCTGAACGGCGCTGCAAGCGAATACCGCGAGCAAAGAGGCCAGGCAAGCGGGGGCAAAACGTGAGGCACGAGTGGTCATGTAACAGCTCCGTCATGGGCGAGTGCAGAGGGCAGTTATTGTTAGGGTGGACTGCACCGATGCGAGAGGTAAACGCTATATAGCGAAATATATAGCGAAATGTCGCTCAACAGGAAGTGCTGATGAAAACCGGGTGAGGTTCGGCCATCGCTCACCCTTTGCCAGATCAGCGCCGAGTCAGTTTTGCCAGGCCGCCTTCGGCCAGTTGCCGGGTCAGATCAGCGCTGCTCAGTTCCTCACCCAGCGGAAACGCCTGACCAGCCCACAGGTTGCTGAACTGCGCTTCACTTTTTGCGCGCAACGGCATCAACGCGCCACCGGCCAGCGGGAACGCCGGGGCTTTGGGCGACATTGGCCCGATCTCGCGCATGACCCGATTGAGAATGCCGCGCGCCGGACGTCCGGTGAACAGGTTGGTCACGGCGGTTTCGCTTTCCTTGGCGCTGCGCAACGCGTGGTGATGAGAGGCGCTGACTTTCGCTTCCGGCGTGAACAGATACGCAGTGCCGACCTGCACCGCCGAGGCACCGAGCATCAATGCCGCCGCCACACCACGGCCATCGGCAATCGCGCCAGCAGCAATCACCGGGACGTTGACTGTATCGACGATCTGCGGCACCAGGGCAAAGGTGCCGACCTGGCTGCTCAAGTCATCGCTGAGAAACATCCCACGGTGCCCGCCCGCCTCGTAACCCATCGCGATAATCGCATCGCAGCCATTCTGCTCGAGCCACACCGCTTCCTCGACGGTGGTGGCGGAGGAGAGGATTTTTGCTCCGGTGGCCTTGACCCGATCCAACAGGGATTTTTCTGGCAGACCAAAATGAAAGCTCACCACTTCCGGGCGAAATTCTTCCAGCACAGCGCACGCTGCCGCGTCGAAGGGCGCCCGGTTGGAAACCGGTGTCGGCGCCTCGAAGTCGACGCCCAGTTCGCGGTAGTACGGCTCCAGCAGAAGTTTCCATTCACGCGCTCGCTGTTCATCGGCGGCCGGCGGCTGATGGCAGAAGAAATTGACGTTGAACGGTTTGCGGGTCTGCTCGCGAATGGTCTGCAGTTCTTCGCGCAACTGCTCGATGCTCAGCATTGCCGCAGGCATCGACCCCAGGCCACCGGCATTGCACACGGCGATCACCATGGACGAGTTCGTGGCACCGGCCATGGGGGCCTGGATGATCGGCAGTTCAATGCCCAACAGATCAAGGATGCGGGTGTCAGGCCATTGGCTCATGGAAGCGGTTCTCCGAACGATGAAGCGGGGCAGGGACGGTAGTGTCGGTTTTTTAACAGTAAAACCGCGCTCAGGGCCAGTGCGAATTTTCCGCGCATCGACAGTCGGGCGCGGGCCAATGAGGACCGTCTGCGCTTCACAATGATCTGGCGGATTTGAGAATTGGCGCAAAGTCGGGTGGGGCAATGTATTGCTTTGTGTTATTTCAAGGCGCGAGGATTTGAATCCATTGAGTGAGAGGCAGCCATGTTCAACGGCATTTTGATCGACAAAGACGACAGCGGTTATCACGCCAGCCTGCAGCAGATCGATGAGGCGCAGTTGCCGGAAGGCGACGTGACGGTGAAGGTTGCGTACAGCACGCTGAACTTCAAGGACGGTCTGGCGATTACCGGCAGCAGTCCGGTGGTGCGCAAGTTTCCGATGGTGCCGGGGATCGACCTCGCGGGTACGGTCGAGGTCAGCTCGCATCCCGACTATAAGGTCGGTGATCAAGTGCTGCTCAATGGCTGGGGCGTGGGCGAAAGTCATTGGGGTGGGTTGGCGCAAAAGGCCCGGCTCAATGGCGACTGGCTGATTCCTTTGCCCAAAGCCTTCAGCGCCGCGCAAGCAATGGCCATCGGCACTGCCGGCTACACGGCGATGCTGTGCATTCTGGCGCTGGAGCGTAACGGTGTGACTGCCGATCTAGGTGAAGTGCTGGTGACCGGCGCCAATGGCGGGGTCGGCAGCTTCGCCATCGCCTTGCTCAGCAAGCTGGGTTATCGCGTAGTGGCGTCCACCGGGCGGGTGTCCGAGCATGCGTACCTGAAGCAACTGGGCGCCAGCGAAATCATCGATCGCGCGACGCTGTCAGCGCCGGGCAAGCCGCTGGCCAAGGAGCGCTGGGCAGGCGTGATCGATTCGGTCGGCAGCCACACGTTGGCCAACGCCTGCGCCAGCACCCGCGCCGAAGGTACCGTCGCCGCCTGCGGTCTGGCCCAAGGCATGGATTTCCCGGCATCGGTGGCGCCGTTCATTCTGCGCGGCGTGACCCTGGCCGGGATCAACAGCGTGACTCAGCCCAAGGCGCGGCGGATCGAGGCCTGGGAGCGTCTGGCCAGGGATCTGGACTTCGCCCTGTTGCCCTTGATCAGTCATGAAATCGCCCTCAGCGAAGCCGTCGACGCGGCGCCGAAACTGCTCGCCGGACAGCTGCGCGGCAGGGTTGTGGTCGACGTCAATCGCTGACAGAGTAGGGGGCATTGCGGCCCTGGGTGGCCGCACTTCTATGTTAGGGAGCGGCATTTTCGATGGATTTGAAACGACAGCAAATCGACGCTTTCACTGTGGCCGGCCTGCGCGTGCGAACCACCAACGCTGCGGAGCATCAACCCGAGACCGCGAAGATCGGCCCGATGTGGGGGCAGTTTTTCGACCAGGAACTGGCCGAAACCATTCCCGGCAAGTCGGTCAATTCGCTGATTTATGGCGTGTATTCAGCTTACGAGTCCGATGCTTCGGGTGCGTTCGATGTGATTGCCGGCGTCGCCGTGAATGCTCCGGCAAAGGACTTCGAGTCGGTCCTGATCGAGGCGGGCGAGTATCTGGTGTTCGAGGCGCAGGGCACGTTGCCTGATGCGGTCATTGCGACCTGGGGACGGATCTGGACGTTCTTTGAAGAGAATCCACAGATCAAGCGCCGCTTCGCCACCGATTTCGAGGCCTATACCGGCCACGAATCCGTGGCGGTCTACATCGGCATCCGCTAAGGCTGCGTTTCGCGCTCCAGCAACTGGCGCTTGCGCTCCACACCCCAACGATATCCCGAGAGATTGCCATCGCTGCGCACCACGCGATGGCAGGGAATCGCCACGGCCAGGCGGTTGGCGCCGCAAGCCTGCGCCACTGCGCGCATGGCGGTCGGCGCGCCGATGCGCTGGGCGATCTCGGCATAACTGGCGGTGCGGCCAGCGGGAATGTCACGCAGCGCCTGCCACACGCGCTCCTGAAAGGCCGTGCCGCGCACGTCCAGTGGCAAATCGAGGCCCAGCGCGGGTGCCTCGATAAAGCCCACCACTTTGGCGATCAACTGTTCAAACCCGGCGTCGGCGCCAATCAGGTTGGCCTGGCGGAATTGATCCTGCAGGTCGCACACCAGTTGATGCGGATCGTCGCCCAGCAGAATCGCACAGACACCGCGCTCACTCTGTGCCACCAGAATCGCCCCCAGCGAGCATTCGCCGACGGCAAAGTGGATGTCGTTGTTGCGCCCGGCGGCGCGATAGTCGCCGGGCTTCATGCCCAATACCTTGTCGGCCGCTGCGTAAAAACGGCTGTTGGAGTTGAAGCCCGCGTCGTACAGCGCGGCAGTCACCGAACCGCCGTCCGCCAGCCGTTCACGTACTCTGCGCGAGCGATGCGCCGCCGCGTAACCCTTTGGCGTCAGGCCGGTAGCCGCCTTGAACACGCGGTGGAAATGGAACGGACTGAGGCCTGCAGCTTCGGCGAGTTGGTTGAGCGCGGGCACGCTGTCGCTGGTTTCGATCTGCCGGCAGGCCAGCGCCACGGTGGCGGCATGCTGGGCGGCGACGTCGGTCTGATCCTTCCGGCTGCGTTTGCTCGGGCGATAGCCTGCAGCCTCGGCGGCTTCGGCGTTGTCGAAAAACTCGACGTTCTGCGGCTTGGGCAACCGCGAAAGGCTGCTGGGGCGGCAATAGATGCCGGTGGTTTTCACCGCATAGACAAACTGCCCGTCGGCCCGTGGGTCCCGTGCAACAACGGCGGCCCAGCGTGGATCGGTTTCAACGTTGATGAGGGGCGACAGCTTTTTCATGGCAAGTAGTCCGTTGACCTGTTTGATTCAGGTTAACCGGCGGCAATGCTGACAACACTCCGCGCCTTGCGGTCAAATTTTCAGATTACCCGGCGACGCGGAACGTCAGATTGATCCGCCGTTCACCCAGCGCTGGATGCCGGCCAGGTTTGATCGGCAACACGCCGTGAAAGCGCAGGCGATCGACACCGCCCCAGACCACCATGTCGCCGTGCAGCAGGGGAATGCGCTGGCTCTTGTCGCTGCGGGCAAAACCACCGAACAAAAACATGGCCGGCAAGCCCAGCGACAGCGACACGATCGGTGCGGCGTAGGCATGTTCGTCTTTGTCCTGGTGCAAGGACATCTTGGCGCCGGGGAGATATTGGTTGATCAGGCAGGAATCTGCGTGGAAGTCGGCAAACCCGGCACGTTGCGCGGCGGTTTGCGCCAGTTCGACCAGCAGCGGCGGCATCGCTGGCCACGGCCTGCCGCTCAACGGGTCGATGGCGCTGTAGCGATAACCGCTGCGATCGGTGATCCAGCCCAACGCTCCGCAACTGCTGGTGCCCACCGACATGCTGAAACCACCCGGAGTGACCATGTGGCGCAAGGGCGCGGCAGCGAGCAGGGCGTCCAGCGCCGGCAACACCTGATCGACCACCGGCAGGGCGAAGCCGCGCAACACCCAGGACTGTTCGCCGATCTGCTCGGCACGGGGTTCTTGCGCGGGTTCGTGGTCGGCGAACAGGTCGAAGGTGGTCGGCTGCATGGTGCCTATGTTGCGTCGTCGAAGAGGATGCCTGGGAGGATATTGCGTTACAGAGCTTTGCTGACGGCGATATCGCTGATCACATCTTCCGTCTGGCCGTGGATGGCGTCCAGCGCAGCCTTGGCTTCTTCCACGGTGCCATTCTCCAGTTGTGCGAACTCGAAGCGGCGCTCACCGTTGAGCTTGTATTTGATGACGTATTTGGTCGTTGGGGCCACGGGCGTAATTACCTTTTGCGTTGGGCCGACTCAGCTGAGTTTGGAGCTGGAGCGGCGGATGATCTTGATCGAGTGGGTCAGGGTCGGTTTGCGTGTGACGCTGATGGCGCGGCGATTGACGGTGTCGATGGTTATGTTCCAGAAACCGGTGCTCGGCGCAGTGATGCGTGCAGGAAACGTGTCGAAAGCGCCGCCGTGGTAGGTGTGGCGTCCGCCGTTCTTGAAGGCGCGAAAGTTGGCGTCGTTCATCAAACGGATGTTGCAGGTCTGCGAGCATTGGATGACGACGATGTCGTCTTCATTGAGGTGCTCGCGCTGGTGAATGAATTTCATGGGCGCCTCCAAAAGGGCTTTTTCTACTAAATCAAAACGATAGCATGTGCGATTGGCGCAGTTTATCAGCCCGAACGGGTTATTATCCCGCCGTCGAGCGCCGCTTTGACAATTAAAAACAGTTATTCGCGATTCGATGCGGGTTTAATGGAGTGAGCCTCGGAGAAAAATGGCATTACTGCTGTCCGACGGTCTTTATGGGAGGTGTTTGTATGAAGTGGGGTGTGGTGTGTCTGCCGTTGGTATTGGCCGTGGGTGGTTGCGCGAGTGTTTCCGAAATCAATGAAACGCTACCGACCATGAGCGTGATTTCCGGCAAGAAACCCCATGAATATGCTCAGTGTCTGGCAGAAAAACTGGCCAGCAGCCGTGGTGCGTTGCAAATGCAGCCGCACAAGGATGGCGTTCGAGTGATCGTTCCCGGGAAATTTTCCACCGGCGCGGCCGCGGTGTTTGATATCGACGACCGTTCCGGCGGCAGCAGCATCAAGCTGCATGAGCGCATGTCCAATGTGCCGATTCGTCCGCGTGACGTGCAAAACGCCGCCAATGCGTGTATTTCCGGCTGATAGACTAATAGTCATCAGCACCGATGCCGCCACAGCCATGCTGTGGCGGCATTTTCATTTCTGGAGTCGCGCATGAAGCGAGAGCAAGTACGGGAGCGCCACGCAGAAGGCCTGATTTCTGCCACGCATGTGATACAGAACCCGGCCAATTCGGGCGAATGGATCGTGTTTTTCAAGAAGAGCGCCGGGCGCAGCTACTTTCTGGTGGACGATAACGACGAAGTCGAATCCTTCGCCCGGCTCGACGATCTGATCGAGGTCGTGCGCGGGCTCGGGATCAAATTCGCCGAGATCCACATGTAGGGTCTATTTGCAGACCACCACCACGTTGCGGTTCTTGTAGTTGCCGACATCGACCCCCAGGGTCTTGTCGCTTTCCTTCGGCGCTGGCGTGCCATCGGTCCCGACAATGCGGTAGCCGGTGCCGGCACAGGAGGCATCGGCTTTTTCGTAGCAGGTGGCCCAGGAGTTGGCTTCGCCGGAGCAGTCGATGGTCAGGCCCTGTTCGCCGTTGTTGAGGTAGGTGGTTTGCGAGGTGGCACAGCCGCCGAGGGCCAATACCGCGAGTAGCGGCAACAATCTGTTCATGTTCATAAGTGTGTCGTCTTCAGCGAGGGAGGGGCTAAACGCTCTGACAGCGCCGCGATGAAAAGGTTATAGCGATTGGCCACTTGTTTGCACTGAACTTTCGCACGATCAGAAAAAAGCCCTGCGCAAAGGCAGGGCTCGGTACGTGTCGGCGTCGATCAGTCCTGATCTTTGCCACGGCGTTTAGACGATGCCGGGGTGTCGGTAAACACCGACGCTACATCAGTCGCCAACTGCTCGCTGTCGAAAGGCCCGGCGATGTGTTCGCCATTGGTCGTGGTCAGATTCCACTTGCCGTCTTTCTTGTCGATCACATACCCGTTGATGATTTTTACCGCGGCCATCTATCTGTCTCGTTCGCTGGTTCAAAGGCGCCATGATACCGACAAATGCTCACATTGGGGGACGATGAGCGTATGGTGATGCAGCGCCTCTGCGCCTTTGAGCTACTCTGATTTCGCCGCTCGAAGATGGCAACGGAACTATCGGCGAGAATATTTCTCTATGTTGGCATCGGTTAGCCAGTGCGGGGCATTGTAAGGTGCACGCCGCCTGATTAGACTGCGCCGAAACTCGTACACACAGCCCTTTCAAGGACTTATATGATCAAGAAATGCTTGTTCCCAGCAGCCGGTTACGGTACTCGCTTCCTGCCAGCGACTAAAGCCATGCCCAAAGAAATGCTGCCGGTGGTAAACAAGCCACTGATCCAGTACGGCGTTGAAGAAGCTCTGGACGCTGGCCTGACGGAAATCTCCATCGTGACCGGTCGTGGCAAGCGCGCCCTGGAAGACCACTTCGACATCAGCTACGAGCTGGAAAACCAGATCAAGGGCACCGACAAGGAAAAATACCTGGTCGGCATCCGCAAGCTGTTGGACGAGTGCTCGTTCTCCTACACCCGTCAGACCGAAATGAAAGGCCTGGGCCACGCGATCCTGACCGGTCGCCCGCTGATCGGTGACGAACCGTTCGCCGTGGTGCTGGCGGACGACCTGTGTGTCAACCTCGAAGGCGACGGCGTACTGACCCAGATGGTCAAGCTGTACAAGCAGTTCCGCTGCTCGATCATCGCCATTCAGGAAGTCGATCCGCAGGAAACCAGCAAGTACGGTGTAATCGCCGGCGAGATGATCCGCGACGATATCTACCGCGTTCACAGCATGGTCGAGAAGCCAAAGCCGGAAGATGCGCCGTCGAACCTGGCGATCATCGGTCGCTACATCCTGACCCCGGACATCTTCGACCTGATCGAACAGACCGAGCCAGGCAAGGGCGGTGAAATCCAGATCACCGACGCGCTGATGAAGCAGGCCCAGAATGGCTGCGTCATGGCCTACAAGTTCAAAGGCAAGCGTTTTGACTGCGGTGGTGCTGAAGGCTACATCGAAGCGACCAACTTCTGCTTCGAGAACTTCTACAAGACCGGCAAAGCTTACTGATACCGTCGATCTGCAGCGCCACGGGTGTTAGAACACCCAGGCGTTAGCACCCACAAACGCCCCGACCTGTTCGGGGCGTTTGTTTTTGTGCTGGAAAAACCCTGGAGTCCGGCAGCGCGTTTTACTGGCGGTGGCTCTGAGCGCGCTGGCTGCTTTTCCGAGGGGGAGGCATGCGGCAGCGTGATTTCTGTCCCGATTGCCTTCAGGCCGCGCATCAGAGGCCCGCAAGGGCGAACAGCCTGTTCGCCCTGAACGAAAAAAGCTCCGTATCTTGCGATACGGAGCTTTTTTATGCGTTACGCCGAATGCGATCTCTCGAAACCGGCGCCTTCTATGGGCTTACTGCTGCACGACATTCGCTGCGGCTGGGTCGACCTTCTTCGGCTTCATCAGGCTGAAGTCGATCAAGGCCCGTTGCTCACGCTCGTACGGGTTGCCGATCATCAGCGGACGCGGCTTGAAGCTGTCGCTGACCAGACTCTTGCTGCGGTCCAGTTCATCGAAACTCAAACCGGCCATGTCCGCCCAGGTGTGAATCAGGTGTGAGCTGCTGTACGGACGCTGCAGGTCGGCGGCGAAGTTCCAGTCATGGGTCTCGCGCCATTTCGGCGAAGCCCAGGCCATGAACGGGATGGTGTACATCGGCGCCGTCGGTTTGTTCTCGTTACGGCCCAAGGTGTTGTGGCCAACCGAGTCGAACACGTCTTCACCGTGGTCGGAGAGGTACAGCAGGAAACCGTTCGGATCGGACTTGGCGTAGTCCTTGATCAGGCTCGAGACCACGAAGTCGTTGTACAGCACTGCGTTGTCGTAGCTGTTGTAGGTCGGAACCTGATCATCACGCACGCCGGCCGGAACGCCTTCGCGATCCTGAAACTTGTCGAACGTTGGCGGATAACGGTACTGGTAGCTCATGTGCGTGCCGAGCAGGTGCACGACGATCAGCTTGCGCGGCGCCGGGTCGGTCAAGGCTTTGTTGAACGGCTCGATCACGTCGCCATCGTATTGCGCGGCATTCTGGTTGCGGTTGTTGTTCAGGTACACCTGCTCGTCGGCCTGTTCGGAGAACGTCGTGAGCATGGTGTTGCGCTTGGTCATGGTCTGCTGGTTGGTGATCCAGAACGTCTTGTAGCCCGCCTGTTTCATCATGCTGACCAGCGACGGCGTGGACAGGTATAGGTCCGGGTTTTCTTCGTCGGCGAAGGTCAGGACCTGCTGCAGCGCCTCAATGGTGTAAGGGCGCGGAGTGATGACGTTATCGAACACCGCGAGCTGGTCTTTGAGCTTGTCCAGTTCCGGCGTGGTCTTGCGACCGTAACCATACAGACTCATGCGCTGACGGTTGGTCGATTCGCCGATCACCAGCACCAGGGTCGACGGTTTATCGGCATCGGCAGCCTTGAGGTTGTGCAGTGGCGGGACCTTGCTCGTGCTGTGCAGCATGTCTTGCATGCCGGCCAGGGTGTCGAGGTAACGGTGGTACGCCACGGCCATTTGCCAAGGCACCGCCGGCTCGATGCGGTCTTCGAACTTCTCGAAGCCACCGGCGAAACTGCCGGTGCGCTGGGTCTGCTTGATCAGCGGGTAGCCGACAACCGCGATCAGAATCGCCATCGCGGCGACAAACGCGCGGCCACGCGGCATGTACACCGGGCGCAGGCGGGTCCACAGGAAGTAGGCAAACGCGGTATGGGCGAGGAACGCCGGGATCATCCACCAGGCAAAGTACTGGGTCATGTACTCGCCGGCTTCAGACACGTTCGACTCGAACATGATGAAGATGACGCTTTGCGAGAATTCCTGCTGATAAATGAAGAAGTAGCCCAGGCTGGCCATCGAGCAGGCCCAGAGGACGATACCGATCAATGCGGCCAGCAGTTTGGTGCGTTTGGGGAACAGCAGCATCGGTGCGAGCCAGACCGCGCTCATCACGAAGGCCTGACGGAATCCGCTGAAACCCGAGGTGCCGGTCAGCTGGATCAGCAGTTGGGTGATGCCCGAGAAATACCAGAAGAACGCGAACAGCCAGAGAACACCGGCCCAGTCGAAACCTGTCGCAGTCGTTTTGCTGCGTTTGAACAATGCCATTCAGCACTCCAGCTCATCGTCACTAACCACCGCCGGGACGCTACATCAAACCGACGAACGGAAGCCGCGCGCAAACGCACGGCCAGAATGGGTCGGAGTATCACGAAGGCTGTGTGAAAAGTTCGTTAGTTGCTGATCAGGAGCAGGGGAGCATGATGTCGGGAACGACGGGCGCCGTTCCCGAAGCTGGCGGGGCAGGTCAGGCGTGCGGGTTGCGCTGGACAACCGGCAGAGGTTTGGGCTGAGCGCCCTGGGTCAGCGAGCGCAGCTGCGCCAGCTCCTGTTTCAATTGGTCGCGCTCGTCTTTCAACTGGCGCAATTCATCGCGACGGATCGTGACGTACAGGGTTTGTGGCGGCATTGCTGTGTGTACTGTGCCCATTGCTCACCTCGCAAATGGCTGTCTCAACTGCAAATCGTCCCCGGTTCAGGGCTACTGACTTGCTATCGGCGCCAATTTTGATTTCTTTTGTCCATGAATGGAACTTTTTTATTTTTCATGGTCGGTGTGTCTTCGGCACGTTTCCCGACGTTATCAGTCTGGATCGGGCACAATGCCCGGAAACTTCATCGCAACGCTCTGGACTAACCTCCATCAGTCGCGTTGGGCTATAACCAATGACACACATTTATCTGTAGTAAGGAGCATCAGCACATGCAACTCGGGATTATTGGACTGGGCCGCATGGGCGGCAATATTGCGCGGCGTCTGATGCTCAACGGGCATACCACCGTTGTTTACGACCGCAATACCGCCTTTGTCGACACCCTGGCCGCCGAGGGCGCCACCGGCGTTGCCGACCTGCCTGCGCTGGTCGCCGGCCTGGCCAAGCCACGCGCCGTATGGGTCATGCTGCCGGCCGGCGCGCCGACCGAAGACACCATCAACACCCTGAGCGACTTGCTTGAAGCCGGCGATACCATCATCGACGGCGGCAACACCAACTATAAGGACGACATTCGCCGGGCCAAGACCCTGGCCGAGAAGGGCCTGCACTACATCGACGTCGGCACCTCCGGCGGCGTCTGGGGGCTGGAGCGCGGCTACTGCATGATGATCGGCGGCGATGCCGAGACCGTTACCCGTCTGGACCCGCTGTTCGCTGCCCTGGCGCCGGGCATGGGCGAGATTCCGCGCACCAAGGATCGCAAGTCCGATGATCACCGCGCCGAGCACGGCTACATCCACGCCGGTCCTGCCGGTGCCGGGCACTTCGTGAAGATGATTCACAACGGCATCGAGTACGGCATGATGGCCGCGTTCGCCGAGGGCTTCGACATCCTCAAGACCAAGTCCAGCGAACGTCTGCCGGAAGATCAGCGTTTCGACTTGAACGTGGCCGACATCGCCGAAGTCTGGCGTCGTGGCAGCGTCGTGTCGTCCTGGCTGCTCGACCTGACCGCCGATGCGCTGGCGAGCGATCCGAAGCTCGACGGTTTCTCCGGTTCGGTGGCTGACAGCGGCGAAGGCCAATGGACCATCGAGGCGGCCATGGAGCAAGCGGTGCCGGTACCGGTGCTGTCGAACTCGCTGTTCTCGCGCTACCGTTCGCGTGGTCAGGGCACCTTTGGCGACAAGATTCTTTCGGCCCAGCGCTTCGGCTTCGGCGGCCACGTGGAGATTCCGAAGAAATGACCCATACGATCCGCAGAAAATCCAAGGCAGAACCCGCTCCACCGACCACGCTGTTTTTGTTCGGTGCCCACGGCGACCTGGTCAAGCGCTTGCTGATGCCGGCGCTGTACAACCTCAGTCGCGACGGCTTGCTTGATGATGGTCTGCGGATCGTCGGCGTTGACCACAACGCTATCTCCGATGAAGCCTTCGCGCAAAAACTCGAAGACTTCATCCGTACCGAAGTGGCGGCGAAGGTCGGCAAGGGCGATCAGATGCTGGATCCGGCCTTGTGGGCCAAGCTCGCCAAAGGTATCAGCTACGTCCAGGGCGACTTCCTGGACGACAGCACTTATTCCGCGCTGGCGGCGAAAATCGCCGACAGCGGCACCGGCAATGCGGTGTTTTACCTGGCCACCGCGCCGCGTTTCTTCAGTGAAGTGGTGCGCCGTCTCGGCGCCGCCAAACTGCTGGAGGAAACCCCCGAAGCGTTCAGAAGGGTGGTGATCGAGAAGCCGTTCGGCTCGGACCTGCAAACCGCCGAAGCGTTGAACGCCTGTTTGCTCAAGGTCATGTCCGAGAAGCAGATCTATCGGATCGACCATTATCTGGGCAAGGAAACCGTGCAGAACATTCTGGTCAGCCGGTTCTCCAACAGCCTGTTCGAAGCGTTCTGGAACAACCATTACATCGATCACGTGCAGATCACCGCCGCCGAAACCGTTGGCGTTGAAACCCGTGGCAGTTTTTACGAGCACACCGGTGCGCTGCGCGACATGGTGCCCAATCACCTGTTCCAGTTGCTGGCAATGGTCGCCATGGAGCCACCGGCCGCGTTCGGCGCCGATGCCGTGCGTGGCGAGAAGGCCAAAGTGGTCGGCGCGATCCGCCCGTGGACCGTCGAAGAGGCGCGGGCCAATTCGGTTCGCGGCCAGTACAGCGCCGGCGAAGTCGACGGCAAGGCGTTGAATGGCTATCGCCAGGAAGCCAACGTGTCGCCCGACAGCAACACCGAAACCTACGTCGCGCTGAAAGTCATGATCGACAACTGGCGCTGGGTCGGCGTGCCGTTCTACCTGCGCACCGGCAAGCGCATGAGCGTGCGCGACACCGAGATTGTCATCTGCTTCAAACCGGCGCCGTACGCGCAGTTCCGTGACACCGAAGTCGACGAGCTGCAGCCGACTTATCTGCGCATCCAGATCCAGCCTAACGAAGGCATGTGGTTCGACCTGCTGGCCAAGCGGCCGGGGCCGGCGCTGAACATGGCCAACATCGAACTGGGCTTCGCCTACAAGGATTTCTTCGAGATGCAGCCGTCCACCGGCTATGAAACGCTGATCTACGACTGCCTGACCGGCGACCAGACGCTGTTCCAGCGCGCCGACAACATCGAGAACGGCTGGCGCGCGGTGCAACCGTTCCTGGACGCCTGGCAGCAAGACGCCAGCGTGCAGACCTACGCCGTCGGCGAAGACGGCCCGCAAGCCGCCAATGATCTGCTGACTCGCGATGGTCGCGTCTGGCATGGTCTGGGATGAGTCAGTCGATCCGTTTTGTGCTCAGTGACATGGACGGCACGCTGTTGCTGCCCGATCACAGCCTGAGTCAGCGCACCATCGACGCCGTGCGTTCGTTGCGTGAGGCCGGCGTGTTGTTCAGCCTGGCGACCGGGCGCCCGCCCAAGGCCATGCTGCAGCAGATCGAAGCCTTGGGCGTCGATCTGCCAACCGCAGCGTTCAATGGCGGCACCATCGTCAATCCGGACGGCAGTCTGCTGGTGGCGCATTACTTGCCGGCGACGACGGCGCTGACTGCCCTGGCGTTGTTCGCTGATCAACCGGATGTCGAAATCTGGGTGTTCAGTGGTGGCGACTGGTTGCTCAAGGATCCGCACGGGCCGATGGTGCCGCGCGAACAGCACGGCCTCGGTTACCCGCCAGTGGTGGTCGAAAGTTTCGAGCCATACCTGGAACGCATCGACAAGATCGTCGCCACCAGCAACAACACCGATTTGCTGATCGAGCTCGAGGCGCGCCTGTTGGCCAAGGTCAGCGGCATGGCCCAGGTCTCGCGTTCGCAACCGGTGTATCTGGACGTGACGGCGCTGGAAGCGAACAAGGGCACTGCGCTGGCGACCATTGCCGCGCACCTCGGTATCGCGCTGGAACAGACCGCAGCGATTGGCGATGGCGGCAACGACCCGGCGATGTTCAAGTGTGCGGGTTTGTCGATTGCCATGGGGCAGGCGGATGAAACAGTGAAGCGTCAGGCCGACGTCGTGACCGCGCCGAACACGGAAGACGGCGTAGCGCAGGCGATCGAGAAATACATCCTTCCTCACTGAAAGCACGCAAAACCAAATGTGGGAGCGAGCCTGCTCGCGAAAGCGGTGTGTCATTCAACGAATCTGTTGTCTGACACTCCCTCTTCGCGAGCAGGCTCGCTCCCACAGGTTTATTCAGTGCTTGTCAGAGCCAGTAGCTCACGGCATACCAGCCCAACAAGCCCATCACAAAGGTGTACGGCAACGCCATCCACACCATTCGCCCGTACGACAAGCGTACCAGCGGGGCAATCGCCGAAGTCAGCAGGAACAGGAACGCGGCCTGACCATTGGGCGTCGCCACGCTCGGCAGGTTGGTGCCGGTGTTGATCGCGATTGCCAGGGTTTCGAAGTGCTCGCGGCTCATGTGCCCGGAGAGGAATGCCTGTTTCACTTCGGTGATGTAGATCGTGGCGACGAACACGTTGTCGCTGATCGCCGAGAGCAGACCGTTGGCGATAAACAGCATGCCCGGCTGCTGATCCGCCGGCAGCGCCAGCACCCACTGGATCAACGGCGCGAACAACTGCTGATCGTGAATCACCGCGACCACGGCGAAGAACACCACCAGCAACGCGGTGAACGGCATGGCGTCCCTGAACGCATTGCCGAGGCGATGTTCGTCGGTGATGCCGGTGAAGGCCGTAATCAACACGATGACCATCAGGCCGATCAGGCCGACCTCAGCGACGTGAAACGCCAGGCAACCAATCAGGATCAGCGCGGCAGCACCTTGCACCAGCAGGGCGGCACGCTGGCGTGCGGTGCGTTCGGCGTTGTCTTCAGCGGCATAGTTGGCCAGCACTGCGCGCACATTGTCTGGCAGCAAGGTGCCGTAGCCAAACCAGCGCAGTTTTTCCAGCAACACGCAGGTCACCAGGCCTGCAGCCAGCACCGGCAGCGAGACTGGCGCGACTTTCTGGAAGAACTCGGCGAAGTGCCAGCCCATTTCATGACCGATCAACAGGTTCTGCGGCTCGCCGACCAGGGTGCAGACCCCGCCCAGTGCCGTGCCGACCGCGCCGTGCATCAGCAGGCTGCGCAGGAACGCACGAAACTGTTCCAGATCATCATGGTGCAGCGCCGGCAGGTGTCGGTCGTCACTGAATTCGCTGTCCTGGCGCGGATCGTTGCCCGATGCCACCCGGTGGTAAACCGAATAGAAGCCAACGGCCGCGCTGATGATCACGGCGGTGACGGTCAAGGCATCGAGAAACGCCGAGAGAAACGCCGACAGGAAGCAGAACATCAACGCCAGAATCGCTTTCGAGCGTACGCCCAGCAGCAGCCGCGAGAACAGAAACAGCAGCAAATCCTTCATGAAATAGATGCCGGCGACCATGAACATCAGCAGCAGGATCACCGGGAAATTGTGCACGAGCTCGTCGTACAGCGCCTGCGGGGTGGTCATCTTCAGCAGCAAGGCTTCGATCAGCAGCAGGCCGCCGGGCATCAGCGGATAGCACTTGAGCGCCATCGCCAGGGTGAAAATGAATTCGATCACCAGCAGCCAGCCGGCAGCGACCGGGCCGACCGTGAACAACACCACGGCATTGAGGATCAGGAACCCGACGATGCACGCCTTGTACCAGCGGGGCGAATGCCCGAGGAAATTGTGCGCGAACGCCTGGGCCAGTGAACCGGACATCGGTTGCTCCTTGTATTAAGAAGCGCGCAAGTTGCCGCAAGAGCCAGGCAAGTTCAAGTGTTGTGGGGTTATTGATTCAGATAACGCGCGACCACGGCCCGGTAGTTGCCGTCCAGCGAGTAGCCGCCCACCAGAATGTGACCGTCGGCCTGCACTGCGATTGAGTTGGCGGTATCCAGGCTACGGCCCAAGCGCGTGCGTTGCCAGCCGTGGCCATTGCCGAACTGCGTGTCCAGGCGGCCGTCGGGCAGGTAACGCGCCACGATGAAGTCCGCCTCGATACCGCCAATCGTTGCGCCCGCCGCGATGATTCGGCCATCCGCCATGCACTGGGCGGCGCTCCACTGGCAGCCACTGGGGCCGATTTCCAGCAGGTGTGGGTGGCCAGCGTAGTTATGCGACGCCGGGCGACCGTTGGAATGCAGGCTCAGCGCCATACAGCGGATCGGATCGCGACTGCTGCCAAAACAGTGCAGATGCTCCATCGAATAAAGCACCTGACTGACCATCGCGCTTTGCCCCTGGGCCTTGAAGGCGAGAAAGCCATCCACGGCAAAGCGCTCATCCAGACGCCCGTCAGGCAGATAACGCGCCACCAGGCCTTCCTGGGGGAAATCGATGGAGCCTGCGACAATGATGCGCCCATCCTCCTGTAGCAGGAGGCTGTTGAGCCAAGTGTTGAGCAGCAGGTGACGGATCATCACGAAGCCGCGCTTATTGAAATCCGGATCGAGTGCGCCGTTTGCGGTCAGGCGAATCAGCATGCCGGCGTGATCGGCCAGTTCGAAGTGGTGATTGGCGATCAGCAGAATTTTCCCGTCGTCTTGCACGGCGATGTCGCAGGCTTCGGCGCCCGGCACACCGGGTGGCAGCCAGGGGTCACGCGAACCGATGGACAGATCGCCGGGCAGGCACACAACTTTTCGGCCGTTGTCGCCAAACGTCGGATCAGGTGCGCCGTTGGCGTCGAACAGGGCGAGGGCGGGCAGCGTGCGATGGGCGTTTTCATAGTGCAGACCCGCCAGCAGGATTCGTCCGTCCGCCAAGACCTGCACCTTGGCGCCCATGGCTTCGAAGCCGGGGGCGAACTCGCCGATCACGCTGCCTTGAACACCGAAGCTCAGATCGGCAGAGCCGTCGGCGAGCATTCGCGCCAGCCCGAAACGGCTGCCGTCCGCGGTGCCGACCTTGGCGGCCACCAGCAGCCGGCCTTGAGCATCCAGCGCCAGCCCTTGGGTCATGCTGGACCGGCTCCCGGCAAAGTACACGTGGGCGATGCCGGTGTGGGCAAAACGTCTGTCGAGTTGTCCGGCGTTATTCAGCGGCGTCGGGAGCGCAAAGGCGTCCTGGGTGGTCATGCATGCCTCTCCTTGCAAGTTGACCAAGCCCGAGGGGGCGGGTAACTGCATGAGCGAAACATTCAATCCCTGAATACGCCGAAGTACAACTGAGATAACTAACAGGTGGAGGGTCGCACTGTGCCAGAACAGTGTCTTTTTGAACCAAATGAAAGCGAGACAAGCAATAGCGCCTGACGCTTTTAAAAGAAGTTGTACAAAAGTACCGGGAGATAAAACTTGGCAAATAACTAACGAAGAACGGGGCGGATGACCTTGCAGTCACCCGCGTTGCCCTCTGACTAGTTTGGCATCGACCACGATTGCAGCAGATAACCTTCTTTGCTCAGTTCGGCACGTGCCTGTTGCAGCAGTTGCTCAAGTTGCGCAGGATCGGAGTAAGCGCTGCTCGGAATCTGCTTGCGGCCGATGTGCGAGTTGGTCCGGTCGATGACGGTCAGGTTCAGTTCGCCGTTGCCGTCTTGTGGAGCCCAGGCCACGCACTGGAAGGGTTTGAACGCGTGGTTGGCAATCAAAAGAGCTTCGTTGATACGGAGCGGGGCGGTCATGGGGTCTTCTCTCTGTCGTGCCCAATCAAATGATCTGCCGTCGGTTGGGCTTACCGTTCGGCTGGTTACTTGTACTGATGCACGCAACCCGGTGGCAGGTCACACACGACACAAAGAAATTTCAACTTTATTTCGCCTGCTCAGGATTCCGACAGTTTTTGAAAGCTGGGTGAAAGATTCAACTCGATAGCTAACTAATAAACGCGTTTCTTATAACTCGTTAGCTTGTACATCTATAAGCAATCGATACAAGGCTCCGTCAATTTCTTGCTAATGTTACAGTCGGGTCTGCCAAATGACTGTTTTTACAATAATTTCCCTAAATTTGGCGCCAAGGAACAGTCATGATCGAAGCGCCTGCGTTACGACGTTTATTGGTGGTCGACCCGTGCGACGACTGTCACCGGCTGTTGCCCGGTCTGCGCGCGGTGGGGTGGGATGTTGACAGCTGTACCCTGGAAAATGCCGGCGACCGCAGTTGCGATGTCGGACTGCTGCGATTGCAGCCTTTTCATCTGGAACGACCCGAAGCGGTCAAGGAACTGATCAGCCGCAGCGGCACCGAGTGGATCGCCGTGTTGAATCAGGAAGTCCTGCGCCTGCAGAACGTCGGCGACTTCGTCTGCGAATGGTTTTTCGACTTCCACACCTTGCCGTTCGATGTCTCGCGGGTCCAGGTGACTCTGGGGCGGGCGTTTGGCATGGCGCGTTTGCGCGGGCAGGGGACGATTCACATCGATCAGCCTGAACATGAATTGCTCGGCGACAGCAAACCGATCCGCGAGCTGCGCAAGTTATTGAGCAAACTGGCGCCGACCGAATCCCCGGTGCTGATTCGTGGTGAAAGTGGCACCGGTAAAGAACTGGTCGCGCGCACCTTGCATCGCCAGTCACAACGCCATAACAAGCCCTTTGTCGCGATCAATTGCGGGGCGATTCCCGAGCACTTGATTCAATCCGAATTGTTCGGCCATGAAAAAGGCGCCTTCACCGGTGCGCACCAGCGCAAGGTCGGGCGCATCGAGGCGGCCAACGGTGGCACCTTGTTTCTCGATGAAATCGGCGATCTGCCCCTGGAACTGCAGGCCAATCTGTTGCGCTTTCTCCAGGAAAAACACATCGAGCGCGTCGGTGGCAGTCAGCCGATTCCGGTTGATGTTCGCGTGCTGGCGGCCACTCACGTCGACCTCGAAGCGGCCATCGAAAAAAAGCGTTTTCGCGAAGACCTGTATTACCGGCTCAATGTGCTGCAAGTAGTCACTGCGCCATTACGCGAACGCCACGGTGATCTGTCGATGCTGGCCAACCATTTTTCCCACTTCTACAGCCACGAAACCGGGCGCCGTCCACGCAGCTTCAGCGAGGATGCGTTGATCGCCATGGGCAAGCACGACTGGCCGGGCAATGTGCGCGAACTGGCCAACCGAGTACGACGGGGCTTGGTGTTGGCGGAAGGGCGGCAGATCGAAGCCCGGGATCTGGGATTGATCAGCCAGCATTCGATCAGTACGCCGATGGGCACGCTCGAAGACTACAAGACCCGCGCCGAGCGCCAGGCATTGTGTGATGTGTTGAATCGGCACAGCGATAATCTGAGTGTGGCAGCGAAGGTGCTGGGGGTTTCGCGGCCGACGTTTTATCGCTTGCTGCACAAACATCAGATTCGCTAAAAGCAAAAGATCGCGGCCTGCGGCTACTCCTACAGGTGTAAATCCCTGTTGAAGTTGCCGCAGGCTGCGATCTTTTCTGATCTGCTGCTTAGAAGTAGTACGGGAATTTCAGGCTGAAGGAAAAGTCGGGGGCATCCGGGGTCATGCCGATCGACAGGTTGGGCACGATAGTCAGGTTAGGCGTGGCGGCAATGGTCATGCCGACGTTGAAATAACCGGCGTTGGCGTCACTGGACACCACCGATTGCCAATCCCCGCCATCGGGTTTGAGTTTGCTCCTGCGTTGCACCAGATCAGACATCGAAAACGACATACTCATCTTTTCGTTCAGTGCAAACGCAATACCGGCGCCGATCTGGAAGCTGTCGCCGATGCTGACCTTGCCCGGGGTTTTCTGGTTGACGGTCGAACTGATGTCGTCGAACGACTCCTCCAGGTTGTGGGTGTAGGACAAGCTGCCGAACAGCACTGCCGGGTCGAACGTCTTGACCAGCGAGACCCCGGGTGTGATCGACCAGACACCGTTACCGGTAGGCAGGGTGTCAGGCACGAACAGGTTGGAGTTGGCGTCGGTCTGGCGCAGCTTGATCCCGAATGGATCCTTGCCGGTTGGCGCCTTGACCCGCAGGGTCACCACGGCGTCCGGGGTGTTGACCGACTCGTCGAGGAACTTGTAAGCGATGCCGAAGTTGACGTCGCCGATGGTCGGGTCGCGCGAAACATCCTGCTCCGTCGTGACGTTCGACGCACCACCGTTACCCCCGCCGGACTGGTAGGTCGATTCGCGGTAAACCACCGGCACGTTCACGTCGAACTGCCAACGGTTGTCGAAGTTGTAGCGACCGGTCAGGTCCAGCGTCCAGGTATCGGCCTTGATCCGGTCCAGGTTGATGTTGCCCAGAAAGATCGAGTCGAGGGCCAGAAAGCCGTTGAGGATGAGTTGGCGAGTGTCGTAGCGCGAGTACGTCACGCCGGTCTCAAAGCTGAACTTGCCGCCGCCGAAGAAGCCGCTGGCCTCGTCGTAGAGGTTGGACACACTCTGTGCCGGTTGTGAATCGTCTGCCAGCGACTGGCCGTACGAAGCACCACTCCCTCCGGCCGCGCCCCCCGACGCTGCCGCCGCGCCAGTCCCGGGAGCCCCGGTACTGGTGGCGACTTTCGGATTGCCTTTCATGTCAGACGGCGACTTGGCCAGCCGTTTGGGCTGCGGCGCCGCCGGTTGGTCTTCGACCTGACGGACCCGTTGTTCGAGCACCGCCAGGGCCTTCTGTTGCACTTCGTATCGTTGCTTCAGCTCCAGAAGCTCCTGTTTCAGGGTCTCCACATCTGCGTCGGGTGCTGCTTGCAGCATCGCCGCGGGTAGAAGAGTGCTCAAACATACAGCGGCACGCAGTGATACTGATCGATACATGAATAAGCCGTCCCTTTAAGCCCAATGATCGAGACTCAGCGTAGTTCAATATCCGATATTGCGTAGTGCCCTGAGTTGAGTCAGGTTGCAGTCCAGTGCGCCGGGGCTGATGCCGTTATTGTTAAGCACAACATTGAGTTGGGTCATGTTGTTGACCACGTTGGCGTTGCCCAACAGGCGCGTGTTCTGCAGCAGGCCACCCTGGGCGACCTGTTGCAGGGCCGTGCCCTGATTCCCCGAGGCCTGGATCGCCATCTGCACGCCGCTGCCGGTGGCCGAAACGGCGACGCTGCCTGCAGCGTTACTGGCGCCGATGGTCTGCCCGGCCATCAGGGCCTGGCCTTGTGCGGGGGCCAGTGGAGGCGGGGTGTTGGCTTCTTTTACGTTGATTGCCACGTTGTTGTTGGCTGTATTGCCGTCACCGGCGGCGCGTACGCTCTGGGTCACGCCCTGGCTGCTGTTGAGTGCCGCGCCACCCACGACGCTGCCAGTGCCCTGAGTCGGGGTACTGCCATTGCCCTGTTCCTTGATGGTCGAGACATAGAATTCCGGTTTGATTGTGGCGGCCTGGATTTGCATCGACGTCGCAGCGCCGATCAGATCACCGCTGGCGTTGCGCCAGGTACTGCTCATGACAATGCCGAAGCTGATGATCCGCCCCGGCATGACGTAACGACCGCGTAGCTCGGAGAGCTCATGATCATTGATTTCGATAGGTTTGAACCCTGCATTGGCATAGCCTGACGCGCTCGCTGCCAGGCAGGCGGCGGCCAGCCAGTATGAGGTTTTCATCTGCTGCTCCCGGGACATCCAGCCCCATTCTTTATAATCGGCGATTAAAAGAAGTCGCTCTGTATGAACCCGAAGTCCATCAATTCGGCATCTCTGACAGGGTTGAAGTTATCCAGCTTGTTCTTTGCGGTCAGCGGCGTCGGTGGACTGCGTAATGCATTGGTTTTGTCATAACCGGGGCCGACGATAGCGAAGACAATGCCGTTCCAACCTTTGACAAAGTCATCATGGGCGTAGCGTTTGTGACCTAGAACCGGATCTCCGATGTAAACCCAGTCCTTGTCCGAACGCTGCAGCACCACAAAATGCTTGTAGCCGCGAATTTCCATCAGTACCACCACCGGGATTGTTACGTCGTCGAGTTTTTCCGGAGGGATCTTGTAGCCCCTGGCGCGCATGCCGATGCTTTCTATGTAGCGCTTCATGTCCAGCATGGAAAACCCTTGAGTACGAACAAGGTCCTGGTCAGCGTTGACCAGCATGCCTTTGATGATGTGCTCTTCATCGACGTCGAGCCAATAAGCCTGGCGCAGTACCGTGGCCAGTGCGGCGGCGCCGCAGCTGAAATCGGTTTTTTGTTCGACGATGTCGGCAAACTTGCGTTCACGGATGCTTTGCACGTCCTTGTAGACGAGTACGCCGCCGGGCAGGGCAGCGATCGGCATCTGGGCAGCCTGGGTCAGGCCGGACAGGCAAAGCAGGGCGATAAAGGCAGTCTTACGCATGATCGATACGCCTTTGCGGACTGAGGAAAAGCCCCGTTTCCGGGGCTTTCGTTTCGATCGCGATTACATGCAGGCTTTGCAACCTGCAGCGATGGACAGCGAGTTGCTTTGTTGGTTACCAACACCAGCGGCGTTGTTGTAACCAGCGTTACCGGAGAAGTTGTTACCAACGTTCGAGATGTTTGCGTTGTTGGTCACAGGGTTTTTCCAGCCATCCGGGGTCAGCACTTGTTGAGTGGTGACACCAGCGAGGCCGAAGGCACCCACAGCTTCGAAGGTAGCTTTCTGATCTTTGCTGCCGCCACTACCGCCATGGCCTCTGTCATTGCCGCCATAACCGCCACCGCCGTGGCTGTCACCCTTGATGGTAGCTTCGCCCACGGCGCCAAATACGCCGACGGCGGCGACAGTGCCAGTGAGGGTGTCTTTTTTGTAGGTTTGAGTGCCGTTGTTGGACACAGTCAGACCCGTGGAGCTTTGGTTCGCAGCAGCAGCGGCGTTAGCTACACGACCACCGGATACAGCAATTGCCAGGTTGTTTTTCTGTTGGTTGAAGTTGCCGGCACTGTTGTTCACACCAATGTTGCCGGAACCGCCATTACCCACGTTGTTGAGGCTGGCGTTGTTGGTTGTCGAGTAGTTGGCAACCGCGTTGTTGTTGTTGACCTGCGTAGCGCTAGAGACAGCCACCGCAGTGCCGAAGATGAAGCTCTCATCGGCAGTCGCCAGTGCGGCAGCATTGTCTTGTTGGTTGCCATCGCCAGCGGTGTTGTTCATGCCGACGTTGCCGTTGGTGCCATTGGCCGAGTTATTCACGTTGGCATCGTTTTTGGTGCCTTGGTTGCCCACCAGGTTGCCATCGCTGTTTTGTGTGTCGAGTACGGCAGCACCGGCGCCTGCGCCGATCTGCAGCAGCTCTTCCAGGGTAGGGCCTTTTGGTTCATGGTTGCCATGACCATTGCCGTGCCCGTTATTGCTGCCGCCTGCTTGAGCCGCCATTGCCATTACTGCTGCAAGAGCGAAAACCAGTGGTTTGAGAGCCATTGTAGTTTTCATGGTGTTACTCCATCGTGCTTATTAGTTGGTTAAGTGTTGGTACTTTCTAATTGCACTGCTTCTTGTTTGGGTCAGTCTGCGACCCGGATGCTCAGGGTGTTAGCCATTCGGTTCCCCACCCCGGCACTCTGGTTCACCTGGATTACCCCGCGGCTGCCGGTGAAGGCCTGATCACTTGTCGTGACCTGGCGACTGCCGGGTGAGGTACCAGTTGCTCCTGAGCTTGGTAAAAGCGCCACGTTCTGTTGCGACAGGGCGCTGTCGTCAACGCTCTGCGGGGCAGCACTGATGCTGACGCGCGTCACGTTGGCCATCTGGTTGTTGGCACCGGCACCCTGGTTCACACCGAGGATCCCGTTGCCATTACTGAACGAGTTGCCGCCAATGGTGGCGCTGGCGTTCATCGACGGATTGGCAGGGGTGTCGAGCTTCTGCCTGACGATGGTCGTGGCGCTGGCGTTAGTGCCGATGGCGATTGCCTTGGTATTGGTCTGTTGCATCTGGTCGCCGGCGGCCTGGTTGACGTTGAAGTTGCCGCGGTACTGCATGCCGGTGTCCTGGATGTCGGCGTTGTTCACGGAACTCGGATCGGCCATCACGCTGGCGCAGCCGAAGAGGGCAAGCAGCAGAAGGGAACGATTCATCTCATTGGCCTCCAGCCATGCGGGTCAGCGGTGCCAGACCGGTGCTCAACGAGCGATTGATCGTGTTGGAAATCGTGCCGCCACCGCCGCCGCCGTGACCGGCACTCATGCCTGGCAGGCCGTTGGGATTGGTCAGGACGTTCATGCCGGGCATGTTCGAATTCGGCGTGATTATGTTGCTGCGGATCGAACTGCCGCTGGCGACACTGGCAAAGTCGCCATCGTTGAGTTCGGTGCTGGTCATGGCCTGATCGATGCGACCAGAAGGGTTGGCATTGACCGTGGTTGGGTAGGGGTCTTTGCCGCCGCTGCGTCCGATGGCAATCGGTTGGACGTCGCGGTTGAGAACGATCACGCCATTGCCTTCGGCCTGAACGTTGAAACTGATGAATGTGCTGGCCGCTGATCCAATCAGCAGAAGGCAGGTCAGGCCTTTATTGATATTCCCCACGGCGGCAATTCCTTCTTCAGTGGGCTGGCTCTTGTCAGCGTTGGGAAGGAGAGAGCGAAAGCTGTGCCGCTTTTGAGTTGTCGTTGATTTTCAATGGGTTGGCGCTGGCGCGTGCAGCGTTGATACATCATCTGTCTCAGCGCTGAAACAGTCGCGCGGGCCCTGGCCGGGTCAGGGGCGGCGCAACGCTCTGCAACAAGGGTTTGCCGAAGGCTGTTTCATCGGCGTAACAGATGGGCTGACAAAATGATGAAGGCCATTTAAATGGCTGCTTTGCGCGGGGAAAGGTGTTTCAGGAATGGACACTTTGGCCCTTAAAGGGGCCCTTCGAGTGGTCAATCAGCCAACAAACGCGCGACGGCGGCGAAGGCTTGGGCACGGCGTTCATCCCAGTTGCCCTGAATGATCTGCAGCGGTTGCCCGTGTTGTACCAGCCAGTCGCGAGTGGCCTGATAGAACGCCATCCGCTCGATCAATTGCGGCTGGCAGCGCTGGCCGTCGTCAGTCCAGTCGATCTGCTCCGGGGACAATAACAGGTGCAGGTCGTAATGCCGCGCCAGCAGCTCAGGTTCCAGCCACGCCGGGCAGGCGCCAAACAGGGTCTGGCTCCAGAGGATATTGCTCAGCAGGTGGGTGTCGAGAATCAGCAGCTCGGGCTGCTGCGCCCGCGCCTGGTCTTCCCACTGCAACTGCCCGCGAGCGATCTCCGGGATGTCGTTGAGGCACGTATCGCGCGGGTTCTGCTCGATGAACCAACGTACGTATTCATCCACCCTTACGCCGCCGAAGTGTGCCTGAAGGCCCGCAGCCAGCCAGCTCTTGCCGGTGGATTCCGGACCGGTGAGAACAACGACTTTCATCGCTGCAACGCCGGATCGGCGCGCCATTCCCGCCAGCCTTGCACGGCAATCAGAGTGAATAGCGCATACAGCGCGGCGGTGAGGTACAGACCTTTATAAAGGAACAGGCCGACGAAAATCACATCCAGCACGAACCACAGCGCCCAGCATTGCAGGCGCTTCTGCGCCATCCACAATTGCGCGACCAGACTGAACGCCGTCAGCGCCGCATCGAGCCATGGTTGCGCGGCATCGGTCCAGTGCGCCATGGCTGCGCCCAGCAGCAGGCTGCCGAGGGCGCCCACGCCCAGGCCGAGCAGGAGCGAGCGCCGGTCCAGACGCGTGACATCGCGCCCGTCATGCATCGTCCCGGCGCGGGTCCATTGCCACCAGCCGTAGACCTGCAGCGCGGCGTAGATCACTTGCAACAACATGTCCGAGTACAGCTTCACGTCATAGAAGATCCAGCTGTACAGCAACACCATCACCAGGCCGATCGGCCAGCACCACGGGTTCTGTTTGACCGTCAGCCAGACGGCGATCACGCCGAGGGCGGCGGCAAACAGTTCAAGCCCGGACATGGGGGTTCCTTGGGGGAATTGAGGAGGGAGCGGATTGTACCCAAAAACCTGTAGGAGTGAGCCTGCTCGCGATGGCGGTCGGTCAGCCACTCTGTGGTTGACTGATACGACGCTATCGCGAGCAGGCTCACTCCTACAGTGGGGGCGGTTAGACGCGGAACTGGCGCAGCAACTGGTTGAGTTGTTCGCTCAATTGGCCAAGTCGAACGCTCGCCGCGCTCGACTGTTCCGCCGCCAGCGCCGTGCTGTGGGACAGCCCGGCCGCTTGGGTCACATTCTGGTTAATGTCCTCGACCACATGCGCCTGTTGCAGCGTGGCACTGGCGATCGAGGCGTTCAGGCCATTGAGATTGCGCAGCGCCTGGCCGATGGCGTTGAGGCTGGCACCGGCGAGGCCGGCCTGTTCGATGGTCAGTTGCGACGCCTTGCTGCTGTCGCCGATGACCTTGACCGCCGCCTCCGAGTGATTCTGGAGACGTTCGATCATGGCCTGGATTTCTGCCGTCGATTTTTGCGTGCGCTGGGCCAGCAGACGCACTTCATCGGCCACCACCGCAAAGCCTCGGCCCTGCTCACCGGCGCGGGCGGCTTCGATGGCCGCATTGAGCGCCAGCAGGTTGGTCTGCTCGGCAATCGAGCGGATTACCTCCAGCACGCTGCCGATCTGCGTGCTTTCCGCCGCCAGCGTACGAATAACTTCGACCGCCTGATCAATGGTCCCGGACAGCTTGTCGATCTGTTGCAGGCTGCCATCGATGTTGATCTGGCCCTGTTGCGCCTGGGCTTCGGCGTCGCGCATTTCCGCGGCGGCATGCTCGGCATTCTTTGCCACATCCTGCACGCCGTAGGTCACTTCGTTGATCGCGGTCGCCACCAACTCCATCTGCTGCGATTGCTGTTGGCTGCGTTGCTGGGCCTGGGTGGCATCGTTGCCCAGTTCGCTGGACGACTGGCCCAGCGCACTGGCCGACACCTGCAAGTCACCGATGACCCGGCGCAACTTGGCGGTAAAGGCATTGAAGTGATGCGCCAGTTGCGTGACTTCGTCCTGGCCGTGGGTATCGAGGCTGCGGGTCAGGTCGCTTTCGCCGCTGGCGATGTTGGCCATGGCGTTCACCGATTCCTGCAGCGGGCGCACGATGCTGCGGGCAATCAGAATCACCAGCAGGGCCATGATCACGGCAATCACCAAGCCGATCACCGAAGCCTTGATCACCTGGCCCTGGAACTCGCTCTGCACGTCATCGATGTAGACGCCGGAGCCGAGCACCCAGCCCCACGGCTCGAACAGTTTGACGTAAGAAGTTTTCGCCACCGGCTCGCTGGCGCCGGGCTTGGGCCAGCGGTAATTGACCATGCCCGCGCCCTTGCTTCTGGCGATCGCGACCATCTCGTTGAACACCGCAAAACCGTCCGGGTCGCGGATCGCCGAGAGGTTCTGGCCTTCGAGCTTGGGGTTGGTCGGGTGCATAACCATCACCGGTGTGAGGTCGTTGATCCAGAAGTAGTCGCTCTGGTCGTAGCGCAGGCCGCGAATGGCGGTCAGCGCCTGTTTCTGCGCGGCGTCGCGGGTGAGGGTGCCGGCGGTTTCCAGGTCGTGGTAATAGGTCAGCAGGCCGCTGGCGGTCTGCACCACATGCTGGGTTTTCTGCGCCTTGGCGTGGTACAGGTCATCGTGGATCTGCTTGAGCATCAATACGCCCAAGGTCAACAACATGACCACCGCCACAATCAAAATGAGCCACAAGCGTCGGCTGATCGACACACTGCGCAAGCTGTTCATAACGCTGTCACTCCGATTTCTTTTTCTTGTAATAAATCAACGCCAGCATCCAACCACGTTTGGGTGATCGGGCATACGCGACCCAAGTCGAATAACGCCACAGCACTATTAAGGCTTGTCTGTTAAGATTTCGGCCCCGCGCGTGAAAACCTGAATTCAAATTGATATTTCACGGAATTTTGACCGTTTCGTGTGGATCCTGTGCGCGCGGAATCGGTACAGCAACAAACCGCTACGCTGAACGCAGTGAACGTAAAAAAATATTATCGGAGCATGCCCGCGCGCATCGCTCTTTGGGGGATTGATGGATCTTTGGACCGCCTTTCAGGCACTGATTCTTGGAGTTGTAGAGGGGCTGACGGAGTTTCTGCCCATTTCCAGTACCGGGCACCAGATCATTGTGGCCGACCTGCTCGACTTCGGCGGCGAACGGGCCATGGCGTTCAACATCATTATTCAGCTCGGCGCGATCCTCGCGGTGGTCTGGGAGTTTCGCCGCAAGATTCTCGATGTAGTGATCGGCTTGCCAACCCAGCCGAGTGCGCGGCGTTTCACCGCCAATCTGCTGATCGCGTTTCTGCCGGCAGTGGTGTTGGGGGTGATTTTTGCCGACCTGATCCACCAGTACCTGTTTAACCCGATCACCGTTGCCACCGCGCTGGTGGTGGGTGGCGTGATCATGTTGTGGGCCGAGCGTCGGCAACATGCCGTGCACGCCGAAACCGTGGACGAGATCACCTGGAAAGATGCACTGAAAGTCGGTTTCGCACAGTGTCTGGCGATGATTCCCGGCACCTCACGCTCCGGTTCGACGATCATCGGTGGCTTGCTGTTCGGCCTTTCGCGCAAGACCGCGACCGAATTCTCGTTCTTCCTGGCGATGCCGACCATGGTCGGTGCGGCGGTGTACTCGGGCTACAAGTATCGCCATCTGTTCGTACCGGCGGACTTCCCGGTGTTCGCCATTGGCTTCGTCACCGCGTTCATCTTCGCCATGATCGCCGTGCGTGGTCTGCTCAAGTTCATCGCCAGCCACAGCTACGCGGCGTTCGCCTGGTACCGGATTGTCTTCGGTCTGGTGATTCTGGCGACCTGGCAGTTCGGCTGGGTGGACTGGTCGGCGGCCAAACCATGAGTGATGCCCGCTCACGCCGCCCGGACGGACGCTCGTCCGGTGGCGGCATTCAGCATCTGAAATTGAAACTGGCGGTGTTGCTGATCGTCTGCGCATTGCCGCTGTTCGGCGCGCTGTCGATGTGGCTGCAGGGAATTTCGCTGGTACCGCTGACCGCCTATGGCGTGGTCAGCGTATTGACGTTTTTCATGTACTGGGCGGACAAGCGCAAGGCCCGCGTCGACGCCTGGCGCACCCCGGAAAACATCCTGCATGCATTGGAGCTGGCCGGCGGCTGGCCCGGTGCGCTGCTTGCCCAGCAGGTGTTCCGGCACAAGACGCGCAAGGTGTCGTTTCAGATTCTGTTCTGGGCGATCGTGGCGCTGCATCAGGTGTTCTGGATCGACCAGTTGTTTCTCGGTTCGAACCTGCTTTCATTGTTCTAAATCACCACAAATTCCCTGTAGGAGCTGCCGAAGGCTGCGATCTTTTGACCTTGCTTTTACAAAGATCAAAGTCAAAAGATCGCAGCCTCCGGCAGCTCCTACAGAGATCGGGTTTACAGCAATAATCCGATTTGGGTTTTCTTCGGCAATTTGCTCACCACCAACTGATGCGAGCGCGTCAGCAACCCGCGCAATTCTTCCGCACCCAGCGGGTAGGGCGGGTGCATGATGATCCACTGCGCCCGCGCCAGATAAGGCGCCGGGTGAATGCCCGGGCGGTCGCAATGGCCGAGAAACAGATCCTTGTCGACCTTGAACGCCAGAGAATCTCCGCGCAGCCCCTGCAGGGCGAACATCTTGTTGCCGGCAATCGAGAACACCCGCACGCCGCCCCATTTGTAATCCTCCCGCGCGCCCGGCAAAGCCAGGCAGAAGGCGGCGACCTCCGCTTCGTTCATCTTTCCTTTTGTCATAACAGTCGCTCCCCACACGCATTGAACGATTCGACCAGGTGATCGATCCACGCCCGCACTGCCGGCATCACCCCGCGCCGATGCGGATACACCGCCTGCAACCAGCCGGCAGGCAACGACCACTCGGGCAGCAGTTGCACCAGCGCGCCGCTCTCAAGGTCGGCCTCGCAATACATCATCGGTAGCAGGGTAAAGCCCTGGCCGGCCAGCACGCAGGCCTTGCGTACGATGAAATCATCGATGCCCAGCCGCGCTTCCATGTTCAATTCGACGCTGTTGCCCTGTTGATCGAGCAAGCGCACGTGGACCATGCGGTCCGCTTCCAGCGCGCCGAGCACCGGCAGCGACTTCAGGTCCTGCGGGTGGCGGATCGTCTTGCCCTGGACAAAGGCCGGGCTGGCCACCACGACCATTTGTGCCTGGCGCAGACGACGGGTGACCAGCAGCGGATCTTCATCGCCCAGTTCGCGCACGCGCAGGGCGACGTCGAAGCCTTCGGCGACCAGGTCAACGCGTCGATTGAGCAGCACCACCTCCAGTTGTACCTGGGGGAACTTGCCAAGGAATTCACTGATCACCCACGGCAGCATTTCCCGGGCCAGCCCGGTGGGACACGACACACGCAGGCGTCCTTTGGGCTCGCTGGACATACTGGCGACGGCTTCGTCGGCCATTTCCGCTTCGAGCAACATGGCTTGGCAATGGCGCAAATAACGCTCGCCGACGGCGGTCAGGTTCAACTGGCGGGTGGTGCGTTGCAGCAGCCGGGCGCCGAGACGTTCTTCGAGTTCGGCAATGCGTCGCGACAGCCGCGACTTGGGAATGCCCAGCAAACGCCCGGCCGCCGCGAAGCCACCGGCCTCGACCACCTTGGCGAAATAGTAGAGATCGTTGAGATCCTGCATGAAAAATCCACCGTTCTATCAGTGGGACGAACTATCGCATTGTCGGCGGCTAATCAGCTATTGGTTTCTTCCGTAGGATTGTCTCCATTCCGTCGCCACCGGCGATTCTTTCCAGGAGATTCCACATGAAACTGCTGCACATCGATTCGAGCATTCTGGGCGACAACTCGGCTTCCCGTCAGTTGAGCAGTCAAGTCGTCAAAGCCTGGCAAGCCGCCGAGCCTACCGCCGTGGTGACCTACCGCGACCTGGCCGCCGACGCCATCAGCCACTTCTCGTCGACCACCCTGGTGGCCGCCGGCACCACCGCTGAATTGCGCGATGCTGCGCAACAGCACGAAGCCGAGCTGAGCGCCTCGACCCTGGCCGAGTTCATCGCTGCCGACGCCATCGTGATCGCCGCGCCGATGTACAACTTCACCGTGCCGACCCAGCTCAAGGCCTGGATCGACCGTGTCGCCGTTGCCGGTCAGACCTTCCGTTACACCGAAGCAGGTCCTGAAGGCCTGTGCGGTGGCAAGAAAGTGGTGATCGTTTCCACCTCCGGCGGCATCCATGCCGGTCAGGCGAGCGGCATTGCTCACGAAGAATATCTGAAGCTGGTACTGGGCTTCCTCGGCATCACCGACATCGAAATCGTCCGTGCCGAAGGTCTGGCCTACGGTGAAGAAGTGCGCAACAACGCGATGAGCGCTGCTCAAGCGAAGATCAGCGAGCAATTGTTCGCCGCTGCGTAAGCATTGCGTAAAGACCAGCTGCGGTTCAGGTCGCGCCTCAAAAAACTCTGTATTCTGGTTCTGCAAGGGCCAGATGCGGAGTTTTTTGTTTCTGACTGTTGCATAATCTGGCCCGGGTTATGCAGTCAAACGATCAACGTCTGAGTGCAACGCCGCGCCGGATTACCGAACCTCAGGGTTTCGGGCGTGTCGGAACACAAAGGATCTTTCGATTGAGTAACACAGGGTGGGCCATCCCATGATGCGTCTTTGTGCAACGTTACTGATTTGCCTGCTTGGCAGCCTCGGTTCAGTGCATGCCGCGCCCGGGCGACACCCCGTGTGGAGTGTCGGTTACCACGAAATGACATTCCTCGATCCGCTGGACCTGCGACCGATGCGCGCCATCGCTTTCTATCCTTCCAGCGACCGCGAGCATACCAGCCTGCTTGAAGGCTACAAGGTCGAGGCCGGCGAAGACACCAAGGTCGCCATCGGCCGCTTTCCGATGCTGATGTTGTCCCACGGCAACACCGGCACGCCCATCGCCCTGCATGACCTCGCCACCTCGTTGGCCCGTAAGGGGTTTGTCGTGGTCGCGGTGATTCATCCCGGCGACAACTCCAGAGACCACAGCCGACTTGGCACGCTGAGCAATCTGTACGGGCGGCCGATCCAGATTTCCGAAGCGATCACCGCCACCCTCGGCGACCCGATGCTTTCGCCGTTCGTCAACGCCGATCAGGTGGGGGTGATTGGTTATTCGGCCGGTGGCGAGACTGCGTTGATTCTCTCCGGCGCCCAGCCGGATCTGGATCGCCTGCGCCGTTACTGCCAGGAACGCCCGGACGACCGCGATGCCTGCAACACCCAGGGTGAATTGATCGTCGATCGCGATGATCTGCAGCCAGTGGCCGATCCGCGTGTGCATGCGCTGCTGTTGATGGCGCCGCTGAGCCTGAAGTTTGGTCGTCACACCCTGGCCGACGTGCATGTGCCGGTGCTGCTGTACAGCGGCGACGGCGACAAACTGGTGGCCTTCGACAAGAACGCCGCCGCGCTGGCGCGCAAACTGCCGACCGCGCCGGACTTCAAATTGCTCGCCGGGGCAGGGCACTTCGTGTTCATGGCGCCGTGCAACGAAGAGCAGATCCGCGCCATGCCGGCGCTGTGCACCGACGCCGACGGCGTGGACCGCGAAGACATCCACCGCAACCTGATCTCCGAAGCCGGACAGTTCTTCTCGCGCACGCTGGGCAAGCCGAGCCGGGCGGGGATGCAGACCGCGGATCAATAACCCGATCCACAAACACCGCTGATCCAATGTAGGAGTGAGCCTGCTCGCGATAGCGGAGTGTCAGTGAAGTAAATGTCGACTGACCCTCCGCTATCGCGAGCAGGCTCACTCCTACAAAGAATTTCGCCAGACCTCAGGTCTTGGCGCGGCGCCTGAGCAGCAAAGTCAATCCCAGCCCGGTCACCGACAGCATCGCCGCGCAAAAGAAAATCCACGAATACCCCAGGTTCAGCGCCACCGCGCCCATAAGCGGCCCGGCAATCGCCAGCGCCAGATCGAAAAAAACCGCATACGCCCCCAGCCCCGAGCCCCGGCTGGAATTGGGCACCTGTTTGATCGCTTCAACCCCCAGCGCTGGATACACCAGCGACAAGCCGACGCCAGCCAGCCCTGCGCCGATCAATGCGAACACGGTGGACGGCGCCAACCACAGCAACACCAGCCCGACGATTTCGATGCTCATGCAGGCAATCGCCGAATTGAATCCGCCAAAACGGCTGATGGCCGAAATGAACAGCAGCCGCGACAGGATGAAACACGCGCCGAAGACTGTCAGGCAATACGCCGCGCCACTCCAGCCCCGGTTAGGGTAATAGAGGGTGATGAACGTGGTCAGCGTGCCGTAACCGATGGACGCCAGGCTCAAACTGGCGCCAAACGGTGCAATGCGCCCGAACACCGCCCAAAAAGGCAGCCGTTCGCCGCGTACCACCGGCACCGAGGGTTTATTGCGGATCAACATCAGGGCGCCCGCCGCCAGTACCGACAGGGCGATGCCCAGGCTGATAAATCCGTAATCGGCGACCATGACCACACCCAGCGGCGCGCCAATCGCAATCGCGCCGTAGGAAGCGATGCCGTTCCAGCCGATCGACCTTGCGGTGTGCTCGGTGCCGAGCTGGCCCATGCACCAGCTGATGGTGCCGACCCCGATCAAACCCTGTGCGACGCCGAGCAACAGCCGCCCGGCGATCAGAATCAGCAGGCTGGGCAGCGGGAAGTCCTGCAGCAAGGTCGAGATCAGGGTCAGCAACCCGCTGAGCACAATTCCCGACAAGCCATAAACAATCGCGCGTTTGGTGCCGATGGTGTCGGACATGCGCCCGGCCATGGGCCGGCTGAGCAGGGTGGCCAGGTACTGCGAGCCGATCACCAGGCCCGCAATAACGGCGCTGAAACCCAGCTGTTCATGGACATAACCGGGCAGCACCGCAATCGGCAGGCCGATGCACAGGAAAGCGACGAAGGTGTAGAACACGATGGAGACGATCTGCAGGGTGATCGCCATGGAGCTTTGCGGGGGCAGTTGCTGCGCAGACATGAGGACTCGTTCGCGGGCGGCGGCAGGAGAGTCGGCATCATGGCGTGGCGCTGAAATAAAAGGAAGCAGGCTAACTATTTTCCTGAGGATTGATGTTGTTGCTGATGGCCCCTTCGCGAGCAGGCTCGCTCCCACATTTGAAACGTATTCCCCTGTGGGAGCGAGCCTGCTCGCGAAGGTATCCCCAACACCACCTCGCCTACTCCAGAATGCAAAAAGCCCCGTCACACGGACAGGGCTCTTGCTTGCAGCTTGCAGTTAAAAACTGATAGCTGCTCTTAGAACACCACGCCCTGACTACGCAGGTAGTCATCGTAAGTGCCGCTGAAGTCAGTCACGCCATTCGGGCTCAGCTCGATGATGCGCGTGGCCAGGGACGATACGAACTCACGGTCGTGGCTGACGAAGATCAGCGTGCCCGGGTAGTTTTCCAGCGCCAGGTTCAGCGCCTCGATCGATTCCATGTCCAAGTGGTTGGTCGGTTCGTCCATGATCAGCACGTTCGGCTTTTGCAGGATAAGCTTGCCGAACAGCATGCGCCCTTGCTCACCACCGGAAATCACTTTGACCGACTTGAGGATCTCGTCGTTGGAGAACAGCATGCGCCCCAAAGTCCCGCGAATCATTTGCTCGCCCTGGGTCCACTGACCCATCCAGTCGAACAGGGTGACATCGTCTTCGAAGTCGTGCGCGTGGTCCTGAGCGTAGTAGCCCAGTTCCGCGGCGTCGGTCCACTTGACGCTACCGGCATCCGGAGTCAGTTCGTTGACCAGGGTGCGCAGCAGGGTGGTTTTGCCGATACCGTTCGGGCCGATGATCGCTACGCGCTCGCCGGCTTCAACCTGGAAGCTGAAGTCCTTGAACAGTGGCTTGCCGTCGAAGCCTTTGGCCATTTTTTCGACCATGACCGCCTGGCGGTGCAGCTTTTTGTTCTGCTCGAAGCGGATGAACGGGCTGACACGGCTGGAAGGCTTGACCTCGGCCAGCTGGATCTTGTCGATCGCCTTGGCGCGGGAAGTGGCCTGCTTGGCTTTCGAGGCGTTGGCCGAGAAGCGGCTGACGAACGATTGCAGCTCGGAAATCTGCGCTTTCTTTTTGGCGTTGTCCGACAGCAGCTGCTCGCGGGACTGGGTCGCCACGGTCATGTACTCGTCGTAGTTGCCCGGGAACAGGCGCAGCTCGCCGTAATCCAGGTCAGCCATGTGTGTGCACACGCTGTTCAGGAAGTGACGGTCGTGAGAGATGATGATCATCAGGCTGTTACGCTGGGTCAGGATGTTTTCCAGCCAGCGAATGGTGTTGATGTCCAGGTGGTTGGTCGGTTCGTCGAGCAACAGCACTTCCGGATCGGAGAACAGCGCCTGAGCCAGCAATACGCGCAGTTTCCAGCCTGGCGAAACTTCGCTCATCGGGCCGAAATGCTGTTCCAGCGGAATGCCCAGACCCAACAACAGCTCGCCCGCACGGGATTCGGCGGTGTAGCCGTCCATTTCGGCGAACTCGGTTTCCAGCTCGGCCACGGCCATGCCGTCTTCTTCGCTCATTTCCGCCAGCGAGTAGATGCGATCGCGCTCGGCCTTGACCTTCCACAGCTCTTCGTGACCCATGATCACAGTGTCGATCACGGTGAATTCTTCGTAGGCGAACTGATCCTGACGCAGCTTACCCAGGCGTACATTCGGCTCGAGCATGACCTGACCGCCGGACGGATCAAGATCGCCGCCGAGGATTTTCATGAAGGTCGACTTGCCGCAACCGTTGGCGCCGATCAGACCGTAACGGTTGCCGCCGTTGAATTTGACCGAAACGTTTTCGAAGAGCGGCTTGGCGCCGAACTGCATCGTGATGTTAGCTGTAGAAATCAAGAGTTTTTCCTGCGAAGCATTCTTAAATAGCGAGGGTGCGGCCGGAGCGCTGGGCCCGAGTAGAAGTGCGCTGATGCGGGACAGTCCCGTCATCAACCAAGGGGGGCGCGTAAAGTTTGGCGGCGATTGTACTGGTCTGGCTCTTTAAACGATAGGGCGATGATGCCGCGCCTGCTGATTGGCGGATTCAGCGGACAGTTTTTCACAGATGCGGTTCACCATTGGTTACAAAGTATGGCTAAAATGCCATCCGATTACCCAATAGCCGCCAACGGCATGGGCTCAAGGAAGTGCCACCGGGATAGTATTTGTATTCATGCCACTGCATCAGACCCTGGGCCACCGGCCGGCAGGCGCGCAGTTTGTTCACTTTTGACGTGTGACGATTTCCGTGAAACTCATCATTGCCGCTATTTATGTCATTTCGATTGCATACGTTCACCTGCGTGGTCGTGTGCGTCACAAACTGGGCCGTCAACTGAGCGATCACTCGACGTTTCTGGCCCCGATCAACTGCTTCCTCTACCTGTTCTCGAAGAAGCCGAACAAGCCGTATCTTGATCCTGCCGAATTCCCTGACCTGAGCCCGTTGCAGGCGCACTGGGAAGAAATCCGTCAGGAAGGGCAGGACCTGCTGCGCGCCGGCGAGATCAAGCGCTCGAATCAGTACGATGACGTCGGTTTCAACTCGTTCTTCAAAAGTGGCTGGAAACGTTTCTACCTCAAATGGTACGGCGAGAGTCATCCGTCGGCGATGAAACTGTGCCCGCGCACCACTGAACTGGTGCAGAGCATCGGCTCGATCAAGGCCGCGATGTTCGCCGAGCTGCCGCCGGGTTCGAAACTGGTCCGTCACCGTGATCCGTATGCTGGCTCCTATCGCTACCACTTGGGGCTGGACACGCCGAACGATGCGGGTTGTTACATCAATGTCGACGGTGAAAGCTACCACTGGCGTGACGGCGAAGCGGTGATGTTCGATGAGACCTATATCCACTACGCGGAAAACACCACCGACAAAAACCGCATCATTCTGTTCTGCGACATCGAGCGCCCGATGAAATATCGCTGGGCGGCGGCGTTCAACGCCTGGTTCAGCCGCACCGTGATGTCGGCGGCGGGTGCACCGAACGATGCGGGCGACCGCACCGGTGGGATCAACCGCCTGTTTACCAGGATCTACAAGGTTCGCCTGCGTGGTAAAGAACTGAAAAAGCGTAATCGCGCGCGTTACTACCTGGAAAAGTGGGCGATCTTCGGCGGTTTGCTGGCGATCTTCATTCTGATCTGACCGCCGCAGTTCGCCTTTGCTGCTGATGAGTCTCTCAAAGCCAACCTGTCAGCTTGCTGACAGGAACCGGTTCTGACTATTCCCCAGAAGCCTTTTTGGTCTTCCTCGCCGGCGCAGCCTTACTGGCAGGCTTGGCTTTCGCCTTGGGCTTGATCGGCGCTTTGCCACCCAGGCTGCGCTTGAGCAACTCGGTCAAATCGATAACATCCGCAGTTTTGCGTTCTTCCTCGCCGCCCACGGTCTCGACATCCTCGATCTTGCCTTCATGAGCCTTTTTCTCGACCAGGGCCATGATCTTGTCTTCAAATTCGTCCTTGTAGTCCTCGGGGCTCCAGTCGCCGCTCATGTCCTGTACCAGGCGCTTGGCCATGTCCAGTTCGCCCTTTGCCAGTTGGGGTTTGGTCACTTCGCTGCCCAGTTCCAGCTCATCGAGGCCACGTACTTCCTGCGGCCAGCGCAGTTTGACCAGCACCAGCGCCGACTCCAGTGGCATCAGCGCCGCCAGGTATTGGCGAGTGTGCAGGACGACGCGGGCGAGGGCGACCTTGTTGGTTTTGCTCAATGTTTCCCGCAGCAGGGCGTAGACCTTGCCGCCGCGTTTGTCCGGGGCGAGGTAATAGGGCGTGTCGATGTTCTGCAGCGGGATCTGCTCAGCATCGACGAAGGAAAAGATGTCGATGGTCTGGGTCGAGACCGGATGCGCCGAGCGGATTTCCTCCTCGCTGAGCACCACGTAGCGACCCTTCTCATAGGCCACGCCTTTGACGATGTGCTCTTTGGTGACTTCCTTGCCGGTGACCTTGTTTACTCGTTTATAGCCCACCGGATCCATGCTGCGGCTGTCGAGCCAGTCAAAGTCCACGCCGTGCGAGGACGTTGCCGACACCAGCGCGACGGGGATGTGTACCAGTCCGAAGCTGATCGCGCCTTTCCAGATTGCCCGAGCCATGGTCAGTTCTCCAAGTGATGATCAGGTGACCTGCGGCGCGGGGCGAAAGTTTCCAGTGATTGCGCGGCTCTCAAAGGATCTGGTCAAGCCGTGTTACATGTTGTTTAACGGCCATGGGTTAACAAATCCGAACCCGCGGCGTAGCGTGGACTCGAAGGCTCTATCCCCTGTGCATCGAGAGGCTGCCCATGAAGCGAATTCCGTCAGGCATCATCATTCTGCTCCTAGGGGCCGGTCTGGCGCATGCTGACATCGCAGCACCGTCCGCTCCGCTGCTGCTGGCACAAAGTCCCGCTGGCACCAACAACAACCCTTACAACAGTCCGATTCGCCGGGCCAACCCCAACAGCATGCAAGGCACGCAGCCCAATGCACCGGCGATTCGCGGGCCGAACACGGCACCAGTGCAACGTTCACCCACGGTCGGCAACGGCGGCATTGGCAACGGCCAGCAGCAACGTTCGGTGCCGAGCACACCGCCGAAATTCATTCCCAACCCACCGCCACGAGACGCAGACAGCAACCGTTGAACGGCAGGCCTGAGCGCCTGTCAGCCTTTAAAACGAACAAAAGGAATCGTGCATGTTGCGTAAAACCCTTCTAGCCACGCTGTGTGCCGGCGCGCTGATCAACACTGCAGCGCTCGCCGCCGCCCCCAAGGAGCTGCAAAGCGAGCAGGGCACCCTTGAAGTCACAACGATCACCCAAGGCCTCGAACATCCCTGGGCATTGGCGTTTCTGCCGGATCGTCAGGGCATGCTGGTCACCGAGCGCTCGGGTAACCTGCGGCTGATTGGCGTCGATGGCAAGCATTCGGAACCGATCAGTGGTGTACCAAAAGTCTGGGCCAAGGGTCAGGGCGGGCTGCTCGACGTGGTGCTGTCGCCGACCTTCAAGCAGGATCGGCTGGTCTACCTGTCGTACGCCGAAGGCGGTGGCGCCGGGGACAAGGCCGGAACGGCGGTGGGGCGCGGGCGGCTGTCGGATGACTTGAAGACAATCAGCGATTTCAAGGTGATCTTCCGTCAGGAGCCGAAGCTTTCGACCGGCAATCACTTCGGCTCCCGCCTGGTGTTCGACCGCGACGGCTACCTGTTCATCACCTTGGGCGAAAACAACGACCGGCCGACCGCGCAGGATCTCGACAAACTGCAAGGCAAGGTCGTGCGGATTTTCCCCGACGGCAAGGTGCCGGATGACAACCCGTTCGTGGGCCAGTCCGGCGTGCGCCCGGAAATCTGGTCCTATGGCCATCGCAACCCGCAAGGCGCGGCGCTCAATCCGTGGAACGGCACCGTCTGGGAGAACGAACACGGCCCCCGTGGTGGCGATGAGGTGAACATCATCGAGCGCGGCAAGAACTACGGTTGGCCGCTCGCGACCCACGGTATCAACTACTCGCTGCAGCCGATCCCGGAAGCCAAGGGCAAGAGCGTCGAGGGCGCTGTTGATCCGCATCATGTGTGGGAGAAGTCACCGGGTGTTTCCGGAATGGCGTTCTATGACGCTGATCGCTTCAAGCCTTGGCAGCAGAATCTGTTTATCGGTGCGCTGGTCAGTCAGGAGCTGATCCGCTTGCAGTTTGACGGGGACAAGGTGGTTCACGAGGAACGTTTGCTGGGCGATCTGAAACAGCGGATTCGTGATGTGCGGCAGGGGCCGGACGGGTATCTGTATGTTCTGACGGATGAGGCAGAGGGGTCGTTATACAAGGTCGGCCTGAAGTAACCTCACTTCAAATTTTCACAGATGTCCTGTGGCGAGGGAGCTGGCTCGCGTTGCGTTGCGCAGCAGCCTCAAAATCTTGTGAGCGCTACGCACTCATGCGGGAGCAAGCTCCCTCGCCACAAAAAAAGCCTTTAGGGCCTAACGATAGTGGGCGTAGCGCGGGCATACAAAACCACCGCCGCGCGCAATTTCCCGCGGCCAAACCGGCTCATTTTCTCAAACTCGCCATGGCTGACCGGCACATGCTGGCAGTCCATGGGTTGCCGGTGCTGGCTGTGATCGACGTCAGGGTCGTGGAGGTACACAAAATCCTCGTCGCAGTCGGTGACCATCACCCAATGCGGCGACTTGGAGCGGGTCAGGCGATAGCTGCTGATCAGCACCAGAGGCTGGCCGCCGGCCTCCAGCAGGCGCGGCAAATCCAGATGGGTGCCGATCTTGCGTTCGATGTCGGTTTCCTCCAGTTGCGCGGTGAACTCCTCGTGCACCAGGCGCATGACGTCTTTTTTATGCGCATCGCGCACGCCATCGAGAAACAACGGCCCGGCCATACTCAGTTGCAGACGCACGCGAAAGCCCCGGCGCCATGCCGCCAGCGCCAATCCCTGTGGGCTGCAACCACCGTGGCCGGAGGTCATGAACACCGTGGTCGCTTCGCGCCAAAGCTGCAGTTCCTCACGCCGCTCCAGTAACCGCCCGGGTTGCAGCGTACCCATGGCCATCAGCAGGCACGCCGGGCCACAGGTGAACTCAGTGGTTTGCGGGTAATAGGGCACCTTGATGCTGCGTGAATCATGATGTTGAACAATGCGCTTTTCCAGGCGCAGCGCGTCGGCATGGTCTTCGTAGTAGTCGTGAATCAACGCAAAGCGCCGATAACCGTTGCGCTCGTACAAGGCAATCGCGGCGGGGTTGTCGAGGCGCACTTCCAGGCGCAGGTACGCGCAATCGTGCTCGACCGCGCAAGCCTCGATGCGTTGCAGCAACTGTTTGCCCAATCCGATGCCGCGCGCCTCGGCGGCAATGGCGATGGAATACAGCCGCGCCAGCGAGGTGCCGCGATGGAACAGCACCAGTGCGTAGCCAAGCAATTGCCCCTCATGTTCGGCCACCAGCAACTGCGCATGGGCGCGGGTGATCATCCATTGAAAGCTGCGGCTGGTCAGCCGGTCGGTGGTGAAACATTGCATTTCCAGGGCCAGCAGTGCCGGCAGATCTTCAACTACCGCCAAACGAAAAACAGCATTCATATGACCACCGTAAAAGTTGCGTAACGAAACGGGACTTTCGAAAAACTTCGTGCTTAATAGAAATGGTCTTGTTCTCCAACGGATCAATCTCTATGTCAGCGGTACAGGGTCATTGGCGCGAAGTATCCGAGCAAAGTTTGCCGGCGGCAACTTTTTTAAATCCAGCCATCAGAACTTCCAGTCAAGTGTTGATCATCGTCGAACGCAAGGAAGACTGGGCCTCGTACTTTCCCAGCGAGGACATCGTCACGGCCCAGGAATACCTGGAGCAAACCCGTGACAGCGAGCCGGGCAAGCGTGTGCAGGTGATCAACCTGTGCCGCAGCTACAAGTACCTGGGGCACGGTTACTACTGCTCGCTGCTGGCGGAAGCCCGCGGGCACAAGGTGATTCCATCGGTGCGCACTATCAGCGAACTGACGAAAAAATCATTGTACGGACTGGCCTTGGACGACTTGGATAAAACCTTGGAAAAAGCCCTCAGCCATCACCTTTACAGCGATACCGAAGGCTTCACTCTGACACTTTACTTTGGCAAGACGCATATCGAGCCCCTGCAGGATCTGGCCCGCCAGTTGTTTGAAGTGTTTCCGTGCCCGATTCTGTTAGTTGAGTTCCGTCGTAATAACGGTTGGCACATCGAAGGCATTAAGTCCGGTGCCCTGCACAAGTTGCGTGACGATCAGGAAGATCAATTTGCCAATGCGCTGGACGGTTTCAGTCGTAAAGTCTGGCGGGTGCCGCGCTCGCCGCAAGTGGCGCGTTATGACCTGGCGATCTTGCACGATCCGCAGGAGGCTTTGCCGCCATCCAATGCCAAGGCACTGGAGAATTTCGTCCGGGTCGGCAAGCGCATGGGCATTGATGTCGAGCTGATCGAGCGCAAGGATTATGCGCGCCTCGCCGAGTACGACGGCTTGCTGATTCGCGAGACCACCAGTGTCGACAACCACACCTATCGCTTCGCCAAGAAGGCGGAAAGCGAAGGGCTGGTGGTGATGGACGATCCGACGTCGATCCTGCGCTGCACCAACAAGGTCTACCTGACCGACCTGCTCAACAGCCATCAACTGGGCATGCCCGCCACCGAAATTCTCTACAAGGAACGACCGGAAGATTTCGAGCGGGTCGGTGAGCGCCTCGGCTTTCCGCTGGTGCTGAAGATCCCCGACGGCTGCTTCTCGCGTGGGGTGATCAAGGTCGAAAGCCAGCAAGCGCTGCTTGAAGCCACCGCCGAACTGTTCGAACACTCGGTGTTGCTGCTGGCTCAGGAGTTCTTCTACACCGAGTACGACTGGCGGATCGGCGTGCTCAACCGCAAACCGATCTTTGCCTGCCAGTACTTCATGTCCAAGGGCCACTGGCAAATCTACAACCACAAGGCCAAGGGCCAGGACATCAACGGCGAGTGCCGCACTCTGGCCGTTCACGAGGCGCCACGGGCGGTGGTGGAACTGGCGGTGAAGACCGCCAACCTGATTGGCGACGGTCTCTACGGCGTAGATTTGAAACAGGCTGGCGACAAAGTGGTGGTGATCGAAGTCAACGACAACCCGAACCTCGACGCCGGCATCGAAGACGCCTATTTGCAGGACGATCTGTATTCACTGGTACTGGAAGAGTTCGTGCGCCGGCTGGAGCTCAAACGTCGCGGCCAGGCCTGGTGAAGCGCCGATGATCAGCAGTTTTGCATTGAGTCACGGGGCATTGCAGCGGGTCGAGCGGCTGGACGCCGAGGTGATGCTGTTCAGCAACCCGGATGCCGCCGAGCGCGACTTGCTCCAGAGTCACTACAAGGTTGACGAACATGCGCTGGCCTCGGCGCTGGACCCGGACGAAGTCTCGCGAATCGAGTTTCACCCGGACCACTTGTTTCTGATCTGGAAGCGCCCGGAAAACTACTCCGGTGGGGGCAGCCTGGCGTTTGAAGTGTCGTCCTGCGGCCTGTTGTTTGCCCCCGGTCAGTTGCTGGTGATCGCCACCGACGACACGCCGCTGCACGGCATCGGCACGCGTCAGCCGCTGAATGCGCCGTTGGATGTGTTGCTCGATTTGCTGTTCAACAACATCCACCACTACCTCGGCCATCTGAAGGTGATCAAACTGGTGGCCCGCGAGCTGCAACAGAAGTTCAACGCCTCGATGCAGAACCAGCATCTGGTGCAGATGTTCAACCTCAGCGAAAGCCTGATCTATTACATCAACGCCTTGCACAGCAACGGCGCGGTGCTGACGCGGCTGCGTAATCATGCCGATAAACAGCATTTCGGCAGCGAGGCGATCGGATTGATCGATGACCTGATCATCGAAAACAACCAGTGCTACAAGCAGGCGGAGATTTACTCCACGGTGTTTTCCGGGCTGATCGATGCGCGTGGCAACCTGATGAACAACAGCATGAACAACCTGCTGCGCAAACTGACGTTGATCAACGTGGTGTTTCTGCCGTTGAACCTGATTGCGAGCATTGGCGGGATGTCGGAGTTCAGCATGATGACGGCCGGCACGCCGTGGTGGATTTCGTACCCGGTGTTTCTGCTGGTGATGTTATTGGGGGCAGGGGGGATGTTGTTTGGGCTGCGGCGGTTGGCCCGATGATTTGTGGTGATGCGAAGAACGCCTTCGCGAGCAGGCTCGCTCCCACACTGAATCGCTGGTGGGCACGGGATCGCAGCCTAACGCAGAACCTGTGGGAGCGAGCCTGCTCGCGAAAGCAATCTCAGCCGCCTTCGAAGGGCCGGATTAGCTCAACAGGTTGGCCGTCGCGACTTTCTTGCGCTCCCGAACCCCACGCACCACCAGATACAACAACGGCCCAACCGACACAAACACCGCCGTCAGCAACAGATACGGCACCACCGACCAGACCGACATCCCCCGTGCCCGCGCATCCTTGACCATCCACACCCCGGCCAGCGTCGCCAGCAGATAAAGATCAATCACCACTTGCGCCGTATCCGGACGCGACATCAGGCTGATGCCGAAGTCGATCAACGACTGTTCGGCCTGGAGCATCACCGACACGGTGTAGCCGGTAAACGCAATCAACGCAGTGAGGGGCAGGGCGACAGACATCATGCATTCCTTCCTTGGGGTGATGAGCAGAATCGCCAGCCTACCTTGGCATCCTCAAATAAGTCATTGACTCGCCGGCCGCCGCCGGGCTAATTTCAGGCCCATGACTTCCACCGTATTGCGCTGCCAGCCAAGCATTATTACCGCCATTCCTCATTTGGCGGGCTAGCTCACGACTGCAGCACCCAACCCGCCCTAGAGGCGGGTTTTTACTTTCTGTCTCCGGGGTTTTAACAACAATGGCCCCCTGTAGGAGCTGCCGAAGGCTGCGATCTTTTGACTTTGTTTTGCTCAAATCAAAAAGCAAGATCAAGAGATCGCAGCCTTCGGCAGCTCCTACACAGATCGACCGGAGATGACGATGAGATACAGCCCCGACCAGCAAGCCCTGCTTGAGCAGTACGTGAAAAAGATCCTGGCCGCGCCGGTCTACGACATTGCCGTGCGCACGCCGTTGCAATCGGCGCCGGCGCTGTCGGAGGCGCTGGGCAATCGGATCCTGCTCAAGCGCGAAGACCTGCAACCGACGTTCTCTTTCAAAATCCGTGGCGCCTACAACAAGCTGGTTCAACTGAGCGATGCGCAGAAAGCACGCGGGGTGATCACCGCCTCGGCGGGTAACCATGCCCAAGGCGTGGCACTCGCGGCGCGAGAACTGGGGATCACGGCGACCATCGTCATGCCCTCGACCACACCCGAACTCAAGGTGCTTGGGGTGCGCAGTCGTGGCGCCGAGGCGCTGCTGCACGGAGAGAGTTTTCCGTTTGCCTTGGCCCATGCGTTGCAACTGGCCGAGCAAACCGGACGCACCTTTGTCTCGCCTTTCGATGACCCCGACGTGATCGCCGGCCAGGGCACGGTGGCCATGGAAATCCTCCGTCAGCATCAGGGGCCGCTGGATGCGATCTTCGTTCCGGTGGGCGGTGGCGGCCTGATCGCCGGCATCGCCGCTTACGTCAAATACCTGCGGCCGGAAGTGCGCATCATGGGGGTCGAATCGGAGCACTCGGCCTGCCTGAAGGCGGCGTTGCAAGCGGATGCGCGCGTGGTGTTGCACAGTGTCGGGACGTTTGCCGATGGCGTGGCGGTGGCGCAGATGGGCGCTTATGGGTTCGAAGTGTGTCGGTTTTGCGTGGACGAGGTGGTCACCGTCAGCAATGACGAGCTCTGCGCCGCGATCAAAAACATCTACGACGATACCCGCTCGATCACCGAACCTTCCGGCGCATTGGCGGTGGCCGGGATCAAACAGTACGTGGCGCACAGCGGCGTTCGCGAGCAGACTTTCGTCGCGATCGACTCCGGCGCCAACATCAACTTCGACAGCCTGCGCCACGTCGCCGAGCGCGCCGCGGTATGCGGCGTCCCGGCGTGATAACGCTCAGGGCAGCAGAGGGCGCAGGAAACTGCGCTCGTAGCTGATGATGAATTTTTTCTGCACCAGCGATTCCACCAGCGCCGTGCTTTCCGGGTCGGTCAGCGCGATGTGCCGGTAGCTTTCGTAATCGGCCAGCGAAGGAAAACTGAACAGGCAATAAGCGATATTGCTCGCGCCTTCGGAGGGCAGGAAATAACCGTGATGAGTGCCGCCCAACCGCTCGACGATGCCCAGCCAGGCTTTGGCGTAGGCCTCGAATTCGCTCAGTTGGTACGGATCGATCACGTATCGCACATGGCAGGTAATCACGTTTGACGCTCCCTGTTCAGGTCATTCTGCGATGGCGGTGCCGACCTTGTCCGACGCAGACCAGATGCGGTAGCGCACCTCGACGTCTTTGGGGGCGTAAATCACCAGTGGCAGCTTGCTGTTGTAGCGCAGCATGAAGCCGTCACCGACAACAGGGACAAAGGCGCGCTTCTTCTGGCTGCCGGGCGGGCAAGCCATCAGGGTGCTCATCGGGCCAATGACTTTTTCCAGGCGGTAGAACGGATAGCCCCAGCCTTCGAGGTTTTTCTCGTCCAGAGCACCGCCCAGGCGCTGGCGATTGCAGTCGACTTCCAGGGTTTTGCCGGCGAGCACTTCAACCTGAAAGTTCTCCTCCTGATCCTGCTTGGGCAAATAAATGACTTGGCGGGTAAAACCGTTTTCAGCCTTGGGATACGGCGCAACGTCTTCAAGCTTGGCCGCGTGGGCGAGGGTGGACAGGCCGGCAACGAACAGACCAATTGTCGCGCGAGCGCGTAAAGAACCCATGAAAGCCTCCTGGCGGGTGTAGGGTGAATGACGGGCATTCTTACTGTCATCAGTGGCGAATGCAAACCGCTGTCGACTTGCAAATTGCAGTGCCCAAGCGGGGCGATCTTGCATTTTGCAACTGGCCAACTACTGGCCACCACGCCAAGTGCTTGATTTCATGAGGGTCAAAAGGACCCGATGAAAGGCACGCTTTATGCGTCTGTTTGGTGCAGCGCACCGCGTTCGGGCGCCTACACTCCAATGGGCATTTCGCAGTACAACCGTTTGCCGCACCAGGGAATCAGCGGGGGCACATCCGTGAAGGGGCAGCAAAAGCGGTCAACGTGAAGAGTTGATTGGCAGTTTCATCAATAAGGAGAGGTTCACCATGTTTCTGTCTGCCTTGGAACTACGCAATATCATTGAAAGCAGTTTTCTGCCTAAACGCTGCCAATGCACGCTGTCGCCAGATCTGTCGATGACCGTCAAGGTATTCGGCGATAACCAGACTGACCAGGTCGATCTACTCGTCAGCGGCATCGACGCCAGACATTTGAATGGCAGCCGCGAAATCAACGATTTGATCGCCGGACTGCGCTCGGACCTGAATCAGCAAACGACGCAGCCGCGATACAGTCTGCGATCCAGAGCTGTTTAACTCACCGTTTCACCCAGTTCGACCGTCACGCGCCGGGCCTGCACAAAGCCGAGGCCCAGCGCGAACTCGACGAGCACCGCGAGCAAAATCCCGGGGCCGGCGTGGCCGTTGAGCCATTCGCCAAAACCCAGCACCGCCAAACCAAAACAACCGACGATAAACCCGTTGCTCAGGGCATTGCGACCCAGCGACGGCTGCGCGTTGCGCGCCAGATAAAACATCACACCCAACGCCGCAAAGAGCACCGCACTGCGTCGCGCAACAAAACCGGCAGCACTGGAATACTCGATACTCCAGATCGCCAGCAACACCTCCGGAAAAAAGCCCCAGATAAGCGCCAGCACAAAACACAACAAAGACGTGATGATCGACAACGTGCGAAACGACAACTGCATGGCGAGTCCTTGCGGCAGTGAGAAGGGATCCCGAGCATAACCCGCGAACCCTTCACCGCCTACCGCAAAGCCGCAAATCAGAGCCTTCTGTCAGTTCTGGAAGTTACAAGCGTCAGACATTTTCCGATAAGTGATTTCCTCGGGCTTACCGGCATTGTCGATGTACTTCATGTCAGCGGTGATGACCTTGCACTGCGAAGTTTGCGGCTCGGTCATGGAGATCACTTTGTTCACCTGCAACGGCATGCCGTATTGGTAGGGAACAGGCTTGGTGGTAGCGGTGGTGTCATTGGCCTGAGCCATCCCGGCGAATGCGGTGCAGGCGAGGGCGGAGGTGAGCAACAGCATGCGAATGTTCATGGATCGGACTCCCGTGCGACGCAATGAGCGTTCGGCGAAATGCGGCCGAACCTGCCGCACTCGGCGCCAGCCAAGGGCTGAGGTGTGCGGTTCAGTACAGTCTTGGACTGCGGCGTTAAGCGATGGTTAACCTGGCTGAACGCCGGCTGTCTGGCAGAGGGATGATTTCTCTGGGATGCGGGGCCGATTCCTACAAGGATGGATGCTTTGTCTGCTTTCGACGGCGGGAGCGGGGCGGTTATGGTTTGGCGTCGCTGCAAAATCAGCGATTCGGGTTTGGTCACCTGAGCACGACACCATTGCAGATGTGCCATCATTTGCGCTGCGGACTTCTATGTCTTTGCAGTGCGCTGTTATGGCGGCTGTGTGCAGGGCGCCTTCGGGCGAGCTGAGTTTTGGCGTTGTCTCAGTTGACCAATCCTGCATGCGGCCGCCTCCCACTGTTTGGTCACGGTACTGGCGGTTACTTTCTAAAATATCGAGTAATCAAAATGCCAATACTAAACCCGCTGCCAAACCGCTATCACCCGCTCAACAGCGGCGTCACCGACAGCGCTCCAATGGTCATCGACACCCAAGCCAACCCCCAAGACATCCTCGAAGCCGCCGTCCAGCGAATTCGCGCCTGCAGCGACCTGCTCGAAACCCTGCATTGCGTGTGCTTCCGGCATGGCGATGTTCAGGACATTCCACACATCACCCATGCGCTGTACCTGCTGGCGCAGGACGGCAATGATTTGCTGCAGGTGGCGCAGCAGCAGATGCTGGATTGGAAGGCGCCGGTTTGATGCCTTGAATGAGAGCGGGAGTAGGATCGCGTTGGGCGGCCCCCACGCCATCTACTCCTCCCGTTTGTATGATTCATGTGCCATTGTTATTCGAATAAAACAAGCTAACGGCTAAGTTTATCAGGAAAGAAAGAGAGGGGAGGGTGCGACGCAGCCCACTCTTTAGAAAACTTTTTGGCCGTTTCAATTTGTTCGGCGGTCATTTTTGCGGCGATTCGAGGTAGCGTATATTCAACGTTTTCCTTCATGCCACCACCCCCGTCTAGCTCGGACAGCCAGTATATAAGTGCATAGCCTTTAATAAGGTCGAGGGGATATCCGAACGTATCAGGCTCATGTGCTAAGTCAGAACCGTATCCGAAAACAGTAGTTGCATAACTTGCTAGCGCCGCCTGTTCATTCCAGTTGCGAAAGCCCTCTATATCGCCACGTTCATATAATATTGCAGCATATTCCATCATCGACTTCGGGTAGCCACCTTCAGCCGAAAGCTTAAACCACTTTTCAAATGCTTCGCTTCGCTTCCAAGGCAGGAAAAAACCATCGCCTTGCTTGATAGAGACCGCCATCCAGTATTGCGCAAATGCATTTCCCGCAGAGGCGGATTTTTCGAGCCACGTATCATCTAGCGTGATTTCATACATTATGTACATTGCCTTCGCGTCTCCAGCCTCGGCTTTTTCTTGAGCTATTTTTTTTGCTTGATTTAACCACTCTATTGGTTGCTTCTGAGAAGGAGGGCAGTCGCTGGAAATTTCACACATATCATGCTCAATACGGCCCAGTTGGATCATGGCATAAAGATCGTTCTGACCTGCTGACGCTTCATACCATTTCTTAGCCTCCTTGTTCATGTAATGATTTTTCTTACGAAGAGCTTCCCCTAAATAATATTGAGCTTCGTGGTCGCCCGCTTCTGCAGCTGTTGTTAAAAACGGAATTGCAGAAGTGGCTTTGTATTGGTTGTATAAAATTATGCCTTTTTGTTTTGCGGAGTTTTGTTCTGGCGTTGTCTCGGTATTCGCGTGGGAACTAATTGAGAGCGACATCAATAAAGTGAATATTATTCTAGTTGACATGAGGTTTCTATGCGGCATCTTGTTTTGCTCCTCCAGATTGTCGGGTTGGAGCTGGATTAGGTTGCTAAAAAGGATGCTATAAAAAATAAGGATTGTAAGTTGGCAGAAAATGCTGGCAGCCTACAATCCATAAATACTTCGACGAGTTTGAATATATTCTGAATTAATTGCTAAGCTTGTCTGGAAAGAAAGAAAGCGTTGGATGAGTGGCTTTCCAGTCTTTTGCCACTTCTAGTGATTTTTCAATTTGTTCTGATGTCATTTTTTCGCGTATTTCTTCACTTTTTCTCTCAACATATCTTCCGATTCCGCCACTGTCCTCAAGCTCTTTAAGAAGTGTGAATAGCGCATAACCTTTGACCAAGTCTAGTGGATAACCTATTTTGTCTGGTGTATGCGCTATGTAGGCGCCGTAATTGCTTATGGCAGCTTGATCGCCGGTCGCTGCCGCAGTTTCGAGCCAGTGGCGCATGCCTACGACATCTCCTTCTTCGAATAAAATTTGTAGATAATCCATCATCGCTTTTGGATGTCCGCCCTCAGAAGAAAGTAGCAGCCATCTTTTTACAGAGGCCTCACGTTTTCCAGGAATCAAGAAAAAACCTTCACCTTGGCGTTCGCTTACAGCCATCCAATATTGTGCAGTCGCATATCCTGAATTTGCGGATTTCTTCAGCCATTCACGATTAAGAGTGATTTCATACATTAGGTACAGGGATTCAGGATCACCTTTCTGTGCTTTTGGTAAAACTAGCTCATTAGCTAGTTTAAACCATTCTGCTTGTGTTTTTTTTGATGGTGAGCAGTTGCGTATTTTTTGGCAGGTTTCACTTTTGAATCGCCCCAGTTGGATTATTGCATATACATTGTTGTTTTCTGCTGCGGACTCATACCAGTGAAGTGCCTCTGGAGTCATGTAGCTGTTGCGCTTTCGAAGAGCCTCCCCTAAATAGTACTGTGATTCCGCGATCCCAGACTGTGCTTCTTTTTCCAGTTCAGATATGGCGGAGTCTATTTTTAGCTGGTTGTATAAAGCTATTCCCGTGGTCAATCCGTTTTCTTGTGTTGCGGCCGCGCATGTTTCAGCGAAGGCAGAAATAACTATCGCTAAGATCCGAAAATATACGCTCACTAAAATTAATACCCTAGCTTGTCAGGGAAGAAAGAAAGAGGCGGATGGGAGCTCTTCCAAGTTATTGAAAGTTCTTTGGCTTTTTCTATTTGCTCTTTTGACATGTTTTTTTCTATGTCGGGCAACGTATCGTTTACGTTGCGTATTACGTTGCCACCACCATCAAGCTCCATCAGGTTTGATAGTAGGGCATGTGCTTTCACTTGATCTGATGGGAATCCGTATGTAGGTTCAATCCCGCCGATGTATAACGCGTAGCCAAAAACTGCTGATACATAGCTTGAGGACGCAGCTTTTTCATTCCAAAATCTGAAGGACGATAAATCATTTTTTTCAATCCTGGCTGCTGCAAAGCCCATCATGCCCGGCGGGTAACCATTTTCTGCAGATGCTTTTATCCAGCGCTCGATAGCATCTTTTCTGTAGGAGGGTAGTAAAAACCATCCACCTCCTTCCTGATATTTGGTAGCTAAGCGAAACTGAGCGAGAGAAAATCCATTTTCTGCTGACCTCTCTAACCAATGATCGTCACCCGTTATTTTCCATAACAGATACATAGATTCAGCATTGCCTTGTGAAGCTTGTGCGGTTGCCAGTTGTTTTGCTTGACTCATCCACTCTTCGGGTGAGCGTTCAGTAAGAGAGCAGTTTTTCATAACGACACACAAATCTTCATTCGCCCATGCAAGTCGAATCATCGAATAGATATTGCCTTGTTTGGCAGATTCTTCATACGCCTTGTGTGCTTCTGTAGTTATGTATCTATTGTTTTTTCTTATTGCTTCTCCCAGGTAGTAAAGTGCTTCACTATCTCCGCCGTCTGCGGCAATTTTCAAGTGCTCAATCGCAGAAGTGGCCTTATATTGATTGTAGAGATGTATGCCTTTGGTTTTTGCTTGGAATTGCTCTTCCGTGAGCGCAAAGGACTGGCCGGATATTAGGGCTAACACGGTTGGCACAATGGTCTTCAATTTCATTTTTTTAAACTGCACCAAACTTTGCTGGATAGGGCGATGGAGATGGTTGTAGACCGTAAGTAAATAAACTCGCAGTCGACAACCCATAACGCCTTTGAAGGGGCACTGGCTATCTGAGTTAATTTCCCAGCTTTTCGGGAAAAAAAGAAAGCGGGGGATGAGTTTTCTTCCACTCTTCGGCCACACTTTTAGACTTTTCTATTTGTCCTGGTGTCATTTTTTCGGCAATTTTTTCTATTTTCTGTTCGGCATACTCTCTAACTCCACCATTACCGTCTAATTCTTTGAGAAGGGTAAAAAGAGCGTATCCCTTTACGAGGTCCAATGGATAGCCAACTTTGTCCGGAGTATGTGAAATGTATGCACCATAATTGCTTACTGCTTCTTGGTCGCCAGTTTCAGCCGCGACCTTAAGCCAGTGACGAACACTTTCCATGTTTCCATCCTCGTATAGGATCTCAAGGTAAGCGTTCATCGCTTTCGAATAACCACCCTCAGAAGAAAGCTTTAGCCAATTTCGAACAGACTCGTCCCGTTTTCCGGGGATAAAAAAGTATCCTCTACCTTGACGCTCTCCCACTGCCATCCAGTATTGCGCAAGAGGGTAGCCGGCGTGCGCAGACTTCTCCAGCCATTCACGATTTAATGTTATTTCATACATTAAATACAAAGATTCTGGATTGCCTTCTTTAGCCATCGGAAGTGTCAGTTCTTTGGCTTTCTCAAACCACTCAGAAGGTTTTTTTTCGGTTGGAGGACAGTTGTTCATTTGTTGGCAGAGGTCGCGACTGCTTCGACCTAGCTGGATCATTGCGTATATGTTTCCTTGTTCTGCTGCCGCTTCATACCAATGTTGCGCTTCCGGTGTCATGTAGCGATTTTTTTTTCTTAGAGCTTCCCCGAGGTAATACTGCGATTCCGAATTACCACTCTCTGCTTCAGCTTTTAATTGAGGTATCGCGGAGTTTATTTTTAGTTGGTTGTAAAGAGTAATGCCATCAGGCTTTTGTTCGGAGTTTACTGAGGCGGAGGCTGCCGGCATATCAGTGCATATAAATGTGATTAGCAAGGCTGTAATGTGAAAAAAATACGTTCGTTTAGCGTTCATTTTAAAATGCCGTCAATTAGTAGCTTTTCAAGTAGGCCGTTGCGCCACTAGGTGAATAGCTTGGAGTTGGTCGGTAATTTTTTTGACAGAAATCAGAAAGATTTGCACCAAGTAGTGCCACGTAAGCTCTGTAGTTTTCACGGGCGGTATTGCTTGTGTCGGAAAATAAATTTCGAGATTTTTCGGCCATAAAGGAATCAAGAATTGAGCGATTTTTGCAATAATTTAAATCTGCATTCGCTTCTTTTACGCCAAATTCATTCATTGACATGCAGGCTAGCTCAAATTGACGCTGAGCTTTGTCAATGGTATTGGTTTTTTTTGCGTTATTAACAATCCATCCTAAAATTCGTGCGATGGCTTTTTGCTGGAGAGCATATGCTTGAGGTTGATCATAATCGCGAGATTGACCATTGTTCGAACTTTCAGAGGAAAATCCTTTGATCGTAAAAGCTTCTGGAGGACTACTAAGTGTTCGAAGTAATGGCCCCAAAGCGTCAGGAATAGCATTGATACACCACTCTTCAAGGGCTTGTTCATCGCCGTAAACCATAATCGCATCCGCAATTGGTCCGCCCTTGCCACTACGTGTTAATGATTCATATAGGCTCATCACAACATCCCAACGCATCATATACGCCATCGCTACGTTCAACCCGGCAGCACCCAATGCATTAAGCGCTGACGCATATTCACTCGCTTCAGGATCCATCCACTCGACCTTACGACCTTTAGTCTTGTGAAGTTCCTTACGGTACAAATTGATGATATCAACTACCGCCTCATAACCAATCTCAAACTTAAAGCTGCCGTTAGCACCAGGGCCCAGCACTACCGCAGCCTTCAGATTGAGAATAAAGCGTCCCTTATCCACAGAAATCTGCGCCGTTCCCTGGAATCCTGCGCCCAGCGCAACCCCCACAGACCCACTCAGTTTGGCAAGGGTTAGCCACGGATTGGCTTTTTTCGCGTCTTTATCGCTGCCGATACCCATCGTTGGTGCGGTGCGCAGGGCGACCAGTTCTTTAGGTGGTGCCCAGTTCAGTGCGCCGCTGAGTTCGATGGCGGCTTGCAAGCCTCCGAAAACATTGAAAGTCGCTTTCGCTCCGTTTTCGATCTGGACATTGGCGGCACGTCCGGTCAGCACTTGGTCTGTGCTTTGGGTGCTGGTCACGGTGCCGGATTTCGACTTGTGTTCAAGATCGGGAGTAGGGCTGTTGTCGCCGCTGTCGGCCTTGGATTTCTTGGCCGCATCGTGATCTGCACGTTCTTCTTTGGCTGATGCGTCTTCACGCTGTGCGCGTTTGACCGGGCTGAGGGAGGCGCCGTATTTGACGTTGCCGAGGATGGGGCTCAACTCCACGCTGCCGGCTAGCAGCAACGATGCTCCGGCGTAGCCCCATGCCTTCACACCAAAGTGGAAGGAGAAGCGGCCGAAATTCATTTTTTGCGGGCTGCCGTCCAGGAAGTAATCAAGCGTGATGTCTTGAGCACTGGCTTTGGCAGGCATGTCGACTTTCAACAACTGAACTTCGCCACGGGCAAGGTCCAGGCTCAAGCCCATCTCGCCAGATATCTGGAAGCCTTCGGCGGCAGACATTTTAGGGCCTTCGAGCTTCACTTCACCGTGAATGCTTGGCTGTGGCGGCGTCAGGCAGCGGACGAATTGCGCTTGGGGACTGGCATCAAAAAGCCTAACTTTGCCGCGCACACTTTTCTTGAACACCAGTTGCTGAAGGTGATTGCCCCAGTTGGTCAGGGTCGCGTCGTCTTCCAGTTCAGTGACCTCATAGCCTTGCTTTTTCAAGTAAGTATAAAAGTCTTTGGCTTTGAACCAGCCTTTTGCATCGAAACAGTCGCCGACCTGATCGCTGAATTTTTTGGCTCCCTGATCTAGAAGCCATTGGCGGAACGAATTGATTTCACTGTTTTTATCGGAGCCTTCAGTTGCGTCCGCGGGCAAACTTTGAGTGACCTTTTTTACTGAGCCGGCCGCTTTTTTTGAATCCTCCTTCATGATTTTTTTTGCGTCTTTCAGGTTCGCCATGCTGAACCAGCTCAAAGGCGTGCCTTTGGTGTCAGAAAGACTGACTTCACGCAGCGGAAAGCCCGGTTTCACCATTCGGTCCACCGGTTTTGGCTGGAACTCTTCCGGTTCCCAAACCAGAAAACGTCCAGGTTTGCTAGTGCTGACATTACTTTGGGCTGTGGCCTGAAGGTCGTCTTTTATTTTTTGCAGGCGATCCCATTCGGTACGTTCCGCATCAACCAGGCCTGCTGGCGCTTGGGCATTCTGGCCTGTTGCCTCGATCCAGCGCTTGTATTTCTCCTGAAGCTGAGCTGTAACTTCCGCCTGCTTTTTCTCGGTGTCCAGGTACAGTTTGAATTTCTCGATACCGGATGGAAGGCCGTCACTGATCAAAGCGAATTCTGGAAGTGCGATGCCGTACTCAGAAGCTTTGATAATGGATTCAGTGTAGGCATGGTAATCAAGCGCATCGGCGTTTTTGATGAGCGTATAAACATAGCCGACGAGATCGGCGGTGCAGTCATTCATGCCGCTGCAGATGTTTTCGTAACTTTTCTTCTTTTCTGCCAAGGCTTTGGCAACGTCTTCCAGCGGAACCTGCTTGAAGTCTTTGTTGCCGAGGAGTTTTTTGCGAGCTTCCAGATAAGCTTGTACCCGTGCGCGCGCTTCGATCGCCTCTTTGGAGTAGAGAGAGCCGCTTTCGTAGGTGTAGCCTTCCAGCTTCGCAGCCGCTACCGCTTCTTTTTTCAGCGCATGCCACTCAGCCCTCTGCTTGTAAAAGTCGGCATAGGCTTTGTGGACTTCCTGGTCAGTAGCCAGGTCTGCCGTTAGACGGTCCAGGCGCGATTGCGGGGTGTCCTCTTGTGGAGACTGTGCAGGAGCCGCTGCTGGTTTGTTTCCGTTAGCTTCGTTTTGCCTCTTTTTGGCGGTGGCGGGATCGATTTCGATCTCATCCCCCATCGCCTCAAATTCTTCCATACGTGTACGCTTCGCACCCGTGAGGAAGTTACTCAACTTGGGCTCAAGGAAGTATTCCAGCAAACCCGATTCCTGCAGCCCGTTCAGGCGTGCATCACGTGGTTTGCTGGGGGCAATCATTTTATCCAGCGCGAACATCGATTCTTTGATGGCAGACTTTGCCCGCTCAGGGAGCAGCCAGAACTCTTGCTCCTCGGTGGCATAAATCGCGCTGGCAAACTTTTTAGAACACGGAGATGCGTGGGGTTTGAAGGTCTTTGAGCTCTGATCCGGAGAGTCCTTGATCGGATCCAGCTCAACCAAGTCTTCCGCAGAGCACTGCGTTGCAGCATTCGGAGCCGTCTCGGCAGGCGCTTCAGGCGCAGCGGGTGTCGAAGCAGCGGGTGAAGCTGAGGCGGCTTGCGCGTTTTTAGGGACGCTCAGGTTCCATCCGACTTTGACGTTGTCCGGATTGGTGATGAAGGGGTTGAGTTGGCGAAGTTGCGCCACGGTGCTGTTGTAGCGCGAGGCAATCTGGCTCAGGGTTTCGCCGGGCATGACGGCGTGATTCGTGATTTCCATGGTGATTCCGTTCTGTTGTCGCGTCGCCGTTAACGTTCGGCGACGGCGGCTGATTCCAGGAGCCGATCTACTTTGATAAACGACTCGTCCTTTGATTGGAGGATCGCCATGATCTCCGGCTGTGTTTCAAACAGTGGACCGTTCACGGCATGTCCAAGCTTGAGCAGGTGATCACCTTCATAGATGTTGCTCTTGAGCAGCAGGTCGAGGTTATCGGCGATATCGTTCAGACGGTCATCACTTGGCTCTTCAAAAGCTGTGTATTCCTCGTCTACCCAATACACCCAGCCGAGGCGAGCTTGAACTTGCGCGGCTGCCTCCGGAAGGTTGAATGGTGCTTTGTCACCTGGCCATGTCGATTCTTTGTTGGCTATCCAGGCCAACCATGGACCACGCTGCTCGCCGAAGTTCTTTGGCGCGGGGGAGTAAACGGCGCTCCAGCAGCCCAGTAACTGGTCAAAGGTTTTACCGGCGGTGTAAGCCAATGCTGCCCACAGGCTCGGTTTGTGGAAGCTCAACAAACTCTGCCCCCCAGAACCGTCGTTAACTCTAAGGAGCCAGCGTGCGTGAGCCAGGGCTTTTTCCGGATCAGGTGTTGAGATCGCAATTCCCGAAAAGTGTTCCTCACAAAGTTTTGTCGCTTCTGCAGCCATTTTGCTGCCTCTGGGGGCGACTAACCACAACGGCCCCTCAGGAATCTCTGCGAAGTCAGTACCAAAGAACAGCCCTTGGGAAACAACCGGTTCACCGACTCGATAGAGCCGACTCAAGGCTTGCGGCTGGAGGCCCTGATCGATGATGAAGCACAGCGATTCGCTCGCAGCCGGCAGATCCGAGAAGTTGTAGCGAGGCTCTGCCAAGAGAGCGCTCAGCGCTTTTACATGCATGTGCAATCCTTACGGCTGCAAGCGCCGTTACTCTGTTTGCCGCATAACGGTGTGATGCCTGATTCATTGAGACGAACGGGGAGCGGTGCTTTGCCCGCCTTATCCGCATCCGCCACCTTCATTGGTCCCGGCAGCAAAGGCGCCGCTGGCGTACCTACGCCCGGTGCGCCGCCGGTATTAACCTTCACCTCGGCACCGCTGATGGTCACGCCACCGGCGTCGACCTTGACGAAGCTGCCGCCCGCTTTGGCGGTCAGTTCCATTGCGCCTTCGACCACGACTTTCTGGCCGGCGTAGTAATGGATTTCGCTGCCGGCTTCGACGAATTGCGCCGTGCCCACCTTGAGGTGCTGGGTGACTGCAACGGTCAGGTGATCATCCGCCCGCATCTCACTCACCCGATTCAGATGGGTGATGCGGTGTTCTTCGACTTTGAATTCGCTGTAGGCATTGGCCTCAACCGTGTCATGCCGCTCATTCCCCACGCGGATCTTCTGGTCGTGCTCGATGTTTTCATCCCAATCACGCTGGGCGTGAATGTAGATCTGCTCCGCGCCTTTTTTGTCTTCGATACGAAACTCGTTATAACCCTTGCCGCCCGGTGAACTGAGGGTCTTGAAGGTGCTGCGGGTTTTGTTTGCCGGCAGGTCGTAGGGGACGACGTTTTCCTTGTGGTACAGGCAGCCGGTGACGAGTGGCTGGTCGGGGTCGCCTTCGAGGAAGGTGACGAGGACTTCCATGCCGATACGCGGGATGGCGATGCCGCCGTAGGCGGCACCGGCCCAGCCGCTGGCGACGCGCAGCCAGCAGGTGGTTTTGTCGTCGGACTGGCCGTCGCGGTCCCAGTGGAACTGGACTTTGATGCGGCCGTACTGGTCGCAGTGGATTTCTTCGCCGGTCGGGCCGGTGACGACCGCGGTCTGGCTGCCGAGGACTTTGGGTTTCGGGTGTTCGAGGGCAGGGCGGTAGTGCGCGTCCCACGGGGTGGCGAGGAAGCTGTTGCGGTAGCCCTGGTGGAAATCGCTTTTGTTGTCGGTGACGTCGCTGGTGACGTTTTCGCCGAGCACCTGCGGTTGTTTGCCTTCGTGGAAGACTTCCAGCAGCAGCCACAAGTCGTTCCACTCGGCGCGCGGGTGTTCGGCCAGGGTCAGGAAGTGGCCGCTGGTCAGGGTCGGTTCGTCACCTTTGCCTTCGGCGAGTTTGTAGTCGCTGCGATGGCGTTCCAGGGCGCGGGTCGAGAGGAATTTGCCGCGCTCGCGGGTGGTGAAGCGGCCGGGGTAATCGTAGTCTTCGAGGTCCGGGGCGAACTCGGATTTGACCGCGCCTTCGGGGAGGATCTTCGGTTTTTCGAAGTCGTAATCACGGCGGCTGACGCGGCTGGTGCGGGTTTCCAGGCGCAGGTTGAAGCGCTTGATCACCGGTTTGTCGGCGCTCATGCCGGAGTCTTGCTGGTAGCTCACGGCCTTGAGTTTGCGAAACACCGTCTGATCATCGCCGAACACCAGTTTGTGGCCGCTGCTGCTGTGCTGGAAGTGGAAGTGAATGCCTTCCTCTTCGCACAGACGCTGGATGAAGTGCAGGTCGGACTCGTCGTACTGCACGCAGTAGTCGCGCTGCGGGTACTCCGCGTTGAGCTGGAAGCTGTAGGCGTCGGCCAGAATGCCGCGATCTTCCAGCACCTGGGCGATGATCTTCGGCACGCTGAGATTCTGGAAAATCTGCTGGTCGTGGTTGTGCCGCAGATAGGCCAGTTGCGGCACCAGGCTGAGGCTGTAACGGGTCAGGGTCTTGCCGGAATCGCCTTGCTCGATGCGGTACACCAGGCCGTGAATCTGGCCTTCTCCGGTGGCGCCGAAGGTCAGGACGCCGGGCTTGTGCAGCAGCTCTTCGAGTTTGAGGTCGGGGCGGGCGCTGACCAGTTCGAGGTCGAAACGGAAAGGCTCGTTGAGGGCTTCGCGACCGGTGAAGCTGAGCACTTGCAGGTCGGCGGAGGCGCCTTCGAGGGTAAGGGTAATGTGGGTAGCGTTGGCGTCCAGCATGCCTTGAATTCCGTCCATTGAATAAGCAGGTGACGGATGATGGAGGATTAAATCGCCTCGTTCAAGGCGCAAATGCCGTAGGGACGGGGGCCGCAGGGTATAGGGAAAACCCCTAGGGCGACGTTTATAGCCAATAAAACCGGGGGCTTCGCAGTCGTGAGCCACTGGTCGACGCGCGGTTTGAGCCCGTCGCAGGCTGGAGAATAGCCGGTCAGTTTCAGACTAAAGTCGCCTTCAGCCCGTCAAAGCCATCTGCCATCATTGCTCTTCACCCCTGCGTGTCACCTTCTTCCCGGCTGTTTTTGACCCGGGACGGGAGCTATTTTTCTGGCTAACTGCGCCCCGGCGCAAACGCTGCACTGTTGGAGTTTTTCATGCGTCCCCCATTTCCCCTCATCACCCCGCGCCAGTCGTTTGGCGTCGGAGCCGTCGTGCTGTGCGCCGGTTTTGCCGCACAGGTTCAGGCCAGCGGTTTTCTCGACGACACCACGGCGAAAATCGAATCGCGCACGGTGTATTTCAACCGCGACTTCCGTGATGGGCACACCTCCAGCGACCAAGGCGCTTCCAAGCGTGAAGAGTCGGCGCAGGGCTTTATTCTCAACCTGCAATCGGGCTACACCGAGGGCACGGTCGGCTTTGGTATCGATGCGCTGGGCATGCTCGGCTTGCAGCTCGATTCCAGCCCTGATCGCAGCAACAGCGGCTTGCTGCCGTCCAGCGGCGAGAACCCGCGCGGCTCGAAGGGCCAGTACGCAAAAATGGGCCTGACCGCCAAGGTCAAGGTTTCGGACACGGTGTTGAAGTACGGCGCGCTGCTGCCGGATCTGCCGCTGCTCAAGTACAACGACGGTCGTCTGCTGCCGACAATGTTCAACGGTGCGATGCTGACTTCCAAAGAAGTGAAGGACCTGACCTTCATGGCCGCGCGTCTGGACAAGTACACCGCACGGGATTCCACCGACTCGCAAGACATCCGCGTGCACTGCAAGAACAAGCGCTACGCCTGCAACACCACCGCCGATCATTTCGACATGTACGGCTTCGACTACAAGATCAACGATCGCCTGACCGCGCAGTATCACTACGCGGAGCTGGAAGACATCTACCGTCAGCACTTCATTGGTTTGCTCGGCAATCAGCCGTTGGGCGACGGCGTGCTGAAGGCCGATCTGCGCGTGATCAAGAGTGCCGACAGCGGTGCGGAGCGGGCCGGTCCCATCGACAACCGCGCCTTGAGCGGCATGCTCTCGTACGGCATCAGCGGCCACACGTTCAGCGCCGGCTGGCAGCGCATGAACGGTGACAACTCGATGCCGTACCTCGATGGCAGCAATCCGTATCTGGTCAACTACGTGCAGGTCAACGACTTCGCCGCCGCGCAGGAGCGTTCCTGGCAGTTGCGTTACGACTATGACTTCAAGGCAATCGGCATCAACGGCCTGAGCTTCCTGACCCGTTATGTGAACGGTGACCACATCAAGGTCCCGGGCAGCGATCAGGAAGGCAAAGAGTGGGAACGCGACAGCGAGTTGAAGTACGTGATCCAGACGGGCACGTTCAAGGATGTGAGTCTGCGTCTGCGCAATGCGACTTACCGTACCAACTATGAAAAGTTTGCGCGGGATGTGGATGAGACCCGGTTGATTGTGAGTTACAACTTCTCCGTCCTGTAAACCTCATCTCTGTAGGAGCTGGCGCAGGCTGCGATCTTTTGATCTTGATTGTAAAAAACAGGATCAAAAGATCGCAGCCTGCGGCAGCTCCTACAGGGAATCTTTGGTAGGCCTGAGACTGGCCGCTACAACCAATGCCAGAACCGGCTCCAGAAGCCGCGATTCAGATCGTCCTTGCACCCGGCATATTGCCGCGCATACATGTCGGAGCGCGCCTGCACCTTACGTGCGGTGGGCATCAGCCACGCTTTGCTGGCGTAGGTCTTGTTGCGGAAACCGCCCCAGCCTTCGTGGTAGTTGAGGTATTGGTTGTAGGCGTCGTACTTGTACACGCCGTTGATCGAGGTGGTCTTGTCCATGTACCAGCCGACGAAGTCGATGGCGTCGTCGAAGTCTTCGCGATCGGCGCCGTGTCGGCCGGTGCTTTTCTGGTAGTCGGACCAGACTTCATCCTTGGCCTGAGCGTAGCCCGATGCTGTGGTGACCCGGCCCCACGGGATCACCCACAACAGGTATTTGCGCGGCGTCTTGGCGTCGTAGCGGTAGCCGGACTCCTGATACATGATCGCGAAGGGCACCTGGATCGGTACGCCCCAGCGCTTTTGCGTGACTTGCGCCGCGTCGTACCAATCGCTTTTCTCGCGGAAGATGGCGCACAGGTCTTCAGGTGAACGCGGCGGCGAGGTGCCGCAGCCGCTGAGTAGTCCCGCCAATAACAAAAGTCCCGCCGTCCGCCCCGAAATCAAACCGTCATCCCCCTGCGCGCAAAAAGGGCGACAGTCTACGCGCTCAGCTCAACTGGTGACGATAGGGCAAATCCGGACCGGTCTTGCTGCATGTAAGGGCGGCCGCCTGTACGGCAAACCTGAGCATCGCGTCGATCTGCTCGCGGTTGAGTTGTTGCACACCCTCCACCGAGTCCAGACCCTGTTCGGTCAGCCAAGTGATCAGTGCGGCCTGAAAGGTATCGCCGGCGCCGACGGTATCGGCGATCTTCACCGAGCACGCCGGCACTGACCATGAACCATGGCCGCGGCTGAATACGGTGGCGCCGTCGCCACCTCGGGTCAGGAACACCAACTGGCAGCGATGCTGCAGCCAGCCTTCGATGACGCGTTGTGGATCCTGCTCGGGATACAGCAGGCTCAGGTCTTCGTCGCTGACCTTGATCATGTCGGCCAGCCGTACCAGCGTCGCCACGCGCTCGCGCCACATGTCGATGTTCGGTTCCGGGTTGAGGCGCACGTTGGGGTCGAGGGTGATCAGGCGCTTGCCGCTTTCGCGCTGCACCAGGGTCAGCAGGGTGTCGGCAATCGGCTGCACCACCAGCGAGAACGAGCCGATGTGCAGACCCCGGACGTCAGCGCCGAGCGGCGGCAGATGCGCCACGCTCAACTGGCGATCGGCGCAGCCCTCGCCGCGAAAGCTGTAATGCGGCGAGCCATTGGCGCCGACCGCCACCATTGCCAGCGTGGTCGGCGCGGCGAAGTCCAGCAGATAGTCCGGGCGCACACCTTCTTCGCGCAGCACTTGCTGCAAACGCCGGCCCAGGTAGTCCGTGGACAGCCCGGCAAACAGCGCCGAGTCCACACCCAAGCGGCGCAAGCCGACCGCGACGTTGAAGGGCGAGCCGCCGGCAATCGCCTTGAAATTCACTTGCGAGGCCAGGCCGCTGGCATCGTCTTCGCTGAAGAAATCAAACAGGGCTTCGCCACACACCAAATACATAATTGTTCGCTCTTTATAGGGTTGCGACATGCTGTTGATAGCGTTCATAGGCCTGCTGGAACGCCGCGACATTGGCGGCGATCGGCAGGGTTTCACTGCTCAGGTCAAGCTTCACGCAGCGTTCGCACAGGGTCGAAAGGGTGTCTTCGTGGCCGTTCGACCAGGATTTGCACCACGCCGCCTGGATCGCTGCGCCGAGGGCTGCGGCTTCGCTTTGCTCGGTGCAGATCACCGGGGTGTTCATGATGTCGGCCACGATCTGTCGCCACACCGCGCTTTTCGAGCCGCCGCCGATCAGGCAAATGCTGCGGCTTTGTAAACCATTGTGGCGCAACAGATCCAGTCCATAACGCAAACCAAACGTGGTGCCTTCGACCACGGCACGACACAGGTTGGCCTGAGTCAGGTTGCTCAGGGTCAGGCCGTGCAGGCTGCCGGAGGCATGGGGCAGGGCGGGGACGCGCTCACCGTTGAGGAATGGCAACATGCTCACGCCTTCGGCGCCAATAGGCGCCTGGGCGACGAGGTCGTTGAACTGTTCGAGATCAAGGTCGAACAGCTCGCGGATCGCGCCCGTGGCGTTGGTCAGGTTCATGGTGCAGATCAGCGGCAGCCAGCCGCCGCTGGACGAGCAAAACGTCGCGACCGACGCATCCGCGCTGACCTTCGGCGCCTCGGCGTAGGCGTACACCGTGCCGGAGGAGCCGAGGCTCATGGTGATCGCCCCGGGCTGGATGTTGCCGGTGCCGATGGCGCCCATCATGTTGTCGCCACCGCCGCTGGCGACCAGCGCATTCGGGTTGAGGCCGAGTTGTTCGGCAATCGCCGGCAGCAGCGTGCCCACCGCCTGATGCGCGTCGATCAGCTCCGGCAACGCCGCTTGCAATCGACCCGTGGCGTCGATGTCGCGCAGCAGTTGCAAGTCCCACTGACGGCTGCGCACGTTGAAATAGCCAGTGCCGGAGGCATCGCCGTATTCGCTGCAGGCGCGGCCGGTGAGCCAGTAATTCAGGTAATCGTGGGGCAGCAGGACGCGCGCAACGCGGGAGAACACCTCCGGGTGTTGTTCTTTGGTCCACAGCAGTTTCGACACGGTGTAGCCCGGCGCGATGACCACGCCGAGACGCTCCAGCGAGCCTTTTTCGCCGCCGAGGTGTTTGAGCAAGCGGTCGTTTTCATCAGTGGTTTCGGTGTCGCACCACAGCTTGGCCGGACGCAGCACCTGGCCCTGATCGTCGAGCAGCACCAAGCCGTGTTGCTGGCCGGAGACGCCGACGCCGAGGATCGCCTGGCCGTCGACATCGGCCGCGAGCAAGGCGCGGCGGGTGGCGAGGGCAAAGGCGTCCAGCCACTGCTGGGTGTCCTGCTCGCGCCGGCCGTTGGCGCCGCTGATCATCGTGTGGGTGGCGGCGCCCTGGCCGAGCACCTGGCCGCTGGCGGCATCGAGAATGATCGCCTTGGTGCCCTGGGTGCCGCAGTCGATGCCGAGGAAGAGTTGTCGGGTGGTCACAGTGAGGTCCTCAGGGTGTCAGGTCTGCCAAGGTGAGGCCGCCATTCGCGAGCAGGCTCGCTCCCACATTTTGAAATGCGTTCATCTGTGGGAGCGAGCCTGCTCGCGAAGGCGCCAGTAAAGTCACCGCATCACTCAAGCCAAGACCCGTTCCAACGTGCGCGTCACACCCACCTCGCGCAAGCTGTTGCAGCACCATTCGAACGCCGCAACAAACTCCGCCGAGCGCGGAATCGCCGTGCCGAAGATCTCTTCGACCGCCAGCAACCGTTGAGTGATCAACGCATCATCGGCCACCAGCCCCTGACAGAACGCCGCGCGCGGATCGGGAATCGAATAGCGGTCGCCGTTCTCGTCCACGCCCTTCAAGTACAGCGCCCAGGCGGCTACCACCAGCGCTGCACGCTTGGTTTCACGCCCGTCGGCAATCAAGCGATTGATCGTCGGAATGGTGAACTTGGGAAACTTCGACGAGCCGTCCGAACACACCCGTTCCAGTTGATCGGCGATTGCCTGATTGGAAAATCGCGCCACCAGCGTGTCTTTGTAGTCGGACAGATCGATGCCCGGCACCGGCGCCAGTTGCGGGGTGACGTCGAGGTCCATGTAGGCGCGCATGTAGCGCACGAACAGCGGGTCGTTCATGGTCTCGTGGACGAACCGGTAGCCTTTCAAGAAACCCAAGTAAGTCAGGGCCAGATGGCTGCCGTTGAGCAGTTTGATCTTCATCTCTTCGTACGGCGAAACGTCATCGGTGAACTGCACGCCGACCTGTTCCCAGGCTGGCCGCCCGTTGACGAATTTGTCTTCCAGCACCCACTGCACGAACGGCTCGCAGACCACCGGCCAGGCGTCGTCCACCGCATGTTTGTCGGCCAGTTGCAGACGGTGGGCGGTGCTGGTCATCGGCGTGATGCGGTCGACCATGGCGTTGGGGAAACTGACGTGCTGTTCGATCCAGTCGCGCAGCCCGGCGTTACGCAGGGTGGCGAAGGCCAGCAGCGCCTTGCGGGTCACCGCGCCGTTGTGCGGCAGGTTATCGCACGACATGATCGTGAACGCTGGCGTGCCTGCGCCACGGCGTTTCTCCAGGGCCGCGCAGAGGAAGCCGAACACGGTGGTCGGTGCACCCGGGTGCGCCAGATCGTGCTGGATCTGCGGCAGGTGCGCCATGAATTCGCCGGTGCTGTCGTCGATGCAGTAACCGCCCTCGGTGATGGTCAGCGAGACGATGCGGATCTGCGGGTCGGCGAGTTTGTCGATCAACGCCTGCGCGCCGTCTTCGGCCAGCAGCATGTCGCGAATCGCGCCGATCACCCGCACTTCGGTGTCGTCGCTGTCGCCGAGTTCGAACAGGGTGAACAGATAATCCTGCTCTTTGAGGTCATCGCGGGCGCGGCGGTCTTCAGCGCGCAGGCCGACGCCGCAAATCGCCCAGTCCAGGGCCTGGCCGGTGTTCATCAGCGCGTCGGTGTAATACGCCTGATGCGCGCGGTGGAAACCGCCGACGCCGATGTGTGCGATGCCCTGACGGGTATCGCCGAGGCTGTACGCCGGCAGTTGCACCTCGGGGGCGAGGCGGTGCAGGTTGTGTTTGTTCAGTTTCATCGGGCAAGTCTCGAAGTTCAGGCCGCCGCGCGCAGCGGGCGGGTCAGCGCCACGCCGTCGGCGTCGAACAGGTGGCAATGGCTGGCGTCCAGGTGCAGGTTCAGTTGCTCGCCGTAGCGGCTCGCGAGGTCACCACGCACACGCATGGTCAGGGCTTCGCCGGCGTTGGTGGTGACGTGGCAGAAGGTGTCGCTGCCCAACCGTTCGCTGACATCGGCGGTCACTTGCAGGGTGCAGTCGCCCGGTTGCGCGAGTTCCAGATGCTCCGGGCGAATACCCAGGGTCACGGCGCTGCCGACGCTCAGGTTGCCGGCGTTGAACGGCAGGGTGATGCGGGTGCCGGCATCCAGCGAGACTTCGCAGCCCTGGCCGTCGACGCGAGCGATCTTGCCCTTGAGGAAGCCCATTTTCGGCGTGCCGAGGAACCCGGCGACGAACAGGTTGGCCGGGTTGTGATAGAGGTCCAGCGGCGAGCCGACCTGCTCGATCTTGCCGCCATTGAGCACCACCACCTTGTCGGCCATGGTCATTGCTTCGACCTGATCGTGGGTCACGTAGATCATGGTCGCCTGCAGGTCCTTGTGCAGGCGTAGCAGCTCCAGACGCATCTGCACCCGCAGCGCGGCGTCGAGGTTGGACAGCGGTTCGTCGAACAGGAAAATCTTCGGATTGCGCACGATCGCGCGGCCGATGGCGACACGCTGGCGCTGGCCGCCGGACAGTTGTTTCGGCTTGCGCTCCAGCATCGGCCCGAGTTCGAGAATCCGCGCCGCTTCGCCGACTTTCTTCTCGACTTCGGCTTTCGGAACACCCGCCAGATCGAGGGCGAACGACATGTTCTTTTTCACGGTCATGTGCGGGTACAGCGCGTAGGTCTGGAACACCATGGCCAGATCGCGCTTGGCCGGGCTGACTTCGGTGATGTCGCGGCCATCGAGCTCGATGGTCCCGCCGCTGACTTCTTCGAGCCCGGCGATCAGCCGCAGCAGGGTAGATTTACCGCAGCCGGACGGGCCGACGAAGACCACGAATTCCTTGTCGTTCACCTCAAGGTCGATGCCCTTGATGATGGAGAAGCCTTCGAAACCTTTTTGCAGATTCTTGATTTTCAGGTTGGCCATGAGGATGGGCCTCCGCAATGTTGTTTTTTTAAGATCAAAAGATCGCAGCCTGCGGCAGCTCCTACAGGGGAACGGCGTGCTCTGTGTAGGAGCTGCCGAAGGCTGCGATCTTTTGCTTTTCAATTTTCATTTCACGGCGCCGAACGACAGGCCGCGCACCAGTTGTTTCTGGCTGATCCAGCCGAAGATCAGGATCGGCGCACAGGCCAGGGTCGAGACCGCCGACAACTTGGCCCAGAACAAGCCTTCGGGGCTTGAGTAGGAGGCGATCAACGCTGTCAGTGGCGCGGCTTTCGACGAGGTCAGGTTCAGCGACCAGAAGGCCTCGTTCCAGCACAGGATCAGCGACAGCAGCACGGTCGAGGCCAGGCCACCCTTGGCGATCGGCAGCAGCACGCGGACCATTTCCTGCCACAGGGTGGCGCCGTCGAGGCGGGCGGCTTCGAGGATGTCTTTGGGGATGTCCTTGAAGTAGGTGTAAATCATCCAGACCACGATCGGCAGGTTGATCAGGGTGTAGATCACGATCAGTGCGATGCGCGTGTCGAGCAGGCCGAAACTCTTCGCCAGCAAGTAGATCGGCATCAGCACGCCCACCGGCGGCAACATCTTGGTCGAGAGCATCCACAGCAGCGTGCCTTTGGTGCGCTGGGTTTCGTAGAACGCCATCGAGTAGGCGGCGGGTACCGCGATCAGCAGGCACAGGGCCGTCGCGCTGAACGAGATCACGACCGAGTTCCAGGCAAAACTGAAGTAGTCGCTGCGCTCGTTGATGTGCAGGTAGTTCTCCAGAGTTGGCGTGAAGATGAACTGCGGCGGCGTGGCGAAGGCGTCGATCTCGGTCTTGAAACTGGTCATCACCATCCAGAAGATCGGGAAGAAAATCACGATCGCGATGGCCCAGGCCAGGGTGCCGAGCAGCAGGCTTTGCAGCCGGCGGGATTGTTGAAGAGTCATGGCGGGCCTCAGGCTTTGTCAGTCAGGTTTTTGCCGATCATCCGCACCAGAATGATCGCGGCGATGTTGGCGATGACCACGGCAATCAAGCCGCCCGCCGAAGCCATGCCGACGTCGAACTGCACCAGCGCCTGGTTGTAGATCAGGTACGCGAGGTTGGTCGAGGCGTAGCCGGGGCCGCCGTTGGTGGTGGTGAAAATCTCGGCGAACACCGACAGCAGGAAGATCGTTTCGATCATCACCACCACGGCAATCGGTCGCGCCAGGTGCGGCAGGGTCAGGTGCCAGAAGATCGCAACGGGTCCGGCGCCGTCCAGGCGCGCAGCTTCTTTCTGTTCCTGGTCGAGGGACTGCATGGCGGTCATCAGGATCAGGATCGCGAAGGGCAGCCACTGCCACGAGACAATGATGATGATCGACAGCAGCGGGTAGTGCGCCAGCCAGTCCACCGGTTCGGTGCCGAACAGCCGCCAGACGTAGGCGAGGATCCCCGAGACCGGGTGGAAAATCAGGTTCTTCCAGATCAACGCTCCCACAGTGGGCATGATGAAGAACGGCGAAATCAGCATCACCCGCACGATGCCGCGACCGAGAAACTCGCTGGCCTCAAGCAACGCACTGATCAACACACCGAACACCACACTGATCAGCAGCACGCTGCCCACCAGCAACAGGGTGTTGGTGGCGCCGGGCAGGAAGCCCGAGTCGGTGAGGAAATAGCTGAAGTTCTCCAGCCCGACGAATTCGTTCACCCCCGGGTCGAGCAGGTTGTAACGAATCATCGAAAAGTAAATGGTCATGCCCAGCGGCACGATCATCCACAGCAGCAACAGGGCCACCGAAGGGCTGACCAGAAACCAGCCGGGATTGCGTACGCGGACCTTGCGCGCAGGTTGCGACAGGTCGAGGTGGGCTTTGGCAGTTGAAGTATTCATGGTGGTGGTCACTTACTCGAGATAAAGCGAGTTCTCTGTGGCGAGGGAGCTTGCTCCCGCTCGACTGCGCAGCAGTCGTAAACCCGGCAAACGCGGTGTGACGGATGTATCGCGTTGGCAGTGTTTGGGGCCGCTTCGCAGCCCAGCGGGAGCAAGCTCCCTCGCCACAATTGGAGGCGGTGGCGGTTACTTGGGATAACCGGCGCGCTTCATCTCGCGTTCGGTGGTTTGCTGCGCGGCAGCCAGGGCCTGATCCACCGTGGTCTGGCCGATCAGCGCCGCCGAGAACAGCTTGCCGACCTGGGTTCCCACGCCCTGGAACTCAGGAATGGTCACCAGTTGAATGCCGATGTAAGGCACCGGTTTCAATGTCGGTTTGCTCGGGTCCGCCGCTTTCAGCGATTCCAGCGTGACCTTGGCGAACGGCGCCGCGCTCATGTACGCATCGCTGTAGGTCGAGGCGCGGGTGCCCGGTGGTACGTTGGCGATGCCGTCGGTCTTGGCCACCAGTTCCCCGTATTCCTTGGAGGTGGCCCAGGCGCTGAAGGCTTTCGCTGCATCCTTGGCCTTGGAGCTGGTCGGAATCGCCAGGGCCCAGGAGTAGAGCCACGCCGAACCCTTGTCGGTGACCTGATGCGGGGCGAAGGTGAAGCCGACGTGATCGGCGACCTTGCTCTGGGTTTTGTCGGTGACGAACGAGCCGGCGACGCTGGCGTCGACCCAGATCGCGCACTTGCCGCTGTTGAACAGCGCCAGGTTCTCGTTGAAACCGTTGCTGGAGGCGCCCGGCGGGCCGGATTTCTTCATGGTGTCGACGTAGAAGTTCAGGGCATTCTTCCACTCGGGACCGGTAAATTCCGGCTGCCATTTCTCATCGAACCAGCGCGCGCCATAGGCGTTGGCAACGGTGGTGATCAGCGCCATGTTTTCGCCCCAACCGGCCTTGCCGCGCAGGCAGATGCCGTACTGTTCTTTATCCTTGTTGGTGAGTTTCTCGGCGAAGCCGGCGATCTGTTCCCAGGTCGGGCGCCCGGGCATGCTCAGCCCGGCATCCTTGAACAGGTCGGTGCGGTAGTAGGTGATCGAGCTTTCGGCGTAGAACGGCAAGGCGTACAGCGAGCCCTTGACCGACAGGCCTTCGCGCACCGACGGGAAGACGTCGTCGAGGGCGTAACTGGCCGGCAGATCCTTCATCGGTTCCAGCCAGCCCTTGGCGCCCCAGAGCGCCGCTTCGTACATGCCGATGGTCAACACGTCGAACTGGCCACCCTGGGTGGCGATGTCGGTGGTCAGGCGCTGGCGCAGGACGTTTTCTTCCAGCACCACCCAGTTGAGCTTGATGTCCGGATGCTCGGTCTCGAAGGTTTTCGAGAGCTTTTGCATGCGAATCATGTCGCTGTTGTTGACGGTGGCGATGGTCAGGGTCTGGGCGCCAAGGCTGACGCTGCTGAGGGTCATGCAGGTGAGGGCAAGCAGAGCTTTTGCAGTGGGTTGCATCGTGCACTCCTTTTCTGCGTCTGTTGAGAAGCAGAAGGACAGTTATTGTTTTTGTGTCTTCCTGTGCAGGAAGAATGTGTGCTGATTACAGCCCTCAATCGACAGGCTGACAAATCATCCGTCGCACTCAAATCAATACTTTTTTGCACTGGGGTTTGTGGGTGTAAACGCAGGGAAGGGCTTTTCAGCGGGGCGGGGATATCGAATCAGTACAGGTTTCATACAAGACTGTAGGAGTAAACCTGCTCGCGATAGCGGTATGTCATTCACCGCTGCCTGTTCTGATATACCGCTATCGCGAGCAGGCTCACTCCTGCAGGGGGCGGGGGTATCAGCCGTGGTTTTGTTCGGTCAGGCGTTGAACGGCGAGGCGGCGATAGTGTGACGGCGTCATGCCCTTGAGCTGCTGGAAGCGCCGGTTGAAATTGGAGATGTTGTTGAATCCCGACTCGAAACACACCTCGGTCACCGGTTTGTCGCCGTCGGCCAGCAGTTCGCAGGATTTGCTGATGCGCAGGCGATTGACGAACTCGATGAAGTTGCGCCCGGTGGCCTGTTTGAACACGCGGCTGAAATAGGTCGGTTTCATGCCCAGGTGCTCGGCGACTTCTTCCAGCGTCAGCTCCCGCGCGTAATGGTCGAAGATGAAATCGACGGCGCGGTTGGTGCGATCGATGTTGTGCTCGTCGGCGAGTTGCGTGTTGGTGGCGCCGGACAGCAATTGATAGTCGTCCGTCGCTGCCAGCAGTTCCATCAGGATGAAAAAGTGTCCGAGACGGGTGATGCCGCGAGTGTCGGCAATTCGCTGCATCAGCGTCATCGCCTGACGGATCGTATCCTTGTCACGAAACTCGATGCCGTACTGCGCGCGCTCCAGCAGGGGGCCCAGGGTCTTGAGTTCGGCAAACACCTGATGCCCGCTGTCGAACAGCTCGTCGGTGAAATTGACCAGCATGTCGCGCTTTTCCACCACCTCGTCTTCGGCCACCTGGCTGATCCAGTTGTGCGGCAGATTGGGGCCGGTGAGAAACAGTGTTTGTGGGTAGAAGTTGCCGATGTAGTCGCCGATGAACACCTTGCCGGAGCTGGCGACGATCAGGTGCAGCTCGTATTCCTTGTGAAAGTGCCAGCGCACCAGCGGGCAGGGGAAGCCGTGCTGGCGGTAGATGATGGACAACCCGTCATGGTCATCCATCAACTCGTAGGAAGGGTCGGTCACACGGGCAGTTCGGGTCATGTCGGGGCACTTTTCTTGTTATCGCTCGTCGATCATGCCCCTTTCTGCGCCTGCTGTGCCAGCCCCGGTTCAGCCGGATTCGTGCAGCGACCGCCCGTACACGGCTTTCATGCTGTTGGCGACCCAGCAATAACGAACGATATCGGACTGGTCGAAGAAATCGGTACTGATGATGCTGCAACGGGTTACCCAGTCACGGGTGGTATGGAACCAGTCATTGATCTTGTGCTTGATGTCCGCCGGGCCGCCCAGCAGCGAATAGCAGGTGACGGGCAATGACCAGAGGAAGGTTTCGTAGGGCGCGTCTCGCAGGGTGGTCTCGATGTGCCGTTCCAGCGTGGCCGTGTCGGTGAACACCTGACGGGTCCATTTGTGCGGGATGTATGGCCAGAAATACTGGTCGTCGAGACCTCGCGAATGTGGCGCGGCCAGCACGATCCGGCGTCTGCTGCTGGCACGCTTGAGCTCACCCACCGTGCACATCGCGTCGGCGAACGGAATCAGCTGCGAACCGAGGCGCCGCAGCAAGAAGTCGTTCAGCTGTTGGTGATCGAACGGTTTGTCGCCATCGCCAAGCTGGTGGAAATCCAGCACCACGAATTCGTCGGCGTTCTGCTCAAGGAATGCCGCCAGCGCCTCGACCAGTTCGTCGAGGTGCCGGTGCGACTCATAGCCGTTGTGGTGAAAATAAAAGGTCGGCCGTCCCGACGCTGTGGTGTAGCCCAGGCGCAGGTCGAATGCCCGGGCGCCCTTGTCCAGTTGCCAGGCAAATGAATCGTTCTGGCAGGTGATCCAGTTGCCCGGCACCAGTTTGTGATTGGGCGCCTTTTTGTCCATGCCGCTGTTATGGCTGCCGGGCCAGACGATATCGGTCAACTTGAGCTGTTCGATATCCAGTACATGACTCATCCATTTACGCGTGTCGAATGCTGCTGCAATGCTGCTCATCGTGACGTCCTGTCCATGCTCCCCCGATCCTTGGGAAAGCTATTGATATGGCCGAGGCCGCTGGGGGCGGCATCGGGATGTTCACCGATTGTCGGCGAACGCGAATCACAGCATACGAATAGCGGAAAATCTGTCCAGCAGTGGCAACATCCGCTAATGAATAGCCAATGTATGGCACTGCCTGGCGTAAGTCAGAGGCGGCGGGCCTTGATCAGGTTCGCCGTGCGGCAGAACGAGACCAGCTGCGATTCTTCAATGAAGTCGACATTGACGATGTTGCATTTGAGCAGCCAGTCGCTGTTGGCGGGATCGAACCATTTGTCCAGGTGGGTATGAATGTCCACCGGGCCACCCAGTGCCGAATAACTGGTGGCCGACAGCGACCAGGGACGATAGGAGGAGGGCGGAGACTCCATGACTTTGGTGATGTACTTTTGCAGATCACTGGCGCTGGGCGTTTGTGTGCCGATCCAGGCATGTTCGATCTGGTCATTGAACCATTCAAAGTCCAGGTCGTGATGCCAGTCGGCATGCATCAGGACTCGCTGCGTACGGCTGATGTCTTTCAGTTGACGCAGGCTCGAGTAACGGTTCTTTGCCGGAATGATTCGGTCGCGCAGAAAGTGCATCATCAGCTTGTTGAACCAGGCAAAGTCAAAAGGCTGGTCGCCGCCTTTCAACTCGTGAAAGTCCAGCACAATGAACTCGTCCGGGTTGTCCGAAAGAAAGCGGTTGATGTCCGTGACCAGATCGCCCAAGGTGCGCGACGACAGAAAACCATTGTGCTGAATTCGCAGCTTGTCGATGCCATCGCCCTTGCTGGTCAACACCAGACGAATATCGAGCGCTCGCGCCCCATTGTTCAATTGTTGATGAAACGATTTGTGCTGACAGGCCACCCAGTGCGCACCCGGGATCAATGCGTAGGAAGCCTGCCAGTCGCAGCCGGCATTGTGCGTACCGGGCAATGCCAGCTTGTATAGCGGTAGGTCTTCGATTCCCGGTGTTGTGGCCATCCAGTTATTAAGGGCGTTATTACCCAGGGTGCTTTTAATTTCCATGCTTTCCATGTCCGTTATTCCTTGAATAAATAATAAATAACCCACTACCGTTATTGGGTGAGTTATTTATTATTAATGGATAAGGAGTTGAATGGGCAAGGCGCGGATTAATGCTAGATATATGTTGTTTTTTATGACTCTTTAATGGTGTGGTCGTTGCGGTTTTTTGCCTCAATCCACTGTGACATGTATTGAGTGCTCTTGTGGTGATGATGACGCAACATGCTGCCGGTAAAGTTGGCTTTTCTAAGTTGATTCAAGTTCTTCATGCACTGTTGTAACTTGTCGATCAGCGCCGGCCCATGAACGGTTTTGCGGTAACGCTCGGTCAATAATGTCTGACCGGCCAATTGCGCCTCGTTCCATAGCGTCTCGTCCTGATACAACTGCACGGCCTGATCCGCCAGCGCCTGGGCGCTGCAGGCCACCGCGCCGGGCCAGGGCAGGCCGCCGTGCATCGCTTCGGCGCCGATCGGCGTGGTGACCGACGGTGTGCCGCAGAGCATCGCATCGACGATTTTGCCTTTGATTCCGGCACCGAAACGCAACGGCGCCAGGCACACGCGCGCGGCTGACATGACTTGCAGGGCGTCTTCGGCCCAGTTCATCACGTGGAAACCCTGCGCCGGATTGTGCAGCGCGGTGGCTTTGGGCGGTGTGTAAGCGCCATAGATGTGCAATTGCGCCTGGGGCAGACGTGCGCGAATCAACGGCCAGATCGTGGTTTTCATCCAGAGCACGGCGTCCCAGTTCGGGGCGTGCCGGAAGTTGCCGATGCTGAGAAAGTGCGCGCGCGCCGCGAAGGACCGAGGCGCGTTTTGCGGCAGGTCGATCATCAGCGGGCATTCGTGCAGGAGGTCGCGCGGCAGGCCGAATTCCTCCACCAGCAGCTGGATTTCGACCTCGGAAATCATCAGGTTCAGATCGCAGCGATACAGCGCGGCGATTTCCCGTTTGGCCATGTCACTGTCGGCCATGAGCTCGAATTCTTCGTGCAACGCCGGTGCAAACAGCGGCGTGAAATCCTGATCATCCGGGGCGACTTTCAGACGCTCCTTGAGCCGCTGGTGGCGGGCATGTCGCAGGCTTTGCAGGTCGGACGTTTCGAGGACTCGCAGCGCGTTCGGGCACTGTTTCTCGACGCGCCAGCCGAACTGCTCTTCCATCATGAACTGGTCGAACAGCACGATGTCCGGGGCCAGTTCGCTGACGAAGGTATCAAAGCTGCTGTTGTTCAGTTCGATCGCGACTTCGCGAATGCCCAGCGCACTCAGGTCAGCCTTGTGCTCACCCGGGCCGGCCGGGCTGCTGAAGGTAATGTCCCAGCCTTGTTCGAGAAAGGTGTCGAGGATCTGCATCACGTGCCCGCTGGCCGCCGAAGAACGGGGTTCGGGCCAGACGTAGCCGATGACCAGAACTTTGGTGGGCTGGGGTGCAGTCATTGACGGGTATTCCTTGAAAACAGAAAACAGAAGAGGGCGCAATTAGACCACATCAGCTGCGTACATTTACAGGCAGAAAAGCTGGCAGACGTTCAAGTTGTGAGTTGTATTGATTGTTTAATATCCAAGTGGCCAAACTTATTGTCTGAATGTTGGCAATCGCTATTAACACAGTGGTGATTAATTTTTATCTTTCCGGGATGTAGGGTGATTTGTGAGTTAAACAAATCCCGGTTGGCGATTGTCGCTGACCCGAACCTGGAAGTTAAACTATGAAAGTTGCATCGAACGTTTTTGATCTTGGGCGAGTGGCGGGTGACACGTACAGTTTGCTGGCACTCTTGAATCCATGGGGCACGGACAGTTCCAATGAGCCCCGGGTCGAGGCGTTGACCCAGCCAAAAGTCGGGCAAAACGCGGATGACATTATCGACTCGGTGAATATCAAGGAGCTCACCGATCAAATCGTCAGTCATTGCGCGGCCATGACCGACCCCGTGAGTTTCAACCCTGCGTATTTCATCCGTACCCGCATCGAAGATACCGCACGCTTATGGGTCGCTTCGTCCAGGGAGCTGGAGCAGATCACCTATGACGCCACCATTGAAGTCAAATATCTGGAGCATGATGCGGCCATTCGCAGTGATTCGTTAAAACCCGAAAAAGCCCCGGCCAAATGGCGACAGAAGCGCTTTACGCTGGCGGAAATTTGCACCGATCATCACTTGGTAGTGCTCAAGGAACATGGTTACAAGGAGGTTCTGTGGCCATCGTTTTACCCGGATGGCCTGATCGAAGCCTTTGTCGACGCGAACTATCAGGACGATTTCGAGGCGCATGTCAGGCGCAATCTTTTAACGGACGGTGCTCGGCTGCTCGGTTCCCATCTGAAAAAACTTGAGTTGATCAAACAAGTCGTCGAGTTCATCAAGGATGACAACCGCCCACTCGATGACCGGCATATTGCCTTCGCGTTTCTCAGAGGTGACCTCAAGCCCCGCACTCTGTATTTGCACAGCGACCCCAATCTGCAAGTGGACAATGCGGTGTTTATCGGCCCCAACAACCTTTCCAATGGCGTTCTGTTCTTGCTTGGCGAGGATAAACAGGCCATTGCCTTTCCAGGAGGTCATGATGAAAGAGGGGTCTTTCTTGAAGGCAATGAAGCCTTGCAGAAATCGCTGCTCAAACGAGTCCCGCTTCGGGCGCAGCAACAGGCGCACGTCAGGGATTTCAAATATCGCGGCCTGGAATTTCCGCTGTTTGCCACGCGGCCCAACTACCGGGAGCTGGTATTTTCTGTAAGTGACGACATCGGGCGTCACTTGTATGAGCTGCAGATCGAGCGTGCCCTGCAGGATATCGACACGCTGGTGTCGACTCCGCAGGAGCGCATCACCGATCTTGCATTGGAGGCCACAGGCTATTTTTTACAATGCCTGGCCATGGCCGCTTCGCTTCCCTGGGGTGGCAGCGGGGTGCTGGGGGCGACGTCGGTGAAAGTGCTGGTATCCCTGCTGGTTGGCATCGGTGCTTCGGCCACTGACCTGATCCGTGCGGAAATCGCCGATGATCCTGGCGAAACCGACCGCTTGCGTATCAATGCGGCGATCGGCGTTCTGGCTGAGTTGGCGGGACCGATTGGTGAACGACTGATTGGCAAGGCGCTATCGGTGGCGGCGAAAAAACGCTTGAGTCAGCGCGTCATCAGTCACCTGACGCAGGCCAACAGACCCTCGTTGTTACGTCGACCTGGCGGGAGTGTGTCGCACCATTTGGCAAGCACCGTCGGCAAGGAGATACCCGACGTGGCAAAAGGCGCGGTGGTCGCTGGCCAGCTCGGAGAGTTGGCGGGTGGCCCCAGCGTTGCGCAGATGATCACCAATCAAACCCAGGTCGTGCACCACGCCGGGCCGCAGAAAGGCTTCGTGTACCAGGGATTCACCTTTCGCGGCGACACCCGTGATCCTTCGGTGATTTTCAAGGACGGCTTCCGTCAGCGCACACCGATCACCGATCTCAATCAGGTCAACGGATTCAAGGGCGGCTATGGCGGCGCGCACGATGCCCTGGCACCAGACGGGGCAGGTATTTCCACTTCGGCGTTTTACCGCAAGGATGGCGCCGGCGCCTTTGTGTACGGTGGGGACAAGGGCGGGTACACCTATTTCATTGATGCCCGGCAGTTGGAGGGCTTCCATCTGTACGCCAATACCGAGATGATTTTTCGCCCGAACTCCGGGCTGAAAATATTGCCGCCACTGGAGATCAACTACGCCGTCGATATTTCGCCACGATTGATTCTTGGGGCATACGACCGTGCTGGCACGTTCATACCCAACCCACAAGCGTTGCGCGCGGCCATTCAGGCGAGCCAGGACGGCACTGTCCGGGGAGTGGGCAGAGACGTGGCGAAAATAGTCGGTGACGGTGCGGATTCGTTGGTTCCGCGGGAGGATATCGCCTACGGCAACCAGTCCGTGTCGGAATAAGCGCTTCCCTCGGTCAGCCGCGGTTTGGCTGACCGAGGAAACAACGGTCACCGGGCGGCAAGTATGTGTTTGACCTTGTCGCGCAATTGATCAATCGAGAACGGCTTTCCGATCACATGCATGTCCGCGGGTACGTCGATGTTTTCGGCGTAACCGCTGGCAAACAGAATGGGCAGGTCCGGGCGCAGTTCACGCGCCTTGTTGGCGAGTTCACGGCCATCCATTACAGGCAAGCCGTAGTCGGTCATCATCAAGTCGATGTGCTGGTCTTGATTGCCCAGAGTCTCCAGCGCCTGCTTGCCGTCTTCGGCTTCCAAGACACTGAATTCCAGCTCCTCCAGCACATCGACGATGAGCATGCGCACGATGTCGTCGTCTTCAACTACTAGGATGGTGGGCGCTGGGGTGGACATAGGTTGGCTCTCAAGAAATGAAATCGGAACGGCGACCGGTCGAAAATGCCGGGCTCTTGCATGAGTAAGTGGCGCATAGCCACAAGTTCCCGAATCGGCAGAAAAAAGATTAGCTGTATTTCGGGCGGCAAGGATAACCGTTGGACGGTCTTGAGGCGTGGGTAAAAGTAGGAAATTGCTGCTAAATCTGTGAGAAAAATGGATCCATGCCGCTGTTTTGGGGCAAACTCCCCGGTTTCGACAGTTCGACAAGGCCGCCCCATGCCCACTCCGTCTTCGATTGATGAATCACGGTTTCGCAAACTTCTGACCCGCAACATCAGTCTGCCATTGGGCGTCGGCGCGATCAGTGCGGTGTTTTTCATTTCATTGATCACGTACCTGCTGTCGGTGATCCAGTGGGTGGAGCACACCGACCGTGTGATCAACAACGCCAACGAAGCGGTGAAGCTCACCGTGGACCTGGAAACCGGCATGCGCGGCTTCCTGCTCAGCGGCGACGAGCACTTCCTCGACCCGTACGAGACCGCCAAGCCGCGGATCAACGTGGCGCTCAACACCTTGCTCGAACTGACCGCCGACAACCCGGTGCAGACTGACCGGTTGCGGCGTCTGCAGGCGTTGCAGACCGAGTGGAGCAACTACGCGCAATCGATGATCGATCTGCAGCGCTCCAGCGGTGACTACAAGGGCGCGGTCAAGGCCGGGCGTGGCAAGCGCCTGACCGACGAGATCCGCAAGCAATTCGAAGACGTGATCGACATGGAGCAGCAGTTGCGTGCCTCGCGCAACGAGGACGTGCGCCGCACCACGATCTGGAGCATCACCCTGTATCTGCTGTTTATTGCCAGCATCAGCGGCTTGCTGGCTTATGTTGGTCGTCGCGACCTGGTCAACCTGTCGGACAGCTACAGCGCCACCCTCGCTGCGCAGCAAGCCAGTGCCGAACGCCTGGAGCGTCAGGCGTGGATGCGCAGCGGCCAGACCGAATTGGCGGAGCAGGTGCTGGGGCAACTGACGCTGAATCTGCTGGGGCGCAACATTCTGCAATTCTGCGCGCAGTATCTGGGCACGGCAGTCGCGGCGCTCTACGTGCGCGAAGAGCATGGCGGCCTCAAGCGCGTAGCGGCCTACGGCTTCTCGCGCGAGCAGGAAGAACAAGGTCAGGCGATCTACAGCGGAGAAGGCATTGTCGGCCAGGTGGCCCAGGAAGGGCGCCTGATTCGCCTGGATTCGGTGCCATCGGACTATTTCAAAGTCAGCTCCGGCCTCGGCGAAGGCCTGCCGCGCAGTGTGCTGGTGGTGCCGACCAGTAATGATGACCAGATCAACGGCGTGATCGAGCTGGGCTTCCTGCGCCCGCTGAGCCAACGCGACGTCGAATTGCTGGAGCTGATTGCCGGCAACATCGGCACCTCGATCGAGGCCGCGCGCTATCGCCAGCGTTTGCAGGAAGTCCTGGCCGAAACCCAGCAGCTCAACGAAGAGTTGCAGGTACAGCAGGAAGAGCTCAAGACCGCCAACGAAGAGCTGGAAGAGCAGTCGCGGATTCTCAAGGAATCTCAGGCGCATCTGGAGACCCAGCAGGTCGAACTGGAACAGACCAACGAGCAGTTGGCCGAACAGGCGCAAACCCTGGCCGAGCAACGCGACGCCATGGACCTGAAGAACACCGAACTCAATCAGGTGCAGGTGCAACTCGAAGAGCGCGCCGAAGAACTGCAGCGTTCGAGCAAGTACAAATCCGAATTCCTCGCCAACATGTCCCACGAACTGCGCACGCCGCTGAACAGTTCGCTGATCCTCGCCAAGTTGCTCGCGGAAAACCCGCAGGACAACCTGACGGCCGAACAGGTTAAGTTTGCCGAATCGATTTATTCGGCCGGCAATGACCTGTTGAACCTGATCAACGACATTCTCGACATTTCCAAGGTCGAGGCTGGCAAGCTCGAAGTGATCCCGGAAAACACCAGCGTTGCACGTCTGGCGGACGGCCTGCGCAGCGTGTTCGAGCCATTGGCGGCGGACAAGCAGCTGACGTTCAGCGTCGATCTGCAACCGGGCGCCCCGGCGATGCTGTACACCGACCGCCAGCGTCTGGAACAGGTGATCAAGAACCTGCTGTCCAACGCCGTGAAGTTTACCGAGAAGGGCACGGTCAGCCTGACCATCGCCGGCCAGCCGGACGAGCGCATTGCGTTTATCGTGCGCGACTCCGGGATCGGCATCGCGGCCGATCAACTGGAAAGCATTTTTGAAGCCTTCCGTCAGGCTGACGGCACCACCAACCGCAAATACGGTGGCACCGGGCTCGGCTTGTCGATTTCGCGGGATCTGGCGGCCTTGCTCGGCGGTTCGATCAGCGTCAGTAGCGCGCCGGGGCAGGGCAGCGTGTTCACGCTGGTGTTGCCACAGCAATACCTGGAACCGGGCGAAGCACCGTCCGCGCCGTTGACCTTTACGCCGCCGCCAGTCACCGCCCCGGTACCGCTGGCGCCGTCCTCGATCGCAGTGTCGCCGATGGCGCCGGTACACATCCCGCGTTTCGCCGATGACCGGGGCAGGGCGCCGTTTGCTACCCGCTGCATTTTGGTGGTGGAAGACGAGCCGAACTTCGCGCACATCCTTTACGACCTCGCCCATGAACTGGGTTACGAGTGTCTGGTCGCCCACGGTGCGGACGAAGGTTACGACCTGGCCCGCGAGTTTATCCCGGACGCGATCCTGCTCGACATGCGCCTGCCGGATCATTCCGGGCTGACCGTGCTGCAGCGCCTGAAAGAACACGCCGAGACCCGGCACATTCCGGTGCACGTCATTTCGGTTGAAGATCGCGTCGAAGCGGCCATGCACATGGGCGCCATCGGCTATGCGGTCAAACCGACCACCCGTGAAGAGCTCAAGGACGTGTTCGCCCGCCTGGAAGCCAAGCTGACGCAGAAGGTCAAGCGCGTGCTGCTGGTGGAAGATGACGACCTGCAACGTGAAAGCATTGCCCGCCTGATCGGTGATGACGACATTGAAATCACTGCCGTCGGCCTGGCGCAGGAGGCGCTGGAGAAACTGCGCACGACGATTTACGACTGCATGGTGATCGACCTGAAGCTGCCGGACATGCTCGGCAACGATCTGCTCAAGCGCATGTCTACCGAGGACATCTGCTCGTTCCCGCCGGTCATTGTCTACACCGGCCGCAACCTGACTCGCGATGAAGAGGCTGAGCTGCGCAAGTATTCGCGCTCGATCATCATCAAGGGCGCACGCTCGCCGGAGCGCTTGCTGGACGAGGTGACACTCTTTCTGCACAAAGTCGAATCGCAGTTGTCCCATGAACGGCAGAAGATGCTCAAGACCGCCCGCAGCCGCGACAAGGTCTTCGAAGGTCGCAAGGTGCTGCTGGTGGACGACGATGTGCGCAACATCTTCGCCCTGACCAGTGCGCTGGAGCACAAGGGCGCCGTGGTGGTGATCGGCCGGAATGGCCGCGAGGCGATTGATAAGTTGAATGAGGTCGAGGACATCGATCTGGTGTTGATGGACGTGATGATGCCGGAGATGGATGGTTTTGAAGCCACCATTGAAATCCGCAAGGATCCGCGCTGGCGCAAGCTGCCGATCATTGCGGTAACGGCCAAGGCCATGAAGGACGATCAGGAGCGTTGCCTGCAGGCGGGCGCCAACGATTACCTGGCCAAGCCCATCGATCTGGATCGTCTGTTCTCGTTGATTCGCGTGTGGTTACCGAAGATGGAACGCATTTAGTGGATAGCAGTCACTCCGCAGAGCGCAACAGCGAAATCGAATTACGCTTGCTGATCGAGGCGATATACCTCAAGTACAGCTACGATTTTCGCGATTACTCGGGCGCTTCGATCAAGCGCCGGGTGCAGCACGCCTTGAGCCAGTTCGAGTGTGCGACCATTTCCGCGTTGCAGGAGAAAGTGCTGCACGATCCGACCGCGTTCATGCAGTTGTTGCAGTTGCTGACGATCCCGGTCAGCGAGATGTTTCGCGATCCGTCGCACTTTCTGGCGATCCGCAAGGAAGTGGTGCCGCTGCTGCGCACCTATCCATCGCTGAAGATCTGGATCGCCGGGTGCAGCACCGGCGAAGAGGTCTATTCGATGGCGATCCTGTTGCGCGAAGAAGGCCTGCTTGACCGTACGATCATCTACGCCACCGACATCAACCCGCGCTCGCTGGATAAGGCCAAGCAGGGCATCTTCTCGATGGAGAACGTGCGCGCCTACACCGCCAATTACCAGCAGGCCGGTGGTCAGCGCTCTTTCGCCGATTACTACACGGCGGCCTACGGTTACGCGATTTTCGACAAGAGCCTGTGTGAGAACGTGACCTTTGCCGATCACAGTCTGGCGACGGACAGCGTGTTCTCCGAAACTCAGTTAATTTCCTGCCGCAACGTACTGATTTACTTCAATAAGAAACTTCAGGACCGTGCCTTCGGTCTGTTTCATGAATCGCTGTGCCACCGTGGTTTTCTGGTGCTGGGCAGCAAGGAAACGCTGGATTTTTCCGGTTACGCCAACCAGTTCGAGCCACTGGTCAAACAAGAACGGATTTACCGCAAACTATGAACGATGCCGTGGATTTGCCTCGCGTCGAGGCGATTGTGGTCGGGGCTTCCGCCGGTGGCGTCGAGGCGCTGCTGAGCCTGCTCGGGCCGCTGCGCCAGGGATACGTGCTGCCGATCATCGTCGTGTTGCACCTGCCGGAGGAACGCCGCAGTCATTTGGCTGAAGTGTTCTCCCGACGCCTGATGCTGCCGGTGGAAGAGGCGACCGACAAGCAAGACATCATGCCCGGCACCGTTTATTTCGCGACACCCGGTTATCACTTGTCGGTGGAGCAGGATCGCAGTCTGTCGCTGAGTCTTGAAGACCGCGTGCACCATTCCCGACCCGCCATTGATTACCTGTTCGAATCGGCCGCCGACGTTTATGGCGAGTCGCTGGCCGCTGTGCTGTTGACCGGCGCCAATCACGATGGCGCTCGCGGCCTGAAGCAAGTCAAACAGCGCGGCGGGCTGACCATCGTTCAGGACCCTAAAGATGCACAGGTCGCCACCATGCCTCTGGCTGCACTGAAGCTTCAGCAGCCGGACCATGTCCTACCCATTCACGGCATCGGCCGTCTGCTTGTCGAGCTGGAACGAATCGCATGCTGAGTAATATCCAGGCCAAATTGCTGATCGTCGACGATCTGCCGGAGAACCTGCTGGCTCTCGAGGCACTGATCAAACGCGAAGACCGCACCGTTTATAAGGCGCTGTCGGCGGACGAAGCCCTTTCGTTGCTGCTGCAACACGAGTTCGCCATGGCCATCCTCGATGTGCAGATGCCGGGTATGAACGGTTTCGAACTCGCCGAGTTGATGCGTGGCACCGAGAAAACCAAGAACATTCCCATCATCTTCGTCAGCGCCGCCGGCCGTGAACTGAACTACGCGTTCAAGGGCTACGAGAGCGGGGCGGTGGACTTCCTGCACAAGCCGCTGGATATCCACGCGGTGAAGAGCAAGGTCAACGTGTTCGTCGACCTGTACCGCCAGAGCAAGGCCATGAAGCAACAGGTCGAAGCCCTGGAGCAGGCTCGTCGCGAGCAGGAAGCGCTGCTGCAACAACTGCAGAGCACGCAGCTGGAGCTGGAGCAGGCGGTGCGGATGCGCGATGACTTCATGTCGATCGTCGCCCACGAAGTGCGCACGCCGCTCAACGGCCTGATACTCGAAACCCAGTTGCGCAAAATGCACCTGGCGCGGGATAACGCCGCGGCGTTCACCCTCGACAAGATGCACGCGATGGTCGACCGCGACGAGCGTCAGATCAAAAGCCTGATTCGGCTGATCGAAGACATGCTCGACGTCTCGCGGATTCGTACCGGCAAGCTGTCGATCCGGCCGAATCGTTTCGATCTGACGCAACTGGTGAGCAACCTGCTGCAGAATTTTGCCCAGCAAATGGAGGCGGCCGAGACCGAGGTGACCTTCACCGCCCCGGAACCGGTGGAGGGTTGCTGGGATGAGTTTCGCATTGAGCAGGTGGTGTCGAACCTGCTGACCAATGCCTTGCGCTACGGCGGTCGCAGCCCGATTCAGGTGCGGGTTTACCGCGAAGGTGACGAGGCGCGCGTCGAGGTTCAGGACCGTGGGATCGGCATCAGCGAAGAGAACCAGAAACGTATTTTCCAGCAGTTCGAACGGGTCTCCGCCAAGACGGTAGTGGCTGGTCTCGGACTGGGTCTGTTCATTTCCGAGCAGATCGTCGCCGCCCATGGCGGTTCCATCGTCGTCGAGAGTCAAATCAACGAAGGCGCCCTGTTTCGCGTTTGTCTGCCAATCCAGGAAAACGGCACATCCGACGCAACCTCTGAGTGACCGCACGGTCGTATCAGCAGCTATTGACCGAACAAAGGCTTCCCATGAGCGTAGATGCACAAGATGTAGTACTCGTCGTCGAGGACGAACCGGTTATCTTGATGATCCTGACAGATTACTTGTCGGGGCTGGGATACCGCGTGTTGCAGGCCGAAAACGGCGAGCAGGCGTTCGAGATTCTTGCGACCAAACCGCATCTGGACATGTTGATCACCGATTTCCGCCTGCCGGGCGGAATCTCCGGCGTGCAGATCGCCGAACCGGCCGTAAAGCTGCGTCCGGACCTGAAGGTGATCTTCATCAGCGGCTATCCGCAGGAAATCCGCGAGACCGGCAGCCCGATCACCAACAAGGCGCCGATCCTGGAAAAACCGTTCGATCTGGACGTGTTGCAGGAAAAGATTCAGGAACTGCTGGCCTGATCCAAAACACTGAGACGCCCCTGTAGGAGCTGCCGCAGGCTGCGATCGTTTGATTCTGAAAACAAGATCAAAAGATCGCAGCCTTTGGCCGCTCCTACAGTTGTTTTGGGGGATCAGTTATTGATCATCTCGCGGACTTTGGCAGTCAGCAGATCAAAGGTGAACGGCTTGGTGATCATCTGCATGCCGGAGTCGAGGAAGCCGCCGCGCACGGCAGCGTGTTCGGCGTAACCGGTGATGAACAGCACCTTCAGCCCCGGGCGGTACTGCCGGCCGATTTCCGCCAGTTGTCGCCCGTTCATGCCGGGCAGGCCGACGTCGCTGATCAGCAGGTCGATGCGCTGCGTCGAGTTGAGGATCGGCACGGCGCCATCGGCATCGCTCGCTTCGACAAACGCATAACCCAACTCACTGAGCACCGCGCTGACCAGCACGCGCACAGCCGGGTCGTCTTCGACGATCAGTACGGTTTCGCCATCCAGCGCATCCGGGGCTTGCTGGATATCGCAAACCGGGTGGTCGAGCTCTTCGCCGCGAAAGCGCGGCAGGTACAGTTTGACCGTGGTGCCCTGATCGATTTCGCTGTCGATCGAGACGTGACCACGGGACTGTTTGCTGAAGCCGTAAATCATCGACAGGCCCAAACCGGTGCCTTGGCCGATCGGTTTGGTGGTGAAGAACGGATCGAATGCGCGGTTGATCACGCTCTGCGGCATGCCGCTGCCGTTATCGGTGACGCTGAGCATCACGTAATCGCCCGGTTCAAGGCTGGGGTAGGCCTCGGTGAACTCGGGGTGCAGGACCTGGTTGCTGGTCTCGACCACCAGCTTGCCGCCGTCGGGCATGGCGTCGCGGGCATTGAGCACCAGATTAAGCAGGGCGCTTTCCAATTGATTGGGGTCGGCTTCGGCCACCCACAGCTTGTCGTTCAGACGCATGTCCAACTGAATGCTTTCGTTGAGGCTGCGTTGCAGCAGCTCGCCCATCGATTGCACCAGCGCGTTCATCTCCACCGCTTTGGAATCCAGCGATTGCCGGCGGGAGAAGGCCAGCAGACGGTGGGTCAGGCCGGCCGCGCGGTTGGCCGAGGTCACGCCCAGGTCGATCAGGCTGTCGAGGTCATCCAGACGGCCGCGCGCCAAGCGCCGGCGCAGCAGTTCGAGGCTGCCGATGATCCCGGTGAGCATGTTGTTGAAGTCGTGGGCGATGCCGCCGGTGAGCTGGCCGACCGCTTCCATTTTCTGCGACTGGCGCAGGGCTTCTTCGTTGTGCCGAAGTTGCGCGGTGCGTTCCTCGACCTGCTGCTCAAGGGTTTCGAGGGTCGACTGCAGGCGCCGTTCGCTTTCACTCAGGTCGATCAGACGGTCGCGAGCTTCGTATTGTCGTCGGCGCCCGCGCAGGGCGGTGGACACCAGGCTGACCAGGGTCGCCGGATGAAACGGACGCTCAAGAAAGGTGACATTGCCCAGCAGTTTGCTCAGGCGCGAGGAGGGGCCTTGTTCCGGGCCGCCGTGGTGGGTCAGCAGGACGATCGGCAGATCCGACCACGCCGGCTGTTGTTCCAGGTACTGCAGCAGGGTTTCCAGTTCCGGTCCGAGCAGGGCTTCGGTGGCAATCAGCAACAGCCCGGCGCCGGGCTCCAGTTCAGCGCACAGCGCGCCCAGATCAGCAGCGATGACCCCGCCGTATCCGGCCTCATTGAGGATCATCAGCGCAACCTGGCTGTCACGCCCCATGGGCGCCAGAATCAGTGCCCGTTCTGCCAGCGGTACGGTAACCGTCACAAGGTATCTTCCTGCAACAGCGGCTTGCTCGCGCCGAAATAGGTCGGTACACCGCGCAACACGCCCTGGAACGCTTCCAGCGGTTCACCGATGGTCATGCCTTGCGCGGAAATCCGGTATTCGCGGATGGTCGATTCATGGCTGCCGGTGCGTTTCTTGATCACCGAAATGGCCCGGCGAACCTTGCCCAGGGCTTCAAAATAACGCAACAGGATCACCGTGTCGGCCAGGTAAGTGATGTCGACCGGCGCCTGCATGTCGCCGACCAGACCGTGCTGGGCAACGGTCATGAAGGTCGCTGCGCCCTGGCGGTTCAGATACAGCAACAACTCGTGCATGTGCAGCACCAGTGCGTTCTCTTCCGGCATCGCCGCTTGATAGCCGTTGATGCTGTCGATCACCACGGTCTTGATTTTTTGCTCGTCGACGCAGCGGCGCACCCGGTGGGAAAATTCGCCAGGGGACAGTTCGGCAGCGTCCACTTGCTCGATCACCAGGTTGCCGGTGGCCTGCAGCGCTTTCAGGTCGATACCGATGTTGTTCATGCGCTCGAACAACAAGCCCAGTTCTTCGTCGAAAATAAACAACGCGGCCTTTTCCCCGCGTTCCACGGCGGCGGCGGCGAAGATCATCGAGATCAGCGATTTGCCGGTACCCGCCGGGCCGAGGATCAGCGTACTGGAGCCGGTTTCGACACCGCCGCCCAGCAGCGCGTCCATTTCCTTGATGCCGCTGCGCAGTTGCAGGCGTGGGTAGTCGCTGCGGTGCTCGGCGGCCACCAGACGCGGAAACACATGCACGCCGTCGCCCATGATGGTGAAGTCGTGGAAACCACCGCGATACTTTTGGCCGCGATACTTGACGATGCGCACGCGTCGGCGTTCGGCGCCATAGTTGGGGGTCAGTTCTTCGAGGCGGACCACCCCGTGGGCAACGCTGTGCACGGTCTTGTCGAGGGACTCGGTGGTCAAGTCGTCGAGCAGCAGGACGGTGGCGTCGTAACGCACGAAGTAATGTTTGATCGCCAGAATCTGTCGACGGTAACGCAGCGAGCTTTGCGCCAGCAGGCGAATCTCCGACAGGCTGTCGAGCACCACGCGGGTCGGTTTGAAGCGTTCGACCACTTCAAAAATCTGCTTGGTGGCTTCGCCCAATTCAAGGTCGGAGGAGTACAGCAGGCTTTGCTGATGCTCGGCGTTGAGCAGACTTTCTGGCGGGGTCAGCTCGAAGATTTCGATGTTGTCGTTCAGTTCCCAGCCGTGGGAGGCCGCGCCCTGACGCAATTCACGCTCGGTTTCCGACAGCGTGATGTACAGACAGCGTTCGCCGGCGCGGGCGCCAGCCATCAGAAAATGCAACGCGACGGTGGTCTTGCCTGTGCCGGGTTCACCCTCGAGCAAAAACACGTGGCTCCGGGACAGACCGCCGGCCAGGATGTCATCCAGGCCGGTGATGCCGGTGGCGGCTTTTGCACTGATCAACTCGTTGGACGTAGACAAAGAATGCCCTCTCATGACTAGGGGAATCGAGGCAGCAGGCTGTACCAGCCGTTGTGCTCTACCTGATTACTTGACCGCTGTCGGTCATCACGGTTCCGAGGTTTCGATATCAAAATGTCATTGAACGCAGAGGTGTTGGCTCAAAGTCCTTGTTGCAAGGCGGGGTCGTCGGGGTTCATCTGTTCCAGTTGTGCGAGCAGAATCTGCACGTTCTGCAACTGCCCGCTTTCCTTCCAGTAATTGATCAGCAGCACCCGGGCCTTGCGGTCGGCGGGGTGGCGCTGTACGACTTCCTGCAACTGTTTCTGCGCCGCTTCGAGTTCTTCGGCGGCGTGCAGGGTGGTGGCGAGGTCGTAGCGGAAGTCCTTGTTGTCAGGCTCCAGTTCGACGGCTTTGGACAAGCCGAGCAGGGCGAATTCGCGTTGGCCGTGATGCAACAGCCACAAACCCAACGCGTGCTGCAGGTAAGCGGAATCCGGTTGGGCCTGTAACTTTTTGGCGAGCAACTGGCGGGCGGCATCGCTCTGGCCCTGGCGGTCGAGGACATCGATCTGCATCACCAGCGCCTGCAGGTTGCCCGGCTCCAGGCGCAGGGTGTTATCGAGTGCCTGCTGGGCCTGTTTCAGTTCGGCGTTGTGCAGATACAGGCGCGCCAGTTGTGCGTAGGTGGCGGCGCTTTCCGGTTGGCCTTTGAGCACCTGTTCCCAACCGTCAATCGCCTGTTGCAGCGGGGCGAAATACAAACCCAGTTCATCCGGCGTCAGGCCCAGCAGGGCGTTGATTGCGGCGAAGCGCACGCTTTGGTCTTCATCATCAAGCATCGGCCCGAGCAGCAAGCTGCGCTGGCCACCGGGCACCAGTCCCACGATGCTTTGAATCGCTGCCAGGCGCACTTCGGGCGCTTCGTTTTGCAGATGGGCATCGGCCAGTTTCAGCGCCTGCGGGCTTGGGTAGTTGGGCAGCTCGGCCAACAGCCAGACGCTGCGTTTGACTGACAGGTCCGGGCGCGCAAGCTGCTGATACAACTGCCGCGCCGCCCCCGGTTGACCGGAACGGGCCGCGGTCAGGGCTTCGCTGTAGCCACGTTGGATCGCCTCGGGCACCACCGGGGCGGTGGAGCGCAGGGATAACCAGGCAACGACGATGAGCAGCACGAGGCCAAGGCTGATGAGCAGGTAACGGCGGGACTGAGGCATGCGATTTCCGTGAACGGGTGTTCTTTAGCAGAGGGGCAAGCTTCGGTCAGACAAGGCCATCAGTCAAACCCGGGATTGCGAATTGACCGGTAGGCGCAGCCTGCGGCAGCTCCTACAGGGGCGGGCACAAAAAAGCCCCGCGACCGAATGATACGCGGGGCAAAAAATTGGTTGGTTGCGGCCAACCAAAGGAGCTCTGTCAAGACGCTTACTTGCTGGCGACCGTCTCTGGCTGCCAGCCACCGCCCAGGGCCTTGTAGATCGCGACGATGCCGCGATACAGATCGACTTCGGCCTGGGCCTGGCTGTCTTCGGCATTCAACCGTTCGCGCTGGGCGTCGAGCAGCACGAGGAAATCGGTGGTGCCTTCGCGGTAGCGGATTTGCGCCAGATCAGCGGCCTTGCGGCTCGATTCACTCTGACGGATCAGCGAGATCAAGCGTTGCTGACGTTTGCCGTAATCGCTGAAGGCGTTTTCCGATTCTTCCAGGGCCAGCAGCACTTGTTGCTCGTAGGTCGCCAGTGCGCCTTCGGCATCCGCATCGGCGCCGCGCAAGCGGGCACGCACGCTGCCAAGGTCGAACGCCGCCCAGGTGATGCTCGGGCCCAGTGCCCAGGCGTTGGCCGCCGAGGAACCGATCTGCGAACCACGCCCGGCCGTCCAGCCGAGGAACCCGCTGAGGCTGACCCGAGGGAACAGGTCGGCTTTCGCCACGCCGATGCGCGCCGTGGCCGACGCCAGTTTGCGCTCGGCACTGAGGATGTCCGGGCGCCGTTGCAGCAGCTCGCCGGGGTCACCGATCGGCAGCGCTTTGGCAATCGCCGGCAGGTCTTTCGGACTCAGGTCGACGCTCAGTTTGTCCGGACGCTCACCCAGCAGGGTGGCGATACGGTTCTTCTGCCGAACCTGTTCTGCTTGCAGTTGCGGCACGCTGGCTTCGACCGAGGCCAGGCGCGCATCGGCCCGTTCGACGTCGAGCTGATCGCCCACGCCGGCGTCACGCAGGCTGATGGTGATCTTGCGCGACTCCTGCTGGTTTTCCAGGTTGGCGACGGCGATTTTCTCGCGCAGTTGTGCGCCGCGCAGTTGGCCATAGGCATCGACCAGTTCGGCAATCATGGTGACTTGCAGTTGGTACAGATCCGCCTCGACCGCTTGTTGCTCGGCGTCGGCCGATTCCAGATTGCGCTGGATACGTCCGAACAAGTCCAGTTCCCAGGCCATGTCCAGCCCCAGGTCGTAGCGCTCGCTGTTGACCCGTTTGGTGGTCTGGCCAGGGATTTGCCCCTTGGCCAGATCACTGCTGGCGCGGCTGGTGATGGTCGGCATCGCATCGTTGCTGACGTCGTCGCGGATCGCCCGAGCGGCTTTCCAGCGGGCGAATGCCACGCGCAGTTCACGGTTGCCTTGCAGCGATTGAGTCACCAACTGGTTGAGGGTCGGATCGTCGAATTGCTGCCACCAGATGCCTTCAAATTTCGAACGGTCGAAGTTCTTCTGGCCGGCGGCGCCGTCGGTGGCGGACGTGATGTTCGCCGCCTCCGTCGTCGGGGTCTTGTAGTCAGGGCCGACGGCGCAGGCACTCAGGGCCAGCACCAGCAGGCTCGGCAGGAAGACTTTCAGACTCATGGGTGCGCCTCCAGTGGCTTTTGAAGATTGTGCGCCTTGGCCGCTTTGCGAGCTTCGCTGCGCTCCACGAAGTTGCGGATCAGCACATAGAACACGGGGGTCAGCAGCAGACCGAAGAAGGTCACCCCGAGCATCCCGGAGAACACCGCCACACCCATGGCGTGACGCATTTCGGCACCGGCACCGCTGGAGAACACCAGTGGCACCACACCCATGATGAACGCGAAGGAGGTCATCAGGATCGGCCGCAGACGCAGACGGCAGGCTTCCAGTACCGCAGCCAGCGGGTCGAGACCTTCCAGCTGTTTATCCTTGGCGAATTCGACGATCAGAATCGCGTTCTTACAGGCCAGGCCCACCAGTACGATCAGGCCGATCTGGGTGAAGATGTTGTTGTCACCACCGGAGATGATCACCCCGGTAATGGCCGACAGCAGGGTCATCGGTACGATCAGGATTACCGCCAGTGGCAGGCTCCAGCTTTCGTACTGAGCGGCGAGCACCAGGAACGCCAGCAATACGCAGAGCGGGAACACGAACAGCGCAGTGTTGCCGGACAGAATCTGCTGGTAGGTCAGGTCGGTCCACTCGTAGGTCATGCCGTTCGGAAGTTCATCCTTGAGCAGTTTCTCGATGGCTTTTTCCGCTTGGCCCGAGCTGTAGCCGGGGGCTGCTGCACCGTTGATTTCTGCAGTGATGAAGCCGTTGTAGTGCATCACGCGATCCGGGCCCGAGGTATCGCTGACCTTGATGAAGGTCGCCAGCGGGATCATTTCGCCCTTGTTGTTGCGCACTTTCAGCTGACCGATCTGGTCGGATTCGAGGCGGAACTGTTGTTCAGCCTGAACGTTGACCTGATAGGTGCGCCCGAAGCGGTTGAAGTCGTTGGCATACAGCGAACCCAGGTAAATCTGCAGGGTGTCGAAGATGTCGCTGACGGCCACGCCGTGGGTCTTGGCCTTTTCGCGGTCGATGGCGGCATCGACCTGCGGCACGTTCACCGTGTAGCTGGTGAACAGCCCGGCCAGTTCCGGCACGTTGTGGCTCTTGGCGATGATGTTCATGGTTTCCTTGTACAGCTCGTCGTAGCCCAGGTTGCCCCGGTCTTCGATTTGCAGGCGGAAACCACCAATGGTGCCCAGGCCTTGTACCGGCGGTGGCGGGAAGATCGCCATGTACGCTTCCTGAATGTTCGCGTACTGACCGTTCAAGGCCCCGGCGATGGCACCGGCGGACATGCTTGGGTCTTTACGTTCGTCGAACGGTTTCAGGGTCACGAACACGATGCCGGCGTTCGGGCTGTTGGTGAAGCCGTTGATCGACAGGCCGGGGAACGCTACGGCGCTTTCCACGCCGGGCTGTTTCAGCGCCAGATCGGACATGCGCTTGATCACGTCTTCGGTGCGATCCAGGCTCGCGGCGTCCGGCAGTTGCGCGAAGGCCACCAGGTATTGCTTGTCCTGGCCTGGGACGAAACCGGTCGGGGTGTTGGCGAAACCGAAGAACGTCAGCACCATCAGGCCTGCATACAGCAGCAGGGCGATGCCGCTGCTGCGGATTACACGGCGCACCGTGCCGACATAACCATGGCTGGCGCGGTCGAAGAAGCGGTTGAACGGACGGAACAGCCAGCCCCCGAAGATCTTGTCGAGCACCTTGGAGAAGCGGTCTTTCGGCGCGTCATGCCCTTTGAGCAATACGGCAGCCAGTGCTGGCGACAGGGTCAGCGAGTTGAACGCCGAGATCACCGTCGAGATCGCAATGGTCAGTGCGAACTGTTTGTAGAACTGCCCGGTGAGGCCGGAGATGAACGCCGCCGGCACAAACACCGCACACAGCACCAGCGCCGTGGCAATGATCGGGCCTGTCACTTCGCCCATGGCCTTTTTGGTCGCATCGAAGGGGTTGAGCCCCAGTTCAATGTTGCGCTCGACGTTCTCCACCACCACGATGGCGTCGTCCACCACGATACCGATGGCCAATACCAGACCGAACAGCGACAGGGCGTTGAGCGAGAAGCCAAACAGGTGCATCACCGCAAACGTACCGATCAACGATACCGGCACCGCCACCAACGGAATGATCGAGGCACGCCAGGTCTGCAGGAACAGGATCACCACCAGCACCACGAGGATCAGCGCTTCGAAGAGGGTGTGAACCACCGCTTCGATCGAGCCGCGCACGAAGATCGTCGGGTCATAGACGATGCTGTAGTCCATGCCTTGCGGGAAGCTTTTCTTCAGTTCTTCCATCTTGCCGCGAACTTCGTTCGAGATCTCGATGGCGTTCGAGCCTGGGCGCTGGAAGATCGGGATCGCTACAGCAGGCTGGTTGTTCAGCAACGAACGCAGGGCGTACTGGCTGGAACCCAGCTCGACGCGTGCGATGTCCTTGAGCCGAGTGATTTCACCGTTGTCGCCTGCGCGAATGATGATGTTCTCGAACTCTTCTTCAGAAACCAGACGGCCCTGGGTGTTGACCGACAGCTGGAAGCTCTGGGCATTCGGGGCAGGGGGCGCACCGAGTTGACCGGCAGCCACTTGACGGTTCTGCTCACGAATCGCCGTCACCACATCGGTGGCGGTCAGGTTGCGCGACGCGGTCTTGTTCGGATCAAGCCAGACCCGCAGCGAGTAGTCGCCCATACCGAACAGCTGCACGTCACCAACACCACCCAGACGCGCCAGCTCATCCTTGATGTTGAGGATCGCGTAGTTGGACAGGTAGAGCATGTCGTAGCGCTTGTCCGGCGAGGTCAAGTGCACAACCATGGTCAGGTCGGGCGAGGCTTTGTCGACGGTGATACCGATGCGCGTCACTTCTTCGGGAAGTTTCGGTTCGGTACGGGTCACCCGGTTCTGCACCTGCACCTGCGCGTTGTCCAGGTCAGTGCCCAGAGCGAAGGTGATGGTCAGGGTGATCTTGCCGTCAGCGGTGGACTGCGAGGACATGTACAGCATGTTCTCGACGCCGGTGATGGCCTGCTCCAGCGGAGCGGCCACGGTTTCACCGATGACTTTGGGGTTGGCACCCGGGAAGTTGGCACGCACCACCACGGTCGGTGGCACGACTTCCGGGTATTCGCTGATTGGTAGCTGGAACAGCGAAATCGCACCGGCGATCAGGATCAACAGCGACAGCACCGCTGCGAAGATCGGCCGTGAAATGAAGAATTGGGAAAAATTCATCGGAGTTGTCGTCCCTTAACCGCGTGGGGTCGTAGCAGCCAGCTTCACAGCCGAACCCTGTGCACCTTTGGCAGGTGCGACTTTGAGCAGGTTGCTGGCTTCCAGCGCTTGACGTTGTTGAGCGAGTGCCGCGATGGTCTGTTCGCTGGCCATCGGCACCACTTCAGGGGTGACCGGGGAGCCAGGACGAACCCGTTGCAGACCCTTGACGATGATCGTGTCGTCCTTGTTCAGACCGGTACGAACGATGCGCAAGCCTTCGATTTTCGGACCCAGTTCGACGGCGCGGTAAGCGGTCTTGTTGTCCGCATCCATCACCAGCACGAACTTCTTGCCCAGATCGGTGCCGACGGCTTCGTCATTGATCAGCATGGCGTTATAGGTGCCGCTGCCGACCAGTTTCAGCCGTGCATACAGGCCCGGGGTGTAGGTGCCGTCGCTGTTGTCGAACACGGCGCGACCACGGATGGTGCCGGTTTTCGGGTTGACCTGGTTGTCGACGAAGTTCATCTGCCCCAGGTGCGGGTTGCCGTCTTCGTTGGACAGGCCCATGTACACCGGGGTGGTGGCGCCGCGCTGGCCGTTACGGGCAAGTTGGGTGTATTTGAGGAACACGCGCTCATCGGCGTCGAAGTAGGCGTAGACCTTGTCGGTGGAAACCACGCTGGTCAGCGGTGTGGTGTCGGCGGTCACCAGGTTGCCGGCGGTGATCTCGGCGCGGCTGACGCGGCCGCTGATCGGTGCCGTGACGCGGGTGAAGCTGAGGTTCAGTTTGGCCAGATCCAGTTGCGCTTGCAGGGCACCGACGGCGGCGCGGGCCTCTTGTGCAGCGCTGGTGCGTGAGTCGGCCAGTTCGGCAGAGATGGCGTTGCTGGCACGCAGACGTTCACCGCGGCCGGCTTCGTTTTCACTGCGAGTGGCGTTGGCGCGGGCCTGAGCGACCAGGGCTTCGAGGCGGCGCACCTCAGCCTGGAATGGACGTGGATCGATCTGGAACAGCAGGTCGCCTTTCTTGACCAGCGCGCCTTCGGTGAAGGCCACGTCGTCGATCTGGCCGGAGACCCGAGGACGGATTTCAACGGTTTCCGGCGCTTCGAGGCGCCCGGTGAATTCGTCCCACTCGTTGACCGGTTGTTCCAGCACTTTGGCCACGCTGACTTTGGCAGCGGGCATCGTGGCGGCAGTCTCCGGAGTCTTGCCGCAAGCGCTCATCACCAGCACGGCCAGCATGGCCAGAGGGAAGCGCAAATGTTTGAGTGACTGTTCCATGGAATCATCCGCCAATGTATTGAAGATGGGCGGATGATGCTCGGCGGGCTGTGATGGCACGAATCGAATGAAGCAAAGGTAACTATCATTCGGAATGATATAAGACCGATTCGAGCCCTCTAGCATGCACCTTTCGTTAGGGGGCTATCAATTGGTTTGATGACAAAGGTGTGTTGCGTGCCGAGTAAAAGTGCGCGGGCTGCTCAGGTACAGGTTGCACAAACAAAGAGACGGCCATGAAGGCCGTCTCGATCAACAGTGACAGGCTGACTCAGTTGTTACCTTTACGGTTCGGCCCGAAACGGTTTGCACCTGGCTGGCTGTCTTGCACCAGAAACACCAGGTTGACGATCGGCAGCAGCAACCACCAGCCGCTGCGGTCAGTGTCGTGCATACGGCGCGCACCGACGGCAATGCTCGGCAGCAACATGGCCAGGCTGTAGAGGTTGTAAAGAATGCCCTTGGTATTGAGCATGGCGTCGAGAACGCCCATGACAATGCAGATACCCAGGTTGATCAGCACGAACATCCAGTACTCGCGGCGGGTAGCGCGGCCTTTGAATTCGGCGTAATTCTTCAGCGCTTCCATGTAGGGGTTGCCCGTCGTAATGGCGGGGCCGCTTGCATAGGACTGTTGAGTGGCCTGAGGTGCACCACACTGTGGGCATGCCACAGCCAGGCTGCTAATTTCCTTGGCGCAACCACGGCAGAAAACCAAGCTCATATTTTTTCCCTAAAATTATTCAATCGATAGACAGGACAAAACGAACGCGGCAAGGCCTGACAAAATGATGCCGGCGATCGCGAGGTTTCTTCCTGGGTGTTTTTGGTTGATACAGACGATGCCGCAAGTGAGGCCTGCAAGGCTGAGGATGCCGACACCGACAATCGCCTCCCTGTCCCATTCGGAGTCATCAAACAGGGTGAGTGCGCTGATGATCCCGAGGATCAATGAAACGATGGCCAGCCAGGGTATTTCGGCTTGCGTTTGCGGCACGAAGGCCTGTTGGGCAGCCCCGCATTGGGGGCAGGTGAGCGCCGTTTCGTGTAGCTCCTTGGCGCAAGCACGACAATAGACCATTGCCATCGTTTTCCTTAACTGAGTGCGAATGCCCGACCCTCCATCGGTCGGGGCGGCGGTACGTTAAACTTTATTGCCGGATTTGTCATTAGCACTTTGCCATCATGGTAGCTGCGGTTGTGCCGACGCAGGCTTGCTGGAGGCCAACGGGATCCCGGAAAAACGCTTGATTCGCGCCAGCCAGTGACGCCAATTACTTTTTCGGCATGGTTGAGCGTTTTGTCGGCCCCTTGCTGCTCAACATCCGTCGCGCGGCATGGACTGCGCGGTCGGAGAGCAGCTCCATGCGCGGTGATTGCAGCGCCCACGCATGCCAATAAAGCTCGACATCGGTGAAATGCCCCGGTGCCACATCCACCAGTTCGCGACTTTTCAGCAAATCGCTGACTTGCATATACGGCACCATGCCGTAGCCGAGTCCGCGGCGTATGGCTTTCAGGCGTGCTTCCGGAAGTGACAGGTAGTGCGTGGGGTAAGCGTCGGCGGGCAGGCCGAAGCGTGACTGCATGAAATCCGACTGCAAGGTGTCCTTGCGTGAGTAGGCAAATACCGGCGCCTTGCGCGCCGCCGCGCGGGTCAGGCCCTTGGCAAACCAGCGCTGCTGAAACTCTGGCGATGCGACCAACTGGTAGCGCATCGACCCGAGCAGCTCGGCGAAACACCCGCGCATAGGCTGGGAACGCGTGCCGATACAGCCGATGACCTGGCCGCTTTCCAGCAGGGCATAGGTGTGATCCTGATCGTCGACCACGACGTCGAGCAAAATATTCTCGCTGACGAAGATCTCGGCCAGTGCCGGGAAGAACCAGGTCGCCAGTGTGTCGCCATTGACCGCAATCACCACGCGCAGGTGGTCCTGTTCATCGCCGGTCAGCTCGTTGAGCAGTTCTTCTTCAAGCACGGTTGCACGGCGCAGATAGAACATCAGTTTTCTTCCCGCCAGCGTTGGCTCGCAGGGGCGCCCGCGCACCACCATCGAGCTGCCGAGGCGAACTTCAAGTGCATGTATTCGCTGCGACACGGCCGACGGCGTCACATTGAGACGTTCTGCCGCCTTTTCGAAACTGCCGCTGTCGACCACGGCGAGGAACGCCTGCATCTGTTTTGCGTCGAGTTGCATGGCCGCCATTCCCGTTAAGTATTTCTAATGGAGTCTGAAAGATACTTCGTTTTTCTTCACCTCGATATCCAACTGCTCAATCATGACTCCACGGCGTCATCGAGATTGCGGATGACCACGCGGAAACGGTTTTGGCTATCCAGGTGAGTGTTATGAAGAAGCAAATGTGCAGCGATCGGTACCGGTCATGAAACTCAATATGATCATTGCTGTGAGCGCGGTCGCATTGGTCTGCAATTACGTCTGGCAATCCCATGATGTGAAACTGGGCCCGTATGAGTATCAGGCGTCGGCGAAGACGCAGTTGGCCAAACACACGCATTCCGGGGTACGGCAGCTGGCATTGAACGGCGCCAACCGGAAGTGCGCGTCGCTGGGCAAGCAAGTCGATGTGTTTCATGTGCAGTCGCGCTTGCCGGTGGATCCGGCGAATGACGTGGCGAACGTGACGTTCAGTTGCAAGTGATGCGATCACTGCAAGCCGAATCAGTCGAAAAACTTTTATTGATGGGCGGTACAACCATGAAACTGATAACGATTGCCATATTCGCGGCGCTGTTGAGCGCGTGCGTTACGTCTGTTCATGACTGGTCCCGGCCAGGCGCCAGTGTTGCTGATATCCAACACGATAAAGCTGAATGCCAATACCAGGCCAAAGCGGCGACCGCCAGCTACCACTCAAGCCCCGCCGCGAACGATACAACCCATGGCATGGGCAGTGCCGTGGGGGACGGGATCGTCATTGCGGAAAAACAGATCGACCTGACCAATGATTGCATGCGCGTCAAAGGCTACTCGGGCCAGTGAAAAAGGTCGCTCGATTTTCGGCTGCTGGTTGTGAATCACCCCTGCAACCGCTTACCGTTGCGCCAGCGCAGAGCGTTACAGCAAACCCACTGATGGGGCACAGATCGAGTGCGCGCGTTCATCGAAGAGTAAAACGACGTTTAAATGAGTAATTCTACGACTACAGCCAGCGGCAATTGGTACGCGGTAATCGCCTTGGCACTGGCTGCGTTTGTGTTCAACACCACCGAATTTGTACCGGTTGGCCTGTTGAGTTCGATCGGCAGCAGCTTCGACATGTCGACGGCGCAGGTCGGCCTGATGCTGACCATTTATGCTTGGGTGGTGTCCCTGACGTCGCTGCCGATCATGCTGCTGACGCGTAACGTCGAGCGGCGCAAACTGCTGATCGTGCTGTTCGGCATGTTTATCGCCAGTCACATCCTGTCGAGTCTGGCGACCAGCTTCGGTGTGCTGCTGGTGAGCCGGATCGGTGTGGCGTTGGCGCATGCGCTGTTCTGGTCGATCACCGCGTCACTGGCCGTACGCTTGGCCCCACCGGGCAAACAGGTTCAGGCCCTCGGTTTGCTGGCCACCGGTACGTCGCTGGCGATGGTGCTGGGTATTCCCCTTGGACGCTTGCTGGGCGAGGCCATGGGCTGGCGCACCACCTTCATTGTCATCGCTGGGTTTGCGGCCGCGCTGGTGCTTTGCCTGACACGGGTTTTGCCGTTGCTGCCGAGCCAGAATTCCGGCTCGCTCAAAAGCCTGCCGATCTTGTTGAAGCGGCCTGCGCTGATGGCGATCTATCTCCTGACAGCTCTGGTGGTGACTGCCCAGTTCACCGCCTACAGCTACATCGAGCCGTTCGTACTGACGGTGGCCAACATGAGCGGTGATGTGGTGACGCTCCTGCTGTTGTTATTCGGCGGCGCCGGCATTTTTGGCTCGCTGCTGTTCAGCTACCTGCACAGCTATAACCCACAGCGCTTCCTGATCATCTGCGTATCGTTGCTCGCCTTGTGCCTGGCTTTACTGCTGCCGTTGAGCGGCAACGTTTCGTACCTCGGCGTGCTGAGTGTGTTCTGGGGCATGGCGATCATGGGCTTCGGCCTGGCGTTGCAGTCGAAAGTCCTGGTGCTGGCGCCGGACGCCACCGACGTGGCGATGGCGCTGTTTTCCGGGATCTACAACATCGGTATCGGCGGCGGGGCACTGGTCGGGAGCTGGGTGGGTAGCCAGTTCGGCTTTGCTTACATCGGGTTGGTTGGCGGGATGCTGGCGGCGTTGGCGCTGTCGTTTTACGCCTTGTCACTGTATCGCGTCGCCCGGTCCGGGGCTTGAGTTAAAGAACTACAGGCCCCGGTCGGGCGGGTGTTCATTGAGAGCGTTGCCTGCTCAATGCGCAGGCAACTCGAGACTGTCCGGGTCGCCAAAGAACATCTGAATCCGCGACCGCAACCAACGCTCCCCCGGATCGTTATCCTGCGACCCACGCCACGCCATGTGCAGCTCAAACGTGCGCGTCGGCAGCGGCGGGTCTTCCGCGCGTACGCCACCGGCAGCTGTCAGCGCATCGGCGGTGTAGTCGGGCACGGTGGCGACGATATCGGTGCCGGCGAGCAACGTGCTCAAGCCGTTGAACTGCGGCACGGCCAGCACCACGTGGCGCTTGCGGCCGAGTTTCTCCAGCTCTTCATCAATAAAGCCACTGAGGTCGCCGGCAAACGACACCAGCGCATGCGGGCGGGCGCAGTAGTCGTCCAGGCTCAACGGACCTGGCACGGTGTCGGCGCGCAGCAGTTTCGGCTGGCTGCGACGCAAGACCTTGCGTTTGGCGTTGGCCGGCAGGTCGGTGGTGTAGCTGACGCCGATGGAGATTTCGCCGGAAGCGAGCAGGCCCGGCATCAGGATGTAGTTGACGCGGCGCACCACCAGCACGATGCCCGGGGCTTCGGCGCGCAGGCGTTTGAGCAGCATCGGCAGCAGGGCGAATTCGACGTCGTCGGACAAACCTATGCGGAACACCGAGGTGCTGGTGGCCGGATCGAATTCCGCCGCACGGCTGACTGCCGTGGAGATCGAGTCGAGCGCCGGCGAGAGCAGGGCGAAGATTTCCACGGCGCGAGCGGACGGCTCCATGCTGCGTCCGGTGCGCACAAACAGAGGGTCATCGAACAGACTGCGCAGGCGCGAGAGCGCCGCACTGATCGCCGGCTGTCCGAGAAAAAGCTTTTCGGCGGCACGGGTCACGCTGCGTTCGTGCATCAATGTTTCGAACACGATCAGCAGGTTCAGGTCGACACGACGCAGGTCATTACGATTCATCTGGAGTCCTGGCAGAGTCATCAAGCTTGACGAGAGCGACCATATGAGAACAATGGCCGGCATGAATATTACGGGGAAAGGCTGGTACTCTGCACCGGTAAATTCAGCTTTAGCGAGCCGGTTGCGGCGTTTTTTTCATCGATTTTGCGAACGCTGTCCATACTGCGGAATCAATGACAGGCATGTCGACTATTAATAGCCACTGATAGTCTTGGGTCAAAAGCCCAGATAGAGTTCATGGCATTAGAGGTTACTTTGACGAGGTTTGCGATGTCCCGCACGATCCGTTTTCACAAGTTTGGTCCGGCCGAGGTGCTCAAATGCGAAGAGCATGCGGCCGCTCAGCCAGGTCCTGGCGAAGTGCAGGTGCGTGTCGAGGCGATCGGCATCAGCTGGTACGACATTCTCTGGCGTCAGAACCTGGCCTCGTCCCAGGCACGTCTGCCTTCCGGTCTCGGCCATGAAATGGCCGGTGTGGTCACGGCGGTCGGTGAGGGCGTGGAGGATCTGTCGATTGGCGACAAGGTAGCCAGTTTCCCGGCCGAGAGCCCGAACGACTATCCGGTGTATGGCGAGCAGATCGTCTTGCCACGTACCGCGTTGACCCGTTATCCGGACGTGCTCAGCCCGATCGAAGCGAGTGTGCATTACACGCCGCTGTTGATCGCCTATTTTGCTTACGCCGATCTGGCGCGGGTCAAACCGGGGCAGTTTGCTCTGGTCACTGACGCCAGCCATTGCGCCGGTCCGTCCTTTGTCCAGTTGGGCAAGGCGCTGGGTGTGCGGGTGATTGCGGCGACCAAAACCGCGGAAGAACGTGAATACCTGTTGTCCCTGGGGGCCGAGAAAGTCATCGTCACCGAGGAAGAAGACCTGTTGATGCGAATCAACAAGATCACTGACAACCGCGGTGTCGACGTGGTGTTCGACGGTCTTGGCGGCCCGCAGATGTCGTTGCTCGGTGATGTGCTTGCACCGCGCGGCAGCCTGGTCCTTTATGGCCTGCAGGGCGGCAACCAGACACCGTTCCCGGCTTGCGCGGCGTTCCAGAAAAACATCCAGTTCTTCGTGCACTGCATCGGCAATTTCACCGGCAAGCCGGAGCTGGGCATCACTCAGGATCACGTCGCGTTGCAACGTGCCTTGCGTGACATCAACCAGTTGACCGCTGACCGCGTGCTGCTGCCGCTCAAGACGCGGGTATTTCCGTTCAACGAGTTCGTTGAAGCCCATCGCTACATGGACGAGTGCCCATGCCGCGAACGCGTCGCCCTGCAGGTCGAGCCCGCGTAACACCTTCCCTCCAGAGTCCGTGCCCCCACGGACTCTCGCGTTTTACTCCCGGCGAATGACCAGCCTGCCAGGCTCAGAGCCTGGTCGGTGTGCGTCTGAATCAGTTTTGCGCCCTGTCTGTACCTTCTGAACGTCATATTGGCCCTGATCATTGAGTGATTGATTTCATCTCGATTAATGAATCCTGCGTGTGCGTTGCATCTCTCTGGCAATGTTTAAAACTTCTCTCATCGGCAGGCCGTCAAATTCTGTTTAATGGGCGTAGGGTATTTCCTATATCAGTTCTGCTTTTCTTGTACTCAATAGTCGTGGGACGCTGTAAGAAGTTTCCTCAGATGTTTTTTATTTGGAAAAAAGTCAATGCTGGCGCGGGTTTACGGCGCTCTGCGAGTTCGCGAGGCGGTATTTGCTTGGTCAAGTGTTTCAAATAACTTCAAAAGCATAAGTGTTAGTATTTGATCGTCTATTACTTATTGATGAATTTATTGCGCCAGTATCACTGCTGATGCGCGATATGACTTTTTTAGGCCGGGTAAAGTACTGATGAGCACGATCCATGATCAGGCAATGAACTATGTCTACCAGCAAGTATTGCAACGACTGCTGAGCTTCTTCTCCAGAGCCGAACGGACGGCGCTGCAGCTGCTGATTCAAAGACTGGTGGTCGCCGCTGGCGGCATGGAGCGCATGGGGGACTACAAGGTCATGGTCACGCCATCCGGTACCCGTGACAGTTGTTATACGCTGGCGCTGTTGCGCGCCGCGCAGTTGAGTATCGCCGGGCGTGCACCGGCCACCTTCCAGTTGCGTGTCGCCACGTTGCGCTGGAGCGGGGCCGGGACGGCGACGCTCGACAACCTGCACCGCAGTTTTGGTGCCTTGTTTCTCTACGATGATCCCAGGGTCGATTTGCTGATGGTCGATCACCGTCAAGTGCTGCCATTCAGTCACCTGGCCCCCATCAGCAGTGAGAACGCCGAGGCCAATCGCATCAACGTGCTGATGATGGGGCACCGACGGGCCAGGGACGAAGGCTTCGCCCTGTGGGACGATGCTTGCCTGGCCTGGGCCGAGTTTTACGGCCAGATTGCCCGTTGGGGGAAGGGGGTCGACGCATGGGTTTGCAGTGAACCGCCGAGTCGCCAGAAGCAATTCATCGAGCACCTGGATCTTGCTGTGCAAAAGGCCGGAATCGGCGCGCTGGCGCCCCATGCCGGTACCTTCGATGAACTGTTTGCCTTGCTCGACGGATTGGGCGGGGACTTGTATCGAGGGTTTTACAGCGATTCCGAGCGGCTGTGCTGGCGCCCGGAGGACGGGTTCGAATCCTGCCGGCGTACAACCTTTGTCGATATTCACGACATGGTGCTGGGTAACCTGGAGGAGCGCTGGCCTTTACTCAGCGAGTTTCTCGGGTTTCAGCCCGAGGAGTGGGCGTTCAATCAAGGCGAGGGTGAGTACGCGGATCCGCTGATCGAGGCTCATTTGTATGGTCTGCAAGCCGAATTCATTAGCGGGCGCAGCTATGAAGCCGGCTTTTCGGAGCATGTCCGGCGGACACTGGCGAACATGCAGCACAGGCATGTACCTGAATCGGTTTGCGAGCAACTGATGACACGGCTGGGTCATTTACAGGCCATTGATGAACTGCGCGAGCAGGCGACGAGCAGGCTGCACAGGGCGTACGGCCTGAACGAAGCGCAATCGGTTTGCCTGTTGTTCTCGCCCTTCATCGAACAGGGCGCAGGTCTGGAGCGTTTCCTGCGCAGCTGTCATCCCGGCATGTTGGTCGCCATGCCTGATCTGCACCGCGCCATGCAGGGCCTGCACGGTCCGGAGCAGGTCCTGCAATGGATGACCGATGTCAGTGGTCTGCCAGTCAGGTTGATCGGCCGTCTTTATGCCATGCAACCGCTGGGTGGAAATGCCTTGCGAGCCAGGGACATCTCACTCGGCGCAACCAGCCCGGAGGACATGGATTCAGGTATCAGTGAGCAGTTTGCGGAACGTTGATACAAGCGATTATTCCCGCCGCGTCGTCAGGCGCATGAAGCTTGCGCGGGATCCGGTTTGGTTTTGCACGGATTTCACAAGCGTGATCTGCACCCTCAACCTGCCGCTTCAGGTTGAGCACGAGTGGGGTGGGACGCTCGACAGACAGGGAGATGCATTGCGATGGGCACCTCTGAAATGAACGTTGAAAACTGTCGGATAGATCCCGTCGCGCTGCGGTCAAACTGCCAGTAAACTGCGTTGTATTTCCTGAACCACTCTATTTCAGAGGTTTTGCATGACTATCAGTCCTTTTGCGGGCAAACCGGCACCGGCAGAATTGTTGGTCGATATCCCGCGACTGGTAACGGCTTACTACACCGGCCAACCGGATGCGTCGATTTCTACCCAGCGCGTGGCGTTTGGTACCTCCGGCCACCGCGGCAGCTCCTTCGATCTGAGTTTCAATGAATGGCACGTGCTGGCGATCAGCCAGGCGATCTGCCTGTACCGTGAAGCGCAGGGCATCACTGGCCCGCTGTTCGTCGGCATCGACACCCATGCGCTGTCGACCCCGGCCGGGGCAAGTGCGCTGGAAGTGCTGGCCGCCAACGGCGTGACCGTGATGATTGCCGAAGGTGACGAGTACACGCCGACCCCGGCAATATCGCACGCGATCCTTTGCTACAACCGTGGTCGCACGTCGGGGCTGGCTGATGGCGTCGTCATCACGCCATCGCACAACCCGCCGCAAAGCGGTGGCTACAAATACAACCCTACCAACGGCGGCCCGGCCGACACCCACATCACCAAGTGGATCGAAGCCAAGGCCAACGAGTTGCTTGCCAACAAACTGGCTGGCGTTAAACGCATCAGCTACGAGCAGGCGCTCAAGGCCAGCACCACGCACCGTCACGACTACGTCAACACCTACGTCGCCGACCTGATCAACGTGATCGACTTCGATGCGATCCGTGACGCCAAACTGCGTCTGGGTGTCGATCCGCTGGGCGGAGCAGGGGTGCGCTACTGGTCGGCCATTGCCGAGCATTATCGTCTTGATCTGGACGTGGTGAACAAACAGGTCGACTCGACGTTCCGTTTCATGACGGTCGACTGGGACGGTCAGATCCGCATGGATCCATCGTCCAGCCACGCCATGCAAGGCTTGATCGGCCTCAAGGAACGTTTCGATGTCGCTTTCGCCTGCGACCCGGACCACGATCGTCACGGCATCGTCACCCCTTCGGGCGGTCTGCTGGCGCCGAACAACTACCTGGCGGTGGCCATCGATTACCTGTTCCAGAATCGTCCGCAATGGCGTGCTGATGCTGGCGTGGGTAAAACCGTGGTCAGCAGCGGTCTTATTGATCGCGTGGCCAAACGCCTGGGCCGTCGCCTGTACGAAGTGCCGGTCGGTTTCAAATGGTTCGCCGACGGTTTGTTCGACGGCTCGCTGGGCTTTGGGGGGGAGGAGAGCGCCGGCGCGTCGTTCCTGCGCAAGGACGGTGGCGTTTGGAGCACCGACAAGGACGGTCTGATCCCGGCCTTGCTGGCAGCTGAAATGACGGCTCGCACCGGTCGCGATCCAAGCCAGATCTATCGCGGCTTGACCGATGAACTGGGCGAGCCGTTCTCGGTGCGCGTAGACGCCAAGGCCAACCCCGAGCAGAAAGCGCTGCTGAGCAAACTGTCGCCGGATCAGGTCACTTCGACTGAACTGGCAGGCGAGAAGATTCAGAGCATTCTCAGCCATGCGCCAGGTAACGATCAGGCCATCGGCGGTTTGAAAGTGATGACCGAAAACGGTTGGTTCGCGGCGCGTCCGTCCGGCACCGAAGACATCTACAAGATCTACGCCGAAAGCTTCATTGGCGACGATCACCTCAAGCAACTGGTTGCCGAAGCGCAAACCCTGGTGGATGGCGCTATTTCCACTCAGTGATCTTCGGGGTGGTGAGTTCTTCTGTGGTGAGGGAATGAATCCCCCTCGCCACAAAAAAAGGGGCGACCATAATGGTCGCCCCTTTTTTGCGCCTGCAGTTCAGGTCATCAAGCCAGATCCACCAGCACGATTTCGCTGTCTTCGAGCGCCGTCACGGTCAGCAGCGTTTCATGCTCAATCGCAACACCGTCTCGAGCTTGTGCACGCAAGCCATTGACGTCAATCACGCCGGTGGCCGGAACCAGATACGCACGTCGGCCTTCATCCAGCCGATACTCCGCTGTTTCCCCCGCCTTGATATTCGCCGCCACCAAGCGTGCATCGGCGCGAATGCGCAGGCTCTGGTCATCGCCGTCCTTGCCGCTGGCCAATGTCACGAATCCTTCGCGCTGGCCTTTGGGGAACGGTTTGGCACCCCACGATGGCGGTGCGCCGGTTTCGGTCGGCAGAATCCAGATCTGGAAAATCCGCGTCTCCTTGGCTTCCAGGTTGTATTCGCTGTGCGCAATGCCTGTGCCCGCGCTCATGACTTGCACGTCGCCAGCCTCGGTGCGGCCCTTGTTGCCAAGGTTGTCCTGGTGGGTAATCGCCCCTTCGCGCACGTAAGTGATGATTTCCATGTCGCGGTGCGGGTGCTGCGGGAAGCCAGTACCTGCAGCGATCACGTCATCGTTCCACACCCGCAGGTTGCCCCAGTTCATACGTTGCGGGTCGTAGTACTCGGCGAACGAAAAGTGGTGATGGGCATCCAACCAGCCGTGGTGAGCGCCGCCCAGCGTGTTGAAAGGTCTGAGTTCAAGCATGATCGTCTCCTCAAAAGGTTCGCCATGGGGCGAAACGCCTGAGCCACGAAGCGAGACCGTCGGTTAATGACAGGCATCATCTATCAGTCAACAATCGATAAAAAGCGTAAAAAGTGCAGCATTCTGATCGAATTCACTGATGGGAAACCGGCTCGAAACAGTCTCATCCGACTTTCAGTTCATCGCCTAAACCAATGACCTGTAAGCATTTCGCTAGAACTCGTGGGCAAATACGGCGACCATAGCCGCACAGCCTTACACACTGGAGCCCCTCAGCGTGACGCAACACACTCCCGATCTTCCTCCCGAACTCCGTCCACTGGCCGAGATGCCCTGGTTCAAGCGTCTGGCCGCACGTTTCTTCGGTCATGGCCTGACACGCTTGCGCGCGCAGCATCGCGCGTCATGGCTGCACGGCCAGGCCGACGGTTTTCGCAGTGGCCACACCGCTGGCGTGGAGTACGGCTTCAAAGAGGGGAAGCTCGAAGGGCTGGAAGAAGGCCGGCAGGTCCTGCTGATTCGTGACAGCCGTAACACCGAGCATCGTCCGCCCAGCGTCGACAACCACCTGTTCGACGATTGGCGTCTGCCGCTGAGTGCCGAACTGAAAAAGCGCATGAAAGCCGATGTAGCGCGACTGCTGCCTGAGCACGCCCAGCCAAGCAGCGCTCAATGGAAGATGATTTTCAGTGATACGCCTTCAACCTCGATAATTGCCGGGGCCGGGGCTGGCAAGTCGACGACCCTGGTGCTGCGTATCCTGTTGCTCACGCACTACCTTGGGTTCGAGCTGGATTCGATGACGGTGGTGACGTTCACCCGCGAGTCACGCAAGGACTTCATCAACAAACTGGTCGAGTTGTTCGCCTTGTGGGGGCAGGCACTGAGCCTGAAACAGGCGCGGGAACTGGTGCGAACCTTTCACTCGCGCATTCTGCCAATGGTCCGCAGCCTGCCGGGGTTCGAGCGCTTGCAGGCGTTCGAGAATCTCAGTGACCGGGTACAAGGTGCTGACGAGGAGGTCGACAGCAACCCGTTCGACCTGCGCATCAACGACGCCCAGCGGCGCCTGCTCAACGCTTGTTACCACCGTCTGTTTACTGAAGACGAACGTTTCCGTCAGTTGATTCAGCCGTTGGCCAAGGCCGGGTTGCAGCTCAAGGAGCTGGAGCGCGATCACCCGGACGTGCAGAAGCGCGTGGCGGTGACCGAGTTGGCGGCCAAGCGCGATGAGGAGCTGTGCGATGCCATTGAAGATTTGTGGTTTCGCGCCGGCGCGTGGCCGATCAAGGGCATCGAGCCCTGCCGGCAGACCTTCGAGATCAACGGCTCGACCTTTCATTGCCACGGCTACATTCCCAGCCTGGATGCCTGGGTGGTGCTCGGTTTCGACCCTCGGGAAAACCCGCAGATTTGCCGGCCCAACGCCAAGCTCAGCGTGCGCGCGGAGTGGGCGGTAAAGCGCACCCTGTTTCAAGCTTTCTGTCGTAAGCCATTGATTTGGCTTGATAGTTACGAAGCGTCAAAGCGGGTGTTGTCGACATTGGCCGGAGATGCGAGCGCGGGTCCCGGGTTCGATTACAAGGTCAAGGGTGAGCTGGTCTCAGCGCCGTTGCTGGACTGTTTTGTCGCGGCGGCCGGCTTCATCGAAAACCTCGGGCTGGATGTTCCTGACGCTGTCGGTCGCATGAGTTTTGCCAAGGACGATCCGGACCGGTTTTTCTTCGAGGCGCTGAGTCTGTTCTGGCGCGCACTGGAAGATCATCTGCTCGATCAGAAACCGCCGGTGATGACCTACAACCGGATGTTCGCGCTATTCAGCGAGCACTCCCCGGAGAACCTCAAACTGCTGGGTGATGAGCTGTTACGGCCGATGTCGCACCTGATGATCGACGAGTTTCAGGACGTGTCGCCGCAGATCGTCTCGTGGATCCGTGCCAGCCTGGCGGAAATCCGCAGCCGTGGTCCGGCCATGCATGTGGGGCGCGGCGCGCAGCGCTCATCGTTGTTGTGCGTGGGGGACGACTGGCAGTCGATCTACGGCTGGCGCGGCAGTTCGCCGAGTTACTTCATGGAGTTCAACAAGGAATTCCCGTCGCCGAGCACCACCCGGGTGATGCTCAGCGACAACTATCGCAGCCATCAGCACATCATCGATGCGGCTGAACACATCGTCCGCGCCGCTCCGGCGATCCCGGGGAAAAAAGCCAAGGCCAGCGGCGCCCCCAAACCGCTGCAACCGGTCAACGTGCTTGAGCGCGACGATCAAGCCATGGGGCAGCGCCTGGTCGAGCATTACAATCGCGGCGATTCAATCTTGATGCTTTATCGAAAAAGCAGCGATAAGTTATTGATAGAGCAGCATATTCAGCCTGTAGTTAATGTTGATTCTAGCTTGCCGTATGAAGCGCGACGCCTGAAACAGCTCACCTACCACAGCGCCAAGGGCCTGCAGGCGGATGCGGTTTTCCTGCTCGGTGATTGCCAGCACCTGACCAGTTCGCCCTACAAGAATCAGGTTTACCGCATGGCCGGACTGGGCAAGGCTGGCGACAGCGAGCCGTATGACACGGCGCAAAAGGACGAGATCCTGCGTTTGGCCTACGTCGGCATTACCCGCGCGGTCAGTCACTGTTACTGGTACGTTGAGCCGCAGGATGCCCAAGCCGTGAACATGCCAAAGGCGTCCGACCGGGTTGCCCAAGGCAAAGTGTTCTTTGCCGATCACCGCGCCAAGGTGAAAACCGCATAAAGACCAGGCATAAAAAAGCCCGCGATGATTCGCGGGCTTTTCGTTTTAAAACAAGAGCTTATGCGTAACTCTTAAGAGATTCCGAAGGAATAAAGGCCTCCAGTTCGTCTTCCACAGCTTCGATGATGCGCTCGACATCGGCAGCGTTCATCACCGTGGCGCAAGGAATACCGGCAATGGCGATCATGGTTTCTCCGCTGGCACGATCAAACAGACGGGCAATCATGCTGCCCGGTGCGTCCATCGTCGCTTCGAAGCCCATCGGGTGAAAGTGCCAGCGCATCAGCTGGCACGCGTTGGGGAACGTGACTTTACTGGAACCTTTATTCATGTGTTGCCCGCCTTCTTCATCGAGCGCTTCCATTTGCTCATGTTAGGTGGGAAGAACCTTCAATGGCTCAACCGGTCAGTGACATTAAAAGTAGCATCCAAAGGTGAATTTTCTGTGAGATTTTTCAGTTCATTTTGCGATTGCTGCGCATTTTTTGATGTAAGTCATGCCCGGATCAGCCAACGCCAAAAGGCCACTATGGCTTAGCCGTTGATCGCTGAGCCGAACTTGGGCAAGCTCGATTCTTTTGTCCCGAGCGCCTTATGCACGCAGACGATGACGGCCCAGAACAGACCCCGGCCACGGCCGCCACGGTCATGCGCTATCACCTGAGCTGGAAACACCGCGATCTGGACAGCGTGATGGCGCTGTACCACCCGGAGGTCCAGTACAACGATTTCTTCCAGAACCGCGTCCTTTGTCTCGACGAATTGCGCGAGTACGTGCGCGTCAGCATGCCGCGAGAATCCGACGAAGCGCTGGAGCACTGCGACCGGATCCGGGTGGATGGCAACACGGCGTTCATTCAATACGAAGTGACGCTGCGCGGCGGCGACGGACTGGTGTCGTTTCGTTCCAGCGAAGCGATCACGGTCAAGGACGGCTTGATCTGGCGGGTCAACGAATATGCCTCGCTGGTTCGCGCACAATCCCATGGTGATGCCGTGCCCAGTCAACGTCCGGCGGTCAGTCGCCTGGGGTTGTCGCCGCGCCAGTTGAGCTTCATGGCGCAAGACCTGCAGCAATACTTCGACCGGCAGCAGCCGTATCTTGATCCGGAGCTGGACCTGCAGCGGGTGGCGAAGGAGTGCGGCTACAGCCGCAATCAGATTTCCTATCTGCTCAATCAGGTGTTGGGGCAGAGCTTTTATCGCTACGTCAACCAGGCGCGCCTGCAACATTTGCTCAAGTCGCTGGACCTCGCCACGCCGCCGCTGCGTATCGACGAACTGGCGTTTGCCGCCGGGTTCAACTCGCTGTCGGCGTTCTACAGCTGTTTTCGCCAACACACCGGCCAGTCGCCCAAGGCTTACGCCAAACAAATTTCTTTGCGGGCACGCGCGCAAGACAGCCATTGAAGTCACGCACTAGGATCGACGCCATCGAAGGTTTTCAGTGGCGGAGTCTTGCATGCCGGCGTGGCGCACTATCAGTTTGTGGATGGATCAACTCGACGAGCCGCTGATCGCGCGGCCGACGCTCGAGCAGGATCTGGATGTCGACGTGGCAATCATCGGTGCCGGTTACACCGGGCTGTGGACTGCGTACTACCTGAAAAAACTCGCGCCGGGCCTCGACATCGCCATCGTCGAGGCGCAAACCGCCGGTTTTGGTGCGTCCGGACGCAATGGCGGCTGGCTGATGGGCAATCTGCTGGGCGAGGATCGTCTGCTCGCCGGGTTGTCACCGGAACACCGCCGCGCTTCGTTTGACCTGCTGCACAGCATCCCGGATGAAGTGGAAGTCGTCCTCGAACGTGAGGGCATCGACTGCGATTACCGCAAAGGCGGGGTGCTTTATTGCGCGGCGCGCTACCCGGAGCAGGAAGCCAGCCTGCGTGAATACCTCGCCAAATTGCATGCCCAAGGTCTGACCGACAACGATTACCGCTGGCTGAGCCCTGAGCAACTGGCGCAACAGATTCGCGTCGCCAAGCCTTATGGCGGGATCTATGCGCCGCACGTGGCGACCATCCACCCGGCGAAACTGGTGCGCGGTCTGGCGCGTACCGTGCAGAACATGGGGGTGAAGATCTACGAAAACAGCCCTGTCACCCACTGGCAGTCCGGCAGCTTGCGCACGGCCAAGGCCAGCGTGCGCAGTCGCTGGATCGTGCCGGCCGTCGAAGGCTATTCGGTCACGCTGCCGCCGCTGGGTCGCTATCAGTTGCCGGTGCAAAGCCTGATTGTCGCCACCGAGCCGTTGACGGCAGCCACCTGGGATGAAATCGGCCTCAACCGTGGCCAGGCCTTCAGTGAGTTCAGCCGCCAGGTCACTTATGGCCAGCGCAGTGCCGACAACCGCCTGATTTTCGGCGCCCGCGGTGGCTATCAGTTCGCCGGCAAGCTGCGCCACAACTTCGACCTGACCCGCGATGAAGTCGAGCTGCGCCGCTATCTGTTTGGCGAACTGTTCCCGCAACTGAAAAACGTGCAGATCACCCACGCGTGGGGCGGCAATCTCGGCATGTCCCGGCATTTCAAGCCGCACATGCTCTGCGACCGCGCCAACGGCATTGCGCTGTCCGGTGGTTACGGCGGGGAGGGTGTCGGTGCCAGCAATCTCGGCGGCCGGACCCTGGCCGATCTGATTCTGGAGCGCGATACCGAACTGGTGCACCAGCCGTGGGTGCTGCCGGACGGCGGGATTCATGCGTTGCGCGCCTGGGAGCCGGAGCCGTGCCGCTGGCTGGGCTACAACGCGATCATCAAAAGTTTCGTTCACGAAGACCAGACCCTGGCCAACCCGGCCACCGCACCGTGGCGGCGCAAGCTCGCCAGTCAGGTGGCGGGCTTCATGGAAGGTTTCATGCACTAACCGCCGTTTTCTTCAAAAGACAGGTCCCACCATGAGCATTACGCAGTTCAAGAACACCGCCACCCTGCTACTCGAGGAGTCGAATCCGGTGGCCGTGCCACTGGGTGAGCCGATCGCCATTGCCTCGACCACCAGCGTCGAGCGCGACGACGGCGTCGAAACCGGCGTCTGGGAATGCACCCCGGGGCGCTGGCGCCGGCAGATCACCGCTCAGGAGTTCTGCCATTTCATTTCCGGCCGTTGCACGTTCACCCCGGACAACGGCGGCGAAACCCTGCACATACAAGGTGGCGACGCACTGATGTTGCCGGCCAACACGCTCGGTATCTGGGATATCCAGGAGACTGTGCGCAAGACCTACGTGCTGATTTTCTGATTGTCTGATCCTTTGATTGCCTGCCAACAACAATAGTCTCTACAGGAATCGACCCATGCTCCAGAAAGCACTTACCCTGGCGCCGCTGCTGCTGGCCGCCTCGATCAGCCATGCCGCCGAAACGGTCAAGGTTTATAACTGGTCCGACTACATCGCGCCGGACACCACGAAAAACTTCCAGAAAGACACGGGCATCGGCGTCACCTATGACGTCTATGACAGCAACGAAACCCTGGACGGCAAGTTGATGACCGGCAAATCCGGTTACGACGTGGTGTTCCCGTCCAACCACTTCATGGCCCGGCAGATTCAGGGCGGGGCGCTGAAGAAGCTCGACAAGAGCCAGTTGCCGAACTGGAAGAACCTCAACCCGGTGTTGCTCAAGGCTCTGCAGGTCAACGACCCGAACAACGAGCACGGCTTCCCGTACCTGTGGGGCAGCACCGGGATCGGCTACAACATTGCCAAGGTCAAAGCGGTGCTGGGCGACGACGCGCCGGTAGACTCCTGGGACCTGATCTTCAAGCCCGAGTACATGGAAAAGCTGCAGAAGTGCGGCGTCGCCATCCTCGATAACGGCCCGGAACTGCTGCCGGCGGCGCTCAACTACCTGGGCCTGCCGCACCACAGCAAGAACCCCGAGGACTACAAGAAGGCCGAAGCGCTGCTGATGAAAGTGCGCCCCTACATCAGCTATTTCCATTCCTCGAAATACACCAGCGACCTGGCCAATGGCGATATCTGCGTGGCGGTCGGCTTCTCCGGCGACATCCTGCAAGCGGAAAACCGCGCCAAGGAAGCGAAGAATGGCGTCGATATCGGTTACGCGATTCCCAAGGAAGGCGCGGCGATCTGGTTCGACATGGTCGCCATGCCCGCCGATGCGCCGGACGAGAAGGCCGGGTACGCGTTCATGAACTACCTGCTGCGCCCGGACGTGATGGCCGGCATCAGCAATTACGTGCACTACGCCAATGGCAACGAACAGGCTGATGGCCTGATCGACCCGGCGATCAAGAGCGACACCAAGGTCTATCCGAGCCCGGAAATGATGAGCAAGCTGTTTGCCCTGGAGGCGATGCCGCTGAACATTGACCGGATTCGTACGCGGGTGTGGAACAAGATCCGCACCGGTAGCTGATCATTTTCAGTCCATGCAAAACCTGTGGGAGCGAGCCTGCTCGCGAAGCATTTCGTCATTCGACGCAGTATTGTCTGACGGACGCTTTCGCGAGCAGGCTCGCTCCCGTATGAGTTTTGCAGTGATCCGAACGGTATTTATTAAATTGATATCAATACACTGGCATCGCACTAATAGAGTGCAGAAAAGTGAGACGTATCTATCAAAATGCAACTTACCGATATTTAATATTTAAATAGAAAATCGTCAGACAATTGGACGGTGCGCGCCACGCTAAAACATTCTTTCGACCCCGCAGGCTTTGTTTACGGCAGTTTTACGGAACAGTGCAAATTGATCTCAAAAAAACGCTAGACGACAGATTTCAAATTGTGTCAGGTTTCTTACGCCCTCATTGGGCGAGTGATAGGACGATCTCGCCAGGGATTGTCGCTATCTGACAAAAACTGTTCCATTGCTAAACAAGGAAGTGTGTTTATGTCGAAAGTAAAAGCTAACGCTATTGATATCACCGCAGACACATTCGTGCCTGTCGGCGCCGTGCAGTCTCTGGCTGCAACCAGCTCCGCCTGGAACCAGATCAATAGCTTCAGCCATCAGTACGATCGTGGCGGCAACCTCACGGTCAATGGCAAACCCTCCTACTCGGTGGATCAAGCCGCTACCCAACTGCTGCGAGACGGTGCCTCCTGGCACGACCTCGACAACAGCGGCAAGATCGAACTGACCTACACCTTTCTGACCGCCAAAACCGCTAACTTCAGCGGTCTGGGCGTCACCGGTTTCAGTCAGTTCAGCGCCCTGCAGAAAGCTCAGGCCGTGCTCGCCATGCAATCCTGGGCGGATGTCGCCAACGTGACGTTCACCGAGTCGGCCCGCGGCGGCGATGGTCACATGACCTTCGGTAACTACAGCGGCGGCCAGGAAGGCGCGGCGGCGTTTGCGTTCCTGCCAGGCACCGAGCCGGGCTACGACGGTCAGTCCTGGTACCTGACCGGCAGTGGCTATGACGTCAACAAAACTCCGGGCCTGAGCAATTACGGGCGTCAAACGCTGACGCACGAAATCGGTCACACCCTGGGCCTGTCTCACCCTGGCGACTATAACGCCGGCGAAGGCAACCCGACTTACAAGGATGCTTCCTACGGGCAAGACACCCGCGGTTACAGCCTCATGAGTTACTGGAGCGAAAGCAACACCAACCAGAACTTCAGCAAGGGCGGTGTGGAAGCCTATGCTTCCGGCCCGCTGATGGACGACATCGCGGCGATCCAGAAGCTCTACGGTGCCAACCTGACCACCCGCACCGGTGACACCACCTACGGTTTCAACTCCAACGCCGGTCGCGACTTCCTCGGCGCCTCGTCGTCGAGCGACAAGCTGGTGTTCTCGGTGTGGGATGCGGGCGGCAAGGACACCTTCGACTTCTCGGGTTTCACCCAGAATCAGAAGATCAACCTCAATGAGGCCTCGTTCTCTGACGTTGGCGGCCTGATCGGTAACGTGTCCATCGCCAAGGGCGTCACCATCGAGAACGCCATCGGCGGTTCGGGCAACGACCTGCTGATCGGTAACAGTGTGTCCAACGAGCTGAAAGGCGGTGCCGGCAACGACATCATCTACGGCGCCGGTGGTGCGGACAAACTGTGGGGCGGTGCAGGTTCGGACACGTTCGTGTTCGCGTCCAGTTCCGACTCCAAGCCGGGTGCAATCGATCAGATCCTCGATTTCGTCAGCGGTCTCGACAAAATCGACCTGAGCGCCATCACCAAAGGTGCAGGCCTGCACTTCGTCAGCAGCTTCACCGGTGCCGCCGGTGACGCGGTCCTGACCTCGTCGGGCGGCAACAGCCTGTTGTCGGTGGACTTCTCCGGGCACGGCGTGGCGGACTTCCAGGTCAGCACCGTGGGCCAGGCAGCGACCAGCGACATCGTGGCGTGATGTGAAAACGAAAGCGGCGCGTGATGCGCCGCTTTCTTTGCTTGCATCGTGTCGACTGCTGGGCAAGGCTAAGCGCCGGAGCGAATTTTCTCATGATCTATAAAGCTTTTACCTACAAGGCAGTGGCGTGGCTTTCGGCAGCGTTCATCATGATTTCTGGAGAAACAACCATGGCAAGCAGCCTCAGACTCGAAGATCCATCCGTTTTTGCCGGACAGTGGCAAGCCATTCTGACCGCAGCGGACGACGCCCCGCAGGCGCAGGCGCTGCAAGACAAACCCTCGAACACCTGTCTGATCGACCTTGAGCCCAACCAGACGCTGGGCAAAGGTGCCGAATGCCTGGAGGCTTGGCTGGGACAGGCGCCAATCGGCTGGTTTCCCGACCCGGACGGACTGTCGATTACCGGAAAGGAAGGTTCAAGAATCCAGTTCTTCAGCCGACAACGTGATGGGCTTTATCTGAGCACTTTGAAGTCGGGTCTGATGATTACGCTCAAACGCCGTGTGCCACAGCCGTGAAGTTCAGAAATGACTGACAGTTGAATATAAGGTGCGACGTTGCAGTTATAAGCATCACGCCCAAACAACGATTATCCGGTTGAATAACGGAAGTTGTGATTGAAGTGTCAGGAAGAAGTTGCAAGAGGTCGTCCGGCTAATGCGCGGACAATTAATGGAAGCGTCTCGCCAAAGAGCGGCGGGAAATACATTTCAGGAATAATCAATGAAGATGGCGAAGGCCCCAGCCACCGTTCCCTTATTCAAGGCTTTGGGTGACTATAAAAGCATTCTGATCAGCGTCGGGTGCTTTACCGCTCTGATTAACGTGCTGATGCTGGTGCCCTCCATTTATATGCTGCAGGTCTACGACCGCGTGCTGTCTTCGCAGAACGAAACAACGTTGGCGATGCTGTCGTTGATGGTTGTCGGGTTCTTTGCATTCATTGGCATGCTGGAGGTGATCCGCAGCTTCATCGTGATTCGCATCGGCAGCCAACTGGAGCGCCGCTTCAACCTGCGGGTCTATCAGGCGGCGTTCGAGCGCAACCTGTTCAAGGGCGAGGGCAACGCCGGGCAATCGCTGGGCGACCTGACCCACATTCGCCAGTTTGTTACCGGGCCGGCCCTGTTCGCGTTTTTCGATGCGCCGTGGTTTCCGGTGTACCTGTTCGTCATCTACCTGTTCAACGTCTGGCTGGGCGTGCTCGCCACGGCGGGCGCGCTGCTGCTGATCGCGCTGGCGTGTCTCAACGAATACATGACCAAGAAGCCGCTGGGCGAAGCCGCCGGTTTCTCGCAGAAGTCCAGCCAACTGGCGACCAGCCACCTGCACAACGCCGAAACCATTCAAGCGATGGGCATGCTCGGTGCGCTGCGCAAGCGCTGGTTTGGCGTGCACTCACGGTTCCTGGGCCTGCAGAACCAGGCCAGCGACACCGGTGCGGTCATCAGCTCGATCAGTAAAACCCTGCGCCTATGCCTGCAATCGCTGGTGCTTGGCCTCGGTGCCTTGCTGGTGATCAAAGGCGACATGACCGCCGGCATGATGATTGCCGGCTCGATTCTGATGGGCCGCGTGCTCAGCCCGATCGACCAATTGATCGCGGTGTGGAAACAGTGGAGCGGGGCGAAACTCGCCTACCGGCGTCTGGATTCCTTGCTGCAAGCGTTCCCGCCAAGTGACGACGCCATGGCGCTGCCAGCGCCGAAAGGCCAGATCACCTTCGAGCAAGTCAGTGCCGGCCCTCCGGGTCAGCGTGCGGCGACCTTGCAGATGATCAACTTCAATCTGGGCGCGGGCGAAGTGCTGGGCGTGCTCGGTGCCTCCGGTTCCGGCAAGTCGACCCTGGCCCGAGTGCTGGTCGGCGTGTGGCCGACCCTGGGTGGCACGGTGCGCCTGGACGGTGCCGACATCCATCGCTGGAACCGCGACGAGCTCGGCCCGTACATTGGCTACCTGCCGCAAGACATCGAACTGTTCAGCGGCAGCATCGCTGAGAACATTGCCCGCTTCAGCGAGGCCAGCCCCGAGAAAGTCGTGGCCGCCGCGCAACAGGCCGGCGTGCACGAAATGATCCTGCGCCTGCCGCAAGGCTACGACACGCAACTGGGTGAGGACGGCAGCGGCTTGTCCGGCGGCCAGAAGCAGCGCGTGGCCCTGGCCCGGGCGATGTATGGCGACCCGAGCCTAGTGGTGCTCGATGAGCCGAACTCCAACCTCGACACCGTCGGTGAAGCGGCACTCGCCAGCGCCATCGCCCAGCTCAAGGCCAAAGGCACCACCGTGGTGCTGGTGACACACCGCTCTTCGGTGTTGGCCCAGGCTGACAAGTTGCTGGTGCTCAATGACGGTCGCCTGCAGGCGTTCGGCGCCAGTCAGGAAGTCCTCAAGGCGCTGTCCGGCGCCCAGGAGCAACAACGGGAAAAATCTGCCCAGGCACCGGGCGGGCTCAGCATGAGCCGGCAATACCAGCCCACGACAAGGAATTCGGGTGTATGAGCAGCGCCAGCATGAACACTGAAAACGAAGCGAGCATGGAACACGCGTACATCACCGAGCGCCCCGAGCGCGATGCGAAATTTTTCGCGCGCATGGGCTGGATTCTGGCCATCGTCGGCGCCGGCAGTTTCTTCACCTGGGCCGCACTGGCGCCGCTGGATCAGGGCATCCCGGTGCAGGGCACCGTGGTGGTCTCGGGCAAGCGCAAGGCCGTGCAATCGATGAGCAGCGGCGTGGTCAGCCGGATCCTGGTGCGTGAAGGCGAGATCGTGAAACAGGGGCAACCGCTGTTCCGCCTCGATCAGACCCAGGTCGCCGCCGATGTGCAATCGTTGCAGGCGCAATACCGCATGGCCTGGGCCAGCCTTGCGCGCTGGCAGGCCGAGCGCGACAACCTCAAACAGATCACCTTTCCAGCGGAGCTGAGCAACGATCCGGATCCGCGCCTGGCCCTGGTCCTCGAAGGCCAGCGCCAACTGTTCAGCAGCCGCCGCGAAGCGTTCTACCGCGAACAGGCCGGGTTGCGTGCGAGCATCGAAGGCGCCACGGCGCAACTGTCCGGCATGCGTCGCGCGCGCACCGACCTCAATGCCCAGGCCGACTCCCTGCAACAACAGTTGAGCAACCTGCAGCCGCTGGCGGATAACGGCTACATCCCGCGCAATCGCTTGATGGAATACCAGCGTCAGCTGTCGCAAGTGCAGCAGCAACTGGCTGAAAACACCGGTGAAAGCGGCCGCGTGGAGCAGGGCATCCTCGAATCGCGCCTGAAGCTGCAGCAGCATGGCGAGGAATACCAGAAAGAAGTGCGCACGCAACTGGCGGACGCGCAGCTCAAGAGTGTGACCCTCTCCGAGCAGTTGACCTCGGCCGGTTTCGACCTGCAGCACAGCGAAATCGTTGCCACCGCCGACGGCGTCGCGGTCAACCTCGGCGTGCACACCGAAGGCGCCGTGGTGCGTCAGGGCGAGACCCTGCTGGAGATCGTTCCGCAAGGCACCACGCTGGAAGTGGAAGGGCACTTGCCGATCAATTTGATCGACAAGGTCGGTACGCACCTGCCGGTCGACATCCTCTTCACCGCATTCAACCAGAGCAAGACCCCGCGTGTGCCGGGTGAGGTCAGCCTGATTTCCGCCGACCAGATGGTCGACGAGAAAACCGGCGTGCCGTACTACGTGCTGCGCAGCAGCGTCAGTGATCAGGCGATGGAGAAACTCCACGGTCTGGTGATCAAGCCCGGTATGCCGGCGGAAATGTTCGTGCGCACCGGCGAACGTTCACTGCTCAATTACCTGTTCAAACCATTGCTCGATCGGGCTGGCTCTGCGTTGACTGAAGAATAAGGATGTTCGGCTGTATGAATAAGCTTTCGATGTTGGGAGCAGCGTTCGCGCTGCTCGCAGGAAACAGCGCGCTGGCGGCCATGGGACCGTTCGAGGTCTACGAACAGGCATTGCGCAACGACCCGGTGTTCCTCGGCGCGATCAAGGAGCGCGACGCTGGCCTGGAAAACCGCGCCATCGGCCGCGCCGGACTGTTGCCAAGACTGGGTTACAACTACAACCGCGGTCACAACACCTCGAAGGCTACGCAACTGACCAATCGCGGCAACGTGACCGAAAACCGCAACTACAACAGTTACGGTTCGACCCTGACCTTGCAGCAACCGCTGCTCGACTACGAAGCCTACGCCGCCTATCGCAAGGGCGTGGCGCAGTCGTTGTTCGCCGACGAGGCGTTTCGCGGCAAGAGCCAGGAATTGTTGGTGCGGGTGCTGGACAACTACACCAAGGCCTTGTTCGCCCAGGATCAGATCGACATCGCCCAGGCCAAGAAAAAGGCCTACGAGCAGCAGTTCCAGCAGAACGAGCATATGTTCAAGCAGGGCGAGGGCACGCGGACCGACATCCTCGAGGCCGAGTCGCGCTATGAACTGGCGACCGCCGAGGAGATCGAGGCGCGCAACGAGCAGGACGCCGCGCTGCGTGAACTGGGAGCGCTGGTTGGCGTGCCGACGGTGGACATCAGTGAGCTGGCGCCGCTGGATCAGAACTTCCAGACCTTCGCGCTGATGCCGGCCAGCTACGACACCTGGCACGAGCTGGCGATCAGCAACAACCCGAACCTGGCTTCGCAGCGTCAGGCAGTGGAAGTGGCGCGTTACGAAGTGGAGCGCAACCGCGCCGGGCACCTGCCGAAAGTCAGCGCCTATGCCTCACTGCGCCAGACTGAATCGGACAGCGGCAACACCTATAACCAGCGCTACGACACCAACACCATCGGTTTTGAAGTCAATGTTCCGCTGTATGCCGGTGGCGGGGTTTCGGCCTCGACGCGTCAGGCCAGCCGCACCATGGAACAGGCCGAATACGAACTCGACGGCAAGACCCGCGAAACCCTGATCGAGCTGCGTCGCCAGTTCAGCGCCTGCCTGTCGGGCGTCAACAAACTGCGCGCGTACCAGAAGGCCCTGGCCTCGGCTGAAGCGCTGGTGGTGTCGACGAAGCAAAGCATCCTCGGTGGCGAGCGTACCAACCTGGATGCGCTGAACGCCGAACAACAACTGTTTACCACCCGCCGCGATCTGGCCCAGGCGCGCTACGACTACCTGATGGCCTGGACCAAGCTGCATTACTACGCCGGGACGCTCAACGAACAGGACCTGGCGCGGGTGGATGAGGCCTTCGGACAAGGCCCGAAAAGCAACCCGCGTTAATGCTTGGCACCGAACTTGTGGCGAGGGAGCTTGCTCCCGCTTGAGTGCGCAGCGCTCACCAGATTTTGGGCCGCTGCGCAGCCAGCGGGAGCAAGCTACCTCGCCACAAATGGGGATTCGCTCGATATTTCAAGAAATGCTCGCCCGGTGAAACGGGTAATAAAAAACATAAGAAAAGTGAGTGGTGAACATGGACGTACGCATCAAGCCGGCAGCGGTCGGCACTCTGTTGCTCGCAGTATCCATCGCGCAAGCTAATGCGCAATACCTCGAATCCGGCCAGCCCGGCGATCCGGCCAGTTGGCGCAGCGCCGAATTTCAGCGCGACTGGGGCCTTGCGCGGATGCAGGCAGATCAAGCCTACGCCGCCGGGATCACCGGCAAAGGCGTGAAGATCGGCGCGCTCGATTCCGGCTTCGATGCCGCCCATCCCGAGTTCGCCACTGACCGCTATCACCCGGTGCTGGCGTCTGGCAGTTACGTCGACGGATCGCTGTTCAGCGTCAACGGCACCCTCAACCCCAACAACGATTCCCACGGCACTCACGTGGTCGGCACCATGGGCGCGAGCCGTGACGGCAACGGCATGCACGGCGTGGCGTACAACGCGCAGATCTACGTCGGCAACACCAATAACAACGACAGCTTCCTGTTCGGCCCCAAGCCCGATCCGCGTTATTTCAAAGCGGCGTACGACGCCCTGGCCGCTGCCGGCGTGCGCGCGATCAACAACAGCTGGGGCAGCCAGCCGCCGGATGTCAGCTATCGCACCCTGGCCGATCTGCACGCCGCGTACGCCCAGCACTGGAACCAGGGCACTTGGCTGGATGCCGCAGCGGACGTCTCGCGCCGTGGCGTGATCAACGTGTTCAGCGCCGGCAACAGCGGCTACCCGAACGCCAGCGTACGCTCGGCGCTGCCGTACTTTCAGCCGGACCTCGAAGGCCACTGGCTGGCGGTGTCCGGGCTGGATCAAAGCAATCAGCAGAAGTACAACCAGTGCGGCATCGCCAAATACTGGTGCATCACCACGCCCGGGGCAAAGATCGACAGCACCATTCCGGGCGGCGATTACGCGATCAAGTCCGGCACCTCGATGGCCGCGCCGCATGCCACCGGCGCGCTGGCGCTGGTAATGGAACGCTATCCGTACATGAACAATCAGCAGGCGCTTGAAGTGCTGCTGACCACCGCCACGCAACTCGACGGTTCGGTCACCGATGCTCCGAACGAACGAGTCGGCTGGGGCGTGGCCAACCTGAACCGGGCGCTGCACGGGCCGGGGCAATTGCTGGGGGCGTTCGATGCCAATCTGGGCGCCGGGCAAAGCGATGTCTGGAGCAATGACATCTCCGACAAGGCGCTGCTCCAGCGGCAGGGCGAAGACCTCGCCGAACACAACGCCTGGCAGCAAACCCTGCGGGACAAGGGCTGGCAGAACGGCGTTCCGGCCGGCGCCAGTCAGCAGGACCAGACCGACTACGCGGTGGGCATGGCCCGTGATGCCGCAGCGGCGACCCGGGTCTATCAGGGCAGCCTGATCAAGTCCGGAGCAGGGCGCTTGCTGCTGACTGGCGACAACACTTTCCGTGGCCCGACCACGGTCAATGGCGGCCTGCTCAGCGTCAACGGTTCGCTGGCCTCGGCAGTGACGGTCAACGACAGCGGCACCCTGGGCGGTTCCGGGCGGATCGCTTCGCTGATCGCCAACAGTGGCGGCCGCGTGGCTCCGGGCAACTCGATCGGCACCTTGAATGTGGCCGGCGACGTGACCTTCGCACCGGGCTCGACCTACGCGGTCGAGCTGTCGCCGATCAGCAGTGACCGCATCGTTGCCGGCGGCACCGCGCGCATCAGTGGCGCCACCGTCAGCCTGTCGCTGGAAAACAGCCCGACCTTGCTCAGCACCACCGAAACCCGCAGCCTGCTCGGTCACTCGTACGACATTCTGCAAGCGGCCGGTGGTATTCAGGGCCGGTTCGGCGCGGTGCTGCCGGACTACCTGTTCATCGGCGGCAACCTCGGCTATACGGCCAACGCCATTGAGCTCGACATCCAGCGCAACGCAACCGCGTTCGCCAGCGTCGGACAAACGCCGAACCAGCGCGCGGTCGCGGCGGCTGTCGAGGGCTTGGGCGCCGGTAATTCGGTGTACGAAAGCCTGCTGCTCTCACCCTCGGCGGCGTCGGCGCAACAGGCGTTCCAGCAACTGAGCGGGGAGATATACCCGGCGCTCGGCTCGATGCTGATCAATGACAGCCGCCAGTTGCGCGACGCGGTGGGTGAGCGTCTGCACGATGCCAGCGCCACACAAAGCAATGGCTGGATCAAGGCGCTCGGCGCCTGGGGTTCGACCGACTCCGGTTCTGACACGTCGCGCTACAGCACCTCGATCGGCGGTTTGCTGGCTGGTGTTGATGGTGCGCTGGACGAGCAGACGCGCATCGGTCTGGTCACCGGTTACAGCGACAGCTCGCTGAACATGGGCTCGGACACGCATTCGTCGGCCAAGGTCGACAGCTACCACCTCGGCGCCTATGCCGGTCACGACATCGGCGCCTGGCGCCTGAGCACCGGCGCGGCCTACAGCTGGCACCGCGCCGACGTCAAACGCGACCTGCAATACGGCGACGTCAGCGCCAAACAGAAAGCCAAGGTCGACGCGGCCACCACGCAGGTCTTCGGTGAAGCGGCTTACCGGCTGAACCTGCAACCGCTGGCCCTGGAGCCGTTCGCCAACCTCGCTTACGTGCATCTGGATACTGAAGGCTTCACCGAAAAGGGCGACGCGGCGGCGCTGAAAAGCACCGGCGACCAGCGTGATGCGGTGCTCAGCACCCTCGGTGTGCGGGCGGTCAAGCGCTTCAACCTGTCGAATCAGCAGGCGCTGGACCTGAGTGGGCATCTCGGCTGGCAGCACAGCCTCAGCGATATCGACGCCGAACAACACCTGCGTTTTGCCAGCGGCAGCACAGCGTACTCGGTCGAGAGTTCGGCGCTGGTGCGCGACGCCGCGCTGGTCGGCGTGCAAGCCAGCCTGGCGTTGAGCAAGGACGTGCGGGTCAACCTTGATTACAACGGGCAACTGGCCAACCGCGAGAAGAGCCATGGCGTGGGGCTTAGCCTGAACTGGCAGTTCTGACGGAGGGTGTACGCGCCCCCCGTAGGAGCTGCCGCAGGCTGCGATCTTTTAAAAGCCAGATCAAAAGATCGCAGCCTGCGGCAGCTCCTACAGATTCAAAGAACACGCCACAAAAAGCAGCATTCATGAATTTGAAGTAAACGGATTTTTCGCAACAACACTAAGGAAGGTCGCTGGATGAATAAGAATAATACCCCCGCGCAATCGGGGGCTCGCTTCGCCATGAAAACCCTTAATGGCGCCGTACTCTGCGCGTTGGCCAGCTGGGGCACCGCGCACGCGGCGCCTTACGTGGAAAACGGTCGCGCGGGCGATCCCGCCAGCTGGCGCAGCGCCGAGTTCCAGGCGGAATGGGGCCTGGGCGCAATCGGTGCCGACCACGCTTACGCTGCCGGTTACACCGGTAAAGGCGTCAAACTGGGGATCTTCGACCAGCCGGTGTACGCCGCGCACCCGGAGTTCTCCGGCAGCAATAAAGTCGTGACCCTGGTCACCAGCGGGATCCGCGAGTACACAGACCCGTACATCCCGGTCAAAGCCGGCGATGCGTTCCGCTATGACGGTTCGCCCTCGGTCGGTTCCGACGGCAAGCTCGGTGCCCACGGCACCCACGTCGGCGGTATCGCCGCCGGCAGCCGTGACGGCGGGCCGATGCATGGCGTGGCATTCGGGGCGCAGATCATCAGTGCCGACAACGGCGACCCGGGCCCGGAGGACGGCATCGTCCGTGGCAACGACGGCGCGGTGTACAAGGCCGGTTGGGATGCGCTGATCGCCAGTGGTGCGCGGATCATCAACAACAGCTGGGGCATCGGTATCACCGACCGTTTCGACCTCGGTGGCCGCAACCCGGCGTATCCGCACTTCACCGTCAATGACGCGCAATTGCAGTTCAACGAGATTCGCACGCTGCTCGGCACCAAGCCCGGCGGTGCCTACGACGGGGCGATTGCCGCCGCCCGCAGTGGCATCGTGACGATTTTCGCCGCCGGTAACGATTACAACCTGAACAACCCGGACGCCATCGCCGGCCTCGGTTATTTCGTGCCGGACATCGCGCCGAACTGGATCACCGTCGCCGCGTTGCAGAAGAACCCGGACCTGGCCAGCGCCAACCCGTACATCATGAGTACGTTCTCCTCGCGCTGCGGTTATACCGCGAGTTTCTGCGTCTCGGCGCCGGGCACGCAGATCTACAGCTCGATCATCAGCGGCACCAACGCCGACAACCTGACCACCGGCTACAAAAACTACAACGGCACCTCGATGGCCGCGCCGCACGTGGCCGGCTCCATGGCGGTGCTAATGGAGCGCTTCCCGTACATGAGCGGCGATCAGGTCGCCACGGTGTTGCGGACGACCGCCACCGACCTCGGCGCACCGGGGATCGACGCGTTGTACGGCTGGGGCATGATCAACCTGCGCAAGGGGATCGACGGCCCGGCGATGTTCGTGACCGAGAAGGACATCCCCGAAGAATTCCGTATCCAGGGCGCCTACGGTTCGGGGCAGTTTGTCGCCGATCTGCCGGGCATCGGCGCGATCATCGATAAGGGCAAACCGACCGAGCGCGTGTGCAACGACATCACCTGCGGCCTCGACACCTGGCGCAACGACATTTCCGGCCACGGCGGCCTGACCAAGCAGGGCATCGGCACTCTGGTCATGACCGGCAACAACACCTACAGCGGCCCGACCCTGGTCAATCAGGGGCGTCTGGCGATCAACGGCTCGCTGGCGTCGGCGGTCACGGTCAACGACAGCGGCATCCTCGGCGGTAACGGCCGTATCGGCGCCCTGACCGCGAAAAGCGGCGGTACCGTGGCGCCGGGCAACTCCATCGGCACGCTGAACGTGGCCGGGGACGTGACCTTCGAGCGCGGTTCGACCTATGCGGTGGAAGTGTCGCCGACCAGCAGCGACAAGATCGTTGCCGGTGGCCAGGCGCTGATTGATGGCGCCACGGTCAGCCTGTCGCTGGAAAACAGCCCGACGTTGCTCACCACCACGGAGGTTAAAAGCCTGCTTGGCACTCAGTTCAACATCCTGCAAGCGGCCGGGGGCATTCAAGGCCAGTTCGGCCAAGTGCTGCCGAACTACGCGTTCCTCGGCGGCACGCTGGCGTACTCGGCGAACGGCGTGCAACTGGACGTGGGGCGCAATGGTGCGTCGTTCGCCAGTGTTGGCCTGACGCCGAACCAGCGTGCAGTCGGTGCGGCTGCCGAGCGTCTGGGCGCGGGCAATGCACTGTTCGAAACCCTGCTGCTGTCGCCGAACGCGGCTTCTGCGCAACAGGCGTTCCAGCAGCTGTCCGGGGAAATCCATCCGGCCATCGGTACCCTGCTGATCAACGACAGCCGTTATCTGCGTGAAGCGGTGGGCGAGCGTCTGCGCGAGCGCGATCTGTTCAATGCCGACGCACCGACCGACGATCGCAGCAACGCCTGGGTCAAGGTCCTCGGTTCGTGGGGTAAGACCGATGGCGGGCATGACAATGCCGATTCCAACAGCTCCATCGGCGGCCTGCTGGCCGGGGTCGACGGCTTGATTGCTGAAGATACCCGTCTGGGTTTCGTTACTGGCTATAGCGACAGTTCGTTGAACATGGGCGGCGGCACGCATTCGTCGGCCTCGGTCGACAGCTACCACCTGGGTGCGTATCTGGGGCATCAGGTCGATGCACTGCGCCTGAGCGCTGGCGCGGCTTACACCTGGCATCGCGTGGATGTGAAACGCGACCTGCAGTTCGCGGGTGTCAGTGGTAAAGAGAAAACCAAGCACGATGCCGCAACGACTCAAGTGTTCACCGAAGCCGCATACGATCTGCGGCTGCAACCGATGAATCTGGAGCCGTTCGCCAATCTGTCGTACGTGCACCTGAACACCGATAGCTTCACCGAGAAGGGTGACGCCGCGGCGCTCAAGGGCGGTGAAGACAACCGCGATGTGGTGCTGTCGACCCTTGGCGTGCGCGCCAAGCGCACCTTCGCGTTGTCGGAGCAACATCAGCTGGAACTGGGCGCGACCCTGGGCTGGCAGCACAATCTGAGCAGCGTCGATGCTGACAGCCACCTGGCGTTCGCCAATGGCAACAGCGCCTTCACTGTGCAGAGTGTGTCGATGGATCGTGATGCGGCAGTGGTCGGCGTGCGTGCCGGGCTGGCGCTCAATCGCGATGTCCGGGTCAACCTGGACTACAACGGGCTGATCGGTAACAACGAGAAGGACCACGGTGTGGGTCTGACCCTCGACTGGCAGTTCTAACGGGCTACCGGCGGTTCCTTGGGGAGCCGCCGGTTTTGCAGGAAGAGAGAGCACAACATGGGATTGTTCGATTATAAAAATGCCGATGGCAAAGCCTTGTACAGCGATGCCATCGCACTGACGCTGTACGCCTACACCCCGACCGGTCAGCCGTTGCCGGCCACCGCCTGGAAGCCGGTCACCGCGAATGCGCTCGGCTATCAGGGCAAGGTCGGGGCACAAGGCACGTTCTTCGGCGAGAAGGACGGCTTCACCAGCGCCGAGGCTGAAGTGCTCGGCAAATACGACGCGGCCGGCAAATTGGTCGGCATCGGCGTGGCCTTTCGTGGCACCGGCGGGCTGGGTTACAGCGACACCTTCGGCGACATGAAAAACAATCTGCTGGCCGCCATCGGGCCGTCGGATTACGCGAGCAACTACGCGAAGAACGCCTTCGACAACCTGCTCAAGGCTGTTGCCGCGTTCGCCATTGCTCATGGCATCGCGGCCAAGGACGTGCTGTTCAGCGGCCACAGCCTTGGCGGTCTCGGGGTCAACAGCGTGGCCGAGTTGAGTGGCAGCAATTGGGGCGGGTTCTTCAAGGACGCCAACTACATCGCGTTTGCCTCGCCCACCCAGAGCAGCACTGGCAACAACGTGCTGAACATCGGTTACGAAAACGATCCGGTGTTTCGTGCACTGGACGGCACCACCTTCAGTAGCGGCTCGCTGGGCAAGCACGACGGGCCGCATGAGTCGACCACCGACAACATCGTCAACTTCACCGACAACTATGCGTCCACGGCGCAGAACCTGGTGCCGTTCAGCATCGTCAATCCGCTGAACTGGTCAGCGCATAGCTCGCTTGGCTACGCCGATGGCTTGAACCGGGTGATCAATTCGACGTTCTACAACCTGACGCACAAAGACTCGACGATCATCGTCTCCAATCTTGAAGAGTCTTCCCGGGGCAAGACCTGGGTCGAGGACCTGGGGCGCAGCGGCGAGCCACACACCGGCAGCACCTTCATCATCGGAACCCAGAGCAGCGACTGGCTCAAGGGCGGGGCGGGCAACGACTTCCTCGAAGGGCTGGGCGGCGATGACCGTTTCCGCGATGACGGTGGCTTCAACATCCTCCTTGGCGGTCAGGGTCACAACACCTTCGAGCTGCAGAAGCCGCTGCAGAACTTCAGCTTCGCCAACGACGGTGACGGCACGCTGTACGTGCGCGATGCCTACGGCGGCATCAGCATGACCCGCGACATCGGCGCGCTGGTGAGCAAGGAGTCGGGTTCGTGGTGGGGCAGCAAGGAGATCACCTGGGGCGTTACGGCCAAGGGGCTGACCAATGGCAACGAACTGACCCAGTACACCCATTCGCTCAACGGCGATGCGTACGGCAATGCGCTGCACGCCACCGCTGACGGTGACTGGCTGTTCGGTCTGGGCGGCGATGACAGGCTGATCAGCGACAAGGGCCATGTGACCTTCGTCGGTGGCGCCGGCAACGACGTGATGACGGCGGTGGGTGGCAACAACACCTTCCTGTTCAGCGGCGCGTTCGGTTTCGACGCGATCAATGGCTACCAGGGCAGCGACAAACTGGTGTTCATGGGCGTCGAAGGTGCGGGGCAGGGCTACGACTACAAGCAGCATACGGCGCAGGCCGGTAACGATACCGTGCTGAAGATTGGCGATTTTGCCGTGACCCTGATCGGGGTGGGAGTGGCTAACCTGTCGGACTCGTCTTTCGTGTTCGCCTGAACAACGATTCCCCCTGCAGGAGCTGCCGCAGGCTGCGATCTGTTGATTGTGTTTTCAAGATCAAAAGATCGCAGCCTCGTTTCACTCGACAGCTCCTACAAGGATTTATGGATGTAGGAGCTGCCGCAGGCTGCGATCTGTTGATTTTGTTTTTTAAAATCTAAAGATCGAAGCCTTTTATGCAAGTAGTACTGAAATGCTCCGGGGCGTCCCCGTGGGGCGCCCTGGCTGTGAGCTATCTCTGACAATTCCAACAAAAGAGAGGCAATAGCAATGGGTGTGTATGACTACAAGAACTTCGGCACAGCCGATTCCAAGGCATTGTTCAGCGATGCCATGGCGATCACGCTGTATTCCTATCACAACCTCGATAACGGCTTTGCCAGCGGTTATCAGCACAATGGCTTCGGCCTCGGCCTGCCGGCCACGCTGGTGACAGCGCTGCTCGGCGGCACGGATTCGCAAGGGGTGATCCCCGGTATTCCGTGGAACCCCGACTCGGAAAAACTCGCCCTCGACGCCGTGAAAAAGGCTGGCTGGACGCCGATCACCGCCTCGCAACTGGGCTACGACGGCAAGACCGACGCCCGGGGAACCTTCTTCGGCGAGAAGGCCGGTTACACCACCGCCCAAGTGGAAATCCTCGGCAAATACGACGCCCAGGGCCATCTCACGGAAATCGGCATTGCCTTTCGCGGCACCAGCGGCCCGCGGGAAAATCTGATCCTCGATTCGATTGGCGATGTGATCAACGACTTGCTGGCGGCCTTCGGCCCCAAGGATTACGCCAAGAACTACGTCGGTGAAGCGTTCGGCAATCTGCTCAACGATGTGGTGGCGTTCGCCAAGGCCAACGGCCTCAGCGGCAAGGATGTCCTCGTCAGCGGCCACAGCCTCGGCGGGCTGGCGGTCAACAGCATGGCCGACCTCAGCGGCGGCAAGTGGGGCGGGTTCTTCGCCGATTCCAACTACATCGCCTACGCCTCGCCCACCCAGAGCAGCACCGACAAGGTGCTCAACGTCGGTTACGAAAACGATCCGGTGTTCCGCGCCCTCGACGGCTCGACCTTTACCGGCGCCTCGATCGGCGTGCACGACGCGCCCAAGGAATCGGCCACCGATAACATCGTCAGCTTCAACGATCACTACGCCTCGACTGCGTGGAATCTGCTGCCGTTCTCCATCCTCAACATCCCCACCTGGATCTCGCACCTGCCGACCGCGTACGGCGACGGTATGAACCGCATCATCGAGTCGAAGTTCTACGACCTCACCAGCAAAGACTCGACGATCATCGTCGCCAACCTGTCGGACCCGGCGCGGGCCAATACCTGGGTGCAGGACCTCAACCGCAACGCCGAAACCCATAAGGGCAGCACGTTCATCATTGGCAGCGACAGCAATGACCTGATCCAGGGCGGCAGCGGCAACGACTACCTCGAGGGGCGCGCCGGCAACGACACCTTCCGTGACGGTGGCGGCTACAACGTCATCCTCGGCGGCGCCGGCAACAACACCCTCGACTTGCAGCAATCGGTGAGCAAGTTCGACTTCGCCAACGACGGCGCCGGCAATCTGTACATCCGCGACGCCAACGGCGGGATCAGCATTACCCGTGACATCGGCAGCATCGTCACCAAGGAACCGGGCTTTCTCTGGGGCCTGTTCAAGGACGACGTGACCCACAGCGTGACGGCCGGCGGCCTGAAGGTCGGCAATAACGTCACGCAGTACGAGTCCAGCGTCAAAGGCAGCAATGGCGCCGACACGCTCAAGGCGCATGCCGGCGGTGACTGGCTGTTCGGCCTGGACGGCAATGACCACTTGATCGGCGGCGCCGGTAACGACGTGTTTGTCGGTGGCGCCGGCAATGACCTGATGGAGTCGGGGGGCGGGGCGGATACGTTCCTGTTCAACGGCGCGTTCGGTCAGGACCGGGTGGTCGGTTTTACGGCAAACGACAAACTGGTGTTCCTCGGTGTGCAGGGGGTGTTGCCCAATGACGACTTCCGCGCGCATGCCTCGATGGTGGGGCAGGACACGGTGCTGAAGTTTGGCGGTGACTCGGTGACGCTGGTCGGGGTGGCGCTCAATAGCCTCAGTGCCGATGGAATCGTGATCGCCTGATGCCTCCGTAACCTGTGGCGAGGGAGCTTGCTCCCGCTGGGGCGCGAAGCGGCCCTGAAGACTTTGTGAGCGCTACGCGCTGAAGCGGGAGCAAGCTCCCTCGCCACAATCGGGTGTTAGAAGTGACTCGACAGCCACGCCCTGACTCAAAAGCTCTGTAAACAGCAAAAGCGGCCTAAAGCCAGCACGTGCACACACGTTCTACAGCTAGTCGCCATTGAGTACAGGAGATGCACACGTGAGAAGGGTCAAGGGGTATGTCGGGATTGTCGGACTGGCGCTGTTAGCGGCCAATGCCTGGGCCGATCTGCCGCCAACCTCGATTCTGAGCCGCTACGGGATCAGTACCGATCAACTGCCGAAACCGGCGAAGACCGAAGCCACTGAGCCGGTCGAAGAGAAAAGCCTGTTTCAGATCCAGCCGGAACAGCCATTCGTGACCTTCCGCCTGGGCGACGGCAAACAACAGCAGGCCACTGGCAACCTGAGTATCGACCGTATGACCCAACTGGATCTGGAGCGCTGCCGACGCCTGCAAGCCGAACTGGCGCGCCGCGGCGAACAGTATTTCAGCTGCGATCACAGCATTATGGGTCTGCCTGCTTTCGAGTAACACCCAGCACTTTGACTGACCTCTGTAGGAGCTGCCGCAGGCTGCGATCTTTTGATCTTGTTTTATAAAATCAAAGTCAAAAGATCGTCCGATCGCGGCCCGAGCCTTCGGCAGCTCCTACATCTGTACCGAGGGGTCAGTCTTCCTTGCGAACAGTCGCGACCTCATCACCGCGGACTCTCACCTTGGTCCCGGAAATATCCTCGAACTCATAGAACCCGTCCTTGTTCTTGGTTTTCGGCATGTCCTTGGTCAAATACTGAGTGCCGTTCTGCAGGGTCACCACGGTTGGCGTCGAGCAACCGCCCAATGCCAGAAAGGCGGCTACCGCCAGGGGAAGACCCAGAGTCTTGATGTTCATACCCACCTCAAATACCTCATTCCATATGAATTGACCGTCTTCGGTCTCTAACGCGGTTGGTGCCATCCAGCCGGGAAAAGTTCGATGGCACCCTGAAAAAATCCTGATTGCCGCTGCCATTGATCTTTTTCCGTTTGCACGCGACCGGGCAGAGCTGTTATCTGTACGCATAACCAGTATTCGCTCGCCATGGCCCAGAATTCCCGTGACTGCAAACCCCCTCGACGACCCGTTCTATTACCTCAACAACTTCCGGCAAGTGCTTGATTGGCTTGAGCTTCGCTATGCCGACGTGATGAGTGAAGCCGAGCACGGGTTTATCCGCGACTTCAAGGCGCTGCCGCGTGCATCGCAGGGGCTGCTGGTGCGCATGGTCATGCGCAAGGGTGTGCATTTTCGTCTCGGCAAACTCAACTACAGCGAAATCGGTGACATCAGCGACGCCGCGCACCCTTTACTGAGTCACGGCTGGCTCGACGATCAGGCCCGGTTGACGCTGACCGAGGTGTTCGACGTGTTGCTCAAGGCAGAACTGCTGCAGGCGTTCGGCAGCGTGATCGAGCAACCCAAGGGCCGCAAGGACGAATGGCTGCAGGCGCTGGCCGAGCAGTTCACTGAATCACGCAGCCTGTGCGAGTGGGCGCCGACGCTCGATGAACGCTTGTTCAGCCTGACCATCATGGACCTGTGCGACCGCCTGCGGCTGATGTTCTTCGGCAACCTGTACCAGGACTGGTCGGAGTTCGTCCTAGCCGATCTTGGCATCTTTACCTACGAAAAAGTCGAGTTCTGCGCCGACTCCCGCGGCCTGCGCAGCCGTGAAGACGTCGACGCCTGCCTGTTCCTGCATCACTGCCAGTTGCGCTTCGAGGCCGGTGAACCGCTGGAAACCATTGTCGAGCAGGTCAGCGCGCTGCAGTTTGCCAACCCGTGGCTGCAACGCCGACGCGGCAAAGTGCTGTTCCAGATCGGCCAGTATTGCGAGCGCATCAGCGAGTTTGCCCTGGCCCTGAGCATTTACCGCGAATGCGCGTACCCCGGCGCCCGTCAGCGAATGATTCGCGTGCTGGAGCGCTGCGGCGAATACGCCCTGGCGCTGGAACTCGCGACCCACGCCGAACAGGCGCCGGAAAGCGCCGCCGAACGGCAGAGCCTGCAACGGATGCTGCCGCGACTGCGGCGCAAGCTCGGCGGGCCGCCGCTCAAACGGGCAGCGCCGCGCCCGGTCGAGCGCCTCGACCTGCAATTGCCACGCACCGACCCGGAATTGTCAGTGGAGTTCTACGTGCAGGCGCATCTGCACGAAGACAGCGGCCCGGTGCACTACGTGGAAAACAGCCTGATCAACTCGCTGTTTGGCCTGCTGTGCTGGCCGGCGATCTTCGCGCCGCTGCCGGGGGCGTTCTTTCATCCGTTTCAACGCGGGCCGGTGGATCTGCTCAACGAAGACTTTCAGCAACGCCGCGCGGAGTTGTTCCAGGCCTGTCTCGATCAACTCGACGACGGCCGTTATGCGGCGACCATTCGCGAGCGCTTCGTGGCCAAATGGGGCGTGCAGTCGCCGTTCGTGTTCTGGGGTGCGTTGAATGAACAACTGCTCGAGCAGGCGCTGGCGTGCTTGCCGGCCGAACACCTCAAGCACTGGTTCAACCGCCTGCTGCTCGACATCAAGGCCAACCGCGCCGGCATGCCGGACCTGATCCAGTTCTGGCCGCAGCACAAGACCTACCGCATGATCGAAGTCAAAGGCCCCGGGGACCGCTTGCAGGACAACCAACTGCGCTGGCTGGAGTTCTGCCACGAACACCAGATGCCGGTCGCCGTGTGTTACGTGCAATGGGCGGAGCAGAGCGCTTGAGCTACAGCATTGCGGTGCGTGCATTGTGTGAGTTCACGGCCAAGACCGGCGACCTCGACCTGCGGTTTACCCCGTCGCCGACAGCGCTCGAAGGCATGCTCGGGCACCGCACGGTGGCCTCGCGGCGCAGCGACCAGTACCAGAGCGAAGTGGCGCTGGAAGGCGAGTTTCTGCAACTGAAGGTCAAGGGCAGGGCGGACGGCTATGACCCGGCGCAAAACTGCCTGGAAGAAGTCAAAACCTATCGCGGCGACCTGAGCAAACAACCGGCCAACCATCGTCAGTTGCATTGGGCGCAGGCGAAAATCTACGGCTGGCTGATGTGCCGCAAGCTTGCGCTGGAGCAGATCAATCTGGCGCTGGTGTATTTCGACATCGTCAGCGAGAAGGAAACCTGCCTGGTCGAGGCCTTCAGCGCCTGCGACTTGCAGGTTTTTTTCGAGGCACAGTGCCGGTTGTTTCTCGACTGGGCCGAGCAGGAGATGGCCCATCGCGAGGCCCGTAATCGGGCGGCGCAGGCGTTGACCTTTCCCCACACGGACTTTCGTCCCGGCCAGCGGCATCTGGCCGAGTCGGTGTTCAAGGCGGTCAGCACCGGCCGCTGCCTGATGGCCCAGGCGCCCACCGGGATCGGCAAGACCCTCGGCACGCTGTTCCCGATGCTCAAGGCGCTGGCGCCGCAGCAACTGGACAAGGTGTTCTTCCTGACCGCCAAGACCCCGGGGCGCAAACTCGCGCTGGATGCCAGTCAGGTGTTGTTCGATCAATGTGAAACCTTGCCCTTGCGGGTGCTGGAGATGGTCGCCCGGGACAAGGCCTGCGAACACCTGGACAAAGCCTGTCATGGCGACTCGTGCCCGTTTGCCCAAGGCTTTTATGATCGCCTGCCCGCCGCCCGCGAAGCGGCCAGCCGCATCAGTCTGCTCGATCAGGCGGCGATGCGCGATGTGGCCCGCCAGCACACGGTGTGCCCGTATTACCTGAGCCAGGAAATGGCGCGCTGGGCCGACGTGGTGGTGGCGGACTACAACTATTACTTCGATTTCAGCGCACTGCTGTTTGGTCTCTCCCAGCTCAATCAGTGGAAAGTCGCGGTCTTGGCCGATGAAGCGCACAACCTGGTCGAGCGCGGGCGCTCGATGTACAGCGCCAGTCTTGATCAGGCCGCCCTCGCCAGTGTGCGCAAGTCGGCGCCTGAAGCGCTGAAGAAGTCGCTGCAACGGGTCAACCGTGAGTGGAACGCGCTGCACCAGCCGCAACTGGCCCCGTATCAAGCCTACGACAAGGCTCCGGAAAAACTGCTGCAAGCGGTGTCCCTGTGCAGCGCGGCGATTGGCGATTACCTCAACGACCATCCGCAGGGACTCGACAGCGCCCTGCAGACGTTCTATTTCGACATGCTGCAGTTCGGCCGGGTCGCGGAGCTGTTCGACGAGCATTACCTGTTCGACATCAGCAAGCGCGACCTCGACCGCAAACGGCCGCTGTCGCAACTGTGCCTGCGCAATGTGGTGCCGGCCGCGTTCATTGGCCCACGCCTGAAAGCGGCGCGCAGCAGCGTGCTGTTCTCCGCGACGCTCAGCCCGCGGCACTATTACGCCGATTTGCTCGGCACACCGGCCGACACGGTATGGATCGACGTGGAATCACCGTTCAGTGCCGAACAGTTGCAGGTGCAGATCGTCAGCCGGATTTCCACGCGCTTCAACCACCGTCAGGCGTCGCTGGAGCCGATCGTCGAACTGATCGCCCGCCAGTTCAGTGAACGTCCGGGCAACTACCTGGCCTTCTTCAGCAGCTTCGATTACCTGCAGCAGGTGCTGACGCTGCTCGCCGAACGGCATCCGCACATCAACCTGTGGCAGCAGTCCCGAGGCATGGCCGAAGGGCAGCGGCAAGCGTTCCTCGACCAGTTCACTGCCGAGAACCAGGGGGTTGGCTTCGCGGTGTTGGGCGGTGCATTCGGCGAGGGCATCGACCTGCCCGGTGCACGCCTGATCGGCGCGTTCATCGCCACGCTGGGGCTGGCTCAGCTCAACCCGGTCAACGAGCAGTTGAAGCGGCGCATGGCGGCGATTTTCGGTGCCGGTTACGACTACACCTATCTGTATCCGGGGGTGCAGAAAGTGGTGCAGGCCGCCGGGCGCGTGATCCGCACACGACAGGATCGCGGCGTGGTGATGCTGATCGATGACCGGTTTGCCGAACCGCGCATCCAGCAACTGTTGCCTCGCTGGTGGTCCCTCGGCGCGCCTTCTCAATAAGCACACTGCTCACGCCGTGAATTGAAGCGTGTTTGCACCTTCCCAAGGCGCCGGATTGCCGCATACTTGCACGAGGAAAAAACCAGCGGTGAATTTGATGAGTGACAACCCGAGCAAAACCGCCGCGATCGAGGAGATGCGTTTTCGTCTGCTGATCGATGCGGTGGTCGATTATGCCATTTACATGATCGATCCCGACGGCATCATCACCAGCTGGAACTCTGGCGCCAAACGCTTCAAGGGCTACGAGAAGCAAGAGATTCTCGGCGAGCATTTCTCGCGGTTCTACACCGAGCAGGACCGCGCGGCGGGCTTGCCGCAACGTGCGCTGGACACGGCGATCCGCGAAGGGCGGTTCGAAGGCGAAGGCTGGCGGGTGCGCAAGGACGGCACGCATTTCTGGTCCCACGTGGTAATCGACCCGATCATCGATCCGGACGGTACGCTGCTGGGGTTCGCCAAGATCACCCGCGACCTGACCGACCGCAAGATGGCCGAAGAAACCCTCAAGCAAAGCGAGCAGCAGTTCCGCCTGCTGGTGCAGGGCGTCACGGACTACGCGCTCTACATGCTCAGCCCCGATGGTCGGGTTTCCAACTGGAACCAGGGCGCCCAGCGGATCAAGGGTTACCTGCCGGAAGAAATCATCGGCGAGCATTTTTCAATCTTCTACACCGCTGAAGACCGTGAGCGCGGCGAGCCGCAGCGGGCGCTGGAAATAGCGGCGCGGGAAGGGCGTTTCGAAAACAAAAGCTGGCGGGTGCGCAAGGATGGCAGCCGATTCTTTGCCCATGTGGTGGTGGACGCCATTCGGGGCGAAACCGGGACCTTGCTCGGCTTCGCGAAAATTACCCGTGACGTGACGGAAGTCCATCAGTCGCAGCAGGCCCTGGAGAAAACCCGCGAAGCCCTGTTCCAGGCGCAGAAGCTGCAGGCCATCGGCCAACTCAGCGGCGGCATCGCCCATGACTTCAACAACCTGCTGACCGTGATCCTCGGCAACCTCGAGATCGTGCGCAAGCGGGTCGGCGACGACCCGAAAGTCAGCCGCCTGCTGGAAAACGCCACCCAGGGCGCGCTGCGTGGCGTGTCGCTGACCCAGCGCATGCTGGCCTTTGCCCGGCGTCAGGAACTCAAGACCGAGCCGGTCGATCTCGTCCAACTGGTGCAAGGCATCACCGGGTTGTTGCGCAGTTCGCTGGGGCCGGGGATCAGCATCGAGACCTCCCTGCCCGAAGGGCTGGAGCGGGTGCTGGCCGACACCAACCAATTGGAACTGGCGGTGCTCAACCTGGCCACCAATGCCCGGGACGCCATGCCCGATGGCGGCAGCGTGGCAATCAGCGCACGTGCCGAGGTCGTTCTCGAACAAAACCATTGCGCCCTGACAGCGGGGCGCTATGTCTGCCTGAGCCTGATCGACACCGGTGAAGGCATGGACGAGCGGACGCTGGCGTCAGCCGCGGATCCGTTCTTTACCACCAAAGGCCTGGGCAAGGGCACCGGGCTGGGGTTGTCGATGGTGCACGGATTTATCGAACAGCTCGGTGGCCGCTTTATCCTCAAAAGCCAGAAGGGGCGTGGCACGACAGCGGAACTGTGGTTGCCGGTGGTCGCTGACGGCGTGACGAAGTCGTCGGTCGTGCCTGACGCAGAAACGGTTACGGTGCCGCGGCTCAGCGTGCTGGTGGTGGATGACGATTCGCTGGTATTGACCAGCACCACGTTGCTGCTTGAAGACCTTGGGCATCGGGTGCTCAGCGCCACTTCTGGCGCGAAAGCGCTGGCACTGCTGGATCAGGGCCAGGTCGTCGACCTGATGATCACCGACATGGCCATGCCGCAGATGAGCGGCGCGCAACTGGCTCATGCAGTGCGTCTGCTCAAACCGGACCTGCCGATCATTCTGGCCACTGGCTACGCCGAGCGCCTGGAAGGCTTCGCCGCTCAGTTGCCGCGTCTGCCCAAACCGTTCACTCAACTCAATCTGATGGACATCATCGGCCAATCGATGAAACGACCGAGCGGCAGATCCGGCTGAACTAGTGCGTGACGAGGCGCTTCTAAACACTTTCCCTGCCCCCGGAGCGTGTTTCCCTTGTCTCGCATACTCACCGAGCCGACTGCTGAAGAAACCCTCACCGAACACGATGCGAAAATGTTTGGCTCGCCCAAGGAACGCCTGGATTTCTACCGTCGCGAGATCCAGTACGAAACCAGCATCCTCGCCAACCGCACCGACGCCTATCTGGCGGCGCAATCGTTTCTGGTGATCGCGTTCGCTTCATGCATGGCCAACCTCAACCCTGAGTGGGGCAAGTTGTTCACTCTGGTGGTGCCACCTTTTCTGGCGCTGCTCGGGTTGCTCAGTTCGCTCAACGCCTGGCCGGGCATTCGGGCGGCGTACGACATCATTGATCACTGGCACTTCAAGCAAAGTCAGTTGCTGCAGAGCGAACCGCTGATGGGCCTGGCCTACGACGAATCGCCGCTGTTCAGCGAAATGGAGTCGAGCCACAAGGGTTACCGCAAATCGCTGCTGTTCTCGGTGCGCACGCCGTGGATCTTTGCGGTGTTCTGGATGCTGCTGGGGGCTTATGCGGTGTTCATTCAGGTGACCAATCCCGGAGGCTGATCGCCGCCCAAAGAAAAAGCCCGGACTTCGCAGCCGGGCTTTTCTTTGGGCGGTTTTTCATTCGACGGTTTCAAGCTGCCGACGCAGTTCTTGCGAATGATGCGGCGACATCGGAATCGGCGGGAAGTCCTCGTTGAGGACACACAAATGGTCGATGGCTTCCTCGAACTTCGCATCGGCTTTGCGGCGCAGCGCTCGATAGCGTTCAAACTGTTCGATATCCAGATTGTGCGCTTCCAGCAGCTCGTGAGCCGCTCGATTGAGGGCGTGGGCGTCTTCGAACAATTGACGATTGCGTTCCAGGGCCAAGGCCCTGCAAGCCTTGATTTGTGCAGGAGTCGAGCATTCTTTCATGACCGTAACCTTGTTATCCAAAGATTCCTTTTCATAGGCTGCAAGCCGCAGGGGAACCGAACCTGCCGGACCTCGCCGGGTGCATCCAGCGAGGGGTTATGGTTGTGACTGCGAGGATCTGTGTAGGGATCCATTTATTTTCAGAAGAAAGTTCGATGGATTGTTCCAGCAGCATACGCAGGAAGAATCAGTTTTTTCGTTTTTGCCATTGTTCGTAGCGAGCGAGGATCGGCTGGGTACTGATGCCATGCAGCAAAATACTCAGCGCCACCACTGACAGCGTGATGTCGGTGCACAGCGTGGCGACCGGGGCACTCAGGCCATGGTTCAAGGCATAAAACAGATAGAACAGGCTGCCGATCCCACGAATGCCGAACCAGCCGATCAACAACCGCTGAGGGCCGTCGAGCAAGCTGCCCCACGGCATTATTGCCACGCAGGCCGGACGCACCACGCAGAACAGCACCGCGCCCACCAGCAGCGCCCGCCAGTCCCAATGCGCCACCAGCACCACGCCGAGCAGGGTTACCAGAAACACTTCCATGGCCCGTTCCACCAGACTGCCGAACGACAGCATGTCGCCCATCATGATCCCGGCGGCGACCTGGCTGCTTTCCAGCTGTTCGGTGTCACCGTGTACGGCGTGCTGCGGTTCGATGTTCTGGTGGCCCACCACCGGTTGCACCAGATGTTCGGCGGGTGGCTGACTGGCGCCGGTGGATTTCACTTCTTCCTGACGCAAGCCGAGGCCGGCGGCAAACACCGACAGAAAGCCAAAACCGCCGATGGCGTCCGCGCCGACGTAAGCCAGCGCTATCAACGCCAGGGCCAAGTAATCGTTCGGGCTCAAGGTGCTGTCGTCGTTATGAATGCGCAGCGACAGGGTCAGCCGCCCGATGCCGCGACCCATCCAGTAACCGGTCAGCAGGCCGACGGGCACCGCCCACAACACACTGCGCAACAGCCAGTCGGTCAGGGCGCCGGAAGGCGCGTCGGCCTGCAACAGCAACAGCCCGAGGATCACGAACGGAAAGGCAATCCCGTCGTTCAGCCCGGCTTCGCCGGACAGCCCAAAACGCACGCCGTCGACATCCCTCGCATCGTTGACCTGCACCAGCGCGGCCAGTACCGGGTCGGTCGGCGCCAGAATCGCGCCGATCAGCAGCGACGGTGCCCAAGGCAAATCCAGGCCCCAATGCAGCAACAGGCTGACCCCGGCGATGGTCAGCACCATCACCGGGCCGGCCAGGCCGAATGCGATTCGCCAACGTTTGTCGCGCAGTGGCAGCCGCAACTTGAGCCCGCAGACAAACAGCGAAAACAGCACCGCGACTTCCGTCAGGTGCTCCATCCACACCGCAGCGTTTTCCACCGACAGTTTCAACAGATCGAGCCCGGCCGGGCCGATGCCGATCCCCAGCAACAGGCACACGGCCGAGGTGGTGACCGGCATCCAGCGCAGGTACGAAGAGGTCAGCGCGAGGGTCAGCAATACGGCGCCCAGCACCGCGACCCAGATGACAAAGCTCATGGCGGCTTACAACATCGGCTTGCCGCCCGTGACTCCATAACGCTGGCCGGTGATGTAACTGGCTTCATCCGAGGCCAGCAGCACGTAGATCGGCGCCACTTCCACCGGTTGTCCCGGACGTCCCAGCGGGGTTTCGCTGCCGAAGTTCTGCACTTCTTCATCGGGCATGGTCGAGACGATCAACGGCGTCCAGATCGGCCCGGGTGCTACGCAGTTCACGCGGATTTCTTTCGGCCCGAGTATCTGCGCCAGACCGCCGGTGAAGTTGGCGATCGCGCCTTTGGTGGTCGCGTAGGCGAGCAGGGTGGGTTTGGGCATGTCCGAGTTGATCGAGCTGGTGTTGATGATCGACGCGCCGGGACGCATGTGTTTGATCGCCGCCTGGCACAGGCGGAAGATCGCCGTGATGTTGACGTCGAAGGTCATCACCCATTCCTCGTCGGGGATTTCCTCGAAGGTCTCGTGGGTCATCTGGAACGCGGCGTTGTTGACCAGCACGTCGATGCGCCCGAAGCGTTCGACGGTCTGGTCCACCAGCGCCTGGCATTGGGCCTTTTGCGCAATATCGCCGGGCAGCAGCAGGCACTGGCGGCCCGCCTGTTCGACCCAGCGCGCGGTCTCTTTGGCGTCGTCATGTTCATTGAGATAGGCCACGGCGACGTCTGCGCCTTCACGGGCGAAGGCAATCGCCACGGCGCGGCCGATGCCGCTGTCGGCGCCGGTGATCAACGCAATCTTGCCAGCCAGGCGTCCGGAGCCGACGTAGCTTTGCTCGCCACAGTCGGGATGGGGCTGCATTTTGCTTTGCGAGCCCGGGACGGCTTGAGCTTGTTTGAGGAAGGGTGGTTTTGGATAGTCGGTCATCACAAATCTCCGAGGTCTTAGGGCAGGTATGGGCGGTTGACCCGGACGGTTTGCCGTGAGTTCGATCGGATTTTGGATGACCACAAAACCATTGTAGGAGTGAGCCTGCTCGCGATAGCGGTGTATCAGCCGACATTGATGTTGAATGTCAGTCAGCTATCGCGAGCAGGCTCACTCCTACAGATTGATGGTGTTTTCAGGTGTTGCGTTGTGCCAGTGCGCGCTCCATGCGGCCAATGCCTTCTTCCAGCAACGAACGCGGGCAGCCAAAGTTCAGGCGCACGAACTGTTGGTGCTGATCGCCGAAATCCACACCGGCGCTGAGGCCGACCTTGGCCTGCTCAAGGAAGAACTGCTGCGGATTGTCCAGATCCAGCGCCGAGCAATCGAGCCACGCCAGATACGTCCCTTGCGGCACATTGATAGACACGCCCGGCAAGCGACTGCGCACGGCGTCCACCAGCCAGTCGCGGTTGGCCTGCAGGTAGGTTTTCAGCTCGGCGAGCCACGGTGCGCCTTCGCTGTAGGCGACGCGGGTGGCTTCCATGCCCAGCGGATTGACGCTGTCGACCATGCCGCAGCGGGCGTGGTTGACGCGCTCGCGCAGGGCGGCGTCTTGGATGATCATGAACGAGGTCTTGAGGCCGGCGATGTTGTACGCCTTGCTGGCCGACATCAGGGTGATGGTGCGCTTGGCGATGTCCGGGCTCAGGGACGCGGTCGGAATGTGCACGCGGCCATCGAAGCACAGCTCGGCGTGGATCTCGTCGGAGATGATCCAGGCGTCATGCGCCATGCAGACGTCGGCGATATCCGTCAGCTCTTGCGCAGTGAACACCTTGCCAATCGGGTTGTGCGGGTTGCTCAGCAGCAGGGCGCCGCCCTTGGCGAGCGACTGACTCAATGCCTCCAGCGGAGTGGCGTAGGTGCCATCGGCCTGGGCGACGAACTCCAGCTCGACCTTGTTCAGCCCCCAATGCCCCGGCGCATGCCGCAGCGGCGGGTAGTTCGGCACTTGCACCACGACGTTCTGCTGCGGCTGCACCAGGGCTTTCAAAGCCATGTTGAAACCGGATTCAACCCCGGGCAGGAAAATCAGTTCCTGCGGTTTGACCTTCCAGGCGAACTTGTTCCACAGGTCGGCGACGATGGCTTCACGCAGATTGTCCTGCGCCACGCTGTAGCCCACCAGCGGGTGCAGCAGGCGCTGCTGCAACGCCTCGATGATCACCGGCGGCGCGGCGAAATCCATATCAGCGACCCACATCGGCAACACATCGGCCGGGTAGCGGCTCCATTTGGTGCTGCCGGTGTTGTGGCGGTCGAATACCTGATCAAAATCGAAAGTCATGCGCGGTCTCGTGAAGGCGGGATGGGTCCTGGGCGACATGATAAACCCGGAACCCCTGTAGGAGCTGCCAAAGGCTGCGATCTTTTGATCTTGTTTTTAACAATCAAAAGCAAAAGATCGCAGCCTTTGGCAGCTCCTACAGGGGAATGATCCGACAAACGGCCGACGGTCGGTTTTCACACAGAACGTGTGGTCATTGTCTACAGTGAAAAAACCGGCAGTCATCCTGCCGTAACCGTGTCTGTCCAGAAAAAGCCCGGCATCAGTACCGGGTTCCACCTGATCAGGAGTGCACGATGGATCTCAGCCGTCGTCAGTTCTTCAAGGTCGCCGGTATCGGCCTTGCAGGCTCTAGCCTGGGCGCGTTGGGCATGGCCCCGACGCCAGCCTTCGCCGAGCAGGTGCGTCACTTCAAGCTTGCCCACACCCATGAAACCCGCAACACCTGCCCGTATTGCTCGGTCGGTTGCGGGTTGATCATGTACAGCCAGGGCGATGCCGCGAAGAACGTCGCGCAAAATATCATTCACATCGAAGGCGACGCCGACCACCCGGTCAACCGCGGCACCCTGTGCCCAAAAGGCGCGGGCCTGCTGGACTTCATTCACAGCCCGGGCCGTTTGCTCTATCCGCAAACGCGCAAACCCGGCAGCAGCGAATGGACCCGGATCAGCTGGGACGAAGCGCTGGATCGCATCGCCGACCTGATGAAGGCCGACCGCGACGCCAATTTCATCGAGCAGAACGCCACCGGGCAGACGGTGAACCGCTGGCTCACCACCGGCTTCCTCGCGGCGTCGGCGGCGTCCAACGAAGCGGGCTACATCACCCAGAAGGTGATTCGCAGTCTCGGCATGCTGGGGTTCGATAACCAGGCGCGTGTCTGACACGGCCCGACGGTGGCAAGTCTTGCCCCGACGTACGGCCGTGGTGCCATGACCAATACCTGGACCGATATCGCCAACGCGAATCTGATCCTGGTGATGGGCGGCAACGCAGCAGAAGCGCATCCGTGTGGCTTCAAATGGGTGACCGAGGCCAAGGCGCACAACGCCGCCCGGCTGATCGTGGTCGACCCGCGTTTTACCCGGACTGCTTCGGTGGCCGACTATTACGCACCGATCCGTACCGGCACCGACATCGCCTTCATGGGCGGCTTGATCAATTACCTGCTGACCGAGGACAAGATCCAGCACGAATACGTGCGCAACTACACCGACGTCTCGTTCATCGTCAAAGCCGGCTATGGCTTCGAAGACGGGATATTCAGTGGCTACGACGCGGCCAAACGCAGCTACACCGACAAGTCCGGCTGGGGTTACGAGCTGGGCGAGGACGGTTTCGTCAAGGTCGATCCGACCCTGCAGGACCCGCGCTGCGTCTATCAACTGATGAAGCAGCATTACAGCCGCTACAACATCGATCTCGCGAGCCAGATCTGCGGCATGCCGGTCGATGCGATGAAAAAAATCTGGGAAGAAATCGCCACCTGCTCGACCCCGGGCAAGACCATGACGATTCTCTATGCCCTGGGCTGGACGCAGCACTCGATCGGCGCGCAGATCATCCGCAGTGCGGCGATGGTGCAACTGCTGCTGGGCAACGTCGGCATGCCGGGCGGGGGCGTCAATGCCTTGCGTGGGCACTCGAACATTCAGGGCCTGACTGACCTTGGTTTGCTGTCCAACTCGCTGCCGGGCTACCTGACCCTGGGCAGCGACGCCGAGCAGGATTACAACGCCTTCATCAAAAAACGCACGCAAATGCCGTTGCGTCCGGGGCAATTGTCCTACTGGCAGAACTACAGCAAATTCCACGTCAGCCTGATGAAGTCGTGGTACGGCGCCAACGCCACCGTCGAGAACAACTGGCTCTATGACCATTTGCCGAAACTCGACATCCCCAACTATGACGTCCTGAAGATGTTCGACCTGATGAGCCAGGGCAAGGTCAACGGCTACGTGTGCCAAGGGTTCAACCCCATCGCTGCATTGCCGGACAAGAACCGGGTGATGGGCGCGCTGGCCAAACTCAAGTGGCTGGTGGTGATGGACCCGCTGGCCACCGAGACCTCGGAGTTCTGGCACAACGTCGGGCCGTACAACGACGTGAAAAGCGCCGACATCCAGACCGAAGTCATTCGCCTGCCCACCACCTGCTTTGCCGAAGAGGACGGTTCACTGGTCAACAGCAGCCGCTGGCTGCAATGGCACTGGAAAGGCGCCGATGGCCCGGGCGAAGCGCAGACCGACATTCGCATCATGAGCGAACTGTTCCTGCGCCTGCGCAAGCGTTATCAGGCCGAGGGCGGCAAATTCCCCGATCCGCTGTTGAAACTGTCGTGGCCGTACAAGATTCCCGACGAGCCCTCGCCGGAGGAACTGGCGAAGGAAATCAATGGTAGCGCCATGGCCGACTTCACCGATGCCAGCGGCGCAACGGTCAAGGCCGGCTCGCAACTGGCCGCGTTCGCTCAGCTCAAGGACGACGGCAGCACCGCGTCCGGCTGCTGGATCTTCGCCGGCAGCTGGACCGAGGCCGGTAACCAGATGGCCCGCCGCGACAATGCCGACCCGTATGGCATGCACCAGCACCTGGGCTGGGCCTGGGCGTGGCCGGCCAACCGGCGAATCCTCTACAACCGTGCATCGGCGGACGTTGCGGGCAAGCCGTGGGATCCGAAGAAACGCCTGGTGTGGTGGAACGGCAAGGCCTGGGGCGGCACCGACGTGCCGGACTACAAGGCCGATGTGCCGCCGGAAGCCGGGATGAGCCCGTTCATCATGAACCCCGAAGGCGTGGCGCGGTTCTTCGCCGTCGACAAGATGAACGAAGGGCCATTCCCCGAGCACTACGAGCCGTTCGAAACGCCGATCGGCATCAACCCGCTGCACCCGCAAAACAAGAAAGCCACCAGCAACCCGGCGGCGCGGATCTTCGATTCGGTCTGGGAAAGCCTCGGCGAAGCCAAGGACTTCCCGTACGCCGGCACCAGTTACCGGCTGACCGAGCACTTCCACTTCTGGAGCAAGCATTGCAAGTTGAATGCAATTGCCCAGCCTGAGCAGTTCGTCGAGATCGGCGAAGTGCTGGCGAAGGAGAAGGGCATCGCCGCCGGGGATCGGGTGCGGGTCAGCTGTAAACGCGGGTTCATCGAGGCGGTCGCGGTGGTGACCAAACGCATCCGGCCGCTGCAGGTCAACGGCCAGGTGGTGCATCAGATCGGCATTCCGCTGCATTGGGGCTTTACCGGCCTGACGCGTCACGGCTACCTGACCAACACCCTGGTGCCGTTCCTCGGCGATGGCAACACACAGACCCCGGAATCCAAGTCATTCCTGGTCAACGTGGAGAAAATATAGATGGCCAGCCAAGACATCATTGCCCGCTCGGCCACCACCACGGTGCCGCCCTCGGTGAGGAATCAGCAGGAAGTCGCCAAGCTGATCGACACCACCAAATGCATCGGCTGCAAGGCCTGTCAGGTCGCCTGCTCGGAATGGAACGAGCTGCGCGACGAGGTCGGCCACAACCACGGCACCTACGACAACCCGCAGGACCTCAGCGCCGAAACCTGGACGTTGATGCGCTTCACCGAGCACGAAACCGACGCCGGCAACCTCGAGTGGCTGATCCGCAAGGACGGCTGCATGCATTGCGCCGAGCCCGGCTGCCTGGCCGCCTGCCCGAGTCCCGGGGCGATCATCAAGCACGCCAACGGCATCGTCGATTTCGATCAGGATCACTGCATCGGCTGCGGCTACTGCATCACCGGTTGCCCGTTCAACATTCCGCGGATTTCGCAGAAGGATCACAAGGCCTATAAGTGCACCTTGTGTTCCGACCGCGTTGCGGTAGGACTGGAGCCGGCCTGTGTGAAAACCTGCCCGACCGGGGCCATCGTCTTTGGCAGCAAGGAAGACATGAAGGAACACGCCGCCGAACGCATCGTCGACCTGAAAAGCCGCGGCTTCGACAACGCCGGGCTGTATGACCCGGAAGGCGTCGGCGGCACCCACGTGATGTACGTGCTGCACCACGCCGACACGCCGAAGATCTACGCCGGGTTACCGAATGCGCCGGCCATCAGCCCGCTGGTGGGCTTGTGGAAGGGCATCAGCAAACCGCTGGGATTGCTGGCGATGGGCGCGGCGGTGCTGGCCGGGTTTTTCCACTACGTGCGTATCGGGCCGAACCGCGTCGAGGAGGATGAACATCCGGCGCCACCCGACACCTCGGTGCATACCGTCGATCCGGCGGTGCACACCTTCGATCCACGCGGGGAGGACCGGCCATGAGCAACAAGACGATCCTGCGTTACACCGCTAACCAGCGCACCAATCACTGGCTGGTGGCGATTCTGTTCTTCATGGCCGGGCTGTCCGGGCTGGCGTTGTTTCATCCGTCGATGTTCTGGCTGACCCACCTGTTCGGCGGCGGGCCGTGGACGCGGATTCTGCATCCGTTCATGGGCGTGCTGATGTTCGTGTTGTTCCTCGGCCTGGTGTTCAGGTTCTGGCGCGCGAACTTCTTCATCGGCAATGACTGGAAGTGGCTGCGCCGCATCGATCGGGTGCTGGTCAACGACGAAGAGACGGTGCCGCCGGTGGGCAAGTACAACGCCGGGCAGAAGCTGCTGTTCTGGACTTTACTGCTGTGCATGCTCGGTTTGCTGTTCACCGGGCTGGTGATCTGGCGCGCGTATTTCAGCGCGTATTTCGGCATCACCGTGATTCGCTGGGCGATGCTGCTGCATGCGCTGGCCGGGTTTGTGCTGATCCTCAGCATCATCATTCACATCTACGCCGGGCTGTGGATCAAGGGGTCCATCGACGCGATGCTGCATGGTTGGGTCAGCCGCGCCTGGGCGAAGAAACACCACGAACTCTGGTACCGCGACATCACCCGCGACGAACGCCATCCGGATGCGCCGGAACGACCGATCACCAAAAAGGGCTGACCTTTGGCAACCATTCTTGAACCCGGGGAAATCGAAGCGGCGGCCAGTTCGCCGCCGTTTCTGTACCTGCCACCGCACAACCTGTTCAGCCTGCGCGCGCAACGCCTGGAACACCTGGCCGAAGGGCATGCGCTGGCCGACTACCTGCATCTGATTGCCGGGTTGTGCCGGGTGCAGCAGCAGGTAATGGATGATCCGCCGCTGTCTACGCCGATTGATGAACAGCGCCTTGACGTTTGCCAGCGCCACGGCCTGCCGCCATTTGCGGCCGACACGCTGGTGCGCGAGGAGAGCTGGCAGGCTTATCTGGATGCATTGCTGCAACGCTATGTGCCGCCGGAACAACCGGCGGTACTCGACGCGGTAGCCACGCTAGGGGAGGCCAGCCCCGGACAGTTGCGTGCGTGGGCCGTGGCATTGGTCAGCGGCCAATACTCGCTGGTGCCGGCAGCGCTGGTGCCGTTTCTCGGCGCCGGCCTGCAAGTGGCGTGGAGCCACTGGCTGCTCAGCGTACCCAACCTGCAACTGAAACCCGGCGACAGCCTCAGCCAATGCCCCGGCTGTGGTTCACCGGCAATGGCCGGGGTGATCCGCCATCGCGGCAAGCACAACGGCCTGCGTTATCTGGTGTGCTCGCTGTGCGCCTGCGAATGGCACGTGGTGCGGGTCAAGTGCGTGTATTGCGAGTCAAGTAAAGGTCTGGATTACCTGAGCCTCGAAGACGATCGCCACGCGGCCAATCAGGCGCCAATTCGGGCGGAGGTTTGCCCCAGCTGCAACAGCTACCTGAAACTGGTGTATCTGGAAAACGATGCCGAAGGCGAAGCGCTGTCGGCAGACCTGACCAGCCTGTTGCTCGACATGCGTCTGGCGCAGGACGGTTTTCAGCGTCTGGCCCCGAATCTGTTGCTGGCGCCGGGAGACGAATGACCTTAGCGTCTACACTCGCCGGACAGTCTTGTTTTTTCGGGAGTGGCTGATGTCCGCAAGTGTTGCCCCGCGTTTGCCGTCCATTGATGCTTTGTTGCGTCACCCGGCTTGTCTGCCGCTGCTTGAGCGTTATGGTCGTGAGGCGTTGCTGAGCCGCTTGCGTCAGTTGCTGGATGAATTGCGTGCTGACGTGTTGAACGGGCAATTGTCGGCCATCGAAATCAGCCCGCAAGTGCTGGCGGGCCGGGTCGGTGAGCGCCTGGCCCAGCAGCAGCGCAGCCACGTGCGCCGGGTGTTCAACCTCACCGGCACGGTGCTGCACACCAATCTGGGCCGGGCGCTGTTGCCGGATGAAGCCATCGACGCGGTGCAGATGGCCGCGCGCTATCCGCTCAATCTGGAATTCGATCTGGCCAGCGGCAAGCGCGGGGACCGCGACGATTTGATCGAAGGCCTGATCCGCGAGCTGACCGGCGCCGAAGCCGTCACCGTGGTCAACAACAATGCCGCCGCCGTGCTGCTGACGCTGAACAGCCTTGGCGCGCGCAAGGAAGGCATCATCTCGCGCGGTGAGTTGATCGAGATCGGCGGCGCGTTCCGCATTCCCGACATCATGGCCCGCGCCGGTGTGCGCCTGCACGAAGTCGGCACCACCAACCGCACCCACGCCCGCGACTACGAAGCAGCGATCAGCCCGCGCAGCGGTTTGATCATGCGCGTGCATGCGAGCAACTACAGCATTGAGGGTTTCACCGCGCGGGTGCCGACAGCGGAGCTGGCTGAGTTGGCCCACCGGCATGGCTTGCCACTGCTGGAGGATCTGGGCAGCGGCAGTCTGCTGGACCTGACCCGTTGGGGCCTGCCGGCGGAACCGACGGTGCGCCAAGCGCTGCTGGATGGCGCGGACATCGTCACCTTCAGCGGCGACAAATTGCTCGGCGGACCGCAGGCCGGGTTGATCGTCGGGCGCAAAGAGCTGATCGCGAAGATCAAGAAGAATCCGTTGAAGCGCGCCTTGCGTGTCGACAAGTTGACCCTGGCCGCACTGGAGGCGGTGCTGGGTTTGTATCGCGACCCGGATCGCCTCGCCGAGCGTCTGCCGAGTCTGCGGCTGTTGACTCGCCCGCAAGCCGACATCTACGCCCAGGCCTCTCGTTTGCAACCGGCGATGGCCGAGGCCTTGGGCGAACTCTGGCAGGTCAGCGCCGTTCAGGCCTTGGGCATGATCGGCAGCGGCAGCCAACCGGTGGCGCGATTGCCCAGTGCCGCCCTGTGCCTGCGCCCGCACGTGTCCAAGCGTCTGCGCGGACGTTGCCTGCTCAATCTTGAGGCGGCATTGCGTGCCTTGCCGATCCCGGTGCTCGGTCGCATTGACGACGATGCGCTGTGGCTGGATCTGCGCCAACTCGACGATGAGCCGGCGTGGCTGGCGCAGTTGCCGCAGTTGCGGGTCGAGTCGTGATTGTCGGCACCGCAGGGCACATCGACCATGGCAAGACATCGCTGCTGCAAGTGCTGACCGGGCAAACCGGCGACCGCCGCCCGCAGGAGCGCGAACGCGGGATGACCATCGATCTCGGTTATCTCTACGCCGAACTGCAACCCGGCGCCGGACTGACCGGTTTTATCGACGTGCCAGGCCACGAGAAATTCACCCACAACATGCTCGCCGGGGCGCAGGGTATCGATCTGGTGTTGCTGGTCGTCGCGGCGGATGACGGGGTGATGCCGCAGACCCGTGAGCATCTGGCGATTGTCGAGTTGCTGGGGATTCCCCGGGCGTTGGTGGCGATCACCAAATGCGATCGGGTCGAGGCGGGCAGGGTGGAAGAGGTGCAGCGCCAGGTTCTGGATTTGCTCGAGGCCGGGCCTTTTGCCGAGGCGCCGATAGTGCCTGTGTCGAGCGTGACCGGGTACGGTGTCGATGAATTGCGGCAGAGTTTGTTGCGCACTCAGGGCGAAGTGCATGAACGCAGTCGCGAAGGTGGATTTCGCCTGGCCATCGACCGCGCTTTCAGCGTGGCCGGTGCGGGGATTGTGGTCACTGGCACGGCGTTGTCGGGGGTTGTTTCTGTAGAGGACAGACTGGTTTTGGGGCCTCTGGGTAAAACCGTCCGGGTTCGCGGCCTGCACGCGCAGAATCGGCCCGCCGAACAGGCCTGCGCCGGGCAACGGGTAGCCTTGAACATCAGTGGCGAGCGCCTGGCGCTGGAACAGATTCATCGCGGCCAATGGGTGCTGAGCGAGTGGCTGCACGCACCGACGCAACGGGTCGATATCGACTTTCAGCTGCTGCCCGGTGAGCGTACGTTCGAACACTTCCACCCGGTGCACGTGCACCTCGGTACTCAGGACGTCATCGCTCGCGTGGCGTTGCTCGAAGGCCCGCGCTTGAGCCCCGGCGAGCGCATGTATGCGCAACTGCTGATCAACGCGCCGGTGCATGCGGTGAAGGGCGATCGCTTGATCCTGCGAGACTCCAGCGCCCAGCGCACCCTCGGCGGCGGCCAGGTGCTCGACCCGTTTGCCCCGGCCCGGCAACGTCGCAGCCCGGAACGACTGGCGCAACTGCAAGCCCTGGCCGGCCATGACAGCCTTGAACAGGCGCTGCCGGTGCTGCTCGACCACTGCGCTGGCGGCCTCGATCCGCAGCAGCTGGAGCGTCAATTCAATCGCCCGCGTGCCGACTGGTCGCTACCGGCCAATGTGCGCCTGATCGACACCCGCCACGGCCCGGTGCTGTTCAACGTGCAGCGCTGGGGGCAGTTGAAGTTCACCCTGTTGGAGCAACTGGCGAAATTGCATGAGCTGGAACCGGACCAGATGGGGCCGGACCGCGATCGCCTGCGCCGCTTCAGTGGTCTGGCGCTGGAGCGCTCGACCTTTGCCAGCCTGCTGGACGAGCTGCGCGCTGCCGGGTCGATCAACGCCAGCGGGCCGTGGCTACATCTGCCCGATCATCAAGTGCGCTTGAATGCCGAAGACGAAACCCTGTGGCAGCAGATGCAGCCGCTGTTCGAGCAGGCCGGGTTTGATCCGCCGTGGGTGCGCGATGTCGCGAAAACGCTCGGTGTAGACGACGCGGTGGTGCGCCTGCTGCTGCGCAAACTGGCGCGGTTGGGTTTAATGCATCAAATCGTGCGCGACCTGTTTCTGACGGACGTGCAACTGCGGCGCATGGCCGGCGTGCTGCTGCACCTGGAACAGGAAAATCCTCAGATCCAGGTGACAACCTTTCGTGATGCGCTAGGCTTGGGACGCAAACGCTGTATTCAGTACCTGGAATACTTCGACCGCCTCGGCCTGACCCGGCGCATCGGCGAATCCCGCGTGATCCGCCCCGACAACGCGCTGGCCAGCGCCGACGCACCCTGAGTTCAAAGGAAGGCAATCGCGCCCGGTGGCGCGGCCGGGCTTCAAACCCGGTTGGGGACGGCATCCGTTCCCGGGCAGGTTCGACTCCGGCTGCCTTCCGCCAATTATCCCGACGCCCCGCAAACCTCCTTGTAGGCCTTCGCCTGCTCGCGAAGACCTACAGGGGATTGGGTTTTCAGGCGGGCGGGTCGAGGTTGTCGAGGGCGCGGTTGACGGTCATTTCGCCCAGCATCACCACTTGTTGAATGCCCAGCAGGGTGTTGCGGTACGGCGCATCCAGCAAACCGGCGAAATCGCTGAGCATGACGCTGGCCGAGGCTAGCGATTCACTGGCGTGAACCAGCAAGGTCTCGTTGTCGGCACCGGGGTCGACGTGGAACAGGCTACTGGGTTTGCGGGAAATGTCTGGGGTGGGCGGTTTGAGGTAATGATCGAGAGCGCGGTCGGCAGCTTCGTGGAGTTTTTTCGAGTCGATGGCTTCGTAGGGTGACGTCGGGTCTGAGTCTGGCGGGTTGGGCGTTACCTTGAACATGGTGAAGCTCCTTTGTTGGATGAGCCGCCAACGTCTGTCGCTAAACAGGTGAGGGTGGCGGCTGTACGCAGGTTAGCGAACCGGTCAAAGGCACCCGGTAGACCCGAAGGTCTCCCGCATACAGCCACCATAGCGAGATTGCGGACATAAGCCCGCAACGAAGCCTGGAGTGCTGATGCGCCTTTAAATAATTCGAGTCGCTAAACCCGATCGCTGAATATGTCAGCGACCCGAAAACGATAGAGACCCGGGCCAAAGCGCACAAGCCGGCGGATTCTGGCGTAGCCGTAGGCAACGACGCAAGGATGTGTAGGCTGTGAGAGTGTCTGGAAGTGTTGCTTAAACGGTGCTGTTTAACCACGAGCCATCAAAAAACCAGCGGGTACTGAATCACCACATAAATCCGGTCAATATCATCCCCGGCCTGCGCCTCGTTGGCTCGGTGCGAGACATGCGATAGCTGCACCGACAGGTCCTTCGCCGCGCCCGATTGCACGATGTACTTCAGATCAATATCGCGCTCCCAGTGTTTGCCGCCAGCGCCTTGCTGCGGTTGGTATTGACCGCGCTCGGCATCGAACGGGTTGTACGCGCCGCCCTCGGGGGCGTGGGTGCCGTCGATGTGGCTGCCGGAAACGTAGCGGGTCATGAAGGTGAGGCCGGGGATGCCGAACGCGCCCAGGTCAAGGTCGTAGCGTGCTTGCCAGGAGCGTTCACCGGCGCCGTTGAAGTCGGCGTATTTGATCGAGTTGGAGAGGTAGATCGAGTCGCCGCCGACGAAATCGAACGGCGTGTTGCCGTTGACGCGCTGCCAGCCGAGCAGCATTGCGTGCGGGCCGAAGGTGTATTTGCCGGACAGGCTGAATGCTGTGTTGTCGATCGCGCCGGCCAGCGCGCGGCCGGTATTACGGGTGTGGTAGAGGTTGGCATCGAGCAGCACGCCAGACTGTTTGAAATGCAGATTGCCGTAGTACTGATGCCAGGTGTCGGTCAGTTCCGAGGCGTACAGCGAACCACCGACGGGACTGTCGCCGAACAAGTCAGCGCCGAGGAAACTGATCCCGCCGGCCTCGGTGTTGGCACCGTAGCCATAAAAATCGCCGTGCCCAGAGGAGCTGTCCTGATTCTTGAACGCGGTGAAGTGCCCGGCCACCAGACTGACTTCATCGATTTCCCGACTGTTGAGCAGCAGGCCCGTGGCGTATTCCGGTTGCAGGCGTTTGTCCGAGGTGTCGAATACTGGGGTTTCCACGGTCATTTCGCCGAACGCCAGGGTGGTGCGCGAAACCTTGAGTTTGAAGGCGCCACCAGCGCTGGAGTAATCCGGCTCGCTGCGGCCACTGCTGTCGACCGGCAACAGGCCGGTACCGGAATGACCTTTGCCACCATCGAGTTTAAGGCCAAGAAAAGCATGGGCATCGATGCCGAAGCCGACATCGCCCGGCGTGTATCCGGAAGTGAACGTGCCGATAAAACCCTGAGCCCATTCCTGCTTATAGTTTTTGCCAGCGGGAGAGGGCGAGCGGTAGTCGTTGCTCAGGTAGAAGTTGCGGCTGAGCCCTTCAGTTTTGGCGTCGTCGAAGAAGTCATTAGCCAAAGCACTGTCGGTCGCTGCGCAAAGCAGGGCCAACAGCGCAAAGCGTGGTGTTGAGAGAGCCATCGTGAGGGACCGACAATCAGGGAAGGTCTCTGATGATGGGCAAGATCAACCGGGCTGGATTGAGCCGATGTGCTGAGTTCAAGGCATACCTGATTTCCCTCTACAGGGGATATGGGTTACAGGCGGCCATACTCCCGCGCCGTACGATCCACCGCGATGCGCGTCTTGTCGACCAGTTCATCCAGTTCCGCCCGCGTGGCGATCAACGCCGGGGCCATGATCATCCGGCCCAGGGTCGAACGGATAATCAAACCTTCCTCAAAGCCAATCGTGCGGCAGCGCCAGGCGATGTCGTTCTCGTTGGCGAAACGCTTGCGGGTGGCTTTATCCTCGGCGAACTGCAACGCCGCCACCAGCCCGACACCCTGAACCTCACCCACCAGCGGGTGGTTGCCGAACACTTCGCGCAGGCAGTTCTGCAAGTAAGGCCCGGTGTCGTTTTTCACCTGCGTGACCACGCCTTCATCGCGCAAGGCCTTGAGGTTGGCAATCGCCACGGCGGCCGCGACCGGGTGGCCGGAATAGGTCAGGCCGTGGGCGAACACGCCGCCTTTTTCCACCAGTGCCTCGGCCATGCGCCGCGACAGGATCAGCCCGCCCATGGGGATGTAACCGGAGGTCAGGCCTTTGGCGATGGACAGGGTGTCCGGTTCAAAACCGAAGGCCTGATGCGCGAACCACTCGCCGGTGCGGCCGAAACCGCCGATGACTTCGTCGGCGCATAGCAGCACGTCGTATTGGCGGCAGATGCGCTGGATTTCCGGCCAGTAGGTAGCGGGCGGGATGATCATGCCGCCGGCGCCCTGGAAGGGTTCGGCGACGAACGCGGCGACCTTGTCGGGGCCCAGTTCGAGGATCTTGTCTTCCAGTTGCCGTGCGGCGCGCAGGCCGAATTCTTCCGGGCTGAGATTGCCTTCGTGGGCGAACCAGTACGGCTCGTCGATGTGCGCCACGTCGGGAATGGTGCCGCCCATTTCGTGCATGAACTTCATGCCGCCCAGCGCCGTCGCGGCCAGGGTCGAGCCGTGGTAGCCGTTCCAGCGGCCGATCATGATTTTCTTCTCGGGCTGGCCCATCACCTGCCAGAACTTGCGCACAGTGCGGATCAGCACTTCGTTGGCTTCGGAGCCGGAGTTGGTGTAGATCGCGTGGCTGTAGTGCCGGGGCAGCAGGCTGAACAGCAGCTCGGAGAGCTCAATCACCTGCGGGTGGGTGGTGTGGAAGAACATGTTGTAGTAGGGCAGTTGTTGCAGCTGCGCCGTTGCCGCGGCGGCGAGATCCTTGCGCCCGTAGCCGAGGTTGGTGCACCACAGACCGGACATGCCGTCCAGATACCGATTGCCGTCGTTGTCCCACAGCGCCAGGCGATCACCACTGACCATCACCCGCGGTCCTTCCTCGTTGAGCGCCTTCTGATCGACGAACGCGTGGATGTGGTGGGCGGCGTCGGCGGCCTGATAATCGCGGGTGCTGCGGGTCGGATCGAGTTCGGCGGACATGGCGGTTCTCCAGAGAAACGGGGCAGGTGGGTGCGCGTTCATTCCAGCGGTGCACGGTCAATATTTGTCACTTAAAAATATTTTTGTAAAGAAAATATTTGTCGGTAAAAAAAGAAATCCGTAGGCTGACGCCCATCAGCAACACAGGACACCAGCACCATGAGCGGGCTCAGAGAACGGCAAAAGGAACAGCGCAGGGAAGTCATCGCGCAGGCAGCGCTGGAGCTGTTCATCAGTAACGGCTTCGGCGCCACCACGCTGGAGCAGATCGCCAATCAGGCCGGGGTTTCCGCGCCGACGGTGGTCAACTATTTCGGCGGCAAGCAGGAGATTTTGCTGGCGTTGCTCAAGCAACCGGACGAGCAGGCGATGCGCGATGCCCGAGCCAATCTCGATGACGACAGCGATCCGCTGGAGGCGCTGTGCGAGTTCGAGGGCCTGATGACCGATTACCAACTGCAAGCGATGCCGGCCTCGCTGTGGCGTGAATTGGCGCCGTTTCTGCTGACCGGCGAACTGGCTCAGGCGTTGAGCCCGTGGAATGCGGCGGTAATCGAAGAGACCAAGGCGCTGCTCGGGCATTTTCAGGCGCAGGGCAAGGTGCGTGCGACGGTCGATCTGGACGTGGCGGCGACGTTGTTCAACCAGTACGCGAACATGGCTTTCATCCGGCTGGCGACCGAGCCTGAGCCGGACAGGGCAGCACATGCCGAACACATGCGCGGTGTTCTGGGCTTGATCTGCCATGGCATTTTGAGCAGCGAACAGCAGGCGCAAGCTTGAAACCCTGAAAACCCAACACATAACCCGTCGCGAGGGAGCTTGTCGGATCGTCGCACCGTCCCGCTGGGGCGCGAAGCGGCCCCGCTCTTGAGGAGGACTGCTGTGCAGTCGAGCGGGAGCAAGCTCCCTCACCACAAATAACTGGATGTATAGCGCCGAAGCGCGACGCAGGAGTGACCAAGATCACTTCATCGGGCGAATCCTTGCCCGGCCGGCGGAGTGTTCTCCGAGCATTCGATGTGCAGCTTGCCGTGGGTCATGATCCAGTGGATGAGGTCGGCGGTCGGAATCGAATGCACGTACTCCACCCATTGCGAATCGGCCGGACCGTATTGTTCGAAATAGCGGCGCAGGACAATCCGGCTCTGGTCGTTCGCCAAACCCAGGCAAAACTCTTGAAACAGCAACGGTGAGTCGCGCTCAGGCGCCGTGGTGCGTTGGCTGAGAATCAACGGATAGCGGGCGTCGTGGCCCTCGGCGGTATAGCGGTTGTGCAATGCGCTCATTGAATGCCCCCCGGTTGTCGATGGCGTGAAGGGTGCCTGATGGGTTTTGCCGCAGCATGTCCGCTTGATGTCCGAGATGACGGAATATTGCTCGATTGAAATAAATGACCCGGGCGCCAGAATAGTTTTAGATGCGTTCTTTTTTGGCCCGAGGATCCATGAACGTGAGCAGACTGCTGATCGTCGACGACGACGTGGAAGTTCTTGCCCTGCTGAAGAAGTTCTTCGTCCAGCACGCCTACGAAGTCGACGTGGCCGCCGACGGCGCAGCGATGTGGGCGGCAATTGCGCAGCAGCGCCCGGACACGATCATTCTCGACTTGATGCTGCCCGGCGAAGGGGGCCTGAGCCTGTGCCAGAAAGTGCGGGCGCAGATGGGCATTCCGATCATCATGCTGACCGCCATGGGCGAGTTGAGCGATCGCATCGTTGGCCTTGAACTGGGTGCGGACGACTACGTCACCAAGCCGTTTGCCCCGCGTGAACTGCTGGCCCGCCTGCGTGCCGTGCAGCGTCGCGCCGGTGAGCAGGTCAACCCGGGGAGCGAGCCGTCGCGGCCGGTGATCGCCTTCGCCGGTTGGCATCTGGACATCACCTGTCGCGAGCTGCGTTCTCCGGACAACGTGATGATTCCGCTGTCCGGTGGCGAGTTCGATCTGCTGGTGGTGTTTCTTGAACACCCGCAGCGCATCCTCACCCGCGAGCAACTGATCGACCTGTCTCGCGGTCACGGCCACGACGCCTTCGATCGCAGCATCGACGTGCAGGTCAGCCGCCTGCGCCGCAAGATCGAGCCGGACAGCAAACGCCCGGACCTGATCCGCACCGTGCGCAACGGCGGCTATCTGTTCACGGCCACGGTCACGCGCTCGTGATCCGTCGATTTCTGCGGCGCGACCCACTGAGTCGGCGGATTGCTTTGACCATTGTCGCGGCCATGCTCGCTTCGCTGGCGCTCAATTTCCTGTTCGTGGAGGTGGCGGGGAGCTGGGCGCGACCGCCCATTGAACGCACCGGGTTGCTGGAGCAGATTGCCGCCACCGTCAAGGTGATCGAGGCCGCACCCGCGCCTTTGCGCGCGCAACTGGCGCAAGCGGCAAGCGGCCCGAAGCAGAAGGTGACGTGGAGCGCGCAGCGTGCCGAGCTCGGATTGCCACCCAGTGGCACGCTGCTCATGGCCGGCGAGACGTCGGTGTTGCATCAGTTGCTGGGCGACGATCGACCCATTCGGGTGTTCAATCCCGGTGACTGGCCAAGCGGCAGTCCGGCGGCTCTTTACGCGGCGCTGATTCAGCTGCCGGATGCCAGCTGGCTGTTGTTTTCGTCGCCCGAGCGCTCCTGGGGCCTGGACGTCGGCACGCGCATCGCGATCATCATCGCCCTCGGCCTGATCGCCACGGTGCTGGTGGCCTGGCTTGCCACACGGCAACTGGCCCACCCGCTGCAACGCTTTGCCAGCGCTGCCCGCCGCTTTGGCGGCGATCTGCGTGCGCCGCCGATCAAGGTCGAAGGCCCGGACGAGATCCGCCAGGCGATCATCGCCTTCAACACCATGCAGGCGCAGATTCAGCACTACATCAGCGAACGCACGCACATGCTCGCGTCAATTTCCCACGACTTGCGCGCACCGCTGACCCGGATGCGCCTGCGCAGCGAGTTCATGGAAGATTTCGATCATCAAGGCAAACTGATCCGCGACATCGAAGAAATGCAGTCGATGATCAACGCCGCGCTGGCGTTCTTTCGTGAAGACACCCAGCCGGAGCCAACCACCGCGTTTGACCTGTCGGAGCTGCTGCAGACGATCATCGACGACTACCGCGACCAGCACATCGCCATCGATTTCCAGGGCCCGGCGCATCTGGTGTACGAAGGCCGGCCACTGGGGATCAAGCGCGTGATCGTCAATCTGCTGGAAAACGCCGAGAAGTATGCGCAGCAGCCGGCGATTGCCCTGAGCAGCGATGGCTACAGCGTCTGCATCGACGTCAGCGACAACGGCCCGGGGATTCCTGAAGCGTCGTTGGAGCGGGTGTTCGACCCGTTTTTCCGCCTCGAGACCTCGCGCAACCGTGAAACCGGCGGCGTCGGGCTCGGGTTGTCGGCGGCGCGGGCTATCGTGCGTGAGCAGGGCGGGGAGCTGACGTTGAGCAACCGCAGTGGCGGTGGGTTGCTGGCCAAGGTTGAACTGCCTTTGTAATACTTTGAAACATTTGCGGGCGACGAGCGGTCAACAGGACACAATCCACTGCAAGAAGCGTCCATGAAAACCCCACGGCCCTCCGCACGCCTTGAACCGCTGTCACAACTGCGCAATCTGAAAATGGCTCGCTCCGCGCACGCTTATGTGCGCGGTAGCACGGTTCAGTTTTATCAATGGCTGCACAGCCAGCCGGGCCGCAGCCTGCCGCAAGGGCCGGCGGTGTGGATCTGCGGCGATTGTCACGCCGGCAATCTGGGGCCGACCGGCGACCTGAAAGGGCGGATCGACATTCACATCCGCGACCTCGACCAGACCGTTATCGGCAACCCTGCGCATGATCTGGTGCGCCTGGCCTTGTCTCTGGCCACCGCCGCCCGTGGCTCGGACCTGCCCGGCGTGGCGACGGCGCGCATGCTCGAAGAGATGATGCGCGGTTACGAGCAGGCCTTCGAAGACGATGTCGATAAAGAACCGCCACGTCCCGCGCAAGTGAAAGCCGGGATGCGCAGCGCGGTGCAGCGCACCTGGAAGCACCTGGCCCAGGAACGCATCGAGAGCACCAAACCGACCATTCCGCTGGGTAAACACTTCTGGTCATTGTCACGGGAAGAGCGCAGCGCGCTGAAGACGCTGTGCGCCACGCCAGACCTGCACACGTTGGTGACGTCACTGAAGGGCCGCTCGAAGGATGACCGGGTGAAAATGCTCGACTCGGCCTATTGGGTCAAAGGCTGCAGTTCGCTGGGGCTCAAGCGTTATGCGGTGTTGCTGGGTGTCGGTGAGGACGACGATCAGGAGTATTGCTTGCTCGACATCAAGGAAGCCGTCGCCGCCGCCGCCCCACGGGTGGCTCGCGCGGCGATGCCCCGAGACAACGGCAAACGGGTGGTCGAAGGCGCCCGCTGTCTGTCGCCGGGCCTGGGCAACCGGATGGTGGCGGCCCGGGTGCTCGAGCATGGTTTCTTTATCCGCGAACTGCTGCCCCAGGACATGAAACTGGAGCTGGATCAATTGAGCCAGACCGATGCGATGCTGGCCGCCGGGTATCTGGCCCGCGTGGTGGGATTGGCTCACGCCCGGCAGATGGACCTGAGCACACGGGCGTCGTGGATGCGCGAGCTGCAGGCCTGTCGTTCAAAGACCCTGGATGCGCCGTCGTGGCTGTGGTCGAGTGTCGTGCAGTTGGTTGGTCAGCATGAGAAGGGCTATCTGGAGCATTGCCGGCGTTATGCGCTGGAGCATTGATCGCAACATCGGCAAACCCTTACCGGGCCAGCCCTTCCAGAGTAATCGTCACAGTGTTCGTTTGGCGCGGCCCGGCAAGCGGTGCATTCGTCTGACTGCGATAAGCGTTCGGGCTTAGGCCAAGCTGTTTTTGAAACGCACGGCGCATGCGTTCTTCCCGACCAAACCCTACGGTTTCAGCGATCCTCTTGATCGGCTCGCGGGTGGTCTTGAGCAACCAGGTGGCGGCCTCCAGACGTAAATTCTCCACCGCTTGTGCGGGTGTTTCTCCGGTCGCGGCGACATACGCACGAGCAAAGTGGCGCGGGCTCATGCCGAACTGCTCGGCCAGCCGTTCCACGCGTAAATCACCGTTCAGATTCGCGGCAATCCAGCCATGCAAACGCGCCAGACGCACATCCGGATCGGTACGCAACGCTTTGGCCTGGGCGTTGAGTGACGCACTGAGTTGCGGCTGTTCAGCGCTACGCCACAAAAACACCGTGAAATAGCGCGCCAGCGCCAACGCCGCGTGGGCGCCGAGGTCCTGTTCCACCAGCCCGAGCGCCAGATCGATGCCCGCCGTGGCGCCGCCACACGTCCAGAGGTTGTCGTCGTGCAGATAGAGCGCATCGGTCTGGCACTGCACGGCCGGGTAGCGCGCCTGCAACTCATCAGCGAATTTCCAGTGGGTCACGACTTTGCGGCCATCGAGCAGCCCGGCCGCGGCGAGCGCGAAGCTGCCGGTACCGATCGAGCAGAGACGGCGAATCTGCGGTGCGCGCTGGCTTAGCCAGTCGCAGGCGGGCCGGTCGGCCTCCAGCGCCGCCATGCCCGGGCCACCGGCAACGATCAAGGTGTCGATCAGCGGGGCCAGTTGGTCGATCTGTTCGAGCGAACACGTGGTGACGCTGATGCCTGAAATCGACATGACCTGACCGCCTCGCGGCGACGCCACCAGCAAGCGATAGGGCGGGTGGGCGATGAAGTCCCCGGCCAGCACCCGAGGAATCGCGGCAAACACTTCCAGCGGACCGGCCGCGTTGAGTAACAGCAGATCATCGAACGCCAACACCACCACGGTGCGCTCAGGCAGCGGCGAGGTGTCCGACATGGCAGCAAAGGAGGGGTGTTTGGCATGGAGCGGCACGGCGGGCCTCGACATACTGAATTCAGCGCAGGAATGAACGCACGACAATGCCGTTAAAAGCGCCTGCTGCCAACACTTCTCTGCCTTGATTACCGGACGCACCGGCCGCCTTGCGCCCGGCCCGGATTTGCCCGCCTGGAGTACGCCATGCCGACACTTGAACGCACCACCCGCAAACGCCAGAAAAGCGGCCTGATCGCGGTCGATCATGCCCGCAGTGCCGGCGGCTACACCTTGTTCGGCCCGCAAACGGCGGACGGCCATGTGTTTTTGATCGACCTGGACGGCGAAGTCGTCCATCGCTGGAAACTGCCGCAGCGCCCTGGCCGAGACGCGGTAATCCTGCGTAACGGCAACCTCGGTTACAACGGCAACCACCCCGATTCGCCGGATCTGTTCCCGGGCTGGTCGGTGTGGCATGGCGGTGCGTTCAGCGAAGTCACCCCCGACGGTGAGGTGGTCTGGGAACACACCGATCTGCTGCATCACCACGACGCGCAATGGCTGGACAACGGCCACCTGCTGTACACCACCGCCGAGCCGTTGAGCGCGGAACTGGCCGGTCGGGTGGTCGGTGGTATTCCCGGCAGCGAGGCGCCGGGCGGGGTGATTTACGCCGACGTGGTCAAGGAAGTCGATCGTCAGGGTCAGGTGGTCTGGGAATGGCGCAGTTGGGAACACCTGCGTCCCGAGGATTACCCGCTGCACGAGTGCTTTGAACGCCATCACTGGCCGATGACCAATGCCGTCACCCCGGGCCGCGACGGCAAAGTGCTTCTCAGTCTGCGCAGTGTGTCTTCGGTGATTGCCGTGCAGCGCGGCAGCGGCGAGGTGCTGTGGCGTCTGGGCCACGACCTGGTCGCGCAGCAGCACTGCCCGAGTGAACTGGAAAACGGCAACGTGCTGGTGTTCGACAACGGCATCTTCCGTCCGCATGTGAGCATGCCGCACTCACGCATCGTCGAAATCAATCCGGCCACCCAACGCATCGAATGGCAATACGCCGATACCCCGGGCTATGCGTTTTTCACCCCGTTCATGGGTGGCGCACAGCGTCTGCACAACGGCAACACGCTGGTGACCGAAGCCAACTTCGGCCGCTTGTTCGAAGTCACCCCGGCCGGTGAAGTGGTTTGGGAGTACGTCAATCCGCACTTCGCCAGCTATCCCGATGCGCCTTCGCGACGCTATCTGCCGGGCGAGAACAACGCCATTTTCCGCGCGCATCGCTATCAGCGTGAAGACCTGCCATGGCTGCGTGACTGAGGCGCGGGTCGCTGACGATTTAACCGGCCAGAGACGCTTTGCGGTTGCCGCCGTGAAATTTGTTCTGTAGATTTTCATGAAATTACAAGAACAGAATTTCACGAGGCCGCGAATGTTTCAGCAATCCCAGCGCCATGTCGACAGCTACTACGCCCACAGTTGCGCCGATCTCCTCAGTCAGCGACCGGTGCTGGAGGGCGCGCAAGACAGCGATGTGGTGATCGTCGGCGCGGGGTTCAGCGGCTTGCACACCGCGCTGCGTCTGGCGTTGGCCGGCAAGCGCGTCACCGTGCTGGAAGCCAGTCGTGTGGCGTGGGCCGCGTCGGGGCGTAATGGCGGGCAGGCGATTCTGGGCTGGTCGTGTGACATGCCACCATTGGAAGCCGCGCTGGGGCATGAGCGGGCGAAACGCCTGTGGGACGGCATGCGCTGGGCTGCACAAGAGTTGCGCACACTGCCGGGGCGTCACGGGTTCGATTGCGATTATCGTCCGGGGCATCTGTGGACGTCGGTGATGCCGCGTCGCGTCAGTCTGCTGACCGAATGGCAACACGAGGCCAGCCACAAGTGGGGCCACGACGCCCTGCAATTCATTCCCCGCGAAGACCTGCCGCAGTGGGTCGCCAGCGAGCGCTATCAGGCTGGACTGTATGACCCTGAAGGCGCACACCTCAATCCACTGAAACTGGCCCTCGGCCTGGCCGCTGCGATCGAGCGTGCCGGCGGGCGCATTTACGAGCAGAGCAAGGCGTTGAGTTATCAGCAGGAGGGCGCTGGTTTTCGGGTCAATACCGAGCGCGGTGCGGTGAAGGCCGATGTGCTGGTGCTGGCCTGCAACGCCTATCTCGATCAACTCGACCGGCAACTGGCCGCCTGCATTCTGCCGGTCGGCACCTACCAAGTCGCCACCGCGCCGCTGACGCCGGAGCAAGCCACTGCATTGCTGCCGAGCAACGTCTGCGTGACCGACAACCAGTTCGTCCTCGATTACTTCCGTCGTACACCGGACAACCGCTTGTTGTTCGGCGGAGGCTGCACTTACCTCGGCGGCATGCCCAAGGACATCGCGGCGGCGACCCGGCCGTTTCTCGAACGGGTGTTCCCGCAGCTCAAAGGCGTCGAGTTGGAGTTTGCCTGGGGCGGGCACATCGACCTGACGATCAATCGCACCCCGGACGTTGGCTGCGAGGGCAACCGCTACTGGCTGCAGGGTTACTCGGGCCACGGCGTGCTGCCGACGCTGGCGGCGGCCCGGGCGGTGTCCGACGCGATCCTCGGCCAGGGGGATGAACTGGCGCTGTATCAGGGCCTGAGCAATGGCCGGTTTCCCGGTGGCAAATACCTCGCCGCGCCACTGGAAGCCATCGGCAAGGCCTGGTATCGACTGCGCGACAGCATCTGATGAATTTTTTTCTGGAATCCCGGCCATGAACAAGCAAGAAGAAATCGCTGCGCTGGCGATCCTGATTCACGACCTGCGCAAGCACAAGAAATACACCCTGAAAGAGCTGGCCGACAAAATCGGCCGCTCGGTGGGTTTTCTGTCGCAGGTCGAACGTGGGCTGTCACGTCCGACCGTGGCCGACCTCACCGCGATCAGCGAAACCCTGGGCGTGCCGACCACCTATTTCTACAGCCTGCCCAAGCCCAAGCAGGTGCCGTGGGTCACCCGCCCGGACGAGCGCCGCACGTTGTATTACGCCAATGGCATTACCGACATTCTGGTGTCGCCGCAGATGCGCGCGTCGTTTTCCATGCTCGAAAGTCATCTGGAACCGGGCGCCAGCAGTGGCGACCGACACATGAGCGACAGCTCGGAGCAGGGCGGCTACGTCCTCGAAGGCGAACTGACCTTGTGGCTGGGCGATGACGAAGACCCGGTTACGCTGCGCGCCGGCGACAGCTTTCAATTCGCCAGTCACGCCCGTTGCCGTTACGGCAACCTCACCCAGCAGCTCACGCGCGTGCTCTGGGTCTACACCTGATAACAACCAAAGGACCACCGACGATGGACGCTGTCTGCTCTGACCTGCTCGCCGAAGTGCGTGCGTTTCGCCAACGCTACCCCGAGGTGCGTTATGTCGACCTGATCTCCCTGGACATTCCCGGGCACTTCTACGGCAAGCGCTACCCGGTGGACATGCTCGAAAAAGTCGCCGCCGGCAGCGCACTGAAACTGCCGCAAAACTGCGTGCTGCTGGGCGTGCAGGGCGGTTTGTTCAAGATCGGCGATTACTGCTTCAACGACGGCGACCCGGACGCCGTGCGTCGCCTGATTCCGGGCACACTCAAACCGGTGACCTGGGAAGCGCAGCCACTGGGACAGATGCTGATCACCTCCGACGGCACCGCCAAACCGATCGAGTTCGAACCCCGCGAGGTGCTCGCGCAAGTGCTCGCCCGTCTGGCGCGCAAAGGTATGCATCCGGTGGTGGCGTTCGAACTGGAGTTCTACCTGTTCGACAAGAAGTTGCGCGACGGCCTGCCGCAATTCCCCCGCGACGAACTCAGCGACGACGCCGATGACCAGCCGAACATGCACATCGAGCGTCTGTCGCGGTTCGCCCCGGTGCTCGACGACATGGTCGAAACCGCGCGGACCCAGGGCATCGACGCCACGGTGATCACCGCCGAGCTGGGGCCGGGGCAGTTCGAGATCAATTTCGGCCACCTGGACGACGGTTTGCGTGCCGCTGACTGGGCGGCGCTGTTTTGTCGCAGCACCCGTGGCGTTGCGCTCAAGCACGGCTACCGCGCCAGTTTCATGGCCAAGCCGTATGTGGAACATCCGGGCAGCGGCATGCATGTGCACGTCAGCCTGTATGACGCGGCGGGCAATAACCTGCTGGCCGCCAATCACCAACAGTCATTGCGCCACGCGGTGGCGGGGTGTCTGGACTTGCTGCCGCACAGCATGCCGATCTTCGCGCCGAACCAGAACGCCATGCGCCGCTTGAGCGGCACGGTGAACACCGCGACCAAAGCGAGTTGGGGTTATGAGGACCGCGACGCGTGCCTGCGCATTCCCGAGTCGGACACGAAAAACCTGCGCATCGAATACCGCCTGGCCGGCGCCGACGCCAACCCGTATCTGGTGCTGGCGGCAATTCTGGTGGGCCTGGAACACGGGCTGGAAACCGGCAAAGAACCGATCCCGCCCCTCAACGACGACCGCAACAGCGGCATCGCTTTCCCCACCGAAATCCTCGACGCCGTGCGCGCCCTGCACAATCAACCGCAATTGCGGGCCGGACTGGGCGCCGAGTTCGTTGACGTGTACTGCGAGAACAAGCGTCAGGATCACCTGGCGTTCATGCAGGAGATCAGTGCGCGGGAGTATCGCTGGTATTTGTGAGTTCTGATTCAGCAGGTGCAGCGGTGGTCGAATGGAATTCGGCGCCGCTGAGTTTCATGGTTCATCAAAAGACCACTCGGCCCGACATACAGTGCTGTACTGCTCCGCCCACCCAGACGGTGCCGTCAACCCTTTCGATGTGCAGTCGGCCACGGCGCCCCATCGCAGTGCCCTGGCTCACGGTGTAACGGTCGCTCAGGATGCCCGCGCCGATCAGCCACTGAGCCAGGCTTGCATTGAGGCTCCCCGTGACGGCGTCCTCGGTGCATTCCTCGCCCATGAAGGCCCTGACTTCTATGTCCGTTTCAGACTCGCCACCCACCCACGGAGCGATGACGCCGACATTCAGCCCCTGCAGTGCGGCGTAATCGGGCTTGATCGCCAGCACTTCTTCGCGATTTGTCAGCAGCACACCCGCCCAGCCCGGGCCATTGTCTACCAATTGGCTAGCCCGGATCTGTCCAGCGGCGAGACCGAGCCCTTGTTCGATCAGAGTTAACGTCATTGCGTCCAGCGGTCCGCTGCGCACCAGTGGCGGCGCAGAGAACGCCAGATGCGGGCCTTGCTTGCGTACCCGAATCAAGCCCGCCGAGCATTCCTGAATAATCTCGACATGCTCCGGGTTGTCGTTTTTGGCCAGCCAAACCTTGCAGCTTCCCAGGGTCGGGTGGCCAGCAAAGGGCAACTCGCGCAGCGGGGTAAAGATGCGTACGCGGTAATGCGCCCCCGGCGCCTCGGGCTTCAACAGAAAAGTCGTCTCACTGAGTTGTGTCCACCGGGCAAATGCCTGCATCTGCTGGGTTGTCAGCTCATCGGCATCCACCACGACGGCCAGCGCATTACCTTCGTAGGAGTGATCGGCGAACACATCGACTTGTTCGAACGGCAGAGAAAGCGGCATTGAATGTCCTTTGCAGGTAGGGGCGGTTTACAGCTGAACCGGGTGGGTAGGCCAAGGCTAATCGCTGCACAGCAATAATTAAAGAGCGTCTGGATTCAACGCTTATCATTGAGGGGAAACCCTCATTGTGACCTCTCATTCCTGTGACTAGCATGGTTAACGCCATTCGCGCATTTACGGAGAAGACCATGACTAACCCGCAGAACGACGACAAGCGCCCCGTCCCGGATAAAGCGGAGGACAACGCTTTTTTTCCTTCACCCTATTCGCTGAGCCAGTTCACCTCCACGAAGTCGGATCTCAGTGATGCAGACTATCCCGAGCCCTATAAAGAGGGCCGTTGGAGGGTTTTGCTGATCGGTGCTGATGAACGCTATCTGCTGACCGACAACGGCACGATGTTTTCTACGGGCAATCATCCGGTCGAAACTCTATTGCCCATGTATCACCTCGATAAGGCAGGTTTCGCCTTCGATATCGCGACCTTGTCGGGGAATCCGGTGAAATTCGAATATTGGGCAATGCCTTCTGAAGATACTGAGATACAGGGCTTTTATGCAAAATACCGCGAGCAGTTCAAAAAGCCCCTGAAGCTGGCTGAAGTGATCGATAAAGCGCTGGGAGAAAACTCGGACTACATCGGTGTATTCATACCAGGTGGCCACGGCGCACTGATCGGACTGCCGGAAAGTACCGATGTGAAGTCCGTATTGCAGTGGGCTGTCGCCAACGACAAGTTTGTGATTTCGTTGTGCCACGGGCCTGCGGCCTTGCTGGCAGCGGGTGTTGGTGAGTCCAAGAGTTCGTACCTCTTCAATGGCTACAAGATCTGCGCGTTTCCCGACAGTCTCGATGCGAAGACACCAGACATCGGATACATGCCGGGGCATCTGACCTGGAAGTTCGGCGAGCAGTTGCAGGCGCTTGGGGTCGAGATCGTCAATCAGGATATTTCCGGGGCGACATTCAGGGACCGCAAGCTGCTGACCGGCGACAGCCCTTTGGCAGGCAACAATCTGGGCAAATTGGCTGCAGCGGCACTCCTGAACGAGGTCGAGCGGGCGTGAACAAGGAGCCCGCCGAGGCTTTGATGCGCGCCGTTCTCGAGATAGAGGCGGCGCACAAGCTCGAGTCGATCAAGAAGGCTGTGCGGGGGTTCGCCAGCCCCTTCGGCTATGATCGATTCGTACTGTTTTCGGCGTCATCGGCAAGCGAAGAAGTGCTTGAGCGCATCTACTGGGTCGAAGGCGATTGGTTTGGCTGCGGGCAAGACGTTGATGCCCAGACGTATGTTCGCCATTGCCCGGTGACTCGCCATATTCTGAAGACTCGCGAAGCCTTCTTCTGGCGCAAGATGCAAGGGCAGGGGGAAGCGCATTATCAGATCATCAAGTCCCCTGGCGGCCCGGGCATCCAGGGTTTGCAGGTGCCGGTATTCGGACCTCAGGGGCTTGAAGGCGCCATGAGCCTGGGCGGTATTTCGGTCGACGGGTCGCCACGGGTGCGCATCGGGTTGACGATCGTGGCGACAGCGGCATTTTTCTCCGCCCGACGATTGCTGGAGGCCCCAGTTGCCGAGGTGCTCAAAACGCTTTCGAGGCGCGAACGTGAAGTGCTGAGCTGGACGGCAGCAGGCAGGCGGCAGTCGGATATAGCAGCCACTCTTGGTTTATCGGAACGGACCGTAGAAAATCACCTGCGCTCAGCTCGCCGACGTCTGGGAGTCGCGACGACGGCGCAAGCGATCATGATGGCGATTCGTAACGGCGAGATTGACGGGTAGGCGCCAAAAACAGATCGCGTTGATTCATGCAAAGGCATGCTTTGCCGCGTAAAACCATAGACGTGCTGCTGCACTTCACAGACCGTCAAAGTCGATGAGCGCGAGTTGACTCATTAATGATGTGTTCGGCATGGGCACCTCGCGAGTCCTTCAACAACTGTGCGAACGCGGCCTTGTCGATTGGCCGGCTCATGAAATACCCCTGAACCTCGTTGCATTGATCCTTGCCGAGAATGTCCAGCTGCTCTTCGGTTTCCACGCCTTCGGCGGTCACGGTGAGGCCCATGGCTTTGCCCAGACCGATAATCGCCTGCACCACGGCGCGATCATTGGCGCCGTGGCTGATCGAGGCGATGAAGCGCTTGTCGATCTTGATTCCGTCGAACGGGTAAGCGCGCAGGTAACCGAGGGATGAGTAGCCGGTGCCGAAGTCGTCCATGTTCAGCCGTACGCCCAGCTCTTTGAGCGCATTCATGGCGGCCAGCGCGCCGTTGGTGTCGACCAGCATCACGCTTTCGGTGATTTCCAGTTCCAGGCGAATGGCCGGGAAACGCGTCTGCACCAAAGCTTCGCGCACGTCCTCGACGACATCGCTGAGGGCGAACTGTGCTGGCGACAGGTTGACCGACAGCAAGATGTCCGCCGGCCAGGTCAGCGCGGTTTCACAGGCTTCGCGCAGCACCCAGCGCCCCAGCGGGACGATCAGATCGGTCTGTTCCGCCAGACCGATGAACAGGTCCGGCCCGAGCAGGCCCTTGGTCGGATGCTGCCAGCGCACCAAGGCCTCGACCGAAACGATGTGTTTGCCATCGACCGTATAACGCGGCTGGTAGTGCAGGACGAATTCGTCGTTCTTCAGCGCACCGCGCAGATCGCTTTCCATCTGCCGGCGTGACTGGATCTGGTCACTCATGTGTGCTTCGAAATAGCACCAGGTGTTTTTGCCCTCGGACTTGGCCTGATACAGCGCGATATCGGCGCAGCGGATCAACTCGCTCGGCACGAAGCCCTGACGCCGGCTCAGGGCGATGCCAATGCTCGCACCCACGTGCAGTGGGTGATGTTCGAAAATCAGCGGTTGATGCAGGCTCTCGACCAGCCGTATGCAGAACCGGTCGACTTCGTGGCGGCTGTCCATGCCATTGAGCACCACGACGAACTCGTCGCCACCCAGGCGCGCGACGATGTCGTGCTCACGGGTGCATTCGCGCAGACGACTGGCGACTTCCTGCAGCACCGCATCGCCGGCCGGATGGCCGAGGGAATCGTTGATCGGTTTGAAGTTGTCGAGGTCGATCACCAGCAGCGACAGCGGTGGTGCGTGCTCCTTGAGCAGCAGCGCGTCATCCAGATAGCGTGCCAACTGGTTGCGATTGGGCAGGCCGGTGAGGGCGTCGTGCATCGACAGGTGCTGGATCTGCGCGTGGGCGGCGACTTCATCGGTGATGTCGCTGGCGGTGCCGCGATAACCGCTGACGGCATGCTTGTCGATTATCGGCCGCGCCGACAACCGACAGTGACGTTGCTGCCCGGCGTGATCGCGATAAGTGCAGCGCAGGTCACTGGTATTGCTGTCTTCGCTGAGCTTTGTCAGCCACAACTCCAGTGGCGTGGTATCGCACGACACCAGTTGCCCGATGCCTTGGCCCAGCCACTGGGTTTGCGGGTAACCGGTCACTTCGCTGAAGCGCGCCGAGAGATAGGTCAGACGCAGCTGGTTATCGACTTCCCAGATCCAGTCCGATGCCGCTTCGGCCACCGCACGAAAGCGCTCTTCACTGGCTTCCAGCGCTTGATTGGCTGTCTCCAGTGCATGGTTCGAGGCCTGCAATGTGCTGAAGCTGTGGTCGACGTAACGGGAGGAGCGCAATGCGTGGCGCAGGAAGTACGCGGTCAGTAGCATCAGCACCACCAATATCGCGCCCAGGGTCGGCAGCAATGACCACAACAGTTGCTGTCCGGGTCGCTCCAGATCCGCTGTGAGGCTGTAACCGGTATTGTCCAGCCGTACCCGTGGCAGATCGCCGGGAAGCTGTTCGTCCGGGATCAGCCTCAGGTTTTGCAAACCATAAGCGACGTCAATCGCCCGCAGCTTGGTGGGCGTGAGCTTGTCAACGAACACTAGCACCGAGGTCTGCCTGGGGTCGCCTACGGGGCGTTCATCATTGGGCAGGATCGCGGCGGCCGTGACCAGTGCCGGCCAGCCATCGAACAGCGCATACGTGCCGATCGGTACGGTCAGGTCGGACTGGTTTTGCACCTTGTCGATCAGCGTGGCGGAAGAGAGCTTGAGCAAGTGCGAAATGTCGCGGTCATCCTGCTGTCCTTCTACCACGGCGTACTGGGTGCCTGCGCGATCAAGCACGAAGACGCCGTCATAGCCGTCAGTGGTGAACAGGGTTTTACCGAGGTTCTGCTGGGTGTAGGCCCAGTCGGTGTCGATTTTGCTGTGCAGGTGTTCGTAAGCGGTGGTCCAGTCGGCGTAACTGTTGATATAGCTTTTTGAGGCACTGATACGGTTTTCCAGAGCGCGCGCCGCGTAGAAGCGGGTTTCTTCGGCGTCCTCGCGATCCAGACGCGCAGCGATGCTGAGCAAAGTGCCGGTGACCGCAATCACGCCCACCACAAACAGCGTCCCGACCGCGAACACCAGGCGGCGGGTGATTGTGCTTTGCCGGGGTGGAACAGGCAGCGCGGGCGCGAAGACATCCATATGTTCGTCCTTGATTCTCTGTCTGAATCATCTGGAACAGCGGTCCCCGGGCAATGTTCAATGTGTTTGATGTGATTGCGCCAGGGCGGATTTCCCAAGCGTAGTGAAAGCTGGGGATTTTGCCTCGCGCGCCAGGCGATTGATCAGGCGGTGTTACCTGGCTACCGTTTTGCACCGTTGCGGGGCTCGCATTGGGCCAACAGGTAGCACATGCGCTTTGCAGGTTGCCGCACGTCTTTAACCTTTAATCATGCAAATCAATTCCTTGGCTCGAAATGCAGGCATCTGGCACGCAATGTGCTGTTTTGCATCCGTGGATAATTGGATACAAAAAGACAAAAGGTGCTGCCATGCAATTCGCTCCCGCCTACGACCAACGTCAACCGATGACCGCCGAGGAAGAGGCCTACAACTTTCTGCTTGAAGGCATCTGCGGTGGTCGTTATCGCAAGGGCGACCGGCTGATCGCCGAAGATATTGCCAGTGAAATCGGCATGAGCCGGATGCCCGTGCGTGAAGCCTTTCGCCGTCTCGATGCACAGGGGCTGGTGACGTTGCGGCCTAACCGTGGCGCCGTGGTCAGCGGTCTGGATGTCGAGGAAATGCACGAAGTGTTCGAGATGCGCAGTGCGCTGGAAGGGCTGGCAATGCGCGTCGCGGTGCCAAAAATCAGTGAGCGTCAGTTGACGGCCCTGGAGCGACTGCTCGATGAAATGGATGACTACCGCGAGGAAAGCGCGGCGTGGGTCAGCCGCCACCGCAAGTTCCATGAATACCTGTGCAGCCTCAGCGGCCGACCACGATTGGTGAAGCAGATCAGCGCGCTGTACGCGCTGATCGAAGCGCCGATGCGCCTCTGGCTGCAGCACATTGAAAAGCCCCTGAGTGCCCGCCAGGAACACCAGATGATCCTCGATGCGATTCGCGCCGGTGACGCCAGCAAGGCCGAAGCCGTGGTGCGCGAACACATCGAAGGCACGGTGCCGGAGCTGATCAAGTTTCTGCAATCGGAAAAATAACCACAGAGCGGACACGAGTCCGCCGATGTTTTGACTTTGAGTACTGCCCCGTTACTAACCGAACTGGAGTGTCTGGTCATGCATACGTCTCGCCTGTTACTGGCTGCAATTTCCCTGGGACTCTGTACACAGTGGGCGGTCGCCGCACCCACGGTGCCGGAGCGCCTGGTCAAGGTCGACAAACTCACCTATTGCTCGGGCATGGATTCACCGCCGCTGGTGTCCTTCGATGAAGCGCAAAAACCCAAGGGCCTGACCGTCGATCTGGGGCTGGAAATCGCCAAGCGTCTGGGCGACAAAAAAGTCGATTGGCGGGTGATTCCGTTTTCCGGATTGCTCCCGGCATTGCTCGCCAAACAGTGCGACATGATCGTCGACCAGTTGTTCGACAAGCCCGAGCGCCGCGAGGTGATCGACATCGTCAACTACATGTATTCCAGTCAAGCGGTGGTGGTGCCCAAGGGCAATCCGAAAGGGCTCAAGACCCTGGCGGACCTCAGCACACACAAGATCGCGGTGCTCAACGGTTCGACCATCAAGACCTTGCTCGATACCGAAAATGAAAGCCTGGCCAAGGCCGGCAAGCCACCGATGAAACTGGTGGTCTACAACACCGACACCGATGCCTTTCAGGCCTTGCGTATCAATCAGGTTGACGCTTACGGCACGACGGTCGAAACCGCCGGGTATTACGCCGCGATGGCTCCGGACCTGTTCGAAGAAGGCGTTCCGGCCTTCAGCCGGATCCTCACCGGCCTGGGCATTCGCAAAGACGATCCGCAGTTGAGCGCCGCCGTGCAGCAGATCATCACCGACATGCGCAGCGACGGCAGCTACAACCAACTCCTGAGTAAATGGCACGTTTCCAGCGACACACTCGATTGAGGTAAGCGGTGATGAATTTCAATTGGGATGTGTTCTGGCAGTACCTGTTGCAGCCCAGTGGGGTGTACCTCACCGGGCTGTGGCTGACCTGTCTGATCAGTGTGCTGGCGATGTTGCTGGGCTGTGTCCTGGGGCTGGCCGCCGCGTTGTTGCGCTTGTCGAAGAACCCTTTGCTGCATCTGCCGGTGCGTTTTTACGTGTGGCTGATGCGTGGCACGCCGTTGCTGGTGCAGATCGTTTTCCTCTACACGGCGCTGGCGGCGGGCGGGATTTTTCGCTTCGAAGACATCGAGCTGTTCGGGCTGGTGATCCCCGGCAACATCCAGGCCGCGATCATCGCCCTGGGCCTGAATGAAGGTGCGTACATGGCCGAGATCATTCGTGCCGGGATCGGCGCCGTGGACAAGGGCCAGTACGAGGCCGGCCGTTCACTGGGCATGACCTTCGCCAAACTGATGCGCCGCATCGTCCTGCCGCAGGCGTTCCGGGTGATCGTGCCGCCGCTGGGCAATGAGTTCAACGTGATGCTGAAAAACACCACGCTGGTCAGCGTGATCGGGGTGCAGGAGTTGTTGCTCAGCACGCAGATGGTCACCTCGGCAACCTTTCGGGTGTTCGAGTTGTACCTGGTGGTGGCGATCTATTTCCTGCTGCTCACCACGCTGTGGGGCTTCTTTCAGCGCTGGCTGGAGCATCGCTTCGGTCAGTCGGACCGACCTTCCGCGCCGCCGCCGGCCTCCAGCCGGATGTTCGGTCGCAGCACCCTTAAACTGCTGAGGGGACGTTAATCATGGCGCATCAAAGTGACGAGCTGATCATCGAGGCGCTGAACATCCACAAGTCCTTCGGTGATCTGCAGATTCTCAAGGGCATCTCGCTGCAAGTGCGACGCGGCGAGGTGGTGGTGCTGATCGGTGCTTCGGGCTCGGGCAAGACCACGTTTATCCGCTGCATCAATCTGCTCGAAGACATTCAGGGCGGGGAGATTCGGGGCAGCGGCCGGCCCATGGGTTATCGCACCCGGGCTGACGGCAGCCTGGTGCGCGATTCCGAGCGCAACATCGCACGCCAGCGTCGGGACATCGGCATGGTGTTTCAGCGCTTCAACCTGTTCCCGCACATGACCGCCCTGGAAAACATCATCGAGGCGCCGATTCAGGTATTGGGCGTGCCACGCCAGGCTGCGCTGGAACAGGCGCAAGCATTGCTCAAGCGGGTCGGTCTGGCAGACAAGGCCAGTCATTACCCCTCGATGCTTTCCGGTGGCCAGCAGCAACGGGTGGCGATCGCCCGGGCGCTGGCGATGAAGCCCCAGGCCATGCTGTTCGACGAACCGACCAGCGCCCTCGACCCGGAAACCGTTGGCGAGGTCCTGCAGGTCATGAAGGAGCTGGCCGAGGAGGGCATGACCATGGTCGTAGTCACCCATGAAATGGGGTTTGCCCGCGAGGTGGCCGACCGGGTGGTAGTGCTCGATCAGGGCGAACTGATTGAACAGGGCCCGCCGGAACAGATTTTCAGTCGTCCCACTCATCCCCGTACCCAGGCCTTTCTCAGCCGCGTGCTGTGAACCTCACAAGGAAATCGACGATGCGTTTATCGAGTTTGTTCGCGGCGCTGTGCTGCGTCGCCGTGGTGCCCATGCTGCAGGCTGCCGATGCGGTGGTGAAGGTTTACAACTGGTCCGATTACATCGGTCCCGACACGCTGAAGAATTTCGAGAAAGACAGCGCGATCAAGGTTCAATACGACATCTTCGACACCAATGAAATGCTCGAAGCCAAGTTGCTCTCCGGGCACTCGGGCTATGACGTGGTGGTGCCGTCCAGCCAGTTTCTGTCCAAGCAGATTCGCGCCGGCGCCTATCAGCCGCTGCAACGCGGCTTGCTCGATAACTGGAAGCACCTTGATCCACGTCTGATGCAGCGCTTGCAGGCCGCCGATCCGGGCAACCAATACGCCGTGCCGTATATGTGGGGCACCGTCGGCATCGGCTACAACGAGGAAAAAGTCCGCGCGGTGTTGGGCAAGGACGCGGTGCTGGATTCGTGGTCGATGGTGTTCGATCCGCAGAACCTCGCCAAGCTCAAAAGCTGTGGTGTGGCCTTTCTCGATGCACCGGTGAAGATCATTCCCCAGGCCTTGCTGTACCTCGGACTGGACCCCAACAGCGTCAAGCCTGACGACTACAAGCAGGCGTCAAAACTGCTGATGGCTCTGCGGCCTTCGGTGACGTATTTCAATTCTTCGAAGTACACGGCGGATCTGGCGAACGGCGATATCTGCGTGGCGATCGGCTACTCCGGTGACGTGATGCAGGCCCAGACCCGGGCGCGCGAGGCCGGGAAAAACATCGACATCCGCTACCTGATTCCCAAGGAAGGCGTGAACCTCTGGTTCGACATGCTGGCGATCCCCAAGGATGCCGGCAACGTCGCCAACGCCCATGCCTTCATCAACTACCTGCTACGTCCCGAGGTGATTGCGCCGGTCAGCGACTACGTCGGCTACGCCAACCCGAACAAGGACGCCACGGCCCTGATGGACCCCAAGGTCAGCGGCAATCCGGGGATCTACCCGACTGACGAAGTGATCAACCATGCCTTCGTCTCGGCCGATCTGCCGGAAAACATCCAGCGCCTGATCACCCGCGAATGGAACCGGATCAAGTCCGGCCAATGAAATCCTGTTTTGAAGAGCCTTTGCCATGTTGAAATTCTCTGCTCACGAGTATCCCTATCCATCGCAACGTCAAAGCGTGTTCGCCCGTCGCGGCATGGTCGCGGCGTCCCAGCCGCTGGCAGCACAGGCCGGCATCGAGATGCTGCAAAAGGGCGGCAATGCCATCGACGCCGCCATCGCCACGGCAGCGGCGCTGACCGTGGTCGAGCCTACGGGCTGTGGCCTGGGCGGCGATGCTTTTGCTTTGGTCTGGTTCAAGGATCAGTTGCATGGTCTCAACGCCAATGGCCATGCCCCGGCCAGTCTGAGCATCGAAGCAGTCAAGGCGGCCGGTCATGCACAGATGCCGCTGTATGGCTGGACGCCGGTGACGGTGCCCGGTTGCCCATCAGCCTGGGCCGAGCTGTCGCAGCGGTTTGGCGTGTTGCCGTTCGCCGATTTGCTGCAGCCGGCGATCAGTCTGGCCAGAGACGGCTTTGCGCTGTCGCCGGTGGTTGCCCATCAGTGGCAGATCGCGCTGGATGAGTTTGCTCCCCATCGCGATGACGTGTTGCAGGCCTGGTTCGATACGTTCCTGATTGACGGTCGCGCGCCCAAGGCAGGGGAGCTGTTCCGCAACCCGGCGCAGGCGCGCACCCTTGAAGAGCTGGCGGCGAGCCGCTGTGAGAGTTTCTATCGCGGCGCGCTGGCGCAACGCCTGGATGCGCATTCCCGGGCTACCGGCGGCTATCTGCGGGCGACAGATCTGGCGCATTACCGCGCGCAATGGGTGGAGCCGATCCACGTCAATTACCGCGGTGTGGATGTCTGGGAAATCCCGCCGAGCGGACAGGGGCTGGTCGCACTGATGGCGCTGAAGATTCTTGAAGGCTTCGACTTTGATCACCGCGACAGCCAGCAGACCTGGCACCGGCAACTGGAAGCAATGAAACTGGCCTACAGCGATGGCCTGCACTACATCACCGATCCGCTGCACATGCGGGTGGCCGTGGCCGATCTGCTGAGTGATGGCTACAGCGCTCGGCGCCGGCAACAGATCGGCGAGCAAGCCCAGCCGCCAAAACCGGGCGACCCTCACGCCAGCGGCACGGTGTACCTGGCCACGGCTGACGGGCAGGGCAATATGGTCTCGTTCATTCAAAGCAATTACCACGGCTTCGGCTCGGGCGTGGTCCTGCCTGACAGCGGCATTGCCCTGCAAAATCGCGGGCAGGAATTCAGCCTCGACGCCGACCACGCCAACGCGCTCGCCCCGGGCAAGAAGACCTTCCATACGATCATCCCCGGCTTTCTCACCAAGAACGGCCAGGCCCTTGGGCCGTTCGGCGTGATGGGCGGCTACATGCAGCCGCAAGGGCATGTGCAGATGGTGATGAACCTGGTGGATTTCGGTCTGAATCCGCAATCGGCACTGGACGCGCCGCGCTGGCAATGGCTCGGAGGCATGAAGGTCGGCATCGAACAGGGCGCTTCGCGCGATCTGGCCAATGCACTGGCACGGCGCGGGCATGAGGTGCAGATCGCCAGTGACCTGACGGATTACGGCAGAGGGCAGATCATTCTGCGTGACCCGGTGACGGGCGTGCTGTGCGGGGGGACTGAGCCGCGGGCGGATTCGCATATTGCGGTGTGGTGAGCAGGCTGACTGCCCGGGGTGGACGAACATTGCCCCTCTGATCGTTAGTGCGAAGAACGGTCAAAGGGGCAAGACGTTTTCTGTCAGACCGTACTGCAGGCGGTAAGCTCGGAATGGCTGGGCAGAAACTCCATGACATCACAAAAGAGTTTGCGCTGCTTCCAGTCGTTGCGATCACCAATCACATACAGCCGGCGTCTGGCCCGCGTGGCAGCGACATTCAGCAGATTGGGTTTGGACACTGCCCATTCACGAGCACCATCGTTTTCGCTGCTTCCGCCCAGCACAAGAATGATCACTGCAGCTTCTTTACCTTGCATGGTGTGAATAGTGCCGCGAACCATCTTGGCGTGCAGGCGATCCTTGAGCTGGTTACGCACATCCTGAAACGGCGTAATGACCGCAATGCTGTCCAGCGGTACGCCGTCGGCCTTGAGCTGGGCCAGCAAACGGTCCAGTGCCTGACCTTCACTATCGACCCAGTTGCCAGAGGACCTTCCACTGGCATGCACCCACCCGGTGAGTAGAGAGGCTGGCGTTTCCTTGGCAGGTGAGGGCGCAATCGTTCCGTAGACCATCGCGCCGTCGTAGGCGATGCGGTTGGCCAGGTCGAACATCGGTCTATCGCAGCGACGATGAACTACCAAGGGCAGGCCGACCCAGCATTTTTTATCCTTGGGTCCGGCCATGCGCCCCCAGGACGTGGCCTCGTCGGCAAGTGTCTGTGCGGACTGGCGGTTCGGCAGCCAGTGAGCGTCGACCTGATAACGGGTGCGCATGTGTTCAAGCACCGCATCGGAAACCGTAACGATCGGTTCCAGTTGCAGTGGATCGCCAACCAGTACCGCTCGGCGCGAGCGCCAGAGCGCGCCCACGGCAGCCTGTGGTGTGGCCTGACCCGCCTCATCCACCAACAACCACCCGATCTCGCTACACCCAAGGCTGCCGAAGGAGCGGGCAAATGAGGCGAAAGTACTGCTGAGCACCGGTACGACCATGAACAGCGAAGCCCATGCCGAGCGCACCACGGATTGGGAAACGCCGAAATAACGACTACCGGTCAGCATGCTGGTGACGAACGTCAGGTTGTAGCCCATGCGCGAGGCTTCAATCTGAAAGAACGTGCGATGCAATTTGAGTGCTTCGATGAACACCTTCGCCCGGGCCTGACGCCAACCTTCGACGATCCACGGCTCGGCCAATTCGATTTCGCTGCCTCTGCCGATTTGACCCTGTTCCAGCCAGAACAACAGATGTTCTGCCTGCCCGGCCTGAGCAACGCTGCGTGCCTTGTCGAGCTGTACACCGGCATGTCGCACAGCTTCGTCGATCTCCAGTTCATCAGCGGCCAGTTGTCGATCTAACTCGTTGAGTCGGCCAACGATGCGTTGCAACTGGCGTTGGACACTGTCGAACGCGTCCTTGGCCAAGGCGTGTGTACCTTCAAGCAAACGCTGGCGGGCAGCCCAGATACGATAAGCACCCCACAGGCTGAAGAGGTTGGCGAGAAAACCAGGTTTTTTTATCAGGTGCGATTCAAGCGCCCGGAGTTCGCCCTGCAGTTGCTCGCGCGCAGGTGCGAGCTGCAGGGTTTCCAGCGTCGTTTGTTCCTTATCGAGATCGCTGCGCTGGGTGCGACGGATCTGAAGATGCTCTTGCATCTGCTTGACCCGGGCCTTGGCGCTGATCACGGCCTGAACCCGTTCCAGAATATCTTCTACCTGACTACGCAAAGCCTGTTCTGCATCTTTGGCGTCCTGATAGTGTTTGACAGCCTCGCGCCAGAGGCCGACTTTTTCACTGGACGTAAGCGGCTTCATCAACGCTGCTTGTTCGGACAGCCATTCGCGCATGCCTTTGGGGGGCGTTTTGGCTTCAGTGTCGTCCGCTTCGGGGCTATCAGCCGGTGGCTCGTTATCGTAAATGTCTTCATCCAGGCCCCAGATATCGACTGTTTCGGGGTCAGGCGTTTCGGCTTCGTCTTTGGCCTTGTCCGCTTCAGGCGGAAGTTTGCCGTAGAAAAAACGATCGACGAATTGCGTGCGTTTGGCTTTGCTACCCAATGCCGCAGAAATCATTGCCCATGCGGGCTTGCCACTGGTCAACTCGCCCAGATCGCTGAAGTACTCTGCGTCGGGCAACCACGACGGGTCGACCTTGTCTTGCTGAGGTAGCTCAAGCGTGACGTTCTCGACGGCGCCATTGTTAGAGGATGCGACGACCATCTCGAAACCGAACAGGCGCGGGTCGAGTTGATAGGCGTAGCGATCGCGCCCACCGTCGTTGGCGGTTTCACGACCGTCCTTGATAAACGCCTCTGAGGCTCTGCCCAGTGAGGCCAGCACGTCGGCCCGTTGTGTCACTACTGCAGCGATCAGGTCGCGCAGCAGGGTGGTCTTGCCAGTTCCAGGTGGTCCGTTGACCCCCATGATGCCGGGGGTATTGCTGAGGCTTTGCAGCAGGCTGTTGACTGCCAGTTGCTGCGAGTGCACCAGGCCCAGATGTTTTTCGGCAGGCCAGCAACCGGCGGCGTAGCGCGAAGGCGCAAGACGATCGATCAGCGCCAGATCGGCACCGGGCTTGTCCAGATGCAGGCGCTGAGTCGAGTCATGATGGCTAAGATAGTGGGCCAATGGCGCGCTCGTTTCACCACGAGAAAGGGCTTCAGCCATGGCGGCCAGATCGCTGAGCAGGAAGCTGTTGAGTGGGTCGTCTTCCTGTTCTGGCTTGTTCGGGTTGATGGGCGCCGAGCGAAAGCGATTCCCGCGCGGCACGTCGCCGAAAAACTCTTCGAGTCCCAGGGTTTTGCGGATGGAGTCAGTCAGGCAAGCCAGATCGGCAGCCTGAACCACACCCCCTAGCAGGCTTCTGGACTGTTCACGAAGGGAATCCTGGGTTTCCTCGAAGCCGTGTGTCCAGTCCCTGTTATTGATCGCGCAGCCGACGAACCATGCTTCGCTGGACAACACCAGGCTGTCGACCAGCATCATGCCCTGGTCGTTGAACTTCAGCGCGTACAGGGCGGAAATCCGTTTCTGTGGTTCCTTGTAGCCTTGGTCTGCACCGTACAGCTCTGCCAACCGGCGAGACACATCCAGGTTGTTGTAGAGGTGTGCGTAGAGCGTGTGACTCCATACGCGTTTGTTCGGCAGGGGTTGCCGGCTCAATGGATTGGCTGGCATCCACGGCAGGCTTTGCGCCGAGGTGGGAATGTCCTGATAAAAGGGCTGGTAGTCGCCATCACGCTTTTTCAGCTTGGGGACCGCCTGGGGTTGCAGCAGTTCGACAGCGTGCCAGTAACGCACGATATTTTGCGAGTTCATTTACTACGTCCTTGAAAGCGCTGGGCCTGAATTCCTTTGAGGCAAGGATATCAGGCATGACCCGTCGCTGGATCCTCGGTTGATGACCGTGGGGTTATCGGCATTGACCCGCCACGTCCTTGCCTCGCAATTCTGAAGCAATTGCGCCAACGACGAACACACACTTTTTCACAAACACCTCCCAGCCTCCATTCGATGGCAGAATCTCCCTGACTTGACTGTTTTGGAGAACACCATGCTTCGTGTGTTTGAACGAAGACTCGACCCTTTCCCGCCTGACGAGGTGCCGCCGCCGCCCAACGGCCTGGCTAAATTCCTCTGGGCCTGCACCCGGGGTGCACGCGGCTACATCCTGGCGCTGGCGCTGCTCAGCGCCGCCGTGTCGATTTACGAGGCGTGGCTGTTTTCGTTCCTCGGTCAGGTCGTGGACCTGCTTTCGACGTGGCAGGCTGGCGGCGAAGCGGCTGTGCAAGAAAGCCGCGTGTTGTGGGGCATGGGCATCGTCATGGTATTCAGTGTCGGGCTGGTCGCGTTGCGCACCATGGTCCAGCACCAGATTTTGGCAATTAACTTGCCGCTGCGCCTGCGCTGGGATTTCCACCGGTTGATGCTGCGGCAAAGCCTTTCGTTTTTCTCCGACGAGTTCTCCGGCCGCGTCACTACCAAGGTGATGCAGACGGCGCTGGCAGTGCGCGATGTGCTGTTCACGATGATCGAGATCTTGCCGGGGATCGGCGTGTATTTCATTGCGATCATCGCCCTGGCCGGCGGCTTTGCGCTGAAGCTGATGTTGCCGTTCCTGGCCTGGGTCGTGTTGTTCGGTCTGGCCATGTGGTACTTCGTGCCGCGCCTGGGCAAAGTCGGGCAGGAACAGGCCAATGCGCGGTCGATGATGACCGGGCGCATCGCCGACGCGTACACCAACATCACCACCGTGAAACTGTTCTCGCACTCCAACCGTGAGGCGCACTTTGCGCGGGCGGCGATGGAAGATTTCAAGCTGACCGGGTTCCGCCAGATGCGCCTGGTCAGCCTGTTCGAAATCGTCAATCAGGCGCTGGTCGTGGCGTTGATCATGTCCGCCGGGGGCTATGCCCTGTGGCTGTGGCACCAGGGCGATGTCGGCGCCGGTGCGGTGGCGGCGATCACCGCCATGGCGTTGCGGATCAATGGCATGTCGAACTGGATCATGTGGCAGATGACCTCGCTGTTCGAAAGCATCGGCACCGTCCAGGATGGCATGGCGACACTGACCCAGGGCACCAAGGTGCAGGACGCGCCGGATGCCGGCGTGCTGGTCACGTCGGGTGGCGCGGTGACCTTCGACAAGGTGAGTTTCAACTACGGCGGCGAACGCCAGGTGCTCGATGGCCTGAGCCTGAACATCCGCCCGGGGGAAAAAATCGGTCTGGTGGGGCGCTCCGGCGCCGGCAAATCGACGCTGATCAACCTGCTGTTGCGCTTCTATGATGTCGACAGCGGCGAGATTCGTATCGACGGCCAGAACATTGCGCACGTGACTCAGGACAGCTTGCGCAGCGCGATCGGCATGGTCACCCAGGACACCTCGCTGCTGCACCGTTCGATTCGCGACAACATCGCTTACGGCCGCCCCGATGCCACCGACGCGCAGATCCGCCGCGCCGCCGCCAACGCCCAGGCCGATGAGTTCATCAGCCAGTTGAGCGATCGGCAGGGGCATACCGGCTACGACACCTTGGTCGGTGAGCGTGGCATCAAACTGTCCGGCGGCCAGCGCCAGCGTGTGGCGATTGCCCGCGTGATGCTGAAGAACGCGCCGATCCTGCTGCTGGACGAAGCCACCAGTGCGCTGGACTCGGAAGTCGAAGTGGCGATTCAGGAAAGCCTTGATGAAATGATGCAGGGCAAGACCGTGATCGCGATCGCCCACCGGTTGTCGACGATTGCCGCGATGGATCGGCTGATCGTCATGGACGATGGCCGCATCATCGAACAGGGCACCCATAGTGAATTGCTTGAGAAGAATGGCGTCTATGCGCGGCTGTGGGCGCATCAGAGCGGTGGATTCCTGGGCGAGGACAAGGGCGTGATCGAGGCAATGGATCAGGCGTGAGTGGGGAGGGCGCATGGTCAGGGGCAGCTTGCGTGCCTCTGGCCTATCTAAACCCTTAATTGGCTGCTAACGGCCAAAGCGGTCGGTCAATCAAGCAAAGGGCTGAACGGTTTTCAGGTGAAAGGCGTTGGCATCAGGTCGGAGCTTTTGGGTCTACAGTCTTGTATATCGGGCACTGGAAGCAATTGAAATGAACGTGTCGTCCTCGCTCTCGCCGCCAAGGTATATCTTCCTGCTGGGCTACGGCGGTTTATTACCGTTTATTGGCCTCGCGCTGCTCATCCTCACGTCTCTGGAACATCGACCGTTTTGGGCGGTGGCGCTGGTCAACTATGGCGCGGTCATCCTGAGCTTCGTCGGCGCCTTGCACTGGGGCTTTGGCATGTCAGTGCAAAACATGAGCGACGAACTGCGCCGCGACCGGCTGATATGGAGCGTCATCCCGGCGCTTATCGCCTGGCTCAGCACGTTATTGCCGGTGCCTGTGGGTTGCTTGCTGTTGATCGTCGGATTTGTCGTGCACTTCTGGCAGGACCGGCGGTTGGTTCAGGCTGTAAGCCTGCACGCCTGGTACCTGCCGATGCGATTGCGCCTGACGGCTGTGGCGAGCGTTTGCCTGCTTATTGGCGCAATTGCTGTAGTCATTTATTCGTGAAACCGCGCCACATCAAGGCGCCTGTGACTTTGCGATATACGGCCTCGCAGCGCGCTCAATAACACTCGATGCGGTTGCGCCCGGCGCGCTTTGCGCAATAGAGCGCCTTGTCGCTGCGTGAGAGGCTGGCCTCCGCGCTGACATCGGTTGAATGGAGGGCGGCGATACCTACGCTGACCGCCAGTGTCAAGCGTTCGTCTCCGTGGTCTAACGGCGCACTGGCCAGCTCATCCTGGACTCGTTGAGCGAAGATTTTGGCTTCGTCGACGCAAGCATTGCTCAACACCACGGCGAACTCTTCGCCGCCCATGCGACCGGCGGCATCGGTTCTGCGCAGCTGTGTGCGGAGAATGGCCGAGAAGTGCTGCAGCGCGAGATCACCTACCGAATGGCCCCAGCGATCATTAATGGCTTTGAAGTGGTCAAGGTCGAACATCAGGATTACCGCGGGATAGCTGGCAGAGCGCTGTACCCGCGCCAACTCGCTTTCGAGGTGCTGCATGAAATGGCGACGATTGGAGAGTTGCGTCAGGGAATCCGTGCTGGCGAGCACATGCAGCTCGGCTTCGATTAGCTTGCGCTCGGTGACATCGGTGATGATGCCGTGCCAGAGCACGCTGCCGTCCGCCAATGCCCTTGGACGGGCAGCACCCTGACGCCAGGCGGCACCCCCACCGGGCAGCAGTACCCGGTATTCCAGGCTCCAGGGATTGAGATCCCTCGCAGACGCCTCCAGGGAGCCGAGGTAGGCAGGCAGATCGTCCGGGTGGATGATCAGGTGCAGCATGTCGGCATCCTGCATCAGTTGCTCCGGCGTCACTCCGTAAATGTCGCGGGCCCCGATGCTGACGAAGGAAAAGCTGTACTGTCCATGCAACCGCTGCAGACTCTGGAAAACCATGCCGGGGATTTCGTTGGTCAGGTCGGTCAGCAGCGCGGCGTTCAGCTGTATCTGTTCCGACAGGGCGTACATGGCAGTGACGTCGGTGGTGGCTCCGACCATGCGCACGGGGTTGCCGGCGCCGTCATATTCCACCACCTTGCCGCGACTGCAGACCCACTTGTAACTGCCGTCCCGGCAGCGTAGTCGGTGCTCCACTTCGAAAATCTCGGTGCGCCCGTCGATGGCCTCCTGGTAGACAGCCAGCACGTAGGCGAAGTCGGCGGGATGGATGCGGGTGTATGCCTCCGCGACGTCGTCGCCGACCTCGTTGTTGGTGTACCCCAGCATGGCCTTCCAACTATCGGAATAGTTGACTTTGCCTGTGAGCATGTTGCGGTCCCAGACACCAGTCCCGCTGGTGGCGATGGCCAGCGTCTTACGTCGCTCGCTTTCGCTCGGAAGCTCAAACTCTGCTCGATCCGACTCCTTTAGCAGAAGCGCCCCTGCCGCCAATTGAGCGAACTCCTGCAAACCTTTCTGTTGCTCGGAATCCAGCTCGCGGGGTTGGTCGTGAAGCAGATAGAGCAGGCCGAGCTGCCCTCCATCTGGAGCCTGTAGGGGGCACACGGCGAGAAAGCGCAGGGCGGGAAACGTTTTTGTCAGCTGGTGATTGCGCAGATGTTCGTCGCGGCTTATATCGGGCACAAGCAGCAATGTATGGGCATTGGCATTGGAGGGAAGCGGCATGTGGAGGTCTGGCAGTGTGTCGCGCGCAATTGGGCCGGCGCCAGCGCAAAAACGCTGGAGGTCTTGGGCGCCGGTCGTCAGCAGGACGGCGACGACACCAAACTGTCGCCTGACCATGTGGAGCAGGCCGTCGAAGCGCTCGTCTCGGGAACCTTCTGGCGACGTTGATCTGCTGGACAACATTCGGATTTCTCAACTGCGGGGTGCTAGTTGTGCCTCTTGGCGCTTATCGGCTTGGGGTTGAAAAACTTAACAATAATAGCTTTCTGCCGTCATCATTTCGTCACGCGTACGATTCCACCAGTGACGCACTGGCTTACTGCTGCTGGAGATCAGGGGCCGAGTCGATTGCGACGGGCATCTATTGGCCGACATCTGCCGGCCAAGAATCAACGCTTTCCGCCCTAGGCCCCAACCGGTCAACACCGCCAAATAATCTGAACCCCGCCCAAACGCGTACGCCTAATGATCAACCTGTGATCAATTGCACAGGCGCTGTGCCAATACCGGCATATTCCGAGAGGTGGTCAAACGTGGCTAAAGACGAGAAGAAAAGCAAAGATGACGCTTCGAAAGCCAGCAAGGACTTGAAAGACAAAAAGTCGTCACCGGCCAAGAAGTCTGCGGCGGCCTCGGCGCTTTCAAAGTCTTCCGACAAGAAAGACAAGAAGAAAGACGCCGAACCGAAGAAGTCTGCGAAGAAAGCCGATAGCAAGCCGGAAAAGGCCAAGGATTCCAAAAAGGCAGACAAGCCGGCGAAAAAGAAAAAGTGATCGCTGCAACTCGCTAGGGCTCTACGCCCTAGCTTCCCCTAAGCTTGTTTTCAAGCCGTTTCTTTAACCCTGCGCACTTCCCCCAACGAATCACGTTGCATCGACTGCAGGTTTTTTTCGATGGTTTCGCACAGGGCTTCCATCTGGATCTGATGCTCGCTATGGCGAAACGGGCTTTGCAGGTCGGTGCCGATGCGTTCGATCGCCAGCAGCATGAAGCCCACCACCGTCGAGGCGAGCGGGGTGAACCAACCCAGTGATTCCACCAGCCCCACCGGCACGATCAGGCAGAACAGCGAGATAAACAGGCGCGGGAAATACACGTAAGGGTAGGGCAGCGGGGTGTTGGCAATGCGCTCCATGCCGCCCTGACTGTTGGACAGCTCGACCATCGTCGATTCCAGCCGCGCCAGACGAATGCTGTCCAGGCGCCCGGCCTTGTATTCCCGGGCCAGCAAGGACGCGGAACCGGTGAGGATGTCGTTGGCAAAGTTGTTGGTAGTGCCGCTGCGGGCGAACTCATCTGCCGGGATGAATGCGCGGACTTCCTCCGGGCATGGCTGGCCTTGCAGATGCGCCGCGAGGCAATTGACGTAGGCCACATGGCGGCGCAACAGCGTCGCCTTCAGCGGATTCACCTCGCTATCGGGGTCATCCAGCAGCGTCAGCACCTGGCGGGCGAAGCTGCGGGAGTTGTTGATCATCATGCCCCACAGCGTTCGCGCTTCCCACCAACGGTTGTAGGCGCTGCTGTTGCGGAAACTGATCAGCACCACGAGCGCCGAACCCAGCAATGTCAGGGGCATCAACGGCAGGTTGATCTTGGCGTTGAGGAACAACATGAAGTCGACGGTGACGGCGATGTCCCAGAGCAACAGCCAGAACAGCGACCAGCCGACATAGCCCATGGTCTTGATGATCAGACGGTATTTTTTGACGATGGCAGCTTTCAAACGGAAACCTCGCAGCGAGCGGTAAGCGTTAACGCCTTAGCTCGGACGATGATTTGGGGGTAAAGGTTCGCTGTTCAGTGAGACTCTTGGTTACGACAATTTGCAGACGATAAGTCCCGCTGGGTCGCGAAGCGGCCCCAAAAGAGGGACTGCTACGCAGTCCAGCGGGAGCAAGCTCCCTCGCCACAGTCACAGTCACAGTCACAGTCACAGTCACAGTGTCGGGCTTAGGTGAACAGCATTAGGCATTTGCGCCGGTTTTTTTATCGTCTGCGGACCTGCCAGTCGGCTCAAAGCGAAGCTTTGACCTGCAAGCCAAACACCAGCGCGTTGTCGATGTCCTGCCCGGAAAACGCCCCCGGCTCGATGATGTATTGCATGTTGGGGCGCAGCGTCAGCCACGGGGTGGCCTGGTAGCCGTAGCCGAGTTCGATCAACTGCTCGCCACTGTCCAGATTCGGCAACGGCGTACCGTTGGCCAGTGCGGCGTCCTGCTGTAGATCGCGGCTGCGCGGGTTCGGCACGGCGCGACCGTAGCCCAGCGCAACGGTGTCACGCGGGCGCCCCTCGAACGGTTTGTACAGCACCAGACCGGTGCCGTACCACTTGCTGAACGGCGAAGCGGCTTCGCTGGCCGCCGAGTACTGGCCGAAAGCGTGCAGACTGCGGCCCTCGGACGACGGCGAGCGCCATACGGCTTGATCGATCAGCAGGTAATGACCGCCACGGCCGGACACTTCTTTATCGCTGCCGATGCGTTTCACGTCGGAGCTGTCGTAGTAGTAGCCGACCTTGTACTCGCCGGGCAATTCACCCGCGTGCTTGTACACCAGCTCAATCGGCACCACGGTGCCAGTGGTGTGTTTCGGCCCCAGATGCCAGGCGCGGCTGGAGTTGCCGTTGCTCTCGGGATCGACGTTGAACGCCGCCACGCGCAGTTGCCAGGACGGCGACAGGTCGTACTTCACGCGCACGCCCAAGTGCGCGTTGGGGTAATTGGTCCAGCCGCTGCCGCCGGACATGTTCAGCGGATGGCCGCAGAAACCGGCGTTCATGAAGTTGCAGAGAATGCCGCTGTCGAGGCCGCCGAGGTCGTTGCCCATGGCCATGTAACCGAGCTTCACGTTGAGCGCCGGGGTGAACAGGCTGCGCTCGTAGCTGAGTTCGGTCAGGCGGGTGTAGAGGCCACCGTAGTTTTCCTGAATCGGCAGACGGTTGCCGACCAGATCTTCGGAGGCGCTGTTGCCGCGGCGGTCGTTGATGGTCAGTTGCACCTTGCCGGCGTTGTCGACGCCAGACAACTTGCTCAGGTCGAATTGCACGCCAAGCTTGATGTTCTGCGAGTAACGGGCCGAACGGTGCAGGCCGCCGTCAGCGTTGTAGGCGGTTTCGCCAGTGTAGTCGCCGGTAAACTTGACGCCGTCTTCGTCCATCTGGTGCCGCAGGCCACCCCAGTCGCCGGTCAGGGTATTGCGGGTGAACAGGTTCGCGTCGGTGTCGGCAAGGGCGGGCAGGGCGGCGCTGCAGGTCAGGCCCAACAGCACACCGTTGACCCAGGCGGATTGAGTAAAACGAAACATGGAGATCTTCCTGCGCAAATCTTTAGCGATATCGGAAAGCGGCGCGGCACCCTCAGGTGCCGCGCTCAAAGGGACGTGCCCGTTGTTCAAACGGGCACCGCGGCTTACGGCAAGGCGTAGGCCATCACGTAGTCGCCGCGATCGGTCGACTGGCGTGCACCACCGGCGGTGACGACGACGTACTGTTTGCCGGTTTTCGGCGAAACGTAGGTCATCGGCCCGCCCTGACTGCCGACGGGCAGACGCGCTTTCCACACTTCTTCGCCATTGCCGCTGTTGAAGGCGCGCAGGTAGAAGTCCTGGGTGCCGGCGATGAAGATCAAGCCACCTTGTGTCGACAGGGTGCCGCCGAGGGTTGGCAGACCGATCTTGATCGGCAGGTGCATGCGGATGCCCAGGGGCCCGGTGTCTTCAACGGTGCCGACCGGCACCTGCCAGGCGACTTTCTGGGTCTTCATGTCGATGGCGGTCAGGGTGCCGAACGGCGGGGCCTGGCAAGGAATGCCGGCGACCGACAGGAAGCGGTTCTTGTTCACCGCATACGGCGTGCCCTTGAGCGGGACCGCGCCCATGCCGGTGTTCAGCGCTTCGCCACCGGACGAGGCCTGAGCCTTGTTCTGCGACGGGATCATCTGAATCCACAGACCCAGGCGCATGTCGTTGACGAAGATGAAACCGTGGACCGGGTCGGTGGAGATGCTGCCCCAGTTCATGCCGCCCAGCGAACCCGGGAAGCTCAGCGATTTGTCGGTACCTGGTGCGGTGTACAGGCCGTCGTAACGCATCGATTTGAAATCGATCCGGCACAGCAACTGGTCGTACGGGGTTGCGCCCCACATGTCGGATTCAGTCAGGTGCTGCGCGCCGATCTGCGGCATGCCCACCGATTTTGGCTGGGTTGGCGAGTAAGGTTCGTTCGGGATGTTCGCGGCTTTGACCGGGACTTCTTTGACATCGGTCAGCGGCTTGCCGGTAGCACGATCCAGGACATAGATCTGCCCGGCCTTGGTGCCGATGACCAGCGCTGGAACGGATTTGCCGTCCTTGTCGAAGTCGATCAGGCTCGGCTGCATCGGCAGGTCGAAGTCCCACAGGTCGTTGTGCACGGTCTGGAACACCCAGCGCTCATCGCCAGTGGTGGCGTCCAGCGCGAGAATCGAGGCGCCGTAGGTGTGATCGAGTTTGCTGCGCTCGACACCGTAGATGTCGGTGGACGAACTGCCCATCGGCAGGAACACGGTGTTGGTCGCCGGGTCGTAGGACATCGGCGCCCAGCTGTTCGGCGTGCTGCGTACATAGGTGCTACCGTCGGCCGGAGCCTTTTTATCCTGCGGGTTGCCCGGGTCGAAGGCCCAGCGCATGGCACCGGTGATCACGTCAAAACCACGGATCACGCCGCCCGGCATGTCGGTCTGCACGTTGTCGGCCACGCGACCGCCAACCACCACGGTGGTGCCGGCCATCAGCGGAGCGGAGGAGAGCTGGTAGTAGCTGTCCGGCACGTCACCCAGACCGGCCTTCAGGTCAACCTGGCCGTTGTTGCCGAAACCCTGGCAGAACTCGCCGGTATCGGCATCGACCGCGATCAGGCGTGCATCAATGGTGTTGGTCAGCAAGCGGCGCTCGCAGTTGGCGGCCGGCGCAGGCTTGGCTTCGATGATGCTCGAGTTGCTTGGCTGCGCGATGGTTTTGGTCGCATCGAAATACGCCATGCCACGGCAGCGCTGCCAGACTTTCGACTTGGCGTTGATCGCGTTCTTCCACAGCTCTTTGCCGGTGTCGGCATCCAGCGCGATCAGGTTGTTGTGCGGCGTGCAGATGAACACCTTGTTGCCGATCTGCAGCGGGGTGAGCTGGTCTTCAGCACCGTTGCCATCGCTCTCGGCGACGTCACCGGTATGGTAAGTCCACGCCACTTGCAGCTTATCGACGTTGTTGCGGTTGATCTGGTCCAGCGCAGCGAAGCGGCTGCCGCCTTCGGTGTTGCCGTAGTGCGCCCAGTCTTTCTGCGCCTTCTCTGGCTCAACCGGGGTCAGGCCCGGGCCCGTGCCGGTAGCGGCGACAGTCGGGTGCGCCACGAACATGTTGCCCGCAGCCACGGCCAGCCCCACAGCCAGCACAGCGGCAACGCCGTAGGCGCCGCGACCGGGCACGCCACCGTTGGCACGCTTGAGCAGCGGGTAGACCAGCGTCACCGCCAGGCCCACGGCGCTGAACATGAACAGGCGCGAGAACACCGGCCAGAACACCAGCCCGGCATCGCTCACCGCCCAGATCGCCGTGCCCACCAGGAACGCGGCGAACAACCAGGCGCCGGAAGTTTTGTAGCGAGCGATCAGCAGACCGGAAACCGCCATCACCAGTCCACCCACCAGGAAGTACCAGGAGCCTCCCAGGCTGACCAATTTCACGCCGCCAGCAGCAAGTGCCAAGCCGAGGAGGGCGATGATCACGCCCAATCCGACCAGAATGAATTTTGATATGCCTGAGAGGCGTTGACTCTGCTTCACGTTGAATGTCCCGTTGAGTTGAGACGTGCATTATATAGATAGGTAACTACCTAGTTAAATCACTAATTCAGTAATGAACTGTTGTTCATTGCGAAATCCCCGCCCTGAGCGGGGACTTGCGCTTTCAACGGGCTGGCAGGATTTTTCCAATGCCTGCAAAACAGGCTTTTTGTCAGGAAAATTGCGAGTTATGACAGCTGTCGGTCATCGCTCCGGTTGTTGCGCAGAATCGAAAAATTCAACGCCGCAGCCACACACAGCCAGGCCAGATAAGGAAACAGCAGCAACCCGGTGATCACATCCAGGCGCAAGGCCAGGACCACCATCGCGGCGACGACCAGCCACAGCAGCACAAGAATCACCATCGCCGCGAATATCCGTTGCGCGCCGAAGAACACCGGCGTCCACAGCGTATTCAAGGCAATCTGCGCCGCCCACAAGGCGAGCACCTGCTCAGCGCCAGCGATCAGGGTCAAGCGGTAGCCGACCCAGGCCAGCAGCAGGTAGATCGTCGTCCAGGCCACGGGGAACACCCAGTTGGGCGGGGTGAATTTGGGCTTGTTCAGCGCTTCGTACCAGGGTCCGGGTTTGAATATCACGCCGGTGGTTGCCGCCGCACCGCAGGCAATCAGGAAAATCACAAAGGTCACCATTTATCACTCCTTGGCCGCAGCCAGTCTGCTTGGATTGTAGCGTCGCAACGGCTGTTCATTCGGCGCGTACCGACATCAGGTCACTGACCCGCGCCACCAACGTGTCGACCGCAAAGGGCTTGGTCAGCACCTGCATCCCGGGGCCGAGCTGACCGGCGCCAATCACGGCGTTTTCTGCATACCCGGTAATAAACAGGGTCGTCAGGTTCGGGCGGATCTCCCGGCCGGCATCGGCCAGTTGCCGGCCGTTCATGCCGCCCGGCAAGCCGACGTCAGTGATCAGCAAGTCGATCTGCGCGTCGGATCGCAACACCTTCAGCCCGACCACGCTGTCGGCAGCCTCGATCACGTTGTAGCCAAGATCGCCGAGCACTTCGGTCAGCAACGCGCGCACCGTCGGTTCGTCGTCGACCACCAAAATGGTTTCGCCGGCCTTGGGCACTGCTGCCGGTGCAGTGTCCTTATCATCCTGGCTTTGCGCCGGCTCGCCCAGGTAACGCGGCAGGTAGATGCACATCGTGGTGCCCTGGCCGACCTGCGAATGCACACGGACCTGGCCCCCGGACTGTTTGGCGAACCCATAGATCATCGACAGCCCCAGCCCCGTGCCCTGGCCCAGCGGTTTGGTGGTGAAGAACGGGTCGAAGGCCTTGGCGATGACTTCGGCCGACATGCCGGTGCCGGTATCGGTCACACACAGGCACAGATACTGCCCCTCGGGCATGTCCATGGCGCGGGCGGTTTCGGCGTCCATCGTGCGATTGGCCGTTTCGATGGTGATGCGTCCGCCGTCAGGCATTGCATCGCGGGCATTGATGCACAGATTGAGCAAGGCGTTTTCCAGCTGACTGGCATCGACCAGCGTTGGCCAGAGCACCGGCGAGCCAATCGTTTCCAGAAGGATGCTCGGGCCCACCGTGCGCTGGATCAGTTCGGTCATGCCAGTCATCAGCAGGTTGACGTCGGTTGGCCGTGGATCGAGGGTCTGCCGCCTGGAGAACGCCAGCAGGCGGTGGGTGAGGGCGGCGGCGCGTTTGACTGCGCCCTGGGCGGTGACCATGTATTTGTCGACTTCGCCCAGGCGGCCCTGAGTGATCCGCGCGCCCATCAATTCCAGCGCGCCGGAAATGCCCGCCAACAGGTTGTTGAAGTCATGGGCGAGGCCCCCTGTCAGTTGGCCGACCGCTTCCATTTTCTGCGACTGGCGCAGTTTTTCCTCGGCTTGCATCAGCTCCGCGGTGCGCGATGACACCCGTTGTTCAAGGGTGTCGTTGAGCGCCCGCAGCGCAGCGATGGCACGGTCGCGCTCGGCCTCGACATTGCGCCGCTCTTCGACGTCGATCAGCACGCCGGGAAAACGTAGCGGCGCACCGTTGTCCGCGCATTCCACGCGGCCGTTGGCTTCGATCCACTGATAGTTGCCGTCCGCCCGGCGCACACGATACTGGTGCGAGTAAGCGCCGCCGCGGCCAATGGCTTCGTTGATCGCGCGGGTCAGGCCGTCGCGGTCGTCGGGGTGCACGGTGGTGATCACTTGTTCGAGGCTGAGGCCTTCGCGGCCCAGCGCCGGCGCAAGATCGAAGACCCGCGCAAACGCCTCGTCCACGGCAAAGCGATCGGTGATCAGGTCCCAGTGCCAGGTGCCGATAATCGCACCGGCCGCGAGGGCCAGTTGCACGCGCTCGACGTTCTCCCTTGCGATGGCCTCGCTGGCGCGCAAGCGTTCCTCGGCGTCGCGCCGCTCGGTGACGTCGTTGAACAGGATTGCAATCTGCCGGTCGGCCGGATCGCCGACTCGCACCGCGCGCACGTCGAACCAGCGTTCAAAGGTGTTGGCGTAACTCTCGAAGTTGGCCGGTTCGCCGGTCTTGGCCACGTGGCCGTAGGTTTCGAACCAGAAGCTTTCCAGATTGGGCGCGAACTCGGTTACCCATTTACCGCGCAGGTTGACCCCGCACTGGTGTTCGAACGCCGGGTTGGCCTCGACGAAGTAATAGTCGACGGGCTTGTCGTCGGCATCGAATTTGACTTTGACGATGGCAAACGCCGACTCGATGGTTTCCAGAATGGTGCTGAAACGTTCTTCACTGCGGCGCAGCGCGGTTTCGGCACTGCGCGAGCGGGTCATGTCGAGCATCGCGCCGATCATCCGTTCGGCCTTGCCTGCGGGGTTGCGGATCAAGTGGCCGCGATCGAGCACCTCGGCATAGGAACCGTCCTCACGACAGAAGCGGTATTCCGCGCTCCACGTCGTGCCGTCGCCGTCGATGGCGGCACGAATCGATGCCTGCACCCGCGCCTGATCCTGCGGATGAATCCGCGTCAGCCGCCAGTCGCCGCTGGCATCAACGTGGTCCAGGGCAAAACCGTAAGCCTGCTGCAGCGCCTCGTTCCAGATGATCTGGTTGGTTTGCAGGTCCCAGTCCCACACCGCATCGCTGGTCGCCTTGACGGCCAGTCGATAGCGTTCCTGGGTGTCGATCATGGCGCGCCCGAACAAATGTTCCTGGGTGCGATCGCGCAGGATTTTGACGAATCCCAGATGAGTCTGGTCTTCATCGTAGAGCGGCATCAGCTCCCCGGACGCCCAGAATGGCTCGCCGCCCTTGCGCAGGTGCCAACGCTCATCGTGCGCCCGGCCTTCGACGAGGGCGCGCTGCATTTCCTGTTCGACGCGGCCGGCGGCGCGATCCTCTGGCGTGAAGAAGCAGGCTGCGCTCTGGCCGCGAACTTCTTCAGCCGTCCAGCCCAGCACATTGGTCGCGCCGCTGTTCCACTCGGTAATGCGTCCGGCGGGGTCAGTGACGACCATCGCAAAATCCACCGCACATTCAAAAACCGCACGCTGACGCGCCTCACTGCGGGCGAGCGCGACTCGACTGGCGCGCAGTTGTGCCGCCATGTCTTGCTCAATGTCGACGTTCCGCGAGTCGACCTGAGTGTTTTCCAGCGCGGCGCGCAATCTCCGTACCTCGGACTCGAGCGCGTCGCGACTAAGGTGTTTGAGGGTGTCCATCTCACCTGCTTTGTTGAATTTTTAGGGGCTGGCTGCATAGAGCGGGCATGCCCGACGGGGGGCGTCACGATCGCGCTGCTGGATTGTTCGATCGCCATTCATCCGTTGACCGGCCACGTTGTCGTTAAGTTTCACCGTCCAGGCAAGGTCGCTGCAGGAAAATGATCGTTTTCAGATCGACTCGCCGTTATCCAGGCGAGCCAACAGCGCCTGCCCGCGTTGCCACAGCGCTTGCTGCTTCGGCTGCGGCATGCGATCGAGGTTCTTGTACATCATGGCCATGCGCTGATTACCGCGCAGCACGTCACCGTGGCGCATCAGGAAATGCCAGTACAACGCATTGAACGGACACGCATTGTCCGCCGTGCTTTCGCTCACCTTGTAGGCACAGCCGCGGCAGTAATCGGACATGCGATTGATGTATTGACCACTGGCGCAATAGGGTTTGGAACCGAGATAACCGCCATCGGCATGCATGACCATGCCCAGGGTGTTGGGCAGTTCGACCCAGTCGAAGGCGTCCATGTAGATCGCCAGATACCACTCGCAGATCTGGCTCGGCGCGATGCCGGCGAGCAAGGCAAAATTGCCGGTGACCATCAGCCGCTGAATGTGATGCGCGTAGGCGTGATGCAGACTTTGCCCGATGGCCTGGCGCATGCAGTTCATCTGCGTATCGCCGGTCCAGTAGAACTCAGGCAGCGCCCGGGTGTTGCCGAAGGCGTTGCCCAGTGCGTAATCCGGCATTTTCAGCCAATACACGCCGCGCACGTATTCACGCCAGCCAATCAGTTGCCGGATGAAGCCTTCGGCGGCATTCAGCGCGACGCTTCCGGACCAATATGCCGACTCCACGTCGCTGCACAACTGGCGCAAATCCAGCAGGCCGATGTTGAGCGCGGCGCTGATGCGCGCATGAAACAGAAACGGCTCATCACTGGCCATCGCATCCTGGTAATCGCCAAAACCTGCCAGGCCATAATCCAGAAAGTACGCCCACAACGCCTGCGCATCGGCGTGAGTGACCGGATAGTTGAAGTCGTCGAGTGCGCCGTAATGATCACTGAAGCGCGCCTTGACCAGTGCCAGCACCTCGAGGGTGATAGCGTCATTGCTGAAGCGGGCCGGGTAGGGGGCTTTCACGCCTTTGGGCAGCGCCTTGCGATTCTCGGCATCGAAATTCCACGCGCCGCCCACCGGCGAGCCATCGCCATTGAGCAACAAGCGGCTCTTGCGGCGCATCTCGCGGTAGAAGAACTCCATACGCAGCTGTTTTTTGCCTTCTGCCCAGGCGACGAATTCAGCACGACTGCACAGAAATCGCGTATCGGTGTGCCAATGGATCGGCAAGCCGCAGTCCTTCATCGACTGCTCCAGCCGCCAGTCCCCGCATTCGGTGACGTGTACTTCCCGGGCTTGCAGCAGGGTTTTCCAGCGCTGTAACTCACCCGGCACCGAACCGCTGTTGTGCGGGTCATTCAGGGTGACGTATTCAACACGAACGCCCTGGTCCCGCAGTGCCTGAGCGAAATGGCGCATGGCACTGAAGATCAGCGCGATCTTTTGCGGATGGTGGGGCACATGGCTGGCCTCTTCCATCACTTCGACCAGCAACACCGTGTCGTGCTCGACATCGAGGGTCTGTAATGAAGCCAGGTCAAAGGACAACTGGTCGCCCAGCACCAGGCACAACCGGCGGGTTACGTTCATTCAATAAAGCTCAGCGTCGTCCGATTCATAAAGGCGTGGTCAACGAAAATGGAATGCGCAGCTCCTCGACGGGGCCGGTATCCCGGCCGCACATTTCGTCATGAACGCATTGCTGCACCAGCACACAGGGAAAGGCCGGCACGGTCTGCAGCAAGTCACGCAGGTGGGTGATCGAACGCAGATGCATCGGCTTGGCCGCATCGTCGAGCAAGGTGAACTGGCCATGGTCCAGACGGATGCGGGCCAGGTAAAAACCACCTTCGAGCGACAGTAATTCCAGCTCGCGTATTTCGCTGTTGGCCGCACGTTCGGTGAGGGTTTGCAGGTTCATGCTTCACTCCTTGCCTACCAGGGCAGGCGTTCTCCATCGTAGGCGAAGAATTGGCCGCTATCGGCCGGCGTCAACTGGTCAATCAAGCTCAGTAACTGGTCAGCGGCAACGTCCGCCGGGCGGGCGCTGGTGGCCCCGCGAAACGGTTGCGACAGTGCTGACACAACCGTGCCCGGATGCAGACTGAGCAAGCGGCTGTGCGGGCGAGTGCGCGCCAGTTCGATGGCGGCGGTCTTGATCAGCATGTTCAGCGCCGCTTTGGAGGCGCGATAGGCGTACCAGCCGCCCAAACGGTTGTCGCCAATACTCCCGACCTTTGCCGACAGCATCGCCATCGCCCCTTGGGGATCGAGCAGCGGCAGAAAGTGCCGCAACACCAATGCCGGCCCCAGTGTGTTCACTTGAAACACGGCTTGCAGTGCCTCTGCTTCGATCGCGCTGTAGCTTTTTTCCGGTTTGATCCGGTCGCGATGAAGCAGGCCTGCGGCATGGATGATCAATTGATAGGGTGCTTCGGCCGCCAGTTCGGTGGCGGCGTTGGCAATCGTTGCGGGGTGCTCAAGGTCCAGCTCGGGAACCGTGTTGCGGCCCAGTTCGCGAACGCCGGCACAACGCGGATCGTGTTTGAGCCATTCGCAAAACGCCATGCCCAGGGCACCGCTGGCACCGATCACCAAAGCGCGATAACCGTCGTCGAGCGAGGCCATGGTCGGCGCGCGGTTCATGGGTGGGCTCCAGCGCCCTGGCGCCGGAAGAACAACGTCACCTGACCAACCTCGACACCGAACTTGGACATGCTGGTGCGGTTGATCAAGGTGTCCTCGTCCATCAAATACATCCAGTCGTCCATGCTCATTTCATAGGTCGAGTCGTCGACCGGCAGGTTCAGGCGATAACGCCAGTGCAAGGTGTTGCCCGCGACCTGGCCTTGGGCGACACCCACCACATCGCCGGCGCGACCACTCCAGCGGCCCTGGCCCTCGGGTGTCAGGGTCCAGACGCGGCGTTGGCGGGTGCCGTCGCTGTACAGGAAGCGCTCGTCGAGTATCAGGTTGTTGCCCTCACGCCGGCTGACGATGTTGACCTCGAAACGCTTGGCCACCTCACCGCTGCGCTTCTGAAACATCCCCCAGGCTTTGACGGGCTGGCTGAAAAACTGCTCCAGATTCAACGCCGGTTGCTGGTCCGCGTAACGGGCGACATCTACGCTGCCGCAACTCGCCACGCTGAGTGCCAGTGCCAGTAAAAGCAGAAATCGGGTCATTGCCTTACTCCCTGAGTGCGCAGCTGATGAGGGTGAAATTTCGAATTATTGGCTTGTACAGTGGGCAGGCTCTGTACAGGTTTATCGCCGCCCGATGAGCTGCAGAAACTCCTGGCGCGTGGTCGAGCTGTCGCGGAACGCACCGAGCATGACGGAAGACGTCATGACCGAATTCTGCTTCGCTACGCCACGCATCATCATGCACATGTGCCGGGCTTCGATGACCACGGCCACGCCGGCGGCATCGGTGATCTGCTGGATCGCGTCGGCAATCTGCCGGGTTAGGTTTTCCTGGATCTGCAGGCGACGGGCGAACATGTCCACCACGCGCGCCACCTTGGACAGCCCCAGCACCCTGCCGGTGGGGATGTACGCCACATGCGCCTTGCCGATGAAGGGCAGCATGTGATGCTCACACAGGGAATAAAGCTCGATGTCGCTGACGATGACCATTTCATCGCTCTGCGATTCGAACAGTGCGCCGTTGGTGACATCTTCCAGGCTCATGGAGTAGCCGTTGCACAGATACTGCATGGCTTTGGCGGCACGCTTGGGCGTGTCCAACAGACCTTCACGCTCGGGGTTCTCGCCGACACCGACGAGAATTTCACGGTAGTGGTTCGCTAGTAGTGGGTTCATTCAGGTTTCTCGCAACGGTGCTATGCGTAAGGGCCAATCCATAGCGAAAGAGTTGTACGCAATGAAGTGCTTTGTATAGGTTTTATTCAAGATAGGCTGAAAAAAATCACCTGACAATGAATCGGCAATCTTTTTTATGCAGAGGCGACAACCTCACATCGCAGCGCGTGAGGTTGCTCGGGAGACGCGAAGCAGAGGGCGCGCTCCCGCGAAGGTGGGAGCGCTGTGTGAATTCGCGGAATTATTCGCTGTAGGTCGGGTAGTCCACATAGCCTTCAGCGTTGCCGCCGTAGACCGTGGCCGGGTTCAGGGGGTTGAGCGGCCAGTCACTGGCGATGCGCGCCGGCAGGTCCGGATTGGCCATGAACGGACGACCGAACGCGACCAGATCGGCCAGCCCCGATTCGAGTAACTGCGCACCGGTTTCGGCGTCGTAACGGCCGGCATAAATGATCGCGCCGCTGAAGGTGTCGCGCACGGCGCGGCGGAAGGTTAGTGGCATCTCGGGTGCGTCGTCCCAATCGGCTTCGGCGATGGACAGATAGGCAATTCCCACGGCCTCCAGCACCTTGATCGCTTCGATGTAGGTGGTGTGCGGATCTTCCTCGACCAGACCGAGGTAAGTTCGCGCCTCATCGGTGGTGGTGAACAGCGGCGCGAACCGCACGCCGACTTTTTCCTTGCCGATGCACTCGGCGACGCCCGCCACCACTTCACGCAGAAACCGCAGCCGGTTGTGCAACGAACCGCCGTATGGGTCAGTGCGCACGTTGCTGTGAGCCGAAATGAACTGGTTCACCAGATAACCATTGGCACAGTGCAGTTCGATGCCGTCAAAACCGGCGTCCATCGCGTTGCGCGCTGCCTGGATATAGAGCTGAACCAGTTCCTGGACTTCATCGGTGCTCAACGCACGCGGGGCGGACGGCGTAACCAGCTCGCCGGCACCCGGCGCGGTTTCGATAAAGACGCTGACCCGGTCGGTAGCGATCGCCGAGGCCGACACCGGCGCCGCCCCCTCGGGTTGCAGGGCGGTGTGCGACACACGACCGACGTGCCACAACTGAGCGAAAATTACTCCGTCCTTGGCATGCACGGCGTCGGTGACCAGGCGCCATCCGGCAATCTGTTCAGGGCTGTGAATGCCCGGTGTCCAGGCGTATCCCTGACCGCGCGGCTCGATCTGCGTGCCTTCAGTCACCAGCAGACCGGCGCCGGCGCGCTGCTGGTAATACTCGGCCATCAAGGCGTTGGCAATGTTGCCCGGTTGGGTGCTGCGTTGGCGGGTGAGGGGAGGCAGGACGATGCGGTTCTTCAGGGTGTGCAGGCCCACATTGACGGGGGTGAAGAAAGGGCTGTTTTTCATGTAATTCCTGTTCTGGTGTTATTAGACCAGTCGACTAGTTTCGAGATAAAAAAACACCGTGCAGGACGCGCACGGTGTCTGAGGGCTTGATTCGTTAACGAGTCAGGCGAGCATTTTCAGCAGTTTTTCGGCGACGGCCGCCGAGCTGGCCGGGTTTTGCCCGGTCACCAGTTGACCATCGGCGACCACGTGAACCTGCCAGTCGGCCACTTTGGAGTAGCGCCCACCGAGACGTTGGAATTCGTCTTCGATCAAGAACGGCACGATATCCGTCAGGCCGACGGCCGCTTCTTCAGCGTTAGTGAAACCGGTCACCTCGCGCCCCTGGATCAACGGCTTGCCATCGGCCGCGGTGACATGACGCAGTACGCCCGGCGCATGGCAGACAAAACCGTGCGGCTTGTGGCTGCGGTCGAACGCTTCGATCAAGGCGATCGAGTGTTTGTCCTCGGCCAGATCCCACAGCGGGCCATGGCCGCCCGGATAAAACACGGCGTCGAAATCGTCAGCGCGGACATCCGCCAACAACCCGGTGTTGGCCAGTGCCTGTTGCGCGGCAGGGTCTTTGCGAAAGCGATCGGTTTCGGCGGTTTGGGCATCGGGCTCATCACTCTTTGGATCGAGCGGTGGCTGGCCGCCAGCCGGGGACACCAGCGTGATGTCTGCGCCGGCGTCCTTGAAGGCGTAGTAGGGGGCCGCAAACTCCTCGAGCCAGAAGCCGGTTTTTTTGCCGGTGTTGCCGAGTTGATCGTGGGAAGTCAGAACCATCAAGATTTTCATAGCGCACCCTGGGTTGGTCTGGTGTCAGTGACGTGTGGGTCTTCGACACCCTGGAAGGATTGACGGGGCACAGCATAGATTCCAATTAGACCGGTCGTCTAGTAAATTTTTACGACCGTGTTTCCGGGTGCTCGCTGTGGCAAACTCCTGTCCATCAGAAATATACGACTGGTCTATTGTTTGGTATTTTGCGCCCCATGAAACCGACCTACGACGATACCCGCCAACACCTGCTCGATACCGGCCACCGGATGATGGCCGAGAAGGGCTTCACCAGCGTTGGCCTGAGCGAGATCCTGCAGACCGCCGGTGTGCCCAAGGGCTCGTTCTATCACTACTTCAAATCCAAGGAGCTCTATGGCCAGGCGCTGCTCGAGGATTACTTTGTCGGCTACCTCGCGGACATGGAGCGCCGCCTGACGCTGCCCGGCCTCAGCGCCTATGAGCGGCTGATGGATTACTGGCAGGGCTGGCAGAACCGCTGCACCGTGGAAGGCCATGGCGATGAATGCCTGGTGGTGAAGTTGAGCGCGGAAGTTGCCGACCTCTCCGAATCGATGCGCCTCACCTTGCGTGACGGCGCCGAACGCATCGTTGCGCGCATCACGACGTGCCTGGAAGAAGGGCAACAGGATAAAAGTTTGCCGAAGACCGATGCTCGCCAACTGGCCGAGACCCTTTATCAGCTCTGGTTGGGGGCCAGCTTGTTGAACAAACTGCAGCGAACGGGGCAATCGTTGCAGACATCGATGGCAATGACCGAGCGGCTGCTGGAGCACTGAGTTGCGCTGGCGTTGCCAGCGCCTGCTGTCACGTCACGACGGGCATCGGTCAGTTCGCTTGAGCAACGCACTGACGACGCGCTGTCCATATAACCCGACACCAAGACCCGACACGATCAGAACAACTGCAATGATTTTGTTAAGTGACAGGGTCTCATTGAAGATCATTGCTGAACCAATCAGGCCGAATACCGGCACCAACAACGACAATGGCGCGACGGTAGACACTGGGTATCGCTTCAAAAGTGAATTCCACACCCAATAGCCGAACAGTGTGTTGGGGTAGACCTGGAACAGGATCGACAGGACGGCGCGGTAGTCGATTTGATTCACCAATGCGCTGTACCCCGTCGAGCCGTTAACAGCGTAATCAAGCGCGAAAAGAGGGATGGGCGAAAACGCGCTCGACCACACCAGGAACGCGAAAACCTGCGTGGTCTTGGCTTTTTTGTTGATCACGTTGGCCGCACTCCAGGCAACCGCCCCCAACAGCACCAGGGTCAGCCCGGCCGTCGTGACTGTCCCATCAACGATGGAGACGATGCTCAGCAAACCACACAGCGCGAGCCCCATGCCCGCGTACTGAAAGCGGGAAATGGATTCCTTGAATAGCCAGGACCCCAGCAGGATGGTGAAAAACGCGCTGAACTGAAGCACCAGCGAAGCGATGCCTGCGGAAAGACCCGACTGGATGCCAAGGTTGACCACGCCCCAGAGTCCGATACCGAAAACCAGGCCGTAACCCATGATGTAGCGCCACGGCACATCAGGTTTCGGAATGAAAAAGATCGCCGGGAGCGCGCAAAGTGTGAAGCGAATGCCGGCAAGAATGAACGGGTCGACGCTGGTGAGCCCCAGCTTGATAACCGAGAAATTCGCACCCCATATGGCCGTGATCGCGATTGCGAGTAGTAGGTGCCTGGCTTTCATGCTGATCGTCCTTGATGGGTCGTTGAGAAATGCAATGTGAGAAACCACAGAACAAGAGCCGTAGCGCTGATCAAGGCGCCCAGCAGGCTGACTGCCTTCCAGCCCCATAGCGCATAAACCTGGGTTGCGGCCGCGGCGCCCAGCGCGCTACCAACCGAGTAAAAGCACATGTACGCGCCGACCATGCGACTTTGCGCGTCGGGTCGTGCTGCAAAAATGAGGCTTTGGTTGGTGACGTGTACTGCTTGCACCGCGAAGTCGAGCAGGACTACGCCGCAGACCAGTGCGATCAGGGACGTCTCGGCAAACGTGATGGGCAACCAGGACAGTGTCAGGAGCCCCAGCGAAATGCCGGTAACGCGTTGTCCCAAGCCTTGATCGGCCCAGCGACCGGCTCCACGGGCAGCCAGAGCACCGGCGACGCCGGCCAATCCAAACATGCCGATGGCTGTGTGTGAAAGCGACAGCGGCGGGGCGCTCAACGGCAGCACCATGGATGTCCACAGCACAGAAAAGGCGGCAAAGATCAGTAAGGCCAGCAGGCCTCTGTTGCGTAACGTGCGTTCGGTGATGAACAGTTTGAAAAGTGAACGTATGAGCGCCAAGTAGGAGTCTTGGTGCCTTGGCGCCGCCGTGACAGGAATCACCTTCCACAGCACGGCGCCGATGCTCAGCATCAACCCAGATGACACGAAGTAAACGGCGCGCCAGCCTGCGATGTCGGCAATCAGACCAGAGGTAAACCGCGCCAGAAGAATGCCCAGGACAATTCCACTGGTGACCGTCCCCACGGCATGCCCGCGTTGTGATGGCGTTGCCAACGCAGCGGCGTATGCCACCAGTACCTGAACAACCACTGCCAGTAAGCCCACTACGATCATGGCCCCCAGCAGGGCCAACCATTGCTGTGCCGCGCCGACCGCCGTGAGTGCGACCGCCGACAGCAGCACCTGCGTCAGAATCAGCCGTTTGCGGTTGACCAGATCGCCCAGTGGGACGATGAACAGCAACCCCAACGCGTAACCCACCTGAGTCGCGGTCACGACAACTCCGATCATTGATGAGGCGACGCCCAGGCTCTGAGCCATTGAATCGAGTAACGGTTGCGCGAAATAAACGTTGGCGACTGCCAACGCGCAGGTGACAGAAAACAACCACGTGAGCGACGGGGAAAGCCCTCGAACCCGCTCGTTCCTGCTGCTTTCTTCGGTAGCCGAATGCAGCAATCCCGAAAGCTGTCTGGAGCGTCTTTTCGTGGCTGAGTCGGCACCTGCTGTCATGTACACCTCCATGGCGTTAAACTGGTTTCAATTTAGAACTGGATTCGATTATCACTGTGATCAGTTTCAAATTGCAACCACATCCTGCCGGTCTGCTCGACGGACTCGGCAACTGATATTCAGCGAGGTCAAAAAGATGGTGGAAGACACCTCACCACACAGCAGTGAATGCCCGGTAGCCAGAACACTGGAGGCCATCGGGGATCGATGGTCACTGATGATCATCCGCGACGCTTTTGACGACATCCGCCGATTCAGCGAATTTCAGAAGAACTTGGGCGTGGCCAAAAATATTCTGGCATCGCGACTGAAGGCGCTGGTTGAGGTTGGGGTTTTCGACGTTCGCCCGGCGTCGGATGGCAGCGCTTACAAGGAGTACGTGCTGACGGAAAAAGGACGGGAGATCTTTCCGATTGTGATCAGTCTGCGGCAGTGGGGCGAACGTTTCCTGTTCGAGCCGCAGGAGACGCGTTCGGTGCTGCTGGACAACGCGTCCGGCCAGCCTTTGATGCCGATAGAAGTTCGCTCATCAAGCGGTCAGAAACTTGGGCCGTCTGACTGCCACAGAGTGAGACGGGTTGACGGCGCGTCGTGAATAGACAGCAGCCTTGCCCGATTTTGCCTGAAAGCGGCCGATCGCCACTGCACGCGAAGCAATTCTTCCTCGTATTAGGGCTCGGCGATTCGTGATCGGGTGTACTATCAAGTTCTGCCCATCAGAAATCAGTTAGCCATGTCCGCGCTAAACGAAGAGAGCCGCCAGATCATAGCTGCTCTGGCGCAACGGGTTGGCCCGAATGCTGATTCTGCAAGGATCGCGCAAGTCATTGTCTCGTTCTTGCAGGCTATGGAAGCAGCCCTTACCCCGATCATTGGTCCGCAAGGGGTCGCCGCGCTGTATCGGCGCAGTCTTCAGCTATGTGCTTCACGGCACCCGCGTGTGGCCCACATATCTGATCGCGTGCAAGCCTCGCTGGATCTCAACGTTCTTGATTCTCAACTCGCTACAGAAAGCGAAGCAGACGCCTTGTATTTTGGTGAAGTGATGCTCACCACCTTTTACGATCTGCTTGCTTCGCTGATCGGGCTCTCGCTCACCTCACGCTTGCTTCACGACGTGTGGAAACCTTATTTGAGCGACACATCTGCGCAGGAAAACTCGCCATGAACACCAAAGTGACTATCAACCGTCTGGCCACCGGGGTGCCAGGACTGGACGAGGTGCTGGGTGGAGGATTGCCGGAGTTCTCGTTCAACCTCATCGCCGGCCCGCCTGGCTGTGGCAAAACCACCCTGGCGCATCAAATGATGTTCGCCTTGGCAACCCCGGAGCGCCCGGCACTGTTCTTTACCGTGCTCGGCGAACCACCGTTGAAGATGCTGCGTTACCAACAGCAATTCGACTTTTTCGACGATAACGCCATCAATCACTCGGTCCGCTACATCAACCTGGCCAGTGACACCCTGGCGGGGGATCTGGATGAAGTGCTACGCCGCATCGTCGCTGAAGTAGAGGCATATTCTCCGGCGCTGGTGTTCGTCGACTCGTTTCGTTCAGTGGTGCTGGCCAGCCAGACGCAGGACAACCCGAACAACAATCTGCCGCAGTTCGTTCAGCAACTGGGCATGCTGATGACCACTTGGCAGGCAACCACCTTCCTGATTGGCGAGTACTTCAGCGAAACCGACACCAATCCGATTTTCACCGTGGCCGATGGCCTGATCTGGTTGCGTCAGAGCGTTCAGCGCAACTCCATGGTGCGCAAGATGGAAATCATGAAGATGCGCGGCCAACCGACGCTGCCGGGGCTGCATACCTTCCGCATCGCCACGTCAGGCATCAAAGTCTTTGCGCCGGCCCCACTCAACCCGTTTGAAGCGCCTCTGACGTTCCCGATTCAGCGTCTGAAAATGGGCGTGCCACGGCTCGACGAGATGCTCGGCGGCGGCTTGCCTCGCGGTTATTCCCTGCTGGTGGCCGGCCCCTCGGGTTCAGGCAAAAGCATTCTCGCCGCAACGTTCCTCGCTGAAGGCGCGCGTAATGGCGAGACTGGCGTGATCGCGGTATTTGAGCAACGTCCCAATCACTCCCAGAACGCCACACTCGCAGGACTGATTCAGAGCGGACAAGTGGGGCTTGTGGACAGCCGCGCGCCCGACTTGTCCATCGACGAAATCGTCCAGTTATTGTTGAGCGAGATCACCCGGTTGAGCGCCACACGCGTCGTGATTGACTCCCTGTCAGGTTTCGAACTGGCGCTGGCCCCGACATTTCGTGAAGACTTCCGTGAGTCGCTGTCGCGCATGGTGACGGCTCTCACCAGCGCAGGGGTCAGCGTATTGATGACCTCCGAGCTGGAAGACCGCTACACCGACCTGCGTTTCAGTCCTTACGGCACGGCATTTCTCACTGACGCCATCATCGTTCAGCGCTACATTGAGGTGGAAAGCCGTTTGTTGCGAATCATGGCCGTGGTCAAGGTACGGGCCAGCGCTCATTCTGATGAACTGCGGCTGTACCAGATAGACGATGATGGCTTGCAGGTCGGCGAAATGTTGCCGGACAGGGAAGGGCTGTTAGGGGGACGACCCACCCAACAGCGTACGGTCACATTCGAAGGATGAGCGACATATCATGAGCGAGGCCGACGGCAAGAATGACCAAGCCATAGCGACTGCAGCACGCGAACTGTTCCTTATCGGCCAGAAAACAGTCGCGGCGCGGGCGGTGCTCGCAGCGGTGCATAAAAAGCTCAACCAGGCCAACAGCCACCTCGTCGATAGTCTGCAGGTCGAGCAACTGATCGAGGCAAACCAGCAGTTGGTATTGGCAATTCTTTCTGCGCAGTCGGATGCGCAAACTCCGCAAATCGCTCAGGAAGAGCAGAAAATGTACTTTGAGATGCGCGAGGCCAACGAGCAATTGGTCATCGCTGCATTGAGTGCACAAGATCTACAAGCCGCCGCTGAACACGCGCTGGAGAATCAGCGCAACTTCCTCAATCTTGTAGCGCACGAACTTCGCAACCCACTGACGCCCATTAGCATGATTGCTGGCAGGCTCGTACGGGTGCCGAGTGAAGAGTTGCCGCGCATGCAGATGTTGATCGAGGGTCAGGTCAAGCAGATGTCCCGCTTGGTTGAAGACTTGCTCGATATTGCCCGCGCCAGCACCGGCAAGTTTCGTCTTGATTGCCAGCGTGTCGATATGGCTCAGATCATTCATGAGGCGATAGAGGCCTGCACCTCGGTCATGATCGCTAACAGTTTAAGTTTCAGCTCGGATCTGCCGGAATGCGCCTTGATAGTTAATGGCGATCCTGCGCGCCTCACTCAAATCCTTGGCAATCTACTGGGCAACGCCGCCAAATATACACCTGCACAGGGTTCGGTTTGCCTCACTGCGACGATTGAGTCAGAGCATCTGGAAATACGTATTCGCGATACCGGTATCGGTATAACGCCCAACGCACTGCCGTTCATTTTCGAGCCCTTTGTTCAGGATGTTCATGCAGTAGGCTTCAACGGAGCGGGCCTGGGGATTGGCCTGACGGTCGTGCGTGAGTTGATCGAGGCTCACGGCGGGACGGTAGTGGGTACTAGTGCAGGTGAAGGGAAGGGCAGCGAGTTTGTCATGAGACTGCCCCTGGCCAATCATGCCGAAACGGCTGCTACCTGATCACTTATAAGCTGCGCCAAAATTCGCACAGGCTCCGTCAGACTCTGTCGAGACCGATGTACCAGCCCGATATCCCGGTGGAAGGTGTGTTGTCCCAAATCGATCGCTCGTACACCGGCGGGCCATTCCTGATGGGGTTCTGTCTGTGGCACCAGCGCGATGCCTACACCTTTTTCAACCAGCTTGATGATGGCCTCCAGTTCATCCAGTTCGCAAACCTCCTGCAAGGTGAAATGCATCTGCCGCAGGAAACGATCGACCTGCCTGCCGCCGAAGGATGATCGGTCATAGCGAATGAATGGCTGGGTGGACAGCAGTTCCGACCAGTCCTCTCCCTCCAGGGCACGTGGCACGATCAGTCGGTAGGGTTCCAGGGCCAGCGTCGTCCAGCGCAGGTCACTTTGGAGGGAGAAGGGTGGGCGAATGATGACGGCCATGTCGATTTCGCCGGCGTCTACGAGGTTGACCATCTCCATTGAAAGCCCGGGGATGACACGTGTGCGGCACTGCGGACACTGCTGGTGAAACTTCGCCAGCGCATCAGGCAAATAGGAACGTTGCACGGAGGCGATCGCACCGATGGTGACCAGCACGCTGGGAGGCAGGCCCAGCGTAGTGGAACCAAGATTGTCGTAAAGCCTGAGCAGCTCCTGCGCCTGCAGAAGTATCTGATGACCCATCTTATTGAGATGGGCTGAACGTCCTTTCCTGTCGAAAATTTCAAAGCCGAGCTCGGTTTCCAGGCGCTGGATTTGCGCGCTCACGGCGGCCTGAGTCAGGCCGATCTTGTTGCCGGCCGCGGCGAATGTGCCTTCCCGCGCCACGGCAATGAGTGTCTTCAATTCTTTGATCATTCATAAATATTAATTGTGTTTCTAAGAAATATATATTGATTTTTATGTTTGGTTTTCCGTCCTAGGATGTTTCCCATCCCCGGCAACGGCTGAATCCAAAGAGCCAATGACGGTGGAAATGTCGCCCACCAACAAAAAATATTTGGAGTTCTGATGAGCCTCTCGCCATTCCACCTCGCGATCCCTGTTTATGACCTGGCTGCAGCGCGCGCCTTTTACGGTGAAGTCTTCGGTCTTGAAGAAGGGCGCTCCAGCACGCAATGGGTCGATTTCGATTTTTATGGTCACCAACTGGTGATTCACGAACACCCAAAAACCGCTTCGCAAGAAAGCGTCCATAGCAACCCGGTCGACGGGCACGATGTTCCGGTTCCGCACTTCGGGATCATTTTAGGTTGGGACCAGTGGGAGGCACTGGCCGAGCGGCTGAAGGCGTTTGGTACCGAATTCGTGATTGAACCGTACATTCGATTCAAAGGCCAAGTGGGCGAGCAAGCCACCATGTTTCTCTTTGATCCGTGCGGCAACGCTCTTGAGTTCAAGGCTTTCAAGGATATGAGCCAGCTCTTCGCCAAGTAACAACACCCATGGCACAACCGCGTTGTGCCATTTGATCTCAAGTGAGCTGGAAGCTCATGACTCTAGCAGCTGCGAATAGACGCAGACCTTTCATTCCAACAAGAAGGCTAGACATGAAACGTATTCCCTTGGTGTGGCAAATCGTTGCCGGGCTGTTGCTTGGCGTGCTTGTGGGTTGGTACTTCAATACGCATCCGCACTATCAGACATGGGTGAGTGCGGAGATCCTCAAACCGCTCGGTGACATCTTTATCAAGATGATGAAGATGGTGGTTGTTCCGATCGTGTTCTGTTGCATGATTTTGGGTATCGCGGGCGGTGGCGATAACAAGTCGTTTGGCCGTATGGGGATGAAGTCGCTGGGCTATTTTTTTGCGATTACGGCGTTGGCCATCGTCATCGGCTTGTGTTTCGCCAACGTTTTCGAGCCGGGTAGGGGCACCGACATTTCCGGTATTTCGCACGGCACTGCAGCGATCACTCTGGAACCGTCCAAAGGTGCATTGGTTATCTTGCAGAACATCGTCCCTGACAATGTGTTGGTTGCCATGTCAGAGGCGAAGTTGCTCTCCGTGCTGTTTTTCGCCGTGTTGTTAGGCCTGGCATTGAACGCTTTGCCGAAGGACAAAAGCGCGCCTTTTATCGCGCTGGTTCAGAGCCTTTCCGATGCGATGTTCAAGGTCGTCTCAATCGTCATGGCTTACGCGCCGATCGGTGTATTTGGGATGATTGGTGCGACCGTGGCGACGTTCGGTTTCGCCTCGTTGCTGCCGTTGCTCAAGTTGATCGGAGTGGTTTATCTGGCGTTGATTGTTTTTGCGTTGGTGATACTCGGCGGTATTTGTTACTTGATGGGCGAAAACATCTTCAAGTTGATCCGCTACTTTCGCAATGAGTTGATTCTGGCATTTTCGAGTGCCGCATCAGCCGCCGTCATGCCGCAGTTGATGACGCGCCTGGAGAGCTACGGTGTACCGCGGCGAATCGTCAGTTTCGTGGTGCCCGTGGGTTATGCGTTCAATCTCGATGGCGCATCGATTTTTCTCGGCGTGGCGACCATCTTCGTGGCGCAACTCTATGGGATCGACCTGTCGCTGTCACAGCAGATTCTCTTGGTAGTGACGATGGTACTGACCTCGAAAGGCGCCGCGGGTGTGCCTGGGTTTGCAATCGTGATCTTGTCAGCCACCTTGGCCTCTGCCGGTCTGCCATTGGAAGGTGTGGCATTGATTGCCGGTATCTTCAGGATCATCGACAGCGGCACCACCACGCTTAATGTACTGGGCAACGCCATTGCACCGCTGGTTATCGCCAAGTGGGAGAAGGTCGCGCTGGAACCTTCTCGAACGGGTCAAACAGACAATCACGTGTGTGACCCAGTGCAACGTTGAAACAGCATGAACACCAGTAAACGCCTGCTGACAGAGGGGCGTCTTTTTTTAAACTTTTAATAGACGACCGGTCTATTTAATGAGGGTTTATGACCGCAAACGCTTCTGACACCGACCTTTTTTCGCCCATGCAAATGGGCGCACTTCAATTGGCTAACCGAATTGTCATGGCGCCTGTCACACGTAGCCGAATGGCCGAGGACGGCGTACCCAATGAAATGCACGCGACTTACTACGCCCAGCGTGCCAGTGCAGGCTTGATCATCGCGGAAGCGACGAATATTTCTGCCCAAGGGCGTGGCTATGCCATGACCCCGGGTATCTGGTCAGACGAACAGGTAGCTGGCTGGAAAAAAGTCACTGACGCGGTGCACGCAGCGGGCGGAAAAATCGTCAGTCAGCTGTGGCACGTGGGACGTTTTTCGAGTGTCGAGCTGCAGCCCGACGGCCAAGCGCCAGTAGCGCCTTCGGCAATCAAGGCTGAAGGCAGCACTTACACCGAGAAAGGCTTCGTGGAGGTGTCGATGCCTCGCGCACTGGACACCTCGGAGATTCCAGGAATCATCGAGCAGTACAAGCTGGCCGCAGAGAATGCCAAGCGAGCCGGTTTCGATGGTGTGGAAGTTCATTCCGCCAACAGCTATCTGCTAGACCAGTTCCTGCGCGATTCCACCAATCAACGCACTGACGCCTATGGCGACTCCATCGCGAACCGGGCTCGACTGACGCTGGAAGTCACCGCAGCCGTGATTTCGATCTGGGGTAGCGATCGTGTCGGTATTCGTCTCTCGCCAGTCACACCCGATGCCGGAAATACGCCCACCGACAGCAATGTGATGGCGACTTACGGTTACCTGATTCAACAGCTCAATCAATTCAATCTGGCTTATCTGCACTTTGTCGAAGGCGCCACGGCGACCTCCCGCACGGTTCCGCAAGGCGTGGATCTGGACGCACTGGGTGCGCAGTTCGAAGGGGCATTCATTGGCAACAACAACTACGACCTGACGATGGCGCTCGAGCGTCGTGCACAGGGGCGGATTGATGCGGTGGCGTTTGGTCGTTTGTTCATTTCCAACCCCGACCTCGTGGATCGCCTGCGTCGCGGGATCGAGCTCACCGTTGCGCCACGGGAGAGTTACTACGGCGGCGGTGCCAAAGGTTACATCGACTGGCCAACCGCACACGCCTGAACGGCAGGCTTTGCTTTCATCAATATTGAATCACTCGGAAAAAACCTCATGTCCAATCCAACATACGTTCAAGAATACAACGCAATCGTCGACGTGCTCAGCCAGTACAACGACGGTGGTGCCAAAGCTGACAGCGCCTTGATGAAGCCCGCATTCAACCAGCAGGCCACCATGTTCGGGGTCGACGAAGGCAAGCTCGTCGGCGGCGCCATCCAGAACCTGTACGACGTCATCGATAACGCTTTCCGCCCGTCTCCCGAAGCGCAAGCAGCGATCGTTCGCATCGACATCGTAGGCACGGCAGCCAGTGCCCGGGTCGATACCGACAATGTTTCAGGATTCCGTTTCACCGACTTCTTCAACCTGCTGAAAGTTGAAGGTCAGTGGACGATTGTCAGCAAGATCTACCACACCCATCCGAGCGCTTAAGCCGCTGAATGCATTTGACGAGGTACCTGGTGCCTCGTCTTCACTGCAAGTAGACAACCCTGTTGCCGAGTTCTCGTAGGCGCGTTCGCCAGCCAGGCTTGCAAGCAGAAGAGGGTGGTCGGGTCAGGACAGGGTCATGTCATGGAAGTGAGAATTCAGCCATTGGAAGGCCCAAAATGCGGTTAGAGTGGTCGCCCATGTCTGTTTTCGCGCACTTGCACCGAGCGGTTCTAGCAAATGTACAGAGGCAGAAAAACGCAAATCCATCGATATGTGAACAATGAATCGTCCGCTGTTTGTTTCTCTGGATGGGCCCAAGGGCACCGGCAAAACCACACTGTTGGAGGCCGTTACGAAGGCACTGAGGGCAGGCAACAAGAAAGTCATCCGGCTTTGCGAGAGAAAAAGCGACCCTTTCAGGGGTGAAACCATGGCCCTGATTAACACGCTCGCCAGAAATCCTTCCCAGGATCTGGAATGGGCTGTGTGCCAGCGCCTGGCTGATAGTCGTCGCTGGATTTCCCGAAACGTGCTGACGGAGCAGCCGCTGGACAGCATTATTCTGATAGATCGCTGGTATCCGTCTGATGCAGCGTTTCGCCAAACCATCCCGTTTGCCGAGATTCTCCAGTTGAACCTGGATCGAGACGTGCGAGTGCCGGACCTGCATGTCGGCGTCGTCACCGATCCGGATATTTCATGGGCAAGGGCTGCGACACGAGCGCGAGGATTGGGCGGAACCGTAATCCAGAAGTACGCAGAGCATGTCGCATGTACGGCGATGTTCGAGCAAGCGGTTAAGGAGCAAGGTTGGGTTTTGTGCCGTAATGAGGGAACAATCGAGGACGCTACGATGCAGGTGGTTTCTGAGATCTATAGGGTATTGGGTTAACCGCAGAGTCGATTCGACCCAATGATTTCAAGTACAAAGATACGACCGTTCCCTTGTCGGGAGCAGTATCTACCAAGACAGTGCCCCCAGCGTTCTCTGCGAACTCACGGACTTGCGATAAGCCCAAGCCCGTACCTTTTCCTCTTTCCTTTGTCGTGAAAAAAGGCTCAAAAATTTTAGCCGCGAAGTCACCCGGTATACCCGGCCCAGTATCCGAGACGCTGAGCACAACGTAATGGCCTCCAGCTAGCGCAACGTCATCCTCAACCCAAGCCAGTCGTGTTGAAATGCAAATACTTCCTGCTGGCCCGAGCGCATCCCTGGCATTCGTAAGAAGGTTCAACACAGCCGCATTCAACTGGACTTCTTCACACATTACAGCGGTGTCGGGCGCTGAAAGGTCGAAAGTCAGCTCGACACTTTCGGTCGCGGTGCGAAACAACACATCGCGCATTGCGTCAAGTCGAGCATCAACGTCAATGCACACCAGGTTCGGGCCGTCGAGTCGAACACACGATAGCAAATGGCTGACTAACTGCCGGCCCTGTTCGACCGCCTGCAACCCGGTATCACTAAATTGCTCTACGTCTTTCGGCCGTCTGGCGCGCAAGCGGATCATCTGCAAGCTTGCACTCAGCGCCTGAAGAACGTTGTTGAAGTCGTGCGCAATACTGGCCGTGACCATTCCTAATGAAGAGATACGCTTTGCGTGACGCAGTGACTCCTCGGCCACTTGATTAAGCGCATTCGCCTGGGCCAGTTCTTGTTGAAGCATTTCTGCTCGACGCTCTCGTTGATGTCTGAGCAGGCGCAATTGCAATAGCGAAGCAGTTTGTCTCGCCAACGCCAACAATGCCGTACGCTGTGGTGCTGCCAGTGTTCTCGGCTTGGTATCAATCACGCACACCGTACCCAGTGCATGCCCCGTATCATCAATGATCGGAGCGCCCGCATAGAAACGAATGTAGGGCGGGCCAAGCACCAGTGCACTGTGTTCGAAGCGCGGATCGAGTCTGGCATCTTCGACGGTCAACACATCGGCGGGAGCCAGGATCGCGTGGGCGCAAAACGCCAGATCCCGATGCGTCTCCCTCACGTCCAGCCCGACGCACGCTTTGAACCACTGACGTTCTCTGTCCACCAGGGAAACCAGCGCGACGGGGACGTCACATAGGGTGCTCGCGAGCTCGACGATATCGTCAAATTCTTTCTCTGGAGCGGAGTCCAGCACTCCGAGATGCTCCAGCGATAGGGCTCTTTCATCCTCGTTTGGAGGAAAGGGGGCAGGAATGTGGGGCATCGGAGTACGCATCGCAAGGTGGTTGGGCGATGATGCTATTTTGCTCGCTCCTACAGCAAGGGATCGTCCGACAAAAAAACTTCGATTCATCGGGATTTCGCGCCAAATGTCTTTCGCTGGCGTCATTCGGAGTAGGTTGCACATTCGTACAGTGCAGCCGTCGATAAGGGGAATCGCTCCCCTAAACTACGAATTTCAGGCAGTTTTTTAGTTCAAATGCATTAGGCCATATGGCCCATTTGAGCTAAAGGCGAACGTATATCTAATCGCCATACTCAGAGTGGATAAGGCACATAGCCTTGCTTCTATAACTGAGAAAGGGCGTCTGTATGACCACTGTCTATGAAACCAATCGTTCGTTATTCCGCGTGTCTTGGAGTTCGGTATTGGCCGGTAGCGCGATTGCTCTGGTGACGTACGTAGTGCTTAGCGTTTTGGGCACCGCCATCGGTGCAAGCGCAGTATCACCGATGCAAGCGGGTAATCCGCTCAGCGGTTTCGGCACTGGTGCTGGGATATGGTTGTTCGTTTCGACTCTGGTGGCCATTGGAGTCGGAGCTTTCGTTTCGGGCAGGACTGCACCAGATCGCGGCGGTTTGCATGGCTTGCTGACCTGGACAGTCACGACCTTGCTCACGACTTGGCTATTGGCTGGCCTAGCTGCAAGCGTGGTTGGAACTGCTGGCTCTGTTGTTGGTAAAGGTCTGTCGACTGCTGGTGCCGGCATCGCAGCTGCCGCACCTGGTATAGGTGATAGCGTCAAAAGGCAATTGAACGAACAAGGTGTTCAACTGGATTGGAACAGCCTTCAGGGTGAGTTGGAGACGCTGCTGAAGCAAAGTGGAAAACCAGAATTGGCCCCAGAAAATGTGGAGCAAAAAGCTGATCAAGCTGCCGCAGAAGGCAAGCAGTCAGCCTCCAACGCAGCCACTGATCCTGTCCAAGCAGGCGATCAATTGAAGCAGTGGTTTGAGCGTGTGAAAGCCTCCGGTGAGCCGGCGCTTAACGCTGCGGACAAAGAGGCTCTGGTAAACATTGTTGCTGCCCGCACCGGTAAGAGTAAGGAGGAGGCGACTCAGATCGTTGACAACTACGCTCAGGCCTATCAGCAAGCGATGCAGAAATTCGAAGAGCTGAAACAACAAGCTGAGCAAAAGGCACGTGAAGCCGGAGAGATTGCTGCCAAGCAAATTTCCCGCGCGGCATGGAGTACCTTGGCAATGCTGTTGTTGGGAGCGGCCCTGAGCTTCTTTGTTGGTCGCATGGCCCTGACCAACCGTCGCATTCCTACGGCTTGATATAGAAATGAGAAGGGAGGGGGCAGGGATGCCGCTTCTCTTTTGTTTCGACTGGCGAGCTAAACGCTCGGCTCCGCAGCTCATCAAAATTGAACTAACCACCGAGCCCTCTCGCCTAAAGTTGCGTTAGGGAATCCATCGTCGTTTGGATAGGTAGGTTCTTAGTTCCCCACTTACACGAAGGTTTATCAATCATGAAGAGTGAACAGGTAGAAGGCGTAGCAGAAAAACTGGCCGGCAAGGCGCAGAGCGCGGTCGGAAAACTGATTGGTGATTCGAAGATGGAAGCTGAAGGCGCGGGACACCAAGCGGCTGGGCAACTGACCAAAACCTACGGCGACGCACTAGATAACGTATCGACTTTCGTTAAAGAAAAACCAGTTGCCGCACTCGCAATAGGTGCTGCAGCGTTGATTCTCATAAACCGCATTTTTCGTCGCTAAATGTCTAGGAGGTGCCGCCAGCCTGGTGACACCTCCTTCGTTGGTGCCAGATTCCGGTCTGCACGAGCAGCGGTACACGCTGACCATAAAGCGTAACGGCACTGAATCAGCTTCATACAATGGTTCACCATGAACACAACGTACATGGCCCGTTGAGAGAGTGGACGTTTGTGAGCCTCATGAGCATTTTTAACATGGCATCTGATTTAACATAATATACATTACACGTAACAAGATGTTTCAGGATTAGCCCGGTTGCACGCACGTTTTCAATCTCCAGCAGCCGCTCTCAAACGTCTTGCGCTAATACCTGCGATCCTAGAAATGTACGCCACTCAATCCTCACTTCGCGTCAGCTTTTCGATCAGCATTTGATGCTGTGGAAATTGCGCCGTGAGTTTCTGGCGTTCGCCCATTTGCATATCAGCGAAATCAAATCCGGGCGACACCGCTTCGCTGATCAAACCGAAACCATGTGTGCCGTCCAGCAAGCGTGAAGCTTTCCAGATTCCGCCTGGTACGTGTAATTGCAGTTGCTGTCCTGCAAGCACATCGTTGCCCATGATCAATGTCTGCAGTGAGCCGTCCGCGTTGATCAGGCTGTACTCGATGGGATCGCCCAAGTGGAAATAATGCAGGATGTCGGAATGGTTGAAATGAAACTGACCCACCGGTGATTGCTCGGTCAGCAGATAGTAGATCGACGTCACCAAATAGCGTGGACCTGACGCTGTTTGCAGCATCTCGCGCTGATCTGCCTGAAATGTTCGACGAAAATAGCCACCTTCGACGTGAGGCTCCAGACCCAGCGCAGCAATCAGCTCATCTGCAGCGTTTTTGCGTTGAGACATGGGCCTTCTCCCTGAATGTTCAGTAAAAACTGTGATAGCTCAACTAAACGGCTATTTAGTGTAGTTAACAGAAGATAGCCGAAAATTGACGATATTCACCGCTTTAGCGTTTCGCTCGGCAACTCGTTGAACAACGCCCGATAACTGCTGGAAAACCGTCCCAGATGCCAGAACGACCACTGCATCGCTACCTCCGCGACGGTGGTCTCCGTCGGGCTGCGCCGGCGCAGTTCACGGTGCGCGCTGTTCAACCTTCGCAGGCGCAACCAGTGGCTCGGCGTCATCCCGGTGTAGGCCTTGAACGCTTGTTGCAACTGTCGCAGTGACACACCGGCGACTTGCGCGAGTTCGAGCAGATTAAGCGTGTCCTCCGGCGAATCAGCGGCCCACTCCCCTACACGCTTCATGATGTTTCGTTCTTCTGCGCGGCGCTGCAAACCGCCGCGGTCCAGGCACACGTGCGCGTTGTCGAGGATGAACAGGCAGTCCTCCAGCAACTGCTGGGTCAGTGCCTCTTTACTTGGCGGATCAAGGGTTTGCGTCAACTTCGTGAGTGTTGAGCTTAACCAGCGACTGAACAAGGCGTTCTGCCCGCAGTTCAGCGGCGCCATGAACAAGCCCTCGAGCCGTTGAACATCCAGACCGTGTTGCCGGACGAATTCCGGGCCAAACACCACGGCGATTTCCTGATAGTTCTCCGGGGTGATCCAAATGTTGCGGCTCTCTTCATTGAGCAGATACAGCGCGTTGTCGCTGCGATCGAAACAGAACGCCAAGGCTCCCGCAGGCGCACTGAAATTCTGCTCGACGCGGGTATTCATCTGTTCTTCGTAAACCTGCACGCCCTGCAAATCCAGATAGCGAATCTGCCCGGCGAAATGCCCGGGAGACATCTGCTGGTAATGCTGGACCCAACCCGGCGTGGCGCGGATTTGCTCGGTGACATCAGCGGTATTGAAAGCCTGAACCTGTAGCGGATTACACGTTGTCATGGGAGACCTTGCGCACTCTTTTGGTGCGCTTTGGTACTGCTTAAAGTGGATAGATGGAACTGCAAGGCACGCCCAAGATAGTCGTCAACGCGCCACAGGGGAAGGGGCGGAAGATGAAACCCGCCCTCCCCGGCGTCTATAAAACCAATAACGAGGTCTTTATGAATGCCCCTTTCGATCAGCTGTTCACTTGGCTGAAAGATCACAAGATTACCGAAGTTGAATGTGTGGTCAGCGACCTGACCGGCATCGCCCGCGGCAAGATCGCACCGACCAACAAGTTCCTGCATGAGCGAGGCATGCGCCTGCCGGAAAGTGTGCTGCTGCAAACGGTAACCGGGGATTTTGTCGACGACGACATCTACTACGACCTGCTCGACCCGGCCGACATAGACATGGTCTGCAAGCCGGTCGCCGACGCGGTGTACGTGATTCCATGGGCGATCGAGCCGACTGCCATCGTCATCCACGACACCTTCGACAAGTTCGGCAATCCGATCGAGCTGTCGCCGCGCAACGTGCTGAAGAAAGTCCTGCAGCTGTACACCGATAAAGGCTGGAAGCCGATTGTGGCGCCGGAAATGGAGTTCTACCTGACCCAGCGCTGCGAAGACCCGGACCTGCCGCTCAAGGCACCACTGGGCCGTTCCGGCCGTGCGGAAAGCGGCCGTCAATCCTTCTCCATCGACGCAGCCAACGAATTCGATCCACTGTTCGAAGACGTCTACGACTGGTGCGAACTGCAAGGCCTGGACCTCGACACACTGATTCACGAAGACGGTCCGGCGCAGATGGAAATCAACTTCCGTCACGGCGACGCACTGGATCTGGCCGATCAGATCACCGTGTTCAAGCGCACCCTGCGTGAAGCCGCGCTCAAGCACAACGTCACCGCCACTTTCATGGCCAAGCCGATTGGCGACGAGCCTGGCAGCGCCATGCACCTGCACCAGAGCGTGGTGGACATTGCGACCGGCAAACCGATCTTCGCCGATGCCGACGGCAAGATGAGCGATCTGTTCCGCCATCACATCGGCGGGCTGCAGAAGTACATCCCGAAAGTGCTGCCGATGTTCGCGCCCAACGTGAACTCGTTCCGCCGCTTCCTGCCGGACACCTCGGCACCGGTGAACGTTGAATGGGGCGAAGAAAATCGCACCGTCGGCTTGCGAGTGCCAACCTCCGGCCCGGAAGCCATGCGCGTGGAAAACCGTTTGCCAGGCGCCGACGCCAACCCGTACCTGGCGATCGCCGCGAGCCTGCTGTGTGGCTACATCGGCATGGTTGAAGGCATCGAACCGAGCGCGGCCGTTGAAGGTCGAGCCTACGAGCGCCGCAACCTGCGCCTGCCGATCACCATCGAAGACGCGCTGACACAAATGGAAGAGTGCGCCACCGTTGCCGAGTACCTGGGCAATAAGTTCGTACGCGGCTACGTCGCGGTGAAACGCGCCGAACACGAAAACTTCAAGCGCGTGATCAGTTCGTGGGAGCGCGAGTTCCTGTTGCTGAGCGTCTGATCCCCCCACATCCCCTGTAGGAGCGAGCCTGCTCGCGAAGGCGTCAGCACAGTCACCATCGACGTTGTCTGACCCTCCGCTTTCGCCAGCAGGCTCACTCCCACAAGGGGAATCGCGAACCACCTGAAAAAATCCAATAACTTCAAGAGGTGTCGATATGCGTCTACTGAAATCCATGGTTCCCGCCGCACTGGCGCTGTTGTGCAGCACTGCTGCCCTGGCCCAGCCACAAGTCAGCGTATACAACTGGACCGACTACATCGGTGAAACCACCCTCGCCGACTTCCAGGCCAAGACCGGCATCAAGGTGATCTACGACGTTTTCGATTCCAACGAAACCCTGGAAGGCAAACTGCTCGCCGGCCGCACCGGCTACGACGTGGTGGTGCCGTCCAACCACTTCCTGGCTCGCCAGGTGAAGGCCGGCGCGTTCCTCAAGCTGGATCGCGAGCAATTGCCGAACTGGAAAAACCTCGACCCGAAACTGCTCGCGCTGCTGGAGAAAAACGACCCGCAGAACACGCACTCGGTGCCTTACCTGTGGGGCACCAACGGCATCGGTTACAACGTCGACAAGGTCAAAAAAGTGCTCGGCATCGACCACATCGATTCCTGGGCGGTGCTGTTCGAGCCGGAAAACCTGAAAAAACTCACCCAGTGCGGCGTGTCGATGATGGACTCGGCGGACGAAGTGTTCCCGGCGATCCTCAACTACATGGGCATGGACCCACGCAGCGAAAACCCGGAAGACTATAAAAAGGCCGAAGCGAAACTGCTGAGCATCCGCCCGTACATCACCTACTTCCACTCCTCCAAATACGTGTCGGACCTGGCCAACGGCGACATCTGCGTGGCGTTCGGCTACTCCGGCGACGTATTCCAGGCCGCCAACCGCGCCAAGGAAGCCAAGAACGGTGTGAACATTGCCTACTCCATTCCCAAGGAAGGCGCCAACCTGTGGTTCGACCTGTTGGCCATCCCGGCTGACGCCGCCAATCCCAAGGAAGCCCACGCCTTCATTAATTACCTGCTCGATCCGCAAGTGATCGCCAAGGTCAGCGCGTCGGTCGGTTACGCCAACCCGAACCCGGCTGCCAAGCAGTACATGGATCAGGCGCTGGTCAACAATCCCGAGGTCTACCCGTCCCAGGCGGTGCTGGACAAGCTCTACATATCCTCTACCCCGCCTCAGGCGATCATGCGTCTGATGACCCGGTCCTGGAGCAAAGTGAAGTCGAACAAATGAATCAGCACACCCAAGAACACGCCCGCTCCTATTACGCTGCTTCGGCGCGGGCGAGCACTCCTTACCCCAAGCTGGACGGCGACCTGAGCGTAGATGTCTGCGTGATCGGCGGTGGTTTCACCGGGGTCAACACCGCCATCGAACTCGCTCAGCGCGGGTTGTCGGTGGTGTTGATCGAAGCCCGGCGCATCGGCTGGGGCGCCAGTGGGCGCAACGGCGGGCAGTTGATCCGTGGCATTGGTCATGAGGTCGAGGGCTTTGCCCGTTATGTCGGCAATGACGGCGTGCGTTACTTGCAGCGCGCCGGGATCGAATCGGTGGAACTGGTGCGTCAGCGCATCACTGATCACAACATCGAGTGCGACCTGCGCTGGGGCTTCTGTGAGCTGGCCAACACGCCCGCGCAGTTCGCCGCGTTCAAGGACGAACAAGTCAGCCTGGGCGAACTCGGCTACCGCCACGAAACCCGGTTGGTCGGCCCCGAGCAGATCCGCCAGCAAGTGGTCAACGCCGACGTCTACGCCGGGGGGCTGGTGGACATGGGTTCCGGCCATCTGCATCCGCTGGATCTGGTGCAGGGCGAGGCGCGTCTGGCGGCGTCCCTCGGCGTGCGGATTTTCGAGCAGAGCCCGGTGCTGCAGATCATCCACGGCGGAACCGTTCAGGTGCGCTGCGCCACGGGCAGCGTCCGCGCCGGCAGTCTGGTGCTCGGTTGCAACGCACACCTGGATGAACTCGAACAGCAGCTCAGCGGCAAGGTACTGCCCGCCGGCAGCTACATTATCGCCACCGAGCCGTTGTCCGAGGAGCGCGCCGCACAGTTGATCCCGCAGAATCTTGCGCTTTGCGATCAGAAAGTCGGCCTCGATTACTACCGGCTCTCGGCGGACCGGCGTTTATTGTTCGGTGGTGCCTGCCACTATTCCGGACGCGACCCGGCGGACATCGCCGCCTATATGCGCCCGAAGATGCTGAAAGTCTTCCCGCAGTTGGCGGATGTGCGCATCGACTATCAATGGGGCGGCAAGATTGGCATCACCGCCAACCGCTTCCCCCAGGTCGGCCGCCTCAAGCAGCAGCCGAACGTGTTCTACGCCCAGGGTTATTCCGGCCACGGCCTGAACGTCACGCACTGGTGCGCGAAGCTGCTGGGCGAGGCCATTCATGCCGGCCACAGTCAGGGCATGGACGTGTTCAGCGCGGTGCCGCACATGACCTTCCCCGGCGGTCCGGCCCTGCGTTCGCCGCTGCTGGCACTGGGCATGTTCTGGTATCGCCTGCGCGAACTTGTCGGCTGAACGCATCCCCCTGTAGGAGCTGCCGCAGGCTGCGATCTTTTGATCTTTAAAAATCAAGATCAAAAGATCGCAGCCTGCGGCAGCTCCTACACGCAACCAGCTCCTCGCTATTTGCTCTATCGCCAAGCACTTCTATATTGATGAAGTGCTTTTGCGTTCCTGACGCTCAGTGCCCGATAAACCGAGGAGGACACGGATGAAGTCGTCAGCCGCCGATGAATCACCAGCACCGGGCCAAGCCCCGATCAAGACTCGACGTTTCAGCATTTCACTGGTGTGGATCGTACCGATCGTGGCGGTGCTGGTCGGTATTTCGCTGGTGGTGCACAACGTGCTGCAGGAAGGCCCGACGATCGTCGTCAATTTCAAGACCGGCAGCGGCCTGACGGCTAACAAAACCGAGGTCAAATACCGCAATGTGGTCATCGGCCAGGTGACGGATGTCGAGTTGAGCGGCGACCAGAAGAGCGTCGACGCCACCATCAAACTGTCCAAACAGGCCGAAACCTTCACTCGCGAAGACTCACAGTTCTGGGTGGTGCGCCCACGAATCGGCGCCGGCGGCGTCTCGGGCATCGACACCCTGCTCTCCGGCGATTACATCGGCGCCGATATCGGTCAGGCCAACAACCGCGCCAAACACTTCAAGGGGCTGGAAAATCCGCCGCCCATCACCTACGGCGAACCCGGCAAGCGCTTCATGCTGCACGCGCCGGATCTCGGTTCGCTGGACATCGGTTCCCCGGTTTACTACCGCAAGATTCCGGTCGGCCAAGTCGTCACCTACGCCCTCAACCCCGAAGGCAAAGGGGTGGATATCGAAGTGTTCATTCACTCACCGAACGACGCGTTCGTCACCGAAAACACCCGATTCTGGAACGCCAGCGGCATCGACATCAATGTCGGCGCCAACGGCTTTGCCGTGAAGACCGAATCACTGTCGACCATGCTGGTGGGCGGTATCGCATTCCGTGCGCCGGACTACAGCCCCAACGATGTGGCCGCCGCCGATGACAAGGATTTCGAGCTGTTCGGTGACCAACAGACCGCCCTCGCCCCGCCCAACGGCAAGGCGCAATACATGGTGTTGCGTTTCGATCAGTCGCTGCGCGGACTCAAGGTCGATGCGCCGGTCGAGTTCCTCGGTATGGAAATCGGCCGGGTGGTGGGCATCAACCTGGATTTCGATGCAAAGCAACGCACCTTCCCGCTTAACGTCGGGATCGTCATTTACCCGCAACGCCTCGGTCAGGCCTACAAGAAAATGCTGACCGAATTCAAGCACGACCCTGACGATGAAGCGGCCGGCATCCGCCTGCTGGGCACCTTCGTCGATAACGGCCTGCGCGCCCAGGCGCGTAGCGGCAACCTGCTGACCGGGCAACTGTACATCGCGCTGGATTTCTTCCCGAAAGCGCAGAAAGTCGCGTTCGATCCTGTGGCTCGCCCGGTCGTCCTGCCGACCGTTCCGGGCAGCCTCGAACAGTTGCAGGAAAAACTCGAATCGATGGTCGACAAGCTCAACAAGCTGCCGGTTGAGCGCATTGCCGGCAACCTTGACAGCAACCTCGTCGAGCTGCGCAAAGGCCTGACCCAGTTCAACGCGAAAACCCTGCCGGGCGTGCAGAACACCTTGGCCGACGTCAGCAAAACCCTGCAATCGGCCAGCTCGACACTGGCCGAAGATTCGCCACAGCGGGAAAAACTCACGGAAACCCTCGACGAACTCGGGCGCATGTCGCGCTCCCTGCGAGAACTCTCGGATTATCTCGGCCGCCATCCGGAATCGCTGATCCGCGGACGTCCGGACAACGCTGCACCGCTGGACCTGAAAGGACCGCCGCGCAATTGAGCACAGGAGCTACCCCATGGCTTTACCGCTGAAGATCACCGTGCTCGCTGCGTTCCTGCTCCTTGGCGCCTGCCGCAGCGACCCGATCAACTTTCACACCCTGACGCCGGTGCAATTACCCAACACCCGGGCCGGCGCGCAGATTCCCATTGAGGGGATCAGCGTGCCGCCGCAAGTCGACCGCCCGCAAATTGTCATTCGTCAGGGCAGCAGCGGCCTGGCGATTCTGGAAACCCAATGGTGGGGCGCAAGTCTGGCGGATGAGTTGCGCAGTGCGCTCAGCGATCAATTGAGCAATACCGGCACTCGCGGCAATGTCTCGGTGCGCATCGACGTGCAGCGGTTTGATTCGATTCCCGGCCAGTACGGACTGATCGACGTCAAATGGCGCCTGCGCCCCAGCGGTGCGGCGGACAACAGCTTGCTGACGTGCCGTTCCACGTTGCAAACGCCGTCCGGCCCGGGGATTGACGATCTGGTGGTCGCGCAACAGAACAACGTCCGGCGCCTGGCGGCGTTGATCAGTCAGGCGGCGGGCAATTCGCGCGCCTGTCCTTCGACGCCCTGAGTCGCCGCCAACAGCGTGACGGTGAAACGGCAACCGTTGGGTTGACGGGTCACCAGTTGCACCTGCCAGTGTTGATGGCTGCAGATTCGCTGCACCAGCGACAATCCCAGCCCAAGCCCTTCACCACGCTGTTCATCACCGCGCACGAATGGCTGAAACATTGCGTGGCGTTTCTCTTCCGGAATTCCGATACCGCTGTCCTCGACCACGAAACTGTCCTTGAGCAAGATCAGCCGCACAAAGCCCTGATCGGTGTAGTGCCAGGCATTGCGCAACAGATTGCCCATCACCGACTGCAAGAACGTCAGGTCATAGTGCGTGGTGCCCGCCAGTTGTGGCTCGTAGATAAACTCCAGACCCTTTTCGCGAATCAATCGCCCCCAGATTTCCACCTGTGCATCGGCAATATTCTTGAGCGTGCAGGTGGACTCGGTTCCAAGCTCTTCGGGCTTGCGTGCCAGCATCAAAAAGGTCTCGACCAGTTGGCGCATTTCGGCGCTGGCCCGGGCAATGCGTTTGACCTGCTCGGTGGAACGCGGGTCAAGCGAGGGGTTGGCCAGCAACAACTCGCAGGAGCTGGCCAGAATCATCAACGGCGTGCGCAGTTCATGGCTCACGTCACTGGTGAAGAGCTTTTCCCGGTTCAGGGTTTCGCGTAACCGGCCAAGGGTCTGGTCAAAAGACAGTGCCAGCGCCCCGACTTCGTCATCGGCGTAATCGGGATGCAGTGCCGGGGCCAACGCGATCAACTGATCGCGATGACGCACCTGCCCCGCAAGGCGAATCACTGGCGCCATGACCTGCCGCGCCAACAGCCTGCCGAGGGCGACGGCCAACATGACGCTGAGGATGAAGCCGACGATCACCACGACAAATAGCAGGTGCTCACGCTGTTCAAAGCTTTCCTGATTGCGCAGCAGCACGTATTTGCGGCCGCCGACCGCATCGACCATGGCGTAGAAGTCATCACCGTTGAACGTTATTTCCTGGAACCCCAGGGGCAGGCTCGCCAGTGGCTCCGTCAGCGCCATGGGACCGGGGCCTTTCTCGAAAAAAAACAATTCGCTTTTTTCCGGCTCATGCCGCCATTGACTGATGTCGTCCATCGCCAGCAACCGGCGCAAACCACCGCTCAGGGCGGTCATGGTCAACTTGTGTTCCACGACATGCACGGTGGCGACAATGCCCATGGCGAACACACCGGCAACCAGAGCGCTCATCAAGGCGAACACAATCACGATGCGATTGGCGAGGCTTTGCTTGAGGTCCATCCGGCTCGATGACTCCTGGGCTGATATCAGAACAATAGACAAGGTATCGCGTGATGCCGTTGCCCAACGGGCGCAGCTTCGCCTCCAGCGCCGCCGTTGTTAAGTAGCGCCGATAAACAAAACGGCTATTTGAGTTTATTTATCAAATACCCGTTTTAGTTGAAACACACTTGGCCCTCGCAAATTTTTCACATGTTCTTCACTGCTCCGACACGACTCTGAACGTAGTGTTCAGCAGCCATTCAAGTACGCCACCGTAAAGTAACTAACCTCCTCGAGCTTACGTTGCACTGTGCGAACTGAATGGAACTCGGGAATGACAAGGGGCAACGTTTTGGTTGAATTAGCACACGTACAATCAGCGCCCAGACGATGGGACCTGTCTCGTCCGCGCACTTGGGCAATCATTGCTGTCGGGTTGCTGTTGATCAGCCTGATTTGCGGCTTCGTCTGGACCCAACGCTCGCCCGCCAATCTGCGCTATGTCAGTGCGTCTGCCACCCGGGAATGGGTGAGCGCCTGGCAGGCCGGTGAAGTCGTCGCACTGGTGCGTCATACCGAGCGTTGCGACCGCTCGACCAATACCTGTCTGGGGCCGGCGGACGGCATCACTCAGGTCGGCAGCGTTGCTGCAGCCAGCGTCGGCCGTGGCTTTGAGCAACTGGGTCTGGAGAAAACCGAGCTGTTCAGCAGCCCGCTGACACGCACCATGCAGACTGCGCATTACATGCTCGGTCACGATGCAGTAGCCCAGGAGTGGCTGGAAACCTGTGGCCCGACGATCCGTGATGAGATGGTGGCGCACAAGACGCCCGGGCAGAACATGATCCTGGTGACCCACAGCGGCTGCATCGCCGATTTTGAACGGCAAACCGGCTACCCACGGGCAGTGGCTGCCGAATATGGCAGCGCTGTTTTAGCCCGGATAGATGCGCAAGACCAACTTAAAGTCATCGGCATCATGAATCCCGAAGGCTGGCAACGCATGAATAAATAACAAGCCGTTTTTTTGCGCAACTTTGCAGCATTGCGCAGGAAAGCCTCTAGCCGGCGCATTGGCGGCTGCCAATTTGTAATAAGACATGTTTTTTAGTTTCAAAAACTGGACATATTCCAGTTTAAAGCTTGTCTTTCCAGAGAGAACTTAGAGCTGGGAGCACGCCAGTTCTCTGAATACAGGTCACGTCCACTGGACGTACTCGCACCTGCATTCATCCAACCCGGTGACACGCCTGCTACGGAATCGCCAGGCGCTTCACTGAAACGCACATTTGTACTGCACCAAGGCCCAGTCATGACGTCTGAGAACAAACCGCTGCACCATGCAGCGTTGAATTTGCCGCGCCTCCACCAGAGCACCTTGATCGAACGCTTTGCAATCCCCGGTCTGGTGCTGGCATTCGTGGTGTTTTATCTGCTGCCGCTGATGACCCACGGCCTGTGGATTCCCGATGAAACCCGTTATGGGCAGATCAGCCAGGAAATGCTGCAGAGCGGCAACTGGGTGGCGCCGCATTTCATGGGCATCCGCTATTTCGAAAAACCGATTGCCGGCTACTGGATGATCGCCATCGGCCAGGCGATTTTCGGTGAAAACCTGTTCGGCGTGCGTATCGCCTCGGCGCTCAGCACCGGCGTGAGTGTGTGGCTGGCCTACCTGCTGGCCCGTCGTCTGTGGAACAACCCGCGCACCAGCGCGGCGTGCGCCCTTCTTTATATGAGCTTTGGTCTGATCGCGGGGCAAGCCGGCTATGCCAACCTTGATCCGCAGTTCACCTTGTGGGTCAACCTGAGCCTGGTCGCGATCTGGTTTGCCATCGACAGCAACACCCCGCGCGCGCGCCTCGGGAGCTGGGCGCTGTTGGGGCTGGCTTGCGGCATGGGTTTGATGACCAAGGGTTTTCTCGCCCTGCTGCTGCCGGTGCTGATCGCCCTGCCCTACATGGTCTGGCAGCGGCGTTTTGGTGAACTGGTGCGCTATGGCTTGGTGGCCGTTGCGGTGGCCGCTCTGGTCAGCGTGCCGTGGGCCCTGGCCGTGCATGCCCGTGAACCGGATTTCTGGCGGTTCTTCTTCTGGCACGAACACATCCGCCGCTTTGCTGCCGGTGAAGATGCCCAGCACGCGCGCCCATGGTGGTTCTATCTGCCGTTGCTGTTTGCTTGCACCTTGCCCTGGGCATTGCTGTTGCCGTCGACACTGCTGCGCACCTGGCGCGAAAAGCGCGATCCGAAAATCGCCTTCCTCGCCTTGTGGTTCCTGCTGCCGCTGGCATTGTTCAGCGCAAGCAGCGGCAAGTTGCCGACTTACATCATGCCGTGCCTGCTGCCCTTGGCCTTGTTGATGGGCCACACGTTGATGGGCTGGCTCGATCGCCAGGACGGTCGCGTCTTGCGCACCAACGGCGTGGTCAACGTGATTCTGGCCTGCGCTGCGCTGGTCGCGCTGATCTATCTGCAGGCGACCCGTGAAATTTACGAACACACCGAGATGTTCAGCCTGTCGCTGGGCTATATCGTACTGCTTGGCTGGCTGATTGCCGGCGCATTGCAGACCGTGCGGCCCCTGACGCTGTGGGCGATGCCGGCATTGGGCATTGGCCTGCTCGTCGCGTTGCTGCCGGCCGCGATGCCGGCGACCATTGTCAACAGCAAGATGCCGGATCAGTTCATTGCCGAACACCAGCAGGAACTGAGCCAGACCACCTCGTTGTTGAGTAACGACCTGGGCGCTGCATCTGCGCTTTCCTGGCGTCTGCGTCGCCCGCAGGTGGACCTGTTCAACACGGTTGGCGAGCTCAAATACGGGCTTGATGACCCGGCGATGGCTTCACGCAAGGTCAGCCTCGACGGCGTAGGTGAATGGATGACCGAAGCGCGCAAAAAAGGCTCGGTGGGTGTGGTGATGCGGGTCAACAGCACATCCGATGCTCAACAACTTGAGCTGCTGCCCATCGACGGTAAGCATTACCGCCGTGGCCAACTGGAAATCCTCATCTTCAGCCAGAGCCAGCCATGACCCAGACCAGGACTGAACGGAGGCAGTTGCTGCTTCTGCTGGCAGCGACTGCCCTGCTTTTACTGCTCGGCCTGGGCAGTCGTGAGCTGTGGGGGCCGGAGACCCGTTGGGCCAACATCGCGTTGCAGATGCTGCAAAGCGGGGACTATTTCGACCCGTACCTCAAGGGCAGTCCTTACTACGACAAGCCGCTGCTGTCGTACTGGCTGATCACCGCCACCTCTTGGTTCACCGGCGGACTGGGGCATTGGTCGTTGCGCCTGTCTTCAGTCATTTCCGCGTGGTTCAGCGTGTGGCTGGTGTACCTGATCGGCGAGCAACTGTTTCGCAAAGGCACCGGGTTGATCGCCGGCTGGATGTTGGCGACCACGTTCTACTTCGTGTTCTGGGCGCGAGTCGCCACCGCCGACATCCTCACCGTTTGCGGTGTGCTGGCGGCCGTCTGGTGGTACTGGCGCGGCCCGGATGACACTCGGTTCCGGCGCTACGTGGTGTTCTTCGGCTTGCTGTCGCTGACATCGCTGTTCAAAGGCCTGATCGGTTTCGTCCTGCCGGGGCTGGTGCTGTTGCCGCACCTGCTCAGCGAGCACCGCTGGAAACGCCACCTGAACCTGCGACTGTTCGCTGCACTGTTGGTTGCCGGGGCGTTTTACATGACGCCGTTCGTGCTCTCGCACTTCTACGGCGCGCCCAACTACGAACAAAGCGGCCTCGGCCTGGTGCTGCGCGAGAACGTCGTGCGGTTTTTCCAGCCGTTCGATCAGTTCGGGCCGATCTACACCTACCTGATCTACCTGCCGGTCTACACCCTGCCTTGGGCACCGTGCTGGTTGATCGCCTTGTGGGTGGCCGCGCGCAACTGGAAGCACATCGAACCGGATACCCGCTGGCTGATTCAAGGGCTCGCGTTGCTGATGCTGTTCTTCACCGCCAGTGGCAGTCGCCGCAGCTATTACGTCCTGCCGCTGGTGCCCTTCGCGCAGTTGCTGGGTGCCTGGTGGGTAACCCGGCGTCTGGCCGCCCGCAACAGCACAGGCCGTGGGCTGAAGATCGGCTTCGCTGTCACCACTGTGTTGCTTGCCGCGATATTGGGTGTGCTCTACCCGTGGACCAACAGCGGCGGCGGTGTTATCCGCTTCGGCGAGCAGGTTCGCGAACAGGCCCGTCAGCAGGCACCGTTGGATCAATGGCGCATGGTCATGATCGAGGTCGACAACAAAGTGCCGATGTACCTGCAAACCGGTGGTGCACCGTTCTACTACGTGCCGGAAACGATCCAGGACTTCCCGCACAATGGCGACACGGCGACGCTGATCGCCTGGCTGGAACGCACCAGCAGGCAACACTGGGATGCGCAACGCACGATTTTCGTGGCGCAATACCGTTCCGGTGATGCCGTGCCACTGGATGGCCTCAAGACCGATCATCAGGTCATCACCACCACGCCCACCCGTGGCGAACAGCTATTCCACGGGCGTGAAGACCAAAGCGTGGCCTACATCCCCCACTCCTGAGCAACGACGTTAAGACAAAAGTAGAGAGTCGCGGTAAATTTGAATGGCAATGACAAGTATTAACGGCTTCTTTGACGTTTTTTTCTCATTTGCCACCCTACATTGCCGCGACTTGATACTTGCAAATCGTTCGCATTGTTTCCTGCGAGGATTTGCTCATAACGTCTAAAAACAGGAGCTGCCCGAATGAATCCACGCCTTCCCTCCTTCTTCAAGCGCGCATTGCTGGTCACCGCGTTGCTCGGCACCGGGCACGCGGTGGCCGCCGACTCGGTGGGTCTGGTGGTTTACAACGCGCAGCACGAAACACTGACCAAGGCCTGGGTGGCCGGGTTTACTGAAGAAACCGGGATCCCGGTGACCATTCGCAACGGCGATGACACCGAAATGGGCAACCAGCTCGTGCAGGAAGGCGCCGCCTCGCCGGCGGACGTCTTCCTCACCGAAAACTCCCCGGCGATGGTGCTGGTGGACAATGCCAAACTGTTTGCCCCGTTGGCGCCCGCGACTCTCGAACAAGTCGATTCCGCCTACCGTCCGGCGCACGGCAATTGGGTCGGCATCGCCGCCCGTTCCACCGTGTTCGTCTACAACCCGAGCAAGCTGACGGAAAAGGACTTGCCCAAATCCCTGCTCGACCTCGCCACCCCAGCCTGGAAAGGGCGTTGGGCCGCCTCCCCGGCCGGTGCCGACTTCCAGGCCATCGTCGCCGCCGTCCTGCAACAGAAAGGCGAAGCCGCCACGCTGGAATGGCTCAAGGGCATGAAGACCAACGCGACGATCTATCGCGGCAACAGTGCGGTGCTCAAAGCGGTGAACGCCGGGCAGATCGACAGCGGTGTGATCTATCACTATTACAGCTTCGTCGATCAGTCCAAGACCGGCGAGAACAGCAACAACACCCGCCTGCACTACTTCAAACATCAGGATCCGGGCGCGTTCGTCAGCACTTCCGGCGCCGGCGTGCTGGCCTCGAGCAAACACCTTGAGGACGCGCAGAAGTTCGTCAAATACATCACCAGCAAGGAAGGTCAGGAAGTTCTGGAAACCGGCACCTCTTTCGAATACGCCGTGGGCAAAGACGCGCCGTCCAACCCGAAGCTGACCCCGCTGAAAACCCTCGATGCGCCGAAAGTCGACGCGTCGACCCTCGACAGCAAAAAAGCCGTCGAGCTGATGACCCAGGCCGGATTGCTCTAAGTGATGCCCGAAACCTTGCCTGCACCGGCCGTTGCGACGGCCCCCGCCAGCCTTCTCCACCCTGCCCGCAGGCTTGGCGGGCGCGGCGGCTCGTGGGTGGTGACCTCGGCGGTGCTGGTGTCATTGCTATCACTGCTGCCGATTGCGTTCGTGATCGGCGTGTCGTGGTACACCGGTTGGGCAACCATCGAAGCCATGATATTCCGCCCACGGGTCGGCGAATTGCTGATCAACACGGTACTGCTGGTGCTGATCACCCTGCCCTTGTGCATCGTGCTCGGAACAACACTGGCCTGGCTGACCGAGCGCAGCAACCTGCCCGGCCGACGTTTGTGGTCAGTGCTGGCAGTCGCACCGCTGGCCGTGCCGGCGTTCGTTCACAGTTATGCGTGGGTCAGCCTGATTCCGTCGATCCACGGTCTGCCGGCCGGTGTGCTGGTGTCGGTGATCGCGTATTTCCCTTTTTTGTATTTGCCGATTGCCGCGACTTTGCGTCGTCTTGATCCGGCGATTGAAGACGTCGCCGAGTCGCTGGGCCTCAAGCCATGGGCGGTTTTCTTTCGGGTGGTGGTGCCGCAGCTGCGGCTGGCGATCTGCGGGGGCGCTTTGCTGGTCGGCCTGCACCTGCTGGCCGAGTACGGTTTGTACGCGATGATCCGTTTCGACACCTTCACCACGGCGATCTTCGATCAGTTCAAATCAACCTTCAACGGCCCGGCCGCCAACATGCTCGCCGGAGTCCTGGCGCTGTGCTGTCTGGCGATGCTCACGGCCGAGTCTGCCGCCCGTGGTCAGGCGCGTTATGCCCGAGTCGGCTCCGGCAGCGCCCGGGATCAGCGCAGCGTGCAACTGGGGCGCGGCGCGACAACTTTGGCGTTACTGCTGCAAGCCACAACCTGCCTGCTGGCACTCGGTGTGCCGTTGCTGACACTCGGCCGCTGGCTGGTGGCCGGTGGTGTGCAAGTCTGGCAAGGCGACGAGTTAATGCCGGCCCTGCTGCAGACGTTGTCGTATGGCGTGGCCGGCGCGTTGTTGACCAGCGTCGCGGCGATTCCCATCGCCTGGCTGTCGATCCGCGCCCCCGGCAAGCTTCAGCGTTTGCTGGAAGGCTGCAATTACATCACCAGTTCCCTGCCCGGCATTGTCGTTGCGTTGGCACTGGTGACCGTGACCATCCATTTCGCCCGGCCGATCTATCAGACCACCATCACCGTGCTGCTGGCCTATCTGCTGATGTTCCTGCCGCGCGCGCTGGTCAGCCTGCGCGCCGGGTTCGCTCAGGCGCCGGTCGAGCTGGAAAACATCGCGCAAAGCCTTGGCCGCTCGCCGTTGCGCGCATTGTGGCTGATCACCGTACGGTTGGCGGCACCGGGTGCTGCTGCCGGTGCAGCGCTGGTGTTTCTGGCGATCACCAATGAGTTGACGGCGACCCTGCTGCTCGCGCCCAACGGCACACGCACCCTCGCCACCGGTTTCTGGGCGATGACCAGCGAAATCGATTACGCCGCTGCGGCGCCGTACGCACTGCTGATGATCCTGCTTTCACTGCCGCTGACGGCCATTCTCTATCACCAATCCAGGCGTACCGCTGGCCGATGAACGCTCTCGAACTGCTCAATCTCAGTAAAACCTTCGGTGCGCAAAAGGCGCTCGACGACGTCAGCCTCAACGTGCCGACCGGCAGCCGCACGGTGATCGTCGGCCCCTCCGGCTCCGGCAAGACCACGCTGTTGCGGATGATCGCCGGGTTTGAGTTTCCCGATACCGGCAGCCTCACCCTCAACGGCCAGACACTGGTCGACCGCAGCCACGCGGTGCCGGCCTATCAACGGCAGATCGGCTACGTCCCGCAGGACGGCGCGTTGTTCCCGCACATGACCGTGGCAGCCAACATCGGTTTCGGCCTGGCTCTGACCGGCGCGGCGCGCCATCAACGCATTCTGCAATTGATGGACAGCGTCGCGCTCGACGCCAACATGGCTAACCGTTGGCCGCACGAATTGTCTGGTGGCCAACAGCAACGCGTATCCCTGGCCCGGGCACTGGCGCAACAACCACGGCTGATGCTGCTCGACGAACCGTTTTCCGCCCTCGACACCGGTTTGCGCAGTGCCATGCGCAAAATGGTCGCGCGCCTGCTCGAAGACGCGGGCGTCACCACGATTCTGGTGACCCACGATCAGAGCGAAGCCTTGTCGTTTGCCGATCAATTGGCGGTGATGCGCAGCGGACGGCTGGTGCAGTCCGGGCATCCAATGGACCTCTACCGCTATCCAGACGATGAACAGACCGCGCACTTTCTCGGCGAAGCCGTGGTGCTGCCCGCGCGGATCGAGGCGGGTTGGGCGCATTGCGATCTGGGTCAGGTGGCGGTGAACAGCAACGGCTTCAGCGGCGCCGCGCAGATCATGCTGCGCCCCGAGCAATTGCAGATCGTCGAAGTGGCGTCTGACAGCCAAGGCTGCCATGCGCAGGTCACCGACCGTGATTTCGCCGGCAACACCTGCACCTTGACGGTCGAGCTGAGCTCATCCGCTACTCAGAATGCGGCCCGTTCGATCCTGGTGCGCAGCACCGGCATGCACGCGCCGCCCGCCGGCAGCGCGGTGCAACTGTCGGTCCTTGGCGCAGCGCATGTGTTCGGCCTGAGCTGATCACAGGTCGAAGCGGTCCACCGCCCGCCGCCGCTCGTTGTCATCACGCACATCGTAGTTGGCGGTGGTCTGGATGTTGCTGTGATGCGCCAGTTTCTGCGCAATCGACAGGTCGTGCTCCTCGATCACCCGAGTGATGAACGAGCGACGGAAATCGTGGGGCATGATCTTCACCCCGACCTGCGTGCCGCGCTGGCGAGCGATGTAGTAGATCGCATGCTTGGTGATGCGCTCGCGGGTTATGTGGCTGCCACGGCGAATGCGGTTGAACAGGAACGCATCGTCGTCCTCGCCTTCCTTGAGCTGGGAACGGCGCAATTCCAGCCACGCATCGAGCTTGCTGAACGCCCATGCCGGCGCGTACTTGATCAACTGCTTGTTGCCTTTGGCGGTGACGCACAGGCTGCGCTCCTGAAAATCGACCTGATTCAGATCCAGGTCCACCGATTCCGACTTGCGCATGCCCGTGCCGTACAGCAACGCAATGATTGCGGCGTCGCGCAGGCCCTGCGGACGTGGGTCGGCGGCGCAGACTTCCATCAATTCGTGAATCAGCGTGCGCTTGAGATTGCGCCCCTGGGACAGCCGCGTGCCGGCGATGCCCTTGACCGAGCGCATCTTCAACAGATGTTCCTGGCTGATCAGGCTCATGCGCCAGGCCTCATTCATGACCCCGCGCACCGCATTGACATACAGCGAAGAAGTGTTCGGTGCGTAGTTGTCTTCACGCAATGCCGCGACCAGCGCTACAACATCTTCCGGTTGCAAGGCGTGCCAGGGAATCTCTTCGACATTCATGTCTTCAAACCCCAGGCGATCGGCTGCATCTTGCAGCACGTAGCGCATGGTGAGTTGGCTGGAAGGCGCCAAACGCGCGAGGTAGAGGCTCATCGGGTTGGTTTTTGGAGCGACGGGGGTTGCAGCAACTAAATCAATCAAACGTTAAACCTTGAGTAAAAAATGTACAGCACTACAACAACTAACAAATGCAATGTACTTGAAGTAAAGAAGGTACTTGGGCTGTACCGGCTGACTAAAAACCACGATGGACGGCAGAAGCCTGAACAGCGGCTGTATAAGTGACAGATAAACGATTCGCCCACCGGTTTTTCATGTTCCTTTCACAAAAACCGGCATAACCTTAATTCCCATAGGTTCGGTAGTGGCTATGCCCCAACCTGCCGGGCAAATCGTGAAAAGTCAATCTATCCCCGACGTCATGCTTTTTTTGCCAAGTCATTGATGCAGGAGCGCTTTTCTGTGTCTACGCTGAAGTTGGATCCAACGGATCGTTAGTCCAACCTTTATTTTTTTTGCAATGAGGTGCCCATGAGTCAGGCGTTTCTCCCCTTCTCCCGCCCAAGTATTGGCGATGAGGAAATTGCCGCCGTCGAGCAGGTGTTGCGTTCGGGCTGGATCACGACGGGGCCGAAAAACCAGGCACTCGAAGAGCAGTTTGCGCGGTATGTCGGTTGCAAACATGCGGTGGCCTTGTCTTCGGCAACCGGCGGGATGCACATCACCTTGCTCGCGCTCGGCATTGGCCCGGGCGACGAAGTCATCACCCCGTCGCAGACCTGGGTCTCGACCGCCAACATGATCTCCCTGCTGGGCGCCAAACCGGTGTTCGTCGATGTCGACCGCGACACGCTGATGACCGACGCTGCGCGTATCGAAGCGGCCATCACTCCGCGGACCAAGGCAATCATCCCGGTGCACTATGCCGGTGCCGCGTTCGATCTCGATCCGCTGTATGCCTTGGCCGACAAACACGGCATTGCGGTCATCGAAGACGCCGCCCACGCCGCCGGCACCCGCTACAAGGGGCGTCACGTCGGTTCGCAAGGCACGGCGATTTTTTCCTTCCACGCGATCAAGAACATGACCTGTGCCGAAGGCGCGATGTTCGTCACCGACGACGAAGCCCTCGCCAGCCGCGTGCGCATGCTCAAATTCCACGGCCTGGGCGTCGATGCCTATGATCGCCTGACCGGCGGCCGCAAGCCTCAGGCGCAAGTGATGGAGCCGGGTTTCAAGTACAACCTGGCCGATATCAACGCCGCGATTGCCTTGGTGCAGTTGCAGCGCCTGGACGAAATCAACGCCCGTCGCACCGAACTGGCCACCGCCTACCTGCAAAAGTTCGAAGGCCTGCCGGTGCAACCACTGGCCCTGCCCGCCTACGCCCAGCAACACGCCTGGCACCTGTTCATCCTGCGCATCGACAGCGAACGCTGCGGCATGGACCGCGAAGCGTTCATGAAGGCGTTGCAGGATCAGGGCATCGGCACCGGTATCCATTTCATCGCCACCCACCTGCACACCTGGTATCGCCAGCGTGACCCCGACCTGTATCTGCCCAACACCGAATGGAACTCGGCGCGGCTGTGCTCGATTCCGCTGTTCCCCGACATGACCGATCAAGACCTTGATCGCGTGGTCGGTGCCATCGCACAAATCATGGAAAACCGCCTGTGAAACCTTATCCAATCCGTAGCGTGTCGATCGTCATCCCGGTCTACAACGAACAGGAAAGCCTGCCTGAACTGCTGCGCCGTACCGAGGCGGCCTGCCGCCAGCTGAAACACGATTTTGAAATCGTACTGGTCGACGACGGCAGCCGCGACGAATCGGCGAACATGCTCGAAGAAGCCGCCGGCCGTGAAAACAGCCCGTTCGTGGCAGTGATCCTCAACCGCAACTATGGTCAGCACGCCGCAATCATGGCCGGTTTCGAACAGTGCAAGGGCGACGTGGTGATCACCCTCGACGCCGACCTGCAGAACCCGCCGGAAGAAATTCCACGGCTGGTCGCCGAGGCCGAAAAAGGCTACGACGTGGTCGGCACCGTGCGTGGCAATCGCCAGGATTCAGCGTTGCGCCGCTACCCGTCGAAACTGATCAACCTCGCCGTGCAGCGCTCCACCGGCGTCGCCATGAGCGACTACGGCTGCATGCTGCGCGCCTACCGCCGCACCATCATCGACGCGATGCTCGCCTGCCGCGAGCGCAGCACGTTCATCCCGATCCTGGCCAACAGCTTCGCCCGCCACACCACCGAAATCGTCGTGGCCCACGCCGAGCGTGAACACGGTGACTCGAAATACAGCCCGATGCGCCTGATCAACCTGATGTTCGATCTGGTCACCTGCATGACCACCACCCCGCTGCGCCTGCTGAGCATCGTCGGCTTCGCCATGGCCGGTCTGGGTGTGCTGTTCGCCGCGGCGCTGATCATTCTGCGTCTGGCGTTCGGTGCCGGATGGGCCGGTGACGGCACCTTCGTGCTGTTCGCCGTGCTGTTCGTGTTCACCGGTGGTCAGTTCATCGGCATGGGGCTGCTGGGTGAATACCTGGGCCGCATGTACAGCGATGTGCGCGCCCGTCCACGTTTCTTCATCGAAAAGGTGTTGCGCAGCCAGCCGGCCGATCCGGCCCCTGCCGTCACCGTTGATGGTCTTTCTTCTACCGCTAATTCTTCCACTTCCGATCAGGTTCTCTCATGAGTGCAAAAACTGTTGTCTTCGCCTACCACGATATTGGCTGCGCCGGCATTGAAGCCCTGCTCAACAGCGGCTACGACATTGCAGCAGTGTTCACTCACGCCGATGATCCGAAAGAAAACGCGTTCTATGCGTCGGTTGCACAGCTGTGCGCCAACAAAGGCATTCCGGTACACGCGCCAGAAGACGCCAATCACCCGCTGTGGATCGAGCGCATCGCCAAGCTGGACCCGGAGTACATTTTCTCCTTCTACTACCGCAACCTGCTGAGCGAGCCACTGTTGGCCCTGGCGAAAAAAGGTGCGTTCAACCTGCACGGTTCGCTGCTGCCACGCTATCGCGGCCGCGCCCCGGCGAACTGGGTGCTGGTCAACGGCGAAACCGAAACCGGCGTGACCCTGCACCGCATGGTCAAGCGCGCTGATGCCGGCGCCATCGTTGCCCAGCAGCGCGTTGCCATCGAGCGCAGCGACACCGGCCTGACCCTGCACGCCAAACTGCGCACCGCCGCCAGCGACCTGCTGCGCGACACCCTGCCGAACATGCTGCAAGGCAAGATCACCGAAACCCCGCAGGACGAATCCAAGGCCACCGTATTCGGTCGCCGCACTCCAGCGGACGGCAAACTGGTCTGGGCCAAACCGGCCGAAGAACTGTTCAACCTGGTGCGCGCCGTGACCCGCCCTTACCCGGGCGCCTTCTGCGCCGTGGGCGAGCACAAGCTGATCGTCTGGAGCGCCGAGGTCGTCAAGGGCAACGAAGGCCAGGCGCCTGGCCGCGTGATCAGCGTCGATCCGCTGCGCATTGCCTGCGGTCAAGACTCGCTGGTGATCAACGCCGGTCAGCGCAACGACAACGGCCTGTACCTGAGCGGCCCGCAACTGGCCAACGAACTGGGTCTGGTGGATGGCTCGCTGCTGCGCGGTGCCGAATCCGGTCGTGCGCCACGTCGTACTCGCGTGCTGATCCTCGGGGTCAACGGCTTCATCGGTAACCACCTGTCCGAGCGCCTGCTGCGTGACGACCGCTACGAAGTCTACGGTTTGGACATCGGCTCCGACGCCATCGAGCGTCTGCGCAGCCACCCGAACTTCCACTTCGTCGAAGGCGACATCAGCATTCACTCCGAGTGGATCGAGTACCACATCAAGAAGTGCGACGTGGTCCTGCCGCTGGTGGCCATCGCCACCCCGATCGAATACACCCGCAACCCGCTGCGCGTATTCGAACTGGACTTCGAAGAGAACCTGAAACTGGTTCGCTACTGCGTCAAGTACAACAAGCGCGTGATCTTCCCGTCGACCTCGGAAGTCTATGGCATGTGCCAGGACAAGAACTTCGACGAAGACAGCTCGAACCTGATCGTTGGTCCGATCAACAAGCAGCGCTGGATCTACTCGGTTTCCAAGCAACTGCTGGACCGCGTGATCTGGGCTTACGGCGCCAAGGGCCTGAACTTCACCCTGTTCCGTCCGTTCAACTGGATGGGCCCGCGTCTGGACCGTCTGGATTCGGCGCGTATCGGCAGCTCCCGCGCCATCACCCAGCTGATCCTCAACCTGGTCGAAGGCACGCCAATCCGTCTGTTCGACGGCGGCGAGCAGAAGCGTTGCTTCACCGACATCGCTGACGGCGTCGAAGCACTGGCGCGCATCATCGATAACGACAACGACGTCTGCAACGGCCAGATCATCAACATCGGCAACCCGGACAACGAAGCCAGCATCCGTCAGTTGGGCGAAGAGCTGCTGCGTCAGTTCGAAGCGCATCCGCTGCGTCACAACTTCCCTCCGTTCGCCGGTTTCCGCGACGTGGAGAGCAAGGCGTTCTACGGTGCCGGTTACCAGGACGTGGAACACCGCAAGCCAAGCATTGCCAACGCCAAGCGCCTGCTGAACTGGGAGCCGACCGTGGAAATGCGCGAGACCATCGGCAACACCCTGGACTTCTTCCTGCGTGAAGCCATGCTCGAAATCGCGGACAAGAAGTAATGCAGGCAGGTCTTCGTATCGATGTCGACACCTACCGTGGCACCCGTGAAGGTGTGCCGCGGCTGCTGGAGATGCTCGACGAGGCGCAGGTCAAGGCAACGTTTTTCTTCAGTGTCGGCCCGGACAACATGGGCCGACATCTGTGGCGCCTGATCCGCCCGCAATTCCTCTGGAAAATGCTGCGCTCCAACGCTGCCGGCCTGTACGGCTGGGACATTCTGCTGGCCGGCACCGCCTGGCCGGGCAAACCGATTGGCCGTGATCTCGGGCACCTGATGCGTCAGGCCCGGGACGCCGGTCATGAAGTCGGCCTGCATTCCTGGGATCACCATGGCTGGCAGGCCAATGCCGGGCGCTGGAGCGACGCGCAACTGATCGAACAGATCCGTCGCGGCGTCGACACGTTGAGCGACATTATCGGTGAAAAGATCCAGTGTTCGGCCGCCGCCGGTTGGCGTGCGGACGAGCGCGTGATCGAGGCCAAACAGGCCTTCGGCTTTCGCTACAACAGCGATTGCCGGGGGCAGAGCCTGTTCCGTCCGCTGCTGGCGGACGGCACGCCGGGTACGCCGCAGATTCCAGTGGACCTGCCGACCTTCGACGAAGTCGTCGGCCCGCAGGTGGCGGCGAAGGACTTCAACGCCTTCATCCTCGACCGGTTCCGGCCGCAAGCACTCAACGTCTACACCATTCATGCCGAAGTAGAAGGGATTCTGATGGCTCAGGACTTTCGTCAATTGCTGGCCGATGCACGCCAGCGCCACATTGACTTCCAACCCTTGGGCAACTTGCTGCCCGAGTATTTCAACACCTTGCCCGTGGGCCGCGTGCAACGCGGTGCACTCGAAGGCCGTGAAGGCTGGCTGGGAGTGCAAGGCGCATGACCAAACGCTGGGCACTGCCGTTGTTGGTCGGACTTTGTCTGCTGGCCTATCTGTTGCCGTTGAGCACCCATGGCCTGTGGATCCCCGACGAAACCCGTTACGCACAGATCAGCCAGGACATGCTGCTGAGCGGCAACTGGGTATCGCCGCATTTCATGGGCCTGCGTTACTTCGAAAAACCGATTGCCGGCTACTGGATGATCGCCATCGGCCAGGAATTGTTCGGGCAGAACCTGTTCGGCGTGCGCTTCGCCTCGGCCCTCAGCACCGCGTTGAGTGTGCTGCTGGCCTATCTGGTCGCGCGCCGGTTGTGGAACGACCCGCGCAAGAGCTTCGTCTGCGCCCTGCTCTACATGAGCTTCACCGTGGTCGCCGGCCAGGCTGGGTACGCCAACCTCGATCCGCAGTTCACCTTCTGGGTCAACCTGAGTCTGGTGGCGCTGTGGTTTGCGCTCGACGGCAAAAGCACCGGACAACGTCTGGGCGCCTGGGCGCTGTTGGGGCTGGCTTGTGGCATGGGTTTCATGACCAAGGGCTTTCTCGCCTGGTTGCTGCCGGTACTGATCGCGCTGCCGTGGATGCTCTGGCAGAAACGCTGGCGCGAACTGCTGGTGTTCGGTCCGGTGGCGGTCGCCATCGCCATCATCGTCAGCCTGCCATGGGCACTGGCGGTGCACGCGCAGGAACCGGATTACTGGCGGTTCTTCTTCTGGCATGAACACATTCGTCGCTTTGCCGGGGACGATGCGCAGCACGACGCGCCGTGGTGGTTCTACCTGCCGCTGCTGGTCGCGTTCAGCCTGCCGTGGGTCGGTCTGTTGCCGACGGCCTTCAAGCAAGCCTGGCAAACCCGTGCCCAGCCGAAGATGGTGTTCCTGTTGTTGTGGCTGTTGCTGCCGCTGGGCTTTTTCAGCCTGAGCAACGGCAAGCTGCCGACCTACATCCTGCCGTGCCTGTTGCCGATGGCGCTGCTGCTGGGCAATGCGCTGGCCGATCGCTTGCGTCTGGAGCAAGGTCGCGCGCTGGGAATCAACGGTCTGCTGAACCTGCTGCTGGGCGTGGTCACGCTGATTGCACTGGTTTACCTGCAACTGAACAAACCGGTGTACGACCACGAGCTGCACAGCCTGGTGCTGGTGTTCATTGCCCTGATCGGCTGGATCATCGCCAACCTCGCCCAAGCGTTCCTCCCGCTGCAATGCTGGGCGGCGCCGGCGCTGGGCAGTCTGTTGCTGGCCGGGATCCTGCCGGCGGCATTGCCCAAATCGGTGGTGGCCAATAAAACCCCGGATCAGTTCATCCGTCATCACGTCACTGAACTGGCCGACGCCACACACCTGCTGAGCAACGATCTGGGCGCGGCGGCGGCATTGGCCTGGCGCATGAAACAACCGGAGGTCGCGCTGTACAACACGGTCGGCGAGCTCAAGTACGGCCTCTCCTACCCGGAAGGCGCTGCACGCCGGATCACCAAAGACACGGTTCAACAATGGGTACGTGAAGCGCGCCCTAGCGGAGCGGTCGGTGTGCTGATGCGCGTCAAGGGCCAGGACGAGCTCGAAGAGCTGGACCTGCTGCCCAAGGACGGCACCCGTTACGAATCGGGCAATCTGGTGATCATGGTGCTGCCCAAGGATCCGTCATGAGTGGGTTGCTGTTGCTGACGGCGTGCCTGCTGACCTGCCTTGGGCAAGTCGCGCAGAAATTCGCCGTGGAAAGCTGGCGCGGTGTCGAGTCGTCCTGGGCCGACAAACTGCGTTCGCCGTGGTTGTGGCTGGCGCTGTTTTCTCTCGGCAGCGGGCTGTTGGTCTGGCTTTTGGTGTTGCAGCGTCTTGAAGTGGGCATCGCTTACCCGATGCTCAGCCTCAATTTCGTGCTGATCACTCTGATCGCCCGCTTCGTCTTTCGCGAGCCCATCGACCGCCAGCATTGGCTGGGTGTGGCACTGGTGATCGGCGGCGTGGTTTTGCTGGGGCAACAGTCATGAGCAAAGCACGGGGTATCGGTTTTGCTCTGGCCAGCGTGGGCTTGGTCAGCAGTGCCCAACTGGGCATGCGCTGGAGCATGACGCGCCTGCCGCAGCCGGACCAATGGTTGACGGCGCTGAGCGCCGGCAGCGCTGATCTGACGGCATTGGCAGTGGTGGCGGCGGCGATTTTCGCCTACGCGCTGTCGATGCTCTGCTGGCTCGCGGCCTTGCGTGATCTGCCGCTGGGCCGGGCTTATTCGCTGTTGAGCATCAGCTACGCGCTGGTGTACCTGCTGGCGGCCAGTCTGCCGCTGTTCAACGAATCGTTCAGTTTCACTAAATCGCTGGGCGTGGCACTGGTCATGCTCGGGGTCATCACTATTAACACTCGTCCGTCTCGTGCGCCCGAATTCAGGAGTGCTCCATGAAAATCACAGTATTTGGTAGCGGTTATGTTGGCCTGGTGCAGGCCGCCGTGTTGGCCGAAGTCGGTCACGACGTCGTGTGCATGGACATCGATCAGAAGAAAGTCGAACTGCTGCGCCAGGGGCACGTCAGCATCTTCGAGCCGGGTCTGTCGAGCCTGGTGCGCGAAGGCCTGGACTCCGGCCGCCTGCATTTCACCTCCGATGAAAAACTCGCCGTACAACACGGTCGCGTCGCGTTCATCGCCGTCGGTACACCGTCCAGCGAGGACGGCTCGGCCGATCTGAAATACGTGCTGTCGGTGGGTGATGCGGTGGCGCGCCACCGTGAGCAGCCGCTGATCCTGGTGGAGAAATCCACCGTACCGGTCGGCACCGGCGACACCCTGCGTGCACACATTCAGGCCGCGCTGGCCAAGGCCGGTCGTGAACTGCAGTTCGATATCGTCTCCAACCCGGAATTTCTCAAGGAAGGTTCGGCGGTGTCCGACTGCCGTCGTCCGGACCGCATCGTCATCGGCTGTGAAGGTGACGAAGTGCAAGACGTGATGCGCGACCTGTACTCGCCGTTCAACCGCAACCACGACCGCATCATGTTCATGGACCTGCGCAGCGCCGAGCTGACCAAATACGCCGCCAACTGCATGCTGGCGACCAAAATCAGCTTCATCAACCAGATCGCCGAACTGGCCGAACACCTGGGCGCCGACATCGAATCGGTCCGTCAGGGCATCGGTGCCGACACGCGCATCGGTTATCACTTCATTTACCCGGGCTGCGGTTATGGCGGTTCGTGCTTCCCGAAAGACATGCGCGCGCTGATCCACAGTGCCGAGCAGGCGCATTGCTCCAGCGACCTGCTGCAAGCGGTCGAAGCGATCAACGAGCGTCAGAAGCACAAGCTGTTCGACCGCATCAATGCGTTCTACAAAGGTGATCTGCGCGGCAAGACCTTTGCCTTGTGGGGCCTGGCGTTCAAGCCGAACACCGACGACATGCGCGACGCGCCGAGCCGCGTGCTGCTCGATTCGCTGTTCGCCGCCGGCGCCAGTGTTCGCGCGTTCGACCCGGAAGCGATGCAGGAAACCCAGCATCTGTACCCGAACGAAGAAAAACTGATGCTGATGGGCACCCCGGAATCGGTGCTCGCAGGTTCCGATGCGCTGATCATCTGCACCGAATGGCAACAGTTCAAGGCGCCGGATTTCGACTTGATCGAGCAGCGTCTGAAAGCCCCGGTGATCTTCGACGGCCGCAACCTGTACGACGCCGAGCGTCTGGCGCGCGCTGGCTTCAAGTACTTCCCGATCGGCCGTGGTGATTCGCGCAAACTGCCGATGCCGCTGCAGCAGTGGCCCAACACTGCGGACGTCGCTTGATTACGTTGTCGCCTGTCATCCGCCGGCAGTCCCTGATCGCAGGGCTGCTGGCACTGCTGTTGTTTATCGCCGGGGTTTACGGACAGGCTCCCATTGGCTTCGATTCACGTTTCGTGCTGTTTGCCCAAGAGATGTTGAGGCACGGGCCGACAGTATTCCCCACCACCTACGGCCAACCGTATGCCGACTATTCGGCGCTTTCGACGCTGTTCATCTGGTTGTTGTCGCTGCCCTTCGGCGCGGTCAACACCCTGACCGCGTGGCTGCCCAGCGCGATTGCCGGCGCGGTGATCGTGAGCTTGATGTACCGCTTGCTGGCGGTGCATTCGCAGCGCTGGGCATTGATCAGCATTGCGCTGCTGATGCTCACCAGCACTTTTGTCACCGAAGTGCGCGCGGTGTCGCAAGACCTGATGCTCGCCGCCGTGGCGCTGTCGGTGTTTTACCTGGGCTATGCGCACGACCACTTCGGCTCGCGCCGTCGCTGGCCGCTGATTTTTCTCCTGTTGCTGTTGGGCTTCGGGATTCGCGGGCCCATCGGCCTGGTGGTGCCGACCGGCATGCTCTGCAGTTACTACCTGCTCAACCGTGAGTGGAAACGCCTGTTCGTGTTCGGCGTGATTGCTTCCGTGTTACTCGCAGCGTGTGTCGGCCTGCTGTTGTGGCTGGCGAAACTCAGCGGTGGCGAGGCGTTCCTGCAGGACGTGATCCGCATGCAATTCATGGGGCGCATGGACGGCACTGAAGGCGTCAGCGGTTCGCTGTATTACTTCACCAGTTCCATGGGCAACTACGCATTGGCGTACCCGCTGGCAATCCTGGCCCTGGCCGCGACCTGGCTGAGCAAACCGCATCAGCGTGGGCCGGCGTTGCGTCTGGTCCAGTACTGCGCGGCCGCCGGGTTGATCGTGATGGTCGGCCTGTCGATTCCACAGGCGAAAAAGGCGCGTTACCTGCTGCCGATGCTGCCGATGGCGGCGATCATTGCGGCGTACCCGTTCCAGGTCCTGCACGGGCGGGTGTTCCGCGTATTGCGTGGCGTGATTCAAGCGCTGTGGCTGCTGACGCCGGGGCTGCTGATGGTGGCGCTGCTGGTTGCCAGGCGCCGGTTTCCCGAGCAACTCAACGGCCTCACCCTGGTGCTGATCGTGCTCGGCGTCCTGCAATTGCTCGCGCTGTGGCGTTTGTGGGTCCCGCGCTGGCGTGCCGAAGTGTTGGCGTTGTGCTCGGTCCTGGCGTTGTGGACGGTGTATGCCGCGGTGTTCGAACCGGTGGAGCGGCGCCTGTACGACACGCAGGCGTTCAGCCGCGCCGCGTTCGCGCAGGTGCAACAGAACCCGGCACCGCTGGTGCTGCACGGCATGGGCAAAGACGCCAAGGCGATCAAGTTCATGGTCAACGTCGAGCAGGACCTGCAGCCGCAGTTCACCGAAACGGTGCAGCAACTCGAAGCCATCAAGGGCCCGGCCTGGCTGATGATGGACAGCAAGGACCAGCAATCGCTGCAAGGTACTTCGCTGGCCGGTCTGCAACCGGTGTTGTCGGGACGCTTCGACAAGAACGATTACGTGCTGTTGTACGTGAAACCCTTGTAGAGCTTGGCGAAGGCTGCGATCTTTTGCTTTTGGATCGCAGCCAGCGGCAGCGCCTACAAGGATTTTGTCATCATGAGTTTTGTTGTACGCCGGGCCCGGCCAAGTGATGCCGCCGCCCTCCCCGCCATTGAACGCTCGGCCGCCGAGCTGTTTCGCCTGGACCCAAGCCTCGCCTGGCTTGCCGAGGCCCCCGTACCCGATGCCGAACAGCACTTGCAGGCAATCTGCAGCGCTTGGGTGTGGGTGGCCGAACTCACTGATCAGCAACTTGGCGGATTTCTGCGGGCGGTGGAAATCGACAACCAATTGCATATCGAGGAACTGTCGGTCAGCCAACACTTTCAGGGCCAGGGAATGGGTCGCAAGTTGTTGTTGATGGCCATTGAGCACGCTGCCCGGCAGCAACTTCACGCCGTTACGCTGACAACATTTTCTGATCTGCCGTGGAACGCACCGTTTTATCAACGAATGGGCTTTAGCCGGTTAACCCCACAAGCAACACCGGCGCATTTAGTCGATGCATTAAACAGCGAAGCAGCCTGCGGATTGCCCATTGAACGGCGCTGCGCCATGCATCTTCAATTCAAACCGCAGCCTTGAGATTGACTCCCAAGGCCTGGGCAAACGCTTTGACCAGCGGACTGCGCACCGTGTTGTGCCGCAGGATCAGATTGAACGGCGTAACGATGTGAATCCGCTCCGGCAACAACGCACGAAACTGTCCGGCGGCGACCAGTGTTGCGGCGTAATGCTCGGGCAGAAAACCCACGAAACGCCCGGTCTTGATCAGCAATGCCACAGCCTCGACCTGAGTGGCAGAGGCGGAAAAACTGTCGTAGCGCGCATAGTTGAGTTTGTCGCGGTGGATCGCGTAGCGGTGGTTGACGCACTCGTAGTCCTGCAGCACATCACCGCTCATGTGCGTCTGCGGCATGTCGAACAGCGGATGGCCGAGCGCGCAGTAAACTTGCGAGCGTTCCTCATACAGCGGGTAATAATCAAACTCTTCTCGATGTTGATAAACCGGAACAATGCCGGCCACCAGGCGCCCCTCGACTACGCCTCTTTCAACTTCATCCAGTTGTGACGCCTGAAGTTGAAATCTTACTTTCGGCGACTCTTCATTCAACTTCTTCAACGCTGCAACTAACGGTGAATTCGGATCGCTGATCGTATTGTCGATTACGCCCACCCCCAAATCCCCGATAAGTTCGTTTTGTGCCGAACTAAGGCGGTCGCGGAAGTTATCGACAGAGGCAAACAGATCAATTGATGCCTGATACACCAGACGCCCTTCTTCGGTCAGGTGAAAGCCCTCGCGCCCACGGGTGCACAAGCGCATGCCGATACGAATTTCCAGGTCGGAAATCTGTTTGCTGATCGCCGCAAGGCCCACGTTCAGCTCATTTTGCGCCGCGCTGAAGCCTCCAGCCTCAACCACCGCCTTGAACACCTTGAGCAGTTTGAAGTCCAGGCCACTCAGCGCCAGCGGCGCGCGATGTGCGGTTTTCGATGGCGGGTTTCCGGAATTGGAAAGTGGGGTTTCCATAATGCTGATTTACCTCTGGCGCAATGTTCAACAATCTGTGTCCAACAACAAAAACATCGCCGACTAATAATAATGATCACAGAAAACTCGGCTTGGCAACTGCCAGAAAATCCCGAACATCAGTGCCAAATCACTGATCGACAAACATTAAAAGCTGACACTTCGATCAGCTCTCGCGACATTGCAACTGCCCTCTTGAAAACTGCTTGGCCTGAATCCGTCCGCTGATTGTTCAGCCGGTATTCGCAGGTCATGCACACCGATTTCAGTTCGCGTTACCGACGAGGAAAACAACAAATGTCTCAACCCACCGACCGTCTTTGGGGCGCCCGATTCAAAAGCGGCCCGTCCGCTGCCCTGGCGGCGCTGTCGCGTTGCCCTGAACGCTATTTCCGCCTGACCCCGTACGACCTCGCCGGCTCTAAGGCTCATGCCGGTGAACTGCAACGCGCCGGCCTGCTCACCGAAGAGGAAACCCGGACCATGCTCGCCGCGCTGGACGCCATCGGTGCCGACTTCCGCGCCGGCAGCATTGCCCCGACGCTGGATGACGAAGACGTGCACACGTTCATTGAACGCCTGCTCACCGAGCGACTCGGCGCGCTGGGCGGCAAGCTGCGCGCCGGTCGTTCGCGCAACGACCAGACCGCCAACGACCTGCGTCTGTTTCTGCGTGACCATGTGCGCACCCTGGCGGTCGAGGTGCTGGCGCTGCAACAGGCGCTGGTGCAGCAGGCCGAGCAGCACGTCGAAAGCATCTGCCCCGGTTTTACTCACTTGCAGCAGGCGCAACCGATCGTTTTTGCCCATCACTTGCTGGCCCACGCGCAATCGATGCTGCGTGATGTACAGCGTCTGGTCGATTGGGATGTCCGCACCTCGCTGTCGCCACTGGGTGCCGCAGCCATGGCCGGCTCCGCCATCGCTCGCCAGCCGCAGCAATCAGCCAGGGAAATGGGGTATGCCGGGGTCTGCGAGAACTCCATCGACGCCGTCGCCAGCCGTGATCACGTCGCCGAATTCCTGTTCATCGCCAGCATGCTCGGGATCAACATCTCGCGGCTTGCCGAAGAGTTTTGCCTGTGGTCGTCGCGCCAGTTCCGCTGGGTCGACCTGGACGACGCCTATGCCACCGGCAGTTCGATCATGCCGCAGAAGAAAAACCCGGACATCGCCGAACTGGCGCGGGGCAAGGCCGGGCGCTTGATCGGCAATCTGACCGGCCTGCTCTCGACGCTCAAGTCGCTGCCGCTGTCGTACAACCGCGACCTGAGCGAGGACAAGAACGGCGTGCTCGACAGTGTCGACACCTTGCTGCTGGTGCTCCCGGCGATGGCCGGGATGGTCGCGACCATGACCGTCAATGTTGAAGAGCTGCGGCGCCAGGCGCCGCTCGGTTTCACCCTCGCCACCGAAGTCGCCGACTGGCTGGCGGTGCGCGGTGTGCCGTTCAAGGAAGCGCACGAAATCACCGGCGCGCTGGTGCAGGCCTGCGAGAAACACGGCATCGAATTGTGGGAAGCCACGCCGGCGCTGCTGGCCGAGATCGATCCGCGCCTGAGCGCTGATGTACGCGACAGCCTCACGCTGGAAGCGGCCATTGCCGCGCGCAGTGGCTGGGGCGGAACCGCGCCGCAACAGGTGCGCGAACAGATCGGCCGCTTGAAAACCGCGCTCGCCGCGCAACAGCAATGGACCGAAAACTATCAGGGCTTCCGCCTCTGAAGCCGTCAACGCCAAACCCTGTGGGAGCGAGCCCGCTCGCGATAGCGGTGGGTCAGCCACACCAATGCTGCATGGGCTATCGCAATCGCGAGCAGGCTCACTCCTACAGGTGGAATGTGTTGGATTTGAAACAACAGTTCGGAGAAACACCATGAGCCAGACTCAGGCAGAGCGACTCCAGGCGGAGCGCAAACTGGCGGAAAACCAGTTCGATATCACCCAATACCAGCATGTGCCACGCCGCTATTACGGACGGATTTTCTTCGCCACGGTGATTGTGGTCGCCCTCATCGGGCTGGTGCGCGCCTTCGCCGAAGGCAAGATCGAATGGTCGTACATCGGCCAGTTCCTGACCTCCCAGGCGATCATGTGGGGCCTGTTCAACACCATCATCATGGCCGTATTGGCGATGGCGCTGGGTATCGTGTTCGGGGTGATCACGGCGATCATGCGCATGTCGGCCAATCCGATCCTGCGCTACGTGGCGCTGACCTACACCTGGCTGTTCCGCGGTACGCCGCTGATCCTGCAACTGCTGCTGTGGTTCAACCTGGCGCTGATTTTTCCCACCATCGGCATTCCCGGCCTGTTCGAACTCGACACCGTGAGCCTGATGACCCCGTTCGTGGCAGCGCTGCTTGGCTTGAGCATCAACCAGGGCGCCTACACCGCTGAAGTGGTGCGCGCCGGCCTGCTGTCGGTGGACACCGGGCAGTACGAAGCGGCCAAGTCGATCGGCATGCCGCGTCTGCAGGCGCTGCGCCGGATCATCTTGCCGCAGGCCATGCGCATCATTATTCCGCCGGTCGGCAACGAGTTCATCGGCATGGTCAAGATGACCTCGCTGGCGAGCGTGATCCAGTACTCGGAACTGCTCTACAACGCCCAGAACATCTACTACGCCAACGCCCGCGTGATGGAGCTGCTGATCGTTGCCGGCATCTGGTACCTGGCCACCGTCACTGTGCTGTCCTTCGGTCAAAGCCGTCTGGAGCGTCGTTTCGCTCGCGGCGCCGGCAAGCGTTCTTGAGGAGTCGAACATGAGAAGCATCGTCAAGGCCGTCAGCCTGAACAAGTATTACGACCAGTACCACGCGCTCAAGGACATCAACATCGAAGTCGAGCAAGGTGAGGTGCTGTGCATCATCGGCCCGTCCGGTTCGGGCAAGAGCACCCTGCTGCGCTGCGTCAACCAGCTGGAAAAGATCGACAAGGGCGGCCTGTGGGTCGACGGCGAACTGGTCGGCTACCGCGTCGTCGGCAACAAGCTGCACGAGCTCAACGAGTCGCAGATCGCCCGCCAGCGCCTGGCCACCGGCATGGTGTTCCAGCGCTTCAACCTGTTCCCGCACATGACTGTGCTGCAAAACATCATCGAAGGCCCGTGCCAGGTGCTCAAGCGCTCCCCCAAGGAAGCGCACGAAGAAGCCCTGGAATTGCTGGCCCGCGTTGGCCTGGCCGACAAGCGTGACAGCTACCCGATCGAACTCTCGGGCGGTCAGCAGCAACGCGTTGCCATCGCCCGGGCACTGGCCATGCGCCCGAAGCTGATGCTGTTCGATGAACCCACTTCGGCACTCGACCCGGAACTGGTCGGTGAGGTGCTGTCGGTGATGCGCGATCTCGCGCAGACCGGCATGACCATGATCGTCGTCACCCATGAACTGGGCTTTGCCCGCGAGGTTTCCAATCGCATGGTGTTCATGGACGGCGGACAGATCGTGGAGGCTGGAAGCCCCGAAGAAATACTAATAAGTCCGCAAAACCCGCGCACCCAAAGCTTCATTTCTGCCGTTCGAACCTAAGCACCGTTTGGTGCCACAACATGCATAAGAGAACGACCATGAAGAATTTTGTTATCCCCGCTGTACTTGCTTCCGTCATGTCTTGCGGTTTCGCCGTGGCCGCCGAATTGCCGGCCGGCATCAAGGAAAAAGGCGAGATCGTGGTGGCGATCATGCCCAACTATCCGCCGATGGACTTCAAGGACCCGGCCACCAACACCCTCACCGGCCTGGACTATGACCTGGGCAATGCTCTGGCCGAGCGTCTGGGGGTGAAGATCAAATGGCAGGAGACCGGCTTCGAACAAATGATCAACGCGCTGACCACCGACCGCGTCGACCTGGTGCTGTCGGGCATGACCGATACCGCCGAGCGTCAGGCCAGCGTGACCTTCGTCGACTACTTCACCAGCGGCCCGCAGTTCTACACCCTGCAGAAGAACGCGGCGACCAACGAGATCATCGACCTGTGCGGCAAGAAAGTCGGCACCAGCCGGCGCACCACGTTCCCGGCGGAAATCGCCGCGTGGAGCAAGGCCAACTGTGAAGCAGCGGGCAAACCGCCGATCAACGTGATCGGCACCGAGGGCTCGGCCGACGCCCGTGCGCAACTGCGCCAGAGCCGAATCGACGCGGCGATGCAGGGCAGCGAGACCCTGTCCTACCTCAAGACCCAGGAAAAGGACATGTACAAGACCGTCGGCCAGCCGATCACGGTGCAGTTCACCGGGCTGGGCGTGAGCAAGAAAAAGCCTGAGTTGAGCGAAGCGGTGAAAGTCGCGTTGCAAAGCATGGTCGATGACGGCAGCTACAACGCGATCCTGAAGAAGTGGGATCTGGAACTGGGCGCGATCAAGGAAGTGACGATTAACGCCGGCAAGTGATGGTTCGCCATTGATACCCGGCTGCGATCTTTTGATTGATCGTTCCCACGCTCTGCGTGGGAACGCAGCCAAGGACGCTCTGCGTCCCGGATCGCAGCCTTCTCGGTGTTTTCCCATGAGTATCGGAGCGCTGTGATGTCCTCCTCACCCCAACCCACCTGGCCCGGCCCCCACAAAGCGTGCCTGGCCCTGGCCTTCGACCTCGACGGCCCGACCGGCGATGCCATGCTCAACGGTTCGATCTGGCACCAGCCAGAATACTTCGGCTTCGGTGGCTACGGCCCTTACCGCGCCCTGCCCCGGCTGCTGGATCTGCTCGATGCGTTTCATCTGCCGACCACGTTCTTCGTCCCGGCCTGGGTCGTGGAAAACTGGCCGAAACAGTGTCAGGCGATTGTCGAACGCGGGCATGAAGTGGCCTATCACGGCTACAAGCACGAATCCTTCTACGCCCTGACGCTGGAACAACAGCAAGCCGTGATGGCGAAATCCAGGGACGTGTTCTGGCAACACCTGCACATCCGCGCCGAAGGCTTTCGCACGCCCTCCGGTGACTGGCGTGCAGAAACCCCGGCGATGCTCGCTGAGGCGGGTGTCATCTATTCGAGCAGCATGCGCGGCGATGATCGCCCCTATCTGGTCAATGTCCCCGGCCATAGCACGCCGCTGGTGGAAATCCCCGGCCGCTGGGAAATGGACGACTATGCCTCCCTCGCCTACACCCGCGCGCCGAATTTTCCTTCAGGCCTGGATCGTACCGCCAGTTACGCACTGACCCTCGACAACTGGCAACGTGAGTACGACGGCGCCATGGACGAAGGCTTGTGCCTGACCACCCTGTTCCACCCGAAAATCACCGGCAAACCGGGACGTATCCTGTTGCTGGAACAACTCTTCGAACACATGCGCCAACGCGATGACGTGTGGTTCGCCACCTGCCGCGATGTCGCCCGCTGGTGGCTGAAGGAGCATCACCATGGCTGATTTCGACGCTTCACCCAATCAAGTCTGGCCCAACGGCAAGCGCTGCGCGGTGGTGCTGACCGTCGACTACAACGACATTCACGGCATCCTGACCCAGGCCCCGGAAGTGGCCGGGCGCGACAAGACCCTGTCGGTGTGGCGCTACGGCACGCAGCGCGGAGTCGAGCGTTTACTCGGATTATTCAGGGAACTGGGCGTGACCAGCAGTTGGTTCGTCCCGGGTATCGTCGCCGAAGAAAACCCGCAACACATCGCCGCGATTCAGGCGGGCGGCCATGAAATCGCCTGCGCCGGTTATCGGCATCAGGACTACGACCACCTCGACCTCGCGGCACAAACTGCTGAAGTCGCCAAAGGCATCGCCGCGCTCCAGGCCCTGACCGGCGAACATCCGCGCGGTTTTCGCGTTCCGGCCGGGAATGGCGCGCCCGGGTTCATCGAAGCCTTGCGCGAACACGGTATTGGCTGGTCGTCTTCGTGGCGCGGTGACGACTTGCCGTTTGCTCATCCGACTGCCCAGGAGGTCATCGAGCTGCCGCTGCATTATGAACTGGAAGACGAGCCGTACTTCGCCTTCAACCTGAGCCCGGCAGTGCCGCCGGCGCAATCACGCATCGCCTCCTACAGCCACACCTTGGGCAACCTGCAGATGGACTTCGCCGGGTTTCACCGTTTCGGTCTGTGTTACCTGCTGCGCCTGCACCCGGAAATCATCGCCACTGCGGGGCGCATCGGCGTGTTGCGCGAATTGCTGCATGGCATTCAAAAGCATGACGATGTGTGGATCGCCAGCGGCGCCGAGATTGCGCAGTGGTGGGCGCAATCGGCGCAGGCAATCGACGCCGACCATCCGGCGTCGGTCTATGAACGGCATTATCGGGATTACCTCGTATGACCCGGCACATCCTCGACAGCGTTGACATGACCGTTGTGGGCACTGTAGATCCTTGTGGGAGCTGGCTTGCCAGCGATGGAAGCGACACCCTGCCCAGCCGAATGAAAAACAACTGAATAAGGACATTCGCCCCACCGTGGCCACCTACTCGCTCGTTATCCGCCGCCTGATGATCGTCTCGCTGACCATCGTGGTCAGCCGCGCCATCACCAGTCCGCTGCTCACCCTGTTCCTGAGCAACAAACTCGGCCTCAATCAGCAGGATGTCGGCCTGTTGCTGGGCATCGCGGTGTTCATCGCGACCCTGCTCGCGCTGTATGGCGGCTACATCATCGATCGTCTGGAAAAGCGCCGGCTGCTGATTCTCGCCATGCTGTCCAGCGCCGTGGGATTTGTCCTGCTGACCTTCGCCCAGAATCTTTACCTGACCACCGTCACCCTGATCATCACCGAAACCGCGTCGGCGTTGTTTCTGATCGGCTCCAAGGCGATCCTCAGTGAAAACCTGCCCATGAGTCAGCGGGCCAAGGCGTTTTCCCTGCGCTACACACTGACCAATATCGGTTACGCCACCGGGCCGATGCTCGGTGTGGTGATTGCCGGGGTCTATCCGATTGCGCCGTTCCTGATCGCCGCCGCGATAGCTTTTGGCAGCGTGTTCCTGATGAGCGGGATTCCCAGGGATTCCAACCCGGTGACCGCCATTGGCCAACCGCAGAGCTTTCTGAAAACCCTGATCACCCTGAAAAACGACCGCACGCTGATCATGTTCACCTGCGGTTGCCTGCTCAGCACCGTGGTGCACGGGCGGTTCACCCTGTACCTGTCGCAATACCTGCTGGTGACCGAGGACTCGAAGAATGCCCTGCAGACCATGGCGGCCCTGCTTGCCTGCAACGCGATCACGGTGATCCTGCTGCAATACCAGATCGGGCGCTTTCTCAGTCGCGAGAAGTTGCGCTACTGGATCGCTGCCGGCACCAGTCTGTTCATCCTGGGCTTGATCGGTTTCAGTCTGGCCAACAGCCTGCTCACCTGGTGCATTGCAATGTTCATTTTCACCCTCGGCGAAATGATCATTTATCCCTCGGAGTTTTTGTTCGTCGACACCCTGGCTCCGGAAGAACTGCGTGGCAGCTATTACGGGGCGCAGAATCTGGCGGCGCTGGGCGGTGCGCTAAGTCCGGTGATCTGTGGTTTTTTGCTGATGCACACCCCGGCACCGACGATGTTCTATGCATTGAGCGGGTTGACCGCGATGGGTGGGTTTTTGTGCTTCATGAGCGGAAGACGCGCGGCATCAGCATCAAAAATAATGCACTGAAGCAGCATTAATATGAATTTGTCAGCATCGACTTTGCACGGCACACTGTGCGCGTTCCTCCCCCAATAGTTGGAACACTTCGAGGACTTTCCGAAACGGACAAGTCCTTTTTTTTGCCCCGAATTTACCGCAAGGACCCGATTCACATGCTCGCTCGCTGGTTGCCCGCCGCCATCAACACCCGCCCCACCGAATGGAGCCGCGCCGCCATCGGCATGGCGCTGGGCACCTTGTTCAGCGTCTGGGCGTGCAGTCAGGTGTTCGGCATCGAGGTTGCGTACCACCTGATCGGGCCTTTGGGCGCCTCAGCCGTGTTGCTGTTTGCCGTGTCTTCTGGCGCCCTCGCTCAGCCCTGGTCGATCATCGGCGGCTACCTGTGCGCAAGCGTTGTCGCGTTGCTGGTGGCCCACGTGCTGGGTCGAACGCTGGGCAGTGCGTGCCTGGCGGCAGGCATGGCGCTGATCCTGATGTGCTGGCTGCGCTGCCTGCACCCACCCGCCGGTGCGCTCGCGCTGACGCTGGTGCTGGCCGATCCCGCCACCCTCGCCCTGGACTGGAAAGCCATGGAGCCGGTGATGCTCGCCGCCGCGTGCATGCTGCTCAGCGCGTTGGCCTACAACAACCTGACGCGCATCCGCTACCCGAAACGCCCGGCCGAGCCAGCGCCGGCATTGGTGCCGGTGGATACTCAGGCGATCACTGCCGCTGACTTGAAACTGGCCCTGGCTGACATGGAAGCGTTTATCGATGTCACCCCTGAAGACCTCGAACAACTGATTCATGCCAGCGAACTGCACGCCAGGCGGCGCAGCATCGGTGAAGTTTTCACCCGATAAGCACCTGAATCTCTGTGGCGAGGGAGCTTGCTCCCGCTCGGCTGCGCAGCAGTCGTAAAACCGCAGTGTCTGGCCGCTTCGCAGCCCGGCGGGAGCAAGCTCCCTCGCCACAAAGGCAATCCGCAACCTGCTGCAAAAACGCAAACTCCCCCTGCACATATCCCGGTTGTACACGGCAAATTTGCACTGTTACGATCCGTCAACGCTCGCGCGCGAGCTTCTCGAATAAAGACAATAAAAGCAGGGAGTTAGTGATGACTGCTCAGGCTTCATCCCCGCGGACAACGTCCATGGATGCCACGCAAAACGAAGTGCTGGCCGAGGTTCGCAATCACATCGGTCACCTGACCCTCAATCGCCCCGCCGGTCTCAACGCCATTACCCTCGACATGGTTCGCCAGTTGCAGCGCCAACTCGACGCTTGGGCCGCTGACGCCAATGTGCACGCCGTGGTGTTGCGCGGTGCCGGGGAAAAGGCTTTCTGCGCCGGCGGCGATATCCGTTCGCTGTATGACAGCTTCAAAAACGGTGACACGCTGCACGAAGATTTCTTTGTCGAGGAATACGCCCTCGACCTGACGATTCATCACTACCGCAAACCGGTGTTGGCCTTGATGGACGGTTTCGTCCTCGGCGGCGGCATGGGCCTGGTGCAGGGTGCGGATCTGCGGGTGGTGACCGAGAAGAGTCGTCTGGCAATGCCCGAAGTGGCCATCGGTTATTTCCCGGATGTCGGCGGCAGCTATTTCCTCTCGCGGATTCCCGGTGAACTGGGGATCTATCTGGGCGTCAGTGGCGTGCAGATTCGTGCGGCCGATGCGCTGTATTGCGGACTGGCCGACTGGTACGTCGACAGCTGCAAACTGCCGAGCCTGGACGAGCAACTCGATCACCTGGAATGGCACGACACGCCGCTCAAGGACCTGCAGAGCCTGCTTGCCAAAAACGGCGTGCAAACCCTGGCCGATGCACCGCTGGAGGCACTGCGTCCGGCCATCGACCACTTCTTCGCCCTGCCGGACGTGCCGAGCATCGTCGAGCAGCTGCGCGCGGTGACGGTTGCCGACAGCCATGCGTGGGCAATTGCCACCGCCGACCTGCTGCAGACCCGCTCGCCGCTGGCGATGGCGGTGACCCTGGAAATGCTTCGGCGCGGCCGCCAGTTGAGCCTGGAACATTGCTTTGCCCTTGAACTGCATCTGGACCGCCAGTGGTTCGAGCGCGGCGACCTGATCGAAGGCGTGCGCGCCCTGCTGATCGACAAAGACAAGACACCACGCTGGAACCCGCCGACCCTCGCTGCGCTGGACGCCGGGCACGTCGCAAGTTTTTTCCACGGTTTTGCTGAGAGCGGGAACTGAGCCATGCACGATCTCGAACTGACTGAAGAACAAGTGATGATCCGCGACATGGCCCGGGACTTTGCCCGTGGCGAAATCGCGCCTCATGCGCAAGCGTGGGAAAAGGCCGGCTGGATCGACGATGGCCTGGTGGCGAAGATGGGCGAACTGGGCCTGCTGGGCATGGTGGTGCCCGAGGAATGGGGCGGCACTTACGTCGATTACGTCGCGTACGCCTTGGCGGTGGAAGAGATTTCTGCCGGCGACGGCGCGACCGGCGCGTTCATGAGCATCCACAACTCGGTGGGTTGCGGCCCGGTCATGAACTACGGCAGCGAAGAGCAAAAACGGACCTGGCTGGCCGACCTTGCCAGCGGTCAGGTGATCGGCTGCTTCTGCCTGACCGAACCACAGGCCGGTTCCGAAGCGCACAACCTGCGCACCCGCGCCGAACTGCGCGACGGCCAATGGGTGATCAACGGCGCCAAGCAATTCGTCAGCAACGGCAAACGGGCGAAACTGGCGATCGTGTTTGCAGTAACCGACCCGGACCTGGGCAAGAAAGGCATTTCCGCGTTCCTGGTGCCCACCGATACGCCGGGCTTCATCGTCGATCGCACCGAACACAAGATGGGCATCCGCGCCTCCGACACCTGTGCAGTGACGCTCAACAACTGCAGCATTCCCGAGGCCAACCTGCTCGGCGAGCGCGGCAAAGGCCTGGCGATTGCCCTGTCCAACCTCGAAGGCGGCCGCATCGGCATCGCCGCGCAAGCTTTGGGCATCGCCCGGGCGGCATTTGAAGCGGCGCTGGTGTATTCCCGCGATCGCATCCAGTTCGGCAAGCCGATCAATGAGCACCAGAGCATCGCCAACCTGCTGGCCGACATGCACATGCAAATCAACGCCGCGCGCTTGATGATCCTCCACGCAGCGCGCCTGCGCACGGCGGGCAAACCGTGCCTGTCGGAAGCCTCACAGGCCAAGCTGTTCGCGTCGGAGATGGCCGAGAAAGTCTGCTCCTCGGCAATTCAGATTCATGGCGGGTACGGGTATCTGGAGGACTATCCGGTCGAGAAGTATTACCGCGATGCGCGGATTACCCAGATCTATGAAGGCTCGAGCGAGATTCAGCGGATGGTGATTGCGCGGGAGCTGAAGAACTACTCGCTGTAAAAGCAAAAGATCGCAGCCTTCGGCAGCGCCTACACTGTTTTCCTGTAGGAGCTGCCGAAGGCTGCGATCTTTTGATGTTGCCTCACTAGCTTCGCAAGCAAGCCCGCGATGGTGTCAGTGAGAAAGCAGTATTACTTGCCGGTAAACTCCGGCGCCCGCTTCGCCACAAACGCCGCCATCCCTTCCTTCTGATCCTGGGTGGCAAACGCCGCGTGGAACACCCGGCGCTCGAAGCGCACGCCTTCAGTCAAATTGACCTCAAAGGCGCGGTTCACGCTTTCCTTGACCATCATCGCAATCGGCAGCGATTTGCTGGCGATCACCGCCGCGACTTTCAGCGCTTCGTCGAGCAACTCATCACTCGGCACGATCCGCGCGACGATGCCACAGCGCTCGGCTTCCACCGCATCGATCAGGCGCCCGCTCAGGCACATTTCCATGGCCTTGGCCTTGCCCACGGCGCGGGTCAGGCGTTGGGTGCCGCCCATGCCCGGGAGCACGCCGAGGTTGATTTCCGGTTGACCGAATCTGGCATTGTCGCCGGCCAGAATGAAGTCGCACATCAGCGCCAGTTCACAGCCGCCACCGAGGGCGAAGCCGTTGACCGCGGCGATGATCGGCTTACGCCGGTTGGCGACACGGTCGCTGTCGCTGAACAGGTCGTCCATGTAGATCTGCGGATAGGTCAGCTCGGCCATTTCCTTGATGTCGGCACCGGCGGCGAAGGCTTTTTTCGAACCGGTGATGACGATGCAGCCGATGTTCGCATCCGCTTCCAGACCGTCGAGGGCGTGGTTCACTTCGCTGACCAGTTGCGCGTTCAACGCGTTCAGTGCCTGCGGGCGGTTGAGGGTGATCAGGCCGACGCGGCCATGGTGTTCCAGCAGAATCGTTTCGTAAGTCATGGGCAAAATTCCTTGTCAGAGATTGCGCGAAATAACCATGCGCTGAATGTCGCTGGTGCCTTCGTAGATCTGGCAGACGCGCACGTCGCGGTAGATGCGTTCCAGCGGGAAGTCGTTGAGGTAACCGTAACCGCCCAGCGTCTGCAACGCCATCGAGCAGACCTTCTCGGCCATTTCCGAGGCGAACAGTTTCGCCATCGAAGCCTCGACCAGCGCTGGCTGCCCGCTGTCACGCAGGGCGGCGGCGTAATGCACCATCTGCCGGGCGACGGCAATCTGCGTGGCCATGTCGGCGAGGCGGAACGCCACGGCCTGGTGCTCGATGATCGGTTTGCCAAAGGTGTCGCGCTCACGGGCGTAATCGCGCGCCGCTTCGAACGCGGCACGGGCCATGCCCACCGCTTGCGAAGCAATGCCGACGCGGCCACCTTCAAGGTTGGCCAGAGCAATCTTGTAGCCCTCGCCCTCTTCGCCCAGACGATTGGCGACGGGCACTTTGACGTCTTCAAAGAGGATCTGGCAGGTGTCCGACGCGTGCTGGCCGAGTTTGTCTTCGACCCGGGCGACTTTATAGCCCGGCGAATCGGTGGGCACGATGAACGCCGTAATGCCGCGCTTGCCGGCACTCGGGTCGGTCACTGCAAACACGATCACGATCCCGGCGTTCTGCCCAGAGGTGATGAACTGTTTGCAGCCGTTGAGCACGTAGTGATCGCCGTCCAGCCGTGCGCGGGTTTTCAGGCTGCTGGCGTCGGAACCGGCCTGCGGTTCGGTCAGGGCAAACGCGCCGAGCATGGCGCCGCTGGCCAGCGGCTTGAGGAAACGTTCGCGCTGGTCATCGTTGCCGAACTTGAGGATCGGCACGCAACCCACCGAGTTGTGCACGCTCATGATGGTCGAGCAGGCGCCGTCGCCGGCGGCGATTTCTTCCAGGGCCATGGCGTAGGCCAGATAGCCGGTGTCACAGCCGCCCCACTGCTCGGGCACGAGCATGCCGAAAAAGCCCAGCTCGGCCATCTCGCCGATGGCTTCCTTGGGGAAACGGTGCTCACGATCCCACTCGGCGGCGAACGGCTTCAGCCGTTCCTCGGCGAACTGCCGGGCCATGTCGCGGATCTGGGTTTGGTCTTCGTTGGGAATCATGGTGAATCCTTAAATTGAATCGCAACACTCACCTTTGTAGGAGCTGCCGCAGGCTGCGATCTTTTGACTTTGATTTTTAAAAACAACAGCAAAAGATCGCAGCCTGCGGCAGCTCCTACAGAGTCCGCGTGTTTAGTAAACGCATTCCACAGCCATGGCCGTGGCTTCTCCGCCGCCGATGCAAATTGCCGCAATCCCGCGCTTCAGGCCTTTCTGGCGCAAAGCCGAGAGCAACGTCACCAGAATCCGCGCACCCGAAGCACCGATCGGATGGCCCAGCGCGCAGGCGCCGCCATGCACGTTGAGCTTGTCGTGGGGGATTTCCAGGTGGGTCATTGCGGCCATCGCCACCACGGCGAATGCTTCGTTGACTTCAAACAGATCAACCTGATCCAGCGCCCAGCCGGTCTTCTTGATCAGCTTCTTGATCGCGCCAATCGGCGCCACCGGGAACAAACCTGGAGTGTCGGCAAACGCCGCGTGACCGTGAATCACCGCCAGCGGTTTCAGTCCGAGTTTCTGCGCCTGCGACTGGCGCATCAGCACCAGTGCCGCCGCGCCATCGGAGATCGAGCTGGAGTTGGCCGCGGTCACGGTGCCGCCTTCGCGGAACGCCGGTTTCAGCGAGGCGACCTTGTCCAGCTTGGCTTTCGGCGGCTGCTCGTCGTGACTGATCAGCACCTGTTCCTTGCCGACGGTCACGGTCAACGGGACGATCTCGGCCTTGAAGCTGCCGTCCTTGATTGCCTGCTGGGCGCGGGTGGTCGAGGCGATGGCAAAGGCATCCTGCGCTTCCCGGCTGAAGTGGTTGGTTTCGGCGCAGTCTTCGGCGAAGGTGCCCATCAGGCGCCCTTTGTCGTAGGCGTCTTCGAGACCGTCGAGGAACATCGAATCGAGCACCCGACCATGGCCCATGCGGTAACCGGCGCGGGCCCGGTCCAGCAGGTACGGCGAGTTGGACATGCTTTCCATGCCGCCGGCGATCACCACATCGGCGCTGCCGGCCAGCAGCATGTCGTGAGCGAGGATGGTGGTTTCCATGCCCGAGCCGCACATCTTGTTGACGGTGGTGCAGCGCGTCGATTTATCCAGCCCGGCACCGAGTGCCGCCTGGCGCGCAGGCGCCTGGCCGAGGCCGGCGGGCAATACGCAACCGAACAGGACTTCGTCGACCGCATCGCTGGCGACGCCTGCGCGTTCAACGGCGGCCTTGATCGCGGCGGCGCCGAGTTGCGGGGCGGTGAGGCTTTTCAGTTCGCCCTGAAAACCACCCATCGGGGTGCGGACGGCGCTGACGATGACAATCGGATCGTTGGAAATAGTCATGACAAATCCTCCTTACTTGGCGGCCATGCGCAAGGCGCCGTCGAGACGGATCACCTCGCCATTGAGCATGCTGTTTTCGATGATATGCCGAACCAGCGCGGCGTACTCGGCAGGTTTACCCAGGCGCGGCGGGAACGGCACGCCAGCGGCCAGCGATTCGCGCACTTCCGGGGTCATGCCAGCCATCATCGGGGTTTCGAAAATGCCCGGGGCGATGGTCATCACGCGGATGCCGAAGCGCGCCAGTTCACGGGCGGCCGGCAGGGTCAGGCTGGCAATCGCACCTTTGGACGCGGAATACGCGGCCTGGCCGATCTGACCGTCAAACGCCGCCACCGAGGCGGTGTTGATGATCACCCCGCGCTCGCCGTCGGCATTCGCTTCGCTTTCGGCGATGGCGGCTGCGGCCAGGCGCAGCATGTTGAAGCTGCCGATCAGGTTGACGTTGATCACCTGGGCAAAACTGCTCAGCGCATGCGGGCCGTTCTTGCCGAGGATCTTCTCGCCCCGTACGATGCCGGCGCAGTTGACCAGACCGTTGAGACTGCCAAAGGCTTTGACCGTGGCCTGCACCGCGGCCTCGGCGGCGGCTTCATTGCTGATGTCCGCCACAACGCTGTGCGCGCCGAGGCGCTGGGCCTGGGCGGCAAGCGCTTCGGCGTTCAGGTCCACCAGCATGACTTTGGCGCCGGCATTGACCAGCAACTCAGCGGTGGCCGCGCCCAGGCCGGACGCGCCGCCGGTGACGATAAAAACCTTGTTCTCGATCTGCATGACTGACTTCCTGATTCAAGCTGAAACGTTATGCGCCGCGGCCTCTTGAGCCTTGGCGATTTCCTGGTTGCGCAAGATAAAGCGCTGCAATTTGCCACTTGGGGTCTTGGGCAATTCGCTGACAAATTCGATTTCCCGCGGGTACGAGTGCGCGGCCAGACGCTTGCGCACGTGTTGCCGCAACTCTTCGGCCAGCGCCGGTTCGGCGCGGTATTGCGGGTTGAGCACGACAAAGGCTTTGACCAGTTCGGTGCGTTCCGGGTCCGGTTTGCCGACTACCGCCGCCTCGACCACGGCCGGGTGTTCGATCAACGCGCTTTCGACGTCGAACGGCCCGACGCGGTAGCCCGAGGTGGTGATCACATCATCGCTGCGGCCAACGAAGCTGATGCTGCCGTCGGGGTTCCACTCCACGGTGTCGCCGCTCAGGTAGTAGTTGCCGACGAAGGCCTTGGTCGGCACGCCTTCATAGCCGCCGAACCAGCACATTGGCGATTGCGTGCGGTCGATGGCGAGAATGCCGGGCTGGCCGACGCCGAGTTCGTTGTACTGCTCGTCGAGCACCACGATGCGATGGCCCGGCGAGGCGAAACCAGCGGCGCCGAGGTGGATCGGGTGCTGCAGGCCGTGGTGGTTGCACAGGACCATGCCCAGTTCGGTCTGGCCGTAATGGTCGTGGATGACCACGCCGAGGTTGTCGGCAAACCAGCGGATCACTTCCGGGTTCAGCGGCTCGCCGGCGCTGCTGACAATGCGCAGCTTGCCCTTGATCGACTTGGCGAACTCATTGCCGCCAGCAATCAACAGGCGATACGCGGTTGGCGAGCCGGTGAGGTTGGTGATGCCGTATTTGTTGATGACCCGGCAGGTGCTTTCGAGGGTGAACGGGCCATCGTAAAAAGTGATCGGGTGCCCCATCGCCATCGGCCCGGTGACGCCGAAATAGATGCCGTAGGCCCAGCCCGGATCGGCAACGTTCCAGAACGAATCCTCGGGGCGCAGATCCACCGCGTCGCGGGTGTAGCTCTGGAACGCGACGATGGCCTTGAGCGGCACCGAAAGCGCTTTCGACGGGCCGGTGGTGCCCGAGGTGAACATCAGCAGAAACGGGTCTTCGCCCGTTAGCATCGCCGGTTCGCAGACGTTGGAATGGTTGGGCAGCTCGGCCCAGAAACTGAAGTCGCCACGAACGACGCCCTGGCCCTTGGCGCCGCCGACGGTGACCAGGGTCGGGCAGTCGGCGACTTCCGCGAGTTTCGGCCGGTTGGTCGCATCGGTGACCACCACTTTGGCGCCGGAACTGTTCAGGCGATGTTCAATGGCCTTGGGGCCGAACGCAGTGAACAGCGGCTGATACACCGCGCCGATGCGCCAGGTGGCGAACACGGTAATGAGCAATTCGATATTGCGCGGCAGCAGGCCGGCGACCTTGTCACCCTTCTGCACGCCTTGGGCGAGGAGGAAATTGGCAAAACGCGCGGCTTTATCCTGCAGTTCGCTGAAAGTGTACGTCGCACTGGCGCCGTCGCGGCCCTCCCAGAACAGCGCGATGCGCCCCGGCAAGGCGTGACGGTCGCAACATTCGACACAGGCGTTGAGCGCCTCCAGCGTGCCGCTGAGCGCAGCGTCCACAGTGTGCTGATAGTTGAACTGTTCGGTGGCAGACAAGTAATCGCGCATTGCCAGAATCCCTCTGTGTTTTTATTAGGCTGGGAACCGTAAACAACACAGGGATAGTCGCGCTGCGCAGGGCTTGGGGCAATGGTCAAAGCTGTCAATCTGGCTGATTGGTTTGGCCAAGGGGCAAGTCATGTAGCGCCTGAGCGGACGCTTTCGCGAGCAGGCTCGCTCCCACAGGGAATGCATTGCAAATAGTCGATGGGGGTTACTCTGGAATGCATTGCACATTGTGGGAGCGAGCCTGCTCGCGAAGAGGCAGGATCGGTCACCACAAAATCCGGATCAGACCGCTTCGTTAAGGATCAACGTACGGTAATGCCCCGGATTCGACCCCGACCACTTGCGAAAGGCCTTGTAGAACGAGCTCGCATCGGCAAACCCCAGCCGTGTGGCGATCTCGACGAAACTTATCGACGGTTCCGCCAGCCAGGTGATCGCCAGTTCCTTGCGCACGCTGTCCTTGAGGCCTTGATAAGTCTGCCCTTCCTCCGACAACCGTCGACGCAAAGTTGAGGCGGACATGCACAATTGTTGCGCGAGGGCCTCGGTTTCCGGCCACTGCTCGGCGGACAACTGGCGCAGGTCCTGTTTGATCCGGCTGGCAAGGCTTTCCGGATCGCGGTATTTCACCAGGATGTTCGCCGGCGCGTGGGCCAGAAAACGCTTCAACTCTTCGGCGCTGCGCTTGATCGGCAGATCCAGGCAGTCGGCGGCGAAAATCATCCGCGTGCGTGGACGGTCGAAACGCAGGTTTTCCGAGAACATCACCCGGTAGTCATCGGTGAAATCCGGCGCCGGACAGCGCAATTCAATCGCCAGAATCGGAATCCGCCGCCCCGCCAGCCAGCAGGCCACGCCGTGGACGATCATCCAATAAGTGAAATAGGTGAAAGCGCGGCGCGGTTCGGGGTCGTCTTCGAGCAGGACGATTTCCGCCAGGCTTTGCTGGTGCACCAGTTGCGCGGGCATTTTTTCCAGCATCAACGAGAGGAAACTCAGGCCCATGCTCAGGCCGGCGGCCAGGGTCGGTTGCGCCATGGCGCTGCGACAGAGGAATTCGAGGCTGCCGGACTTGAGCTGACGCGGGTCCATGCCGAAGAACTCGTCATCGCCACGGCGGGCCAGCAAGCGCCAGAGTTTCGCGTATTGCGAGGCGGGTACCCGGCCCGCTGCGCTTTGCAGCAAGGTGGAATCGATACCGACCTTGTTCAAGACGTCTTCCGTGGGCCCGCCCGGGGCACAACTTTGCAGCAGCGCTTCACGCACCAGTTGCACGGCGATGGTGTCTTTTTCCGACATGGAGCGAGGCAGGCCTTGTTGTTTTCGAGTGACGGGCATTTTAACGCAGCCATCCTCAGCACAACACCGATCCTGTGGGAGCGAGCCTGCTCGCGAAAGCGGTGGATCAGTAAAAACTGTGCCGACTGACGCCACGCATTCGCGAGCAGGCTCGCTCCCACAAGGTTGAACAGTGGCTGGATAAAAAACGCGCTGTTCAGCGAATGTTCAGGTAAATGTCAACCATCCCCATTTGGGAATGAGTGTCATTATGTTACAACTTAGCCACCTATCTAAATGACTCGTGGTTGCCGCAATGCTCGTTCCCTTTCTGATCATGCTGCGTGAAGGCATTGAAGCCGCCCTGATCGTTGGCATCATCGCCAGCTACCTGCAACAAACCGGTCGAGGCCAATGGATGCCGGCGGTGTGGATCGGCGTGTTTCTCGCCGCTGCGCTGGCGCTGCTGGTCGGCGGTGGTCTGGAACTGGTCAGCGCCGAATTCCCGCAAAAACAGCAGGAATTGTTCGAAGGTGTAGTCGGTCTGGTCGCCGTGGGCATTCTCAGCTCGATGGTGTTCTGGATGCGCAAGGTCGCGCGTTCGATCAAGCATTCGCTGCAAGCTTCGCTGGACCATGCCCTGACCTCTTCCAGGCATCAGGTGATCGCGCTGATCGCCATGGTGTTTTTCGCCGTAGCCCGTGAAGGCCTGGAGACCGTGTTCTTCCTGCTCGCGGTGTTCCAGCAGAGCGAAGGCCCGAGCGCGCCGATTGGCGCCCTGCTTGGCCTAGTGCTGGCAACCGTCGTCGGCTTTCTGATCTACAGCGGCAGCATGCGCCTGAACCTGTCGGCGTTCTTCAAGTGGACCGGGCTGTTCATCCTCGTGGTCGCCGCCGGGATCCTCGCCAATTCGGTGCAGGCGCTGCATGAAGCCGGCGTGTGGAATCACCTGCAAACCGTGCTGTTCGACTTCAGCGCGACGCTGCCGATGGATGGCCCGCTGGGCTCGGTGCTGGCCGGCATGTTCGGTTATCAGGATGCGCCGACCGTCAGCACCCTCGGTGCGTATCTGATTTATCTGCTGGTGGCACTGGTGATGTTCTTCCTGCCCGCGCCGCCCTCCAGTGCCAACGCAGCCGGCCAATCGTCTTCCGTTTCCAGCCAATAAGGGCACCCATGTCAAAGCCTAATATTCCTCAGGCCTCGCCTCCCCGCGCCTTGCGCTGGGCGGTGGCCGGTTCGGTGGTCGTGATGATCGCCGCCGGCGGCTTGTTCTACTACGCCTCGAAAATGGCCGCCGCCAAGCGTCAGCACAACCACGACGAAGTGGTGGTCAACATCAACGCCCACAGCTGCGATCCGAACGAGCTGACGGTTCCCGCCGGCCGCGCCAGTTTCCGCATCGTCAACCGCTCCGACCGGGCGGTGGAATGGGAAATCCTCGACGGCGTGCTGGTGATCGAAGAGCGCGAGAACATCGCCCCGGGCCTGAGTCAGGTGATCAACGCCAACCTGCAACCCGGCGACTACGCCATCACTTGCGGATTGTTGAGCAATCCGCGTGGCGTGCTGCACGTGACGCCGACCGCCGCCTCCGACGCTGCCGCCAAGGCCAAGCCGTCGATGGTCGCCTTCGTTGGGCCACTGTCGGAATTCCGCGTGTATCTGGCGAGCCAGAGCAGCGCGCTGATCAAAGCCGTGACCGCACTAAATCAAGCGATTACCAGCGGCGACCTGAGTCAGGCGCAGGCGCTGTACCTGCCGGCGCGTGCCGCTTACCAGCGCCTGGCCCCAGCCGCGCAACGCCTGGCGGAACTGGACAACAGCATCAATGCCCGCGCCGATTATTTCGAAAAGCGTGAGCTGGATCCGGCCTTCGTCGGTTTCCATCGCCTTGAATACGCGCTGTTCCAGCAACGCAGTCTCGACAGCCTGACGCCGGTCGCCGCGCGCCTGCTGGCCGACGTCACCACGCTCAAACAGCAACTGCTGGCCCAATCGCTGCCACCGGAGCAACTGGTGAACATCGTGGTGCGCAACCTCAACACCCTGGCCGACGTGCGCGCTGCCAGTGGTGAAGAAGAACGCTACAGCCACGGCGACCTCAACGGTTTCGCCGGCAACCTGCAAACCGCACACAAGGTCGTCGAGTTGCTGCGGCCGATGCTGACCAAATCGGCGCCGGAGCTGCTGCCGAAAATCGATACCGCGCTGAGCGATTTCGACACCCTGTTGAACAGCTTCAAGGTCAAGGACGGCTACGCCACTTACGACACGGTCAGTGGCGAACAACGCAAACAGATCGCCGACAAGGCCAAGGCTCTCGCCGACGCTCTGGATGGCATCGATCCCGCCCTCGGCCTCTCCGGCCTGTAAGCAGAAGACGAATACCGATGAAAGATTTGCAAAACCTCGATCTGCAACGTCGCCGCCTCCTGATGGGCATGGGTGTCGCCGGTGTCGCCCTGGCCGGTTCGGCCCTGAGCTGCCCGGCGATGGCCGCCGCCCCGGCGCAAGTCACCGAAGCGCCGAGCAGCGACAAGACCGAAGACCGCCACGACTTCCACGGCTTGCACCAGACCGGCATCGTCACCCCACGGCCGGCGTCCGGCATGTTCGTCTCGTTCGACGTGCTGGCCAGCGATCGCGAAGACCTCGAGCGGCTGTTCCGTACCCTCAACGAGCGCATTGCGTTCCTGATGAAGGGCGGCCCGGTGGCGCAGATCGACCCGAAACTGCCGCCACCGGACTCGGGCATCCTCGGCCCGGTGGTGACCCCGGACAACCTGACCATCACCGTGTCGGTGGGCGAATCGCTGTTCGACGAGCGCTTTGGCCTGGCCGCTACCAAACCGAAACGCCTGCAACGCATGGTCGGTTTTCCCAACGATGCGCTGGAGGCCGATTGCTGCCACGGCGACCTGAGCCTGCAGTTCTGCTCGAACACCGCCGACACCAACATTCACGCCCTGCGCGACATCGTCAAGAACCTGCCGGACCTGCTGCTGGTGCGCTGGAAACAGGAAGGCAGCGTGCCGCCGCAAGCCCCGGCCAAACCGGGGGTGCCGGCACAATCGGCGCGCAACTTCCTCGGTTTCCGCGATGGCTCGGCCAACCCCGATTCCAACGACGCCCAGGCGATGGACAAGATTGTCTGGGTGCAACCGGGCAGCGACGAGCCGGCCTGGGCCGCGCACGGCAGCTATCAAGCGGTGCGGATCATTCGCAACTTCGTCGAACGCTGGGACCGTACGCCGTTGCAGGAACAGGAAAGCATCATCGGCCGGGTCAAGACCACTGGCGCACCGATGGGCGCCCAGCATGAAACCGAGGTCCCGGATTACAGCAAGGACCCGGAAGGCAAGCTGACCAAGCTCGACGCGCACATCCGCCTGGCCAACCCGCGCACTGCCGCGAGCCAGGCCAACCTGATTCTGCGTCGGCCGTTCAACTACTCCAACGGCGTCAACAAGAACGGCCAGCTCGACATGGGCCTGCTGTTCATCTGCTACCAGGCCGATCTGGAAAAAGGCTTCATCACCGTGCAGACCCGCCTCAACGGCGAGCCGCTGGAGGAATACCTCAAACCGGTCGGCGGTGGCTACTTCTTCACCCTGCCGGGTGTCACCGGCGACAAGGATTTCATCGGTCGCTCGCTGCTCAACGCCACACAACCCAAAACAGCTGCCTAACCATAAAAAACCTTTGGAGCCGTTACATGAAAAAGTCGCCACTCGCCTTAATGCTGACCCTCGGATTGCTCAACACCCCGCTGTCGGCATTCGCCGCGACCGCGCCTCTGGATCTGGTCGGGCCGGTGTCGGACTACAAGATCTACGTCACCGAGCAACTGGATGAGCTGGGCAGCCACACCAAACAGTTCACCGATGCAGTGAAGAAAGGCGATCTGGCCACCGCGCAAAAGCTCTATGCACCGACCCGCGTCTACTACGAGTCGATCGAGCCGATTGCCGAGCTGTTCAGTGACCTCGATGCGTCCATCGACTCCCGCGTCGACGACCACGAAAAAGGCGTCAAGGCTGAAGACTTCACCGGTTTCCACCGCCTCGAATACTCGCTGTTCTCGGAGAAGAGCACCGAAGGCCTGACCGCCCTGGCGGACAAGCTGGACAGCGATGTGAAAGACCTGCAGACCCGCGTGGCCGGCCTGACCTTCCCGCCGGAAAAAGTTGTCGGTGGTGCGGCCGCGCTGCTGGAAGAAGTGGCGGCGACCAAGATCTCGGGCGAGGAAGACCGTTACAGCCACACCGACCTGTATGACTTCCAGGGCAACATCGACGGGGCGAAGAAAATCGTCGACCTGTTCCGTCCGCAGATCGAGAAACAGGACAAGGCGTTCGTCGCCAAAGTCGACAAGAACTTTGCCACCGTGGACAAGATCCTCGCCAAGTACAAGACCAAGGACGGTGGTTTCGAGACGTATGACAAAGTGAAGGATAACGACCGCAAGGCGCTGGTTGGCCCGGTCAATACCTTGGCCGAAGACCTGTCCACGTTGCGTGGCAAGCTCGGTCTGAACTGACAGATTTGAGTCGCCAGTAAAAAAGATCGCAGCCTTCGGCAGCTCCTACGGGATGTTCACATTCCCAATGTAGGAGCTGCCGGAGGCTGCGATCTTTTGCTTTTAACGGTTACAGAATCCGGTAGAGCAACCGCTCGATACGCACCCGGCTCACCCGCTTCAAAAACTTCGCCACCGCCGCCGGGTACTCCGGCAAGGTTTCCAGGTTCTGGAAGCTGGCAATCCGCGTGGTGTTGCGGAAGATCTCTTCCTGCTCCTTCGCCCGTGGCTGCAGCCACTCGCCTTGCGGATCATCGATCAGCAGCGCGTTTTCCAGGTCCAGGCGGAACGCCCGTGGATTGAGGTTGTTGCCGGTCAGCAGCGTATAGCGCTGGTCGATCCACATGCCCTTGAGGTGATAGCTGTTGTCGCCGTCACGCCACAGGTGCAGGTTCAACTGACCGCTGTCGATGTTGCGCTGATGCCGCTTGGCGAAGCGGCGCAGGCTGATTTCGTACAGGTACGGCAACGCCGCAATCACCTTGAACGGCTCGCTTGGCGGGATGTAAAAGTCGTTGGCCGTCTTGTCACCGACCACGATGTCGATCTTCACTCCACGGGCTAGCGCGCGGTTGACCTCGCGGATGATCGGCAGCGGCAGGTTGAAGTACGGCGTGCAGATGGTCAGTTGCTGTTGCGCGCTGGCAATCAATTCGACAATCACCCGGTTCAGCGGGTTGTTCTTGCCCACGCCGAGCAGCGGGCTCACCGACAGACCGTCATGCGCCGTGCTGCCGGCGCTGGTGTCGTATGCCGCGTATTTGAGACGGCTGCGCAGATCGCCGATGTCGTTGCGCAGGCTGCGGGTGGTCGGCAGGTTCGGCAGGTCGAGGCGATGCACGGCCTTGGATTCGATCAGACCGTGCTTGACCAGGTGGTGCATCGAGTCCGCCAGTTCGCGGCTGTGCAGCACGTGGTAACGGTCGAAACGGTACTTGTCGAACTTGTGCAGGTACACATTGTTCAGGCTCGCACCGCTGTAGACCACGCAATCGTCGATCACGAAACCCTTCAAGTGCAGGACGCCGAACAGCTCGCGGGTCTGCACCGGAACGCCGTAGACCGGCACTTCACTCTGGTGAGTGCGGGTCATTTCCTGATACCACGCGGCGTTGCCCGGCTGTTTGCCGGCACCGATCAGCCCGCGCTGAGCGCGCAGCCAGTCGACCACCACGACAATTTCCAGCTCGGGACGCTTGAGCTTGGCGGCGTGCAAGGCATCGAGGATTTCCTGACCGGCCTCGTCATGCTGCAGATACAGCGCGACGATGTAGATGCGCTGGGTCGCCTCAGCGATTTTCTCCAGGAGGCAACGACGGAACTCGGCGGCGCCGGACAGAATGGTCACGGCCTCGGCAGTCAGCGGAAAGCTGCGCAGTTTGGGCAGCAGAGAGCGTTTGAAAAGCAACGGCATAGGGCTCGCAATGGGTCGAATCCGAAGAACCCGAGAGCTTACACCATCAACCGGTTCGGGTCTTGTGAGGGTCTGTAAAGAGATCGAAAGATCGCAGCCTCCGGCAGCGCCTACAAGGATCCGTGCAGGCGCTGCCGGAGGCTGCGATCTGTTGATCTTAAAAACAGCTTGCGAAAGGAGAACGAACGTTCTACTGTTAACCACATGAACGAATTCACTGACACCTCGACCCGCGACATCATTCTGGATGTCACCGAAAAGTTGATCTACAAAAGTGGCATCGCAGCCACCGGCATGGATCTCCTGGTGAAAACCGCCGGCGTCTCCAGAAAGAGCATCTACCGTTACTTTGCCAACAAGGAGGCGTTGACCGTCGCCGCCCTGCAACGCCGTGACGTGCGCTGGATGCAGTGGTACCGCAGCGCGGTCGATCAGGCCGAAACCCCGGCCGATCGTCTGCTCAACCTGTTTACCGTACTCAAGAGCTGGTTCGCCTCGGAAGGCTTTCGCGGCTGCGCTTTCATTAACACCAGTGGCGAAACCGGTGACCCCGAAGACCCGGTGCGTCAGGTCGCCAAAGACCACAAACAGAAACTGCTCGACTACCTGTGCGAGCTGTGTACCGAACATGGCACCGAGGACCCGCAACGTCTGGCCAGACAGTTGCTGATCCTGATTGACGGCGCCATTACCGTAGCGCTTGTGATGGGTGATCACAGTGCCGCTGATAATGCGCAATGCATGGCGCGTAAGTTATTGGACCTGTAACGCCTTAAATAAGCCTGACCGTTGTTTAATCGTTAATTAGATCGGGAGACTGAAAATGTCGACTGCTGCCCAAGTGCGTCCGCCTTTACCGCCGTTCAATCGTGAATCGGCCATTGAAAAAGTTCGTCTGGCCGAAGATGGCTGGAATTCCCGCGACCCCGAGAAGGTATCGCTGGCCTATACCCTGGACACGCAATGGCGTAACCGCGCCGAGTTCGCCCACAACCGCGAAGAAGCCAAAGCGTTCCTGACCCGCAAATGGGCCAAAGAGCTGGATTATCGCTTGATCAAGGAACTCTGGGCCTACTCCGATACACGCATCGCCGTGCGCTACGCCTATGAATGGCATGACGATTCGGGCAACTGGTTCCGCTCCTACGGCAATGAAAACTGGGAGTTCGATGAGCACGGCCTGATGTTCCAGCGTTATGCCTGCATCAACGACATGCCGATCAAGGAAAGCGAGCGCAAGTTCCACTGGCCACTGGGGCGGCGTCCGGATGATCATCCGGGGCTGTCCGAACTCGGTCTGTAAGTTCACATAGTTCCAATTGTAGGAGTGAGCCTGCTCGCGATAGCGGTGTGTCAGTCAACCTGAATATTGAATGTTCATACGCAATCGCGAGCAGGCCCACTCCTACAGGGTTTTGTGGTGTTCAGGCGACGGCGGCAGTCTTTTCAGCCTCCAGCTCGCGCACCAACGGCAACACCCACCGGCCGAAATACTCCACCTCCTCCTGAAAGTGCAGAAACCCCGCCAGCACCAGATCAACCCCCACCGCCTTCAGCGCGACAATCCGCTCGGCAATCTGCAAGGGCGTGCCGATCAGGTTGGTCTTGAAGCCATCGTTGTATTGCACCAGATCCTCGAACGTCGATTTCGCCCAGTTGCCCTCGCCCTCCGGCGACGCCCTGCCCGCCTGCTTCGCAGCGTCGCCAAAGGCATTCACCGCTTCCGGGTCAGCCTGATCGATGATCTGCGCCAGCACGGCGCGCGCCTCTTCCTCGGTGTCGCGGGCAATCACAAAGGCATTGACGCCGATCTTCACTGAATGATTGTTCGCCGCGGCTTTGGCGCGGATGTCATCGACCTGCGCCTTGATTCCTTCAACGCTGTTGCCGTTGGTGAAATACCAGTCGGACACCCGCGCCGCCATGTCGCGTGCCGCGCGTGAACTGCCGCCCTGGAAAATTTCCGGACGCCCCAGCGGTTTCGGTTTGAGGCTGTAATTGTCGAAACGGTAGAAGTCGCCGCGAAAGGTGAAGTTGTCCTGGCTCCAGATCCCGCGCAGCGAACGGATGAACTCCTCGGAGCGCCGATAACGCTCGTCGTGCTCCAGCCAGTGTTCACCGATGGCCTGGAATTCACCCTTGAACCAGCCACTGACGATGTTCACCGCGATCCGGCCATTGGTGAGTTGGTCGATGGTTGCCAGTTGTTTGGCCGCCAGCGCCGGTTGCCACGGCCCCGGCAAAATCGCCGCGATCACCTTGAGTTTGCTGGTGGCGGCCAGCAGCGCATGACTGAACGCCACCGATTCATGCTGGAACTCGGCACCGTAACCGGCGGTGAAACGGATCTGCGTCAGGGCATATTCGAAGCCCGCGGCCTCGGCGAGCTGCGCCAGTTTGCGGTTGTAGTCGATGCCCCAGTCGGTGCGCTGCTCGATCTTGCTGACCACCAGCCCACCACTGACGTTCGGCACCCAGTAGGCGAATTTCACGGCTTGCTTGCTCATTGGCGTGTCCTCGGGACATTTGCGGAGATGTGGGGGATAGAGCAGCAAGCGTGCCAGGCTTGAAATGCCTGGTTTTGTTGGGTTTTCAGGTGTAGCTGATGTTTTGTGGCGGGGAATTTGTTGGCGGGTTGTTGTGTGGGCAACAGTTGGTTTTGGGCCGGCATGAAGAATGCCTTCGCGAGCAGGCTCGCTCCCACAGGGTGGAATGCATTTCAAAATGTGGGAGCGAGCCTGCTCGCGAAGGCGTCAGCCGGGTCGCCGCAACAGTTGGATACAGGTAACATGAGCGCCCTCCCCGCAGCTCCCGTTCTGCGCCCTGCCGAATAAGCCGATTCCATGCCTTTCGAACTCAGCGTTGACCTCACCACCCTCGCCATCCTGGCCCTCGTCGCTTTCCTTGCCGGTTTCATCGACGCCATCGCCGGCGGTGGCGGTCTATTGACCACGCCAGCACTGCTCACCGCCGGCCTGCCGCCGCACCTGGTGCTGGGCACCAACAAGTTGAGTTCGACCTTCGGTTCGGCCACCGCCAGCTTCACTTTCTACCGGCGCAAGCTGTTCCACCCTCGGCAGTGGACGCACGCGATCATCGGCACCCTGGTCGGCGCACTGACCGGTGCCATCGTCGCCCACTACCTGCCAGCGGAATGGCTGAACAAGATGCTGCCGGTGATCGTCTTCGCCTGCGGCGTGTACCTGTTGTTCGGCGGTACGCCAAAAGCGCCGCTGGACAGCGACGCACCGATCAAGAAGAAATGGCAATCGACTCAGGGCTTCAGCCTCGGTTTCTATGACGGCGTGGCCGGCCCCGGCACCGGTGCGTTCTGGACCGTCAGCAGCCTGCTGCTTTACCCGATCGATCTGGTCAAGGCCAGCGGCGTGGCGCGCAGCATGAACTTCGTCAGCAACATTGCGGCGCTGTCGGTGTTTGTGTTTTCCGGGCAAGTGGACTGGATTATCGGCCTGAGCATGGGCCTGTCGGTGATGGTCGGCGCATTCTTCGGGGCGCGCACCGCGATCAGCGGCGGCGCCAAGTTCATTCGTCCGGTGTTCATCACCGTGGTGCTGGGGCTGACCGTGCGCCTAGCCTGGCAACACTGGTTCAGCGTGGCCTAAACGGCGCGCCACGTAGACGTCGATCAGGTAACGGGCAATCGATTTTGACGCCGGCAACGGCGGCAAATCGTGCACGTTGAACCACTGGGCGTCTTCGATCTCGTCTTCCTGACAGATGATCTCGCCACCAGCGTATTCGGCATGGAACCCCAGCATCATCGAGTGCGGGAACGGCCAGCACTGGCTGCCCATGTACTGGATGTTCTTCACTTCGATACTGACCTCCTCGCGCACCTCGCGAATCAGGCAGTCCTCCGCCGACTCGCCCGGTTCGGCGAAGCCTGCCAGCGTGCTGTAGACCCCGGTGACAAACCGCGGTGAGCGCGCCAGCAGGATCTCGTCGCCGCGGGTGACCAACACGATCATGCTCGGTGAAATGCGCGGATAACTGCGCAGCTCGCAGGGCTGGCAATACATCGCCCGCTCCCGTGGCACTTGCGTCATGGCCTGACCGCAATTGCCGCAAAAACGATGTTCGCGCGCCCAGGTGCCGATCTGCGCGGCATAACCCAGCACCTTGTAGACGGTGTGATCACCATCGAGCATGAACGCCCGCAGGCCTTTCCAGTTGCAGCCCGGCACTTCACTGGAACTGTGCAGCTCCAGCAGATACACCGGTTCGCCATCGAGATGGCCTATACCGTGTTCGGCAAGTACCGAGAGGTCCTGACGCTTGAGCCATTCCCGGGGGAACAGCACGCCGTTGTCATCGAACAGAAAGCCTTCGGGGCTGCGCGCCACGGCCCAGCCGCCGGGTTGATCGGTGTCCAGTACTGCAGTGGTCCAGCGAGCTGTCATGGTTTCTCAATCCAGAAATTCGGGTTTCTGTTTACTCATATGGGCGGCCATGGCCACGCGCAAGTCGGTGGATTGCAACATGGCGGCGTTCCAGGTGGCAACGTATTCAAGACCGTCGTCGATGCGATGGTCGCGCATGTAGCTGATCATTTCCTTGGTGCCGGTGACCGCAATCGGCGACTTGCCGGCGATGTCGCGGGCAATGTCCATCACGCCTTCGAGCAGCAGTTCCTTGTCACTGTACACGCGATTGACCAGGCCAATGCTGCGTGCTTCTTCGGCGCCAAAGGTGCGACCGGTATAAGCCAGTTCACGCAGCATGCCGTCGCCGATGATCCGTGGCAACCGTTGCAAAGTGCCAACATCGGCGGCCATGCCGATGTCGATTTCCTTGATCGAGAATTGCACGTCTTCGGCGGCGTAGCGCATGTCGCAGGCCGCGATCAGGTCGATCGCGCCACCCAGGCAGTAGCCTTGAATCGCGGCCAGCACTGGTTTGCGGCAGTTGTCGACGGCGTTGAACGAGGCTTGCAGGGTGAGGATCTTGCGCCGCAGCAGGCGCGCATTACGGCCAACGTCCTTGCCCAGTTCATTGGCGACGCCGGCGAGCATCATCAGGTCGATGCCGGAAGAAAAGTGTTTGCCATTGCCACTGAGCACCACCACCCGCACTTCGTCGGTGTCATCGATCCACTGGAAAATCTCGACGATCTCGCTCCAGAACGCGGCGTTCATCGAGTTGATCTTTTCCGGACGATTGATCTGCACATGAGCGATGTTGTCGGCCAGTTCGACGCTGAAGGCGGTGTATTGAGACATGGCAGTGATCCTTTACCGGGCAGAAAATGAGGCCCGAACTATAACAAGGCATCACGATGGCGGTTCGGCCAAATGCGGGACTGGTCGAAAGATGCAGTGTCAGGGCTGGCCTCTTCGCGAGCAGGCTCGCTCCCACATTGATGTTCAGTGAACTTAGTTTTTGCATTCACCACCGATCCCTGTGGGAGCGAGCCTGCTCGCGAAGGGCTGCACCGCCGATCTAACCGCCCTTCACCACCACATACGCCGCCGTCTCATAAGGCACCGTCAGCACATGCCGCCCACGCAGCGCCGGCTCCGAGGCAATCAGTGCGCGGATCTGCTCATCGACCATGTCGCGCTGCGCCTGGGGCAATGCGGCGATGAAACTGGTGGAACGCACCCGATTGAAAATCACGTCCTCCGGCGAGCCGGTGTGCGCGTGGTGAAACCGCTGCACTTGCAGCGGGCCAAACGCCGGATGCGGAAACGCCTGACGCCAGTGGCCGGTGTAATAACGCGGCGTATCACCTTCCTGGGCATTGACGATCGCGTCAAGTTTCGGCACCCAGCTGACTTGCGTGTCGCGCAGGTTCCAGATCAGGCCAAGCTTGCCCCCGGGCTTGAGCACCCGGGCAATTTCGGTCAAGGCTTGCGTCGTGGCGAACCAATGAAACGCCTGGGCGCAGACCACCACATCCACCGACGTATCGGGCAGCGGCAAATCGGTCGCGGTGCCGCTCACGGCCAGCACCTCAGGCCAGGCAGCAGAGAGCTTTTCCAGCATCTGCGCCACCGGCTCCACCGCGATCACCTGCGCGCCGGTGGCCGCCAGCCGCCCGGTGAACTTGCCGGTGCCGGCGCCCAGATCGATGACGGTCTTGTGACGGTCCAGGCCCAGGGTCTGCGTCAGCCACTGACTGACTTGCGGCGGATAGTCGGGGCGGCCCTTGACGTAGGTATCGGCGGCAATCCTGTAGCCGGCGGCAGCGGAATGATGGACCTGATCTTTCATGGCAGTTCCTCGAGTGTCAGCGCGGCGGCATGGCAAGGCGCTGGATGGACGGCTGGCGTTTCCGAGCATACCGCCACGATTTGCGCGTACCTTGAACAGACCCTGACAAAGCAATGAATAAAATGCCGTGCTGTGGTGTTTAAAGTGAAACATAACCCCCTGTGGAGCCTTGCCCATGACTATCCGTTCCGTTATGTTCGCCGCCCCGTTGCTGTTGGTGACCGCGCTGTCCGCGTCGATGGCGTTTGCCAATGGCGATGAAAGCGCGCCCGTGCAGAAACCCAACTGCCCCAAAGGCCAGGTCTGGGACAGCAAATCGCAGAAATGCGTGATGCAGACCAGCAGCGCCGTGCCGGATGCCGATCGGACCGATTACGCCTACAGATTGGCCAAGGACGGTCGATACGAAGAAGCCCTGGCCCTGCTCGACACGCTGAACCAACCGAACACCGCCAAAGCCCTTAACTATCGTGGTTACGCCACACGCAAACTGGGGCGCACCGATGAGGGCATCCACTATTACCTGGAATCGGTAAAACTCGATCCGCAGTACGCGCAAGTGCGGGAATACCTCGGCGAGGCCTATGTGATCAAAGGCCGCGTCGACCTGGCGCAGGAACAGTTGCAGCAAATCAAATCGATCTGCGGCACCTCCTGCGAGGAATACCAGGACCTGGCCGAAGCCATCAACGATTCATCGAAAACCTGAAATAGATAAAGGAAAGCCATCATCGTCAGCGATCAGGCATTCAGAGCAGAACTCGGACAGCATCTGGCGCGCTTGTGGCGCTACGGTCTGCTGCTGTCGCGCAATCGGCACGTGGCCGAGGATCTGGTGCAGGCAACCTGTGTGCGAGCGCTGGAGCGTGCCGGTCAATACGTGGCCGGCACGCGCATGGATCGCTGGCTGTTGAGCATCCTGCACTCGATCTGGCTCAACGAAGTGCGCGCGCGCCGGGTTCGTCAGGGTGCGGGTCAGGTCGATGCCGACGGGCAACTGGCCTTCGACGGCGAATACGCCGCGCAGACGCATGTGATGGCCGCGCAAGTCATTCGCCGGGTCGATGCCTTGCCCGAAGCCCAGCGCGAAACCGTGTACCTGGCGTATGTCGAAGGCCTGTCCTACCGCGAAGTCGCCGACATCCTGCAAGTGCCGATCGGTACGGTGATGAGTCGCCTGGCCGCCGCGCGCCTGAAACTGGCGGAATACCCGCCTCTGCAAGCCGTGCCCAAAGCCACCGGAGGTGACCACCCATGAACAGACCCTCCGACGAACAACTGACGGCCTACCTCGATGACGAGCTGGACCCGGCCTACCGCAGCCAGCTCGACGGTGCGATTGCCGACGACCCGTTGCTCAGCCTGCGCGTGCAGTGGCTCGATCGCAGCAGCCTGCCGTACAAGAAAGCCTACGACGAACTGGCACAACAGGCGCCGCTGGACCGTCTGCAGGCGCGCCTCGACGCCATCGCACCGGCCCAGCGCCCAGGTCTGAGCCGTCGCTGGTTCATCGGTGCGGCCGCCGCAGGTCTGCTGGCCGGCGGGGTCCTGGCCGATCGCCTGTTTATCGCCTGGCAGGCGCAGCAATCGCATAACTGGCGCGCTCTGGTCGGCGACTACATGGCGCTGTATGTGCCACAGACCCTTGATCACCTGCCAAGCGACGAAGCCAGTCAACGCGCGCAACTGCGTGCGGTGGATGCCCGGTTGGGCCTGAACCTGTCGCCAGCGCGGGTGACGTTGCCGGGTGCGGAACTCAAGCGGGCACAGATGCTCGAGTACGACGGCGTGCCGATTGCACAACTGACCTATCTCGACACCAGGCATGGGCCGCTGGCGTTGTGCGTGATCCGCTCCAACAGCGGCAGCCGGCCATTGGCCCACGAACGCCGGCACGAGATGAACGTGGTGTACTGGACCGAAGGTGAACATGCGTGGATGTTGATCGGGCACAACCCGGCGCCGGCGCTGGAAGACCTGGCCAGACACTTGATCGACAAGCTGGGCGCCTGAGTGCCGTTGGCACTATGCTGAGCGGGTGATTATCCAAGGAGGAAACACCAATGCCGATTTCACCCCGCACCGCCCTGCTGGTCATTGACGTGCAGAACGACTTTACCCCCGGCGGCCAGTTGGCCGTGCCCGAAGGCGATCTGATCGTGCCGCTGATCAATCGCCTCGGTGGCCTGTTCAAACAGGTGGTGATTGCCCAGGACTGGCACCCGGCGGGCCACGCGTCCTTTGCCTCGAGTCACCCCGGGCGCAAGCCTAACGACGTGATTCAGTTGCCCTACGGCGAACAGACACTCTGGCCGCAACACTGCGTGCAAGGCACCGCCGGTGCCGAGTTTCACCCGGAACTGGATCTGCCGCACGCGCAACTGATCATCCGCAAGGGCTGCAATCCTGATATCGACAGCTATTCGGCGTTTCTCGAGGCAGACCGGCGTACCACCACGGGACTGGCCGGTTATCTGAAGGAGCGCGGTGTCGACACGGTGTACATGGTCGGGCTGGCGCTGGATTTCTGCGTGATGTTTTCGGCGCTGGATGCCCGGGCGGCGGGTTTCAATACGTTCGTGGTGCTGGATGCCTGCCGCGCCATTGATATGAATGGATCACTGGCGGCGGCCATGGAGTGGATGCAGACGGCCGGGGTTGGCCTGATTCAGTCGAACCAGTTGATCTGACACAACTACCGCAATCCCTGTGGCGAGGGAGCTTGCTCCCGCCGGGCTGCGACGCGGCCCCAGGCGATCTGCAACCCGGCGGCGGTTGCCGATTTTGCGCCGGCTTCGCCGCCGAGCGGGAGCAAGCTCCCTCGCCACAGCTACTCCTTCACTTCAGCCAGGCAGCAGTCGGTAGCCACAACCGGAACCGCGCGCCACCCAACGGCGAACTCTCCACCGTCAACGTCCCGCCCTGCGCCTCCAGCGCCCGGCGGCTGATCGCCAGGCCCAAGCCGAAACCGCCGGTAGCCCGATCACGACTGCGATCAAGCCGATAGAACGGCTCGAAAATCCGCTCACGCTCGTCGTCCGGGATGCCAATGCCATCGTCGTCGACCCAGATCCCGCAGCCATCGGGGCTGACCTGCACGCCAATCTGAATGCGTTTCTCGCAGTAGCGCATGGCATTGCGCAGCAGGTTCTGGATGGCCCGTGCGGTCAGGCGCGGGTCCAGCGAAAAACGCTCAAGCTGACCGTGCAGCAGCACATCGATGACGATGTCAGGTGAGTCCAGTTCTTCATCGACGCTGCCTAGAATGCTGTCGATGAACTCGTCCAGCGACACCTCGACCTGCTCGGGCAATTGCGCCGGATTCTGCAGGCGGCTGTAGGACAGCAACTCCAGCACCAACTCATCCAGTTCGCGAATGTGCGCCACCAGCCCCTGCAGGCGCTCGCGGCTGGCGGGTGGCAGTTCATCGGACAACGCCAGGGCCAGACCGAAATCCAGGCGGGTCAGCGGCGTGCGCAATTCGTGGGACACCGCATTGAGCAAGTCGCGTTGCTGGTTCAGCAGGTTCTCGATGTCGCCGGCCATGGTGTCGAAGACATTGGCCAGACTGCCGATGTTGGAACTGGCCGGGATTTGTGTGCGCTCGCTCAGGTGGCCCTTGCCGAAACGTTCGGCGGCGCCTTTGAGGCGTTCCAGATCGCGCCAGTGCGGGCGGATCCACAGCAGCAGGCAGGCAAGCATGCTCGCGCCGATCAGCACGTTGATGCTCCAGTACAACAGATTGACGTCCAGCGGATCCGGCGGCACCACCATTTGCACCGCGACATCGTCATTCAACGGCGTGACCGCCAACGTGCGCCAACCCCAGTCACCGATGCGCACCACGTTCTCGCCACGCCGCAAACGCGCCTGCTCGGCGGCGGTGAACTCGGCATCGTCGATGCGCGCCAGAACGATGTGCAGCGGCTGGAAGTCCTTGTCCATCGACTGCGCCAGTGCCGGCCATTGATCATGCGGCGCCGCGTGGAACTGGCGGGTGATCAGCGATTGCAGGCCACGGGAATAGTCGAGGTTGTAGGTGATGAAGCGTTCGCGGAACGCCATGATCACCAGATCCGGCACCAGATAGATCGCCGCGCTGTAGGAGACAATCGTCACCAGGTACAGGCGAAACAGGATTCTGAACATCAGCTCAGCATTCCCATTCGGAACGGCTGAACAGATAACCCTTGCCCCACACGGTCTTGATCTTGCGCGCCTCGCCAGCGTGGTCGTCGAACTTGCGACGCAACTTGGAGATCGCCACGTCCACCGAACGGTCGGTGCCGTTGAACTCGATGCCGCGCAGGCGTTGCAGGATCTGATCGCGGCTCAGCACTTCACCGGCATGCCGGGCCAGCACCACCAGCAAATTGTATTCGCCGCTGGACAGCTCAACCGGCTGCTCGCGCCAGGTCACGGTGCGCTCGGACAGGTCGATGCACAGGTTGCCCATGACAATCCGGTCGTTGACGGTCATCGGCTCGCCGAGGCTGCTGCGGCGCAACAAGGTGCGCACGCGAGCCAGCAGAACCCGTGGCTCGCACGGTTTGGTGACGTAATCGTCGGCGCCCATCTCCAGACCCAGCACCTGATCGTGGCTGTCGTCGCGGGCGGTGAGCATCAGGATCGGCAGCGTCGCCGAATCCGCCCGTAGCAAACGGCAGACCTGCAGGCCGTCGAGGCCGGGCAGCATCAGATCGAGGATCACCAGGTCCGGCGGATTGATCCGCGCCCGCTCGCGCACATGGTCGCCACGCCCGATCACGCTGACGGAGTAGCCGTTGCGCTCCAGGTAGCTGGAAATCAGTTCGGCGAGGGCGGTGTCGTCTTCGACCAGGAGGATGTTGGGCATGGGGTGTCCAGATATTGCTGTGGTGGATGTCAGGTCCTCTTCGCGAGCAGGCTCGCTCCCACATTGATTTTGCGTCGATCACAAAACCCATGTGGGAGCGAGCCTGCTCGCGAAAGCGGCCTGACCGTCACAAAAGAATTCAAGGCGTAAAGGATATACGCCCTCACCCGTACCTGAGTAAAACCCTTACACAATTTCACACAGCGGCTACAAAGCTTCACCGCTACCCTCGGCGTCTGGCCGTAGGATGCGGGCTTCAATATTGGGGGTGGTACATGTCGAAAAATCTTCTGGCCGGGCTCGGCCTGATCGCCACGGCGCTGTTGCTGGGCGCCTGTGATTCGTCCTCTAAGGCCGAAGAGGAAGCGCCGCCGGCCACCGTGCGTATCGAAACCATCGAGGCCCGCCCCCTGACGATCAGCAGCGAACTGAGCGGACGCATCGCCGCGCCGCGGATCGCCGAAGTACGTGCCCGGGTGGCCGGCGTGGTGCTGCAACGTACCTACCGTGAAGGCAGCGACGTGAAAAAGGGCGACGTGCTGTTCCGCATCGACCCGGCACCGTTCAAGGCTGACCTCGACAGCGCCGAAGCCGCGCTGCGCAAGGCCGAGGCCAACGCCTTCCAGGCGAAGTTGCAGGAGCAGCGCTACGCGCAGTTGATCGACGACAAGGCCATCAGCGCCCAGGACTACGACAACGCCCGCGCCAATGCCCGGCAAACCGCCGCCGATGTGGCGGCCAATAAAGCCGCCGTGGAACGGGCGAAGCTGAATCTGGGTTACGCCACCGTCACCGCGCCGATTTCCGGGCGCGTCGGACGCGCACTGGTCACTGAAGGTGCGCTGGTCGGGCAGAACGAAACCACGCCACTGGCGCTGATTCAGCAGCTCAATCCGATCCACGCCGACCTCACCCAGTCGACCCGTGAACTGAATGAGCTGCGTCGCGCCTTCCGTTCCGGGCAATTGCAGGAAGTCGGTCGGGATCAGGTCAAGGCCACGCTGATTCAGGATGACGGCAGTCTGTATCCGTTACCGGGCAAATTGCTGTTCAGCGACATCACTGTCGATCCGGGCACCGGACAGATCATTCTGCGCAGCGAGTTCCCCAACCCGGACCTCGACCTGTTGCCGGGCAGCTTCATCCGCGTACGCCTTGAACAAGCCGTCATTCAGCACGGTATCACCGTGCCGCAACGCGCCATCCAGCGTGACAGCGCCGGCGTGGCCCAGGTGCTGACCATCGACGAGCAACTGCGCGTGGCGCAGCAACCGGTGCAACTGGGCGCCGTGCAGAACGACCGCTGGATCGTCACCGGCGGCCTCAAGCCCGGCGACCGCATTGTCATCGAAGGCCTGCAACACGCCCGTCCCGGCGAAAAAGTGCAGATCGACGACACCCCTCTTCCACTTGCCCAGACCTCTGGTCAGTAAGCAGGACGCTTTTATATGCCGCAGTTCTTTATCGATCGCCCGGTGTTCGCCTGGGTTGTCGCCCTGTTCATCCTGTTGGCCGGTGCGCTGGCCATTCCGCAATTGCCGGTGGCGCAGTACCCCGACGTCGCGCCGCCGCAGATCGAAATCTACGCTGTGTACCCCGGCGCCTCGGCGCAAACCGTCGATGAAAGCGTGGTCAGCCTGATCGAGGAAGAGTTGAACGGCGCTGATCACCTGCTGTATTTCGAATCGCAGAGCAGCCTCGGCAGCGCGACGATCAAGGCCACTTTCCAGCCGGGCACCAACCCCGAGCTGGCTCAGGTCGACGTGCAGAACCGGCTCAAAGTGGTCGAGTCGCGCCTGCCGCAAGCCGTCACCCAGCAAGGCTTGCAGGTTGAGAAGGTCTCTGCCGGTTTCCTGTTGCTGATCACCCTGACCTCCAGCGACGGCAAACTCGATGACGTGGCGCTCAGTGACTATCTGGCGCGCAACGTGATGAACGAAATCAAGCGCATCGACGGCGTCGGCAAGGCGCAGTTGTATGGCGCCGAACGAGCGATGCGCATCTGGATCGATCCGCAGAAGCTGATCGGTTTCAACCTGACCCCGGCCGACGTCAACGCTGCCATCGTCGCGCAGAACGCCCAAGTGTCGGCGGGCAGCATTGGCGATTTGCCGAGCCCGTCCGCACAGGAAATCACGGCGACCATTCTGGTGAAAGGTCAGTTGTCGACCCCGGAAGAATTCGCCGACATCGTGCTCAAGGCCAATCGTGACGGATCCACCGTGCGCATCGGTGACGTGGCGCGGGTCGAGATCGGCAGTCAGGAATACCAGTTCGGCACGCGCCTGAACGGCAAACCGTCGACCGCCGTCGGTGTGCAACTGGCGCCGGGGGCCAATGCCCTGGCTACGGCGACGCTGATCCGGGCGAAGATGGACGACCTGTCGCGCTACTTCCCGGCCGGCGTGGAATACAAGATCCCGTACGACACCTCGCCATTCGTCAAGGTCTCGATCACCAAGGTCGTGTACACCCTCGGCGAAGCGATGCTGCTGGTGTTTGCAGTGATGTTCCTGTTCCTGCAGAACATCCGCTACACGCTGATCCCGACCCTGGTGGTGCCCGTGGCCCTGATGGGCACCTTCGCCACCATGCTCGCACTGGGGTTCTCGATCAACGTGCTGACCATGTTCGGCATGGTGCTGGCCATCGGCATTCTGGTGGACGACGCCATTGTCGTGGTGGAGAACGTCGAGCGAATCATGGCCACCGAAGGCCTGTCACCGAAAGAGGCGACGCGCAAGGCGATGAAGCAGATCACCGGGGCGATCATCGGCATCACTCTGGTGCTGGTGGCGGTGTTTATCCCGATGGCGTTCATGCAGGGGTCGGTGGGCGTGATCTACCGGCAGTTCTCGCTGTCGATGGCGACCTCGATCCTGTTCTCGGCGTTCCTTGCCCTGACCCTGACCCCGGCCCTGTGCGCCACGCTGCTCAAGCCGATCGCCAAGGGTGAGCATCACGAAAAAAGCGGTTTCTTCGGCTGGTTCAATCGCCGCTTCGAACACCTGACCGATCGCTATCAGGGCTGGGTCGGCTACGCGTTGAAGCGCAGCGGGCGTTATCTGCTGATTTACGGCGTGCTGCTGATTGGCATGGGTGTGTGCTTTGCGCGACTGCCCTCCTCGTTCCTGCCGGTCGAGGACCAGGGTTACACCATCACCGACATTCAACTGCCACCGGGCGCGAGCAAGAACCGTACGGTGCAAGTGGTCGAGCAGATCGAAGCGCACAACGCCGGCGAACCCGGGGTCGGCGACAGCACGGTGATTCTCGGCTTCAGCTTCTCCGGCAGCGGGCAGAACGCCGCACTGGCGTTTACCACCCTCAAGGACTGGTCCGAGCGCGGCAGCGATGATTCGGCCACCTCGATTGCCGACCGCGCCAACATCGCCCTGAGCCAGATCAAGGACGCGGTAGCGTTCGCCGTTCTACCGCCACCGGTGGACGGCCTCGGCACCTCGAGCGGTTTCGAGTTCCGTCTGCAGGATCGCGGCGGCCTCGGCCACGCCACGCTGATGCAGGCGCGTGCCGAACTGCTGGCGGCAGCGGAAAAAAGCCCGGTGCTGATGAACGTGCGTGAAAGCGCGCTGGCCGAAGCACCGCAAGTGCAGCTGGAAGTCGACCGCAAGCAGGCCAATGCACTGGGCGTGTCGTTCGCCGACATCGGTAACGTACTGTCCACCGCCGTCGGTTCTTCCTACATCAACGACTTCCCCAATCAGGGGCGGATGCAGCGGGTGGTGGTACAGGCCGAAGGTGATCGGCGCAGCCAGGTCGACGACCTGCTGAAAATGCACGTGCGCAACAACGCCGGACACATGGTGCCGTTGTCAGCGTTCGTACAGGCGAAATGGACCCAGGGCCCGGCACAGTTGACCCGTTACAACGGTTATCCGGCCATCGCGATTTCCGGCGAACCGTCGCCGGGGCACAGCACCGGCGAGGCCATGGCGGAGATCGAGCGTCTGGTCGCCCAAGGGCCGAAAGGTCTGGGTCAGGAATGGACCGGTCTGTCGTTGCAGGAGCGGTTGTCCGGCAGTCAGGCACCAATCCTGCTCGGCCTGTCGTTGTTGATCGTGTTCCTGTGTCTGGCGGCGCTGTACGAGAGCTGGTCGATTCCGACCTCGGTGTTGCTGGTGGTGCCGCTGGGTGTACTTGGCGCCGTATTGGCGGTGACCTTGCGCGGCATGCCCAACGACGTGTTCTTCAAGGTCGGGCTGATCACCATCATCGGCCTGTCGGCGAAGAATGCGATCCTGATCATCGAGTTCGCCAAGAGCCTGTACGACGAGGGTCACGACCTGATCGATGCCACGCTGCAAGCGGCACGCCTGCGTCTGCGGCCGATCGTGATGACCTCGCTGGCGTTCATCCTCGGCGTGGTGCCTTTGGCCATCGCCACCGGCGCCAGCTCGGCGAGCCAGCAGGCGATTGGCACCGGGGTAATCGGCGGGATGATCACCGCGACGCTGGCGGTGATCTTTGTGCCGTTGTTCTTTGTGGTGGTGATGAAGCTCGTACAGCGCTTCACCAAACCTCACTAAACCCTGTGGGAGCTGGATCACCAGCTCCCACATTGTTCCTCGGACAGCCAACTCAGTGGTCATGCCGGCCATCGCTGGGCTAAGGTGTGAAAACACCCTGGCCCATCGAGTTCCCATGCGCTTCCTCGCCCGCACCCACCCTCGCCTGTCCGCTGCCGCCCTCGTCGGCCTGGCCACCGGTCTTCTGGTCCCTGCCGACTCCGTCATCAGCAAAATCCTCATCGGCTGGAATGCCGGCGTATGGACCTACCTGATCCTGATGTTCTGGCTGACCGTTCGAGCCAAGGCCCCGGACGTCAAACGCATTGCCGTCGTCGAGGATGAGAACGCCGGACTGGTGTTGTTCGTGGTGTGTATCGCCGCGTTGGCCAGCCTCGCCACCATCACCCTGGAACTGGCCGGGACCAAGGATCTGGAGACCCACCGCAAACTCCTGCACTACGCGTTCACCGCGCTGACAGTCGTGGGTTCATGGCTGCTGATCGGCGTCATTTTCTGCGTGCACTACGCCCGCCTGTTCTACACCTGGGACGGCAAGGAACCCGCCTTACGCTTTGCCGAAGGCCTGACCACGCCCAATTACTGGGACTTCCTGTACTTCTCGTTCACCATCGGCGTGGCGGTGCAGACCGCCGATGTTGGCGTAGCCACCCGCGAGATTCGCAAGATCGTGTTGGCGCAATCGTTGATCGGCTTCGTATTCAACACCGCGATTCTGGGCTTTTCGATCAATATTGCGGCCGGCCTGTTTGGCTGACGATTGCGCGAAAATTTCAATGACGCTGAGCGCCGCCCGTCGGCGCCAGGTTGAAGCAATACGCGCATTCACTTGACGGGGTGTCAGCTTCTGGTGTTTCCTGAAACCGGTTTCAGCGCCATCGCGGCGCCTGGAACGGACAAATCCAATAATAAGGTTTCAGACCGTGAATGACTTTTCCGCCGCCCAGCGCAGCCGCGTGACCATGCTCGATGTCGCCGAGCGCGCTGGCGTGTCCAAGGCCAGCGTCTCGCGTTTTATCGGCGATGACCGTGCCCTGCTCTCCGATGCCATTGCCTTGCGCATCGAACAGGCGATCGCCGAACTCGGTTACCGCCCGAACCAGATGGCCCGTGGTCTGAAACGCGGGCGTACCCGCCTGATCGGCATGCTGGTGGCCGATATCCGCAACCCATATTCAATTGCCGTGATGCACGGGGTAGAAACCGCCTGCCGTGCGCACGGCTACAGCCTGGTGGTGTGCAACACCGACCGCGATGACGAGCAGGAGCGCCAGCACCTGGCGCTGTTGCGCTCGTACAACATCGAGGGGCTCATCGTGAACACTCTGGGCCATCACCGTGACGAGTTACACCAATTGCACCGGGAAATGCCGCTGGTGCTGGTGGACCGCAAAGTCGATGGCCTCGACAGCGACATGGTCGGACTGAACAACCCGCAGGCTGTCGAGATGGCACTGACGCACCTTGAGCAGCGCGGCTACCGCGATGTGTTGCTGGTGACCGAACCGTATGACGGCACCAGCTCGCGGATCGAGCGGGTCAGCAGTTTTCAGGCGCAGATTGTCCAGCACTCCGGGTTGACCGGAGCGGTACTGGAAACCGGCGCTGAACTCGCGATGCAACTTCAACGCTTTTTAAAGCAACCGGCGAACGGCCCAAAAGCCCTGTTCTGCGCCAATGGCGTGGCGGCGCTGGCCTGCACCCTGGCCTTGCGCGAAATCGGCTGCCGGTTGTTTGAGGATGTCGGGTTGATTGCGCTGGATGATCTGGACTGGTACCCGTTGGTGGGCAGCGGGATTACTGCCCTCGCCCAGCCGACGGCCGAGATTGGCGCGCGGGCGTTTGAGTGTCTGCTCAAGCGCTTGCGCGGGGATGTCGAGGTCGTGCGCAGGCTGGATTTTGCGCCGGTGCTGGTTGAGCGCGGTTCTACCCAGGGATCTTTGCGGTGACTGTTTTGGCGCGATCGCGAGCAGGCTCACTCCTACAGGAGGAGCGCATTCCAAATGTAGGAGTGAGCCTGCTCGCGATGGCGCCGGAACGCCCGACAAAGATCCATCAGATTTTTTTTGAACAAAAATGAAACCGGTTTCAGAGGTAGAGAACAATGAATAAACCTGCCGTTTCCATCAGCCTGTCCAGCTACGGCGCCGAGCTTGTGCGCCAACGCGGGCAGGACTTCTTCATCGACGTGTTGGCCGCCGCCGGCGCCGATCGGATCGAGTGGCGCGAAGAATTGCTGACTCGCGAAGTACCCGCGCAACTGCAGGCCGCCACCCAGGCGCAGGGCCTGCAAAGCATCTATTCCTCGCCGAGCGAACTGTGGCTCGCCGGTCAGGCGCGGCCTAACCCCGAACTGATCACCGCCCTGCAACACGCTGAGGCGTTCGGCTCGAAATGGTTGAAAGTCTCCCTCGGCTATTTCACCGACAACTGTGATTTGCAGGTGCTGAAACAACTGCTCGGCAACAGTCCGGTGCAGCTGCTGGTGGAAAATGACCAGACCCTGCATGGCGGGCGCATCGAGCCGTTCCAGCGCTTTTTCGCCGCCGTCGAGCAGCACAACCTGCCGGTCAAAATGACCTTCGACATCGGCAACTGGCAGTGGCAGGACCAGTCCGCCACCAACGCCGCCCGCCTGCTCGGACGGCACGTCGGTTATGTGCACTGCAAAGCCGTAGCCCGCCGTGCCGACGGCAAACTGGTCGCCGTGCCGCCGGCCGTCAGCGACCTGCATTTGTGGGAACAACTGCTGCGGCACATGGCCCAAGGCGTTATGCGCGCCGCCGAATACCCGTTGCAGGGCGATGACCTGGTGGCGCTGACCACCGAGCACGTCGCCGCCCTCGCCCGCCTTGGCCAATCGCGTCTGGAGCCTGCCCATGTCTGACATCGATATTCTGTCTTTCGGCGAAACCATGGCGATGCTGGTCGCCGAGCAGACCGGTGATCTGGCCGAAGTCGCCCACTTCCACCGGCGCATTGCCGGCGCCGACAGTAACGTGGCGATCGGCCTGGCGCGGCTGGGCTTCAATGTGGCGTGGCTGAGCCGGGTCGGCAACGATTCCCTCGGCCGTTTTGTGGTCGAGAGCCTGATCAAGGAAGGTCTGGATTGCAGCCACGTCGATGTCGATTACCAGCACCCGACCGGTTTCCAGTTCAAATCCCGCAACGACGACGGCAGCGACCCGCAGGTCGAGTATTACCGCCGGGGGTCGGCGGCCAGTCATCTGTCGCCACAATCGATCAGCGCCAGCCTGCTCGGCGCCCGTCACCTGCACGCCACCGGGATTCCACCGGCGCTGTCGGCCACCGCGCGAGAACTGTCGTTCGAGCTGATGACGCGCATGCGCAATGCCGGGCGCAGCGTGTCGTTCGACCCGAACCTGCGCCCGAGCCTGTGGGCCAGCGAGTCAGAGATGATCCGCGAAATCAACCGCCTCGCCGCCCTCGCCCATTGGGTGCTGCCGGGGTTGAGCGAAGGTCGTCTGCTCACCGGGTTTGAAGATCCGGCGGACATCGCGGCGTTTTATCTCGATCAGGGTGCCGAAGCCGTGGCGATCAAGCTCGGGCCGCAAGGGGCCTATTACCGCACGCATCTGGACCAGGGTTTTGTCGCCGGGGTGCCGGTGGCCAACGTGGTCGACACCGTGGGTGCGGGTGACGGGTTTGCCGTCGGCATGATCAGCGCCCTGCTCGAGCATCAGAGTTTCGCCGAGGCGGTGCAACGCGCGAACTGGATTGGCAGTCGGGCGGTGCAGAGTCGCGGGGATATGGAGGGTTTGCCGACCCGATCAGAACTCATCGCCGAATTCGAGGCCGCCTTCGCGAGCAGGCTCGCTCCCACATTTGAAATGCATTCCCCTGTGGGAGCGAGCCTGCTCGCGAAGCGGCCCGCCTGATCACCGCAAAATTTGAACCTGCTGCGACAAAAACAACAAGCTCAGGAGCAACACCATGAAAACCGCAACCCTTGCCACCCGCCGCTGGTGGTACATCATGCCCATCGTGTTCATCACCTACAGCCTGGCGTATCTGGATCGCGCCAACTACGGCTTCGCCGCCGCGTCCGGCATGGCCGCCGACCTGATGATCACCCCGGGCCTGTCTTCGTTGCTCGGGGCGCTGTTCTTCCTCGGCTACTTTTTCTTCCAGGTGCCCGGGGCGATTTACGCGCAGAAGCACAGCGTCAAGAAGCTGATCTTCTTCAGCCTGATCCTCTGGGGCGGTCTTGCCACCCTGACGGGCGTGGTTTCCAACGCCTACTGGCTGATCGTGATTCGCTTCATGCTCGGCGTGGTCGAAGCTGCAGTAATGCCGGCGATGCTGGTGTACCTGTGTCACTGGTTCACCCGCGCCGAACGCTCGCGGGCCAACACCTTTCTGATCCTCGGCAACCCGGTCACCATGCTGTGGATGTCGGTGGTGTCGGGCTATCTGGTGCAGCACTTCAGCTGGCGCTGGATGTTCATCATCGAAGGCTTGCCGGCGGTGCTCTGGGCGTTTATCTGGTGGAAACTGGCCGATGATCGTCCGGCCCAGGCCAAGTGGTTGAGCGAGCAGGAAAAGCACGACCTGGAAAGCGCCCTCGCTGCCGAACAGGTCGGGATCAAAGCGGTGAAGAACTACGCCGAGGCGTTCCGTTCGCCGAAGGTGATCATTCTGGCCCTGCAGTTTTTCTGCTGGAGCATCGGCGTCTACGGCTTCGTTTTGTGGCTGCCGTCGATCCTCAAGGCCGGCGCACAAATGGACATGATCGAAGCCGGCTGGCTGTCGGCGCTGCCGTACCTGGCGGCGGTGATCGGCATGCTCGCGGTGTCGTGGGGCTCGGACAAACTGCAAAAGCGCAAACGCTTCGTCTGGCCGCCGCTGCTGATCGCCTCTATCGCCTTCTACGGCTCCTACGCCTTGGGCGCTGAACATTTCTGGTGGTCGTACACGCTGCTGGTGATCGCCGGCGCCTGCATGTACGCGCCTTACGGACCGTTCTTCGCCATCGTTCCGGAGATTCTGCCGGCCAACGTCGCCGGGGGCGCCATGGCGCTGATCAACAGCATGGGCGCGCTCGGTTCGTTTGGCGGCTCGTACCTGGTCGGTTACCTGAACAGCTCCACCGGTTCGCCCGGTGCTTCTTACCTGCTAATGAGCGGCGCGCTGATGCTGTCGGTGGTGCTGACGATTTTTCTCAAGCCCGGCGCCAGTGATCGCGTCGTGGCCAAAGCCGCTGCCACGCGTCCCGTGCCCGCGCATTCCTGAAGAGAACCTGCCCATGAAAAAACATGTCGTGCTGTACAAGAAACTCTCGCCGGCGCTGATGACGCGCCTGCAGCAACAGTGTGAAGTGACGCTGATCGAAAGCCTCGACGCCGATGGCCTGATGAAGCTGCGCGATGCCCTGCCCGGCGCCCACGGTCTGCTCGGCGCCAGCCTGAAACTCGACGCCGCGCTGCTCGACCTCGCGCCACAACTGCAGGCGATTGCCAGCGTTTCGGTGGGCGTCGACAACTACGACATCGACTACCTGACCCGGCGCAAGGTCCTGCTCAGCAACACCCCGGACGTGCTCACCGAAACCACCGCCGACACCGGTTTCGCGCTGATCCTCGCCACCGCGCGGCGCGTAGTCGAGCTGGCGAATATGGTGCGCAGCGGCCAGTGGCATCGCAACATCGGCCCGGCGCATTTCGGCACCGATGTGCACGGCAAGACCCTGGGCATCATCGGCATGGGTCGCATCGGCGAGGCGTTGGCCCAGCGTGGGCATTTCGGTTTTGGCATGCCGGTGCTCTATCACAGCCAGTCGCGAAAACCGGCGGTCGAAGAGCGCTTCGACGCGCAGTACCGCAGCCTCGAAGATTTGTTGAAGCAAGCGGATTTCATCTGCCTGACCTTGCCGCTGACCGCGCAGACCGAAGGCTTGATCGGCGCTGAACAGTTTGCACTGATGCGCCCCGAGAGCATCTTCATCAATATCTCGCGGGGCAAAGTCGTCGATGAAGCAGCGCTGATCGATGCTCTGCGCCACCAGCGGATCCGTGCGGCGGGGCTGGATGTGTTCGAGCGTGAGCCGTTGAATCATGATTCGCCGTTGTTGCAGCTGAACAATGTGGTGGCGACCCCGCACATGGGTTCGGCGACGCATGAGACGCGCGAGGCGATGGCAAGGTGTGCGGTGGAGAATCTGTTGCAGGCCTTGAGTGGTGAGAAGCCGTTGAATCTAGTGAATCCAGCTGCCTGGCAGGGTTGAGATTTCCTGCGTCTGTTGAATCGTAATCGCGAGCGGGCTCACTCCTACAGGGGAATGCTTTCCAAATGTAGGAGTGAGCCCGCTCGCGATGAGGCCGGTTCAGGCCACACACATTTCTCAGGCACTGCGCGCCTGTAAAAGCTGCACCGCACACAACGCAATCCGCGCACAGGCATCCGCCAGTTTCACCCGGTCCAGCACCAGCCCGATACGGATATGCCCCGCCGCACTCGGCCCGAACGCCTCCCCGGCCAGCACCGACACCCCGTAGCCTTCCAGCAACCGCTCGGCAAACGCCTGCGCGCCATAGCCGGTCTGGCGCACATCGACCATCACGAACATCCCGCCATCGGGCCGGATCGGCTGCAACCCCGGACAACCACGCAACCGCTCCCACACCAGGTCCCGGCGCAAACGGTATTCCTCGCGCATCTGCGTCACTTCCGGCAGATCGCTTTCCAGCGCCACTTGCGCGGCTTTCTGGACGAAATCCGGCAGGCCGAAGAGCATGCTCAACGACAGGTTCACCAAGTGCTCGGCCAGCGCCTTGGGGCCGATCGACCAACCGATTCGCCAACCGGTCATGGCATGGGATTTCGACAGGCTGTTGATGGTCGCCGTGCGTTCGGCCATGCCCGGCAGACTCGCCGGGCTGACGTGCTCGCCCTCGTACAACAGATCGCTGTAGACCTCGTCGCTGATCAGCCATAAATCGTGACGCACGCAGAGCGCCGCCAGCTCTTGCCAGATCAGCAGGGAAAGGCTCGCGCCGGAAGGATTGTTGGGGCTGTTGAGCAACAGCGCGCGGGTTTTCGGGGTGATGCGCGCGGCAACATCGGCTGGATCCACTCGAAAGCCGTTCTGCGGTTTCACTGGCACCGGTACCACCGTCGCGCCGCACGCACCGAACACGCCTTCATAGGTCACGTACATCGGCTCGGCGACGATCACTTCATCACCCGGGTCCAGCAGGCATTGGGCCACCGAATACACCGCGCATTGCGCGCCGGGCAGCACGATCACGTGCTCGGCATCCACCACCTGACCGCTGCGCCGCTGGTGGCGGGCGGCGATCAGCTTGCGCAGCGCCAAACGCCCACGCACCTCGGAATAATGCGTATCGCCGGCCAGCAGGCTGTCGATGGCGCCGTGGATGATCGGCAGCGGCGTGTCGAAATCCGGATCACCCACGCTCAGCAGCAGGATATCGACACCCTCGGCGCGTAACTCCAGCGCTCGGTCATGAATCTGCCAGGCCGCTGCTCCCTCCCCGGCGATTCGTTGGGTCAAGGCTGAATAGCGCATGCACGTCTCCTGATTGCGCGGGCTCCAGCCTTCACCCTATCTCAAATCACGAAACGCGCCACCATGGCGTTCAAATCCACCGCCAGGCGCGACAGCTCGTGGGTGGCGGCGCTGGTCTGGTTGGCCCCGGCGGCCGATTGCGTGGCCAGGTCGCGAATGTTGACCAGGTTGCGATCGACTTCGCGGGACACCTGCGCCTGTTCTTCCGAGGCGCTGGCGATCACCAGGTTGCGTTCGTTGATCTGATGGATCGACTGGGTGATCTGCTCCAGCGCCACGCCGGCGGCACGGGCCATTTCCAGGGTGGTCTGGGTGCGCTGGTTGCTTTGCTGCATCGACGAAACCGCTTCACCGGTGCCGTTCTGAATGCCGGCGACCATTTTTTCGATTTCCTGGGTCGATTGCGCGGTGCGATGGGCCAAGGCGCGCACCTCGTCCGCCACCACGGCAAACCCGCGCCCGGCTTCACCGGCACGTGCCGCTTCAATGGCGGCGTTGAGGGCCAGCAGGTTGGTCTGTTCGGCAATGGCACGAATCACGTCGAGCACCTTGCCGATGTCGCGGCCCTGCGCGGCGAGGCCTTCGATCATCTGTGCGGTGTTCTGCACGTCGTGGGTCATGGTCTGGATCGCGTCGACGGTTTTCACCACTTGATCACGACCTTCGCGGGCAGCCTGGGTTGACTGGTTCGACGCTTCGGAGGTGGACACGGCGTTACGTGCCACTTCTTCCACGGCGGCGGTCATTTCGTTGACCGCCGTGGCGGCCTGTTCGATTTCGTCGTTCTGCTGTTGCAGACCACGGGAGGCTTCTTCGGTGACCGCGCTGAGTTCTTCGGCGGCGGCGCCCAACTGGGTGGCGGAGCCGGCGATCTGTTCGATGGTTTTGCGCAGGTTGGTCTGCATGGTGGCCAGCGCCTGCAGCAGTTGCGTGGCTTCGTCCTTGCCGTCGACTTCGATGGACTGGGTCAAGTTGCCACCGGCGATGGTTTGCGCGGCCACTACGGCACGGTTCAGCGGGGTGACGATGCTGCGGGTCAGCAGCAGCGCCAGCAGCACGGTGGCGAGCGCCGCGACCACGGCAACAATCACGATACCGGTAATGGCGCTGTCGTAATGCTCACCGGCCTGATTGGAGGCGACTTTCGCGCCCGCCGCGTTGATCGCGATCAGCTTGTTGAGCTGCTCGCCCATCTGATCAGTGCCGTCCTTGATGCGCGTGTTGATCAGCGTGCGCATGTCCTCGACCTTGTCCTGACGCGAGAACTCCATCATCTGGTTTTGCGCTTGCAGGTAGTTGTCGAGCGTCGCCGCGAACGTCTGATACAACGCGCGCTCATCCGCTTCTGCAGGCAGCGCTGCATAGCTCGCCTGGGCGCTGCGCACCTTGTCCACCAGCACGCCGATACGCGTTTGCGCTTCTTGCAGACCGGCAGGGTCACGGTTGACCAGAATCCGGAACGACAGAATCCGCAGGCGCAGAACGTTTTCCGTCACCACGCCAAGGTACGTCACGCTGGGCAGTTGGTTGGTCTCCATGTCGACGGAGGCCTGACGAATGGTCGACATGCGGTTGACGGCAAACACGCCGAGAACGATCACCAGCAAGGCGATAAAGGCAAAACCGAGGAAAGCACGGGGCGCGATATTCAGGTTACGCAAGGACATGGTTGGACTCTCGGATAGAGGTAGCTGCGAGCGTCCTTGCCGTCATCACTGGCCCTTGGGGCGGGGCCAGTCCGGCGTCACTGTTCGAGGGAATCTGTGTGCGCCTGATCTCTGTATCGACCGGGCTTTAGGAAGGTTTTGTGTAAAGCAGAAATATTTTTCAAGGTGTTTCAATATTGAAACACCCTTGCAGCTTTTCCCGCTTTTGTGGCGAGGGAGCTTGCTCCCGCTCGACTGCGCAGCCGTCGTAAACCCGCCTGATGCGCTGAGACTGATGATAGGCGTGGAACGTTTTGGGTCTGCTTCGCAGCCCAGCGGGAGCAAGCTCCCTCGCCACCCTGTTTTCAGCGTGTCAGATACCGAGTTTGGCCATCTGCCAAACCCGGGCAATGTCCGTCGCCCGCTCACGCAACAAGCGCGGCGCTTCGGCGCACGCCTGTTCCAGGGTCATCGGGCCGCTGGTCACGGCGAATGCCGCATCGATGCCATGCTCGTAAAGCGCTTGATAACCCTCGCCCAACGTCCCGGCAATGACGATCACCGGCACACCGTGCTGTTTGGCGACCCGTGCCACACCGAACGGGGTCTTGCCGCGCAAGGTCTGCGCGTCGAAGCGGCCTTCGCCGGTGATCACCAGATCCGCGCCATTAACCGCTTCGGCGAGGCCGACCAGCTCGGCTACCACTTCAACGCCGGCCTGAAACTGCGCGCCGAGAAACGCCTTGGCGGCAAAGCCCAGGCCACCCGCCGCGCCACTGCCCGGCTCATCGCGAACATCCTTGCCCAGCGCTTGCGCGCACAGTTCGGCAAAGTGCCCCAGCGCCTGATCCAGCTGTTGCACCTGCGCCGGTGACGCGCCCTTTTGCGGACCGAAAATCGCCGAAGCACCGTGTGGGCCACACAGCGGATTATTGACGTCGGCAGCGATGTCGAAGCGCACTTGGGCCAGACGCGGGTCCAGCGCGCTCAGGTCCAGACGCGCCAGCTGCGCCAATGCCAGTCCGCCCGGCACCAGCGCCTGACCCTGCGCATCGAGCAGCTTCACCCCGAGTGCCTGCATGGCCCCGGCACCGCCGTCGTTGGTGGCGCTGCCGCCAATCGCCAGAATCACCCGTTGCGCGCCGGCATCCAGCGCGGCGCGAATCAGTTCACCGGTGCCGAACGTGCTGCTGATGCACGCATCACGCTGCCCCGGCGGCACCAATTGCAAGCCACTGGCCTCGGCCATTTCGATGATCGCGGTGTGGTTGTGCGCCAGCCAGCCCCACGCGGCATCGACAGATGTGCCCAGCGGGCCACGCACCCGGGTGCGGCGCAGTTCGCCTTCGCAGGCGGCGAGAATCGACTCCACCGTACCCTCGCCGCCATCGGCCATCGGGCATTTGACCAGTGTGGCGTGCGGCCAGACTTGCGCCAGGCCCAGAGCAATGGCCTCGGCAACGCCTTGCGCACTCAGGCTGTCCTTGAACGAATCGGGGGCGATGACGATCTTCATGCGAATTCTCCAGTTCCAATGCCCTTCATGCTGCCAGCCGGCCTGCGCATTGACGCCTGTCCGCTGCACAAGCGGGGTGGGCGTTTATTGTTCATTTCTACAAAAGCCCTGGAATGGGTGGCGAATGTCCCGGCCTCATCGCTGGCAAGCCAGCGATGGTGTCAGTGACATCACCCGATTAATTCGGATCAGTCTGCGGCAACAACTGCACCCCCAGGTACAACGCCAGCATCCCGTCCAGCCGCAACGGATCCACCCCGCTGATTTCGGCAATCCGCTCCATCCGGTAACGCAGGCTGTTGCGGTGAATGCCCAGCGCATCAGCACAGGCCTGGCTCTGGCCGTCGTGTTCACACCAACTGCGCAGGGTCGCGAGCAGTTGGCCGTTGCCGTCCTTGGCAATGACCTTGCGCAGCGGTTTGAGCAATTCGTCCAGCGCATCATCGTTGCGATGGCGCCAGAGCATTACCGGCAGGCGATAGCGATGGAGGGTCAGCAATCGCGAGTGCGGCAACACCTCCCGGCCATAGGCGAGCAAATCGCCGACCCGCCGATAGCAACGACGCAATCCGCCCAGCCCGTCAGCCTGCCCACCGACGGCGATGCGCAGAATGTTCCAGCCGAGGCCATCGAGCTTTTCCAGCAAGCGGTCATGTTCAACGGTCTGGCTCGCCGGGCGGCACCACAGCAGCGACGACTTGGCAGAACTCACACACCAGCTGTCCGGGTAGCGCGAGGTCAACCACGCGCTCAAGGCCTCGACGGTTTGCCCCGGGCCATGTTCCAGGCCCAGTTCGAACAGGTACGGCACCCGGGTCAGTTGCGGCTTGAGCCCCAGTTGCTGCGCCTCATCGACCAGACGCGGCGAATCCCCCGCTTCGCTCAACAGCAAGGCCAGCAGGTCATCGCAACGCTGGCGCCGCCATTGCTGCTCGGCCTGCTGATTGCGTTGGCCAACGAGCATTTCGGCGGTCATGCGCACCAGTTCGGCGTAGGTGCGCAACTGCTCAGGCTCGCCGGTAATGCCGAGCACGCCGATCAACCGCTGATCAAGCAACAGCGGCAGGTTGATCCCCGGCTGCACGCCTTTCAGATGCACCGCGGTCTGCGCGTCGATCTCCACCACCCGCCCGTTGGCCAGCACCAGTTGCGCGCCTTCGTGGCGGGTGTTGATGCGCTCCGGCTCGCCACTGCCGAGGATCAGCCCCTGGCTGTCCATGACGTTGACGTTGTAGGGCAGAATGGCCATGGCCCGGTCAACGATGTCCTGAGCGAGGTCGTGATCGAGTTCGAACATGATCGGCAAAATCCTTAAGCAACGGCGGCGGACGGTTGTTCACCCGCACAGGGTCTGGCGGCAAACCCTGTGCTCAGGCACAAAGACAATCCGGCCATGGGTGGCCGAGACTCTCAGGGCGATCAACGTTAACCTGTGCATCGCAAAAAATCATAATAAAGAGAGAGCCGCTATGTCGCAGAGCGCCGCAGCTACCCAGACCATCGATGACGGTAAAAACGCCGTCTACAAACGCATCACCCTGCGTTTGATCCCCTTCATCTTCATCTGCTACCTGTTCAACTACCTCGACCGGGTCAACGTCGGCTTTGCCAAACTGCAGATGCTTGACGCACTGAAGTTCAGCGAAACCGTGTACGGCCTCGGTGCCGGGATCTTCTTCATCGGCTACGTGCTGTGCGGCGTACCGAGCAACCTGGCGCTGACCAGGTTTGGCCCACGGCGCTGGATCGCGCTGATGATGATCACCTGGGGCACGCTGTCGACCTGCCTGTTGTTCGTCACCACGCCGACCCAGTTCTACACCCTGCGCCTGTTTACCGGTGCGGCCGAAGCCGGATTCTTCCCGGGCGTGGTGCTGTACCTCTCGCAGTGGTTCCCGACGTTCCGCCGTGGACGGATCATGGCGCTGTTCATGTCGGCAATCCCGGTTTCGGGGCTGCTCGGCAGCCCGTTCTCCGGCTGGATCCTCAATCACTTCGCCGCCGGGCAAGGTGGGCTGGCCGGCTGGCAGTGGATGTTTCTGCTGCAGGGTATTCCGACGGTCATCCTCGGTGTGCTGGCGTACTTCCTGCTCAGCGACAGCTTCGCCAACGCCAAATGGCTGACCGCGCATGAGCGCGCCGTGCTCGAAGCCGATCAGGCCGAAGATCTGGCGAACAAACCGAAAACCACCTCGGACTCGCTGCTCGCGGTGTTCAAGAACCCGGCGATCTGGGCTTTCGGCCTGATCTACTTCTGCATTCAGAGCGGCGTATACGCGATCAACTTCTGGCTACCGTCGATCATCAAGAACCTCGGTTTCAGCGATAACCTGGTGATCGGCTGGTTGAGTGCGATTCCGTACCTGCTGGCGGCGGTGTTCATGCTGCTGGTCGGGCGTTCGGCGGACTTGCGCAAAGAACGTCGCTGGCATCTGGTGGTGCCGATGCTGATGGGCGCTCTCGGACTGCTGATCGCAGTGAACTTCGCCGCCAACCCGGCCATCGCCATCCTCGGCCTGACCATTGCGACCATGGGCGCGCTGACCGGTCTGCCGATGTTCTGGCCGGTGCCGACCGCCATGTTGAGCGCGGGCGCGGCGGCCGGTGGTCTGGCGCTGATCAACTCGATGGGGCAAATGGCAGGTTTCCTCAGCCCGTACCTGGTGGGCTGGGTCAAGGACAGCACCGGCTCGACGGATGCGGCGTTGTACCTGCTGGCCGGCGTGATTGTCGGCGGGAGCTTGCTGGCGTTGCGCATGACGCGCACGTTGCGCGCCTGATCACGTTTCAAGATCTTTTGCTTTGCACATTTGTGGCGAGGGAGCTTGCTCCCGCTGGGTTGCGAAGCGAACCTGAACGCTGACCATGAGGTGTGTCAGGCAAACCCTGCGTGGCGGTTTTGCGACCGCTGCGCGGCCGAGCGGGAGCAAGCTCCCTCGCCACAGGCACTGTAGTTGCCGGCTGCCATCTTTTTGCGTTCAGGCAAACGCGTCCAGCTCGATCACCAGTCCACCCGGCATCTGCACAAAGATCTGCCAGATGCCCTCCTCCGGTACTTGCGCCACCTGATACGGCAATCCGCTGTCGCGCACTCGCTGCAACACACTTTGTGCCGGCTCGTCGCTACGAAAGGCAATGTGGCTCAGCGCGGTTTCGCTGAACGTCGGCTGCTCGATCACATGCACCAGCGCATGCTCATCCTGATACAACCAGCGGCCGGGAAACGGAAACGGTGGCCGCCGCCCCGGGGTCAGCCCGAGCAACTGGCCGAAAGTCTCCTGCACGTTCTGGCCGTCAGCGGTGTTGAAGGCCAGATGATCGAATGTCCAGCTCATGGGCGTCTCCTGCGGTTATTCGTTGATTGAAGTATCTGCGCTTGCCAATCACGAAAAAATCCCGCAAAAACGCAAAGATCTTTAAAGGATTTTTACCAATGAGCTCGATTCTTGATCTGGAGATCTTCGTCCGCGTCGCCGACTCCGGCAGCATCTCTGCCGCTGCCCGCGCCCTGGAACTGACCCCGGCGGCGGCCAGCATTGCGCTCAAGCGCCTGGAAACCCGCCTCGGCATTCGCCTGCTCGCCCGCTCCACCCGCAGCATGCGCCTGACCGAAGAGGGACGGCGTTATCTCGATAGCGTGCGCATCGCCCTCGGCGCACTGGCCGAGGGGGAGCAAGCACTCAAGCAACACGGCGAAGGCCTCAGCGGTGTGCTGCAACTGGCGGCGCCGTCGGACTTCGGGCGCAACGTGTTGTTGCCGTGGCTGGACGATTTCAAGCGCGAACACCCAAACATCCAGCTGCAATTGCTGCTCAACGATCGCCATGCCGATCTGTTCCGCGAAACCGTGGATGTCGCGCTGCGCTTCGGCGTGCCGAGCGATTCGACGTTGGTGGCGTTGCCGATTCTGCCGGCGCATCGACGCGTTGCCTGCGCCAGCCCCGACTACCTGGCCCGGCATGGCACGCCGCAACATCCCGGCGAATTGCGCGAGCACAGCGCTCTGCTCTATCTGCGCAATGGTCGGCCTTACAACAGCTGGCGCTTCAGTCGCGAGGATCAAACGCTGGAAGTCGAAGTTCATGGCGACTACCTCAGCGATGACGGCGAAGTCGCGCGACGCTGGGCGCTGGCCGGGCATGGCATCGCCTACAAGGCGTGGCTGGACGTCGCCGAAGACGTGCGCGCCGGACGCCTGCTGACACTGCTCGATGACTGGCACGGCGAGAGCGTGCCGTTCAATCTGCTCTGCCCGCATCGGGTGCAGGTGTCCGAGCGGGTGCGGGTGTTGCAGGCGTTCTTGCAGACGCGTTGCGCGTTACTCAGCCGATAATTCACTTTGCCGCATCCGACGCTTCTGGTATTTGATTGGAGTTTTCCCACCGATAAAAGGATTTCGGCATGAGCTATCGCACACTGGGGCACTCGGGTTTGCAGGTCTCCACCCTCACCCTCGGCACGATGATGTTTGGCGAGCAGACCAGCGCTGAAGATTCGCTGCGCATCATCGACAAGGCCTGGGATCAAGGCATCAATTTCATCGACACCGCTGACGTCTACACCAATGGCCGCTCGGAAGAGATCGTCGGCGAAGCCATTGCCCGCCATCGGCATGAATGGGTGCTGGCGACCAAGGTCGGTTTCGGCCCGGCGGACGGCGTGCCGAACCGCAGCGGTTTGAGCCGCAAGCACATTTTCAACGGTCTTGAGGCGAGCCTGACGCGCCTCGGCACCGACTACCTCGACATCTATTACCTGCACCGCGAAGACCACAACACGCCACTGGAAGTCACGGTGTCGGCCATTGGCGACCTGATTCGCCAGGGCAAGATCCGTTACTGGGGCCTGTCGAACTATCGCGGCTGGCGGATTGCCGAGGTGATTCGCATCGCTGACAAGCTCGGTGTCGACCGCCCGGTGATCAGCCAGCCGCTGTACAACATCGTCAATCGCCAGGCCGAGACCGAGCAGATCACCGCCGCGCAAACCTATGGCCTTGGCGTGGTGCCTTACAGCCCGCTGGCCCGTGGCGTGCTCAGCGGCAAGTACGCGCCGGACGTGACCCCGGACGCCAACAGCCGCGCCGGGCGTCAGGACAAGCGCATTCTGGAAACCGAATGGCGCGTGGAATCGCTGCGCATTGCCCAGCAGATCCAGCAATACACCCAAGGCCGCGGGGTGGGCATGGTCGAGTTTGCGATTGCCTGGGTGCTGAACAACAGCGCAGTGACTTCGGCAATCGTCGGCCCGCGCACCGAAGATCAATGGGATGCTTACACCAAGGCGCAGGCGGTGCAGATCACGGCTGAGGATGAAGCGTTTATCGATTCGCTGGTGACACCGGGACATGCGTCGACACCGGGGTTCAATGATGTGAGCCATTTTGTGTCGGGTCGTAAACCGCGTCAGGCCTGAAAGCCGCACAAGCCGGGCATCAGTGGCGTCAGCAGATTGCGAGGGCAACACAAATCCATTGTGGGAGCGAGCCGGCTCGCGAAGAGCCCGGCACATGCAACATCTGCGTTGTCTGGCACACCGCTTTCGCGAGCAGGCTCGCTCCCACAGGTTTTGTGCTTAGCTTCAGGATGTGGGGAATATTGATCACTCGGCCAATATTCAGCACAAAAACCACGTATCCTGCGCGCCCTGTTTTGATCACCCACCCGCGAGGACAGTTTGTCTAAAGGTATCGCTCTATCGGTTTCAGCCTCGGTGCTGTTTGCCGTCATGTATTACTACACCTCGTTGCTCACCCCGTTGAGTGGCGTGGAAATCTTTGGCTGGCGGATGCTGCTGACCGTACCGTGCATGACCGTGTTCATGCTGGTCTCCGGCGAATGGCGGCGGGTGCTGGAATTGCTGCGGCGTGTGGCGGGCTACCCGAAGCTGATCGGCGGCCTGATCGTTTCCTCCGCATTGCTCGGCGTGCAGCTGTGGCTGTTCATGTGGGCGCCGCTCAATGGCTACAGCCTCGACGTCTCGCTGGGCTATTTCCTCTTGCCGCTGGCGATGGTGCTGACCGGGCGTATCGCTTACGGCGACAGCCTGTCGTACCTGCAGAAAATCGCGGTGTTCTTTGCCGTTCTGGGCGTGGCGAACGAGCTGTACCGGGTAGGCGGATTTTCCTGGGCGACCCTGGTGGTCGTGGTCGGTTACCCGCTGTACTTCGTGCTGCGCAAACGTCTGAAGACCGATCACCTCGGCGGCTTGTGGGTCGACATGACCTTGATGCTGCCGGTGGCGTACGCGTTCGTGCGCGGTGGCGAGCAAGGCTTTGGTGTGTTCGATCAGTACCCGGGCCTGATGTGGCTGATTCCGCTGCTCGGCCTGATCAGTGCGTCGGCGCTGGTGGTGTACATCATTGCCAGTCGCTTGCTGCCGTTCAGCCTGTTCGGCCTGCTCAGTTATGTCGAGCCGGTGTTGCTGCTCGGCGTCGCGCTGTTGCTCGGTGAAAGCATCAAGGCCGGCGAGTGGCTGACTTACATTCCGATCTGGCTGGCGGTTGTGGTGCTGGTGTTTGAAGGCTTCAAGCACTTGATGCGGCAACGACGCCCGTAAGGCGCGCAATAAAAAGCCCGGCCTGCAATTTTGCAGGCCGGGCTTTTTTACATCTGCAGGTTACTCGGTGGCGAGCACGCCACGACGCACCTGGTCGCGCTCGATCGATTCGAACAGGGCCTTGAAGTTGCCCTCGCCGAAACCATCGTCACCTTTGCGCTGGATGAATTCGAAGAATACCGGGCCCATCAGGGTTTCCGAGAAGATCTGCAGCAGCAGGCGCTTGTCGTCCGGGTTCGACGAACCGTCGAGCAGGATGCCGCGCGATTGCAACTGGTCAACCGGCTCGCCGTGGTTCGGCAGGCGGCCTTCGAGCATTTCGTAGTAGGTGTCCGGCGGCGCGGTCATGAAACGCATGCCGATTTTCTTCAACTGATCCCAGGTCTTGACCAGGTCGTCAGTGAGGAACGCCACGTGCTGGATGCCCTCGCCGTTGAACTGCATCAGGAACTCTTCGATCTGCCCGGCGCCCTTGGACGACTCTTCGTTCAGCGGGATGCGGATCATGCCGTCCGGTGCGGTCATCGCTTTCGAGGTCAGGCCGGTGTATTCGCCCTTGATGTCGAAGTAGCGGATCTCACGGAAGTTGAACAGCTTCTCGTAGAAGTTGGCCCAGTAGGCCATGCGGCCGCGGTACACGTTGTGGGTCAGGTGGTCGATGATCTTCAGGCCGGCACCGACCGGGTTGCGGTCAACGCCTTCAATGAACACGAAATCGATGTCGTAGATCGAACTGCCTTCGCCGAAACGGTCGATCAAGTACAGCGGCGCGCCGCCAATGCCTTTGATCGCCGGCAGGTTCAGCTCCATCGGGCCGGTTTCGATGTGGATCGGCTGGGCGCCGAGTTCCAGCGCACGGCTGTAGGCTTTTTGCGAATCCTTGACGCGGAACGCCATGCCGCACACCGACGGGCCGTGCTCGGCCGCGAAGTACGAGGCGACACTGTGCGGTTCGTTGTTGAGGATCAGGTTGATCGCGCCCTGACGGTACAGGTGCACGTTCTTGGAGCGGTGAGTCGCGACTTTGGTGAAGCCCATGATCTCGAAGATCGGCTCCAGGGTGCCAGGAGTCGGCGATGCGAACTCGATGAACTCAAAGCCCATCAGGCCCATTGGGTTTTCGTATAAATCGGTCATGGTGACGCCTCATCATTCTTATCAATTAACCAGAGTTATTTGTCAGTAATGCTGAGACCGGCGGGCGGTGCGCAGGAGATGCCTCGCACACTGCGGGCGAGGAAGTCACCATAGATCAGTTGAAACCCGAATATCTTCATTGTCGACCCAAGGCTCTTGCGGGCGAGGCTTCTGCTGCCAGAAGACGATTATTATTGTATGCGTAACCCAATTCTACACAGCGTAAATAGGGTTGTCTGCCCTCTCTATAAAATCCGCCTTTTTCGTGCCGGCGCAAGGGGTTTGTTGCTCGGGAAGTCATCCGGGCGAATCTCAGTGGGAGGCTTCGCTGGCCTTTAGTGCACGCGCCACGCAGATCAACCGGCCGTATGCGGCACAAGCGTCAACGGCCATCTATCATGCCTTCTGACTCCGTGATTTTCACAGGCGCGCCGTTGCCAGGCCTGCATTCGAGAGTTTCACTCCATCGCAACAGGATGCGCCCATGCCCTTGACCGTCAGACCCCGCCGCAAACGTAGCGTGCGCATGATTGTGACTCTGCTTTGCGGCCTGTTGCCGGTGCTTCTGGGCACGGGAATTCTGTACATGCAGGCCGAACGAACCTTGCAACAGAGCACGCAGAACACCGCCGAGGAGGCGTTGCGCCAGTTCGAACTGATGCTCGACAACACCGCCCAGGCCGCCAGCGTGTTATTGCCACTGGCTGGCCAGCCCTGCGACAGCGTCAAGCTCGCCCTGCGCGAACAGGTCACCCGACGCCCCTTCGTGCGCTCGACCAATCTGGTGTGGGATGACAACCTCTATTGCAGTTCGCTGTTCGGTGAATTCAAGGAAGCGGTGAACCCGGGTGATTACACCCAGGGCAAGTTGTGGTTGATGAACGGCAACCCCGTCACGCCCAACACCGCGCTGCTGGTGTATCGGCTCAGCGAAGGACGCGGCGGCGCACTGACCACGCTCGATGGTTATCACCTGAGCAATGTGCTGCGCCTGATCGGCCGGGATACGCTGCTGTTGCTGCAAGTCGGCGACAATTGGCTGTCCGCCGACGGCAACGTGCATCAGGGTGCCCTGCCGGTGTTACCGGTGGCGCAACACATGCTGGCGTCTTCGCGCTACGCCTTCAGTGTCAGCGCCGGTTTTCCGCAAGGTGAAGTCTGGCGCTACATGGCCGACGTATATCCGCCGCTGTTCAGCCTGCTGATGTTTTTTGGCGTGGTGTCAGGCGCTATCGGCCACGTTCTGCAACGGCGCGCCACCTCGCCCAGCCATGAAATGCTGCGGGCGCTGGAGGCTGGCGAATTCATTCCCTATTTCCAGCCGGTGGTGCACGGAGACAGCAAGAAATGGTCCGGGACCGAAGTGCTGATGCGCTGGCAACATCCCAAGGAAGGCCTGGTGCGCCCGGACCTGTTTATCCCGTTCGCCGAACACTCCGGGCTGATCGTGCCCATGACCCGCGCCCTGATGCAGCAGACAGCCGCCCTGCTCGGCCCGCCGTCCGCTGGTTTCGACAAGCCGTTTCATATCGGCATCAACATCACCGCCAGCCATTGTCAGGACCTGCAACTGGTCGACGACTGCCGCACGTTTCTGGCAGCGTTCGCGCCCGGTAGCGTCAGTCTGGTGCTGGAGCTGACCGAGCGCCAACTGATCGAGCCCACAGACATCACTCGTCAGTTGTTCGAGCAGTTGCATACGCTGGGCGTGATGATCGCCATCGACGACTTCGGCACCGGGCATTCGAGCCTGGGTTATCTGCGCAAATTCAACGTGGATTTTCTCAAGATCGATCAAAGCTTCGTGGCGATGATCGGGATCGATGCGTTGTCGCGGCATATTCTCGATACGATTATCGAACTTTGCGCCAAGCTCGAACTGGGTATTGTTGCCGAGGGTGTAGAAACTCAGGCGCAGGCCGACTATCTGACCGCGCACCACGTCAACTTCCTGCAGGGCTATCTGTTCGGAAAACCCATGCCCGGCGCCGACTTCATCGCCGCATTAAGTCACCATTAACTAAAAACAAATTAACCGTGGCGTCGCGAAAAGACGCACCAAATTGATACAAAAGACCACTTTTGTTACATGAGGACAACAACAGGATTTACTCTTGGCGCATTAACTACTACAATTTTTTCAGCCTGTGCAAGATTGGCAGGTGAGCCATTGTCACCGAGTCGCTTCAAGGCTCTTGGCTTATAGCTTTGTTTGCGGTTGGTATCAGCCAAACACACTATTGGAGTAAAGATATTGTCCAGACTCGCTGAATTTCGTGCAGCTGAAAAGGCCCTTCAGGAACAGCTCAAGCAGTTGGAATCGCTGAAGAACGATGCCGGGCTCAAGAAAGAAATCGAATTCGAAGAAAAGCTCCAGGGGCTGATGAAAACCTACGGCAAAGGCCTGAAAGACATCATCGCCATCCTCGATCCGAACCCGGGCAAATCCGGTCTGCAAGTGTCTGCCGCACCAAAAACCCGCCGTGCTCGCGTGGTCAAGGTTTACCAGAACCCGCACACCGGCGAACTGATCGAAACCAAGGGCGGCAACCACCGCGGCCTGAAAGCCTGGAAAGAACAGTACGGTGCAGCTACCGTCGATTCCTGGTTGCGCGGTTAATCTCGCGTCAACAAACAAGCCCTGCGTTATGCAGGGCTTTTTTTTCGACAATATCTAACAAAAGCAACGATTTCCCCATGGCTAGTTGTGATACTGCTTTAACACCACACGGCATCCGGCTAAACATTTTGCAGCGGGATGTTGCCTCGGTAACCCGCGCTAAACTTTGTGCTTAATTCCTTCGGGTATCTAATACCTAGCGGGGAGCGAACAGACGCTTAAAGTTTCAAGCTGTTTCTCACCGCGATTATTTCGTCGGCGCTCGCCTTATAAACCTCAGCCTGACCCGCGTAAGAAAGTACATACGCCTTTTGCGCATCGACCGCGGCGACCAATGTTTGCGACAACACATGTCGACCGTTTTCAGTGATCGTGCAGGTGGTTTCCAGTGCGTCCAACGCACCCAGCTTTGCCGGATGCATCTTGTTGCAAACACTCTGATAACCGCCCTGGAAGAAGTCCTTTTGAATCGATTTGCGCATCTCTAGCAGAACGCCCGGGACATTGACCTGATGACCGGCCTCTACTTGAGTCATGGTCAATTCCATCACCATGATCTGATTGCCATCGGCGTCGTTTTTCACCGCGCGCTGACGGGACACCTGAGCCGGTGTATCTGGCAACGCTTCGACTTGCCAACCGGCAGGCCAGGTGATGCTCGGCTGATCGGCCAGTGCCGGGACGGCCAGCAGCGACGAAAAAAGAACAACGAACAGCGCTTTGAACGGTCGGATCATTACCAGAGGCACTCGCAGATTGAGCATTGAAGTCTGAGGCTCGCCCGCCCACAGAGCAAGCCGCGGATTCGGTTTGGCGATGCCGGTCCGCATGCGTATCATTGCGTCCATTCACTCGCCCCATTGTTACGGAGGGCCTATGAGCCTGCACGAACTGAACACTTTTCCCGGCGTCACCGCCACCCCAGACAGCGCAACCCGCAACTTCGTCTTCAACCACACCATGCTGCGTGTAAAGGACATCACCAAGTCCCTGGATTTCTACACCCGCGTCCTGGGTTTCTCGCTGGTCGAGAAGCGTGACTTCCCGGAAGCCGAATTCAGCCTGTACTTCCTCGCCCTGGTCGACAAGGCGCAGATCCCGGCCGATGCCGCGGCGCGTACCGAGTGGATGAAGTCGATTCCCGGCATTCTGGAACTGACCCACAACCACGGCACCGAAAACGATGCGGACTTTGCCTATCACAACGGCAACACTGACCCGCGTGGCTTTGGTCACATCTGCATCTCCGTGCCGGACATCGTTGCGGCGTGTGCACGCTTTGAAGAGCTGGGCTGTGATTTCCAGAAGCGCCTGACCGATGGCCGCATGAAAAGCCTGGCGTTCATCAAGGACCCGGACGGCTACTGGGTTGAAATCATTCAGCCTGCGCCACTGTAAAAAGATCGCAGGCTTCGCCAGCTCCTACACATTCGCTGTAGGAGCTGCCGCAGCCTGCGATCTTTTGCTTCACCCATAAAAAAACCCATGATCGCTCATGGGTTTTTTCGTTTCCGCGACTGCCGTTTACGCCGGAGCCGAAGTGCGGATCAAGTGATCGAACGCGCTGAGAGATGCCTTGGCGCCCTCGCCCACCGCGATTACGATCTGCTTGTACGGCACGGTGGTCACGTCACCGGCAGCAAAGATGCCGGGGATCGACGTCTCACAGCGGTTGTCGACGATGATTTCACCGCGCGGCGACAGCTCGATGGTGCCTTTGAGCCAGTCGGTGTTGGGCAGCAGACCGATCTGCACGAAGATCCCTTCCAGCTCGACCGTACGCAGTTCGTCGGTGTTGCGATCCTTATAGCGCAGACCGTTGACCTTCTCGCCATTACCGGTGACTTCAGTGGTTTGCGCACTGGTGATCACGGTAACGTTCGGCAGGCTGTGCAGTTTGCGTTGCAGCACCGCATCGGCGCGCAGTTGCACGTCGAACTCCAACAGGGTCACGTGCGCCACGATACCGGCCAGGTCGATGGCCGCTTCAACGCCGGAGTTACCGCCGCCGATCACCGCCACGCGCTTGCCCTTGAACAGCGGGCCGTCGCAGTGCGGGCAGTACGCCACGCCCTTGTTGCGGTATTCCTGCTCGCCCGGCACGTTCATTTCGCGCCAGCGCGCACCGGTCGCCAGGATCACGCTCTTGGTTTTGAGGGTCGCACCGCTGGCGAAGTGGACTTCGTGCAGCTCGCCGTTCTTGCCCGGGATCAGCTTGTCGGCGCGTTGCAGGTTCATGATGTCGACGTCGTACTGCTTGACGTGTTCTTCCAGCGCAACCGCCAGTTTCGGGCCTTCGGTTTCCTGTACGGAAATGAAGTTCTCGATGGCCATGGTGTCGAGCACCTGACCGCCGAAACGCTCGGCCGCGACACCGGTGCGAATGCCTTTACGCGCCGCGTAGATGGCTGCCGACGCACCGGCCGGGCCACCGCCGACCACCAGCACATCAAAGGCTTCTTTGGCGCTGATTTTCTCGGCCTGACGCTCAATGGCGCCGGTGTCGAGTTTGGCGAGGATTTCTTCCAGGCCCATGCGGCCCTGACCGAAGTTTTCGCCGTTCAGGTAGATGCTCGGCACGGCCATGATCTTGCGATCATTGACTTCGTCCTGGAACAACGCGCCATCGATTGCGACGTGACGGATGTTCGGGTTCAGCACTGCCATCAGGTTCAGTGCCTGGACCACGTCCGGGCAGTTCTGGCACGACAGCGAGAAGTAGGTTTCGAAGTTGAACTCGCCCTTGAGCGAACGGATCTGTTCAATCACTTCGACACTGGCCTTCGATGGGTGGCCGCCGACTTGCAGCAGGGCCAGCACCAGGGAAGTGAATTCGTGGCCCATCGGGATGCCGGCGAAACGCAGGCTGATGTCGGCACCGGGGCGGTTGATCGAGAACGACGGCTTGCGGGCATCGTTACCGTTATCGATCAGGGTAATCTGGCTCGACAGACTGGCAACGTCTTTGAGCAGGTCGTGCATTTCCCGGGATTTCGCACCGTCGTCGAGGGAAGCAACGATCTCGATCGGCTGGGTGACCCGTTCCAGGTACGATTTCAACTGGGCTTTAAGATTGGCGTCCAACATACGGGCGATCTCCTGTGTCTTTATTCGAGGCGAAAAAAAGCCCGAGCGAATCTCGCCCGGGCTTTTTTAGTGGGCGGTGCAGCTTACTGAAGTAGGTGCGGTGTCCCGCCCTGTGTTACGTGTCGCACAGACTTAGATCTTGCCGACCAGGTCCAGGGACGGCGCCAGAGTGGCCTCGCCTTCTTTCCACTTGGCTGGGCAAACTTCGCCTGGGTGAGCAGCAACGTACTGAGCAGCCTTGATCTTGCGCAGCAGCTCGGAAGCGTCACGGCCAACGCCGCCATCGTTCAGTTCAACGATTTTGATCTGGCCTTCAGGGTTGATCACGAAGGTGCCACGGTCAGCCAGGCCAGCTTCTTCGATCAGCACGTCGAAGTTGCGCGAGATGACGTGAGTCGGGTCGCCGATCATGGTGTATTCGATTTTGCCGATGGCTGGCGAAGTGTTGTGCCAGGCAGCGTGGGCAAAGTGGGTGTCGGTCGAAACGCTGTAGATTTCCACGCCCAGTTTCTGGAACGCAGCGTAGTTGTCGGCCAGGTCTTCCAGCTCGGTTGGGCAAACGAAAGTGAAGTCGGCTGGGTAGAAGAACACTACGGACCATTTGCCTTTCAGGTCAGCGTCCGAGACTTGTACGAAGTCGCCGTTTTTGAACGCGGTAGCTTTGAACGGTTTTACTTGGCTGTTGATGATAGGCATTGATGACTCTCCGTCAGGGTTGTGAATTCGATGGGTGAATCCTACCCACTCACTCGACGGATGGCTCATTGGCAAACCTGATGCTGCTGATTTGTTTTCGCTATTAGCTGACTGTATTAATAGAAGAAAACGATATCTACGACGAAGCCGGCTTATCCGTAATCCGAGCCATCCCGTGAAAGGGGCTGGCTTCAACATAGCGCATGGCGGACTTCATATCTTTCCAGCCGACGTAACTCATCAGCGATTTCAGATCCCAGCCGCTTTGATGCGCCCAGGTGGCAAAGCCGCGGCGCAGGGAATGGCTGGTGTAGCGCTCGGCGGAAATCCCGGCGCGCTCCAGTGCCTGGCGCAGTAAGGGAATGACGCTGTTGGCGTGCAAGCCCTCCTCGCTCAGATGGCCCCAGCGGTCGATACCGCGAAACACCGGACCGCGTACCAGCGCCGCTTCGGTGATCCAGTCGATGTACGCCTGCACCGGACACAGCTTGAGCAGCGCCGGCGCCTGATAGGTCTGCCCGAGGTTTTCGCGGTCGCCCTTGCTGCGCGGCAGGTACAGGGTGATGCCGCTGCCGGCGTGCGCCTGCACGTGTTCGATCTGCAGGCGGCACAGCTCATCGCTGCGAAAGCCGCGCCAGAAGCCCAGCAGGATCAGCGCCCGGTCGCGATAGGCCTTGAGCAATTGCGGACGATCCTGCTGTTGCCGGGCACTGCTGGCTTCCTGTTCCAGCCAGTCGACCACTTGTTGCAGGTCGTGCAACTGCAGAGGCTCGGCTTGTTTTTCCTGCGCCGGATGCAGCGCGCGAATGCCTTTGAACACCTTGCGCACCACTGGCGCCTTCGTCGGATCGGCAAATCCCTGACTGTTGTGCCACTGCGCGAGTGCTGACAAGCGCAGCTTCAGCGTGTTGATCGACAGCACCCCGGCGTGCTCGACCAGATAACGCGCAACGCTGTCGGCCGTCGCCGGCAGGAAGCCACCCCACTTCACTTCAAAGTGTTCGATCGCCGAGCGATAGCTGCGACGAGTGTTGTCACGGGTGGCGGCTTGCAGATAGCGATCGATATCGCTCATGGGCAGGTTTCTCGCTGGCGTACTGATTCAAGGCGTAAAGAAGCCATTTAAGCATCTGACATTGGGTAATACCAGTATATCCCGCCTGTTATTAATCAAGGATTTAACTTTATTTTCAGCGTGGTACACTATGTACTTTGGTGGCATGTACCACAGTACGAAACGGTAGGAGTTCACATGGCCCGTGGCGGCGTAAACAAAGCAGTGGTTCAGATCGCGCGCACAGCGATTCTGGCCCGAGGCGAACACCCCAGCATCGATGCCGTACGGATCGAACTGGGCAACACCGGTTCGAAAACCACGATCCATCGCTATCTGAAAGAGCTCGATGACGGCAGCCAACCGGTTGAAGCGTCGGCAGAACCGATCAACGACGAGCTGACGGCACTGGTCTCGCGCCTCGCCCAGCGCTTGAAAGAGCAAGCGCAAGAGCCGATCGAACAGGCCCGCGAGCAGTTCGAAGAGCAGCGCGAAACGCTGGAAGCGCAATTGAAGCAAGTGCGCCAGGCACTCGAACAACTGGAGCAACAACACGACATTCAAGGCGCAGCGCTGGCCAGGGAATCCGAGGCGCTGAACGAAACCCGTTCGATGTTGCAGACCGAACAGACGCGCAATGCCGGGCTGAACCAGGCACTGGCCGACTTCGAGTTGCGCTTGCAGGACAAGGACGAACAAATCCGCTCGCTGGAAGAAAAGCATCTGCACGCCCGCGATGCGCTGGAACACTACCGCAACGCCACCAAAGAACAGCGCGAGCAGGAACAGGCGCGCCACGAAGGCCAGCTTCAACAATTGCAGATGGAGCTGCGTCAGGCGCAACAAAGTGCGCTGGTGCGTCAGGACGAGATCACCCAGCTGCACCGAGACAACGAGCGCCTGCTCACCGAAAACCGTGGCACCCAGCGCGAGCTGAGCCTGATGCAGGATCAGCTCAAGCACAGCAACCAGCGCCAGGATCAACTGCTGGAGCAAGCCAGCCGCGTCGACAGCGAGCGCACCCTCCTCCAGGAACGCTTGCGCGTGGCCTTGCTGGAAAGTCAGACACTGAAACAGGATGCCGACGAACAGCGGCAGCTCAATCAGTCACTGGAAAAAGAGTTGACCAAGACTCAGGCGAGCCTCGAAGACAGCTTGCGTCTGGCGGCTACCGTTGCGGCAGCGCCAGACACAGCCAAAGCGAAGGATGCTTAAGCGCCGACCGGCGTACGCATTGTGACGAACTCTTCGGCGGCCGTCGGGTGAACCCCGATCGTGTCGTCGAAGTCACGCTTGGTGGCACCGGCCTTCAGTGCAATCGCCAAACCTTGAACAATCTCGCCGGCGTCCGGACCGACCATGTGGCAGCCGAGCACTTTGTCGGTCTTGCCGTCGACCACCAGCTTCATCAGGGTTTTCTCCTGACACTCGGTCAGGGTCAGCTTCATCGGACGGAAGCGGCTTTCGAAAATCACCACCTCGTGGCCCGCGTCCCGCGCTTCTTCTTCGGTCAGACCGACAGTGCCGATGTTCGGCAGACTGAACACCGCCGTCGGGATCATCTTGTAATCCACCGGCCGGTATTGCTCAGGCTTGAACAGCCGCCGCGCCACCGCCATGCCTTCGGCCAGCGCCACGGGCGTCAATTGCACACGACCGATCACATCGCCCAGCGCCAGAATTGACGGTTCGCTGGTCTGGTATTGCTCGTCGACCTTGATAAAGCCCTTGTCGGTGAGCTGCACATCGGTATTTTCCAGGCCCAGATTGTCCAGCATCGGACGTCGGCCCGTGGCGTAGAACACGCAATCCGCTTCCAGTACGCGGCCATCCTTGAGGGTCGCCTTCAGGCTGCCGTCAGGCTGTTTGTCGATGCGCGCGATGTCGGCATTGAACTGCAGATCCATGCCGCGCTTGGTCAGCTCTTCCTGCAGATGCTTGCGCACCGAACCATCGAAACCGCGCAGGAACAGATCGCCGCGATACAACAGCGTGGTGTTCGCACCCAGCCCGTGGAAGATCCCGGCGAACTCGACCGCGATGTACCCGCCACCGACCACCAGCACCCGTTTCGGCAGTTCTTTGAGGAAGAACGCCTGATTGGAACTGATCGCGTGCTCGTGCCCCGGAATCTCCGGAATCTGCGGCCAGCCACCGGTGGCGATCAGGATGTTTTTCGCGGTGAAGCGTTCACCGTTGACCTCGACCTCATGCGGGCCAACGATCTTCGCGTGGGCCTCGTGCAGGGTCACGCCGCTGTTGACCAGCAGGTTGCGATAAATGCCATTGAGGCGATTGATTTCGCGGTCCTTGTTGGCGATCAGCGTCGCCCAGTCGAAATTGGCTTCACCCAAACTCCAGCCAAAGCCCGACGCCTGTTCGAAGTCTTCGGCGAAATGCGCGCCGTACACCAGCAGTTTCTTCGGCACGCAGCCGACGTTGACGCAGGTACCGCCCAGGTAACGGCTCTCGGCCACCGCCACTTTCGCGCCGAAACCGGCAGCAAAGCGCGCCGCGCGTACACCGCCGGAACCGGCACCAATCACATAAAGGTCAAAATCGTAGGCCATTTCTATCTCCTCGGCAGGCCATCAGCATACCCGCCGTGTTCCATTGGGCAAGCGCTGTGCGCAGCTTTTCAGCCTGTTTGGCGATTCGGGGACACATCTACAAATAACAATATTTCTCGTTTGTTACTAAATCGCCGCGCTGCCCCTCGTCTTTGAACCAACGGATTTTTTCTCTCGAAGACAAGGAGTCGGCTGCGATGTTCGCGCCCATTACCCGTTCCATCACCCTCACTTTCGGCCTGTGCAGCGCAGTGTTGAGTCCCGATCTGCTGGCTGAAACCGACCCCGAAACAGCGCCACAATCGGCCGCCGAAACGCTGGAACTGGACGCCACCAGCATCAGCGCCGAAGGCTTGGGGATCAACACCGAGAACACCGATTCCTACACGACGGGCGTAATGAGCACCGCGACGCGGATGAACCTGTCGATCAAGGAAACCCCGCAATCGGTATCCGTGGTCACGCGTCAACAAATGGACGATTTCAAACTCGGTACATTGTCCGAGGCCATGAGCCAGACCACCGGCATCGTCGTGCAGCACAACGATTCGGACCGGGTCAGCTATTCGGCGCGCGGTTACCCGATCAACAACTTCCAGATCGACGGGATGCTCAACACCTTCAGCTACATGAAGTCCGATGCCGACACCATCATCTACGACCGGATCGAGGTGGTGCGCGGTGCGACCGGCCTCACCACTGGCGCGGGCGACCCATCGGCGACGATCAACATGGTGCGCAAACGTCCGACCGCGCAGTTGCAGGCGTTGGCGGGTGTCAGCGGCGGCAGTTACGACGACTACTACAGCTACGTCGATGTCGGCGGCCCGCTGGCGTTCGATGGCCGCTTGCGTGGGCGCACGGTGCTGGCCTATCGCGACAGCCAGTCGTTTCGTGACAAGTACGCGCTGCAACGCGAGGTCGGCTACGGCATCCTCGAAGCCGACCTGACCGACTCCACCGTGCTGGCAGTCGGTTATGACTATCAGGACAAACAGGTTCAGGGCACCTCGTGGGGCACCGTGCCCTACTGGAATGCCGAAGGCGGCAAGGCCGGTCTCGGTCGTTCGACCAACATGGCCACATCCTGGAGTTCATGGCCGTTGCGCGACAAAACGGCCTTCGCCACCCTCGACCAGCAACTGGCGGGCGGCTGGCACCTGAAAGCCGCCTACACCCATCGCAAAAGTGACACCGAAGGCAAGATCTATTACGGCGGTGGCGGCTTCCCCGAAGCCGATCGCAGCGGCATGTCCGCCAACACCAGCCACATGGCTGGCGATCAAAGCATGAAGGCGTACGACTTCAATGTCTCCGGCCCCTACGCGCTGCTCGGGCGCGAGCACGAATTGATGTTCGGCTATGGCGAGGCCGAACGTCGTTCGGATGATCCATACACCATCGCCGGCGCGGTGCCGGCCGGTTATGAAAACATCCGCGACTGGAAATACATGGGCGACATCGACAAATTCCCCGACACCGTGACCGGCCTGAGCGGTTTCAAGGATTACACCCGACAAAAGGCTGGTTACCTGGCGACACGCCTGAGCCTGACCGATGAACTGCATGCCGTGCTCGGCAGCCGCTATGGCAGTTGGGAAACGGCAAGTGCCACCAACACCTACGACGACAAGCTGCAACTGAGCGGTGTCGACAAAACCAGCCAGCAACACAACGACATGTGGACGCCTTACGCGGGCCTGCTGTACGACCTGACGCCGCAATACACCGTGTACGTCAGCTACACCGACATCTTCAACCCCCAAACCAGGCGCGATGCCAGTCGCAGATACATCGATCCGGTGGTCGGCAGCAACTACGAACTCGGCCTCAAGGGTAGCCTGCTGGAAGAACGCCTGAACCTCTCCACAGCGTTGTTCTGGAGCAAACAGGACAACGTAGCCGAGCGGGACGGTTCAGTGGCACCGGACCCGGTCACCGGCGAGGAGTTTTTCAAATCCGGCGGCAAGGGCAACAAGGTCAATGGCTTCGAGGCCGAGGTCTCCGGGGAACTCCTCAACGGCTGGAACATGACCGCCGGGTACACCTACACCCACTCGGTCAACGGCGAAAAACAGCGCACCAATACCGCGCAGCCGCTGAACATGTTCCGGCTGTCGACGGCCTATCGCCTGCCGGGCAACTGGCATGCGCTGACCGTCGGTGGCGCGGTGAACTGGCAGAGCGATATCTATGGCGCGTCAAACCGTCCGGTCGGTCGCGGCGCCAATGGCCGGATCATCACCGAACGCGCGCGGATCAATCAGGAGGCCTACACCGTGGTCAAGCTGATGTCGCGCTATGAGTTCGACCAGCACCTGTCGGCGTCGCTGAACGTGGATAACCTGTTCGACAAGAAGTATTACGACAACGTCGGTTTCTACAACGGCGTGTACTGGGGCGACCCGCGCACGGTAACCCTGAGCCTGGACTGGAAGCTCTGACCCTGCGCACGAACTCACTCAGCACATCCCCGGCGAGCGTGTTAACCCCGAGTTAATTCAGGCTGGGGAGACTGTGCCTCGAGATCTGCTTCATGGACGAACGGCTCCCACGTTTTTCAGTAGGAGGCACCATGAACATCACCACCGCCATTCTTGCCGGGCTACTCGCCCTCGGTTCCGCCAGCGCCTTTGCCGAGGGCGGCGCCGAGCGCATGCGGCATTACTACGACAACTTCCCGGTCCACAGCGCGCAGAGCGAACAGCGGACCGAATCCAAAACCGCGGAACTGAAGGTTCCGAACGATCAGACCGCGCAAGTCACCGAGTCTTATCGACACTGATTTTATCGAGCAACCGATGGACCTCCGATGGCTCCGCTCTGGACTCGGAGACGACAGTTGGGCGCCCTGTTTCGGGCGCCTTTTTTTATGCCTGCAGATCCTTGATCCAGAACAGCATGCGCCCATGCTCCGGGCTGAACATCCCCGGGGCGAAACCGAACTTGCGGTAGGCGTCCTTTGCGATGGCGTTGCCTTCGAGCACTTCGAGGGTGATCTTGCAGCAACCGCGCTGGCGGCAAATCTCCTCGACTTTGCGCAGCATTTTCTGGCTCAGCCCGAGGCCGCGAAATTTCGCCACCACCGCCACGTCGTGGACATTCACCAGCGGTTTGCAGGCAAACGTCGAGAACCCTTCAAAGCAGTTCACCAGGCCTGCCGGCTCACCGCCAACGAACGCCAGCACACTGAACGCATGGGGCCGGCGCGCCAGTTCTTCGGGCACGCGCCGCAGCAGTTCGGGGGCCAGCGACTCGCCGCCGCCCATGGGATCTTCTGCGTAGTGATTGAGCACAATGCCGATGGCTTCGGCATGCAGTGGATTGGTGTAGCTGGCTTGCAACACAAGAATTTCTGCGGAATCCATTTCCATCCCCGATCATGACCCCGGCATGCAAGGTGCGCACCTGAAAGGCTGCTTGACGATAACGCGAGGCTGATTCAACCCACAACCTCAAAGATGAAAAACATCCATGAGCAAAGATGTCGCGTACTCAGTGCCCCCAGATCAGCTCTTCGGTCCAGCCCAGCTCGGCGAAATCCTGCGCACGCAAACCGGCCTCGCCTGCGGCGAAGAACTCATCCAGTTGTGGCGGTTTTACCGACGTATCACTGAGCATCGCATGCACTTGACCACGATGATGGATCTGATGCTCGAACAGGTGCGAGAGCATGCGCAGGCGACTGTCGTGCTGCGGCGTTTCCCGGGCGATGGTGACGATCCGCCCGAGATCGGCATCGCGCAGCTGCTCGCAATAAGCAATCAGCCGCCGGTCGACGTGTGCCTGTTCCTCGCGCAGCGCCGCAGCCTCGGTGAACGGTTCATTGAGGTTGAAAAACACATAGCAGTCGGGATGCGGCTCGTCACCGCGCAACTCGCGTTCCAGCGCGTCGACGTAGAACCAGTCGCAGGTCAGGATGTGGTTGAGGGTCAGGCGGATGCCTGGAAAAAAGCTCACCCGTGGCGCCGCCAGTGCCTCGGCGTCGAGCCGGCCCCAGGCTTTGCCGAGGCGGTGATTGGCCCACGCATTCTGGTAGGCCATGGTCAGTAAATGATGAGACAGCGGTTGACTCATGCTCGCGCCCTCTTCGCTCAGGATTCGGCAAATCGCTGCAGCTGCATCTCCTGCAAACGGCTGAGGGTGCGCCGGAACGGGAATTCCAGATAGCCCTCGGTGTACAGCGCCTCCATCGGTACCTGAGCCTCGATGTACAGCGGGACTTTACGGTCGTAACACTCGTCCACCAAGGCAATGAAGCGGCGTACGCCGTCGTCGTGTACCGACAATTGCGGCAACTCACGGTCACCGGCCACCACCTGCGCCGAGCCATCTTCCGTACCGCGGGCGATACGCCCTTCGCGTTTCTGCGCGCTGAGGTTTGGCACTTCGCTCAACAGAATAGACCGATAGCGGTCGCACAGCGCGATGAAGTCCATGGCGGCAAACGGTTGCTCGCAAAGGTCGGCATAGCGGCACCAGAGCACCGACTCGCTGGCTTGCACCACATTCACGGTGCGATGCCCGACCGGCACCGGTTCCGCACTGGCAGGTTGCCCGGCATTCAGCGCTTGAAAGACCGGCTCCAGTGCACTTTGCTGGCCCGGCGCGGCCACAAAATAACGCTGCAGGCCCGCGCCCGGGTGCAGCCGATGATCCTCGGCGCCGTTCACCGCAACGACCTCCATGTGTGCCTTGATCGCGGCAATCGCCGGGACAAACCGGTCGCGGTTGAAGCCATCAGCATACAGTTCATCCGGCGGCAGATTGGAGGTGCAGACCACCACCACGCCTTCATCGAACATCACCTGAAACAGTCGTCCGAGGATGATCGCGTCGCCGATGTCGTTGACGAACAGTTCGTCGAAGCACAGCACCCGCACGTCCGCCGCCAGCTCCTTGGCCAGCGCCCGCAGCGGGTCGGCGATCCCGGTCAGCTGGAACGAGCGCTGGTGCACCCAGCCCATGAAATGATGAAAATGCTGACGCCGGGCCGGCACCCGCAGGCTTTGATAGAACTGATCCATCAGCCAGGTCTTGCCGCGTCCGACCGGGCCCCACAGGTACACGCCGGTGACTGAACGGGCGCCGGCGTGCAAGGCTTCATGGCATTTTTGCAGCGCCCAGACCGCGTGCTCCTGGGCTTCATCCTGGATGAAACCCTTGTGCTCGATCGCGTGTTGCCAGGCGCTTAAAGGAGAGTCGAAAGTCATGCGCGGCAGTATGCCACGATGTCCCTGAAAAACAGGTGGGCTTTTGTGGGAGCGAGCCTGCTCGCGAAGGCGGTGTGTCAGGCTATTCAGGTGCTGCCTGATCTAATGCCTTCGCGAGCAGGCTCGCTCCCACAGGTTGGAGTGCGCAGTGATTTTAGAGATCAACCTTGTGTCTGGCCGCATACAGGCAGAGCATTTCCATGGCGAGGGTCGCCGCCGCCAGCGACGTTACCTCCGCGTGGTCATAGGCCGGTGCCACTTCCACCACGTCCATGCCCACCAGATTGATCCCGCGCAACCCTCCGAGAATTTCCAGCGCCTGCACCGTGCTCAAGCCGCCACACACCGGGGTACCGGTGCCCGGGGCGAACGCCGGGTCGAGGCAGTCGATGTCGAAGGTCAGGTACACCGGGTTATCACCGACCCGCGCACGAATCGCCTCGACAATCGCCTCGCAGCCACGCCGATGCACCTGCCGCGCATCGAGCACGGCAAAGCCTTGATGATCGTCATTGGTGGTGCGCAACCCGATCTGCACCGAGCGCGCCGGATCCACCAGCCCTTCCTTGGCGGCATGCCAGAACATGGTGCCGTGATCGACCCGCTTGCCCTCTTCGTCTGGCCAAGTGTCGCTGTGCGCGTCGAAATGGATCAGCGACAGCGCACCGTGTTTGCGGGCGTGGGCCTTGAGCAGCGGATAGGTGATGAAGTGATCGCCGCCAAACGTCAGCATCGCGCTGCCGGCATTGAGGATGTGCTCAGCATGAGCTTCGATGCTTGGCGGAATCGTGTGCGGCGATCCGTAATCGAAGTCGCAATCGCCGTAGTCGATCACCGCCAGATGATCGAACGGATCGAAGGCCCATGGCCAATGGCGTTCCCAGGCAATCCCGGTGGACGCCGCGCGAATCCCCCGTGGTCCGAAGCGCGCGCCCGGACGGTTGCTGGTGGCGGTGTCGAACGGCACGCCGCTGACCGCCACATCGACGCCGCGCAAATCCCGGCTGTAGCGGCGACGCATGAAACTGGTAATCCCGGCGTAGGTGCTTTCGGCACTCGTGCCGTACAGGCTGTCGCGGGTCATGGCTTGGTCGTTGAGCATCGGCACGTCCATTGGGGTGCTCCTCTTGTTATTGATGGCTACGGAAAGTGGTCCACAGGCGCGTGCGCTGACGCATGTCCTTGAGGCTCATGCTGCGGTCGGCGTACAAGCGCTCGCGCACTTCGGCGGGCGGATAAATGTCCGGATCGTTGCGCACTGCTTCGTCCACCAGCGGCGTCGCGGCCAGGTTGGCGGTGGCGAAAAACAGCGTGTTGGTCAACTCGGCCACCGATTCGGGGCGCAGCATGAATTCAATGAACGCCCGCGCCGCTTGCGGGTTCGGCGCGTCCTTGGGGATGGCGAGGTTGTCCTGCCAGATCAGCGTGCCTTCCTTGGGAATGCGGTACGCGACTTCGTACGGTTTGTTGGCCTTGTGCGCCTGATCGGCCGCCATGCTCACGTCACCGTTGTAAGTCAGCGCCAGGCACACGCTGCCGTTCGCCAGATCGTTGATCTGCCGGCCGGTGGCGACGTACAGCACCGAAGGCTGGAGCTTCTGCAACAAGGCCTCGGCGGCGGCCAGATCAGCCTTGTCGGTGCTGTAGGGATCTTTGCCGAGGTAATGCAGTGCCAGGCCGATGACCTCCTGCGGTGAGTCGAGCACGGCAATCCCGCAGTCCTTGAGTTTGCTGGCGTACTCGGGCTTGAACAGCAGATCGAGGCTGTTCAGCGGCGCGTCCGGCAGGCGCTTTTTCACCGCCTCGACGTTCAATCCCAGCCCCAGCGTGCCCCAGGTGTAGGGCACCGCGTAGCGATTGCCGGGGTCGACTGCCGTGAGTTTTTCGAGCAGATCGGTATCAAGATTGGCGTAGCCCTTGAGGCCTTCGTGAGGGATTTCCTTCAACGCGCCGGCGGCCAATCCGCGGGCCAGAACGCTGGACGATGGCACGACCACGTCATAGCCACTGCCGCCAGTAAGCAGCTTGGTTTCCAGCACTTCGGACGTGTCGAAGGTGTCGTAACGCACATGAATCCCGGTCTCCTGCTCGAAGCGCTGCAGGGTTTGCACCGGCACGTAATCGGCCCAGCTATAGAAGTTGAGGGTTTGGTCCTCGGCCTGGGCATTGAGGGCCACGGACAACAACAGCGCGGGAAAACACAGCTTGAACAAGGGAGCCATGACGAACACCTGACCGGAGGAAGTGGTGGCAGGATGCGCCGTCGGATACATTGTAGAAATATCAAGTTTGTTAACCTGACTTTATTGCGGAGTAATGTAATGCTCGGTCAGCTCCACGACGTCGATTTGCAGTTGCTGCGTCTGTTTGTGCGGGTCGTGGAATCCGGCGGCTTCAGTGCGGCGCAAGGTGAACTGGGCCTGAGCCAATCGAGCATCAGCCAGCAAATGGCCAAGCTGGAAACCCGCCTCGGCTATCGCCTGTGCAGCCGTGGCAAGGGCGGTTTCAGCGTCACGCCCAAGGGTGAGCAGTTGCTGATCGCCGTTCGCACGCTGTTCGAATCCATCGAGACCTTCCGCCATCAATCCAACGGCGTCGCCGGACGGCTGATCGGTGAGGTGCGCCTGGGCCTGTCGGAAGCGGTCGATCAGTCGGTGCTGCTGCGGGTGGCGGATGCGATCCGGCGCTTTCGCGAACGCGACGAATCGGTGCGCATCGAGTTGATCAGCGCGATGCCCGGTGAGATGGAGCGCCTGCTGCTGCAACAGCGGCTGGACCTGGCCATTGGTTATTTCTCGCAAGTGCAGAGCGCCTTCGATTACCGCGAATTGTTCAGTGAAACCCAGCACCTGTATTGCGCCAAGGGCCATCCGCTGTTCACCGTCGATGAGCCGGACGATGCAGCGCTGCAGGCCTGCGACCGGGTCGATCATCCGTATCGGTTCATGCGCACAGGCGAGCCGTTCCCGGACAAGCGTTTTTCCGCGCGCTCGGAACAGGTCGAGGGCACCCTCGCCTTCATTCTTTCCGGCAAGCATGTCGATTATCTGCCCGATCACTACGCGCGCGTCTGGGAGGACAAGGGCTTGCTGCGCGCGCTGCGCCCCGGGGAGTTGAGTTTCGACGTGGCCTTTCATCTGGCCCGGCATAGGGCGCAGGTGCCGGGGGATGCGCAGAAGGCGTTTGAGGAGGATTTGCTCAGTGCCTTTGCATGATTCCTTTACTTTTGTGGCGAGGGAGCTTGCTCCCGCTGGGTTGCGAAGCAGCCCTCTGCAAGACCCGTTCAACAGTGTTTTACGACTGCTGCGCAGCCGGACGGGAGCAAGCTCCCTCGCCACAACAATGTCTGTAAGGGTGCGCTGATTGACCGCCAACACCCATAAATCCTGACCTTTCAGGCAATTTTTGTTCGTTGCCCTCGCCGTCCTCTTCCGGCATCCTGCGCCTCCATTTTCTGACCCGGCCCCGCCTCACGGCGCGCAAAACACCATGACCGCCTCTGAAAAAGTCCCGCGCAACAACGATCTGATCTACGGCCTCAACGACCGTCCGCACCTCACCGCAACCGTTTTCGCCGCGCTGCAACACGTGTTGGCCAGCTTCGTCGGCATCATCACCCCGACCCTGATCATGGGCGGCGCCCTGGGCCTGCAAAGCGAGATTCCGTACCTGATCAGCATGGCGCTGTTCGTGTCGGGTCTAGGCACGTTTGTGCAGGCGCGGCGTTTCGGTCCGGTCGGTTCCGGCCTGCTGTGCCTGCAAGGCACCAGTTTTTCCTTTATCAGCGTGATTCTCAGCGCCGGGTTTATGGTCAAGGCCCGGGGCGGCGGTACCGATGAAATCCTTTCGACGATCTTCGGCGTGTGCTTTTTCGCCGCGTTCATCGAAGTGGTGCTGAGCCAGTTCATCGGCAAACTGCGGATGCTGATCACCCCGGTGGTCACCGGCACGATCATCACCCTGATGGGCCTGTCGCTGATCAAAGTGGCAATGACCGACATCGCCGGCGGCTTCGGCGCCGCCGATCTGGGCGCGGCCAGCCATGTGTTCCTGGCGGCGCTGGTTCTGGGCACCATCGTCGTGCTCAATCGCGTTGATGTGCCGTTCCTGCGTTTGGGCGCGATCGTTATCGGGCTGACCCTTGGCTATGTGGTCGCGTGGCTGATGGGCACCGTGGATTTCGCCAACCTGCCCGAGGTGCCGCTGGTCAGCGTGCCGGTGCCGTTCAAGTACGGTTTCAACTTCGACTGGGTAGCGTTCGTGCCGGTGGCGGTGATTTTCCTGGTCTCGCCACTGGAAGCCGCCGGTGACCTGACGGCCAACTCGATGATTTCGCGACAACCGGTCAAAGGCCCGCTGTACATCCGCCGGATCAAGTCCGGTCTGCTAGCCGATGGCCTCAACTCGGCCATGGCCGCCGTGTTCAACAGCATGCCGATGGTGACCTTCGCGCAGAACAATGGCGTGATCCAGTTGACCGGCGTCGCCAGCCGCTACGTGGCGTTCTTCATCGCCGGCCTGCTGGTGCTGCTGGGCCTGTTCCCGATGATCGGCGCGGTACTGCAACTGATGCCCAAACCGGTGCTCGGCGGTGCTGAACTGGTGATGTTCGGCACCGTGGCCGTGGCCGGGATCAAGATCCTCGCCGAAGCCGGCCTGCACCGCCGCAACATGCTGATCGTGGCGATTTCGCTCGGCATGGGCCTGGGCATTGCCGCCGTGCCGGAAGTGCTGCGCGAGTTGCCGCAAGCGCTGCGCAACATCTTCGAATCGCCGATCACCGTCGGCGCGTTGTGCGCTATCGTGCTAAATATCTTCCTGCCGGAAGAGTTCATTGAGCTTGAGGAAGACGATTTCGATCCGGAAGCGTCGATTCTGCAGGTCATGGAAAACCCCGATCTGCCGGCCAAGGCTGAACCAGCAACCGCCACGGCGGTCGCACAGTTGAACCGCTGACGCTGCGCCTCGAAAAAAGGGCTGAGCCGGCAACGGTTCAGCCCTTTTTTGTTGAGAGACTGTTTATGCGCCGCGTCCATGCCGTCATCCTGTCCCTGCTGCTGTTGTCCCTGAGCGCCTGCGCGCTGTTCCCCAACCGCGACCCGGTGAACATCAACGTGGTCGGCCTCGAACCCTTGCCGAGCCAGGACCTGGAAGTGCGCTTCGCCATCAAGCTGCGGGTGCAGAACCCCAATGAGACGGCCATCGACTACAACGGCATCGCCCTGGATCTGGAGGTCAATGGCCGTCCCTTGGCCTCGGGTGTCAGTGATCAGGTCGGCTCGATTCCGCGCTTCTCGGAAACCGTGGTCAGCGTACCGGTCAGCGTGTCCGCGTTCTCAGTGCTGCGCCAGACCCTCGGCCTGAGTCAGACCCAAACCCTCGATAACCTGCCCTACGTGCTGCGTGGCAAACTGGCGGGGGGAGTGTTCGGCACCATGCGCTTTGTCGACAGTGGCAAGCTCAGTTTGCCGAAAGCGACTGCCGCGACCTGGTAACCCACTCAACACACAAATTTCCTGTAGGAGTGAGCCTGCTCGCGATAGCATCGTGTCAGTCAATAAGCTATTGGCTGATCTGGCGCCATCGCGAGCAGGCTCACTCCTACAGGTTAAGTGTCGGTGCGGAGGTTATGCGGTGAACCGCACGCCCGGCTTGGCCCGTTCATCAACCGACAACTCAAACACATCCGGCCGCGCATAATGGCCGACCACATCGTAGTCATAGCGCGCCCGAATCAACTCGTCGGTATCAATTTCCGCTGTCAACAACCCCGCCTCTCCGCGCAACGGCCCGGCCAGTACATCGCCCATCGGCCCGACGATCACGCTGCCGCCGGCAATCAACGGCCGATCCGCCGGCCAGTTGGCGATGTCCACGCCCAGCTCGGTCGGTGAGGCTTGCACCTGACAGGCGCTGACCACAAAGCAACGGCCCTCATGGGCGATGTGGCGCATGCTGACTTGCCACATCTCGCGCTCATCCACCGTCGGCGCGCACCACACTTCAATGCCCTTGGCGTACATCGCGGTGCGCAGCAGCGGCATCATGTTTTCCCAGCAGACCACGGCGCCGAGCCTGCCGACCTGAGTGTCGAGCACCGGCAGCGTCGAGCCGTCGCCCTTGCCCCAGATCAGCCGTTCAGTGCCGGTCGGCATCAGCTTGCGATGCTTGGCCACCAGCCCCGCTTGCGGGTCGAAATACAGCGCCGTGCAATACAGCGTGCTGCCGGCGCGCTCGATCACGCCAATCACCAGATTGGCCCCGGTGCGCGCCGATAGACCGGCCAACGCTTCGGTCTCGGCCCCCGGCACATCGATGGCGTTGGCGAAGTAACGCGCAAAGGCCTCACGGCCCTCCGGCAAGCGATAACCCAGCTGGGTGCCAAAGCCCTCGCCTTTCGGATAGCCACCGAGCAGCGCTTCGGGCATCACCACCAGCGCCGCGCCGGACTCGCTGATCGCACTTTCCCAGCTCAGAATCTGTTCCAGGGTTGCACCTGTGCCATCGGGCAAGGCGCCGATCTGCAGGGCAGCAACAATTGATTTGGGCATCGCGTTCACTCCATCAGGTTCAAGTGTTGCCGATTCTGCGGCGGCGCGGGATCATGAATAAAGACCGATTGACTGCTGAATGATATGAGCCAAATGAATATCGCCACCGTTGACCTCAACCTGCTGAAAGTCTTCGAAGCCCTGCATGAAGAGTCCAGCGCCAGCCGTGCGGCGCTGCGTCTGGGCGTGACGCAATCGGCGGTCAGCGCTGCGTTGCGGCGGCTGCGCGAGGTGTATGGCGATCAGTTGTTCGTGCGCACCGGTCGCGGGCTGGCGCCGACGCTCAAGGCCGATCAACTGAAACCGGTGGTCAGCGAGGCGCTGAACAAGTGCCGGCAGAGCCTGGCGATGGTTGATCCGGCGGCGCATCACTACGAAGGACGTTCAGTGACGGTGGGCCTGTCGGATGATTTCGAAATCGCCTATGGCCGGCGCCTGATCGAAGAGATCGCCCGCCGCGCGCCGAAACTGCGACTGATCTTCCGCCAGACCCACAGCCAGATCGTCGCCCGTACGCTGATGGAGCGCAGCATCGACCTGGCGATCACCGCCGGCGGCTTTGCCGAACGCCTGCTCAGTCGTCAGGTATTGGGTGAAGGGGATTATGCGTGTCTGGTCGACCCGGGCAGCCTGGCCGCCGGGCAACAGTCGATCGATTTGCAGGAGTTTGTCGCCCGCGAGCACATTCTGGTGTCCTCGGGCGGTTTTATCGGCATCACCGATGAAGGGCTGGCGGCGCTGGGCCTGAGTCGCCGGGTCTGCGCCTCGACCACGCACTTCGCGGCGCTGCCGCATCTGCTCAAGGGCAGCGGCGCGGTGGCCACGATCCCGACGCATGCCGCCGAGGCCATCGCCGCCCTTAGCGGACTGCTGTTGCTGCCCTGCCCGCTGGCCTTGCCGCGCTACCCGATCGAACTGGGCTGGCGCACCAGCGCGCAGATCGATCCGGTGGTGATCACGGTGCGTGAGGCAATCGTAGCGGCGTTCAACACGCCCTGAGCCGCGCTTACTTGTTGGCGGCCATCAGCCGGTTGACTTCACTGCGCACCATGTTGGCGAATTCCGGCGGGGACATGCCATCAAGCTCGGCGCGCACCCACTCGGCCCATTTGCCCTTGCGCTTGGAGCGTTCGCCGAACAACCGTGCGGCTTCGCCTTTGGCTTTGCCCAGATTGTTCTGCCAGAGTTCGAACAGACGGGATTTCTCGTCTTCCAGCGCCGCGCGCTCGGCGAGGGATTTGTCGGCCAGATTGAAACTCATGGGGAAATACCTGCTGCGTAAAATGGCGACATCTTACACGCTCGACGGAAATCTCCCGCGCAGGTTTTTCTTTCGCACCTAAAATCAGTGCAACTTTTCGGACAGCGTCGCACTCCATTGATCACTGTCCATTCACCAGCAAGGAGTTACCCAATGGCCCGCAAATCCAACGTGCAAGCCGCCGCAGACCAAATCAAGGATCAAGCGTTCAGCGAACTGCAGGCGCTGATCGAAGAGTCCGACAAACTGCTCAAGAGCAGCGCATCGCTGGTCGGCGAAGAAGCGGAAACCCTGCGCGGGCAAATCGCGCAGAAGCTGCAACAGGCACTGGATTCCGTGTCGAGCGTGCGTGAGCGCACCAAACCAGCGGTCGAAGCCACTGAAAGCTACATTGGCGGTCATCCATGGCAGACCGTGGCGATTTCCGCCGGTTTCGGTCTGGTGGTGGGCCTGCTGCTCGGTCGTCGTTGATCGACGTTTGTCAGGTCGCATCAGGTCGCATCGTTTAAGACCTGACAATAAACCTGTGGCGAGGGAGCTTGCTCCCGCTGGACTGCGCAGCAGTCCCCGTGTTCTCAAGTAGACAAAGGGGGCCGCTTCGCAACCCGGCGGGAGCAAGCTCCCTCGCCACATTTGTTATCCGACAATTATTCCCCGGCCAGCTCGCGCAACTGCCCCAGCGTCTGCTCGTCCAACACGATGCCCTCGGCCAGCGACCTGGCGCGCTGCAAGTGGCGGCGATCGCCCGGCAAGCGCTTGAGCCCGACACCGTGCATCTGTCGCACCAGCTCCTCACTGCGCTCGGCAAAACTCTGCCCGGCGGCCTTGCTCGGATCGATGACGATCAGCAACTGCCCGGTCCACGGGGTCTTGGCACCGGGATGATTCGACCAGTCGAACTCAAAGGAAAAGTTGCCCCCAGTCAGCGCAGCCGCCAGCAACTCGACCATCATCGACAGCGCCGAGCCCTTGTGCCCGCCGAACGGCAGCAGCGCCCCGCCTTCGAGAATGGCTTTCGGGTCCTGGGTCGCCTGGCCGAGGCTGTCCACGCCCATTCCCGCAGGCAGGCGCTCACCCTTGCGCGCGGCAATCTGCACGTCGCCATGAGCAAGCGCGCTGGTCGCCAGATCGAAGACAATCGGCGCACCACCGGCCCGAGGCGCGGCAAAAGCAATCGGGTTGGTCCCGAACAACGGCCGGTCGGCACCATGGGGCACCACACAGGTCATGCTGTTGACCACGCTCAACGCCACCAATCCTTCTTCGGCGAACGGTTCGACGTCCGGCCACAGGGCCGCGAAGTGGTGGGAATTGCGGATCGCCAACACGGCAATCCCGGCATTGCGCGCCTTCTCCACCAACAGTGGCCGGGCGGCGGCCAGCGCGGGCTGGGCAAAACCATTGCCGGCGTCGACCCGCACAAAACCGGACGCGACGTCCTCGACTTGCGGCACCGCCTGACCGTTGACCCAGCCACTCTTCAGGGTCGATACGTACCCGGGAATCCGGAACACCCCATGGCTGTGCGCACCGTCACGCTCGGCGCCGGCACAGTTGGCGGCCAGTGAACGGGCAACATCGGCGGAGGTGCCGTGACGCAGGAAAATCGTTTCAAGCAGTTGCGTCAGCGCCTCGAGTGACAACGATGGCGAGACAGCAGAGGACACATGATCGTGTGGCGCAGACATCTGAAGCTCCAGACTAATTATTGGAGGGAACAACAGCGTGTGGACGACTTGCCCGTCGATTAACCACGTCAGGCCCGGGTGCTGTCAACCGTTCAGGTGATCGGTGCGCGCTGTCCGGCACATTTCGAGGCTTTGTGTGCGGTAACTATGTACCACCCTCACCCGCCCCGAGGCTTCTAGGGTGTGGTCTCCTTCCCAACGGCGCCTGTGTCCGCGCCCTGATAGAGACCCGACAATGTCTGCGTCAGTCACCCCACTGTTGTTCTCGCAGGTTCTGCATGCTCCCGGATCATGGCGATCACTGGGCCCGGCCCACGGTCTGTCGACCAAGGATTTCGACTGGTTGGCGCATGTGCAACTGGCAACTGAATCACTGCGTCGCCAACAGACGCCACCGATGCTGGCCCACCGTGTGTTGCTGCAAACCGCCACACCGCCGGCCGTGGTCCTGGCGGGCAGTTTTATCCTCAGCAGTACCCCGGATGATCGAGCCTTCCTGCTTTACACGCCGTTCGACGGCCTGAAAAAATTCGACAGCCTCGCCACCGTGACCCGCCACCTCGAACAACGCCTGGCCAAGGCCGATGAAGACGATCGCCTGCTGGCCTTGCTCGGCGTCGAGCAACGCAAGTCTTTGCTGGAAAAACGCGGTATCAACGTGACCTTCCAGCTCATCGAGGGCGACGTGTTCGACGATCAAAAAGCTGCCGTCGAACACGCTCAGCGCCTCAACGCGCAAGACATGCTCCATGAATTGCTGCAACTGCCCAAGCTCGATACGTTGCTTGCCGACATACTCAAGGATCAGCTCGATACCGTCATGCCCGGGGTGGATCAAGCCCTTACACAGGTGAGCGTTCAGGCCTCCTCGCCGCCCTACGGCGTAACGGCACACACGATGACGCTGGGCCACTCAGTCCTGTTGCAGTACCGATATTCGGGATGGCCCGGCGCGCACTTGCCTGCCTACGCCCATCCACGAAAGCCGGCACTGGCGACTGACCCCGAGCATTGGCAAGCGGCCGTGAACAGCGTGTCCGGCCAACTGCTCGCTCGGTTGTACCAGCGCATGGAACGCTACTGGAACGGCGCATCCGCCGACGGCATGACCCGGCGGGCATTCTTCAGCCGGGTGCTGCGCGAACAGGCGCGGGCCGACATCCTGCTCAAGCGCGAGGCCGGCATCATCGAGCCCGGTCAATGCAACAACCTGTTGGCGTGGCTCGACCCGCAGGGCACGTCGGGGAGACGGGGCACGCTGGAGGTCGTACGCCTGTGGCAATACCAGCCCAATGCGGTCGAGCTGGCCGGGTCACTGATGCTCAGTGACACCGATGCCTGCCTGTACACGCCGAGCCGGGGGCTGCAAGTCCTCAAGGACCACCAGGACCTCAATGACACCCTGCTGAGCAAGTTCAAAACCCCCGGCCACAATGATGAGATGTATGGCTTGTTGAGCCTTGAAGAGCGCCAACGCTTCATCGGGTTCGACCAGCCGCAGGTGTCGGGCGAAGCGATCAGTGGCGATATTTTCAAGGTGCTGCTGGAAGCCATCATTACCAAGCAACGCCAGAACATCGAATACGTCCTGCAGGTGTTCCGCCACAGTGATGGAGCACCCGACATTTCGGCCCTGTTCGACAAGGCGCTGGATATTCGCTCGATGCTCCACGAACGCCTGCTCGCACTCGATATCGGGGGCCGCTGGAGTACCCGTCTGGCGATCACGGGCAGCCAGTTGCCCTCGATGTTGCTGGCAGACGTTGCGGCCACGCAAATCAAGGTATTCAACAGCGTGCTGCCAGAAGTCACCGAGGCTTTTGCGGCGCAACCCCTTGCCCCTCCGGCGCGGCAGCGCAGCCATGTGCAAGGTCTCCTGGCCTCACTGGCCCACCTGCTGTTTGTCGGGATCACGGGCGAAGCGCAGATGCGGGTTCTCAACGGCAGCCAGCGGCGGCCCGAGCAAGCGATTGTCGACACAGTGTTCAACGCTGACCGCCCGGAACGTCATCACCGCAACGGACTCAATGGTTTCCGTCCGGACGCCTGGTCGCTCACCGTACAGAGCACCGGGCATGACGACGAACTGCCGTTGGCCAACTGCGTCCTGCTGACCGAACGCGGCGGGCTCGACCCACAGAACTCCGGGCGCGCCGTGTTGTGGACACCGGCCATGGGCCTGGAAGTGTTCGCCTCCATCGACAGCGCCCGCCAGGTGTTGAACCAGCGCCTGCGCCATCCGGTAAAACGCCTGGCCTTGCTGGAAAACCTCTCTGCGTTCAGCGATGGAGTTCATCAGCGTTACACGCTGGGTACGCTGCACCTGATCACTGACAATGTGCTGCACAACCGTACGCAATCGGCTATCGAGCAGTTTCTTCAACAGTGCGAACGGGTACGCGGCCTGAAGCTGGCACAATCCCGCGAGGAGCAGGCCCTCAAAGCCCTGGCTGGACAACTGATCAACGTTAACCTGCCCAGAGCAATCGCGCTGGCCACGGCACTTGAGCGCCAACAGACGCTGCCCGCGTGGCTGGGCATGGCCACGCTCGACGAACAGCAACTGCACCTGGAATTGCTCGAGCAATGGCGTCACAGCGTCGTCGATGACAAGGATTACCTGCACGGTTTGCCCACCTTGCGCGAACACGTCCAACAGCGCCTGAAAACACTGTTGAGCAGCCGTTATCAGGCACCGGACCTTGACCCGCAACACATCGAAATCAAACCGCTGCTGGCCCTTGCCGGCCCGGCCACCAACCTGGTCGACTTTGCGCTGAACCACACCAGCGTCGCCGGGCAAATCCGCTTCACGGTCGCATCGAGCAGTGCCCACACCCTGCCGAAAGGGTTCGACCAACAGGCCGTGCGCACTCTGCTGCAGTCGCTGGATATCCCGGCCTTCGCCACTGCCCATCATTCGCTCCTCACAGGCGATGCGGCCACTGCTGCCCCGCGCAAACAACGGTTCATGCGCCAATTGCCCTGGCAGCTGTTGCAGCACGCTCATCAGATGAAGTTGCAGCAGCGACTGTCCGGCAAGGCGTTTGATTTGTTGAGCCAAGTGCTGGACATGCCCGACGCGCTCGCTCGGGCTGCGGTGCCGGGCGCCAATGCCATGATCCGGCCGGTGCAGTTGATCAAGACCGCGGGGGCTGCGGCGATCAAGGCGCTGGGCCTGTACCTGATCGGGCCGGTGTCCGGCCAAGCCGGGCCGCAAGTGCTCTATTCGCCCTGTCACGGTGAATGCGTCTTCAGCGAATTCGAAAACGACGCAGCGGTGGTCGCCGCCTTCAACCTGCCGGGTGCCCTGCGGGACCTGCTGCTGCGCCGTCTGCCTGAAGATCAACAATCGAACTTTGGCGCCTTGCTCCAGGACAGTGCCGGCCAGACCAGCAAAGTCCAGCTGGCGCGATCGGCGATCGACGGCAATGCATTGGAATATTTTTTCACCGACAACCTGGCGTTGCTCTCGCGGTTGCTGCACAGCCACGTAATACCGGGTGCGCAGGAAGATTGGGAGGCGGCGAAAAACCTGTTCAGCTCGACGATCAAACCGATTGCAGGACTGCTGCCGGGCAAACTGGCCTATGTGCAGTTTCTCTGGCACAGCTACAAGGACTTTCTCGCCTCCGCCGAAGCGCTGCAGGATCATCACTGGACCCGCGCACTTTACGCGTTCATTGCCGGGGGGGCCGAGATGGTGTCTCTGGGACGTTTGTCACGGGAGTCGACCCTGGCCAGCCAGGATCTTGCGTCTGCGCCAGCCGTTGCGGCGCCGCTCAGCGTCCCCCACTGGTCGCAGATCAAACCGACAGCCTCGGCCCGCACGACCTTGCAAACGTTCGAAGCACCGTCCATTGCCCTGAAAGACCTGACGCCGCATCCGGCCGACGGCACCTATCAGGACCTTGTCAGCAAAACCCGCTACGCCGCGATCGCCGGCAAAGTCTATGCGGTGGAGCGCCCCGGGGCGGTCTGGCGCATCAAGGGCACCGACTACGCGGGGCCAGTGTTGCAGCACACCGCGTCGGGGCAACTGGTGCTTGACCCGGATCGGCACACGGTGCATTTCGGCAAGGCACTGTCGAAAATGTATGACGCGTACGCCAATGAACGGCAGACCCGCCTGCCCATAAACATCGAAGCCCGAGGCATGACGGAAATTCGCGCCAGGCACCCGGAAAAGGCTTGGATGCTCATACAGGCGATTGATCTCGCGCGCTTCTATGCCTTCAACAGCCTGCACAACCTGGCCCAACTGAAGAACCATGCCCCCGGCACTCGACTGGACACCTTCCTGAAGGCATTTTTTGACGTCCCGCGCCTCGACGCCGACGTGCTGGCGAAAATAAAACAGGTGATCACCCCGGTCTGCACCGCACTGGTGGACCCGACGGAAGACCTGATGAACACCGAGCGCTTTGTCGTCGGCTCAAACAAATACCGACACACGGGCCTGATTGCCTTCGTACTGGATAACGACTCGACCCGAAAAGTGCATTTCACCGAAACCTTCTTCAATCAGGGACTCGAGTGGTATCACGACGGCCTGACCGAACCGTTCGATGTTCAAGGCCATGCCCGGGCGGCAACGCTGATTCATGAGTTCGCGCATCAATTCTCCAAAGCTGTGGACATTGCGTCACTGGAGGCCCGGCGGCCTTTTGTCGATCTGATTTCGACGATTACCCACTACGGTGCAGAGTTGAAGGAAAGTCAGACGCGTTTTCAGCGTGAAGCCCTGTCGCTGGCAACGCCCCACGAGGAACTGTTTTCGGTCTGGAGCCGCGACCTGCGCACGTGGGTCAGCCTGGATTCGATCCCTTACCTGTCCCATGTCGGCAAGGAAATTCTCAAGACCACTGCGTGCACGACCCTGGAGGATGCACGCAAGGCGTTTCTCGACTCGCGCAATCCTGTCGTCCGAATCGACACGATCCTGCGCAACGCCGACTCGATTGCCTTCCTGATCTGTGAGATGGGCCGGCAACTGGACCCGGTCACGCAAGCGGTCGAAGGGCTCGCCTGAACGGCAAAAAAAACGCAGGCCCTGGGGCCTGCGCATTCGCGTGCGGTGGAACAATGTCAGTCTTTCTGGTCACGCAGGATATTGCCGGACGCGCCGTCGATGCGGAACTCGTAGACCACGCCGTCAGCCTTGCGCCCCTCGCCTTTCCAGTAGCCGTCGTTGTCGGCTTCGATCTCATACACTTCGACATAACCGGCCTTGGTCTTCACGATCTCGATCGCCTTCTCGATGGTCACCCAGCCTGCGCCTGGACGGTCGGCCATGGCGGCACCGGCACTCAACAAGGCGGCAGTGGCAACAACAGCGGCAAAGGTTTTTTTGATCATTTTTTCACTCCATTTGTGGATGATGTTTCGTCAGATGTCCTGTTTTTGGGCGTCGGGCGGAAAAATAAGTTCCACTTTGATGGGCAATTGCCATGACTGATGTTCTCGGCGCCTTGCCCGCAGGGTTAGAATGCAGCAAATCAGGACGAGTCAATGACCCAAGAAACCCTCTCGGAAGCCGAATACGATGCGATCACCGATGCCGCCGCGCACTGGTGCATGCGTCTGCATGCGGTCGACTGCTCCGCCGAGGAGCGTCTGGCTTTCGAGCAATGGCGCGACGCGCATCCGCTGCATGCCTTCGAATACGAAGCCATGCTGGAAATCTGGGACGTTGCCGAGCATTTGCCGCGCCCTCTGCCGACAACCGAGGCAGCGTTGAACGTGCCGCTGAAGGTGCCGTTGCAGGCACCGGTTCCCGCCTGGCGTCGTTACGCAATGGCCGCCAGTGTCTGCGCCCTGGCGTTGCCCTTGGCCGCTTACAGCGGCTGGCAACTGGGCTGGCTGCCCAACAGCTACCAGCACTTCGCAGCCACCGACAATGTCCGTCAGGTCACCTTGAACGATGGCAGCCAGGTCGAGCTCAACCTCAACACCGAGCTGACGTTCAGCAATTACAAGGACGAGCGCCGGGTCACGCTGAAAAAAGGCGAAGCCTTTTTTGAAGTCAGCCACGACCTCGCCCATCCCTTTGTCGTCCGGGCCGCAGAAGGCAAGATCCGCGTGACCGGCACCCGTTTCAATGTCTGGCGCTATGAAGACCAAGTGCGGGTCAACCTGATCGAAGGCTCGGTGCTGGTCGCCAGCAACGCTGCACTGCCCGGCGATGGCTTGCGCCTGGGGCCAGCGATGCAGGCGCAGTACAAGCGTGGCGACTACATGCCACAGATCAGCCAGACCTACTCAAACGATAACGCGCTCGCCTGGCGCAGCGGCAAACTGGTGCTGGACAACCTCGCGCTGAACGAAGCCCTGCCCCTGATCAATCGTTATCTGAGCAAGCCACTGAAACTGGCCGATGCCAGCACCGGCGCGATTCGCGTCGGCGGCGTTTACAACATCAAAGAGCTCGGCGGTCTCGTCAACACCTTGCCCAAGGTGCTGCCGGTCTACCTGACCCGCAATACCGAGGGTGATCCGGTGATCAACTCGATGCCTCGCCAGCCACCAAAGACCTGAAATCCGCCCCAAAAAAAGCCGCTGCCCCTGTTCAGGGTGCAGCGGCTTTTTTGTTCAGGCCGCGATCAATCGCTCACTGCGCCGCCACCTTGGCCGGCTGCTGCGGGACCTCGCGAACCGCCTGCACCTGATAGTGCGGATCGGCGGTGATTTGCTGTTCGGTGAACGGCAACACGCTCCACTGCTTTTTCGAAAACGCCTCGGTCTGGTCCCGGGAATATTTCGAAGCCGGATCACTGGACAGGGAAAACGCCAACAGCCCTTGGGCCTGCGGGCCTTTGTCGTCGAAGGTCACCACTTGCAGATAGCTGGTGCCGCTGACCACTTCGAGCTTGCCGTCTTCACGCGGCACACTCTGGATCGCGTTGTAGACCCCCAGCGTCCCCGGTCCACCGTGAATCGCGGTTTGCTGCGCGCCGCTGCTGACCACCTGAATATCGCCCCAGCGGGTGTCCGGCTTGAGGCCCATTTTCTCAGCAGTGGCGGCCGAAGCCAGCATCGCCTCACGCAGCACCTTGCTCACCGCCGGTTGTTCGATCGCCAGACCGCGTGGAGTGTGTTGCGGATCTTTCGGATCGAACGGCACGCGCCATACATCCGGCGCCTCGAGCAAGGCCTGCATGATGTTCTGGAAATGCATCAGGCCGACGCCGGAATCCAGATTGGCCCGGCCGTCCCACGCTTTGAGGCCAGTGCAAACCGGCTTCAGTGTCGCCGCGTCCGCAGCCAGATCAGCCGCGCAGAACTTCAGCAGGTCAGGCAGCACCTGAGTCGCCAGGTACACGTTGTCGTCCATCACCATCTGTTGCAGGTCCTTCACCGCCACCGACCCTTGCTTGCCCAGCGTGCTCAGACGCTCCAGAGCAAACCGCGCCCGCAGCCCCAACGGCTGACCATCCTGACTGATCAGCGGCGAAAAACCGCTCAACGGCTGCGCCGGATTCGCCAGCCACGCCGAGTCATTGGAGTGCTGCACGAAGTCCTTGCGCAGCAATTGCGGCAACTGGCTGGCGGCATAGATGCCCGGTTGCGCCGCTTGTGGATCGATATCCCAGGCGCAGGCGCGGCGCGAACCGTCCAGCACAATCATCTGCAACCCGGCGCGCGGATCGCTGCACTGGGCGAGTTTGTCGGCGCTGACGTTCGGCACCACCGACAGGTTCATGTAAAGCGTCTGGCCCTTGTCGTCCACCGCCAGGGTGTTGACCCACGGGATGCCCTGAATCTTGTGCACCGAGTCCTGCAGGTCCTTGAGGTTGGCCGCCTGATTCATCGCGTACCACTGCGTCAGCACACGATCGTTGCCCAGGTTGGCGTCGCGCAGGCTGTAAGCGTACTGATGGTCCCAGTCGAGTTTGCCCGGCCACTGCACAATCGGGCCGAACACTGAACTGTAAATCTCCCGCGCCACCGGCAGCACCTGGCCGTCCGCCTGTTTGACCTGCACAGTCACGGTCTGCTTGCTCAGCGGCGTTGACTGGCCGTCCAGCAGGTAGCGGGTCGGATCTTTCGGATCGAGCTGCAGGCGATACAGGGTGAAGTGCTTGGACGAGTCGACCGTGTGGGTCCAGGCCAGATGCTGGTTGAAGCCGATGTTGATCATCGGCAGCCCCGGCAAGGCTGCGCCCATGACGTCGAGTTTGCCGGGAATGGTCAGGTGCATCTGGTAAAAACGCATGCCGCCAACCCACGGAAAGTGCGGGTTGGCCAGCAGCATGCCGCGACCGTTGAACGAGCGCTCGCTGCCGATCGCCACCGCGTTGCTGCCGCGATCCAGGGCGAAGCGCTGCAGGCGCGCGTCCGCCAGTTGATACGCCTGCGCATCATGGCTGACCTGGGCCGACGCCTGCGGCGGTGTGGCGTCGGCCAACGCCTCGGCGAACTGCCCGACACCGCCCTCGACCAGCAGCCGGCGCGTGAGTTTTACCAGGTCTTCGGCCGCGATATCTCGCACCCACTCGCCCTGACATTGCTGCGGCAAACCTTGCTGCCGACGTTCGGCCAGATAGCGGTTGTAGCCGGCGGCATAGCCCTGCACCAGATCGCGCACGGCGGTCGGTTGCGCGTCCCAGAACGCCTTCACGGCTTCAGGGGTGTTAAGCCACGTAAAGAACAGGTCGCTGACGCGGTTTTCGCGCTCCTCGACCGTGAGCTGATCCGGCCCGAAATAACGCGAACGCTGACCATTGACCGTGACGATCTCGTTGGCCAGCAGGCACAGGTTGTCCTGGGCATAGGCGTAACCGATGCCGAAGCCCAGGCCCCGCTCGTTTTCCGCGCGAATGTGCGGCACGCCAAACCCGGTGCGCCGAATCTCGGCGCTGGCCTGTGCGCTGGTGGACGGCGTGGCGGGACTGAACGCATGGGCCGACAGACTGAGCCCGAGAAACGCACTGGCGAGGGCCAGCCCGGTTAACTGTCTGGAAATAATCACACACGCTCCTGTTCGATAGGACAAGGATCGACGCGTGCGCCGGATCCGCTCTGAAGTTGACGCCTGCGCCTGGGCGCAAGGGGGCTGTTCAGAAAACGAATCGGGAGAAAAAAATTTAGCCTCGACAGCGGCCGGGCAATCCCGTGATTACGGGAAAACAACGAATAAGCGACAAAATTTCTACATATTTCCTTTCATGATTCGTCGTGCTGAAACGTCTTGTTCTTTGAGAGCTGGCAAAACGTTTCCTGATCAGGCTCTGCAAAGGAGTAATCCCATGTACAACTCGCAACTACCAACGGACGGTAGCCAGGCGTCACAAGGAGCTTCCATGAGCCCTAGCGCGAGCAGTTTCGCACCAAGCCCCGAACGATCGGGCAATGAGCGCATTCGCCTGCTGCTCAAGAGCTTCGGCCTGCGCACCAGCCTGATTCGCCTGAAAGTCATCGACGCCCTGCTGGTCGCCGCACAAAGCGACCGACGCCTGGGGGTGCGCGGCGTGCACAGTCAGTTGCTCGACCTCGACGTGCCGCTGTCGTTTCTCAGTGTGCGTGAAGTGTTGAAGCGGCTGTGCGCCGAAGGTGTGGTCACCTTCAACCCGGACAAGAGTTACAGCCTGCATCCACAGGCTGCTGCAGTGCTCAATAACGATTGAAGCGTCCCGCGATCGCCGTCAGGGTTTGACCTTGCGGCGCATCACCCCGTTGATCACCACCACGACCACCGCCACACCGATGGCGATGTACTGGAACATCTTCTCGCTGATCATCCCGGCGTTTTGCAGCCAGGACAGGCCGAGCATGATCGCCAGCACCGACAGGGCGATCAGGATCGAGTATTTCAAACGTTGCTTCTGGGTCATTGCGGGTTCCTGAAACTTTCAAATGTATCCGGTTTGTATCCGATTGCATGCCATGCACATACCCTGTTGCGGGGATGAGCCGCGGCGAACGCGGTCTCATGTTACAGCCGATGAAGAGTTTTGGCTTCATGACGGCGTAACCATGAGGATTTCTGAAATGTTCCGTCGAATCACCTGGCTGATTCCCCTCCTTGCCGTACTGACCCTGAGTGGCTGCATCATTTTCCCTCACGGCGGCTGGCACGACGACCACCATCGCTACCAGGAAGGCCCCGGTTATTACCATCGATAGAACAGGAACGTTCGCCTGCCGGTGCCGCTGAAGTGCCGGTGGAGAAACACCACAAGCCTTTTCCACATACACCCTGCCCGCCGCCCGGCGGGCATTTTTGTGGGTGCATCCCTCTGCGGAAAAACGCCTGTTCGTGTCAGCCATCGTCTGCCTTTAATACGTTGTAAGCATTTGAAATCTCGTGTCGCAGCAAAGCATTGGCTGCTGCGACCGCTCTGCCTCTAGTCTCTGCGCACTTTCTCCACCAATGGAACAGGGACGTTATGCAGAGAACTTTGATCGTAATGGGACCGGTGCAAATCATCGGATTCTGCCTGGCCATTACCGCTTTCGAACTGATCACCTACATGGCGAGCGACATGATCATGCCCGCCATGTTGTCGGTCACCGACGAACTCCACGCCGATGCCCGGCATGTACCCAACGCCTTCAATCTGTACCTGATTGGCGGCGTCTGCCTGCAATGGCTGATCGGCCCCCTCTCCGACCGCTACGGCAGACGCCGGCTGCTGTTGCTTGGCTGCGCGCTGTTCGGCCTGGCGTGCAGCGCCGCCGTCATGACCCAGCGCATTGAAGCCTTCAACGCGCTGCGCCTGATTCAAGGCATGGGCCTGGGTTTCGTCATTGCGGTCAGCTATCCAACGCTGCAGGAAGTGTTCTGCGAAGCGGATGCGGTGCGGCTCATGGCCTTGCTGGGCAACGTGGCACTGTTGTCGCCACTGCTCGGGCCGTTGCTCGGCAGTCTTCTACTGGAATGGCTGAGCTGGCGTCAGTTGTTTCTCGGCCTCGGTGCCGCGAGCGCGATAATCTGGCTCGGTCTGTTGGCGTGGATGCCGGAAACCATTGGCGTCGTACGCCGCGACGGCCAGCAACAGGCCCCTGCGCCGTTCTCGTTCAGGCAGATGGGTCAGCGTTACCTTGCCCTGTTGCGCAACCGACGCTTCGTCGCCAGCAGCCTGGCCCTGGGCCTGATGAGCCTGCCGCTGATTGCCTGGATCGGCCTCGCGCCAGTGCTGCTCATGCAGCGCCTGGAACTGTCTGCGCTGGCGTATGGCCTGTGGCAGATCCCGGTGTTCTCGGCAGTGATCGTCGGCAATCTGCTGCTTGACCGGTTGCTGGGCGATCAGTCGCTGATACGCCTGATTGAACTGGCCTTGTGGCCCTTCTGCCTCGGGCTGCTGCTGTTGATCGCCGCGTCACTCGGCTCGACCTCTTTGATACTGACCGTCGCCGGTCTTGCCCTGTACGCCCTGGGTCTGGGCATGAGCAATGCCGCACTGTACCGCCTGGCACTGTTCGCCAGCGATGACGGCAAAGGTCTGGTGTCGGCGATGATCGGCATGCTGTCGATTGCCGTGATGGGCGGCGGTGGAACGCTCATTGCACTCATCGGCGGCGGCCGCAGCCTGCAATCCTTCGCCCTGTGGGCAGCCCTCGGCGGGCTGCTGTGCCTGCCTCTGCTTTACCGCCTTCTGCGCAACAGCTCATCGACGCCCGCAACGCCGAACGCACCTCAATAAGGACATTCAATGACTCGCTTCCCCCACAGCGATGCGCTTTGCGCGTTGCCGCAACCCTATTGCCCGGATTCCGTGCCCGGCGGGCTGTTCGATCTGGCCATGGTTGAAATCACCCGGTTCCACGCCGCCCACACGCCCGGTTACGACCATTGGTTGCGCGCGCACTCAATCGAGGTCGATGCGCTGGACACCGTGCACGACTGGTCGCAACTGCCACCGATTTTCGCCAGTTTCTTCAAACAACATTTGCTGCTAAGCCCCACTGGTGCGGACGCCTTGGAACTGACCTCCTCCGGAACCAGCGGGCAAAAAAGCCGCATGCGCTACGACAGCCGCAGCCTCGCGGCGGCGCAGTACATGGTCGAGCGGATATTCGCCCAGTACGGCTGGATCACGCCGCACACACCGTGCAATTACCTGCTGCTGAGCTACGAGCCCGAGCAGCGGATCACCCTGGGAACCTCCTTCACTGACCAGTTCCTGTGCCGCTTTGCCCCGGTCACCCGAACCGTGTACGCACTGCGGGCGAATGGCGACGGTCACCAGTTTGATCTGTTCGGTGTGATCGCCGCCTTGCGGGCATTCGCCGCAGAAGGCCTACCCGTTCGGATCTTCGGCTTCCCGGCGTTTCTTTGGGAGACCCTGCAACGCATGCGCGCCACCGGCGTGGCGGATCTGCAACTGCCGGCCGGATCACTGGCTTTTTTCGGCGGCGGCTGGAAAACCCGTGCCGCTGAAGAAGTCCCGAAACAGCAGCTGTACGCGCGTATCGAGCAACAACTGGGCATCAACGCACAGGATTGCCGCGATGGCTACGGTGCGGTCGAGCACGCGGTGCCTTACATCGAGTGTGCCCATCATCGCTTTCATGTGCCGGTCTACGCGAAGGTGTACGTGCGCAATCCGCAGGATTTTTCCGTCGTGCCGTACGGGCAGCGCGGTCTGCTGAGTCTGGTTTCGCCCTACATTTCCTCGAGTCCGGCGCACGCGGTGGTCATGAGTGACCTTGCCACGCTGCACCCCGGCTCAAGTTGCGGTTGCGGCTTGCTCAGCGACTGGTTCGAGCTGCATGGACGCGCCGGCACCACAGCGGCCAGAAGCTGTGCGATGGCCGCCTCCGATCTGCTGGGGAGGCACTGACATGTACCTGATCAATGGACATCTTTACGCCGACGGCAACCTCGGCAACGCCTTGCAGCAACTGGTCGAAGAGCTGCCACAACGGCTGCAGACCCCGCTTCAGACCAGCACGCTGCTGACCGCCACCAAAGTCTTCGCCGAACGCTTGCAGCAGCAGACTTCGGCGCTGGAGCTCGATGCCGGGCAACGCCAGGCGCTGATCGATTTCTGCCAGCCCGCCGCGCTGCAGGCCAAGCTGGATCGTGAACTCGGTCCGCAGCCCGATTCACTGCGCCGCATCGACGATCGACTGTCGCGCTTCGAACGCTGGAGCCCGTTGGGCCTGGTGGTGCACATCACCCCGGCCAACGCTCCGCTGCTGGCGTTCTGCGCAGTTCTCGAAAGCCTGTTGAGCGGTAACGTCAACTGGTTGCGTCCGAGCAGCAGCGACGGCGGTTTCACCGCGCAATTGCTCCAGGCGCTGCTCGAATGTGATCCGACTGGGCAACTGAGCGGTTACGTCGCGGTGCTGCCGGCGACCACCGCGCAAATCGGCCAACTGTGCCAACACGCCAACGGCGTCGCGGCCTGGGGTGGTGAAAACGCCTTGCACGCCATCCGCCAACAGCTCGCGCCAGGCTGTCGCTGGATCGATTGGGGGCACCGCATCAGTTTGGTTTACCTGAGCCCGGACGCCGTATCGCCAGCGGTGCTCGATGCCATCGTCGATGAAGTCTGCCGCCTCGATCAGCAAGCCTGTTCCAGCCCGCAATGGCTGCTGGTCGACAGTGACGACGCGGCCGTCCTGCGGGACATCGGCGCGCAAGTGGCGCAGGCGTTCGAACGCCGTGGCGGGCGCTGGCCGGCCCTCACGCCGACCCTTGAGGAGGCCTCGCAAATCACCACCTGCACGGCGATGGCGCAGTTGGCTCAGAGCTTCGTCGGGCAAACCGGGCAAGTCTGGAATACACCCGGCTGGCGCGTGATCTGGGGCCATGACCGCCAGCTCGAACCGTCTGCGCTGTTTCGCAGCCTGCTGCTCAAACCGGTGCCCCGCGACATGCTCGCAGCGACGCTGCTGCCGTGGCGCAACGTGCTGCAGAGCTGCGCCTTGCTCTGTCCCGAGGCACAGATCGGTGAACTGGCGCAAACGCTGATCGCCGCCGGGGTCACGCGCATTGCGCCAATCGAAGCCATTCACGATGGCTACGACGGCGAACCGCATGACGGGGTCTACGCTCTGCAGCGCCTGAGCCGGAGGGTGTCGGTCAGCTTGCCGCCGACCACGCTGGCGCGGCACGCCACGCTCGATTCGCAGCCCGCGCCGCCGCTGCTGGTCGGGGTGCCGATCATGGACAAAAAAGCCTTTACCCGGCAACCACCCGCCCCAGACGCACAGCTGTATTTTCGCTCCGGGGGCAGCAGTGGCACACCCGCGCTTTCGGCATTCAGTTACCGCGATTTCCAGCGCCAGATGCGGGCCGCTGCCGATGGTCTGCGTGCGGCCGGGCTCGATCCGGCGCGCGATCGGGTCATGAACCTGTTCTTCAGCGGCGGGCTGTACGGCGGATTCTCCAGCTTCGCCAAGGTGCTGGAACACCTCGAAGCCAAGCACTGGCCGATGGGCGCTCCGGCTGACGACGATTACCGCGAAATCGCGCAATTGATCGTCGACCAGCAAATCACCGTGCTGATCGGTATGCCCGGCACCCTGCACCGCTTGTTTCTCAACGAACAGCAGACACTGCGACGCTATGGCGCCGTCGACAAAGTCTTTCTTGGCGGCGAACACCTCAGCGAGCAAACGCGTGCGTTGCTGCACAGCTGCGGTGTCAGGCTGATTCGCTCGGCGATTTACGGCAGCGTCGACGCAGGGCCTTTGGGTCATGCCTGCGAAGCCACGGCAGACGGCGTCTTCCACCTGATGAGCGATATCCAGCACCTGGAAATCGTCGACTTCGAGCACGACACGCCAGTCGGCGCAGGCCAGTCCGGCCGGCTGCTGGTGACCTCCCGCGAACGCCAGGGCCAGTCCGTGCGCCGCTATGACATTGGTGACAGCGGGCGCTGGCTGCCCGGCCGGTGTGCCTGCGGTCTGACCTCGCCGCGTTTCGAACTGCTGGAACGTCACGGCACCTTGCTTCGCATCGGCACCGACTTCATTTCTCTGACGACGCTGGCGCACCACCTGCGAGTGCCGTTTCAACTGGTCCTCGATCACGACCCCGAGGGTCTGGAGCGCCTACACGTGCACTGCCCGTTGCCGGCGCCCGACATCCGGCGACGACTGCTGGACGACCCGAAGCTGACCACCCTGGTGCAGACCGGGTTGCTGACGCTGGCCGTCGAGCACTGTGCCGTCGAGCAGTTTTCCCGAAACAGGCACAGCGGCAAGACGCCGACAGTGATTGATAACCGCCGCTGACTGCATTCACTTGCACGCGGCCCACCGCCAATCTTTTCAAGAAAAGACCATGAATACGATCATTGAATTGAACACCTTGCTCGGCTACACCCGCCGTCACTCGGCTTACTACCGCGAGCATTTCAAGGACGTCGCAGCGCCCATCAACGCACTGAGCGAATTGCCCCTGACCGACCCCGAGCACTACTGGCGCGGCAGCCAGAACCCCGAACAATGGCCGGTGTTGACCGGCGCCCTGGACGATGCGCTGGTGTTCAAGACCGGCGGCACCACCGGTTCAGGCAAGCTTTCGCTGTTCACCCGCGGCGAATGGCAAACCCTGGTGCGCGATTTCGGTCGCCAGCTCACGGCGCAACTGAAACCCGCTGATCGCGTGGCCAATCTGTTTTTCGTCGGTGAGCTGTATGCGAGTTTCGTGTTCATCCACGACGCCCTGGCCCATGTCGAAACACCCGTGAGTGAGTTTCCGTTTACCGGAGCAGTCGACAATGCCGTGCTCGCCGCCTCAGTCGTCGCGTACCGGATCAACGTGTTGGCGGGAGTACCGGCGCAGCTGCTGAAATTCGCCGCGTGGCTTGAACGTGAGGCACAGACACTGGACGGGGTCGACACCGTGCTTTACGGCGGTGAAAGCCTGTTCGCCGCGCAGCAGCAATTGCTGGGGCGGGTGTTCCCGAATGCGCGTATCGCCTCGATCGGCTATGCCAGCGTCGATGCCGGGCTGATCGGCTCCAGCGACCGCGACTGCGCCTCGGGCGAACACCGGATGCAGGAGCAGCACAGTCTGCTCGAGATCATTGATGAAGTGAGCGGCGAGGTCATCGAAGAATCGGACCGCACCGGACGGCTGGTGCTGACCAACCTCACCCGCCGATTGATGCCGGTGATCCGCTATCCCGTCGGGGACCTGGCCCGTTGGTGCGAACCGCCCGGGACGCCAATGCGCAAGTTCGCCCTGATGGGCCGCAGCATGCATAGCCAGCGCGTGCGGGTGGGGGTGTTAAGCCTGGACACCGGCGATATTGGCAAGCTGGTGCAGCGCATCGGCGCCAGCGACGATTGGCAATTGCTCATCGAACAGCAAGGGAAAAAAGATCGGCTGAGCCTGCGCTGGGTGCCGGCTGCACCAACGCCCGACATCCCCCTGGCAAATTCAGCTCTGCGGCAGGCGCTGACCGCTCAATACCCGTTGATCCAGCAACTGCAGGTCGATCAGTTATTCGAGCTGCAAGTGATCGCCTGCGCAAGCGATGAAATGGCTTGTCATCCGCGCTCCGGCAAGCGCCAGCGCGTCGTCGACCGCCGTGAGTACGCGGCCCCCTGCCAGAGGCCCAGGTGATGAACCCGGTCATCCTGCGCCGCTATCGTCTCAGCGATGCGCCGGCGGTCAGTAGCCTGTTCCGGGAAATCTACGGCGACCATTACGTGCAACCCCACGTCTACCTGCCCTGCATGATCAGCCAGAACCATTGCGACGGTCGCTGGCACTCGCTGGTGGCATTGGTCGACGACAACATCCGCGGGCACGCCACGTTGTTTCGCCAGGCGGCGTGCCATTCATCGACCGCGGAACTGGCGCTGAGTGTGGTGCACCCCGACACGCGCGGGCAGAACGTTGCCACCCTGTTGGGCCGACAGTTGCTGATTCATGCGCAGGCGCTCGATTACCGGGGCGTCACCATCAAACAGGTGACACAGCACCCGTACACCCAGCGTATGGCGGCGGGCCTGGGGTTTCACAGTTGCGGGCTGTTGCCGGACTACGTGCCCTCACCGTTTGGCGGCCCCGGACGCGAGACCATCGTTGTCGGCTATTGCAGCATTGACGGCTATCGACGCCCGCTGCCGGCGCTGGCCTGGCCCGTGGCATGTCGCGAGCTGATGCAGCACCTGCAATCCGTATTTGGCGTCGCTGACAAAACCCCGCCATGGAAGGGGCCGAAGGTGCATTTCGAACACGCCTCGGGGCGTTACGACGTGTTACTCAAGACGCTGGATGAAAACCTGCTCAAACAGTTAGGGCAATTGCCTGCGCAGTGGTTGACATCGATCCGGCTGCGACTCGCCGACGGCTTTGCCGGCGCACTGGAAGATCTGGCTGCAGTGGGTTTTGCCTTCACCGGGATTGTTCCCGATGAACGCAGCGAAGGCTGGCTGGCGCTGTTTCATCGCGGTTATCAGCCCGCCACGCTGACCTTGCACTGCCCGCACATGCAGCACCTGCAGGCTCAGGCGCTGGCGCTTGCTGAAATGTGCCGCAAGCAGAAATGAAAACGGCCCGCCCAAAGGATGGGCGGGCCGTAAAGGTTCGGCTTAAGCCTTGGCCTTGACGCCTTGATCTACCGGTTTAGGCGCGTTGCCTTCACCGTAGGTCTTGAGGTTCTGCAGGACGTAGATCGCCTTTTTATATTCAGGGATCAGGTTCTTGCCGTAGGCGTTGCCATTGAGGCCGTTGCTCTGGATGGCGTCGAGCTGGGTGGCGAAATACTCCAGCGCGTTGAATTTGGCATCTACGTCCTTGGTCACGCCGAAACGGTCGAACTTGTCGCCGGCATTGAGCAAGGTGAAGGAAGTGATCTCGGAGATCAGGCCGCGGCTGCGCAGGAAAACGCTCAGATTGCCCAGTTGCTTGACCGAGGTGTTCGACGGATCAAAACCCTTGATGTTCTTGCGCAGGCCCTGCTTGTCCATTTCCGCAGTGTTCAGCGCGTTCGGGTCGTTGCCGACCATGGTCAGCATCTGCTGCACCTTGACGCTCTGACTCACCTGCTTTTTCGCGCCGGTATTGCGCACCAGCACCCCTGCCTTGCTCTCCCAGCCGCCGACAATGCCGATCGTCATGAGAAGACTCCCTGTAGAAAAACCATGAAATGTCCTTGGTGGACCACTCGAATGCCGGGAGTATCTACCGGCCAAGTAATGGCACCAACCCTTTTGGTGCAGTCGCTTACAATTTCTGTACATTCTCGATACAAATCATGACAAGCGTGCTGTGGCGGGAGCTAGGGCTGATTGCGTGAACGCCGTCGAAGATTTTTCAGGCCGCCGCACAAGGCGATTGAAGGGTTTGTATCAACGCCGATACCTGCCTCTGGTCAGCCCGGCGATTTGTTGCACGAAAGTACCTAAAGCTTCGCCGCGCGCCGACGATACGCTGGTGTACCCCCGCCGCTTTTCCCCGACTCCACAATAAAAAATCGCAGCTCAAGGACCGGTATCCATGCCCGCATTCCGCACCATTCAGGCTCGCTACACCCTGTTTCTGGTTCTGTTCATCCTGTTGCTGTCGGTACTGACCGTGGTCGGTATCAGCCAACTGGTCGCGCCCAAGCTGCGTCATACCGAAGAGCAGGTGGTGCTCAATCGCATCGCCGAAGTTGCCGAGCAGATTCAGGGCGAGCTGAACAAGGTCCAATCGCAGCAGCGCAGCATCACCCAGACCATTCCCCTGCTCGACAGCGCGGCCATCGACACGGTATTGCCGGGGCTGGTTGACCAGTACGGCGAGCTGAAAGTGTTTGGCGGCGGGATCTGGCCGCTGCCAGGCCAGCGTGAGGCCGGGCGCAACAAATTCAGCACCTTCTGGCACCGTGATGCCTCGGGCAAACTGGCGGTGAACACCTTCTGGAACAGCGACGCCGCGCCCAACTACTACGACCAGAGCTGGTACAAGGGCGGCATGCAGACCCCGCGCGGCCAGTGCGCCTGGGCAGCGGCCTATAAAGATGACGCGAGTGCCGAGCCACGCACCAACTGCGCCATGGCGATCCAGAAAAACGGCAGCGCCTGGGGAGTATCGACCATCGACGTGACACTGGGCTTCTTCAACGACCTGGTGGCGCGCAAGGAAAAAGACCTGAACGCCGAAATGCTGATCGTCGAAGCCGACGGCAAGATCATCAGCAACAGCTCGCGCATCAGCGGCCCGATCGTTCTGAAGAACATCAGTGAACTGGCCGCGAGTTCGACCTTCGCCAGCCAGGTCAAGGCCGGCCTGCAGAATCGCGATCAGGCGCAACGCGTCGAGTTCGACAACAACGGCGAGGCCAGCACCTTCTTCATGCGCCCGATCGAGGGCACGCCATGGTTCCTCGCGACCGCCCTGCCGACCAAGATGCTCACCGCTCAGCGTGACGACGTGCTCAGCACCCTGAGCCTGCTGCAGATTCCGCTGGTGATCCTGCTGGTGCTGTTGCAGGTCTATGCGATCCGCCAACTGGTTTCGCGGATGAAAGCGCTGAAAGCCAACATCGACTTGCTGTCCAGCGGCGATGCCGACCTGACCCGACGCATCACCATCCGTGCCGAGGACGAACTGGGAGCCATCGGACACTCGATCAACACCTTTATTGCCTACCTGCAAAACATGATCGGTGAAGTGACCCAGGCCACCGGCGCGATGGCGACGAGCCTCGACGACCTGCAACGCACCTCGGCGCACACCAGCCAGATCCTGTTGCGCCATGCTTCGGAAACCGACCAGACCGTCACCGCCATCACCGAAATGAGTTCGACCGCCGACAGCGTCGCGCAGAACGCCGCTGAAACCGCCGCGTTCACTCAACGCGCCAATGAAAACGCCGACCGTTCGCGGGTGGTGGTGGGTGAAGCGACCAACAGCGTGGTGGCGTTGATCGGCGAAGTGGCCAGCGCCACCCAGAAAGTCGAGAACATGCAGCAGGACGCGCAGCGCATCACCGAGATTCTCGGGGTGATCGGCGCCATCGCCGGGCAGACCAACCTGCTGGCCCTCAACGCCGCGATCGAAGCGGCCCGTGCCGGGGAACAAGGTCGCGGGTTCGCCGTGGTTGCCGATGAAGTGCGTGCCCTCGCCGCCCGCACCCAGGCCAGCACCTCGGAAATCAACGAAATGCTCACCCGCCTGACCCAGGGCGTGAGTTCCTCGGTCAGTGCCATGGAAAACACCCAGGCCAGTTGCCAGTCCGCCGCCGACGCCACCGCCCGGGTCACCTCGGGGCTGGATGAAATGGCCGGCTCGGTCAGCCACATCAACAGCCTCAGCACGCAGATCGCCACAGCAGCCGAGCAGCAAAGTGCGGTGACCGAAGAGATCAACCGCAGCATGGTGCAGATCCGCCACATGGTCGAAGAACTGGTGCACAGCGGCCAGGCCAGCGAAACCAACACCCGCCAGTTGCTGGAAGCCAACAGCCGGGTCAGCGCGATCATGGGGCGGTTCAAGGTTCGTTAACGCTCCGCTTCTGTAGGAGCTGCGGCACGCTGCGATCTTTTGATTTTGATTTCAGGAAGCAAAGTCAAAAGATCGCAGCGTGCCGCAGCTCCTACAGGGGATCGTGTTTTATCTGACAGATTTGTCATCTCGCGCTCAGCAGACTTTGATCCATGATCATCCTGCCGGCCTGTTTGTATCAACTTGAAACACTCCGTTGATGCCGGGCAGGATAATCCGGTCAAAATGGCCGCCTGGAAACTCCCGCCTGTGGCAAGCCACAGGTTCATCTCTGGTTTGTCTGCGAGTCGAGAACCCCTCATGCGAAATCCTTTGCGACTGGCCGCCCTCGGCGCCTTGCTCCTGTCCTCCCTGGCCCAGGCCGCCGACCTGATCCCGATCGAAGTCCATCGCGACGCCAATTGTGGCTGCTGCAAAAAATGGATCAGCCACCTCGAAGCCAACGGCTTTAAAGTCGAAGACCACGTCGAAAGCGACATGAGCAGTTTCAAGCAGCAACACGGCGTGCCACCGCGCCTGGGCTCGTGCCACACCGCGCTGATCAACGGCAAGTTCGTCGAGGGCCATGTTCCGGCTGAACAAGTGCTGGCCCTGAGCAAACGCGACGACCTGCTGGGCGTGGCCGCACCGGGCATGCCGATGGGTTCGCCGGGAATGGAAATGGACGGCATGAGCGATGCCTATCAAGTGATCGGCCTGAAGAAGGACGGCACGGACGTGGTGGTGGCGGACTACCCGGCTCACTGATGGTCGCCGGTTACGTCGGGCTGTTCGCGGCGGCGTTCGGCGCGGCGACACTCTTGCCGCTGCAATCCGAAGCGCTGCTGGTCGGCCTGATCGTCAGCGACCGCTACTGGTTGTGGGGGCTGCTGGCTGTGGCGACGCTGGGTAATGTGCTGGGTTCGCTGGTCAACTGGTGGCTGGGACGCGGCATCGAACGCTTTCAGGATCGGCGCTGGTTTCCCGTCAGCGCGAAGCACATGGACACCGCGCGCAAGCACTATGAGCGTTACGGTCACTGGTCACTGCTGCTCAGCTGGTTGCCGGTGATCGGCGATCCGCTGACCCTGATCGCCGGCGTCATGCGCGAGCCACTCGGGCGCTTTGTGTTGATCGTCACCGTCGCCAAGGCTGCGCGTTACGCCGTGGTGGCGCTGCTGACTTCCGGTTGGCTGGGTTGAACATTTCGCCACGGCGGTTGCCTGTGGTTAACGTCGCCCTAATCCCGCCGTTCCAGCATCGGCTGATTTCAATGGAGTTTGCCCTATGTCCGTCACGCTGACCCGCTGGCTGCCCGGCCTGTTCCTGACGGCCGCGTTGCCGCTGTTTGCCCAGGCCGCCGCGTCCACTGATGCAGTGCCCGAAGCGGGCCCCACGTATGGCCCGGAGCTGCAAGGCTTCCAGTATCCCTACACGCTCAAGCACTTTGCCTTTCAGTCCCAGGGTAAATCCCTGCAGATGGGTTACATGGACGTCGCCGCCCACGGCAAAGCCAATGGCCGCACCGTGGTGCTGATGCACGGCAAGAATTTTTGCGCTGCCACCTGGGACAGTTCGATCAAGGCCTTGAGCGAGGCCGGGTACCGGGTCGTCGCGCCGGATCAGATCGGTTTCTGCACCTCCAGCAAGCCCGACCACTATCAGTACAGCTTCCAGCAACTGGCGAGCAACACCCAGCAACTGCTCAAGGCACTGGGCATCCAGAAAGCCACCCTGCTCGGTCACTCCACCGGCGGCATGCTCGCCACGCGCTACGCCCTGTTGTTCCCGGACCAGGTCGAGCAACTGGCGCTGGTCAACCCGATCGGCCTGGAAGACTGGAAAGCCCTCGGCGTGCCTTGGCGCACGGTCGATCAGTGGTATCAGCGCGAGCTGAAGGTCACCGCCCAAGGCATTCGCGACTACGAGCGCAGCACCTATTACGACGGCCGCTGGAAACCGGAATTCGAGCGCTGGGTCGACATGCTCGCCGGCTTGAGCAATGGCCCGGGCAAGACCCAGGTGGCGTGGAACTCGGCACTGATCTACGACATGATCTTCACCCAGCCGGTGTACTACGAGTTCAAGGACCTGAAGATGCCGACCCTGTTGCTGATCGGCACCTCCGATACCACGGCCATTGGCAAAGATCTCGCCACCCCTGAGGTCAAGGCGAAGATCGGCCACTATGACGTGCTCGGCAAACAGGTCGCCAAGCTGATACCACAGTCGACACTGGTGGAATTTCCCGGCCTCGGCCACGCGCCGCAGATGGAAGAACCGGCGAAATTTCATCAGGCCTTGCTCGGCTGGCTGAACAACCCGAATCCCGTTCGTTGATGAGGTAAGGCTGATGGCGGTGCAGATTGCAGTAATCGATGACTGGCAGGACGTGGCGCGGGATGTGGTCGACTGGTCGGTGCTCGACAGCATCGGCGAAGTGACGTTTGTGCATGAATACCCGGCGGACAACGCCACACTGGCCGAGCGACTGGGCAAATACCAGGTGATCTGCGTGATGCGCGAGCGCACGCGTTTCGACCAGGACCTGCTCCAGCGCCTGCCCAACCTCAAGCTGCTGGTCACCGGCGGCATGCGCAACGCGGCGCTGGACATGCAGGCGGCCGCCAGCCTAGGAATCAAGGTCTGTGGCACCGACAGCTACAAGCACGCGGCGCCGGAACTGACCTGGGCGCTGATCATGGCCGCCACGCGCAATCTGCTCAATGAAGCCAACGCCCTGCGCGCCGGCGGCTGGCAGCAGGGGCTGGGCGGCGACCTGCATGGCCAGACCCTGGGCATCCTCGGTCTTGGCAGCATCGGTCAGAAGGTCGCGCAATTCGGTCAGGTGTTTGGTATGCGCGTGATCGCCTGGAGCGAAAACCTCACCGCTGAACGCGCGCAGCAGGCCGGCGTGACCTACGTCAGCAAACAGCAATTGTTCGAACAGGCCGATGTGCTCTCGGTGCATCTGGTACTCAGCGAGCGCAGTCGCGGGCTGGTCGACGCCCAGGCGCTGGACTGGATGAAGCCGACAGCGCTGCTGGTCAACACCGCCCGCGGGCCGATCGTCGATGAAGCAGCGCTGATCAAGGCCTTGCAGAAACAGAAGATTGCCGGGGCGGCGCTGGATGTGTTCGATCAAGAACCGTTGCCGGAACTGCATCCATTTCGCACCCTGGACAATGTGCTGGCCACGCCACATGTGGGGTATGTCAGCCGGCAGAACTATCAACAGTTCTTTTCGCAGATGATCGAGGATATTCAGGCTTGGGTCGCCGGGAGTCCGGTTCGCCTGTTGAACTGACCGCAATTTCTCGTTGCGGTGCGCCCTCCGACGCCATCGCGAGCAGGCTCACTCCTACACATTGCAATGCGTTCCTCTGTAGGAGTGAGCCTGCTCGCGATGAGGCCCGCACAGACACCCGATCAACAAACTGCCCGCACCACAACAGTGCACCCTCCCTTTGCACTAGCACAGAATCGTGACCGGCCAGTCACCGTTTTGGTCCTCTCCAGCAAAAAAACCTGCACTTCGTCGGTGCGTTTCTGTCTGCAGACCACGGCTTTCGCCGCCTGCCAACCGATTGTCGAACAATTTACCCATTTGCTCTGGCCCGCTCTAGGATCTGGCCTAGACTGATTTTCGCGGGGTAAAACCGCCCGGTCACATAGCCGAAAAATTGTCGAAACTTTTGCTGATTGCGGCGGGTCATCTGAAAGGCAGGGTCAACGCGACTGGTGCAATCCTTGCAACGGCCCATTCACCCATTCTGCTTTGCACGTGTTGGGTAGCGTTTGCTCACCGATGCGTGGCGCGTTTGCGCCCGGCCACAGGATTTGGCCACAGCTTGTTCGATACAAGAATCAGATCAACGACACGGGAGATTCATATGATCAGTGCGGCATTGGAAATTCAGGGAGAGCGTGCTCAGCAGGCGGTTGGTGAATCGAGCACCGTGAGTCTTCCCGGCAGCCGGTCGATCAACGTCCCGAGCACCAAAACGCTGACGCCCGTCGCCAGCCAGAACCCCAACAAGAAAAAAGTATTGTTCGTGACCTCGGAAATCGCCGATCTGGTGAAGACCGGTGGTCTGGGTGACGTCTCCGCCGCCCTGCCCCGCGCCATGGCGCACCTGCACGATGTGCGGGTGTTGATCCCCGGCTACCCGCAGGTGATGCACAGCGAAAACCCGATCCACATCATCGGCGAGCTCGGCGGTCATGCCGCGCTGCCACCGTGCAAGATCGGCCGCATGGACATGCCTGACGGCCTGGTGATTTACGTCCTGATCTGCCCCGAACTCTATGAGCGCGAGGGTTCTCCCTACGGCGCCAACAACGGCCGCGACTGGCCGGACAACCATATTCGTTTCGCCCGCCTGGGCCTGGCCGCTGCCGACATCGCCGCCAACCTCGCACAAATTCACTGGTGCCCGGATCTGGTGCACGCCCATGACTGGCCCGCCGGTCTGGCGCCCGCCTATATGCACTGGCGCGGGCAGCGTACGCCGACCCTGTTCACCATTCACAACCTCGCCTATCAAGGCGTGACCAGCCTCGGCTCGTGCCCGGAGCTCGGCATTCCGACCCATGCCCTGCAACAGGAAGGCATGGAGTTCTACGGCAAGATGTCGTTCCTCAAGGCCGGCATGGCGTATTCGAGCCATATCACCACGGTCAGCGCGACGTATGCGCAAGAGATCACCACCCCGGATTTTGGCTGCGGTCTCGACGGCTTTCTCGCCGCCAAGACCCAGCAAGGCTTGCTCAGCGGCATCCCCAACGGCATCGACGAGAGCTGGGATGCTGCGACCGATCCACACCTGTTCGCGCCGTTCCACATCGGCGACTGGGAAGGCAAAGCGATCAACGCCGCCCATGTACGTGAACTGTTCGGTCTGCACGATTCCACCGGGCCGTTGTTCGCCGTGGTCTCGCGTCTGGTTTATCAGAAAGGCCTGGACCTGACTCAGGCGGTGTCCGAGTACATCGTGCAGAACGGCGGCCAGATCGCAATCATCGGTCGCGGCGAGCCGGAAGAAGAACAGGCCATGCGTGAACTGGCGCTGCGCTTCCCAGGGCAGATCGGCGTGCGCATCGGCTTCAATGAAACCGACGCCCGGCGCATGTTCGCCGGCAGCGATTTCCTGCTGATGCCGTCGCGCTACGAGCCTTGCGGCCTGAGCCAGATGTACGCGCAACGATTCGGTTCGTTGCCGGTGGCGCGCAATACCGGCGGGCTGGCCGACACCATCGAGAACGGTGTCACCGGATTCCTTTTCGACGAATCCACCGCCGACAGCTACCGCGAAGCCCTGAGCCGCGCGTTCAAGGTGTTCGCCTTCCCCGAGCTGCTCAACGCCATGCGCTGCCGGGCCATGGCCGCGCCGTTCAACTGGTGCAAAGCGGTCGAACCCTACGCCGAACTTTATGAACAACTGGTCGCCAAGGCGCTGGGTAAAGCCGGCCACAAATAACTCAGGGAGTTTTTTCACGATGCCGTTACGGACCCAAGATAACTGGCCCCACGGCGCGATCATGCAGGACGCCGAACACACGCAATTTGCGCTGTGGGCACCGGATGCGTTTTACGTCAGTGTCGAACTTGCCAACGGCCAGTCCCTGCCGATGCTGCCGCAGGGTGATGGCTGGTTCGTGATCAAGACCCGGTGCCCCGCGGGCACCCGCTACCGCTACAACATCGACGGCGAACTGGAGGTGCCCGACCCGGCCTCCCGCGCCCAGGATGGCGACCTTGACCGCCACAGTGTGGTGGTCGATCCGCTGGCCTATCAATGGCAGCACACCACCTGGCAAGGTCGGCCGTGGAGTGAAGCGGTGATTTACGAGCTGCACGTCGGTGCGCTCGGCGGATTTGCCGAAGTCGAGCAGCATCTGGCGCGCCTGGTCGAGCTGGGGATTACCGCCATCGAGCTGATGCCGCTGGCACAGTTCCCCGGCAGTCGAAACTGGGGCTACGACGGTGTGCTGCCCTATGCGCCGCAAGCCTCCTACGGCACGCCGGGACAACTCAAGCATCTGATCGACAGCGCCCACGGCCTTGGCCTGGCGGTGATTCTCGACGTGGTCTACAACCACTTCGGCCCCGACGGCAATTACCTGGGCCGCTACGCCAAAGGCTTCTTTCGCGAGGACAAGCACACGCCCTGGGGCGCGGCCATCGATTTCCGCCGCCGGGAAGTGCGGGATTTCTTCATCGAAAACGCACTGATGTGGGTGCTGGAATACCGCTTCGACGGTCTGCGCCTGGACGCGGTGCACGCCATCGAAAGCCCGGATTTCCTGCCGGAACTGGCACAGCGCATCCGCCAGCAAATCGACCCAAGCCGCCATGTCTGGCTGACCGTGGAGAACGAGCTCAACCAGTCGAGCCTGCTCGAAGAGGATTACGACGCGCAGTGGAACGACGACGGGCACAACGCCTTGCACGTGCTGCTGACCGGTGAAACCGACGCCTACTACGCCGACTATGCGCTGCAACCGACCGAACAATTGGTGCGCTGCCTGAGCCAGGGGTTCGTGTTCCAGGGGCATATCACCCGCCACGGTGAACCGCGCGGCGAGCCGAGCGAACACCTGCCCTCCACCGCCTTCGTGCTGTTCCTGCAGAACCACGACCAGATCGGCAACCGCGCCTTTGGCGAACGCCTGCATCAACTGGCCAACCCTAAGGCGGTGCAGGCGGCCACCGTGCTGTTGCTGCTGTCCCCGATGATTCCGCTGATGTTCATGGGCGACGAATACGCGGCCGAACAGCCTTTCCTGTTTTTCACCAGCCACCACGGCGAGCTGGCGGATCTGGTGCGCGAAGGTCGGCGCAATGAATTTGCAGACTTCAGCGCCTTCAGCGATCCGCACAAGCGCGAGCAAATTCCCGACCCGAATGCCGAACAGACCTTTCATGCCTCGCAACCACGGCTGATGGGCAGCGGTAGCGCGAAACAGCAGGAAACCCTCGCCCTGTACCGGCACCTGCTGCAACTGCGCCACCGCTACATCATCCCGCATCTGTCCGGCACCCAGGCGCTCGGCGCACACATGCTCGGCCACGGCGCGGTCAGTGCACGCTGGCGCCTGGGCGATGGCAGCGAGCTGCGAATTGACCTGAACCTCAGCGATACGCCAGTGGTCAACCCTCCACAGAGCGATGCCGTGTGGCTGTTTCAACAGCCGCCTGCGGTTGCCCTGTCGGAACCGGGCCAACTGCCCGCGTATTGCGCGCTTGTCAGCCTCACGGCCGCAACCCCCTTGCAACCTTTGGATGGAGAGCGCCTATGAGCGATGCGCAACTGGAAATTCTCGCCAGCAGAGCTGGCCTTGCCGTTGACTGGATCGACGCCAACGGCCGCCCGCAAAAAGTCGCCCCGGCGGTACTGCGCAATGTCCTCACCGGACTCGGGCATCCGGCCAATACCGCGCAGGAAATCGACGCCAGCCTGCTGCAACTGCAACAAGTGCAACAGGATCTGCACCTGCCGCCGCTGCTCACTGCCGACGTAGGTGTCGGCGTGGATCTGGCGCGCTATTTCGAACCGCAAACCCCGTGTGAGATTCATCTCGAAGACGGCTCGCGGCTGAACCTCAAGCTTGATGACAACGCCGTGCTGCCGGGATTGGTCCCGGTCGGCTATCAACAGGTGCACATCGCCGATCAGTATTTCACCTTGGCCGTGGCGCCGGAGCGCTGCTTTAGCGTCGGCGATGCGGTGGACAACCCGATCCCGCGGGTCTGGGGTCTGAGCGCGCAACTCTACGGTCTGCGTCGCCCCGGCGATGGCGGTTTCGGCGACACGCAAGCGCTGGAAGAATTGGTTCGGGTGGCCGGCGAGCGCGGTGCCGATGCGTTGGCGATCAGCCCACTGCACGCGATGTTCAGCGCCGACACCGGGCGCTACAGCCCTTATTCGCCGTCCAGTCGTCTATTCCTCAATTCACTATATGCTGCCCCCGGGGCGATCCTCGGGGAACGGGCGCTGCGCGATGCGATTGACGCCAGCGGCCTGGCCGAGCAATTCCAGCAACTGGAAGAGCTCAAACTCATCGACTGGCCGACTGCCGCCGACGCCAAGCAAAAATTGCTGCAAGCCTTGTACGACGGGTTCGTCGCCGGCGAGCATCCTCTGCACGCGGATTGCGCCAGCTTCCGCCACAGCGGTGGCGAAGCACTGGAAAATCATTGCCGCTTCGAAGCCATTCAGGAAATGCGCGCTGCCCGTGGCGAAAGCCTCGATTGGCGCGAATGGCCGGAACACTGGCACGACCCGCGCGGCGCCGCCCTCGAAGCGTTTGCCGAGGAATACGCGGAGCGCATCGCTTACTTCGCCTTTTGCCAATGGTTGATCCACCGTTGCCTGGAGCGCGCACAAACCGCCGCGCGCAGCGCCGGGATGGGCATCGGCCTGATCGCCGACCTGGCCGTGGGTGCCGACGGTGCCGGCAGCCAGGCCTGGAGTTTTCAGGACGAATTGCTCGCCTCGCTGACCGTTGGCGCACCACCCGACATCCTCAATCGTTCCGGCCAGGGCTGGGGGATTTCCGCGTTTTCTCCCGAAGGCCTGATCCGCAATGGCTTTCGCGCGTTCATCGACATGCTGCGTGCCAACTTCGCCCATGCCGGCGGCCTGCGCATCGACCACGTCATGGGCCTGCAACGCCTGTGGGTGATCCCCAACGGTGCCGCCCCCGCCGACGGCGCGTACCTGTATTACCCGGTGGACGATCTGCTGCGCCTGCTGACCCTCGAATCCCATCGCCATCAGGCCATCGTCCTTGGGGAAGACCTCGGCACCGTGCCCGAAGGCCTGCAGGAAAAACTTATCGCCCGTTCGATTCTCGGCATGCGCGTGCTGCTGTTCGAACAGGACAACACCCGTTTCAAACCGATTCTCGACTGGCCGGACAACGCCCTGGCAACCACCACCACCCACGACCTGCCGACGCTCAACGGCTGGTGGCATGGCCGCGACATCGACTGGAATGCGCGCCTGGGCTTTGTCGATGCCAACGGTGAAATCGACTGGCGGCGTCATCGCCAGCGCGAACGCGAAGGCTTGCGCAGCGCCTTGAGTCAGGACCCGCAGAACTTCCGCGAAGAGTCCCACGAAGCCGATCAGGTGGTGGACGCCAGCGTGCGGTTCCTCGGTCATACCCGGGCGCCGCTGGTGTTATTGCCACTGGAGGACGCATTGGGCATCGACGAACAGGCCAACCTGCCTGGCACCATCGACAGCCACCCGAACTGGTCGCGGCGGTTGCCCGGCAACAGCGAAGCCTTGCTCGACGGGGTCGATGCAGCGCGTCGTCTGGAACTGCTGGCCTGCGCCCGCCTTCAGGCAGCCGAGCGTGACCAATGAACCAGACGCTCATCCAGCCACTGCGCGCGACCCTGCGCCTGCAATTTCACAAAGGCTTCACCCTGGAACAGGCGGTGCCACTGGTGCCGTACTTTGCCAGCCTCGGTATCAGCCATATCTACGCCTCGCCACTGCTCGCCGCGCGAGCCGGCTCGATGCACGGCTACGACGTGGTCGACCCGACCCAGGTCAACCCGGAACTCGGCGGCGAACCGGCGTTGCGGCGCCTGGTCAGCACCCTGCGCGAACACAACATGGGGCTGATCCTCGACATCGTCTCCAATCACATGGCCGTCGGCGGCGGTGACAACCCATGGTGGCTCGACCTGCTGGAATGGGGTCGACTGAGCCCTTACAGCGAGTTCTTCGACATCCAGTGGCACTCGCCGGACCCGTTGATGGAAGGCCAGTTGCTGCTGCCGTTTCTCGGCAGCGATTACGGCGTCGCACTGCAGGAAGGCTCGCTGAAACTGCATTTCGATGCGCAGCAGGGACGCTTCCACGTCGAGCATTACGAGCATCACTTCCCGATCTGCCCGAATGACTATGGCGACCTGCTCAAACCGGTCGAAGCGCTGCAGTCGCTGGCCGAGCGTTTCACTGCCCTCCGTGACCAGTCCGACGCTCATTCGCTGGCGCTGCCGCTCAAGGCAGAGTTGCGCGAGCTGGCAGGCGATCCGCAGATCCTCAAAGCCATTGAGGCCAACCTGACGCATTACGACTCCACCACCGAGGAAGGTTTCGACAAACTGCACCAGTTGCTGGAGCGCCAGAGCTACCGTCTGGCGAGTTGGCGCACCGCTGCCGATGACATCAACTGGCGGCGTTTTTTCGACATCAACGAACTCGGCGGCTTGCGCGTCGAACGCCCGGCAGTCTTCGAAGCGACCCACGGCAAGATCTTCCAGTTGATCGCTGAAGGGCTGGTCGACGGTTTGCGCATCGACCACATCGACGGCCTCGCCGATCCGCGTGGTTATTGCCGCAAGCTGCGCCGGCGCCTCGACCTGCTCGCGCCAGGGCGGCATTTGCCGATCTACGTCGAGAAGATTCTCGGCGCTGGCGAAACCCTGCGCCGCGACTGGGCAGTGGATGGCAGCACCGGTTACGAGTTCATGAATCAGCTGTCGCTGCTGCAACACGACCCCGACGGCGAACACGTACTCGGCGACCTCTGGCAGCGGCGTACCGAGCGCCCGGCGGCGTTCATCGAAGAAGCGCAACTGGCACGCCAGCAGATCCTCAATGGCTCGCTGGCCAGTGACTTCGAAAGCGTCGCCCAGGCCCTGTTGCAAGTGGCCCGGGACGACCTGATGACCCGCGACCTGACCCTCGGCGCGATCCGCCGGGTGTTGCAGGCGCTGATCGTGCATTTCCCGGTCTACCGCACCTATATCAGCGCATTGGGCCGCCCGGCACAGGATGAACAGTTCTTCCAGCAGGCCATGGACGGTGCTCGCCAGACCTTGGGCGAAGGCGACTGGCCGGTGCTCGATTGCGTCGCTGCGTGGCTCGGCGGCACACCGTGGCGGCACAAGCCGCGCGGGCGCTCGCGCAAGATCCTCAAGCACGCCTGCGTACGCTTCCAGCAACTGACCTCACCGGCAGCGGCCAAGGCAGTCGAAGACACCGCGCTGTATCGCTCGGCGGTGCTGCTGTCGCGCAATGACGTCGGCTACAACACCGAGCAGTTCAGCGCGCCGCTCAGTGACTTCCATGCCATCAATCAGCAGCGGATGGAGGCGTTTCCCGACAACTTGCTGGCCACCGCCACCCACGACCACAAGCGCGGCGAAGACACCCGGGCGCGGCTGGCGGTGCTCAGCGAACGCAGCCACTGGTACGCCGAACAGGTCGAGCTGTGGCGCGCCCTCGCCCGGCCGCTGCGCGACGACGATCAACTGCCGTCGTCCGCTGATGAACTGATCCTCTATCAAGCATTGCTCGGCAGTTGGCCGCTGCAACTGCGCGATGACGATCAGACAGGTTTTGCCGATTACGCCGAGCGCATCTGGCAATGGCAACAGAAAGCCCTGCGTGAAGCCAAGCTGCAAAGCAGCTGGAGTGCGCCCAACGAAGCCTATGAAAACGCTGCGCAGACCTTCACCCGACGCCTGCTGACCGGTGACGAAGGCGAACTGCTGCGCGCGGCACTGAGCAAGACCGTCAACGGCATCGCCGCCGCCGGTGCGCTCAATGGTCTGGCGCAAACCTTGCTGCGCATGACCGTGCCGGGGGTGCCCGATCTGTATCAGGGCAACGAGTTCTGGGACTTCAGTCTGGTTGATCCGGACAACCGCCGGCCGGTGGATTACGCCGCCCACGAGCAGGCCCTGCATGCGCATGCAGAGGTCGAGAAGTTGCTGGCGAACTGGCGTGACGGGCGCATCAAGCAAGCGCTGATCGCCCAGGTGCTGAACCTGCGCGCCGAACACGCCGAGCTGTTCCGGCGAGGCTCGTACCAGGCCCTGGAGGTGCTGGGCAGCCAGGCGCACAACGTGCTCGCGTTTGCCCGTGAACACGAGGGGACGTACGCCATCGTGATCGTACCGGTGCGCTGCGCGACGCTGCTGGAAAACTGTGCCATCCCTCAGGTCGATGCGCTGCGCTGGGGCGATACGCGGGTGGTTTTACCGTTCGCCGCCTCCGACACAAACCTGAAGGGACTTTTTCACAGCAGCGCAGTCACAAAAAACAGGGAGCTGAACGTCAGCGCCGCGCTGGGGGATATCCCGGTCAATCTCTTTATCCAACTCTTTACGTAACGACGAGTTCAGTTCAGGAGCATTGCGATGAGTACCGACGATAAACGCATCCGCGAGTTCGCCTATCAGATCTGGGAATCAGAGGGCAAACCTGAAGGTCACGAAGCACGCCACTGGGAGATGGCGCGCAAACTGGCTGAAGCCGAGGCTTTGGCGCCGAAGAAATCGCCGAAGGCAACAGGCAGCAAGACGGCTGGCAAGACGGCCAGCAAAGACACCGACAGCAAAGCCGCAGCGGCCAAACCCAAGGCTGCGGCGGCCGCCAAGGCCAAACCGGCCGGCGCGGCGAAGGTCGTTCCGCCGGGCGAAAAAGCCCCCGAGAAAAAGCCCCGGGCAACCCGCAAGCCCCCGGCCAACTGACCCACCCGGATTATTGAACTGAATGACCGTGTGGCGAGCTTGCTCGCCACCGAGGGCCAACTCGTCCTCAAGAAATGTGAAAAACCCTGACTGGAGAGCGTTTTGTGGTGAGGGGATTTATCCCCGATGGGTCGCGCAGCGGCCCCAAAGCAGCAATGGCGATGTCTCAGACATTCCGCGTGCACAGGTTTTGCGACTGCTTCGCAGCCGATCGGGGATAAATCCCCTCGCCACACAATCTGCTCCCGTAATTGATCAGTTATTCGAACCAACCCGTTTTGCAGGAGCAATCATGTCCAGTCCCAAAAAAGCCGAGCCCGCAACGCACGCCGAGCCGTCCAGAATCCGTGAAGGCCTGCCCTTCCCGCTCGGTGCGACCTGGGATGGGCTGGGGGTTAACTTTGCACTGTTTTCCGCCAACGCCACCAAGGTTGAACTGTGCATCTTCGATGACGCCGGTGAAGTCGAACTCGAACGCATCGAACTGCCGGAATACACCGACGAGATTTACCACGGCTATCTGCCGGACGCCCACCCGGGGCTGATCTACGGTTATCGCGTCTACGGCCCATATGATCCGGCCAATGGTCATCGCTTCAACCACAACAAACTGCTGATCGACCCCTACGCCAAGCAACTGGTCGGCGAGTTGAAATGGTCCGAAGCACTGTTCGGCTACACCATCGGCCATCCGGACGCCGACCTCAGTTTCGACGAACGCGACAGCGCGCCCTTCGTGCCCAAATGCAAAGTCATCGACCCGGCGCACACCTGGGGCAACGACCACCGCGTCAGCGTGCCGTGGGACAAGACCATCATTTATGAAACCCACGTACGCGGCATCAGCATGCGGCACCCGTCGGTGCCGGAGAACGTGCGCGGCACATTTGCCGGGTTGATGGTTGACGATGTGCTGGAACACATCCGCAAGCTCGGCGTGTCGTCGGTGGAATTGCTGCCGATCCATGCCTTCGTCAACGACCAGCACTTGCTGCACAAAGGCATGACCAACTACTGGGGCTACAACAGCATCGCGTTCTTCGCCCCGGACCCGCGCTATCTGGCCAGCGGCAAGATCGCCGAGTTCAAGGAAATGGTCGCGCACCTGCACGAAGCCAATCTGGAAGTGATCCTCGACGTGGTCTACAACCACACCGCCGAGGGCAACGAACAAGGCCCGACCCTGTCGATGCGCGGCATCGACAACGCCTCGTACTACCGGCTGATGCCCGACGACAAGCGTTTCTACATCAACGATTCCGGCACCGGCAACACGCTGGACCTGAGTCACCCGTGCGTGTTGCAAATGGTCACCGACTCGCTGCGTTACTGGGCCAGCGAAATGCACGTCGACGGGTTCCGCTTCGACCTGGCGACCATCCTCGGCCGTTATCACGACGGTTTCGACGAGCGTCACAGCTTCCTCGTCGCCTGCCGTCAGGACCCGGTACTGCGTCAGGTGAAAATGATCGCCGAGCCTTGGGACTGCGGCCCCGGCGGCTATCAGGTGGGTCACTTCCCGCCGGGCTGGGTCGAGTGGAACGACAAGTTCCGCGACACCGTGCGTGCGTTCTGGAAAGGCGATGACGGCCAGGTCGCCGACTTCGCCAGCCGCATGACCGCGTCCGGCGAAATGTTCAACCAGCGCGGACGGCGACCGTATTCGTCGGTGAACTTCATCACCGCGCATGACGGTTTCACCCTCAATGACCTGGTGTCGTACAACGACAAGCACAACGAAGCCAACGACGAGAACAACCAGGACGGCAGCAACAACAACCTGTCGTGGAACCACGGCGTCGAAGGTCCGACCGACGATCCTGAAATCAATGAACTGCGTCACCGGCAGATGCGTAACTTCTTCGCCACCCTGCTGCTGGCCCAAGGCACGCCGATGATCGTCGCCGGCGACGAATTCGCGCGGACTCAGGACGGCAACAACAACGCCTATTGCCAGGACAGCGAGATCGGCTGGGTCAACTGGGACCTGAGCGAGGACGGCAAGGCACTGCTGAAGTTCGTCAAACGCCTGATCAAGTTGCGCATGGCGTATCCGATCCTGCGTCGCGGACGTTTCCTGGTCGGCGAATACAACGAGGACATCGGCGTCAAGGACGTGACCTGGCTTGCGCCGGACGGCACCGAGATGACCACCGAACACTGGCACGACGCGCACAACCGTTGCCTGGGCATGCTCCTCGATGGCCGCGCGCAGGAAACCGGGATTCGCCGCAAGGGCGCCGACGCGACCCTGCTGCTGGTGGTCAACGCGCATCACGACATCGTCAATTTCCAGCTGCCGGAAGTGCCGGAAGGCAGTTTCTGGACCTGCATGATCGACACCAACCAACCGGCGATTCGCGGTCAGGAACGCTTCGAGTTCGGTCACGAATATTCCGTCACCGGCCGTTCGCTGCTGCTGTTCGAACTGCAACGCGAAGAAGAAGACTGATATGGACTTGCACAATTATCTGGCACGCCGCCCGCCGGACTATCGCGACACTGCGGCGCTCGGCCACTGCCTGCGGGCGCTGGTCGAGGCCGGGCTGGATCAGTTGCCGTTACCGGGCAGTGGCCGCACGCTGGAGCGCTTTCAGCGCCTGGCGGAGGTCGGCGGACACGATCTGGGCTTGTGCAAGCTCTACGAGGGACACACCGACGCGTTGGCGATCATCGAACAACTCGGTGGTTCGCCGACACCCGGCAGCACCTGGGGCATGTGGGCCGCAGAACCGCCCCAGGCGCGCGTGCAAGTGCGCCCGGCCGGGCACATGGTCCGTCTCGACGGGCGCAAGGCCTGGTGCTCCGGGGCGGCGGTGCTCAGCCATGCGCTGCTCACCGCGTGGGACGCCGATGAGCGTCAGCAACTGGTGGCGGTGGCGCTCGATCAACCGGGCGTGAACGTCACCGATCAGGGCTGGCAAGCGGTCGGCATGGGCGCCACCGGCAGCGTCGAGGTGCTGTTCGACGGCGCCGAGGCGCAGGCCATCGGCAACCCCGGCGATTACCTGCAACGCCCGGGTTTCTGGCAAGGCGGAATCGGCATCGCCGCGTGCTGGTACGGCGCGGCGCAACAGCTTGCCCAGGCGCTGCGCCAACACTGCGCACAACGCCAGGAACCGCATGCCCTCGCGCATCTCGGCGCCGTCGATTCGGCGTTGCATGCGGCGGCCAACGTCCTGCGCTTCAGCGCGCTGCACATCGATACTTACCCCGAGGCCCACGCCGAACTACTTGCCCGACGCGCCCGCGCGGTGGTCGAAGACACCGCCGAACAGGTCCTGCGTGAAGCCGGACGGGCATTGGGTGCGGGACCGTTCTGCAAGGACCGCCACTTTGCGCAATTGAGCGCCGATCTGCCGGTATTCCTGCGCCAGAGCCATGCCGAGCGCGACCTGGCGGCCCTCGGCCAATGGCTGGCCGAACACCCCGAGGAGGCCTGGAGCCTATGAATGCCGCCAGCAAACCCGATCCGATCATCGGCCACCAGGGCACTTCGCTGCTGCAATGGCAACACTCCCGGCACCTTGCGGCGCTGGACAGTGTCGATGTCCTCAGTCTGGTTCCACCGGGCGCCCGTGCGGTGATTGTCGCCCCGCACCCGGACGACGAAGTGCTCGGCTGCGGCGGCTTGTTGCAGTTGCTGGCGGCCGCCGGGCGTCAGTTGCAACTGATCTCGGTCACCGATGGCAGCGCCAGTCATCCCGGTTCCGCACGCTGGCCGGTCGAACGCCTGAGCGTGGTGCGGCCGCAGGAATCGGCCGAAGCCCTTCGCCGCCTCGGCGTACCGCTGCACCGGATGAAATGGCTGCGCGGTGGTTTCAGCGATAGCCAGGTCGCTGCGGATGAGCCGTCGCTGGTCGCGTTCATCGAACGCCACCTGCGCCCCGGCGACGTGGTGTTCAGCACGTGGTGCGAGGACGGCCATTGCGATCACGAAGCCGCGGGGCGCGCCAGTATCGAAGCCGCGCGGCGGGTCGGCGCCACTTGTCACGAATTGCCGGTGTGGACTTGGCATTGGGCCTCCCCCGAAGACGCCTCGGTGCCGTGGCAACGCGCGCGCAAGATTCTGTTGTCAGCGGAGCAAGTGGCGCGTAAACGCCACGCGGTGCACGCCTTCGCCAGCCAACTGGAAGGCGACCCGCAAGCCGGGCTGCAACCGGTATTGGCGCCGTACGTGCTGGATCGTCTGCTGCAACCGTTTGAAGTGGTGTTCCTATGAGTGTCGATGATCGCTATTTCGACGGGTTGTTCAGCGCCAACGATGACCCTTGGGCCTTCCGCGAACGCTGGTACGAACAGCGCAAACGGGCCATCACCCTCGCCGCCCTGCCCCGCGCACATTACCGGGCGATCTTCGAGCCCGGTTGCGCCAATGGCGAACTCAGCGCCGAACTGGCTGGGCGTTGCGACCGCCTGCTGTGTTGCGACACCGCCAGCGCCGCAGTGAATCTGGCCCGTACCCGTTTGAGTCTTTTTGACCACGCCGAAGTGCGCCAGAGTCGCTTGCCCGGCGACTGGCCGGAGGAAAAATTCGACCTGATTGTATTTAGCGAAATCGGCTACTACCTCGATGCCCAGGATCTGACAGAAGTGATCCGGCGCATCAGTCAATCCCTGACCGCCGACGGCCAATTGCTGGCCTGTCACTGGCGCCCACCGATTGACGAATGCCCGCTCAATGCGCGTCAGGTCCACGACCTTATCCATGAGCATCTGGCGCTGCCGCGTGTGGCGCTGCATCAGGAAGCGGACTTCCTGCTTGAAGTCTGGAGCCGCGAACCGCGTTCGGTGGCCGCACTGGAGGGTCTGCGATGATCGGTATTCTGATTCCTGCGCACAACGAGGAAGCGCTGCTCGGGCAATGCCTCAGCGCCGCGTTGCGCGCCAGCAAGCACGGGCTGTTGGCCGGCGAACCGGTGGAAGTGCTGGTGGTGCTCGACAGTTGCACCGACCGCTCGGCGCAGATTGTCAGTGACTTTCCGGTGCTGAGCCTGCACATCGATGCGCGCAACGTCGGTCAGGCCCGGGCCGCCGGCGCGCAAGTCCTGCTGGAGCGCGGTGCGCGCTGGATCTCCTGCTCCGACGCCGACAGCCGCGTGGCGGATGACTGGCTGGTGGCGCAGCTGGGCCTGGGTGCCGACGCGGTATGCGGCACCGTGACCGTCGAGCACTGGGATCAGTCGTTCAATGAGTCAGCCCAGATCCGCTATCACCGCCACTATCAGGCCCGTGACGGTCACCGGCACATCCACGGTGCCAACCTCGGGATCAGCGCCGACGCCTACCGCTGGGCCGGTGGCTTCCCGCCGCTGGCCTGCGATGAAGACGTGCAACTGGTGCGGCGCCTGGAATTGTCGGGGGCGGACATCGCCTGGAGCCATCGCCCGCAGGTGCACACCAGCGCCCGCCTGGACAGCCGCGCGCGCGGAGGATTCGGGGATTATTTGCGGAATCTGGCACAGATCGATCAAAAAAAACCGGGTCAGTTTGATCTGTGACGCGACGAACCGCAGATCTTGAGCAATACTCTGCTGCGCGGCAATCCAGGGTTCGGAGCGTCGCACGGCAATCCATCCGCCTTCACGGGTCGCGCGCGCCTGATTGTTCACGGCGTCGGTACGACTGAGGGCCAGACTCAACAAGGACGTAACACCCATGAAACCGTTATCCCTCAGCGATAATCCGCTGCCGGCGCAGATATGGAACAGCGCCCCGCAGCTCGACAACATTCCCGTCATCAATACCCACAGTCTGGTGCCACCCGGTGCCCGAGCCGTCGTGGTCGCCCCGCATCCGGGCGATGAAGTGGTGACCTGCGGCGGTCTGCTGCAACTGCTCTCCAGCCTCGACCACCCCTTGCAATTGCTGTCGATCACCGACGGCAGTGCCAGCCACCCCGGCTCGCGGCAATGGTCGGAAAAACGCCTGAGCGTGTTCCGCCCGCAAGAGAGCGTCGAGGCGCTGCGGCGCCTGGGTCTGCCGATGCACAGCCTGAAATGGGTGCGCGGCGGGTTCACTGACAACGCGCTGCTCGACCGGGAGACCGACCTTACCGAGTTCATCGCGCGCTACCTGCGTCCCGGTGACGTGGTGTTCAGCACCTGGCGCAACGATGGCAATGCCGACCACGAAGCGGTCGGACGTGCCAGTGCCCAAGCGGCAGCACAAGTGGGCGCGACCTTCCACGACGTGCCGGTCTGGGCCTGGCACTGGCCGGAGCGCGATCACAGCCTGATCCCCTGGGAACGTGCGCGCAAACTGCGCCTCGATACGTGGACCGTGGCGCGCAAGAGCCACGCCACCCACGCCTACGCCAGCCAGCTCAAGGGCGAACCGGCAATCGGCATTGCGCCGATGCTGCCGCCAGTCCTGCTCGAACGCATGCGGCTGCCGTACGAGATCGTCTTCATCTGAAACAACCATTCCTTGTGGAAGCAAACTTGCTCGCGAAGAGGCCGTGTCAGGCACTTGATGTATTGGCTAAAACGCCGCTTTCGCGAGCAGGCTCGCTCCCACAAGGGACTTTTTGTCGGGCATAAAATAGGTGAGCCCCGCAAATCCAATGTGGGAGCGAGCCTGCTCGCGATGAGGCCATAACAGTTGCCGCCTAATCCTTGGGTACGACGTTATCCAGCGCCTGATTCACCGCCAACTCGCCCAGCATCACCACTTGGGCAATGCCCAGCGCCGTATTGCGACTCGGCCCTTCCAGCGTGCCGGCGAAATCACCGAGCATCACCGTGACCGAAGCCAGGGATTCGCAGGCGTTGGCCAGCAGGGATTCGGTGTCGGTTTGCGGGTTGACCATGAACATGCTGCTGGGGGTGTACGGCGTCGCCATGATTTGCGCGGGCGCGAGGTAGTGGTCGAGGGCGCGTTCGGCGGCTTCGTGGAGTTTTCTGGAGTTGTGGGATTCGTAGGGTGATACCGGGTCTGTAGCCGGTGGATTGGGGGTGGTTTCGGGCATCAGCTGGAACTCCGATCGAGGCACTTTTGAAAGAATCACGACCTGTAGGAGCTGCCGAAGGCTGCGATCTTTTGATGTTGTTTTTTAAAAACAAGATCAAAAGATCGCAGCCTGCGGCAGCTCCTACAGGGCCGGGTGACTAGTTCGGTACGCGGCGGCCGTCCAGGACTCGGTTGACCATCAGTTCACTGAGCATGATCACCTGATGCAGCATCAGCACGGCGCGGCGGTGTGAGTCGTCGAGCGCGCTGCCGATATCGCGCGCCATGTCGCTGGCGGCGGCTAGTGATTCGCAGGCTTCGACGAGTAGAGTTTCTTCGTCCACGGTCGGGTCGATGAGGAAGATTCTGTTCGATTTGCGTGACGGGGTTGAAGGGATCGAGATTTTCAGTGCGCCGGGGTTGAGGTAGAACTTGATGGCGCGGTCGGTCGCCTCTTTTATCTTCTGCGGGTCGAGGGCCGGGTCGTAGGGGATCGGGTCGGCGTCTGGGGGGTTGGGTGTGGCTTTGAACATGGATGTACTCCTATTGCAGATTTTCAGGAGCCATCACTCTCGCTACCAAACGAGGGTGGCGGCCATACGCGGGTTGGTAGACCGGCTGCAATAGGAACCCGGCGCTCGCGAACGAGCCCCACGCATGACCACCATAAAACCGAGCCCAAAAAAGGGCTGCATAGGTGTTGCCATACAGCTATTACAGACGGGCTACCAAACCCGATCACTGATGTTCAGTGACAGGGAAACGATATAGCCCGGCCCATAGCCGTGTAAGCCGGCGGATTCTGGCGTACGCGTAGGTAACGGCGCAAGGCGTTGTAGCCGTTATGGCGTAACGGTTCGTGTACTTTAAACGTGGTTGCGGGTTTGCGTTTATGCCCGAGGTTTGCCCGGTTGTATTGGCCTGAGACATCTGGAAGGAACTGCCCGCCCACAGACCAGTCGCATGAACAGGAAGCCTGTTTTTCAGAGGAGTGAACGTGTCCAGCGATCCCAAGCGTCACGCCGTCGACGCCCCCGTCATCCATCGCCTGCGCGTGCTGACGGTCAATACCCACAAGGGCTTCACCGCCCTCAATCGGCGCTTCATCCTGCCGGAGCTGCGCGAGGCGGTGCGCAGCACGTCGGCCGACCTGGTGTTTCTGCAGGAAGTGGTGGGTGAACACGAGCGCCATTCCAATCGCTACAACGAATGGCCGCAAACCTCGCAATACGAATTTCTCGCCGACAGCATGTGGAGCGATTTCGCCTACGGGCGCAACGCGGTCTACCCAGATGGCCACCACGGCAACGCCCTGCTGTCGAAATACCCGATCCGCGAATACCGCAACCTCGACGTGTCGATCACCGGCCCCGAGCGCCGTGGCCTGCTGCACTGCGTGCTGGACGTGCCGGGGCACGCCGAGGTGCATGCGATCTGCGTGCACCTGAGCCTGCTCGAAAGCCACCGCCAGTTGCAGTTGCAACTGCTCTGCCAGTTGCTGGAATCGCTGCCCGAGGATGCGCCGGTGATCATTGCCGGTGACTTCAACGACTGGCAGTTGCAGGGCAACCAGGCCCTCGCCCGCCGCGACTACTTGCACGAAGCGTTCGAGCGTCACCACGGGCGACCGGCCAAGACCTATCCGGCACGTTTCCCGCTGCTGCGCCTGGATCGCATCTACCTGCGCAACGCCAGCAGCCACGACCCGCAGATCCTCGGCAACAAGCCGTGGACGCACCTGTCGGACCACTTGCCGCTGGCGGTGGAAGTGCACCTGTAATTCTGCTGCGGCAGCGATCCCCGGATCACCGAAAACGCCTGTGGGTGTGGGCTTGTCCGCGATGACGGCGGATCAGGCAACAGAGATGTTGAATGTTCCGACCTCTTCGCGGGCAAGCCCGCTCCCACAGGGTTAGCGGTGGCTGGACTAGCCCTCTGGCTTGAGAATCAACACCGCCAACGGCGGCAGATTCAATTCCAGCGACAGCCCCTGCCCATGGCTCGGCACTTCCTCGGTAAACGCCCCGCCGCCGTTGCCATAGTTGGAACCGGCATAGGTGTCGGCATCACTGTTGAGCAACTCGGTCCAGCGCCCGGGGAACGGCACGCCAACGCGATAGGACTGACGCGGCACCGGCGTGAAGTTGGCAACCACCAGCACCGGTTTGCCATCTTTGCTCCAGCGCAGCCACGCATACACGCTGTTGATCGCATCATCGCCAATCAACCACTGGAAGCCCTGCGGCGCGTCGTCCTGATCGTGCAGCGCCGGTTCGTCGCGGTACAGACGGTTGAGGTCGCCGACCAGTTTCTGTACGCCTTTGTGTTCCGAGTATTGCAGCAAGTACCAGTCCAGCTGCTGATCGTGATTCCATTCGCGCCACTGGCCGAATTCGCAACCCATGAACAACAGCTTCTTGCCCGGGTGGGTCCACATGAAGCTCAGATAGGCGCGCAGGTTGGCAAACTTCTGCCATCGATCACCGGGCATCTTGTCGATCAGCGAATGCTTGCCGTGTACCACTTCGTCATGGGAAATCGGCAGGATAAAGCGCTCGGACCAGGCGTAGACCAGGCCAAAGCTCAGCTCGTTGTGGTGGTGCGCGCGGTACACCGGGTCCTGCTGGATGTAATGCAGCGAGTCGTGCATCCAGCCCATGTTCCATTTATAGGCGAATCCGAGACCGCCCTGCTGGGTGCTCTGGCTGACGCCCGGCCATGCGGTTGACTCTTCGGCAATCACCAGCGCGCCCGGGGCTTCCAGCTCGACCACGTCATTCAAGTGCCGCAGGAAATCGATGGCTTCGAGGTTTTCCCGACCGCCATGGCGGTTCGGAATCCATTCGCCAGCCTTGCGCGAATAATCGCGATAGAGCATTGAAGCCACGGCATCAACGCGCAGGCCGTCGATGTGGAAATGCTTCAACCAGTGCAGCGCCGATGCCAGCATGTAGCCGTGCACTTCGGTGCGTCCGAGGTTGTAGATCAGCGTGTCCCAGTCCTGATGGAAACCTTCCAGCGGGTTGCCGTATTCGTACAGCGCGGTGCCGTCGAACTGCGCGAGACCGTGGGTATCGGTGGGGAAATGCGCCGGCACCCAGTCGAGAATCACCCCGATCCCCGCCTGGTGGCAGGCGTTGACGAAATCGCCGAACTGCTCCGGCGTGCCATAACGGGCGCTCGGGGCGAATTGCGAGAGCAGTTGATAGCCCCACGAACCGCCGAAAGGATGCTCCATGATCGGCATCAGTTCGATGTGGGTGAAGCCCAGTTCCTTGACGTAAGGAATCAGCCGCTCGGCCAGTTCCGGCCAACTGTATTGGCGAGCGACTTCGCCCAGATCGTCCAGCTCGCACTGCCACGACCCGACGTGCAACTCGTAGATCGACAGCGGCTGCGAATGCTGTTGCCGCTCGCGCCGGCCGTTCATCCAGTCCTGATCCTGCCAGTCGATCTGCAGCGGCGCGGCGACTTTCGAAGCGGTGTCCGGTGGCAGGCTGGTGGCCAGGGCCATCGGGTCGGCCTTCAGCGGCAGAATGCCGTGGGCGCCGAGAATTTCGTACTTGTACAACTCGCCCGCCTGCAGGCGCGGAATGAACAACTCCCAGACCCCGGACGGATGCCGCAGGCGCATCGGATGCCGGCGCCCGTCCCACACGTTGAAATCGCCGACCACCGAGACGCGCCGGGCATTCGGTGCCCACACGGCAAAGCGCACGCCTTCCACGCCGTCGACCGTGGTCAGTTGTGCGCCGAGGCAACTGCTCAGATCGCGGTGATTGCCTTCGGCAAACAGATACAAGTCCATTTCACCGAGCAACTGGCCAAAGCTGTAGGGGTCCTCTGCTACCTGTTCACCGCCGGCCCAGCGGGTGCGCAGCAGATACGGCCGGGCCTGCTCGAAATGCCCGACAAACAACCCCGGGGTTTCGCTCGCCGTCAGTTCGCCGCGTTCTTCGCCGCTGTCCTTGTCCAGCACTTCGACTTTCAGTGCACCGGGCAGGTAAGCCCGGATAAATTGCCCGCCGGCACCATCGCCGTGCGGACCGAGAATGGAAAACGGGTCGTGATGTTCGGCACGCACCAGGGCATCGATGTCCTGTGCGGCCGGCAATAATGCTTCTTTAGCGTGACCCTGTTCCTTGTTCGAGAAACTCATGACTACTCTCCACCAAGATCGGAAAAGGGTTTAAGCCCTGTCAATAACCCATACAAACCGTGCAACGGCACGGGCAACCACGTGGGGCGATTTTCGGCTTCATAGGCCACTTCATAGGCCGCCTTCTCCAGGCCGAACAGCGCAAGCGCAGCGTCGGCACCCGCAGGATCCTGCCAGGCATGTTCAAGACTAGCTGCCGCCCGGCGATATGCCTCGACAAATGCTTCCCGCGCTTCACGCAAATAGCGATCCGCCACACGGCGCCGCGCCTCTTCAGACTCCGGACTGTGATCAACGTTGTGCACGTTGATGGTCATCGCCGCCGCGTAATCGAAGGAACGCAGCACCCCGCTGACGTCCTTGTACGGACTGTGTTTACCGCGACGTTCGTGCAGCGGCCGTGCAGGCTCGCCCTCGAAATCGATCAGATAAGCATCGCCCTTGATCACCAGCACCTGCCCCAGGTGCAGGTCGCCGTGGACGCGAATGCGCAAGCCGCCGACCGCTTGTTTTGCCAGCTCCTGCACATGGCCGAGGATGACCTTTTTGTTGTCCACCAGGCGCGTGACCAGCTTCTGATCTGCCGCGCCCAAATGGCCCTGATGCTGCTTGAGCAACTTCAGCGCATGTTCGACTTGCGCCGCAACGTCCTTGCCGGTCGCTTGCGCATCCTTGGCGCTGGTGATCTGCGCAGCGAAGTCCGGGTTGTCGCTCGGCGCCGCCAGCACCTGGTGCATTTCGCCCAGACGCTGGCCGAGCATGCCGGCAAAGTCTTTCAGCTCACCGAGGGCGTTGTAATGCTGCTCCTGCTCGGACATCGAGTCGGCCAGCTCATCGCGCAACGCCCGTTCAAGGTTGTTCTGGGTCCATTCCCAGGCATCGCCCTGATTGCTCAGATAGCCTTGGGCGATCATCAGCAGATTGTCGTCGCCGTTGGCATCACGGCGAATCACCGAACCCAGCAGCGGCGAGATGTTCTCGAACCCGGCCTCGGTCAGGTAGGCGCTCATTTCCAGCTCCGGGTGCACACCGGAGGCGACTTTGCGGATCAGCTTCAGCACCAGGCTGTTGCCGATCACCACCGAACTGTTCGATTGCTCCGCCGACAGATAACGCACTTCCGACTCGGCACCGAGGCCAAGCGCTTCCAGCTGAGCCGTCGGGGCGAAACGGATCTCGCCTTCTTCGGAGTTCAACACCGTGTTGTTCTGCATCCCCTCAAGTACCGCGCGGACAAATGTTTCAAGGCTGAACGCATCGGTGATCAGTCCGACCTGACGGCCCCGCCGTACCCGGGACAATGCCAGTTGCTGTGGCAGTGCCGGGCCGACCTGATCTTCCGAGATGAAGCCGAACGGCAGTTGATAGCGGCTGGTCTGCCCGGCACTGGTGACTTCAATCTCGCTGAGCAACACCGGATGCTGCGCGTCGCCGAAGCGCACGCCGTAGGCCAGATGCACCTGCTCGATAGCCGCGTCCTTGCCGGCGAACCAGCGACGGTTCTGCAGCCAGCTCGGCAGAATGCTCTGCTCCAAAGTCGCCCGGGTCGGCGCTTCGAGCAGCTCTTCCATGCGTTTCTTCAGCACCAGTGTGGTGAAGTCCGGCAGGCTCTGCGCCGGTTCGACGTGCCAGCTCGGCATCTGGTTTTCCGTGGCCAGGGCGAACCAGTAGAAGCCATACGGCGCCAGAGTCAGGAGGAAATTCAACTGGCCAATCGGCGGGAACGCGTTGCCGCCCAGCATCTCCACCGGGACCATGCCGACGTACGCCGACAGATCGAGCTCCGCCGCCTGCGCGCTGCGCGACACGTTGGCCACGCAGAGGATGATTTCGTGCTTGCCGTCGGCGTCGGTGAATTCCCGGGTGTAGGCCAGAATCCGCCGGTTGCTCGGCGAAAGCATTTTCAGCGTGCCGCGACCGAAGGCCTTGGACTGCTTGCGCACCGCGAGCATGCGGCGGGTCCAGTTGAGCAGCGAATGCGGGTCGCCGGCCTGGGTTTCGACGTTGACTGACAGATAACCGTATTGCGGGTCCATGATCGGCGGCAGCACCAGACTCGCCGGATCGGCGCGGGAGAAGCCGCCGTTGCGGTCGATCGACCATTGCATCGGCGTGCGCACGCCGTCGCGGTCGCCGAGGTAGATGTTATCGCCCATACCGATTTCATCGCCGTAATACAGGGTCGGCGTGCCGGGCATCGACAGCAGCAGGCTGTTGAGCAATTCGACGCGGCGGCGGTCACGCTCCATCAATGGCGCCAGACGCCGACGAATGCCGAGGTTGATCCGCGCGCGGCGGTCAGCGGCGTAGTAATTCCACAGGTAGTCGCGCTCCTTGTCGGTGACCATCTCCAGCGTCAACTCATCGTGGTTGCGCAGGAAGATTGCCCACTGGCAATTGGCAGGGATTTCCGGGGTCTGCCGCAGAATATCGGTGATCGGGAAGCGATCTTCCTGGGCAAGCGCCATGTACATGCGCGGCATCAGCGGGAAGTGGAAAGCCATGTGGCATTCGTCGCCATTCAGGCCTTGAGCATCGGTGTCACCGAAGTACAGCTGGGTGTCTTCCGGCCATTGGTTGGCCTCGGCCAGCAGCATGCGATCGGGATAGTTGGCATCGATTTCGGCACGGATCTGCTTGAGGACGTCGTGGGTCTCCGGCAGGTTTTCGTTGTTGGTGCCGTCGCGTTCGATCAGGTACGGAATCGCGTCGAGACGCAGGCCGTCGATGCCCATGTCCAGCCAATAGCGCATCACCGACAGTACCGCTTTCATCACTTGCGGGTTGTCGAAATTCAGGTCGGGCTGGTGCGAATAGAAGCGGTGCCAGAAGTACTGGCCGGCGACCGGGTCCCAGGTCCAGTTGGACTTTTCGGTGTCGAGAAAGATGATCCGGGTGCCGTCGTATTTCTGATCGTCATCCGACCACACGTAGAAATCCCGCGCCGCCGAGCCAGGCTTGGCCTTGCGCGCCCGCTGGAACCACGGGTGCTGATCGGAGGTGTGGTTGATCACCAGCTCGGTAATCACCCGCAGGCCACGCTTGTGGGCCTCGGCAATAAAACGCTTGGCGTCGGCCATGGTCCCGTAGTCGCTGTGCACGCCGCGGTATTCGGCGATGTCGTAACCGTCGTCGCGACGTGGCGAGGGATAGAACGGCAGCAGCCAGATGGTGTTGACGCCGAGTTCGGCGATGTAATCGAGTTTGGCGATCAGGCCGGGAAAGTCGCCGATCCCGTCATTGTTGGAGTCGAAAAACGATTTGACGTGTACTTGATAAATCACCGCGTCCTTGTACCAGAGCGGGTCTTTGATAAAGGTGGCTGCCTTGGGTTTCTTCGCCATGTGAACTCCTGCTGAATTCTGTTCGATTCCTGTGTAGGAGCTGCCGAAGGCTGCGATCTTTTGATCTTGCTTCTAAAATCAAAGGCAAAAGATCGCAGCCTTCGGCAGCTCCTACAGAGGGGGGTTGTGCATTGCTTCAGGCGGCCGTAATCCGCCAGATGCCAAATGGCTGATACGCCGGGTCAATGCGCATGAATTGATACTTGCCATGCCAGTCCCAGCGGTGCCCGTTCATCAAATCCTCACCATGGGTGGTCGCGTCATCCGACAGGCCCATTTCCCACAGCGGCAGCTCGAAATTCGCCTCCTGCACGTTGTGCGGATCGAGGCTCACCGCGACCAGAATGAAGTTGCTGCCGTCGAAGCTGCGCTTGCCGAAATACAGAATGTTGTCGTTCCACGCGTTATAGATTTTCAGGCCCAGGTGCGTGTGCAACGCCGGGTTCTGTCGGCGGATGCGGTTGAGCTGGGCGATTTCGGCAATGATGTTGCCCGGCGCATTGAAGTCGCGGACGCGGATCTCGTACTTCTCCGAATCGAGGTATTCCTCTTTGCCCGGCACCGGCGCCGATTCGCACAGTTCATACCCCGAATACATGCCCCACAGGCCCGAGCCCATGGTCGCCAGCGCCGCACGGATGAGAAATCCGGGACGTCCGGATTCATGCAGGAACGCCGGGTTGATGTCCGGCGTGTTGACGAAGAAGTTCGGCCGGTAGCATTCGCGCCACGGCGACTCGTTGAGTTCGGTGAAGTAGCTCGCCAGTTCGGCCTTGGTGTTGCGCCAAGTGAAATAGGTGTAGCTCTGGGTGTAACCGACCTTGCCCAGCCGCGCCATCATTGCCGGCGTGGTGAAGGCTTCGGCAAGGAAGATCACTTCCGGGTGCAGGGCCCGCACATCGGCGATCAGCCATTGCCAGAACGGCAGCGGCTTGGTGTGCGGGTTGTCGACACGGAAGATCTTCACGCCTTCGTTGACCCAGCCCACCACGATGTCGCGCAACTCGACCCACAGGCTGGGAATCGCGTCCGGCGCATAGAAGTCGACGTTGACGATGTCCTGATACTTCTTCGGCGGGTTTTCCGCGTATTTGATCGTGCCGTCTGGACGCCAGTTGAACCAGCCCGGGTGCTGCTTGAGCCACGGGTGATCCTGAGAGCACTGAATGGCGAAATCGAGGGCGATTTCCAGTCCGTGCTCGGCAGCGGCCGCCACCAGGCGGCGGAAGTCTTCGCGGGTACCGAGTTGCGAGTGAATCGCCTCGTGGCCGCCCTCCTCGCTGCCAATCGCATAAGGACTGCCCGGATCATCCGGCCCGGCCGTCAGGGAATTGTTGCGGCCCTTGCGATGGGCGCGGCCGATCGGGTGAATCGGGGTGAAGTAAAGGACGTCGAAGCCCATGTCCTGAATCATCGGCAACCGTGCATGCACGTCATTGAAGGTGCCGTGCCGGTTGGGATCGTCGGTGATCGAGCGGGGAAACAGCTCGTACCAACTGGCGAACTCGGCCAGTTCCCGTTCGACATCCATCGGAAATTCGGCGCTCAGGCTCAAGTAGGCGCGGTGATCGGCCTGCGCCATCAATTGCGCACTGCGCGGGTGCAGAAACAGCGCCACCTGCTCGGTTTCGAGCAGGCCGGACAATTCATGGTGCAGCGCCGCCAGCTCTTCGCTGAGCGGCCCGTCGCTGCGCTCGGCAGCCTGTTGCACCATGCTCCGGCCTTCCTGCAATTCCAGCGAGACCGGGACGGCGGCGTTGTGCTTTTTCTCCAGCTCGTACTGGAAGCTGGCGAAATGGTCGATCCACGCCTCGACGCAAAACAGATAGCGCCCCTGATGTTCGGGACGGAAGCGCCCTTCCCAGCTGTTATTGCCGAGGTCGCTCATGACCTCGCTCTGCCAGGTTTCTTCGCCTTCTCCGCGCCAGCGGATGCGCACGGCAAGCTTGTCGTGACCATCGGCAAATACTTTGCTGGTGACAACGACATCGCGGCCGGCAATCGACTTGACGGCGAATTGCCCGCCGTCGAGGGTCGGCATGGTGTTTTCGATCACGATGCGCGGCAGCAGCAACGCTTGCGACAGCGGCATGTGCGGGTTGTAGCTCAGCTCTGAAGATTTTTCAGCAGACATCGAGCATCTCTCCTTTACGCCCCAAGGACGCTCTTGTGCCGGATCCGTGTTCACAAGGAGGCACCGGCCCCGACATGAACTCACTTAGGTTCCGAGCGACCGGCCCGGGGAAAAGTTCACAGGGATTTGCCTGGATAAAAAAGCGGATCGAATTCACCAGGAGGTGGTCAATCCACTTAAGCACTTCTCACGCCATGTGCCACACGGAGGTCTACAGATGAACATCCCGATCCCGGCAGAAACGCCTGATCCGAACATCGACAAACCCACCTTGCCCGAGACCGAGCCACCACCGATTCCCGAGCAGGAACCCCCGGGGACCACGCCACCGCCGAAGGAAGAGCCTCCGACGACAATGCCGCCCGTGATCCTCTGAGCAGCGCGCACTCTGTAGGAGCTGCCGGAGGCTGCGATCTTTTGATGTTGATCCTTAAAAACAAGATCAAAAGATCGCAGCCTCCGGCAGCTCCTACAGGAATCAGAGAGTCCGCGCGGGTTGTTACAGATGTTGGTTTTTCTCGTCGCTCTTCTCGAACAGCCTGACAATCCGTGGCATCACGCTGAAAATCCCCAACGCCAGTAACGTGCTGAGCAACGCCGTCGCTTCCTTGCCCAACCCGGTCGCCACACCGATCGCCGCCGTCATCCACAAACCCGCCGCCGTGGTCAGCCCTTTGACGTGGCCTTCGTCACCCTCATGATTCTTCAGGATCGTCCCGGCACCGAGGAACCCGATCCCGGCGATAACGCCTTGCAACACCCGACTCATCGCATCGGATTCCGCCCCGGAGGTCTGCGGCACCAGTACGAACAGCGCCGCCCCCAACGCTACCAACATGTGCGTGCGCACCCCGGCGGCCTTGCCCTTGTGTTCACGTTCGAAACCCAGAATCCCGCCCAACACCGCCGCCATCAGCAGGCGCACGGTGATGCGAGTCAGTTGCGAGGCATCGCCGATGTCGGCGAACTCCGCTTGCAGCGTTTCCCACACTTCATCCCACCAAGCGTTCATCGCACGGTCCTTTTTATTGGTCGTTGGTCGATGGACAGCGCCGACCATTAATCGGTTGCGTCGAACGATCATCCGACGCTGTGCCCTAACCTTTCAGATACCCCCGGAAAAAGGACAGCCCCATGCCCGTTCGAATCGATGAATCCAATCCCGAATCAAAAGTGTGTTTTTTCACCGTCGAAAATGGCGAAGAAATTCGTATCTGCGACACGCTGGAAGTCTGCACAGACAGTGACAAATCCATGTCTTTCGTGGAAATCGAAAGCCGGCGCATTTACATCACCGAAGCAGAAGCCGACGCCTTGACCGTTGCAGGCGCCAGGGATGGCCGGAAACACTTGAAGGCTGACGAGAGTGATTCGGTGATTTGACTGACCCTGATCAACACTCGCCGCAGACGCCTGCGATAGGCGTTTGCGCCTGTGCCTGCGGGCTGCTTCAAGTTGTCGCAGATCGGCCGCAAAAAGCCATCTGATACGCTTTTTAATGAAATAGCTGAGTCTGTTATGCAAACAGTTCGGCGCTCATAGTTCATTCGCCTGATGGAGGCTGATGAGCGAACGACCATGAGCGAACAAATCCCCGTCCGAACCGTAGAAGCAAGCCCCACCATAAGAAATGTGCCGGGTCGCCCGATGAAGGCGAAGGCCGGTTCCACCGACAAGCAGATTCATACCCGCAGCTTCACCGGCCTGTTCCGCACCTTGCGCATGAGCGGCGCGGGATTTCTGTTTTTGCTGTTCTTCGGCACCGTGTGGCTGAACTGGGGCGGCCGTCAGGCGGTACTGTGGGATCTGGCCGAAAGCAAATTCCACATCTTTGGCGCGACCTTCTGGCCCCAGGATTTCATTCTGCTCTCGGCGCTGCTGATCATTGCCGCGTTCGGCCTGTTCGCCATTACCGTGTTCGCCGGCCGGGTCTGGTGCGGTTACACCTGCCCGCAAAGTTCGTGGACATGGATCTTCATGTGGTGCGAGAAGATCACCGAAGGCGAGCGCAACCAACGGATCAAACTGCAGGCAGCGCCCTGGGGCCTGAACAAACTGGCGCGGCGCGCGGCCAAGCACACCCTGTGGCTGGCGATCAGTGTGATGACCGGGCTGACCTTCGTCGGCTACTTCACGCCGATCCGTCCGCTCGCCGAAGAACTGTTCACCCTGCAAATCGGCGGCGTCAGCCTGTTCTGGGTGCTGTTCTTCACCGCCGCCACTTACATCAACGCCGGCTGGCTGCGCGAAGCGGTGTGCATGCACATGTGCCCGTACGCACGGTTCCAGAGCGTGATGTTCGACAAGGACACCCTGGCGATTTCCTACGACGTGGCCCGCGGCGAAAACCGTGGCCCGCGCAAACGCGATGTGAAGCCCGCCGAGGCCGGCCTCGGCGATTGCATCGACTGCCAATTGTGCGTGCAGGTCTGCCCGACCGGCATCGACATCCGCGACGGCCTGCAGATGGAATGCATCGGCTGCGCCGCGTGCATTGACGCCTGCGACTCGATCATGGACAAGATGAACTACCCGCGCGGTTTGATCCGCTACAGTTCCGAGCGCGAACTGCAAGGTGGCAAGACCCACTTGCTGCGGCCGCGACTGATTGGCTACGTGGCGGTGCTGCTGGTGATGATCGGCGCCCTGGCGCTGGCCTTGGTCGAACGGCCGATGGTCTCGCTGGACGTGACCAAGGACCGTGGGCTGTTCCGCGAGAACGGTCAGGGCCAGATCGAGAACATCTACACTCTCAAGGTCATCAACAAGACCCAGCAGCGTCAGGACTACAACCTGAGCCTGGTGGACGGCGACGGCTTCCAGTTGCAGGGCAAGACCGAGCTGAGCCTGGCGCCGGGAGAGATTGTCGATGTGCCGGTGTCGGTGGCGATGACCACGGAGCGCCCGGCCAGCAGCTCGCAAACCTTGAGCTTCAAGATTGCCGACAGCGATGAGCCTGAGATTTATAGCGTGGCGAAAAGCAGGTTTGTGGCACCGATGAATCGCTGAGCCATTAAGATGCAGTTCTGTTTTGACACTGCGATACCTGTGGTGAGGGGATTTATCCCCGATGGACGCGGAGCGGCCCCAAATTCAGCAGCCGGCCATGACTGATACACCGCGTCGTATGGTTTCAGGACTGCTCCGCAGCCCATCGGGGATAAATCCCCTCACCACAAGTACATGCACTCGAATCAACTACTAACCGGGCAACCGATGAAACGCTACGAAAAATTCGCCGACGACATCGCAGAACTGATCCGCTCCGGCGTCCTCGGGCCCGGGCAGCGAGTGCCGTCGGTGCGCTACGCCAGCCAGACTTACGGGGTCAGCCCGTCCACGGTGTTCCAGGCCTATTACCTGCTGGAACGTCGCGGCCTGATCCGTGCGCGGCCGCGCTCCGGCTATTTCGTCAACACCCACGCGCCCAGTCCGTTCTCGGAACCGGTGATCAGCAGCCACGTCAACGACTCCACCGAGGTCGACGTCAGCGAACTGGTGTTCTCGGTCCTCGAATCGATCAAGGACCCGAGCACCGTGCCCTTCGGCTCGGCGTTCCCCAGCCCGACGCTGTTCCCGCTGCAACGCCTGTCGCGCTCGCTGGCCAGCGCGGCGCGGGAGATGGACCCGCGCATGGTGGTCACCGACATGTCGCCGGGCAACCCGCAACTTCGCCGGCAAATCGCCCTGCGCTACATGGTCGGCGGGCTGATGCTGCCGATGGAAGAGTTGCTGATCACCAACGGCGCCCTGGAGGCGCTGAACCTGTGCCTGCAAGCGGTGACCGAGCCGGGCGATCTGGTGGCCATCGAAGCCCCGGCGTTCTACGCCAGCCTGCAAGTGCTGGAGCGTCTGAAACTCAAAGCCGTGGAAATCCCCGTGCACCCACGCGACGGCATCGACCTCGGCGTGCTCGCGCAGACGCTGGAACGGCATCCGATCAAGGCCTGCTGGTGCATGACCAGTTTCCAGAACCCGATGGGCGCGACCATGCCCGAGGCGAAGAAACAGGAACTGGTGGAACTGCTGCGTCGGCATCAGGTGCCGCTGATCGAAGACGACGTCTACGCCGAACTCTATTACGGGCAGCAAGCGCCGAAACCGGCCAAGGCGTTCGACACTGAAGGGCTGGTGATGCACTGCGGTTCGTTCGCCAAGAGCCTGGCCCCCGGCTACCGCATTGGCTGGGTCGCCGCCGGGCGTTACGCGCAGAAAATCGAACGGCTGAAACTGATGACCTCGCTGTGCGCCTCGATGCCGGCGCAAGCGGCGATCGCCGACTATCTGCAACACGGCGGCTATGATCGCCACCTGCGCAAATTGCGCTATGCCCTGGAAGAACAGCAGAGCGCGATGCTCGCAGCCATCGCCCGCTACTTCCCGGCACAGACCCGGGTCAGCCAGCCGGCCGGCGGCTACTTCCTGTGGCTGGAACTGCCACCGCAGATGGATTCATTGAAGTTGTTTCAGATGGCCTTGGCACAGGGCATCAGCATTGCACCGGGGCCGATCTTCTCGCCGACCCAGCGCTTCAGGAATTGTATCCGGCTGAATTACGGCAGCCCGTGGACCGAGGATTCGGAGAAGGCGATGGAGACGTTGGGGCGGATTGTGCGGTCGTTCTGACAGGCCTGTGTTGTCTGGGCTATTGCCTTCGCGAGCAGGCTCGCTCCCACCCTGGATTTGTGCAGGACACAGAACCAATGTGGGAGCGAGCCTGCTCGCGAAGAGGGCCGACCTGACAGCGAAACGTTCTGGACTTAACGCCCACCACCCAAATCAACAAACGTCCCCGTCGCATAAGAAGCCTTGTCCGACAGCAACCAGACAATCGCCTCCGCCACTTCGTCCGGGCGCCCGCCTCGGGCCATCGGGATCGCCGACTCCAGTTTACTGACCCGATCCGGATCGCCGCTCAAGGCATGGAAATCGGTATAGATGTAGCCCGGACGCACCGCGTTGACGCGAATCCCCTCGCCCGCCACTTCCTTGGACAGACCGATGGTGAAGGTGTCGAGCGCACCTTTGGACGCGGCGTAGTCGACGTATTCGTTGGGCGAACCCAGACGTGCAGCGACCGACGAGACGTTGACGATGCTGCCGCCCTGCCCGCCGTGCTTGGGCGACATGCGCAGGATCGCGTGCTTGGCGCAGAGGATCGGCGCCAATACATTGGTTTTCATGATTTTGAGGATGCGGAATTCGGACATTTCATCGACCCGCGACTTGTGCCCGACGGTGCCGGCGTTGTTTACCAGCGCGGTGACTCGACCCAGTTCGGTGTCGACCCGGTGGAACAGCGCGATCACTTCGTCTTCGATACTGACATCGGCGCGCACCGCAATGGCTTGCGCCCCCAGCGCCCGCACTTGCTCCAGCACGCTTTGCGCGGCTTGCTCATCCGACTGATAGTTGATGCAGATCCGATAGCCCTGCTCGGCAGCCAACAACGCCGTGGCGGCGCCGATTCCACGCCCGCCCCCGGTGATCACAATGACTTTATCCATGCTGGCCCTTCCCCCCAATGCACACTTAACAGTCGGGTGGAAGAATAACCGCCATTCACGGGTTTTGCATGGGCTGTGTCAAAGGCTTGAGCGCTCACGCCGTTTGTGGCGAGGGAGCTTGCTCCCGCTGGCCTGCGCAGCAGGCCCATGCTTTAAGAGAGGGGTGGCTTCACGACCCGGCGCGAGCAAGCGCCCTCGCCCCAGCAGGCAGTCAGTCAGCCGCCAGCGCCTCTCCACGGGCAATGTTCTGCAAGAAGCGATCAGCCGGCATCGGATGCCCGAGCAGGTAGCCCTGCAACGAATCACAGCCCAATTTTGTGAGGAAGTCCTGCTGCACGCCGGTTTCCACACCCTCGGCGACAATCCGCAAGCCCAACGCCTGACCCAGCGCGACAATGGCCGAGACGATGGCCGCGTCGTCGCTGTCATGCTCCAGATCGCGGACAAATCCACGGTCGATCTTCAGCTCGTTGGCCGGCAAGCGCTTGAGATACATCAGGCTCGAATAACCGGTGCCAAAGTCATCGATCGACAGGTCGACGCCCATGTCCGACAACTCCTGCAGCACCGTCATGCTCGCGTCGGCGTCGCTCATGGCCGTGGTTTCGGTGATTTCCAGGGTCAGGCTGTTGGCCGGCAGATGGTGCGTCGCCAGCGCCTTGGCCACGCTGCGCACCAGTCCTGCGTGGCAGAACTGCAAGGCCGAAAGGTTCACCGCGATACGCCAGTCGGTGTAGCCAAGCACATACCACTCGCGCATCTGCCGGCAGGCCTCGTTGAGCACCCATTCGCCAATGCCGATAATCACACCGGTCTTCTCCGCCAGATCGATGAATTTGTCCGGCAGCAACATGCCCTGTGTCGGGTGCTGCCAGCGCAGCAGCGCTTCGGCGCCCACCGGGTGGCCATTGGCGGCATCGAACTTGGGTTGGTAATGCAGGCTGAACTGGTTGTGCTCCAGCGCTGCACGCAGGTCCTGCAACAGTTGCAGTTGCTTGCGCGCGTTGTTGTTCATAGAAACGTCGAAAAAGCTGTAGCCGTTCTTGCCACCGCCCTTGGCGTGATACATCGCCGCGTCGGCGTTCATCAGCAACTCCTGGGCACTCTGACCGTTGCCCGGATACAGGGCAATGCCGACGCTGGCGGAAATCTGCAAGTCATGTTCGGCCACGCGGAACGACTGACCAATCAGGCCGACCTGGCGCGCAGCCAGGCCCAGGGCGTCATCGGGTTCGGTCAGGCGCACCAGCAGCACGAACTCGTCGCCGCCAATCCTGGCCAGTGTATCCACGCTGCGCAAATCTTCGCGCAAGCGCAGGCCGACTTCGCGCAACAGTTGGTCACCCATGTGATGGCCGAATGCGTCATTGACCGGTTTGAAACCGTCCAGGTCAATGAACATCAAGGCAAAACAGCCACCCTGCTCGTTGACCTTTTTCATCGCCTGATTGATCCGGTCATCCAGCAGCATGCGGTTCGGCAGGCCGGTCAGGGTGTCGTGCAGCGCCAGTTGTGTCAGCTCACGGTTGGCCAGGGTCAGCGAATGCGCCAGATCGGCGGTCCGCGCTTCGAGGCGGGCATCGAGGATCGACGTCAACAAGGCAATCGACAGCACCGCCAGCGTGGTGATCAACACCAGACTGTCGAGGCCGTTACCCTTGAGGCCGTTGAGCGTAGCGCTACAGAAACTGCCGTCGGCAAACTGCGCGGCCGCCATGCCGGTGTAGTGCATGCCGACAATCGCAATCCCCATGATCACCGCCGCTCCGGCACGAATCAGGCGCACATACGGCGATTGCTGGCGCAGACGGAAGGCGATCCACAGTGCGGCCGCCGAGGCCCCGACGGCGATCAGCAATGACGCGCCGAACAGCGTCGGGTCGTAATCGATTCCCGGGGTCATGCGCATCGCAGACATGCCGGTGTAGTGCATGGCACTGATGCCGGCGCCCATGATCAGCGCGCCGAACGCCAGTTGCAGGACCGGCAATTTCGGCTGGCTGACCAGCCACAAGGCAAAACCGCAAGACAGCACCGCGATCAGCAGCGACAGCGCGGTGAGGGTGAAGTCATAACCGAGCTCGATCGGCAGTTTGAAGGCGAGCATGCCGATGAAGTGCATCGACCAGACCCCCACCCCCATGGCAAACGCGCCGCCGGCAGTCCAGAAATGCACGGCTCGCCCCTTGGCGGTGGCGATGCGTCCGGTGAGATCGAGAGCGGTGTAGGAAGCGAGGATCGCCACACACAACGAAATGAAAACCAGCGTGGAGGAATAACTACCGATGAGCATGAAAATTCTCGCGAACACCCGCGCCGTATTGCGTCCATTCTCGGTCGGGCAAATGCGGCGATTGTACTGATTGCACAGAAGAACGCACTGACAAAGTAACCATTTTGCCATCAAGCCGATGAAACGCTTGTTCGACCGTCCTGCGAGGCTCTGGCCCGGGACTCACATACTGAAATACTTGCACGTGTGGCGAGTGAGCTTGCTCCCGCTGGAATGCGCAGCGCTCCCTGACCTCTTGGGGTCGCTGCGCATTCCGGCGGGAGCACGCGCCCTCGCCACAGTGGCAAATTTGTTGCCTGGATCAGTGGTTGTCGCTTACTTCCAGATTGCCATCCCAACCACCGCCCAACGCAGCAATCAGCTGCACACTGGCAATCAGGCGGCTCTGCAGAATGTTGAGAACGGTGCGCTCGTTGCTCAGTGCAGTGGCCTGCACCACGACCACGTCGATGTAGGCAATCAACCCGGCCTTGTACTGGTTCTGGGTCAGGCGCAACGAGTCACGCGCAGCATCCAGCGCTTCCTGGCGCACGGCGGCTTCGTCTTCATACACCTTCAATTGCACCAGATAGTTTTCCACCTCGCGGAAACCGTCGAGCACGGTCTGACGGTATTTGGCGACGGTCTGGTCATACGCCGCTTCGGTGCGATCGACTTCGGCCGAACGAATGCCGCCATCGAAGATCGGCAAGTCCAGTTTCGGCCCGACCGACCAGAAGCGATTGGGCAGGGTCAGGAGATTTTTTGACGTACTGCTGCTGTAACCGCCACTCATGCTCAGAGTCAGGTCCGGGTAGTACGCCGCTTTCGCCACACCAATATTGGCGTTGGCGGCGATCACCGAACGCTCCGCCGAAGCGATGTCCGGACGACGCTCCAGCAACTGCGACGGCAGGCTCAACGGAATCTGCGGCAGGTTCGGAATGTTCTGGCTCTCGGCGATGCTGAACTCGGCCGGGGCCTGCCCGGTGAGCACCGCGATAGCGTTTTCGAACTGCGCGCGCTGCCAGATCAGATCCACCAGATCGCCCTGGGTGCTTTTCAGCTGAGTCTGCGCCTGGGCCACCGCATCGCGGCCGGAGATTCCGGCGCGGTACTGGTTCTGGGTCATTTGCAGCGACTTTTCGTAGGCCGCCACCGTCGATTCCAGCAAGCGCTTCTGTTGGTCGATCACGCGCAATTGCAGGTAGTTCTGCACCAGCTCCGACTGCTGGCTCAGGCGCATCGCCGCCAGGTCGGCAAAACTGGCCTGGGCGCTGGCTTCGTTCGCTTGCAGGCTGCGGCGCAACTTGCCCCAGATATCCGCTTCCCAACTCACGCCCAATTGCGCGTTGTAGGTGTCCCGAATGCCACTGGCAGAACTGCTCAGGCTGGAACTGCTGCTACCGGTGCCCTGGCTGGAGCGGGTCTTGCCCACGCTCAGGTCGACACTCGGGTAAAACGCGCCACGGGCGCTGCGCACCAAGGCCTGGGCCTGACGGTACTGGGCTTCGGACTGGGCAACGGTCTGGTTGGCGCTGTTGAGTTTCTCGACCAGGGCGTTGAGTTGCTGATCGCCATACAGCTCCCACCAAGCGCCACGGGCCAGCGAGTCGCTGGGGTTGGCCTGACGCCAGCCCTTGGCCTCTTTGTACTGCGCGATTTCGGCGGTTTGCGGGCGCTGATAGTCCGGGCCGACGGCGCAGGCACTGAGCATCGCCACGCACAGCGACAGGCTCAAAAGACGCGAGCCTCGAGCAGTGGCCAGATTGAGAAGCGAACGGTCGGTCATAGCGGAGTTTCCAGAGCAGCGTCAGTACGCACGCCACGCCACTTGTTGAAGCGGTGGCGCAGCTTGTCGAGATAGAGGTAAACCACCGGGGTGGTGTAAAGGGTGAGCACCTGACTGAAGATCAGCCCGCCGATAATGGTCAGGCCCAGCGGCTGACGCATTTCCGCGCCCTCGGCACGGCCGAGCAACAACGGCAAGGCGCCGAGGATCGCCGCCAGGGTGGTCATCAGAATCGGCCGCAGACGTTGCAGGCAGGCGCTGCGGATCGACTCCAGCGGCGACAGCCCCTGATGGCGCTCCAGTTGCAACGCCAGGTCGATCATCAGGATCGCGTTCTTCTTCACCACACCGATCAGCAGGAACAGCCCGAGCAACGAGATCAGGCTGAACTCGCCGCCCAGTGCATAGATCGACAGCAACGCGCCGACCCCGGCCGATGGCAACGTCGAAAGAATCGTCAGCGGGTGAATGTAGCTTTCATAGAGCACACCGAGCACCAGATACACCGCCAGCAACGCGCCAAGGATCATGAACGGCTGGCTTTTCTGGGTCGCGGCAAAGGCGTCGGCGGTGCCGGCCATTTTTGCGATCACGTCTTCGGGCAGACCGACCTTGGCAATCGCCCGCTCGATGGCGGCACTGCCCTGCTCCACCGTCACCCCTTCGGCCATGTCGAAGGCAATGCTTTCGGAAGCGAACTGGCCTTCGTGGCTGACCCGGTCATCTTCCAGGCTGTTTTCGTAATGGGCGATGGTCGACAACGGAATCCGTGCGCCGTCAGCCGTGATCACCTGCACCTGCTGGAGCGTCACCGGGTCCTGTGCGTACTTCGGATTGACCTCCATCACCACCTGATACTGGTTGAGGCTGTCGTAAATGGTCGAGATCTGCCGCTGGCTGTAGGCATTGTTCAACACCGCCGTGACCATGTTCATGTCGACCCCGAGGCGCTTGGCCTGATCGCGGTCGACAATCAGCGTCACCTGCTGCGCACCGCGGCCTTCGCGGGCGTCAATCGCGGTCAGCTCCGGCAGTGCGCGCAGCGCGGTGACCACTTTCGGATACCACTCGCGCAATGCGCCGAGATCCCCGCTTTGCAGGATGTAGCTGTATTGCGAGGTGGTCTGCTCGCGGCCACCGCCGAATTGCAGGTCCTGGTCGGCCATCAGCATCAATTGGGCACCAGGCACCTTGGGCATTTCCTTGCGCAGGCGTTCGATGACCTTCTGCGCCGACAGGTTGCGTTCCTTGATCGGTTTCAGGCGCACCAGCATGAAGGCGTTGTTGGTGCCGTTGGTGCCGCCGATGAACCCGGCCACACTTTCCACCGCTTCGTCCTTGAGCACGGCGCGGCGGAAGGTTTCCATTTTCGGCTGCATCACGCTGAACGACAGGCCGTCGTCACCGCGTACGAAACCGATCAACTGGCCGGTGTCCTGTTGCGGCATGAACGTTTTCGGCACCACCACGTACAGAGCGACGTTGACCCCGACCGTGACGATCAGGCTGAGCAAGGTCAGGCGCCGATGGCGCAGCACCCAGTCGAGGCTGGTGGCGTACTTGCCGACCATCCATTCGTTGGTTTTGCGGCTCCAGCGTTGCAGGCGGTTTTCCTGGCCGGGCGTGTGCGGCTTGAGCCAGCGTGCGCAGAGCATCGGCGTGAGCGTCAGCGAAACCACCAGCGACACCACGATCGCCGCCGCCAGGGTGATGGAAAATTCGCGGAACAGGCTCTCGACAATCCCGCCCATGAACAGGATCGACAGGAACACCGCCACCAGCGAGACGTTCATCGAGAGCAAGGTGAAGCCGACTTCCTTGGCCCCGAGGTACGCAGCCTTCATCGGTTTGACGCCTTCGTCAATGTGCCGGGAAATGTTCTCCAGCACCACGATGGCATCGTCCACCACCAACCCGGTCGCGAGAATCAGCGCCATCAGCGACAGGTTGTTCAGCGAGAAACCATACAGGTACATCACTGCGAAGGTGCCGACCAGCGACACCGGCACTGCCAGCGTCGGGATCAGCGAAGCGCGAAAGTTACCGAGAAACAGGAACACCACCAGAATCACCAGCGCCACGGCGATCAGCAGGGTCATTTCCGCCTCGTGCAGCGTGGCCTTGATCACTGGCGAACGGTCCATCGCCAGGTTCAGCTTCACACTGGCCGGCAGCACCGCTTGCAACGCAGGCAACTGCGCCTTGATTTCGTTGACTGTCTCGATGATGTTGGCGCCGGCCTGGCGGTTGATCACCAGCAACACCGCCGCGTCATCGTTGAAGAAGCCGCTGTTGTAACGGTCTTCGACGCCGTCGCTGACCTTGGCCACGTCCTTCAGGCGCAGGGCTGCGCCGTTGTTGTAGTGGATGATCAGCGATTCGTAATCCTTGGCCTTTTCCAACTGGTCGTTGGCCTGGATCTGCCACAGGCGCTCACTGTCTTCGACCGAGCCTTTGGGCCGGCGCACGTTGGCCCCGGCGATGGTCTTGCGCACATCGTCGAGCGCCACGCCGTACTGGTTCAGCGCCTGTGGTTCGAGTTCGATGCGCACCGCCGGCAACGAGCTGCCGCCGATCTGCACTTCGCCCACGCCCTGCACCTGGGACAGGCTCTGCGACAAGATGGTCGAGGCCAGGTCGTAGAGCTGGCCCTTTTCCAGCACGTCCGAGGTCAGCGACAGCACCATGATCGGCGCCTGCGACGGGTTGACCTTCTTGTAGGTCGGCATGCTGCGCATCCCGCTCGGCAACAGGTTGCGCGACGCATTGATCGCCGCCTGCACCTCGCGCGCCGCGCCGTTGATGTCGCGGTCGAGGTCAAATTGCAGAATGACTCGGGTCGAACCCTGACTGGAGCGGCTGCTCATGGTGTTGACGCCGGCAATCGCGCCAAACGAGCGCTCCAGCGGCGTGGCGACGGTGGACGCCATCACCTCGGGACTGGCGCCGGGCAAACTGGCCTGGACCACGATCACCGGGAAATCCATTTGCGGCAGCGGCGACACCGGCAGCAGACCGAAGCTGACACCGCCCAGCAACATGATCGCCAGGCTCAGGAGCATGGTCGCCACGGGGCGTTTGATGAAAGGACCAGAAAGATTCATTGACCGCGAACCCCGTCTTCACCGCACGCCCCTGTAGGAGTGAGCCTGCTCGCGATAGCGGTGTGTCTGCCCCCACTGATATTGAATGTGCCGGCCTCATCGCGAGCAGGCTCACTCCTACAGGGGTTATGTGTCAGGGCAGTCATACCACCACCTCATCGCGGTCGGCATTGGTCTTGCCAAAGCGCCGCCCCAGGCGATCGAAGTACAGGTAGATCACCGGCGTGGTGAACAGGGTCAACACCTGGCTCACCAGCAGGCCGCCGACCATCACCAGACCCAGCGGCTGACGCAGTTCAGCCCCGGAACCGGTGGCCAGCATCAACGGCACCGCACCGAACAACGCCGCCAGCGTGGTCATCAGGATCGGTCGGAAACGCAGCAGTGCCGCCTTATAGATCGCCTGCTCCGGGGCCATGCCCTGGGTGCGTTCGGCGTCGAGGGCGAAGTCGATCATCATGATCGCGTTCTTCTTGACGATACCGATCAGCAGGATGATGCCGATGATCGCGATCATCCCCAGGTCGTTGCCGCTGAGCAGCAAGGCCAGCAACGCACCCACGGCCGCCGAGGGCAAGGTCGAAAGGATGGTGATCGGGTGAATGTAGCTCTCGTAGAGCACGCCGAGCACGATGTACATGGTCACCACCGCCGCCAGAATCAGCAGCAAGGTGCTCGACAGCGAGGCCTGGAATGCTTCGGCCGCGCCCTGGAACTGGGTCTGCACGCCAATCGGCATGCCGATGTCCTTCTGCACCTGATCGATGATGTCCACCGCGTGCCCCAGCGCCACGCCGGGTGCGAGGTTGAACGACATCATCACCGCCGGGAACTGGCCGATGTGGGTGATCGCCAGTTGCGCCTGACGTTCTTCGACGTGGGCCAGACTCGACAGACGCACTTGCGCGCCATCCGTGGTCTTGACGTGAATCTGATCCAGCGCCGCCGGCCCGATCTTCTCCCCGGCCTGCGCCTGCAGCACCACGCGGTACTGGCTGGCCTGGGTGTAGATGGTGGAAATCTGCCGCTGACCAAAGGCGTCATACAGCGCATCGGTGATGTTCTGCACCGAAACGCCGAGGCGTGAAGCCGCATCGCGGTCGATCACCAGATAGACCTGCAAGCCCTTGTCCTGCAAGTCACTGGCAACGTCGGTCAGTTCCGGCCGCTGGGCCAGCGCCTCGACCAGCCGTCCGCTCCACTGGCTGAGCAGTTCAGCGTCCGGCGAGGACATGCTGAACTGGTACTGGGTACGGCTGACCCGATCTTCGATGGTCAAGTCCTGCACCGGTTGCATGAACAGGCGGATGCCGACCAGTTTGTCCAATTGCGGTTGCAGCCGCGCGATCACCTCGGTGGCGCTCAGGTCGCGCTGACCGTGGGGCTTGAGGTTGATCAGCAGGCGGCCGCTGTTGAGCGTGGCGTTGTCGCCGTCGACGCCGATGTAGGACGACAGGCTCTCCACCGCCGGATCCTGCAGAATCACTTTCGCCAGTGCTTGCTGACGCTCGCCCATGGCGGCAAAGGAAATCGACTGCGGCGCCTCGGAAATGCCCTGGATCACCCCGGTGTCCTGCACCGGGAAGAAACCCTTGGGCACCACCATGTACAGGAGCACGGTCAGCGCCAATGTACCGATGGCGACCAGCAAGGTCAGGGGCTGGTGCTTGAGCACCCACTGCAACTTGCGCCCGTAGGCGGCGATCATCCAGTCGATGCAGGCACCGCTGGCCCGATAGAAACGGCCCTGTTCATGTTCTTCCGGCTCACGCTTGAGCAGGCGCGCGCACATCATCGGGGTCAACGTCAGCGAGACCACCAGGGAAATCAGGATCGCCACCGCCAGAGTGATGGCGAACTCACGGAACAGCCGCCCGACCACATCGGCCATGAACAGCAGCGGAATCAGTACGGCGATCAGCGACAGGGTCAGGGAAATCAGGGTGAAGCCGATCTGTTTGGCGCCCTTGAGCGCGGCCTGCATCGGGCTGTCGCCTTCTTCGATGAAACGCGCGATGTTCTCCAGCATCACGATCGCATCGTCGACCACGAAACCGGTGGCGATGGTCAGTGCCATCAGGGTCAGGTTGTTGACCGAGAATCCGGCCAGGTACATCACACCAAACGTGCCGATCAGCGACAACGGCACCGCGACCGACGGGATGATCGTCGCACTGGCGCGGCGCAGAAAGAGGAACGTCACCATCACCACCAGGGCGATGGCGATCAGCAGTTCGTGCTGCACGTCGGTGACCGAGGCGCGGATGGTCTGGGTGCGGTCGGTGAGCACGGTGACGTCGAGGCCGGCCGGCAGGTTATCGGTGATGCTCGGCAGCAACGCCTTGATCCGGTCCACCACCTCAATCACGTTGGCGCCCGGCTGGCGCTGGATGTTCAGCAGCACGGCCTGATTCTGGTTGGCCCACGCGGCGAGACGTTCGTTCTCCGCGCCATCGACGATTTCCGCCACATCCTTCAGGCGCAGCGGCGCGCCGTTCTTGTAGGCGAGGATCAGGTTGGCGTAGTCCTTGGGCGAGGTCAGCTGGTCGTTGGCATCGAGCATCGAGACCCGGGTCGGGCCGTCGAAGTTACCCTTGGGCTGGTTGACGTTGGACGCGCCGATCAGGGTGCGTACGTCTTCCAGGTTCAGGCTGTTGGCCGCCAGTGCCTCGGGGTTGACCTTGATCCGCACCGCCTGACGCTGACCGCCGGCAATGCTGACCATGCCGACGCCGCTGATCTGGGCGATCTTCTGCGCCATGCGCGTGTCGACCAGGTCATTGAGCTTGGGCAGCAGCATGGTTTTCGAAGTGATCGCCAAGGTCAGCACCGGGGTGTCCGCCGGGTTGACCTTGTTGTACACCGGCGGCGCCGGCAGATCGGTAGGCAGCAGATTGGTCGCGGCGTTGATCGCGGCCTGCACCTGCTGTTCGGCGACGTCCATGTTGATGTCGAGGCTGAAGCGCAGGGTCAGCACCGAAGCGCCGCCGGAGCTGGTCGACGCCATTTGGGTCAGGCCCGGCATCTGCCCGAACTGGCGTTCGAGCGGCGCGGTCACGGCGCTGGTCATCACGTCCGGGCTGGCGCCGGGATACAGGGTCATGACGCGAATGGTCGGGTAATCGACCTGCGGCAATGCCGAGACCGGCAGCAGGCGATAGGCGATCAGGCCGGCCAGGACAATGGCCAGCATGCTCAAGGTAGTGGCTACCGGACGGAGGATGAACAGCCGCGAAATGTTCATGCGCCCTTCTTGGCCTTGTCAGTCACAGCGGCGTCCGGTGCATTGGCGGCGGGTTTGCCCTGCAGGTGGCCGGTCGGCGTGGTTGGCACGTCATTGCTGTCGTTGACCACTTCCACTTCACTGCCCTCTTTCAGGCGGTCGGTGCCTTCCAGCACCACGCGATCCCCTGCGGCGAGGCCTTCGGTGACCACGGTGTTGGTGCCGTCGCTGGCGCCGATCTTCAACTGGCGGATGGTGACTTTCTTGTCGCCGTCCAGCGCGTAGACGAAGGTGCCGTTGGTGCCAAACTGAATCGCCGCCGACGGAGCCAGCACCACGCCTTTGAGCGTGTCGGCCAGCAGGTGGACGTTGACGAACTGATTGGGAAACAGCGATTGATCGCGGTTGTCGTAACGGGCCTTGAATTTCAGGGTGCCGGTGGCGACGTCGATCTGGTTGTCGAGGCTTTGCAGCACGCCGTTGGCCTGGATTCTGGTATCGCCGCGATCCCATGCCTCGGCCGGCAGTTTGGCGCCGCTGTGGTAGCGGGCGAGCACCGTTTCAAGGCTGTTTTCCGGCAGCGTGAACACCACGCTGATGGGCTGGGTCTGGGTGATGACCGCAAGGAACGTGGTGTCGTTGGCCGCCACCAGGTTGCCGACATCGACCTGCCGCAGGCCGACGCGACCGGCAATCGGTGCGCGGATCTTGGTGAATTCGAGATTGAGCTTGGCGTCGTTGACCGCCGCCTGATTGGTCTTGACCGTGCCCAGATACTGGCCGACCAGCGCTTCGGCGGTGTCCAGGGTCTGCTTGGCGATGCTGTCTTCCTTGTACAGGCCGCGATAACGCTCGACATCGACCTGAGCGTTTTTCAGCTGCGCCTGATTCTGCAGCAAGGTGCCCTCAGCCTGGAGCAAGGCGTTCTGGTACGGCCGCGGATCGATCTCTGCCAGCAGGTCGCCAGCCTTGACCATCTGCCCTTCCTCGAAATTGATTTTCACCAGCTCGCCGCCCACCCGGCTGCGCACATTGATGGTGTTGAGCGCGGTCACCGTGCCCAGCGCCTTGTAATACAGCGGGAAATCACCGGTGACGGCCGGCGCCACGCGCACCGGAATCGGTCCGGCCGCGCCACCGAAGCCCGGTCGCATCATCCCCGAACGGCCGGTATGACCGGCGGCGGCCTTGTCGCCGCCCTCCTTGTGGGCCGAACCGGCGGGCCAGAATTTCCAGCACAGTACGGCGATGACCAACAGGACGAGCAGGCTGATCAGCCAGCGACGGGAGTTGCGAGGGGACGATTGCATGGATTGATTAACCATTGGGCGCGTGGGCTTCTTTTACGGGAGGCTGAACGATAAGCACTGGCAGGATTTAAGCAAAGCAGCTTTACCGGCAATTTACCTTCAACTTACGTTTCAAGGTGTAAGGCAAAACACTGATACACAAATGAAAACGGCCTGGACAGGGCCAGGCCGTTAACAATTGTAAAAGCGCTTACTTCAGAACAGCGAGCGCTGCTTCGTAGTTCGGCTCTTCAGCGATTTCCTTGACCAGCTCGCTGTGCAGCACGTTGTCGTTCTCGTCCAGAACAACCACCGCACGGGCAGTCAGGCCTTTCAGCGGGCCGTCAGCGATGGCTACGCCGTAGTTTTCGATGAATTCGGCACCGCGCAGGGTCGACAGGTTCTGCACGTTTTCCAGGCCTTCGGCGCCGCAGAAACGGGCCTGGGCGAACGGCAGGTCAGCCGAGATGCACAGCACCACGGTGTTGGCGACTTCGTTGGCCTGGGCGTTGAACTTGCGCACGGAAGTCGCGCAGGTCGGGGTGTCGACGCTTGGGAAGATGTTCAGCACTTTGCGCTTGCCGGCGAAGCTCGCCAGGGTGACGTCGGACAGATTGCCGGCAACCAGGGAAAAGGCTGGCGCCTTGGAACCGGCTTGTGGCAACTGGCCGTTGACTTGAACCGGGTTGCCTTTGAGGGTGACTTGAGCCATGACTTTAGTCCTTCTGATGTTTTGATTGGAAAGCATGCAAGAGGCCGAAGTTAACCACGAAATTGTCCGACGACCTATGCCCTGTCTGGAAATTGTTGGGTGCCTGCGTGAAAAATTGTATACAACCGCGCAACCGATCCTCTGTAGGAGTGAGCCTGCTCGCGATGGCGGTGAATCAGGCAGCTATTTGTTAACTGACACGACGCCATCGCGAGCAGGCTCATTCCTACAGGAGATCTCTGTGGTCAGCAGTGCTTTTGCTGCTTGTTAAAACGCCGGACTGCATCTTTATTCAGTGAACCTGTCGATTCATGCCCTGCCCGTTCGACCAAGCAGTGAATCCCCCACACTCCACGGAGCAACCACCATGCGATTCATGATCCTTGTCAAAGCCAGCGCCGACTCCGAAGCCGGCATCATGCCCAGTGAAGAGCTGATCACCGCCATGGGCAACTTCAACGAAGAACTGGTCAAGGCCGGCATCCTCATCGACGCCGATGGCCTGCACCCAAGCAGCAAAGGCGCCCGCGTGCGCTTTTCCGGCGACAAGCGCACGGTCATCGACGGGCCGTTCATCGAGACCAAGGAGCTGGTGGCCGGCTACTGGATCTGGGAAGTGAAATCCAAAGAAGAAGCCATCGAATGGGTCAAGCGCTGCCCGAACCCGATGCCGGGCGAGTCTGAAATCGAGATTCGCCAGATATTCTCCGCCGAGGATTTCGGTGCCGAGTTCACCCCTGAAGCCCGTGCGCAGGAAGAGCGGATTCGCGAGCAGGCGAAGAAAAATCTTTGACTGACTTAACGTGCATCCGGCATCAGATGCCATATCTGGCGCTGATGCGAGCGCTCGAACTCAAGAAATGGACAACGTCTGAGGACTTTCTGACGCGAAACAGGTAGGGTGCGCAAAATCAAAGTGCCATCACTGGGTCGCGTCGCAAGTTTCCATGGAGTTGTACACGCAATGAGTTGCTGGACCGTCCTTGGCCTAACGGCCGACGCCGATACGCGCAGTATCAAACGCCAATACGCTGCCCTGCTCAAACAGACCCGTCCGGACGAAGATCCGGAGGGGTTTCAGCGCCTGCGCGACGCGTATGAACAAGCCCTCAGTTACAAGGAATGGATACAGTCCCGCGAAGAGCAAGAAGCCCCCGAGCCTGACGACCGCCAATGGGACTTGACCGGCCTGACCGTGGTCGAAGCCGATGCCCTGCAACTGGTCACGCGCTCGCTGGACGGTATCAGCCTGGAAGAACTGCGCCAGCGTCACGCACTCGCTGTCGAGCAAGGGTGCGCACACATCCTGGAAGAAACCCTGCTGCAGCACTGCATCGAACAACCACAATCGTCCGGGCCGCTGGTGGATTGGGCGGTGCAGCAGTATCACTGGTTCAGTGCCTGGCAACGCCTTGAGCTGGACGAAGAATCCATAGAACTGCTGCTGGCTCAACAGCGTGAGCGCGTGACCGAGCCCCTGTGCGATGCACTTGAGCAACAAGACCGTGAAGCCTTTTTGCAGGCTTACCAGGGTCGCGTCAACGTCCTCTGGCTTGAAGGCGAAGTGCACCGACAATGGTTCAACCGCTTTTTGAGTCAGTTGCTGCTGGACAGCCGTCACTGGTCCGCGGACATTTTCGAGCAGGTTTGCGCTGGCCAGGACTGGCACTCAGGCCCGTCGAACCGATGCCCCGAGAGCGAATGGAAACGTCTGGTTGCGCGCCATGAAACGCCGATTTTTCTGGCGCGACAGCGCCAGCTCGCCCGGGAACCGCTCGCCACGCCGCAACACCGCGCCGCACGCCTGCTGCTCGGCAACGGCCCCTTCAGTCAGCGTCGGGCGCTGGCCCGGCGCCTGCACGAGGAGGACTGGGCCCAGTGCCGACAGTTGAGCTCTGCGCTGTACGCCAACGCGCCCGACGTCTGGGCAGACATGCCCGGCGGCACCGCGTTCTTCTGGCGCGACTGGGAAACCCGTTTCAACGACTGGCCGACCTACGTGGGCGTCGTGCTCGCCTGCCTGATCGGCGCCTTTACCCACTTCATCCCGCAGGGGCTTCGTCTCAGCGGGCTGATAAATATCGTCATGATCACAACGGTAGTGTTTGCAGTGATCGGCGCCGGGCTCAATTGGCTGGTGCACAATTTCGCCCATCGCTGGTGGGTGCTGGATGACCGGCTGAGTGCGCGACTTTGCCTGGGGTTCCCCGCGGAGTCGCCGCCGTTCGGGGTCTTGCGCGATCTGGTTCCCTGTGCGCTGATGGTGGCCGGGCTCAGCTGGTTTTTCGGTCCGATCGCCGGCGTTGTGTACGCCACGACCTTGGCAACTTTCGGGCTGATACGTCGGCGACAGGTCAAGCCACACGTTTCCTGGGAACAGACCAGTCCGCTGCTGAAAGTCTGTCTGACTACCATCGCGGCCATGGTGTTTATCGTTGTGCTCGGCGTGATCAATGTGATCGGCAGCCAAGGCACGGTCAAGCGCAACCAGGGACTGCAACCCTGGACCGAACGCTTGTGCAGTCGCATGCCGGCGACCACCGCCGAATGCAGCGCACCGGCCACCGTTGAACAGTGGTACGGCAAGGAGGCGCGCCCATGAATATCAAACTGCTGGTCCCGATCGGTCTGGTGTTCGGTGTCGTCATCATGGGTTTGACCGGCGCCAGTCGCCCCTTCTCCCAACTCGACCTCTGGCTCGACCAACGCGATGCGCCGGTCACCGCCCAAGCCAATGCCTTGAGCCCGCTGATTGCTTGCGTCAACCGGGTCGACGTGCAATGGCGCGTGGCTTATGACCTCTACAAGACCCCACAGGCACCTCGGCAGATCACCGAGCAATGGTTGCGCAGCCTCAGCGATTTTGAAGACAGCGATGCGCGCAATGTGCGCGACATCCAGCGTGACCTGTGCTCCGGGCGTCTCACCGAAAAACTCGAACTGTTGGCCTACCAGCCAGAACTGGCACAAACGGCAAATGCTTACGTTCGCGCGCTGGATCAGGTAGCGATGACGATACCAAGCGGCCGGTTTGACCGGGGGGCGAGCTTTGTCACCGGGACACAGAATGCCGCAGCCCTCATTGTCGAAAATGCTTTTATTCCGCCCGTGGCGGACAGTTACAACAACGCTTCAATTGCGCTGAGAGAAAGCCTGCTGCCCCTCGATGCCGCGCAGCGACCCGAACAGTTGAAGCGCCTGGAAGAACGCGTGGGCAAGGACATCCACTGGTATTTGCTGGCCTATATGATGCAGGCACGAAAGACCATCGACGTGCTTGATGCAGCCATGAAAAACCGCACGCTGACCCCGCAACTGCTGGCCGACACCACAGCAAAACTGCAACAAGCCTGGGATCGTCGGGAACCTTTCCTGTTCGCGCAAACGGATGGAGGTTTCCAGACCAGGACCGACGCAGCGCGGGATCTGTGGTTGTACATTGGCAAGCCGTCGACCCGCTATCTGCAGGCGTTGAACACCCTGCACAAGGACTGGCTGGAACACGCCCCACCGCAGCGCCTGAGCGACGACTTCTACGCGGTCAGCCGCAGTTACGATGGCCTGCTCAGCTACTACAACCGCAGGGCCAGAGCCGAGTTCTGAGACCACACGCGGGATCGTTCACCGTGAACGATCCCGCTGCCGGACCTTACTGCGCCTTGAGTTTGAGGTAGGACTGATGCAAGTCCGAAGCCCAGCCATCAATCACAGGTTTAACGTCGTTGGCGGTCATCGCCTGCTTATCGTTTTGCAGCGGTTTACCGGTGCCTTTGCGCACCACTTGCGCCACGACCTTGTTGCTCGCGCCATCGAGGAACACCGCTTCGGTGGCCAGGGTGGTTTCCTGATCGCGAATACCGCTGGCGGTGCTGACGGCTGCCGCCACCAGAGCAACCGGGATCACTTCATACGCGTGCAGGCCTTCGGTCTTGCTGCTGACGGCGGTGATCGCCGCTCGGACCACAATCACGCCCGGGCCGGGGCCGTTGGCCAATGGCAGGTCTTTGCTGATTTCACGCTTGAGGGCTTGATCGTAGTAGGAGGTGATGCCGTTGAGGGTCTGCTGGGAAATCTTCGCGGTCGGCTGCGGCTTTGGATAGAGCTGGGTCGGCTCGATGTACACACTGGTGAACTTGCTCATGTCGAGCTTCGGATCAATCCAGCGCATCACTTCGGCACCGGATGGCGACTTGGCTTCCTTGAGCTGGCTGTAATCCTTGAGAAAGCCGGAATACTCATCGGGAGCGACGGTTTTGCTGGAGCAACCCACCACGCCAAGGGTGGCGATGCAGAGGGTGCCCATCATCACTGCAAGCTTCATGCTGTAACTCCTGTCAGAACGCCGAGATATATTGCCTGGCGGGAAATACAGTTATAGCCAATGCCGGGGAAATTACCTTGTACACACGCAAGATTCCCATGCGGATGCACAGACGCTGATGCTTTGTGGGAGCAAGCAGGCTCGCTCCCACAGGGCCTGTGTCGAGATCAGGTTCCGGGCGCTACCAGGAAGACGTCGCCCCGCTCTTCAACGCCATCTCCCGCCGACTGTTGGCGCGCATCGCCTTGATCAGCGACACCGAACCCACCAGCAGGATCGCCGCGCCAAACAGGAAGTCGATGTTGTACAGCTGAAAGTCCTGCACCGGCCCCACCAGCACCACGCGCACCACGGCAATCGCCACCAGCGTCGCGAGGAAGTCGATCCCCGGCTCGTCGCGATAGAACACATGCAGCAATGGCAGGCACAGCACCAGCAGCAACAACAGCACCACAACCTTGAACGAGCCTTTACGCTCGACGCTGAATGCGCACTCGTGCGGACCGTAGGCCTTGTAGTCCTCATCGCGGATCATCGAGTTTTTTTCGTTGATGTATTCGACGCGGTTGTACTTCTGGATCGGCGTGAAGGTGTTGGACATGTCCATCAGCGTAGTGATGTTCTTGAAGCGCAGGTCGACGCGCTCGCTGCCCTTGAGGTAATACAGCACCGGTTTGTAGCCGTAGCGATAGGTGTCGAAGGGGAATTCGGTGACTTGGCCCTGCACGCCGATCGGCCGAGGCTCGAGTTCGGCGTAGGCGCTCTTGGTCGGCGAGGCGAGGTTGCGGCTCAGGGGCTGAACCTTGACCTGCTCCAGGAAGATCGGTGTGACGCCGTACGACCACTGCAACGGTTCCAGGCGCAGACGCAGTTCGTTGCGACCCAGGTCATAGCGGTTGAAGGTGCGTTCGGACACCACCAGCGAGCCACTGAGCATGAACTCGCCGCGCAGGTTGTTGGTCACGCGCAAGGTCAGTTGATCCTTGCCCAACAGCGCTGCTTCCGTGGACGGCGGCGTGCCGCACCACGCGGTGCTTTCACCGGCGCCGCCCAACTGGCCGTCGCGGTTTTCCTTGATCACATAAAAGTAGCTGGCCCACAGCGTCAGCATCAACAGCATCGCCGTGAGGCCCAAAATCTTTTTGCCCGCACTCACTACCCAGACTCCCTTCTTCATTCCGTCGTCCAGCCGAAAACCCGCTGGCGACGGGGACTCTACCAAAAGGCCAGCATCGACCCAAGGGAAAATCCCTGATCGGCAAAGGTTGTAGGGGTTTCCCCGGTACGGGCAACACCGAAACACCGTGGCGAGGGAGCTTGCTCCCGCTGGAGTGCGCAGCACTCCCGAAGAAAGCCAACACCTATCCCCTGACGGATCGCATTGTTCAGCTTCGGGGCGGCTTCGCCACCCAGCGGGAGCAAGCTCCCTCGCCACAGAAGTATCAGCGGCGCCGAAACAGTGGGCGCGGCTCAATCACCGAGCGCCCGTACAGCACACTCATGCCGGCCAGTCCTTTGAGGGCATCTTCCGCCGATTTGTCCTCACGCACCGCAAAGCTGTCGAACCCGCACTGGCGCATGTGGCTGAGTTGATCACGCAACACATCGCCGATCGCGCGTAACTCGCCGGCCCAGCCAAATCGACTGCGCAGCAGATACGCCTGGCTGTAGGCGCGACCGTCGCGAAAGCTCGGGAAGTCCAGGGCAATCAGCGGCAGCGAGGCCAGCCACGGCACCACGCTTTCGACCTCATCGTCCGGCCCCAGCCACACCGCGTGGGTCGAAGGCGATTGCAGCCAGTGCGCCAGCGGCAGGATCTGCAATCCTGGCGGCCGGCCCTGGTCCGGCTCGCGTACCAGTGTCCACGGATCATCCTCGACCTGCCGCGCGACCCCCTGCTCCAAGCGCAGCAGATTGTTCATGCCGATACCTCCAGCGCTTTCGGGTAGACCCGCTCCTTGAACGGCTCCAGGCCAATGCGCGCCAGGGTGTCGACGAACAACTCTTCGCTCTCGCGGTAGCGCACGAAGGTGCCGATAATCCGCTCGATCACTTGCGGCACTTCAGCCGCGCTGAACGACGGGCCGATGACTTTGCCCAGCGTGCTGTTTTTGCCCTGCGCACCGCCGAGGGTGATCTGGTACCACTCGCTGCCGTTTTTATCGACGCCAAGGATGCCGATATTGCCGATGTGGTGATGGCCGCAGGCGTTGATGCAACCGGAGATGTTCAGGCTGATGTCGCCCAGGTCGTGCAAGTAGTCGAGGTTGTCGAAGCGCGCCTGAATCGCCTGGGCGATCGGGATCGACTTGGCGTTGGCCAGCGCACAGAAATCCCCGCCCGGGCAGGCGATGATGTCGGTCAGCAGGCCGACGTTGGCACTGCCCAGATTACGCTCGCAGGCCAGTTGCCAGAGTTCGTAGAGGTCAGACTTTTGCACATCGGGCAGGACGATGTTCTGCTCGTGGGCAATGCGAATTTCGCCAAAACCGAAGCGCTCCGACCAGTCTGCCACCGCCAGCATCTGCAACCCGGTGACATCCCCCGGCGGCGCGCTCAGACCCGGTTTGGTCGACAGCACCACGCTGGTGTAACCCGGTTTCTTGTGCGGCTGCACGTTGCGCGCGACCCAACGGGCAAACGCCGGGCTCTCGGCCAGGCGCGTGCCGAAGTCCAGGTCGGTGTCAGCAAGGGAGTGATAGATCGGCGGCACGAATGCGCTGGCAACCCGCTGGTATTCAGCGTCGGTCAACTGCGCCGGGCCGTCCTTGAGGTGTTGCCATTCTTCTTCGACTTCCCGGGCGAACGCTTCGATGCCCAGCGCCTTGACCAGAATCTTGATCCGCGCCTTGTACTTGTTGTCACGCCGACCGTGCCGGTTGTAGACCCGCAGGATCGCCTCGACGTAGGACAGCAGATGCTGCCACGGCAAGCCTTCGCGGATCTGCAGCCCGAGAATCGGCGTACGCCCCAACCCGCCGCCGACGATCACCCGCAGGAGCATTTGCCCGTCACGCCCCGGATAAAGATACAGGCCGATGTCATGCATCATGATCGCCGCACGATCCTGCTTCGCCGAGCAGATGGCGATCTTGAACTTGCGCGGCAGAAACAGGAATTCCGGGTTGATTGTCGACCACTGCCGAAGGATTTCCGCCAACGGGCGCGGGTCGATCATCTCGTCCGCCGCGACCCCGGCGAACGCCTCGGTGGTGATGTTGCGCACGCAGTTGCCGGAGGTCTGGATCGCATGCATGTTGACCTGCGCCAGACGCTCGAGGATGTCCGGCACCTGGGCCAGTTCGATCCAGTTGAATTGCAGGTTCTGCCGGGTGGTGAAGTGGCCGTAGCCGCGATCGTAGTCGGCGGCGATGCTCGCCAGGGTGCGCATCTGCGCGGCGCTCAAGGTGCCGTAGGGAATCGCCACCCGCAGCATGTAGGCGTGCTTCTGCAGGTAGAGACCGTTTTGCAAACGCAGCGGCAGGAATTCCTCTTCGCTCAACGCCCCGGCCATGAAGCGCTCGACCTGATCGCGAAATTGCGCAACGCGCTCGAACACCAGTGCGCGGTCGTAATCGTCGTATTGATACATGCAGCGGCTACCTCATCAGATTTTTGCGCAATTCCTGTAGGAGTGAGCCTGCTCGCGATAGCGGTGTGTCAGGCAACGGCTTTGTTGACTGACACACCGCTATCGCGAGCAGGCTCACTCCTACAGATTTTGCAAAGCACTATGCAGGTGCAGCGCAGCACGCAACAGATTCACCTGAAACGATAAAAACCGTATCAGGACGCGGCAGAACGCCGCAGGCAGCACTTCAATCTGATCCGTACAAATGAAATATTCCTGAGCCTGTTTTGTTTCCAGCGGTGTTCCTACAGTGCAGCTCGTGCCAGACCGGGTGGCCTGGCAAGACTTTGCAACCGTGGAAGAACTGACCATGAGCACAGCAACAATCGGACAGGCTTACAACTACAAGGTCGTCCGCCAATTCGTTATCGCAACGGTTTTCTGGGGTGTCGTCGGCATGGCGATGGGGGTATGGATCGCCTCGCAACTGGTGTGGCCGGACATGAACCTCGACCTGCCGTGGACCACCTTCGGTCGCTTGCGGCCATTGCACACCAGCCTGGTGATTTTCGGCTTTGCCGGCAGCGCGCAATTCGCCGCCAGTTATTACGCGGTGCAGCGCACCTGCCAGGTACGGCTGTACTCGGACAAGCTCGCGGCCTTCACGTTCTGGGGCTGGCAATCGGTGATCGTGATCATGCTGATCACCCTGCCGATGGGCTACACCACCACCAAGGAATACGCCGAAATCGAATTCTCCGGCGCAGTGTGGATGGCGGTGGTCTGGGTCGCCTACGGCATCGTGTTTTTCACCACCGTGGTGCAGCGCAAGACCAAGCACATCTACGTCGGCAACTGGTTCTTCGGCGCGTTCATTCTGGTGATCGCCATGCTGCACGTGGTCAATCACCTGTCGATTCCGGTGGACTGGTTCAAGTCTTATCCGGTGTATTCCGGCGCCACCGACGCCATGGTGCAGTGGTGGTACGGGCACAACGCGGTGGGGTTCTTCCTGACCACCGGGTTCCTCGGGATGATGTATTACTTCGTGCCGAAACAGGTCAACCGCCCGGTGTATTCGTACCGGTTGTCGATCGTGCACTTCTGGGCGCTGATCACCCTGTACATCTGGGCCGGCCCGCACCATTTGCACTACACCGCGCTGCCGGACTGGGCACAGTCGTTGGGCATGGCGATGTCGCTGATCCTGCTGGCGCCGAGCTGGGGCGGGATGATCAACGGCATGATGACCTTGTCCGGTGCCTGGCATAAGTTGCGCACCGACCCGATCCTGCGCTTTCTGGTGCTGTCGCTGGCGTTTTACGGCATGTCGACCTTCGAAGGGCCGATGATGGCGATCAAGACCGTCAACGCCCTCTCCCACTACACCGACTGGACCATCGGCCACGTCCACGCCGGGGCGTTGGGCTGGGTGGCGATGATCACCTTCGGCGCGACCTATCACATGGTGCCCAAGGTGTTCGGCCGCGAGCAGATGTTCAGCACGCCGCTGATCAACCTGCACTTCTGGCTGGCGACCATCGGCACCGTGCTGTACATCGCTTCGATGTGGGTCAACGGCATCACCCAGGGCCTGATGTGGCGGGCGATCAACGAGGACGGCACGCTGACCTACTCCTTCGTCGAAGCGCTGCAGGCCAGTCACCCGGGGTTCATCGTGCGGTTTGCCGGTGGGGTGTTCTTCCTCAGCGGGATGCTGCTGATGGCCTATAACGTCTGGCGCACGGTGCGGGTTGCCGACGTATCGCTGGCGCGCAGCCAGGCGCAGATCGCCTGAGGCAGGGAGCCGAGAATGTTCGAGATGTTCTTGAATGTGCTGGGGGTGGTGTTTCTGTGGCTGGCGGTGGAGTACTGCCTGCGCCACCAGACGGCGGAAAGCCTGGACGATGCGAGCATGGTGCCGTTTGCCGATGACCCGGAGGTGGCGCGGCGGGTGGAGCTGGCGACGGGGAAAACCGTGAAAGCGGTGGCGCCGGAAGAGGCAAAACCGGGCTGGGTCAACCTGGATATGTAGAACCAACAAGGCCCCTGTAGGAGCTGCCGCAGGCTGCGATCTTTTGATTTTGTTTTTAAAAAATCAAAGGCAAAAGATCGCAGCCTGCGGCAGCTCCTACAGGGGATTGTTGCAGGTCAGGTGCGCTCGCGCGGAATCAGGCTTTGCAGTTGCTGCGCGAGAAAATCCGCATCAAACACAAACGTGTCCGGGTCCTTCAGGCCGTTGGTCTTGCGCCACTGCCACTCGCCGCTCGGCAGCCCCACCAGCGAGATGCTGCCATAGCGCGCTGCCGTCAGACCCATCACCGCCAGGGAAATCTGCCCGGCGCTGCCCATCACGTCCGGCACGAACTCCACCGGTTTGCCGGCGATCACGATGCTCAGTTTTTCGGTCTTGAAGGTCGAGGTTTCCACCGGTGTGCTCGGCCCGAATGCGACATAAGCCTCGCGGCTCACCTCCAGCAGGTTCGGCGCCTGCACCGGTTCCAGCCATTGCTGAATGTTGCCGAACAGCTCGGTGATTCGGGTTGCCCACGCCTGGGACTGGGTTTCGAACAGTTGCTTCTTGTGCGCTTCACTCGCGGCATAGTGGCGAAGCATTTCGCCCAGTTGTTGTACGTCGTTCATCGGTACGTTCCTCGGGAAAGCCTGCGACAGTCGATAGTGACAGATCGAGGCGCTGGCGTACGTTAAACCTCAAGCGTTGGCACCGGGACACTTGGCAAAAGGATCAACGGTACAGTTGCTTTGTACTGGCATCCGTCCTTGAACCGATGGACACTCGGCCCAAGCCCGACTTTTCCAATACGGGCCACTGCCAGAGGAATTTCAATGCGCACCATCGGCCTGATCGGCGGCATGAGCTGGGAATCCAGCGCCGAATACTATCGCCTCATCAATCAACAAGTCCGCGACCGCCTCGGAGCGCTGCGCTCGGCGCAAATCCTGATGTACAGCGTCGACTTCGGCCCGGTCGAACAGGCCCAGCATGCCGGACGCTGGGACGATGCGGCGGCGATTCTGGTGGATGCGGCGCGCAGGCTGGAGGCCGGTGGCGCGGAATGCGTGGTGCTGTGTACCAACACCATGCACAAGGTGGCGGAACAGATTCAGGCGGCAATCAGCATTCCATTCCTGCACATCGCCGAACCGGCGGCGCAGGCTGCACTGGACATTGATGCGCATACGGTCGGCCTGCTCGGCACGGCGTTCACCATGGAGCAGGACTTTCTCAAGCAGCGTCTGCTTGCCAGGGGCTTGACGGTACTGGTGCCGGACGCCGCCGAGCGCAAGGACGTGCATCGGATCATTTACGACGAATTGTGCGTCGGGGTGATCAGTGACGAGTCGCGCAAGCTCTATCAACAGGTGATCGAATCGCTGACCGCGCGCGGCGCCCAAGCGATCATCCTCGGCTGCACGGAAATCGGCCTGCTGGTCAAACCCGAACACAGCGCCCTGCCCCTGCTCGACACCACCGAGCTGCATGCGCAGTCGGCGGTGGCGTTCGCCTTGCGCGACTGAGTCAGGTTTTGTTGCGCGTGCGCAGGCGGGCCATGCTCAGGGTGTCGACCCATTGCCCGTCGCGCACGGCGTAGTCACGGAACAGGCCTTCGTTCTCGAAGCCGAACTTGCGGTACAAACCGATGGCCGGCTCGTTGTCGGCGTACACCGAGAGTTCGACCCGGTGCAGGTTCATCCAGTTGTCGGCGATGTCCAGCGCCGCCCCCAGCAGTTTCGAGCCGACGCCCTTGCCCTGCCACGCCACGGCGACCGCCATGCCGACACTGCCGGCGTGTGCGCGGCGAATCCGTGAGTAGTTTTCCAGCCCAAGATGACCGACCACCGCGCCCTGATGCAGCGCCACCAGTTTGACCATCCGTTCGTTCTCCGCCAGCAACCGCTGGCGCCAGATCTCGGTGGATTGAAACGGCATCTGCAACACCTGGCGGGTCACGGCCGGATCGTTGTACAGCGCGGTGACGGCCTCGATGTGCGATTCGTTGAAGCGTTCGAGGCTGATGGCGGGGTTGTGGTCGGGCATGGCGGATCCTTCCTGGATCGAAGTGTGGCCAGACACTCTAAACTGCAAAGTCCGACGCATACAAACGGTAGGAGCTGCCGCACGCTGCGATCTTTTGACTTGGCTTTTGAAGATCAAAAGATCGCAGCCTGCGGCAGCTCCTACAGGGGATTGAGTTAATTCTGGAACCATTCGTGGCGTTCGCTGAAGGTGTGCTGGATCAGTTCGACCAAAGTTTGCACTTCGGCGACGTCCAGGGATTCAACGTTGACCGCCAGCCATGCCTGCAGCTGCATTGGCTCGTCAAACAGCCCCGGCAGCGCCACCAACCCGCGATCAAAGCGGCTCATGTACGCCGGCAGCAAACCAATGCACGCGCTGCAGCGGATCATTTCCAGCATCAGCTCATAGGACTGCATCTGCACCACGCCGGCCAGACGTTGTTCGACCAACTCATTCCACGGCCGAAAGCTGTCGATCTGCCGGTCGTGCTGCCATTGCACCAGCATGAAATCGCTCAGGTCGTCGGCACTGGCCGGGCGCGCGGTGACCCGGGAATAGCGTTTGGCGATGTGCGGCAGGTAATCCAGACGCGCCAGTGCCTGCGGCTGACTGGTGGCGAAGGTCGGACCGGGATTGGGGCTTTCACCGTGGGCCAGCCACAGCACCACGTCGGCACTGACTGCACGCAACGACAGTTCGCTGTCCAGCGCGATGATCTCCAGACGCACGCTGGCGTTGCGGCGCAACAGCGCGATCAGGTCCCGACCAAGGATGTCATGCAGGATCGATTCGGCAACGGCCAGGCGGATCAGCGGCTGCTCGACCACCGGCAATTTGCGCTCGTGGGCCAGCGCCATCAGTTGCGCCTGCAGTTGCTGGCCCTCGCGCGTCAGGCTCAGGGCGCTTCCCTGAAAGCTGAACAGCGAATGCTGCAGCTCCTGTTCAAGCTGCGCCAGTTGCTTGCGCAGCAAAGTCGACCGCACATTGAGGCTGCGCGCCGCCTGCATGAAGCAGCCGCAGCGGGCACTGACCAGAAAGAATTGCGCGACGTCGGCATCGATGGTCGCGGCTTGCGCCAGCCACGGCTCGCGTTCGCCCTGTGCCCAACGGTAGTCGGGGCTACCCTGTCGTCCTGCGGGTTCGGTGAATGACATCGATGACTCCCTGTCGATCTTTGTTGGTCTTGAGTGCAGCACAATCCACTGTAGGAGCGAGCCTGCTCGCGAAAGCGTCAGCACCTTCAACAATTACGGTGCCTGACACACCGCATTCGCGAGCAGGCTCGCTCCCACAAGGTGATTTATTGGTTGGTTTCGAGGACCTTGTTCAATTCGGCCCCATCGATACTCAGCGTCGCGGTATTGAGCATCCCGTCCAGGTACGCCTGTGCAATTTGCTCCTGGCGCTGGGCCCGCAAGGCCTGGGTCAGCTGGTCGCGCAACTCATCCAGTGTCGCGGTGCGCGCCGGTTGCTGTTCGGTGAGTTTGATCACATGGAAGCCGGCGGCGCTCTGCACCGGATCGGACACCGCGCCGACCTTCAACTTCGCTACCGCCCCCCGGACCTCCGGCACCAGTTGCTGCAGCGGTTGCAGCCCGGTATCGCCGCCACGTTCGGCGGTGAGGCGATCCTGTGAATACTGCGTCGCCAGCGCGGCAAAATCCCCCGGCGTGCTTTGGGCTTTCTTGCTCAGCTCAGCGGCCTGTTTGCGCACGGCTTCCAGGTTCTGGGCATCCGGCACCGCGAGGAAAATCTGGCTGACGCGATACATCGCTGGCGTCACCCAGTTGGCCTTGCCGGCGTCGTAAGCCTGCTGCAATTCAGCCGCACTCGGGTAGTCCGCCGGCACCTCACTGACCGAGCGCAGATAATCACGGAAGATGATCTGCTCGCTGGCGGCCCGGGTTTGCCGCACCACATCCGGACGCTGCGCCCAGCCCTGGGCGTCGGCCTGTTCGAGTACGGCTTTCTCTGCCAGACGCGTGCGCAGCCAGCGCTCCAGTGCCTCACGATTGCCGCGCAATTGCTCGCGGGTCGCCGGCGGCACTGTCGCCAGCAACGCCTGCAATTCCTGCGGCGTCACCTGCTGATTACCCAACCGCGCCACCGCCGGCCCCGCAGCAACCGCCGCCATGGGCGACGATTGCTGAGCGGCAACCGGGTCAGTGCCCGGTCGCAGCACCAGCGCCACGGCTACCACCAACAGCGCTACAGCCGCAGCGCTGATCACCATGGCAGGCTTTTTCACAGCGCGACTTCCTCTTGCTCGGCGACCGCGACGTTGGCTGTCGAAGCTTGCGCGGCCTGGCTGAAATCACGCAGGTAGACGATGAACTCCTGCAGCAGGCGATCCCACAATTCGAGGTTGCCACGCAGGTGATCGTTGCTCACGCCGGCCGCCACCACCACGTCCATCTCCATCACCAGAAACTCGCCCTGCAACGACAGTCGCGCAAAGCGGCGGCTGGCGTTCCACTGTTCGGCCACGCCCTGTGGCAACTCACCTTGCACCCGCAGCGCGCAGCTGAAAGTGAAATCGACGTAGCTGCCCTGCTCCACCGCCGGGTTACCGAAACGCACGGCATAGCCGATGCCCTGGCTGGCGCTGAGCAGTTGCACGATGCCGTTCTGTTCAGTCTGGTTGACGCGATAACCGGCCGCTTGCAGGACTTCGGTCAGCGATTGCGGGGAAACGTGGGTGATCAATTGAGTCATTGTGTCTTCCTTGTTTATCAGTGCGCGAGCGCGGCTTGCGGCGCGTCGAATTGAGTCTTGTAAAGCTCGTCGCCGAACCCCTGGGCCAGTTCATCGAACTTGACCCGGGCGCTGCCCGCAAAGGGCTGGCGGATCTTCATCACCTCGGCCACATCGATGTTTTCATAGGCAGTGAGGATCTGCTTGGCGACGCCGTACATCTGCTGATTCTTGACTGAACATTGCTGCACTTGTGTGTCACGTTCAGCCAATTGCGCTTGAAGCTTAGACCGTTCTGCCTCTTTGGCACGGGCCATGACCAACAACTCGTCATAGGCCTTTTTGAACTTGCCGACCTGTTCGTTGCTCGCCGCGACTTGCGCCTGCGCCTGGCTGTGCAGGTTCTGCTGCTGGTCGGCCAACTGCTCGGCGACGCCCTTGGCCTTGGCCAGTTCGGCGGTCAATTGCTTGATCTGCGCCTGCGCAGCCTTGGCTTCGTTCTGCGCCGCCAGTTGCGCGGCGCTGGCCTGGGCCTGCTGGCTTTGCAACGCCTGCAATTGCTGGGTGGTGCTGCGCAACTGGGTACGCAGGCGCTCCTCCATGCCTTCGGCACTGGCTCCCTGAGCGATGAACAGACTCAGCCCCAACAGTAAAACTCGTGCGTGCATGACCGTACTCCCGGCGCCTTAGAAGCGCGTGTTGATCTCAAGCTGCAAGACGTCGATGTCGAACGGCGCGCCGTACACCGCTTCGGTGCTCATCCAGCGGCCGGTGGCGTAGACGTTCTTCGCCAGACCGTAATTGCCGCCGAGGAAGTAGCCCTTGGCGTTGGTGCCGCCGAGGTGGAATGACGAATCGTTGAAGCCGTCAGGCAAGGCGTCCGGCTGGATGTACTTGTAGCCAGCGAACATGTTCCAGTCGCCCTGCTTCTTCAGGTCCAGCGCGTTGCCGAGGGTGAACTGCACCATCCACGCATTGGCACCGCTTTCGATCTCGCCATTGCTGTTGAGGTTGTTGACGATCTGCCCCTCGGAGCGCTTGCGCATGTCGCCTTCGTCGTAACCGAGGTTGTGGATGTAGTTGCCCTGGCTGCGCAATTTGAAGTCTTGCGGCAGATCGGCGTCCCACACCAGGTTAAGGTCGAGCAGATTGAACTCCGACGCCAGACCGACGAATTGCGGCTGCGGCGTGGTGGTCGGATTGGCCGGGTTTGGCGTGATGTCGCGCAGCAGGAACACGCTATTGCCTTTCTGCATGAACGCCGCGCGGGTGCCGTCGGTGTCGCAGCCCGGGGCGCCGGCCCAAGGTGCGCAAGGGCTGGAGCGCTGGCCTTGAATGTCGTCAAAGCGGTAGTAGGCCAAAGCCCCCTTGAGCCGGTTGTTGCTGTTGATCGCCCACTTGGCACCGAGTTGCGCGCCGTACAGCCATTTGTTGTCGCTTTCTTCCTTGTCGAAACCGTTGCTGGTGGTGGTGTCGTTGGTGTAATCCACCGGGAACGCACCGACGGTGCCGAACACACCCCAGTCGCGGTTGAGCTTGTGGTCGAAAATCGCCGCCACGCCGTCAAAGTTGAGGTCGTTGGAATACAGCATGTCGGTGGACATGAACGGGTTGGCGAAACGCCCGCCGGTCAGGGTCAACTCGTCGGTGGGTTTCCAGTTCAGGTAGCCCTGATCGAGCCAGATGTCTTTCTTGGCGAAACCGCCACCGAGGTTTTGCGTGGTCGATACCGGATTGTTGTCCGAGCCGGTGCCGATGCGGATGCCGGCGGTCCATTCCGGCGAGATCACCGCTTTCATGCCCAGTCGCGCGCGCAGGCGGAACAGGTTGGTGCGGTCTTCGCGGGTGTTGAGCAACGGCGGCAGGTTGGTGCTGCTGTTGGGGTTCACGTCGTACGGGCCGTTGTTGTTGAGTTTGGCGAAGTCGACGATTTCGTTGCTGTTGCTGCCCGAGTAGTAGCGCGATTCGTCACGGAGGCGGATGTCGCCGTCGAAGCTGATGCGCGACGCCCAGTCCGGAAAGGTGTTGGGCGCGGCCCAGTTTTCCTGCTTGGCGGTGGCCATGACCTCGGCCTTGACCTGATCACGGATCTGGTCACGCACCGCGGCGGGCACGTATTGCACACGCACATCGCCCGGGGCGGCCACCGGACCGGCTGCGACCGCAGTGGATGCAACGGCCTGTCTGGCCTGAGCGGCTTCGTTCTGCGCCTGGGCGATCAGCGCGTCGGCCTTGTCCTGTTTCAGAATGCCCTGCTCGACCAGCAAGCGGATCAGATTGATCGTGGCGTTCTCCGAGGGCGCAGGCGCTGCCGCGGCCTGACCGACCAGGGTCGCGATGACCATGCCGACCGCCAGGGACAATCGATTCACATTGGAAATCATCTGCACACAACTCCTTTTGGCAAAGCTCAAATGCTTGGCAATAAATAGGTTCGGTTAACCCGGACGCCGCCCTTGCAGGGACAGGCGCACAGGCAAAGTCATGGAGGCCGGGGGCCGTTCGCTCAGGTGCGGCGCATTGCGCAGCGCCGCCAGTACCTGGGTGTCGATTTCGGGGTTGCCGCTGGACTTGATCAGCTCCACGCGCGTGATCTCGCCGACGGCGCTCAGCCAGACATCGGCCTGCAACGAAAACGCGAGGTTGCGCAGGTCCGGGTTCTCGCGCAGCAGCCTCTGAAAGGTGAACGCGAGGAACTGGCTGTAGGTGCCCGTGCCCAAACGCCCGCCGCCAGCACCGGCCATACCGCCACCCTTGCCGGCGCCGATGTTGAAAGCGTCGCTGCCGCTCTGCGCGTCGCCGTCCATTTGCATCGGGTTGGCCAGATCGTCCGCCGGCGATGGCGGTGCTTCCTCCTCGGGCTTGACCTCCTGCGGCTCGGGCGTCGGCTCGGGCTCGACGATTTTTTCTTCCACCGGGGTTTCCGGCTCCGGCGGTTTTTCCGGGGGCGGTGGCGGTGGTGGCGGCAACGGAATAATCGTCGGCACCTTTGGCGCTTCACGGCGGATGCCGCTCATGTCGTTGGCCCACTGCCACAGCAGGTACGCGGCGAGCGCGCCGAGCAGCAGCCCGGCGCCCCACTTCACGTAACGCAGCGGCGAGCCCTTCACCGGCAGTGGCTCGATCGGGAGTTGTGCAGTCATCACTCAGCCCTGCGTCGGTTTGCCGGTCACCAGACCGACCTGGGACAGTTCGAGCCGGCGCAGCAGATCCAGCACTTCAATGACTTTCTGGTATTGCACCGTCGCGTCACCGCGCACGATCACCGGGAAGTCAGGGTTCTGCGCTTTCTCGATGCGCAGGCGTTCCTCCAGCTCAGACAGGGTCACCGGGTAGGCATCGAGGAACACCTGACCGCCGTCATTCACCGAAATCGCCTTGGTCTTGGCCTCCGACAGCGACACCGAGGCGCTGGCCTTGGGCAGGTTGATCTGGATCCCCGAGACCTGCGCGGTGGCGGTAAGGATGAACATCACCAGCACCACCATCAGCACGTCCACCAGCGGAGTGATGTTGATGCTGTCCACCGCTGCATCTTCGTCATCGTCGTGGGAGGCATTTACGGACGCCATGTCAGTGCTCCTCAGGCCGGTACGGAGTGGTTGGCGTGATGGCCGCGCGGGTGCGACGCCTCACTGAACTGGCTCTCGCCGTGCATCTCCGCCAGACGGGTGATGAACTCGTCGACGAATACACGCATGTCGGCGCTGACCTCCTTGTTGCGGGTGATCAGGCGGTTGTAGCCAAACAGCGCCGGGATCGCGACGAACAGGCCCATGGCGGTGGCGAGCAAGGCCGCCGCCATACCCGGGGCGATGGCGTTGATGTTGACGTCGCCGGCCATCGCGGTGCCGAGAAACACCACCATGATCCCCAGCACGGTGCCGAGCAGACCGATGTACGGGCCGCCGGCGATGGCGTTGGACAGGGTCGAGAGTTTCGAGCTGAGCGCCTGGTTCTCGCGGGTGCGCACGCCGTCCATCGAGCAGCGAATGGCTTCGATGGTCGCAGCGGACACCGACGAGGTATCGGCGCCCTGCTCGCGGCGGGTGCGGATTTCTTTGACCGCCACCGTGTACAGGCGCCACAGCGGCGAATGTTGCAGGCGCTGAGCCAATTGCGTGTCGTCGGCGAACATTTCCAGGCGCGTGCCGACCTTGGCGAACTGCTCGCGGAAGTCCTCGTTGGCCTTGCTCACGCGGCTGAGGGTGTGGTTCTTGCGCAGCATGATGATCCACGACTGGAACATCATCAGCACCAGCACAGCGATGATTACCCAGGCGTCCACCGGCACCGCATTGAGCAGGAAACCGAGGCTGCCGAAGCCGAAACCGGACTGTTCTTCGTCGACGCCGTAGGCCACCAGTTTCGACTCGGCGCCTTGCGCGGTGGCATCGGCCAGCAACAACGGCGCCGGACGCGCGACTTTCGACAGGCGCAGTTCGTCGATGGCGCCCACGAACGGCTGGAAGGCGCTCGGGGAAAGATCCGCACCGATGGCCATGACCGAGTTGAATGCCGGCATCGCCTGAGCGAGCGTGGCGCTTTCACGACCATTGATGAACAGGCTGACTTTCGTGCCTTCGGCAGTCAGTGCGACGTGTTGCCATTGACCGGGATTCAGCGCCTGAGTGGCGACCGCGCGCTGGCCGTCGATCTCCACGAACGGCACGCCTTGATTGACCCCGACCAGCAGGCTGTTGGCGCCTTCCCGACGGGCCAGAATCAGTTGCTCGCCATTGGCCTGATCCAGTCGCAGCCAGGCGCTGAAGGTGAACGCGCTGCCCGCGTTGTGCTGCAGCGACGGACTGGCCGGCAGCAGCAACGGCTGGCCGCTGAACTGCAAGGCGCGCCCGACTACACCGTCAATCGCCGCGCCGGTGGCGCTTTGCGCGGTGTTGCCGTAGGCGGTGGTGTCTTTGGCCGGGGTGCCGGTGGCGCCGTCGAAGTGATACAGCGCGGTGTAATTCGGATCGAACGTCAGCTGGCCGTTGCCGGTGGCCGGGGCCTTCTGATTGCCGTAGTACATCCAGATGTCCTGGCGCTGGCCGCCCTCGACATTCGGCACATCGACCCAGATCAGCGCCATGCCCATCAGCGCATCGAAGCTTTCGATCTGGTGGTTGAGCACGGTCTTGTCATCGGCGGCGACAAAGCGCAGGTCCGAACCGTCCTCCTTGACGCCATCGAAGGTGAAGTTGCCGGTGTGCAGGCGCACCAGCAGCGCGGTGCGGCCCAGGGCCTGATTGATCCCGGCGCCCTGCGGCGTGGTATCGACGGCGATCTGTTTACGGTAGTGCCAGTCGTCCTGCCACCAGGCCTGAGCCGTGGCCGGGAGCACGAAGCCCAGGCAGATCAACAACGAAAGAATGAGGCGCTGCATGAACGTGCTCCTTTAGAAAGTGGCTTGAAGGTTGAAGTGCAGGCGCGATTCCTGCTTCGAGGTGTTCGGCCCTTCGAGTAGCGGGTACCCCCAGTCGAGGCTGCCGGACAGCCATTTGCTCAGGCTGGCGCGGGTGCCGAGGCCGACGCTGGCCAGGGCGTAACTGGCGTCCTGATCCGGCAATTCGTCGCGCAGGTACAGTTGCGCGCCTTCGGCAAAGGCGTAGAAGCGCCACTCCTGCATCCAGCTGCCGGCGTATTTCGCGAGTGACGGTGTACGCAACTCCTGACTGAGCAGCACGCCGTCATCGCCGGTGCGCTCGGCGGCCAGATATCCGCGTACCGAGGTCGCGCCGCCGGCGGAAAATTGCTCGTTGGAGACCAGTGGCCCCGACGCCAGCTGGAACGCGCCTTTGCTCGCGCTCTGCCAGTCGTTGTCGAAGGTCCAGGTGAAATTGCTGTCACCCTTGACCACGGCGAAACTCGGGTTGGCGCGGTAGCGTTTGTAGTCGAACTCTTCGTCGGAACTGCCGTAGCCGAAGAGGCTGCGCGTGGCCGCCACCAGGCTCAGGCCGAGGCCGAGCTGACTCTTTTCGGTGTAACGGAAGCCGTTGTAGGCGAAGGTGAATGGCGCGTATTTGAGCGGCACCTTGTCGCTCTCGCCGGACAAGGTCAGGCGCTCGTCGAAGTCCTTGAAGTCGATGCCAGCCGACAGCGAGTTCGACCAGCTGCCGCTGGACGGCAGCGTGTAGATCGCCGACACGCCGTAGGAGTGGCCCTTGCCCAACACGTTGCTGCCGCCGATGGTGGCGACGTTGCTGTCGGACTGGTAACCGGAGAACTGCACGCTCCAGCGCTCGGTCAGTGGCGCGGTGTAGGAGCCCGACCAGACCTTGGCGTTGTCGGTGTCCTGTGGCGCGGTGAAGTACGTCAGGTTGATGCTGTGGCCGAGCTGCCAGAGGTTGTTGTAACCAAGGCTGGTCACGGCGCGCAGCTTTTCGGTGTCGGCGCTGTAGTCGTTGTTGAGGCCGACACTGGCGCTCCACGGGTTCTGGTCCTCAACCTGCAAATCGACGTCCATGGTCCCCGGGCGCTGACCTTCGCGCACCAGCGGCATGACCTGGCGGCCCGGGGTTTTGTTCAGTTGCGCCAGCTCGCCCTGGACCTTGGCGAAGTCCGGCACCTCGCCTTCTTTCAGCGCCGGGACGTTGTCGCGGATGTCCAGCGGCGAATAGTGTTTGGCGCCAACCACCCGCACCCGGCCGACCTTGGTTTCGCTGACTTGCAGGTAGACGATGCCGTCGGCCACCGCTTGCTCCGGCAGTTCGACGAACACCGATTGATAGCCGCGTTGCTGATAGGCCTTCTGCAAGGCATCGCGGGCGCCTTCGATGTCGCTCATGGCCTTTTGCGGGCCGAGAAACGGGTACACCGCCTCTTCAATCGCCCGGGCATCGAGCACGGTGTTGCCGCGCACGAAGTATTCGTTGACGTCCACCAGACGCTGCGGCGCTGCGCTGTCGGCGGCCTCGTCGGCGAACGCTGGCTGAGCGCCGGCCGTCACCAGCAGCCAGCCCCACAGCGCCAGCCGTGACGTGAAAATCTGATCCACACTACCCCCTGAATTCGCGATGACCCTGTTGGCGCTGTTGCGCGCCTCGTGTGTTGCGGCAATGGCGGGCGCGGCTAATTGCTGACGTGCGAGGCACCGCTGTGCTTGCCGAGCCAGGTGTGCAACAGCGCGAAGTTCAGAGAGAACTCGGGCATTTGCAGCAAGGCACCGCAGAACACTTCGCCGATGATTTTTTGAATGAGCAGCACCGCACGCGGCTCATTGAGCAGCGTGGCGATGTCGCGACTGAGGACGTTGTAGCTCCAGACTTTCTGGTTCAGGCCGAGGCCGACGAACCAGCGGAACAACAGGTTGTAATTGAGCTGTTCGAACAGCTGCTGTTCGCTGGGCACCGAATACAGCAGTTGCAGGAGCAGGATGTGCATGACCGTTTGCGCGGGGATCAGCATGCCGGGCGCGGCGTTGAGGTCATGCAGGAGGCCTTGGTGGGCGTCAAGCAAGTCGTCGATCTGCGGGCGCAGCAACACCAGCGAGTGGCCCGGCGGAATGTAGCTGGAGACCTCTTTCAAGGCGCCCTGCCAGTCTTCCTGCGACACGATCCAGACCCACGGCGCACCGTAGCGATACACCGAAACCGGCTTCTTGCGCGCCGCTTCGACGATCTTCGACAGGCGCTGATCGAGCTCCTGCATGCCCACTTTCGAGTAGCGTTCCATAGTCCCCATTGCCTCACTCCCGGCGTCCCGCCTCGGCTTGTGAAAAGCGCCCCGTTGGGCCCCTCAAGCGCGTTACATAGGCATGACCGGACTGGCTATGTGCTACCGAACTTTTGTCATGAAAGCTTCATTAATGAATTGGCAAAGAACTCACAGGCGTAAAAAAACCGTGGGATCGAGACTTTCGCTCCCACGGTTCTGGATAATGCAGATAAACGCGGTGAATCAGTTTTTCAGATCGAATACGCCATCGGTGATTCTGAGTGTTTTTGGCCCTTGTGAATCACTGTCAGGATCGGCGGTCATTTCAAGGTCCAATGTTCCACTGATTGCAAACACCCCTGCCTTGATGGTGGCCGTCAGAGATCCAGAATTCACGGTGTATTTAAAAGTGAAATCATCACTCCTGGAAATATATTTGATCACGGGCAATTGCTTATCTTTGAAGGTTTTTGTTCCCTCAAACTTCTCGATATCCATAGAAAACCAATTACTAGACTTGGCATTAATACGTTGGACTGCAGCCACTTTAAACAGATTGCCGACCTCGCTGAGCGTGAGTTCATTAGCCTGAAAACTGCCATGCGCGTCGGTTTTGAAGCTGAAATTACCGGTAGTCGCCATTTGCATCACCTATCTTTAAGTGGGATTTGTGAAGAACGCCTAAAGGTAATATTTGCCCCTTCAACGACGACGCCTTGCAGCAAATTATTGCGCGCGACACAAACACCCCGTCTACTGTAAAACCTGACAGTAGACGGCCCCGGGATATAGGTCGCACGCTGTGCGATTTGGTCATCAGGTATAAGCGGGCCAGGTGTCGACAATCTTCCCGCCACGCACCGCCAGCAGATCACCGAATTGCAGGAGCATGGCCTCAGTCTGGGTCGGACGCAGGAACACTTGGTCTTCAATGGTCAGGCCGACTGCGTTGGAGCCATTGACCATCTCCTGATTCGAACTGCGGCCGTAAACGCCGTTGCTCTGGAGTCCGGGCGGCGATTCGAACTCGGCCATCCAGTTGCCGCCGTAGATGAAGAAGGTCTGACGCTGGTTAGCGTCCCACCACGAAAACAGCATGGATTTGTCGTCCAGCGCCGGAATGTTCACCGCTCCGGTGCTTTTCAGCACGGGGGTGGCGATGTAGGTCGCCGGCAGGTGGTCAACCAGTGACGGCAGGTCATAGTGAGTCGGTTTGAGCATCGCCGTGCCCACCGAAACCTCGGTGCTCAACTGCTCGTTTTCGTGGATGCGATAGCTCGGGCTGCCGGCGGTATTCAGGCACAGGTTGTCATGCCACAGCGTCGGAAACTGCTGCCGGGTGAAATCCACGCAGCGCTGATAAATCAGCATGACCTTGGTGAACAACTCCTCGGGCGAACCGAGAATCCCCGGCACGCCCATGCCCACGAACGGGTCGTAGCCCATGAACCCGGCGAACTCCAGATGCTGCGGGTTGGCACTGATCAGCGTGAGCATCTGCCCCAACACCTTCACATCACTGACCCCGCCGCGATGCAGGCCGACATCCAGTTCGATGTTGATGCGCATCCGTGTGCCGAGCCCCTGCGCCAACGCGAGGTATTGCTGCAAGCGCTCTGGTCCGTCGAGCAGCCATTGCAGTTGCTTCGAAGGGTCGAACGGGCCTTTGTGGCTCTGATAAAACAATTCGGCTGAACGCACCGGCAGTGGTTTGCCCAGCAAGATATCGGACTGGGGAAACGTGACCGCATCGTGATTGAGAAACGGTTGATGAAACGACATCAAGCGCTGCGTCCCGGCCCGTTGCGCGATGTAGCGCAACAACCCCGGTGACGGCAGGGATTTTTCCACCAGCCGCAGGTGCTTGGCGCCGCGCCTGACCGATTGCATCACCACGTCGATGTTGTGGTCGAGGCGATCCAGGTCGATCAGCAGCACCGGACGCATCGGCCCGTTGTGCTTCAGCTCTTCGTTCAGCGCGCGGAAATACTCGCTGTACAGCCCGCCACGATCACCGGGTCGCAGCCAGGCGCCCACGCCCACCAATAAAGCCCCGACGCCCAGGCTGCCAAGGAGAAAATTGCGTCGATTGACCGCCATCAGCTCACCCCCAGAATCGACGACAGATGCGCGTTGAGAAACTTGCCGCTGGGGTCCAGCGCCCGACGTACATCGACAAACTCACGCCAGCGCGGGTACAGCGGCTGCAGCGTGCGCGCATTGAGCGTGTGCAACTTGCCCCAGTGCGGACGGCCGTTGTACTTCCAGAAAATCGGCTCGACCGCGGCGAAAAAGTTGTGGTGATCCATCTGGTAATGCTGGTGCACCGAGATCGAACAGCTGTCGCGGCCCTCGAACATGCTCAGCGGAATGTCGTCGGCCTTGACGTAGCGGTACTCGATGGGAAACCAGGTGCGCAGGTCCTTGTCCTGAATCAGCTTGAGGATTTCGCGCAAGCAGGCCGGGCCGTGCTCGGCGGGCACCGAATATTCCATCTCGTTGAAGCGCACGGTGCGCACGTTGGCGTAGATGTCGAACGAGTCGCCCACCCGGTCATCGAAACTCGCCAGATGCCGCAGGCTGTTGAGCAGCGTGCGGCGCAGCTCGGGGAAGTCGCTGCCGTATTTGTCGATCTTCTCGATCAGCGTCACGAACTCGTTGCCGCCCTCCTCTTCAGGCGGAATCGGCGGCGTGGCCGGGTCGCCGGTTTCGTTGAGGGCGATCGACAAGGCGTAGTCGGAATGGGTGACCACAAGCATTTCCCAGTGCTGGTTTTCCCGGGTGTTCTTGTCGAGGTCTTCGAGCAGTTCTTCGGTCTTGGCGATCCACTGGCGCTCGCGCAGGCGATACGCCGGACGGTTTTGCAGGCGGACTTTCGTCGCCACGCCGAGGGCGCCGAGCGACACGCGAGCGGCGTTGAACACTTCAGGGTGGCGCAGGCTGTCGCAGTCCACCACCTCGCCGCTGGCCGTCACCAGTTGCATGCCGCTGACATGCGCCGAGTACGACTGAAAGGTCTTGCCGGTGCCATGGGTCGAGGTGGAAATCGCCCCGGCGAGAGTCTGATAATCGATGTCGGCCATGTTCTGCAGGGCCTGACCGACATCCTTCAAGGGCACGCCCATGCGCGACATCGGCGTGCCGGCGGCGAACTCGGCCTGCAGGGTGTTCGGGTCGTGATTGAGCAGACCGGTGAAGTAACTCAGCGACAGCAGCGTGCCGTCAGTGGGCACCAGCGCGCTGAAGGAATGCGCCGAGCCGACCGGGCGGATCTTGCCTTGGGCCTGGCGAATCGCCGCGGTCAACTCATCAAGATTTTTCGGCGCCAGCCGCGCCGCCGGCAGGCAACTCTGCCCGCCCGACCAGTTGCGCCAGGGAATCAGCCGCGGTGCGCGCATCAACTGCCCCAGCGCGGGGTTGGCCGCCAGCGCACTGAACGCGCCGACGATGCTTGCCCGTTGCAACAACTGACGCCGTGTCAGATCCATGGTCATGCGCGCGCCCTTATTGTAGGAGGGGCTGGTCGGCCATGAAGCCGATCAGTTGCAGGAATTGTTCTTCCGAGCATTCGACGCACTGGCCCATCGGCGGCATGCCGTTGTAGCCGTTGATGGCGTGGTCGAGCAGCGTGTCGGCGCCCTGCTGAATGCGCGGCTCCCAGGCTTTGCGATCGCCGGTGAGCGGTGCGTTGGCGGCCTGGTTGGCATGGCACAGCTGGCAGCTATTGGTGTAGATCTGCGCCAGTGCGGGGTCGGAAGGTGTGGCGTTGCGCGTGGTCGCTGGCGGTTGGGCTTTTTCGCCACAGCCGAACAGCGTCACGAACAGCGCCAGCAGTAAGGTGAATCGGATGGCCCGCATAACGATCCTCAAGGGTGGCATCGCTTATTGTTGTGATCCCACCTTAAGGCAGGCACGGCAGCGGGTTGAGGGCATTGCGGGACAACGAGGGGGCCATCCGGGGACATCCCCCCTGTAGGAGCTGCCGAAGGCTGCGATCTTTTGACCTTGCACTTGAAAAACAAAATCAAAAGATCGCAGCCTTCGGCAGCTCCTACAGGGTTGGGTGTGAGCATTGCCGCTCTGTTCCGGGGTTTGGCGTGACATTCGCGTGACATTCACGGGTTTAAATTTCAGCGTATTCAGGCGTATAACCTGTACAGACTTTTTGATCTGTATGCGGACATCAACACGGGGTAGCGACATGACCACAGCAAACATCCTTGGCAACCTGTTCCCTTCTGTCAGCGACATCCCGGAAAAATACCGTCTCGACGGTCAAGTCGAACAACGCGAATACCTCGTCGACGGCGAACTGCGGCGCTGGGATGGCCCGCTTGCCACCGTGCGCAGCCCTGTGTACCTGCACGGCGAAAACGGTGATGAACAAGTGATTCTCGGCAGCACGCCGCTGCTCGACGCCGACACCGCCCTTACCGCGCTCGATGCCGCCGTGCGTGCCTATGATCGCGGTCAGGGCCTGTGGCCAACCATGCGCGTGGCCGAGCGTATCCAGCACGTCGAAGCCTTCCTCGGCCGCATGCGCCAGCAGCGCGAAGCGGTGGTGAAGCTGCTGATGTGGGAGATCGGCAAGAACCTCAAGGACTCGGAAAAAGAGTTCGATCGCACCTGCGACTACATCGTCGACACCATCAACGCGCTGAAAGAACTCGACCGCCGCTCCAGCCGTTTCGAACTGGAACAGGACACCCTCGGCCAGATCCGCCGCGTGCCGCTCGGCGTCGCGCTGTGCATGGGGCCTTATAACTACCCGCTGAACGAAACCTTCACCACGCTGATTCCGGCGCTGATCATGGGTAACACCGTGGTGTTCAAACCGGCCAAGCTCGGCGTGCTACTGATTCGCCCGTTGCTCGAAGCGTTCCGCGACAGCTTCCCGACCGGCGTGATCAACGTGATCTACGGCAGCGGCCGCGAGACCGTCAGCGCGCTGATGGCCAGCGGCAAGATCGACATCTTCGCCTTCATCGGCACCAACAAGGCCGCCAGCGACCTGAAGAAGCTGCACCCGAAACCACACCGCTTGCGCGCCGCGCTGGGCCTGGATGCGAAGAACCCTGGCATCGTCCTGCCGGAAGTCGATCTGGATAACGCCGTCAGCGAAGCGGTGACCGGTTCGCTGTCGTTCAACGGCCAGCGCTGCACCGCGCTGAAGATCCTGTTTGTGCACGAGGACGTGGTCGACGCCTTCATCGAAAAATTCAACGCCAAACTGGCCACCCTCAAGCCGGGCATGCCGTGGGACAGCGGCGTGGCACTGACGCCGTTGCCGGAGTCGGGCAAGGTCGATTACCTGCACGGTCTGGTGGCCGACGCGCAGAGCAAGGGTGCGCAAGTGGTCAACCCGAACGGCGGCGAGAGTCGCGAGTCGTTCTTCTACCCGGCCGTGCTGTACCCGGTGACGCCGCAGATGCGCGTGTACAACGAGGAACAGTTTGGCCCGGTGGTGCCGATCGTGCCGTACCGTCATCTCGATACCGTGATCGACTACGTGCTGGAATCGGATTTCGGTCAGCAACTGAGCCTGTTCGGCACCAATCCGGTGGCGATTGGCCGACTGGTCGATACCTTTGCCAACCAGGTCGGACGGATCAACCTCAATGCCCAGTGCCAGCGCGGGCCGGACACCTATCCGTTCAACGGGCGCAAGAACTCCGCCGAGGGTACGCTGTCGGTACACGATGCGTTGCGGGTATTTTCGATCCGCACGCTGGTGGCGACCAAGTTCCAGGACAGCAACAAGGATCTGATCAGCGAAATTATTCGCGGCCGCGATTCGAGCTTCCTGACCACCGACTACATCTTCTGACGAGGACCTTGCACTGAGTACATTCAGCACCCACCGACTGCCACAGCTGCTGCGGCGAATCCTGCGTCCGTTACTGGACCCCTATCGCCGCTACCGGCACGCCCGGCTGATTCACGCGGTGCGGGTGGCGCTGGGTTTGCTGGCGACCATCCTGCTGACCACCGGCATCAACCTGCCCCACGGTGAGTGGGCCTCGGTGACGATGCTGGTGGTGATCGGCGGCCTGCAACACCACGGCAACATCGGCAAGAAAGCCGCCGAACGCGCCACCGGCACCCTGATCGGTGCCGGCGTCGGTCTGCTGCTGGTGGCGCAACAGGCGTGGCTGGGCCTGCCGTGGCTGACGTACTTCGCCATGGCGGTGGTCTGCGGATTTTTCTCCTATCACGCGATCGGCAAGGGTGGTTACACCGCCCTGCTCTCGGCGATCACCGTGTTCATTGTCGCCGGGCATGGCGACAACCCGATCACCGACGGCTTGTGGCGTGGGGTCGACATCCTGATCGGCATCGCCCTGGCCCTGGCGTTTTCCTTCGCCCTGCCGCTGTACGCGGTGTATTCGTGGCGCTACAACCTGGCCGATGCCTTGCGCGACTGCGCCACGTTGTATGGGCGGATCATCAGCGGCCAACCGGTCAGCGCCGATGAACACCTGAAGCTGATGGCCCGGGTGACCACGGTGATGGTGCAACTGCGCTCGCTGATGCCATCGGTGTCCAAGGAAGTGAAGATTTCCATGACCGAACTGGATGCGATCCAGCGCAACCTGCGGATGTGCGTCAGCACCCTGGAAATCCTCGGTAACACCCGACCGGATGCAAACGATCCCGACGCCATGGCCCACCTGCAATCGGCGCTACGGGCCGAGCACCGGGTGATCCGCGTGCAACTGATCGGCATGGCCCGGGCCTTGAAGACTGGTGCGGCACAACGTCTCGAGCGCCCGCTCGAACTGCCCGACGCCAGCCTCGACACACCGGTCTACAACACCCTCGACGGTTATCGTCTGTTGACCCGGCAACTGGCCGCCAACACCGGCGAACTGCGCCAGCGTCTGGCAGTGACCGCGCCGCGCTGGAACATCTGAGTTCTCGAAAAAACCCATGTAACAAAAACGACATCATCACTACAATGCGCCGCACAACCGATGTGACATGGACGCATAAATGCAATTCAGGAAGAGTATCAACGCCCTGCGGGCACTGGCCGTGCTCTCGGTCGTGCTGTTTCATTTCAAGGTGCCTGGGTTCGCAGGCGGATTCGTCGGCGTAGACGTGTTCTTCGTCATTTCCGGTTTCCTGATGACCGGCATCATCTTCAAAGGCGTGCAACAACAGAACTTTTCCCTCCTCGGCTTTTACGCCTCACGCGCGCGCCGCATCATTCCCGCCCTGCTGACCTTGTGCGTTGCGCTGTTGATTTTCGGCTACCTGTACCTGCCACTGGACGACCTGCGCGAAACGATCCGCACAATCAAGAGCAGCCTGCTGTTCAGCTCGAACTTCAGCTTCGCCCAGAGTGGCAACTATTTTGCCGCCCCCCTGCATGAAAACTGGTTGCTGCACACCTGGTCGCTGTCGGTCGAGTGGCAGTTCTACATGCTCTACCCCGTGTTGATCATGGGCTTGCACAGGTTCTTCGGCGCCGACAGAACCCGCTTGGCACTGGTTGCCCTGGCGTTGATGTCACTCGCAGCATCCATCGTCGTGACCCGCCTCAACCCGACGTTCGCGTTCTACATGCTGCCTACCCGCGCGTGGGAAATGATCGCGGGCGGGCTGGTGTTTCTGTTTCCCCTGCGGCTCGGCCAGCGCGGCGGCGCGATCTGCGAAGGACTTGGGTTGCTGGCGATTGCAGTCAGTGTGCTGTGCTTTTCCGAACAGGATCTATGGCCGGGTTATCTGGCTCTGGTGCCGGTGCTGGGGACGATGCTGGTGATTCACGGCAACACCCGGTCGCTGTTCAGCAGCCATTCCGCGCTGCAATTTATCGGGAGTATTTCCTACTCGGTGTACCTGTGGCATTGGCCGCTGGTGGTGTTGCTGTACCTGTGCGGGCTGTTGAGCAGTTGGCCACACGTGGTCGGCGCGTTCATCGCGTCGTTCGCCCTCGGCGCCCTCTCTTTCTACCGGGTCGAATCGAAGGTGAAGTACGGTACCACCGCGACACGCACAGTGATCAAGTTCGCTACGCTGACCGTGGGGGTGGTTGCCGTGTCGGCCACGATGTCTTCGCTGGTCAAGCAACACCCCGATTGGCGCCCGGCACTGGTCGAATTCGGCCAACCGGAATACACCAGCAAACTGTACCCCCAGGAGTGCTACCCCAACGCCTTCGCGGCCGCAGATTGCAAACTGGGCACGGGACAAGTTTCGGTGATTCTCTACGGCGACAGCCATGCGCAATCGACCGCAGCAGCGGTGCAGATGGAAAACCCTCAGGCGGCGTTGTCATGGTCGCGGGGCGGTTGCCCGACCCTGGCGCACTTTGCAATGCACGACAAGACCGTCGAAAGCCAGTGCCGGGGCTTCAATCAGGAAAAGCTGCAACAGCTGAAAACCGCGTATGCCGGCATCCCGGTGGTGCTGTTCAGCCGCGCGGCTTTGTACGCGGATTCGGGCCGGGAAAACAGCTACCGGATTTCCTTTCCCGAGCGGCAGGCCTCGTTTGCCGAGGCTTACACCGAAGAATACGTCAGCACCGTTTGCTCGATCGCTGAAAACCATCCGGTCTATATCGTCAAGCCGATCCCGGAAATGCCGTTCAGCGTCTACAAGGGCTTGAACCTGAATCAGCGACTGTTTCGACAAACCACGGACATTTCCTTGCCGTTGCAGGCGTACGAGAAGCGCAACCGCGTCGCCATCGCAACTATTGAAGCCGCGGCCAGCCGCTGCAACGCAACGGTGATCGATCCGACGCCGTACCTGTGCCCCAACGGCCATTGCATGGGTTCAAGGAACGGCGTGCCGCTGTACTTTGATGACAACCATCTGGTGGATGCCGGCAACCAGCAGTTGAAAGGACTGTTCCGCGATCTGATCAAACCGATTTGAGTTGACGCCGGGTTTTCAAGCCCCAGCCTTGCTGCATCCCGGCAGCGGCCAGCAGGATCGCCGCCACGCCAAGCCATTGCAGCGGTTCCAGGCGATGGCCGAAGGCGAACCAGTCGACGAAGATCGCCGCAATCGGGTAGATGAAGGACAGCGCGCCGGTCAGGGCCGTCGGCAGCTTCTGAATCGCGCCGTACAGCAGCACATACATCAGGCCGGTGTGAACCATGCCCAGCGTCACCAGACTGGCCCACGCGCCGGTGGTTTGCGGCAGGCCGTTGAAGTGCGCGAACGGTGCGAGCAACAACACCCCGGTGCAGACCTGAATCAGCGCGATCAGATGCGGCGGCGTGCCGGTCAGGCGCTTGATGATCAGCGCCGCTATCGCGTAGAGCAACGCCGCACCCAACGCCAGCGCAATCCCCAGCAGATAGTCGCCACCGCTCTCGCCCTGCCCGCCATGGGCGCTGACGATCGCCAACATGCCGAGAAAGGAAATCGCCAGCCAGAACAGCTTCTGCAGGGTGATCTTCTCGCCGAGAAACAACGCCGCCAGACCGACCAGCATGAACGGCTGCACGTTATAGACCGCGGTGCCAATAGCAATCGACGCCCGGGAATACGAGGCGAACAACAACACCCAGTTGCCGACAATCGCGACGCCGCTGAGCACCGCCAACAGGAACGTAGTGCGGGTCAGAATGCCCGGGCGCAGGAAGCCGAACGCGGCACAGATCAGCAGCAACGTGCCGGCGCCGAACACGCAGCGCCAGAACACCACATCCAGCACCGGTTGCCCGGACACCAGCACGAACCAGCCGATGGTTCCGGAAATCAGCATGGCAGCGGTCATTTCGAATGAGCCGCGGCGGATTGTTTTGTCCATCATCGATCTTCCTTAGCGTTTGACGAAAGCGTGGCAAAAGTATGCCAAGCCGACCGCGCACGCCTCCAGCGTAAAAAGCAGGCTAAACTGGATTTCTGCCTTCTTTATCGCGGGTGGTTTCCTTCAAATGCCTAATCCCGGAGTTGCCTCCATGACCGACGATATCGACCAGATCCTCATCAGTGCCCTGATGGAAGACTCGCGCCGCTCGCTCAAGGCGTTGGCGCAGATCAGCGGCCTGTCGTCGCCCAGCGTGGCCGAGCGGTTACGCCGATTGGAAGAGCGTGGCGTGCTCAAGGGCTATACCGTCGAAATCGATCCCAAATGCTTCGGCTATCAACTGCAGGCGATCGTCCGGGTGCGACCGCTGCCGGGGCAATTGCAGGAAGTGGAACGGCAGATCCTGTCGATACCGGAGTTCACCGAGTGCGACAAGGTCACCGGCGAAGACTGTTTTATCGCGCGCCTGCACGTGCGCTCGATGGAGCAACTCGACACCCTGCTCGACCGGCTCAATACCCTGGCTGAAACCAACACCGCGATCGTCAAGAAAACCCCGGTCAAACGTCGATTGCCGCCGATGGCGTGAGTGCGTTTTGCGCGAGTTCGGCGTAGATTGAGGTTTTTCCGACTAAGGATTAGCGGTGATGAAAATTCAGGCAGTGATGCTGATGGCATTGGTGCTCAGCGGGTGCGGCACGGTGCAGACCGTTGTGAGCAGTGACCAGAAGACCGCTGAGCGTCTCAGGAACGAGAAAACCTACTGCGGTGCGGTACCGCGGATCTACAGTGGCGTGACCTACGACTTCTGCCTGATGCATGCCGAACTGAAGGATGGCGTTGATGCGTTCGATTACAAGAACGCCAACCCCGGCGTGCTGATTGATGCCGCCGCATCCGGCGTACTCGACACCCTGTTGTTGCCCTACACCATCTACAAGCAGCAGGCGGACGGCAGCATTGTGATCAACTGATCGCGCTTGTAATTTTCGCAGACAACAAAAAACCCGCCGAGGCGGGTTTTTCGTTATTTCACAACAGCTATCAGTCGTCGCGGCTCATGATGCCGAAGATCTGCAACAGGCTGATGAACAGGTTATAGATGGATACATACAGGCTGATGGTCGCCATGATGTAGTTGCGCTCGCCACCGTGGATGATCGCGCTGGTCTGGAACAGGATGCACACCGACGAGAACAGTACGAAACCTGCACTGATCGCCAGTTGCAGGCCGCTGATCTGGAAGAACATGCTCGCCAGCGTCGCACCCAGCAACACAAAGAAACCAGCGGTGATGAAACCACCGAGGAAGCTCATGTCCTTGCGGGTGATCAGCACGTAGGCCGACAGACCACCGAACACCAGCGCGGTCATCGCGAATGCCGAGCTGACCACTTCAGCGCCGCCCTGCATGCCTAGGTAACGGTTGAGGATCGGGCCAAGCAGGAAACCCATGAAACCGGTCAGCGCAAACGCGGACACCAGGCCCCACGCCGAATCACGGAGTTTGTTGGTGAGGAAGAACAGCCCGTAGAAACCGATCAGCACCACGAAAATGTTCGGGTAGCCGACACGCATCTGCTGGGCCACGAACGCCATCACACCGCTGAATGCGAGGGTGAGTGCGAGCAAGCCGTATGTGTTGCGCAGGACGCGGCTAACCTCTAGCTGCTCAGCCTGCACGCTGTTGTGAACTGCGTAATCCTGTTCGCGCATGGCGACACTCCTGTTGGTTTGAAACGTTCAGTCGCAAAGATCATAACAGACGCTCTGTAACAAGCCATGCACAGAGTTTGACAGTGTGTTTCATTCAGGTATTATGGCGCCCGCAACGCAACGGAGGTGTGGCCGAGTGGTTTAAGGCAACGGTCTTGAAAACCGTCGACTGTAACAGGTCCATGAGTTCGAATCCCATCGCCTCCGCCATCTTATGTACGACAAAGTCCTGATTATTCAGGGCTTTGTCGTTTCTGGGGTTTGAGAAAATCTACGCCCCCACTGATGTGTTCCATTACTTTCCCCGGCGTTCCGCCACCTGAAAAACTAATCCCCCCTGCTACGCTGGTTTCGTCTACAGAGAAACCAAAAATACCCAACTCTGACCCGCTCCCTTCCCCAATCGTCAAGATCAACGAAAACCATCTCACCCTCGAAGCCGCCATCATGGAACTGTCCAACTGGGTCGAGCATCGCGGGTCGGCAGATGTGGCTGACAACGTCCGCGGCGCACTCTGGACGATCGACAGAAATCAGGAATTCATCAAGATGACGCTGGCGGTTTTGATGGCGCCCGAGTGACCGCTATCGGCAGAAAGCAGACGGTCGTGAACCGTTGCCTCTAACGAGAGGCAGAGCTCGACCAATATCTACCTATGAACAGCGCATGCGTTCACATCAATAATGGAGTCATTCCCGAAGTGCAGACGCAGGATCTGCCGAGCAGAATTCGCAGAGATTCGATCGGTCTATCCTTCAAGACTTGACTCCAATTTATCAGGGCGCTGATGTATGAATTCTCTCTGGATCGCACTAGCCATTTTTGGGTGCCTCGTGGCTGCGTCGCTTCTTATGATGCAGTGGTATCCAAAGCTGGCATCCCACCACCGGGATGACGAAACCAACTCCGTAATTCGTTTAGTAGCCAATATTTTTGTGGTTATGACATCGCTGGTCTTTGGCTTGATGATCAACTCTGCCAAAAACACTTTCGAGTCGATTGACGCAAACTTTCATGGGTATGCAACCAGCATGATCATTTTTGATCGGACACTGCGGGGCTATGGTGATGCGGCGCAAGACACGCGAAATCGTCTTATCACCTACCTTGAGCGCGCTATCGAGACGCCGTATCGGGGAGACGAGGCGCTGCAGCATCGTAACAGCGAGGCGGCTAAATATCTGGATGATATAGGTAAGTCTTTGGCTCTTATAAAGCCTCCGGACCGTTACCATGAAACGATGCTTCAGGATATTCGTCAGCAATATCATTCGCTCATCGAGCAACGCTGGAGGATCGTCGAGCAGTCAGAGGGAGCGATTCCTGGCCCGCTTATTGGGATGCTTGCTGCCTGGTTGACGCTCATTTTCGCCAGTTTTGGATACCGCGCTCCCCGTAATTCGATGGTGATAGGAATGTTCATCATCTCGTCATTCCTCATCGCGGCTTCTGTTTACCTTGTCTTGGACATGGATGTGCCATTTCATGGTCCTATCCAGATATCCGACGAGCCCCTGCGCAGGGCGCTCGCAGTCATGCAGCTCTAGTGGCAAGAAACGCGCTGGCGTTCTGAGTCGTGGCCTCGAGGCGGACCAAACCGAAGTCCGCTTCCGGCCTTTCGCGACCAGCTAAAATCGCCCGAAAGCGGCCATACACGAACGCTTAGCAACAAAACGCGTAAATGCGGTTTGGTAGTCGAGATTCAGTGCGTTTTTGGCCCGCTCACCAAAGTAATGCTTCAACTTCATCATATTTCTCAGCCACCTTGAGGAAGGGTTCCGCCCAACCACTGCTGAGGCTGACTTCTTGCAATGGACCGGTTGGAGCAAACAGGACTGCTAACTTTAGCCTTTCGGGTAACACGCCAGATTTCAGCGTACTGACCAAACCTAGCAACTCGCTTTTTGCCTGTTCTTCGTCCTCCCACCTTGACCAGCAGAAGTCATTGTCCGGAAGAGAGATAAGCTCAATGGCTGCTTCAAGAACATGGATGAGACTTTCAATAGGGAACTCCTGATTTAACTCTCCATGAATCAGCCGCTTTGTACGATCCAAACTCATAGGGTGACTGTCTCTTCCTGTTCGTGGCGGTTCATCGAGGCTGGCGCTTACAGGGATGGAGAAACAAGGGAGAAGATCTCTATTTCCGAACGTCTGCTATTGACCGATTGCTGCCTGCCAGAAGCGTCTTAAGTCTAATCCATCTCAAGCACCAGCACCCACCGGTTAAACGGAGGCGAGCCTGCCAAACCAAGCATGTCAAAAAAAACCCATCTCCGGGTCTTTACCGAAAAAGCCTGAACGGACTGCCCGGGGGTAACGCTTTGTGCATTGCTGGTCAATATGACCTCACCGGACGTGCTTCCAATGTAAGGCGAATTTCCAGGGTCAAGCATACCGACTTGCAAAGTCCCGCAAGTGTCCGGGAGGTCCAAAGCCAATCTTGCACCCGTTTCCAGCCGGCCCACGACCGTTCCATCAAACAAGACTGCCAGCGGAATAGCCTGGCCATAGGCGCTATCAAACAATCCTTTCTTCCGTTGAATCGTGATGTCCATGTGCTGTCCTTAAGGTGCTCACCACGCAAAGTCTAGGTGCATTTTCAAGACGCACCGCGAGAGCGCGGGCTGGAGTCTGAGACGCCCCTGATTTAGTAAGCAGATGGGGTGACCGCTTCTGGCCTAACGCCGCCGTCCGAACACGCCGAATCCGACGACGGCAATTTGGGTCGTTATCCCTCTACCCCAACCTGCACTTCGATTTCAGTAATTCCAACCAGGCTGGCCTGTTCCAGAATCTCGTCAGCAGTCGAGTCCGCTGTCGGCATGATCAAGCTGTTCTCACCATCTCCAAAATGGAGCTGTAGCAGATGCATAGCGGCATCGTGAACGGCAAGCTCAGACTGCTTCAGTTCAAGATGGTGAGTACGGGGCTCGCCGTTGAACAGGTATTGGATCGTGTAGTTGCGCATTGATTACCCTCGAAGAATAGTGACCTACAACCATCCTGACTTATCAGTCAATTTTTAGTTCAAATAGACGGCTGACAAGATCAGCCGCTCGATCAATGCCACACAGCTGAAGTTGTACCGGGTCACGGCAACGCAGATTTAATGATGCCGGCTTTCTGAGGCGGCTTGAGTCCATCGCGCGGCGCCCCTCATTGCCCTGAATATTGAAAGAAGGGAACAGTCAGTGAGAGCTCTGCGGTGTGGATTGAACGAATCGACCAGGTAGAAAAAATGAATTAGCGGCTTGCCCGCTCGGTCAAGAATTATGAACGCAGAAAATCTGACGAGGTGACAGCAATGACTATCCAAGCAGAGACACTCGTACAACTGACCGAAGCGCTCCAAGAGCGAGGCATGAACCTGGTTTCAGATGTTCACTTCACTCGCGCGCCATACCGGCAAAACCACCGCTGGATTTGCATCGTAGAGTAACCATGCTCGTTGCCGGCGGCTCGGACCAAGACTCCACCGCCGGCTCCCTTCCCCGCTTCCCCCTTTCCACACCTGAAGAAAATTTGAAAGCGCAGCAGTGATATCTCAGTAGAAATTCACGGCTTAAACACCTCCATACGCAAACAGGCTCATCAGTAATAATTGATGGTAAAAGTGGCGGTCGCATTGGCTGGACCGGCGGTGAGGCTGTCTTCGGTCTGGATGTAGCGGGCCTTCAGCGGGATGGTGTAACTGGCGCCCTCCACGGCTCGCGGTGTTATGCCACTGGCGCGCAAAGTGGCCAGCGGTAATGGCGTGCCATGACTGTCGGCCACTTGCAGGCCGACGCCGGTAGCCGCCGGATCTTCGCCGGGGGCGCTGGGGTTGAGGCTCATGATCCCGAGGTTGGGTGTGATTGCCGCACGGGTCGGATCCAGGCGAACCTGCAGCACGTTATTCTTGCGCGAGTCGAGGTTGTTGCTGCTGCCGTCGCTTAACCAGCGCGGACCGGTGCCTTGGTAATAGCCGTGGAACGCCGGGCAGTTGTTCAGGGCAATCGAGAAGTCCTTCCACGGCGTAAACGAGTTCTTGCCGGAAAATTCGTTGAGCCTGTACGTGCCCATCGGTACCGACACGTCGGGTGTCGAACAGGTGCGCGAGACGATGTTGATGCTGCCGGAGAAGTTGACGCGCTGAACTTCAACGCTATTGCTGCTGATCCGCGACTGAGCCATTGTCGGTAACGACGCACCCTGAATGGTGCCCGGAGAGACGTCACCAATCTTGATCAAGGACAAGTCGAATGCCAGCGGGGCTTGAATCGACACGATGCAATTGGCCGTCCCGTTACCGCAGTTCGTGGAGTTGAGCGATGAAGGAAAAGGAGTACCGCTGAACCACAATGCAACCCCAATACCCGGAACACCGGTTTGGTACACATGCCCGCCCCAAGGTGAACCAGCCCAACTGGACAATGGCAGCGGTGTGGTCGGAAGCCAGCGCCGGGTTTCTATATTGTAAATACCTGCATTACAGAGGATGCGCACGACCGTTGTCGCATTGAACGTCTGACGATAGATTTCCGCGCCCAGCGGAACATCCCGTCCAACGGTCAGATTGCCACCTAACAAAGGCTGCGTGCGGATCATGTTGGTGGTGCCGTCGGTGTAGTCACACTGAGCCATTGCCGCGCTCGCCATCAATGAAAGTACCGCCACCGCCAAACCGGACTTGATCAAACGCATTGTCTTCATAACTTGTACTCCTGGGCGCTGTTCACAGAAGCAACGCGATTATCTGTTTGAGCGACAGCGCACACTGCATCCACTTGCTGCAGTTGCTTGCCCGAGCTTTTCACCGACGGCAACGGCAATGCGCATTGCTGACCGGCCTGAGTGCCCCAACTGATCAACAGTCGGCGCGCGTTGTCCTTGACCCGGGCGTAGAGCTGCCCGCCCTGCCCGACCACCCCGACCGACACGCCACGGTCATCGACCACGCTGGCGCCGAATGGCAGGCTGCTGCCGTCGGCCAACGTGACGTTGAGCAGCAGCGCTTGACCGTTTTGCGTACCGTATTTGAGCGCCACCACAGCGCCGGCACGCGGCGCGACTTGCTGACTGGTTTCGCTCAACTCGACGTTCATGTCGGTGCCCAACGGATCGATCGCCACTTCGTTCAGCTCGTAAGGACGCAAGTACGGCACCACCGCGTTGCCACGCTTATCGAGACGCAGGCCCGGGAAGCCCACCACCTTCGCGCCCTCGGCGCCTTCGGCGGTGATGACCGCCATGGTTTCGCCGCGATACGGGGTCAGCGTCACGCCGTTCGGGTGCGCGACCACGCTGCCGCTGGCGTTCAGCGACAGGCTGTCGTAGCCCTCACCACGGCTGACGGTGGCGCCGACAATGGCTTTGGGGCCGATGTACTGACCATTGACCGAGGTGCTGTTGGTGCGAGTTGCGCCGTCATGGCCGGCCGTCACGCCATAGTTGTACTGACGGTCTTCACCTGCGGTGCCGCTGAGCGTCGCTTGCTCGCTGTAAGTGCCATGGGTGTCACGCATGACCCGCGCCGACAATTGCGGGCGATTGAGCGTGGAGCCGAACTCCAGCGGCATGCTCACGGTAAACAGCAAGCTGGTGTCCATCTCGCCCATGCCCATGCGCGCCCGGTTGGCGCTGACGCCATAACTGACCGAACCGTGCTGCTTGTTGTAACTGAACTGGTACTGCACATCGCGCCCCGGCAGGTTCCAGTAGTTTTGGGTGAAACCGTTGAAGGCCACCTGGCCCCAGTCGCCCATGCTTTGGTTGGCGGTCAGCGACAGACGACTGCGCGGGCGGCCGTAAAGGCTGGTGTCGAGGCCTTTGCGCTCGGCATCGAGCAACTGCACGGCGTTGCTGAAATCCAGGTAGTTTTCCGTGGAAAAACGGGTGGCTGCCACGGCGAAGTTACTGCCAGTGCTGAGGATGTTTTTGCTGTAGCTCAACCGCGCACTCTGGCCACTGGCGGTGCCGCTCTTGAGGTCGGCCTGCGCATGAGTAACGTCCACCGCCATCGCCCCGACCGGCGTGCTGAAGGCCAGGCCACCGAGCGCTGCACGATAGTCGTCGCTCAGTTGCGATCCACCGTAACCGGTGAAAATATTGTTCAGGCCACGCTGATAGGTGCCCTGAAAAAGCTTCGCCTGGCTGTCGATATAGTTATTGCGGGTTTCCCCGGCAGTCACGCTGAAACGCGAGGTCCCCGGACGCAGCAATTGCGCAGTCGAGGCAAACGGCACGATGAACGATTGCTCGCTGCCGTCGGCTTCGTAGACGGTCACGTCGAGGTCGCCGCCATAACCGGTCGAGTACAGGTCATCGATCACGAAGGCGCCCGGCGCCACCGTGGTTTCATACAGCAGATTGCCGGCCTGTCGCACGGCAACTCGCGCACTGGTGCGGGCGATGCCACGGATTACCGGCGCATAGCCGCGCTGGGATTCGGGCAGCATGCGATCGTCGGTGCCCAGTTGCACACCGCGATAGGCCAAGGTGTCGAAAATCTCGCCACTGGTGTTGGCTTCGCCCACCGTCAACTGACTCTTGAGCGAGGTGACATCGCGCTGGGCGTAGGTGTTGAGCACCTGATAATTCTGACCGTTGGACTTGTCCCAACTCGCCGAACCGTTGTGGCGCAGACGCCAGTCACCGATGTTCAGCCCGGCATTCAGCCCCAAATAGGCCGAGTCGTAATTGCCGCTGTCGGTCTTGTTGTGGTTGGCGTTGAAGTTGTAGCTCAGCGTCCCCGCGGTCACGCCGCGATCCCATAACTCCGGGCTGACATAACCACGCGCGTCGCGGCGCAACGCAACCTGCGGAATGCTGATGTCGAGTTGCTGATTGGAAGGCGAAAACGTCGCGCTCGCGCCTTCGATCAACTGCACGATATCCAGGCATGAGGCGCCGCTTTCCACGCTCGCCATGGCTTCAGCGGACAGGCGCCGAAAATCCACGCCGATCAATTCCAGTAAGCCACGGCTGAAGCACACCGTCGGGTGGCTGCCATCGGCTTGGGCATTGATGCGGATGTCCTGACGCGTCATCAGCTTACCGTTGACCGCGATGTCGGCACGGTATTCGCCGGGCAACACCGGGTTGCCCTGCTGATAAGCCGCCAGATCGAGGCTGCGCGAATCCTCAGGCAGAAACGCGTCGTTGAACTGCACGTCTTCAGCCCATGCCTGGGTGGCGAACGCACCTGATACGCCGGCCAGCGTCTGGAGAACCAGAGCGGTCAGCCGATTCAGGGCAAAGCGAGGTCGAGCCTGCGGGCATGCGCCCAGGCATGGAAGAGTCTTCATAGGTTACTCGTGCGGTGCGCTAAAAACGTTCGCGGGAAAGTCAGGGCTTGAGCGGTTGCTTTAATGGCACCAGAGCGCCGTAGTCATTGATGGCGTTGAACTCGACCTGCGCCGCAGCACCGGGCATCGACTTGAGTGTGGGCAAGGCAAAGGTCTTGGTTTCACCCGGACCGACCATGCCGTTCTCGCTCTCGAAACGTTGCGTACCCACTGTCAGGGCCAGTTCGACCTGGGACAGGTGGAACGCGCTCGGGTTGAATGCCTGCAAGGCAAATCCCTTGTCCGCCGGCACGACTTTCCATTGCACCTGCTGCATCGCCTCGTTGGGATTACCCGGCAGACCGTCGGGGCGATAGAAAATCTTGATCCGTGAACGGAAAGCCATTTGCAGCATGTTCAGATCCGTCGGGCCTTCGGCCTTCGGCGGGATTTCCAGCACGTTGAGCCAGAACACCGACTCCTTGTTGGTTGGTAACGCTGCGCCGGTGAACATCAGGCGCAGGCTTTGGCCTTTGCTCGGGTCGATACGCGACACCGGCGGCGACAGCACAAACGGCGACTTGGAGCTGGTAGGGCTCGACTGGATATCACCGCTGTCGACCCACGACTGCACCAGCACGGGACGCGCGCCGTTGTTGTTCAATTTGACGGTGACTTCTTTCTGACTCGCCGGGTACACCAGACGCGTCCCGGTGATCACCACACCGGCCTTGGCTTGCGCATGCATCAGCATGCACAGCAGCAACACTGCACTGACTCGAAACAGACTTGCGTAACGCATGACGCACCTCTTTTGCCGCACTCTGACGCGCCCTTCCCCCTGGTTCAGGGCACGTCAGAGGGCTATCGGCTTACTGGTAGTCGACGTTGTAGGTCACGGAGCTGACCACGGTGCCCGGCGTGGTTGCGCCAGTGGCGATGTATTGCACGGCGTACGGCATGTTGGCCGCGCCAGTGCCATCGATGGTGTTGCGCGTGGTTTTGGTGATCTGGTTGGTGTTACCCGCCTGAATCACTGCGCCGCCCTGCTGGTCAACCAGTTGCAGTTGCACGTTGTTTGCGGTGCCGGTCATGTTATTCAGGTTGCCGCTGACCGGATCAACGGTCGAACCGGCGTTGAAGAACGCTGCCGCGGTCGTCGCGGTACCGACGCAGCTGCTCAACTGGATGTTGAAACCGGTCTGGCCTTCAACTTGCCCAGCGGTCGTCAGCAGACCCGTGGAGATGGTTGGCAGGGTCACGGTTGCGACAGCCGGTGAAACCACGCCGTCAACGGAGATGGTGCAGGTCTGGTTGACCAACTCGCCATTGAAATTGATGGTGCCGTCAGCGGCGTTGGCGAACTGAGCGCCAGAGGCGGCAACCAGCACAGCGATAGCGAGAGCTTTGCGATTCATGGGACAACTCCAAAAGTAAGATACGAACCCGTCGCGTAAGTCTGGATGGTTGTCCGGCGCGGAATGCGTCGTGATTTACAAGCCATCTACCTGGGCGACGAGACAATCCTGGTCGTTTGGAGAGAGGATTCCCGTAGGCGCTTTCCCACCGATTTGTAGGAAATTTCACACCACGGGAGGCGCAGAAGGATCGAGGGCTATAGAAAAATTGCCTGATAGCACCGCCAATCAATCACCGGTGTGATCAAAGATACGACGCAAGTATTGGCGCTTCGAGCGTCACGCCAATCATCCTTCACTATGCAAGCCATCAGGAAACGCTCAAGTGAACGAATCCGTTTTGTTTAGAATCAAAGCGACAGTTTCCAGCGCGTTCCGCAGTTGCCAGCTCGATCATTTCATTACCGGAGAACCATGCATGCCTCTCAGTGACACCATTCACAGAGCGTTGCTAAGCGCGGAGGAACGTTCCTCTATCGCTGAAATAGAAGCCACTACCAATATTCTCCAGCTCGTCACACGCATGACCGGGACGCGCTTTGCGGCGATCGCAAAATTCACCGACACGGAATGGATCGTCTGCTCCGCGTACGATCCGATCGAACTGGGGATCAACACCGGCGACACACTGGAACTCGAGACCACGCTGTGCAGCGAGTTTCGAAGAGATCCCCAAGTGCTTTTCGTGCCAGAAATCAGTCGCGACGGCAGGTTCTCGACGCGTCCGGTGGTCAAACAATATTTGATTGAAAGCTACGCCGGCGCGCCCATTTTCCTTCCCGATGGACAACTGTGGGGCGCGCTGTGTGCTTTGGACTCCAGGGCCGTCATATTCGACGACCCGGATCTGGCGGACACTTTAGGCCTGTTCGCCAGACTGATCGGCTGCATCTTCTACTCGAATTTGACAGAGCCCGGCAGCGGCTACAGCAAGAACGGTTCACGGGTTACAGAATAACCAAGACAAGGCCCTGAATAGTCGGGGCCTTGTCGTTTGTGTGTACTCAGAACCCGCTCAGAAGCAACAACGGCGACCACGCCTTTACAGACTCTCTCTCCTGAGGCTTGGATCACTCCACGCACTATTTCGGCGTGATGCGGATCTGTTGAGTCAGCTTTGCGGCTGTTCAACTCGACTTTTGACCCAAGACTGACGGTCGGCTTGGTGCAGATTCAGATTGAGCAAGCGGGTCGCTCGCCCAGTCGCTCTACCAACCTGACGAGATAACCATCGTCATCCTGGACGATGAATTCACGCTGGCCAACTTCTACGTCCTCAGCCCTGTACCAGGTGTCTTTGCATTCTCGATAGAGAGAAAATCCAGCCTGATCAAGTTTTTGCATGATGGGTGCAACTGCCTCAACGTCTATCTGTAGGTTGATGCCTCTGCCATACGGCTTAGACAAAGGCGCGGTCAGCCATTGACCCGCGTCCGAATCAACCTGCTCAAGCATGACTTGAGCACCATTTAAATCAAGGTACGCAAATCCGTCTTCAGGGCGTTGATAAGCCACTCTGAACCCCAGGCAAGAGACCCAAAAAGCCAAGCTGCTCTCCAGGCTGGTTACCATCAACTCCGGAACCAGTTTATTACGTTCGAACATGAGATGAATTCCATTTCACAAGGCTCATTTTGCAGGCGGGCAGGCTTTGCGCTTTTGACTTCAATGCCACGCCTGGGTTCTAGCGAGCAGAATCATGCACTGTCAGAAGCGAATTATCGAGTCATGTTGAGTGGTGGCTTCTGACCGATTACTGGCGCTTACGAGCGCCCCCATGCGGCCAAGAGCAGCAACTGAGCGCCCTCCGTTCGCGAGTCTCTACGTCCCCCCCAAAAGCCCCTCTGTTGTCTGGGCGAAATTCGTGCCGGCCTTTTGCACGAGTTGACGCCATTCAGTCGCATTGATCAGCCCTTCCAGTTCCATCGAGTCGGCCATTTTCAGCAACTCGTCGTACTGATCCTCGGCGTCCATGCGGATCTCTGGCGTTTCGAGTAATTTTTGCCAGGCGACCAGCGCCTGCTCTTTCCGACCGTCGCTCATGGTTTATCGCCCTGGTGAGTTGTGAGTCGGTAGAGGGCTGCGCGTCTGCAGTGTTCAGTGAAGGCGACTGACGGTGCAACAGAGGGCATGGCCTGGTCAGGCTGTGGCGTTCGATTCGCCAAGATGAGCTGCAGTGGCATGGCGCCCCGCCAGCCAGGCCAACACAGACGCCAGCACCAATACCGCCGCACTCAGTTCGAAGGTGGCTTTGTAACCGCTCAGGTCAAATGCCAGGCCACCGACGATAGCCCCTGCGGCGATCGCCAGTTGCACAATGGCCACCAGCAACCCGCCTCCGGCTTCGGCGTCGTCCGGCAGGGTCTGCGCCAGCCATGTCCACCAGCCCACGGGCGCCGCGGTGGCGACCAGCCCCCACAGTCCGAGCAGCACAGCCGTGAGCAGTGGCGAGGCACCGAAGTTCACCAGCGCCAGCGCGATAATCGCCATGATCAGCGGGATCAACGTCAGCGTGCGGTAGAGACCGCTGCCGATGAATCGCTCGATCAGGAAGGTGCCGATAAAACCGGCAAGGCCCAGCCCCAGAAGCATGAACGACAACGTCGTAACGCTGACCCCGGTGACGCCTTCAAGAAACGGGCGCAGGTAAGTGAACAGCATGAACTGGCCCATGAAAAATACGCTGACGGCGATCATGCCCAAGGCAACAGGCCAGCGTGTCATCAACCGCAGGGCGTTGCCACTGTTGCCCCGGCCTTCGGCCTTGAAGGACGGCAGGCTGATCAGCAGCCAAACGGCGGCCAGCGCGGCGACGGGCACCACGCAAAAGAATGCACCGCGCCAGCCGATCAGCGAGCCGAGAAAGCTGCCCGCCGGCGCGGCGATGACTGTGGCCAGCGCGTTCCCGCCATTGACGATGGCCAGCGCCCGGGACACTTGCTCGGGTGGTACCAGACGCATGGCGGTCGCCGCCGACAATGACCAGAAACCGCCGATGGCGATGCCGATCAAGGCACGCCCAAACATGAATGACGGGTAGCCGGGGGCGAACGCGACCACCGTGCCCGAGACGATCATCAGCAAAGTCAGGCACAGCAGCAGCTTCTTGCGCTCGACGCGCGCGGCAACCGCGGCAATCACCAGGCTGGTGAGCAAGGCGAAGGCACCGGACACGGAAATCCCCTGCCCGGCCTGGCCTTCAGTGATGTGCAGTTCTGCGGCAATGGGCGTCAGCAGGCTGACGGGCATGAACTCTGAAGCGACCAGGGCAAATGCGGCCAACGACATGGCCAGCACGGCGCTCCAGCCGCGTTTTTCTGTAGAAAGAGAAGTCATTGGAACTACCTGTATTGCGAGAGGCGTCCGGGCAACGGCTCGGACGCGCATTTTTTCACTGTGCTTGCGTCGCGTCGTCCATCACCAAAAGGACGTTATTGTCACGCTTGAGTCTGCATAGGGGCTTTATTTGTAAGGGCTCTCCTTGCAAGGGCTCTCCTGCAACAGTTCGACACATTCTCCCGGTCGATCCGCCTCCGCCCTAGTGCATTCCTCTTGAATGCTTGCCTGATCCTCTGAGGATGCAGGGTGATGGATAGGAAACATCTCGCGCGCGGACTAGAGTTCGTTCAACAGGAGTGACCCGACATGATCGATACCCCTCTGCGCCCTGAATCACCCTTGGCGTTGAACATAGACCCGCGCGTGAGCGTGCCGGGTGACTTCCCCACGGCCATACCCGGGCTGTCGCTGTTTCGGCGCGACCAGCCGGCGCCCCCGGTCGTGTGCATGATCGAGCCGAGCCTGATTCTGGTGGGCCGTGGCGAAAAGCGTTTGTGGGTCGGTGGCGAGGGTTACTGCTACGACCCGGCGCGGTTTCTGGTCACGTCGCTGGACCTGCCCGCCAACTCCGAAGTGCTGCGTGCCAGCCCCGAACACCCCTGCGTCGGGCTGGTGCTCAAGCTGGATGTCGGCATGCTCGCCGAGGTCCTCAGCAAGGGTGGTCTGCCGGCGAAACGGCAGCCGTCGATGAACACCGGCGCAGGCATTGGCAGCCTGTCATCCGCCCTCGAGGACGCCCTTGAGCGCCTGCTGGCATTGCTCGATGAACCCGAGGCGATCCCGGTGCTGGCGCCGCTGATCCTGCGGGAAATCCACTATCGGCTGCTCAACACCGATCAGGGCGCCAGGCTGCGGCAGATCATTGCCGTGGACGGTCAGGGTTATCGCATCGCCAAGGCCATCGACTGGCTCAAGGTCAATTACACCGACGCGCTGCGTATCGATGAACTGGCGGCGCGGGTGCAGATGAGCGCGCCGACCTTTCACCATCATTTCCGTCAGCTCACCGGCATGAGCCCTTTGCAGTACCAGAAATGGCTGCGGCTGAACGAGGCCCGGCGGCTGATGCTGAGCGAACGCCTGGACGTCTCGCGGGCGGCGTTTGCGGTCGGCTACGAAAGTCCTTCGCAGTTCAGTCGGGAATATGCCCGCCTGTTCGGCACTGCACCAAGTCGTGACATTGCCCTGATGCGCGGGCAGCCACTCGAGGCAGACGCGCCCGGCGCAGTCGCGAACTAACGAAAAACCGTGATGCGCCTCGCCGCGTGTCACCGCTTATAACAATGCACGTCAACCGATGATCAGCGGGTGAACCATGGAACTACGAATCAACCAGAAGACCTATCAGGTCGATGCCGACGCCGATACGCCCCTGCTGTGGGTGATCCGCGATGACTTGGGCATGACCGGTACCAAATACGGCTGCGGCCTGGCGCAATGCGGCGCCTGTTCGGTGCTGGTGGACGGCAACGTGGTGCGTTCGTGCGTCACGCCGGTGGCCGGTGTGGTCGGCCGCGAGGTCACCACGATTGAGGCGATCGAGGCCGATGACGTGGGCAAACGGGTCGTCGCGACCTGGGTCGATCTGCAAGTCGCGCAGTGCGGCTATTGCCAGTCCGGGCAGGTGATGGCCGCCACCGCTTTGCTCAAACAGAACCCCAAGCCAAGCGATGCGCAGATCGAAGCGGCGATGGTCAATCTGTGCCGCTGCGGCACTTACAACGCCATTCATGCCGCCGTGCATGAGCTGGCCGGCAAGGGAGAGGCATGATGAACGTTCGAATCGACCCTGCACAGGAAGCCTCGGTGCTGGCTCTGCATGACCCGGTCAACCTGTCGCGTCGGCGTTTCCTGACCGGCACCGCCGTCGGTGCGCTGGTGCTCGGCTTCGGTCTGCCGCTGGGGGTGACCCGCGTGCAAGCGGCAGCAGCAACGGCTAGCGCCGAGCGCGGCACACAGGTCCCGGCGTTTCTCGAGATCCGCCCGGACAATCGCGTGCGCCTGCTCTGCCCGTTCATGGAAGGCGGACAAGGCACGTTCACCGCAATGGCGCAGATTGTCGGCGAAGAACTGGACGCCGACCCGGCGACTTTTCTGGTTGAAGCCGCCCCGCCCGGTGAAGCTTATGTGGTGATGGAAAACGGCCTGCGCATCACCGGCGGCAGCATGTCGGTGCGCATGAGTTACCCGGTCATGCGCCGCCTCGGCGCCCTCGCCCGCGCCATGCTGCTGCAGGCCGGTGCGCAAAAACTGGGGGTGCCGGTGAGCGAGTTGAGCACCGAACCTAGCAAAGTCGTGCACGCCAAATCGGGCCGTTCGCTGGCCTACGGTGAACTGGCCGAGCACGCGCTGGATCTGCCGGTTCCCGATCCGGCCTCTGTGCAATTGCGTGATCCAAGCCAGTTCCGCTGGATCGGCAAACCGGTGAAGCGCGTCGATGCCTACGACAAGTCCACGGGCAAGGCGCTGTACAGCATCGACCTGAAGGTCGACGACATGCTGCACGCCGCCGTTCAACATGCCCCGCGCCTGGGGATGACGGTGGGCAACCTGCGCAACGAAGACCAGGTCAAGGCGATGAAAGGCGTGCATTCCGTGCATCGCCTGCCGGGCGCCGTGGCGGTGGTTGCTGAACGCTGGTGGCATGCAAAGCGAGCAGTGGAAGCGATTCAGGTCGACTGGCAGGAACCCACCGCAGACAGCCAGGTGCGGCCGATGCCGGCGGATTTTTCCAGCGATGCCTGGCTCAAGCGACTTGCAGAGGACAAAGGCCCGGCCAAAGATGATGAAAATGAAGGGGACGTGGCTGCGATTCTGGCGAGCGCCAAGACCCGGATCGACGCGACTTACCACAACCAATACCTGAACCACGGCCAACTGGAGCCGCCCTCTGCGCTGGCCCGGTTCAATCCGGACGGTTCGCTGGAAGTCTGGTTGCCGAATCAGGCGCCGGACATGTTCCGTGCCGACATCGCCAAACGCACGGGGCTGGACCCGTCGCGCATCACCCTGCATTCACCGCTGCTGGGTGGATTCTTCGGTCGGCATTTCCTCTACGATGCGGCCAGTCCGTATCCCCAGGCGATCGCCCTGTCCAAGGCCGTTGGGCGCCCGGTCAAACTGATCTGGAGTCGCGAAGAAGAGTTCCTGCGTGACGTGCTGCGTCCGGTTGCGGCGGTGAACTTCCGCGCGGCGCTGGACAACGACGGCTGGCCGCTGGCAATCGAGGCGATCAGTGCCACCGAAGGCCCAACCGAAGCCCTCGCCGGCAAGCAGGGTGAGAAGCTCGACCCGACGGCGCTTGAAGGGTTGTCGGGCAAGTCCTACGCGATTGCCAACAAGCGCATCGCGCAGATCTACGTCAAAGGTCCGGCGATGCTTGGTTACTGGCGTTCGGTGGGCAATTCCCTCAACGACTTTTTCTATGAGTCGTTCCTTGACGAACTGGCGGACAAGGGCGGCAAGGACCCGTTCGAACTGCGCCTGCATCTGCTGCGTGATAACCAGCGGTTGACCACGTTGCTGCAAGCGGTGGGTGAGCTGTCGGGCGGCTGGAAGCGCGGGCCGTTTACCGCCGAGGACGGCAGCAAACGTGCGCGCGGCGTGGCCATGGCTTCGCCGTTCGGCACCCAGACGGCGGTGATCGCCGAGGTGTCCATCGAGCACGGCCAGGTCAAGGTGCACGATATCTGGCAGGCGATTGACCCGGGCAGCATCGTCAATCCGGCGATTGTCGAAGCGCAGGTCAACGGCGCCGTGGCGTTGGGGCTGTCGCAAACCCTGGTGGAGGAATCCGTGTGGGTGGATGGCAAACCGCGGGCGCGCAACTATGACTTGTATCCGATCCTGCCGCCTGCGCGGATGGCTCGCGTCCACGTGCGCGTCATCGAGAGTGGCGAAAAAATGGGCGGCATTGGCGAACCGCCGCTGCCCGCCGTCGCGCCAGCCGTCGCCAATGCGGTGGCGACGCTGACCGGTCAGCGGGTGCGCAGCCTGCCCATGAGCCGACACACCTTCACTTGATCAGCGCCGGAGCGTCCATGAATAACAGCCGATTCGCAAGAACCGCAGGCTGGCTGGCCGTGCCATGCCTGGTCGCGGCAGGCCTGCTGGCCTGGTATGTCACCCGCGAGCCTGTCTCGCGCCTTGAACACCATCAGATCGCCGTGGCCGACATCGACCCGGCGCTGGTCGCCCGTGGCGAATACGTCGCCCGGCTCAGCGATTGCGTGGCCTGTCACAGCGTGCCGGGCGGTGCGCCGTTCGCCGGTGGCCTGGAAATGGCTACGCCGCTGGGCGCGATCCACGCGACCAATATCACCCCGGACACGCAAACCGGCATCGGTCGCTACAGCCTGGCGGACTTCGACCGGGCGGTGCGCCACGGCGTGGCGCCCGACAGTCGCCGCCTGTATCCGGCGATGCCCTACCCGTCCTACGCCAAGCTCAGTGATGACGACGTGCGTGCGCTGTATGCGTTCTTCATGAAAGGCGTGGCGCCGGTGAAGCAGGCGAACATCCCGAGTGCGATTCCGTGGCCGTTGAACCTGCGCTGGCCGATTGCACTGTGGAACGGCGTGTTTGTCGATGCCGAACCCTACGCCGCCAAACCATCACAGGACGCCCTGTGGAACCGCGGCGCCTACCTCGTCCAGGGCGCCGGGCACTGCGGCAGTTGCCATACTCCGCGCGGCCTGGCGTTCAACGAAAAGGCACTGGATGAATCCGGCAAGCCGTACCTCGCCGGCGCCTTGCTCGATGGCTGGTACGCACCGAGCCTGCGCGATGATCACAACACCGGCCTGGGCCGCTGGAGCGAGCCGCAGATCGTGCAGTTCCTCAAGACCGGGCGCAATCAACACGCAGTGGTCTACGGCTCGATGACCGAGGCGTTCAACAACTCTACGCAGTTCATGAACGATGAGGATTTGACCGCGATCGCGCATTACCTGAAGTCGCTGCCCGGGGACCGCGAACGCGACGGCGCGCCCTGGCAGTATCAAAACGCATCGGCAGCGGAACGTCTGGACGCGCCCGGTGCTCATACCTACGTGACGCGCTGCGCCTCGTGCCATGGCCTGGACGGCAAGGGTCAGCCCGAATCGATGCCACCGCTGGCCGGCGCAACGTCTGCACTGGCCAAGGAAAGTGCCTCGGCGATCAACATCACCCTCAACGGTTCGCAGCGTGTGGTGGCGGCCGGGGTGCCGGACGCCTATCGCATGCCGGCCTTCCGTGAGCAATTGTCGGATCAGCAGATCGCCGAGGTGCTGACCTTCATGCGCAGCACCTGGGGCAATCAGAGCCCTGCGGTTGATGCGCAGACGGTGAGCAAGTTGCGTGAACACACCGATCCGGCCAGCAGCAGCCCGATCATCCTGCAGATGCGTTAAGAGGAGAACCTGATGGAAAGTATCGACTTGCTGGTCCTGCGCACAGCGCGGGACTGGCTTGCCGCCGGCGAGCGTGTGCTGCTCGCCACAGTGGCGCGCACCTGGGGTTCGTCACCGCGCCCGACGGGGTCGATGATGGCCTTGCGTGACGACGGTCGCGTGGTGGGTAGCGTGTCCGGCGGCTGCATCGAAGACGATCTGATCCATCGCTACACCACCGCCCATGGCGGCAGCGGTTTTTGCGACAGCGCACCGCAAGTGGTGCGCTATGGCGTCAGCGCCGATGAAGCGCATCGATTCGGCTTGCCCTGCGGCGGCACGCTTGAACTGATCCTCGAATTCAACCCGGCGTGGCAGTCACTCGATGAACTGCTGACGCAACTGGACGCCGGGCAACTGATGCGCCGGCGCCTGGCGTTGGCGAGCGGCCAGGTCACACTCGAACCCACCGCGACACCGGAACAATTCAGCTTCGATGGCACACAGATGCTCAATACCTTGGGGCCGGGTTATCGGATGCTGATGATCGGGGCCGGTGCGTTGGCCGAGTACCTGGCGACCATGGCGTTGTTCAACGGCTTCAAGGTGGCGGTCTGCGACCCGCGTCCCGAGTACATCGAGACTTGGGCGGTAGACGGCGTGGAGCGCATCGTCGGCATGCCGGATGACGTGGTCCGCGACTTCGCGGTCGATCTGCGCACCTGCATCGTCGCCTTGAGCCATGACCCCAAACTCGACGATCTGGCCTTGCTCGAAGCGCTGCACAGCCCGGCGTTCTACATCGGCGCCATCGGCTCGCGACGCAACAGCCAGCTGCGCCGCGAACGCCTGATCGAACATTTCGGAGAGACCGAGGCGTCACTCGAGCGCCTGCACGGGCCGATCGGCCTCTACATCGGCAGCAAGACCCCTGCGGAAATCGCGGTCAGCGTGATGGCCGAGATTCTGGCGGCGAAGAATGGCGCGAGCCTGCCGCAAGCGTTTTCAATCGCCAGAGCCAAAGCGCTCGCGGAATGAGCCGCGCATTCACACCTCGCCCACATCATCGGCCGGCAGCGAAGCCAGCATTTCTGCGCGGCACACCTCAAGGATCTCGTCCGCCAGTGTGGAATCGTCCGGGCAAGCACGCGACAGAATAAGCGCGCCGACCGCACGCGACAGCAGGTCGATCATCTTCTTGCGCCCCTCACCCGCCTCGGAATCTGGCCCCGTCGGGTATTTCTCGCCCAAGGTTTGCAGGGTGTGCTCAATGCCCTCGGCAAATGCGGCTTTCACCTCGTGCGCCTGGCGCGCCGCATCGCCACCCAACGCGGCCATGGTGCAACCGTTGCCGCGTCCGTCACGGTGTTCTCTGTTCACGTAGACGTTGATGAATCCCGGCACATCGAGTGCCTGGGCGCCTGTCAGCGACTTGCCGAGACTGCACGCCGAGGCTTCGGCCATCAGGTCAGACTTCGACCCGAAGTGTTTGTAGAAACCGCCATGGGTGAAACCGGCGGCCGCCATGAGGTCCGCCACACCGACGCCATCAAAGCCGCGCTCACGGAACAGCTCCGAGGCTGTTTCAACAATGTGCTCTCGATTGGCCTGCGCCTGGGCCTTGGTCACTCTCACGTGTAATACCTCGTGTCTGCCAGGAAATCCTGCATCCGATGATACATAGATGTTACCCATAATCAAAACCGTTGACAGTTTAGATTTCGATCATCATCCTAATTACACAAACCACCGATCTCCCTCAACGGGCACGGAAGATTCATCAGATGACCAATCAGACTCTGTTTACCCCCTACACCCTGGGCAGCCTCTCGCTGTCGAACCGTATCGTGCTCGCGCCGCTGACACGCAACCGCGCAGGCCAAGGCTTCGTCCCCAGCGAATTCGCGGCCACCTATTACAGCCAGCGCGCCAGCGCCGGCTTGCTGATCAGCGAGGCCACGCAGATTTCCCGACAAGGCCAGGGTTATCAGGACACCCCCGGGATCTACACGCAGGCGCAGATCGACGGCTGGCGTGCAGTGACCGAAGCCGTCCATGCCAAGGGCGGAAAAATCTTCCTGCAACTGTGGCATGTCGGCCGCGTCTCGCACGTTGACCTGCAACAAAACGGCGCCGCCCCCGTGGCCCCTTCTGCGCTGCGCGCCGCGACCAAAGTGTTCGTCAACAACCGCTTCGAAGACGTCTCCGAGCCACGCGCGCTGGACATCAGTGAACTGCCGGGAATCGTCAATGATTTCCGCCAGGCTGCCGCCAACGCGATCGCTGCCGGCTTTGATGGCGTGGAGATTCACGGTGCCAACGGCTATTTGCTTGATCAATTCCTCAAGGACAGCGCCAATCTGCGGACCGATGCTTACGGCGGTTCGATTGAAAACCGTGCGCGTCTGCTGCTCGAAGTGACGGCGGCCGTGGTCAGTGAGATCGGCGCGGATCGCACCGGTGTGCGCCTGTCGCCAGTGTCGCCGGCCAATGGCGTTTCCAGCAGCGATCCGCAGGCGCAATTCGATTACGTCGCCGAGCAACTCGACGCCCTCGGTGTGATTTACCTGCACGTAGTCGAAGGCGCAACCGGCGGCCCGCGTGACGTGGCGCCCTTCGATTTCGGCGCCCTGCGCCAGCGCTTCAAAAATACCTATATCGCCAACAACGGCTACGACCTGGACCTAGCGACCTCGACACTCGCTGAAGACCAGGCCGACCTGATCGCCTTCGGTCGCCCGTTTATTGGCAACCCGGATCTGGTGGAGCGTCTCAAGCATGGCGCGCCGCTGTCCGCGTTCAATCCCGCCACCCTCTATGGCGGCGGTGCAGCAGGTTATATCGACTACCCGACACTGGCTGAATCGGGCGCCAACTGAGCGCGTTCTGTTTCTCACATCCTGAAAGAGAGATACCCCATGACCACTCGCTCTACTGTTCTTGTCACCGGCGCCTCCACCGGCATCGGCGCGGTCTACGCCGAGCGTTTCGCGCAACGCGGCCACGATCTGGTCCTGGTCGCCCGCGATCAGGCGCGCCTGGACGCACTGGCCGCGCGCTTGCGCAGCGAACACGCAGTCGCCGTCGACGTCATCCCCGCGGATCTGACCCGACTCAGCGATCTGACCACCGTTGAAAATCGCCTGCGCGACGACGCCCGCATTGGCATCCTCGTCAATAACGCCGGCGCCGCGCTGTCTGGCAACTTCGTCGATCAAAGCACCGACAACGTGGCGCAACTGGTCGCCCTCAACACCACGGCGCTGGTGCGGCTCGCCAGCGCCATCGCCCCACGCCTGGCCAAGGCCGGCGACGGCGCGATCATCAACATCGGTTCGGTGGTGGGCCTGGCGCCGGAATTCGGCATGACCGTCTACGGTGCGACCAAAGCATTCGTATTGTTCCTGTCCCAGGGGCTGAGCCTGGAACTGTCGCCTCAAGGCGTCTACGTCCAGGCGGTGCTGCCGGCGGCGACCCGCACAGAGATCTGGGATCGCTCCGGCGTCGACATCAATACCTTGAGCGAAATCATGGAAGTGGGCGATCTGGTGGATGCCGCACTGGTCGGTTTTGATCGTCGCGAACCGGTGACCATCCCGCCGCTGCACGAAGCGCAACGCTGGGAAGACCTGCAAAGCTCACGTCAGGGCCTGCTGGGGCAAATCCGCCAGTCAGCGGTTGCCCAGCGCTATCAGAACCCACAGTGATTTTCTGGTAGCGAGCACTCACGGTGGATTCGATGCAGGCGCAGGTCACTGCATCGAATCCGATCCGTTGTCCGGAGTAGCCATGAATTCAATACAGACAAATTCCCCTTCGGGTTCGCCGACATCGTTCATCAATGCCGCAAACCAGTCGATCACGATCAACGGCGTTCGCTTTGCCTATCGCGACATTGGTCCACATTCCGGCGTGCCGCTCGTACTGTTCAACCATTGGGGCGCGGTGCTGGACAACTTCGACCCCGCGATCATCGATGGCCTGGCGCAAACCCGACGTGTCATTACCACCGACTATCGCGGCATCGGCGGCTCGGGTGGAGCCGCGCCACTGACCGTTGGCGAAATGGCCGACGATGCCATCCGGCTGATCCAGGCGCTAGGCCTGAAAACCGTTGATGTGTTGGGTTTCTCCCTCGGCGGCTTCGTCGCTCAAGAGCTCGCCCTGAAGGCGCCTGACCGGGTGCGCCGCTTGATTCTGACCGGCACCGGACCCGCCGGGGGCACGGGTATCGACAAGGTCGGGGTGGTGTCGTGGCCATTGATCCTCAAAGGCTTGCTGACCCTGCGCGATCCCAAGTTCTACCTGTTCTTCACTTCATCAGCCAATGGCCGTCGATCTGCTACGCAGTATTTGCAACGCCTGCAAGCACGCAAAAAAGATCGCGACAAGGGCCCGACACCCCGCGCTTTCCTGCGCCAATTGAAAGCCATCACCGCGTGGGGCCAGCAGGTGCCGCAAGACCTCGGGCATTTGCGCACGCCGACACTGATCGTCAACGGCGACAACGACATCATGGTGCCCAGCGTCAATTCGTTTGAGCTGGCCAAGCGTATCCCCAACGCAGATCTGGTGATGTATGAGGACGCCGGGCACGGCGGGATTTTCCAGCATCACACAGACTTTGTGGCCAAGGCACAGGCGTTCCTCGATGCCTGACCACGCACCGGCTACCCTCCTGATAACCAACAAGAGTCGCCCCCCGATGAAAGCATTTCTGATTGATCGCTATGGCAAACATCCCGGGCGCCTGGGCGAAGTGCCCGCTCCCGCCGTGGGTCCTCACGACGTATTGGTCGAGGTCCATGCCAGCAGCGTCAACGTACTGGACTCGAAAATCAGCGCAGGCGAATTCAAGCTGATCCTGCCCTACTCGTTACCACTGATTCTGGGCAACGATCTGGCTGGCGTGGTGATTGAGGTGGGATCGAAGGTGACACGTTTCCAACCGGGAGACGAGGTGTACGCCCGCCCGCCGCAAACGCGGATCGGCACGTTCGCCGAATTGATTGCCGTGCACGAGCACGCGATCGCCCTGAAACCGGCCAATACCAGCATGGCGCAAGCGGCTTCCCTGCCCTTGGTGGCACTGACCGCCTGGCAGGTGCTGGTCGACACCGCCCGCCTGCAAAAGGGCCAGAAGGTGTTGATTCATGCCGGATCCGGCGGCGTCGGCAGCGTTGCCATTCAGCTCGCTAAATACCTCGGTGCCTTTGTCGCCACAACCACCAGCACCGCGAATGTCGAATGGGTCAAGGCGTTAGGGGCTGACGTGGTCATCGACTATAAACAGCAGCCTTTCGAAAGTGTCTTGCACGACTACGATGTGGTGTTGAACAGCCTCGGCGTCGACGTCCTTGAGAAATCACTGCAAGTGCTCAAGCCCGGTGGTCAGCTGATTTCAATCTCGGGGCCACCCACCACGCAATTCGCCCAAGAGCAAGGGTTATCCTGGCCATTGCAGCAAGTCATGCGCCTGTTGAGCCTGAGTATTCGGCGCAAGGCACGCAAGCTCGACGTCAGCTACGCCTTCGTATTCATGCGCGCCAACGGCGATCAACTGCAACAAATCAGCACGCTCGTCGAGGCGGGAATCATCAAACCGGTGATTGACCGCACCTTCCCCCTTGAATCTACGGCAGAGGCGCTGAAATACGTCGAACAGGGACGCGCCAAGGGCAAGGTCGTCCTCACGATCAAATGACGAAGCAGGGGAAAGTGTGTGGCAAGGCACACAGGTCGTTGATGCGCCGTATCAATCAGTCATCCCTTCACAAACTGATCACGCCCCCGCGCCTTGGCGTCATACAGCGCCTGATCCGCGACCTCGATCAACCCTTGCAAGCGTTCCAGTTGCGCGCCCGAGGCCGTCGCGATGCCGATGCTGACACTCAGGCGTCCGTACGGGCTGGCGGTGTGCGCGATGTTCGCTTGCTTCAGGCGGTCGAGAATGAGCTGCGCCACCACCGCCGCACCGTCACTGTCGGTGTCCGGCATGATCACGCCCATTTCCTCGCCGCCGTAGCGCGCCACGAGATCTGACGGGCGTCGCACGCATTCCCCGAGGAGCTTGCCCACGGTTTGCAGGCAGGCATCGCCGGCAACGTGTCCGAACGAGTCGTTAAACAGCTTGAAATAGTCGATATCGATCATCAGCAACGCCAGCGTCGTGCCGTCACGTTGTGCGCGCCGCGCTTCCATGGCGAGGCTCTGGTCAAAGCAGCGACGGTTGGCCAGCCCCGTCAGGGCGTCCTTCATCGCGAGCAGTTCAAGTTGCCGATTGGATGAGAGCAACTGCTGCTGAGTGCCGCGCAACTGGTCTTCGGCTCGGGTGCGCCGGCGGATATCCAGAATCAGAAACCAGCCGATCAGCCCGGTCAGTCCCAACAGCCCGGTCACCACCACTGCCGACAGCCACGCCTCCAGACGCCACGCGGCGAGGGCCTCGCGCTTGCCGAGGGCGACGGTGGTGATCAGGGGCAGCCGATCACTCTTGCGGAAGGCATAAAGCCGCTCCACGCCATCCAGGCTGGAGGTGAACGACGCGGTGCCGACAGAACGATCAACCAGATACTTGGCATAGATCGGTGACTTGGAAAAGTTGCGCCCCATGTCCTGCTCGCGGAACGGATAGCGCACCAGCAACGTGCCGTCGGTGTAGGACAAGCCGATGGCGCCTTCCTGACCGACGTCGATCTTGCCAAACAGGCGCAGGAAGTTTTCCACCCCGAGGGTGACTGCCACCACGCCGGCAAACTCGCCCTGCGCATCGTTGAAACGGCGGCTGACGGTAATCACCCACTCCTGATTCGAGCGGCTCTGGATCGGCGGACCGATAAAGGTTTCGCGGGAAGGGTCGTCGCGGTGATGGATGAAATAGACGCGATCACTGCTGTTCGCGCCGGCGGGAATCGGCCGGTTGGAAGACATCAACCAGCGGCCCTGACGATCGTAAATGGTGATGCCACTGAGCTGTGGCATCAGCGGCTCCTGACGACTGACCAAGGCCCTCAGCCGTTCAATCTGCGCCGGACCGCTGCCTTCGGTTTCCAGGCGCTCGACGAAGCCGAGCAACAGCAGCGAACTCTGACGGACGATGCCTTCGGAATACGTCGCCAGCGCCTGGGTCAGGTTCAAGCCATGGACGTTGATTTCTTCCAGTGCCCGCTCACGAGCGGCCAGCACTTTCCATACCGTCAATGACGCCAGGGAACAACCGATCACCGCCAACAGCAGCACTACCAGATGAGTATCACGCTTCACATCACTACCTTTGGGAAAGTCCGGTTTTCCGTTCCAGCGACTCATGATTGACTCAATGGCTGCAGCCGCCTGTCCTTGTCGCGCGCAAGGATACAAGCAGCCGTTAAACGCTGCAGCAACAGATTATGCAGTGGGAAAAAGTACGGCAAGCATGCCAGCCCAAACTATCGCCAGGCTTTCAGCACCGTTTCGAATCGACACTTGATCGACCTTCGGCAGATTCCGCTGAAACCCCATTGAACGGCACTTGCTGAAGTTTCGGCATCGCGCCAAAGCCAACTTTCTGACGCCTGTTTAACGACCCTTTGCACGCGTTTCTCCAGGCAAAAAATTTTGGCACTTTTGCACAACAAGTTGACATCCAAAAGCATGCCATGGGCCACCGATATCATTAGAGTATGCGCCCTGAAAAAGGAAAGGACTCTTGATGACTCAGTCACTCTCACGGCGCGTTGTGGCGATTACCGGCGCCCTGGGGAATCTCGGCGAGACCCTGGCGGACATGGCCGCAGCCCAGGGCGCAGATCTGGTGCTGATCGATCAGGCAAGGATCGGGCTGCCCAGTTCGCACAATCGACTGGTTCTGTCCGGCATTGATCTGGCGTCCCTCGCCGATTGCCAGGAGGTCGCCCGGCAGATCAACCGCTATTTCGGCCGCCTCGATGCACTGGTCAACAGCGCGGGCGGCTATGCGTGGGAGCCGTTGCTCGGCGGCACGATAGAAGCCTGGGACCGGCTCTACACGCTGAACCTTCGAACGGCATTGAACGCCAGCAAAACCCTGCTGCCGTTACTCCTGCAGTCCTCGGCGGGGCGCATCGTCAATATCGGTGCGAGCATGGCGGCAAAAGCCGGGTTGGGCATGGGCGCCTATGCCGCGTCGAAATCCAGCGTACTGCGCCTGACCGAAAGCCTGGCCGAAGAGCTCAAGGACATGAGCATCACCGTCAATGCCGTGCTGCCCAGCATTCTCGACACCCCGCAAAACCGCGAGGCCATGCCCGACGCCGAACATCAGCGCTGGGTCACCCCGGCCCAGTTGGCGGCGGTCATTCTGTTTCTGATCTCGGAACAAGCTTCGGCGGTCACCGGCACCGGCATTCCGGTGGTCGGTCGCATGTAGGCCTATTGACGCCGCGTGCCTGGCGACGTCGCTTCCTTCACCTTTCGGAAAAGCAAGATCACCGGATTACCGGACTTCCCCTCCCCCCATGCGACCCGCCACTTCCAGCGCTGCCTTCGTTAACCACGTCCTTGATGTCGCCGAACAACACGGCTGCGATGGCGACTGGCTGTTGCACCAGACCGGACTGTCACGCGAGCAGTTGTCCGACTCGATCGTGCGCATCCCCATGAAGCAACTGCGCGCCCTGCTGGAACTGGCGGCCTGCAGCAGCAACCTGGCGCATTTCGGTCTGCTGGTCGGCGCGGCGGTGCGCCCCGGCACCTACGGCGTGCTGGGTTATGTGCTGATGACCAGCGCGAACTTGGGCGAGTCGCTGAACATGATCCTGCGGTTCGGCAAGATCGTTTACGACAGTCCTTCCAGCCAGACCCGGATCGTCATCGGCGACGGCCGCGTGACCCTCGAAGATCAGCGCACCAATGAACTGGAACCTTACTGTGCCCTGCACCAGGAAGCCTTGATGGTTGGCTGGGCGGCATTCGGGCGCTGGTTGATCGCCAGCAACCAACCGATGCTGGAAGTGCGAATGAGGCATGCCGCTGTCGGCGAGCCGGCGCTGTACGAACACTTTTTCGGTTGTCCGGTGCAGTTCGAGGCCGGGAGCAACGCGCTGGTGTTCGCCGAATCGACACTCTCGGCACGGATCCATGGCGCCGATCCGCGCATGCATCGCAGCATGCTGCTGGAAGCCGATTGGCAGTTGTGCCTGTCGTACCCGGCGTTTTCCGTGACCGACCGCTTGCGTGCGCTGCTCACCGAACAGTTGCCGTCCGGCGATTTCAGCCTGAAAAGCCTGGCCCGGCAGTTGGCGATTTCGCCGCGTACCTTGCAACGCAAACTGGCCGCCGAAGGCGAAAACTTCAATCAGGTGCTGGAAACCATGCGCATGGAACTGGCCGACCATTACTTGCGCCGCACCGACACCAGCATCATGAACATCGCCCTGATGCTGGGTTACTCGCAGGCAAGCTCGTTCAGCCACTCCTTCCGCCAGGCGCGCGGGATCTCGCCGGTGGATTACCGCAAGTTGCTGCGGGCCCGATAAGCCGCTTACGGTTTCAACTGCAACAACGCTTGCCCCTTGTTGACGACATAGGTCGCCAGTTCGACGCCCTTATCGCTGCCGACGTTTTTCGCCACATGCGCAACGCCTGCCGGGATGAACAGCGAATCCCCGGCCTTGAGGGTCACCGCCGGCCGGCCCTCAAGTTGATATTCCAGGGTTCCGCTGATCACGTACGCCACCTCGACACCCGGATGCGCATGCCGTGGCGCAGTCACCCCCGGTTCGAAATCGATGCGCGCCTGTATCACTTCGCGATCGGCCGCGCCCAGGTCCTGACGAATCAGATCGGTACGGCTCAGGCCTTGCTGCCAGCTCATGGCCTGAGCGTCCGCCGCCTGCGCCAGGCCGGTGAATGAAACCAGTGCGGCCACAGTGGCCAGAATCAATGTGCGTTGCATGGTAGAGCCCTCTCGACAGTCGTGGTGTGAAGGCCACGACTGTGCGGGCGGCGTGTAGCGGCGATGTGTCAGGCGCCGGGCGTTTGGTCTCGGCGTGTACCGCGCCCGGCGCCGGATACACGGCGGTACAAAGCGACGCCGCCAGCGGATCGACCGTGTATCACAGTGTATGAAAACGCCCCGCCGATACATGCGCTTGAGTCCCGGCGTTTTTTCGACATGGGCCAGATACGTCCCGGCGTTCAAATGCCTGCACGGGTTGCAGCACCTTCCCCATCAAGGCTCGCCAAGGAGACATCACCATGAAGATCGCCGTGAACAACCGCACAACCGTTAAAGCTCAACGCCGCTCGATTCTGGCCCTCGCATGGGTTGGCGCGGCTGCCATTGCTCAGATGCAAACAGCCAGCGCCGCGCCACCTGAATCCAGCGAGCAAACCGCAACATATTCAGCGCCCTCGCCGTTCGGCCCGCTCAAGCATGTGAAGGCCGGGTTACTGGACGTGGCGTACGCCGAAACCGGTCCGGCGCAAGGTCCGGTGGTGATTTTGCTGCACGGCTGGCCGTACGACATTCACAGTTACGACGCGGTGGCGCCGTTGCTCGCCGCCAAGGGCTATCGGGTGTTGATGCCGTACGCCCGGGGTTATGGCGACACGCATTTTCTCTCGGAGCAAACCCTGCGCAATGGCCAGCCGGCGGCGCTGGCCAGCGACGTCATCGACTTCATGGATGCCCTGCACATCCAGCAAGCCGTGCTCGGCGGCTACGACTGGGGCGCACGCTCGGCGGACATCGTCTCGGCACTGTGGCCGGAGCGGGTCAAGGCGCTGGTGTCGGTCAGCGGCTACTTGATCGGCAATCAGGCCGCCGGACAGAATCCGCTGCCGCCCAAGGCTGAATGGCAGTGGTGGTATCAGTTCTACTTCGCCACCGAGCGTGGCCGCGACGGCTACCGCAAGAACACCCACGACTTCGCCAAACTGATCTGGCAGCTCGCCTCGCCAAAATGGGCGTTCGATGACGCGACGTTCGAGCGCAGCGCCAAGGCGCTGGAAAACCCCGATCACGTCGAGATCACCGTGTTCAACTACCGCTGGCGTCTGGGTCTGGTGCAGGGCGAAGCGAAATACGCAGCGCTGGAGCAAAAACTCGCCAGCGCACCGTCGATCAGCGTGCCGACCATCACTCTTGAGGGCGATGCCAACGGCGCACCGCACCCGGCGCCGGAGGATTACGCCAAGCGTTTCACCGGCAAGTATCAGTTCCGGCTGATCAACGGCGGCATCGGCCACAACCTGCCGCAGGAAGATCCGCAGGCGTTTGCTCAGGCGGTGATTGATGCCGATCAGCTCTGAGGCCAGCGGCACACGCGGCGGCTGGGGCTATTTGACCAAGCGCTTTTCCTTGGACGGCCGATAGCCGAAAAACGCGCTGTAGCATTTGCTGAAGTGGCTTGGCGAGACAAAACCGCACGCCACCAGCACGTCCATCTGCGACAGCTCGGTGTGCTGCAACAGGCGCCGGGCTTCGGTAATGCGCAGTTCCAGGTAATAGCGTTGCGGGGTGGTGCCCAGTTGCTCCTTGAACAGGCGCTCCAGTTGCCGTCGCGAGCGGCCGGCGTACACCGCCAGTTGCTCCAGTTCCAGCGGCTCTTCGAGGTTGGCGTCCATCAGTTTGACCACCTCGCGCAACGGTGCACTGACGCAGAGGTTTTCGTCCGGCTTGATCCGCCGATAGCGCGATTCCTCGAACGCCAGAATATCCTCGATGCCTTCGACCAGCGCTTTGCCGTGCAAGCCTTTGATCCAGTCCAGCGCCATGTGAAAAGCCCCGGACGGACTGGATGCCGTAAGCCGGTCGCGATCGATCACATAAGGTTCGCTGCTGACCTGAGTGGACTTGGCAATTTCCGTCAGCGCCGGACGATGTTCCGGGTGGATCGCGCAACGATAGCCATCGAGCAGTCCGGCGCGGCCGAGAAACCACGCACCGTTCCACAACCCGGCCAGACTGAGGCCGCGCTCTGCGGCGCAACGCAGCAGGCTGATCAATCCCTCGTTTGCCTTCAACTCGGTGCGGTAGCCGCCGCACACCACCAGCAAATCCAGCTCCGCCAGACAGGCCAAATCAATTTGCGCATCCGGACGAATCACCAGCCCCAGATCGCTGATCACCTCACCCTCGCCCAGACCAAACGTGCGCGACGTAAAGAGCCCGGCGCGCAGCAGGTTAGCAGTGATGATCGTATCCAGCGCCTGGGTGAAGGCCGGCAGCGAAAAGTGCTCCAGCAACAGAAAACCGCTGCGGGTGATGCGGGTCTCGGCGGCTTGCTCATTCAGATAGCGAAGGTTTTTGCCCTTCATGCCTCCGCTGAATTGACGTCGTTCGATCAAGGTCTGGCCCATCGGTCATGTTGTTATCCGCCGATAGTTGGCTCGATGGGCCAAAGAGTCAATCACGCTTGCGGCTGATGGCTGGTCACGCAATGAATCCCGCCGCCACCGGCCGTAATCGCATCGATGTTCAGCAGCTCGACTTTGCGCTCCGGGTACAGCCTCGACAGCAGCTCGTAAGCCTTTTGGTCGGCGGCCTTGTCGCCGAACTCCGGGGCGATAATCGCGCCGTTGATCACGAAGTAATTGATGTAGCCGGCGGCAAAATCCGGGTTGTTCTTATTGAACTTGCTCTTGCGTGGGTTGAGCGGCGGCGAAATCGTGTGAATCTGCAGTGGCCGACCGTCAGCGTCGGTGGCTTTCCTGAGAATCTCCAGATGCGCCAGCGTGACTTGGTGATCGTAGGATTGCGGGTCGGTGTCGAGGTTGGCGATGACCACGCCGGGCTTGATGAACCGCGCATAGAAATCGACGTGGGCGTCGGTGATGTCCTTGCCCTTGATCCCCGGCAGCCAGATGATTTTGCGCAGGCCCAGCCGCGCCTTCAGTTCGGCCTCAACGTCTGCCTTGCTCCAGCCCGGGTTGCGGTTGGCGTTGATCCAGCTGCTTTCGGTCATGATCCCGGTGCCGTGACCATCGACTTCAATGCCACCCCCCTCGCCCACCAGTTCGCTGCGCAGGTAAGTCGCTTGCGCGTCGTCAGCCACAATCGCGGCGATTTTCGCGTCCTTGGTGTGCTGCTGTTTATCGCCCCAACCGTTGAAATTGAAGTCGACCGCACCGAGGCCGCCCCTGTCGTCGATGACGAAGTTGGCGCCGATGTCACGCATCCAGATGTCATCGAGCGCGGCGGTCACGTAGGTGACATTACGGGTGCCGCAATACTCTTCGGCCAGGCTGCGCTCGCCTTGGCGACAGAACACGGTCACCGGCTCATAGCGGGCAATGGCACGGGCGACACGGCCCAGGGCGGCCTGCACGTCAGCGGTGAAATCCTCCCAGATCGCGTCCTGCGCTCCGAAGGCGATGAACGCGCGTTCGTGCGGGTCGCCCTCGTCGGGCATGAACCAATCCTTTGCGCTGGCCGCCAGCACTTTGCCCGGCGACAGGCCAAGGCCGATGCACGCGGCGCTGACACCGGCGGCGACCGATACTTGTTTGATGAACTCACGACGGGTCGACATAGCGGGTTTTCCTGAAATTGGCCGGCGCGCGGGCGCCGGCGCTGGCATCACGGGTGGGTGGCGGTTTTGAATTTGGTCCAGGTGCGCATGCGGGCGCGCATGTCGGCCTGGGGAATGTCCTTGCCCGGAATCAACCGCGCATAGGTGGCCTCGTCGGGGTAAATGTCCGGGTTGTCGCGCATCGCCTCATCGACACTGGCCCGCGCCTTGGCGTTGGAAGTCGGGTAGCCGGTGAAGTTACTGATCGCCGCCATGTTCTGCGGGCGCATCACGAAGTTGATGAAGGCGTAGGCGTATTCCGGGTGTTGCGCATCGACCGGAATCGCCATGGTGTCCATCCACACCGTGGTGCCCTCGCGAGGGATGCGGTATTGGAATTTCGTGGCCTTGCCGGCGCTGTCCGAGGTGCGCTGGGCCTGGGTCATGTCACCGCTGTAACCCAGCGACAGGCACAGATTGCCGTTGACCAGATCGGTCACCGGTTGCGACTGGAACTTGCGAATGTACGGACGCAGTTTCATCAATAAGTCGCTGGCTGCCGCCAGATCCGCCGGTTTCGCGCTGCGCGGATCGCGTCCCAGGTAATTCAGCACCACCGCCAGCACTTCGTCCGGCGAGTCGATCATGGAGATTCCGCAATCGGCAAATTTCGCCGCCAGTTCCGGTTTGAACAACAGGTCCAGGCTGTTGACCGGCGCGTCGGCCATGCGCTGCTGGATCTGTGCCGCGTTATATGTCAGGCCGATGGTGCCCCAGGTGTAGGGCACGGTGGCTTGGCGGGAATGCTCGTAATGGCTGCGCAGGTTCTGCAAACCGGGTTCGATGTCGGCCAGCGCCGTCAGCTTCGATGGATCCAGCGGCATCAGGCTGCCCGCGCGCATCAGGCGCTCGGCCACGGTGTCGCCGGGAAAGATCAGGTCGTAGCCGCTGCCGCCGGAGAGCATCTTGGCTTCTAGGGTTTCGCTGCCGTCCATGACGTCGTAGATCACCTTGATCCCGGTTTCGGCGGTGAAGCGGCTGAGGGTGTCTTCGGCAAAATAATCGGCCCAGTTGTACAGCCGCAGGGTTTTATCCTCAGCATGCAGCGACGGGATCACGCAAGTCAGCGCCAGGCCCAATACGCCGAGCAGTCGTTTGTGGTGCGTAGCCATGTTCAAACCCCTTGAGTGTTCCAGCGTGCATGGAGGTGGCGACCGTCGTGGCTGAGCAGCGCGCCATACATGTCCGGGCGGCGGTCACGGTAGATGCCCCAGCTCAGGCGCTCTTCGCGCATGGCGTCGAGATCGAGGCCGTGCACCAGCACACCGGTGCTGTCGCGGTCGGCGGCGGCGAGCAATTGGCCTTTGTGATCGCTGATGAACGACGAGCCGTAAAAGCGCATGTGCAACGCCGAATCGGTGGTCGCCACCTCGCGCCCGACCCGATTCGCCGCCACCACCGGCAGCAGATTGGCCGCGGCGTGACCGCGCATGGTCATCTGCCAGTGGTCACGGGAATCCAGCGCCGCGCAGCCCGGTTCAGAGCCGATGGCGGTGGGAAACAGCAGCACTTCGGCGCCCATCAACGCCAGGCAGCGCGCTGTTTCGGGGAACCACTGATCCCAGCAGATGCCCACGCCAAGGCGGCCGAACGCGGTGTCCCAGACTTTGAAACCGCTGTCGCCGGGGCTGAAATATTCCTTCTCCTGATAACCGATGGCGTTGGGGATGTGGGTCTTGCGGTACACCCCTGACAGGCGCCCGTCGGCATCGGCCACGGTCAGCGAATTGAAGTACGCATTGCCAGCCTTCTCGAACCAGCTCAGTGGCAGCACCACGCCCAGCTCTTTCGCCAGTGCGGCAAAGCGCTGGAGCATGCGGCTGTCGCGAAACTCCTCGGCCAGCGCCAGGTGTTTGTGGCTTTGCTCGATGCAGAAGTACGGCGTGGCGAACAGCTCCTGCAGCAGGATCACTTGCGCGCCCTGCGCGGCGGCGTCACGGACCAGTTGCTCAGCCTGATCAAGATTGTGCTGCAGGTCCCAGGTGCACGGCATCTGCGTGGTGGCGATGGTCAGATGGCTCATCGCTCAACCCTCCACCGGCCAGGCCGGTTGCTGTTGGGTGATGCAATGCACCCCGCCACCGCCATGAGCCAGGTGATTGATGCGCACCGGCACCACTTCGCGGCCGGGGAAGGCCTGTTCCAGTACCTTGGCGGCGGCGTGGTCAGCCTCGATGCCGTAAGCCGGCATGATGATCGCGCCGTTGGCGATGTAGAAATTGGTGTACGAGGCGCAGAACACTTCGGCGTCGGTGTCCACCGCTTCGCTGGCCTCAAACAGCTCGATCAGTTCGAACCGGCGGCCTTGAGCGTCGGTCGCCAGTTCCAGTGCGCGGCGATTCTCCCGCGCCACCTCGGCGTACACCGAGTTCTGGTCATGGGTGGCATCCACCAGCAACACGCCGGGACGAGCGAACGCGCAGACGCCATCGACATGGCCATCGGTCATGTCGCCGGTGACGTAATCCGGATCGCCCGGCAGCCAGATGGTTTTCTTCACGCCGAGCAAGCGGCTGAAGATTTCTTCCATTTCGGCCTTGCCGATGCCCGGGTTGCGATTGGGGTTGAGCAGCACCGACTCGGTGGTAATCAGCGTACCCTCGCCGTCAACGTGAATCGCTCCGCCTTCATTGCTCAGCGGCGTGCCGAAGCACTCCAGGCCCAGATGATTGAGGGCGCGACGTGCCAGGCTTTCGTCCAGGTCATGCGCCGACTTGCCGCCCCACGCGTTGAAGCGCCAGCTGACACCGGCCAGCCCGTGCTGCGGATGGCAGACGAAGCTCGGGCCGGAGTCACGGCACCAACTGTCGTTGACCGCCAGCGCGATCAATTCGATGTTTGGCCCGCACAGGGCTTTGGCGCTGGCGATGGCCGACGGATCGACCACCAGCTTCACCGGTTCGAAACGGGCGATGGCGTTGGCGACCCGGGCGAAGTCTTCCTGCACCTGCGCCAATGTCACGCGCCACCCCGACTCCCACAACGTTTTGTTGTGCGGCCAGACCATCCATGTGGCGGCATGGGTGACCCACTCCGCCGGCATCATCCAAGCGCTGTTTTTATTGTCATTGTGCTGCATGATAAGCCTCGCTAGTTAAGCCAATGTGTTCAAGGCGACCATGCTACGGACGCATAAACAGGTGAACAAACGATGGATTTTGCGCAGAACTGATTAGAGGAACTTATCGATATGCTCAAACACTGGCCGCCGCTCAGCTCCCTGCGCGGCTTCGAAGCGGCTGCTCGCCTGGGCAGTTTTCACAAGGCCGCCGATGAGTTGCACCTCACGCAATCGGCGATCAGCCAGCAGATCCGCAGCCTCGAGGCGTACCTCGAACAGCCGCTGTTCTTTCGCAACGGACGCAGCGTGGCGCTGACCGATGCCGGCCACGACCTGCTGAGCACCACGCAGGCGATGCTGCAGCAACTGGCGGTCGGCATCCGGCGCCTCGGGCAATATCAGAAGCCCAATCAACTGGTGCTCAACACCACGCCGGCGTTTGCCCGGCACTGGCTGCTGCCGCGTCTGGCGGATTTCCGGCAACAGCATCCGCAGGTCGATCTGTGGATTTTCAGCACCGATGAAGTGCCCGACATGGTCAGCCAGACGATTGACCTCGCCGTGCGCGACGACATCAGCTCGCAAGCCGAATGCAGCTTCAAAGTGCTGCATGCCGACCGCCTCTACCCGGCCTGCCACCCGAGCGTGTTGGCGCAGCCCGCCGCGCAGCGCACCACGTTGCACGGCGAACGGGAAATGGACTGGAGTCATTGGGCGGTGGAAGCCGGGATCGATGTCGGCCAGCAGGATCAGGGCCTGAACTTCTCCGACCCGGGCCTGTTGCTGGACGCTGCGTGTGCAGGGCTTGGCATTGCGCTGGTCAGCCAGTTGCTCAGCCGCCAGGCGCAGGACAGTGGGCTGTTGCAGCCGCTGGTGGAGCAAACCATTCGCGGCCCGAACTGGGCGCTGCTGACCCATCGCGACAGCGAGAACGACCCGATGGCGCGATGTTTCAGCGAGTGGCTTTCAACCCAACTGGCAGGGCCCGATCCGCACGGTCAGACGACGGTGAGATAACCCGCACCGAGCCGGCCTTCCAGACGCCCGAACAGCACGTAATGCTGATAACCACTGGTGAACGCCCCCGTGGAAATCGCGTTTTTGACGTCCTGGTTCATTTGCAGGTATTGCGCTTCGTCGAAGTTCTCCGCACTGACTTCGCCGGTTCGCCCAAGCTTTTCGCTTTCGACCGGCAGCCCCAAGATCGTACGGCGCTGGAAGTCGATAATGCGGTTGACTGCGTGTTCTCGCAGCGGTCCCTGATTGGGTAACGTCGCATAGATGTGCATGCCGTTTTTCGCACAGCGATTGCACATGTCGACGCAATTTTTCTGGGTGGACTTGAGGCCGGTCAGTTGCGCCAGAGGCATGTCCAGATACTTGCCGACCTGGTATTCGGTCTGATTGAAAATTGTACAGCACAAGATGGTGTTGCCGTTGCAATCGAGCACCAGCCAGTCATCCTTGAGCGAGCACGCCTGCCTCGGAAATTGGCGGACTAGATTGACCAGATCGTCGTAAGGCGGCAGCGCCAGTCTTTTCAGGGTTTCATGATCGGTATCCGTCACCGAAGGGTCGCGCTCGATCAGCGCCAGCGTTTTCTCCAGCGGCATCATTACTGAATACCCGGTGGAGAACTCGAAACCCAGACTTTGGCTGAACTCGCGCATCAGCCCTTCTTCTTCAATATTGTCCAGATAACGGTGGTAGTAAACCTCGATATGCGTATTCAAACCATGTTGCTGCTTGAGCTCATGCAGTTTGATCATGTTGGCCTTGACCACTTCAATGTCACCGCCAACGTGCCCCTGCTGGTAAGTCTCCTGGTAAAACCCGGACAACGAGATACGGAAGAACCACGGATTGGCCAGCATGGCGGTTTCTATGTTCTTGGCCAGGTTCAAGTTGGAGCTGATACCGCTCTGCAAACCGGCCGAATTGATGATCTCGACAAACTCACCGATTCGCGGGTGGATCAATGGCTCGGTCCAGTTATACAGAAAGATCGTCTCGACCCCTTCGTTCCGGGCCTTCTCGACGATCTTGCGGAACATGTCAACTTGCATGGCTTTCTTGAAGTTGACGTTTTCCGAGTTGCCCATCGGGCACGAAGGGCAGCTTAAATTGCACGCGCCGACAATATCGATATACATATTCATGACGGGGGTGACGCTCCTTGGGCGAATAGCGCTGCATCCAGAACTGCCGAAGTTGTGATTGCCGTTATTCGTTATTTATTTGACAGTCTCGGAGCGCGTCTCAGCAAGTTCCGGGCCATTGGCGTGGCCCGCCATCAACTCCACGATCCAATTGATAAAGACCCTTAGCTTTTGGCTGATATGCCGGTTCGGCGCGTACGCGATGTACAACGGCATAGGATCAAGACCCCAGCCCTCGAACAATGGCACCAACGCGCCCCGCGCCTCGTGTTCAGCCGACATGTACCGGGGCAGCCAGAGCACGCCCATGCCGGCGAGGCCCGCCGCCAGATAGGCGTTGCCATCATCGACCGCCAGAACGTGCTGTCCCTTGATCAACAGGCGTTCACTGGCATTGTGCAAGGCGTAAGGCACCGGTCTGCCGGTGCGGGCCCAGAGAAACGCCACCACGCGATGATCCGAATCCTCAAGCTGCAGAGGATGCGTCGGTGTTCCGGCGCGGGCCAGATAACTCGGCGCGGCGAATACCCCGAGCTGCAGATCGGCCACCCGCCGGGCCATCAGCGACTGATCCAGCAACTCGCCGCCGCGCACCACGCAATCGACGTTCTCATCGATGATGTCGACGATGCGGTCACTGACGCCCATGTCGATCTGGATGTCCGGGTAGCGCCGGTGGAAGTCCGGCAACGCCGGAATCAGAATCAGGCGGGCCAGCGGGCTCGGCACATCCACCCGCAAGCGTCCCCTGGGCAACGCAGAGGCGCCGGACAAAGCGGTTTCGGCGTCGTCCAGATCCGCCAGCAAACTGATCACCCGCTCGTAGAATATTGCGCCATCGGCGGTGACGTTGACCTTGCGCGTGGTGCGATTGAGCAACTTGACCCGCAGCCGCGCCTCCAGTTGCTGGACGAGCTGGGTCACGGTGGTCTTGCTCATGTGCAGGGTCTCGGCGGCTTTGGTGAAGCTGCCCGCCTCGACCACCCGGGCAAACGCCTGCATTGCATCGAAACGGTCCACTTGTCGCCCTCCGATTGTTTGGAATTTACAAACAGTGAACGCCAAGGTTGCGCGTTTATCGGCGCTGCGCAAGCCCCTACAGTCACTCCATCGTCAACAACCAAACAATGATGGAGACTCCCATGACCCAGCGCGACGCCGTTTTCCCACCCGCCCGCCATGCGCTTTACGAGCGCCATCGCTACTCGCCGGCGATTCGTTCCAACGGTTTTCTGTTCGTCTCCGGACAAGTCGGCAGCCTTGAAGACGGCTCGCCGGAACCGGACCTGCAAAACCAGGTGCGTCTGGCCTTCAACAATCTGAATGCGATCCTGCATGCTGCCGGGTGCAGTTTCGATGATGCGGTGGACGTGACGGTGTTCATGGTCGATCCGCAGTCGACGTTCGAAACCATCTGGGAAGTGGTCCCGGAGTTCTGGGGCAGCGCACCCTATCCGACGATTACGGCAGTGGGCGTGACCTGGCTGGCCGGCTTTCGCTTCGAGATCAAAGTGATCGCCAGACTGCCGGAAAGCAGCTGATCGTCCGGCGAATTTGCACCCCGGGCCGGCAGTCTTCAGACTGTCCGGCCCATCAGTCTTGATCGACAACCGTGATGTCCGATCCGATATTGAAACCCGTCTTGCCCGGCATCGCCCTGCGTCGCTGGCGCCTGCTGCATCGCGTCAAACAGACGCACGCGGCGCAGTTGTTCAATGTCACCCAATCGACCATCTCCCGCTGGGAAAGCGGCGTTCAGGCCATGGAGCCCGCCGCGCAGCAACAGCTGGAGCGGCTGCTCGGCGCACGCCTGAACAGCGCGGCCGATCAGGCCCTGGCCCGGCTGGTCAATGAAAGTCAGCGCCCGATGCACCTGATCTGTGATGTTTCCCATCGCTTGCTGGCGTGTTCTCCGGCCCGCGCCGCCGAGTTCAGCCGTCCGCTCAGCGAGCTGTTGGGGCAGTCGCTCTGGCGCTACGCAACCGCTGAAATACAGCTCAGGGAGTCGGCCCTGGCGAGCAGCGGCTGGCACGAGATTCAAGCGCCCGCAGCGGTGGAGTTCGTCACCGGCCGCAACGATTCCGAGATCGTGCCAATCCGTCAAAGCCTGTGCCGCTGGACGCGCATCGCACTGTCCGATGGCACCGCCACACGCCTGGTCGAAACGCTCTGAGCGCATATTTTATGCGTGGACGATCCACGCCTGCGGTTCTAGTCTGGCCTTTTGGCTCAACATGCCGGACAGAACCATGGATATCGACACGATCAAGCGACGCCTCGAATTCCTGCGCGAAGCGGAAAAACTCAAAGACGTCCTGCGCAGCGCCCACACCTCCAGCGGCCGCACCGAAAGCACTGCCGAACACAGTTGGCGCCTGTGCCTGATGGCGATGGTCTTCGCCGATCAACTGACGGGCCTCGACGTGCTGAAAGTCCTGAAGATGTGCGTGGTTCACGATCTGGGCGAAGCCATCAATGGCGACATTCCAGCGGTCAATCAAGCCGCTTTCCCCGACAAGGGCGAGCAGGAACGTAACGACCTTCTGTTACTGACCCGGTCACTCGATGAGGCGCTGCGCAGCGAGATTCTGGCGCTGTGGGACGATTATGAAAACGCACAGTCGGCCGAGGCCAAAGCGGTCAAGGCGCTGGATAAGCTGGAAACCTTGTTGCAACACAATCAAGGTTTGAACCCGGCGGATTTCGATTACGCTTTCAATCTCGGCTACGGCAAGCAGTACACCAGCGCCGACCCGGTCTTCGCCACCCTGCGGGCACTGATCGATCAAGACACGCGACAGCGCATCGGCGACGCTCAACGCGGCCACGAGCGATCCTGAATAACCTGTTTCATCAGCGCCCCATCCACTGGCGTGAAACGTAGAGCAAAACATCACCCGACACCCGCGCTGGCGTTTAACCGCCTGCCTACGTATAACCTCGCCGTTTCGTCTACCCTGATTGAGCGCCCGGTCGCGACACCTCGCCCCGTGGCGCTTAGAATGCGACGCTCATGAAACGGAGATTTCCATGCTCAAACGCACCCTCGCACTGACCGCTGGCCTGGCCCTGTCCTTTTCCGCTCTGGTGACGCACGCCGCCGATGTGCTGCGGGTCAGCGCGATCCCCGATGAAGCACCGACCGAATTGCTGCGCAAGTTCGAGCCACTGGGGGCTTATCTGGAGCAGCAGTTGGGCATGAAAGTGCAGTTCGTGCCGGTGGCCGACTACCCGGCCGTGGTCGAAGCACTGGCGACCGATCGCCTCGACATGGCCTGGCTGGGTGGTTTCACCTTTGTTCAGGCACAGCTGAAGACTCAGGGCGAAGGTAAGACCCCGGTGATCCCTTTGGTACAGCGCGAGCAGGATGCGCAGTTCACCAGCAAGTTCATCACCGCCGACCCGAACGTGAAAAGCCTCGCCGACCTCAAGGGCAAGACCTTTGCTTTCGGCTCGGTGTCGTCCACCTCCGGCAGCCTGATGCCGCGTTACTTCATGTTGAAGAACGACAACATCAAGCCTGAAGCTTATTTCAGTCGCGTCGCCTACTCCGGCGCGCATGACGCCACCGTCGCCTGGGTCCAGGCCGGCAAGGTCGATGCCGGTGTGCTGAACGCCAGCGTCTGGCAGAAACTGGTGGACGCCGGCAAGGTCGATACCAACAAGGTTCATGTGTTCGCCACCACCCCGGCCTACTTCGATTACAACTGGACCGTGCGCGGCACCCTCGACCCGACACTGGCGGCGAAGATCAAAAAAGCCTTCCTCGACCTCGACCCGGCCAATCCGGAGCAGAAGAAGATTCTTGATCTGCAAGCGGCCAGCCGTTTCATCGACACCAAGCCCGAGAACTACAAAGGCATCGAGGAAGCTGCTCGCGCCGCCGATCTGTTGAAATGACCCTGAGCCTCAAACAAGGCCGCCTGCACCACGCCAACGGGGTCGACGCGCTACGCGGCGTCGACCTGCAGATTGGCGCCGGTGAACAGGTAGCGATCATCGGTCCGTCCGGGGCCGGCAAGTCGAGTCTGTTGAACCTCCTGGCTACCGCGTTACGCCCCAGCAGCGGCGACATCGAGGTGCTGGGCGAACGTCCCTGGCACCTCTCCACCCACCAGCGCCAACGCCTGCGCGCGCGCATCGGTCTGGTTCACCAGGCGCCGCCGCTGCCGCCGCGCCAACGCGTGGTAACCGCAGTGCTGGCCGGCAAGCTCGGGCAATGGAGCCTGGGCAAGAGTCTGTTGAATCTGCTGCACCCACTGGACATTCCCGGCGCCCGTGCCGCACTGGCACGGCTGGATCTGGGCGACAAACTGTTCGCTCACTGTCAGCAGTTATCCGGCGGTCAATTGCAGCGCGTGGGCATTGCCCGGGTGCTGTATCAGGCGCCGGAGATTCTGCTGGCAGACGAACCCGTATCCGCGATGGACCCGGTCCTGGCCAGCCACACCCTGTCGATCCTCTCGCAGCATGCCCGGGCGCATCAGGTCACGCTGGTGGCGAGCCTGCACGCGGTGGAACTGGCACTGGCGCACTTTCCGCGCATCATCGGTTTGCGTGACGGCCAGATTCTGTTCGACAGCCCTGCCGAACAGGTCAGCCGCGACATGCTCGACACGCTGTACGCCAACGAACAACTGCAAAGCCCGAACACGCCGAGTGCGCCACTGATTGTGCAGATTCCGCGATGCTGAAGGTCGATTCACGAGACCCGGCCAGCGGGCCACGGTTGCTGCTAAGCCTGCTGGCAATCGCCTTGTTGTGGCCGGGCATCCAGCTCAGCGAACTGGACCTGGGGGTGCTGCTGCACACCGACAGCCAGACCGAAATGGGCCGCTTCATTTCCGGTTTCTGGCCGCCGGCCCACGACGCCGACTTTCTCCAGTTGCTGTTCAAAGCCACCCTGCAAACCCTGGCCATCGCCACCGCCGGCATGGCGCTGGCTTTGCTGCTGGCGGTGCCGGCCAGCCTGATCGCCAGTCGCGCGCTGTCGCTGTCGGCCGCGTCGCGCGGCGGCATTCCGAGTCGGGTCGGGCGCTTGCTGCGCTGGCCGGTGCGCGGGCTGCTGATCTTCCTGCGCAGCGTGCCGGAAATCGTCTGGGCACTGCTGTTCGTGCGCGCCGTAGGGCTCGGCCCGGCGGCGGGTGTGCTGGCGATCGCCATCACCTACAGCGGCATGCTCGGCAAGGTCTACGCGGAGATTTTCGAGTCCACCGACCAGCGCCCGGCGCATGCCTTGATGCAGGCCGGCAGCGGGCGGCTCGCGGGGTTCGCCTACGGGATTGTGCCGAATGTCGCGGCGGAGTTGCTGTCGTACACGGTCTATCGCTGGGAGTGCGCGATTCGTGCCTCGGTGGTGATGGGATTTGTTGGGGCCGGTGGCCTCGGGCAACAGATTGACCTGTCGCTGCGCATGTTCGCCAGCGGTGAAGTGGCGAGCATGTTGCTGACCTTCCTGGTTCTGGTGCTCGGCGCCGACCAACTCAGCCGCCTGCTGCGCTGGAGGCTGACATGAATCGCCTGATCAATCTGTTGCTGATCGTCGGCATTGGCGTTGCCGTCATCGCTTCGTTCGGTTACCTCGAACTCGACCTCGGTGAACTGGGTAGCGCCACCAGCCTCAAGCAGATGGGCGCCTACGCGCAACGTTTTCTCAGCCCGGACCTGAGCGCCACGCACTTGCAGGCGATCCTCAAAGGCTCGCTGGAAACCCTCGCCATGTCGGCCCTCGGCACCCTGCTTGCGGCGGTGTTCGGCATCATGCTGGCATTGCCGGCCGCCGGGCGTTTCGGTTGGCCGCTGCAAAGCGCCTCGCGGCTGTTGCTTAACGGTCTGCGGGCGATTCCGGAACTGGTGTGGGCAGCACTGATGGTGCTCGCCGCTGGCTTAGGCCCGAATGCCGGAACCCTGGCGCTGGCCCTGCACACCACCGGCGTACTCGGTCGATTGTTCGCCGAAGCACTGGAGAACACCCCGCCCGAGCCTGCCGAAGCGATTCGCTTGCAGGGCGGCAATCCGGTCCTGGCGTTCTGCTACGGCACCCTGCCCAACCTCGCCCCGCAGTTGCTCGCGTATTGCCTGTACCGCTGGGAAAACAACATCCGCATGGCCAGCGTGCTGGGCTTCGTCGGTGCCGGTGGTCTGGGGCAAATGCTGTATATCAGCCTGAGCCTGTTTCAGGAAGCGCAGGCGAGCACGGTGATTCTGGCGATGCTGATACTGGTGTTGGGCGTGGACTCGTTGAGTGCGTGGAGCCGCCAGCGCTGGGTCAAGGCCTGACGACCCTCACGGCCCCGTCGCCAACCGATACTGGCGCGGGGTAAACCCAGTCGACGCCTTGAACTGCCGGGTGAACGCGCTGTGGTCGGTATAGCCGCACTGCAGCGCCACCTCGGTGATCGGCAAGTCGCCGTGCAACAGCCGATGCGCATGCTCCAGGCGCACTTTCTGGATCATCTGGCGCGGCGTCAGGTGGAACACCCGTTTGCAGTAACGCTCCAGTTGCGCCACTGAAATCCCGGCGATGCGTGTCAGTTCACTGAGGCTGACGCGGCGATTGAAGTTCGCCCGGATGTATTCGTCCACCGCCGCCAGACGCTGATACGCCGGATGGGTTTCACTGGCGGTTTGCAGGTCGACGGAAATCCCTGCCAGGCCGATGATCCGATTATTGCGGTCGTACAACGGACGCTTGTGGGTCAGGCACCAGCCGGGTTCGCGACTGCCGTACAGATGCAACTCCAGCTGATCCTCCAGCACCCAGCCCTCTTCCAGCACGCGCCGATCCTGCTCGGTATAGCCCGGGCCCAATTGCGCCGGAAACACTTCGGCGCTGGTCTTGCCAAGCAACGGTCGCAGGTCTTTCAAACCACAGCGCTGCACCAGCGTGCGGTTGGCCATGACGTAGCGCGCCTGCACATCCTTGATGAAGATCGCCGCATTGGGAATCACGTCCAGCATCGGCAGCAACAGCGCCATGCCCGCCAGCAGATCGTCGAGGGTCTGCGGCCGGCTCGCCTCGCTCTGTTGGCTCAGGATCGCAAACGCGTTCTGCGGCATGCCTCTCACTCCCCACTCGGCTTTATCACTTGCACGCAGATTGCCCCAAGGCCGACAGCCTGTCGAGCCGGGGCTTTGGCGTGGGCCATTGTGCTGAATTCGTCATCGCGGCCGGCAAAAAACATCAATCGCGACGCGCTGGATGAGTTCACTGTAGCGCCACTGCACGCCCCTCCAACAACCAACAAGAAGGCGACGCTATGAAAGGCCAAGGCAAGTTCAAAAAACAACTTTCACTGACAGACCTCACGTTCATCGGACTGGGGGCGATCTTCGGTTCGGGCTGGTTGTTCGCCGCCAGTCACGTCTCCGCCATTGCCGGTCCGGCGGGGATCTTTTCCTGGCTGCTCGGCGGCTTCGCCGTGTTGCTGCTGGGCATCGTCTACTGCGAATTGGGCGCCGCGTTGCCCCGCGCCGGCGGTGTGGTGCGCTACCCGGTTTACTCTCACGGGCCGCTGCTCGGCTACCTGATGGGCTTCATCACGCTGATCGCGTTTTCCAGTCTGGTGGCGATCGAAGTGGTCGCCTCACGGCAATATGCGGCAGCGTGGTTTCCCGAACTGACCAAGGTCGGTTCCAGTGACCCGACCATGCTCGGCTGGTTCGTGCAATTCGGGCTGTTGTGCCTGTTTTTCCTGCTCAACTACCGCAGCGTGAAGACCTTCGCCATGGCCAACAATCTGGTCAGCGTGTTCAAGTTCATCGTGCCGCTGCTGGTAATCGGCGTGCTGTTCACCTTCTTCAAACCGGCCAACTTCCAGATGCATGGCTTTGCCCCGTTCGGCCTGTCCGGGATCGAAATGGCGGTGTCGGCCGGCGGCGTGATCTTCGCGTATCTGGGCCTGACGCCGATCATTTCGGTGGCCAGCGAAGTGAAGAATCCGCAACGCACGATTCCGATTGCGCTGATCCTTTCGGTACTGCTCTCCACCGCTATCTACGTGCTGCTGCAAACTGCGTTCCTCGGCGGCATCCCGACCGAAATGCTCGCCAATGGCTGGGCCGGCGTCGCCAAGGAACTGGCCCTGCCGTATCGCGACATCGCGCTGGCACTGGGCGTCGGCTGGCTGGCCTATCTGGTGGTGGCGGACGCGGTGATCTCGCCCAGCGGCTGCGGCAACATCTACATGAACGCCACCCCACGGGTGATCTACGGCTGGGCGCAGACCGGGACATTCTTCAAGGTCTTCACCCGCATCGACGAGAAGTCCGGCATCCCCCGTCCGGCGCTGTGGCTGACCTTCGGCCTGTCGGTGTTCTGGACCCTGCCGTTCCCGTCATGGGAGGCGCTGATCAACGTGGTCTCCGCTGCACTGGTCTTGAGCTACGCCGTGGCCCCGGTGACGGTGGCCGCCCTGCGCCGCAACGCGCCGGAGATGCCGCGTCCGTTCCGGGTCAAGGGCATGAGTGTGCTCGGGCCGCTGTCGTTCATCATTGCGGCGCTGATCGTCTACTGGTCGGGCTGGGGCACCGTGTCGTGGTTGCTCGGCCTGCAAATCCTGATGTTTGTCATCTATCTGCTGTGTGGGCGCATGGTGCCGACCGCGCACCTCAACCTCGGTCAGCAAGTGCGTTCCTCGGCGTGGCTGATCGGCTTCTACGCGGTGACCATCGTCCTCTCCAAACTCGGCAGCTTCGGCGGCATCGGCGTGCTCAGTCACCCGTTCGACACGGTGATCGTCGCGGTCTGCGCGCTGGGCATCTACTACTGGGGCGCCGCCACCGGCGTACCGGCACACCTGATTCGTCTGGAAACCGAGGACGACGAAAGCGAAGCCGCTGAGTCCTCCGCCCGCACCGCCACCGGCCAACGCCCGGCTCACGCCTGACTTTCACGCAAGGGACGACTTCATGAAACGCGTACACATCATCGATTCCCACACCGGCGGCGAACCTACGCGGCTGGTGATGCAAGGCTTCCCCGAGGTACACGGCAGCAGCATGGCCGAGAAGCGCGACAACCTGCGCACGCAGCACGATCAATGGCGCCGCGCCTGCCTGCTCGAACCGCGTGGCAATGACGTGCTGGTCGGCGCGCTGTACTGCGCGCCGATGTCGCCGGATGCGACCTGCGGGGTGATCTTCTTCAACAACGCCGGCTACCTGGGCATGTGCGGCCACGGCACCATCGGCCTGATCAACTCGCTGCAGCATTTGGGCCGCATCCAGCCGGGGGTGCACAAGATCGACACCCCGGTCGGCCCGGTCAGCGCCACGTTGCACGAGGACGGCGCGGTGACCCTGCGCAACGTGCCCGCTTACCGCTACCGCAAGCAGGTGCCGGTGGAGGTGCCCGGCTACGGTCGTGTGTTCGGCGACATCGCGTGGGGCGGCAACTGGTTTTTCCTCGTCTCCGAGCACGGCCAGGACCTGCAGATGAGCAACGTCGAAGCCCTGACCGATTACACCTGGGCGATGCTCAAGGCCCTTGAAGCCCAGGGCATCCACGGCGAGGACGGCGCGCTGATCGATCACGTCGAACTGTTTGCCGACGATGACCAGGCCGACAGCCGCAACTTCGTCATGTGCCCGGGCAAGGCCTACGATCGCTCGCCGTGCGGCACCGGCACCAGCGCCAAACTGGCCTGCCTGGCCGCTGACGGCAAACTTGCCGAAGGCCAGGTCTGGACCCAGGCGAGCATCACCGGCAGCCAGTTCGAAGGCCACTTCGAATGGGAAGGCGAGCGCGTGCGCCCGTTCATCACCGGGCGCGCCTACATGACCGCCGACGCCACCCTGCTGATCGACGAACAAGACCCTTTCGCCTGGGGCATCTGACCTGCCCCGTTTTTTACCGATCTGAATGAATGTCCCGAGGAGCTACAACCATGAGCGATAACATCTTCACTGGCTGCATTCCGGCCCTGATGACCCCGTGCACCGCCGCGCGCAAACCCGACTTCGACGCGCTGGTCGCCAAGGGCCGCGAGCTGATCGATATCGGCATGAGTGCGGTGGTTTACTGCGGTTCGATGGGCGACTGGCCGCTGCTGACCGAAGCCGAACGTCAGGAAGGCGTGGCGCGGCTGGTGGCGGCTGGCGTGCCGACCATCGTCGGTACCGGCGCGGTCAACAGCCGTGAAGCGGTGGCCCACGCGGCCCACGCCGCGAAAGTCGGCGCCCATGGCCTGATGGTGATTCCCCGCGTGCTGTCCCGTGGTGCTTCGGCGACCGCGCAGAAGGCGCACTTCGCCGCCATTCTCCAAGCCGCGCCGAACCTGCCGGCAGTGATCTACAACAGCCCTTACTACGGCTTCGCCACCCGCGCCGAGCTGTTCTTCGAACTGCGCCGCGAATACCCGAACCTGATCGGCTTCAAGGAGTTCGGCGGTGGCGCCGACTTGCGCTACGCCGCCGAAAACATCACCTCGCAGGACGACGCCGTGACCCTGATGGTCGGCGTCGACACCCAAGTGGTGCACGGCTTCGTCAACTGCAACGCCACGGGCGCAATCACCGGCATCGGCAACGCCCTGCCCCGCGAAGTCCTGCAACTGGTCGCGCTGAGCAAGCAAGCGGCCAAGGGCGACGCCAAGGCCCGACGCCTGGCTCGCGAACTGGAAGCGGCGCTGGCAGTGCTGTCGTCGTTCGATGAAGGCTGCGATCTGGTGCTGTATTACAAGCACCTGATGGTGCTCAACGGCGACCGCGAATACGCCTTGCACTTCAACGAAACCGACGCCCTGAGTGACGCCCAGCGCCGCTATGCCGAGACCCAGTACGCGCTGTTCCGCCAGTGGTACAAAAACTGGTCCGCCGAACAGAACCTCGCCTGACCGCTGTCCCCGCCCCGGCATCACACGCCGGGGCTTCACTTGAATTATCAGGAAGCGCCATGACTCTGACAGGCCACATGCTGATCGGCGGCCAAGCCATCGCCGGCAGCCGCGAAGCGATCCGCGCGATCAATCCCGCCACCGATGCCGTGCTCGAACCGGCCTACGCCGGCGGCAGCGTCGAGCAGGTCGAACAGGCCTGCGCCCTGGCGTGGCAAGCGTTTGACGGTTATCGCGAGACGTCTCTGAGTGCTCGCGCCGAATTTCTCGACAGCATTGCCGATGAGATCGAAGCCCTCGGCGATGAATTGATTGAGCGTGCGGTGGCCGAAAGCGGCCTGCCGCGCGCACGTATTGAAGGCGAACGCGGGCGCACCTGCGGGCAACTGCGCACCTTCGCCCGCACCGTGCGCGCCGGCGAGTGGCTGGGCGTGCGCATCGATCATGCACAACCACAGCGCCAGCCGCTGCCACGTTCTGATCTGCGGCAACGGCAGATCGCACTGGGGCCGGTGGCGGTGTTCGGCGCCAGCAATTTTCCCCTGGCGTTCTCCGTCGCCGGTGGTGACACCGCTTCGGCACTGGCCGCCGGCTGCCCGGTGATCGTCAAGGCGCACAGCGCGCATCCCGGCACCAGCGAACTGGTCGGCCAGGCGCTGAGCCGTGCGGTGAAAAAATCCGCTCTGCCTGAAGGCGTGTTCTCGCTGCTGTTCGGTTCCGGCAACGAAGTAGGCATTGCGCTGGTCAGCGATTGGCGCATCAAGGCCGTGGGCTTCACCGGTTCGCGCAGTGGCGGTCTGGCCCTGAGCCAAGCGGCGCAGGCGCGGCCCGAGCCGATTCCGGTGTATGCGGAAATGAGTTCGATCAATCCGGTGCTGTTGTTTCCCGCAGCGCTTGCCGCCCACGGTGAGGCGTTGGCGCAAGGCTTCGTGGCCTCGCTGACCCAGGGCGCCGGGCAGTTCTGTACCAATCCCGGGCTGGTCATTGCTCACCAAGGGCCGGCACTGGAGCGTTTCATCGCGTCTGCGGCCGAGCATGTCCAGCGCAGCCCGGCGCAGACCATGCTCACACCGGGGATCTTCCGCGCCTATGAAACTGGCGTCGGCGCGCTGGCCGAACATCCGCAAGCACAACGCGTGGCAAGCGGCCTCGCGGCTGAAGGGCCGAACCAATGTCAGGCGCGATTGTTCGTCACTTCGGCGCAAGACTTCCTCGCTGACGTGCGTCTGCAAGGTGAAATCTTCGGCTCGGCGTCGTTGATCGTACAGTGCGCCAACGACGATGAAGTCCGTCAGGTCTGCGAACACCTCGAAGGCCAACTGACCGCCACCCTGCACCTGGATGACGCCGATCTGGATCGCGCCCGGGCGTTGTTGCCGACACTGGAGCGCAAGGCCGGACGCCTGCTGGTCAACGGCTGGCCGACCGGGGTCGAGGTGTGTGACGCGATGGTTCACGGCGGGCCGTTCCCGGCCACTTCAGACTCGCGCAGCACATCGGTGGGCACGGCGGCGATCCTGCGGTTCCTGCGCCCGGTGTGCTATCAGGACTTCCCCGACCGCCTGTTGCCGCCGCCGCTGAAACAAGCGAATCCGCTGCAATTGCGGCGCTTGCTCGACGGTCAGAGGGAAGCCTGACCATGCCCGATAACCTCACAGCGGACAGCGCCGACATCGCGGTGATCGGCGCCGGCATCATCGGTGTCGCCTGCGCCCTGCAACTGGCGCGTCAGGGCCGGCGGGTGGTGGTCATTGACCGGCAACCGCCCGGCCACGGCGCCTCGTTCGGCAACGCCGGGCATCTGGCGACCGAGCAGGTGTTTCCGATTGCCGACGCGTCGATCCTCAAACGCTTGCCGGCGATGTTGATGGACCCGATGGGCCCGCTGCGCCTCGACTGGAAATACCTGCCGCGCGCCGTGCCGTGGTTCACCCGCTTATTGCTGAACCTGCGCCCGGCGCCGTTCCAGCGCACGATCGCCGGGTTGCGTGCGCTCAACGAAAGCAGTCTCGCCGCGTGGAATCGCCTGCTGCACAGCATCGGCCAAACAGGTCTGCTCAAGGAGGACGGCTCGCTGCTGGTGTTCGAACGCGGCGAATCGCGGCCAGCCATCGAAGCGTTGCAGGCGCGCATGCGTCAGCAGCAGGTGCCGGTGGATGCCTGGTCGGCCAGTGCCGTACAGGACCGCGCGCCGCAACTCAGCGCACAGATTCAGGGCGGGCTGTTCTTCCCGCGCACCGGGCACTTTCTCGATCCGTATCGGGTGGTGTGTGAATTGGTCAGCGCGGCCAAAGCGGCCGGCGTGCAGTTTCTGCAACAAGAGGTTCAGGGCGGCCAGTTGCAGGCACAAGGCGTGTCGCTGATCACCCCGCAGGGCCGCGTCAACGCGCGTCAGGTGCTGATCGCCTGTGGCGCGCATTCGGCGAAACTCACGGCAGCTCTGACTGGCAAACAGGTGCCGCTGGACACCGAACGCGGTTATCACCTGATGTTGCCGCACGAGCACGGGCGACTGCCGTTCGCCGTCACCTCGCTAGAGCGCAAATTCATCATGACGCCGATGGCCGGGGGCTTGCGGTTGGCTGGCACGGTGGAGTTCGCCGGTCTGCAGCGCCCGCCGTGCATGGAGCGCGCCTGGCAGCTGCACCGGTTGAGCCAAGGCCTGTTCCGCCGCGATTTGAGCGTGCAAGACGCGACGCCGTGGATGGGGTTTCGCCCGTCGCTGCCGGACTCGCTGCCGATCATCGACAAGGTCTGCGACGGCCGCGTGTTGCTTGCGTTTGGTCATCAGCATTTGGGGCTGACGCAAGCCGCGGTCACGGCGCAGATGATTGCGCAACTGGCCTTGGCGCCGGCAGGCCAGATCATGGCCGATCTGCCGACGCTGGAGGCATACCGCTTGCAACGTTTCTGAATTCAAAGGACATGACGCCGTAGCGCCATGCCCGCTGCAGACTCAGTGTGGCGCGCGCGGGATGGTTTTCAGCAGGTCTTCGGGGCTGATGTGGCCGACCACGCTGCCTGGTTGCGGCATGTTGAGGATGTGGCCCTTCATCTTGCCGATGATGTGCATCTCGCACGGCTTGCAGTCGAACTTCAGGGTCAGCACTTCGTCACCGTGAATCAGCTGCATCGGTGCAACCTTGGTGCGCACACCGGTCACGCCCTTGGCCTGCTTCGGGCACAGGTTGAACGAGAACCGCAGGCAGTGCTTGGTGATCATCACCGGCACTTCACCGGCCTCTTCGTGAGCCTCGTACGCCGCATCGATCAGCTTCACGCCGTGACGGTGATAGAAGTCGCGCGCCTTCTGGTTGTAGACGTTGGCGAGGAACGACAGGTGCGACTCCGGGTACACCGGCGGCGGCGTGGTTTCGGCCTTGCGGCTGCCACGCGGATGCGCCGCGACGCGGGCGGCGGTCAGCGCTTCGATCACTTCACGGCGCAACGCCTTGAGCTGCGAGTTCGGAATGAAGAACGCCTGCGGTGCATCGAGCTTGATGTCGGTGGCATGGTACTGGGTGGTGCCGAGCTGACCGAGCAGATCCTGCAATTGCTCCAGCGCCTGCTCCGGCTTGTTGGCGACACCGAACGGACCGTTCAGGGTCACGCTGGCACTGATGCCCTCTTCACTGGTGGCGGTGACTTCCAGCTGTTCTTCACGCAGGCGCGCGACCCAGCTCAGGGCCACGCGGCGCTCGGCGGAGGTCTTCTGCAGCGCCTGCTGCCAGTTGTGGTCGAGGTTGCGGTTCAGCGGATGGTTCGGGCGTAGCTTGAACAGGCCTTCCGGCATCTCGTTGGGCTCGACGCGGTAGCGATAGCGCTTCTCGCCGTCCTCTTCGAACTCGCCCTTCGGCTCGGCGATGTTGGCGCGGAAACCCACGACTTCACGCTTGACCAGCACGTTGAGGCCATCGCCGTTGGACAGCGGCTCCTGAGTCACCACCTGCAGGTCACGCTTGCCGACTTTCTCGACGGTGCCCACTGGCAGGCCGGTGAAAGTCGGCGAGTCGAACGCGCCGATGTCGATCTTGCGGTCGGTGACGAAGTAGTCGGTGCTGCCACGGTGGAAGGTTTTTTCCGGGTCAGGCAGGAAGAAATGCGCGGTGCGGCCGCTGGAGGCGCGGGCCAGGTCCGGGCGATCTTCGAGCACGTCGTCGAGGCGCTGGCGGTAATAGGCGGTGATGTTCTTCACATAGCCCATGTCCTTGTAGCGACCTTCGATCTTGAACGAACGCACACCGGCCTCGACCAGCGCGCGGATGTTGGCGCTCTGGTTGTTGTCCTTCATCGACAGCAGGTGTTTTTCGTAGGCGATCACCCCACCCTTTTCGTCTTTGAGGGTGTACGGCAAGCGGCAGGCCTGGGAGCAGTCGCCACGGTTGGCACTGCGCCCGGTCTGCGCGTGGGAGATGTTGCACTGCCCGGAGAACGCCACGCACAGCGCGCCGTGGATGAAGAATTCGATGGCGGCATCGGTTTCGTCGGCGATGGCGCGGATTTCCTTCAGGTTCAGCTCACGGGCCAGCACCAGCTGCGAGAAACCGGCCTGATCGAGAAACTTCGCCCGCTCAAGGGTGCGGATGTCGGTCTGGGTACTGGCATGCAGCTCGATCGGCGGGATGTCCAGTTCCATCACGCCCAGGTCCTGGACGATCAGCGCGTCGACACCGGCGTCGTACAACTGATGGATCAGCTTGCGCGCCGGCTCCAGTTCGTTGTCGTGCAGGATGGTGTTGATGGTGGTGAAAATGCGCGCGTGATAACGACGGGCAAACTCCACCAGCTCGGCGATTTCGCTCACCTCGTTGCAGGCGTTATGGCGCGCGCCGAAGCTCGGGCCACCGATGTACACGGCGTCGGCGCCGTGCAGGATGGCTTCACGGGCAATGGCCACGTCACGGGCGGGGCTGAGCAGTTCCAGGTGATGCTTGGGCAAGGACATAGTTTTTTTAGTCAGGCTGTCACGGTTAAGGCGCGCATTGTAGCTGCGAAACGCCCGGGCGGCACGCCTGTGCTGCCAAGTGGCAACGGCTTCCGGCCCCGTGAACACCGCAAATCCTGTGGGAGCTGGTTTGCCCCCACAGGTTTTAAAGCAGGATCAGGCCTTGGCAGCCATTGCGGTGACTTCCACGCGCATGCCTTCCACCGCCAGCGACGCCACGCCCACCGCAGCGCGCACCGGCCATGGCTTGGCAAAGAAGCGCTTGTAGACTTCGTTGAACGCCACGCGGTCGGCCATGTCGGTGAGGTAGATGGTCAGGTGCATGACCCGATCCATCGAACTGCCCGCCCGCTCCAGCGCCACTTTCAGCGCCTGCAGGGTGCATTCGCTTTGCAGGGTGATGTCGCCCAGCTCCAGGCTGCCGTCGGCACGGGTCGGGATCTGGGTCGAAACCAGAATGCCGTTGAAACCGACAACGTCGGAAGAAATCGAATCCGCATCCGGATCAGGGGTGAAGCTGAGGTCTTGATTAGCCATGTAAGTCTCTTGTCTGGAGAGCGTGAGGGTCGCCGGCCAATAACCCACCGGGACTTTTCGCGGGGGAGTTTACAACAGTCCCCGGCTGCCGCTGAGGCAACCGTCGCCGTCAGACACAAATCGCGCGCATAAAAAAACGCCAGCCCTTTCGGACTGGCGTTTTTCTGAATATGGCAGGGGCGGCTGGATTCGAACCAACGCATGGCAGGATCAAAACCTGCTGCCTTACCGCTTGGCGACGCCCCTGTATCTCAAGCTCTGTAACAAGCTCTGCGAGAATGGGCCGCAATTTACCAACCTTTTTTTGATCTGGGAAGCCCCGAGTGCAAAAAAATTTGTTTTAAAACAGCCAGTTATTTCTGAGCCGGGGCAAACACCAAGATTCACTTCGACAAATTCAACGCAATCGCCTCGCGAATCAGCGCTTTCAAGGCCTGCTCATCGACCTGGTCGCCCTCGTGAAAATCAATCGCCCGCCGGGTGTTGCCCTCCAGACTGGCGTTGAACAACCCCGCAGGATCGACCAGCGCCGCGCCTTTGGCGAAGGTCATCTTCACCGCCGTCTTGTAGGTCTCCCCAGTGCAAATGATGCCGCCCCGCGACCACACCGGAACGCCCCGCCACTTCCACTCCTCCAGCACCTCGGGATCGGCCTGGTGCATGACCTTGCGAATCTCGCCGAGGATGGCCCCGCGCCAGTCGGCCAGTTCAGCGATTCGTGCGTCGATCAGTGCCGAGGCGTCGGTGGGTGGTTTTTCGGGTTTCATGGCGGGCGTCCTCCTCGGCGGTTTGACTGCATCAATCGTAGCTGGCCAACCGAAAAACGCTGGATGCCTGCTTTACCCGCTAGCGATCAATGCCTCATGCAATTCCTGATATGCCGCGACCAATTGCTCAAGGGAGAACGCCCGATTGCGCCCACTGGGATTGGGCAACACCCACACGTGCGCGCCACCAAAGGTCTTTGCCTGCAACCCCCACGCCACCACCTTCTGCCCCGACAACGCCGCATACGCAGCCTTGCCCAGAAACGCCACATAACGCGGCGCACAGCGGGTGATCTTCTGTTCAAAGCTCAAAGCCACCGCCGCAAACTCCTGCACCGCCAACTGATCCGCTCGCGCCGTCGGCCGCTCGACCACCGCGGTCAATCCGCAGCCGAATTGCAGGATGCTTCGATCATCCTCCGCCCGCACTTCATACGGTGTGAACCCGGCGAGGTGCAAGGTGCGCCAGAAGCGATTGCCGCGCCCGGCAAAATGATGCCCCCGCGCCGCCGCGAGCAGCCCCGGATTGATCCCGCAGAACACCACCGAAAGCACCGGCGCCAGAATGTCCTCAAGCCCTTCACCCGCCATGCGCCCGCCCCTCATTCGCAAACATTTGCAACACCACCCACGGCAAACCCTAGAATGGCAACCCCATCCAAAGAGCCAACCACAACGATGGACGTCATTCAGACCCTGCGCTGCTTCGTCAGCGTGGCCCAGAGCGGCAGCTTCACCGCCGCCGCCGACGTGCTCGACACCACCACGACCAATGTGTCCAAAGCCGTCTCCAGCCTCGAAGCCCGGCTGCACACGCGCCTGATCAACCGCACCACCCGCCGCCTCGCCCTGACCGAAGCCGGGATGCGCTACCTGCAGCGAGCAGAGAAAATTCTCGATGACCTGCGCGAAGCCGACGAAGAAGCCGGCACCGCCCAGACCTTGCCGGTCGGGCGTCTGAAGATCCACGCCATGGCCGCCATCGGCAACCACTACGTGATCAACGCCATCGCCCGCTACCGCGAGATTCACCCCACGGTGATGTTCGATCTGACCCTGAGCAATCGCCTGCCCGACCTGCTCGAAGAAAGCTACGACATGTCGATCGTCCTCGCCCGCGACCTGCCCGATTCCGGGTTTGTCGCGCAACGCCTGGGCACCACCTACAGCATCCTCTGCGCCTCGCCGTCGTACCTGAGCAAACGCGGCCACCCTGCCACACCCGGCGACCTCGCCGCGCATGACTGCCTGCGCATCGTCAACACGGTGATGCCCGCAGAAAACTGGGTGTTCGAAGGGCCACAGGGCATGGAAACCCAGAACATCCCCGACTCACCCTTCCACATCAACACCGCCGACGGCATGGCCACTGCGATCAGAAATGGCATGGGCATCGGCATTCAGCCGCTGGCATCCGCCGTCGAAGGATTGGTGGGAGGCACACTGGTGCGGGTCCTGCCGGAGTACCGCCTGGAGGAATACAACCTGTTCGCGATCTACCCGTCGCGCAAATTCGTCGACGCCAAAATCAAGACCTGGGTGGAGTTCCTGAAAACCGCCATCCCGCAACTGCTGGCGTCCGATGAAGACATGGCCGGCGCCAGACCACTCGCCAACGCTTAGTGCCGCAGACCTGGAGTGTCGACCCTCCAGCGCCGGCATCAACCATCAACCGTTGGAACAACCGCTGCCCATCACCTGGTATTGCACGACATGCCGTGCACCGGTCGAGTCGTCATAGGTCATCTGTACCGGCACCGCGCCGCACTGGTTGGCCGCGTCGGAGATCGACACCACGTGGGCGATGTCCGGTTGAACGGCAGCGTTATAGGCCTCGACCTGCGCGGTTTCATCCGCCGCAAACGCCTGCGCGCCGATACCGCCAAGGACCAGAAGAAGAGCGATTTTTGCAAGCTTCATGATGTTCACCGTCTTGTGGGGAACCGTGTTGGATCACGGGTTGCAGACGATGTTAGGGGTTGCAGCGCACGGCAAAAATCGGTCGGCTGGACAAACACTGTGTCCAAAAGGGTGATGAATAAACCCGAGCATCGTGGATACCCAAATCGCGAGCAGGCTCACTCCTACAGGTTTGCTGCCCGGCACAACATTCGCAAACACCGCAAAACCCACTGTAGGAGTGAGCCTGCTCGCGATGGCGTCAGCCCAGTCAGGAAGAAAACCCGAGCCTACCGCAGCCACCAACCCCACCGCCCGCGTCGACAGTCCCCAGACAAAAACCACTCCAGTGGTAAAAGGATTTAGCGAAACGTCGCACCGCACCGATGAACTGCAAATCGGCTCTGCTTCCACCCCTCGCCAAACCATCCGTTCAAAAAAGAACAGCTCAAAAAATCTTCGCGTTTAACCATTTCCCCGCATTCGTTTAAAAACACTCGCCGTTACGTCATCCCAAACTACAACGCCTTGCGCCTTTGCCTACGACTACGCCAGAATCCGCCGGCTTGTGCGCCTAGGGTGCGGGTTCTATCGTGGGTCGGTCGCTGAAAAGCAGCGATCGGGTTTGGTAGCCCGGCTTACCTGTCGCATAGCAATCCTATTTGCAGGGACGGTTTCGTCCGCTGTTTTTATGGTGGCCATGCGTAGGGCATCTTCGGATGCGCCGGGTATCCAGGTGACCGGTCTACCAACCTGCGTTTGGCCACCACCCTTCGTTTGGTAGCGAAGGTGATGGCTCCACTTTATTCATCCTGGAGCTTCACCTATGTTCAAAGTAACGCCCAATCCGCCCGAAACAGAAACGATCTCGCCCTACGAATCCCCAGACTCCAAGAAACTCCACGAAGCCGCCGAACGCGCCCTCGACCACTACCTGAACCCCACCAGCCAGGTCATGGCAACGCCCTACACACCCAACGCCATGTTCCTCGCTAATCCCGAGATCGCGACCGAGGAATTGCTGGCGAACGCCAGTGAATCGCTGGGGTCGGCGACGGTGATGCTGGGAGATGTGGCCGCGTTGGTAGAGGGACCGATTCGCAAGACGCTGCTCGGCATTGCGCAGGTGGTGATGCTGGGGGAATTGGCGGTGAATCAGGCGTTGGATAATGTGGTGCCAACGGCGTAGCGAACACTCTCGCTTGGCGCTCTATGGTGAGCGCCAAGAGGGATCTGTCAGAAATCGACTGCGTGATTCGTCTGCTTCCGGCCAAAAGCGGTCAGTGACAATATTCGCAAAGACTACCGCTCAGCTTCCCGAAGACCGATCTCGACTATTCGTTAGGTACAGCACCATCGTTGCACGAGCCGCATCTTTGATTACCTTCAGCCTCAACCAAGGTGATATTCGCGCCTTTATCAGCCAGGTGATACGCCAGCGAAGCGCCCACGATGCCGGCACTAATGACAACGACTCGTTTGTCCAGAGCATTTCCCATATCAACCTTCATTCTGTCGACCTGAAGGCGGTTTCAGTGTCTGCCTCTGGTCGATTTCTGCTTGTCGTAACGGGCAGCAGTTGTCGTCCAGAAAGCAGATGTAAATTCGTCTGAAGTGGCGAAATAGCTGCCAAAATCATCGTGTTAAAACGCCGCCTGAAATGGCAGCAAGATAAGCGCGTGAGTGTTGTTGGCACTGGTGGGTAGCGAAAAATCGTTCAGCTACTACGGCAAGCGTCATCAACGACTATAGTCATTGGTGAGCCAGAGCGAATCTGACCATTCCCCTGCCAACCTGGCCTAATCCAATTCCGCGATTACACGGCGGATCTTCTTGTGTTCCTTGATGCGGAACGTGAACGTTTCGCTGCCGAAATCACTCAGGCTCAGGCTGAGATCGAGGCAGCGTTGTCTTTTTTTGAACCCCTTGATGGTGGATGGAGTTATCCCGCCGGGCACGTCGCATCCCACTGAGCACGTCCCAACCACCCATCTATCAAGGTTCAAGCAATGAACACTTTAGAGTTCGATGATGCACAAAAAACCAATGGCGACCTGGTTCAGGGTCCGCTTCCGGCCGGTACTGTCGCGCCCGACTTCACTCTTCACGCAACCCCTGATCAACAGTTGTCGCTGCGTGAGCTAAAGGGAAATCCCGTGATACTGGCGTTTTATCCCGCTGACTGGACTTCGGTGTGTGGTGACCAACTGACCTTGTACAACCAGTTGTTACCCACCTTCAGAGAATCCGGTGCGGTGCTATTGGGTATCTCGGTTGACAGCGCCTGGTGTCATCAGGCCTTTGCCAAAGATCGAAATTTCCACTTCAGCCTGCTGGCCGATTTCGAGCCCAAAGGGGCGGTGGCACGACAGTATGGAGCTTACGAGTCCCAGCCCGGAGTTTGTAAGAGGGCACTGTTCGTGATTGACAAGGAGGGGGTGGTCGCCTGGAGCTACCTCTCACCAATGGCAATCAACCCTGGGGCGGACGGCATTCTGGATGCGCTGGATGCTCTGGCGAATGCGCCACAAAGCACGTCAACCAAAAATTAACAGGTGATTACATGGCCACTCTCAAAGTCCCGGTAAGTGCCAACGACCATCGCCAGGGAAGTGCGCATGCCAAGGTCACCTTGGTGGAATTTGGCGACTATGAATGTCCCTATTGCGGTGAAGCGTATTGGATGGTCAAGAATCTGCAACAGCTTTTTCGCGATGATTTGCTGTTCGTGTTCCGTAACTTTCCTCTGACCACCGCTCACCCGCATGCGCTGGGTGCAGCGGTCACCGCGGAGTATGCCGGGAGTCGAGGGTTCTTCTGGGAGGCTCACGACGAATTGTATGAAAATCAGGATCGATTGGGTCTACCGCTGTATCGCGCCATTGTTCTAAAACACGGCCTTTCCAGCGAGGAACTCGACGTTGCCATGCGAAAGGACACTTACATCCCTAAAATACAATCCGACTTCAATGGCGGTGTACGCAGCGGCGTGAACGGTACTCCAGCGTTTTACTTTGACGGACTTCGCTATGACGGGGTCCCAGAGTTCAACGAGATGTGTCAGATGACTGAGCTTCTGTTAGTGCGCGGACAAAATCGCTAGATAGCCGCATCGACCTGGCATCATCCACACCAGAGCCGAGGGCAAACCAGCGTTAGCTTCCTTCTACATTAAAGAGGTGTACACGGAGCCGGCAACTAATGAAATCTTTGAAGTATTATGAAGAAAATCGACACGCCACATGGTTGGAGTTGTTTTTTGACCTGACTTTCGTTGTTACGATAGGCCAGGTTACGCACACGCTCGGACATGTTCATGACGGCCACTTTGAACATAAGCAATTATGGACATTCTTACTGCTTTTTGTACCGTTGTGGTGGATCTGGTCCAGTCACACGATTTACTCCAACAGGTTCGATACAGACAGTAATCTTCACCGTTTGGCAACATTGTTCATAATGCTCCTGCTCATTGTGCTATCGGCACGGATTGGGGAAGACCTGGAAGTGAACTACCCGCTTATTATTGCCTGCTATTTTGGTATACGAGCGATCATCAGTGTTATGTACATTTCATCCATTAGTAAACTCGATTCTCGCGGCGAACTTTCCTCAAGGCTCGGCTTCGCCCTATTAGTTAGCGCAGTTATTAGCCTTTCATCCGTTATTTTTGACCCGCCCTTGCGTTACCTTGTTGCTTATATTGGAATTGTTCTTGATATTCTGTTTCCTGTATTTTTCTGGACTAAATTAAAACCGTTGCCAGCACACACAGAGCACTTGGTTGAGCGCATAGGCCTACTCACCCTAATCTTATTGGGGGAGTCAATTATTAGCCTTTCCGGAGGCTTATCTAACATTCAATGGGGTTATTACAATGTGATGGCGGCAATCACCGGATTCATCATGATTTGCAGTATCTGGTGGATCTATTTTGATAGTTTTTACCTGCTGAGCAAAAATCACAGCAGTATGAGTGGGCACGCCTTGATCTACTCGCACCTTTTTCTTTTTATGGGGTTGGCGCTCCTGGCAAATTTGATCAGGCATGCGATCCTGAATGACATTGCGATGCGCGATTTCCAGATTATGTCGATCACCGGCATGGTCTTGTTTTTCCTGGGGAAGCAATATGGCTATTTCATAGCTGTGAGTCGAATAAGGAAATACATACTGCAAAACACCTTGATCGTGTTTTCTTTAGGTGGGTTAGTTATATTTCTACCGCGTGTCGAGTACATATTGGTCGGCTTGACAGTCACCATGATCTGTTATGTTCTCCTGAATTTCAGATATCGTTGAGTCTTGATTATCAGGCCACAGCTCGGGAAAAGTGATCAAGCGGCTGGTCTGCGGTTTGCGCGCTGCCTACTACGTCATTCTCAGTGTCCGAGCGACATGCGGCGCTACCCTTGGTCTCTTTGGGTTTGTAATCGTGGTGTCGTCGACCATAGTTAACAGCCGGATGCCCCTTTTAGCTATTGCGACCAGATAGCACCAGCCGCATCGTAACAACAGGAGCCACGTCATGGTCAAAGTAGCGTTGTTCGTTCGTCTGGAAGCAAAACCTGGGAAAGAGAAAGAGGTGGAGCGCTTTCTCTTGAGCGGCCTTCCTTTAGTGGAGGAGGAGCCAGCCACTACAGCCTGGTTTGGAATCCGCTTGGGGCCGTCTACCTTTGGCATCTTTGACGCATTCCCGGATGAAGCGGGCCGGCAGGCTCATCTTTCGGGCAAGGTCGCGGCGGCGCTTATGGCAAACGCTGCCGAGCTGTTTGCCGAACCTCCATCAATCGAGAAGGTTGACGTCCTTGCGGCCAAGCTGCCCGGTTAAGCAAATCCAACAGGAAGTTCCATTCAGTTCGGGGAGGCCCAGGATGTATTTTGTGAAAATCAGGATCGCCTGGGCCTGCTGCTGTTCCGGGCGGTGATCAATCAAAACACCTGTATTGAAGAAAATGTCATGGCTAAAGTGCCGTGTCCAGGATTCATGCCATGCTCGCGCGCTCGGTATTAGTGAAAGGATACGCGCGCAAATCGTGTCCATGGACGGCGTGGAAGCCGCACAAAATCTGCAAGGCAACGTACTCATCACGGGTTTAGGCTGGGTAGGGTTGATTGTTTGCCGGGCACCGGTCGCTCATGGCGCGAAGATCTCCATCATTGATATAGAACCGGAGGTCATCCGCGCCGTGACACCTTATGGTTTCGTCAAGTGAGCATTCGTCGGCGTAGCAGTGACCGATGTTCAATGAGCTGCCTGACGCGGCTGCACTCCGAACTGCGCAACGATGTGCGTACCCAATTCCTCGATAACCTCCGCCGCAGGGCGCTTGCCATATTTGAGATTGAGAATGACGTGGTCCACGCCGATTTCCTCAAGCGACTCCAGCAAAAACCGTAGATGGTAACGTCCCAGTCTGAAACCCAAATGGATACGTGTGGGTGGCGTGGACGGATTCTCATCGAGATCGATGTACAGCGACTGAGTAAAGGGCTTGTACACAGAGCCACATTGCCTGGTGACCTCCAATCGCCAATCTTCCACGACCAGCCGCTGCATGTTCGGTATGCGTGGATAGTTGATCCAGCCGTTGCTCTCGCGCGCGATCCAGTCTAGTGACTGGCGACTGTTGCCGGTCACGAGCATTGGAATGAATTGGGTGGTGGGTTTCGGAATCAGGTCTGCGCCGCGCATTTCACCCGTACTCCAGTGGATGGGTTCAAAACTGGTGCTGTGGGCTCGGCGAATCACCTCGTAGTGCTCTCGAAAGATCTCTCCACGCCTTTCTGGATCGACGCCAAACGCCGAAAACTCCACTGGCCGATCTCCCGAAGCAACTCCCAGAATCAAGCGACCAGTGCTCAACTGATCGACGCTGGCTGACGCCTTGGCCGTGTGCAGGGGATGGTGCAGCGGGATGGCGATGGAGGCGGTGCCAAGTGCAATCTCCGAGGTATGGGCGGCCATATAACCCAGGTAAACCCAGGGGTCGAAGACTTGGCCGACATCGCCGAAGCCAGGGTCGCGAAGCGGCACGTCGCGAAACCAGAGCGCGCAGAAGCCCAGCGCCTCGGCTTGTTTAGCCAGTGTGACCTGGTTGAGCATGCTCGGAGTGTCCCCGTCGAACGCCTCCATGGGAAAGAATAATCCAAGGCTCAAATGCCCCTGAGTGAAGGTTCGGCTGAACCCTTGATGCTGCTGGTAAGGAATCGTGCTCGGCCGATACATACGGATTGACCTCATGGCAGAACGTGAACAGCGCCCCCGTTTCCAGAGGTGCTGCGGCATCGGTCGCTTTTGAACGACAGGTGGGGGGACTGGGTCTGGTTTTTACCCGTTGCGCCGTACTGCTGGTCGTGTGGAACGGATTCAGGGGTCAGTTGCTGGCGATAGGCGCGGGTCGGTCCGGGTGGGTGTTAAGTGGACGGTCAAAGGAAGTCAGATCTCTCGGCTCTATACCACCAGATGGGCAAGGCGTTCGAGGAATCATTCTATAAGCGTAGGCGGTTTTGCAGCTCTCCGCCATATTCTTACAATCGAGCCGCTGCCGGGCGAAAGTTGCGTATCGAAGACAGTTATCGGTCGTTTCCTGCCATTCCAGAACGGCCGCTAATGGCCGAAAGCTGCCGCTCACGGACGACCGCTTTTGGAACAAGACGGACTCTTTACCGTCACAAACCTGTCACCCCAACCTGCTAACCTCCCCTGCGCCTCCTCCCCCACTTACCCAAGAGCCCCAACAAAAGGTGCCCCAAGGTGTATTCCGTCGCCCCACCCCGCCAAAAAATCATCCTCCGCTCCGAAAACCTCCATTCCGAAGACTTCGGCGCCCTCTTCTCCCGGCTTTTCGGCAATCGCTACGCCGACACCCCGCCGCCACCGCCCGACATCATCATCGGCGGCGTCTACGGCAGACACGACGGCGTCAGTTTCCGGCGCATGCATTACCACGGCGATTTCACCGTCACCTTCCCCGACCTGCAGGACGAGATCACTTTTGTGATTCCCACGGCCGGCAAGATTGTGTTTAACCACCGCACCGAATCCGTCGGTGTGGCGCAGCTGGGGTTGGCGATTGATAAGGCGGATATCCGTTCGATGCGGTTTCTCGATAATCATGCGCAGCACGGGATTTCGGTGAATCGGGGGCAACTCACTGAGCGGTTGGCGGCGTTGTTGGGGCGGCCGATTGGGCAGAAGATTGTGTTTGAGCCGGTGGTGGATCTGCACACGGCGGCGTTTCAGGGGATCAAGGCGTTGATTGATCTGGCGACGGGGACGGAGTTTGATTTGTTGCTCAACAGCGGCACGCTGATGCCGTCGCGGTTGCGCGAGATGTTGATTGATGCGGTGCTTGAGGCGTGGCCGCACAATTTTACCGAGGCGTTGCGCCAGCCTGCGCCAATGGTGGCGCCGCGGCATGTGAAGTTGGCGGTGGAGTTTATTCAGGCGCATCCGGAGCAACTGGTGAGCGGCGTGGAGTTGGCACGCTTGAGCAATGTCAGTCAGCGCGCATTGCAGGAGGGGTTTCGGCGGTTTGTCGGGACATCGATTGTGGCGTATCAGCGTCAGGTGCGGCTGGAGCGGGCTTATGAAGCGCTGGGGCAGCGGCATTCGGCGTCAGTGACGGAGGTGGCGCTGCGTTTTGGCTTTAGTAATGTCGGACGGTTTTGTCAGTATTTTCAGCAGGCGTATGGGGTGAGTCCGGCGGACTTACGCTCGGGCGCGCGCCCGCGACGCTGACAGGCGTTGTCGGTAAGAGCATTGATCTGCGACAAGATCAGTGAATTGCGCCAGCGCTAATCTGTACGAGCTGATTAACAGCCGTGCAGCCGCACGTCACGGGCCGTGGGCCAAGGTGGCGTCAAATGAACAAAAAACGCATTGTCTGGGGGAGCATTCTCCTGGGCCTTCCGTGTGTCTTGCTTCCAGTGCTTTTGATGGGTTACGTCGCCTGGGTGTTGAACCTGGCAGCGGCGCAGCAACGTCTTGAATCGCTGGCCAGCGTGGCGTCCCATCGCGCCAACAATACCTTCCATGAAGCCGCCGGAGTGCTGAAAAGCGTCGCCGCGTCCAGCCTCGTACCGTGCACGCCGGAGAGCATCGACGAGATGCGTCTGCTGACCATCAACACGTTTGCGGTGAAGTCGATCGGCTATGTCGAGGAAGAGGTTTACGCCTGCGGTTCCTGGGGGCCGGTGGGCCATCGGGTGACGCCGTGGAAGGAGGACTTCGTCACCGCTGACGGCGTGCGCGTGTCGTTGGGGGTGCAGGCGCGGATTGTGCCAGCGAAGCCGATGATGGCGCTGCAGTACGCGGCGTTCAATGTGCTGGTGGACCCTGAGCAGTTTTTGCAGGTGATGGTCGAGGACGATGTGCATTTGATGGTCGGCACCGCTGCCGGACAACTGGTCGGCGTGTCGCGGCCGGGGGCGGAGCGCTTCATGAGTCGGGTGCATCTGGGCCCCGCTTCGGCGCTCGAGGACGGTTATCTGTATACCCTCGTTCACAGCGGTGACTGGGTCGCCATCGCGGCGGTGTCGCGCCACGAATTGCTGCAGGGTCTGGTGCGTCGGGAGATGTTGTTGCTGCCCATCGGCGGGTTGCTGGCCGGGATGCTCACGCTGGTGATTGTGCGGCGTACGCGCAAGCGCTTGTCGCCATTGGCGGAACTGGAGCTGGCGGTGCGCAATCGTGAGTTCATCGTGCATTACCAGCCCATTATCGATTTGAGCGATGGCGCCTGTGTCGGCGCCGAAGCGCTGGTGCGCTGGCGGCATCCGGACGGCAGCCTGGTGCGGCCCGATCTGTTTATCCCGCTGGCGGAACAGAGTGGCTTGATTCTGCCGATCACCGATCAGGTGATCGACCATGTCATGCAGGATCTGGGGCCGCTGCTGGTGAAAGAACGCGGTCTGCACGTGGCGATCAACCTGGCGGCCGCGGATGTCAGCAGCGGGCGCTTTCTGCCACGGCTGAAGTCGGCCATGAGCAAGGCTGATGTGTGGCCGAGCCAGATCTGGCTGGAGGCTACAGAGCGCGGATTTATGCAGATTGAATCGGCGCGACAAACGATGAATCAGGCGCGCGAGTCGGGGCACCTGGCGGCCATCGATGACTTCGGCACCGGGTTTTCCAGCCTGCAGCATTTGCAGCAGTTGCCGCTGGATGTGCTGAAGATCGACAAGTCGTTTGTCGACACGATCGGGCGCGATCCGGAGGCGAGTTCGGTGACGGCGCATATCATTCAGATGGCGAAAAGTCTGCGTTTGAAAGTGGTCGCCGAGGGCATCGAGACTGACGCGCAGCTGGAGTATTTGCGCGGGCATGGCGTGCACTTCGGTCAGGGATGGTTGTTTGCCAGACCGCTGCCTGTTGCGCAGTTTTTGGCATTTGCTGGCGAGCGTTGTGGGGGGATTGCTGAGCGGGATGGTCAGGTTGGTGAGTCAGTTGGGTGTGTTTGAATGGGGCTGTTTGGGGGGCGCTTCGCGGCCCAGCGGGAGCAAGCTCCCTCGCCACAGGTTGGGGAGCGTCCTTCAGTTTTGGTCATCCTTGACCTGAGTGATGTCCGTTCTTTTAGAACGCGTAACTGGCCTTCAGGCTGCCACTGAAGCCGTGGCTGTCACCGCCGCCGCTGGCACCGACTTCTGCGCCGAGGCTGACGGCGCCGAGGCTGGCCATCAGGTTGACGCCGCCGCTGAACTGGTCGCGGTTGTCGAAGGCGGCGCGTTGTTCGATGTCGAGGCCCAGCAGGTGGCTCTGGCTGGTGACGTCGTTGTTGCCCAGCGTACGCTCGTATCCGACTTGCACGCCCGGCACCAGTTGCCACGCGCCCATCGCCACTGGGGCGAACGCCACGTTGAGGTTGGCGACGGCGCTGCGGCGGGTGGCGGTATTGTCGTCGACGTCGAGGGACAGTTCGCTGCCCTTCTCCTGGAAGCCTTTGAGGTCAAGGTGGCTGACGCGCAAGCCGAGGCTTGGTTCGAGGATCATGCCGTTGACCGGCGCGCGGTAACCCAGCGCCAGCGTGGCGCCGGTGAGGTTGCCGTGGGTGTCGCCCTTCGCGGTGCCGAGGCCGCTGCCGAGCTCGCGTTTGCTGTCGTAGTCGACATAGCCGGCGCTGGCGTTGGCGTCGACGAACAGGCCGCGTTCCAGGCTGGTGAAGCCGTAGCGGGCGCCAAAGTTGAAGAAGGTAAAGTCGGTATCGGCCTCACCGCCCGCGCCGCCGACGGTGCCTTTGCTGTAGCCGAAACCGCCGCGCGTGCTGAGCTGTTCGGAGAAGCGCTGGGTGATGCCGACCATCAGGCCTTGGCTGTGCTCGTTGCTGCTCTCGGCGTGGGACGAGCCGTCGGTGCCGAGGTAGCCGGCGAGCGCGGTGGTCCACACGCGGTATTGGCCGACTTTCAGGTCGGTGCCGCTGGCGTAAGGCGCGGCGGCTTGTTCGATCAGCGCATTCTGGCGCAGCAGGTAGCTGGCCGCGTCGGCGTGAACCTGGCCGCCAACCTGGGATTCGACACCGCCGAGGGTGCCGGCGTCGATCGCCGATTGCAGGTAGTAGTTGTAGGCGCTGTAGGTGCCGGATAGACGGGTGTTCTGCAACTCGCGGAGCAAATCGGCACCGGCGGCGGCGTTGCCAATCAACCCGGCCTGACCCGGCAGGCTGTTGTACTCGACCAGTTTGCCGCGCAGAACGTAGATCGTTTCCTGCGACAGGCCGAGGCCTTGTTTGAGGTAGTTGTCCATGCTGCCGTATTCGGCGCTGACCTCATCGAGACCGGCCTGCAAGTAGCTGGCCTGCACGCCGAGCAGCGGCGCGTAGATCGACGCCATGCTTGGCGGCAGCGCCTTGAGCGTCGCGGCGACACGGGCGGCGGTGTAGTCGTTGGTCGCGAGGTAGTTGGCCATGATGGTCGCGTTGTCGACCCCGGCGATGCTCTGCAGCACGGCGGCGGTCCAGCCGGTGCGGTCCTTGCCGGCGGTGCAATGGAACAGTTGCGCGCCGTCGGTGGTGGCCAGTTCGTTGAACAGCGTGCCGAACTGACCGCGCATCCCCGCGTCGCTGACGAAAGCGCGGTTGGTCTGCTCCATCATGGCGATGGCGTCGGCGGCGCTTTTGAACGAGACAGTGGTGATGTTCGCGCCCGAGGTGGTGCTGCCGATGATGTCGATGTTCTGGTAGGTCGCGCCGCTCAGCATCGTGTCCGGCGTACCGGCGATTTCGCTCGGGGTGCGCAGGTCGTAGACGGCTTTGATGCCAAGGCTGTTGAGGGTCGCCAGATCCGCTGCCGACGGCGTGATCGCATTGGAACGGTAGAACACCCCGCCGCGCATCGTGCCGTCGTGGGCCGTGGAATACGCGGTGGTGAGGCCGGCGACATCACGGAAATTGTCGATGCTTTTCAGCCGCGGCGTATCGAGCGCGACCGGCTCGGCAGCGTGGGCAGCGGCGATGGACAGGCTCAGAACGGACAGCGAACACACTAGACGTTGAAACACAGTGCAGCCTCATTGGAATTAGCGTTGGGCTGGCTACTATCTGCAATCGATTGATACTGAATATGACAGAACGACTGCGTAAGAAAATGGCTGCGCGATTGGTCCGTGGGCTGCGTTTTTTGTCCGTATCGGCCGGAGAGCCACTGTAGAAGTGAGCCTGCTCGCGATAGCGGTGTGTCAGACAACGTAAATGTCAGAGATATACCGCTATCGCGAGCAGGCTCACTCCTACAGGATTCAGTGATGAATGTGGAGTTTTCGGTTGAAAGAGATTCCGTCCATAATCCCTCCCCCCAAATGGACTGACGCAGGATGTGTGAAATGGATACCACTCAATGGCTCGAGTTGTTCGAACGGGCTTTTAAGGAGTGCCCATGCTAATTGTATTCAGTGGCCTGCCAGGCACAGGCAAGACCACCATCGCCCAGTCACTCGCGACTCGACTGGAGGCGACCTATCTGCGTATCGACACGATCGAACAGGCCATCCGCAACGCCGGGGTTCTGGCTGATGACGTTGGCAGCAGCGGTTACAGGGTCGCCAACGAGCTGGCCATGAACAACCTGCGTCCCGGCCGCAGTGTCGTGGTTGATTGTGTGAATCCGGTGGCTGAAAGCCGACAAGCATGGGCCGACGTTGCGGCTCGCTCGGGCGTAGCGTTGCTCAACATCGAAGTGATTTGCTCAGACCCGCGTGAGCATCGCCGTCGGGTGGAACAGCGGCAATCAGACATCATGGGCCTGACGCCACCGAGCTGGTCCTCTGTGGTGAATCACGAATATGAAGCCTGGACGCAGCCGATCCTTTGCCTCGACACAGCGACTCTCGCCGTGCATCAGGCGGTGGAGATCGTCTTGCGCCAACTGACTGATCCTCGGTAAACGGGTGAGCGGTTGGTGCGCCACAATGTGCGAAGGCCTGCCAACGTGATTGTGACTGACACGGCGTCTTCGCGAGCAGGCTCGCTCCCACGGGGTTATGCGCTGACCTCGGGATTGGCGGCCGGGCGCGATCAATGTGGGCGCCAGCCGGCTAGGGATTGCGGTGCGTGACGATCTCCAGCCCCTCGCCCACCTCCGGCACCTGAAAGTAACGCGTGATCAAATCAAACTCCGCATCCGACGCCGCGAACTCATGTTCGGCCAGCGCGTTGCGTGCCTGCAGCCGGGCGCGGCAGGTGTCGTCATCCACGTCGAGATAGTGCAGGCAATGCCGCACTCGCGCACTGTCCGCCAGCCCGCGCAGCCACTGTCGATCCGCCACGGTATTGGCCGGAAAATCCAGCACCACACTCACCCCCGCCGCCAGCACATCGACCACCAGCGGCCCCAGCACCCCGCGAATCTGCCGCGCGCACCGAAGGTAATCCGCCACCGAATTGATCTGCTCCGGATACAGCCGCGACAGCCACTGATCCTCGCTCAGCACAAGCGCGCCGTGCTGCTCAGCAAGCGATTTCGCCAGGGTCGATTTGCCCGAGGCGATCTTGCCGCACATCAGGTGTAGTGTGGGTGCATGCATTGGGGACGCTTCCTTATGTCGATTGCTGGATAATGCCCAACGCCTGTCAGCGAGGCAATTGAAGCGCCTGACCCACCGAGGAACCCGAATGACCGCAATCACCGCACGCCAATGCAGCTCATGGCTGCTGCTCACCCTGCTCGCCACCACTGTGGCGCTGACGGCAGGCTGTTCGAGCAAGCGCTACGCCACCAACGGCTCGAATTGCTACGCCAAAGCCGTACCCACCTCCGGCGAGGGCGGCTTGGCCTGGGGCGATACTTTGAGCATGGCCCGCAAGAAGGCGATGAATAACTGCATGCGTTATGCGAGCCGATCGGGAGGGACACCGAACACGTGCCAGGTGGTGCAGGCGCAGTGCAAACGCTGAAAGGCGGGGCCCGAGGGCAACTGCATCACCGTTAGTAAATGAGTTAGCCCTGGCAACACCCCGAACGCTTGAATGGATGGCTGAACGTCAAAGCGTTCTCAGGACGAAACTTGCTCGAGGAAGATCAACTGCAGCGGCTCTTCGAGCAGGTCATCCGCCGTGGCGGCAAAGCGCTGGAAATACGGCATGGCGAAATGCGCATCCAGCGCCGCCTGATTCTTGAACGCCTCGCGCATGTAGAACGTCCCGGGCGCGTCGCGCAGCTCGAACAATACATAGTCGAGATTGCCCGGCTCTGCGCGTGTCGGCTCAACCAGTGCCAACAGTCCCTCTTTCAAGGCCTGCTCCTTGCCAGATTTGGCCTTGAGCACGGCAATCGACACCAACACTTCAGTGGACGCATTCATCATCATTTCTCCAATAGTGAAATCAACTTTCAACGAGTAGGCGCCGGCGAAGCATCGATTTTCAGGCGCATCAGGCTGTAGGGTTTTTGCCGCTGATCCTGACCGCCGCGAAACACCGCCTGACGATGCAGCTGGTTAGCGATGAAATACAGATAGCCGTCCGGGCCGATGGACAGGGTGTCGGGCCAGAGCAGTCGCGGGTCGTGCACCAGCGTCTGCCATTGACCGTCGGGCAGGCGTTTGCGGATCGAGTTGTGCTCGTAGTCGCCGGCGTACAACGCCCCGGCAGCGTCGGCTTCCATGCCATCGGACGCGCCCTTCTCGCCAAGGTCCTGCACGGCGGTGGCCAGTTGCGCTTCGCTGACACTGGCATCACGCAGCAACGCCGTGGCAACCGAATACAGGTGTCGACTGGACAGCGGCGTGAAGTACAGCGTCTTGCCGTCCGCCGACAGCGCGATGCCGTCCGAGGCCACAGCAAGCGGTTTGCGCTTGCCATCCGCTGCTTCCACCGTGACCGGCAAACCTTCCACCACCGGCACGAATGCCGGATCAACCGACGTCGATGGCGCGCCGCTCAAGCGGCGCATGGCACGGCCGCTGGCGATGTCCATGACGATGATGGCACCGAGGCCACGCAAGGACGAATCGGTCAGATAAACAGTCCCCTCCGTGCCAGTACGAAAATCAAAACGCATGTCGTTGACATAGGTGCTGGGCAGCATCACGTTGTCTGGGAACACCAGACGCTTGACCACGCGGTTGCTCGCCAGATCCACCGCCACCAGTTTCGCGCCGCGCGGTTTGGGATCAGCGAACCCCGGAGCGGCGGTGTCGAGCAGCCAGACCCGGCCCTGGCCGTCGGCCACCACGCTTTGCACGCTGATCAGGCCATCACTGGGATCGCGGGGGTTCTCCCGGTTGATCGCAGCATCGGGATAAGCCACGACCTTGCCGTCGCGAAGCTCGCCGACGGTGAACGGTACATCGTCACCCCAACGCGGAAAGTTGACGAAGATTCGCCCGGTCTCGCTGACCGTCACCCCGGTGGGCATCGCATCGTAGAACGCGTGCACCTGTTCCAGCTTGCCGAACGCCCGGTCAGCCGGGGCATTGGCCGGCAGCGCAACCGCGTCGATAGCATGGGCGAACGGCATGGCCAAGGCGTACGCCGATGCCAGCGCCAACACCACGGGAAGTTTTTTCAAACGCATAAAGTGCTCCTGACCGGCCCGTTACAGGGCTGGGCTGAATGTGCGGTGGGTGCTGCTCAGAAACCTTCGAGAACGATCTTGCCCCGGGCCTTGCCGCTCTCGACCAGCGCATGGGCACGGCGCATGTTCGCCGCGTTGATCGCGCCAAAGTGCTCACCCACGGTGGTGTGCAACACACCCAAATCGATCAGGCCGGAGACGCGGTTGAGCAACTCATGCTGATTGATCATGTCCTCGGTTTCGTACAACGCGCGGGTAAACATCAGCTCCCAGTGCAACGACAGCGACTTGCGCTTGAGCGGCATCACGTCGAGGGTCTCCGGGTCGTCGATCACGCCCAGACGACCCTGTGGCCGCAGGACTTCAACCAACTGCGCGAAGTGCTGCTCAGTGTGAGTCAGGCTGGCGACGTAGCTGACTTCGTCGATGCCCAACGCCCGCAGTTGATCGAGCAGTGGCGCGCTGTGATCGATGACATGATGCGCGCCCAACTGGCGAACCCAGTCCGCGGTTTCCTGCCGTGAAGCGGTGCCGATGACGGTCAGTCGGGTCAATTGCCGAGCCAGTTGCACCAGCATCGAACCCACGCCGCCAGCGGCCCCGGTGATCAGCAGGCACTTGCCCTCCCCCGTGCCTTCGGCGACTCCGAGCCGGTCGAACAACAACTCCCAGGCGGTGATCGACGTCAGCGGCAGCGCCGCCGCGTCGGCGGCACTCAACGAGCGCGGTTTGTGCCCGACAATGCGTTCATCCACCAAGTGGTACTCGCTGTAACTGCCGGTGCGGGCAATCGAACCGGCGTAGAACACTTCATCACCGGGCTGGAACAGGGTCACTTCGGAACCGACCGAACGCACCACGCCGGCGGCATCCCAGCCAAGGATTTTCGGCTCCTTGGTGAACGTACCGGCGCGCACTTTGGTGTCGACCGGGTTGACCGACACCGCACGCACTTCGACCAGCAGGTCTCGCGGGCCCGGGGTCGGCACGGGGATGTCGGTATCGATCAATGACTGTGGATCTTCAATGGGTAAGGCGTGTTGGGTAAAGGTGATGGCTTTCATGGAAACTCGCTGTCGGATGGCCTGTGGCACTCACTGGCCGCCATCTTCAACTGCCCCCTGACAAAGAAAAACCTGCAAAACGCACCAACACTTTCACTTTAAAAATGAAAATGAACCCTTGAAGCGTTCATTCAATTGCTTGCAGTGCTGAAGGAATAATGCACGCACCTGCAAAAAAGGCTCACAAGTACAGAGAAAAACCGGCAGAATCCGCCAACACTTTCACCCTTGGAGTGAAGATGGTTCGCATTGATGATCTGGGTCTGTTCACGCGCAGTGCCGCGCTGGGCAGTTTTACCGCCGCCGCACTGGAGGCTGATCTGTTGCCCGGTCAGGTCGCCGCCGCCATCAAGCGCCTGGAGCGCGAACTGGACGTGCGCCTGTTTGCCCGCACTACGCGCAGCCTGCGTCTGACGGCCGAAGGCGAGCAATACCTGCCCACCGCTCACTCGGTGCTGGAAGCGCTCAAACAGGGTAAGGAAAATCTGCGCGGCGAAAACACGCCACTTCGCGGTGTGCTGCAGGTCGCCGCGCCCTCCGACCTGGGGCGCAATGTGCTGCTGCCCTGGCTTTCGGAATTCCGCCGCCAGCATCCGCAACTGACCTTGCGTCTGGTCCTGTCCGATCAGGTCGCCGACCTGTTTCGCGACCCGGTAGACGTCGCCATCCGCTACGGCTCGAACGCGGATGCCAACTATGTCGCGCTGCCCCTGGCTCCCGGTAACCGTCGTGTACTGGTCGCCTCACCGCAGTACATCGAACGCCATGGACAACCGTCGACACCGCAAGAGCTGGGTGCGCACCCGTGCCTGCTCTATCTGCAAAACGGCCGGGTTTTCGATAAGTGGAGTCTGGGCGAGCAAACCATTCAGGTCTCCGGACCGCTGTTCAGCGACGACGCCGATGTGGTCCGGCGCTGGGCCGTGGAAGGTGAAGGGATTGCCTGCAAATCCTGGCTGGATGTCAGTGCGGACGTAAAGGCCGGGCGGCTGGTCGTGTTACTTCCCGACCATCCCGGCAGCGCCTCCCCCCTGAGCATGGTATGCCCGCACCGCAAGCAGATATCGCCAGCGGTGTCGCAACTGTATACGTGGTTGAGCAGTCAGTTTTCGGCACTTGAGCGCGTTTGAATGTCGCGCCCGGCAGCGTGCTTACCGAGCCCGCTTGAGCACCGCTGTCGACACCCGTGGCTGGATCGACTTCTCGATCAACGCGACGACGTCCTTGGCGCCATAGCAGCGGAACAGAATGCTGCCGGCATCGGTGTCGAGACAGACGATTTTTGTGATGAAGCCACCTTCGAGGGTGACCTTGCGGATCATCCCCAGCGGCACCCTGATGTCCAGTGTGCCGTCCTGCACCATGCGGTTCATGGCATTGGCGTTCAAGTACACAGCGGTATTGGTCAGGGTCATTTTGCCGCCGACCCACAGCCCGCCGTAAACCTCCTTGAAACCCTCCAGCACGCCGGCCAATGCACCGACATTGCCACTGCCGGCAGCGTCGTAAAAATCGCCGACACCTTCGTAATCGACCTCGACGTCAGCCACCAGAAAGTTGACCAGCTTCGACTTCACGACCTTCTCTTCCATCCTTGAATCTCCATGTTCCCAGAATAATCATCTGTAGCGAGGGGATTCATCCCCGATGGGCTGCGCAGCAGACCGCTTCTTGATTGAAGAAGCCAGGCCCACTTAGCACGCCATCGGGATAAATCCCCTCACCACGGTTAACTCAGCGCAAAATGACCGTCTGCCATCAGCGATTCAACGCTGCGGCATTCGCCCGCGCCGCATGCAGCTTCTTGTAGCTGTCGATCAGGCGCAAATGACGATCCAGCCCTTCGAGCTTCATGCTGGTCGGCGTCAGACCGTAGAAACGCACGCTGCCGTTGACCGAACCAATCGCCGCGTCCATCCGCTCGTCGCCAAACATGCGACGGAAGTTGGCTTCGTAATCGGCCAGTTCCAGATCCTCGTCCAGCTCCATTTCCAGGCACACGTTCACCGCCTGATAGAACAAGCCGCGCTCGACGGTGTTGTCGTTGTATTGCAGGAACGCTTCAACCAGGTCTTTGGCCTGTTCGAATTTCTGCAGGGCGAGGTAGATCAGCAGGCGCAGTTCCAGAATCGTCAACTTGCCCCACGGCGTGTTGTCGTCGAACTCGATGCCGATCAGCGTGGTGATGTCGGTGTAATCGTCCAGCTCGCTGTTTTCCAGGCCTTGGGCCAGGTTGCGCAGGCCCACTTTGCTCAGGCTGTGCAGGTTGAGGATGTCAGCGCGGAATTGCAGGGCCTTGTTGGTGTTGTCCCAGATCAGGTCGTCCACCGGGTAGATTTCCGAGTAGTCCGGCACCAGGATCCGGCAAGCGTTGGCACCGAGGTCGTCGTAGACCGCCATGTACGCTTCTTTGCCCATGCCTTCGAGGATGCCGAACAGGGTCGCGGCTTCTTCGGCGTTGGAGTTTTCGCCTTGAGCGGAGAAGTCCCATTCGACGAATTCGAAGTCGGATTTGGCGCTGAAGAAACGCCACGACACCACACCGCTGGAGTCGATGAAGTGCTCGACGAAGTTGTTCGGCTCGGTCACGGCCTGGCCGGAGAAGGTCGGCTGTGGCAAATCGTTCAGGCCTTCAAAACTGCGGCCCTGCAGCAATTCGGTCAGGCTGCGTTCCAGCGCCACTTCCAGGCTTGGGTGCGCGCCGAACGAGGCAAACACGCCGCCGGTGCGCGGGTTCATCAAGGTCACGCACATTACCGGGAATTCACCGCCCAGCGAGGCGTCCTTGACCAGCACCGGGAAGCCTTGTTCTTCCAGGCCTTTGATCCCGGCGAGAATGCTCGGGTACTTTTCCAGCACTTCCTGCGGGACATCCGGCAGGGCCATTTCGCCTTCGAGGATTTCGCGTTTGACCGCGCGTTCGAAGATCTCCGACAGGCACTGCACCTGCGCTTCGGCCAGGGTGTTGCCGGCGCTCATGCCGTTACTCAGGAACAGGTTTTCGATCAGGTTGGACGGGAAATACACCACCTCGCCATCCGACTGGCGCACGAACGGCAGCGAGCAGATGCCGCGCTGGGTGTTGCCCGAGTTGGTGTCGTACAGGTGCGAACCCTTGAGCTCGCCGTCGCGGTTGTAAATGTCCAGGCAGTATTCGTCGAGAATCTCCGGCGGCAGCTCGTCTTTCGGACCGGGCTTGAACCAGCGCTCGTTCGGGTAATGCACGAACTCGGCGGTGGCGATGTCTTCGCCCCAGAACTGGTCGTTGTAGAAGAAGTTGCAGTTCAGGCGCTCGATGAACTCGCCCAGTGCCGAGGCCAGTGCGCCCTCTTTGGTCGCACCCTTGCCGTTGGTGAAGCACATCGGCGAGTGCGCGTCACGGATGTGCAGCGACCACACGTTAGGCACGATATTGCGCCACGAAGCGATTTCGATCTTCATGCCCAGGTCGGCGAGAATCCCCGACATGTTGGCGATGGTCTGCTCCAGCGGCAGATCCTTGCCCACAATGTAGGTGCCCGCCTCCGATGTCGAATGCGGCATCAGCAACGCCTGCGCATCGGCGTCGAGGTTCTCGACCTCCTCGATCACGAACTCGGGACCGGTCTGCACGACCTTCTTCACCGTGCAACGGTCGATGGAGCGCAGGATGCCCAGACGATCCTTTTCGGAGATGTCCGCCGGTAGTTCGACCTGGATCTTGAAGATCTGGTTGTAGCGGTTTTCCGGGTCGACGATGTTGTTCTGCGACAGACGAATATTGTCGGTCGGGATGTTGCGCGTTTCGCAGTACAGCTTGACGAAGTAAGCCGCGCACAAGGCCGACGACGCCAGGAAGTAGTCGAACGGCCCCGGTGCCGAGCCATCGCCCTTGTAGCGAATGGGCTGATCGGCGATCACCGTGAAGTCGTCGAACTTGGCTTCAAGTCGAAGGTTGTCGAGAAAGTTGACCTTGATTTCCATGCGGGTTTACCAGAGAGCAAAAACGAATTGGCGGCCATTATCCGGGTTTTCAGCCTGACGTCTTGTGCTTTTGCGTAATCGCCGCCGGGTGGGCTCTGCTGCGCCTCTGCTGGTGCAGACGACAAAAATGCCGCGAGCAGTGAATTTTTTCGTGTCTTCTTGTATCTGACGGAAAGAACCCATGCCACCAAAACAATGGCATCGAATCCGTTCAGCTATGAGTGACCCGCATGAAATCAAGGAAAAACAAGGTCAATCCCATCGGATTGAAAGACATCACCATTGTCGACGACGCCAAGATGCGCAAGGCGATCACCGCCGCTGCACTGGGCAATGCCATGGAATGGTTCGATTTCGGGGTGTACGGCTTTGTCGCCTACGCACTGGGCAAGATCTTCTTCCCCGGCGCCGATCCCGGCGTGCAGATGATTGCGGCGTTGGCGACGTTCTCGGTGCCGTTCCTGATCCGGCCGTTGGGCGGCCTGTTTTTCGGTGCCCTGGGCGACAAGTACGGGCGGCAGAAAGTATTGGCCGCGACCATCGTGATCATGTCGCTGAGCACCTTCGCCATCGGCTTGATACCGTCCTATGAGTCGATTGGCATCTGGGCGCCGATCCTGCTGTTGCTGGCGAAAATGGCTCAGGGTTTCTCGGTCGGCGGCGAGTACACCGGCGCATCGATCTTCGTCGCCGAATACGCCCCCGACCGCAAACGCGGATTTCTCGGCAGTTGGCTGGACTTCGGCTCGATTGCCGGTTTCGTCCTCGGCGCGGGTGTGGTGGTGCTGATTTCGACGATCATCGGCGAAGAGAAATTCCTCGAATGGGGCTGGCGCCTGCCGTTCTTCCTCGCCCTGCCGCTGGGCATGATCGGCCTCTATCTGCGTCATGCGCTGGAAGAGACGCCAGCGTTTCAGCAGCACGTCGAGAAACTCGAGGAAGGTGATCGCGAAGGTCTGGCGGGCGGTCCGAAAGTCTCGTTCAAGGAAGTCGCGACCAAACACTGGCGCAGTCTGATGACCTGCATCGGCGTGGTGGCGGTGACCAACGTCACCTATTACATGCTGCTGACGTATATGCCGAGTTACCTGTCGCACAACCTGCACTACAGCGAAAACCGTGGCGTGTTGATCATCATCGCGATCATGGTCGGCATGTTGTTCGTGCAACCTGCGATCGGTTTTATCAGTGACAAGATCGGCCGCAAGCCTTTCATTGTGGTCGGCAGCATCGGTTTGTTTCTGCTGTCGATTCCGGCGTTCATGCTGATCAACAGCGGCAAGATCGGCCTGATCTTTTCCGGCCTGCTGATCCTCGCGGTGTTGCTCAACTTCTTCATCGGCGTGATGGCCTCGACCCTGCCGGCGATGTTCCCCACGCACATCCGCTACAGCGCGCTGGCCGCTGCGTTCAACGTCTCGGTGCTGATCGCCGGTCTGACCCCGACCGCTGTGGCCTGGCTGGTGGAAAGCACTAACAACCTGTACATGCCCGCCTACTACTTGATGGTGATTGCCGTGGTCGGCTTGATCACTGGCGTGACCATGAAGGAAACCGCCAACAAGCCGTTGCGTGGCGCCGCACCGGCCGCGTCAGATCTTGAGGAAGCCAAGGAACTGCTCAAGGAACACCACGACAACATCGAGCAGAAAATCGAAGACATCGACGCCGAAATCGCTGAGCTGGAAGCCAAGCGCAAGGAGTTGGTGCAGCAGCATCCGCGCATCAACTGATGTGCTGACTGGCGGCGGCCCCGTGCGGGGCTGCCGTCGATCAACACTTCACAATACGAAGCCGTCACCGATCAAACGCACCAACACCTCCCCCGCCTCACTCAACTCGCCCGGCGCCTGCATCAGGCGCAACTCGTGCAACGGCAACTCTGGAAACCCTTCCTCAGGACTCAGCACCCGCATGCCGGACCGCACTTGCGCCCGATCAACAATGCCCACCGCCAACCCGGCCTCGATGGCCGTTTCCAGCGCAGTAGCACCGGCGCTGACAATCACCGCGCGCCAACGGCGACCCTGCACACTCAGCGCATCCACCGCAACGCTGCGATAGGGACAACCCTTGCCGTGCAAGGCCGCGGCACCGGCCTGGCGAGATTATGCGTGTAGTTGTGCGCGGCGACCCAGACCGGTTGAGTAAAGCCGAGTGTTTTCACGCAGCGCATCGATACTTCGGCATCGGCTACGATCACCAGCAACGCCAGATCCAAATGACCGCGCTCCAGGCGCGCGCTCAAACGGCCGCTGGACGCGGTTTCGACTTCCAGTTCGATGTGCGGAAAATCTGCCGACAGGTGCGGCAACGAACACCCGAGCACCGCGCCGGCGTACTCCTCGGAAATCCCAAGCCTGACTCGCCCGCTGGCCAGCGGCGTACTGAAACTCGCCAACAATTGATCGTGATGACGCAGCAGTTCGGCGCTCTGCAAGGCAAAGCGACGCCCCAATGGCGTGAGGTTGACTGTCTGGTTGTCACGCTCCAGCAGTCGTCCCCCGGCCAGGGCTTCCAGACGCCGCACATGCAGGCTGACCGCTGACGGGCTCTTGTTGAGGAAACTGGCGGCAGCAAGAAATTGCCCGAAGCGCACGATCGCCTGAAATGTACGCAGCAGGTCGATATCAAGGACTTCGGCCATGGTTTAGAAATCCTGCATCAGTGGTGCGAATCGTATCGTTTGAATGCATCAAGCCTAGATTCATATCATCGAACTCAGTCCTCTGTCAGGTGCCATTCGATGAACGTCCCGACTATTCGCTTTTCGCGAGTGATCAGCGTCGCGCTGCTGATGACGATGGTGGTCAGCTGGAGTTCCGGTTTTATTGGCTATCGCTACGTCGCCGATCAGGGCAGCGTGTACCTCGCCTCGTTGTGGCGATTTGTACTGGCGGCGCTGCTGTTATTGCCGTTTGCCTGGGCGGGATTGCGTGGTCTGCGCGGCAAAGCGGTACTGCATCAGGCGCTGTTGGGATGGTTCGCGATTGGTGGGTACATCGGGCCGATTGCCGCGTCGATTCAACTCGGCGTCACGCCGGGCACTGCGTCACTGTTTGCCAATCTGTTACCGCTGACGATTGTGTTGCTTGCCGGCAGCGTGCCGGGTCAGCGCACCCGTGGCTGGCAATGGCTGGGAGTCGCGTTGTGCGTGATCGGCATGCTGCTGGCCAGCGCCGCGAGTGTCGAATGGGGCGGTGCGGGGTTGTGGGTCTACAGTCTGCCGTTGCTGGCGGTGCTGTCCCGCTAGGTGAGGTTTGACCCTCGTCGGGCTGCCATTGCTCGGGAGAATGTCGAGCGAAAAGAGTGTGTCGACGGCATCCGGCAGGAAACTAAATCCGCAGGCGACAAGTCACTGACTTAGCGGAGGTTGAGTCATTTCGCCGAACCTCGATTACTGAAGATACCCGCGTGAGCAATCACTCCGATCGTTGCAACAATCTCTCACTCGACAGCCTCAACTTCTTCCTGGCCGATGTGCGCGACGGGCTCGGGCCGTATCTGGCCATTTACCTGTTGGCGGTGCATCACTGGGAACCGGCCAGCATCGGTTTAGTGATGACCCTCGCCGGCATCGCCGCCCTCGTCACCCAGACGCCGGCCGGCGCACTCGTCGACAACACCCGCAGCAAACGGGCGGTGATCGCGATTGCCGCGTTGCTGGTGACCGGCAGTTGCGTAGTATTGCCCTTCGTCACATCGTTCAGCCTGGTGGCGATCACTCAAGCCTTGAGCGCCGCCGCGGCGTCGGTGTTCGCTCCGGCCATCTCGGCCATTACCCTGGGCATCACCGGCCCGCGAGCCTTCACCCGACGCACAGGGCGCAACGAAACGTTCAACCATGCTGGCAACGCTTGCGCGGCGCTGTTGGCCGGTGGCTTCGCCTACCTGTTCGGCCCGGTAGCGGTGTTCTATCTGATGGCGGTCATGGCGCTGGGCAGCGTGGTTGCCGTCAGCTTCGTTTCTGCCAACGCCATCGACCACGATATCGCCCGGGGCCTTGACCCCAACGACGCGACACAGGGCAAAGCGCCTTCGGGCTTGTCGGTTCTGCTGAGCAACAAGGCTTTGCTGATGTTTGCCATTTGCTGCGCGCTGTTCCACTTGGCCAACGCGGCGATGCTGCCGCTGGTGAGCCAGAAACTGGCGCAGGTCAATCTGCAAATGGCCACACCTTTGACCTCGGCCTGCATTGTCGCTGCGCAACTGGTCATGGTGCCCGTCGCGTTACTGGTCGGGGCCAAGGCCGATGTCTGGGGGCGCAAACCGCTGCTGTTGGCAGGCTTTCTGATCCTGCCCCTGCGCGGCGTGCTCTATACGCTGTCTGACGATCCGTACTGGCTGGTTGCCGTGCAACTGCTCGACGGTATCGGTGCCGGGGTCTTCGGCGCGCTGTTTCCGGTGGTGGTGAAAGACCTGACCCAAGGCACCGGGCACTTCAACATAAGCCTCGGCGCCCTCTCCACCGTGTTCGGCCTGGGCGCAGCCTTGAGCAGCAGCGTGGCAGGCATTGTGGTGCAGGAGGCCGGATACAGCGCGGCGTTTTTGACTTTGGCAGTGATTGCCGGGGTAGCGTTTGGGCTGTTGCTGCTGGCGGTGCCGGAGACTTTACAGCGGCGAGAGAATGGAGTGACTGCAATAGGCGATGAGAGCATCGTTAGCAGGCCATAAATACTTTCCTGCGGGCAAAACAAAACCCCAACTGCTTTCGCAATTGGGGTTTCGGAATTTAATCTTGACGATGACCTACTCTCACATGGGGAAACCCCACACTACCATCGGCGATGCATCGTTTCACTT
>NZ_JAAQYM010000005.1 GCF_012986595.1 Pseudomonas koreensis | reverse complement strand
CTCCACAAGCACCCACACGAATTGCTTGATTCAGTTGTTAAAGAGCGGTTGGTTAAGATCTTTCGTCTCAACCGAGGCGCGCATTCTACAGCAGCCTCATTTGCTGTCAAGTGATTATTTTCAGAAGTTTTCGAAGATTTCTTCAACAACTTCAACCACTTGCGCTTCCGATCTCTCGTTAGCGGGAGGCGAATTCTACAGCGTTACACGCTGCTGTCAACACCTCTTTTTCTCCGCTTTCGACCGAGAAGATCGAACCGTTAAAAGAGCCAAACATCACCACTCTTTCAACTCCTTCCAGGCTTCGATGAACTGAAGCGAGCCACTGTCGAAAACTGCGTAACTCATTGAATCTCAAGGAGTTTTCCGTTTCGACTGCGCCGGAAGTGGGGCGAATTATAGACCTCTGGAATCTGCCGTCAACAGCTTTTTTCATATTTCTGTCATATCGGTCAAAAAAGCCCGAAAACACGAAGGCCGATCTCTAGAGGTCGGCCTTCTTCATCCCTTTACTTGTTACAAGCTAGGGAAAGCGAATTGCGAAGCTTCATGGCTCGCACGCTGCGGCCAGCGCTGGGTGATGGCCTTGCGACGGGTATAGAAGCGCACGCCATCCGGACCATAGGCATGCAGATCGCCGAAGAGCGAACGCTTCCAGCCGCCGAAGCTGTGGTAAGCCACCGGTACCGGCAGCGGTACGTTGACGCCGACCATGCCGACTTCGATCTCGTCGCAGAACAGACGCGCCGCTTCACCGTCACGGGTGAAGATGCAGGTGCCGTTGCCGTACTCGTGATCGTTGATCAGCTTCATCGCCTCTTCCAGGCTGTTGACCCGAACCACGCAAAGCACCGGCCCGAAGATCTCTTCCTTATAGATGCGCATCTCAGGGGTGACGTTGTCGAACAGGCAGCCACCAATGAAGAAGCCATCTTCATGACCCGCAATGCTCAAGCCGCGACCATCGACCACCAGGGTCGCGCCCGCCGCCACACCGTCATCGACATAACCGCTGACCTTGTCCCGCGCCTGACCGGTGACCAACGGGCCCATGTCCAGACCGCACGAAGTGCCGGCACCGATTTTCAGCGCCTTGATCTGTGGAACCAGTTTCGCCACCAGCGCATCCGCCACCTGATCGCCGACACACACCGCGACCGAGATCGCCATGCAGCGCTCACCGCAAGAACCATACGCTGCGCCCATCAGGGCGCTGACCGCGTTATCCAGATCCGCATCCGGCATCAACACTGCGTGGTTCTTCGCCCCGCCCAGTGCCTGGACGCGTTTGCCGCGCTTGGTGCCTTCGGCGTAGATGTACTCGGCAATCGGCGTCGAGCCGACAAAGCTCAGCGCTTTGACTTCCGGCGCTTCGATCAGCGCGTCTACCGCTGTCTTGTCGCCATGCACCACGCTCAGTACGCCTTTCGGCAGACCGGCCTCGATCAGCAATTGAGCGATCAGCAGCGTCGAACTTGGGTCACGTTCGGACGGCTTGAGGATGAAGCAGTTGCCGCAGACAATCGCCAGTGGGTACATCCACAGCGGCACCATCGCCGGGAAGTTGAACGGGGTGATACCGGCGACCACGCCCAGTGGCTGGAAGTCAGACCAGGCGTCGATGTTCGGGCCAACGTTGCGGCTGTACTCGCCCTTGAGGATTTCCGGGGCGGCGCAGGCGAATTCGACGTTCTCGATACCGCGCTTCAGTTCACCGGCAGCGTCTTCCAGCGTCTTGCCGTGCTCTTCGCTGATCAATTGCGAGATCCGCGCTTCGTTCTGCTCCAGCAGTTGCTTGAAGCGGAACATCACCTGGGCGCGTTTGGCCGGTGGCGTGTTGCGCCAGGCCGGGAAGGCAGCCTTGGCAGCGTCGATCGCGTGTTGAATGGTTTCGCGGGTGGCCAGTGGCAACTTGTGGATCGCCTGACCGGTGGACGGGTTGAACACATCAACCGCGCGACCGTTCTCGGTCACCAGTTCACCATTGATCAAATGCGGGATAACGCTCATCGAAAACTCCTGAATTCTTGTCAACAGGCGCCCACAAGGGGCACCTGTTATTGGCAGGTATATATAGAAGGGAAAATCAGTCGAGCTTGTTCAGCACTTCGCCGACCGCGTCGAACAGACGATCAAGGTCTTGCGGCTTGCTGTTGAAGGTTGGGCCGAACTGCAGAGTGTCACCGCCGAAGCGCACGTAGAACCCGGCTTTCCACAAGGCCATGCCCGCTTCAAACGGACGCACGATGGCGTCGCCGTCACGATGGGCAATCTGGATCGCACCGGCCAGGCCGTAGTTACGGATGTCGATGACGTTCTTCGAACCTTTCAGACCGTGCAGGGCATTTTCGAAATGCGGTGCAACCTCGGCCACGCTCTGCACCAGGTTTTCCTTTTGCAGCAGGTCGAGTGCCGCCAGGCCAGCAGCGCACGCCACCGGGTGGGCCGAGTAGGTGTAGCCGTGGGGGAATTCCACAGCGTATTCCGGGGTCGGCTGGTTCATGAAGGTCTGGTAGATCTCGGAGCTGGCAATCACCGCGCCCATCGGGATCGCACCGTTGGTGACTTGCTTGGCGATGCACATCAGGTCCGGGGTCACGCCGAAGCTCTCGGCGCCGAACATCGAACCGGTGCGGCCGAAACCGGTGATCACTTCGTCGAATACCAGCAGGATGTTGTGCTGATCGCAGATCTCGCGCAGACGTTTCAAGTAACCCTGTGGCGGAACCAGTACGCCAGCGGAACCGGCCATTGGTTCGACGAACACCGCCGCGATATTCGACGCGTCGTGCAGTTCGATCAACTTGAGCAACTCATCGGCCAGGGCGATACCGCCCTGCTCCGGCATGCCCCGGGAGAAGGCGTTGCTGGCCAGCAAGGTGTGCGGCAGGTGATCGACGTCCATCATGGCCTGACCGAACATTTTACGGTTGCCGTTGACGCCGCCCAGGCTGGTGCCGGCGATGTTCACGCCGTGATAGCCACGGGCGCGGCCGATCATTTTGGTTTTGGTCGCCTGGCCTTTCAGGCGCCAGTAGGCACGGACCATTTTCACCGCGGTGTCGGCACACTCGGAGCCGGAGTCGGTGAAGAACACGTGGTTCAGGTTGCCCGGGGTCAGGTCAGTGATCTTTTCTGCCAGCTGGAACGACAACGGGTGGCCGTACTGGAAGCCTGGCGAGTAGTCGAGGGTGCCCAGTTGCTTGGCGACCGCTTCCTGGATTTCCTTGCGGGTGTGCCCGGCGCCACAGGTCCACAGACCGGACAGCGAATCGTAGATCTTGCGGCCCTTGTCATCGAACAGCCAGCTGCCTTCGGCACCGACAATCAGACGCGGGTCGCGCTGGAAGTTGCGGTTGGCGGTGTACGGCATCCAGTGCGCGTCCAGCTTCAGTTGGCTGGCCAGTGGCGACGGAGCGGTTTCAGGCATGTTCATCGGGCAAAACCTCGCAGGGCATAAGCATCAGGGAGATAGAAAGCGTTGTTGCAGCTAAATTGCCACGCGGATAAAGTCGGTGAAATCAAACTTTTCTAACCTTCAGTTAGAAGCCTGCTAAACAATGAGAACAACAGCATGAGCAGTCGCCGTCCCGATCCGCTGGCCCAGGTGAGTGACTTTGATATTCGCCTGCTGCGGATTTTTCGCAGCGTGGTGGAATGCGGCGGCTTTTCTGCGGCGGAAACCGTGCTCGGCATCGGTCGCTCGGCGATCAGCCAGCAGATGAGCGATCTGGAACAGCGCCTCGGCCTGCGCTTGTGCCAACGCGGTCGCGCCGGATTTTCGCTGACCGAAGAAGGTCGCGAGGTTTATCAGTCGGTGCTGCAGCTATTAAGTGCGCTGGAAAGTTTCCGCACCGAGGTCAACGGCCTGCACCAGCATTTGCGCGGCGAGTTGATCATCGGCCTGACCGATAACCTCGTCACCCTGCCGCACATGCGCATCACCCATGCCTTGGCCCAATTGAAGGAACGTGGCCCGGACGTGCAGATCCAGATCCGCATGATCGCCCCCAACGAAGTCGAACAAGGCGTGCTCGATGGCCGCCTGCATGTCGGCGTGGTGCCGCAGGCCAGCGCGCTGTCTGGGCTGGAGTATCAGCCGTTGTACAGCGAGCGTTCGCTGCTTTATTGCGCGGTAGGTCATCCGCTGTTTTATGTCGATGACAGGCAACTGGATGACCAACGTCTTAATAGTCAGGACGCGATTGCCCCGACGTTTCGTTTGCCGGCGGATATTCAGGCGCATTACCAAGCGCTTAATTGCACCGCCAGTGCGTCTGACCGTGAGGGCATGGCGTTTCTGATTTTGACCGGGCGTTACATTGGTTATCTGCCGGATCATTACGCCAGCCTTTGGGTGCAGCAAGGTCGCTTGCGTGCGTTGAAATCCCAAACGCGTTTTTATGACCTGAGCCTGGCATCGGTCACGCGCAAGGGGCGGCGCCCTCATTTGGTGCTGGAAAGCTTTCTGGAGAGTCTGGCAGCGACACGTTGAAAGCCAGATCAAAAGATCGCAGCCTTCGGCAGCTCCTACATTTGGGGGGTATTCGCCGATAAAGCTGAGCAAGTGGACAGCTTTTTGCAAAGCAGGATCAACCCCGATCCTTCAACAAGAAGCCTTAAGCCATGCAGCCAGATTCTGAACCGTCCAGCGAACTGATCTACGGCCTCGACGACCGCCCGCAACCGCCGGCCGCGATGCTCGCCGCCCTGCAACACGTGCTCGCCAGTTTCGTCGGCATCATCACCCCGCCGCTGGTGATCGGCTCGGCCCTCGGCCTGACCGCGCACTTGCCGTACCTGATCAGCATGGCGCTGATGGTCTCCGGGGTCGGCACGTTTATTCAGGCGCGCCGTCCGTTCGGTATCGGCGCCGGGATGATTTGCTTGCAGGGCACCAGTTTTGCCTTCCTCGGTGCTGTGCTGTCGGCCGGGTTTCTGGTCAAGCAACGCGGCGGCAGCCCCGAGGACATTCTGGCGATGATCTTCGGCGTGTGTTTTTTCGGCGCCTTGGTGCAGATCGTTCTCAGCCGCTTCATTGGCCAGTTGCGCCGGGTCGTCACGCCGCTGGTGACCGGGATCGTGATTACCCTGATCGGCATCAGTCTGATCAAGGTTGGCATCACCGATCTGGGCGGCGGCTTCAATGCGCCGGACTTCGGTGCGCCGGGTAATCTGGCACTGGGCGTATTCGTGCTGCTGACGATCATCCTGCTCAATCGCTCGAACACGCCGTGGGTGCGGCTGTCGGCGATCATGATCGGGCTGTTGCTTGGCTGTCTGGCCGCATGGTTCAGCGGCAAACTGGTGCCGCAGGCATTGCCTGACCTGCCGCTGATCAGTCTTCCTGCACCGTTCAAGTTCGGTTTCAGCTTCGACTGGACAGCTTTCCTGCCGGTCGCGCTGATTTATCTGATCAGCACCATCGAAACCGTCGGCGATCTCACGGCCAATTGCATGCTCGCCCGCCAGCCCATCAGCGGCCCTTCTTATATAAGCCGTTTGCGCGGCGGCGTGCTGGGCGATGGCGTGAGCTGCATGATCGCCGCCACCTTCAGCGCCTTCCCCAACACCACGTTTGCGCAGAACAACGGCGTGATCCAGTTGACCGGCGTCGCCAGCCGCTACGTCGGCCTGTACATCGGCGCGATTCTGTTTTGCCTCGGGCTGTTTCCCATGATCGGCGCGGTGCTGCAGCAAATTCCGAAACCGGTACTCGGCGGCGCCACGCTGGTGATGTTCGGCAGCGTCGCGGCGGCTGGGGTGCGAATCCTTGCGCAATCGCCGCTGGACCGGCGCAGCATGCTGATCATCGCCACCTCGCTCGGCGTCGGCCTGGGCATCGCCGCGCAGCCGAACCTGTTGCACCTGCTGCCGAAACTGGTGCAGAACCTGTTCGATTCGGCGATCACCAGCGGCGGCCTGACCGCGATTTTCCTCTGCCTGTTGCTGCCGGAGGCAAAAACCTCGGCGGTCGAGGCCACAGCAGCGTTGAACAAGATCGAACAGGCGTAACGGTTTTATTGCATCAGGACTTGTCGGATGCCTGTGGGTGCGTTATCAACGCAACTGGTTGCACCCACAGACAAACCGGAAGTGCCTATGACCTTTGAAGTCCCAGCCCACGGCGGCAAACCCGCCAGCCGCATTCGTCAGAAGAACGAAGAGACCATCCTCAAAGCCGCCGAAGACGAGTTCGCCCGTCACGGTTACAAAGGCACCAGCATGAACACCATCGCGCAGAATGCCGGGTTGCCCAAAGCGAACCTGCATTACTACTTCACCAACAAGCTTGGGTTGTACGTGGCGGTGCTGAGCAACATCATCGAGTTGTGGGACAGCACCTTCAACACCCTCACGGCCGAGGACGATCCGGCCGAAGCGCTGACCCGCTACATCCGCGCAAAAATGGAATTCTCCCGACGCCAGCCGCAAGCCTCGCGGATTTTCGCGATGGAAGTGATCAGCGGCGGCGAATGCCTGAGCGAGTATTTCAACCAGGACTATCGCGCCTGGTTCACCGGTCGGGCCGCCGTGTTCCAGGCGTGGATCGATGCCGGCAAAATGGACCCGGTGGATCCGGTGCACCTGATCTTCCTGCTGTGGGGCAGCACCCAGCATTACGCCGACTTCGCTACGCAGATCTGCCGCGTCAGCGGTCGCAGCAAGCTGACCAAACAGGACATGGAAGACGCCGGCAACAACCTGATCCGCATCATTCTCAAAGGCTGCGGCCTCACCCCGACTATTTAAGACATTTATGCCTTTCACCCTCAGCGGTTTTTGCGAGTACCGCGAAGAGATTCGCAAAAGCCGCTTTATCACCTTCGCCGCGCCCATCTGCAGCCCCGCCGACGCGCAGGCGTTCTTCGAGCAACACAGCGACTTGAACGCCTCGCATAACTGCTGGGCGTGGAAGCTCGGTGATCAGTACCGCAGCAATGACGATGGCGAACCCGGCGGCACTGCCGGGCGACCGATTCTGGCGGCGATCGAAGCGCAGGATTGCGATCAGGTCGCGGTGCTGGTAATCCGCTGGTATGGCGGCATTCAACTGGGCACTGGCGGTTTGGCCCGGGCGTATGGCGGTGGCGCGAACAAGTGCCTGCAAAACGCGGAAAAAATCGAGTTGATCAGCCGCGTGCCGCTGCGCTGTGCCTGCGGTTTTGCCGAGTTGCCGCTGGTGAAGCTGCGCGTGGCGGATCTGGGTGGCCTGGTAGTGGAGGAGAACTTCACCGCCAATGGCGTTGAGTTGCAGTTGGCGTTGGGCGAGGCGCAGATCGAGTTGTTGCAAACGCAGTTGGCGGATTTGAGCCGTGGGCGGATTGTGCTGCAGCGTTAGAAGAGCAAAAGATCGCGGCCTTCGGCAGCGCCTACATTGGAATGCGCCGACCTGCAGGAGCTGCCGACGGCTGCGATCTTTTAGAGCATCGACGAAATCCGTTATTCCAACAACTTGCCCACATCTACTGTGCACCCGACTGTGGATAACCTGAGCACATCGCGCTGTAACCCTTCTGTCACGTGGCTTTGCGCGATTTGCTCACTTTTCGTCCAATTCACATGAAAAAAGATTAATCCCACGTAAAAACAAATAGTTAGCGCTGTTTATCACCATTAGAAGATAAGCGGTCTTTGCTTATGCCCGGCTTTTCGGCTTGCGCACAAATACTGTGGAACAACCTGTGGATAAGCCGTTCATGGCTGGCGCAGCCGCCGATTCTGCATAGGTTCGGCTCGACTGCTCGTTTTTTAACCAATTGTAACGGTGCAAAAGTGGAGCCGGATCAACGGCTTTGCTCCGCATTGGTGCTCGCCTACCCAGGGAATTTGAGCGGGAGGCTCTACCTCTGGCGCACGGCAACGGCCGTTGCGGGCGTTCCTGACTCAATGGCCAGGAAATTGCTTTATCCACAGGCACAACGCCAAGCCAGACGAGCCTGTCATGCACACCCCTTCTACGAGCAACGATCTCACCCCGCGCCTGCAACTGCGCCACATCAGCAAACGCTACCCCGGGTGTCTGGCCAACGACGCCATCGACCTGAGCATCGCCCCCGGGGAAATCCACGCCCTGCTCGGCGAGAACGGCGCGGGCAAAAGCACGCTGATGAAGATCATCTACGGCGTCACCCAGGCCGATGCGGGGGAGATGCTCTGGCAGGGCCAGCGGGTGAATATCCGCAACCCGGCGCAGGCCCGACAGTTGGGGATCGGCATGGTGTTCCAGCACTTCTCGCTGTTCGAAACCCTCAGCGTGGCGCAGAACATTGCCCTGGCGATGGGCGCCAAGGCCGGCACGCCGAAACAACTGGAGCCGAAAATTCGCGAAGTGTCGCGCCGCTATGGCATGGCGCTGGAGCCGGAGCGACTGGTCCACAGCCTGTCGATCGGCGAACGGCAACGGGTGGAGATCATTCGCTGCCTGATGCAGGACATCCGCCTGCTGATTCTCGACGAGCCGACCTCGGTGCTCACCCCGCAAGAAGCGGACGAGTTGTTCATCACTCTGCGTCGTCTGGCGGCCGAGGGCTGCAGCATTCTGTTCATCAGCCACAAACTCGGTGAGGTGCGTGTGTTGTGCCACAGCGCCACGGTGTTGCGTGGCGGACGGGTGGCGGGGCATTGCATCCCCGCCGAATGCTCGGACCAGCAATTGGCACAGTTGATGGTCGGCGAAGCGGCGGCACTGATTGGCGAATACCCGAAGGTCAGCGGTGGCGCGGCGTACTTACAGGTCCACGGCTTGAGTTGGCACAACCCCGATCCGTTCGGCTGCTCGCTGGCCGAGATTAATCTGCAGGTACGCAGCGGGGAAATCGTCGGCATCGCCGGGGTCGCGGGCAATGGCCAGGACGAACTGCTCGCTCTGCTCAGTGGCGAGCAAATCCTGCCCCGCGATAGCGCCACAACGATTCGTTTTGCTGATCAAGCGGTCGCGGATCTGCGCCCGGATGCACGACGCAAACTCGGACTGGCGTTTGTCCCGGCCGAGCGTCTGGGCCACGGTGCGGTGCCAGAGTTGAGCCTGGCCGACAACGCCCTGCTCACGGCGTTTCAACACGGGTTGGTGAGCAACGGCTTGATCGAGCGTGGCAAAGTCCAAGCCCTCGCCCAACAGATCATTCAACGTTTCGGTGTGAAAACCCCGGACAGCCAGGCCACCGCACGCAGTCTCTCCGGCGGCAACCTGCAGAAATTCATCCTCGGCCGGGAAATCCTCCAGCAGCCGAAACTGCTTGTCGCCGCGCACCCGACCTGGGGCGTCGACGTGGGCGCGGCGGCCACCATTCACCGGGCGCTGATCGCCTTGCGCGATGCCGGCGCGGCGATTCTGGTGATTTCCGAAGACCTCGACGAACTGTTCCAGATCAGCGACCGACTTGGCGCCCTGTGCGCCGGACGCCTGTCGCCCCTGCAAAACACCACCGACACCCTGCTGAGCGACGTCGGCGGCTGGATGGCCGGCCAGTTCGATGCCCCTCAACCACACGCCACGGTTTAACGGAGTTTTCAACATGCTGCTTTCCCTCGAACCCCGTGGCCAGCAATCGCGCCTGATGCTCTGGTGCTCGCCATTATTGGCGGCGGCGCTGACCCTCGGTTGCGGCTCGCTGCTGTTCATCGCCCTCGGCCATGATCCGCTGCAAACCTTGCACACCCTGTTGATTGCCCCGATCAGTGATGGCTATGGCGTCTCCGAACTGCTGGTCAAGGCGCTGCCGATTCTGCTCTGCGCACTGGGCCTGGCCGTGGCTTATCAAGCGCGAATCTGGAACATCGGCGCCGAAGGTCAACTGCTGCTCGGGGCACTCGCCGGCAGTGCGCTGGCGGTGAACATCATCGACATGCAAAGCCGTTGGGCGCTGGTGCTGATTCTGTTCACCGGGACCTTCGCCGGCGCCGCGTGGGCCGGGCTGACGGCGTGGTTGCGCACGCGCTTCAACGCCAACGAAATCCTCACCAGCATCATGCTCAATTACATCGCGCTGAATCTGCTGTTGTTCTGCGTGCACGGGCCGTTGAAGGATCCGGCCGGCTACAACTTTCCCGAGTCAGCGATGTTCGGCGACGCCAGTCGTCTGCCGTTGCTGATGGAGGATGGTCGGGTGCACGCCGGGGTGTATTTCGCCCTGCTCGCGCTGGTCGCGGTGTGGGTGTTGCTGCAGAAAAGCTTCGTCGGTTTTCAGATCAAAGTGCTGGGGCTGGACAAGCGCGCGGCGGGGTTCGTCGGCTTTCGCGAGAAGCGCCTGATCTGGCTCGCGCTGCTGATCAGCGGTGGCTTGGCCGGGCTGGCCGGGGTCTGCGAAGTGACTGGGCCGATCGGCCAACTGGTGCCGCAGGTGTCGCCGGGTTACGGCTACGCGGCAATCACCGTGGCGTTTCTCGGCCGGTTGAATCCGCTTGGCATTCTGTTCTCAAGCCTGCTGATGGCGCTGCTGTACATCGGTGGCGAGAACGCGCAGATGACCCTCAACCTGCCGCAAGCCATCACCCAGCTGTTTCAGGGAATGATGCTGTTTTTCCTGCTGGCCTGCGACGTGCTGATCCTCTATCGGCCACGCCTGAAACTGCGCTGGGCACGGCGCACCTCGACCACCGCCGTAACCGCCGGAGCGCTGTGATGGATATCGATCTGTTGAGCAATATTTTCTACGCCATGGTGCGTTGCGGCACGCCGCTGCTGTTGGTGGCGCTGGGTGAGCTGATCTGCGAGAAGAGCGGCGTGCTCAACCTCGGCCAGGAAGGGATGATGCTGTTTGGCGCGGTGATCGGTTTTATCGTCGCGCTTAACAGCGGCAACCTGTGGCTCGGCGTGTTGTTGGCGATGCTCGCGGGGATGCTGTTGTCGTCGTTGTTTGCCCTGGTGGCGCTGGTGTTCAATGCCAATCAGGTGGCGACCGGCCTGGCGCTGACGATTTTTGGTGTGGGGCTGTCGACCTTTGTCGGCGCGGCGTGGGTCGGCAAGCCGCTGGCCGGATTCGAGCCGTTGGCGATTCCGTACTTGAGTGAGATCCCTCTGATCGGGCGGACGCTGTTTGCTCAGGACTGGCTGGTGTACCTGTCGTTCGCCCTGTTTGCGCTGGTGGCGTGGGTGATCATCAAAAGCCGCGTCGGGCTGATCATTCAGGCGGTCGGCGAAAACCCGGATGCGGCCAGTGCGATGGGGTTGTCGGTGCTGACCGTGCGCACCCTGGCGGTGTTGTTTGGCGGGGCGATGGCCGGGTTGGCCGGGGCGTATCTGTCGTTGGCGTACACGCCGATGTGGGCCGAGAACATGACCGCCGGGCGCGGCTGGATCGCCTTGGCGCTGGTGGTGTTTGCCAGTTGGCGGGTGTGGCGCCTGTTACTCGGGGCTTACCTGTTTGGCCTCGCCAGCATCCTGCACCTGGTGGCGCAGGGGCTGGGGCTGGCGATTCCGTCGAGTCTGCTGGCGATGCTGCCGTATGTGGCGACGATTGTGGTGTTAGTGCTGTTGTCGCGGGATGCGGTGCGGACTCGGTTGTATGCACCGGTATCACTGGGGCAGCCGTGGCAGGCCGGGCATTAGGCACACCCAAAACCTGTGGCGAGGGAGCTTGCTCCCGCTGGGGCGCGAAGCGGCCCTCAACATTGAGTCTGGAAGACCTCGCACTCAGGAATTACGACTGCTGCGCAGCCGAGCGGGAGCAAGCTCCCTCGCCACGGATCGGCAGTACCTGGGCAATGCCCCACACCAGTTCAAGGACCAGAAAACCCACCACCAACGAACTGGCGCCGTGGGCCAGGGCATACGCCATCCACGCTGCGAACAGAAATCGCGTCACCGCGTCATAACGCCCATAAACCGGCTGCGGATCACGAATCCGCAGCACCGCCCACATGCACACCACCGAACCGAACAGATTCGCCATCAACAGATGCGCAGGTTCGAACAGCGGCAGCTCGCCGGGTAGCTCCAGCGCCTGACTCAGCGTCGTCAGCAACCCATGCAACACAGCAAAACTCCAAGGTGTGACAAACGCCGCCGTCACGATCAAGTCATACCAGGCACTGCCGCGCACCAACTGCCGATACTGCGTTGAAGTCCACATCATCCTTGCTCCGAAAATTCAGGGAGCAACCACGCTAAAGCCTGGAGTATGCTCCAAGGTCAAACACTTTCGAGATCTGCAAGATGCGCATCGGTGAGTTAGCCCAGGCCTGCGATGTCAGTCGTGACACACTGCGCTTTTACGAAGAGCGCGGATTGATCTCAGCGCAACGCAGCGCCAATGGTTATCGCGACTATCCGCCGGAGATGGTGCAACTGGTGCTCTACATCAAAACGGCGCAGCGTCTGGGGTTTACCCTCGGCGAGATCGGCAACAGCGTTGGCGCGTTGTGGAACGCCCCCGCCCCAGACAATGCCGTGGCGCAACTGCTGCGTGACAAACTGCAATTGATCGAAACCCGCATGAGCGAACTCGATGTATTGCGACGAGAGTTGCAACAACGGCTCGGTCAGGCGTGTCCATTGAATCCGTGAACCGTAACCTTCAAGGAATCCCGTCATGTCCCAGGCAAAAAACGCACTGATCATCGGCGCCTCCCGTGGCTTGGGCCTCGGGCTGGTGAAAACCCTGCTGGCCGATGGCTGGCAAGTGACCGCGACCGTGCGCAACCCGCAGAAGGCAGAGGCACTGCAAGCGCTGGGCAAGGTGCGCATCGAGAAACTCGACATGGATGATCAGCAAGCCGTGATCGCCCTGAGCCAACAGCTCAAAGGCGAAACCTTCGACCTGCTGTTCGTCAACGCCGGGGTCAAAGGCCCGGAGGTGCAGACCCCGGGTGGCGCGACGCTGGCAGAAGTCGGCCAGTTGTTCTTCACCAACGCGGTGGCACCGATCAACCTGGCGCAACGCTTCGTCGGGCAGATCCGCGACGGCAGCGGCGTGCTGGCGTTCATGAGTTCCGGGCTCGGCAGCGTGACGATACCCGACGCACCGGAGCTGGCGCTGTACAAGGCGAGCAAGGCTGCACTGAACTCGATGACCAACAGTTTCGTCACGCAATTGGGCGAGCAGAAACTCACCGTGCTGTCGCTGCATCCGGGTTGGGTGAAGACCGACATGGGCGGTGAAGGCGCTGACCTGGATGTCGAGACCAGCACGCGGGGGCTGATTGATCAGGTGAATGCGTATACCGGCAAGGGCGGGCATCACTTCATCAACTACAAGGGTGAAACCATTCCCTGGTAAGCACACAAGACCTCTGAAATCCCCACATACCTGTAGGAGCTGCCGAAGGCTGCGATCTTTTGATTTGTTTTTTCAAGATCAAAAGATCGCAGCCTTCGGCAGCTCCTACAGGGAGTGATGCGTTGGCTGTCGGGTCGGGCTTGCCCGATCCGGCGATTTGTTTGAAACTGCGCACCTCGTCCTTCGCGGCGACCCTGGATCAGCAGACAGGGCAACACTGAGCTGGCAACCCTGAACCCACTTTCAGAGGAGCCGGCCACAATGCCTGCGACCCGTACCTGGTTAAAAAATCCCCTCGCCATTTTCACGGCCAATGTGCTCGATGCCCGTGGCGGTCTGGTGCTGCAAGACGGTGTCATCGTCGAAGTGCTGGCAGCCGGTCAGCAACCGTCCGCGCCGTGCAATGAAGTGTTCGATGCCCGCGAGCATGTGATCCTGCCGGGCCTGATCAACACCCACCATCATTTCTATCAAACCCTGACGCGCGCCTGGGCGCCGGTGGTCAATCAGCCGTTGTTCCCGTGGCTGAAAACCCTGTACCCGGTGTGGGCGCGGCTGACCCCGGAAAAACTCGCCCTCGCCACCAAAGTCGCGCTGGCTGAGTTGCTGCTGTCGGGTTGCACCACCGCCGCCGACCATCACTATCTGTTCCCGGACGGTCTGGAAAATGCCATCGACGTGCAAGTCGAAACCGTGCGCGAACTGGGCATGCGCGCCATGCTCACCCGCGGTTCGATGAGCCTCGGCGAGAAGGACGGCGGTCTGCCACCGCAGCAGACCGTGCAGGAAGGCCAGGTGATTCTCGACGACAGTCAGCGCCTGATTCACGAATACCACGAGCGCGGCGACGGTGCGCAAATCCAGATCGCGCTGGCGCCGTGCTCGCCGTTCTCGGTGACCCCGGAAATCATGTCGGCCAGCGCCGAATTGGCGAACAAACTCGACGTCCGCCTGCACACGCACCTGGCGGAAACCCTCGACGAAGAAGACTTCTGCCTGCAGCGCTTCGGCCTGCGCACCGTGGATTATCTGGACAGCGTCGGCTGGCTCGGCCCGCGTACGTGGCTGGCCCACGGCATCCATTTCAACCCGGACGAAATCGCCCGCCTCGGCCAGGCCGGCACCGGTATCTGCCATTGCCCGAGTTCGAACATGCGCCTGGCTTCCGGCATCTGCCCGAGCATCGACTTGACCGATGCCGGCGCGCTGTTTGGTCTGGGTGTGGACGGTTCGGCGTCCAACGATGCGTCGAACATGATCCTTGAAGCGCGGCAGGCGCTGTACATCCAGCGTCTGCGTTACGGCGCCGAGAAGATCACCCCGGAACGCGTACTCGGCTGGGCCACCAAAGGTTCGGCGAGCCTGTTGGGCCGTACCGACATTGGTGAACTGGCGGTGGGCAAGCAGGCGGATCTGGCGCTGTTCAAGCTCGATGAGCTGCGTTTCTCAGGCAGCCATGATCCGATCTCGGCACTGTTGTTGTGCGGTGCGGATCGCGCAGATCGGGTGATGATTGGCGGCAAGTGGCGTGTGGTTGACGGCCAGGTTGAAGGGCTGGACCTCAAAGGCCTGATCACCGATCACAGCCAGGCGGCTCGGCAGTTGATTGCCGGGAGCTGATCCCCGCCGATGAAACCCTGTAGGAGCTGCCGAAGGCTGCGATCTTTTGATCTTGTTTTTTGAAAATCAAAATCAAAAGATCGCAGCCTTCGGCAGGCTCCTACAGAGAATTTGTGGTGGGTCTAGAGGCCCAGCAGCGACAGCATGATGAACGTCGCAAACAGCACAAAGTGGGTCATCCCTTCGATGGCATTGGTCTCGCCGTCATTCAGGTTGATCGCACTGACGATCAGCGTGATGAAGATCATCACCGTCTGCACCGGGGTCATCGCCATCTGGAACGGTTGACCGGTATACAGCGCCATCGCTTCCATGACTGGCACGGTCAGGATCACGGTCGACAGTGACGCGCCCATCGCAATGTTCACCACCGATTGCATGCGGTTGGCCAAGGCTGCGCGCAACGCGGTGAGAATTTCCGGCGCCGCGGAAATCGCCGCCACTAGGATCGCCGTGATCACCGGCGGTGCGCCCGTGCCTTCCAGACCCAGATCGAGGGTCTTCGACATCACCTCGGCCAATGCGCCGATCACCACAATGCCAAACACCAGAATGCCGATGGACAGGCCGATGCTCGGTGCTTTCGCCTGCGCGTCCTGCGGTTCCTTCTTGCGCCGTTTGTCCGGGTAGCTGTAGCTGAAAAAATAGCTGTGCGGCCCGACCTGCATACGCAGGAACAACGCATAAAGCACCACCATCGCACCGATGGTGAACGCCGAATAAATCTTCCAGTTGGCCGCCGGAATGAACTCCGGCACCACCATCGACACGCCCATGGCGGTAAGGATCATCACGCTGTAGCTGCGCGCCGAATCATCGTTGTACGACTGTTCGCCATGCTTGAGTCCGCCCATCAGCGCGGCGAGGCCGAGGATGCCGTTGATGTCGAGCATCACCGCCGAATAGATCGTGTCACGCACCAGCGTGGCCGAGGCTTCGTTGCTCATCATGATCGCCAGGATCACCACTTCCACCAGCACCGCGGCGAGGGTCAGGATCATCGTGCCGTAGGGGTCGCCGACTTTTTCCGCGAGCAGTTCGGCGTAATGGGCGACGCGCATCGACGCGGCGACGATGAAGGCGATCAGCACCAGACCGCAGATCAGCGCGACGACCTGCCCGCTATGGAGCATCCAGTGTTCCAGCGGATAGGCGATGCACGCGGCAATCACCGCCAGCAACAGAAAGCTTTCTTGCTTGAGGATCGTGAGCATGGCGGGCCTTTTTGCCGAGAGGTTCGAATGAGCTACTGACTGCGGCGCGGCGCTAACGTTTCGTTACACCTTAGCGCACCAGCGAATAGCAGCTAGTTTGGCAGGTGCCCTTTTATTGGCCTTACCGGCCTCTTCGCGAGCAGGCTCGCTCCCACAGGGGAATGCGCTCGAATGTGGGAGCGAGCCTGCTCGCGAAGGCCTTCACACGATTTCAAACCGGTTTGTTGTCCTGTTGGTCAGCAATTTGCATTGGCCCTGACCACACACAACAAAATGGAGTTCGAATTCATGCAAATACGTCCGCTGCACAAACTGCTGTGCGCCGCCATCGGTCTGGGGATCAGCCTGAGCGCCAGCGCTGCCGATCCGCTGAAGGTCGGTTTCGTCTACATCGGCCCGATCGGCGACCACGGCTGGACGTATCAGCATGAACAGGGACGCAAGGCGCTGGCGGAGAAATTCGGCCCGCAGATCACCACCAATTACGTCGAGAACGTGGCCGAGGGCGCCGACGCCGAGCGGGTGATCCGCAACATGGCCAAGGACAACTACGACCTGATCTTCACCACCTCGTTCGGCTACATGAACCCGACGCTGAAAGTCGCCAAGCAGTTTCCCAAGGTGACCTTCGAACACGCCACCGGCTACAAGCAGGACAAGAATCTTGGCACCTACCTGGCGCGCACCTACGAGGGTCGTTATGTCGGCGGCTTCCTCGCGGCGAAGATGACCAAGACCAAGAAGATCGGTTATGTCGCCTCGTTTCCGATTCCGGAAGTGATCCGCGACATCAATGCCATTCAGCTAGCCCTGAACAAGTACAACCCCGGCACCGAAATCAAGGTTGTTTGGGTCAACTCGTGGTTCGACCCGGGCAAGGAAGCCGATGCCGCCAACGCGCTGATCGACCAGGGCGTGGACGTGGTGTTCCAGCACACCGACAGCCCGGCGCCGATCCAGGCTGCCGAGCGCCGTGGCGTATACGCCGTGGGTTACGCCTCGGACATGGCGCACTTCGGCCCGAAAGCGGTGCTGACTTCGATCGTCAATGACTGGGCACCGCACTACATCCAGGCCACGCAAAGCGTGATTGACCACACCTGGAAGTCTCAGGATTACTGGGGCGGACTGAAGGAAGGCACGGTTGAGCTGCCGATCAGCGACCTGGTGCCAGCCCCGGTGAAAGCCGAGGCCGAGCAGATCATTGCCGACATCAAGAGCGGCGCACTGCAACCGTTCACCGGGCCGATCAAAGATCAGGCCGGGGTCGAGAAAATCCCGGCGGGGGTGAGTGCGACCAATGCGCAACTGGCGTCGATGAACTATTACGTGGAAGGGATGAAGGCTGAGATGCCGAAATAACCCTCCAGCCAAAACACAAATCCCCTGTAGGAGTGAGCCTGCTCGCGATAGCGGTGTGTCATTCAGCAAAAGTGTTGCCTGATACACCGCTATCGCGAGCAGGCTCACTCCTACATTTGATCTTCAGCGTGTTCAAGGATTGTGTATGGATCAACTTCCGATCATCGACATCGCCCCGCTCTACACCGACAACCAAAACGCCTGGCCCGCCGTCGCCGCGCAAATCGACCTGGCCTGTCGCGAATGGGGCTTCTTCTACATCAAGGGCCATCCGATCGGCGCGCAACGCATCGCCGCCCTGCTCGATCACGCGCAACGCTTCTTCGCGCTACCGGCAGAAGAAAAACTCCAGATCGACATCACCCAGACCCGCCACCATCGCGGCTACGGCGCCATTGCCACCGAGCAGCTCGACCCGAGCAAACCCAGCGACCTCAAAGAAACCTTCGACATGGGCCTGCACCTGCCGGCGGAACATCCCGAGGTGCTCGCGGAAAAACCGCTGCGCGGGCCCAATCGCCATCCGGCGCAGGCAGGCTGGGAGGCGCTGATGGAGCAGCACTACCTCGACATGCAGGCCCTCGCGCAAACCCTGCTGCGGGCGATGACAATTGCGCTGGACATTGAGCGCGATTTCTTCGACTCGCGCTTCGTTGAGCCGGTCAGCGTGCTGCGCCTGATCCACTACCCGCCGCGCCACACCGCCAGCAGCGCCGAGCAGCAAGGCGCCGGGGCGCACACCGATTACGGCTGCATCACCCTGCTGTATCAGGACAGCGCAGGCGGTCTGCAGGTGAAGAACGTCAATGGCCAATGGATCGATGCGCCGCCGATTGACGGCACCTTCGTGGTCAACCTCGGCGACATGATGGCGCGCTGGAGCAACGACCGTTATCGCTCGACGCCGCACCGGGTGATCAGCCCGCTGGGCGTGGATCGTTACTCGATGCCGTTCTTCGCCGAGCCGCACCCGGACACGCGTATCGAATGCCTGCCCGGTTGCCAGGACGCCCAACACCCGGCGAAATATCCGACGACCACCTGCGCCGAATTCCTGCTCTCACGCTTCGCCGATACCTACGCCTATCGTCGTGAGCCGGAAGCGGTCTGACGGATCGCTTGGTCAGGTTTTGCCAATTGTTTCGGCGCGCATCTGTAGAATGGCCGCCATCTGCACCTGATGAGAAAAGCATATGTACGACTGGCTCAACGCCTTGCCCAAGGCTGAACTGCACTTGCACCTGGAAGGCTCGCTGGAGCCCGAGCTGCTGTTCGCCCTGGCCGAACGCAACAAGATCGCCCTGCCGTGGAGCGACGTCGAAACCCTGCGCAAGGCTTACGCCTTCAACAACCTGCAGGAATTCCTCGACCTGTATTACCAGGGCGCCGACGTGCTGCGCACCTCGCAGGATTTCTACGACCTGACCTGGGCCTACCTGCTGCGCTGCAAAGAACAGAACGTGATTCACACCGAACCGTTCTTCGACCCGCAGACTCACACCGACCGGGGCATCCCGTTCGAAGTGGTGCTCAACGGCATTGCCGCCGCGCTGAAGGACGGCGAGCAGCAACTGGGCATCACCAGCGGTCTGATCCTGAGCTTCCTGCGCCACCTGAGCGAAGACGAAGCACAGAAAACCCTCGATCAGGCGCTGCCGTTCCGTGACGCGTTTGTCGCTGTCGGTCTGGACAGTTCCGAGATGGGCCACCCGCCGAGCAAGTTCCAGCGTGTGTTCGATCGCGCTCGCCACGAAGGCTTCCTGACCGTCGCCCACGCCGGTGAAGAAGGCCCGCCGGAGTACATCTGGGAAGCCATCGACCTGCTGAAAATCCAGCGTATCGACCATGGCGTGCGTGCCATCGAAGACGAGCGCCTGATGCAACGGATCATCGACGAGCAGATCCCGCTGACCGTGTGCCCGCTGTCGAACACCAAGCTCTGCGTGTTCGATCACATGGCGCAGCACAACATCCTCGACATGCTCGAGCGTGGCGTGAAAGTCACGGTGAACTCCGATGACCCGGCGTACTTCGGCGGCTACGTCACCGAGAACTTCCACGCGCTGTACGAACATTTGGGCATGACCCAGGATCAGGCCAAGCGCCTGGCGCAGAACAGCCTGGATGCGCGCCTGGTAAAACCGTAAGCAAAAGCGCAAAACCTTTGTAGGAGTGAGCCTGCTCGCGATAGCGGAGTGTCAGACACCGATGTGTTACCTGACAGACCGCTATCGCAAGCAGGCTCACTCCTACATTGGATCGGTGTTAGCCGATGGTTTGGGTTTCAGTCAGCTCCTCCAGCGTCTTGCCCCGCGTCTCCATCCCGAACAGCCACACCACCCCCGCCGCAATCGCGAAACACAACGCGCCCAAGGCGAACACCCCGCCCTGCCCGGTAATCGGGAACACCAGCCCGGTCACCAGCGGTCCGAGCAACGAGCCGACACGGCCAATCGCCGAGGCGAAGCCCGAGCCTGTGGCCCGTGCCGAGGTCGGGTACAACTCCGGCGTGTAGGTGTAGAGCACCGCCCACATGCCGAACAGGAAAAACTGCATCAACAGCCCGGTGCCGATCAGCAACGCGACGTTGCCGCCGAACACCGCACTCTGACCATACAGAAACGCCATCACCCCACCGCCGAGCAAGGTCACGATACACACCGGTTTGCGCCCCCAGCGCTCGACCAGCCACGCCGCCATCAGGAAACCGGGAATCCCGCCCAGGGAAATCAGCACGGTGTAATACACCGACTGAGTCACGGCGAAACCCGACTGTTGCAGCAACGCACTGAGCCATGACGTCAGTCCGTAGAAACCGAGCAAGGCAAAGAACCACAGGCTCCAGATCATCGTGGTGCGCTGGCGGTATTGCGGCGACCAGATCTGCTTGAGGGCCGAGAAGAAGTTGCCCGGTGGCGTCACCGTCCGCGGCAAGCGCAGCGGCTCAGGCAATGTCGCGACCCCGAGGGATGTGCGCACGCGCTGTTCGATCGCGCTCAGGACCTTGTCCGCCGCCTCGTGCCGCCCGGCCTGCTCCAGCCAGCGGGGCGACTCGGGGATGAAGAACCGGATCGCCAGCACGAAGACCGCCGGTACCGCCAACACCAGAAAGATGTCGCGCCAGCCAATCAGCGGCAACAGGAAGTAGGACAACACCCCGGCCGCGACAAAACCCAGCGGCCAGAAACCGTCCATCAACGCGATGTAGCGCCCGCGACGCTGCGCCGGGATCAGCTCGGAGAGCATCGACTGCGCGATCGGGAACTCCATGCCCATGCCGATCCCCAGCAGGATGCGGAACAGCGTCAGGCTTTCGACCGTTTGCGCGGTCGAACACAGGTAACTGGCCACGCCCCACAGGACGATGCTCCACTGGAACACCGGTTTGCGTCCGAAGCGGTCGGCGAGCATGCCCGACAGCGATGCCCCCAGCACCATGCCGAAAAAACTCGAACTGGCGAGCAAGCCGGCCTGGGCACTGCTCAGGCCGAATTCGCTTTTGATCGAGCCGAGCAGGAACGTCATCATCGCCAGGTCCATGGAGTCGAAAAAGAACGCCAGGGCAATGATGATGAAAATGACCCGGTGATAACCGCTGAGCGGCAGGCGCTCCAGTCGTTCTGCCGCACTGAAGTTTCGCGTATCCATGCCCAGCTCCCCCTCCGCAATGTGTGCGGATCGAGTGTGCGCGATAACGGCCCGGCGCTTTTTCTGGATACGACCTGTTCGCAGTCACTGGCGACGCCGACGCCCGGCGAAGGCTCTGTTACGCCAATTCCAGCTCGGTTTCCGTGGCGAAACGGTGAATCTCGCGCTGCCCGGCCGGGGTGACCTGCAAGGCACGCGAGTCCTTGGGCAGCGTCAGCCAGCCGGATTGCATGAACAGCTGCAACAACGCGGCTCCGAGCGCGCCGCCCAGGTGCGGACGCCGCTCGCTCCAGTCCGGACAGGCGCACGCCACCTGGGCCTTGCGATGGGCCAGGGCCTGGATGAATACGCCGCGGTTCGCCAGTTGTGTCGACCCCTTGAGTGTCACCACCACGCGCTGTTCGATCTGTTCGATCCAGCCGGCATCGAGCAGGCGCTGGTACAGATCAGCGGCCAGCGTGCCACCCAAATGGTCATCGCAAAAACGCGCGCGCAGCAGCGAAGACGGTGCGGCCTGAGAACGGGCGATCGGGGTCGAGCGCTTGAATACGTGAGGAATGTCGCGCGGAGCACTGGCGAGCGTGGCACTGGCCAGCGCTTCGATGGCGGTGGCGATCTCCGGGGCGGCCAGACGGAAAAAACGCTTGCGCCCGCGAGCCTCGACTTTCAACAGGCCACCGGCGGACAAACGCCCCAGATGCGCACTGGCCGACGATGGCGACAAGCCTGCCAGCAGCGCCAGCTCCTCGGTCTGACGGGCCGAGCCATCCATCAATGCCCACATCATCGCACTGCGCTTGGGGTCGGCCAGCAGCGTGGCGATCTGGCTGATGCAAGGTGCATGTTCCATGTATTCACTCCCTGTTGAATCGTATCGTCTACTGCTCGAAGACATCTTGACCAGTAATGTGTCGTCGGCCAAGACGCGTAAAACGCCATCAACCGGAGCGAGGCCAGCCGGTGGTGCCGCACCCGTCACTGGTGGGTCCGGAGCGCTTGCGCTGCGCAGGCCCGGCCCGGGAAAAACCGGGCTGATTCTGTCCTGGCCGGTTGTCGGTGCAGGTTTGAGGCGGCCGCTAGTATAAGCGGGATGCTCGACGCTTCCTGCGTCGCGGCTGTCACGAATGGTGATAATTGCTGAGTGAAATTTCGCTAATTGCCTGCGACTAATGATCAACTCTCTGAAAATGCGGAAATTGACTACTCAGTTCGGCGCATCGGCTGGCGAGCATTTCCCTTAAAAGGTTCACCGGCTTACTCAATTGCGCGCGATGGGCGCACAACAGATTCAGCGGAGCACGCTCGCACAGCAATTCGGGCAGCAGCACTTTGAGACGTCCGGCGAGGACATCCGCGCCGACATCGAGCCATGACTTGTAGGCGATCCCCGCCCCTGCCACTGCCCACAAGCGCACCACGTCGGCGTCATCACTGAAACGGTCACCGCTGACCGTCAGGCCGACTTCACGTTTGCCATCATGGAAGCTCCAATGGTCATGAACCCGGCTGCCGAGCATGTACAGCAGGCAATTGTGCTGCGCCAGTTGCTCGAGCTGGCGCGGCTCGCCATGACGTGCCAGATACGCCGGCGACGCACAGAGCACCCGTCGATTATCCGGTGCGATGGGCAAGGCGACCAGGCTGGAGTCTTCCGGCGCGCCGTAGCGCAAGGCGATGTCCACTGGCTGGCGAAACAGGTCAGCGATGCGATCACCCAGAAGCAAGCGTACGGTCAGCTTCGGGTGTTCGCGCTGAAACTCATCGAGCCACGGCAGCAACAGGTTGCGGCCGAAGTCCGAAGGCGCCGACAGTTGCAGGATCCCGCTGACCTGATCCTGCGCGCTCGACAGGTAGCGCCGCCCCTCATCCAGTTGACTCAAAGCGGCGCGCGCGTATTCGAGAAAGCCTTCGCCCTCGGCAGTCAGGCGCAGGCTGCGGGTCGAGCGCGCCAGCAGGCGTGCGCCCAGTTGCTGTTCGATGCGCTTGAGGGCGGCACTGGCCACGGCAGCGGACATGTCCATGACCCGGGCCGCCGCCGACAGGCTGCCCAGATCCGCTGCACGGACGAACAACTGCAAATCATCGAAACGCAGCATTCTCAGCCTCGATTATCAAAAATATATTGAAAGAGACTGCTCTTTTAGCCGGTTTTATCGCGTCGAGAAATAGCTAATTATCTGTCCATCGAGATTAACCACGGCTTGAGCACCTGAGCCCTTCTTCTATTACCGTTACGGAGCAAGTCATGAAAGCCATTGCCTATTACGCCTCCCTGCCGATCAGCGACGAAAAATCCCTGCAGGACATCGAACTGCCAGAACCGGTCGCCGGCCCGCGCGACCTGCTGGTGGAAGTCAAAGCCATCTCGGTCAACCCGGTCGACACCAAGGTGCGGCAGAACGTGGCGCCGGAAAACGGCGCGGCGAAAGTGCTGGGCTGGGACGTGGCCGGTGTGGTCAAGGCGGTCGGCAGCGAAGTGAGCCTGTTCAAGGCCGGCGACAAGGTGTTCTACGCCGGCTCCATTGCTCGCGCCGGCGGCAACAGCGAACTGCACGTGGTCGATGAGCGAATCGTCGGCCACATGCCCAAGTCCCTCGGTTTCGCCGAAGCCGCGGCACTGCCGCTGACCGCCATCACGGCCTGGGAATTGCTGTTCGAACGCCTGCAGATCCGCGAAGGCAAGACCGACGAAGGCCAGAGCCTGCTGATCGTCGGCGCCGCTGGTGGCGTCGGTTCGATCCTCACTCAACTGGCCAGCGAGTTGACCGGGCTCAAGGTGATCGGCACCGCTTCCCGCGCGCAGACCCGTGACTGGGTGAGCGAACTGGGCGCCGATCTGGTGATTGACCACAGCCAGCCGCTGAGCGAAGAACTCAAGCGCGCCGGAATCGACCACGTGACCCACGTTGCCAGCCTGACCCAGACCGATCTGCACCTCGATCAACTGGTCGAAGCGCTGGCGCCGCAGGGCAAACTGGCGCTGATCGACGATCCGAAATCGCTCGACGTGACCAAGCTCAAGCGCAAGAGTCTGTCGCTGCACTGGGAATTCATGTACACCCGCTCGCTGTTCGAAACCCCGGACATGATCGAGCAACACAACCTGCTCAACCGCGTGGCCGAGCTGATTGACGCGGGGACCTTGAAGACCACCGTGGGCGAGCATTTCGGCACGATCAACGCGGCGAACCTGCGCCGCGCGCATGAGCTGCTGGAAAGCGGCAAGGCCAAGGGCAAAATTGTTTTAGAAAGTTTCTGAGAACCCGACAGTCATCATCAGCGCCAGTCCTCATCAGGGCTGGCGCTGTTTTTTTGCCGTCAGTCAGATGCTTGATCGTTGTCACAAATCCGATCGTATTCAGGTCTACACTCGAAACCTCTGCGATACATCTTTTACGCAAGGGAGGTCAGCAATGAAGATCCTGATAAAAGAAGTGGCCAAGTCTCAGTGGCAAGTTCGCCTCGATCAACACGCCGTGACATTCCGCAGTGAAGCCGAAGCCCTCGCCTTCACCCGCACCCTCGAAGCGCGCCTGCACGCGCCCCATCAGATTCCCCAACCCGGACAGCAACGCGCCGTCGGCTGAGATTTCAGGCTTCGGCCTGTGCTTGCGCCAGCGCCCGGGCATTCTGCAAATGCCGGGTGTACATGGCGACGCTCACTACCAGTAATCCGCACAGGCTGATGACCATGGCCATCGGCATGGCGCTGCCGTCGTGCAGAATCCCGACCAGCGAAGCCGCGCCGGATGCCACGCTGAACTGCAGGCAGCCCATCAGCGCCGAGGCACTGCCGGCGCGCGCACCCTGGCCGTTCATCGCACAGGCCGAGGCGTTGGGCAGGATGCAACCGAGGCTGGCGATGCACACGAACAAGGGAATCAACAACGGCCACAACGCCTCGGTGTGCATCGCACTGACGGCCAGCAGCGTCACCCCCGCCAACAGATACACCCACACCGCGCGCGCCAGCAGAAACGCCGGGCCACGCTTGGCCAGCAGCCGCGCATTGACCTGAGCGACAAGAATGAAACCCGCCGCATTCGTGCCGAACAACCAGCCGAAATGCTCGGCCGGCACGCCGTAGAGCTTGATGAAAACGAAGGGTGAGCCGGCGATGTAAGAAAACATCCCGGCGACCGCGATGCCGCCGGTCAGGGCATGGCCGAGGAACACCCGGTCACCGAACAAGCGGCCGTATTGGCGCAGCGCCCCGGACAACGGCTGGCGCGGCACGTAGTCCGGCAGACTTTCCGGCAGGCCCAGCGCCACCGCGAGCCCGGCCAGGGCACTGAAACCGGTGAGTGTGAGAAAGATCGACTGCCAGCCCGTGGTGTTGACCAGCAAACCGCCGAGCAGCGGTGCGAGGATCGGCGCCAGGCCCATCACCAGCATCAATTGCGAGAAGACTTTCGCCGAACCGACGGCATCGCACTTGTCACTGACCACCGCGCGGGAGATCACCATCCCCGCGCAACCGCCCAGAGCCTGGACGAAGCGTGCGCCGATCAGCCACTCCAGATTCGGTGCGTAGGCGCAGGCCAGTGAGGCCAGCGTAAACAAGCCAACGCCGACCAGCAGCGGCAAACGCCGCCCAAAACGGTCGGCCACCGGGCCATAGAGCAATTGCCCGATCGACAGGCCGGCAAAGTACGCCGCCAAAGTCAGCTGAACGTGTTTCTCATCAGTACCGAAGGCCAGCGCCATCGACGGAAACGCCGGCAAATAGAAGTCGATCGCCAGCGGACCGAAGGCGCTCAGGGCACCGAGAATCAGAATGGTACGGAAGTTCATCAGGCATCCAGGTGGGATTGAAGTCGGCAGCCCGACAGTCTAGCCGCGCATGGACGCCTTGAACATTCCGATAGCTCGCTAACTATTAAAAAGTCAGACGAACTGCACTGTGGAGCTTGCCTGCAAAGATCAATAGATCGCAGCCTTCGGCAGCTCCTACAGGAGCCACAACAGTGCCTTGTCGGAGCTGCCGCAGGCTGCCATCTTTTTGCTATTGATCACTCGGCCAGTTTTACCGGGTAGCCCTCTTCGCTGATCACCTCGATCACCTGCTCTGGGCTGAGCGAACTCTCGACGCCGACCTCCTTGGCCGCCAGATCGACCCGCACATTTGCCGCCGGATCCTTGGCCTGCACCGCGTGGGTGATGGCTTTGACACAGTGACCGCAGGACATGCCTTGAACGCTGAACACTTGCATGGATTGACTCCTTTGAGTGAGGTTGCCGCCAGTCTCGAGCTTGCCACCGTGGCAAGGTCAAGTTCTGCGAAAAACTGCCGGGCTGGCATTCGGCGTCGCGCTCAGCCAAGCTGCGTGCATCAATGACTCAAACTCAGGAGATTCAGCCATGCGCTGGTCAGCTTTCAGCCTGTTTGGCTTGCTCAGCCTTTTTGCCGCCCTGCCCCAGGCCAACGCGACCGGCGAGGACTACGCGGTTCTGATCATCTCGCGCGAGCGCCTGGAAGTACCGACGTCCTGCGAGATTGGCGTGTTCGTCAATGATCAACTCGCCGGGCGCCTGCTGCAGGAACAGACCACCTCATTCAATCTGCCCCACGGCACGATTTCCATTCGTCTGAAACAGTTGCCGGGCCAGGTGCCAGGTTGCCAACCAGGCATGCTGGCACCGCCCGCGCAGGACATCTCGCTCAAGGCCGGAGACGTGGTGAAATACCGGATCGCGGCAAATGCCAAGGGCTTGTACCTGCGACCTGCCGCCCTCGAGTATTGAGTCGCCCATAAAAGATCATCCGATCTTTTGCTGTGCAGATTGGCGCTTGACCTTGCCCGCATGGCAAGGTTGATCCTTGTAGGCATCTACTACAGGGAGTACGACCGATGTCCGATTCCATCACTTTCGATCTGCCGATTGCCGGCATGACCTGCGCCAGTTGCGCCGGGCGTGTCGAGCGAGCCTTGAGCAAAGTCAGTGGCGCCAGTGCCGTCAGCGTCAATCTCGCCACCGAACAGGCCCGCGTCCAGGCCCCCGGCGACAGCTTGCCGGCATTGATGGAAGCAGTTGAACGCGCCGGTTACAGCGTCCCGCAGCAAACGCTCGAACTGAACATTGAAGGCATGACCTGCGCCTCGTGCGTTGGCCGCGTCGAGCGTGCGCTGAATAAAGTCCCCGGGGTCAAACGCGTCAGCGTCAACCTCGCCAACGAACGCGCTCACCTCGAACTGCTCGGTCAGGTCGATCCGCAGTCGCTGCTCGACGCCGTGAGCAAGGCCGGCTACTCGGCCAGCGTCTGGCAAAGCGAACACCCCACAACCGATAACCCGCAACGGCGCCTGCAACATGAGCGCTGGGCGCTGATTTGCGCGGTCGCCCTGGCGTTGCCGCTGGTGTTGCCGATGTTGCTGCAACCGTTCGGCATTCACTGGATGCTCCCGGCCTGGGCGCAATTCGCCCTCGCCACGCCGGTGCAATTCATTTTCGGTGCGCGCTTCTATGTCGCCGCGTGGAAAGCCGTGCGCGCCGGTGCCGGCAACATGGACTTGCTGGTGGCCCTCGGCACCAGCGCCGGTTATGGCCTGAGCCTGTACGAATGGGCCACCGCCGCCGGACGCATGCCGCATCTGTATTTCGAAGCGTCCGCGGTGGTGATCGCCCTGGTGCTGCTCGGCAAATACCTCGAAAGCCGCGCCAAGCGCCAGACCGCCAGCGCCATCCGCGCCCTCGAAGCCTTGCGCCCGGAACGGGCGATTCAAGTGATCGACGGCCGCGAGCAGGACGTGGCGATCAGCGCCCTGCGTCTCGATGACCGCGTGCTGGTCAAACCCGGCGAACGTTTCCCGGTGGACGGCGAAGTGCTCGAAGGCCAGAGCCACGCAGACGAAGCCTTGATCAGCGGCGAAAGCCTGCCGGTGCCGAAACAGCCCGGCGACAAGGTCACCGGCGGTGCGATCAACGGTGAAGGTCGCCTGCTGGTGCGCACCACCGCCCTCGGCGCGGAAAGCGTGCTGGCGCGGATCATCCGGCTGGTGGAAGACGCCCAGGCGGCGAAAGCGCCGATCCAGAAACTGGTGGATAAAGTCAGCCAGGTGTTCGTTCCCACCGTGTTGCTGCTTGCCCTCGCCACCCTGATCGGCTGGTGGCTGTACGGCGCGCCGATGGAAACCGCATTGATCAACGCCGTCGCCGTGCTGGTGATCGCCTGCCCGTGCGCCCTGGGGCTCGCCACCCCGACGGCGATCATGGCCGGCACGGGTGTGGCTGCGCGTCACGGCATCCTGATCAAGGACGCCGAAGCGCTGGAACGTGCCCATGAAGTCGACAACGTGGTCTTCGACAAGACCGGCACGCTGACATCCGGCACCCCGCGCATCGCCCATTTCAGCGCCGTGGATGGCGATGAAAATACCCTGCTGACCCTGGCCGGTGCCCTGCAACGCGGCAGCGAGCATCCACTGGCCAAAGCCGTGCTGGACGCAGCCGCCGAGCGCGACCTGCGCGTGCCGGATGTCAGCGACAGCCAATCCCTGACCGGCCGTGGCATCGCCGGCAATCTTGAGGGGCGGCGCCTGGCGCTGGGCAATCGGCGCTTGCTTGAAGAAAGCGGCCTCAGCGCCGGCAACCTCGTAGAGTCCGCGCTGGCCTGGGAAAGCGAAGGCCGGACCTTGTCCTGGCTGATCGAACAAAGCCCTGAACCGCGCGTGCTCGGACTGTTCGCCTTCGGTGACACGCTCAAGCCCGGCGCACTGCAAGCGTTGCAGCAACTGGCCGCCCGAGGTATCCACAGCCACCTGCTGACCGGCGACAACCGTGGCAGCGCGAAAGTGGTCGCCGAGGCTTTGGACATCGAGAGCGTGCACGCCGAAGTGCTGCCCGCCGACAAAGCCGCCACCGTCGCCGAACTGAAGAAAACCGGGGTGGTGGCGATGGTCGGCGATGGCATCAATGACGCCCCGGCACTGGCGGCCGCCGACATTGGCATCGCCATGGGCGGCGGCACCGACGTGGCGATGCATGCCGCCGGCATCACCCTGATGCGCGGCGATCCACGGCTGGTGCCGGCGGCGCTGGAGATCAGCCGCAAGACCTACGCGAAGATCCGTCAGAACCTGTTCTGGGCCTTCGTCTACAACTTGATCGGCATTCCGCTGGCGGCGTTCGGCTTTCTTAACCCGGTGCTGGCCGGCGCGGCGATGGCGCTGTCGAGCGTCAGTGTGGTGAGCAATGCGCTACTGTTGAAAACCTGGAAACCGAAGGATCTGGAGGAGCACCGATGAACATCGGCCAAGCGGCCCGGCACAGTGGCCTGAGCGCAAAGATGATCCGCTATTACGAGTCGATCGGCCTGCTCAAGGCTGCCCATCGCACCGACAGCGGTTATCGGATCTACAGCGACGACGACCTGCACACACTGGCGTTCATCAAGCGCTCGCGGGACCTGGGTTTTTCTCTGGAAGAAGTCGGCAAGCTGCTGACCCTCTGGCAGGATCGTCAACGCGCCAGCGCCGATGTGAAGGCCCTGGCCCGTCAGCACATCGACGAGTTGAATCAGAAGATCCGCGAACTCGGCGAGCTGCGCGACACCCTGCAGGACCTGGTCGAACACTGCAATGGCGACCACCGCCCCGATTGCCCGATTCTCAAGGAGCTGGCGTCGGGCTGCTGCGCGCAACCCGCTCGCGTCTGAGCGCCAAGCCTTTCACGGTCAACAACGTGCCGAGCGGAATGCCGTGGAACAGCAGCACCACGGCACCCGGCGTCCACCAGCCATAAAACGGCGCGGCAATCAGCATGCCGACGCCGAACCCGGTCATTTGCAGCAAGGTCAGAAAACTGAAGATCGGCAGGCGCAGCCGCTCCGGTTCGCGTTGCAGGCGCGACATCAGGCCGACCTCGGAAAAACCGTCGCCCAACCCCGCGGGCAATGAAAACAGCAAAAGTCCCAAGAGGCTGTGTTGCTGGAACATCAGGATAAAGCCGCAAGACATCAGCGCCACGCCGAAGAAAAATCGTCGCTCGAGGTGGACGTTGTCCGAGCCCTTGAGACGGCTGGCAATGCGCGCGCCGAGCAGTTTGCCGCTGGCCCACACCGCCAGCATCAGGCCCAGCGTGGTGCTGGCCGAATCCGGTGTCAGCAGTTTCGAAATGATCGGGAAGCCGACGTTGTGCGCAGCGCTGCCCAAGGTGTCGGCCATGGTCACGGCAAGCATCGCGGCGATCACCGGGGCACTGCGCAGGCCTTGCTTGAGGGCTGACCATTCGCCGGCTTCGCTGGCCGATTGCTCACTGACCGCCGGCGCAGCGAAACGCAACGGCGCAATCAACAGCGCTGCCAACAAGTAGGTCACGGCATTGAGCGCGAACACCGTCTCGAAGCCGAATGTCGCCACCAGCAAACCGGAGACCAGGCTGCCGCCAACCATCGCCGCCGAGGACGCCGAGGTGATCCAGGCATTGGTTTTCAATAACTGCGCCGGTTCGATCAATCGCGGCAACTGGCTGTTGAGGCCGATGGCGAACATCGAGTTGCCAAAGCCGAGGCCGAAGGCGATCACTGGCAACAGTAACGCCTGCTGGCTGACCGGCAGAATCAACAGCCCGCCGAGCAGCGTCGCACGCAACAGATCGAAGGCAATCAACGGCCCCCGACCATGCCAGCGCCGATAGAAACGCGTGCCGATCAGACTGGCAAAAATCCCCCCGCCCACACGGCTGGCGAGAAAGATCCCGACGCTCATGGCGCTGTTGCTCAGCAGGTAGACGTAAGTCGCCAGCGCGACCATGTTGAGAAAGGCGCCGAAGTCGGAGATCAGCCGGGCGGTGATGATCAGGCGGGCGTTGTGCGAGGCGTTCACATACATTCCTTGTAGGAGCTGCCTAAGGCTGCGATCTGTTGATCTGGCCTTTTAAAATCCAGGGCAAAAGATCGCAGCCTTCGGCAGCTCCTACAAGGTGTCCATGCGTAACAGGCACAAAAAACCCGGCCGAAGCCGGGTTTCTGTTCAAGCGCTTACTGCATCCACGGTGGCGGCGGTGGTTCGTCAGACTTGCCTTTCGGCTCATCATCCGCCGCACGGATCGCCTGCTTGCGCTCTTCGTCGAGGCGCGCCGCTTCGATCTCGCGCAACACTCCGCCAACGTCGGCCAGGTCTTCCGGATCGTCGAACTCACCGGTCAGCACACTGTTCGGGTGCAAGGTGCCGGCTTCGTACAGCGCCCACATTTCCTTGGCGTACTTGGTTTTCTTCAGCTCCGGAGCAAAGCGCCCGAAGTACGAAGCCATGTTGCCCACATCCCGCTCCAGCATGCTGAACGCGTGGTTGTTGCCCGCCGCATCCACTGCCTGCGGCAGGTCGATGATCACCGGACCGGTCGGTGTCAGCAGCACGTTGAACTCCGAGAGGTCACCGTGCACCAGACCGGTACACAACATCAGCACGATCTGCGAAATCAGGAACGCGTGATATTCGCGGGCCTGATCCGGTTCCAGCACCACGTCGTTCAGACGCGGGGCGGCATCGCCGTACTCGTCGGCCACCAGTTCCATCAGCAGCACGCCATCGAGAAAATCGTACGGCTTGGGCACTCGCACACCGGCACCGGCCAGACGGAACAGCGCCGCGACTTCGGCGTTCTGCCAGGCGTCTTCGGTCTCTTTGCGACCGAATTTCGAGCCCTTGGCCATCGCCCGCGCTTGCCGGCTGTTACGCACCTTGCGGCCTTCCTGATACTCGGCTGCCTGGCGGAAACTGCGTTTGTTCGCCTCCTTGTAGACCTTCGCGCAACGTAACTGGTTACCGCAGCGCACCACATAAACAGCTGCTTCTTTACCACTCATGAGTGGGCGCAGCACTTCGTCGACCAGACCGTCTTCGATCAGGGGTTCAATGCGTTTTGGAGTCTTCATCAGCTTTTATTGTGGGTCCTTTATTACCAAACACGCGAATGTCACTCGTTATACGGCAATCCTCGCGCTACGGGGAGGGGTTGCCGACCTGTGAACCCTGTGGATGCACACACTGTGCCGAAATAATCGACCGTTGCCGATCATAGCCGAGCCCACCTTGCTTGTAGTTATCGGCCGTCGAGGGCATTTGCGACAGAATCTGACATGCGGCGGTGATGAACAGATTCAAGATCAAAAGATCGCAGCCTGCGGCAGCGCCTGCATGAGATTGGCGAGCCCCTGCAGGAGCGGCCGAAGGCTGCGATCGTTTAGCGTTCGATGATTGCGGTGACACCCTGGCCGCCAGCCGCGCAGATCGAGATCAGCCCCCTGCCCTTGCCCGCCGCATCCAGCAATTTAGCCAGGTTGGCGACGATCCGCCCGCCGGTCGCGGCAAACGGATGCCCCGCCGCCAGCGAACTGCCTTTCACGTTCAGCCGACTGCGGTCGATCGAGCCCAAGGGCGCTTCCAGGCCAAGGCGAGTCTTGCAGTATTCCGGGTCTTCCCAGGCCTTGAGCGTGCACAGCACCTGCGCGGCGAACGCTTCGTGAATTTCGTAGTAGTCGAAGTCCTGCAAGGTCAGCCCGTTGCGCGCCAGCAGACGCGGCACCGCATACACCGGCGCCATCAACAGCCCTTCGGCGCCGTTGACGAAGTCCACCGCCGCCGCTTCGCCATCGCGCAGGTAGGCGAGGATCGGCAAGCCACGTTCCCTGGCCCATTCCTCGCTCGCCAGCAGGACCACCGACGCACCGTCGGTGAGCGGCGTGGAGTTGCCCGCCGTCAACGTGCCCTTCGCGCTTTTTTCAAAGGCCGGTTTGAGCGCGGCGAGTTTTTCCAGGGTCAGGTCCGGGCGCAGGTTGTTGTCGCGGGTCAGGCCGAGGAACGGCGTCATCAGATCGTTGTGCCAGCCTTCACTGTAGGACGCGGCGAGTTTGTGATGGCTTTCGAGGGCCAGTTGATCCTGCTCTTCACGAGGAATATTCCAGGTTTGCGCCATCAGTTCGCAGTGCTGGCCCATCGACAGGCCGGTACGTGGCTCGCCGTTACGCGGGAATTCCGGGATCAGGTGTTGGGGGCGCAATTGCAGAAAGGTTTTCAGCTTGTCGCCGGTGGTCTTGGCGCGGTTGGCCTGCAGGAGGATTTTGCGCAGGCCTTCGCTGACGCTGATCGGCGCATCCGAAGTGGTATCAACGCCGCCGGCGATGCCGCAATCGATCTGGCCGAGGGCGATCTTGTTCGCCACCAGCAGCGCCGCTTCCAGGCCGGTGCCGCAGGCTTGCTGGATGTCGTAAGCCGGGGTCGCCGGTGACAGCCGTGAGCCGAGCACGCACTCGCGGGTCAGGTTCATATCCCGTGACAATTTAAGCACCGCACCCGCCACCACTTCACCGATGCGCAGGCCGTGCAGGTTGTAGCGTTCGATCAGGCCTTCAAGGGCAGCGGTAAGCATCACCTGATTGCTGGCAGTGGCGTACGGCCCGTTGGAGCGTGCGAAAGGGATACGGTTACCACCGATGATGGCGACGCGGCGCAGCTGACTCATGAAATGCTCCTTTTCCAAATGGTCGAATTCACCTGAATCCCTTGCAGGAGTGAGCCTTGTGGTGAGGGGATTTATCCCCGATGGGTCGCGCAGCGGCCCCACACATTGCAATCGCGATACATCAGGTATATCGCGTGCAGCACCTCTGCGACTGCTTCGCAGCCGTTCGGGGATAAATCCCCTCGCCACAGGTCATCCCTACAGGGTTCAGCGTTGTTACTGAATTTGTGTTCGGCCACAAAACCCGCGGTGGCCAACTACTCTGCTGTTCTAGCGTAGGCCTTATTGCGTGGATCGAACGATTGATTGCCGTTGGTAGTCCACACTTTGAACCCCAACTTTTGGAGAGCGTTCCATGTCTGACCGCTATATCGACTTCGCCAACTCGTCCATCGGCCACCGTTTGGTCGGGGCTTTGGGCCTGCCGTCGCCGGTGCGGCTGGAACGCTGGCAGGCTGGACGCCTGCGCCCGGTGGACGGTGCGCTGCTGATCGGCGGCGGGCCGCTGGCCGAACGGGTCAATGCGTTCGCCAACCGCCTGACCGATGCGATCTACAGCTACGGCACCGAGCCTTCGCTGGCCACTGCGTGGATCCCCGGCCACGGCCCGAAACTCAAGGCCGTGGTGTTCGACGCCAGCGACCTGCAGCACACCGACCAGCTCAAACAGCTGCGCGAATTCTTCCAGCCGCTGATGAAAAATCTCGACCACAGCGCGCATCTGGTGATTCTCGGCCGCGCCCCGGAAACCCTGCGCGAGCCCTTTGCCTCCAGCGCGCAACGGGCGCTGGAAGGTTTTTCGCGTTCGCTGGCCAAGGAGCTGCGCAGTGGCGGCACGCTGCAACTGATCTATGTCGGTGACGGCGCCGAAGAACAACTGGAAGGCCCGCTGCGGTTTTTCCTCTCGCCGAAAAGTGCGTTCGTTTCCGGGCAGGTGATTCGCCTGACCGCGTGCGCCACCCAGGTCAGCGACTGGACTCGCCCACTGGCCGGACGCAAGGCGCTGGTCACCGGCGCGGCACGCGGGATCGGCGCGTCGATTGCCGAAACCCTGGCCCGCGATGGCGCCGAAGTGATTCTGCTCGACGTGCCGCCGGCCAAGACCGATCTGGAAGCCCTCGCCGCTCGCCTCGGTGGCCGCGCGATCACCCTGGACATCTGCGCCGAAGACGCCGCCGCACAACTGATCGAACACCTGCCCGACGGCCTCGACATTCTGGTGCACAACGCCGGGATCACCCGTGACAAGACCCTGGCCAACATGACCCCGGAATTCTGGGATGCGGTGCTGGCGGTCAACCTCAATGCCCCGCAAGTGCTGACCAAGGCCCTGCTCGACAACGGCACCCTGCACGACAACGCGCGGGTGATTCTGCTGGCGTCGATCAGCGGCATCGCCGGCAACCGCGGGCAGACCAATTACGCGGCGAGCAAGGCCGGTTTGATTGGCCTCGCTCAGGCGTGGGCGCCGACGCTGCTCGAACGCGGCATCAGCATCAACGCCGTGGCGCCGGGCTTCATCGAAACCCAGATGACTGCGCACATTCCGTTCGGCCTGCGTGAGGCCGGGCGGCGCATGAGTTCGCTGGGCCAGGGCGGCTTGCCGCAAGACGTCGCCGAAGCCGTCGCGTGGCTGGCGCAACCGGGCACGGGCGCGTTCACCGGCCAGGCGCTGCGAGTCTGTGGACAAAGTGTGCTGGGGGCGTAGACATGAGCATTGAATGGCACACCCTCGACCGCGAACCGAGCCTGCCCGGCCTGTATGCGCGGGCCGCGACCCGGCGCAAGATCACCGGCACGCGTCTGCCCGACAGCGGTTTGCGCTGCTGGGTCGATGTCGACGGGCAGAAACTGGCGGCCTATCGCAAGGTTTGCGGCTTTGCCGATGACGGCCTGTTGCCGCCGACTTATCCACACATCCTCGCGTTTGCCCTGCAGATGCAATTGCTCACGGCGAAAGAGTTTCCGTTCCCGCTGCTGGGGCTGATTCACCTGAGCAACCGCATCCGCGTATTGCGCCCGATGGGCGGGATCAGTCGCGCGCAAGTCAGTGTCCGTGTGCACAACCTGCAGCCGCATCCCAAAGGCGCGACCTTCGAGGTGTTGACCACCCTCGATGATCAACTCGGGCCGCTGTGGGAAGCCGAAAGCCAGATGCTCTGTCGCGGCGTGAAACTCGATGGCGAGCCGGCTGAACAACATTGGGAACCTTCGCAGGTCTTGACCCAGGTGGCGCAGTGGAAGGCGCCGGTCGACATCGGACGGCAATACGCCAAGGTGTCGGGCGACTACAACCCGATTCACCTGAGCGCTGCCAGCGCCAAGCTGTTCGGTTTTCCCACGGCCATTGCTCACGGCTTGTGGAACAAGGCGCGAACCCTCGCCGCACTGGCCGATCATTTACCCAAGGCCAACCTTGAAATTGCCGTGCACTTTCGCAAACCGGTGCGCTTGCCCAGTGAGGTTTCGTTGCTGGCGAGTGCGGCGGGGTCGAGCGGCGAATTGCGCCTGATCGGTGCCGGTGACCTCGAACACATGGTCGGGCAATGGCAACCGGTTGCCTGACGCAACCCCTGGGGCAAGCCTGTAAATTGTGTATATATCACTTAAGTTTTCCTGCACCCGCCACCGCACGCTGAAAAATTCCAGGCCTTGATTTTCAAGGCCTTTTTTTGCGCCTCTATATCCTGGGTATTAGTGCTTAGGCACTGCGCTGCGCCCTATATATAAAGGCGTTAATACCAACTTGAGAATGGTCGAAACCTGCGGCGCGATTGAGATTGACACCACGGACGAGGCATCCCCGGCGACAGATCGGTGAGCCATCGAAAACGACGAATGTTGTTACAGGTGCAAGGAATCTCAATCATGAAAACTCAAGTGTGGTGCAAATCGGCAACAGCTCTGGCATTGATCCTCTCCCTTGGCCTCGCTGGCTGCAGCAGCGGCGGTGGCGGCCATCACAGCAGCTCCGGCAGCTCTTCGCCAGACAGCGCGACGTCGGGCACTGGCGGCACTAGTGGTACAGGCGGTACTAGTGGCACTGGCGGCACTGGCGGCACTGGCGGCACCGATACCGCTGGCACAGGGGGTACCGGTGGCACAGGGGGTACCGGTGGCACGGGTGGTACTGGCGGTACCGGCACGACCAATCCAACCAACCCAACTAATCCGACGAACCCGACCAACCCTACGGATCCAACCAATCCGACCAACCCGACCACCACACCGCTGGTGACCACGACCCTGGTACAGGATGTCGGCAAAACCGTCGCTGGGGTTGGCGATGGTGTCGGCCAGATCGGCGATTCGCTGAGCACCGTTCCGGTGGTCGGTGGCGTCGTGCAAAGCGCGGCCAACACTGCCGGCAATGTGGTCACCACATTGGGTGACGGCGTGGCCAACGGCATCGGCAAACTGGGCACCGTTGACAACGGCCTGGGCGTCACTGCGTCAGCAGCGGGTGGCGTGGTGTCGGATGTGGGCACCGGCGTCTCCGACCTGAGCAGCAAACTGGCGACCGCCACCGGTAGCATTCCGGTAGTCGGCGGCGTAGTCACCAAAGTTGCACCGGTGCTTGATGGCGTCGGCGAAAAAGTCACCATGCTTGGCGATACCCTGAGCGTGGCCACTACGACCGGTCCACTCGGTCAGGTGACCAAAACTGTCGGCAACGGCCTGGTCCCCGTGATTGCAATGGTTGAGAGCACTACTGGCAAAGTCGGCGATGCGACCGGACTTGGCGCTCCGCTCAATGGCGTACTCGGCCAGGTCGGTAGCGCCGTCAAAGGCGTGGGCGGTCAAGTAACCGGTGCTGGCGGCGGCAACGCCTTGACCAACACCGTTGGCGGCGCGCTGACCAACGTCGGCACCACCGTTGGCAAAGCCGGCGGGCTGGTCGACAACGGCACCACCTCCGGTGGAGGCTTGGGCGGCGGTCTCGGTGGCGGTCTGGGCGGTACTGGCTTGCTGCAAACCGTCGGCGGCGCCGTGGTCAACGTCGGTGCCGGTCTGAACGCCGGCAACACCAACGGCGTGGTCAGTGCCGGTGGCGTCACGGCCGGCGGAGTGGGCAATACCATTGCCTCGCTCAACACCGTACTCGGCGGTTCGGGCACACCGATCACGGCCACCACTTCGCCGCTGGCGACCGTGGGCGCCACGGTGGGCGCAGCGCTTAATCCAGTCACCAGTGCAGCCACCAGTGTGACCCAACAAGTCGGCGCCGCGACAGGCCTGGCCGCACCGGTCGCCGGTCTCACCGGCCAGGTCGGCGGAGCGGTAAGCAATGTGGGCGCAACCATCGCCGCCGCTAACAACCCGGTCACTACGGCGGTCGGTGGACTGGTCACCAACGTCGGTTCCACAGTCAGCGCAGTCGGTGGCTTGGTCAACGGCGGCACCGCCACCGGAGGCACCGCAACCGGTGGCCTGGGCGGTGTACTCGGTGGCCTGACCGGCGCTCTTGGAGGTAACAAACGCTAAATTGCACCTGGCCGATTCGACGGCCTCACCTACAGCGCCTACGCTTGGTTGAGGGCGGAAGATTCCCACGAGTCTTCCGCTTTTTTCTTAGGAAAAAATTATATCCAGCGCTGTGATCTGACCATGGAGTGTCCTATGCGCGTAATGGCATCCCTGCTGTTCCTCAGTATCAGTTCCGCCGCCCTCGCCGACACCCTTCCCAGCTTTCTCAACAGCAACGAAACCATCCGCAACCTGCCCGTGCCGAACCTGCCGGCCGATGCCTACCGCCCGGCCACCACCCCGGTGCAAGTGCCAGAACCCGGCGCGGCCAATGCCCAGCCGCTGATGATGGAAACCAGAATCACCCTGAAGACGGTGCAGATTGAAGGCGGGACGATCTATCCACTCAGCGAACTGGCCGAGAACTACAAACCCCTGATCGGTCACCAGACCAGCCTCGCCGACCTGATAGAAGCCACCCGCAACATCACCCGCCGCTACCAACAGGACGGTTATCTGCTGTCCTACGCGTTCTTGCCTCAACAAAAGTTCGACGACGGGGTAGCCCGGGTGGTGTTGGTGGAAGGCTACGTCAGGGATATCCAGATGCAGGGCGACGTTGGCCGGGTCAAAGGCCTGCTCGACAAGCTGGCAGCGAAAATCCAGGCTGAACGGCCGCTGACCCGCAAGACCTTCGAGCGCTATACCACGCTGATGACCCGCATTCCCGGAGTGACGGTGCAAGCCCAAGTGCCTCCGCCCGGCACCACCGACGGTGCCACGACACTGGTCGCCCAAGCCAGTCGTAAACCGTTCACCAGCACCCTGAGCACCACAGAAGACAATCGCAATGGCACCCAGGCACTGCTGGGTGTCAGCAGCAACTCCCAGACATCCATGGGCGAGCAATTGACCCTCAGCGGTCTGTTTCCGCCAGGGGACGATCATGAGCATTACTACCGGCTGGACTACAACCAGTTCCTCAACAGCGAAGGCACCCAATTGAGTCTGTTTGCCTCACGCTACCGTGCCGACCCAGGCACCAGCCTGTTCACCAGCGATGGCTTCGAACTCAAGCCGCACAAGGAAGACGACCGTTACTCCATCGGCGTCAGCCACCCGTTCATTGCGGCGTCCAACGAGCTACTGAATGCCGGTGCGCGGCTGTATGCGGTCGATAGCACCACCCGTTACAACGTGGTCGGCTACCCGATCAGCATCGAGGAACGGACTGACGTACGCGCCCTCGCGTTCGAAGGCGACTGGCGCAAGGCCGATGCCCGGCAATTGCGGATTCTCAGCGGTGGCCTGTATCAGGGTCTGGACAGCATGGGCGCGCACTCCAACAACCCGGCCCTGGACCTGAACTTCCTGCGCCTGCGCCTCTCCGGGGTGCAGAGCGACAAGTTCTTCGACAACTGGCAAGGCGTGCTCTCGGCAGCGCTGTACTGGAGTGATGACACCCTGCCTGACAGCGAGCGCGCGGTGTTCGGCGGGCAGAATTTCGGCCGTGGCTATCCGGACGATCAAGCGTCGGGCGACAAAGGCTGGGGCGCGGCTTACGAGGTCAACTACAGCTTCAACCGCGACGGCAACTGGGTGCGCATCCTGCAGCCGTACGTGGTGCTGGACCGTTCGAAAACCTGGTTCAACAAACTGCAGGTGCAGAGCAACGACCTGTCGTCGGCGGCGGTGGGGCTGCGTTTTGGCGATGCCAAGTACTACAACATTGCGTTGGAGGCCGCCAAGCCGATGTCGGATGAAGCACTGGATACGCTCAATCGACGGGCACGCTACAGCATCAGCTTCAGCTATCAGCTTTAAGGGCCGGAATCACATTTTCAGCCTGAGGCAAAACAGTGTAGGAGCGAGCCTGCTCGCGAAAGTCGTGGATCAGCCAACCGTTTGGTCGACTGACACGCCCTCTTCGCGAGCAGGCTCGCTCCCACAGGTTTTACGTGGCGTGTATCAGAACGCGTAACGCACCTTCGCGGTGAAACCGTCGGAATCAAAACCGCTGGCCGTCACGTAGTTGTAGGAGCCACCGACGCTCCACGCGCCCATGCGATAGTTGGCGCCCAGCCCCAGCTCATAGCTGTCACGCACCGGCGTCGTACCACGGCTGGTGAATGAATCGCCGCCCAGCACAAACGACGATTGGGTAGCGACCTTGTCGCCAACGAAGTCGTGCCAGGCCATGACTTTTGCTTCAGGTTCCAGGCTGCCAGTGCCGACCGCGAACGCCGCTGCCAGACGTGCACCGACGCCCATCTCGCCAACCTCATAGCGCTGACTGCCGACGGTCAATGACGCCGAACTGCCTTTTTCGCGATAGGCATCCATCCCCACATTGGCGTAACGCGCGCCGACTTGTGGCTCGAGCACCACGTCAGGCATCAGGCGCAGACTGTAACCGGCCAGTGCGCTGACCCCGAACACATCGCTGTCGTAGTCAGCCTTGGCCTGGGTGCCGGCGATGTAGCGTTTGGACGCGTTGTCGTTCCAGCCGTACATCAGCGAAGCGTCAACGAACCAGTTGTCATGCACCCAGTTGCTGTACAGCGTCAGCGCATGCCCGGTGACTTTGGTCTTGTTGCCCAGATCGGACTTCACGTCGCTGTCGAGGTAGCTGTAGGCCAGACCCAGGGTCGTATCAGCGTTCAACTGACCATCGGCACCGACCGCGACCCCGTGGCTGTCGGCGTCATAACCGGCAACGCCGCGGCGCTCGTCCTGGTTGGCATCGCTGCTCAGGGACTGCAGCCAGACACCCTTGTCAGTCGCCGAATCGCCGTTGCGCGCGCGGCTGGAGCGCTCGTTGATCACCCCCGACACCAGCGTCTGGCTGTTGGTCGTGGCATGCAATACGCCGCGGCTGACATCCGGGCTGAGGGACTCGGACAAGCGCGCGAGTTGCGCATCGGTGCTGGCGTTGGCGAATGCCTGATACACCGGATCCTGCTCATCCAGCTGCGACATCAGGCCCGACACGCGACCCACCGCCACCGCCGCGTTGGTGCTGCCGCCGACGGCCAGGGTGTTTTCGGCCAACACCTCGCTCGACTTGGTTGTCACCACGCTGGTGATGTCGTTGCCGTCAACGCCGAAGCTCTTCACATCCAGCAACGCCGAGGACGAGGTCACCGTCAGGTTGTTGCCGCCAATCAGATTGCCTGAGCTGATCAGGGTGTAACGCGTACCGCCGGGGCTCACGCGAAAATCACTGGAACGTGCCAGCAGATGCAGCTGCGCGCCCGGGGCAATATCGGTGGTGCCGGTGACTTTCAACACGGGCAGCGCTGGGTTGGTGTCGTTGCCCAGGTACATCTCCAGCACCGAGTTCGACTCCTCCATGTCGAAGTCGCCGATGAATGTGGTGTGTGGCTTCATCAGGGTCAGCGTGCCCTCTTCGATGGTGACGTAACCGGAACGGATGGTCGAACCGTCAAAGATCGCATCACCGTCGACCTTCACCCCGGACAGGCCCAGCAGGTCACCCCGGACGGTGCCGCCGTAGAAGCTGAAGTAACTCACGCCGTCATCGACCTGGATCGCCGCCTTGCCGCCCTCGATCAGACCGAACTGCTGATAGATTCCAAAGGGTAGTGCGTTACTGGCCTGGCCGCTGACGTGAACGCCAATGTCTTCGCCGGAGATGGTGCCGTTGTTGAACAGGGCAATGCCATTGGAGCCCACCGGCCGGGTGAATTTGGCGCCCTCGAACACCAGCGCTTCGGCGTTGGCACCGGTCGCACGAATCGTTCCCATGTTGCTGACCGACAGGCTCATCGTGGTGCCATCGAGCAACACGCCCAGCGCATCGGTACCGCTGGCGGTGATGGTGCCCCGGTTGCTCAGTCCGGTCATGCCGGTATGCACCAGCATCAGGCCGCTGGCGCTCTGGCCGCTGACGTCGATGCTGCCACTGTTGGCCAGCGAACCGCCCAAGGTGCTGCCGAGATCGGAAATACCGCTGGAGGTGCCGGCGTCGGCCAGGCCGTGAACCGAAATAGCGCCTTCGTTGATCAGCGCGCCGGCAATTTTGGTCGACACCATACCGGCTGTTCCCAAACTGATACCGTTGCCGAATTTTGCACCGTCAATCCGGATATCGCCGGTGTTGCGCAACTGATCCGCCGTCACGCCGGCGAGTTGTGCGCCGTAGGTCGAGCTCAACTGCGAGACGGGAGCGATGTTGCCGTTACCGCTCAGAGTGATCAGCCCCCAGTTCTGCAGATTACTGGTCAGCGGACCACCGCTCAGGTCGTGATTCAGGTTCGCGCCGGCGGCGCCAGCAGTGGCGGTGTGCAAAGTTGCGGCGGCGATGGAGAGCGCCAGGACAGAGCGACGCAGGCAAACGATATTCACGCGAGATTCCCTTCCAAAACATGAGTAACAGTTTCAGCAGGGTTAATGACATGGTGCTGGCATCCCTACCGTCCCGCCAGAATCGTCTGGTCTGGGCGCGGGGAATGTACACGAGCCATCATTTTGATACCATCAAAAAGTCAAAGCGATGGCGTCAATTTTAAAGTCAACCATCCCCAACAGACGCGAGCGATCAAGCGTGGGCAATCGGCCTAATTTTTGGTCTCGATCTTGCCACCGGCATCCGGATCGTAGAGATCCGGAATCTCGTATTTGTATTTCTTCAGCCAGCGCTGCATGGCCAGTTCGCGTTCTGTCGCCGTGGCGGTTTGCGGGTTTGGCGAAGCTGCCTTATTGCGGCTTTGCAGCACCAGCCAGCCTTCGGTTTCCTGTTGTTGCGCCGAGGCCGGGCCAGCGTCGATCGCCTGGGCCGCGAGCGGCAGGCTGAGCAGGGTCAGGCAGCACACACGGTGCAAAGTGTTCATGGTGATCTCCCCGAGTGTCACTTGATCGTCGACGGTTGTGGGTCAGCCACCACCGCCACCTGATTGCCGGCCGCTGCCGGAGCCTTGGCCGGTGCCTTGAGTTTTTCCGCGCGGCTCTGGGCTTCGGAGAACTGCTCCGGCGTCAGGTGCGCGCGGCTGACGATTTCGGCGGCTTGCTGCCAGTTGTTCTGGTACAGCAACAACGTCACCAGATTCAGCGGCGCCAGTTGATCGTTCTGCTTGAGTTCGATGGCGGTGAGGAATTCGAAGCGCGCGTCTTCAAGGCGCAACTGGTTGAGGTAAACCACGCCCAGGTCGTTGCGGATCTTGTCGTTGGTCGGCGCCAGGCGCACCGCCCGCTGCAAGTGCGCCTGGGCCTGGCCGTTGTCGCCCCGGGCCGCGTAGAGCTGACCCAGGCCATGTTCGGCGTCGGCCGTGAGGCAAGTGCCGAGCAGCCCGCGATACAGCGGCTCGGCCTCATTGCGCCCGAGCAAGCGATAAACCTTGGCCTTGCGCAGACGCACTTCGGCCAGGTTGTCGGGCAGGCTTTGCAGGTTGGCCAGACTGGCGTGCAGCTTGCCATCGTTGGCCAGATCGTCCGCCAGGTTCAGGGCCAGTTCCTGCTCGGAATCGAGCTTGCTGCAACTGGTCGGCGCCAGCATCGCCGACCACGGCGCCTGACCGTCGGTGGCGCAACCACCGAGCATCAACAGACTTGCCACGACAATCAGTGCTTTCATCAAACGCTCTCCATGAGCCAACGTCAGTTGGCAAACGCCCGGGTAATCGCCGTGAACCCCGGGCCGGCCAGTACGATCAGCAAGGCAGGAAACAGAAACAGCATCATCACCACCGACATCTTCGCGGACATCTTCGAAATGTATTCCTGCAGCCGGGTCAGGCGGCGGTCATCGAGCAACTGCTTGAGTGCCAGCAACGATTTCATCGCCCCGCCGCCCTGCTGAATCAGCTGTTGCAGGATCACGCAGGTGTCGGTGAATTCATCGACTGCGAGCATCACCGAGGCCTTGTTCAGTTCCTGCCCCAGCTCAAGTCCCGAGTCGACCCGGGCCAGAATCAGGCGCAGTTCGCGGGTCAGTTCCGGCAGCAATTTTTGCCCTTCGGTACTGAGCACGCGCAACGCTTGTTCGACCGCCATGCCGGACTCGAAGAGGATGCGCAGCAACGGGATGAACGTGGAAATCTCCACCGCGATGATTTTCTGCCGACGCCCCGCTGCGTACGCCAGCAGCCGCTTGGGCAGCAGGTAACCGGCACCGGTGGCGAGCATCGGCACGATCCAGCGGTTGCCGGCGTGCGGAAAAAACACTTCCTGCAGAAAGATTGCCAGTCCCAAAGCCAGCAGTGGCGTGCCGATCTGGCAGGCAGCGAACAGCGAGCGCTCACTGGCGCGGCGCCAGCCGAGGCGGCTGAGCAAGGTCTGGGTTTCGCTGTCGATGCTCACCGAACGCTGGCCGAACTTGCTGCCGCCCAACGCGCGCAGCCAGTTGCCGAAACGGTTTTCGCGCACCAGATGGCCCTGCAACCGTTGGTTGACCTGGCGCACGCGGCGCCGCTCGGTCAGCAGGTGGTTGACCACCAGCAACAGGGCACCGAGCAACAGCATCAGGGCGGCGAGATAGACCATGTCAAACACTCCGCAACATGCGCCACAGCGCCAGGCAGCCGGTGACTTGCAACACCACGGCGATGATCAACATGGTCTGCCCACCGGAGTCGTGCCACATGCCGAGCATGTAGCCGGGGTTGGTCAGCATGAAATAGCTCACCAGGATCACCGGCAGCGAGCCCAGCACCCAGGCGGTCATGCGCGTCTCGCCGGTGAGCGCGCGCAGTTGCCGGGCGCCCTGGTCACGCTCGCGGATCAGCTTGATCAGGTTCTCCAGCAACTCGCTGGCATTACCGCCGTAGCGATGGTTGACCTTCAGGCCGAGGGCGAACATGCGCAACTCATCCTGCTCATAAAGCTCGGCAAAGTCGCTGACCGCGTCCGGCAGATTGACCCCCAGTTGCACGTTGCGCTGTACCCGGCCCATGGCTTTTTTCAGTGGATCGTCACTTGTCTCGATACCGCCCATGACCGCGTCGCTCAGGGTGCGTCCGGACTTGAGGCTGCGCACGGTGTAGTCGAGCAATTGCGGCAACTGCTCGATCATGCGTTTGATCCGGCGGTGGTACAGCCAGGCAATGTACAGGCGCAAGATCAGCGGCGGCGCCAGCAGCATCGCCAGCAGCCCGACCCAGCTCGCCAGCAGATAACCGAGGACGATGGCCACGCCCCACAACGTCAGCCACAGGCCGAAACGCTCGGTGGGGCGCCCGAGGCCGGCGCGCAGGAACATCCGCTCAAGCCCGACCCAGGCCGGTTTCTCGGCCGCCAGTTGTGGCTGCCCCGCCGCGAGGCGGTTGAGCACCCGTTCGTTGCTGGTCTTGTGGATGCCGTGCAGGAACAACCAGATCGACAGCCCGAGCAGGATCAGACAAAGCAGGATAAGAATGGCCGGTCCGATCATGATGTGCGTCCCATGCTGTCAGCCCAGGTTCGTCTCGTGCCGCAACTTGTCGCCGGCCGGATTGACCGCTTCGCGCAGGAAGCCGAAACCGGTGCGCCGATCAAGGCGAAACAGGGTGTTGGTAACGTAGACGTCTTCACGAATGCCGACCACTTCCACCACTTCGCTGACGCAGCGCCGACCGTCGGGCATGCGGGTCAGCTGGATGATCACGTCGAGGGCGGCACAGATCATCTGGCGCAAGGTGCGCTCGGCGATCGAGCGTCCGGTCAGGCCCACCAGCGTCTCCAGACGCAGCAGCGCATCCTGCGCATTGTTGGCGTGCACGGTGCTCATCGAGCCGTCGTGGCCGGTGTTCATCGCGGTCAGCACATCGACCACTTCGACGCCACGAATCTCGCCGAGAATGATCCGGTCGGGACGCATGCGCAGGGCGTTGCGGATCAAGTCACTGGCCTTCACCTCACCGTGGCCCTCGGCATTCGGCGGACGGGTTTCCAGACGCACCACGTGCGGGTGGCCGAGCTGCAATTCGGCGACGTCTTCGATGGTCACCAGACGTTCGTGCGGGTTGATCAATTGACTGAGAATGTTCAGCAACGTGGTCTTGCCGGTGCCGGTGCCGCCACTGATCAGCACGTTGCAGCGCTTGCCTACTGCCTCCTGGAGAAATTCGAAAATCGCCAGATCGATGGTCTGCATCGCCATCAGATCGCTGCTCTTGAGCATGTCCTTGCGAAACTTGCGGATCGACAGGCATGGGCCGTCGAGGGCAATCGGCGGGATGATCGCGTTGACCCGACTGCCGTCCGGCAGGCGTGCATCGACCATCGGCGAAGACTCATCGAGGCGGCGTCCGAGCGGCGCGAGAATCCGTTGCATGACCCGCTCGACGTGATGCGCATCGATAAAGCGCAGGTCGCTTTGATGCAGCACACCGTCGCGCTCGATGAATACCCGGTGTGGGCCGTTGACCAGAATCTCGGTCACCGATGGATCGCGCAACAGCACTTCCAGCGGACCGAAGCCGGTGAGTTCATCGACGATTTCCTCGGCCAGACGCTCCATCTCATAACGGGAAATCGCCAGGTGCAAACGGGCGATGTATTCGGCGACCTTGTCGGTGACAAACTGCGCCAGCAACTGACGCGAGCCTTCCAGCAGGTTTTTTCCCGACTCTTCGATGGCGTCGATGATGTAACGGTGCAGGACCAGCTTCAGGCCTTCGTGATCGGTATTACCGACCGCGCCATGCTGCACCGCGCCGAACAGCTTTTCCGCGCTCATGGGGTGCCTCGCAAGCGGCCGAACCAGGTGACCTTGGGCTTGGCCAGACCTTCGGAGCGTTTGGCCAGGCGTTCGCCGAGCGTGCGCAGGCTCTGCGTGAGTTTTTCCCGCGGGGCCAGTTCGAACAGGCTGACGCCCTGGTTCTTGGCATTGAGGCGCACTTCGGCGTTGGCCGCCAACACCGCGATCACTTCCAGGTTGAAGGTCTTGCCGAGGGTTTCGGCATCCGGGGCGACGCTGCCCAGATAGCCGTCCACCAGCAAGCGTGCGTGGTCGAGCTTCATGCCTTTCTCGCGCCACAGGTTGAGCACGGCAAGGTTGCGGCGGCAGTTGAGCACGTTCTGATCGGTGTACCAGATCAGCTTGTCGCAATGGCTGACAAACGTGCGCAAGGCTTCGCTGTCGGACTGCCCAGTGAGGTTCACGACGATGTGCTGGAAATGTTGGCGCAACGCGCTGAGCAGCATGTACAGCTCGGCGGCGCTGGTGCTTTCCAGCGGCTCGTCGTGGTTGGCGTAGGCCAGAATCCGCAGGCCCGCTTCAGTGCTGGTGAAGGCACTGTCGATCAGGGTGGCGTCAAGCCGGCGCAAATGGCGCAAGGCATCGCCGAAGTGAAACGAACTCTCGAGCCCAAGCAGCGCCAGACTGTCGCCCCGGGGCAGGCCCAGATCCAGCAGCAGGGTTTGCTGCCCGCTCTTTTGCACCACCTGCGCCATGTGATTGGCCAACAGTGCGCCATCGGAATTGCTCTGGGTGCCGTATAACACCGTAAGGCCACCGAGCTGGGTATTGGCGGCCACCGGTGGCAAGCGCTTGTTCAGGCGGCGGACCAGCCCGGCGACTTCACTGGCGCGCGAACCGTACGCTACGAAATCCCGGGCACCGGCGCGCATGGCATTGAGCACCAGTTGGTTGTCCATGCCATCGCCGAGGGCAACGATGGCGAGCATCGGCTTGGCTTCCAGTGCGCCTTCGATCAACGCGCTCTGCGCCACCACATGGTCGCGGTCGAGGCCGACGAACACCAGGCTGGCGAAGGTGACGTCGACCAGCGCCAGCAACTCGTCCAGGCTGCCGGCCCCGGCGCTGACCACCTGGCCCAGCGGTGCGAGCGCGCCCTGCAGCCACTCCAGATCAGTACTGTTGCGGGTGATCGCCAGGAAGGTCTGGCTCAGGTTCTGGTTCATTGGGACAACCCGCTGCGCTTGTCGAAGTTACCGTTCTCAAGGAAGAACATGCGGTAGAAATTCGGGTCGTAGTTGCGCAGTTTTTCTCCCGGCAGTGACGGCAGTTGCGCATCCGCCGCCAGTGGCTGCACCAAGTGCGGGGTGACGATCATCAGCAGCTCGCGCTCTTCGCGCTTGATCTGCGAATCACGGAAAAACGCGCCGATCACCGGGATGTCGCCCAGCCCCGGAAACTTGTTCACCTGCGAATTGTTGGTGGTGCTGATCAAGCCACTGATGACGAAGCTTTCGCCGTCGGCCAGCGATACGCTGGTATCGGTCCGGCGTACGGTCAGGGCCGGCACCGGGGTGCCGCCGATGTTGATGGCATTGGCGTAATCCAGCTCGCTGACTTCCGGGGCGACCTTCAGCGCCACGCGATTGCGGTCGATCACGGTCGGGGTCAGGGTCAGGCGGATGCCAAACTCCTTGTATTCGATGGTCACCGTGTCACTGCCGGAGCTGGGCACCGGAATCGGAATTTCCCCCCCGGCGAGGAAGCTCGCACTCTGCCCGCTCAGCGCGACCAGGCTTGGCCGCGCCAGGGTGTAGGCGAAGCCACTGCCCTCCAGCGCGTTGATGATCGCCATGGTCTTGCCGCCGATCCACGAGAAGTTGAACTGACCGTTATTCACCGGCAGCTTCGGCGTCGGCACTCCGTCGACGTTGGGCAGCGTGTTCGGTGAGCCAAACAGAAAGTTACCGCGCACGCCAATCAGCGAGGCCGTGGCTTCCTTGAGTTTGGTGCGGCTGACTTCGACGAAGCGAATATCGGTCTGCACCTGCGAGGGCAGGCTCGGATCGTCGGAAGGCATGCGGCTGGCGCTGGTCAATGCGGCGGTGGCACTGCCCTGCACGAACACCATGCTCTGGCGCGGCTCGCTGGAGCACGACGTCCAGACCATCAGGCTGGTAGCGCCGGGGGCCACCCCGGTCAGTAAAAACGAGGCGCTGCCGGTGTCATGCACATCGGCGATTTTCGGGTCGCCGATGGCCACACGAGTGATTGCCACGGGCGACTGGATATCCTGCTGGAAGCCTTCGCCGATCTCGATCACCGGTGGCATACGGCCGAGTGCCGAGCAATTGCCCGTGGCCGCGATGGCCGCGTTCATCGACAGTCCCATCAGTATCAAGGCCCGGACTACAGGTTTTAATAGCGGCCTGAATCGACTCTGCATGCACATGGATCCTTGCTCAGTCATGGGGCTTGTTGGGAAACCTGATTGCCGCGGATCACTTCCATCGGCGTGCGCGCATGGCCGCCAGCGGCCGGCGCTTTCGGCGCGGCACCCAAGGCCAGCTGGGTGAATTGAAAGAGTTGGCTGTTGGCGTTATCCACGTGCGCCGGCGACTGCTTTTCACCGGCCCAGTATTTCGCCAGGCGCTGCTCCTCGCTGCTGCGCACGGCCAGGCGCAACGTACCGACCTGGGTGGCGAGCATCATCCGGCTCAGCAATTGCTCAGGCACCGCCAGCACCACGGTGCGTGCGGCGATCCGGCGTTGATCCTGTTTGAGTTTGTCGTCGGCGCTCAGGGCCGGATTGGCGGGCTGGCCGTCGTTGGTCAGGCCGTATTGTTCACCGACGCCGAGCACGCGCATCGCCGGCACGACGATCTGCGCCGACTGCTGCAGATTGCTCGCGTCCTGACGCAAGTAGAGCAGCACATCAACGTAGTCGCCGGGGATCAGTTGCCCTGCGGCGCCGATCACTTCATCCACCGCCACGGTGAGCGCGCGCTCATCACTGTGGATCATCCGCGCCAGTGAGCCACCGGCCTGAAAGCTTTCATCGTTGAGCCAAGTGCCTGCGCTCAGGTGCCGCCACGGGGTGCGACCCACCGCTTGATCGACACTGGCAAGGCTTCCGGCTGGCGCACTGCGCAGTTTCTCCACCGCCACATCGGCAGCCGTGAGAGGCGTGAAAGGCGGGACATCGTGCAACAGCACGACCACCGGCTGACGAGTCTGGTCTTCGGCGGCGGCGACGGTTTTTTCCACAACGACTGCCGGAGCGGCAGGTGCCTGGGCAACGGGAGCTGGCTGCCGACTGAGGACCAGGCCCCAGTAACCGACGAAAATTGCCCCCAGCAGCAGTACAGCTGCAAGACCCATGGTGACGCGACTGTTCATGACGGCTCTCCCTTTCCTGCTGCACCGACAGCCTGTACTTCCTGATGAGAGAATTTTTCGCGATCAGGCAGCTATGAACATGCAACTATTTCGCTATTTCCAAGCTAGCTGATCCGAGACAAAACGCCATTACTGACAGGAAAATAACTCACTAAAGTATGAGTCGTGGCCAATTAACTGTAGGGATTGGCTCGACTAACGTTCCGGTTAATCCTTTGTGATTAATCCGTTCTTACAGTTGTTGACCGGGGGTTTGTTGACAATGCTTTGATAGCACGGTGAAAGCATGCCGCTGTTGGATCGGCGCCAGAGGCGCAAAGGAGTGGACGTATGTTTCGGATGATCATCGACTATCTACTGGCCAGGGCCAGGCTGCTGTGCAGAAGCGAAGAAGGTGCGTCTGCCATTGAATACGCGATCGTGGTGGCAATGGTGGCGGTCGTTGTCGTGGTGTTTGTGACGCCCATCGGCGACAAGGTGCTGGCTATTTTCAACCTGGTGCTGACCAAACTCGGAGGCACGGCACAGGTCAGAACCACGCCTTGATCAAAACCCTTTCCCCTCTTCTCAGTGCCCGGGTCCCTGCTGAAAAACAGCAGCGCTCAGGCACTGCCAACCATCGGATTTCACAAGTCCGATCACTCGCCGTTACGAAGGAGAATGTCAATGATCCTTGAATACCTGATATTGCGCCTGAAGTCGTTTCTGGCAAGCACAGAGGCCGCATCCGCCATCGAATACGCCATTGTGGTGGCGATGGTGGCGGTCGTCGTCGTGGTGTTCATTACCCCGCTGGGCGCGAAAATATTCGCAATTTTCAACAACGTCCTGGTATCCCTGGGCGGCACTGCGCAAACAGCTCCGGTGCAGACGCCCTGATATGAGTCGTGTCCGGCGAATGTCGCGCTACACTCGATCTCACTTTCAGCTTTTCAGGGACTGCCCATGACTGCTTCCTCATTACCCCGCCAACAGTTGCTTCTGGTTGACGATGAAGAGGACGCGTTGCTTGAGTTGGCCGAATTACTGGAAGGCGAGGGCTTTGTCTGCCACACGGCGACGTCAGTGAAACTCGCCCTGCACCACCTCACCCGCCATCCGGATATCGCCCTGGTGATCACCGATCTGCGCATGCCGGAGGAGTCCGGCATGTCGCTGATCAAACGCCTGCGCGAGCACACTTCACGCCAGCATCTGCCGGTGATCGTCACGTCCGGACACGCCGACATGGAAGACGTCAGCGACATGCTGCGCCTGCAGGTACTGGACCTGTTTCGCAAGCCGATCTACCACGTGCGCCTGCTGGAAACTCTGGACAATCTGTTCCCCAAACCGAAGACGCAAGCCGGCTGATTTCAGGTGAGGTGTTTTTGGCAGAATTGACTGCCTGCCCACGAAGGGCAGGCAATCGCGATCAGTGTGCGGTCACACGCTGACGGGCGGCCGAAGCACTGGGGGACAACGCCAAGGCCAACTGGGTGCGGTTGTGCATGTGGGTCAGGCGCAACACCTGCGAGACGTACAACTTCACGGTGTTTTCAGTGATGCCCAATTCGCAGGCGATCTGGTAATTGGTCTGCCCTTTGCCCACCAGACGCGCCACATCCAGTTGCCGTGGTGACAACTGATTGAAGATCGCCGGCATCTCCTGCTCCGCCTCGGCGCCATCGCCGCCGAGCATGTCACTGACCACCGCCGTCGGATTACGCCGGACTTTGTCCAGGTCCTGGTAGAGATCGTCGATGGACTCGGAAAGAAATTGCAGCTTCTGGTTCAGGTGGCCCAACTGCACATTCTTGTGCCGCTCTTGCAGCGCCGCTTCCTGGCGTTTGACCCCTTCGAGCAGTTCATTCAGCTCGATCGGCTTCTGATAGTAGTCGGCGATCCCCGCACGCAATGCCTTGATCACGTCCTGTTTATCGGCGCGGCCGGTGAGCATGATCGCTTCGAACACGCGGTGTTTGCCGCTGATACGTTGCAGTTCCTGCACCAACTGGATGCCATCCATGTCCGGCATATGCAAGTCGCTCAGCACCAGGCCGATTTCCGCGTCTTCACTGAAACGCTCGATGGCCTGCTGACTGGATTCACACGGCACACAGCGGTAGCCGCTGCTTTCGAGAAACTCGCACAACTCTTCGACGATCAAGGGTTGATCATCAACCACGAGCACTTTTACCGCAGACGTAAGCTTGTTCACGAACCACTCCATTGCTCGGGCCAAAGCTGACTTTTTCTGCACTTTGGCGGTGTAACGACCTCATTTGAAAGTAGACGCACTTTCCGACTATGTACATAGGACTAGTGGCACCTGGCGACTAATGGATCCAATGAATCGATGCCAAAACCCCTGCCAGCACGAACGGAGCAAATGGCAGCTTTTTTGACGCCACAGGCTCCATATACCGAAGATGTTCTCTAAGCCCTTGACGCATATGAAGCCAGACTCTTGGCGCGATCAGCAGCCAGAGCAAGCTGGCGACACCCGCGCCGATAAATGCGCAAAGAATGAAGACGCCGTTCGTCGCAAGGCCCATGGCTGTCATTAATTTCACATCAGCTGCGCCCATGCGTCCCATGAAATACCCCGGCAGGGTCAGCGCCAAAGCAATCACGCCCGCCCACAGTCCCTGCTGCGCATCAGCGCCGAGCCAGGTGGTGCCGGTCGCCCACAGATAGATCAGCGCCAACGCTGCGGCACCGAACGTCAGTCCATTGGAGATACGCCGTTGCCGGGCATCCTGGGCGGCGCACACCGCCAGCCAGATCAGGAGAACGAAACTCTGCATCCGGTTAAATCCCGTCCGATTTTGCTGAATGATTCTATGCTGATACTACGCAGTGAACGTCAGGGTAGACGCAGTCATGAAAACCGGCTTCGCAAAATCACAGGCAGGCGCAGTGGCGATCGAATTCGCCTTGGTATTCGTGATTTTTTTTGCTGTGTTCTACGCACTGGTCAGTTACAGCTTGCCGTTTGTGTTGATGCAGACCTTCAACGAGGCAACGTCCGAAGCGGTGCGCCGCAGCGTCGCGGTCGACCCCAATACACCCGGTTACGCCAGCGTGGTGGTGAGCACCGCCAACACCGCGTTGACCCAGCAATTGCAGTGGGTGCCATCGACGCTGAACCTGGTGGTCGGCGTCGATACGTCGGCGGTGTATGACGCCAGTCAGGGCACACTGACGGTCAGGGTCGACTATCCCACCAGCAAGCTCAATCAGGTCATCCCGTTTCTGGTGTTGCCGGGCGTGGGTGCAGTGCCGAGCCTGCCCGCCACCCTTAGCGCCGCCTCGAGCCTGAAATTTTGACCACCGGCGATACGCTGTTCGGGCGCCTGCTCAGACGCACGCCTGCGCCTGCCAACGAACTGCCCGACGCTCTCGGCTCACCGACGCTGGGCCTGCACCTGCATCTGGACCACGACGGCCGCGTGGTGCAGCTAGCCGGGCCGTTGCGTCACCAATTGGCGCAACAGCCGCCCCATGAGTCACCGTTACCGCTGTCGGCATATTTACTGGCGCACAGCACGCTGGCGATTGAAGGTCGCCCGCAAGACTGGCAAGGGCAAATGCTCGACCTGGATTTCCCCGGCCTCAGCGATCAGACCTTGCACCTGCGCGGCTGGGTGCAGCCTTCGGCCGAGGGCTGGACGCTGCAATTGATGGACATCGGCGACCTGCTGCTGGAGCGCCAGCAATCACGCCACCGTGAATCCTGTCAGGCCCTCGCCGGGCAGATCAGCGAACACCTGCGAACCTGCGGCCTGATGCGCCTGCCGGCGGTGGTTAGCGAGCAATTGCAGGCCATCGCCCAGCGTTGGCGGATCCCGTGCCTGGCCATCGCCCTGCTCGACGAACGGAAACAGGGCTGGCAGATCTTCGAACAGTATCGCGCCCACGATGCGCCGATGCTGTGGCAGGACGGCCAGCGTCTGGGCACACCGCTCGACAGCCTCAACGGCAGCGCCCCGCAGCGCCTCGGCGCTCATCATGGGCTGTACGAACATTCGCGACTGGAAGCCACGTTCGGCAACGCCGATGGCTTCGCCGTCCCCTACAGCGATGATCGCGGGGTGGTAGCGTGGCTGCTCTGCGGCTTCTACACCGTCGACGTTGCCGCGCCGCACCTCAGCGACCGCGACTGGATGTCACTGACCAGCGCCCTCGCCGGCCCGCTGCTCAGTCGCCTGCGCGACCAGCAGCATCATCAATACACCGAGCGCCTCGAATCGCTGCAAACCCTGCTCGGCACCGGCTGGTGGGAAATACTCGGTGACGACGTGCTGCTGGCGCCGTCGCTGCTTGAAGTGCTCCCTGCGGACAGCGCCCGAATCTCGCAGCAGGACTGGCTGGCGCTGATTCACCCTGCCGACCGCGAAGAACTGCGCAGCCGTCTGCACGCCCTGCAACTGCACGGCGAGGCCCTGACCCTGAGCGTTCGCCTGCACCGCAACGGCCCTGAGCAAACACCGCTGTGGTATCGGGTGCAGGGGCAAGTCGCCGGCACCGGCGAACAGCGGCGGCTGGTGGGGTTCATGCTCGATATCAGCGACATCCAGAACCAGCAGCAACGGGCCGAAGCCGCCCATGCGCGACTGGACAACCTGATCGCCAGTTCGCCGGCGGTGATCTATGTCCAGCGCTATGTCGAAGGCGCGCTGATTCCGGTTTTTTTCAGCGCCAGCCTGGGCCCCCTGCTGGGCTGGACACTGGACGATTGCAGCACCGCCGATTGGGTGCAGCGGATTCATCCCGAAGACCGCGAACTGTATTTCACCCGCACCCGTCAGTTGTTACGCGAAGGCTCGGTGCGCGCGCGTTATCGCGTGCTCGACCGTGGCGGCGACTACCATTGGCTGCTCGACGAAGCCAGGCTGCTGCGCAATGACCTTGGCCTGCCGGTCGAAGCCGTGGGCCTGTGGCTGGATGTCACCGAGGCGACGCTCGCCGCCGAACAGGTCAGGCACAGCGAAGAACGCTATCGGATTCTGGTGGAAGACTCGCCGGCAATGATCTGCCGCTATCGCCCGGACCTGACCCTGACCTTCGGCAACCGGCCGCTGGCGACCTACCTGGAATGCACGCCGGAACAATTGCCGGGGGTCGATCTGGGCAGCTGGATGTCCGACGAACAGCGCGCAGCGTTCGTGCAACGCCTGGCGCTGCTGACCCCGGAACTGCCGGTGAGCACTGCCGAAATCAGTCTGCAACTGCCCGGGCGCGAGCACGCGTGGTGGGTGTGGTCCGATCGCGGGGTGTTCGATGAACACGGGCGCCTGCTAGAAGTGCAGGCCGTGGGCCGCGACAACACTGAGGTGCGGCGCTCGCAGCAGCAACTCACGCAAAGTGCGAAAATGGCCACCCTCGGCGAAATGGCCACAGGTCTCGCTCACGAAATCAACCAGCCGCTGAACGTGATGCGCATGGCCATCGTCAACGTGCTCAAGCGTCTGGGCAACGGCGACGTGCAGATCGACTACCTGACCGACAAACTCAACCGCATCGACGCCCAGGTGCAGCGCGCCGCAAAAGTGGTCGATCACATGCGGGTGTTCGGGCGTCGCTCGGAGATCGAGCAACAACTGTTCAACCCGGCCTCGGCCATCGAAGGCACGCTGTCATTGCTGGCCGAAGGCATGCGCGGCAAGGGCGTCGACCTGCGCATCAGCGAAACCGGTTTTAGCGTGCAGGTGCGCGGTTATGTCGATCAACTGGAACAGGTGCTGATCAACCTGATGGTCAACGCCCGCGATGCGCTGCTCGGCAAACGCGAGAAGGACTCGACGTTCAAGCCCTGGATCTCGATCTATGCCGAGCGCGATGAACACAAGGTGCGGCTGTGGGTCGAGGACAATGGCGGCGGCATCGACCCGCGTTTGCTGGAGCGGATTTTCGAACCCTTCTTCACCACCAAACCGGTGGGGGTCGGCACGGGCCTGGGGCTGTCGGTGAGCTACGGCATCATCGAAAACATGGGCGGGCATTTGAGCGTGCGCAACTCGGGAGAAGGCGCACGCTTCTGCATCGAGCTGCCCGTGGCGCCGGACGTCTAGATCACCAGATAGGCCTTGCCGGTCTGGCCGCAGGTCATGTTGGCGCCGACATCGACGTCCATCAGGTTGATGCCCAGGCTTTTGAGCAGGTTGTTGAGCAAGGGGTCGAGCAATGGGCTGACGACACCGGTCACCACGGGCAACAAACGGCTGGTGACATCACTGATCAACGACGCCACCCCGGTGACGATGGCGCCGAGGGGGTTGCTGCCGAGCGGTTGGTAGACGATCAGGTTGATACCCGCCAAGGTGTTACTCAGGCTGGCGACGATATTGTTGCTGGGGATCGCCGATTGCACGCTGGAGGGCAGTTTGAGGTTCGGCGGAGTTGCGAACGGCGTGCCACTGGAGAACACCAGATCCTGCGAATTCTGCGCGACGGAAGTATCGAGTTTGATCGCGATGCCGCCCGCGCCGTATTGAACATGGGTCGCGGCATCGCAGGTGCCGAGGCCGAGGATCTTGTGGCAGGTCACGATGCCCAGATCCACCAGCGGCAAGGGCGCGACCGTCGGCTCGGCCGCCGATGAAAAAGCGTTGGTCGGATCAATCTTGCCAAGTTTGAGGTCCGCAATCGACGTGATGGTGTGGGCCGTCAGACTTTTGGTGCCGGTATTGCCGGTCGGGCAACTGTAGTCAGTGACATAACTTTTCGCGCCGCCGGCATCCAGCGCGATATCGATTTGCGGGCTCGGCAGCAGTTTCGGATCGAGTTGCTCGCAACCGGCGCCCAGCAGGCAGCCCAGTGAGTTCAGCGTGTCTACCAGATTCAGACTCAGCAGCGCATTGAGGGTCGGGGTCAATGTGCCGACCAGCCCCAACACCGCGTTGACCAGCCCGGTCACCCCGCTCAACACCGGCAGGTTCACCGAGAGCATCGTGCGAATCTGCGCCGTGCGCACATAAATCCGGTCCGGCCCTAATGGATTGGCCTTGGCCCGCGCCGGGTCGCCAATCGCCGAGAATTGCGGTGGCTCGATCACCTTGACCCGCACCGTAACGTTCGCCAGCCCCAGCACACTGATCGGCAGGGTCGCGGCCACCGCGCTTTTGCTGTTGGCCAGTTGCACCACGCCCTGAATCAATTGCAGCAGTTGCAGATTGGCGTCCAGCCCGGCCGCCGTGGTGCCGGTTTGCAACTGCAGGATGTCGCCGAGCTTGACCGGTGCGGCGTTGATCGCCGCCACCTGCAGTTGCCCCAGCGCGGTGATCACCGTGGCCGTCGCGCCATTGAGTTGCACCACCGTGGCGGCCGCCTGAATCAGTTGGGTGACCGTGGCCTGAGTGTTGAGCAGTTGCGTGTAGTTGCCCGCGGCGACGTTGAGGTTGATTGCCAGTTGGTTGAGGTAGCTGAGCAGGTTGATGTCGGTATTGAGCAAGCCATCCCAGCCCAGGGCGGTGAGGTTGACGTTGCCGCCGAGCAGCCCGGAAAACAACGGATTGAGAATGTTCGACTGCGCGGTATTGATGCTCGCCAGGGTGCTGCGGATGTTCAGTTGCGCGACCGTCGGGGTCGGTTGCGCGGCGACGGCCGAGGCATTGAGCGTGGTGTTGAGGCTGACCGCTGAACCCGTGAACAACGCTTGTACGCCACCGGCAAAACTGGTGGTCACCGTACGACTGGCCGCGACCTTGACCGCCGTCGACTGGGTCGCATCCGCAGTGAACGCGCGCAGTCCGCTGGCCGCGGTCTGCACGCTGCCGCACGTGGTGGTCAGCGTATTGTTGCCATCGACGATGTAGCCATTGCGCACCGCGCTTTGCCCGGCATAAGTGGCAGCGCTGAGGCCTGACAGACAGTTGCCGCCGCGGCTGACGGCTTCCAGCGCCGCACTGTCCACCACCCGCTGCAACTTGCGCTGCTCCATGTACAACCGACCGGTGTCGACCACCAACAGCATCAACACCAGCGCCAGACTGAGGGTGGCAGCCGCCATCAACCCGATCGCCCCGTGTTGCCGGGCCGGGCCGTTGAATTGCGAACGAGGCGACATGGCGCACTCCTTTGCCGGCGCGTTGCCGAGCGCTACCTCCGATGGTGGATTTGAGTGTAGACGGCGCTAGTGGCAACGCGCCATTTGATGCAGCACAAAACCCTGTGGGCTTTGTGGCGGGGCAAAAAAAACGGGAGCTGCTTGGGCTCCCGTTTTGTCCACCGGTTTAGCGCGGTGGATAGTTGGCCAGAATCCGGCCGACCGTTTCGCGAATCGCGTTGCTGCGATCCTGTGGATTGGGGGTGCTGCTGAGCATTTGCTCATCGCTGCCGCGCCACACCAGTTTGCCGTCCTTGCCGTCGAGCAGGTCGATCTGAATGGTCGCCACTTTGTAGGTGATGTTGCGGGTTTCGTTGTACATCGGCGCGCCCCAGTAACCGTTCCACGGGCCGCCCCAACCGCCGCCATAGTTGGTGGTGACTTGCTGCTGACGATCCTCGACGATCAGATACGTCTGCACACTCAAGTCAGCCTTGGTGCCGGCAGCGGCCGGACGCAAGCCGCGCTGATCCAGCTGATCGGTGACGGCCTGGCGGATGCGCTGTTCGGTCAGGTCGCTTTTGATCCGGGGATCATCCGGGCGGTATTGCAGGGCGGGTTCCTTCCAGCTCCAGCTGCGATAGGCGGCAAAGTCGCGGCTGGCATCGAAGTCATGGTTGACCTGGTTGCCGGCACAGGCGCTGAGCAGCGCGGCCATGGCCAGTAAAGCGAGACGACGGAACATGGTGGTTCTCCGGTTGAAAGCCTGAGCCTGCGGTGCGCTCTCACATACAGATTAGCTCGGAGGATAGGCCGACATGGCTTTTTCCAGAGCCTCGCGAATAGCGTCGGTGCGCACGAGTTGGCTACCCTGGTTGGCCGTTTCGGCGCTGGCGCTCCACACCGGTTGACCGGTGCCAGCGTCGAACAGATTGACCTGCACCACCACAACCTGCTCCTGATAGGTGCGTACGATCGGCACGCTGTTGTACATGCCGTACCCGCGACCGTATCGGTCATAGCCGCTGTATCCGCCGTAGCCGTAATCGTCCTGCACCTGACGCAAACGGGTTTCCAGACGCAGATTGGCACTGACTAACAGGTCGGCCGGGCGATTGTCGTGCAACGGGCGCAAGCCCCGCTGATCGAGGGCATTGCTGACCGCCTCGGCCACTTGCGCCGAATCCGCCCAGGCGGTGCCCGGCGGCAGTTGCCCGTTGAGCCACGCCCAACTGCGGTAGCGCCCGTAATCGCGCGGTGGCGCCGGATAGGCACTGCGATCAAAGGTGTTCGCCGCTTGCGGCGGTGCCGGTGGCAAGGGAAGCGATTGCGCCACATACGGATTGCTGCCCTGACAGGCGGCCAACCCCAGACAGATCAGCAATAACCCCGATTGTGCTTTCATCTCGTGCTCCGATCAGATCGGCCGGCAGATCCAGTGCAAGTAACGCCCAAGCCCGGCGAAGCTTGGGTGGCGACGGTGAGCGAGCTCCATCTCCAGCAAATCCGCCAGCTCGACGCGAGCCTGGAATTCCACCGGCATGTAGTCGTGGAAAACCCGAACCCCGCTCTGGCTTTCGACCTGCCACAAGCCATCGAGTTGCGTCGCCAGTTCCCGCGGATCGAGTGGCTGCTGCGGGGTCAGGCTCTGCTTTTCGCCGGCCATGACGTTCTTGCGCATTTTCTTGAAATGGCCCTTGAGCAGGTTGCGGTAGATCAGCGCATCGCGGTTGTAGAAGGCCAGCGACAGCCAACCACCGGGCCTGGTCAGTTGATGCAGCACCGGCAGAATCGCATGGGGTTCGGCCAGCCATTCCAGCACCGCGTGGCAGATCACCAGATCGTAGGGTTCAGTGAGCTGGCCGAGCAGGTCCTGCCACGGTGCCTGAATGAACGTTGCGCTCTGCCCGGCTTCAGCAAAGCGCTGACGCGCACCTTCGAGCATCGGCTCGGCCGGCTCGGTAAAGGTTATCTCATGGCCACGTTCGGCCAGCCACAGCGACATGTGGCCGAGGCCGCCACCGATGTCCAGCACGCGCAACGGACGATCCGGCAGCGCTTCGGCGAGGTCAGCCTGCAACACCGCAAGGCGAATCGCGCCTTTGGCGCCGCCGTAGATTTTTTCGGCGAAGCGGGTCGCCAACTGATCGAAATGCCGGTCGCTCATCAGCTGAACCGCCGTTCGCTGTCGGCGAGCTTGCTGCGCACCACTTCATTCATGTCCAGCCCCAGCTCGCTGCACAGCAGCAACAGGTACAACACGATGTCGCCGACTTCCTGCCCGGCATGCGCCAGCTTGTCCGCCGGCAACTGGCGCGACTGGTCTTCGGTCAGCCACTGGAAAATCTCCACCAGTTCGGACATCTCGACACTGGCGGCCATGGCCAGGTTTTTCGGGCTATGAAATTGCCGCCAGTCATTGCGGTCGCGAATGGCGTGCAGGCGTTCAGTCAGTTCAACAAGGTTCATCGGGCTCTCCTGAAGGCGTATAGCTTCGGGGGGATACAGGCTGAAGGCAAGGCCTAACCGGCGCAAAACCTCTATGCTTGCAGGGAACTCGGCCACCTTCGCTGTGGCCCAAGGCTCAGCCCTTTCATCAGGATGCACACATGCAGGTAGAAAGCTTTTTCGAATGGCTCGGCCAGGCACTTGGTTCGATCATCCGTTTCATCGTCGATGGGCTCAGCGGCCTGTTCAACATTCTGAGCAATGCCGGCGGCAACTTTGTCGATGGCCTGGCCAAGACGCTTGGCATGGACACCTCGATCATCAGCATCCTCGCGTTGATCGTTGGCTTGATGCTGTTGTGGTCGGCGATCCGCGCGTTCATGAATGCGTCGATCATTGCCGGCATCATCTGGCTGCTGCTGGGGTTGTGGTTGCTGAGCTGGATTATTCATTAACACCACCGCCCCCTGTGGGAGCGAGCCTGCTCGCGAAGCCGGTGTGTCATTCAGCACTGCTTTGACAGACCTGACGCTTTCGCGAGCAGGCTCGCTCCCACAATGGAACGCACTGCGAACCCGATGAATCGCTACAATCCCCGCTCCCCCAAGGAGCCCGCATGTCCAACCTGATTGCCGACTGGCGCGACCGCCCGACTCACCGCAAGGTCTGGGCGCTCGCCGCGCCGATGATCCTTTCCAATATTTCCGTGCCGCTGGTGGCGCTGGTCGACAGCACCGTCATCGGCCACCTGCCCCACGCCCATCAGTTGGGCGCCGTGGCCGTCGGCGCCAGCCTCTACACCTTTCTCGCCTGGGCCATGGGTTTTCTGCGCATGGGCACCACCGGGTTTGCCGCGCAGGCGGCCGGGCGCAGCGATGGTGCGGCGTTGCGGCAGATTCTGTTGCAGGGCTTGCTCTTGGCGCTGGGGCTGGCGATCGTGCTCGGCGCCGTGGGCGTACCGTTGAGCGGTATCGCTCTGCATTTCATGCAGCCGTCGGCGGAACTCGATCAACTGACCCGCGACTTTTTCCACACCCGGTTATTCGGGCTGCCGGCAGCGCTGGCCAGTTACGCCCTGGTCGGCTGGTTTCTCGGCACCCAGAACGCCCGGGCGCCGCTGGCGATTCTGCTGAGCACCAACCTGATCAACATCGCCCTCAACCTGTGGTTCGTCATGGGCCTGGAATGGGGCGTGGTCGGTTCGGCGCGGGCCTCGGTGATCGCCGAATGGAGCGGCGCCCTGCTCGGCCTGTGGCTGACCCGTGGCGCATTGCGCGCCTATCCCGGGCACATCGCCTGGGCGGCCTTGAAGCTGTGGCAGAGCTGGCGCCCGCTGCTGGCGGTCAACCGCGACATCTTCATCCGCAGCCTGGCGTTGCAATCGGTGTTTTTCCTGATCACCGTGCAGGGCGCGCGGCTCGGCGATGCCACGGTGGCGGCCAACGCCCTGCTGCTCAACGGCCTGCTGCTGACCGCACACGCCCTGGACGGTCTGGCGCATGCGGTCGAAGCCTTGTGCGGGCACGCCATCGGCGCCCGCGACCGGCTCGCCTTGCGGCGTTCATTGGTGGTGGCCGGGGGCTGGTCGCTGCTGGCCAGCCTCGGCTTCGCCGCGCTGTTTCTGCTGGCCGGACATCTGTTCATCGAAATGCAGACCGACATCCAGAGCGTGCGCGACACCGCGTTCATCTATCTGCCGTATCTGGCCGTGTTGCCGTTGATTGCGGTCTGGAGTTATTTGCTCGATGGCCTGTTCATTGGCGCCACCCGTGCCCGGGAAATGCGCAACGGCATGCTGCTGACCGTCGCCCTGCTGTTGCCGTTCGCCTGGGCGTTGCAGGGGCTGGGCAATCACGGGCTGTGGATATCTTTCCTGTTGTTCATGGTCCTGCGCAGCCTGACGCTGGGCGGCATCGCCCTGTGGCTGCGGCGTAACGATGGCTGGTTCAGCGGTCGGGTTCACTGAGCCGGCGTGTGCTTGACGAATGAAACCACCTGATCGAGCACCGGCGCCAGACGCCGAAGGGGTCGCGACAAAGCCGCCACCAGCGTCACATGATTGGGGCGCGAGTAGTACAGGTCCTGAACCGGCACGCCGGCCTCGCGCAGCTTGCGCGCCAAGCCCTCGGTGTTGCGGGTCGGATTGACCAGACTGTCCCGGGTCGCGGCGATCAGCAGCGCCGGGGGTTCGCCCTGCCTGACATGGTTGATCGGCTGCGATTGCGGCGGTGAGTCCGGCCAGAAAAACACCGGACGCACGTCGGCGTTCTTGATCGGCAGAAAATCATAAGGCCCGGCCAGGCCGATCCAGCCGCTGAGGTCCTTGGGCGACATGCCCACCGCACCGAGCAGGCCAGGGTCGAGTGCCAGCATCGCCGCGTTATAGGCGCCGGAGCTGTGGCCCATCAGGTACAGACGCTGCGGGTTGCCGGAGAACTCGCGGATGTGTGCCCGGGTCCAGGCCACCGCCTGCGCCGAATCCTCGAGGAACAGCGGATAACGCACTTGCGGGTACAGCCGATAGTCCGCCAGCACCGCAACGATTCCCCGCGACGCCAGTGCCTCACCGACAAAGGTGTAATCGCCACGATCGCCGCTGTTCCAGCTGCCACCGTAGAAAAACACCACCACCGGCGCGCCCTCCAGCGGCTGGCGCGGCACGTACACATCGAGTTTCTGCCGTGGGTCAGTGCCATAGGCAATGCCGGTGGTGCCGTGGAACGTGTCGGCGGGTGTAAGCGCATTCAGCAACTTGACCGGCGAGCAGCCCGTCAGCGCCAGCAGCAGAAACCCGCCAAGCATGCTGCCGAACCGCCGTCGCAAAGGATTTGCCATGAGCACTGCACCTCAAGATTGATCGTTCTGCCAATGCCGCCGCACCTGCTCGAGCCGCGCCTGCGAAGTCAGCGCGCCCTGAATGTCTGGCAGTTTCGCCCGGGGATAGTGCAAGCGTAGCCACAACCAGTCATCCAGCACCGGCCGTTCGCTGAAACCCAGGGCCAGACCCTGCTGGACATGGGAGGCCATCTGCAAGTAATCGGTTCCCATCGATTGGCTCCAGCGCCAGATGTGCTGCTCGAGCAGGCACGTCTGCAACCGCTCGCGCTGACGAGGGGTGAGGCTTTGTTCGTTCCCCAGGGGTTCGACCGGCCACTGCGGATTGCGCAATTGTTGCCAGCCCAGACTGCCGATTGCCCGGTCCGCCCAGGTGCCGCCGAACCAGCGCAACTGGCGGATCGGCCCCAGCCAGCGACTCAACTCGGCGGCATCGCAGGCATCGAAGAAATAACTGGCGGTCTGGCGGTTGTAATAGCCGAGCAAGGCCCGGTGATTGAGGCCGAAGGACACCGTCAGCATCCGCCGCAGATGACTCAACAGCCGCTGTTCCGAGGCATCACACACCAGCAGCAGGCCGCGCCAGGTGTGCGGGTCGTGGTGACACAATGCGGCCAATCCGGCTTCCGCCTGCAAATCGACCAATACCGGGCCGGCATCGCTGACCGGTTGAAACTCGGTGCCGTCGAACAATGGCCAGCACCGCACCGTGACGAAGCTCTGGCGCAAGAGCGCCAGGGCCCGGGGGGATTCGGGTCCATCGAGCAGCAACCACTGCGCAGGTTGCTCAAGCGCCGCGCCGCTCATGGTGCGTCGCTCCGGTCCAGCGCCGCGAGCAGCCGACAACTGCACACCGCCGCCGGACAATGCTGGTAACTCCCGCCCCCGGGGATCAGGCACAGCAACAACATGGGCTCCGCCGATTTCAGCCATTGTGCGAAGCCTGCACCGGGCAGTTCATCGGGAAGGGTCAGCTCATCTTCCCGGTCATCGACCCGCGCCGGCTCCTGCAGCACGCCACTGATCACGGGCTGATCCGGATCACCCTCAAGAAAGCTCACCACCACTTCGACACCTTCATGCAGGCTCGCCAGTGCAGTCGCCGTTAGCGCCGGCGCGAGTGGCAGCCAGCAATGGCTCGCGGCGGCTCCTTCGCCCTGGTAGAGCCAGTCGAACTGCACCGCCACCGGCCGCGAATGATCGGGACGCGGCTCGTCGACCGTCACCACCCAGGCCCGTTGCAGACTGTGCATGCGCGGCCGGGCCTGAACGCTGACCGGAGCCGGCGCCAACATCTGCGCGACGCCGAGGACACGATTGCTGTAGGGCGGCTCGGCGGCGGTATCGGCGCGGTGTTCGATCCGCCTCAGCAACCAGTGACGGTTGCACTCGGCAAACGGATGACCGTGCAGCGACAGCCACTGGCCGCTGCGCAAGGTCGGCAGATCCGATTGCCCTTCAGCCGTGTGCATCGCAAGGCTGTCCTTGCCGCCGGGTCGGGTCCCCACCTGCAGTTGCCAGCGACGCAGCGCCGGCGATTCGCCGAGGTCATCGAATGACGCCGCGTCAGCCTTGGGCAATTGTTCGGGCTCATCGCCGAACACCAGACAATGCCCGTCACGCCCGTGCTCGAAGTAATAGTGGATTCGCGCCTGCGCGCACAGACGCTGGAAAAATTGCAGGTCAGACTCGCGGTACTGGGTGCAAAAAATGCGCGCCGGATACTCGACGCGCAGGTCAAAGCGGCACTGTGATCCGACGATCCCATGCTCCTTGAGCACCTGCATCAGGATCTGCGGCACCGAACGGCCGCTGAAAATCCGCTGACTGAAGCGCAACGCCAGACAACTCAGCTTCGGCCCCAGCGTCACTCGACATAAGCGCAAACCCTCGCCGTGTTCATGCTGGACGACACTCTGCAACTGCCCGTTCAGACCATTGGCCAAAGGCCCGAACTGCAGAAAAGCGCAGCGATGCAGCAGGCCGGCAAGGTCCAGGTGCGGGTCTTCAATCATGACGTCGATGTCAAAGGCAAAAGGCTCGCTGATGCCCTCACTCCCGGTAAAGGCCAACACCTCGAAGGGCTCGGGCAGCCCCGCTACATCGAGACGAAACGACGGCTCGTTGACTGAATCGAACATGGGCGGATCTCTACAGGAGGGGCGGCCGGGGATTCTCGCCGAGAGCCATGGCCGAGTAGAGAGCAGAAGTACAACTTAGGAAATGACCTACGCGAAAAGCAGACCGAATGACTTTGCTGGTGCAGTTGGCCAAACATTTCGCGAGGTTTTGGGGATATGTCCCACCGGGTCATCCGAATTTTCCGCAGCTTGAGGAAAAACTTCAGACAACCCGACGGGAGCGCAACCGATCTCAGGAAGACAGGTAGGAGGAGCGGGTCAGGCCCAGACGCAAGGCATCGAGGAACTGCGTGCGTTCGCTGGCACTGATGCGGGCACTGGCGCACTTGTCGCGGTAGTGGGTCATCAGTTCTTCCGGCGACAAGTGCACGTAGCGCAGCATGTCTTCGATGGTGTCGTGGGTTTCGATACCGGCGTGGTACACGCTGCCATCGGCGTTCTGGTAGATGTTCACCGAGTCGGTGTCACCGAACAGGTTGTGCATGTCGCCGAGGATTTCCTGATAGGCGCCGACCAGGAACACGCCCAGCAGGTAGTCCTCGCCCTCGTTCAGACCGTGCACCGGCAGGCTGGTCTCGATGCTCTGCTCGTCGACGTACTGATTGATCTTGCCGTCGGAGTCGCAGGTCAGGTCTTGCAGCACCGCACGACGCAGCGGCTCTTCATCGAGACGATGCAGCGGGATGATCGGCAGTACCTGATCGATCGCCCAGGTGTCCGGCAGGCTCTGGAAGACCGAGAAGTTGCAGATGTACTTGTCGGCCAGCTTGTCGTTGAGTTCGTCGAGCACCTGGCGATGCGAACGCTGGCGCGCCTTCAGCGAGTTGTGCAGGCGACGGCAGACGGCGAAATAGCACTGCTCGGCCAGGGCTTTCTCCGCCAGGGTCAGCTTGCCGTCGGCGTACTGCGAGGCCACGTCGCTCATGTAGTGAGTGGCGCGCCAGTAGGTTTCGGTGACCATTTCGATGTCGGTCGGACCGAGCAGGTCCACCAGCCACTGCACGGTTTCCGGCAGCGCTTCCTTGTTTTCGATCAGCGGAATTTCGTCGTTGTGCTTCTCGACGTCGGTCACCTGCACCACCAGCATCGCGTGGTGCGCGGTCAGCGAGCGGCCGCTTTCGGAGAAGATGTGCGGGTGCGGCAGGCTCTGCGCATCGCAGAATTCCTTGAGCATCCCGACCACGACACCGGCGTAGTCGTCCATGTCGTAGTTGATCGAACTGGCGTTACGCGAGTGGGTACCGTCGTAGTCGACACCCAGACCGCCACCGACGTCGATGTGATCGACCGGCAGGCCGAGGTTGCGCAGCTCGCCGTAGTAACGGATCGCTTCCTTGAAACCGTGCTGGTAGTCAGCGAGGTTGGCGATCTGCGAGCCCATGTGAAAGTGCAGCAGGCGAATGCCCTGATCCAGGCCGGCGGCGCGGAAGCGCTCGACCACCGACAGCAGTTGCGCCGCCGACAGACCGAATTTGGATTTCTCGCCACCGGTGTCCGCCCACTTCGACGAGGCCAGCGACGACAGGCGCACGCGCAGGCCGACCTGTGGCTTGACCTTGAGCGAGGCCGCTTCTTCGATCACCAGGCCGACTTCGGATTCTTTCTCGATCACGATGAACACGTTGTGGCCGAGCTTCTGGCCCATCAGTGCCAGACGGATGAACTCGCGGTCCTTGTAACCGTTGCAGACGATGGTGCCGCCCTTCGGCGCCAGCGCCAGCACGGCCAGCAATTCAGGCTTGGAACCGGCTTCCAGACCGATGGACACGTTCTGGGTGGCGATGATGTTCTCGATCACCGCTTCTTGCTGGTTAACCTTGATCGGGTACAGCGCGGTGTACTTGCTCTGGTATTCCAGGCGCTCGATGTTCGAGTCGAAAGCACCGGTCAGCTGACGGACGCGGTCTTGCAGGATGTCGGGGAAACGCACCAGCAACGGCAAGGACAAGCCGCTCTTGCGCAGTTGGTCGACCTGTTCGAACAGGTCGATAGGCGAACTGCTCGGGCCGTTCGGACGAACTTCGACGCGACCGGCGTCATTGATCGCGAAATACCCGGCCCCCCAATGGCGAATCCCGTAAACACTGCGGCTGTCCGCAACTGTCCATTGGCTGCCATCGTCTTTACGTGTGCGTCGTACGGACATCGAAGTCCCCTATAAAGAAGTCATAGTGCGTCGCCTGATCTCAGGCCGGCGCAGTCTAAAGAATGAAAATGACGGTTCGTCAGCGCGGCGGTAGACCGCGCTGACCGCGTGTAGTTTAGAAACCGGTATGAACAGGCTCTGTGAAAACCATGGAGACGACGCCGGCGCTGAACATTGCAGAACCGGATCAAGCCGCGGGTGGTTTTCACAGAGGCTGCTAGCCGCCGGACTTCTTCGCTTTGAAACCGTGCTTGATCAGCTCTGCCAAGAGTAGCTCGACATGATCGCCCTGGATTTCGATGACCCCGTCCTTCAACGCCCCACCGGTGCCGCAACGTTTCTTCAACGTTGTCGCAAGCTCCTTGAGGGCCTCTTCGGCCAGTGGCACGCCGGTGATGGTGGTCACCGTCTTGCCGCCACGGCCCTTGCTCTCGCGACGTACGCGGGCAATGCCGTCCCCGGCCGGGATCACGGTTTGTTTGCAGATACAGGCGTCCACCGGCTTACTGCATTCCGGGCAATGACGACCTGCGTCGGTGGAAAATACCAGGCCACCAAGGGCGGCGAAGGATGCGGCTTTTTTGGCCACCGGCAATCCTCTTGGGAGGACAAAGACTGATCGCAACCTTGGGCAAGGTTATCGACCGCGAAGCCCCACTCAGGCAGGGGCAGCGCTACTGCACCGGATGCTCCTGCAAAAGCAGGCCGGTACAGCTTGAAAAGGTCGCGCAGTGTAACGGCAAAAAGCGCAATTGCTAAGAGCCAATCGGCGCCAATTTATGAGTTCTTTGCGACGTCGCTTTGTTGAGCCTTGAGATAGCGCTTCAACGCTGCCAGCGAGTCCGGGCAGTAAGGCTTTTGCTCGATTTCCAGCAGCACTTGTTCGACCGGAATGAAGCGCGCTTCCAGGACTTCTTCCGGCTGCAGTTTCAACGGGCCGTCCCACACCGCAGAAAACGCCGAACACCACAGGCGATTGCCGGTGTCTTCGAAGAAGAAATGGTCATGGGCGGTGAGTTCTACGCCGCTCACGCCCAACTCTTCCTCCAGCTCACGGGCCGCCGACTCGGCGTAAGTCTCGTCCGCCTGCACCATGCCGCCCGCCGCCACGTCCCAGTAACCGGGGTAAATGGCCTTGCTCAAGGTGCGCCGGTGTACACAGAGTTCGCCGGCAGAGTTGAACAGCATGATGTAGGTGCCGCGCCCGATCAGGCCACGTTCACGCAAATCGGCCCGCACCAGAGCGCCGAGCAGGTTGTCCTGCTCGTCGACCCAGGCGATCTGTTCGGCATCGGAGGCGGCGCGGTGGGCCGCCTCTTTGGCGCTATCGACCATGACTCAGCCCTGATTGAGCAGTTGGCGCAGATCGATCACTGCGGCGTTGGCCCGGGAAATGTAGTTGGCCATGACCAGCGAGTGGTTGGCCAACACACCGAAGCCGCTGCCGTTGAGGATCATCGGGCTCCAGACCGGCTCTTGCGACGCTTCCAGCTCACGGATGATCTGGCGCACGCTGACCGTGGCGTTCTTCTTCGCCAGCACATCGGCGAAGTCCACTTCGATGGCACGCAGCAGGTGCGACAGCGCCCAGGCCTGACCGCGGGCTTCGTAGAACACGTTGTCGATCTGCATCCACGGAGTCTCGACGACTTCCTCGTCAACCTGCGGCACTTCGCCTACGGCCGGGACTTCGGTTTTCAGCGCGGTGTTGAGCTTGACCCGGCCAACACTGGCCGACAGACGCTGCGACAGCGAACCCAGACGGGTGCCGACATCGCCCAGCCAGTTGTTCAGGTTGTCGGCGCGCGCGTAGAACAGGGCGTTTTTCTGACTAGGGTCAGACAGACGTGCCTGATAACGGCTCAGGGAGTTGATGCCTTCCTGATATTCCGACTCGCTCGACGGTAGGATCCAGCTCTTGTTGTCGAAGTTGAAACGCGGCTCGGCCTTGGCCAGATCGGCGTCTTCGGCCGATTGCGACTGCGAACGGGCGAAGTCTTTGCGCAGCGCGCGGGTCAGGTCGCGCACCTGCACCAGCACGCCGTATTCCCAGCTCGGCATGTTGTCCATCCACAGGCCCGGCGGGAAACGATCGTTGGAAATATAGCCGCCCGGTTTGTCCAGCAAGGTGCCGGCCACGGTCTTGAGGGTTTCGACGGTGGTGTAGCCGACGACCATCTGCTTGCCTTCTTTCTCGGCCGCAACCTGGGCGTTCTGCGCCACCGGGAACAGCGCCGGCTCCTGGCTCCAGTACCAGCCGAGGCCGATCGTCACCAGCAGATAAATGCCGATCAACGTGGCCAGCGCGCGGCTGAACAGCAGCCCGCCTACATAGCTGCGGGTGGCCGACTTCGGCTCAGCGGCACGTTCAGGCGCGCTGCCCGCGCGGTTCTTCCAGTCCAGCATGGCGATATCCTTTCAATCACTTGGGTTCAACGGTTCGACCACAACCATACAACAACGTGCCAAGGCCGGCACCCGTGATCGGGTCATCGAAGAAAAAACCGCTCGCTGTCAGTGAGCGAAAGGATAGACGCGCCGTTCAGACGTTGAAAATTTTCATTGAGATCTGCGAGACGGCGTCCGATGCAAATAGATGTGCGATGCCCTCGGCGTCGGTTTTTCGCTGGCTGGCGACGCCATCAACCGTGGCGATGCAGGCCTGCTGCGCCAACGGTTCCCCGGTCATGCTGGCGACCAGACGAAAGATCCGCGGTGTTCTGCGCGGTTGCGCAGGCGGATTGTTCATCAGCGCCAGCACCGCCTGATCGAAGACCGCGGCCGCGACCGGCCAATGACCGAAATCGGCCTGCGGCTTCAATAACAGCCATTCACCACGCTCGACCTGATCCAGCACCTCGCTGTCCAGATCAATCAGCAACCCCGCCCGCAGTTCATCCAGCCCCTCAAGGGGCTGCCGCTCTAGCAGCACCTGACAAACCCGTTGCAATGCCTGGTCCACCGGATAAACATGCTGGCGTTCGGTTTCGCTCAGGTGCCAGTGGTGAACCAGCCTCATCCCCGCCCCTCGCCTTGCCATTCGTCGGACCCCATCGTCCGGCTGACTTCGTGCCGCCAGTAGATGCGTTGGTAGGTGAAATGGACTTTCTCCAGTTGCGTGTAGTGCGCCATGCCGGAGTCGAGACAATGCGGCATCAGCACCTCGGCGCCGACGATTAACGCATCCTCCAGTTCGATCGTGTAGAAGTGCTCCTGCACACCCTGGGCCGATGTGCGATACCACTCCACCCGGCACTGGCTGAGCAGTTCACCGGAACACATCGCGACTTGAATCAGCGGCGAGGCCTTGTCGAGGGTTTTGGTGATGATCAGCGGCTTGTGCATCCGCCGTCCCGCGCCCTGCCCCTTGGGCACGAAAATGCCGTGGTTCAGGGCCTGAACCATGATCTTGTCCTCGCGTCCGGTCTGATAGCTGTTGCCCACCGAATCCTCGCTAAAGGCACCGGCGCTGATCAGGCCCTGGCGGCTGCCGTGGAGAGTCATGAAGGCTGGGATGGGCATGGGCTGGCTCCTTGTTGGGGTTGGGGCGGGGGGAAATGATCGGGTTCGGCGGAAAGCCTTTCGCTTTCTTCGACAGGCATCCAAGGCTCGGCGAGGGCGAGAGTGATGAGGTAGCGCTCCTGGTCGAGATGCCTGGAGTCTCTGAATCGTGCCAGTGACAGCATTGCCTGATACTTGTCGCCGGCCTGCCAATAAGACACGCCGGAGAGCACACCTTGCCTGACGTATGCACGCCACTCAGGGGTATCCGCCATGGTCGGATCGCGCCGCACGCCTATCGGTTTCCAGCCCTTTGCACACCACTGTGCCTGCAGGTCGACAACCACCTTCATCGCATCGTCGATGAGCAATGGCTCGATTTGCGGGGACATGCGGATGGTGTCGACCACGTTATCGTCGAAGCCCACCGACAAAAAACGCGCCAAAGGCGTCTCGAATCCATACTGCGGGTCGACAACGCGCAGGCGCGCATCAGTCTTGGGAATGCCAGCCCAGATGTGACCGCGAATCAACGGACTGAACGGCGCGGTGGAATGCTCCATCATGCTTTCATAGGTTCCGCCGATTTCGAGAATGATCACGGGGTCGTCCCACAACGGCTGGGTCAACTGACGGGCGGCCGCAAGCGCGAACACTATACAAAGCGCCAGCCACATCCAGCCTCGCCAGTCGGGCAGAGCAATACGCAAGGTCATCAAGCACCCGCCATGACAGCGATTTCACCAATGGATTGCGCGAGTGCCGCTCGGTTTCCGTCATTGAGCATCTGATCAAACCGAGCCGCTGCCCGAAGCACGAACGCCATTCGCTGATTGATATCGGACAAATCCGCCAACGGGTTACTGCCGAAACTGATGGTGCGACCATCCTCGACACGCCGGCATTGGCTGGTAAGGGTCAACTCGATGGCCTGAGCGACACCTGAAGGAAAGCCTGTCACGTAGGCAAAATGATTGCTGCGTAACAGCGCCACCAGATGACGGTTTTCGTAGATGGTTGGCTGAAGAATGTTTCGTTGCTCGTGCCGCGCCAGATGCTCTACGCTTTCGGCAATATTCCCTGCCTCGATCGACTCAAAGGCTTTCAGAACTTCTGGAAAGCGCTTTCCGAATTCAAGTGTTTGCTGGCCGACCGGCCAAAGCACCGGAAACCTGGTGTGCCCATATATTTTTTTCCGCTCACCAAGACACATCTTCAGCTCCTGCAACCCACGCACCGCATAAAACTGATGCAACGGATAAACATCCAGAAACAGCGTGGTATTGCCCAGCGCCATCATGTCGTACACATGCCGGAACTGTTGCTGCACCAGAGACAATGCTTCGCCTGGGGCGCGAAAATCCACGGACGGCACGGGATTGCGTGCCCGGGCTTCGTCGTACTCGCGTAACGCAACGGCCTGTTCAGGCATTTTTTCCGGAGTCAGCAATCCGTGCTCGCGACGGCCATCCCGCACCCGCTGCCGCGCCTCATGCTCGGCACGAATACGGTCGATGCTGTCTGCCGCATGCAGCAACCCACAGCCCACCTGCTTGGAGGCGAACGCCGCCAGACCCGCCCACTGGAACCGCGGATCGTGTTGCCACAGGCGGGCATAGGCCGCGTTGATCGCCCGGTTGCGGGCAACGGGATCGGCAATCAAAACGCCTTCAGGGGCGACGATTCTCTCGGCCGCTTGTTGGTAGGCGCGCCATAGACACTGGCACGTCAACACTGGCACCTCAGTAACCTGCAGCCTGTCGCCATACAGCCATTCTTCGCGGCACTCGCAGTCGGCCACGGGTCTGGTGTTGTGGTTCAGGCGTTGTTCGTCAGTGGTGTGCTCGGTGAAACACTGGCTCATGTCGGCAAGGCAGCCTCTAGGGGAATCCCTTAACCCTACCTGTCCGGAATGCATGTGAAAGAGGCTGAAGAAAAATCAGAAGCGGCTGAAGGACAGCGCCTGACCCGGCATGAGAAAAGTCGTCAGAAACGACAGGAAACGTCCTTAAGCGCCCGGCATACGGCGACTTGACCGACGACGAGGTCAAAAATAAAACCACCCGGTCATGAACTGAATTGTGCCGCACCGCAGATTATTGACGCACGACACTCATATAAGGGAAAAGAGGTGCTAGCATAGAGCCACCAGTCGATCTCAGCATGCACCCTAACTAGTAGTCAGGATATGACCGAGCCAGAAGACCCCAGCCGTGAGCGCCTCAAGCACCACTTTGCCCAGCGGGTAATTCATCAGGCACGTCAGATTCTTGAGATATGGCAACGCCTGCAACGCAGTGAGTGGTCCACTGCCGACCTCGCCGAACTGAGCGAGGCCAACCTGCGCCTGCTGCGTTTTGCCGAGCGCTTCGAACAGCCTGAGCACACGCAACTGGCCCACCACATCAGCCAGTCGCTGGACGCCGTCGATGCCAATCGCGGCCGTCTGAGCAGTGGCCTGATCACCGATCTCAATCGCTTGATGCAACGCCTGTCGCGCACCGGCCTGCGTCATGGTGACCAGCTCGACCAGACCTTTCTGCCGCCGCTGCGCAAACCGATCTATGTGTTGCTGCAGGATCACGACCGCGCCGAGCGGCTGGCCAAACAACTGGAATTCTTCGGCCTGACCGCCCAGGCGCTGGACAGTGTGTCGGCGTTTCGCTCCTCGATGGTCGAGCGTTTGCCGGCCGCGATCGTCATGGACGTGGATTTCAGCGGGCCCGGCGTCGGCCTGCAACTTGCCGCCGAAGCGCAAGTGGGTCTGGAAGAACCGCTGCCGCTGCTGTTCTTCAGTCTGCACGAAACCGACACCCCGACCCGCCTCGCTGCGGTGCGCGCCGGCGGCCAGGAATTCCTCACCGGCACCCTCGAAGCGTCGAGCCTGCTGGAGAAGATCGAAGTCCTGACCTGCGTCGCCCAGTACGAGCCTTATAAAGTGCTGATCATTGACGACTCCCGCGCCCAGGCCTTGCACACCGAGCGCCTGCTCAACAGCGCCGGGATCGTCACCCGCACCCTGATCGAACCGATCCAGGCGATGGCCGAACTGGCAGATTTTCAGCCGGACCTGATCATCCTCGACATGTACATGCCGGCCTGCACCGGCACCGAGCTGGCCAAGGTCATTCGCCACAACGATCGTTACGTCAGCGTGCCGATCATTTACCTGTCGGCCGAAGATGATCTGGACAAGCAGCTCGACGCCATGAGCGAAGGCGGCGATGACTTCCTGACCAAGCCAATCAAGCCACGGCACCTGATTACCACCGTGCGCAACCGCGCCGCCCGCGCGCGCAATCTGAAGGCACGGATGGTCCGCGACAGCCTCACCGGCCTGTACAACCACACGCACATCCTGCAATTGCTCGAAGACTGCTCGTTCCGCGCCCGCCGCGAGAACAAGCCGCTGAGCTTTGCCATGCTCGACATCGACCACTTCAAACGGGTCAACGACAGCCACGGTCACCCCATGGGCGACCGCGTGATCAAAAGCCTTGCGCTGTTCCTCAAGCAACGCCTGCGCAAGACCGATTTCATCGGCCGTTACGGCGGCGAAGAATTCGCCATCGTCATGCCCGACACCGATATAGAAGCCGCGCACAAAGTGCTCGACGAGATCCGCCAGCGCTTCGCCGAAATTCACTACCCGGCCCAGCCGCAGGATTTGTGGTGCACCTTCAGCGCCGGCGTGGTGGAAATGCGCGAGGACTCCGACAGCCTGATGATGGCCAGCCAGGCCGACGAAGCGCTGTACCGCGCCAAGGGCGCCGGACGCAATCGAGTGCAGACCGCGCGCGACTCAAAGCAAAGTGCCACTTTTTCATCGGATTCCACTGACTCGGTCATAACCCTGTAACAGAACCGCAATAAATTCAGGCGCTTACCATTTCTGCCGTTGGTAACCGTCATGCGCCTGAAGTTGCTCACCAATCTCAACACTCTGCTGCTGGTCGCCGTCTGCGTGGCCCTCGGCGCGACGCTGTGGTGGTCGCAAAAAGCCCTGGAGCGGCCGTACCTGTTGATGGAGCGCTACCTGAGTCTGTCGCAGCAATTTCAGAATGACGTGGCGCGCAACGTCGAGGATTACCTCGGCAGCGGCGACGCCCTGCGCCTGAGCAGCGCCAGCCAGGCCATCGACGGCTTGCAGCTAGAACTCGGCGAACTGCCGCCGGCGCTGGCCGAAACCCTGCGCCCGAGCCTGTCGAGCCTCGAAGAATTCAGCAAGACCGACCTGCTCGCCGCCGGCAAACTGGCCGGCGATCCGCAAGCGCTGCTGCTGCAGGCCGAACGCGAACTAAGCGCCAGCCTCGACCAGTTGAACACCTACGCCAACGGCAACGCGACCTACCTGACGCCGCTGCTCGTCGCTTCGCAGCATTTGGGCAAACTGTCGCTGGCCCGCGACAAACTGGTCAGCAGCGGCCGCAGTGAGCTGGCCGCCGACGTCGAGCGCGAAGTCGCCAGCATCCGCACGCAGGCCCAGGCCATCGACGCCCTGCCCCTGCTCGGCGTGGTCGCCAAGAATGAGTCCGGCAGCGATGATTTCGCGGCGATGATGGGCATCGAAAGCACTGAAAAAGCCGCTGCCGAAGACGCCGGCGTCGGCATCAAACGCGAACTCAACAGCCTGCTGGTTCGCTACCCGGCGGAGCTGCAACGCACCCGCGAGCTGATCCAGAAACGCACGGAGCTGAGCACCGCCACGCACCTGAAGATCGCCGCCGTGCAGCAGGCCATCGCCGGTCTCGAGCCAGTGGTGCGCGCCCAGCACGGGCAGATCCAGGGCGAAGTGCGGCTGATGCAAGGCGTGATGATCGGCCTAATCCTGTTGATCGCGCTGCTGATCGACACCTTGCAGCGGCGCCTGGCGCGCACCCTGACCAACCTTGCCCCGGCGCTGTCGACCTGGGCTGAAGGTGATTTCAGTCGCGACATTCATCTGGGCAAGACCAACCGCGAACTGCATGACATCGAAGCATCGCTCAATCGTCTGCGTGCGTACCTGGTGGATCTGGTCGGGACGATTCGCGGCAACGCCGAACAGGTCGCCGGCAGCAGCCGCACGCTGGCCGAACTGAGCAACGACCTGCACTCCGGCGCCGAGCATCAAGCTGGGGATACCGCGCTGATTCGCGATTCTCTGGGCGAACTGGAGGCCACGATTCAACAAGTGGCGGGCGATGCGCGTCAGGCCGCGGATGCCAGCCGCCATGCCGGCCTGGCCGTGGAGCACGGACAAACCGTGATCGGCCAGAGCCTGACCGGGCTGCACGCATTGGTCGGCGAAGTACAAGGCAACGCGCAGATGATCGAACACCTGGCCGAAGAGTCGGCGACCATCGGCGGCGTGCTGACGGTGATCCGCTCGATCGCCGATCAGACCAACCTGCTGGCACTCAACGCCGCCATTGAAGCGGCGCGCGCCGGGGAAATGGGTCGGGGTTTTGCGGTGGTGGCCGAGGAAGTGCGCTCACTGGCGCAACGCACGGCAGGCGCCACGGCGGAAATCCAGACCCTGATCGCCGGCCTGCAAAGCGCCGCCCGACAATCGGTCGAAGGCATGCGCGCCCAGGTCGAACACGCCGAAGCCACCGCCAACCAGGCGCAAGCGGCGGACGGCGCGCTGGATAAAATCGTCGGCGCGATCCAGACCATTTCCGACACGGCGATCCGCATCGCCGACATCACCGCCCAGCAAAGCGGCGCGGTCAGCGAGATTCGCGATCACAGTGAGCGGATCCATCAGTTGGGCGGGGATAACCTGCTGCGCATCGGCGAAGGTCGCGAACAGGGGGAGAATCTGCTGGTATTGGGTGGGCAACTGCATACAGCGGTGCAGGCCTTCCGCGTCTGACACCAACCGCTGTAGGAGCTGCCGAAGGCTGCGATCCTTTGATCTTGCTTCTAAAAACAAAAAGATCGCAGCCTTCGGCAGCTCCAACAGGACGAGATGAGTGACCGGATCAAATCACTCAGTCACAAATTTCGCGCAAACATCGGTCATCGTGCTGGCTATTGCAGAGAACTGGACAGTCACAAAGCCTTTGCGGCATAGTCGCCGGGTTCTGACGACTGCTCATTCATAACAAGGAACATGCAGATGGCAACGCTACTGGTGCTGCACGGCCCCAACCTGAACCTGCTCGGCACCCGCGAACCGGGCACCTATGGGTCAACGACCCTGGCGCAGATCAATCAGGACCTGGAGCGGCGCGCCCGTGAAGCCGGCCATCATCTGCTGCATCTGCAGAGCAATGCCGAGTATGAATTGATCGACCGCATCCACGCCGCACGCGGCGAAGGTGTGGATTTCATCCTGATCAATCCAGCGGCTTTTACGCACACAAGTGTCGCATTACGTGACGCGCTGCTGGGAGTGAGCATCCCATTCATCGAAGTGCATTTGTCCAACGTGCACAAACGCGAACCTTTCCGCCATCACTCTTACTTCTCCGACGTAGCGGTGGGAGTGATCTGCGGCCTTGGCGCCAGCGGTTACCGACTGGCCTTGGAGGCCGCACTAGAGCAGCTTGAACAACAAGCTATACGCCCCTGACCGACCCTTGGGAGTTGATGATTCATGGATATCCGTAAAGTTAAGAAACTGATCGAATTGCTGGAAGAGTCCGGCATCGACGAGCTCGAGATCAAGGAAGGCGAAGAGTCCGTTCGCATCAGCCGCCACAGCAAGACCCCGGCTCAGCAGTACTACGCACCTGCGCCGATGCAAGCACCGGCTGCTGCTCCTGCCGCCGCTGCCGCTCCAGTTGCCGCCGCCCCGGCTGCCGCTGCTGCACCTGCGCTGAACGGCACCGTGGCCCGCTCGCCAATGGTAGGCACCTTCTACCGCAAGTCTTCGCCAACCTCGCCAGCCTTCGTTGAAGTCGGCCAGACCGTGAAGAAAGGCGACACCCTGTGCATCGTCGAAGCCATGAAGATGATGAACCACATCGAAGCTGAAACCAGCGGTGTGATCGAATCCATCCTCGTCGAAGACGGCCAGCCGGTTGAGTACGACCAACCGCTGTTCACCATCGTTTGAACTGCGGAGAGCCTTTGATGACTGCGAAGTTGGAAAAAGTTCTGATCGCTAACCGCGGTGAGATCGCCCTGCGGATTCTGCGTGCCTGCAAAGAGATGGGCATCAAGACCGTCGCCGTTTACTCCAAGGCCGACAAAGAGCTGATGCACCTGGGTCTGGCAGACGAATCCGTCTGCATCGGCCCGGCGTCTGCCGCTCAGTCCTACCTGCACATTCCGGCCATCATCGCTGCTGCTGAAGTGACTGGCGCCACCGCCATTCACCCAGGCTACGGTTTCCTCGCGGAAAATGCCGACTTCGCCGAGCAGGTCGAGAACTCCGGTTTCGCCTTCATCGGCCCGAAAGCCGACACCATTCGCCTGATGGGCGACAAGGTATCGGCCAAGCACGCGATGATCGAAGCGGGCGTACCTACCGTTCCAGGTTCTGACGGCCCGCTGCCGGAAGACGAGGAAACGGCGCTGCGCATCGGTCGTGAAGTCGGCTACCCGGTGATCATCAAGGCCGCTGGCGGCGGTGGTGGTCGCGGCATGCGTGTGGTGCACAAGGAAGAAGACCTGATCGCCTCGGCGAAACTGACCCGCTCCGAAGCGGGCGCGGCGTTCGGCAACCCGATGGTCTATCTGGAAAAATTCCTGACCAACCCACGTCACGTCGAAGTTCAGGTACTGTCCGACGGCCAAGGCCACGCCATCCATCTGGGTGACCGCGACTGCTCGCTGCAACGTCGTCACCAGAAGGTTCTCGAAGAAGCGCCGGCACCGGGCATCGACGAGCAGGCCCGCCAGGAAGTTCTGGCTCGCTGCGTCAAGGCGTGCATCGACATCGGCTACCGTGGCGCCGGCACGTTCGAGTTCCTGTACGAGAACGGTCGTTTCTACTTCATCGAAATGAACACCCGTGTTCAGGTGGAGCACCCGGTTTCGGAAATGGTCACCGGTATCGACATCGTCAAGGAGATGCTCAGCATCGCCGCTGGCAACAAGCTGTCGTTCACTCAGGATGACGTGGTAATCCGCGGTCACTCGCTGGAGTGCCGGATCAACGCTGAAGACCCGAAAACCTTCATGCCGAGCCCGGGTACGGTCAAGCATTTCCACGCCCCAGGCGGCAACGGCGTTCGCGTCGATTCGCACCTGTACAGCGGTTATGCGGTTCCGCCGAACTACGACTCGCTGATCGGCAAGCTGATCACTTACGGCGCCACCCGCGACGAAGCCATGGCCCGCATGCGCAATGCCCTGGACGAAATCGTGGTGGACGGGATCAAGACCAACATCCCGCTGCACCGTGATCTGACCCGTGACGAAGGCTTCTGCAAAGGGGGCGTGAACATTCACTACCTCGAGCACAAGCTGGCTGGCGATAAGCACTAAGCTTCGAACCTGCCCCCAACAAAGCCGCCTTCGGGCGGCTTTGTTGTATCTGCAGCAAAGTCAAAAGATCGCAGCCTGCGGCAGCTCCTACATTCAGGATGCATTCCCCTGTAGGAGCTGCCGCAGGCTGCGATCTTTTGATCTTCGGCCATGGTCGTGTTCTGCCGCGCGCTCGCGTAAACTTGCGCGCTTCTCGCTGGCCGCTAGGCTGCAATCATATTTTTTCAAAGGTGCCCGCCATGCCTTGGCTGCAAGTACGCCTCGCCATCAGCCCGGAACAAGCCGAAACCTACGAAGACGCTTTCCTTGAAGTCGGCGCCGTTTCGGTGACCTTCATGGACGCCGAAGATCAACCGATCTTCGAGCCGGAACTCAACACCACCCCACTGTGGGCGCACACCCACCTGCTGGCCCTGTTCGAGGGCGGCACCGAGCCTGCGCCGGTGCTGGCGCACCTGGAACTGCTGACCGGCAGCCCGCTGCCCGAGCATCACAGCGAAGTCATCGAAGATCAGGACTGGGAACGCAGCTGGATGGACGGTTTCCAGCCAATGCGTTTCGGCCAGCGCCTGTGGATCGTGCCGAGCTGGCACGCCGCACCGGAGCCTGACGCGGTCAACCTGCTGCTCGACCCGGGCCTGGCGTTCGGTACCGGCACGCACCCGACCACCGCACTGTGCCTGGAATGGCTCGACGGTCAGGACCTGAAGGGCTGCAACGTGCTGGACTTCGGCTGCGGCTCAGGGATTCTGGCGATCGCCGCCCTGCTGCTCGGCGCGAAAGAAGCCGTCGGTACCGACATCGATGTGCAGGCGCTGGAAGCTTCGCGCGACAACGCCGGGCGCAACAACATTGCCGAAGAACTGTTCCCGCTGTACCTGCCGGAAGACCTGCCGCAGGTCCAGGCCGACGTATTGGTAGCCAACATTCTTGCCGGCCCGTTGGTCGCTCTCGCGCCGCAACTCTCCGGCCTGGTTAAGTCCGGCGGTCGTCTGGCGCTGTCCGGCATCCTCGCCGAACAGGGCGAAGAAGTGGCTGCCGCCTATGCCCAGGACTTCGATCTGGACCCGATCGCCAATCGCGATGGCTGGGTGCGTATCACCGGCCGTCGGCGCTAGAATGGCCGCCTGCATAAACCGGATCGCCGCATGACCGACAGTTTCGTCACCCAGTGCCCGCATTGCCAAACCAGCTTCCGCGTCAGCCATGCTCAATTGAGCGTGGCCCGCGGGGTGGTTCGCTGTGGCTCCTGCCTGCAAGTGTTCAACGCCGCCAAACAGCTGCTGGAACAACATGCGGGCAAGGAAGCGGTGACGCCGGTCGCAGCACCGCCAGTCGAGCAGGCTGTGCAACCGCCTGAGTCCATCCAGCCCCCGGCCATCGACCAACCGCCCGCGCCGCGCGCCATCAGCCAAAAGCAATGGAGCGCCAGCGAGCTGGATCTGGACAGCCTGGACCTGGACGAAGAACTGGCCCGCCTTGAGCAACGGGAAATACAGCCGACCACCGAATTCGGTCGGCAGCGCGAAGAATCCCTGAGCGCCCGGCGTGACAGCCCTGAAGCCGATGAAACGGTGTGGCGCGACAGCCTGTTCAGCGCCCGCGACGATGAGCGTCTGCCCGAGCCCGACGATGAAGTCGAGCCCGAGCCCCTCGAACCGGAGCCGGTAAAAACCGCGCGCACCGAGCCGTCCTTGTCACTGGAACCGGTCGACCTGGACGACGAACCGCCGATTCCGCAACTGCGCCTGCACGATCCGATCGATCCGAATGCCCGCCGCGAACGCCTGTCCGCCAGCGCCGAGCCTGATGACGACGATCTGCCGTCGGTGGAACCGCTGCGCAAAAAGCGTGACCGCGCAGAACCCGGCGTGCGCGCCGAAGTCCTGCAGGACCTGACCGACGACCCGCTGCAACTGGACTGGCAGAAACGCCGCTCGCCGTGGGGCCGGCGCCTTCTCTGGACCTTACTGGTCTTGCTGGCCGCCGCCGGCCTTGGCGGACAGTACATCGCCTATCACTTCGACGAATTGGCACGCCAGGATCAGTATCGTCCGTGGTTCCAACAGTTCTGTCCGCAGATTGGCTGTACGGTGCCGTCCAAGGTCGACATCGCCAAAATCAAAAGCAGCAATCTGGTGGTGCGCAGCCACCCGGAATTCAGCGGTGCGCTGGTGGTCGACGCGATCATCTATAACCGCGCGACGTTCTCCCAGCCGTTCCCGCTGCTGGAGCTGCGCTTCGCAGACCTCAACGGCCATCTGATCGCCAGTCGTCGTTTCAAACCCGGCGAATACCTCAACGGTGATCTCGAAGGCCTGGCGGAAATGCCACCGCAGACGCCGATCCACATCGCGCTGGATATCCTCGATCCAGGCCCCAAAGCGGTGAATTACAGCCTGAGTTTCCACTCCCCCGAGTGAATCGCTGCAGCGCTTCAGGTTTGACGGCGGTTTTCTGACTGGGCGCAGCCCAACCAAACCGCTGGCAATAACAGAATAACTGTTCAGATTTTGTTCAATTCAGCCTTTATCCAGTCATCGAGAGCGGGTATCATGCCAACCCTTTTTCGAACTCTCATGATCCGGCCCCACTTCAGGGAAGTCCTATGTCGGCGGTACGCATCGGCCCATATACATTACAGAACGGTTTGATTCTCGCCCCGATGGCGGGGGTCACCGACCAGCCCTTTCGTCAGCTTTGCAAGCGTTTGGGCGCAGGGCTTGTAGTCTCGGAAATGGTCACCAGTGACATGAGCCTGTGGAACACCCGCAAGTCGCGCATGCGCATGATCCACGAAGGCGATCCCGAGCCACGCTCGGTACAGATTGCCGGTGGCGACGCGCAGATGCTGGCGGATGCGGCACGGGCCAACGTCGAACTGGGCGCACAGATTATTGATATCAACATGGGGTGCCCGGCAAAGAAGGTCTGCAACAAGGCCGCCGGCTCCGCGTTGCTGAAGGATGAAGCACTGGTCACCGAGATCCTGCAGGCCGTCGTCGCTGCAGTGGATGTGCCGGTGACCTTGAAGATCCGCACCGGATGGGATCGCGACAACAAGAACGGCCTGACCGTGGCGAAGATCGCCGAACAGGCCGGGATCGCCGCGCTGGCCGTGCATGGCCGCACGCGCGCCGATCTGTACACCGGTGAAGCCGAATACGACACGATTGCCGCGATCAAGCAGGCGGTGTCGATGCCGGTGTTTGCCAATGGCGATATCGATTCGCCGGAAAAGGCCCGTTACGTGCTCGACGCGACCGGTGCCGATGGCCTGCTGATAGGCCGGGCTGCCCAGGGGCGGCCATGGATTTTTCGTGAGATCGAGCACTTCCTGCGTACTGGCGAGAAATTGCCGGCGCTGGAGTTGAGCGAAGTGGAACGCATCCTGCTGGAGCATCTGGCCGCACTTCACGCCTTCTATGGGGACGTGATGGGCGTACGTATTGCCCGCAAGCATGTGGGCTGGTATCTCGCAACCTTGCCGGGCGCCAGGGAGTTTCGCGCCCACTTCAATCGTTTGGATGGTACGGAAACACAATGCGCCAACGTTCGGGAGTTCTTCGCCGAGCGTTACAAGAGCCTGACAGGGGACGAAGAAGGGGTGGCCGCATGACGATGATGACCGAGACTTTAGTGAGTGGAACAGCACCCGTGAGCGACAACGTGAATTTGAAACAGCACCTCAATACCCCGAGCGAAGAAGGTCAGACCCTTCGCGGGAGTGTCGAGAAGGCGCTGCACAATTATTTCGCCCACCTTGAGGGCGCGTCCGTCACGGACGTGTACAACCTGGTGCTCTCCGAAGTCGAGGCTCCCCTGCTCGAAAGCGTGATGAACTACGTCAAGGGCAACCAGACCAAGGCCAGCGAGCTGCTCGGACTCAACCGCGGCACGCTGCGCAAGAAACTCAAGCAGTACGATCTGCTGTAAGCATTCAATCCAACCAGAAAGGCGCCCGCGTAAAACCGGTCGCCTTTTTTGCTGACTTCCCTTGCTTTTGATGGAAATTGAGATGACCGACCAGACTACCCGCCTGCCGATCCGCCGCGCCTTGATCAGCGTTTCCGACAAGACCGGGATCCTCGAATTCGCCAAGGAGCTCGAAGCTCTGGGCGTCGAGATCCTCTCCACCGGCGGAACGTTCAAGCTGCTGCAGGACAATGGCGTAGCCGCAGTGGAAGTCGCGGATTACACCGGTTTCGCAGAAATGATGGACGGTCGGGTGAAAACCCTGCACCCGAAAATCCACGGCGGAATCCTCGGTCGTCGCGGTATCGACGACGCGATCATGAACGAGCACGGCATCAAGCCGATCGACCTGGTTGCCGTTAACCTCTACCCGTTCGAAGCCACCATCAACAAGCCAGGCTGCGACCTGCCGACCGCGATCGAGAATATCGACATCGGCGGCCCGACCATGGTCCGTTCGGCAGCGAAAAACCATAAAGACGTAGCGATCGTGGTGAATGCCAGCGATTACGCCAACGTTCTGGAAAACCTCAAGGCCGGTGGCCTGACCTACGCTCAGCGTTTCGACCTGATGCTCAAGGCCTTTGAACACACCGCCGCCTACGACGGCATGATCGCCAACTACATGGGCACCGTGAACCAGGCTGCCGAGACCCTGAGCACTGAAGGCCGCAGCGAATTCCCGCGCACCTTCAACAGCCAGTTCATCAAGGCTCAGGAAATGCGCTACGGCGAGAACCCGCACCAGAGCGCGGCGTTCTACGTGGAAGCCAAGCCGGCCGAAGTCGGCATCGCCACCGCGACCCAGTTGCAAGGCAAAGAGCTGTCGTACAACAACGTGGCCGACACCGACGCCGCGCTGGAATGCGTGAAGAGCTTCGTCAAGCCAGCCTGCGTGATCGTCAAGCACGCCAACCCGTGCGGCGTGGCCGTGAGCCCGGACGCCGAAGGCGGCATCCGCCAGGCCTACGAACTGGCCTACGCCACCGACACCGAGTCGGCCTTCGGCGGCATCATCGCCTTCAACCGTGAACTGGATGCCGAGACTGCCAAGGCCATCGTCGAGCGTCAGTTCGTGGAAGTGATCATCGCCCCAAGCGTCAGCGAAGAAGCCCGCGCCATCGTCGCCGCCAAAGCCAACGTGCGCCTGCTGGCCTGTGGCGAGTGGTCGGCGGATCGCGCTCCGGCGTGGGATTACAAGCGCGTCAACGGTGGCCTGCTGGTGCAGAGCCGCGATATCGGCATGATCGGCGCCGATGACCTGAAAGTGGTGACCAAGCGTGCACCGACCGAACAGGAAATCCACGACCTGATCTTCGCCTGGAAAGTCGCCAAGTACGTCAAGTCCAACGCCATCGTCTACGCCAAGAACCGTCAGACCATCGGTGTCGGCGCTGGCCAGATGAGCCGCGTCAACTCGGCACGTATCGCCGCGATCAAGGCGGAACACGCCGGTCTGCAAGTCGCCGGTTCGGTGATGGCATCGGACGCGTTCTTCCCGTTCCGCGACGGTCTGGACAACGCGGCCAAGGTGGGCATCACTGCGGTGATCCAGCCAGGCGGCTCGATGCGTGATGCTGAAGTGATTGCTGCAGCCGACGAAGCCGGTATCGCCATGGTTTTCACCGGCATGCGCCACTTCCGTCACTAACCAGTCGACGGCCGCACTGAAGCCGGCATCTGCTGCGTTGGAGCCGACCTCGATGATGCTCATTGCCAAAAGGCAACTCCGCTCATCGAGGTCGACTCCGCCTTGCATCTACCGCCTTCATTGCGACCTCCTACAGCGTGAAGCGCTTTAGGCTCTAAAAACAGAATTAGCGTCATCCGAGGTTTTTGAAATGAATGTTTTGATCATTGGCAGCGGTGGCCGTGAACACGCCCTGGCCTGGAAAGTGGCTCAGGATCCGCGTGTGCAGAAGGTTTTCGTCGCACCGGGCAACGCCGGTACCGCGATTGAAGCCAAGTGCGAGAACGTCGCTATCGACGTGCTGGCCCTTGAGCAACTGGCCGACTTCGCCGAGAAAAACGTTTCCCTGACCATCGTCGGTCCGGAAGTGCCGCTGGTGGCTGGCGTGGTCGATCTGTTCCGCTCCCGTGGCCTGGACTGCTTCGGCCCGACCGCCGGTGCTGCGCAGCTGGAAGGTTCGAAAGCCTTCACCAAGGATTTCCTGGCTCGCCACAAGATCCCGACCGCCGACTACCAGAACTTCACCGAGATCGAGCCGGCCCTGGCTTATCTGCGTGAAAAAGGCGCACCGATCGTGATCAAGGCCGATGGCCTGGCCGCCGGTAAAGGCGTGATCGTCGCCATGACCCTGGCCGAAGCCGAAGACGCCGTGCGCGACATGCTCGCCGGCAATGCGTTCGGCGATGCCGGTTCGCGCGTAGTCATCGAAGAGTTCCTCGACGGCGAAGAAGCCTCGTTCATCGTCATGGTCGACGGCAAGAACGTCCTGCCGATGGCCACCAGCCAGGACCACAAACGCGTCGGCGACGGCGACAGCGGTCCGAATACCGGCGGCATGGGTGCCTACTCCCCTGCCCCGGTGGTCACCGCCGACGTGCACCAGCGCGTGATGGACCAGGTGATCTGGCCGACCGTGCGCGGCATGGCTGACGAAGGCAACGTCTACACCGGTTTCCTGTATGCCGGTCTGATGATCGACAAGGCCGGTAACCCGAAAGTCATCGAGTTCAACTGCCGCTTCGGTGACCCGGAGACCCAACCGGTGATGCTGCGTCTGCAGTCGAGCCTGGTGCTGTTAGTCGAAGCTGCCCTCGCGCAAGCGCTGGACAAGGTTGAAGCACAGTGGGATCCACGTCCGAGCGTCGGTATCGTATTGGCCGCCGGCGGCTACCCGGGCGACTACGCCAAAGGCGCAGCGATCAACGGTCTGGACGCGGCCGCCAGCCTGGAAGGCAAAGTCTTCCACGCCGGTACCGCGCTCAAGGATGGCAACGTAGTAACTGCCGGTGGTCGCGTACTTTGCGCCACTGCCATGGGCGCCAGCGTGAGCGAAGCCCAGCAGCAAGCCTACAAGCTGGCCGCCGCCATCGACTGGGAAGGCTGCTTCTACCGCAAGGACATTGGCTACCGCGCCATTGCCCGTGAACGTGGCGAAACCCAGGAATAAGCTGTCCTTCACGTCCGGCGCGGGATGCAGTCCCTCGCCGGGCTGTTCCGCCGCGGCGCATCGTTATATTCTGGCATCAACCTACGAAGGGATTTCGCCGTGCGCTGGCTCAGGATTGCCATAAGTTTCACCGTCACGTTGCTGACCTTGCTCTGCATGCTTTCGGCCCAGGCCGCGCAAGGCAGTGGCTGGTCGGTATTGCTTGACGATCAGGGCAATCTGCAACTGAGCGACATCCGCTCGGCCCGCTACACCAATCAATTCAGCCCCATCGAACTGGACCGCCTCACGGCCGCCGAGCCCGATGGCGCACTCTGGCTGCGTTTCAAACTGACGCCGGGCAAGCACGAACAGGTGCTGCGGATCTTCGCCCCCGACCTGTCCAGCGTCAGCCTCTACGTGCTGGACGGCGACAAGCTGATCGAGCAACGCAACTCCGGCACCCGCCAGCCGCAGGTCGAACGACCGCTGCCCAGCAGCGACTTCCTGCTGCCGCTGCCGCAAAGCGACAAACCCCTCGATATCTACCTGCGGATGGTTTCCGACCATCAGCTGCGTCCGCACATCACCCTGCAATCGGCAGTGATGAGCGCTGCCAACCAGAACCAGACGCTGATCTTCGGCCTGCTGTTCGGTTGCCTCGGCATGTTGCTGCTGCATAACGTCGTGCGCTACGCCTACTCGCGCTCGCGCAGCAGCCTGTGGCTGGCCATCTGCGAAGGCCTGCTGGGTCTGAGCCTGCTGCTGTTGCTCAACCTCGCCGGTCCCTGGTTGCCGAACTGGCACGCGATCCAGACCCCGGGCGCTTATCTGGCGCTGCTGCTGACCGCCCCGGCCGGGCTGATGTTCGCCCTGCGCTTCTTCGCCCCGCTCGGCCCGCACCCGCTGAACAAACTGTTGCTGGGCGACATTCTGTTCATCGTGATCTGCAGCCTGCTGCTGTTGTTCGTCAACACCCTGCCGCTGAACATCATCACCTACGCGCTGGTGGCTCTGGCCGGCCTGAGCATGTTGCTGGTAGGTTTCTATCACTGGCAGAAGGGTTACCGTCCGGCACGGCTGTTCGTCGCCGCAATGGTGGTGTTCAACATCGGCACGCTGATCATCCTGCCGGCCTTGCTGGGGCTGACCCTGGTTGCACCGCAAGGCCTGATCATGACCCTGATGGCCTTCATCTGCGTCAGCGGCCTGCTGATGAGCATCGCGCTGGGTGAGCGCCAGCGCAGCATTACCGAAAGCCGTTTCAGCATCAGCCGCGACCTCGCCGCCAGCAACGCCGAGATCAACGCCAAGGCCGAGTTCCTCGCCAAGATCAGCCACGAGATCCGCACCCCGATGAACGGCGTGCTGGGCATGACCGAGCTGTTGCTGGGCACACCACTGTCGGTCAAGCAACGCGACTACGTGCAGACCATCCACAGCGCCGGCAACGAGCTGCTGACGTTGATCAACGAGATTCTCGACATCTCCAAGCTCGAATCCGGACAGATCGAACTGGACGACGTGCAGTTCGACCTCAATGCCTTGATCGACGACTGCCTGAGCATCTACCGGGCCAAGGCCGAACAGCAGAACGTCGAGTTGATCAGCTTCATTCAGCCGCAAGTGCCACGCGTCATCAGCGGTGACCCGACCCGCCTGCGCCAGACGTTGCTGAGCCTGCTGGAAAACGCCCTGAAGAAAACCGACGAAGGCGAGGTGCTGATCGTCGTCGCCCTCGACGAGCGCAGTGTCAAACCGCGCCTGCGCATCGCCGTGCAGGACAGCGGACAGCCGATGGATGCGGAAGAGCGCGATGCGCTGATGCACGCCGAACTGCACAGCAAGCACTTCCTCTCGGCCAACCGTCTGGGCGGCAACCTCGGGCTAGTGATTGCCCGGCAACTGATCCGCCTGATGCACGGCGAGTTCGGGATCAAGAGTGGCGCCAACCAGGGCAGCACGTTGTGGCTGACCCTGCCGCTGGACCCTGACCGTCTCGAACACCCGACCTCCGACCTCGATGGCCCGTTGCAGGGGGCGCGGGTGCTGGTGGTGGATGACAACGACACGTGCCGCAAGGTGCTGGTGCAGCAATGCAGTGCCTGGGGCCTGAACGTCAGCGCCGTGCCATCGGGCAAGGAAGCGCTGGCGCTGCTGCGCACCAAGGCGCACCTGCGCGACTACTTCGATGTGGTGCTGCTGGACCAGAACATGCCCGGCATGACCGGCATGCAACTGGCCGCCAAGATCAAGGAAGATCCAAGCCTGAACCACGACATTCTGCTGATCATGCTCACCGGCATCAGCAACGCGCCGAGCAAGATCATCGCGCGCAACTCCGGGATCAAGCGCATCCTCGCCAAACCGGTGGCCGGCTATACGCTCAAGACCACGCTGGCGGACGAACTCAACCAGCGCAACAAAGGTCAGGTGGTGTTCCAGCCGCAGGTGGTCACCGCCGCCACGGCGGCCAAAGTGCCGAGTGATTTCCGCATCCTCGTCGCCGAAGACAACACCATTTCCACCAAAGTGATTCGCGGCATGCTCGGCAAGCTCAACCTGCAACCGGACACCGCCAGCAATGGCGAAGAAGCCCTGCAGGCGATGAAAGCCCAGCGTTACGACCTGGTACTGATGGACTGCGAAATGCCGATCCTCGATGGCTTCTCGGCGACTCAGCAACTGCGTGCGTGGGAAGTCAGCAACCAGCGCATCCGCACGCCAATCGTGGCGCTGACCGCGCACATCCTCGCCGAACACAAGGAACGTGCGCGCCAGGCCGGGATGGACGGCCATATGGCCAAACCGGTGGAGCTGTCGCAGTTGCGTGAGCTGATCGAACACTGGGTTGCGCAACGCGATCAACAGAATCGCGCCACCACGCAACCGTCCTGAGCCGACAGACGCCGTAGCGCCTGATAGACTCCGTCACGACTTCCTCGCCAGTGAGCCAGCACCATGCTCCACGTGTTGTTCAGCGTTTACCTGAAGATGCTGGTGCTCTACAGCCCGTTCTTCGTGTTGTCCTGCTTTATCAGCCTGACCCGTGGTTATTCGCGCAAGGAGCAACGGCGCCTGGCCTGGAAAGTCGCGCTGGCCACGCTGATCTCCAGCGTGTTGCTGTACCTGTTCGGCCGGGTGATCTTCGATGTGTTCGGAATTACCGTCGATGCGTTCCGCATCGGTGCCGGCAGTGTGTTGTTCATATCCGCACTGGGCATGGCGCAGGGCAAACCGGCGGTGCAGGCCGACAACGTGCAGCAGGACGTGACCATCGTGCCGCTGACCATTCCGCTGACCGTCGGCCCCGGCACCATCGGTGCGCTGCTGGTGATGGGGGTCAGCCAGCCGCATTGGGACGACAAGCTCACCGCCATCATGAGCATCGCCCTGGCCAGCTTCACGGTGGGCGTCGTGCTGTATCTGTCCAACCGCATCGAGCGCATTCTCGGTGATCAGGGCTTGCAGATCGTCAGCCGCTTGATGGGGTTGTTTGTCTGTGCGCTGGCGGCGCAAATCATCTTCACCGGGGTGAAGGGCTATCTGGTTCCTTGAGAGACAATGCAAAAAGCCGCGAGTGGAATCACTCGCGGCTTTTTTCATGGCTCAGGATTGAACCCTCGGGTGTCAGACTTCGTTCGAGGTATCCATTGCCACGGCCAGGTCACAGGGAGCGCCGTCGAGGGTCGCCAGTTGCCAGCCGTTGATCAGTTCCGGCACTTTGAAGTACCGATAGTCGCCCCACAGGTGAAGTTGCAGATCCAGCAGTTGCCCTGACATGTGCCCCAGCGACCGGGCATTGCGCAGAATCAGGCTACGCCCGGAATCAGGGTCCGTCAGCACCAGATGCTCGCCTGCCATCACCACTTGCCAACGATCAAGCTCGCGCATTTCCAGGCGCAGCTCGCTGCCGTTGGCGGTTTCCGCCCGCTGCAGATTCGGCAGGTCGACGACCAAGCAGTCCAGCCGGTCCCAATCGGCAGACGAAACCGAGCAGCTCATGCCATCAAGTCCGAATCCGAGCAACAGCGTATCGACCCCTTCTACCAGCAGATCCTGCACTCGAGTACGATAATCCGCACTGTCGATTATCAACAACGCCCCATTACGGCGCGCGCTGATCTGGCGCGTGAAGAGTTTTCGGTCATTACTGAACAGCGTCGGCTCAAAGGCGTCGTACATCAGGAAGCGACTGTCTGGCAGCGCTCCCAGGTAGGTGACCCATCGCCCATCTGCCCTGCCGTCGACGGATTGCAAATGTCGCGCCGTGGCGTCATACCAGTTGAACATGCCCATCCGGGAACCTGCGCGCAGAAACGGCACATGAGGTTGACCTTCGATCAGGCTCTCGATCCTTTGTTGTCGAGTCTGCCCATGCGCGGCGGCATAGACGAATTCGTTGGCCACAGCGCTGATGCGCGCCGGCTGGCCCTCCTTCAGTTCAAGGATCACCCCATCATGGGTGCGCCCCTGCAAACCACTGTCCAGCGGGCTGACGCTTGCATACGTCCACTCTGCCCAGACGCGCTGCGGTACTTCCAGAGCCCCATCCCCTGACCGCCGGATCGCGTTGCCGAACAGCGCGCGCATCTGCTCCAGCGTCTGCAGCGCCTGACGGAAAACATGCCCCGTACCGGAGGCGAATAGCCAGGCAGCGGTTTTGTCCGGAGTCTGCGAGACGAGGTGCAGATCGCGCCCCTGCCCGGAACCGACCAGCAATATTTTCCCTTGCAGATAACGGGCAGAGAGCGGTGCACCGACGTCATCCGACAGCCCGAGAATATCGAAGCCATCGGCCCGCTGCTGCTCCACCACGCGCGTCAGGGCCTTGATCCAGTCGTCCTGCGCACGCAGCCATTGCTCACTCAGCGCACGCAGTGTCAGCGTGTCATTGCGCAAATCGAACACCAGACCCTGCGTGGTCTGTGCCAGATGACCATCAGCCGTTGCCACCACGCTGTCGACATCGCTGAGCATCAGCCTTAATGAACCGCCCGAGGCATCCGCGTTGCGTTGCCAGGTGTACAAGCCTTGCTTGCCGCCGTCATGAAAGACCATGCCGTGGCCGTCGTCATCGAGTGGCGAGGCGATCAGCAAGGGATGCTCAAGCCCCAGGTCTTTGTCGGTCACGAACCAGTCATCGCGCACGCGAATCCAGGCATCGAGCATCATCCTCGGATGGGAAATCCGGAGCGAGATGAATTTGGCGGTAGTTGCCGAGCGGATATCTTCGACCATCGAAATCGAACCGTCATCGTCCCTTTCGTAGGTGTTGAATCCTGCGATGAACGAATTCCAGCCCGGCCATTTGAAGCGACTCAAATCGACAGGCTGGACGCCTTCCAGCTGCGTGGAAACCGCGACCAGTTCGACTTTCTCCTGATCCAGCAGGTATTCGAACTGAAAGGCGACACCATTCAGATCGGTGACCTGCTGAACCACCTGAATGGCTCCGCCGACGTCCTGACACGAGAGCACTTGCGAGGGTTTTAACGGGCTGAGCAAGCGATAGCGGCGGCTGACTCGTCCGGTCAGCGCGTCGACCCGCCACAGCGTCGGCTGATCCGGGTGATAGAGAAACACTTGATCACCGAACACCGCCGCCAGGCGGATCTGCGGGTTGAACGCGTGTGGCAGATCCCGGCCATAAAGGATGCGATCGGTCGCGCTTTCAAACCAGGCATTGGTGTGCACCGGCCATTCAGGATCGACCAGCGGCACCTTGAAGTTGTGCAACGGCAACCACGGACTGGCAAGGCGATGAGTGTGATTGAGGCGGGTCAGATGCCGGGCAATGGCAGCGGCGTCATTCTGCTCTGGCAGATTTTCCTCCAGCAGGATCAGCCGCTGTTCGAGCCAATCCACCTGGTACGTCTGCCCCTGCGCGAGTTCGACGTAAACCTCAGCACCGGCGTTGCAGTGCACCTCGGTAGTGCCCAGTTGCAAGCGCAGACCATCGACAGCGGCCTGCGCATCATCCACCCAGCTGGCAGCAATGACCCAGCGCAGTGATGCCGGGTCCCCGGTGCTGGACAACTGCACATTGGCGACGCCCTTGGCGAGGGACAACGCATACTGTCCCGTCACCGCCTCGATGTCATAGGACATTTTCCCATGCCATTCGACCGGTAGCGGCGGAACATGAAGCGACCGGCATTGTTCATCCAGCAGCACCTTGACCTGCGTTCCGTGGTACTTCGGGAAGAGTTTTTCAACGCAGTATTCGAGGGGGGTCGAGGCATCGAACCAGAATGTCTGATGACCCTGGCTGTCCTTTTCCAGTTCGCGAAATTCGTCGAAGCCCTGGTCATGACGATGGGTAACACCGGGCATCAGTTGGTAATCAATACCGAAGGTGCAGGTCGGCGTGCCGGGCAGAATCAGCGTGTGAATGTCCCACGGCACCGCACTCTGCGCAGACAGGTTCCAGCGCTCGCGGATATTGATCGGCGGCTGCTCGTCCTCCCCGAGGATGCTCGGCAGTCCCCAACCTCGGCGCTCCGCGCTCAACAACAACTGACTGCCCATGTGCACGTGACGGATGCGCAGATCGATGCCCGTGATCACCGCATCCGGCAATGGCTCGAGTGTTCCCTGAACGACTTGGCAAGCACCGTTGCTGTACGCTGATTTCAGGGCATAGATGTACTGGCCGACCTGCTGCGCGCGGGCCAGGATCAGGCTGTAATTGCGCGCCAGCGCGCCGATTCCGAAGCCCAGTCCCCCGACAATCACCGCCAAGGGTCCGGCGACCGCAGCGAACGTTCCACTGGCGGTCACGGCACCCGCACTCAATGCCAGCGCTGTCGCGTCGAAACTCAACTGAACCGCCGCCGCTGTTCGCGCCGGAACGCTATCCGCGGTCGCCAACTCGATGATGTCAAATCCAACGTTGGCCAGCGCGAGCAGAACACCCACCCCCTCGCCGAGCACCCGCGAGCCCAGTGAGGGGGCGAGCGCATTGGCCGAGGCTTGTGCTATCAGGCGTTCATCGAGCAACGCCAGTTCAACCAGCTTGACCACTGAAACGACATCGGACACCACGCCGTGCAGAAGCTGGCCGTAAATCACGAAACTGTGCAGACGCACCGCCAGCGTTGCCGTTGAGGTTTGGGCGTCGGCATGTTTATTCAGCAGTTCCAGCAGGGCCATGATCGCAAAGCCTGCGTTCAACGTGTGAATAGCTTCCGGGGCGTGGGGGCTTGTCTGCCCGGGGATTTTTTTCAGTGCCTCGAAGCGGTCGCTCAACCAGAATTTGATTTCCTGAAAACGCGGATCATCGACGGTGATGCCGATGACCTTCGATGGGTCCTGACGGTTGATCAGCGACAGCGTCCATTTCCCGGGGCCCGCATTTTTTACGGTTTCATACAGCACCACACTCTGCGGATCGAGGGTGTGGGTCGCGAACAACTGACGATTCGCCGATTCGATCATCTGCGCAAGGCGCGTGCCTTCCAGCTCCGCCAGGCCGCGACCCAGTTGCGCATTTTCCGACAGTGCACGGGAACGCAACGCGGCATGGTGTTGCCACGGCACGACTGTGCGTTTGCCGGCCACCGGCTCGCTGCTCAGCAGTTCTCCCGCTGTCACCTTCGAAGGTAATGCCTTGTTGGCGATGTTCGATCCATCGAGGGCAATCATGTCGAACAGATCGCTGCTCGCCTCCTGTACGCCATAGAGTGCAGCCAGTTGCTTATCTGCCAGCGCCGCTTCAATGCCACGCCGCAAATGGTCGGCCTGGGCGAACTCATACACGGCGAAGTTCGGATCGTAGAAGAAATACGAAACGCGGTTCCCTTCGACGACTTTGCACGCCAGCAATGAGTGATTTTGAGTGTTGAACATGATGCTGGCGGTCGACGATTTCGCCTCCAGGGTGCGAATGACCGTCGCCAGGTCTGCCGCGCCGAGTTTTTCACCGAACTGCGCCATGGGCACACCGCGCATTTCATCCAGAACCCTCAGCAACGCATGGGATTCAGGGTCTTGCGGGGCAAGGTTGGTGGTGGCCAGTTTGCCGATCAAGGTGCGCTGTGCGGCTCGACCCTGCTCCAGCGCAGCGGCCATCAACAACGCCAGCGGGTAGCAGCGCCGTCCGGGATCGCCCTCGCCATACAACAAAAGATCCTGCGGCAACTGCTTGGCGGAGACAGCGCCGGCCTGAAACAAGCGCGCACGAAGCGGGCCGCCACGCTGCAGGATCGAGGCCCGATACTCGTCTCTTGCCACCGATTCGACACGGGCGATGTGCTCGCCCCATTGGCGGACACTCAACGGCTCGACCAGGGCCTGCGCTTTCAGCAGATACGCATTCTGCGTGCGTATCGCGCTGGACAGCGACGCCTTGAGCCCCGCCTCGAACGCAGACGGACTGCGCTCGCGCAAGGTCTGTTCGATCTGGTCATAACGCGCGGCGATGCCGCGATCCTCGGTGTTGGCAGCCAACGACCGTGTTGCCCTCCAGGCCTCGGCAAACCCCGCATCGTCCAGATGCTGTGCGCCGAACAGGCCACCGAACACCACTCGGTGCAAAGGACTCAATTGCTCTTGCGGCAACCTGCCGCTCGCCACCCGGGTGAACGCTTCGTTCAGATTGCCCAGCGCTTCGGCGCCGACCGATTCCGGCACCTCGGATGATGGCTGCGCGAGGATCTGCTGGCGTTGATCAAAGCTCAGGTAAAACGGTTTGCGGAAGGTGATTTCGCCGCTCAGGCGATCATTCATGGCCCGCCTGAAAGGTTCGCCCAGATCATCGAGCAACTGTTGCAGCACCGGCACCAGCAATACCGGTCTGCCCTCAACGACCGGCCAGCCGCGCTTGAACGTCAGGGTCTGTTCCTTGAGCAGATCGGTGAGGTCGCCGACGTAGCGGGACTTGAGTTTGCCCGACGTCCACTTTTCCTTCTCCTTGGCCAGCCACTCTTCGGGATTACCGTTTACGGTCCAGCCGCTGATGAATTCTTCCTCGGTAAAGACGTTGTAGCCTTCAACCAGTTTCAGGCGATCGCGGATGGTTTGCGACAGGCCGGGCTGCAAATGAATGTTGCTGTAGTGGTCCACTCCGTTTGCGGCAGCCCCAGGACCGGTTAGCGTGATGGTACCTCGGGCCTCCAGGCGGATGCCGTCCTGGTAGTATCCGAAAATGGCGTTGATCAGTTGCCCCCGTACAGATTGTGGAAGGCGTCCCTGGGCGGTAATTTCATCAACGACATCAGTGATCGTCGTAAATAGATGGCTCTCATCCGACCAAGGAATGCTGTTGATACGCATCCGGTGCTCAGTCTCATACAGGCAGTCATAGTTGGAACGGATCATCTGCATGATCGAGTCGGTCATGCCGCTGTCGGGTTGAGCCAGGAAATGCGCATTCATTTCGCCTGACACCTGCAAACCTCTGGCAGTGCCCAGTCGGATGGCATCGTAAGGTACAGACGCATCTTGCGGCGGTTTGAACAGATCCATTGCATTGGGGCGAGTCTGAGCAAATGCGCGCAGTGCTTCCAGATGCTCAACCGGGATGTCTCCAGTTCTGTCGACGTAGCGTTGCCGATCCCGCCCTGGCAACAAGGCGTCGTTATAGTTGAGCAGCAACTGCAGGACGCCTACTTTTGCTGTTTCGCTGAAGCCCGCGATATCCACTCCACCCGGCTTGTCGATCAAAGGTGGCAAGTAGTCCATGTCGCTGTAACGCCCTCCCTCCAGATGCACAGCCTGCAAGCGCACCACGTCACTGGCCGCAGCAAAGTTGCCGCGCAGGGCGATTTCTCGCTTGTAGACGTCATTGAGGTAATGATCGGCAAACGCGTGGCGCACGTCGCGCAACTGCAAATCCGCGCCCACTACGGCGTGATGCGAATCGAGACATTTCTGGCGAAAGGCCTCGAGCGTGCCCCGGTCCTTGCCGTAAGCGCGGACCATCAGATCGATCCGGCCCAGATCCGCGCGTCCGTTCCACTCGGGCCGATTGAGGTGGTCAAACATCTGCTGCTTGAGCACTCGGGCGCGATTTTCAATCAGTGCTGACAGCGCGCTCTGACTCTCCAGTTCAGCCCCGCCCGACTCCATCGCATGCACCCGCGCACTGTCGAGGATCACCCGGTTCATTTCGAAGGCCAGCACCGCATCGCTGTCATACCAGAGATTGAAGGTGTAGCCCTGCGGCGCCAGCACTGTGCGCCAGATGTTCATGTAATCGCGCTGATTCGGCCCGACCTCACTGCCGCCCACCCAGACAAAGTGCATGATCCGGGGCACCGATTTACCGGGCGCCATCACCTCCACCGTCGCAGACAAGCGCTGGTGATAATCGACCAGTTGCTGGTGATAGTCTTTCCACTGAACATTTTCGGCGTCGGCAAAGTCCGTTTCGAAACTTTCTTTAAGCAGTCTGACCGCTGTCAGTTGTTCAGTGAAACTTTTTGCCGAAACCGCAGCGTCGTAATAACTCAACGCCTGTTCCCTGTAGGCCCCACCGCTATTTGTTGAGGCTATCGACGCCAACTCGGTTCGATCCAAAGCCGTCGAAAAACCATCACTTAAAACCAAGACTTTAAAATCGCTCAACTCCATCAAACTAAACTCCCTGTTTTTCACGCAGACATAACCGCCCCGACGACTTATTCGCCGCGACTTATAAAAATTCAATTTCGACAAACCAACTACAACCACTGAGCTATTCAAAATCAAATAGGCCAGGTCAGCTTTACATCACCGAGTTCAGCCCTCGACAGTGACGCTCAGCAACTCCCCGAGAGTTGCAACCGGGTTCGTCGCCTGCCGCTCGCGCAACGTTCGAACCAGACGCGACACCGCGACCGAAAACTGCCCGTCAAAGCCGAGGAACACTTCACCGCGCAGCAGCGGATCAGCGCTGCCGGCATCGCGGAAAATCAGACTGTGTTCGCTGTCCGGATCAACCACCACCAGATGCTCGCCGAGCATTTCCAGTTGCAGTTTGTTCGGCGCGTCCAGCGACCAGTTCAGCTTGCCGGGGATCGTGACGGCTTCACTCGCCGCATGCCGGCAATCGACGATGACCGAAACGAGCCTGAACCAGAGTGTCCTGGACAGATGAAACGTCACCGCGCCCTGCCCCAGCCGCAGGATCAACGTATCGACACCGTCGGGCAGCAGCGGGGTCAAATCAGCTATTTGTTTCTGCCCCTCGACCACCAGCACCCGGGCTTTTCTCTGCAGATAATCGAAAGGGCCGATGCGTCGCGCCTTGGGCAAGGCATGCACAAACCCCGCGCGACGGTCATGCAGCAAGACCTGCTCCTGAAGCCGTGTACCCAACAAGTTGAACGCTGGGGGCAAGTCTTGCTCGGCGACCTCGATCAGCCGCGCGTTCTGCACGTCGTACCATTGCAGGCGACCCGGCCCGGATTCCACCGAGATAAACGCTTCGTGCTCGTCCGTCTCCAGCAACAACTGCAGTCCCTGGACCAGGTGCTCGCCCTGCTTGACCACCCAGGCATGGTTGACGCCAGTGATCCGTTCGCTTTCCCCAAACGGCAACGCCAATATCACCCCGTCGACCGTGACGCCGCGCAACTCGGCGCCGTTGAGGCTCACGTCGGCAAACCGCCATTCCTCCCAGGGTTGCTGCGACGCCGGCAACACCTGCGCATGCAGCAATTGGCTGCCGTCGCCGAACGCGTCGGCCAGCAAGGAAGCATCAATGAATGCCTGGGTTTTCAGTTCACCGCTGGCGGGTTCGAATAACCAGGCCTGGCGTTTATCCGGCGTCACGCCGAGCAGCCGGGTGTCGCCGCTGCGGGTCGACTCACTGAGCAACAGTCGCTGGTCCACGTACCACGCTGCCAGATGCGGATTACCCTGCTCGTTGCGTAATCCGCACACGGCAAAATGCTCCACCGGGTATTGCGCCGCCACCGCATCGAGCGCAAGCCACCATTGCCGCCGCCCATGCAGCCACTTTTCCGTCAGACCGCCAAACTGGATGTCGCCTTGCGCATTCAGATTGAAAAACAAGGCACTTTCAGTGAGTGCCACATAACCGCTGCCGACGGGCAACAATTCGCGCAAGCCTGCGGGCTGCACCCATTTGTGTGACCAGTCCGAGCGGCCGTCGGACAGAGTTCGTGCCAGTCGGCACAGGCGTTGCGCCAAACGATCGTAAATCATGAACACGTCACTGTCCGGCGCCAGGGTCAGCAGCATCAGATCGTTCAGGTTCTTGATCGAATCAGCCCAGCCACGAGCACGTTTCGGCCGCGGAACCGGATGAATCAGCAAGCGGTCACGCTCGCGCACCCACACCATGTCCCTTGAGTCCGGCGCAAACTTCCACGACACCGACACGTACGCGGCCGGCTCCCAATCGACGGTGGTCGCGCCATCCTGGCTCGGTGCCGGCGATTGCCGGTGATAGCTGCCCAGCGCCTGGTCCCAGTCGGTCAAGGTTTCATCGGCAAACAGACGGGTACTCAGTTCTCGGTTGATGTCGTGAGTGGCCGAACTCAACAGCAGTTGCCCGGAATGAATCAGGAAGTTGAACTGCCGTGGGCCTTGCCCCGCCCCCGTATATTCCTGGACCACGTGAATCACCCCGTCGGTATCGGCCTCGACACGGCTCACTTTGCCAGTGCCGGGCATTTGCAGCAGCCGATAGACATGCCTGAGCAGCCCGCTCACCGCATCGACCTGCCAGACAAGAAAACCCGCCGGCTCATAAAAATAGGCAAAGCCGTCGCTGACGGTGCCCAATAACGCCTTGTCGCCCTTCACCTGCTCATTGCGCACGTACACAAAACGATCTTCGGCAGCGTCATACCAGGCCGTGGTGTAACGCGGTTTTTGCGCGGATTCGAACGGGATCAGATAGCGATGCACAGGGGTGTAGGCCAGGCTCAGACGATGCGCCCGGGTCAGCGCTTTGTAATGCTCGAGCAGCGCCGCCTCGTCGAGGCCCGTCGGAGCGGTGTCTTCCAGCAGGATCAGTGTTTGCGTGTCGCGATCAACCCGCATCAGTCGTTGCCCGTCCAGCCTGATGAACAACTCGCTGCGGCCACTGCCGGAAAAACTCAGCTCGATTGCGCCGAGCATGAGATTGCCGTTTTTGAGGAAACGCACCTCTTGCGCGCGTACCCAATTGGCCGTCAAGACCCAACGACAAGCGGTCTGCGGCGGCGCGAGCAGTCTGACCTTGACCCCGGGGCTGAGACTGAGCCGGCACGTGCCACCGGCGCCTGTCAGCGCATACGTCACGTTGCCCTGCCATTCCTGCGGCAGGCGAGGCACCACCAGTTCGCGATCAGAGCCATCCAGCAGCACCTTGATGACCGTTGGCTGGCAGGAAGGAAACAGGCGATGGACGATGTAATGGGACGGAAAGGAGTAGAACGAAAACAGGAATTGCCAGTTGCCAGCGCGATCCTTCTTCTCCAGGCGGCGCGCGATATCAAAGCCTTTGTCGTGCCGCAGTGAAGCGAACGGCAGTGCCTTGTACTCATAGCCGTAACAGGTCTGCGGCATGCAGGGCAGCACAATGGGCTGCCCCACCGGCAGGACCCGCTGGATACGCTCAGGCAGGCCCAACTGCTCGGCGATATCGATTGCGTTCGCGGTTTTCGGATCGTACCCCGGCACACCGAAATGGTCGCGCAGCCTGAACAGCTTTGGACTTTTCAATAGCAGTTGCCCGCCCGGCAGATCCAGCGTATCGATACACAAGGACGATGGCTGTACCACCCAAGCCTGCAAAGCCTTGTCATACCGGTAGCCAACGCCATAGGCGCCATGCTGAAGGCCGTCGAAGAACAACCCGACCGCCTGCGCATCCCGGGCGATGTTGGCGAACCCCTGGGCAAGTGCCGCCACGCCAACGGCCAAACCGCCGAACACCGCTCCCACGCCGCCCAGTACCGCCGCAGCGGTCGCGGCGCCGCCGGCAGCTGCCGCCAACCCGGCCCCCGTCAGGGCGAGGCCGCCGGCATCGAACGCCAGCTGCGTGCCCGCCTGCGCTTTCTCCACCTCGTCTTGCGCCGTCGCCAACTGGTAAATATCGAAACCGACATTAGCCAGTCCAAGCACCGCGCCGACCCCTTCGTTGGCGACATGCCCCAGCGCTTCGCCAACCACTGGCGCACAGGTGCGGGCAATGGCTTTTTCTTCGCTCAAGGCCGTCTTGACCAGTTTGGCCACGCCAAGCGCATCGATCACCGTGCCGTGGGCCAACTGTGCGTAGTTGACGTAGGCATGCAGGCGCACCGAAAGCGTCAGGGTGCGGTCGCTGCCTTCACGGTTGCGCAACGCATTCATCAAGGCCTGGATGGAAAACCCGGCGTTGAGGGTGTGGACACTGGCGACCTCCATCGGGTCCGCCAACCGGCCCATTCCTGCGGGTTTTCGCGCCAGGGTGGAGAACTGTTCCGAGAGCCAGTTCCTGATGCGCAGCAATCGATGCTCATCACTGATCACTTGCGTCACGAAATCCCCGCTCGCCGGATCGAACAGGCTCATCTGATAACGGCCGTCGGGCAAGACTTGCAGCGTATCGAACACCGGCACCAGCGCCTTGGGCGAGTCATGCAAATCCTGCAGTTGCGTCGTTACATGGGCGATCTGCTGCCCCCACCAGCGGCTGTCCAGTTCCAGCAGGCAGCGGCCGAGGTGGGCGTTGTCGATCAACGACTGACCGTGCGCACTGGTCAAGCGTCGGCGGATAGGTCGCGGCGAGGGCAATTGCGGCAGGGCATCGGCCGCCAGCAACTGCGCCACCTGGAAGCCCGCCGACACACTGAGGCCGGCCACGTCCTGCCCCCGCACCTCGATCAGATCGAATTCGGGCGCCGACGCGGTGCCATAGGCGGCGTAGTACCCGGCCATGCCCTGAGTCAGGAAAAAATGCTTGAGCGCCTGCTCGAACATTGTCGCGTGGGCGAACTCGAACAGGCCGAAGTTGGGATCATAGAAGTGAAAGGTCGTCCGTCCGGCGTCAACGGTTTTCGCCAGGAGCATGGCGTGATTATCCGAGTTGAGCATCAACGTACAGGTATCGGGATAGCGCTCAAGCGTCGCGCTGACCTGAGCCAGGCCGACACGTCCCAACGCCTTGCCCACGTCCTTGAGCGGCACATCGCGCAATTGCTCCAGTGCCTCGAGAAACGCCCGCGAATCATTTTGCCCGGGCTCGAGGGCCGCCAGAAAAAACCGCTCGCGCAAGCGCCGTGAGGCGGACTCGCCCTTGCTCAGCGCCGCACTCATTACCAGCGCCAGCGGATAACAGCGCCCGCCGAGCGCCTCGCCCTGACTTTGCAACAGCAGATCCTGCGGCACCAGTTTGACGGTGCTTGCTTCGAACTGAGCGAGCACCTGCTCGACCCGATCCTGCACTTTTTCCCGGTGTTCCAGCGTTGCCAATTGGCGAATCTGTGCGACGTGACGGCCCCATTGGTAGGCCGTATGAGCCTGGACGAGAGCCGCTTCCTTGAGCGCCAGCGCACTGCCGGCCAGTTGTAGCGGCTCATCGGACACGCTTGCGATTCCGGCCATGAAGGCTGGGGTACGCCGCTTGTACATCTGCCGTTCGATGACCGCGTAACGGTTGGACGCACCGAGTTCGCCAACGCTGTTGGCGAGGTTGTCGAGATCTTCGACGAGCAGGTCGAAGCTGCGATTATCCAGCGCCTGTGCACCGAGCAGCAGGCCCAGTGTCAGACGTTGCAAGGGGCTGACCTGGTCCAGGTGGAAAGTGCCTTTGGCCATTCGGCCGAGCAACTCGTCGATGCCGATCCGTTGCGTCTGCGGATCGCTCTGCGACGCCGGGGGAAACATCTGCGCCGGCTGCGCGCGAATGGCCTGGCGATCATCGAAGCTCAGCGGCAGCGGTTTGTCGAACCTGACAATGCCGTCATGACTGCGCCTCATCGCCTGCACGAAAGGTTCGCCCAACTCGTCGGCGAGGCGCTGCAGCAAATCGGTCAACAATACCGGACGACCTTCAATCACGGGCCAGCCCGCGTCGAATTCGATGGCCGGTGGCATGAGCAACTGCTCCAGATCGCCCTGATAGCGCGTCGGATACTGGCCGGCCTGCCAACGGGCCTGCTCGTTGGCCAGCCATGCCTGGGGATCAGTCGCGTTGTCTTTCCAGGAGTGATCCAGCTCCTCTTCGGTGGCGCGATTGACCATCGCCACCGGGGCAATGGGCAACTCCTCGCGCGCCATCCGCGCGCCGTCAGGGGTCAGGTGCTGCCGTTCATAATCCGCCATGCCCGAGCGCATCGCCGCAGGGCCTGTCAGGTAAATGGTGAACTCACTCTGCAGGCGTATGCCGTCGCTGAAGTAACCGGCAGTGGCTGCTGCGAGAAAATCGGCGTTGATCTCCTCTTCCTCCGACAGTTGGCTGAACGGTCCGTAGGTTCGCTCCAGCACTTCACGGGCGAGCGGTTTGATCTTGTCAAAGTCTGTCGGCGCGATGTTGCGCTGGACGCTCAGCCGAGTGACTTCGTCGAGTACTTCATAGTTGAAGCGCATACGCTCGATCACCGCGCCGAGCATCGCAGCATCAGGATGAGCCAACAGAAAGGCGTTGCTCAACGAGGCACTTTCCTTCACCGCGCGCAATTCATGGGGGCGCGCCAGCGCTTGCGCCGGAGGCAGAAAGACCTGGCCCAACGGCGGCGCGCTTTTGGCAAATGCCTCCAGCGCCCCGCGCGACGCTGGCGGAATGCGTTCGGCATAATCCCGGTAGCGGCTGCGGATAGCGACGCGCCCGGGCATCCAGGCGGGGTTGTGATTGAGCAACAGTTGCAGCGCCCCCCGACGCGCATCGCTGCCCCAGGCGCTGATGTCTGTATCACCCAGTTTTGGCGCCAGTGGCGGCAGATTATCGACATCGGCGTAAAGCCCGCCCTCACTGAACAGGACTTCGGCACGCACCACGTCCGACGCGGCGGCAAGGTTGCCGCGCAGACGGATTTCACGCTGATAGATGTGTTCCAGACGCGACTGCAACGGCTGCGATGCATCGGCCAGATCGCGCAGATGCAAGTCACCGCCGTGCAGCGCCAACAGGCTGTCACGATTGTTTTGTCGCAGTATTTCCAGGGCCTCGGCGTCCTGCCCATAGGCACGGCTCAGCAGATCGATCCGGGCCTCATCCGCCGCTTGCCCCTGCGCGACGGCGGCATTGATGTGAGCGAACATCTGCTGTTTGAGCACTATCGCGCGCGCTTCGTACAACGTGGCCAGTTGATCTTCAGTGACGGGACCGCCATCGGTCTTGCGCAACGCGTCCGCCTTGGCGGCTTCAACAATGACCTTGTTGGTCTGGTAGGCCAGCAGCGCATCGCTGTCATACCAGAGGTTAAGGGTGTAACCCTGCCCGGCCAGCACCTGTCGCCACACATTCAGATAGTCGTGCTGAATCGCGCCCATGCCGCCGCCGAGCCAGACAAAGTGCAGGTTTTTCGGCACGGCGCTGGGCGCGGTGTTGATCTGCTCGATACCAAAGCGCAGACGCGTTTCAAAGTCTTCGACCCGGTCGCGGATCTGCGCCAGATTCGGTGCCACCGGCGATTGCTGATCGCTCGCACGCCGTACCCGGATATCCCCCAGCAATAATTCAAGTGTCTGCTTGAGCAGGGCCACGGGTTCGATCAGCTGTGGCGAACTCAACTTCCCCACACAGGCAAAGTAATAACGCAGTACCGCCTCGTAAACATCGTTGCCTTTGTGTGAGCTCAAAGCGTCTTCAAGATCTTTCAACTTGAAAAGATCGACGAATTTTACGAAGTGTTTGCTGCCTTGCTCGGTTGATTGCATTGAATTCAACTGCCTCTTTGAGAGTTCGTGATAATCCAGCCAGAACGTCCAGGAATTCAGGACAACAGCGTGAACTGTCTAACCACGACTTAAGGTTCCGAAGTCAACAAACTACCGACGGGCAACGCTCCGCTCAAACAGGAAAAAATTCAGCAAGTTTCATAAAACATGGATAAGAGAAGAACTAATAAAGGATGTAACCTGAGTGCCATGTCACCGAACATTTCATTGAAATATAAAAACCCGCAAACCACGCAAACAACCCGGGCACGGCAACTTCGCCAAGGCGTCGGCACGTTATAAAAAAACAAGACAAGAAGTAAGTAACAAGAAATCGCTTACGCGGGACGGGTAAAAATCAGACAAGGCCCGATGAAGTCTCCGACACCGTCAAACGCGGAAATAATCCCGCGAAAAAGACCGCAGCCCCGAAGGGCTGCGAGCACTCAGGACAGTGGTTTTTCGCCGTACCAGCGCGGCGTGTAAACCCAATCGCCACCAGCGGCGCGCGGGAAAGTGCAGGTGGTGGACGAGCCGATCAGCACCATGGTGCGCATGTCTACCTGATCCGGCGTCAGCGCGCCCAATGTGGTGGTGCGCAGCGTCTGGCCCGGGCGACCGATATCGCGCCCCAGCACCACAGGGGTTTGCGCGGTGCGGTGCTGCGCGACGATTTCCAGCGCGCGGCCCAACTGCCAGGGTCGGGCACGGGAGATCGGGTTGTAGAACGCCAGGGCCAGATCGGCCTCGGCCGCCAGATCGAGGCGCTTCTCGATGATCGACCACGGCTTGAGGTTGTCCGACAGCGACATCACACAGAAGTCATGGCCCAACGGCGCACCGGCTTGAGCTGCGGTGGCGAGTGATGCGGAAACCCCCGGGAGGATTTCCAGATCGACACTGTGCCAGGCCGGATCATCCGACTCGTGCAACGCTTCGAGCACCGCTGCCGCCATGGCGAACACCCCGGGATCACCGGACGACACTACGATCACCGAGCGCCCCTGGGCCGCGAGCCTGAAAGCATGACGGGCGCGCTGCATCTCTTCGCGGTTGTCGGTGCAGTGCTGCACTTGATCGGCGCGGAACGGGCCGGCCATACGCACATAGGTTTCGTAACCGAGCACGTCGGTGGCGCGGGCCAGTTCGGCTTTGACGGCGGGCACCATCAGTTCCGCAGCGCCGGGGCCAAGGCCGATCACCGCCAGGCGCCCGCGTGGACGCCCGATAGTCGCCACGTCCAGTGGTTGCTCGGAAATCGCAATGGCAAGGTTGTTCGCGCTGACGACCTGCGCCGCCGGTACTGCCACTGCCGCCAACGCTTGCAGGTCACCTTTTGCGGCAACGAACCGCAGCGGCACGCCGAGTTCAAGCGCCGCCTCACGCAAGCTCGCCGAGGCCATTTCTCCGTCGGCGGCCACCAGACACGCCAACGCTTGCAGCGCGACTTTGGCCTGCTGCAGCGCCGCGCGAACGGCGTTCGCCAGGTCAGCAACGTCGGCACTCACCGCCACCGCGACACTGCGCGGGTAAATCAGCAATTCGTTGACGCTCGATTCACGTTCGGCACTGCTCACATGAATCGAGCGCTGCGCCTGCGGATCTTCCGGCAATTGCGCCTGATCCAGCCACGGCGCCGCGCCTTCGATGCGTACGCTGTGCCCGGCCAGCAGATCGGAAACAAAACGCTTGCCCAGTTCCAGGTCGCCCAGCGCATAACCGCTCGGCGGGTTCAGCAGGCAGGTGCCGAAACGCAATTCGCCGCTGGTGGTAATCGCCGCCGCCACCTGCAACCCGGCCGCAATGTCCCGGGCCATGACGTTCACGCCGCCCAGCCCGCCCAGCAGCGGCACCACCGCGCTGCCGTCTTCGGCCACGGCGAGCACTGGCGGCTCGGCGCCTTTTTCCAGCAACAGCGGCGCCAGCGTGCGGATGACGATGCCGGCGGCGCACAGGGCGATGATCGGCGTGGCCTGCTGATACAGCTCACGCAGGGTTGCGCCGAATTCCGCATAGGTTCGATCAGCGCCTTCGACCCGCCCGGCCAGGCCCAGGACTTGCGCGCCGGGATAGACCTGCTGGATGCGCCGGGCAGTGGCCAGGCTGCCCTGACCGAGGATGACGATGGCTGGCGTGGAAAGATTCATCAGCCTTGCCACCGTTCGCCAGGGACGATGATCAGCGAGAAGTACGGCGAGGACATCGGCTCGACCTGATCCAGCGGCACGATCTTCTGGTTGGCCATGGTTGCGCGCTCGACGTACAGCGCACGCTCGGCCAGACCGAGCTCTTCAAGCACCTGCCGGACTTTCGGGAAGTTGCGCCCCAGCTTCATGATCACCGCCGCGTCGGCATCGGCCAGACGGCGCTTCAGATCCTCATGCGGCAACACGCCGGACAACACCGACAGGCTCTGATTGCGGTACACCAGTGGCGCCCCCAGCACCGAAGCGCCACCGAGCATCGAACACACGCCCGGCACCACGTGGGCTTCGTAGCGGGTGGACAGCCGGTCATGCAGATACATATAGGAGCCGTAGAAGAACGGATCGCCTTCGCAGATCACCGCCACGTCGCGGCCGGCGTCCAGATGCGCGGCCACCGTTTCGGCGGCCTCGTCGTAGAAATCGCTGATCACTTGTTCGTACGACAGCGGAGCCGGCAACGCTTCGGTGGTCACCGGGTATACCAGCGGCAGCAGATTCTGTGCGTCTTGCAGGTGCGCCTCGATGATGCCGAACGCGTTGCCCTTCTTGCCCTTGGCGACGAAGTACGCCACCACTGGCGATTCACGGAGCAAGCGCAGGGCTTTGACGGTAATCAGCTCCGGATCACCCGGGCCAACGCCCAGACCGATCAAACGTCCTTGAGCCTGCATCATTCGACCTCCGTGGCGAGGGCATTCACCGCCGCGGCGGCCATGGCGCTGCCGCCGAGGCGGCCCTGCATGATCACGAACGGTACGCCGCGGCTGTCAGCCGCCAGTGCCGCTTTCGACTCGGCGGCACCGACGAAGCCCACCGGGAAGCCGAGGATCAGCGCTGGTTTCGGCGCACCGGCGTCGAGCATTTCCAGCAGATAGAACAGCGCGGTCGGTGCGTTGCCGATCACCACCACGCTGCCTTCAAGATGCGGACGCCACAACTCCAGCGCGGCAGCGGAACGGGTATTGCCCAGCTCACGGGCCAGCTCCGGCACGCTGTCGTCGCGCAGGGTGCAGATCACTTCGTTGTTGGCCGGCAGGCGGGCACGGGTCACGCCTTCGGAGACCATCCGCGCATCGCACAGGATCGGCGCTCCGGCCGCCAGCGCATCACGCCCGGCCTTGCCCGCGCCCTCGGAGAACTGCAGACCATCGACGGCCTCGACCATGCCGCAGGCGTGGATCACCCGCACCGCGAGTTTTTCCAGGTCGGCCGGGATGCGCGCCAGATTGGCCTCGCTGCGAATGATCGCGAAGGAGTTGCGATAGATCTCCTGACCGTCGCGGATGTAATCAAGCATCAAGGGGGCTCCGAGAGCGGGCGTCGAGCAGGGTCGCGGCCGCTTCAATAGTAAGGTTGCGTGCGTGCAGCGCGCCGAAACCCGGCTGCGTTGCATCGCGAAAATAGAGGTCGTAGCGGCCGGGGCTGACGGCCAGCAAGGTGGCTGGCGCGCGGTGCGCCGCCGCGCAGGAGCGCGGGCAACCGGACAGATGAACGCGCTGCGCCTGGTGTAACAGGGTCGCCAGCATACGAGCGTCGTGCTTGGTGTCGGCCAGGCCTTTGCCGCAGCCAGCGGAGCCGGTGCAGGCGATGATGGTCGACAGCGGGTCAGTGGGTTCTGTGAGCAGGTTCAATTGCTTGAGACCTGCGAGCACCTGAACGGCATCGGTTGCTTTGACGTTGGGCAGCAGCAGGCTTTGCCACGGTGTGAAACGCAAGTGGCCGTCGCCGAACAGACGGGCCAGTTGCGCGGCACCCCGCATCATCGTCGGGTCAAGGCGACCGAGTGGCGGCACCGCGCCGATGTAAACTCGGTTGTCGGTGTGTTGCGGGTGAGCGCCGATGTGCAGATCGTCCGCCGCGCGGACACGTTGCCAGGCGCTGATCGCCTTGATCGGCAGACGCGCCCTGAGCTGTTCAAGAAAAGCCAGTATCGGCAGTTCATCGAGCAAATGGCGCATCCGCGTCTGTTCGGGCCGGGCCAGTTCGAGGAACAACTCCAGCACCGCGACCACCAGCGCATGGCCGTTCTCCAGCGCCACCGCACCGACTGCGCGATCCGTCGGGCAACCGGCCAGACCGAATGCCAGCAGCGTTTCGCCGTCGCGTTCGAATGCCGAAAGCCACACGTCGTGCGGATGTTCGAGCATCGCCAGCGCCTCGCCGCCATCCAGTTGCACGGCGAACTTGGCGCTCAACTCGTGGAAGCGTGGATGGCTTTGCAGGGTGTCGAGGATCTGTTCGGCGAGCGCCCGGGTGTCGACGCGCATCTGCCGGTCAATCCCGGCGGCCGGGCTGAGCATCAGGTTGCGCACATCGTCGCCGGCGGCCGTTCGTGGCCCGAGACCCGCGGCGAGCAGACTGTCGATCAGTGCAGCGGATTGCTGACCGATGCCACGGATTTGCAGGTTGGCGCGATTGGTCGCCTCGATCGCGCCGCCGGCGAACTGCTCGGCGGCATTGGCCACCGCGTCAGCCTGATCGGCGCTGATCGAGCCACCATCGAGCTTGATCCGGCAGATCCCGCCGTCCAGTGCCTGGACGATACGCAGCAACCCCGGACAAGCCGAGGGGCGTAAGGCGGTGGACATCAGGCGTTCGTTCAAGGGGCTGACCGGCTGTGTGGCAAAGGCGCTTCGCGGGCGAAGGCGCGGTATTATGCCTGCTTTGTCCGGCGGCATGAAAAGTCTGCCCGTCGGATCAGCATGTTTAGAGGAATATAGATGTCACCCTGGCTGACGGTTGTGGGTATCGGTGAAGACGGCTTCAAGGGCCTGGGCAAGAATGCCCGGCGCGCTCTGCTGGGCGCCTCGCGGATCGTCGGCGGGCAACGTCAGCTGGACCTGCTGCCGGCGTGCATTCGCGGCGAACGGCAGTTGTGGCCGAGCCCGTTCTCCCTGGCCCCGGTGCTGGAGCAGCGTGGCGCGGCGGTCTGCGTGCTGGCCAGTGGTGATCCGATGTTCTATGGCGTCGGCGCGAGCCTGGCGCGGCAGGTGCCGAGCGACGAGATGCTGATCCTGCCCGCGCCGTCCTCTTGCGCGCTGGCGGCAGCGCGTCTCGGCTGGCCGTTGCAGGAGGTCGTGACGCTGTCGCTGGTGGCCCGGCCGCTGGCGGCACTTAATGCGCAGTTGTTCAGCGGTGTGCGTCTGCTGTTGCTGAGCAATGACGGACAAAGTCCGGCGGCGGTCGCCGCGTTATTGCGCGAGCGTGGTTTTGGCGGCAGCCGTATCAGCGTTCTGGAGCACTTGGGCGGCGACGCCGAACGGCGCATCGATGGCACCGCCAATGACTGGAACGACCCGCCGCTGGCCGACCTGAATATCATCGCTGTCGAATGCCTCGCTGACGCCGATACCCCACACCTGTCGCGCCTCGCCGGCCTGCCGGACTCGGCCTTCCGTCACGACGGCCAACTGACCAAACGTGATGTGCGCGCCATCACCCTGGCGCGCCTCGCGCCGATTCCCGGTGAGCTGCTGTGGGATGTGGGCGGTGGTTGTGGCTCGATCGGCATCGAATGGATGCGCGCGCATCCCGGTTGCCGGGCGCTGGCAATCGAAGCCGACGAAGGCCGTCAGCAGTTGATCGAACACAACCGCGATGCGCTGGGAGTGCCCGGCCTGCAACTGATTCGCGGCCGTGCACCGCAGGCGCTCGCCGGGCTGGAGCGTCCGGACGCGATTTTCATCGGCGGTGGCGTGACCCGTGAAGGGGTGTTCGAAACCTGCTGGGAACAGCTCAAACCCGGAGGCCGGCTGGTCGCCAACGCCGTGACCCTGCAAAGTGAACTGGCCCTGATGAACTGGCGCGAACGCCATGGCGGCGAATTGACCCGCATCCATGTCGCCCAGGCACAGCCGCTGGGCGAGTTCGACACCTGGCGCCAGGCGCTGCCGATCACCTTGCTCGACCTGGTCAAACCTCTCGATGCGTGACGAAACCGCCGAACAACCCGCGCCCCTGCGCAGCGGCCTGACCACCGGCAGTTGCGCCACCGCCACCAGCCTCGCCGCCGCACGTCTGCTGCTCAGCGGCACCTCGGCGGATGCGGTGCAGATCGTCTTGCCCAAGGGCAAGCAAGTGCAGATGCGCCTGGAGTTCTGTCGACTGACCGAAGCCGGCGCGGAAGCCGGGACCATCAAGGACGCCGGGGACGACCCGGACGTGACCCACGGTGCACTGCTCTATTCGCAGGTGCGGCTGCTGGCCGAGCCGGGGATTCGCTTCATCGCCGGCGCAGGGGTTGGCACCGTGACCCGGCCAGGGCTGGTGCTCGGCGTCGGTGAGCCGGCGATCAACCCGGTGCCGCGCAAGATGATCAGCGATCACCTGACGCTGCTCGCCGCCGAGAGCGGTTATGCCGGCGGTTTCGAGGTCACGGTCAACGTCGAGGGCGGCGAAGCGCTGGCGCTGAAAACCATGAATCCGCGTCTGGGCATTCTCGGCGGTCTGTCGATTCTCGGCACCAGCGGCATCGTCCGGCCGTTCTCCTGTGCGGCGTACATCGCCTCGATCCATCAGGGCATCGACGTCGCCAAGACCAACGGCTACCTGCACATCGCCGCGTGCACCGGCAACGCCAGCGAAGACACCATGCGCCGGGTCTACGACCTGCCGGAAATCGCCCTGATCGAGATGGGCGACTTTGTCGGCGCGGTGCTCAAGCATTTGCGCAAAGTGCCTGTGGATAAACTCAGCCTGTGCGGCGGGTTTGGCAAGATCAGCAAACTGGCGGCCGGGCACATGGACCTGCACTCCCGACATTCGAGCATCGATTTGCCGCAACTGGCCGAGTGGGCCGCGGCGATTGGCGCTGATGAGGTTTTGCAGCAAGGCATTCGCGAGGCGAACACCAGTCAGCAGGCCTTGGCGATGGCCAGTGCGGCGGGCATCGCCCTCGGCGATGAAGTCTGTCGCAACGCGCTGAATTTCGCCCGCAGCGTGGTGCCGGCGCAGGTGCAGGTCGAGGTGTTTGCGATTGATCGTCAGGGCGGGATTGTCGGGCATGCCGGAGGTTTTGCATGAAGCGGATAGTGTTGCTTGGCGGCGTGACCGAAGCGCTGGCGATTGCCCGTACGCTCGGGCCAGAACATATCTACAGCCTCGCCGGTGTTGGCCGGGTGCCGACGGATCTGACCTGTCAGGTGCGCGTCGGGGGTTACGGTGGCGCTGAAGGTCTGGCGAAGTTCATTCGCGACGAAGGCATTGATCTGCTGCTCGACGCCACGCATCCCTATGCCGCACAGATCAGCCAGAACGCCGCCAGCGCCGCCCACCTGGCCGGCATCCCCTGCTGGGCCTTGCGCCGTCCGGCGTGGCAGCCGCAGCCTAGTGATGACTGGCGCGAAGTCAGCGACTGGGCCGAACTGATCACTGCCCTCAAACCGTTCCGCCGTCCGCTGTTCACCCTCGGCCGCGAACCACTGCAGCACCTCGACGAAATTCCCGCCGAGCAGTTCTGGACCCTGCGCGCCCTCGACGTCTACCCCGGCAACGAACGCTGCGAAGTGATCGGCGCGCGCGGGCCGTTTCTGCTGGGGGATGAGCGCGCGCTGTTCGAACGGCGGCAGATTGATGTGCTGATCAGCAAGAACAGCGGCAGCACCGCAACCGAGCCGAAGCTGGAAGTGGCCCGGGAGTTGGGGGTACCGGTGATTGTGTTGAAGCGGCCGGGGTTGCCGGGGGTTGATCGGGAGTTTCAGACAACAGCTGAAGTCCTCGCTGCACTTGCCTCCGTCACCCGACTTTGACCAAATGCTGATCTCGAGTACGTCTTCGCGGGCAAGCCCGCTCCCACAGTGGTCGGCGGCGACCGCATAGTCTGTGTATGGCAGGGGCGAAGGCGTGCGATCTGACCGCTCGTTTTCTGAACGTTAAAAAACAGATCAAAAGATCGCAGCCTCGTTCCACTCGTCAGCTCCTACAGGATAGGAGGATGAGTCTGGCGTTGCGAACTTCAACCGCTACACTCCTTTTGATTGATCTGCGACACCAAACCGCACGACGCCTTTTTACTTATCGGCCCTGATCAGGCTAAATAGCCGCGCCTGATCGCCCACCCAACGGATCTGTCCCATGAACCGACACCGGCTAGCCATTGCCTGGATCGCCTGCTTTGCAGTGCTGTTCAACATGCTCGCCATGCCGATGACCGGGGCGATGGCACAGGCGGCCAGTTCACCGGCCGAACAGCTGCTATGGAGCAGTTTCTGCACCGGCAGCGGGACGAAGATGGTGGCGATCAACATCGGCACCACGGAGCAGAAAGCCCCGTCCAACGACAGCCATTCCAACATGCAGCATTGCTGGTGCTGCTCGGGTTCAGCGCCGCTGGTGGCGTTGCCGGGTCATACACCGCAGCTGTATTTCGCCCGCTACGAAAGCAATCGCAGCGTAGCGCCGCCCTCGTTGCAAACACCCACCCCGCGCCAGCAATGGCCGAGCCTCAATCCCCGCGCCTCGCCTCTGGTTTGATTTGTTCTCGCAATTGACCTGCGTATCAAATCGTTCTGGAGAACTGCCATGTTGAACAAACTCATCGTTATCGCTGCGCTGTTGCTGCCGGCGTGCTTTGCCCATGCCCACGAATACAAGGCCGGCGAGCTGGAAATCGCTCACCCGTGGTCACAGGAACTGCCGCCCAACGCACCGAACGTCGCCGCTTACTTCGTGATCAGCAATCCCGGCAAGACCAACGACCGTCTGCTCAGCGTCGATTCGCCGATCACTGATCAAGCGCAGTTGCACGAGCATGTGATGCAGGGCGATCTGATGAAAATGCAGCAGGTGCCCAACGTGCTGATTCCGGCCGGCGGCAAGGTAACGTTCGCGCCGATGGCTTATCACGTGATGCTGCTCAGCCCGAAAGACCGCAGCCTGCTCAGCGACGGCAAGCGCTTCCCGCTGACCCTGCATTTCGAGAAGGCCGGTGATGTAACCGTCGAAGTCGCGGTGCAAAAGAAACCACCGCAAGACAGCATGGCGCACGAACACGCCCAGTAATCGATCCGGCTGACCCCGCCCGTGCGCCCGCAACGCACCGGGGCGTCCAGCAAGCATCGCCAGAGCCAGGCTCTGACCCGCGGTAGCTGGATCGCCCTGTTCGCCATGTTGATGATCTTCATCGGCCCGCTGATTTCTCAGTCGATGCCGATGGATCAGCACGCCTCGACTTCCATGCCGATGCGCATGGACATGTCGATGGACATGCCGGGCATGGATCACGGCGGTCATGACGCGCAGCCCAGCGCCGAACATTGTCCGCCGCAATCCTCGCACCACGCCCTGTGGGAAAAGTGCGGTTATTGCAGCCTGCTGTTCAACTGCCCGGCGCTGACCGGTGGCGGCAGCTTCGCCACGTTCAGCATCGCTCACGTCAACACCTTCACCCCGCCCTCCCCGCGCCTGGGCCATGCCCGGCAAACCTTCTTTCCCGGCGCCCGCACCCGCGCCCCGCCCATCGCCGCGTAAACACCGCACCTTTGATTGCACACGGTTGAGAAGACAGCTCCAGGCTGCCGGCCGTGTCGTTTACGACTGTTTGATGGAAATTGTCATGTCCAGGTTTTCCGCTGTTCCACGTTTGAGCGCTGCTCGGGCGTCCTTCGCTTTGAACGAATCGCGCATTCGTTTCTCGCACGCTACCGCCGTCCTTTGCGGCGTCCTGCTGTCCCCGCTGGTGCTGGCCGATGACCACGCCGGGCACAACGATGAACTCAGTCCAACGGTGATCACCGCGATCGCCCCGAGCTCGCCGTTGACCATCGTCACCAATCCCAAGGACCCACGCCAACCGGTGCCGGCCAGCGACGGCGGCGATTATCTGAAGACCATTCCGGGCTTTGCCCTGGTGCGCAATGGCGGCACCAATGGCGATCCGGTGCTGCGCGGCATGTTCGGTTCGCGCCTGAACATCCTCACCAACGGCAGCATGCTGCTCGGCGCCTGCCCCGGCCGCATGGATGCACCGACCTCGTACATCTCGCCGGAAACCTACGACAAACTCACGGTGATCAAAGGCCCGCAGACCGTGCTTTGGGGGCCGAGCGCCTCGGCCGGCACGGTGCTGTTCGACCGGGAACCGGAAAGCTTCGGCGAACTCGGTACCCGGCTGAACGCGAGCGTGCTGGCCGGCTCCAACGGACGCTTCGACAAGGTTGTCGACGCTGCTGCCGGCGGGCCTTTGGGCTATGTGCGAGTGATCGGCAACACCGCGCACTCCGACGACTATCGCGACGGCAACAACGACACCGTGCCGTCGCGCTACGACAAGTGGAACGGTGACATCGCGCTCGGCTGGACGCCCGACGCCGACACCCTGATCGAACTCACCGCCGGCAAGGGCGACGGCGAAGCGCGCTACGCCGGACGCGGCATGGACGGTTCGCAATTCCTGCGCGAAAGCCTCGGGCTGCGCTTCGAAAAATCCAACATCACTGATGTGCTGGAGAAGTTCGAAGCGCAGGTCTACTACAACTACGCCGACCACGTGATGGACAACTACACCCTGCGCACGCCGTCCGGCACCGGGATGATGGCCGGGCCCATGGCGTCCAACGTCGACCGCCGCACCCTCGGCGCGCGGATCAAGGCAACCTGGCGCTGGGCCGACATCCAGTTGATCACCGGCCTCGACGCACAGACCAACGAGCACCGCCAGCGCAGCGGCATGGGCATCGACACCTACAAGGATCAGCCGTACACCAAGGACGCCGATTTCCATAATTACGGCGTGTTCAGCGAAATGACCTGGTACGCCGCCGACCGTGACCGTCTGATCAGCGGCGCCCGGGTCGACCGCGCGTCGGCCAAGGATTATCGGCAGAGCATTGGCTCCGGAATGATGAGCCGGCCAAATCCGACCGCCGACGACACCCGTGCCGACACCTTGCCAAGCGGCTTCGTGCGTTACGAGCATGACCTCGCCGACAGCCCGACCACGCTGTACGCCGGCCTCGGCCACGCGCAGCGCTTCCCGGATTACTGGGAGCTGTTTTCGCCCAAGTCCGGCCCGGCCGGTTCGCTGAATGCGTTCGACTCGATCAAACCGGAAAAGACCACCCAGTTCGACTTCGGCGTGAACTACAAGACCGCCGAACTCGAAGCCTGGGCCTCGGGCTACATCGGCGTGGTGCGCGACTACATCCTGTTCGACTACACGCCGACGATGATGGGCATGAGCACTTCCAGCGCCGAGAACATCAACGCGCGGATCATGGGCGGCGAACTCGGCGCTGCGTACAAGCTCACCGACAACTGGAAAGCCGACGCGACCCTGGCCTACGCCTGGGGCAAGAACAGCAGCGACGGCAAGGCCCTGCCGCAAATGCCGCCGCTGGATGCGCGTTTCGGTCTCACCTACAGCGAAGACAACTGGAGCGCCGGGGCGCTGTGGCGCGTGGTCGCGGCGCAAAACCGCATCGACCAGAACAAGGGCAACGTGGTCGGCAAGGACTACGACAAGAGCGGCGGGTTTGGCGTGTTCTCGCTCAACGGCGCTTACCGGATCAACAAACACTGGAAGGTCAGTACCGGCGTCGACAACTTGTTCGGCAAGGCTTACGCCGAGCATCTGAACCTGGCGGGCAACGCTGGTTTCGGCTACCCGGCCAACGACCCGCAAGCGATCAATGAGCCGGGGCGCACGCTCTGGACCAAGGTCGACATGAGCTTCTGATAAGAAAAAGTCAAAAGATCGCAGGCTGCGCCAGCTCCTACACAGGAGCGCGCGCCCCCTGTAGGAGCTGCCGAAGGCTGCGATCTTTTGATCTAAAAAAAATGATTCGCCAAGCGGAGCACACGTGATGCAAAAGCCCAAAACGAACTTCTACAACCTGGCCTGGCGCTGGCATTTCTATGCCGGATTATTCGTCGCGCCCTTCATGGTGATGCTGGCCCTGACCGGCATCGTCTACCTGTTCAAACCGCAACTCGATGCGCTGATGTACAGCAGCCTGCTCAACGTTCCGGCCGGGCATCACACGGTGCCGGCCGATGACCTGCTGCAGCGGGTGAAAAGTGCTTATCCACAGGGCCAGATCACCCAGTACCTGCCGCCGGCCAACGCCGAACGCAGCGCGCAGTTCGTGGTGAAGAACGCCGGTCATGAACTCAACGTGTTCATCGATCCGTACCACGGCGACATCCTCGGCGAGCAGGACGCGAAGAAAAACCTGCAAGCCGTCGCCCGCGCCGTTCACGGTGAGTTGATGATCGGCACCGTCGGTGATCGGCTGATCGAACTCGCCGCCGGTTGGGGCGTGGTGCTGGTGGTGTCGGGGGTGTTCTTGTGGTGGCCGCGGGGGCAGGCCGCCGGCATTCTATGGCCACGGCTGAACAGCCGCGGTCGGGTGTTGTGGCGTGATCTGCACGCGGTCACCGGGTTCTGGGGCGCAGCGTTGCTGCTGGTGATGCTGCTCAGCGGCATGACCTGGACCGGGTTCTGGGGCAAGCAGTACGCCCAGGTGTGGAACGTGTTCCCGGCCGCCATGTGGAACAACGTGCCGACCTCCGACGTCGAGGCCGGCAGCCTGAACAACGCTGCGCGCCAGACCGTGCCGTGGGCAATGGAAAACACGCCGATGCCGATGTCCGGCGACCATGCCGAGCACATGGCCCACGGCGGCATGCAACACGGTCCCGCCGCGCCCGCGATCAGCCTGCAAGACGTGCAGAACATTGCAATCGAGCGCAAGGTCGAACCCGGCTACAGCATCACCCTGCCGACCACCGCCACCGGTGTGTTCACCATCGCCGTGTTTGCCGACGACCCGCGTAACGACGCCACCCTGCACATCGATCAGTACACCGGCAAGGTCCTCGCCGATGTGCGCTTCGAGCAGTACGGCGCGGTGGCGCGGGCCACGGAAATCGGCGTGATGCTGCACGAAGGCAAGATGTTCGGCACTTTCAACCAGATTGTCGTGCTGCTGATCTGCCTGATGATCCTGCTCAGCGCCGTCAGCGGTGTGGTGATCTGGTGGAAGCGTCGCCCGCAAGGCAAGTTCGGCGTGCCGCCGCTGCGTCATGACCTGCCGAAGTGGAAAACCGGCGTGGCGATCATGCTGGTGCTGGCGGTGATTTTTCCGCTGGTGGGCGCTTCGCTGGTGCTGGTCTGGTTACTGGATCGCCTGCTGTTGTCGCGCCTGGGGCGCCAACCTGAATCCGCCTCAACTTCATCGTGAAGCAGGCGAGATGCGCGTTTTAGACAGATCTTTAAACTGCCGGGGCTTAATCTCCGGCGATTTTTAGTGTTACTGTATAACGCAAATAGGCCGCTCTGCCCGCAACCAAACGTTGCGGGCTTTCTTTTGAAGAAGTGATTCACCGCCCCGATGAACAAGTACCTCTTGTCCAGTCTCTGCCTGTTCGGCCTGAACAACGCCCATGCCGACAACCAGGCGCTGTTGCTGCCCACCGGCACCATCAGCGCACCGGCCATCGACGACGCAAGCGTCAGCCTGACCACGCCGACCACCGCCGGCTCGCGCCTTTACCTCAACGCCATGCAAACCCCGGCCAGCGTCGAAAGCCTCAGCGGCGAACAGGTCCGCGCCCGTGGCGATCACAGCGTGCAGGACGCCGTGTCGCGCAGCACCGGCATCAGCCGCACCGGTACGCCGGGCAATGGCGGCACCTCGTTGCAGGCACGCGGGTTTACCGGGCAGAGTTCGGTGATGCAGTTGTATGACGGCAACCGCCTGTACACCGGCATGGGCACCGTGACCTTTCCGGTCGATACCTGGTCGGTGGAGCGTGTCGACGTGCTGCGCGGCCCGGCCTCGGTGCTGTACGGAGAAGGCGCGACCGGCGCGGTGGTCAACGTGATCCCGAAGAAACCGTTCGAAGGCGAAATCGAAAACCACCTGCGCGTCGGTTACGGCTCCTACGACCGTCAGCAACAGGCGTTCGACAGCGGTGGCTCGCTGACCGATACCCTGAGTTATCGCCTCAATCTCAATCGCCTGCGCAGCAACGGCTGGATCGATCGTGGCGACTCATCCAGCGATTTCATCAGCGCCGCCCTGCGCTGGCAGGCCACCGATGACCTGGCCTTCACCCTCGCCCACGATTACGGCGACCAGCGCCCGCAGAACTATTTCGGCACGCCGCTGATCAACGGCCGGTTGCACGACAGCCTGCGCAACAAGAACTACAACGTGCGCGACGACCAGCAGCACTACAACGATCAGTGGACGCGCCTGACCACGGATTGGCAGATCAACGACGCGGTCAGTGCCAGCAACGAGCTGTACTACCTCAAGGCTCAACGCCGCTGGCAGAACGCCGAGAACTACAACTTCGACACCGCCACCCAGCAACTCAGCCGCAGCGGCTATTTCGGCATCGGCCACCGACAGGAGCAGGTCGGCGACCGCCAGACCTTCACCTTCAAGCACTCGCTGTTCGGCCTCGACAGCCAGACTGTGACCGGCGTCGATTACAACCGCATCCGCTTCCAGCTCAACAGCAACTCGCCGTTCAACGACGTGCTGCCCAACGGCCAGGCGCTGGATCCGTATCACCCGCAACCGGGCTACTTCGAAAGCGCCAGCCCGTACCGGGATCAGTTCGACAGCACCACGAAACAGATGTCGCTGTTCGGCGAAAACCGCACGCAACTGAGCGAGCGCTGGTCGCTGGTGACCGGTGTGCGCCGCGATTACGTGCAGGTGGATCGCACCAACCTGATCGACGACAGCCAGAGCGACAAGACCCTGACCGGCAATAACTGGAAGGCCGGACTGGTGTTTGCGCTGACGCCGGAGACTTCGTTCTACGGGCAGGTCGCGACCAGCACCGACGGCATCGGCGGCCTGATTTCCCTGAGCCCGAGCCAACAGCAATACGACCTGTCGAGCGCACGCCAGACCGAGGTCGGCCTGAAGCAGTTGTTCTGGGATCAGCGCGGCGAGTTCACCCTGGCGGCCTATCGCATCGTCAAGAAGAAGCTGCTGACCGACGATCCGGGCAATCCGACCCACAAGCAGCAGGTCGGTCAGCAATCGTCCAACGGCCTGGAAGCCAGCCTTGATCTGCAACTGCCGCACGCCTGGCAATTGCAGGCCAACGCCGCGATCGTGAAGGCCAAGTACGACGATTTCTCCGAGGTGGTCAACGGGCAAACCCTGTCATACAACGGCAACCGCCCGGTGGACGTGCCTCGGCGTACCGCCAACCTGTGGCTGAACAAAACCCTCAGCGATGACCTGAAGGCCGGCGCCGGCGTGCGCTATGTCGATGCGCGCTACGCCGACATGGGCAACCGCAACGAGTTGCCGAGTTACACCGTGGTCGATGCAACACTGTCGTGGCAAGCCCTGCGCAACACCACGCTGGGCCTGCAACTGAACAATCTGTTTGACCGCCAGTACGCGCAAAGCCAATACAATGCGGGCCAGCAATGGATGCTCGGCGAGCCGAGATCGTTCTTCGTCACGGCGGATTACACCTTTTGACCCAATCCCTGTAGGAGCTGCCGCAGGCTGCGATCTTTTGATCTTGATCTTTCAAAAGATGGCAGCCTGCGGCAGCGCCTGCAGGGGCAAGCATCGCTTTATGAGAATTTGATGACCTCGCTAAACCTCACCAACCTCGCCTGGACACCTCTGGGCCACGGCCACTGCCATCACCAGTTCCAGCTGCGTGACGCCTCGTTGCGGGTGGCCGCCGGTGAGTTTGTCGGTTTGATTGGCCCCAACGGCAGCGGCAAGACCAGCCTGCTGCGCTGCGCCTATCGCTTCAGCCAACCGGAACACGGTGAGGTCCGACTCGACCATCACAACGTCTGGAAACAGTCCTCGCGCTGGTGCGCGCAACGCATCGCCGTGGTCCTGCAGGAATTCCCCGACGCCTTCGGCCTGACCGTCGAAGAGGTCGTCGCCATGGGCCGCACACCGCACAAAGGCCTGTTCGATGGCGACACGCTGGAAGATCGCAACCTTGCCACGCAAGCGCTCAAATCCGTCGGCCTCGACGGCTTCGAAGAACACGCGTTCGCCACCCTGTCCGGCGGTGAAAAACAACGGGTAATCCTCGCCCGGGCACTGACCCAGCAACCGCAACTGCTGATCCTCGACGAGCCGACCAACCACCTCGACCCGCGCTATCAACTCGAACTGCTGCAACTGGTCAAGCGCCTGCAGATCGGCACTCTCGCCAGCATCCACGACCTGAACCTCGCGGCGGCGTTCTGCGACCGACTGTATGTGATCAACCACGGACGCATCGTCGCCAGCGGCACGCCGCAAGAGGTGCTCACCACCAAGCTGCTGCGCGATGTGTTCGGCGTCGAGGCGCTGATCGACTCCCACCCCCTCCACGGCTACCCGCGAATCACCTGGATAACCCGACCATGACTGTGCGTTCCCTGCTTTGCGTCGCTCTTCTGTTGTGCAGTGCCCAGGCCTCGGCCGAAGCCACGAAATACCCGCTGACCGTTCACAGCTGCAACCGTGACGTGAGCTTCAGCGAGGCGCCGAAACACGCGGTCAGCCACGACATCAACATGACCCAGATGATGCTCGCCCTCGGCCTCAAATCGCGCATGGCCGGGTACAGCGGTGTCAGCGGCTGGAAGTCGGTGACGCCCGAGATGCAGTCGCTGCTCGACGGTTTGCCGGAGCTGGCCGCGAAGTACCCGTCGGTGGAAACCCTGCTCAATGCCAACGTCGATTTTTTCTTCGCCGGCTGGGATTACGGCATGCGCGTCGGCGGTGACCTCACCCCGCAGACTCTGCAGCCGCTGGGCATCAACGTGTACGAACTGACCGAATCCTGCGCCTTCGTGATGAAGCGCCCGGCGGCGACGCTGGAGGATACCTACAACGACTTGCGCAATCTCGGCCAGATCTTCGACGTGCAGGATCGCGCCAACGCACTGATCGCCGACATGCAGCAGCAGGTTGCCGAGATCCGCAAAGACCTGCCCGCCGACAAGCCGCGCGTGTTCCTCTACGACAGCGGCGAAGACCGCGCCATGACCTCCGGCCGCCTCGGCATGCCGCAAGCGCTGATCGATGCCGCCGGTGGGCGCAACATTCTCGATGACGTCGACGCGAGCTGGACCCGGGTCAACTGGGAGACCGTGGTCGAACGCAATCCGCAGGTGATCGTGATCGTCGACTACAGCGAAATCACCGCCGAGCAGAAGATCGAATTTCTGCTGAAGAACCCGGCGCTGCAATCGGTGGAAGCGATCAAGAACCAGCGCTTCATCGTCATCCCTTATGTGCAGGCCACGCCGGGGATCGATAACGTGCTGGCGGTGGAAACCCTGGCCAAGGGGTTCCACGGCGAATGATCGACCGTCGCTACGCCCTGCTGCTGACCGCCCTCGGCGCCCTGTTGCTGGTGTCGTGCGTGGTCTCGCTCGGCTTTGGTCCGGCGCGGGTGCCGGTAGACGTGGTGTGGCGGATTCTGCTGCACAAGACCTTCGGCCTCGGCGAGGTGAGCTGGAACGCCGGGCAGGAACACATCGTCTGGCTGATCCGTGTGCCGCGCATGCTGCTCGGTGCGTTGGTCGGCGCCGGGCTGGCCTTGATCGGCGCGGTACTGCAAGCGGTGACGCGCAACCCACTGGCCGATCCGCACCTGCTTGGCGTCACCTCCGGCGCGACCCTGGGCGCAGTGATCGTGGTGCTGCACATCGGTGAGATCGTCGGCCTGCTGACCTTGCCGATTGCCGCGTTCATCGGGGCATTGCTGAGCATGTTTCTGGTGCTGGGCATTGCCAATCGGCAGGGCCGGCTCGACAGCGATCGCTTGCTGCTGTGCGGTGTGGCGGTGTCGTTCGTGATGATGGCAATCGCTAACCTGCTGCTGTTCATGGGCGACCACCGAGCCAGTTCGGCGGTGATGTTCTGGATGCTTGGTGGTCTCGGTCTGGCGCGCTGGGAACTGCTGGCGGTGCCGGCCCTGAGCGTGTTGCTCGGCCTCGGTTTGCTGCTGGGCATGGCCCGCCCGTTGAACGCGCTGATGGCCGGCGAGCAGACCGCCGTGACCCTCGGCCTGAATGCCCGGGCGGTGCGTTTGCGGGTGTTTGTGATCGCCTCGCTGATGACCGGCGTGCTGGTGTCGATCAGTGGCTCGATCGGTTTTGTCGGGCTGATGGTGCCGCACATTGCCCGGCGTCTGGTCGGCGCCGAGCACCGGCGATTGCTGCCGGCCTGTGTACTGCTCGGCAGCCTGTTTCTGGTGTGGGTCGATGTCGCCGCGCGGACCCTGATCGCGCCGGAAGACCTGCCTATCGGCGTCGCCACCGCGGCTATCGGCGGCCTGTTCTTCATCGGCCTGATGCGCCGCCGCTGATCCAGCACAATCAACTTGTAGGAGTGAGCCTGCTCGCGATGACGGCGGCACATTCGACATCAATGTGGATGACAGAACGCCATCGCGAGCAGGCTCACTCCTACAGGGGACAGTGTTGTCCTTGAAATCGCGCCCCAATCTGGCGCGGCCGCCTGCACCAACGCTCCACCCGCGTCCCTTCATGGTGCACCCCGCCCGCGCGCAACCGCTCTAAACCGACATTTTCCTGCCCGATCCCGACCGGGCACAGCCCTTGCAAAACACACCTTCAGTCGTCCGCATCTGCCAACCAGAAAAATTAAACGTTCATGGAGATCGCACAATGAAGCGTCGCAGTTTGATCAAGGCTTTCACTCTCACGGCATCCATTGCCGCGATGGGCATGACCTGGACTGTCCAGGCTGCCGAGACCATCAAGGTCGGGATTCTGCATTCGTTGTCCGGGACCATGGCGATCTCCGAAACGTCGCTCAAAGACATGGCGCTGATGACCATCGACGAGATCAATGCCAAGGGCGGGGTGAACGGCAAGATGCTCGAACCGGTGGTGGTCGACCCGGCGTCGAACTGGCCGCTGTTTGCGGAAAAGGGCCGGCAGTTGCTGACCCAGGACAAAGTCGCCGTGGTATTCGGCTGCTGGACCTCGGTGTCGCGTAAATCGGTGTTGCCGGTGTTCGAGGAACTCAACGGCCTGCTGTTCTACCCGGTGCAGTACGAAGGCGAAGAGATGTCGCCAAACGTGTTCTACACCGGCGCCGCGCCGAACCAGCAAGCGATCCCGGCGGTGGAATACCTGATGAGCGAAGAAGGCGGCAGCGCCAAGCGTTTCTTCCTGCTCGGCACCGATTACGTCTACCCGCGCACCACCAACAAGATCCTGCGCTCGTTCCTGCACTCCAAAGGCGTGGCCGACAAGGACATCGAAGAGGTCTACACCCCGTTCGGCCACAGCGACTATCAAACCATCGTCGCCAACATCAAAAAATTCTCTGCGGGCGGCAAGACTGCGGTCATCTCCACGGTCAACGGCGACTCCAACGTGCCGTTCTACAAAGAGCTGGCCAACCAGGGCCTGAAGGCCACCGACGTGCCGGTCGTGGCGTTCTCGGTCGGCGAAGAAGAACTGCGCGGCATCGACACCAAGCCGCTGGTGGGCAACCTCGCGGCGTGGAACTACTTCGAGTCCGTCGAGAACCCGGTGAACAAGAAGTTCGTCGCGGACTGGAAGGCCTACGCCAAGAAACACAACCTGCCGGGCGCCGACAAAGCCGTGACCAACGACCCGATGGAAGCCACCTACGTCGGCATCCACATGTGGGCGCAGGCGGTGGAGAAAGCCAAGTCCACCGACGTCGACAAGGTCCGCGAAGCGCTGGCCGGCCAGACTTTCGCCGCGCCATCGGGCTACACCCTGACCATGGACAAGACCAACCACCACCTGCACAAGCCGGTGATGATCGGCGAGATCCAGAACGACGGTCAGTTCAACGTGGTGTGGCAGACCGAAGGGCCGATCCGCGCGCAACCGTGGAGTCCGTTTATCGATGGCAACGACAAGAAGCCGGATTATGCGGTGAAGAGCAACTGAGCTATTGGATGTCAGTCCTGCGCCTGGCGTGGGGCTGATGCAATTCCCTGTGGTAGCGAGCTTATGTGGCGAGGGGATTTATCCCCGATGGGTTGCGAAGCAGCCCCAAATCCAGCAGTCGCGGTGTATCAGATTGATCGCGTCGGCTGATTTCGCGACTGCTTCGCAGCCGATCGGGGATAAATCCCCTCGCCACATAAGCTCGCTCCCACAATGTCCGCGTCAAGGCGACTGACTATGCCCACTGCTTTCTACCGCTTTATCTGCGTCATCGCACTTTTGCTGCCGATGATGGCCCACGCCGGCGACGCCGAAGACTTCGTCGCCGCCAATCCCGTGCAACAAGCCAAACTGCTGGAAGCCTGGGCCGCGCAGCCCGAGCCGGCGCGTGTCGAGCTGATCAACGCCCTGCAACAAGGCGAACTGACCCTCGACGGCCAAACCAAAACCCTGCGCCTGAACAACCGCCTGCGGGGCCTGATCGACACTGCACTGGCCAGCCACCAATTGCTCGCCGCCGACGCCAAAATCCGTCTGAGCGCCGCGCAGCAATTGCAGAAAAGCGCAAAACCCGCGCAGCTGAAATTCCTCGACCAGCAACTGGCTGGCGAAAAAGACCCTGGCGTTCACGACGCCCTGAGCCTGGCCCTGGCCAATCTGCAACTGGTGGATGCCGACCCGGCGGTGCGTCTGGCCGCCGTGCGCCTGCTCGGTGAAACCGGTGACCCACTGGCCCGCACCCGCCTCGAAGGCTTGCTCGAACCCGGCGTCGAAACCGATCCCGGCGTGCGCACGGCCGCCGAAACCAGCCTCGCGCAGGTCAAGCGCAAACTGCTGATCGGCGAAGTGTTGGGTCAGGCGTTCAGCGGCATGTCGCTTGGTTCGATCCTGCTGCTGGCGGCACTCGGTCTGGCGATCACCTTCGGCCTGCTCGGGGTGATCAACATGGCCCACGGCGAGATGCTGATGCTCGGTGCCTACTCGACCTACGTGGTGCAGTTGATGTTCCAGCGCTACGCCCCGCAAGCCATCGAGTTCTATCCGCTGATCGCGCTGCCGGTGGCGTTCTTTGTCACGGCGGCGATCGGCATGGCGCTGGAACGCACGGTGATTCGTCACCTCTACGGCCGGCCGCTGGAAACCCTGCTCGCCACCTGGGGCATCAGTCTGATGCTGATCCAGTTGGTGCGCCTGCTGTTCGGTGCGCAGAACGTTGAAGTGGCGAATCCGGCGTGGCTGTCCGGCGGCATCCAGGTGCTGCCGAATCTGGTGCTGCCATACAACCGCATCGTGATCATCGCCTTCGCCTTGTTCGTGGTGGTGCTGACCTGGCTGTTGCTGAACAAGACGCGCCTGGGCCTCAACGTGCGCGCGGTCACGCAGAACCGCAACATGGCCGCCTGCTGCGGCGTGCCCACCGGGCGCGTCGACATGCTCGCCTTCGGCCTCGGCTCGGGCATCGCCGGCCTCGGTGGCGTGGCGCTGAGCCAGATCGGCAACGTCGGCCCGGACCTCGGCCAGAGCTACATCATCGATTCGTTCCTGGTGGTGGTGCTCGGCGGTGTCGGGCAACTGGCCGGCAGCGTGCTGGCGGCGTTCGGCCTCGGTATCGCCAACAAGATTCTTGAGCCGCAGATCGGTGCGGTGCTGGGCAAGATCCTGATCCTCGCGCTGATCATTCTGTTCATCCAGAAACGTCCGCAAGGCCTCTTCGCACTGAAAGGACGGGTGATCGACTGATGAACCAGCCTCTATTAGTTACAGCCACGCAAAAGGCCGGGCCGAGAGTCACGCTGGCGGTCGGCGCGGTGATTCTTGCGCTGCTGATCGCCCTGCCGCTGCTCTCGCTGCTGTCGCCGGACAGTGCGCTGCACATCTCGGCCTACACCCTGACGCTGGTCGGCAAGATCCTCTGCTATGCCATCGTCGCCCTGGCGCTGGATCTGGTCTGGGGTTACGCCGGCCTGCTGTCGCTGGGCCACGGCTTGTTCTTCGCTCTCGGCGGCTATGCGATGGGCATGTACCTGATGCGCCAGGCCGCCGGTGATGGCTTGCCAGCGTTCATGACCTTTCTGTCGTGGACGGAGTTGCCGTGCTACTGGAGCGGCACCAGCAGCTTTGTCTGGTCGATGTGTCTGGTGGTGTTGGCACCCGGCCTGCTGGCGCTGGTCTTCGGTTTCTTCGCCTTCCGCTCGCGGATCAAGGGCGTGTATTTCTCGATCATGACCCAGGCCCTGACCTTCGCCGGCATGCTCCTGTTTTTCCGCAACGAGACCGGCTTCGGCGGCAACAACGGCTTCACCAATTTCCGCACGATTCTCGGTTTCGGCATCACTGAACCGGGCACCCGCGCGGTGCTGTTTCTGGCCACGGTGTTGCTGCTGGTGGCGAGCCTGTTCATCGGCTGGCGCCTGGCGCAGAGCAAGTTCGGCCGGGTACTGACCGCGCTGCGCGATGCGGAAAACCGACTGATGTTCTGCGGCTACGACCCGCGTGGTTTCAAGCTGTTTGTCTGGGTCCTGAGCGCGGTGCTGTGCGGTTTGGCCGGTGCCTTGTATGTGCCGCAAGTGGGGATCATCAACCCCAGCGAAATGTCGCCAACCAACTCCATCGAAGCGGCGGTCTGGGTCGCCCTCGGCGGGCGCGGAACCTTGATCGGCCCGTTGCTCGGCGCTGGTGTGGTCAACGGCATGAAGAGCTGGTTCACCGTGGCCTTTCCCGAGTACTGGCTGTTCTTCCTCGGCGCGCTGTTCATTGTTGTGACGTTGTATTTGCCCAAAGGTGTGATCGGTCTGCTGAAGAAACGAGGTGAGCAATGAGAGTGACAGCAACGGCTGAATTCATGCTGGAACCGGCGTTCTTTCCCGTCGAACCGAACAAGGATGAAGGCACCAGCCGCGATTCCATCGGCCTCGGCCAACGGGTCGGCCCGGGTCTCGACACCCGGCACGGCACGATCCTGACCCTGGAAGACATCAGCGTCAGCTTCGACGGCTTCCGCGCCCTGAACGATCTGAACCTGTACATCGGCGTCGGCGAATTGCGCTGCATCATCGGCCCCAACGGCGCGGGCAAGACCACGCTGATGGACGTGATCACCGGCAAGACTCGCCCCAGCCACGGCAAGGCCTGGTTCGGCGAAACCCTCGACCTGACGCAGATGAGCGAAGTGCAGATCGCCCAGGCCGGGATCGGGCGCAAGTTCCAGAAGCCTACGGTGTTCGAAGCCCTCAGCGTGTTTGAAAACCTGGAGCTGGCGCAGAAAACCGACAAGTCGGTGTGGGCCAGCTTGCGTGCACGCTTGAGCGGTGAGCAGCGTGATCGCATCAGCGAAGTGCTGGAAACCATTCGCCTCACCTCTTCAGTCAATCGCCCGGCGGGCTTGCTGTCCCACGGCCAGAAGCAGTTTCTGGAAATCGGCATGCTGCTGATGCAGGACCCGCAACTGTTGCTGCTCGACGAACCGGTGGCGGGCATGACCGATGCCGAAACCGAATTCACCGCCGAGCTGTTCAAGTCGCTGGCCGGCAAGCATTCGCTGATGGTGGTGGAGCACGACATGGGCTTTGTCGGCTCGATCGCCGACCACGTAACGGTGCTGCATCAGGGCAGCGTGCTGGCCGAAGGGTCGCTGGAACAGGTGCAGGAAAACGAGCGGGTGATCGAGGTCTACCTCGGCCGCTGACGATCCATCCCCTGTAGGAGCTGCCGCAGGCTGCGATCTTTTGATCTTGATCTTAAAAACAAGATCAAAAGATCGCAGCCTGCGGCAGCTCCTACACAGGGATTTGAGGAGATTTTGAGAATGCTGCAAGTCGACAAGCTGCACCAATACTACGGTGGTAGCCACATCCTGCGTGGCCTGAGCTTTGACGTGAAGGTCGGCGAAGTCACCTGCCTGCTTGGCCGTAACGGCGTGGGCAAGACCACCCTGCTCAAATGCCTGATGGGCCTGTTGCCGGCCAAGGAAGGTGCGGTGAACTGGGAGGGCCAACCGATCACCACGCTCAAGCCGCACCAGCGCGTGCACGCTGGTATTGCCTATGTGCCACAGGGCCGGGAAATCTTCGGCCGGCTGACCGTGGAAGAAAACCTGCTGATGGGTCTGTCACGGTTTCCCGGCAGTGAAGCCAAAGAAGTGCCAAGTTTCATCTACGAATTGTTTCCGGTGCTGCTACAAATGAAGCAGCGTCGCGGTGGCGATCTCTCCGGCGGTCAGCAACAGCAACTGGCGATCGGTCGCGCACTGGCCAGCCGCCCGCGCTTGCTGATCCTCGACGAACCCACCGAAGGCATCCAGCCGTCGGTGATCAAGGAGATCGGCGCGGTGATCAAGACACTCGCGGCCCGTGGCGACATGGCGATTTTGCTGGTGGAGCAGTTCTACGACTTCGCCGCCGAACTGGCCGATCAGTATCTGGTGATGTCCCGGGGCGAGATCGTGCAGCAGGGTCGCGGTGAAAATATGGAGGCCGAGGGTGTGCGCGGGCTGGTAACGATCTAGTACAACGAACTAATCTGTAGCTTCCTAACGATAATTACAAACCATGAATTCGACTGTTTCACCTGCCCTGTTTACCCCGAGCTGGCACGCCGAGCTGGAGCTGGCCTACGCGCGCTTCGGCGACTGCACGCGCCCGGTTCAGCGCCGCCATCTCGGTCCGCTGCGGGTGCAAAAGCACCTGTATGCCGAAGGCCCCGAGGTCTGCCAGCACATCATCGTTCACCCACCGGGCGGGATCGCCGGCGGTGACCGGCTGAACATCAGCGCCCGCGTCGAACCAGACGCCTGGGCGCAGATCACCAGCCCCGGCGCGGCCAAGTGGTATCGCGCGGCAGGGCCGGCGTATCAGCGGCTCGACCTGAAAGTGGCGGCCGGCGCGACGCTCGAATGGCTGCCGCAGGAAACCATCGTCTACAGCGCCGCCCAGGCTGAGCTCACCACCGCGATCGAGCTTGAGGGCGATGCACGGCTGTTCTACTGGGACGTGGTGGCGCTGGGTCGCCCGGCCAGTGGCGAGCGCTTCGACCTCGGACATTTCCAGGCGCACCTGGATATTCGCCGCGACGGCCGCTTGCTCTGGCATGAGCGCCAGCGCCTCAGCGGTAATGACGGCCTGCTCGATTCGCCCATTGGCCTGGATGGCCACCCGGTGTTCGCGACCCTGCTGGTGACCGGTGAAATCGACGCCGAACTGCTGGAGCGTTGTCGCTCGCTGGGCCATGAGGTACGCGGCGATCTGACCCAGTTGCCGGGGCTGTTGGTGGCCCGCTGTCTGGCGAACGAGGCACTGCTGGCCCGCGCCTGGCTGATCGACCTGTGGCGCCTGCTGCGCCCGGCCCTGCTCGGCCGCGAGGCCCAGCCACCACGAATCTGGAATACCTGAAATGCATTCCCCCTGTAATCCCGTGTAGGAGCTGCCGCAGGCTGCGATCTTTTGATTTTGATATCCAGAAGCAAGATCAAAAGATCGCAGCCTGCGGCAGCTCCTACACGGTGTACGACTTAACGTTCTTCTGCCGAGATTTGAAAAACAAATGGACCTGACCCCACGCGAAAAAGACAAGCTGTTGATCTTCACCGCCGGCCTCGTCGCCGAGCGCCGACTGGCCCGTGGCGTGAAGCTCAACTACCCGGAAGCCATGGCCTACATTTCCGCCGCACTGCTGGAGGGTGCCCGGGATGGCCAGACCGTGGCCGAGTTGATGCACTACGGCACCACCCTGCTCAGCCGCGAACAAGTGATGGAAGGCATCCCGGAAATGATCCCGGAGATCCAGGTCGAAGCGACGTTCCCCGACGGCACCAAACTGGTCACCGTCCACCAGCCGATCGTCTGAGGCCGCGCCATGACTTACACCATTCGCGATGCCCTGCACGCCGATCTGCCGGCGATCCGCGACATCTACAACGACGCGGTGCTCAACACCACGGCGATCTGGAACGAATCGGCGGTCGATCTCGGCAACCGTCAGGCATGGTTCAGCGCACGCCAGGCTCAGGCCTACCCGATTCTGGTGATCGTCGACGGCGACAATGCAGTGCTCGGCTACGCTTCATTCGGTGACTGGCGGCCGTTCGACGGTTTCCGCCACACCGTCGAGCACTCGGTCTACGTGCGCAGCGACCAGCGCGGCAATGGCCTTGGCCCGCAATTGATGAGCGTGCTGATCGAACGGGCGAAGGCCTGCGACAAGCACGTGATGGTCGCCGCCATTGAGAGTGGCAACGCCGCTTCCATTCGTCTGCACGAACGCGCCGGTTTCAGCATCACCGGGCAAATGCCGCAGGTCGGCACCAAGTTCGGCCGCTGGCTCGACCTGACGTTCATGCAACTGACCCTTAATCCTGGCGCACAGCCGCCGGTCGCCAACAAGGAGTGACACGCGATGAACCCCGCCCAACTGCGACGCGTCAATGCAGAAAGTTTTGCGCACTATCGTCAGGGCCTGATTGACCTGCTGCTGGATGCCGTGGGCTATGGCGCCAGCGTCGGCTTCATGGCCGACCTCGATGCCGCGCAGGCCCGCGCCTATTTCGATGAGGTGCAGCAACAAGTGAACAAGGGCAGCGTGTTGCTCTGGGTGGTGGTCAAGGATGAACAGGTGCAGGCCAGTGTGCAGTTGGGCCTGTGCCAGAAGGCCAACGGCCTCAATCGCGCCGAAGTGCAAAAACTGCTGGTGCGCGAACAGGCGCGCCGGCGCGGCCTCGGTCAACAACTGATGACTGCGCTGGAGCTCGAAGCGGCCAAGCACAAGCGCGGCATGCTCTACCTCGACACCGAGGCCGGCTCCCCCGCCGAAGATTTCTATAAAGCCCTGGGTTACACCCGCGCCGGGGAAATCCCCGACTACGCCTGCGACCCTCACGGCACTTATCGACCGACCGCCCTCTACTACAAGATTCTGCAAGGAGCCCGGCCATGATTCCCGGCCAGTACCAGATCCAGCCCGGCGACATCGAGCTGAATGTCGGCCGCCGCACCGTCAGCCTGAAAGTCGCCAACAGTGGCGACCGGCCGATCCAGGTCGGCTCGCACTACCACTTTTTCGAAACCAATGACGCGCTGACCTTTGACCGCGCCGCCAGCCGCGGCATGCGCCTGAACATCCCGGCCGGCACCGCCGTGCGCTTCGAGCCGGGGCAGAGCCGCGAGGTCGAGCTGGTGGAGTACGCCGGGCTTCGGCGGGTGTTCGGGTTTGCCGGGCGGGTCATGGGTGATCTCGACTGAGACGCACACAAGCCTGTGGCGAGGGAGCTTGCTCCCGCTTGAGTGCGTAGCACTCGCAAACCCGGGGACGCGGTGTGTATGAAAGAAATTATTGGCAGGTTGTGGGGCTGCTGCGCAGCCCAGCGGGAGCAAGCTCCCTCGCCACAATACATTTGTGCAAGGAATTGAAATGAAGATTTCCCGGCAAGCCTACGCCGACATGTTCGGCCCCACCGTCGGCGACAAGGTACGCCTGGCGGACACCGAGCTGTGGATCGAAGTCGAAAAGGACTTCACCACCTACGGCGAAGAAGTGAAATTCGGCGGCGGCAAAGTCATCCGTGACGGCCAGGGTCAGAGCCAGCTGCTCGCCGCCGAAGTGGTCGACACCCTGATCACCAACGCGCTGATCATCGACCACTGGGGCATCGTCAAAGCCGACGTCGGCCTCAAGGACGGGCGCATCGCCGCGATCGGCAAGGCCGGCAACCCGGACGTGCAGCCCAACGTGACCATCGCCATCGGCGCCAGCACCGAAGTGATCGCCGGTGAAGGCATGATCCTCACCGCGGGCGGCATCGACACCCACATCCACTTCATCTGCCCGCAGCAGATCGAAGAAGCGCTGATGAGCGGCGTCACCACCATGATCGGCGGCGGCACGGGACCTGCCACCGGCACCAACGCCACCACCTGCACCTCCGGGCCGTGGCACCTGGCGCGCATGCTCCAGGCCGCTGATGCCTTCCCGATGAACATCGGCCTCACCGGCAAGGGCAACGCCAGCCTGCCGGAGCCGCTGATCGAACAGGTCAAGGCCGGGGCCATCGGCCTCAAGTTGCATGAAGACTGGGGCACCACCCCGGCGAGCATCGACAACTGCCTGAGCGTCGCCGACCAGTACGACGTGCAGGTGGCGATCCACACCGACACCCTCAACGAGTCTGGTTTTGTCGAAACCACCCTCGGTGCGTTCAAGGGCCGCACCATCCACACCTATCACACCGAAGGTGCCGGTGGCGGGCATGCGCCGGACATCATCAAGGCCTGCGGCTTCCCTAACGTATTGCCGAGCTCGACCAACCCGACCCGGCCGTTCACCCGCAACACCATCGACGAACACCTCGACATGCTGATGGTCTGCCACCACCTCGACCCGAGCATCGCCGAAGACGTGGCGTTTGCCGAAAGCCGCATCCGCCGCGAGACGATTGCCGCTGAAGACATCCTTCACGACCTTGGCGCCTTCTCGATGATCAGCTCCGACAGCCAGGCCATGGGCCGCGTCGGCGAAGTCATCACGCGCACCTGGCAGACCGCCGACAAGATGAAAAAACAGCGCGGCCCGCTACCGCAGGATGGCGAAGGCAACGACAACTTCCGCGCCAAACGCTACATCGCCAAGTACACCATCAACCCGGCAATCACCCACGGCATCAGCCACGAGGTAGGATCGATCGAAGTCGGTAAATGGGCGGATCTGGTGCTCTGGCGTCCGGCGTTTTTCGGCGTGAAACCGACGCTGATTCTCAAGGGCGGCGCGATTGCCGCCAGCCTGATGGGCGATGCCAACGCTTCGATTCCGACCCCGCAACCGGTGCACTACCGCCCCATGTTCGCCAGCTACGGCGGCTCACTGCACGCCACCAGCCTGACCTTCATCAGCCAGGCGGCACACGAGGCCGGGTTGCCCGAAGCGCTGGGGCTGAAGAAGAAAATCGGCGTGGTCAAAGGCTGCCGCGAGGTGCAGAAAACCGACCTGATCCACAACGACTATCTGCCGAACATCGACGTCGATCCGCAGACCTATCAGGTCAAGGCCGACGGCGTGCTGCTGTGGTGCGAACCGGCGGAAACCCTGCCCATGGCCCAGCGTTATTTCCTGTTCTGACGCAGCCGACACGCGGTAAAAAGGCCCCGGGCCGTGCCTTGCGCACCGTCTCGGGGCCTTTTTCGTGGCGGTATCAAACCACTGCACAAACGGTCGTGTATTTCTCGTCAAAGGGTCTACTATTCGATTCGCTCCACCTCTTTTCAGGAACTGCCCATGCGTCTATCCGAGTTCATCCTGGCCAATATCGAGCCTATCGTCGATGAGTGGGAACAGTTCGCCGCGACCATCACGCCGGCCGCCGACTATCTGGACTCCACGGCCCTGCGCGATCACGCCAGCGCCATCCTGCGGGCTGCCGCCCGTGACATGAACAAGCCGCAAACCCCTGCTGAGCAAGCCGCCAAAGCCAAAGGCGAAGGCCCGGAAAAGACGCCGAGCCTTGACGAAGCCGGCGCCAGCCATGGCGAGCTGCGCCACACCGTGGGGTTTGATCTGGTGCAGATGACCAGCGAGTTCCGTCATCTGCGCGCCTGCGTCATCCGTCTGTGGGTCGACAGCCTCGAATCGCCGGACAAGGCCTATTTCCAGGACATGATCCGTTTCAACGAAGCCATCGACGAAGCGCTCGCCGAATCGACCGCCGCCTATGCCGAACAGGTCAACCGCTCGCGGGACATCTTCCTCGCGATCCTCGGCCATGACCTGCGCGCGCCCCTGCAGGCGGTGAGCATGTCCACCGAACTGTTGCTGCGCAAATCCAGCCTCGAGGGCGATGCCCTGGCCTGCGCCCTGCACATCAAGCGTGGCGCGCGACACATGGCGTCGATGGTCGGTGACTTGCTCGAGCTGGTGCGCAGTCGCCTGGGCCGCAGCTTGCCGATCGAGCCGGTGCCGATGGACATGGCCAACGCTGCACGGGCGGCAATCGCCGAGGCTTGTGCCGGCAACCCCCAGTACCATCCGACGCTGACGGTCGAGGGTGATACCCAAGGCACCTGGGACGCCGGCAGGATCGATCAACTTCTGCAAAACCTGATCGGCAATGCCTTGCAGCACGGCGCGAACCAGCGCGAGGTGAACATCCACCTCGGTGGCAACGTCGATAACGTCTGCCTGACGGTGCATAACTTCGGCACACCGATTCCCGAAGAGGCAATCGGCACGATCTTCGACCCGCTGGTACGCAGCGCCGACGAAGAGCTCGGGCAGCCGTCGACCAGCCTCGGGCTGGGCCTGTTCATCGTCAAGGAAGTGGTGAACGCCCATGGCGGGACGATCGAAGTCAGCTCGAGCGAGACTGACGGGACATTGTTCAGTGTGGTGTTGCCGAGAAAGGTTTAAGTAGGGAAATCTGCGGTGAATTTATCGCTGGCAAGCCAGCTCCCACATTTGATCGCATTGCCCTGTGGGAGCTGGCTTGCAAGCGATGAGGCCGGCCAATACCACCAAGAACCTATTCGACCACCAAGCGTCCCAACCGCTGACGCAGCATGCGGTTCTCGGCCCGTAGCGCCTGCACTTCTTCCAGCAGATTCAACGCCAGCGCCACCCCCTCCCACTCCAGCTCCAGTTCGCGCCGCAACTTGGCGGCGCGCTTGGCCAGACTCAGTTCGTAGTCGGTGAAACGCCATTCCCGGGGCTGCGCGCCCTGAGGTTCGAGTATGCCGTGTTCGACGATTTCGATCACGTAGACGTCCGACAGATCGGCCGCCTCACAGAATTCTGCCAAGTCCAGTAGAACGATCAGGGGGCTGCTCATGATGGGCTACTCCGTCGTCGGATTCAGAAGTTCTCGCGCGGATTGAAGGCGGCTTTCTTCGCCAGTTCCTGCCACAGCGCCTTGACCTCGTCGTCCGAGGTTTTCGGCATCACGGCCTTGAGCTGCACGAACAGGTAACCGCGTTCACCCGCCTTGTTTTTCAGACCATGACCCTTGGCACGCATGCGCTGGCCGTTCTGGCTACCGGCCGGAACCTTGAGGTTGATCTTGCCGGTCAGGGTCGGCACGGCCACCTCGGTGCCCAGGGCCAGTTCCCATGGCGCCAGCGGCAGGGTGATGATCAGGTTTTCGCCTTCGACATCGAATTTCGGGTGCGGCGCGAAGCGAATGGTCAGGTACAGATCACCATTGGCCCCGCCACCGATGCCCGGCGCGCCTTGGCCCTTGAGGCGGATGCGCTCGCCGTCGGTCACGCCTGCCGGGATCTTCACGTTCAGGCTTTTGCTGGTGTTGCTGACGTGCTGACCGTTGGCGTTGTATTGCGGCACCTGAAAGGTGACCTTCTTCGATTCATTCGAGAGCGTTTCCTCGAGGAAGATCGGCAGTTCCATTTCCACGTCTTGCCCTCGGCGCCCTGCACTGCGTTGTTGCCGACCTTCGCCACCACCGAAACCGGGGCCGCGATTGCCGAAGATCGAACTGAAGAAGTCCGAGAAGTCGCCGGTGTCACCACCGCCGCCAAAACCGCCACGGCTCTGCCAGCCCGGTGGCCCCTGGAACGGCTGACCGTGCTGGCCGTAGCGGCGCAGCTCGTCGTATTCGGCGCGTTTGTCAGCGCTTTTCAGCGCTTCATAGGCTTCCGAGGCGTCCTTGAACTTGGCCTCGGCATCCTTTTCCTTGCTGACATCGGGGTGGTATTTGCGCGCCAGCTTGCGATAGGCCGCCTTGATCGCCTTGTCGTCCGCTGTCGGCTCCACGCCGAGTATCTTGTAATAGTCTTTGAAGTCCATCGAAGGAATCACCATCCGTTATCGATTTCGCGCCGCCTGCAGCATGCGCCTGTTTGCGCGTGCCGGGTTGACCGATCTCAAGGTTGTGACCGGGTGGCGCAGCAGAAGTTTATCGGCAGTGGACGACGGTTCTTGCGACCGCCGGTATGTCTGCCGGCCCATGCCAGCAAGTTTGGGGCGAAGCTGCGACTTTCAAGAAGCTTAGTCGTGAAATAGCAGATGACCGGCCTTCGAATCTGTCGCGCACTGACATACACTGCGCGGCCGTTTTTTGACCGGATCCCGAAAGACATGAACAACGCCTCTCCAGCCCGTGCCTGCGGCATCGACTTCGGCACCTCCAACTCCACCGTCGGCTGGCTGCGCCCCGGCATGGAAACGATGATCGCGCTGGAAGACGACAAGATCACCCTGCCGTCGGTGGTCTTCTTCAACATCGAGGAGCGCCGCCCGGTTTACGGTCGTCTGGCGCTGCACGAGTACCTGGAAGGCTACGAAGGCCGGCTGATGCGCTCGCTCAAAAGCCTGCTGGGTTCCAAGCTGATCAAGCACGACACCAGCGTCCTCGGCACCGCGATGCCGTTCAAGGACCTGCTGGGGCTGTTCATCGGCCAACTCAAGAGCCGCGCCGAAACCGCCGCCGGTCGGGAGTTCGAGCAAGTGGTCCTGGGGCGCCCGGTGTTTTTCGTCGATGACGATCCGCTGGCCGACCAGGAAGCCGAAGACACCCTGGTCGAAGTGGCACGCAAGCTCGGCTTCAAGGACGTGTCGTTCCAGTACGAGCCGATTGCCGCCGCATTCGACTATGAGTCGACCATCGAAAAAGAAGAGCTGGTGCTGATTGTCGACATCGGCGGTGGTACGTCCGACTTCTCGCTGGTGCGCCTGTCGCCCGAGCGTCGCGGCATGGACAACCGCCACGATGACATCCTCGCCACCGGCGGCGTGCACATCGGCGGTACCGATTTCGACAAACAGCTGAGCCTGCAAGGCCTGATGCCGTTGTTCGGCTACGGCAGCCGCATGAAGAGCGGTGCCTACATGCCGACCAGCCACCACATGAACCTGGCGACCTGGCACACCATCAACTCGGTGTATTCGCAGAAGTCGACCCTGGCGTTGGGCAGCATGCGCTACGACATCGAGGACACTGGCGGCATCGACCGCCTGTTCAAACTGATCGAACAGCGCGCCGGGCACTGGCTGGCGATGGAAGTGGAAGAAACCAAGATCCAGCTGACCCACGCCGACAGCCGCCATGTGCCGCTGGACCGAATCGAGCCAGGCTTGAGCGTGGAGCTGAGCCGCGCCCTGTTCGAATCGTCCATCGACGCCCTGCTGGAGCGCGTGCGCGGCAGCGTCACGCAGCTGTTGAACGATGCCAACGTGTCAGTGGCTCAGGTCGATACGGTGTTCTTCACCGGCGGTTCCAGCGGCATCCCGGCCTTGCGCAACAGTGTCTCGGCGATGCTGCCGAACGCACGACATGTCGAAGGGAATATCTTTGGCAGCATTGGTAGCGGTTTGGCGATTGAAGCGATGAAGCGTTACGGCGCAATGGCCTGATACACAACCTGTAATGGTCTGATCACACATCTTGTGGCGAGGGAGCTTGCTCCCGCTGGACTGCGCAGCAGGCCCAGACTTTTGATTCAGCCCCAGCGGGAGCAAGCTCCCTCGCCACAGTGGACGCCCTACACCATCCCGCCCAGCTTCAACTCACTCTTCAGATACGCGTAATAAATCGGCCCTGCCACCACCCCCGGCAGGCCGAACGCGGCTTCGAACACCAACATCGCCAGCAGCAACTCCCACGACTTGGCACTGATCTGCCCGCCGACGATGCGCGCGTTGAGGAAGTATTCGAGCTTGTGGATAAAAATCAGGTAACCCAGCGCCGCCACCGCCACCCAGATCGACAGCGACAGGCCGACGATGGTGATCAGCGTGTTCGACATCAGGTTGCCGATCACCGGCAGCAGGCCGAGCAGGAAGGTCAGGACGATCAGGGTCTTGGTCAGCGGCAGCTTGATGCCGAACAGCGGCAAGACCACCACCAGGAAAATCGCGGTGAAGAACGTGTTCAGCAGGGAAATCTTGATCTGCGCGAAGACGATGTTGCGAAAGGCTTGAACCACCAGGTGCAGGCGGTCGAACAGGGCGGCGGCCAGCGGTTTGCGTTTGGTCAGATCCGGCACTCGCTGCAAGGCGATGATCGCGCCGAGGACCATGCCGATCAGCAAGGTGACGAACATGTGCGCGGCGTCCTTGCCCACCAGTTGCAGCTCGGACAGGTGCTTGCTCGCCCATTCGCCGATGGCCACGCGAAATTCCGCAGCACTGGCCGGCAGGTAGGCATCGAGAAACGGCGGCAGTTGCCCGCGCGCGCGGTCGACCACGCCCATGAATTTGTCGAGCGAGGCGCCGGGATTTTCTGCTTCGTGCAGCAGGAAACTGATAGCCCCGGCAAAGATCAGCGCCAGCACACTGACCACCAGGGTGCCCAGCAGCGCCACCGCCAGCCAGCGCGCACGCCGACCTTCGATCAATCGTTGCAGTTGCGGGGTGAGCATGTTGACCAGTTCGAACACCAGCAAACCGGCCAGCAGGCTGGGCAACAAGCGCAGCGGCAATGCCAGCAGCAAACCGCCGCCAATGATGATGCAACTGACCCAGAACACAACATGACGCTCAGAAAACGTTGGCATACAGCCTCAAAACGAACGGCGTAAAAGGATTGGCAGTCTGCCAGCGTTCAGGGGAGAGCACTAGGGATATGCAGGGACCTTGTCGCGCTCATTGGCCCCTTCGCGAGCAGGCTCGCTCCCACAAGGGGTATGCATTTCAATGTGGGAGCGAGCCTGCTCGCGAAGAGGCCGGCCCGTTCACCACAAATCCTTGCTGATTACTTTTTCTTCAGGCAATCACTCATGAACGTCTTGCGCGCATCGCCGGTCAGGGCTTTGGTTTTCGCGTCGGCGTTGCAGGTCTTCATTTTTTCCTGCTGCGGGGTCAGCACTTTGGCGTCATTGGCGGCCGGCGCGGCCTTGAGGCAGGTGCTCATGAAAGTCTTGCGCTCGTCGCCCTTGAGGCTCTTGGCGGTAGCGTCGGCATTGCAGGTGGTCATTTTGTTCTGTTGCGCCGTGGCGGCGAAACCCTGGGAACACAGGAGCAGACCGATCATCAACAAAGGGACACGCAACATCTTCATGGAGTTTTCTCCTTGTCGCCGCACCGATGGATGCGGCCTCTGCTGGAGTGTAGCCAAATCTTGTTACACCTTCCTGCCTTCGAGATGGCTGCGCCGATACTGTTCCGGCGTACACCCGGCCTGGCGAGCAAACATGGCGATGAAGGCCGAACCACTGCTGTAACCCAGATCAAAAGCGATTTCCTGCACGCTCTTCGTACTTTCCAGCGCCTCGATCGCGGCCAGATAACGCAGACGCTGACGCCATTCGCCAAAACTCATCCCCAGTTCGCGCACGAATTGCCGGGCCAGGGTGCGCTCGCTGACGTGCACCTGCGCCGCCCAGTGCGCCAGCGGCTGGTTATTTCCCGGATCGGCCTGCAACGCATCGAGGATCGCCAGCAACCCGGGGTGGCTGGCGTACGGCAGGTAGCATTCATGCACCGGCGCCTGTTGCAGTTGATCGACCAGCACCTGGGCCAGACGCTGGTCGGCATCCAGTTCGGGGATTTTCACGTCGCGGGCGGCGAAGTCCTTGAGGATCGCCTTGAGGATGTCACTGATCGCCAGCGTGCAGGCGCGCGCCGGCAGATCGGCGCAGACCTTGGGGTCGAGGCACACCGCGCGATAGTTGACCGGTTGGTGGCTGTAAAAACTGTGCTCGACCTGCGGCGGCACCCACACCGCGTATTGCGGCGGCGACATGAAACGGCTGCCGTCGACGTCCATGTGCAGCACGCCGTGGGCCGCGTACTCCAGCGTGCCCCAAGGATGACGGTGCGGCGCGGCGTATTCATGGGCGTTGAAGTCGGCGTAGCGGAAGTACACCGTTGACGGCAGTTCGCTGAAATCCAGCAGATCGATGTGTTTACTGTTCATGCTGTCCGGTTACAGAGGCAGGTTGTCCGGTTCGCAGTATAGGGCTGCATTCAGACAGGGGATAATCACCGTTCATCAACGTTCTGGTTTTAATTCATGCAATACGCGTTTCCCCTGTTGGCGATTTTCATCTGGGCCGGCAACACCGTGATCAACAAACTGGCGGTCGGGGCGATCTTCCCCGCGGAGATCGGTTTCTATCGCTGGCTGCTGGCCGGGCTGCTGTTCACCCCGTTCATGCTCAAGGCGGTGATCGCGCACTGGCCGCAGATCCGCCCGAACCTGGGCAAGATCTTCGTCCTCGGCGTGCTGGGCATGGCGGTCTATCAAAGCCTGGCCTACTTCGCCGCGACCCTGACCACCGCGACCAACATGGGCATCATTCTGTCGCTGATGCCATTGATGTCGCTGGCCATGGCAATCATCAGCCTCGGCCAGCGTCTGACCGCCGGCGCTTTGTTCGGCGCGGTGCTGTCGTTCGCCGGCGTGCTGGTGGTGGTCTCGTCGGGCAGCCTCGGTGCGCTGCTGCAGCATGGGGTGAATCTGGGTGACGCGATGATGCTGATCGCCACCCTCGCCTACGCGATCTACAGCACCTTGCTGAAAAAGTGGCAGCTGCGTTTGCCGCCGCTGGTGTTGTTGTACCTGCAGGTGCTGGTGGCGATTGTGGTGCTGTTTCCGCTGTACGCCGCCTCGCCGAAGACCGGCCTGACCGTGCAGAACATTCCGCTGGTGCTGTACGCGTGCCTGCTGGCCTCGATGCTCGCGCCGCTGGCCTGGATGCAAGCGGTGCAGCGTCTGGGGCCGAGCCGGACGACGTTGTTCTTCAACTTGCTGCCGTTGATTACCGCGCTGATTGCGGCGGTGGTGTTGAAGGAAGAGTTGGCGATGTATCACCTGGTGGGCGGGGTGCTGACGTTGGGCGGGGTGATTCTGTCCGAGCGTTGGACCACGGTGTTGGGCCGTCGGATCAGCGTTGCCTGACGAATTCCTGTGGCGAGGGAGCTTGCTCCCGCTGGGGCGCGAAGCGGCCCCTTTTTAAAGGCCGGGGCCTGCTGCGCAGTCCAGCGGGAGCAAGCTCCCTCGCCACAAAAGCAGGTTAAAGCCCGGCAGCCTTGAGCCGCGCGGCATGCTCGACAAACAGCCGCACCGGGTCCGCGCCTTTGCCCACCAGCCCCAGCGACTGGTTGACGATGTCGAAGTGATCCAGCGGATAGTCGTCGCCAATCACCGTGCCCAGGTGCGAGCTGTAGCGCCCGACCATCCCGTCGCACTGCCCCGGCTCTCGCACAAAGGTTTTCGCGAACAGGCGGCAGCTGCGATGGGTGCCGTCGAACAGGTTGCCGCCACGATCGGTCTTGCCCGGCTGCAACGTCCCCGACCATGAGTAATAGCGCACGCCGTTGACCTCTTCCGGTCCGTGTCCGCCCCAGGTCTCGGGCAAGCCCTGTGGATAACGCTGATTGAACAGCGCCACGCCCTCACGGGTCAGCGATTGATGGGAAGCGTGGATATCCACCGGCAGTTTCGGCCCGTGGTAGCCGGTTTCCAGCAGCGCCATCAGCCAGCCGATAAAACGCAGCAGCGCCTCGAGCAGACGGCCCTTGGCGCTGTTCGCCGGGTAGTGTTGTTGCAGATAGTCGGCCAGCTCCGAACCGTGATTGGGCCCGGCCACCGAGGTCACCGACGCGACCAGGTCCGGCCGCTTGGCGGCGGCATAGCGGGCGGTCAGTGAACCCTGGCTGTGGCCAAACAGGTTGACCTTGGCGGCGCCGGTCTCGCGCAATATCTCGTCGATGCGCGCCAGCAATTGCTCGCCGCGCACCTCGCTGGAATTGAGCGGCGACACCTGCACCGCGATCACCGTTGCACCACCGCGGCGCAAGGCCTTGATGATCCCGTACCAGTACGGGTACAGCAGCAGCCGGATAAACCCGAGCATGCCCGGCACCAGCACCAGTGGATAACGTGTCGCCGTACCTTGTGACATGGGCAAACATCCTTGTGGTCGTAAGTGGATGCCAGACGTGCAAAACGCCCGCCAAGCATCCTCCTTGATGATGACAACTCCACCATCAGCCTACTTCAGGCCCACCACCCCCGCCACAATCAGCCAGGCCTTCTAGAACGCCCGGGCGAGGTCGAGCAAGCGCTGCTCGGCCTCGGCCAGCGACACCGCGAAAGTGCGCTCGGCCGATTCTTCGCCCTCGGCCGCGACCACGCTGACGTCGTTGATGCCGATAAAGCCCAGCGCGGTGCGCAGCCATGGGTCGGCGTGGTTCAGTGCTTCCAGTTCACCGCCGGGGCCGAAGCCGAAACCGCCGCGACTGGTGACGATCAGCGCTTTCTTACCCTGCAGCAGCGGGGTGTACTGGGCCACGCCGTTGTCCAGGGTGTGGTCGAACGTCAGGCCCAGGCGCACGATCTGATCGACCCAGGCCTTGAGGCCGCTGGGCACGCTGAAGTTGTACATCGGCGTGGAAATCAGCAGCAGGTCATGCTCGAACAACTCACCGACCAGTTGATCGCTGAGCGCCAGATCGGCCTGCATCGACAACGGACGGGCTTGGGGTTCCGGGTAAAACGCTGCCGCCACGAACGCCTCGTTGACCGCTGGAATCAGCGCCCGTCCGACTTCGCGGCGGGTGACCAGAGCCTGCGGTTGACGCGCTTGCCAGGCGCTGAGAAAACTTTCCGCCAGGCGCCGTGAGTGCGAACGGTCACCGCGTGGGCTGGCATGAATCGCAAGAATCTTGCTCATCTGAAACTCCTTTGAGACTGGACTTTTCGGGGTGCTTGGCGCCACATTGCCGCTGGCTTGCCGTCGTCTCAAATGAGCAAAAATCAGTCGGGATGAATTAATTTCATCCATGGAGCTATCAATGTTCGCCTCATTGCCGCTGACCGCCCTGCGCGCCTTCGAATCCGCTTCGCGCCTGCTGAGTTTCAAAGCCGCCGCCGAAGAGTTGTCGGTCACCCCCACGGCGATTTCGCATCAGATACGCGCGCTGGAAGACTGGCTCGGTGTGGCGCTGTTCGAACGCTTGCCGCGTCAGGTGCGTCTGACCGAGGGCGGTGAGCGGCTGTTTCGCAGCCTGCACGGCGCGCTGCTGGAAGTGGCGCAAAGCGTCGACACCCTGCGTCCGCAACGCAGTGGCAGCAGCCTGACACTGTCGACCACCGCCGCGTTCGCCGCGCTGTGGCTGGTGCCGCGCCTCGGGCGTTTTTACACCCGGCACCCGAACATCAATGTGCGCCTGGATACCCACTGTGAAGTCATCGACCTGCATCAGGACGCCAGCGTCGATCTGGTGCTGCGCTACAGCCTCGACGACTACCCCAATCTCTACGGTTTGTGCCTGTTCGATGAGTCGTTCGGCGTGTACGGCTCGCCGGAGCAGGTGGCACTGGCCGCCCGGCGCACGCCGGCGCTGATCAGCGTGCACTGGCACAACTCCAGGCTCTATGCCCATGGCTGGGAAGCGTGGTGCGCCAGGTCCGGCGAGCAGTGGCTGAGCCAGCAACCCGCGATCCGCGAATACGACGAGGAGCATTACGCCCTGCAGGCCGCGATTGCCGGGCAAGGCCTGGTGCTGGCGAGCAATATTCTGGTCTCGCAAAGCGTCGCCAGCGGTTTGCTGGTGCCATACAAGGGCGAGGTGCAGGTCGATGGCGCCGGTTACAGCGCACTTTGCGTGCCGGGACGGGAGCGGCATCCGCCAGTGCGGGCTTTCTTTGCCTGGTTGCAGGAGGAGGCCGTGTTGTCCGGGCTGACGCCAAGATCGCAGGCTTCGCCCGCGCCTGCCGGGGAATCAGCGTAAAACCGATAAAACTTTTTGCATCGCGCAGGACTCACAACCTGGGTAGGCAATCACGTCAGTAGAGCGTGGCGCCAATCGGATTAGCCTCCAGGAGACTGAAATGAGTGACATGCATTTATCTGATGTAAAAACCCTGCGCGAGCGCGCACGGCAACACGTCGAGAACGGCGCGGTAACCGAGAGCTACAGCGCCAACCGTGAGGAAGTGCTGCGCTTGCTCAATGAATCGCTGGCCACCGAGCTGGTCTGCGTACTGCGCTACAAGCGTCATTACTTCATGGCCAACGGCCTGAAGGCCCACGTGGCCGCCGAGGAATTTCTCGAACACGCCACTCAGGAAGCAGAACACGCCGACCGTCTGGCCGAGCGCATTGTGCAACTGGGCGGCGAGCCGGAGTTCAACCCGGACCTGCTGTCGAAAATGTCCCACGCCCAGTACGTGGCCGGGAACACCCTGAAAGAAATGGTCTACGAAGACTTGGTGGCCGAACGGATCGCCATCGACAGCTACCGCGAAATCATTCAATACATCGGCGATAAAGACCCGACCACCCGACGCATCTTCGAAGACATCCTGGCACAGGAAGAAGAGCATGCGGATGACATGGCCGACATCCTGCAAGACCTCTAAGCCGTTCAAAACCGCCTTCGCGAGCAAGCTCGCGAAGGCGCCGTAGCAGAAGCAAAAAGATCGCAGCCTGCGGCAGCTCCTACAGGAAAATGCATTCCTCTGCAGGAGCTGCCGCAGGCTGCGATCTTTTGCTCTTGGCTTTATTTGGTTGGTTTGACGGTCACTGGAGCCTTGCCGGCCTTCATCTGTTGCAGCAACGGCGCACACTGATTCGGTTCACCACCGCTTGGTGCCACCAGCGCCAGCAGCCCTGCCGCCGGTGCGGCAATCACGCCCAACGCAACCATCCCCGCCCCGCGCAGCATCAGCGGCACGGCTTTCACGCCCGCGTCCGGTTTGATGAACTTGCCGCGCACGTACAACGGTGAACGCAGCGAGATCAGACGCCAGCCCTTGGATTCCGGCGTTACGGTCAGGTCCAGTTGCTCGGTGGCCATGTTCGCCGTGCCATCGATATAGATGATCGCGTTCTCGGTATCGAACACAAACAGCCGCGTGGTCGCCAGGCCGGTCTTGATGTCGAAGTCCGCCGCCGCGCAGTTGATCTTCACTTCCTTGTCGCCAAAGATCTTGCCGATCACATAGTTGCCGACGTTGAGCCCCGCCAGTTCCATCAGCTCACGGCTGATCGCGCCGTCGTTGATCAGCATCTTCAGGTTGCCATTGGCGCCGCCGAGCAGCTTGGCCACCGAGTTGCCGCGACCGCTGATATCGGCATCGCCATTGAGCTCACCGAAACTGGTTTTCATCGGTTCGAAGGTCGGGAACAGCTCCTTGAGCTTGAATTTGCGGGCGGTCAGTCTGGCCCGGCCTTCCAGCGGTTCGGTGCGGCCATTGAGGCGGATCTGCGCGTCCAGATTGCCGCCAGCCACGCCGAAGCGCAGCGGCTCGAGGCTGAGTTCGCCGTCGTTGAGCTTCAGGTGGGTGTAGAGGTCGTTGAACGGCAGTTTTTCGCTGTGCACGATGCGCTTGCCGGTGAACTCGACATCGGCGTCCATCGCGCGCCAGCGGTCGGTCTTGAACTCTTCGACCGGCAGCACTTTGTCGGTCGGCTGTTTGCTCTCGCCGCCGCGGGCCTTTTGCTTGTCATTGGAGTCGGCACCGATCAACGGCGCGAGGTCGGCGAACAGCAGTTGGTTGGACAGCAGCGCGCCACTCAGCTTGGGCCGTGGCTGGCTGGCGACGTAGGTCAGATCACCGTGAATGTCGCTGCTGCCGATCTTGCCGTTGAACTGCTCATAGGTGAATTTCGCCCCAGCAGCGTCATGCAGCTTGGCAATCAGGTGACCGTCGGTGGAATACGGCGGCGTGTCCGGCAGGGTCACGCCGGTCAGTGGATAGAGGTTACCGAGGCTGGCGCCGGCCAGCTTCAGACGCAGATCGAGGGCGCCGAGGTTGAGCGGGTCGGTCAAGGTGCCGGCCAGTTCAATGCTGGTGGCGCCGATCTTCGCCTGGGCCTGCAGCGGGAACGGCTTGTTCGCATCCTGCAGCGCCAGCAGCCCGCCGATCTTGCCCTGGCCGGTGAGATTCTGGCCGTGATACTGGCCTTTGACCTTCAGCGCGAACGCATAGTCCTGCGGCGCGGCGCCCTTGTCCTGCGCAGTCTTCGCGGCTTTGTCACCGACGATCTCGTTGAACGGAATCGGTTTGCCCAGCGGATCGATCACCACGTCGAGGTTGGTCTTGAGCGTCTGATCATCCAGCGTGACGTGGCCCTTGTCGAAGCCAATCGCCCCGATGTCCACCACCCAGTTGGACGGCTCGGCGTTCGGGTCCTTCGGATCGAACTTGAAGGTCCAGTTGGCGCGGCCGTCGGCCAGGCGTTGCAGCTGTGCATTGGGTTCAGTCAGGTCGATACGCGGGATCGTCACTCGTTGCGCCAGCAGCGCCAGCGGCGAGATGCGCAGTTCCACGCGCTTGAGCGTGACCATCTGCGGTTGTTTCGACCAGTCCGGATTGCCCAGCGTCAAGTCTTCAGCCACTACATGCGGCCATGGCACCCAGGCCCGCCAGCCGCCCTCATCCGGCTCGCGCTGCCAGATCACCGCGAGGTTGCCGTTAATGGCAAACGGTCGATGCAGTTCTTCCGAGACTTTGGCGTTGAGCGGCGGTTTGATCCGGTTCCAGTCGAAGAACACGATGATCAGAACCAGCACCGCCAGCAGCAGTACGAGGATGGCGAAGGTCCAACTGAAGATTTTCCCGGTGCGCGTCATGCACAAGACTCCTGATGACGACCGCACGCCGACTTCGCGACGCACAGCTGAAACGACGGGCCAAAGCGGCCCTCATGAATTCTACGACTGGCAAACAGTGCGCAGGTTTAATCGGAATATAGATTCCACGGCAAAAAATCGCCCGAATGCTGACCGATCGGTCGAAGTGCGTTACCGCCACCCGCACATTTGCGAGGCGCGAGTGAGTCGAAAATACCCACTGCGGTGCAAAACCACCGCCCGCAAACGCCCGAGCTAGAGCGCCTCGGCAGAACAATCAATTCTGTTGATTATTACCATTGCGTTTATGAACTTTTATATCGACTTATCGAGAGTAGCATTGGCTTCGTACCCACTTTATCGCCCTCCCAAGGAGCAACCCATCATGAAACGCCAATTACTGCTCAGCCTTACCCTGTCGATGCTAGCCAGCACTGCTTTCGCCCTGCCCGCTGCCGAACAGGCTACCCCACAAGTGAAATCCAGCCACTCGGTATTCAGCCAGACTGTGGCGGCCGACGGCAGCGACCGTACCCCACAAGGTCAGACCCTGGCTGAAAACGGCCGTAATCGTCTGGAAGAGAAAGGTCTGGTTGAAGATGGCTACGACAAGACTCCACAAGGTCAAGCTGTAGCTGAAGGCGGCCGTGATCGCCTGGAAGAGAAAGGTCTGGTTGAAGACGGCTATGACAAAACCCCACAGGGTCAGACTCTGGCTTCCGATGGCTACGACAAAACCCCACAAGGTCAGACTCTGGCTTCCGATGGCAGCGATCGCACTCCACAAGGCCAAACCCTTGCTGAAGGTGGTGGTGACCGTGTGATCGAACGCAACAGCGCTTTGAGCTAAGCCCGTGGCGGCCTGGAAAAAAAGCCCAATCACCCGATTGGGCTTTTGACTTTTTCAGCCCCGAGACACACCGCAAGACTGGATTTCCCTCTGCTGACTTTCCCCTGCCGTTCGACGCCAGCAAAGCCGATTTGCTAGAGTGCGGCGCTTGTCCCGCTCAAGAAAACGCCTTTGCGATGCTGCCCCGCGCCGAACAGAAACAACAGACCCGCAACGCCCTGATGGACGCTGCCCGCCACTTGATGGAAAGCGGCCGAGGATTCGGCAGCCTGAGCCTGCGTGAAGTGACCAAGACCGCCGGCATCGTGCCGACCGGTTTCTATCGGCATTTCGCCGACATGGACGAACTCGGTCTGGTGCTGGTCAGTGAAGTCGGCCAGACCTTTCGCGAGACCATCCGCCTGGTGCGCCACAACGAATTCGTCATGGGCGGCATCATCGATGCCTCCGTACGGATCTTCCTCGACGTGGTCAGCGCCAACCGTTCGCAATTTTTGTTTCTCGCCCGCGAGCAATACGGCGGCTCGCAGCCGGTGCGCCAGGCGATCGGCCGTCTGCGCGAGAACATCAGCGCCGACCTCGCGGCTGACCTGACGCTGATGCCCAAGCTGCAACATCTGGACGCTGCCGGCCTCAGCGTGATCGCCGACCTGATCGTCAAATCGGTGTTCGCCACCCTGCCGGACATCATCGACCCGCCCGCCGAAGCCCTGCCCGAACATCTGACGCCGCAGGCGAAGATCACCCAGCAGTTGCGCTTCATCTTTATCGGCCTCAAGCACTGGCAAGGGCTGGGCAGTACCGAGTAAAGATCAAAAAGATCGCAGCCTTCGCAGCTCCTACACCCATTCCCTGTAGGAGCTGCCGAAGGCTGCGATCTTTTTTTATAAGCCACAAATTGGTGCATGTAAAAATCTTCACGCACCAAAATCTTCCAAAATCCCGCAACATCTTGAAACATCCACTACGCTCCGACAGGGATTTCCTACATCTCGGCCGGTTGGCAAGCCACTTGCTCTAGCCCTCACTACAAGTCCATTGCTGGAAGCTTTCCGATGCTGGTGATTCACCGCAGAATCGACCCTCAACCTGTCTGGTCCGCCGAGTTGCACCTGACCTTCGAAGCGCGGAGCAAGAGCCGCCTGCGCTGTTTCAGTGCCGATGGCGAAGACGTCGGGTTGTTTCTGGAGCGCGGCCAGGCGCCGTTATATGACGGCGAATGCCTGCAGGCCGAAGACGGCCGCATCGTTCGCGTCTGCGCCCGCCCCGAGCAACTGCTGCACGTCACCTGCGCCAATGCCTTCGAACTGACCCGAGCCGCCTATCACCTGGGCAACCGCCACGTTGCCCTGCAAGTGGGCGATGGCTGGCTGCGCCTGCTCGACGACTATGTGCTCAAGGCCATGCTCGAGCAGCTCGGCGCGCAGGTCGAAGCGATTGAAGCACCGTTCCAGCCGGAACACGGTGCCTACGGCGGCGGCCATCATCATTCGCGGCACGGCGACGAAGACTTCAACTACGCGCCGAAACTCCACCAGTTCGGCGTCCGCCTGTGAATCCGGCCTGGGCGCTGCTGCGCCTGGCCAGTCCGCAATTGCCGATTGGCGGCTACAGCTATTCGCAAGGCCTGGAAATGGCGGTGGATAACGGCCGCGTAAACAACCCGGACAGCGCTCGGCGCTGGATCAGCGATCAGTTGCTGCTCAACCTTGCGCGTTTCGAGGCGCCGCTGTTGCTCGCCCATTGTCAGGCGGCGGTTGACGACAACTGGGATGAGCTGCTGCGCATCTGCGAAAGCCACCGCGCCAGCCGCGAAACCCGTGAGTTGCATCTGGAGAGCCGGCAGATGGGTTACTCGCTGCAGCAGTTGCTCAACGGTTTGCCGGAACTCGACGCGCCGGCCCGTAACTTTCTCGAGCAATGCGCCGAACCGCATCTGGCCCTCGGCTGGGCATTGGCTGCCCGCGCCTGGGGCATCATCCCGCAGGACGCCCTCGCCGCGTGGCTGTGGAGCTGGCTGGAAAACCAGCTCGCCGTACTGATGAAAACCCTGCCGCTGGGCCAGCAAGCCGCCCAGCGCCTGACCAGCGAACTGCTGCCGCTGCTGCAACAGGCGCAGCAGGACGCCAGCCGAATCAATCCCGAACACATCGGCAGCGCCGCGTTCGGCCTGTCCCTGGCGTGCATGGCGCATGAGCGCCAGTACAGCCGTCTGTTCCGTTCCTAGGGCCTGTCATCTTGGAGAAGCACATGAACACACAACCCCTGCGCGTCGGCATCGGCGGCCCGGTCGGTTCCGGCAAGACCGCATTGACCCTGGCCCTGTGCCTGGCGCTGCGCGATCGCTACAACCTGGCCGTCGTTACCAACGACATTTATACCCGCGAAGACGCCGACTTTCTGGTGCGCAACCAAGCACTGGCCCCGGAACGCATCATCGGCGTGGAAACCGGTGGCTGCCCGCACACGGCGATCCGCGAAGACGCCTCGATCAACCTCGAAGCGGTGGACCAACTGAACCGGCGCTTTCCGGGGCTGGACCTGATTCTGGTGGAGTCTGGCGGCGACAACCTGTCGGCGACCTTCAGCCCGGAGCTGTCGGACCTGACCATTTACGTTATCGACGTCTCGGCCGGCGACAAGCTGCCACGCAAGGGCGGGCCGGGGATCTGCAAGTCCGACCTGCTGGTGATCAACAAGATCGACCTGGCGCCGCTGGTCGGCGCCTCGCTGGAAATGATGGATAGCGACACCCGACGCATGCGCAACGGCAAGCCCTTCGTCTTCAGCAACCAGAAGACCGGCCAGGGCCTGGAAGAAATCATCGCCTTCATCGAACGCCAGGGCCTGCTGAACGCCGCCTGACTTATTGACCAACAAGGAAGCTTATCCATGACACTCAAACGTATTTTCGGCGCCGTGGCGCTGCTGCTGACCCCGGCACTCGCCTTCGCCCACCCGGGCCACGGCGACAGCGGTCTGGTCGCCGGTATCAGCCACCCGATCGGCGGCCTCGACCACTTGCTGGCGATGATTGCCGTCGGTTTGTGGGCGGCGCAGCAGCAAGGCGCTGCACGTTGGGCGCTGCCGTGCACGTTTGTCGGCACCATGCTGATCGGCGGCATGCTCGGCTTTGAGGGGCTGGAGCTGCCGGCGCTGGAAAGCGGGATCGCCGCCTCTGTGCTGGCGCTGGGCCTGGCGGTGGCACTGGCGGTGCGTCCGCCGCTGCTGATGGCGGTGGCCGCGACGGCGCTGTTTGCGCTGTTCCATGGCGTGGCGCATGGTCTGGAGCTGCCGGACATGAGCAGCCCGTGGGCGTATGCCGCCGGCTTCGTGGCGGCGACGGCTGCACTGCATGCGGCGGGTTATGCGGTGGTTCGTTTTCTGCCTCAGGCTGCTGCGCCTCTGGTGCGTGTGGCGGGTGCCGCTTCGGCTGTGACTGGCGCGTGGTTGCTGGCCGGTTGATTCTCTAGCGCCTGCCACTGGCCTCTTCGCGAGCAGGCTCGCTCCCACAGGTTTTGTGTACGCTGCAAATCCACTGTGGGAGCGAGCCTGCTCGCGAAGGCGGACTGACAGACTCCGCGTCTCTAAGGCCCGCCGCTCTGCTACCATGTCGCGCAATCGCCCCAGCCGTGACGACGTCCGCCAATGCCCCATGCTTCCCGCTGCACCTCCCTGCCCGAATTGACCGCCCTGTTCAGCGACGTGCAACAGCACTTTCTGAACGTGATCGTGCCGCTCTGGCAAGGCCCGGGCTGGAACGCCGACATGGCGCTGCCCTACGAAGCACTGGACGCCGCCCACAAGCCACTGCCGCCACAACGCTATCGGGCAATGGCCTGCGCACGGCAGCTGTACCTGTTTTCCAGCCTGATCGGGGTTGTGGATAACGCCGAGATCCGCGCCGCCGCACTGTTCCGTTCGCTGCAACGGCACTTTCATGATGCCGAGCACGGCGGCTGGTTCTACAGCATCGATGCCGACGGCAAGCCGCTGGATCAGCGCAAAGACCTCTACACCCACGCCTTCATCCTGTTCGCCTGCGCTCATTACTGGGCCAAGTCCCGCGAGCCGCTGGTGGAATCCACGCTCAACGCCGCACTGGAAGTCATCGCCCGGCGCTTCGCCACCGGTGACGGCTTGTACGAAGCGTGCCTGGACCGCGACTGGATCACCCTGCAAACCGGTCCGCTGCAGAACCCGCTGATGCACCTGGCCGAAGCCTTCCTCGCCACCCTCGCCGTGCGCGAAGATGCCCAGACACAGCAAGCGTTGCTGGAGTTATGCACAGCCATGCACAAGCACTTCGTCGATCCGCAACACGGCGTGCTGATGGAGAAACCGTTGGGGGCTGTGGATAACTGGTACGAGCCGGGGCATCAGTTCGAATGGTATTTCCTGCTGCAATCGTCACCGCTACTGCGCGGTTCGAAACTGCACGCGGCATTGGACCGGGCCTTCGCTTTCACCGAACAGTTCGGCGTGGTCGAGTCGACCGGCGCGGTGCGGGCGATGCTTGATCTGGAACTGGATGGACGACCGAAGGATTCGACTCAGCGCATCTGGGCGCAGGCAGAATACCTGCGCGCCCTGACCTTGCGCCCGGGCAGCGAAGCGGTAGTGCTGCGCCAGTTGCAGGCGCTGCAACAGCGGTTTCTGCATGGCGGTGGCTGGTATGAGTGCCGGGATGAACAGGGTGAGGTGAGCCGCAAGGACATGCCTTCTACCACGCCGTACCATTTGGCGACTTGTTACAGCGGATTGGCTGAATACCTAAGCTGATCTGATGGCAAATGGGATTACTGTGGTGAGGGGATTTATCCCCGATGGGCTGCGTAGCTGCCCCGCTTTTTCAGGGCCGCTTCGCGCCCCATCGGGGATAAATCCCCTCGCCACAAATGTGCTCTCAGCCTAAATCCGGGTTACATCAGGCAACCCACCTCCTGTCGCCAGTAAAGCTGATGGTCAGCCAGCGCGCCGCATCCGGCGCGCCCAGCTGCGCCGAAATCGCCTCACGCAGCGCATCCAGCTGCCCCACGCTCTGCAACCGGTAATCCGCCGGCAACACCACATGAATCTCGATAAACCGCGCCCGTCCGTGCTTCTGCACGTAGGTCACGTAATCGTCGAAACCATGCTCGACCTTCGCCGCTTCCATGACCTGCCGCACTTGGTCATCGAGCGTGTCCGGGGCAATACCCAGCACGTCGCGCTGCGCCGGGCCAAGGATCTTGAACGCCGGCGGCAACATGGTCAGGGCCAGTACGATCAGGATCAGCGGGTCGACAAACTTCGCCCACTCGTCAAAGCCCTGGGCCTTGAGCAGCAGTGCCGCGAGAAAACTGATCAACAGGCCGACCGAGAGCATCGCGTCCACCAGCCAGCTGATGTTGTCGAACTGGATCAGGCTGGATTTGAGCTTGCGATTACGGCGGCGCACGTAGAAGAAGTAGGCGAATTCAACGACGGTGAACACCGCCGCATAAATGATCACCAGCCCCAGCTCGATCTCGCGGCCGCCGTTGATGATGCCGAACACACCGTTGAGAAACGCATAGGTGGCGATCAGCAGCAGGAAACTGCCTTCGATCAGCAGCACCATCGGCTCCAGATGCCAGAAACCGAACTGGAAGCGGTGATTGCTCTCTTTGGCAATCAGCCGGGCGGTGATCAGCATCAGCACTTTGATAAACGTGGCGATCAGCGAGAAAAAACCATCGAAAAGGATGGATTGAGACCCAGAAATAAAACCGGTGACGATCCCGGCGATCGACACCGCGAACATCAGGATGGTGGATTGTTTGAGCAGCGACTGCTCACCTCGGTTACTCACGTAGCCTCCTCTAAAAACCTTTGAACCGCAGGGTGCGGTAGGGTTTGTCGGAGATGAGTTTACCTTATTGCCCTATTTTGGCCGATTTGCCCCCTTCGCGAGCAGGCTCGCTCCCACATAGGAATGCATTGCAAAGTGGGAGCGAGCCTGCTCGCGAATGGCCTCAACCCGGTCTTAAGCCTTGTTACGCTCGATGGCAAACCCGGCCCAGGTCTGGCTCACCGGCATCAGCTCCAGGCTGTTGATGTTGATGTGCGCCGGGGCATTGAGCACCCAGAAGATGGTCTCGGCGATGTCCTGCGGCTGGATCGGCTCGGCCCCGGCGTAGGTCGCGTTGTAACGCTCCTGGTCACCGGCAAAACGCACCAGCGAGAACTCGCTCTCGCACAGGCCAGGCTCGATGTTGCTAACGCGCACGCCAGTGCCTTGCAGGTCGCAACGCAGGTTCAGCGAGAACTGCTTGACGAACGCTTTGGTCGCGCCATACACATGGCTGCCCGGATACGGGTAGTTACCGGCGATCGAGCCGAGGTTGATGATACCGGCACCACGGCCGTGTGCGATCAGACGCGGCAGCAGCAGACGAGTGCTGTACATCAGGCCTTTGACGTTGGTGTCGACCATGGTGTCCCAGTCGTCGAGATCGCATTTCGGTGCCGGATCGACGCCCAGCGCCAGCCCGGCGTTGTTGATCAGGCCCCGCAGCTTGGCGAAGGACGGCGGCAGATTGGCGATCGCCTCTTCCATCGCCTTGCGATCACGCACGTCGAGCACCAGGCCGTGTACTTCAGTCTGCTTGGACAGTTCGGCGCACAGGGCATCGAGACGTTCTGCACGACGACCGGTCAACACCAGTTTCCAGCCAGCCTCGGCGAAACGACGGGCACAGGCTTCACCAAAACCGGACGTCGCGCCGGTGATAAACAGGGTGTTGGACATCGTGTTCTCCTTGCGTCGGCCGCCAGCGCAGCCATGGGAATAGAAAATCAGCAGCCAGCATGCCCGGCCACGCAACCACGGGCAACACCCGCAATCTGTATAAAAAACAACCAACACCCTGAACAGCACGGCGACCGTGGCCTGTAGCCATGTGCACGCACGTTATCCACAAGCCCTTCCACAGTTTCCGGGGGCAAGTGGAAACGCGCAAAGCCGCGCCACACAAGGCTTTGCGCCGGAAATAGAAAGTTTTTTGCTTGACCCTGAAGCGGCAGTTGTGCGGGACATGGCATTTTGCACGACCGACCGGTCACCGTCGTGACTGCGCGAGGCCAGTAATTACGGCCCTCAGCGCGGTCTTTCCAGAGTTTAGTCACAGACTTATCCACAGGCTTGCTCACATCAAATCGCCTGTGTCGCCACCCGCACAAAAGGGTTGACAACGACGTCTTCAGCTCCAGCAAAAATGCCTGATCAAAAAACACTCATCGCCCTGCAAGCCACGTTCAACAAGGGCTGCAGCCAGCTACTCCCACGTTATTCACAGCCGGCTCCACAGCAAACGGGGACAAGTCAAAACTGTGGAAAAACAGCCATTTGCAGCGTCTATATGTCGCGCTTTGGCAGCTATGGGAATTTGTTTTCCACAATTTCAAAATCGACTTGATATTGAAGATGGATTCACTGTAGGAGCTGCCGAAGGCTGCGATCTTTTGATCTTCAAAAACAACATCAAAAGATCGCAGCCTTCGGCAGCTCCTACAGGGTTTCTGTGTGAACTTGAGATGTAAAAAGCCCCGGGACTTGCGTCGCGGGGCTTGTGGACAACTCACGAACAATCAGTGCCCGCCCAGATAGGCGTTACGCACCTCCTCGTTCACCAGCAGTTCTTTACCGGTACCGGTCAGGCGAATCTCGCCGTTGACCATCACATACGCGCGGTCCGACAGCTTCAGCGCATGGTTGGCGTTCTGCTCGACGAGGAAAATGGTCATGCCGGTTTTCGCCAGTTCGCGCAGCGTGGCGAAGATCTGTTTCACCACGATCGGCGCCAGACCCAGGCTCGGTTCATCGAGCAGCAACAGCTTCGGCCGACTCATCAAGGCCCGGGCGATGGCGAGCATTTGCTGCTCGCCGCCAGACATGGTCATCGCCCGCTGGGTGCGGCGTTCTTCGAGCCGCGGGAACAGCTCGAACATGCGCTGCATGTCCTCCTTGGCGTACTTGTCGCCAATCGGGATGGTGCCCATCAGCAGGTTTTCCTCGACGGTCATGTCGGGGAACACCCGCCGCCCTTCCGGCGACTGCGCAATGCCGTTGGAGGCGATGTAGTGCGAGGACTTGTGGGTAATGTCGACGCCTCGATAGAGGATCTGTCCGCCCGCCGCCCGTGGCTGTCCGAAGATCGACATCAGCAGCGTGGATTTGCCGGCGCCGTTGGAGCCGATCAGGCTGACGGTTTCGCCTTCGTTGATCTGCAGCGACACGCCTTTGAGAGCCTGGATCGGGCCGTAGAACACGTCGAGGTCTTTGAGTTCGAGGATCGGTTGGCTCATACCAGCTCCTCTTCGTCTGCGCCCAGATAAGCCGCGATCACTTTCGGATCATGACGGATGGCTTCAGGCCCACCCTCGGCGATGACAACGCCGTGGTCCAGCACCACGATGTGATCGGAAATGCTCATTACCATGCCCATGTCGTGTTCGATCAGCACCACGGTCAGATCGTGCTCGTCGCGCAGCAGCCGGATCATCGCGCTCAGCGCTTCGGTTTCCTGAGGGTTGAGGCCGGCGGCCGGTTCATCGAGGCAGATGATCTGCGGCCGCGTGCACATGGCCCGGGCAATCTCCAGACGACGTTGTTGGCCATACGAGAGTTCACCAGCGAGACGGTTGGCGCAGTCCACCAGATCGACCACCTCCAGCCAATAGAACGCGCAGTCCAGCGCGTCGCTTTCAGCCTTGCGGTAACCCTTGGTGTTAAGGATGCCGGCGAGCATGTTGCGGTTGACCCACATGTGTTGGGCCACCAGCAGATTTTCCAGCACCGACATTTCCTTGAACAGGCGAATGTTCTGGAAGGTCCGGGCCAGTCCTGCACGGTTCACCAAGTGCGTGCCACCGAACATCTTGTAATACAGACGACTGAGGAACGACTTCGGCGAAACGAAATCGGTCGGTTTGAACGACTCGCCGAGCAACTGGATGACGTTGGTCTGCTTGCCGCGCACGTTGAGTTCGATCTTGCCGCCGGAGGCTTTGTAGAACCCGGTCAGGCAGTTGAACACCGTGGTCTTGCCCGCACCGTTGGGGCCGATCAGGGCGAAGATCGAGTTGCGTTTGACCTTGAGGCTGACATCGCTCAGGGCCTTGATGCCACCGAAGTGCATCATCAGTTTTTCCACAGAGAGTACGACTTCACTCATGGCGCAGTCCTCTCATAGTGAATGGCACCTTTGCGTGGAGTGACCCCGGTACGGCTGATGCGGATCAGCCCTCGTGGTCGCCAGATCATCATCAACACCATCAGGATGCCGAACAGCAGCACGCGGTATTCGGCGAAGCCGCGCAGCAGTTCCGGGGCCACCGTGAGCACGAACGCCGCGATCACCACACCGATGGTCGAGCCCATGCCGCCGAGCACGACGATGGCGAGGATCAGCGCCGACTCGAAGAAGGTGAACGAGGTCGGGTTGACGAAGCCTTGATAGGTGGCAAAGAACACCCCGGCCAGACCCGCCGTCGACGCGCCAATGGTGAACGCCGAGAGCTTGACCAGCACGTGGTTCAGGCCCATCGAGCGGCAGGCGATTTCGTCTTCGCGCAAGGCCTCCCAGGCGCGACCCACCGGCATCTTCACCAGCCGATGCTTGATGTACAGCACGGCCAGCACCACCAGGAACAACACCGCGTAGATGAAGTAATACTTCACATCGGGGTTGTAGGCGATGCCGAAGAACTCGTGGAACGGCACCCCGCCATCCTTCGCCCGCTTGCCGAACTCGAGGCCGAAGAACGTCGGCAGTGGCGCCGGCATACCGTTCGGGCCGCCGGTCAGCGACAGCCAGTTGTTGAGGATCAGGCGAATGATTTCCCCGAAGCCCAGGGTCACGATCGCCAGGTAGTCACCGTGCAGACGCAACACCGGGAAACCGAGGATGCAGCCGGCCAGGCCAGCGGTGATCGCCGCCAGTGGCAGCACGGTCCAGAAACCCAGTCCGAGGTATTGATAACCCAGCGCCAGACCGTAGGCGCCGATGGCGTAGAACGCCACATAACCCAGGTCGAGCAGACCGGCCAAGCCGACCACTATGTTCAGCCCCAGCCCCAGCAGCACGTAGATCAACCCGAGGATGACCACGCCCAGCAGGTACGAGTTGGAGACGAACGGCACGATGACCGCGAGCACAATCAGTAGCGGGATGATCCAGCGCAGCGAGGATTTGTGATCGGATGGCAATACATGCACACCGGAGCCGGTGCTCTCGAATCCGTCGAGAATCTTCAGGCCCTTGGGCGTCTGCAGAAACAGGCTGAGGGCAAAGCGGCCGAGCATGACGATGCCGATGATCCACGCCACGCGGGTCGGTTCAAGGTTGAAGCTATAGCCGTCGAGCACGACGCCGACAATCGGGCCGAACACAATCAGCGCAATCAGGCCGGCCAGAATCGCCTCAACCAGGCTTTTTTTGATATCGATGTTTTTTTGAGTGGTTGAAGACATCGCTTACACCTTCGACACAAGAGGACGGCCCAACAGGCCCTGAGGCCGGAAGACCAGAACAAGTACGAGCAGCGAGAAGCTGAACACGTCTTTGTAGTCGGAGTTGACCAGGCCCGAGAACAGCGACTCGGAGATCCCGAGAATGATCCCGCCGAGCATCGCGCCGGGCAGGGAGCCGATCCCGCCGAGCACCGCGGCGGTGAACGCCTTGATGCCAATGACGAAGCCTGCGTAGAAGTCGAACGTGCCGTAGTTCATGGTGATCAGCACGCCGGCCAGCGCCGCCATTGCCGCACCAATGATGAACACGTAGGAAATCACCCGGTCGGTGTTGATCCCGAGGATCGAAGCCATCTTGCGGTCTTGCTGGGTGGCGCGGCACATGCGGCCGAGCTTGGTGTACTTGATCACGTAGGTCAGCAGGCCCATGCCGACGAACGCGGCCACCAGAATGAAGATCTTGGTGTAGGTCAACTGGACGAAACCGCTGCCGACGTCGATACGCCAGGCACCGGTGAGCAGCGTCGGAACACCCTGTTGGCGGGCGCCCTGGCTGATCTGGGCATAGTTTTGCAGGATCAGGGAGATGCCGATGGCGCTGATCAACGGTGCCAGTCGGGTGGAGTTGCGCAGAGGTTTGTAGGCGACGCGTTCGATTACCCAGCCATAGACGCCGGTGACGACGATGGTGAAAACCAACGTGCCGAGCATCAACAGCGGGAAGGATTCAATACCGAAGTAAGCCAGCAGAGCCAGACTGATTGCCGCCAGGTAAGCAGAAATCATGTAAACCTCGCCGTGGGCGAAGTTGATCATGCCGATGATGCCGTAGACCATTGTGTAGCCGATGGCGATCAGGCCATAGACCGACCCGAGGGTCAGGCCGTTGACCAGTTGCTGCAGGAAAATACCATCCATAACGCAATCTCACGCAATGAGAACCTGCCCACCGGTGGGCGGGCGGTTCTTCTAGGAAAAATACAGATTTACGTCGGAGCAATGTCAGAGCGCATTCAGCTCGATCACCGCATGATCCTGTGGGAGCGAGCCTGCTCGCGAAAGCGGCTGATCATTCAACAGAGATGTTGCCTGTCAGTCCGTCTTCGCGAGCAGGCTCGCTCCCACATAGAACAGTGGGAGTCAGCTGATCGCGTCAGCCCTTACTTCTGTTTTTCCAGCTGATGGTATTTGCCGTCCTTGTCCCACTGGTAAACCACGTAGTCGGAGACTTTCAGGTCGCCCTTCTTGTCCCAGGCTTTCTCGCCCATCACGGTTTTCACCGGGTTGGCCTTGAGCCACTCGGCGGCTTTCTCACCACTGTTGGACTTGGCGCCGTTGAAGGCAGCAGCCAGGGTCTGGACCGATGCGTAGGCATACAGGGTGTAGCCTTCAGGCTCGGTGCCGGCCTTGCGGAATGCATCCACTACAGTCTTGCTGTCTGGCAGCAGGCGTGGGTCGGCGCCGAAGGTCATCAGCACGCCGTCAACGTATTGCGGGCCGCCGGCGGTGGTCACCAGTTCGTCGGTCACGATACCGTCGTCAGACATGAACTTGACGTCTTTCAGGCCTTCGGTACGCAGTTGTTTGACCAGCGGGCCGGCTTCCGGGTGCAGGCCGCCGAAGTAGACCACGTCGGCACCGGCCGCACGGATCTTGGTGACCACGGCGCTGAAGTCTTTCTCGCCACGGGTCAGGCCTTCGTACAGCACCGGCTTCACGCCGCGTTTTTCCAGTTGAGCCTTGGTCGCATCGGCCAGGCCCTGACCGTAGGTGTCCTTGTCGTGCAGCACGGCGACTTTCTTGCCCTTGAGCACGTCGACGATGTAGTCGCCCGCGACGATACCTTGCTGGTCGTCACGCCCGCACATACGGAACATGGCGCTCAGGCCGCGCTCGGTCACTTGCGGGTTGGTGGAACCCGGGGTGATCGCGATGACGCCGGCTTCGTCGTAGATTTCCGAGGCTGGAATGGTGGAAGAGGAGCAGAAGTGACCGACCACACCGGCAACCTTCTGGTTGACCAGGTCTTTGGCGACCGTCACAGCCTGTTTCGGTTCGCAGGCGTCATCGCCCTTGACCAGTACGATTTTCTCGCCGTTGACGCCGCCCGCCGCGTTGACCGCGTCCGCCGCTGCCTGTGCACCCTTCATGTACTGCTCGCCAAATGCCGCGTTGGCGCCAGTCATTGGACCCGCTACACCGATTTTCACATCAGCTTGAGCAAACGCAGAAACACCCAACGCAGTAGCCACTGCGAGGGCCAGAAAGCCTTTCTTGTAAAACGTCTGGGACATGAGGTGGTGCTCCAAGGTTTTTTTTAGTTGGCACTGCGACTTCACTTCACTGAATGCTCTGAGCAAGCGCCGTGCCATCGGTTTTTTATTCTTCAAAAAGTCGCTGCTTTCTTGTTATTTCGACTGTTTCGTTCCCATTTTCATTGGGCGTGCAACCGTCTAAACCGCGGAAGGTGAAACCTTTTTAAATCTGAGGCGCAACCCGCCTGCGCCATCATTGCAACCGCGGCACCAAACGACGTGCAACCAGCCTGTAACAGCTCGCGTCACCGAACTGCACACTGCTGGTGCGGGACTGCTACAACCCGCACCATTACAGGCTAGTCGCTACGCGCAAAAGCGCCGCGCAAAGCAACAAATTTCAACACTCAGATAACGATGCGCAGGCACTGGCCCGCGTGATACAGCGAGAACCCGGCCTCGTACAGGCAACTGCGCAGGCCGACACCGGCCAGGGGCTGCATCGGTGCGAAGGGGATTGGCAGAGCCTGCGGATTGCCGTGACACAGATAGTCGGCGAAGGCTTTGCCGACCACGGTGCCGGTGGTCACGCCACGGCCGTTGTAACCGGTGACGGCCACCAGTCCCGGCGCCGGTTCGAACAGGCGCATCAGGTGATCGGGGGTGAAGGCGATGCGCCCGGTCCAGGTGCATTCCCACTCCACCGGTTTCAGGTTGGGGAAGTAGTGTTGCTGCACCCGGTCGGCCCAGGCCTTGAGGAACCAGGCGGGTTTCTGATTGCCGTTGCCCAGGCTGCCGAGCAACAACCGGCCGTCCTTGTCGCGACGGATGCTGCTCAGCACCTGCCGCGTGTCCCACGAACCCTGCCCGCCCGGGAGGATGTCATGGGCCGCGTCTTCGGTCAGCGGCACCGAGGCGACCTGATAGTAGTAGCCGGGGAAGAAGTTGCGCTTGAGCTCGGTCCAGTCGCCTTCGGTGTAGGCGTTGGAGGCAATCACCACTTGCTCGGCGAGCACCGAACCCTGCTCGGTCTGCACCGACCATTGCTGGCCCTGGCGTTCGAGGCGAGTGACCGGCGAGTGATCGAACATCTGCCCGCCCAGGTCCTTCACCGCATTGGCCAGCCCGGTGACATAGGCCATGGGATTGAGGGTGCCCGCGCGGCGGTCGAGCAGTGCGGCGGCGATCTTTTGCGTGCCGGTGGCTTGCTCGCAGGCCTTGCCGGTCAGCAGTTCGACCGGTGCACCACGGCGTTTCCATTGTTGCTCGCGACTGCGCAGATCCGCCTCGCCCTTGGCGTTGTGCGCCATGTGCAGGGTGCCTTCGCGGCGTAACTGGCAATCGATGTTGTACTTGTCCACAAGGCTGAACACCAACGCTGGCGCCGCCCCGAGCATGCGGTTGAGCTGGCTGCCAACCGCCTCGCCGAAGCCGGCCTCGATCTCGTCCGGCGGGATCCACATGCCGGCGTTGACCAACCCGACGTTGCGCCCAGACCCGCCGTGCCCGGCACGATGCGCTTCCAGCACGCAGACACGCTTGCCCTGTTCCAACAGATGCAGCGCCGCCGACAACCCGGTAAACCCGGCGCCGATCACGCAGACATCGACTTTGACCTCGCCGCGCAGGGCGGAGTTATCCGGGCGCTGCGGCGTGAGTTTTTCCCACAGACATTCTTCGCGTAACGGCATTGCCAGACTCCAACAGAAACCTAACCAATTGCGTTGTGGGCACTAAAAAGATCGCAGCCTTCGGCAGCTCCTACAAAACCGCAGCCAACCGCAGCCCTGTAGGAGATGCCGAAGGCTGCGATCTTTTCAGCTTTTTCTCAATTTCAGTCGAAGGTAATACCCTGCGCCAGCGGCAACTCCAGCGAATAGTTCACGGTATTGGTCTGGCGACGCATGTACGCGCGCCAGGCGTCGGAGCCCGACTCGCGACCACCACCGGTCTCTTTCTCGCCACCAAACGCCCCGCCGATTTCCGCGCCGCTCGGGCCGATGTTGACGTTGGCGATGCCGCAGTCGCTGCCGACCGCCGACATGAATTGCTCCGCCTCGCGCACATCAGTGGTGAAGATGCACGACGACAGGCCTTGCGGTACAGCGTTGTTCAGGCGCAGCGCTTCCTGGAAGTCGCTGTAACCGACCACGTAGAGGATCGGCGCAAAGGTTTCGCTGCAGACCACGTCGCTTTGCTCTGGCATTTCAACAATCGCCGGCGACACGTAGTAGGCGTTGGGGAACTGCTCTTCGAGCTGACGCTGGCCGCCAAACACCCGGCCGCCCTCGCTCAATGCCTGCTCCAGCGCATCCTGCATGTTTTCGAAGCTGTGCTTGTCGATCAGCGGGCCGACCAGATTGCCTTCCAGCGGATGGCCGATGCGCACTTTCGCGTACGCGGCCTTGAGGCGGGTGACGATTTCCTCCTCCACCGACTCGTGGGCGATCAGGCGACGCAATGTGGTGCAGCGCTGACCGGCGGTGCCCACCGCACTGAACAGAATGGCGCGCACGGCCATGTCCAGATCGGCGCTCGGGCCGAGGATCATCGCGTTGTTGCCGCCCAGTTCGAGGATGCTGCGGGCGAAACGCGCAGCGACTTTCGGCGCCACTTCGCGGCCCATGCGGGTGCTGCCTGTTGCACTGATCAACGCGACACGCGGGTCATCGACCAGCGCTTCACCAGCGTCACGGCCACCGATGATCACTTGGCACAGGTTTGCCGGGGCATCAGTGAAATTCTTCACCACGCGGTCGAACAGCGCCTGACAGGCCAGTGCGGTCAGCGGGGTTTTCTCCGACGGTTTCCATACCACCGGGTTGCCGCAGACCAATGCCAGCGTGGTGTTCCACGCCCACACGGCGACCGGGAAGTTGAAGGCACTGATCACGCCGACCACGCCCAGCGGATGCCAGGTTTCACGCATGTGGTGACCCGGGCGCTCGGAGGCGATGGTCAAACCGTACAACTGACGGGACAGGCCGACGGCGAAGTCGCAGATATCGATCATCTCCTGCACTTCGCCCAAACCTTCCTGGGTGATCTTGCCCGCTTCCCACGACACCAGCTCGCCGAGGTCAGCCTTGTATTCACGCAACACTTCGCCGAACTGGCGCACCAGCTCACCACGACGCGGGGCCGGGACCTTGCGCCATTGCTCGAACGCATGATCTGCGCGACTGATGTGCTGCTCGACTTCGGCCGGGCCTTCCCAGTTCACCGCGGCGATGCGGCTGCCATCGATGGGCGAATGCACCGGCACTTTGCCGTTCTGGTACAGGGCCGGGTTCACACCAAGACGATCAAGCAATGCGGCAACCATGGGTCACTCCTCAAGCGAAAAACTGAATGTGTGCGGCCGAATGTTCACGACCGGGCAGGCCTTTAGTTGTAGCGTCAGTAGGGCGAGGCAACAAACGACCTTTACGCGAGATATCATTCCGTTTATTCATGCTGCGCAGAGAAAGACAAGAAAAAGGGATCACCCATGCTGAATAAACGCCACCTGCCATCGATCACCGCGTTGCAGTGCTTCGAGGCCGTCACCCGGCACCTGAGTTTTACCCGGGCTGCCGAGGAACTGAACCTGACCCAGAGCGCTGTCAGCAAGCAAGTGGCGCAGCTTGAGGAATTGTTGCAGCACTTGTTGTTCCGCCGGGTGCGTCGACGCTTGCAGATGACCCCGGCCGGGGATTTGTACCTGGTGGAAGTCCGAAAAATCCTCACGCAGGTGGAAATGTCGACGCATTACCTGCGTTCCTACGGCGGCGAGACCGAAGTCCTGCGCGTTTCTACGCCCTCGACCTTCGGCGCCCGCTGGCTGGTGCCGCGCCTGAAGGGTTGGCGTCTGCGCCATCCATCGATCCATCTCGACTTGTGCAACGAGCAGGAGGCGGACGACTTGCTGCAAGGGCGCAGCGATCTGGCGTTCTATTTCGGCCAGGGCTCACGCCCCGGCACCGAATGCCTGAAGCTGTTCGGCGAAGAGCTGGTGCCGGTGTGCGCGCCGGGCAGCCTGCCGGATCAGCCATTCACCGACCCGACGCAACTGACCGATCTGGTGCTGCTGCAAAACGCCTCGCGCCCACAGGCTTGGCACGACTGGTTCGACAGTCAGGGCTACCACACCGAACACAGCTACCACGGGCCGCGTTTCGAAACCTTTTATATGTGTATTCGTGCGGCGCAAGTCGGCTGCGGCGTGGCGTTGTTGCCACGGTTTCTGGTGGAAGAGGAATTGGCCGACGGCAAACTGGTCATTCCCTGGCAGCATGCTATGCCCAGTTCCGACGCTTATTACCTGGCCTATCCGGAACATGCGGCGGAAGTGCCGAAGGTGCGCGATTTTGTGAAGTGGATGCTGGAGCAGATTGATAACCCTGCTGCGTAACCAAGGCACGGTTGTTATCTCTGTGGCGAGGCAGCTTGCTCCCGCCCGGCGGCGCCGCCGTCGTAAGGCCACAGACGCGCTGTAACTGACATTACCGGGATATCGACATCGTGGCGGCTCCGCCACCCAGCGGGAGCAAGCTCCCTCGCCACGATTGCCTTCATTCAGCGCAAAAATCGCTGGCAATCCCCACCGCTGATATGCGCCACTAGCACCATTGTTTGATACCGCGCCGTGCGCGGTGCACCTGGAGACCCCGTTTATGAGCGAGAGTGTGTTTGCCGATCGCATCGTGCAGAACCTGCTCGACACCGACTTCTACAAACTGACGATGATGCAGGCGGTGCTGCACAACTACCCCAACGTCGAAGTCGAATGGGAGTTTCGTTGCCGTAACAGCGAGGATCTGCGGCCTTATCTGGCCGAGATCCGCTATCAGATCGAGCGCCTGGCCGAACTGAGCCTGAGCGCCGACCAGTTGAGTTTTCTCGAACGAATCAGTTTTCTGAAACCGGATTTCCTGCGCTTTCTCGGTCTGTTCCGCTTCAACCTGCGCTATCTGCACACCGGGATCGAAAACGGCGAGCTGTTCATCCGCCTGCGCGGTCCGTGGCTGCATGTGATTCTGTACGAAGTGCCGCTGCTGGCGATCGTCAGTGAAGTGCGCAACCGCTATCGCTACCGGGAAATCGAGCTGGTCCAGGCGCGTGAACAGCTGTATCGCAAGTTCGACTGGCTCAGCGCCAATGCCTCGGCCGACGAACTGGCGCAGTTGCAGGTCGCCGATTTCGGCACCCGCCGGCGCTTTTCCTACCGCGTGCAGGAAGAAGTGGTGAACGTGCTCAAGCACGATTTCCCCGGGCGCTTCGTCGGCACCAGCAACGTGCACCTGTCCAGGGAACTGGACATGAAACCGCTGGGCACCATGGCCCATGAATGGATCATGGCCCACCAGCAACTCGGCCCACGGCTGATCGACAGCCAGATCGCCGCGCTCGATTGCTGGGTGCGCGAGTACCGCGGCTTGCTGGGGATCGCCCTCACCGACTGCATCACCACCGACGCGTTCCTCGGCGACTTCGATCTGTTCTTCGCCAAGCTCTTCGATGGTCTGCGCCACGATTCCGGGGATCCGGTGCAGTGGGGCGAAAAATGCATCGCCCACTATCACAAGCTCGGCATCGACCCGATGAGCAAGACCCTGGTGTTCTCCGACAGCCTGACCCTGCCCAAGTCGCTGGAGATCTTCCGCGCGCTGCACGGGCGGATCAACGTCAGCTTTGGCATCGGCACCAACCTGACCTGTGACATTCCGGGTGTCGAACCGATGAGCATCGTGCTTAAAATGACCGCCTGCAACGGCCAGCCGGTGGCGAAGATCTCCGACGAGCCAGGCAAGACCCACTGCAAAGACCCGAATTTCGTCGCCTATTTGCGACACGTGTTCCAGGTTCCTGCCGATTCCAGTCTATCTAGCAAGGAGTGAATTCATGCAAGCCGTACAGCGTGAGATTGCTGAACAGCTCAAGGTCCAACCGCCGTTCGCTGACCACAAGGCTCTGCAAGCCGAAGTCGCCCGGCGCATTACCTTCATTCAGGATTGCCTGGTCAATTCCGGGCTCAAGACCCTGGTGCTGGGCATCAGCGGCGGCGTCGACTCGCTGACCGCCGGCCTGTTGGCCCAGCGCGCCATGCGTGAACTGCGCGAGCGTACCGGCGACGACAGCTACAAGTTCATCGCCGTACGCCTGCCGTACGAAACCCAGTTCGATGAGCACGACGCGCAGGCCTCGGTGGACTTCATCGCCCCGGACGAACGCCACACCGTCAACATCGGCCCGGCGGTGAAATCGCTGGCCAGTGAAGTCGCGGCGTTCGAAGGCAAGCACGCGGTGTCGGTGGACTTCGTACTGGGTAACACCAAGGCGCGGATGCGCATGGTCGCCCAGTACACCATCGCCGGCGCGGCCCACGGTCTGGTGATCGGCACCGACCACGCGGCGGAAGCGGTCATGGGGTTCTTCACCAAGTTCGGTGACGGCGCCTGCGACCTCGCCCCGCTCAGCGGTCTGGTGAAAAACCAGGTCCGGGCGATTGCCCGCAGCTTCGGCGCGCCGGAGTCGCTGGTGGAGAAAGTGCCAACGGCGGATCTGGAAGACCTCTCGCCGGGCAAACCGGACGAAGCGTCCCACGGCGTGACCTACGCCGAAATCGACGCCTTCCTGCACGGCGAACCGGTGCGTCAGGAAGCGTTCGACATCATCGTCAACACGTACAACAAGACCCATCACAAGCGCGTCATGCCGTACGCGCCGTAAGTTGTGCTGGAACCTGCAGGAGCTGTCGAGTGAAACGAGGCTGCGATCTTTTGCTCTGGCGTTGAAAATCAAGAGCAAAAGATCGCAGCCGGCGGCAGCTGCTGCAGAAACGAAAAAAGCGTCCCGAGGGACGCTTTTTTGTGCCTGAAACAATTACTTCACAGCAATGGTGCCTTTCATCATCGAGATATGGCCCGGGAACGAGCAGAAGAAGCCGTAGTCAGTCCCGGCGGCCAGCTTCGATACGTCGATGGTCAGCGTGTCTTTCTCGCCGGCACCGATGATCTTGGTGTGAGCGATAACGCGCTCGTCGCCGTCTTTCAGGTAGTTCTTGTCGATGCCGGCGGCCAGGCCGTCAGTGGCGATCGGCTGCATGTCCGCGGTTTTGCTCACGACCAGGTTATGGCCCATGACGTTCTTCGGCAGGCTGCCGGAGTGGGTCAGCTCGACGGTGAAAGTCTTGCAGCTCTTGTCGATCACGATCTCCTTGGTGTTGAAGGACATCTGGTCGGTGGAATCAACGGTGGTTTTGCACTCGGCAGCCATCAATTGGCTGCTGGCCAGCGCCAGCAGGGATACCGCAACAACTTTGGAAAACATGGTGAATCTCCAAGGCAGGGTTAACAAAACACGAATGGTTGGAAGACTGCCTGAAATCTTCGCAAGTTCCTATGACTTGAGTCAAAAATTGTATACAACTTTCAGGCTATGACACTCATCGAAACAATCTACCGGCCAGATTCCACGGCCGGCCCTATGATCAGGCCATCTCACTGAACTGAAACGGAGTGCCTGTCATGATCTTTAACGGCCTGTTGTGCAGCTTGCTCGCCGCCTACGCCTGCGGTGCCAGCGGCACCTGCGAAACACCGAAACGCGAAGTCTAGCCCTTGGATCGAGGCCTGCCAGCCATTACCCTGTGACGGATTGACCCAGGAGGAAGGCATGTCTCTCAAATCCGTTTGTGTGTTTTGCGGCGCCAACGCCGGTACTGATCCGGCTTACACCGAAGCCGCCAAAGCCCTTGGCCGCGCCTTGGCTGAGCGCCAGTTGACCCTGGTCTACGGCGGTGGAGCCGTGGGTTTGATGGGGCTGGTCGCCGACGCCGCACTGGCCGCCGGCGGTGAAGTGATCGGGATCATTCCGCAAAGCCTGATGGACAAGGAAATCGGCCACAAAAGCCTGAGCCGCCTCGAAGTGGTCGACGGCATGCACGCCCGCAAGGCACGCATGGCCGAATTGAGCGACGCGTTCATCGCGTTGCCCGGTGGCCTCGGTACGCTGGAAGAGTTGTTCGAAGTCTGGACCTGGGGCCAGCTCGGCTACCACGGCAAGCCGCTGGGCCTGCTGGAAGTGAACGGGTTTTACAACAAACTCACCGCTTTTCTCGACCATATCGTCGGCGAAGGCTTCGTTCGCGCGCCACACCGTGACATGCTGCAAGTGAGCGAATCGCCACAAACCCTGCTCGACGCCCTCGATCAGTGGAAACCGACCGTCACCCCCAAGTGGGTCGACCAAAAACCCGGTTAACCCCCGGGCACCGATACAGGGCAGAATACGCGCCGCTCAACCTCACCTTCGACCCCAGAGGATCGCCCATGGCCAAACCCAATTACTCCTTCGCCAAACGTCAACGAGACCTGGAAAAGGAAAAGAAGAAAGAGGAAAAGCTTCAGCGCAAGAAACAGATGGCTGAAGAAGCGGCACTGAACCCTGACGGTGAAGTGGCGACTGACAACGATGATGATGTTGAAGCACCGAAAGATCAGGCGCCCGACGCCTGAGCTGATTGCTGATTCGCTCCCTGAGGGAGCGATCTGTGGCGAGGGAGCTTGCTCCCGCTGGGTTGCGCAGCGACCCCAAATAGTTTTGCGACTGCTTCGCAGTCGAGCGGGAGCAAGCTCCCTCGCCACAAAAGCTCCTCACGCGCGAGTTGTCTTCAGTCCAGTGGCATCACGGTGACCCGTACTTCCGGATCGTGAGAACCGCCCCCCAGAATCACCCCCCGCAACGGCGACACATCGGAAAAGTCCCGGCCCCAGGCCAGGGTGATGTGCTCCAGCGCCGGCTGCACATTGTTCGTCGGATCAAAATCCACCCAGCCCAATACCGGGCAAAACACCGAAACCCAGGCATGCGACGCATCGGCGCCGATCAACCGTGGCTGTCCCGGCGGTGGCTGGGTCAGCAGATAGCCGCTGACATAGCGCGCCGCCAGTCCCCGCGAACGTACGCAGGCGAGCATCAGGTGGGCGAAGTCCTGGCACACACCACGCCGGCGCTCCAGCACTTCCACCAGTGGCGTCGCCACCTGCGTGGCCTCGGCATCGAAGGTGAACTCGCTGAAAATCTTCTGCATCAACGCTTGCACGCCGAGCATCAGCGGCTGCCCTGGCGGGAAGCAGCTTTCCGAGAACTCGACGAAGCTGCGTTTCAGATGCACGTAGGGTGACTGAAAGCGATATCGACAGGCTTCGAGCATCTGGGCAGTCAACGGCTGGCTGCTGTAGGTCAGCGCATTGCGCGTCTGCTCCCACGCCGGGGACAGATTGAAGTCCGCCAGCGGTCGCGCCAGCACCTCAACCGTGAGCCGGGCGTTGACCTGCAACTCGTCGTGCGGTCGCTCGAAGGCCAGGCGAGTCAGCGGGTTGCCGAAAACATCGAGTTCATCACGCCGGCTCGTCGGCTCCGGACTGATCAGCAATTGCTGTTCGGTGCAGCGCTGCCATGTGCACTCTCGAGGCCACAGGTGCGCCAATTGCTGCGCCAGCGACACCGGGCTGTCGTAGTGATAACAGGTGTCGTGGAAAATCTGGTAATGCGCGCTCATCAGACGGACACCGTACGCTGGCTGACATCATCGACATGGGCAAAGTGGCGCAGCGCCAGGCGATCCGAGACTTGCCCGCTGGCCTCGGCAATCTCTTGCAGCAAGTCAGCCAAACCATCGAGTGCCGCACGCACGCTGGATTCGCCGAACAGCGAGTTTTCCAGACAGCCCAGATCAAAACGTGCCAGACGCTCGACCAGTTGCGGCAGTCCGGCCTCGCGGGGCACGCCGAAATCATCGTTCAGGCGCTTCAGCGTGCGGGTCACCAGTTTCAGCTGGAACAACACCGCATGCGGGTTCTGTTCGTCGAGCAGCAGCAAGTCGAGCACCGGAATCAACTGCGCCACCGCCAGATAACGCGACCGGTAAGTGATGCTGCTGTTGCCCAGCTCCAGCAGCCACTCCAGCCCCGCCTGATCGAACGCGGCGCTACCGCGCAGGAACGCGGCGAGGCTGCTGCTGAGAAACTGCAGACGCTCGATGCGCCGGCCAATCATCAAGAAGCGCCAGCCTTCGTCGCGCGTCATGTCATCCAGGGCGAACCCGGACAGCGCCGCCAGCGACATCACCAGACGGTTGAGAAAATCCAGCAGCTCGCCGAAGTCCGGCGCGTCGGTGTCCAGCTCCATGGCTTCGCGCTGTAACTCGACCAAGGCCTGCCAGTTCTCCCGCGAGAGTTTGCCGCGCACCTGCGAAGCGGCCCACTGCAAGCGCTGCAGGTTGGAACGCAGGCTGAACGACCAGTCCTCGCCGAGCAGCGCCGCCAGCAGGCGCTCCGGCAGCTCGCCCTCCTCCGGCATCAGCATCAGGCGTTCGCCCAGCTCGACCGCCGCCTGCAAGGCTTGCGGATCGTCACCGTCGACATAACGCGCAAGCATGATTCGCAGCAATCGCGCACTGTCGTCGCAACGCTCGCAATAACGACCGAACCAGAACAGGTTCTCCACTACCCGCGACGGCAAGTAGGGATCACGACGCACCAGATCGTGCACGCCGACGTTGCGCTGAGTCTTCCACTGTTCGCCGCTGGGCGGACGATCCCCCAGCACCCAAGTGTCTTTGCTCGCTCCGCCACGTTGCATCGACACCACTTCGGCATCGGCCTCGGCGGCGACCCGGGTCAGGCCACCGGGCAGCACGCGATAACCCTCCCGGCTCGCCACGGCGTACACGCGCATGCCGATGGCCCGCGGTTGCAACTGGCCGTCCTCGGCCTGCCAGATCGGCGCCTGAGACAGCTGCGCCAGTTCCTGCGCCACGTAGGCATAGGGCCGGGCCTGCATACGCTCGGCGAGCGCCTGACGCTGTTGTTCGCTCAGATCCCGGCCGAACACCGGGGCAAAACTTTGTGAGGGGAACGCCGGCTTGATCAGCAGCTCCGGCAACTTCTCCAGCGCCTGCGCCAGCACCGGCGCCTCGCCGCACCACCAGGTGGCGATGGACGGCAGGATCAGCTCTTCGCCGAACAGGTATTGATTGATCTTCGGCAGGAACCCGAGCAATCCGGGTGACTCCAGCACGCCGCTGCCCAGGGCGTTGGCCACCAGCACCCGGCCCTGCCGCACCGCCTCAAGTAACCCGGGCACACCAAGTGCCGAATCGGTGCGCAGTTCCAGCGGATCGCAGAAGTCATCGTCGAGCCGGCGCATGATTGCGTGCACCCGGCGCAGGCCGCTGAGGGTTTTCAGGTACACCGTGGCATCGCGCACCGTCAGGTCGCCCCCCTCCACCAGCGGATAACCGAGCTGGCGCGCCAGATACAGGTGTTCGAAATAGCTTTCGTTGAAACGCCCGGGCGTGAGCAGCACCACCAGCGGCGCGTCGTCATCACAGGGCGCCTGGCGCGCGAGGGTTTCCTGCAGGGTGCGGAAAAATCCGGCCAGATGCTGCACCTTCAGATCACGGTACAACTCGGGAAACGCCCGCGAAACAATGGTGCGGTTTTCCAGCGCATAACCCGCGCCCGACGGCGCCTGAGTACGATCCGCCGTGACCCACCAGCGCCCGTCCGGGGTGCGTGCCAGATCCACGGCGTACAGATGCAGAAAGGCCCCTTCAGGCGGCGCAATGCCCTGACAGGGCCAGAGAAAATTGTTGTGGCCGAACACCAGTTCCGCCGGCAACAGCCCTTCGCTGATCAGCCGCTGCGGGCCGTACAGATCCGCCAGCACCGCATTGAGCAGGCGCGCACGCTGAGCGATCCCGGCTGACAACTGCTGCCACTCATCGGCGGCAATCACATGCGGCAGCAGATCCAGCTCCCACGGCCGGTCAGCGCCCTTGGGGTCGGCATAGACGTTATAGGTGACGCCGTTTTCCTGAATCTGCCGCGCCAGCAATGCCTGACGCTGCACCAGTTGCGCCGGGCTGCTGCGCTGTAACTGATCGAACAGCCGCCGCCAGTGCGCGCGCACTTCCCCACTGTCATCCAGCAGTTCGTGATAAGTGCCCGCGGTGCGCGGGTAGCGGTCTAGCAGGTCAGGCATGGAAAGCTCGGCAGACAGCAAGGAACGGTCAGACTAACGCAGGCACATGACGTGCGGATATACGAAAAATCCGCATGTCGTGCAGGACTTAGAAACGTCGCAAATCGAGTGTCATCGGCAGCTCGTCGGAGATTGTCAGGTCAGGTATCGGAAGTTTCCCCGGCGTGTGTCCGATGCGGAAAAACCGCGCCATGCGCCGGCTCTCCGCTTCGTTGGCATTGACCGGCAACGTCTCGTAGTTGCGCCCGCCCGGGTGCGCCACGTGGTACTGACAGCCGCCCAGGGAGCGCTGCATCCAGGTGTCGAGCAGGTCAAACACCAGCGGCGCGTGCACCGGGATGGTCGGTTGCAGGCAGTTGGCCGGTTGCCAGGCCCGAAAGCGCACGCCGGCCACAAACTCGCCGATGCGCCCGGTCGGCTGCAGCGGCACCGGAATGCCGTTGCACGTCAGCAGATAACGCTGCGGCGGCAGCCCACTGAGCTTGATCTGCAGCCGTTCCAGCGACGAATCGACATAACGCACCGTGCCACCCGCCGTACCCTCCTCGCCCAACACATGCCAAGGCTCCAGCGCCTGACGCAGTTCCAGCTCGATGCCGTTGACCGCGTAATCGCCGACCTTGGGAAAGCGGAATTCCAGATGCGCGGCGAACCACTCGGCGCGCACTGGATAACCGGCATTGTTGAGTTCGACGATGACGTCGGCGAAGTCCTGCTCGATGAAATGCGGCAGCATGAAGCGGTCGTGCAGTTCAGTCCCCCAGCGCGCCAGTTTCGGCGGCGCATACGGCTCGCGCCAGAATCGCGCAACCAGTGCGCGCAGCAACAGCTGCTGGGCCAGACTCATGCGCGCGTGGGGCGGCATTTCAAAGGCGCGCAGCTCGAGCAGACCGAGGCGCCCGGTGGGGCCGTCCGGCGAATACAGTTTGTCGATGCAGAATTCGGCGCGGTGAGTGTTACCGGTGACGTCGATCAGCAGATTGCGCAGCAGTCGATCCACCAGCCACGGCGGGCATTCTTCGCCCGCGTCCGGCATCTGCGCGAAAGCGATTTCCAGTTCGTACAAGGCGTCGTTGCGCGCTTCGTCGACCCGTGGCGCCTGCGAGGTCGGGCCGATGAACAAGCCGGAAAACAGATAGGACAACGACGGGTGGTTGTGCCAGTAGCTGATCAGGCTGCGCAACAGATCCGGGCGGCGCAGGAACGGCGAATCCGCCGGAGTCGCGCCGCCGAGGACGAAATGGTTGCCGCCGCCGGTGCCAGTGTGGCGCCCGTCGATCATGAATTTTTCCGTGGTCAGGCGGGTTTGCCGCGCCTCTTCATAGAGAAACTCAGTGCGTTCGACCAATTCATCCCAAGTCGCCGATGGCTGCACGTTGACCTCGATCACGCCCGGATCCGGGGTGATGCGGAAGTTGCTCAGGCGCGGATCACTGGGCGGTTCATAACCTTCCAGCAGCACCGGGCAATGCAGTTCTTCGGCGGTGGCTTCGATGGCGGCCACCAGTTCCAGATAATCCTCGACCCGCTCCAGCGGTGGCATGAACAGATACAGACGCCCCTCGCGCGCCTCGGCGCAGAACGCGGTGCGGGTCAGCCAGTCGGCGGACTCGTCGATTTTCGGTGGGCGTTCGTCGGCAGATGCTGACTGGCCATGGCTGTTGAGCTGCGTCGCGTCCGGCAGCGGCGGGAACTCCTGATTCGGATCGTTGGGATGAATGAACGGATACTCGGCGGCCTTCACCCACGGCTGCGAACCGAGCGGCAAGCGATAGCCCAGCGGCGAATCCCCGGGCACCAGCCGGCAATGCTCATCGCGCAGATACCAGCGCCCGCTCTGCCACTGATCGCCCTTGGCGGTGCGCGCCAGCGGCAGCACCTGACCAATCATTTTATCCAGGCCCTGACTGAAGACTTTGCGCAGACGCGCGCGCTCCAGCGGCTCCTCCAGCCGGGAGTCTTCGGCGCTGACGTTGCTCGGCAGCGCCCCCTCACGCCAGAGGTAGTAGAAATTGTCCTCGTAGGCCGGAAACACAAAGCGCGCAGGCACTTTCAGCCGCTCGGCGACACTCGCCAGAAAGCGCCCGGCCAGTGCACCGTCGGCGCCGTAATCCTGTTGTTCGTCGGCGATCAACGCGTTGTTGTGCCAGATCGGCACGCCGTCGCGACGCCAATAGCAGTTGAGCGACCAGCGCGGCAACTGCTCGCCCGGGTACCACTTGCCCTGACCGAAATGCACCAGGCCCTTCGGCGCGTAGTGTTTGCGCATGCGCTGGAACAGTTCGGCAGACAGCCGGCGCTTGTCCGGGCCCAGCGCCGCCGTGTTCCACTCGGCGCCGTCCGGGTCGTCGATGGAGACGAAGGTCGGCTCGCCGCCCATGGTCAGGCGCACATCGTCTTTCAGCAGATCGGCGTCGATCTGCCGGCCCAGCGCTTGAATCGCCAGCCACTGCTCGTCGGTGTAGGGCTTGGTGACCCGTGGCGCTTCCCAGATCCGTTCCACCGACATTTCGTGGCTGAACTGGCACTCGCACGGTTCGACCAGGCCACTGATCGGCGCTGCCGAGGATGGATCGGGGCTGCAGGCCAGCGGGATATGCCCTTCACCGGCGAACAAGCCGGAGGTGGCGTCCAGGCCGATCCAGCCTGCGCCGGGCAAGTACACCTCGCACCAGGCATGCAGGTCGGTGAAATCGACGTCAGTGCCGGACGGGCCGTCGAGGCTTTTCACGTCGGCAGTGAGTTGAATCAGGTAACCGGAAACAAACCGCGCGGCCAGCCCGAGGTTGCGCAGCAGCTGCACCAGCAGCCATGCCGAGTCGCGGCAGGAACCACACGCGTGCTCGAGGGTGTGCTCCGGGGTTTGCACGCCCGGCTCCATGCGGATCAGGTAGCGAATGTCTTCGCTGAGACGCTGGTTGAGCATCACCAGAAAATCCACCGCTGGCAGCGGCGTGCGGTCGATGGCGTCCAGATAAGCTTTGAAGGCCGGCGTCAGCGGCAGGGTTTCGAGGTACGGCGCCAGCTCCTTGCGCTCATCGGCGGCGTAGGCGAAGGGGATTTTTTCGGCGTAGGGCTCAAGGAAGAAGTCGAACGGGTTGAACACGGCCATCTCGGCCAGCAGATCGACCTCGATGCGCAACTCGTCGGTCTTCTCGGGGAACACCAGCCGCGCAAGGTAGTTGCCTTGGGGATCCTGCTGCCAGTTGATGAAATGCTGCTCGGGCGAGACCTTCAGCGCATACGAGAGTATCCGCGTGCGGCTGTGGGCGGCCGGGCGCAGGCGAACGATCTGCGGGCCGAGTTCGACAGCGCGGTCGTAGCGATAATGCGTGACGTGATGCAATGCGACATGAATCGACACGGCGTGCCTCCTGCGAGCCTAAGCGTATTCGAAAGCGCGCAAGACTTATGCCATGCAGAGGCTTGGGCGCTTTCCCCGAATGCTCAGGGCAGTACAGCACCAAAATCGGGCGTTGCGGGGAAATGAATTGAGGAAGTTGCGCCTAAATGTGGCGAAGGAATTCTTGTATGGCGAGGGAGCTTGCTCCCGCTGGGGCGCGAAGCGGTCCTGAAATCACCAACCGGATGTTTCAGGAGGAGCGAGGGAGCCGACTTTACGACGGCTTCGCCGCCGAGCGGGAGCAAGCTCCCTCGCCACATGAATTTCAGCGATTTTGAAATGCAAAACGCCAATCCGAAGGTTGGCGTTCTGTTGAGCTAAACGCTCCTTAGCGTGGCACCACCGGCTTGCGAGCCGGCTTCGGCCCCTTGCCCTTGGCCGCTTCCTTGCGCTCCTTGGCCGCCTGCTGGTTGCGGGCGAATGCCGCCGCCTTGGCCTGTTCACGCTTGTCCCAAGGATTGCCACCGTCGCTGGCACGCGGCGGCAGGCCGGTGTGCTGGGTGAGGATCTTGGTGGTCTTCTCTTTGCCTTCTTTCGCGACCTTGTGGCTGCCGGCCGGCGTCGAGTTCTTGCGACGGGCGCTCTGGTAGCTGTCGGTGGCCGGCTGGTGCAGCGGGATCAGTTGGTTCTTGCCCGGACCGATCAGGTCGGCGCGGCCCATGCGGGTCAGCGCTTCACGCAGCATCGGCCAGCCTTTCGGATCGTGATAACGCAAGAACGCCTTGTGCAGACGACGCTGCTCCTCGCTCTTGACGATGGTCACGCCGTCGCTCTTGTAGGTCACCTTGCGCAGCGGGTTCTTGCCCGAGTGGTACATCGCGGTGGCGGTGGCCATCGGCGACGGGTAGAACGCCTGCACCTGGTCGGCACGGAAACCGTTGCCCTTGAGCCACAGCGCCAGGTTCATCATGTCTTCGTCGGTGGTGCCCGGATGCGCGGCGATAAAGTACGGAATCAGGTACTGCTCTTTGCCGGCTTCCTTGGTGTACTTCTCGAACATGCGCTTGAAGCGGTCGTAAGTCCCGATACCCGGTTTCATCATCTGGTTGAGCGGACCTTCCTCGGTGTGTTCCGGGGCGATCTTCAGGTAGCCACCGACGTGGTGGGTCACCAGCTCCTTCACGTACTCCGGCGACTCGACCGCAAGGTCGTAACGCAGGCCGGAGGCGATCAGAATCTTCTTCACGCCCGGCAAGGCACGGGCGCTGCGGTACAGCTGAATCAGCGACGAGTGGTCGGTGTTCAGGTTCGGGCAGATACCCGGGAACACGCACGACGGCTTGCGGCACGCGGATTCGATTTCCGGGCTCTTGCAGGCAATGCGGTACATGTTCGCGGTCGGGCCGCCGAGGTCGGAAATGACGCCGGTGAAGCCTGGAACCTTGTCGCGGATCTCTTCGATTTCGCGAATGATCGACTCTTCGGAACGGTTCTGGATGATCCGGCCTTCGTGCTCGGTGATCGAGCAGAAGGTGCAGCCGCCGAAGCAGCCACGCATGATGTTCACCGAGAAACGGATCATGTCGTAGGCCGGGATCTTCTCCTTGCCGTACGCCGGGTGCGGAACTCGTGCGTAAGGCATGCCGAACACGTAGTCCATTTCTTCAGTGGTCATCGGAATCGGTGGCGGGTTGAACCACACGTCGATCTCGCCGTGCTTCTGCACCAGCGCGCGGGCGTTGCCCGGGTTGGTTTCCAGGTGCAGCACGCGGTTGGCATGGGCGTACAGGACCGGATCGTTACGCACCTTTTCCATCGACGGCAGGCGGATCACGGTCTTGTCGCGAGTCATCCTCGGGCTGGCCAGGATCTGTACGACCTTGGCTTCTTCGGGATCATCCACCGGGCCCTTTTCTTGCTCGATGGCGCAGGCCTGAGTGTCCTGGGTGTTGACGTACGGGTTGATGATCTTGTCGATCTTGCCCGGACGGTCGATGCGCGTGGAGTCAACTTCGTACCAGCCTTGCGGCGTGTCACGACGGATGAACGCGGTGCCGCGCACGTCGGTGATGTCTTCGATCTTGTGCCCGTAGGACAGACGCTGGGCCACTTCGACAATGGCGCGCTCGGCGTTGCCGTACAGCAGGATGTCGGCGCTGGCGTCGATCAGGATCGAGTTGCGCACGCGATCCTGCCAGTAGTCGTAGTGCGCGATGCGACGCAGCGAGGCTTCGATGCCGCCAAGTACGATCGGCACATGCTTGTATGCTTCCTTGCAGCGCTGGCTGTAGACCAGGCTCGCGCGATCCGGACGTTTGCCGGCCATGCCACCCGGGGTATAGGCGTCGTCGGAACGGATTTTCTTGTCCGCGGTGTAGCGGTTGATCATCGAGTCCATGTTGCCGGCCGCGACGCCGAAGAACAGGTTCGGCTCGCCGAGCTTCATGAAGTCGTCTTTGGACTGCCAGTTCGGCTGGGCAATGATCCCGACGCGGAAGCCCTGGGACTCCAGCAGCCGGCCGATGATCGCCATGCCGAACGACGGGTGATCGACGTAGGCATCACCGGTGACGATGATGATGTCGCAGGAATCCCAGCCGAGCTGATCCATCTCCTCCCTGCTCATGGGCAGGAATGGCGCTGGCCCGAAGCATTCGGCCCAGTACTTTGGATAGTCAAATAACGGCTTGGCTGCTTGCATGTCGATAACCGGTGTTGGCTTTCATTGAATTTCGCGGGCGCGGAATATAGCACAAATTTTGACCAATTCCGACGGCTGTGGTCGGAAATTGTGCTTTACCTGTGGCGAGGGGATCGGCTGCGCAGCAGTCGAATTTTGGGGGCTGCTGCGCAATCCAGCGGGAGCAAGCTCCCTCGCCACAAGTGCTCGACGTTATTCGTCGTCGTCGAAGTTGTAACTGCCCGGCGCAAGGTTTTCGAAGCGGGTGTATTTGCCGATAAAGGCCAGGCGAATAAAGCCGATCGGGCCGTTCCGCTGCTTGCCGATAATGATTTCGGCGATGCCTTTGTGCTCGGTTTCCGGGTGATACACCTCGTCCCGGTACACGAACATGATGACGTCGGCGTCCTGCTCGATCGCTCCGGATTCCCGCAAGTCGGAGTTCACCGGACGCTTGTTGGGACGTTGTTCCAGGGAACGGTTGAGCTGCGACAACGCCACTACCGGGCAGTTGAATTCCTTGGCCAGGGCTTTGAGGGATCGCGAAATCTCGGAAATCTCGTTAGTCCGGTTGTCACCGCTGGAGCCCGGGATCTGCATCAACTGCAGGTAGTCGATCATGATCAGGCCGACGTCGCCGTGCTCGCGCACCAGACGCCGGGTGCGCGCACGCATTTCCGACGGGCTGATGCCGGCGGTGTCATCAATGAACAGCTTGCGGTCGTTGAGCAGATTGACCGCCGAGGTCAGGCGTGGCCAATCGTCGTCTTCCAGTTGGCCGGAACGCACCTTGGTCTGGTCGATCCGACCCAGGGACGACAGCATACGCATGATCAGCGATTCGCCTGGCATCTCGAGGGAGTACACCAGCACCGCCTTGTCGCTGCGCAGTACGGCGTTTTCCACCAGGTTCATCGCGAAGGTGGTCTTACCCATCGACGGACGGCCGGCGACGATGATCAGGTCGGACGGCTGCAGGCCGCTGGTCTTCTCGTCGAGGTCGGTGTAACCGGTGGACAGGCCAGTGATCGCGTCGGCGGTGTTGAACAGGGTGTCGATGCGGTCGATGGCCTTGGTCAACAGTTCGTTGACGCCCACCGGGCCGCCAGTCTTCGGCCGCGCCTCGGCGATCTGAAAGATCTGCCGTTCGGCCTCGTCAAGGATCTCTTCGGCGGTACGGCCTTCAGGGTTGAACGCGGCGTCGGCGATTTCGGTGCTGATGCCGATCAACTGGCGCAACGTCGCCCGCTGGCGAACGATCTGCGCATAGGCCTTGATGTTGGCGACAGATGGCGTGTTTTTCGCCAGCTCGCCGAGGTAACCGAGGCCACCAACCTGGGACGTCTGACCTTCCTTGTCCAATTGCTCGGCAAGGGTCACGACGTCGATCGGCATGTTCTGATCGGCCAGTTTGGCGATCGCACGGAAGATCAAACGGTGGTCATGCCGGTAGAAATCGCCGTCGGAGACTTGATCGAGCACGCGTTCCCAGGCGTTGTTGTCCAGCATCAGACCACCGAGTACAGCCTGTTCGGCCTCGATGGAATGCGGCGGCACTTTCAGCGCGGCGGTTTGCAGATCGTATTGCTCGGGAGCGGAGATTTCGTTCATGGCCACTTGGAGTCAGGGTTGAAAACGGGAGTACCAGAAAGACAAAGGGCACGACCTGTAAACAGGATCGTGCCCGATGTTACCGGCAAGCACCCGAGGGTGCCAGCCGACAAGTGTTGCTTAAGCTGCTACCACGACAACGCGTACGGTGGCTTCAACTTCGGCGTGCAGGTGCACAGCCACGTCGAATTCACCCACGTTGCGGATGGTGCCGTTCGGCAGACGAACTTCGCTTTTCGCAACTTCAACGCCGGAAGCGGTCAGTGCGTCAGCGATGTCGTGAGTACCGATCGAACCGAACAGCTTGCCTTCGTCGCCAGCGGTGGCAGTGATGGTCACTTCCAGCTCGGCCAGTTGGGCAGCACGGCTTTCAGCCGATGCTTTACGGTCTGCGGCGGCTTTTTCCAGCTCAGCGCGACGCTCTTCGAACGCAGCCAGGTTGGCAGCGGTCGCAGCGGTAGCTTTGCCGAAAGGCAGCAGGTAGTTACGACCGTAACCGGCCTTAACGTTTACTTTGTCGCCCAGGTTGCCCAGGTTGGCGATTTTTTCCAGAAGGATCAGTTGCATGTGGAAATCCTCTTAACTTTTAACCTTCACCGTTCGCGTTATCGGTGTCTTTCGACACGTGACGACCGCGAAAATCAATCAGGCTGTCGACAATGGCCAGAACCACGAGCAACGGATAGATCAGCTGCATGAACAACAACAGCGTGACGTACAACCCCACCAGCCAGAAACCGGCCAGTCGCTTCTGCCCGACCAGCCCGTGAATCAGGGCGAGTCCGGCGAACACCAGCGGTACACTGCACAACGGCGTCAACATGGCCATCTGTGCACCGAGATTCGGGCCCAGAAGCATCAACGCCAGCAGCAACATCGCCGGCCCCAGCGGGATCCGGATGGCGCGAAACTCGCGACCAAAACCACCCGGGTTGTACAACAACGCCTGCCAATGCCGCCCGACAATCAGGCTCAGCACGCTGACGATCTGCAACAACGCCGCAATCAGTCCGGTCAGGACCGGTGCAATCAGGGACGCGAATCGCGCTTGCTCATCCACCGACAATTGCTTGTAGGTATCACCAAGAAGCGCCGGCATGACCTTTATCAAGGCCTGCGCGAGCATCTCGATCTGGGCTGCAAACGCCGCCCCGAGCACCACTGAAAACACCACTCCAATCACTACGCTGACCAGCAGCGTGCGAACCCAGGACTCGCTTGCGCGCAAAACCAACGCAAGCCCCGAAGATCCCAGCAGCACCAGAAGTGCCCGTGGATCATCGGCATACAGCCACCAGATCAATGCTGGCAGCAGCCCCAGAGACAGAACACCCAGGGCGTCCGTCAGTCCGCGCCGCAGCAGCACAAGGCTCCCGGCGGCAGCGCCCAACCAATACAACAACGGCAATGTTGCACATCCGGCCACCACGAGAGTGGCCTGCATACGGCCTCGCATGATGAACTCAGCTAAGGCACGCATGCATTCAATCCTTTGCTACTTGTCGACTGCCCGGTCTCAGCGGCCGTGGCTGTCGGTGTAGGCCAGCAGGGCCAGGAAGCGGGCGCGCTTGATAGCGGTGGCCAGCTGACGCTGATAACGAGCTTTGGTACCGGTGATGCGGCTTGGAACGATTTTGCCGGTCTCGGATACGTAGGCTTTCAGAGTGTTGAGATCTTTGTAATCGATCTCTTTCACGTCTTCAGCGGTGAAGCGGCAGAATTTACGACGACGGAAGAAACGTGCCATTTGATAGGCTCCTTAAAAGGTCCGTGGATTACTCGTCAGCGTTATCGCTGTTGTCGCTGTCATCACTATCAGCGCTATCAGCGCCTTCGTGCTCAGGACGGTCGCGACGCTCACGGCGCTCACTGCGGTTTTCTTCAGCCTTGAGCATCTCGGACTGGCCGGTAACGGCTTCGTCGCGACGGATGACCAGGTTACGGATCACAGCATCGTTGTAGCGGAAGTTGTCTTCCAGCTCGGCCAGGGCCTTGCCAGTGCACTCAACGTTCAGCATCACGTAGTGAGCCTTGTGAACATTGTTGATTGCGTAGGCCAGTTGACGACGGCCCCAATCTTCCAGACGGTGGATTTTGCCGCCGTCTTCTTCGATCAGCTTGGTGTAACGCTCAACCATGCCGCCGACTTGCTCGCTCTGGTCAGGGTGGACCAGAAAGATGATTTCGTAATGACGCATGAATGCTCCTTACGGGTTGTAGCCTGCCGCTCAAAAACGGTCAGACAAGGAGTGAATGACACTTATGGACTTGCTGGCGCGGGGCACATGCGTGCCTGCCGTCACAGCAAGGGGCGCAATTGTAGAGAAGGGACAGAGGAGGCGCAAGGCAATTGGTGATTATTTGAACAATCACCGACAGACAACTGTAGCCGCTGCCGAAGGCTGCGATCTTTTGCCTTTGATTTTTTCAAAACAGGATCAAAAGATCGCAGCCTCGTTTCACTCGGCAGCTCCTACAGTTTCTGCAAAGGCTTATTTCTTGGCAGCAGCAGCCTTGGCTTTTGCACCGCGCTGGCGCTGCGCTTCGAACAGGCACACACCGGTCGCCACGGACACGTTGAGGCTGCTGACGCTACCGGCCATCGGCAGGTTCACCAGATAGTCGCAGTGCTCGCGCGTCAGGCGACGCATGCCTTTGCCTTCGGCGCCCATGATCAGGATGGTCGGGCCGGTCAGGTCCTGGTCATAAATGCTGACCTCGGCCTCACCCGCCGTACCGACAACCCACAGACCGCGCTGCTGAAGTTTTTCCAGGGTGCGCGCCAGGTTGGTCACCGCCACCAGCGGAATCACTTCCGCCGCGCCGCAGGCGACTTTACGCACCACCGGCGTCAGGGTTGCCGACTTGTCCTTGGGCACGATCACCGCCAGCGCGCCGGCCGCATCGGCCGAACGCAGGCAGGCGCCAAGGTTGTGCGGATCTGTCACGCCATCGAGTACCAGCAACAGCGGTGCGCCTTCGGTGCGATCGAGCAGTTCGTCGAGCATCGCCTCGCCCCAGACCTGGCTCGGACTTACGTCCGCAACCACGCCCTGGTGCACGCCTTCAACCCAGGCGTCCATTTCGCGGCGCTCGGCCTGACCGACCTGCACACGATTTTCGTTGGCCAGTTCGATCAGGGTCTGCACGCGCGGATCGTTGCGGCTTTCAGCCAGCCAGATCTGCTTGACGCGTTTCGGGTGGTGACGCAGCAACGCTTCTACCGCGTGAACGCCGTAGATTTTTTCCAACTGACTCATGACTTCGCCTTCGGTTTACGCGCCCCGCCACTTTTGGCTGGAGCCGAACCCGCCTTTGGCGGGCCTTTACGGTGTTTGCTCGGTTTGGCTGGCTTGCCGCCGGCGGCCTTATCAGGCGCCGACCGTCCGGTCTTTCCCCCAGACGCCGCTTTACCACCGCTTTTGGCTTCGGCCAGCAAGGCCTTCTTCAATTCACGGCTTTTGCGCAGCTCGGCGTTTTTCGCCACGGCATCGCTCGGGCGATAGGCCTCGGGCGCTTTTTCCTTGGCCGGACGACGGCTGGCGGTTTTTGCCGGAGCCTTGTCTTCCACAACCTTGGCCGCCGGTGCTGCGGTGTTGGCGCCACGCTTCTTGCGACCAATCGGCGCGCTGATGGTTTTTTCTGCCATCTCGAAGTCGATCTTGCGTTCGTCGAGATCGACGCGCATGACCCGCACTTCAACGGTGTCGCCGAGACGGAAGCTGCGACCGGTGCGCTCGCCCGCCAGACGGTGATGCACAGGATCGAAGTGGTAGTAGTCGCCCGGCAGCGCGGTGACGTGCACCAGACCTTCGACGTAAATGTCGGTCAGCTCGACGAACAGACCGAAACCGGTCACAGCGGTGATCACGCCCGGGAACGATTCGCCCACGCGATCCTTCATGAACTCGCATTTGAGCCAGTTCACCACGTCGCGGGTTGCTTCGTCGGCACGGCGTTCGCTCATCGAGCACTGCTCGCCGAGCTGCTCCAGCGCCGCTTCGTCGTACGGATAGATACGCGCCTTCGGAATGGTCATCGCCCCGGCACGGCGAACGTGCGGAGTGTCCTGTTTCGAATGGATCACACTGCGGATGGCGCGGTGTGTGAGCAGGTCCGGGTAACGCCGGATCGGCGAGGTGAAGTGGGTATAGGCTTCGTAGTTCAGACCGAAGTGGCCATCGTTTTCAGCGCTGTACACCGCCTGACTCAACGAACGCAGCATCACGGTCTGGATCAGATGGAAGTCCGGACGATCCTTGATGCTCGCCAGCAGGGCCTGATAATCCTTCGGCGACGGACCGTCCTTGCCTTTGTGCAGGGACAGGCCGAGCTCGCCAAGGAAGGCGCGCAGTTTTTCCAGACGCTCCGGCGGCGGCCCCGCGTGAACGCGATACAACGCAGGGATTTCGTGCTTCTTGAGGAACTCGGCAGTGGCCACGTTGGCCGCCAGCATGCATTCCTCGATCAGCTTGTGCGCGTCGTTACGGACGGTCGGGCGGATTTCGGCAATCTTGCGCTCGGAACCGAAGATGATCCGGGTTTCCTGCGTTTCGAAATCGATCGCGCCACGCACGTGACGAGCGGCCAGCAGCACTTTGTACAGCGAATAAAGCTGCTTGAGATGCGGCACGACGTCGGTGTACTCGCCACGCAATTTGCGTGCTTCGGCGACCTTCGGCGTTTCCAGCATCGCGCTGACCTTGTTGTAGGTCAAACGGGCATGGGAGTGGATCACCGCTTCATAGAAGCAGTAGTCGGTCATTTCGCCGGACTTGGAGATGGTCATCTCGCAAACCATGGCCAGACGATCGACGTGCGGGTTCAGCGAGCACAGGCCGTTGGACAGCTGCTCAGGCAGCATCGGCACCACGCGCTCGGGGAAGTACACCGAGTTGCCACGCACCTGGGCCTCGTTGTCCAGCGCCGAGCCGATCTTCACGTAGCTGGAAACGTCGGCAATCGCCACGTACAACTTCCAGCCGCCGGAGAACAGGCGCAGCTTGCCCGGTTTGGCTTCGCAGTAGACCGCGTCGTCGAAGTCGCGGGCATCTTCGCCGTCGATGGTGACGAACGGCAGATGGCGCAGGTCGACGCGCTTCTCTTTGTCTTTGTCTTCGACTTCAGGCTTGAGCTTGGCGGCTTCTTTGAGCACCGCTTCAGGCCAGACGTGAGGGATATCGTAGGTACGCAGCGCGACATCGATTTCCATTCCCGGCGCCATGTAGTTGCCGACGACTTCGATCACATCACCTTGTGGCTGGAAGCGCGGAGTCGGCCAGTGGGTGATTTTCACCTCGACGAACTGACCGATCTGGGCGTTGGCGTTGCGGCCCGGGGTGACCAGCACTTCCTGCTGGATCTTCGGGTTGTCGGCAACGACGAAACCGATGCCGCCTTCTTCGAAGTAACGACCGACGATGCTCTCGTGAGCTCGGGACACCACTTCGACGATCACGCCTTCGCGGCGACCGCGACGGTCGAGACCGGAAACACGGGCCAGGGCACGGTCACCGTCGAACACCAGACGCATTTGCGCCGGGCTCATGAACAGGTCATCGCTGCCATCGTCCGGCACCAGGAAGCCGAAACCGTCACGGTGACCGCTGATGCGGCCGAGGATCAGGTCGAGCTTGTCCACCGGCGCATAGGTGCCACGGCGGGTGTAGATCAATTGAGCATCGCGCTCCATGGCGCGCAAGCGGCGGCGCAGGGCTTCGATCTGGTCTTCTGTGGTCAGACCAAACTCTTCGACCAGTTGCTCGCGGGCAGCGGGCGAACCCCGATCAGCAAGGTGCTGAAGGATCAGTTCGCGGCTGGGAATAGGGTTATCATATTTTTCCGCTTCACGAGCGGCCTCGGGATCGAGGGACTGCCAATCGGCCATTAGAGAGTTTTCACCTTGTCTATATACGGGTTAGTTTGGCATAGGCGCCATCAAACGGGAAATTTCCCACTCCATAAGGCTGTTCTAAAGCCTTGTATCGACGCCTGAACACCCTTTTGAACACCGCCGGTAAAAAAAATCATTTTTTTTGCTGGCAGGGGTTTACAGTTAAAAAGGCGCTCCGTATAGTGCGCGCCATCGACGACGTACACACGTTGACGAGATGCCCAGGTGGTGAAATTGGTAGACACGCCAGCTTCAGGTGCTGGTGACCTTACGGTCGTGGAAGTTCGAGTCTTCTCCTGGGCACCAATTTCGAGTTTGAGACTAGATCAGTTTCAAGACTCACACAAAACCCGCGAAAGCGGGTTTTTTGCATTCTAAGGAACGGATTTGTTAAAACCGATTAATTAAAATTAAATCAGGGGTTTACAGATCAAAAAGCGCTCCGTATAGTGCGCCACATCAACAGCGGCAACGCTTGCGATGAATGCCCAGATGGTGAAATTGGTAGACACGCCAGCTTCAGGTGCTGGTGACCTTACGGTCGTGGAAGTTCGAGTCTTCTTCTGGGCACCAATTCAAATTCAAGGTTACGACCTTGAGTTTCCCAAAAACCCGCGAAAGCGGGTTTTTGCGTTTCTGCCCTTTGGAAAACCACCAAACCTTTTTGTGGCGAGGGAGCTTGCTCCCGATGGGGTGCGAAGTAGCCCGCGCTTTCATTCAATTAATCCTCTCTCACAAATCTAACGACTGCTGTGCAGCCGAGCGGGAGCAAGCTCCCTCGCCACAATGGTTTTTCCAGCCATCTAGCAAACTCGCCTCTCCATCGCAAGGCGCACTTGAGAAACAATATCGTTTATCATTGTTGCAAGTTTTTGCAATGCGACAGTGAGGAACCCTGCGAATGATGTTTCGAAATACCCTGCGCCGCGGCTTGACCTTCACCCTGCTCGGCCTGGCACTCGCCACTCCCCTCACCCAGGCAGCCGACGCGGTTTCCCTGACGCTCTACAACGGTCAACACAAGGAAGTCGGCGATGCGATCGCCAAAGCCTTCGAGGCCAAGACCGGGATTCACGTCAATGTGCGCAAAGGCAGCAGCAACCAGCTCGCCAGCCAGGTCATCGAAGAAGGCGACCGCTCCCCCGCCGATGTGATCTACACCGAAGAATCCCCACCGCTGAACAATCTTGGCGAACAGGGTCTGCTGGCCAAAACCGATGACGCCACGCTGGCCGTGCTGCCGAAAGAATATGTCGCCGGCAACGGCACCTGGATCGGCGTCACCGCGCGGGTTCGCGTGGTTGCCTATAACCCGAAGCTGATCGACGAAAAGGATCTGCCGAAATCGGTACTCGGCTTCTCCGATCCGAAATGGCAAGGCAAGGTCGGTTTCGTGCCAACCAGCGGCGCGTTCCAGGAACAGGCCGTAGCAATCATCAAGCTGCACGGTCGCGACGCCGCCGAAGAATGGCTGACCGGCCTGCGCGCCTTCGGCAAGACCTACAGCAACAACATGGTCGCGCTCAAAGCCGTGGAAAACGGTGAAGTCGCCACCGTGCTGGTGAACAACTACTACTGGTTCGCGCTGCAGCGCGAGAAAGGCAAACTCGACTCGAAACTGCATTACTTCACCGGCGGCGACGTCGGCGGGCTGATCACCGTGTCCAGCGCGGCAGTCCTGAAATCCAGCAAACACCCGAAAGAAGCCCAGCAATTCCTGGCCTACATGGCCAGCGAAGAAGGTCAGCGCGTGATCACTCAGACCACCGCCGAATACCCGCTGCACAAAGGCATGGAGTCGGATCGCGGCCTCAAGCCATTCAGCGAGCTGCAAGCGCCGAATGTCACCCCGGCCGACCTGGGCAACGCCGAAGAAGCCCTGGAACTGGAACGTGAAGTTGGCCTGAACTGATGGCTACATCGCTATCCGCCCCCACCGCGCGCGGGGGTTTCGTGCCACGGCGCAAGCGGCCATCGATCTGGCTGGTACTGCCGGTTTTATTACTGGTGGTGCTGAGCCTGTTGCCGCTGGCCTACGTCGGCCTGAAGGCCTGGCAGGCCGGCTGGGCCGAGGCGCTGCACTTGCTGTGGCGCCCTTACGTGTTCGGCCTGCTGCGCAACACTTTGGCGCTGATGGTCGGTGTGACGCTCACCTGCGGCGTAATCGGCCTGACACTGGCGTGGTTGCTGGAGCGCAGCAATCTGCCGGGGCGGCGCCTGTGGGGCGTGATCTTGTGTCTGCCATTCGCCGTGCCGGCGTTTGTCAGCAGCTTCACCTGGGTCTCATTAAGCGCACAGTTTGAAGGCCTCGGCGGAGCGATCCTGGTGATGAGCCTGTCGAAATACCCGCTGATCTTCCTGCCGGTCGCGGCCACCCTGCGCAACCTCGATCCATCCCTTGAAGAGTCAGCCCGCACCCTGGGGCAGAATCGCTGGGGTGTGTTTTTCCGCGTCACCCTGCCGCTGCTCTGGCCGTCGCTGCTGGCCGGCTCGCTGCTGATTGCCCTGCACATGCTGGTGGAGTTCGGCGCTCTGTCGATCATCGGCCTGCAAACCTTTACCACGGCGATCTATCAGCAATTCGAACTGGAGTTCAGCAACGCCAACGCGGCGATGCTCTCCGCGGTATTGCTCGCATTATGTCTGGCACTGCTGTGGCTGGAGTTGCGCGTACGCGGCAAGGGCCGGCATGTGCGCACAGGCCAAGGCGCGGCGCGTCAGGCCGAACAGGTGCGTCTCGGGCCATGGGCCATCGTCGGTCAGCTGTATTGTCTGCTGCTGGCGATTGTCGGCAGCGGGATTCCGCTGGGCATGCTCGCGTATTGGCTGGCGGTCGGTTCGTCGGCAGCCTTCCCGGTCGCAGCGATCACGCAAGCGCTGCTGTCGTCGTTGGCGTTGTCGCTGGGTGGCGCAGCGTTGTGCCTGCTGCTGGCAGTGCCGGTCGGGCTGCTGGTGGTGCGTTACAAAGGCCAACTGGCGATCTGGGCCGAGCGCCTGCCGTATCTGCTGCACGCGCTGCCGGGTCTGGTGATTGCGCTGACGCTGGTGTATTTCGCCCTGCATTACGTGCCGGCGCTGTATCAGACGTCGGCGTTGCTGCTGATTGCCTATGCGCTCCTGTTTTTGCCACTGGCGCAGGCGCCGATCCGTACAGCATTGAACAAGGCCGCACCGCAACTGGAAGAGGCTGCGCGTACGCTGGGCGCATCTTCGTTCACGGCATTTTGCCGGGTGACCCTGCCGATCATCTTCCCGGCATTGGGCGCGGCGTTTGCGCTGGTGTTTCTGGATGCGATGAAGGAATTGACGGCGACGCTGTTGCTCAGCCCGACCGGGCTCAACACGCTGGCGACCGAGGTCTGGGCACACACGGCGAATGTCGAGTTTGCGGCGGCAGCGCCTTATGCGGCGTTGTTGATTTTGGTCTCGGGGTTGCCGGTGTATCTGCTGACGACGCGGATGTATCTGAGCCGCTGAAACATTAAAAGATCGCAGCCTGCGGCAGCTCCTACAGGGGAATTTGCGTTTCCTGCAGGAGCTGTCGCAGTCTGCGATCTTTTGATTTAAGCCCTGAACTGCCCCAGACTCGCCTTCAACTGCGCCGCCAGGCCATCCAGTACCTTGCCACTCGCCGTGGTCTCCACCACCGCCTGCGCTGCTTTCTCGGCCTGGGCATGAATCGTTTCCACCCGCCCGCGCACCGCTTGCGCGCCCTGCGCCTGATGCGCCGCTGCCTGCGTCGCTAGCCCGATCGCCGCGTGCACCTGCTCGACCGAGGCCTGAACCGACTGCTGCAGCCGCGCACTGTCGCGCAACACCAGCAGGCCTTCGCTGGCCTGACGCCCGGCCTGACCGATCGCTTCTACCGCCTCACGCGCACCTTGCTGCAAGGCGACGATGTGCGCCTGAATGTCGCCAGTCGAGCTTTGCGTCTTGCTGGCCAGCGCACGCACTTCGTCCGCCACCACCGCAAAACCACGCCCGGTCTCGCCGGCCCGTGCTGCTTCGATGGCCGCGTTGAGCGCCAGCAGGTTGGTCTGCTCGGCGATCCCGTGGATCACCGTCAGCACCACTTCAATCTGTTCGCTCTGCTGCGCCAGTCGCTCAATGACTTTTGCCCCGGTGTCGACCTGCCCGGCCAACGCCTCGATCAGGCTGCCGACCTTGGCTGAAGTGCGGGTGTTTTCGTCAGTGGCCTGGCGAATATCCACCACCTGCTTCAACGCCGCCTGCATCGCATGGCTTTCCGATTGCGCCTCGTCAGCCATCTGCGACAGCGCCCGCAGGCTTTCCGCCACTTCATCACGCTGCATCCCGGCTGCCGCATCGGCACCGGCATTGCGCAAGGTCATGGCACCGATTTCCACGCCGGTACGCTGGGCCACGTCGCCCGCCTCGCGCACGATCGGCTGCAACTTATCCACAAAGCGATTGACCGCCGACGCCATGTCGCCGATCTCGTCTTTGCTGTTGATCTGCACACGCTTGGTCAGGTCGCCCTCGCCCGCCGCCAGATCGTCCATTGCCGCGTTGAGCATCTTCAGACGATTGACCACCCGATGCCCGAGCACCACCGCCAGCAACAACAGCACGCCACAGCCGACCAGCGCCAGGCCCAGGCCGATGCGCCAGCGCAAGGTCGCGGCGGCGTCCTGCACGGTGCTGGTGGTATTGGCTTTCATCTCGGCAGCGGTGGATTGCGCCGACTGCAAGCGCGCCTGCATGGCGGCAGCGCTGTCAGCGGCGGCGCCCTTGAGGCTATCGCCGACCAGTTGATCGCCGCTGGCGATCAGCGCCGAGAAGCGCTGGTCGAGGGCGGCCAGATCGGTTTCCACCGAGGCCGTCGAGACGCCCATCAGCACCTTGCCGATTTCCACGCCGTTGGGGTTGATCGAGGCTTCAAGGTAGTAGACCGACGGATCGTTTTTCGCTGCGTCCAGCACCTTGTCCAGCGCGCGCTCACCCTGGCCTTTTTCCAGCAGGGCCTTGTTGATCGGGTTTTCGCGGTTGAGGTAGCGGGTCAGATGCTGGCCGGTGGCGTCGTCGTAGACCACGAACAACACATTGGGATTGCGCTGGGCCCGGCGGGCGAATTCGGAAAGGGTCGGCACGTCGCTGTCCCACATGGCGCGCGGAGCCACCGAGGCGAGCAACTGGGCCATGTCATTGGCCGAATCCTTCAAGTCTTTTTCCAGGGTCGTACGCAGTTGCGCCTGTTCGTCCTTCAGACGAGAAGACAGGCCGGCGGTCAAACGCTGGCGGGTACTTGAGGACAGATTATCAAGACTCGACGTGACTTCACGCCCGGCCTGCTCCAGCTCGCCCGAGAGCTTCTGGCTGTCAGCGCCCAGGCGAACGCCAAGGTCGGCTTCCAGCGCCGTGACCGTGCTTCGTGTGAGGGCGACGGCCACCAGCACTTGCACCAAAAGGGCGATACCAAGGGTAACGAACACGGGCCGCAACAAACGGCTTTGTAACAGTGAGAGAACGGCCGACACTGTGAATCCCTCTACTTCTGACGCCATTAATTTGCTGGCACTCTTGTAGACAGATTTACAGCAAAGGTCATGCCGTCCAACCGGCATAAACGACAAAGGCCCCGATTAAGGGGCCTTTGTTTTTTACATCAACGACTTATCAAGCAAACGGATGACGCAGAACGATGGTTTCGTTGCGATCCGGGCCCGTCGAAATAATGTCGATCGGCGCGCCGATCAATTCTTCAACGCGCTTGATGTAAGCACGAGCGTTAGCCGGCAGCTCTTCCAGGGTCTTGGCGCCCACGGTTGATTCGCTCCAGCCCGGCACTTCTTCGTACACAGGCTGCAGGCCTACGTAGCTGTCAGCGTCGGTCGGCGCAACGGCGTTGCCTTGCGCGTCTTTGTAGCCGGTGCAGATGTTGATGGTTTCCAGGCCGTCGAGTACGTCCAGCTTGGTCAGGCAGATGCCCGAGATGCTGTTCACATCGATAGCGCGACGCAGGATAACGGCGTCGAACCAGCCGCAACGACGGGCACGGCCGGTGGTAGCGCCGAACTCGTGACCTTGCTTGGCCAGGTGCGCACCCACTTCGTCGAACAGCTCAGTCGGGAACGGACCCGAACCGACGCGAGTGGTGTAAGCCTTGGTGATGCCCAGGATGTAGTCCAGGAACATCGGGCCAACGCCCGAACCGGTCGCCACGCCACCGGCGGTGGTGTTGGAGCTGGTCACGTACGGGTAGGTACCGTGGTCGATGTCGAGCAACGAACCCTGGGCGCCTTCGAACATGATGTCTTTACCGGCGCGACGCAGGTCGTGCAGCTCAGCCGTCACGTCCAGCATCAGCGGCTTGAGCAGCTCAGCGTATTCCTTGCACTCGGCCAGGGTTTTTTCGAACTCGATGGCCGGCTCTTTGTAGTAACCGACCAGCATGAAGTTGTGGTAATCCACCAGTTCACGCAGCTTGTCTTCGAAGCGCGGCATGTTGAGCAGGTCGCCAACGCGCAGACCGCGACGAGCAACCTTGTCTTCGTACGCCGGGCCGATGCCGCGACCGGTGGTACCGATCTTCAGCTCGCCACGGGCCTTTTCACGGGCCTGGTCCAGCGCCACGTGGAAGGACAGGATCAGCGGGCAGGACGGGCTGATACGCAGGCGCTCGCGCACCGGTACGCCTTTCTCTTCCAGCTTGGTGATCTCGCGCAGCAGGGCGTCAGGTGCAACCACCACGCCGTTGCCGATCAGGCACTGCACGCCTTCGCGCAGCACGCCCGACGGGATCAGGTGCAAGACGGTTTTTTCGCCGTCGATCACCAGGGTGTGGCCAGCGTTGTGGCCACCTTGGTAGCGCACTACGGCGGCAGCATGTTCGGTCAGCAGATCAACGATCTTGCCTTTGCCCTCATCACCCCATTGGGTGCCCAGGACTACGACATTCTTACCCATAACACTTGTCCTCATTCGCGCAAACTTGGTGCCGGCGTTGGCCGGCAGGAAAACTCAAGAAGCCAGTGGCGATACTTGCCAAAGCCCGTTCTGCTGAATCAATTGCCGGTCGCAGTCCGCTTCACGGGCGGCGGCCAAAGGTTGTCCAGGCAACGCCTGAACGACACGCTGACCCTCACTGCGCAACTGGCAAACCTGCTGCCAGAGTGCCGCATCCGTACTGTCAGGCATCCAGATACCGCCAGACGGTAGCTCGATCTCAGCACGCCCCAGGGTCACCAGGGTTTTCAAATCGGTAGAGAAGCCGGTCGCCGGACGGGCACGACCGAAGTCGGCACCGATGTCATCGTAACGACCGCCCTGAGCGATGGACTGACCCACGCCCGGTACAAACACCGCGAACACCACACCGGTGTGGTAGTGATAGCCACGCAACTCGCCCAGATCGAAGTACAGCGGCAGATCCGGGAAACGCACCGACAGACGCTCGGCGATCGCCAGCAAGTCTTCCAGCGCGGCCAGCACCGGTGCCGGCGCATTGGCCAGACGCTCACGGGCGGCGGCCAGCACTTCACGTCCGCCACACAGGTCGACCAGTGCCCGCAGCATGCCGGACAGATCGGCCGGCAAGCCTTCGGTCAAGGTAATGACCTCGTCGATGGCCTTGCGTTGCAGCGCATCGAACAACTGCTGCTCGACCTCACCGGACAGACCGGCGGCGCGCGCCAGACCACGGTAGATGCCGACATGACCGAGGTCCATGTGCACATCCGGCACATCGGCCAGTTGCAGCATGGCCAACATCAGACTGATCACTTCAACGTCACTGCTCGGGCTGGCATCGCCGTACAACTCGGCGCCCAGCTGGATCGGGCTGCGCGAGGAAGACAGTGCACGCGGCTGGGCATGCAGCACGCTGCCGGCGTAGCACAGGCGGCTCGGACCTTCACGACGCAGGGTGTGCGCATCGATGCGCGCCACTTGCGGCGTGATGTCGGCACGGAACCCCATCTGCCGGCCCGATTGCGGGTCGATGACCTTGAAGGTACGCAGATCCAGGTCCTGGCCCGCACCGGTCAGCAGGGATTCCAGGTACTCGATATGGGGAGTCACGACAAACTCGTAACCCCAGCTCTGGAACAGATCCAACACCTGACGACGCGCGACTTCAATGCGCGCCGCTTCCGGTGGCAGTACTTCTTCGATGCCATCTGGCAGCAGCCAGCGGTCTACCGTTGCCATTACGCCATTCCCCTTTGATCCGGGCGGCCAGCCTGCAGGCGAGCCTTGAGTGAAGCAGAAAATGACCGATCCGTTCAAAACGCACGCGCATGAACGACGCGGCGAAAGGCCTGTTACCGGCTTCGCCCATCACTTTCCTCGAAAAACGCTCGGGCCATTCAACCCGATGCCTGCAACAAAAAACAGCAATCAAACGTGCAGACGCAAAAAAGCCGGGAATTTCCCGGCTGCCGCATCATACACACGTTTTCCCAAAGGATCACCCCGCCCGAGGTTTTAGCCGCCGGGCGGAGCGATTCAGGTCAACGTCGTATCAAGGCTTGGACTTTTCCAGGTAACGGAAGAAGTCGCTGCTTGGGTCGAGAACCATGACGTCGGATTTGTTCGCGAAGCTTTCACGGTAGGCGCGCAGGCTGCGGTAGAAACCGTAGAACTCCTGATCCTGACCGTAGGCCTTGGAGTAGATCGCAGCGGCCTGGGCGTCACCGTCACCGCGAACCTCTTCGGATTCACGATAGGCTTCAGCCAGCAGTACGCGGCGCTGACGATCGGCGTCGGCACGGATGCCTTCAGCCAGCTCGTTACCCTTGGCGCGGTGCTCGCGAGCTTCACGCTCACGCTCGGTGCTCATACGTTCGAACACGCTGCGGTTCACTTCTTTCGGCAGATCGATGGCCTTGACCCGGACATCGACCACTTCGATACCCAGCTCTTTTTCCGCCATCGAGTTCAGCGATGCAGTGATGTCAGCCATCAGCGCATCTCGCTCACCCGACACCACTTCGTGCAGGGTGCGCTTACCGAACTGGTCACGCAGGCCCGATTCCAGACGACGGGAGAGACGCTCGTCGGCAATCTGCTTGAGGCCGGAAGTCGCGGTGTAGAAGCGCTCGGCATCTTTCACGCGCCACTTGGCGTAGGCATCGACCATCACGGCCTTCTTTTCCAGGGTCAGGAAGCGTTGTGTCGGCGCATCCAGCGTCATCAGACGTGCGTCAAATTTACGCACCTGGTTAACGTAAGGCACCTTCACATGCAGACCCGGCTGAACATCAGCCTGAACCACACGACCGAACTGCAGCAGCACCGCACGCTCGGTCTGAGCCACGATGTAGAAGCAGTTCCAGCCAACCAGAACCACAACGACGCCAACAATCAGGGCGATCAGCGATTTATTGCTCATCAGCGGGTCTCCCTTGTGCGTGTCTGCGGCAGGTCAGTGACATGCGGCGCGACGTCCGTGTTGTTGCTGGCAGCGGCCGAACCGGTCACCGGTGCATTGCTGCCACCCGAGCTGTTCTGAATCATCTTGTCCAACGGCAGGTAAAGCAGGTTGCTCTGGCCGTTCTTGTTGCCGGTCACGAGTACCTTGCTGGTATTGCTGAAGACTTCCTGCATGGTGTCCAGGTACAGACGCTGGCGGGTGACTTCAGGTGCCTTGCGATACTCGGCGACCAGTTTGGTGAAGCGGTCGGCCTCACCCTTGGCGCGCGAGATCGTTTCGTCACGGTAACCATTGGCATCCTCGAGGATGCGCTGGGCCTGACCACGGGCTTCCGGCACGACGCCGTTGGCGTAGGTTTCAGCCTGGTTGCGCGAACGCTGCTCGTCTTCACGGGCACGGATCACGTCGTCGAAGGCTTCCTGCACTTCACGCGGGGCTGCCGCGTTCTGTACGTTGACCTGGGTGACAGTGATACCGGTGCGATAGGTATCGAGGAAGCGTTGCAGACGCTCCTTGATTTCGCTGGCCATCAACTCACGACCTTCGGTCAGCACCTGGTCCATGGCGGTGGAACCCACCACGTGGCGCAGGGCGCTGTCGGTCGCATGCTGCAGGCTGATTTCCGGCTGATCGACGTTCAGCACGAAATCCTGCAGGTTGGTGATCTTGTACTGCACGGTCAGCGGCACTTCGACGATGTTCTCGTCTTCGGTCAGCATTTGGCCCTGCTTGGTGTACGCACGCTCACGCGTGACGTTTTCCATGTACTTTTTATCGATCGGCGGGAAGTAGATGTTCAGGCCCGGGCCGACAGTCTCGTAGTACTTGCCGAAGCGCAGCACCACGGCTTGCTCCTGCTCGTCGACCACATAGACCGCGCTGTACAGCCAGACAGCCGCCAGCACCACGAGGCCGATGCCGAGCAGACCGCCGAAGCCGCCACCACTCCTGCCCGAACCACCGCCGTCATCACCACCGCGTTTCTTACCACCACCGAACAACCCGTTCAGGCTTTCCTGCAGCTTTCGGAAGGCCTCGTCGAGATCCGGTGGCCCCTTGCGGTCGCCGTTATTGCGGCGCTTGCCACCCCAAGGATCCTGATTATTCGAGTTGCCACCCGGCTCATTCCAAGCCATAGCGCTCTCCATCTGATAAAGCAAAGACGCACCCACGGCGCGCCGACCAATGCTACAGAATGCCTGCCGTTGCGGCACAACCGCTTTGCCAGGCTTTTATTGCAAAGTGTGTTGCTCGATGAATTCCATCGGCTGCAATCCTTCGCGGCTTACCAGTCGATTCAACTCGACCCGGGGCAAACGAACGGCCAGCAGGCAGATGCCTTCTTCGTCGTGCTCTTCTTTCTGCACCGCACCGAGTTCGAAGAACTGCGCACGCAGTCGAGCGAACCGTTGCGGCAAGCGCAATGTCCCCACGAACAAATCACTGCCCAGCAACTCGGCAATGGCTTGTTCAAGCAATTCCAGACCCGTGCCATCACGCGCCGACAACCAGACCCGTTGCGGCTTGCCATCGGCATCGCGCTGGATCTGTGGCTCAACGCCTTCAAGCAAATCGAGTTTGTTGTATACCTCCAGGATCGGCAAGTCCTGAGCCCCGATCTCGCCCAGCACCACCATCACCTGCTCGATCTGCAACATGCGATCCGGTTCGGCCGCATCGATCACGTGCAACAGCAGGTCGGAGTTGCTCGACTCTTCGAGCGTAGACCGAAATGCCTCGACCAGCTTGTGCGGCAAATGGCGAATGAACCCTACCGTGTCCGCGAGAACAATCGGCCCCAGGTCATTCAGCTCCAGACGGCGCAAGGTCGGATCGAGCGTGGCGAACAGCTGGTCAGCCGCGTACACCTCGGACTTCGTCACGTTATTGAACAGCGTGGACTTGCCGGCGTTGGTATAGCCCACCAGGGAAACGGTAGGGATATCCGCACGGGAACGGCCGCGTCGCGATTGCTCGCGCTGGCTGCGTACTTTTTCCAGACGGCCCTTGATCTGGCGCAGGCGCACCCGCAGCAGACGGCGGTCGGTTTCGAGCTGGGTTTCACCCGGGCCACGCATGCCGATGCCGCCACCCTGACGCTCAAGGTGAGTCCAGCCACGCACCAGGCGAGTGCTCATGTGGTCAAGCTGGGCCAGTTCGACCTGGAGCTTGCCTTCATGGGTACGCGCGCGCTGGGCGAAAATATCGAGAATCAGACCGGTACGGTCAATCACGCGACACTCGAAAACACGTTCGAGGTTACGTTCCTGACTGGGCGTGAGAATGTGATTGAAAATCACCAGATCGGCTTCTTCAGCCTTGACCAGGTCGCGCAGCTCTTCGACCTTGCCGCTGCCGATCAGGAATTTGGCGGTTGGCCGATGACGCGGTACGTTAAAAAACGCAACGGTCTCGGCGCCCGCCGAATTAGCCAATTCCTGAAACTCCTGCGGATCTTCGCGCGCCTCAGGGTCCTGACCATCCAAGTGAACGAGGATGACTCGCTCACCACCACCGTGGCGCTCAAAGAACAAAGGAGACTCCTATCAGGCGTTACCTGGCTCAGCGTCACCTGCATCGGATTCGGTTGCGCTAGGCAGACGAATTGGACGTACTGGCACGACTGTAGAGATAGCGTGTTTGTAAACCATCTGGCTCACGGTGTTTTTCAGCAGGATAACGAACTGGTCGAACGACTCGATCGTGCCCTGCAGTTTGATACCGTTGACCAGGTAGATGGAAACCCCAACTTTCTCTTTACGTAAAGTATTCAAGTAAGGGTCTTGTAGCGAATGCCCTTTTGACATGTGCCGCACTCCTTTAAGGATTCAATAATAAAAAATAGGTAATTCAGATGGCTTTGGCCGCCACACCCCCAAGGATAGACGGCAATTGCAAGGACTCAGCTCAATATGGAGATGGTCCCAAGGTATTTCAAGGCGCGTGGCAGATTGTCGCAATCAAGACTGTCCAGCCAGTGCAGATCATCCCAGCTGCGCAGCCAGGTGAACTGGCGCTTGGCCAATTGACGCGTGGCAATGATGCCGCGTTCCTGCATTTCGGCTAACGACAGCTTGCCATCCAGATAGTCCCAGACTTGGCGGTAGCCTACCGCACGTATAGACGGCAACCCGGAATGCAGGTCACTTCTATTACGCAGGGCTACGACCTCGTCGATGAACCCCTGTTCCAGCATATTTGTGAATCTTTGTTTAATGCGCTCGTGCAGTACCTGACGATTTGCCGGGGCAATGGCCAAGTTCGCGACAGTATAGGGCAATTGTTGCCGTCCCGAAGCGGCTGCTTCAGTACTTTGCGCAGATTGTTGCTGACGCAGGGCCGTCATACTCTGACCGCTGACCCGATAAACCTCCAGCGCCCGACTCAGGCGCTGCGGATCATTGGGATGAATGCGCGCCGCTGACTCCGGGTCGATCACCGCCAATTGCTCGTGCAGGGCTTGCCAGCCAAGGCGTGCAGCCTCTTCTTCGATCTGCGCGCGGACCTCGGGATCCGCCGCCGGCATGTCCGCCAGACCTTCGACCAAGGCCTTGTAATAGAGCATCGTCCCGCCCACCAGCAGCGGAATTTTCCCGCGCGAGGTGATTTCAGCCATGGCTTGCAAGGCATCGCGACGGAAATCGGCGGCGGAATAAGCCTGCGCCGGGTCAAGAATATCGATCAGCCGATGCGGAAACTCGGCCAGCAACTCTTTCGACGGCTTGGCGGTGCCAATGTCCATGGCGCGATAGACCAGCGCCGAATCGACACTGATCAGCTCGCACGGCAGCACCTTGGTCAGCTCGATGGCCAGGTCAGTCTTGCCCGCAGCGGTCGGGCCCATCAGGAAAATCGCTGGAGGAAGCTGGCTCATCAACGACCGCGCAGGAACAGTTTGTCCAGATCGTCCAGGCCCAATTGGGTCCAGGTCGGTCGGCCATGGTTGCATTGACCACTGCGTTCGGTGTTTTCCATGTCTCGCAGCAGACCGTTCATTTCCGGCAGGGCCAGGCGCCGGTTGGCGCGGATCGCGCCGTGGCAGGCCATGGTCCCGAGCAGTTCGTTCAGGTGCGCCTGAATCCGGTCGCTGGTGCCGTATTCCATCAGATCCGACAGCACATCACCCACTAGGCGATTGGCCTCGGCCTGCTTGAGCAGTGCCGGGATCTGGCGGATCGCCAGGGTTTCCGGGCCCAGACGCTGCAGCTCGAAGCCCAGTTTCTGGAACCATGCCGCGTGCTCTTCGGCGCAATCGGCTTCACGCTGACTGACCGCCAGCGACTCCGGCACCAGCAATGGCTGGCCGCTCAGGCCTTCGCTGGCCATGGCGATCTTCAGGCGTTCGTACATGATCCGCTCGTGGGCGGCGTGCATGTCCACCAGCACCAGCCCCTGGGCGTTCTCGGACAAAATGTAGATGCCCTTGAGCTGGGCCAGCGCGTAACCCAGCGGCGGAATATCTTCCTGGCCAGCCGGCAGCGCGTTGGCATTGGCCTCCGGCAGCGGCGCAAAAAACTCGCGGTACGCGGCTTGCGCCTCGGCGGCTGGCGGCACCGCGGATTGTGGCCGTGGCGTGTACTGATACTGATAAGCGCCGCCAGCACTGGCTCCGGACGAGGTGTTGAACGCCGGTTGCGCCTGCGGCTGCTCCAGCAGCGCGTTGGCCGCCAGACGCATTTCGCCCTGCGGGCCGAACTCGCCGGCCTCGATGCCGGTTGGACGGACGACGGCAGTGGTGACAGAGCCGGCCAGTTGATCTTCCGGACGCACATCGCCCAGCGCGCGGTGCAGGGTGCCGTAAAGGAAGTCATGCACCATGCGCCCGTCGCGGAAACGCACTTCGTGTTTGGTCGGGTGCACGTTGACGTCGACCGCTGCCGGATCGACCTCGAAAAACAGCGCGAAGGTCGGATGACGACCGTTGAACAGCACGTCGCGATAAGCCTGGCGCACCGCGTGGGCCACCAGTTTGTCGCGCACCGCGCGGCCGTTCACAAAGAAATATTGCAGATCCGCCTGGCTGCGGTTGAACGTTGGCAAGCCGACCCAGCCCCACAAGTGCAGGCCATTGCGTTCGATCTCGATCGGCAGCGCCTGCTCGAGGAAGCCCGAGCCGCAGATGGCTGCCACACGCCGGGCGCGGGCCGCATCATCATGGGCCTCGTGCAGGCTGAGGATGGTCTTGCCGTTGTGGCGCAGGTGGAAAGCTACGTCGAAACGCGCCAGCGCCAGACGCTTGATCACTTCTTGCAGGTGATCGAATTCGGTTTTTTCGGTCTTGAGAAACTTGCGCCGCGCCGGGGTGTTGAAGAACAGGTCACGCACTTCCACCGACGTACCGACCGGATGCGCCGCCGGTTGCACGCGGGGCGCCATGTCGCGACCTTCGGTCTCCACCTGCCAGGCCTGATCGGCGTCGCGGGTGCGCGAGGTCAGGGTCAGGCGCGCCACGGAGCTGATCGATGCCAGTGCTTCACCGCGAAAACCGAGGCTCATCACCTGCTCGAGGTCTTCGAGGTTGCGGATCTTGCTGGTGGCGTGACGGGCCAGCGCCAGCGGCAGGTCATCGGCGGAAATGCCGCTGCCGTCGTCGCGCACCCGCAGCAGCTTGACGCCGCCCTGCTCGACATCGACGTCGATGCGTTTGGCACCGGAGTCGAGGCTGTTTTCCAACAGCTCCTTGATCACCGAAGCCGGGCGCTCAACCACCTCACCGGCGGCGATCTGGTTCGCCAGCCGTGGGCTGAGCAGTTCGATGCGTGCGGCGTTCAACAGCTGATTCATTCTTTGGACGCCAGTTCGGTGCCGGGGATGGTCAGGTGCTGACCGACTTTCAGCTCATCGCTGCTGAGGTTGTTGGCGCTGCGCAGGGTCGCGGGCGACACCTGATAACGCACCGCGATCATCGCCAGCGTCTCGCCCGGGCTCACGCGGTGATCGCGCGGGCCTTGGGCGATCTTGCCGGAGTCACGCAGCCAGGCAATGTAGGTGCCCGGTGGCGGATTCTGCTGGAAGAACTGGCGCACACCGCTGCTGATCGAACGGGCAAGCGCCTGCTGGTGGCTCGATGCCGAGAGTTTGTTCGCTTCATTGGCGTTGGAGATAAACCCGGTTTCCACCAGGATCGACGGAATGTCCGGCGACTTCAGCACCATAAACCCGGCCTGTTCCACGCGTTGTTTGTGCAGCGGCGTCACCCGGCCGATGTTGGTCAGGACTTTCTGGCCGACATTGAGGCTGGAGGTCAGCGACGCGGTCATCGACAGGTCGAGCAGCACCCCGGCGAGCATGCGGTCCTTGTCGTCGAGGCTGACGTTGCCGGCACCGCCGATCAGGTCGGAACGGTTTTCGCTGTCGGCCAGCCAACGGGCGGTCTCCGACGTGGCACCGCGATCGGACAAGGCAAATACCGAGGCACCGAAGGCAGCCGCCGACGGCGCGGCGTCAGCATGGATCGAGACGAACAGGTCGGCACCCTTCTTGCGGGCGATTTCGGTCCGGCCACGCAGCGGAATGAAGTAGTCGCCGGTCCGGGTCAGCTCGGCGCGGAAGCCTTTCATGCCGTTGACCTGACGCTGCAGTTCGCGGGCGATCTGCAGCACCACGTCTTTCTCACGCTGGCCTCGCGAGCCGGACGCGCCCGGGTCTTCGCCACCGTGGCCGGCGTCGATCACCACAATAATGTCGCGTTTGCCGGCCGGGGCTGGCGGCAACTTGATCGCCGGCTCTGCCGGGGTGACCGGCACCGCTGGCACTGTCGCCACTTGCGGCGTTGGCGCAGGCGGTGGCGCGGCATCGGCTGCATTGTCGAACAGGTCGACCACCAGACGGTTGCCGTATTGCGCGTTGGGCGCCAGCGAGAAGCTTTTCGGGGTGACGGCTTTTTTCAGGTCGATGACCACCCGCAGGTCGGTCGGTGTGCGCTGGGCCGAGCGCATCGCGGTGATCGGCGTGTTGGCGGTCGACACTTTCAAGGGTGCACCCAAGGTGGCGCCATTGATGTCGATCACCAGCCGATCCGGTGCGGTCAGGGTGAAGACGCTGTGCTGCACCGGGCCGCTCAGGTCGAAGACCAGTCGCGTGTTGTCCGGCGCCCGCCACAGGCGCACGCTGTTGACCTTCGTGTCGGCCACAGCGTTTACGGCCACTGCCATCAACATCAATCCTGCGGCAGCCACCAACGCGCGAAAGCGCATACCTAACCCCATCATTTAATTGGATTCCAATGCCAAAGCGGCACACCAGGTCTCGCCACGCGAGCCCTGGGATAAAATTTTCAGCGAACGCCCGCTGTCTTGCGGGCTAATGGTAATGGTCAGGTCGGGCTTTGGCAAAAAGCCTGCACCTTTATCGGGCCACTCGATCAGGCACAGGGCATCGTCTTCGAAATAGTCGCGGATGCCCAGAAACTCCAGCTCCTCCGGATCGACCAGGCGATACAGGTCGAAGTGGAAGGCGCGCACATCGCCGATCTCGTAGGGCTCGACCAGGGTAAAGGTCGGACTTTTCACCGCACCGACATGCCCCAGCCCGCGAATGATGCCCCGCGACAGCGTGGTTTTGCCCATGCCCAGGTTGCCTTCGAGAAAAATCAGGCCATGGCCCTGGGTCACGCGGGCGATCCGTGCGCCAAAGTCGCTCATGGCCTGTTCATCGGCCAGGTACAGGGTTACTTCAGACACGGTGCATGCTCCTCCAACAACTGACGAATGACTGGAATCAAATCACTGGCCGCCAGCCCACGGCCGAATTTACCTTGTTGCGCACCGGCATTGGCATGCAGCCAGACCGCCAAGCACGCCGCTTCGAAGCCGTTCATGCCTTGCGCCAGCAGCGCGCCGGTCAGACCGGCGAGTACATCACCAAGGCCGGCAGTGGCCATGGCCGGATGGCCCTGATGACACAACGCCAGACGTCCATCGGGATCGGCGATCAGGCTGCCGGCGCCTTTGAGCACGACGACGGCCGAATATTTCTTGCTCAGCGCCTGCGCTGCTGCCGGACGATCGGCCTGCACTTCGGCGGTACTGATCCCCAACAGACGTGCCGCCTCACCGGGGTGCGGGGTGATCACACAATCCTTGGGCAGACTGACAACACCGCCCGCCAGCAGATTCAATGCATCGGCGTCCCACACCTGTGGCAGTGCCGCGTTCGCCGCAGCCGACAATAACGCCCGCCCCCAACTCGCCTGCCCCAGCCCCGGCCCGACAACCAGCACCGAGACTTTCTCGAGCAAGCCCATCAACTGATTGGCCGATGAAGCGCCCAGCGCCATGGCTTCCGGCACCCGAGTCAGCGCCGCCGGGACATGTTCCGGGCGCGTCGCCAACGAGACCATGCCCGCGCCGCTGCGCAGGGCGGTTTCGGTACTGAGCAGGATCGCCCCGCCAAACCCGTGGTCGCCACCGATCAGCAGCACATGACCGAAGCGGCCCTTGTGCGAGGTCGGTGCGCGCGCGGGCAGACGCGGCAGATTAGCCGCATTGAGCCGGCGAGCCGCAACCTGAATGTCAGCATACGTTTCAGCGCTGGCCTGCAGATCGTTGAACACCCGTTCGCCGACACAATCTGCCGCATCGCCGGTGAACAGCCCCAGCTTCAGGCCAATGAAAGTGACCGTGAGGTCTGCACGCACCGCGACACCCAGCACTCGCCCGGTATCGGCCGACAATCCGGAAGGGATATCGACCGCCACCACCGGCAGGCCGCTGCTGTTGATCGCGGCAATGGCTGCGGCATAGGGCTCGCGTACCTCGCCACTCAAGCCCGTGCCAAGCAGGGCATCGAGGACAATCCCGCGCAACTCGGTCTGGGCGCTCCAGCCCAGCACCGCGACACCTTCGGCCACCGCCTCGGCATGGGCCAGCGCCGCGTCGCCCTGCAAGCGCTGCGGCTCAGCGACCGCCAGCACGCGCACCGTCCACCCGGCACGCTGCGCCAGCAGCGCCAGCAAATAGCCGTCGCCGGCATTGTTGCCACGCCCGGCCAGCACGGTCAGTTCACTGGCTGAGGGCCAGCGCCGTACCAGCGCGCGCCAGCACGCATACGCGGCGCGCTGCATCAATTCGAAGCCCGGCGTACCGGCAGCGATCAGCCGCGCGTCGAGCTCGCGCACCTGGGCGGCGGCGTACAGCGCGTCGGGTAATTCATCTTTCGTGTGCGGCATGCGTCTTCGGGCTCCGATGTCTGGCAGAATTATACGCACCTCAGCTCCGGTTTCTCTCGCCTCATGTCCGCCATCACCACAGATCTGCCCGCCCTCGCCCAATCGATCAAGGATTGGGGCCGCGAGCTGGGCTTCCAGCAAGTCGGCATCAGCGGTCTGGACCTGGCCGAGCATGAGCAGCACCTGGAGCGCTGGCTCGCCGCCGGCTACCACGGCGAAATGGACTACATGGGCGCCCATGGCAGCAAACGCTCGCATCCCGAGGAGCTGGTGCCCGGCACGCTGCGCGTGGTTTCGCTGCGCATGGACTACCTGCCCGGCGACACGCAAATGGCGCAGATGCTCGCGCAACCGGAGAAAGCTTACGTCTCGCGCTATGCCTTGGGCCGCGATTACCACAAATTGATCCGTAAACGTGTGCAGCAATTGGCCGACAAGATTCAGGCCGAGATCGGCCCGTTCGGTTTCCGCGCATTCGTCGACAGCGCCCCGGTGCTGGAAAAAGCCATCGCCGAGCAGGCCGGACTGGGCTGGATCGGCAAAAATACGCTGGTGCTCAACCGCAAGGCCGGCAGCTATTTTTTCTTGAGCGAACTGTTTGTCGATCTGCCGCTACCGGTGGACGAACCGCACAGCACCGAACACTGCGGACGCTGCACCGCGTGCCTGGACATTTGCCCGACCAACGCCTTCGTCGGTCCGTATGTGCTGGACGCGCGGCGCTGCATCTCTTATCTGACCATCGAACTGAAAAACGCGATTCCCGAAGACCTGCGCCCGTTGATCGGCAACCGGGTGTTCGGCTGCGATGACTGCCAGATCGTCTGCCCGTGGAACCGCTTCGCCCGGCCGTCCGGGGAAAGCGACTTCAAGCCGCGGCACAATCTGGACAACGCCGAACTGGCCGAGCTGTTCCTGTGGGACGAGGACAAGTTTCTCAGCAGCACCGAAGGCTCGCCGCTGCGCCGCGCCGGTTACGAGCGCTGGTTGCGCAATCTGGCCGTGGGCCTGGGCAATGCGCCGTCGAGCATTCCGGTGCTGGAAGCCTTGAAGGCGCGCCGCGACTACCCGTCAGAGCTGGTGCGGGAACATGTCGAGTGGGCGCTGAAACAACACGGCCTCGCCTAATCACACAATGTAGGAGCTGCCGCAGGCTGCGATCTTTTGCTCTTGTCTTTTAAAAATCAAAGTCAAAAGATCGCAGCCTGCGGCAGCTCCTACAGGGAATTGCGTCAGGGCTGATCGTTATAGACGAACTTGGGCATTTCCCAGTGGAAACGGATCGCCAGCAGGCGTAGCAGGAAGCCACCGAACAAGGTAATCAGGATCGCCTGCTCGCTCGGCACATTCAGGTACAGGCAGAGCATGTAGCACCACGCCGCCGCGAACGAGACGCTGGCGTACAGTTCACGGCGGAAGATCAGCGGGATGTCGTTGCAGAAGATGTCGCGCAGGATGCCGCCGAATACGCCGGTGATCACGCCGCTGACCGAGGCCACCAGCATGCCGTGGCCCATTTCCAGAGCGGTCATGCAGCCGATCAGGGTGAACGCCACCAGGCCAACCGCGTCGAGCACCAGAAACAGCGAACGCAGGTGGCGCATCCAGCGCGCGGTGAACACGGTGAGCATCGCGGCGGCCGAGGTCAGCACCAGGTATTCCGGGTGTTTGACCCAGGTCAGCGGGTAATGGCCGAGCAGCACGTCGCGTACCGAACCGCCGCCCAACGCCGTGACACAGGCAATCAGCACCACGCCGAACCAGTCCATGCCGCGCCGTCCGGCAGACAGCGCGCCGGTCATGGCTTCAGCGGTAATGGCGATCAGATAGAGCATCAGCAACATGGCGGCGGTCCTGGCAGGAAGGCGCGCAGTCTAGCCATTTCAGCGCCGCACCAGAAGGGGGCGGCGCCATCACAGATTCCTTGGCGGATACCTGTGGCGAGGGAGCTTGCTCCCGCTGGAGGGCGAAGCACTCCCTTGCACTCTTTCAGGCAAAAGGTGGCTACAGGCTTTGCGACTGCTACGCAGCCGAGCAGGACGGTGCGACCTTTCGACAAGCTCCCTCGCCACAAAAGCCCTCCACCGACACTCAGAACTTGATGAAGTGCTTGCGGTAGTGCTGCAACTCGGCGATCGATTCGCGGATGTCGTCCAGCGCCAGGTGAGTGCTGCCCTTCTTGAAGCTGTCACGCACGTCCGGCGCCCAACGCGCGGCCAGCTCTTTGAGCGTCGACACGTCGAGGTTGCGGTAGTGGAAGTAGCTTTCCAGCGCCTTCATGTGGGTATAAAGGAAGCGCCGGTCCTGGCAGATGCTGTTGCCGCAGATCGGCGATTTGCCCTTCGGCACCCACTGTTCCAGGAACGCGATGGTTTCGGCTTCGGCTTCGGCCATGCTGATACGGCTGTCACGCACGCGCTGGGTCAGGCCGGAGTTGCCGTGGGTGCGGGTGTTCCACTCGTCCATGCGAGCGAGCACTTCGTCGCTGTGGTGGATGGCGATCACCGGACCTTCGGCCAGGGTGTTCAGGTCACTGTCGGTGACGATGGTGGCCATTTCGATGATGACGTCGTTTTCCGGATCCAGACCGGTCATTTCCAGGTCGATCCAGATCAGGTTCTGCGGGTTTTGCATATTCGGGCTCCTAGGCAATGCTGCGCAGTTTAGCCTAGGCCGATGCCCGGGCGTGCTAAACTCGCGGCCGTTTTACCTAATCGCTGCATTCTTCAGACGGAACACCCATGGCCAAACGCCAACTCAATCGTCGTCAAAACTGGCGCATCGAAAAGATTCAGGGCGAGCGCGCCGCGCGCGCCGCCAAACGCGAGTCCTCGGCGGTCGAAGCCCTCGAGGGCGGCGATCTGGGCCCAGAGCAACACGGCCTGGTGATCGCCCACTTCGGTGTGCAGGTCGAGGTCGAGGCCGTGGACGGCGAACTGGCCGGCCAGGTATCGCGCTGCCACCTGCGCGCCAACCTGCCAGCGCTGGTAACCGGCGATCGGGTCGTCTGGCGCGCCGGCAACCAGGGCATCGGGGTGATCGTCGCGCAACTGCCGCGCACCACCGAACTCTGCCGCCCGGACAGCCGTGGCCAGCTCAAGCCGGTAGCCGCCAACGTCGACATGATCGTCATCGTCTTCGCGCCGCTGCCCGAGCCGCATGCCAACCTGATCGACCGCTACCTGGTGGCCGCCGAACACGCCGGCATCCGCCCGTTGCTGCTGCTGAACAAATTCGACCTGATCGACGAGCAGAACGCCCCGGCGCTCAATGCGCTGCTGGCGGTGTATCGCACGCTGGGTTATCCGGTGCTGGAAGTGTCGGCGCACCACGGCAACGGCATGGAGCAGTTGCAGCAGCAGCTCGACGGGCGCATCAGCGTGTTCGTCGGCCAGTCCGGTGTCGGCAAGTCGTCGCTGGTCAACAGCCTGCTGCCTGAAGTCGACACCCGCGTCGGGCCGTTGTCCGAGCTGTCCGGCCAGGGCACTCACACCACGACCACCGCGCGCCTGTTCCACTTCCCAGGTGGCGGTGAACTGATCGACTCCCCGGGTATCCGTGAATTCGGTCTGGGCCACGTCAGCCGCGCCGACGTCGAAGCCGGTTTCATCGAGTTCAACGACCTGCTCGGCACCTGCCGCTTCCGCGACTGCAAGCATGATCGCGAACCCGGTTGCGCACTGCTCAAGGCCCTGGAAGATGGCCGCGTGCAGCAGCAACGCATGAACAGCTATCGCTCGATCATCGCCAGTCTGCCGGAAAACGGCTACTAAACATCCACACCGGCAGCACCTCGACCGAGGGCTGCCGGATGTCGGACCACGCCTGACAAATCCCCGACCTCGCTAAACGTCAGACCTTTCTGAAAGGCCCGCGCACGCCTGCTTGCAGGACAATTCTGTTTCACCGTCCAAGCCTTGTAGGCATTTTCCAGATGCCTACATTGAGTTCCTCCTTCGCATCTTCGCGACCTTCGAGGAACCCCATGCAGACCTACCACCTGTTCATCAGCCATTCGTGGAACTACGCCCACGCTCACGACAACCTCGTGCGCCTGCTCAGTGCGCAACCGGACTTCAGCTTCAAGAATTTTTCGGTGCCACCGCACAACCCCATCGTCGGGGCGCAGACCGATGCGCAGCTTGCCCAAGCCATCGAAAACAAGATCCGTCCCTGCTCGGCAGTGCTGATCATGGCCGGGATGTATTCGACCTACAGCACCTGGATCAACAAGGAAATCGAGATCGCCAAGCGCCTGGGCAAAGTGATCATTGCGATCAAGCCGTTCGGTGCCGAGCGCATTTCCAGCGTGGTGCGCAACGCGGCGCACGCCGAATGCGCCTGGAGCACCAAGAGCATCATCAGCGCCATCCGTCAGCACACGGCGGTGTAACCATGCGCAAGGGACTATTTATCGGCATCAACGACTACACCCATGTTTCGCGCCTGAGCGGTTGCAGCAATGACGCGATGGCCATGGCTTCGGTGCTGAAAACCGATGCCAATGGCGATCCGAATTTCAAGAACGTGGTGCTGACGTCGGCAGAGGACTACCTGAGTCGGGAAAAACTGGAAGACCAGATTCGCGAACTGTTTTCCGGCGACTGCAACGTCGCTCTGCTGTATTTCGCCGGCCACGGCAGCTTCGACGTCGATACCGATGAAGGCATGCTGATCCCGCAGGACTATCGCAACGCCAAGGACGGCATCCGCATCAGCGATGTTCTCAACTGGGCCACCAAGGCCACCCGCATCAAAAACAAAGTGATCATCCTCGATTGCTGCCAAAGCGGCTCGGCCGGTGAAGTCCGCGCCTTGCGCAGTGAAAGCAGCGTGGTCGGTGAAGGCATGACCATCCTCACCGCCTGCAAAAAGGAAGAGCCGGCCATGGAAGGTGCGCAACACGGCGTGTTCACCGGTTTGTTGCTGCAGGCCCTGCACGGCGGCGCGGCGAATATCCTCGGCAAGATCACCCCCGGCAGCCTGTATTCCTTCGTCGACAACGCGCTCGATGCCTGGGAACAGCGTCCGGTGTTCAAGACCAACGTCTCGCAGTTCATTTCCCTGCGCGAGGTCTCGCCGCTGATCCCCAAGGAGATCCTGCGCAAACTGCCGGAATGGTTTGCCGAAGCCGAATCGACGTTCGCCCTTGATCCCAGCTACGAACCCACCGAAGCGGCGTTCGACCCGGAACACGGCGAGGTCTTTGCCCAACTGCAAAAGTGCAATCGCCACAGCCTGATCGAACCGGTCGACGCCGAACACATGTACTACGCCGCCATTCACTCCACCGGCTGCCGCCTCACTGCACTCGGCGCCTATTACCGCGAACTCGCCCTCAAAGGACATTTCTGATGCCGGTTTTCATCAGCTACCGCCACATGGATCGCCCGCAGGCCATGGCCATCAACAGCCGCCTGATACAGGCCAATATCAAAACCTACCTCGACGTGCTGGACCCGGAATCACAGACCACCGACGACATCACCGGGGTGATCACGCGCAACATCACTGAATGCACGCACTTGCTGGCAGTGGTGTCGGAGAAGACGGCGTTGTCGTGGTGGGTGCCGTTCGAAATCGGCGAGGCGACCATCAGCAACCGGCGCATCTGCTCGTTCAGGACCGGGCCGGCGCAATTGCCGCTGTACCTGGACAAGTGGCCGAAGTTGAGCACGGACAACGATCTGAATTTCTTCATCGATGCCTACCGTGAAGAACAATCGAGACGGCGCTCGCTGACGCTGGACTCCAGCAACGAATCCTTCAGCGGCACCTACAAGCGCAATGCCGAGCTGTTCCATGAACAGCTGAAAAGTCGGATTCGTCGGGGGTTTTAACGCCAATCGACAGCCACAAAAAAGCCGACATCACTGTCGGCTTTTTTGTCGGTCACTGCTTCGGTGCGGGGGCCGGTGCAGTGGCTGGCGGAGCCGCTGGCGCTGCACTCCCCGGCTCGGCCGGTTTTGGTGCGGCGTCGTCGAACAGGTTCAAGCGTTCGCGCAACTCGTGCGCCGGTACCGGTTGCTGATCCGCCGGCAGCGCGTTCGGGTCGACCGGCGTCGCCGGAGCGGCGCCGTTCTGACCTTCGGCGGCAGGCTTGGCCGCGTCGGCACCTTGCGAGCCTTCGATGGCCGCTTGTGCCTTCTTGGTCAGCACCACGATGTCGATGCGGCGGTTGACCGGGTTGAACGGGTTTTCCTTGTCGAACAGCGCCGACGACGCATAACCCACCACCCGCGCCACCTGCGAGTCCGGATAGCTGCCTGCCACCAGTGCACGCCGGGCGGCGTTGGCGCGGTTGGCCGAGAGCTCCCAGTTACCGAAATCGCCGGTGCCGGTGTAGGGCTTGGCATCGGTGTGGCCGCTGATGCTGATCTTGTTCGGCACCGCTTTGATGGTGTCGGCCATGGCCAGCAGGATGTCTTCGAAGTACGGCTTCAGACGTGCCGAGCCCGAGTCGAACATCGGCCGGTTTTCGGCGTCCATGATCTGGATGCGCAAGCCGTTCGGGGTGATCTCGAACAGGATCTGATCCTTGAACTTCTGCAACTGCGGGTTCTCGTCGACCTTGTTCTGCAGTTCTTGCAGGAGCAGTTCCAGGCGCTCTTTCTCAACCTGCTCGGCCATGCCTTCGACCTGCTCGGTGTCGACCGTGACCTTGTCCGGTTGCGGCTGCGACTTCACCTCAGGGTTGAGGGTGTTTTCCGGCGCCAGGGTCGGCGTACCGCCCAGGTCAATGATGTACGGCGTGCCGCTTTCCGAGAAGCCGACCGGGTCCTTGAAGTAACCGGCGATGGCGATCTTCTGCTCCGGCGTGGCCGTGGACAGCAGCCATAACACCAGAAAGAACGCCATCATCGCCGTGGCGAAGTCGGCGAAGGCGATTTTCCATGCCCCGCCGTGATGCCCACCGGCTATGCGCTTGACGCGCTTGATGATTATCGGCTGATTATTTTCCATGGCTTAGCGACCGCGAACGGCTTGTTCCAGCTCGGCAAAGCTTGGACGGTGCGCCGGATACAGAACCTTGCGCCCGAACTCCACGGCCAGCGATGGCGGCATGCCGGAAGCCGAAGCCACCAGGGAAGCCTTGATGGCCTCGTAGACGTTCAGCTCTTCCTTGGCATCGTGGGCCAGGGAGTGGGCCAGCGGACCGAAGAAACCGTAGGCGGCGAGAATACCGAAGAAGGTACCGACCAGTGCCGCACCTACGTGCAGACCGATGGATTTCTGGTCGCCTTCACCCAGCGAGGCCATGGTCACCACGATACCCAGTACCGCCGCGACGATACCGAAACCGGGCATGGCGTCGGCGATGCCGTTCACGGCGTGGGACGGGTGCTCGAGGTCTTCCTTGAGGCTGTACAGCTCCATGTCGAACAGGCCTTCCAGCTCGTGCGGCGCCATGTTGCCGGAGGACATGATGCGCAGGTAATCGCAGATGAACGCGGTCATGCGTTCGTCCTTGAGCACGGCCGGGTACTTGGCGAAGATCGGGCTCGCGGCGGCGTCTTCGATGTCGCCTTCAATGGCCATCATGCCTTCGCGGCGGCTCTTGTTGAGGATCTCGTAGATCAGGCCCAGCACTTCCAGATAGAAGGTGTGGCTGAAACGCGAACTGAACATGCTCAGGGATTTCTTGAGCACGTGCATCGTCATGTAACCGGGGTTGGCCTGCAGGAATGCACCGAGGGCCGCACCACCGATGATCATCACCTCGAAGGGCTGGATCAGGGCGGCAATTTTGCCGTGGGAGAGCACGTATCCGCCGAGCACGCTCGCGAATACGACGATGATGCCGATAATTTTAGCCATAGGTAGAGAGTACTTACTTAAGTCGGGTTCAAGGTCATATTCGGAAGTTAAAAAATCTCTTCTTCTACTTATCGGCAAAACTGCGCCAGACTATAGCCAGTTCAGGCGAAAAGCCAATTTAGCCCATGCCGGGCGCGTCTACAGTCAGTGAAGATCTCGTCCAGACATGGCTAATGAAACGAACGTCCCACACGCAAAACCGACCACACTGGAAGGCTGGGTAAAACTGCTCGATGGCGTGCGCCTGCCCGTGCCGCAAGAGGCTCACGACAAGGTGTGCCGCGCGATCCGTGACAACCGCAGTTCCCTGCGCGACATCGCCGACCTGATGCAGGACAGTCCGGCACTGGCCTTGAGCATCATCCGTGAGGCCAATCGTCACACCCTCGGCACCATGGCTGCACCGGCGGAAAATCTTGAGGTGGCGATCAACCGTCTGGGCCTGGCGCGCACCGAAGAACTGCTGGCGCGCCTGCCGGCCCAACCGCAGATGCAGATCCCCAAGGCCCTGCGCCAACTGCAAATGATCAGCCAGCACGCCACGCAACAGGCCAATGGTTTTTTCGCCAGTCGCCTGGCGCGACTGTGGCAGGACATCCATTGGGGCAGCCTGCTGTTTCTCTCGCCGTTATGGCCGCTGGCGCTGACGTTTCCCGAGTTGCTCGAAGAATGGGAATTGCGGGTGATCCACAAGGGCGAATCGGCCTTGGTGGTCGAGAAGCAACTGTTTGGCGTGCGCCTGCTGAAGATCGCCGAAGCGCTGGTGCAAGTCTGGCACCTGCCGATCTGGGTGCAGCAAGGTTATAAATTGCTGCTCAGCGAACAGCGCGAACTGGTCAAAGTGCTGCGCATCGCCCGCGACAGCGAACATCCGCTGCGCCAGCAGAATCGCCTCGATGACGATCCGACCCTGCGTCGCTGGCTCAACCAGCCGGCCAACACTGTGCTGCTGGCCAACGGTCTGGCGCTATCGGCGCAACAGGCCTGGGACAGTCCGCACAGCGAGCGCTGGCAGTACCTGACCAGCCTTTATCTGCAGATTTCGCTGGATGAAGTGCAGCAACAGTTGCACCAACAGGCCGCCAACAGTGCGCGCCAGCATGCCATGCCTGATCTGTGGCACCCGGCCGTTTCTTTATTATGGCCGTGGGGCACCCATCGGTTGCCGGCCGGGATGCTGCCAGCAGCCGCGCCGAGTGCCGAGGATCTGACCCAATGGCGCCGGCAATGCGCCGAACTGCTGGCCGAGCCGAGCCGCTTCACCAATGCCATGAGCCTGACGGTGGCCGCGCGCGATGCCCTGGTCGCCAGCGGCATGCGCCGGGTGATGATCCTGATGGCCGATCGCACGCAGTCCAATCTGCGCGTGCACCAGACTTTCGGTTTGCCGAAAGACGCCGCCGCGCTGAATTTCGTCGTCAGCCAGAGCAAGGTGTTGCAACGCCTGCTGGCGCAGCAGGCACAGGTGCGGATCAACCCCGAGAACAACGCACAATTTTCCGCGTTGTTGCCGCCGGGCCTGCGTTCGCTGTTTCGCGGCGAACATCTGTTTCTGCGCTCACTGGTCAATAACGGCCGGGTGATCATGATCGTCGTGGCCGATCAGGGCGGCGGGCCGTTTGCCGACATCACCGTGCAGGCGTTCGGCAAAACCGCACAGTGCATCGAAAAAGCCCTGCACAGCTTTAGCAGCCGTGGTCGATGAGGCTGCGCTACAATCCCCCCCTTTGTGCTCTGGAGACCTCACATGTCTGACTTCTCTGGCTTGCCGCTCGTCATCGAGCCGAGCGACCTGCTCCCGCGTCTCGATTCCCCTGAACTGATTCTGGTGGATCTGACCAGCCCTGCCCGTTATGCCGAAGGTCACCTTCCCGGCGCACGCTTTGTCGATCCGAAACGCACCCAGCTCGGCCAGCCGCCGGGGCCGGGACTGCTGCCGGCCAAGGCCGACCTCGAAGCCCTGTTCGGTGAGCTGGGCCATCGCCAGGACGCGGTCTACGTGGTCTATGACGACGAGGGCGGCGGCTGGGCCGGGCGGTTCATCTGGCTGCTCGATGTGATCGGTCACGACAAGTATCACTACGTCGATGGCGGTCTGCCGGCGTGGCTGGCGGCGGGCATGCCGATGTCGATCCAGGTTCCGCCTGCGGTGGGCGGCCCGGTGGCGCTGACCCTGCACGAAGAGCCAACGGCAACCCGGGAATACCTGCAAAGCCGTCTCGGCGCCGCCGATCTGGCGATCTGGGATGCCCGTGGGCCACTGGAATACTCCGGCGAGAAAGTGCTGGCCGCCAAGGCCGGACACATTCCGGGCGCGGTGAACTTCGAGTGGACTGCCGGCATGGACAAGGCGCGCCAGTTGCGGATTCGCACCGACATGCCGCAGATCCTCGAAGACCTCGGCATCACCAAAGACAAAGAAATCATTACCCACTGCCAGACCCATCACCGGTCGGGCTTCACTTATCTGGTGGCCAAGTCCCTCGGTTATCCGCGGGTCAAGGGCTACGCCGGTTCATGGGGCGAATGGGGCAACCACCCTGATACGCCTGTCGAGATTCAAGGTTCTAAGGACAACTAATGAAAGAGCGTCTGTTTATCCTCAGCCAGTACCTGCTGCCGCATCACCTGCTGTCGCGCCTGGCCGGCTGCGTTGCCGAGTGCCGCGTGCGCTGGTTCAAGAATGCCTTCACCCAGTGGTTCGCCAAGCGTTATCAGGTGGACATGTCGCAAGCGCTGGTCGAAGACCTGACCGCCTACGAGCACTTCAACGCCTTCTTCACCCGCGCCCTGAAAGACGGCGCGCGTCCGCTGGACGAAACCCCGGGTGCGATCCTCAGCCCGGCCGACGGTGCGGTCAGCCAGCTCGGCCCGATCGAACACGGGCGGGTGTTCCAGGCCAAGGGCCACAGCTTCAGCGTGCTGGAGTTGCTCGGCGGTGACGCAGCGAATGCCGCACCGTTCATGGGCGGCGACTTCGCCACCATTTACCTGTCGCCGAAGGATTACCACCGCGTGCACATGCCGCTGGCCGGTACCCTGCGCGAGATGGTCTACATCCCGGGCCGGATCTTCTCGGTCAACCAGACCACCGCGGAAAACGTCCCGGAACTGTTCGCCCGCAACGAACGCGTGGCATGCATCTTCGACACCGAGCGTGGCCCGATGGCCGTCGTGCTGGTCGGCGCGATGATCGTCGCGTCGATCGAAACCGTGTGGGCCGGTCTGGTCACCCCGCCGAAGCGCGAACTGAAAACCTTCCGCTACGACGAAGCCGCTCGTGCGCCGATCCATCTGGAAAAAGGCGCCGAACTGGGCCGCTTCAAGCTGGGATCGACCGCGATCGTGCTGTTCGGGCCGGATCAGGTGAAATGGGTTGAAGAGCTGGCTGCCGGTTCGCCCGTGCAGATGGGCCAGGCGCTGGCACTGCCAACAGCCTGATTCATCCTCGGTGGGAGCAGCCTCGGCCGCTCCCACCGATTGCTGTAATTGCTGCTATGGTTTTTGGCATGAGCCAGACCATCTCCTCTCCGCTGCTAAGCGCTCCGACTCCAACGCAGTCACGCCTGTCGTTCTGCGAAGCAACCCCGCGCGACCTCAAGCGCTGGATCGCCGGCCTGCCCAAGGCCAACATCGGCGAAACCGCCCGCCAGTTGTATCAAGGCCTGGGCGAACTCAACCAATTGCTCACCCCCAGCGACAATCGCCTGCAACTGCTGGAGTTGCTGCGCCCCGAAGTGTATTTCGTCTGCCAGCATCTGGAGCGGCACTTCCTGCATCAGGCGATCATGCTCGACGATCGCTCGCGCAAGATCAGCAACCTGTGTCAGGCGCTGCAAAATCAGTTGGCTATCGGTTACAAACAGATCGTGCTGCGCATTGCCCCCAAGTACCACAAGGATCGCGCTGCGCTGGTCGGCCAGGCTTTGCAGCGGGCCGCGCATGCGCTCAAGGCACAACTGCTGCGGGCCGCGCAGCTGTATAGCCCGGCGCCGGAACAGCTGTGGTTCGAGCTGCATCAGTTGTATCACTGCGCCAGCGGATTACAGTTGCAACAGCGGCGAGTGCACGACGACCTGGCGAGCCTGACCACCGAACTGAGCCTGGAGCAGACCTACATTGCCGCCCTGCTGCTGGGCAGCGCCCGCTGCAATCAACTGCGGCAAAACCAGATCGCCCGGCTGGCCGAAGTGCTGGAGCCATGGAGCGCCCTGCTCAAGCTGCATCCCGGCAGTCCGGACGACGGACTGCTCGCCATCAGCGCCGAGCTGGACACCGGCCCGCGTTACAGCAGCATGTTTCGCAAGGAGCAACAGGGCGCACTGCTCGGCTTCGATCCGCAGCCGCTGGTGAATGTCATCGAAGCGCATTTACAACATCAGGAGACCTCGACGCCGCTGCCCGTCCCGACAGGGCTGAGCTTCGACACCCTGCAACATGTACACGCCAGTTGGGGCCAGACCGCCGAGCGCAGCTTTCAGCGCACCGTTGGCCAAGGCAACCTGACCGTGTGCGTGGGCATGAGCGCCCTGCACTTCTATCTGGGCGGCGAGCGCACCTTCAGTGAGTTGCTCAAGCATCCCGGCGCCCGCGCGGCGAACTTCAGCCGCGCCGTGGTCCAGGGCGAAAAGGACAGCTGGAGCCAGGCCTTCGACGCCGCCCCGCAAAGCCACGCGGATGAGTTTCTGCCCTACGAAGAAATCCAGTACGACCAACTCGGTGAAGACGAAAAGGCTGCCGACCACACCCCGCATTACCCGACCTATACGCTGCCGGTGATCAACCACAGCCCCGGCGGTTATTGCCTGGGCTGGCCAAGCGAAGTGCCCGCCGAGCTGCAGGCCGGGGAGATGGTCGGAATTCAGGACAGTTCGAATCAGGGCTGGAGCATTGCGGTGGTCCGCTGGATACGTCAGGTACGCGGCGGCGGACCGCAAATGGGCATTGAGCTGGTGGCACCCCACGCCGAACCCTGCGGTTTGCAACTGGTGCGCTCGCGGGACGATCACAGCCACTACTTACGCGGCCTGCTGTTGCCCGAGATCAGTGCGATCGACTTGCCCGCGACCCTGCTGGCCCCGCGCTTGCCGTTTCAAGAGGGCAATAAAGTGCTGATCAACACCCACGGCGAAGAACACCGCGCCGGACTGGATCGACGAGTGGCGAGTACGCACAGTTTCAATCAGTTTGCCTATCGCTCGCTGGAGGCCGCACGCAATGGCGGGAGCGAGGAGGATTTTGATTCGTTATGGAAGTCGCTTTAGGGGCAATCCAGAAACCTGTGGCGAGGGAGCTTGCTCCCGCTGAGTTGCGAAGCGACTCCCTCTATATCCAGCAAAAGAAGGGGCCTGCTGCGCAGTCCAGCGGGAGCAAGCTCCCTCGCCACAGAGGCCCGCACCAGGCTTAGAGCTGCCCGTCGCGATCGCGGAAGCCCAGCAGATACAACACGCCATCCAGCCCCAGGGTGGAGATCGCCTGCTTCGCCGACTGTTTGACCAGCGGCTTGGCACGGAACGCCACGCCCAGACCGGCGATCGCCAGCATCGGCAAGTCATTCGCGCCATCGCCGACCGCGATGGTCTGCTCCAGACGCAAACCTTCCTTGTGCGCCAGCTCCTTCAGCAGGTCGGCCTTGCGCTGGGCATCGACAATCGGCTCGATTGCCACGCCGGTGCACTTGCCGTCGACCACTTCCAGTTCGTTGGCGAACACGTAGTCGATGCCGAGTTTGGCCTGCAACTGCTTGGCGAAATAAGTGAAGCCGCCGGACAGGATCGCCGTTTTGTAGCCCAGGCGCTTGAGTTCGGCGAACAGGGTTTCCGCGCCTTCGGTCAGCCGCAGCGAGGCGCCGATCGAGTCCAGCACGCTGACGTCGAGGCCCTTGAGCAGTGCCAGACGTTCCTTGAAGCTGGCGCGAAAGTCCAGCTCGCCGGCCATGGCGCGCTCGGTGATGGCCGAGACTTGCTCGCCCACACCGGCGGCCTTGGCCAGTTCGTCGATGACTTCGGCTTCGATCAGCGTCGAGTCCATGTCGAACACCGCCAGACGCCGGTTGCGACGGAACAGCGAATCTTCCTGGAAGGCGATATCGACGTTCAGCTCCTGGGCGACGCTGAGGAATTCGGCACGCAGCGCCTGCGGATCAGCCGCCTCGCCACGCACGGAGAACTCGATGCAGCCCTTGCCCTTGTCGGCTGGCGTGTCCAGCGGCATGCGACCCGACAAACGGTCGATATGGTCGATGTTAAGGCCGTATTTGGCGGTGATCGAGCTGACTGCCTGCAATTGGCCGGCGGTCACTTTGCGGGTCAACAGGGTGACGATGTGGCGTTTTTTGCCCTGATTGCCCACCCACTGCTGGTAGTCCTCTTCGGACACCGGGGTGAAGCGCACCTGCTGGTCGAGCTCGTAGCCCTTGAACAGGATGTCCTTGAGCACCGCCTTGCCTTGCTCGGAATCGGGAATTTCAACCAGGATGCCGAACGACAGGGTGTCGTGGATCACCGCCTGACCGATGTCGAGAATGTTCACACCACCTTGTGCCAGAACGCCGGTAATGGCCGCAGTCAGACCTGGACGGTCGACTCCCGTGATGTTAATCAGGACGATTTCGCGCAACGCGCACCCCCGCAACTGGAAAAAAACCGCATTCTACCCACTTTCAGTGACCATCGGGCACCGTGAGCGCTTTGCCGGTCTAGGGCCTGTCGCTATACTGCGCGTCAACTTCACGGACAAAAGAGCCGAGCTCAGTGAACCGGCCAACGCCAGTTAAAACCGATAACTTCTTCCTGCTGATCTTCCGTGCACTGCGCCATCGCCGTGTACCGATTGCATTGCGCATTGCCAGCCATAACGTGATCCTGGTCGCTCTGGCCCTGGTGATCTATGCCGGGGTGATGGGTCTGCAATTCAAGCAGGCCATGCACGAGCAGGCCGATGCGCTGGGCGAAAGCCTGACCACGCAGACCGCCACCTCCGCCACAGAGCTGCTGGTGTCCAACGACATCCTCAGCCTCAACGTGCTGCTCAACAACCTGACCAAGAACAAACTGGTGGCCCACGCGGCTATCTATAGCGTGGACAACCGCATCCTCGCCGAATCCGGTCAGCGCCCCAAGCACAGCCTGTTGGGCGAAGCCGAAGGCATGTACGAGAGCAAGATCACCTTTCAGGACGTGACCGCCGGGCAACTGCGCATCAGCCTGGACATGGATCAGTTCCAGCAGCCGATGACCATCAGCCTGCAGAGCATGGGCATTCTCAGTGCGATCCTGTTGGCGCTGTCGCTGGCCTTGAGCCTGCGCATGGGCCGCTATTTGTCCACACCGCTGCTGCAATTGCGCGTCTGGCTGCGCCGGATTGACGAGCACACGCCGGGCATCGAACGCCAGGATGAAATCGGCGATCTGGCCCGCCAACTGCACGCCAACTACGCGCCGGAGCCGGCGCCTGAGCCAGAACCTGAATTCGCAGACGAGGACGACGAGCCAGAATTCGAAGTGCGCAACCTGCGTGATCCGAGTATTGACGAAACCCGTCCGATGGCCGCGCAAAAGCCTGCACCGCGCCATGTGGTCAGCACCGTCGAAGACGATGATGACGATGACGCGTTCGCCGACCTGCGCGACGAATCGCTGAGTGAAACCGCGCAGCCTGCGGTCCGCCGCGCCACGCCAAGCGTGCCGCAGCACACGGCCGTGCTGGCGGTGCAATTGGGTTCACAGGAGCAATTGCGGCGTTTGCCCCGTGCGCGTCTGGAAGAATTGCAGGAACGCTATCGCGACTGCCTCGATCAGGCCGCTTCGCTGTATCAGGGCGAAATCGAAACGCTGAACGATGGCAGCACGCTGATGCTGTTCCACACCGAAGACAGCGGTGACGACTACCTGACCAACGCCATCTGCTGCGGCGAGTTGCTGCGGGCACTGGGTCATCAGTTGCAGATCGAAGTCGCCGACAGCGGCATCACCCTGCAATTGCAGTTGGGCCTGACCCTAGGCGATGAGCTGTTCGGCCTGAGCCAGATCGACCTGCTGCTGACCGATTCGGCCCAGGATGCTCTGGCCCTGTCGCAGCACAGCCGCAACCTGCTGCTGGTCGAGCGCAAGATCGGTGATGATGCGCTGATTCGCCAGCGTGCACGGATCCGCCCGATTGCCAGCCCTGAGGGGGCTTGCTGCGTGGAGCGGTTGATGGAGCCGTATCCATCGATGCTCGAACGGCAGCTGGCGCGGATGCATGAGCGCCGGGCGTAAGCTGTAGGCGCTGCCGAAGGCTGCGATCTTTTCGCGGCTAAACATCAGCCCGCAGACAAGCGATTGTCTGCGGGCTTTTTTGTTGCCTGTACCAGCCTCTTCGCGAGCAGGCTCGCTCCCACACTTGATCAGCAGCGCCCACATTCCCTGTGGGAGCGAGCCTGCTCGCGAAGAGGCCCGCACCGACGGCAAAGATCTCCAGCCCCCAGACACAACAAAGCCCGCACAAGGCGGGCTCTGTCTTGACTCAAACCAGACTCAGAAGCGGAACACTTCCATGTCCGTACGAATCGGTGATGCCATCGGAATCTTCGGCTGCTTCTCGGCTTCCGCCGCCGGCGCTGCCGGCTTCGGTGCCGCTTTACGCGGCGCCTCGGCCACTGGTGGCTGATTGGCCAACGGTTTCAGCGCGACCGACAACTGCTCGGCCAGACGCTGCAGCAGAATGCCTTGGGCCTGAACCTGCGAAGCCGTGGTGCCGGCGTGCAGCTCCTGCAGATGGACGATGCGGTTATCGCGCACCTTTCCGCGACGGTCGATCAGGCGCCATTGCGCATCGAGGATCGCCGGTTGTTTCTCACCCGAGTCCAGACGCGTGATGGTCAGCAACACCTGCACATCCGGGGTAAACCCCAGGGTGGCCGGCGCCAATACCACGCGCTGGCTGTCCAGATGACCGGCAACCTGACGCATCAGCAATTGATCGATATCCGACGAAAGGCTGCCCGCCCAGCGACCGTCGGTCGAGGCTTGCAGGCTGCCGTCCGGTTGACGTTGCAGCAGGGTTTCACGTTGCAGGTAATCAGCGATGACTACCGGTCCCAACAAAACCGCCATGCCTGTGCTTTGCGCAGGCTGAGCCGGACTTCCGCTGTCCAGCTGATACAGCGACACCGGCTGGTGAACGCTGCAACCCGCCAGGCCCAAAACGCCGGCGAGCAGGAAAATAAGGGGGCGCAGAGAAGTCATCATCCCGTCCAAGTGGCCGCCACAAGGCTCACCACAGTGAAAATACTCAATAAATATGAAGAACGCTCGGCCACGCCTGCGTTTGGAAAGGCCATATCATCCGTGAATATGCGTTCCGACTCCAGCGCCAAAGCGTCGATCTACGCGTTAAATCGTAGATCGAGCGCTCTAGGGCGCTTAATTGAGGTTTTCGACGAGCAGCGCATCCACCCGCTGGAAGCCCCGCGGGAGTTTATTACCGCGACGACCACGTTCACCTTTGTAGTGTTCGAGGTCTTCGGCCTTCAGCGACAGGGTCCGTTTTCCGGCCTGCAGCACCAGGGTGGCGCCTTCCGGAAGCACAGCGATGTCCGTGACATATTCTTCGCGACTGGCCACGCGCTCACCGGAGATCCCGATGATCTTGTTGCCCTTGCCCTTACCCAATTGTGGCAGATCGCTGATCTTGAAGATCAGCAGGCGACCTTCGGTCGTTACCGAGGCCAACCAGTTCTGCTCACGATCGGGCACCGGGCGCGGCGCGATAACCTTGGCGTTGTTAGGCAGGCTCAACAGGGCTTTACCGGCCTTGTTCTTGGCTTGCAGGTCTTCACCTTTCACCACGAAACCGTAACCGGCGTCGGAGGCGATCACGTACAGCGCATCATCTTCCGGCATCAGCACGCATTCGAACGTGGCACCGGGCGGTGGCGTCAGGCGGCCGGTCAACGGCTCGCCCTGGCCCCGGGCCGACGGCAACGTGTGCGCGGCGACCGAGTAGCTGCGGCCAGTGGAGTCAATCACCACGGCAGACTGGTTGGAGCGCCCCGCCGCCGAGGTCTTGAAGCCGTCGCCGGCCTTGTACGACAGGCCGGTGGCGTCGATATCGTGGCCCTTGGCTGAGCGAATCCAGCCTTTCTCGGACAATACGACGGTGACTTTCTCGTTCGGCAGCAGATCGTGTTCGGTCAGCGCCTTGGCTTCAGCGCGCTCGACGATTGGCGAACGACGGTCATCGCCGTAGGTTTCAGCGTCTTTCAACAGCTCGGTGCGCACCAGCTTCTTCAGCTTGGCTTCGCTGCCCAGCAGCGCTTGCAGCTTGGCTTGTTCCTTGAGCAGTTCGTCCTGCTCGTCGCGCAGCTTCATCTCCTCCAGTCGCGCCAATTGACGCAGACGGGTGTCGAGGATGTAGTCGGCCTGAATCTCGCTGAGGGCGAAGCGCTCGATCAGCTTGGCTTTCGGGTGCTCCTCGGTGCGGATGATGTGGATCACTTCATCCAGGTTGAGGTAGGCGATCAGCAAACCGTCCAACAGGTGCAGACGACGCTCGACCTTGTCGAGGCGGAATTGCAGGCGGCGACGCACGGTCAGCACGCGGAATTCCAGCCATTCGACCAGCAACGCCCGCAGGTTTTTCAGCTGCGGCTTGCCGTCCAGACCGATGATGTTGACGTTGACCCGGTAGGTCGACTCCAGCTCAGTGCTGGCGAACAGGTGCTGCATCAGCGCTTCGTGGTCGACGCGGCTGTTGACCGGAATGATCACGATGCGGCACGGGTTTTCGTGGTCGGATTCGTCGCGCAGGTCAGCGATCTGCGGCGCTTTCGACGGTTTGGCCTGCATCAGTGCGGCGATCTGCTCCAGCACCTTGGCCCCGGAGACCTGATGCGGCAGCGCGGTGACGATGATGTCGCCGTCCTCGACGTGGTACACGGCGCGCATGCGCACCGAGCCCTTGCCGGTTTCATACATTTTCAGCAGATCGGCGCGCGGAGTGATGATTTCCGCTTCGGTCGGGTAGTCCGGGCCTTGAATGTGTTCACAAAGCTGCTCGACCGTGGCTTTCGGCTCATCGAGCAGACGCACGCAGGCGGTGGCGACTTCACGCAGGTTGTGCGGCGGCACATCAGTGGCCATGCCCACGGCGATGCCGGTGGTGCCGTTGAGCAGGATGTTCGGCAAACGTGCCGGCAACACCAGCGGTTCCTGCAGGGTGCCGTCGAAGTTCGGGCCCCAGTCAGCCGTGCCCTGGCCCAGTTCGCTGAGCAGCACTTCGGAATAGCGCGACAGACGCGCTTCGGTGTAACGCATGGCGGCGAAGGACTTCGGATCGTCCGGCGCACCCCAGTTGCCCTGGCCGTCGACCAGCGTGTAGCGATAGCTGAACGGCTGAGCCATCAGCACCATTGCTTCGTAGCACGCCGAGTCGCCGTGCGGGTGGAACTTGCCGAGCACGTCACCGACGGTACGCGCCGATTTCTTGTGCTTGGAATCGGCGTCCAGCCCCAGCTCGCTCATCGCATAAATGATGCGCCGCTGTACCGGTTTCAGGCCGTCGCCGATATGCGGCAGAGCACGGTCCATGATCACGTACATGGAGTAGTTGAGGTAGGCATTTTCGGTGAAGTCAGCCAGCGATCGGCGTTCTACGCCGTCTAAGCTGTCTGCAAGGATGTCGCTCATGCGGGCCTCATCGGTTCGTTGTCTGGCGCAGCAGCATGGTGCCGCCGCGCTGGGTAAATTCAAGTTTGTTCAGGGCGCTCATGCCGAGCAGCACCTGATCGCCATGCAGCCCCGGCGCCACCAGTGCGCGGACGTCGCGCAGCACGATGTCGCCCAGTTGCAGGCGGTCGATTTTGGTCCGGTAGCCCTGGCTCAGGCCGTTGGCCGTGCTCAGGGTCACGCCGAAACCTTCTTCCAGTTTCAACCGCTTGGCCAGATCCGCCGGGATCGCCACGTCGGTGGCACCGGTGTCGAGCATGAACTCCACCGGCTCACCGTTGATCTGGCCGCTGGCGACAAAATGCCCTTGGGCGTTGCCGGCCAGCTTCACTTCGATCACGCCATCATGCTGCTCGGACGTGACCACGACGTTCGGATTCTGCTGACGCTCTTCCCACTGGCCAAAAAACCGCGTGGCCAGAAACAGCGCCGCGCACCACGCCAGGGTCATCAACACCCGACCGGCGCGCTTGCCCGGCGGTTGCTGACTCATGGCTTGGCGCTCCAGCCACCTTCGGGCGCGGCGAAGCGCCAGACAATCGGCCGAACCTCACCGTCTGCCCGCGGACCGAAATTATTGTCGACGCCAACCCACGCACCCTCAGCGTCAACGATCAGTGCCTCTTCCAACCCGAAGTTCTGCGAGTAACGTCGGTTGGCCTGCAACAATTCGGCTGCGTACGACCAGCAACGCTCGACCTTGGCGGTCTGCGCATCGCGCCGACAAATCTGAAAGGCGTTGCGTTCAAGGGTAAACAATTTGCCGTTGAACAACGAAAGGTCGGAAAAGTCTCGGTCGACCGCTTTGGCATTCGGGAACTGCGGCGGCTGCATCTCCTTGCCGCCCTCACTGAGCAGCACACAACGACCGTCGCAATCCCACACCGTCTGCTGGCGCTTGATCAGCAGCAAGCCACGGCTTTGCCGTTCGGCGGCCAGCCACAGCTGATCGCCCGCCGGGTTGATCGCCAGGCCTTCGAAAATCGCATTGAAATGCAGGAGCATGCCACTGGCCCGCGCTTCGCGAACCATCATCGGCGAGATCTTCAGCCAGTTGACCGGGCCGCTGACGGGCACCTGCAAGACCGCCGCATGGCCCTCGCTGACGATGTAGCGATTGCCGGCGCTGTCGCAGCTGATGCCTTCGAAATCCAGGTCGCCACCGCGCACGAACGACGCGGCCCAATTGCGCGAGCGCAACCCCCACGGCAAACCGGTCTCCGGCACCGGGGGCACGTCGATGTGCAAGGCTTCGGCCTGCCAGACCTGATCGGCGGTATTGAGGCGATAGATCTGGTCGTCATCGCGGTCCGACACCGTCCACAACTCGCTGCCACACATGGCCAGCCCCGACAGGTTGCCGCCGCGCATGCCGTCGACCGGATGCTCGGAAAGCACGCGCAACTCCTGCAACGGCTCGGCCGACACGCTCATCGCACTCAGCAGTAATGCACCCGCCAAGGCCCAGCCAAACCGCATCAGGCCAGCACCTCGGCCAGGTTGCCCTTGGATTCGAGCCAGGTCTTGCGGTCACCGGCGCGTTTCTTCGCCAGCAGCATGTCCATCATTTCCGAGGTTTCGGCAAAGTCCTCGCCCAGCGTCAGTTGCACCAGGCGCCGGGTGTTCGGGTCCATGGTGGTTTCACGCAGCTGCGGCGGGTTCATTTCACCCAGACCTTTGAATCGGGTGACCTGCGGTTTGCCGCGCTTCTTCTCGGCCACCAGACGGTCGAGAATCCCGTCGCGCTCGGCTTCGTCGAGGGCGTAGTAGATCTCTTTGCCGAGGTCAATGCGGTACAACGGCGGCATGGCGACGTAGACGTGACCGGCATCCACCAGCGGACGGAAATGCTGGACGAACAACGCGCACAGCAGCGTGGCGATGTGCAGACCGTCGGAGTCGGCGTCGGCGAGGATGCAGATCTTGCCGTAGCGCAGCTGGCTCATGTCTGCGGCGCCCGGATCGACCCCGATGGCCACAGCGATGTTGTGCACTTCCTGACTGGCCAGCACTTCGCTGCCGTCGACTTCCCACGTGTTGAGGATCTTGCCGCGCAACGGCAGGATCGCCTGGAATTCCTTGTCCCGCGCTTGCTTGGCGGAACCACCGGCGGAATCACCTTCGACCAGGAACAGCTCGGAACGCATCGGATCCTGACCGGCGCAGTCAGCCAGTTTGCCCGGCAGCGCCGGCCCTTGGGTGACGCGTTTGCGCTCGACCTTTTTGCTCGCCTTGAGGCGGCGACCGGCGTTGTTGATCGCCAGTTCGGCCAGCGCCAGACCGGTTTCCGGGTTGGCGTTGAGCCACAGGCTGAAGGCGTCCTTGACCACCCCGGAGACGAACGCCGCCGCTTCACGGGACGACAGACGCTCTTTGGTCTGGCCGGAGAACTGCGGCTCCTGCATCTTCATCGACAGTACGAAAGCGATGCGCTCCCAGACGTCTTCCGGCGCCAGTTTCACGCCGCGTGGCAGCAGGCTGCGGAATTCGCAGAACTCGCGCATCGCATCGAGCAGGCCCTGACGCAGACCGTTGACGTGGGTGCCGCCCTGCGCCGTCGGGATCAGGTTGACGTAGCTTTCCTGCACCGCGTCGCCACCTTCCGGCAGCCACAGCAGCGCCCAGTCGACCGCTTCTTTATTACCGGCCAGGCTGCCGCAGAACGGCTCGTCCGGCAGGCGTTCGAACTCGCTGACCGCGTCGACCAGATAGGAGCGCAGGCCGTCTTCGTAATGCCACTCGACTTTCTCGCCGGTGCCTTTGTCTTCAAAGCTGACCAGCAGCCCCGGGCACAGCACAGCCTTGGCCTTGAGCACGTGCTTGAGGCGGCTGATGGAAAATTTCGGTGAATCGAAGTATTTCGGGTCCGGCGCGAAGTACACGCTGGTGCCGGTATTGCGCTTGCCGACGGTGCCGACGATTTCCAGCTCGGTGGCCTTGAAGCCATCGGCGAAGGTCATCTGGTACTCGTTGCCGTCACGTTTTACCCGTACCCGGACTTCGGTCGACAAGGCGTTGACCACGGAAATACCGACCCCGTGCAGACCGCCGGAGAATTGGTAGTTCTTGTTGGAAAACTTGCCGCCCGCATGAAGCTTGGTGAGGATCAGCTCGACGCCTGACACACCCTCTTCCGGGTGAATGTCGACCGGCATGCCGCGACCGTCGTCGCTGACTTCCAGCGAGTGATCGGCGTGCAGGATCACCTGCACCGATTTGGCGTGGCCGGCCAAGGCTTCGTCGACACTGTTGTCGATGACTTCCTGGGCGAGGTGGTTCGGCCGACTGGTGTCGGTGTACATGCCGGGGCGTTTACGCACCGGGTCGAGGCCCGAGAGGACTTCGATGGCGTCGGCGTTATAAGAGCTAGCGCTGGGAGTGGCCATAGGGTCTCGTCGTCAGTGATTCAATGAAAAAGGGGCAAGACATCACAATCCGGTGAAATCGATTGCCTGATACAAATCGGCGCCAATGCCGGCAAAACTCAGCAACGCCGGCAATTGCCCGGCAAAGCCCTGGAAACCATGGTCGCCACCGGCCTGAATACGCAGCGCACAGGCCCGGTAATACTGCTGAGCGAGGCGATAATCCAGTGTTTCATCGCCGGTCTGCAACCACACCTGATAGCGCTGCGCATCCACGGGCGCCGGCACTTCCAGCTCGGCCAGGGCCGTCACGTGGTCGTGGGTCAGTTCCCAGGTCTCATCGGTATACAGGTTTTTCTGCGTGCCCAGGTATCCGTCGAACATCCGGTGCGGGCTGACCGCCGGGTTGACCAGCAGGGCTTTCAAGCCGTGGCGCTCGGCCAAGTGAGTCGCATAGTAGCCGCCGAGTGAGCTTCCCACCAGCAACGGCCGGCCCAGCTCGGCAATCGCCTGCTCCAACTGACCGATGGCTTGACGCGGGTGGTGATGCAGCGCCGGGACACGCAATTGCTCGCTCAAACCCAGCCGTTCCATCACCGCGACCAACTGACAGGCCTTTTTCGAAGCCGGGGCGCTGTTGAAACCGTGGATATAGAGGATCGAACCGGACATTTGAGCTCCCTGAGTGTCGGCGAAAGATAGCGGAGTTTACAGGGAGTCGAGCAGCGATGGGCCATGCAAATGATGCCCATGCTGCCCCACTGTAGGAGCTGCCGCAGGCTGCGATCTTTTGATCCTTTAAAGCAAAGTCAAAAGAGCGCAGCCTGCGGCAGCTCCAACAGGGATATATCAGTAGCCGTTGGAGCCGTAATCGACGGTGAACTCGAAGTCGGTGACACGCTCGACGCCGGTTTCCAGCCGTCCATCGGGCAACAGCCGCAACCAGCGATACCCCGGCGGCTGCTCGCCAACCTTGAAGTCTTCACTGTTTGGCTCGAACTGAATGCAGGTCGACGGTGAAGCCATCAGCCGCACGCCGTTGCGCTCGCGGTCGATCTCCTGATGCACATGCCCCCACAGCACCGCACGGGCCTGTGGAAAACGATCCAGCACCTCGAAAAACGCTTCGGGATTGCGCAAACCGATCGGTTCCGCCCAGGCACACCCCACCGGCACCGGATGATGGTGGAAACACACCAGATGATGGCGTTCCGGTGCCTCACTCAACGAGCGGGCGAGCAACTGCAATTGATCGTCCTGCAGGTAACCGGGCACAGAACCCGGCACCGCCGAGTCGAGCAAGGTCACGCGCCAGTTGCCGACATCGACCACTGACTCCAGCAACGCACTTTGCACCGCGGCCTGCGCCATGATCTGCGGCTCATCATGATTGCCGGGAATCCAGCGCGCCGGCGCATCGATCTGCGCGGTCATCTGGCGAAACTGTTGATACGACTCCAGCGTGCCGTCCTGGGAAATATCCCCGGTGGCCAGAATCAGGTCGATCCGCGGTTGCTGCCTGAGCACCTGTTCGATGACCTTCTGCAGGCTCTCGCGGGTGTTCATGCCCAGCAGCGTGCCATCCGCCTCGGCGAACAGATGACTGTCGGATAACTGCACCAGCAACGCCGGATCGGCGGTGGTCAATGCGGATACGCTCGGCAAGGCGTTCTCCCAGGGCAAAAGCACGGAATCGGTTGAGTGCCGCAATTATGCTGGGGGATGGCGCAAAGAGGAAACCGACGAACCGGACGCAGTTCACAACTAGCGAACGACTTCGTACTCGTGCCCCAAGGCCAGACAATGGCTCAGCCATTCCCCCAGGAACAGATTGAGCTGGGCCTTTTCATCCGGCTGATGCATCTCGGCGTTCGGGTAAGGATAGATGCCGCGAAAGCGTCGTGCATGTTCGGCGCTGATCACCTCCGCCATGCGCGCGTCGTGATAGACCTGCACCTCCAGTTGCGGCACCGGCAGCCAGGGCAGGCTGTGTTCCTGGCGCACCTGCAACGTCGTGGTGTACGGACAGGTCTGCAGCACTTCGAGGGCCAGCACGCCGAGCATCTGCTCACCCTGGGTCACGGCGATGCGCCGCGCCTCGGGGTCGTTGCGCATGTCCGGCACCAGTCGCATCAGGCGCGCGTAGTTGGCCTCGCAGGCAGCTTGCAGCCCCGCCAGGTCAACTCGATAACGATCGCGCAGCTTGTTTACGACCATAACCCCCTCACTTCGGCGCGGTTGAGCGCCAGCCATTGCAAGGCGATGATGCTCGCCGCGTTGGCAATGCGTCCGTCACGGACGGCCTGCAAGGCATCTTCAAAGGCCCAGACCGTAACGCGGATATCTTCTGCCTCTTCCTCCAGCCCATGCAGGCCGCCTACGCCTTCTGTACTGCAACGCCCCAGAAACAAATGCACGTATTCGTTGCTGCCACCCGGCGACGGGAAATATTGGGTCATCGGCCACAGGGCCTTGATGTCCAGCCCAGCTTCCTCCTGCGCCTCGCGGTGAGCAACCTCTTCCGGCACTTCTTCCTTGTCGATCAGACCAGCGACCAGTTCCACCAGCCACGGGTTGTCGGTCTTGCCCATGGCGCCGACGCGAAACTGCTCGATCAGCACCACTTCGTCGCGCTGCGGATCGTAAGGCAACAAGCACACCGCGTCGTGACGCACGAAGACTTCACGGTTGATCTCGCGGCTCATGCCGCCAGCGAACAGTTCATGGCGCAGGTGCAAACGGTCGAGTTTGTAGAAGCCCTCGTAGCAGCGCTCGCGCTTTACGACATCGACGGTGGCCGGAGTGGCGTTGGCAAAATCAGTCATGAACATCCTCTTTACGGCAAATCCGATACGAGGCTGCTGGTGGTGACTGGCAACCTCGACTTCGCGCCATCCTAACGCGCCCGAGATGATTGATGCAGCCCCTTTACCGTCAGCGGGATGGACGGTGGAGGCGAAACCCACTCTAATTAGCTTAGTGGCGAACTGACTGCTTCGGCGAGAGTCGAAGCGGATAACTTTTCGCCTTCCCCTGTTTCAGAAAGGACGCCCATGTCGCTTTTCAAAATTGCCTCCGTGGCCGCCATCGCCCTGACCCTGGGCGCCTGCGCCAACCTGTTCCAGCCTAACTACCGCGCGCCGCTGGAAACCACCCGCGACGCATCGGAAACCCTGAAACCCGGCTGTTCCAACCCGGACTGCCCGCTGGTAAACATCGACACCCTGCACTTTCCGGCCGAGCCTGCACTGGACAGCATTATCGAAAAACGCCTGCTGCAAATGACCCGCACCGAGGCGAACGCGCCGGTAGCGCCAACCCTGGCGGCCTATCGTGATCAATTCCTGCGCAATGCCGGCCCGCGCAACAGCAGCTATTTGCAGGCCAAAGTACGCGAGCAGCATGACGGCTTGGTGATTGTCGAGCTGTCGAGCTACCTCGACACCGGCGGTGCGCATGGCACCCCGGGTCGCGGTTTCATCAACTACTCGCGCCAGCAGCATAAAGTACTGAACCTGTCGGACATGTTGCTGCCAGGTCAGGAAGAGGCCTTCTGGAAAGCGGCGCAAGTCGCGCACAACAGCTGGCTGATCAGCACCAAACTGGATCAGGAAGCCGAGTTCGTGAAGAACTGGCCGTTCGTGAAAACCCCGAATGTGGCGCTGACCTACGGTGGCGTAATCCTCAAGTACGACGTGAGCACCATCGCGCCTTACGCGCTGGGCCACGTCGAATTGAAGATTCCTTACCCGCGCCTGAACGGCGTGGTCAAACCCGAGCTGTTTCCGGGCCGTAACTGAAGGCTCGACCGAGCACCAGTTGCAACAGCCCTGCCAGCACCAGTGCCGGCAGGGTCGCGCCGACATCCGGATACAGATTCGCCAGCAAGTGGTAGGTGCTGATCCCGCCCAGCCACGCCAACAGCGCCGGCCAGCGCAATGCGGCTGACGCGACGTGAGCGCTGCGCTTGCGCAGGATGAAGTGATCCACCAGCACCACGCCGAACAGCGGCGCGAATACCGAGCCGATCAGCAACAGGAAATTCTGGTACTGCGCCAATGGCGCCAGCAGCGCAATCAGCGTGCAGATCACGCCGATGGCCAGCGCCAGATGCTCGACTTTCAAGCGCAACAGAATCCCGCTGGATACCGCCGCCGAGTGAATGTCGGCGAAGGCGTTTTCCGATTCATCGAGAAGAATCAGCAGCAGCGGAATCCCCAGGCCGGCACCGGCCAACGCCAACAGCAATGCATTGACCTCACCGCTCGGCGCAAACGCCAGGGTGTAGGCCACGCCGAGGCTCATCAACCAGAAATTGCCGATGAAAAAACCGATCGCCGTGCCACCGAACACGTTCTTCGCGCGCTTGCCGAATCGCGAGTAATCGGCGATCAGCGGCAGCCACGACAGCGGCATCGCGATGGCAATGTCGAAGCCCACGGCGAACGGCATCGAACCATCACCGGCACGCGCCCAGAGCGCCGCCAGATCCGCCTTGGCGAACAGGTTCCAGGTCAGCCAGATGCACGCGGCCAATATCAGCCAGATGCCCCATTTGCGCAGGATCTTGCGCACGAACGTCAGCGGCCCGCTGACCGCGAGCAGGGTTGCCAGCGCACCGAAGCACAAGGTCCAGAGCATCGGGCTGGCCCACAGCGAACCTTCGCTGAACGCGCGGGTGCCGAGCAGACTGGCGGCGTCGCGCATGACGATGATTTCAAACGAGCCCCAACCGATCAGTTGCAACAGGTTGAGCAGCGCCGGCAGGCTCGCGCCTTTGCTGCCGAGGCTGAGTTTGAGCGCGGCCATCGACGACAGGCCGGTGTCGCTGCCGATCACGCCAACCGCCGCCAGCAACAGCACGCCGACCAGGGTGCCGAGGAAAATCGCCAGCAACGAACCCGACAGGCCCAGGCCCGGTGCCAGCAGCGCACCGGTCTGCAATACCATCAGGCCGATGCCGAGGGAGAACCACAGGGAAAACAGATCGCGACCGCCGAACACCCGCTTGTCGGCGGGTACGGCGAGCTCGGGGGAATAGGTGCTGGGTTGAATGCTCAAGGGTGTTATCTCAGAGGGACATTTGTTGTTGTGTTGATCAAGCTGCCCTCTTGTGGCGAGGGGATTTATCCCCGATCGACTGCGCAGCAGTCGCAACTTTGAGAACCGGGTCTTTCAGATGTACCGCATTCTCAGATTTTGGGGCTGCTTCGCAACCCATCGGGGATAAATCCCCTCACCACAAAAGACCAGCTAGGGATCAAACCTTCTTGTACAGCTGACTGCCTTCCTTCTTGAACCGCTCGGCCTGTTCCGCCAGGCCTTGGGCGACGTCCACGTCGACCGCGTCGATCCGCTGGTTGGCCGCGTATTCGCGGACTTCCTGGGTGATCTTCATCGAGCAGAACTTCGGCCCGCACATCGAGCAGAAGTGCGCGACCTTGGCCGAATCCTTCGGCAGGGTTTCATCGTGATACGAACGGGCGGTGTCCGGGTCCAGACCGAGGTTGAACTGGTCTTCCCAACGGAATTCGAACCGCGCCTTGCTCAAGGCGTTGTCGCGAATCTGCGCGCCCGGATGGCCCTTCGCAAGGTCGGCGGCATGAGCGGCGATCTTGTAAGTGATGATCCCGGTCTTCACGTCATCCTTGTTCGGCAGGCCCAGGTGCTCCTTCGGCGTCACGTAGCAGAGCATCGCGCAACCGAACCAGCCGATCATCGCCGCACCGATACCCGAGGTGATGTGGTCGTAACCCGGCGCGATGTCCGTGGTCAGCGGGCCAAGGGTGTAGAACGGCGCCTCGTCGCAGCACTCCAGCTGCTTGTCCATGTTCTCTTTGATCAACTGCATCGGCACGTGGCCCGGGCCTTCGATCATGCACTGCACGTCGTGTTTCCAGGCGATCTTGGTCAGCTCGCCGAGGGTTTCCAGTTCGCCGAATTGCGCTTCGTCATTGGCGTCGGCAATCGAGCCCGGACGCAGGCCGTCGCCCAGCGAGAAGCTGACGTCGTAGGCCTTCATGATTTCGCAGATTTCGTCGAAGTGGGTGTAGAGGAAGTTCTCTTTGTGGTGCGCCAGGCACCACTTGGCCATGATCGAACCGCCTCGGGAGACGATGCCGGTCACGCGTTTGGCGGTCAGCGGCACATAGCGCAGCAGCACGCCGGCGTGGATGGTGAAGTAGTCGACGCCCTGTTCGGCCTGCTCGATCAGCGTGTCGCGGAACAGCTCCCAGGTCAGGTCTTCAGCGACGCCGTTGACCTTCTCCAGCGCCTGGTAGATCGGCACGGTGCCGATCGGCACTGGCGAGTTGCGGATGATCCACTCGCGGGTTTCGTGGATGTGTTTGCCGGTGGACAAGTCCATCACGGTGTCCGAACCCCAGCGAATGCCCCAGGTCAGTTTCGCCACTTCTTCTTCGATGGACGAACCCAGGGCGCTGTTGCCGATGTTGCCGTTGATCTTCACCAGGAAGTTACGGCCGATGATCATCGGTTCCAGTTCGACGTGGTTGATGTTGGCCGGGATGATCGCGCGACCACGGGCGATTTCTTCGCGGACGAATTCCGGGGTGATTTCTTTCGGGATGCTGGCGCCGAAGCTGTGGCCGGCGTGTTGCTGGTTCAACAGGCCAGCGGCGCGGGCCTCTTGCAGCTTCATGTTTTCGCGGATGGCGACGTATTCCATCTCGGCGGTGATGATGCCTTTGCGCGCGTAATGCATCTGGCTGACGTTGGCCCCGGCCTTGGCGCGGCGCGGGTTGTTGACGTGGGCAAAACGCAGCTTGGTCAGCTCTGGGTCGGCGAGGCGTTCCTGGCCGAAGTTGGAACTCAGGCCTGGCAGACGCTCGGTGTCGCCACGGTCGTCGATCCACGCCGAACGCACGTCGCCCAGGCCTTTGCGCACGTCGATCACCACGTTCGGATCGGTGTACGGGCCCGAGGTGTCGTAGACAGTCACCGGCGCGTTGATTTCGCCGCCGAAGTCGGTCGGCGTCACATCGAGGGTGATTTCGCGCATCGGCACGCGGATGTCCGGGCGCGAGCCCTGAACGTAGACTTTTTGCGAACGGGTGAACGGCTGAACCGACTGCTCATCGACCTTGGCCGAGTCACTCAGGTTGATCGCGTTTTTTGCTTTTGTAGTCATCACGGGCTCTCCAGACAGCATCCAGGCAGTGGATTGTCGGAGCAGAACCTGAAAGGCACGGACGCACCAGGACTGGTGCTGTGCATCGTCGTCGAGCGTTCGATTGTCGAACAATTTCCCGGACGAAGCACAAGAGGACTCGCCGGGTGACGAGAAATCTTGTTCCCTACGCAGGCGCTAACCTGATCAGGTTCAACGGGATCCGAAATTATTCGATCTCAGCCTCATAGCAAGGCACCCCGACAAGAACCCGGCCAGTCTAGACACAACCGGCAAAGAACGCCAACACCGCGGCAAACACCATGATGAATGGCGCAATTAGCGGGACTTGCAGGATTGTTGCCGCACGATTGCGCAACTACACTCGCTGTGCCCTGCGCGCCTTGACGCTATCGGGGCCGCGCCGTAGCCTTGGCGCGCACATTATTTTCGTAATATTTCTTGCTAGGGATCGCCTCATGCTGCGCAAACTTTCACTGGCTCTTGCCGTGTCTTGTGCGTCCAACGCAATGGCCTGGGCAGCAGAAGCGCCCTTGTCGACCAAAACCGATCTGGTCAGCGTCTATCAGGAAGCGGTCGACAACAACGCCGATCTGGCCGCGGCCCGCGCCCAGTACGGCGCACAGAAAGAAGTCGTGCCTCAGGCCCGCGCAGGGTTGCTGCCCAACCTCTCCGGCGGCGCTGAAGTCGCGGATGTGCGCACCTCGATCGACCAGCCTTCAGCCATTGCCAATCGCAGCGCGCATTCCTATCAGGCGACCCTGGCCCAGCCATTGTTCCGCGCTGACCGCTGGTTCCAGTACCAGGCGGCCAAGGACGTCAACGAGCAGGCGGCGCTGCAACTGTCGGCCACCGAACAGAACCTGATCCTGCAATCGGCCGAAAGCTATTTCAACGTACTGCGCAGTCAGGACAACCTGGCCTCGACCAAGGCTGAAGAAGCCGCGTTCAAACGTCAGCTCGACCAGTCCAACGAACGCTTCGATGTCGGCCTGTCGGACAAGACCGACGTGCTGCAATCGCAAGCCAGCTACGACACCGCGCGGGCCAACCGCATCGTTGCGCAGCGTCAGGTCGATGATGCGTTCGAAGCGCTGATCACCCTGACCAACCGCCAGTACAACTCGATTCAGGGCATCGTCCACACGCTGCCGATCCTGCCGCCGGTGCCAAATGATGCCAAGGCCTGGGTCGACACCGCAGGCAAACAGAACCTCAATCTGCTGGCGAGCAACTATGCGGTCAGCTCCGCCGAACAGACCCTCAAGCAGCGCAAGGCCGGCCACTTGCCGACCCTCGATGCCGTGGCCAAATACGAAAAGGGTGACAACGATGCCCTCGGCTTCGCCAACCCGAATGCTTTCGGTACTCCGTACGGTGGCAACGTCGAACAAAGCACGCTGGCCCTGCAACTGAACATTCCGATCTACAGCGGCGGGCTGACCAGTTCGCAAGTACGTCAGTCGTATGCGCAACTGGATCAGAGCGAGCAACAGCGCGAATCCCTGCGCCGACAAGTGGTGGAAAACACCCGCAACCTGCACCGCGCGGTCAACACCGATGTCGAGCAGGTGCAGGCGCGCCGCCAGTCGATCATCTCTAACCAGAGCGCGGTGGAAGCCACGGAAATCGGCTATCAGGTCGGTACGCGCAACATCGTCGATGTGCTCGACGCCCAGCGTCAGCTGTACACCTCGGTGCGCAACTACAACAACACCCGTTACGACTACATCCTCGACAACCTGCGCTTGAAGCAGGCGGCGGGCACGTTGAACCCGGGTGACTTGCAGGACCTGACGCGTTATCTGAAAGCCGACTACAACCCGGACAAGGACTTCTTGCCGCCCGATCTGGCAAAGGCTGCGGAAGCACAGCTCAAGGCGCGTCCGTAAACAGCAAACAAGATACCTGTGGCGAGGGAGCTTGCTCCCGCTCGGCTGCGCAGCAGTCGTAAATCTGGCAACTCGATGTATCAGGGCTTGGGGCAGCTGCGCTGCCTAACGGGAGCAAGCTCCCTCGCCACAGGGCTTGAGTGCAAATCAGCGAATCAACTTGCCCAGCCCATCCAGCAAGCGCTGCAACGCCCCCTGATTGCGGCGCATCACCGCCAGCCCGGCCTCGGCCATGCGCTGGGCATCACGCGGCAATTCGAACAGCCGCTGCACTTCCACCGCCAAGCCTTCGGCATCATCCACTTCAGCCAGTGCACCGGCTTCGCGCAACTGCGCGGCGATGTCGAGGAAGTTGAACAGGTGTGGGCCGCTCAGCACCGGTTTTGCCAGGGCCGCAGGCTCGAGCAGATTGTGCCCGCCGTTCGGCACCAGGCTACCGCCGACAAAGGCGCTGTCCGCCAAGGCATAGAGAAACAGCAACTCACCCATGGTGTCGCCGAGCAGCACCGAGGTATTGGCCTCGACGTTGGCACCGGTTGAACGGCGCACGGTGGCAAAGCCTTCACGCTGGCACAGTTCGAACACCGCGTTGAAACGCTCGGGATGACGCGGCACCAGAATCAACAGCGCGTTAGGGTAGTTCGCCAACAGGCGACGATGGGCGTCGAGCACCACTTCGTCCTCACCCTCGTGGGTGCTGGCGGCGATCCACACCGGGCGTTCCAGGGCCTGCCACTGACCGCGCAGCTCATTGGCACGTTGCAACAGTTGCGGGTCGATGGTCAGGTCAAACTTGATCGAGCCAGTGACCTCGACCGTCTCCGCACGTGCGCCCAGATCGCGAAAGCGCCGGGCTTCGGCCTCGGTCTGCACCGCGAACAAACTCATTTCGGCGAGCATCGGCGCGGTCAGTTTGCGCAAGCGTCCATAACCCCGGGCCGAACGTTCGGACAGTCGGCCGTTGGCCAGCGCCACCGGAATCCCGCGTTTGGCGCACTGGTGAATGTGGTTGGGCCACAGTTCGGTTTCCATGATCACCGCAAGCTTGGGCTGCGCCCGATCAAGGAAACGCGCCGCCGCACACGGCAAGTCGTAGGGCAGATAACAATGCTGGATGCGCGGCTCCCCGGCGAACAACGCCTGAATTCGCTCCGAACCGGTCGGGGTCATGCAGGTCACGGTAATCGGCAGCTGCGGATAACGTTGCAGCAAGGCGCGGATCATCGGCGCGGCGGCGATGCTTTCGCCCACCGACACCGCGTGCACCCAGATCCCGCCGGGTTGCAATGACGGCATCCCGTAGGAGAAGCGCTCGCCAATCCGCTTGGCATACGCCGGGGCCTTGCGCGAGCGCAGCCACAGCCGAATCGCCACCAATGGCAGCCCCAGGTAAAACAGCGCGGTGTAGAGAGTTCTATTCATGGCGGCGGAGTTTATCGACTTTTGTCGCCAATCGCCCGCAAGTGCACGGCAAAACGTTCGGCCAGCCAGCGCGCGGCAGGCCCCAACGGCTCATCCCGGCGCCAGACTAGCTCCACCACCAGCGCTGGCGGCGTCCATTCGCTGTCCAGTTCAACCATCAGGCCCTGATAGGCCGAATACTGCACCACATGCCGGGGCAGCCACGCCCAGCCTAAATCTCGCACCAGCCATTCGGCCATCACGTAGAAACTGTCGGCGCGCCACACCTGCGGGCTGGCCGGTTCGTTGCCCGGATAAACGCTGGTCTGCGTCGACATCAACAGTTGCCGATGTTGCGCCAGTTGCTGGCAGGTGACGTAGGACTGCTTCGCCAGCGGATGATTAATCCCGCAGACCGTGACCATTTCCACCCGGCCCAAGACCCGGCGTTCCAGCGCCTCGGGGATTTCATCGTGATAGAACAGCAGCCCCAGATCGGCGCGGCGTTCGACCAGTTTGCGCGCGACCTCACCCTGGGCGGCGCTGGTCAGTTGCACTTCGAGGCTGGGAAATTGCTCGGCCAGGGCGTCGAAGCTTTCCACCAGCGCCTGATACGGCATCGCTTCATCCTGGGCCACGCGCAGCTGCGCTTCCTCGCCGCGCATCATCGCCATCGCCCGACCGTTCAGGCGCTCACATTGGCGCAGCACTTCCCGGGCTTCTTCGAGCAGTGCCTCTCCCGCTTCGGTGAGCCTGGGTGAGCGACCGCTGCTACGCTCGAACAGACTGACGCCCAGATCATCCTCCAGCAGGGCAATCGCGCTGCTGATCGCCGACTGCGCCTTGCGCTGCTGGCGGGCCACGGCGGAAAACGAGCGTTGTTCGGCGACGCCGACGAAGGCGCGCAGTTGTTCCAGGTTCCACTGGGTATTCATGGTCTGACCCATCTTTAAAACAGATAGGTAATGACTTTACCCCATCTGGCGAATCACTAGAATGCCGCCTCAGCAAGCAACGTTTCACATTGAGGATTTGAACCATGAACGCCTACGCCTACCTGGCCATTGCCATCTGCGCCGAAGTGATCGCCACCGTGTCGATGAAAGCCGTCAAAGGCTTCAGCACGCCACTGCCATTGGTGTTGGTCATCGTCGGCTACGCGATTGCGTTCTGGATGTTGACCCTGGTGGTGCGTACCGTGCCGGTGGGTGTGGCCTACGCCGTGTGGGCGGGCATGGGCATCGTGATGGTCAGCGTCGCGGCGCTGTTCATTTACGGGCAGAAGCTGGACGTGCCGGCGATGCTCGGCATGGCGCTGATCGTGCTCGGCGTGGTCGTCATCCAGCTGTTCTCGAAAACTGCCGGCCACTGAAGAAAAAGATCGCAGCCTGCGGCAGCTCCTGCATTGGAATGCCCCCCCTGTAGGAGCTGCCGCAGGCTGCGATCTTTTTTCGCATCTGAGCTCCGATCCCCGAGTCTGTATACTGCGCCCTCGTCTTGAACACTGAGGTCGCTGCATGCCATCCGTTATTTCCACCGACGTTCTGATTGTCGGCGCTGGTGTCGCCGGCCTCTGGCTGAACGCGCGTCTGCGCCGTCAGGGTTTTTCGACCGTGCTGGTGGAAAGCGCCAGCCTCGGCGGCGGGCAGAGTGTGAAGTCCCAGGGCATCATCCACGGTGGCGCCAAATACGCACTGCATGGCGCGCTGACCGGCGCCTCGGAAGCCATCGCCGACATGCCGCGCCGCTGGCGCGAAGCGCTGGCCGGCAACGGTGAGCTGGACCTGTCCGGCGTACGCCTGTTGTCCGAAGCCCATTACCTGTGGTCACCGGGCACCCTGGCCGGCAATCTCACCAGTTTCTTCGCCAGCAAAGCCGTGCGTGGCCGGGTCGATCAGGTCAAGGGCGATCAACTGCCGCCCGCGCTGCAAGACAAGCGCTTCAAAGGCAAGGTCTATCGCCTGGCGGAACTGGTGGTCGACGTGCCGAGCCTGATCCAGCGCCTGGCCGACCTGGCCGGTAATGGCCTGCTCGCCGGGCAAACCATCGAGCCATTGCTGGAAGCGGGTGTGCTGGTCGGCCTGAAAGTCGACGGCCGCGAGATTCGTGCGCAACGCATCGTGCTCAGCGCTGGCGCCGGGACCGCGCAGTTGCTGGAGGATCTGGGGCTGAGCCAACCGGCGATGCAACGTCGGCCGCTGCACATGATCATCGCCAAAGGCCCGGGCCTGAAGCCGCTGTACGCACACTGCCTGGGCGGCGGTACCAAACCGCGCATCACCGTGACCACGCACCCGGCCGCCGATGGCCAGTGGGTCTGGTACTTGGGCGGCGACATTGCCGAAAGCGAAGGCGTGAACCGCGAGCCCGCCGAACAGATTGCCACGGCACAGAAAGAAATCGCGCAACTGTTGCCGTGGATCGATCTCAGCACCACGCAGTGGGCAACCTTGCGGGTGGATCGCGCCGAACCCCTGCAAACCGGGCTGACCCGTCCGGATAACGCCTTCCTCGCCGAGCAGGGGCGCCTGCTGGTGGGCTGGCCGACCAAACTCGCACTGGCGCCAGACTTCGCTGATCGCGTCATCGCCTCGCTGGAGCGCGACGGCATTCAACCGCAAGCCGCCGAGCCATTGCCGGCGCTGCCGAAACCACCGATGGGCGTACCGGCCTGGGAGCAACTGTTGCCATGAGCGTCGCAACCCTGCACGAACTGCATCGCCCACTGGGCAGCACCGGCCTGATGGTGTCCCCGCTGGGCCTGGGCACGGTCAAGCTCGGCCGCGACCAGGGCGTGAAATACCCCAATGGTTTTCAGATCCCTGACGATGACGCCGCACGCATGTTGCTCAAGCAGGCGCAGGGGCTGGGCATCAATCTGATCGACACCGCGCCGGCCTATGGCCGCAGCGAAGAACGCCTCGGCCCGCTGCTGCGCGGCCAGCGCAATGACTGGGTAATCGTCAGCAAGGTCGGTGAAGAGTTTGCCGACGGCGTGTCGCACCATGACTTCAGCGCCGCGCATACGCGGATGTCGGTCGAGCGCAGTCTGCAACGTCTTGAAACCGATTTTATCGACCTGGTGCTGGTGCACTCCGACGGCAACGACCTGGCGATCCTTGAGCACGAGGAGGTCTACGCCACCCTCGCTGCGCTCAAGGCCGAGGGCAAGATTCGCGGCTTCGGTTTCTCCGGCAAAACCGTCGAAGGCGGGCTCAAGGCGCTGGAGCAAGGTGACTGCGCGATGGTCACCTACAATCTGAACGAACAGAACGAGAAGGCAGTCATTGACTATGCTGCTGCCCACGGCAAAGCCATCCTGGTGAAAAAGGCCCTGGCCAGCGGCCATGTGTGCCTGAGTCCCGGCGTGGACCCGGTGCGCGCCAGCTTCGAGTTGTTGTTCCAACAGCCCGGCGTTGCCAGTGCTATTGTCGGGACGATCAATCCGCTGCACCTCGCCCATAACGTTGCGACCGTTGCCCAGGTCCTTCGTGGTCACTGACGCCGCCCCGCGGCCTTAAGCAGGAGCCGACATGCCGCGCACGCTCATCAGAAAGAACCCGAGCAACTTCAAGACCCTGCCGCTGTTCGTCGAAGCCACGCCCGAAGGCCTGACGTATCAGAGCGTCGGCATGCCGCTGAACTTCGCCCAGACCTTGCAGCGCCGCAAACCGGTGAGCGTGGCGGATGCCGAGCGTTTCGCGCTGGAACTGGCCAACCTAGGGGTCTCGGTGCGCCTGACCCTGCATTGGCAGAACCGCGACTATTGGGTGCTGGTGCGCCAGCGGCGGCAAGACCGCGGTGACGTGGTGCTCAAGCTGATCTCCGGTTATGTGCCGGCCCATGAGCTGAACATCCCATTGCACACCGCGATTCAGGAGATTGCCGAAGAGTGCCTGCTGGAAACCCCGGAAGGCTGGCTCGGCGGGCGTTTCAACGACACCTGGCTGCCGGCGCCCTACTCCTCCGCCCTGCATTATCGCGAGGCGCTGCCGTTTCGCCTGACGCCGCTGTCCGGCTCGGCGCGACCGGTGCGCTGCGCCAACCTGCAATTGCTCGAGCGGCCACAGGCCTATGTGCATTTGCCCACCGCGTCGCTGCAACTGATCTACGACCTGCGCCTGGAAGTGCCCAAGGAAGCCAAGTCGCTGAGTCTGTTTCATGTCGATGAGCGGCTGGAGGGTGATCAACTGGTCGCCCGTCTGGACCGCAAACGCCCGGACCTGTACCTGATGCCGATACAGGATGGCGAGCCGCTGGCCGAGCTGTATACCTTGAAGAAAGGCCAGCTGTATCCGGCAGGCACGCGCGGCTTGTACCTGGCCGAAAGCTTTGCCAAACAGGATGGCTGGCTGGTGCGCGAGGAGCGGATTCGCTGGAAGGACTGGCTGCGCCAGCAAGGCCTGACGCCGCCGGAGAAACCCACTGGCTTGGCGCGATTGCGCGGTAAAGCCAAGCAGTTGCTGAAGAAGATCGTACCGCGCAAGGCGATCTAAAGGCCTTAGCAAAACTTGTGGCGAGGGGATTTGTCCCCTCGCCACAATGACACGTCATCAGGACTTGCGGATTTTCTCCACAATCGCCGTCGTCGAGCTGTTTTCCACCAGCCCCAGCACTTTCACCGTGCCGCCGTAGGCCTTGACGATGTCCGCGCCGACCACCTGGTCGATGCCGTAGTCACCGCCCTTGACCAGCACGTCCGGCTTGACCTCGCGCAGCAGGTTTTCCGGGGTGCCTTCCGGGAAGCTGATCACCCAGTCCACCGCACCGAGGCCGGCGAGGACCGCCATGCGGCGGTCGACACTGTTGATCGGACGGCCCGGCCCTTTCAGGCGGCTGACGGAGGCGTCATCGTTGATCGCCACGATCAGACGGTCGCCCTGGGCGCGCGCCTGCTCGAGGTAGGTCACGTGGCCGGCATGCAGAATGTCAAAGCAACCATTGGTAAAGACGATGCGCTCGTTGTGCGCGCGAGCATCGGCGACCGCCAGTACCAGTTGCTCGAGCCCCAGCACGCCACGCTCCGAGCCTTCTTCACGCTGGATCGCACGGCGCAGTTCCGGCGCGCTGATCGCGGCGGTACCGAGCTTGCCGACTACGATGCCGGCAGCGAGGTTGGCCAGCGCCACGGCGTGCGGCAGTTCTTCACCGGCAGCAATGGCCGCCGCCAGCGTGGAAATCACCGTGTCGCCGGCACCGGTCACGTCGAACACTTCACGGGCGCGGGCCGGCAGGTGCAGCGCCGGATGCTCCGGACGCAGCAGGGTCATGCCGTGTTCGCCACGGGTCACCAGCAGCGCGCCGAGCTCGAGATCGTGCATCAGGGCGGCGCCCTTGCTCACCAGCTCGTGTTCATCGGCGCAACCGCCGACAATGGCCTCGAATTCGCTGAGGTTCGGCGTGATCAGACTGGCGCCACGGTAGATCGAAAAATCCTTGCCTTTGGGATCGGCCAGCACCGGAATGCCTTTGGCCCGGGCGGCCTGAATCAACGCCTGATGATTCTTCAACGCGCCTTTGCCGTAGTCGGACAGCACCAGCACCTTGATGCCTTCCAGCAGATCATCGACCTGCGAGGCCAGGGCCAGGGCATCGGTGGCAAACGGTTCTTCGAAGTCGATACGCAGCAATTGCTGGTGCCGGCTCATGACCCGCAGCTTGACGATGGTCGGCTGATGCGCAATGCGCTGGAACAGTGCGCGCACGCCCGCGCCCTTGAGACTGTTGCTCAGGCTGTCGGCGGCTTCATCGTCACCGGTCACACCGACCAGCGACGCCGGCGCACCCAGCGCGGCAATGTTCAAGGCAACGTTGGCAGCACCGCCCGGGCGGTCTTCGATTTGCTCGACTTTTACGACCGGAACCGGTGCCTCAGGGGAAATCCGTGAGGTTCCACCATGCCAGTAACGGTCGAGCATGACATCGCCGACCACCAAGACTGGGGCTTGATCGAATCGCGGCATGGACAACTTCATGGAGCAACCCACATACAAAATGAACAGGGGCGCGATATTAACACAGGGTTGGCGCAGGCTTGAGTGCAGCCTGCAACAGGATGAAACAGCTAGGTATTTTGCTTATTTTTTGAGCACCAGCGCCGCCAGTTGCCCACAGGCATCGGACAATTCCACGTCCTCGGTATCGATCTGCCACTCGGCGGCCAGGGGGGCCTCATACGGACTGTCCACCCCCGTGAAGTGTTTGATTCGTCCTTCCCGTACCGCTTGATACAGGCCTTTCGGATCGCGGCGGGCGCAGACCTGGAGCGAAGTACTGACGTGCACTTCAATGAATTCGCCCTGCGCAAACAAGCTGCGCGCAGCGTCGCGTTCGGCGCGGAACGGTGAGATGGCCGCGACGATCACAATCAGTCCGGCCTCGACCATCAGCCGCGCCACCTCCGCCATGCGCCGAGTGTTTTCCCGACGACAGGCGTCGCTCATGCCCAGGTCCCGACACAGGCCGTTACGCACGTTGTCGCCATCAAGCAGGAAGGTGTGCAGACCCGACTCATGCAAGTGCAGTTCGAGCGCATTGGCCAAAGTCGACTTGCCAGCCCCGGAGAAACCGGTCAGCCACAGACAACATGGACGCTGCCCCTTGAGCGCTGCCCGGGCCTGATGCGAGAGCGCCAGGCCGTACGGTCGAATGCCCAGCGCCTGCATTGCCAGAGACAAAGACTCATTCATAACCGAGCATCTCGTAATCACGCTGGTAAACCCGGCGCACCAACCGCCGCGTGCGCACGGAGCAGAACTCACGCGCCGGCAGCGCTTGCCGCTCACGGGAGCTGTTGACGTGCGGCAACTGGCTGTCCACCCCCAAGTGCTCGCAGACCAGGGCAAAATCCCGTGCCAGGTGCTCCTGATACCCCACAAAGTCCAGCGCCAGATGCCCCAGCGAATCGGTGAGAAAATCGGTCTGCGCGGCAAAGTGCAATTGCCGGGCGATTGTTTCCGGGTGCAGCCAACGTGACACGAAATCGTCGAAATCCCGGTACTGCCGCACCATGCGCTGCGCCGCGTGGTCACGCGCGCTCAACTCATTGCCACGCAAAAAGGCATAGGCCGAATAGGCGCGCTCCAGCGGATCGCGGACAAAAGCGAACTTGAATGCCCTCGCGAACTGCTCGGGAAACTGCTCTTCGTACCAATACAGCGGCAGATGCCCGGGACGCCAGCCGTCGAACAGCGCTGTGCAGATGCTGCTGCCCGCGCACTTGGGAACATGAATGAACAGGCAGGAGTGCTGCTGGAAGGCGTGGGGAAACGTCAGGTTGGCCGACATCGATTTGTTTACCACCTGCCGATCGACCACCGACAGGCGTCCGAGCAGAAAGGCCCGCTGCGGCTTGGGCAGCAGTTTCCAGAGATAGCGTTGCAGCATGGAAGTACCCGCGCGACGGGGATGGCCCCCTCGATGGAAGTCAGAGTTCGTTGCGGAACCTTAACAAGCGCGGTGCCGGGATTTATTCCGGTTTGGTCAAGAAGCGTAAAGGTCTGGATACAAACAACTGTGGGAGCGCGCCCGCTCGCGGTAACGTGCGCACATTCGACACGGATGTCGTCTGCTGCAGCGCTTTCGCAAGCGGGCTCGCTCCCACAGGGTATGGCCTTGGAATCAGGCGATGTCTTCGGTCGGCGCGTCCAGGCCCATGGCGTTCAGGCGCGCGTAATAGCCGTTTTGCGCGAGCAATTCGCCGTGAGTGCCACGCTCGACGATCCGGCCCTGATCCATCACCAGGATCAGGTCGGCCTTCTCGATGGTCGACAGACGGTGAGCGATGACCAGCGTGGTGCGGCCCTTCATCACCTGATCCAGTGCCGCCTGAATGTGCCGCTCGGATTCGGTGTCGAGCGCCGAGGTGGCCTCGTCGAGAATCAGCAGCGGCGCATTCTTGAGCAGCGCACGGGCAATCGCCAGGCGCTGGCGCTGGCCGCCGGACAGCAATACGCCGTTTTCGCCAACCTGGGTGTCCAGGCCTTGCGGCAACTGCGAAATGAAGTCCATCGCGTAGGCATCACGCGCCGCTTTCTCGATGTCTTCACGCGGCGCACCGGCCAGATCGCCATAAGCGATGTTGTTGGCCACGGTGTCGCTGAACAGGGTGACATGCTGGGTCACCTGGGCGATGTGACGGCGCAGGTTGAGCAGTTTGTACTGCTCGATCTCCACGTCGTCGATGAGGATTTCACCCTTGTCGTGGTGATAGAAGCGCGGAATCAGGTTGGCCAGCGTCGACTTGCCGCTGCCGGAACGTCCCACCAGCGCCACCATCTGCCCTGGCTGGACCGAGAAGCTGATGTCGTCGAGCACCTGACGTTCGGTACCCGGGTAGGTGAAGCTCAGGTTGCGCACGTCCAGACGGCCGGTCACCGCGTCGCGTTCGACCGTACCGGTATCGACTTCAGGTTCGACGTCCAGTTGCTCGAAGATACTCTCGGCACCGGCCACGCCTTTCTGGATGGTCGAGCTGACTTCGGACAATTGGCGGATCGGCTTGGGCAGCAGGCCCGCCAGGGTGATGTAGGCGACCATGTCACCGGCCGAGGCGTCACCGCGCAGGAACAACACCAGGAACATCAGCACCGCCATGGCGGTGTAGATCACCAGTTGCAGCATCGGCGTGTAGATCGCGCCGGTGCGGGTCATGCGCAGCTGCTTGTCGGTGTTGCTCTGGCTGGCGTTGAGGAAGCGTTGTTCTTCGTAAGCCTCGCCACCGAAGCTGCGAACGACGCGATAACCCTGGATGGTTTCCGAGGCCACATGGGTGACGTCGCCCATCGCCAGCTGGATCTTCTTGCTCTGCTTGCGGAATTTCTTGCTCGCGGTGCGCACCATCACGGCGATCAGCGGCAGGATCGCGACCATCACCAGCGTCAGCTTCCAGTTCATGAACAACAGCGACGCGAACAGGAAGATCACCGTCATGCCTTCACGGATTACGACCTTGATCGCATCTGTTGCCGCCCCCGTGACCATGGTCACGTTGAAGGTGATACGCGAAATCAGATGGCCGGAGTTATGCTTGTCGAAGTAGCGGTTGGGCAGGACCAGCAGGTTATTGAACAACTGCACCCGCAGGTCATGCACCAGGCCGAGGGAGACCTTGGCCAGAAAATAGTTGCCCAGATAGGAACCCAGCCCCTGCCACGCGGCGATCAGGATGATCAGCAGCGGCACGGCCTGCAGCAGTTGCAGATCACGCAGGTACGGCACAGAAGGGAACAGCACCGCTTCCGGGTTGGACAGGCCATCGACAAAGTACTTGAGGATGTAGCCGAGCATCGGCTGCGTCGAGGCGAAAATCAGAAAGCCGACGATGCTGATCAGAAACAGACTGATGTACGGCCGGACGTAACCGAGCAGACGGAAGTAGATTTTCAAGCTCGAAGGGCTTGCGGCGGGACTGGAGTCGGTCATATCACGCGAAAGTCGATAAAAAGGACGCTGACTTTAGCACAGCTTCTTCAGGGTTCTGGCAATCGGCGAAAGGCTGTTATTGTTAGGCATCTTTTTCTGCATCAAATAGCCATCACTCGAATGGTCGATCAACTTCAGGAATGAATCTCACAGCATGCAACTTCGCGGCTTCAGCAGTACGTCCAATCGGATTTTCGATTTCATTAGCCTGTGGATACTTCCCACGGGTTACTTCTTGCTCCTGTGCGCGCTGTTCTTTTTGCCCGGCCGAAGCCTGCATCACAAGCTGTTCTACGGACTGTTCAGCATTCCGACACTGATCGCACTGTGCCTGCGCCCGCGCGAGCTCAAGGAACTGCTGCGCGAACCGATCTTCGTCGCCGTCCTGCTGTTTGCTTGCTGGGCATTGCTCAGCATTGCCTGGGGACCCGATGGGGAGTCTTTCGGCGGCATGCTCAAGCCGCCGCTGCATACCTTGCTGCTGTTTGCCGGCTGCTACCTGCTGGTGCGCTACCGCAGCGATATTCTCCAGCCCTTGCTGTTTGGCGCAGCGCTGGTTGCCCTGATTGCCACCACGATTTTCCTGTTCACGTTCGCCCGGACCTATGCGCCGGGAATGCGCCTGATCGGCGGTGGCGCCTTTGATAATCCGCTGCTCAGCTCGCACCTGTTCGGATTTTTCAGTGCGTACTGGCTGAGCGTGACCATGACCTGCAAGCGCCGCCAGATGATGTGGCTCAGCGTGCCGGCGATGGCCATCATGTTCATGGCGGTGATCGGCACCGGCTCCAGAACGCCGCTGGTGGCACTGACCATGGCGGCGCTGTGGCTCTGTTTCATCTGCTGGAACCGGCGCTCGGTGGGCTTGTTGGTCGGGCTGGCCCTGAGTGGCGTGGCCGTCGTGACGCTGTTTGCGCAGATGATCATCGAACGGGGCGATTCCTACCGGCTGGAAATCTGGCAACTCGTACTGCACAAGATTGCCGACCATCCGTGGATCGGCCACGGCTACACTGCCACGCTCGCCGTCGACCCCGGCGTTGGTGTCAATTTCCAGGAGCCGCACAGCTTTGCCCTGGGTGTTTTGTATTACGTCGGAATCATTGGCCTGCTGCCTTGGCTGTTTTTCCTGGGATGGGGCCTGTTGAGCAGTTGGCGCCAGCGTGTGCAGCCACTGCTGATCATTGCCTCGACCTGGCTGGTATTCGGAATCGGAGCCGGGCTGACCGAGGGTGGCGGAATCATTTCGCGGCCCAAGGAGCACTGGTTCCTGCTGTGGATCCCGCTGGCGCTGATCGCGGCGCTGAGCATCAATCAACGCGCGCGGCGCCTGTTGACCCTGCCGGTGCAAAAGCTGGCAGCTGCGGACCTGGAACACATGAGCCGCGCAGCACAGGTCATCGAAGAGGATGGCCTCGGCCCGAAAGTCCTGCGCCTGAGCGATGGCAGCTTCCTCAAACTGTTCCGCCGACGCCGCTGGTACACCTCCGGCAGTTTCAATCCCTACTCCGAGCGCTTCGCGGTGAACAGCGAACAGCTGCGTCAGATGGGCATTCCCACCCCGCAAGTGTTGAATCTGTATCGCCTCGCCGACGGCAGCAGTGCCGTGCATTACGCGCCGTTGCCAGGCCACACGCTGCGTCAGGTGCTGCAGAGCATTACGGCTCCGGCGGTGCGTCAGGCGCTGGTGGAGCGCTTCGGCAAATTCATGGCGCAGTTGCACGAGAAAGGTGTGTATTTCCGCTCATTGCACCTGGGCAACGTGCTGGTGCTGGAAGATGGCGAGTTCGGGCTGATTGATCTGGCCGACCTGCGCATCTACCCTACCCCGCTCAGTCTATCGCTGCGCCAACGCAATTTGCGTCACATGCAACGTTACACTGTCGACAAGCGCTGGTTGTTCGAGGATCACCTCGATGCGTTGCTTCAGGGGTACGCCATGACGGCGTCTAAATCCGCGGTTGAAAATCTGCACAGGCAAGTGCTGGCCGGCAACACTCCGGCCCGAGTTCAGTGATGACCGAGACCAATCCTATATTTGCGCTGGCCGCCTATCTGCTGGCCATCGTCACCTCCGCCCTGCTGTTGCGCGCGGTACCGAAAATCGCCCGGCACCTGCAGCATTCCGGCGAAAGCCGTTATGCCAGCATCGACGGCCTGCGCGGTTACCTCGCGTTCGGCGTATTCGTGCACCACTCGATCATTACCTGGATCTTCTTGCGCACCGGGGTGATCGACTTCCCCCCGAGCAACTTCTATTCGATGCTGGGGCAAGGCAGTGTTGCGCTGTTCTTCATGATCACCGGGTTCCTGTTCTGGAGCCGCCTGCTCGCACAAGGGCGCAACCACGACTGGCTGGCGTTCGGCGTTTCACGGGTATTTCGCCTGTATCCGCTGTACCTGCCGCTGATGCTGCTGGTGTTCGTGTCGGTCTTCCACTTGCAGAACTGGCAACTGAAAGAGCCGGGCCTGGAACTGTTCAAGCAGGTTCTTGCCTGGTTGACATTCGACCGACCGGACATCAACCAGTACCGCCACTCGGGCATGCTGATATCCAACGTCACGTGGACGCTGGCTTATGAGGTGTTTTTCTACCTGGCGCTGCCACTGGCCGCTCTGGTTTTCATCTACCGGGGCAGCTGGTTGCAAGTGGTGCTGTGTCTGATCGGCATCTACGCGCTGTATCAGGTCATCGGTTGGGAACACTCGCTGAAGAAACACTTTCTGGCGAGTTTTCTCGGCGGCATCGCCGCCGCGTACTGGATTCGCCGTCCTGCGCTCGTAGCCTGGAGTCAGTCGCGCCTGGCAAGCATCATCGCCGTGTTCGCGCTGGTGATTGCATTCACCGCGTTCAATCGGGCGTTCAAGACTGCGCCGCTGTTCTTGCTGACGCTGTTTTTCGTCATCGTCGCGTCCGGCAACAACCTGTTCGGTGCGCTGAAGCCGCGGAGCATTCGCTGGCTCGGCGAGATCAGCTACAGCACCTACCTGCTGCATGGGTTCGTCTTGTGGATGATGGTCCAGCGTCTGCCGCTGCTGCTGAATATCGATGCGCGGGAAACGTCGGTGTACCTGCCACTGGTGGCCGTCTGCACGTGTTTGCTGATTCTGATCAGCAGCGTGACCTTCCTCTATATCGAGCAACCGGGCATGGCGGCCGGCAAGAAGGTTCTGCACTGGTTGCGCCAGCGCCAGAAGGGTGAAAAGCGCCTGCCGGAGAAAGTCGCTCGCTGAGTGCGAGCGACTGTCGCCTCAGTCCTTTTCCAGCGGGGAAAAGAGCAAACGCCCCAAGCCGCGCCAGGTCTTCTTGTTCCAGGCCTTGAACGGGATCTGCGCCAGCAGCTCGCGCGCCAGTTTGCGATTGCGGTTGGCGGTCTTGAGGAACATCGAGTTCAACGCCTTGAAGCGCACCTCGTCGTACAGCGGATGATCGCTGAACAGCGCATAGGTGCGCAGGATGTTCTCGATCATGAAGCGGTGGTTTTTGTACGAGTTGGTGGCGTGCTTGCGGTAGCGCGCCATCACCACGTTCAGGCCATCGATGAAGTAACCGGCGCGGGTCACCTTCAGCTCGATATAAAGGTCTTCAAGACGAATCGTCGGATCGAACCCACCCACCTTTTCCAGTGCCTCACGACGGATCATCAGGGTCGGCGCCGGGGGGTAGGGTTTGCGCTCAAGAAACATGTCATCGAAATCGAGGCGACGGAACGGCACGTCGCGGCGCTGACGCTTCTCCGGGTAGAGGCTGCCATCAGCGTGCATCAGCTCGATGTTGCCGGCGCAGATGCCGACCTCGGGCTTGCCATCCATGTATGCCACCTGGGTGGCGATACGGTCCGGGTACATGATGTCGTCGGAACCGAACGGCACGATCAGGCTGCCCTTCGAACGGGCGATGGCGCCGTTGAGGGTGTTGGTCAGGCCCTGATTCTGCTGCACACGAAAATCGAACCCGTACTGCGCCTGCAGCGCGCTGATGCGCTCGACGCTGTCGTCCTTCGAACCGTCATCGACCACCAGCAGCTCGATGTTCTTGTAGCTCTGGTTGAGGACGCTGAGGATGCTTTCCTCGATGTACGGGCCATGGTTGTACGAGGCGATAATGACGGTGACGAGGGCGTTTGCTTCGCTCATGGCGTGTTCTTTGCTCACGGCTACTCCTTGCGAGCCTGTTCCAGGCCAGAGTCGATCAGGTTCAGGTATTCCTGACGGAACACCTCGATGTCGTGTTGTTCCTGCAGATAGCGGTAGGCCTGTTCACCCTTGGCCTTGAGCTCGTCATCCGACAGCGCCAGATAGTTATCCAGCGCGGCGACCAGACTCGGCACATCCTTCGGTGTGATCGCCAGGCCACCGGCACCTTCGATCAGCGGCAGCATCGCCGGCACGTTCGAAGCGATTACCGGCAAATGCCCGCTCATGCCTTCGAGCAACGCCAGGCCCAGGCCTTCGGCCAGCGACGGCATGGTCCAGATGTCGAACGCACGCACGTATTGCAGCGCGTTTTCCTTGAAGCCCAACAGGTGCGCCCGGCCGCTCAGGCCCAGTTGCTCGATCTCGGCCGCCAGCGGCGCTTGCAGGCGTCCGGCACCAATGATCGCCAACTGCGTGTTCGGGTATTTGTCTTTCAGCGCGGCAAACGCCTGCAGCAGATAGGTGTGGCCCTTGACCGACACCAGTCGACCCAGCGCGCCAATCAAACGCACCTTCGGGTCGATGCCCAATAGCTCGCGGGCTTTTTCACGGCTGTGCTGCAAGCCTTCGGCCTGCTCGATGTCGATGGCATTGGTGATGGCGTAGGTGTTCTGCTCGGTGAAACCACAATCGCAGTCCAGCAGGTACTGTTTGACCGCCGGCGACACGCCGACGAAACGCCAGTGCCGATCAATCAGGCGCTGGGTCTGGCGGCGCCGGTAAAAGCGATCGTATTCGCCGAAACCGTGGGAGATGCCGATGCACAGCGGCACCTGCAACCAGCGATTGAGCGTGAGCATCATGTTCACCGGTTTGAAGCGGTTACAGATCACCACGTCGAACTTTTCCCGGCGACAGAACTTGTACAGCTGCCACATCGCCCGCAGGCGCATGCCCTTGAGCGACTTGTCGGAAAACTCGAAATACACCGAACGGTCGGCCCGGCTGACCGGCTCGCCCGGTCCGGGCTTGCCACGCAGGAACGCAGCGGTGACCTCATAGCGCTCCGAGGGCAACGCCTTGACGATCTGTTCGGCCAGGTCGGCGAAATCATGGGCTTTGACGTTGTAGTCGGGTTGCAGCTGCAACACCTTGGACCGTTGACTCATGACTCCCCCCGCTGATCGCCCGGCTCACCGTGCTTCAATAACCAGAACAATTCCTGGCGTCTGACCGCTTTTCGAAAAAATTCGTTTTCCCCGTACACCGAGGGTGTCCGACCGGCCAACAGACGCTGAATCACTCGGCGCAGGCGACGCTTGAACGGTGCCGGTGGCTGCAGGTCATGCATCATGCCCAGCGCCATGGCCTTGTCCCGCTGCAATTCGATCGACAGCGGCAGGCACAGCGGCTGCATCGCCACGGCCGAGTCAAAGGCCGGTGGCAAGGCGATGCCTTGCCCGGTGTTGCCCATCGGCCAGCGGTCGTTGTCGTGCAAATGGTTGGCGTAACCGAGCAGCGTCGGCTGCCAGTCGAGGCCATGCAAGGCCTGCAGGACGGCCTGCTGCGCGCAGATATGGTCAGGGTGCGGATCGAGGGTCGGGTGCGGCAGCACGATCACCTCCGGGCGGGCGCGCAGCAACACTTCACGCAGGTCGGCCAGCAGATTGTTCCAGGTCGGCGCGCCATCGGCGTCGCCCGGCAAGGTGAACGGATTCAACTGGCGAAACAGTCGCGTGTCGTTCAGGTCTGCTTCCCGCGAACCCACTGCCTGGTTCGGCGCAGCCTGCATCGCCGCCAGTTGCAGGCAGAAATACCCGAGCTGCACGCAATGTTCCTGCGGCACGCCGGCCCACCGTGGCACCGCGAGGCTGTCCCAGGCCCGCAAACGGCCCTTGAGCCGCGCCGCCTCGACCTTGTTCAGGCCCATCTGCTGATAGTGTTCGGTTTCGATCTCGCCAGCGGTCAGGGTGACGATCCAGGCTTCGTTGGCCTGGCTGTACAAGCCATAGGCGGCCAGCTCGGCATCGTCGGCGTGCGGGGCAATCACCATCACGCGTTGACGGCGGTAGTCCGCGTGTTCCAGCGCCCACAGCAGCGGCTCACCGGTCACTCGGCAGAACCTTGCGCGCAGACGCAACCGGCCTTGCGACAGGGCTTGCGCCTGGCCGCTGAGGTTCAGGTAACGCAGGCCGTTGACGCCACGTTCGAAGGTCTGCGCATCAGGACTGGTCCCGCCCAGCAATTCGATACGCGGGTCGAAGAAGCGTCCGAGCCAGCTGCTTTTGACCCGCACCGCAAGAATCAGCGTGGCCTCGTCCACCAGCATCACGCCCTCGTCCAGGCGCAACTGCTCGCCGTTCAGATGGACCTTCGGCTGCGGTGTGAACGGCGGAAAGCTGTACTGGTAATCGTCTTTCGGCGAATAGAACAGATGATCGGCAAACCACGCTTCGTGAGCGACCCAGCCGACCACCGCGAGCACCAGCGGCAACCACCCTGCCACCAGCACACCGAGCGCGATCAACACGATCAGGGCGATCAGCAAGGTAATGCGTTTATTGCGACGATGACGCTTGAGCAGTTGCTGTTTACGGCTCATGGGCTGACTCATACGGTGAACACCGGCACAGGATTGCACCAGCGATCCTTGTATTCACGGTCGGCGCGACCGAAGGAGAAGCGCAGCGGCTTGTTCAGTGCCCGGGCGTGTTCCCAGGCGCTTTGCGTATTGAGGAAGCTCAACACGCTGCCGGGGCTGAATTCGCGGGTTTCGGGATCGACGCCGCCGTTGATGTACTCGACGCTGATCCACTCCGGCGCTTCAACGCGGTACACCAGTTGAATCGCAATCGGCGCATCGTTGAGAAAGATCACCGAACCGATCAACAGCTCGCGCAGCAGCTCGATGACCTCGGCCATGCGCGCCGCCCCCGTGGCCGGGAAACCCCAGCGACGCTGGAACAGATCGCAGTAGATCGCCGCCAGTTCGGCACTGGAGAAATCGCTGACCGGACGCACCACACCGCCCGCCTCTTCCAGCAGACGCAGTTCGCGGCGCTGGTTGTAGCGAAACTTCTTCGACAGTTCTTCGGGGGTGCGGGCCATGGCCAGTTGTTCGGTCTGCAACTTGATGCCGCTGAAGCGGTTTTCGTTGAGCGCCGACAGATAGCGTGCGCGATGTCGCAGCGGTGCCTGGGCATCGACGGCGGCCGGCAGGATCAGCTCGGCGTTGCCGAGGTCGAACAGGCCTTTCTTGCCATTGCGCTTGAGCACGTCCTTGGACAATGCCAGATCGCGGCCCCAGGTCGGGATCGCCGCTTTGACTTCGCCGCCCTGCTCCCACGCCAGATAACGGACCGGGATGCCGGCCAGCGCGGCCAGACGTTCAACCACCAGTGGATGGGTCGCGACGCTGCCGCCAAAACGCTGCCAGGCGGTGGCATAGGTGGAGGCGTCAACGGGCGACCAGCCACGCTCGCGCCAGCCTTGAAATCGGTTGAGCATCAGCCCCTCGGTGCCAGATCGGTAACTTGCGGCAGACGCCAGAAGGTGTCGCGCACCGCACGGTCGGAGAAACGCTCACGCAGGCGATCGAGCATCAGCTCGGCGCACTGCCGGCGCTGCTGATCATCCATACCGGCCAAATGTTGCAGGCCTTGTGCAAGGTGTTCGGCATCGCCCAGCGGGAACAGGATGCCCACGCCCTCGACCACTTCCTTGGCCCCGCCACACGCGGTGGCGAGCAACGGTACGCCGGCGGCCATGGCCTCCAGCAGCACCATGCCGAACGGTTCGTGATCGGAGCTCAGGGCAAACACATCGAACGCACGGAAGTAATTGCGCGCCTCCGGCACCTGACCAAGAAACAGCACCCGGTCACCGATACCCAACTCGCGCGCCAGCTCCTTGAGGTCCTGTTCCAGACGGCCCTTGCCGAGGATCACCAGTTGGCTGTTGCCCGGCAGACCGGGCAACGCCGCGGCAAAACCGTGCAGCAACGTGGCCTGATCCTTGTCCGGGTGCAGCCGTCCGACGTTGCCGACAATGAACGCATCCGCCGTCAGCCCCAACGTCTCGCGGGCTTCGCGGGCCGACACCTGACTGGCCTGCAGGGCTGGCACATCGATGCGGTTGTACAGGGTCTGGATGCGGGTCGACGGCCATTTCGGCAGGCAACGACGCATGTCGTCGCGCACCGCATCGGACACGCCGAGCAGGCTCAGACGCTTGCGGAAAATGTGCGCGAACAGCTTGCGCGTTCCGCGTTTGTAATCGTCAAACGCGTGGTGCACGCCAATCACTGGCAGCGACGTGCCGAGCAAGGCGATGTAGATCGGCTTGAAGCGATGGGCGATGCAGAAACTGAAATTGCGTGAAGCGGCGATCTTGCGCAGATCGCCGATGGCGCCCAGCTTCAGGCCACGAATGGCCTTGGAGCTGTATTCCATGAACAACACTTCATCGGAAGCACACGCGGCGGCCACCTCGCTATCGGCAGCCCCGGTCAGAAAGACCGTGGTCACCCGATAACCGGTGCCCGCGAACAGGCTGGCGTACTGCCGTGCGCAGTCGAGGAACGGCCCGTCATAGCCGTGACAGAACTGCAGCACATGGCGTTCAGCCGAGCGAGTCATAAGCGTTTGCGCCCTCTTTGACCACCAGAATGTCTTCCATGATCAGGTACTGCAGATCGGAGCCGAAGAACATGTTCAGGGCGTCGGTCGGCGAGCAGATCATCGGTTCACCACGACGGTTCAGCGAGGTGTTCAGCGACACGCCGTTGCCGGTGAGGTTTTCCAGCGCCTTCATCATGTCGTAGTAGCGCGGGTTGTATTCGCGCTTGAGCACCTGGGCCCGGGAAGTACCGTCTTCGTGGACGACTTCCGGCACGCGGGTCTTCCACTCTTCCGCCACTTCGAAGGTGAAGGTCATGAACGGCGCCGGGTGATCGATCTTGATCATCTGTGGTGCCACGGTGTCGAGCATCGACGGGCAGAAAGGCCTCCAGCGCTCGCGGAACTTGATCTGGTGGTTGATGCGGTCAGCCACACCGGCCACGCTCGGGCAACCGATGATCGAACGACCACCCAGTGCACGCGGACCGAACTCCATGCGCCCCTGGAACCAGGCCACCGGGTTGCCATCGACCATGATTTTGGCGATCTGCTCCGGCATGTTGTCCAGCTTGCGCCAGGTCGGCTTGTTCTCGTGACGGGCGCACGCGGCGATCACATCTTCGTTGCTGTACGACGGGCCGAGGTAGACGTGTTCCATCTTCTCGACCGGCACGCCACGGGCGTTGGAGACATAGGCCGCTGCGCCGACTGCAGTGCCGGCGTCGCCGGAGGCAGGCTGCACGAACAGCTCTTTGACGTCGTCACGGGCGATGATTTTCTGGTTGAGCTTGACGTTCAACGCACAGCCACCGGCGTAGGCCAGTTTGCCGGTTTCCTTGAGCACGTCGCCCAGGTAGTAGTCGATCATCTGCAGCGCAATTTTTTCGAACAGCGCTTGAATGCTCGCGGCGTAGTGGATGTACGGCTCGTCGGCGATGTCGCCTTCGCGCTTCGGACCCAGCCACTCGATCAGCTTCGGCGAGAAGTAGTAACCCTTGCCCTTCTCTTTGTAGCGACGCAGGCCGATGACGTTGGCGTAGTCGGTGTTGATCACCAGCTCGCCGTTTTCGAACGAAGCCAGGCGCGAGAAATCGTATTTGCTGGCGTCGCCATACGGCGCCATGCCCATGACCTTGAACTCACCGTCGAGCATGTCGAAACCGAGGAACTCGGTAATCGCGCCGTACAGGCCGCCGAGGGAGTCCGGATCGAAGAACTCCTTGATCTTGTGGATCTTGCCATTTTCGCCGTAACCGAAGAAGGTCGTGGCGTACTCGCCCTTGCCGTCGATGCCGAGGATCGCGGTTTTCTCTTTGAAACCCGAGCAGTGGTAGGCGCTGGAGGCGTGAGCCAAGTGGTGTTCGACCGGCTCGATCTTGATCTTCTTCGGATCAAAACCCAGCTGCTCCAGGCACCAGACGATCTTGTTGCGATAGCGCTTGTAACGACGGTTGCCCATCAGGATCGCGTCGAGTGCGCGGTCCGGTGCGTACCAGTAACGCTTGGCGTACTGCCAGCGGGCCTTGCCGAAAATGCTGATCGGGGCGAACGGAATCGCCACCACGTCAACGTCGGACGGCTTGATACCGGCCTGTTCCAGGCAGAACTTCGCCGATTCGTAGGGCATGCGGTTCTTTGCATGCTTATCGCGGACGAAGCGCTCTTCTTCAGCCGCCGCCACCAGCTTGCCGTCGATGTACAAGGCGGCTGAAGGGTCATGGCTAAGGGCGCCGGACAGGCCAAGAATCGTCAATGCCACAGGGTCTAGCCTCTTTAGTCTGCATTCAGGCGCGATGCGCCTTGAAAATTGATGTGCCCTCGCACCGGGCGAGAGACAGCTAAAGGGCGGGATTATAGCGTAAAAGCGCCGACAAGCCTCTAGCGGAACTGGCGGGGCTTCGCGTTGACACTCCCGAACCTCTCAAACTAGACTCCTGTGCAAATGGACTGGGGGATCCCGGTCGGCGCTAATGCCTCGGTGAGATCACCGGGGCTTTTCGCTTTCTGAAGACGGGAAAACCTTCAAACCCCAGTTCTCGAAACCTTCCCCGGCACTGTCCCGCCCTCCGCTGCAATAGAACTTGCGCTTGAGCACGTCAAAAGCTCGATTATCCTGACCGCCCCTCAAAACGCTCATGCCGATGGGTCTTGCAACAAGATCAGCCAGCTGCAATCCAGTGGAATTTACCTGTTTTGTGGCGAAGACGATGTCAAACGGCATCTGTATACCCAACCGGTTCGCCCCACCACATACCCTACGGAACTCCAGCTCAAGCTCGTTATCTTCGCGCTTGCCTCGCCGCTCGAAAATCACGTGCGTTAACGCTTTCTGTTGATGCTTTTCCTGCAAAAACTCATGCAGCGTTTCCAGACAGAAACCAACAGCCAGGTGATAGGGATTGTCTGCAGCTGCCTGTTTTTCACGCAGCAAGGCCTTGTCAATGACGCAACTGATCAGGACGAAATTGCTGGCCTCGACAATCGCCCGCGACTCGCTCTGGTTTTCAAACAGAGAAAACTGCAAAACAAGTTACCCGCGATCCGTTCGCCAATAGATGCTGATGTTGCCATCCTTGACCTGTTGATAAATCGTGTACGGCAAAACCACCGTATCCAGCACACCGGACAACGGCAGATCCAGCAGCACGAATGGCAACAGCACGCCCGTCGGGTCAGGCGGGGCATTCAATACGCAGAAATCGAATGCCAGACCACTGTAGACCCGCGGAATCGATTGGCAGTAGGTTTTCTGTTTGCGCATGTCGCGGGCGACGTCAGCGTCCATTTGCAGCACCGAGGCGGTGGTGCCGCAGCCGGATAAAAGCCATGCGCAGGTGCCGAGTGTTATGGCGTTTTTGATGGTCAAGGTTTGCCCTCCGAGGTGGTCAGGGCAAGCTAGCATCGGGGCTGGAGCGGGCACAGTTCATGGCTTCTGGAGAAGCTGTAGGACAAGTCAGTGGTGCTTGTCCGTCATTGCTCAACGGGGGACTTGAGGGGCTTTAAATTCCCATCGCGAGTAGGCTCACTCCTGCAGAGGAATGCATCCGATGCAGGACTGAGCTTGCTCGCGAGGGTGGTTCAGACTGCGCTGGAGATGTCTTTGGGCAACCGCTGATCGATCACCTGATACAACGCGCTGCTCTCGGGCCAGTTGCGCATGAACCGTGCCCGGTCCCGCGCATAGGCCGGCGCGAAATGGCTGACAGACGCGTGCTGACACATCGAGTCCAGGTCGATCAGCGCCCAGCGATCCGCCTGCCAGAACAGGTTATGGCCCTTGAAATCGCCATGGCTGATGCGCTCGGCGATCAGCCGTGCAAACAGTTGATCCAGCGCCAGCAGTTCGGACTCTGGCGCCGCGCCGCTTTCGACGTACGGGGCGAAGCGCTCGATGATGTCCGGCCCCGGCAGGAACTCGGTCACCAGATAGGCGCGACTGCGTAGCCAGAGGAAGCGCTTTTCCAGCACCGCCAGCGGTTTTGGCGTGGCGATGCCGAGGAATGCCAGGCGATTGCCTTCACGCCACGAGTGCCACGCACGGCTTGGCCGCCAAAAACGCTTGAGCCAGTGCGCAAAACCTTTGATGTTGTAGCGTTTGATCACCAGCGTGCGCCCGGCCACCTCGACCTTGCCAACGCTTGCCGCGCCGCCGGTCTTGTACAGATGGCCCCGATCGAGCAACGCATCGGCCTGCTCCAGCACCGGCAGCATTGCCGCTGCTTCCTCGCGCCGGATCGCCCGCAGGCCAAACGCACCACGTTGCACACTGAACAAGCTGCACTCGCGGCCGACCTTGATCAGGTAATCCTTCAGGCGCCAGGCGCGAACCTTGGCGATCTGCTTCTGCAGCGCTTCCAGCGGCAATGCATGCTCGCTGTTGCTCAGCAGGTAATAGACCAGCAATTCTTCGGTGAACGGCTCCAGCGACTTGGGCAACTGGGCGAAAAACACCCCGAGGTTTTCCAGCACCTTCTGCCGCGACAACGGCTGACCGGCGGTCTCGGCGCAAATCCCGGCACCATCGATCAGGTACAACTGACCGCCATGGCGCAGCAGGTTGTCCAGGTGCAAGTCTTCCTGCCACAGGCCCTTGCCATGTAGCTGACCGATGGCCCCCAGTGCCTCGGCCAGTACCGCCGACTGCTCGTCCGCCAGCACTGGCAACGCCTCGACCTGTTGCCAGGCATCGCCAAGGCTTTCGGCGTTTTCAAGAAATTCGAACAGCAGCCAGCCGCCCTCGCCGTCCTGCAAGCCATCGGCCAGCAGCAACGGTGTGGTCAGACCCTGGTCGGCGAGCAATTTGACGCCCGCCAGCTCACGCTGAAAATGCCGCGCGGCCTTGCTGCCCACCAGCAATTTGGCCAGCACCGGCCGCCCGCGCCAGACCCCGGCACCGACATAGCGCTGCCCGGGCAACACCCGCAGCAGGCTCAGCAATTGCAGATCCGCAGGGCCTGCCGCATCGGCGAGCGAAATCGTCAGCGGCAGACTCGGTGTGCGTCCGGCATTTTTCAGTTCAGCCAAGCGCATCAACGGCTCTCCTTGCGACTGCGACGTACAGTCAGTCGCGAAACCCAACTGTCGACCAGCGAGCTGTCGATTGGCTGATCGAGATAGGCCGCGAGCAACTCGCGCAATTGCGCCTCGCTCCATTCCGGCGCGCGACGCAGCAGCGGTTCCAGATCCTTGACTCGATCACGCTGGCCGAACAGCAATGGCCGGGTCTTTTCCAGGTCGATCAGTTGCGCCCGATAGCGCTCGCCGTCAGCCTGCAAAAAAATGTGTTTCGGATAAAAGCAGCCGTGCACCTGACGCACGCCGTGCAGCTGGCGCGCCAGTTGCCCGCAGGCCTGGAGAATCGCCGACTGCTGCGCGGCGCTCAGCTCGGACCAGCGCTGCAACAGCGAATCGAGGTCGTCCCAACCGTCGAGGGCACGGGTCAGCAGGATCGCCTGGACGTCGCCCTTGACCTTGCGCTCACCGAAGAACGCCGCTTGCAGCGCGGGAATCCCCAGCTTGTTGTAACGGCTGATGTTGCGAAACTCGCGGGCGAAACTCGGTTCGCCGAACGGCGCATGCAGGGTGCGGGTCAGGTAGTTGCTCTGACGCTTGAGGTAGTACGCCTGGCCTTCCAGCTCCAGGCGAAACACGCTGCTCCAGCCACCGCCATCGGTGTTCGGCTCGTCCACCGCTTCGAGCTGTTTGGCCCAGAGCGCATCGAAAGTTCCGAGGCCATGACGCTCAAGCAGCGCCCGGTCTTCAGCGGCCAGGAAATCAGTCATTCGCGTCCCTCGAAAAATCTCACCACGTGACGAATCCGTTTCTTGTCGGCGGCATTAAGCCGATCACGTCCGCGGTATTGCAGGTAGAAGCGCAGGCGCTGGGTGTTCGACAGGTGATATTTGGCCACCTTGTCGAGACAGGCCAGGTCCTTGGTGATCCGGTACTTGAGCCAGAAGCCGCGCCAGAAATCGCCGTTCGGGCAGTCGATCAGATACACCTGCGCCTGATCGTCGATCAGCAGGTTGCGCCACTTCAGGTCGTTATGGGTGAAGCGGTGATCGTGCATGGTCCGGGTGTAAACCGCCAATTGCCGACTGACGCCATCGACCCAGCGGCGATCCTTGAGTTTCGGATCATTGCGTTCGGCCAGCGCCGAGAGATCTTCGGTGCGCGGCAGTTCGCGAGTGATCATCGCCCCACGAGCATAGGCGGCGCCCCGTCGCTCCAGACCCCAGGCCACCACTTCAGCGGTGGGGATGCCCCACTTGGCGAAGCGCTTGAGGTTCTGCCACTCCATTTTCACCCGTGGCTTGCCGAGGTAACGGCGCAAGCCTTTACCGGCGCCAACGTAGCGTTTGACGTAGTAATTGACGCCGTTGCGCTGTACGCGGATGACTTCCGACAGCGGATCGCGGGTCAGGCGCTCGCCTTGCAGGGCAAACACCGCTTCGAGGCTGCCGAAGTCTTCGGCCAGATCGCGGTATGGCGGCTCCAGAATCCAACCCGCCATCAGAGCGCATCCCCGTAACGCTGTTTACGCGCGTAGAGCTTGTTGGCCTTGCCTTCGAGCCAGCTCAACAGCGGCGCTTCTTCGGCGAGGATCTGCCGTAGCGGTTGCTGGAAATAGCCTTTGAGGAAACGCAGCTTGTCGCGACGGGTCAGGCCGATGTCCAGCGCAGAGAAATACAGCGCTGCCAGGTCTTTGTTGCGCCAGCGTTGAGTGATCTTGGCACGGGTCTGGGCGCGGTGCAGGTCGATCACCGACAGCTTGAAATCTTGCGGGGTGATCGGCTTGTCGGTGTGCAGCAGAAAGTGGCAGATGTAGCAGTCGCGATGGTTGACCCCGGCGCGGTGCATCATGCCGGTCATGCGCGCCACTTCAGCGATCAGCGCGCGCTTGAGCGTTGGCTGCGGCGGCTGCTTGACCCAGTCGATGCTGTAGTCTTCGAGGCTGACGGTCGGCGCCAGTTCTTCGGTGACGATAAACGAATGCTGATCGGCCGGGTTGCTGCCCTTCTCGCCATAGGCGACAGCGGTCATGGTCGGTACGCCGACTTGCTGCAGACGCTGGATCGCCTTCCACTCCTGACCCGCGCCGAGCACCGGCAGCTTGGCGGTCAGCAGGTTCTTGAAGATTTCGCCCCAGCCGATGCCACGGTGGATCTTGACGAAAAATCCGTTGCCGTCGACTTCCGTGCGCAGCGTCCGTCGAGCTTCCAGCTCGCGGTAGACCTCGCCCTGCAAGCCTTCGACTTCGGCGAACGGGTCACGTCCGGCCCACAGGCTCTTGAACGGTTCAGCCAGCATCAACTTCATTTAAGCGTGCTCCGCCAGAATCACATCGGCCGCGTGCTGCGGCATGCTGTAGAGGTCAGCCGTCTCGGCGAAAGCCAGACCATTGCGGCTCCAGGCCGCGCGCGCAGAGGCGTCGCTCAACATGTCAGTCAGGTATTGCGTCAGCTGCGCCTGATCGAACGGCTCGTCCAGCACTCGCCCGGCGTCCGCCTCGGCGATGTAATGGGCGTAACCGCAGACCGCGCTGACCAGCACCGGCAAACCGGCCACCAGCGCTTCGAGCAGCACCGTACCGGTGTTTTCGTTGTACGCCGGGTGGATCAACAGGTCGGCGCCCAGCAGGAAACGCGGGATGTCGCTGCGGCCCTTGAGGAACGTCACGTTGTCGCCCAGGCCCAAAGTTGCACTCTGCATCTGGAACAATTTGGGGTCATCCTGGCCGATTACAAACAGCCGGGTGCGTTTCTTCAGCTCGGCGGGCAATGCCGCCAGCGCCTTGAGGCTGCGGTCGACGCCCTTGGTCTTGAACCCGGAACCGATCTGCACCAGCAGCAGCTCGTCATCCTTGAGATTGAATTCGGCGCGGAAACCGGCGCGAATCTCATCGGCATCCGCCGGACGCCGCCGGTCCTGGGCAATACCCGGCGGCAGCAGGTGGAAGCGCTCCAGCGGCGTGTCGTAATGCTTGATGAACAGTGGCTGCTGCACTTCGGAGATCATCAGCACTTCGGTTTTCGCGTCTTTGCCGAACACCGCGCGCTCGTACTCGGCGAAGTGGCGATAGCGACCCCAGCGGCGGTACAGCGAATGACGCAAGTTCTGCGCCTTGTCTTCGAAACAGCCGTCGGCGGCGTAGTAGACGTCCAGACCCGGCATCTTGTTGAAGCCGATCAGCCGGTCCACCGGACGCTTGGCCAGGTCAGCCTCCATCCACGCAGTGAGTTTTTCATTGCGCCGATGGTTGAAGAACGCCTTGACCGGCGCCACCAGCACTTCGAAACCGGGCGGCACGTCGCCTTCCCAGATCAGCGTATAGACGCGAATCTGGTGACCGCGCTTCTGGCATTCGAGGGCGATGCGCATGAAGTCGCGCTGCAAGCCACCGAACGGGAAATATTTGTACAGGACGAATGCCAATTGCATCAGCGCAGCTCCTCAGCCATTAACAACGTGCTCAGTCGGCTGGCGACACGCTCGGGATTCACACGCGTGAAGCACAGAGGCTGCTCGCGTTTCAGGTCAAACTGACGGGCATCCTGCGCAGTCGGTTGGTAGGTGCATCTCTTTTGCAGGCAAGGGGCGCAGGGGAAATCACTGGCCATGTGAATCTGCACCTTGCCGTAGGCGCCGGTCAGGCCCGGGTTGGTTGGGCCGAACAGCGAAATCGTCGGCACGTCCAGCGCGGCCGCCAGATGGCCGAGGCCGGTGTCGACCGCGACGCAGGCCTGGGCACCGGCCAGCACTTTGCCGACGCCGGCCAGATTGAGCTTCGGCAACACTTCGGCGTGCTTGAAACCGGCGGCAATGCGTTCAGCACGGGCCTTCTCCAGCGGGTTACCCCACGGAAGTTTGACCCCGACGCCCAGATAGCCAACGCGCTCGGTCAGCTCGCGCCAGTAGGCTTCCGGCCAGTGCTTGGTGTCCCACGTGGTGCCGTGGAGGAACACCACGAACGCGCTCTTGCGCGGCAATTCCACCAGACGCTCGACGTTCAGGCCGTAATCGCCCAAGCCTTTGGGCAGGTCATAACCGAGGGCGATAGCGAACAACTGGCGCACCCGTTCAACGGCGTGCTGCCCACGGGCCACCGCCAGTTTGCGGTCGTAGAAACGTGCAGCGATCGGCTCACGCGCCGAGCCTTTATCGAGGCCGGCCACCGGGGCTTTGACATAGCGCGTCAGCCAGGCACTTTTCAGCAGGCCCTGAGCGTCGATCACCAGATCGTATTTATGGGCGCGCACGCTTTGCTTGAAGCGCTTCCACTCGCCGCTCTTGATCGTCTGCCAGAGATTCTTGCGCCAGCGGCGGATCGCCACCGGAATCACTTTGCCGACGGCCGGGTGCCAGGTCGGAATCTCGGCGAAGCCCTCTTCCACCACCCAGTCGAACTTGACCCCGGGAATGGCCCGGGCCGCGTCGGTCAGCGCCGGCAACGCATGAATCACGTCGCCCAGCGATGAAGTCTTGATCAGCAATACCCGCAACTTAATGAACCTCGACCACGGAGCCCTGCAGTTTTTGCAAGGCATCGTTGACCGCGTCCGGCATCAGCTGGCGCAGGCAGTTGTAATGGCCGAAACGGCAAGTGCGGTCGAAGCAAGGACTGCAATCGAGGCCCAGGCGAACGATTTCGACGTGCTCGGCCAACGGCGGGGTGAAACCCGGCGAAGTCGAGCCATAGACCGCCACCAGCGGCCGGTTGAGCGCCGCCGCCACGTGCATCAGGCCGGAGTCGTTGGACACCACCGAATCAGCGCAGGACAGCAGGTCGATGGCCTCGGCCAGCGAGGTGCCGCCACTGAGGTTGACCGACTCTTCACGCAGGCCGGGAATCAACCGCGCGCGGATGTCTTCGCCCACTGCGTGATCGTTTTTCGAGCCGAACAGCCACACTTGCCAGCCTTCGCGAATCCGCGCTTCGGCGACTTTGGCGTAATGCTCGGACGGCCAGCGCTTGGACTCGCCGAACTCGGCGCCGGGGCACAGGGCCAACACCGGGCGGTCGAGGGTCAGGCCGAACTTGGCCAGCGCCGCTTCGCGGGTCACCGGGTCGATTTGCAGGCTCGGGCGCGGATAAGGTTTCGGCAGCTCGGCGTTCGGCTCGTAAGCCAGGGCCATGAAGCGCTCGATCATCAGCGGATAACGTTCTTTATCCAGCGTGCGCACGTCATTGAGCAGGCCGTAGCGGAACTCGCCGCGCCAGCCGGTGCGCTGCTTGATGCCGGCGAAAAACGGCACCAGCGCCGACTTCAGCGAGTTCGGCAGCAGGATCGCCTGATCGTACTGACCGGCCAGGGATTTGCCGATCCGCCGGCGCGTCGCCAGCTCCAGCGCGCCATGGCCGAGCGGAAAGCTCAAGGCCTTGCGCACTTCGGGCATGCGCTCAAGGATCGGCCGGCTCCACTCGGGGGCCAGCACGTCGATTTCGCATTGCGGGTGGCGCTGCTTGAGACACTGAAACAGTGTCTGCGCCATCACCATGTCACCGACCCAACTGGGCCCAACGATCAGAATATTCATGTGGTTTCCATAAACGAACCGGGGAGGCCAATGCCTCCCCGCCTCGAGAATCCAGCACCCACCAGCGCTGGCTGGAGGGTCATTTGGACGAGCCGGTAAAGACTCGTCAGATCAATTCGTACATTCAGCATAAACCTCTGTGGCGCGGGAGCTTGCTCCCGCTGGGCTGCGTAGCGGCCCCAAAACGTCACATCACTTTATACCTGACACACCGCACCGCCTGACTTGCGACTGCTTCGCAGCCGAGCGGGAGCAAGCTCCCTCGCCACAAAGGCTCGCCTCCATGCTCGATGGATCAGCTTAGCCCCAACTCTTTCCAGATCCGCAATACCTGCCGCCGCTCCTCGACAAACTGGTCGCCCGGAATCACCCCGGCGTCCTTCTGCAAGGCCTGCCGGTGAGCGGCGGAGCGGTAGGCTTTATAGGCCTCACGCAACAGGCTGGCGTCTTCGGCAGGCATCAGCCCTTCGTGTTCCAGCTCTTCCAGAATGCGGATGTTATCGGTCCAGCGCAGCAGTGGCGGGTGGCTGTGCGACCACGCCAGGGCCGCGTATTGCACCATAAATTCAATATCGACGATACCTCCGGCGTCCTGCTTGAGGTCGAACGGCGCCGTGGCCTCGAAGGCATTTGCCGCCGTACCGGCCGCGGTGCCCTTGCTGCCGAGGTTGTCGCGCATCTTGGCGCGCATCTCACTGACTTCCTGTTGCAACTTCGCCAGATCCCGCGCCTTGCCCAAGACCTGCGCACGAACTTTCTCGAACGCCTGGCCGACATCCTGACTGCCCACCAGCACCCGCGCCCGCACCAGCGCCTGATGTTCCCAGGTCCAGGCTTCATTTTCCTGATAGCGCTCGAACGCACCGAGCGAACTGACCAGCAACCCCGACGCACCGGACGGCCGCAGGCGCATGTCCACCTCGTACAACTGACCGGAGTTGGTCTGCGCGGTCAGCAGGTGAATGATCCGCTGGCCCAGCCGGGTGAAGAACTGCGCGCCATCGATCGGCTTCGGCCCGTCGGTTTCCGCCTGCGGATCGCCATCATGGATGAACACCAGGTCCAGGTCCGAACCATGCCCCAGTTCCAGACCGCCGACTTTCCCATAACCGACAATGATGAAGCCGGGATCGCACAAGCTGCCGTCAGTGCGCAGCGGCGTGCCGTATTTGGCGACCGTCTGGCGCCAGGCCAGGGCCAGCACCTGCTCGAGAATCGCCTCGGCCAGCCAGGTCAGGTAATCGCTGACTTTCATCAACGGCAGGCTGCCGGCGATTTCCGAAGCGGCGACGCGCAAACGGTGCGCAAGCTTGAAGTGACGCAAGGCTTCCATTTGCTGCTCGAGGTCGTCTTCAGGGATACGCGTCAGGCGCTCGCGCAGTTCGGCGGCCAGTTCCGGGGCCAACGGTGGCTTGAACAGACGACCCTCGTTGAGCAATTCATCGAGCAGCAACGGGAAACGGGTGATCTGCTCGGCGATCCATGGGCTCGCCGCGCACAGCGTCAGCAAGCGCCGCAGGGCGCCGGGGTTTTCTGTCAGCAGCACTAAATAAGCCGAACGTCGGGCCACGGCTTCGACCAGCGGCAGCACCCGTTCCAGCACCAGATCCGGATCGGCATGCTCCACCGCCTGCGCCAGCAACCGTGGAATAAACGCATCAAGACGTTCGCGCCCCAGCCGCTGCATCGCGCGCAATTGCGGGCTGCCGCGCAACCCGGCCAGCGCCTTCAGCGCTTTGGTCGCGTCCTTGAAGCCGCCCTCTCCCAGTTGCCGGCAGGCGGCCTCTTCGTCCTGTTCCTCTTCCCACAGCGGCAACCACTCACCGCCGACCACCACTTCGCAGTCGGCGCCCTCTTCTTCATCAGGGTCGGCGATCACCTGCGCAAAGTGCCAGGCCACCCGGCCCCGCCAGAACATCAGTTTTTCGTGGAAAGCCTCCCAATCGGCGAACCCGAGCATGAACGCAATGCGCGCCTGATCCTGAGCGCCGTCGGGCAACATCTGGGTCTGGCGGTCGGCAATCGCCTGGATCGCGTGTTCGGTGTACCGCAGGAATTCATAACCTTCGCGCAGCTCGCTGATCACCGCCGGCGGCAGATAACCCTGCCCCTCCAGCGTGCTCAACACCTTTAATAAAGGACGCTGTTGCAGGCTCAGATCGCGCCCGCCGTGGATCAACTGGAAGGCCTGGGCGATGAACTCGACTTCGCGAATGCCGCCCGAGCCGAGTTTGATGTTGTCGGCCATGCCCTTGCGCCGTACTTCCTGCTGGATCAGCTGCTTCATGGTGCGCAGCGCTTCGATCGCCGAGAAGTCCAGATAACGCCGGTAAACAAACGGCCGCAGCATGTCGAGCAACTGCGCGCCAGCCACTTGATCGCCGGCCACCACCCGCGCCTTGATCATCGCGTAGCGTTCCCAGTCGCGGCCCTGATCCTGGTAATACTGCTCCAGTGCATTGAAGCTCAGCACCAGCGCGCCGGACGAACCGTAAGGGCGCAGGCGCATGTCGACGCGAAACACGAAGCCGTCGACGGTCATCGGGTCCAACGCCTTGATCAGGCGCTGGCCGAGCCGAATGAAGAATTCCTGATTATCCAGCGCGCGTTTCACCCCGACGGTTTCGCCGCCCTCGGGGTAGGCGAAGATCAGGTCGATGTCCGAGGACAGGTTCAGCTCCACCGCGCCGAGCTTGCCCATGCCGAGGATGACCATCTGCTGCGGCAAACCGCTGCGCCGGCCGGTTGGCGTACCGAACTGCTGGCAATGGCGGCTGTACAGCCATTGATAGGCCTGGTCGATGGTGGCGTCGGCCATGTCGGAAAGATCGCGGCAGGTCTGTACCAGATCGGCCTGGCGGTTGAGGTCACGCCAGATGATCCGCACTTGATGGCGAGCGCGTTGACGACGCAATACACGACCGAGTTCGTCTTCGCTTTGCGCGGTGTTTACGGCGGCGGCAATCTGCGCGCACAGTTCACCCGGCGCGAACGGTCGGTCGAGTTCGCCGGACTGCACCAGCGACAGCAACATCAAAGGGTCACGAACGCTCTGTTCAATGACAAAATCGCTGGCGGCACTGACGCGGGCGAACTGTGCCCAGCGCTCCGGGGTCCAGTTGGCGAGGCCGTGATCGTCTTCCAGTGAGGCGACGGCCGTACGGAACGACTGCTCGGATCGAGTGACCAACGGCAGGAGAATGGCGGGCAGATCGGCAAGCGCAGGCAGGGTCATGGTCTATCCTTGATCGGCGTGTAAATGGCCGCTTGTAGTGTTTGATGAAAACCCGCTACGCGAAGGACTGTCGAACAAAAGTTAGAAATAGCTGAAATTTCTTCTTCTTTAGCATCCAGCATCAAAGTTTCACCTTTTACGGATGGTAATCGACCAACCTTAACGATTATTCTCACAACGCAGTCGGAGGCCACAAGCCTTTCATCTGTAGTTTTACTACTCGTCTATACATCCGAAAGGCTGAAATGCTCAAAGATTTGTAGTAAAACTACACGCCGCCGGAACAACCTGTCGGCAATCCAAGAATTTTAAATCGTCTGCCCACAAGGCCAGTCGCAAACTCAGGCAACCGATTCTGGAAGCCTTTCCGCCCTGGAGCAAGCCATGCAAGACCTCGATCCCGTCGAAACCCAGGAATGGCTGGACGCCCTGGAATCGGTTCTCGACAAAGAAGGCGAAGACCGTGCTCACTATCTGATGACCCGTATGGGCGAACTCGCGACCCGCAGCGGCTCGCAGCTCCCTTACGCCATCACCACGCCTTACCGCAACACGATCCCCGTTACCCACGAAGCACGCATGCCTGGCGACCTGTTCATGGAACGCCGCATTCGCTCGCTGGTACGCTGGAACGCGATGGCCATGGTAATGCGTACGAACCTGAAAGATTCTGACCTGGGCGGTCACATCTCCAGCTTCGCTTCCAGCGCGACCCTGTACGACATCGGTTTCAACTACTTCTTCCAGGCCCCGACCGACGAACACGGCGGCGACCTGATCTACTTCCAGGGCCACACCTCGCCAGGCGTTTACGCCCGTGCGTTCATGGAAGGCCGCATCACCGAAGACCAGATGAACAACTTCCGCCAGGAAGTCGACGGTCAGGGCCTGTCGTCCTACCCGCACCCTTGGCTGATGCCTGACTTCTGGCAGTTCCCGACCGTATCCATGGGTCTGGGTCCGATCCAGGCGATCTACCAGGCACGTTTCATGAAGTACCTGGAACACCGCGGTTTCATCCAGCCGGGCAAACAGAAAGTCTGGTGCTTCCTGGGCGACGGCGAGTGTGACGAGCCGGAATCCCTGGGCGCCATCTCCCTGGCCGGCCGCGAGAAGCTGGACAACCTGATCTTCGTCATCAACTGCAACCTGCAGCGCCTCGACGGCCCGGTTCGCGGCAATGGCAAGATCATCCAGGAACTCGAAGGCGTGTTCCGTGGTGCTCAGTGGAACGTGACCAAAGTCATCTGGGGCCGTTTCTGGGACCCACTGCTGGCCAAAGACGTCGACGGCATCCTGCAACGTCGCATGGACGAAGTCATCGACGGCGAGTACCAGAACTACAAAGCCAAAGACGGCGCGTTCGTTCGCGAGCACTTCTTCAACACGCCTGAACTCAAGGCGATGGTTGCCGATCTGTCCGACGACGAGATCTGGAAACTCAACCGTGGCGGCCACGACCCGTACAAGGTCTATGCGGCGTACCACGAAGCGGTCAACCACAAAGAACAACCGACCGTCATCCTCGCCAAGACCATCAAGGGTTATGGCACCGGTGCCGGCGAAGCAAAAAACACTGCGCACAACACCAAGAAAGTCGACGTCGACAGCCTGAAGTTGTTCCGCGATCGCTTCGACATCCCGGTCAAGGACGAAGAGCTGGAGAACCTGCCGTTCTTCAAGCCAGAACCAAACAGCGCCGAAGCCCGCTACCTCAGCGAGCGTCGTGCAGCCCTGGGCGGTTTCGTACCGCAGCGCCGCGCACAGAGCTTCAGCGTGCCGACCCCGGATCTGGACACCCTCAAAGCCATCCTCGATGGTTCCGGCGACCGTGAAATCTCCACCACCATGGCCTTCGTGCGGATCCTCGCGCAACTGGTCAAGGACAAGGAAATCGGCCCGCGCATCGTTCCGATCATCCCGGACGAAGCCCGTACCTTCGGTATGGAAGGCATGTTCCGTCAGCTGGGCATCTACTCCTCCGTCGGCCAGCTCTACGAGCCAGTCGATAAAGACCAGGTGATGTTCTACAAGGAAGACCAGAAAGGTCAGATCCTTGAAGAAGGCATCAACGAAGCAGGCGCCATGAGCTCGTTCATCGCCGCCGGTACTTCGTACTCCAGCCACAACCAGCCGATGCTGCCGTTCTACATCTTCTACTCGATGTTCGGCTTCCAGCGTATCGGTGACCTGGCCTGGGCCGCTGGCGACAGCCGTACCCGTGGCTTCCTGATCGGCGGCACCGCCGGCCGTACCACCCTGAACGGTGAAGGCCTGCAGCACGAAGACGGTCACAGCCACCTGCTGGCCGCGACCATCCCGAACTGCCGCACCTACGATCCAACCTACGGCTACGAGCTGGCGGTGATCATTCAGGACGGCATGAAGAAGATGACCGAAGAGCAACAGGACATCTTCTACTACATCACCGTGATGAACGAGTCGTACCAGCAGCCAGCCATGCCGGCCGGTGCCGAAGAAGGCATCAAGAAAGGCATGTACCTGCTCGAAGAAGACACCCGCGATGCGGCGCACCACGTTCAGCTGATGGGCTCCGGCACCATCCTGCGTGAAGTCCGTGAAGCGGCGAAGATCCTGCGTGAAGAGTTCAACATCGGCGCTGACGTATGGAGCGTCACCAGCTTCAACGAACTGCGTCGCGACGGCCTGGCCGTTGAGCGCAGCAACCGTCTCAAGCCTGGCCAGAAGCCTAAGCAGAGCTACGTTGAAGAGTGCCTGAGCGGCCGTAAAGGTCCGGTCATTGCCTCTACCGACTACATGAAGCTGTTCGCCGAGCAGATCCGTCAGTGGGTACCGTCCAAGGAATTCAAAGTCCTGGGCACCGACGGTTTCGGCCGCAGCGACAGCCGCAAGAAACTGCGTCATTTCTTCGAAGTCGACCGTCATTTCGTGGTGTTGGCAGCCCTGGAAGCACTGGCTGACCGTGGTGATATCGAACCTAAAGTCGTGGCCGAGGCCATCGTCAAGTTCGGCATCGACCCGGAAAAACGCAACCCACTGGACTGCTGAGGAGACATTTTGTGAGCGAACTCATTCGCGTACCTGACATCGGCAGCGGTGAAGGTGAAGTAATTGAACTGTTTGTGAAGGCCGGCGACCGTATCGAAGCCGACCAGAGCATCCTGACCCTGGAATCGGACAAGGCCAGCATGGAAGTGCCGGCCCCGAAAGCCGGCGTCATCAAAAGCCTGAAAGTGAAGCTGGGCGACCGTCTGAAAGAAGGCGACGAACTGCTTGAGCTGGAAGTCGAGGGCGCCGCGCAAGCGGCCCCTGCGCCTGCCGCTGCACCGGCCAAAGCCGAAGAGAAACCGGCTGCCGCTCCTGCTGCCGCCGCGCCAGCCGCTGCTCCTGCTGCCGCTTCGGTGCAGCAAGTGCACGTGCCGGACATCGGTTCGTCGGGCAAGGCCCAGATCATCGAGATCCAGGTCAAGGTCGGCGACACCGTCGAGGCTGATCAATCGCTGATCACCCTGGAATCCGACAAGGCGAGCATGGAAATCCCGTCGCCTGCCGCAGGCGTGGTCAAGGCCATCAGCGTCAAGCTCAACGACGAAGTCGGCACCGGCGACCTGATCCTGGATCTGGAAGTGGCGGGTGCTGTGGCCCCTGCTGCCGCTCCGGCTCAGGCTGCTGCGCCAGCCGCTGCCGCTGCGCCGGCTCCTGCTGCAGCCCCGGCTGCTCCAGTTGCCGACAGCGTTCAGGACATCCACGTTCCGGACATCGGTTCGGCCGGCAAGGCCAAGATCATCGAAGTGTTGGTCAAGGCTGGCGACAGCGTTGAAGCCGACCAGTCGCTGATCACCCTGGAGTCCGACAAGGCGAGCATGGAAATTCCATCGCCTGCCGCTGGCGTGGTGGAAAGCATTTCCATCAAGCTGGACGACGAAGTCGGTACCGGCGACCTGATCCTCAAGCTGAAAGTCAAAGGCGCGGCCCCTGCTGCTGCCCCGGCTCCAGCTGCCGCTGCCGCACCGAGCGCTCCAGCACCAGCCGCTGCTGCTCCGGCCGCTGCACCTGCTGCTGCCGCTCCGGCTGCTGCACCTGCCAAGCCTGGCGCGAAAGTTCACGCCGGCCCGGCCGTGCGTCAACTGGCCCGTGAGTTCGGCGTCGAGCTGAGCGCTGTTGGCGCCAGCGGTCCGCACGGTCGCATCCTCAAGGAAGACGTGCAGGTTTACGTCAAGGCGATGATGCAGAAGGCCAAGGAAGCGCCAGCTGCTGGCGGCGCAACCGGTGGCGCGGGCATCCCGCCGATCCCGGTCGTGGACTTCAGCCGCTTCGGCGAAATCGAAGAAGTGCCGATGACCCGCCTGATGCAGGTCGGCGCTGCCAACCTGCACCGCAGCTGGCTGAACGTGCCACATGTGACGCAATTCGACTCGGCGGACATCACCGAGCTGGAAGCCTTCCGTGTTGCGCAGAAAGCCGTTGCAGAGAAGGCCGGCGTCAAGCTGACCATCCTGCCGCTGCTGCTCAAGACCTGCGCGCACCTGCTCAAGGAACTGCCGGACTTCAACAGTTCGCTGGCGCCAAGCGGCAAGGCGATCATTCGCAAGAAGTACGTCAACATCGGCTTCGCCGTCGACACCCCGGATGGCCTGCTGGTACCGGTCATCAAGAACGTCGATCAGAAGAGCCTGCTGCAACTCGCTGCAGAAGCCGCTTCGCTGGCTGAAAAAGCCCGCACCAAGAAGCTGTCTTCGGACGAGATGCAAGGCGCCTGCTTCACCATTTCCAGCCTCGGCCACATTGGCGGCACCGGCTTCACGCCGATCGTCAACGCGCCGGAAGTGGCGATCCTCGGCGTTTCCAAGGCAACCATCCAGCCAGTCTGGGACGGCAAAGCCTTCCAGCCGAAACTGATGCTGCCACTGTCGCTGTCCTACGATCACCGTGTGATCAACGGCGCTGCTGCTGCACGCTTCACCCAGCGTCTGGGTAGCCTGCTGGGCGACATCCGCACCATCCTGCTGTAACCCCGATCGGCCCTCCCCCACGGGAGGGCCGATTGCGTTTCACGTTTTCGAGCGCCACACGCTCGTACCTCAACCCCGTCAATTTGACGGGGCTTTTTTTTGCCTGAGACAACAGCAGCGCCCCTTCCTACACGTTCGGCTGACTTGAGCTACGAACGCAGTCCACTTCGCCTCGATATTTTTTACCAGCAGGCAACTAACCTTTGCGCCTCTAGTTAATAGCAAAACTTCCAGATTATTTATCAACACCAACTTAATCGAACGGATTCGAATATGTTCAAGCCAACTATCGGCCCAATCATCGGCCACACCACAACGCATCATGCGCGGGTATTTATTCGGGCAGACCGACAAGACAATACAACAGTATTTGCCGCCCTTCGTTACCGGGCGCAAGGCACACAACAATGGTCGAGCGGCACTTTTGTCGAACTCGAGATATTGCGCGACATGACCGCTGTGTTTGCACTTAACAACTTGAGCAGCGACACCGAATATGAATACCAGACGGGCTGGTTCAGCCCGATGAATCCGGTGCACACCGTCGACAGCGTGGCCGAGTTGCCGCTGCAGTGGCCCCGGGAGATTTATCGCCTGCGCACCCGGTCCAGCGCAGCCCTGCAGCCACGGGCCTACATCATCGGCTCCTGCCGCTATTTGCGCATGACCGCCGGCATTCCCTCGCTGCCCCACCTCGGTGACCGGATCTTCGCTTCGATCAACCAATTGATCGAAGGCGCGCAACCGCCGATCAGTGCCACGCTGATGACGGGCGATCAGATTTATGTCGACGACCTTAATCTGATCGCACCCGACCGTGAATATAAGGAAATCCTCAGCAAGTACCGCGCAGCTTTTTCTCAGCCGAACATTCAGCGACTAATGGCCAACACATCGACTTACATGATACTTGATGACCATGAAATCGAAGACAACTGGCCAGCCAATGCCGGAAAGTCTGATCACGTGTTATATCGCAATGCCATGGCGGCTTATGAAATCTATCAAGTCAGCCACAGCCCAGCGCATGAACTGACAACTAACAACGAAGTGAACCGGGCAAAACTCGAGCATTACTGGTATCAATTCAGCGACGGTGATATCGAATGGTTCGTGACCGACAGCCGCACCCGGCGCAACCTGTCCGCCGATGATCGCCGCATACTCGACGAGGCGCAGGAACAGGCGCTGATCAAATGGCTGATCAACAGCCCGGCGCGGGTCAAGTTTGTGGTCACCAGCGTGATGTTCTACCCCGACCGCAAACTGCACGGCGACGACGCCTGGAAAGCCTTTCCCGAGCAGCGCCTGCGCCTGCTGGAAACCATCCGCAGCCATCGGATCAGGAATGTCGTGTTTGTCTCGGGCGACGTGCACGGCTCGCTGACCGCGCGCCTGACCCACAGCGAAGACCCGGACTTCGAAGTCCACACCATCGTGTCTTCGCCGTTTCACAACAGCAAGCTGCTGCCCTACGCCAAGGCCTCGACCTTCATTCTCGATCAGCCGCTGGTGCGCACGGCAGCCGGCGACTATCGGCATGAGCTGACCAGCACAGTCGTCAGCGAAGACAACTTCGCCCATGTGGTGGTTGAAGCTGATCAGATTTCGATCAATTACCACGATCGCGACGGCAAACGGCTGCAATCGATTGGCCTGAAACTGCGTTGAATGCTGAAAAGATCGCAGGCTTCGGCGGCTTCTACAGGGCAGCGCATCGCCTGTCAGAGCTGCCACAGGCTGCGATCTTTTGCTCTTTTCCAATAGGCGCTGGAGAAATGCCTCGCGCGGCCGACACATTCTTATAGCACTTGGCCTTCATCTCTCTTGTCAGTCGGTGCCGCAATGATGCAACCTTGCCGCAGGCAACAGTAAAGAGGGCGCGAGCCCGGCGCGTTCAGCATATTTCCAAGCGAGTTCCTTCATGAAGAGCCAACCCGATGCCGCCAGCCGTATGGTGGCCGAGGTAGTGACGCAGTTGCCTGTGCCCTCGCGGCTCGGCATGCTGCGTTTCGAGCGCATGAATGAAGCCAGTTGGGCGATGCTGTTTCTCGATCCCAATTGCGAACGCCAGTTCGGCCAGCCAGCCGTCGAATTGTGTGCGCTGGTCGGCTCGCCCTACGCCAGCCTGATGGAGCCCGAAGCACGCTATCAGTTGCACGACGCGATCCAGCAACAACTCTGTGACAGCCCGCATTATCTGGTGCGCTACACCCTGCACACCGCCGCCGGCGACTTGAACATCCTCGAACTCGGCGAAGCCTACAAACAGCACAATCGGCACCTGCTGCGCGGCTATCTGCTGGCCGTCGATAACCTGTTCGACGAAGCGCCGATGCTGCCATCCGTCGATCTCGAAACCCAGAATTCGCGCCTGCAGATCGCCCTGGAACTCAACCAGCGTGCCCAGCAGGAACAACTGCAACACCTTGAACGAGTGCGCGCCCAACAGGACCTGATCCTGTTGCTGGCCCGCCAGCGCTACAGCAGCCATAACTCGCTGCAGGAAGCCGCCGAGCTGATCACCCGCTGCGCCTGCGATATCTATGAAATCGACTGCGCCAGCCTGTGGAACCTCGAAGGTCATCTGCTGGTGCCGATTTCGGCGTATCACCGCGCGACTCAGGAATATATCCTGCCCGAGGTGATCGACATCAGCGGCTTCCCCGACTACATGGAAGCCCTGCACGGCAGCCGTGCCATTGACGCGCACAATGCGATGCGCGACCCGCGCACCCGCGAGATGGCCGAAGCCCTGCGCCCGCGCGACGTCAACGCGATGCTCGACGCCAGCATCCGCGTCGATGGTCAGGTGGTCGGCGTGCTGTGCCTGGAGCAGACCGGCGTCACCCGCGCCTGGCAGTCCGATGAAATCGCCTTTGCCGGTGAACTGGCGGATCAGTTCGCCCAGGTCATCAACAACCACAACCGCCGCACTGCCACCAGCGCCCTGCACCTGTTCCAGCGGGCGGTCGAGCAAAGCGCCAACGCCTTTTTGCTGGTCAACTGCGACGGCGTGGTCGAGTACGTCAACCCGAGCTTCACCGCGATCACCCAGTACTCCACCGAGGAAGTCCACGGCCAGCGCCTGTCGGAACTGCCGGCCCTGGAGAATCTCAGCGAACTGCTGTTCGACGCGCCCTCGGCGCTGGCCAAGAGCAACAGCTGGCAGGGCGAATTCAAGAGCCGACGCAAGAACCTCGAACCGTACTGGGGCCAGTTGTCGATCTCCAAGGTGTACGGCGACAACCGCGAGCTGACGCATTACATCGGCATCTACGAAGACATCACCCAGACCAAACTGGCACAGCAGCGCATCGAGCGTCTGGCCTACACCGACAACCTGACCAACCTGGGCAACCGGCCGGCGTTCATCCGCAACCTGGACGAACGCTTCGCCCGCGATAGCGATACACCGATCAGCCTGCTGTTGGTGGACATCGACAACTTCAAGCGGATCAACGACAGCCTCGGCCACCAGACCGGCGACAAACTGCTGATCAGCCTCGCCCGACGCCTGCGCAACAGCCTGAGCCCCAGCGGCAGCCTCGCCCGCTTTGCCAGTAACGAATTCGCCGTGCTGCTCGACGACACCGACCTCGCCACCGGGCAGCAGATCGCCAACCAACTCCTGGCGACCCTCGACAAGCCGATGTTCGTCGACAACCAGCTGATCAGCGTCACCGGCTCGGTAGGCCTGGCCTGCGCGCCGTTGCACGGGCGCGATCCGCAGACCCTGATGCGCAACGCCGGCCTCGCCCTGCACAAGGCCAAGGCCAACGGCAAACACCAGGTGCAGGTCTTCACCGAAGCGCTGAACGCCGAGGCGAGCTACAAGCTGTTCGTCGAGAACAACCTGCGCCGTGCCCTGACCCAGAACGAGCTGGACGTGTTCTACCAGCCCAAGCTGTGCCTGCGCAGCGGTCGTCTGCTGGGCATGGAAGCGCTGCTGCGCTGGAATCACCCGGAACGCGGCATGATCCGCCCGGACCAGTTCATCAGCGTGGCCGAAGAGACCGGCCTGATCATCCCGATCGGCAAGTGGATCGCCCGTCAGGCCTGCCGCATGAGCAAGGCCCTGACCGCCGCGGGCATGGGCAATCTGCAAGTGGCGATCAACCTGTCACCGAAACAGTTCTCCGACCCGGATCTGGTCGCCTCGATCGCCAACATCCTCAAGGAAGAAGCGCTGCCGGCCAATCTGCTCGAGCTGGAGCTGACTGAAGGCCTGCTGCTGGAAGCCACCGAAGACACGCACTTGCAGCTCGACCAGCTCAAGCGCCTGGGCCTGACCCTGGCCATGGACGACTTCGGCACCGGCTATTCGTCGCTCAGCTACCTGAAGAAATTCCCGATCGACATCATCAAGATCGATCGCAGCTTCATCCACGAAATCCCCGACAACCAGGACGACATGGAAATCACCTCCGCGGTGATCGCCATGGCGCACAACCTCAAGCTCAAGGTCGTGGCCGAAGGCATCGAGACCGCCGAGCAACTGGCGTTCCTGCGCCGTCATCGTTGCGACGTCGGCCAGGGCTACCTGTTCGACCGGCCGATCCCCGGCGCCGAGCTGATCCAGGCGCTCAAGCGCTACCCACGCGGCCCGCTCTGCCTCTAAAAAACACCGCAGATTCCTTGTAGGAGTGAGCCTGCTCGCGATAGCGGTAGGTCAATCAACTTATTTGTCGCTGAAATACCGCCATCGCGAGCAGGCTCACTCCTACAAGGGCGGTGAGTAGCCCCACATTTTGGGTAGTGATTAACTGGGCATCATTGGGCACACTGGCGGTCTGACTTTTTACATCCCATCCTGACTGAGAGGAACGATCATGGTTCTGCGCTCGGAAATTCTGGTGAACAAAAACGTGCTACCGACTAAAGACCAAGCTCTGCCCGGCCGCGAAACCGCGATGACCCTGCCTGAAAAGCATTTCGTCTTCGAAGAAACCCCGCTGCTTGGCCCGTTTTTCCAGGACGTCGATTTTGCGATTTTCGGTCTGGGCTGCTTCTGGGGCGCCGAGCGCCGCTTCTGGCAGCGTGAAGGCGTGGTCAGCACCGTGGTCGGTTACGCCGGCGGCTACACGCCGAACCCGACCTACGAAGAAGTCTGCTCGGGCCTGACCGGCCACGCTGAAGTGGTGCTGGTGGTGTATGACAAGGCCAAGGTCAGCTACGAAGAGCTGCTGGCAATGTTCTGGGAACTGCACAACCCGACGCAGGGCATGCGTCAGGGCAACGACATCGGCACCCAATACCGCTCAGTGATCTACGCGACCTCGCCAGAACAACTGGACGCGGCGCTGAAGAGCAAGGCGGTGTATCAGGCCGAACTGTCGAAGGCCGGTCTGGGTGAAATCAGCACCGAGATCGAACAGGCGCCGACCGTGTACTTCGCCGAGGCGTATCACCAGCAGTATCTGGCAAAGAACCCGGAAGGTTATTGCGGGATTGGCGGCACCGGCGTGTGCATGCCACCGAGCCTGGCGGGTAATTAAGTAAAGCCTGAAAGCAAAAGATCGCAGCCTGCGGCAGCTCCTACAGGGTTAAATGTCGTCCACCAATGCGTGAACGATTACGGACCTGTAGGAGCTGCCGCAGGCTGCGATCTTTTGATCTTGCCGTTGATCAGCTCTCGGCAATCAACCAATCCATCTGCCACCCACCCTGGGTCTGCCCCAATTTCTTGGACAGCCATGGCAGCAGCTCGCGCAATTCTTCCTCCAGCCCCCACGGCGGATTGGCAATCGCCAGACCCGAACCGTTCAGGCTGTTCGGCGTGTCCAGCGGATGCACCAGCAACTCCACACGCAGCAACTTCGGCGCGCCGGTGCCGGCCAGGTCCTGATAGAAACGACGCAGCGCACGCTGGTCCTTCACCGGATACCAGATCGCCGCCACGGTCTGGCGCATGCGGCCAATCGCCTCTTTCATCGACGCCGCGCAGCGCTGCATCTCGTCGAGCTGCTCGAACGGCGGGTCAATCAACATCACCGCGCGCTTCTCCTGCACCGGCAACATCGCCCGCGCCACATGCCAGCCCTCGCCCAGATGCACTTTCACTCGACGATCACCGGCCATGTTGTCCTTGAGCAGCACGCCGTCTTCCGGGTGCTTCTCGTTGAGCATCACCCGGTCCTGCGGCCGGGTCAGACGCCGCGCCAGCTCCGGCGACCCCGGGTAGTAGCGCAACTGGCCATCCGGGTTCATCTCGTGCAGCACCTTCATGTAGTCGGCGGTCAGCGCCGGCAGGTCCTGCTGATCCCACAACCGCGCGATGCCTTCCAGGTACTCGCCGGTACGGTTGGCCTGATCGCCCTGCAGGTCATACAGACCAATGCCGGCGTGCGTGTCGAGATAGGCAAACGGCTGCTCCTTGCGCGACATCAGGGCGATGAGGCGGGTCAAGGTCAGGTGTTTGAACACATCGGCGTGATTGCCGGCATGGAAGGCGTGACGATAATTCATGGCTGCTCCTGCGAAGGGCGCAAAGTTTACCTTTTACCGGGCGGCAAGTCAGGGGTTCACAGCCGAGCGGGCCTCAACGTCAAAAGATCGCAGCCTTCGGCAGCTCCTACAGATGATCCCGTGCAGGAGCTGCCGAAGGCTGCGATCTTTTGATCTTGCGGTATCAGGAAGGCGTGGCGCCCAAGCGTCGACCGATGACGTCGAGCAAATCACAGCCGTCGCGCAAGGGGATGGCGCAGAGTTTGGCGAAGTCGCTGAGGATGATGGAGTCGCACTCGATCGAGCCGCGCATGCACAGGTTTTCCAGCACCTGGACGACGGTGCGGATGCGGTAGTTGGCGGCGTCCATCAGGATGTCGGAAGGGGCATGCGTGTCGACGAACAGCGTGGGCATGTCGTTGCAGTTGCCGGTCAGGGCCATGTAGCGGTTGTCGGGATGGGGGATGTGTTGTTCGTAGGGTGGATCGGGTTTCAAATTTGTCATGGGGTTGTCTCCTAACGTATGGACGGAAACCGCCAACCTTTGCTTCCACGCAAAAGGGTGGCGGCTGCACGCAGGTGTGGAAGACCAGGACGTTAGGCACCCGGCGCACTCGAAAGCGCCCCGCGCGCAGCCACCATAAAACACAGACAATAACGAGCGCCTGACGGGTGGCGCTAGATGCGCCTAACGATAAAAGGGCTTCCACACCCTGTCACCGAGTTTGCGGTGACAACGAAAAGACTATCCCTGCCACCCACCGCCCACCAGTTCATGAAAGCCGCCGCAACTCGAAGGAAACGTCCGAGGACTTCGCCCGGAAATGTCACTCCGTCTCTGCCAGCAAATACGCCAGTAACGCCGATGACGACGATTCTTCCGACGCTGCCTGCTGAAAAAACTGCCTGACCTTGCAGCGTAAAACCGCCTCGGGAAACGCCTCCAACAACCCTGGATGTTCCTCGCTCAGCCACTGCAGCGTATTGCCGACGCGAACGTCATCGCCTGCCGCCGCCAAGACCGATTCCGGTACTTGCCACCAAGGAAACACCCGCCCCGAGGCCTGCGCCCTGCCCCCGACATCCACGCCCTGACCATTGATCAAACCGCGTGAGATCACCGGTAACAACTGCGCCGAATCCACGGCCGTCGACTGCAAGATCGGCAACAAAAACCGCCCATCCCAAAACCGAAAAAACACCGCTTTGCCATCTGGCATCAGCACCTGAGTCAGGCTGCGAAAGTGCTCGACGACCACCTCAAGACTCGCCGAAGAAACCGCCAGCCAACCCCAATCGCGAGACTCGGTGGCTGCCACCCAATCGAGAAACTCACTGTCCACAGCGACAATTCCGACAAAGGGCATCACCGCATCCCACTCGGCGTAGATCGTCTCCGCCCAAATCGGCCTCGCCGCAACCAACGGCGGCCTGGCGTCGCTGGCATTACTGAAAATCGCGAACAGTTGCTCCGAAGGTTTCAGCGGTTCACGCGCCAGCCACTCTGCCGGTGCAAGGCGCTCAGGCTGCACAAACACCGTCCTTGCAGCGCGCGCATTCTTCGCAGAATGGCGCATCACCTTTTAAGCTCATGATTTGTGCGGCGGTGAGCATGGCTGCCGGCGCTGCTGCGAGTTTTGCCGGCAATCCCGGCACACTCGGCGCCGCGTTCATCGCCGCCATCGGCGCGCCACCGACCTGAATCGGCACACTGCTGAAGATGCCGCCGGGGCCGATGTTGATCCACTGTCCGCCCGCCTGAATCGTCGCGCTCGCGCCGCCGTCGATGACCACCTGTTGCCCGGCGCTGAGGTGGACTTGTCCGCTGGCGCTGGTTGCCTGATTGCTCACCCGGGTATGCCGGTCACCGACAACCGTCAGGTGATCATCCTGTTTCACTTCGATCTGGCGCTGACCGTGGGTAATGCGCTGCTCGTCAGCCTTGAGTTCATGGCTGGCAAGTCCGGTGACGACGATGCTGCGCTGGTTGTCGACCTGAACCTGTTGGTCGTGCAGTACATGCTGAGTCCAGTTGCGCTGGGCGCGCAGGTAGATTTCTTCGGCGCCCTTTTTGTCCTCGATGCGCAGCTCGTTGTAACCGCCACCACCGGGGCTGCTCTGGCTGCGGAAGATGCTGCGGGTCTGCTCGGCTGGCAGGTCCAGCGGCACCGGGGTCGCCGCATTCGGCAGGCAACCCATGACCAGCGGTTTGTCGGCATCGGCATCGATGAAACCGACCAGCACCTCCATGCCGACCCGCGGGATCAGCACGCTGCCGTAATGCTCATGCGCCCACCCCGTAGCGACACGCAGCCAGCAACTGGAATGCTCGTTGAGCTCGCCGTCGCGGTCCCAGGCCAGTTGCACCTTGACCCGGCCGTACTCGTCGCAGTGGATTTCGGTGTCTTTCGGTCCGGTGACAACGGCAGGTTGATAACCGAGCATCCGTGGTTTTTCCGGGCCAAGGGTCGGACGAAAGAACACGTCCCACGGCGTGGCGAGAAAGGTATTACGGTAGCCCTGGAAAGTTTCCCCATCGCTGGTCACCGATTCCTCCAGCACTTGCGGCTGGCGCCCACGGTGCTCGATGGCGGTGAGCAGCCACAGGTCGTTCCAGTCCTTGCGCGGGTGCCCGCTCAGTTGCAGGAAATGTCCGCACACCAGGGCGGATTCATCGCTGAGGCCTTCGGCCTGACGGTAGTCGGCGACATGCCTTTCCAGCGCACGCTGCGCCAGATGCTTGCCGGTCTCACGATCGTTGAACTGGCCGGGAAAGTGATAATCCTCCAGCACCGGGCGCAGCTCGCTTTCACTGCGGCTTTGCAGCTGCAATTGCGGCTTGGCAAAGTTGTAATCGCGCCGAGTCACCACGCTGGTGCGGGTTTCCACCCGAACGTTGAAGCGCTGGATGGCCGGCGCGCCAGCCGACATGCCGCTGCCCGGCAGGTACAGCGTCGGCGTCGCGAGCCGCGGGAACAACGTTTGATCGTCGCCGAACACCAAAACGTGCCCCTCGGGGCTGTGTTGAAAGTGGTAATGAATGCCGACCTCGGCACACAGGCGCTGGATGAAGGCCAGATCGCTCTCGGCGTATTGCACGCAATATTCACGCTCCGGGTAGTCACTGCCGAGACGAAACTCGAAGGCATCGCGCAGGATCGCGTGATCCTTGAGGATCCGCGCAACGATCTGCGGCACCGTTTGATGCTGGAAAATTCGCTGGTTGGTGCGGTGACCGAGGTACGTCAGACGCGGTACCAGGCTCAGGTGATAGCGCGTCAGACGTTTCCCGGAGTCGCCCTGACCGACTTGATAAATCTGGCCATGAATACCGGAACCGTCCGCCCCCAGACACAGAAACGCCTGACGGTGCAGCAGACTTTCGAGGTCCAGATCCGGTCGCTCACTGACCAGTTCCAGCTCGAAGCGAAAGGGTTGGCTGATGGCTTCCTTGCCCGTGAACTCAAGGACCTTGAGGTCAAGTTGGGCGCCTTCGAGGGTCAACGTGAAACGCGGTTGATTGGCAGGCGCGAACATCCGATGTGTCTCTGCAGAATGAGGGCGGGCGATTCTGCATGAGGGGCAAGGGGTGTTGGGCGGGTGACGGGAAAATCAGATTTGCCCTACTTTTTCTGGCGAAAAAGACTTCGGATATCGGCGCATCCGACTACAGACACAGCCCTAAAAACCACCACCGAATCCTGTGGGAGCTGGCTTGCCAGCGATGAGGCCGGCACATTCAACACAAATAGTGACTGACACACCGCCATCGCTGGCAAGCCAGCTCCCACAGGTTTCTTCAGTATTCTTGAGAAATCACAGGCACAAAAAAAGGCCCGCCTCCTTTCGGAAACGGGCCGTTTTCTTGTGAGCCGAAGCTCAGCGCATCACTTGTTCAGGTGGAAATCTTTTTCCGCCGCTTCGAAGCGCTGCACCATGCCTTTGGTTGGCTCGCCGAGTTTGCTGACGATGTAAATCGCCACGCTGGCGAAGATGAAGCCCGGGATGATTTCGTACAGGCCCATCACTTCCCAGTGCTTCCAGGCTACAACGGTAATCGCGCCGACCAGGATACCGGCCAGTGCGCCGTCGCGGGTCATGTCTTTCCAGACCACGGAAATCAGTACAACCGGACCGAACGCAGCACCGAAACCGGCCCAGGCGTAGGAGACCAAGCCCAGTACGCGGTTTTCCGGGTTGGCCGCCAGACCGATAGCGATCAACGCCACCAGCAGCACCATGGCACGACCGACCCACACCAGTTCAACCTGGGAAGCGGATTTGCGCAGGAAGGTTTTGTAGAAGTCCTCGGTCAGGGCGCTCGAGCACACCAGCAACTGGCAGCTCAGGGTGCTCATGACGGCGGCGAGAATCGCCGACAGCAGGACACCGGCAACCCATGGATTGAAGAGGATTTTCGCCAGCTCGATGAACACACGCTCGTGGTTCTCGGTCACAGGACCGGCCACTTCCGGGTGCGCCGAGAAGTAAGCGATACCGAAGAAGCCCACGGCCACGGTGCCGCCCAGGCACAGGATCATCCAGGTCATGGAGATGCGACGGGCCTTGGCAATCGACTTCACCGAGTCAGCGGCCATGAAGCGCGCCAGGATGTGCGGTTGCCCGAAGTAGCCTAGACCCCAGCCCATCAGCGAGATGATGCCGATGAAGGTGGTGCCTTTGAGCATGTCGAAGTTGCTTGGATCCTGCGCTTCGATGGCGAGGAACGTGGTGTCGACGCCGCCGGTGGCCAGCAGGACGATGATCGGCGTGAGGATCAGCGCGAAAATCATCAGGGTGGCTTGTACGGTGTCGGTCCAGCTCACCGCGAGGAAACCGCCGACGAAAGTGTAGGCAATCGTCGCCGCAGCACCGGCCCACAGTGCCGTCTCGTAGGACATGCCGAAGGTGCTTTCAAACAGACGGGCGCCGGCCACGATGCCGGAAGCGCAGTAGATGGTGAAGAACACCAGAATCACAACCGCCGAGATGATGCGCAGCAGGCCGCTCTGGTCTTCAAAACGGCTGGAGAAGTAGTCCGGCAGAGTCAGCGCATCGCCGTTGTGCTCGGTCTGCACACGCAGACGGCCGGCGACGAACAGCCAGTTCAGGTAGGCACCGACGATCAGGCCGATGGCGATCCAGCTTTCAGACAGACCGGACATGTAGATGGCGCCCGGCAGGCCCATCAACAACCAGCCGCTCATGTCGGAAGCACCGGCGGACAGAGCCGTGACGACGCTGCCGAGGCTGCGGCCGCCAAGAATATAGTCAGAAAGGTTGTTGGTGGAGCGATAGGCCATGAAGCCGATCAGCACCATTGCTGCGATGTAGATCACGAACGTGATCAGTGTTGGATTGCTTACGCTCATTAGTTACGCCCTGGCTTTGTTTTTATGTAGCAGCGGTGATGGATCGCGCACAAACGACGACGTTTGGCAGACGATTCCGGATCCCGCGCATTTAGGACTGATGTTTCCCCAGGAAAGCCACCAGCCGATGCACCGGGTATTCCCGGTTGCACCTTGGGCGCGAATGCTATGCAACAAAGCAAAAAAGGTGCAACCAGTTTCTGGAGATTAAGTTGCACCTAGTCGGATATACCGATAAATACGCCGTTTTTGCTCCCTTTTAGCGCAGTCAGGTCGCTCCGCTAGAAGCAAAAGCACCAAGCAGGAGCTGCACGTCAGTACCCGAAAATAATTCCTGACGAAGCGTTTATTTTTCCGACAAAAAAAGGGTTGCACCCGGTTGCACCTCATTCAGTGCAAGGCTAATCTTGCCGCCAGCTGATGCCACGCAACTGTGGCAACCATGAGGATAAAAATATGGCTACCACCACCCTTGGGGTCAAACTCGATGACCCGACCCGCGAGCGCCTGAAGGCTGCCGCGACCTCGATTGATCGCACACCGCACTGGCTGATCAAGCAGGCAATTTTCAATTACCTGGAAAAACTCGAGGGTGGTGCAACCCTGACCGAGCTGAACGGTTTGACCGCCAAGGACAGCGACGACGCCGGCGAAGTCCACACCGATCACGCCCACCAGTGCTTCCTCGAATTCGCTGAAAGCATCCTGCCGCAATCGGTACTGCGCGCCTCGATCACCGCTGCTTACCGTCGCCCAGAGCCGGAAGTAGTGCCAATGCTGATCGAGCAGGCGCGTCTGCCGGCACCGATGGCCGAAGCTACCAACAAACTTGCCGCCTCCATCGCGGAAAAACTGCGTAACCAGAAAAGTGCCGGCGGTCGTGCAGGCATTGTTCAGGGCCTGTTGCAGGAATTTTCCCTGTCGTCTCAGGAAGGCGTAGCGCTGATGTGCCTGGCCGAAGCGCTGCTGCGGATCCCGGACAAAGGCACTCGCGATGCACTGATCCGCGACAAGATCAGCACCGGTAACTGGCATCCGCACCTGGGCAACAGCCCGTCGCTGTTCGTCAACGCCGCCACTTGGGGCCTGCTGCTGACCGGCAAACTGGTGTCGACTCATAACGAAGCCGGCCTGACCTCGTCGCTGAGTCGCATCATCGGCAAGAGCGGCGAGCCGATGATCCGCAAGGGCGTCGACATGGCCATGCGCCTGATGGGCGAGCAGTTCGTTACCGGCGAAACCATCGCCGAAGCACTGGCCAACGCGAGCAAGTTCGAAGCCAAGGGTTTCCGTTATTCCTACGACATGCTCGGTGAAGCAGCCCTGACCGAGCACGACGCGCAGAAGTACCTGGCGTCGTACGAACAAGCCATCCACTCGATCGGCAAAGCCTCCCACGGTCGTGGGATTTATGAAGGCCCGGGCATTTCCATCAAGCTCTCGGCCCTGCACCCGCGTTACAGCCGTGCGCAGTACGAGCGGGTGATGGATGAGCTGTACCCGCGCCTGTTGTCGCTGACCCTGCTGGCCAAGCAATACGACATCGGCCTGAACATCGACGCCGAAGAAGCCGACCGCCTCGAACTGTCGCTGGATCTGCTCGAGCGTCTGTGCTTCGAACCGCAACTGACCGGCTGGAACGGCATCGGCTTCGTGATTCAGGCTTACCAGAAGCGTTGCCCGTACGTGATCGACTACGTGATCGACCTGGCTCGCCGCAGCCGTCATCGCCTGATGATCCGTCTGGTGAAAGGCGCGTACTGGGACAGCGAGATCAAGCGCGCCCAGGTCGAAGGCCTGGAAGGCTATCCGGTGTACACCCGCAAGGTGTACACCGACGTGTCCTACATCGCCTGCGCCCGCAAACTGCTGTCGGTGCCGGAAGTCATCTACCCGCAGTTCGCCACGCACAACGCCCACACGCTGTCGGCCATTTACCACATTGCCGGTCAGAACTATTACCCGGGCCAGTACGAGTTCCAGTGCCTGCACGGCATGGGCGAACCGCTTTACGAGCAAGTTGTAGGCAAAGTTTCCGAAGGCAAGCTGAACCGTCCGTGCCGCGTGTACGCACCGGTCGGCACCCACGAAACCCTGCTTGCGTACCTTGTGCGTCGTCTGCTGGAAAACGGCGCGAACACCTCGTTCGTCAACCGCATCGCCGACCAGTCGATTTCGATTCAGGAGCTGGTGGCCGATCCGGTGGCGCAGATCGAGCAGATGGCGACCGTGGAAGGTGGTTTCGGCCTGCCGCACCCACGCATCCCGCTGCCGCGTGACCTGTACGGCGCCGAGCGTGCCAACTCTGCCGGCATCGACATGGCCAACGAACATCGTCTGGCCTCGCTGTCCTGCGCGCTGCTTGCCACCGCGCACAACAACTGGAAAGCCGCGCCGATGCTCGGTTGCGCTTCCAGCAACGAAGCCCCGGCACCGGTGCTGAACCCGGCGGATCACCGCGATGTGGTCGGTCACGTGCAGGAAGCCACCGTCGAAGACGTCGACAACGCGATCCAGTGCGCGCTGAACGCCGCGCCGATCTGGCAGGCCACCCCGCCAGCCGAGCGCGCGGCAATTCTGGAACGTGCCGCTGACTTGATGGAAGGCGAGATCCAGCCGCTGATGGGCCTGCTGGCTCGTGAAGCCGGCAAGACCTTCGCCAACGCCATCGCCGAAGTCCGCGAAGCCGTCGACTTCCTGCGTTATTACGCAGTGCAGGCACGCAACGATTTCAGCAACGACGCCCACCGCCCACTGGGCCCAGTGGTGTGCATCAGCCCGTGGAACTTCCCGCTGGCGATTTTCAGTGGTCAGGTCGCTGCGGCACTGGCTGCCGGTAACCCGGTACTGGCCAAACCGGCTGAGCAAACGCCGCTGGTTGCTGCGCAAGCCGTGCGCTTGCTGCTGGAAGCCGGGATTCCCGAAGGCGTGCTGCAACTGCTGCCGGGTCGCGGTGAAACCGTCGGCGCCGGCCTGGTCGGTGACGAGCGCGTCAAAGGCGTGATGTTCACCGGCTCCACCGAAGTCGCGCGTCTGCTGCAACGCAATATCGCAGGTCGCCTCGACAGCCAGGGCCGTCCGATTCCGCTGATCGCCGAAACCGGTGGCCAGAACGCGATGATCGTCGACTCCTCGGCACTGACCGAACAAGTCGTGATCGACGTAGTGTCTTCGGCCTTCGACAGCGCTGGTCAGCGTTGCTCGGCACTGCGTGTGTTGTGCCTGCAGGAAGATTCCGCAGACCGTGTCATCGAAATGCTCAAAGGCGCGATGGCTGAAAGCCGTCTCGGCAACCCTGAGCGTCTGTCCGTGGACATTGGCCCGGTGATCGACGCCGAAGCCAAGGCTGGCATCGACAAGCACATTCAGGGCATGCGCGATAAAGGTCGCAACGTGTACCAGGTGGCGATTGCCGACACTGAAGAAGTCAAACGCGGCACTTTCGTCATGCCGACCCTGATCGAGCTGGAAAGCTTCGACGAGTTGCAACGCGAGATCTTCGGCCCGGTGCTGCACGTGGTTCGCTACAAGCGCAAGGACATCGACCAGTTGATTGGCCAGATCAATGCGTCCGGTTATGGCCTGACCCTCGGCGTGCACACCCGTATCGACGAGACCATCGCCAAGGTGATCGACAACGTCAACGCCGGTAACGTCTACGTCAACCGCAACATCGTCGGTGCCGTGGTCGGCGTGCAGCCGTTTGGTGGCGAAGGCCTGTCGGGCACTGGCCCGAAAGCCGGTGGTCCGCTGTACCTGTACCGCTTGCTGTCGACGCGTCCTACCGATGCGATCGAACAATCCTTCGCTCGCGGTGACGCTGTCGTTGCCCCGGACGTGCGTCTGCGTGATGCCATGAGCAAACCGTTGAACGCTTTCAAAGCATGGGCCGAGAACAACAAATACGCCGACCTGAGCGCCCTGTGCGTGCAGTACGCCGCCCAGTCGCAAAGCGGTATCACCCGTGTGCTGGCCGGCCCGACCGGCGAGAAGAACAGCTACGCCATCCTGCCGCGCGAGCACGTGCTGTGCCTGGCGGACGTTGAAGGCGATCTGCTGACCCAACTGGCGGCGGTCTTGGCTGTCGGCGGTTCGGCGGTATGGCCAGAGTCCGACATCAGCAAGGCCTTGTTCGCACGCTTGCCGAAGGACGTTCAGGCGCGGATCAAGCTGATCGCCGACTGGACCAAGGACGACGTGGTGTTCGACGCTGTCCTGCATCACGGTCATTCCGACCAGTTGCGTGGCGTTTGCCAGCAGATTGCCAAGCGTGCCGGTGCCATTGTTGGTGTTCAGGGCTTGTCCCAGGGCGAGACCAACATTGCGCTGGAGCGTCTGGTGATCGAGCGAGCGTTGAGTGTTAACACCGCTGCGGCGGGGGGTAATGCGAGCTTGATGACCATCGGTTAATACCCGATAAACCGGCAGCCGCAATGGCTGCCCGGTACGCAATACCCTGTGGGAGCGAGCCTGCTCGCGAAGAGGGAGTGTCAGTCGATATCAATGTTGCCTGACCCACCGCTTTCGCGAGCAGGCTCGCTCCTACAAAAGATCAAAAGATCGCAGCCTTCGGCAGCTCCTACATAGACCGTGTAGGAGCTGCCGAAGGCTGCGATCTTTTGCTTCTGTATCACGCCCATCAATCATCGTATTCAGCCTCTATCAGCAGGACTAGACTCGGCCCAACCCCAAATTTCAGGTAGGCCGCCATGTCCGAGACGCTGCTCAGTTCCCGCAATCTGGCTTTCGAGCTGTACGAAGTCCTCGATGCCGAGGGCCTGACCCGGCGCGAGCGGTTTGCCGAGCACAACCGCGAGACCTTCGACGCGGCCATTGGCACTGCGCGTAACATCGCCGAAAAATACTTCGCGCCGCACAATCGCAAGGGCGACGAGAACGAGCCGCGCTACGAGAACGGCCAGGCGATTCTGATTCCCGAGGTGAAACCAGCGGTGGATGCCTTCCTCGAGGCCGGTTTCCTCAACGCCGCAAGAAGTTTCGAGACCGGCGGCATGCAACTGCCGACGCTGCTGTCGCAAGCCTGCTTTGCGCACTTCCAATCCGCGAACGCGGCAACCACTTCGTACCCGTTCCTGACCATGGGCGCGGCCAACCTGATCGAAAGCTTCGGCACCGACGAGCAGAAACAGCGCTTCCTGCAACCGATGATCGACGGCCGCTTCTTCGGCACCATGGCCCTCACCGAGCCACACGCCGGTTCCTCACTGTCGGATATTCGTACCCGCGCCGAGCCGGCGTCTGACGGCACTTATCGGCTCAAGGGCAACAAGATCTTCATTTCCGGCGGCGATCACCCGCTGTCGGAAAACATCGTGCACATGGTCCTGGCCAAGCTGCCGGATGCGCCGCCGGGGGTCAAAGGCATTTCGCTGTTCATCGTGCCGAAGTTTCTGGTCAACGATGACGGCACGCTGGGCCCGCGCAACGACGTGCTGCTGGCGGGTCTGTTTCACAAGATGGGCTGGCGCGGCACCACGTCAACCGCGCTGAACTTCGGCGATAACGGCGAGTGTGTCAGCTATCTGGTAGGCAAGCCGCATCATGGCTTGAGCTACATGTTCCAGATGATGAACGAGGCACGAATCGGCGTCGGCATGGGCGCGGTGATGCTCGGTTACGCCGGCTACCTGTACTCACTGGAATACGCCCGCGAACGCCCGCAGGGGCGAGTGCCGGACAGCAAGGACCCGACCACCGCACCGGTGGCGATCATTCAGCACGCCGATGTCAGACGCATGCTGCTGACGCAAAAATCCTACGTCGAAGGGGCCTTTGACCTAGGCCTTTACGCGGCGCGGCTGTTCGATGACACCACCACGCTGGAAAGCGAAGCCGAGCGCAAACAGGCGCATGAGTTGCTGGACTTGCTGACGCCGATCGTCAAATCCTGGCCGTCGGAGTTCTGCCTGAAGGCCAACGAACTGGCGATCCAGATCCTCGGCGGCCACGGTTACACCCGCGAATATCCGGTGGAGCAGTATTACCGCGACAACCGCCTGAACCCGATCCATGAAGGCACCCACGGTATTCAGTCGCTGGACTTGCTCGGTCGCAAACTGGCGCAGAACGGCGGCGCCGGGCTCAAGCAACTGGTTCGCCTGATTGCCGACACCGCCGAACGCGCTACCGCGTACGAATCATTAACTGCGCTGCGTGAGCCGCTGGAAAAACTGGTCGCGCGCCTGCAAACAGTGACCATCGGTTTGTTGACCGATCTGGCGCAGGGCAAGGTCAACAGCAGCCTGGCGAATTCGGCGCTTTACCTGAAGGTGTTCGGGCACACGGTGATTGGCTGGCGCTGGCTGGAACAGGCGATCCGCGCCGAGGAAGGGTTGGCCAAGGGCAATGCGGCGGATGCCGACTTTTATAAGGGCAAGCTGCAGGCGGCGCGGTATTTCCTGACGTGGGAAGTGCCGGGTTGCCAGCATGAGCTGACGTTGCTGGAGGCGCGGGATGAGACGTGTCTGGCGATGCAGGATGCGTGGTTCTAAAAGCAAAAGATCGCAGCCTTCGGCAGCTCCTACAGGGAACGCATTCCAATGTAGGAGCTGCCGAAGGCTGCGATCTTTTGATCTTGATCCTTTAGCTCAACTTGAACCCACCCATCTGCCGCGCCAGATCATCCGCCAGCTTCTGCAACATCTGACAATCCTCGCGACACGCACGAACCTCCCCTGCCGTGGCCCGCGCCAGATCGGAAATCCCCTGCACATTGCGGTTGATCTCTTCCGTCACCGCCGATTGCTCTTCGGTCGCCGTCGCCACCTGGTGGTTCATGTCGCTGATGCGCTCGACCTGCCCGGTAATCGCGGTCAACGACGCCCCGGTGCGCTGGCTTGATTCAACGCCAGTGCCGGTCGCCGCTTGCCCAGTGCGCATCGACGACACCGCATTCTCGGCGCCCTGCTTGAGGCTGCCGATCATCTGCTGAATCTCGTCCGTGGAGGCTTGGGTCCTGCGTGCCAGGGTGCGCACTTCGTCCGCCACCACGGCAAACCCGCGCCCCATGTCGCCGGCACGCGCCGCTTCGATGGCGGCGTTGAGCGCCAGCAGGTTGGTCTGCTCGGACACCCCGCGAATCACCGCCAGCACCGAATCGATCGACGCCACCTGATGCGCCAGCTCACCCACCGCCCCCGCCGCGACACCAATCTCATCGGACATGCTTTCTATATGGCGAATCGAGCCACCGACCACTTCCCGCGCCTGCAGCGCTTCGTCCCGTGCGGTTTGCGAAGCCAGCGCGGCGTTGCCGGCGTTCTGGGCGATTTCCTGCACGGTCAGGCCCATTTCGTGAACGGCGGTCGCGACCATGTCGGTCATTTCCTGCTGGCGTACGGAGCGCTCGGCGGTGTTTTCCACCACCTTGGCCACTTGGTCGACGGCGGTGCGCAGATGCTCGCTGGTGGTCAGCACTTCGCCGATCATCGCGCGCTGGCTGTCGAGAAATCGGTTGAAGCCCCGGGCCAGATCACCCAGCTCATCGGCGCGACTGGAATCTAACCGATGGGTCAAATCTCCACCGCCGCTACCGATTGCTACGAGCGCGGCTGTTACCTGCCGAATCGGTCGCACCAACCCCTGGGCCAGCCATACCACCAGCGCCAGGCACACCAATGCCACCGCCAGGCCGATGCCGCCACTCATCCACATCGCTTTGCGAGCTTCGGCATAGATCTGCGATTGCGGCACTTCGGCCACCAGCGTCCAGCCCAGGTCACGCAGCGGCAGGCTGAAGGCGAGGAAGTCTTCGCCGTCCCTTTGGAAGCTACTGCTCACGGCAGTTTTTTGACCCATGACCGCTTGCGCCGCCGAAGAACCGATCTGCTCGCTCAAGGTGCGCTTGCCGCTGAACTGCGCCTCCGGATGGACCTGAATCAAACCGTCGGAACGCACGAGATAGACCTTGCCGCGCTCGCCGAAACTGAAATTGTGGATCAGCTCCGACAGCTCTTTCATGCTCAGGCCAAGCCCTGCTACGCCGACCACTTTGCCGGCCTGTTCGACCTTCAAGTCGATGAACAGCGCCAATTCTCCAGTGGCCCCGTCATTGTCGATATTCAGGGTGCGCGGCTGATGGCTGTCGAGGAAGGAATAGAACCAGGCATCGGCCGGTTTCGCTCGGCTGAGGGTGCGATCCAGACCTTTTTCGGTGATGTAGTGATTGGATTCGGTGCCGATGATCAGCGCGGTGAAAGCTTTGTGTTCGGCGCGGATGCCTTCCAGATACTGCGCGAAGGCGGCTGTTTTGCTGCTGTCTTCACCCGAGGCCAGCCAGTCGCGGACCATGCTGTTGCTGGCGATGTCTTTGGCGGCGGTCAGCGGCTGGACGAGGATGCGCTCGATGTCGTTGCGCGTCGCTTCGATGCTCGACGGCAGCGCTTGTTCGACCAGATAGCTCTGGGCAAGGCGGTTGACCACCAGGGTATAAATGCCAACCACGATCAATATGCTGACCAGCAGGGCGGTGCCCATGCTGAGAATCAGCTGCCATTGAATACTGCGACGCCAGAACTGCATGGAGCACCCCCAAAGAATAAGTGGCCGAAACAATGCAACAGCCGTGCCGATTGTATACAACCCAATCAACAATCTATTCTTTGGTTGTGCGCAACTCCATCAGCCCTGATTGATGGTCTTGGCGATGGTTTCGACCGTGGCGCTGACTTGCTCTTGGTAACGGTCGAGTTCTTCCTGGTGCTGTTTCTTCATTTCGATCTGCTGCGAGCACAGATTCATGGCGGCCAGCACCAGCAAGCGGTCACCGATCAGTGTCGGGTATTTGCGTTTGGTGTCGGCCAGTGCGGCCTTGAGCATCAGTGCGGCGTCCAGCAGGGTCTGTTCTTCCCCGGCCGGTGCCTTGATCGAATAGTCCTCCCCGAGAATGGATATGACTTTTACCCCTGCGGTGCCGTGGTTCATGCGCTGACAGGACCTGCGTTGACGCGATCAACCAGGGCCTGGATGCGCGCTGCGGTGGCGCCGTGCTTCTCTTCCTGTTCCATCAGGCTCAGTTGCAGGCTTTCGTTTTCATCCTTGGCCTGGGCCAGTTCCGTGGACAGGGTCTGGTTGGTTTGCGTGAGGGTCTGGTTCTGTTGCACCAGGTCGCTGACGAGCTGTTCCAATTGGCTGAGGGATGCTTCCAACATTTTGATCTTCCAGGCGTTTTTCAAAGGGCGCGTACGATAAAGAAAAGTCACTGCGGATGCCAGGGTTAAACCGGCGCAAGGCCTTGATTTTCCTGGTGGCCGACCGTTCTCGCGAGTTTAAAAGACTGTGATCTGCCGATCTGGTTCCTGCACTTCGTCGCCCAAGCCCTTGTGCGACAAATACGCACACCGCCTCAAGACTTTAGTCGTATGACCGATAAGTCATCCATACAGCAGTCTCAGCCCGCATGGATGCGGCCCTTCCTCGGTATGCACCCATGTCCCTTCGCAATATGAATATCGCCCCCCGGGCGTTCACCGGCTTCGCCCTGATCGGCGGTCTGATGCTGATTCTCGGCGTGTTCGCCTTGAACCAGATGAGCAAAATCCGTGCAGCGGGCGAAGACATCGCCACTGCCAGTGTCCCGTCGATCAAGTCCGTCGATGAATTCACTCAACTGACGCTGCGCCTGCGGGTGCTTTCGTATCGGTTGCTGATCAACCGCGAACCGGACGTGCAGCAAAAAACCATGGAGCTGTTCGAGCTGCGCAACCGGCAAATCGCCGACGCCCAACGCGCCTACGAACCTTTGATCGATGGCCCGCAAGAGCGCGCGGCCTACGATCAGTACGTGCAGCTCTTGGCTCAGTACCGCCAACTCGAAGACCGGATGAAAACCCTGTCGCGCAACAATCAGATCGATGAACTGCGGCAGATGCTCAACTCGGACTTGCTGAGTAACTCGGAAGCGGTGAACACAGCCCTGGCGCGACTGCTAGAGATCAATACCCAGCAAATTGCCGAGACTAATCAGGGTGCAGCCAATCAGTACTCGATGTCGTTCAATCTGGTCGTGACGCTGTTGCTGATCGCCACCGGCCTGACCTTGCTGTTCGCCTGGCTGCTGACCATCAGCATCACCAAGCCGATTTCGAAAGCCCTGGACGCCGCGGAAACCATTGCCGAAGGCAACCTGACCCAGCCGATCCAAGTGGACGGCACCGACGAAGCCGGGCGCCTGCTGGCCGCCATGGCCAAGATGCAATCGAAACTGCGCGACACCTTGCAACGCATTTCCGGTTCGGCCACGCAACTGGCTTCCGCCGCAGAAGAGCTGAACAGTGTCACCGACGAAAGCGCCCGTGGCCTGACGCAGCAGAACAACGAAATCGAACAGGCTGCCACCGCGGTCAACGAGATGACCAGCGCCGTGGAAGAGGTCGCACGCAATGCGGTGAGCACTTCGGAAGCCTCGAAGAACGCCACCACCTCGGCGGGCGACGGCCGTGACCTGGTGCAGGAAACCGTCAGCGCCATCGAACGCATGAGCGCCGATGTGCAGAGCACTGCGAACCTGATCGGTGATCTGGCGAATGAATCCCGCGACATCGGCAAGGTGCTGGACGTGATTCGTGGCCTGGCCGATCAGACCAACCTGCTGGCCCTCAACGCCGCGATCGAAGCGGCCCGTGCCGGTGAAGCCGGGCGCGGGTTTGCCGTGGTGGCCGACGAGGTCCGTGCGCTGGCCCATCGCACCCAGCAGTCGACCAGCGAGATCGAGCGCATGATCGGCAGCATCCAGAGCGGTACCGAACACGCCGTGGATTCGATGCGCAACAGCACCGAACGCGCCGAGTCGACGCTGAACATCGCCCGTGGTGCCGGAATGTCGCTGGACACTATCAACACCGCCATCGTCGAGATCAACGAGCGCAACCTGGTGATCGCCAGCGCTGCTGAAGAGCAGGCGCAAGTGGCCCGCGAAGTGGATCGCAACCTGGTGAACATCCGCGACCTGTCGGTGCAGTCGGCCACTGGTGCGAATCAGACCAGTGCGGCGAGCAACGAGCTGTCGCGCCTGGCGCTGGATCTGAACAACATGGTTGGGCGGTTCAGCCTGTAACGACATTTCCCTTGAAGTAAATGAACGCTCTGTGGCGAGGGAGCTTGTCGAGTCGTCGCACCGTCCCGCTCGGCGGCGCAGCCGTCGCAATCGAGCCACTGCGTCTGCTCTGAAAAACCGTAGCGTCTGATTTTTGGGGGCGCTGCGCACCCCGGCGGGAGCAAGCTCCCTCACCACAGTCATCACATGCCGCACCGCCTGTACGAGCACGCTGCAAAAACCTTTTTGACAGCATCACATTTCAACAGGTTAGAATCGCTGGCACGCAGACTGCATGGTCAGTTTGTGCCCGTCTTTACGCTTCTGGAGTACTGCCTTTGAATGCGACGACCATCAACAGCCTGTTCTTGATCGGCGCGTTGCTGGTAGGTGCGAGCATTCTTGTCAGCTCACTTTCTTCCCGTCTCGGCATCCCCATTCTGGTGATCATTCTCGCGGTCGGCATGACCGCCGGGGTCGATGGCGGAGGGATCATTTTCGATAACTATCCGACGGCCTATCTGGTCGGCAACCTGGCACTGGCGGTGATCCTGCTCGACGGCGGTTTGCGCACGCGGGTCTCGAGTTTCCGTGTGGCCTTGTGGCCGGCGCTGTCGCTGGCGACCGTCGGGGTGTTGATCACCACCGGGCTGACCGGTATGGCGGCGGCGTGGCTGTTCGACCTGAACCTGATCCAGGGCTTGTTGATCGGCGCCATCGTCGGCTCCACCGACGCCGCTGCGGTGTTCTCGCTGCTCGGCGGCAAAGGCCTCAACGAACGGGTCACCGCCAGCCTGGAAATCGAATCCGGCAGCAACGACCCGATGGCGGTGTTCCTCACTGTAACCCTGATCGATATGCTCGCCAGCGGCCAGACCGGACTGCACTGGAGCCTGCTCGGGCATCTGGTACGCGAGTTCGGTATCGGTGGTGTGATCGGTCTGGGTGGCGGCTGGCTGATGCTGCAACTGGTCAACCGGATCAACCTCGCCGCCGGCCTGTACCCGATTCTGGTGATCGCCGGCGGCCTGGTGGTGTTCGCCCTGACCAACGCCCTGCACGGCAGCGGTTTCCTCGCGGTTTACCTGTGCGGCCTGGTGATCGGCAACCGCCCGGTGCGCAGCCGTCACGGCATTCTGCACATGCTCGATGGCATGGCGTGGCTGGCGCAGATCGGCATGTTCCTCGTGCTGGGCCTGCTGGTCACCCCGCATGACCTGCTGCCGATCGCCCTGCCCGCCCTCGGTCTGGCGCTGTGGATGATTCTGTTCGCCCGGCCGCTGTCGGTGCTGGTCGGCCTGCTGCCGTTCAAGGCGTTCCACGGCCGCGAGAAAGCGTTTATTTCCTGGGTCGGCCTGCGCGGCGCGGTACCGATCATTCTGGCGGTGTTCCCGTTGATGGCCGGGCTGCCGAATGCGCAGCTGTACTTCAACCTCGCGTTCTTCATCGTGCTGGTGTCGCTGCTGGTCCAGGGCACGAGCCTGCCGTGGGTCGCCAAGCTGCTGAAGGTGACGGTACCGCCGGAGCCGGCGCCGATCTCCCGTTCCGCGCTGGAAGTGCATATCACCAGCGAGTGGGAACTGTTCGTTTACAAGCTCGGCGCCGAGAAATGGTGCATCGGTTCACCCTTGCGTGAGCTGAAAATGCCTGAAGGTACGCGCATCGCCGCGCTGTTTCGTGGTCAGCAACTGCTCCATCCGTCGGGTAGTACGGTGCTGGAAGTCGATGATTTGCTGTGTGTTATCGGCCATGAACACAACTTGCCAGCCCTCGGCAAACTGTTCAGTCAGGCGCCGCAACGCGGTCTGGATCTGCGCTTCTTCGGCGACTTCGTGCTCGAAGGAGACGCCCAGCTTAAAGCGGTTGCAGCCCTTTACGGGTTGCCGGCCGAAGGTATCGATCCGGACATGACCCTGGGCGCGTTCATTGCTCACAAGGTCGGTGGTGCACCGATCGTCGGCGACCAGGTGGAGTGGAACAACACCCACTGGACAGTCGCGGTCATGGACGGGAACAAGATCGGCAAAGTGGGCGTCAGATTCCCCGAAGGAAGTCGCCCGGGTCCCGGTCTCTTCCTCTAAACTGCGTCCACTATCACTTGCTTGACCGGTCTCTATGCCTACCCTGCGCTCTTTCTTTTTCGCGGCCCTGCTGGGCCTGAGTCTTTCCGTCGGCCCGCTGTATGCCGCCGAACCACCGTCCAGCGAAGCCGTGCAGGCCAGCCTGGACAAACTGGCCGACAGCAAACTGCCGGATGCCGATAAAAAGGCCCTGCAAACAGTCCTGCAGACCACGCTCACTCAGCTCAACAACCGGCGTGATTACGATCAGAAACTGATCGACCTCAAGCAGCAACTGGCGAGCGCGCCCCGGCAGACCATCGAGAACACCCGCGAACTCACGCGCCTCAAGGCCACGGCGATAGTGCCAGTAGCGCAGCGCTTCCCCAGAGAGTCGATTCAGCAGCTGGAGCAGATCCTCACCGATCGCTCGACCCAGCAAAGCGATCTGCAAAAAGCCCTGGCCGACGCCAACAGCCTGATCATCACCGCCCAGACCCGCCCCGAGCGCGCGCAGGCGGAGATTTCCAGCAGCCAGACGCGCATCCAGCAGATCAACAACATCCTCAAGTCCGGCAAGGACGCGGGCAAGACCGTGAGCGCCGAGCAGCGTGATCAGTTGAACGCCGAACTCGCCGCGCTGAACGCGCTGATCCCGCTGCGCCGTCAGGAACTGGCCGGCAACAGCCAGTTGCAGGATCTGGGCAACAGTCAGCATGACCTGCTCTCGGAGAAATCCGACCGCCTCGACCGCGAAATCCAGGAACTGCAGACCCTGATCAACCAGAAGCGTCTGGCGCAGTCTCAGGAAACCGTCACCCAGCAGTCGATCGAGGCGCAAAAGGCCGGCGGCAGCAGCCTGCTCGCCACTGAAAGCGCGGCCAACCTCAAGCTCTCCGACTACTTGCTCAAAAGCACCGACCGCCTCAACGAGGTCACCCAACAGAACCTGCAGACCAAACAGCAACTCGACACTCTGACCCAGAGCGACTCGGCCCTCGACGAGCAGATCAACGTGCTCAAGGGCAGCCTGCTGCTGTCGAAGATTCTCTATAAGCAGAAGCAGGCACTGCCACGGCTCAAGGTCGACCGCGATCTGGCGGACCAGATCGCCGACATTCGCCTGTATCAGTTTGAAGTCAGCCAGCAGCGTGAATTGCTGAGCAACCCGGCGACCTACGTCGACAACCTGCTGTCGACTCAGCCACCGGAACAAGTCACCCCGCAACTGCGCAAGAGCCTGATGGAACTGGCCAACACCCGCGCCGACCTGCTGGAGCGTCTGAACCGCGAACTGAGCGCGGTGCTCAACGAATCGATCACCCTGCAACTCAACCAGAAACAACTGCTGAGCACCGCGCAAAGCCTGCGCGCGACCCTCGATGAGCAGATGTTCTGGATTCCGAGTAACAAGCCGCTGGATATGGAATGGATGCGCGGCGTGCCGGAGCGCCTCAAGCGGCAGATCGATACGCTGCCGTGGGCCTCCAGCCTGAGCGAACTGACCGATGGTCTGATCCAGCGTCCGTTGCTGTTCCTGCCGTTGGCGCTGTTGATCGGCGCCCTGCTGTGGCGACGCAAGAATCTGTACACGCGGCTCAACAAGGTTCATCAGGACATCGGCCACTTCAAGCGCGACAGCCAGTGGCACACGCCACAGGCGATTCTGATCAACATTCTGCTGGCGATGCCGGTGGCGCTCGGTCTGGGCCTGTGCGGCCTGGCCTTGCAGATCGACGCCCGAGGCCAGAACGCCAACATGGGCGCGGCGCTTTTGCAAATGGGTCAGGCATGGCTGGTGTTCTACACCGCCTACCGGATTCTGGCGCCGGGCGGTGTGGCTGAGTTGCACTTCCGCTGGGAAAAACCTCAGGTCGAATTCCTTCAAGGCTGGGTGCGGCGCCTGGGTCTGGTGGTCTTGGCGCTGGTGGCGGTGGTTGCCGTTGCCGAACTGCAGCCGGCAGCATTGGCCGACGACGTACTCGGCATGCCAGTGGTATTGATTTGCTACGCCTTGATGGCATGGCTGCTCAGCCGTTTGCTGATCAGCAGCCCGGCCCACGAAAACGCCTCGCTGTTCCGTAAAGCGGTCGGCGTGATGTTCACCCTGCTACCGATCGCCTTGTTCGTCGCCGTGTGCTTCGGCTACTACTACACCGCGCTGAAACTCAGCGACCGCTTGATCAACACCCTCTACCTGCTGATGTTCTGGCTGGTGATCGAAGCCACCTTCGTCCGTGGTCTCGCGGTGGCTGCACGCCGCCTGGCTTACCAGCGCGCCTTGGCCAAACGCCAGGCTGCCAAAGAGGCCGGCGACGGCGAAGCAGTGATCGAAGAGCCGACCCTGGACATCGAAAAGGTCAACGAGCAGTCTCTGCGCCTGATCCGCCTGGCGCTGCTCGGCGGTTTCATCGCCGCGCTGTACTGGGTCTGGGCCGACCTGATTTCGGTGTTCTCGTACCTGGACAACATCACCCTCTACGAATACACCAGCGGCACCGGCGCCAACATGAGCATGGTGCCGATCAGCATCGGCGACATGCTCGGCGCACTGATCATCATCGGCATCACCTTCGCCCTGGCGCGCAACCTGCCGGGTCTGCTGGAAGTGTTCGTGCTGTCGAAACTCAACCTGGCGCAGGGCAGCGCTTATGCGACCACGACGCTGCTGTCCTACGTGATCGCCGGCGTCGGCTTCGTCTCCACCCTGTCGACCCTTGGCGTGAGCTGGGACAAGCTGCAGTGGCTGGTGGCGGCGCTGTCGGTGGGTCTCGGTTTCGGGATGCAGGAGATTTTTGCGAACTTCATCTCCGGCATCATGATCCTGTTCGAACGCCCGGTACGGATCGGCGACACCATCACCATCGGCAACCTGTCGGGCACCGTGAGCAAGATCCGCATCCGCGCCACGACCATCACCGACTTCGACCGCAAGGACATCATTGTCCCGAACAAGACGTTCATCACCGGGCAACTGATCAACTGGTCGCTGACCGATACCATCACTCGGGTCACGCTGAAACTCGGCGTGGATTACGGCTCCGACCTGGATCTGGTCAAGGAGCTGCTGCTCAAGGCCGCCCGGGAAAACCCGCGCGTTCTGAAAGAACCCGAGCCGCACGTGTACTTCCTCAACTTCGGCGAAAGCACCCTCGATCACGAATTGCGCATGCACGTGCGTGACCTCGGTGACCGCAACCCGGTGATCGACGAAGTGAACCGCTTCATCAACCGCGAGTTCAAGAAGCAGCACATCAACATCTCGTTCCGGCAGATGGAGGTGTACCTGAAGAACCTCCACGGTCAGGAATACAAGTTGGTGCCCATCGAAGACGAGAACAAAACCATCGTCCCGATCGGCGCGGAGCAAAAGCCGCTGCAAGAGCCGCCGCCAGCCAAACTCGACTAACCGGCCTATTCCCAGCAGAATGCTCGGACATTCTGCTGGAGCCGGCCCTTGAAAGCCCTCGACGAACTGACCTTCGACAATCGCTTCGCCCGCCTGGGCGATGCGTTCTCCGCCCACGTGCTGCCCGAGCCGATCGACAATCCGCGTCTGGTCGTCGCCAGCCCGGCCGCCCTGGCCTTGCTCGATCTCGACCCGACGACGGCTGACACCCAAGAATTTGCGGAACTGTTCGGCGGCCACAAGCTGTGGGCGGATGCCGAGCCGCGAGCGATGGTCTATTCCGGGCACCAGTTCGGCGGCTACACGCCACAACTGGGCGATGGACGCGGACTGTTGCTGGGCGAGGTCTATAACCAGGCCAGCGAACACTGGGACCTGCACCTCAAGGGCGCCGGGCAGACACCGTTTTCACGCATGGGCGATGGCCGTGCGGTGCTGCGTTCGTCGATCCGTGAATTCCTCGCTTCCGAAGCCTTGTACGCGCTGAACATTCCGTCTTCGCGGGCAGCCTGCGTGATCGGCTCCGACACCCCGGTGTGGCGCGAAAAGCAGGAACGCGCGGCGATGGTACTGCGCCTGGCGCCGAGTCATGTCCGTTTCGGCCACTTCGAATACTTCTACTACACCAAGCGTCCCGAGCAGCAGAAGCAACTCGGCGAGCACGTACTGGCGATGCACTTTCCCGAGTGTCTGGAGCAACCGGAACCGTATCTGGCGATGTTCCGCGAGATCGTCGAGCGCAATGCCGAACTGATCGCCAAGTGGCAGGCCTACGGCTTCTGCCACGGCGTGATGAACACCGACAACATGTCGATCCTCGGCATCACCTTCGATTTCGGCCCGTTCGCCTTCCTCGACGATTTCGATGCCAACTTCATCTGCAACCACTCCGATGATCAGGGCCGCTACTCGTTCAGCAACCAGGTGCCGATCGGCCAGTGGAACCTCAGTGCCCTGGCCCAGGCTCTGACGCCGTTCATCAGCGTCGAGGCCCTGCGCGAAACCCTCGGCCTGTACCTGCCACTGTTCCAGGCGCATTACCTCGACCTGATGCGCCGCCGCCTCGGCTTCACCACCGCCGAGGATGACGACCAGAAACTGCTCGAAGACCTGCTGCAATTGATGCAGAACAGCGGGGTCGATTACACCTTGTTCTTCCGCCGCCTCGGCGAAAAGTCAGCAGAACAGGCGGTCGCCCAATTGCGCGATGACTTCGTCGACATCAAGGGCTTCGACGCCTGGGCCGAGCGTTACGTGGCGCGGGTTGCCCGCGATGGCGACAGCGATCAGCAGCAACGCCGGGCGCGGATGCACGCGGTCAATCCGCTGTACATCCTGCGCAACTACTTGGCGCAGAAGGCTATCGATGCCGCCGAGCAAGGCGACTACTCAGAAGTGCGCCAGCTGCATGCGGTGCTGAGCACGCCGTTCGACGAGCAGCCGGGGATGGAAGGTTATGCCGAGCGGCCGCCGGAGTGGGGCAAGCATCTGGAGATCAGTTGTTCGTCTTGAGGCGCACTAGATGAATACGTCTACAGGTAACTTGAAAAACTCGGCCAACCAGCGAACCTGCCGCAAGTTCAACTGCCGCTTGCCGCTCAGGATTTCCGAGACAACTGACTGAGTTCCGACCCCGGGCAAATCGCTCTGGGTCAAACCATGTTCACGCATCAAATATCCCAACACTTCATGACCTGGTGGTTTCGGCGCCGGATGATGCGTGCGATCCCACTCTTCAATCCAGTCACCAATGATATCTACCAGACTCATCAGAGGATGGGACTCGTCAACGCCGGTCATCTCGAGCAACTCATCAAGCGCCTGAACCAGCCTGTCGTAATCGTCTTCGTTTTTCGGCTTGCGCAGCAACGGCGAGACGAACTCCCAGTGCTCGGCGGCTTTTTTGATCAGGACACTCATGCCTTTCCTTCCTTCCATCTGCCGCGATCGTATTCGCGGTGGCCCAACAAATGTTTGATGTACAGCTTTTGAGTTCGATATCTGACGTAGGCGATCAGCCTCAGCTTATTACCGCCAATGTCGAAAACATGAAACTCTCCCACCTTATCGACGGCGGGGAACAGTGCCTTCATCGCCGCAAAGTCCAGCGGCTTGCCTCCTTTCGCCACTGCAAGCCAGTGATCCAGTGCGGTGGCTGCATTGGGCCAATTGTCCTTTGCTTCCCGTATTCGCTTTTCGGTGATGACATGCATGCAACATCCTTATCGCATTTTGCTATGGAAAGTTAATCACAGATCAAAATTATCGCAAGTTGCGATAAAGGCAGACAGACCAACGGGCTCGCCTGGTAGGTCTCAGCCTAGGTCTCAAGTCGAAAACCACGTCATTGAAAATATGAGCAAACGTCTCCAACTAGGGTTTATCGCCCTTCACTGGACCTCGCTCATGACCCACCCACTGCTGATCCCATGCCCCGTCTGCAACGGCCTCAACCGCATCCCCGCCGAACGCCTGGGCGATCAACCGAAGTGCGGGCGTTGCAAATCCGAGGTGCTGTTGAGCAAACCGTTCGAACTCAAGCAAGGCGATTACGCCAGCCAGATCAAAGGTGATCTGCCGTTATTGGTGGATGTTTGGGCGGACTGGTGCGGGCCGTGCAAGTCGTTTGCGCCGGTGTTCGAGCAGGCGGCCGCGCAGTTGGCGGGCAAGTGCCGCTTGGCCAAGCTCGACAGCGAGGCCAATCAACAGTTGTCGGCGCAGTTGGGGATTCGTTCGATTCCGAGCCTGATTCTGTTCAAGAACGGCCGGGAAGTGGCGCGCCAGAGCGGTGCGTTTCCGTTGCCGCAGTTGATGGCGTGGCTGCGTAGCCAGGGCATCTGATACCACACAGAACCCAATGTGGGAGTGAGCCTGCTCGCGATGGCGTCCGGTCAATCAACTCATATGTTGGCTGACAGGACGCCATCGCGAGCAGGCTCACTCCTACAGTGGATCTGCGTCGCTCAGCAGATCAGTGGTCTTCGAGCAGGTTGTGCAGCTCGACGAACTGCTGCGTCAGTTTGTGCCGTGGGTCGAGGTGGATCAGCGGCGTGCTGGCCTGGTGCGACTCACGCATGCGTACCGAGCTGCTCAGGTACACCGGCAGCACCGGCAAGCCTTCAGCGATCAACTCATCAAGCATCTGCTGCGGCAGGCTGGCCCGGGCCTGGAACTGGTTGACCACAATGCCTTCGACTTCCAGGCCTTCGTTGTGGTCTTCCTTCAACTCTTCGATTTCGGCCAGTAGTCCGTAGAGTGCCTGCCGCGAGAAGCTGTCGCAATCGAAGGGAATCAGCACACGATCGGCGGCAATCAATGCCGAAACCGCATAAAAATTCAGCGCCGGCGGCGTGTCGAGGTAGATCCGGTCGTAATCTTCCGACAACTCATCCAGCAACTTACGCAGCTTGTTGATCTTGTGCTTGGCCTCAAGCTTGGGCTGCAGATCGGCCAGTTCAGCGGTCGCGGTGATGATGTGCAGGTTGTCGAACGGGGTTTCGTAGATATCGGCCTGATTTTTCTTCGAGAACGGCCCTGAAGACAGGGTTTGCTTGAAGAAATCGGCAATGCCCATCGGTATGTCATTCCCGGTGAGCCCCGTCAGATACTGAGTGGAATTGGCCTGGGCATCGAGGTCCACCAACAGCGTGCGATAGCCCTCGCTGGCGCTGACCGCTGCCAGATTGCAGGCAATGCTGGATTTGCCCACGCCACCTTTCTGATTGAACACCACGCGCCGCATGACAAAACCTCCGTGTATCAAAGAATGACCGAGTGTAGATGCGCGCGGGTTGGCTTCGCCACCTCCACGGATGCGGACTACAGAGTCAGGTGCAAATATCCCCAGGGCAACAGAGCCAAAACTGCCATTGATCGCCGAGATGCCCGACAGACAAACCTCCGCCAGAGTGGATAATGGCCAGTTGACAGCTTTTCCACGAACCAATCGGTACATTTAGCTGCGCAAAATGTAACCAGCATTTGCTACACACTCGTCGCACCGGGATAATGCGCGCCACCCGAACGTCAGGCGCCACGCCGCGTCCGGGAACGTCAGCACAGCCCAGCTGCGGCTTTGGCGACTCAACGCGTCAATACAAGCCCGCAGGGGCGGGATAATGTCCGTGATCAACTTCAACATCGCCCAATGGCGCGCGTGGGCCCCGGGGCTCGACAGCGTGGACGCCTGGCAGGCCTGGAGCCGACAACCGGTCGTGCTCCAGAGCAGCGATGCCGCGCCCGATGTGTCGTTCCTGCCGGCCATGCAACGCCGACGTCTCAGTCGCCTGGCGCGGATGGCGTTCAGTGTCGGCTGGCCGTTGGCCGACGGACGGGAAAACCTGCCGTTGGTGTTTGTTTCGCGGCACGGCGAAACCCCGCGTACCTTTGAAATCCTTAGTGACCTGGCCAAGGACGAGCCGTTGTCGCCGACGCAGTTCAGCCTGTCGGTGCACAACGCAATCATCGGCCTGTGGTCGATCATGCGCGGCGAAACCAGCGAAATGACCGCCCTCGCGGCAGCCGGCGACGGCCTCGAACACGGCATGCTCGAAGCCGCGGCCCTGCTCGACGAAGGCGCTCCGGCCGTGCTGCTGATCATCACCGAAGAACAGCCGCCCCAGGCGTACTCGCAGTGGATCGATGACGTGCCCTTCCCCTATGCCGTCGGCCTGTTGCTCACCCCGGGTACCGACTGGCGGCTGACCCTGAACAGCGGCCCGGAAGCAGTGTCCAAAGCGCACTGGCCACATGCACTGAATCTGTTGCGAACCCTGCTCGGTCAGCAATCTCCTTGCCAACATGCCTGGAAAAATCGTGTATGGACCTGGCAACGCAACCCGTGACCGAGAAGAACCGCGACGCCTACTACTGGCGTCTGCTGGCCACTGCCGCCAGTTTCGCTCTGTTCGGGCTAGGCGGGCTGTGCCTGCGCGTGCTGGTGTTTCCACTGCTCGGCTGCCTGCCCGGGGATGCGCTGAAACATCGGCAGCGCGCGCGGCAGACTGTCAGCCGGCTGTTCTGGTTTTTTGTACGGTTCATGGCCCGTACCGGCGTGCTGACCTACGACATTCAAGGGGCTGAACGCCTTGGCCGCCCGGGGCAGATGATCATCGCCAATCACCCGTCGCTGATCGACGTGGTGTTCCTGATCGGCCTGGTGCGCCAGGCCAATTGCGTGGTGAAGAAGAGCCTGTGGGAAAACCCCTTCACCCGTGGCCCGCTGCGCAGCACCGAATACATCAGCAATGACGGCAGCATGGACATGCTCGACGCCGCCGCCGAATCGTTGCAAAACGGCCAGACCCTGATCATTTTCCCCGAGGGCACCCGTACCCAGCCGGGGCAGGCACCGGCCTTTCATCGGGGGGCCGCGGCGATTGCCCTGCGCGGTGCGAAAATCCTTACCCCGGTGGTCATCAAGGTCAACCCGACCACTCTGACCAAAGCCGAACCCTGGTATCGGATCCCCCGCCGCCGCGTGCACTTCAGTTTTCGTGTCGGGGCCGATATAGATCCACAGGCTTTCGCCACGCAAGGCCCCGCCCCGCAGGCCTCGCGCAAGCTCAACGATTATTTGCACACCTACTTCATCAAGGAGCTCGCCGAAGATGAGCGATCTGCACCGTGACATTAAAGAGCTGATCATCGATGCCCTCGGCCTCGAAGACATCAGCCCCGACGATATCGGCGACGACATGACCCTGTTCGGCGAAGGCCTGGGCCTGGATTCCGTCGACGCGCTGGAACTGGGTCTGGCGATCCAGAAAAAGTACGGCATCAAGATCGACGCCGACGCCAAAGACACCCGCAACCACTTCACCAACGTGGCGAGCCTTGCGGCGTTCGTCACGGCAAAACAGGCAGCTTGAGACCGGACCATGCAAACTCGTGACGACATTTTCAACACCCTGCGCGATGCCTTGGTCGAGCTGTTCGAACTGGATCCGGCGCGCATCAGCCTGGCATCCAACCTGTATCAGGATCTGGAAATCGACAGCATCGACGCGGTCGACCTGATCGATCACATCAAACGTCAGACCGGCAAGAAAATCGCCGCCGAAGAATTCAAGTCGGTGCGTACCGTCGGCGACGTGGTCGAGGCGGTCTACCGTCTGGTTCAACCGGCCGCATGAGCCGACTGATCGGCCTCGGCCTGCTGCTGGCGGGCCTGCTGTACCCCTTTGCGGTGTATTTCGGCATGGAGCACTTCGCCCCGTGGCAGTTCGGGCTGCTGCTGGGCAGCCTGTGGCTGGCGCGGGCGCTGACCGGCGAGCGCAAGCCCGGCAGTCTGTGGATGGCCTGCGTGGCGATCGTGTTCTGCCTGTTGCTGGCGCTGTTCGACAGCCCGCTGTTGCTGCGCTGGTATCCGGTGCTGATCAGCGGCTTCATGCTGATGCTGTTCAGCCTGAGCCTGAAATGGGGACCGCCGATGGTCGAGCGCCTGGCGCGGATCCGCGAGCCGCAACTGCCGCCCGAGGCGATCCGCTACACCCGCCAGGTCACCGTGGCCTGGAGCGTGTTTTTCTTCTGCAACGGTTTGTGCGCCGCCCTCCTCACCCTGTGGGCGCCGCTGAATTGGTGGATGTTGTACACCGGCCTGATCTCTTACGGATTGATCGGCCTGATGTTTGCCATTGAATGGCTGATACGACAACGGGTAAGAGGCCGTAAATGAACTGGATAAAACTTGAGCACCTGTTGCTCAAGGCCCTGCCGGGGCGAGTGATCACCGACGCCCCGGCCCTCGACCACGCGCAACTGCGCGAACAGGCGCTGAGGATTGCCGCCGGCTTGCACGCACGCGGCGTGCAGCATATGGCGGTGCATCTGGAAGACGTCGCCGACCTCGCCATCGCCCTGCTCGGTGCCTGGCGCGCCGGCGTCAGTGTATTGCTGCCTTCCGACCTGCAAGCGCAAACCCGTCAGCGCTGGTCGAGTGAAGTCGATCTGTGGCTGACCGATCACGACGATGATGCTCACTTGACCGACCTGCTGCAGCCGGCCCTGCCCGGCGCTGAACTGGATCTCGATCAGTGTCGCTTGAGCCTGTGCACCTCCGGCTCCAGCGGCGAGCCCAAGCGCATCGACAAGAGCCTGCGCCAGCTGGCCAACGAGGTCGAGGCGCTGGAACGACTGTGGGGCACAGATCTCGGCGAAGCCTGCATCATCGGCAGTGTCGCCACTCAACACATCTACGGTTTGCTGTTCCGCGTGCTGTGGCCGCTGTGCGCCGGGCGCGGGTTTGTGCGCAAACAACTGGCGTTCCCGGAAGACCTGCAACGCGCCAGCCGCGAACACCCGGCGTTTGCCTGGGTCGCCAGCCCGGCGCTGCTCAAGCGCATGGGCGACAACCTCGACTGGCCGGCGCTGAGCGCCGTGCGCCGGGTGTTTTCCTCCGGCGGCGCATTGCCGGCAGATGCCGCGCAGAGCCTGCAGCAACGTCTGCAACAGTGGCCGACGGAAATCCTCGGCAGCTCGGAAACCGGCGGCATCGCCTGGCGTCAGGGCGCCAGCCTGTGGCAGCCCTTCGCCGGGGTCGAACTGAGCCAGGACGCCGATGGCGCCCTGCTCATCGCTTCACCGTACCTGCCGGTCGGGCATGTCGAACACACCGCCGATGCCGCAAGGATCGCTGCCGACGGTCGCTTCGAACTGTTGGGTCGGCTGGACCGCATCGTCAAACTCGAAGAAAAACGCATTTCCCTACCGATGCTGGAGCAAGCGCTGGTCGCCCATGATTGGGTCGGCGAAGCGCGCCTCGGTGTGGTGCAGGAAAATCGGGCCGTCCTCGGCGCCTTGCTGGTGCTCAGTGAAGAAGGCCTGTTTGCCTTGCGCGAACACGGCCGCCGCAGCCTGACCGAAGCCCTGCGCAAACACTTGAGCGAGCATTGCGAAGCCCTGGCCTTGCCCCGGCGCTGGCGTCTGGTGCGGCAACTGCCGCTGAACAGCCAGGGCAAGCTGCCACAGGCCGACATCGACGCGCTGCTGCTGGCGCCACGGCCGAAAACCCCGCAAGTGCTGGAACAGGTCGAAACCGCTGGCGAGTGGAGCCTGCAACTGGCGGTGCCGGCGGACCTGGCCTACTTCAGCGGGCACTTCCCCAAGGCCCCGGTGCTGCCCGGTGTGGTGCAAGTGGAATGGGCGCTGCAACTGGGTCAGCAGCTGCTGGACCTGCCCGGTAAATTTGCCGGCATGGAAGTGCTGAAGTTCCAGCAACTGGTGCGCCCCGGCGATGAAATCCAGTTGCACCTGCGCTTCGATCGCGAGCGCGGCAAGCTGTATTTCGCCTACCGCAATGACACGGCCACCTGCTCCAGCGGCCGGATTCTTTTAGGGGCTGAGAATGCATAACCGGTGGCGAGGGAGCTTGCTCCCGCTGGGTTGCGCAGCAGCCCCAAACGTTTCTGGCGGCCCATCGAAGGCGAGCGCTTCGCACTCGAGCGGGAGCAAGCTCCCTCGCCAAAAAGGTTGTGTGATCCAGGGGGAAAATCATGCATAACCCTTGCGCCGTGATCCCGGTCTACAACCACGAAACCGCGATCACCACCGTGGTCGAGGCCCTGCTCGCCCAAGACCTGCCGTGCATTCTGGTGGACGACGCCAGCGCGCCATCCTGCGCGAAGGTGCTGGATGCGCTGGCCGAGCGCGACCAGGTGTATCTGGTGCGCCTGCCCCTCAATCAGGGCAAGGGCGGTGCGGTGATGACCGGCCTGCGCGAAGCGGCACGCCTGGGGTTCAGCCATGCCTTGCAGGTCGACGCCGACGGCCAGCATGACCTGCACGACGTCGCCCGCTTCGTCGAGGAATCCCGCGCCCATCCGGATGCGATGATCTGCGGTTATCCGCGGTTCGACGAAAGCGTGCCCAAGGGACGTTTGTATGCGCGTTATCTGACCCATGTGATGGTCTGGATCAACACGCTTTCGCTGCAGATCCGCGATTCGATGTGCGGCTTTCGCGTGTATCCGCTGACCCCGGTACTGGCGGTGATCGACTCGGCACGGGTCGGCAAGCGCATGGATTTCGACTCGGACATTCTGGTGCGCCTGTCATGGCGCAATCAGCCGATGCGCTGGCTGCAAACCAGCGTGCATTACCCGCTGGACGGCGTCTCGCACTTTCGCCTGTTCCACGACAACGCACTGATTTCCAGCATGCACACCCGGTTGTTCTTCGGCATGTTGCTGCGCCTGCCGCTGATCCTCTGGCGCCGGTGGCGGACATGAGCGTCGAGAGCGACCAGAAGCACTGGGCCGACCGCGAGGAGCGCGGCAGTTTCCTGCTGATGAAATTCACGGCGTTGGCGGCCAAAATTTTTGGTCGGCGCCTGCTCAGTCCGTTGCTGTACGGCATCGTCCTGTACTTCTTCCTGTTCGGCCGCACCGCTCGCCACAGCACCTGGCAATACCAGCAGCGGCTGGCTGACTGGAGCAACCGCGCCGAATTGCGTCCGAGTGGCTGGCGCGTGTTCCGCCAGTTCATGGCGTTCGCCGATTCGCTGCTCGACAAGCTTGATGTGTGGAACGGCAAGATCCGCATCGAGCAGATCGAAATCATCGACCCGGCACTGCTGCGCAATCAGTTGCGCGGCAGTCGCGGGCAACTGTTGGTCGGCGCGCACCTGGGCAACCTCGAAGTCTGCCGGGCACTGGCCGAGATCGGCGAAAAGGTCACCATGAACGTGCTGGTGCACACCAAACACGCCGAGCAGTTCAACCGCTTGCTGGGCGAGGCCGGGGCGACCAATCTGCGCCTGATTCAGGTCAGCGAACTGGACCCGGTGATCATGCTGCAACTGCACGAACGCCTGGAGCGCGGCGAATGGCTGGCGATTGCCGGCGACCGCGTGCCACTGCATGGCGGGCGCAGCGTCACCGTCGACTTTCTCGGCCACCCGGCAGCGTTTCCGCAAGGCCCGTGGCTGCTGGCCGGCTTGCTCAAATGCCCGGTCAATCTGCTGATGTGCCTGAAACAACCGGACGGCCACTATCGCCTGACCCTCGAACCGTTCGCCGACGCCGTGACGTGGACACGCCGTGAGCGCGAGCAGGTCATTCATCAGTGGGCCACCCGTTATGCGCAGCGCCTGAGTCACTATTGCCTCGAAGCCCCGCACCAATGGTTCAACTTTTACCCTTTCTGGAAGACCGATGACGACGCCAACCCATGAGCCGGTAACCTTCGGCGAACGCCCTTTGCGCATCGAAGACGTGCTGGCCCTGGCCAACCGTCAGGCGCCCGTGCAGTTGCAGAGCGACGCCGATTACCGTGAGCGCATCGCCAAAGGCGCGCGGTTTCTCGACTCGCTGCTGGACAAGGAAGGCGTGATCTATGGCGTGACCACCGGGTATGGCGACTCCTGCGTGGTCGCGGTGCCGCTGCATCACGTCGAGGCGCTGCCGCGTCATCTGTACACCTTTCACGGTTGCGGACTGGGCAAACTGCTCGACGCCCAAGCCACTCGCGCCGTGCTGGCCGCACGGTTGCAGTCGCTGTGCCACGGCGTGTCCGGGGTACGCATTGAACTGCTGGAGCGCCTGCAGGCGTTTCTCGAACACGACATCCTGCCGCTGATTCCCGAAGAAGGCTCGGTGGGCGCCAGTGGCGATCTGACGCCGCTGTCCTACGTCGCCGCAACCCTGTCCGGCGAACGTGAAGTGATGTTCCGTGGCGAACGCCGGCCCGCAGCCGACGTGCATCGCGAACTCGGCTGGACGCCCCTGGTGTTGCGCCCGAAAGAAGCGCTGGCCTTGATGAACGGCACCGCGGTGATGACCGGTCTGGCCTGCCTCGCCTACGCCCGCGCCGACTACCTGCTGCAACTGGCCACCCGCATCACCGCGCTCAACGTGGTCGCGCTGCAAGGCAATCCGGAACACTTCGACGAACGCCTGCTCGCCGCCAAACCGCACCCGGGGCAGATGCAGGTTGCCGCGTGGCTGCGCAAGGATCTGGCGATCAACGCCCCGACCGCGCCGCTGCATCGCCTGCAGGACCGCTATTCGCTGCGTTGCGCCCCGCATGTGCTCGGCGTGCTGGCCGACAGCCTGAACTGGCTGCGTTCGTTCATCGAAATTGAACTCAACAGCGCCAACGACAACCCGATCATCGACGCCGAAGCCGAACGCGTGCTGCACGGCGGGCACTTCTACGGCGGGCACATCGCGTTCGCCATGGACAGCCTGAAAAACCTCGTGGCCAACGTCGCTGACCTGCTCGACCGGCAGCTCGCGCTGCTGGTCGACGAGCGCTACAACCACGGGTTGCCGAGTAACCTGTCCGGCGCCCCGGCGGATCGCGCCATGATCAACCACGGTTTCAAGGCTGTGCAGATCGGCACCAGCGCCTGGACCGCCGAAGCCCTGAAAAACACCATGCCGGCCAGCGTGTTCTCGCGCTCCACCGAGTGCCACAACCAGGACAAGGTAAGCATGGGCACCATCGCCGCCCGCGATGCGATCCGCGTGCTCGAACTGACCGAACAGGTCGCCGCCGCCACGCTGCTCGCTGCCAATCAAGGCGTGTGGCTGCGCGCGCGCGATCAGGATGCACGGCCGCTGCCGCCAGTCCTGGCCGCCATGCACGAAGAACTGGGCAAAGACTTCCCGCCGGTCATCGAAGACCGCGCACTGGAAGGCGAACTGCGCCTGTGCCTGCAACGCATCGCCGAACAACACTGGAGGCTGCATGCGTAGCGCTGGAGTCCTGCACGCCGACACGGAAATCCTCGTGCCGTTCTTCGACGTCGACACCATGCATGTGGTCTGGCACGGGCATTACGTCAAATACCTGGAAGTCGCGCGTTGTGCGCTGCTCGACCAGATCGGCCACAACTACACGCAGATGGCCGAGTCCGGCTACGCGTGGCCGATCATCGACCTGCAACTGCGTTACGTGCGTGGCGCGGTGTTCGGCCAGCGCCTGAACGTGCGCGCCAGCCTGGTGGAGTGGGAGAACCGGTTGAAGATCAATTACCTGATCACCGACCTGCAGAGCGGTGAACGCCTGACCCGCGCCAGCTCGGTGCAGGTGGCGGTCGAGATCAGCAGCCGCGAGATGCAACTGGCCTCCCCTAAAGTGTTCACCGATGCGGTGCAAAGGATCCTGCGATGAACCTGTTCTGCAAATGCCTTGGCGCGCTGGCGCTGCTCGCGGTATCAAGCCTGGCCAACGCCTTCGACCTGCAACAGCTCAGCGCACAACTGGCGAAACCAGAGGTGATCCACGGCCAGTTCATCCAGGAAAAACACCTGCGCGCCCTGCCGCAGCCGCTGATCAGCAAAGGCAGCTTCGTCCTGGCGAAAAACCACGGCCTGCTCTGGCTACTCAAGACCCCGCTGCAGCAGGATTACCGCATCACCGCCAACGGCATCGCGCGACGCGACGGCAATGGCTGGCAGCTGCTGCCGAACAAGAGCGCCGGGGCCGAGCAGAACCGCTTGTTCCTTGCCGTGCTGCAAGGCGACAGCAGCGGCCTGCAACGGGATTTCGAACTGGCCCTGAGCGGCGACGCACAGCAATGGAAACTCACCCTGACGCCGCGCTCGCTGCTGCTCAAGCAAGTGTTCAACCGGATCAACATCGACGGCGGTGAGCTGGTGCAGACCATCGAACTGCTGGAAACCCAGGGCGACAGCACCGTGCTGCGCATGCAGGACAGCACTGCAGGCCAGCCGTTGAGCGACACGGAGCAACATGACTTTGCCGAGTGAACGCAGGCTGCCGTGGCTGTTCCTGATCCTGCTGCTGGCAGTCATCGCGCTGGCCGGGTGGCAATGGCGCGAGGGTGCGCCGCTGTCGGCCAACCTCATGGAACTGGTGCCCGGCACCACCCCTGACGCCCTCGAACTGCGCGCCGAACAGCGCATGCAGGAACCGCTCAACCGGGAAATGCTGGTGCTGGTCGGCCATGCCGATCGCCAACACGCGGTCGCCATGGCCCAGACCCTGGGCGAGCAATGGCAAGCCAGCGGCCTGTTCGAGAAAGTCCAGTGGAATCTGCAAGCGGATCTGCCGGCCCTGCGCACGCAACTGCTGCAAGGGCGGCTGGCGATGCTTTCGGCCGATGACCGGCAACTGCTGACCGAACACCCCGACGCGTTCATTCAGCAACGGGTGCAGGTGCTGTTCGACCCGTTCACCGGCTTCAGCCTGGTACCCAGCCAGGACGACTGGCTGGGCCTCACCGGACGTATCCAGAACAGCCAGCCGAAGCACGGCGCGGTGCAACTGGACATTGGCAGCGGCGCCCTGGTCGCCGATGCCGACGGCAAGAGTTGGGTGCTGCTGCGTGCGCGCACCACCGGCAATGCCTTCGACATGAACCTGCCGCTGAAAGTCGCGGACCTGCTCCAGCACAGTCGCGAGCAAGCGGCGAAAGCCGACGTGCAACTGTTGGCCGCCAGCGGCCTGCTCTACGCCGCCAACGGCCAGCAGCAAGCGACCCGCGAGATGACTTGGGTCGGCGGCGGCGCGACGGTCGGCATTCTGCTGTTGCTGCTGTTGGCGTTTCGCCGCTGGCGGGTGTTGCTGGCGTTTGTGCCGGTGCTGGTGGGCATGCTGTTTGGCGCGGTGGCCTGCGTGGCGCTGTTCGGCCACATGCATGTGATGACCCTGGTGCTCGGCTCCAGCCTGATCGGGGTGGCGGTGGATTACCCGCTGCACTATCTGTCGAAGAGCTGGAGCCTCAAGCCGTGGCGCAGCTGGCCGGCATTGCGCCTGACGCTCTCCGGGCTGACCTTGAGCCTGATCACCAGCGCCATCGGTTATCTGGCCCTGGCCTGGACGCCCTTTCCGGCGCTGACACAAATCGCGGTGTTCTCTGCCGCCGGATTGCTCGGTGCCTACCTGTCGGCGGTGTGCCTGCTGCCGGCCCTGCTGCAAAACGTTGAGCTGCGCCCGGCGCAATGGCCGCTGCGCCTGGCCGAACGCCTGGTGCAACTGCGCGAAAGACTGCTCGAACATGTGCGCACCCCGGTGCTGCTGGCGCTGGTGATCGCCTTCTGCGCCGGCGGTCTGGTGCAGCTGCAAAGCAAGAACGACATCCGCCAGTGGGTCGGTGCGCCACAACGGCTGACCGATGAAGCGCAGACCATCGCGCGCATCACCGGCTATCAGCCGACCAGCCAGTTCTTCCTCGTGCGCGCCGCCAATCAGCAGGAGCTGCTGGAGCGACAGGCCGCGTTGAGCGAACGCCTGCAGCAACTGGTCAACCTCGACAAACTGCAAGGCTATCTGGCCCTCGATCAACTGCTCAGCCCGCCGAGCCAGCAACAGCAGGTGCGCGCGGCGCTGAGCAAACTGCCACAGTTCTGGCAGCCGTTGCTCGACCTCGGCGTGCCACTCGCGGCGCTGCAAAGCGAACTGCAACAATTGCAGAACCTGCCCGCCGAGGACATCGACGCCGCGCTGGCGGGGCCTTTGGGCGAGCCGTACCGCACGCTGTGGCTCGGCCCGACCGCTGACGGCGTGGCGGCGATGACCAGCCTGCAAGGCCTGAACAATCCATCACTGCTGCGGGTGCAGGCACTGGACTTGCCGGGGGTGACGCTGGTCGATCGTCTCGGCGAGTTGAACAACGTGTTCGCGGCCACTCAGATCAGCGCCGCCGAATTGAAACTCGCCTCCTGCGTGCTGATCGTGCTGGTACTGATCGTGCCGTTCGGCTTCGGCGGCGCATTGCGCATCGTCGCCCTGCCGTTGCTGGCGGCGCTGTGCAGCCTCGCCAGCCTCGGTTGGCTCGGTCAACCGCTGACCCTGTTCAGCCTGTTCGGCCTGCTACTGGTGACGGCGATCAGCGTCGATTACGCGATTCTCATGCGGGAGCAGGTCGGCGGTGCGGCGGTCAGTCTGCTCGGCACCTTGCTGGCGGCGCTGACGACCTGGCTGTCGTTCGGTTTGCTGGCGGTGTCGAGCACGCCGGCGGTGAGTAATTTCGGCCTGGCGGTAAGCCTCGGGCTGGCCTTCAGTTTCATTCTGGCGCCGTGGGCCGGACGTCACGCCCACAGCGCCAGCGACGTGGAGCCGGCAGCATGATGGTCATCGGTTTCTGGCTGATGGCGCTGGCGTTGTTCGCCGTGGCGACCCGTGTCGGCCGGCATTTCGGCCTGATCCCGATCGTCAGCCAGTTGCTGCTGGCCAGCTTCGGTTTGCCGCTGCTGATGTATGTCTGGATCGAACCGGGCTGGCAACTCAGCGGTGCCGAACTGATCGCGCCGGGGTGGCTGAAAGACCTCTACAGCCTGAGTTTCGCGCTGCTGCTCGGGCACATCCTCAGCGATGTGATCGACCTGCGCCTGGACCGCCAGAGCGTGAAAGTCGCCGTGCCGAGTTTTGCCGTACCGTTCGCCTGCGGTCTGGCGGCCGCCGCCTGGCTGTTGCCGGCGCAACCATGGCTGAACTCGCTGGCGATCGGGCTGGTGTTCTCGATCACCGCGATCCCGGTGCTGTACCTGTATCTGCGCCACATCGATTACCCGCCCGCCGCCACCCGGCGTCTGGTGCAGACCGCAATCCTCATCGACCTGACCTGCTGGACGCTGTTCGGTCTCGCTCAGGGCAGTCTGCACCTGAGCAGTCTGTTGCTGCCGCTGGGCCTGGCCTGCGTTCCGGTGCTGCTGTATCTGTTGCGCGTGCGTCGACCGCTGACCTACAGCCTCGGTTTCTTTGCGCTGCTGGTGCTGGCCGAGCACTACAAACTCAACGCGCTGATTTTCGGCATCGGTTATCTGCTGTGCATGGCCGCGTTGAAAATACCGCTGGTTTTGCCGTTGCCGGCGCGCTGGATGAGCCGCTTGCAGACGTGGATTGCGATCCCGCTGATCCTCACCTTCGGCATCGTGCAGATCGACGTGCACAGCGCCCTCGCCAGCCTCGGTGCGCTGCAATGGGCGGCGCTGCTGCTGTTGCCGATTGCCAGTAAACTGCTCGGCAACTGGCTCGGCCTGGGCTGGGCCGGCGCGTCGTTCGAAGGCGCCAGCCGCTGGCGCGAAAGCGTGCTGCTGAACATCCGTGGCCTGAGCGAAATCGTCTTTCTCAATTTGTTGTTGCAACAACAGCTCATCAGCCCGGCGCTGTACTTCGCGTTGATGCTGATGGGCCTGATCGCGACGCTGTTGCCAGCCCTGATCGGCCTGCATCGCGCGCCCCTGAAACACACCGCCACCGCGCCCGGGAGTTCACGTGCCAACCGTTGAAATGCAACGTCGTCAGGTAGTGATCATTGGTGCCGGCCCGTCCGGCGCCATCGCCGCCGCACTGCTCAAGCGCAAGGGCCACGATGTGCTGGTGATCGAGCGCCAGCATTTCCCACGCTTTTCCATCGGCGAGAGCCTGCTGTGTCATTGCCTGGATTTCGTCGAAGAAGCCGGCATGCTCGACGCCGTCAACGCCGCCGGGTTCCAGCGCAAGACCGGTGCCGCGTTCGCCTGGGGCGAGCGCTACAGCGCCTTCGATTTCGGCGACACCTTCACCGGCGGCAAGCCGACCACGTTCCAGGTGCAGCGCGCCGATTTCGACAAGCTGCTGGCCGATCAGGCTGAATTGCAGGGTGCCGAAATTCGCTACGGCGATGCCATCGTCAGCGTCGATTTCGACCGGGCCAGACCGCAGCTCGACGTGCGGCGCGAAGACGGCAGCGAGTACCGCGTCGAAGCGGATTTCGTGCTCGACGCCAGCGGTTACGGTCGCGTGCTGTCGCGCTTGCTCGATCTCGAAGCGCCGTCGAATTTCCCGGTGCGTCAGGCCGTGTTCACCCACGTCGAAGATCACATCGACAACCCGGCCTTCGACCGCGAGAAGATCCTCGTCACCACCCATCCCGAGCACCGCGACATCTGGTTCTGGACGATCCCGTTCAGCAACGGTCGCTGCTCGGTGGGTGTGGTCGCCGCCGCCGAGCACTTCAGCGGTCGCGATGCCGATCTGGACGCTTGCCTGCGCGGCTTCATCGCCGAAACCCCAAGCCTCGCCGGCGTGCTGCACAACGCGGTGTGGGACACTCCGGCGCGGACCCTCGGTGGTTACGCGGCCAATGTGAAAACCCTGCACGGCCCGGGCTTCGCCCTGCTCGGCAACGCAGCGGAATTTCTCGACCCGGTGTTCTCTTCCGGCGTGACCATTGCCATGCGTTCGGCGAGCATGGCCGCCGCCGTCCTGCACCGGCAGTTACAGGGCGAAACGGTCGACTGGCAGCACGAATTCGCCGAACCGCTCAAGCGCGGGGTCGATACCTTCCGCTGCTACGTCGAGGGCTGGTACGCCGGCACCTTCCAGGACGTGATTTTTTATCAAGACAGCCAGGCGGACATCCGCCGGATGATCTGCTCGATCCTCGCCGGTTACGCCTGGGATGAACACAACCCGTTCGTCAGCGAAGCGCGCCGCCGGTTGAAGATGATTTCCGAACTCTGTGCAAAGGACGCCCCATGAATTACTTGAGCGACAGCTACGTCGAGGAAACCCGCTTCGGTTTCTGGTTCCTGCGCAGCCACACCTGGCAGCACCATGTGTTGCGCGTGGCGATCAACGACCTGCGCGGGCTGTTCAGCGAGTCGCTGCCGGCCAATCCGGTGCTACTGGATGCCGGTTGTGGGCAGGGCAAGTCGTTCCGCCATTTGCGTCAAACCTTCTCCCCCCTGCGCCTGATTGGCGTCGACGCCGATCCGCACAGCCTTGCATTGAGCGGCGAAGAAGCGGCGCGCCAGGGTTTCGACGTCGAGTTGATCGGCAGCGACTGCGCAACACTCAATGTGGCGGATGCCAGTGTCGACCTGCTGTTCTGCCACCAGACCTTCCATCACCTGGTCGAACAGGAAAAGGCCCTCGCCGAGTTCTACCGCGTGCTCAAGCCGGGCGGTTATCTGCTGTTCGCCGAGTCCACCGAGGCTTACATTGATACCTGGGTGATCCGCTGGCTGTTCCGCCATCCAATGCATGTGCAAAAGAGCGCGGCGCAGTACCTGCAGATGATTCGCGAGCAGGGTTTCGAGTTTGGTGAGCGCAATGTCTCGTACCCGTATCTGTGGTGGAGCCGGTCGAAGGATTTCGGCTTGCTCGAGCGGTTCGGGTTGCGCAAGCCGAAGCCGTTTGGCGAGCGCGAGGAAACGTTGGTGAACGTCGTTGCCCGCAAGCCGCTTGAAGGTGTTCTTTGATGCGACACATAACCTGTAGGAGTGAGCCTGCTCGCGATAGCGGTAGGTCAGCCAACCTGTTTTTCGAATGTGCGACCGTCATCGCGAGCAGGCTCACTCCCACAAGGTTTGCGGTGTGGCTGATGTTGCTGATGTTTGCCCTGCTGAGCGGTTGCGCCAGCCAGGCCCCGCTGCCTGCGAGCAACCCGACGCTGCCCCTGCCGCTGCAACTGCATATTGAACGCCAACAAGCCGATCAACGTCAGGACTGGCTATTGGTGATCCAGCGCGAAGGCCCCGGCATTCGCTGGTCGATGATGGACCCGCTGGGCATTCCCCAGGCGCGTCAGCAACTGATCGACGGGCACTGGCAGGCCGACGGTCTGCTGCCGCCCAACCCGGAAGCACGTGAGCTGTTTGCCGCGCTGCTGTTCGCCCTGACCCCGTCCAGCGAGCTGCTGCGCAATTATCCCGCCGCGCAGCAACAGGCCGGGCAACGCTCGCTGCCGCCGCGCTGGGCGATCCGTTACACGCAACCGTTGAGCTTCGAATTGAACCTGCCCCAAGGCCCGCACTATCGGGTTTCTCCCCTCGGTGAACCGACGCCATGACTGCCTACCTCAATGCCCTCGGCGTGATCTGCGCCCTGGGCCGCGACAAGCATCAAGTCGCGCAGAACCTGTTTGCCGGTGACTGCTCGGGCATGCGCCGCGAGTCCGGCTGGGTGGCCGGGCGCGAGTTGCCGGTGGCGGCGGTGCACGGTGAGTTGGCGGCGATTCCGGCCGAACTGGCAGACCAGAGCAGCCGCAACAATCAACTGCTGCTGGAAGCCGCGCTGCAGATTCGCGCTGACATCGACTGGGCCATCCAGACCTATGGTCGCGAGCGCATCGGCGTGGTGCTCGGCACCAGCACCTCGGGCATCGACGAGGCCAGCCGCGGTCTGGCGCACTATCTTCGCGAGCATCAGTTCCCCACCGAGTATGACTATCGGCAACAGGAACTCGGCGCCCCGGCGAACTTTCTTGCCGACTGGCTGCAGCTCAGCGGCCCGGCCTACGTGATTTCCACGGCCTGCACTTCCAGCGCGCGGGCGTTGATGAGCGCACAGCGTCTGCTCGACCTGGGCCTGTGCGACGCGGTGCTGTGCGGCGGGGTCGACAGCCTGTGCAAGCTGACACTCAACGGTTTCAGCGCGCTGGAGGCGGTGTCCGACGAGCGCTGCAATCCGTTCTCGGCCAACCGCAACGGCATCAACATCGGCGAAGCGGCGGTGCTGTTCCTGATGAGCAAGCAGCGCACCGACGGCCCGGCCATTGCCCTGCTCGGCGCCGGTGCCAGCTCCGACGCGCACCACATTTCCGCCCCTGAGCCGAGCGGTCGCGGCGCCCTGCAAGCGATGCAGAAGGCCTTGAACCGCGCCCAGCTGCAAGCTGCGCAAATCCATTACCTGAACCTGCACGGCACCGCGACTCAGCACAACGACGCGATGGAGAGCCTGGCGGTGGCCACGCTGTTCCCGCACGGCGTGGCCTGCTCGTCGACCAAACCGATGACCGGCCACACCCTCGGCGCGGCCGGTGCGCTGGAGGCGGCGTTCTGCTGGCTGAGCCTGAGCGCCGACAATCCGCAACAGGCCTTGCCACCGCACGTCTGGGACGCCCAGGCCGATCCCGATCTGCCGGCCCTGAACTGGGTGACCGCGAACGAGCGCCTGTCGTCCATTGCACCCCGCTACCTGATGAGCAACTCGTTTGCCTTCGGGGGCAACAACGTCAGCCTGATTATCGGAGACGCCCCATGATTGACTGGCCGCTCGCCGAACTGCTGCCCCATGCTGGCGACATGATTCTGATCGAGCAGATTCTCAGCTTCGACGAAGAGCAGATTCACACCCGCCTCACGGTCAAGCCCGGCGGACTGTTCAGCCTGCCCGACGGCAGCCTGCCGGCGTGGGTCGGCGTTGAGTTGATGGCGCAAAGCGTCGCCGCGTTCGCCGGTTGCCACGCGCGACAGAAGGGCAACCCGGTGGCGCTGGGTTTCCTGCTCGGCACGCGTAAATTCGAATGCAATGTCGAAGCCTTCCCGGCCGGCAGCGAACTGACCATTCACGGCATTCGCTCGCTGGAAGACGACAACGGCATGGGCGTGTTCGAGTGCCACATCCATGGCCACGGCATCGAGGCCAGCGCGCGCTTGAATGTGTTCCGCCCGCCCCAGCCATCCCAATATCTTGAACAACACAGGGAGTCGAACGATGACTGAATCCGTACTGGTCACCGGCTCCAGCCGTGGCATCGGCCGCGCCATTGCCTTGCGTCTGGCGCAGGCCGGGCACGATATCGTCCTGCATTGCCGCAGCGGCGTCGCCGAAGCCCGAACGGTGCAGGCCGAGATCGAAGCGCTGGGCCGCAACGCGCGCATCCTGCAATTCGACGTCGCCGACCGCGCGACCTGCAAAACCATCCTCGAAGCCGACGTCGAAACCCACGGCGCCTATTACGGCGTGGTGCTCAACGCCGGCCTGACCCGCGACGGCGCCTTTCCGGCGCTGAGCGATGACGATTGGGACGTGGTGCTGCGCACCAATCTCGACGGTTTCTACAACGTCCTGCACCCCGTGATGATGCCGATGATCCGCCGCCGCGCCGCCGGTCGGATCGTCTGCATCACCTCGGTGTCGGGTTTGATCGGCAACCGTGGCCAGGTCAACTACAGCGCCTCCAAGGCCGGCGTCATCGGTGCTGCGAAAGCGTTGGCGATCGAGCTGGGCAAGCGCAAAATCACGGTTAACTGCGTCGCGCCGGGCCTGATCGATACGGCCATGCTGGATGAAAACGTGCCGGTGGAAGAACTGATGAAAATGATCCCCGCACAACGCATGGGCACCCCGGAAGAGGTCGCTGGTGCGGTGAATTTCCTGATGTCGGCGGAAGCCTCGTACATCACCCGCCAGGTCCTGGCGGTCAACGGAGGCTTGTGCTGATGAAGCGCGTCGTCGTCACCGGCATGGCCGGCATCACTTCGCTTGGCAGCGACTGGGACACCATCGCCGGCAACTTCGCGGCCAACCGCAGCGGCATCCGCCGGATGGACGAGTGGGACCGCTTCAGCGAACTCAATACGCGTCTGGCCGGGCCGATCGATGACTTTGTCGTGCCGCCCCACTGGACGCGCAAGCAACTGCGCAGCATGGGCCGGGTGTCACGGCTGGCGGTGGGCGCGGCAGAACAGGCACTGGCGGATGCCGGCCTGCTCGGCGACGACACGATCAAGGACGGGCGCATGGGCGTGGCCTGCGGCTCGTCCACCGGCAGCACCGACGAGATCAAGGCGTTCGGCAACATGCTGCTCAACTCGGTGGCCGAAGGCCTCAACGCCAACTCCTACGTGCGGATGATGCCGCACACCACCGCGGCCAACATCAGCATCTTCTTCGGCCTCACCGGGCGCCTGATCCCGACGTCCAGCGCTTGCACCAGCGGCAGCCAGGGCATCGGCTATGCCTATGAAGCGATCAAGTTCGGCCGTCTGCCGCTGATGCTCGCCGGCGGTGCCGAAGAACTGTGCCCGACCGAAGCCATGGTCTTCGACGCGCTCTACGCCACCAGCCTGAAAAACGACGCGCCGCAGACCAGCCCACGCCCGTACGACAAGGCTCGCGACGGCCTGGTGATCGGCGAAGGCGGCGGCATGCTGGTGCTTGAAGAGCTGGAACACGCCCTCGCTCGCGGTGCGCACATCCACGCCGAGATCGTCGGTTTCGGCAGTAACGCCGACGGCCAGCACACCACCCGTCCCGAGCAGATCACCATGCGCCGCGCCATGGAACTGGCGCTGGAAGACGCCGGCCTGACGCCCGATGCCATCGGTTATGTAAATGGACACGGCACGGCTACAGAACAGGGCGACATTGCCGAAACACTGGCAACCAGCAGTCTGTTCGGCGAACACATGCCGATCAGCTCGCAGAAGAGTTTCCTCGGCCACACGCTCGGGGCCTGCGGGGCGCTGGAGTCATGGTTCAGCATCGAGATGATGAATCGCGACCTGTATGTGCACACGCTCAACCTCGACGAGGTCGACCCGCACTGCGGCAAGCTCGATTACCTGCGCGGCGAATTCCGTCCGATGCACCACGAGTACGTGATGAACAACAATTTCGCTTTTGGTGGCGTCAACACCTCGTTGATTTTCCGCCGCTGGCACTGACCGCAACACGTTTGGAGTGAAAGGAATGACTCAGTTTCACCGCATCGCCGCCCTGCTGGCCCTGGCCTTTGTGCTCGGCGGTTGCACCAGCAAACCGGTATACAACGCCAAGGAACAGTTCTCGCCCAACTTAGGCTTCACCCAGCAACAGATGAGCCGCGCCATCGTTACCGCGCTCAACGACCGCCAGTGGGTCGTGCAATCGGTACGCCCGGGCATGATCAAGGCCGCGATCACCGTACGCGGTCGCCACCACGCCGAAGTCGACATCCCGTTCAGCCCGACCTCGTTCGAAATCGACTATCGCAGCAGCTACGGCCTCGATGCCAAGGACGGCAAGATCCACGGCAACTACAACCGTTGGGTCAACCGCCTGCGCGACAACGTACTCAAGGAGCTGTCGATCAACCCGGACATCGAGTTCGTCAACGACCTGGGCATCGTCAAGCAAGGCGCCGACGAACCGACCTACCTGAGCTTTCGCGAAGGCGTCAAACGCGCCACCGACGCCGGCCTGCTCGACGGCAGCGTGAAGTTCTACCTGGCCGGCGAAACCCTGCCCAAGCAAGTGCGCAAACTCGACACCGTGAGCAGCAGCCGCAAGACCAACGGCTCGAACAAATCCGACGAAGACGCCTGCTTCTGGGCCCTGCAATCGGCCCTCGCGACCCTGCAGAACGCCGCGAAAAAAGCCGACGCCAACGCCGTGATCAACATCGCCAGCGTCGACCAGCGCGACCTGTACAAAGACACCGAGAAATTCCAGTGCCGCGCGGGGATGCTGGTTTCCAGCGTGGCGTTGCGCGGGGATCTGGCGCACGTTGATTGATTGACTGTAGAAACGACAAAGGGCGCCTTGCGGCGCCCTTTCACAAACAGGTTGGCTTGTCATCGCCCTTCCACCTGTCTGGCTCTGTGATGGCTGGTTGCCCAGGATCCTCAGAGTCTCACAAGCCCCTTTCGGGAACGCTGGCAGTATTGCCTGAAATGGCATTACCAGCAATGGATGGCAATTGGCTTGGATGTACCCTCTCAACGGCGACTACAAGCCCAGCGCCTTTCTAACCGCAGTTTTGATGGCGTAAAACTCGTCTGTTGCAAGATGTGAAATCAAGTAAACACGCTTTCCGTGACGGTCTTTACTTCTGATCCTGTAAAGGGCTGATTCCTCTCATCACCTGAACGACAACTACACTCGTCCTGCGGGCCTCAACCATCGCCTGCCAGAACGGCGAGCCCATTGTTCGAGCACTCGCGGTTCTCTTTCACCGTCAAGGAGATGACCATGCAAGTGAAAGCCCTGATCGCCGCCACGCTCCTCGGGCTATTGCCCAGCGCCAGCCACGCCACCAATCTGATGTACATGCCGTTCGAGACCGTGCTCTCGGATGCGATCCGTGCCGGACGGCTGGATGGCAGTGTGAAGTTTTATCTGGCCGGGAACGGGCCTCAGGGCACTCAGCGGTTGTTGCAGCGCGATGTCATCAGTGATTTGAAGACCAACGGCTTCAACAAGAGCGATCACGATTCCTGCGAGTGGGTGTTGCAGTCGAACTTGATCAAGTTGCAGGCCGATGCCAAGCGGGTGGGGGCGAATGCGGTGGTCAATATCGTCAGTTATTACGACCGGCATGTGCGCAAGGATTTGAATACTTACGAGTGTCGGGCGGGGATATTTGTCACGCGGGTGGCGTTGAAGGGGGATTTGGTGCGGTTGCCCTGAGGGCCGTGGTGATTGAGCTGACGTCTTCGCGAGCAGGCTCGCTCCCACCTTGGAATGCGTTCCCCTGTGGGAGCGAGCCTGCTCGCGATTAGATTGCGCAGCAATCAAGCTTTTGAAGGTTCGACCTTGCGCGTCAGCAATTCGACAAACGCCTTGGCCATCGGCGATTTCTGATCCTTGCGCTGCACCAGCCACACCGCCGACACCGCTTCCGGATCGAGCAACGGTCGATAGACCACGCCATCAATGCGCATCCGCTGGTAGGACGCCGGCAATACCGAAACCCCCAGCCCCGCCGCCACCAGTCCGATGATGGTCATGGCCTCCCCGGCCTCCTGAGCAAAGTGCGGGCTGAACCCGGCATCACGGGCCAGACTGAGCAATTGCGCGTACAGCCCGCTGCCGTAGCTGCGCGGAAAGAACACGAACGGCTCCAGCGCCAGCGCCGAGAGGAACAGGCCTTCCTCGCTGCCCTGCGCCAACGGATGTTTGGAGCCGAGCACCGCTACCAGCGGTTCACGCATCAGCTCCACCACACTCAACGAATCCGGCAGGCCCAGCGGGCGCATGATCCCGACCTCGATCGACTCATCCACCAGCCCCTCGGCGACTTGCGTGCTGCTCATCTCCCGCAAATTCAGATGCACCGCCGGGAAACGCTGGCGAAAGGAAAAAATCGCCTGGGGAATGGTCGAGTTGAACGGCGCCGACGAAGTGAAGCCGATCTTCAATTCGCCCAGCTCACCGAGTTGCGCCCGCCGGGCGACATCCGCCGCTTTGTCGACCTGCGCCAGCACCAGCCGCGCCTCTTGCAGAAACAATCGGCCGGCCTCACTCAGCTCGACCCGACGATTGGTCCGTTCGAACAACCGCGCGCCGACCTCTTGCTCCAGCGCCTGAATCTGCTGACTCAGCGGTGGCTGAGAGATGCCCAGCACCTGTGCGGCGCGGCCGAAATGCAGTTCTTCGGCAACGGCGATGAAGTAGCGCAGATGACGCAATTCCATGGACACCCCATTAGGTCGTTAAAGCTATCAAACAGGTCGAACAATATATTGGATAGAAACATTAGCCAGCTATATGATTTTTTCATTGCCTGCCCGGCCGTGCCCTCCGAGGTCTGAAGTGAAAACAGCTGTCGCCCCCCTGGCCCATGAAGTCCCGCCTGCCGCCGCGGACGACGTCGTCGCCGAGCTGCAAGAGATCTACATCGAAAAAGGCACGCCGATGTTCATGCGCACGGTGCTCGCACTGTTCAGCGGCGGGTTTGCGACGTTTGCCCTGCTGTATTGCGTGCAGCCGATGATGCCGCTGCTGTCACACGAATATTCGATCAACGCGGCGCAGAGCAGCCTGATTCTGTCGGTGGCGACCGGCATGCTGGCGTTCGGTCTGTTGATCACCGGGCCGATTTCCGACCGCATTGGGCGCAAACCGGTGATGGTCACGGCGCTATTCGCCGCGGCGCTGTGCACCATCGCCAGTTCGATGATGCCGAGCTGGCACGGGGTGCTGATCATGCGCGCGCTGATCGGGCTGTCGCTGAGCGGCCTGGCGGCAGTGGCGATGACTTACCTCAGCGAAGAGATCCACCCGCAGCACATCGGTCTGGCAATGGGCCTGTACATCGGCGGCAACGCGATTGGCGGGATGAGCGGACGGTTGATCACCGGGGTGCTGATCGATTTCGTCAGCTGGCACACGGCGATGCTGGTGATCGGCGGTCTGGCGCTGATCGCGGCGGCGGTGTTCTGGAAGATCCTTCCCGAATCACGCAACTTCCGCTCACGCTCGCTGCACCCGCGCAGCCTGCTCGACGGCTTCACCATGCACTTTCGCGACGCCGGGCTGCCGTTGCTGTTTCTTGAGGCGTTCCTGCTGATGGGCGCGTTCGTGACCCTGTTCAACTACATCGGCTATCGCCTGCTGGCCGCGCCGTACAACCTTGATCAGGTGTTCGTCGGTCTGCTGTCGGTGGTGTACTTGTCGGGCATCTACAGCTCGGCGAAGATCGGTTCGCTGGCAGACAAGCTGGGGCGGCGCAAAGTGCTGTGGGCGACCATTGCGCTGATGTTTGCAGGTCTCGCGCTGACCATGTTGACGCCGCTGTGGCTGGTGATTGTCGGCATGCTGATCTTCACCTTCGGTTTCTTCGGCGCGCACTCGGTGGCGAGCAGCTGGATCGGGCGGCGGGCGACCAGGGCCAAGGGACAGGCGTCGTCGTTGTATCTGTTCAGCTATTACGCCGGTTCGAGCATTGCCGGGACGGCGGGCGGGGTGTTCTGGCATCTGGGCGGCTGGAACGGGATTGGTTTGTTTATCGGCGCGTTGTTGCTGGTGGCGCTGCTGGTAGCGTTGAAACTGGCGAAGTTGCCGCCACTTGGCGGTGTGAAAGCTTAAAAGCAAAAGATCGCAGCCTTCGGCAGCTCCTACAGGGAAACGCGAATCCCATTGTAGGAGCTGCCGCAGGCTGCGATCTTTTGATCTTAATAAAACGCCCGGCATAAGCCGGGCGTTTTTTTTTGTGTGGCGATCACTCGTGATACTGCGCCGACAATTCGTGCACCGCGCGCAGGAACGCACCGGCATGCTCCGGATCGACCTCAGGGGTGATGCCGTGGCCGAGGTTGAACACGTGGCCGCTGCCCTTGCCGTAGCTGGCCAGAATGCGCCCGACTTCGGTGCGGATCGCTTCGGGTTTGGCGTAGAGCACGGTCGGGTCCATGTTGCCTTGCAGCGCGACCTTGTCGCCAACACGGGCGCGGGCGTTGCCGATGTCGCAGGTCCAGTCCAGGCCCAGCGCGTCGGCGCCGGCTTCGGCGATGCTTTCCAGCCACAGGCCGCCGTTCTTGGTGAACAGAATCACCGGCACCTTGCGCCCGTCGTGCTCGCGGATCAGGCCGCTGACGATTTTCTTCATGTAGGCCAGGGAGAATTCCTGATACGCCGCCGCCGACAGGTTGCCGCCCCAGGTATCGAAGATCTGCACCGCTTGCGCGCCGGCCATGATCTGGCCGTTGAGGTACGAAGTCACCGACTGCGCCAGCTTGTCCAGCAGCAGGTGCATGGCTTGCGGGTTGTCGTAGAGCATCGCCTTGGTCTTGCGGAAGTCTTTCGACGAGCCGCCTTCGACCATGTAGGTCGCCAGGGTCCACGGGCTGCCGGAGAAGCCGATCAGCGGCACACGACCGTTCAGTTCGCGACGGATGGTGCTGACCGCGTCCATCACGTAGCCAAGGTCTTTGTGCGGATCAGGGATCGGCAACGCCTCGATGTCGGCCAGGGTGCTGACGACTTTCTTGAAGCGCGGACCTTCACCGGTCTCGAAGTACAGGCCCTGGCCCATGGCGTCGGGGATGGTGAGGATGTCGGAAAACAGGATCGCCGCGTCCAGTTGTGGATAGCGGTCGAGCGGTTGCAACGTGACTTCGCAGGCGAACTCCGGATTCATGCACAGGCTCATGAAATCACCGGCATGGGCACGGCTGGCGCGGTATTCCGGCAAGTAGCGGCCGGCCTGGCGCATCATCCACACGGGGGTGACGTCAACGGGTTGCTTGAGCAGGGCGCGGAGGAAACGGTCGTTCTTCAGGGCAGTCATGTCGGCATCCGGAAAAAAAGTGCGGGCATTTTCTCAGAGCGCGACGCAAAAGGCACGGATACAGGTCAGCCTTTTGTCTATCGGGTCAATTTATTGCGCTGGAGTGCGGATTTTGCAGCACCCAAAAACAACTGTAGGAGTGAGCCTGCTCGCGATGGCGGTATGTCAGTCAATGCATCTGGTGACTGATCTACTGTCATCGCGAGCAGCTCACTCCTACAAGGTATCGCGTTGTTTGTTCAGACGCCCAGGTAATCCAGGATCCCTTCAGCCGCATTGCGGCCCTCGAAGATCGCCGTCACCACCAGGTCGGAACCGCGCACCATGTCGCCACCGGCAAAGATTTTCGGGTTGCTGGTCTGGTGCTTGTACTGACCTTGCTCAGGCGCGACGACGCGGCCCTGGCTGTCGGTCTGGATCTCGAACTGTTCGAACCACGGTGCCGGGCTCGGACGGAAACCGAACGCGATGACCACGGCGTCGGCCGGGATGATCTCTTCGGAGCCCGGGATCGGCTCGGGGCTGCGGCGGCCACGGGCGTCCGGTTCGCCGAGGCGGGTCTCGACCACCTTCACGCCTTCGACCTTGTCTTCACCGACGATGGCGATCGGCTGACGGTTGTAGAGGAACTTCACGCCTTCTTCCTTGGCGTTCTTCACCTCTTTGCGCGAGCCGGGCATGTTCGCTTCGTCACGACGATAAGCACAGGTCACCGACTTGGCGCCCTGGCGGATCGAGGTGCGGTTGCAGTCCATCGCCGTGTCGCCACCGCCAAGTACCACGACCTTCTTGCCTTTCATGTCGACGAAATCTTCCGGCGACTTTTCAAAGCCCAGGTTGCGGTTGACGTTGGCGATCAGGAAATCCAGCGCGTCATAAACGCCCGGCAGATCCTCACCGGCAAACCCGCCCTTCATGTAGGTGTAAGTGCCCATGCCCATGAACACGGCATCGTATTCGGTTAGCAGTTGCTCCATGGTCACGTCCTTGCCGACCTCGGTGTTGAGGCGGAATTCGATGCCCATGCCGGTGAAGACTTCGCGGCGATTGCTCAGTACGGTCTTCTCAAGCTTGAACTCGGGGATGCCGAAGGTCAGCAGACCGCCGATTTCCGGGTTCTTGTCGAACACCACCGGGGTCACGCCGCCACGCACCAGCACGTCGGCACAACCCAGACCCGCCGGGCCGGCACCGATGATCGCGACACGCTTGCCGGTCGGTTTGACCTTGGACATGTCCGGGCGCCAGCCCATGGCGAACGCGGTGTCGGTGATGTATTTCTCGACCGAACCGATGGTCACCGCGCCGAAGCCGTCGTTGAGGGTGCAGGCACCCTCGCACAGACGGTCCTGCGGGCACACCCGGCCGCAAACCTCCGGCAGGGTGTTGGTCTGGTGCGACAGTTCGGCGGCCTGGAGGATGTTGCCCTCGGCCACCAATTTGAGCCAGTTGGGAATGAAGTTGTGCACCGGGCACTTCCATTCGCAATACGGGTTGCCGCAACCCAGGCAGCGGTGGGCCTGATCGGCCGACTGCTGGGGTTTGAACGGTTCGTAGATTTCCACGAACTCTTTCTTGCGTTGACGCAACAGTTTCTTCTTCGGATCCTTGCGCCCGACATCGATGAACTGGAAGTCGTTATTCAGACGTTCAGCCATTGTTAAAACCTCATCAAACTCTTCAGGCGCATATCACTGCGGGTTGGCACGAGTGCTGGAAAGCAACGATTTCAGGTTGGCAGCCTTCGGCTTGACCAGCCAGAAACGGCGCAAGTAGTCATCGAGGTTCTCGGCGAGTTCACGACCCCACTCGCTTTCGGTTTCGGCGACATACTCGTTCAGCACGTTTTGCAGGTGGCTGCGGTAGGCTTCCATCGCCTCGCCGCTGATCCGCTGGATTTCCACCAGTTCGTGGTTGACCCGGTCAACGAAGGTGTTGTCCTGATCGAGCACGTAGGCGAAACCACCGGTCATGCCAGAGCCGAAGTTGTAACCGGTCTTGCCCAATACGCAGACGAAACCACCGGTCATGTACTCGCAGCAGTGATCGCCAGTGCCTTCCACAACCGTGTGGGCACCGGAGTTACGCACGGCGAAACGCTCGCCTGCGGTGCCGGCGGCGAACAGCTTGCCGCCAGTAGCGCCGTACAGGCAGGTGTTGCCGATGATGGCGCTGTTCTGAGTCTGATAGACGCTGCCCTTCGGCGGCACGATGACCAGCTTGCCGCCGGTCATGCCTTTGCCGACGTAGTCGTTGGCGTCGCCTTCCAGGTACATGTTCAGGCCGCCGGCGTTCCACACGCCGAAGCTCTGCCCGGCCGTGCCCTTGAAGCGGAAGGTGATCGGCGCCTTCGCCATGCCCTGGTTGCCGTGCTTGCGCGCGATTTCCCCGGAGATCCGCGCACCGATCGAACGGTCGCAGTTGCAGATGTCCAGATCGAACTCGGCGCCGCTGAGGTCGTTGATCGCCGACGTCGCCATGTCGACCATTTTTTCGGCCAGCAGGCCCTGGTCGAACGGCGGGTTGCGCTCAACGCCGCAGAACTGCGGTTTGTCCGCCGGGATGTGATCGCTGCCCAGCAGCGGAGTCAGATCCAGGTGATGTTGCTTGGCGGTCTGGCCTTCGAGGATTTCCAGCAGATCGGTACGGCCGATCAACTCTTCGAGGGAGCGCACGCCGAGCTTCGCCAGCCACTCACGGGTTTCTTCGGCGACGTAGGTGAAGAAATTCACCACCATGTCGACGGTGCCGATGTAGTGATCCTTGCGCAGCTTCTCGTTCTGAGTCGCGACGCCGGTGGCGCAGTTGTTCAGGTGGCAGATGCGCAGGTATTTGCAGCCCAGAGCGATCATTGGCGCGGTACCGAAGCCGAAGCTTTCGGCGCCGAGGATCGCTGCCTTGATCACGTCGAGGCCGGTTTTCAGGCCACCGTCGGTCTGCACCCGGACTTTGCCGCGCAGGTCGTTGCCGCGCAGGGTCTGGTGGGTTTCGGCAAGGCCGAGCTCCCACGGCGCACCCGCGTATTTGATCGAGGTCAGCGGCGAAGCACCGGTGCCACCGTCGTAACCAGAAATGGTGATCAAGTCCGCATAGGCCTTGGCCACACCGGCAGCGATGGTGCCAACGCCGGCTTCAGCGACCAGTTTCACCGAAACCAGCGCCTTCGGGTTGACCTGTTTCAGGTCGAAGATCAGCTGCGACAAGTCTTCGATCGAATAGATGTCGTGGTGCGGCGGCGGCGAAATCAGGGTCACGCCCGGCACTGCGTAACGCAGCTTGGCGATCAGCCCGTTGACCTTGCCGCCCGGCAGTTGCCCGCCCTCGCCCGGCTTGGCGCCTTGGGCGACCTTGATTTGCAGCACTTCAGCGTTGACCAGGTATTCCGGGGTGACCCCGAAACGGCCCGTCGCGACTTGCTTGATTTTCGAGCTCTTGATCGTGCCGTAGCGCGCCGGATCTTCGCCGCCTTCGCCGGAGTTGGAACGCGCACCGAGGCGGTTCATGGCTTCGGCCAGGGCTTCGTGAGCTTCCGGCGACAGGGCGCCCAGCGAGATGCCGGCGGAGTCGAAGCGCTTGAGCACCGATTCCAGCGGTTCGATTTCACTGATGTCCAGCGGCTTGTCGAGGGTCTTGACCTTGAACAGGTCGCGGATCATCGACACCGGACGGTTGTCCACCAGCGAGGTGTATTCCTTGAACTTGGCGTAGTCGCCCTGCTGCACGGCGGCTTGCAGGGTGTTGACCACGTCCGGGTTGTAGGCGTGATATTCGCCACCGTGGACGAACTTCAGCAGACCGCCCTGCTGGATCGGCTTACGCGGACTCCAGGCTTCGACGGCCAGGGCTTTCTGCTCGGCTTCGATATCGACGAAACGCGCGCCCTTGATGCGGCTCGGTACGCCACGGAAGCTCAGGTCGCAGACTTCCTCGGACAGGCCGATGGCTTCGAACAACTGCGCACCACGGTACGAAGCGATGGTCGAGATGCCCATCTTCGACAGGATCTTCAGCAGGCCTTTGGTGATGCCTTTGCGGTAGTTCTTGAACACCTCGTAGAGGTCGCCCAGCACTTCACCGGTACGGATCAGGTCGCCCAGCACTTCGTAAGCCAGGAACGGATACACCGCCGAGGCGCCGAAACCGATCAGCACCGCGAAGTGATGCGGATCGCGTGCGGTGGCGGTTTCAACGAGGATGTTGGAGTCGCAGCGCAGGCCTTTTTCGGTCAGGCGGTGGTGCACCGCACCGGTGGCGAGCGAAGCGTGGATCGGCAGCTTGCCCGGCGCGATATGACGGTCGCTCAGCACAATCTGGGTACGCCCGGCACGCACGGCTTCTTCTGCCTGATCGGCAACGTTGCGGATCGCCGCTTCGAGGCCGAGGCTTTCGTCGTAGTTGAGGTCGATGATCTGCCGCTCGAAACCCGGACGCTCGAGGTTCATCAGCGAGCGCCACTTGGCCGGCGAGATCACTGGCGAGCTGAGGATCACGCGCGAGGCGTGTTCCGGCGATTCCTGGAAGATGTTGCGCTCGGCACCGAGGCAGATTTCCAGCGACATCACGATCGCTTCACGCAGCGGGTCGATCGGCGGGTTGGTGACCTGCGCGAACTGCTGGCGGAAATAGTCGTACGGCGTGCGCACACGCTGCGACAGCACGGCCATCGGCGTGTCATCGCCCATCGAACCCACGGCTTCGTAGCCTTGTTCGCCGAGCGGACGCAGCACCTGATCACGCTCTTCGAACGTGACCTGATACATCTTCATGTATTGCTTGAGCTGATCGACGTCGTAAAACGCCGAACCGTGGTCGTTATCTTCCATGGTCGCCTGGATGCGCAGGGCATTCTTGCGCAGCCATTGCTTGTACGGATGACGGGACTTCAGACGGTTGTCGATCGCGTCGGTGTCGAGGATCTGCCCGGTTTCGGTGTCCACGGCGAGGATCTGCCCCGGACCGACACGGCCCTTGGCGATCACGTCTTGCGGCTGGTAGTTCCAGACGCCGATTTCCGACGCAACGGTGATGAAACCGTTGGTGGTGGTGACCCAGCGCGCCGGACGCAGACCGTTACGGTCGAGCAGGCACACCGCGTAGCGACCGTCGGTCATGACCACGCCGGCCGGGCCGTCCCACGGCTCCATGTGCATCGAGTTGTACTCGTAGAACGCACGCAGATCCGGGTCCATGGTTTCGACGTTCTGCCACGCTGGCGGAATGATCATCCGCACGCCACGGAACAGGTCGATGCCACCGGTGACCATCAGTTCGAGCATGTTGTCCATGCTCGAGGAGTCGGAACCGACACGGTTGACCAGCGGGCCGAGTTCTTCCAGATCCATCAGATCGTTGGTGAACTTGGTCCGACGGGCCTGGGCCCAGTTGCGGTTACCGGTAATGGTGTTGATCTCGCCGTTGTGGGCGAGGAAGCGGAACGGCTGAGCCAGCGGCCATTTCGGCAGGGTGTTGGTGGAGAAGCGCTGGTGAAACACGCAGATCGCGGTTTGCAGACGCTGGTCACCGAGGTCCGGATAGAACGCGGCCAGGTCGGCCGGCATCATCAGGCCTTTATAGATGATGGTCTTGTGCGAAAAGCTGCAGATGTAGTGGTCAGTGTCGGCGGCGTTGGCCACCGACGAGCGACGACGGGCGCTGAACAGCTTGACCGCCATGTCCTGATCGCTCAGGCCTTCACCGCCGATGTACACCTGCTCGATCTGCGGCAGGCGCTCAAGGGCCAGGCGGCCGAGGACGCTGGTGTCGATCGGCACTTTGCGCCAGCCGATCAGTTGCAGGCCTTCGGCAAGAATCTCGCGGTTCATGTTCTCGCGAGCGGCTTCGGCCTTGGCCGGATCCTGATTGAAGAAGACCATGCCCACGGCATATTGCTTAGGCAGCTCGACGCTGAAGTTTTCCTGGGCAATCGCCCGCAGGAACGCGTCAGGCTTTTGAATCAGCAGACCGCAACCGTCACCGGTCTTGCCGTCGGCATTAATCCCACCGCGGTGGGTCATGCAGGTCAGGGCCTCGATGGCCGTTTGCAAAAGGGTATGACTGGGCTCGCCCTGCATATGGGCTATCAGGCCGAAACCGCAGTTATCCTTGAATTCATCTGGTTGGTACAGACCTGCTTTCATAGACACTTTCTCACCAGGCTGCCTCTTTACGAGGCAAATTTCTTTTCAATTCAACCACTTGCTGACCGCGCCGAACGTACGCCGGCTTTGCGGGGGCAAAAGGGTGGTCATTGTACACAGCGACACAGACGCTCACAAATTTGACGACGAAATGTCGCAAATCTATGTCGCATTTGTGAAAGGTTTAAAGCGATCTGCTGTGCTAGTCAAAACTTTTTTAATTCTGACTGCAACGACTCAAAGACTACTGTGACGCAGACACCACAAGGCACGCGGCCTGTGAAGGCGGCGCGCACTCGTAGAAATTTTGAGGTGCTTGGAGAGGCGGCCTGGGTAAGGCCGCCGAATCTTCAGCGAGTTGTTGCCAGTTCCTGTTGGACGCTGGCGACAGTGCGAGGCCAAGGTTTACCAGCCTGAACCTTCGCTGGCAAGGCCTTGATGGCAGAAACGGCTGCATCACGGCTGGCGAAGTTGCCATAGGTGATCACGTAGAGAGGCTTGCCGTTGAGGACTTTCTTGAAATAACGGTACTCGCCGCCCTGCTCCTTGACGAAGTTCTGCGCGGTCGCTTCGGAGCTGGTGCCGAGGATCTGCACCACGTAGTTGCTGGTCGGCTGACCGGCGTACCAGCTGCCACCGGCCGCTTTGGCGACGGTAACCGGCTTCTCGGCCGGTTTGGCAGCCGCTACAGGTTTGGCCGGGGCTGGCGCCGGTTTGGCCACTGGCGCTGCCGGAGCAGGCTTGGCGGTGGCGACCTGAGTCGGCGCCGGAGTCGGTTTGGCGGCCGGTACCGGAACTGGCGTCGGTGCCGGGCCTGCCGGAACGCCTGCGGGCGGTGCAGAAGTGGTCACGGTCGGCGGCGTTGCGCTGGAGCCTTCGACAGGCACGCCGTCGTCGCCTTCAGTGATGCCGCCAGCGGCCTCAGCCAACGGGCCGCGCATGACCGGCTGCGAGTTGCCGACCAGCGGCAGCGGCATTGGCTGGGTATTGCCGGCGAATTCGACGTTCGGCGCGCCACCCTTGGCGCCCTGACCCAATGGCAGTTGTGCCTGTTCGTTGGCGGGAGCGCCGGTGGTTGGTGCCTTGTTGCGACCCGGCATCAGCCAGGCGGCGGCGACCGCGACCACAACGACGGCGGAAATCGCCAATACGTGTTTCTTCGGCATGTTGAACCCCATACTTGGACGCTTGACCGCTGAGCGGCTGGCAATCATGACTTCGATCAGTGCATCGCGAGCGACCTGGTTGATGTTGCCAGGCCAACCCTCGGAGCTTTCGTGAATCTCAGAGATCTGATCCGCGGTGAAAAGTTCGACACCCCGGCCCGCACCTTCGAGCCGTTGGTCGAGATATTCGCGGGTCTCTTCTTCGGTGTACGGCTGCAACTCGATGACGTGGAAGCGCTCTTCCTCGAGCTGCAAGGCCTCCAGTTGCGCGATCAGCGAAGACTCACCGAACAGGAACACGTGCGGGCGACCTTCCGGTGCACCGGCTCCCAGCGCCATCAGCGCTTCGAGGGCGGATTCGTCGAGCTGCTCGGCATCGTCCACCAGCAGATAGACTTCCTGGCCGGTCAGGGCAAGTTGCACAACCTGCGCGAGAATCGCGCCGACTTCGGCCTGCGCCACGTCCAGCGCCTGGGCGACCTGACGCAACACGCCTGCGGCATCGCCGGCGCCACGCGCCGAAACGACCACGCTCTGCACCGATTGCTTGTTGGTGCTGGCGACCAGCGCCTGGCGCAGCAGGGTCTTGCCGCTGCCTTGCGGGCCGGTCACCACGAGCAGCAACTGGCTGTAACGCGCCAGGTGGTGCAGTTGCCCCAACACCGGCTTGCGCTGGGCCGGGAAAAATTTGAAGCCCGGCACCCGCGGCGCGAAAGGGTCGTGACTTAACTGGAAATGGCCGAGGAACGCCTCGTCGGCATGCAAACTAGTCATCGGAATCTTATTAACCTTTAAGCTGAGCCAGAGCGCGGTAATCCGCTCCCAGCGTGGCCTGTAGAACCTCTTTCGGATAATCGGCGGTCACCACCGCTTCGCCCATCCGGCGCAGCAGCACCAGGCGCAGACGACCGTCGATCACTTTTTTATCAATTGCCATATGTTCGAGAAAATCGGCTTCGGTCATCTCTTCCGGCGGAATCACCGGCAGACCGGCACGCTGGAACAGACGAATGCCGCGATCACGTTCCTGCTCGCTGATCCAGCCCAGGCGCGCGGACATCTCCAGCGCCATCACGGTGCCAGCGGCGACCGCCTCACCATGCAACCAGACACCATAGCCCATGTGGGTCTCGATGGCGTGGCCGAAGGTGTGGCCGAGGTTGAGCGTGGCGCGTACGCCGGTTTCCTTTTCATCGGCGCCGACCACGGCAGCCTTGGCTGCGCAGGAGCGCTCGATGGCGTAAGTCAGGGCTTTCTGGTCCAGCGCACGCAGGGCATCGACGTTGTCTTCGAGCCAGGTCAAAAACGGCTCATCGCAGATCAGACCGTACTTGATGACTTCCGCCAGACCGGCCGACAGCTCGCGCTGCGGCAGGGTTTTCAGGGACGCGGTATCGATCAGCACCACGTTCGGCTGATAGAACGCGCCGACCATGTTCTTGCCCAGCGGATGGTTGATGCCGGTCTTGCCGCCCACCGACGAATCGACCTGGGACAGCAGCGTGGTCGGAATCTGGATGAAGTCGACGCCGCGCTGATAGCAGGCGGCAGCGAAACCGGCCATGTCACCGATGACCCCGCCGCCGAGGGCGATGATCGTGGTGCGGCGGTCGTGACGGGCGGTCAGCAGGCCGTCGAAGATCAGTTGCAGGGTTTCCCAGTTCTTGAAGGCTTCGCCGTCCGGCAGTACCACGGAAATCACCGAGAACTGCGCAAGGCTTTGGGTCAGACGTTCGAGATAGAGCGGCGCAACCGTCTCGTTGGAGATGATTGCCACTTGCCGCCCATGAATGTGCGGCGCCAGCAACTCAGGCTGATCCAACAAACCTTCGCCAATATGAATCGGGTAGCTGCGCTCGCCTAGATCGACCTTGAGTGTCTGCATGTGTCCCCACAGTGAAGATGGAAGCAGGCGTCCTGCCTTGAATAATTGGATGTCCGCGACCTTTAGCTGATGTGACGCCGCTCGCAAGCCATCCGCCACAACCTCGACGGCTGTGACAGGACGCCGAGGATAGCGCATTTCGCACGGCGCTTTAACGGGGTGGAAGCTGTGCCAGACGGTCGAGAATATCGAGCACCACCATGCGCGGCGGCCGTTCGTCGGTTTCCACCACCAGATCGGCGATCTCGCGATACAGCGGATCGCGGATCTCCAGCAAGTCACGCAGGGTTTTCGCCGGATCGGCGGTGCGCAGCAACGGCCGGTTGCGATCGCGGGATGTGCGACCGACCTGCTGCTCAACGGAGGCGTGCAGATACACCACCCGCCCGCCGGCGTGCAGGGCCTTGCGGTTGGCGTCGCGCATCACCGCGCCGCCGCCGGTCGCCAGCACCACGCCGTCGAACGCGCACAGCTCGGCAATCATCGCCTGCTCACGGTCACGAAAGCCGGGCTCGCCTTCCTTGTCGAAGATCCACGGGATATTGGCGCCCGTGCGCAGTTCAATTTCCTTGTCGGAATCTTTGAACGGCAGGCGCAGCTCTTTGGCCAGCAACCGGCCGATGGTGCTTTTTCCAGCGCCCATCGGTCCTACAAGAATCAAATTTCGCACAGAATCAACGACTCACAGCAATCGCCTGGTTATTCATGATACGCGGAGTGAGAAATACCAGCAGCTCGGATTTTTTCTCCGAAACCACATCACGCCGGAAAAGGCGGCCAAGATACGGCACATCGCCAAGAAATGGCACCTTATCTACGACCTTGCTTTGAGTATTTGAGAAAACGCCCCCAATCACGATGGTCTCGCCGTCGTTCACCAGCACTTTGGCGTTGACCTCGTTCTTCTTGATCGGCGGGACATCCTGCACCTTGTTCAGGTAATCCGGCTCATCCTTGGTGACCTTGACCTCCATGATGATGCGGTTGTCGGGGGTGATCTGCGGCGTCACTTCGAGCGACAGCGAGGCCTCCTTGAATGACACTGACGTCGCGCCGCTGGAGCTGGCCTCCTGATACGGAATCTCGGTGCCCTTGAGGATCTTCGCGGTCTCCTTGTCGGAGGTGACCACTTTCGGCTGGGAGACGATTTCACCGTTGCCGGTTTTTTCCATCGCCGTCAGCTCAAGGTCGAGCAGCACATTGTCGGTGATGAAGGCGATACCGATCCCCGACGTGTTGCCGACCGTGCCCATGTCGACGAACGGCGAGTTGGTGCTGGTGCTGCCCGGCGTGCCGATGGTGGTCGAGGTGCCGTTACTGACCCCGGACGTGTTCCAGTTGCCCTTGTTCTGGATCGAACCGCCCCAGCGCACGCCCAGGCTCTTGTCGTAATCGACGTTGGCCTCGACGATCCGTGCCTCGATCATCACCTGGCGCACCGGAATATCCAGTTGCGCCACGATCCGCCGCAGTTCGTCGAGGCGGTCCTGGGTCTGGTAGGCAATGATGTTGTTGGTCCGCTCATCCACCGTGATCGAGCCGCGCTCATCGATTTTCGCTTCGGCGCTGGTCACCGACTGAAACAGCTTGGCGATGTCCGCGGCCTTGGCGTAGTTCACCTGCAGCAACTCGCGGCGCAGTGGTGCCAGTTCAGCGATCTGCTTCTGCGACTCAAGTTCCTGGCGTTCGCGCGCGGCGATTTCGTCAGCCGGCGCCACGAGCAATACGTTGCCGATCTTGCGTTTATCCAGGCCTTTGGTTTTCAGCACCAGATCCAGCGCCTGATCCCACGGCACATTCTGCAGACGCAAGGTGATACCGCCCTGCACCGTGTCGCTGGCCACCAGATTCAGGTTAGTGAAGTCGGCGATCAGTTGCAGCACCGAACGCACATCGATGTCCTGGAAATTCAGCGAGAGCTTTTCGCCACTGTAGGCCTGGCGGTCGGCATTACGCTTTTGCAGGTCGTCGACCGTCATCGGGCGAATGCTGACGGTCAGCTTGTTGTCGGTCTGGTAGGTCGAATAGTCGAACGTGCCGCTGGGTTCGACAGTGATGACTGCGCGATCGCCAGTTGCGGCGCTGTTGACGTACTGCACCGGGGTGGCGAAATCCTTGACGTCGAGACGTACTCGCAGCCGGTCGGGCAACTGGGTGCGGGCAAAACTGAGGATGATCTTGCCGTCATGCTCCTGAATGTCCGGGGCGATGGTCGGGTCCGACAGGTCGATGACCACGTTGCCCTCTCCTGCCGTACCCCGCTGGAAGTCGACGCCGCGAATGGCCTTGACGGTGGGTGCGTAAGCCTTCGTCGGCGCCGCGGCCGGGCGTGGCGCAACCGCAGTGGCCGGCCGTGGTGCAGCCGGCTTGGCGCCCTGCCCGACCACCACGAACAGATGGTTGCCCTCGACCCGCGCGGTGTAGGGCGTCAGTTGCGTCAGGTTGATGATCAGGCGCGTCCGATCATTGGCCTCGACCACCGTGGCGCTGCGTGCGTTGCCGCTGCCCAGATCGCGGGTCTTGCTCGTCAGCTGGCTGGCGACACCCGGCAGATCCAGCGCGATTCGCGCCGGTGACTCAGTGGTGTAGCCCTTGGGCTGTGGGGGCGGGCCGTCGAACGACAGCTTCAACTCGACGCGATCGCCGGGTAACGCCGCCACATCCAGCGCCTTGAGGCTGGCCGCCTGAACCATCGGTGAAAGCAGCGCTATCCATAGCGAAAAACCGAGGGTGGAGAAAATCCTGTTCATTGTTCGACTTCCACTATGAGTGCTCTTTCAAAGGAATGGTGCGCGGACGCTCCAGCCAGGCGCCTTCGCCATCGGGCACGATTTCGACCACATCGACCTGCGAGGCGCTGATGGCGACGATGCGACCGTCGTTGCGTCCCAGGTAGTCGCCGACTTTCAACCGATGCACCCCGCCCGCCCCGCGCAACAGAGCAAAGGAGCCGGAGGCGTTGGAGATCGTGCCGACCATTTCAAACTGTTCGATGTTGAAACCTTCGAGGTATTGCTTGACCCGGTTCGGGTCGGGTTTGACGTTGCGCGCGCCGCGCTGCTGCCCGGCCAGATCGACCCGCACCTGGCGCGAGAACGGGCTGCGCAGGTTGGCCGCGCTGTAGGTGAACGTCGGGTAGGAGCGGAAAGTCGGCGTCGGCTCGATTTTGCCCGCCGGCCGCAGACGCACTTCGTTCATGTAGGCGTCGAGGTCGCTGAACTCATCACTGCTGCCGCAACCGCTCAGCCCCAGCAGCATCGACAGGGCGAAATAACGCATCGGGGTCATTTTTCCAGCCCCTTGTCGTTATAGCGGTAAGTCTTGGCGAGGATGCTCATGCGCAGCTTGGTCCCGCCGTCCGGGTTGGCGGGCACCAGGTCGAAATCGTGCAAGGTGACAATCCGTGGCAGCCCGGCGACGCCGCTGACGAAGGTGGCGAGGTCGTGATAAGCCCCGGTGACGGTGATCTGGATCGGCAATTCGATGTAGAACGGCTGGGTCACTTCCGGCAGCAGCTTGATCTCTTCGAATTCAAGGCCGCTGCCCAACCCGGTACGGGTAATGTCTTCCAGCAACCCGGGGACTTCGGTGTCGCTGGGCAATTGCCGCAGGAGTACGCCGAAGGAGTTCTCCATTTCCTTCATCTGCTGGGTGTACAGCTCCAGGTTGGCGGCCATGTGCGCCTTGCTGGCGAATTGTTCCTTCAAGGTGTCTTCTTCCAGACGCTTGGCTTCAAGCTGGTTTTCCATGTCGCTGATGAAGAAGTTGTAGCCGAGCGCCAGCACCAGCACCGCCAGCAACGCCGCCGCGATGGTTTTCACTGCAGCCGGCCAGGAACCGATGTTGCTGGTGTCCAGATCGTTGAAGTCGATGTTGCGCAAACCCTGCAGCCATTCGGACGGTTTCATTTGTCGCCCTCCACGGCTGCTGGCTGTGTCTGACGGACGGTCAACTGGAAGACATTGGCCTGATCCACCTGACCGGCGGTCGTCGCCTTCACTTCGTTGAGGCTCGGCGCATCAAACCAGTCGGAGGCATCCAGGTTGCGCATCAGCTCAGAAACCCGGTTATTGGATTCGGCCGCACCACTGATGGACAGCGTCTTGCCGACCAGCTTCACGCTGGTGAAATACACACCGTCCGGCAGTGTGCGCGCCAGTTGGTCGAAGATTCGCCCGCTGATCTGCCGGTTGCCCTGCAAGTCCTGAATGATGCGCATGCGTTCGACCAGTTGCTGGCGCCGGGCCTTGAGTTCGCTGATCTGCTTGATCCGCTCGTCGACCACGGCAATCTGCTTGCCGATATAGGCGTTGCGCGCGGCCTGCTGCTCAATGGCGGTGCTGATGATCTGATCGGCAATAAACACCGCGCCCACCGAGCCGACGAAAACCCCGATCAGGATCAGCAGGAAGCGTTTGCGCCGTTCTTCGCGGCGCTCCTCACGCCAGGGGAGAAGGTTGATCCGCGCCATCAGTCGAAACTCCTGAGCGCGAGCCCGCAGGCAATCATCAGGGCCGGCGCGTCACTGGCCAGGGCCCCGGCGTTGACCTTGCTGCTCAAGGCCATGTCGGAAAACGGGTTGGCAACCTGGGTCGGAGTGCCCAGACGCTGCTCGATCAGGCGATCCAGCCCCGGCACCGACGCCGTGCCACCGGCGAGCAGAATATGATCGACCGCGTTGTACTGCCCGGAGGCAAAGAAGAACTGCAATGAGCGCGACACCTGCTGCACCAGCGCCTCCCGGAATGGCTGCAGCACCTCGCTGACGTAGTCGTCGGGCAGACCACCCTGCTTTTTCGCCAGCCCGGCCTGTTCGACGGTCAGGCCGTAGCGACGCTGGATTTCCTCGGTCAGTTGCCGCCCGCCGAACAGTTGCTCGCGGGTATAGATGATGCGGCCGTTGTGCAGGACGCTGAGGGTGGTCATGGTCGCGCCGATGTCCACCACCGCTACGGTCAGGCGCTCCTGCGAGGCCGCCAGCTGAGTGGCGAGCAGGCCGAACGAACGCTCCAGTGCGTAGGCCTCGACATCGACCACCCGCGCGGTGAGCCCGGCCAGCGCCAGCGCCGCCTCGCGGACTTCGACGTTTTCCTTGCGGCAGGCGGCCAGCAGCACATTGACCCGTTCGGGGTTACGCGGCGAAACGCCCTGGACTTCAAAATCGATGGCGACTTCGTCCAGCGGATAGGGAATGTACTGATCGGCTTCAATCTTCAGCTGGTTTTCCAGCTCGTCATCGGTCAGCCCGGCGTCCATCTCGATGACCTTGGTGATCACCGCCGACCCGGCCACCGCCACCGCCACGCTCTTGAGCCCGGTGCGCGCCTTGACCAACACTCGGGACAAGGCATGGCCCACGCCTTCGAGCTCGGCGATGTTCTTTTCGACCACGGCGTTGGGCGGCAGCGGTTCCACCGCGTAGGCCTCGACCCGGTAGCGGTCGCCCTGCCGGCTCAGCTCCAGCAGCTTCACCGAAGTGGAGCTGATGTCGATCCCCAGTAACGTATTGGTCTTTTTATTGAAGAGTCCCAGCACTACCAATTCCCTATGACTTTCCGTGAGTTACGGACTCTGTAATACGCATTGCGTTCCTTCACCCCGTCTTGACAGAAGCGCAAATGACGCCCCCAGCAGAAAAGTGCTTATAATGCCCAGCGTTTTTTTCCGCTTTTTACTGCCGGCCCAGGCTGTTCTGTGTGTTACCGGGACCCTGTCGCCACATTCATTCTTTGCCCTGGATGTCCAAAAGCCTTGATTCGTCTGCTGAAATTCTTCGGTTGGTCCATCGTCGCCGTTTTCTGCGGACTGCTTTTAGGTCTCAGCGGCGCGTTTCTTTACCTTAGTCCGGGTTTGCCGTCTGTGGAGGCGCTGAGAAGCATTCAGTTGCAGATTCCGCTGCGGGTCTACAGCAGCGACAACAAGTTGATCGCAGAATTTGGCGAAATGCGCCGTACTCCGATCCGTTTCGCCGACATTCCCCCCAATTTCATTAATGCGTTACTAAGTGCTGAAGACGACAACTTCGCCAACCACTATGGCGTCGATCCGAGCAGCCTGATGCGTGCCGCGACCCAGCTGGTGAAAAGCGGTCACATCCAGTCCGGCGGCAGCACCATCACCATGCAGGTGGCGAAGAACTTCTTCCTGACCAGCGAACGCAGCTTCTCGCGCAAAACCACGGAAATCCTTCTGGCCCTGCAGATCGAGCGGCAGCTGACCAAGGACGAGATCCTCGAGCTGTACGTGAACAAGATCTACCTGGGCAACCGCGCCTACGGCATCGAGGCGGCGGCGCAGGTGTATTACGGCAAGTCGATCCGTGACATCAGCCTGGCGCAGATGGCAATGATCGCCGGCCTGCCGAAAGCCCCGTCACGCTTCAACCCGCTGGCCAACCCGGCGCGCAGTAAAGAACGTCGCGACTGGATCCTCGGGCGCATGTACAAGCTCGGCAAGATTTCCGAGGCCGACTACACCGCCGCGATCAACGAACCGCTGAACGCCAGCTATCACGTGCCGACCCCGGAAGTGAACGCGCCGTACATTGCTGAAATGGCCCGTGCCGAAATGGTCGGCCGCTACGGCAGCGACGCTTATACGGAAGGTTTCCGCGTCACCACCACGGTGCCGAGCAACCTGCAGGAAATGGCCAACACCGCCCTGCACGAAGGCTTGATGACTTACGACCAGCGTCACGGCTATCGCGGCCCCGAGTCGCGCCTGCCGGGCAAGACCCATGAAGCCTGGGCCACCGAGCTGACCAAGCAGCGCACCATCAGCAGCCTTGAACCGGCCATCGTCACCCAGGTCGACAAGAACGGCTTGCAGGTGCTGACCCGTACCGGCGAAGAACACGTCGCCTGGGACACCATGAAGTGGGCGCGGCCGTTCCTCAATACCAACAGCATGGGCGCCGCACCGCGGCAGCCGTCGGACGTGGCGCAGGTCGGCGACCTGATTCGCGTGCAGCGCCAGCCGAACAACTCACTGAAGTTCAGCCAGATCCCGCAGGCGCAAGGCGCGCTGGTGTCGCTGGATCCGCAGAACGGCGCGATCCGCTCGCTGGTCGGTGGTTTCGCTTTCGAGCAGAGCAACTACAACCGCGCCCTGCAGGCCAAGCGTCAGCCGGGTTCGAGCTTCAAGCCGTTCGTCTACAGCGCCGCGCTGGACAGCGGTTACACCGCCGCGACGCTGGTCAACGACGCCCCGATCGTGTTCGTCGACGAGTATCTGGACAAAGTCTGGCGGCCGAAGAACGACACCAACACCTTCCTCGGCCCGATCCGTCTGCGCGAGGCGCTGTACAAGTCGCGTAACCTGGTGTCGATCCGCCTGCTGCAGGCGATGGGTGTGGGCAAGACCATCGACTACATCACCCGCTTCGGCTTCAACAAACAGGATCTGCCGCCGAACCTGTCGCTGGCGCTGGGTACCGCGACGCTGACGCCGATGGAAATCGCCACCGGCTGGAGCACCTTCGCCAACGGCGGCTACAAGATCACCCCGTACATCATCGACAAGATCGAAAGTCGCAACGGTGACACGCTGTTCGTCGCCAACCCGCCGACCGTGCCTCAGGGTGGCTCGGCCACCGATGGCTTTGCCGCGCCGGCGTCTCAGCCGATCACCGTGAATGCCGCACCGGTACCGGGTGAAGCCCCTGGCGCTGCCGCCGCACCACAAGCGCCGGCCGTGGCCGAGCGGATTGTCGATGGCCGCACCACCTACATCCTCAACAGCATGCTGCAGGACGTGATCAAGCTCGGCACCGGTCGCCGTGCCCTGGCCATGGGCCGCAGCGACATCGCAGGCAAGACCGGTACCACCAACGAATCGAAGGATGCGTGGTTCTCCGGTTATAACGCCGATTACGTGACCACGGTGTGGACTGGCTTCGACCAGCCGGAAAGCCTCGGTCGCCGCGAGTTCGGGGGCACCGTGGCGCTGCCGATCTGGATGAACTACATGTCGGCCGCACTGAAGGACAAGCCGCCTCACGTGCAGCCTGAGCCTGAAGGCATCCTCAGCCTGCGGGTGGATCCGGTCAGCGGCCGTGCGGCAACGCCAAGTACGCCTGGCGCCTACTTCGAACTGTTCAAGTCCGAAGACACGCCGCCATCGGTGAACGAACTGGGTAACGGTGCCGTACCGGGCAGCCCGCTGCCAGCGGACGAGCAGGCGCCAATCGATCTGTTCTGATCCAACCCAAGCAAAAAGCCCCGCCTTCGTGAGAAGTGCGGGGCTTTTTTGTGCTTCAAAGCAAGATCAAAAGATCGCAGCCTGCGGCAGCTCCTACAGAATCGGCCGTATTTCCCTGTAGGAGCCGCCGCAGGCTGCGATCTTTTGATCTGCCAAACAAAAAGCCCCGACTCTCTCGAATCGGGGCTTCCAGTTGAAGCGCTACAACGGCTTAGCCGTTGAACACGTCATCCACGCTTTTCAGCGGGTAGTTCTTCGGATACGGCAGGGTTGCCACACCGGTCTCGATCGCGGCCTTGGCCACAGCGTCGGAGATCAGGGTGATCAGGCGCTTGTCCATTGGCTTCGGAATGATGTACTCACGACCGAACTCCAGCGGCGCACCACCGTAGGCATCGCACACGTCCTGTGGTACTGGCAGCTTGGCCAGTTCACGCAGGGCGTTGGCAGCGGCCACTTTCATTTCTTCGTTGATGCGCTTGGCGCGAACGTCCAGGGCACCACGGAAGATGAACGGGAAGCCCAGTACGTTGTTGACCTGGTTCGGGTAGTCGGAACGACCGGTGGCCATGATCACGTCGCTGCGGGTCGCATGCGCCAGTTCCGGGGAGATTTCCGGATCCGGGTTCGAGCAGGCGAAGACGATCGGGTTGGCCGCCATCGACAGCAGGCCTTCCGCGCTCAGCAGGTTCGGGCCGGACAGACCAACGAACACGTCAGCGCCTTTCAGAGCGTCAGCCAGGCTGCGCTTGTCGGTCGCGTGGGCGAATACCGCTTTGTACTGGTTCAGGTCGTCACGGCCGGAGTGGATCACGCCGGTACGGTCAACCATGAAGATGTTTTCGATCTTCGCGCCCATGCTCACCAGCAACTTCATGCAGGAGATGGCCGCAGCGCCGGCGCCGAGGCAGACGATCTTGGCTTCCGGCAGGGTTTTGCCGGCGATTTCCAGGGCGTTGATCATGCCCGCAGCGGTCACGATCGCGGTGCCGTGCTGGTCATCGTGGAATACCGGAATGTCGCACTGCTCGATCAGAGCGCGCTCGATCTCAAAGCACTCAGGTGCCTTGATGTCTTCCAGGTTGATGCCGCCGAAAGTGATGGAGATGCGTTTTACGGTGTCGATGAAGGCTTGCGGGCTTTCGGAGTCGACTTCGATGTCGAATACGTCGATGCCGGCGAAGCGCTTGAACAGCACGCCTTTACCTTCCATCACTGGCTTGGAAGCCAGTGGGCCGAGGTTACCCAGGCCCAGAATCGCGGTGCCATCGGAAATGACTGCAACCAGGTTGCCCTTGCCGGTGTACTTGTAGGCCAGTTCAGGATCGCGGGCGATCTCACGCACTGGTTCAGCTACGCCGGGGCTGTAGGCCAGCGACAGGTCGCGAGCGGTAGCAGTGGCCTTGGTGAGCTCGACACTCAGCTTCCCTGGACGAGGATTGGCATGATATTCGAGAGCGGCAGTTTTCAGATCAGACATTTTGGCATTCCGCTTTTTACTGTTGGACAGACTGGTCAGCGAGGATACGCGCCTCGCAAAGTCCCCACAAGACTGAGCGGTCACCGCTGTCAAGCGCCCTGCCCTACGACTTTGGGCCAAGAGCCACGGCGCACAAGGGCTGGACTGTTCACAATCAGTAGAAAAAATGTCTACAATTTTTATTCAGGGCAGCGCTTGCAACATTGAAGGATCCGTCAGCGGCAGCAGCCAACGCGACTGGCCGGATTGCAGCCCACCGCGCCGCGAACGATCGACGATCCAGCCGCGAGCCTCGATTCGCTTGCCTTTCAGCGCTGCTAAACCGGCATTGTCGAATTGTCCAACCAGATTGGGTGCAACGCGCAATACAAGCGCATCCTGCAACTCGATCCAGATTCCGCCACGATTGCGTTGAACCTTGCTCACACGCCCACTGATCACGGCAAAACCCGAACGCTGGATCTGCTCCGCTTTCAGTACAGGTGACTGCCGCCAGAGGCCCCGCCCGGCCTTGCGCGCACTGCGTTCGGCGGCTTGCTGGCAGGCGACAAGATCGACATTCGGCGCAACCGCGACCTGGAAACCGAGGCCATCGGCGAGCATTTGCGCCTCGAGATTGGCGCCGCCGGCGCTGTAAAGATGCGCGAGCGTACGCCCGTAATGGTCTTTGGCTTGCTTGCCGGGCAGCAACCCGACGCGTCCGCCGCTGGCATCGACCAACACTTGCAGGCGTTTGCGTGCCGCCAACGCAAAAGGTTCGTCGCTGCGGCCCTGCTTACCCAGTTCAGGCGTGTTGAGGCCGATCATTCGTACGCTGCGACCATCGCTCAGGCGCAGCGTGTCGCCATCGACCACGCGCTGCACGGCGACACTGGTCAGTCCCGCAGGCGCCGAGCAAAAGGCTTGCGCGCCGGACAGCCAAATCGCGGACACAAAAAAGGCGCCCGCAAGGGACGCCTTTTTCATCAGTCTGGAGAAGTCGAAACGACCTTCCAAAATGATCAGCCTCAGGCTTTTTTGCCAACGCCGAAAGTAGCGAAACGGTCTGCGAACTTCTGCACGCGGCCGCCGGTGTCCAGAGTTTTCTGCTTACCGGTGTAGAACGGGTGGCATTCGTTGCAAACGTCGATCGCCAGGGCTTTGCCGAAGGTCGAACGAGTTTCGAACTTGTTACCGCACGAGCAGGTAACAGCGATTTCTGGGTAATTCGGGTGGATATCGGCTTTCATGGTGTATTCCTCAGGCTAGCGTGCCGCCACCCAACACTATTGTTGAATACCGCACGTAATTAGGCCGCGGATTCTACCAGACCTTTTCAATCACGCAAGCTGTCACCGAGACCGACCGTCTGCTAGGCTCCCGGCCCAATACGTGATCCCCTGTAGGAGTGAGCCTGCTCGCGATAGCGGTGTATCAGACGATAAAAATGTCGAATGACAGACCGCTATCGCGAGCAGACTCACTCCTGCAAGGTTATGTGCCTAGTCCCTTTTATCGTCCGCTGATCGAGATCCCCCCGCGTGCCCGACGCCATTCTGCGCCTCGCCCTGCCTTCGCCCCTGCGCCGCCTGTTCGACTATCGGGCGCCGGCCGGTGTGCTGCGTGAGCAATTGCAGCCGGGCATGCGCCTGCGGGTGCCGTTCGGTCGGCGGGAGATGATCGGGATTCTGGTCGAGATAACCGACACCAGCGAAGTCCCGCTGGAAAAACTCAAACCGGCGCTGGCCCTGCTCGATGCCGAGCCGCCGCTGCCGCCAGCGCTGTTCAAGCTGTGCCTGTGGACATCGCAGTATTACCAGCACAGCCTCGGCGACACCTTGAGTTGGGCGCTGCCAGTGCTGCTGCGCCAGGGCGAACTGGCCGAGGCCCGCCAGGAACGCTTCTGGTCGGTTGTGCCCGGCGCCAGTGTCGATGATCCGCGCATCGCCCGCGCACCGCGCCAGCGTGAAGCACTGACAACGCTCGCCCAACATCCACACGGCGTCGCCCATCAGTTGCTGAGCAAACTGATGTTGAGCAAGGACAGCCTCGACCTGCTGCTGGCCAAGCATCTGGTTCAGGTGGAAATCCGGCGCCATGCCCCCGGGGTGCGCCATGAACACTGGTTGGCGCAACCGGAACTGCCGCTGAATGGTGAACAACGCGCCGCTTACGAGGCGATCCGCGCCGGGTTCGACAGTTATCACGCGTTTCTCCTGGCGGGCGTCACCGGCAGCGGCAAGACCGAAGTCTATTTGCAACTGATCCGCGAAACCCTCGAAGCCGGCAAACAGGCCTTGGTGCTGATCCCGGAGATCAACCTCGGCCCGCAGACCCTGGCGCGTTTCGAGCAGCGCTTCAATGCGCGCATCGCCCTGCTGCATTCGGCGGTCAACGACCGCGAGCGCCTCGACGCCTGGCTCGCTGCCCGCGATGGCGAGGCCGACATTATTATCGGCACCCGCTCGGCGCTGTTCACGCCGATGAAGAACCCGGGGCTGATCATCATCGACGAAGAGCACGACGGCTCTTATAAACAGCAGGAAGGCCTGCGCTACCACGCCCGCGATCTGGCGCTGGTGCGTGCGCGCCAGGAAAACATCCCGATTGTCCTCGGCTCCGCCACGCCTTCGCTGGAAAGCCTGCACAACGCTTACACCGGCCGCTATGGCCTGCTGCGTCTCAACGAGCGAGCCGGCGGCGCCAAACAACCCCGCTTCCTGCGCCTGGATGTGAAAAGCCGTCCGCTGGACAGCGGCATTTCCGGGCCGATGCAACAAGCCATCGGCCAGACCCTCGCCGCCGGCCAGCAGGTGCTGGTGTTCCTCAACCGGCGCGGCTTTGCGCCGACCTTGCTGTGCCACGATTGCGGCTGGATGTCCGAGTGCTCGCGCTGCGATGCGCGGATGACCGTGCACCAGCGCTACGGCGAGCTGCGCTGCCACCACTGCGGCAACGTCGAACGCACGCCGCGTCAGTGCCCCAAGTGCAACAAGGTCGATCTGCGCCCGGTGGGCGCCGGCACCGAACGTGCCGAGGAACGGCTGGCGATTCTGTTCCCGGACTACCCGGTGCTGCGCGTCGACCGCGACAGCACCTCGCGCAAGGACGCGATGAATCAGTTGTTCGCGACGATTCAGAAAGGCCAGCCGTGCATTCTGGTCGGCACCCAGATGTTGGCCAAGGGGCACCATTTCCCCCGGGTCACGCTGGTGTCGATTCTGGATGCCGACGGCGGACTGTTCTCCGGCGACTTCCGCGCCAGCGAGCGCATGGCGCAATTGATTGTGCAGGTGGCCGGGCGCGCCGGGCGGGCTGAAGAGCCGGGCAAGGTGATCATCCAGACGCACCTGGCCGACCATCCTTTATTGGTGCAGTTGACCGAGCAGGGTTACTTCGCCTTTGCCGAACAGGCCTTAAGTGAGCGCCGCGCGGCGGGATTGCCACCGTTTTCACACCTGGCCTTGTTGCGCGCCGAAGCGCACAAGCCGGGACAGGCTGAAGGCTTTCTCGATGAAGCGTGCAGCGCGGCCGAGCGCCTGCTCGCCGAGCAGCATCTGAACGGTATCGAATTGCTCGGGCCGGTGCCGGCGCCCATGGAACGCCGCGCGGGACGCTATCGTGCGCAGCTGTTGGTGCAGGCGGCGGCGCGGGCACCGCTGCATCGGTTGCTCGCCAGTTGGCTGCTGGAACTGGAGCAGATGCCGAGCGGACGGGCGGTGCGCTGGTCGCTGGATGTCGACCCCGTCGATTTGTATTGACGCTGACCTGTGGCGAGGGAGCTTGCTCCCGCTGGGGCGCGAAGCGGCCCCAAAACCGCAATGCCAGACAAACCGAGTCAGCCGGTTTTACGACTGCTGCGCAGCCGAGCGGGAGCAAGCTCCCTCGCCACAGGGTAATTTGTCGCCACATATCCATAAGCTGCCTGCTAAGGTTGGCAAGCCCGTCTTCGCAACGGATAATGCCCAGTTTTTCCACCCGCGCATCGATGCGCCGCCGCGCTTGCGGTCGAAAGAGAAGACCATGAAAGACACCATTCGCCAGCTGATCCAACAAGCCCTCACCCAACTCGTCAACGAAGGTGTGTTGCCTGAAGGCCTGTCGCCGGCGATTCAGGTGGAGAACGCCCGTGACAAGACCCACGGCGACTTCGCCAGCAACATCGCCATGATGCTGGCCAAGCCGGCGAGCATGAAGCCGCGCGATCTGGCGGAAAAAATCATCGCCGCGCTGCCGGCCGACGAAAACGTCACCAAGGCCGAAATCGCCGGTCCAGGCTTCATCAACTTCTTCCAGAACACCCAGGCCCTGGCCTCGCGCCTCGACGCCGCACTGGCCGATGCACATGTAGGCGTGCGAAAGGCCGGCCCGGCGCAGCGCACCGTGGTTGACCTGTCGGCGCCGAACCTGGCCAAAGAGATGCACGTTGGTCACTTGCGTTCGACCATCATCGGCGACGGCGTGGCCCGCGTGCTGGAATTCCTCGGCGACGAAGTGATCCGCCAGAACCACGTCGGCGACTGGGGCACCCAGTTCGGCATGTTGATGGCGTATCTGCAGGAAAACCCGATCACCAGCGACGAGCTGTCCGATCTGGAAAACTTCTACCGCGCCGCCAAGCAGCGTTTCGACGAGTCCGAAGAGTTCGCCGACCGCGCCCGTGGCCTGGTGGTCAAGCTGCAGGCCGGCGATGCCGAATGCCTGGCGCTGTGGACCAGGTTCAAGGACATCTCGCTGTCGCACTGCCAGAAGATCTACGAACTGCTCAACGTCAAACTGACCATGGCCGACGTGATGGGCGAAAGTGCCTACAACGACGACCTGATCAACGTGGTCAACGACCTTAAAGCCGCCGGCATGCTGGTCGAAAGCAACGGTGCTCAGTGCGTGTTCCTCGACGAATTCAAGAACGCCGACGGCGACCCGCTGCCGGTGATCATCGTCAAGGCTGACGGCGGCTACCTCTACGCCACAACCGACCTGGCGGCCGTGCGCTACCGCAGCGGCAAGCTCAAGGCCGATCGCGCACTGTACTTCGTCGACCAGCGTCAGGCCCTGCACTTCCAGCAAGTGTTCGCCGTGGCGCGCAAGGCCGGCTTCGTGACCCATCCGATGGAGATGGAACACATGGGCTTCGGCACCATGAACGGCGCCGATGGCCGTCCGTTCAAGACCCGTGACGGCGGCACCGTGAAGCTGATCGACCTGCTGACCGAAGCGCAGGAGCGTGCCTACAACCTGGTGAAAGAGAAGAACCCGACGCTTGCCGAAGACGAACTGCGCAACATCGCCAAGGTCGTCGGTATCGGTGCGGTGAAATACGCCGATCTGTCCAAGCACCGCACCAGCGACTACAGCTTCAACTTCGACCTGATGCTCAACTTCGAAGGCAACACCGCGCCGTACCTGCTGTACGCCTACACCCGTGTCGCCGGTGTGTTCCGCAAACTGGGCAAGGATTTCAGCGAAGTCGACGGCCAGATCGTCCTCGAAGCCGCGCACGAGCAAGAGCTGGCGGCGAAGCTGGCGCAGTTCGGCGAAGTGCTGAACAACGTCGCGGAAAAAGGCACCCCGCACATCCTCTGCACCTACCTGTATGACGTCGCCGGTCTGTTCTCCAGCTTCTACGAGAACTGCCCGATCCTCGCCGCCGAAACGCCGGCCCAGATGCAGAGCCGTCTGCGTCTGGCCGCGCTGACCGGCCGTACTCTCAAGCAAGGCCTGGAACTGTTGGGCCTGGAAACTCTGGAGCGCATGTAAGTTGGCTGCCAAGAAAAAACCTGCACCCAAGCGTGGCGCCAGCCGTTACCAAGCTCCTGCAAAGCAACCGATCCCGGGTTGGTTGTGGATGGCCATCGGCCTGACGGTCGGTGCGTTCATCGTGTTCCTGATGAAACTGGAGCCGGGCAAGGGCAGCGACACGGTCAAGCGTGAGAAAGTCGAGCAGGCGCAGCAGCAGAAAGCGTCGAAGATCGCCGAGGCCAACAAGACGCCGCCGAGCCCGACGCAACCGGTGAAGCCGAAGTACGACTTCTACACCCTGCTGCCGGAATCGGAAGTGATCGTGCCGCCGGACGCCGTGCCGGAGAAAACCCTGCCGACGCCGCAAGTGCCGACCACGCCGGTGACCCCGGCGGAAGCCGCGAAGATCGACACGGCTCGGGCTCAGGCTGCGCTGTCGGGCATTACCCCGCCACCCGCGCCGCCGGTGGCGAAAGCGGCGCCGGTGACCAAGTTCTTCCTCCAGGCCGGTTCGTTCCGCAAAGAGGCGGATGCCGACAAGGTGCGGGCGCAGATCATTCTGCTCGGCCAGGCCGTTGCAGTTGAGTCGGGCACGGTGAAGGACGAAACCTGGTACCGCGTATTGGTCGGCCCGTTCAGCAACCGCGAACAACTGACCACCGCGCAGAAACAACTGGCGGGCAGCGGCTTCAGCAATCTGTTGTTACAACAACGCCAGAGCCGCTGACCTCACGCCGAACGTAAATCGTTCGGCGGACTTTGTGGCGAGGGAGCTTGCTCCCGATGGGGTGCGAAGCACCCCCAAAGCCTGTAAATCCGGTGCATCAGACAGTCCGGGATTGCAGGTTTTGCGACTGCTGCGCAGCCGAGCGGGACGGTGCGACGATTCGACAAGCTCCCTCGCCACAGAGATTTTCACCCTCCCGCGACACCGCTCGTCCCCTCTCCTGCCCTACGGTTGAAATCCTCTCCAGCACCCCCATATGAATGGGCATAAGGCATTTTCGCCCCGCTGCGTGGAGACTCTTCCCTTGACCACCATCGTTTCAGTCCGCCGCCACGGCAAAGTCGTCATGGGCGGCGACGGCCAGGTTTCTCTCGGCAACACCGTGATGAAAGGCAACGCGAAGAAAGTTCGCCGCCTGTACCACGGCCAGGTCATCGCCGGTTTCGCCGGTGCTACCGCCGACGCCTTCACCCTGTTCGAACGGTTCGAAGGCCAGCTGGAGAAACACCAGGGCCACCTGATCCGCGCCGCTGTCGAACTCGCCAAAGAATGGCGTACCGACCGTTCCCTGAGCCGCCTCGAAGCCATGCTCGCGGTCGCCAACAAGGACGCCTCGCTGATCATCACCGGCAACGGTGACGTGGTTGAACCCGAAGACGGCCTGATTGCCATGGGTTCCGGCGGCGCCTACGCGCAAGCCGCAGCCAGCGCGCTGCTGAAAAAGACCGACCTGTCGGCCCGTGAGATCGTCGAAACCGCCCTCGGTATCGCCGGCGACATCTGTGTATTCACCAACCACACTCAGACCATTGAGGAGCAGGATCTCGCTGAATAAGCCTGACGCGGCCCGTGTGCCACGGCTTGTTTCTGCTTGAGGACCGTCAAATATTATGTCCATGACTCCCCGCGAAATCGTCCACGAACTCAACCGCCACATCATCGGCCAGGACGATGCCAAGCGCGCTGTCGCGATTGCCCTGCGCAACCGCTGGCGTCGCATGCAGCTGCCTGAAGAGCTGCGTGTTGAAGTGACCCCGAAGAACATCCTGATGATCGGCCCGACCGGTGTCGGTAAAACCGAGATCGCCCGTCGTCTGGCGAAACTGGCCAACGCGCCGTTCATCAAGGTCGAAGCGACCAAGTTCACCGAAGTCGGCTACGTTGGCCGTGACGTCGAATCGATCATCCGTGATCTTGCCGACGCTGCGATCAAGATGCTTCGCGAGCAGGAAATGACCCGCGTGCGTCACCGTGCCGAAGACGCCGCCGAGGACCGCATCCTCGACGCGCTGCTGCCACCGGCGCGCATGGGCTTCAGTAACGAAGAAGCACCCAGCAGCGATTCCAACACCCGCCAGCTGTTCCGCAAGCGCCTGCGCGAAGGTCAGCTGGACGACAAGGAAATCGAGATCGAAGTCGCCGAAGTGTCCGGCATCGAGATCGCCACGCCGCCTGGCATGGAAGAGATGACCAGCCAGTTGCAGAACCTGTTCGCCAACATGGGCAAGGGCAAGAAGAAGGCGCGCAAGCTCAAGGTCAAGGAAGCGCTGAAACTGGTGCGCGACGAAGAAGCCGGGCGTCTGGTCAACGAAGAAGAGCTGAAAGCCAAAGCGCTGGAAGCCGTTGAACAGCACGGCATCGTGTTCATCGACGAAATCGACAAGGTCGCCAAGCGCGGCAACGTCGGCGGCGCCGATGTGTCCCGTGAAGGCGTCCAGCGCGACCTGCTGCCGCTGATCGAAGGCTGCACCGTCAACACTAAGCTGGGCATGGTCAAGACCGACCACATCCTGTTCATCGCCTCCGGTGCGTTCCACCTGAGCAAGCCGAGCGATCTGGTGCCTGAGCTGCAAGGTCGTCTGCCGATCCGCGTCGAACTCAAGGCCCTGAGCCCGGAAGACTTCGAACGCATCCTCAGCGAGCCGCACGCGTCGCTCACCGAGCAATACTGTGCGCTGCTGAAGACCGAAGGCCTGAACATCCAGTTCCAGCCGGAAGGCATCAAGCGTCTGGCGGAAATCGCCTGGCAGGTCAACGAGAAGACCGAGAACATCGGTGCCCGTCGCCTGCACACGCTGCTTGAGCGTCTGCTGGAAGAGGTGTCGTTCAGTGCCGGCGACCTGGCCAGCGCGCATGACGACAAGCCGATCCTGATCGACGCCGAGTACGTCAACAGCCACCTGGGCGAATTGGCGCAGAACGAAGACCTGTCCCGTTATATCCTGTAGGTCACCTTCTCTGTAGGAGCTGCCGCAGGCTGCGATCTTTTGATTTTGATTTATAAAAAGATCGCAGCCTGCGGCAGCTCCTACAGGGTGTTCCATCTAGTCGGATGACCTGCAATGACCAATATTCCCACCGACATCAAACTGCACAAAGCTTCGAAAACCCTGACGCTCACCTACGCGTCCGGCGAGGAATACACCTTGCCCGCCGAGTTTCTGCGCGTGCATTCCCCCTCCGCCGAGGTCCAGGGCCACGGCAAACCGATCCTGCAATTCGGCAAACTCAATGTCGGCCTCAGCGGCCTGGAACCGGCCGGTCACTACGCACTGAAACTGACCTTCGACGACGGTCACGACAGCGGCCTGTTCACCTGGGAATACCTCTACGAGCTGGGGCGACGTCATGACGCACTCTGGGCCGATTATCTGGCCGAGCTCAAAGCTGCGGGAAAAACCCGCGATCCCGACGAGTCGATCGTCAAGCTGATGCTCTAGCCCGACACTCTTGCTCTTTAGAGGGCATTTTCTAAATTCATCTGTTTGAATGCTGCGCTTGGCGGTCGAGGATCGGCCGCTTGCGAAAAAAATTAAACTCGGGTAACCAATGGAGCTGGCAAGTTCCCTGCAGTGCTCTATGAACTGTAAAGCAGCTATGCAGAATTAACGGTCACCCGAGCAGTAGTACCTGGCATTGGCTGTGGAACTGCACAGCAGAAAACCGGGTACTCGTCTCAGGACAATGGAGCGTCGTAGATGAGTAACAAGAATAACGATGACCTGAAGTACCAAGCCTCGGAAAACACCCTGGGGCTTAATCCCGTCGTTGGGCTGCGCGGAAAGGATCTGCTGGCCTCTGCTCGAATGGTGCTGACCCAGGCCATCAAACAACCGATCCATAGCGTCAAGCACGTGACCCATTTCGGCCTCGAACTGAAGAACGTGCTGTTCGGCAAATCCGAACTGCAACCGGCCAGCGATGACCGTCGCTTCGCTGATCCGGCCTGGAGCCAGAACCCGCTCTACAAACGTTATCTGCAAACTTACCTGGCGTGGCGCAAGGAGCTCCATTCCTGGATCGACGACAGCAGCCTGTCACCCAAAGACATTGCCCGTGGCCACTTTGTGATCAACCTGATGACCGAAGCCATGGCCCCGACCAACACGGCGGCCAACCCCGCGGCAGTCAAACGCTTCTTCGAGACCGGCGGCAAAAGCCTGCTCGACGGTCTCTCGCATCTGGCCAAGGATCTGGTGCACAACGGCGGCATGCCGAGCCAGGTCAACATGGGCGCGTTCGAGGTCGGCAAGAGCCTGGGCGTGACCGAAGGCGCGGTGGTGTTTCGCAACGACGTGCTGGAGCTGATCCAGTACAAGCCGATCACCGAGCAAGTCCACGAGCGCCCCCTGCTCGTCGTACCGCCGCAGATCAACAAGTTCTACGTCTTCGATCTGAGCCCGGACAAGAGCCTGGCGCGCTTCTGCCTGCGCAATAACGTGCAGACCTTCATCGTCAGCTGGCGCAACCCGACCAAGGCGCAGCGCGAGTGGGGCCTGTCCACTTACATCGATGCGCTGAAAGAAGCGGTCGACGTGGTCACCGCGATCACCGGCAGCAAAGACATCAACATGCTCGGCGCCTGCTCCGGCGGCATTACCTGCACCGCCCTGCTCGGCCATTACGCCGCCATCGGCGAGAACAAAGTCAACGCCCTGACCCTGCTGGTCAGCGTGCTCGACACCACCCTGGACAGCGACGTCGCCCTGTTCGTCGACGAGCAGACCCTGGAGACCGCCAAGCGCCACTCGTATCAGGCCGGCGTGCTCGAAGGCAAGGACATGGCCAAGGTCTTCGCGTGGATGCGGCCGAACGATCTGATCTGGAATTACTGGGTCAACAACTACCTGCTGGGCAACGAGCCGCCGGTGTTCGACATCCTGTTCTGGAACAACGACACCACAAGGTTGCCGGCGGCGTTCCACGGCGACCTGATCGAGATGTTCAAAAACAACCCACTGATCCGCCCCAATGCACTGGAAGTGTGCGGTACGCCGATCGACCTCAAGCAGGTCACGGCCGACATTTTCTCGCTGGCCGGTACCAACGACCACATCACCCCGTGGAAGTCCTGCTACAAGTCGGCGCAACTGTTCGGCGGCAAGGTCGAGTTCGTGCTGTCGAGCAGCGGCCATATCCAGAGCATTCTGAATCCGCCGGGCAACCCGAAATCGCGTTACATGACCAGCGAAGGCATGGCCGCCAACGCCGACGAATGGCAGGAGAACTCGACCAAGCACACCGATTCCTGGTGGCTGTACTGGCAGGCGTGGCACGCCGAGCGCTCGGGCAATCTGAAAAAGGCGCCGCTGAAACTGGGTAACAAAACGTATGCGCCAGGTGAAGCCTCGCCGGGCACTTACGTTCACGAGCGGTAACTGACGCACCTCGCCCTGTGTAGGAGCTGCCGAAGGCTGCGATCTTTTGATTTTGCTTTTCAAGATCAAAAGATCGCAGCCTTCGACAGCTCCTACGGGGAGCGGGGATGAATTAATCCACAGGGCCTGAAGCATGCCGCAACCGTTCATTTTTCGTACCGTCGATCTGGATGGGCAGACCCTCCGCACCGCGGTACGCCCCGGCAAGCCTCATTTGACGCCCTTGCTGATATTCAACGGCATCGGCGCCAACCTGGAGCTGGTGTTTCCGTTTGTCGCGGCGCTGGACCCGGATCTGGAAGTGATCGCCTTCGACGTGCCCGGTGTCGGCGGTTCGTCGACGCCGAGCCGGCCGTATCGCTTTCCCGGGCTGGCAAAGCTGACGGCGCGGATGCTCGATTACCTCGACTACGGTCAGGTCAATGTGATTGGCGTGTCCTGGGGCGGTGCGCTGGCGCAGCAGTTCGCCCATGACTACCCCGAGCGCTGTAAGAAACTGGTGCTGGCAGCGACGGCGGCCGGCGCCTTCATGGTGCCGGGCAAACCCAAGGTGCTGTGGATGATGGCCAGCCCAAGGCGCTACATCCAGCCCTCGCATGTGATCCGGATCGCGCCGATGATCTACGGCGGCTCGTTCCGCCGCGATCCGACGCTGGCCGCCAGCCATGCAGCCAAGGTGCGCTCGGCGGGCAAGCTCGGTTACTACTGGCAACTGTTCGCCGGCCTTGGCTGGACCAGCATTCACTGGCTGCACAAGATCCATCAGCCGACCCTGGTGCTGGCCGGCGACGACGATCCGCTGATCCCGCTGATCAACATGCGCATGCTCGCCTGGCGGATTCCCAACGCGCAGTTGCACATCATCGACGACGGCCACCTGTTCCTGATCACCCGCGCCGAAGCCGTGGCGCCGATCATCATGAAATTCCTTGAGGAGGAACGGCAGCGCGCCGTGATGCACCCGCACCCGACACCCTTGGGCGGCTGAACCGCTGCGGCAGGCTTTATGCAGGGTTTTCTACAACTCGCGTGGCAGGACGCCACGCAGGCAGTAACCCGTAACAGCGACTATGGTGTTCTGGTTCGGTGAGTTTGTTTTTGACCTGAAGACGAAGGAGTGTTGAGTCATGCGCGACAAACCTGCGACGGGCGTAGTGCCCAGCCCCGCCGTGTTCATCAATGCACAAAGTGCAATGACCGGCCTGCGTGGTCGGGACTTGATCTCGACGTTACGCAGTGTCGCGGCCCACGGTCTGCGCAACCCGCTGCACAGTGCGCGACATGCCTTGAAGCTCGGCGGTCAGCTCGGGCGCGTGCTGCTCGGTGAAACCCTGCACCCGACCAACCCGCAGGACGCGCGGTTCGCCGATCCGGCGTGGAGCCTCAACCCGTTCTACCGGCGCAGCCTGCAGGCGTATCTGGCCTGGCAGAAACAGGTCAAGAGCTGGATCGATGAAAGCAGCATGAGCGACGACGACCGCGCCCGCGCGCACTTCGCGTTCACCCTGATCAACGACGCCGTCGCGCCCTCCAACACCCTGCTCAACCCGCTGGCGATCAAGGAGCTGTTCAACTCCGGCGGCCAGAGCCTGGTGCGCGGCCTGAGCCATCTGTTCGATGATCTGCTGCACAACGACGGCCTGCCGCGTCAGGTCACCAAACAGGCTTTCGAGGTCGGCAAGACCGTCGCCACCACCACCGGCGCCGTGGTGTTTCGCAACGAGATGCTGGAGCTGATCCAGTACAAACCGATGAGCGAAAAACAGTACGCCAAGCCGCTGCTGGTGGTGCCGCCGCAAATCAACAAGTACTACATTTTCGACCTCAGCCCGCAGAACAGCTTCGTCCAGTACGCGCTGAAAAATGGCCTGCAGACCTTCATGATCAGTTGGCGCAACCCGGATGTGCGCCATCGCGAATGGGGCCTGTCGACCTACGTCGAAGCCGTGGAAGAAGCGATGAACATCTGCCGCGCGATCACCGGCGCCCGCGACGTCAACCTGATGGGTGCCTGCGCCGGCGGCCTGACCATCGCCGCCCTGCAAGGTCATCTGCAAGCCAAGCGGCAGCTGCGGCGGATCTCCAGTGCGACTTATCTGGTCAGCCTGCTCGACAGCGAAATCGAAACTCCGACCACCCTGTTCGCCGATGAACAGACCATCGAAGCCGCCAAACGCCGCTCCTATCAGAAAGGCGTGCTCGACGGTCGCGACATGGCCAAGGTGTTCGCCTGGATGCGGCCCAACGACTTGATCTGGAGCTACTTCGTCAACAACTACCTGCTGGGCAAAGAGCCGCCGGCGTTCGACATCCTCTACTGGAACAACGACAACACCCGCCTGCCCGCAGCGTTCCATGGCGACCTGCTGGACTTCTTCAAGCACAACCCGCTGACCCATCCGGGTGGGCTGGAAGTCTGCGGTACGCCGATCGATCTGCAGAAAGTCACGGTCGACAGCTTCAGCGTGGCCGGCATGAACGACCACATCACGCCGTGGGATGCGGTGTATCGCTCGACACTGCTGCTCGGTGGCGAGCGGCGCTTCGTGCTGTCCAACAGCGGCCACGTGCAAAGCATCCTCAACCCGCCGAGCAACCCGAAAGCCAATTACGTCGAGAACGGCAAGCTCAGCAGCGACCCGCGCGCCTGGTACTACGACGCCAAACGCGTCGACGGCAGTTGGTGGCCGCAGTGGCTGGAATGGATTCAGCAGCGCTCCGGCACACAGCACGAAACCACGTTTACCCTCGGCAACCCGAACTATCCACCGATGGAGGCAGCACCCGGCACCTACGTGCATGTGCGCTGACGCTTAACCGAACTTTTCTAAGAAGACTGGATGAAAACCCGCGACCGGATTCTCGAATGTGCCCTGCAACTGTTCAACGAAAAGGGTGAGCCCAACGTCTCCACCATGGAAGTTGCCAACGAAATGGGGATCAGCCCCGGCAACCTCTACTACCACTTCCACGGCAAGGAGCCGTTGATTCTCGGCCTGTTCGAGCGCTTCCAGAATGAACTGGCGCCGCTGCTCGATCCGCCCTCGGATGTCGAGTTGGCGCCAGAGGATTACTGGCTGTTTCTGCACCTGATCGTCGAGCGCCTGGCGCAGTACCGTTTTCTGTTCCAAGACCTGTCGAACCTCGCCGGACGCCTGCCGAAACTGGCCAAAGGCATTCGTCATCTGCTCAATGCGCTCAAGCGCACGCTGGCGTCATTGCTGGCGCGGTTGAAAGCGGGCGGGCAGTTGGTCAGTGATACCCAGGCGTTGGGGCAACTGGTGGAGCAGATCACCATGACCCTGCTGTTCTCGCTGGACTATCAGCGGATTCTTGATCGCGAGGGTGAGGTCAGACTCGTCGTGTACCAGATCATGATGCTGGTGGCGCCGCATCTGCTGCCGCCGGTGAAGGTGGCGACGGAACGGATGGCTTTGCAATACCTCGAAGACCATTAACGTCAAAAGATCGCAGCCTGCGGCAGCTCCTGCACGTGCCACGTTCGCCGCCCATTTTTCGGTTTGGCAACGATCCTGTAGGAGCTGCCGCAGGCTGCGATCTTTGATCTTCAAATAAAAACGCCCGACCTTCACAGGCCGGGCGTTTTGTTTTGCCCTGAGGAATCAGGACTGACTGGTTGGCGTCGACGGAGTCGATGCAGCAGTCGGGGTGGCTACCGGAGTCGGTGCAGCGGCGGAGTTCGACGCGCTGGCCGGGGTTGCCGGGGTGGCAGGCTTGGCTGCTGCTGGTGCAGCTGGCTTCGGCGCAGCCGCTTTCGGTGCGGCCGGTTTTTTCACTGCCGGTTTTTTCGCCGCAGCCGGTTTGGCCGCAGGCTTGGCAGCCGGTTTGGCGGCAGCGGTTTTCGCTGCTGGCTTGGCGGCTGGTTTTGCTGCCGGTTTCGCGGCGGCTTTGGCGGCTACCGGTTTGGCTGCCGCTTTTGCGGCGGGCTTGGCGGCGGCGGTTTTCGCGGCAGGTTTTGCTGCAGTTTTGGCAGCAGGCTTGGCCGCGGCTTTCGCAGGCGCTTTAGCCAGTGGCTTGGCTGCTGTTTTTGCAGCGGGTTTAGCCGCCGCAGTTTTCGCTGCCGGTTTCGCCGCAGCGGTTTTCGCCGCCACAGGCTGAGCTTTCAGACCGGTGAGTTTCTCGATCTGCTTGGTCAGGGTTTCAACCTTGCTGTGCAGCGCTTTGACTTCATTGCGGCTCGGCACACCCAGGCGCGAAATCGCACTGTTCAGGCGCTTGTCGAAAGCCCCTTCCAGTTCGTCCCACTTGCCCAGTGCGCGATCTTTCACGCCGCTGATGCGCGACTTGGCCGAGGAAGCAGAGTCCTTGGCGGCATCGACTTTTTTGCCGACTGCCGATTTGGTGAGCTTCTCGGCTTTCTCGCCGTCTTTGACCAATGTATCGAAGAGCTTGCTGCCGTCAGTGTCGATCTTCGAGTACACGCCTAAACCAGCCAGCCAGATTTTGCGGGAGTAGTCTTCGACTTTCCCAATCCACGAGCTGCCTTCTTTATCGGTGTTCTTTTTACCAGCCATCCCGTTCTCCTTAAGATTTACGCGCGACGCGTTCGAGCAATGCCGTCAGCTCATCGAGCTTAGCAGAGAGTGTCTCAACGTCATGTTTAGACGGAATGCCGATACGATTCAAGGCGCTTGCCACACGGGAGTCGAATGCCTTCTCGACCTTGTCGAGCTGGACTTCGACGCGACCTTTGAACGAGCTGACTTCGCCCTTGGCTTCATCGATCTCGGCGTTGGCCGCTTCGAGTTTTTCGGTGACGACTTTTTTGCCTTTCTTTTCAACAGTTTGACCAGCCTTGATCAACTCTTGAAAGTACTCGCTGCCCTCTTGGCCAACCTTGGCGTAGGCACCCAGGCCTGCCAGCCAGATCTTGCGGGCATAGGATTTGACGTCGCTCAGAGTAGAAGTCGAAGCGTCGATTTTTTTCTTCAAAATGACTTTGGCCATGATGCACCTCACGCGCAGAAGGTTTGAGGAACTGCCCGCGAAAGTGTCGGGCTCAGGCACAAAGTAGGGAGAAAAATTAGAAACGGCACCCTAACAACTGACATGAATCGGTGGTGCCTGAATGAAAAGATCGCAGCCTTCGGCAGCTCCTACAGAGGTACACATTCCTGTAGGAGCTGCCGAAGGCTGCGATCTTTTGATGTTCAGACCAAAGCTTTGTCCAGCGCCTTCTCGATCTCGGCTTTGATCATGCCGCTCATGGCCGACATCATGAGGCCCAGTTCCACATCGACCTTGATCGAATCCTCCGCCACATGCACCGCACCTTTCACGCCCGAACGCTTGAGGTTCAGCGTGTCGCCCGACCACTGCGGCTCCAGGCCATATTGATCCGAGAGTTTCTGCGCCAGCTTATCGGCCTTCTCGCGGGCGGCTTCCTTGCCCAGGCTGTGGGCACGCTCAACACTGATTTTGGCCATTGGATGACTCCTGATTGATGAATATGTGTCGGTAAATCTTGACCACGTCTGCGGCAAATCGTCCCGAAGGTTGCCCATCTTACCTTTCGCCATTCCAAGACAAAGCATGGCTTGGGGATTAGAATGTCGCGCATTCTCTTTTGGTGACAGCGATATGACTGATCAGCGCAAAGGCAGCGATGCCGAACCCACCACTCACTTCGGCTTCAAAAACGTTCCGGAAAGCCAGAAAGCGGAAAAAGTCGCTGAGGTTTTCCACTCGGTAGCCGCCAAGTACGACCTGATGAACGACCTTCTGTCGGGCGGCATGCACCGTCTGTGGAAGCGTTTTGCGATCGAACTGTCGGGCGTGCGCAGCGGTAACCGCGTGCTGGACATCGCCGGCGGCACTGGCGACCTGACCAGGAAATTCTCGCACCTGGTCGGCCCGACCGGTCAGGTGGTGCTGGCCGACATCAACGAATCCATGCTCAAGGTCGGTCGCGACCGCCTGCTGGACCTGGGTGTGTCGGGCAACGTCGAATTTGTCCAGGCGGACGCTGAAAAGCTGCCGTTCCCGGACAATCACTTCGACTGCGTGACCATCGCCTTCGGCCTGCGCAACGTGACGCACAAAGAAGACGCCCTGCGCTCGATGCTGCGTGTGCTCAAGCCCGGCGGTCGCCTGCTGGTGCTGGAATTCTCCAAGCCGACCAACGCACTGATGTCCAAAGCCTACGACGCCTACTCGTTCGCCTTCATGCCGCTGATGGGCAAGCTGATCACCAATGACTCGGAAAGCTATCGCTACCTGGCCGAATCGATCCGCATGCACCCGAATCAGGAAACCCTGAAGTCGATGATGGTCGACGCCGGTTTCGACCGCGTGACCTATCACAACATGACCGCAGGCATCGTCGCCCTGCACCGCGGCATCAAGCCCTGATGTTGCTCACCGGGCTGCTCGCCAGCGTCGAACTCGGTCTGAACCGGGTGCTGCGTCTCGACAGCACGGCGCTGCCGCGGCTGGCGCATTTGACCGGCAAGGTGATTGCCGTCGACTGCCGCAGCCCGGCGCTGCAACTGTTCATCCTGCCGAGCGACGAAGGTCTGATGCTGGCCTCGCATTGGGAAACCGACGTCGACTGCACCCTGCGTGCGCCGGCCTCGAGCCTGATCAAACTGGCCGTGAGCAAAGACAAGACTGCGGTGCTGCACGCCCCGGAAGTCGAGCTCGACGGTGACAGCGGCGTGCTGCTGGAGCTGGCCGGCGTGCTGCAGGACCTCGAACTGGACTGGGAGTACGAACTCTCGCGCTGGCTGGGTCCGGTCGCCACGCAACTGGTTGGCGGTCATCTGCGCAGCCGCGCACGCTGGTATCAACAAGGATTTGCCAGCCTCAACCAGAACCTCGCCGAATACCTCGCCGAAGAATCGCGCACCCTCGTCGGGCAGCGCGAAGCCGAAGCACGATTCAGCGAACTGGACCGGATCAAACTTGATCTGGAACGTCTCGAGGCGCGTTTCGAGCGCCTTTCCCGATCCCTCGACCCAAGCGATAACGCATGAAGCTGCTTGCCGTCCGCCGTCTGTTGCGCATCCAGCGCGTCGTGATCCGCTACCGCCTCGATGATCTGCTGTTCGAGCTGCCGCTGCCCTGGTTCCTCCTGGCGCTGCGCTATGCGCTGCCGTGGCGCTGGTTCCCGCGCAAGCCGCTGGACCTGAGCCGTGGCGCGCGCCTGCGTCTGGCGTTGCAGGATCTGGGGCCGATCTTCATCAAGTTCGGGCAGATTCTCTCGACCCGCCGCGACCTGCTGCCGGAAGACATCGCCGATGAGCTGATGCTGCTGCAGGACCGCGTGCCGCCGTTCGATTCGCAGCTGTCGATCAAGTTGATCGAAGAGCAGTTGGGCAAGAAGATCAGCGAAGTGTTCAGCCGTTTCGACGTCGAACCGCTGGCCTCGGCCTCGGTGGCGCAGGTGCATGCCGCGCAACTGAAAACCGGCGAAGAAGTGGTGGTCAAGGTCATCCGCCCGGGCCTGAAACCGGTGATCGCGCAGGACCTGGCGTGGCTGTTCATCCTCGCCCGCGCTGCCGAGAAAGTGTCCGCCGACGCCCGCCTGCTGCACCCGGTGGACGTGGTGCAGGACTACGAAAAAACCATCTACGACGAACTCGATCTGTTGCGCGAGGCGGCCAACGCCAGCCAGTTGAAGCGCAACTTCGAAGGCTCGCCGCTGCTCTACGTGCCCCAGGTCTACTGGGACTGGTGCCGGCCGAAGGTGCTGGTGATGGAGCGCATCTACGGGATTCAGGTGACGGATCTGGCGACCCTCGCCGACCAGCGCACCGACATGAAGATGCTCGCCGAGCGCGGCGTGGAGATCTTCTTCACCCAAGTGTTCCGCGACAGTTTCTTCCACGCCGACATGCACCCGGGCAACATCTTCGTCAGCACCGTCAACCCGTGGAGCCCGCAGTACATCGCAATCGACTGCGGCATCGTCGGCAGCCTGACCCCGGAAGACCAGGATTATCTGGCGCGCAACCTGTTCGCCTTCTTCAAGCGCGACTACCGCCGCGTGGCACAGTTGCACATCGATTCGGGCTGGGTGCCGGCGGAAACCAAGCTCAACGAATTCGAAGCGGCGATCCGTACCGTGTGCGAGCCGATCTTCGAAAAACCGTTAAAAGATATTTCATTTGGCCAGGTGCTGATGCGCCTGTTCCAGACTGCGCGCCGCTTCAACATGGAAGTCCAGCCGCAACTGGTGCTGCTGCAAAAGACCCTGCTGAACATCGAAGGCCTCGGCCGTCAGCTGTACCCGGATCTGGATCTGTGGAACACCGCGCAGCCGTTCCTCGAACGCTGGATGCGCGAGCGTGTCAGCCCGAAAACCTTGATTGGCAACGTGCAGAGCCAGTTCGAACAGCTGCCGCACCTGGCCAACATGGCCCGTGACCTGCTCGAGCGCATGTCCCAGCCGCACGCCAACGACCCGCCGCCACCGTGGCACAAACGCAAGGACGACTGGTTCCTGCGTCTGCTTGGCAGCGCGCATCTGGCGGGCGGCACCATCCTCGCCGCCGGTGGCCCGCTGAACGAACTGGGGCATTGGCCGGCCGGCATCATGGTGGCAGTCGGCTTGTATCTGGTCGTTCGCCGATAGCCAGTTTGCTGATCGGCTGGCACACTGTTTCAACGCCTGAACCCGACTATTCGAAGTACGGGTTCGCTGTCGGAGTCGAAGATGAAAAACTGGCTGGACGAGATCAAGTGGGACGCTGATGGCCTGGTGCCGGCGATTGCCCAGGATCACAAGACCGGACGTGTGCTGATGATGGCCTGGATGAACCGCGAAGCGCTGGAACTGACAGCCGCGGAAAACCGTGCCATCTACTGGTCACGTTCCCGTGGCAAGCTGTGGCGCAAGGGCGAAGAGTCCGGCCACGTACAGACCCTGCATGAAATGCGTCTGGACTGTGATGCCGACGTGATCATCCTGATGGTCGAACAGATCGGCGACATCGCTTGCCATACCGGCCGTCAAAGCTGCTTTTACCGTGTCTTCGAAAACGGCGACTGGAAGACAGTCGACCCGGTTCTGAAAGACCCGCACGCAATCTATTCCGCAGGACACAAACATGAGTGACACCCTGACCCGCCTCGCTCAGGTGCTTGAAGAGCGCAAGGGCGCCGCTGCCGACAGCTCATATGTAGCTAGTCTGTATCACAAGGGCCTGAACAAGATTCTGGAGAAAGTCGGCGAAGAGTCGGTCGAAACCATTATTGCCGCCAAGGACGCTGCCATCAGCGGTGATTGCAGCGATGTGATCTACGAAACCGCCGACCTGTGGTTCCACAGCATGGTCATGCTCGCCCAACTGGGGCAGCATCCGCAGGCCGTGCTGGATGAACTGGATCGCCGTTTCGGTCTGTCCGGACACGTCGAGAAAGCCTCGCGTCCGTCCGCCTGAACAATTTTTAGAGAGGAACAGCAACATGGGCATTTTTGACTGGAAACACTGGATCGTCATTCTGGTTGTCGTGGTGCTGGTGTTCGGCACCAAGAAACTGAAAAACCTCGGCACCGATGTCGGTGAGTCGATCAAGGGCTTCCGCAAAGCCATGAACGACGACGAGAAACCGGCCGCTGATCCGACCGTAACGCCTGCGCAGCCGGTACCGCCGGTGCAGCCGCAAGCCACCGCTCAGGCCAACCCGCCGCACACCATCGACGTGCAGGCGCAGAAAGTCGAAGAGCCGATCCGCAAAGACGTGTGAGACTGACTAATGTTTGGTATCAGCTTCTCTGAACTGCTGCTCGTCGGCCTCGTTGCCCTGCTGGTGCTGGGCCCCGAGCGTCTGCCGGGCGCTGCGCGCACCGCCGGCCTGTGGGTCGGTCGGCTGAAGCGCAGCTTCAACGCGATCAAACAGGAAGTTGAACGTGAAATCGGTGCCGACGAAATCCGTCGGCAACTGCACAACGAGCACATTCTGTCGCTGGAGCAGGAGGCGCGGAAGATTTTCAATCCGGTACAGCAAGAGCCGACGCCGGTTGAGCATGTGGGGCAGCAGACGATTCACAGCCCTGCTGCCGCGACGACGCCACCAGCACCTGCTGCCGTTGTAGCTCCGACAGAAACGGCGCCAGCCGCCGTGGAACAATCTGTTGAACACGTTGCGCCAAACGCCGCGCCGATCACACCCGCGCCTCACGACCCAACATTGCCGCCGCGAGCCCCATGAGCGATCTCCCCGAAAACGACCAGCACATGCCGCTGGTTTCGCACCTCACCGAGTTGCGCACCCGCCTGCTGCGTTGTGTGGCGGCGATCTTCATCATCTTCGCCGGGCTGTTTGCGTTCACCCAGCAGATCTACACCTTCGTCTCGACACCGCTGCGCCAGTACCTGCCGGTCGGCGCGACGATGATTGCCACCGACGTGTCGTCGCCATTCCTGACGCCGCTGAAGCTGACGATGATGGTCTCGCTGTTTCTCGCGATCCCGGTGATCCTGCATCAGATCTGGGGCTTCATCGCACCGGGCCTGTACAAGCATGAAAAGCGCATTGCGGTGCCGTTGCTGGTGTCCAGCATCCTGCTGTTCTACACCGGCATGGCGTTCGCCTATTACTTCGTGTTCCCGCTGATCTTCAAATTCTTCGCCGCTGCCACCCCGGCCGGGGTGGAAATGATGACCGACATCGCCAGCTACCTCGATTTCGTGATGACGCTGTTCTTCGCCTTCGGCGTGGCGTTCGAGATCCCGGTGGCCGTGGTGCTGCTGGTGTGGATCGGCGTGGTCGACGTCAAATACCTGAAGAAGATCCGCCCGTACGTGATCATCGGCTGCTTCGTGGTCGGCATGATCCTGACCCCGCCGGACATCTTCTCGCAGACCCTGCTGGCCGTGCCGATGTGGATGCTGTTTGAAATCGGCATTCTGTTCGGTGGTTTGATCAGCAAGCGCGAACGTCCGGACGAGACGCCGGCCGACGATCACAACGACCAGCCGCCAGCGACCCAGGCATGAACCTGCTGTTGCTCGAAGAGGCCGACTTTATCGCGGCCGACCGCGTCGTGCTGCGTGATCGACGCCTGACCCACATGCAGGAAGTGCATCGCTCGGAAGTCGGTGACAGCCTGCGGGTCGGGCGCATCAATGGCTTGATGGGTTCGGCCGAACTGCTGCGCCTTGAGGCGGGGGAAGCGGAACTGCGCGTCAGCCTCGATCAGTCACCACCGGCCAAGCTGCCGCTGACCCTGGTGCTGGCCTTGCCGCGCCCGAAGATGCTGCGGCGGGTGTTCCAGACCGTGGCGACCATGGGCGTGTCGAAGGTGATTCTGGTCAACAGCTACCGGGTCGAGAAGAGCTTCTGGCAGACGCCGTTTCTGGAGCCGGAAGCGATTCGCGAGAATCTGATCCTCGGCCTCGAACAGGCCCGCGATACCGTGCTGCCGGAAATCATCATCGAGAAGCGCTTCAAGCCCTTCGTCGAAGACCGCCTGCCAGCGATCACCGAAGGCACCCTCGGCCTGGTCGGCCATCCCGGCAACTACCCGCCGTGCCCGCGCGCGCTGAGCGAACCGGTGACGCTGGCGATCGGCCCTGAAGGCGGCTGGATCCCCTACGAAATCGACCTGCTGGGCAAATCCGGCCTGCAACCGGTGCAACTGGGCGAACGCATCCTGCGCGTCGAAACCGCCGTCACCGCCCTCCTCGCCCGACTGTTCTAAAAGTACACACGCACCATTGTGGCGAGGGAGCTTGCTCCCGCTTGGGCGCGAAGCGGCCATTGCTCTTCCTTCACCAGTTTGCGACGGCTGCGCCGCCGGGCGGGAGCAAGCTCCCTCGCCACAATGTCGCTGCGTTCCAGACAAATCGGGTTACAGATTGCCATGAGCCCGCCGATACAGTCCCCATAAGTCCAATTAGTGAGTGGTCCGAGGGGAGTCGTCGCATGTACCGTTGGTTAGCCGAGAATCTTGGAAACGTCAGCGTCAAACGCAAGCTGGGAATCGGTTTCGGCCTGGTGCTGTTGCTCACCCTGCTGATCACCTTCACCGGCTGGACCGGCATGGGCGGCATCATCAGCCGTGGCGACAAGCTGGGTTTCATCTCCAGCCTCAACGAGCTGACCAAGGACCTGCGCCTGGCACGCCTGGACTATGAAATGCGTCGCGGCGAACAAGGCCCGGGCGCGGTCAACGAGCTGCTGAGCAAACTCGACAGCGGCCTGCAAACCGCGCGCGGCCTGATCGAACAACCAGCCGACGCCGCCAGGGTCGAGCAACAGTTGGCCGCCGTCGCCGAATACAAGCGCGCCTTCGCCGACATGGTGCAGGCCGGGGCTAATCGCGAAGACGCTCGCAGCAAACTCGGCGCCACCGCCGATAACGCCGTGGCCAAAGTCGACGAGGTGGAGAAATCCATGCTCCAGGGCGACAGCGTGGCGCAGTTCAACGCGGTGATCGACCTGAGCAAACTGATCCAGCAAGCGCGCTTCCAGGTGCGTGGCTACACCTACAGCGGCAAGACTGAAGCCGAGCAGCCAGCGCTCGACGCCATCGACAACGCCCTGAAGAACCTCGAAACCCTGCCGGCCAAACTGCCTGAGCAACACATCGCCAACCTGCAACAGGCCACCGATTCGCTCAAGGCTTATCGCGCGGCGGTCAGCCAGTTCCGCGACTCGCAGGTCGCCAGTGGCAAAGCCCTGGCCCGCATGTCGACCCAGGGCGACATCCTGCTCGACGTCAGCAAGCAGCTCACCGAATCGCAGACCGTGGTGCGCGACACCGATGCCGCGCATGCCAAGAACATGCTGATCATCGCCACCCTGCTGGCCGTGGCCTTCGGCTTGCTGGCCGCCTGGGCGATCACCCGGCAGATCATCATTCCGCTGAACCAGACCCTGAAAGTCGCCGAACGCGTGGCTGCCGGCGACCTGACCCACAATCTGGTCTCGCAACGCCGCGACGAACTCGGCCAGTTGCAGCGCTCGATGCAGAGCATGACTCAAGGCCTGCGCGACCTGATCGGCGGCATCAGCGACGGCGTGACGCAGATCGCCAGCGCCGCCGAAGAGCTGTCGGCGGTCACCGAGCAGACCAGCGCCGGGGTCAACAACCAAAAGATCGAGACCGATCAAGTCGCCACCGCCATGAACGAAATGGCCGCCACCGTGCAGGAAGTGGCGCGCAACGCCGAAGAGGCTTCCGAAGCCGCCGTGGCTGCCGATCAACAGGCCCGCGAGGGCGACAAGGTGGTCGGTGAAGCGATCGCGCAGATCGAGCGTCTGGCGGTCGAAGTCGGCCACTCCACCGAAGCCATGGGCGAGCTCAAGCGCGAAAGCGACAAGATCGGCAGCGTGCTCGACGTGATCAAATCCGTGGCCCAGCAAACCAACCTGCTGGCCCTCAACGCCGCCATCGAAGCGGCCCGTGCCGGTGAAGCCGGGCGTGGTTTCGCAGTGGTCGCCGACGAAGTCCGCAGCCTCGCCCAGCGCACGCAGAAGTCCACCGAAGAGATCGAAGAGCTGATCGTCGGCCTGCAGAACGGCACCCAGCAAGTGGCGACGATCATGGATAACAGCCGCAGCTTGACCGACAGCAGTGTGGAACTGACCCGCCGTGCCGGTGGCTCACTGGAAAGCATCACCCGCACCGTGTCGGCGATTCAGGCGATGAACCAGCAGATTGCCGCAGCAGCCGAACAGCAGAGTGCGGTGGCGGAAGAGATTAACCGTAGCGTGTTGAACGTGCGCGATGTGTCGGATCAGACCTCGGCCGCAAGTGAAGAAACGGCAGCGTCGAGTGTTGAGCTGGCGCGGTTGGGGACGCATCTGCAGATGCTGGTGGGGCGCTTCAAGGTCTAAGCAGCATTGAAAAACTACTGTGGCGAGGGAGCTTGCTCCCGCTCGGCGGCGAAGCCGTCGTAAATCCAGGCAATCGGAGTCCGTCTGACTCAATTCGATTGAATGGTTCGGGGGCTGCTTCGCAGCCCAGCGGGAGCAAGCTCCCTCGCCACATGGAATTACAGGACCTGACGCAGGAAAGCCTGAGCCCGCGGATCCTTCGGAGCATCAAAAAACTCCGCCGGCGCGGCATCTTCCAGCAATTTACCGTGATCGAAGAACAACACCCGATCCGCCACTTCCCGGGCGAAGCCCATCTCGTGGGTCACGCAGACCATGGTCATGCCTTCGACGGCCAGGTTCTTCATCACGTCCAGCACCTCACCGACCATTTCCGGGTCGAGGGCCGAAGTCGGCTCGTCGAACAGCATCACTTTCGGCTCCATCGCCAGCGCCCGGGCAATCGCCACGCGCTGTTGCTGACCGCCGGACAGGCGTGACGGATATTCCCGGGCCTTCTGCGCAATACCAACTTTCTCCAGCAACGCAAGGGCCTTGGCCTCGCTTTCCTTCTGCCCGCGTTTGCGCACGACTTTCTGCGCCAGACAGAGGTTTTCCAGCACGGTCATGTGCGGGAACAGGTTGAAGTGCTGGAACACCATGCCGACTTCGCGGCGGTAGGCGTTGACGTCGGTTTTCGGGTCGGCCAGTTGCAGACCGTCGATGCTCACCGAGCCCGAGTCGAATTCCTCCAGACCATTGAGGCAGCGCAGGAAGGTCGATTTACCGGAACCGGACGGGCCGATGACCACCAGCACTTCGCCCTTGGCGACGGAAGTGGTGACGTTATCCACAGCCCGTACTACCTGGCCACGGGTGTCGAAGACTTTTACCAGATCGCGGACTTCAATCACTTTGCGCGAGCCTCCGCTCAAGCCGGCTGGCGATTTTCGACAGCGGCAGGTTGATCAACAGGTACAGGCCGGCAACGCAGAACAGGATTTCGAACGGCGAGAACGAGGTGGTGATGACTTCACGACCGCTTTTCAGCAGCTCGGTTATCGCAATCACCGACACCAGCGAGGTGTCCTTGACCAGACTGATGAACTGCCCGGCCAGCGGCGGCAGCACACGCTTGAACGCTTGCGGCAGTACCACGTGGCGCATCGACTGGCCGGCGCTCAGGCCGAGCGAGCGCGCCGCTTCGTTCTGCCCACGGGCAATCGACTGCACGCCGGACCGAATGATCTCTGCCACGTAAGCGCCAGTGAACAGCGACAGCGCGGCGATCCCGGCGAACTCCCGGGACAGGTTCATCACCGTGCCGATGAAGAAGTAGAAAATGAAGATCTGCACCAGCAGCGGCGTGCCGCGCACCAGTTCGACGTAGATGCTCGACAGGTCGCGCAGGGTCGGGTTGTTCGACAGCCGGCACAGTCCGGTGACCAGACCGATCAACAGACCGAGCACGCCGGACACCACTGACAGCCACAACGTGGTCCACAGCCCCCACAACAGCGGCCCTGCCGCCCAATGCCGGGTCACGCCCACGACGTCGCCTTCAGCCACATCGTCGCCCTGAGCGAATTGCAGGCTGTTCTCGTCGACGGTCAGGTGCTGCTCGTCACCGGCGTCGTTGCGCAGGGTGACCTGCGCGCTGCCGCCCTTGCGCACCAGTTCGGTGACCGTGGAAATGTCGGTGGCGCGCTGGGATTCTTCGGCCTGATAGGCGAAGTATTGCGGCACGCGGTTCCAGCGCCATTCGTAGGACATCAGCGACGTGGCGTAATACAACGCGCCCGCCAGGCCGATCAGCACCAGCACGGTCAGGACGTGCCAGGGCCATTGGGCTTTTTTCTGTTTCATCTAAGAGCAAATCCATATCGATCAGGATGCTCGCTCCCTCTGTGGCGAGGGAGCTTGCTCCCGCTGGGGTGCGGAGCAGCCCTGAAATCAGCCACAGCGCAACGTCGGGTAGAACGAGTCAACCGGTTTACGACTGCTTCGCAGCCGAGCGGGAGCAAGCTCCCTCGCCACAACGAGCGGCGTTATTCCATGTCCTTGAGCCACTCGGTGCTCTTGAACCACTTGTCATGGATGCGATCGTAGGTGCCGTCTTCGTGGATCTGGTGCAGGAAGTTGTTGATGAAGTTGAGGCTGTCGTAGTCCCCCTTCTTCAGGCCGAAGGCCAGCGGCTCGTAGGTGAACGGCTTGTCGAGGAACACCAGCTTGCCGGCACCGACCTTGTTCACCGCCACCACGTTGTACGGCGCGTCGTAGATGAAAGCGTCGGCCTTGCCGTTGACCACGTCGAGCACGGCTTCCTGCTCGTTGTCGTAGCCGTGGTACTTGGCTTTGGCGATCAGCTTCTTGGCGACCATCTCACCGGTGGTGCCGAGCTTGGAGGTGATGCGGTATTCGGCGGTGTTCAGGTCTTTATAGGACTTGATGGTGCCTTCCAGCTCCTTGCGGATCAGCAGGGTCTGGCCGACGACGATGAACGGTTCGCTGAAGTTCAGGCGCAGGTTGCGCTCCTGGGTCAGGGTCATGCCGCTGCCGATCATGTCGAACTTGTCGGTCATCAGGGCCGGGATGATCCCGTCATAACCGGTGGAGACCAACTCCAGCTTGACGCCCATGGCCTTGGACATGGCTTTGAGGATGTCGACTTCGAAGCCGATGATCTCGCCGCGCTTGTTGGTCATTTCGAACGGCATGTAGGTCGGATCCATACCGACTTTCAACGTGCCGCGCTTGACCGCGTCATCGATTGCACCGGCGTGCGCCGCATTGACTGCAACCAGTGCCGTGACGCCGACCAGCAGCATCGACAGATACTTCTTCATCTTCAAGTCCCCAAAACCATTGCAATTGCGGCGCGAAAACCAGCCGTGATGGGCAAAAATGCCCGGGTGCGCCAATTCGGGGACGGATGCTAACGCACTCGTCCGTTTGCACAAGGTTTTTTGCCGGGAATTGTTGTTACGGGGAGGGATTAAAAAACAAAAGATCGCAGCCTCCGGCAGCGCCTACAGGTGTTCACATAACCCTGTAGGAGCTGCCGAAGGCTGCGATCTTTTTATCAGGCCGGTTGAGCCTGCAAGCTCACCGGTTGCAACGGCAGCAACGGCGCATGGGGATCGGCTTTCACCGACGCGCGCCACGCATCCAGCCACTCGGCGTGACCTTCGGCCCAGACCTGCTCATGCAGACGCGCCAGAGCCACAGGGTCGCTCAGCAGTTGCAGGCGATCATGGTTGCTCAACGCTGCCGGACCCGCCTTCAGGGCGTGACGTACACGCTCCTGACGCAGCCACTCGATCGGCTCGGCCTGACCGTGACGGGCCGTCGCCAGCGAGCACGCCAGGGCGTTCTGCTGCGGATCGACCACCGCGCGGACGAAGCCGTCGTTCAGCGCGTGCCAACGGTTCTCGTGGGTGTACTGGTCGGTCGCCAGCAGCGCCTGTGGCGGATTGTATTCCTCAGGGATGAGGAACAGGCTCTCGTCACGGGACTTCAGGCCCAGACCGACACGACTGGAAATCACCGACACCGGGATCGACAGCATCAGCGAACCGACGATCGGCACCAGCCACCACAGGAAGCTCGGGTTCAGCCAGATCACCAGCAGCGCCCAGAAGAAGCCCAGCAGGGTCTGCGGACCGTGGCGCTTGACCGCCTCGCTCCATGGCGTGGAGTCGTCGTCACGCTGCGGCGAGTTCCAGGTCGCGGCCCAGCCGAGGAACGCGGCGAGGACGAAACGGGTGTGGAAAATCATCCGCACCGGCGCCAGCAGCATGGAGAACAGCATCTCCAGCAGCATCGACAGGGTCACCTTGAACTTGCCGCCGAACTCTTTCGCGCCCTTGGCCCAGATCAGGATGATGCTCAGCAGTTTCGGCAGGAACAGCAGCACGATGGTCGTCGAGAACAGCGCAATGGCCTTGTCCGGGTGCCATTGTGGCCACAGCGGATAGAGCTGACGCGGTTCGAGGAAGTACTGCGGCTCCATCAGCGTGTTCACCGCCAGCAGCGCGGTCGACAGCACCAGGAAGAAGAACCACAACGGCGCCGACAGGTAAGACATCACGCCGGTGAGGAACACCGCGCGGTGCACCGGGTGCATGCCTTTGACCAGGAACAGGCGGAAGTTCATCAGGTTGCCGTGGCACCAGCGACGGTCACGCTTGAGTTCGTCGAGCAGGTTCGGCGGCAGTTCTTCGTAGCTGCCCGGCAGGTCGTAAGCAATCCACACGCCCCAACCGGCACGACGCATCAGCGCAGCTTCAACGAAGTCGTGAGACAGGATCGCCCCGGAGAACGCCCCCTTGCCCGGCAACGGCGCCAAGGCGCAGTGGTCGATGAACGGCTTCATGCGGATGATTGCGTTGTGACCCCAGTAGTGGGATTCACCCAGCTGCCAGAAGTGCAGACCGGCGGTGAACAGCGGACCGTACACGCGGGTGGCGAACTGCTGCATGCGCGCATACAGGGTGTCCATGCCCGACGCACGCGGCGCGGTCTGGATGATCCCGGCGTCCGGCGTGGCTTCCATCAGGCGTACCAGACTGGTCAGGCACTCGCCGCTCATCACCGAATCGGCGTCGAGCACGACCATGTACTTGTAGTCACCGCCCCAGCGACGACAGAAGTCGTCGAGGTTGCCGCTCTTGCGTTTCACACGACGGCGACGGCGGCGATAGAAGATCTTGCCGAAGCCCTTGGCTTCGCGGCAGACGTCAAGCCAGGCCTGTTGCTCGGCGACACAGATATCGGTGTCGTTACTGTCGCTGAGGACGAAGAAGTCGAAGCGATCCAGATCCCCGGTCGCCGCAACCGACTCGAACGTGGCGCGCAGACCGGCGAATACCCGAGGCACGTCTTCGTTGCAGATCGGCATCACCAGAGCGGTGCGCGCGTCTTTCGGAATCGGCTCGTTGCCCGCGCTTTTGCCGGAGATACGGTATTTATCGTGACCGGTGAGCAACTCGAGGAAGCCCATCAGCGCTGTCCAGAAGCCGGCCGAGACCCAGCAGAACAGAATCCCGAACAGAATCAGGATGCTGGTTTGCAGCGCATACGGCAGCACTTGCGTGGCGGTTTGCAGCAGCGGCTGGTGCAGCACTTCTTCCAGGTCAACGAACGACCAGCCTTGGTACGGCATGATGCCTTTCATGTACCAGCCGGCGACGATGGTCTGGCCAAGCATCAACAGCAACAGGATGTAGCGGCGGATCGAACCGACAGTGCGCCAGCGCGCGGCCGGCAACACGTTCTCGTCCTTCGGCGGCTGTGGCGGGTTGGTGCGCCCGGTCAGGCGGCGCCAGCCACGCACCAGAATGTTGGTGCGCCACGGTTCCGGCACGACTTTGGTCCGACGGATTGGCGGCGTCGCCTTCATCGCGACCCGGCCGCTGGCGTCGAGCACCAGCATTTCCGCGTCTTCCAACTCCTCGGCGGTGCTCAGGGTCAGGCGCTTGCCCACCGAAGCCTGGGCGGCTTCGGCAGGGGCGTCGAACGTCGGCGACGACAGGCGCTGGTGCAGTTCGCTGAATGACTGGCAGCCCGCGAGTTCCGCGCGCTGCTCGTCGGTCATCGGCAGATGCGCCAGATACTCGGACAGAGTCTCTGGCTGTACTTGAGAGTTACTCATCGGCAGGCAACTGATAGCTCCAGGTCTCGGTCAGGACTTCTTCAGTCGGTGCCGATTCCGGTGTGGCTGGGGCCGCGTTCGCAGCCGCTGGCTGCTTGGCGTCTTTGTTGGCCTTGTCCTTGGCATCGGCGGCTGGCTTGGCGTCGGCCTGTTTGGCTTCGGCGGCCTTGGCTTCCTTCTCTTCCTTCTCTTGTTGCTTGGCGGCGACCTTGTCAGCCTTGGCCACCGACGAATTCGACGCCGGTACCGAAGACTTGGCCAGATCAGCCGTGACTACCGGCTGAACCAGGGCAGCACGCATCTCGGTCGACTTGCTCGCGTCCTTGATCTTCATCCGCAGGGTCAGGCGCCAGCCTTTGGTTTCCGGGTTGTAGCGCACGCTGTTCTCGACCAGTTCGGCGTTATCGCCAACGCTGACCTGACTGCGCACGTCGGCATCCGGGGCCAGAGCGGCCAGCGATGGACCTTCGAAGTCGACCAGGTAAGCAACGCTGCCGTCCGGCTGACGGATCAGGTTCGACTGTTTGACGTCACCGGTCGAACGCAGGGTCTGCTTGACCCAGGCGCTGTCCGGGGCGTGAATCGCCGCTTCGTCCATGGTCCAGTGCAGGCGGTAGGCGAAGTCCAGAGGCTTGCCCGGCTCCGGCATGGTTTCCGGGCTCCAGAACGCAACGATGTTGTCGTTGGTTTCGTCGGCGGTCGGAATCTCTACCAGATCAACGGTGCCCTTGCCCCACTCGCCCTTCGGCTCGATCCAGGCGCTTGGGCGCTTGTCGTAGCGATCGTCGAGGTCTTCGTAGTGGCTGAAGTCACGGCCACGCTGCAGCAGACCGAAACCACGCGGGTTCTCGACGCTGAAGTTGCTCACGGCCAGGTGTTTCGGGTTGTTCAGTGGGCGCCAGATCCACTCGCCGTTGCCGGCATGGATCGACAGACCGCTGGAGTCGTGCAGTTCGCGACGGTAGTTGAGGACTTTCGACGGCTGGTTGGCGCCGAACAGGAACATGCTGGTCAACGGCGCGATGCCCAGTTTGCCGACCTTGTCACGCAGGAACACCTGCGCCTTGACGTCAACAATGGTGTCGCTGCCCGGACGCAGGATCAGACGGTAGGCGCCGGTGGCACGTGGCGAATCGAGCAGGGCGAAGATCACCAGGTGCTTGTCGCCCGGCTTCGGCTGTTGAATCCAGAATTCGCGGAAACGCGGGAATTCTTCGCCCGACGGCAGCGCGGTATCGATCGCCAGACCACGGGCCGACAGGCCGTAGGTGTGGCCCTTGCCGACGACGCGGAAGTAGCTCGCGCCGAGCATGGTCATGATTTCGTCTTGCTTGTCGGCCTTGTTGATCGGGTACAGCACACGGAAACCGGCATAGCCCAGTTGTTCAGTGGCCTTCGGATCGAACTTGAGGTCGCCGAAATCGAAGCGGGTCGGATCGTATTTGATCTCTTCGACGTTGTTCGCCGTGATTTCGTTGATTTTCACCGGTGTATCGAAGTGCATACCCTGGTGATAGAAGGACAGTTTGAACGGGGTCTTTTGATCAGCCCACTCAGCCTTTTCGGTGAGGAAGCGGATTTTCTGATAATCCGCGAACTTCATGTCACGGAATTCGTTCGGCAGGTTGCTGCGCGGGGCTTCGAACTTCTGCCCGGCCAGCTCTTTAGCCTTGGCGGATACATCGTCAAGATTGAACGCCCAAAGCTGACCGGCGCTGAGCAGGCACAGGAGCGCCGAACCCGCTACCAGGGCACTTCGCATGCGTTTGGCAGACATTTTTGCTGCATTACAGGGACTAACAATCACGAGCAACCCTCGCCGAAAACAGATCAAAAAACCAACGGCCAGCTATCTATATGCCAGGTTGGCGAGCATTGTTCCGACTCCGCTGGGGCAAAATGATTCCCCAATCGGATCCAGACAAGTCTCTACCTAAGTCAATAATGGACCAACGAACGCTGATCCCCATAGCGCGCGATTATCTAGTAGCCCGCGTGACAACGCATCAGGGGTAACAAAGTATTTATCGCGAAAACAGCCTAAAAACAGTCGAAATTTCCTAAAAAGGTGTTTCAGACGCTTTCAGGTCTGTAACAAAAAGGTAACCGGGCCATCGTTGACCAGGTGCACCTGCATATCCGCGCCGAATCTACCTGATGCCACAGTGCCATGCATCTGTTTCGCTTTGCTTAATAGATAGTCGAACAATTCCTCGCCAAGGGCCGGTGGCGCCGCGGTGGAAAAGCTTGGGCGCAACCCGCTCTTGGTGTCGGCAGCGAGGGTGAACTGAGAGACCAGCAGCAACCCGCCGCCCACATCCGCCAGGGACAGATTCATCTTGCCCTCGGCGTCGCTGAATACCCGATAGTTAAGCAGCTTATGCAGAAGTTTGTCGGCGCTGGTACGCGTGTCGTCGGGTTCGACCGCCACCAGCACCAGCAAACCTTGATCTACCGCACCCACGACTTCTCCCGCGACTTCGACTCGTGCACCGCGCACGCGCTGTAGAAGCCCCTTCATGCTTCTTCGGGCGGCAGGTCGAGCAGACGGCGGGCCATGTTGCTCGCGGCACGCACCAGCGCGTCGGTGATACCCGGCTCGGAGGCGGCGTGGCCGGCGTCGCGAATCACCTGCAGCTCGCTGTTCGGCCAGGCCTGATGCAATTCCCAGGCGTTGTCCAGCGGGCAGATCACGTCGTAGCGACCATGAATGATCACCCCCGGCAGGTGCGCGATCTTGCCCATGTCGCGAATCAGCTGATTCGGTTCCAGGAACGCGTTGTTGGTGAAGTAGTGGCATTCGATCCGCGCGATCGACAGTGCGCGCTGCGGCTCGGAGAAACGGTCGACCACCAGCGGGTTCGGCCGCAGGGTCGCGGTGCGCCCTTCCCACGTCGACCACGCCTTGGCCGCGTGCATCTGGGCGATCTGATCGTTACCGATCAGGCGCTTGTGGAAGGCGCTGAGCAGATCGTCGCGCTCATCCAGCGGGATCGGCGCGATGTAGTCCTGCCAGTAGTCGGGGAACAGACGGCTGGCACCGGCCTGATAGAACCACTCGATTTCCTGCGGACGGCAGAGAAAGATCCCGCGCAGGATCAGCCCGTGAACACGCTCCGGATGGGTTTGCGCATAGGCCAGCGCCAGGGTCGAGCCCCAGGAGCCACCGAACAGCACCCATTTGTCGATGCCCAGGTGCTTGCGGATACGCTCGAGGTCGGCGACCAGATCCCAGGTGGTGTTGTTTTCCAGGCTGGCGTGCGGTGTGGAACGGCCGCAGCCGCGCTGGTCGAAGGTGACAATGCGATACAGGTTCGGATCGAAGTAGCGACGGCTCTGCGCGTCGCAACCGGCGCCAGGACCACCGTGGATGAACACCACTGGCAAGCCTTCCGGCGAACCGCTTTCGTCGACGTACAGCGTGTGGGTGTCATCGACAGCCAGATCGTGCCGGGCGTAGGGTTTGATCTGCGGAAACAATGTCTGCATTGCGCGCTCCGTAAGGGGTCGAGGTCATCCCTGGGGGGACTTCTATTATTCTGCCGTCCGGCATCATAAACCCGATTTACGTCAATGAGCATGCTTCAGAACACGAATCAAACCTGCCCCTCTTTAGGAGCTGCCGCAGGCTGCGATCTTTTGATCTTGCCGTAAAAAATCAGGACCAAAAGATCGCAGCCTGCGCCAGCTCCTGCATGCAGCGGGTTATGCGTCGTATCGGGATTTGCCCCAGCTCAGGAAGCCTTGCAACAACTCCTTCAGCACCACCCGCGTCGGCTCCGCCAGATCGGCGCGATAGCGGAACGGTTCGAACTCTTCCATGTAGGTGCTCTGGCACAGCTCCAGTTGCACCGCGTGGATGTTCTCGGCCGGGTCGCCGTAATGGCGGGTGATATGGCCGCCCTTGAAGCGTCCGTTGAGCACGTAGCTGTAATGGTCGTGGCGCGCGCAGATGGCTTCCAGTTGCGTCGCCAGCTGCGGATCGCAACTGGCGCCGTTGAAGGTGCCAAGGTTGAAGTCCGGCAGTTTGCCGTCGAACAGGTGCGGGATGATCGAGCGGATCGAATGCGCGTCGAACAGCAGCGCGTAGCCAAACTCAGCCTTCAGCCGGGACAGCTCTTGTTGCAGGGTGCGGTGATACGGCGTCCAGATCTGTTCCAGGTAAGTCGCGCGCTCTGCTTTCGAGGGCTCGTGCCCTTCGCGGAACAACGGGATACCGTCAAACAGCGTCGCCGGGTACAGCCCGGTGGTGGCGCCGGCATACAGTGGTTTATCGTCGGACGGACGGTTCAGGTCGATGACGAACCGCGAGTACTCGGCGGCCAATGTGCTGGCGCCCAGCGCCTCGGCAAAATCGTAGAGCTGCGGAATGTGCCAGTCGGTGTCCGGCAGGCTTTTCGCGTCCGCGATCAACCCGGCCTCGACCGCAGGCGTCAGGCGCACCCCGGCATGCGGCATGCTGATCAGCAGCGGTACGCGACCTTGTTTGAAACTCAGAACCTTATCCACAACCGCTCTCCTACAAACGTGATTCAACGCCGTGACGCACGACGCGTTTGTCCAGATCGCCACCGAGCCAATAAGCCAGGTCCGCCGGACGATCGATGTGCCAGGCGACAAAATCCGCGACCTTGCCGACTTCCAGCGAGCCATGCGTATCGGCCATGCCCAGGGCTTGCGCGGCATGAATGGTCGCGCCGGCCAGGGCTTCTTCCGGGGTCATGCGAAAACAGGTGCACGCCATGTTCAGCATCAGGCGCAGCGACAGCGCCGGCGAGGTGCCGGGGTTGAGGTCGCTGGCGATGGCGATTTTCACCTTGTGCTTGCGCAAGGCGTCCATCGGCGGCAACTGGGTTTCGCGCAGGAAATAGAACGCCCCCGGCAGCAGCACCGCGACGGTGTCGGACTTGGCCATGGCGATGGCATCGTCTTCATCCATGAACTCCAGATGATCGGCGGACAACGCGTGATAGCGCGCCGCCAGGCTGGAGCCATGCAGCGAGGATAATTGTTCGGCGTGCAGCTTCACCGGCAGACCGAGTTTCTGTGCGGTGATGAACACCCGCTCGACCTGCTCCGGCGAGAACGCCAGGTATTCGCAGAACGCATCCACGGCGTCGACCAGCCCTTCGGCGGCCAGCGCCGGAAGCATCTCGGCGCAGATGTGCTCGATGTAGTCGTCAGCGCGATCCTTGTACTCCGGCGGCAACGCGTGGGCGGCCAGACAGGTGCTGCGCACGCTGATCGGCAGCTCTATCTGCAGACGCCGGATGACCCGCAGGATCTTGCGTTCGCTGGCCAGATCCAGACCGTAGCCGGACTTCATCTCGACCGTGGTCACGCCATCGCGCATCAGGCTTTTCAGGCGTTTGGCGGCGCTGGCGAACAACTCGTCTTCGCTCGCTTCACGGGTGGCGCGCACGGTGCTGGCGATGCCACCGCCCTGCGCTGCAATTTCCGCGTAGCTGACGCCTTGCAGACGCTTTTCGAATTCGCCGCTGCGGTTACCGCCGAACACGGTGTGAGTGTGGCAATCGATCAGGCCGGGGGTGACCCACGCGCCTTGCAGGTCGTTGACCGCCGGGTATTCGCCGGAGGGCAATTGAGTGCGCGGGCCGATCCACTCGATTTGCGCACCGGACGTCACGATGGCCGCATCCTCGATGATCGAGTAAACGCCTTGCGCCATGGTTGCGACGTGGCAGTGTTGCCAGAGGGTTTTCATCCCTTAGTCTCCACAGTATTCAAAATCGATTTCGCGAGCAGGCTCGCTCCCACAGAGGTACGCATTACAACTGGGGGAGCGAGCCTGCTCGCGAAGAGGCCATTACAGGCTAGGCAAAAGCTTGCCTGGAACCAGTTCGGTCAGACACCGCGAAGCCAACAACTCGGTCGCCGCATTGATGTCCGGCGCAAAGAAGCGGTCCTTCTCATAGAACGGCACTTCCTTACGCAGAATCGCCCGCGCCTGTTCCAGTTTGGCCGAGGTCTTCAGACCGTTGCGCAGGTCCAGGCCCTGCACCGCCGCCAGCCATTCCACTGCGAGAATCCCGCGAGTGTTCTCGGCCATTTCCCACAGGCGCTTGCCGGCGGCCGGGGCCATGGACACGTGGTCTTCCTGGTTGGCCGAGGTCGGCAGGCTGTCGACCGAATGCGGATGGGACAGCGCCTTGTTCTCGCTGGCCAGTGCAGCAGCCGTCACCTGGGCGATCATGAAACCGGAGTTGACCCCGCCGTTGGCCACCAGGAACGGCGGCAGTTGCGACATGTGCTTGTCCATCATCAGCGAGATGCGGCGCTCGCTCAGCGAGCCGATTTCAGCGATGGCCAGAGCCATGTTGTCGGCGGCCATGGCCACCGGTTCAGCGTGAAAGTTGCCGCCGGAAATCACGTCACCTTCAGCGGCGAAAACCAGCGGGTTATCCGACACGGCGTTGGCTTCGACGACCAGCACTTCGGCGGCCTGGCGGAACTGGGTCAGGCAGGCGCCCATGACTTGCGGCTGGCAACGCAGCGAGTACGGGTCTTGAACCTTCTCGCAGTTCTGGTGCGAATCGGAAACTTCGCTGCGCTCACCCAGCAGATCACGGTAAGCGGCAGCGGCGTCGATCTGGCCCTTCTGGCCACGGGCAGCGTGGATGCGCGCGTCGAACGGCGAGCGCGAGCCGAGCACCGCTTCAACGGTCAGACCGCCCAAGGCGATGGCACCGGCAAACAGATCCTCACCTTCAAACAGGCCGCGCAGGGCAAATGCGGTGGACACCTGAGTGCCGTTGAGCAGCGCCAGGCCTTCTTTTGCGGCCAGGGTCAGCGGGGTCAGACCGGCGACTTTCAGCGCTTCGGTCGCTTCCATCCACTCGCCCTTGTAACGCGCCTTGCCCTCGCCCAGCAGCACCAGCGACATGTGTGCCAATGGCGCGAGGTCACCCGAGGCACCGACCGAACCTTTCAGCGGAATGTGCGGATAAACCTCGGCGTTGATCAGTGCAATCAGCGCATCGATCACCACGCGGCGGATGCCGGAGAAACCACGGCTGAGGCTGTTGACCTTGAGCACCATGATCAGGCGCACCAGCTCATCACTGATCGGCTGGCCGACACCGGCGGCGTGGGACAGCACCAGTGAGCGCTGGAGATTTTCCAGGTCTTCGCTGGCGATGCGGGTCGAGGCCAGCAGGCCGAAACCGGTGTTGATGCCGTAGGCGGTGCGGTTCTCGGCGAGGATCTGTTCAACGCAAGCGACGCTGGCCTCGATCTGCGCGGAGGCGCTGTGGTCGAGGGTCAGCTTGACCGGGTTCTGATAAACGTCACGCAGTTGGGCCAGGCTCAGTTGGCCGGGAATCAGGTTCAGCGCAGTCATTTAAATGCTCCTTTTGAGAGTTTGTTATTAACTACCAGTCGCTCCGGAGCATTCCGTTATCCGTCGCCTCTCGCCTTCTGAGCGATCCGCGCCTTGGCACGCTGGTATGGGTATTGTCAGTGCAGATTCGGTAATACGTTGTGCAGCGAATTCGGGTTTTTCAACACGCTTGCGGCGGCAGCAATATCCGGCGCCAGCCAGCGATCCTGATCGTAAGCCGGGACCGTTTCGCGCAGCAGTCGCCACGCCCGGTCAGTGCCCGCGCCAAAGCGCTGTTCCTTGAGGAATTCAAAGGCCTGCGCCGCCAGCAGATATTCGATGGCGAGGATCTGCGTGCAGTTTTCCAGGGCACGGTGAAGTTTGAGCGCGGCGCTGGTGCCCATGCTCAGGTGGTCTTCCTGCAGGCCCGAGGTGACATAGTTGTCGAGCACCGCCGGCTGCGCCAACTGGCGGTTTTCCGCACACAGCGACGCGGCGACGTATTGCACGATCATCATCCCGGAGTTCACCCCCGGATTGGCCACCAGAAACGCCGGCAAACCGCTGACATGCGGGTTGACCAGACGATCGAGACGGCGCTCGGCAATCGAGCCGATTTCGGCTATGGCAATCGCCAGCAAGTCCGCCGCCATCGCCACCGACTGGCCGTGCGGATTGGCTTGTGACATCACCCGGAAGTTGTCCGGCGTGCCCAACAGCAGCGGATTGTCAGTGCAGCCGTTGAGTTCGGCTTCCACTTGCTTGATCGCGTGCTCCAACTGATCACGCGCCGCGCCGTGGACCTGCGGGATCGAACGGATGCTCAGCGCATCCTGAGTGCGGATGCCTTGGCTCGCCGCAATCACTTCACTGCCATCGAGCAACGCGCGCAGATTGATCCCGACCTGCTGCATGCCAGGGTGCGGCTTGAGCGCGATGATCTCGGCGTCGAACGCCGCAATCTGGCCGCGCTGGGCTTCGAAGCTCATGGCACCGATGACATCGGCCCATTGCACCAGCCGCGTGGCATCGGCAATCGCCAGACAGCTGAGGCCGGTCATGCACGGTGTGCCATTGACCAGGCACAAGCCGTCCTTCGCGCCAAGTTGCACCGGTTGCAGCCCTGCTTCGGCCAGCGCCTGTTGCGCCGAGGTGATTTGCCCGCGATAGCTGACATTGCCCACGCCCAGCAACGCGATGCCGATGTGCGCCATGTGCGTCAGGTAGCCCACCGAACCTTGCGCAGGAACCTGGGGGGTGATGCCGCGATTGAGCAGCGCCAGCAGCGCTTCGACTACGCGGCGATGAATGCCGGATTTGCCGTGGCTGTAGTTGTGGATCGCCGCGCAGAGGATCGCGCGGGTCTGCTCGTCCGCCAGCACCGGGCCGACGCCGCAGGCGTGGCTGAGCAAGGTATTGCGCGAGAGCTGGCTGAGTTGTTCGTCTTTCAGCGAGACGTTGGACAAACCGCCCAGACCGGTGTTGACGCCATAGGCGCGCTCGCCGCTTTCGACAATGCGCTGGACGATGGCCTGAGCATTTTCGATGCGCACCCAGGTCTCGCTCGACAGCTCAAGTTGCGCGCCGTAACGGGCGACGGCGACCACGTCCTGCCAACGCAGGGGGCCGCCGGTGATGATGATTTTTTCAGCCTGGGACATCTAAAACCTCATACCAATTCTGTTGATACAAAAACCTGTGGCGAGGGAGCTTGCTCCCGCTGGACTGCGAAGCAGGCCCAACGTTTTTGCGACCGCTGCGCGCTCGAGCGGGAGCAAGCTCCCTCGCCACAACAGCAGTCTCCCTCAAGTGCTCAAACCACCGCCGCCCGCCGCTGCACGAACCGGTCGACATACTCATCCGCCGGCGAATGCAGGATCTCGCGCGGGGTGCCGACCTGAATCAGGCGGCCATCCTTGAGGATCGCGATGCGGTTGCCGATGCGCACGGCCTCGTCGAGGTCGTGGGTGATGAACACGATGGTTTTGTGCAGGGTCTTTTGCAGCTCCAGCAACTGGTCCTGCATCTCGGCGCGGATCAGCGGATCGAGCGCACTGAACGCTTCGTCCATCAGGATGATGTCGGTGTCCGCCGCCAGTGCACGGGCCAGGCCGACGCGCTGACGCATGCCACCGGAGAGCTGATGCGGGTATTTGTTTTCGTAGCCTTTGAGGCCCACGGTGTTGATCCAGTGCAACGCGCGTTCGGAGCACATCTGCTTGCTCTCGCCACGCACTTTCAGGCCGTAGGCGACGTTCTCGATCACGGTCTTGTGCGGCAGCAGGCCGAAGCTCTGGAACACCATGCTGATCTTGTGCCGGCGAAATTCGCGCAGGGCGTCCATGTCGTATTGCAGGATGTCCACACCATCGACAAGGATCGCGCCGCTGGTCGGATCGATCAGGCGATTGAAGTGGCGCACCAGCGTCGATTTGCCCGAACCGGACAGGCCCATGATCACGAAGATCTCGCCGGTGCCGATGCTTAGCGACAGGTCGTTAACGCCGACCACGCAACCGGTCTCGTTCAGCACCTGATCCTTGGTCTTGCCTTGGCCGACCATCGCCAGTGCATCCTTGGCGCGGTTGCCGAAAATCTTGAAGACGTTTTTGACTTCGATCTTGCTCACGGTTGCGTTGCTCATTTGCTCACCTCATGCCGTGGCCGACCGTACGCCTGAGTAATGCGGTCGATGACCACTGCGAGAATCACGATCGCCAGACCGGCTTCGAGGCCGCGTCCGACGTTGAGGGTCTGAATCCCCACCAGCACATCTTCACCCAGACCACGGGCGCCGATCATCGAGGCGATCACCACCATCGACAGGGCCATCATGGTGGTCTGGTTGATCCCGGCCATGATGCTCGGCAGGGCCAGCGGCAGTTGCACGCCGAACAATTGCTGCCAGCGGTTGGCACCAAAAGCGTTGATCGCTTCCATCACTTCGCCGTCGACCTGGCGAATGCCCAGATCGGTCAGGCGGATCAGCGGCGGTGCGGCGTAGATCACCGTGGCGAAAATCGCCGGGACCTTGCCCAGGCCGAACAGCATCAGCACCGGGATCAGGTACACGAAACTCGGCATGGTCTGCATGATGTCGAGCAGCGGCATCAGCACCGAACGCAGGCGATTGCTGCGCGCCGAGAGAATCCCCAGCGGAATGCCGATCAGCACCGAAATGATCGTCGCGACCATCATCAGCGCCAGGGTCTGCATGAGTTTGTCCCACAGGCCGACGGCGCCCACCAGGAACAGCAGACCGACGATGACGGCGGTGGTCACCACTTTACGCGTGGCGTGCCAGGCGACGACGCCGACGATTGCCAGCATCAACCACCACGGCGCCGCACGCAGCAGGCCTTCGAGGTTGACGATGGCCCACAGCAGGGTGTCCGAGATGTGGCGGAACACATCACCGTAATTGGTGACCAGCGAATCGACCCAACCGTTGACCCAGTCGGCGATGGAAAAGGTAAAGCTTTCGGGAAACATAAGCGGCTCTCAATCAGAAATCTCAATCAAGCGATTACGGCATATCTCCCGGCCAGCCTCACGGTTAGCCGGGAGGTATCGACCTACAGCGCCGCGTCGATTTTCTTGGCTGCGTCGTCACTGACCCACGCATGCCAGACCTCAGGATGTTCCTTGAGGAAGATTTTCGCCAGTTTTGGCGACTCGATACGTTCCTTCGCCATGCGTCCCAGGTTCTGGTTCAGCAGGTCGATCGGCAGGTTGACCTTTTCCAGCACGGCCACCAGTTCCGGGGCTTGCTCGTGGAAGGTTTTCGACAGGCCGACCTTGATGCTCACGGTCTTGTCGACGCCCGGTTTCTCGTCGAGTTTGACCGCGTCGATCTGGCCCATCAGCGGGGTTGGCGACCAGTAGTAGAACAGGATCGGCTCGCCACGCTTGTAGCTCGACAGCACCGCCGCATCCAGCGCCGGGCCGGTGCCCGGACGGAAGTTGGTATAGGTGCTTTCCAGACCGTAGCTTTTGAGCATTTCGCTGTTGTCCAGCTCACAGGTCCAGCCCGCCGGGCAGTTGTAGAAACGGCCCTTGGACGGCTCTTCGGCGTCTTTGAAGATGGCGGCGTATTTGCCCAGATCGGCAATGTTTTTCAGGTCCGGGGCCTTCGGCTCAAGCTTGCGCTTGGCGTCACCTTCGATCACGTAGCGCGGCACGTACCAGCCTTCCACGGCGCCGACGATCGGCGCACCGACACCGACGACCTTGCCGGCCTTCTCGGCCTTGTTCCAGACCTCGCTGCGGCCGACCCATTCTTCGGCGAACACTTGAATATCGTTACTGCTCAGCGCGTTCTCCATGGTGATGGAGTTGCCCGGCAGGCTGTCGGTCTTGCAGTCGTAACCTTTCTCCAGCACCACTTGCAGCACGTCGGTCAGCAGCATGCCGCTTTCCCAGTTCAGGCCGGCGAATTTCACCGGTTTGCCGGATTCGCACCAACCGGCGGCCTGGGTGGCGCCGGCACTGGCCAACAGGCCCATGGACAGCAATGTGGTGAGCAGGGTCTTGTTCGATTTCATTGTTGCGACGCTCCTAATCATGAATTGGCTTACGGCAGTCAAGAGGCATCCAGCCCTGTCCACGTCCAATCAGGCCTGCGCCGCAGCGCGACCGGCCCCACTTTTTTCAGGTGGTACAACGCTGTTCTGCTCGACCGGCAGAATCAGATGATCAGGCACCGAGCCGTGCCATTTTTTGGCGCACACGTAATACAGGGCGGCAGGCAACACCAGACCGATGATCCAGGAGATGTCCACATCGCCAAGGGCGGCCACCAGCGGGCCGGTGTAGAACTTGGTGGAGATGAACGGCAGCTGCACCAGCACACCGAACACGTAGATGCTGATCCCGAGCAGGTTCCAGCGCCCGTAGCGACCGTTCGGATCCGCCAGCGCCGGTACGTCATAGCGCTCACGGGTGATGCAGTAATAGTCGACCAGGTTGATCGCGCTCCAAGGCGTGAAAAACGCCAGCAGGAACAGAATGAACGACTTGAATGCACCGAGGAACGAGTGCTGGCCAAGCAAGGCGATCAGGGTCGCCGCACCGACGATCACCAGCACGAATACCAGACGCTGCATGCGCGAGACCGTCAGGTGCCCACGGAAGCCACTGATGATGGTGGCGATGCACATGAAGCTGCCGTAGGAGTTCAGCGTCGAGATGGTCACCTTGCCGAACGCGATGCTGAAGTACAGCAGCGCCGCGGTGGCACCGGTGCCGCCCAGACCGACGATGTAAGCCACTTCGTGACCGGCAAACTGGCCGTTGGCCGAAGCGGCGGCGAACACGCCAAGAACCATCGCCACTTGCGCCCCGATCACCGAACCAGCACCCGCGGCGAAGAAGGTTTTCACCGAGGAAACCTTGCTCGGCAGGTAGCGCGAATAGTCCGCCACATACGGGCCGAACGCGATCTGCCAGGACGCCGCGAGCGACACCGCCAGCAGGAAGCTGCTCCAGCTGAAGTGGCGGATCTGCAACAGTGCCCCGACATCGACCTGACTCAGCAGACGGCTGAACAGGTACACGAAGGCGATCACGCCAATCACGCTGGCGACGCGGCCGATCCAGTGGATCACCCGATATCCGAGCACCGTGACCAGCACAATGACGCTGGCGAACAGCAGGATGCCAACGGTGTCGCTGACGCCGAACAACTGGCCCAGCGCCTGACCGGACAACACGGTGCCGGTAGCGGTGAAGCCCAGGTACATCAGGCACACCAGAACAATCGGGATCGCCGCGCCATAGACGCCGAACTGCACGCGGCTGGAAATCATCTGCGGCAGGCCAAGCTTCGGCCCTTGCGCCGCGTGCAGCGCCATCACGCCGCCGCCCAGCAGTTGACCGATCAACAGACCGATCAACGACCAGAACACATCACCGCCCAGCACCACGGCCAAGGCCCCGGTGACAATCGCGGTGATTTGCAGGTTCGCCCCCATCCACAGGGTGAACTGGCTCAACAGACGACCGTGTCTTTCCGCTTCCGGGATGTAGTCGATCGAACGCCTTTCGATCAACGGTTTGTTGCCTGCACGATCGGGGGTTACAGCCATGATTCAACCTCTGTGGATTGTTATTCGTTGTGTTGGCCGGATCTCTGCAGGAGCTGCCGCAGGCTGCGATCTTTTGATCTTCGGCGTGGGTAATGACGCCAAGATCGCAGCCTTCAGCAGCTCCTACAGGGTTGTGCGTTTATTTACCGGTAATCATCGGCAGGTTCAGACCCTGCTCCTTGGCGCAGTCGATGGCGATCTGGTAACCGGCATCGGCGTGACGCATGACCCCGGTGGCCGGGTCGTTGTGCAGCACACGGGCAATGCGCTCGGCCGCTTCATCGGTACCGTCGCAGACAATCACCATGCCAGAGTGCTGCGAGAAGCCCATACCCACGCCACCGCCGTGGTGCAGGGAAACCCAGGTCGCGCCGCTCGCGGTGTTCAGCAGAGCGTTGAGCAGTGGCCAGTCGGACACAGCGTCGGAACCGTCCTGCATCGATTCGGTTTCGCGGTTCGGGCTGGCCACCGAGCCGGAGTCGAGGTGGTCGCGACCGATCACGATCGGTGCCGACAGCTCACCGCTGCGCACCATTTCGTTGAAGGCCAGACCGAGCTTGGCGCGCAGGCCCAGACCGACCCAGCAGATACGTGCCGGCAGACCCTGGAAGCTGATGCGCTCACGGGCCATGTCCAGCCAGTTGTGCAGGTGCGCGTCGTCCGGGATCAGTTCTTTGACCTTGGCGTCGGTTTTGTAGATGTCTTGCGGATCGCCCGACAGCGCCGCCCAGCGGAACGGGCCGATGCCACGGCAGAACAGCGGACGGATATAGGCCGGTACGAAGCCCGGGAAGTCGAACGCGTTTTCCACGCCTTCTTCCTGCGCCATCTGACGGATGTTGTTGCCGTAGTCGAAGGTCGGAATGCCTTGCTTCTGGAATTCCAGCATCGCTTTCACGTGTACGGCCATCGATTGCTTGGCGGCTTTGATCACAGCGGCCGGCTCGGTCTTGGCGCGGGCGCGGTACTCGTCCCAGGTCCAGCCGGCTGGCAGGTAACCGTTGAGCGGGTCGTGGGCGCTGGTCTGGTCGGTGACCATGTCCGGGCGTACGCCGCGCTTGACCAGTTCCGGGAGAATTTCTGCGGCGTTGCCCAGCAGCGCGATGGAGATCGCTTTGCCTTCGGCGGTGTATTTGGCGATGCGCGCCAGCGCGTCGTCGAGGTCTTTGGCTTGCTCGTCGACGTAGCGGCTTTTCAGGCGGAAATCGATGCTCACCTGCTGGCATTCGATGTTCAGCGAGCAAGCGCCGGCCAGCGTTGCCGCCAACGGTTGTGCGCCGCCCATGCCGCCGAGACCTGCGGTCAGCACCCACTTGCCCTTGAGGTTGTCGTTGTAATGCTGGCGACCGGCTTCAACGAAGGTTTCGTAGGTGCCTTGGACGATGCCCTGGCTGCCGATGTAGATCCAGCTGCCGGCGGTCATCTGGCCGTACATGGCCAGGCCTTTGGCGTCGAGTTCGTTGAAGTGTTCCCAGCTCGCCCAGTGCGGTACGAGGTTGGAGTTGGCGATCAGCACGCGCGGGGCATTGCTGTGGGTCTTGAACACGCCGACCGGCTTGCCGGATTGCACCAGCAGGGTCTCGTCGTCGTTCAGGTTGGTCAGGCTCTCGACGATCTTGTCGTAGCACTCCCAGTTGCGCGCAGCGCGACCGATACCACCGTAGACCACCAGCTCTTTCGGGTTCTCGGCCACTTCCGGGTCGAGGTTGTTCATCAGCATGCGCAGCGGCGCTTCGGTCAGCCAGCTCTTGGCGGTCAGCTTGTTGCCGCGCGATGCACGGATTTCGACGTCGCGAAACTTAGTCATTTTGTTGTCAGTCACGAAAGAGAACTCCTCAGCGATCAATTCAAACCAACCCTGGCAGTGGGCAAGCAGCCTGCGCGCCTCAATGCGCGACAAGCGAATCAGTGGACGCTGCGGACTTATACGCATACGTCTTTACTTGTACATACAAGCATATGCAATCAAGCGGCCAACTTGCTGGAGGGGCGTTCAGGAAAAATCGCGGACAGGGCTACAGAGCGCCTGAAACAAGGCTTTCGGCGTTGATGAAAATTTTCGCGGAGGTGTTCGGGGGGAATGGACGGCTGTTACGAAAGCGAGGTTTTGCGCCACGCTGGGGCGTTCGGTAACAAGTTGGTGCGTGAAGGGAAACAGAGCTTGTGAATGCACTTGTGGTGAGGGGATTTATCCCCTCACCACAAGTGTTTTATATGAGCAGGGAGATCAGCGTGCGGTCAGTTCGATCACGCAGCAACCGCCATTGGCCGCGACCTCAACCAGCCCGGTGTTACCGTCCAGTTGCAGGCAATCATGCCGTCCAAGCTGCGCGGTCTTTTCACCGACCGTTACTTCGAGCAGCTCACTGACACTGAACACCAGCACCGTCGATGCCGAGCTGAAAAACCGCTGCTCACCGTCCAGCCACTGCAGTCGTGCGCTGTAGCGCTGTGGTGCGTAGATCAGGTTGAAGTCGCGAATGGCGCCGCCGAGCAGCGTGCACGACACCTGGCTTTCGCCACTGAAAGCGAACGGGTCGAGCGGTAACAGCGGGCGTGTGTCATCGCCGTCGACGCACAGGGTCATGCCATCGCCCTGCAACACCGTGATGACTCGCTGGTAACCGGTAAAGGTCGAAAAGCCGCCCGACTCGGCAATGTCGGCAATCGACAGGCGCCAGCCGAAACCCTCAAGGCCGGCGCCGGCGTCGCGGGTGATTTCTTCAGTGCTGCCGCCGCCGTTTTTCCACGGCATGCGCGGGTAACCCTCGGCGCGTAAAACTTTCACTTCACTGCTCATTTATGAAAGCGTCCTTCCAGACGATGACGGGAACCCGGGTGGATCAGGCGCGCCGCCGTCACCGGCTGACGCCCCGACCACGTGCGGCGGCGGATCAACAGGCACGGCTCGCCTTTTTCGATCTGCAACAACTTGCACTCGGACGGCTCGGCGAGGATCGCTTCGACCACGTGCTCGCCCTCGGTCAGCGGCGCCACCTGGTTGAGATAGGCGTAAGGGGTTTGCAGGGTGAAGTCCTGCTTGAGGTATTCCGGAGCGACCAGCGCGTTGACGAAACGGTCTTCGATTTGCACCGGAATGTCGTTTTCGTAATGCACGATCAGCGAATGGAAGACCTTCTGCCCTTCGCGCATGTCCAGCGCCAGTGCGCGCTCGGAACCGGCGGCCTCTTCTTCGAGGGTGATCACCTGGCAGGTGTGGCGATGGCCACGGGAGGCGATTTCGTCGGCGATGTTGTGCACTTCGAACAGCGCAGACTGGCTCTTCGGTTCGGCGACGAACGTGCCGACACCTTGCATGCGCACCAGCATACCGTCGGCGGTCATCTCGCGCAGCGCGCGGTTGATTGTCATGCGGCTGAAGCCGAGCTGGTTGACCAGTTCGCTTTCCGACGGCACGCGGTAGTGCGGCGGCCAGTTACCGCTGTCGATCTGCTGGGTGATCATCTGTTTGACGCGGGCGTACAAGGGCGCCGGACTGTCGCCCAGGTTCGCGGCCAACGGGGAGACTGGAGGCGGAGTCGGCACGGTTGATCCCTGTTCATTGATGAAAGTGACTAGCTTGCCGGAGTTTACCGGGCAGGCAAACGTCTGTATATGTATATACAAATAACACACGATGGGGTGCTGAACCATGTCCGCCTTCTTTGCCGAACGCGCGCTGCTGCCTAACGGATGGGCCAACAATGTACGTCTTGAGGTCAGCGCCGAAGGCGTGTTGACCCAAATCCTGGCCGATTCCACTGCAGATGGCGCCGAACGGCTGAGCGGTCCGCTGTTGCCGGGCATGCCCAATCTGCACTCTCACGCTTTCCAGCGCGCGATGGCCGGCCTGGCCGAAGTCGCCGGTAATCCCAATGACAGTTTCTGGACCTGGCGCGACCTGATGTATCGGCTGGTCGGAAAAATCAGCCCGGAGCAACTCGGCGTCATCGCCCGCCAGCTGTACATCGAGATGCTCAAGGCCGGTTACACCTCGGTCGCCGAATTCCATTACGTGCATCACGACAATAACGGCCAGCCATATGCTGATCCGGCTGAATTGGCGCTGCGTATCAGCCAGGCGGCGAGTGAAAGTGGCATCGGCCTGACCCTGCTGCCGGTGCTCTACAGCCACGCAGGTTTTGGCGGGCAGACGCCGAACGACGGCCAGCGCCGCTTCATCAACAGCACCGAAAACTATCTGAATCTGCAATCACGCCTGCAGCCACTGCTGGCGCAGCAAAAGGCGCAATCGCTGGGGTTGTGCTTCCACTCGTTACGCGCGGTCACCCCGCAGCAGATCAGCGAAGTGCTGGCGGCCAGCGACAAGCAGTGCCCGGTGCACATTCACATCGCCGAACAGCAGAAGGAAGTCGATGACTGCCTGAGCTGGAGCGGTCGTCGTCCGTTGCAATGGCTCTACGAAAACACCGAAGTCGATCAGCGCTGGTGCCTGGTCCACGCGACCCACGCCAACCCGGAAGAAGTCACGCTGATGGCCAAGAGTCGCGCCATCGCCGGCCTGTGCCTGACCACGGAAGCCAACCTCGGCGACGGAATCTTCCCGGCGGTGGATTTCCTCGCCCAGGGCGGGCGCATGGGCATCGGTTCGGACAGCCATGTCTCGCTCAGCGTGGTCGAAGAACTGCGTTGGCTGGAATACGGCCAGCGCCTGCGCGATCAACGCCGCAACCGCTTGTATGGCGCGGATCAGCCGATGGTCGGGCGCACCCTGTATGACACCGCGCTGGAGGGCGGCGCCCAGGCGCTGGGGCAACCGATTGGCGCACTGGAGGTTGGCAAGCGTGCGGACTGGATCGTGCTGGATGGCAATGATCCGTATCTGGCCACGGCCCAAGGTGACGGGATCCTGAATCGCTGGTTGTTCGCCGGCGGCGATCGCCAGGTGCGCGATGTGCTGGTCAACGGCCAGTGGGTGGTGCGTGAGGGGCGGCATGCTGGCGAAGAAGACAGTGCTCGCGCGTTCACCCAGGTTCTGCGCGAAATTTTAGGCTAAGAAAAGCAAAAGATCGCAGCCTGCGGCAGCGCCTACATGGAAATGAGATGGTTCCAGTAGGGGCTGCCGAAGGCTGCGATCTTTTCGCTCTTAATTCGAAGTTTTGGCCATCTGCCGATCGGTCGCGCGCCAGATCAGTCGCGTGGTGTCATAACCCTGCTGCCGCGCCTTGCTCAGCAGCTCCTCACGCACCACACCATTGACGGCCGGCGTGCGGGACAGCAGCCAAAGGTATTTGCGGCTCGGGTCGCCGACGATGGCGGTCTTGTAGTCATCGCTGACGTACAACACCCAGTATTCGCCTTTCGCCACACCCGGAATCAGCCGTGAGAACCAGGTATCGAACTCGACCCACAGTTTGTCGGTCTTGCCCGGCACCTGTGGATAAGCTTTGCCCTTGGCCTCTTCCCACTGCCAGTCGGCGGTCAGGCAGCGATTGAGCACATCGACGTTGCCGTCAGGCCTGAGCGCGTAATGGGCTTCGGACTGCGCGCAATTGCGCTGGAAGTACATCGGCAGTCGCGCCAGTTCGTACCAGGTGCCCTGGTAACGCTTGAGGTTGACGCTGTGGACTGTCTTGGGCGCCAGCGGATCTTCACCGTGCGTGGCGCAGCCGGCCAGTACCAGGCCGGCAAAAAGAACAAACAATAACCGCTTCATTATTTTTCTCCCGTGGGCGCGTAGCCCCGGATTACTTCAGGCCTTGGCCGGAAAACATCAACACTTTGTCACCGGCGTACTGCACGCTGATAAAGCTTTTCTGGTCGCCCCAGGTGCAACTGGACATGCCGAGCGCGCCCGAGCAGTCAGTGGGTTTGCCGAGCAGCGTCTCCACTTCGGCCTTGGCCATGCCGGCCGAAAGCTTGGAATAGTTTTCCTGATTGACCTTGCTGCATGCGGCCAGCAGCACGCAAAAAGTCAGAAGGGCGATAGATCGCAGCGACATGAAGTAACTCCTGGAGCGGAAGGGGGGTGGCATGGCGCCAACCAGAAGCTTAGAAGAGAAAACCCCTTTCTGGTTCCCCACGCGGGTGGCTATTTATTGCTCCGCTCGTCTGGCATTTACCGGCAAATCAGCGACTTTTTGCGGCTATTGAGCATTTCGTCGCATTTCCTCAAAACCGCCTAATCTTTGGCGCGCCGCGGTCGAAATAAGAGCAGCGCAAAGCCTCCGAGTGTGGCAAATTGCCGCCCTTTCTCGACCAGCCCCTTCGCGGTAGTTCATTCGATGACCAGAAACATGAAATTCAGCCACAAGATCTTGTTGGCTGCCGCCCTCGTGGTGGCCGTAGCGTTCGCCTGTTTCATTTTCTTCAACGACTATCGACAACGCGAAGCCCTGAGCAGCAGCACCGAGGCTTCGATGCAGGAGCTGGGCAGCCTCACCACCAGCAACATCCAGACCTGGCTGGAAAGCCGCATCCAGTTGCTGCAATCGCTGTCGCAGCAAGTCGCCGCCGACGGCAGCGCCCCCGCCAGCCTGAAACGCATCATCGACCTGCCCGCCTACACCGGCAATTTCCAGCTCAGCTACTTCGGTGGCGCTGACGGCGTGATGTTCTCCGTACCCGCCGGCAATCGTGCGCCGGATTACGATCCGCGCGCCCGTGGCTGGTACAAGGCGGCCACCAGCGCCCAGCAGACCATCGTCACCGAGCCGTACATCGCCGCCTCGTCGGGCAAACTGGTGATCACCGTCGCCACCCCGGTGCAGCGTCAGGGCCAGATGATCGGTGTGGCCGGTGCGGACATCGACCTGACCAGCGTCAGCGCGATCATCAACTCGCTCAACTTTGGTGGCCACGGCCATGCGTTCATCGTCAGCGCCGATGGCAAAATCCTGATCCACCCGGACAGCAAACTGGTGCTCAAGACGCTCGCCGAGGCCTACCCGAACGGCGCACCGAAAGTCAGCCCGGGCCTGAAAGAAGTCGAGTTCGACGGCAAGACCCAACTGATCTCGTTCACCCGCGTCAACGGCGTGCCATCGGCCGACTGGTATGTGGCGCTGGTGCTGGACAAGGACACCGCGTTCTCGATGCTCAGCGAGTTCCGCACCTCGGCGCTGATCGCCATGGTGATTGCCGTGGTGATCATCATCGCCCTGCTGGGCATGCTGATCCGCGTACTGATGCAGCCGCTGCTGACCATGGGCCGTGCGATGCACGACATCGCCGAAGGTGAAGGCGACCTGACCAAGCGTCTGGTGATTCACGGCCACGACGAATTCGGTGCGCTGGGCCTGTCGTTCAACCGCTTCGTCGAGCGTATTCACACCTCGATCCGCGAAGTGTCCTCGGCCACCGGTCAGGTCAACGAAGTCGCCCTGCGCGTGGTCGCGGCGTCGAACTCGTCGATGTACAACTCCGACCAGCAAGCCAGCCGCACCAACAGCGTGGCCGCCGCGATCAACCAGCTCGGCGCCGCCGCCCAGGAAATCGCGCAGAACGCCGCCCTCGCCTCGCAGCACTCCAGCGATGCGCGCAGCCTGGCGGTCGACGGTCAGCAGGTTGTGGATAAAACCATCCACGCCATGCAGCAACTGTCGGCAAAGATCAGCGATTCCTGCGCCAACATCGAAACCCTGAACAGCAACACGGTGAACATCGGGCAGATTCTGGAAGTGATCACCAGCATCTCGCAACAGACCAACCTGCTGGCGCTCAACGCAGCGATCGAAGCAGCCCGCGCCGGTGAGGCCGGTCGTGGTTTCGCCGTGGTTGCTGACGAGGTGCGCAACCTCGCACACCGCACTCAGGATTCGGCGCAGCAAGTGCAGAAGATGATCGAAGAGCTGCAAGTCGGCGCGCGTCAGGCCGTGAGCATCATGACCGAGAGCCAGCGCGAGAGCGAAAGCAGCGTCGGCATCGCCAACCAGGCCGGCGAACGCCTGGGCAGCGTGACCCAGCGCATTGGCGAGATCGACGGGATGAACCAGTCGGTGGCCACCGCGACCGAGGAGCAGACCGCCGTGGTCGAGTCGATCAACGTCGACATCAACGAGATCAACACGCTGAACCAGGAAGGTGTGGAGAACTTGCAGGCAACCCTGCGTGCGTGTTCGGATCTGGAGCAGCAGGCGGCGCGCCTCAAGCAGTTGGTCGGCAGCTTCCGCATTTAAAGCACTGCCACTGGCCCCTTCGCGAGCAGGCTCGCTCCCACATTGGAATGCATTTCAACTGTGGGAGCGAGCCTGCTCGCGAAGAGGGATTGAGTCGTGATGAAGATTTAGAACCGTGACCCCGGCCCAGACAAAAACACCAACTCCTCAGCCGTAGACTCCCGTCCCAACACCGCATTGCGATGCGGAAACCGTCCAAACCGTGCAATCACTTTCTGATGCCGCTCGGCATAGTCCAGATTGTCGGCAAACACAGCACGCTGCGCCTGCGGCTGCTCAGCCACCAGTTCGATAAAGCGCGAAACGGCTTCGTTCTGCACCGCGAGGTTTTCGCAGTGTTCGAAGACGAGGTAGATGAATACGCGCTGGATCGGCTTCAGTTGCCGATCAAAGTCCGCCGCAATGCCCTGCGCGACAAGCTTCTGCGCACGCAGATCACCCGAGAATGCTTTGGGAGAGTCGCGAAAGATCATTCGCGGCAGTTGATCGAGCAGCAGCACCACCGCCAGCCAACCTTCGGGACATTGCGTCCACTCGGTCAATCCGCCCGCGAGGGCCTGATCGACAAAGACCCCGAAACGCTCACGCGCTTCGAGGTCTTGGCTGTCACGCTTGCCGAACCACAACTTGCCCTTGTCAGCCGAGATTTCGTCCGGTGATTCGGCGTGTCCGAACCACCAATCGAGCAACGGCTGCCAGGGCGCGTGCATGGTTTATTCCTTGTGGTATGCCGTGGCGCGCGCCACTTCTTCTTTCGAGCCGAGGAACACCGCTACACGCTGGTGCAGGCCTTCTGGCTTGATGTCGAGGATGCGCTGGTGGCCGTCGGTGGACGCGCCGCCGGCCTGTTCCACCAGGAACGACATCGGGTTGGCTTCGTACATCAGACGCAGTTTGCCCGGCTTCGACGGCTCGCGGCTGTCACGTGGGTACATGAACAGACCACCACGGGTCAGGATGCGGTGCACGTCGGCGACCATCGCGGCAACCCAGCGCATGTTGTAGTTCTTCTTCAGCGGACCTTCTTCGCCGGCCAGCAATTCGCTGACGTAGCGTTGTACCGGGGCTTCCCAGTGGCGCTGGTTGGACATGTTGATCGCGAATTCCTGGGTGGTTTCAGGAATGGTGATGTCTTCGTGAGTCAGGACGAAGCTGCCCATTTCGCGGTCCAGGGTGAAGCCTTTGACGCCGTCGCCCAGGGTCAGCACCAGCATGGTCTGTGGGCCGTAGATCGCGTATCCGGCGGCCACTTGCTGGGTGCCTGGCTGCAGGAAGGCTTTTTCGTTCAGCGGTTCGTTCTGGCTCAGGTATTCGTTCGGGCAACGCAGTACCGAGAAGATGGTGCCGACCGGGGCGTTGATGTCGATGTTCGACGAACCGTCCAGTGGGTCGAACACCAGCAGGTACGCGCCTTTCGGGTATTTGCCCGGGATCTGGTAGGCATTGTCCATTTCTTCGGACGCCATGCCGGCCAGGTGACCGCCCCATTCGTTGGCTTCGAGCAGGATCTCGTTCGACAGCACGTCGAGCTTCTTCTGCACTTCGCCTTGGACGTTTTCAGTGCCCATGCTGCCCAGAACACCACCCAGGGCGCCTTTGGACACGGCGTGGCTGATCTCTTTGCAAGCACGCGCCACCACTTCGATCAGGAAACGCAGATCGGCAGGAGTGTTATTGCTGCGGGTCTGCTCAATCAAATAGCGACTCAGGGTAACGCGGGACATGGACGGCTCCGGTGGAATGGGGGGCTAAAAACCCGCGCAGTTTACAGGGAGTCTGAAAACGTAGCGAGCGAAGACGCCCGGTAACGTGCGTTGGGGTGTATTTGCCTGCATGAGACGTGATTGTCGATGGAGAGTTCAGGTAGCGGGTTTAGCGTAGTTGGAAATCGGACGGGTGTGGCTGGGGGTTAATTGATCAGTTCGGAATATGTATGGGCTGACACGCCGCTTTCGCGAGCAGGCTCGCTCCCACAGGGAATCGGGGGTGACCGCTGAATTGCGTCCATTGAAGATCTACTGTGGGAGCGAGCCTGCTCGCGAATGGCGCGCAGCGCCAGCCATGCTCAGGAATTGGTCGGTGGCTTGCGCAGCAGACTCGCCGCCATCGCCCCGAGGAACACCACACTCACCAGCAATACCGCCCACAAACCGATTTTCTTCCAATTGGTCTCGGCCACCGCTGCGGTGGTTGCCGGCGAGGTCTGCGTCGCAACCGCTTCACCCTGCACCTTCGCCTGGCCCAGCGTCGCGAGTTTCTCCGGTTTGAAATCCGGAATCAGCGTGCTCAGTGGCAGGTTCGCGGTTTTCACCGTCGAATTGCCCAGCGCCAGACTGTAAGGCCCGTCACCACGGGCAAGGAAAATCACCTGGGTCGCCCGCACCGCGTATTTCAGGCTCGGTGCCTGCTCGCCAAGTCCGCCGCCGCGTTCGTCCACCGTCAGTTTCAGTTGCTGCACAGGCTGCCCATACAGCTGCAATTCGTTCTGCACCACGTCCTGACCATTCTGGGTCAGGCGGTACAGCAAGCCGTTGCTCAGTGTCTGCCACGGCAGGCTGCTCTCGCGCCGGCCGGCCAGCGTCACCGGGGCCAGGCTGTTCGCTTGCTTGAGTTCCACCTGCACCCGCTCGACGTTCAGCCCCATCGGCAACTGCCAGGTGTACTCGCCCGCCTTGGCGCTGCTGCCCGCCAACGCTGGCGACCAGACCAACGGCAGCGGCACGTTGCGCGGGTCGCTGCTTTTCAGTTGCGCCGAAGTCAGCGTCGGTGCCGAATTCGGCGATTCCCATAGCAAGCGCACATAGCGTGCGGATTGCCCGGGTAACGTCACTTCGTGCTGTTCGATGCGCTCATCGGAAAAGGTCAGCCGCGCCACCTGGCCTTCGCCCCACGCCTGCCAGTGCTGCAAGTCGTCGCTGGCCTCAATGCTGAAGCGCTGAAAGCCGTCGCGTTCGCTGGTCCAGTCGAGAATCAGCTGCTGCAACGGCGCTTTGATCGCGCTGGCGTCGAGCAGCCAGCCACGTAGCACTTCTTCGCCGGCCTCCAGTTGAGTGGACGGCTGCACCTCCACCAGCGTGCCGGTGGTGGTCGATTGCACGCGTACGTTGGGCGCACGCTCGTTGGCGTCGGCGGCGTTGTACAGCGGGAACCACTTCACGTCATGCAACTGACCGTCATCGCGGGTCTGCGCCGATTCCCGGGCCAGGGCGTAGGCTTGCGGTTCGCCGGCGGCGTTGAATACGCGCAGGTCGCTGAGATCGGTCTGGCGTGCCTGCAGTTGCGCGCTCAACGGCAGTTCGAGGCGATACCAAGGGCCGTTGCCACTGACCGCCAGCGGCACCTGCGTGGCGAAGTCCGCCGGTTTTTCCTGGGCGCCGGCAGCCATCACCACGCCCAACGCCAACCACCCCAGATTCAGCATGCGACTCAAGATGAAACTCCTTCAATGTCCGGCACGGGTTTGTCCGCCGCCGGTTCGGCTTCGATGCGCTTGGGCGGCAGCGGGGCAAAATAGCCCACCACCAGCAGCAACACGCCGACGCCGATAAACGAGACGATCCGCGCCAGTCCGCCACGGTTGCTCAATTCGACAAAAACCAGTTTCGCCACCACCAGCGCAATCAGCGCCGCGCCGATCAGCCACACCTCGCGCCGGTGACGCAGATGCCCGCCGATCATCAGGCCCAGCGCCATCAGCGTCCAGACGATGGACAACCCGGCCTGCACCAGCATCGATTCGAGCAGCAGATCCAGCTCGAACGGGATTCCCGCCCAATGGTGCGCGGCGCGGGTCACCAGCGCGGTGCAGAAGGCAAACAGCGAAACTCCAGCGACCAGTTGCGTGGCGTACTCGGCGTAATCCTTGCGCAGGGCAAACTGCGTCACCGCATGGCGCGACCACACGTACACCCCGAACAGCGCGAACAGCAGGCCCAACTCCAGCGGGTTGAGCAGCGGCACGTACGGCAGCGGTTCGGCGTTGCCGTCGCTGACGCCGTTGGCCAGCCAGAACCACGCCAGCATCAGCACCGCAAGGGGCGCCGCGGCGTACAAACGATATTCGCGGGGGAACGCTGCCACCGGCCACGGCCAGTTGCGCGGAGCCGCCGCCAGCAACAGATACAGGCTCGGCAGGATCGCCCAACCCAGCCAGCGCCAGGCGTTATATTGCTCGGACAACATCAGCAGGCCGTAACGCAACTCCAGCGCCAGCACGCCGATCAGCAGCCAGCAGCCGAGCACATGCGCGGTGCTCAGGGCCAGCGCCGGCAGCATCGGCGCCAGACGCCGCAAGCTGAAGAAATGCACGGCGAACACCAGCGCCCACGCCAGCCAGCCGAAGTTCGCCGCAGGGTGATAACGCGCATGCCACGCCGCCAGCAACACCAGCCCCGCGGCCGGAATCAGCAAGGTGCAGAGCAGGCCCAACGCCGGCCATTTCAGACGCAGCGACAACACTGTCCACAACGCCACGCTCAGTGCGGCGACCAGCAGCAACAGCGTCGCCTCCAGATTCCACGGCGCAAAACGCGACACCTCGCTGACCCACGCCAGCACCCACCAGCCGGCGCCCCACACCAGCAGCAGCTCAGACAGGCGCTGCAAACTCAGCGCATCGAATGCCGAAGGGTGATTGCCCAGTTGCAGGCGCCAGGCCCCGATCATGGCCGCCAGCCCCAACACCAGTGGCGTCCAGAAGCCGCCATGGGCCAGCGGTCGCAGACCTTCGCTGGACAGCGGTCCGAGTAACTCGGGACCGACCAGCAAAAACGCCGCGCCGCCGATCAACTGCAACAACAGACCAAAGACAAAACTCACGCGCTGCTTGAGGTACAGGCTCAGCCAGATGATCAGCAATCCGCTGGCTGCCCACACCGCGCTCGCGGTTTGCCATGGCAACACGAACAGCACCGCCAGATTGATCAGCACCAACCCCGCCAACAGCACCACCGACAAGCCACGCAGCAGACGCACATCACCGCGCACCATCTCGTCGCGCGCCGCCAGCAGCATGCCGGCGATCAATGCCAGACCGATCAGGGATGCGCTGAGCAAACCGCTCCAGCCAGCGCTGAACACCGCCGCCGAACCCTCACCCGCACCTTGCAGGCGCAACAGGAACAACGCACCACCGAGCAACTGCACGGCAAACGCGGTGAACAGGAACGTGCGCGATTGCAGGCGCAGGCCAACGAACAACGTTGCCAGCCCGGCCAGCGCCCAACTGATCGCCGTGGTTTGAACAAAGAACAACAGCGGCGCCAGCAGGTACAGGAAGCTCAGACCCAGGGCCGCCAGCACCGGAAGGCCTTGGCGCTCCCACGGTGCAGCCTGTTCCGGCGCGGCCTTGCGCAACTGGTAGAAACTGAACAGCAGCGCGATGCCGAGCATCAATGCGCCCAACGGTGCGCCGTCGAGCAAGCTGCTTTCACCGACCCGCAACTGACTGAGGAAGGCCAGCGCCGAACCCAGTTGCAGCAGCAGGGCAAACGCTCGGGCGAACGGCCGCTGCTGACGCAAGCCGAGCCAGAAAATCCCCGCGCCCTCCACCGCCCACGCCGCCGAGGTCCAGCGCGCATCGAGGCCGAGCGGGATCGCCAGGCTGGCAAAAATCACCCCCAACGCCAGACAGGTTTCGCCCAACAACAAGGCACGGCCGCCCATCAATACCCGGGCCAGCCCCATGTAGATCACGCCCAGCGCCAGCGCACTGAACGCGGCCGCGAACTCCAGGTGCTGCACCAGCGCAAACTGCAGACCGAAGCCCACGATCGGCGGCCCGAACAGCATCGTGCCGTCGACGTAGTCGCCCTTGCGGGCCGACCAGTGCAACAGCGCCTCGCGGTCGCCGTCCGCCGGCGCATCGGGCATATCAAGCAACTTGCGCCGGGCGAACAGCAGGCCGATGGCCAGGTACATCAGGAAGAACAGGATCAGGAACGGCTCGGTGCTCCACAGCAACTCAGGCGCATACAAACGCAGCCCCCAGGCGAAACCGATACCGAAGGTGCCGACGAAACCGATCAGGTTGAGCAGACGCCAGGCCTTGAACCAGGCGATGGCGAGAATGCCGGCGTTGAGCAGTGCGAAATAGCTGAACAGCGCAACATGGTTGCCCTCCCCGGTCGAGGTCAGGATCGGCGCGGCGAAGCCGCCCAATGCCGCAGCGGCAGCCAGGCCCAGCGCATCTTGAGTAATGGCGAGAATCGCCGAGAACACCGTCACGGCCACCAACAGGCCCAGCGCGGCGGACGGGTCGAGCAACGGGTGCAGGCGCATCGCCGCAAACACCGTCAGGTACAGGACCGCAATCCCGGTGCCCTGCAAAATCAGCGCATAACTGCTGTTGCGCCGACGCAGCCACCAGCCCAGCGCCAACAGAGCCAAAGCCGCCGCCGCAACACCGGCGTAACGCAGTTCGATCGGCACCACCATGCCTTCGGTGGCGTAGCGCAACAGGAAGGCCAGGCCGAAGAACAACAGCACCACGCCGACCCGCAGCACGGTGTTGCCGCCGAACAGCCAGTTGCGCGCAGCGCTGATGCCGCGCTCGATGAGGTTCGGGCCACGGGGTTCGGCGAGAGGTGCGGGGGCTGCCGGCTCGTCGCTGACGGCGTCCAGACGCCAGACATCGGCCGGTAGCGGCTGGCTGGTTTCGCTGGCGACGGCAGAGATCGGTTCGAGTTCGGGGGGCAGTTCCCAGACCAGATCAGGCGTGGGAGCGGATGCTTGTTCGGCGACGGTGACCGGCTCGACGACGGCGTCCGCAACCGGCTCAATACTCGGCGGTGTGGTACGCCCCCCTACACCTTCAAGCAGAAACAAGCGCTGCTCGACGGCGTGCAAGGCGACCTTTGCCTGTTCAAGTTGACGCTGTTGTTCGGCGGTCTGCGTGCCGAGCCGGGCAATACGCAGCGATTGCCCGATCGCCAGCCCGAGCAGCGCACCCAGCAACGCGGCGCTGAACGACTCGTCGAGCAACCAGCCGAGCACCAGCCCGATCAACATGAACATCCATTGCATGGTCGATATCCCTAAGCGCAAAGGCCAATCCGGGAAGATTAGCGCAGCCTGATCCAAAAAGATCGCAGCCTGCGGCAGCGCCTACAGGGTCATGTGAACACCTGAGTAGGAGCTGCCGCAGGCTGCGATCTTTTCCGGCGCGTCGATTATATCGAGCCGAGCGGAAAGTTACTCCAGTGCCTTCCAGATATCGGTGGCGTACTCGCGAATGGTCCGGTCGGACGAGAACCAGCCCATCCGCGCCGTGTTGAGCACTGCCGAGCGCCACCAGTTGTTGGAATCGTGCCAGTGCGCGTCGACGCGTTTTTGCGCTTCCCAGTAGGAGTCGAAGTCGGCGCAGACCAGGAAGCGGTCGTAGTCCACCAGCGAATCGATCAGGCCGGTGTAGCGCGACGTGTCATCCGGCGAGAACACACCGCTGCGGATCGCTTGCAGCACGTCGCTCAAACGATGAGACGCGGCGATGTCCGGCGCGGCGCTGAACTCGTGGTTCTGCTTGCGCGCTTCGACCTGCTGCGCACTCAGGCCGAAGATGAACATGTGCTCGGCGCCAATGCGTTCGCACATTTCCACGTTGGCGCCGTCAAGGGTGCCGATGGTCAGTGCGCCATTGAGACCGAACTTCATGTTACTGGTGCCCGACGCTTCGAAACCGGCAGTGGAAATCTGCTCGGACAAGTCCGCCGCCGGAATAATGCTCTCGGCCAGACTGACGTTGTAGTTGGGCAGAAACACCACTTTCAGCAAGCCACGCACGGTCGGGTCGTTATTCACCACCCGGGCGATGTCGTTGGTCAGTTTGATGATCAGCTTGGCCTGGTGATAACTCGCTGCCGCTTTACCGGCGAAAATTTTCACCCGTGGCACCCAGTCCACTTCAGGCTCGGCTCGGATCGCCTGATACAGCGCCACGGTGTGCATCAGGTTGAGCAACTGGCGCTTGTATTCGTGGATCCGTTTGACCTGCACGTCGAACATCGCCGCCGGATTGACCGCGATCCCCAACCGCTCGTGAATCAGATAGGCCAAGGCCTTTTTGCTGTGCAGGCGCTGCTCGGCGAAGGCTTTGCGGAACGCGGCTTTCTCGGCGAACGGTTCGAGATCGAGCAAGCGTTCTTCAGGATTATCCAGCACCTCCGGGCCGAGGGCATCGACCAGCATCGAGGTCAGTTCGGAGTTGGCCTGGAACAACCAGCGGCGGAAGGTGATGCCGTTGGTTTTGTTGTTGATCCGCTCCGGGTAGAGCTTGTGCAGTTCGGCGAACACGGTCTTGCGCATCAACTGCGTGTGGAGTCCGGACACGCCGTTGACGCTATGCGAACCGAGGAAGGCGAGGTTGCCCATGCGCACCCGGCGACCGTTGTCTTCTTCGATCAGCGACACCGCGCGCAGCACGTCGAAATCGTGAATGCCCTTGGCCCGCAGCGAATCGATGTGCTGCGCGTTGATCAGGTAGATGATCTGCATGTGCCGCGGCAACATGCGTTCCATCAGGCCGACCGGCCAGGTTTCCAGCGCTTCGGGCAGCAGCGTGTGGTTGGTGTACGACAGGGTGTCGACGGTGACCTGCCACGCTGCGTCCCAGGCCACGTCGTAGACGTCGACCAGTTGCCGCATCAGTTCGGCGACGGCAATCGAGGGGTGGGTGTCGTTGAGCTGAATCGCCGCGTGATCGCCCAGGGTCAGCACCGAGGTGTGCATGTTGCGATGGCGACGCAGCAAGTCTTGCAGCGAAGCCGCGACGAAGAAGTATTCCTGACGCAGGCGCAGCTCCTGCCCGGCTTCGGTGCTGTCGGCCGGGTAAAGCACGCGGGAAATACTTTCGGCGCGGGCGACTTCGGCGACGGCACCCAGGTGGTCACCGGCGTTGAAGCGCTCCAGGTGCAGATCTTCCATGGCTCGGGCACGCCACAGGCGCAAGGTGTTGACGCTCGCCCCGCGCCAGCCAACCACTGGCGTGTCGTAGGCAATCGCGCGCACGGTTTCTGCGGGCGACCAGACCTGTTTGGTCTTGCCACTGGCATCAGTGACCGTTTCGACGCTGCCGCCGAAGCCGATGCTGTACACCACTTCCGGCCGCTCGAACTCCCACGGGTTACCGAAATCCAGCCAGTGCTCGGTCTGTTCCTGCTGCCAGCCATCGACGATGGCCTGACGGAACAAGCCGTGCTCGTAGCGAATGCCGTAGCCATGCCCGGCGATGCCGAGGGTCGACATGCTTTCCATGAAGCACGCCGCCAGACGCCCGAGGCCGCCGTTGCCCAGCGCCGCATCCGGCTCCAGCAGGCGAATGCGCTCCAGATCGACGCCGAGTTCAGTCAGCGCCTCCCGGGCGACGTCGAGCAGGCCCAGGTTGCTCAGACTGTCGTAGAGCAAGCGGCCAATGAGAAACTCCAGCGAGAGGTAATACACCCGCTTCTGGCCTTTGCGGTAAATCTGCCGGGTGTGGTCCATCCAGTGTTCGACCATGTGGTCGCGCGCCGCCAGGGCAATGGCTTCGAACCAGTCATGGTCGAAGGCGTGATCCGGGTCTTTGCCCACTGCATAGGTGAGCTTGGTCAGGACGGCATCGCGGAATGCGGCCACCTCTGCTTCGCGAACTAGTGGTTCTTGAGTCATCGATAGGACCTCGAGCGAGCGTGGAATTGTCTGAGCCTAGACGGTCTGACCGACGGTAGAGGCGCAGGTTCTGCAGTTTTTCCGAAGACGGTGAGATAGCCCGGCATTACCTTGGCGAGTGGGCTAATGAATGCAGGGGCCGTGCCGTACTGACGGCCAATTCCACGGCATTTGGAAAAATCTGGCGAAAGGTTGTTCAAAAATCCACCAGTCCCGGTATGATCGCGCGCCCTGATGCACACGCCTGGTAATTCCCGATGATGAAGCCCAACCTGATTGCCGCCGCCGAGATCGACCGTCTCGATACGTGGGCCAAATATTCGGCCCCGATGTGCGGCTCTTGTGTCTCCAGCTGCTGCACCCTGCCGGTCGAGGTCAAGATCAAGGACCTGGTGCGCATCGGTGTGGTCGACGAGTTCGAGCTGGGCGATCCGCCGAAGAACATCGCCAAGCGCCTGCAAAAGGAAGGGCTGGTCGAGCGCTTCAACCAGAAGTCGGGGATCTTCACCCTGCAGCGCATGAGCAACAACGATTGCTACTACCTGGATCGTAAGAGCCGCCTGTGCACCATTTATGACAAGCGCCCGGACACCTGCCGCAACCACCCGAAAATCGGCCCGCGTCCGGGATACTGCGCGTACAAGCCGAAAGAAGTCGAGCGCGTGCAGAATTCACGGTCGATCGAGAAGTTCTGAAGATCAAAAGATCGCAGCCTTCGGCAGCTCCTACAGGGGAATGCGTATCCCTGTAGGAGCTGCCGAAGGCTGCGATCTTTTTTTGCCTTGAATCGCAGACAAACAAAAACGCCCCCGGTCTCGCGACCGGGGGCGTTTTTTTTCAGCCTGGGCTAAATCTTATGCCTTGGCTTTCTTGGCAGCGCGGGTACGCTCGCTTTCGTCCAGGATCTTCTTGCGAAGACGGATGGACTTAGGCGTGACTTCGCACAGCTCGTCTTCCTGGATGTATTCCAGAGCCTGTTCCAGAGTGAAGCGAACAGGTGGTACCAGAGCGATGGTTTCGTCTTTACCCGAAGCACGCATGTTGTCGAGCTTCTTGCCTTTGGTTGGGTTCACACCCAGGTCGTTGTCGCGGCTGTTCTGACCAACGATTTGACCGTTGTAGATCTCCTGGCCGTGTTCTACGAACAGCTTGCCACGAGCCTGCAGGGTTTCCAGCGAGTAGGTCAGTGCCTTGCCGGTTTCAACCGAAACCAGAACGCCGTTCTGACGGCCGGACATGTGGCCCGACTTCACTGGAGCGTAACGGTCGAAGATCGAGGTCAGGATGCCAGCACCGTTGGTCAGGGTCAGGAACTGGTTACGGAAACCGATCAGACCGCGAGCAGGGATGTTGTATTCCAGACGAACACGGCCCTTGCCATCCGGCACCATGTTGCTCAGGTCGCCCTTACGCAGACCCATCTCTTCCATGACCTTGCCCTGCGATTCTTCAGGGATGTCGATGGTTACGTTTTCGAACGGTTCCTGCTTCACGCCGTCAACTTCACGGATGATCACTTCAGGACGGCCCAAGGCCAGCTCGAAGCCTTCGCGACGCATGGTTTCGATCAGTACCGAGAGGTGCAGCTCACCACGGCCGGAAACCTTGAACTTGTCAGCCGAGTCGCCTTCTTCAACGCGCAGTGCAACGTTGTACAGCAGCTCTTTGTCCAGACGATCCTTGATGTTACGGGAGGTCACGAACTTGCCTTCTTTACCGCAGAATGGCGAGTCGTTTACCTGGAAGGTCATGGAAACGGTTGGCTCGTCAACGGTCAGCGGCTTCATCGCCTCGACGGTGTTGATATCGCACAGAGTGTCGGAGATGAACAGCTCGTCGAAGCCGCTGATGCAGACGATGTCGCCGGCCGCTGCTTCTTCAACGTCAACGCGGTGCAGACCGTGGTGACCCATCAGCTTCAGGATACGACCGTTGCGGCGCTTGCCGTCGGCGCTGATAGCGACAACCGGGGTGTTCGGCTTGACGCGACCACGAGCGATACGGCCAACACCGATAACACCCAGGAAGCTGTTGTAGTCAAGAGCGGAGATCTGCATCTGGAACGGACCGTCACGGTCAACGGCCGGAGGCGGAACGTGATCGACTACCGCTTGGTACAGCGGGGTCATGTCTTCAGCCATGGCGGTGTGATCCAGACCGGCGATGCCGTTCAGGGCCGAGGCGTAAACAACCTGGAAGTCCAGTTGTTCTTCGGTCGCACCGAGGTTGTCGAACAGGTCGAAGATCTGGTCCAGAACCCAGTCCGGACGCGCGCCTGGACGGTCAACCTTGTTGATCACCACGATTGGACGCAGGCCGGCTTCGAAAGCCTTCTTGGTCACGAAACGGGTTTGCGGCATAGGGCCGTCTTGAGCGTCAACCAGCAGCAGAACGGAGTCAACCATCGACATTACGCGTTCTACTTCGCCGCCGAAGTCGGCGTGGCCCGGGGTGTCCACGATGTTGATGTGGTAGCCGTTCCAGTTGATGGCGGTGTTTTTCGCCAGAATGGTAATACCGCGCTCTTTTTCCTGGTCGTTGGAGTCCATCACGCGCTCGTCGTTGAGCTCGTTGCGCTCCAGGGTGCCGGATTGACGCAGGAGTTTGTCTACCAGGGTGGTCTTACCATGGTCAACGTGGGCAATGATGGCGATGTTACGTAGATTTTCGATCACTTGTGTATCTCGATCAGAGGATTCGGTTTGCTGACAAGTCTTGGCAGCGATTAACAGTAGTGTCCGGCATGGCCGTTACAGCTTGACGGCGGTGTCGGGGGGCCGGTGACGCAGGCCACAGGCAAACAGCCCCGGGCACTTAGCTCGGTCGATAAACGCGCACATTGGCATGCCCCTCACTGAGCAAATGGTGAGCATGCAGGCGACTCATCACGCCTTTGTCGCAATACAGCAGGTACTGGCGAGTCGGATCCAGCTCCTTGAAACGAGCGTTCACTGCGTAGAACGGCATCGTCTGTACTTCTATGCCGGCGAGTTCCAGCGGGTCATCCTCGGCCGCATCCGGATGACGGATGTCGATGACGATCTGACCGGCCAGCGCTTCGCCGACTTCTTCAATCTGCAAGTCCTGGCCCAATTCGTCGATCACCCGATCGATCGGCACCAGTTTGGCGTTTTCGAGCGCACGCTCGAGGACCGCCATGTCGAATTCTTTCTCTTCGTGCTCAACGCGGTGGCGTTTGGCGGCGGTCTTCGGATTGACCGAGATGACCCCGCAGTATTCCGGCATGTGCTTTGCGAAATCGGCGGTGCCGATCTCGTTGGCCGTGTCGATGATGTCCTGCTTGTGCGCGACGATCAGTGGACGCAGGACCAGCTTGTCAGTCACGCAGTCGATCACCGACAGGTTCGGCAAGGTCTGGCTCGACACCTGGGAGATCGCTTCGCCGGTTACCAGGGCATCGATGTGCAGGCGGTCGGCGATGGCGGAGGACGCGCGCAACATCATACGCTTCAATACGACGCCCATATGACTGTTATCGACTTTGCCGAGAATTTCGCCCAACACTTCTTCGAACGGAACACTGACAAATAGCACGCGTTGCGAGCTGCCGTACTTCTTCCAGATGAAATGCGCGACTTCCATCACGCCCAATTCGTGGGCACGACCGCCCAGATTGAAGAAGCAGAAATGCGCCATCAGGCCGCGGCGCATGATCTGGTAGGCGGCAACCGTCGAATCGAAGCCGCCAGACATCAATACCAGCGTTTGCTCCAAGGCGCCGAGCGGATAGCCGCCGATGCCGTTGTGCTGGCTGTGGATGACAAACAACCGTTGGTCGCGAACTTCGATTCGGACTTCGATTTCCGGCGCCTTGAGGTCGATTCCGGCCGCACCGCACTCGCGACGCAGCTTGCTGCCGACGTATTTCTCGACGTCCATCGAGCTGAACGGGTGCTTGCCTGCACGTTTGCAGCGCACCGAAAAAATCTTCCCGGCCAGCACATCGCCGTAGTGCTGTTTGCACTTCTCGGTGATGTCGTCGAAGTCGCCCAACGGGTACTCGGCGATCTGCAAAAAGTGCGCGACGCCAGGCGTACAGGTGAGGCGTTCGCCCATCTCTTTCAAGGCTTTGAGGTCGGTAACGCGGGTTTCCAGCTCGAGATTGTCCCACACACCGTTCACCACCACGGCCGGGTCCAGATCGCGGAGCACGGCGCGGATATTCTTGGCCAGCTGGCGGATGAAACGCATCCGGACAGGGCGGCTTTTGATGGTGATCTCGGGGAAGACTTTTACGATTAGTTTCATGAAAACAGCGCGCGCAGGGCCAGCCGAAAAAGGGGGGCGCGGATTATAGCGGAAATTGCTCAAGGTTTAACCAGTTAATATGCAGAAGGTTTCACATGCACCAAAACGGGTCACTTTCAGATTTACACGCTACATTAAGGGGCGAGATTTTCCCCTTTATTGCGCTTTGCACCGCTGCAAGCGTGAATTTGGGGCAAAAAACCCATGGTGGGGCACTGGCATGCAATTTGCTCCCTTGTGAGGCAGGTTGCCTTGGCAGAGTATCTGCGCCGGCATCACCCATATTAAGGGCATCCACTACCAAGCCCTAAGCCACCCGGAGGACACTATGTCGAAGTCGGTTCAACTCATCAAAGATCATGACGTCAAGTGGATTGATCTGCGCTTCACGGACACCAAAGGCACTCAGCACCACGTGACCATGCCGGCTCGCGATGCGCTGGAAGACGACTTCTTCGAAGTTGGCAAGATGTTCGACGGTTCCTCCATCGCTGGCTGGAAAGGCATCGAAGCCTCCGACATGATCCTGCTGCCGGACGACGACACTGCCGTGCTCGACCCGTTCACCGAAGACGCGACCCTGATCCTGGTCTGCGACATCATCGAACCGTCGACCATGCAAGGTTACGATCGCGACCCGCGCGCCATCGCTCACCGCGCCGAGGAATACCTGAAGACCACCGGTATCGGTGACACCGTCTTCGCCGGTCCGGAACCAGAATTCTTCATCTTCGACGAAGTGAAGTTCAAGTCGGACATCTCCGGCTCGATGTTCAAGATCTACTCCGAACAAGGTTCGTGGATGTCCGACCAGGACATCGAAGGCGGCAACAAAGGCCACCGTCCTGGTATCAAAGGCGGCTACTTCCCGGTTCCGCCGTTCGACCACGACCACGAAATCCGTACTGCCATGTGCAACGCACTGGAAGAGATGGGCCAGACCGTTGAAGTTCACCACCACGAAGTGGCGACTGCCGGTCAGAACGAAATTGGTGTCAAGTTCAACACCCTGGTGAAGAAAGCTGACGAAGTTCAGACTCTGAAATACGTTGTACACAACGTTGCTGACGCTTACGGCCGCACCGCGACCTTCATGCCGAAGCCACTGTACGGCGACAACGGCTCGGGCATGCACGTCCACATGTCCATCGCCAAAGACGGCAAGAACACCTTCGCTGGCGAAGGCTATGCCGGCCTGTCCGAAACCGCCCTGTACTTCATCGGCGGTATCATCAAGCACGGTAAGGCCCTGAACGGCTTCACCAACCCGGCCACCAACTCCTACAAGCGTCTGGTGCCAGGTTTCGAAGCTCCGGTAATGCTGGCCTACTCGGCTCGCAACCGTTCCGCCTCGATCCGTATTCCTTACGTCAACAGCCCACGCGGCCGTCGTATCGAAGCACGTTTCCCGGATCCGGCTGCCAACCCGTACCTGGCTTTCGCAGCTCTGCTGATGGCCGGCCTGGACGGTATCCAGAACAAGATCCACCCAGGCGATGCCGCTGACAAAAACCTGTACGACCTGCCGCCTGAAGAGGCGAAAGAGATCCCACAAGTTTGCGGCAGCCTGAAAGAAGCCCTGGAAGAGCTGGACAAGGGCCGTGCGTTCCTGACCAAGGGCGGCGTGTTCTCCGACGACTTCATCGACGCTTACATCGCGCTGAAATCCGAAGAAGAAATCAAGGTCCGCACCTTCGTGCACCCACTGGAATATGAGCTGTACTACAGCTGCTGATCCGGTAGCGCCGCGCTACGCGGCGTGACAAAAGAGGCCTCCTTCGGGAGGCCTTTTTTATTGAAGATCAAAAGATCGCAGCCTTCGGCAGCTCCTACCGGGATCGGTGCAGGGGCTGCCGAAGGCTGCGATCTTTTGACCTGGCTTTTCAATTCCATTTGTTAACGGTTTGGGTCTGTCGCCCACCCTGACCTATGCTGCACCCCATCGCTTTCTTTCCCGGTCGCTTTCATGGGTCGCACCTTTCTCTACATCCTGCTGCTGATAGCCCTGCCCGCCGCCGCGCAGATCTACAAGTACACCGACGCCAACGGCAATACGGTCTACAGCGATCACTCGCCGGACGGCATCAAGGCGCAGCCTGTCGAGTTGCCGCCGCTGAACCGCGTCGAGCCGCAGGCACCGAGCGCACCGGCGCCCACCAGCACTGACAATCGTCCACCTGCACGCAACGCCTACGAGATACTGGAGCTGACTGGCCTGCCCAGCGAAGAAGCCCTGCGCGCCAACAACGGCACCTTCACCGTCAACGTGCTGATCAAGCCGCGTTTGCAGGCGCCGCACCAATTAAGACTGGTCCTCGACGATGAACCTTACGGTCAGCCGAGCAACGTGCCGATCCTGCAGCTGGTGAATGTCGACCGTGGCGAGCATCGCCTGGCGGTGCAGGTGATCGATGGTCAGGCGATCATTCAGCAGAGCCCGTCCGTGGTGTTTACCGTGCAGCGTGTACACAAGCCATGAGAGGTGTCTGGCTGATCCTGTGCCTGCTCGCCCTGCCGGTTTCGGCGGAAGTCTTCACCTACGTCGATGCGCAGGGCAATCGCGTCTACACCGATCAGCCGCGCGGCAACGCCAAGCGCGTGCCCATCGCGACCAGCAATCGCATGTCGGCCACCCCTACGGCTGCGGCGCCGATCAGCGCCGCACAAAAATCCCCGGAACCCACTCTGTTCCATTACGACATGCTGCGCATTCTGATTCCTGAACCGGACGCGACCCTGCGCAGCAGTGCTGGCGAGGTGATCGTCAGTGTCACCAGTGAACCGGGCCTGCAACCCGGCCATCGCTATCGCCTGCTGCTGGACGGCCAGGCCACGGGCGAGCCGGGCCTGAGCCCGGTGTTCCCGCTGAGCAACATCGACCGGGGCAGCCACAACCTGTCGGTGGAAATCCTCGATGAGCAGGGCCGCACCGTCGAACGCACCGCCAACCAGCCGTTCCACATGCTGCGCATTTCGCTGGCGCAGAAACGCCAGGTCAAACCCTGCGTCAGCGAAGACTATGGCGTACGCCCGGAATGTCCACTGAAAGACAAACCCGCCGAAGAAAAAAATCCCTTCCTGCGTTTCTTCTAACGCCGTTCAGCTTTGCGCACTATATTGGTGCACTAGACTGCACCGTACCCACATTCCAACCCATTTTGGTTCGAAAGTACCCGCCAGCCCCGACGGGACGCCACGCAAACGAGCGTCAAACGCCTGTTTCAGGGGTTGAGCGCTTCTTTTCGGAGCCTTGGTTTGGTTTTTGCATTTTCCTCGCATCAGCGCTTAGTTCTCGCGCACGCCTTGCTCCAAAAGGGGTCCAGATGACCATAAGCGACGCAATCCACCGTTTGCTGCTCGACAACCTGACCACCGCCACCATCCTGCTCGACGCCGAACTGCGCCTTGAGTACATGAACCCGGCGGCCGAGATGCTGCTGGCCATCAGCGGTCAGCGCAGCCATGGGCAGTTCATCAGCGAGCTGTTCACCGAATCCACCGAGGCGCTCAACTCGCTGCGCCAGGCGGTCGAACAGGCGCACCCGTTCACCAAGCGCGAAGCGATGCTCACCGCCCTCACCGGCCAGACCCTGACCGTTGATTACGCGGTCACGCCGATCCTCAGCAACGGCGCGACCATGCTCCTGCTGGAAGTGCACCCGCGTGACCGGCTGCTGCGGATCACCAAGGAGGAGGCGCAGCTGTCCAAGCAGGAAACCAGCAAGATGCTGGTGCGCGGCCTCGCTCACGAGATCAAGAATCCGCTGGGCGGTATCCGTGGCGCCGCGCAATTGCTGGCCCGCGAACTGCCGGAAGACAGCCTGCGCGACTACACCAACGTGATCATCGAAGAGGCCGACCGCCTGCGTAATCTGGTCGACCGCATGCTCGGTTCGAACAAGTTGCCGTCGCTGGCCCTGTGCAACGTCCATGAAGTGCTTGAGCGCGTCTGCCAACTGGTCGAAGCGGAAAGTCAGGGCTGCATCACCTTGGTGCGCGATTACGACCCGAGCATTCCCGACGTGTTGATCGACCGCGAACAAATGATTCAAGCCGTGCTGAACATCGTGCGCAACGCGATGCAGGCGATCAGCAGCCAGAACGAGTTGCGTCTGGGCCGCATCAGCCTGCGCACTCGGACCATGCGCCAGTTCACCATCGGCCACGTGCGCCATCGCCTGGTGACCAAAATCGAGATCATCGACAACGGCCCTGGGATCCCGGCGGAATTGCAGGAAACCATCTTCTTTCCCATGGTCAGCGGCCGCCCGGACGGTACCGGGCTGGGCCTGGCCATTACCCAGAACATCATCAGCCAGCACCAGGGCCTGATCGAGTGTGACAGCCATCCAGGCCACACCACGTTCTCGATCTTTCTGCCACTGGAACAAGGAGCCACATCGACATGAGCCGTAGTGAAACCGTGTGGATCGTCGATGACGACCGTTCAATCCGTTGGGTTCTGGAAAAAGCCTTGCAGCAGGAAGGCATGACCACGCAGAGCTTCGACAGCGCCGATGGCGTGATGAGTCGTCTGGCCCGTCAGCAGCCTGATGTGATCATTTCCGACATCCGCATGCCGGGCGCGAGTGGCCTCGACCTGCTGGCGCGGATTCGCGAGCAGCACCCACGGTTGCCGGTCATCATCATGACCGCTCACTCCGACCTGGACAGCGCGGTGGCCTCGTATCAGGGCGGTGCATTCGAGTACCTGCCCAAGCCGTTTGACGTGGACGAGGCGGTATCGCTGGTCAAACGCGCCAATCAACATGCGCAGGAACAGCAAGGCCTGGAAGTGGTACCGGCGCTGACTCGCACCCCGGAAATCATCGGCGAAGCGCCGGCGATGCAGGAAGTGTTTCGTGCCATCGGCCGCCTGAGCCACTCCAACATCACCGTGCTGATCAACGGCGAATCCGGTACCGGTAAAGAGTTGGTGGCCCACGCCCTGCACCGCCACAGCCCGCGCGCGGCCTCGCCGTTCATTGCGCTGAACATGGCGGCGATCCCGAAAGACCTGATGGAATCCGAGCTGTTCGGCCACGAGAAAGGCGCGTTCACCGGCGCAGCCAACCTGCGTCGTGGGCGCTTCGAACAGGCGGACGGCGGCACGCTGTTCCTCGATGAAATCGGCGACATGCCGGCAGATACACAAACCCGGCTGCTGCGGGTGCTGGCCGACGGCGAGTTCTACCGCGTTGGCGGGCACGTGCCGGTCAAGGTTGACGTGCGGATCATCGCCGCCACCCACCAGAATCTGGAAACCCTGGTGCACGCCGGGAAATTCCGTGAGGACTTGTTCCACCGCCTCAACGTGATCCGCATCCACATCCCGCGCCTGTCGGATCGTCGCGAAGACATCCCGACCCTGGCCAAGCACTTCCTCAGCCGCGCTGCACAAGAACTGGCGGTGGAGCCGAAGCTGCTGAAAAGCGAGACCGAGGAGTACCTGAAGAACCTGCCATGGCCGGGCAACGTGCGGCAGTTGGAGAACACCTGCCGCTGGATCACCGTGATGGCGTCCGGCCGCGAAGTGCACATCAGCGACCTGCCGCCAGAGTTGTTGAGCCTGCCGCAGGATTCGGCGCCGGTAACCAACTGGGAGCAGGCGCTGCGCCAGTGGGCCGATCAGGCCTTGGCCCGTGGCCAGTCGAGCCTGCTCGACAGCGCGGTGCCGGCGTTTGAACGGATCATGATCGAGACTGCGCTGAAGCACACAGCCGGCCGGCGTCGCGATGCCGCGGTATTGCTCGGCTGGGGTCGCAACACCCTGACGCGCAAGATCAAGGAATTGGGGATGAAAGTGGATGGTGGGGATGACGATGAGGGGGATGAGGGCTAACTCGGCACTCGGCTCCTATACAGAACGCATATCCCTGTAGGAGCTGCCGAAGGCTGCGATCTTTTTTGCGTGTGCACCAGCGCAATGCACATTGACCTGCAATCGCGCACCACGCGCCAAGCGGAACTCAGCTCTAGCGCAAAAAAACTTCGACACTTCAAACAGGCGAAAGCCCCGTTTTACGGGGCTTTCGCGTTTCTGATCAACTTTTTTGTTTCAACCAATTAAAACCTGGCACGCGCCCTGCAATACCTCTTACAGGTGATTCGATTCACCACCCGTTTCGGGGACCTTGGTACAGGCAGGCCGGGGATTCCCCTCTTTACACCGGGTTCAAACCGCATCGCGGCGAACCCACCCTTTTGGGATCCTTGGTACAGGCAGGCCGGGGGTTCCCTCTTTACACCGGACCGACGCTGCAAGCGAAGTCCACCCCGTTTTGGGGCCTCTGATACAGGCAGGTCAGGGGTTCCTTCTTTACTCCGGCTCAACCGCCTCGGCGGTGAGCCGCCCGTTTTGGGAACCTTGGTACAGGCAGGCCGGGGATTCCCGCTTTTATTGCTCCCGGAGATGGATCTCCAGCCGCCAGCGGTCATCGACCTGGCTGCCGGCCCAGTCCCCCTGCAGCGGCCGCGCTGCCAGCACCGTCAGCAACAACCCGCCATCACTCATCCGTGTTCGCCAGTTGACGTCCTTGCCGTTGAGCTTGAGCTGGCCTTTCTGCGCGCGACCTTCGGCCTGAAACAACAGGGCCACGGTGCCATCAATGATTTCGCCGTGCAGCTTCGGTTCGTTGTTGAACCAGACCACCAGGCCGTCATCCGTCACTTCAACCTGCTGCAGCACGCTCGGGTCCGGTGTGGTCAGGCGGCCGATCATCAAACCGATCATCAGACCGACAATCGCCAGCGAACCGATCACCCGCGGGAATAGTTTCGAACGCGGGTCCGCTTGCGGCGTAGAATGCGCGTCATCTTTACCTTCGGAGCCGTGCATGTTTCACGTCATCCTTTTTCAACCAGAAATTCCGCCGAATACCGGCAACGTTATCAGGCTGTGCGCCAACAGCGGCTGCCACCTGCATTTGATCGAACCGCTGGGTTTCGAGATGGACGACAAGCGCTTGCGCCGGGCCGGTCTCGACTACCACGAATATGCCACATTGCAGCGCCACGCCGACCTCGCCAGTTGCCTTGAAAGCCTGGGCAACCCACGGTTGTTCGCCTTTACCACCAAGGGTTCGCGACCGTTTCACGATGCCGCGTTCGTCCCGGGCGACGCGTTCATCTTCGGCCCGGAAAGCCGTGGCCTGCCGCCAGAGGTGCTGGACGCCCTGCCGGCGGAACAGCGTCTGCGCCTGCCGATGCGCGAAGGTTGCCGCAGCCTGAACCTGTCCAACACCGTGGCGGTGGCCGTGTACGAAGCGTGGCGGCAGAACGGCTTCAAATAAACACCCAAAACAACTGTGGGAGCGAGCCTGCTTGCGATTACGGTCTGTCAGCAACATTGATGTCACTGACAAATCGCTTTCGCGAGCAGGCTCGCTCCCACAGGGGTACAGCTGAACCGCTTATTGAACGGTCGGGGTCTCGCCGGCTTCCTGCATGCGCTGCAGCTCTTGCGCGTACAGGGCGTCGAAGTTCACCGGTGCCAGCATCAGGGCCGGGAACGAACCACGGGTCACCAGGCTGTCCAGGGTTTCGCGAGCGTACGGGAACAGGATGTTCGGGCAGAACGCACCCAGGGTGTGGCTCATCGAAGCCGCATCCAGGTTCTTGATCAGGAAGATACCGGCCTGTTGCACTTCAGCGATGAAGGCTACTTCGTCACCGTTTTTCACGGTCACGGACAGGGTCAGCACAACTTCGTAGAAATCGCCTTCCAGCTCTTTCTGACGGGTGTTCAGATCCAGACCGACGGTCGGGTCCCACTGCTGGCGAAAGATCGCCGGGCTTTTCGGGGCTTCGAAGGACAGATCGCGTACGTAGATGCGCTGCAAGGAGAATTGCGGTGCGGTTTCTTCTTCGCTGGCTGCAGTGTTCTGTTGGTCAGTCATCTCAGATCCTTTCTGATCTTGGGTCTTTTAGGGATTGCTGTACGTGGGTGCAGCCGTTCAGGCCTTGAGCAGCGCGTCGAGCTTGCCGGCGCGCTCCAGGGCATACAAATCATCACAACCGCCGATGTGCCTGTCGCCGATCCAGATCTGCGGCACGGAGGTGCGTCCGGCCTTCTGGCTCATGGCAGCACGAATCTGCGGCTTGCCATCGACCTTGATCTCTTCGAAGGCCACACCTTTGTTCACGAGCAATTGCTTGGCTCGCACGCAATAAGGGCAGTAATCGCTGGAGTAGACGATGACTTCGCTCATATCACTTCACCAGCGGCAGGTTGTCGCCTTTCCAGCTGGAAATCCCGCCGGACAGCTTGGCGGCGGTGAAGCCGGATTTCATCAGTTCGCGGGCGTGGGTGCCAGCGGTCTGGCCCAGGGCGTCGACCAGAATGATGGTCTTGGCCTTGTGTTTTTCCAGCTCGCCGATGCGCGCAGCCAGTTTGTCCTGGGGAATGTTCACCGCGCCAACGATGTGGCCAGCAGCGAAATCCTTCGCTGGACGGATATCCACCACGACGCCCGCGTCCTTGTTAACCAGTGCGGTCAGTTCGCCGGTGCTCAGGCTTTTACCGCCGCCCTGCATCGTGTGCGCCAGCAGCAGGGCCAGCAGTACGACGAAGATACCGACAAGAATGTAGTGGTTAGTGGCAAATTCAATCAGGTGAGCAACCATCGAAGGAGGTTCCAGGGCGTTAAAATGTCGGCCAGTATACACAGCCGCTATGGAGGGCCAAACCCCGTCCGGCGGTGACGTGGATTGAACTTGGCTTTAAACTGCCACTCCCTTTTCCATCGCCCTCTTCTTTATTAGCCACGAGTGGATTCCATGACTACCACGCCTAAACCTTTGGTCCTGATGATTCTCGACGGCTTCGGTCACAGTGACAGCCACGAATCCAATGCCGTGTATGCGGCGAAGAAGCCGGTACTCGATCGCCTGTGGGCCAGCGTGCCGAACGGCTTGATCTCGGGCAGCGGCATGGACGTCGGCCTGCCGGACGGCCAGATGGGCAACTCCGAAGTCGGCCACATGAACCTCGGCGCCGGGCGCGTGGTGTATCAGGACTTCACCCGCGTGACCAAAGCGATCCGCGACGGTGAGTTCTTTGAAAACCCGACCATCTGTGCCGCTGTGGATAAAGCCGTGGCAGCCGGCAAGGCCGTGCATTTCATGGGCCTGCTGTCCGATGGCGGCGTGCACAGCCACCAGGATCACCTGGTGGCCATGGCCGAACTGGCCTTCAAGCGCGGCGCCGAGAAAATCTACCTGCACGCCTTCCTCGACGGTCGCGACACGCCGCCGAAAAGCGCCACTTCGTCGATCGAACTGCTCGACGCGACCTTCCAGGCGCTCGGCAAGGGCCGCATCGCCAGCATCGTCGGTCGCTACTTCGCGATGGACCGTGACAACCGCTGGGACCGCGTATCCCAGGCCTACAACCTGATCGTCGACGGCAACGCCGAATTCAACGCAGCCACCGCCCAGGAAGGCCTCGACGCCGCCTACGCCCGTGGCGAGAGCGACGAATTCGTCAAGGCCACCACCATCGGCGAGCCGGTCAAGGTCGAAGACGGCGACGCCGTGGTGTTCATGAACTTCCGCGCCGACCGTGCCCGTGAGCTGACCCGCGTGTTCGTCGAAGACGATTTCAAGGAGTTCGAGCGCGCGCGCCAGCCAAAACTGGCCGGCTTCGTCATGCTGACCCAATACGCCGCCAGCATCCCTGCGCCATCGGCCTTCGCCGCCGGCAGCCTGGAAAACGTGCTCGGTGACTACCTGGCGAAGAACGGCAAAACCCAGCTGCGCATCGCCGAAACCGAGAAATACGCGCACGTGACCTTCTTCTTCTCCGGCGGCCGTGAAGAACCGTTCCCGGGCGAAGAGCGCATCCTGATCCCGTCGCCGAAAGTCGCCACCTACGACCTGCAACCGGAAATGAGCGCACCGGAAGTCACCGACCGCATCGTCGATGCCATCGAACACCAGCGTTACGACGTGATCGTGGTCAACTACGCCAACGGCGACATGGTCGGCCATAGCGGCGTGTTCGATGCTGCGGTAAAAGCCGTGGAATGCCTGGACACCTGCGTCGGGCGCATCGTCGAGGCACTGGAGGAGGTCGGCGGCGAAGCGCTGATCACCGCCGACCACGGCAACGTCGAGCAGATGTCCGACGCCTCCACCGGCCAGGCGCACACCGCGCACACCACCGAACCGGTGCCGTTCATTTACGTCGGCAAGCGTGACCTCAAGGTCCGCGAAGGCGGCGTACTGGCGGACGTGGCGCCGACCATGCTGATGCTGCTGGGCCTGGAAAAACCGGCGGAGATGACGGGGACTTCGATTCTGGTCTGACCCGAATCCATAAAACACCGCAAAACCCTGTGGGAGCTGGCTTGCCAGCGATAGCAATCTGACAGCCAACAGCTATGTTGAATGTTAAGACGCCATCGCGGGCAAGCCCGCTCCCACAGTGGTTTTTGGGGTTTTTAAAAAGGATTTCACCCCGTCTATAGCTCCAGTTATCACACAAGCCCAATTGGGCGTTTTTTTTGCAGCCTCGGGCGGGCATACTAGGCCGTCCATTACCCTGGTGCCGCCCGCCTCTATGCTCCGCGTCCTGATCGCCCTCGCTCTGACCTGCCTGCTCCAACCGGCCTTCGCTGACGAGCGCGCGCAAACCCAACAGCAGTTGGATGCCACGCGTCAGGACATTGCCGAGCTGAAAAAGCTGCTGGGCAAGCTGCAGGAAGAAAAATCCGGCGTGCAGAAAGAGCTCAAGGGCACTGAAACCGAGATGGGCAAGCTCGAGAAGCAGGTCGATGCCCTGCAAAAAGAGCTGAAGAAAAGCGAATCCGAGCTGCAGCGACTCGATGCGGAGAAAAAAAAACTCCAGAGCGCGCGCACTGAACAACAGCGATTGATCGCCATCCAGGCCCGTGCGGCCTATCAGAACGGCCGTCAGGAATACCTCAAGCTGCTGCTCAACCAGCAGAATCCCGAGAAATTCGCCCGCACCCTGACCTATTACGATTACCTGAGCCAGGCCCGCCTGGAGCAGCTGAAGAACTTCAACGAAACCCTGCGCCAACTGGCCAATGTCGAAAATGACATCGCCATGCAGCAGGCGCAATTGCTGGTGCAGAAAAGCAGCCTCGACAGCCAGCGCGACGAGCTGGAAAAAGTCCGCAAGGAACGCCAGCAAGTCCTCGCCAAGCTCAACGATGACGTGAAAGCCCGCGACCAGAAACTGGCCGCCCGCGAGCAGGATCAGGCAGACCTGTCTAAAGTCCTTAAAACCATTGAAGAAACCCTGGCCCGCCAGGCCCGTGAGGCAGAAGAAGCGCGGCAGAAAGCGCTGATCGCCCAGCAGGAAGCGGAAAAAAAGCGTTTGCGTGAGGCGCAGGCTGATACCAGCGACGCCCCACGAAAACCGGTCAGATCAACGCCAGGCGCGCTGGTTTCCAGCAGCGGCGAGACCTTCGGTGGCCCTTTTGCTGCAACCCGGGGAAAACTTCCGTGGCCGGTTGATGGTCGATTGCTGGCACGCTTCGGCGAAAGCCGTGGCGACGATGCCCGCACCAAGTGGGATGGCGTGATGATCAGCGCCGCCGCCGGCAGCCAGGTGCATGCCGTGCACGGCGGGCGCGTGGTGTTCGCCGACTGGTTGCGCGGTGCCGGGCTGCTGGTGATCCTCGACCACGGCAATGGTTATCTGAGTCTTTACGGTCACAACCAGACGCTGCTCAAGTCGGCCGGTGACGTGGTAAAAGCCGGTGAGTCGATTTCCACTGTGGGTAACAGTGGCGGTCAGGACACACCCGCGCTGTATTTCGCAATTCGTCAGCAGGGTCACCCGAGTGATCCGGCGCAATGGTGTCACGCGCAAGGATAAGCGCGTCGCCTAATTCAGGAGTTCGTTCGACATGCTGCATTTGTCCCGCCTTACCTCGCTGGCCCTGACGATCGCCCTGGTGATCGGCGCGCCTCTGGCGTTCGCTGCTCAACCGGCCCCGGCCGTCGCTCCGGCAGGCACTGCCGCGACCGCCAAGGCTCCGTTGCCGCTGGAAGAGTTGCGCACCTTTGCCGAGGTGATGGATCGGATCAAGGCCGCCTATGTCGAGCCGGTGGACGACAAGACCCTGCTGGAAAACGCGATCAAGGGCATGCTCAGCAACCTCGATCCGCACTCCGCTTATCTTGGCCCTGAAGACTTCACCGAGCTGCAGGAAAGCACCAGCGGCGAATTCGGCGGTCTGGGCATCGAAGTCGGGTCCGAAGACGGCTTCATCAAGGTCGTGTCGCCAATCGACGACACTCCGGCGTCGAAGGCCGGCATTCAGGCCGGTGACTTCATCGTCAAGATCAACGGTCAGCCGACTCGCGGCCAGACCATGACCGAAGCCGTGGACAAGATGCGCGGCAAGATCGGCCAGAAAATCACCCTGACCCTGGTCCGTGACGGCGGCACGCCGTTCGACGTGACTCTGGCCCGCGCCGTGATTCAAGTGAAGAGCGTCAAGGCGCAGCTGCTGGAATCGGGCTATGGCTACATCCGCATCACCCAGTTCCAGGTCAAGACCGGCGAAGAAGTCTCCAAGGCCCTGGCCAAGCTGCGCAAGGACAACGGCAAGAAGCTCAACGGCATCATCCTCGACCTGCGCAACAACCCGGGCGGCGTGTTGCAAGCCGCCGTGGAAGTGGTCGACCACTTCATCAAGAAGGGTCTGATCGTCTACACCAAAGGCCGGATCGCCAACTCCGAGCTGCGCTTCTCCGCCACCGGCAAGGACGAAAGCGAAGCGGTGCCGATGGTCGTGCTGATCAACGGTGGCAGCGCCTCGGCCTCGGAAATCGTCGCCGGCGCCCTGCAGGATCAGAAACGCGCCGTGGTCATGGGCACCACCAGTTTCGGCAAAGGCTCGGTGCAGACCGTGCTGCCGCTGAACAACGACCGCGCACTGAAGATCACCACGGCGCTGTACTTCACGCCGAACGGCCGCTCGATCCAGGCTCAGGGCATCGTCCCGGACATCGAAGTGCGCAAGGCGAAGATCACCAACGAGGCGGACGGCGACTACTTCAAGGAAGCCGACCTGCAAGGTCACCTGGGCAACGGCAACGGTGGCGCGGACAAACCGACCGGTTCCGGCGCCAAGCCGAAGGCCATGCCGCAGGATGACGATTACCAGTTGGCCCAGGCCCTGAGCCTGCTCAAAGGGCTGAGCATCACCTCCGGCCGCTGAGGATGTCGCTGCGTTTGCTCATGGTCCTGCTGTGCTGTCTGGCGGGTGCTGCTCATGCAGAGCCCGCCACAACCACTGCGCAAAAAGCCTACCTGACGCTGATCATCGACGACCTGGGGCAAAACCTGCCCCGGGATCGCCGCGTACTGGCCCTGCCCGGCCCGGTGACCACAGCGATCATGCCCGACACCCCACATGCCGCTGAATTTGCCCGCGAAGCCCATCGCGCCGGCAAGATCGTGATCCTGCACATGCCCATGGACCCGGCCACCGGCCCGTATGCCTGGCACCCCGAGCTGCCGCTCGAAGAGCTGGAAAAGCGCCTCGACGCCGCGTTCAAAAGGGTCCCCTACACCGCCGGCATCAATAACCACATGGGCAGCCGCATGACCGCGCAACCGGTGGCGATGGCCTGGCTGATGGGGGAGTTGCAGCGCCGGCACAAGTTCTTCGTCGACAGCCGCACCAGTGCACAGACCGTGGCTGCGCAACAGGCGCAGAAGATCGATCTGGCGAGCGTCTCGCGGGATGTGTTCCTCGATGACGAGCGCACCGAAGCGGCGATCTACACTCAGTTGCAGACCGCGATCAGCCTGGCGCGCAAGCAGGGTTCGGCGGTGATGATCGGCCACCCGTATCCGCAGACACTGGCGGTGCTGGAGCGCGAATTACCGAAGCTCAAGTCCCAGGGGATTGAGTGGATCGACGTCAAGCAGATGATCAGCGTGCGCAGCAATCGCGCGACGGCTGCTCACGGCAAGGATGGCGTGTACCGCTGACCCGGCAACATCCGCTCCCACATGTGTATCAGGGAAGCTCAGGCCTCAGAGATACCGGCCCATGATCTCGTCCACCACGCCGTCCTTGCGCATCTGATCCAGCGCTGCCTGCAGCTTCTTCACCGTCTCGTCCGACACGTTCTTGTTCAGCGCCAGGTACAACTCGGCGCTGTTGAAGCGCAGTACGGTCTTGAGCCCGGTCACGCCGTCCTGTCTTGCCAGGTAGCGCCCGGCCGGGTCACCGGTGGCCCACAGGTCGATCTGGCCGTTGACCAGTTTTTTCGCGTTGTCCTGATCGCGCAGCACCACCAGCGGCTTCAAGCCTTGCTTGGTCAGCGTCTCGGCAATCGCGTCGCCCTTGTAGGCGCCGATCTTGTATTTGCGGGCGTCATTGAGGGTGTCGAGGATGATCTTGCTGTCGGCCCTGGCCAACATGATCCAGTCGTCCGGACCGATGGGGCCGACCCATTTGAACAGTTTTTCGCGATCCGGCAGCCGCGCCATCACGAAGGCACCGTAACCGGGATTCTCCAACGCCAGCTTGTAAACCCGCTCCCAAGGGAAGCGCAACGTCAGGCTGTAGGTCAGGTCGGCACGCTTGAACATCTCACGCACGATGTCGGCGGCAATGCCATTGATGTTCTCGCCTTTGGCGAAGTTCTTGCCGTCTTTCGCCATGTTGTACGGCGGGAAGTTTTCGGTAAGGAGCACCAGATCGGTGTCGGGACTGTTTTCGGCGCGGGCCGTGTTGAGCAGCAACACAGAAGCGCTGGCGAGAACAAGAAGCAGGCGTTTGATCATGTCGGGCTACCGGAATCCATGGCGTGCCCAAGAGTGCCTTGGGTACGCCATGCTGTCCACTGGCCTGTACGGTTTAGCGCATCACGATGCCGCGTTTGGCCATATACGCTTTGGCTTCCTGCACGGTGTATTCGCCGAAGTGGAAAATACTCGCCGCCAGTACCGCGCTGGCGTGGCCTTCGAGGATGCCGTCGGCCAGATGCTGCAGGTTGCCGACGCCGCCGGAAGCGATCACCGGAATGCCCAGCGCATCGCTGATGGCGCGGGTCACGCCGAGGTCGAAGCCGTTTTTCATGCCGTCCTGATCCATGCTGGTCAGCAGGATCTCGCCGGCACCCAGGCCTTCCATCTTTTTCGCCCACTCGACCGCGTCGAGACCGGTCGGCTTGCGCCCGCCGTGGGTGAAGATTTCCCAGCGCGGGGTTTCACCCGGGCCGGAGACCTTCTTCGCATCGATGGCGACGACAATGCACTGCGAACCGAAATGCTGCGCGGCTTCGCCGACAAACTCCGGGTTGAACACCGCTGCGGTGTTGATCGAGACCTTGTCCGCGCCGGCATTGAGCAGGTTGCGAATGTCCTGCACGGTGCGCACGCCGCCGCCCACGGTCAGCGGGATGAACACCTGGCTGGCCATGCGTTCGACAGTGTGCAGCGTGGTGTCGCGGCCATCGACGCTGGCGGTGATGTCGAGGAAGGTAATCTCGTCGGCACCCTGCTCGTCATAGCGACGGGCGATTTCCACCGGGTCACCGGCGTCACGGATGTTCTCGAACTTCACACCTTTGACGACCCGGCCGTTGTCCACGTCCAGGCAAGGGATGATGCGTTTGGCCAGCGCCATGGTCAGTCCTCAGCCTTGATACGAGTCGCAGAAAGCTTGCGCTTCGGCGACGTCGAGGGTGCCTTCGTAGATCGCCCGGCCAGTGATGGCGCCGATGATGCCCGGTGCCTTGGCGTCGAGCAGCGTCTTGATGTCACCCAGATTGTGAATGCCGCCGGAAGCGATCACCGGGATCTTGGTGGCTGCAGCCAGCGCAGCGGTGAACGGTACGTTGCAGCCCTGCATCATGCCGTCTTTGGCGATGTCGGTATAAACGATCGAGGACACGCCGTCGGCTTCAAACTGCTTGGCCAAATCGATGACTTGCACGGTGCTGATTTCAGCCCAGCCATCGGTGGCGACGAAACCGTCCTTGGCATCCAGACCGACGATGATTTTGCCCGGGAACGCGCGGCAGGCTTCAGCGACGAACGCCGGATCTTTCACCGCTTTGGTGCCGATGATCACGTAGCTCACGCCGGCCTTGACGTAGTGCTCGATGGTTTCCAGCGAACGGATGCCACCGCCGATCTGGATCGGCAGGTTCGGGTAACGCTTGGCGATCGCGGTGACCACTTCGCCGTTGACCGGCTGACCTTCGAACGCGCCGTTCAGATCGACCAGATGCAGACGGCGGCAGCCGCCCTCCACCCACTTGGCAGCCATGCTCACCGGGTCATCGGAGAACACTGTGGAATCTTCCATGCGGCCCTGGCGCAGACGTACGCAGGCACCGTCTTTAAGATCGATAGCGGGAATAATCAGCATCTGGCAAACCTTCAAATTTGAATGTTCAGCTTGGCTCGGAAATCAGTTTTTCTCGAGCGCCCACAGGTCGCTTTCGATGCTTTCAAACCGCTCTTTGAGGTGGGTCTGCACATCGAAAATCGCCCTGTTGTAATAGTGCGGAGCAATTTCGCGGGTAAACAGCTCAAGAATTTCCGCCGCTTCGAACGAACCCAGGTCGAGTTCGAAACGATCCTCCATGAACCGCTGGATCTTGCGGTTGGCCTCGTTCTCCTGTTCGGGAGTGAGGGTCAGGATCGGCGGCTTGGACTTCTTGGCAACCATTTACCAGCGACCGTCCCACGCAGCGAAGTTCTGCAGCAGCTGCAGGCCATGGGTATGGCTTTTCTCCGGGTGGAACTGCACGGCGAAACGCGAGCCGTCGGCCAGCGCTGCAGCGAAATCGACCCCGTAATGACCGCTGCCGACCACCTGCCGCGCGTTGGCGGCGGCGATGTAGTAGCTGTGCACGAAGTAGAAACGCGCCAGGTCCGGAATGTCGTGCCACAGCGGGTGGCTGACCTTCTGCTGCACTTCGTTCCAGCCCATGTGCGGGACTTTCAGGTGCTCGCCGTCTTCATGCAGGTCTTTGCCGAAGAACTTCACCGCGCCCGGGAACAGGCCGATGCAATCGACGCCGTCGTTCTCTTCGCTGGTGTCGAGCAAGGCTTGCATGCCGACACAGATACCGAGGAACGGACGATCCTGGCTGACTTCACGCACCAGCGAGTCGAAACCGAGGCGACGGATCTCCGCCATGCAGTCGCGAATCGCGCCAACCCCGGGAAATACCACGCGGTCGGCTTCGCGGATCACGTCCGCATCGCTGGTGATCAGCACCTTGCCGGCGCCGACGTGCTCGAGGGCCTTGGCCACCGAGTGCAGGTTGCCCATGCCGTAGTCGATAACTGCAACCGTCTGCATTACAGAACGCCTTTGGTCGATGGCATTTGCCCGGCCATGCGCTCATCCAGCTCGACGGCCATGCGCAGGGCGCGGCCGAAAGCCTTGAACACGGTTTCGATCTGGTGGTGGGTGTTGGTGCCACGCAGGTTGTCGATGTGCAGGCTGACCAGTGCGTGGTTGACGAAGCCCTGGAAGAATTCCTGGAACAGGTCGACGTCGAAGCCGCCCACGGTGGCGCGGGTGTACGGCACGTGCATCTGCAGGCCTGGGCGGCCGGAGAAGTCGATCACCACGCGCGACAGCGCTTCATCGAGCGGCACGTAGGCGTGGCCGTAGCGACGGATGCCTTTCTTGTCGCCGATGGCTTTGGCGAACGCCTGGCCGAGGGTGATACCGACGTCTTCCACGGTATGGTGGTCGTCGATATGCAGATCGCCCTTGCATTCGATATCCAGGTCGATCAACCCGTGACGGGCAATCTGATCCAGCATGTGCTCAAGAAAAGGAACACCGATATCGAATCGGGCCTTTCCGGTGCCATCAAGGTTGATCGAGGCTTTGATCTGGGTTTCCAGAGTGTCGCGCTCGACAGACGCCTTACGTTCGGCCATCACCAGCTCCGCAAAATCATTGGGCGAAAAAGGCAGCCATTATAGGCACGCGGGGCCGAAACAGAAACACGAGACGTGATATGGCTGACGGACAGAAGCCCCGGCTGTCGCGGGTAGACATGTGCATACAAGCCATTACAGGCACCCCAAAACAACTGTAGGAGTGGGCCTGCTCGCGATGTGGGCCTCACCGTCAACATTTCTGTGACTGTCAGACCGCTGTCGCGAGCAGGCTCACTCCTACAGGGGTACTGCGTTTTACAGCTTACTTAGTGAAACAGTACCGCCGTCTTCTGCAGGGTCACCCACACACCCCACGCCAACGGAATCCCCACCACCAGCCACGCGGCGATCGCCAGCGGCTTGGTGCCCGGCGCGGCTTTCCACTCCAGCACGGTGCTGGCGTCAGCACCTTTGTCGTGACCCAGCGCCTGTTCGGCAGCCAGTTCAGCGTCAGTCATGAAGTATTTGTCGGCCACCGGACGCACCAGCAGGTTGCACAGGAAACCCAGCACCAGCAAGCCGGCGAGGATGTACAGGGTGATGTCGTAAGCGGCCGCGCGTTCAACGCCGATGCTCAACTGATACTCACGCAGGTAGTTGACCAGCACCGGACCGAGCACACCGGCCGCCGCCCAGGCAGTCAACAGACGACCGTGGATCGCGCCCACCATTTGCGTACCGAACAGGTCGGCCAGATACGCCGGAACGGTCGCGAAACCACCGCCGTACATCGACAGGATGATGCAGAACGCCGCCACGAACAGCGCAACGTTGCCCAGATGGCCCATGTTCGGGATCAGCGCGTACAGGGCAAAACCAAGGGCGAAGAACACGAAGTAGGTGTTTTTGCGACCCAGGTAGTCCGAGAACGAAGCCCAGAAGAAGCGGCCACCGATGTTGAACAGGCTGAGCAGACCAGTGAAACCGGCAGCGATCGCAGCGATCGAAGCCAGTTGCCCGGCGTCCAGTTGACCGAACGGCACGTCAACGCCCAGCAGCTTGCCGCCGAACACTTCCTGCAACAGTGGCGAGGCCATGCCGAGAATGCCGATACCGGCAGACACGTTCAGGCACAGCACCAGCCACACCAGACGGAATTGCGGGGTTTTCCACGCCACATTCACGTGCACGTGACGGTGAGTGATCATCGCGTTCGAGGCTTTTTTCGCCGGAGCGGTCCAGCCTTCAGGCTTCCAGCCGGTTGGCGGCACACGGTAAGCCAGAGCGCCACCGATCATGAACACGAAGTAGATCGCCGCCATGGCCACAAAGCTCTGCCACACGCCGACACCGGCAGGCGAAGCGAAGTGGCTCATCAGCGCAGTCGCCAGCGGTGCACCAACCATTGCGCCACCGCCGAAGCCCATGATCGCCATGCCGGTCGCCATGCCGCGCTTGTCCGGGAACCACTTGATCAGGGTCGAGACCGGCGAGATGTAGCCCAGGCCCAGACCGATACCGCCGATCACCCCGGAGCCGATCCACATCAGCCAGATCTGGTGGGTATAGATACCCAATGCCGAGATCAGCAGACCGCCGCACCAGCACAGTGCCGATACCACACCGGCCTTGCGTGGCCCGGCGTGTTCGAGCCAGCCGCCCCAGATCGCTGCCGAGCAGCCGAGGAAGATGAAGAACAGGGTGTAGATCCAGCCGAGCATCGAGATCGGCCAGTCACATTGCGACGAAAACACTTGTGCGATGAAGCTCATGTCCGGTGCGCAAGCCACCGGAGCGGTGACGCCCAGCGCCTTGGACAGCGGCAACCAGAACACCGAGAAGCCGTAAGCCATGCCGATGCACAGGTGGATGGCCAGAGCGGCCGGTGGAACCAGCCAGCGGTTGAAACCGGGCTTGGCGATGATGCGTTCCTTGGACAGGAACCCAGGCTGGTCGGCTTGCAGGCCGCCCGCCGTGATGCTTGTGCTCATTGTGTATCCCCCAATTATTAGTATGGTTCGCCAGCCACTGTTCACCCTCGGCCTTGATGCACGCAGGCATGACCGTTTTTTAGGTGAAGCTCCTTGAAGGCGCGACGTTAAGTCGCAGAAGGACGGACGAACTGGCGAAGGTTACCATTTGCACGTGACAGAAAAACCAAACTGACATCACCTTTTTCGTGTCACCTGATCTCTTCTCCTGCAGGAGCTGCGCAACGCTGCGATCTTTTGACCTTGTTCGAGAAAGCAAAATCAAAAGATCGCAGCCCGCGGCAGCGCCTGCACAGGGCCTTACAAACGGGAAAATCATGCCTGTCATCGTTCAAACGCTTGAAGACGCCAGTCACCAGGATCAACAGGATCTGCAGAAAATCTATCGGGACGCCCCGCAATGGCTGTTCACACCGTATTGCGGAGACACTCAACTGATCGAAAGCAGCCTGGCTGACGGGTCTTTGATTGCAGGACGTTTCAATGATCGACTGCTCGGTGCAGCACGACTGACAAGGCACGACACCGTTTGGTACTTGTCCCATTTGTGTGTGCGAAAAGTCACCCGACGCCGTGGCGTGGCTGAGCGGCTGGTGAACCAAGCGCAAAAAATGGCGTCGCAAGCGGGTGCGCAACTGCGCCTGCTGGCACCTGCCGGACAGCTTGAAGCGCAGGCGCTCGCGGCCAAACTGCACGTGCCGCTGCAAGTCATCGCGACATGACGGCGCGCCGAATCGGGCAGATGCAGCGCTATACTCCCCGGCTAAATTACGAATTCGACTAACTACAAGGACTCGCCCATGAAAGCGTTCGGCAAAATCCTGGGTCTGGTACTTCTCGGGCTGTTGCTGATTATTGTGGCGGCGGGCTTCGCCCTGACCCACCTCTTTGATCCCAACGACTACAAAGACGAGATTCGCCAGATAGCCCGCGACAAGGCCCACATCGAGCTGACGCTCAATGGCGATATCGGCTGGAGCCTGTTCCCGTGGCTCGGCCTGGAACTGCACGAAGCCAGCGTCGCCACGCTGATCAATCCGACCGAACCGTATGCCGACCTGCAGATGCTCGGCCTGTCCGTGCGCGTGCTGCCACTGTTGCGCCGCGAAGTGCAGATGAGCGACGTGCGTGTCGAAGGCCTGAATCTGCGTCTGAAGCGTGACAAGAACGGCCACGGCAACTGGGAAGACATCGGTAAGCTGCCGCCGCCCGCCACGCCTGCCGGCAGCCCGGCGCCAGCCAGCGCACCGGTTGCAGAGGCCACCGCCCAGCCGGAAAAACCGCCGCAGCCGATCCGCCTCGACATCGACAGCCTGACCGTCAACAACGCCCGCGTTGAATACAACGACGAGCAGACCGGCAAGCAATACAGCGCCGAAAGCATCCAGCTCAGCACGGGGGCAGTGCACGATTCGACCAATATTCCGCTGAAAGCCACGGCGTTCCTCAGCACCAATCAGCCGGTGCTGCGCGTGCGTACCGAACTCAATGGCGAGTTGCGCATTGAGCGCGCCCTGCAACGCTACAAGTTCGAAGACATGAAACTGTCTGGTGAGCTGACCGGCGATCCGCTGCAAGGCAAGACCATGACCTTCTCCGCTCAAGGCCAGGTATTGCTTGATAAAGCCGCGAACGTCGCCGAATGGACCGGGATCAAGATTTCCGCCAACCAGTTGCGCGCCTTGGGTGAGCTGAAGGCCAACGACCTCGACAAGACCCCGCAGATCACTGGCGGCCTCTCGATCGCCCAGTTCGATCTGGCGAAATTCGTCGACAGCATCGGCCAGACACTGCCGGCCATGGCGCCCGGCAGCCTGAGCAAGGTCGAGCTGGTCAGCCGCGTGGCTGCAACGCCAACCAGCGTCGCCTTCGACAACATCAACCTGAAACTCGACGACAGCAGCTTCAGCGGGCGTATTGCCGTGGAAGATTTCGCCAAACAGTCGCTGCGGGCGATCCTCAAGGCTGACACTTTCGACGTCGACCGCTACCTGCCGCCGAAATCGGACAAGGCGAAAAACGCCACGCAAGTGCGTCAGGCCGAAGTCGCCAGCACCGAAGCCGATGCAATGGCCGGTGCCGGTTCCACGCCGCTGCCGGACAAACCGAGCAAAAGCGCCTGGAGTACCGAACGTTTGTTGCCGGTCGAGCGTCTGGCCAAACTCGACGTCGATGCCGATCTGAGCTTCGGCCAACTGACTCTCGACAAACTGCCGATCCAGAACGCCGCACTCAAGACCACCGGCCAGGGCGGCCTGCTGACCCTGGAGAGTCTGCGCGGCGGCCTGTACAACGGCGACTTCGAAGCCAAGGGCACCCTCGACGTGCGCCCGAGTGCGCCGGTGCTGAACCTGCAGACCAAAATCAACCGCGTGCCGGCCGAGAAAATCCTCGAAAGCCAGGGCAAGAACCCGCCGGTCAAAGGTCTGGTCACACTGACCAGCAACCTCACCGGCAGCGGCAACAGCCAGCAGGCGCTGATCGAAACCCTCAACGGCAACGCCAGTTTCGTGATCAACAACGGCGTGCTGCTCAACGCCAACCTTGAACAGCAACTGTGCAAAGGCATCGCCACTCTTAACCGCAAAACCCTCAGTGGCGAACCACGGGGCAAGGACACGCCGTTCCAGGAACTCAAGGGCAACCTGACCTTGCGCAACGGCGTCGCCAGCAACCCGGACCTGAAAGTGCGCATCCCGGGCATGACCGTCAACGGTGACGGCGACATCGACCTGCGGGTGCTGGGCATGGATTACCGCGTCGGCATCATCGTTGAAGGTGACACCAGCGCCATGCCGGATCCGGCCTGTCAGGTCGGCGAGAAATTCGTCGGCATCGAATGGCCGCTGCGCTGCCGTGGTCCGCTGGAACTGGGGGCCAAGGCTTGCCGCGTGGACAACGAACGCCTGGGTCAGGTTGCGACCAAACTGGCCGGTGACAAACTGAGCGAAAAAATCGATGAAAAACTCGGCGACAAGGTCAGCCCGGAACTGAAAAACGCATTGAAGGGGCTGTTCAAGCGATGAGAGCGGAGCAGTTTTCCACGGCGGTGCTGGAATGGTTCGACCGCCACGGCCGCCACGATTTGCCTTGGCAGCAAGACATCAACCCGTATCGGGTGTGGGTGTCGGAGATCATGTTGCAGCAGACCCAGGTCAGCACCGTGCTCAATTACTTCGACCGCTTCATGACCGCGCTGCCGACGGTTCAAGCGCTGGCCGAGGCGCCGGAGGACGAAGTGCTGCACCTGTGGACCGGGCTGGGTTACTACACCCGCGCGCGCAATTTGCAGAAGACCGCGAAGATCGTCGTCAGCCAGTACGGCGGCGAATTTCCGCGGGACGTCGAAAAGCTCACGGACCTGCCGGGCATCGGCCTGTCCACCGCCGGCGCCATCGCGAGTATCAGCATGGGCCTGCGTGCGCCGATCCTCGATGGCAACGTCAAACGCGTTCTGGCGCGTTTCACCGCGCAGGAGGGCTACCCGGGTGAGCCGAAGGTCGCCAAGCAGCTGTGGGCCGCCGCAGAGCGTTTCACGCCGCATGATCGAGTCAACGCCTACACCCAGGCGATGATGGATCTCGGCGCCACGCTGTGCACCCGCAGCAAACCGAGCTGCCTGCTGTGCCCACTGGAAAAGGGCTGTGAAGCGCACATGCTCGGCCTGGAGACGCGCTACCCGATCCCCAAGCCGCGCAAGGCGATCCCGCAGAAACGCACGCTGATGCCGATGCTGGCCAATGGTGAAGGCGCGATTCTGCTTTATCGCCGCCCGTCCAGCGGCCTGTGGGGTGGATTATGGAGCCTGCCGGAGCTCGACGACCTCGACGACCTGCAACATCTGGCCGATCAGCACTCGCTAACAATGGGCGAGCAGCAGGCGCTGCCAAGCCTCGTCCACACCTTCAGCCATTTCCAGCTGTCCATCGAACCCTGGCTGGTTCAGGTGCAGGAGGCCAGCCATCACGTGGCCGAGGCCGACTGGCTCTGGTATAACCTCGCCACCCCGCCGCGCCTGGGCCTCGCCGCCCCGGTCAAAACCTTGCTCGAACGCGCGGCCGCCGTATTGAATGCAGGAGAGTCATCATGACCCGCACCATCATGTGCCGTAAGTACAAAGAACAATTGCCCGCCCTGGAACGCGCTCCTTTCCCGGGCGCCAAAGGTCAGGATATTTTTGACCACGTCTCGGCCAAGGCCTGGGCTGACTGGCAGAAGCACCAGACCCTGCTGATCAACGAAAAGCGTCTGAACATGATGAACGCTGAAGATCGCAAATATCTGCAGGGCGAAATGGACAAGTACTTCTCCGGCGAGGAATACGCCAAGGCCGAAGGCTACGTTCCGCCTGCGGAGTAAACACGCAAAATCGGGGGTCGGATCGTAAGCGACGGAATTAATTTAAGAAATTTTAAAAAAGTCGTTGACGTAAATCCGAAAAACCCTTTTAATGCGCCCCGTTGCCCAGATAGCTCAGTCGGTAGAGCAGGGGATTGAAAATCCCCGTGTCGGCGGTTCGATTCCGTCTCTGGGCACCAAATACCGAAAACCCTGAATCGCAAGATTCAGGGTTTTTTTATGCCTGCGATTTGATAACGGCTCAATCCAGCCCTTTTGCGCAGCCCAAAAGCGCGACGGGTTTCGAACCAAGGCGATCCGCGCTACTTTGACCGCACCTTATGGAAGAGGGTCATCCATTCGATGAACCAGAAAAGAACCCGCGTCCCCCTGCCCCATCCGCCACCCTATCGCCAGAGCCGGGTTTCCTTCTGGCTGATGGTGCTGGTCGGCGTACTGATCGCCTTCCTCATCGGCGCGTCGATTTACCTGATCGTCCACAGCTTGATCAGCGGCTCCATCACCACCTGGAACCGATCGGGCCCACGCCAGACCTACACCCTCGCGCTACAACCCCGGATGTACTGGTTCGAGATCGTGTCGCAGTGCGTCGGCACGGTATTCCTGATAGCCGTCGGCTGGATCGGATTATGGATTTACCGAATGGCGCACGAGCCCAGCGAAAAGCAGAAGGGCAAGCGTACGCGGGGGTAAATGGAGGTCGGCCTCAGAGGGTGTTGACGTAATCGACCGGCAACAAAACCGTGTCGAGCGCAGCGTCTACCGGTAGCGATACCACGGTAATCAGCGGGCAAACGATCATCATGTAGCAGATGACCGCTGAGGGCATGCCATCTCCCCCTCTCACGCCGAGCAAGTGCAGGTTCCCATCGACACCTTTGTAGTACGGCTCTGCAGAATCACCGTTCAGGCGCCCCATCATCGTTCCACATCCTGCCAACAGCAAAGCCCGGCTCACCGCTGAGCCGATACGCAAAATCCCTTTCAAACCATCACTTCCTGCATCACGAAACATAAGGCGCGGGATTGTACCCGCGCCTCGATTCTCCAATACACCCAACGTTATCCAGCGTCATTCCAGTGAAACACCAGATTGCGTGCCGTGCCGCTGCCAACGTCTGTCACGTCACGCCGTGTTTCGCCATTGCGAATGGCGACCACCGTGTATTTACCGGGTGGCGACTACACCTACAGGACCGCTCTGATTTTGTGACGCGGTGCGTCACGATTTCTCGACAGCGCAATGACTTCGAATCCTCAACGCAGCACACTCCGAATCGTTGCATTTACGCCTCGATGAAGTTCATTCTCAGGAGATCCCGCATAGACCGAGTGCTTATGAACTCATGCAGCATTACGCTCCCGCACAGCACCGTTACCGTCAATGATCCCTTCCATGAGGCCGCCGCCGACGGCTTTATGCTCGGCGGCTTCACCTGGCGTCACGTCCTGCCCGATGCGCAACGCCCGGTAGTCATCATCAACGCCGCCACCTCGGTACGCTGCCGCCACTATTCGCGCTTCGCCGATTACCTGTTCGCCACCGGCTTCGACGTGATCACCTACGACTACCGAGGCATCGGCGAATCGCGTCCGGCAACCCTGAAAGGCCTGGAGACCTCATGGACCGACTGGGGCGCGCTGGATTTCGAGGCGATGCTCAAGCGCGCGCAACGGGAGTTTCCCGGCCAGCCAATCGATGTCGTCGGCCACAGTTTCGGCGGTTGTGCGGCGGGGCTTGGCGAATCCGGGCAGGTCATTCGTCGGCTGGTGACGGTCGGCGCGCAGTTCGCTTACTGGCGCGACTATGCGTCTGAACACCGTTGGCGCATGTTCGGCAAATGGCATTTGCTGATGCCGCTGCTGACGCGCATCTGTGGCTATTTCCCCGGCAAGCGCCTCGGCTGGCTGGAGGACACGCCCGCCGGCGTCGTACGCGACTGGAGCACGCCTGCCGCGCGCTACGAGCAGCGCCCGAGCGGCCGCCGACTGCTGACGGCAACCGGTCGGCTGCCCTTCGCCAACGTCCGCGCAGAGACCTTGGCGATCAGCATCAGCGACGACCCCTACGGCACCATTCCAGCAATCGAACGCCTGCTCGGCTACTTCAGCCATGCGCACAAAACCCACCTGCGCATCGAGCCGCAGGACATCGGCGAACAACAAGTCGGACATTTCGCCTTTTTTCGTAGCGCATACCAAGCCACACTATGGCCCATCGCTCTGACCTGGCTGCAAATCGGCGAGCTGGCCCCCGACTCACCCGGGCGGACAGTGCCGCGCAGCTGAGCCCTATCAACGCACGACGGAACACACCATGGCCTCCGCCAACAAGCAGCAAAAACGCGCCGCCCGGGCCAAGACCAAGGCCAAGCAAAACCGCACCAAACGCGCCGAGGCGCCGGTCGAGCTGGACCCGAACGATGACCGCATCGACTTCGAGTCGGTGGACCTGACCGAGCTGTTCAAGAAAATGATCGACGCCGAGAAGATCAGCCAGCAAGCCCTGTGCACCGCGTTCCTAGAAGACCCGCTGCTGGAGCTGGTTTACGAGCAGGAAGGCGAAGAAGGCGCGATGGATTTCATCCTCGCCGCGCTGATCGAGTATCGCCAGTGGTCGAAAGAGACCGACGAAGCCGGCGCGCTGGCCTGGATCGAATCCCCGGCCTTCCAGGCCGACTATGTGGCGGCGTCCGACGCGATCGCCGCACAAACCCAACAGAAGAACTGAGTTCCCATGGCATCCCTGAACAAGCAACAGAAACGCGCCAAACGCGCCAAGGCCAAAGCCAAGCACATCCGCATGGTCGGCCGTAAGCCACTGGAACAGGACGCCGACCTCGGCCATCTCGCCGAGCCGATCCCGGAATACACCCTGGCGATGTTCAGCAAAATGCGCGACGCCGAAGCCGTCAGCCGCAACGAGATGCTGCTGACGCTGCTGCGCGAACTGGCGTTCATCATCGTTGACCATCCAGAGCTGCTGGACATGGAAAACGCCGAGAACGAAGGCATGGCCGCCACTCACCTGGCCGCCGACATGCTGATCGACTACCGCATGTGGGCCGACGGCATGGACATCGAAACCGCCCAGGCCTGGCTGAGCGAGCCGCAGTTCATCACCGATTTCGGGGTTGCGCTGGATGCATATGGCAAGTCGGTGAATACCGAAGAAGAAAAGAGCGAATAAACCCGCTCACCAACAAAAACGGCCGCTCGTCATCACTGACAGCGGCCGTTTTGCATTACGCGCTACGGATCAGTTGAGCACCACCGCACCACGTTTTTCCAGCTTGCGACGGCGTGCTACCAGCAGGCCGGCAGCAACCACCAGCAGGCTCAGCAGGCCGGTCGCGAGGATTTCCACGCGATGGGCTTCCTGGAACAGCATGATGGTCAGGGCGGCGACGATGAAGATGATCACCGCATAGGTCAGGCCCGGGAACAACCACATGCTGAAGGCGATTTTCTCGCCGCGGGCCATGCGCTGTTTGCGCATGCGCAGTTGCGAGAACGCGATCACCAGGTACACCAGCAGCGCGATGGCGCCGGAGCTGGCCAGCAGGAACTCGAACACCGCAGCCGGCGCCACGTAGTTGGCGAAGGTGCAGAGGAACGCCGCGCCGGTGGACAACATGACTGCCCAGTAAGGCGTACCGCTTTTGTTGGTGCGGGTCGACATGGCCGGCGCGTCGCCGCGCTTGCCCAGGGAGAAGAGCATACGCGACGAGGTGTACAGCGCCGAGTTCAGGCAGCTGGTTACCGCGACCAGCACCACGATGTCGACGATCATCTTGGCGTTCGGAATGCCCATGCGCTCAAGCACAGTCTGGTAGGAACCCAGGTTGGCCAGCGTAGGATCGTTCCACGGCACCAGGGCCACGACGATGAAAATCGACACGAGGTAGAACAAGCCAATCCGCCAGATCACCGAATTGGTGGCCTTGGAGATCTGCTTGCCCGGGTTCTTCGATTCCGCGGCCGCGATGGTCACGATTTCAGTGCCCATGAACGAGAACATGGTGGTCAGGATCGCGCCCAGTACCGCGCCCATGCCGTTGGGCAGGAAGCCGCCGGAGTCGAACAGGTGCGAAACGCCGCTGACCTGGCTGTTCGGCAGGAAGCCAAAAATGGCTGCCAGACCAAGGATGATGAAGCCGATGATCGCCAGCACTTTGATCAGGGCAAACCAGAATTCGAACTCGCCGTAATTCTTCACGCTGAACAAGTTGGTGATGGTCAGCAGCATCGTGATGACCAGAGCAAAAGCCCAGATGCCTACACCCGGGAACCAGGCGTGCAGGATGGTCGCGGCAGCGTTGGCTTCCAGCGGAATCACCAACACCCAGAACCACCAGTACAACCAGCCGATGGTGAAACCGGCCCAGTGCCCGATGGCACGGTCGGCGTAAGTCGAAAACGAGCCGGTGTCGGGCGAAGCAACAGCCATCTCACCGAGCATGCGCATCACCAGCACCACCAGGGTACCGGCGGCAGCGTAAGCCAGCAGCACGGCAGGACCGGCGGCAGCGATGGCGTGGCCGGAGCCAACGAACAGACCGGCGCCGATAACACCGGCGATCGACAGCATGGTCACATGACGCGGTTTGAGCCCCTGTTCGAGGCCATTGGAGCTTGGGGTACTGCTCATCGGAACTACCTTTGCGAGGAAAGCGATTGCGTCCGCCCGGTCTGGTTTTCCTTCTCGTAAAAAGAAACCAACGGGGCGTTCCAGATTCTGCACGCAATAAATGCGCCAAAATGTTTCAAACTCATCTGGGCTGCGGTTTTGCGCGCGACCGGACAGTCATCGCAAGTCCTTGGAATTAATGGCAATTCGCCAGAGCGTTACCCTGCGACTCACTTTTCAAACGATTGAGCGCACCAGAAACACACTGAAAAAGTGTGGGATGCACAATAAAAGGGCGATTCAGGAACGTTCGGCCGGATAGCGCTTCCAACACCCCGCCAAAGCTGGCAACATCGCGCCTTTTTTTACGCAACACCCACGGGTTTGCACGTTCAAACACCCGTTCGGTTGTTGATGGGGCGACAGTCTGCTGTGCCGATGCGACAACCTGCCACACGCCATCCGCTTACCGCCCGTAGCGCTGTTGGCTGCCATTGAAACGCTATGCTAGCTTGGCCGCCTCGCCAGGAAGGCCCGCCAACAGCAGGAGCGCAACATATATGAGGAACGCACATGGCTGAGGCCACGCCCGCGCTTGAAATTCGCAACTTGCACAAACGCTACGGACAGCTTGAGGTGCTCAAAGGCATCTCGCTGACCGCCCGCGACGGCGATGTGATCTCGATCCTCGGTTCCTCCGGTTCCGGCAAGTCCACGTTCCTGCGCTGCATCAACCTGCTGGAAAACCCGCACCAGGGCCAGATTCTGGTGGCCGGTGAAGAACTCAAGCTCAAGCCCGCCAAGAATGGCGAACTGGTTGCTGCCGACGGCAAGCAGATCAATCGCCTGCGTTCCGAGATTGGTTTTGTGTTTCAAAACTTTAATCTGTGGCCGCACATGAGCGTGCTCGACAACATCATCGAAGCCCCGCGCCGCGTGCTCGGCCAGAGCAAGGCCGAAGCCATCGAAGTCGCCGAAGCGCTTCTGGCCAAGGTCGGCATCGCCGACAAGCGCCACGCGTATCCGTCGCAGCTGTCCGGTGGTCAGCAGCAACGCGCGGCCATCGCTCGCACCCTGGCGATGCAGCCGAAAGTGATTCTGTTCGACGAGCCTACCTCCGCCCTTGACCCGGAAATGGTTCAGGAAGTACTTAGTGTCATCCGCGCACTGGCCGAAGAAGGCCGCACCATGCTGTTGGTGACCCACGAAATGGGCTTTGCCCGTCAGGTCTCCAGCGAAGTGGTGTTCCTCCACCAGGGGCTGGTGGAAGAGCAAGGATCGCCTCAGCAGGTGTTCGACAACCCGCTTTCGGCGCGCTGCAAACAATTCATGTCCAGCAACCGCTAACGGAGCAACATGCATGCAGAATTTTAAAAAGGTCTTCCTGGCCGCCGCCGTCACCCTCGCGTTCAGCGCCGGTGCCATGGCCGAGACCCTGAAGATGGGCATCGAAGCGGCCTACCCGCCGTTCAACAATAAAGATGCCAGCGGTAACGTGGTCGGCTTTGACAAAGACATCGGCGACGCCCTGTGCGCGAAGATGAAAGTCGAGTGCACCGTGGTCACTTCCGACTGGGACGGCATCATCCCTGCGCTGAACGCCAAGAAGTTCGACTTCCTGGTCTCTTCGCTGTCGATCACCGACGAGCGCAAGGGCGCGGTGGATTTCACCGACCCGTACTACTCGAACAAGCTGCAGTTCATCGCGCCGAAAAACGTCGACTTCAAAACCGACAAGGATTCGCTCAAAGGCAAGATCATCGGTACTCAGCGCGCGACGCTCGCCGGTACCTGGCTTGAGGACACCTACGGTAGCGATATCGAAGTCAAACTCTACGACACCCAGGAAAACGCCTACCTGGACCTGACCTCCGGTCGTGTCGATGCCATCCTCGCCGACAAGTACGCCAACTATGACTGGCTGAAAACCGACGCCGGCAAGAACTACGAGTTCAAAGGTGAACCGGTCGTGGAAAGCGACAAGATCGGCATCGCTGTGCGCAAAGGCGATCCGCTGCGTGAGAAGCTGAACGCTGCACTGAAGGAAATCGTTGCCGACGGTACCTACAAGAAGATCAACGACAAGTACTTCCCGTTCAGCATCTATTGATCTGACCTGCGGGACCGGCGCCGTGATCCGACGGCACCGGCTCCCGGCCTTGCCTGCCGATTTGAAAAGAAATCCATGATTATCGACCTCTACGGATTCGGCCCGGCCCTCGCCGCCGGCGCGCTGATGACCGTCAAACTGGCGCTGACGGCCCTGTGCCTGGGACTGGTACTCGGTCTGCTCGGCGCCTTGGCCAAGACTTCCCCGTACAAGCTGCTGCAATGGCTTGGCGGCACTTATTCAACCCTGGTGCGTGGCGTCCCGGAATTGCTCTGGGTGCTGTTGATCTACTTTGGTACGGTCAACCTGATGCGCAGCCTCGGTGAATTTTTCGGCAACCCCGACCTGCAACTCAGCGCCTTCGCCGCTGGCGTCATTGCACTGGGCCTGTGCTTCGGCGCCTATGCCACGGAAGTATTCCGCGGCGCAATCCTCGCCATTCCCAAGGGCCACCGTGAAGCCGGTGTGGCGCTGGGCCTGTCGAAATGGCGGATCTTCACCAAGCTGATCCTGCCGCAGATGTGGCGCATCGCCCTGCCGGGCCTGGGCAACCTGTTCATGATCCTGATGAAAGACACCGCGCTGGTGTCGGTGATCGGCCTGGAAGAAATCATGCGTCACGCACAGATCGGCGTGACCGTCTCGAAACAGCCGTTCACTTTCTATCTGGTGGCTGCGGTCATGTACCTGGGCCTCACCGTGCTGGCGATGACCGGCATGCACTTCCTGGAAAAACGCGCCGCTCGCGGCTTTGCGAGGAGCGCTTCATGAACTGGGAAGTGATCATCAAGTGGCTGCCGAAACTGGCGCAGGGCGCGACCCTGACCCTGGAGCTGGTGGCGATTGCCGTGATTGCCGGCCTGCTGCTGGCGATTCCGCTGGGCATCGCCCGCTCTTCGAAGCTGTGGTACGTGCGCGCCTTGCCCTACGCCTACATCTTCTTTTTCCGTGGTACGCCGTTGCTGGTGCAACTGTTCCTCGTCTACTACGGCCTGGCGCAGTTTGATGCAGTACGTAGCAGCGCCCTGTGGCCGTACCTGCGTGATCCGTTCTGGTGTACCACCGCGACCATGACCCTGCACACCGCGGCATACATCGCCGAGATCCTGCGCGGCGCGATCCAGGCGATTCCGCCCGGGGAAATCGAAGCGGCGCGGGCGCTGGGCATGTCCAAACCCAAAGCGATGTTCTACATCATGCTGCCGCGTGCCGCGCGCATCGGCCTGCCGGCGTACAGCAACGAAGTGATCCTGATGCTCAAGGCCAGCGCGCTGGCGAGCACCGTGACCCTGCTGGAACTGACCGGCATGGCCCGCACGATCATCGCCCGCACCTACCTGCCGGTGGAAATCTTCTTCGCCGCTGGGGTGTTTTATCTGCTGATGTCCTACGTGCTGGTGCGCGGCTTCAAGCTGCTGGAGCGCTGGCTGCGCGTCGATGCCTGCCAAGGGCGTTGAAACTTCCCACGTGCTGACGGGCGATGAACTACTCGCCCGCTTCACCGCGCTGGATGCTTTTTTGATTGAGCATCAGGCGTTGTGGAAACCTCGTCCGTTCACTCATCGTTCGCTACCGTGGGAAACCGCCTACCCCCAATTGTCTTCGTGGCTACGCGGACGATCGCTGCAAGAGGCAGAGCGTGCGCATAACCATCCTGCCGATCTCCTCGATGCGCCGGAGCCGTTCGCCACATTGGCGGCATTGTCGGCTGAGCTGAGCGCGGTCGGTGAGTTGCCAGGACATGCGCTCGAAGCGGCAGGCCATCACTTGAATGTCGATGTGCCGGGGCGCAAGTGGCAGCAGATCGAAGCGTTCGCCAGTCGTTTGTCTTTCACCTCGCAGCCGACGCATTGGCTGGACTGGTGTTCCGGCAAAGGGCATTTGGGCCGGCGCCTGTTAGGTGCAGGGCAACAGCTGACTTGCGTTGAATACGATCCGGCGTTGGTCGCCAGCGGTCAGGCGCTGAGTCAGCGGCATCATCTGCACGCACTGCATGTCGAGCAGGATGTGCTGGCATCAAACGCAGCAACCGTGTTGAGCGCTCAACACACCCCCGTCGCCCTGCACGCCTGCGGTGATCTGCATGTGCGCCTGATGCAACTGGCAAGCGCTGCCGGCTGTCAGCAGATGGCCATTGCCCCATGCTGTTACAACCGGATCAATCGCAGCGAGTACCAGGCATTGTCCTGCGCGGGCTTGCGATCCGCCCTACAGCTCTCGCTCGAAGATCTGGCGCTGCCCATGAGCGAAACCGTCACCGCCGGTGCCCGTGTCCGACGTCAGCGCGACACCTCCATGGCCCGACGCCTGGCCTTCGACCTGCTGCAACGGCAACTTCGCGGTGTCGACGAATACTTGCCAACCCCATCCCTACCCAGCGCCTGGCTGGACAAACCGTTCGCCGATTACTGCCGCGACCTGGCCGCGCTGAAAGAGTTATCCACAATCGGCACGCCAGATTGGCAGGCGCTGGAAACCGCCGGTTGGCAGCGGTTGGCCGAAGTTCGCAACCTGGAATTGCTCCGCGGATTGTTCCGACGGCCGCTGGAGCTTTGGCTGAATCTTGATCGAGCCATTTTCCTCAACGAACGGGGATACGTCGTACGCCTCGGCACCTTCTGCGACACCCCGCTGACCCCGCGTAATTTCCTGCTGCTGGCCGAACGCGCTTAGAATCTTTGCAGCCTGTGGATAACTCTGTTGATGGATTTCGAGTGGATCCAATATCCACGGCCGTTGCGCGACAAAAACAGCATTGGTCATTTTTTGTTCACATTGATAAAAAACCTGTAAAACAGGGCTTTGCGCACAAAATGAGAACCTGTCCACAAAATCCCCCGCAACACCGCTGTTGCGCCGATCCGTTGTGCATAAGCTTTCAATCAAAAGGACATAAACGGCGGAAATGAGTGCTTTAACGCTACAGAATTTCCGCCATCTCTCTCGGGCTGGAGTGGCCGCCGAGCAGCCCTATTTTGCGGCTTAAAACCCAACGACACAGCCCATGCCGCGCCTGATCCAGTGCCTGCGTAAAAATAGTCAGAATTCAGGGGTTTACAGAACCAACCCAATCGCTATAATCGTCGCCCACACGCCGGTATAGCTCAGTTGGTAGAGCAACTGACTTGTAATCAGTAGGTCCCGGGTTCGACTCCTGGTGCCGGCACCATACAAAACAAAGCCCCTGCAGAAATGCAGGGGCTTTGTTGTTTCTGGAACGTCCACATCACGTCCACATTGGCTTTCACGGCCGGATAATCAAAAATCGTCGTTAATCTGGATGGCTCTTCAGCGAGGCACATGTTTCTCTCGGCGCAGAGTGCGGCACCTCCGTGACACGTGCAGCCTGACACGCGCAAAGCCTCGCTTTTCACACCTGACTAATCTCAAACACAAACGAAATCCTGCGCTGACTCGCACTCCACACATAACGCAGATGCTTGCCCTGCTTCGGAATCGACACCGCCGGCGGTCGGAACGCGGCGACACATTCGTGGCCCGGCAGGCGGACGCTGTTGTAGAGCAGGCCCCAGGACTCAGACTCGCGCAGTTGTCGGGCGAATACCTGGGATGGGCCGTAGGCGTCTGGATCGGGTTGATGTAAATCGGGAAAGTCGTGACGCACATCGTGCAGCGGTTTAACCACGCGATTGACGTAAGTACGCATGGTCAACTCAAGATCCGCTTCGCGGGTGGCCGCGAGGAAACGCTCCTGGTGATAGCAGGTTTCGGCAATAGCGGCGGCCTGGCTACTGGCGGCGTAGTACACGCCGAAAGTGCCATCGGTAAAGCGGCTGCTTTTGCCGATGTGAGTAAACGCCGCCATGACCGGGGTGGAGCCGGGGCCGGAGAGTCGGTCTTCGGGGCGCACGCGGGCCAGAACGCCGGCCTGCTCGATCAGCCGATCGTTGGTCAATGCCTCCAGCGCGTAGGCGATTTCCAGGTCTTCGGGGTCGAGCACATCTTCGAACAGCGCAATCGGCGGGAAGCTGCTGTTGACGATCCGATAAGCCTTGGGCCATTGCGGTTCGGCCAGCGGTGGGGCCTTCACCCGCGCACCCCGTCGAGGTAACGGCGCACGTCGGCGATGTCGACCACCCTCCCCGCCAGCATGTAATCCAGCGCCGTTCGGCCATTGAATGGCGCAGCTGTGTTGGGGCTGCTGACCCATGTGTAGGCGCGCTCGCGGCTGTTGCTGAAGATGATGCTCAACGCCTTATGAATGCCCATCAAGTACGAGATACGCTCCAGCGTGTCGTGTGGCAGGCGAATGTTCGGCGGCAGGTGTTTGTACTTGTAGAACGTGGTGTTGCCGACGCCACCCAGCAACGTGCGCTGCTGCTCGGCGTTGCAACCCCAGCGGCCCATGAGATTGAAGAAGAACTTCAACGCAACGCGCCCGGCTTCGGGGACGTCGAGTTGTTCGCGCGGGTTGAGGGCTGGGGATGAGGTAGGCAAGGCCGTCTCCACTGCTGAGTGACATGCCTTCAAGACTAGTACAGATACGGATGTTTGTTTTCTTTTAATCCGCAAATGAATCAACTCGTCCCTTTGATCAAATCCTGTAAAAAGTCACGAATTGTTATTCCAAGTCAGTATTTTTTGACCTTCATCACCCCCAGGTCATCAAAAATCCCGATCCTGTGTCAGCTTCCAGCCATCGGCGGGGACATCAATTCGCTACTAAACCCGCGACAACTATGCTCAGGTGCTGGAATATAGCCGGCATATGACGCCGGATCGGCAGTCTCGTAAACAACAATACCCAGCCCACTTCAGAGGGCATTACCCATGGATAGCAGAACCTTACGCAACCTCATGCGCATCGTGCAGACCGGCTCGTTGTCGGCCGCAGCCGAGCATTCGTGCCTGACTGTGCAGGCCTTGGCCGCCCAGTTGAACAAGGTCGAAGAGCAGTTCGGTTTCCGCTTGTTTCGTCGTTCCAACAAGGGCCTGACGCTTACGCCGCAAGGCACTGAGCTGACGCCCTACATGGACAAAGTGCTGATTGCCACGCGACAGATGGAAGAAAAGGTCGAGGCGCTCAAGGTGCCGGGCCAGCGCACATTGAAGGTCGCGTTGAACAACACGTTGTCGTCTGACTTCAACCGGCGAATGATCGGACGCCTGATCGAGGTGTTTCCTGATTATCAGATGGAATTCAGCTACGCCGAGTCGATGGAAAACCTCAGCAAGCTGAAGAACGAAGACTTTGACCTCGCGGTGCTGATCGGGCCGCAGCGTCCGGGTTTGCCGAGTATCGTCCTGCCGGATGTGCAGGTACAGGTGGTCGGTGCCCATTGCGGGCAGGAAAACGATCCACTGACGTTGCTGGGCAACAAGTTTCAGGTGCGTCCTGCGGAAGATTGTCCGTATTCCCACAGCTTCCTGCGCTTTCTCGACGCCGGATTGGGCAATCACGAGAACGGTCAGCGCATGGTCTATTCCTGCAGCGAGACCCTGACCCTGTCGTTGATCACGCAGATGGACGCAGTAGGCATGGTGTCTCGCGAGGCCGCGCAGAAGAACGGCCTGACGATTTTCCCCGGTTTCGAGGATTTCCTCGAAGTGCGTCTGGCGGTGAACAACCCGAACCTGTCGGGCCAGGCCTTGAACGACGTGGTGGATCTGCCGTTACATGAACGAGCCGAGCGCAATGTACGCAGCCGTCCCAACCGCCACACTGAGAAAGAGGTTTTTGCTGAAATACGCACATAACAACGTCGGAATCGCTGCATAAAATTCCGGGCGATCGAGCTGTAGGTGCTGATCCTTGATCAACAAGGGTGTCAGGCTGATCGCAGCGACGATCGCCACCGGCAGGTACTCCAGCGCCCGCGCAACGAACGGCGGCCAGTGCTCGGTGTTGACTTGCAGTGGCAGTGCGCGCGGCAGGAAGGTCACGGCCATCATCAGCGCCACCACCAGGATCAGGAACGTTTGGTCAGGCATACACCCACTCCGCAGCCCACAAACGTGGCGATGAATACGTTGAACGGCGAGGTGCCGACCAGGCTCAGCGCGCCCATGCAGGCGACGGCGGCCGCGGCGGCGATGAGTTTGTTGCGGGTGTTGCACAGAGACACCAGCACGTAGAGCATCATCGCGGTCAGTGCGTAGTCGAGCTGATATTTGATCAGGTGCGACGCATATTGCGCGCAGACGGCGCCCAGCAATCCGCCCAGCACCCAGGAGGTGTGGCAAAACAGGTTGAAGCCGATCAGGTAACGGATATTGACCGGCGCGCCGGTGCCCAGCTTGACGCTGTGAAACGCAAAGGATTCGTCGGTGAGACCGCCAGCGTAGGCCCAGCGCTCCATGCGGCTAAGCCCGAGGGCTCGCAAGGCCTTGGCCATGTACACCGACATCAGCATGTGTCGCGCATTGATCAGGAACGTGGTCAGCACGATGGTGGTCAGCGAAGCCCCGCTGGAGATCAGCGCCAGCGCGGCGAATTGCGAAGCGCCGGCGTAGACGAACAAGCACATCGCCACCGGCAGCCACATCGGCAGCCCGGCGTTGACCGCCATCAGCCCGAACACGAACGACACCGTGAAATAACCGGCCACCACCGGGCTGGCTTCGGCAAACGTGCGCGATGGCTGATGGGCAGCCATCAGCGGCGCACTGCCGGACGTTTCATTCATAGATCCCTCTCAAATGTCCGCTCGCCGTGGGGTTCGCAAAAACCCTGGGCAGTCCAGAATCGCTTGCCCGCGAGGTTAGCATCGTCGACGAACAGAAACATCCGTAATACACCGACCCGCTTCATGTCAGACGACGCCGCTTCCACCAGCCGCTGGCCGACGCCCTGGCTGCGATAGCGTGGGCTGACCGCCAGATGGTTGATGGTGCCGCGACTGCCAAGCATGCCACCGAGCACCGCACCGACGATCTCGCCCTCGACGTCGAAGGCCAGGTAGGCCGTGGTGGTCTTCTGGATTAATACACCGCGCAGGCATTTGGCGTCCTGCCACTCGCAGAACGACACTTCGTCGAACTGACGGAAGAAGCGCTCCATGCGCTGCGCGTCCTTGGCGGTGGCGCGTCGCAGCACCACCGGCGTCGAGCACTCGACACCATCGACTGGGGTGATCTGATTAGCGAACAATGTCGAAAGCGGTCCCGGGCCGCGAGAAGGAAATCGCCAGAATCTGCCGATACGCCATGGCATGGGTGTGAGTGTTGCGCGCCGGGGTCACGTAGTGGCGCATGTCACGGTCAAGGAAGTACGTGGTATCGAGGATTTCCTGGTAAGTGGTTGACGCCAGTTGATGCTCGTGAACATCGTACAAACGGCTTTCCGCGCCCTCGACGTTGTTGCGCCCCCAGAAGTGCACGCCGCTGAACGGATAACCGTCGCAGTGAATCCCTTCCGGGGTGATTTCCAGTTGTTTGCCGGGTTTGATCTCGATACGGATCTGATGGATCTGGCATTGCCAGATTTCATCGTGCAGCTCTTCCGGCAAAACGCTTTTGTACACTTCGAAGTCGGTGTCGATGAGGCTGCGCATCACCGGCGAAGTAATCACTTCATCGGAGAAGTCCTGAAAGTGCCGCACAACACCGCCCACGTAGGCGTTGTTCTCTTTCGACTGCACGTAGGCGCGATGTTCGAGTTGCTTGAGTTCGCGTGTTTTCGGGTTGTATTCAAAGTCGCTGTAACGACGGTAACGCATGCCGGCTTCGGCCTGACCGTAGTAACTGTCTGGCTCCATGTTTTCCCAACTTTTGGTCAGTCTGACGAAGTCGGCAAAATGACCGTAGAGATTGAAGTCACCACCCTGGACGTTGACATATTTGTCGCGCCGTAGCGATTCGCCCACTTCTCTGTTCAAAACGATCATTACCAAATTCTCCGCTGCGTTGAGCGGCCTAATCTATTAGGTGGAGAATTTGCGTCCATGAGAAAGAATTTCAGGCATTTAAAGCCCTGTTTGAAACGGAACTTGAAGGTACTTGAAAACAACTTTTACGTGACAAAAACACGGGTTTTTTACGGTTTTTGCGGAAAAAGCGGCGAAAAAAAACCCCGAACCAGTCGGGGTTTTCTCATGTTTCTTACACCGGATCGCTCATCAGAAGATGTTGATCGGGTAGTCCACGAATACACGCACTTCGTTGCCGCTGCTGTTGTAGTCGGCGGATTTCTGCGAAACGCGCAGGATCGAGCTGCGCAGTTTCACGCTCAGGTCTTTGGCCGGGCCGCTTTGCACGACGTATTTGACCTGGTTGAAGATCTCGCGCTCAGTACCGCCGCTGCTGGTGTCGGTGGTGATGTTGTCGCCACGCACGTAAGCGAAGTTGTAGCTCAGACCCGGTACGCCGAATGCGCCGAAGTCCAGGCCGTAGCCCAACTGCCAGCTGCGCTCGTCTTCAGCGTTGAAGTCCGACCAGTAGGAGTTGGCCAGGTAGATGGTGTTGCCACCGTCGCCCTGACGACGACCATCGTTCTGATAACCGCCGTACGGATAACCCAGATTGCTGTCACCGGTGCTGCGCTGGTGCGCCACGGTGAACGAGTGCGGGCCGGTGGCGAATGTGGCCGCCAGGCTCCAGATCTTGTTGTCCTGGCCCCCGGTGTTCTTGATGTCGGCATACGACTTGTCGAGCTTGGTGCGATAGCCGTTGAAGTCCAGGGTCAGGGACTGATCCTTGTCGATCGGGAACACGTAGTTGGCGTTCACGTACTGCTTCTTCATGACGTCTTCGACGTCGGAAGCGTACAGCGCCGCCTTGAACTGCTCGGTGAACTGATAGCTACCGCCCAACACGTTGATCGACTTCAGACCACCGCTGTCACGGCCTTCAGCGCTTTTGCGCGATTCGGCGGTGAAACGACCGGCATCCAGTTGCAGGCCTTTGATCTCTTTGGAAGTGATCAGGGTACCGGTGTAGCTTTCCGGCAGCAGACGCGAGTTGTCGTAGTTCAGCACCGGCAGGGCAGGCATCTGGTCACCGTAGGTCAGCACGGTGTTGGACACGCGGAATTTGACCGCAGCGCCACCTTTGGACAGGTCGTCAGCCGCGTTGCCGCTGGCACCCTTTTTGAAGAAGTCGATACCACCAGCGCCGCTGCGGCCCTTGCCGCCATCCAGACGCAGTGCGTACAGACCGAATGCATCGACACCCACACCCACGGTGCCTTGGGTGAAACCGGACGAGAACGTACCGATGGCCGCTTGGCCCCACTCGGCTTTATCCGGGTTGCCGTCTTTGTAATCACGATTGATGTAGGCATTGCGCAGCAGCACTTTGAGGCTGCTGTCTTCGACAAAACCCTTGGACTCGGCCTGGCCGTCAGCCATGGCCTGTGTAGCACTCAACATCCCCAGTGCGATCAGGCTGATTCGCTTGTTCAACATTTTGTTTTCCTTATTACGGGTTGAAACGCGCTGTGTCGAACGGCTGAAACGGCGCTATTGCGCTCTTTTTTCACCCCGAAACAAAAAGACCCGCCCACGGTGAAACCGTGTCGGGCCCTTTTATTATTTTGAGTCATGGCGGTTGGCCACAGGCGTTGGGCCGAATCGTAGCCGCGCCCTCAATAATGTGTCAATTTCAAGAATCGTCTTTAAATAGGTAAAAATCGTCTAAGAATCGTAAATTTTGCGATAGCGCATTGCTCGGAAATGCGCCTGGCCAGTGAATCCAGCGCAATTACGCGCAGCCGTCGAGGCCACATTGCGCAGGGGATTGAGCGGCCTCATCAAAGACAATCGCTTGCCCCAACCAGTCAGCAAAGGCCTGCGGTTTACCCAGCCATGGGCTGATGTCGATCAAGGTGAATTGCCCGTCCTGTTCCAGCGCGAACGTTGGGAAGCCCTGCCCGCCCAACCGGGCCAGCAATGCGCGACTGGCTTTTACATGAGCCTGAGTATCAACGGATTTAAACGCAGCCACGAAAGCCTCGTGCGCGTAATTCATCTGAGCTGCGATCTCGAACAGCACTGACTCATCGGCAATCCTTCGTCCGTCCACGTAATGCGCGGTTTGCAACCGCCCGAGCATCTGCAGGCCGCGGCCGTCGATGGCCTCGGCTGCCATCACCGCAGCGATGGGTGGCGTCGAGTCGAAAATTGCCGAGTGATCGCGCAGCAGGCCTTCGAAATACGCCTCGCCAAAGGGCTGTCCGGTGTATTCGGCAATGCGCCGGTCGTGGGGCATGACGTAATTGCGCAGTTGCGGTGAGACCTGTTGGCGATTCGGGCCGCTCATCATCCCGCCCGCATGGGCCACCACCGGCAGCACGTGCTGCGCCGCTTGCACCAGCGGTTTGGCGCCGTAGCACCAGCCACACAACGGGTCGTAAATGTAATGAAGGATCATGAGAAAACTCCGGCAGCAAAGTCAGAAAAATCGATGCCGGCAGACTATGCCTCTGCGGATCGGGGAAAAACGCCGGAATGGCTTTCAGACTGTTTCGTGAATCGGTCGAATGAACGCACGGTCACATTGTTTCGAAATCGACATAAATTGAAACAAACTGACAAGGGAACTTCTCAGGAATAAATTACGGAAGCAAATGCAAAGCATTACCATTCGCGCACTTGAATTTTCTCCCTTTTGGATGCGCTTCAATGCCTGCCCCGTTCCGCCTCACGCCTGTCACCCTTGGATTGTCTGCCGTTCTGTCCAGCGGTTTTGCTTATTCCGCCACCGAGTTGCCCGCCACGGCGATCAGCGCCGAAGAGCAAGCCGAGGATCCGCGCGTCAAGATCAGCAGCACCGCCACCCGCACCTCGACACCGGTGCGCTATGTGCCGCAGGCCATCGACTCGATCAAGACCTCGAACGTCGCCAATTACGGCACCAATGACATCGGTGACGCCCTGAGCGGTATTCCCAACGTCAGCAGCAGCGCCGATACGCGCTTCGACAGCCTGCGCATCCGCGGCTTCGATGCCAGCAACGATTTCTATCTGGACGGTATTCGCGACGACAGCCAGTACAAGCGCGACCTGCACAATGTCGAGCGGGTCGAAGTGCTCAAAGGCCCGGCAGCGGTGCTCTACGGCCGTGGCAGCCAGGGCGGGATCGTCAACCGCGTGAGCAAGATGCCCGAGTTCGGCCGCCGTTCGACCATCGAAGCCCAGGCCGGCAGCGAAGACCTGCGCAGCCTGTACGCCGACCTCAGCACCGACCCGAGTGAAAACATCAGCCTGCGCCTGAACATGGGCAACATGGACGAAAACAGCTTCCGCGACGGTGTCAGTGGCAACCGCCAACTGTTCGCCCCGTCGATGAGCTGGCAGGTGACCCCGGACCTCAACTGGCTGGTGCAATACGAATACAGCCGTTACAACCGCACGCCGGATCGCGGCATTCCGGGGGTGAATGGCCGCCCGGCAGACGTTGGTCGTGACACCACCTACGGCAACGATCACGATTTCATCGACGACAAGGCGCAGTCCCTGCGCTCGAAACTCACCTACGAGATCAACGATAACTGGCAACTGCGCCAGACCTTGGGAGTGTTCAAGCTCGACAGTGATTTCGATAACACTTACCTCACCAACTTCGACCCGAAAACCAACAAGGTCGTACGCCAGCACTGGCAGCAGGATCTGACCACCCGCAACGTTTACAACAACATCGAGCTCGAAGGCGGTTTCGATACCTTTGGCCTGGAGCATCGCTTGTTGACCGGCGTCGAGATCGGCAGCCAGCGCCGCGATCCGAAGCTGTACAACGCTGCGACTGGCAAAACGCCGGGCGCACAACCGGTGCCATCGCTTGACCTGTTCAACCCCACCCGCGAGCTGCGCCACACGGGCAGCATGCAGGTGTTCAGCGACAGTCATACCGAAGTCGAAAGCCGTGCGGTCTACGTGCAGGACCAACTGCGCCTGAACGATCAATGGCAACTGCTGGCCGGTCTGCGCTACGACACGTTCGATATCGAGTCGACCAACCAGCTCAAGAACATTTCCGAAGACCGCGACAGCCACAGCACCAGCCCGCGCTTCGGGATTGTCTGGACGCCGCTGCAGAACCATTCGTTCTACGCCTCGTGGTCGAAGACCTTCTCGCCCGTCGGCGGTGGCCTGATCGGCATCACCCCGGGCGCCGCCGGCAATAGCAACGACTTGAGCCCGGAGCTGACCAAACAGAAAGAGATCGGGGTGAAAAGCGACTGGCTCGATGATCGCCTCAGCACCACGCTGGCGGTCTATGACCTGGAGCTTTACAACCGCCGCACCAGCGATCCGAACGATCCGACCCTGACCGTCATGACCGGCCTGCAGCGCTCGCGCGGCATCGAACTGACCGCGACTGGCAAACTGGTCGGCAACTGGTACATGCGCGGTGGCGTCGGCGTGCAAGACACCACCATCGAGAAGGACAACAACGGCCTGGAAGGCAAGCGTGTCAACAACGTAGCCAAACACAACGGCAGCCTGTTCCTGACCTGGAAACCGGAAATGGGCTGGTACGGCGAAACCGGCCTGACCCTGGTCGGCCAGCGTTATGCCGATAACGCCAACACCACGGTGTTGCCGGGGTACGGCCGTTGGGATGCGCTGGTCGGCTACCGCTTCAAGGACTGGGACTTGCGCGCAGCACTGAACAACATCACCGATCGTGAGTATTACGCCTCGGCCACCAGCCAGAATCAGATCCAGCCGGGTGCACCGCGCAGCGTGGTAATGACCGGTACCTATAGTTTTTAAAAGCAGGATCAAAAGATCGCAGCCTTCGGCAGCTCCTACAGGGAAGCACACCACCCCATGTAGGAGCTGCCGAAGGCTGCGATCTTTTCGGTTTTCCATAAAAAAGCGCCGCCATCCCGGCAGCGCTTTTACCAATCCCTGTTGTTCTTCTTATCCTTCCATCACAGCCCATAACGCTTCCAGTTCGGCCTCGCTGAACAGGCCAGCGGGATAGCGCTCGATCATCATCCGGCGCGGATCAGGTTCCCTGATCTGACGCGTTCCGTTGGATTTCAAAAAGTGCGCGACAATCTGGAGCGATTCGCCGTTTACGGCCATGGGATGCAAAGTCCGCTCGCTGACTACGTTCACTTCGGCGTTCATTTCAGCGCTCTCTCCCCGTTCGTGAGCGGCTAAGTTATCCAAGGTTTATGACAGAACTGTTGAAGTTCCTTCCCCTCCCTAGTGCGCTTCGTCCGATACAAGAGCTATGCCAAGGTTTGCGATTTGTCGACCAGCGGATACAAACAAGCCCGCGGTCCAGTTGGGCCGCGGGCTTGTTTGTATCGATAGCGAGCTAATTTTTCCCTTGGCTGATTTACTAATCAACTCAAGGTGTTACGTCTCAACTCACTCTTTGTGCGGGGCTGGCTGTTGTTGGGTAAGGCAGTGGATATTGCCACCGCCCAGTAACAGTTCACGGCCCGGGACCATCACCACTTCGTGTTGCGGGAACAGCTTCTGCAGGATTTCCCGCGCAGGAGCATCCATCGGATCGTCGAAGCTTGGCGCGATGATGCCGCCGTTGACGATCAGGAAGTTCACGTAGGAGCCGGCCAGGCGCACGCTCGGGTTGCGTTCCTGAGTACCGTCCACCGGATCGACCCCGGCGCACTCTTCTCCGGTCGCGTACAGCGGCCCCGGAATCGGCATCTTGTGCACCGTGAACGGGCGTCCCTTGGCGTCGGTGCTGCTTTGCAGCACTTTCATCGCAGCCTGGCAGCGCGGGTAGTTCGGATCCTGCGGATCGTCAGTCCAGGCCAGCAACACTTCGCCCGGACGCACGTAGCAGCAGAAGTTATCCACATGGCCATCGGTTTCGTCGTTGAACAGGCCGTCCGGCAGCCAGATGATTTTATCCACCGACAGATTGTCGCGTAGCACCGCCTCAATCTCTTCGCGACCCAGGTGCGGGTTGCGGTTGTGATTGAGCAGGCACTCTTCAGTGGTGATCAGCGTGCCTTCGCCGTCGACGTGAATCGAACCGCCTTCGAGCACAAAACCTTCGGTGCGATAACGCGGGCTGCGCTCGATCTCGAGGATCTTGCCGCCGACCTGCGAATCACGGTTCCACGGCGAGTACAGTCCGCCCTCAAAACCACCCCAAGCGTTGAAGTCCCAGTTCACACCGCGCACTTCGCCGCTGTTGTTGATCACGAACGTCGGACCGGTGTCGCGCACCCAGGCGTCATCGCTGGACATCTCGACCACACGGATATTCGGCACGTCGAGACGCGCACGGGCATTCTCGTACTGGCCGGCCGACACGGCGACGGTCACCGGTTCGAAACGGGCGATGGCCTTGGCGACGGCAACATGCGCTGCTTGCGCCGGCTTGCCACCGAGGCGCCAGTTGTCCGGGCGCTCGGGCCAGATCATCCAGGTCTGGGTCTGCGGCGCCCACTCGGCCGGCATGTAGAAGCCATCGTCACGCGGGGTACTTTTCAAAGTGGTCATCGGATCAGGACTCCTGGGAACCGTCGAAGGGTTGCAAAGCAATGACGACTTTATAACCGATAAATATCGTATTTTAAATGCTTAAAAATGCAGCGCGTCTAAAAAACTTCGATAAATACCGATACAAATCGAATTAACATCAGTCCCTGTAGGAGTGAGCCTGCTCGCGATGGCGGCAAGTCAAACGACACAAGGCCGACTGACACACCGCCATCGCGAGCAGGCTCACTCCTGCAAAAGCTCGGTGACAGTTACAGGCCTTCCTCGAACACCCGATCCAGCATGTCGACAAAGAAGTCCACGCTACGGCGCGAGGTCACCATCGGCGGTTTGATCTTGAGAATGTTCAGATCGTCCCCGGTCGGCTGCATGAAGATCCCCAGCTCACGCAAGCGATCGCACAACTGGGTGGTTTCCTCGGTGGCCGGCTCGAGTGTCTCGCGATTGCGGATCAGCTCCAGCCCCAGGTAAAAGCCGGATCCGTGCACCGCGCCCACCAGCGGATGTTTATCGATCAGCGCTTGCAGACGCGCCTTGAAGTGAGCGCCCACCACCTGCGCATTTTCCCAGAGCTTTTCTTCTTCCATGACATCCAGAACCGCCATGCCGATCTGACAGCTCACCGGGCTGCCACCGGCAGACGAGAAGAAATAGCCTTCGGCTTCCAACGCTTCGGCAATCTCCCGGCGAGTGATCACCGCGCCGAGCGGCTGACCGTTGCCCATGCCCTTGGCCATTGTGATGATGTCCGGCACCACGCCCTGCTCTTCGAAGCCCCAGAAAAAGTGGCCCATGCGCCCGTAACCGACCTGCACTTCGTCGGCGATGCACACCCCGCCCTGGGCCCGCACCAGCGCATAGACCTGTTTCAGATAATTCGGCGGCAGCGAGATACCGCCGGCATTGCCGTACACCGGTTCGCAGATGAACCCGGCCAGTTGGCGCTTCTGCGCGGCGATATGCGCCAGTTGCGCCTCGACGCTGCGCACATAGTCCGGCGCAGAATCGAGACCACGAAATTGGCCACGATAAATATTCGGCGCGGTCACCGGGTGCACCCAGTCCGGACGGCTTTCCAGCGCTCGCGGGTTGTCGGCAATGGATGTCGATACCGCATCGGCGCCGACTGTCCAGCCGTGATAGGCCTCGAGCACGCTGAGCATGTCGCGCCCGCCGCTGTAGGCCCAGGCCAGGCGAATCGCCAGGTCGTTGGCTTCGCTGCCGCTGTTGACCAGAAACACCCGGTCCATGCCGTCCGGCGCCAGCTTCAGCAAGCGTTCGGAGAATTCCGCCACCGCCGCATAGTTGAAGCGTGAATTGGTGTTGAGCAGCGACCACTGCCGCGCGGCGACCTGCGCCATGCGCGGATGGCCGTGCCCCAGCACCGCGACGTTGTTGAGCATGTCGAGGTAGGAGCGGCCCTGCATGTCGATCAGGTGATTGCGCCAGCCGCGCTCGATGCGTGGCGGGTCGACGTAATAGTGCTTTTGCGTGCGAGCGAAACTGGCGTCGCGGCGTTCGAGCAAGGTTTTGCCGTCCAGCTCCGGCTCGGCATCGCAGGCCAGGCCCAGCAGCGTCGCTGGCGAGGGGCACAACGCCTGCCACGCCGCCGCCCGCGAAGGCGTGCAAAACAGCGGCGCTTCAACCTGCGAGCCGCGCACCAACTGCACCCGCAACGGACCGCTGACCGCCCCCAGCACCTGTCCTTTGACCAGCGCCGCACCACTGTGCAGCGAAGGCGTAACGCCCCAGAGCCGCACGCTGAGCTGCGGGCCATCGAGTTGCAGCACGCCATCGGACGCTTGATGCAGCACGCCGGCAAACGGCGCCTCCACCGTGGTGCCGCCGGGTACACGCAATTCCACATGCAGCGCGAAGGTGTCAGGCTCCTCGGCGCGGTCCGGGCGAGTGCGCGACAAACGGTATTGCCCATATCGACTAGCCGCCAACCCATGGACCGCGGCCGCTTCGTTCAATAACCGCTGATCGATACCGTCCTGTTCCCAGTTGCCCGCTTCGAAATGTACGCTCAGGACACCCAGGTCGATCAGGGCAAACTCACGTCCGACCAAGCCCGGCAGCAGCGGCGCGAAACCCTCGCTGCCAATGCTCGGCAGATGCTGACCGGTGGCCGTCAGGATGGCCGCCTCCATCAACGCCAGCGGCACAGAAGTGGCGACACGGAAGATTTCCCACTCGTGGGTGAGGTTCTCGCGGCTGTAGGTGTTACCGGGATCGATGCTCACCTGCTGTTCGCCACTGAGCACCAGCACCGCCGCGCGCGCGACGATCAGTGGCCACAGCGCCAGCAGTTCTTCGTGTTGCAGCGGGTTGACCGCGTGGTACGCCTGCACCGCCGGCAGAATGACAAACGGATCGCCCGCCGCATGGTGCAGCAACGCGGCGCAGGTCACCGACAGATCGGTGATCCGCCAGGTGCGGATCAGGTCGCCAAAATCGATCACGCCTTGCAATTGCCAATGACGCCGGGCATCCCGTTGCCAGACCACGTTGTCGTCGGTGATGTCCATGTGGATCGCCTGCACCGGCAGCTTGTCGAGCAGCGGCTGCAAGCGGCGCTCGGCCTGTTCGGCGGCGTCAGCGATCAAGGCGCGCTGTTGCGCATCCTCAATCACCGGCAACAAATGGCTGATCAGCGCACTGGCGTGGCGCGCGTCCCATTGCAGGGTGCGCTCAAGCCCGGGGTGGTCGAAACCGCACAGCGCCAGGTCCATTTCACCGCAGAGCCGGCCAAACCCTGCCACCACTTGATGGCCGAGGTGATCGAGGTGGGTCAGCGACTGGCCTTCGATGTAGTCCAGCAGACGCACATGCACCGCTTCGCCATCGGCCTGCAGCGTCAACAGGTCTTCGCCATTATTGGCCGCGATCACTCGCGGCACGTGAACAGTCGAATGCTCGGCAAGGTATTTGAGGCCCGCGTGCTGCGCCTGCAATTCAACCAGCGAATAATCGCCACGGCAGATTTTCAAGACGAATCGCCCGCGCTCACTGTCGACCCGGAAGTTCAGATCCTGCTGACTGCCTAGCGCCTGCAACGTGCCGCTGAGCCCGTAGTGCTCGGCCAGCCATTGTTGGGCCTGCTGCGCAGAGACCTGCGGGCTGGGCAAACTGGCGCGATGAATCAACGTGGCGAGCGACATGAAACGACCCCTGGAGTTTTATCAGGCGCCTATATCGCCATTGCCCCGTGGGATAATCAACCCCCGGGTTGTAGACGCACCCTCGGCCATGGGCAATCGGCAACGCCCGTGCGTCGAATATCCACCGCTAAAGCACAGCGCAGACAAAATAGCGGGGACAACCCTCTTGCACCGTCCCTCACCTGCCGACAAGCTATGCTCCACTCGCTTTATCGTCTTACGGAAAAAGGCCAACCTGCATGCGTATTCTCATCACCGGTGGTGCCGGTTTCATTGGCTCCGCACTGGTTCGCCATCTGATTCGCAACACTGATCACGAGGTTCTGAACCTCGACAAACTGACCTATGCAGGCAATCTGGAGTCGCTGACCAGCATCGCTGACAACAGTCGTTACGAATTCGTGCAGGCCGACATCGTCGACCACCCAACGGTGAGCGCCATCCTGCAGCGCTTCCAGCCTCAGGCGATCATGCACCTGGCTGCCGAATCCCATGTCGACCGCTCAATTGACGGTCCGTCGGAATTCATCCAGACCAATATCGTCGGCACCTACAGCCTGCTGGAAGCGGCGCGAGCCTACTGGCAAGGGCTGACCGAACCAGAGAAAAGCGCTTTCCGCTTTCACCATATTTCCACCGACGAAGTCTATGGCGACCTGCATGGCGTCGATGACCTGTTCACCGAAACCACGCCCTACGCCCCAAGTTCGCCTTACTCCGCGAGCAAGGCTGCGTCCGACCACCTGGTTCGTGCCTGGCAACGCACCTATGGCTTGCCGGTCCTGCTGACCAATTGCTCGAACAACTACGGGCCGTATCACTTCCCGGAAAAACTGATTCCGCTGATGATCCTCAATGCACTGGCGGGCAAACCGCTGCCGGTGTACGGCAATGGCCAGCAAGTACGTGACTGGCTGTTCGTCGACGACCATGCGCGGGCACTGCTCAAGGTGGTCACCGAAGGCGTGGTCGGCGAAACCTACAATATTGGCGGCCACAACGAGCAGAAGAATATTGATGTGGTCACCGGCATCTGCACGTTGCTCGAAGAGCTGGCGCCGCACAAACCGCAGGGCGTCGTCCACTTCCGCGACCTGATCACGTTCGTCAAGGATCGTCCCGGCCATGATCTGCGTTATGCCATCGACGCCGGAAAAATCGAACGCGAGCTTGGCTGGGTGCCGGAAGAAACATTCGAGACCGGACTGCGCAAGACTGTCCAGTGGTATCTGGACAATCTCGATTGGTGTCGCCGTGTCCAGGACGGCAGCTATCAGGGCGAACGCCTGGGCGCCATGGATATCAAGGAGCTGCAAGCATGATGAAAGGGATAGTTCTGGCCGGTGGCTCCGGCACACGCTTGCATCCGATCACGCTGGGTGTCTCGAAGCAGCTGTTGCCGGTCTACGATAAACCGATGATCTATTACCCGATCTCGGTACTGATGCTGGCCGGCATCAAGGACATCCTGGTGATATCCACCCCGCACGATCTGCCGCAATACCGCAATCTGCTGGGCGACGGCAGCCAGTTCGGCGTGTCGTTCAGCTATGCCGAGCAACCGTCCCCGGACGGCCTCGCGCAAGCCTTTCTGATTGGTGAGCACTTCATCGGTAACGATCCAGTCTGCCTGATCCTCGGTGACAACATTTTCCACGGCCAGTATTTCGGCGAGCAGTTGAAGAAGGCAGCCCAACAAAAGGCTGGCGCGACCGTGTTCGGCTACTGGGTCAAGGATCCGGAACGCTTCGGCGTGATCGATTTCGACAGCGATGGGCGCGCGCTGTCCATCGAAGAAAAACCGGCGAAGCCAAAGTCCAGCTACGCCGTCACCGGGTTGTACTTCTACGATAACGACGTGGTGAGGATTGCCAAGGCCGTCAAACCCTCTCCCCGTGGCGAACTGGAAATCACCGACGTCAACAATGCCTATCTGCAGCGCGGCGATCTGCAGGTCGAGCGCTTCGGTCGTGGATTCGCCTGGCTGGATACCGGCACACACGACAGCCTGCTTGAGGCGTCGCAGTACGTGCAGACGATCGAACACCGTCAGGGCCTGAAGGTCGCCTGCCTGGAAGAAATCGCTTATCAGAACGGCTGGATCAGTCGCGATTACCTGCTCGAACGCGCCCAGTATTTCGGCAAGACCGGATATGGCCAGTACCTGTTTTCAATTGCCGGAGACAACCAATGAACGTGACCGAAACCAGCCTGCCGGGTGTAGTGATCATCGAGCCCAAAGTCTACGGTGACGAACGCGGTTTTTTCTATGAAAGCTTCAACGCCCGGGCGTTTGCCGAAGCAACCGGCGTGGACGCACAGTTCGTCCAGGACAACCACTCGCGCTCGCACAAGGGCGTCTTGCGCGGTTTGCACTATCAGTTGGAAAACACCCAGGGGAAACTGGTGCGGGTAACGCTGGGTGAGGTGTTGGATGTGGCTGTGGATATCCGCCGCAGCTCGCCGAATTTCGGCAAGTGGGTCGCCGTGCGCCTGTCCGCTGACAACCATCGTCAGCTCTGGGTGCCGGAAGGCTTCGCCCACGGTTTCGTCGTGCTGAGCGACGTGGCCGAGTTTCTTTACAAGACCACCGACTACTACACGCCATCGGCCGAACGCAGCATTCGCTGGGACGATCCGACGCTAGCCATCGACTGGCAGCTGAAGGAGGCTCCGCAGCTGTCAGCCAAGGATCAGGACAGCAAAAGCCTGCAAGAGGCCGATCTGTTCCCATGAAAATTCTTATCTGCGGTCAGAATGGGCAAGTCTCGCGAGAGTTGCAGACGTGCCTGGACGGTCTCGGCAATTTGGTGGTGCAGGGGCGCGACCGCCTCGACCTCGCGCAACCCGCGCAAATTCGCCAGCAAGTCAGACAAGTCGCGCCCGACCTGATCATCAACGCAGCGGCACACACGGCGGTTGATCAGGCACAAAGCGAGCCTGCGCTGGCGTTCGCCATCAACGCGACCGGCCCCGGCGTACTGGCCGAAGAGGCCGCCCTGCTGGACGTTCCGCTGATCCATTACTCCACCGATTATGTGTTCGATGGCAACAAGCACGCGCCTTATGTCGAGTCCGACGCGACCAATCCGCTCGGGGTCTACGGCAAGAGCAAGCTGGCCGGCGAGCAAGCGGTCGCTGCCGCTCATGCGCAGCATTTGATCCTGCGCACCAGTTGGGTCTATTCGACCCATGGCCGCAATTTCCTGTTGACCATGCAGCGCCTGCTTCAGGAAAAACCCGAGCTGCGGGTCGTCGCTGACCAGATCGGTGCGCCGACCTGGGCCGGCAGCATCGCCCGCAGTACCCTCGCGCTGATCAAGCGCTGGCAAGATGGGCAAGCGGGTGCCTGGGGTACCTACCACTTGACCGCGCAAGGTGAAACATCCTGGTTCGGCTTTGCCCAGGCCATCGGCAACGCGCTGCGTGAACAAGGGAAGCCTTGCGCAACGCTGCTGCCGATTCCCTCGAGTGACTATCCGACGCCTGCCGCCCGGCCATTGAATTCGCGTCTGGATTGCAGCAGCCTGCAGCGGGAATGGGGTGTCAGTCAGCCTGACTGGCAAACTGCGCTGCATGAGTGTCTTGCCCGGCAAGCCTAGGCATAATGCGCCTGTACCCACAGGCGCACGCCCATGAAACCCACTCTCCCTCGCCGCCCCCGCTGGCGCAGTCTCGCGCTGCTGGCCCTGTGCCTGGCACCGCTGCTGTGGCCACTGGAGCATCTGGCCGAGCGTTATTACCGCAGTGAACTCGCCGGGCAAAACCGCCAGACACTCGATCTCTACGTCGCCAACCTGCTCGGCACCCTGCACCGCTATGAAGTGCTGCCGCAGATTCTCGGTGACCTGCCGGCCCTGCGCGCGGTGCTCGGCGCGCCGGACGACGGCGTCACCCAGGGCAACGCCAATCGCCTGCTGAAAAACATCGCGGCGCAGACCGGTGCCGAAGTCATGTACCTGATGGACACCAGCGGACAGACCCTGGCGGCGTCGAACTGGGACAAACATGACAGTTTCGTCGGACGCAATTTCGCTTTCCGTCCGTATTTCAGCGAGGCCATGGCCGGACGCCTGGGACGCTTCTTCGGCCTCGGCACCACCTCGGCCAAGCGCGGTTATTTCTTTGCGGCGGCGGTGCGTAACGGCGAAAAAATCATCGGTGTGCTGGTGATCAAGGTCGACCTCGACCACACCGAAAGCCTGTGGGGCAAGACCCCGGAACAACTGCTGGTGACCGACCACAACGGTGTGGTCATCCTCACTTCGCGCCCGGAATGGCGTTTCCGTTCGACCCGCACCTTGAGCGACACCGAGCGCTCGGCGATCACCGCCATCCTGCCCTATCCGACCCGCGAGCCGCGCCCGCTGAACCTCAGCCCCAACGCTTGGCTGACGCAGACCGTGAACATCGCCGAAACCGGCTGGAGCGTGAGTATTCTTGCCCCGCGCACGCTGATCGACCGCCCGGTGCGCACCGTCGTCGCGATCGGCGGCGCCACGCTGCTGGTGGTAATGCTGCTGCTCGGGTTGATGATGCAGCGTCGTCGGCATTATCTGGAGCGTATTGCCTTCGAAGCCAAGGCCCGTCGCGAGCTGGAAGGCCGGGTGGCCGAGCGGACCAGCGACTTGGAAGGCCTCAACCGCCGCCTCAAGCAGGAAGTGCTGGAGCGTGAACAGGCTCAGCAGGAATTGGTGCGCGCCCAGGACGATCTGGTCCAGGCCGGCAAACTGTCGGCACTGGGCACCATGTCGGCGAGTATCAGTCACGAACTCAACCAGCCGCTGGCGGCGATCCGCAGCTACGCGGAAAACGCCGAAGTGCTGCTCGATCACCAACGCACTGACGACGCTCGCGGCAACCTCAAACTGATCAGCGAGCTGACCGGGCGCATGGCCTCGATCATCGCCCACCTGCGCGCTTTTGCCCGCCGCGATCGTCACGCCCCGGAAAGCGTCGCCCTACAACCGGCGCTGGACGATGCGCTGGCACTGCTCGCCAAGCGTCGCCGCAGCATGGAGGTCGAGCTGATCCGCGACCTCCCGGCCGCCACCCTGTGGGTCGAAGCCGGGGAAACCCGTCTGCGCCAGGTGCTCGGCAACCTGCTGGCCAACGCCCTCGATGCACTGACCGAAAAAGGTCCGCCGCGCAAACTGTGGCTGAGTGCCGAATCCACCGCCGACGGCGTCAATCTGTACATTCGCGACAACGGCCCGGGGTTCTGCATGGAAGCCTTGGGCCGCGCCAGCGAGCCCTTCTACACCACCAAGACCCGCACCCAGGGCCTTGGCCTGGGGCTGGCGATCTGTGAAACCCTGATGCGCGCCTTCGGTGGAGAACTGTCGTTCGCCAACCACAAGCAAGGTGGCGCCTTGATCACCCTGCGGCTGCGCGCCGGCGCACCCGGGGTCAGCCTGCAACCGCCCGAGGATCGAAGTGCATGACCATCGACAATCGCATTCAGGTGGTGTTGATCGACGACGATCCGCACCTGCGTCAGGCCCTCGGCCAGACCCTGGACCTGGCCGGGCTGAAAATCCTCCCGCTGTCCGAAGCCAAAGGCCTGGCCGGCCAACTGGAGCGTGACTGGCCCGGTGTGGTGGTCAGCGACATTCGCATGCCGGGCATGGACGGGCTGGAATTGTTGAGCGAACTGCACGCTCAGGATCCGGAACTGCCGGTGCTGCTGATCACCGGCCACGGTGACGTGCCGCTGGCGGTGCAGGCGATGCGCGCCGGCGCCTATGACTTCCTGGAAAAGCCGTTCGCCAGTGACGCGCTGCTCGACAGCGTGCGCCGCGCCCTGGCCCTGCGCCGGCTGGTGCTGGATAACCGCAGCCTGCGTCTGGCCTTGAGCGACCGCAACGAATTGAGCGCACGACTGGTCGGCCCTTCGGCGCCGATGTTGCGCCTGCGCGAACAGATCGGCGCGCTGGCGGCGACCAAGGCGGACGTGTTGATCCTCGGTGAGACCGGCGCCGGCAAAGAGGTCGTGGCCCGTGCGTTGCACGACTTGTCGAGCCGACGCAACGGCCCGTTCGTGGCGATCAACGCCGGGGCACTGGCCGAATCGGTTGTGGAAAGCGAGTTGTTCGGGCATGAGCCGGGCGCCTTCACTGGTGCGCAGAAACGCCGGATCGGCAAGTTCGAATTCGCCAACGGCGGCACGCTGTTCCTCGATGAAATCGAAAGCATGAGCATGGACGTGCAGGTGAAACTGCTGCGCATGCTGCAAGAGCGTGTGGTCGAACGCCTCGGCGGCAATCAGTTAATCCCGCTGGACATCCGCGTCATCGCCGCAACCAAGGAAGACCTGCGTCAGGCGGCCGATCAGGGGCGCTTCCGCGCCGACTTGTATTACCGCCTGAACGTCGCGCCGCTGCGCATTCCGCCGTTGCGCGAACGCGGCGAAGACGCGCTGGTGCTGTTCCAGCATTACGCCGATGAAGCCAGCGCCCGTCACGGCTTGCCGCCGCATGAACTGCAACCGGCGCAACGCGCCTTGCTGTTGCGCCACACTTGGCCGGGCAACGTGCGCGAGCTGCAGAACGCTGCCGAGCGCTTCGCGCTGGGTCTGGAGCTGGCGCTGGATAACAGTGGCGCCGAAGGCGCCGGCACTGTCGTGGAGGTCATCAGCGGCGGCCTGAGCGAGCAAGTGGAAAACTTCGAGAAATCGTTGATCGCCGCTGAGCTGGCGCGCTCCCACAGTTCGGTGCGCAGCCTCGCCGAAGCACTGGGCATTCCGCGCAAGACCCTGCACGACAAGCTGCGCAAGCACGGCTTGAATTTCGCCGACAGTAACGCCCATGGAGACGAAGCCGAATGAACCGCGACAGCCGCTACCTGGAATCCGTGCTGCATCACGACATTCCGCTGACCCGCGAGATGGGCCTCAAGGTTGTCGACTGGCGCGAACAACAGCTGAGCCTGCACTTGCCGCTGGAGCCGAACGTCAATCACAAGAGCACCATGTTCGGCGGCAGCCTCTATTGCGGAGCGGTGCTGGCGGGTTGGGGCTGGCTGCATCTGCGCCTGAAGGAGGAAGGCATCGAAGACGGGCACATCGTGATTCAGGAAGGCCAGATCAGCTATCCGCTGCCGGTGACCGGCGACGCCACGGCGATTTGCCCGGCACCCGAGGCGGCGGTCTGGAAAAAGTTTCTGGCGATGTATCAGCGTTATGGACGCGCACGATTGACGCTCAATACGCGGATCGTCAACGCCGGGAGTGATGAGGATGCAGTGACGTTCAGCGGTCAGTACGTTTTGCACCGCTGAAGCAAAAGATCGCAGCCTTCGGCAGCTTCTAAAGGGGGTTTCGCATTTAACGGTAGGAGCTGCCGAAGGCTGCGATCTTTTGATCTTACGAGCGTGCCAGTTCCAGCAGTCTTGAACGCCAAGCCGCTTTCGCCGGCAGCGCCAAAAAGTACTCATTGAGCAACGATTCCCGCGCCGGATAACAGAACGCTGCACCCTGCAGATCCAGCACCTCGCCGCCGGCCCCCTCAAGCACGCCCTGCGCCGCTGCGGTGTCCCACTGCGAAGTCGGCGCCAGACGCGGATAACAATCCGCCGCCCCTTCGGCCAACAGGCAAAACTTCAGCGAGCTGCCGATGTTTGCCAGTTGCAACTCGCCAAGGCTGGCGCTCAAGCCGGCAAGCAGACGCTCCTGCTCAGGGCTGGAATGGCGACGGCTGGCCACCACGGTGAACGCTTCACCGGGCGCGAGCACGTCACGCACCTGAATCGCCACCGGCGAAGCACCTTTATCCCCACGCCACGCGCCAAGCCCGGCACCACCGACATAGAAGCGGCCATTGGTCGGCATCGACACCACGCCAAACACCACCCGGCCGTTTTCGATCAGGGCGATGTTGACGGTGAACTCTTCACTGCCACTGATGAACTCCTTGGTGCCATCCAGCGGGTCCACCAGCCACCAGCGCTGCCACCCGGCGCGTACGCTCTGCGGGATGTTGGCGTCTTCTTCGGACAGCACCGGAATGCTCGGATCGAGCGCCACCAGCCCGGCGACGATCACGTGGTGCGCGGCCATGTCCGCTGCGGTCACCGGTGAATCGTCGGATTTGGCAGTGACTGCTACGCCAGAGCGCCAGAACGGCAGAATGGCTTCGCCGGCCTGCAATGCCAGCTCGATCACCGGCGACATCAATGGATGGGGAAAACTCATCGACATCTCACTCATGCTTGGAAAAACCCGCGTTGCGTCAGCAGGTCACGGGCCAGGTACAGCGCCGCCAGGGCACGGCCTTCAGTAAATTGCGGATTTTGCGCCAGCGCTGCCAGTTCACGCAGGTTGACCTTGTCGACTCGCATCGGCTCAGGCTCATCGCCCTCGAGACGCTCTTCGTAGAGATCGGTAGCCAGCACCACCTGAATCTTCTGGCTCATGTAACCGGGCGACAGTGACAGTTCGGTCAGGTGCTCCAGTTGGCGCGCGCCGAAACCGGCCTCTTCCTTGAGCTCGCGCTCAGCTGCCGCCAGCACGTCCTCACCCGGCTCGACCAGGCCTTTGGGCAGGGACAACTCATATTCGTCAGTGCCGCCGCAATATTCCTCGACCAGCACCGCGTGTTCGCTATCGAGCATCGCCACGATCATCACCGCGCCATACCCCGCGCCTTTGCCGACCAGCCGCTCGTAAGTGCGCTCCACGCCATTGGAGAAACGCAGCTTCAGTTCTTCGACGCAAAACAGGCGACTGGTGGCGACGATTTCGCGGGCGAGTACAGTGGGTTTCTGGCGCATGCAAAGCTCCTTGGCGTGAACGCGCTACTATAACGCGGCTTTCCCGATTGTTTGTGTCGGATATCTTTCTACCGCTCGAGACGTTGCCATGCCTTCTTTACCGTGGTCTGACATCGATACCGTCCTGCTGGACATGGACGGTACCCTGCTGGACCTGCACTTCGACAACCATTTCTGGCTGGAACACCTGCCGCAACGCTACGCCGAACTGCACGGGGTGAGCCGGGCCATGGCCGACATGGAGTTGCAGCCGTTGTTCGAGCGCCATGCCGGTCAGTTGCAGTGGTACTGCCTGGATTTCTGGAGCGCTGAACTGAAGTTGTCAGTGCGCGAACTGAAACAGGAAACCGCCCATCTGATCGCCCTGCGTCCGGACGCCGACACCTTTCTGCAAGCGATCAAAAAGGCCGGCAAAAGGGTGATCATGATCACCAACGCACACCGCGACTCGCTGTCGCTGAAACTGGAACGGATCGAACTGGCGCCGTATTTCGAACGGCTGATCAGCTCCCACGATTACGGGTTCCCCAAGGAGAATCCGCAGTTCTGGGATGCCCTGCAGGCGGATATCGGTTTTGATCCGGCACGCAGTCTCTTTATCGACGATACGTTACCGATTCTGCGCAGTGCGCGGGAGTTCGGCGTCGCTCATTTGCTGGCGGTCAGGGAGCCAGACAGCCGCAAAGGGCCGAAGGACACCGCCGAGTTTGCGGCGGTTGAAGACTACCGCGATCTGATCCGGGGACTCTAGCAACACCACTGTGGCGAGGGAGCTTGCTCCCGATGGGCTGCGAAGCGGCCCAAATGTTCACGACTGCTGCGCAGCCGAACGGGCGCAAGCTCCCTCGCCACAGCGTGGTAATTACTTCGGAATACGGAGCTTCTGGCCCGGATAGATCTTGTTTACATCCTTGAGCATCGGTTTGTTGGCATCGAAGATTTTCTGGTACTCGTTGGCATTGCCATAAACCCGCAGAGAGATCGCACTGAGCGTGTCACCTGCCTTCACCTCGACAAATTCCGCAGCCACCACGACCGGCCCTGTAACAGTAATCTGGTCGTCAACACTGCCTACACCGGCAATGTTACCCACCGCCAACAGAATCTTTTCCTTCTCCTCCTGGCTCGCCACTTCACCGGTGACCGTGACCTTGTCGCCATCTACGGTCGCGTGCACATTCGGATTGCCCAGGCCGACCTTGCTGATGTGTTCCTTCAATTGTTCGCTGGCATTGGCGTTGCCCGGGGTCAGCAGGTCGATCAATTTTTCGCCGGCCTCTTTCACAAAGCTAAAAATACTCATAGCGCACACTCCTTGATTTGGGTTCCAGACGTCCAAGCCTAGACCACGCCAGACAAACCCGGTTCCAGACCGACCAATGACCCACCCATTCCCGTTGCTGCAAACCGTGCGCGGCGATTTCTGCTGCGCGGTGATACCGCTGGCCGACGCCTGTTTCGCGCTTTACCAGAAATCATCGACAGCGCCTTGATCGATGGCGTCTATCAATAGATCGATAGTAGCGATTAGACGCGACAAGTTGCCGCGCCTAGTCTTAACGTTGATCAATCCGTCGGTGATGCCATGAACGCCAAGCGCACAGCCTGCGCGGCGCCTGCACTCGAAACGCCCGCGCCCGCCGCCAGCCAGACTTACAGCTACAGTGATCTGCCCCTCGTGGAATCGGCCAGCACCGCGCTCGCCGAGGAAGTCGCGCTGGCGATTGCCTACAACGGCATCAGCCAGGCCGTGATGCTGGTGACCCCGACCGACCTGGAAGACTTCATCGTCGGTTTCAGCCTCGGCAGTGGCATCATCGAGGACGCCAGCGACATTTATGACCTGCAACTGAGCGGTGCCGGCTCGGCGCAATACGCGCAAGTGACCATCGCCAACCGCGCCTTCTGGAACCTCAAGCAACAACGTCGGCAACTGGCCGGCACCAGTGGCTGCGGGTTGTGCGGCGTCGAAGCGGTGGAACAGGCCTTGCCCGACCTCAACGTGTTGCCCGGCGCACCGCTGCCGCCCGCTGCATGGCTCGATGGCTTGCGCCAGCGCATCGGCGCGTTCCAGCCGCTCGGCCAGCACTGCGGCGCGGTCCACGCGGCGGTGTTCATGAACGCCAGCGGTGAATTGCTGCTGGGCCGCGAAGACATCGGCCGGCACAACGCCCTCGACAAGCTGATCGGCGGCCTGATCCGCCAGAAGATATCCACAGACGGTGGCCTGGCGATTGTCACCAGCCGTTGCAGTCTCGAATTGATCCAGAAAGTGTTGCGCGCCGGCATCCAGACCCTCGTCAGCCTGTCCGCACCCACAGGCCTTGCCGTGCAATGGGCCCGTCGACATAACCTCAATCTCATCCACCTGCCGCAGAAGAATGCGCCGCGGGTCTACAGCCCAGCGATGGAGAATCAAGCGTGAGCCAACATCATCAAGCCGACCAGAAACCTGTTCCCCGCTACAAGCCCTACAAAGGCCCTGCCGGTGGTTGGGGAGCCCTGATCAGTGTGGCCCAGGCCTGGTTGACCAGCGACAACGCGCTGAAAAACCTGCGCATGATGCTCAAGACCAACCAGAACGGTGGTTTCGACTGCCCAGGTTGCGCCTGGGGCGATTCGCCGGAAAGCGGCATGGTCAAGTTCTGTGAGAACGGCGCCAAAGCGGTGAACTGGGAGGCGACCAAGCGCCGGGTGGATGGCAAGTTCTTCGCCAAGCACAGCGTGACCTCGCTGCTGGAGCAGAGCGACTACTGGCTTGAATATCAGGGCCGTCTGACCGAGCCAATGGTCTACGACGCCGAGACCGACCGCTACAAGCCGATCGCCTGGGACGACGCCTTCGCCCTGATCGGCAAGCACCTGCAAGCGCTGTCGAGCCCGGATCAGGCCGAGTTCTACACTTCGGGCCGGGCCAGCAACGAAGCGGCGTACCTCTATCAACTGTTCGTGCGGGCCTACGGCACCAACAACTTCCCCGACTGCTCGAACATGTGCCACGAGGCCAGCGGTGTGGCCCTGGCGCAAAGCGTTGGCGTCGGCAAAGGCACCGTGACTTTCGATGACTTCGAACACGCGGATGCGATTTTCGTCTGGGGCCAGAACCCTGGCACCAACCACCCGCGGATGCTCGAGCCGCTGCGCGAAGCGGTGAAGCGCGGCGCGCAAGTGGTGTGCATCAACCCACTGAAAGAGCGCGGTCTGGAACGCTTCCAGCATCCGCAACATCCGCTGGAAATGCTCACCAACGGCGACAAGCCGACCAACACCGCATACTTCCGCCCAGCACTGGGCGGCGACATGGCGTTGCTGCGTGGCATGGCCAAGTTCCTTCTGCAGTGGGAACGCGACGCGCAGAAGGCCGGCACCCCGGCGGTGTTCGATCACGACTTCCTCAATGCCCACAGCACCAACGTGCTGGAGTATCTGGGCGTGGTCGATGACACGCCGTGGGAGCAGATCGTCGCGCAATCCGGCCTGACCCTGGTCGAGATCGAACAAGCCGCGCGCATGTACGCCAAAGGCAAAAACGTGATCATGTGCTGGGCGATGGGCATCACCCAGCATCGCCACTCGGTGCCGACCATCCAGGAAATCGCCAACCTGATGCTGCTGCGCGGCAACATCGGTAAGCCCGGTGCCGGTCTGTGCCCGGTGCGCGGCCACAGCAACGTGCAGGGCGACCGCACCATGGGCATCAACGAGCGGCCACCGGTGGCGTTCCTCGACTCGCTGGAGCGGCGTTTCCAGTTCAAGGTGCCGCGTGAAAACGGTCACAACGTGGTCGAAGCGATTCACGCCATGGCCGAAGGTCGCGCCAAGGTCTTCATCGGTCTGGGCGGCAACTTCGCCCAAGCCACGCCGGACAGCCCGCGCACCTTCGCGGCGCTGAGCAATTGCGACCTCACGGTGCAGATCAGCACCAAGCTCAACCGCAGCCACCTGGCCCACGGTAAAGACGCTTTGATCCTGCCGTGCCTGGGCCGTACCGACATCGACATCCAGACCGAAGGCCCGCAAGCGGTCACCGTCGAAGACTCGTTCAGCATGGTCCACGCCTCCAACGGTCAGTTGCAGCCGCTGTCGAACCAGATGCGCTCGGAACCGGCAATCATCGCCGGCATCGCCGCCGCCACGCTGGGCAGCAAACCGGTGGACTGGAATTGGCTGGTGGCCGATTACGGGCGCATCCGTGACCTGATCGCCGACACCATCCCGAACTTCAAAGACTTCAATGAGAAGATCAAGAACCCGGGCGGTTTCTACCTTGGCAACAGTGCCGGTGCACGCAAGTGGAACACGCCGTCCGGCCGGGCCAATTTCCGCGCCAACCTGCTGCCCCAGGATCTGGTGCACGAACGCACCCGCGCCACCGGGCAATTGCCGGACCTGATCCTGCAATCGATGCGCTCCCACGATCAGTACAACACCACGATCTATGGCCTCGACGACCGTTATCGCGGGGTCAAAGGCCAGCGTGATGTGCTGTTCGTCAACGAGGCCGATATCATTCGCCTGGGCTTCCGTCCGGGGCAGAAGGCCGACATCGTGTCGCTGTGGGACGATGGCCGTGAGCGTCGGGTGAAGGGTTTTACCTTGCTGGCGTTTGATATTCCGGCGGGTCAGGCCGCGGCTTATTACCCGGAAGTGAACCCGCTGGTGCCGCTGGAGAGCACCGGGGATGGCAGCCATACGCCGACGTCGAAGTTCATTGCGATCCGCCTGGAGGCGGCGAGTGAGACCGGGTTGATCATGGCCAAGTCGGCCTAGGATCAAAAGATCGCAGCCTGCGGCAGCTCCTACACCAATCTCTGTAGGAGCTGCCGCAGGCTGCGATCTTTTTGCTTTTCTGACACCCACAAAAAAGGCCGCTTTTTCACAAAAGCGGCCTGTCCGAAGTAGCTAAAGACCGGCGAAAATCGCTTAAGTTCCGCATACAAAACAGCAACTTGCAAAATTGTATACAAGTCGTGTTATTCGTCGGATTTCGATTGTCAGCCTTGTTACACAGCCTCAGGATCGGCGCCGTCATCCCTTTGAGGCTCCTCTATGAAGTTCTCCTCGATTCTCTTGTTGTCCCTTGGCCTGGTCAGTGGCTTCGCTTCTGCCGGAGGCACCACCGAAGCAGGTGTGGGCGGCGCATTGGGCGGGGTTCTTGGCTCGGTCGTCGGTCAGTCTTTAGGCGGCAGCACAGGTTCAACCATTGGCGCGGCCCTGGGCGGCGCGGGTGGCAGTGCGGTTGGCGCCAACAAACACAGCCGTGGCGAAGCCGCCATTGGCGGTGCGTTGGGCGCAGCCGGCGGTAACGTGGTCGGCCGCAGCATGGGCGGCACCACCGGCAGCCTGATCGGCGCCGCAGCAGGTGGCGGCGCCGGTGGCGCGCTGGGCAACTACATGGGTAACCAGAGCAATGACGAGGGTCGTCATTACGATCGCGGTCGTGACGACCGCCGCTACTACCGCGACCGTCACCATGGCCGCGGCCACGCTTATGGCCACCGCAAGCATCACCGCTACTATCGCGACTGATGCGTTGCGTTAAGCGGGAAAACAAAAATCGCAGCCCAAGGGCTGCGATTTTTTTTGTCCTGATTCAGACCACCAGGCGCTCCAGGGCCTCACGCAATCGCCCTGGAATCGGCACCGGTTGATTGCTCGTCCGATCCACGAACACATGCACAAACCTCCCCGCTGCACACGCCTCGCTTTCACCGACCTTGAACACCGCCAGTTCGTATTGCACTGAACTGTTACCCAGTTTGCCGACCCGCAGACCGATCTCGATCAGGTCCGGGAAAGCGATCGAGGCAAAGTAGTCACAGGCCGAACTGACCACAAACCCCACCACCTCGCCGTCATGAATATCCAGCCCGCCGACCTGGATCAGGTAAGTGTTCACTGCCGTATCGAAGAAGCTGTAATAGGTGACGTTGTTCACATGCCCGTAGGCGTCGTTGTCGTGCCAGCGCGTGGTGATGGGCTGGAAGTGCGGGTAGTCGGTGCGTTGGGGCATCGGGTTGGACATCAGTATTGATCCATGAAGTTTTGTCAGCAGTCTAAAGCCAAAACCGGGGTGAACCCATCGCGAGCAGGCTCGCTGCCACAGTGGATGCACATCCCGCTGGCAGCGGTTTCCCGTGCAAGACAGCGCTCAGCGCTCAGCAAACCCCTTGCCCTGCGCCGCCAGCTCACCCACCAACCGCGCCGGCTGCCACTGATCGCCTTGACGCGTCTGCAATGCCAGCAAGCGCTGATGAATGTCCGCCAGCCCTTGTTGATCCGCCCAGGCCATCGGCCCGCCCTTGTCGGCCGGGAAGCCATAGCCGTTCAAATACACCAGATCAATATCATGGGCCGACCCGGCAATGCCTTCCTGAAGAATCTTTGCGCCCTCGTTGACCAGCGCCAGCAGGCAGCGCTCCAGAATCTCTTCCGGGCCGATCTCGCGGCGCTGGAAACCCAGCTCTTCACTGACCCGCAACACCAATGCATCGACCTCGGGATCATGCTCGGCCTGTCGACTGCCCGGCTCATAGTGGTAATAACCGTTGCCGGACTTCTGCCCGAAGCGGCCCATCTCGCACAAGCGGTTATCCACCTGAACCTCCGGCGCATCCTGGCCCTTGCCGGCCAGTTCCCGCGCGCGCCACTCCAGATCGATACCCACCACGTCGTACATGCGAAACGGCCCCATGGCGAAGCCGAACCCTTGCAGCGCCGCGTCCACCTGCTGTGGATAAGCGCCTTCGAGCAGCATCTTGCGCGCCTCCAGCACATACGGATGCAGCATGCGATTGCCGATAAAACCGTGGCAGTTGCCCGACACCACACTGACCTTGCCCATGCGCTTGCCCAACGTCAGCGCGGCCTCCAGTACTGCCGGAGAAGTCTGCGCACCGCGGACGATTTCCAGCAATTTCATGATGTGCGCCGGGCTGAAGAAATGCAGGCCGAGCACCTGCGACGGACGTCGTGTCGTCGCGGCAATCGCGTCGATATCCAGCGCCGACGTGTTGCTCGCCAACAACGCTTCAGGTTTGAGCAGGCCATCCAGTTCGCGAAAGATCTTCTGCTTGAGCTCGAGGTTTTCGTACACCGCCTCGATCACCAGATCGACATTACGGATCGCCGGGTAATCCGCCGCCGCGCTGATCCGGGCAATACGCGCATCCGCTTCGCCCTGATCGATCCGACCCTGGCGCACATTGTGTGCATAAGTGTCGGCCACCGTCCCCAAGGCCTGTTCGAGCATCTGTGGATTGTTATCGACCCACTGCACGGCGATGCCGGCATTGGCCAGACACATGACAATGCCACGGCCCATGGTTCCCGCGCCGATTACGGCGGCTTGCTGAATATCGAAGGGTGTCTGGCTCATGTTGTTCTCTTGTTGATGATCCGAAGACAGCCTTCACCATAGTCAGGCACCGGGCGTTTTTGAAGTTTATTACCGTGATGAGCGACATTCAGCGGATGGATGCAGCTCTTCAGGGTCAAGCGTTCATCCGGGCAAATGGTTGTCAGCCCAGCTGCGGACCTCCGCGTATGGATACTCCTCCAGCGCCGCATACCCGGAAATCGTCCGCGCCTTGAGCCTGGTGAACAGCGGCACGCTGATCCCGCACAGAAACCGCGTCAGGCGCTCTGCCGTCGGCACACGGCCGGCGTGTTGTTCGTGCCTGTGGATAAAATCACCGCACAGCGCCGCGAAATTCTTATCCACAAGCGCGGACAATTCCGGCGGCGCCGGCAGGTGCGCCACATCCCCATGACACACCGAACAGTGCCCGCATCGCTCGGGCGCGTTGTGGTCGCCGAAATACTCGGCGAGGCGATAACCCAGGCAGCGCTCAGTGGCGAACAGCTTGAGCATCGCGTGGATCCGGGCGATTTCAGTCTGCTCATGCTGTGTGAAGTACTCGTGCAACTCAGCGCTCAACACAGCACTGTCGAAATCGCTGTGCAGCACGTTGTAGACCTCGGTCATCTGCTTGCTCTCAAGCTCGACCCAGCCCTTCTCCTGAAAGTAATCCAGCGCCTTCACCACCCGATTGCGCTCAGCCGAATACTGCGTGTACATCGCTTCGAAATTCACCGTGGCCCAGGTGCGTGCACGGCTCGAGGTCTGGACAATGGCCGCGACAAAATCCCTGCGCTCACCTTCGAAACGCTCAAGCAATGCTTCCGGTTCGAGCAGGTATTTGAAACGGTACTCCGCGTAATACGCATAGCGCGGCGCGATCAAGCCGCGCAGCTCCAATTGCACCAGCAGCGTCTTCAGCGGCAGCGCGCGAATGTTGCTCTGGTCGGCCAGCGGCCCGAGCAGAAACTCCCACTGCCCTTCGGGCGCGGCAGCCTGCATTTCCTCCAGCACGCAACGAATCCCCTCGCGCTCAGGGGTGTCGCCGTAGACGAAGTTTTCCAGCACGTTGAGGCTGTCGCGATTGGCCAGCACCAAGCAGTCCGAGGGCTGCCCGTCGCGTCCGGCACGACCGATTTCCTGACTGTAGTTTTCGATGGATTTGGGGAGATCGAAATGCACCACGTTGCGGATGTCGCTCTTGTCGATACCCATGCCGAAGGCAATCGTTGCAACGATGCAATTGGATTGCCCGGCCATGAAGCGCTTCTGGATCGCCTCGCGCTGATCGTTGGGCAAACCGGCGTGATAGGCCTCGGCCTGAATCCCGTTTCGTCCCAGATGCTCGGCGATGTGTTCGGCGGTTTTCTGCAGCGTCACGTAGACGATGCTGGGCTGGCCCGGACGCTCACTCATCCACTCCACCAGCCGCCGTCGTTTGTCCTGACCGCGCACCGGCTCGACCAGCAGATTGAGATTGGGCCGGTAGAAACCGGTGGTCACCACATCCGCTTCGGCAATGGCGAATTTGGCCTGCATGTCGGCAATCACTTTCGGTGTGGCCGTGGCCGTCAGCAGCAGGGTTTGCGGGATATTGAACTGACGCTGGTAGTCCGGCAGTTTCAGGTAGTCGGGGCGGAAGTTGTGGCCCCACTCCGAGATACAGTGCGCCTCGTCGACCACCAGCAGCGAGATCGGCACCTGCTGCAAGAAGTTGCGAAAGCGCTCGTTCTTCAAACGCTCCACCGAGATCATCAGAATCTTCAATTCACCCGAACGGGCGCGGGCCATCACATCGTTGGCATCATCGCGGCTTTGCGCCGAATCGATGCTGCCGGCACTGATGCCATGACGTTTGAGGAACGCCAGTTGATCCTGCATCAACGCCAACAGCGGCGAGACCACCAGGGTCAGATGTGGCAACAACAGCGCCGGCACCTGGTAACACAGCGACTTGCCGGAACCGGTGGGGAAAATTGCGGCCGCCGAGCGCCCGGCCAGTACGGCGCTGATCGCCGCCTCCTGTCCGGGTCGAAACTGTGGATAACCGAAAACCTGTTCCAGGGTGTTGTGCATGCGCTGTCACTCCGTTGACCGCTGTGATGCCAACAGCCTAGCGGGCGATCGCAGCGCGTCGAGAAAAGGTCGGGGGTCAATTCGATACGGGATGATACAGCGCCGGGGCGGATGCCACCGGATCAAACAAAGGAAACAATTTGCCTCTCGCAGGCCTGGCGGCAACAAAGGTAACGTGCGCCGCATCCACGTAACGAGCGTCGTGCCAGGACGGCCGACGCCCGTGGATCAACTCAAGGAATGACCATGCCCAACAGACTGAAACTGCTCCTGACCCTTACCCTTGCGTCGCTGTTGCTGGGCGGATGCATGCAAGTACCCGATGATCTTCCGCCCCTCGCCATGTGTGCCACGGCAGATCAGGGGGTCGCCACTTAAGTCTCGCCGGAACGCCGGGCTACGGACGCAGCACGGCCACCCGAAGTTGTTCATTCAGCTCCTGCTCATGCACACCCTGACTCTTGCTTGCCCACTGTGCATGAGCCGGGCTGATGTCGCCGGTGAAAGCCGCCGCCAGTTGGCGCAGATCGGCCACACTGCGCACTCGCGGACAAAACAGCTGTTCGCCACAGTCCTGACTGGCGTTGCGATAGATGCCCAGCAAACGATCCCACAGCCCTTCGCGCACCTGCCAGACTGACTTGAGCTGCACATGCGGCACACCCAGCTGCCGCTGTAATCCGCCCTCATCCAGCGCTTCACTCGCCAACAGGGCTTTCGCGAACATCAACACTTCGGCGCGTGACGCGGTATCGATGCTCGCCTGGCTGGAAAGCGTATCGGGCCAGCCGGTCCGTTGCAGATCGACAAACATCCAGCCGTTGCCGGCGTCAGACGCCACGGCCAAACGGCAACCACTGGCCCACAGCAATAAAATCGAGGCCATTCGTAGCCACTGCATACTCAATTCCCTTTAAGCGCGTATCGGACGTTTGGAAACGCCCTACAGATTCTGGCGCGCACCATACAGAGGTTTCCCAAGAAACGCCTGTGAATCCCGTGGGAAATGTCTGCGCTAAGGGTTTCACCTCGAAAAACCTGCAAAACCTTGTAGGGCAAATGCCCGAGTCTCGGAAAAACCCCTACGAACTCTGTCGATCACGGCGGTCTTGTGACCACTTGCCACGCACTTCTATAGTGACCAGCGCGGCTGAAACCACTGGAGCGACTTCGTACAGGACACGTCTCGACATGAACACGCACAACCCGCTGGCCAATCGTTATCACCCCCTCAAAAGCACCCACAGCGATCACCCGGTGCTGACCATCGATACCCAGGCCAGCCATGGCGATCTGCTCGATGCTGCGCACCAACGCCTGCGTGCCGCCAGCGACTTGCTGGAGACTCTTTACTGTTTGTGTTTCAAACAGGCCGATGTCAAAGACATCCCTAACATCGTCAATGCGCTGTATTTATTGACGCAAGACGGCTGCGAACTTCTGGAAGTAGCAAAACTTCAACTGGCAAATCATCTTTAATCGTCGCGCACACAAATAACGCAACAACTAATCACTTCAAATAAATAATATTAAAAACTAGCCTGTTTGCTCTTACATCAATTAAGAGCAACATCATGACTACACTGACTATTTTCTTTTGCGGTACAGGTTCCACAAAGTTCGATACAACCAATATCAACTATTGGAACGGCGAACTGGTGTCCACCCTCGCCTCCCACCACGCTGGCCGCGAGTTCGCCGAATGGATTGTCGTCGACGGCCCCGGCACCAGTAACCTGCAGGCCGATGAGCTGTTCACCAAGTCCGCCGACTATGGCCTCAGCGGTACGCTGTTCGGTAAAGGCTGGGAGGAAAACGTGCTGCACGCGATGAACATCATCAAAGGCAAGTGCGACTGGCAACGCAAGCAACTGACCGAAGCGGAATACAACCGCCTGAAAGCGGCCGGCATTCCCATTGAAGATGTAAAAGCCGAAGGTTCCTGGTTCTGGCGTAACTACAACTATGGCGAACGCAGCGTGACCCAGCAGAAGTTGCAGGAACAGATCATTAAAACGTTCCGCAAAGACGGCATTCTTCCAACTAAAGTTAATCTGGTCGGGTGGAGCCGTGGCGGTATCAGTTGTCACATGTTGGCCAATGCCATGTTCAACGACAGCGCGCTGAAGAACATTCCGGTAAACATCTTCGCCATTGACCCGGTACCCGGCATCGGCAACTTCCAGGAACATCGCGTCAAACTCAATGCCAACGTCAAAGAGTATGTCGGTTTCTACGCCCGCGATGAACGCTCGAAAGGCTTCAGCTGCGTCATTCCGCAGACCGCCACCGGCACGCGAACCCATATTTTCCCGATCCCCGGCCGCCACGCCACCCTGGTCGGCAACGCTGCCGCTGACGGCAACGCCGGCCCGAAAGTACTCGCCGAACCCGGCCAGTTCGTCCGCCACTTCGCGGAAACCTGCCTCACGCGCTGGGGCACCTCACTGACCAAAACCCTGAACCTGAGCGACGCCACCCTGAAAAACTTCGGCGACGCGATGGTCAAGGACGCGGCGAAATACAAGGCCATGGAAAAGTGCTCCTACACCTGGTTCACCGAACTGGACCAGGGCGAGCGCTATGTATCGCTGGGCAGCAAAGGGGTGCCGTTCTCGTCGGTGAAGGGCGCGATCTATGCACCGAATACCGGGTTGACCACCAGCGTGCTGGATCTGGCGGCGTATCGGCCTATTCGTTGAGGAAGGTGGGTGGTGATCGGCGAAAGCGCGAAAAATCCTACGGTGTTTACCTATCACAAGTTCGTCCCGTTCCTACGCGTACAGACACCTTGTCGCCTATCGCCACCCGTTAGCCCACACCTATAGTCGTGACTGCCGCTGCCAAATCAGCGGCTCGGGCTTGGTCACCTGAATGGATCGTGCGTACGCGTCCGCTGTATGCTGCCGGCACTCAATTGCCTGCAGTTTTATGGTGGCTGTGTTTGGGACGCCTTCGGGTGTGCCGGGTATGCACGATCCTCACCGGTTGACCAACCCGAACACAGTCGCCTCCTGTCGCTTGGTCACGATGTGGTGGCTTCACTTGAAGCAATTGAGGATCAACAAAATGAAAACATGGAATCAACTCACCCCTGATCGCTACCGCTCACTCGAATCCAACCTCACCGACACCAAGCCCCTGATCATCGACACAGAGGCCGATCCCCAAGACATCCTCGAATGCGCCGTCCAGCGCCTGCGCGCCTCCAGCGACCTGCTTAAAACCCTCTACTGCCTCAGCTTCAAACAAGCCGACGTCGAAGACATTCCCCACATCACCCACGCCCTGTACCTGCTGACACAGGATGGCTGTGACCTGCTGCAGGTCGCGCAGCAGCAGATGCTCAACTGGAAGGCTCCAGCCTGAAATCGAGTGATCGTATCGCTCTTATGCACTCCGTGAGAGCGATCAAAAGAACGGTAATCAACCATGGGAGCAACCATGAGCAAATTCTTTGATGAGCTGATGGAAAGCGTTGTCGAGATGGACGAGATCTTACGCAAAAAGCATCGCGATTCAGACTCGAATGCTGATACGAGCGTTTTGACGTTTCAGCAAAAGCAGGCTCATTACGACAAGGTTCGCCGATCAAACTATTTGGCCAGCCTACGCATTGAAGGTTTTGAAACCACCCCTGCCGATGCTGAAAAGCCACTTTCCTCACGCATGCAGGTTCTCGAAAAGTACCGGCAAAAACCGGGCTGACTAAAGGAAGCGCTAACGTTCAAGTGGTAGTATTCTAGCTATATGAACCGAAAACAGATGGAATAATGCCACTTAACTTCGTTTTTCACGGGTCTTACGGCAAACAGCATCCTTCATCTTAAGTGCTATTATTCTGGCAGTTAAGGTTAAAAAATGAAGGAATACTGCCACATGGCCAAGAAAACAGCGCCGCTCTTGCCCTCTACTGCTCGACTTTTGGTCGACCTTGGTGAACGACTGAAGCTGGCTCGCCTACGCCGCAAATTGACGGCCAAGCAGGTCGCCGAAAGGTCAGGCATGTCGCTAACAACCTTGCGCCATCTGGAGTCAGGTGGATCAGGCGTAACCATCGGGGCCTACCTGTCGGTCATGCAAGTGATGGGGCTGGAAAAGGATCTGAACAAACTGGCTGCAGCCGATGAAATGGGTCGCCAATTGCAGGATGCGCAGTTAATGCCAGCAACACGATCCGCAGCGAAAAAGCCCCAGCGAGTACGAGCAGTCAGTGCGGCAAAAAAGGGCGCATCCGAAAACGTCGAGACTTCAAACGTTATCGATGCCGCCACTACCACGAAAATTCCGGCTGACTTCCCATTCAACACACACTCACTCTCCAGCCTTTTGAACAAGAAGAAAAAGGCCGGGCCGCCAACAGGTGAAGAATGACGCTGATTGCTGTTTATGCAGACTGGGAATCCTTGAAAGGCGCCAGACGCCTCGGATTTCTACACGCAAGGAAAACACGCAACACCAACGTGTTCGAATTTGAGTACGACCCTAAGGCGTTGGCCGATCCCGAGTTGAGCTTCATAACTCTAGACCCGCGCATCGGCCCCTTCGAAGGCCGCCAATTCCCCGGCGAACATCAGAGCCGCTTTGGCGTCTTTGCAGACTCAAGCCCCGATCGTTGGGGCCAACTGCTGATGAAACGCCGCTTGGAAAGGGACATTCGCGACGGCTTGCTTCCCAGCAACAGCAAGTTGTTTGAATCCGATTATCTGCTTGGCGTGCACGACCTGTTCCGTGTCGGCGCCCTTCGCTACAAACTCAATGACGAAGGCAACTTCCTCGACGACCGCGACGGCGTAGCCGCTCCACCCTTTGTCGAGCTACGCGCTTTAGAGCAGGCAAGTCTCGCCCTGGAAAACGATAGGGACAACACAGCCATCAATGGCCGCGAATGGCTAAGAATGCTCATCGCACCTGGCGGCTCGCTGGGCGGCGCCAGACCGAAAGCCAGCGTCGTCGACGAGTTCGGTCAAATGTGGATCGCTAAATTCCCAAGTACGAGAGATGACTACGATGTCGGTGGTTGGGAATTTGTAGTAAACGCTTTGGCGGTCAACTGTGGTCTACGCGTTGCGACCGGCATGGCCCGACGCTACGCAAGCGATCACCACTGCTTCCTGGTGAAGCGTTTCGACCGAACCGAACGCGGCGGCCGACATCACTTCGCATCAGCCATGACCATGACCAACCGCGTCGACGGCGACGACGCCTCAACCGGCGCCAGCTATCTAGAGTTGGCGGAAGTAATCATGCAACACGGCTCGGACCCCAACACCGACCTCCGTGAACTCTGGTCGCGAATCGTCTTCAACATCCTGGTCTCCAACACCGACGACCATCTACGAAACCATGGATTTATTCTGGATCCTGGTCGGGGGTGGCGGTTGTCGGCAGCGTATGACATGAATCCGGTGGCGCATGCGGATGGGTTGAAGCTGAACATCACGGACTCTGACAACGCCTTGGATTTGGAGTTGGCGAGGGAAGTGGCGGAGTATTTTCGAGTTAGCCGCTCGGATGCTGAAAGCATCATTAAGCATCTTCAAGAAGTGGTTAGCCAATGGCCGAGATTGGCCGCGGCAATTGGGTTGTCCAGGCAAGAACAGGAAACCATGATGCCTGCATTCAAGAATTGGTGATCTTGATACGAATAGTCGAGCATTCAATTCTATGTAATCCAGATAAAACCTTACGAGTACTTCTAGCCTGAAGAGAAAATACAACCACACTCCTACCAAATACCGCGTCATTAGCTCCATCAGCGATACTGATTGATCATGGCGCGAGCCCTCTCGATCAAACCGCCAGATCACTCATAACGCCAATGGAGCCGATGAATTGACGCTTAACGTGCTCGCGGGAAGAATAATTTCGAATTGGATTTGAGAAAACCGAAATCTATAACTACCTTTAGTCTTAGGAATCAGTCCATCAAGCTTAGCTTTGAATCTTACTGACATTTGAAAAGTGCACTGAAGGTAAATCCACCGAATCATCCATTAGACTTCTGACTTTAATTTAAACCGTTAGCAAAATGGAATTTTGAAATGGCATTTAAAAAACAAACAAATGTAACGCTTTCAGTTACGACGCCTGAGTCAATGCTACATGATATAAGAACAAAAAAGATCGAAGGTCCTTTAGCGAGACAAGCTGATGTTTGGAGGGAATATACAGACAAAGCGCTAGAAAAACCGGACGTAGCTATAAGACTTCCTACCGGCAGTGGGAAAACCTTAGTTGGAATTGTGCTTGCTGAATGGCGCCGGAGAAAATTTCAAGATAGAGTCGTATATTTGTGCCCAACAAATCAATTAGTACACCAAGTAGTCAAACAAGCCCGTGACATTTATGGAATTGAAGTCGCTGAATTCACCGGCGCCAAACAAGACTATTCATTTGAGTCAAAGAATTCGTATCGACGAATCGAAAAAATCGCCATTACATCCTATAGCGCCCTATTCAATACAAACCCGTTCTTTGAAAACCCGGACGTAATAATCCTAGATGACGCCCACTCCTGCGAAAACTATATCTCTTCAATGTTCTCCCTGCTTATCGACAGAAAAAACAACTCGAGCACTTACAACGCTCTAGTAACTTTGCTCGACGGCCACAAAGATACACCCGATCTAACAAGAGCTCAAAGAGAACTAGACCTTCAATCTCTTAGCTGGCTGGAAAAAATACCTACAACTACATTCTACAAGTTAAAAGATCAAATCATAAATCTATTAGATATCGAAACAACGGACAACTCATTATATTATCCATGGTCATTATTAAGAGATCATATTCAAGCCTGCCACTGCTATATTTCAGCAACTCAAATTTTAATTAGACCAATAATTCCTCCAACCCATACTCACGTTCCTTTTAGTAACGCAAAGCAAAGAATTTACATGTCAGCCACCTTGGGGAATGGCGGAGATCTAGAGCGGATAACTGGCAGAGCTAATATTTATAGATTGACTCCAGAATCTCAAACTGATGAACAAGGCATAGGAAGACGCTTCTTTATCTTCCCTGAAGTTTCACATGATGAGACCAAGACAGAAGACTTGATCGAGAAATCTTTATCTATCTTTGGTAGAGCTTTGTTTATAACGCCTAGCGACAGAGCAACCGAAGACAGGAAGCAAAAGATACAAAGACTTGGGAAATACACACTATTCGGTGCAAAAGAGATTGAGGCATCAAAAGAGGATTTTACAAGCTGTACTTTTGCAGCTGCCGTAATTGCAAATAGATATGACGGCATGGATTTCCCTCATGACGAATGTCGTCTGCTAGTGTTAGAGGGACTTCCAAAGTCTGCCAACTTACAAGAAAAGTTCTTAATGTCAAAAATGGGATGTGGCGTACTATTAAATGATCGAATTCAAACTAGGATCGTACAAGCTGTAGGACGCTGCACTAGGGCCAATAGTGATTACGCGGCTGTTGTTGTAAAAGGCAACGAATGGTTAGATTATTTGCTAACAAAGGATAACACCCAATATCTTCATCCTGAAATACAAGCTGAAATTGACTTTGGAGAATTTCAATCATCTGCGGAGATCTCTGACATAGTGGAAAATCTCCTAGCATTTAGATCTCAAAATGATGAGTGGGTTGAAGCGAACGACTCCATCGTTCAAAACAGGAGTAGTAAAACTCGCAAAATTCCCTTAGAAATGGCGGAGCTAGAAAAGTCAGTGGCGTTTGAAATCAAATACTTAAATCATCTATGGAGGGCTGATTATCTTTCTGCATTTGATGAATGTAGGAATATCTTGGGAGTAATAAAACACCCTAACTTAAAGGGGTACAGGGCATTATGGAATTATCTTGCTGGTTCGTGCCTGAGCATGGCATTCGAAGCAAAACAGATTTCTGAAGATACTAGTAAGGATTACTACGCAGAAGCCATGAAAGCGACCATGGCTATTCTATGGCTTGTAGATCTAGCAAAATCCGCCGGAGTAGAACTATCTCAATTCAACACCCAAGATCCTTACCTTCCCAAAACAGTTGAGCGCCTAGAAAATCACCTGCTTAGTTTTGGCGTAAAAAATAACAGTCGATTCAATAGAAAACATTCCGAAATAATAAGTGCCTTGGCAAGTTCGGAAGCACAAAAATTTGAACAAGGTCAATTTGAATTAGGATTAATGCTTGGCTGCGAGGCAGGTAACACTGAACTCAGAGCAGCACCAGATCCTTGGTGGCTGCTTAGCAATGACTTGTGCATCGTATTCGAAGATCATACAAACGCTACTAATGATGTTCTGTCAGTGGAGAAAGCACGACAGGTATTTTGTCACGACAACTGGATTAGAGAAAATGTGGGTGGTGTACACGAAGGGACGGAGATAATAAAAGTACTGATTACGCCCGTGAACTACGTATCGCCCGGAGGGGTTGAACACTTAAAAGATGTTTTCATCTTGAAGCCTGACGCATTCAGGGATTGGGCCGCCCGCGCACTAGGAACCATAATTGAGATTAGAAAATCCTTAAGACAAGAAGGCGACCTAGATTGGCGGGCCCAAACAATGGCTACATTAGAGGCGCAACAATTAACTCCTCTTTCGATAAGAGATTTTTTCAAAACTAGAAAAGCTCAAAGCGAGTTAAAAGAACAATAGTTCCCTCACTTACAAAAAAGCCGCCCCAAGAGGCGGCTTCTTCATTCACGACAGATCTTACAACTTAGGCCCAGCAGCCTTGATCGCGTCGCTCACTTCGAACTTCTTGAAGTTCTCGATGAACAGACCGGCCAGGGCCTTGGCAGCCTCGTCGTACGCAGCCTTGTCAGCCCAGGTGTTGCGAGGGTTGAGCAGGTTGGTTTCAACGCCCGGTACGGCCAGTGGCACGTCGAGGTTGATGGTGTCCAGGTGCTCGGTGGCGGCACCGATCAGCGCGCCGCTCTGGATCGCTGCGATCACTGCACGGGTGGTCGGGATGTTGAAGCGTTTGCCGACGCCGTAGCCACCGCCGGTCCAGCCGGTGTTGACCAGGTAGACCTTGGAGCCGAAACCACGGATGCGCTTGATCAGCAGCTCTGCGTATTCGCCAGCCGGACGCGGGAAGAACGGTGCGCCGAAGCAGGTGGAGAAGGTCGACTTGATGCCGCTGCCCGAACCCATTTCAGTCGAGCCCACCAAAGCGGTGTAGCCGGACAGGAAGTGGTAGGCCGCTTGTTCTTCGTTGAGAATCGACACTGGCGGGAGTACGCCGGTCAGGTCGCAGGTCAGGAAGATCACAGCGTTTGGCTCGCCGCCCAGGTTCTTCTCGGAACGCTTGGCAACGTGCTCCAGCGGGTAGGCCGCGCGGCTGTTCTGGGTCAGGCTGACATCGGCGTAGTCGGCGTGCTTGGCGTCGTCGATGACGACGTTTTCCAGCACGGCGCCGTGCTTGATGGCTTTCCAGATGACCGGCTCGTTCTTCTCGGACAGGTCGATGCACTTGGCATAGCAGCCGCCTTCGATGTTGAAGACAACACCTTCGCCCCAGCCGTGTTCGTCGTCACCGATCAGGTAACGGCTTTCGTCGGCCGACAGGGTGGTTTTACCGGTGCCCGACAGACCGAAGAACAGGGTCACGTCGCCTTCTTCGCCGATGTTGGCAGCGCAGTGCATTGGCAGCACGTCAGCGGCCGGCAGCAGGAAGTTCTGCACCGAGAACATGGCTTTCTTCATTTCACCGGCGTAACGCATGCCGGCAATCAGCACTTTCTTCTGCGCGAAGTTGATGATCACGCAACCGTCGGAGTTGGTGCCGTCACGCTCAGGCACGCACTCGAAGTTAGCCACGTTGAGCACTTGCCACTCTTCACGACCGGCCGGGTTGTACTGGGCCGGGTTGATGAACAGGCAACGACCGAACAGGTTCTGCCAGGCAGTCTGGGTGGTCATTTTCACGGCCAGGTAGTGATCTTCAGCCGCACCTACATGCACATGGGAAACAAAGTGCTCTTGCGCGTTGTTGAACGCCTCGACACGAGCCCACAGCGCGTCGAACTTGTCGGCCGGGAACTTGCGGTTGATCGGGCCCCAGGCGATAGCGGCCTGGGTGGAAGGCTCTTCAACGATGAAACGATCGACTGGCGAACGGCCGGTGCGATGACCGGTGCGAACGACCAGAGCGCCGGTATCGGCAAGCTCGCCCTCACCGCGTTGCAGGGCTTCTTTAACCAGATCATCAACACTCAGATCGGTGTACACGGCGTTATTGGCTTGCGTCATGAGGTTCCCCGTCGGCCAGTGGCCGAGTGTGCTCCAAACGTTTTGTAGTAGAAAGTCGTGCACTACTACCGCGAAAAAAGTGGGCCGGATTATGCCAGAAAAGCCCAAAAAGAGTAGGGTCCTCCCGTCGTAACGGCGAAATTCCGTCGTTACGCAGTGAATTTACCTGCGCTGAACCGTTTTAGTGCCGGGTATCTGACGGCGTGTCGACGCCTGCGCCAGCGAACAATTGAGCAATATCGGCCGCATCGAACAGATAACGCTGGTTGCAGAACTGGCAATCGATCTCGACTTCGCCACCGCGTTCGACCACCAGTGCCTGCGCATCTTCCAGACCCAGGCTGACCAGCGCATTGCCCGAGCGTTCCCGCGAGCAGCTGCAACGGAAGCGCAGGTTCTGCACGTCGAACAGGCGCACCTGCTCTTCGTGATAGAGGCGATGCAGCACGGTTTCGTTGTCCAGGCTGAGCAATTCATCGGCGGTCAGGGTGCTGGCCAGCGCAGTGATGTGCTGCCAGCTGGCGGCGCGCTCTTCTTCATCCTTCAGACGGTCGGCCGGCAACTGTTGCAGCAGCATGCCACGGGCACGACGGCCGTCGGCGAACAGCTTGAAGCGGGTGCCGACCTGTTGCGACATGACGAAATAATTGGTGAAGCATTCCGACAGGGTTTCACCGTCCAGGTCGACGATGCCCTGGTAACGCTGGCCGATCGTCGGATCGACGGTCAGGGTCAGGTCACCGCCCGGCATCAGGTCGGCCAGGGTGGCATCCGCGGCGATCTGCTCGGCGTTGTAACGCGCCAGACCACGGATCTCCCGCTCGCTGGAGCATTCGATCATCAGCAGCGGAATCGGGCCTTCGGAGCGCGCCTGCAAAATCAGCAAACCGTCGAATTTCAGGGTGCCCACCAGCAACGAGGCAGCCGCCATCAGTTCGCCCAGCAACTGCGCGACCGGCTCCGGGTACGGGTGCTTGGCGAGAACTTCGGCGTAGCTGCGTTCCAGCGCCACCAGTTCGCCGCGAGTGTCGCTGTCATCGAAGATGAAGCGTTGGGTGTAGTCGGTATCCGGGAGATCAGTCATAGGTCTGGGTATCTGAATTGATGACAAAATGGTTACAAAAGATGAAAATCCCGCGCTTCTCCGCACCCATTTGGTGCGAAACGTTCAGCCACGGGAGGCATTTTATGAACAATCCGGGTTTGTTCCAATCTAGGTGGAACCTCGGCCGGCTGGTTCTGTGCAATGTAGTGCCGTTGGCGCTACTGGCTTTCTGGTTATGGCCTACGGGCCAGATGCTGTGTGTGATTTTCGACGAGTGGCTGTTCCGCTCACTCAATGCACCGCTAGCCAGCAACCCCATATGGCTCCACATCTGGGCAATTGCAAGTCTGCGTCCGTTCGACATCCTCGTCGGGCTGATCCTTCTGACGCTGCTGATCAAGGGTGACTGGGTGTTCAAGGCGATTGACGTGCGTCGCGCCTTCTTCGGTTTTCTCTCGATTCTGCTGCTGATGGTGGTGATTCGCGCACTGTTTTCCAAATTCGCCGACTACATGGATTGGCAGCACAGCAGTCCATCGATGGTACTGGAAGGCGCGGTGCACCTGAGTGACTACTTCCCGCATCTGGAAAAAGCCTGGGAGCTGAAAGATCGCTCGAGCCAGAGCTTCCCCGGTGACCACGCTTCGGTGCTACTGATCTGGGCGTTGTTCATGGGTGTGTTCAGCCGCACGCTCGGTCAGTTTCTGATCATCTGGGGGCTGGCGCTGCTGTTCATGCTGCCGCGCCTGGTGGCCGGTGCGCATTGGGGCCAGGACGATTACATCGGCGGCATGCTGCTGGCAGTGTGGGCGTTGGGCTGGGGTTACTACACACCGTTTGCCTGTCACGCGGCGAATTTCTGGCTGAAGGTGACCGCCCCGATCTTCGCGCTGCTGGGCAAGTTGCCGGTGGTGTCGCGGATGAGTGTGGTGTCCGCCGCAAACTGACAGTTGTGTGAAGACCTGTGGCGAGGGAACTTGCTCCCGCTTGGCTGCGTAGCAGTCACTGAACCAGTCGACTCGGTTGTACTTTGAAATACATGATCGACTGGGTAGGGAGTCCTTGGGCCTCCAGCGGGAGCAAGCTCCCTCACCACAATGGTTTGCCGTGCTAGTCAATCGCTGTTGCTGCTGCCACGAAACTTGAACAGATCTCGCCGCTGCTTCTTGCTCGGTTTGCCGTCGGTGCTCACGCCCAACGCGCCGGCCTTGCGCATCGCCGCAGCCGCTTCACGCTTGGCTACACTGGCCTCGGTCTCGGTATATAGCGTCTGCGCCTCGGGTGCGCCGCGCCTCACGATCGACAAGGCTTCAACCTTCACCGTGCGCACTTCAAACCCGGTGCGAATCTCGAATTCGTCGCCAATGCGTGGCTCTTTGCCAGGCTTGCAGCGCTCCCCCCGACAATGCACCTTGCCACTCTCGATGGCAGCTTTGGCCAAGGCCCGGGTTTTATAAAACCGCGCCGCCCACAGCCATTTATCGAGACGGACCTTGTCGTCCTCTTCGCTTTTTTGTGCCATGGAATTTCCTCATTCTGAAATATTGATGAACTGTACTACCGTTTCTGTCGTGCCATGAATTACGCCGTCCCGGATTACAATGCGCACCAGCCGACACCCGCTTGAGGCGTCGGCGATCCGGGCCGTAGATATCTGTCGCCTTTTAACCATTATTCTGCGTGAATACCGCGAATTCGGCCGTACGCGGCCCGAGCGGTTTCTGCCGGTTGAGTACCTTTGAAGACATTTGACCATTTGACCGTTGTCGGTCTGCGCGAGTGGGTGGCGCTCCCGGATCTGGGAGTCGCCGGCTTGCGCGCGAAAATCGACACCGGCGCCAGCACCTCCAGTCTGCACGCCACCGACATCGAGCCGTTCGAACGCGACGGCGAGAAGTGGGTGCGCTTCACCGCGCACCTGGGCACGGTGGTGCAGTTGCGTCATCGGCGCTGTGAAGCGCCGCTGGTCACGCGTAAAACCATTAAAAGCTCCAACGGTCATACCCAGGAACGCTACGTGATCAGCACGACGCTGGCCCTGGGTGATCGGGTCTGGCCGATCGAGTTCACCCTCGCCTGCCGCAAGTCCATGCGCTATCGCCTGTTGCTCGGTTCCAAAGCCTTGATCGACGGCCACCTGGTGGTCAATCCAGGCGTCAAATATGTACAAGACAAGCCGGTGTTCCCGGTATCTACCTCCTCCACAGGTGTTGCATGAAGATCGCTGTGCTGTCGCGGAACCCGCGTCTGTATTCCACCCGTCGTCTGGTCGAAGCCGGCACCGAACGCGGGCATGAAATGGTCGTGATCGACACCTTGCGCGCCTACATGAACATCGCCAGCCACAAGCCGCAGATCCACTACCGCGGCAAACCGCTGGAAGGCTTCGATGCGGTGATCCCGCGGATCGGCGCATCGGTGACGTTCTACGGCTGCGCGGTGTTGCGCCAGTTTGAAATGATGGGGGTGTTCCCGCTCAACGAATCGGTGGCCATCGCCCGTTCGCGGGACAAATTGCGTTCGCTGCAACTGCTGTCGCGTCGCGGCATCGGACTGCCGGTGACCGGGTTCGCCCACTCGCCGGATGACATTCCCGACCTGATCGACATGGTCAACGGCGCGCCGCTGGTGATCAAGGTGCTGGAAGGCACTCAGGGTATCGGCGTGGTGCTGTGCGAAACCGCGACGGCGGCAGAGTCGGTGATCGAAGCGTTCATGGGCCTGAAGCAGAACATCATGGTCCAGGAATACATCAAGGAAGCCGGCGGTGCCGACATTCGCTGCTTCGTGGTCGGCGACAAGGTGATCGCGGCGATGAAGCGTCAGGCCAAACCGGGAGAGTTCCGCTCCAACCTGCACCGCGGCGGCAGCGCCAGCCTGATCAAGATCACCCCGGAAGAACGCATGACTGCCTTGCGTGCAGCCAAGGTCATGGGCCTGGCCGTGGCGGGTGTGGATATCTTGCGTTCCAACCACGGACCGCTGGTGATGGAAGTGAACTCGTCGCCGGGGCTGGAGGGGATCGAGACCACCACAGGCAAGAACGTGGCGGGGATCATCATCGAGCACCTTGAGAAGAATGGCGGGCCGAACATGACTCGCACCAAGGGCAAAGGTTAAAAGCAAAAAATCGCAGCCTTCGGCAGCTCCTACAGGGTACGCAATCCCATGTAGGAGCTGCCGAAGGCTGCGATCTTTTTTAGGCTTTAAACCGCGTCCCGCGGCAACATCAACCCCAACGGCAACCTCACTCGCGCCTCCAGCCCTCCCCCAGAACGATTGCGCAGCTCGACATTGCCGCCATGCATCGAAGCAATCCGCTTCACGATCGCCAGGCCCAACCCGGTGCCCTTGCCGCCCCGGGCACGGTCACCACGGGTGAACGGGTTGAAAATCGCCTCCAGCTCCGACGGATCGATCCCCGCGCCACGGTCCATCACGCTCAGCACTACATAGGGCGCGCTGGTGTCACCGGACACATAGGCCGCGACCTCGACACCGCTGCCGGCATGGTTCAAGGCGTTGCCGATCAGGTTATTGAGCAGACGCTTCATCGACACCCGACGCAATGGGAACGGCTGGATCGGCTCCAGGCGCAAGCGCACTTTTTCTTCGCTCTGGTTGTACGGCGCGGCCACCTCACGCACCAGATCGCTCAGGTCCACTTCTTCCACCGACTCGTCGCGACCATCGCGAATGAAGGCGAGGAACTGGTCGAGAATCGCGTCCATGTCTTCGATGTCGCGGACCATATCGTCGGTCAGGTCGTTGCGATCGCCCATCAGCTCCAGCGACAGGCGCAAGCGGGTCAACGGCGTACGCAAGTCATGGGACACCCCCGCCAGCATCAGCTCGCGCTCGCGCCCGGCCTGTTCGACGTCTTCGGCCATCTGGTTGAAGGCGCGATACACCTCGGTCATCTCGCTCGGTGTGTCGCTGATCGGCAGGCGCACGCTGCGACCCTGGCCGAGTTGCCGCGCGGCATACACCAGACGCTTCAAGGGCTGGTTGAGCTGACTGACGAAAATCCACGCGGACGCGGTGGACAGCAAGCCGATGGCGAGGAACCAGCCGAGCACGTTCCAGATTTTCTGGCCGCGCAGCGGATGCGGGTACAGCGGCACTTTCAGCCAGCCATCACCGAGGCTCGGCGCACGCACCCAGAGCGCCGGAGGCGAGTGCATGCGCAAGCGCACTTCGGTGTCGGCACCCAGCTCCGCCTGCATCTGCCGCTGATAGATTTCACTGTACGGCCAGTGCTGTTCGCCTTCCGGCACACCGGCACCGACCACCCGGATCAGGGTCGCGGCATCGGCGATCTTCGCGCGGTTTTCTTCGTCGGCAGCCCAATAGGCGCGCAGCGTCAGGGCGACGCCGTGGCTGTATTGGCGATCGACCAGCACGTCCTCGTTCATCAACAGATAAACCAGGGTCAGCGCCTTGGAAAAAAGCACGACAATGAGCACCAGCCACAGGGTGCGGGAGAAAAAACTTTGGGGGAACCAAACGGGGGTTTTCATCGATAACCGTTACACACTTGCAGGAGCGAGCCATGCTCGCATATTGCGGATTGCGAGTCTGCGGGCAAGGCCATTGGACCACCCTGCAGACCCGCTCCTACAAATCACCGATCACTTGGTGGCAGTGCCATCCGGTACAAACACGTAGCCCACGCCCCAGACCGTCTGGATGTAACGCGGTTTCGACGGATCGGGCTCGATCATCCGGCGCAGACGGGAAATCTGCACGTCGATGGAACGCTCCAGAGCATCCCACTCACGGCCACGGGCCAGGTTCATCAGTTTGTCGCGGGTCAGCGGCTGACGCGCGTTCATCACCAGGGCCTTGAGCACCGCAAACTCACCGGTGGTGAGCATGTGCACTTCGTCGCCGCGTTTCAGTTCACGGGTCGCCAGCGACAAGACGTAATCACCGAAAGTGACATTTTCGTCCTCGCTGCCCGGCGCGCCCGGCACCGGCGCGGCCTGACGACGCAGCACCGCCTTGACCCGAGCCATCAGCTCGTCCGGGTTGAACGGCTTGGCCAGGTAGTCATCGGCGCCGAGTTCCAGGCCTTTGATGCGGCTCATCTCATCGCCTTTGGCGGTGAGCATGATGATCGGAATCTGATTGTTCGCGGCCCGCAGACGACGGCACGCGGTCAGGCCGTCTTCGCCCGGCAGCATCAGGTCGAGGACGACCAGATTGAACACTTCACGCGACAGCAGACGATCCATCTGCTCGGTGTTCGGTACGGTGCGGGCGCGGTAGCCCTTGCTGACGAAAAAACGTTCCAGCAGGCTGCTCAAACCCGGATCGTCGTCAACAATAAGAATTTTTTCGCCTTCAGCATTATTTACAGTGCTGCTCATTGGATGCTCCTTTTAGCTCGGCGCGCATTATGGCGTAGCTGCCGTTATACGCACCGTGTGCATTGTTAGCAGATTTTTCCTTCACTGCCAGAAAACCGGGGTTTATGCCTACAGACTGCAACGCCCCCGAATGACAGAACGCTGGTTATAATGCGCGGCGTTTTGTGCCAGGCAACGTCTGAATCGTTACCGCAGGTGGCCGCGATTTTTTCTGGACCTGCGCAGTAATTGTTCGATTTCACCGGTCAATGGGGAGCCTTTTGACCCAGGCAGCGGCAATTTTCTAGCCGCTCAACCAGACTCCGGGCCTTTATTTCCGTGCCTGCGAGCCTGCTTTCACACTATGTCAGGTGGTTTTATGGACAGCATCAACAGCCGCATCGCCGAGGAACTCGGCGTACGCCCGCAACAGGTCGAAGCGGCCGTCGCGCTACTCGATGAAGGCTCTACCGTTCCCTTCATCGCCCGTTACCGGAAAGAAGTCACCGGCAGCCTCGATGACACCCAGCTGCGTCATCTGGAAGAGCGTCTGCGCTACCTGCGAGAACTCGACGAACGGCGCATCAGCATCCTCGCCAGCATCCAGGAACAAGGCAAACTCACACCGGCCCTCGAGCGCGACATCAAGCTTGCCGACACCAAGACCCGCCTCGAAGACTTGTACCTGCCGTACAAGCAGAAGCGCCGCACCAAGGGCCAGATCGCCCTGGAAGCCGGCCTCGGCGAGCTGGCCGACGGCCTGTTCAACGACCCGAACCTGACCCCGGAAGCCGAAGCCGCACGTTTCGTCGACGCGGAAAAAGGCGTGGCTGATGTGAAGGCGGCGCTCGAAGGCGCCAAGTACATCCTGATGGAACGCTTCGCCGAAGACGCCAGCCTGCTGGAAAAACTGCGCAACTTCCTCAAGCAGGAAGCGATCCTCAGCGCCCGGGTGATTGCCGGCAAGGAAGAAGAAGGCGCCAAGTTCCGCGACTACTTCGAACACGACGAACCGCTGAAAAGCATGCCGTCGCACCGTGCACTGGCGATTTTCCGTGGCCGCAACGAAGGCATCCTCAGCTCCGCGCTGAAAGTCGACGACGAGCTGCCGGGCACCATGCACCCGTGCGAGGGCATGATCGGCCAGCAATTCGGCATCCAGAACCAGAACCGCCCGGCCGACAAATGGCTCGGTGAAGTGGTGCGCTGGACCTGGAAGGTCAAGCTCTACACCCACCTGGAAACCGACCTGCTCGGCGAGCTGCGCGACGGTGCCGAAACCGAGGCGATCAACGTCTTCGCCCACAACCTGCACGACCTGCTGCTGGCCGCGCCGGCCGGCCCGCGCGCCACCCTGGGCCTCGACCCGGGCCTGCGCACCGGCTGCAAGGTCGCGGTGGTCGACTCCACCGGCAAACTACTCGATCACGCCACGGTTTACCCGCATGTGCCACACAACAAGTGGGATCAGACCATCGCCATCCTGGCCGCCCTGTGCGCCAAGCATTCGGTTGACCTGATCGCCATCGGCAACGGCACCGCCAGCCGTGAAACCGACAAACTGGCGATCGAGCTGATCAAAAAATATCCAGCGATGAAGATGACCAAGGTCATGGTTTCGGAAGCCGGCGCATCGGTGTACTCGGCGTCGGAACTGGCGGCCAAGGAATTCCCGGATCTGGACGTGTCGATCCGTGGCGCGGTGTCGATTGCCCGTCGCTTGCAGGACCCACTGGCCGAGCTGGTGAAGATCGATCCGAAATCCATCGGTGTCGGTCAGTACCAGCATGACGTGTCGCAGCTGAAACTGGCGCGCGGTCTGGATGCGGTGGTCGAAGACTGCGTGAACGCCGTCGGTGTCGATGTGAACACTGCCTCGGTGGCACTGCTGGCGCGGATTTCCGGCCTCAATGCGACCCTGGCGCAGAACATCGTGACGCACCGTGACGAACACGGCGCGTTCAAAACCCGCGCGGCACTGAAGAAAGTCGCGCGTCTGGGCGAAAAAACCTTCGAACAGGCAGCCGGCTTCCTGCGCGTGATGAACGGCGACAACCCGCTGGATTCCTCGGCGGTTCACCCGGAAGCCTATCCGCTGGTGCAACGCATTGCTGCTGAAACCGACCGCGACATTCGCTCGCTGATCGGCGATGCCGCGTTCCTCAAGCGTCTGGACCCGAAGAAATTCACCGACGAGACCTTCGGTCTGCCCACCGTCACCGACATCCTGCAGGAACTGGAAAAACCGGGCCGCGACCCGCGTCCGGAGTTCAAGACCGCCGAGTTCCAGGAAGGCGTCGAAGACCTCAAAGACCTGCAATTGGGGATGATTCTCGAAGGCGTCGTCACCAACGTGACCGCGTTTGGCGCGTTCGTCGACATCGGCGTGCACCAGGACGGTCTGGTGCACATCTCGGCGCTGTCGGAGAAGTTCATCAAGGATCCACGCGAAGCGGTGAAGGCCGGTGACGTGGTGAAAGTGAAGGTCATGGAAGTCGATATCCCGCGCAAACGCGTTGGCCTGTCGATGCGCATGAGCGACACCCCGGGCGAGAAGATCGACGGTGCCCGCGGCTCGCGTCCGGGTTCGGCGCCACGCCAGTCTTCGGGCAACGCGCCGCGCAAGGAAACGCCTGCAGCGGCACCGGTGAACAACGCCATGGCCTCGCTGTTCGCCAACGCCAAGCAGTTGAAGAAACGCTGATGGACATTCCCGCCGGGCTCGTCGAGAGCGCGTTTTTCAAGCTGTTGGGCTGCCGCCTGCACAGCCTGGAAACCGGGGTGGCGCAAGTCGCCCTGGCGCTGGAGCCGGAACTGCGCAATCGCGGCGGCAAGTTGCACGGCGGCGCGCTGTTCAGCCTGGTCGATATTGCCATGGGACTGGCCTGTTCCAGCACCCACGGCTTCGATCAGCAGAGCGCGACCATCGAGTGCAAGATCAACTATATCCGCGCCGTGTCTGACGGCGAGGTGCTGTGCACGGCTCGAGTGATTCACCCGGGCCGCCGCACGCTGGTGGTCGAAGCCGACGTGATGCAGGGCGACAAACTGGTCGCAAAAGCGCAAGGCACGTTCGCTGTCCTGTAGCTTGTCGTCATCAATTTGAGTTAATTTCGGCGCTGTGTCTGCGGCGTCGAACTTTTCCGCACGCGCAATAGCCAGATTCAAGGAGTGAAGTTGGCAATCGGCACGGGCCGTCACGGCTCAAAAACCAGGCGAAAACGCCAGTTTCAACTTCACCCTTGTAGACCGTCCTGCCCACCCCCATATTGGGGCGACTGACGCGTGAAGGAATCCAAATTGAGCGAACTTCTCAACCGCCGCCTGGCTCTGCTCGGCGAGCGCGCCAACCTCTCTCTGCTCGAACAGTGCCTCCACGGTATCGAACGTGAATGCCTGCGCGTGACCAGCGAAGGTCGACTGGCGCAAACGCCGCACCCGGAAGCCTTGGGTTCCGCGCTGACCAATGAACAGATCACCACCGACTATTCCGAGTCGCTGCTGGAATTCATCACGCCCGCCCTGCCCGACCCGGCAGACACTCTGGCGAGCCTGGACAAGATTCATCGCTTTGCCTACAGCAAGCTCGGCAGCGAGTACCTGTGGAGTCCATCGATGCCGTGCCCGTTGCCGGCCGAGGAAGACATCCCGATCGCCTATTACGGCACCTCCAACATCGGTCAGCTCAAGTACGTCTACCGCAAGGGCCTGGCCCTGCGTTACGGCAAGACCATGCAGTGCATCGCCGGGATTCACTACAACTTTTCCCTGCCGGAAAAGCTCTGGCCGCTGCTGCGCGAAGCCGAGGGTTTCGTCGGCACCGACCGCGATTTCCAGTCGTCGTCCTACATCGCGCTGATCCGTAACTTCCGGCGCTACAGCTGGCTGCTGATGTATCTGTTCGGCGCCTCGCCGGCACTGGACGCAGGGTTCCTGCGCGGCCGTTCGCACCAATTGGAACAGCTGGACCCGGACACCCTGTACCTGCCGTACGCCACCAGCCTGCGCATGAGCGACCTCGGTTACCAGAGCAACGCCCAGGCCGGCCTGACGCCTTGCTACAACGATCTGGCGAGCTACACCGACAGCCTGCGCAAAGCCGTGGCCACGCCGTACCCGCCGTACGTTGAAGTCGGCACGCACCAGGATGGCGAGTGGGTGCAGCTCAACACCAACATCCTGCAGATCGAAAACGAGTACTACTCCAACATCCGCCCGAAACGCGTGACCTACACAGGCGAGCGGCCAATCCAGGCGCTGATGGCCCGGGGCATCCAGTACGTCGAAGTGCGTTGCCTGGACATCAACCCGTTCCTGCCGATGGGCATCGACCTGACCGAGTCGCGCTTCCTCGACGCGTTCCTGCTGTACTGCGCGCTGAACGACAGCCCGCTGCTGACCAATACGTCGTGCGGCAACGCCACCTCGAACTTCCTCAGCGTGGTCAAGGAAGGTCGCCGTCCGGGCCTGCAGTTGCAACGTGATGGGCAGCCGGTCGAATTGAAGGCATGGGCAGCAGAGCTGCTGGAACAAATCGCCCCGCTCGCCGCGCTGCTGGACCAGAGCCATGGCGGCGATGCGCACAGCAAGGCGCTGGACGCTCAGTTGGCCAAGGTCAGCGATCCGTCCCTGACGCCTTCGGCGCAGGTGCTGGCCGCGATGGCCGAACACAAGGAAAGCTTCGCGCAGTTCTCCCTGCGTCAGAGCCAGGCGCATGCCGAGTTCTTCCGCCGCGAACCGTTGCCGGCGGATGATCAGGCGAAGTTTGAAGAACTGGCGCGTTCGTCGCTGCTGGCGCAGGCTGAGCTGGAGCAAAACGAGGTGGGCGATTTCGACGTGTTTGTCGGGTCGTATCAGGCGAGCATCCTTGCCATCAGCAACTGATCTGGAAGTACACAATCTTGTGTGTGGAAAGAATCCTGTGGCGAGGGGATTTATCCCCGTTGGGCTGCGAAGCAGCCCCAAATCCTGAACACGCGGTATGTCCGACATACCGTGCAGGATGGTTTACGACTGCTGCGCAGCCGATCGGGGATAAATCCCCTCGCCACAAAAGCACCACGTGCCCTGGATCTTGATCATTCCCACATTCTGAGTGGGAACGATCCACTCCCCTCCTTAGATTTTTCCGCTCATAAGCTAAGTCTAAAAAGTTATTTATTTTTAGTTTCTTAGATCATTTAGTCTCCTTTCACGCCGGTCATCGGTTGCCTGATTTGGAGCACTCCCCCATGAAACTGAATTTCCCGCTTCGCCTGCTGGCCGTGGCCTCTCTGGCTGCTGCAAGCTTTCTGGCGCAGGCCGCCGACCTCACCGTCGCTTACCAGACCACCGTTGACCCGGCGAAAGTTGCCCAGGCCGACGGCGCTTATGAGAAAGCCACCAAGGCCGACATCAGCTGGCGCAAATTCGACAACGGCGCCGACATCATCGCCGCCATCGCCTCCGGTGACGTGCAGATCGGCTACCTCGGTTCCAGCCCGCTGACCGCAGCCATCACCCGCAAAGTCCCGGTGGAAACCTTCCTCATCGCCACCCAGATCGGCGCCGCTGAAGCCCTGGTCGCCCGTGACGGTTCCGGGATCAAGACACCGCAGGATCTGATCGGCAAGAAAATCGCCGTGCCGTTCGTGTCCACCGGACACTACAGCCTGCTCGCGGCGCTGAAACACTGGAACATCGACCCGTCGAAAGTCACCGTGCTCAACCTCGCCCCGCCAGCGATCATTGCCGCGTGGAAACGTGGTGACATCGACGCCACTTACGTGTGGGACCCGGCGCTGGGCGTCGCCAAGGAAAACGGCAAAGTGCTGATCACTTCCGGCGAGCTGGCCAAGTTCGGCGCACCGACTTTCGATGCCTGGATCGTGCGCAAGGACTTCGCCGAGAAGCACCCGGAAATCGTCACTGCGTTTGCCAAAGTCACCCTCGACGCCTACGCCGACTACCGCAAGGATCCGCAAGCCTGGCTCGCCGATCAGTCCCATGTCGACAAACTGGTGAAACTGTCCGGCGCCAAGGCCAGCGACATTCCGCTGCTGCTGCAAGGCAACGTCTACCCGTTGGCCGCTGATCAAGTGATCACCCTCGGCGCGCCGACCACCAAGGCCATCACCGACACCGCCGCGTTCCTCAAGGAGCAAGGCAAGGTCGAAGCGGTGCTGCCGGATTACGCGCCGTACGTCAGCGCCAAATACATCACCAACTGATCGGGAGTTAACTGCGATGGCCTTGCTACAGCTGGAGCGCATCAGCGCACAGTATCCCGGCAGCCCTGCACCGGTGCTGGCGGACATTTCCCTGACCCTCGGGCCTCAGCAGTTGCTGGTCGCCCTCGGCCCGTCCGGCAGTGGCAAAACTTCGCTGTTGAACCTGATTGCCGGTTTCGTTGAACCGAGTGCCGGGCGCATCATCCTCGATGGCGTGCCGGTCAAAGGCCCGAGCGCCGAACGTGGCGTGGTGTTCCAGGACGACGCGCTGCTGCCTTGGCAGGATGTGTTGGCCAACGTGGCTTTCGGTCTGGAACTGGCCGGCGTCGTCAGAGACAAACGCGAAAAGATTGCTCGCGAGATGCTCGCGCTGGTTGATCTCACAGGGTTTGAAAGTCGCCGCATCTGGCAGCTCTCCGGCGGCCAGAAACAGCGCGTCGGCCTGGCCCGCGCACTCGCCGCCGACCCGCGCGTGCTGCTGATGGACGAACCCTTCGGCGCCCTCGACGCGTTCACCCGCGAACAAATGCAGGAGCTGTTGCTGCAAGTCTGGCAGCGCACCGCCAAACCGGTGTTCCTGATTACCCACGACATCGAAGAAGCGGTGTTCCTCGCCACTGACCTGATTCTGCTCGCGCCAAATCCGGGGCAGATCGTCGAGCGCCTGCACCTGGATTTCGGGCAGCGTTACGCCGCCGGTGAGTCGGCGCGGGCGATCAAGTCCGACCCGCGTTTTATCGAAACCCGCGAGCACGTGCTGAGCAAAGTGTTCTCGCAACGCAGTGCCGTTCAGCGGCAGGAGCGCGCATGAGCAGTTACGACGTTTCCGCTGCGGCGGTGAAAAGCCCTTCGGTGGTGATTCCCGTGCGCCGCCGCCTCAGCACGCGCTGGATCAGCCTGCTGACCTTGTTCGCTTTGTTGGTGATCTGGTGGGCGGTGACCGCCACCGGTTTGATCGAACCGCTGTTTCTGCCGCCGCCGTCTGCCGTGCTGCAAAAAGGCTGGCTGCTGGCGACCAGCGGCTACATGGATTCGACGCTGTGGCAGCACTTGGGCGCGAGCCTGAGCCGCATTGGCCTGGGCCTCGGTTTCGCGATTCTGACCGCCGTGCCGGTGGGCATTGCCATCGGCGCCAACCGCATCGCCCGTGGTGTGCTTGACCCGCTGATCGAGTTCTACCGGCCTATCCCACCGCTCGCCTACCTGCCGCTGATCGTGATCTGGTGCGGCATCGGCGAGTTGTCGAAAGTGCTGCTGATCTACCTGGCGATTTTCGCCCCGATCGCGATTGCCACCGCGACCGGCGTGCGCACCGTCGACCCGGCGAAACTGCGCGCGGCGCAATCGCTCGGTGCGACCCGCGCACAACTGATTCGCCATGTGATTCTGCCGAGCGCCTTGCCGGACATTCTCACCGGTGTGCGCATTGGTCTGGGGGTTGGCTGGTCGACGCTGGTCGCCGCCGAACTGATCGCCGCCACCAGCGGCTTGGGCTTCATGGTGCAGTCGGCCGCGCAGTTCCTGGTCACCGATGTGGTGGTGCTGGGGATTCTGGTGATCGCGCTGATTGCCTTCGCCATGGAAATGGGCCTGCGCGCCCTGCAGCGCAAACTGGTGCCGTGGCACGGCCAGGCGCACTGAAAATTTTTTTGAATCCCCCTGTAGGAGCTGCCGAAGGCTGCGATCTTTTGATTTTGATCTTCCTGAAAACAAGATCAAAAGATCGCAGCCTTCGGCAGCTCCTACGGGGAGTGATGAACCGAATTGAAGAGAAAGACCATGAGCAGCCTGACCATCACCCCATTAAGCTCGGCCCTCGGCGCACAGATCAGCGGTGTCGATGTCAGCCAGCCGTTGAACCTGGAACAGCGCGACGCCATTGAGCAGGCCTTGCTCAAGTATCAAGTGCTGTTCTTCCGCAACCAGCCGATCGAGCCGCCGCAACAAGCGCGTTTCGCCGCGTACTTCGGCGACCTGCACATTCACCCGATCTACCCGAACGTGCCGGAACAACCGGAAGTACTGATCCTCGACACCGCCGTCACCGACGTGCGCGACAACGCGATCTGGCACACCGACGTGACCTTCCTGCCGACCCCGGCGATGGGTGCGGTTCTCAGCGCCAAGCTGTTGCCGGAGTTCGGTGGCGACACCTTGTGGGCCAGTGGGATTGCTGCGTATGAAGCGCTGTCGGCGCCGATGAAAAACCTGCTCGAAGGGCTGACCGCGACTCACGATTTCACCCGCTCGTTTCCGCTGGAGCGCTACGGCAACACGCCAGAAGCCCTGGCGCAATGGGAAGAGGCACGGCGCAAGAATCCGCCGTTGTCACACCCGGTGATCCGTACCCACCCAGTGAGCGGACGCCGCTCGCTGTTCGTCAACGAAGGCTTCACGTCGAAGATCAACGAACTGTCGGAAACCGAAAGCGAGGCGATTCTGAAATTCCTGTTCGCCCACGCAACGCGGCCGGAATTCACCATTCGCTGGCGCTGGCAGCAGGACGACATCGCGTTCTGGGATAACCGCGTGACGCAGCATTACGCGGTGGATGATTACCGCCCGGCACGGCGGGTGATGCAGCGGGCGACGGTGTTGGGGGATGTGCCTTACTTTTAAGATCAAAAGATCGCAGCCTGCGGCAGCACCTACAGAGGAATGTATTCCAATGCAGGAGTTGCCGCAGGCTGCGATCTTTTGCTTTGCTGATTACTCGGCCGTCGAAGGCTTCTCCCAAAGATTGATCCCGCCCTCCTGGGCAAACCGGTCGATCTCCGCCAGTTCCTCAGCACTGAAGCTCAAATTCTTCAACGCCCCGACGTTCTCGATGATCTGTTCCGGCCGGCTCGCGCCGATCAGTGCCGAGGTCACCCGTGGATCACGCAGGGTCCAGGCCAGCGCCAGTTGCGCCAGGCTCTGGCCGCGACGCTTGGCGATCTCGTTCAGCGCGCGCACATGCGCGATGTTCGCTTCGGACAAGTGCGAAGCCTGCAGCGAACCACCGCCCGGACGATTGACCCGCGCATCCGCCGGCACGCCGTTGAGGTATTTGTCGGTCAGCAGACCTTGCGCCAGCGGGGTGAAGGCGATGACCCCGGTGCCGAGTTCGTCGGTGGTGTCGAGCAGGTCTTTTTCCACCCAGCGATTGAGCAGGTTGTACGCCGGCTGATGAATCAGCAGCGGCACTTTCCACTCTTTGAGCAGCGCGGCGATCTCACGGGTTTTCACCCCGGAGTACGACGAGATGCCGATGTACAAGGCCTTGCCCTGTTGCACGGCGGTGGCGAGGGCGCTGGCGGTTTCTTCCAGCGGGGTGTCCGGGTCGAAGCGGTGCGAATAGAAGATATCCACATAGTCCAGACCGAGGCGCTGCAGGCTCTGGTCGAGGCTGGCGAGCACGTATTTACGCGAGCCGCCGCCCTGGCCATAAGGGCCGGGCCACATGTCCCAACCGGCCTTGCTGGAGATGATCAACTCGTCGCGGTACTGCTTGAAGTCTTCGCGCAGCAAGCGACCGAAATTGATCTCGGCGCTGCCGTACGGCGGGCCGTAGTTGTTGGCCAGATCGAAGTGGTTGATCCCCAGGTCGAACGCGGTGCGCAGCAAGGCGCGCTGGGTGTCGATCGGCGTGCTGTCGCCGAAGTTGTGCCACAGGCCCAGCGACAGCGCCGGCAGCACCAGACCGCTGCGGCCGACGCGGCGGTAAGGGATGGAGTCGTAGCGGTTTTCGGCAGCGGTGTAAGTCATCGAATCCTCTCTTGTTTGATTGACAGCAAATTGAGGGTGAATCCCAACCCTGTGGCGAGGGAGCTTGCTCCCGCTCGGTTGCGCAGCAACCGCAAACCCATCCAGCGCGCCATGCCTGTCTGAATGCGATGGCAGGTTTTGGGTCTGCTTCGCAGACCTGCGGGAGCAAGCTCCCTCGCCACAAAAGTGATCTACACAAATTTGTTTGCGGGCCGGGCCAGGCCCAGGTTCTCGCGCAATGTCCGGCCCTCATACTCGGTTCTGAACAGCCCACGCCGCTGCAGTTCCGGAACCACGCCATGGGCAAAGTCTTCCAGCCCGCCCGGCAAGTGCGGCACCAGCACGTTGAAGCCATCCGCCGCGCCCTGCTCGAACCATTCCTGCAAACGGTCGGCGATCTGCGCCGCAGTGCCGACCAGGCTGTAATGCCCTCGCCCACCGGCAATCTTGCGGCCCAGTTCGGCCAGCGTCAGATGCTCGCGGCCGGCCAGTTCGGTCAGCAGTTTTTGCCGGCTCTGCTGGCCGCTGTCGGTCAGCGGCAACTCGGGCAGTGGCCCGTCCAGCGGGTACTTCGACAAGTCGAAGTTGCCCAGCATACGCCCAAGCAAGGCGACGCCAACCTCCGGTTCGACCAATTGCTGAAACGTTTCACATTTTTCCTGCGCTTCGGCTTCCGTTTGCCCGACGACGACAAAAACCCCCGGCATGATTTTCAGCGAATCGGCACTGCGCCCGTACTTCGCCAGGCGGCCCTTGAGGTCGGTGTAAAACGCCTGCGCGCCGGCCATCGAAGGTTGCGCGGTGAACACCACTTCGGCCGTCTGCGCCGCCAGCTCCCGCCCGGTTTCGGACGAGCCGGCCTGCACGATCACCGGTTGCCCCTGCGGCGAGCGCGCCACGTTCAGCGGGCCTTTGACCCGGAAGTGCTCGCCGACATGATCCAGCACGTGCAGCTTCGACGGGTCGTAATACGCGCCGCTGGCCTTGTCGCGCACAAAGGCGTCGTCTTCCCAGCTGTCCCAAAGCCCGGTGACCACCTGATGAAACTCGCGGGCGCGGCTGTAGCGTTCGGCGTGGCCGATGTGTTCGTCGCGACCGAAATTCAGCGCTTCGGCGGCGTTGTCCGAGGTCACCAGATTCCACCCCGCGCGCCCGCCGGACAGGTGATCGAGCGAGGCGAATTTACGCGCCACGTGATACGGCTCGTTGTAACTGGTGGTAGCGGTGGCGATCAGGCCGATGTGTTCGGTCACCGCGCTCAATGCCGAAAGCAAGGTCAGCGGTTCAAAGTGATCGGAGCGCGCCATGCGGCTGGCAATCTCCTGGGTTGGCGCGGCGACGCTGTCGGCCACGAACAAGGTGTCGAATCTGGCCGCCTCGGCAATCTGCGCCAGCCGCTTGTAATGCGCGAAATCCAGACCGGCGTTGGCCGGCACATCCGGGTGCCGCCACGCGGCGACGTGGTGCCCGGTGGCCATGAGAAACGCGCCGAGTTTCAGCTGTCTGCTCATCTCAGAAATCCTTGCGCAGTTGCACGCCGAAGTAGCGCTCGTCATCCCGTGGCACGGCGCGGTAGATGTAGTTGCCGCCACTGGCGAGCAGCGGTGAGTAGGACTTGTCGGCGAGGTTCTTGCCCAGCAGCGCCACGCGCCAGCCGTTGCTGTAATCGGCCAGCGCGACGCTGGCGTTCCAGATGCCGTAGGCGCCTTGCTTGGTGTCGGCGTTCTGGCTGATGTCGTACTGCACTTCGCTCTGCCAGCTGTAGTCGGTGCCGAGTTCGATATCCAGACCGTTTTCCAGCGGGATGGTGTAGTCGGCGCGCACGTAGCTTTTCCAGTCCGGGCTGAACGGCAGCGGCTTGCCATTGACGTTGCACGAGGCTGCAGCGCCCGCCGGGCAACTGAATTGATCGATGCGTGCGCGGGTGTAGGCCAGGGCCCCGGAGAACTTCAGCTGCTGGGTCGCCTGCAAGGCGTAATCGAGTTCGACGCCTTCGGTGCTGACGCTGCCGGCATTGATCAGGCGCGTCACCACTTGCCCGGCGACAGTGTCGAAAAAGTTCGCCTGATAGTTATCGTAATCGCTGTGGAAAACCGCGAGGTTGGTGGTCAGCCGGTTGTTCCAGCTCGTCGCCTTGATCCCTGCTTCCCAGGTGTTCGAGGTTTCCGGTTTCAGCGCTTCGGTGTCACGCGGCTGCATATTGAAGAACACGTTGTAGGCCGGACCTTTGTAGCCGCGCGAGTAGGTCAGATACGTGGTGACCGCATCGCTCAGGTCGTACTGCACGCCGAGGCGACCGGACCAGCCGTCCTCGTCCACCGAACCGGAGCTGCTGGTCGCCGGTTGAATGCCGCTGACCGTGGTCGCCGAGGTGGAGACGCGGCGGTGATCGTATTCCAGATCATCGTGGGTATAGCGCAGCCCGGCGATGCCGCGGAAATCGGAAGTGAAGTTCAGTGTGGCCTCGCCGAACGCGGCGTAGCTGTCGCTGGTGGTGCTGTAGTCGGCAACGCCTCGGTCGGTGCGCGTGGTGGTGGTCAGTGTGCGCTGATAGGTCTCGTCATCCTTGCCATGCATGTAGAACAGGCCGCCGACGTATTCGAGGAATTCGCCCTTCGGCGAGGCCAGACGCAGCTCCTGCGAGTATTGATCGAAGGCCAGGTCACCCTTGTCGGCGGTGCCGGGGAACGCGGCGGTGATCGTGCTCAGGCGATCGCCGTCCTGATACTGGGTGTTGTCCCAGCCGCGCCACGCAGTGATCGACGTCAGGGTGTAATCGCCCAGTTGCCAGTCGAGCTGGCCGGACAGGCCCTTGTTGGTGTCTTCGACGTGGCTGCGGGTGTCGGTGTTGATGTCGCGGTTGTGGCTGCTGGCAGAGACCGGACTCAGCGCGTTGGCGAAGGCCGGAGTCAGCGACTTGCTGACCACGCCGTTGGGGCCGTCGTCGTGGGACTGCATGTAGTCGGCGATCAGGGTGAACGTGACGTCGTCGTTCGGGGTGAATTCAAGTTTGCCGCGCACGCCGCGATGGTTGTAGCCGTTAACCTCCTGCCCGTTGTATTGGTTATCGACGTTGCCGTCGTAGCTGCCGAACAGGGTGCTGATCGAGCCCTTGAGCGTGTCCGGAATCAGGCTGCCGCCAATGCCGAAGCGGGTGCGGCTTTCGTTGCCGCTGTAGTACGACTGGTCGATGTAACCGTGGGTCTCGTTGGTTGGCGCCTTGCTGGTGATGTTGAGCACACCGGCCGAGGCGTTCTTGCCGAACAAGGTGCCCTGCGGGCCACGCAGCACTTCGACGCGTTCCAGATCCAGCAGGTCGAGGGTGGATTGGCCGGGACGCGCATAGACCACGCCGTCGATCACCGTGGCCACCGTTGGTTCGACGCCGGGTGAGGTGGAAATCGTGCCGACACCCCGCACGAACAACGAGGTGTCCTTGTTCGAGGCGCCGGTACGGAAATTCAGCGACGGCACTTGCTGGACGATGCTCGCCACGCCGTTGCGGTTGTCGCGCTCCAGTTGTTCGCCGTCGATCACCGAGACTGCCACCGGGACCTTCTGCAGCGACTCTTCGCGGCGGGTAGCAGTGACCGTGACGGACTTGAGTGTCGGCTCTTGTTCGCTGCTGTCAGCGGCAAAAGCATTGGGCAGCGGCAACGCCGCCAACCCGGTAAAAATCCAGCCAGCGGCGCGAATCGATTGCGCCAGTGTGTGTGTCGCCCCAGGAATGTTGTGCATGTTTGCCCGCTCGAAATTGGCCCTGAACCGCTGTCGTTCTGCGACGACAGCGCCTGAATCGGTGTCTTGGGCATTCGCTCGAGCGAGTAGCAGACAACGCGCCTTGTTAGCGCTAACATCGCCAGTATTGGCAAGCTGCACATAGAGCGTCCAATACTGAAAAATTACTTTTATATGCGTTTTGGTTTTTAAGAAGGATCGAGACTTGAGCCAGGAAAAGCCCCGCAAGCGCCGTGGCGCCGGACGCGTGACCCTGAATGCGGTGGCGCGCCAGGCGGGCGTGTCGGCGATCACCGTGTCGCGTTACTTCAATCAACCGGAGTCGGTCTCCCCCGAGCGCCGCGAACGGATTGCGGCGGTAGTCGCCGAGTTGGGTTATGTGCCAAACCTGGTGGCCGGCGGGCTGGCTTCGGCGCGGGGCAGAATCGTCGGCATGGTGATCCCGAACATCTCCGGGCCGATCTTTGCCAACACCATTCAGGGCTTCAGTGACACCCTTAGTCGCCACGGTTATCAGTTGTTGCTGGCGTCGAGTTACTTCAGCACTGAACAGGAAGAAAACGCCGTGCGGGCGTTCCTCGGCTGGTCGCCGGCAGCGCTGGTGCTGACCAGCCACTTCCACAGCGCCGGCACGGAAAAGATGATCGCCGAAGCGGATATCCCGGTGATCGAAACCTGGGATTACCAGCCGGATCGCGAGCCGATGCAGATCGGTTTTTCGCATTACGAGGTCGGCGTGACCGCTGCACTATATCTGCATGCCAAAGGCTATCGCCGCATCGCTTTCGTGCAGAACAGCGCCCCCGGCGACCTCAGTGCACTGGAACGCCGCGATGGTTATGCCGCCACCGTGCGCGAGTTAGGGCTGGAGCCGTGGGTGTTCGCCCCCGACGTCGACCGCGCGCCGTTCGAGGCCGGCAAGCAAGCGATGGAAGCGCTGATGAACGCCACACCGCGCCCGGACGCCATCGTCTTCGCCAACGACAACCTCGCCGCCGGCGGCCTGCTGGCCGGGCAACGCGCCGGCCTCAAGATCCCCGAAGACTGCGCCGTACTCGGCTTCGGCGATTACCCGTTCGCCGAGATGCTGTTGCCGAGCCTGAGCACGATCAAACCGCCGGCACTGGAGATTGGCGTGCTGGCGGCAACGCGGGTATTGGAAAGCCTTGGGGTGTTGCCGAGCGATGACGTGCAGCGGCTGAATTTATTGCAGTGCAAGGTGATTGAGCGCGAGAGCACCTGACACACATGCCTCTGTAGGAGCTGCCGAAGGCTGCGATCTTTCGCGTTTCAAAGCCAGAATCAAAAGATCGCAGCCTGCGGCAGCTCCTACAGGTTCTTTGTCATGCCGACAACTCGCGTAACGCAGCTGCGGCCAGAAAACCGGAACGGGAGCTGTAGCGCTGATCACGCCGGACTGTCTGATCGATACGCTCAAGCAGTTGTTCCGGCAGCGTGGCGTTGAAACGTACCGATTTGCCGAAATAGGGCGTGATATCAAAGTCCACCACGCCCCAGATTCCACCCGCGTAATCGGGATTGTCGAGATGAGCATCAATGTCCTGAACTCGAGGCAACGGTGCACCATCTGCCACCAGTCCCTCATAGTGCAAGGCCAGGGCCTCCTGAGTGTTTTCAAACGCTTCGGCTACCGTAGTACCTGCGGAGAAGCACCCCGGTACATCCGGGACAATCACTCCGTAGTCCGAATCGGCATCCTTGTGCAGAACGACCGGGAATTTCATAGACGTGAATCCTTCCTGTGACGTCCTCATAAAAGGACTTTCATTTCCAATCACGGGCCTCATTTCAAACCCGCCTGTTTCAAAATGCTGTTGATCGTCCCTTTGGGAAGATCCGAATCCGGATGCTTGACCGTCACCCGACCCGACTTGCACGGATGCTTGTATTGATGGTGACTGCCCTTCACTGCAACCAGATACCAGCCATCCTCCTCGATCATCCTGATCATTTCCCGACTACGCATTTCCTTCGCCCTATTCGCCAGCAAGAGCAGATCACTTTAGGGCGTGGACAGCAGATTTATACACACGATACACACTAAGACAAATATTAGCTGACCGCCCATGCAGTCGGTTATTGATCAGACCAATGGCCAGCGTGAGCCCGCGAGAAAGTGCCTCGCCTTCCGGATACCTTTGAAGCAGTCGCGAAATGTGTCCGATCGAGAAAGTCAGGCTGGTATCGAGGTGGGCTGACTTGGCTATGCTCTAAAGGACACCGAGTTGGCCCTATCGCGAGCAGGCTCACTCCTGAAAGGAATGAGGTTGACCATGGGATGTGTAGGCAACCGCGATCCGCTGTAGGAGTGAGCCTGCTCGCGATTGCGGTCTTGCAGGCAATACATAACCACCAGGCAGAACCCGCCATGCACACCGCCATCATCATCTTCTTCGGCCTGGTCTTGCTCGCCCTGATGCTCTACATCGGGGAGCGCATCGGCTTCAGCCGGCAGACCATGGCCTACAGCTTCGCCGCGCTGTGGCTGGCGTTGACGGTGATCAATGGCGCGGTGGGGGTGGTGCATGCCGGGCAGCCGCTGGGGTCGGAAATTGCGGTGGGCAGTGCAGTGTTCGGGGTGCCGATGGCTGCGATGGTGTTGTTCATGGTGCTGAGCGCCGAGTCGTAAACGTCTCGACGCCCAGCCGCCGGTCAACGCACCAGATGCAGGAACTGCATGTGGCGTTCGTACTGGTCGAGGATGTCGTTGATGATCTGCTCTTTGGTATAGCCGACCAGATCGTAGTCCTGACTGCCCTCGCTCAAGTGCACTTCAGCGCGGTAGTAGCGACGGTTGTTGAGTTGCTTGGAACCCATGCCGCCACGGGCAAACGACGGCGTGAAGTAGCCGCGCATCTGCACCTGGTAGATGAACGGATGCTGCTCGCCGTGACCGATTTCCAGGCTGATGTTGTCGTGCGCCGGATCCGGCTGCGTGACCACGTTCAAGCCCTTCTCGACGAACACTGCCGTCACCTCTTCGATCGCCGGGCGCACCGTGGTGTCCATGAAGCGGTACACCTCGTCGCGCGACGGGAAGTGCACCGCCTGACTCAGGCGCTGACGCCAGCCACCCGTGCCGCGGCGTGAACCGGAGACCGGCGCCAGCGAATGCAGTTGCGCGATCTGTTTCTGCGACTCCAGATAGAACGCCTTGTGCAGGCCCCACATCATCAGCAACAGGATCAGCGAGAACGGCAGCGAGGTCAGCACGACTGCCGACTTCAGCGCATCGATACTGCCGGAGAACAGCAGCGCACTGGTCACCAGCGCAGTCATCGCGCCCCAGAACACTCGCAGCCACTTCGGTCCGTCTTCGTCCGGGTTGCCGCCCTTGGCCGAGAGGGTCGAGAGCACCACGGTGCCGGAGTCGGCCGACGTGACGAAGAACACGAAGCTGATGAATACCGTCACGGCGATGACGGTCTTGCTCCAGGGGTAGGTTTCCAGCAGCAGATAAAGGCTCATCGACGGATTGTCGAGGGCCGACATGCCCAGTGCCGACATGCCGTGATTGAGCACCTGATCGATGGCGCTGTTGCCGAAGATCGACATCCACGCCAGGGTGAAACCAAGCGGAATCAGCAACACGCCGAAGACGAATTCACGGATGGTGCGGCCACGGGAAATCCGTGCGATGAACAAGCCTACGAACGGCGACCATGCAATCCACCAGGCCCAGTAGAACACGGTCCAGCCGCCGAGCCAGTCGCTTGGCTTGTCGTAGGCGTAGAGGTCGAAACTCTTCATCGGCAAGGCGCCGAGGTAGTCGCCGAGGTTCTGGATCAGGGTGTTGAGCAGGTGCTGGGTCGGGCCGGCGAACAACACGAACAGCAGCAGCGCACAGGCCAGCAGCATGTTGATGTCGGACATCACCCGCACGCCCTTGTCCACCCCCGACACGGCGACGATGATCGCCGCGCCCATCATCAGTGTGATCAGGCCAACCTGAATCCACTGGGTATGGGCGATGCCGAACAGGTAGTCCAGACCGGAGTTGAGGTGCAACACACCAAAGCCCATGTCGGCGCCGAGACCGAACACCGTGGCGATGATGCCGAAGCCGTCCACCGCATAACCGATGGGGCCGTTGATGCGTTTGCCGATCAGCGGGTACAGCGCCGAGCGCAACGCCAACGGCAGGTTATGCCGATAGGCGAAATACGCGAGCGCCATGCCGACGAAGGCAAACACGCCCCAGCCGTGCAGGCCCCAGTGCAGAAACAGGATCTGCATCGCCTGACGCGCCGCATCGGCGGTGCCGGCCTCGCCTTGCGGCGGTTGCAGCATGTGGGTCAGCGGTTCGGACACGCAGAAGAAAAACAGCGTGATGCTGATCCCGGCGGCGAACAGCATGCCGGCCCAGGACAAGTAACTGAATTCGGGTTCGTCGTGGTCGGCACCGAGTTTTATCTTGCCGTAGCCCGATAACGCGGTGACCACCACGAAGACCAGATACAGCGTCATCGCGAGCATGTAGTACCAGCCGACCGTATTGGCCGCCCAGTTTTGTGCAGCCAGCAACCAGGCTCCTGCCTGCTCCGGCATGGCAATGACAACCAGACCAAACAGCAGAATGACCGTCGCGGCGAAGTAGAACACCGGCGGATTCATGCGTACCAGACCGCTGGCGGGGGTAGAAGATGCACTCATGAAGCATGCACCTCGAGGGGTTGAAACGTGGCTGAAATGATCGGACTCAGCAAAGGCAAGCCTCCTGTTGTGAGCGGGCAGCGAACCACCGGTTTAACTTGAATGAACGTTCAAGTTAAACATGGATAGGGCGCCAAGGACTAATCGCACGGCCAAGCGGTAGCTTGTGGCGAGGGGATTTATCCCCGATGGAGCGCGCAGCAGCCCTCCCTGTTCCAGCCTGAAATGGCCCGCTTTACGCTAGTTCAAGGAAGGCTATGACGTGAGGGTTGAGCGATTCGTTCACTGGAGAATTGGCTGAAGGCCATCAACCTGATTCGATGGGCAAATCGTGGCGAGGGAGCTTGCTCCCGCTGGACTGCGCAGCAGTCCCAAAACCTCTTGACGCGGCAGGCCGCACTCGCTGGTTTTAGGACCGCTTCGCGGCCGAGCGGGAGCAAGCTCCCTCGCCACAGGGAACGGCGACGCCACGAACGGGAAATCCTATTTCTGCGTCCCGTCATCATGCTGCAGATTGGCCTGGGTCAGGTTGCTTCCCGCCGGCACACTGCGGGTCAGCCACACATTACCGCCGATGGTCGAACCCTGGCCGATGGTGATCCGCCCGAGAATCGTCGCCCCGGCATAGATCACCACGTCGTCCTCGACAATCGGATGGCGTGGATGGCCCTTCTGCAACTGCCCGTCTTCATCCGCCGGGAAGCGTTTGGCGCCCAGGGTTACCGCCTGGTAGATCCGCACGCGCTCACCGATGATCGCGGTCTCGCCGATCACCACACCCGTGCCGTGGTCGATGAAGAAACTGCGGCCGATCTGCGCGCCCGGGTGAATATCGATACCCGTCGCCGAATGCGCGATCTCCGCGCTGATCCGCGCCAGCAACGGCAACCCGGCGCGATACAGATGGTGCGCCAGACGATGGTGAATCACCGCCAGAATCCCCGGATAGCACAGCAGCACTTCGTCGACGCTGCGCGCCGCCGGGTCGCCGTGATAGGCGGCCAGCACGTCGGTGTCGAGCAGGCTGCGCAGGCCCGGCAAAGCCAGGGCGAAGTCCTGAATGATGCGGATCGCCTGCTTCTCGACGTCGTTGTCGTCCTGGGCGCTGTGCCGGGCGACGTAGCGCAGCTCAAGCCTGGCCTGCGCCAACAAGGCATTCAGCGCCGTGTCGAGGGTGTGACCGACATAGAAGTCTTCACTCTCCTCACGCAGATCCACCGGCCCCAGACGCATCGGGAACAACGCGCCACACAGCGCCTCGAGAATTTCCGCCATTGCCGCGCGGGACGGCAACTCGCGGCCACCCTGCTCGCCGGTGGCCCGGCCATTTTGGGTCCGCCACTGATCCCGCGCACTGCGCAGTTGGCTGACGATGGTCTGCAGTTGCCAATGGCTGGAACGCTCGCTCACGGTAAAGACTCCTCACGGGCGGCCGGACGATCTGGCCGCGTTAACGGCGACTACTTTACGGCATGCCCGCGAGAGCGAATTAAGAACCGATAGTGCTGGCCTAAGCACATTTGGCTATAAGCGATTGACGGTTGCCCCGGTAAAACCGCGTGCCTATAGTCCTTTCATCTTTCTCCGCCAGTACGGGCCCATGATCAAACAACAGCTGGAACGCTTTAACCGTCTCGACCTGCTCGGACACCCCACGCCACTGGAAAAACTCGAACGTCTGTCCACCTGGCTCGGGCGCGATGTGTACATCAAGCGCGATGACCTGACGCCGCTGGCCATGGGCGGCAACAAGCTGCGCAAACTCGAATACCTCGCCGCCGATGCCCTCGCCCAGGGCGCCGATACGCTGATCACCGCAGGCGCCCTGCAATCGAACCACGTGCGCCAGACCGCCGCGCTGGCCGCCAAACTTGGCCTGGGGTGCGTGGCCCTGCTGGAAAATCCGCTGGGCACCGATGACCGCGATTACACCGGCAACGGCAATCGGCTGCTGCTCGATCTGTTCGACACCAAGGTCGAACTGGTCGACAACCTCGATAACGCCGACGAACAACTCGCCGCCCTCGCCGTGCGCCTGCGCAGCAACGGCAAGAAGCCGTATCTGGTGCCGATCGGTGGCTCCAATGCCCTCGGTGCTTTGGGCTATGTGCGTGCCGGTCTGGAGCTGGCCGAGCAGATCAAGGACACCGGCCTCGATTTCGCCGCCGTGGTGCTGGCCTCGGGCAGCGCCGGGACGCACAGCGGTCTGGCGCTGGCCTTGAGCGAAGCCTTGCCGCAACTGCCGGTGATCGGTGTGACCGTCTCGCGCAGCGAAGAAGATCAGCGCCCGAAAGTGCAGGGTCTGGCCGAGCGCACAGCGGACCTGTTGGGCGTGAAATTGCCGGTGAACTTCAAGGTCCAATTGTGGGACGAATACTTCGGCCCGCGTTATGGCGAGCCGAATGCCGGGACCCTGGCGGCAGTGAAGCTGTTGGCCAGTCAGGACGCGGTGCTGCTCGATCCGGTGTACACCGGCAAGGCCATGGCCGGGTTGCTCGACGGCATCGGCCGCCAGCGCTTTGATGAGGGGCCGATCATCTTCCTGCACACGGGTGGGGCGCCGGCGTTGTTTGCCTACAAAGACTCTTTGAGCGGTTGAAGCGCTTTTGTGGCGAGGGAGCTTGCTCCCGCCGGGGTGCGCAGCGCCCCCAAAACCTGCTTCCGCGTTTTTTCAGTTGAACCACGGCGCCAGGTATTGCGGCGGCTACGCAGTCGGGCGGGAGCAAGCTCCCTCGCCACAGGTGAAAACCACATATTCCATATACGAATATCAAATTAGATATTAAGTATTTTCAAGTCTAAAGCAGACACCTTATAGTCTCGCCGCAGGCGAATTTCGGGCAAGACGCATAAGCTGCTTTAGGGCACGATAACGCAGTCGTTCAAATCCCGGATTCGCCAACTTTCCTTAAGCGTCTTCCATAAGAAAACACAGGGGCTTGTCATGAATTTTTCCGCACTACGTCGCAATCTGCTGGTAGGTTCGCTGGGCCTTGCACTGAGCGCCGGCCTGATCAGCCAGGCAACTGCCGGTGAGCAGCTGCAGCAGATCAAGGACAAAGGCGTTATCAACGTCGGCCTGGAAGGCACTTACCCACCGTTCAGCTTCGTTGATGCCGACGGCAAGCTGTCCGGTTTCGAAGTCGAACTCTCCGAAGCCCTGGCGCAGAAGCTGGGCGTCAAAGCCAAGATTCAACCGACCAAGTGGGACGGTATTCTCGCCGCGCTGGAATCCAAGCGTCTGGACGTCGTGGTCAACCAGGTGACCATCTCCGACGAGCGCAAGAAGAAGTATGACTTCTCCGAGCCGTACACCGTTTCCGGGATTCAGGCGCTGGTGCTGAAGAGCAAGGAAGCCGCGCTGAATATCAAGACCGCCGCTGACCTGTCCGGCAAGAAAGTCGGTGTCGGCCTGGGCACCAACTACGAACAGTGGGTCCGCGCCAACGTGCCGGGCGCTGACGTGCGCACCTACGACGATGATCCGACCAAGTTCGCCGATCTGAACAACGGCCGTACCGATGCCATTCTGATCGACCGTCTGGCCGCGCTGGAATACGCCAAGAAAGCCCCGAAAACCGTGGCTGCCGGTGAAGCCTTCTCCCGTCAGGAATCCGGTATTGCCCTGCGCAAAGGCGAGCCTGAGTTGCTGGCGGCAGTGAACAAGGCCCTCGACGAGCTGCGTGCCGATGGCACCCTTGAGAAGCTGTCGAAGAAATACTTCAACGCTGACGTCACTAAATAATGGAAGCAGGTTTTCAGTTCGGACTGGACTTCCCGCAGTTGAGCCAGCAAATCGCCGAAACCACACAGCTGTTGGTGGACTCCGCGCCCTTCCTGTTCAAGGGCGCGTATTTCACGGTCATCCTCAGCCTCGGCGGGATGTTCTTCGGGCTGCTGCTGGGCTTCGGCCTTGCCCTGATGCGCTTGTCGCGCTTCAAATCGGTCAACTGGCTGGCCCGCGTCTACGTGTCGTTCTTCCGCGGCACGCCGTTACTGGTGCAGCTGTTTGTGATCTATTACGGCTTCCCGCAACTGGGGGTGGAACTCGATCCACTGCCAGCGGCCCTGATCGGCTTTTCGCTGAACATGGCCGCCTACGCCTGTGAAATCCTGCGCGCCGCGATCGGTTCGATCGAGCGCGGCCAATGGGAAGCCGCTGCGAGCATCGGCATGACCCGCGCGCAGACCCTGCGCCGGGCCATCCTGCCGCAGGCGATGCGCACGGCGTTGCCGCCGCTGGGCAACAGCTTCATTTCGCTGGTCAAGGACACGGCACTGGCCGCCACCATTCAGGTGCCGGAACTGTTCCGTCAGGCGCAGCTCATTACCGCCCGGACTTTCGAAGTCTTCACCATGTATCTTGCCGCCGCGCTGATCTACTGGATTCTGGCCACGGTGCTTTCGCACTTCCAGAACAAGCTGGAAGAGCGGGTCAATCGGCACGACCAGGAGTCCTGACCCATGATTGTCGTGGAAAAACTGACCAAGCAGTTCAAGGGTCAAGAGGTGCTCAAGGGCATCGATCTTGAGGTGAAAGAAGGCGAGGTCGTGGCGATCATCGGCCCCAGCGGCTCGGGTAAAACCACGTTCCTGCGTTGCCTGAATTTCCTTGAAGAACCCACCAGCGGCCGGATCAAGGTCGGCGATATCGAAATCGATACCCGCCGCCCGCTGAACCAGCAGCAAAGTCTGGTGCGCAACCTGCGCCAGCACGTGGGCTTCGTGTTCCAGAACTTCAACCTGTTCCCCCACCGCACCGCACTGGAAAACGTCATCGAAGGACCAATCGTGGTCAAGAAGATGCCGCGCGAGCAAGCCATTGCCCTGGGCATGAAGCTGCTGGCCAAGGTCGGTCTGGCCGGCAAGGAAGATGCGTATCCGCGTCGTCTGTCCGGCGGTCAGCAACAGCGCGTGGCGATTGCCCGGGCGCTGGCGATGGAGCCGGAAGTGATCCTGTTCGACGAGCCGACTTCGGCCCTCGACCCGGAGCTGGTTGGCGAAGTGCTGGCGACCATTCGCGGCCTGGCTGAAGAAAAACGCACCATGGTCATCGTCACTCACGAAATGGGTTTTGCCCGCGACGTGGCCAACCGCGTGGTGTTTTTCGACAAGGGTGTGATCGTCGAGCAAGGTGAAGCCAAGGCGTTGTTCGCCAACCCGAAAGAAGAACGCACCCAACAGTTTCTCAGCAAGTTCCTGAATCACGCCTGAGAAACTTGATACACGAGCATTAACTTCCACGGATGGAAGTTACACTCCCCCCTCCCGCCAAAACATTAAAACCGCCCCGCTTCAAATCTTTCCAAAACTACATATATATGTTCTGCAACAGATACGCTCAGTTCAGACACATCTGTTCATCGGCAGAATGGGTTAAACAGGCTGACCCGAAAACCGCTAAAAATCCGCAGAAACCGTAGTTCCATTCCCCAATCCAGCTAGGCAGTCTGCCTCAACAGCGTAGGAAGCTTCTGATTAATTCGTAATTCACGGATTAACTAAGCGCGGGCATTGACACTCTTTCCCGCACACTCTTATCTAGTCGGCAACCGGCACTACTTAGTTGAATCGATCCGTACTCAGCCTGAACAAAAGTTCACGGTTGTATTACCGATTCACTACCCCTTTTTGTTTTTTTCAAGAAACGGAATTCGCCGCAAGACTTCAAGGAGAGAACCCGATGACCCGAACTTCGCCTACCCCCGAACTGGCAGCGCCGAACCTGGCCTGCGCGCAAAAGAACGCCATCAATCTGGCCGCGGCGGCTCACCTGCTGATCGATGTCCTGCCCTACCCGGGCATGGACACCGGCGATCTGATCGAACTGTTCTGGAACAACTGCTACGTCGCCTCCCGGGTGCTGACCAGCGAAGACCTCGGCGCCTCGGTCAGCCTGCGGGTTCCGGAGAGCTTCATCGCCAGTGGCACCGCACGCATTCACTACCGGGTCATGCAGGTGGGTCAGGGCCCGGCGCTGTCGGCGGCAACCCGCGTGCAGGTGAAGCTCGACTGCCCCGGCGGTCAGCCGTCAGCGTTATGCAGTGACGAAAATCAGCAACTGGCGCCCGTCACGCTGCCCGAGGCCATCCGCCGTCAGGGGGTCAATCCCAACCAGATCAAACGCGGCGTGCCGCTGACCATCGAGCCCTACCTGAACATGGCCGAGGACGACGAAATCACCTTGCGCTGGGGCGATGTGCGCATGGACCTGCCCAGGATCACCGCGGCGGATGTCGGCAAGCCAATCCATGTCTGGGTGCCGCCGACGATCATCGTCGAGGGCGGTGAAGACCTGCGTCTGGATGTGACCTATTGCGTCCTCGACTGGGTCGGCAACAACTCTCGCTGGGCACCGCCACGGACACTGAAGATTGGCTGCGTGAATCCTTATCTGAAGGTGCCGCTGCGGCCGGAGCTAAAGGCCGCTGAATCGCGCAAGCAAGAACTCTGAGCCTTTGTGGCGAGGGAGCTTGCTCCCGCTGGGGTGCGAAGCGCCCTCCAAACTGCAGCCCGTATTCTTTCAGTTGATAGGTGGGGTCAGGTTTTGCGGTTAACCAACCCGACCATCACCCCTTCTATGCATATTCCTAAAAGTTAGTTTATTTAATATTTATACACGCTTAGGGTATATGAACCGGACCACCGGACATTCTTTCGTTCGCCGCACTTTTGCGGCGTTTTTCATGAGATGTGAGGTAGGTAGTATGGTCCGGAACACAATCACCCCAGTGCAGATCGCCAGGGCATTGCGTGCAGCCAAGGAGTGGCATTGATGTCCAGTCTGGCAGACGCAACCGTCCAGTCGGATCTGGACATCGCCCCGTTATTGTTGCCTGCGCAGGTCTTGCGCAACGACGCCCAAGCCATCAAGGCCGCCCACGATCTGGCGCAAGTCGCCCGCGTGCAGGCTGCCAAACGTGACCGCCAGCGCAAGCTGCCGTGGTCGGAAATCGAACAGTTCACCCGCAGCGGTTTAGGCAGCATCGCCATACCCCGCGAGTACGGTGGCCCGCAGGTTTCATTCGTCACCCTGGCCGAGGTGTTCGCGATCATTTCTGCCGCAGACCCGGCGCTGGGACAGATCCCGCAGAACCAGTTCGGCATCATCAATCTGGTGCTCGGCAGCGCCACCGAAGCGCAGAAAAAACAGCTGTTCCAGAGCGTTCTGGAAGGCTGGCGCATCGGCAATGCCGGCCCTGAACGCGGCACCAAAAACACCCTGGAACTGAAAGCGCGAATCACCGCCGACGGTGACGACTACGTGATCAACGGCCAGAAGTTCTACTCCACCGGCGCGCTGTTCGCGCACTGGGTCGCGGTCAAGGCGCTCAACGATGACGGCAAGCAAGTGCTGGCCTTCGTCCGCCGGGGTACGCCGGGGCTGCGCATTGTTGATGACTGGTCGGGCTTCGGTCAGCGCACCACCGCCAGCGGCACGATTCTGTTGAACAACGTGCGCGTCGAATCGAGCCTGATGGTCGACAACTGGAAGATCAACGAGAAGCCCAATACCCAAGGCGCGGTGTCGCAACTGATTCAGGCGGCGATCGACGCCGGCATCGCCCGTGGCGCCATCGACGACGCTATCGAATTCGTCAAAACCCGTGCCCGACCGTGGATCGACGCCAAGGTCGAACGCGCCAGCGATGACCTCTACGTGATCGCCGACATCGGCAAGCTGAAAATCGAACTGCACGCCGCCGAAGCGCTGCTGCGCAAGGCCGGGCAAGTGCTCGATCAGGTGCATGCCGCGCCGCTCACCGCCGAGTCCGCCGCCCGCGCCTCGATTGCCGTGGCCGAAGCCAAAGTGCTGACCACCGAGATCTCGCTGCTGGCCAGCGAGAAACTTTTCGAGCTGGCCGGCAGCCGCGCGACCCTCGCCGAATTCAACCTCGACCGCCATTGGCGCAACGCCCGGGTGCACACCCTGCACGACCCGGTGCGCTGGAAGTATCACGCGGTCGGCGCCTATCGCCTGAACGGCACTTTGCCGGCTCGCCATTCCTGGATTTAACGACCGCACACTTTTGACCAGATCTCTGGAGAAACACATGACTTATTCTCATCACGTCGCGGTCATCACCAGCGATGAGCAAGCCCTGATCGTTGCCAGCGACCTGGCCGAAGATTTCAAACGCGACAGCGCCGTGCGCGACCGTGAACGGCGTCTGCCGCTACCGGAACTCGACGTGTTTTCCCGCTCCGGCCTGTGGGGCATCAGCGTGCCGAAAGAATACGGCGGCGCCGGCGTATCCAACGTGACCCTGGCCAAAGTCATCGCCCTGATCGCTCAGGCCGACGGCTCCTTGGGACAGATTCCGCAGAACCATTTCTATGCCCTCGAAGTGTTGCGCGTGAACGGCAGCCACGAGCAGAAACAACGCCTGTACGCCGAGGTGCTGGCCGGCCAGCGCTTCGGCAACGCACTGGCGGAACTGGGCACCAAAACCGCCCACGACCGCGTCACCAGCCTCAAGCGTGACGGCGACGGTTATCGCATCAACGGCCGCAAGTTTTATGCAACCGGGGCGATCTACGCCCAGCGCATCCCGACCTCGGTGGTCGATGAAAACGGTGTGCAGCAATTGGCGTTCGTTCCGCGCGACAGCAAAGGCCTGACCGTGATCGACGACTGGAGCGGCTTCGGCCAGCGCACCACCGGCAGCGGTTCGGTGGTCTTTGAAGATGTTTACGTCGCTGCCGAAGACGTGATCCCGTTCCAGAGTGCTTTCGAGCGCCCGACCACGGTCGGCCCGCTGGCGCAGATCCTTCACGCCGCCATCGACACCGGCATCGCCCGCGCCGCCTATGAAGACGCCCTGCACTTCGTGCGCAGCAAGACTCGCCCGTGGATCGACTCCGGCAACGACAAGGCCACCGAAGATCCGCTGACCCTGAAAAGCTTCGGCCATTTGAGCATTCGCCTGCACGCCACCGAAGCGCTGCTGGAGCGCTCTGGCGAATACCTCGACAAAGCCCAGGCCGAGACCAACGCCGAAACCGTCGCCGCCGCGTCGATTGCCGTCGCCGAAGCGCGGGCGATCAGCACCGAAATCTCCCTGACCGCCGGCAGCACGCTGTTCGAACTGGCCGGCAGCCAGGCGACGCTGATCGAGCATGGCCTCGACCGCCACTGGCGCAACGCCCGGGTGCACACCCTGCACGACCCGGTGCGCTGGAAGTATCACGCGGTGGGTAATTACTACCTCAACGATGAAAAGCCGCCACTGCGGGGCACTATCTGATGAGCAAGAAAAAGATCCTGCTCAACGCGTTCAACATGAACTGCATCGGTCATATCAACCACGGCTTGTGGACGCATCCGCGCGATACCTCGACGCGCTACAACACCGTTGAATACTGGACCGAACTGGCGCAGTTGCTGGAGCGCGGGCTGTTCGACGGCCTGTTCATCGCCGACATCGTCGGCGTGTACGACGTCTACCAGAACTCGGTGGATGTCACCCTGAAAGAGTCGATCCAGTTGCCGGTCAACGATCCGCTGCTGCTGGTCTCGGCCATGGCGGCGGTGACGAAAAACCTCGGTTTCGGCCTCACCGCCAACCTCACTTACGAACCGCCGTATCTGTTCGCCCGGCGGATGTCGACGCTCGATCATTTGAGCCGTGGACGCGTGGGCTGGAACATCGTCACCGGTTACCTCGACAGCGCCGCCAAGGCCATGGGCCTGAGTGAGCAGGTCGAGCACGACCGCCGTTACGATCAGGCCGATGAATACCTGGAGGTGCTCTACAAACTCTGGGAAGGCAGTTGGGAAAACGGTGCGGTGCTCAATGACCGTGAGCAGCGGATCTACGCGCAACCGGAGAAAGTGCACAAGGTCGAGCACAAGGGCGAGTTCTATCAGGTCGAGGGTTATCACCTCTGCGAACCGTCGCCGCAACGCACGCCGGTGCTGTTTCAGGCGGGCAGTTCTGATCGCGGTTTGCTGTTCGCCGGACGTCACGCCGAGTGCGTGTTCATCAGCGGCCAGAACAAACCGTCGACCAAGGTGCAAGTGGACAAGGTGCGCGCCAGCGCCGTCGAGGCCGGGCGCAATCCCGAGGACATCAAGGTGTTCATGGGCCTCAACGTGATCGTCGGCGAGACCGAAGAAGCCGCGTGGGCCAAGCACGCCGAGTACCTGAGCTACGCCAGTGCCGAAGCCGGCGTGGCGCATTTTTCGGCGTCCACCGGCATCGACTTTTCCCAGTACGAAATCGACGAACCGATCCAGTACGTGAAAAGCAACGCCATCCAGTCCGCGACCAAAAACCTGCAGAACAACGACTGGACCCGGCGCAAATTGCTCGACCAGCACGCCCTCGGTGGTCGTTACATCACCGTGGTCGGTTCGCCCGAGCAAGTGGCGGACGAGCTGGAATCGTGGATCGCTGAAACCGGCCTCGACGGCTTCAACCTGACCCGCATCGTCACCCCGGAAAGCTATGTCGATTTCATCGAACTGGTGATTCCGGAGTTGCAGCGGCGCGGGTCGTACAAGACCGCGTATGACAGCGGCAGCTTGCGCGAAAAACTGTTTCACGGCGAAGCGCAGCTCCCCGAGCAACACACCGGAGCCTCGTTCCGCCACTGATCCCTGTGGCGAGGGAGCTTGCTCCCGCTCGACTGCGCAGCAGTCGCAACCTGTAGCCAGAGTGTCAGGACATAACTCACTGGCAGTTATGGGGCTGCTTCGCAGCCCAGCGGGAGCAAGCTCCCTCGCCACAAAACACGTGCAGACCTTCAATACTTGACTGGAAAAACCACTATGACCCAGAAATTCCTGTCCCACCCAGTCAAAGCACTGGCCCTGGCCTTCGGCCTGTTCAGCTCGGCGGTGTTCGCTGCCGACGCGCCACTGAAAATCGGCACCACCGCCGCCTTCGCCATTCCGCTGGAAGCCGCTGTCGAAGAGGCTTCCAAACAGGGCCTGAAAGTCGAGCTGGTGGAGTTCACCGACTGGATCGCGCCGAACGTCAGCCTCGCTGCTGGTGACATCGACGTGAACTACTTCCAGCACATCCCGTTCCTCGAAAACGCCAAGGCCGCCTCCGGTTTTGACCTGGTGCCGTTCGCCCCGGGGATCATCAACAACGTCGGTCTCTACTCGAAGAAATACAAAAGCTTCGACGAGTTGCCTGAAGGCGCCAGCGTCGCCATCGCCAACGACCCGATCAACAGCGGTCGCGGTCTGCAACTGCTGGCCAAGGCCGGGCTGATCACGTTGAAGCCGGGGGTCGGCTACAAGGCCACCGAAGACGACATCGTCGCCAACCCGAAGAAAATCAAAATCCTCCAGGTCGAAGCCGTGCAACTGGTGCGCGCCTATGACGACGCCGATCTGGTCCAGGGCTACCCGGCCTACATCCGTCTGGCGAAGACCTTCGATGCCGGCTCCGCGTTGCTGTTCGACGGCCTCGATCACAAGGAATACGTGATTCAGTTCGTGATCCAGCCGAAGAGCAAGGACGACCCGCGCCTGATCAAGTTCGTCGACATTTACCAGCACTCGCCGGCCGTTCGCGCGGCGCTGGATAAAGCCCACGGCAAGCTCTACCAGGCCGGTTGGGAAAGCTGAGGATGACGGCCGCGATCCAACGGCGACTGGAGACTCCAGAGCCAAAAAATGCTGAACAAACCGAACTGCACCCCGAGCTGAATCGCGCCCACATACGCTTCATCGGCCTGGGTAAAACCTACGACGGCCGGCAAGGACCGGTCGCCGCCCTGCAAGGCATCGATCTGGCGATTCAGCGCGGTGAAGTGTTCGGCATCATCGGCCGCAGCGGTGCCGGCAAGTCGTCACTGATCCGCACCATCAATCGCCTAGAGCAACCGACTTCGGGCCGGGTGCTGATCGATCAGGTCGACATCGGCGGGTTCGATGAGGATCGTCTTGTTGCGCTGCGCAGACGGATCGGCATGATCTTCCAGCACTTCAACCTGATGTCGGCCAAGACCGTGTGGCAGAACGTCGAGCTGCCGCTGAAAGTCGCTGGCGTGCCGAAGGAACAACGGGAAAAAAAGGTCCGTGAACTGCTGGAGCTGGTCGGCCTGCAAGCCAAGCACAAGGCTTATCCGGCGCAGCTGTCCGGCGGGCAGAAACAGCGTGTCGGCATCGCCCGCGCGCTGGTGCATGACCCGGACATTCTGCTCTGCGACGAAGCCACTTCGGCGCTTGATCCCGAGACCACTCAGTCGATCCTCGGCCTGCTGCGCGAGATCAACCAGCGCTTGGGCCTGACCATTGTGTTGATCACCCACGAGATGGCAGTGATCCGCGAAATCTGCGACCGCGTGGTGGTGCTGGAGCACGGGCGGATCGTCGAGCAGGGCCCGGTCTGGGAAGTGTTCGGCAATCCGCAGCACGAGGTCAGCCAGACCTTGCTCGCGCCGCTGCAACACGCCTTGCCGCAAGAGCTGCAAAGCCGCCTGCACAGCTTACCGCCCTCCTCCGAGGCGGCGGTGGTGCTGCGTTTGCAATTCACCGGCAGCGCCAGCGACGAGCCGGATCTGGCGGCATTGTTCGCCGCTCTCGGTGGTCGAGTGAAGTTGCTGCAGGGCGGTGTCGAACGGATTCAGGGCCATGCGCTGGGGCAACTGCTGCTGGCCGTGAGCGGGTCGGCGGCGAGCGCCGAGCAATTGCGCGAGCGTGCCGGGCAATGGGCGCAACGGGTGGAGGTGCTGGGTTATGTGGTTTGATCGTTTGCTACAGGGTTTCATCGACACCTTTCTGATGGTCGGCGTGTCGTCGTTGATCGCGCTGTTGGTGGGGATTCCGATGGCGGTGATTCTGGTCACCAGCGACAAGGGCGGGATCTACGAAGCGCCCGTACTCAACAAAGCGTTGGGCGCATTCGTGAACCTGTTTCGCTCGATCCCGTTTCTGATTCTGATGGTCGCGCTGATTCCGTTCACCCGGCTGATTGTCGGCACCACCTATGGCGTGTGGGCGGCCGTGGTGCCGCTGACGATTGCGGCGACGCCGTTCTTCGCGCGGATTGCCGAAGTGAGCCTGCGTGAGGTTGACCACGGCCTGATCGAAGCGGCGCAAGCCATGGGCTGCCGGCGCTGGCACATCGTCTGGCATGTGCTGTTGCCTGAAGCACTGCCGGGGATTGTCGGGGGTTTCACCATTACTCTGGTGACGATGATCAACTCCTCGGCCATGGCCGGGGCGATTGGGGCCGGCGGTTTGGGCGATATCGCTTACCGCTACGGTTATCAACGCTTTGACAGCCAGATCATGTTGACCGTGATTGTGTTGCTGGTGGCGCTGGTGGCGGTGATTCAGTTGGGTGGCGATCGTCTGGCGCGGGGGCTGAACAAGCGCTGATTTCAGCACGGCTCATTCGACGCTTTTGAAACCGCTTTCGCGAGCAGGCTCGCTCCCACAGGGGAACGCATTCCAAATGTGGGAGCGAGCCTGCTCGCGAATGGCTGCGCAGCAGCCCCAGACCTGATGGCGTATATTCGGCAAATCCTCATTGCCCGCGCAGCCCTCGACCATGAAGCAAACCCCCACCGATCTGGAACAGATCACCGCCACCACCCTCGGCCATTACAACTCGGTGGCCGAAGACTTCCGCGAAGGCACCCGCGACCACGATGTCAGCCAGAACATCGACGCGCTGCTGCGGCACCTCCACGGCACGGCGCCGTTCACGATTCTCGATTTCGGCTGTGGCCCGGGGCGGGATTTGCAGACATTCACTCGCCTGGGCCACATCGCGGTCGGCCTCGATGGTGCGGAAAACTTCGCGCAGATGGCGCGGGCAGATAGTGGCTGCGAAGTGTGGTGTCAGGACTTTCTGAAACTCGATCTGCCGGCCGAGCGCTTCGACGGGATTTTCGCCAACGCGGTGCTGTTTCATGTACCGCTGCAGGAGTTGCCGCGAGTGCTCAAACAGCTGCACGGCACGCTGAAACCGGGTGGGGTGTTGTTCAGCTCCAATCCGCGCGGGGATAACCGTGAGGGCTGGAACGGGCCACGGTATGGCTCGTATCACGATTTTGAGGCGTGGCGCGGGTTGCTGACGGCAGCGGGATTCGTCGAGCTTGAGCATTACTACCGACCGGCGGGGCTGCCACGAGAGCAGCAGCCTTGGCTGGCCAGCGTTTGGCGTAAAGTTGCGTAGACCGTTCTGACGCCATCGCGAGCAGGCTCACTCCTACCGTTGGAATGCGCTCCCCTGTAGGAGTGAGCCTGCTCGCGATGAGTGCGCAGCACTCGCTTTTAGCGGGTCTCTTTCTTCGGCTCGCGAATCTTGTACCAGGCCACATACAGCGCCGGCAGAAACAGCAGCGTCAGCAGCGTCGCCACCACGATCCCGCCAATCATCGCGTACGCCATCGGCCCCCAGAACACTTCCCGGGCAATCGGGATCATGCCCATGCTCGCCGCCGCCGCGGTCAACAGGATCGGCCGACGCCGGTGTTCGGTCGCCTCCACCACTGCATCCCACGGCGCGGAGCCGTTGCGCTCGAATTCATCGATCTGCGTCACCAGAATCACCGAGTTGCGGATGATGATGCCGATCAGCGCCAGAATCCCCAGGATCGCCACGAAGCCCATCGGCGTGCCCGTCGGCACCAGCGCCAGCACCACGCCGATCAGCCCCAGCGGCGCGACACTTGCCACCAGGAACATCTTCTGCACGCTGTGCAGCTGGATCATCAGGAAGGTCGCCATCAAAAACAGCATCAACGGCAGCACCTTGGCGATCGGCCCCTGGGCCTTGCCGCTTTCCTCGACCGTACCGCCGGTGGCGACCTTGTAGCCGACCGGCAGTTTGTCAGCGAAGGCATCGATCGACGGTTTGAGGAGTTTCACCAGATCGGTGGGCTGAATTTCGTCGCGCACCGACGCTTTGATGGTGATGGTCGGCAAGCGATCGCGACGCCACACCAGCGGCTGCTCCAGTTCATAACGCACGGTAGCGAACGCCAACAGCGGGATCGACGTGCCGTTGGGCGTGACGATCTGCAGGTTCTGCAGGGTCTCCGGCGTGCCGCGCTCGGAGCTCACCGCACGGCCGACCACGTTGATCAGGTAGATGTCATCGTTGACCTGGGTCAGCGGCGCACCACTGACGATGCTGTTCATCAGTTTCGCCACGTCTTCGGACGACAGCCCGAGCTGGCGCGCCTTGTCCTGAGCGATGTCGATGCGCAGGACTTTGCCCGGCTCGTTCCAGTCGTAAATGATCTCGCCGATGTGCTCGTTCTTGTCCAGCTCGGTCGCCAGGTCGATGGCGTGCTTGCGCACTTGATCGATGTCCTTGCCGCTGACCCGGTATTGAATCGGACGCCCTACCGGCGGGCCCATTTCCAGTGCCTGCACGTAACTGCCGATGCCGACGAAGTCTTTGTGCAAGCGCTCACGCAGGCGCTGGCTCAACGCCTCGCGGGCCTCGAAGTTTTTGCTGACGATCACCAGCTGCGCGTAGTACGGGTTCTGCAATTGCTGATCGAGCGGCAGGTAGAAACGGATCGCGCCCTGACCGATGTAGGTGCTCCAGCGCACGATGTCCGCGTCGCCCTTGAGCGTCGCTTCGAGCTTGTCGACGGCCTTGCGGGTTTCGTCGATGGAAGCGTTTTGTGGCAGGTTCAGGTCGACGAGGATTTCCGGACGGTCCGACGACGGGAAGAACTGGTTCTGCACAAAACGCATGCAGAACACCGCCAGCACAAACAGCAGCACGGTGATGCCGATGGCCCACCAGCGGTTGCGCATGCACCACAGCAAACCGCCGTTGAAGGCTCGACCGATGCGGCCCGGCTCGGCTTCATGGGGTTTCACGTTGGTGCTGAGGATGTGCACGCCGATCACCGGCGCGAAGAACACCGCCACCACCCACGACACGAGCATTGCCACCGCGATCACTGCAAACAGGGTGAAGGTGTACTCACCGGCGGAGCTGGCGTTGAGGCCGATCGGCACGAAACCGGCGACCGTCACCAGCGTACCGGTGAGCATCGGGAACGCCGTGGAGGTGTAGGCGAACGTGGCCGCCTGCTCCTTGGTCTCGCCCATTTCCAGGCGCGTGACCATCATCTCCACGGTGATCATCGCGTCATCCACCAACAGGCCGAGGGCGATGATCAGCGCACCGAGGGAAATCCGCTGCATGGTGATGCCGCTGTATTCCATGAACACGAACACCATCGCCAGCACCAGCGGGATCGAGCACGCCACCACCAGCCCGGCGCGCACGCCAAGGCTGATGAAGCTGACCACCAGCACGATCACCACCGCTTCGAACAGCGCGCTGGTGAACCCGCCTACCGCCTCTTCCACCACCACCGCCTGATCGGACACCGTGTGCACGCCGACGCCCACCGGCAGGTCAGCGGTGACCTGGTCAATACGCGCGTGCAATGCCTTGCCGAATTCCTGGACGTTGCCGCCCTTCTGCATGGCAATCGCCAGACCGATCGCCGGCTTGCCGTTGAAACGGAATTCCGGGGTGGCCGGGTCGACGTAACCGCGGCTGATGTCGGCGATGTCCGCCAAGCGGTAAAAACGGTCATTGAGCTTGAGATTGACTTCGGCGAGGTCTTTTTCCGAAGCGAACTGCCCCGAGGTGCGCACCGAAATGCGCTCCGGACCGGCCTCGATCACCCCCGCCGGGGTCACGGCGTTCTGCGATTGCAGGCTCTGCACCACCTGACGCTGATCGATGCCCAGCGCGGCGAGTTTGCGGGTGGAGAAGTTCAGGTAAATCACTTCGTCCTGCTGGCCGATCATTTCGATCTTGCCCAGCCCCGGGACGTTGCGGATCTCGGCGCGGGCCTGCTCCACGTAGTCGCGCAATTGGCGCATGGTCAGACCGTCGGCGGTAAACGCGTAGACCGAGCCGTACACATCGCCGAACTCATCGTTGAACCCCGGGCCTTGAATGCCTTGGGGAAACTGGCCACGAATGTCGTCGATCTTCTTGCGCACCTGGTACCAGATTTGCGGAATGTCCTTGGCGCTGGTGGTGTCGCGCAGGTACACGTACACCGTCGACTCGCCGGGGCGCGTGTAGCTTTTCACGTAGTCGAGAGAGTCGAGCTCTTCGAGTTTTTTCTCGATGCGGTCGGTGACCTGCTTGAGGGTTTCCTCCTGCGTCGCGCCCGGCCATTTGGTCTGGATCACCATGGTCTTGATGGTGAACGAGGGGTCTTCTTCACGCCCCAGATTGAAGTACGAAAACACCCCCATCAGCAGCGCGACGAACATCAGGTACCAGACGAACGACTGATGCTTGAGGGCCCATTCGGAGAGATTGAAAGAGCCTTTCATTGACTGTCCTCGTCGAGTTTCACGGCTTGTCCGGGTTTGAGACTGTTGACGCCAGCGGTGACCACCTGCTCGCCGGACTTGACCCCGCCGGCCAGCACCACCGTGCCGTCGGTACGGCTGATCACGCTGACGTCACGGGGTGCGACGGTTTTGCTTTGGGTATCGATCACCCAGATGCGGGTCTTGCCATCAGCTTCCTGCAGGGCGGTCGCGGGCAATTCGATGCGCGGCTTGATCGCCGAACTGAGGGTCACGCTGATCGCCGTGCCAAGGCGGAAACCGTCCGGCGTATTGGCCAGGGTCAACCGCGCACGGCGAGTGCGCGTGGCGCTTTGGGCCTGCGGTTCGATCTCGCGAATGGTCGCCGTGGTGTTGATGCTCGGATCGAGTTGCCCGGCCACCAGAAACACCACGTCGGAGGGAATCTCATCGACCAGCGTGTCCGGCAGGTCGATCACGGCTTCCTTGATGTCCGGTTGCGCCAAGGTCACCACCTGTTGACCGGCCGTCACCACTTGCCCGGCTTCGGCGTTCCATGCGGTGACCACGGCTTTGTGGTCGGAGCGCAGTTCGGTGTAGCTCAGTTGATCCTTGCTTTGATTGACCGCCGCCCGCGCCTGATCGAGCGACGCCTGGGTGGTCTTCAGGTCGGTGGTGGCGATGTCCAGTTGCGCCTGCGCGCCAACTCCACGATCGAACAGCGCCTGCTGCCGCCGAGCGTTGGCCTGGGCGTTGATCAGTTGCGCCTGGACCTTGGCCAGATCGCCCTGGGCCGAACGCAACTGGTTCTGCTGATCGGACGGGTCGAGCGTCGCCAGCAGCGTGCCCTTTTGCACCTCAGCGCCGACATCGACGTTACGGCTGGCGATACGTCCGCCAACGCGGAAACCGGTATTGCTCTCATAACGCGCCTGAATGCTGCCGGCGAAGCGCCCCAGGGTTTCCTCGTTCAGTGCCTGGACCTTGATCGACAGCACCGGTCGCACCGGTTCCGGCGGTGGCTCGCTTTTCGAGCAGGCGGCCAACAACATCGCCATGGACAACAGCCCCAGTTGCTTCATGGCTGTGCTCCCGGTTGCAGATCCTTGTAGGTGTTTTCGGCAATCTCGACTTTCATGCCCGGGTGCAACAATTGCCCACCCGCGACAATGACTTTTTCCCCACCCTTGAGGCCGTCGCTGATGATGACCTTGCCAATCAGGTAGCGGCTGACAGTGACGTTGTGCAACTGCGCTTCGCCCTTGTCGTCGACCATCCACACCGCCGCATCGCTGATGTTTTTGGTCAGTGCCGACCACGGCAACTCCACTGCCGTTTTCCCGCTGCCCTTGGCCGTGGCGCTGACCACCGAGCCCAACTGCATGCCCTGGGGCAGGCTGTCGAGGCTGACTTTGACTTGCACCGTGCCGGACTGCGCCGACACCGCCGGGGTGATTTCACGCACCGTGCCGGTGGTCTTGATCGCGGGGTTATCAAGCAGGCTGACGACAATCGAACGGTCCGCCGGGCGCTCGGCCAGCAGCGACTCATAAACGTTGAATACGGCATCGCGCTCGCCATCGCGGGCCAGCGAGAAAATCGGCGCGGTGGCCTGCACCACTTGACCGACTTCAGCCTGACGCTCGGTGATCACCCCCGGCGCATCGGCGATCAGCGAGGTGTAGCTCAACTGGTCCTTGGCGTTGGCCAGTTGCGCCTGCGCCGCGCTCAGGGCGCTCTGGCTGCTGCGCAAGGCGGCCTGGGCGGAATCGTATTCGCTCTGGCTGGTGTAACCCTTGGGCAACAGTTTTTGCTGACGCACGAACGCTGCCGCACTCTGCTTGACCCGTGCCTGCTCGGCAATGACCTGGGCTTGCGCGGAGTCGACGTTGGTCTGCAGGTCCTTGGGATCGAGTTTGGCCAGCACCTGTTTGGCGCTGACCCGGTCGCCGACATCCACCATGCGCTGGATGATCTTGCCACCGACCCGGAACGACAGTTCGGTCTGTACGCGTGCCTGCACATCGCCAGTAAGGGTCACGGCAGCGGCGTAATTGGCCGGTTTGACCTCTTGCACGAAGACCCGTGGCAGGTACGCCGCCGGGGCTTCTTTCTTGCCGCAAGCGGTCAGCAACGTGAGCAGGCTCAGCACGACAACTGTTTTCAATCCGGGACTCGCCATGCAGACTCCTTCCTGTGTACGAACGTGCAAGTGACGATACGACTGTGAGCTTAGAACAGGGTTCAACGTTCGCTCGCGGGAATAAGGCATTTTTCGACAATGATTTCTGTGGCGAGGGAGCTTGCTCCCGCTCGACTGCGAAGCAGGCGCAAACCTCTCGAATCGGGGGTTGGGGCCGCTTCGCAGCCCAGCGGGAGCAAGCTCCCTCGCCACAGGGGTACAGGCACGGCACACTATCGGTTCCGGCAGAAGGAAACGCCCATGCTCAAGACCCTCGCGGTAGCCAATTACCGCTCGATCAACAAACTGGTGATTCCGCTGGGCCGGCTGAACCTGATCACCGGCCCCAATGGCAGCGGCAAGTCCAATCTCTACCGCGCCTTGCGCCTGTTGGCGGAGACCGCTCAGGGTGGCGTGGTGAATGCCCTGGCCCGCGAAGGCGGGCTGGATTCGACGTTCTGGGCCGGCCCGGAAACCATCAGCCGCCGCATGCGCAGCGGCGAAGTGGCGGTCGAGCCGACGGTGCGTCACGGCGTCAAACGGCTGCGCCTGGGTTTTGCCGGGGAAGATTTCAGCTACGCGATAGCCCTCGGTTTGCCGGAACCGAGCCGTTCGTTCTTCTCCCTCGACCCGGAAATCAAGAAAGAATGCATCTGGGCCGGCCCGCTCTATCGCCCGGCCAGCCTGCTGGTGGATCGCCACGGCCCGATGATCCGCGCCCGCGAAGGGCGCAGCTGGGACGTGCTGGCGCAGCACACACCGAACTTCGACAGCTTGTTCGATCAGGTCGGCAGTCTGCGCAGTTCGCCGGAAGTGTTTCAGATGCGCGAGTTCATCCGCCGCTGGCGCTTCTACGATCACTTTCGCAGCGACGCCGACGCCCCGGTGCGCCAACCGCAGCTGGGCACCCGCACGCCCGTGTTGCACCACGACGGTCGCGATCTGGCGGCAGCGTTGCAGACCATCATTGAAATCGGTGATCCCGAGGCGTTGCAAGCCGCGATCAGCGATGCGTTTCCCGGCGCACGGCTGAACATCGAGCCGCTGCCCGGTGGACGCTTTGCCATCGAGTTTTATCAGGAAGGTTTGCTGCGGCCGCTGTCAGCGGCGGAGCTGTCGGACGGGACGTTGCGCTATCTGCTGCTGGTCGCGGCCCTGCTGACACCGAGGCCGCCGACGCTGATGGTGCTGAACGAACCGGAAACCAGTCTGCATCCAGACCTGCTGCCAGCACTGGCACGCTTGATCATTCGTGCATCAGAAGAATGTCAGGTGTGGGTGGTGTCCCATGCGCGGCGGTTGATTTCGGCGTTGCAGGAAGATCCCGAATGCAATTGCATCGTGCTGGAAAAAACGCTGGGCCAGACCGCAATTGTCGGGCAGCGGGTGCTGGATGAGCCAGCGTGGAACTGGCCGGATTGAGCGGCACCTGAGCGAGCAGGCTCGCTTCCACAGTTGGAATGCATCCCCCTGTGGGAGCGAGCCTGCTCGCGAAGAGGACCTTCAGGTCACCGCAGATTTAACGGCCGATCACCCCTGCCACTTGCCACCTTCAACAATCACACTCTCAGGCCGGGTGTCATCGCTCAGTTCTTTACGCACATACTGGTCGTACAGCTTGAGCAGATACTTTTCCTCACCCAGCTTCGCCAGCTCGGTATTCACCCAGTCTCGCAACTCGATGTTGCCCTTCTTCACTGCCGGGGCAATCGGTGCTTCGGCGCCGAGCTTGTCGTCCAGCACGCGGTAGCCCGGGTTCTGCTTGGCCCAGCTGAACAGCACCAGGTTGTCCTGCGCGTAGGCATCACCACGACCGTTGGCCAGTGCTTGCAACGACTCGGAATTTTTCTCGAACTTCAGCAGTTTCCAGTCCGGATGATTCTTGGTCAGCCAGATGTCTGCAGTCGTGCCGGTGGTGACGATGGTGGTGCGGGTCGCCAGGTCATCGAGTTTTTTCACCGAGCTGTTCTGCGGTACCAGTGCCTGCACCGCGACCTTGAGGTTCGGGTTGGTGAATTCCACCGCTTCCTTGCGTTCCGGGGTCACGGTCATGTTGGCGAGGATCAGGTCGACCTTGTCGCTTTGCAGGAACGGAATGCGGCTCGCCGGTTCCACGGCAACGAACTCGACCTTGTTTTCATCGCCAAGCAGATCCTTGGCGAAACGCCGACCGATGTCAGTGTCGAAACCGACGTAGCGCCCGGCCTCATCGACGAAGCCGAATGGCGGCTTGTCGGTGAACACGCCGACGATCAGTTTGTCGCGGGCCTTGATCTTGTCCAGGTAACCGGCCGGCGCGGCGCTTTCGCTGGCGACTTTCGGCTGGGTCGGTTCTTCGGATTTGTTGCAGCCGGCAAGCAACGCCAGGCCAAGCAGTGGCAATAAAAACAGGGATGATTTGGCAGTTTTCATAGCGGTTCCAGTTCCTTTGTCGGATTCGTTTTTGGCAGTGTTGCAACGAAGGAGAACTTCTCCAGGAACTGCTGCGCGCGTGCGGTTTGCGGGTTCGTAAAGAAAATCTCGGGCGGGTTCTGTTCAAGGATGCGCCCGGCATCCATGAACACGATGCGGTCGGCCACCGCGCGGGCGAAAGCCATTTCGTGGGTGACGATCAGCAGGGTCATGCCTTCGCGGGCCAGGCCCTGAATCACTTGCAGCACTTCCTTGACCATTTCCGGGTCGAGGGCGGCGGTGACCTCGTCGAACAGCATGACCCGCGGGTTCATGCACAACGAACGGACGATGGCGATGCGTTGCTGCTGGCCGCCGGAGAGCTGGCGTGGAAATGCATCGCGCTTGTCCGCCAGGCCCACGCGTTCGAGCAGGGCTTCGGCTTGTTGCTGCGCTTCACGGCGCTGACGCTTCTGCACCTTGAGCGGGCCGAGCAACAGGTTGTCGAGCACGCTCATGTGCGGGAACAGGTGATAGCTCTGGAACACCATGCCGATCTGCTGGCGCACTTCACGCCAGTCGGTGGCCTTGTCCAGCAGCTCGCGTCCGGCGAATTTCAGGCTGCCGCTGTGCGCGCTTTCCAGGCCGTTGAGGCAACGCAGCAGGGTGCTTTTGCCGCAACCGCTGGGGCCAAGAATGACGATCACTTCGCCGCTGCGCACTTGCAGGTCGATGCCCTTGAGCACCTGCTGCTCGCCATAGAATTTGTTGAAACCCTGAAACTCGATCAATGCGCTCATGCTTGCGTCCAGCGCCGCTCCAGCACACGCGAGGCGGCCGACAGCGGGTAGCAGATAAAGAAGAAAAACAGGAACAGCGCGCCGTAGATCAACACTGATTCGTAGGTGCGCTCGATGATCTGCTGGCCGACCTTGATCACATCGACCACACCAATCAGCACCGCCAGCGAACTGGTCTTGATGATCCGCGTGTAGACGTTGATGGTCGGTGGCGTCATGCGTTTCAGCGCTTGCGGCAGCAGCACGTAGCCGTAGAGCTGCGCAGCGTTCAGGCCGATCGACAGCCCCGCCTCACGCTGCCCGCGCGGTAATGAATGCAATGCACCGCGTGCCACTTCGCCGACCTCGCTGGCGCCCCACAGCGACAGCACCAGCACCGCGCACCAGAAACCGGGCAGGCTCAGGCCGAAAAAAATCGGCAAGCCGAAAAACAGCAGGTACAACCAGACCAGCACCGGGATGGCCCGGAACAACTCCAGATAGACCCGCAGGATCGCGTTCAGCCACGTCACGTTGAGCGTACGCAGCACGCCGTACAGCACACCGCCGACGGTGCTGATGGCGATGCTCAGGAACGAGATCGACAGGGTTTGCCCGGCGCCTTTTGCCAATTGCGGCAACGACACCCAAAGCAGTTCAAGACCCGAACTGGCCATGCTGGAGCCTCCTTTCCAGACGGCTGAGCAATAGCGACAGCGGCAAGAACAGCAACACACAGATCAGCGTCAGCACGGCGAGCATTTCGTAGGTTTTGTAGTAGAGCGCGATGTAGCTCTTGGTGGTGTAGAGGATTTCCGGCACCGCCACCGCCGAGACCACGGTGGTTTCCTTGAGCAGGAAAATGAAATTGGCGAACAGCGACGGCAGGCTGAGGATCCCCGCTTGCGGCAGGATCACGTAGCGCAGCAACTGGCCGTGCGACAGGCCGATGGAACGCCCCGATTCCAGTTGCGCCTGCGGCACGGCATCGACGCCGGCACGCAGCACCTCGGTGAGGTAGGCGCCACCCAGAAAAGTCATGGTGATGATCGCGGCGGTGAAACCGGACACCTTGATGCCGATGGCCGGCAAGGCGAAGTAGACGAAGAACAGCTGGATCAGCAGCGGCGTGTTGCGCGCCAGCTCCACATAGAGGCCGACAGCGCGCTGCAGATAAGGGGTGCGAAACACCAGGATCGTCGCATTGAGCAGCGCCACCAGCAGCGAGGTGCCGATGGCGATGAAACCGACCTGCAACGTCACGCCCACGGCTTTGAGAAACGCCGGCAGCGTGCTGAGGATAAACGCGTAATCGAAAGTCATGAGCATCCTGGACGTCGCTCGGTAAGCGACGGTCATGCAGTCCATGGGCAGTGGGTAACTGTCCGGCAGGCAGTGACTTTATAGGTATAAAAACAAGAATTTAAATACCGTTAAAGCATATTGATATCACCCAAAAAACTATCTTGTGGGTTTGCCGGGAAGGAATAAGAAGGCTATTTTCCCTTGCGCTGTAGGAAGGGTCTTTTTTGCATGAAGGCCCTCCAAGGACGAACAGCTTTTGGCCAGACTCCCCCGGCCAAACCATTACAAGGAAAGACCACATGGACGTAAAAGTGCCTCAGCGACTGGATCCGCAGGACATCGTGAAATTGCTCGTGGCGTTGCGCCGGGCGTTGAAGACTCAAGTGGCCTGAGAAGATCAAAAGATCGCAGCCTGCGGCAGCTCCTACAGAAGATCGCGTTCCCCTGTAGGAGCTGCCGCAGGCTGCGATCTTTTGCCTCTGGCTTTAGATCTTGTGGCAATCCCACAAATCGAGCACACAAAAACGCCGATGACTATCGCTAGCCATCGGCGTTTTCACACCTTGAAGGGGGGTGCGTTACCGCGTCGGATCAGAACGCCGGCAGTACCGCGCCGTTGTACTTCTTCTCGATGAACGCTTTGACTTCCGGGCTGGTCAGGGCAGCGGCCAGTTTCTTGATGGCGTCGCTGTTCTTGTTGTCCTCACGGGCGACCAGGAAGTTCACGTAAGGCGAATCGGCACCTTCGATCACCAGCGCATCCTTGGTCGGGTTCAGCTTGGCTTCCAGCGCGTAGTTGGTGTTGATCATGTCCAGATCCACTTCCTTCAGCACGCGCGGCAGCAGGGCCGATTCCAGCTCCTTGAACTTGAAGTTGTGCGGGTTCTTGGCGATGTCTTTCGGGGTCGCCAGGGCGTTTTTCGGATCTTTCAGCTCGATCAGACCCGCCTTCTGCAGCAGGATCAGGGCACGGCCGCTGTTGCTGCCTTCGTTCGGGATGGCGATGGTAGCGCCGTCCGGCAGTTCAGCCAGGGTCTTGTACTTGCTCGAGTAGCCACCGAACGGTTCAACGTGCACGCCTTGCACAGTCACCAGGTACTTGGACTTGTCGTCCTTGTATTTGCCAGCGTTGAAGCTGTCCAGGTAAGGCTTGGTCTGGAAGTAGTTGGCGTCCAGGCGCTTCTCGCCCACTTGCACGTTTGGCTGCACGTAGTCGGTGAAGACTTTGATTTCCAGATCCACGCCTTCTTTGGCCAGGGTCGGTTTGATCAGCTCAAGAATTTCAGCGTGCGGCACCGGGGTCGCTGCCACGACCAGTTTCTCACCGGCCTGGGCCAGCGAAGCAGTCAGAGCAGCCGCCAATGCGGTAAACAACAGAACCTTTTTCATGCAGTGTCCTTATCGAGAATCACGGTCGCGAATGGCGACGGCTATTAATACGAGTGCCAGTGAAGTGCTATCTCTGGCGTGAAGCGGACAATACCGGGATTTTTTATTCCCGGACAATAACGTTTATTCACTTTGATATTCCATTTTGTTCATGCAGAACAAAACGGTCACAGCCGCTGACTCAAACCAATCAGCAAATCTTTCAAAGCCTTACGCTCGTCAACGCTGCCGCCGATGTTGATCTGCGCCACCAGCCGTTCGATCTGCAGGTGCGGGCCAGACACTTCGGGCAGGTTCAGGTGTTCCGGGAGGATTTCATCGCCGGTGCTGACCAACAGCGCAAAGTGAATGACGTTTTCCAACTCGCGGGTGTTGCCCGGCCAGCTGTGCCGCTCCAACAGGTGTTGCGCCGCTTCGCTGATCAACGGCACCGGCAGGTCGAGGCGCTGGCTGTAAATGCCAAGGAAATACTCGGCCAGTGACAGGATGTCGCCGATCCGCTCGCGCAGCGCCGGCAATTCCAGCTGCCCTTCGCTGAGGTAGTGATAGAGCCGTTCGTGGAATTTCCCCGCGTCCACCGCTTGCGCCAGATCGATGCTGGTCGCCGCGACCAAACGCACGTCCACCGGGCTCGGCTGATGAGCCCCGACACGCGTGACTTCGTGGTTTTCCAGAGCGGCGAGCAATTTGACCTGGATCGGCAGCGGCAAGTCGCCAATCTCATCCAGGTACAAGGTGCCGCCGTTGGCCGAACCGAACCAGCCGGCGCGACTGCTGGCCGAGCCTGCGTAACTGCCGGCGGCATAGCCGAACAGTTCGGCATCGGCGTAGGTCGGGCTGATCGCGCCGCAATTGACCGAGACGAACAGACCGCTGCGATCACTGGCACGATGAATGTGGCGGGCGAGCAACTCTTTACCGGTACCGGTCTCGCCACGGATCAACACCGAGATGGCACGCGGTGCCAGGTGCTCCAGCTCTTCGCGCAATTGGCGCGAACGCGGATCGACGAAGACCAGCGCCTTGGCGCGGATGCTCAGCGGGCTTTTTTCCGCATCGGGAAAGGTCAGCAACGGCTGACCGAACGTTTCAAAACTCATGGCAGACTCCCGCCCAGAACCGCCGGGAGACGGGGGCGATCAAAAAGAAAAAAGACCACTCAAGCGCGACGCCGGGCGTGGTGTTCCAGGCGATTTTGCAGGCGATAGAGGTAGGCGAAACCCTGCTCCCAGCGCTGATGCCCGGACTTGACGTTGATGTGCCCGGCTCCAGCGAGAATCCCCGCCTCGGCGCCCCAGTTACGCGCCAGCTCAAGCGCGCGCGGCGCGCTGACGGCGGCATCGTTGTCGGAGGCCACCACCTGGCTCGGAAACGGTAAGAGATCGGTCGGGATCGGTGCGAAATTGCGCAGCGCCGGCGCGCAGGCAGGACGCTCGACATCCGCTGGCGCGACCAGTAACGCACCCTGTACCTGACGCAGGTATTGCAGCGGCGCGGTGGCGGCCCAATGGGCGACGGTGACGCAGCCGAGGCTGTGAGCGATCAGGATCACTGGCGTGCTGTCGGCAGCAATCGCTTCGGCCAGCGCTGCAACCCAGTCTTCACGACGCGGCGTCAGCCAATCGGCCTGCTCCACCCGGGCGCTGTTGGGCAAGCTGTTTTGCCAGTGGGTTTGCCAATGATCTTCTGGCGATCCTTGCCAGCCCGGCACAATCAGATAGCGGATTGATTCGTTGCGCATGGGGGAGCTCTCCTGCGTCGTGTCTGTTCCTGATCGATTATAGGGACGGGATTTATATTCGTTAAGGAATAAGAAGCTATTTATTAAGACCTATAATGCATATGCAATACACAACCTGTGGGAGCGAGCCTGCTCGCGAAAGCGCCGTATCAGTCAATGTGTCAACCACTGACAGAACGCATTCGCGAGCAGGCTCGCTCCCACAGGGGTTTGGTGGTGAGGGTGGTTTTTACGCAATAAAAAAAGGGCCGCACCCTGCCAAGGAGACGGCCCCGGAAAAACGAAAATCCTGTTACCGCGCGGTGATCACCGACAACTTGGTAATCCCCGCCCGCTCGATCGAGGCCATGGCTCGCGCCACTTCGCCGTAATTCACCCCATCGTCGGCCTGCAGTTGCACGCGCACTTCCGGGTCCTTGGCTTTGGCCGACTTGAGGTTGAATTCCAGCAAGTCAGGTTGAATCTCATCCTTGTTGATAAACAGTTTGCCGGCGCCGTCGATGCTCACCACCAGCGGGTCTTTCTGCTCGACCGGCGCCACCGCTTCGGTCTTCGGCAGGTTGATCGGGATCGCGTTGGTCAGCAGCGGCGCGGTGACGATGAACACCACCAGCAGCACCAGCATCACGTCCACCAGCGGCGTCACGTTGATCTCGCTCAGCACCTCGTCGCTGTCTTGCGTGGAGAAGGCCATATCAGGACGCCTCCTTCACTTTCGTTGCGTTGCCCTGGGCCGCGACCTTGTTCGCAGTCGGGTGGATCAGCACGCGGAACGAGCTCTTCTGCGCCAGGCTGTAGAAGTCATGGGCGAAGTCATCCAGATCTGCCGCCGTCAGTTTCAGACGCCGCAAAAAGTAGTTGTAAACCAGCACCGCCGGCACTGCGACCGCGATCCCCACACCGGTGGCGACCAGTGCCGCGCCGATCGGACCGGCCACGGTTTCCAGGCTCGCCGAACCGGCTGCGCTGATGCCTTTCAACGCTTCCATGATTCCCCACACCGTGCCGAACAGGCCAATGAACGGCGAGGTACTGCCGATACTCGCGACCACTGCCAGACCGGTTTCCAGCGAACGGCGTTCACGGACGATCTGCTGACGCAAGGCACGCTCCAGTCGATCCTGATGGTTGATCGCCTGGCTCAAGTCATTGGCCTGCGGCGCCTCGCCCACCTGAATCGCCGCGTAACCGGCCTGCGCCACCCGGGCGGCCGCGCCGGGCTGGGTCTCGCTCAACTCGGCGGCAGAATCCAGACTCGACGCCGCCCAGAAGCGTTTATGAAACTTGCGATCCTGCGCCTTCAGACGACCGAACTGCACAGCCTTGAGCAGGGCCAGCCCCCAGGTGGCGACGGAAAAAACCACCAGCAGCCAGATCACCGCGCTTTCGATGGATTCCAGTGGAGATGCCAGTAACGTCATGATGTGTTCCCTCGTGTAAACGTTTAGCGCGAAATAGGTTTCGGTTTAATGAATCTTGAAATCGATGGGCACGCTGACCCAGCCGTCCTGGGCGACATCACCCTGCTTGGCCGGAACGAAGCTCCACTGCTTGACGGCACTGAGTGCCGCATCGTCGAGCTGCTGCCGGCCACTGCTTTTCTGAATCTGGATCTCCCCCGGTTTGCCGTTGGCCAACACGTGCACCCTTAACATCACCGTGCCTTCCCAACCGCGACGCTGGGCCAGCGACGGGTATTCCGGCGCCGGGTTCTTCAAATACGCGGCATTGGCCGAGGCCGGTGTCACGGGCGCCGGAGCCGGTGGTGCAGGTGGCGCTGGCGCAGCGACCGGGGCTGCCGGTTGCGGCGGCGCAGGGGGTTGCTCAACGGCCTTCGGTGCTGGCTTCGGAACCGGTTTGGCCACCGGTTTCGGCTTGGGCTTGGGAATCGGTTTGGGCGGTGGCGGCTTCACGGCCAACTCGTCTTCAACCGGTGGCGGAGGCTCGACCACCGGTGCCGGTGGCGGCGGTTCGACCACGGGCGGTGCTGGCGGCGCCGGGCGCGAAAACTCGATGGTCATCGGCGGAATTTCCGGCGGCACGATCGGCAGCGCCGGTGTCGGATGCTGATTGATCCAGTAGATCACCGCACCGTGCACCACCAGCGCCAGCACGCCGAGCAGGATCGCTTCGCGTCGGCTCAGAATGCCCTTGGGCGCGCGCTGCAACCGCAGCTGCCCCAACGGCACACGATGTGGCCGGCCAAGATCGACCAATTCGCCACTCGGCGTCTGACGCCACAGCAATTCCTGTGCGCTGGCGGCGGTCTGGACATTGCCCATTGATTCACTCCCTGCGGTCTTTTTGCGTTCTCTACAAAAACTGCCGATCCGCCGTTTGTTGAATCCCCCACGGCAGATCGATGGGCTAATCATTGGGTTTGACGCTTATCTCTGAAAGTAATCTTTAACGTTATGCATAGGCTTTTATGGAATATAACAATTGATCAATTCCGCCAAAGCCGCGCTTCACAAGGGCTGTAGCGAGGGGCTGAAAAACACATGCTTTTCAGGCATTAAAAGTATTCACGCAACGCATTGATTTGGCCTGATCGGGATTACCGGGCCACTGCCACGAAGCCGATATTTGCCTGCGTTACCGTCAACAATAAAAAAGCCGATGCACTTTCATGCACCGGCTTGTTTACCTGCTCGACTGATATTTTATGCGGTTTGACGCGCAGATATTGCCTTGCAATTAACGACGAGATTGCAATAAGCCCTCATTCAAATCTCGAGCATTGATTCCATGTCTGCTAACGACTGGCGCTGGTCTGTTGCACGCCAGTGGTCGGGGCAATCACGGCGGTCTCGGAACGTGGCGTGCCGGCCGGCACCCAGTCATAACTCACAGGCAACGCCCGATAGACCCAGTTGCTGATCGCGTCGCTGCCCGGCGCCTTGCCCAGATACGGGCTGACGTATTCCCAGACGTTTTCACCGCTGGCCGTGACCTGGAAAAACCGCCCGTTCATGCCTTCGTCGATCAGCGTATTGCCGTTGGGCAACCGTCGCGCGCTGCTGATGAACGAGCTGTAGAACGCCCAACCCGGCTGCTTCGAATTGGCCGCGCTGTACTGCCAGACAATTTCATTTTTCAGCGGATCGATTTCCAGCACCCGCGAGCCGGAAATCAGCCCGAGGGTGACGTTCGGATACCCCGCCGAACCCTGGTTGTCGAACACCAACAGGTTGCCGGCACCCGGCAGTCCAGCCGGGATGATGTGCGCGTCATGCTGGCCGACAAACTGGTCTACCGGTCGCGGCAGTTTTTGCGCGGTTTTTGGGTCGATCAGCGGCAGGTTCGGGCCGAGGCGCCAGACCACTTTGCCGCTGTGTTTATCGATGATCGCGATGAAGTTGGCATTGCGCGAATCGAGCAGCAGGTTGTCCGGATTGAAGCGCTTGTCACCGGCATCGAACCACTTGTTCGGCCCGACCACACTGAGGTTGTTGATGTGCAGGTAATCCGGATTGTCGCTGGCGCGCACCAGCTTCAATTGCTCTGGGGTGAAGCCAAATTCGTTCAGGTGTTCCGAGGCCAGCCACTGCCACTTCACCGTGCCGTCAGGGCTGACTTCATAGATGGCATCGTCGATCACCTCGGGCACTTTGAAGCCTTTGACCGGGTGCACCTTGTTCGCCAGCACCACAGTGTTGCCGTTGCTCAGGCGACGTTGATCATGATGCTGCTGCGCCGCGCCTCCGGGCGCCTTGTCGCCCCACTGCCAGAGGACTTTGCCGTTCCAGTCCAGTTCGCCGACGTTCTGGTTGCCCAGACCGTTGCCGGCCGAACCGAGCTTGCCCGGATCCTTGTCACTCAGTTGCAGCAGCACATGCCCGCGCTCACCGCCGACCAGTTGCGGATCGATGATCGCCGAAGGAAAACCCGCTTGCGGCCAGGTCTTCACTTCGTTGCCATTCATGTCGATCAGGTGCGTTTGCTTGTCGGCACCACTGAAGATCACGTACTGATTGAATGCCTTGTTCGGGTCGTAATGGGTGACGCCGGTCGGGTACACGCTGGGCGCGGCGAGCGCCCCGGTGCTTGACACTGCACCGGATAACAACAGCGCTAAAGCGGTTTTGCCTGGCAACATGATGCAGCTCCTTGAATGACAGATCAGAAGTCGTAGCGACCGGTAACGCCGAGGGTGCGCGGCGTACCGAGCAGGCCTTCATAGCCGCCGTTGCCGCCGGTCCACAGCGTCGTGTAATAGGTTTTGTCGAAGGCGTTTTTCAGCCATAGCGAGACGTCCCACTGCCCTTGGTTGAAGTCGCCGCGCAGACCGGTGGAGAAGTTGACCACGGCGTAGCTCGGGATCTGCCCGTAGTCGGAATCCTCGACCGTACCCACCGCTTTCGAGCGGAACGCGTAGCTGGCGGTGACGTAGGGTTCAAAGCCGTTGGCCAGATTCCATTTGTATTCGCCGTTGGCGTTGCCGATCCATTTCGACGCGCCGACCACCTGGTGGCCGCTGAGGTCGCAAGAGGCCGGTGCGCCCGGTGCCTGGCTGACTTCCGGCGGGCACGGCGCATCTTTGTACGAGAGGTAGCTGACGTCGTTGTACGAGCCGTTGAAGTTCAGGGTCAGGCCGCGCAGCGGGATCACCGTGCTTTCAAACTCGACGCCGCGTGAGCGCACGGAGCCGGCGTTGGTCAGGTATTGCACGCGGTTGACGTCGTCGTAGGCGTTGGTCTGGTAGGCGTTGACCTGGGTCCAGAACAGGTTGGCGTTGAGTTGCAGACGGCGGTCCCACAGGGTGCTCTTGAAGCCGAGCTCGGCGTTGTTGGCGCGTTCGGTGCCGATCAGCAGCGAGTCGGCGCCGGCGGTGGGCGCCGACCCCACCGCGAGGTTCACCCCACCGGATTTTTCGCCGTGGGACAGCGTGGCGTAACCGAGCAGGTCATCGGTGATGCGATAGCTTAAGTTGAGCAACCCGGAAGGGCTGGAGCTGTACTGATTGAGATCACCGGAATCGTAGGCACCGGCCCGTCCGCGGCGCGCGGTGGCGGCGGCGCCGGTTACCGTTGCACCACCGACGGGCGCATCGCGGGTGACCCAGGCGTTTTTCTCTTCATAGGTGCCGCGCACCCCGGCGGTGAAGTCCAGCCGTTCGGTGAGGTGCCAGGTGCCTTGGGCGAACAGCGCGAAGCTGTCGGTCTTGATGTGGCCGTTGCCGACACTGCCGACATTCGCCAGGGCGCCACGCGGGGTGCCATTCCAGATGTCGGCCTGCGGGCCGTAATAGGCGAAGGATTTGTTGTCCAGGTCCGAGCCGAAGTAATACGCACCCACCACGTAATCGAAGAATTCGCCCTTGGGCGAGGCGAGGCGAAATTCCTGCGAATACTGTTTGTCCTCGACCGAAACGCCGGCGTTGTAGGTCGCCGCCACGTTGAGGCCGTCGTCGTTGGCCGGGGTGAAATTCCAGAAGCGGTAGGAGCTGATCGAGGTCAGGGTGAAATCGCTCGGCAACGTCCAGTTGGCCTCCACCGACGTGCCGCCCTGATGCACGGTGACGTGCTGGTCGTTGTCCAGATTGACCTTGCGGTGCGAACCGTTGACCAGCGTTGCGCCAGCGGCATTGGCCCGCGATTGGTACAGGTTGACGCCGTTGATGGTCGGCCCCGTGCTGTACAGCACACGGGTACCGGCACTGGAATCCTCTTCGTTGTAGTCGCCGATCCAGCGCAGATTGAAATCTTCGTTGGGCTTGAACAGCAACTGCGCGCGGAAGCCATCGCGGGAGCCGCCATTCAGATCGTGCCCGTTGTATTCGTTTTTGATGTCGCCGTCGCTGCGGGTGCGATAGGCCGAAAAGCGTCCGGCCAGCTCATCGTTGAGCGGCCCGGAAATGGTGCCCTTGGTCTGGAAATAACCGTCCTCGCCGACCGAGGTTTCGATGCTGCGCTCGGGTGTGAACGTCGGCGCGCGGGTGCTGATATTGATCACCCCGGCGGTGGTGTTCTTGCCGAACAGCGTGCCCTGCGGCCCGCGCAGGACTTCGAGCTGTTCGATGTCCATCAGGTCGAACACCGCCATCCCCGGACGGCCCAGGTACACGTTGTCGATGTACAGACCGACGCTGCCTTCCAGACCGTCGCTGGCCGGGTTGTTGCCCAGGCCGCGAATCGACACGCTGGACTGGCGCGCATGCATGTAGGCGACGTTGACGCTGGGCACCAGTTGCTGCAAATCCTGAATGCGGTAGACCCGCTGCGTCTCCAGGGTCTGGCCGCTGACCACGCTCATCGGTGTCGGCACGTCTTGCGAGCTTTCTTCGCGGCGGCGGGTGGTGACGGTCACGGTTTCCAGTTGCGAACTGTTAGCCGCCGGCTTGCCGGCCGGGGTCGGCGGCGGGGTTTCAGCCTCGGCGGCGTAGCTGTGGGTCCAGCTGGCACTCCCCGCCAGCAACAGGGCCAGAGGCAGGCGTTTGAGCCGTCGTGGCGTTAAGGGTGACGCAAGGTTCAACGGACTCATGGCGCGGCTCCTGGTCAAAAAACACACAGACATCTTCCGCGCTGCATATTCTTTTAAGTTATTTATTTATGGATTTACAAATATTTACTGCATAAGAGATTGCCTTTATAAGGAGTCGACCTAATGCATATCCAATGCATTTCCCGGATATTTTTTATGTGAAAAATGCATATCGACTTGCGCCAGTTACGTCACTTCATCGCCCTTGCCGAACAACGCAGCTTCGTCGCCGGCGCGCAGGCGGTGAACCTGTCGCAATCGGCCTTCAGCCGCAGCATTCAGGCGCTGGAGCACAGCGTTGGCTGCCAATTGGTCGATCGCGGGCGCAAGGACCTGCCGCCGACCAAACAGGGTCAGGTGCTGCTCGAACATGCGCGGCGACTGGTCAGCGGCGCGCAGCAGATGGCCAACGAGATCAGCCAGTTCAATGGCCTGGAAGCGGGCGAGTTGCGCTTCGGTTGTGGCCCGGCGCCGGCAGCCGGATTGATTCCGCGTGCGATCGGCGCGTTCATCGGGCGCTACCCGAAAGCGCGGGTGCAGTTTCAGGTCGATGACTGGCAGAGCCTGAGCAAACGCCTGCTCAGCGAGGAGTTCGAATTCTTCGTCGCCGACACCCGGCACTTCGAGGCCGATCCGGATTACCTCACCTATCGGTTACGCCCGCGCAAGTGGCATTTCTGTTGCCGTGCCGGGCATCCGCTGGCCGCTCTTGAACGGGTCACGGCCGAGCAATTGATGAGCTATCCACTGGCGGTGAGCATTCGTCCGCCGAACTTGCGCAAGGTCATCGTCGACCTCAGCGGCCGCCCGGATTTCACGCCCAATGTCGAATGCGAAAACAGCTCCAGCCTGCTCAGCGTGGTGCTGCGTTCGGAGGCGATCGGGATTGTCGGGGCGTATTCCGATGCGCTGCATCAGGCCAAAGGTGAGCTGGTGTGTCTGCGGATCGAGGGTCTGGCGGATGATCTGGAGGAGCTGTACACCCGCTACGGGATTGTCAGTCGGGCGGGGTATCGGTTGTCGCCGCTGGCGGAGGCGATGATTGAGCAGATCAAGGCGGTTGATGCGGTGGATGATGAAGTCTGTTCACTGGAGAATTTTGCTGTCTGACATGACGCTTTCGCGAGCAGGCTCGCTCCCACAATGGATTGTGGTGAATGCAGAATTTGATCGCCACGAACCCTGTGGGAGCGAGCCTGCTCGCGAAGAGGTCGGCGCAGGCACCGATGCATCCACTGCATAAAACCCATTCCCCAAATGCACTTGCCGAACACCCCCACCGGAAGCGACAACCCTCGCCTGTCTCCCTGACCGGTGAACCCCATGTCCAACCCGCAAAACCCCGTGCGCAACGTGCTGTACATCATGTGCGATCAACTGCGTCGCGATTACCTGTCCTGCTACGGCCACCCGCATCTGCACACGCCGAACATCGATCGTCTGGCCGCCGCCGGCGTGCGCTTCAGCCGCGCTTACACCCAAGGCACGATCTGCGGGCCGTCGCGAATGTCGGCCTACACCGGGCGTTACGTCAGCAGCCATCAGGTCGCATGGAACGCCGTGCCGTTGCCGCTGGAAGAACTGACGATCGGCGATTACCTGCGCCCCCACGGCATTCGCACTGCGCTGGTCGGCAAGACCCACGCCACGGCCAACGTCGATGCCTTGCAGCGTCTGGCGATCAACCCGGACAGCGCGCAGGCCGAGGTGCTCAACGAGGTCGGTTTCGAACCGTACTTTCGCCACGACGGGATCTTCCCCGACGACCCGCTGTTCGACGACAAGCGCGAATCCGCGCCCTACACCCATTACCTGCGCGAGCAGGGCTTCGACGGCCGCAACCCCTGGCACGACTGGGCCAATGCCGCCGAAGGCGAGAACGGCGAAATCCTCAGCGGCTGGCAGATGCGTCATGCGCATTTGCCAGCGCGAATTCCCGAGCAATTCTCAGAGACTGTCTACACTACAGATCGAGCCATCGACTTCATCGGTGAGCAAGGTGACAAATCCTGGTGTTTGCACCTGTCCTACATCAAACCGCACTGGCCCTACATCGTACCGGCGCCATACCACAGCTTGTACAGTACGAAATCGATTCTAGAACCGATCCGCGCGACGCCCTCCAAAGCCAGCAAACACCCCGTATACACAGCGTTTCGTCAGCACGAGGAAAGCCTCAACTTCTCTCGCGACTCAGTACGATTGAATGTAATCCCTACCTACATGGGCCTGATCAAACAGGTGGATGATCAACTCGGGCGGCTGTTCGATTTTCTGCAGAGCAACGGACGTTGGGATGACACGCTGATCGTGTTCACCAGCGATCACGGCGACTTTCTGGGCGACCATTGGCTGGGCGAGAAGGAATTCTTGCTGGAGCAAGCGGTGGGCGTGCCGCTGATCGTGCGCGACCCGCGCGCGGCGGCAGACATCACGCGAGGCACGGTGGATCAGCGCCTGGCGGAAACCATCGACGCGTTGCCGACGTTTCTGCAGGCATTGGGTTTGCCGGGGGCCGAGCATCGGCTGGAAGGACGCTCGCTGATCCCGCTGTTGCACGGTGAAAACCCCGACTGGCGCGGCTACGCAATCAGCGAATACGACTACGCCTTCCAGGCCCCCGCACGCGAGCGCCTCGGCCAGCCGATCGACCGTTGCCGCATGACCATGGTGCGCAGCGAGCGCTGGAAATACCTGGCGTATGACGGCTTCCGGCCGCAGTTGTTTGACCTGCTGAATGATCCGCAGGAGCTGCGCGATCTGGGTGAGGATCCAGCGTACGCGGCGGTGCGCGAGGAGCATGCGGGGTATCTGTTTGAATGGGTGCGCGGGTTGAAGCGGCGGACGACCATCAGCCATCAGGAGATCGATTTGCGCGGGCAGCGCTTTCGGTATGGCGAGCCGGAGAGCGAGAAAGTCGTTCAGATCGGCGTCTGGTGAAGAAAAAGCTTCGCGAGCAGGCTCGCTCCCACATTTGGAATGCATTCCCCTGTGGGAGCGAGCCTGCTCGCGAAGAGGCCGGGTCAGACGCCGACGATCTCAGCACCCTTGATCGTCTGACTACGCTGCCCCGAAACCCCAACCGGCACTTCACCCTTGAGCGTCACCCGGCGCACGATACGGTCCTGGGTGCCGTAATCATCAATCGCATAATGCTGCGTCGAACGGTTATCCCAGATCGCCACGTCACCCGCCTTCCAGCGCCAGCGCACGGTGTTTTCCTGACGAATCACATGGCTCTGCAACAAGCCGAACAGGTGCGCCGAATCAGCCTGCGAATAACCTTTGATGCGCTTGACGAAATGCCCCAGCAACAAGCTCTTCTCGCCACTGATCGGGTGTACGCGCACCACCGGGTGCTCGGTCTCGTAGACGGTCGAAGTGAAGATCTTGCGATAGCGCTCGAGCTTCTCCGCCGAGACGTCCGGCTTGGCCCCGGCGTAGTCGTATTCGTTGCTGTGCACGGCGACCAGTTTGTCCGCCAGCTCACGCAGCTCCGTCGGCAGTTCGTTGTACGCCGTCGCAGTGTTGGCCCACAGCGTGTCGCCACCGAAGGCCGGGGCCACCACCGAGCGCAGGATCGAGGCTTTCGGGTAGGCGTCGACGAAGGTCACGTCGGTGTGCCAGGAGTTGGCGCGCTGCCCCTCGGCACCGTCCAGCTCCAGCAGATAACGCGTGCCCTCACGCACCGGCACGGTCGGATGCGCCACCGGTTCGCCGAGCAGATGGGCAAAGGCTTCCTGGCGCTGATCGTCGAGCTGGGTCTGCTCGCGGAAGAACACAACCTTGTACTGGATCAGCGCCTGCTGGATGGCTTCGACCGTGGCGGCATCCAGCTCACCGGACAGGTGCACGCCACGGATCTCGGCGCCGATTCGGCCGGCCACCGGATGAATTTCCAGCGCGTGGACAGCGGGTTTTACAGCGAGTGCGGCATTGCTCATGGGTAGACCCTCATCGACTGCTTACGGTTGGACGGCAGCGAAACATCGCTCTATCTATATTCCATTTACATCTAATAGATATTCATATGCTTCGTTGACGGAATAAGAGCTTGCATTTAAAACCTCAAGCAACCCTCGTCGCAAATGCCTTCGAGCTATTTTTAGGATGCCGGAAAAGCATATGGATCTTCGCCAGTTGCGTTACTTCATCGCCCTCAATGAACACCGCAGTTTTGTTCGTGCGGCGGACGCCATGGGCATCACCCAACCGGCATTCAGCCGCAGCATTCAAGGGCTGGAGCAGGAGTTCGGCTGTGTGCTGGTGGATCGCGGCAACAAGGATCTGCGCCCGACGCCCGAAGGCCAGGTGGTGCTGCAACACGCCCTGACCCTGGTGCAGGGCGCGGCGCTGCTCAGCGCCGAGGTGACGCAGATGACCAAGCTCGACGCCGGTGAATTGCACTTCGGTTGCGGCCCGGCACCGGCAGTGAAACTGGTGCCGGATGCGGTGGCGCAATTCATCAACGCGCACCCGAAAGTACGCACCTGTTTTCAGGTGGATAACTGGGAAAAACTCAGCCGCGCGCTGAGTCGCGAAGAGATCGAATTTTTTATTGCCGACATCCGTCATTTCGAATCGGACCCGAACTTCCAGACCCAGCCGCTGACACCCAAGCGCGGGGTGTTTTTCTGCCGCCCGGGGCACCCGTTGCTGGCCAAGGAAAGCCTGTCGACCAACGACATGTTCGATTACCCGCTGGCGACCACATTGATCCCGCCGGGCATTCGCAAACTGCTGGCGAACCTCAGTGGCCGCATCGATTTTTCGCCGACCATCGAGACCGAGCATTTCCCGGCGCTGGTGAAAGTGGTGCTGCAATCCAATGCCATCGGCATCGGAACGGAAGAGGCGTTTTACGAGGACATTGCCCAGGGTTCGCTGGCACTGCTGCACTGGCGCAACCTGCCACAGAATCTGGAGAGCATGAATGCGCGCTGCGGGATTGTCAGTCGCACCGGGTTTCGCTTGTCTCCGGCAGCAAGGGCGATGATCGAGACGCTGGTGGCGGTGGATAAGCAAGAGATCAGCGTTGCCGTTTAGAGCGCTATCGCGAGCAGGCTCACTCCTACAAGGGAACGGATTCCAAATGTAGGAGTGAGCCTGCTCGCGATGGCGTCGGACCCAGCGCTACAGATTCAGAGCTTGGCCGCTGCCAGCTCCGGTGCCACCCAATCGCTGACCTTGAACGGCTTGCGAATCAGCTTCTGCTGCGCCGCCAGATCCACCGAGTCCTGCAACTTGCCGAGGAACACCGGGTCCAGCGTCGACGGGAACACTTCACTGAGTTTCTGATCCTGAAGGTCCTGCGACAGGATCACCGGTGGATAACTCGCCAGTCCCGACACCAGCTGCACGTAGGCGTCCTTGTTGCTGTCCTGGGTTAACCACTCCACGGCCTGTTGCTGCGCCTTGAGCAATTTCGCCACAGCTTCCGGATGCCCGTCGACAAACTTGCCGGCGCCTACCAGCACCGATTGCACGCTGCCAGCGCCGCCCAGATCCTTGGTGTTGAGCGGCAATTCCGCCAGCCCCTTGGTCTGCAAGGCGGCCAGACCGGAGCTGCCCCACGACGCATCAATCTGCTTGGCGGCCAGCGCGGCGGTGGCCCCGCTGAAATCGAGGTTGATCACCTTCAAGTCCTTCTCGCTCAAGCCCTGGCTGGCCAGCGCCGCGTCAAACGACAGCTGGGTGGCGGTGCCGCGGAAGATCGCCACGCGCTTGCCCTTGAGGTCCTGCAAGGTCTTGATCCCCGAACCCGGCACCACGCCGAGATACTGCTTCACCCCGCGCGCACTGGCGCTGAGCAGACGCGTGTCGAGGCCATTGGACTTGCCGATGATCGCCGCCAGATCGCCCAGATACGCCAGATCGACCTGACCATTGGCGAACGCCTCGTTGATCACCGGCCCGGCGCCCTTGAAGAAGCTCCATTGAATCTTGATGCCCTGATCGGCGAAGGCTTTTTCGAAGATCTGCTGATCGCGCAACACATCCACCACTCCACCCCCGCTGTGCTGGGTGCCAGCGCTCAGGTCGGGCACGGCGATCCTGATTTCCTTGAGTTCGTCGGCGTGCGCAGTCAAGGCCAGCAGCCCCGCCAGCGCCGGGATGGTCAACAGACTGAAGACACGTTTGAAGGGAAGGTTCATGGGTGCGACTCCTTGATCACGACGGGCGTTGAGGAGCCGAAAGTAGGCTGAAGCATGACCTTCGCTTAAATACTATAAATGCACATTTTTATAGCTTTTAACGCTAAGCAGGCAACGACGCGGGCTGCAGCGGCGTATGCATTAACAGCATCGAAAATATTCTTCGAATGCATTGGATGCGCATCGGGCTGGAAGCCTTAAATGGCGCTGCTTATCTCTAAAAACAATTTATTAAAGATTACTTATAACCATTAGCTCTTAGTTAATGCCGCAAGAGATCGCAGCCTTCGGCAGCTCCTACAGGGGTCAATTCAAGGACGCATTCCCCCGTGGGAGCTGCCGAAGGCTGCGATCTTTTGATCTTGATCTTGAGCCAACCCGACAACGGAGGTCACCCATGGCCCGTCAATCCCTGCTCAGTCTGCCGCTGACGGCGCTGCCACTGAAAAGCCTGCGTACCTGGCCCAGCCTGCACCAACGCCTGTTGCCGTGGCTGCTGCCAATCAGCCTGTTCGCGCTGTGGTGGCTGGCCGCACGCAATCAATGGATGAGCGAGCAGATTCTGCCGGCGCCGTCGCTGGTCTGGAACAGCGCGGTCGAGCTGTCTCAGGGCGAATTGTGGAGTCACCTGTGGATCAGCCTGCAACGCCTGCTCTGGGGGTTGCTGGCAGGGATCTTCGCTGGCGCAGTGCTGGGTGCCGCGCTGGGTTTCAGCCGGCGCCTGGAACGCTTGGTCTTTCCAACATTCGCCGGTCTGGCGCAGGTGCCAACGCTGGCGTGGATTCCGCTGTTCATGGTGTTTTTCGGCATCGGCGAAGTGCTGAAACTGGTGGTGCTGATCAAGGCCATCGTGGTTCCGGTGACCCTGCACACGCTGGTCGGTGTGCGTGATGCGCAACCGAAACTGCGCGAAGCCGCCGCCGTATTGCGCCTGCCGCCGTACCTGCTGATCCGCCGCCTGGTGCTGCCGGCCGCGCTGCCGGCGTTCATGGCCGGCGTGCGTCTGGCCCTGGCCGCCGGTTGGACCTCGTTGCTGGCAGTGGAGTTGCTGGCCTCCAGCGAAGGCATCGGTTACCTGATGGTCTGGGCGCGGCAGCTGTTCATGCTCGACATCGTGTTTGTGTGCATCGTGGTTATCGGTGTGCTCGGTATAGCAATGGATCGCGGCATCGGTTGGCTCGACCGGAAACTGGTGCACTGGCCGCATCCGGCCACCGCAGAAATCCGCCGAGGCCCGCGCTACGAAGGCTGGCAACGCCTGCAACCGTGGCTGTTGCCGCTGGGCCTGCTCGGCGTGTGGCAAGTGGCGAGCGATCAACAGTGGGTCGACGCGAACATTCTGGTCAGCCCGCTCGCGGTGCTGGAAACGACCAAGAACGGTCTGCTCGACGGCACGCTGATCAGCGGTATGGCCTTGAGCCTCGGCCGCACCGTGGGCGGTTTGTTGCTGGGCGGCGGACTTGGTTTCGCCCTCGGCCTGCTGCTGGGCCTGTCGCGCACCAGCGAACGGCTGTTCGGCCCGACCCTCGCCGCCCTGCGGCAGATCGCGATTTTCGCCTGGGTGCCGCTACTCACCGCCTGGTTCGGCCTGGGTGAGTTGGCGAAGTGGGTATTCGTCGCCCTCGCCGCGTTTTTCCCCCTGTTCATCGCCACCCAACGCAGCGTCGCCAACCTCTCGCCACACCTCAACGAAGCCGCGCAGGTGCTACGCCTGAGCCTCGGCCAGCGCCTGCGCCGTCTGGTGTTGCCGGGTGCGGCGCCGGGGATTTTCGCCGGGCTGCGCCTGAGCCTGATCTACGCCTGGCTCGGCACCATCGGCGCCGAGTATTTCATGCCGTCCAACGGCGGCATCGGCAGCCAGATGATCGGCGCGCAACAGCTGTTGCGCATGGACCTGATCATGGCCGGGATGCTGCTGGTCGGCCTCACCGGCGCCCTGCTCAACCTCATCGGCCAACGCCTGGAAATTCGCGCCACTCGCTGGAGACACGCATGAACGCACCGATTGTCAGCTTCACCCACGTAGGCAAATCCTTCGACGTCGACGGTTTAGAACTGGAGGCGATTCGCGAATTCAACCTGGACATTGCCGAGGGCGAATTCGTCGCCATCGTCGGCTCCAGCGGTTGCGGCAAATCGACCTTGCTGCGCTTGCTGGTCGGCCTCGACACGCAATTTCGCGGACAGATTACCGTGGATGGCAAAGCCGTCAGCGGCATCGGTGGCGAGCGCGGCATCGTGTTTCAAGAGCACCGTTTGTTCCCGTGGCTGACGGTGGCCGACAACATCGGCCTGGGCCTGGTCAACGAGCCACTGAGCGCCGCCGAAAAGCAGCAGCGCATCAACGATTTCATCGATCTGGTCGGCCTGCGCGACTTCACCCGCGCCTATCCGCATCAGTTGTCCGGCGGCATGGCCCAGCGCGTGGCGATTGCTCGCGGACTGGTCGCCAGCCCGCGGATTCTGCTGCTCGACGAACCCTTCGGTGCGCTCGACGCACTGACCCGCCAGCAGATGCAGGACGAGCTGCTGGCGATCCGCGACCGGGCAAAAATCACCACGATCCTCGTCACCCACGACGTCGAGGAAGCAATCTTTCTCGCCGACCGTGTGGTGGTGATGGAGCCGCGTCCGGGGCGGATCAAACAGGTGGTCGACATCACCCTGCCGCACCCGCGCCAGCGCAGCAGTTTCGACTTCCATCAGTTGCGCGAAGAGCTGCTGCACGAACTGACCAGTGACGACCATTACCAACCGAGCGCACCGGTGCAGATCCGCGATCTGCCGCTGTCGTTCATTGCCTGCTGAGAGGAATTTTTCGATGCCGCAACGCCCCAACTTTCTGGTGATTCTGGCCGACGATCTCGGCTTCTCCGACCTCGGCGCGTTCGGTGGCGAAATCGCCACGCCGAACCTCGATGCCCTGGCCAGCAACGGCCTGCGCCTGACCGATTTCCACACCGCGCCGACCTGCTCGCCAACCCGTTCGATGCTGCTGACCGGCACCGACCACCACATCGCCGGCATCGGCACCATGGCCGAAGCGCTGACCCCGGAATTGATCGGCAAACCGGGTTACGAAGGCTATCTCAACGACCGCGTGGTTGCCCTGCCCGAGCTGCTGCGCGAGGCCGGTTATCAAACCTTGATGAGCGGCAAATGGCACCTCGGTCTGACCGCTGAACTGGCACCACAGGCCCGCGGTTTCGAGCGTTCGTTTTCGCTGCTGCCGGGGGCGGCCAACCATTACGGTTTCGAGCCGACTTACGATGAGCACACCCCGGGTCTGCTGAAGTCGACCCCGGCGCTGTACATCGAAGACGACACATTCCTCGACGAATTGCCCAAGGATTTTTACTCGTCCGATGCCTTCGGCGACAAGCTGCTGCAGTACCTCAAGGAGCGCGATCAGAGCCGGCCGTTCTTCGCCTACCTGCCCTTCTCCGCACCACACTGGCCGTTGCAGGCGCCGGCTGACATCGTCGAAAAATACCGTGGCCGCTACGATGCCGGCCCCGAGGTGCTGCGTCTGCAACGCCTGGAAAAACTCAAGGCGCTGGGCCTGATCGAACCGGACGTCGAACCGCACCCGCTGATCCAGCTGAGCGCGCAATGGGACGCGCTGAGCGACGAGCAAAAACAGATTTCCGCGCGGGCGATGGAGGTCTACGCGGCGATGGTCGAGCGCATGGACTGGAACATCGGCCGGGTGGTCGATTACCTGCGCAAGCAGGGGCAACTCGACAATACGTTCATTCTGTTCATGTCCGACAACGGTGCCGAAGGGGCGCTGCTGGAAGCTTTCCCCAAGTTCGGTCCGGAGTTGATGACTTATCTGAACCAGCACTACGACAACAGCCTCGACAATATCGGCCGGGCCAATTCCTACGTCTGGTACGGGCCGAACTGGGCGCAGGTAGCGACCGCACCGTCACGGCTGTTCAAGGCCTTCACCACTGAGGGCGGGATTCGCGTGCCGGCGCTGCTGCACTATCCACAACTGCCGATCAAAGGGCAGATCAGTCATGGCTTCGGCACCGTGATGGACATCACCCCGACCATTCTCGATCTGGCCGGCGTGCGCCATCCGGGCAAGCAATGGCACGGCAAACCGGTGGCGCCGCTGCGGGGTAAATCGTGGCTGGGCTTCTTGTCCGGCGAGACGGCGCAGGTGCACGATGAGCACACCGTCACCGGTTGGGAATTGTTTGGCCGCCGGGCGATTCGCCAGGGGTCGTGGAAAGCGGTGTGGATCCCCGGACCGGTCGGGCCGGCGACCTGGCAGCTTTATGATCTGGCGAGTGATCCGGGGGAGATTCATGATCTGGCGGAAAGTCAGCCGGACAAGCTCAGCGCGCTGATCGGGCATTGGCAGCAGTATGTGGAGGAGACCGGGGTGATCTTGAGTGCTTCGCCGTTTCAGCCGGATTGAGGTTGCCTGATAGATCGCTTTCGCGAGCAGGCTCGCTCCCACAATCTGGATTTGCGAATACGATCCAATGTGGGAGCGAGCCTGCTCGCGAAGAGGCCTTCACACTCGCCCATCAAGCCCGGGCAGTACGCACCTCTTCCTGCGCCAATTCATTCTTGCGAACAAACCGGTTCGCCCGCCCGAACGTGCCGAAATCATTGAAGCGCACGCCCATCTCACGCATCACCTTGTGCGCCACCGGCACGGTCATCTGGCGAATGTAAAACGGTTCCTTCACCACAAAATGGTGAATCCCGTGGCTGCTGCCGAAGTTGAAGCAGAACGCCTGCAACGGCCACAACCACCACGGGTTCAGCACCTGGCACTGCTGCAGCACATTGCCTGGCTCGACATCGCCGTAGTAATGCATGTTCGAACTGATGAAGTGCAGGCAAAACGTGCGCAACACGTTCGGGCCGATGATCACCACGGCGGCGATATCGATTACCTGCATCACCGATAACGTCGTTGCTGACCATTCGATCGGCGAACCCAGCAGATAGGCGATGCCATTGGCCGCGTGAAAGCCGAGAAACACGTACCACGCGCCCCAATGCACCAGCGCCAGCGGCGCGTAGACCTTCAGGCTGCGTTTGATGATGCTGATTTTGTGCGCCCAGGTCTTGGCCCGCAGCATGCGGATGAACGCCGACATCACGTTGTCGCCGACCATCAGCAACCGCGCAAAACCCCACGGTTCACCGTTGGTGATCGCCCGTTCTTCCATGTCGGTTTCGGTGCCGGACGCCTTGTGATGGTTGAGGTGCAGATGCCGACGGATCCACGGGTTGATGGTGCTCGGCCGCGCCAGCCAGACCAGGCCCATCATCAGGTTGTGCGGCACGCGCTGCTTGCGGAAATACATGCTGTGGATCAGGTCGTGTTCCAGCTCATGGGTCAACGAGGCGAAAAACGCGTTGAGCAGCAGGCACACCCACCACGCCATATGGCCGCTTATGTACAGCGCTGCCGAGCCGATCATCCCGGCCAGGGCGAAGGCCAGAATCCCGGCACCGAGGGCATCCTGATGCTGGAGAATCGGGTAGCGCTCACGCAATTCGACGCCTTTGGCCAGTACCACTTCGCGAATATGCGCTGATCGCCGGGCGGCATTGTGTCGCTGGGGACTTGCAGAAGTACGGTCCATGCTTCCATCCTCTGGTTATCGATGTTCGCATCCTGCCCTGGGCAATTGCAGAACACGCTAGCCGAGAACGCCAACCTGTTGACCGGAAGCGCCAATCAGCATGAAGGAACCGACCTCCCTCGCCAGTTGGACCCGTGCCTTGCGCAAGCAACTCGATGCGCTGGGGCTGGACAGTATCGGCCTGTGCCAACAGGCGGGCCTCGATCCGCAGCTGATGGACGACCCGAACGCGCGTTATCCGTTGTCCGGCACCACGCGTCTGTGGCAACTGGCGGTGCAGTTCAGCGGCGATCCGGCCATCGGCCTGCGGGTATCGCGGTTCGTCAGCCCGACCACGTTCCATGCGCTCGGTTACGCGCTGGTGGCCAGCGGCAGCCTGCGCGAGGTGTTCGAGCGCATCGTGCGCTACCACCCAGTGGTCAGCGATGCGCTGGAACTGGAGTTGAGCCGCAGCGATGACCGCTATTTGTTCCGTCTGAACATTCCGTCAGGCAATCCGGCACCGGCCTTCGAAGCCATCGACGCGTTTGCCGCGATCTACGTGCGCACCTGCCGCAATCGCCTCGGTCGCGACTATGCGCCGCTGGCGGTGTACCTGCGCCGCCCGGAACCGCAAGACCCGCATCCATGGCACAAGGTGTTCCGCGCGCCGGTGCATTTTTGCGCCGCCGAGGATCGTCTGGAGTTCGCCCTCGCCGACTTCGACAGCCACCTCGACGACGCCAACCCGGAACTGGCCGAACACAACGAAGCCGTGCTCAAGCGCACCCTCGCCCAGCTCAAACCGCTGACCTGGGAGCGCAAGGTGCGCGACGCCATCGAAGAACAACTGCCGGAAGGCGAACCCAGCGCCGAACGCATCGCCCAAGCGCTGCACCTGAGCCTGCGCAGCCTGCAACGGCACCTGGCGGACGAAGGTTGTCGCTTTGACACGTTGCTCAACGAGAGCCGTGAGAATCTGGCGCTGCTGCACCTGCGCGATCCGCAGTGTTCGTTGAGTGAGGTGAGTTATCTGTTGGGATTTGCCGATACCAGCAGCTTCAGCCGCGCGTTCAAGCGCTGGACGGGGATGACGCCGGGGCAGTTTCGCGACGGGTTGCGCTGATCCAGATTCAGGTTGTCTGATCTGACGCCATCACGAGCAGGCTCACTCCTACCGGGGGAACGCATTCAAAATGTGGGAGCGAGCCTGCTCGCGAAGGCGTCCTTCAATTCACCACAAAACCCAGCCCAAATACCGTGCCCTCCGCATCACTGCTGACCCGCACCTGCCCGCCATGCAACTGCATGATCGACTGCACGATCGCCAGCCCCAGCCCACCCGAATCCCCGGGCTGCGCCCGTGCAGGATCGACGCGATAGAAGCGGTCAAACAGTTTGCCCAGATGTTCTGGCGCGATGGCCGGGCCATGGTTGTGTACCTGCAACCAGCACACCCCCGGCTCATCGCGACGGCGCAGGCTGATCTGCGTGCCTTCATCGGCGTGGCGCACCGCATTGGCCAGCAGGTTACCCAAGGCACGTTGCAGCAGTTGCTGGTCGGCCAACAGTTCGCCGTGCAACGCGTTTTCCAGACGAATATCGCGGTCGTCCGCCAGGGCTTCGAAGTAATCGCACAGTTCACTACCGACCTCGTGCAACTCCAGCGTGCGCAAGTCGAGCGCACGCTCCGCCTGTTCGGCGCGGGCGAGGAACATCAGGTTCTCGGCCATGCGCTTGAGGCGTTCGAACTCTTCCATGTTCGAGGCCAGCAACTCCTGATATTCCGCCGTACTGCGCGGGTGGTTCAGTGCCTGGCCATTGCTCGCGAGCAAGGTGTGCAACGGGGTGCGGATCTCGTGGGCCAGATCGGCAGAAAACTGCGACAGCCGCTGCACACTATCGTCCAGACGGGCGAGCATGCCATTGAGCGCCTGCACCGGCTCGAGCAATTCGGCGGGGGTGCCGGTGGCGGGCAGTCGCTGATCAAGACTGCGCAGATCAATGCCACGCACCGCCGCGCTTAACTGGCGCAACGGTTGCAGGCCACGGCGCAGCAATACCAGTCCCAGCGCGAACGCCAGCAGCGCGCCAAGCCCGACGGCCAGATACAGGCGCAAGCGATAACTGGCGAGCATCTGCTCACGCTCAGTGAGCACCTTGCCGGCGATCACAATCAGCGGTTCGCCGTTCGGCCCACGGGCCTCACCGGACAACAACGCCAGCTCGGCGCCGTCCGGCGCTTGCCAGGTCAGCACATCGCGACGCTGCGGCGTTTGCTCGCGCGCGATGGCGTTCAATGTCGGCAGCTCGCGCGGGCGCGGGTTGATCGCAATCACGCTCGAACCGTCAGCGCGCCGCACCAGCAACAGGCTGTCGAGGTTACCGAGCATGTTCTGGTACAACCGTGGACGCGCCTGCAAGGCGTCGAGGCTGTCGCTGTCGGCGAGCAGGGCGCGCACCTGTTCCAGGCGGCCGAGCAACGCCAGATCATCCCGATAGGCGATCTCCGAGGCGAGTGAGCGGTAGAGGAACACGCCAATCGCGCTCAATACCAACGCGCAGACCACAGCGAACGCCAGCGCCAGACGCCAGGCGATCGACCTAGCGCGCATCGTCGGGCGCTTCCAGCTGATAGCCGACGCCGCGCACGGTGTGGATCAGTTTCGGCATGTACGGGTCATCGACCTTGGCCCGCAAGCGGCGCACCGCGACCTCGACCATGTTGGTGTCGCTGTCGAAATTCAGGTTCCACACCTGCGAGGCGATCAGGGTGCGCGACAACACTTCGCCCTGACGACTGGCGAGCAGTTGCAACAGGGCAAATTCCTTGTTGGTCAGGGCAATGCGCTGGCCGCCGCGACTGACCCGACGCCGCAGCACATCAATCTCGAGGTCGGCGATGCTGTAGGACTCGGCCTCGCGCAGCGGCCCGCGGCGTAGCAGCGTGCGCACCCGCGCGAGCAATTCGGCGAACGCGAAGGGCTTGAGCAAGTAATCATCGGCGCCCAGTTCGAGGCCGCGCACGCGGTCTTCGATGGCATCCTTGGCGGTCAGGAACAACACCGGCGTGGCGCCGCGCTGGCGGATCAGTTGCAGCAACTGCCAGCCATTGAGGCCCGGCAGCATCACGTCGAGGATGATCAGGTCGTATTCCTGCTGCTCGATGAAATAGCGCCCGTCGAGGCCATTGAGGGCCACGTCCACGGCGAATCCCGATTCGCCCAGGCCTTTGGCAAGGAAATTCGCGGTTTTGGCTTCATCTTCTACGACCAGCAAACGCATGGCACACCTCGATTGATCAGGCACACAGGCTAGGCGTCTTCGGCCCGATTGCCCATTACAAACTTGTAATCCGACTGACGAGGTTCTGACGAGGACCGGCGGCTAAGGTGATGTCCTTCGCTTTCGGAGCCTGTTCATGACCTTCAAATACCTCGTTGCGAGCCTCGCCATCGGCTTGAGCACCAGCGCTTTCGCCAGCCCTGACCTGCCGCGGCACGCCGACCTCGATCTGAAAACCGCGCGCCTGCTGGCCGACTCGGCGCTGAGCAACTGCAGCGGCACAGTCTCGGTGCTCGACCGTGGCGGCAACCTGCTGGTGACCCTGCGCGGCGATGGCATCGGCCCGCACAACACCGCCGCCAGCCAGCGCAAAGCGTACACCGCGCTGTCGACGAAAACCCCGACCCGGCTGTTCGCCGAACGCGCCCGCAGCAACCCGGACACCGCCAACCTCAACACCCTCGATGAGCTGCTGTTGCTTGGCGGCGGCATCCCGTTGTTCGCCGGCACTGAGCTGGTCGGCGCCATGGGCGTGGCCGGCTCCGGCGGCGGTGAACAAGACGAAAGCTGTGCCATCAAGGCCGCGGAAAAGGCCGGCCTGACCCTCACCCGTTCCCAATAAGGAGACTGACCATGACCACCCTGCGCATGACCTTCGCCGCACTCGGCCTGAGCGCCATTTCAAGCCTGGCGCTGGCCGCCGGCAACCCACTGAGCGTGCACGTGCTCAATCTGGAAAACGGCCTGCCGTCGCCCGGAATCAACGTCACCCTGGAAAAACACGTCGGCCAGAACTGGCAGCCGCTGGCTCAGGGCACCACCAACGAACAGGGGCGCATCGCCGAACTGTTCCCGGCCAAACAGCCGTTCGAGGCGGGCGAATACCGGGTGGTGTTCAAGACCGGCGAGTATTTCGAGAAGGCCAAGCGTGAGACGTTTTTCCCGGAGATTCCGGTGATTTTCCAGGTAAAGCAGACTGACCAGCACTACCACATCCCGCTGCTGCTCAGCCCTTATGGTTTCTCGACCTATCGCGGTTCGTAAGCCACGCACGTTTCCCTGTAGGAGTGAGCCTGCTCGCGATAACGGTGTATCAGTTGATGATGTGTTGGCTGACACACCGCTATCGCGAGCAGGCTCACTCCTACAATGGATCGGTACGAGGTTTTAGAGTGTGGCCAGCGCCCGCAAGCGAACGGCATCAAGAATTTCGATCTCGCCATACCCTAACCCGATAATCCCCTGCCCCTGCAAATCCTTGAGGATCTGATTGGTGGTCTGGCGTGACAGCGACAGCATCGACGCCAGCTGTTCCTGTGGCAATTGCAGCACCCGCCGCGGCGGGTCGAGTTCGCCGTAGCCCTCGGCGATCATCAGCAAGCGATGCGCCAGGCGCGCCGGGGCCGGCAGCAGGCTCAACTGTTCAAGGTTGATGAACGTCAGGCGCAGTTTGTGGCTCATCAGCAATGCCAGATGGCGCCAGTACACCGGCTGTTCATCGAGGATTTTCAGCAACGTGGCCTGCGGAATATTCAGCAAGGTGCACGGCCCGACCGCATAAGCGTCATGGGTGCGCGGCTGACCGTCGAACAGGCAGATTTCGCCGAACCAGTGCGGCGCTTCCACCACGCTCAGCAACGCCTCCTTGCCCTGCTCGCTCACCGCGCCGATACGGATCGCGCCGTCGAGCACTGCGTACAAACCGCACGGTGCATCGCCGCGTTGAAACAGCCGTTGCCCCGCCGTCAGCCGCCGCTCCCGGGCCGCCGCCAGCAGACTATCCTGAAAGGAAGCCGGCAGATGACTGAACCATTGCCCGGTCATCAGCTGTGAACGCTTATTCATGAACACTCCCAATTGTCGCCTGCCTGACAGAGCGAACGCCGAACCCGGGGCATGCTGCTCTCACCCTACAGGAGGAACAACAATGAAAAGCCTCGTCGATCACTTGAGTCAATACGCCGCCTACCACCGCGACCCGCGCAACATCGCCAGCCACTTTATCGGCATTCCGCTGATCGTGGTGGCCGTGGCAGTGTTGTTGTCGCGGCCGCAATGGGCGCTGGGCGGGTTGTGGCTATCGCCGGCGGTGCTGCTGGCGCTGGCCTCGGCGTGGTTTTACCTGCGCCTGGAACTGAAGCTGGGTGTTCTGATGACACTGCTGATGGGCCTGTCGGTCTGGGCCGGGCATGCGCTGGCGCAGCAGAGCACCATGGTCTGGCTCAGCAGCGGGCTGGCGATGTTCGTGATCGGCTGGGTGATCCAGTTTGTCGGGCACCACTATGAAGGGTGCAAACCGGCGTTTGTCGATGACGTGAGCGGGTTGATTGTCGGGCCGTTGTTTGTCGTGGCCGAGTTGGCGTTCCTGCTCGGGATGCGCCATGAGTTGAAAGAGCAGATCGAGGCCCGGGCGGGGGTGGTGCGGGTCAATCCGAATGGCAAAGCGGCGGCTTAGGCCGCTTTAAAAGATCGCAGCCTGCGGCAGCTCCTACAGGGGAAACGCATTCCAATGCAGGAGCTGCCGCAGGCTGCGATCTTTTGATTTTAGAGGCTGGCGACTTTCTGCCAGACCTTCGGTTTGAAGAACAGCGTTTCACCCTTGGCCAGACCGATCAGGCTGTCGTGGTCTTTCACCACTTCGGCCTCGATCAGATCCGTCTGCCCCTCCACCTTCAACGTCACTCGCGTGGTCGCGCCCAACGGGCGGATATCGCGCACTTCAGCGGCGTGGTGATCTTCCAGTTCATGTTTGGACAACGACACTTCGTGCGGGCGGAACAGCACGTGGTTGTCGTCGCTGAGCAGCAAGCGGTTCGAGTCGCCGAGGAAGTGATAAACGAAATCGCTGGCCGGGTTTTCGTAGACGTCGCCCGGGGAGCCGATCTGCTCGATCACGCCCTTGTTCATCACCACGATGCGGTCGGCGACTTCCATGGCTTCTTCCTGGTCGTGGGTCACGAACACCGAGGTCAGGTTGATGTCTTCGTGCAGGCGCGCCAGCCAGCGGCGCAGTTCTTTACGCACTTTGGCGTCGAGGGCGCCGAACGGCTCATCGAGCAGCAGGACCTTCGGTTCCACCGCCAACGCGCGGGCCAGGGCAATACGCTGACGCTGGCCGCCGGACAACTGCTCCGGGTAGCGATCCGACAGCCAGTCCAGTTGCACCATGTTCAGCAGTTCGTGGACCTTGGTCGCGATCTGGCTTTCGCTCGGGCGCTGGTTTTTCGGTTTCATGCGCAGGCCGAACGCGACGTTGTCGAACACCGTCATGTGACGGAACAGCGCGTAGTGCTGGAACACGAAACCGACGTTGCGATCACGCACGTCGTGGCCGGAGACGTCTTCGCCGTGGAATACGATGTTGCCCTGATCCGGGGTTTCCAGGCCGGCGATAATCCGTAGCAGCGTGGTCTTGCCGCAGCCGGACGGGCCGAGCAACGCCACCAGCTCACCGCTGTGGATATCCAGGCTGATGTTGTCCAGCGCCTTGAACGCATTGAAATTCTTGCTGACGTTACGCACTTCGATCGACATGAATTATTCCTCCGCGGCGCTGGCGCGCAGGCGGTTGATACGGTTTTCGCTCCACTGCTTGAGCAGCAGGATGAAGAGCGCCAGGATCAGCAACAGGCTCGCCACGGCGAACGCGGCCACGTGGTTGTATTCGTTGTAGAGGATCTCGACGTGCAGCGGCAAGGTGTTGGTCACCCCGCGAATGTGCCCGGAGACCACCGACACCGCACCGAACTCACCCATGGCCCGCGCGGTACACAGCACCACGCCATAGATCAGGCCCCACTTGATGTTGGGGACGGTGACGTGCCAGAACATCTGCCAGCCATTGGCGCCAAGCAGCCGCGCGGCTTCCTCTTCCTGCGTGCCTTGTTCCTGCATCAGCGGGATCAGCTCGCGGGCCACGAACGGCACGGTGACGAAGATCGTCGCCAGCACGATGCCCGGCAGGGCGAAGACGATCTGGATGTCGTGATCCTGCAGCCACGGTCCGAACAGGCCCTGAGCGCCGAACATCAGCACGTAGACCAGACCTGCGATCACCGGCGATACCGAGAACGGCAGGTCGATCAGCGTCACCAGCATGCTCTTGCCACGGAACGAATATTTGCTCACGCACCACGCGGCGCTGACCCCGAACACCAGGTTCAGCGGCACCGAAATCAGCACCGCGATCACCGTCAGTTTCAGCGCCGACAGCGCATCCGGTTCAAAGATCGCGGTGAAGAATGCGCCGAGACCGTTCTTCAGGCCCTGCGACACCACGATGAACAGCGGCAACACCAGAAACAGGAAAAAGATCAGCCAGCCGAGACCGATCAGGATCCTGCGCGAAGTGGCGCTGCCACGGCGCGCAGCGTTGGCCGAGGACGCGGCCGCAATAGACGATTGGGACATGGTTCGCGCCTCCTTATGGGGTTTCGATGCGCCGCTGCAGCAAGTTGATCAGCAGCAACAGGACGAAGGAAACCACCAGCATCAGCACGCCGATGGAGGTGGCGCCGGTGTAATCGTATTGGTCGAGCTTGACCATGATCAGCAGCGGCAGGATCTCGGTTTTCATCGGCATGTTGCCGGCAATGAAAATCACCGAACCATACTCGCCGACGCCCCGGGCGAAGGCCAGGGCAAAACCGGTCAGCCAGGCAGGCAACAATGCCGGCAGCAGGATATGGCGGAACACCTGCAAAGGTTTCGCACCGAGGCAGGCGGCCGCTTCTTCGACTTCACGCGGGATATCGGCCAGCACCGGTTGCACCGTGCGCACCACGAACGGCAGGGTCACGAAGGTCAGCGCGAGGGTGATGCCCAACGGTGTGTAGGCAATCTTGAAACCGAGGTCGGCGGCGAACTGCCCGACCAGGCCGGTCGGGGTGTACAGCGCAGTCAGGGCAATACCGGCAACGGCTGTCGGCAGGGCAAACGGCAGATCGATCATCGCGTCGATCACCTTGCGCCCGGGGAAGGTGTAGCGCACCAGCACCCACGCCAGCAGCGTACCGATGATGCCGTTGATGATCGCGGCACACAGTGCGGTGCCGAAGCTCAGCTTCAGAGCGGCCAGCACGCGGGGGGCGGAGATGATCGTCCAGAACTGATCCCAGGTGAGTTGGGCGGCGTGGACGAACATCGCCGCCAGCGGGATAAGCACAATCAGGCTGAGGTACACCAAGGTGTAACCCAGCGTCAGCCCGAAGCCGGGTATGACGGGGGAGATACGACGCGACATAAAAGTCCTTGGTTGTGTGGCGAGGGAGCTTGCTCCCGCTGGACTGCGCAGCAGTCCCTAATTCTTATGAGCGCTGCGCAATCAAGCGGGACGGTGCGGCGGCCCGACTTGCTCCCTCGTCACATTGAGTCCGGGTTCTGCTCAGATTATTGCGCCTGATAGATCTGGTCGAACACGCCACCGTCATTGAAGAATTTCGGCTGCGCGGATTTCCAGCCGCCGAAGTCCTTGTCGATGGTCACCAGTTCCAGTTTCGGGAACTGCTGGGCGTACTTCGCCGCCACGTCCTTGTCACGCGGGCGGTAGAAGTTCTTCGCGGCGATCTCCTGACCGGCCGGGCTGTACAGGTGCTTCAGATAGGCTTCGGCGATCTGCTCGTTGCCCTTCTTCTCGGCGTTCTTGTCGACCACGGCCACCGGTGGCTCGGCGAGGATCGACAGCGACGGCACGACGATTTCGAACTTGTCGGCGCCGCCATCTTCTTTCAGCGCCAGGAAGGCTTCGTTTTCCCAGGCCAGCAACACGTCACCCTGACCGTTGTTGACGAAGGTGATGGTCGAACCACGGGCGCCGGTGTCCAGCACGGGCACATGCTTGAACAGATTCTGTACGTATTCTTTGGCTTTTTCTTCGCTGCCGCCGTTGGCTTTCAGGCCATAGGCCCACGCGGCGAGGAAGTTCCAGCGCGCACCGCCGGAGGTTTTCGGGTTCGGGGTGATGACCGAGACGTCGTTCTTGACCAGGTCGCCCCAGTCCTTGATGCCTTTGGGGTTGCCCTTGCGCACCAGGAACACAATGGTCGAGGTGTACGGGGTGCTGGCGTCCGGCAGACGCTTCTGCCAGTCGGCTGGCAGGGTCTTGCCGAGCTTGGCGATTTCGTCGATGTCACCGGCCAGCGCCAGGGTCACGACGTCGGCACGCAGACCGTCGATCACCGCGCGGCCCTGCTTGCCCGATCCGCCGTGGGACTGCTGGATTTTCACGCTGTCGCCGGCGTGGTCCTTCTGCCAGAACTTGATGAATTCAGCGTTGTAGTCCTGATACAGCTCGCGCGTCGGGTCGTACGATACGTTGAGCAGTTCGTAATCCTTGGCAACCGCGGAACCGGCAAACACAGCGCTGGCCAGGGCGGCCAAAGCGTAACGGCGAATCGACGACATGGTGAAAGCTCCTGGAATTCTGGGTGGTGGCTTTTTCTTATGTGTGGCTGGAATCGGGTTGCTCATTCAAAGATCGCCGCCTTCGGCAGCTCCTACACACAGCCCCCTGTAGGAGCTGCCGCAGGCTGCGATCTTTTGATCTTCAACTCAGCCCGGTTGCTTACCCGGCTGCTGCAAACGGAATTTCTCTTTGCGTTCGATCTGCACGACCTGAGCGTTGTGCACAGTGATCTCCACCGCGCCAAATCGCAGATCGCGCAGAGCGCTCTGGATTTCACGCAAAATGGTGGTTTCGTCCTGACCGTCAACGCTGCGAAGGGATGCGCTCATGGTGCTGCTCCTTTGAATGGGATATGCCTGGCAGTGGGCCGCACTGCGTTCGGCGTGGGAGCAATATAAGAGAGGCACAGATATTCTTAAAAAGACTATTTAAGAATGTTTATATAACTGGAAAACATTATCTGACGGGGCAAGGGTTTGCGCGGTGTTCCCGCTATGAAAGAACACCGCTCCCCCTGTGGCGAGGGAGCTTGCTCCCGCTCGAGTGCGAAGCACTCGCCGTTTTTTTGGGCCTGCTACGCAGTCCAGCGGGAGCAAGCTCCCTCGCCACAGGATCGGATTCAGCCGATAAACGGTGCCCGCGCCCAATCAATCTCCCCCGCAGGCACCGGCCGCCCAAACCAGTAGCCCTGGCCCAGATCACATGCCTGCTCCAGCAGAAACGCCGCCTGCTCCGCCTGCTCGATGCCCTCGGCGTGGACCTGCATGCCCATGCTGCGGGCCAGCGCGATGATCACTCGAACGATCGCCACATCGTCCTCGTCCAAGGGCAGCCCGGCGACAAAGCCTTGATCGATCTTGAGCTTCTGCACCGGCAGGCGCTTGAGCCGCAGCAGTGACGAATAGCCAGTGCCGAAATCGTCGATGGCCAGGCGAATGCCCAGTTCGCGCAAACGATGCATCTGTTCCAGTGCCACTTCCGGGTCGTCCATCACCGCGCTTTCGGTGACTTCCAGCTCCAGATAGGCCGGGTTCAGCCCGGTTTCGTGCAGCACCTGCGCCACCTGCTGGTACAGCTCGCGCCGGGCGAACAGCCGCGACGATACGTTCACCGCGACGAACGACAGCCCAATCCCGGCCTGCTGCCATTGGCACATCTGCGAACACGCCTCGCGCATGACCCAAGCGTCGATTTCGGCAATCAGCCCGGTGCGCTCGGCAATCGGAATGAATTCCGCCGGCGACACCAGCCCCCGCTGCGGATGCTGCCAGCGCACCAGCGCTTCGACACCGATCAGGCGACGGGTTTTGAGGTCGTGCACCGGTTGATAGAAAACCCGCAGCTCCTGCTGCTCCAGGGCACGGCGCAGTTCGAAAGCGATCTCGACCCGTTGCTGCGCATGGGCGGTCAGTTCTTCGGTGTACAACGCATAACCGTTGCGCCCGCTGCTCTTGGCCTTGAACAGCGCGGCGTCGGCATTGCGCAGCAGTTGATCGGCACTCAATGCATCGCTGGGGAACAGGCTGATGCCGATACTGGCGTTGATGAACAGCTCATGCTGGTCGATGCGAACCGGCTCCTTCAGCGCATCGAGAATGCGCTGCGCCAGCGCCGCCGCCTGGACCGGTTGTGGACAACTTTCCGCCAGCACCGCGAATTCATCACCGCCGAGCCGCGCCAGGGTAATCCCGGGACCGAACAGGTCCTGCAGGCGCGCCGCCACCGCCTTGAGCAAGCGATCGCCGACGTTGTGGCCGAGGCTGTCGTTGATCATCTTGAAGTGATCCAGATCGATCATCAGCAAGGCGCAGCCGCGCTTGTGCAACTGCGCCGACGCCAGCGCCTGCTCGGCGCGGTCGCTGAACAGCAGGCGATTGGGCAGATCGGTCAGCGGGTCGTGGTGGGCGAGGTGCTTGAGTTCGTGTTCGGAGTCCTTGATTGCACTGATGTCGGAAAACACCGCCACGTAGTGACTGAGCCGCCCCTGATCATCGTGAATCACGCGGATGGTTTGCCACTGTGGATAAATCTCACCGCTCTTGCGCCGGTTCCAGATTTCCCCGCTCCACTCGCCGTGGGCCTGCAGTGTGGCGAACATCGCCTGATAGAAGCCCGGCGGATGGTGGCCGGACTTGAACAGACTCGGCTGATGGCCGAGGACTTCTTCGTACTGGTAGCCGGTGATCTCCATGAACGCGCGGTTAACGTGCACGATCAGGCCTTCGCGGTTGGTGACCAGCACTCCTTCGCGGGTACAGTCGAAAACCGCGGCAGCCTGGCGCAGGCGCTCACGGTCAGCCTGACGCTCGCGCAACCGTGCACCGATGCCGAGAAACTCACACAAACGCAGGCGCGCCAGAAAGATCAGCCCGGTACTCAGCGCCGCCCAGACGTAACCGTTGATCAGTTGCCATCGCTGCAGATCGACAGACTGATCAAAGAAACTGTTCAATAAGTAACCAGTGCCCTGCAGCCAGACGACAGCAAGCACCAGGTAAAGCAGCGCTGCACGCAAGGCATCGCGGTAAGTGGCAGGCATTCGGCTGTCCATGTCCCTACAAAAAAGGTTGGAATTATAGGTCAAGAAACATCCAGCGACTCTTATCTGAAAGGGCGACTGGTTTTATCTGTGTGCTTGGTGATAATGCAACGGCTGTTTTTTTCTTTTTCGAGGGCCCTATAGCCTATGTGGTACGAAGGTTTTCTTGGCTTGTCGGCCTGGTCACTGGTCGCAGTCACCCTGCTGATGACCCACGTGACAATTGTCGCCGTCACCGTCTATCTGCACCGTTACTCGGCCCATCGCTCGCTTGAGCTGAATGCCGGCCTGAAACACTTTTTCCGCTTCTGGCTGTGGCTGACCACGGCACAGAACACCCGCGAGTGGACGGCCATCCACCGTAAACATCACGCCAAATGCGAAACCGAAGATGACCCGCACAGCCCGGTCATCAAGGGCTTGTCCACCGTACTGCGCAAAGGCGCCGAGCTGTACCGCGCCGAAGCCGAGAACCCGGAGACCCTGCGCATCTACGGCAAGAACTGCCCCGAAGACTGGATCGAGCGCAATCTCTACAGCCGCTATCCGTTGCTGGGCGTGGCGATCATGGGCGTCATCGACCTGCTGCTGTTCGGTACCATCGGCATCACCATCTGGGCGATCCAGATGATGTGGATCCCGGTCTGGGCTGCCGGCGTGGTCAACGGTCTGGGCCATGCCATCGGCTACCGCAACTTCGAATGCCGCGACGCGGCGACCAATCTGGTGCCGTGGGGCATCCTGATCGGCGGCGAAGAACTGCACAACAACCATCACACCTACCCCAACTCGGCCAAGCTGTCGGTGAAGAAGTGGGAGTTCGACCTGGGCTGGGCGTGGATCAAGGTCTTCAGCTTTCTCGGGCTGGCCAAGGTGCAGCGCGTGGCGCCGATCGCCCATCGCGTCGAAGGCAAGGGTCATCTGGACATGGACACCGCCATGGCGATCCTCAACAACCGCTTCCAGATCATGGCACAGTACCGCAAATTGGTGATCGCCCCGCTGGTCAAGCAGGAGCTGGATAAGGTCGATCATTCGGTACGCCATCAATTCCATCGGGCCAAACGCCTGCTATCGCGGGAAACCAGCCTGCTGGAAGACCGTCATCACTTGCGCATCCAGAACATGCTCGAGCACAGCCAGGCGCTGAAGGTAATTTACGAAAAACGTCTGGCCCTGCAGCAGATCTGGGTCAAGACCAGCGCAAATGGCCACGACATGCTCGCCGCCATCAAGGAATGGGTGCACGAGGCCGAGGCCAGCGGCATCCAGTCCCTGCGTGAATTCGCCGACCAGTTGAAAACCTACTCGTTGCGTCCTGCCGCAGCATGACGGGCAGCAAGGAATCCCCTGTGGCGGGGGATTCCTCCCCGATCAGTAGCGAAGCTGGCGCACATTTGACGACGCGTTCTCATTGCTGAAACGCGTCACCCCTACCGCCCGGCGGGAGCAAGCTCCCCTGCCACAAATGCGCGGAACTTAGCACCGAAAGCCCTATCTCAAAGACACTTCGCCACCCCGGCGGGCTGTACTGTGGCCGTTGTCGAAATCGCGGCACACACTTGAGATATGTGCCGATGGTCAACAACAATCAAAAAGACTCATCCCTTGCGCAGTGGCCCGAGGCCGCGCAAACGCTGATGGCGCTGATGCACGCCCAAGGCGAAGTCGCCCGGCTGAGCGAGCGCGAACAGCTGTTCAGCTCACTGCTGGTGAGCGTTAACGCCGTGCTGTGGGCATTCAACTGGGAAACCCGTCAGGTGCTGTACGTCAGCCCCGCTTACGAACGGATTTTCGGGCGCTCCGCGGGACTCTTGCTCGCCGACCACCACCAGTGGCGCGACAGCATCTACCCCGACGACCTGGATTACGCTGAGCGCAGCCTTGCCGAAGTGCTGCACAAGGGCGCGGTGGAAGACCGCGAATACCGGATCATCGCCGCCGACGGCCAGGTGCGCTGGCTCAGCGACAAATGCTTCATCAACCGTCAGGACGAGCCCGGGCAACCGGTGATCATTGTCGGCATCGCCGAGGACATCACCGACAAGAAACAGATGGAAACCGAGCTGCATCGCCTGGCGACCACCGATGTTCTGACCCAGAGCAGCAACCGTCGGCACTTCTTCGAATGCGCCCATCGCGAGTTCGAAGAGGCGCGCCTGCAAGGTGCGCCACTGGCCTTCCTGCTGCTGGACATCGATGACTTCAAGCTGATCAACGACAGCTACGGTCATCAGGAGGGCGACAACGTATTGCAGCGGATCGCCGACTGCGGACGCAGTTCGTTACGTCGGGGCGATCTGTTCGGACGCATTGGCGGAGAAGAGTTCGCCGCGGTGTTCCCCGGTTGCGCACCGGACATGGCGATGCAAGTGGCCGAGCGGCTGCAGCAGGAGATTCAGCGCTTGAGGTTCAGCCATGACGGGCAGACGTTCGGCATCACCGTCAGCCAGGGCCTGACCAGCCTCACGGATGGCGACGACAGCCTCGACAGCCTGTTCGCCCGGGCGGATGCGGCGATGTATGAGGCCAAGCGGCAGGGCAAGAACCGGATCATTTCTGCCTGAACACCGGTGTCCGCCTAAACCCATAACCCTGTAGGAGTGAGCCTGCTCGCGATCGCGCAATTTCAGTCAGTATCATTGTTGAATGCCAGATCCAATCGCGAGCAGGCTCACTCCTACAGGGGTTTTGTGCAAATTCGGTTACTTGCGCATCCGCATCAATTCCGGCAGCCCGATCTTCAGCAGCCGCGCCGTGCGACTCTTGGCCAGCTCCTCGATGCCCTCATGCTCGGTCAGGCGGGCCATCTGCGCCGCCATGTTCATCACCAGCGATTCACGGGAGTAAACCCCACCCCCGAGCTGGTAGACCGCAGCAATCAGCTCGCGCAACTCCAGCGGCAAGCGCCAGCGGGTGCGCAACGCCGAACCGTAGGCCGCACCAAACTCCGCCAGCGCATCGCCCACCTCCTCCCACTCATCCAGTTCGCCGCCAGCCTGTTTCCATTCCTGCAAACAGCGCAGCAACGCCAGATCGCCGAGGCGATGCAACATGCCGGCGCAATAGCAGCGTTCCTGATCCAGATCGAGCAGGCGCGCCAAGGTGCGGGCGTATTCGGCGGTGTGCAGCGACAGCCCCCAATAGCGCTCGGCGTAGTCCGCCAGGCACGGGTCGCTGAGTCTGGCACTGCGCTTGAGTGCCAGGCCGAGGATCAGGTTCATGCTCTGCCCGGTGCCGAGCCGCTGCAGGGCCTGGCCCAGGGTCTGCACCGCCGCGCCATGATGCTGCGCCGCGCTGTTGGCCGCCGCGATCAGCACGGCAGTGATCTGTGGATCGGTGCGGATTTCTTCTTCCAGAAGTTTCAGATCAAGGCCGTGCGGGTTCAGGCTGCGTTTCACCGCCACCTGCACATCGGTCATCAACGGTGCACCATCGGCCTGCTCGCGGCGGCGTTCAAGAAACACCGACAAGGTCATGCCCGGCGCCAGGGCCGGCACTTCGCAGAACACCTCTTCGCCCGCATTGAGCAGCAAGCCCTGCAAACGCTCGGTCAGGCTTTCCATGTTCAACGGTTTGGTCAGGTAGGCCGTGGGGGCCAGCGGCAGCGCTTCACGCACGCTGGCGCTGTCGTTGCGGCTGCTCATCAGAATGAACGGCAGCGGCGGATTACGTTTGCGCTGCCGCACGCTGCGCAGCACGTTCAAGCCATCGATGCCGGGCAATTCCCAATCGACGATCGCCAGGTCATACGGCACTTCGCTGAGCAGCGACAGGGCTTGCTGGCCATCGGCACACAGGTCCACACGAGCGTCGCAACGCACGTTCAGCAACACTTGTTTGAGCAGGTCCCGGGACCACGGATCGGCCTCGGCAATCAGCACTCGGGGTACGGCGGGTAAATCAACGGCAGTCATGCGCGCTCTCCCTTGCAATGCCTGAACCTTAGCCAATGCTGGCCATTCGATACAGCGCAAAAGCGTTTGACGTGTCTCAGGGCCGTAAAAAAACCCGCCGAAGCGGGTTTTTGTCTAGCCGATCACACAGTGCCGGGGCTTACAGCTCCGAGAAGCACTCTTCGATGATTGCCAGACCTTTGTCCAGTTGCTCGTCCGGCGAGGTCAGCGGTACGAGTACGCGCAGAACGTTGCCGTAGGTGCCGCAGGACAGCAGGATCAGGCCCTTGTCACGCGCCTTGGCCACGACAGCCGCAACGGCGGTCGGGTTTGGCTTGTGGCTGTCGCCGTTTTCGAACAGCTCGACCGCGATCATCGCGCCCAGGGCACGCACTTCACCGATTACCGGGTACTTGGCCTGGATAGCCTTCAGGCCGGTTACCAGACGCTCGCCGACGGCCTTGCAGCGGTCCAGCAATTGCTCTTCTTCGAACACTTCCATCACGGCCAGGGCCGCAGCGCAAGCGATCGGGCTGCCAGCGTAGGTGCCGCCGAGGCCGCCTGGGGCAATGGCGTCCATGTATTCGGACTTGCCGCAGACACCGGCCAGCGGGAAGCCGCCCGCGATGGATTTGGCGAAGGTTGTCAGGTCGGCAGCAACGCCCATCTGTTCCATGGCGAAGAAGGTGCCGGTACGGCCAGCGCCGGTTTGTACTTCGTCAGCGATCAACAGGATGCCGTGCTGGTCGCACAGGGCGCGCAGACGCTTCATGAATTCTTTCGGCGCGACGTAGAAACCACCTTCGCCCTGCACAGGCTCGATGATGATCGCAGCGATGTCTTTCGGCTCGGCGTCGTTCTTGAAGATGCGTTCGATGGAAGCGATCGAGTCGTCGATGCTCACGCCGTGCAGCTCGTTCGGGTACAGCGCGCGGAAGATGCCGCCTGGCATCAGGCCCATGCCGGCCGAGTAAGGCACGACCTTACCGGTCAGGCCCAGGGTCATCATGGTGCGGCCGTGGTACGCGCCGGTGAAGGCGATCACGCCGGCACGGCCAGTGGCGGCACGGGCGATTTTCACGGCGTTTTCCACGGCTTCGGAACCGGTGGTGACCAGCAGGGTCTTCTTGGCGAAATCACCTGGCACCTTGGCGTTGATCTTTTCGCACAGCTCAACGTACGGCTCGTAGGCCAGCACCTGGAAGCAGGTGTGGGTCAGCTTGTTCAGCTGTTCGGTCACGGCCGCGATGATTTTCGGGTGCACGTGGCCGGTGTTCAGCACAGCGATACCGCCGGCGAAGTCGATGAACTCGCGACCTTCAACGTCAGTCACGGTAGCGTTCTTCGCCGACTCAGCGAAGATCGGGTGAATCTGGCCAACACCACGTGGTACAGCAGCGGTACGGCGGGCCATCAGTTCAGCGTTAGTCTTGCTCATTACAGTCCTCATTCACCGCTCATCGGGCGGCGTGGTTCAAGGATTACGCGGGAGGAATCGGCGGTGGCAGCATGCGATGATCGACTGCCACGGCGTTCCCGGCCGCAGAGAAAATTCCGTTTTGAAACGACGCAAAGGGACAGCGCTCTCGTGCCCTTTGCGTTTGCAGCGTTCTCTTGCCGGGCTTAGATGCCCAGGCAGAGGTATTTGATTTCCAGGTAATCTTCGATGCCGTACTTGGAGCCTTCACGGCCCAGGCCCGACGCCTTGATGCCGCCGAACGGCGCGACTTCGTTGGAGATCAGCCCGGTGTTGACGCCGACCATGCCGTATTCCAGGGCTTCAGCCACACGGAACACACGGCCCAGGTCGCGAGCGTAGAAGTAGGAGGCCAGACCGAACTCGGTGTCGTTGGACATCGCGATCACTTCGGCTTCGTCTTTGAAACGGAACAGTGGGGCCAGCGGGCCGAAGGTTTCTTCCTTGGCGACAGCCGCGTCTTTCGGCACGTTGGTCAGGATGGTCGGCTCGAAGAAGTTGCCTTCCATCGGCTTGCCACCGGCCAGCACGGTGGCGCCTTTGGCTACGGCGTCAGCGATGTGTTCCTGGACCTTGGCCACGGCTTTTTCGTCGATCAGCGGGCCAGTGGTGGTGCCTTCTTCCAGACCGTTGCCGATCTTCAGCTTGGCCACCGCGACTTTCAGCTTCTCGGCGAACGCGTCGTAGACCGAATCCTGAATGTACAGGCGGTTGGCGCAGACGCAGGTCTGACCGTTGTTGCGGTATTTGGAGATGATCGCGCCTTCGACGGCCTTATCCAGGTCCGCGTCGTCGAACACGATGAACGGTGCGTTGCCGCCCAGTTCCAGCGAAACTTTCTTGATGTCCTTGGCGCATTCCGACATCAGTTGACGACCGATTTCGGTCGAACCGGTGAAGGACAGTTTGCGCACGATCGGGTTGCTGGTCAGCTCGCTGCCGATGTCGCCGGCGCTGCCGGAGACCACGCTGAACACGCCTTTCGGGATGCCGGCACGCTGGGCCAGTTCAGCCAGCGCGAACGCGGAAAATGGGGTTTGCGACGCCGGCTTGAGCACCATGGTGCAACCGGCGGCCAGCGCAGGGCCGGCTTTACGGGTGATCATTGCTGCCGGGAAGTTCCACGGGGTGATCGCTGCGGTCACACCGATCGGCTGCTTGATCACGATCAGGCGCTTGTCCGGCTGGTGGCCCGGAATCACGTCACCGTAGATGCGCTTGGCTTCTTCGGCGAACCATTCGATGAACGAAGCGGCGTAAACGATTTCGCCCTTGGCTTCGGCCAGCGGCTTGCCCTGCTCGAGGGTCATCAGGCGCGCGAGGTCGTCCTGGTTCTCGATCATCAGTTCGAACCAGCGACGCAGCTTGCCTGCACGCTCCTTGGCGGTCAGTGCACGCCAGGCCGGCAGCGCTTTGTCAGCGGCTTCGATCGCGCGGCGGGTTTCGGCAGCGCCCATTTTCGGCACGGTGCCGAGGATTTCGCCGGTGGCCGGGTTGTTGACCTTGATCGTCTGACCGTTGTCCGCATCGACCCAAGCGCCATCAATGAAGGCTTGCTGGCGGAACAACAGGGTGTCTTTAAGCTGCATGTCGGCTTTCCTTAACAGCACCGCGGCCTGCGCGGAGCAAAATTATGATTGTGGAAAGGCGCCTCGCAAGGCTGCCGTCAGGGAAATCAGAGACCGGATGAGGCGCATCAATCGTGCACGATTCGAAACACGTGCGGCTCAGCACCCGATCAAAGAGCGTTTGAAATCTCAAACGGATCGTAGGAGCAAAGGGGTTAAAGGACAATAGGTCGTTCGAAAAAAAGAACAAAAACCCTGTGTTTGCTGGATTTTTCAGATCAACGAGCAAAAATCCCCGGCCGCAGCGAAACCATAGATCAGCCCGGCAAAAGCGCCAAGCGAGGGTTTTGCAGAACGTTACCGCTTTAAGGAATACAGCGTTCCAGCACCGACACGCGCCCTGACAAAACCCGCCAAAACCCAGCATGGACGCCCCGAGCCGACCTAGGTATGATGTCGCCCGCTGCACCAGTAGCTCAGCTGGATAGAGTACTGCCCTCCGAAGGCAGGGGTCGTGGGTTCGAATCCCGCCTGGTGCACCACTGATTTAAACGAGAAAGCCCCGGACTGTGATGGTCCGGGGCTTTTTTGTGGGCGCTTCCCGCCCCGCGGCGACCGTCACTCCGTGGTCCAGTCAAACTCGTCGTAATCGTCGTCATCCTCTTCTTCCCCAACCTCCTCAAAAACCTCGTCTTCTTCCACGACGTCTTCTTCCGACTGGTCCAGCAGAAACTCCTTGCGAGCTTCGGTAATCGCGCGCCGTATCTCCTCACCCTTTTCCGGGCAGTTGAGGAGTTGGGCGATGCGGTCGATTTTTGGTGCCACGGGTGTTCTCCAGCGTTCAGCCATGGCCCGATAGTGCGCGTTTTTGCCGGGCAATGCCAAATGGCTGGGCGAACAGGCGGTCAATTTTGGCGGATTTGTTCCAGTCGCCGGTCGAGGTCCACGCCGGGGTAGCGTTTGTGCAGGTTGTTGTAGAGCGCATCCGCGGCTTGCGACTGGCCGGACTCGCGCAGGCGCAGCACTTCACGCAGTTGCGTATCCAGGCCATTGGCCGGGGCGACGGCACGTTTGCTGACTTTGGCTTGGTCGGCGCTGATCGCGTCGCTTTGCATCGGTGCCGCCATTTCCAGCATCGGGGCCGGCGCCGGCATGGCGTCAGCGGGGGCCGCCAGCGACTGCGCTTCGGCGGCCTGTTTGCGCGCCAGTGGTGCGGCGGGTTTGGCGGCCGGGGCGAAGTCGAATCGAGGTTGCGGCTCCGGTGCACGTTGTACCAGCGACAGCATCAGGGCCACGCCGACCAGGCTGGCGAATGCGACCTGCCAACGCGGTTTCTGGCAGGCCTGCCACCAGCGCTGCCACAGGCTTGGCTTGGGTGCCGGGGCTGCGCGGCGGGCAGTGGCGAGAATCAGCGCATCGAGGTGCTCGGGCGGCTCGCCGGTGTGTTGCTCGCGGTAATGCTTGAGCAGTTGTTCTTCGGGTGTCTGGCGGGCGTCAGTCATGTCAGTACCTCCTCGGCCAGCAGCCGACGCAGTTTTTGCTGGGCGTAGCGCAAGCGGCTCTTGACGGTTTCCAGCGGTGTTTCGGTGAGGCTGGCGATTTGCGCCAGGTCGAGGTCGCCGTGGGCGCGCAGCAGGAACACTTCGCGTTGATCGGCAGGCAGGGTTTGCAGGGCGCTTTCCAAGCGCTGACTGTCGCGGCTGAGGCTCAGCAGTTGTTCGGGATCGTTGGTCTCGTCGCCAACCGCATGCAGCTGTTCGTCGTAACTGTCGTGCAGCGGTTGATGAGCACCGTGTTTGCGCCAGTGATCGATCAGACGGTTGCGCGCAATCTGGAACAGCCATGTACGAAATGTCGCTCGCCCCTGTGGCTGACTGGCGCTGCGGATCAGGCTCAGCCAAGTGTCCTGGAACACCTCGTCAGCCAGTTCCGGCTTGCCGCTCAATCCCAGCAGAAAGCGATACAAACCCTGCCGATGGCGCGCGTACAGAATCTCGAACGCCGCGCTGTCGCCCTCGCGATAACGGGCCAGCAGCGATTCGTCGCTGCTGGCCTCAAGGCTGTCGGCGGAGGCAAACAGCTGTGTGATGAAGCCTTTGAGGCGGCTCACTATTCAATCCGTCGCTCAGTGGGCATCGCATTCGATGCGGTTGAGGTGCGCAGGCTTTGCGCCAGTTCGACCAGTTGCACGAACTCGCTACGCAAGCCGAAACGGTCCTCGCCGCGTGCGCTACGGGCCAGCGCTTCGGTGTCTTTCAGGCTGAAATCGCCGGTGTAGCGAGCGTCCTTGAGCTGCTGGGAAAACGCCGCGACCGCTGCGGCAAAACGCAGATCTTCGCTGGCCGGTACAACCTGACTGGTAATCGGCCGCTCGATCAGCCGACTTTTCCCACCTTCAGGCTGTTGATAACGCACACGCAGCATCGCCATTTCCCCGTCCTTCGCCGACACCGGCGCTTGCGATTTACCGTAGCGCAGCGGTTCCAGCCAGCCCTTCTCGCCTGCCGGAACAATTTCATACAGCGCGGTCACCGTGTGTCCTGCGCCGACTTCACCGGCATCGACTTTGTCGTTGCTGAAATCCTCACGCTTCAAGGCGCGGTTTTCGTAGCCGAGCAGGCGATATTCACTAACCTGCGCCGGGTTGAATTCCACCTGCAATTTGACGTTTTTCGCCACCACCGCCAACGTCGAACCGAGTTGATCCACCAGCACTTTGCGCGCCTCGCGCAGGTTGTCGATATAGGCGTAGTTGCCGTCACCGGCGTCGGCCAGTTGCTCCATCAGGTGTTCATTGTAGTTATCCACACCGAAACCCAGGGTGGTCAGGGAAATCCCGGTCTTGCGTTTATCCACAGCCATTTGCTTGAGGCTGTCGAAGTCGCTGACGCCGACGTTGAAGTCACCGTCAGTGGCCAGCAGAATGCGGTTGATGCCGTTGGGGATGAACGCCTGCTGCGCCATTTGATAGGCCAGTTCGATGCCCGACGCGCCAGCGGTTGAACCGCCTGCGGTCAATTGCTCAATGGCGCTGCGAATCCTGGCCTTTTCCCGGCCGGACGTTGGCTCCAGCACGACGCGGGATTCGCCGGCATACACCACCAGCGACACCCGGTCCTGCTCGCGCAACTGATCGACCAATAGTTTCAGCGTGCTTTTGACCAGCGGCAGGCCTTCGCGGCGATCCATCGAACCGGACACATCCACCAGAAACACCAGATTCGCCGGAGCCAGTTCCGCCACGCTACGGTCGGAGGCCTTGATGCCGATGCGCAGCAGGCGCGTGTGCGGATTCCACGGGGTGGCGGCCAATTCAGTGGTTACGCCGAACGGCGAACCATCGCTGGGCAGCGCGTAGTGGTAGGGAAAGTAATTGACCATTTCCTCCAGACGCACCGCGCCTTCCGGCGGCAGACGCCCCTGATTGAGCAGGCGTCGGACGTTGGCGTAGGCGCCGGTGTCGACGTCGGCGCTGAAGGTCGAGACCGGGGCTTCGGCGACGCTGTGGATCGGGTTGTCGGCCAGTGCCTGATACTGCTCGCGCTGTTCGTCGCGGTAACCCTGTGGATAACTGTCCGGGGCCGGCATTGCGGCGAAACTGGCGATCGGCGCCGAACGCGTGCTGCGCTTGGCCATGGTGTCATCGGCCCTGAGCGCTTCATGCTGAATCGAAGCTTGCGGCTGGGCGGGCGCCGGGACGGCAGCCGACTCCGGATCGGAAGACACGCCGCAACCGGCGACGGCCAACAACACACCGACCGCAACAGGTCGCAGGAAAGGCAGGGAACGGGACATGGGGGCTGACCTCGGGATGAAAGTGATCCATTCATCCTCTGAGACGGGCAGCCCCTTCAGTTCGGGTTAAACGCCGCCGAATTATTTTCAGCGGTGATAACGCCGCACCACGCTGCTGTTACGCAGTACGTGGCCTTTGATCTTGTCCATCAGTTCGGCGCGGGTCAGGCCGGCGGGCAAGGCGTCCGGGGCCAGGTCGAGGGCGTAGATCTGGATGATGTAGTGGTGGGCGCTGTCACCAACCGGTGGGCATGGCCCGATGTAATGTGTGGTGCCCTTGCTGTTGGTGCCGCCCACGCCTTCGAGGTTGGATTTGGCGCCGACACCGGCCGGAATCTGCCGGGTGGTGGCCTTGATGCCGTAGTGAATCCAGTGATCAACACCCGCGCCTTTCTGGCCGTCCGGATCGTGCATGACGATCGCGTAGCTCTGCGTGCCGCTGGGGCCAGCGTTCCAGGCCAGGGCCGGCGACTGGTTCTTGCCACCGCAACCGGCTGCATCACTCGCTGCGGCCGAGGTGAACAGGCGGTTGTCCGAGACACCGGGGATGTCGAGGGTAAAGCGCTCGGCCGCCTGCGCCGGAAACTGCACGCAAAGGGCGACGGCAACGGCCGCCAGCCAAGGGTTGAGAGAGGTCAATCGGGTCATTCCGGGAGTACCTTGTGCAGTTGGGCCTTCGTCGGCCTGCAAACTATAGCTGTACCGTTCGTGCCATGGCAGTGGCAATTGGCTGAACCTCGCATTGCTGCACAAACTCGTAAGAGAAATACCCGCGAGGAAGTCGAACATGTCCCTGCACCGCGTCGCCCGTTTCGCCGATGTCCCTGAAGACCGTGGCCTGCAGGTCGAAATCGGCGACTGCAAGATTGTCCTGCTGCGCACAAACGGCCAGCTACGGGCCTTCCAGGGCGAATGCCCACACGCCGGCGCGCCGCTGGCGGACGGTGCGCTGTGTCAAGGACGCCTGATCTGCCCCTGGCACAAGGCTGCGTTTCGCGCCGAAGACGGCGCGTTGTGCGAACCGCCGGCCCTCGACAGCCTCAAGCGTTATCCACTGGAGTTACGGGGCGATGAGGTGTGGGTTGATGATCAGCCGTTGCCGGATGCGCACACGCCGCCAGCGGATGATCCGCGCACGTTCGTGATTGTCGGCGCAGGTGCAGCCGGCACCGCGTGTGCGGCGGCACTGAGGGAGAAAGGTTTTGGTGGCCGCATCGTGATGATCGACCGTGAAGCGGATGCCGGTTACGACCGTACGGTGCTGAGCAAATTTGTCCTCGCCGGCGAAATGACCGCGCAAGAAACCCCGCCGCTGCGCGATGAAGATTTTTATAAAGAGCAGCGCATCGAACGCCAACAAGGCGAAATCACGGCCCTCGACGCTTCGGCAAAAATCCTGCATTTGCACGACGGCCAATCCCTGCGCTACGACGCGGCAGTGCTCGCCACCGGCGGCGAGCCCAACCCGCTGCAACTGCCCGGCGCCGATCTGCCGCAAGTGTTTGTCCTGCGCTCGAAAGCCCAGGCCGAACAGATCATGCGCGCGGCCAGCCCCGAGCAACGTGCGGTGATCATCGGCGACAGCTTCATCGCCCTCGAATGCGCTTCCGCGCTGCGCCAGTTCGGCCTCGACGTCACGGTCATCGCCCGCCACGCCATCCCGTTCGCCGCGCAATTCGGCGAAGCCGTGGGCAAGGCGATCCGTGCGCTGCATGAACAACACGGGGTGAAATTCATCACCGACCACGAAGCCCGGGAAATCACCGGCGACGGCAACGTAGAGGCGGTGTTGCTGGACAATGGTTTACGCCTGTCGGCAGACCTGGTGCTGGCGGGGGTCGGGGTACACCCGGCCACCGAGGCTTTCGCGTCGCTGCCCCGGGAGAAAGACCAGTCGCTGCGTGTCGACGCCAGTCTGCGCGTCGCCGATGGCCTGTGGGCGATTGGCGATATCGCCACGTTCATCCTCAATGGCCAGCCGCAACGCATCGAACACTGGCGCCTGGCCCAACAGCATGCGCGCATCGCCGCCGCCAACATGCTGGGCGCGGACGAGCATTATCTGGATGTGCCGTTTTTCTGGACTTGGCATTTCGGCAGGAACTACGACTATCTCGGCCATGCCGAGCATTGGGATGAAATCGAGTTCATCGGCGAGCCTGAACATCCGCCTTTCCTTGGGCTGTTTGGCAGGAACGGCAGGGTTGTAGCGGCAGTGGCGTGTGAGAGGGAGCGGGAGATGGCAATGCTCGCCGAACGGATGAAACAGCCGCTGGCGATGGAAGAAGCGTGGAAGCTGATCCGCAGCTGAATGCTGAACAATGTAGGAGCTGCCGCAGGCTGCGATCTTTTGATCTTTAAAATCAACAGATCGCAGCCTGCGGCAGCGCCTACAGAGGAATCGTCGTTCAGGTAAGACGATTCACCGGATCACGGTTGTCGTCGTCCTCGGCGTGCAGAAAGATCACCCGCGGGTGCTCCAGCGGCGCCAGCGGTGGCGGCAATTCCGCCGGCTGCAGCGGTCGGAAGTTCAGCACCACATGGCTGATGTCACCTTCCTGATCATTGTGGATGGTCATCACCCCCGGAGTGCGCAGTTTCTGCAAGCGGTCATCGCACAGCCGGAAACTCTTGCTCAGCCCTTCGTCATCGACCACCGGCGCCGGCAATCGACGCTGGGCGAAGCTTCTGCTCTTGCGCTGCTGATAGCGCGCCCAGCCGATGAGGATCACCGCGTTGACCAGCGCCACCCACAGGTAGATCTGCAACGTTCCGAGGGCCTCGAACGCCGAGTTGTCGATTCGCGGGCCTGCAGCGTGAGTCTCGATCAGCGGCCACAGCCCGCGTATCAGCAGAAACAGCAGGCCGACCCAGGCCACTACGGTGAGGATCACATCGACCACCACCAGGAAGGGTCGCTGGCGGGTCCGGATGATTTTCATTTGATGACCTCCTCTTCGTCGTCCCCGACCGGCTTGATGCCGCGATCAGGACTGACCCAGCGCGCACGCTTCTGATGTTGACCAAACAACACTTTGGGAAAACTGACCAATGTGGTGAGCAGACTGACCAGCCAGAAGGCGATCGGGTACCAGACCACCCAGAACATGGTTCTGCCCAGCCCCGGCTCATAGCGTCGGTCGATAATGATGCTGACAGCGAACTGCACCAGGCAGACGAAGGCCAGCAGCAATCCGGTGAACGCCGGCGGCATCAGGTGATGCACGGCAATCGACTCCGGCATGACCACGAACTTGCCCACCGCCCAGAAAATCACCGACAGCAGGAAGGTGAAGGCCCAACCGGTCGACAGGCAGTATTCGAACAGCAGCGGCCACAGGTAACGATGGCGGTATTGCCAGATCCCGCGAATATTCTTGAACAGCACCTCGGCACCGCCCTGGGCCCAGCGCAGGCGCTGCTTCCACAGGCCACGCAGGGTTTCCGGCATGAGGATCCAGCACAGCGCCCGCGGCTCGTAGAAGATGCTCCAGTGATCGAGCTGCAGCTTCCAGCTGATGTCGATGTCTTCGGTGATCATGTCCGGGCTCCAGTAGCCGACCCGGTTCAACGCGGTACGGCGGAACGCGACGATGACGCCGGAGACGGTAAAGATCCGTCCGAACACCCGTTGCGTACGCTTGATCAGGCCGATGATCGAGGAGAACTCACCGACCTGCACCCGCCCGACCAGGGTCGAACGCGTGCGAATCCGTGGGTTGCCGGTCACCGCGCCAAGCCGCGCATTATCGAGCATCGGTGCCACCAGATAGGCCGCGGTATTCGGCGCCAGCAGCGCGTCACCGTCGATGCACACCAGATATTCGCTGCGCGCAGCAATCGCGCCCATGCGCAGGGCCACGGCCTTGCCCTGGTTTTCCGCCAGATGCAGGACCCGCAACCGTGGATCTTCCTGGGCGAGCCGGTCGAGCACTTCGGCGGTGTTGTCCTTGGAACCGTCGTTGATCGCGATGACCTCGATGTTCGGGTAGTGCTGGGCCAGCGCCGCGTGAATGGTGTCAGCGGCGTTTTCGCCTTCGTTGTAGCAAGGAATCAGGATCGAGATCAGCGGCTCGCCTTCCAGTGGCGGCGGCAGGGTGTCGTCCTGCCACGGCCAATGGCGTTCCCAGTGCAGCCAGAAATACAGGCCGCCGGCAATCCACAGGCCGGACATGAACAACGGGTAGAAGAACACGAAGTCCATCAGGAACTGCCCGGTGACCAGGAAGATCAACCCCAGCGGCACGCCGAGGACGAGCGCCAGAACAAGCAGGGCTAACAGTCTATCCAGCATGTCATGGGTTCCATTTGTTGGAGAGCGCAGGCCTTACGGTTTTCAGGTCCGGCAGGTTGTCGAGGAAGTTGTCCGGGTAGTAGCCGAAGCTGGTCGCGCCCTGACGCTTGAGCCGGCCCATCCAGTCGGCCAGTTGGGCGCCGTCGATGTCGGCCTGGTCTTTTTTCGTCCAGTCGCGGGCCTGCAGTTCGAACACTGTGCGATCCAGTGCACCGGGGCGCTGCTTGATCTTCGCCACCAGTGCTTCGAGCCACGGGCCGGATTGCGCCGGGGTCTGTTTCTCCATCAACGGCATGGCCATCGGCGCCGTCCAGTCGTAGGTCACGAGGAAGTCGTCGAGGTTCTGCGCAAACCAGGCTTCGCTGTCCGGATTGAGGATCGGTTCGGCAAAGATGTTGCGTGCGGTCAGCACCTGCGGGCCACGGATCGCCCGGACCTTGGCAGTCAGTTCATTGGTGAAGTCGATCAGGTATTGGCTCTTGAAGCGCGTCCAGCGCTGCAGGGCGGCCGGATCCTCGCGCAAAGCGGCAATCGATCCCGGCAAACCCTGTGCGGCGTAGGCTTTCAAGGCCTGCGGACTGGCGTCTTCGAAGTCCGAGAGCACCGCGTCGTCGTGGTAAAGAATGCCGTCGACCGAGGTCAGGCGCGCCACGTCTTCGTAGATCTCGCCAATGATCCGCCGTACTTGCGGATCGAACGGCGACAGGCGCCGGTACTGATCCGGATCGACCGACGTGGTTCCGGTCTTCGGATCCCAACGGGTCACGCGCGGCAGCTTTGAGTCGAGGCCGAAACTGAGCACCGGCATCCAGGCGAACACCTTCACATGGGCGCGGGTGCGCAGCTGCCAGGCCACACGGTCGAAGATGTCGGCGCGCACCGGCAGGTGACGGTTGGGGAAGTACAACGAGTGCACCAGCCCGTCACCCTTCGGATCGGCGAAGGCTTGCAGGAACACCGTGTTGGCGCCCATGTCGGCCATGCGCTGGATCAGCTTGCCGAGGTTGATTTCCTGCTGCGCCGGATCCGGGTCATAGACGTTGTCGAGATCGACGTGGACCACGCGCATGGTGAAGTCCGACTGCACCCCGACGACGCTGTTGGCGAAATGCTCGCCGTCGGGATCGGAGGCCACCAGGAAGCGCGGGCTGCTCATCAGGTTGTCGAGGGCGTCGAGACCGTCGTCCAGGGTCAGGGCCATTTCGTAGCCCTGCTCGCCGACCACGGTCAGCGAAGTACCGTCCGCCGTGCCGTACGGCCAGACCCAGATGCGCGGCTTCTTGCCGGTGACCTTGCGGATCTTTTCCGAGATGGTCGCGACGTCGTTGCGGATCCGTGCGCGGAAATCCTCTTCGGACTCATAGCGCTTGGTGACCGGATCGTAGCGACGAGTCGCCGCCGCTGGCTGCATGTTGCCCTGCGGGTTGGCGAGGATGCCTTTGTGACTGGCGTCGGTGTGGGCGGCGATTTCCACCAGCCCCGATTGCGAGATCTCGCGCACCTGGTCCCAGGTCAGGAAGTCCGAGCGCGCTCGCGGCGCACCGGCGAAATCCACGGGTTGATTAAGGGGCGTATCGATCCAGGTGCCCACCGGCGCCAGCAAGGCGTGCCAGTTATAGGCACGCAGCACCGGCAGCACGCGGGTGTAGAAGCTCGAATAACCGTCGTCGAAGCTGAGCAGGATCGCTTTGGGCGGCAGTTCCGGGCCGCCCTTGCGTGCGGCCATGATCTGATCGACGGTGACCGGCCTGTAGCCGTTCTCGCGCAGCCACGCGAGCTGCTCGATCATGCGCTCGGTGCGCACGGCCACCACGGCCTGATCGGGGTCGCGGTCTTCGACATCGTGATAGGCGATGCCCAGCACATGGTTTTTCGGCCATGGTTTTTCATTGGCCGCCACCGGACGTTGCGACGGCGGCGCGAAGGCCGGGGCTTGCTGGGCGCAGGCGCTGATCAGCAGCACTCCCAGCAGAAGGATGAAACGCGTCATCAAAGGCATCTTCAAACTCTTCTAGAAGCGGAAAGTGAGGTCGACGAGCAGACGCAGATCGGTCTCCCGATCACCGTCGTAGGGCCGGTTGATCACACTGAACAAACCGCCCACCTCGAACACGTCGTTCCAGGCATAACGCTGGCCATAACCGAGCATCGCCATGCCGCCGGTGCCGTAATCACGCTGGCTGTAAGTGCCCGCGCCGGCCTGGAACTGCTGGCTCCACGAGGTTTCGTAACGGTGGTAGAGCACATGGTTGACGTTGACCGTCGGCATGACGCTGAAGTCCGACTTCGGGTTGAAGTACGGCACGTCCTCGGACAGGGAGTTGTGGCTGGTGCCGACTTCCAGACCGGCATCGACCTGCACGTTCGGCGCGCTATAAACGCCCTCACGTCCAGTGAGCAAGGCTTCGACCCGGTTGTTGCCGTCGCTGAAGTGCGATGGGCTGACGGAGAATTTCCACTCGCGGCTCTCGTTGGCGCGCCAGCGAATGAATGCGTTACCGCCGTTGGCCTTGATGTCGCTGTTGAGCGCACGCAACGGCGTCTCGGCCGACAGGTAGGCGAAGCTGCCGCCGTACTGCCAGTGATCGTTGATGTCGCGGGCAATCGCGATGCGCGCGCCCTGTTTGGCGCCGTAACCGTAGTCGTGGTTGGAGACTTCGGCTTCCAGGCTCATGTCGCGGGTGCGCCGTTCCAGGCCAACGCGCTGGAAGCGGTCGGTGCCGGTGCCTTCAGCAAAATCGCCGGTGGCATAACCGGCCCCCACGAACACGCGCCAGTCTTCATCGATTGGCGGACTGTAGAGGGTGCTCTGAATGCCGAAGTCGCGGCTGCCGCTGACCGCACCGGCACCGCTGTTGCCGCCGCCATTGGCCTTGCCGCCGTAGGCTTCGACGCGCAGTTCGGACATGTCGTGGACTTCGCGCTCACGGGCCGCGCGCTGCACCTGACGGTTGTCCGGGAAACGCTCGACCACGTCATCGGTCAGCGCATCCATCTGCCGCCATTCCTGCAGGGTCATCGCGGTGCGCGCCTGGGCCACTTCAAGGCCCATGTCGCGGGGCACCATGCTCTCGGTTTCCTTGAGCTGGATTTCAGCGCGGCGTGGCCACTGTCGGGCCAGATACAGGTCGGCCTGGGCCAGACGCAGGCCGACGTTGCCCGGAGCCTGATCGACCAGTGTTTGCAGGCGCTCCTCACCGTGCGGCAGGTCGGAGCCGTAGGTGCCGGCCTGCGCCGCCAGTTGCTGGGCGTCCATCCATTCGTCGTTGGGGTTGCCGATGGGCAGGCCCTTGAGTTCGACCCGCGGTTTCTGGCTCTTGGCCAGATCCTCGGCGACTTTGCGCGCCTCTTCGGCGCGGTCGCGTTCCAGCAGCGAGTAATACAGCGCCGTGCTGTCTTCGAGGCGATCGCCGGCATCGGCGTCCGGCGCCGACAGCACCTGGCGATACAGATCGGTGGCGATTTCCGGCTGGCGCTGATCCAGGTACGACGCCGCCACCCAACGCAGGGCGTAGGTCGGAATCTTCACGCCTTCGGCCTGCAGCTTCTGATACTCGCTGATGACATCCGCGGTGCGCGCGCGGGCCTTGAGCGCGCCCATGCGGTCGATGCGCCAGCGAGTCACGTCTTCGTGGGCACTGGCGTCCGGGGTCCAGGTGGCAAGCAACTTGTCGTAATCGGCCAGCGCGCGATCGGCAATCACGTAGCGTTCTTTTTCGCTGCGCGAGGCGAATTCCGCCAGACGCACGCGCTCGGCGGCCAAGTCGCCTTCGAGGCGGCGCAGGGTCACCGGGTCGATCAGCCCGGGACGTTGATTGGCCAGACGCAGCGCCGGTTCTGGCAGACGCGCCTTTTGCAGGGCGACCACGTATTCACGGGCGACGTCCGGCTTGCTGCCGGCGCGGATGAACGCTTGATCGTATTCAAACAGGGCGTCGTACTGCTTGCCGGCGCGTGTCAGGGCATAGCCCAGCGCGAGACGACGGGAGGCATCATCCGGTTTGGCGGCAACCAGCGCCTTGGCGCGGGCTACGGCTTCGTCGGGTTTGCCCGAGTCCGCCTGCGTCAGGGCCAGCCCCAATTGCAGGTCGGCGTTGTCCGGTTCCAGGGCCAGGGCCTTGTTGTAGACCTGGGTGGCCTGATCCCAACGCTTGAGGTTGCGGTAGGCACGGGCGGTGGCGGTCAGGGCCTGCACCGGCAGCGCCCGGTCACGGCCCTGGGTTTCATAGACCTGCACCACTTCGGCATCCAGGCCTGCCCAACTGGCGATCTGCAGGTGATCGCTGATCTGGCCGGTGGTCGCCTGGCCGGGCGGCACCTGACGCAGTACGTTCAGCGCAGGCGTGGTCTGCCCGGCACGGGCATCACGCACCATCTGATCATAGGGCGTATCGGCAAACGCCAGTGCCGGCCAGAGCAACTGGCTGCACAGCGCGACGCGAAACAACGGGCGTAAACCACGATGTAAAACAGGCACATCAATACGCGGCATTCGTCAGCATCCTTACATGGCCAGCCGGGTCGCAATGCCCCCCTTGCCCATTAGTAACGGCGGCCGAGTCGAGAGCACTCGGCCAAGCTTAGTCAGGCAGTCTTGCATGCAAGCGTAGTCGAATATCCAGAACACAATAATTGTTCAGAATCGAGGTGCCGGCTCAGCCGAAAAGCCGAATACCAGACAGCAAAACGCCCGGCGTCTGCGGGATACAGAGGCCGGGCGTTGCTATTTAGAACGCAGTATTACTGCACTTGCGTGACGCCAGCGAACTTGCTCATCAGGAAGCCGACGAACTGCTCGACGGTCATTTTCTGGCCGTTGAATTCCACCTGATTGGCGGCGTAATGCAGCTTGGTCACGACATTGGTGCCGTCGATGGTCGCCAGCTGCGAACCGACCGCCATGCCGGAGAACATGTCGGCACCGGCGCTGGCCTGGTCGACGATGGCTTTGGCGTCGGTCTGACCGTCGAGTTGCGCCTGCACACTGAGCAGATCGATCAGCATTGGCTTGGACACCTGGATATTCAGGTCCAGCAGCGCGATCAACTGCTTGCCCAGTTGATCCGGCGGCAGGTCCATCGACTGCGGTTTGGCCAGGTCGATCACCAGACTGGCGCGGCTTTCACCGTTGGCGGTCTTCAGCGACAGGTTTTCCAGGGCGATCTGAGGGCTGGCGCCCAGCAGTTTCTGCAGGTCAGCCTTGACCTGTGCCGACTCGGCTTCGGTCAGGTTCAGTTCCGGGGCTGGCAGGCCGGCTTCGGCAGCGGCCGCCGCTTCCTTCTCGTACGGTTGCAATTTGGTCTGGTAGACCTGCATCAGCGACATCGTCGACGGGATGTCGAGGTTCTTCAGGCTCATGGCCATGCTGGCCGAACCGATTTTCTTGTCGTTGAGAGTGACTTCGCCGACCTGGTAGTCGGCGCGGCCGGAGGCGTTGGTGCCGTTCTCTTCGGTGAGGTTCTTCATTTCGAAGTTCTTCACGCCGAGCACCGACTGCTTGGGCCCGAAGGTAGTTTTGCTGTTGGTCAGCTCGAGGGTGTTTTCCCCGGTGTAGTAGCCGTAGCTGCTCTTGGCGAGGTTGCTGGCCAGGGTCAGACCGTTGAGTTCGACCTGCACCGGCGCCTGGTCTTGCGCCACAGTGACCAGTTTCATACTGTCCATGTAACCGTCAGCCTTGACCTTCTGCGCCTGGGCACTGGCAGAGATGTTCATGGTCAGGCCGGAGAATTTCAGGCTCGACTGCTCATCCAGCGCTGTTTCGAACGGCAGCAGATCGAGGGTGCTGGTGGTGGATTCGTCGTAGCCGATGCTGGTCACGCCTTTGAGCGGCGCGGCGCCTTTGGTGGCGGCAAACCATTTTTCGGTGGCCGGGCTCTTTTCCAGCTCGTAGTTGCTGGTAGCCATGACCGGCAGCCACTTCAGCGATACCAGACGCGAGAATGGCAGCGGGCCGTGCTCGATGTGGTCGACGAACAGCAGCTCGACCGGCTTGTCACCGAACATCTCGCCTTCGCCCTTGAGGCGGTAGTGCGCGGTGCTGGTGAAGGTGTGACGCTCCAGCGACACCAGTTCCAGCGACGCGGTGCCATTGGAGCCGGCCATCGCGGTCTGCAGCTCTTTGTTGGCGTTGGTGACGGCGTTGTTCAGCACGCCTTCGATCTTGGTCCCGGTATACCAGGCCCCGCCAGCGCTGATGGCACCGATGGCAACAACAATCCCGAGAAGCACGCCTGCTGATTTATTCATGAATGACCTGATCAATGTCCGTGGCTGAAAATGTGGTCGTCTTCCCTGAACCCGTGACCGGGTCGCGGCTCGACTCCGCTGAAATTAGCGGTGGAGATTAGCACTGGCAGCGCGAGGCGGCCCAATGTTTAAAGGTTAAAGAGTGTCTATGGGGAGAGTGGACAGCTGACAGGCAGGGAGAGTTGCAGTGTTTTTGAGGACGCTATCGCGAGCAGGCTCACTCCTACAATTGGAATGCGTTCCCCTGTAGGAGTGAGCCTGCTCGCGATAGGGCCACTGGATTCGCAAAAGATCAGGAATACTGCACCTCGATCTCGTCGAGTTGATGATCAAAGCTCTTCAGCCGTGCGGTCCAGGTGTACACCAGCACTTCAAAGTCGCGATCGATCACCGCCCCGCCCGGCCCGTCGGCTCGGGGGTCGCAGAAATCCAGTTGATAGCGTTCACGGGCCATGGCCGTGGCGACATCTGACAGTTCGCGGGCATTGTTGAGCCAGTGCCAGCCTTCATCGGCAATTTGCTTGTCGAGTTCCAGGCACTGCTTTTTCAGGGCTTCGAGGCTTTTTTCCAGCGGCGTGCCGGTGAGTTCGCCCATGACTTCGGCGAAGGTGCGCCCCGGTTGCCAGTAGCTGCCCCAGAAGTAGCGGTCGAACACGGTTTCGACCCGGCGCAGGGCGACTTTGGTGTCCCAGATCAGCACCAGGGTCTTGCCTTGTTCAAGCTGTCTTTTCTTGACCCGCTGCACCTGGATCGACGCCCAGGCCACCACCACGATGGCCATCACCGCGATCAACGCGCTGGCGCTGTCGAGGAACACCATGGCCTTGTCGATCTGGTGGGCCAGCATGATGCCGTAGAAATAGGTGGCCGACAGCAGCACCAGCGCTACCAGGGCGCACCAGAAGCCGAGAGCGTAAGGGTTTTTCATTATTGGTTTCCCCTAGACCAGCGCTAGCAATGTGCGCTGGAAGGGCGCCGTGCTCAGGGCGCCCTTCCAACACTTCAAAGCATAGCAACGGCTTCAGGGTTTGCTGGCGCTTGAAGCTTGCGTTCGTCCGCTTTCCCAACCGCCGCCCAGCGCGAGGAACAAATCGATCTGGCTCATGGCGACTTGGGTGTTAGCGGCGGCCAGTTGCGCGGTGACGTCGGTGTAGGTGCGGGTCGCTTGCAGGTCGGCGAGGAACGACTCACGCCCGGCCTGGAAGAAGCGGTGGGTCTGGTCCGCCGCCAGTTTTGCCGATTGCTCGGCATCGGCCAGCGCATCGCGGCGTTGCAGCAGCGCGCTGTACTGGGCCAGGCCGGTCTGGGTTTCGCGAATGGCGTTGAGCACCACACCGTCGAAATGCGCCAGCGCGCCCTGGGTATTGGCTTCGGCTTCCCGGATGCGTGCGCGAGCGCCGTTGGTCGGCACCTTCCAGCTCAGCGACGGACCAAAGCCCCAGCGGTTGGTCGACGGATCGCCAAGGTCGGAAACGATGCCGACGGTGCCGATGGTCGCGCCAATGCTGATGTCCGGGTACAGCTCGCCCGTGGCGATACCGATGCCAGCTGTCGCGGCCGCCAGCCGACGTTCGGCCTGACGCACATCCGGCCGGCGCTTGAGCAGCGCCGCACCGTCACCCACCGGCACCAATTGGGCGATTTTCGGCAATTCGGCGCAGGTGGCGGTGCCGGCCGGCAATTGATCGACCGGTTTCGCCAGCAGCATCGACAGGCGGAACAGACCGGCCTGACGCGCCGCCTCATAACGCGGCATGTCGGCGCGCAAGGATTTGAATTGGGTTTGCGAACGGGTGACCTGGGTTTCATCGCCACGCCCGGCATCGCGCAGGCGCTGAATCAGCGTGGTGCCTTGCGATTGCAGGTCGAGGGAGTGCTGGGCGATTTCCCGTTCTTCGTTGGCGGCACACACCTGGGTGTAGGCACGCACCACGTCCGCCACCAGGGTGATGCGCGCGGTGTCGGCCGCCGCTTGCGTGGCATCGGCATTGGCCTTCGCCGCTTCGATGCCGCGTTGCAGCGTGCCCCACAGGTCGAACTGATAGGAGGCGCTAATGCCGATGTCAGCGACATTGGCCACCGGCACTTTTTCCGGCAGCAGGAACGCCTGACCGGATTCCTGCAAGCGCTGCGCGCCCATCTTCACGCCAGCGCTCCAGCCACCGGCCGCTTCGGCTTCATCGACCTGTGCACGGGCCCGCGACAGGTTTGCCGCCGCCACGCGCAAGTCGGTGTTGGAGGCCATGGCCTGCTGCACCAGTTGGTCCAGACGCGGGTCGCGATACAAGCGCCACCAGTCGGCGGGCACCGGCGCTGACACCACCGGTTTGCCCTCCACCGCCAGATCGCCCTGAAATTCCTTGCGTTGCACCGCCGCGTCAGCGGGCAGGTGATAGTCCGGCCCGACCATCTGACAGGCCGAGAGCATCACGCCCAACCCGGCGATCATCAGGGCCCTGTTCATTGCGCGGGCTCCTGCTTTTGCTCGTCGATGATCGACACGGTGGCGGTACGTCCGGCGATCATGCGGAAGTCTTCCGGCACCTCGTCAAAGGCGATGCGCACCGGAATCCGCTGGGCCAGACGCACCCAGCTGAACGCCGGGTTGACGTTGGGCAGCAGGTTATTGCCGCTGGTGCGGTCGCGGTCTTCGATGCCGGCGACGATGCTTTCGACATGCCCGCGCAGCCTGGCCTTGTCGCCGATCACGCGGATATCCACAGACTGGCCGATACGAATGCCGTCGAGTTTGGTTTCTTCGAAATAGCCGTCGATGTGGAAGGAATTGCTGTCGACCACCGACAACACCGGACGCCCGGCCGTGACGAATTCCTGCACACGTGGCGCACGGTCATTGACGTAGCCGTCCACCGGGCTGCGGATCACCGAGCGGTCGAGGTTGAGCTGGGCGCTGTCCACCGCCACCAGCGCTTCGGCCAGCGCCGATTGCGCCCGGGCGACTTTCGACTGGCTTTCTTCCAGCTGTTCGGCCGGCACCAGATTGCCCAGGCCACGGTTACGCTTGGCTTCACGCTGCGCCTGGGCGAGGGTTTCTTCGCGATCGGCAACCGCCGCCCTGGCCTGACGCAGGGCCAGTTTGAAACGGTCCTGGTCGATGCTGAACAGCACTTGGCCGCGTTTGATCAACTGGTTGTCCTTGACCTCGACCTGCTGGATCAGCCCGGAGACGTCCGGGGCGATCTGGATGATGTCGGCGCGAATGTGCCCGTCGCGGGTCCACGGCGCAAACATGTAATACATCACCATGCGCCAGACGAGGACGACGGCGAAAGTCACGATCAGCAGGGTCAGTACCACGCGACCGATAGTCAGAAACGGTTTTTTCATGTCATCAGGTATCGACTGAGTGAGTCCACGCCGTACAACAGCACGGCGTAGAGAGCCACGTTGAACAATGCCCGGTGCCAGACCAGACGGTAAAAGTGCACACGCGTGAGCACGCCGTGCACCAGCAGAAACAACACATAGGTGATGCCCATCAGCACCAGCAGGGTCGGCAGGAAAATGCCGCTGATATCCAGATCACCGATCATAGGGGCGCTCCATCGGGCAGCGGTTCTTCGGCATCGCTCGTGCTGACAAATTCCACGCCGGGCAACAGCGCCAGGCGCAGACCGCTCAAGGCATGCAACAGGTTTAGACGGGTTTCCTCGTCGCCGTGGCCTTTGAGCGCACGGCGCGCGCGGTCCATGGTCATCAATAAGGGGCTCGGCGCCGGCAAGCGTTCGCTGGCCTTCAGACAGGCGCGGAAATACTCGCCGACCTCGGCCACCACTTGTTGCAGCAGGGCATTCGGTGCACCGGTCACACGCGGGGTGTAGGCCAACAGATCGAGCAGGTTCAGGCCCACGCGCACTTCACGCATGGCGATACCGGTGTCCTGACCGGTCATCGCCAGTCGTGGCAGGTGCTGCATCAAGCGGTCGAGCAGTTGCACGCCCAATTGCCGGTGTTCGGCCAGGTTGGCCGGCTCGGTCATGTGCACGATGTCCTTCCAGCTGAAGCGGGTCAGGCGCTTGGCGGCCAGCTCGACCCCGAACGGGCGGGTGACCAGGGTCCAGATAAACGCGAACAGCAAGCCCATCGGGCCGGCCAGGTTGGAGTTCACGAAGGCAAAGAAATCCGCGTCGTATGCGCCCTGAATGCTGATGAACGATGAGGTGTTGACCAGCGTCAGGAGCATGCCGAGGTAGAAGCGCGGTTGCACCGTCAGGGTGCCGACACAGATGAACGGAATCGCAAACGCCAGCACCAGCATCGGGAAGTCGTGCAGGTTCGGCAGAATCAGAAACAGATAGAGGCTGGCGAACAGCACCGACATCCCGGTCCAGAAAAAGAACCGGTATATCTGCGGCGCCGGGTCGTCCATCGAGGCGAAGAAACTGCAGGCCACCGCCGCCAGAATCACCGCACTGCCGCCGTCCGGCCAACCGAGCAGAATCCACAGCACCGAGGCGACGATGATCGCCAGAATGGTCGATGTCACCGAATACAGCATCATCCCCCGGTCGAGAAATGGCGTCAGCCGTCCAAGGCGCCAGTGCCGGTAGACCGCGCGCCAGCTGTCCTGACGATCGCAGAGAATCGCATCCTGCAGGCTGCGGCAGTCCTGCCACAGATCGATGAATTCGCCGAGGCGATAAATCGCGTTGGAGAACAGCAATTGCTTGCGATCTTCCAGCGCCTCGCAGCTCGGCTGCAAGGCCTGAAGCTGATCCTTGAGGGCCTGCCAACGCGCCAGGTCGGCGTCGTTATGGCCCAGCCATTGCTGGGTCGCGGTCAGCAGCGGGGCAAACTTTTCCACCAGCTCCGGCGTGCGCCGTTCAAGGGCGTAGAGCGAGTCTTCAAGGGCGTCGATCACCGGCAACAGGTGGATCATCCGCCCGCGCAATTCCTTGGTGTTGCGCACGGTTTGCGGCCGGGCGCCTTCGTGAGGCAGCTGGCCGATCATCAATTCGAGACTGTTGAAATTCGCAACCATGGCCATGCGCAGGGCCGTGACCTGTTCCGGCTGCACATCGCGGCTGAGAAATTTCAGGCTGTAAGTCGTGGCGTCGGCGAACCATTTGCCCACCGCGTCGTTGAACACTGGCGCCAGGCGACGCGGCCAGAACATCGCGCCGATCACCGCCGCGACGGCAATGCCGAGAAAAATCTCTTCGGTCCGTGCTTCCGCCACGTCCCACACCGCCAGCGGGTTATCCACCGTCGGCAAGGCAATCAGCGGCAGGGTGTAGCCGGCCAGCATCAGCGCGTAGTTATTGGCGGTACGCAGGTGCAGCGAGAGGAACAGCAAAATCCCCGTCCACAAGGCAATCACCACCACCAGCACATACGGACTCTGCACGAACATCGGCACGAACAGCACCGCCGCCGCGGCCCCGAGGAAGGTGCCGATGGCGCGGTACAACGCCTTGGAACTGGTCGGCCCGAGAAACGGGCTGGAGACGATATACACCGTAGCCATCGCCCAATACGGACGCGGCATTTGCATGAGCAAGGCGATGTACAGCGCAATCATCGACGCTGCAAAGGTACGGACCCCGTAGAACCAGTCCCGGGCCGGGGGAATGCCAGAGAAAAAACCGTTCAAGAATTGATCACCACAGGTGGATTGGCCGCCTCAAAAGCTCTCAGTACCCGAAGCGTAGCTTCCAGATCACTCTGGTCGATGCCTTCGAGCACTTCATGACGCAGACGTACCAGTTCGATTTCCACCGCTTGCACCAGCTCGCGGCCGGTGTCGGTCAGGCTCAGGCATTTGGCCCGGCGGTCCTGCGCATCTTCGGTGCGACAGACATACCCGGCGTGGCACAACTGATCGAGCAGACGCACCAGCGACGGACTTTCCATCCCGGCCGCCTGCGCCACCTGCACCTGCCGCACGCCCTCGCCCAGCCGCCCGATCATCAAGAGCGGAACGGCGCAGGCTTCAGAGATGCCGTAGTTGACAAGCGTGGTCTGGCAGATCTTCCGCCAATGCCTGGCGGCCACCACCATGGCACTGCTGATGTTCATCTGGAGAGCGTCGAGGGAGTTCGGCACGGGAAAATGCACACTGTTAGTTTGCTAACTATCAATATCGCATTGGCGGGGAATTTCAGTCAAGTTTTGAAACAAATATCCCCGTTGGTCGCCCCGTGAGTCAGCGGGTTCCTCTTGAAGGAATTACGATGTATATACCTCGTAAGTACATCGCCTGTTAAAGGAACACGACAATGTCAAAACAAGCTGTTTTTACAATGAAGCTTGAACCGGAGTTGCGTGAGCAGTTCATGGCCGAAGCTGAAGCCTCGCATCGTCCTGCATCACAGATCGTCCGCGAGATGATGCGACAGTTTGTTCAGACTCAACGGGAAGCCCGTGAGTACGAGATGTTTTTGCAACGAAAGGTCGATCTTGCACGGATATCAATAGCCGCCGGTGACGGGTTGTCCAACGAGGAAGTTGAAGCACGGTTCGCCGCAAGGCGCAGGCGGGCAGACAATCAAGGATGAAGATTATCTGGACTAAAAATGCTGTACATGATCGTGAGAAAATTTGGGACTACCTGCACGACGTAAATCCAAAAGCGGCCATCGAAATGGATAGCCGCTTCACTGAAGCGGTTTCCCGAATATCCCAACATCCCGAAGTCGGCCCCATCGGCATGATCGCGGGCACTCGAGAGATTATTCCGCACCCCAGTTATCGTCTTGTTTACCAACTGGAACAAGATGTGGTGTGGATCATGGCGATTGTTCATACAGCACGGATGTGGCCTTTCCCAAAATAGCAGTTACCCCTCCCGCCCCTTTCGCAACAACACATTCAACTGATCCACCACCTCCGCCCAATCCGCATCATCAAGAATCTCGCCGCGCAAGAAATCCGCCTGACTTTTGCTCCAGAAGAACGCATCCGCCAGGTGCAGCTCGGGCTTGAGCGGTGAATGGGCGGCGATGAATTGGTCGATGCTGGTCGGGTCGTTATCCAGACCCAGTTGTTTGAACAAGGACGGGAGACTGTGGGTTGGCTGTTCCATGAAGCACTCCTTCGTTGTACCTGCTCTGCTGAGTCTAGTTCGGCACGCTGCCGGCAAAGGGAAATCCGCTCACCGGACACATCTGTTCATTGATCAAAATTCATCCAGCGTCAGGCTCAACTAGACTCAAAGAACCACCTCATGACTCTCCCGGAGGGTCACGTGAACAGCCGATGTTGTGTGTATGTCTTTTTACTGCTGCTCAGCGGCTCGGCCTTCGCGGCTGATGTGCCGCTGACAGCGGTCAGTCCGGTCGGCCTGTGGCTGATCACGCTCGGCATTGCCTTTCTGATCGCTGAAGCCGCGTTGCCCAACTACGGGGTGATCGGCCTCGGCGGGATCATCATGTTCGTGATCGGCGCGCTGATTCTGGGCAACGCCGAGTTGCCGGTGCCGATGATCATCGGCCTTGGCCTGCTAAGCGCCCTGCTGCTGATCGGATTAATCGTCCGCGCCTTGAAAACCCGGCCACGCCACGCCGTCAGCGGCGAGGCCGGGCTGGTTGGCAGTGTGACGGCGGTGACCACCGTGCAAGCGGAAAACACCCACAACGGCTGGGTGCAATTGCAGGGCGAACATTGGCAGGTGCACAGCACGACACCGCTGCACACCGGGCAATCGGTGCGCGTGGTCGGGCGTAAAGGCTTATTGCTGAAAGTCGCCGCGACTGACGCGGTGCGACACGGAGAGTGATCATGGGTCTGCAAATCGGTTTTGTTGCACTGCTGCTGTTGGTGATCGCCCTGGCCGGGTCGACGTTCCGCATTCTGCGCGAGTACGAGCGCGGCGTGGTGTTCCAGCTCGGGCGTTTCTGGCAGGTCAAAGGCCCGGGGCTGATCCTGCTGATCCCGGTGGTGCAGCAAATGGTCCGGGTCGATCTGCGCACCGTCGTCCTCGATGTGCCGCCGCAGGATGTGATCACCCGCGACAACGTCTCGGTGAAGGTCAATGCGGTGCTGTACTTCCGCGTCCTCGATCCGCAGAAGGCGATCATTCAGGTTGAAGACTTTCTCTCGGCCACCAGCCAGCTGGCGCAGACCACCTTGCGCGCGGTGCTCGGCAAACATGAACTGGATGAGCTGCTGGCCGAGCGCGAGCAGTTGAACATCGACATCCAGCAAGTGCTCGATGCCCAGACCGACGCCTGGGGCATCAAGGTCGCCAACGTCGAGATCAAGCACGTCGACCTCAACGAATCGATGGTCCGCGCCATCGCCAAGCAGGCCGAAGCCGAACGCGAGCGCCGGGCCAAGGTGATTCACGCCGAAGGCGAACTGCAGGCCTCGGAAAAACTCATGCAGGCCGCAGAAATGCTGGGCCGCCAGCCCGGCGCCATGCAACTGCGCTACATGCAGACCTTGAGTTCGATTGCCGGCGACAAGAGCTCGACGATTGTCTTTCCGCTACCGATTGAGTTGCTTAAAGGGATGGCGGATTTGTCGGGCAAGTCTTGAACCTGCGCAAGCTGGTGATCATTCGCCCGGTTTGTCGGCGCCTGGCCCCCTGACATACAGGCGTGCAAAGGCTTCGCCTGCATGGACATCGCTGTGCCGCTGCCAGCCTTCGGGCAACGCCGCAAATTCATTGGGCTCATCCAGCGTCCCGATCAGCCACGCCCGCGTGCTGCCCTTGGACAAATCGCCAAGCCGATCGAGGTACACCTCTTCATTGACCAGTGTGCCGAAACCGTAAGCGTTGGGACGCGTGGAACGCCCGTCCGCCGCCGGTGGCGTGTACAGGCGAATCTGTGCGTCGGTACGGTTGTAGTAGATGTAACTGAGGTACCACATCATGTCGCTGGTGACGATCCGGTCTCCCTCGACGAAGTGCCGGTTGACGTAGTCGACCAACACGCTGAACTGATCATTGCTGTCGACCGTGGCATTGTTCTTCACACCCACCAGCTCGACCCCGACAAACAGCACCAGAATCGCCAGCGCCAGCACGCGAGAGCCTGCGTACAAGCGATCAACCGCCAGCGCCACCAGCATCGGCAAACCCAGCGCATAAGCCGTCACGTAACGCTCGATGAACACCGGCGAGATGAACGACACGCCATACACCAGCAGGATCGGCAGCACGCTGTAGAACAGCAACAGCACGCTGCCGCGAAACACACTGCGATCACGGCGCAGGGCAACGCCGATCACTGCCACCAACGCCACCGGCAGGAGCAAAAACAGCCAACCCGGCAAGGTCATGCCGTCGTCCTGAATCAGCAACGACCAGACCATCGACGGCAAGGAGCTGAGGCTGACCGGGTCTTCCCAGCCAATATCGTTACTGGCCTTGAGTTCCGGCAGGTGCTGCAACAGATCAAGCAGATTGGGCACCCACGGCAGGTACAGCAACGCGATACCCAGGTTGGCCAGCCACCAGGCCGGGCGCTGGATATGCCGCAACCGATACCCCGGCTGCAGGCGGACGGCCGCCAGATAGAACCAGTGACTGATCACGCACAGCGCAGTGAAGTAATGGGTATAGAACGCCGCCGTCATCAGCAGCGCATAGGCCACCAGGTAGCGATGGCGCCGGGGTTGCCTGACCCAGTAGACCAGCGCAATGGTCGCGCCGATCAGCCACATGCCGAGCAACGAATACATGCGCACTTCCTGGCTGTAGCGCACCGCCGTGGGCAACAACGCCAGCAACAGCCCGGCCAGCAGCGCGGCGCGGCGGGTGGCGAGCAGATCCACCAGCCATACCCCGAGCCCGACGGTGATGATCCCCGGCACGGCGCTCATCAGGCGAATCGACAGCATGCCGTCACCGAACAGGCCGATCCAGCCGTGCAGCAACATGAAATACAGCGGCGGATGCACGTCATGGGCCGCGTGCCTCCAGATCTCAGACAGCGAAAACTGGCTGAGCAGGACACTGGACCCTTCATCGAACCAGATCGACGCCGCCGTCAGATCGTAAAAACGCACCACCGCCGCCAGCAGCATGATCGGTAACAGCCAGTGTTCCCGGGCCCAACGAATCAGGCGCAAGGCAACGAACCATGCCCCGGGGGCCGCGCGTGGATCCTGCGTGTCGCCAACTGGCGTTTCTCTGTGTGCCGCCATTGCGTCCTCTTGTTGCGGATTTTCTCGAACGGAAGGTCCCGTACCTGCCCATCACTTTAGGTCAGCCATGGGAGGGCCGTCGATGACGGTGTGCGGTTTCACGACATCCGGCAATCCGCTCGGCACGCCCCCTGCAATCTGCAATTGGATTATTTCAAATCACCTTCAACCGAAAATCCTGCGTTTCCACGGCTCGGTTAATGTGTATCTGCAATTTGGGAAGCGTCTGACATCATTTCTTCGGCGGCCTTGTTAGCGTTGCACGAAACTGGCTCCGAGACGTTTGTTTCGCGCAAGACCACGGAAGGTCGGCGCGCAAGCGTTGCATCGACGTCCGAGAGCCTGTGCCCCGTCACAGGACAAGGAATAAAGGATGTCGACCACCCGTGCCCGCTTCAGCCTTTCGCTCACCGACGTTAAACACGACCTGCAAGTCCTCTCCTTCACCGGCCACGAATCCATCAGCCAGCCCTACAGGTTCGAGGTCGAGCTGGTCAGCGAGCGCGCGAACCTGCGCCTTGAAAGCCTCATGCACCAACAGGCGTTCCTGGCATTCGACCTCGAAGGCCGTGGCATCCATGGCGTGGTCAATCGCGTCGCCCGCGGTGATAGCGGCAAACGCCTGACGCGCTACAGCCTGACACTGGTTCCGCGCCTTGCGTATCTGCAGCATCGTTTCAATCAGCGAATGTTCCAGCAGATGAGCGTGCCGCAGATCATCACCCGGATTCTGGGGAACAACGGCATTCAACCTGACCTGCACCGGTTTCATCTCGGTGCCGACTATCCGCCGCGCGAATACTGCGTCCAGGCGGAGTCGGACCTGCACTTCATCCAGCGCCTGTGTCAGGAAGAAGGCATTCACTACCACTTCCAGCACAGCCGGGAAAAACACCTGCTGGTGCTGGGCGACGACCAGACGGTCTTCCCGTGTCTGGACCGCCCCACACCCTACCGTCAGGACAACGGCATGGTCGCCGAAACGCCCGCGATCCAACAATTGCAGGTACGTGTAGAAACCCGCCCCACGGCGACCGCGCGCCGCGATCATGATTTTCGCAAGGCCCGCTTCATGCTGGAGGCGACCCACCAGCCCGACAGCGACGCGGCACGGCCGGTGCTTGAGGACTATCGCTATCCGGGGCGCTTCACCGATGGCGCGCGGGGCAAGCAACTGACCCACCGCGCCCTGGAACGTCATCGCGCCGACTATCTGCAGGCCCGTGGCCACAGCAATCAGCCAAGCCTGGTGACCGGGCATTTCCTGTCGATCACCGAGCACGCCTGCGAGGAAAACAACGGACTGTGGCTGCTGACCGCAGTCAATCACCGCGGCAAACAGCCCGCGGTACTGGAAGAAACGCTGGGCGAGGCGACCGCCGCCGCTGACGACGGCTTCGTTGAAGGCTACCGGAACGACTTTGTCGCCACGCCATGGGACGTGATCTACCGCCCGCCGCAATCATTCGTGAAGCCGCGAATTTTCGGCAGCCAGACTGCCGTGGTTACCGGGCCGGTCGGCGAAGAGATCCACTGCGACGCGTTCGGGCGGGTCAAGGTCCACTTCTACTGGGATCGCGAGAGCAGCCACGACGACCACAGCAGTTGCTGGCTGCGGCTGGCCTCGAATTGGGCCGGCAACGCCCATGGCAGCGTGACGCTGCCCCGGGTCGGCATGGAAGTGCTGGTCAGTTTTCTCGACGGCGACCCGGACCACCCGGTCGTCAGCGGCTGCCTGATCAACAGCGCCAACCCGGCCCCTTACGAACTGCCGGAACACAAAACCCGCAGCGTGTTTCGCTCGCGCAGTTCACCGGACAACGGCGGCTTCAACGAATTGCACGTGGAAGATCGCGCCGGTCGCGAGCTGATTTACCTGCGCGCCCAGCGCGACCTTGAACACAAGGTGGAAAACGACAGCCGCCTGAACGTCGGCAACGAACGCCACGAGACCATCAAGGGCCACAGCATCAGCGTGTTGCACGCCGAAGAACACCGCACTGTACACGGCGACCGCAAAACCCGGCTCCACGCCAGCGACCACCTGCATGTCAGCGGTGACAGCCATAGCCGTGTCGATCAGTTGCAGACGATCGAAGCCGGTCGGCAAATCCACCTCAATGCCGGTGATCATCTGGTACTCAACGCCGGCAACAGCATCAGCCTCACGGTCGGCGGCGAGCATCTGGTGATCGGTCACGGCGGCATTTTCAGCAGCAGTGCCATCCAGGTCGGCGGCAGTCCCAAGGCGGTCGCGCCGGCGCGGGTCTCGATGCCCGATGGCGTCGACGACCTGGCGGCCCCACCTCCATTGCCACCCGTGCTGGCGTCCACGCAACTCGCACTGCTGGCGGACAACAACGCAATGGGAGCGACGTTCTGCGCGCTTTGCGAAGCCTGCCGTGATGGCGTCTGCCTGCCACGGGAGAACGTCGCATGAACGACGCATTCCCGCGCCACTGGATGAACCGCCAATTCGCATCAGGGCATGGCCTGTATGTGCTGCTCGATTCGCAACAACAGGACGTTCGTCGGCTATTGCTGCAGACCAGCGACTTCGAGCATTACCGCATCCTCTACAAAGACACGCCCGCCGCCGAACTGGCGGACAACGGGCCGTTTGTTTTCGCCCTTGAACGGTACGACGACAAGCGCATTGCGCCGCTGCTCGCCCGCCCGCAGGACAACTGGGGCTGGCTGTTCAGCCTGCCTCAAAATTCCCTGTCCGCGTGGGTCGAGCACTGGCAGCAACGGCTGATCATCGGTGCCCGCCCACATCAGGCGCTGTATCGCTTTCACGACAACCGCGTGCTGACCCGGACATTGGCGTATCTGCCCACCGAAGACATCCCGGCCTACCTCGGCCCGACCCTTAGCGTGTGCTATTGGCAGGGCGCGAGCTGGGAGAGCAGCGACAACCCGGCGCCCGGCCGCCACCCGTTGCCGGAGTCTCCACCGTGGCTACAAACACCCGCACCTGCGGCGCAAACCCGCGAGATTCGCCAGCTCAATGCTCACCGTTTTCTGCTGGCCGAACACGAACAGGCCTACGCCGACCTCGCGCGAACACAGCCACCGGATATCTGGCTGCGTGAACGTCTCGAGCAGGCAGATGAATGGGGTTGGCAGACAGCGCAGCAGTTGGAGTTTTTGCTGATCCACAGCTTGCGAAGGCCTGCTCGCGGCGTTGATGCGCAATGGCAAGTGCGCCCCGGGGAAACGCCGCAGGAGCATTTCGAACGGGTGAGCCATTGGGTGCAAACGATGGGTGGAGAGGGCGCGCAGTGAAACGATTTCTTCGACATGCCGGGTGGGTGGGCTGCATGGGGATGTTGTTGGGTTGTGTGGCGAGTGCTCCTGACAGCTTCACCTTCACGGCTGATTTGCCGCCGGGGTTTGTTTATCAGGCTGTCGCCAAATACGAACCCGACATAGGTGAAACCTGCAGCGTTCCGGACGGCCGGAATACCGCTGTGGGGTACAACCTGCAGTGGCGTGAGAACTATGTGGCCGCCTCCGAAATAGCTATTCGCAGAACCGTGCGCGGCTGCCCGTTGGTGATTCGCAAAATTGATCTGGAAATCTACTTCGCCTATGGGAAAGACCGGGGTGACTTCGCGTCGGACTATGCCGCCGTCGCCATACGCGGTGAGCTGGAAGAAAAGTACAAGGGCACTTTCAACGAAACCGGTGAAAGCCGCTTTTACGGCCAATGTCAGTGGCTTTTCCGCACTTCGGGCAAACCACGCATCCTGCGAAAACTCCTCGACTGCAAAAAAACCGATGAGCTTGGCACGCTTGCACGTGGTCGCCCGTTTGCCGCCTACACCCTCGACCAACTGCCGGGAAAAACCGTGCGGATGAAGATCGAGTTGGCGGCGGAAGAAAGACCTGGTTGGGGAGACACCTGGGTCAAGGTACCCAACGGCTGGAAGCGCTGCATGGGCGAAAGCTTTGAAGACCAGCGTGCTTACTGCAACGGCAATTACACCGATTTCAGCACCTTCCAGATGGTCGATGGCCGCATCTGCACCATCTATCCCGGCTGCACGGAATAAGGAGCGTTCCACATGACGTCACTTGAAAAGACTTTGCACAACGGCCCCACCGGACCTCGCTTGCGATGCATGGCGGTGCTGGGTGGTTGCTTCGCTCTTATGGTCGGCTGCAAGAGCAGTCCGCCCAACAGCTTCACCTTCACGGCTGATTTGCCGCCGGGGTTTGCTTATGAAGCCATCGCCAAATACGTGCCCGCGAAGGGCGAAACCTGCACCGTCCCGGACGGGCGGAATACTGCGGTTGGCTACAACTTGAAGTGGCGTGAGCACTACGAGCCTGTTTCAGAAATTGCCATCTACAGGACGGTCAAAGGGTGCCCGTTGGTGATCCGGAAGATCGATCTGGTTATCCGGACTGCCTACGGAAAAGACTGGGGGGACAAGAGTGGAGACTTTGCAGCGGTCGTTGTACGCGAAGAGCTGGAGGCTCGTTACAAGGGTGTCTTCAATGCTGAGGCTGAAAGCCGCTTTTACGGCCGGTGTCAGTGGCTTTTCCGCACGATGGGACCTTACCGCCGCATCGTAAAACTCCTCGACTGCAAAAAAACCGATGAGCTTGGCGCGCTCGCACGTGGTCGCCCGTTTGCCGCCTACACCCTCGACCAACTGCCGGGAAAAACCGTGCGGATGAAAATCGATTTGGCGGCGGAAGAAAGGCCTGCCATCGGCAAGACCTGGATCAAAGTTCCTAACGGCTGGAAGCGCTGCATGGGCGACAACTTCGAAGACCAGTACGCCTTCTGCTTCGGCAACCACACCGATTTCAGCACCTTCCAGATGGTCGATGGCCGTATCTGCACCATCTATCCCGGCTGCACGGAATAAGGAGTGTTCCACATGACGTCAATTGAAAAGGACCTGCAATCACCGCTCAACAGCCGCCTGCTGAGTTGCCCCGCACAAGGTAACTGGAGCAGTTTTCAACTGGTCGATGAGTTTGGCTCGGGGGAAGCTTATGGGGGATTGGCCTATGTTGCGGTCGACTCAGAGGGACAAACATTCAATGGGTATCTGGATATCAACGGGATCGGCAAAGTCGACAGCTATTGTGCCGGGCCGATTGCCTTATGTTTCGATCAAGCTTACGAAGGTCAAGACAAGTTCTATAACTATTTGCAGGCTAGAACCCACTACCCCCTGAAAATCACCGAACTCCAGGTTCGCGCCGAACAAACCCGTTACCGCAATCCGGACGCCACCCGTAACCGCGAACAACCCGTACCGGACGGCGACGAATACATCCAGGTGGAGGTGCGCCATCTGGTCCGGCATGTCGCTCATCTGCCACCCGAGGTCTACCGCCACTACCCCGCCAACAGCGGCCTGTCAGCGATCATGGGCAAGCACGCAGAAGTCGGCGTCGCCCTGGCGTCGCGCAAACACACGGTGCTGGAAGTGCGTGCGTTGCGAGCCTTGCGCCCGATGCTGTCGACGGCGCCGGAGTTCTGCGCACTCAACCTCTACCAACTGGCGTTGATGGCCACCCTGAGTTACTGCCCTTTTGGCCAGAAACCCGCTACCGCGCCGATCAAGGAACCCTGGGTGACCTTCCCCGAACAACCCAGCGTGGGCAACTGGTTCGCCGATGCCTTGGCCAAATCCGACGAGTTGTGGCGCGTCGACGCCGCGCAAAGCAAAGCCTATTACCCCTTGTATGAAGACGTGGCGTATTCCAGAAGGCTGGAAATCGTGCCGTTCGACCCGACGCTGTATGAGGTCAATGATCCGGCCCTTGGGGAGGATCAGGAGCACCCCGAGAAGGTCCACTTTCTCGACGACAGGCACCTCGGGAAAGAAGCGACCGACACCCAGGCATTCATCACTCACACTGATGAGCTGATCCTGATCGCAGTACGCGGAACCTTCGAGATCATTCCTGATGGTTTGCGCGATGCCGATGCTTTCCAAGTGCCCTTTGAAGAAGGTGATGGCAACGTCCATCGCGGCTTTTATGAAGCAGCCAAAAAAGCAGCCGCTTTCGCTACTGACTATTTGGACAGATTCTACGCCGGCCAAAAACTACTGATCTGCGGCCACAGCCTCGGCGGCGCAATCACCCTGCTGCTCGCGGAAATGCTGCGCCGCCGATCAAATTTCACTTACAACATCCAGCTCTACACCTACGGCGCCCCCCGCGCCGGCGACACCGTCTTCACCAAAGCCGCCGCCCCACTGGTGCATTACCGCATGGTCAACCACAACGACCCGGTGCCCAGCGTGCCGGGCAGCTGGATGAACACCAAGGCCGGGGTTTACGGGCCTGGCGCGGCGTTGATGTTTACCAATGTGCCGGTCGGGCTGTCGGTGTTCGTCGCGGGGATTACCAACTGGACGGGGGAAGCCTACGATCACCATGGCACCCTGCATCACGCCATGCCGGTGGATTTCGGGCGTCAGCAGTCGTCTTCGATTCTGTGGGAGCCGGGCTGCGACACCATCGCCCAGCACGCGGCGTGCACCGTCGCACTACAGCAGAAAAACGGCCTGCCGGATCGTCCGGGATTGTTGCGGCAGCTCTTCAATGCCGGGCATCACTCGATGGTCGGCGGCTATGTCCCGGCGTGCTGGGCAGCCTTGCGCCGCTGGCAACAGGCCCATGAGGCGAATCACACGCGGGTCACTGACCGCGAGTTTGAATGGGTGGAGCAAGCGCTGGTGCGCATCACCCGACAATTGCGCGCCGCCCGCCAGGATCTTCTGGCCCGGCCAGAGGCCTACGTGCGCACCCAGGAGCGCACGATCGAGGCGATCAGCCACGAAGTCAGCCGCATCGAGATCACCCATGCGCGCCTCAGTGTGCTGCGGCATAAACGGGTCAGGGCAACGGACGTCTATGGCCTGCTCGCCGAACAGCCGGAGCTGCTCGCCGAAAGCGTGCAACGCTGGCACGCGCACCCGGAAAACCTCAAGGAAGAACAACTGGCGCAGGCACCGGACAACGCCAGCAACGATGCGCTGATGACCTCACTTTACGGGCACCCGATCGGCGCGCCGCACACGCTCGATATCGACTCGATCATCTAGCACACCCTCGCCTTCAGCTGACTGCACATCACACCTGTGGGAGCGAGCCTGCTCGCGAACGCGCTGGTTCATCCAGCGTCGTTGTTGGCTGACAGGACGCCTTCGCGAGCAGGCTCGCTCCCACAGAACTTGAAATCATCGCGACCTTTACTGACGGACAAATCAAAATCGAACACTTCGCAGGTTGAACAGGTATTGCCTATTTCAACCTGTGAAACTTCCCATTGACTGAATAGCCGCTGCTGCAGCAAATCGAATTCGCTGATCTGCTCCCGCTCGTGCAATCTCAGCGTTGCGCCATCTCCCCCGCCGGATACACCGACTCCCATCCCCCACCCAATGCCTTGTACAACCCGACCATCGCCAGCGACACCCCGGTCGAACTCTCTACCCACTGCTCCTGCGTCGCCAGCAACGCGCTCTGGACGGTGAGGACGTTGACGAAATCGACCACGCCTTCGACGTATTGCTGTTGCGCGGTGCGCAGGGCGATCTGGTTCTGGCGTACGGCTTCGGCGAGGCTGTCACGGCGGCGCTGGCTGGCGTTGTAGGCCGTCAGTTGGTCGTCGATTTCATGCCAGGCGCGCAGCACGGTTTGCTGGTAGGCGATGGCCGCTTCCTGTTGCTGGGCTTCGCGCAGTTGCAACATGCCACGCAGGCGTCCGCCGTCGAACAACGGCAGGCTGAATTGCGGGCCGATACCGAACGCGCGTGAGCCCCAGGAGCCGAAATCGCTGAGTTGCAGCGCCTGCGATCCGAGGTTGCCGGACAGGGTGATGCGCGGATAGAAATCGCCCTTGGCCACGCCGATGTTGGCGGTGGCGGCATGCAAGTGCGCCTCGGCCTGACGGATATCCGGACGGCGTTCAGCCAGTTGCGACGGCAGGCCGATGGCGACTTGCAGCGGCGACTGCGGTACCGCGGCGTCTGTGGATAACTCGTTGGCCAAGGCTTGCGGCGGTTCGCCCATCAGCAGGCTGATCGCGTTGATCAGTTGCGACTGACGTTGTTCGAGCGCTGGCAGACGCGATTCAATGGCCGCGACTTGCGCGGCGGCCTCGGCGACGTCCAGATCGGTCGCCACACCATCGTTGAGGCGCAACTGCGACAGCTTGAGGCTGTGGCGGGCGACATCGAGGTTCTGCTCGGTGACCGCCCGCGTGTTCTGCACGCCGCGCAGTTGAATGTAGTTCTGCGCGGTGTCGGCCAGGACCGCCAGCAACACGCCGCGACGATCGTTTTCCGCGACTTCGAGGTTGGCGTCGGCGGCTTCGGTTTCCCGGCGCACACGGCCCCAGAAATCCAGTTCCCACGAGGCCGAGAAACCGGCGTCCCACAGGTTGAAGGCGGAATCGCCGTTGTGCCCGGACGGGTCGCTCAAGCCTTTGCCGCTGTTGCGTTGGCGGGCGTAGCTGCCGGTGGCGGCGGTGTTTGGATAGCGATCTGCGGTGATCACCTGGCGTGCCGCGCGACTTTGTTCCAAGCGGCTGCTGGCCCGTTGCAGGTCAAGGTTGCTCCTCATCGCCCGCTGGGTGAGGGCCGAGAGCTGCGCATCGTGGAACACGTCCCACCAGCGTTCGTTCAGGGGTTCACTGACCACTTGGCTGGGGGCGGACTTGGCGGGTTTGGCCCATTCGGCGATTTGCGTGGCTTCGGGCTTGTGGAAGTCCGGGCCGACGGTGCAGGCGCTGAGGCCAAACAAGCTCACCACAACAAGTGCATGAAACAGACTTTTGTGGCCAGGGAGCTTGCTCCCGCTCGAGTGCGTGGCGCTCGCGATTTTCAGGGTCGCTGCGCAACCCAGCGGCAGCCAGCGCCCTCGCCACAGGTTTTTACGCGGAATCATCGCTGCGTCACCTCACGCACCGCCGGCGCCGAGCGCCGGGTATCAATGCTCGCCTCCACCGACATGCCCACCCGCAGCCGCTCGGCCAAAGGCTGGCCCGGTTCAAGCAGGATCTTCACCGGAATCCGCTGCACGACCTTGGTGAAGTTACCGGTGGCGTTGTCCGGTTTCACGGCGGCGAAGGTCACCCCGGTCGCCGGCGCGATACTTTCGACGCGACCGCTCAAGGCTTCGCCGCCGAGGCTGTCGACCCGCACTTCGACGGCCTGGCCCGGCTGCACGTTGGTCAGCTGGGTTTCCTGAAAATTGGCGATTACATACGCCTGGCGCAACGGCACCACCGCCAGCAACTTGCTGCCCGGTGTGACATAGGCGCCGACGCGCACTGCACGCTCGCCGACCATGCCGTCCTGCGGCGCCGTGATGCGCGTATAGGACAGTTCGAAACTGGCGATTTCCAGCGCCGCCTGGGCGTGTTTCAAACTGCCTTCGGCGGCATCGCGCTGCGCCGTGAGAATGTCCACCTGCTTGCGCTCGGCCGCCAGTTTCGCGCCGGCCGTATCCAGCCGTGCGCTCGCCTGATCGATGCGGGTACGCGCCTGCTGCGCGTTCTGCACCGTGCCGGCGCCGACACCCGCCAAATGGTTGTAGCGATTGAGTTCCTGCTGGGCGAAAGCCATTTCCGCCTTGGCCGAGACTACCGAGGCCTGGGCCTGAGCGATCACCGACGTCTGCCGCTCCAGTGTCGCCTTGGCGTTCTGCAACTGCGCGCGGGCGACCAGGGTTTGCGCGTCAGCGGCTTGCGCGGCGGCGCGCAGATCGCGGTCATCGATCAGCGCCAGCAATTGTCCGGCCTTGACCTGCTGGTTGTCTTCCACCAGCACTTGCTTGATGAACCCGGCCACGCGCGGCACCACCAGGGTGTAGTCGGCCGAGACGAACGCATCATTGGTGTTTTGCTGAGTGCGTTTACCGAACAGGCCGGGCATCGCCAGGTACACCAGCACGCCGACCGCCAATGCGGCGGCCACGGCCACCGCGAGTTTCTGCTTTGTTTGAGTCGTCATAAAAACCTTCTGTTTCAGTACAGCGATCAGGTCGGAGCACGGGGCGGAAAGATCCGCGTCGGCAGCCAGAAAATCAGCAGGATCAGCGTCACCGCGACGCCGGCCATGCACACATAGAGATCCGAGGAGGTCAGCACCACGGCCTGTTCGTGCAGGCGATGGGCGAGGCCCGGATCGCTGCGATCAGCCAACGGTGAATTGCCGAGGTTGTCGATCAACATGGTCGAGTGGAAATGCAGACGTGCGGTGGTCAGCGCTTCGATCACCCCGGTGGCGACCACGGCCGCCAAGCCTTTCACCGTGTTGAACCAGGCGGAGGCGAACGGCCCGTCCTGCGGCTGGATGCTGCCAGTGGACAACATCAACAGCGGCAGCACCGACATCGGCTGACCGAAGATCTGCAACCATTGCAGGACGTAGAAATTGTCGCGAATCCATTCCGATGTCAGCAGCGAGCCGCCCAGACAGGACAGCGTCAACATGCTCAAACCGATGCCAAGCACCCAGCGGCAATCGACCCAGCGCAGGTTGCACAGCGCCGCCACCAGCGGCAGCGCAATCAGCTGCGGCAATGCGGCGATCAGCATGATCGGCGCGGTCTGCACCGGGCGATAGCCCTGCACCTGCGCCAGATAGCTCGACGGAATCAGCACCACCGCCTGCAACACCACCAGCACCCCGGCGAGGCTCAGCAGCGCGAACGACAGGTTGCGGATGCCGAGCATCTGCAGCTTGAAAAACGGTATCGGCTGCGACCACTCGTTGATCAGAAACGCCACCAGCAACAGCGAACCGGCGCCGAGCAAGCCGCAGATCAGGTCCGACTCGAACCAGTCCAGCCGATTGCCCTGCAGCAAGCCGATCACCAGCATGCAGATCGCCGGAAAGCCCAGCAGCAGGCCCTTCCAGTTGAAGGTCTTGAGACGTTCCAGGCGCAGCGGATCCTGCGGAATGCCCCAGGCGACCATTGCCATCGCAATCAGGCACGGCACGATGATTTGCCAGAACGTCCATTGCCAGCCGACGTATTCGCTCCACAAACCGGCCAGCGGCGTGCCAAGGCCCGGGCCGAAAGTGGCCGTCAGCGCGTAACCGGCCAGGCCATAGAGCTTGAAATTGGCCGGCAGGAAACGCAGGGCCACGGTCATCAGCATCGGCGGCAACGCGCCGCCGGCCAGCCCTTGGAGGGTGCGCATCAGCAACAGGCTTTCGTAGTTCGGGGCGAACGGGCACAGCACGCCGAGCAGCGTGAACAGGCTGATCGCGCAGAGGGTGAAACGGCGCAGCGAGAACGTCACCGAGCACCACGGCGCGAACGCCATCGCCGCCACCGAGGTCGCGGCGTAACAGGCAACCAGCCAGGTGCCTTCGTCGTAACCGATGTTCAGCGCGCCACGGATGTCGGCGAGCGCGACTTTGGTCACCATCTCGTTGAGACCGGAAACCAGCACCGCCAGCAGTACACCGACCAGGCCCGTGATGATCCGCGCCCCGAACACCGGTGGCGTGGCCGCAGTCGCCGGACTGGCCGCAGCGATGGGCGCCGGGACCGTCAGGGATGTCATGAATACACACTCCGGTGGAAAAATACCGGAGCATCTTAGTCGGGCTTACTGCTGACGAAAATTGACTTATTGGCAGCTTATAAGTGCGTCAGACACAATTGTTAAAAGCAAAAGATCGCAGCCTTCGGCAGCTCCAACAGATAAATGCATTCCCTGCAGGAGCTGCCGAAGGCTGCGATCTTTTGACTTTCAGGGTTGGGCGGCCAACCAGGTTTCATCGCAACAGGCCTTGAGCGTTTCGCGCAGCCAGCGGTGCGCCGGGTCCTTGTCGAAGCGCGGGTGCCAGGCCTGGGTCAGCATCAGCGTCGGCAACGGAATTGGCAGGTCAAACGAGCGCAGCTTGAGGCCCAGTCGGCGCACGCTGAGCAGCGCTTCCTTGGGCACCGGCAGGATCAGGTCGGAATCGGGCAAGGCAAACATCGCCGCATGGAAGCTTGGCGCGATCACCGCCACCCGCCGCTCCAGGCCCAGAGCATTCAGCGCAGTATCGATGGGGCCACGAGCAATACCACGGCGCGACATGCTGATATGGGAAAAACCGGCATAACGCTCTGCAGTGATTTCGCCGTCGAGCAACGGATGATCCTCGCGCACCAGACCGACAAAATGCGTGGAAAACAGGTTTTGCACTTTGACTTCCGGGGTCACCGGGCGAGTGTTGCTGACGCTCAGGTCGATGCGCCCTTCGCGCAGCGCCTCATCGTCGCCATCGCCTTCCGGGACGAAGCGCAACTCGCAGTGCGGCGCCACCTGGTCGAGGGTGTCGAACAGCTTGCCGCCGTAGACGCCGATGAAAAAATCGTTGGCGCGGATGCTGAAACGTCGGCGCAGGGTACCGAGTTCCACCGTGTCAGCGGAGCGGAACAACAGCGCCGCCTGCTCGACCACATCGCGCACCTGCTCGCGCAACGCCAGCGCTTTGGGGGTTGGCACCAGGCCGCGACCGGCACGCACCAGGATCGGATCGCCGATGGCTTCGCGGATGCGTGTCAGGGTGCGGCTCATGGCGGCGGGGCTGAGGTTCATCCGCCGTGCAGCGCCTACCACACTGCCCTCGTCGAGCAAGGCGTCGAGGGCAACCAGCAGGTTCATGTCCGGAAGTTGCATGCAGAGCACTCGTGATTGATCAGGATTGATCTGCACGCAATGCTAGCAAACATTCAGCTAATGAGGCGGTGGCCGGAACGACGCTTTCGCGAGCAGGCTCGCTCCCACATGGGAATGCATTTCAAATGTGGGAGCGAGCCTGCTCGCGAAGAGGATGGTCGGCGCGCGACAAATCAGCGCTGCATGCCCCAACGCTTCACCGTCACCCGCTCCAACGTATCAAACACCAGGTTCTCCACCAGCAAGCCAATCAGGATCACCACCGCCAACCCGGCAAAGACCTTGTCGGTGTACAGCTCATTACGATTCTGGAAGATGTACCAGCCCAGGCCACCCTTGCCACTGGTCGCGCCAAACACCAGTTCAGCGGCGATCAGCGTGCGCCAGGCAAACGCCCAGCCGATTTTCAGCCCGGCAAGAATCGACGGCAGCGCCGCCGGGATCAGGATGAACAGCACGAACCGCATGCCCTTCAATCCATAGTTGCGCCCGGCCATGCGCAGGGTTTCCGAGACGCCGAGGAAACCGGCGTAGGTATTCAGCGCCAGCGCCCACAGCACCGAATGCACCAGCACGAAAATCAGACTGTTCTGCCCCAACCCGAACCAGAGCAAGGCCAATGGCAGCAAGGCAATCGCCGGCAGCGGGTTGAACATCGAGGTCAACGTACTCAGTAGATCGCGGCCAAACTGGGTCGATACCGCCAGCGTGGTCAGGGCAAACGCCAGCACGATGCCGATCAGGTAGCCCTTGATCAGCACCACCAAAGAGATCCACACCTTGCCCAGCAACTCGCCGCTGAGCAGGCCGCCGTACAACGCGTGACCGGTCTGCAGGAAACTCGGCAGCAGCAAGTCGTTGTTCTGCACCCTTGCGATCACTTCCCAGAGGATCGCCAGCAGGATCAGGATCAGGCTTTTGCGCAGCCAGCCCTGTTGCCACAGGCGTTGGCCCAGCGGCAATTCGCGCTCGAGGGGCACGCTGGTCAGCGGTTCAAGGACGGTTTCGAATTCTTGTCGTACAGACGATGGTTGGCTCATCGGGCAATCCTCCAGCGCTCAATAAGCGATGCGAATGTCGTTGAAGTGGTGGTCGCGCTCGGTTTCCGGCGACTGGCCTTCATCGAACAGCAAACGATGAATGCGCCGCGCCGATTCCTGAAACGCCACGCCACCGAGGCTTTGCAGATCGTATTGATGGCTGTGCACTTCAGCGCGCACCCGCCCCGGGTGGGGCGACAGCAGCAGGATGCGATTGCCGACCACCAGCGCCTCTTCGATCGAGTGCGTGACGAACAGCAAGGTGAAGCGCACTTCTTCCCAGAGCAGCAGCAATTCTTCCTGCATCTTGCGCCGGGTCAGCGCATCCAGTGCGGCAAACGGCTCGTCCATCAGAAGGATTTTCGGCTGCATCGCCAGCGCCCGGGCAATCGCCACCCGCGCCTTCATGCCGCCGGACAAGGTGTGTGGATAAGCGTCGGCGAACGCCGCCAGGCCGACCTTTTGCAGATAGTGCAGCGCGCGTTCCTCGGCGTCTTTTTTGTTCAAGGTGCGCGAGGCCAGCAGCGGAAACATCACGTTCTGTTTGACGGTTTTCCAAGGTGGCAGTTGATCGAATTCCTGGAACACCACGATCCGGTCCGGACCCGGCCCCTCGACCCGCTGACCTTGCAGGCGGATCTCGCCTTCACTCGGCGCGATGAAACCGGCGGCCGCTTTCAACAAAGTGGACTTGCCACAGCCGGACGGGCCGAGCAGCACAAAGCGGTCCGCCGGATCGATCTCGAAACTGACCTGATGGGTGGCTCGCACCACCCGTTGCGGGGTGCGGTATTCAAGGCTGACGTTGTCCACCGCCAGCAGCGCTTGCGTACTGGCGATCGGGTTGCTGGCCGCGTGGCCTTGCAAGGGGGCGTTCATCTCGATCAGCTCCCTTGCAGCGGTTTGGCGTCCTGGAAGAAGTAGTCCTTCCACGATTGCGGTTTGTTCTTGATCGCACCGACGCGGTAGAGGAATTCAGCCAGTGGATACGTATTTTTCGGCGTGACGCTGAATTCGAACTGCGGGTTGTCGATGATTTTCAGCAACTCGGCGCGATCGATCTTGGCCTTGGTCACGCGGATGTAAGTGTCTGCCGCCGCGCCTTTATCGTTCTGGGCGAATTGCGCTGCTTCGGTCAGCGCTTCGACGAAGGCCTTGTAGGTCTTCGGATTGTCGTTGCGGAATTTCTCGGTGGCGAACAGCACCGTCGGCGAGTTCGGGCCGAGGATGTCGTAGGAGTTGAGCACCACGTGCACGTTCGGATTCTGCAGCGCCTGATCCTGGAACGGCGGGTTGGAGAAGTGCCCGGTCAGCTCGGTGCCGCCGGCGATCAACGCAGCGGTGGCGTCCGGGTGCGGGACGGCGATGGTGTATTTGTCGAGGCGATTGAATTCCTTGTCCCCCCACTGCTTGGCCGCCGCGTATTGCAGGAAGCGCGACTGCACCGAAACACCCACCGCCGGCACCGCAATGCGGTCCTTCTCGGTGAAGTCGGCAATGGTTTTGACTTTGGGATTGTTGCTCACCAGGTAGTAAGGAAAGTTGCCCAGCGAGGCCACGGCCTTGACGTTCTGTTTGCCGTGGGTGCGATCCCAGATGGTCAACAGCGGCCCGACGCCGGCACCGGCAATGTCGATGGAACCGGACAACAGCGCATCGTTGACCGCCGCGCCGCCCGAGAGCTGCGTCCAGTCAACCTTGATGTCGATGCCCTCTTGCTTGCCGTACTTTTCGATCAGGCCCTGATCCCGCACCACGTTGAGCAATAAATAGACAATGCCGAACTGTTCGGCGATGCGGATTTCACCTTCGGCGTGGGCCACGGTCGGCGCCACGAGGCTGCCGGCAATCAGGCTGAAACCCAGACCGATGGCGGCGGCCAGCGGTGCAAATGGAAGACGTTTGGACATGATCGAATCTCCGGCAAATCAGAAAGGCGCGTCGCCCTGGATGGTGGTGCGATACAGCTTGCGGCGCAGGTGCGCAGGGCAGCCGGCGGCGAGGTGGATCAGCGAACGGTTGTCCCAGAACACCATGTCGTGGGGCTGCCACTGGTGGCGGTAAATGTTTTGCGGCAGCACGCTGTGGGCGTAGAGCTCGGCGAGCAGTTGTTTGCTCTCGTCCTCGGGCAAACCGACGATGCGTGTGGTGAAGCCTTCGCTGACGAACAACGCCTTGCGGCCGTTTTCCGGGTGGGTACGGACGATCGGGTGCACCACTTCGGCGACCTGCGCCAGTTGCTCCGGGGTCAGCGTCGGACGCCAGTTGCCTTCGAATTTGGTCTCGCTGTAACGCGCGGTATAGGAATGCGCAGCAGAGCGCCCTTCTACGGCTTTACGCAGCGCTTCGGGCAGGTTTTCCCAGGCTTTGTGCATGTCGGCAAACAACGTGTCGCCACCCTCGGACGGCAACTCCTGGGCATGCAGCATCGAGCCGAGACTCGGCAGCTCTTTGTAGGAGAGGTCGGAGTGCCAGAACTTGCCGGCATCGCCGAGGCCGATGTTCTGGCCGTTTTCGACGATATTGGAAACGATGAGGATTTCCGGGTGATTGGCCAGCAGGAATTGCTTGAGCACGTGGATCTGCAACACGCCGAAACGGCGGCTGAAGTCGATCTGCTGTTGCGGGGTGATGCGCTGGTCGCGGAACACCACAACGTGGTGATCCAGATGCGCGCGATGGATGCGGGCGAAGTCCTGGTCGTTGACCGGGCGGGTCAAGTCCAGGCCGATGATTTCGGCACCGACGGCACCACTGAACGGACGAATTTCGAAGGTTTGCGGCGCGGCAGTCGCGGCGCTTGGGGTGGCAGTAGCTGCGGACATCTTTCAATCTCCCACGCACGGCGCGCTCACGGGCGCGCACGTCGATCAGACACTCACGCTGGATTGCGTGTCGGTTCAGGTCGTGCGGCGCGCCGATTGGTCGGCAGGTACGCAGGGGATTGACTTTAAAGCTATAAGAACTGGAAATTAAATACCGTTAATGAATAACGATATGGCGGTTGGTGAGGAATGTACGGGATGGTGAGTGACGGTTTTTGTCACTTCCAGGCGTAATGTGGCAATTTCAATGACGGCATCGCTGGCAAGCCAGTTCCCACAGTTTCCGATGTCGAGCACACAATCGTGTTCCAACCGAAAACTCTGTGGGAGCTGGCTTGCCAGCGATGAGGCCATAAAGACCGCTAGAGCATTAACGCTCGTGCAACGCCTCGGCCCGTGCACGAATGATCGGCTTGAGCAGATAGCTCAATACCGATTTCTTGCCGGTGATGATGTCCACCGATGCGACCATCCCCGGGATGATCAGCAATGGCTTCTCATCGGTGCCCAAGTGGCTGCGCTCGGTGCGCACCTTGATGATGTAGTAGGTGGTTTTTTTGTCTTCGTCGGTGATGGTGTCGGCACCGATCTGCTCGAGCTTGGCTTTCAGTCCACCATAAATGGTGTAGTCATACGCGGTGAATTTGACGATCGCTTCCTGCCCCGGGTGGAGGAAGGCGATGTCCTGCGGTCGGATCTTGGCTTCGACCAGCAGGGTGTCGTCCAGTGGCACGATTTCCACCATGTCGCTGCCGGGCTGGATCACACCGCCAATGGTATTGACCAGCAACTTGTTGACGATGCCCCGCACGGGCGAGGTAACCAGTGTCCGGCTGACCCGGTCTTCCAGTGCCTTGCCGGTGGCCTGGGCCTTGTTCAGGTCAGTGCGCGCTTCATTGAGCTGCGTGAGCGCATCGCTGCGAAATTTGCCGCGAGTCTCGTCGATCTTGCGTTGTACTTCCTTGATGGCCGATTCCGCGCGCGGAATCGCCAGAGTGGTGGCATCGAGCTGACCACGGGTTTCGACTTCGGCACGCTTGAGCCGCAGCACTTCCACCGGTGATACCGCGCCCTGGGCTACCAGCGGCTCGGACATGTTGATTTCCTGGCGTTGCAGGCCCAGTTGCTGGCGATACTGCGCCTGCTTGGAGCTGAACTCGCGCAGCTCTTGCTGACGCTGGATCAATTGCTCCTGCAAACCACCGATCTCGTCGTGCAACTGCTGGCGGCGGCTGATGTACAGCGACTCTTCGCTTTTCGCCTGGCCCGGCACGGCTTTGAGCACGTCTTCAGGGAAATTCAGCGGGCGGTCATCGACCTCGGCGCTCAGACGCTCGACGCGCAGCAGCATCGACAGCCGATCAGCCTCGGTTTCGCCGACGTTGGAAGCAAATCGCGTGTCGTCCAGGCGAATCAGCGGTGCGCCAGCCTCGACGATCTGGCCTTCCTTGACGAACAGTTCGGAGACGATCCCGCCCTCGAGGTTCTGGATTTTCTGGATCTTCGACGACGGAATCGCCTTGCCGTCGCCCTTGGTCACTTCGTCGATCACGGCGAAATGCGCCCACAGCATCAGGAACACGAAGAAGCCGATGATCGCCCAGATGGTCAGGCGCACGACGCGCGGGGCGTCCTCGATCAGCGCCTTGTTGACCTCCGGCAGCGGCTGGCCCTGCAACGAGGCAGAACCCTTGAAGTAGCGACGGATCGACTCTTTGACACCCGACTTAAGCAACACTGATCTGCCCCTTCTTCAACGCTTCCATCACGGCGGCTTTCGGGCCATCGGCGAGAATCTGTCCACGGTCGACCACCAGCAGCCGGTCGACCAGCGACAGCAGCGAGGCCCGGTGCGTCACCAGCACCACGGTCTTGTTTTCAACGACGGCGGCCAGACGTTGTTTGAGGCGTTCTTCGCCGGTGTTGTCCATGGCACTGGTCGGTTCGTCGAGCAGCAGGATCGGCGGATTGAGCAGCAGCGCCCGTGCCAGCGCGACGTTCTGCCGTTGGCCGCCGGACAGGTTCTGCCCGCGCTCGCCGACTTGCAGCTCGTAGCCTTGCGGGTGCAGGCGGGCGAATTCGTGGACGCCGGCCAGTTCGGCCGCCTGCAGCACCAGTTCGTCTTCGACATAACGCGCGCCGGAGACCAGGTTGTCACGCAGGGTGCCGGCCAGCAGCTGGATGTCCTGCGGCACGTAGCCGATGTTGTAGCGCAGCTCGCTGACGTCGATCTGGCGGATATCCACACCGTCCACCAGCAACGCGCCGTCGTCCGGCTGATACAGGCCCACCAGCAGTTTCGCCAGCGAACTCTTGCCCGAACCGCTGCGACCGATGATGCCGATCTTCTCGCCGGGACGGATCACCAGGTTGATGTTCTTCAGCGCCGGATTCTGTTGTTCCGGGTAGGTGAAGTTCAGCTGACGGCATTCGATCGCCCCCTGCAGCACCTTGCGGCTGAGCGGACGCTCTTCGAAATTGCGCTCCTGCGGCAGCTCCATCATCTGGTCGACCGAGGTCATGGTCACTCGTGCCTGCTGGTAGCGGGTCAACAGACCGGACAGCGAGGCCAGCGGGCTGAGTGCGCGGCCACTGAGCATGTAGCAGGCAATCAGGCCGCCCATGCTCAGGTTGCCGGCGATGATCTGGTACACGCCGAAGACGATCATGATCACCCCGGCCAGTTGCTGGATCAGCAGGGTGATGTTCATCGCCAGACCGGAAAGCATCTTCACTCGCAGCTCGAGGCGGCTGAGGGTGCCGATGGTCTGCTCCCACTGGTATTGGCGTTCGCTTTCGGCGTTGTTGACCTTGACCGCGTCGAGGCCGGCGAGGGTTTCGATCAGGCTCGACTGCCGCTCGGCGCCCAGGGCCATGGTGCGCTCCATGGTCGCGACCAGCGGCTTCTGCAACGCATAGCCGATCAACAGCGCAATCGGGAACGCCAGCACCGGAATCCACACCAGATGCCCGCCGAGAATGGCGATGACAATGAAGATCAGAATGGTGAACGGCAGGTCGATCAGGCTGGTCAGGGTCAGCGAGGCAAGGAAGTCGCGCAGGCTCTGGAACTCATGAATGTTCTGCGCAAAGCTGCCGACCCGCGCCGGGCGGTATTTCATGGCCATGCCGACGATGCGCTCGAACAGCGTCGCCGAGATGATCAGGTCGGTTTTCTTCCCGGCCAGATCCAGGCACAGACTGCGCAGGCTTTTGAGGATCAGGTCGAACAGGTAGGCGCCGGTGATGCCCAGTGCGAGCACCCACAGGGTCGCTTCGGCCTGGTTCGGCACCACACGGTCGTAGACGTTCATCACGAACAGCGGCGCGGCCATGGCGATGATGTTGATCAGGAAACTGGCGGCGATCGCATCGGCATACAGCCAGCGCGAACGCTTGAGGGTGTCGCGAAACCATGAGCGCGCGCGCGGGATCAGCGTACCGTGGTTGACGTCGAATTTGTGCTGCGGCTGGGCGAAGAACACTTTGCCGGTGTAGTCGTCGGCCAGCAGTTCGCGGCTGACCACCGATTCGCCGCCGTCGCTTTCGCTGAGCAGCACCCGGGCTTCGTTCTCGCCTTGCCAGCCGAGCAGGACGGCGCTGCGGCCTTCCTTGAGCAGCAACAGCGCCGGCATGGCAATCGCCGGAATTTCTTCCAGCTTGCGTTGCAGCACCCGACCCTGCAGGCCGGCGCGAGCCGCTGCGCGGGGCAGCAACTCGACACTCAGGCGCTGCTTGGGCAGCGGCAGACCGGTGGTCAGCATCGCCGCACTGGCGGGTTTCTGATGCAGCATGCACAGAGCAAGCAGACCATCCAGTAACGGATCGTCGTGCATCGCGCGCGGATCATGAATGAGTTGAACTCGACTGACTTCTGATTCCACGCTCGGCACTCTTGGCTAACAATTGAACAATGAAGGTTCTGCTCAATTCATACCGGGCAGTTGAACCTTCGGCTTCACATCGTTCTGCACGACGGATGCCAATGGCGCGACCACTCCCTGGCTCTTGAGCAACTCGCCCATGGTCGCCTTGATTCGATACTGAGTAAATAACTGAATGTTCTTGATTTCGGCCAAACGGCGCGAAGCGGTGAACAACTCGTTTTCACTGTCGAGCAAATCCAGCAGGGTCCGCTCGCCGAGGCTGAACTGACGCTGGTAGGCGGTGCGCACGGCGGTGCTGTGATCAACATATTGCTGAGCGATCGGCACCTGAGCGTTGGCGTTGTTCAGGGCGTTCCAGGCCAGACCCAGTTCTTCGTTCAACTGGCGCAGGGCGTTGTTGCGGATGTCCAGCGCCTGGTTCGACAGGTACGACTTGGACTCCAGATCCGCTTTGTTGCTGCCACCCGAGTACAGGTTGAAGCGCATGCGCAGCATGGCCTGCCACTCGTTGTTGTGACCGTTCTGGCCGTCCAGGTCGTTGTCGGCGGTGCGGCCCAGTTCGGCGTCGAAACGCGGGTAGAAGGTCGACTTGGCGGTTTCGTACTGTTTCTCGGCCGCAGCAATGTCGGACTCGGCCGAACGCAGGATCGGGCTGTTTTCCAGCATCTGCGTACGGGCTTCATTGAGGTTGGCCGGCATCATCGCCATGAACGGCGCCGGGCGCTCCAGCTGGTCAGGCATCTGGCCGACGGCGCTGAGGAAGTTGGTCTCGGAGTCGGCGAGGTTGGTTTGTTCGGTGATCAGGTTGTTACGGGCCTGGGCCATGCGCGCTTCGGCCTGGTCGAGGTCGGCGCCGCTGCCGACGCCGCGTTGGGTGCGCAGCTGGATCTGGTCGTAGATGCGTTGGTGGCTCTTGAGGTTTTCCTCGGCCAGGCGCACGAATTCGCGGCGGGTCAGCACATCCAGATAGACCTGGGCCACGGTCAGCGCGGTGCGCTCGGAAGTCCCCAGCAACGAGTAGGCGCGGGAGTTGACGGTGGCTTGTTGACGCCCGACTTCGCTGGAGGTCGCAAAACCGTCAAAAACCATTTGCGAGAGACGTAAACTTGACTCGCCACGGGTCAGGGTTTCGTAGTGATTGCTCCCGCCATTGGCGCGGGTGGTCACGCTGTCGGTGCCTTCACGGCCATAACCGCCCAGCAGGTCGACCTTGGGCAGGTATCCACCTTTGGCAGCCTTTAACTGATAATCCGCGGCCAAACGACTGTTGACCCCTGCCTGGATTTCCGGATGGACATCCAGTGCCTGTTGCATCGCTTCAGGCAAGGTTTGTGCTTGGACGAAAGAGGCGGCGAGGGCGAACGGTAGAGCCTTGAACAGATGCAAACGCATGGTAAAGATTTCCCAGGACTTCTTGTCTTGAATCACAGCTAAACGTGCTGCTGCGTCGGATGATTGGCAACCGGAATGACCGTATGTCGGAAAGTTCAAAATAGGAACTGGATCACACGCTGAGGGACAGGTCGCCGCGGAAATATCAATGTGACATTAGTGGGGCGATTGTTTAGGATGGCACCCAGAAGGTCAATAGTTTGGCATAAAGTTAATAGCGAAAGAATCTAGCCAAATTATTGACGAAAAGACGCGTCAAACTTGATTCGCAAATTTTTAAAGTACGTCCAGACTGAATCGGCGCCGAGCCATCAGGCTATGGAAGTCAACTGAACGTAACACCCGGAGAGTCTTCAATGAGCAGTGTTGTTGCCATCGTCAAAAGCATTGTCGGTCAGGTATTCGTGGTCTCCCCTGAGGGTGTACGCCGCGTGCTCGTTGAAGGCGATCGCCTGTTCGTCGGCGACCAGATCGACACCGGTCTGTCTGGCGCCGTGTCGCTGGAACTGGCGGATGGCCGCACCCTGGACCTGGGCCGCGAAACCCAGTGGAGCGCCAACGCGCCCGACTCCAGCACTGACCTGGCAGAAGCCACCGCGCAGGCCGCGCCTTCTGTAGCCGAGCTGCAGCAAGCCATCGCCGCCGGTGCCGACCCGACTACCGCGCTCGATGCCACCGCTGCCGGCCCGACCGCCGCAGGCACTGGCGGTGCTGCCGGTGGTGGCCATAGCTTCGTGATGCTCGATGCCACGGCGGGCCGCGTCGACCCGACCATCGGCTTCCCGACTGCGGGCATCAACTCCGGCGCCCAAGCGGCGCAGAACATCACCGGCGGCCAGACCACCGACACCACCACCAACGCCCTGCGTGAGTCGACCCTGAGCCTCAGCGCCACGCCGACCATCACCGAAGCCGGCGGCGTGCTGGTGTACACCGCGACCCTGACTCAGGCGCCGCTCACCGACCTGACCATCACCCTGTCCAACGGCTCGGTGATCGTGATTCCGGCCGGCTCCACCACCGGCACCGTCAACGTGCCGCTGGCACCGAACGACACCGTTTATAACGACCCGACCCAGATCGACGTGACCGTCACCGGCACTACCGGCGGCAACGGCATCACCGTGACTCCGCCGACCACCCCGGCGACGACCCAGGTCACCGACACCATCGACACCACCACCGTCACCCTGACCGCTGGCAACAGCGTCACCGAAGGCGGCCAGATCACCTACACCGCGACGCTGACCAACCCGGCGCAGACGCCGGTGACCGTCACCCTGTCCAACGGCTCGACCATCACCATCGAAGCCGGCCAGACCACCGGCACCGTCAACGTGCCGACCCCGGCCAATGACGTTTATAACAATGGCAGCACTGTCACCACGACCATCACCGGAGCCACCGGCGGCAACTTCGAAAACCTGGTGCCGAACCCGACACCGGCGGTGACCACCATCACCGATTCGATCGACACCACCAACCTGACCCTGACCGCTACCGGCACGGTGGTCGAAGGTGGCCAGATCACCTACACCGCCACCCTGACCAACCCGGCGCAGACGCCGGTGACCGTCACCCTGTCCAATGGCTCGACCATCACCATCGAAGCCGGCCAGACCACCGGCACCGTCAACGTGCCGACCGCGCCGAACGACGTCTACAACAATGGCGGCACCGTCAGCACCACGATTACCGGTGCGACCGGCGGCAACTTCGAGAGCCTGGTGCCGAACACGACGCCAGCAACCACCACCGTCACCGACTCCATCGACACCACCAACCTGTCGCTGAGCGCCACCGGCACCGTGGCTGAAGGCGGTTCAATCGTTTACACCGCGACCCTGACCAACCCGGCTGGCACCCCGGTGACCGTGACGTTGAGCAACGGCTCCGTCATCACCATCGAAGCCGGCAAAACCACTGGCACCGTGACCGTTCCAGCCCCTGCCGATGACGTCTACAAAGACGCCGGCAAGGTTGAAGTCAGCATCACCGGTACCAACGGCGGCAATTTCGAAAACCTGGTGCCGAGCACCGTGCCGGCCGTGACCGAAGTCACCGACACCATCGACACCTCGACCGTCAAACTGACCGCCGATACCTCGGTGGCCGAAGGCGGCACCGTCACTTACACCGCTACCGTCGGTGCACCCGTGACCGGTTCGCCGGTGGTCGTGACCCTGACCAACGGCCAGACCATCACCATCGAAGTGGGCAAGACCACCGGCACCGTGACCACCACCGCGCCGAACGATGCGTTGACCGACAACCCACCACTGACCAACGCCATCAGCAACGTCAGTGGCGGTAACTACGAGAACCTCGTTGCCGACAAGACCCCGGTTTCCACCACCGTTACCGATACCGTCGACACCACCAACCTGTCGCTGAGCGCCAGCGGTACCGTGGCTGAAGGCGGTTCGATCGTTTACACCGCGACCCTGACCAACGCGGCTGGCTCGCCAGTCACCGTGACTCTGAGTAACGGCGCAGTGATCACCATCGAGGCCGGTAAAACCACCGGCACCGTGACCGTTCCAGCGCCAGCCGATGACGTCTACAAAGACGCCGGCAAAGTCGAAGTGACCATCAACGGTGCAACCGGCGGCGACTTCGAAAATCTGGTGCCAAGCACCGTTCCAGCCGTCACCGAAGTCACTGACACCATCGATACTTCGACCGTCAAACTGTCCGCTGACACCTCGGTCGCCGAGGGTGGCACCGTCACTTACACCGCGACTGTCGATGCCCCAGTGACCGGTTCGCCGGTGCTGGTGACCCTGGCCAACGGTCAGACCATCACCATCGAAGTCGGCAAGACCACTGGCACCGTCACCACCACCGCACCGAACGACGTGCTGAACGGCCAGGCGCCGCTGAGCAACTCGATCACTGGCGTGACCGGTGGCAACTACGAAAACCTCGTAGCGGACAAAACCCCGGTCAGCACCACCGTTACCGATACCGTCGACACCACCAACCTGACGTTGAGCGCCACTGGCTCCGTCGCTGAAGGTGGTTCGATTGTTTACACCGCGACCCTTACCAACCCGGCCGGTACTCCGGTGACCGTGACCCTGAGCAACGGCTCGGTGATCACCATCGAGGCCGGCAAAACCACTGGCACCGTGACCGTTCCGGCCCCTGCCGATGACGTCTACAAAGACGCCGGCAAAGTTGAAGTCAGCATCACCGGCACCACCGGCGGCAATTTCGAAAACCTGGTGCCGAGCACCGTGCCGGCCGTGACCGAAGTCACTGACACCATCGATACGTCGACCGTGAAGCTGAGCGCCGATACTTCGGTGGCTGAAGGCGGCACCGTCACCTACACCGCCACCGTGGGCGCGCCGGTCACCGGTTCGCCAGTCGTGGTGACCCTGGCCAATGGTCAGAACATCACCATCGAAGTCGGTAAGACCACCGGCACCGTGACCACCACCGCGCCGAACGATGCGCTGACCGGACATGCGCCGCTGACCAACTCGATCACTGATGTGAGCGGCGGCAACTACGAAAACCTCGTAGCGGACAAAACCCCGGTCAGCACCACCGTGACCGACACTGTCGACACCACCAACCTGACGTTGAGCGCCACTGGCACCGTCGCTGAAGGCGGTTCGATCGTCTACACCGCGACCCTGACCAATCCGGCCGGCACCCCGGTGACCGTGACCCTGAGCAACGGCTCGGTGATCACCATCGAAGCCGGCAAAACCACTGGCACCGTAACGGTTCCAGCACCAGCCGATGACGTCTACAAGGATGCCGGCAAGGTTGAAGTGACCATCAAGGATGCGTCCGGCGGCAACTTCGAGAATCTCGTTCCGAGCACTGTTCCAGCCGTTACCGAAGTGACCGATACCATCGACACTTCGACCGTCAAACTGACCGCCGATACCTCGGTGGCCGAGGGCGGCACAGTCACTTATACCGCCACAGTGGGCGCGCCTGTCACCGGTTCGCCAGTGACCGTAACCTTGGCCAACGGTCAGACCATCACCATCGAAGTGGGCAAAACCACCGGCACCGTCACCACCACCGCGCCAAACGATGCGTTGAATGGTCATGAACCGCTGACCAACGCGATCACTGACGTTACTGGCGGCAACTACGAAAACCTCGTAGCGGACAAAACCCCGGTCAGCACCACCGTGACTGATACCGTCGACACCACCAACCTGACGTTGAGCGCCACTGGCTCCGTCGCTGAAGGTGGTTCGATTGTTTACACCGCGACCTTGACCAATCCGGCTGGCACCCCGGTGACCGTGACCTTGAGCAACGGCTCCGTCATCACCATCGAAGCCGGCAAAACCACTGGCACCGTGACCGTTCCGGCCCCGGCTGATGACGTCTACAAAGATGCCGGCAAGGTTGAAGTCAGCATCACCGGTACCACCGGCGGTAACTTCGAAAACCTGGTGCCGAGCACCGTGCCGGCCGTGACCGAAGTCACCGACACCATCGACACCTCGACCGTCAAACTGACCGCCGATACCTCGGTGGCCGAGGGCGGCACCGTCACTTACACCGCTACCGTCGGTGCACCCGTGACCGGTTCGCCGGTCGTCGTGACCCTGACCAACGGCCAGACCATCACCATCGAAGTGGGCAAAACCACCGGCACCGTGACCACCACCGCGCCGAACGATGCGTTGAATGGTCATGAGCCACTGACCAACGCGATCACTGACGTGAGCGGCGGCAACTACGAAAACCTCGTCGCCGACAAAACTCCGGTCAGCACCACCGTCACCGACACCGTCGACACCACCAACCTGTCGCTCACTGCGACCGGCACCGTGGCCGAAGGCGGTTCGATCGTCTACACCGCGACCCTGACCAATCCTGCCGGCACCCCGGTGACCGTGACCTTGAGCAACGGCTCGGTGATCACCATCGAAGCCGGTAAAACCACTGGCACCGTAACCGTTCCAGCCCCTGCCGATGACGTCTACAAAGACGCTGGGAAAGTCGAAGTCAGCATCACCGGTACCGCTGGCGGCAATTTCGAGAACCTGGTGCCGAGCACCGTTCCGGCCGTGACCGAAGTCACCGATACCATCGACACCACGTCGGTGAAACTGACCGCGACCGAAACCGCTGCGGAAGGTGGCACGGTCACCTACACCGCGACCGTGGGCGCGCCAGTCACCGGTTCGCCAGTTGTGGTGACCCTGGCCAACGGTCAGAACATCACCATCGAAGTCGGTAAAACCACCGGCACCGTGACCACTACCGCGCCGAACGATGCGCTGAATGGTCACGAACCACTGACCAACTCGATCACTGGCGTGACGGGCGGCAACTACGAAAACCTCGTGGCCGACAAAACGCCGGTCAGCACCACCGTGACCGACACCGTCGACACGACCAATCTGTCCCTGAGCGCCACCGACTCGGTCGCCGAGGGCGGCTCGATCACCTACACCGCGACCCTGACCAATGCGGCCGGCACCCCGGTGACCGTGACCCTGAGCAACGGCTCGGTGATCACCATCGAAGCCGGTAAAACCACTGGCACCGTAACCGTTCCAGCCCCTGCCGATGACGTCTACAAAGACGCGGGCAAGGTTGAAGTGACCATCAAGGATGCGTCCGGTGGCAACTTCGAAAACCTCGTTCCGAGCACTGTTCCGGCGGTGACTGAAGTCACTGACACCATCGATACATCGACCGTCAAACTGACCGCGACCGAGTCGGCCGCTGAAGGTGGCACCGTCACCTACACCGCCACCGTGGGCGCGCCGGTCACCGGTTCGCCAGTCGTGGTGACCCTGGCCAATGGTCAGAACATCACCATCGAAGTCGGCAAGACCACCGGCACCGTGACCACCACCGCACCGAACGACGCGCTGAACGGTCATGCGCCGCTGACCAACTCGATCACTGATGTGAGCGGCGGCAACTACGAGAATCTGGTGGCCGACAAGACCCCGGTTTCGACCACGGTCACGGACACCGTCGACACCACTAACCTGTCGCTGACTGCAACCGGCACCGTGGCCGAAGGCGGTTCGATCGTCTACACCGCGACCCTGACCAACCCGGCCGGTACTCCGGTGACCGTGACGTTGAGCAACGGCTCGGTGATCACCATCGAAGCCGGTAAAACCACTGGCACCGTGACTGTTCCAGCTCCGGCGGACGACGTTTACAAAGATGCCGGCAAAGTCGAAGTCACGATCAAGGATGCTGCGGGCGGCAATTTCGAGAACCTGGTGCCAAGCACCGTTCCGGCCGTGACCGAAGTCACCGACACCATCGATACCTCGACCGTCAAACTGACCGCCGATACCTCGGTCGCCGAGGGCGGCACGGTTACCTATACCGCGACTGTCGGCGCGCCAGTCACCGGTTCGCCTGTGGTCGTGACCCTGGCCAACGGCCAGACCATTACCATCGACATCGGCAAGACCACCGGCACCGTCACCACCACCGCACCGAACGACGCGCTGAACGGTCATGCGCCGCTGACCAACTCGATCACTGATGTGAGCGGCGGCAACTACGAGAATCTGGTGGCCGACAAGACCCCGGTTTCGACCACGGTCACGGACACCGTCGACACCACCAACCTGTCGCTGAGCGCGACCCCGGCGGTGAACGAAGGCGGCCAGATCACCTACACCGCCACCCTGACCAACGCCGCCGGCACTCCGGTGACCGTGACGTTGAGCAATGGCGCGGTGATCACCATCGAAGCCGGCAAAACCACCGGCACCGTGACCGTCGATGCACCGAAGGATGACGTCTACAAGGACGCCGGCACCGTTGAAGCGACCATCAAGGGCGCGACCGGTGGCGACTTCGAAAACCTGGTCACCAGCAACACCCCGGCCGTGACCACCGTCAACGACACCATCGACACTTCCACCGTGTCGCTGACCGCCACCGCCAACGTCGCCGAAGGCGAGACCGTGGTCTACACCGCGAGCGTGACCGCGCCGGTAACCGGCGCGCCTGTCGTCGTGACCTTGTCCAACGGCCAGACCATCACCATCGCCGTCGGTGAGACCACCGGCAGCGTGAACTTCGTTGCACCGAACAGCCCATTGGCGGGCGGCAGCTCCCTGAGCGTCGCCATCGACAAGGTTGCCGGCGGCAACTATGAAAACCTGGTAGCCGACAAGACACCCGTAAACACCTCGGTTTCGGACACCGTCGACACCACCAACCTGAACCTGACCGCCAGCGACTCGGTGGCCGAGGGTGGATCGATTGTTTACACCGCAACCCTGACCAACCCGGCTGGCACTCCGGTGACCGTGACCCTGAGCAACGGCGCGGTGATCACCATCGAGGCCGGTAAAACTACGGGCACTGTGACCGTTCCTGCTCCGGCAGACGACGTGTATAAAGACGCGGGCAAAGTCGAGGCGACCATTTCGAGCGCCACCGGTGGCAACTTCGAGAACCTGGTGCCAAGCACCGTTCCTGCGGTCACCAACGTTACCGACACCATCGACACCACCACGGTCAAACTGACCGCAACCGAGTCCGCTGCCGAAGGTGGCACCGTCACCTACACCGCGACTGTCGGTGCGCCGGTCACCGGTTCGCCTGTGGTCGTGACCCTGGCTAACGGCCAGAACATCACCATCGAAGTCGGCAAGACCACCGGCACCGTGACCACCACCGCGCCGAACGATGCGTTGAACGGTCATGAGCCGCTGACCAACGCGATTACTGGCGTGACCGGTGGCAATTACGAGAATCTGGTGGCTGACAAGACGCCGGTCAGCACCACTGTTACTGATACCGTCGACACCACCAATCTGTCGCTGAGTGCCACTGGCACCGTCGCTGAAGGCGGTTCGATCGTTTACACCGCAACCTTGACCAACCCGGCCGGCACGCCAGTCACTGTGACCTTGTCCAACGGCGCGGTGATCACCATCGAGGCCGGCAAAACCACCGGCACCGTGACTGTTCCAGCTCCGGCGGACGACGTTTACAAAGATGCCGGTAAAGTCGAAGCGACCATTTCCACCGCTACCGGTGGCAACTTCGAAAACCTGGTGCCAAGCACCGTTCCTGCGGTCACCAACGTCACTGACACCATCGACACCTCCACGGTCAAACTGACCGCCACTGAGTCTGCTGCAGAAGGTGGCACCGTCACCTATACCGCGACCGTCGGCGCGCCGGTCACCGGTTCGCCGGTTGTGGTAACCCTGGCCAACGGTCAGAACATCACCATCGAAGTCGGCAAGACCACCGGCACCGTGACCACCACCGCGCCGAACGATGCGTTGACTGGTCACGCGCCGTTGACCAACGCCATCACCGATGTCAGCGGCGGCAACTACGAAAATCTGGTGGCTGACAAAACGCCGGTTTCGACCAATGTCACCGACACCGTCGACACCACTAACCTGTCGCTGTCCGCGACCGGCACCGTGGCCGAAGGTGGCTCGATCGTTTACACCGCGACTCTGACCAACGCTGCCGGTTCGCCGGTTACCGTGACGTTGAGCAACGGCGCCGTGATCACCATCGACGCCGGCAAAACCACCGGCACCGTGACCGTTCCAGCTCCGGCGGACGACGTTTACAAAGATGCCGGTAAAGTCGAAGCGACCATTTCCACCGCTACCGGTGGCAACTTCGAAAACCTGGTGCCGAGCACCGTGCCGGCCGTAACCGAAGTCACCGACACCATCGACACCTCTACCGTCAAACTGACCGCCGATACCTCGGTGGCCGAAGGCGGTACTGTGACCTACACCGCTACTGTGGGTGCGCCGGTCACCGGTTCGCCTGTGGTCGTGACCCTGGCCAACGGCCAGAACATCACCATCGAAGTCGGCAAGACCACTGGCAGCGTGACCACCACCGCGCCAAACGACGCGCTGACCGGTCATGCGCCGCTGACCAACGCGATTACTGGCGTGACCGGTGGCAATTACGAGAATCTGGTGGCTGACAAGACGCCGGTTTCGACCACCGTTACTGATACCGTCGACACCACCAATCTGTCGCTGAGTGCCACTGGCACCGTCGCTGAAGGTGGCTCGATCGTCTACACCGCAACCCTGACCAACGCCGCTGGCTCACCCGTCACCGTGACGTTGAGCAACGGCGCGGTGATTACCATCGAAGCCGGCAAAACCACCGGCACCGTGACCGTTCCGGCGCCAGCCGATGACGTGTACAAAGATGCGGGCAAAGTCGAAGCAACCATTTCCACCGCTACCGGTGGCAACTTCGAAAACCTGGTGCCGAGCACTGTTCCTGCCGTCACCAGCGTTACCGATACCATCGACACCACCACGGTCAAACTGACCGCAACCGAGTCCGCTGCTGAAGGTGGCACCGTCACCTATACCGCGACCGTCGGCGCGCCGGTCACCGGTTCGCCTGTGGTGGTGACCCTGGCTAACGGTCAGAACATCACTATCGAAGTCGGCAAGACCACCGGCACCGTGACCACCACCGCACCGAATGATGCGTTGACCGGTCATGCGCCGTTGACCAACGCCATCACCGACGTCAGCGGCGGCAACTACGAGAATCTGGTGGCTGACAAGACGCCAGTTTCGACCACGGTTACTGACACCGTCGACACCACCAACCTGTCCCTGAGCGCTACCAACTCGGTTGCCGAGGGTGGTTCGATCATCTACACCGCGACCTTGACCAACGCTGCGGGCTCGCCCGTCACCGTGACCCTGTCCAACGGCGCCGTGATCACCATCGACGCCGGCAAAACCACGGGCACCGTGACCGTGCCGGCTCCGGCTGACGACGTCTACAAAGACGCCGGCACCGTCCAGGCCACCATCACCAATGCCAGCGGTGGCAACTTCGAAAACCTGGTACCGAGCACCGTACCGGCCGTGACTCAGGTCACCGACACCATCGACACCACCACCGTGAAGCTGACGGCTTCCGAAACGGCGGCCGAGGGTGGCACCGTCACCTACACCGCGACTGTCGGCGCGCCAGTGACCGGTTCGCCTGTAGTCGTGACGCTGGCCAATGGTCAGAACATCACCATCGAAGTGGGTAAAACCACCGGCACCGTGACCACTACCGCGCCGAACGACGTGTTGACCGGCCACGCGCCGCTGACCAACGCGATCACCAACGTCAGCGGCGGCAACTACGAGAACCTCGTTGCCGACAAGACCCCGGTAAACACCACCGTCACCGATACCGTCGACACCACCAATCTGTCGCTGTCCGCGACCGGTACCGTGGCCGAAGGTGGCTCGATCGTTTACACCGCGACCTTGACCAACGCCGCTGGCTCGCCCGTCACCGTGACGTTGAGCAACGGCGCCGTGATCACCATCGACGCCGGCAAAACCACCGGCACCGTGACCGTTCCGGCTCCGGCTGACGACGTTTACAAAGACGCCGGCACCGTCCAGGCCACCATCACCAATGCCAGCGGTGGCAACTTCGAAAACCTGGTGCCGAGCACGACGCCAGCCGTGACCAGCGTCACCGATACCATCGACACCACCACCGTGAAGCTGAGCGCCACCGGCACCGCAGCGGAAGGCGGCAACGTTGTCTACACCGCCACCGTCGGTGCGCCAGTCACTGGTTCGCCAGTTGTGGTGAGCCTGTCCAACGGCCAGACGATCACCATCGATATCGGCAAGACCACCGGTACCGTGACCACCACCGCACCGAACGATGCGTTGACCGGCCACGCGCCGCTGACCAACGCGATCACCAACGTCAGCGGCGGCAACTACGAGAACCTCGTGGCCGACAAAACGCCGGTCAGCACCACCGTGACCGACACTGTCGACACGACCAACCTGTCGCTGAGCGCGACCGGCACCGTGGCCGAGGGTGGCTCGATCGTTTACACCGCAACGCTGACCAACGCCGCTGGCTCGCCAGTGACCGTGACCCTGTCGAACGGCGCCGTGATCACTATCGACGCCGGTAAAACTACCGGCACCGTGACCGTTCCGGCTCCGGCTGACGACGTTTACAAAGACGCCGGCACCGTGCAGGCAACCATCAAGTCGGCGACAGGTGGCAACTTCGAAAGTCTGGTGCCGAGCACCACGCCAGCCGTGACCAGCGTCACCGACACCATCGACACCACGGGCGTGAAACTCACCGCCACGGGTACCGTGGCCGAAGGTGGCACGGTCACCTATACCGCCACTGTCGGTGCACCAGTCACTGGTTCGCCAGTTGTGGTGAGCTTGTCCAACGGCCAGACCATCACCATCGACATCGGTAAAACCACCGGTACCGTGACCACCATCGCGCCAAATGACGTGTTGACCGGCCACGCGCCGCTGACCAACTCGATCACTAACGTCAGCGGCGGCAACTACGAAAACCTCGTGGCCGACAAGACCCCGGTCAGCACCACCGTGACTGACACTGTCGACACGACCAACCTGTCCCTGAGCGCCACCAACACGGTTGCCGAAGGCGGCTCGATCATCTACACAGCGACCCTGACCAACGCGGCTGGCTCGCCAGTCACCGTGACCCTGTCGAACGGCGCCGTGATCACCATCGACGCCGGTAAAACCACCGGCACCGTGACCGTTCCGGCTCCGGCTGACGACGTCTACAAAGACGCGGGCACCGTGCAGGCGACTATCAAGTCGGCGACAGGCGGCAACTTCGAAAGTCTGGTGCCAAGCACCGCGCCAGCCGTGACCAGCGTCACCGACACCATCGACACCACCACGGTGAAACTCACCGCGACCGAGTCGGCGGCCGAAGGCGGCACTGTGACTTACACCGCGACTGTCGGTGCGCCGGTAACCGGCTCGCCAGTGACCGTCACTCTGGCCAACGGTCAGAACATCACCATCGAGGTGGGTAAAACCACCGGCACCGTGACCACTACCGCGCCGAACGACGTGTTGACCGGTCATGCACCGTTGACCAACGCGATCACCAACGTCAGCGGCGGCAACTACGAGAACCTGGTGGCCGACAAGACCCCGGTCAGCACCACCGTGACCGACACTGTCGACACGACAAACCTGTCCCTGAGCGCCACCAACACGGTTGCCGAGGGCGGCTCGATCATCTACACCGCGACACTGACCAACGCCGCTGGCTCGCCAGTCACTGTGACCCTGAGCAACGGCGCCGTGATCACCATCGACGCCGGTAAAACCACCGGCACCGTGACCGTTCCGGCTCCGGCTGACGACGTCTACAAGGACGCCGGCACCGTGCAGGCGACTATCAAGTCGGCGACAGGCGGCAACTTCGAAAGCCTGGTGCCGAGCACCACACCAGCCGTGACCAGCGTCACCGACACCATCGACACCACGGGCGTGAAACTCACCGCCACGGGTACCGTGGCCGAAGGTGGCACGGTCACCTATACCGCCACCGTCGGTGCGCCAGTCACTGGTTCGCCAGTTGTGGTGAGCCTGTCCAACGGCCAGACCATCACCATCGACATCGGTAAAACCACCGGTACCGTGACCACCATCGCGCCAAATGACGTGTTGACCGGCCACGCGCCGCTGACCAACTCGATCACTAACGTCAGCGGCGGCAACTACGAAAACCTCGTCGCCGACAAGACCCCGGTCAGCACCACCGTGACCGACACCATCGATACCACCACCCTGTCGCTGACCGCGACCGGCACCGTGGCTGAAGGTGGTCAGATCACGTACACCGCAACCCTGAGCAACGCCGCCGGCTCGCCGGTCACCGTGACCCTGAGCAACGGTTCGGTGATCACCATCGACGCTGGCAAGACCACGGGCACCGTGACTGTTCCTGCGCCAGCCGACGACGTATACAAAGACGCCGGCAGCGTGCAGGCCACCATCACCAACGCCAGCGGTGGCAACTTCGAAAACCTGGTACCGAGCACGACACCGGCGGTGACCAGCGTTACCGATACCATCGACACCACCACCGTCAGCATCACCGGCAGCACCTCGGTGACCGAAGGCCAGACCGCCAGCTACACCGTCAGCCTGACGCACCCGGCGCAAACCGACGTGACCCTGAAGATCGTCTACAGCGGCACCGCTGCCGACGGATCGGATTTCACCGGCGTGTACACCGTGAAGATCCCGGCGGGCGCCAGCAGCGCGCAGTTCAACGTCGCGACCATCGATGACAAGATCACCGAAGGCACCGAGAACTTCGTGGTCAAGATCGACTCGGCTACCGGCGGCAACTTCGAGAACCTGGCCGTCAGCAGCACCAACGGCAGCGTCAGCACCTCGATCATCGACAACGATGCGCCACCGGTCATCGACCTCGACGCCAACAACTCCAGCGGCGCCACCGGTGCCGACTACAAGGTGACTTTCACCGAAAACACCCCGGGCGCCGGCGTGTCGATTGCCGACACTGACCTGACGATCACCGACCCGGACAGCACCATGCTGACCGGTGCGACCATCGTCCTGACCAACCGTCAGGACGGCGATGCGCTGAACCTGGGCAACAGCGTCAATGGCATCACCATCAATGCCAACAGTACCAACGGCACCGTGACCCTGACCCTGTCGGGTAACGCGACGCTGGCCGACTACATGCAGGCGATCAAGAACATCAGCTTCACCAACAGCAGCGAAAACCCGAGCACCGTGCCACGGATCATCACTGTGACCGTGACCGACGGTGGCAACTACTCCAACACCGCGACCACCACGGTCAACGTGGTGGCAGTCAACGATGCCCCGGTTGCTGCGCCAGTCAACGTCACCGGCACCGAAGACACGCCGCTGATCCTCGGCTGGTCGACCTTCGGGGTGACCGACGTCGACAGCCCGGCCAGCAGCCTGGGCATCAAAATCACCCAGCTGCCGGGCGAAGGCAAACTGCAGTACCTGGACGGTTCGACCTGGAAAGACGTCGCCAACAACCAGACCTTCAGCAAGGCTGACATCGACGCCGGCAAACTGCGCTTCATGCCGGATGCCAATGAGTCGGGCGTCAACGGTTACGGCGGCACCGGCATGGGCAACAACCAGGCCGACTACGCGCAGATCAAGTTCCAGCCAACCGACGGCCAACTGCTGGGCAACACCGGCACCGTGAAGATCGACATCACGCCTGTGGCGGATGCACCGACCGTGAGCGTGGCCGACAACAGCGTGAAATCCACCGGGCTGGTCAAGGAAGTCTGGACCGGCCTGCCGGGCCTGGGCACCAACGGCAACGGCGCGGATCCGGCCACCCTGAAAAACGTGGTCGACGGCGCCGGCACCCCGAACTCCAGCACCAACGTGAACAATGTGCAGTCCGACGGCAGCGTGACCGCCGGCACCGCCTCGAAAACCTCGGGCCTGATCTACCTGGAAGCCGGCAAGACCTACAGCTTCAGTGGTGTGGCCGACGACAGCCTGCTGATCACCATCGGCGGCAAGAGCGTGGCGTCGGGTACCTGGGGCGCGGGCGGCGCGATCAGTGGTTCGTTCACCCCGACCACCAGCGGCTACTACACCCTGGACATCTACCACCACAACCAGAGCGGCCCGGGCAGCTATGACGTGAACCTGTCGGTCAACGGCAGCACGCCAATCGACCTGAGCAGCGCCGGCGTGCCGATCTACACCGGCGTACAGGATCTGGTGAACGCAGGCGTGACCGTCTCCGACCTGCACGGGACCAACGGCGAAGGTTATTACGACGGCTACAAGCTCAACACCGGCGCCGAAGGCACCACGGTGAAACTGTCGGCGATCAACACCGCGCTGACCGACACCGACGGCTCGGAAACCCTGAGCGTGAAGATCAGCGGTGCGCCGGTCGGCTCGGTACTTTCCGACGGCCATGGCCACAGCTTCACCGTGACCGCGAGCAACGGCGAAGCCAACGTCACCGGCTGGAACCTCGGCAGCCTGACCGTGACCCCGCCGACCTACTACAACGGCCAGTTCAACCTGACCGTGACCTCGACTTCCACCGAGATGGTCGGCGGTTCGGCCAGCAGCACCGCGACCATTCCGGTCACCGTGGTGCCGGCGGTGTACAACGCCGTGGTCGGTACTTCTGGCGATGACACCTTCAGCGGCACCGATGGCAACGACATCATGGTCGCCGACATCGGCGGCCTGACCGTGGTGCCGGGCACCAACTACAACATCGCGTTCATGGTCGACAGCTCGGGCAGCATGAGCACCTCGTCGATCAACGCGGCCAAGGACTCGCTGACGTCGGTGTTCAACACCCTCAAGCAGAGCCTGGGTGGCAGCAACTCGGGCACGGTGAACATCTTCCTGGTGGACTTCGATACCCAGGTCAACAAGTCGGTGTCGGTGAACCTCAACGACCCGAACGCGCTGACCCAACTCAAAGCGGTGCTCGATTCGATGTCGTCCGGCGGCGGCACCAACTACGAGGACGTGTTCAAGACCACGGCCAACTTCTTCCAGAGCGCGGAAGCCGTGGCCAACACCGGGGCGAAGAACCTCACGTACTTCATCACCGACGGCCAGCCGACCTACTACCAGAGCGGCGAGCAGACCAACCCGACGCTCTACGGCAACGTGAAGTTCGACAGTGTGGTGACGACCAGCAACTACAAGCTGGGCGACACTTTCAGCACCTACATCGACAACACGCATTACCTGAGCATCAATGCCAACGGCAGTGCGCAGTTGCAGGTCTACACCAGCCGTTACGGCTGGACCGCGACCAACCTGGGCACCGTTCACGCCCAAGGTGATGGCACCTACGAGTTGTCGAGCCTGGCCGGTACCGGTAACAGCACCACATCGGCCACCACCGATAACGCCAACAGCAGTTTCGCCTTGCTCAGCGGTCTGTCGAACGTCGAAGCCATCGGCATCAACAGCGGTGTCAGCCTCAACGATCTGAAACCTTATGACTCGGATCACTCGCCACAGACCAACATCGATCCGAAGGATCTGGCCAACTCGATCATCGGCCACACCGAAGCGACGCTGCCGGGCAATGACACCGTCAGCGGTGGCGACGGCAACGACATCCTGTTCGGCGACCTGGTGAGCTTCAACGGCATTGCCGGCGAGGGTTACCAGGCGATGCAGGCGTTCGTGGCGCAGCAGACCGGTGTCGACGTCAGCAAGGTCACCACCAGCAACGTGCACCAGTACATCACCGAGCACTATCAGGCGTTCGATGTCTCCGGTGCGCACGATGGCAACGACACCCTGCTGGGTGGTGCGGGCAATGACATCCTGTTCGGCTCGGGCGGCAACGACCTGCTCGATGGCGGCAAGGGCAATGACATCCTGCTCGGCGGCACCGGCAACGACACGCTGATCGGCGGCCAGGGCAACGACATCCTGATCGGTGGTTCCGGTGCCGACACCTTCGTCTGGAAAGCAGGCGACACCGGCAACGACGTGATCAAGGACTTCAATGCCAACGAAGGCGACCGTATCGATCTGCGTGATCTGCTGCAGGGCGAGACCGGCAGCACCATCGACAACTTCCTGAAGATCACCACGGTCGACGGCGTGTCGTCGCTGCAAGTCAGCTCCGCCGGCAAGTTCAACTCTGCCGACGCGGCAGCTGCCACCCCGGACGTGACGATCAAACTGGAAGGCAACAACTGGTCGAGCGCCAACATTCACAACCTGATTGCCGGCAGCGACCCGACCATCAAGGTCGACCACAACAACAGCTGATGCGTGGACAAAACGGCCGCCCCCATGGGGCGGCCGTTGCGTTTGCGTCTATCGGACCGGTGACGATTTCGTCGCCGCACCGCATACTTGCGCGCAGTTGGCTATGCTGCTGACAGCATGACGCTGGTTCATTTCCGAGGGATGCTCAATGTTTTACGTGCAACGCGATGCGCAAGGCCAGTTGATTCGCGTGGAAGCTGCGGCGTACGCCGAGGCCACGGAAACGCTGCCGGCCGACCACCATGAAATCCAGGCCTGGTTCGCCAACGCAGCCGTGGAAAACAGCCTCAAACAGCTCAAGCAGAGCGACTTTGAAATGATTCGGGTACTCGACGACCTGATTCAGGTGCTGACCCAGAAAGGCGTGATCCGGGTCACCGACCTGCCGCCGGCGGCGCAGGCCAAGTTGATGGATCGGACCCAGGCACGTGAAGCGCTGGGCGGGTTGAGCCACTTGATCGATGAAGATGAGAGCGGGTTGATCTGATCCCGGATCTTCACCGACTGCACTGGCCCTTTCGCGAGCAGGCTCGCTCCCACATTGGAATGCATTTCAAATGTGGGAGCGAGCCCGCTCGCGAAGACGGCATCACCAAGACCAACGCTCCAAGGATTACTTCCAGGGCTTGGGCTCACCAAACAACTGCCCCTGCACCCCATACAAGCCCATCTCGCGAATCACCGACAATTCCCCTTCCGTCTCGACCCGCTCGGCAATCAGCGGCAGATCAATGCTGTGCGCGGCGCGCTGGATCGCTTCGATGAACAAGCGCTTGTCACTCTCCTGATCGATCGCGCGAATGTAGCTGCCGTCGATCTTCAGGTACGCCAGGCCCAACCGTGCCAGGTTGCCGATCATGCTGAAGCGCCCGCCGAAGCGTTGCAGGCTCAGGGAGAAGCCCAACTCGCGCAGACGCCGGGTCAGTTGCTCGAGCACCGCTTGCTCCGGCAATTGCTCCTCGCCGATTTCCAGGGTCAGGCGCTCGCCGAGGTTGGAGTGCGCCCGCAGAATCTCGAACACTTTGTTCAGCGCCTGCGGATCAGCCAGGGTCGCCGAAGACAGGTTGAGCGCCAGCGAATCCTCATGCTCTTTCATTTGCTCGAGCACGCGTTCGAGCATCATCCGATCCAGGCGTGCAGTCCAGCCGAAGCGCTCGAGCCACGGCAGGAACCGTCCGGCCGGAATGGTCTGACCCTGATCATCCAGCAGCCGCGACAGCACTTTGTAATGCAGCACCAGTTGCGTGTCCTGGGCGGCCACCACCGGTTGGAAGTACAGCTCGAAACGCTGCTGATTCAACGCCTGATCGAGCAAGCGATGCCAGGCATGATGATCGTCGCCGACATCCGCCACCAGGCTCTGATCGATACACGCCCAATTCTGCTCGCCCTGCCCCTCGGCCTGCGCCAGCGCCTGGTCGCCGAGGGTCAGCACGGCTTGCGGTGAATCGCCGTGAGCGAACGGCGCAAGGCCGATGGAAGCCACGGCCGGCACGTCGGTGGCACCGGTGGCGTGCAGGCTGCTCAGCGCGCTGTCGAGGTTCTGCGCCAGTTGCAGTGCTTCTTCGCGCACCAGCCCCGGCGCCAGCACGGCGAACTCACCGCCGCGAATACGGGTCACGAGGTTCTGGGTTTCCGGGTATTTGGCGCACTCGCGGGACAACTGTTCGCCCACCGCCTTCAACAGCTCATCGGTGCGCTGCCCGCCGAGGCGCTGGTTGAGCCCGGCCAGATCCTTGACCCGCAACAACAGCAGGTAACCGGAGCTGGCCTGCTCCGGGTTGCTCACCCGGTTGTGCAGCTGCATCTCGAAATAGCGTCGGTTGGCCAGCCCCGTGAGGTTGTCCTGATAGGACTCGGCGCGCAGCTTTTCACTGCGCTCGGCCTGCTCCTGGAACAGCGCCTTGAGCTTCTCGACCATCTGGTTCATTGCCTGCACCACGCGCCGCAGTTCAGGGGTGCGCGGCAGCTCCGGCAGGCTGAGGAACTCGCGGCGGGCGATGGCGTGGGACTGCTTGACCATGTAATCCAGCGGGCGCAATTGCCGGCGCAGCAGCAACGCGCCGAGCACCGCACTGACCGCGCCGCACAGCAGCAGCCAGCCGAGACTGCCCAACGCGCTCTGCCACAACTTGGCCACGGCAAACATCGGGTGGCTGACCACCTCGACCCGCGCCGCCTGCTCCCAGCCACGGCTGACCAGTGCGTCGCCACCGGCCGGTTCGAGGCCGATCAGTTTGACGAACCAGTCGGGCACATTGCTCACCGCCGGAATTCCGCTGCGCTCGACGATGGTCTTGTCGGTTTTCAGATCGACCACACGGATGCTCGCGTAATAACCGCTGTCGAAAATCGAGCTGACCAGCAGCTCGACCATCGCCGGGTCATCGATATTCGGCGTCAGCGACAACGCCAGCGCCGTGGCGGCGTCCTGGGCGTGGGAACGCAGCTGGTTGACGTACTGGGTGCGCGAGCTTTCCAGACTGACCATGAAGCTGCCGGTGAAGGCAACCACCAGGAACAGACAGATAGCGATCAACAGCTGTTTGAACAAAGACATCTGAGCGCGTGCTCCTAGTTAGTCGTTTCGACCGGAAAACCTTCGGCCTGCATTTTCTTCAGCACATCCTGCCAGCGCGACAGGCGTTTGGTGTCACCGACCTTCTTGTTGCCCTTGGCCCCCGGCAGGTACAGACCTTCAGCATTGAAAGAGTAGACCGGCAACAGGTCGGTTCGCTGGGACGCCGGCTGGATCGGGTCGATCAGGCTGTCGAGCACCAGCGGCATGGCATCGGGGGTGGCGTAGTACGTCAGCACCATGTGCGCGCGGTTCTGGCGCAGAGCCTTGACGTAGGTGATGCGCAGCTTGTCACTGGAGACCCCCAGATGACGCAGGCTGAAATACTTGGCGATCGCATAGTCTTCGCAATCGCCGGCACCTTTCCACAGCGCCTCGATGGGCGTCTCCCAATAATCGACCTGACCCCACAGATCGATATCCTCTACATAACGCACCTGTTTGTTGAAAAACAGGTTCACCACCTTGAGCTTTTCCATCTCGCTGACCTGTTTCTGCGTAGCCAGCAGATTTTGCCAGGCATCGATCCGCTGCTGCCCGGCGCCCAATGGCCCGTAAAGCGCCGTGGCTTTGCGGCTGATCGCGGAAAAATCCCAATCGGCATGCAGACCGCCCAGCATGACGCCGGCCAGCAGCAGTGCGCAGCCTAGCCAGCGCAGAGTCCGGGGGATCGCGAAACGTACCGCCACAGCAGGTTTCCAGAGGGCAGGAAGGAAAGCGTTTGATGGTGAAGCTTAGCCCGGCAAAAAACAATGGCACCATGAGATCATCGTCATCGCGCTAAACTTCACGCAGCACGGCAATCCTCTACACGGTTTGACAACCTGTAGAGCAATCACTAGTGTCTTTGGATCCAAATTCCGTCGTCATTCAGGGTGAGTAGTTGTGACACAGAAGCCCAAACCACTGCACAGCATCAAGGTCGATGGGCCGATTCCAGCACACCTCGCCCGTTCGATCATCGAAGAGACGCTGCGCTCGGCGATCCTTGACGGCCGCTTGCCGTGCGGCACTGCCCTGCGCCAGCAGGACCTCGCCGACCTGTTCGGGGTCAGCCGCATGCCGGTGCGCGAGGCCTTGCGCCAGCTCGAAGCCCAGCAACTGCTGAGCGTCACTACCCACAAGGGGGCGGTCGTGGCACCGTTGATTCAGGGTGACGCGACGGAAACCTATGAGTTGCGGATCCTGCTCGAATCCGAGGCGCTGCGCCAGTCGATCCCACGGCTGACCAGCGCCGACCACGAGCTCGCCGCCGGTTACATTGCCGAACTTGAGACCGAACACAACTACGCCGAGATCGGCCGGCTCAATCGCCTGTTCCACATGGCGCTGTACAGCAAGGCGCCGAACAAGCGCCTGCTGCGCCTGGTGGAAGACGGGCTCAACGAAGAAGAACGCTTCCTGCGTTTCAACCTCGAGGCCATGGGCCTGGGCAAGCTGTCCCAGGACGACCACCGGGCCATGCTGCAAGCCGCCCGCGAAGGTGATGTCGAACACTCCGTGGAATTGCTCGAGCAGCACCTCAACCGTGGCGTCGAGGTCATCACCCGTTACCTCGCCACCCCGGCAGCGCAAGCGCGCAAATCGTCGCACTGAGTCTCTGCGCGTCGAATAACCTGCTTACAAATCCCCCGTCGGTCTGCCCCTGATCAAGGTGGCAGATCGACCTCCTCGCTCTAATCTCCCTGCGCCCGTCGGCCCGAAGCCTGCTCGCTGTCGATGATCAATCGGCCATAGCCGTGGCGACGATTTACCCGCACTCTTGGACGGCCAACCCCATATAGAACGGGCGATGCACCGCACGGTCGGTGCAATCCCCGCAACAGGAACCTACGGAAGGAGCCTTGTCACGGGAAAAAGGAAGTCTCGGCGCCGTTCCCGGCCAACTTTCGTCCCCCTCAAAACATTTAATTTCATTCGTTAAAAGTTACTTCGAGTGAGGCATTCACTCTGTTTATTCGATTTTGATCTTTATTGATCGAAAGGAGTAACTACGCCCAAATAAAACTTACCCAAAGAGTTTTATCAGAGCAACTCATACTTGAAAAAGATCAAACTAAAAATAATCAAATTAACCCTTGTTAATTAATTTTTCGACGTATAACTTTTTCTCCGCCGGGGATTAAACCCCAGCCATGGCAACCACCCTACCGCTACACACCGGGCCAACCGCCATTTCAACTACTGCAGTAACGTTCTTCGAAGTTAACTTTCAGGTTATGCAAAGAGGTCAACGCACGCCCAGATAAAGCCCGCCATTTATCGCCCCATTGATTGCGCAGTTAAAAGAGCCGTTCCATTTTATATCAATGATAAAGGACATCATGATGTCGACTAAGAACCAACTCGCCCAGAAGAAAGCCGAACTGAGTATTCATCCGATCTTTTCCGAGATCACTTCGTTACCGGTATTGCGTCGCTTTATGGAGACCCACGTGTTTGCCGTGTGGGACTTCATGTCGCTGACCAAGCGTCTGCAACAGGAGCTGACCTGCACCCGTCTGCCATGGTTGCCGCCGCGCGATCCGCATGCCGCGCGCCTGATCAATGAAATCGTACTCGGCGAAGAATCGGACGATCGCTTGATCGAGGGTCATTACAGCCATTTCGAGCTGTACCTCGACGCCATGCGTGAGATCGGGGCAAGCACAACCGCGGTGGAACGCTTTGTCGCGCTGCAACAGGAGGGCGTGAGTTATGACGTTGCGCTGCAAAGCGTGGAGGTCGATCCGGCGGCCGCGCAGTTTGTTCGCGACACCTTGCGTACAGCGCTGCATGCGCCAGGTCATAGCGTTGCCGCGGCATTTTTGCATGGCCGGGAGAGCGTTATTCCAACGATGTTTCAGCGCATCCTCGATGACTGGGGAATCGGCATCGAGCAGGCGCCGACCTTTCGCTATTACCTGGAGCGCCACATCGAGGTCGATTCCGAAGATCACGGCCCGGCGGCGGAGCAATTGCTGGAGCGTCTGGTCGATGGCGATCCGCAACGTGAAGCCGAGGTCTACGCCAGCGCCATCGCGGCGGTGGAAAGCCGCATCGCCCTGTGGGACGGCCTGCGCCTGAGCATGCGTGAACCCTTGGCGGAGGTGGCCCAATGAACGCCGCCGATTACCAATCCTTCGCCGACGCCTGGGAAACCCGCGCCACCATCCGCACCCGGCCACGGCGCGTGCTGGAAGACGATGAACGCCTGATTTACCCACTGAGCCGCCAGCCTCTGGTGCTCAGCGAAACCTTCCTGCGCGAGTGCCCGCAACAACGGGATTTTGCCCTGGTGCAGACGCTGTACAAGTTCATCAACGACGTGGTGATTTTCGAAACCGAGATCGTCGACAAGACCGCGCGCAGCATCGCCAAGAATCGCTTCGCCGTGGCCTTCCCGTTCGCCTGTCGCTATGACGCCATGACCGTGGTGGTGGACGAGGATTACCACGCGCTGGTGGCAATGGATTTCATGCAGCAGACCGTGGCCATGACCGGCATCGAGCCCATCGAACTGCCCGCTGAAATCGAACTCAGCCGGGCGATTCCTGCCGCTGTCAGCCTGGCACCCGAGCACCTGCGCAGCGCGGTGGAACTGATCTGCGTGGCGATCGCCGAGAACACCGTGACCGGCGACGTCGCGGCATTCGCCCGGGATGACACGGTCAAGCCATCGATCAAAGGGCTGATGGCCGATCACCTGCTCGACGAAGGCAGGCACTCCAGCTTCTGGGCGCGGATGGTGCGCATCTATTGGCACACCGCCAGTGACGCCGACCGGGAAACCATCGCGCAGATCCTGCCGGTGTTCATCGGCCATTACCTGACCAACGACATCCAGAAGTCCTTCGATCTGCGCCTGATCGACGCCTTGCCGGTCAGCGATGCGGTGCGCCGTTCGCTCAAGGACGAGATGGCCGGGCTGGCGTTCCCGATCAATCGCCACCATCCGCTGGTGGGCAACATCGTACGTTTTTTCCACAACAGCTCGCTGCTCGACACGCCCTGCGTGCAGCACGCCTTGCGTGATTATCTGGTTTGATGAGGAGGCCGACATGAGACGTCTCGACATTTTGCTGATTGGCGCCAGCCAGGCCATGACCGACCTGGCGCAGGAACTCGAACAACACGGTCACTCATTGCTGCGCAGCGGCGCGGCGCAACCGGCGGTGGATCTGATCATCGACGATGGCTTCATCGGCGCCGGCGATTTCTGCGCAATCCCGCACCTGCATTTGCGCCTGGGTCTCGGTGCGCCGAGCATTACCGGTTTGCCGACGCTCGACCTGCTGTGTTTCCTCGGCTCGTCACTGATCAGCCGCGTACCGATTGGCGATGAGCCGTCCGGCAACGGCCAGACACTGCGCCAGCGAGTGCTGACGCATGTGGTCGACGAAGTCGCGTTGCTGGTCAGCCGTTTCTCCCGCGATGCCGAGTATTTCCAGCAGGCAATGCCCGCCACGGCACCGGACTTCGAACAGGTGGAGGACCTGCTGTTTCTCGACCGCCTGGCCTACGTCCATCGCCTCAACGACACGGCCAATCCCGTGCTGCTGAAGCAGGCGAAAATCCCGCTGATCGAACGCCTGCAACGCAGCCTGATCGAACACGCCGAGCGACCGGCGCTGCACCTGGCCGAGCAGTCGATCAGCTATCGCCAGTTGCACGCACACAGCCGTGCGATCCAGCAGCGTCTGCAACCATTGCTCGAGCAACATCCGCAGCCGTGGATCGTCGGCATTTGCCAGCCGAAAAGCCCTGCGCTGTTCGCCTCGATTCTGGCGGTGCTCGGCAGTGGCGCGGTGTATCTGCCGCTGGAGCCGAGCCATCCGTTACAGCGCCAGCAATACATCCTGCAAAACGCCGGCGCGGTGTTGTTGCTGCACGACGGCGAGCATCCGCTGAGTGAGTCGATGCCAGGCCTGGATGTCAGTCGTATCGACGCCGCCGACGCCAATCTCAGCCAACCGCTGATGCGCCAGCGTCCCGAGCTCGACGCCCCGTGCATGGCGCTGTACACCTCGGGCACCACCGGCCATCCGAAGGGGGTGCTGCTGAGCCAGGCGAACCTTGCGCACTTCACGGCGTGGTACGCCGATTACGTGCAGTTGCGCGCCGAGAGTCGGGTGTTGCAGTTCTCTTCGCTGAGTTTCGATTCTTCGCTGATCGATATCTTTCCGACGCTGCTCGAAGGCGCCGAACTGGTTGTGCCCGATGACACTCAACGCCGCGACCCGCTGCAGCTGGTGGCGTTGATCCGTCGCCGGCAACTGACCCACGCGTTCCTGCCGCCGGCGCTGCTGAGCATCCTGCCGCTGGAGCAATTGCAAGGTGTGGAAGTGATGACCGGTGGCGATGTCTGCGAGCCCTTCGTCATCGAGCAACTGACCCGCCAGGGCACGCTGCACAACCTCTACGGTCCTACCGAAGCCACGGTGCTGATCACCGCCCGGCCACTCAAACCGGGTGACAGCAACCGCACCCTCGGCGCACCGATTGCCAACAGTCAGGTGCTGATTCTCGACGACGACCTGCAACCGGTGCCGGAGCACACCGTCGGCGAACTGTTCATCGTCGGCCCCGGCGTTTGCCTCGGCTATTTGAACAATCCGCAGCAGACCGCCGAGCGCTATCTGACCCTGCAACTGCCGCACGGCGAAACCTTGCGGGCCTATCGCAGCGGCGACATGGCCAAGTGGGGCGAACACGGTATCGAACTGTGCGGGCGGCGCGACAATCAGGTGAAGATTCGTGGTTTCCGGGTCGAGCCGGAAGAGATCGAGCGCTGCCTGCGCGAAAGCCAGCTGTACCGTCAGGTGGCGGTGGTGATCGACAGTCAGCGGCGGATTCTGGCGTTCCTCGCCCAACCACAATCGGACGCCGCTCGCGATGCGTTGAAGGCCCATGCCCAGCAGTTCCTGCCGGACTACATGCAACCGGTGGCGTGGACTGAGTTGCCGCACATGCCGTTCGCCAGCAATGGCAAGGTCGATCGCAAGGCCTTGCTGGAGCTGCCGGTGAGCGTGCTGGACAGCGGCCCGAAATGCCTGCCGGCGAACGCCGACGAAGCGCTGTTGCTGGAGATCTGGGCGGAATTGCTGGAACTGCCGAGCAGCGATATTTCCACCGACGAAAGCTTCTTCAACCTCGGTGGGCACTCGATTCTGCTGTCGCGCATGTTGCTGCGTTTGCGCGAGGAGTTCGGGCGCAGCATCTCGATCAACCGCTTCATCGAACTGCCGACCATCATCAAGCTCGCGACGCTGGTGCGCGGTACCGATGACAGTGCAGTGCTCAGCGCCCAGGCCATGGCCGATGCCGAGCGCCCACTGGACATCGAGCCGCTGCCGATCAGTCGTCTCGGCGATGTGCACAAGGTGATCGTCACTGGCGCCAATAGCTTTGTCGGCGTGCACATCGTTGAAGCGCTGCTCGGTTGGGGGGCTAGCGAAGTGGCGTGCCTGGTACGTGACGGGGGCGGACAGACGGCGGCGCAGCGCTTTGCCCAAGCATTGCGCGAAAACCGTCTGGAGCACCTGGACCTGAGCCGGGTGCGGATCTATTCGGCAGACATCACCCGCCCGCAACTGGGCTTGGCCGACGACGATTATCAGCGTCTCGATCGCGAGTTCGGCGCACTGGTGCACAACGCCGCCAACGTCAATCACGTACTCGATTACGAGTCGCTGGCCGCCGATAACGTCGAGCCGATCTTCGAGCTGTTGCGCCTGTGCGAAGGGCGCAGCAAGAAGGTCTTCAACTTCGTCTCGACGCTGTCGGCATCCAGCACCGTCGATGACGAAGGTCGCGTGCTCGAGTTGCCCGCCGCACCGACCCCGCCGATCTACATCCGCAACGGCTACAACCTGTCGAAATGGGTCGGCGAACGCATCCTCGAGCGGGCCCGCGAGCGCGGGGTGTGGGTCAACCTGTATCGCCCCGGGAATATCAGTTTCAACAGCCTGAGCGGCGTCTGCCAGCCGCACAAAAACCGTTTGATGCTGATGCTCAAGGGCTCGATCCAGCTCGGTCAGGTGCCAGCCTTCGCGCTGAACTTCGACCTGATGCCGGTGGACTTTCTCGCCCGCTTCATCGCCTTCCACGCCAGCCGTTATTCGAGCGAGCGTGCGGTGTTCAACCTGCACAACCCCGAGCCACTGAGTTGGGATGACTACGTCGCCTCGTTCCGCGAGACCGGCAGCGAGTTCTCGCTGGTCAGCGTGGCCGACTGGCAGCAGCAACTGGGCCGGGTGGACGCCGACAACGCGCTGTTCGGCGTGCTCGGTTTCTACCTCAACGGCTTCGAGGAAGACATCGGCGACATCTCCCTGATCGGGCACGCCAACGCCGAGGCCGGCGTGCAACAGATGGGCGCGCAGTACCCGGAAAAATCCCCGGCGCTGCTGCGTCGCGGCTGCGATTACCTGAAACAGATCAACTTCATCTAGTTCAACCACAAGGAGCAACACCATGAGCACTCTGCAACCCGACACCCTGATCAAAAACCCTCACGGCTGCCACGTTGTGTCTTCGGTGGAAGTGCCGGCAGACGCGGCGCAGGTCTGGGCGGTGGTCGGCAACTTCGGCGGCTTCGAGCGTTTCATCCCGGCGCTGTCGCACATCGAAATGACCGGCGAAGGCGTGTCTTCGCTGCGCAAGAAATTTTTCAAGGACGGCAACGTGGTGGTCGAGCAACTCAACTCTCGCAATGAGCAGTCGCGAAGCATGACCTGGACCACGATCTACAACACCCTGGGGGTGGCCAATCTGTGGGCGGCGATGAATGTGGAATCGTTGGGGGCGGAAAAGTCGCGGGCGACCTGGACGATCATTGCCGAACCGGCTTCGGGCGGCGAGGAGGCGCTGCCGGGGTTCAAGGACTTCGTGCAGGGGTTTGCCGATGATGCGATGGGGAATGTGCTGAAGCTGTTTGTTTAAGGCTGTCGTTGAGCGGTGATTGCAGGCTCGCTCCCACATTTTGATCACATTCCTTCAAGGGGAACGCGGTCAACCTGTGGGAGCGAGCCTGCTCGCGAAGAACGATAACGCGGTCAGATCTTGAAGCTGTCCACCAACTGCTTCAACCGGTTGGCCTGCTGCGACAACGCATCACAATCCTTCAACGTCTCGTTGAGGTTGGCGACACTCTGCTGGTTCAACAGGTTGATCTGGTTGACGTCGACGTTGAGGGTTTCCACCACAGCGGTCTGCTCTTCGGTCGCGGCAGCCACCGACTGGTTCATGCCGTCGATCTCGCCGATGCGCTGGGTCACGCTGACCAGTCGCAGACCGGCCTGGTTTGCCACTTCGACCGATTGTTCGCTGGAGGCCTGACTGGCGTTCATGGTGCTCACCGCTTCACGCGAACCGACCTGCAGCGAAGTGATCATCTTGTGGATCTCTTCTGCCGATTCCTGGGTGCGATGGGCGAGGTTGCGCACTTCGTCCGCCACCACCGCAAAGCCCCGTCCGGCTTCGCCGGCACGCGCCGCTTCAATGGCCGCATTGAGCGCCAACAGGTTGGTCTGCTGCGAGATGCCTTTGATCACATCGAGGATGTGGCCGATGTTGTCGGTGCTGGCGTTCAGGGTTTCGATCTGGGTGCACGACAGGCTGATCTTCTGCGACAGCTCGGTCATGGCCTGGATGGTCTGCTCCACCACCTGACGGCCGTCATCGGCCTGCTCGCTCGCGCCGCTGGCGTGTTGCGAAGCATCGGCGGCATTGCGGGCGATCTCCTGAGTGGCGGCGCCCAACTGGTTGATCGCGGCAGCGACGCTGTTGGTGCGTGCGCTTTGTTCGTCGGAACCGACGATCGAGGCGTTGGACGACGCCATTACCCGTTGCGACAGATCGTGCACGTGACGGGTGGCCGACGACACCTCGGAAATCGATGCGTGAATACGCTCGACGAACTGGTTGAACGAACTGCCCAGTTCCGCGAACTCATCCTTGCCTTCCACGACCAGACGCCGGGTCAGGTCGCCTTCGCCCTGGGCGATGTCCTGCATCGCACGGCCCATGGTGGTCAGCGGACGCATCAGGACATTGATCAGCAGGCTCAGCAGCAGGGCGATGGCGGCGACCGCAACGAACATGGCGATCAGCGCCGAGGTACGGAATTGGCTGAGAGCGGCGTAGGCCTTGTCGCGATCAATCGACAGACCGATGTACCACTCGGCATTCGGCAGACCGGTAACCGGGGTGAACGACAGGATGCGTTCCTGACCGTTGAGCACCACGTTCTGGTTGCCCTTCTCGATGCGCACGCTGGAATTCGGGTAGATGTCCTTCAGGTTCTTCATCACCTGATCCTTGTCCGGGCTGACGATCACCTGACCGTCACCGCTGACCAGGAACGCATGGCCCAAGCCACCGAAGTCCACCGAGTTGATGATCTTCACCAGGGTTTCCAGGCTCAGGTCACCACCAACCACACCGAGCAGCTCGCCGTCCTTTTTCACCGGCATGGCGATGGTCACCACCAGACCACCAACGGCTGCCATATAAGGCGGGGTCAACATGGTCTTGTCGGCGGCAACGGCTTGCTTGTACCAAGGGCGCTGACGCGGGTCGTAGCCGTCCGGCATCTTCGCGTCCGGGCGCTGGGTGAACACACCGTTGGCCTGGCCGACGTAGGTGAACTGGAAGTTCGAGGTAAAGGCCGGTTGATCGACCAGCCCCGGGAAGTCGGCGTTCTTGCCCTGATGAGCAACGTTTTGCGCGAGGTTTTCCAGCACCAGGATCCGCCCGCTCATCCAGTTCTGCACGCTGCTGGCGGTCAGATCGCCGGCCTGTTGCACGGAGGACTGGAGGTTCTGGCGAATGGTGTTTCGCTGCAGATAGTCGTTGTAGAGGGTGAACAAAGCGAAAGCCAGGACCACGACGCCCGAGGCGGCCAACAGGATTTTATGGCTGAACTTGAGATTCATTTCATGGGACTTCTTATGCAAAAGTGGGGATGCGTTCCGGGATGCAACATTCCATGTAGCTCCAAATATCCAATAGCTGGCAGGCAGCGTTCTAATGGCCGCTCTACTTTGGTGCACGCATGTCTCACCAGTCTGTCGGCACGATTCGGAGAAATCTTAGGGCTGAGTAGGAAATGGATGTTCTTTCTGACAGATTCCCGCCGAACGGCGTGCCAGAGCGTTCGCCACGAGGTTTTAAATGCGTTATTCGGGGCAAGGCGGCTTGAGGGGCGCCGACGTGCGCCTGCACGCGAATACCTGACCGATCAGTCCTATATCGCCTGCTGAACGAGTCTGAACGTCTTCTAGATGGGCGAAGAGCGCAACGTCGCCGCCACGGTCAGCTATCAGTGCTGATCGCGATCAGCAGTGTCGTGAACCTGGATTTTTTAGCTGGCCCTGAAACGACAAAACCCCTGTCTGCGTTAGCAGACAGGGGTTCTGGAATTTAATCTTGACGATGACCTACTCTCACATGGGGAAACCCCACACTACCATCGGCGATGCATCGTTTCACTTCTGAGTTCGGGATGGGATCAGGTGGTTCCAACGCTCTATGGTCGTCAAGAAATTCTGTATCTGGCCCGTCAACACGGTAACGTGCCAGCAAAAATAGGAACTTCTACTAAAACAAAACCCCAACTGCTTTCGCAATTGGGGTTTCGGAATTTAATCTTGACGATGACCTACTCTCACATGGGGAAACCCCACACTACCATCGGCGATGCATCGTTTCACTTCTGAGTTCGGGCTG
>NZ_JAAQYM010000004.1 GCF_012986595.1 Pseudomonas koreensis | reverse complement strand
GTGACGTCCACCGCCGCTTCGGTCGGGCCGTAGAGGTTGTGCAGTGCGCTGCCCGGCAATTGCTGTTTGAAGCGCCGCACCACGCTGCCCGGCAAGGCCTCGCCGCTGCACATCACCTGACGCAGGCTGCCGCAGCGTGCAGTGTCGGCGTGGGCGAGGAACACATCGAGCATCGACGGCACAAAGTGCAGCGTGGTGATGTGCTCGCGCTCGATGATTTCGCTGAGATACAGCGGATCCTTGTGCCCCTCGGGCCGGGCCATGACCAATCGGGCGCCGGTCATCAATGGCCAGAAGAATTCCCACACCGAGACGTCGAAGCTGAACGGGGTTTTCTGCAGCACCGTGTCGGCTGCCGTCAGGTGATAAGCGTCCTGCATCCACAGCAGGCGGTTGACCACCCCGCTGTGTTCGTTGATCACGCCCTTCGGTTGCCCGGTCGAGCCGGAGGTGTAGATCACGTAGGCGGTGTGCTGCGGGGTCAGTTCAGCGACCGCAAGATTATCGGTCGGCAGCGACTGCCAGTGCGGCTGATCCAGATCGATCAACGGCAACGCCACTTCACCGAGCAAGGCGCGAGTCGAGTCCTGCACCAGCACCGCCAGCGGTGCGCTGTCTTGCAGCATGTAGGCCAGACGCTCCAGCGGATACGCCGGGTCCAGCGGCACATAACCGCCGCCAGCCTTGAGGATCGCCAGCAGCCCGACCACCATGTCCAGACCACGCTCGACGCAGATCCCGACCCGCGAATCCGGCTGCACACCCAATCCGCGCAAGTGATGCGCCAACTGATTGGCCCGGGCATTGAGCTCGGCATAGGTCAGTGACAGCTCACCGGCCAGCACTGCCGGTGCCTGCGGCGAGCGCTGCACCTGCGCCTCGAACAGCCCATGAATCGTCTGCTGAAGATCGTAATCGACGGCGGTGGCATTGAGGCCGAACAGCAAATGCCGGCGCTCGGCATCCGGCAACACCGGCACACGGTTCAACGCCTGCTGCGGTGCCTGCTCAAGTGCCTCGACCAGCCCCGACAACGCCTGTTGCAGGTAGCCACACACCCGTGCCGCACCGAGGCGTGAAGGGATCATCGCCGTCAGGTAAAAGCCTTGGCCGAGATCGTCGACGTTGAGGCTCAGCGGATAGTTGGTACGCTCTTCGCTGGAGAGGTTTTCGATACCTTGCCAGCTCAGGCGCGTGGCCTGCTGCTGCTCCTCGCTGACGCTGTGGCGGTAATTGAGCATCGCGCTGAACAGCGGCGCCGGCGCCGCCACACCGCTGCAGCGCTGAGCCAGCGCCAATGACGCGTGTTCGTGGCCGAGCAGCGCAGTCAGTTGGGCATGGGTCGCACGCACGGCGGCACGCACCGGGGTGTCGCCCAGGTCCACGCGCAACGGCAAGGTGTTGATGAACATTCCCAGGCCGCGATCGGCACCGCTGCCGCCCTGCATCCGGCCCAGCAACACGGTGCCGAACACCACGCGCTCCTGCCCGGATGTCGCGGCCAATACCTGCGCCCACGCCAGGTGGAACAGGCTCGCAACGCTCACCCCCAACTGTCGGGCCTGGCCGCGCAAACGCAGGGCCAAGGCCTCGGGCACGCTTTGGCGCACTTCTTCGATATCACTGCCGTCGCCATGAACGTCGAGCAGACCAAACGGCAGCGTCGGCTCGTCGATGTCACCGAGCATCGTACGGAAGAACGCCTCATGCTCCTGCTCGCTGACACCCAGGCGCGTCTGCGCCACGTAGTTGCGGTACGGCACCGCCGGCTGCGGCGCTTCACCGTGGCCGAAAAGAATCGCCTGCATTTCCGCCTGCACCACGGCCAGCGCCGTGTGGTCCATGGCGATGTGATGGAACAGCAGCATCGCGACCACCCGCTCGTTGGCCGGATCTTGCGCATAGACCAGACGAATCAACGGCGCCTGACTGAGCTCGATGCGGTAATGCCGCGCATCGAAACGCTGGTACAACTGCGCCAGAACGTCACCGGCCGCCGGGTCGAATGCGACTTCCTGCACCGGCAGTTCGGCCTCGCGCCACACCACCTGCACCGGCGTCGCCAAGCCCTCCCACACCACCCCGCTGCGCAGGATGTCGTGGCGGACCATGACCTGACGCAGCGCGGCGGCGAAGGCCTGCAAGCGTTCGAGGCTGTCAAAGGCCAGACGCGATTGCAGCAGGTACGGATCGCCCTGCGCGGCGCTCAAGTGGTGATAAAGAATGCCTTCCTGCAGCGGCGCCAGCGGATAAATGTCCTGCACGTTGGCCGCGCCGCCCGGCACCGTAGCCACCACCCGTTCGATGCTCTGCTGATCCAGCTGCAACAGCGTCAGCATGTCTGGAGTGATGTGCGTGCACCCCGGCGGAATCAGGTTGGCCGGCACCTCGACTTCGCGACCGCTGCCCACCGCCGCGGCCAGTGCGGCGAGGGTTGGCTGGCTGAACAGCACGCGCACGTCGGTGCTCAGGCCGAGCTGACGCATGCGTTCGATCAGGGTCACCGCCAGCAGCGAATGGCCGCCCAGCTCGAAGAAGTTGTCGTGCCGCCCGACCTGCTCGACCTGCAGCACTTCGGCCCAGACCTGCGCCAGTGCGGTTTCCACCGCGCCTTGCGGCGCCGCGTATTCGCGGCTGAGCCAAGCGTCCTGATCCGGTTCGGGCAAGGCCTTGCGGTCAAGCTTGCCGTTGGCGGTCAGTGGCAGCGCGGGCAAACGCACGTAAGCAGCGGGCACCAGTGCCTGCGGCAAGCGTGCCTGCAGGTGCAGGCGCAGCTGTTCGATGTCGACCGCCGTACGGGCGGTGAACCAGGCGATCAGGCGCGCGTCACGCACCAGCACCACCGCGTCCTGCACCGCCGGATGACTCAGCAGCGCGGCGTCGATTTCCCCGAGTTCCACGCGCACGCCGCGCAGTTTGACCTGATCGTCGTTGCGCCCCAGGTACTCGATGTTGCCATCGGCCTGCCAGCGCGCGAGGTCGCCGGTGCGGTACATGCGCGCCTGCGGTTCGTCGCTGAACGGGTCTTCGAGAAAGCGTTCGGCGCTGAGTTCAGGGCGGTTCAAATAACCCCGGGCCACGCCAGCGCCACCGACATACAACTCGCCCGCCACACCAACAGGCACCGGACGTTGCTGTTCATCGAGCAGGTAGACCCGGGCGTTGCTGATCGGCCGGCCGATGTGCAACAACTGGCCGGCATGTATCTGGCCGGAGGTCGCGACCACCGTGGCCTCGGTCGGGCCATAGTTGTTGATCACCGCAAAGCGTTGTTCGCGGTGGAACTGGCGCAGGCGATCACCGCCGATCAGCAGCGTGCGCAGCGTCGGGTGCTGCATCTCACGGCTGAAGGCGTATTCGGCGATCGGCGTCGGCAGGAAGCTCACCTGCAAAGGTTGCGCGCGCCACCAGTCGAGCAAGTCATCCAGGTGTTCGTTGCCAATCGATTGCGGCGGCAGGTGCAGGGTCGCGCCAACGCACAGCGCCGGCCAGACTTCCCAGGCCATTGCGTCGAAACCGAAGCCAGCGACACTCGCGGTGTGGCTGCCGGCCCGCAGGTCGAACGCCTCGCAGTGCCAGTGCACGAGGTTTTCCAGGGTTGCGTGTTCGACCATCACGCCTTTCGGCTGGCCGGTCGAACCCGAGGTGTAGATCACGTAGGCCAGATGCGCCGGGGTCAGCGTCGGCAGTTGTGGATCAGTCTCCGGCAGGTGCTGCCAGAGGTTCTGGTCCAGATCGATCACCGGCACCCGCCCCAGCAGCTCGCGGGTCGAAGCCTGCGCCAGCACCGCCACCGGGTCGCTGTCCTGCAGCAGGTAGGCGATGCGTTCAGCCGGGTACGCCGGATCGACCGGCACGTAACCGGCGCCGGCCTTGAGGATCGCCAGCAGCGCCACGAGCATTTGCGGGCTGCGTTGCAGGCACACAGCGATGCGGTCGTCCGGTTGCACGCCGAGGCCAAGCAAGTGATGGGCCAGACGATTGGCCTGCTGATTGAGTTGCGCATACGTCAGCTGCTGCGCCCCTTGCACCACCGCCAGCGCCTGCGGTTGTTGCTCGGCCTGCCCTTGCACCAGCGCTTGAATCGTTGCCCCGCGCGGGTACGCCGCCGTCGTCGGGTTGAAGCCGACCAGCAAGCGCTGGTATTCCTCGACTGGAAGAATCGGCAAGCGGTTGAGCGGACATTGCGGCGCCTGTTCCAGCGCGTTCAGCAGATGCTCCAGCGCGGTGTGCATGTAGCCGCAGATGCGCTGCGCGCCGATCTGCGCCAGCGCCAGCACCGCCAGGGCAAACCCTTCGCCCAAGTCATCGACGCTGAGGGTCAGCGGGTAGTTGCTGCGCTCTTCGCCGCCCAATAACTGCACGCCTTCCCAGATGCCCTGACCGTCCTGCGGCTGCGCTTCGGCTGGACTGTGCCGATAGTTGAGCAAGGCGCTGAACAGCGGCGCCCCGGATACCGCGCTGCAGCGTTGGGCCAGCGCCAGTGGCGCATGTTCATGGGCCAGCAGCGCCGTCAGCCGTGCATGGGTGGTCTTGACCGCCGACCGCACGCCTTCGCTGACATCCACGCGCAGCGGCAAGGTATTGATGAACACCCCCAGCGTGCGGTCGGCGCCCTCGCCGCCCTGCAGGCGGCCCATCAGCACCGTGCCGAACACCACGTCGCGACGGTTGGCCAGCACCCCCACCACCTGCGCCCAGGCCAGGTGCATCAAACTCGCCGGGCTGACGCCCAATTGCCGGGCCTGCTCGCGCAGACGCCGGGTCAGCTCGGGATCGACGGCTCGCTGCGCCTCTTCGATGTCGCCGCCATCGCCTTGCACGTCGTGCAGACCGAACGGCAGGGTCGGCTCATCGATATCGCCGAGCATGTCGCGGAAGAACGCTTCGTGCTCCTGCTCATTGGCACCCAGCCGCGCCTGCGCCACGTAATTGCGGTACGGCGACGGCGTGCTCAGGCTGTCGGCCTGATCGAACATGAACGCGCGCATTTCCTGGCCCACCACCTCCATCGCGGTGTGGTCGAGGATCAAATGCTGGAACAGGATGATCGCCACCACGCGCTGCTGCGCCGGGTCTTCGGCGTAGACGATGCGCATCAGCGGCGCCTGACTCAGGTCGAGGCGGTGGTAACGGGCATCGAAGCGGGCGTGCAACTGTTCAAGGACATCGCCCTGCGCCGGATCCAGCGCCACGTTCTGCACCACCAGCGGCGCCTCGCGCCACACCACCTGGTGCGGGCTCGGCAGCCCTTCCCAGACCACGCTGGTGCGCAGGATGTCGTGGCGGGCAATGACCTGCTGCAAGGCGTTGCCGAACGTGCGCAGACGCTCGACGCTGTCGAACGCCAGTCGCGATTGCAGCAGGTACGGATCGCCCTGCTCGGCGCTGAGGTGGTGATACAGAATGCCTTGCTGCAACGGCGCCAGCGGGTAAATGTCCTGCACGTTGGCCGCGCCACCGGGCACGGTGGCGACGATGCGTTCGATGCTGGCATGATCCAGCTCGGTCAGGCTCAGCATGTCAGGGGTGATACGCGTGCAGCCCGCCGGGATGCGGTTGGCCGGCACTTGGATTTCGCGACCGCTGCCCACGGCGGCCGCCAGGGCGGCCAGGGTCGGCTGGTTGAACAACACACGCACGTCGGCGGCGAGATCGATCTGGCGCATGCGCTCGATCAGGCTCACCGCCAACAGCGAATGCCCGCCCAGCTCGAAGAAATTATCCTGACGCCCGACCCGCTCGACGTTCAGCACGTCGATCCAGATCTGCGCCAGCGCGGTTTCCACCGCCCCTTGTGGCGCCTCATATTCGCGGCTGAGCCACGCCCCGTGCTCCGGCTCGGGCAAGGCCTTGCGGTCGATCTTGCCGTTGGCGGTCAGCGGCAGCGCATCCAGACGCACGAAGGCGGCCGGCAACAGCGCTTCGGGCAAGCGCGCTTGCAGGTGATTGCGCAATTGCTCGATATCGACCGCGGTGCGCTCGGTGAACCACGCAATCAGCCGCCCATCGCGCACCAGCACCACGGCTTCCTGCAGCGCAGCGTGGCTGCCGAGCGCGGCTTCGATTTCACCGAGTTCAATACGTACGCCACGCAATTTGACCTGGTCATCGTTGCGTCCCAGGTACTCGATATTGCCGTCGGCCAGCCAACGCGCCTGATCGCCGGTGCGGTACATGCGTGCCTGCGGCGCGTCGCTGAACGGGTCGAAGAGGAACTGTGCAGCGGTCAGCTCGGGGCGATTCAGATAGCCACGCGCCACGCCCGCGCCGCCGACATACAACTCGCCCGCCACGCCCACGGGCACCGGACGCTGCTCAGCGTCCAGCAAGTAGACTTTGGCGTTGGCGATCGGGCGGCCGATATGCAGCGGCTGATCCAGCTCGACCGGCCCCGACGTGGCGACCACGGTGGCCTCGGTCGGGCCGTAGTTGTTGATCACCTCGAAGGTTTGCTGGCGAGTGAACTGGCGCAGACGGTCGCCGCCGATCAACAGCGTGCGCAAGGTCGGGTGCTGCAACTGACGGCTGAAGGCGTATTCGGCCACCGGTGTCGGCAGGAAGCTCACCTGCAACGGCTGCGCGCACCACCAGTCGAGCAGATCGTCCAGGTGCTCGTTACGGATCGACTGCGGCGGCAAGTGCAAGGTCGCGCCGACGCACAACGCTGGCCACACTTCCCAGGCCATGGCGTCGAAACCGAAGCCGGCGACACTTGCGGTGTGGCTGCCCGCGTGCAAATCAAAAGCCTCAACGTGCCAGTGCACAAGGTTTTCCAGAGTGGCGTGTTCAACCATCACGCCTTTCGGCTGGCCGGTGGAGCCGGAGGTGTAGATCACATAAGCTAGATGGTTCGGCGTCAATGTCGGCACTTGGGGATTGGCGTCGGGCTGACGCTGCCAGAGGTCGCTGTCCAGATCGATGACCGACACCCCACCGAGCAGGTCACGGGTCGAGGCCTGGGCCAGGACCGCCACCGGGGCGCAGTCCTGCAGCAGGTAAGCGATGCGCTCCGGCGGATACGCTGGATCGACCGGCACATAACCGGCGCCGGCCTTGAGGATCGCCAGCAACCCGACCAGCATCTCCGCACTGCGCCGGGCACACAGGGCGACGCGATCATCGGGCTGCACGCCAAGGCCGATCAGGTAATGCGCCAGGCGATTGGCCTGCTGATTGAGTTCGCCATAGCTCAACTGCTGCGTACCTTGCACCGCCGCAACGGCCTCGGGGTGCGCAGCGGCTTGGGCTTCGACCAAACGCTGCACGGTCTGCGGGTGCGGATAATCACGACCGGTGATGTTAAAACCGACCAGAACCCGCTGGCGTTCGCTCGGCGACATCACCGAGATCTGCCGCAGCGGCGTGGCCGGATTGTGCTCGAGTGCGGTCAGCAGGTTGTGCAGCGCGGTTTGCAGGTAATCACAAACCCGCGCCCCATCGACCTGCGGCAACGCTTGCACGCTGAGACGGAAGCCTGCGCCGAGGTCGTCGACGCTGACCACCAGCGGATAGTTGCTGCGCTCGCGGGAGCTGAGAATCTCGATCCCGTCCCACGCTACGCCTGCCGATTCCGCTGCGCTGTGGCGGTAGTTGAGCAAGGTGCTGAACAGCGGCAGCGAAGCGGCCACACCGCTGCAGCGCTGAGCCAGGGCCAATGAAGCCTGCTCATGGGCGAGTAGCTGCGCCAGACGTTCATGGGTGGCGCGCACGCCCTGCTGCACCGCGGTCGCGCCAACGCTGACCCGCAGCGGTAAGGTGTTGATGAACATGCCCAGTGCGCGATCGGCGCCCTCGCCGCCCTGCATGCGCCCGAGCAGCACGGTGCCGAACACCACCTCGTCACGCCCCGAAACCTGCGCCAGCACCTGGCCCCAAGCCTGATGCACCAGACTCGCGGCACTGATGCCGAGCCGGCGCGCCTGTTCGCGCAGCCGCTCGGCAACACTGGCGTCCAGATCCTGCACGCTGTCGACGATGGTGCTGCCGTCGCCATTCACGTCCTGCACACCGAACGCCACGGTCGGCTCGTCGATGTCGCCGAGCATGTCGCGGAAGAACGCTTCGTGCGCCTGGGCATCGGCGGCCTGTTGCGCCTGCGCCACGTAGTTGCGGTACTGCACCGGCGCCGGCAGGTCGCGGCCGCTCGGTTGCAGGCAGTCGTTCATTTCCGCCAGCAACACCTCAAGTGCGGTGTGGTCGAGGACGATGTGGTGCAGCAACAGAATGCCGACCCAGCGCTGGTGTTCGCAGTCTTCGGTGTAGGCCAGACGCATCAGCGGCGCACGGCGCAGGTCGAGGCGGTAATGACGAGGATCGAAACGCGCCTGCATCTGCTCCAGCACGTCGCCCTGCAGCAGGTCGGCATCGACGCGTTCCAGCGCCAGCGGGGCTTCGCGCCAGACCACTTGCACCGGATCTTCCAGACCTTCCCAGACCACGCTGGTGCGCAGAATGTCATGGCGTTCAATCACCGCATTCAGCGCGCGGACGAAGGCCTTGATCTGTGGCAGACCGGCGAAGGCGAATTGCGCCTGCAACACGTACGGATCGCCGGCACTGGTCGCCAGATGGTGATAGAGAATCCCCGCCTGCAACGGCGCCAGCGCGTAGATGTCCTGCACATTGGCGACGCCGCCGGGAACCGTCGCCACGACCCGGTCGATGGCGGCTTGATCCAGCGCGGCCAGCGGCAACAGATCCGGGGTGATCCGCGTGCAGTCGGCGGCGATCAGGTTGTCCGGCACCACGAAGGTCTGGGCGCTGCTCAGGGTCGCCGCCAGCGCTGCCACGCTCGGCTGGCCGAACAGCACGCGCACATCGCAGTGCAGATCGTGCTGGCGCATGCGTTCGATCAGCTTCACCGCCAACAGCGAATGGCCGCCCAGTTCAAAGAAGTTGTCATGTCGGCCGACCTGCTCGACCCCGAGCAAGGTCTGCCAGATACCGGCGATCAGCGTTTCCACCTCCCCGACCGGGGCTTCGAAACCGCGTCGGGCGAAAGCATCGCTGTCGGGTTGCGGCAAGGCCTTGCGGTCGAGCTTGCCGTTGGTGGTCAGCGGCAGTGCATCGAGGCGCACAAAGGCGCTCGGCACCATGTATTCGGCCAACGACAGCAGCAACTCGTCGCGCAATTGCGCAGCACTTGGCTCGCCCCCCTGCGCGGCCAGCCAGTACGCCACCAACCGCTGATCGCCGGGACTGTCTTCACGGGCGATGACCACCGCTTCGCGCACGCCGGCGCAGGCGGCGAGGCGGGCTTCGATTTCACCGAGTTCGATGCGGAAACCACGGATCTTCACTTGATCGTCGTTGCGCCCCAGGTATTCGAGGCTGCCGTCTGCGGTTCGGCGTGCGAGGTCGCCGGTCTTGTACAAACGCGCTTCGGCGCGGCCACTGAACGGGTCGGCGATAAAGCGTTCGGCGGTCAGCGCTTCACGGTTGAGGTAGCCCCGGGCAACCCCGGCGCCGCCCACGTACAACTCGCCAATGACCCCGACCGGCACGGGTTCGCGCTGCGCGTCGAGTACGTACAGTTGCAGGTCGGGAATGCTCACGCCAATCGGGCTGCGCCCTACCAGCTGCGCATCCGCCGCTGCCAGTGGGCGATAGGTCACGTGCACCGTGGTTTCGGTGATGCCATACATGTTCACCAGCCGCGTGCCGGCGTTACCGACCCGGGCGTACCAGGGTTTGAGCAGGCCCGGCTCCAGCGCTTCACCGCCGAAAATCACTTCGCGCAGCGAATGCTGCAACGGGCTGCGGCCCTGCGCGGCGATCAACTGGCGGAAGGCACTCGGGGTCTGGTTGAGCACGGTCACGCCGCTGCGGCAGAGCAAGGCGTAGCAGTCGTCCGGCGAGCGGCTGACCGCTTGCGGCACCAGCAGCAACTGGCCGCCAAAAGCCAGCGCGCCCCAGATTTCCCATACCGAGAAGTCGAAAGCGAAGGAATGGAACAGCGCCCACACGTCCTGCGGGTTGAAGTTGAACCCGTCATGGGTCGCCGAGAACAGCCGCACCACGTTGCGGTGTTCGACCATCACGCCTTTGGGTAGCCCGGTGGAACCCGAGGTGTAGATCACGTAGGCGAGATGGTTGGGTCTCAGTTGCGCAATGTCCGGATTGCTGCTCGATTCGTTTTGCAACTGCAGGCTGTCGAGGTCGATGTTCGGCACGTTGAGCGCGCCCACTCGGTCGAGGGTATTGGCCTGGGTCAACACCGCCACCGGAGCACTGTCCTGCAAGGTGTAGGCGATGCGTTCCAGTGGATAGGCCGGGTCGATCGGCACGTAACCGGCGCCGGCCTTGAGCACGCCAAGCAGGCCGATGATCATCTGCAGGCCGCGCTCGACGCAGATCGCCACGCGCTGATCCGGTCGAATCCCCCGCGCCAACAGGTGATGGGCCAGTTGATTGGCGCGGCGGTTGAGTTCACCGTAGCTCAGCGTCTGCTCGTCGAAAATCAGTGCGATTGCATCCGGACGCGCCAGCGCGTGGGCTTCGAACTGCTGATGGATCAACGGCGTTTCAGGGAACTGCGGCATCGGCGAATTGACCCCGTGCAGCAAGTATTCACGCTCGGCGGCGGGCAGGATGTTCAGCCGTTGCAGCGGCGCCTCCGGTGTCGATTGCAGGGCCTGCAGCAGGCTGTGCAACGCGCTGTGCAGGTAACCGGCGACGCGTTCGGCGCCCAGCGCTGCATCCGCCAGTGCGGTGATGCGCAAGTCCTCGCCGAGGTCGTCGATGTTGATCGTCAGCGGGTAGTTGGTGCGCTCGCGGGCGCCCAGCACCTGCACACCGGGCGCCAGTTCGCTGACCTCGGCGATCTCTTCTCGGCTGCTGTGGCGATAGTTGAGGATCGCGCTGAACAACGGCGTCGGCACCGCCACCGCGCTGCAACGCTGCGCCAGTGCCAGTGAGGTCTGTTCATGGCCGAGCAACGCAGTCAGGCGTCGATGGGTTGCCAGCACCCCGGCTCGTACCCCGTCCAGGCCAACATCCACCCGCAGCGGCAGGGTGTTGATGAACATCCCCAGCGCCTGTTCGCCGCCCTCACCCGCCTCCATCCGTCCCAGCAGCACGGTGCCGAACACCACCGCCGTGCGACCCGACAACTGACCGAGCACCCGCGCCAGTGCCACATGCATCAGGCTCGCGACACTGACCCCAAGCTGACGCGCCTGGCCGCGCAGTTGCCGACTGAAGTCGGTGTCGAGCATCAGCAACGTTTCTTCGATGTTCTTGCCGTCGCCCTGCACATCCTGCAAACCGCAGGGCAAGGTCGGCTCATCGATGTCGGCGAGCATCTCGCGGAAGAACTGTTCGTGAACCTGCTCGTCCACACGCAGACGGGCCTTGGCCAGGTGATCGCGGTACGGCACCGCCGGCCCGACCTGCGCGGTCTGGCCGAGCAGATGCGCACGGGTTTCGCGGCGCACCACGTCGAGGGCAACGTGGTCCATGATCAGATGATGGAACAGCAACAGCGCGACCACGCGTCCGTTGGCCGGGTCTGCGGCGTGAACCAGACGCAGCAGCGGCGCCTGCTGGATGTCGAGGCGGAAGAACCGAGGATCGTGGCGCTCCAGCAGTTGAGTCAGTGCATCCGCCCCCGGGTCGAGGGTGATTTCTGTGCAATGCAGCCGAGCCTGCCGCTGCACCACTTGCAGCGGTTCATCCAGGCGCTCCCAGACGAACGACGTACGCAAGATGTCGTGGCGTTCGATCATCCATTGCAGCGCCTCGGCGAACGCGTCCAGCCGTTCGCGACTGTCGAAGGCGAACCGCGCCTGCGACACGTATGGGTCGCCGGCGGGTGCCGACAAGTGCAGGTAGAGCATGCCTTCCTGCAGCGGCGCCAATGGGTAAATGTCCTGCAGGTTGGCAGCGCCGCCCGGCACGTGGGCGACCAGACGATCGATGGTCGGCTGATCGAGCTTCACCAGCGGCAGCATGTCCGGAGTGATGCGAAACGCCGGGCTCAGCCAATCGCCACCGTAGCCCGCGACCAGCTCCAGCAATTGCGCCTTGTGTTCGCTGAGGCTATCCCACAACGCATCGTCCAGCGCGTCGTCGCTGCCCAGAATGACCAGGTCTTCATCTTCCTGTTGAAGGCGGATCGCATGGGTGGAAAGAACAGCCATCAGTTCGCTGAAATGCATGGGATAACCTGCTGTAAATACGAGAAAAAGGAGCGCGCAGCCGCGAGTCCGTGCGAGCTGCGCGCAGCTTCGAAAAACTAAAACATCGAGGCCTGTGGGGCTGACATGGGAAGCGGGGACAAGCCGGCCTCCTTGCGGGTGAGCACCCGAATACCTGTGGTGAGGGAGCTTGCTCCCGCTGGACTGCGCAGCAGGCCCCGATGTGTTGCATCAGGGAACCGGGGGACGCTGTGCGTCCCGGCGGGAGCAAGCTCCCTCGCCACAGGTCTGCGTTCAGAGCCGGCGCTTGCGACTGAGGCTCGGGATGGTGGTTTGCGGGATGACCACTTGCTGCGCTTCTGGCGTGGTGCTGAGCGCCAGCGCCGCCAGCGTCGGCTGGCTGAACAGTGCCCGGGCGTCGGTGTGCAAACCGCTCTGACGCATGCGCGCCACCAGGTTTACGGCCAGCAACGAATGCCCGCCGAGTTCGAAGAAGTTGTCGTGGCGCCCGACCTGCTCGACGCCCAGCACTTCACCCCAGATCCGCGCCAGCGTGGTTTCGATTTCACCTTGCGGCGCCACATAAGGCCGGTTGATCACCGCGTCCGCCCCCGGTTCCGGCAGGGCCTTGCGGTCGATCTTGTCGTTTGGCGTCAGCGGTAGCGCCTCGAGCTGCACAAACGCGCCGGGCACCATGTACTCCGGCAGTCGCTCCAGCACATGCGCGCGCAAGGTCTCCAGACTGGGCGCGTCGACGCCGGAGCGCACGGTGTACCAGGCCACCAGACGCTCATCACGAACCATCACCACCGCTTCGCGGATCGCCGGATGCTCGACCAGCCGCGCCTCGATTTCCCCCGGTTCCAGACGCAAGCCACGCAGCTTGATCTGGAAGTCGTTGCGGCCAAGGAATTCCAGTTCGCCGGCATTGTTGTAGCGCACCAGGTCACCGGTGCGGTACAGCCGATCCCCCGCTACAAACGGGCTGTCGATGAAGCGCTCGGCCTGCATCTCGGGCAAGCCGTAATAACCCCGCGCCACGCCTACGCCGCCGATGTGCAGTTGACCGCTGACACCTTGTGGCACTGGTTGATCGTAAGCATCGAGCACGTACAAACGGGTGTTGCTCAGCGCCTTGCCGATTGGCACCACGTTGTCCGGCACGCTCATGTGCGGTTCCAGCGTCCAGCCGGTGCTGTCGACCGTGGTTTCGGTCGGGCCGTAGACGTTGTGCAAACGCACCCACGGCAGCCGCGCACGCACTTGGCGCGCCAGCGCGGCGCTGAGTTCGCCGCCACCGTTGAGCACGTCAGTCAGGCTGGTGCACTGCTCGACACCGTCCTGCTCGATGAACTGCTGCAGCAGCGCCGGCACGAACTTGACCACCGTCACCTGCTGCTCGCGAATGGTTTGCACCACGTACGCCGAATCACGGTTGCCATCCGGCCGCGCCAGCACCAGACGCATCCCGGAGCACAGCGGCCAGAAGATCTCCCACACCGAACTGTCGAAGCTGAACGGGGCTTTTTGCAGGAGCGCACCGTGCTCGGTGGGTGGGGAAATCTCCGAACCCCAGTGCACCATGTTGCAGGCGCTGCGGTGTTCGATCATCACGCCTTTGGGCAGCCCGGTAGAACCCGAGGTGTAGATCATGTAAGCGAGGTTCGAGGCACTGAGGCCCGGCACCTGCAGATCGCTCGCGGGTTGGTGCTCACAGCTGTTGCGGTCCAGATCGATCAGCGCCACACCCGGTTCGCCAAGCAATTGCCGCGTGGCGCCATGCACCAACAGCGCGACCGGCGCGCTGTCCTGCAGCATGTAGTTCAAGCGCTCCAGCGGATAGTCCGGGTCCAGCGGCACATAAGCACCGCCCGCCTTGAGGATGCCGAGCAAACCGATCACCAGATCCAGCCCGCGCTCGACACAGATCGCCACCCGCGCATCGGGCTGCACACCGAGTTCGCGCAGGTGATGGGCCAGGCGATTGGCGCGCTCGTTGAGTTCGCGATAAGTCAGGCTGCGCTCACCGGCCTGTAGCGCGACGGCGTCCGGTTTGCGCCGCGCCTGCGCTTCGAACAAGTCGTGCAGCGGCTGCTCCAGCGGGCAATCGACCTCGGTGGCGTTGTAGGTGATCAGCAAGCGTTGCAACTCGTCGGCCTGCAGGATCGGCAGGCGGTTCAACGGCTGTTGCGGCGTCTGCTCCAAGGCCTGCACCAGGCTGCTCAACGCTGCTTGCATGTAACCACAGATCCGCTGTGCGCCGATCTGCGCCACGGCCCGGCCGGTAACACGCAAGCCGTTGCCGTAATCATCCACGCTCATGGTCAGCGGGTAATTGGTGCGTTCCTCGTTGGCCAGGGTTTCGATGCCTTGCCAGGACTGCCGGGACGGTTCCAGCAACTCCGATTCATCACTGTGCCGGTAGTTGAGCAACGCGCTGAACAGCGGTGACGGCGACGCCACCCCGCTGCAACGCTGGGCCAGCGCCAATGAAGCGTGTTCGTGCCCGAGCAACGCGGTCAACCGCGCGTGGGTGGCGCGCACGGCGTCCAGCACTCCGGCGTCGACATCGATGCGCAGCGGCAAGGTATTGATGAACACCCCCAACGCCCGGTCGGCGCCCTCGCCGCCTTGCATGCGCCCCATCAGCACGGTGCCGAACACCACGCGTTGCTGGCCGGACGTCGCCGCCAGCACCCGTGCCCACGCCAGATGAATCAGGCTCGCGACGCTGACCCCGGCCTGGCGCGCCTGATGGCGCAAACGCTGATAGACGTCGGTCGGCAGCGTCTGCTGCGCCTCGTCGATGCCGCGCCCGTCGCCCTGCACTTCTTGCAGGCCGAACGGCAGGGTCGGCTCGTCGATGTCCGCCAGTTGTTCGCGGAAAAAAACCTCGTGTTCCTGCTCGCTGACGCCCAGCCGCGCCTGCGCCACGTAGTTGCGATACGGCACTGGCGCCGCCAGTTCCACAACCTGCCCCGACAGGCTGGCCTGCAACTCGCCGCGCATCACTTCGAGGGCGATGTGGTCCATCGCCAGGTGATGGAACAGCAGAATCCCCACCACCCTGCCCTGCGCCGGGTCACGGGCATACACCAGACGCATCAGCGGTGCCTGACTGACGTCGAGGCGATAAGCCCTGGCGTTGAAGCGCGCGTGCAACTGCTCGAGGATCGGGCCGGCGGCCGGATCCAGTTCGACTTCCTGCAGCGGCAGCAGCGCGTCGCGCCACACCACCTGCACCGGCGTGTTCAGGCCTTCCCAGAGCACCGCCGTGCGAAGAATGTCGTGGCGCGCCATGACCGCGCGCAGTGCTGTGGCGAAGGCCTCGACGCGCTCAAGACTGTCGAACGCCAGCTGCGATTGCAGCAGGTACGGGTCGCCCTGCGCGGCGGTGATGTGGTGGTAGAGAATGCCCTCCTGCAACGGTGCCAGCGGATAAATGTCCTGCACGTTGGCCGCGCCGCCCGGGACGCTGGCAAGGATCCGCTCGATCTCTGCCTGCTGCAGTTGCAGCAGCGGCAGCATCGCCGGGGTGATGTGCGTGCAATCGGCGGCGATGCGATTGGCCGGCACCTCGACTTCGCGGCCGCTGCCGACCGAAGCGGCCAGTGCCGCCAGGGTCGGTTGACTGAACAGCACGCGCACGTCGCTGCTCAAATCGAGCTGACGCATGCGTTCGATCAGAATCACCGCCAGCAACGAATGCCCGCCCAGTTCGAAAAAGTGGTCGTGACGCCCGACCCGCTCGACTTGCAGCACCTCTGCCCAGATCTGCGCCAGCGCGACTTCGACCTCACCTTGCGGTGCTTCGTATTCGCGGCGGATCAAATCGTCCGGCCCGGGAACCGGCAATGCCCTGCGGTCCACTTTGCCATTGGCGGTCAGCGGCAGCGCCGGCAGACGCACGTAGGCGCTCGGCAGCATGGCGCTGGTCAGGCGGGTTTTCAGGTACGCGTGCAACTGGTTGATATCCAGCGGCGTGTGCTCGGTGAACCAGGCCAACAACTGCCCGTCGCGCACCAGCACCACGGCTTCGCGCACCGCCGCGTGGCTGGCGAGTGCGCTTTCGATTTCCCCCGGTTCGATGCGCACGCCACGGATTTTCACCTGGTCGTCGTTGCGACCGAGATATTCCAGGTGGCCGTCGGCGCGCCAGCGTGCGAGGTCGCCGGTGCGATACATGCGCGCCCCGGGTTCACTGCTGAACGGGTCGCGCAGGAAGCGTTCGGCGCTCAGGTCGGCGCGGTTCAGATAGCCGCGGGCCACCCCGGCCCCGCCGACGTACAACTCGCCGGGTACACCCGGCGGCAGCGGTTGCTGTTGCTCGTCGAGCAGATACACGGCGGTGTTGCTCACGGGTTTGCCGATGTGCAGCGCCTGCCCGGCGTCGATACGCCCGGAGGTCGCCACCACCGTGGCTTCGGTCGGGCCGTAGTTGTTGATCACCGCGAACGATTGCTGACGCGGGAACTGGCGCAGGCGATCGCCACCGATCAGCAGGGTGCGCAAGGTCGGGTGATCGAGCTGTCGGCTGAAGGCATATTCGGCGATCGGGGTTGGCAAAAAGCTGACATCCAGCGGTTGCGCACGCCACCAGGCGAGCAGCGCATCGATGTCTTCGCTGCCATCGCTGGCGGGCGCCAGGTGCAGGGTCGCGCCCACGCACAGCGCCGGCCAGACTTCCCAGGCCATCGCGTCAAAACCGAACCCGGCGAGGCTCGAGGTATGGCTGCCGGCATGCAGATCGAAGGCGTCGGCGTGCCAATCCACCAGGTTGCACAGGGTCCGGTGCTCGACCATCACCCCTTTCGGCAGGCCGGTGGAGCCGGAGGTGTAAATCACGTAGGCGAGGTTTGCCGGGGTCAGCCCGGGTACCCTGGGCGTGTCGATGTGGCTGACCGGCCAGGTCGGCTGATCCAGTTCGATCACCGGCACCTGCAGCGCCGGCAGATGCCCGCGCAATGCGCTCTGGGTCAGCACCGCCAGCGGCGCGCTGTCCTCCAGCAGGTAGTTCAGGCGCTCGACTGGATGCGCCGGGTCGAGCGGCACATACGCGGCGCCGGCCTTGAGAATCGCCAGCAGCCCGACCAGTGTGTCGAGCCCACGCCGGGCGACGATCGCCACCCGCTCGTCCGGGCGCACACCGAGATCAAGCAGATGATGGGCGAGCGCGTTGGCACGCTGATTGAGCTCGGCATACGTCAGGCATTGCCCTTGCTGCACCGCCGCCTGCGCGTGCGGGTGTTGCGCGGCCTGCGCCTCGATACGTTGCTGGAGCGTGGTCACGCTCGGGTAGTCCACCCGCGTCGCATTCCATTGGTGCAGCCGCGCGATTTCCGCAGGCGTGCTCAGGCTGAACGCCGCCACGGGCAGGTTCATGGCCTCCAGCCCTTGTTCGAGAATCAACAGCCAGCGCTCGGCCAGGGCCTGGATTTCATCGGCGCTGAAATACGCCTCGCGGTAGATCAGGTACAGGCGCGCGTCGTCGTGCGTCAGGTTGCTCAGCAGGTGCACCGCCAGCGGCGTGGCCTCTTCCAGGTTGGAAGCCTTGTTGATCCGTCCCAACGCCTCACCGTAACGGTAATCGTGCGTGCCCTGCTCGTAGGACACCGTCAGCTCGAACAGCTGCGAACGGTCCTCACGCAGCAGGCCGAGGGCGCGGTTCATCTCGCTCAACGGGAAGCGCTGATGCCTGAAATCCTTTTTCAGTTCATCGCGGATAGCCCTGATCAGCTCACCGAATGTCTGTTCACGGCCAAACCCCATGCGAACCGGACTGATCTGCGCGAACAGCCCAAGGGTGGATTTGAATCGCGCACCGGAGCGATTGAGGATCGGCAGGCCCACCACCCATTCGTCACGCTGCGCGGTGCGGCTGAAATACACGTGCAGCGCCGCCAGCAGCACGTGGAACGCCGAGGCGCCACACTCGCGGGCTACCTGTTTCATGCGCTCGTGCAGCAGCGCCGGCAAGGGTTGCGCAAACGCCTGGGTCTGCGTGGCCGTGCCGGCATGATGCCGCGGCAGCAACAGCGGTTCGGGCAACTGCCGGTACTTGTCCAGCCAATATGCGCGGTCCTGCGCATAACGCGGCGACGCGTAATAGCGCATATTGTCTTCGATGAAATCGATGTAAGACGGCGCCGAGGCCGGTGCCGGTTGGCCGTGCGCCAGGGTGTTATAGATTTCGTCCAGCGACTTGAGCATCTCGCCAAAACCCCAGCCATCGACGATCAAGTGATGGGCCAGAATCGACAACCAATGCCGCTGTTCGTCGAGGCGGATCAGCAGAAAACGGAACAACGGCCCGCCATCGAGCACAAAGGGCTGGTCGATGCGCTGCTGAATCAAGGCCCGCGCAACCGCCTCCGGATCAGCGTGTGCCGACACATCGTGAATCGGCATGGGTGCCGGCAATGCGTGAGCAAAACGCTGTAACGGCAAGCCATCGGCACCCGCACCCGGCAGCAGGATCGTGCGCATCGCGTCATGCCGGGCCACCAGGCCTTCGAGCGCCGCCTGCATGCGTTCCGGGTCGAGCGGCCCGGTCAGTTCCAGATACCCACCGATGTTGTACAACGGCGAATCACCGCGACTCAGCTGATCCAGCCAGATGTCCAGTTGCGCAGCGGTCAGGGGGTACATCGGGGGCGATGCGGACGGGGTGTCCACCGCAGAGGCAGAAATAGGCGGCATAAGGTCCTTCTCATGTAATTTTGCGCCTATTCAAGCATCGGCCCCGACGCCGACATGACACGTGAAACCCGGACAACCCGGCCCGCGCCCGGGCCTGTCAGCCCCTGTTGCACTTGATCGGGTCGGAAGTTTGTAAAAGTTCGGACAGGAAACGCTGAAAAACTTGTAGGAAAAATGCCACACGCCAGCGCTGCCATCGACCAGCGCAGCGAGCGCATAAAAACGTAACTTCCCCGGTTTTCAGGCCTTTGCAGTGACCGAACAGTCACGCCAAGCGCGGCATCTGTACCAAACACCGCCAGAAGCCCGGCGCCAACTTTCAGAAATGATGGCACTTTGTGTCCCCGGTTTCCCCTACAGACGTAGGACAAAACCATAGGCTTAAATCCCGCCCCAGATCAGCTTCAAGGAGAAACGACGGCGTGGGCGGCTTTTGCATAAACAGCGGACGACTCGGTGATGACTCGGAACCAGGGATGACAAGGATATGAATCTGACCGGCAGCATTCGCAACATGGAAAACCCGCATTTCTACTGGCAACTGGGGGAACTGATTGCCAGCACCGGCGACGATCATTTCGCCAGCAACCTGTTTCAGTTGGTCGACACACTGGTGCCGGTCAACCGCGTCGATCTCAGCGAATGGACGCTGGACGAGCGTCAGGCCAGCGTGGTCGAGATCAAGGCGCTGGGCAGCGCCGGCCTGCCACAGACCTTTCCCCCACCGGATCCGTTGAAGACCCCGGACGATCATCCGTTGTTGCAGAAGATGATCGAGATGAATGATTCACTGCTGATTCAACTCAAAGCCTCGCTCCAGCCCCGACATCCGCAGCACAGCGTGCACCAGTGCAATTTGGTATCGCGCACCTCCAACCGCCGTTGTGTCATCTCGTTCTATCGACCGCACACGCAACGGGTGTTTTCCCTGCCCGAGCTGTCGTTTCTCAAAAGCCTGTCCGACACCCTGCTGCCATTGATCGAACGCCACGCGCACCTGAGTCGGCAGATCATCACCAGACAGCCGCGCCTGCCGCTGGCCGATCTGGAACAGGCGCCGTTGCAGCAGGTGTTCGATGAGCGTCTGGCGCTGGGCGGCATCGTCCTGTCGGCCCGGGAGAAAGAAGTCTGCCTCGGCCTGCTGACCGGCGGCACCGTGCCGCAATTGGCGGAGAAGCTGCGGGTCAAGAGCAGCTCGGTCGAGACCTACCTCAAGCGCGCGACCGCCAAGCTCGGGGTCAGCGGACGGCATGGTCTGGCGCGGTGGATGGCCGGGGCCTGAGCCCAGCCTCATCGATCAGGATTTTCAATTGGGCTGAGGGATTCAGTGCCCTGGCCCGACCGTGCCAACAGCGGCACGCCTTTTTTTGCACGAGAGCGTTCGATGTTGCGCATGTCCCTGTTGTCCTTGGCCATCCTGCTGGCCGGTTGTTCGTTGATTCCCGAGTACCAGCGCCCTGCTTCACCGAGCGCGGCGCAGTATCCGCAAGGTGCCGTTTACCCGTCTCAGACACAGCCTGCACCACGCACTGAAGACTGGCGCACGCTGTTCAACGACCCGGCGCTGCAACAGTTGATCGAAAGCGCACTGGTGAACAATCGCGACCTGCGGGTGGCGGCGCTGAACGTCGAGGCGTTTCAGGCGCAGTACCGGATCCAGCGCGCCGACCTGCTGCCGGCGGTGTCGGCCAACGCCAGCGAATCGCGCCAGCGCATGCCACCCAGCGTGACCCGCAGCAAAGCGCTGATCAATACGACCTACGCGGTGAATCTCGGCGTCAGTGCCTATGAACTGGATTTCTTCGGCCGGGTGCGCAGCCTCAGCGAGCAGGCGCTGCAAACCTGGCTGGCGACCGAACAGGCACGGCGCAGCGCCGAGTTGAGTCTGGTGGCCAACGTCGCCAATGCCTACCTGACCTGGCGCGCCGATCAGGAGCTGCTCGAACTGACCCGGCAGACCCTGGCCGCCGATGAACAGAGCCTGCGCCTGACCACGCGCAACCGCGACGCCGGCAAGTCTTCAGCGCTGGAGCAGGCGCAAGCGAGGACCAGCGTCGACAGTTCCCGGGCTAATCTGGCGCGCTATCAGCGTCAGGTGGCGCAGGACCTCAACAGCCTGACGCTGCTGGTCGGCGCGCAGGTGCCCGCGACGTTGCCGGCGCAGCCGCTGTCCAGCGATCTGGTGCAGCAACTGCCGGCCGGGTTGCCGTCGGACCTGCTGCAACGACGCCCGGACATTCTGCAGGCCGAATACAAACTCAAGGCGGCCAACGCCAATATCGGTGCGGCGCGGGCAGCGTTTTTCCCCAGCGTGAGCCTGACCGCCAACGCCGGCACCTCCAGCCGCGATTTGTCCGGACTGTTCGGCGCCGGCTCCGGTGCCTGGACCTTCCAGCCGCAGATCAACCTGCCGATCTTCAATGCCGGCAGCCTGCGCGCGAGTCTGGATTACTCGAAGTTGCAGAAGGACGTGGCCGTCGCCGAATACGAGAAATCGATTCAAACCGCGTTTCAGGAAGTCGCCGACGGACTGGCGGCGCGCAGCACCTATCAGCAGCAATTGCAGGCGCAGCGTGATCTGGTGCAGGCCACACAGGATTACTACAACCTGGCGCAGCGCCGTTATCAGAACGGCGTCGACAGCAGCCTGGTGTTTCTCGATGCACAACGTTCACTGTTCAGTTCGCAGCAGGGTTTGATCACCGATCGACTGGCGCAGCTGGTCGCCGAGGTCAACCTGTACACCGCGCTGGGCGGTGGCTGGCGGGCTGATGAGGCGATCATTCAGTAAACACCCGTCACTTTTTCTTACACCTTTTGTCGCCCGATCCGACGCTGTCCGGCGATCGGAAACCGATGCGCCGGCTCAGTTTGCTATCATGCGCCGCTTTTACGGTTAACCCCCCGCCGGTCCTGCCGACTGACGGGCTGCAAAAGGCGGTATTAGATGACGGCTTTGTTGACTCGCCGCAAGGTGCTTGCGGGAATGGGCGTACTGGGCCTGGGCCTGCTCGCCGGCTGCGACACTCGTGGCCAACTGTCGTACAAGTACGGCAAGGATCTGAGTGACAAGATCCTCGGACGCACCTTCAAGCTGAAGAACACCGACGGCGAAACCATGACGCTGTCGAGCTTTCGCGGCATGATGCCGATGATTTTCTTCGGCTTCACTCAATGCCCGGCCGTGTGCCCGACCACCCTCGCCCGCGCGGCGCAGATCAAGAAGCTGATGGGCAAGGACGGCGACCGTCTGCAGGTGATTTTCATCACCCTGGACCCGGAACGCGACACGCCGCAGATCCTCGACGCCTACGTCAAAGCCTTCGACCCAAGCTTCGTCGCGCTGTACGGCACGCTGGAAGAAACCCAGGCCACCGCCAAGGAATTCGACGTGTTCTACGAGAAGGTGCCGGCGGGCGACACCTACACCATCTCCCACACGTCCACCAGTTACGTCTACGACTCGCGCGGCCAGCTGCGCGTGGGTCTGTCTGTATCGCTTTCGGCACAAGAGTGCACGGAAGATTTGCTCACCGTTATGGAGGTCTGCTGATGCACCCCGTTCTGAACAACATCAAACGCGCCGTTTTCGGTCTGTCGCTGCTGGGCCTGGCTTTTCAAGTCTCGGCCCAGACCAAGGTCGACGACGCCTGGGTGCGTGCGACCGTGCCGACCCAAATGGCCAGCGGCGCGTTCATGACTGTCACCGCCGACAGCGACAGCAAACTGCTGAGCGTTGCCTCGCCAGTGGCCAAAGATGTGCAGATCCACGAAATGTCGATGAAGAACGACGTGATGAGCATGGGCCCGGTGAAATCGGTCGACCTGCCGGCCGGCAAAGCGGTCAAGTTCGATCCAAACGGCTACCACGTGATGCTGATGGGCCTGACCGGCCAGCTCAAGGAAGGCGAAAACGTGCCGCTGACCCTGACTGTGGAAAACGCCAAGGGCGAGAAAGAAACGGTTGAAGTGAAAGCCCAAGTGCGTGCGCTGACCACTATGCAAGGCCACGATCACAGCAAGATGCATTGATCTGACTTTGCAGTAACAAAAAACGGGGCGGCCTGAATTATCAGACCGCCCCGTTTTTTTATCGCATCGCTCACGAGCGCTTTCGTGCCAATGCGTTGCGCACGGTTTCCCTGGACATCCCGGTGCGGGAAACAACCGCGGGTTTCTGCGCTTTAGGCTCAGCCAGCTGCTGCTTGCGTTTAAGCACTTGGCTCCAGCGATAGCCGAGATAGCCGACCGCTGCGAAGAACCCAAGCAAACCTGCAACTAAACTGACCACCGTCCACAGGCCAAGGGTGATCAGCACACTTTTCCACGTGAAAAACTTCAGGCTGTCATCGACTGGCACCGCTTCAACCGGCGACTGTTGGGCCAGTGGAATCTGCTGCATCGCGTCCAGATCAAATCGCAGGGAGACATCCGCTCCGGGCACCTGGATGCCTACTTGATTGCCTTGCGCGGTGTGCACCCGAACTTCGCCATTGACCACCGACACCGAGCTGAAACTGATCTGGGTTTCGTGGTGAATCTCGCCGTTGACCAAGGTCACGACCGTTCGTTGTTCGCCTTTAGGGGTGTCGCGCATGTCGATTCCTTGAGCATTCCACGTCGGACGACGTGCAAAGGGAAAGTCCGTTGGGCTCGAATGCTACTGAGTGGCCATTAGGCTGTCCAGAAACGCGGCCAGTGTGGTCCCTCGACGGCGCACCTTAAACAGTCTGAAACAATAAATCCGCCCTGAAAACCTCGCCTGCTATTCGCCGCTATCGGGCTGACATGAACGCCAGTCACGGCTTCAAGCCTTGTACCGCGCCTGCGCGAAGCGGAGCAGCCACGCGTTTAAAAGGGCGATCAGACAGCCCACCCTTGGTATCATCGCGCACACTTTTATGACGGTTTGATGGCTGGAAGGTCTTTTTTGTGAGCGTTCTTTTTCGTTGGCTGCGGCAGCCGCATGCCCGCCTGTTTTCCCTGATTCTGCTGGTGCTGATCGTGCCGGTGTGCCTGCGCGCGGCATTGGGCTGGTCGTCGCCGCTAGGTTATTTGTCGGACCTGGCGATCGGCAGCCTGTTGGTGGTGTTGCTGCATCGCCGTGCGTGGTGGCTGGCGTTGCCGTTGCTGCTGTTCTGGGGGCTGCTGGCGGTGGCGACGGCGGAATTGGTCAGCGCCGTCGGCCGACTGCCGAACCCTGCCGACCTGCATTACCTGATTGACCCGCAGTTCGTGGAAAACTCCACTGGTGGCGGCCTCGCCCATCCTGCGCTGGGGATCGCCTTGCTATCGGCGCTGAGCCTGTGGCTGCTGACCCGTTTCGCCAATCGCGGCCAAACCGCGCCTGCCCTGCCCCGTGCGGTGTGGGCCGCGCCGGCGCTGCTGTTCGTCGCGCACTGGGGCGTGCAAAACCAGTGGCCGAGCGAGGAAGATCCGTGGCGCCTGTACAACCTGCCGCATCAGTTGCTCGCCTCGCAAGTCGCCGATCTGCAGTTGCAGACCGAGGAATGGCTGGACGGTGACGTCGAAGAACCCGCACCGCAGATGGCCGGGCTGACCGATCTGGACCTCAACGGGCACAAACTGCTGGCCGCACCGGGTCAGGCGCGCAACGTGCTGATCATCGCGCTGGAAGGCATTCCCGGCGCCTACATCCGCGCCAACCGCGAGGCCATCGGCAGCCATTATCAGGAAGACCTGATGCCCAACCTCAGCCGCTGGGCCGAGCGCGGCATGAACACCCCGGATTACGTGCTGCACACTCATCAAACCATTCGCGGCCTGTACGCCATGCTCTGTGGCGATTACGACAAACTCAACAACGGCACGCCCAAGGGCGTGGAAATGCTCACTCAGCACGAACGCAATCAGGCGTGCCTGCCGGCGCAACTGCGCCAGCACGGCTTCAGCACCCACTACCTGCAAGGCGCGGGTCTGCGCTTCATGGCCAAAGACAAGATCATGCCGCACATCGGTTTCGATGCGACCCATGGTCTGGAATGGTTCAGCAACGCCAACTACCTGGAGTTCCCGTGGGGCAAGGATGACAAGGCGTTCTTCGAAGGTGCGCTGGATTACGTCGGCCAGCTGAAGCAGCAGAAGCAACCGTGGATGCTCACCCTGCTGACCGTCGGCACGCACCAGCCCTACTCCGCGCCGGAAGAATACCTGGAGCGCTACGACACACCGAAGCAGGCCGCCGTCGGTTATCTCGACGATGCACTGGAGCAGTTCCTCAGTGGTCTCGAACGCCAGGGCGTGCTGAAAGACACACTGGTGGTGATCACCTCCGACGAATCCCACGGCATCGATGGCGTGCGCCTGGCGTCGTCCTGGGGCTTCAACCTGACCCTGGCGCCGGAGCACGAGCAACTGCCGCAACTGAATGCCGGGGTGTACGGTCATGTCGATCTGAGCGCGTCGATCCTCGACTATTTCGACTTGCCGGTGCCGTCGGCGTTGAGCGGCCGTTCGCTGTTTCGCGACTACGACACCGGACGCGAAATCATGTCCTACACCAACGGCAAACTGCGCTACCACAACGGCCAGGGGATTTTCTCCGAGTGCGACATGCCGCGCCGTTGCCGCTACTACCAAAGCGCCGGTTTCATCGCCGACAGCGCCACTTTCAAGGGCAACGAAAGCAGCCAGCAAGCGCGACAGATTGCGGCGCGCGCCATGGCACTGGACCTTTCGCTACTGCGCACGCCACTCAATCAGCGTTACCAGTTCGGCAGCAACAACGTCATCCCGCTGCAGGCGCAGATCAAGGATGACTGGGCCGACAACCTGATCGGCGCGCAATACCTGGAAATGCCCAAGGGCTCGCACACCCGCGTGCGCCTGACCGTACGTTCGGTGGATCCGCAGCAGGCGGCGTACATTCAGCTCAAGGCCAAGGAGTTCGAACAGGACGTGCAACTGGGCCTGCCGACGGAGATGGTCGCCACGGCGGATCAACCGCTGGAGATGGATTTCAGCTTCGACAACCCGCAACAGCGCAAGGCTTTCTCGTTTCACTTGCTGGGTTATGGGTTGGGCGCGGTCGAGGTCACGGATTTCAGTGTGATCACTGAGTTGCCGGGGCAGGAAGATCCGCTGGATGCGCTGCCGGATGATGACACTGCGCAATCGAGTTGAAATCAGGGAAGGGGCGGATTGGACGGATCCGTCCCTTTACATTTGCTAAACAAGTTTGATGTTGAAATCCCCCTCTATTTCCCTTCCATCAGGCAAAACAAAATAGATCTTACCGGTAGCGCCGATTCGTTCATGTTCCTTTTTCAAGAATGTCAGCGTTGCCCGCCCTGATTTAATAAGTTGATAATTGCCATTGTCTTCAGCGGTCCAAGTCAAGTCACCTTTGTACCACGCCACATCATGAGGGCCGTCCCCAACCAGGCTCTTTGGAACGCAGAAAGCAACATGGCTTTTTTTGTTGTCATCAACTCCAATAATCATAAAATCATTTCTTGCTATATAAAAAATCGCATTCTCCTTCGTCGCCGACACAAAACTTCTTCCACCAATAGATGCATAGAAATCACCATTAGAGCCTTGACCAACCTCCTGCAACAGCGCATCGAGTTGCTCTTTTGTATTGATTGATTTGTTCATCTGGATGCATTCCAAAATAGATTGATAGTGGTGATTGGCTCTCGAAAACCTTTAGGCCGTTGCTTCCTCCTAAAAAGCTAAAGCGCCATTACGTCTTGCGCTACTGTCATATCTGACAGGTCGTTAGTTGAATTCGAAATAAAAATTTCAATATTTAAAATTATTGACGGCGATACCAAACCAGTTTTCGGCAAAGTATCAAGCAGCTATGGAATCGACGCGCGTTACCAATCTCTCGAAAGACTGCGCCTATCACGCCCCAATAGTCGGCCTATTAGCTGACTGCCCGACTCGGGTCTAGCCTTACTAGTCCGAAGTCGGCACGAGCCGGCCGTAGAAGACCTGATAAGGACCCGAACATGGCAAACGAATCGAAATGCCCGTTCAACCACGCCGCCGGTGGTGGTACGACGAACCGTGACTGGTGGCCGAATCAACTGAACCTGAAGATCCTCAGCCAGCACTCGCCCAAGTCCGATCCGCTGGGCAAGGACTTCGACTACGCCAAAGCCTTCAAAAGCCTGGACTTCCAGGCGCTGAAACAAGACCTGCGCGCACTGATGACCGACTCCCAGGACTGGTGGCCGGCCGACTTCGGCCACTACGGTCCACTGTTTGTCCGCATGGCCTGGCACAGCGCCGGCACCTATCGCACCGCCGATGGCCGTGGGGGCGCCGGGTCCGGGCAACAGCGTTTCGCCCCGCTCAACAGCTGGCCGGACAACGTCAGCCTCGACAAGGCGCGGCGCCTGCTGTGGCCGATCAAACAGAAATACGGACGAAACATTTCCTGGGCCGACCTGATCGTCCTCACCGGCAACGTCGCACTGGAATCGATGGGCTTCAAGACCTTCGGTTTCTCCGGCGGCCGCCCCGATGTGTGGGAGCCGGATGAAGACGTGTATTGGGGTTCGGAGCACGAATGGCTGGGCGGCGACAGCCGTTACGGCAAAGACAAATCGGCCATGCAGGAACCCGGTGACGGCACGCTGGTGGCCGAACCGGATCTGCATGGCAAAGAGGAAAGTCGCACCGATCAGGGCGAACGCAATCTGGAAAACCCGTTGGCCGCCGTGCAGATGGGCCTGATTTATGTGAACCCGGAAGGCCCTGAAGGCAATCCCGATCCGGTCGCATCGGGCCGCGACATCCGCGAAACCTTCGGCCGCATGGCCATGAACGACGAAGAAACCGTGGCCCTGATCGCGGGTGGTCACGCCTTCGGCAAGACCCACGGCGCCGGCCCTGCCGACAATGTCGGGCCTGAGCCGGAAGCGGCCGGGCTGGAGGAACAAGGCCTCGGCTGGCGTAATGCATTCGGCACCGGCAAGGGCGCCGACACCATCACCAGCGGCCTCGAAGTGACCTGGACCACCACCCCGACCCAGTGGAGCAACAATTACCTGGAAAACCTGTTCGGCTTCGAGTGGGAACTGTTCAAGAGCCCGGCCGGTGCGCACCAGTGGAAACCGAAAAACGGCGCCGGGGCTGGCACCGTGCCGCATGCACATGATCCGAGCAAGAAACTCTCGCCGACCATGCTTACTTCCGACCTGGCGCTGCGCTTCGACCCGATCTACGAACCGATCGCGCGACGCTTCCTGGCTAACCCGGATCAACTGGCGGACGCCTTCGCCCGCGCCTGGTACAAGCTGATCCATCGGGACATGGGCCCGCTGTCGCGCTACCTCGGCCCGGAACTGCCCAACGAGGAACTGTTGTGGCAAGACCCGATTCCTGACGCCACTCACCCGCTGATCGACAACAACGATGCCGCAGCGCTGAAAAGCAAAGTGCTGGCGTCCGGCCTCTCGGTGTCACAACTGGTGTCCACCGCGTGGGCTGCAGCATCGACGTTCCGCGGTTCCGACAAGCGTGGCGGCGCCAACGGCGGACGCCTGCGTCTGGCACCGCAGAAGTTCTGGCAGGCCAACCAGCCGGAGCAACTGGACAAGGTGCTGAAAACCCTCGAAGGCATTCAGAACGAGTTCAATAGCGGTTCATCCGGGAAGAAAGTTTCGCTGGCCGACCTGATCGTACTGGCGGGTAATGCCGGGGTCGAGCAAGCGGCGAAAAACGCCGGGCACTCGGTGTCTGTGCCGTTCAACCCAGGGCGCACGGATGCGACTCAGGAACAAACCGACGTCGAGTCGTTTGGTTTCCTCGAGCCGATTGCCGATGGGTTCCGCAACTACAGCAAAGGCAAATACACCGTGTCGGCCGAAGCGCTGCTGATCGACAAGGCGCAACTGCTGACCCTCTCCGCGCCGGAAATGACCGTGCTGGTCGGTGGTCTGCGGGTACTCGGGGCCAACGTCGGACAAAGCCGGCATGGCGTGTTCACCACTCGCCCTGAAACGCTGACCAATGACTTCTTCACCCACCTGCTGGACATGGGGGTGGAGTGGAAACCGACGTCACCGGCAGCGGACGAGTTCGAAGGACGCGAGCGTAAAACCGGCAGCGTGAAATGGACGGCGACGCGGGTCGATCTGGTGTTTGGTTCCAACGCGATTCTGCGGGCGCTGGCCGAGGTGTATGCGAGTGCTGATGCGAACGATCAGTTCGTGAAGGACTTCGTGGCGGCGTGGGCCAAGGTGATGGACCTGGATCGGTTTGACCTGAAATAACGCAATAACCTGTAGGAGCTGCGGCACGCTGCGATCTTTTGACTTTGATTTTTCAAGATCAGAATCAAAAGATCGCAGCGTGCCGCAGCTCCTACGGGGTTTGGTGTTTGCCTGAGAGATTGATCAGGCGAGTTTTACGCCAGGCTCTTGCTCACGACTTCGTACACGTCACTCGACAACTGCCCCGACGCCAGGATCCGCTCCAGCTCGCCTTTCATCAACGCCTGACGGGCGCTGTCGTATTTGCGCCAGCGGGTCAGCGGCGCCAGTTGGCGCGAAGCGATCTGCGGATTGAAACCGTTCAGTTCGATCACCAGATCCGCGAGGAAGCGATAGCCCGAACCGTCGGCGGCGTGAAAGTTGATCAGGTTCTGCCCGGCAAACGCGCCGACCAGTGCGCGGACCTTGTTCGGGTTCTTGATGTTGAACGCCTTGTGCTGCATCAAGGCTTTCACGCGCTCCAGACCACCGGGCAACGTGCTGCCGGCCTGCACGCTGAACCACTGATCCATGACCAGCGGGTTGTCCTTGAAGTGCTCGGCGAAGCTCGCCAGCGCCAGGGCTTTCTGCTCTTCGAACGGCGAGTTGACCAGTACGGCCAGCGCAGTCAGGCGCTCGGTCATGTTGTCGCTGGTTTCGAACTGCTCAAGGCTCGCGGCCAACACCTCCGGCTTGCCGCTGAGCATCAGGTACGACAGCGCAATGTTCTGCAGCGCACGCCGGGCGAAATGCTCGGCCTCGGCCACATACGGCGTATGCCTGGACAGGTCGCGGTTGGCCTGATAACGCAGCCACAGCGCTTCGAACAGGTTGTCCGCCAGTTGCTTGCGGGCAAATTCGCGAGCGTTGTGGATCGCTTCGACATCCGCCACTTCACTGATTTCGGTCAGGTAGGCTTCGCTTGGCAGCGAGAGCATTTCGGCAACCATGGCCTGATCCAGCGACTCGTCGGACAGCACGGTTTTCAGCGCCGAGATCAGACGCGGATCGAGCGCCAGGCTCTCGCCCTTCTGATGCTGGGCGATCAGCTCTTGCAGGACCTGCACCGACAGTTGCTGACCGGCATCCCAGCGGTTGAAACCATCGCTGTCGTGCTGCATCAGGAACATCAACTGGTCGCGGTTGTACGGGAAGCTCAGCTTCACCGGCGCCGAGAAGCCACGCAGCAACGAGGGCAGCGGGTGTTCGGCGATGTCGACGAAGGTGAAGGTCTGCTCGGCTTCGGTCACCGAGATCACGCGGCTGGTGCCTTGCGCCGACGCTTCACCGGACAGACGCAGGGCAATCTCGTTGCCTTTGCTGTCGAGCAGACCGAGTTCGACCGGGATCACGAACGGCAGTTTTTCTACCTTGTCCGGGGTTTCCGGGCAGCTCTGACGGAAGGTCAGGCTGTAGGTGTTCGCCGCCGCGTCGTAGGACTCGCTCACCGCCAGACGCGGTGTGCCGGCCTGGCTGTACCAGCGCTTGAACTGAGTCAGGTCGACACCGTTGGCGTCTTCCATGGCCTTGACGAAATCGTCACAGGTCACGGCCTGGCCGTCGTGGCGTTCGAAGTACAGGTCACTACCTTTGCGGAAGCCTTCAGCGCCGAGCAGGGTGTGGATCATGCCGACCACTTCCGAGCCCTTTTCGTACACGGTCAGGGTGTAGAAGTTGGAGATCTCGATGAAGCTGTCCGGACGCACCGCGTGGGCCATCGGGCCGGCATCTTCGGCGAACTGGTGGGTACGCAGGTACGCCACGTCCTGAATGCGCTTGACCGTGGCCGAGTTCATGTCCGAGGAGAAACCGGCGTCGCGGAATACCGTGAAGCCTTCCTTGAGCGACAGCTGGAACCAGTCGCGGCAGGTCACGCGGTTGCCCGACCAGTTGTGGAAGTATTCGTGGGCGACGATCGCCTCGACCCGCTGGTGCGCGGCATCGGTGGCGGTTTCGGCGCGGGCCAGCACGGCGCTGGAGTTGAAGATGTTGAGGCCCTTGTTCTCCATCGCGCCCATGTTGAAGTCATTCACCGCGACGATCATGAAGATGTCCAGATCGTACTCGCGACCGTAAACCTCTTCGTCCCAGCGCATCGACTTCTTCAGGCTGTTCATCGCGTGCTGGCACTTGTCGATGTTTTCCGGCTCGACGTAGATGCGCAGCGCGACGTTGCGCTGGGTCATAGTGGTGAAGGTGTCTTCAACGCACCACAGATCACCGGCCACCAGCGCAAACAGGTACGCCGGCTTCATGAACGGGTCTTCCCAGGTCGCCCAGTGCCGGCCGTCTTCGCCCGGGCCGGAGGCAATCGGATTGCCGTTGGACAGCAGCACCGGATAGCTGTGCTGCTCGGCGACCACCGTGGTGGTGAACTTGCTCATCACGTCCGGGCGGTCGAGGTAATAGGTGATCTTGCGGAAGCCTTCGGCTTCGCACTGGGTGCAGAACATCGTGCCGGACTTGTACAGGCCTTCCAGCGCGGTGTTGGTTTCCGGGTGGATTCTGACGCTGGTGTCGACCGTGAAGGAAGCGCTGGCCGGTTGCAGGGTCAGGGTGTTTTCCGTGAGTTGATAGTCGTCGGCGCCGAGTTCCTGATCGGCCAGGGTCACCGACAGCAGCTCCAGTTGCTGGCCATCGAGCACCAGCGGGGGCAGGCCCGCGCCGCGCTCAGGGTTGCGGCGCATCACCAGTTGCGCATGGACCAGGCTGTGGTCCTCGAACAACTCGAAGGTCAGGTGCGTCTCGTCGATCAGGTACTCGGGCGCCTGATAGTCCTTCAGGTAAATCATCTTCGGTTGTTCGGTGCGCATGCTGGAATCCTTATTGATGCACGGCGAGCTGATAGGCCGTGTACTTACGAATGTTGATCACGCCGGTGTCGAAGATCAGGTACTGGCCCTTGATCCCCAGCAGCGTGCCTTCGGCAATCGGGTTCTTGTCCAGGTTGAAGCTGACGATTTTGGCCGGGTATTGCTCGACCGGATAGCGGATTTCGAGCGGTTCGACATCGGCAATCGTCTGAATCGCCTGTAGGCCGAATCGCTGTTGCAGACCCTGCAAGCCTTCGGCGCAGCTTTCAAACAGCTGATCGCGGACCTGAGCCAGATCCACCGCTGCCGCATCGCCCTTGAGCAGTGCGCGCCAGTTGGTCTTGTCTGCCACCTGACTGCGGAACAGGTCTTCGACGAAGCCCGACTGCTGACGCGTGGCGACGCGCATGATCGGCAGTGCCTGACTCGCGCCCTGATCCAGCCAGCGGGTTGGCAGTTGCGTGGCGCGGGTGATCCCGACCTTGATCCCCGACGAGTTGGCCAGATAGACCACATGATCGGTCATGCAGAACTGCTCGCCCCACGCTGGATCACGGCAGGTGCCGGCCTCGAAGTGGCAGCGTTCCGGGCTCATGATGCAGATGTCGCACTGCGCCAGTTTGGTCATGCACGGGTAGCAGTAACCCTGGCTGAAACTGGTTTTGGTCTTGCGCCCGCAATGGGTGCAATGAATTGCCCCCAGGTATTCCAGACGCACCGTGCTGCCGATCATGGGATTGACCGGCACCTCGACGTCATCCAGACGAAACGCGTATTGCACGTTCGGCCCGTCCAGACGCGCCGACATTTTGCTGATTGCACCGCGGCCAATCTCGATCAATGGATAGCGTCCGACTTGAACAGGATGTTCGGCACTTCGATCGATTTCGACGCACATTCTTGCGGGCCCATGTAACCGGTGCGCTGGTCTTCAGGCAGGTTCTGGATTTCCCAGGCGATCATCGCCTGCAGCGACAGCTCACGCTGTTCGGCGGTGAGTTTGCCACCGTCGGACCACTTGCCGATTTCCACGGCCAGTTTCAGGCTCTCGTAGATGTCCGGGGTGATGTTCTTGATCATGTCGTTAAAAGAGGACATCTGGGTCTCCGTGCTCTTTATCTACAGAAAAATTCAGGCGGCCAGTTTACGGCGGTTATACAAACCGCCCAACAAACCGGTGAAACAACCGATGAGTAACCCGCTGACATGGGCAGCGTTGGCGATCTGGCCGAAACCGATCATCGAGACCAGCCCGGACATGCAAATCACCAGCCACACCAGCATCATCACCAGCACGCCGCGCGGCAGGCGATACGCCGGGTTCGGTGCCAGCAACTGGAAGATCCAGCAATGGCCGAGCAACCCGTAGAGCACGCCGGAAAGGCCGCCGAACAGGCTCGGGCCGCTCCAGGCAAACTGCGCGTAGTTCGACACCAGGCCGAACAACAGCGTCAGGCCGAGCAGATTGATGCTGCCCTGGCGCGACTCGATGCGCCGTCCCAGCTCCCAGTACCACATGCCGTTCATGGCCAGGTGGAGGATGCCGAAGTGCAGCAGCATCGGCGTAAACAGCCGCCACCACTGCCCCGCCGCCAGACTGTCGGCCAGCGGCGTGAACTGGATGTACTCGCCGAGCACGCGGAAGTCGAGGAAGGTCAGCCAGCGCACCGTCTCAAGGTTATCGCCCAGATAGGTCAGGCCACCGACCAGCAGGCTCAGCAGCAGGATCAACCCGGTGGCCTTGGCGTGTTTGAGTTGTTCGGCGAAGCTCGGACGCTTGAAGGTCGGGGCGACCGGGATGTCCAGTTGCTGATCGGGATCGCCGGTCGGGAAACGCTCATACAGTGAACGCACGTCCTCGCTGATTTCCGCCGGCGCCCACAGCACCTGTTCGCCCGCCTCTTCGCTGACCCGATGCGGCACCTGCATCCGTTGCAGCAGCTTGACGAAACCGCTCAGGTCCACCGCCAGTGGCAGACGCAATACCGCTACCGCACTCATTGCAGCACCTCCGGCCGCTCGACATCGACCCAGACAAATTTATGCGGATCGAGGCGGGTTTCCTGATCCAGACGGTAGGCCACCAGTTTGCCGTAGAGCACCGCGCTGTAGTCGAGACACGCGAGGTTCGGGCGGATCGGGGCCGGTTTGCCGCTGCGCCAATAGTGGCCGACGAACAGCAACGGCTCGTCGGCCCCATAGCGCAGCAGGTTGTTTTTTTCACTGGAGGTCAGCGGCTTCTGCGCCACCGGCTCCGGCAGTGCGTCCGGCTGGAAGACGATGTCGCCGTAGGTTTTCGGGTCGTCTTCCCAGAATTTGGTGCGGAAGAACGAACGCACCAGACCGTCGCCGCTGGTCATGGTCAGGCCATCCGGCAGGCGCATGTCGGTGCCGCGCAGCAGGCGGTCGAACACGGTGCTGGCGAAACTGCCGGGCACGGCCGAGGCCTGGAGAAAGTGTTCATCGATGCGCGCATCGGGAAACAGCCCGCGCAACGGCTCGATCAGGCTGGCATCCCAACAGGCGTGGACCACGCGGAATCGCCCGGCATCGACCACCAGCGGCAGCTCGTAGAACCAGTTGAGGAAGTCATGCCAGTCGCCGGGGTGGTCTTCGAACTGGGTCAGGGTTTCGTGCAGCAGGCGTGCATGGCGCGGCGTGTGCTCGCGGACGAACTGCTTGCCGCTGCCCGGAAGCGCCGGCGTGCTCCAGCCCAGTGCGTTGAATTCGTGGTTGCCCATGATGCACAGCGCCTGCCCGGCCTCGACCATGTCGTGGACTATATGCAGCGCCTCGCGGATCCGCGGGCCACGGTCAATGATGTCGCCGACGAACACGGCCATGCGCGAAGGATGCCGCCAGACCCCGCCCTGCTTGTGATAACCGAGTCGGTCAAGCAAGTGTTCGAGGGTCAGGGCGCATCCGTGCACGTCACCAATCAAGTCATAACTGCGCGCGGGATCGAGCATCAGTCGCCTCCACCACCCAACTTGCTGCCCCAGCCGAGTTTGGTCCGGCAGACTTCGTAATAGTTGTGGTCGAGCGGATGAATCAGCCGCAGCTTCTGGGCTTTCTTGCTGACGGTGATGGTGTCGCCCGGCGCGCAGGTGAAGTGGTTCTGTCCGTCGCAGGAGACCTGCGGATAGATCTGCATGTTTTTCGACACGACGATTTTCAGCTCACTGTTGCCATCGACCACAATTGGCCGGCTCGACAACATATGGGGGTACATCGGCACAATCACAATGGCATCGAGCTTGGGATGCATGATCGGCCCGCCGGCGGACAGCGCGTAAGCCGTGGAGCCGGTCGGGGTGGCGACGATCAGGCCGTCGGCCTTCTGGCTGCAGACGAACTGGCCGTCGATGTACAGTTCGAACTCGATCATCCGCGTCGATTTGCCCGGGTGCAGCACCACATCGTTCAGCGCATCACCCTGGCCGATGGCCTCGGCATGCCGGCGAACTTCGGCTTGCAGCAGGAAGCGGTTTTCCACCAGATAATGGCCGTCGAGCACCTTGGCCACTTCGACTTCCAGCTCATCGGGGCGAATATCGGTCAGAAAGCCGAGGCTGCCACGGTTGATCCCCAGCACCGGAATATTGTGTTTGGCCAGCGCCCGGGCGGCGCCAAGCAGGCTGCCGTCACCGCCGACGACGATGACCATGTCGCAGACTTCGCCGAGCATCTTGCGCGACGAGGTCTGCAGGCCGTGGCCCGGCAGGACTTCAGCGATGGTGTCTTCGAGAATCACGTGCAGGTGACGATCGAGCAGAAAGCGTTTCAGTCGGCGAACGGTATCCAGCACCTGGGAACTGCCCAGGCGACCGATGATGCCGATATTACGAAATTGCTCCATGGGACCTCTGCGGACAATCGAAAACGCGAAAAGCACGATTATGGGCGAAAGCCCGCCATAGACAAAATCCTTTCAGCCTCAAGGGCGCGCTCGTGTTTCAGGCTATGCTCGCAAGATGATCCTGTTTCCCGACCTGCTCCAGTTGCCACACCAATTACGCCATCCGGAAGTGCGGGATCTGGCGTGGGTGATTCTCGCCCCGCCGATGCTCGCAACAACGCCGTGGCCGCAGCGCCATCCGCTGGCCGGCAGCGACTGGGTCAGCGATCCGCAGCGCCTGGAGCAGTGGCTGCGGCAACTGGATCGCGACAGTTATGGTTTGCTGCATTGGTTGTCCCAGGCGCGCACCCGGCGGCTGGGCCTGTATTACGAGCGGTTGTGGCAGTTTGCCGTAGAGCATGCCCCGGGCATCGAACTGATTGCCGCCAACCTGCCGATCCGCCGCGAAGGTCACACCCTCGGCGAGCTGGACATGCTGCTGCGCGACCGCGACGGCGTGCATCATCTGGAACTGGCGATCAAGCTCTACCTCGGCCCGCAGCACGGCGACGGCCATGACCCGGCGCAATGGCTGGGGCCGGGCTGTCATGATCGACTGGACCGCAAACTGGCGCATCTGGCCGAACATCAATTGCCGATCTCGGCGCGCCCGGAAAGCCGTGCGGCGCTGGCGAAGCTGGATATTGAAGTGTTCAGTGCGCAGTTGTGGCTGGGCGGTTATCTGCTGTATCCGTGGCCCGGCACGTCTGCATCACCGAGCGGCGCGCATCCGCAACACTTGCGCGGCAGTTGGCTGCATCAGAAAGACTGGCCGGCATTCGTCGCCCAACGCCCGCCCGGACGCTGGCAACCCCTGCCCCGCCATGCGTGGCTGGCGCCGGCGCACTACCCGGGCGACCAGACCTGGACCCCGGAACACCTGCAACTGTGGCTGGACGCCCTGGAACCGCTGGCCCCGGCGCAACTGATGGTGCGCCTGATCGAGAATGCGCAGGGGGAATGGGAAGAGGCAGAGCGGTTGTTTCTGGTGGCGGATCTTTGGCCGAATGTGCCGGGGCAGGCCTGAAAATTTCAATGCCTGACCCGGCCTCTTCGCGAGCGGGCTCGCTCCCACATTTGGACTGCATTTCAAATGCAGAGAGAGGCGACACACTCCCCCTGTGGGAGCGAGCCTGCTCGCGAATGGGCCGACTCGGTCTAAAGGGATAACCGCAGAGCCAAAGCCGCCAAGGTAATCAACAACACCGGCACCGTCAGCACAATCCCGACCTTGAAGTAATACCCCCAGCCAATCCGGATATCCTTGCGCGCCAGCACATGCAGCCAGAGCAAGGTCGCCAGGCTGCCGATCGGGGTGATCTTCGGCCCCAGGTCGCTGCCGATCACGTTGGCGTAGATCATCGCTTCCTTGACCACACCGCTGGCCTGACTGGCGTCGATCGACAGCAGCCCGATCAGCACCGTCGGCAGATTGTTCATGATCGACGACAACAACGCGGTCAGCACCCCGGTGCCCATGGCTGCGCCCCACACGCCATAACCGGCGAACACATCCAGCCAGCCGGCCAGGTAGCTGGTCAGCCCGGCATTGCGCAGGCCGTAGACCACCAGATACATGCCAAGGGAGAAGATCACGATCTGCCACGGCGCCTCTTTCAGCACCTTGCGCGTGGAAATCTTGTGGCCACGGGCGGCGATCCCCAGCAGCAGCGCGGCGCAGACCGCCGAGATCGCGCTGATCGGGATGCCCAGTTGTTCAAGGAAGAAGCAGCCGATCAACAGGATCACCAGCACCGCCCAACCGGCGTAGAACGTGGCTTTGTCGTGGATCGCCGTGTGCGGCGGGTCGAGCTGTTCGGGGTCGTAGGCCTTGGGAATGTCGCGGCGGAAGAACCACAGCAGCACGCCGAGCGTTGCGGCCACGCTGACAAAGTTGACCGGCACCATCACTGCCGCATAGCGGTTGAAGCCGATGTGGAAGAAGTCCGCCGAAACGATGTTGACCAGGTTCGACACCACCAGCGGCAGGCTCGCGGTGTCGGCAATGAAGCCCGCGCCCATGACGAATGCGAGGGTTGCCGCCGGCGAAAAGCGCAGCGCCAACAGCATCGAAATCACGATCGGGGTAAGGATCAGCGCCGCGCCGTCATTGGCGAACAGCGCCGACACCAGCGCGCCGAGCAGGACCATGAAGGCAAACAGCTTGCGCCCACTGCCCCGCCCCCAGCGCGCCACGTGCAGCGCGGCCCAGGCGAAGAAACCGGCTTCGTCGAGCAACAGGCTGATGATGATCAACGCGACGAAAGTGCCGGTGGCGTTCCAGATGATCTGCCACACCAGCGGAATATCGCTCAGGTGCACCACACCGAAGATCAGCGCCAGCACGGCGCCAAGCGTCGCGCTCCAGCCGACCCCGAGGCCTTTGGGTTGCCAGATGACAAGGGTAATGGTCAGCAGGAAGATGAGTGACGCAGCGAGCATTCGCGACAGCCTTAGATTGAAATGGAGAAGTGAAGCCAACACCAAAAACTGTAGGAGTGAGCCTGCTCGCGATAGCGGACTATCAGTTACCAATCAATGGACTGACACACCGCTATCGCGAGCAGGCTCACTCCTACATTGTGTTCCAGGTATGGCTTATTTTTTGTGTTGCTCTACGAATTGTCCGTAGGCATTGATGAAATTCTGCAGAAAAGGTTTCACCGACTCGCTCAACTTGCCCGCCTCGTCAAACGCATTGCCCGCGCCGCCCAGATACGCTTCCGGCTGCTGCATGCACGGCACATCAAGAAACACGAACGACTGGCGCAGATGCTGGTTGGCGCCGAAACCGCCGATGGCCCCCGGCGACACACTGATCACCGCCCCCGGCTTGCCGCCCCAGACGCTTTTGCCATAAGGCCGGGATCCCACGTCAATCGCATTCTTCAATGGCGCCGGTACCGAGCGGTTATATTCCGGGGTGACGAACAGCACCGCGTCGGAAGAGCCGACTTCCTGGCGGAAAGTGCTGTAGGCTGCCGGCGGTGAATCGCCGTCGATGTCTTCGTTATAAAGTGGCAGATCGCCAATTTCGACAATCTTCAGTTTCAGGTTCGCCGGTGCCAGCTCGGCCAGCGCCAGTGCGACTTTGCGGTTGATCGATGCTTTGCGCAGGCTGCCGACGACTACAGCGACGTTGTAGACATTGCTCATGGAAGACTCTCGACTGTCCGTGGGAAGAACCTGTAGTTATAGATGATTCGATGACGGTTTCACCAGCGAGCAAGGGAAATTCCCCCGCGCTGATTATTTTTTTTCCTGTAGGAAAACTTACAGGGCTTGATGACGGTCTACCAAGCCGCAAATCAAGCGTTTTATCTCCAGAGGTTCTAAGCAGATGGCAGCAGTACTCGTCGGTCAGTTCCATGCAAGAGATGCGGAAGGCCGCGTTTATTCCGTGCATGAGTTCCAGGAATCCACCCCGTCGGCAGACGGTCTCACCGGCATGGAGCCTGTCACCACCTACAAACTGGCGATTGGCGATCGCGTCAAGAAACTCAGTGACAATGAGTTTCTGCTGGTTCAGTCGGACATCACCCTGATCCGTGAACCCGAGCCAACCGTCGCTCAATAACCGCGCGTTATGAGCAGAAGTCATATGCGCAGACTTGGGGTAGGATTCAGCCACTGACCCCACCTGCTGAACATGGACTTCACGCATGCGTTTACGTCATATCGAAGTGATTCAGGCGCTCTTGCAGACCGGTCACCTGGGTACCGCCGCCGAATGGCTGCAGTTGCCGGTGGCCGATGTCGAAGAGCGATTGCGCGAAGCCGAGAGTCAGTTGGGGTTCATGTTGTTCGCCAGCGTTCGCGGCCGCCTGCAATCGACGCCTGAAGCACGGGCGCTGCAAGTCGAGATCGCTCACGTCTATGCCGCGCTGGAGCCGGTGCAACGCCTGGCCAGCAGCCTTAAACAATATCTCGCCCCGCCCCTGCGCCTCATCGGCACCCCGCCGCTGGCGCAACACCTGTTGCCACACAGTATCGCCCTGCTACGTCGGCGTTTGCCGGACGCACCTTGCCGCCTGCTCAGTGCCGCCACCTCTGACATCGTACGCAGCCTGCTGCTGCGCGAGAGCGATCTGGGCCTGAGCCTGCACGACCCCGAACACCCCGACATCCATGCCCAGCCGCTGGCCCAAGGCAAGCTGCAACTGCTCGCGCCCCACGGCTGGCTGCAACCGAAGCAGAAATACATTTCCCTGCAGGACCTGGCCGGCCAGGCGATGGTCGGCCTCGAAGGTCAGGATCCGTTGAGCCCGGCGCTGGAAAACAAGCTACACGCCCTGCGCCCGGCGCCAAGCATCCAGACCCGGGTGCAAACCCACCAGATGATGCGCAGCATGGTCGAGGCTGGTGAAGGCCTGGCCATCGTCGACCCGTTCACCGCCCTCGGCGCACGGGCCGGCGGACTGGATGTCTGCCCGTTGTCGCCGGCGGTGCCGATCAGTCTGTATGCATTGACCTACCGACACAGCGCCACGCCGGCAGCGATTCAGACGCTGCTGACGATCGTCACGGAACAAGCCGAGGCGATGCTGGCGAGTTGAGCGGGTGTTCCAGCGGGTTATCGAACAGTCGATACCAGAACAGCGCAACTTCCGCGGTGTTCGGATCAATGCCGCGATAACGCAGATGGTCGATGCCGCCAATCTCGTAGCCGCAACGCTCATACAAGCGACAGGCGCCGAGGTTGTTGTTCTGGGTTTCGAGCATGATCCCCGGCAGCTTTTTCTTGCGGCTCCAGAACTGCGCCACATCCAGCAACGCTTTTGCCACCCCGTGCCGTCGTGCCGGGGCATGCACCGCCAGCTCATCGATGTGCGCGAAGCCGTTCCAGTTGGTGCTGATCACCAGATGCCCCACCGGCTCGTCGTCCAGATACGCCATGAAAATCGCGCTGTCGGCAGCATCGCGGTAGCTGCTGAATTCCTCGGGATCGATGCCATAGCATTTGCGGTACGGCACAATCGGCGTCACCGCCCACTGCGCCACCGGCTGGCCGACCACCGCCGCGCCATAGGCAGCCACCTCGAAACTGAAATCGCTGCCCCATATGTAGGCCGCAAAACCATCGTCGGCGACGCGCACCGACAGCCCTGGGTATTTCGGATTCATGACCGGTTGCATACTCGGAAAAGTCCTCATTCCTTCACGCAATCGACAGTGTACTGTCGTCCATTGCCTTCATCTTCATGTTGCAGTCCATGCACATCAGCGACAAAACCGGGGAAACTGCTATCGAACGTGCGGGCAAATTTCAGGTAGTCGATGATCGAGCGCGTCGACTCGGTAAAGCGCTCGCCGGGCATGATCAGCGGAATGCCCGGTGGATACGGCACCAGCATCACCGCCGCAATTCGCCCCTCCAGCTCATCGATCGGCACCGCCTCGACCTCGCCGCGCACCAGATGATCGTAGGCGTGGGCCGGCTTCATGGCGATCTCCGGCAGCACCGTGTACATGCGCTTGAGGTGTTTGGCGGTGGCGTTGCTGCGGTAACAGGCATGCAGCTGATCGCACAAGTCACGCAGGCCCATGCCGCGATAACGGGCGGTGTCTTGTTGCGCGACGCAGGGCAGGCAAGTTGCCAGACTGACGTTGGCGTCGTAACTGCGTTTGAACTCCAGCAACTCGGTGAGCAGCGTGCTCCACTTGCCCTTGGTAATGCCCATCGAGAACAGCACCAGGAACGAATACAGCCCGGTTTTCTCCACCACCAATCCGCGCTCCCAGAGGAATTTGCTGACCACCGCCGCCGGGATGCCCTTCTCGCTCAGCGCGCCACCGGCATTCAGGCCGGGCATCACCAATGTCACCTTGATCGGATCGAGCAGCACATAGTCGTCGCTGACCTCGCCGAAACCGTGCCAGTCGGCGTCCGGTTGCAGCAGCCAGTCTTCGGTCTGCACCCGGTCGATGCCTTCGACACCGGGTGGCTGCCAGATCGAGAACCACCAGTCATCGGCGGCGATGTGCTGGCGCAGATTGGCCAGCGCGCGGCGGAAACTCAAGGCTTCGTCGAAGGTTTCCTGCAACAGCGAACGCCCGGCCGGGCCTTCCATCATGGCCGAGGCCACGTCCAGCGAGGCGATGATGCTGTATTGCGGCGAGGTCGAGATGTGCATCATGAACGCTTCGTTGAAACGGTCACGGTCCAGTTGCCGCGCGCCGCCGTCCTGCACATGAATCATCGAAGCCTGGCTGAACGCGGCGAGCAGTTTGTGCGTGGAGTGGGTGGTGAACACCAGCGGGCTGTCGGCCGTGCGCGAGGTGGCCATGCCGTAGCGCCCGGCGAAGAACTCGTGAAACGCCGCGTAGGCGTACCACGCCTCATCGAAATGCAGCACTTCGACACTATTGCCCAGGCTTTGCTTGATCAGCTCGGCGTTGTAGCACAAGCCGTCGTAGGTCGAGTTGGTGACCACCGCCAGTTTGACTTTCGGCGCGCGGTCCTTGGTCAACGGGCTGGCGTCGATCTTGGCCTGAATCGATTCGCGGCTGAATTCGCTCAACGGAATCGGGCCGATGATCCCCAGTTCATTGCGCTCCGGGCACAAATACAACGGGATCGCCCCGGTCATGATGATCGCGTGCAGCACTGACTTGTGGCAGTTGCGATCCACCAACACCAAGTCATCACGACCAACCATCGAATGCCAGACGATCTTGTTGGCGGTCGAGGTGCCATTGATCACGAAAAACGTGTGATCGGCGCCGAAGTTGCGCGCGGCGCGTTCTTCCGCTTCGGCAAGCGGCCCGGTGTGATCAAGCAGCGAGCCGAGCTCCGGCACCGACACCGACAAATCCGAACGCAGGGTGTTTTCACCAAAGAACTGGTGAAAGGCCTGGCCCACCGGACTCTTGTGATACGCCACACCACCGCCATGACCCGGGGTGTGCCAGGAATAATTGGAGTCGGCAGTGTGTTGTACCAGCGCCTTGAAGAACGGCGGCAGCAGACCATCCAGATACTTGCGGGCGGCCCGCGCCACTTGCCGCGCGAGAAACGGCACGGTGTCTTCGAACAGATAGAGAATGCCGCGCAGTTGATTGAGTTCGGCCATGGCATCGGCCGGGGCGTTTTCCAGCGTGACCTGTTCGCCCAGGGCGAAGATCGGCAGATCCGGCGCCCGCACCCGGGCCAGGCCGATCAGTTCGGCCATGTTCTGCAGCAAGTGCGAGTTAGTGCTGGCGTCTTCGGCCGCGATCAGCATGCACGCCAGACCATGATGGGTCGACGCCACCAACCGCCCTTCGGTGTAGTCGATGGCCGAAACGATATTGAAACCTTCCTGCTCCAACTCCCGGGCGATGCCACGGATACGGTCACCGGCGACCGTGTCGGCCTTGATGTCGCGGTGGACGATCAACACCGGAAACTTCAAATCTTTGTACATGAGGCTCAGTGTCCTGAGGCGGCGGATCAATGTCTGCCAATGCACTCAGGGTAGAGGGTTGCAGCGAAAGTGGCGAGGGTGGCCAGTTGGCTTCATGCGCCTGACTCGGCTTTTGTGGCGAGGGAGCTTGCTCCCGCTGGGGCGCGAAGCGGCCCCGGTATTCGTTCAGCAGCAATGTGCATTCAGGTTTTATGACTGCTTCGCAGCCAAGCGGGAGCAAGCTCCCTCGCCACAGAGGGGATCAGGCCTGAGCGTCAGCTTCGGCAATCTGCGTCCACAACGCCGGGCCACCGGCGGATTTGGCGATGATTTCCAGCCGCGCCATATGCGCCGCCAGTTCCTCTTCCGTCGCCCGAATGATCCGCGCAGGCTGGCGGTCAGCCGGCAGGCGGCGGATCTCGGTGGCGGAGTTGTCCGCGCCCTCGCCCGTGCCATTGCCGTCGGAGGCGTTGCCGGCCAGCGACAGGCTGGTCTGGCCACCGGTCATGGTCAGGTAGACGTCGGCGAGAATCTCCGAGTCGAGCAAGGCGCCGTGCAGTTCACGGCCGGAGTTGTCGACGCCATAACGTTTGCACAAGGCGTCGAGGCTGTTGCGCTGCCCCGGGTGACGTTCCCGGGCCATCATCAGGGTGTCGAGGATGGTGCAGTGTCGGGTGATGTCAGCGCGATCGTGCTGACCCATCAGGGCAAATTCGTTGTTGATGAAGCCAACGTCGAACGCCGCGTTATGGATGATCAGCTGCGCGCCGTTGATGAACTCGAAAAACTCGTCGGCCACCTCGGCGAAACGCGGCTTGCCGACGAGGAATTCGTTGGTGATGCCGTGGACGCCGATCGCGCCTTCGTCACTTTCGCGATCCGGTTGCAGGTAGACGTGAAAGTGCCGGCCCGTCAGGCGCCGACCGATCAGTTCGACACAGCCGATTTCAATGATCCGGTGACCATCGGTCACCGGCATGCCGGTGGTTTCGGTATCGAGTACTACTAACCTGTTAACCATAAAGAGTAAATAACCTCGACCTTGAAGCCCTATGGTAGCAGCCCTTGAGGGAAATCTGCTTCCAAAATCCGGCTAAAAAATGTAAAAACCAAAAATGAAAAATACAAAGTCCGATCAAAAACGTAAACAGACACTGAAGGTGAAGGATCACATTGCCAGGAACGGCAGGCGATTCTCCCTCCTTTATGATACCGATGGTGACGGTTTTCCGCTGTTCTATCCAACAGCCTACACGAGCCTTCGGACGGCCAGTCTGACCGCGAACACTCAAAGGGCGAACCTGTACGTCCTGAAAAGCCTGTACACCTGGGCTGATGAGCAAGGCATAGACCTTGAGCTACGGTTCGCCACCAAGAAGCTTCTGTCCCTGCCAGAAGTGGAGTCTCTGACCCAGCACATCTCGGTTAGCAGCCGCGAGGATGATGGCTCTCAGGTGACGGGCAGACGCATCAACAACTCGCTGAACGTGCTTGCCCTCTATCTGTCCTGGCTCTTTGGGCGCCTCACCCAAGACTCGAACGCACCGGAAAACTATGCGCTCATCGAAAAGCTTGAGAAGAGCCTGCTGGAACGTAAGGTCAAGTCTGGTTCCCCAGCAGCCGCAAAACAAAAGCAGATCGACAAAAAGCTGGATGAGGTCACCCGCGAAGCACTATTGGAGATGTTCTCCAATCCATACGATGACGACGCGACCGAATTTGATAAGGGCATTGCCTTTCGCAACGCGCTGGCCCTCTACATTCTTTACGACTCGGGCATGAGGGCTGGAGAGCTTTTAAGCCTGAAGTTAGAGCATTTCCTTCCCGCCCGGGGTGGTGATCATGCCTACCTTGTTGTTGAGCGCAACCATGATGATCGTTACGACCGCCGTCAAATGCAGCCTGTCGCAAAGACATTAGGCCGAGACATCGCAATCTCTCCCCAACTTGAAAAGATGATCCTTGAGTACTTGGGGACTTGGCGTGCCGACATTCCAAATGTGGGGTTTGAGAAGACCGCTTTCATTTTCGTAAAGCATAAAAAGGGACAGGGCCAAGGACGAGAGATTACTCTGAATACTTTCAGGGCTGCTCTTACGGAGATGATCAAAAAAGACGCGCGCCTGAGGCATCTTCACCCCCACTTGCTTCGTCATGACTGGAACTATCGCTTCTCTCTTAAGTGTGAGGCAGAGGGCGTGAGTGAGGCGAAAGAACGTTCTGACAGGGAGTATCTCATGGGGTGGGTGCCAGGATCAGAGTCCGCCAAAATCTATGATCGTCGTTACGTGCGCGAGTCCGCATTTAAAACAGGTTTGGCAATTGCGGAAGATACAGCAAAAGACAGTAAAAGCAGGAAGAACAAATGAGCGCCCGTGAAAAGCTTGAAGTACCGACACAGATACTGGCCACACTTGAAAAATTTGATAAAAGCAGCGTTAAAAACAAAAGAGGCTATATAGCAGAGTTCAACGGTGACCATCTAAACCTGGTCGGCCACTATGGGATGAAGATCACATCGATTCTCACCATGGACGAAAAAACCGTTGAGGGTTTTAAATCAATGGTAATAACAGTTGGCCGCACCGGAAAGCTGTCCGCCAGCACAATGCGTAACGAAATTCGCTGCCTAGTAAAAGTTTTGCGAATCAACCCGACATCAACTTTCACACCAGAATCCTATTCGAAACTTATTGATGGTGAAAACGATAAAACGGCCAATGAAATCGGAAACATGTTAATCACTTGGCATTCACTAGGCATCCCCGGTGTTAGTGACGAGGTGATTGACACTGTTCATAGACTTCAACGCCCCTACCATAAGCCGAACAGTAGAGCCATCGCGGGAAATATCGATACAGGCTGGTACTCGGAACAAGAGTATGATGACTTAGTCAGTACGATGTGGCACGACTATGGCACGGGGCGGATTAGCTTGCAAAATAGCGTAGCCACGCTATTGAATGCTCAATACGGCAGACGCCCAAAACAACTCTCATACCTGAAAAATATGGATTTTGAGTCTGAGGGGTCTACCTTTGGTGTATCTGGAAAGCGCGTATCCTTTCCTAGCGTAAAAGATGAACACTCCGGAGAGTTTCGCGACGGAAAATCTGAAGTTCACCCAATGGGTGATGACCTCTGGAGCATCTGTCAACTTCAAATTAAAAACTCCATCGAAGCCTTTGAGAATTTCTTTGGAAAAACTTTAAGCGAGATCGAGCGAGGCCAGCTACCTTTTTTTCTTACAATTGATAAGCCGGCGCTTAGAAAAAGAAAAAAGTTGGCAGATAAATATGCAGCAGGCGACGAATACTACTACTCGTTAATCTGGCATAAAAGCGCGTCTTCAATCTCCCAAATCCTCCAGAGGAAAGATGGTAGCCCTGTATTCTCCGAGAGGACAGGAGAATTGCTTCACGAATTTGGGTATCGGATGCGGCACACGCGCGCCCGTCAATTGGCAAGGTTGGGAGTGCCGAGGAAGGTTCTTCAGTATTGGTTGGGTCACGAGTCCCCAATTTCTCTCGATTCTTACTATGACGATCCAGCTGAACGCGCGCGAACCCTCAACAACGACGTTGGGACACTGCTTGCTCCTCTGGCACAAGCATTTAGCGGCGTAATCAGGGATGAAGAGTCCCACGCTATCCGAGGCGATGATCCGACCAGCCGAATTGAGCTGGATGGACGCAAGGGTGTGGGCACTTGCGGCGAATCAGGATTTTGCTCCGCTTCGGTGCCGATCCCCTGCTACCGCTGCAACAAATTTCAGCCCTGGGTGTACGGGCCGCACGAAGAGGTATTGATTCGGCTCATTGATCGCCAAGAAGAAGAAAACAACATCCACTTGCCGAGCAAGTCGCGCCGCATGTTGGCACCTCTTCAGCTTGACAAGGATATCAGGGCCGTCAAAACGGTTATTGCATTGTGCGAGAAACGCAAAGCCGAATTGGAAGAAAAATAAAATGTTAATGCCAACGCCTTTCAAATCAAAAGCCGCTATCGCGAACGCTCAAAACCTTGCCAACTACATTTTCAATGCGAGGCATGTAAACCCAACATATGCCAGTCTCTCAAGCTTTAACTGGAGCGACAACGTATGGGTACTACCTCGTGGCAGGCTTCGCTTTTTGAACTTGCAGAACGCGGGGTTGCATAAGAGCGTCACGCCCTCGGCAAGCCAACAACTAGCACCTGAGTTTATTGAGTTCGCCAAGGCCTACATCGTGGAAACGCGACGAGGAAGCGCCACAAAGGTGCCCGCAAAAGACTTCTCTATAATAATGGTCGTTGAAAAAGCGCTCATTGAAGTAGACGGCTATGCAGACATTACTCGGCTTTCGGAGCAGCACCTTGATCGCGCCTCTGCCATCATCAAGGAGACCTATGTCGATCTTTTAGGTATGGGCGCGGCGCTAAAAAACTTGGTTGATGAAGTCACCAAGCACAACATCACCTCTAGTGGCATTCGCCACTGGCAGCACCCTTTCCGAGGCCTACGAGAACCTGGCGCTACCTACGACCGAGAAACGAAGCTTCCCCTTGACGAAACTCTGTTGGCGCTCGCCGAAATCTTTGCAAACGGCCACACAGGTGATCTGAATGATGAGGCAACCTACATCACTAGTATTACGGCCATCTTCCTTTCGGCACCTTTTCGCATCAATGAACAGAGCTGGCTGAAGCCCGTATCGCTAGAAGAGGACTTCGACACTCTCGGCCAACCTCAGAAATTCCTGCGGCACTACTCTCCAAAGATAAACAAAATTGTCACGAAAGAGATTCCGCAGGTGATGGCAAGCCACTGCGAAGAGGCTTTCCGACGCTTGGAGAAAATCACTGAAGAAGGTCGAAAGCTCGCGCGCTATTACGAATCTGGCGCGAAGGACTTCTATCCGCACGAAACCTGTCCGGACGTTCCCCCGGATCAGGTTTTGACACGCGACCAAGCCGTCGCGGCACTGGGCCGCCCTACCCTCAAGTCAGCAGAAAACCTGATGAAATGGATGGAGGGCCATCGTAGGTTGGCAGGATGGACGCTTAGGACACTATGGGCATCCGTGGTTGAGTATCACAAAAAGAACAACCCGTTCTTCCCTTACCAGGTAGACCCGAGGCTCTGTTCCATCACGCCGCCCAAAATGTCGGAATCACTCCTTTGCTTCCGCGAATTCCAATTGGCGGATGGCTTTGCGACGAGCCCGATTTTCCTGGCCCCCATCAATGGTGATTACTACAACAAACGTCTGTCTCAGAACAACGTGAGCAAGCTCAATGGCAAGACCTACCCTTCCTTCTTGCACCGACATGGTTACGAAAACATCACCCTGAAATCCCATCAACTTCGGCACTTCTTAAACACCGCCGCTGAAGAGGCGGGTGTTGCCATCGAACGAATTACTGCATGGAGCGGTCGCGCATCTGTTCAGCAATCACGCACGTACATGCATAAAGACCCGAAGCGGACTGCAAGGGAAATTGGTGATCGTTTGATACCGGTGACGGATACCACACACACCCCTATCACGGAGGAGGAATACAGCATCCTCGGCAAGGGTCCCCACATAACGACCCGGTATGGCATCTGTACTCATCCATGGACGGTATCAGCCTGTGAGAAGGCTGCAGACTGTCTGAACTGCTCAGAGCTGCTGCATTGCAAAGGGCACAAGAACTCCCTGAAGGCCGTGGAGCGCGAGCGCGCGCATGTTGCGGAAAACCTGGAGGCAGCACTCAAGGAAATCGAGGCAGGCAATCGTGCGGCGACACGCTGGGTCGATCGCCATCAACTGTACCTAGTGCGCCTGGATGAGATTGTGGCGATGCACAAAAATCCAGCGATTCCGGATGGTAGCCCGGTGCAAATGGTGGGTCATGACTTCACACACGCCAAGCGCATACTGACGACCAAACACCCTGAACTGCTTGAGTCCAGTGGGCTCAGTGACGTCTACAGCGACGATTTGTTAAGCTGCCTGAAAGAATTGATGGAAGAAAACAACGATGCCTAGCGCGTTCACCGCGAAGGAGCTTAAAGCTATAACGGCCATTATCAGAGAGTGGCCGTCGAAGAAAAAGCTGACTTGGGAGGCTATATGCGAAGCCTCTCAATCGGCCTTGGGCTTTGTTCCAACCCGCCAAGCGCTGGCCGGAAAAGCATTGGTTGTTAACGCTTACAAAGTTAGAAAAGCGGAGATCACTTCAGACCGGGATCGCATGGCAAGTATGCCGTTGCCGAAAAGCCTCACCGCTGCAGCTGAGCAGATTCTCAGACTGCAGGAGGAGAATAATCGGTTGAAAAAAGAGCTCCAACTCATGGCCGAAACTGCTCAGATCTTCATTCACAACGCTGCGTTGAATGGATTGACTCGGGACAAGCTGATGAACCCGATTCCTAAGCCGGATAGAAAAGGTTAGTCAGGAGGAGGCGTGTAGTCTTTCAACTCGAACGAGTGCCAGCCCATCCTTTAGCTGGCACTGTCGAATTTAGCTTGCAGTGAAATTGAGACCTCACCCATTCGGTCTGATGACTAATGTCCCAAAACAGGCGCGTTTAGCGACGCCCTGATTGCGCCTGTTGAAAAATGAATGGCAGCGCGGCGAAAAACAAAACGCTCAAAAGAGCGTTCGTATAGGTTGTATCGAAAAACAACCAGACTGAAGCTGCTGCCACTGGAATACAAAGCACAACTGACACCAGCATTGTTATGGCTACAAAAATGCGATCCGTAACCTCTTTTAAGGAGTCGACCAGCGGCGAGATCAGTTCAGCTAAAAACGCAGAAACAAGAAGCAAAGGAATATAGAGCAGCGCTGAAATCAGAAAAAAAGCAAGCTGGAGATTAGTTTTACCAACAGGAATCGCAGGTAGATATTCTCCAATAAAGCGAGCGCTGCTTAAATAAACCTCTCCACTCGAAAATAGCGCCTTAAATACTGGAGGAGTGGAAATCGAAAGATAGAGCATCCCAAATGTCACCAGATAGAAAACAAACCTGTACGCTGTTTTATCAGCCTTTTCGCGATTTTTCAGTCGTCGATCAATTCCCGCCGAGCCATCAGGCTCAACTAATTCAATTGGCTCAATTGTAGTTGCATTCCGATTTAAGATAGGTTGCGGAACAGAGCGCCTCCCTCTCATCCCCCACAGAGACATGATCCCTGCATAAATGAATGATGCTACAACATTGAGTACCAGACTCCAGATATCATTAGCCATATTAGCTCTTAACTACTCGACGATTTAAGTTAATTCCGCTCCAACAAAGCTTTAAGCCCTTTGACCAAAAGTCACCGGCAAAGACCCTCCTAGAGTAAGCAATGCTAAGGCCAAATAGCCATCACCTCAACTATTTCCAAAGACCTGCTCCCAGCAGTGATCTGTAGCTTTATGACAATTTCGTGAAGGCGCCTATATTTTTAGCACGACTAACATCGCTAGCTGATAACGAGAGAGTGCGACAGATCGAGATCTCTATCAGCCCCTCCTGACTCACCTCATTTTTTGAGCTCTGCCCTTCATGCGCCCAAAGGCGTTTGAGAGCATCCATAGGTGAAAAAGGAACCAATCCAATACTTTAGTCTAAGAAGACTTATCATTAAATATGATATCGCGAGCTACACGCGTGACAAAACAGGCCTGCCGCTATGTGATATCCGTTTTATGACGGCGAAAAAAACGTTTAAACACTCGTTTTTGTTCGCCGATCTACTTGAGTTGGTTATTCAAAGATGGCATTTTGATTCAACTAGACATGGACGCACCAAGAAATGACGATTCGCCAATCTGACCTAACTAATGCTGCATATGGCCGCACACAGCGCAGCTTCAGCGCCAAACGCTACGGGCAACCCTCCGCCTTCCTCAGCCATAGCCACAAGGACGAACGATTAGCACTTGGGCTGCAGCAAATGCTTGTAGCGCAAGGCTGGGACATCTATATCGACTGGCAAGACCAGCAGATGCCTGATCAGCCGGACGTGGAAACCGCTAAGCGGATCAAGAGAGCAATCATCGGCGCCGATTGGTTTCTTTTCCTCGCCACTGAAAACTCCACTGCATCACGTTGGTGTCCTTGGGAGATTGGATATGCAGATGGCGAAAAGCCCTTAAATCGCATAGCTGTGGTGCCCACCACTGATGCAAATGGTTCTTTCTATGGTAACGAATATCTGCGCCTCTACTCCCGCATCGACACCGCCAACTCAGGCGGCCTAGCGTTGTTCGACACAAAGAATCAAGGCACCTGGGTACGCAGCCTCTAGCCCTTCTACCCCACCAAAAGCACACAACATGACTACAGAAAACCCATACATGGCGCGCGACCAACTGCGTCTCATCGATGAACTGTCCAAAGAATTAGCCGAGGGTAACTTGGCAATATTTGCTGGCGCTGGTTTTTCGATGGCTGCCGGCTACGTAGATTGGAAAAAGCTGCTCAAACCAATCGCCGATGACTTGGAGCTCGATGTCGAAAAAGAGTGGGATCTGGTGACCCTTGCTCAGTACCATGCCAACGTACACGGCGCTAACCGGGCTAAACTAAATCAGCTTCTGGTATCCGAATTTTCCAGCAAGATTGCACCTACAGAAAACCACAAAATACTCGCCCGGCTCCCCATTCAGACGTACTGGACGACTAACTACGATCGACTGATAGAAACTGCGCTTGAGAGCAACGAAAAAAACGCTGACACCAAACACACCACGAAGCAATTGGCCACGACCAAGCCCAAACGGGACGCAGTGGTCTACAAGATGCACGGTGACGTTGAACACGCTTCGGAAGCGGTGTTGATTCGGGATGATTACGAACGTTACCACGTAAAGATGCAACCCTTCATAACCGCGCTCAGCGGCGATTTGATCTCCAAAACCTTCTTGTTCTTGGGCTTCAGCTTCACCGACCCAAACTTGGACTACATTCTCAGTCGCGTAAGAATTCAGTACGCCCAGGATCAACGTCAACACCACTGCATCTTGCGCCGGGCTCGCCAGCATGATGGAGAGTCGCAGGCCGACTTTGAGTACCGGCAGCGTAAAGAGGTGCTTTTCAAAGGTGAACTGCTGCGGGTTGGCATAAAGGTTACCTATGTGGAGGAGTTCGCTGAGATAACACAGATCCTCAAAGCGATTGAGCACAAGCACAAGAAGAAGACTCTGTTTATTTCCGGCGCGGCGCATGATTACGGCCCTTGGTCAGAGAGCGAAGCGGAGCAGTTTGTCTACAAGCTCAGCAAAGCCATTAGCAAGGATCAGTACCGGGTGATCTCGGGCTTTGGTCTCGGGATAGGAAGTGCGGTTATCACCGGTGTTCTGGAGCAAACCATCATGAATGGAGGTCGCTTGGACAACGACCAGCTCATTCTCAGGCCTTTTCCGCAAAGCCAAGTGGGACAGAAGCCCCTCGATCAAATATGGACTGAGTATCGCCAAAACATGCTTGCTCATGCTGGCGTAGCTATTTTCGTCTTTGGCAACAAGCTAAAAGGAGAAGAGACCGTCCTGTCCGGTGGTATGCGCGAAGAGTTCGATATTGCGATGGAAAATGGCATTTTCGTGATCCCGGTTGGAATCACGGGATCGATGTCCAGGCTGCTCTGGGAGGAAGTCATGAAGACCTTCGATGAGTCCAAGCACCCCCACGGAAATAAGATCACGGCACTGTTGCGTGAATTGGGCGATGAGGCTACCGATCTAGCTCGCGCTCATGAAGTCATCCTCAACCTCCTACCTCTCATTTAGGGAATTCATTTATGGCCAGAAAGGTTTTCTTCAGTTTCAAGTATGACGATGTGCAGCGCGTGATGAACGTTCGCAATAGCAACGTCATTGGGCGTGAACAATTCTACGGTTACATCGATAAAGCTGATTTTGAAGCCGTAGAGCGCAAGGGTGATGCAGGGATCAAAGCGTGGATTGACGGGCAACTGGAAGGTACTTCCGTTACGGTAGTGCTTGTCGGCGCAAACACCGATAAAAGCAAGTGGGTTAAGTACGAAATTGCCCAAAGCCTCGCTCGCGGAAACGGGATCCTAACAGTAGACATCAGTAAGATCGCTGATCTTAATCAGGAAACTACTGCCTGCTGCGCATTACGGGTCGAAGGCGCTCTTCACTATCTGTGGAATAAGGAAGATGGGCGCACTAATCTGGGCAAATGGGTCGAGGCAGCGGCCAAGGCGGCCGGCCGGTAAAGCTGATCTCAAATCACCTGACCATGTTCCAAATCGGAAGCTTCATAATGTGAAGCTTCCATCAACCCGACTGATCTAGAACCGAGACGTCACTGAGCGTAAGCCGGTGGGGATGAGCACGCAGGACGCCAAAGGCATTGATTTTGGTCAGTACTCGCAGCCAGCGCCCAGGCGATTTGAGTTTTAAAATAGACCTCTGCCTGCGCGTGCTGACAGAGTCCTATTCGAGGGCTAGAACAGCTTGTAGGTTTTGCGCAAATTACGAGCTACAACCTTAGCCTGTTAGGTGATGGCGACCGCTGTAGCGCATGCGCATGCCAGCGTGTAGGGCAGCGATTCCCAGAAACCCAAATCCTGAATCACATGGACGGTAGCGCACATGAGCGCCTTCGAGGACTGAACGGCTTGAAAGATAACGTAGGGAAACAACGTCCAGGCCACAATGCGTTTGGTCAGCCGCGTTTGGGTATACCGAAATAGCTTACGTAAGGTTTGCACAAAAAAATCCTCCAGGATGCGCAAAATTGCACCGCTACATCGTCCGCCGCAGCGCGCTCCGGCGCACGCCAAAATACGGCCTGGAAATTCCGGATAATCCGTAGAATTTGTTCGGGGCTGACAGTGGGTAAAAGGTTGCCTGCATGTAGGTTTTGGTTCGAACGAACCATCAGGTTTTTATGACGAACAATCGACCAACAGCTAGGCCCTCGCTTATTCATCCTCCTCATTTTTACACGGCTATTCGGTTGCAGACGCAAACGCCCAAGTTTCTACTGTGTACCTACATGAACCGCCCTACCGACTGACCGGAGCCCTCAAATCTTGACCGAACAAACTTTCACAGCCGTGATGCATGTGTTGGACGTTCTCTACAAACTCTGGCCCATCGCATGCGGCATTTTCGTCGTTGGCGCCGTCTGGTGGCGCACACGATCGCTTTTCTTCATCGTTCACCAGCTGTTGAAGTGGCTGGGTCTTGAAGGTAAGTACGCGAATGCGGACGACCAAAAGGTCGCCGACGATTATCTCGATCTGAACAAATTCAATCTGAAGACAGGATTTCACCTTCGCTCGGTTAAAGCTAAAGTGAAGTTGCATGATTGGATGCGAGAGCACAAGTTGGAATTCGCAGAATTACGACGGGCTGGCGGGTACTTCAACGCCAACCAGTTGAGCTTTGGCATTCCAGGTTTGTGGCGGTTATGCCTAGTCCGGGGTGCCTACGTGGTGATGGGAATTTTATTGCTCGCAATCGGCCAATTCGTGGATAGGGACGACTTTGCCCTCCTACGGATTAATTTCACCGGCACCTGGTTTTGGGCCGGAAACAATGAAGCCCACAGCCCGACATTCGATCTCCCACACATGCTGCGCGGTAAGACTTGGCATCTCCAGCAAGCTGAATGTCGTTATACCGACGATCCTAAAATCGCGATCGACATGTGGGACAAGGATGCTATCTGTAATCTTGTATTGGGACTTAATGACGAATTCATCGCAGAGTCCATCAATAGCCAAATCAAAACAGCTCAGATTCTGAAAGTCGGCAGCTGCGTATGCTTTTTCCTACTTGGTTTTTTTGCTTTTCGCCTCGAACGGGCCAGAGAACTACATGCCAGATTAGAGGCTGCATTGCGGATAAGAGAAGCGCTGGCTACTGGTGAACCGCATCCAGAGTCCCATCCTTTCCCTATAACCGAACCAATGGGGGGAACAGAGGAGCCTGGTGACGGTGTGCTTTCGAAAGCTATATGGCCAAGCGATACCGCTACCACCCCTCCTTCGCTCGTGCCTGAACGATCTGAATAGAACAACACGCAGTGCTCCGACCCTGGCGACGCTGGTGTAATAGCCACCGTGCGACGCCGGGGTTACCTCAAATACTCAACCTGAGCTCCCGCCAATTTGGAATAGCAGCAGAAAAGGCAGAGATGGGTCACGGAGCCGACTACATGCGAACACGCCAGGACTTTTCGCCGCTATTGCTGACCAGCTTCAACGGAACTCGAATCCATCACCTCGCTCAGCGACTTAAGGTGTTCCTTAATCGCCTCGACATCCATGAAATGCCCTCTAGCAAAGTCCATGAAATGACCAATGACGAAATTCTTGAGTGGTGTGTTGAAGCTGATCGATGATCCCATGTACATCATCGCTGCGGCCAGCCGATACTCGATGGTGCCCACGTCAAAGGCTGCCAAAAAAAGCTTCATCCCATGGTTAAAAACGTGTGAGGTGTAATTTGTCCAGGGCGTATAGGCTGGCCGCACTGCTTTGTGACTGTTCCCCGAATAAAACCGGCTCGTGAGGTGAGTCAAGATCATGTCCAACAGGAACAGCGACTGATCGTTTTTCAGAAAAATCTGATGCCCGTGGTTCTGGATGATCTTGAACAAAATAAACCCGGCCAGTGCATTCGGGTTCGCGGCCAAACGATGGATGTCACCGAAGGTGAGCGGCAATGGAAGCGCGCCTGAAGCATAGAGCAAGAGCCCGTGGCGTTTGTGCTCAAAGTCCGACGGTGAGCTGGCCATCGCACGCGCAACGAGTGCATTTGCATTCGCAGTTTTGTATCCCGTCGAATGATGAAGCGAGGCAAACGTTCCATCCATGCAAAGCCACGGAATGTCGTTTGCGAGCGAAAGTTGCATCGCGTCGTACGCCGTAGAGTCGATGCCTTCCTTGATCGAATAGATCTCAAGCTCGGTGTCGTGCAGGACGGGATGGGCAACAGTTGCGTTGTCCAGAATTGCACGTAGGGCCTGCAGGATATGCCCATCACGGGCTCGGATATCTGCTGCGGTGGTGCGAAACAACCTACCTCCTTCGGTCACGCCCAGCGCCATGAAATTTTCTGCAGTGATTTCTTCAAGCCATTCGCTGAGGGCCTCCTTGGTAGTAGCCGGCAAAACGAAGGAGACGCCGACGTTCAATAAATGCTGTGCCAGATCAGTGACGGCTAGATAACCGATACTGTAGGCATCAAGCACAACCGCTTGGGGTTCGGCTTCTCCTTCAGCGAAGAGCCACGACTTAGGAATGGAAACGTCAGTCCAGCAATTCAATGCTCCTTTGAAAGCATTGTCTGGATACAGGGCATGCCCGCGCATGAAAAGAGGAACATCGTCGACCTTGGTCGTCAGTTGTTTGTCGCCTCCAAACCCCAATTTCTCTTCCAGAAAAGGCACCATCTCAGCAGTATCCGACGGCATCTTCATCATCGCGAAGCAGTCGCTGCCGTCGTTGTGGATATGCCGAAGCTGGAGTGCGATTCGCAAGCAAGCCACATAGGGCGGTAGGCGTTGCTGAACTTTATAACTAGTCATGCCCAAGTTGGCGCTTTCGCCGATGGGCAATCTCTGAAGTAGCTCCGCCAATTGGCTGGAGGCTTTCAACGTGCACTCATTGGAAGGATGGTGCTCATCGACGATCAGCCTGATCATCGTGCTGCCGTCTTGCTCAAACTGAAAAGCGGCCTTACATACCTCCAGCTCAGGCGAATCCTCAAATTGACTCCAGCCACCGGTGATCAATCCAAAATGGAAATTCACAAGCTCGACCGCGAGCCCCCTGGGATCATCGATAAACCATTCCACCCATCGGGCTTCTGCTCGCTTGAAATTCCCTGTTTTGGTGAGGAAATAGAGTATCGCCGCCACCTCACGCGAATGATTTTGCAGCAGTGAGTCAGGTATCTGTACGTGAAACTCTTTCTGTTCAGATTCATCTCGATAGCGGTTGCGTAAATAGCAGCCTCGATACCAGCCGTATGGCACCTTGGGCGCAAGCGCAACCATCTGGTCGCTGATCTTCATTGCCGATGCGATGTCACCCAACTGCTCATCTCTCAGCGAGCAAAAGCTCATGATCATGAGAGACGTATCCGCCCCTGCAACCCGGGATACGACGTCGTCAAAGGTCTTGTATTGCTGCGTCTCCAGCAGACACTTCAGGTGCATGACTACAAAGGGCGAAGGCCACAAAGCGTGGGCGGGTATCAATCGTGAAGTAATGCCAAGCGACTTGTGAGGCAGCTTGGCATCGAACAGTTTTTCAGCGAGCTCGAATATTCGTTCAGGTGCGATACTTGGGATCTTGTCGCCCCAGTCGTTTAGGAAGCGCTCAACCTGATCAGCCAACGCACTTCGTTGCAGCAGGTCACCCTCCTCTTCAGCACTACGGAATGCGCGAGCGAGAAGTCTCAGGAATGCAACTTCCATTTCTGACGTTTCGCCAATCGGTGCTTCCTTAGATAGCCACACGCCAATCTCAGCCGGGGTCGCGAGATGGATGAAAGGAATCACCTCTACAAGTTTTTGAGTACCTGCTGCTAGAAACTGCCGACACCATGCGGCTCGTTTCTGCGGGCTTTCTTTGGCATCCCAAAGGTCTTGCTGCCATTGGGGAAGGTGCGTGCGGTCTCCGGCGATGGCTTTGAATCGGGCGGCGGTTTCGGGATGGATAGGGTCGAATACTTCGAGATTCTTTTTGAGTATTTCAAACAGTGTTGGCGGAGCCAAGCCTTGATAGGTCTCAAAAATGGGGCATGCCATGTTATAGAGGCGAACGTCGGTACCGTCCGACCGCTCCATGAGTTCAACGACTCGTGCGGTGAGGTCATCCAAACGCTGTTTCACCTCCGGCGAATTCAACCACAGATGTTGTGAGAACAGATGTCCATTCAGGGTGGAAGCGCTCGCCATCGCTTGAAGTACATCGGCGTTGTAGGACTTATACTCATCGCTCAGACGCTTCGCCATACGATTTGCCAAATCGTCCAGATCCAGTCGAAGAGCCCCTTCAACGATCCCCGTAAGCTCCCCTTCCGATAGAATGAATTGCTGGCTTGCCGCCTCAAGTTGAGTTGTATCGGCGTAGGAGCGCAAGAACGCTTCTTTGGAGTACGGCCCTGGAGCAGGTTCCGCGAGGTAATGCTCTTTTGCCGCCGATTCCCGCTCGGTACGACGGGCCAGGCGCAGAAGAGCAGCTAAACAGAAGTCTTTGACGATAGCGTTTTTGGCTGACGCTGCGATTTTCGAAACCGTTCCCCAAGCGGCGCCCTGCTCTTCGACCTCGACCAGTTCACCATAGATGGAAATGACTTCAACCAACGCTGCTGCTTCATGGTCTTTCTGGGCCAGCGCCTTCAGCATCGTCATCTGAATTTTTGCAGTGGCCGGGTCTTTTTTGCGCAGGCTCTCGAACACCATTTCCATGGGAATGAGTAGATCAGAGGGGGCCAGCGACTTGATCTCTATGTAGATCTTGTCCCTGACGTTATCGCCGCTTCCACTGTGGTTCTGCTCAATGCTAGTCAAGCGTGCTACCTCAGTTCGAATCACTTGGCGATTTTGTTGCCGGCGACATTGTCACCGCTACCACTGTGGGTCTGCGTCACATTGGTGATCGTGGAATGTGCGACTACCGCCACCTTCGCGTTGATATCGCGAATCAAACCAGAAATTGCAGGCGATTGCTCAAGACGGCGAGTAATTGCTATCTCGCTCATCCCGTCATCGATCCCCAATTTGGCAAGCTCTTCAGCCACTGCCTCGGCTACAACGTCCTCTTTGATCCACTGGCTTAGACGCTCTTTCAGCATTCCGGCACTCAGTTTCAGCCCATGCTTGAAAACGTCATAAACCGAGCTTGCGATGATTCCAGTCGTGATGAAGTCCATTTCGGACGCTCCTTTGGTTTGAGAGAATTGGTGGCGGCCATGACTTGGCTTCCTGGCTAAACCTAATACTCGCATGACCAGGCGCATAGGGCAGTGAGAACCAATATCAGTATTTTTTTGCGCTACTTAACGCGGTATTAGACTGGATCTGTGGTCGAGCTTCTGGAGGGATCACGGCGGACAAAATTCTACCACCCGCTACGCGGTCATCTAATCTCACAGTAGCCATTTTCGGCTCAACAAGGAGGTATCGATGTCTGTCTACATGGTCACATGGAATCTCAACAAGGAACGCGGCAATTACGATCAAGTTCGTCGAGCATTCATCGCGCATTTGGAGCGCTACCCGAATATCAAGGACTCGGGACTGGAGACTGTGCGATGGGTCGAGAGTAATGCCACTCCCGCTCAAGTCAATGATGATCTTAAGCTTAAGCTCGACAACAACGATCGCATCTTCATCACCAAAGTGAACAATGGAGAGCGTCAGGGTTGGCTTGATAAGAACGTCTGGGATTGGATCAATGCACGAGTCTGAGGTCGTCTTGCGCAGCTTGAGTCTTGGCAATCGCTAAGTGACTGCCCTCCCCAAAAAAGGCAGGTGTATGCACGTGCCTTTTTCCAAATGTACCTAATGAGTTGTTAGAAGGCCACGCCCAGCATTCGCGTTTAGTGGCGTATCGTAAGAGCCACCTTCCTGGCAATGGACTGGAGTTTTTAGAATGGAAATTTCGCGGAGCACCGTGTACCAGCTTTTTGAAGATGCATTTACCCGCTTCCTGGTCAAGGACGCAGCTAGCATCAGGGACAACACTGCCGAAAGAAATCTCTGCGGTCGACTCGCAATGCAGTTCGAAAATTTGCTTCCCTCATACAGTCTTGAAGGTTATTGCGCAGATCCTGAGTACAACAGAAAGCAAGGCGGGAAGATCAAGACTGTCCTATTGGATAATACGGAGGTGATCAACGTCACCTGCGATCTTATCGTGCACAGTCGTGGGGAGAAAGGACGAGATAATCTGATCGCCATTGAAATGGCCAAGCCCGATAAAACGGCTGAACAGATACACTCGGATAGGCTGCGGCTGATGGCTCTCACCAAAAAAAGCTTTGACGATGTCTGGTCGTATGACGGTGTCACTCATCCCGAGCACGTCTGTGGATACCTTTTGGGGGCGTTCATCATGGTCGATCGAGTCAATCAGGTTGCATCGGTTGAGTTCTTCGAAGACGGAGCGCCGAAGGCTAACAGGCGAGCATTTGCGTTGTAGCTTCTCTGGTCTGACGGCAATGCCCGTTCGAGTATGGACGGGCTACCGTCGTCTTGGGTGAAGGAAATCCAGAGCCGATGCCACAGAGGTGGAAAAATTGGCGCCTTCCAAGAAAGGGGCTAGCCGGGTGAACAAAACATTCCTACTGCACCACCTTCTATCGTTGCAGCCGCTCCAAGAGCCGCCCCCAAAAGAATTCAGCCGCCCCCTCTTCGCTCAGCTTATTCGCGCGGCCTGAATAGTGCCCTCCCATAAGCGTCTTGAAATAGATGGCCTGATCGTCAACCTCGACCGACAGCGCCTCGTTGTATCCGTTGCTGGAGATCTGGCCGGAATAGGTAATGCTGTTTCTATCGAAGCTTTCACCGATAGAGATAGCACACTCCGAAGCCACCTTTCCTTCTCGGTAAATCGACGCTGTAAATCGCACATCACTGACTCGTCGCAAGGCGCCTTGGATGCCAAGCGTTGCGCGCTTCAAGCTCAATTAACGAGTTCTCGAAAAAACGGCGCATGTATTCGAAGCTGGCGTGAGCAAACTGGTCTTTGTCAAAGTCGGTAAAACTTTTACGCAGCCTGAGATTGCTCGATCGAATGACGTCCGACGGTGCTATAGACCCAGAAACAGAGGTAGAAGGCGTTCCCTGGAACAGTCCCTGGCTAGTCGAATTTTCGGCGCTGCGGGACACCTCCTGAACGAGCAACCTGATCTGGCGCACCACATCGGTAAAGGCTTCATCAGGATTCGTCCAGCTTGTGATCGGCTTACCATCACGAGGCACCGCCATCAGCTTACCGAGAGGACTATGGCTCCAGTCACAAGCTCGCAAAATCACCGGCACGACCTTGCACTCACCTTTCGCATGTCGCTCCAATGCGCGCTGCATCTCAATTGAGTAACAGTAATGCGAGCTCAAAAAACTCGCACTCACCAAGAGCAAGATCACCTCGGCTGAGTCGATCTGCGAGTCAATTGAAGCATCAAGGTTTTCCCCAGGAAGGATGCGACGGTCATGCCACGATTCCACCGCCCCCTCATGTTTCAAGGAAGCCAAATGTTTCTCTAGCTGATCTCGAAGCGCTTCGTCGTCATGACTGTACGAAAAGAAGATTTTGGCCATTGCCCACCCCAATTGCATCCGTTGTCATGACGTTACCATGAGCTCTATGCTCCAAGGTACTCCAGCATTCTGTTAGGGGATTTCTGGCAGAGTGGAGCCATCACCGCATCGGAAAAACCACTTCTCTCCATAGTTCAGGGACATTGCCGTGGAACTCGTCACCCTCGCCTACATCAAGCTAAATCGAATTGGATCTGCGAGCGCGTCAGGTTCTGGATTCGGAAATCGTCGAGAACGAAAATTCACGACTGCCGTTATCGATGCTGAGATCGAGACGCTTCGCCAAATGGTCATCGGCCTTGCCGAGGCGAATGGAGAAACGGCAGGCGCCTTGCTTGGCCTTAGACAGGAGCGCTACGTTGGCTCTTCAGAGGGCCAGGTGATTTTCAACATCCAAGGCCCGCACACCGATTACGGCCTGCCCTATGCAGAGTGCCGAGTATTTCCTGCCCTCAAGGCTGGCAAGCGTTACTTCCAGCTTAAAGAGGTCGACACCAGCGACAGTTTGTTCTTGAACGACGAAACTGAAGCAGAGTGAATCAGTGATTTTTGCGTATCTGGCCACGTTCTTCTTGCAGATCCGGCAATTGGTTCTAGCTTGTTCATGGCATGCCTAGAAACCTCGGTGCGGAAAGAGATGCACCGGTTGTCGGTTGCTAGCTGTCCCATTGAAATTAGCCATTCGGATAGCGAGAAAAGTATGTCAACTCACATCAAGCCAGGCCCGAAACCAAAGCGTGACGACGGAAAGGATGACAGAAGGCGACACGTTAATCCCGAGAACAAACCAAAGCACCCGACACTCCCTACTCATAAACCCGAAAAGTAGCGAAGGTACTGAGGTGATTGATGGACTTCGGAAAACTGTTCCCTGACCAGCCCTCACCTCAACCATTGTCCTGCCGGCCTGATGGGCCGGTTGTGACATGGCTTGTTAATCTGGAACCCAAAAACTTGATCACCTATGGGGATAGTCGGACAATCAAGAGGTAGCGTGGCACCATCAGTCGATGCGTCAACATGCTACTGCGCCCTTCGGTACTCGCGCCGTCTGAATGCCTTGACCCGAGTGTTCAACGCTATGCCTGAGAAACCCAAAAAACCTCGGATTCCCCTCTCCGGCTCTCCGTCGTCCATCTCAGTTTGACCTGGTATCGAAGCGGACTTCGATTGTGAAAAACAGCCAACAACTTCACCGTACTGCGAGGCTTGAGCTCGGGACATGGCAAGAGATCACCCGCCGTGACCAACGGATTATCGGGACAATCGATCAGCTCCAGATCAACATCAAAAGCACTCCCCTGCCCCGTGTTCGCGATGATGAAATAGCTTGTTTTAGCCAGGCTCGTAATATGCACACCCAGCAGCGGAACCGCTTTCTCCTGCTTGGCGATTTCGAGCGAATCAATTTGCCGTAAGGCAAGCTCTGAGGTGATATTGGCCAGATCTTCCTGCACCTGACCCAATTTACGACCGCGAACCAAAGACACGGTCGACACCGCGAGAGCAAGGAGAGACACCAGTAGCGTCAGAGTCTCATACAAGGTCATTTGAACTTGCCCTTGAACAAACCTTCCAGCATTTTTTCAACCTCAGCTTTGATTTCAGGAATCACGACCTCCATCGCTTGGTCGATCCCCACCTGATGGATGTCGTCCAATGGAAAAGACTGCGTGCAAGTCACGCAGGTGACCCAATCACCATCGCTCAAAACCTGCGGCTGCTCGAATTCAATACCACCACCGCATTGAGGGCATTGAATGGTGTGTTGTTCGGGAATATTCATGTCGGTCTCCAGGTTGGATGTCATGGCCACACCACCAGTCCCAGCTCTTTGATCCGAAGCGCCATCGCGCTGTCGGAGACCCGAAATTGTTTAGCCAGGGAATTCATTCTTCGGCCACCAAAGTTTTCACAGCGAGCCAAGGCAAACTCGCGATCCAGTGAGCCCTGCGAAGCATATTGCAACGAGTCAGGATCGTTGTGGTTCAGGTGGAAGGACGTCGTTTCGGTAAACTTAAAGGCGCCTTTGCATCCAAACTGCGTTTCAAAATGTGCCGTCAGAAGGTTCGGCGGCATGAGAAAACATGCCGCGAAATAATCCGCTTCGCGTTCAATATCTGATCTATGACCCGCATTGGCAGAGCCGTCCAGTGGACGGTCACGGTGCATGACTTGACCCTCGTGAAGCATGAAGTGCCCCACTTCGTGAGCACCGGTGAAACGCTGAACTTGCTCAGGGTAGGCCATCGAGATGGCAATCTTGTTGGCTTGACGATCAATAAGCCCTGCGATACCAGGGCCTTGGCCAGAGCGCATGAATCTGGAGGATCCCAAGTTTGGAAGCATCAAGTATTCAACATCAAGCAGGTACGCTGCAGCATCGGGCTCCAGCATTTGTAGGGGCATTAGCTGTCGATCGGGCCACAGCATTTCCTTCTGCTTCCAAATTTCCCGGTGCAGCAGAGCGACGTCTTGTTGAATACTTGATCTATTCATGAAAAAAAACACCACATGATGTGCCTTCCATAAAATTAAAGCACAACATGTAGATTTGGCAATTTTTTGGATCCGCATTTACCAGTTTTTTTATCGCGATCCGGATCATGAGTAGCGAGACGCTCTAGCTTGTGACTCAGGGCTCGGTACAAAGACGCGCAGGCAATGCCAGGGGTTTCAGCGTGACGATCACGCGGCAAGCCTCGGACTGCCATACGCCTGTATACAGACGCTCGGCGGTTGGACGGTGGCGGACTCTAACGCACCAAGGTGCCCTGAACAATCGCTCACACGCCTATGAGTCATGTGAACTCTGGGACTAGGGCCAGAATTGTTATAAAGATGGACGACTGATGAAGCTATTAAGTGTCTGGCAGGGCCAAAACACCCAAGCCTAAAGTGAGCAGCAATTAAGACTCAAGATCTGCGGCTGCGCTTGAATGCGACGAGTGCCTCAAGCGCCTGAGCGACACTCATCCCCTCTCGCTCTTTATTGATAACAAAGTCCGCATCGAACGCAGCAGGATCGCTCTCCGTAAAGTCTGGATAGCCGGCTTCGGCATGCTTTTGCGCGTTATCAATTACCGATTGCAGCCCCTCACGCTCCGCGAGTGACGTTGTCTTTGCACGATCCAATAACGGTGCTCCAGTCAATGATCAGGAGCCAATCATAGAACAAGCCGATCGGAGTGGGATTACAGAAAATGGCAGGCCGAACGCAACGCGATTGTTTGCCTCACCAGCGTGGGCAACGCGACAAACTTTTGTCCAATCTTCAATCAGTGATTGAAGGCTACAATAAACACATCAAGAATGGCCGGAATCTCGAACCCCAGCAAGCGAAGGTAGTCAACATGGCTCGCAGGAATGACCGTCCTGGATGACCCATCACGGCTCTGGATCAGTTTCATTGATATACTAACGACGTTAGCCTTATCCGGAATAGAGAAGACCATGATTAAAACCAAGAAACCTCATTAAGAATAAAATATTCTAGCCTAGACTCTTAACCATAAATATCCAAGCTCAGATCAATACCCAACGCACCTAATCGCTCTAAGAGATTATACCTTATAACCTCCCCCGAATTCCCCGAGACATACAAACCAACAAAAAACTCAGCTTTCCCTCCTGACTCAGCTAGCTGTCGAAAACTTACTGATTTTTCTTCAAGCATACTAACTTGCTCAGAAATAAACTCACTTAGGCTGCCAACACGCTTTTGACATAGCAAGTAAGAACAAGCATTAGTCTCATAGAAACCTGATAGTTCTCGCCCACTAGGTGCTATTCTTTTTTCGCCTGAGACATGCTTCCACTTTGGAACCATCCCAAGCTGAGTACTCGCCGAATCTGGATTAAACCTAGCTCCAGAGAGCCGAAGCGAAACAGTGAAGGAGTAAGGATTCATCGCAGCCTCCTAAGGTAGATAGTCTGTAATTGGGCCATTATTTACTGTATTACCATCCGAATCGCCAGTTATAACATCGCCATTAGGTGCAACACCTGTCCAGTCCTGAGGGCCCGCAAATACTCCACCCTTCACTCCGTGAAGGTCATCTTTATCAAGTCCTGGATATTTATCAATCGGAATAGTTCCAGGAGGGCAGCCTTTGGGTTTCGAGCCCTGAATAGGCTTTGCTAACATCGGCGGAGATAGCTGCTGAAGAATTATCTCTACCGCACCAACGCCCAGCACTGCGCCCCCAACGCCTACCCCCCCTCTCCCAGGGCCGTAAACAAGAGTGCTGCCAGTCGAGTTTAACCCATACGTATCTATATAGCGAAGCGGATTTGCTGCAGCATAAACATATGTATTGATACCACCTCTCAGCCCAATAAGATCACTCTCAATGTACCGACCAATACTTTGATCATAATCTCTAAAATAATTGTAGTTTAGCTGCGCTTGCTGATCATAGACCTGTCCGGAAAAACGCAGTGGAATGTGAGTCTGAACACCATCTCCAATCCCCCCCCGAATACGAGTCTCTAATTATTTTTACGTAAAGACATGCCCTTAGAAGCATCTAAATCGCTGACTCCTTCCCAAGCTCCGTCACTGCTTATTGGGAAAACTGGGAAAGTCAGGCGTGCGTAAAGAGCGAAGAAACGACCTCGGGGTCAATCTCAGCGAGGCGCTGAGATTGACCTCACATCCTCGAACTCGCAGCAAGGCCGCAATTGCTGAGAGCTCTGGTTCTCGCTCAACTCCTTCAGAGCGCTCCTTAGCCGACGACAAATCCTTACAAGCTTCGTCAGCGGGCTTGGGTGTTTCTGGTCGCAAACATCAGCTTTGAAACGAAAGCTTCTCCACCAGATCAACCACATCCTTGCGATCCTCAGCCTTCAAGAGATGAAAGCACTGCAGCAGATGCGCAGTCTCAACGTCTTCGCAGTAGAAATACGGCACCGGCAAATTCAGCGCAGCAGCAATCTGCTTCACGACGTTTTCACCTGGTTGATGAACCCCCTTCTCGTACTGATTCATCCTTGCCGACGCCGACGCTGGCTCAATCCCGGCATCTATTCCCAAGCGCTCCTGGGATATCCCTCTTGCCTTGCGCGCCTCCCTCAACCGCTTGCTGAACGTCGTCATTTCTCATCGCCGAAAGGCTCAGAGATTCTTAGATTCGGCTTGAGCAGATACTAAGTATTCCTTAGTATTCGGCAGAAATATCCTTTTGCCATCACTCCAAACGTAAGGACAGGGATCAAAATGAAGGAAATGCAGATCACAGACGGGCGACTCGACGAAAAATCGCGTGGCTTCGGCGGGGACATGGTCAGCTACCACTACTGGAAAATTAACGGCAAGAAACTCGAAACGCTCGAAATCCCGGATACGCTTGATGCGCATGTAAAGGCGGGTGATCGAGTTCGAGTGACCTCCCAATACGGCAAAGATAAGGTCAACAGAATTTGGGCCATCCAGCTCGACAACGAGCCCGTCCGCACGGTCGTCAATGTTCCGTTCATTGCTGTCTCCCTGGGAAGGCTCAGCATCCTGCCTCTGATGGTCGCCATCTTTACGATCTTCGTTGCCTATGGTTTCTGGGAGAACAGCGCCAACCATCGGGGCTTCCACGGCTCGTCCTACCAATTGGGCTGGATCGCACTCAATTTATTCGTCAGCTATCGCTACATGATTAAGCCAATGTTGATCGTCACGCGCGGCATCAAGGCGTTTCGCGAATATTGCGCAAAGGCCCCTGCATCAGACCCGACATCCAATTGAAACGAGCGCACAGCGGCACATATCCCTGGAGCCATTAAAGTGAATCAGATTGAGATGAGTCCAGACCAAGGCCAATACGCATTTGGCAACCAAGCGAAAGCCGAGGTAACCAATGGCACAGGCTCTCGCTGATTCAGGAGATTTTCAGATTTCGGGTGGCGGGTGTCTTCAGGCCCATAGCGAACGCTTGGGGGAGTTTGGTTATACATCAGCGCATTATAATGCGCTAGAACCCAGAAAAAGAGGGAGGTTGGCGCATTATAATGCGCTGACCGGACGCGCATCACCCTCTCAACGCCTTTAAAAAATGACGAAGCCCCTTGCTCTGAAGGCTGTTTTTTTCAAAGTCTGGAGCGAATGATTTGATCGAGGGGCCTTTCATGGACTCAAAGCAATTCCACGGTCAAGACTCAATGGCCGTTGAACTGATTCATCGCCAAGCCGAGTCGGTGTTTGGCAACAAAGCGAAAGCCGATCTCTGGCTCAGTCAGCCGCGAACCGGGGTCGCAAAAGGCTCACGGCTGCAGGTCGCTCAGGATGAAACGGGCTACGAACTCGTGAAGGCAGAGCTCGAAAGACTCAATCATGGGTTCGCCTGTTGATAGGATTTCCACAAATGCCCCCGTCGCCCCCGTCATGCTTTCGGCTTTTCCATACCCATCAACACCGGCTATAGACGCCTTCTAGAAGATTGCGATTCCGCGCAGGCAATGCCATATTGCCACTATCTCGCTCAAGGCCCACCCAACGCCAAGCGACGTTCACGCAAGTCACCTCTAGCTACACCTTAAAGACTTATTCTGCACAGTCGATATCGTACGAGTCGCCAGAATGGGCAGCATTGCGCGCGCTCGGCTAAACCGCACTCCGCCTCTGAATCAGGTTTCTCTGCATGTTCTCAACACAAAAGCTTGTCTGCGAAACGACGTCACTGAAAGGTCGGTATGTTTCATCCAGTGTTTCCAGGTTTTTTGTGTTTATGGCATTCGCCATCTGCAGCTTGCTGTTCGACTCTTCAACGGCCTACGCTCTGTCTGCCAGTTGCACGACGCTTAACGGTTTGAGCGGTTCGGGTACCTTTTCCCGCTCCTTTCCTGCTGGTTCCTTCTCCGCCGGCGAGAGTGTCTCGGTCACGTTCAGTGACAACGGCGGCAACGTCGGCAACAGCAATCCGTCGTCCGCCGATAACGTGATCCTGCGCAACCCGACCACCTTCTCGCCCTACTTCGACTACCGCAGCAACACCGGCAGTGCAGGTAGCCATGCGGGCAGTGCTTCGGCTGCAGATCTGACCAACGGGCTGTTCATCAGCACCAAGGTCGGCACCTACCTGAGCACGGTGACTATCAACTGTGGTGCGGCGGTTTCCAGTGATGCCACCCTGTCTAACCTGATTCCTTCAGCCGGTACTTTGTCGCCATCATTTTCATCGGGCACCAGTACCTATAATGTCGCAGTCGCGAGCAACGTATCGTCAATCACCTTCACGCCGACGGCCTCCGACAGTAACGCCACGATCACGGTCAACGGAATGAGCGTGGGCTCCGGCGCTACATCGCCAGCGATCAGCCTGAACACGGGGTCGAACACGATCAGCGTATTGGGTACTGCCCAGGACGGCAGCACCACGCACCTGTACACCATCACGGTCACTCGGGCCCTCACTGCGCCGGATGCGAGCAATGTTTCCGCGACCGTGGCTGCCAACAGTTCCGGAAATCCGATCACATTGGCCCTCTCAGGCGGTACTGCAACGTCAGTCGCCGTTGCATCCGGCCCTTCACATGGGGTTGCCACCGCTAGCGGCACGTCCATCACCTATACGCCGGCTGCAGGTTATTCAGGAACGGACAGCTTCACTTATACGGCGAGCAATACGGCGGGCAGCTCTTCGGCAGCCACCGTGTCCATCACCGTAACACCGCCAACACTGGCGTTGACCCCAGGCTACTTGCCGGCTGGCCAGATCGGCACGGCCTACAGCCAATCGCTCAGCACTGCGGGCGGAACGGCGCCTTACAGCTACGCAAGTTCAGGGGCAGTCCCGACCGGTTTGAATCTTGATGCGGCCACCGGCATGTTGAGCGGTACACCCACCAGTGTCGGCAGTTTCAACTTCACGATTACGGCCACCGACAGCCATGGCGCAACGGGTAGCACCGGCTATTCGGTCAGCATCGTCGCCGGCGCACTGCCCGTCACTGGTGCTGTTTCTGCAACGGTTGCCGCCAATGCCAGTACGCCAGTGAACCTCGCGCTGTCCGGCGGTGTTGCCAGTTCGGTTGCTGTCGCTTCTGCCCCGCTCCACGGTTCTGCGGTTGCCAGTGGTACCACGATCACCTACACCCCCGTGACAGGTTACTCAGGCCCAGACAGCTTCACCTACACCGCCAGCAATCTGTCAGGCACCTCCTCCCCCGCGACGGCCACGCTCACGGTGACAGCGCCGACACTGGTGTTGACCCCGGCTGCCGGTGCGTTGCCTGCCGGTCAGGCTGGAACGGCCTACAGTCAAGCATTCAGCTCAACTGGGGGCTCGGCGCCTTATAGCTATACAAGCTCCGGAGTTCCCGCCGGGCTGACCCTCGATGCAGCCAGCGGCGTTCTGAGTGGTACGCCCGCCAGTCCTGGCAGCTACAACCTCTCTGTCAGCGTGACGGATCGGCATGGTGCCGTCGGCAACGCCAATTACACGCTGAACATTGCGGGTGGGCCAGTGCCTGTGGCCAACCCGATTTCTGCCACCATCGCCGCCAACAGCAGCGGCAACGTTGCGCTGTCACTGGCGGGCGAAACAGCCACGACGGTAGCGGTTGTCACGGCGCCATTGCACGGCAGTGCGGTGGCCAGAGGTCTGACGATTACCTACACGCCAGTCGCCGGGTTCTCCGGGACGGACAGTTTCACCTACACCGCCAGTAATGCCTCAGGCACCTCGCCGGCAGCGACGGTCAATCTGACGATTTCAGCCCCTGCCCTGATCGTTTCCCCTGCCGCCGGTTCGTTGCCAGCGGCAACAGTCGGTGCACGCTATTCACAAGCATTGAGCGTGAGCGGTGGCAGCAGCCCCTATCGCTTCAGCGCCAACGGCCTGCCGTCGGGCCTGAACATTGACGCCTCCTCCGGGACGATTTCCGGTACACCTTCGGAGGCAGGCTCGGCGACAATCGCAGTGCAAATTACGGACGCCTTCGGCGTGACGCTCAATGTCGCCTATAACCTGAGCATCGGCGCCACGTTGCCAAGCGGCGCCGACCGCAGTGCATCCTTGTACGCCGGGCAGGCGGTCACCGTGAACTTGGCCGATGGCATCAGCAGCGGGCCCTTCACCAGCGCGGCATTGTTGGACACGCCTTCCAAAGCCATGGGACAGACGACGCTCAGCGGGACAAATCTGACATTTGTGGCTGCCGCACAAGCTTCAGGCGCAGCGATCATCCGCTACACCCTGAGCAACCGTTGGGGTACATCGCAACCCATTACCCTGACGCTGCAAGTGGCCGGACGCTCCGACCCGAGCAAAGACCAGGAAGTGATCGGCATGCTCGGCGCCCAGGCGCAAAGTGCCGCACGTTTTGCCCGCGCGCAAATCGACAACTTCAACGACCGCCTCGAACAACTGCACGACACAGAGAACCGTCGCGGCAGCAGCTTCAACTTGCAACTCGGCTTGCCGCAATCGCGCCAGTCACGCACCGGTAATACCAGCGCCTCGGAGATGTACCAGGCGCTGTCGTCACTCAGTGGCAGCGACCGTTCGGCTTCACCGCAATTGTCCGCAGCGCCCGGCTCAAATAACGGATTGCTGGGAGATGAGAACCTGTCGTTTTGGAGCGGTGGCTACGTCAACGTCAGCGATACCCGCCGTGATGATGTGAAGCTCGACAGCACCATGGTCGGCATGAGTGCAGGCGTCGACTATCGCTTCTTCGATGCCTTCACCGCCGGCATCGGTTTCGGGTATGGCCGGGACTCCAGCGATATCGGTTCCGAAGGCAGCCACAGCAAAGGTGATTCCTTCAGCGGCGCCCTCTACGGCAGCTTCCACCCGGGCCGAGTGTTTATCGACGGTTTGCTAGGGTACAGCAACCTGTCGTTCGACAGCCGCCGCTATGTGACCGATAACGGCGGATATGCCAAGGGCTCGCGTGACGGCGACCAGTTCTTCGGCTCGCTCAGCTCGGGTTATGAATTCAGGGAAGACACCTGGCGTGTTGCCCCCTATGGCCGTGTCGACGTGTCATCGACAAAGCTCGATGGATTTCAGGAATCCGGCAGCGGCGCGTTCGACCTGGCATACGCGGCACAACGCATGAACGTATTGTCCGGAACGGGTGGCCTGCGCGGACAATATAGCTTTTCGCTGAAACCGACCGAGCTGACCCTGCGTGGCCGCCTCGAATACAGCCACACCTTCAGCGGTGACAGCACGGCACGCATGGGGTACGCAGACATTAGTGACTCCACCTATGGCGTGTCCACTCACGGGCAAAGCGAAAACTTGATGACCGTCGCGCTGGGGGCTGACGTTGCCCTGCCCGGAGGGTTGACGACAGGCGTGAGCTATCAAGGCTCTTTTGGGTTGGGTGACGACTCAAGATCCCATGCACTGATGCTCAGGCTAGGTACCCAATTTTAAAAAAAGGAGAAGTTATGTCGCTCAAGACACGGCCGAGGTACCCCGACCAAAATTGCTTGACCATATTAAAAAACGTAAAACCGTCATATGGCTCAATTACGCTCTGACACGTAGTGGCGATACAACCTCAATAAGTCGCTCCCTTCAGGAAATCGGACATGGGCAAAATTGCAGTTGCGTTGACAGTGGTGATAGGCGTTCTGGTTTACGCCTTGGTAGAAGGGCCACAATCGGCTCAACCGCCCCTATTCATGGCCATTTTGACAAGCACCGTGGCACTCGGCGCTCTCGTGCATATCTATGGGCCTCAGTCTACCGACTGAGATTACCTTTTCGATACCTAGTGGAGAAATCAACTGAATCGGTTGCGCGTTCTTTGATTGCAAATGTTGTACGAGCGTTAACACGCTCATCGATTCGCAGGCAGGCCGCATCGGGGCCATAAAGTCTTGTCGCCGGCAGTAATGGCGATGGATTGACCACTATTGGTTGGGGCTGGCCTGAGTCGCTGCTGGCTCCTCCATAGTACCTATGGCAGCCGTGTATAGGGGTACTGTGGGCACGACTTATGAGATGATGTGCCTGCATTTTGTCATGGGCTTTGCCACCCAACTCCCGATTGAGCGTGCTACTGCATAATCCATTCGGATCGACCCACTGGGTCGGGCTGATAGCATACTGATAGAGGTTGATACCGCCGGCGTATCCGATTGGATCGCGAGACACGAAACGAGCGACACTAGGATCGTAGTACCGATGGCGGTTGTAATGCAGCCCAGTCTCATGATCTTGATACTGGCCTTGGAAGCGGATTGGGTTATTCAACCCTTGTGGCTGGGCCAAGGATGAGCGGTTGTTCAATTGCTTGCCCCCACACCTTGTACTGCGCGCCCCATACCATCACTCAGAACTGTGGGCTCCGAGCCGCTGGGCTGAGGTACAGCCCGGATTGAAAAGACGCATACCTGGATGGGTGATCCGGTACCGTAAGCCTCCAGTACCCGTCACCCAAGTTCAGCCCGTCACTGAGGTAGCGCGTACGCCACTACGTAGTCTCCCTTCTTCGTCGTCGCGGAGTTTCCGCCCGCGCTGATGACCATGAATTGCCTGCCGGTTTTTGGCGAAATGTAGGTCATCGGCGTTGCTTCAGCTCCCACAGGGAGGCGTCCTTTCCACAGTTCGTCGCCTGTACGCACGTCAGACGCCCGTATGTAGAAGTCCTGCGACGCTGCGATAAATACCAAGCCAGTTGATGTGGTTATCGGCCCTCCCCGCGTCGTCATGCCAATAGGCATAGGCAGGTGGGTTGCTATACCCAGTGGGCCAGTGTCCTCCGTCGTTCCAAGCGGCATCGACCATGCGACCTTGCGTGTTGCCAGGTCGATAGCGCTGATGGTTCCGTACGGTGGCTCTTGGCAGGGAATCCCCAACGGGGACAGGAATCGTCCCATCTCGATACCCCAAGGCGTGCCTGCCTGTGGTGCATTACCCTCATGACCACCCCTTTTGACACCCGCTTCGTCATAGGCTTTGCGGGGAATCATACGATTCCAGATGGCAACACGGGTGTCGTTCACGATCATGTAGCCGAGGTTTTCCGCGACGGAGATCGAACCCCAATTCATGCCACCCAACCAGCTTGGGTACTGAATCGTCAGGCGATTACTTGGAGGTGTGAATTCACCCTCGTATCGTGCCTTGCGAAAGTCGATACGGCATATCAACTGGTCAATCGGCGTCAGTCCCCACATGCGTTTTTCACTCAGAGGCTCCGTACCAATGGCGGGCATTCCTACAGAGTAAGGTTGAGTCGGCGAACTGCATTGAGGAGCGAGCACACAGTTCCTCGACAAACATGGACAGGGGTTTGGATTCGATATGTGGCACCAAGTCTATGCCACCAAAAGTTGTCGCCAGCTCTCGTAGTATTTCGTTCCAGCCTCGCTGCAGTGCTACGCGATTTATACCGTTTCCAAGAAGGAGACTATGCATAGGTTTCCAATATCGTTTCGGAATTAGAAATCAATGGCGCACAGCGGGTTGTTCCGTCATGGGACTGGATATCCCACCAGTTGCCCAGAAGTAGAGCTAGAAAATGCGAACACACCTGCAGTCCAAGGGGCAATTCACAAAATATGGATTCAGCTGACAACCGCCCCTTTCGGGCCGCTGGCAATCAGCGCAGCACCACAGGCCGTTTTCATGCCATCGAGCGCGATGGGCACGCCATCGACGGTGTAGGTGCTACTGCCCTCTGCAATCGGAAAAGTCCCCTTGCACAACGGGCAACTCACCTTGTGACCGACCCCGGCAATCGGCTTACCGTTAAGGTCGGTTCGGGAGAATGCTTCGAGTACCTTGCCACCGTGTGTGGTGGAGTCGCCCAAGCGAATTGCGTCTTTCATGTTGTCACTCCTTTGACCCGAGGGTTAGCTGCCCGCTTCGATCTGTTGACCCGCGAGCAGCCCTCACTTTTTACTCAGCCATCCAGACGTCTTCATACCCTTCGGTATCGATGATGAACTTCGCGCCCGTGGGCAGGCAGAGATAGTTCACAACCTGCGGCAGCATTTCGCTCAAGTGCTGAATGTGAACAGCTTGATAAAAGTCATCAGTTGCCGAGTAGTCGCCGCAGTGAATGAACCAGCTGACGTTCCCGCCTTCCGGCAATTGAACCCTGGTGCCGTAGATCGGTGACTTACCAAGCGATCCAATGGCCACGGCCACCATCTCTTCTGGAGGGAGCACAGGCAGTCCGTACTGCTCACAGACCTTCTTCTGTAAATCGTCGGGATAAACGGGCTCAGCCTTTTGCATTGATCAGATTCCCAGCTTGGTTTTCATACATTTTGAGAAGAATGAAGCATGGCCACCCTGCTTTCTGGAGCAGACGGGGCAATGCGATTGCACAGCCCCCAGCGAGGTCTGCTGCGTCTTGTCGTTACTGCCTGTCCGATAGTACTCCACCACCAACGCATCTTTGTGATCCGCCACCATTTTAGGCGCAACCGTTCCACATACAACGCACGGGACACCCTGTACGGAAGCGGTCTGAGCGGTCGTGGGCCCACAGGCCGAGTCACGGGCATAGGGTTTGGTGATACCAGGCTTGGGGTCGAACTGGGTATTGTCAGGCACCCCCAAGTTGCTCAGGGGGACGGATTTCCCTTTGCCGTCGTTGGTGTTCGTCAAGCCCAACGGGTCGACCCAGCCTGTCGGGTTCGGTGCATACGCATAGGTGTTCAAGCCACCCGCATACCCCACCGGATCTTTGCTGATGAATCGACCAACTCCAGGATCATAATAGCGATGGCGGTTGTAGTGCAGTCCTGTTTCCAGGTCGTGATATTGCCCCTGAAACCGGATCGGGTTGGTCAATCCCTGCTGCTGCGCCCACGCAGAACGCTTTTCGCGAGCCTCACCCCAAGCCTTGTAATGCGCACTCCATACAATCTCGCCATTCTGGTCGGTCAGCTCTTGTGGCGTGCCAAGATGATCGCACTGATACCAGGCCAAGGCATCGAATAGTTGCAGTGTCGGCTTGAAATTCCAAAGGGGATCATCGTCGAGACTGTATTCACCGCCATAGTCTGGCAGGCTCGGCAATTGAATCGGATTGTGTGAAAGAGCTTGGGCTACCGGTATGAAGGTACCGGGCTCAAAGATGTAATGAACCGTGCGCCCCGAACTTCCGTCCGCTTGTGCCGGGCTGCTTTCCCACGCCAGATTGTCTCCGTCCCAGCCAAACAGCGTGAACCCGCAGCCAAGCTCTTGTTGTAGACGCGTGCGCTCGTTACGGTTCCATTGAGAGCCTGCTTCCGAACGCTCCTTATAATGAGCGTTCGAGTCCTTGTACAAGCGCCGACCCAGGGCATCGTATGCGAAGTCGACGCTCAAACGCGCGTCGTCGAAGTTCACCAGACGGTCGAACAGATCCCAGCGCATCCGGCTGTAAGTGCCGTTCTGCCAGCGCTGGATAAGATTGCCCCGGTCGTCGTATTCGTAATGGGTTCCGGCGTACTCACGCAAAAGGTTATCCAGCAACTTGCTACGCGGCTTGTCTTGATCCAACGGTCGACGGATTTGCGTGACCGCATCATCCAGCAGATTGCTGGCCGGATCGAAAGCAAATGTTTCCGTACCCAAGCGGCTGACGGCGCTGATGAGATGACCGACCGGGTCGTAGCGGTAAGCCAGTGGCCCGCGACGGGTGTCATTCAGGTCGGTCAGTTGCCCAACCGCATCGTACTTGTACTCGCGTTTGAGCAGCGTCGTTTTGTCATCGCTGCGTCCAAGCAACTGCTCTTGGAGCCGACCTGCCGGATCCCACTTCTGTGTCTGCAGTAATCTGTTGCCTTGATGACGTGCCACTTCACGATGTAGATCGTCACGCTCGTACCCGATCAGGTCATGCTCATCCAGGCGCAACCCCAGAAGATGGCCGCTCCCATAGGTCAACCAACTGACCTTGTGCCCATCTGGCCGAATGGTCGCGATGCGCTGATTGAGAGCATCATATTCATGGTGCCAGACAGCCGCCAAAGGCTTGTCGAGATCCAGATAATGCTGATGCTCTCGGATCAGGTTGCCTGCCGGGTCATGGAACCAATTCAGACGACTGTTAGCGTTGCTGGCCATGACCAGACGACCATTGCCATCGTAGGCATAGGCTTCGCTTTGAGACTCACCACCCAGGCTGGCATGGCGATCCGTCAGCCGCCCCATCGAGTCGAAGCTGAATTTGATGACGCGTTGGCCATTAAGCTTGCTGGCCAGGCGACCGGTTTCAGGATCGTATTGATAATGCGTGATCCGACCATCGAAACCGGTTTCCTCCAACAACCGGCCCAGTGGGTCATAGTGAAAGTGGGCCCGCCGTTCGTTCTGGTTTTCCAACGCGACCAGCCGTCCCAACCGATCCCAGTTGTAACGCAAGGTCTGCTCGGCGGCATCCACACGTTCGCTGACCAATCCCGCCGCCGTGTAGCTCCAGGTCGTGCACTGCCCCAAGGCATCCACGTGTGCCAGCAACCGCCCCTCGGCATCGCGTTCAAAGCGCTCTTCAGTTTTGTCCGGGTGTATGATCAACACCAACTGACCGTTCTTGTACTCGTATTCTGTGCTTTGCCCTGCCGCATCGGTGAAACAGATCAGTTGACCACGAGCGTCGTATCCCCACGCGCTGGTCTTGCCGGAGCAGTCGGTATATTTAGCCAACTGGCCAGCATCGTTGTACTCGATAACCTTCTCATTGCCGTTGGCATCCTTGATGGCAGTGGGAAGGCCGGCCTTGTTATAGGCATACTCGGTCTTGTTGCCTAAAGGATCTATCGCCTCGACCAGATTGCCGTGATCGTCATACTCACGCTGCCACTGACCGCCCTCTGCATCGCTGATCTTGATCAGTTGATCATGATCGTTGAAGGCGTAATGCTCTACGCTGCCATCCGGCCGGATATGTTCAAGCAGGTTCCCGCGCTCGTCGTAGCTGTAGCGGTCGGTGCTGCCATCCGTGTGGACATGACGAATCAGATTCTTGGCATTATCGCGGAAGAACCATTCAGAACGTTCATCCGAATAACGAATGCGATACGTGTAGCCAAGAATGTCGTAGTAGTGCCAGGTTTCATTACCGTAGGCGTCCGTCACGTAGGTCAAACGAATGTTTTCGTCCCATTCCAGACGCGTATCGAAACTGCCATCGTCCGCCCACTCACGAATCGCTTTGGCATCCGAACCCTGACCTTGCCATTCGAGGTTCATGCCCCTGGCCGTCCGGTCGGTGTAACGCGTAATCAAATGATGCTGATACTGGTATGACCATGCAGCGCCATTCTGATCCTGGGCCAGAATCAGGTCGCCAGAGGCGTCGTATTGGTAACCGCAGAGTTGACGCTGAGGCACACCTTCGTGAATTTCCCATACCCCGGTCAGGCGGCCATGGTCATCAATCATTGTCCCCAAGTGCGAAAGCACCTGAGTGACATCGTCCTGATAAGTGATCAGATCTGACAGTATCGATTCACTACCGTGGCGATGTTCATAGTGCAGCATGATGCCGGCACCATTGCGCAGCACAACATCGGCCAACAGGTATTGCTGACCACGACGGACGTAGGTTTCCTTGCGCTCAAAGCCTTGACACCGCAGTAACCGGTCTTCACTCACCCTTATCAGGGTGACGTTTTCCACGGCATCGTAATGAAACAGTCCAACTTTGGGCTGTGGGTACTCCTGGCTTCTGCCATCGGAGCCGAAAAACATCAAGTTATCGCCCCGACAGTCGAAGCGAGTGCTGAACTCGGTCACCCAACGCGCGCCTAACACGCCATCGTCATATGCGTCCAGACGTGAGTTGTAGATGCGTGACCACTCGATCGGGAATGCGCCTGGAAGGCTGAAGTCGGTGTGACGAAGCAGCTCCGATCCCAACGAAAAGCTGATGCTGTGGCAGGTACCGGTACAGGCGACGTTCTTGTCCGGATTGGCCACGCCTTTCGCCGGCGCCTGACGACTGGTGGCTTCCAGACGGCCCTCACCAGCCTTGTGTTGAGCCTTGCTGGTAGCGTTCGGTTTAACGCTTGCGCTCTGACCATGACCGCGACGCTTACGCCACGCTACAACAGCGCCACTGAGCATCTGCAGCAACCAGCCGATTGAGTGACGCGTGCCGGGATCACCCAACTTGCTCAATTGGGTTTTGATCTCCGGCCCCATCGCCCTCAATGTTCCTGTATGGGTCAGAACCAGCTTTTTTGCTTCATCTGGAAGAAGATTCTTCGCCGCACTATTGGCGACCCCTTTGCCAATTGCTTTGTAAGCACTGGAGGCGGCACCAAAAATGTTGCTGATGGCAGCTTTCGGATCGCTGAGTAACTGATTGCCCGCCGCAGTAATTTTCTGGCTGGCTGCGCGAGCATCGCCTTTTGCATCCAGCTTGCCGTTGACCACGGCCTCAAGGCCCTTGGCGATTTCATTGACTGCGCTTTCGCCCAGTTTTCCGGCATCGGCAAGGATGCCGGACAGCTTGCCTTGCGCCTGTTTGACGAAGTCGTCGATGGTGCCGACGATGGTCGCATTCAAGTGCCCAACCAGCACCTCAATCATAGAGTCACCGAGCAGCATCTTAGCGCTGTTGCGCAGCTCTTGACGCACCAGGAACAGAGTCGGTCGCATACTCATGCGCGCCGCAGCCATGGTCGGGGGCGCCGGCAATACACCGATCAGATTGATGCCCAGGCTTACCCAATCGAGCAACTCTCGCTGCTTGCTTTTGGTCAGGGTAACGATATCGCCCAGTGCGTCCACCAGCGCCATGATGTTGCCCACGACAGGTAAGGCACCTGCGACACTCTTTATACGATCGAGTGTCACCACATTACCGCTGATCGATTGAAGCCAAGCGTCAAATCTGGCCGCTCCGCGTCCCACGTCCTGCACATCCAACGTGTTCAACGGAACAACGGCAACCTGTGGCTCGCGCTTTTTCGCCCCACCTGCATCAGTCGTCATGACAACACCTCACCCACCGATAATCCCGGTGTTTTCAGGGAACGTTTCGACAGGCTCGGCGTAGGCAGACTCGGCAACTTGCCCGCCTTGCTCGCCGCCCCGAGGATCCCCGACGCACTTGGCATCGCCGCGTTTGCCATTTTCGGCAACCCGGCCGCCCCACCCTGCATCACGCCTTTCACCTGCTGCGCCGTTTGCATAGTGCCTTGCGCGGTCTGCATCGTACTCATCCCTGTTTGCACCATGTCCTTACCCTTCTCCAAAACATCCCAATTCTTGCTCGGCAATACCTGCGCAACCATCGCCTGCACTTGACTCGGCACGTCTTCGGCACCCGGCGGACTCAACGGCCATTCCGGCTTGCCGATGTAGCTGCCTTCGCTCCACGTGTCCGCCGGATCCTTGCCAAAGAGGACACGGGCCGGCCCCGGTGCTGCACCGGAAACACTGGCAAAGCCCTTCGCGTCGAGCTTGCCCTTGATGCTTTTACCAAGGGCGTCGATGACTTCGTAGTCGCCTTCCTTGATGCCCTGACGCCCGGCGTACTGGTTGAACAGCTCCAGATTGCCCTTGCCCGGTTTCGGTGGCTCCGGGAATACGCCGGCCAGACTCTTGGCGCCGGTGTAAGCGAAGTTCGCCGCATGCGCCGTGTACGGCCCACTGGTGGCGTGAGTGATGCCGCCGGCGTTGTAGGTCGTGGCGCTGCCGCCGCCCTGGATCACCAGTTCGGTTTTCGCGGTTATGGTGATGCGGTCGGCGTTGGCAGTGATGTTGAGCTTTGCCAGCAAGTTGATGCTGTCCTTGAGCGCTTTTACGTCGATGTCGCCGGACGCCGCGACCAGACGCCAACCCATGCTCTGCACGAACAGGCGCATGCCACGGCTGGCACTAGCCAGCAAGCGTTTGCCTATGGAAAAACTGGTGTGCCCGGTACTGCTCAACGCCAGGTGTTCGCCGGTGGCGATGTGGCTGGAACGCGGCGTGGTCAGGGCGATGCCAGCGGGACTGGCGAGCACCAGATGCGGTTCGGTGAACTCGGGAAATTCGTTGGCGGTGAGGTTCGCCGGGCCGCTACCAAGCACACCTTGATGTTGAGCGTGCAACGCCTTGGCCACATCGTCCTGATCGCCGGCCTCTTGGGCCTGAAGCTCTTTGGCCTGAGTGGCGAAACCGTCCTGCTGATCGCTCGCAGTGGCGAGGCGCTCGGCGGTTTCCGGCAGGTCTTTGTGGTGCTTCGATTCGTTCGGGCGCGGCTCGGTGGTGATCAACAGACCGGCGCCGGCACGCACCGCGCCATGGCGGTCGGTGCGCAACTCGAAACCTTCGCCACGCGGCTGCCCGCCGCTCGGGCGCGGATGGGTCAGGTAGCCGAGGTTGATCGCACTGGCGCCGTGATCACTGCGCAGCGCAATACTGATCTCGCTGGTGGTGTCGTCGATGCGCAGTTCGTTGGCGCGGCTGCCCTTGTATTCCTTGCTCTTGACCGTGGCCAGGGTCTTGAAATCCGGCAGCTTGTACGGCGGCAGATTCGCGCCGTGGTACAGGCAACCGGTAATCAGCGGCTGATCGGGATCGCCTTCCAGGAAGGTGATCAACACCTCCATGCCGACCCGCGGAATGTTGATCGCGCCAAAGGTTTCCGCTGCCCAGTTTGAGGCCACGCGCATCCAGCAACTGGTCTTGTCGTCGTGCTCGCCTTCACGATCCCAGAAGAACTGCACCTTCACCCGACCGTACTGGTCGCAGTAGATCTCTTCACCCTCAGGGCCGCAGACCACCGCGCTCTGAGTGCCGAGGACTTTCGGTTTCGGGTGATCGAGCGGCGGCCGGTACGGCACGTCCCACGGGATCGCGTTGAAGCGGTTGCGGTAGCCCTGGTGGAAATCGTCCTTGTTGTCGGTGGTGTCGCTGGTCACCGACTCTTCCAGCACTTGCGGCTGCTTGCCTTCGTGGAAGATTTCGGTCAGCAGCCACAGATCGTTCCACGTCGGGTTGGAGTGCTCGGTCAGGGCGAGGAAATGCCCGCTGACCAGAATCGGCTGATCGCTGTTGCCTTCGGCCAGACGATAGTCGCTGCGATGGCGTTCCAGTGCGCGATTGGCCAAGTGCTTGCCGCGCTCGCGATCGACGAAACGCCCCGGGTAATCGTAATCCTCCAGATCTGGCTGGGCGCTGCTCTTGGCATCGCTTTCGAGTTCGATCTTCGGTTTGACGAAGTCGTAGTCACGACGAGTGGTGCGGCTGGTACGGGTCGCCAGGCGCAGACCGAAACGCTTGACCACCGGTTGATCGGCGACCAGCCCGGAGTCCTGCTGATAGGCCACGGGCGCGAGTTTCGGGAACACCGTCTGGTCATCGCCGAAGGTCAGTTTGTGGCCGCTGGCGGTGTGCTGAAAGTGGTAGTGAATCCCCTCCTCCTCGCAAAGGCGCTGCACGAAATGCAGGTCACTTTCATCGTACTGCGTGCAGTAGATGCGTTCGGGATAGATCGCGCTCAGCTGGAAGTGGTAATCGCTGGCCAGAATGCCGTGCTCTTCCAGCACCTGACTGATGATCTGCTGCACCGTCATCTGCTGAAAAATGCGCTGGTTGAAACGGTGCGCCAGATACGCAAGCTGTGGTCGCAGCGAGATCTTGTAGCGGGTCAGACGCTTGCCCGCCTCGCCCTGGGCGATACTGTAGACCAGCCCGTGAATCCCGGTGCCGCTCGGTGAGAGCTGAAGAAACGCCAGTTTGTGCAACAGGCTTTCGAGGTTGATCGAGGCCTTTTCGCTGACCAGTTCCAGCTCGAATTCGAAGGGAGTGTTGAGGGCTTCCCGACCGGTGAACGACAGCACCTGGAAATCGCTGTCCGCGCCATCGATGGTCAGATTGAAATGAGCCTGGTTGGCCGGTGAGAACATTCCCTTGTCCCTCATGATGTGCTGCGATACCGCCAGATCGCTAAGGATCAGGTGGCAAAAATTCTTAAAGTAATGAAGGTGCCTCGACCGGCAAAACCGGTCGAGACGGTAAAACAGTCAGTCGCGATTAAACGACTGGAGCACGCCAGTCATCGGAACCCGAAGTACCGGAGACTTCGTGAGTCCAGGTGATTTTGCGGTAGGTGAACTGCACTTCTTCCAGGTGGGTGAAGTGCGCGTTGCCTGGATCCTGGCAGTTGTGCATTTTGTTGTTGATGGCGACGATGATCGCGTCTTCCAGTTTGGTGGTGTAGTAGTGCTCTTGGGTACCTTGCGCCGAAGTGCGGTACCACTGGATAACGATTTCGCTCATGCGCTCGCCGGAGGTCAGAGCGGCTTGCAGTAAAGGCGACGCCTTGTCGTAGACCTTGGTGATCACCACTGGCTTGTGAACGCGCTGACCGGTCGGTTGGCCGGACTGTGGGTCACGCGGGATGATCACGTCGTGGGTGAAAGCCTGAACCATAACCTGGTCTTCGTGGCCTTCCTGGTAGGTGTTGCCAACGGAGTCGGCGGTGAAGGCGCCGGCAGTGATCAGGCCTTGTTTTTCGCCGGTAACCGACATATACGCTGGTGTTGCCATGAGGTGCTCTCCTTGCTGGATCAGTGGGTGCAACATAGGTGACATCACCTAAGAAGCGGCCATTTGCCATCAATTAGCATGCCAACTTTTGTCGAGCCTTATAAACCGCGGCCTGGGAGGGTTTCTCTTGCGGATGCTGAGATAAATCCACAGAAAAAAATCGAAAAGTGCGCAAGAAGTTGCGCAGTGGTGTGCAAGAAGTTGCGCACTTGGCTGGAGACTACGATCTACTTGGGTTGTAGCGGTTTATCGAGCGAAATCTTAGGAGCAAGTGCGCAAGAAATTGCGCACTTTCAAATGTTGGTACTGGCGGCTCTGCTGGCGGGCGCTGTCACATCGGTGGTGGGTGTGATCGGCTTTGTGGGCCTTGTCGCACCGCATGTGGCCAGACTGCTGGTGGGCGAGGATCAGCGCTTCACCATCGGCGTGACCATTGCCTGCGGGATCATCTTCGTGACCCTGGCCTCTCTGGCAAGCAAATTGATCGTCCCTGGTGCCGTGTTACCCATCGGCATGGTCACCTCACTGATCGGTCTGCCGTTCTTCATCATTCTTATCCTGCGCGACCGGAGGCTGACGTCCCGATGAGTTTCTCTACCTCCGACTACCGGGTAACTTTGCGCGGCAAGCCCATTCTCAAGGGACTGAACGTGCACGTTGCCGCCGGCCACACAATGGCGTTGCTGGGTGCAAACGGCGCAGGGAAGTCGACCTTCATGAAAGGATTGTGCGGACTGGTGCCTGCTTTCGGTTTTGCCAGCATCAACGGTACGGCGTTACTGGGGATGTCTCCTGCCACCCGCGCGAGGATGATTGGCTACGTCGCGCAGGATCTCGCACATCTCGACGTAAGACTGTCGACCTATGAGCTCTTGCTGCTCGCTCAGCAAGGCAGTGCAGGCAGCTGGAAAACCAGCGCAGAGGCGCGATACAAGGCAACCGAACTGCTTGAGCTACTGGGATTGCAACGTTTCGCCGAGAAACAGCCTGGTCAACTTTCCGGTGGCGAACGCCAGATGATTTCCCTAGCCTTAGCACTCATTCGCTCTCCGCAATTGCTGCTGCTGGATGAACCCACCTCGGCGTTGGATCTGGCCAATCAATTACAGATTCTTGATGCCGTCAGCGAGTACACACGCAAGCATAACATCGGCACGCTGGCGATCTTCCATGACATGAATCTGGCCAGTCGATACGACGACGACACGCTCATGCTTGATCAGGGCGTCGTGCATTGCTGCGGCCCAACGAGAACCACATTAACCCAAGAAAATCTCGCGCAGGTGTATGGCGTTGATTGCAGAGCGCTGAGCGTCGATGCCGGCGCATTCACGGCGATCTACCCAGTGTCGGTGATTGCGAACGAGGTTGGCAGCCAATACTAATTGAGCGGGCTGATCTTGATGCGATCAATCAGCCAGCGCCCTGCCGGCCCGGGCAATGTATTGGTCGAGTGAACTGCAGAAAAATCGATCTTTACCCCTTCTCTGGGGATGCTCTCGACATCCAGCATCACTAATGTGCCTGCCGCTAGGTCTTGTTCAATCATATGCAACGGCATGCTGCCCCAGCCAACGCCATCTTTCAGGAACGCGTACTTGGTCGATAGATCGGCCAAGCGCCACGTCAATGGCGACATCACGCCATAATCCTGCCCTCCCAGCATTTCCGAACGGTCTGTCAGCACCAGCTGGATGTGCTTTGCCAATTCACGTTTGGATAATTTTCCCGTCAGGCTGGACAGCGGATGATTAGCGGCGGCCACCATCACCAGTGAAAACTCACCAATTCGCTCGCTGGATAAGGAGGGAAAGTTGATTGGCAGCGTGGCCAGGACACCCAGGCTACAACGGCCATCCAATATCGGTTGATAACCTGCCCCTAGCCCTTCTACAAACATTTTCAATCGAGTCAGCGGGAAACGTTCGGCGAACTCTTTGACCACTGCGGTAATTGCCGAGGTGGGGAAAAATACGTCCACCACCACCGACAACTCTGGCTCAAGGCCCGATGCCATGAGTTTGGCCCGTGCCTTCAAAGTGTCCACTCCAGAGACGATGTTGCGTGCATCCGTGAGTAATAGCGCGCCTTGAGGCGTCAGTTTGGGGAATCGTCCAGAGCGGTCGAACAGTACGACCCCAATCTGATCCTCCAGGCTTCCGACCCAACCACTGACGGCTGATTGAACCCGGTTTAGCTTTCTAGCTGCTGCCGAGAAACTGCCTTCATCCACCGCAGCGATAAAGGTTCGCAGTTGATCGAGCGATACGCCATCGAGCATTTCATTCTCCATCCATCTCATTGGCAGATACTTTACATCTCAATATACCGTCTATTCAGATGCAGCCTCAAAGTTCATCGTTCTCGTGACGTTCAATCCACACGATAAAGGTGACTTAACCATGCAAATTCTCCATCTCGACTCCAGCATTCTCGGCGCCGCTTCAGTGAGTCGCCAGTTGTCCTCGAACATTGTTGGACGGTTGAAGGCCCTGCATCCTGACAGCAATGTGATCTACCGAGATCTCGCGCTCGACCCGGCCCTGCACCTTTCCGGCAAGCATCTGGCCGCTTGGCAGGGTGCGGGAAGTGACGATGCAATGCTCACGGAAGATCTCTACAAAGGCACTGCGTATCTGCAAGAACTGCTCGAATCGGACGTCGTTGTCATCGGCACGCCCATGTACAACCTCACGATCCCTACTCCGCTTAAAGCGTGGATTGACCGAATCTCATTGGTCGGCAAAACCTTCCAATACACCGACAAAGGCCCCGCAGGCCTGTTGAAAAACAAACAGGCCTACATCGCGTCTTCTCGCGGTGGCGTGTATTCCTCTGGTAGTCCTGCGGCGCCCTTAGAACATCAAGAGACCTACCTGATCGGGTTGCTGGGGTTCCTGGGTATCAGCGATACGAAGGTTATTCGTGCTGAGGGCTTGGCTATCAATGCGCAGGTCAAAGATGCCGCCATCGCTAAAGCTCTCGAAGATATCGCTGCCATCACCGGCTGATCACCACGCGCGCTTCCCTTTTCCGCAACAGAGGACTAGAGCATGACTTACTCCATCATCGGTTCCGGCAAGGTCGGCACCGCCCTCGCCCGCCAATTCGCCCGTAATGGCATTCCCGTTGCAATCGCTAACACCCGAGATCCAATAAGCCTCGCGCCGCTCATCAATGAATTGGGCAACACCGTAACGGCGAAGCCTCTTGAACAGGCCCTCGAAGCAGACATCGTCATTCTCGCCATTCCTTTCGGCGCTCATCGAGAGATTGGCCAGCGATTCGCGAACTGGAAAAACAGGATCGTCATCGATGCCATGAACACTTATGGCGTGCCGCCTCAGGAACTTGGCGACCGCGCTTCCACTGACGTCGTCGCAACCGCTTTTGTCGGCGCGAGGGTGGTGAAAACCTTCAATCAGCTCCCTGCGGCACTGTTAGCCAAGGATCCTGCGAACGATGGAGGGCGGCAAGTGATGTTTGTTTGGAGCCGAAATCAGGAAGCCAACACGACCGTTACCCAACTGGTGCATCAGTTGGGCTTTGCCCCGATATCCTTGGGTGAGATTGATGAAGGTGGAAAGTTGCTGGGTTTGGGCGGCCCACTCATCCTGCAAAACATCATCAAATATCAATGATTCGACGGCTGTGGTTCATGTGCCATGAGCAACTACCTGTGGGGTTGCACTAAGCATGAGGAGGTAGTCTAAGAAAGACGCTCGATAGACGGGTCTGGTACACACCGAAGTCATCGGTTTCACTACCTTGAAAAAGTTGTGGTATCACGCTCATCCGTGATTTGCGCCATAAAAAAGGGCTCTCTCGGGCCCTTTTGTACTCAACCAAAATCACTTGGTCAGCCAAGACTCAACAGTCGCGGCGCCGTGCTCTGTTTTCCACTCTTTCAGCGTTTTGTGATTGCCACCCTTCGTTTCTACGACTTCGCCTGTGTGAGGATTTTTATAAACCTTCAACTGACGAGGCTTGCGGCTACCTGCTTTGGACTCAACCGCTGGAGCGCAACGACCTGCTTGTGGATCTAGCAGATTGATCACGTCCTTGAGGCTGTAACCGTATTTTGCGAGCAAATCGCGCAATTTTGTTTCGAATTCGATTTCTTTCTTAAGGCCTGCGTCGCCCTTGAGGGCTTCGAGTGCTTGGAGCTGTTCGGCTAGGTGTTTTTCGAGCTGGCGGAATTCTGCGAGTTTAGACATGGAAATTCTCGATGTGAGTAATACCTAGAGGTTACACCATAAATCACAGGGCGCACTTACAAGGAGTGGCGCCTGAGGCCTTATACCCGGCCAGCCGATATTAATATCTGTTTCCAAGCAACAGTAGGTCTTGGATTGATTCCTTGTGAATGGCCGAAACTTCTTTTCTTATAGATGAGTATTCGCCTCCTCAGCCGGATAAAACTCCCCCTCCTTCCCCATCCTTTTTAGCTGTTCGCGCACAATCAACTCAACGCTGGCAACTGCGTTTTGATCTTCAGGGTTGACCAATTGCAAGCACAAGCGTCGGACATTCTGATCGTGGGTGCCCTCGCTCATCATCTCGTGTGTAAAGACTTGTTCGCCACGCCATAGGCACAGCTGGGTATGAGTCTCGCCTAGCCATATCTCGTTGATTGATCTTAGGTCGGTGGTGGCCAGTTGATCGACGATGATGGTTTTATGCATTGCTTTGTACCTTACCCATAAGCAGTAACAGGTAGACTTCCGGGCAGAGGGGGTCGTTCCAATCGCCGGCAGGTGAACCGTCTACGAAACTCTGGGCGATTCAGATTTCGGGACATTTACGCACCGTCAGGGAGAAGATGTTTAGTGAAAAAAATCCCTTGAACTGGCCCTCCATACTGACCTACAAAACGTTGGAGAAAGCCCTCAATACGATCGCAGAAATCGATAATGTCTCGGTCTTCAGCGCACAAAGAGCTCGCGATCTCGAATTCCCTCCAGGCCACCCGCGAGAGCGACTGGTTTATGCCAAGCATCCCGCTAAATCGACCATGTACTTCCCCTTGGCGACGTTTCATAGATTCACCTTCGAGCATAAATTCGCTGAAGTCATTCGCTTACTGGCTGCGCTAGGTGCATCGAGTATCCAGGCAGAACATGTCAAAGGATTCGGACGAGAGTTCGCTGCCAATCTGGCAGGTGCTTTTGTAGCTACAGGCGAGTCAGCAACCATGGAGGCTGGTCATTCACGAAATGACAACTCACGACTGCTCTTTACCTCGATCTTGGAAGGGCATGCTTCGCCGGCCATCCCGGATGACCTTGTCTGGTATCCCTTCGAACCAATGTGGCAGACGATTGCTAATAACCGGACAAAGCACAATCTCAAGCAGTTCTCGTTAACGCTGACATACACCGAAGACTTTGGAATCAATGCTGGCCTAAAGGCCCAACTCAGTAAGGCGTCACTAGAGATCGGCGGCAACTTTGAAGAGCATCAGAGCACGGTGTGGACGCTCTCGGGAGATTTTGTTTAGGCGGCGATTGATCGTGGAGGCGAGATATTCCGGAGCTTCCAGACCCTTGCAACTCAAAAGCTGGTCTCGCTTTCTGGATTGCACCTTTCCCACCGCCGATACGTAGACAGAGGAGATTGCAGAGGCGACTGACACCATGCGCTACTGGCCGGAAACAGCGGCGACGGTGACGGTCAGACTGCAAGTGGGTTGAAGGCCTATGGTGACAAAGCTCCCAGCCAATCTCGTGCCTCAGCTTCAGACCAAAAATACTCACGACACTCCCAACCGCTTCTTCCAATTCAGAAAGCTGTGCTGCTTTGGATGCGCCAAGGACAGAAGCTGATAAATAGGAGACATGATCATCTCGCACAAGATTGAACGTGATAAGTCTTCACCCGTATTTACCTTTCCGTTACAAGGCGCGGCGACTGGTCGAGTAGTCTGCCGGGAACACCGACGATTCTATATAGCCGATCAAGATGCTCAAGGCCCGCCAGACTTAGGAAACCTCTATCATTACTTGCCACATCCACAGAAAGCCAATTCGAGAATTTTTGGAACCCTATAGAATAGCTTGATTCGGGTAGAAGGTATCTAAATCCTACTTCCTTCTGATCACTTGCAGTCGTCCTAAACTTATAATTCTCGTTGGCACTAAATATTCGCTTACGCGGAGTTCTCTCTACACTTTTAGCAAACATCAGCTCAGAAAAAATCCACGGTGAGGAAAGGTACTCACTATCAGCGACATAATCATTCATTCTGATAGAGTTTTCCGTGCCGAGAAAAATAAACAACTCGGATTTGTGAATCATTTGCTGAAGTGCAGAATTCAAAATCAGGTGCACGTTAGTCGTAGTTCTATTTCTCAGGTCGTAGTTATAATTTGACCATCCTTCTGGAATGCAAAATTTATTATCAATTTCTCGAAGAAGCTCATCTGCATAGCCCCACGCACAGGAGTCCACAAAAGCTCGCAACCCCATAGCCTCGAGACTAAGGGCGATTTTTATTGCCTCAGATTCATCGCTGTGCGAATGGGAAATGAAGACATCGACCTCAAACTCCGGAAACAAGTTTTTTTGAATCTCGCTCGCATCGAGTAAATTATCCTTGCCAAGTAGATATTTTTTCAGATCAACTAAAGGCTTGGTATTTCTGTCCTTATATTCACGGATATCTTCACGACCCCACCGAACATTAAGACTCGCAACATCCTCAATTTTCAAATCAATATACATAAACGCTTCCCTTCAACCATTTATCAAAGATAATATCAACTTAAACCCGAAAATCTACCGCGACCGGATACTTCGATCCTTCAATAGCGAGCCCATTTTTCCGCATGATGGCCATCAAAAAACCTGGAGCGCACTTCTGCAAAATGATCTTTGCCAGCTTCATTCCCTCGACCGGCCATATCCTCAATTGCTTCGGCGTCATCGAGCTTAATTTCAAATGGCGTCTGCTGATTTACTCGCAGATGACGCGTAGGGCCTAAAAAGCTTTCTGCAAGTGTAAGAGCGCCATGTTCTTGTGCCGCAAAAAAGAGATCAGCACTGTTAAGCGCCCAGCCTGCCTTGCCTTTCCCAAGTGATTCGGTGAAATCACTTTCGCTACTGAGAGTGCCAACGCTAAGAACGTCGATCCGATCAAGGGGAATCTTTAGGTAGCGGACGGCTTCAGCCAGTGCAGGAAGGATGGGATTGTTCGCCCAGACACCACCATCCAAGAATGTTTCCGGTGCGATGGGGCCGTCCCAAACGGACTCATCAAAATAAGTGGGAGCAGCTGAAGAAGCCAAAGCAGCATCAACGGCTAAAATGTCACGAAACGCGGTACGGTCTGGACTGTGAGACGTAACGATGGCTTCCGCCTGACCTTGCTTAGCCCTTACAGTGGGAATCACCAATCGACAGCACGAATCTTGGGATAGCTTTTTTTCGCCATAAACCGCATGTAGCAATTCGCGCAATGTAGACGACTCATGCTTTGACCTCAACCAGTGCCTCAGTGTCCGATCCTTCGGAAAAATTTGCGGGCCTTTGTCCTTGTAAAACGCCAAGATTTCAGCGGGTTTTACGCCGAGTGCAAGCCCGATGGCCAATATCGCCCCTGTAGAGGTTCCTGCCACAAGGTCGAAATGGGAGATCAAACTGTTGCCGCCTCCAGCGCCAAGCATATCGTCCCATTTTGCCAAGACTGCCGCCGTAAACGTCCCTCTGAGCCCGCCCCCATCTAGTGCGAGAATTCGAAAATTTCGTCCCTTGGAGACCCCTCTACGCACCAGAGGCAGGATTTTGAGCTGCTTCACTATCGCATCTACGATATGGTCAATACGCGTTTCATGCGCAATGACGTTGTTTGCTTCTTCAGTCAGGCCATTCTGCAGTCTTGAAACCAACGCGCGGTTTTCATTGAGGTACCCGGATATGGCACCTCCAAAACCAGCGACAACAAATCCCGGCTTTCCGAGCTCAAGCATGGTTTCCAGCTCGGTAGGCACACCCGCCTTAGCCTTATTGGTGTCCCACCAGGCGCCGCCAACGCAGACAATCGCATCCGAGCGATCGGCCATCCAATCCCGCATGGGAGTTAAACCGTTGCGGCTTGCGATATCGCCCACGTCAGCGGGAACGATCTGAACGGATGCATACTGCCGTTGACTTTCAATCTCAGTGAACTGTTGCTCCGTTGAAGAATAGTGCTTTGCCCGCACCAAGGTCAGCGCACCGACATCCCCTCCCGCAGCAATAAACCCCCGTGCGGCATTCTCAAGAGGTTCAATGAGTGAAAGATGACTGCCATGAATCACTGCGCCCCCTTCGCTAAAAATTCGCGCAGAGAGGGCCTGGACAAACTGAGAGATGTCTTCCCGTTGATCGGGGTTCGAGCCGGAAATGTGGACTCTGACTCCCGCAAGGGGCAGCTTGACTACCATGTCTAAATCACCTTTGAATACTGGGCAGGCGATTAGGCACGTCCTTCCCTTAAGCAAGATCGGAACGTTAAATGGCAAGGTATGCAGCGGTCAACCAGCCGAAGAGACGAGACCAAAAAATTTTTCTCGACCAGAGCTGACGCGTGTCTTCTTTGAATCGTTTGCGTACCACCCAAAACCGACAAACTGGCAGAACGCAGAGAACGGTAGACAACTCCCTTAAAACTTTTGCTCGGCACGACTATTAAAACACACCCCCGCTTCGCCGCTTGAACAACCTATTAAATAACGTCTGGCCTCGTAGGATTACGCCCCACAGGATCATTGGTAGCGTTGAACCAATTTGGGCGATCAATAAAAAACCCGGGAAGATCCAAGATCGCATCGATCACGACCTTTTCATTTTTAAAAACCTCTAACCACAGACTGAAAAACCCATCCGACAATACATTGTCTAATATGCTGTCGAGTGTGCATATTGCGCTTTTATACTCAAGGTAACGCCGTACTGCTTTACTTCCGATTTCGGCCTTTCGAGTATACCTAGCATCACCCTCGCCAGAAGCTAACAATCTTTGATCCAGCTTATAAAGTTCAATAGTAGCTTCGGCTCTCGTAAGTTGAGCAGCACTGAGACCAGAATGGGGCTTAACAAGCAAGGCATCAGGCCCAGTCAAGGAGGTGCAGAACGCCATCAGAGTATTATTTAAATGAGGCCAATAATACCTAAAACGGTAAGGCCTCACTGGATCGGAAACTTTTTTCCGAGAGTTACAAGAAGTACATATAAGTAAAAAATTCGACCAATTATTGCTTAAAGATTTATAAATTTCTTTTGGCTTTATGTGCTCAACCGCCAAACCCATAGGCAATTGGATTTCACAAAGATGGCAATATTGACCAGTTCGCTCTACTAGATGCACGCGAGCTTTAGACCAATCCGTGAAAACCAGCTTTATTGCGCTATTGTTTTTTCGCGTTGGCCAACCCCCCTTATTAATAGGTCTCATTGATTTTCCTTATCCTTTTCCTTCAGCTCCAAAAATGCTCTGTACGCTGGATCATTCGTTTCAGATAGAGCAATTTGATCGAGCGCTTTACTGATTTTTTCATAATCATCAAGGCTCAGCTTTCCATTTTCAGCCTCTATCTCGGACAACTGCTGAGTCGCATCCTTCACGCGCTCCTCGAAGTCATCGCTTCTGATTCCATCCACACCCATAATTTGCGTAGCAACTTTATTGATTGGCAGTAGATTTGGGGACTCACTGAGCTCCAACTCATCGAGATTAACAAGTTCATCAGCTTCGAGGCTCTGGACGATAAATGGAGAGTGAGTGGTAGCGACAAACTGAATCTTTGGAAAAGCTTGCTTTAGATCATTGACGACACGCTTTTGCCAATTAGGATGAAGATGCTGATCTAATTCATCAATCAACACCACCCCTGGCGTCAGATTCACTACGTCCCGCCCTAGATGTGGATTCAGCTGAATACAACGGAACGCAATATCCGCAATCATCCCAATTATATTTCTAAAACCATCGCTCAGCTGATTATAGTTTAGCTCAAGTGAGCGACCTGAGTTATCCACAAAAAACCCAGTCAAAACCTCTTGTTTATTGTCGTATTTGACATTAGTCCAGCGACCGTCAATCACCGGCCCCTCGATGGCCGCCTTGAAAGCCTCCAAGTGAGCACGTTCCAACGGACGATTAAACTTCTGAACACTATCCTCCTGAGTTTTGATCCAGGCGGTAAAATCCTTACTTGAGGACTTTGCCGAAAGTGCATTGATATAAGCGCGCTGAACGCCTTCTATCTGCTTCTGGTATTTTTGAGCCTCATGCTGAGCCCACAGTCGACCTGTGCCGTGGTATGCGATAACAGGGAATATAGCCTCCGCACCACCCTCGCGCTCTTCACGGGGTGTTCTACTCAATTTCAAAAGATTCTGAGCAATGTCTTTGATAGACTTTGCATCTTTTGTAGTTGTCTTTGTGGTCAGAATACTTCGCCCCCAGGGCTTGATCTCCTTACCGTTTACAACTCCTGTGGCTTTGATTTCAACAGGTATTTGCGGCTTCTGCTGCCCGTCAATAACCACCATCCTGACCTCATCCCAATTGATGCTTCGGGCAGGAACGCCAACACCAAGAAAAAAACTCCCCAAAGCGACAGCCAAGGCATCTAACACCGTGGTTTTCCCTGTGGCGTTATTTCCGATAAAAACAGTAAATCTGTCGTTCAGCTTGAACGACCGACTGGATATTCCTTTAAAATTTTGTATGGAAATTTCTGCTATCTTCATATTCCTCACCCCCTATTTTTCCGCTTTGGACAACCCGCCCGAGCTATGTTAACGAGGCGAAGACCATACCTAAATAATACACTACAGCTGACTCGCCCGCCAGAGGCGACCTCGTAAGACTATGCATACATCTCTACTGCAAAAAATCAACATGAAGCCTATGAAACCTTTATTCCCCACAATCAGGGCTCACCAAACTTATATAACTAAACCAACCACGTTGCTCACTGCATGAATCAATTAAAAAGCCCGTGAAACCATCACCCATAAACTGCACCTACTAGAAAAGCTTTAATCTTCATGCAGTTCCTCGGCTTTATAAAAACTCGGTTTAGCCCCTACCCCCGTTCAACCCACCGACACAAGGCTCACTTCCATTTCTAATTTCATTCAGCATGATTCCTAGCACCCACAGCTTGACATGTCATCCCCCAGCCTACTGACCAACAGGATAGCTAATGATGGCCTGGCAATCCCTGAGCGCAAACATCTGGTTACCCGATAGAGAAACAAAAGGAAATGTGCAGTTGTGAACATTGCCAGTAGAGAGATCCAGCGTAATCCGGTCATCTCCAAATATCAGTTTGCGCGCATGGGCAGGATAGGTACCTTCGTTCTTCTTTGTAACCATAAACGCCAAGGGGAAAAAACTGAGTAGGCTCACATTCGCCTGATGCCCCTCGTTGTAGAAGGCCACAAGCTTGGCGCTTATGTGAACATTGTTCGGGTAAAACCAGTAATAGATGTCATGCGTCTCATCCAGAGCATGATCATCGCCCAAGACAAAGCGTTTCAGTGGATCAAAGTATGGCATGGAGATAGGGGGCTGATCGCACTCTCGAACTGTGGTTGCTGCCAACAGATGCCCGATCATCGATCTTGCAAAGCTTACGAGGTTCATCGGAACAGTAGCAATCGGAAGGAGCTGCGCTTCTGAAAAGTAGGTAACCACTTGCCTAGTCAGCAACCTGTAGGCTTCGCCAACGACGCCATCTGTACGACCCAGCATGTTGTTGCATTCCTGGCAGATCGTCTTGAATTTGCTTCCGTTGGTAGACTCCACACCTTTGATACTTCGATCGCGCAGGTCTAAAGATTCCGTAATGTGGCGCTGTTCGATTCTAGTAACGCTCACACAACATTTTGGAGGGATGTGATCAGAGCTAAGCCGACCCAAGCTCCCACAAATGAGGCAGTACCCACGCGCGATCCTGGTATGAGCGACTCTCGTCGTTAACCCTTCCTTGAACTTCCCCAAATGCCCCCTCCCTTCAAGACGTCGCTGATAGGTATCGCTTGGCACGGCGCAGCTTAACCCGCCACAACTCCAATTTCTTAATCAGTTCTCTAGTGATACCTGTCGCCTAGAAATCAGGCTTTAGAATCAACGTCTGCTTGCCCTCCGGCAGTGGCTCATCATCGATCTTGTACTTGACCTCGCGGACAGCGTGGTAGACGAGGCTGTCGCTGACATAGTCGATGCTAGGCCCCTTAGACATCTCAATGTCGTAGTCATCCTTCAATTGGCCCCAGGAGACTGTAGCGGCGCAAGCTACGTGCGAGAACAGCACAATGTTACTGCCGGCACTCTGTTGCACCGACTTGAAAATCACCCCGTCGATCCGAGGCGTGCAATGGGTTGCGAGGTATTCGGCGATAACCTGTGTTGTCAGATAGTCACGTTCAGCACCTGGCAGCACCGGTACCGTGATCTCGTTGTGTAGGAACTTCAGGAACTCCCGGCGCCCGGTCTTGGCGCGATGCTTCGGGTCGAAAAAGCTAGGCACCGGGCCAAGATCTGCCTTCTCGAACCGTCCGAAGTCCAACACCCTCACCACCCTGTTCAACCTGAACTCACCACTAACAACGGTACCACCAACAGGAGGACGCAATTCAGCGATGCATGTTTCGCGTTCAAATGCACCATAGAACGCCGGAACGCCTGCTGGGTTCATCCTTCCATCCCCTGCCCTCTCTTTCGGGGGAGCAGCCAGATTGCCCGCCGGATTGGCCGAAATCGCGCCAACATCGGCTGGCGTCATACAGGTGCGAGCACGGTAGATAGATGGGGAATGCTCCGGCGTGAGCAAACGCACCACAGCCTGCTCATCAGAGAACGCTGAGTACTTGTCCAGATCCTTGAAGATCCAATTCAGGAAAGTCTTGGCGCTGTCGTTGAAGAACCGCTTTCCGTGCTTCATCCCGTTCTGAAACTCAAACCACTGGATGCCAATGTCGTCCAGTCTGTAAGGCCGTTTGGAATAGTTCGTGTCCAAACTGTAGCTGTCCAGTCGATCACATACAGCCTCCACGATCAGCTCGACGTTGTCGCAGCCGAAGATCGCGCTGACCCAAGTATCAAGACTGTCCCCCTCCTGACTGTCGCCCCAATCACTCCAACGGCGATAGTATTCGCCCTCCATGACATAGCCATCAAGGATGCTCTCAACGCGGGACACGACGCTGGCCAAGGAGATACATTTTCGAGTGGCGTTGCAGAGGGTGCAGGCGGTGGATGTCCCGGTACGCCGGATTTGGCCGCCTAAGTAGGCATCCTGAACACATTTGTAGCAGACTTGTTCCCCATCAGTGCTCGAAGTCACGTAGTTCCTCATATGTCCTTGTCCCAACGCTGCGACGTGAAGCCAGTTTCTTCAAAAGGTGGCCATGATCGCCGAATATGTATTTGGCACCAACTCGTCACGAGCAACAACACTAAAGGCCTGTGCTCAGCTCGCATGCATTAAAGCCATTGCGCTTAGCCTCGCTCCCGCTGCAGGATGGAAACGTGGGTTGAGGAATGAAGCAGCCCGAACTGATGTAGGCCAATCATAAAAATAACAAACGAGCCATTCATGAAATTTCTTCAGAACAACCCGTTCTTGGGCTACCGTGACAACCTCATCCTGACCGCCCTAGTGGAAATCGACCAGCTGAGACGCCTCAGCTCAGCATCGATGAGCCTCTCCAGATCCCTCTCCTCCTTTAAGGAACCAGAGGCCTTTCTAGATCTCGTCAATCAACTCGCTTACCACGCTATTGGTCACGTGGTGCCAGAGGTATTCGCCGAGTCAGTGGAGGAAGAGCTGCAAGATATTCCCATCAGCACTGACGAAATTGATGAAGTCCTCAAGAGACCCATCGGCTCGGTCTTACAGATGCTTCTGAGCCAACAGGCGTAGGCGCTCGTACCTATGATAGGTATTGAAAAAGAGCCCAGAGTTGAAACTCAACGTGTTCTGGTGCAGAACCGTGGAGATTTCAGTTGCCGTATCAATTTCTACCACCACAAGATCAACTAGATCACTCCCACAGTCTTCGTTACCAACTCGATGATTGTCGAAGTACAAATTAATTATTTTTTTCTTTGCACCCTCCTTCCGCTTCACAAACATAAACTTATCAACTTCAAATCCGGTAGATTTTTTATTGATATCAGATGCAATACTCTCATTAACCTTGCAACCCCAGGCATCTCGCCCCTCAGTCATGTAGGCAAAACCGAATGGCAAGTTATATAGCGTAATCGACCTGTATTTATGACCCTGATTGGACTTAAAGTCCTCAAGCAACCCAGCGACCAATGCATCCGTAAACTTCATGCCCGTTGATCTTTCGAGAACATTCACGACTAGATGCACGTGATTGCGCAAAGCGTTCAGAATTTCATCATTCCGAGCAGCATTTTTCCTGGGAGTCTTGCTATCAAACCTCTCAGGGTTGTGCAGAGGGCAATCTTCGTATGCCGCTTGGTCATGATCTGCTACGTCTGGCACAGACCTCCCAGTGTGCTTTGCATACAAAACTTGAGAGTCAGTAGTGGGGACATTCCTGTTAACCAGGGTTACAGGATTTTGGCAGGCCGGGCACAGTGCGTAAGAGTGAATTTTGTTGCCGTCATTAACTACATAGGGCGAAGATCTTCGAGTTTTCTGGTTGTAGTTCTTTTGAGTGAGGGTTACTGCTGACTTTGGCTTGGTCTTGATGCTGAATACGTTCAACGGGCTTCCTTAACGTGTCCTGGGACTGGGGGCTGAAGCCGAGGGCTTCCTTGAATGGGCGTGGTACTGGGTAGGCCCAAGCTCTAGATTTGGATCCATGATGTCGGCTTGGGGCTGATGTGGCAACCCGGAGAAATGAGCATGGGAGTTGGGTTGGGGGGGGGTGGGGGGGGGGGGGGGGGGGGGGGTGGAGGATGGGAGGGCGGGTCTGGAGGGTAGGTAGACTGAGAGGTATGCCCCCTACATCCAATTCATGAAGTGGATCGTTTCAAGTCTATTGGCGACATTCTCGATCTCTTGGAAGAGATCGAAAATCTCAGAAACCGCGCCAGTTCATTGACCTCCATTCAGCTAGCAAGCTCCCCTGACGTTATTGCCTTGAAAAGCACGCTCTTTGGATCGAATGACGCCTGAAACTCAAGCAAAAAATCGATCTCAGTGACACTTGAAACAGAAGGTTGCGCCCCATCACCCCATGGTTCCACCCATACGGATGGAGCCCCTCTTCTACCGTAGCTCTTGCTCACCAGTGGGCTCGGTAAGCACTTGGAGATTGGCGGTACCGAACTGGCTGTATTCAGCCGGGCGAAACCAGAGCGATGTTTTGGTTGAACCTCACCGTCGCGTTGAAGCGCGGTATGGCTGGTCGTGGAACCGCCATTCGCCGGGCCTGCCGGGGTGCCGAACGGTGGTTTGGAAAAGTGTAAACAGGAGGGGGAAAATGGAGGGTGTTTTTACACTTTTTACGAATTCAGAGGTTTTTCAGGAGACGCTGGGCCTCGGGGGGGGTCAGAGGAAGCGGGGGTTTGGGGGCAAAAAAATATTTTTTACAGAGGCGTTGACAATCGAGAGGAGTACAACGGATCTGGTGGCCATCAGTGTTCAATTCTCAACGGGGTCAATCGTGCAAAAGCGGCGATGTTAACACGCTCGCCACCAACCCTGCAGGAGCTGCCGAAGGCTGCGATCTTTTGATCTTGCTTTCGAAAAATAAAGTCAAAAGATCGCAGCCTTCGGCAGCTCCTACAGGGGAATACATTCCAGATTGCAGGAGCGAGCCTGCTCGCGAAGGCCACGACTCGGTGCAATGGAGGGAATCAGCTCTGCTTGTAACCGCGCACTTCATCCACCCCACGGTTGGCCAACTGGTCAGCCCGCTCGTTGCCGTGATGACCAATGTGCCCGCGCACCCACTTCCAGGTGACCTTGTGCCGGTTGACCTGCTCGTCCAGCTCTTTCCACAGGTCAGCGTTCTTGACCGGCTCTTTGGCCGCGGTTTTCCAGCCGCGTTTTTTCCAGTTGGCCATCCACTCGTTGATGCCCTTCATCACGTATTGCGAGTCGGTCACCAGCAGCACTTCGCACGGGCGTTTCAGGGCTTCGAGGCCACGGATGGCGCCAAGCAGTTCCATGCGGTTGTTGGTGGTGTTGGCTTCGCCGCCCCACAGTTCCTTTTCGACGCCCTTGCACACCAGCAAGGCGCCCCAGCCGCCCGGGCCGGGGTTGCCCTTGCAGGCGCCGTCGGTGAACAGTTCTACGCTATCGACGCTTTCGCTCATGCCACTCTATCCAGAAAAATGCCTGGCCTCGTCGATCGCGGATCGACGATGACCCGGGCCGGAGCAGGTCCGGCCACTATAAAAAGAAGGTTTACGGTTCGATACGACGGCGGTTGACCTTGGCCATCGGCAGCGGAATCAGCTTGCCCATCGGCTCGCGACGTTCCTGACGCACCGGACGCAGACCGACCACGATCTTGCGCGCGACCAATAAATAGAAGCCACCGCCCGACAGTTGCCAGTCACCGGCCTTGCGTTCCCAGCCGGCCAGTCGGGCCTGCCACTTGGGCGACGCGAGCGGCGGACGATAGCACCCGAAGCGGCGTTTCTCCAGCGCGAAGCCCAGCAGGTTGAGCCAGTCGGCCACCCGCGATGGCGAGATGCAGCGCGCCTGACGCAAGGCGTCATGAGCGAAGACATGGCGCAGGCCCCAGGTGCTCCAGGGGTTGATGCCGATGATCACAAGGTGCCCGCCGGGGCGCACGCTGCTTGCCGCCTCACGCAGCAAACCGTGGGGCGACAGGCAGAAATCCAGGCCATGCTGCAACACCACCACGTCGGCGGCGTGCTCGCTCAACGGCCAGGCCTGCTCTTCGCAGACGATCTCCACCCCAGGCAACGGCGCACCCAGGCGCACATTGCGCTGCACCTGCGGTGCCGATGGTGGGGTCTGGGCCGACGGCCCGTAATGCACCAGATAGCCACCGAAGAAGCGCCCCAACTCGTCTTCGAGCATGCGCCGTTCTTCATCCAGCAGAAATTGCCCGAGCGGGCCGGCCAGCCATTCACGGGCCGCGCCGATCAACGCCAGCCAGTCGGGATCGGCCTGAGCGAACGCTTTATCGGTCATGTCATTCTCCAACGCCGCTAGAAGCTCTAAGATGCGCCAATGTTTTCCGCTTGGCGAATTCCTCCGATGATACAGATCAGTGCCCTGCCCGCATTCACCGACAACTACATCTGGTTGTTACAGGATCATCGCACCCAGCGTTGCGCCGTGGTCGACCCGGGCGATGCCGCGCCGGTGCAGGCCTGGCTCGCCGCCCATCCGGGCTGGGTGCTGAGCGACATTCTGATCACCCACCACCATCATGACCACGTCGGCGGCGTCGAGCGCCTGAAAGCGGCGACCGGCGCCAAAGTCTACGGCCCGGCCAGCGAAAACATTCCGGGGCGCGACGTGGCGCTCGAGGACAACGACACGGTCAGCGTCCTCGGCTGGGATTTCGCTGTCTATGCGGTGCCGGGTCACACCCTGGGCCACATTGCCTATTACCACCACGGCCTGCTGTTTTGTGGTGACACCCTGTTCGCCGCCGGCTGCGGACGCCTGTTCGAAGGCACCCCGGAGCAGATGCACCACTCGCTCAGCCGCCTCGCCGCCCTGCCCGAGGATACGCTGGTGTATTGCACCCATGAATACACCCTGAGCAACCTGAAGTTTGCCGCCGCCGTCGAGCCGAGCAACCCGGACATCGCCGCCCGTCTGAAAGAGGTCAGCGAAAAACGCGAGAAAGGCGTCATGACCCTGCCCTCGACCCTGGCCCTGGAAAAGCTCACCAATCCGTTTTTGCGCACCACTGAAACATTGGTTACACAAAAAGTGGACGAACGGGCAGGCGCTCAAAACCGGGCGCCGAGTGAGGTTTTTGCGGCTCTGCGGGCCTGGAAAGATACGTTCTAAGTGACTCACCACTTGGTACAAAAATTCTGAATGGTTGACCGCAGGGGGTGCGCTTTCTAGAATCGCCCGACATTTTTGCCCGGAACTTACTTCCAGCCAATGTCGTCATCCATACGTAAGTCCGTCAATTCAGACACTTTGACCCGCCTGGCCCAAGCCATCGCGGTGGCTGTGTCCGCCACGTTGGCGGGCTGCTCCAGCCATGCTCCGCAGTCTGAAGCGAGCCATACGCCGAACATTGCTGCGCGAGCCAAGCAGAAGCCGATCTGGCTCAGCGAAAAGCCGAGCCCGCAGGTGCCTCAGGACATTTGGGAGCGCATGCGCGGCGGTTTCCAGCTGCAGGACGGCCTGGGCGTGAACCCGCGCATCGAGCAGCAGCGCCTGTGGTTCGCCAGTAATCCCTCGTTTCTCGAGAACGCCGGTGAACGCGGCAGTCTCTACATTCATTACATCGTCGAGCGTCTCGAAGAGCGCAACATGCCGCTGGAGCTGGCCCTGCTGCCAGTGATCGAGAGCGCCTATAACCCGATGGCCTACTCCCGGGCCGACGCGTCGGGCCTGTGGCAGTTCATCCCGTCCACCGGCCGCTACTACAACCTGCGTCAGACCCGCTTTTATGATGGCCGTCGCGATATCACCGCCTCGACCACCGCGGCGATGGATTACCTGACCCGTCTGCACGACATGTTCAACGGTGACTGGCTGCTGGCCCTGGCGGCCTACAACGCCGGTGAAGGCACTGTCAGCCGCGCCATCGAGCGGAACGAGAAGCTCGGACTGCCGACGGACTACTGGAACCTGTCGTCGTTGCCAGCAGAAACCCAGGCTTACGTGCCGAAGCTGTTGGCCCTGTCGCAAGTGGTGCTGGCCCCGGAAGCCTACGGGGTGAACCTCAACCCGATCGCCAACGAACCGTATTTCCAGGTCGTCGAAATCAACCAGCGCATGGACCTGTCCAAGGTCGCAGCGGTGGCCAACATCGACGAAGACGAACTGTTCCAGCTCAACCCAGCCTTCAAGCAACGCACCACCATCGATGGCCCCCAGCATTTGCTGGTGCCGACGTCCAAGGCACAACTGCTGACCGCCAGCCTGCAGACCATGCGACCTGAAGAGCTGATCAGCCCGCGTTCGCTGAAACCGGTGTTCGACGGCGCCGACCCGAGCGAAGTGGCAAAGCTCAAGCGCGCCTACCGGGTCAAACGCGGCGACAACCTCGGCTCCATCGCCAAGGCTAACAAGGTTGAAGTCAAGGATCTGCAACGCTGGAACAAGCTGACCGGCAAGAACCTCAAGGTCGGCCAGACCCTGGTGATGCAAGACAACACCAAGCGCAGTCCTGCGCGCAGCAGTGGCCGGGTCAACACGGTGATTGCCGCCAACAGCAAGACCCAAGGCAAGGCCGACAGCCAGCAGCAGACCCAGTACAAGGTCAAGCGTGGCGACACGCTGTACGTGGTGGCCAAGCGGTTCAACGTCGAGATGCAGCATCTCAAGCGCTGGAACCCGGGTGCCGGCAAGGCCCTCAAGCCTGGGCAGATGCTCACGGTTTATCAGCCGCACTGACATAAGAGCCCCTGAAATTTCAGGGGCTTTTTTATGGCCGAAACTCTTGGGGCCAATGATTGCCTTGTGGCGAGGGGATTTATCCCCGATGGGGCGCGAAGCGGCCCCTGCCTCTCCAAAAACCATAGGGACTGCTGCGCAGTCCATCGGGGATGAATCCCCTCACCACAACGCAAATCGGGCGAGCATTGCACGACGATTAACAGCGCATTAACCCGCTATCTTTTTCCTGTCCAGACAAGCTGTTACTGTACGGCCCACAAAGCCCAAGCCGCCTGGATCGGATCTGACTTGAAGCGTCCCCTCCTCCTGCTCCTGATCAGCCTGGCCTTGAGCTCAACCGCAAGCGCGACGATTACCGAAAGTCACGGTTATGCGCAGTTCGGCACGCTCAAGTACCCGGCCAGATTTACCCACTTCGACTGGGTCAACCCGCAAGCGCCCAAGGGCGGTACGTTGCGGGTGATGGCGTTCGGCACCTTCGATACGGTCAACCCGTACACCTTCAAGGGCACCAGCCCGGTCACCACAGCGAATTTCCTGCAATACGGCATCAATGAGCTGAACGAACCGCTGATGGTCGGCACCGGCCAGTATTCGCCGTCCGGTGACGAACCCGCGTCGAGCTACGGCTTGATCGCGCAATCGGTGGAATACAGCGAAGATCGCAGCTGGGTCGTCTTCAACCTGCGCCCGGAAGCGCGTTTCCACGATGGCACGCCGATCACCGCCTATGACGTGGCGTTCTCCTATCGGTTGCTGCTCAAGGACGGTCATCCGCTGTACCGCACCGCCCTGCAGGAAGTCTCGCGGGTCGACATCCTCAATCCGCAGCGCATTCGCTTCGTGATGAAGCGTTCGGGCAACCCGCTGCTGATCCTGCGCCTCGGTGAACTGCCGGTGCTGCCGCAACATTATTGGAAAGGTCGCGACTTCAAGGCCACCACCTTCGAACCGCCGCTGGGCAGCGGCCCGTACCGCATCACCTCGGTGACGCCGGGGCGGCAGCTGATCTTCGAGCGGGTCAAGGACTATTGGGGCAAGGACCTGCCGGTCAATCGCGGCAAGTACAACTTCGATCGCATGGAAGTCGAGTTCTATCGCGACAGCGACGTGGCCTTCGAAGCCTTCAAGGCCGGCGAATTCGACATTTACATCGAGCATCAGGCGAAAAACTGGGCCAACGGCTACAACTTCCCGGCGGTGCGCCGTGGCGAGGTGATCAAGGCGCAGATCCCGCACCAGATTCCGACCCAGAGTCAGGGCCTGTTCATGAACACCCGGCGCGCGACCTTCAGCGACGTCAAGGTCCGCGAAGCGCTGGGCCTGATGTTCGACTTCGAGTGGACCAACCGCGCGTTGTTCAGCGACGCCTACAAACGCACCACCAGCTATTACCCCAACAGTGAATTCAGCGCCAGCGGCCTGCCGGTCGGGCATGAATGGCTGATGCTCAAGCCGTACAAGGAGCAATTGCCAGCCAAGTTGTTCACCGAGCCGTTTACGTTGCCGCAAACCGACGGCCGCGGCATCCCCCGCGAAACCATGCGCAAGGCCCTGGCCCTGCTCGCCGAGGCTGGCTGGAAGCTCAACGGCCAGCGCCTGCAAAACGCCGCAGGTCAGCCGCTGAGCTTCGAACTGCTGCTGGTCAATCCGAACCTTGAGCGGATCCTGCAGCCGTACATCGAGAACCTCAACAGCATCGGCATCGATGCGCGCCTGCGCACGGTGGATCGCGCCCAGTACAAACAACGTCTGGATCAGTTCGATTTCGACATGATCCTGATGACGCTCAACCAGACCCTCAGCCCGGGCCTGGAGCAATGGCAGTACTTCCATTCCAGTCAGGTCGGGGTCAAGGGCAGCAAGAACTACGCCGGGATTGCCAATCCGGTGGTCGACCACCTGCTCGAACAATTGCTCGCCGCGCAGACCCGTGATGAACAGGTCGCCGCCGGCAAGGCGCTGGACCGCGTGCTGCTCTGGCAGCACTACAGCATTCCCAACTGGTACCTCAATTATCACCGACTGGCCTACCGCAACCGGTTGGCTTTCGTTACCACGCCGCCCTACACCCTGGGCCTGAGCGCGTGGTGGCTGAAATCTTCGGAGAACAATAAATGACGCCCATCCGCGCCCTGCTCGTGCAGGCCAGCGGTCTGCTGTTCGCCGGGCTGGCCTGTGCCGCCCCGCAACACGCCGTGACGCTGTACAACGAGCCACCGAAATACCCGGCCGATTTCAAACAGTTCGACTACGTGAACCCCGACGCGCCCAAGGGCGGGATCTTCCGCCAGGCCGGATTCGGCGGCTTCGACAGCCTCAATCCGTTCATCAGCAAGGGCGTGCCGGCCGATGACGTCGGGCAGATCTACGACACCCTGACCAAGCACAGCCTCGACGAGCCGTTCACTGAATACGGCCTGATCGCCGCGAAAATCGAAAAGGCCCCGGACAACAGTTGGGTGCGTTTCTACCTGCGCCCGGAAGCGCGTTTTCATGACGGCCACCCGGTGCGCGCCGAGGACGTGGTGTTCAGCTTCCAGACCTTGACCAAGGACGGCTCGCCGCTGTTTCGCGGTTACTACAGCGACGTTGGCGAGGCGATCGCCGAAGACCCGCTCAAGGTGCTGTTCAAGTTCAAGCACAACAACAATCGCGAGTTGCCGCTGATCCTCGGCCAGTTGCCGGTGTTGCCGAAACACTGGTGGGCCAATCGCGATTTCACCAAAGGCAACCTGGAAATCCCGCTGGGCAGCGGCCCCTACAAGGTCGCCGAAGTGAAGGCCGGGCGCTCGGTGCGTTATGAACGGGTCAAGGACTACTGGGGCAAAGACCTGCCAGTCAATCGCGGGTTCTACAACTTCGACGTGATGACCACCGATTACTACCGCGACAACACCGTCGCCGTCGAAGCGCTGAAGGCCGGCCAGTTCGATTACTGGCTGGAAATGACCGCGAAGAACTGGGCCAACGCCTATAACATCCCGGCCGTCACCGAAGGTCGCTTGATCAAGGAACAGATCGCCAACAGCAACCCGACCGGCATGCAGGGCTTTGTCTACAACCTGCGTCGCCCGGTGTTTCAGGATGTGCGGGTGCGTCAGGCGCTCGGCCTGCTGTTTGATTTCGAATGGACCAATAAACAGCTGTTCAACAGTGCCTACTTCCGCACCCGCAGCTATTTCGAGAACTCGGAAATGGCCGCGACGGGCCTGCCGGATGCCGAACAACGGGCAATCCTCGAACCGTTTCGCAGCAAGCTCCCGGCGCAGGTGTTCAGCGAAGCCTTCGAGAACCCCAAGACCGACGCCAGCGGCATGATCCGCGCCCAGCAGCGCGAGGCCTATCAACTGCTGCAAGAGGCCGGCTGGAAGATCGTCGACGACAAAATGGTCGACGCCACCGGCAAACCGGTGGTCATCGAATTCCTCCTCGCGCAGACCGAATTCGAACGCGTGCTGCTGCCGTTCAAACGCAATCTGGCTGACCTCGGCATCGATCTGGTGATCCGCCGCGTCGACGTTTCGCAGTACATCAACCGCGTGCGTTCGCGGGACTTCGACATGATGGTCGGCAGCTTCCCGCAATCCAACTCGCCGGGTAACGAGCAGCGCGAATTCTGGATGAGCGCCGCCGCCGACAAACCGAGCAGCCGCAACACCATGGGCCTGAAGGACCCGATCGTCGATCAACTGGTGGAAAACCTGATCAACGCCGACTCGCGCGACAGCCTGGTGGCCCACGCCCGCGCGCTCGACCGCGTATTGCAGTGGGGTTACTACGTGATCCCCAACTGGCACATCAAGACCTGGCGCGTGGCTTATTGGAATCACATCGGTCACCCGAAGGTCTCACCCAAGTACGACATCGGCATCAACACCTGGTGGGTCAAGCCTGACGCGAAGCCCGCCAAAGAAGTCGAAACCAAACTGCAAGCCGACCCTGTGGGCACGGAGTAATCAGATGCTGGCGTATATTTTTCGGCGACTGCTGCTGATCATCCCGACCCTGTTCGGCATCCTGCTGATCAACTTCATGATCATCCAGGCCGCACCCGGCGGCCCGGTGGAACAGATGATCGCCAAGCTCGAAGGCTTCGAGGGCGCCACCAGCCGCATCGCCGGTGGCGGTGCCGAGGTCTCGGTGGCCGGTTCCGCCTATCGTGGCGCACAGGGCCTGGACCCGGCACTGATCAAGGAAATCGAGCACATGTACGGGTTCGACAAGTCGGCCCCGGAACGCTTGTGGATCATGGTCAAGAACTACGCGAAGCTGGATTTCGGCGACAGTTTCTTCCGCGATGCCAAGGTCATCGACCTGATCAAGGAAAAGATGCCGGTGTCGATCTCGCTGGGGCTGTGGAGCACGCTGATCATGTACCTGGTGTCGATCCCGCTGGGGATCGCCAAGGCCACGCGGCACGGCAGCCACTTCGACGTATGGACCAGTTCGGCGATCATCGTCGGCTATGCGATTCCGGCGTTCCTGTTTGCGATCCTGCTGATCGTGGTGTTTGCCGGCGGCAGTTACCTGGACTGGTTCCCGCTACGCGGCCTGACCTCGAACAACTTCGATGAGTTGAGCTTCGGCGGCAAGATCCTCGACTACTTCTGGCACCTGGCGCTGCCAGTGACCGCGCTGGTCATCGGCAACTTCGCGACCATGACCCTGCTGACCAAAAACAGCTTCCTCGACGAGATCAACAAGCAGTACGTGGTCACCGCCAAGGCCAAGGGCCTGACGCGCCATCGCGTGCTGTACGGCCACGTGTTCCGCAACGCTATGCTGCTGGTGATTGCCGGTTTCCCGTCGGCGTTCATCGGCATCTTCTTCACCGGCTCGTTGCTGGTGGAAGTGATCTTTTCCCTCGACGGTCTGGGCCTGATGAGTTTCGAAGCGGCGATCAACCGCGATTACCCGGTGGTGTTCGGCACCCTGTTCATCTTCACCCTGCTGGGGCTGGTGGTGAAACTGATCGGCGACCTCACCTACACCCTGGTCGATCCGCGCATCGACTTCGCCAGCCGGGAGCATTGAGATGAACCTGTCCCCTCTCAACCGCCGCCGGTTCGAACTGTTCAAGGCCAACAAGCGCGGCTGGTGGTCGCTGTGGCTGTTCCTGATCCTGTTCGGCCTGAGCCTCGGTGCCGAACTGATCGCCAACGACAAACCGCTGGTGGTGCATTACGACAACCATTGGTACTTCCCGGCGATCAAGCGCTACCCGGAAACCACCTTCGGCGGCGAATTCCCGCTGGAAGCCAACTACAAGAGCCCGTACATCCGCGAACTGCTCAAGGCCAAGGACGCGTGGGTGTTGTGGGCGCCGATTCCCTACAGCTACCAGAGCATCAACTACGACCTGAAAGTCCCGGCCCCGGCACCGCCCTCGGCGGACAACCTGCTCGGCACCGACGACCAGGGTCGCGATGTGTTGGCGCGGGTGATTTACGGCTTCCGCATTTCGGTGCTGTTCGCCTTGACGCTGACCGTGTTGAGTTCGATCATCGGCGTGATCGCCGGGGCCTTGCAGGGTTTCTATGGCGGCTGGGTCGATCTGGCCGGCCAGCGTTTTCTGGAGATCTGGTCGGGGCTGCCGGTGCTTTATCTGCTGATCATTCTCGCCAGCTTCGTCCAGCCGAATTTCTGGTGGCTGCTGGGGATCATGCTGCTGTTTTCGTGGATGAGTCTTGTCGATGTAGTGCGCGCCGAGTTCCTGCGCGGGCGCAACCTCGAATACGTGCGCGCCGCACGGGCCTTGGGCATGCAGAACGGTGCGATCATGTTCCGCCACATCCTGCCCAACGCCATGGTCTCGACCATGACCTTCATGCCGTTCATCCTCACCGGCGCCATCGGCACCCTCACCGCACTGGACTTCCTCGGCTTCGGCTTGCCGGCCGGCAGCCCGTCGCTGGGTGAGCTGGTGGCCCAGGGCAAATCCAACCTGCAGGCGCCGTGGCTGGGCATGAGCGCGTTTGCCGTGCTGGCGCTGATGTTGAGTTTGCTGGTGTTTATCGGCGAGTCCGCTCGCGATGCCTTCGACCCGAGGAAGTGAAATGAATCAGGACAATCTGATCGAAGTGCGCGACCTGGCCGTCGAGTTCGGCCTCAACGAGCGGCGACACCGGGTAGTCGAGGGCGTGAGCTTCGACATCAAGCGCGGCGAAACCCTGGCGCTGGTCGGTGAGTCCGGCTCGGGCAAATCGGTGACCGCGCACTCGATCCTGCGTCTGCTGCCCTACCCGCTGGCCCGGCACCCGGCCGGCAGCATCAACTACGCCGGGCAGAACCTGCTGGGGCTGAGCGAAAAAACCATCCGCCACATTCGCGGCAACCGCATCGCGATGATCTTTCAGGAGCCGATGACCTCGCTGAACCCGCTGCACTCAATCGAGAAGCAGATCAACGAAGTCCTCGGCATCCACAAGGGCCTGACCGGCAAAGTCGCGACCAAGCGCACCCTGGAGCTGCTGGAGATGGTCGGCATCCCCGAGCCGCACAAGCGCCTCAAGGCCCTGCCCCACGAATTGTCCGGCGGCCAGCGTCAGCGGGTGATGATCGCCATGGCCCTGGCCAACGAGCCGGAACTGTTGATTGCCGACGAACCGACCACTGCACTGGACGTGACCGTTCAGCTGAAAATCCTCGATCTGCTCAAGGAATTACAGGCCAGATTGGGCATGTCGCTGCTACTGATCAGTCACGATTTGAACCTGGTGCGAAGAATTGCGCATCGCGTATGTGTCATGCAGCGCGGTTGCATCGTCGAACAGGCATCGTGCGAAGAGCTGTTCCGTTCGCCGCAGCATCCGTACACTCGGGAATTGCTCGGCGCGGAGCCCAGCGGAGGCCCGGCGACCAATAAAATCGGCGCGCCGCTGCTCGAAGTCGAGAACCTGAAAGTCTGGTTCCCGATCAAGAAAGGCCTGCTCAAGCGCACGGTGGATTACGTCAAGGCAGTGGACGGCATCAATTTCAGCCTGCCTCAGGGTCAGACCTTGGGGATCGTGGGGGAAAGCGGTTCCGGCAAATCCACCCTGGGTCTGGCGATTTTGCGGCTGATCGGCAGCAAAGGCGCGATCCGCTTTGAAGGCAAGCAGCTAGATTGCCTGACGCAGAACGAGGTTCGCCCGTTGCGTCGGGAGATGCAGGTGGTGTTTCAGGACCCGTTTGGCAGCCTGAGCCCGCGGATGTGCGTCAGCGACATAGTTGGCGAAGGCCTGCGGATTCACAAGATGGGCACCGCCGCCGAGCAGGAAGCGGCGATTATTGCGGCATTGAAGGAGGTAGGTCTGGATCCGGAAACCCGGCACCGCTACCCCCACGAATTTTCCGGTGGGCAGCGGCAACGTATCGCCATTGCCCGGGCTTTGGTGCTGAAACCGGCGCTGATCCTGCTGGACGAGCCGACGTCGGCGCTCGACCGGACGGTGCAGCGGCAAGTGGTGGAGCTGTTGCGTTCACTGCAAGCCAAGTACAACCTGACGTATTTGTTCATCAGCCATGACCTGGCTGTCGTCAAAGCGCTGAGCCACCAGCTGATGGTGGTCAAGCATGGCCAAGTGGTCGAACAGGGAGACGCGCAAAGTATCTTTGCCGCCCCCCAACATCCGTATACACAGCAGTTGCTGGAAGCCGCTTTTTTGGCACCAGCCACTGCGCAATAACCTGAAAGAGGAGCAACACATGGGTTTTCTCGCCGGTAAGCGCGTACTGATCGTCGGTGTCGCCAGCAAGCTGTCCATCGCATCCGGCATCGCTGCCGCCATGCATCGCGAGGGCGCTGAGCTTGCCTTCACTTATCAGAACGACAAACTCAAGGGTCGCGTTGAAGAGTTCGCACAGGGCTGGGGCTCGAGCCCTGAGCTGTGCTTCCCGTGCGACGTGGCCAGCGATGAAGAAATCGCCAAGGTCTTCGAAGAGTTGAGCAAGAAGTGGGACGGCCTGGACTGCATCGTGCACTCCGTCGGCTTCGCCCCGGGCGACCAACTGGACGGCGACTTCACCGAAGCCACCACCCGTGAAGGTTTCCGCATCGCTCACGACATCAGCGCCTACAGCTTCGTGGCCCTGGCCAAGGCTGGCCGCGAAATGATGAAAGGCCGCAACGGCAGCCTGCTGACCCTGTCGTACCTGGGCGCCGAGCGCACCATGCCGAACTACAACGTGATGGGCATGGCCAAGGCTTCGCTGGAAGCCGGCGTACGTTACCTGGCCGGCTCCCTGGGCCCGGACGGCACCCGCGTCAACTGCGTATCGGCTGGCCCGATCCGTACCCTGGCAGCCTCGGGCATCAAGAACTTCCGCAAGATGCTGGCCGCCAACGAAGCGCAGACCCCACTGCGCCGCAACGTCACCATCGAAGAAGTCGGCAACGCCGGCGCCTTCCTGTGCTCCGACCTGGCGTCGGGCATCAGCGGTGAAATCATGTACGTGGACGGCGGCTTCAACACCACCGCCATGGGCAACATCGAAGAGTAATCTTCGGTCTGCCGATAAAAAAACCCGCCGATCCGGCGGGTTTTTTATGCCTGCTACTGTCAATCCCCCAGACCTGAGCACAACTTCCATCGGAGTGCGAACGCCCCTTAGTTCAGGACTCCAATGACAGTCGGCACTTTTTTCCCTGGAAATTCTCCCATATCTGCAGCCACGATAACCCGTTGGGCAGTTTGCTGAAGCGCCCCCGAGCGCAAGTATCCCGCGCCAAGTGTCGCGATGCCCTGAACCCCATATTCAAGGTCGAGTGATCCATCGTCCTGGACACCCACCAGACAAGCCCATTCTGCACCGTCAAATCCGGTCACCAGACCAACGACTCTTGTTTCGGACTGCAATACGACCATTGGAAAACTGGTGGCAAATGGTAGCTGGACGAGCAGCGGCAAAGCGTTGTTGAAGTCAGGATCAGCCTTTCCATTTGCGTCCAATTGGCTGAACCACAGGTGACTGCCTTCTTCACCAAGGTCGATGCCCATCACCATTATTTGATCATTCTTGATGGAAATTCGCGGCGCGCGCGTAGGTCTTTCTGCCTCCCAATATCCGGAGACGGCAAAACCCTGGGACAATGCGCCGTTGGACTTCAAACATGCCAACGCCATTTTCGTATTCGAGAAACCCTCATCGGCGCGATCAATCGTTGCGCTGACAATGATCGATCCATCCGTCAAAACACCAATGCCCTCGATGGAGGTGTCCTGACCATTGATACGGACCTCGATCTGGCCCTGTATGCCAAAGGTCATGTCGGGGGCTCCATCTGCTTCAAATCGATGGAGTCTTCCCGCCTCCCTCAAGCTATATCCTTGTGTGTCCAATACTCTGTAGCCAGTCGCCAGTAATAGTTTGCCGTCGGCCTGCAGTGTGGCGACAGGCAAATGCACGACCATGTGTACCTTATCCGGATCAAAGGGATATGGAAGAATTCGGGTACCAAAAATCAGGTCAGGACTGCCATTGGGGTGAAACCTTGAAACAGCTGCACGCCAGAGAAACGGGTCGTCATTGCTGATACTGCGTCCGATCAAAAGAAACTTGCCATCAGGCTGGCGGATCAATTGTTCAGGGCTGGCGTTCTCGCCTGTCTCGAAAGACCATTTCACCAGGCCCTGTTCCCCAAAGGAATGATCTGCCGCTCCATCTTTGAATACGCGATACAACCATGTCTCGCGACCGCGCCATACGGCATAAATCAATGCATCGTTATCTTCCATGATCGCTCGAACCTGATCACCTTCCGGAATCTCGATCAGGCCATTCGCTCCGAACGATGGATCAACTTCGCCGGGATTGCGCGGCGAACTCTTGGTGCCTGGCTGAGCCATATTAAAATCCTCAATAAGATCTGATGATCTCCATCCAGGCTCGTCAACTTCTCCAAACCTGCCCGCGGAGGTGTCTGCCTGCTGATCGTCAGCGCTCTCTAAGCACTGCACAACTGTAAGACCTGACAGTTGACTCACTGCAGGATTGAGGATTTGTGTCTCTTGATCCATTTGCAATCAGGCGCTTCGATCCCCCTTCTGCGTTTGCTTGTGCCCGGACATGCTGCTTCCCGTTTTCGCGAGCGTGCGTGCGCTGCAAATGAATCGGGGGGTTATTCCAGACATTGGGCAAACAGCTTTTGAATCGGCTGATGGCGCTGGCTGTAGCGCTGCAGCAACACCATCTCGCGGTAAAACGTCAGCGCACCCAGTTCAATCACCCTGACGTCCAGCGGATGCTCCAGCGAGCATTGGGTCGACTTCAATTTCTTTGGCCATCAACGGGTGATTCACTTGGCACCGAAAAACGGCTGCCGGCGTGGCCCCACGATGAGGGACGCATCAACAGCGCTTCAACGCCTGCTTGTGCGCATACATCGCCTCATCGGCATCCGCCAGCAGTCGGTCCACGCTGTCATGGCGCTGCGGGTCGTAGGCAATCTGGCCGACGCTGAAACGGATCTCATAGCCGCGCTGCAACGTCGCGTTGCGCTCGTCGAGGATCTCCTTGAGCCGGGCCATGATCGCCGTGGTTTCGACCTGACTGGAGCCGGTCAACAGCCCCACGAATTCATCGCCGCCCAGCCGTCCGATCACATCGCTTTCGCGAAAGGCGATCCGCAGCACATCGGCGAAAGTCTTCAGCGCGCTGTCGCCCTCGGCATGGCCGTAGCGATCGTTGATCTGTTTGAAGTCATTGAGGTCGAAAAACAGCAGCGTCGCCGGTTTGCCCCGATGCTTGCAGGCGTCCAGCGCATGCTGGGCGAGGGTCTTGAAACCCCGGCGATTGGACAGCAGCGTCAGCTCGTCCATGCTCGCCATCTGCACCGCCATCAGCTCCTGCTCGGCCATGCCGGCAAGGTCGCGCAACAAGCCGCGCTCTTCGTCATCGAGTTCGCGCGGTTTGGTGTCGATCAGGCACAGCGTGCCCATCTTGTTGCCGTTGGGCACGGTCAGCGGGTAACCCGCATAGAAGCGAATGTTCGGCTCGCCGGTTACCAGTGGGTTGTCATGGAAGCGTTCATCCTGCCTGGCATCCGGGATCATCAGCAGCTCATTCTGAAGAATCGCATGCCCACAGAACGACACATTCCGTGGCGTTTCACTGACACCCAGCCCCACACACGACTTGAACCACTGGCGATCGGTATCCACCAGCGTGACCAGGGCGATCGGCACATTGAACAGGCGCTTGGCCAGCCGCGTGAGCCGGTCGAAACGCTCTTCAGGCGCCGAATCAAGGAGATTCAAACCGTGCAGCGCTTGAATCCGGGTCACTTCATTGGCGGGTTTGATCGGGGCCTGCATCACGCACTCCATCGAGGTCAATGACCGCTAGAGTAGCCTGATTTGCCAGCGACTCACACACTCATCCGCCCGCGACCGGACACGGCCCGCCGGCATCGGCCCATAGCTTGAACTGCGCGACAAAAATGTCATGCGGCACCGGCACCGGCGCGCGCCCTGCCCCGGGGTTCCAGCCCCACAGCACCAGTTTGTCATCGCTGACGTGCTTGATCAGCGCGGCGAAATCCCGGTCGCCGTTGCTCGAGCGATCCTTGATCATTGCGCACAATTTGTCGGGCGGCAGGCCGATCCAGGCCATCTTGTGCGCGGCAGGCGGCAGGCTCCAGTGCGGCGCCCCCGGAGGGGCGTGGGGGCCGTAACTGGCCGGCGGATTGCTCTCGGCATGGCAAGTGGCGCAGGGCAGACCGGCGGCGCCCTTGCCGTCCATGCCGCGCACCACGTTCATGGCGTGCGGGATTCCGGCGTCAAACTGCAGCGGCGAATCACCGGGAATGTGGCAGTTCTGGCAGCGTGGACTCTGGAACACCTTCTGCACCGTGCCGAACGCCTTGAGCGCCGCTTGATCATCGGCGAACAGCTCCGAAGCGTAACCGCCCAGTCCCAGCAAAATCACCGTGCCCAACAGCAGATGTCGTTTCATCTCACACCCCCGACAATTGCAGTGGCAGTTCACGCAAGCGCTGCCCGGTCAGCGCATACAGCGCATTGGCCACCGCCGGCGCGGTGGGCGGCACACCGGCCTCGCCGATGCCTCCGGGTTTGTCGCTGCTGGGCACGATGTGCACTTCGACCAGCGGCATCTCGTTGAGCCGCAGCACCTGATAATCGTGATAGTTGGACTGCGCGACCATGCCGTTTTTCACCGTCAGCTTGCTGTGCAGCGCCATGCCCAGGCCGAAGGTAATGCACGATTCCATCTGCGCCGCGATGCTCTGCGGGTTCACCGCAATCCCGCAGTCCACCGCGCACACTACGCGGTGTACGCGGATCGCCAGATTGTCCTGCGACACCTCGGCCACCTGCGCCACATAACTGCCAAACGACTCATGCACCGCCACACCCAAGGCGTGCCCGTCCGGCAGTGGCGCGCTCCAGTTGGCCTTCTCCACCGCCAGATTCAGCACGCCGAGGTGGCGTGGATGCTCCTTGAGCAGCGTCCGTCGATACTCCACCGGGTCCTTGCCCGCCGCCACAGCCATTTCATCGATCAGCGACTCCATGACAAACGCGGTGTGGCTATGCCCCACCGAACGCAGCCACAGCACATTGATCCCGGTCTGCGGTGAATGCAGTTCCACCTGCTGATGAGCCAGGCCCTTGAGATACGGGCTGTCGGCCACGCCTTCGACCGAGGTCGGGTCGATGCCGTTCTTGACCATGGTCGCTTCCAGCAGCGTGCCGGTCATGATCGACTGGCCGACCAGAACATGCTGCCAACTCAGCGGCAGGCCCTGCCCGTCCAGGCCGATGCGCGCCTGATGCAGGAACATCGAACGGTAATAGCCGCCACGGATGTCATCCTCACGCGACCACACTGTTTTCACCGGCGCCCCGGCGGCTTTCGCCACTTGCACTGCTTCGGCGACAAAGTCTGAAGTCGGATTGGCCCGACGCCCGAAGCCGCCACCGAGAAACTCGGTATGAATTTCCACCTGCTCGGGTTTGAGCCCGGTGATCTTGCCGGCGATCATCTGGTCGAGGGTCTGGAACTGCGTGCCGGTCCAGATTTCACACTTCTCGGCGCTGATCTTCACCGTGCAGTTGAGCGGCTCCATCGGCGCATGGGCCAGATACGGCACGCTGTACTCGACGTCGATTTTCTTCGCCGCTTTTTCGAAGTTGCCCTTGGCGTCCCCGGCCTGAGCGGCCGACGTGCCCGGGGTCGCCGCCAGTTTGCGAAAGCTGTCGAGCAGGCCCTGGCTGCTCAGGTCCGCGTTGGGGCCCATGTCCCAATCGACTTTCAAGGCATCGCGGCCCAGCTTGGCCGCCCAATAATGCTCGGCGATCACCGCGACCCCGGTCGGCACCTGCACCACCTTGTGCACGCCGGGCACCGCCAGCGCCCCGGCGCCTTCGAAGGATTTGACCGTGGCGCCGAACACCGGCGCCCGCGCGACCATCGCGGTCATCAAACCTTCGAACTGCACATCCATGCCGAACCTGGCGCGGCCGGTGATTTTCTCCGGGGTGTCCAGACGCTTGGTCGGCTTGCCGATGACTTTCCAGTCCTTGGCCTCCTTGAAGGTGATCGACTTCGGATCCGGCACCGGCAATTGCCCGGCAGCGTCGGCCAGTTCGCCGTACGTCGCGCGTTTATCGCCGGCGATCACCACGCCCGACTCGGTGCGAATCGTCGACGCGGCGACGTTGAAGCGCTTGGCCGCCGCTTCCACCAGCATCTGCCGCGCCGTGGCCCCCGCGAGCCGATAACGGTCGAACTCCATCCAGGTCGACGTCGAGCCGCCGGTAATCTGCATCCCGCCAAACGCCGGCATGCCGTAATCGGCCGCCGAGGCCGGCGAGTGTTCGACGCGGATTGTCGACCAGTCGGCATCCAGCTCCTCGGCAATCAGCATGGTCAGGCCGGTCCAGATGCCCTGGCCCATTTCCGAATGCCCGAGCAGCACCGTCACGCTATTGTCCGCAGCAATGCGCAAGAACGCATTGGGCGCAAAGACCTTGCCTTCATTCTCCGCCGCCCGGGCAAACCGATGGGCACCGGGCACGACAAACGCCACCACCAGGCCGCCGCCCAACACGGCACTGCCCTTGAGAAACCCGCGACGCGATACAGGACTGTTCATCGTCTCTCTCCCCACCCGGTTCAACCGATCTCGGACGCACGTTTGACCGCTGCGCGAATTCTTGGATAGGTGCCGCAGCGGCAGATATTGCCGGAGAGCGCCTGATCGATATCGCTGTCGGTGGGTTTGGGGATTTTCGCCAGCAGTGCGGCGGCCGACATGATCTGCCCGGACTGGCAGTACCCGCACTGCACCACATCGAGTTCGGCCCAGGCCTGTTGCACCGGGTGCGAGCCGTCCGTGGACAGGCCTTCGATGGTGAGGATTTTCTGGCCGTTGGCTACAGCGGTGGCGGGCGTGATGCACGCCCGCAGTGGCGCGCCGTCAACGTGCACGGTGCAGGCCCCGCACTGGGCCATGCCACAGCCGAATTTGGTACCGGTCAGGTGCGCCACATCACGCAGGACCCAGAGCAGCGGCATGTCGGCCGGCACATCGAGCTCCTGATCCTTGCCATTGATATTCAAGGTCAGCATCGGGGAATTTCCTCAGCCTCACGGTGTTCTGAAGGGGCGTCGCTACGGCCGGCAAAGCCTGTGCGCGCCTCGCGCTTATCCCTTTCAGCAAAGCCTAATTTGCGCCGCAAGCCAGACGTGGCGACCATCGGTCATGCCCTGTCGCAAAAATGTCGACTTTAATCCTACGGTTGCTAACGGCGCTCCCCGAGTCATCACCACCGACGAGCGCGGTCACCCCTCACATTGGTCAGGAGTCGCGAACATGGGATATGTCACCACCAACGACGGCGTCGAGATTTTCTACAAGGACTGGGGCCCGAAAGACGCCCCGGTGATCCACTTCCACCACGGCTGGCCACTCAGCTCGGATGATTGGGATGCGCAGATGCTGTTCTTCCTCGGCCAAGGCTTTCGGGTGATCGCCCATGATCGCCGGGGCCACGGGCGCTCGAGCCAGGTCTGGGACGGTCACGACATGGACCACTACGCCGACGATGCGCTGGCGGTGGTCAAACACCTGGGGGTGAAGAACGTGGTGCATGTCGGCCACTCCACCGGCGGCGGCGAGGTCATCCATTACATCGCCCGCCACGGCCAGGACAACGTGGCCAAAGGCGTGCTGATCAGCGCGGTGCCGCCGCTGATGGTCAAGACCGAGAGCAATCCCGGTGGTCTGCCAAAATCGGTGTTCGATGACTTTCAGGCGCAGTTGGCGGCGAATCGGGCGCAGTTCTATCGCGATATTCCCAGCGGTCCGTTCTATGGCTACAACCGGCCCGGGGCCAAGCCTTCGGAAGGGATCATCGGCAATTGGTGGCGCCAGGGCATGATCGGCGGAGCCAAGGCGCATTACGATGGGATCGTCGCCTTCTCACAGACCGATTTCACTGAAGATTTGAAGCAGGTCACCGTGCCGGTGCTGGTGATGCATGGCGAGGATGATCAGATTGTGCCGTACGCGAACTCGGGGCCTTTGTCGGCGAAACTGCTGCCAAATGGCACGCTGAAGTCGTATCCGGGGTTCCCGCACGGAATGCCGACCACCGAGGCCGATACGATCAATGCGGACCTGTTGGCCTTTATTCGCGGTTGAAGCGCCTGTAGCAGGTTGCGTGCTGAGAGCGGTGCGGACACCACCGTTCATTGTGAGAGCTGGCTTGCCAGCGATGGCGTTGGGTCAGGCAACATCCATTGTGGATGTGACGGACTCATCGCTGGCAAGCCTCGCGACAGACAACCCAGAGTTCATAAGCGGGTTGGCACTGGTTCGGCTCATCCAGCGAACCGACGTTGATTTCAACCTCGTCTGGCGCAGTCCATACTGCATTCATCCACCTCTCGTTTCGGACGCCGACATGCCCTCCCCCGAATCCACCCTCCTGCACAGCTGGCACACCAATGCGGATGCCTGGATCGAGGTGATCCGCAGCGGCGCCATCGAAAGCCGTCAGCAGGTCACCGATCAGGCGATCCTGCTGGCGATCATGGGGCGTCAGCCGCAACGCGTGCTCGACCTCGGTTGCGGTGAAGGCTGGTTGTTGCGGGCGCTGGCGGATCGCGGCATCGAGGCGGTGGGCGTCGATGGCGATGCGACGCTGGTGGAGGCGGCACGCGCCGCCGGTTCGGCCAACGTGCACGTTGCCAGTTACGAAGCGCTGGTCGAGGCCAGCGTCGATATCGGCCGCGATTACGAGCTGATCTGCGCCAATTTCTCGCTGCTGCATCAGGACATCATTGCGCTGCTCGCGGCGATGAATGCGTTGTTGATTCCCGGCGGTGCGTTGGTCATCCAGACCCTGCATCCATGGGCGGTAGCCGCAGGCGATTATCAGGACGGCTGGCGCGAAGAATCCTTCGCCGGGTTCAAGGGCCAGTGGCAGCCGATGCCGTGGTATTTCCGCACGCTGTCGAGTTGGCTGAATGCCCTGGACATGGCGGGGTTCAGGCTGACTGGCCTGCAGGAACCGCAGCATCCGCAAAGCGCGGTGCCGCAGTCGTTGCTGATGATCGCCGAGCGGCGCCCCTTGCAGGAGTGAGCCTGCTCGAGATGGCTCTCGGTCAGGCGACACACATGCAGGGGGGCGGTCGCACTTGTCGATCTACGGCACCGCCACTCGACCAGGGACTGACTACGCTGTTAATCCAGCCCGTCTAACCTGCCGAGGATGACTGCCATGCAACGCTTCCAGAAAATTACGCCGTGCCTGTGGTTCGATGATCAGGCCGAAGCGGCGGCGACGTTTTACTGCTCAATCTTCGATCACTCGAAAATCACCGGCCTGACCCACTACAGCAAGGTCGGCCAGGAATTTCACGGCAAGCCGGAAGGCGCGGTGATGACCGTCAGTTTCGAGCTCGATGGCCACAGCTTCACCGGCCTCAATGGCGGGCCGATGTTCAAGTTCAGCGAGGCGATCTAGTTTCAGGTCAACTGCCAGAATCAGGAAGAAGTCGACCACTTCTGGGGCAACCTGTCCGCCGGCGGCCCGGTGGAGGCCCAGCAATGCGGCTGGCTCAAGGACAAATTCGGGGTGTCGTGGCAGATCGTGCCGGTGGCGTTGATGCACATGATGCAGGACGCCGACACCAGCAAGTCGCAACGGGCGATGCTGGCCCTGTTGAAGATGAAAAAACTCGACATCGCCGAACTGGAGCGGGCCTTTGCCGGCCAGAGCTAATACACTCCGGATCTGGCCTGCCGGGAACAACAACGATGAAACACGCTGCCGCCAAACACCCTGAAAAAGCCCCACGCTTCTGGCGTGACGACGCCCTGCCCTTCATCGAGGCGCGGGCCATCGCCGATGGCCGTGAGGTCTGCTACGCCCGGCATTCTCATGCGCACTTCTCGATTGGCGCGATCACCGCCGGGCGCAGCATTTATGTGCATGAACACGCTCAGCTCGAGGTCGCGGCCGGCACCGTGGTGCTGATGAATCCGGGCGATGTGCATGCCTGCAATCCGATCGATGACCAGCCCTGGTCGTACCTGATGCTGTACGTGGAAACGCCGTGGCTGACGGATTTGCAGCATCAGTTGGGGTTCAGCGCCGAGCTTGAGTTTCGGCGTTTTTCCAGCACCCACCTGAATGACCCCAGGCTGTTCCGCGACCTGCAGGCGCTGTACGCCACCCTGGTCGATGAGCAGCAGGATGTGCTGCGCAAACAGAGCATGACGGTGGAATTTTTCAGCGAGTTGCAAGGGCGCCTGAACCCGGCCGCACATGCGCTGCGCGAGCCGAACTGCAAACTCGAGCGCGCCGCCGATTTCATCCGCGAGCACTGCACCGATCTGCTGAGCCTGGACGACATCTGCTCGGCGGCGCAGTTATCGCCGTCGTACCTGATCCGCGCGTTCAAACAGCATTACGGCATGACCCCGCATGCCTTCGTGATCAACCAACGCATCCAGTTCGCCCGCGAGCGTTTGCGCAGCGGGCAGTTGATCGCCGACGTGGCGCTGGAAGCCGGGTTTGCCGATCAGGCGCATTTTCAGCGGGTGTTCAAACAGCACTTGGCGGCGACACCCGGCCAATATCGCGGCTGACAGGTAAACCGACTACGCTGCAGATCAACCGCCCTCTGCGGCCCGGGAGTTTGCCCTGGATGATCCTGATTCTTTTGCCGTCCGCCGATTACGACCCGACCGAAAGCAGCGTGCCGTGGCAGGCGTTGCGTGACGCCGGCATCGAGACACGGTTTGCCACGCCGCAAGGCCTGGCTGCCTATGCCGACGCCCGGTTGGTGAGCATTGGCTTCGGGCCCTTGAATTCGATGCTGATGACGCGCAAGGCCGATCTGCGCAGTTACGCGCAGATGATTGAAAGCGCGGCGTTTCGCCAGCCGCTGGCGTATGCCGATGTCGACCCGAATCAGTTCGACGGCTTGCTGATTCCCGGTGGTCATGCCAAAGGCATGCGCAGCCTGCTGGAATCGGCGCAGGCCCGAGACATCGCGCTGCAGTTTTTCAAAGCTGAAAAACCGGTGGCCGCGGTGTGTCATGGCGTGCTGTTACTGGCGCGTACCCTCGACCCCGACACCGGCCGTTCGGTGTTGTTCGGGCGCAGGGTGACAGCGCTGCTGGCGGCGACCATGGAGTTGCCGGCATGGTTGATGACCGCGCCGTGGCTGGGGCGTTACTTCCGCACGTATGCGCAAACCGTGGAGGCGGAAGTCCGCGCCGCGCTGTCGCAAAAGTCCGACTTTGTGCGCGGCCCTCTGATCGCCAAACGTGACAGCGCGCAGTCGCCGCACGGCGGTTTTGTCGTGCGTGACGGCCAGTTGCTCACGGCACGCTGGCCCGGCGATTGCCATCGTTTCGCCGCCGAATGGGTCGCCCTGTTGCAGAACAGATTGGCGAAATACCCGACCATCAAGGCAACAACAGATACCCCGCACTCCCCGCCAGCAACAAAGCCATGACCCGGTTGAACAGGCGCATCCCCGCCGGATTAGCCAGATAGCCGCGCAAAAACGTCCCGGCATACACCCAGCAGCCCACCGACAGATAACAGATCACCAGATACACCGCCGCGAACTGCCAGACCAGCCGCGCCTCGCCATCGGCGACAAACGCGCCCATCCCCGCCACGCAGGCCAGCCAGGCCTTCGGGTTGAGCCATTGCATCACCGCGCCGTACAGCATCGACGGTGCGCGTCCTGAATCTTCTGCGCGCAACTGACCGTCATCGGCGGCCAGTTTCCAGGCCATGAACAACAGGAACGCCACGCCGGCCAGTTGCACCACCCGGGTCATGAACGGCCACAGCGTCAGCACTTCATGCAGGCCCAGGCCCATCAGCACCAAGAGCAACACAAAGCCCAGCGTCGCCCCCGCCACATGCCGCTGGCTGGCGCGAAAGCCGTACTGCGCGCCGGAACTCAACGCAACGATATTCACTGGCCCCGGCGTTATCGAGGCCACCAATGCAAACGCCGCCATGGAAACAATCAGACTCATCGCACACCTGCTTCAAATGAAAAGGAACATGACGCACGTTAACGCCAGCCTGTTCACCGAGTATTGAAGAAAACTACCCCCGAATGAACTCCACTCGTCGCTGGCGAGCACGCCGCCCGTACAACACTCACATCAACTAACAAATAGCCAACATCGATAGCTCGCACTTATTCAGCACACTCGGCGAACTTAAACACAGTTTGAAACCATGCATAAACCGAGCACTCTTTTTCACTTGATATAGTCGCGCCGCCATAACGAACACCCTCAACTTAGTTCAACCCATAACTTGTCACGGATGATTCTTGCCCACATGAATAATTCAATTAACCTGTTCAAACCTTTGCCCTTATCCGCATGGACCCGGGAGCGCCTGGCCATTGCCGATACATTGTCTTCGCTCTACGAATTGTCAGACTCGCCAGCGTCGACTATCACCGAGCGTGCAGACGAGCGCGCGGATATCAGTCAAATTCTGGTCAGCCTGATTGAAGACAGCGAGTTCGAGCAAGCCCACCGTTCCTGCAGAACCGTGTTTCGCCAACTGGTCAGGCGCCCCGAATTCATGCAGCTTGCCGGTCCATTCGGGCTGGGCGAGGAGGATTTCTTTCTGCTCACCCAAGACGGAAAACTGCTGCAAATAGAGATCACGGACGATGCGGTGCCGCGCTTTGAGTTCGCGGACGTTACCGATACCGTCACCCACGCCATTCCCGATTCAAGGGACACCTTAAAACAACTATCAACCGTCACAAGACTTACCGGCGGAGTTGTTTCCTCAAGCCATTACATTCCATTAAACAACTGGTTGTCGTTTCATCAACTGGAGATCCCTGAGAACATTCAAGGCATTGCCGATCTGGTCAACTTCCTGAAACTTCAACTTCCGGATCCTTCCAGCCATGGCAACTACTGGGGCGTCTCGAACGCCGACGGCGAGCCGGAACTGGCAATCAGTAGCGATCACTATGCCGTTGTACGCCAGTGCATTGCGCAATCTGTCGGCAACAATGGCTCCACACCGCAAACCCTGCTCGATTATCTGGCCGATGTCCTGATTGAACGTCATAGCCTTTCCAGAGCCTTTCTGCAGGAAGACCCTGAGGCGAGTTGGGCGCTGCTGGTCGATACACCACAGGCCGAGGCTTTTGCCCTGGCGTGTGTGCACGCCATGAACCTGCAAGCGTCAGCCGCGCAAACCAACCTGACGCACCATCAGCGCAGCGCCTTGCTGGTTGCCGCGATCCTGCTCGACTTCGGTCTGGCCGACGCGAGCAAACGTCAGTTCTACCATTCGTTTCACGTGTACGCGCCCCGCTATGTGCAGGCCACTCGCAACGAGATCATCGAAGAATTCACCGATATCGTCGTCAACTCGTACGGTGTGCAGCCCACCAGCGCCCCCCTGGCGTTGCAACTGATTTTCGCCGGCTTGGCCCCCGAGTTTCTGGTCGTCACACCGCCGAACCTGCAACTGGGGTCGTGTGGCTGGGTGATGCTGCGCAAATCGGTCCTGCTCGCCGAAAGCGTTGCGCCGGGGCTGTCGCGCCGTATGACTTATGAAAGCTTGAAGACACTGGGCGCCACCGCTCCGGTCAGCCCCGCCCAGCGAGCGCTGCATGACGTGATCATGACCCGCTGCATTCTGGTCTGGCACGCGATCAACGGGCTCGAGCCGGACGCCACCGAAGATCTGCCTACGCAGATGCTTGTTGAGCAGGCACTGACTCGCTACAACACTTTCCAGGGGCAAATGAGCGAAGCCTTGAAGAACATCGCGACGCCTCCGGTCAGTCGCCGAGCGCTGGCGAGGACTGCGATAGAGGGCGCCGGGTTGGACCCCGAGGCCAGCACTCGAGACGTGAGCGGCCAGGCCGAGTCCCTGCTGGATGTGTACCTGGCGCGCAGATTGAGTGCCTACAACAATGACTGGACCGAAAGGCTGCAACACCTGGAACCCGCCAATACGCTGTACGCCCGAGAAATCGACCGCCAATACCTGCTCCACCAGACAGGCGTTGCCACGTTAACGCGCCTCGCGTTGATGCAAAGCCAGGTGGCCGATCGTGTCGCCATCGAGCAAGGGCATCTGGCGCTGTACCGGGTGATCCGGGTTCGTCCGATCAGGTCCGAGGGGCTGATTCGCAGCGAGGCCGACGTCATCGCGCCCTACGGTGTGGTCATGCTCAGCAAGATCAATGACGACATCCGTGCCTACGAACTGTTCCCGCTGCTGGGCGTGTGCCGGGAGAACCAGGCCCTGATCCCTCAGTTCAACGAACGGTCCCTGTGGCAGGAGGACGCTACGCAATTCAGATCGGACATCGTCCTGCACGAGGCGTCCATGGACCCGGCCTATTTCAACGGCAAGGCGCTGGACAGCCGCGCAAATCCGCAACCGCATGATTTCGTGCTGGAGCGCTTTGCCCAGTTCGAAAAGGCGGACGTCATCCGTTACCAACGCAGCCCGATGCAGAGTTTTGCAAGCCCGCGCTTCCAGGCGATCGCCGAACAGGTGGTCAAACACAATCCACCGCTGCCCTACAACGCGTTCTACGCCATGGGTTACGACAAGACCGCGATTGAAGCCAGCAACGAGCGATGGGAGCAGGCATTCGAGACGATTCTGAACATCATCATTCCGTTCAAGGAGTGCGTCGAAGGCCTGGCATCCGGCAGACAAGACCGCCGCAGCAGCGCGCTGTTCGGCTGCGTGATGGACGCGACCCTGCTGCTGTTTGCCTTTGTCGGCGCTGCCGGTACGTTCGCCAAAGCACTGAACAGCAGCGCCAGACTGCTCGATCTGAGCAAGGTTGGCGGGCGTTTTGTGCTGTCGCTGTTCAACCCGCTGGACGGTGTCCCGCAACTGCTTCAGGGCGGTGCGAAACTGCTTGGCAAAGGCGCTTTCAAACTCGGTCATTACGGTCTGTCGGTCACTCAACTGGGGGCCGGCCAGTTGCGTCGACTGACCCACAGCAGCAGTGGTTCGTATGACTTGGCGAAGGCGTTGAGCAAAACCGGCGCTGCCGCAGAGATACGCATGACGCTGCCAACGGTGGCCCATGCCCGGGCGTTGTTCAAGGATGACACCCTGGAAACGTTTGAACACGTGATTGCACGATTGGGCGAAACCACCTCCATACCCAAAGGCACCTCCAGCATCGAACTGGAACATCTATTCAGTCATGCAATTCTCGACACATCACGCGCACTACCGAATGCTCAGCAATTGCAGAAATTGATTGGCAGCGAAGCGCTGGATGATTTGTTCAAAACGATCATGAGCAAGAACCACATCGACTTCGCCACCGCACGCTACGCCGTCAATGCGGACTACCCGCAACTGCTGGACGCCGTGGCCGCGCTTGAAGCCCGCAACGTCACCTACATGAAGCATCATCAGGAGAATCTGCTCAGGATCGACCTGGGGAGTGCGCCCTATGATGGCGTGCTACCGGAGCTGCGCTATAACCAGCAGGGCTTCACCGACAATGCTCAACGAGCCGGGGCATGGATCGTCCACGCGTCCAACTCCCCAGGCAATGACCTCGACAGCATCGTGGCGATCCTGCGCGAATACGCGGCCAGCAATAAGGTATTGACTGATCCTGCGCTGATCAGAGAGTTGCACGTCAGCATTGCGCCGGCGACGGCAGACGTCGTGCGCGTGGGGACCAGTGACAAAAAATATGCGAGCAGCATCAGCGGGTTCGCGGTGATGCAAGAGCATCTGAAAAAACTGGACGTGGCGCATGAGCATTTCAGCAAACAGCTACTGGGCACGGTCGTAGGCTTTCATGGCTTCGGTGACGGCAACGGCCGCACAGGCCGCGCCCTGTATGCGATCAGCGAGCTGAGGCGCAACCGCTTCGATCCGCTGTCAAAAGAGGCGTTCAGCGCACTTCACGGTCTGGATTAAAGCAGCCGTTGGCTCCGTGCCCTGGGGGACAGGGCACGGGTTCTCTCACTCCCCGACCACCATCGCCGGCACCGTAAACCGAAATTCCGTGCCCTCACCCAACTCACTGCTGGCCTCGATCCGCCCGCCGTGGGCCTCGACGATGCCCTGAGTGATGTACAAACCGAGTCCGGTTCCGGTCGGATTCCCCTCCTTCACCGTCCAGTAACGATCAAACACACGCGCCAGGTTTTCCTTGGGAATGCCTTCGCCGGTGTCACGCACGGTGAACACGATGTCTTTGCCGTCAGACTTCGCCAACACGCCCACCGAACCTTTGCGCGGGGTGAACTTGATGGCGTTGCCGATCAGGTTCGACAACACCTGGAACAGGCGCTCCGGGTCGGCATGGATCTTCAGGTCGGGATCGGCTTCGAACGAGATGCTGATGTCCTTGTCCAGCGCCAGCGGTCCGAGCAGCGACTGGGTTTCCTCGAACATTTGCCCGACGTCCAGCGTCTGCGGGGAAATGCTGTAGCGCCCGGCATCGATTTTCGAGGTATCGAGCAAATCTTCCAGCAAGGTGTTCATACGGCCGGCGGCCTGCTGCATGGTGTCGATGGCCGTAGAAATACGCCGCGAGGTATGTGGCCCGTCGGAGCTGAAGGCCTTCTGCATCATGCCGCAGAGCATCGAAATCACGGTCATCGGGTTGCGCAGGTCGTGGGAGACCACTGCCACCAGCTCATCGCGGGCGCGCACCGCTTCCTGCTCACGGCGTACCTGGCGGGCCAGATCGTTTTCCAGCGCGGAACGACGCAGATCATTGGCGGCGAACAGATCGCCGTGGCTCCACTTGGTGGAGATCCCGGCCATCTCGACTTTCCAGATTTCAAACGAAGTGCGCGGGCGCAAGCGCAGGCCGGCGTCGGAGTTTTCCATGGCCAGCGGCTTGTTCGGATCGCCACTCCAATTGATGTTTTCCTTGACCTCGGGGCGGAACCACAGCACACCGTTGTCCACCGGTTTGGGCAGGCTCATGGCGAGCACACCGCTGGCCACTGACTGAAACTGCGCGGCGGGCGGGTAGACCGTCGCCAGGTTATGGCTGGCGAACACCGGCTCACCGCCCTCCTGCAGCCACCTGTGAAGGGCGCGAATATCGTCCGGTTCCGGGCAATTGCCGTAACGGTGCAATTGCTTGTCTTCGATGATCGCGATGCCGCCGGCGCCGGCCAGCGCCATCAGCACTTGTGGATGTTGCGCCAGCCCATCGAAAACGTTTTGTGGCGAGTCGATCATCGCCTGATTCAGCAGTGCCAGCGCCTCGACTTTTTCTTCACGCTGGCGGCTGATTTCCAGCGCCTCCATCGCACTGATTTGCAGCGACAGTACTTGTCCGATGGTTTGACAGGCCGTGCGCAGTTCATGCGGCACGTGCAGCGGCTGGCGATTGCCGCAACTGATCAGGCCCCACAACTTGTCACCCTTGAGCAGCGAAATGCTCATCGACGACAGCACGCCCATGTTTTTCATGTACTGGCAGTGAATCGGCGAGACGCTGCGCAGCGTGGCAAAACTCAGGTCCAGCGGTGTTTGCGTATCCGGGCGCAGCTTGGGCACCAGCGGCACTGGCTGGTAATCGGCGTCGGGGATGATCCGCAGCCAGTTGGTACGGTACAGCTCGCGGGCCTGCTCGGGGATGTCCGAAGCCGGGAAGAACAGGCCGTTGAACACTTCCATCGACGGAGCAGTCGCCTCGGCGATGACCTGACCGTGGCCCTCCTCTTCGAAGCGGTAGATCAGCACCCGGTCGTAACCGGTCATGGCCTGAATTTCCTTGACGCTGATGTCGTACAGCGCCTGCAGCGTGGTGGCCGCTTGCAGGCGCTGGAGCATCCGCCCCAGATGGGTCTGGTTACCGGCGACGTTACGCGGCTGAAAGTTCTCGACGTGGATTTCCAGTTCCAGAATCAACACGCCCTGATGCCGGTGCAGCAGGCCTTCGAACGCGGCACCGTTGAGACGCAAATGCAGCGGCCCCGAGTCGGAGAATGACGGTTGCTGCAAGGCCTCGCGCACCGCACCGGCGTGCGCCTCGCCGAGCAGACTGTGCAGCGGCTGGCCGATCAGTTCCAGTGCCGGACGGGCCAGCAGCGTCTCGACGTTGGCGCTGACCTGGATGATCTCCAGCGCAGGCTCGCTCAGTGTCAGCAACAGGCCATGAGGCTGAATCGCCCCGGGAAAGCGAATCGGTTCGTCGGCACAGTTGGCCAGCAGTTCTTCAAAGGCTTCTTGGTCTTGCGGGGTCATGCCAGTACCTCCCGGCTTTCGAGCCAGCGCTCGAAACAGCTGAATGTGGTTTGGGCGGCGGCGACAACGGCCGCGCGCTCGTCAACGTCCATCGGGCGAGCGCCCAGGTATTCAATGAAATCGCGCCAGCGACGGCCGGTGGCGGCACCGTAGACATCGAGGAATGCCGCACCGTTGTCTGCGTTCAGGCCCAGGCGCGTGGCGATCTCCCGGCGCAGGATCTGCCCGCCCAGCGTCGCGCCTTCGAGCACGTACAACACACCCAGGCACGCGGCGCTGGAATCGATGACGGGCAAATGCTGACAGATCGGCAACTGCTCCAGCGTCCGAACCGACTCGCCCAGCTTGCACAAGTCGCGTTGCAGGATAGGAGTCTTGAGGCGCGGAGTGAGATCGAAATCGGTGGGGATGCGCGCGCTCTCGAGCAACGCGGTTTCCAGTGGTCGGTAAAACCCGTAATAGGCCTGCATCAACCGTTGGAAGGCGTCGGTATCGAGCTGATCGGTGAAAAAAGGAAGGCGTTTTTCCAGTGCGATGTGCAGTTCGGCAGTGCCGGCACGCAGATCTTGCAGCACCGGTGGCACATAGACTTCACGGGCCTTTGCTTGCATGTAGATCGCTCTTGGTGGGGCCGCTTCGGGGCCGGCAGGGTGTTTGCAGCGTCTGACGAATATTACACGGCAATCGCCTTTTTCTGACTTGGTACACAGTTTTTTCTGACGAAACCATCGCCTTCTGACTTTTCAGAGTTCCGGCGAATCGGAAAAGTTCGACGCGGTCGTCAACGCACGACGACGCTGTACCGTGACAGCACCGAGTGACTGTACGGGTCGCGTGCCCCGAAGGCTGTGATAAAAAAGATTCTTCACGTTTCTGGAGCGCCGCCATGGACCTCGCCACGCTTTCGCTGTTTCTCCCGGCCTGTTTCGCCCTGAACATGGCGCCCGGCCCGAACAACCTGCTGTCGGTGAGCAATGCCACCCGCTACGGCTATCGCCGTGCCTGCGCCGCCGGTGTCGGGCGGATTCTGGCGTTCGCGGGAATGATCGCACTGGCCGGGGCCGGTCTTTCGGCGGTGTTGCAGACGTCTGAATGGCTGTTTCACGCCATCAAGATCATCGGCGCCGGGTACTTGCTGTACCTGGCGTGGCAACTATGGCGGGCCAACCCCGAGGCCGAGCATCAGGTGACGGGGGCGGCCGTCGGTTTCTTCGCCCTGGCCCGCCAGGAGTTTCTGGTGGCGGCGGGCAATCCGAAAGCGATCCTGCTGTTCACCGCGTTTCTGCCGCAATTCGTCGATCCGAGCCGCCCGGTACCGGCGCAATTCGCCGTGCTCGGCGCGCTGTTCCTGCTGCTGGAATGGATCGCCATCGGCGCCTATGCGTGGATGGGCCTGCACATGCGCCGCTGGTTCGCCGAGCCACGCGGCAAGCGGATCTTCAACCGTTGCTGCGCGGGGTTGCTGTCGGCGGCGGCTTCGGTGCTGTTGATGGCGAAACGCGCTTAAGCCTCGGAAGGGCCTTTGAGTTCGACCTGATTGCCGTCCGGGTCGAAGCAGTACAGCGACAGGCCGTAGCCCTCGGCGCCGAAGCGTCTGGCGGCTTTTTCAACGCTCAGGCCGCAGGAGTGCAGATGGTTGACCAGCGCAGCTTCATCGAACGGCTCGATGCGCAGGCAAAAGTGATCGACGTTGCGCCGCTCGGTTCCGGCCGCCCCGCCGCCCTTCTTGCCCAGCTCACCCTGCAGGTCGACAAGATCGATCATTGAGCTGCCGGCGCGCAGGTGCACCAGCCCCAGTTTCTCGTTGTGCTTGACCACTGCGGCGCCGAAGACCCGCTCGTAGAAATCGATACTGCGTTGCAAATCAGCGACGCGCAGCACGATGTGATCGATGTGCTGAATGATGAACGGTGGCATGAACTCAATCCCTCAACTGTAGGAGCTGCCGCAGGCTGCGATCTTTTGCCTTTGATTTTAAGAAACAAGATCAAAAGATCGCAGCCTGCGGCAGCTCCTACACGGTAGTTCAGGGCATTTGGAAATTCACTGTCGATTTTTCGGTGGAGCCATCGGGAATCTGGATTTACGCTCTGGCCATGAACATACAAACCGCCCCCCTGCCGCCCCACGCCGAAATGGTTCGCGCCATGCTCGAACGCGACACCGCCTACGAGGGGGTGTTCTTCACGGCTGTGAAAACCACCGGGATCTTCTGCCGTCCCAGCTGCACGGCGCGCAAGCCAAAACCGGAAAACGTCGAATTCTTCGCCCATGCCGATGAGTGCCTGTCGGCCGGTTATCGCGCCTGTCTGCGCTGCAAACCGCTGGACGCCGCGGCCATCGCCCCCGACTGGGTGCAGCGTCTGCTCAGCGCCGTCGACGCCGATCCTGAAATGCGCTGGAGCGACGCCCAGTTGCTGGCCGAGGGCATCGAACCGCTGAAGCTGCGGCGCTGGTTCAAACAGCATTTCGGCATGACCTTCCACGCCTGGCTGCGCACCCGCCGGCTCGGCATCGCGCTGGGCGGGATCCGCCAAGGCACTTCGATCGACCATGCTGCGTTCGATTCCGGCTACGAATCACTCAGCGGTTTTCGCGATGCGTTCCAGAAGTCGTTTCACATCACTCCGGGCCGCGCGGCCAACACCGAACCGCTGCTGTTCACTCGCCTGACCACGCCGTTGGGGCCGATGATCGCCATGGCCGAACGTCGTGGGCTGGTGTTGCTGGAGTTTCTTGATCGGCCGGCGCTGACCCGCGAGGTCGAGGCATTACAGGCCCGTCATGGCTATGTGATCGCCCCCGGGCACAACGCGCATCTGCAACAGATCGAAACTGAACTGGCGGCGTATTTCGCCGGCAAGCTCAGCACATTCGGCGTCGCCTTGCACCTGCCCGGCAGCGCGTTCGACTGCCAGGTATGGGCCGAACTGCGGCAGATCCCCTACGGCCACACCACCACTTACGGCGCCCTCGCGGCACGCCTGGGCAAACCCGGCGCCAGTCGCGCCGTGGGCCTGGCCAACGGGCACAATCGGCTGTCGATCGTGGTGCCGTGCCATCGGGTGATCGGTGCGGATGGCTCGCTGACCGGTTATGGTGGCGGACAGCCGCGCAAGGCGTTTCTGCTGCGGCTGGAAAGCGCTGCAGTGCAGATCACCCGGCAACTGGTGTTTTGACGATGTTCTCCAACCAAAGGGTTGCGATGCTTGCTGAAAGAACATGACTGAGTGCTATCAAGCGGCAAGCGCGCATCTGTCCGCACTCGACGACGACTGGCAGCGCCATATCAGCGCCGTCGGCCCTTGCCTGCATCAACCGCACCCGGCGCGTGATCCGTACGAATCGCTGGTGCGGGCGATCGCCTATCAGCAACTGCATGCCAAGGCCGGGGACGCGATTATCGGGCGTCTGGTGGCGTTGTTTCCCGGGCAGACCTTCCCCCGGCCGGAGCAGATTCTGGCGAGCAGCTTCGAGCAACTGCGCGGCTGCGGGTTTTCGGCGGGCAAGATTGCGACGATTCAGGGCATCGCCCAGGCGACGCTGGACGGCGTGGTGCCGGATTACCCCACGGCGCTGGCAATGGACGACGAGGCGTTGATCGAGCGCCTGGTCAGCCTGCGCGGGGTGGGCCGCTGGACCGTGGAGATGCTGCTGATTTACAGCCTGGAGCGCATGGATATCTTGCCGGCGGACGACTTTGGCGTACGCGAGGGCTATCGGCGATTGAAGGGGCTGGCGCAGCAGCCGACGCGCAAGCAGATGATCGAGATCGGCTTGGCGTGGAGCCCGTATCGAACGGTGGCGGCGTGGTATCTGTGGCGCGTACCCAAACCGCTGATCCCCCTGTAGGAGCTGCCGCAGGCTGCGATCTTTTGATCTTGCTTTCAAAAGATCGCAGCCTGCGGCAGCTCCTACGGGGGAAGGTGTTCTCAAATCACAGGCCTGACTTCAACTTGCTGAACGCCCGAATCAACGCCCGGTTGAACGCCTTGCCATTGTCATTCTTGCTGTACAGCGAAGCCCGCACCGCCTCGGACGGGTACGTCCCCGGATCATTGCGGATCGACGCATCCACCAACCCGTCTGCCGCCGTGATCGCATTGGCGTAATGGATGGTGTCGGTGATCGGCGCGATCACCTCGGGGGTCATCAGGTAATCCATCAAGGCCAGCCCGGCCTGCGGATGCGGTGCATCCTTGGGAATGACCATCGCATCAAACCAGATCAGCGTACCTTCTTTCGGGATGCGGTAACTGAGCTTGAACGGCTTGTTCGCCGCCTGCGCCTGCCCCGCCGCAATCGCCACGTTACCGTTCCACGACATCGCCACGCAGGTGTTGCCATTGGCCAGATCGCTGATGTTCAGGTCGTTGTCGAAGTAGCGAATGTACGGGCGGATCTTCGCCAGTTGCTGCTCGGCGAGTTTCAGGTCGTCGAGGTTCTGCCGGTTGATGTCCAGGCCCATGTATTTCATGACCGCCGCGAACACTTCGTTCGGGTCGTTGAGCAGGCTCACCCCGCAATCGGCAAATTTCGATACCACTGCCGGGTCGAACAGCATCGCCCAGCTGTCCGTCGGCGGATTCGCCAGACGCTGTTTGATCGCCTGCTCCTGATAACCCACGCCGGTGGTGCCCCAGGCGTAGATCCCGGCGTAACGGTTGCCCGGATCGAACACCGCCATGTGCTGGCGAAACTCCTCGCCGACCCCGGCGAAGTGCGGCACTTGGGCCTTGTCCAGCGGCTGGATCGCGCCGCTTTCAATCGCTCGCGACAGATGCTGGCCGGCGGTCAGCACCAAGTCATAGCCGCTGCGACCGGTGAGCAGTTTGGTCTCCACGGTTTCCAGCGAATCGAAGTGATCGGCGACCACGTGAATACCGGTTTTCGCTTCGAAATTCTTCAGCGTGTCCGGGGCCAGGTACTCGCCCCAGATATACAGATTGACCACCGGCCTGGCGGTGTCGGCGGCCTGCACACACAGGGGTGCAAGCACCAGCAATAACGCTTGAGTCAGTTTGTGCAGGCCCATCATTACACCCCCTTTCCGGCGTATTGCGGCATGGTGATGCACGCGACGTTGCCGCCACCAAGGAGGATTTCCCGGGAGTTTTCGATGCCGACGATCTTGTGCTGCGGGAACAGTTCGGCGAGGGTCGCCAGGGCCACCTGGTCGTTGCGATCACCAAACAGCGGCACCACGATCGAGCTGTTGCCAGCGTAGTAGTTGATGTACGACGCGCAGATTTTGGTCCCGGCCTGACGGGTATGAGTGCTGTCCTGCTGATCGAGGCCTTCGGCTTCTTCGGCGGTCCACTCCAGCACCTCCGGCTGCGGCAGCTTGTGCACGATCAACTCGCGACCACGGCTGTCGCGGGTGCTGCGCAGGATGTCGTAGGCCTCCTGATAGATTTCCCATTGCGGGTCATCGCGGTTGTCGGTCCACTGCAGCACCACTTCGCCGGGGCGCACGAAGCACGCGAGGTCGTCGACATGGCCGTCGGTTTCGTCGAACTTGCAGCCCCGGGGCAGCCAGATCACCTGTTCGGCGCCCAGATAATCAGTCAGGCGCCGGGTGACTTCGTCCTTGCCCAGGTGCTGGTTGCGATTGCGGTTGAGCAGGCATTGTTCGGTGGTGAGGATGCTGCCCTGACCGTCGCTCTGGATGCCGCCGAGTTCGGCAATCAGCGGCGCGCGGTAGCGGTCGAAGCGTTCGATTTCGAGGATCTTGCTGGCGATCTGGTCGTCCTTGTCCCACGGGTAATAGAGGCCACCGTCGAGGCCGCCGTAGGCATTGAACTCGAAGTCGACGCCGCGCACTTCGCCGCTTTCATCGTTCACCACAAAGCACGGGCCACTGTCGCGGAACCAGGTGTCGTTGCAGGTCATTTCCACCACACGTACTTGCGGCGGCAACTGCCGGCGCGCCGTGGCGAACTGCGCGGCGGAGGCGCAGACGGTGACCGGTTCGCTGTGCGAGATGGCGGTGACGATCTGCACCCAGACTTTCTGCGCCGGCTTGGCACCGTTGCGCCAGACGTCGGTGCGCTCCGGCCAGCCGAGCCAGCAGCCGGACTTGCGTTCGAATTCGCCGGGCAGACGGAAGCCGTCGTGTTTGGGGGTGGAGTCGAGCAAACGTGCCATGGTCAAACCTCGTCTTGGGGTTGGGAATGACCACAGGCTACGGTCGCGGACGGTCGGCCCGCCAACGATGATTATTTCGGAACCGTTGAATTCAATTCATCAATCGGCCAGTTGATCGTTGAACCATTCGAGCATCTGCGCCACCGCCGGCCGCTCCAGGCGCAGCCGTTCACAGACCAGCGCGTACTGGCCGAGCGCGGTCATGCTCGAGGTGAATGGCCGCACCAGCCGCCCGCTGAGCAAATCCTCTTGCGCCGTCAGGTTGTCCCCCATGGCCACGCCCTGCCCTTGCGCCGCCGCTTCCAGCGCCAACCCGGCATGGGCGAAATACAACTGGCGCTGCGGGCGCAGGTCACCGGCGTGGCCGGTCAGCCACGCGGTCCAGGTCTTGCCGTCCTGATCGTCGTGCAGCAGGCAATGACGCGCCAGGTCTTTGGGCGTCTTCAGGTTGCCCTGGTTGAACAGCCCGGGGCTGCACACCGGGAAGAATTGCAGCGCTGGCAACGGCCGCACGAAGTAGGCACTGCTGTCCACCGGGCCAGTGCCATAGGTGATCGCCAGGTCAATGTCTTCACCCGGTGCGCTGGCGTCGATCGGTTGTTCGTAGAGATGCAGGGTGATGTGCGGATAGCGCGCATAGAAATCGGTGAGGCGGTTCATCAGCCACTTTTGCGCCAGTTCTGCGGTGACCGCCAGGCGCAACACCGCCAGCGACGACGGATCGCGCAACTCATCACAGGCTTCGCCGATCAGTTCGAAGGCCTGCTGCAGGCTCTGCATCAGGCGTCCGGCGGCGATGGTCGGACGGATCTGCCGGCCTTCGCGGATGAACAGCGCGACACCGAGTTGTTCTTCAAGCTGCCGGATCTGGTGGCTGACCGCGCTGTCGGTGACACACAGCTCGGCGGCGGCCCGGCCGAAATGCGCATGGCGGGCGGCGCATTCGAAGGTTCGCAGGGCGGCCAGTGAGGGGAGTCTTCGCATGGGTTGGGGTGCCTTTTTTTAGGACATGCTGACCGGGCCTTGAGCAGCAGTCCAGTGGCACCGCGTTATCGTTCATCGTTGGCAAGCCAGCTCCCACAGATTTTGTGTACGCCCGGGAACGTGTGGGAGCTGGCTTGCCAGCGATAGGGCCGGGACTGGCAACGCGGATTAGTCCAGATGCGCCCAGGTCATGCGAAACGACGCCCCACCCCAAACCGACTCCCCGACCTCGACCTGCCCGCCATGGGACTGCGACACCCGCCGCACCAGCGCCAACCCGAGGCCAAACCCACCGGTGCGACGATCCCGGCTGGCATCCAGCCGCGAGAACGGCTCGAAGATTTTCTCCCGACCTTCCACCGGCACACCGGGGCCGTCATCGTTGACCCGCACCTCGTAATAATCGCCGCTGCGCACCAGGGTCACTTCGACCCGTTGTTCGGCATAACGAATGGCATTGCGCAGCAGATTGATCACCGCCCGCGCCATGAAACGCGGCTCGATGCGCACGGTGTCGAGCCGGCAATCACCGATCAGCAACTGCACCCCCGCCGCTTCCGCCTCCAACGCCACACTGCCGACCACGCTGTCGAGCCAGTTGGCGGCCTGAATGTTTTCGCGCTTGATCACCGTTGCGCCGCGTTCGAGGCTGGCGTAGGTCAGCAGTTCTGAGACCATTTCTTCCAGCTCGCCAAGGTCGGCGTACATGTCGGCGATCAATTCGCGGTTCTGACTGGCGTCCGGCAATTGTTTGAGCTGATCAAGTTCAAACGACAGCCGCGCAATCGGCGTGCGCAACTCGTGGGACACCGCGTTGGTCAGCTCGCGCTGATTGGCGATCAGGCTCTCGATGCGCGCCGCCATCAGGTTGAAGTGTTCAGCCAGATCACGAATGTTCGAACGCTTGGACAGTTGAATGCGCACCGACAGGTCGTTGTCACCAAAACGCTCGGCGGCCAGACGCAGTTTTTCCAGATCGCGCCAGTGCGGGCGCACCCAGAAGAACAGCACGATGCCGATCAGCACCGCGAGCATCGCGTAAGCCACCGCGATGTAAAACGGCATCAGGCTCGGTTCCGGTGGCAGCTTGATGCTGAGCAACTGCGAGCCACCGTCGATGTTGCTGATGAACTGGGTGTAGTTGTCGCGGATCACCAGCAGGTTCTGCGCCAGCTCTTGCTTTTCCTCGGCACTGAGCGCCAGCTGGTCGGCCTCGATCAGCTTCAGCGACAAGCCGTAGTGCGGGCGCAGCGCTTCCAGTTGCTGCTCGCGCGCCGCCCCCTGCTGATCGCGCATGTGCTCGACCAGTGACCACGCCTGCCCTCGCACCGCCTCGCGGTTGTAGGCTTGCATCTGATTGTCGAGCAACGCGTTGAAGGTGTGCTCGACGGTTTGCAGGGCCAATACCAGGCCCACCGTCATCACCAAAAACAGCCCGAAGAATAACCGCAGCATCTACAGCTCCCACGCGAACGGATTGAACAGATAACCCTTGCCCCACACGGTCTTGATGCAGACCGGTTCGCGGGGGTTGTCCTTGAGTTTGTTGCGCAACTTGCTGATGTACACGTCGACGCTGCGATTGAGCCCGTCGAAGGCGATGCCGCGCATGCGGTTGAGAATGTCATCGCGCGACAAGGTCTTGCCAGCGGCGCTGGCCAGCAGCCACAGCAGCTCGAATTCCATGGTGGTCATTTCGATGATTTCGCCGGCCAGGCGCACTTCGCGGCAGCTGCGATCGATGCTCAACCGGCCGAACTCCAGCGCACTGACCACGCCGGACTCCGGCATCTGCCGACGCTGCAAGGCACGCAGCCGCGCCAGCAGCACCGGCGGCTTGATCGGTTTGATCACGTAGTCATCGGCGCCGGACTCCAGGCCGAGAATGTGGTCAAGGTCGTCTTCCTTGGCGGTGAGGATAACGATCGGTGTGTCCGACACGCTGCGGATTTCCCGGCACACGTGCAGGCCGCTCTGCCCCGGCAGCATCAGGTCGAGCACCACCACTTTGGGCTGGAACTCGAGAAACGCGGCCACCGCCAGATCACCGCGATGCACCGCGCGCACCTCATAGCCATGCTGTTCGAGAAAGTGCGCAATCAGCGTGGCCAGACGCTCATCGTCTTCAACCAGCAGGACTTTGCCAAAACCCAGGTTATCCATAACGACCGTCTGCCAACCCATGTGTGAAGTGGTCCTCATTATGGCGGCAATCGCTGGCGAGGCGTTGTTGCGGGCAGCAAAAACCGGCCGCGGGGGCCGGTTTTTGTAGATGTTTCATACTCTTAAGAGTTTTTAACAGTTTTCCATGCAGGCGCTGCCTCAGGTTATGCGGCAGCCGGCACGCCACTGTGGAAGCGGAACTCCTCGTCCGGCGACTCGATCAGGTCCTGCTCGGCAGCACGCACCTTGTCGATCACCTGGGCGATATCCTTCGCGTCGCCGTACTGGTAAGCCAGTTTCAGATAACCCTGGAAATGCCGCGCCTCGCTTTTCAGCAGGCCGAAATAGAACTTGCCGAGTTCTTCGTCCAGATGCGGCACCAGCGCTTCGAAACGCTCGCAACTGCGCGCTTCGATGAACGCGCCGACCACCAGCGTATCGACCAGTTTCACCGGTTCGTGGCTGCGCACCACTTTGCGCAGGCCCGAGGCGTAGCGCCCGGCGTGCAGCTGGCGCAGTTCGATCTTGCGGCGTTTCATGATGCGCATGACTTGTTCGTGGTGCACCAGCTCTTCCCGGGCCAGACGCGACATCATGTTGATCAGGTCGACGTGGGAATGGTACTTGGCAATCAGGCTCAGCGCGGTGCTGGCGGCCTTGAACTCGCAGTTCTTGTGGTCGATCAGCAGGGTTTCCTGATTGGCCAGTGCGGCCTGGACCCAGGCGTCGGGCGTGCGGCAGCCAAGGAATTCGTGGATTTCGGGCAGGATCATGGGGCTCACGGTAAAGGTATTGGCGCGAAGGGCGCCGATTATACCGGCCTGCCCGCAGACCACCAGTCGCAGGCGTTGATATGCATCAAGTCGCAGGCGCATGAGCAGCAACTATAGTTGTGCAACGCCGTGCCTTTTCTTTGCTGGAGACTCCGCTCATGCAAGCCATTCGCAGCATTCTGGTGGTCATCGAACCGGAACATTCGGAAAGCCTGGCGCTCAAGCGCGCCAAGTTGATCGCTGGCGTGACCCAGGCTCATCTGCACCTGTTGGTGTGTGACCGCAAGCACGACCACGCCGGCATGCTCGGCGTACTCAAAGCTGCGCTGTTGGCGGATGGCTACAGCGTGACCACCGAGCAGGCCTGGAACGAGAGCCTGCACGAAACCATCACCGACGTGCAGCAGGCCGAAGGTTGCGGGCTGGTGATCAAGCAGCACTTCCCCGACAGCGCGCTGAAAAAAGCCCTGCTGACCCCGGCCGACTGGAAACTGCTGCGTCACTGCCCGACCCCGGTGCTGCTGGTGAAAACCTCTACCCCGTGGAAGGACCGAGTGATTCTGGCGGCGGTCGATGTGGGCAATGCCGATGGCGAGCACCGGCACTTGCACACGACGATCATCGATCACGGCTACGACATCGCCAGCCTGGCCAAGGGGCATCTGCATGTGATCAGTGCGCATCCGTCGCCGATGCTGTCCTCGGCGGATCCGGTGTTCCAGCTCACATCCACCATCGAGGCGAGGTATCGCGAGCAGTGCAAAGCGTTTCAGGCCGAATTCGATGTGGATGACGAACGCCTGCACATCGAGGAAGGCCCGGCGGATGTGCTGATTCCGTTCATGGCGCACAAGCTGAAGGCGGCGGTGACCGTGATCGGCACCGTGGCGCGCAGCGGCTTGTCAGGCGCGTTGATCGGCAATACCGCCGAAGTTGTGCTGGATGCGCTGGAAAGCGATGTGCTGGTGCTCAAGCCGCAGGAGGTTGAGGATCATCTGGTGGAGTTGGCGGTGAAGCACTGAAGATTGCGTTGTATTTGATGGCCCCTTCGCGAGCAGGCTAGCTCCCACAGGGAAATGCAATCCTGCAGGCAGATGTATTTCAAATGTGGGAGCGAGCCTGCTCGCGAAGCTGCTAGGCGCCGAAGGCGTCTTTGAGGAAGCCCGGCGCGATATAGCGCTGGTAATGCGCTTCCGACAGCAGGAAGAATTCCCGATCAATGGCATCGCGCAGTTCCGGCAGGTTCCAGTCGCGGAACTCCGGCAACAGCACCATCCCGTAGGCTTCCAGATTAATGATCACCCGCGCACCGCGAGCGATTAACTGATAAGCCCAGCAATATTCCGACTGATGCGGCACAAAGCGGATCTTGCGCTGTTCCAGTTGCTCGCGCAGACGCGCCGGATCGAAGATCTCGACCTTGCTCGCCATCACTTGTGACAGCAATTGTTCAAGACGCAACCACACCGCACGCTTTTCTTCCTCGCCGTAACCGTTCCAGTGGATCACTTCGTGGTGGAAACGCTTGCAGCCACGGCACACCAGATCTCCGTAAACAGTGGAGCAGAGGCCGACGCAGGGGGTCTTGATGGTCTGATTGGGCATAAATTGGCAAAACACTGAAACGCGGAACAGGCCCGCATGTTAGCCCTTTGTCAGGCATTGATCACCCCTCAAACGTCAGGGGCAAGCGCTGGATCGCGGTTTGAGCCACAGCCGCGCAACGCCACCAAAGTCCAATAGAGTCCGACTTACCTTTAAATTTTTTTTGCCGTAGAATCAGCCAGCCTTTTAAGGCGCCAATGTCCGTTAGAAGCTGTTTTCAAAGCGTCACGAGCACAGTCGTTCCTTCAGAGCGGTGTTGGCGAAGGGTTTTTCCAGCGGGGAAAAGCCCAACGCCAACCCTCATCAGCTCCCCGTTCTGCAGGCGTAAAACTTTGAAAGCAGCTTCTGTAAGGAATTGCCGGTAATTCTGGCCAGACGACCCACAACGTCGTGAGGTGCATGAGTACGGCAATTTCGGGATGAGCGTCCCGGACACCCATTTGGGACCACTGATGAGGGTAATAACTGTGCTTGAAGCCTACCGCAAACATATCGAAGAGCGTGCAGCCCTGGGTATCGTTCCCCAGCCGCTTAACGCCGAACAAACTGCAGGCCTGGTCGAGCTGCTGAAGAATCCTCCGGCTGGCGAAGAAGCTTTCCTCGTTGACCTGATCACCAATCGCGTACCACCAGGAGTGGACGAAGCCGCTTACGTCAAAGCCGGTTTCCTGTCGGCCCTGGCCAAAGGCGAAGTGACCTCCCCTCTGCTGGACAAGAAGCGCGCTGTAGAACTGCTCGGCACCATGCAGGGCGGCTACAACATCGTGACCCTGGTCGAACTGCTGGACAACGCCGAGCTGGCGCCAGTGGCTGCCGAAGAACTCAAGCACACCCTGCTGATGTTCGATGCCTTCCACGACGTGGCTGAAAAAGCCAAGAACGGCAACGTTCACGCCAAGGCCGTGCTGCAATCCTGGGCTGACGGCGAGTGGTTCAAGAAGCGCCCTGTCCTGGCCGACAAGATCAGCCTGCGCGTATTCAAGGTCACCGGCGAAACCAACACCGACGACCTGTCGCCTGCACCAGACGCCTGGTCGCGTCCTGACATCCCGCTGCACGCCCTGGCCATGCTGAAAATGGCCCGTGACGGCATCGTTCCGGACGAGCAAGGCAAGACCGGCCCGATGAAGCAGATTGAAGACATGCGCGGCCAAGGCTTCCCGATCGCCTACGTCGGTGACGTGGTCGGTACCGGTTCCTCGCGTAAATCGGCGACCAACTCGGTCCTGTGGTTCTTCGGCGACGACATCCCTTACGTGCCGAACAAGCGCGCTGGCGGTTTCTGCTTCGGCAGCAAAATCGCTCCGATCTTCTACAACACCATGGAAGATGCCGGCGCACTGCCAATCGAGTTCGACGTGTCGAACATGAACATGGGCGACGTGATCGACCTGTACCCGCACGCTGGCAAAGTCTGCAAGCACGGTACCGACGAAGTCATCACCACCTTCGAAATGAAGACCCCAGTGCTGCTGGACGAAGTCCGTGCCGGCGGTCGTATTCCGTTGATCATCGGCCGTGGCCTGACCGAGAAGGCTCGCGCCGAACTGGGTCTGCCTGCGTTCGACCTGTTCAAGAAGCCTGAAGCACCGGCTGAAAGCACCAAGGGCTTCACCCTGGCGCAGAAAATGGTCGGCAAGGCTTGCGGTCTGGCAGAAGGCCAAGGCGTGCGTCCTGGCACCTACTGCGAACCGAAGATGACCACCGTAGGTTCTCAGGACACCACCGGTCCAATGACCCGTGACGAACTGAAAGACCTGGCGTGCCTGGGCTTCTCCGCTGACCTGGTGATGCAGTCCTTCTGCCACACCGCGGCGTATCCGAAGCCGATCGACGTGACCACCCACCACACCCTGCCTGACTTCATCATGACCCGCGGCGGCGTTTCCCTGCGTCCGGGCGACGGCATCATCCACTCGTGGCTGAACCGCATGCTGCTGCCGGACACCGTGGGTACCGGTGGTGACTCGCACACCCGTTTCCCGATGGGCATCTCGTTCCCGGCCGGTTCCGGTCTGGTCGCGTTCGCCGCAGCTACTGGCGTCATGCCGCTGGACATGCCGGAATCGATCCTGGTGCGCTTCAAAGGCAAAATGAAACCTGGCATCACCCTGCGTGACCTGGTTCATGCCATCCCTTACTTCGCCATCCAGAACGGTCTGCTGACCGTCGAGAAGAAAGGCAAGAAAAACGCCTTCTCCGGCCGCATCCTGGAAATCGAAGGCTTGGAAGGTCTGACTCTGGAACAGGCGTTCGAACTGTCCGACGCCTCGGCCGAACGTTCGGCTGCCGGTTGCACCATCAAGCTGTCGAAAGAGTCGATCACCGAGTACCTGCAGTCCAACATCACCCTGCTGCGCTGGATGATCGGCGAAGGCTACGGCGATGCGCGTACCCTGGAACGTCGTGCTCAAGCGATGGAAGCCTGGATCGCCAACCCTCAGCTGATGGAAGCCGATGCCGACGCCGAATACGCCGAAGTCATCGAAATCGATCTGGCCGACATCAGCGAGCCTGTACTGTGCGCGCCGAACGACCCGGACGACGCCCGTCTGCTGTCCAGCGTTGCTGGCGAGAAGATCGACGAAGTGTTCATCGGTTCGTGCATGACCAACATCGGTCACTTCCGCGCTGCCGGTAAACTGCTGGATCAGGTCAAGGGTCAGCTGCCAACCCGTCTGTGGCTGTCGCCGCCGACCAAGATGGACGCTCACCAACTGACCGAAGAAGGCTACTACGGCATTTACGGCAAGGCCGGCGCACGCATGGAAATGCCAGGCTGCTCGCTGTGCATGGGTAACCAGGCACGCGTTGAGCCGAACAGCACCGTGGTCTCGACCTCCACTCGTAACTTCCCGAACCGTCTGGGCGACGGCGCGAACGTCTACCTGGCTTCGGCCGAGCTGGCGTCCGTGGCTTCGATCCTGGGTCGCCTGCCGACCGTCGAGGAGTACATGGAATACGCTGGCAAGATCGACAGCATGGCGGCCGATATCTACCGCTACCTGTCCTTCGACCAGATTGCCGAGTTCCGTGAAGCGGCTGCGAACGCCAACATCCCGGTCGTTCAAGCCTAACGCTGCAACGCAATGAAAAACGCCGCCCATCGTGAGATGAGCGGCGTTTTTTTATGCCCTGGAATACCGTCCCCTGTAGGAGTGAGCCTGCTCGCGATAGCGGTGTGTCAGATACATTTGTATTGACTGACACACCGCTATCGCGAGCAGGCTCACTCCTACAGGGGGTTAAGTGTTGAGTTTGAGGGCTTGCTGGACCGCCCCGTCAACGCTGAGTCCACTGAGAATCACACGGTTGCTCGTTACTTCAGGCAACGCCTCCAGCACCGCCAGCGCCTCATGCTTGAGCCGCGCCAGAATCAGCCGCTTGCCCTCCTGATGCACCCGCAGAAAGAACTCCTGCATCGCCTCGATGCTGGTGCCGTCCAGGTCCGGGGTTTCCTCCAGACTGAGGATCACCGTGTGCACTGGCGCATCCGAATGCCGAATCAAGTGCAGCGCCGCTCCGAGAATCTGCTCCACATTGGCAAAGAACAATGCTTCGCTGGGCCGCACAATCAGCACTCCGGGTTCAGTTGTCGCCGTCGGATGACGCTGCAGGTCGACAAAATCGTGCCCACCGTCGATCCGCCCGAGTACCTGAATATCCGCTGCCGACATCTGCTTGAGCATCAGCAACACGCTGATGGCCACCGACACCAGCAACCCGTCGAGAATGCCCAGCACCAGCACCGCACCCACCGCGCACAACACCAGCACCCGATCCCGGCGCCAGATGAAATAGCGCCCCAGCGGCTGCAGACTCAAGCCACGACCCAGCGCATGCATGACGATGGCCGCCAGAATCGGCTCCGGTGTCAGGGCAATCCACGGCAACACCGTCAGCACGATCACCAGCACCACCAGCGCAGCGACACCGCCGGCCCAACGGGAAGTCCCCCCGGCGGCCTCGTTCGCCGACGTCGCCGAATACCCCGCGCCCGCCGGCATGCCATGAAACAGCCCGGACAACAGATTGGAGGCACCGAGCGCCAGCAGATCGCGGTTGGAGGTCACGCGGTCGCCGTGCTTGAGCGCGTACGCACTGATCGAACCATACGACTCGGCATACAGAATCATCACCAGCGCAAACCCCACCTCCCCCAGCCGCAACCAGTCAGCGAACGGCAGCACCGGCAGGTTCGGCACCTCCAGGCTGAGGTCGATCAAGCCAATCAGCTTCACACCGTGCGCCGGCAGGTTCAGCCATTGCCCGGCCACGATGCCAATGACGACGACCAGCAAACCGCCGGGCACCCGTGGGAAACGTGAAAACACACCCAACAGCACCAGCGCGACCGCTGCAACCGCGGCGGCCGGCCAGTTCCAGTGCGGCAGTTGTTCGAGCAATTGCGGGGCGAAACGCACCAGATTGGCGTCGCTCAGTTGCACGCCGACCACACTGGCCACCTGCTTGAGAATGATGGTGGCCGCCAGCCCGAAGGCGAAACCGCGCAATACCGGTTTGGCGATAAACGCGGTGACGCTGCCGAAACGAAAGATCCCCGCCAGCAAGAACAGCCCGCCGCTGACCAGTACCAGCCCGACCGCCAGCGTTGCGCGCAATTGCGGGTCGCCATTGGCCATGGTCGCCGTGGCCGCCGCCAGCACCGCCGCCGAGGACGACGTGGCGGAAACAATGGCAAAACGGCTGGTGCCAAACAGCCCGTAACAGAGCAACCCGGCAAACAGCGCAATCACCCCGGCCTGGGGCGCCAGCGCGGCGATGGTCGAATAGGCGACCGCTTCAGGCAACAACAGGCCGGCAATCGACAGGCCGGCAAGGATGTCCTGCCAGCGACTGGGTTGTTCCACAGGTTGGGGCGCGCTCGACAATCCACTGTCTCCAGACGAAAAAAAGCCGCTGTGCGCATCACGCACAGCGGCCACTGTAGCTGAGTATCTGGCGCTTGGGCTTACGCCGTCAGCGAATAAATCAACGCCGAAATCGCCACCAGACCTACGGCGGTGACAAACACGTTCGACGCCTGACCACGATAGCGCGCCATCGCCGGCACCTTGCGGATCGCGTACATCGGCATCAGGAACAGAATCGCGGCGATGACCGGACCACCAATGGTCTCGATCATGCCCAGGATGCTTGGGTTGAGGGTCGCAACGATCCAGCACACCACCAGCATGAACGCCGCCACGATGCGATCCAGGGCCTTGGCGCCCGGACGCTTGCCGCTCTTGACGATCAGGCCCTTGAGGCCTTCGCTGGCACCGATGTAGTGGCCGAGGAACGACTTGGAGATCGCCACGAAGGCAATCAACGGCGCCGCAAACGCGATGGTCGGGTTACTGAAGTGGTTGGCCAGGTACGACAGGATCGACAGGTTCTGCGCCTTGGCTTCGGCCAGTTGTTCCGGCGACAGGGTCAGCACGCAACTGAAGACGAAGAACAGCACCATCACCACCATCAACAGGTGGGCACGGCAGAGAATCTGCGAGCTGCGCTGGTCAGCATTGACGCCGTAACGACGCTTCTGGTCCACCGCGAACGCCGAGATGATCGGCGAGTGGTTGAACGAGAACACCATCACCGGGATCGCCAGCCACAACGTATGCAGCAGCGCCGATGGCGCCGGCACTTGCGAGGCGGTCGTCAGGATGCCGCCGTTCCAGTGCGGAATCAGGTACACCGCAAGAAACAGCAGCGCGACGATGAACGGGTACACCATCAGGCTCATCGCCTTGACGATCGCCTGCTCGCCGCAACGCACCACGGCCAGCAGACCGAGGATCAGCACGAACGACAGCAGCGCGCGCGGTGGCGGCGTGATGTGCAATTGGTGTTCGAGGAAGCTGGCGACCGTGTTGGTCAGGCCGACGCTGTAGATCAGCAAGATCGGGAAGATGGCGAAGAAGTACAGCAGGGTGATCAGCGCACCGGCCTTGATGCCGAAATGCTGCTCGACCACATCGGTGATGTCGGCGCCTTCACGCCCGGAGAGCACGAAGCGGGTCAGGCCGCGGTGAGCGAAGAACGTCATCGGGAAGGCCAGCAGCGCGAGGATCACCAGCGGCCAGAAGCCACCCAGACCGGCGTTGATTGGCAAAAACAGGGTACCGGCGCCAATGGCCGTCCCGAACAGTCCCAACATCCACGTGGTGTCATGGCGATTCCAGCTCGACAGTTCAGCTGGTGCTGCCGCTTCATAGCGTTCGTCGACGCTATTGGCCTGATCATTCATCCGGTCGGATCTCCGCATTCCGGTCACTTGCCACTCGGTCAGGACGCGTCGGAAAAAACCGACAGACATGCTCCGGCCGAAACAGGGGCGCGATTCTCCGCGATAAATGAGCAGAAGCAAAGACTTAGCTGAGGAATGGTTGTGCGGAGCAGATCAGCGGGTTGTCGTTTTCTGGAAAATAGCTGTCGGCTACAGGCATGCGTGATGTCGTTTTTCGGCACGTTTCAATGCCAAAGCGAGCGGCAAGACTGATCAGATCGATCGAGCCAGGAGAAATCCGAGTGACATGCAAAACAGACCGAACGCCAGCATTCCCCAGATTGGGTACATATCGCCCTTGTGTCTGATGCGCATTTTTTCAACGTCCTCATCGTATTCTCGATCTGCTCGTTCAATCATGGCCTGACGGTCAAATGTGTTCATGGTGATTCCTTTTTTAGAGACAGAGTCTGAAGGGTACTAACGCAAGCACTCAAAACTTAAGTGAAAGTCCTACTACGGCTGCTGTTGCGGTCACCCCGCCTGTGACTACCGCGAGCGGGTAAAAATACGTCTCCCACCTCAACTTCTTTTCTTCCGCCATAAGCTTTTTCCTCTCGGCTGCAAGTTTCCGTATTTCACTCATTAACCTTTCGAGTTCCAGGTGTTCTCGATTGTTTTGAAGCATTTGCCTTCCTTGGCTGTTGGCAGTCCCTGCCCGAGCTGCTTTGTGCCCACATGATTTCGCGTTCATCACCATTGCGATAGCAGACGCAGCTGCCAAATTCGTAGGCAAAATCCGCAAAAATCGTAGGTAGCCTCATACAAAAACAGCAGCAAGCTCATCACCCAAACTTTCAATTTGCCCGACATGTTCTAGCGTGAGTGGAGTCCCCTGCCCCCACGGAGCCGCCCAATGCCACTCGTCCGCGTCGACATCAGAAAACACGCCGATCCCGGCTTCGCCAAACGCATCGGCGAGCAGATCTACGCGGCCATGCGCAACACCATCAACGTGCCGGAGCACGACAACTTCCAGATCCTCAACGAGCACGACGGCGAGCATTTCATCTTCGACCCGCAATACCTGGGCATCCAGCGCAGCGAGCAGTTGGTGATCATCCAGATCACCCTCAACGAAGGTCGAACGCAGGAGCAGAAAAAAGCCCTGTACCAGACCATCGCGCACAGCCTGAACACCCAACTGGGCATTCGCCTGGAAGACGTGTTCATCAATCTGGTGGAAGTCAAAAAGGAGAATTGGTCGTTCGGCAACGGCATAGCTCAATACGCCAGTTGACAGCCCGTGGACGCCGCCAGCATGATCGACCCCATGAACTTCCGCGCGCTGCACCTTACCCGCACCACCACGACCGCCACCGGCGGGTCGTGCGGTTTGTGCGTGAGGTAAATCCAGCGCAGCAAACCCGGGGCCCCGCCAGCAATGGACGGGGCCTTGTTGTTTCTCCCGTCCGTGCGGCTGCTTTTGTCACTCAAGGAGAAACACATGTCTGCAGCACTGTTGATCATCGATATGCAAGTCGGTCTGTTCCACGGTCCGGAAAAACCCCACGACGGCGAACGCGTTCTCGCCAACATCCAGCAGTTGATTGCAAAAGCGCGCCAACAAGACGTGCCCATCTTCGCCGTACGCCACACCGGCCCCGAAGGCTCGCCGACTGCTGCGGGCAGTCGATTCTGGCAATTGTTGCCGGCGCTTGAACTGAACGCTGATGTTGATCTTCTGTTCGACAAATCCAGACCTGATGCCTTTCACAACACTGATCTTGCGCAGCAGCTCAAAATCAAAAAGGTCGATGAACTCTACCTCGTCGGCATGAAGACTCAGTTCTGCATCGACAGCACCTGCCGCGCCGCTGCCGATCTGGGTTTCAAACCCTTACTGGTGGCCGATGCCCACACTTGCATGGACACTCACGCGCTGCCTGCGCAGGCAATCATTGAACACCACAACGCAACCCTCGGTGCAGCCTTCGCCCGCTTGATCAACAGTGCCGACGTGACGTTCTGACGAAGCTCTCCAATGCGGCCAGCACCGACATGTTGTTTTACATGTCCGGCCGCAGCCTCCGGCCCGAATTTTTGGGTAGTATGACCACACACTTGGATCCAATAACACACGGTAGGGGTTACATGGGCAAGGGCATTAAAATGGTCAGCGCGGTGGATACCTACAATCAGCCGTACACTTTGGAAAGCCTGCAACAAAAACACGACAACCACCAAACTGTCCCCGCGCTGCTATGTGATGGCGGCGGCTGCAAAGTGCCGGTGCGTTTCGTGCCAAGGGGCTTGCGTAACAACCCGGGCAAAGAGCCCTCGGACAGGGCTGCTTACATCGGCTTGACCGCAGGTGCTGAGTCGGAACACAAGCCAGGCTGCAAGTACGATGCTCTGGGGCAACTGAAAACCATTATTGCCGACCAGTCAGACCCAGACTTCATCGGTGCCATCGATCAAGGTCAGTTCGAATTACGTTTACTGCTGCTCCACAACAGTCTGGGCGGCAAATCTTTGGCTGGCAGCGAACACACGCCTTCATCCACAGGTGACTCGGCGACTCGCCGCCCCTCGGTGTATCAGGCTTCCGGCAACAAACTCGACAGTTATCTGCGTACTACTTCTGACATCCTCAAGCTCCGTGAGCGGTGCGAGGCGGATGACGTTTTGAAGAACAACTTGATACTGCGTTTCGGCGACAAAAAAATCCGCTGGTCGGAATTTTACTTTGAGCCTGATCGCTATGAAGACGCCTGGAAAATGGCTCACCGGCGCGGCAATCAATGCCATCCGTTCGCGATAGCTGGCACAGTCAAGCAACTCAAGGCTCCGAAGGATGGAAGCAAACAGGTGAACCACTATCTGAACTTGCATTCCGAGTACAATCGGGCCGACGCTGAAGACATCGTTAATACCTTTGACATCAGTGTGGGAAGTACCGAAGCCGTTTGGCTGGCAAAATTTTCGGAAGACACTGAAATCATCATGTTTGGCGTGTGGAGCGTAGGTTCACCCCGCAAGAATCCTTACCGTAAAGGCACTGCGGATAAAGTGACAAACTTCGTCAACCACGGGCTGACGCTTTATCCCAAGTTCCACCGTCAGCTTTTGAAAGTAGTCTAAGCTCCCAGCGATCCGATATCCCGAGCCCTCAGGAGCCGCGCGATGCCTGCAACCGTTCTGGTACTGGTTGAAACCATCAATGACTATCTGCCGATTCTCGAGCAGCAGGGTTTTCATCTGATCCTCGCGCCGACCCCTGCCGAACGCGCACAAGCCATCGCCACCCACGGCGCCCGGATCGACGCGGTGCTGACCCGTGGCCCGCTGGGCCTCACCGCTGACGAGATCGCCGGGCTGCCGATCCTGAAAATCATCACCGTGATCGGCGCCGGTTACGAGCACGTCGACCTGCAGGCCGCCAGCGATCGCGGGATCACCGTGACCAACGGCGCCGGGGTCAACGCCTCGTCGGTGGCCGACCATGCGATGGCCATGCTGCTGGCACTGGTGCGTGATATTCCGCGCTGCGACGCGGCGGTGCGCCGGGGTGAATGGCCGAAAATCATGCGCCCGTCGCTGGCCAACAAACGCCTGGGCATTCTCGGACTGGGGGCGGTGGGCCTGGCGATTGCCAAGCGCGCCAACCTTGGTTTCGACATGGACATCAGCTATCACAGCCGTCAGGTGCGCAGTGACGTGCCTTACGCATTCTGCTCGACCCCGACCGAACTGGCGCGGGCCTCGGACTTTCTGATCGTCGCCACGCCGGGCGGGATCGGCACCCAACACCTGGTGACCCGCGCAGTGCTTGATGCACTTGGCCCGAAAGGTTTCATCGTCAATATCGCCCGGGCCAGTGTCATCGCCACCGCCGACCTGATCACCGCCCTTGAGCAACGAAGGATTGCCGGGGCTGCGCTGGATGTTTTCGACCACGAACCGCAAGTACCGGATGCGCTGAAAACCTTGAGCAACGTGGTTCTCACGCCCCACGTCGCCGGCCTGTCACCGGAAGCTACCCAAGGCACGGTGGAACTGGTCGGGAAAAACCTCGTGGCGTTTTTCTCCGGGCAACCGGTACTGACGCCGATCGCCCTGCCCCCAAGGCTCAACAACCAGCGCGTGCATTGAAAAGAGCCGGCAGTGCCCTGCTGCCGTGCCTATTCGAAACGCTGATTATCCTGCAACACGCTAACCTATAAGACCGACCCGCGCTTGTGACCGCCCGAGCGCGCCATTAGATTAGCCAATGATGTCTGGCCTCCAAAATAAGCAGAAGGGATAAGCATGGCGCTTACTGACCAGTCCACCCGGATCCGCGATGGCGAAGAACTCGATGCCAGCCTGATCGATCCGTACCTCAAGGCGCACATTCCGGGCCTGACCGGCACCCCGCAGATCAGCCAGTTTCCCGGCGGTGCGTCGAACCTGACTTACCTTCTGGAGTACCCGCAGCAGGAGTTCGTGCTGCGCCGGCCGCCGTTCGGCCACAAGGCCAAATCCGCCCACGACATGGGCCGCGAATTCCGCATCCTCAATCAGCTGCGCGACGGTTTCCCGTACTGCCCCAAGGCCTACGTGCACTGCACCGACGAATCGGTGATCGGCGCCGATTTCTACGTGATGGAACGGGTCAAGGGCATCATTCTGCGCTCCGACCTGCCGCCGGAACTGGGCCTCGATGCGGCGAAAACCGAAGCGCTGTGCAAGAGCTTCATCGACCGTTTCGTCGAGCTGCACCGGGTCGACTACAACGCCTGCGGCCTCAGCGATCTGGGCAAACCGGAAGGCTACGTCGCCCGCCAGATCAAGGGCTGGAGCGAACGCTACGAAAAAGCCCTGACCCCGGATGCGCCGCACTGGGAAAAGGTCAAAGCCTGGCTCAACGACAAGATGCCGGCCGATCACCCGACCTCAAGCATCGTGCACAACGACTACCGCTTCGATAACGTGATCCTCGACCCGGACAACCCGATGCAGATCATCGGTGTGCTCGACTGGGAACTGACCACCCTCGGTGATCCACTGATGGACCTGGGCAACACCCTCGCCTACTGGATCGAAGCCGGCGACCCGGCACCGGTGCAACTGATGCGCCGCCAGCCAAGCCACGCCCCGGGCATGCTGACCCGCCGCGAGTTCGTCGACTACTACGCCGAACGCTCGGGCATCCAGATCGACAACTTCGACTTCTACTACACCTACGGCCTATTCCGCCTGGCCGGCATCGTGCAGCAGATCTACTACCGCTTCTACCACGGCCAGACCCAGGACAAACGCTTCGCGCAGTTCATTCACATGAACAAACTGCTGGAGCACATGAGCCTGCAGGTCATTGCGAAATCGAGCCTCTGACGGCCCATACCAAGGAACCCCTATGTCCAAGACTCAGTTGTTCGACCTCGACGGCAAAATCGCCTTCGTCTCCGGCGCCAGCCGTGGCATCGGTGAAGCCATCGCCAAACTGCTGGCCCAGCAAGGCGCCCACGTCATCGTTTCGAGCCGCAAGCTCGAAGGCTGCCAGCACGTAGCCGACGCCATCATCGCCGCCGGCGGCAAAGCCACCGCCGTGGCCTGCCACATCGGTGAAATGGAACAGATCAGCCAGGTGTTCGCCGGGATCAAGGAACAGTTCGGCCGGCTCGATATCCTGGTCAACAACGCCGCGACCAACCCACAGTTCTGCAACGTGCTGGACACCGACCTCGGCGCGTTCCAGAAGACCGTCGACGTGAACATCCGCGGCTACTTCTTCATGTCGGTGGAAGCCGGCAAGCTGATGCGCGAAAACGGCGGGGGCAGCATCATCAACGTGGCGTCGATCAACGGCATTTCACCGGGCGTGTTCCAAGGCATCTATTCGGTGACCAAAGCTGCCGTGATCAACATGACCAAGGTCTTCGCCAAGGAATGCGCGCAATTCGGCATCCGCTGCAACGCTCTGCTGCCGGGTCTGACCGACACCAAGTTCGCTTCGGCGCTGGTGAAAAACGACGCGATCCTCAAGCAGGCGCTGACCCAGATCCCGCTCAAGCGCGTGGCCGATCCGAGTGAAATGGCCGGCGCCGTGTTGTATCTGGCGAGCGACGCGTCGAGCTACACCACCGGGGTTTCGCTGAATGTGGACGGTGGGTTCCTGTCCTGATCGCCTTTCACTGACCCGAGACTGACCTGTGGCGAGGGGATAAATCCCTTAGCCACAAGGCCAGCTGATTCTGGATCAGGCATCGAGCACTTTGGACAACTGCCAGCCGAAGTGCACCACCGCCCCGCTACTGCGTCACACAGCGAGTGGTGGTGATATGCCGAGTGACCTGTCCGTCCACATACATATCGCCCGCCACCTGGGTGTCTTCCAGAGTCTGACAGGTACGCACCGGCGGTGGTGGAGGCGCAGCAGGAGGCGGTGGCGGAGGACTGGCGCAACCGCTGAGCAGCACGACAGAAAAAGCCAGCGACAACGGGAGATACACGCGTTTCCCAAGATGATTCATAGGACGACCCGCGATAAATGGAAGAGCCACTTCCGTCGCCGCACACAACAACCGCGCGCAACAGAAGACCTGACCACTCATTCTTTATAGCCGACCACCCTGCAAGCGCCAGTGAAATGGAGGGAGATGGGGGAATGGGCTGTCGATTTTGCGGGGATGGGAGGCCGCCATCGCTGGCAAGCCAGCTCCCACAGAAATCAACAGCAGACCGCATCCGCTTCTCACCACTCAACAGGATGAGCGTTAGCTCGGCTGCAGCTCTTGATCTTGCCGTACCGGCCCCTTCGGCAGGCTGAGTGGAGGGGTTTATCCGGGGGTGGGAGCGCAGCGACCGTTCGACGAAGTCGAACACATCGAGAGGAGGTGCAGCGAAGCAAACCGTAGACGATGCCCCCGGATGAACCCCGCAACGAAGGAACCCGAGCCTAAGCGAGGGCCGAACGCCGGGGCCAAGACCTTTGGTTCCTTTGGGGCGTCTGCCAAAGGGACTCGCCGTAAGGGCGAAACCGCCAGCCGCAGCACCCGAAGCAACGGATATTCACCCCACCCCACAAGAACCTGGTCGGCCCAAAGGCCGCCAAGACCAAAAGCCCTAAGCCAAATCAGGATCCCGCGAAGAGCGCAAAGAAATACTCTCCAACTCATACCGCAACTCTTCAATCAACGCCTCGACCGCCTCAGCCGTACGCAACGCACTGAGCTTCAAACCACTGATCACCAGATCCACCTGCCCCGACATCGGGTGATATAGCTTCACCGTCAGCGACTGATCGCCATCCACCAGACATTCACAGGCCAACGGCGCAAAGCTCTGCTCAAGGCGCACACGCAACTGCGCAAGATTCATCATTTGAAGCCGTTCCTTTAGCTGTTTCGAAGGGACACGATCCCAAGCCATCGGCTCGTATCGCACCCCAACAGACTAAGAACTGCCCCTCCACCTCAGAACCTCAATTTGCACCTTGCCGACTAGTGCATTTGCACCTACCGCTGACCCTTGGGTCGCCATTCACCGGAGAACAGTCCGCGCTCCCGGGCCCAGACAATCGCCTCACTGCGGCTGTGTACATCAAGCTTGGAATACACCGTCGCCACATGATTGCGCACTGTATTCGGCGCCAGTTTCAGACGCGCGGCAATCTCCTTGTCCGCCAGCCCTTCACAGATCAAGCCCAGCACATCACGCTCGCGCGCCGTCAGATCAGTGAACGATACGCTTGGCAGTTGCGGCGAATTGACCTTCTTCACATTGGCCAGCTTTTCGATCAGCGTGCGGCTGAACCACGAGGCGTCCTTCATCACTTCCTCGATCGCCGCCACCAGTTCCAGCTCGGTGCGCTTGCGTTCGGTGATGTCCATCAGCACCAGCAAATAGCAGGATTTGTCATGGATATTCACCGTGTCCGCCGACACCGCGCATTCCAGCACCTCGGCATCCTTTTTGCGCACCCGCACGTCCACCCGATCAATGCGCCCGGTTTTTTCCAGCGCCGTGAGCAAGCGTGTGCGCGCCGCGCTGTCGTCGATGAACGCCAGTTGCACCACGGTTTTATCCAGGACATCGTCGCTGTCGTAGGCCAGGGTCTCGAGGAATGCCTGGTTGACGTCGATCACCCGCTGCTCGTCCGCACTGCAGATCAGGATCGGCACCGGGGTCAGGCGGAACGCCTTGGCGAAGCGCTCTTCGCTCTGGCGCAGCGCCACTTCGGCCTTGTGCCGCGGCTCAATGTCGACGAACGAAAACAGCATGCAGTCCTCATCGTTGAGCTGCAGGGTCTGCCCGGCAACGATCACCTGCTTGCTGCTGCCATCGGGCAGGCGCAGTTCGGCCTGCATCTGCGGAATGGTCGCGCCGTCGCGCAGACGCTCGATCGCCAGGTCCCGCCGCTCGGCCTGCTCCAGCACGTCCAGCTCGTAGGTTGAAGCGCCGATCACCTGATCACGGCTGTAGCCGGTCATCTCGAGAAAGCCCGGGTTGACCTTGATATAGCGCAAGTCGCTGAGCCGGCAGATCACGGCCGGCGCCGGGTTGGCGTTGAAGGTTTTCTCGAAGCGCTGCTCGGCATTGGCCCAGTCGGTGACGTCACTCATGATCAGCACCAGCGACTCGGGCTGACCTTCGCGGTCGGTCAACACCATGCTGCGCACGCTGTGCACCCAGACGCGTTCCGGGTCACTGACCGGGGACACTTCAATCAGCACGTCGCTGAAGGTTTCGCAGCGCGCGACGCGGCTGATCGGGTAGTTTTCCGGCGGCACCGTGTGGTTGTTGCGATAGCGCAAGCTGAAACGCTGAGCGTATTCATCGGCATCGTTGCCGAGTTCACCGATCCGGTTGACGCCATGCATTCTCAGCGCAGCTTCATTGGCCCACAGCAGGCTGCGGTCGAGCTCCAGCAAAATCACGCCATCCGACAGCCCGGCGATGATCTGCTGCAACTGGCGACGATTGGTTTCAGTGGTCAGGACTTCCTGGCTCATTGGATCTCCACAGGGAATGCGCGTGTGAAGATTACGACCGCAGGCGTTCGCGATCGTGCCAAGCACTGTGACAACACCACAAATCCCCTGTAGGAGCGAGCCTGCTCGCGAAGGCGTCGTGTCAGCCAACACATTTTTTGAATGCAAATAGCGCTTTCGCGAGCAGGCTCGCTCCCACAAGGAGATCAGCGTTGGCCTGAGGTCTCCACCAACTCACGCAAGGTGTCGAGAAACAACTTGAGCACCGGCGACGCATCATCCGCGCGGTAAGTCGCATACAGCGGCACCTCAGGCAACGCCGGGGTCAGCTTGCGGAACACCAGCCCCGCCGGCGCCAGTTGTTCGATGGACGCGGGCAACAGCGCCACACCGAATCCGGCCCGCACCAGGCTGAGCAAGGTCTGCACCTCGATCACCTGCTGGCGGATCTGCGGGGTGAACCCGGCCTGGACGCAGCACTGATAGAGAAAATGGGCGAACCGCGACTGCTTCAGTTCCAGCGCGACAAACGGCTCCCGGGCCAGATCCGCCGGCGCCAGCACTGCGCGACTGGCCAGCGGATGGTCCGCCGGCATCACCACGTGAATCGGCTCGTAGATCAGCAGCTCATTGCGCAACAACGGGTCGTCATAGCCGACACGAAACACGCAGGCGTCGATGCGCTTCTCCTTGAGCGCCTTGACCTGCGCCGCCGGGGTCATTTCGTGCAGGCGCCAGTTCACCTGCGGATAGCGCTCGCGAAACAGGTGCAGCGCCTTGGGCAGAACGCCGACCATCACCGAACTGATCATGCCGATTTCCAGCTCGCCGAGCTGCCCGCGCCCGGTCTGACGCGTCAGGTCCAGTGCCCGCTCGAGCTGTTCGAACACCAGCGGCGCCTGCTCCTTGAGCATCTGCCCCGCCGCTGTCAGCTCGACCCGATGGTGACTGCGCTCGAACAGCGGCGTGCCGAGTTCTTCCTCCAGCAGACGAATCTGCTGGCTCAACGGCGGCTGGCAAATATGCAGCCGTTCGGCGGCGCGACCGAAGTGCAACTCATCGGCCAGGGCCATGAAATAGCGCAGCAGACGCAGGTCCATGGCGGCTTACCCCAGGCTCAGCGGTGTCGAGCGCTGGCGAATGCCGGTCAGCGCGAACAAGGCGTTGGCAATCGCCGGTGCCACCGAGGGGCTGCCCAACTCGCCGACTCCGCCGGGTTTGCCCGGTTCGCCGTCCAGCACCACGATGTCGGTGGCCGGCATGTCCGACATGCGGGTCACGCGGTAGTCGTGGAAGTTGCTCTGCACCACCCTGCCCTGTTGGATATCGAGCCGATCGAACAAGGCGTGGCCCAGGCCCCACATCAAGCCGCCGTAGATCTGCTCTTCGACCCCGCCTGGCGACACGGCCAAGCCGCAATCGACCACGCACGTCAGCTTCTCGACCTTCGGCTTGCCATCAACCGTCGCGACCTGCGCCACCACCGCGATAAAACTGGTGTAACCCTGATTGGTCGCAATCCCCAGCGCGGTGCCCGGGGGCAACGGCTGGCCCCATCCGGCGCGCTCAGCCGCCTGTTTCAGCACCGCCACATGCCGTGGCCGGTCCTGCATGTTGGCGAGCCTGAACGCCAGCGGATCGGCGCCCGCCGCGTGGGCCAGTTCATCCATGAAGCTTTCCACGGCGAACACGTTGGGGATGAAACTCACCGAGCGATACCAGCCGCTGGGCACGTGGCTTTCATGCTTGACCCAGTTCAGCTCCAGATGCGGCGGACGATAAGCGAAGTCCCACGCGGTGATCGCTTCGGTGGTGCTGTAATCCATGCGATCCGGGCGTTCGAAGTAACCCGGCTCCCACTGCTCCGGCGACGCCGGCGACACCGCATGCAACTGCAGCGCGTTGAGTTTGCCCTGAGCGTCGAGCGCACCTTTGACCCGGTGCAACGTCGCCGGGTGATTGAACAGTGCGTGCATTTCGTCTTCGCGGCTGTTGAGCAGCTTCACCGGCACCCCGGTTTGCTGCGCCAGATACGCCACTTCGAACAACCAGTATTTGGCCTCCCGCGCGCCGAAGCTGCCGCCGGACACCAGTTCGTTGATGGTGACCTTGTCCTTGTCGATGCCGCACACGGTTTGCGCCGCTTCCAGCGCCGAGGACGGCACCTGCACGCCGCCCCAATAGGTGATCGCCTGGTCCTTGACCTGCGCAGTGATGCAGATCGGTTCCAGCGGGTTCTGCACCTTGTACGGCATGGTGTAATCGGCTTCGATCAGCTTCGCCGCGCTCGCCCACTGCCCGGCCACATCGCCATTGCTCATGGCCTTGACGGTTTGCGCCGCCGGGTCGGCTATCGCTGCAGCCTGAGCCTTGCCCAATTCGGCGCTGTCGAATCCGGCCAGCGGCGAATCACTCCACTTTATCTCCAACACTTTGCGCCCCTGCTGCGCGGCCCAGAACGTGTCCGCCAGCACCGCAACCCCTTCCAGATTGCCGCCGAGCACATCCGGCCGCCCCGGAATCGCAAGCACCTTGCGCACGCCCGGCACCTGCAACGCTGCCGTCGAGTCCACGTTGATCACCTTGGCACCGACCACCGGCGCCCGCTGAATCACCGCCACCAGCATCCCCGGTAATTGCACGTCGATGCTGTACTTGAAACCTCCGCAAACCTTGGCCGCCGCGTCACGCTTGTGCCGCAGCTTGCCGATGTATTTGAACTGCGCCGGATCTTTCAGCGTGACGTGGGCCGGTGCCGGCAGACGCGCCGCCACGCCGACCAGTTCGCCGTAGCCGAGGCTGCGTTTGCTGGACGGGTGAACCACCCGGCCTTCCTCGGTGCTGCAACTGTCGGGACTGACTTTCCATTGCTTCGCCGCCGCCGTGATCAGCAGCGCCCGAGCCGTGGCCCCGGCCATGCGCAGGCGGTCGTATTCCAGCGACACGCTGGTGCTGCCGCCGGTGGAGAAGACTTTCCAGATCGGGTGAATGTAGGTGTCGAAGAACGGGTTTTCCGGGGTGATGACCTGCACGGTCATCGGGTTCACATCCAGCTCCTCGGCCACGCACGCGGCCAGCGCGGTGTGCGTGCCGGTGCCGGAGTCGTGCTTGTGCACCACCAGTTTCACCGTGCCGTCGGGGAAGATCCGCACCCAGGCGTTGGGTTCGAATTCGCTGGCCGGGGCCGGGGCTTTTGGGTCGCTGGCGGCGATGCCGGATGGCAGGTACAGGGCAATCGCCAGCCCCGAAGCCACCGTCGCCGCTTGCTTGAGAAACACCCGGCGTGACGGTTCGATCAAGGTGTCGTCGAGCAGGCTCATCAGGCCTCCTTCGGCGCATTCGCCGCGCGCTTGATCGCTTTGTTGATCCGCCCGTAAGTGCCGCAGCGGCAGATATTGCCGGTCATCGCATTGCGGATCGAATCGTCGGTCACCGCTGCCCCCGTGTTGAGCAGCGCGGCGGCAGACATGATCTGCCCGGATTGACAGTAGCCGCATTGCGGCACATCTTCGGCGACCCAGGCCAGTTGCAACGGATGGCTTTGCGTCGGCGACAAGCCTTCGATGGTGGTGATGCTGTGGCCCGCGACGGCGGCCAGCGGCAACTGGCAGGAACGCACCGCGACACCGTCCAGATGCACGGTGCAGGCACCGCACAGGCCCATGCCGCAGCCGAATTTGGTGCCGGTAAGTTTCAGTTGATCACGCAGGACCCATAACAAGGGCATGGAGGGGGACGCTTCATCCAGCTCGCGTCGTTCGCCGTTCACCGTGAATGCAATCATTGTCTGGCTCCAAAAGAGCGGCCCGTCTTTGTGCGGGCCTGGTGACCGATTATTGGAAGCCCGGGCAACCCGCGGCCAGCGACGATTTCTGCCAACCGCTGTAAGCAGGACTAACAACATGTACAAGCGATACCCGTCGGTGCAGTCCATGAGCGCGTTTATCCACGCTGCGCGCAGCGGGAGTTTCTCCAGCGCCGCGCGCAAGCTCGACCTGACCCACAGCGCCATCAGCCAGCAGATTCGCGCACTGGAAGACTTCATCGGCCAGCCGCTGTTCGTGCGTGAAGGCGGCGGCAGCAACCTCACCGACGCCGGGCAGTTGTTTGCCAGCGTGCTGTCGGATGGACTGGCGCAGATCGACCGGGCGCTGTCCTCGGTGAAAAACCGCAGCGTGGCCCAGCGCCTGACCCTGGACGTCGACAGCGAACTGGCGCAGAGCTGGCTCAATCCGCGCCTGCCAGAACTGCTCGATGGCCTGCCGGATTACGAGGTGACGCTGCGGTCGATGCCGCGCAGTGATCGCAGCACCTTCGAGCGGGTCGACCTGGCGTTGCGTTATGGCTATGGCGATTGGGATGACTGCGAGATGACGCAGATCTGTGGCGACCGGGTGTTGGCGGTGGCTTCGCCGGCGTTGCTTGAGCGCTATGGTTTAGAGGTGCCGTTGAGCCCGGCGCAAATCCTCGAACTGCCGCTGTTGGGCTATACGCGACGCTCGTGGATTCCGTGGCTGGATGCCGCCGGAATGCCGCCCGTCGAGCCGCCGGCACGGGTGATTTTCGACAATGCGGCGAACCTGATTGCCGCCGCTGAGGCCGGGGTTGGCGCGGGACTGGTGCGCGGATTGCTGGCCGCCGATGCGTTGCGCAGCGGGCGGCTGGTGGCGCTGAACGAGGCGCAGATTGCTGCGCATTACAACCTGTATGCGGTGTGGCCGCATGGGCAGGCCGAGCGCGTGGCGCCGGTGGTTGAGGTGATTAAAGAATTGGCCTTGCGTACACAAACTTGACGCTATCGCGAGCAGGCTCACTCCTACAGTTGGAATGCGTTCACCTGTAGGAGTGAGCCTGCTCGCGATAGCGCCGGTGCAGTCTCCACAAAAGCCAAAACCAAAACCATATCGCCCAAGTATCACCACCGCGCCCAATTAATATTGTACGAACCCCTCCCCCCTTTCCAATACTCGCCCTCAGCAACCACCCACCCGGGCCGGATGCGAACAGGCGAGGGAATGCGCGAGTCCTGCGCATAGAAATGGCCGATTGCCCGGGACGTGGATGCCGAGAGCCGCAAGGCTCCCTTCCCCGCTATCAGGAGATCGACTTCAATGATCATCGATATCAGCTGCTATCCCACCGATCTGGTGGACCTCGCCTGGAGGCATGACGGTGACCCGTTCACCGGCGAGCGTCTGCTGGAGATGATGGATGGCCCGTACATGGTCAACGGCAAACCTCGCCGCATCGACAAAGCCTTCATCCAGCCGCCGCAGGGCAACACTATTTACACCTGGACCGACGGCGAGCTCTCGGGCCGCGAATCCATCGACGCCTACATGGCCTACACCCTGAAAATGGTCCAGACCTACCCGGATCGTTTCATCGGCTGCTTCGTCTACAACCCGCGCTGCGGCGTGGAGAACGGCGTTGAAGCGATCGAGCGCTACGTCAAGGAACACGGGTTCAAGATGGTGCAGATGCAGGCCAACATGCACGCCTACCGGCCTGACCGCGCACTCGACTGGGTGCGCCCGTGCTTCGAGAAATGCGCCGAGCTGGGCATCCCGGTCAAGCTGCACACCGGCGACGGACCTTACAGCATCCCGTCGGAATGGGTGCCGATGATCAAGGAATTCCCCAACGTCGATTTCATCATGGCCCACTTCGGCGTGCAGACCGGCGGCGTCTACGTGTTCGAACCGATGCAATGGGCGATGGAGTTGCCCAACGTCTACTGCGAATCCGGCTGGTGCCTGCAATCGCGGATCGTCGAATTCGCCAAGGTCCTGCCGACGCACAAGATCCTCTTCGGCACCGACACCCCGCCGAACGAACCGGGCATGTGGCTGCGCCTGCTCGAAGTGCTCTGCCACGAGCCGCCGCAGGGCCTGAACCTCGACGAGGACACCCTCGAGGACTACCTGGGCAACAACACCGCGCGGATGATCGGCCTCGAGCCAACCCCGCCGCCGCGTTCCGTTTCCGAAGCAGAGGCGCAACTCAAGCGCCCCGTCACCACGCAACTGGCCAGGAGCTGAACCGATGATCATCGACACCCATCTGCACCCCACCAACCTGGTCGACGAGGCCTGGCGCCACACCGGCGAACCGTTCACTGGCGAGCGCATGCTCAAACTGATGGACGGCCCGTACATGATCAACGGCAAACCGCGCCGCATCGACATGGGTTTCATTCAGCCGCCACCGGGCAACACCGGTTATCGCGACGGCAACCGCCGTGGCCGCGAGGGCGTGCGTGACTACATGTCCTACGTCGCCGAACTGTGCGTGAAGTACCCGGACCGCTTCATCGGCAACTTCAACTTCAACCCGCGCTGGGGACCGGAAAACGGTGCGGCGGAGCTGGAATTCCACATCAAGGAATACGGCTTCAAGATGCTCAAGCTGCACGCCAACATGCACGGCTATCGCCCGGACCGCGCACTCGACTGGTTGCGCCCGGCGATGAAGGTCTGCGCCAAGTACAACATCGTCGTGCTGATCCACACCGGTGACGGTCCGTACACGATTCCGACGATGTTCTACCCGATCATCCGCGAGTTCCCGATGGTCAACTTCATCATCGGCCACTTCGGCATCCAGACCGGCGGCAACTATTCGTTCGAGGCGTTCTGGATGGCGATGGACACGCCGAATGTGTACTGCGAATCCGGCTGGTGCTTCCAGTCGCGAATCGTCGAGTTCGCCAAGGAACTGCCGCGCAACAAGATCGTGTTCGGCACCGACTCACCGCCGAACGAACCGGGCATGTGGCTGCGAGAGCTGGAGGTGTTGTGCTCGCCGGCGCCGCAAGGTTTGGGCATCGATGAGGATCATCTCGAAGACTACCTGGGCAACAACATCGCCCGGTTGTGCGGGATCGAACCGACGCCACCGCCGAAGGATCTGGTTGAGGCGGATATTCGCCTGACCACCACGTACCTCTGACCTGAAGAAATGCTGCACCACTGTGGCGAGGGAGCTTGCTCCCGCTGGGTGGCGAAGCCGCCCCGCTTTTTCCCAAAGAGCTTGGGCCTGCTGCGCAGTCCAGCGGGAGCAAGCTCCCTCGCCACAGGGGATCTCCAGTGTTTCATGTGGGCAACACAGCGACTTTACAGGCACGAAGATGACCCGGCGTTCCCTCGACCGGCAGGCCAACGGCTGCTCGATCGAACGCCTTCTCACCCCTGCGTGCCTGCTTTTTACGAGGTGAAACCATGACCCGTTCGACGCTCGGCGATTCTCAGGACTTTCACGTGTTCATCGATGCCTATCGCCGTGAGTACCCGGACGATGTGCTGACCATCACCCAGCCGATTTCTGCCGATCAGGACGTCACCGCCCTGGTCGATGCCCTCGCCGCGCAAGGTCGCGATCCGTTGCTGATCTGCGAACGCGTCGGCACCCTTGGCGTGCCGGTGGCGAGCAACCTGTTCGCCTCCCGCACCCGCATTGCCAGGTTGTTCGGCGTCACTGCGGCGCAACTGCACGAAACCTTCCAGCGCCGCGCCAACCAGCCCATCGCCCCGCGCTATGTGGAAAGCGGCCCGATCCTTGATGAAGTGTTCGAAGGCGAAGCGCTGGATCTGGCGCTGCTGCCGATGCTCAAGCATTTCGACAGCGACCGTGGCCCGTACATCACCAACGCGATCATCATCGCCGAGGACCCGCTGACCGGCATCGCCAACATGAGCTACCACCGCTCGATGCGCCACGCCCGCCAAGCCCTCGCCACCAGCCTGCACTCACGCGGTCATCTGTGGCGGATGCTGCAAACTGCCCGTGAACGCGGCGAAGAATTGCGCGTGGCGATGGTGGTCGGCGCGCACCCGCTGTTCATGCTCGCCGCCGCTGCACGCCTGCCCTATGGCGCGGATGAACGCGCAGTGGCCGGCGGTTTGTTTGGCGCACCGCTGGAACTGGTGAAGACCCCGCGCTACGGCATCGGCGTGCCGGCCTACGCCGAGTTTGTGCTGGAAGGCGCCATCGACCCGGCGGCCTATGCCGAGGAAGGTCCGTTCGGTGAGTTCAGCGGTTATTCCTCTGACCGCTCGACCAACAACGTGCTGCGCGTCGACACCCTGCTGCGGCGCAAGGACGCCTGGCTGGTCGACGTCATGGGCGGGCGCTACGCCGAACACCTGACCCTCGCCCGCCTGCCCCGTGAGGCGGAAATGAGCGAGAAGCTCAAGGCGCGTTTCCCTGCGGTCACCGCCGTGCATTACCCGAATTCCGGCACCCACTTTCACTGCTACGTGGCCCTGGATCAGAGCCGCGACGGCGAGGCGCGGCAGATCATGCTCGCCCTGCTCGGCTGGGATCCGTACCTGAAGACCGTGATTGCGGTGGACAGCGACATCGACATCACTGACGACAGCCAGGTGTTGTGGGCACTGGCCACACATTTCCAGCCGCATCTGGACCTGTTCATGATCGACGGTTTGCCCGGCAGTCCGCTGGACCCGTCGTCCTCGGTCAACGGCACCACCTCGCGCATGGGTCTGGATGCCACCCGGGGTTCAGGCTTCGACGGAATCAAGGCGCAGCTTGATCACGACGTGCTCGAACGTGCGCGGGCGTTACTTAAAGGGCTGCCAGCGTGAGCCGGCAGCGGATGGTGGTCGGCATCAGCGGCGCGTCGGGCTTCGTTTACGGCGTGCGACTGCTGCAATTACTTGCCGAACTGGACATCGAAAGCCACCTGATCATCAGCCGTGCCGCGCTGCTGACCATGGCCCACGAGACCGACTACAAGCTGGCCGACGTCACTGCGCTCGCCAGCCACTACCACCGCGCCGATGACGTCGCGGCCGGGATCGCCAGCGGTTCGTTTCGTTGCCTGGGCATGGTGGTCGCGCCGTGCTCGATGCGCACGTTGGCGGAAATCGCCACCGGCACCTCATCGGGGCTGATCGGCCGCGCCGCCGACGTCACCCTCAAGGAGCGTCGCACCCTGGTGCTGATGGCCCGCGAAACGCCGCTGACCCTCGCCCACCTGCGCAACATGACCGCCGTCACCGAGATGGGCGGGGTCATCGCCCCGCCGGTGCCGGCGTTTTACGCGCGGCCCGAGAGCCTTGCGCAGATGGTCGATCACAGCCTCGGCCGGGTGCTCGACCTGTTTGGCCTGGATGCCGGCACTGCAACACGCTGGCAAGAACCCATATCCCCTTGTAGGAGTGAGCCTGCTCGCGATGGCGGTGTGTCAGTAACGTAAATGTCGGCTGACACACCGTTATCGCGAGCAGGCTCACTCCTACAAAAAGCTTCATTTGCACGGTCAATACATCATCAAGGAACCCCAAATGAATACTCTCTTCAACGCCCCAACCCCCAACACCAAAATCCCCGTGACCATCCTCACCGGCTTCCTCGGTGCCGGCAAAACCACCTTGCTCAACTACATCCTCAAGGAAAATCACGGGCGCAAGATCGCCGTGATCGAGAACGAATTCGGTGAAGTCGGCATTGACGGCGATCTGGTGCTCAGCTCGGAAACCGAAGAAATCTACGAGATGGTCAACGGCTGCGTGTGCTGCACCGCCGAGGTTCGCGAGGACCTGGTGCGCATCGTCCGCGAACTGGTAGCGCGCCCGGTGCGCCTCGATCACATCCTGATCGAGACCAGTGGCCTGGCCGACCCGTACCCGGTGGCACAGAGCTTTTTCATCAATGACCCGATCGCCGAGGAAGTCGAACTCGATGCGATCGTGACCATGGTCGACGCCAAGCACATCGCCCAGCACCTGGAGGATCTGCAACTCGATGGCGTCGACAATCAGGCCGTGGATCAGATCGTCTGCGCCGACCGCATCGTCATCAACAAGGTCGATCTGGTCAGCAGCGACGAGGTGGAAAGCCTGCGCGGCAAGATCCGTGGCTTGAACGCCACGGCGGATCTGGTGACCTCGACCCATGCGCAGATCGACCTGACGAAAATCCTCGGCATCGGCGCCTTCGAGTGCACACAGAAACTCATGGAAATCGGCGCGCAGCAGCACGAGCACGATCACCACGAACACGAGCATCACGCCGAAGAGCCGGATCACCAGCACGACCCCAGCGTGTCATCGGTGGGCATCGCCGTGGACGGCGCGGTCGACCTGATGGCGTTCCACCGCTGGATCAGCGAGCTGCGCAGCTCCCAGGCCGACAACCTGTACCGCATGAAAGGCGTGCTCGCCGTCGCCAACGAAGACCAGCGCTACGTCCTGCAAGGCGTGCACAGCCTGGTGGAGTTCCGCGCGTCGACCGCCTGGGGCACGGAGCCCCGTTCGAGCAAGATCGTGTTCATCGGCCGCGACCTGGATCGCGCGGCGCTGAACCAGGGCTTTGCCGCCTGCCTGGCAGGCTGAAACAAGGCATCGGAGCCGGTGGATGGCGGCTTCGCAGCACGAATGACTGATGCCGATCAGTTGGCAGCGACAAAAACATTGTGGCGAGGGAGCTTGCTCCCGCTGGGTCGCGAAGCGGCCCTTCTTTTAAAAGCACAGGCCTGCTGCGCAGTCCAGCGGGAGCAAGCTCCCTCGCCACAGGTTACTCATCGCTGTATCAGGCCAACTGAGCGGCATCAGACGAATACCCCTCTCTACCGCATAAAAACAGCCAGAGGTGTTTCCCCATGTCGTCAGCCACATCCCCATCAAAAACCGCATCCACCGTGCACCCCGTCGACCGCGTCCTGCCGGTGCGACAGATGCTCACCCTCGGCCTGCAACACATGGCCGTCTCGTACATCGGCGCCATCGCCGTGCCGTTGATTGTCGCCAGTGCCTTGAAGATGTCCCACGCCGACACCGTGGTGTTGATCAGCACCACGCTGTTCTGCTCCGGCATCGCCACCCTTTTGCAAACCGTCGGTTTCTGGAAGTTCGGCGTGCGCCTGCCGATTCTGCAGGGCGTGGCGTTCAGCAGCGTCGGCCCGGTGATCGCCATTGGCAGCGACCCCCAGGTGGGGTTTGCCGGGGTCTGCGGGGCGGTGATCGGCGCCGGTATCTTCACCATGCTGATGGCGCCGTTCGTGGGCCGATTGCGGCGCTTCTTCCCGCCGGTGGTGACCGGCTGCATCGTCACCGTGATCGGCTTGCAGCTGTTCCCGATTGCCTATGAGTGGGTCGGTGGCGGGCGCAACGCGAGCAACTTCGGCGCCCCGGCGTTTCTCGGCGTGGCGGTGGTGGTGTTGCTGACCATTTTGCTGGTCAACCGCTATGGCAGCCCGCTGCTGCGCAACATGGCGGTGCTGGTGGGCATGCTGGTCGGCGCCGGTCTGGCCTACGGTCTGGGCATGGGCAATTTTCACAGCGTCGAAGATGCGCCGTGGCTGACCGTGCCCTACCCGTTCTACTTCGGATTGCCGACCTTCAGCCTGATCCCCATCGCGACCATGGTGGTGGTGATGATCGTGCAGATGGTCGAGTCGATGGGCCTGTTCGTGGCCATCGGCGACATCGTCGACAAACCGGTGGAAGACAAACAGGTGATCAACGGCCTGCGCGCCAATGGCCTGGCCAGCACCATTGCCGGGATGTTCGCCGCGTTCCCGTTCATTGCCTTCATGGAAAACGTCGGCCTGGTGATCCTCACCGGGGTGCGCAGCCGCTGGGTGGTGGCGGTCAGCGGCCTGCTGATGTGCTCGATTGCCCTGGTGCCCAAGGCCGGCGCGATCATCGCCTCGATGCCGACTGCCGCGCTGGGCGGTGCCGGTATCGCCATGTTCGGCGTGGTCGCGGCGGCGGGCATCCAGACACTGGCCAAGGTCGACTACGAGCGCAATCGCTTTAACGTGCTGATCGTCGGTTTCACCATCGCCGCGGCGCTGGTGCCGGTGCTCGCGCCTTCCCTGTTCAAACAAATGCCCGAGTGGTCACAGCCGTTCCTGCACAGCAGCGTGGTCATCGCCTGCCTGGTGTCGGTGCTGCTCAACGCGGCGCTCAACGGCGTCAGCATGCCAGACACCACACCCGGAAAATCCGCCTCGCACATTCTCTGACTGGAGCCTGCCCATGACTCAACTTCAAAACATCCTGATCAAAAACCCGGTCGCGGTGATGACCGGCCTGCGCGGCCCGCGTGCCCGGGCCGGGGCGGTGGACATTCGCGTGGTCAACGGACGCATCGCCGAAATGGCCGCCCACCTTGAGCCGCAACCCGGTGAGCGGGTGCTCGATGCACGCAACAGCGTGGTCTATCCGGGCTGGATCAACACCCACCACCACCTGTTCCAGAACCTGCTCAAAGCCGTGCCCGAAGGTTTGAATCAGGACCTGCAGGGCTGGCTGGCGAGCGTGCCCTACCCGCGCCTGAACCGCTTCACCCCGCAGCTGGCAAGGATCGCCGCCCGCCTGGGCATGGTCGAATTGCTGTTGTCCGGGGTGACGACCTGCGCCGATCACCATTACCTTTACCACGCGCACGGCAGCACCGAGACCGGGGATCTGCTGTTCGATCTTGCCGATGAATTCGGCCTGCGTTTCGTGCTCTGTCGCGGCGGTGCACTGGAGTCCGCCAGCGCGCATCCGGGCTTCTCGAAAACCGCGTTGCAACCGGAATCCCTGGAGCAAATGGTCGGCGACATCGAACGCCTGAAATCGCTGTACCACCAGGACACCCCCGATGCCCTGCGCCGGGTCGTGGTGGCGCCCACCACGCCGACCTTCTCACTGCCGCCGACCCTGCTGCGCGAACTGGCGCACAGCGCACGCGGCCTCGGTTTGCGCCTGCACACGCACCTGTCGGAAACGCAGAACTACGTGAATTTCTGCCGCGAGAAATACAACTGCCTGCCGGTGGAATTCGTCGCCGAACACGAATGGCTCGGCCCGGACGTGTGGTTCGCCCACGCCGTGCACCTGCAACCCGGCGAGATCCGCATGCTTGCCCAGACCGGCACCGGCGTCTCCCACTGCCCGGTGAGCAACGCCCGCCTCGGCAGCGGCGTCGCGCCCGTGCCGCAAATGTACGAAGCCGGCGTGCCGATCTCCCTCGGCGTCGACGGCGTCGCCTCCAACGAATCCGGAAGCATGGTCGGTGAAGCCAACACCGCGTGGCTGATCCACCGCGCCGAACAAGGCGCCTCGGCGACCACCGCCGAAGACGTGATCCACTGGGGCACGGCGGGTGGTGCGCAGGTGTTGGGACTCGGCGCCGTCGGTACGCTGGAAATCGGTCAGGCGGCAGACCTGGTGATCTACAGCCTCGACCATCCACGCTTCTTCGGCTTCCACGACAGTGCGGTTGCTCCGGTCGTCGCGGGTGAACCGATCACGGTGAAATACAGCTTGGTGGGCGGCCGGATCGTGGTCGATAACGGCGTGATTCCGGGGCTGGATATCGAACGCATGCGCGCCGAGGCGTGGGAAGGTGTGCAGGCGATGATGAAGGTCGAGGACTGACCCCCACCTACCGCAATCCCTGTGTAGGAGCTGCCGAAGGCTGCGATCTTTTGATCCTGTTTTTCAAGATCAAGATCAAGAGATCGCAGCCTTCGGCAGCTCCTACATCGGGCGTGCGCATTCGCGCGATATGGGATTCTCGACTAAGGTTAATCGCTCATCGGATTGAGCCCCTGCCTGCAACACCGGGCTCTTGATCAAGGAGAGACTGATGACGTCACGTCGCAACATCGAACAGACTTATCGCACCTGGTCCAGCCCGATTCTGCTGGAGTTGAAAAAGCGCGAACACCAAATGGCGCCGGTCGAGCGTCAGGCACTGGAGAATGTTTTGGTCGAACGACGGTTGCTGGATGTCGGCAACCCGAACGGCCCTGACCGACGCCAGGGCACTGCGGGCAAGAATGACCGTCCAGGTTGATCAGCGCATCAGGCCGGGTTGAGGTTCAGCCCCAGCTTCAGCAGTTCCTTGCGCAGCAATTCGGCGTAGGCGATGCAGCAGGCGTAGGCGTCGATGTCCAGATAGGACGCGCCGGAGGTGATGATTTTCATGGGGCGCAAACGTCGCACATTTCCATGACATTGGGGTGACATGAAAAAGATCGCAGCCTGCGGCAGCTGTTCAACTTGTAGGAGCTGCCGCAGGCTGCGATCTTTTGATCTTCAGGCCGCGCGCTGCCCCGCTGCCACCATCGCCGAAGCCGCGAGCATCGCCCGCAACAACACCGCACACCCGGCCGCCAGATCATCCGGCGCGGCGTTCTCGATTTCGTTGTGGCTGATGCCGCCCTCGCACGGCACGAAGATCATCCCGGCCGGGCCGAGTTCGGCGAGGAAGATCGCGTCGTGGCCGGCGCCGCTGACGATGTCCATGTGCGACAGGCCCAGACCTTGCGCCGCGCCGCGCACGGCTTCGACGCAGCCTTTTTCGAAGTACAGCGGCGGGAAGTCGGCGGTCGGGGTCAGTTCATAGGTCAGGCCGTGTTCTTCGCAGGTGGCGTCGATGACGTGCTTCACTTCGGCGATCATCGAATCCAGGCGCGCCGGTTGCAGATGGCGGAAGTCGAGGGTCATCCGCACCTCACCGGGGATGACGTTGCGCGACCCGGGGTAGGCCTGCAGGCAACCGACGGTGCCGCAGGCGTGGGGTTGGTGGCCGAGGGCGGCGCGGTTGACCGCGCCGACGATCACCGAGGCGCCGACCAGGGCGTCCTTGCGCAGGTGCATCGGCGTCGGACCGGCGTGCGCTTCGACGCCGCGCAGTTTCAGGTCGAACCACTTCTGCCCCAGCGCGCCGAGCACCACACCGATGGTTTTCCGTTCGTCTTCGAGGATCGGGCCTTGCTCGATGTGCGCTTCAAAGTACGCCCCGACCTTGTGCCCGCTGACTTTGCGCGGCCCGGCATAGCCGATGGCGTTCAGCGCTTCGCCGACGGTGACGCCCTCGGCATCGACCTTGGCGAGGGTTTCTTCGAGGGTGAATTTCTCCGCAAACACCCCGGAGCCCATCATGCACGGGGCGAAGCGCGAGCCTTCTTCGTTGGTCCAGACCACCACTTCCAGCGGCGCTTCGGTTTCCACACCGAGGTCATTGAGGGTGCGCAGGACTTCGACGCCGGCGAGCACGCCAAAGCAGCCGTCGAACTTGCCGCCGGTGGGTTGGGTGTCGATGTGGCTGCCGGTCATCACCGGCGGCAGGTCGGGATTGCGCCCCGGACGACGGGCGAAGATGTTGCCGACGGCATCCACCGTGACGCTGCACCCGGCGTCCTTGCACCATTGCACGAACAGGTCGCGGGCTTGGCGATCGAGGTCGGTCAGGGCCAGGCGACAGACCCCGCCCTTGACCGTGGCGCCGAGCTTGGCCAGTTTCATGAGCGAGGCCCAGAGGCGGTCGCGGTTGATGTGCTGATGGGTGGATTGCAGAACGTCTACGGCTGCGTTCATGTTGATCTCCTCAGGCTGCTTTTCTTATGGATATTGCTGTGGTGCCGGACAGATCGCCTTCGCGAGCAGGCTCACTCCTACAGGGGAACGCATTGCAAAATGTAGGAGTGAGCCTGCTCGCGATGGCGCCCTCAACTACACCGCTGATTTCACGACCGAAGGCTGCGCCCGCATCACGCACAACCCGTAATAAATCACCCCGCCCAGCGCCGAGCCGGTGAACCAGCCGTAGCTGTAGAACCAGCTGAATGCATCGCTGCCGAGCGACAGCAGGGTCAGCACCACTGGCACACCGAACGCGACAAACCCGGCCCAGTTCCACGCCGGATAGACGTCATCGCGGTACAGCCCGGCCAGGTCCAGTTGCTGTTTCTTGATCAGGAAATAGTCCACCACCATGATCCCGGCGATCGGCCCGAGCAGGCTCGAATAGCCCAGCAGCCAGTTGGAATACACGGTTTCCAGGCTGACATCGGAAACGATCAGCCCAAGCTTTTTCAGCAGTTCGTGGGCCATCAGCGCCAGCCCGACCAACCCGGTGAGCAACACCGCTTTGGTACGGTTGATCACCTTGGGCGCGATGTTCTGGAAGTCGTTGGTCGGCGAAACGATGTTCGCCGCGGTATTGGTCGACAGCGTGGCGATGATGATCAGCGCCATGGCCACCGCGACCCACACCGGGCTCTGGATATGGCCGATCAGACTGACCGGGTCGGACACGGTGACACCGACCAGTTTCACCGACGCGGCTGTCATCACCACACCCAGCGAGGCGAACAGGAACATGGTCAGCGGCAGGCCGAAAATCTGCCCGAGGATCTGGTCCTTCTGGCTCTTGGCGTAACGGCTGAAGTCAGGAATGTTCAACGACAGCGTGGCCCAGAAGCCGACCATCGCCGTCAGCCCGGCGGCGAAGTAACTGACCACACTGGCGCCTTCCGGGCGCTTGGGCGCAATCGCCAACAGTTCGGTCATCGACACATTGGGCATCGCCCACACCAGCAGGCCGATGCCGACCGCCACCAGCAAGGGTGCAGACAGGGTTTCCAGCCACTTGATCGACTCGGCGCCGCGGATTACCACCCACAGGTTCAGCGACCAGAAAATCATGAAACCGATCACCTCGCCGGTTCCACCGAGAGACTTCCAGCCGTCGAACACCGAACCGAGAAAAAGGTGAATCGCCAGGCCGCCGAACATCGTCTGGATACCGAACCAGCCACACGCCACCAGCGCGCGAATCAGGCACGGCACGTTGGAGCCGAGCACGCCGAACGACGAACGCAACAGCACCGGGAATGGAATGCCGTACTTGGTGCCGGGAAAGGCGTTGAGCGTGAGCGGGATCAGCACGATGACGTTGGCCAGCAGAATCGCCATCAGCGCTTCGCCAACGCTGAGGCCGAAATACGCGGTGAGCACACCGCCCAAGGTGTAGGTCGGCACGCACACCGACATGCCGACCCACAGCGCGGTGATGTGCCATTTGTTCCAGGTTCGTTCGCGCACCTTGGTCGGTGCCATGTCGTGGTTGTAACGGGGACTGTCGAGGACGTCGCTACCGGCTTCGAGTTCGAACAAGCCGTCGCGCTCGGTCACTTGCGATCTGTTCTGTTGCATGGCCGCTCCACTGTTCTTCTGATTATTTTTTGCTCATCAGGCGGCTGCACACAGGGTGCGAGCCGGACGATGGCCGGAGGAACTGACAACTTTCGTGTACCGGCCATGGTGTCAGCGGCGGCATCAATAAACGTGCCGGGTGCCCCGCTTGCGCATCGGGCCGTGTTGCTGAGGCATTACAACTTTCTGATATTGCTCGGTTTTAATTATTTATCGGGTGAGTCCGCGAAAACCTGTCTGCACGCTCAGGCTAAACGTTTGCCAAGTTGTTCGAACTGTCAGGACTCAATCTGGTGCACTGGACTTTTTTTCATCCGGGGCGATCAACCGCAGCTCAACTTCAAGCAGCTGATTTCACATAGGAAATCTTGCTCATATTTCCATCCTGTCAAGTGCGTCAAAATAGTGAACAGCCTCACCATTTTGGTGATTTGTTATTTTTATCGTTATTTATCAAAAACTTAAAACAGCAATAAGCTTATAAAAAATAATCTTGATCAATTGCAGAACTGCGACTAGCTTCTATTCCTGACAGCGCTGACAGGAATACGCCGATCATCGCTGTACATCAATAAAACATTTAGAACCGGCATAAGTCGGTCATGCCTGCGAGGAACTCGGAATGTCTCTGTTGATCCGTGGCGCCACCGTTGTTACCCATGATGAAAGTTATCGCGCCGACGTCTATTGCGCTGACGGCGTGATCAAAGCCATCGGTGAAAACCTGGATATTCCCGCCGGCGCCGAAGTGCTCGACGGCAGCGGTCAATACTTGATGCCTGGCGGCATCGATCCACACACCCACATGCAACTGCCCTTCATGGGCACCGTGGCCAGTGAAGACTTCTACAGCGGTACGGCGGCCGGTCTGGCCGGTGGCACCACGTCGATCATCGACTTCGTGATTCCCAATCCGCAGCAATCGCTGATGGAGGCGTTTCACCAGTGGCGTGGCTGGGCCGAGAAGTCGGCGTCGGACTATGGCTTTCATGTTGCGATCACCTGGTGGAGCGAGCAGGTGCGTGAGGAAATGGCCGAGCTGGTCAGCCATCACGGGATCAACAGCTTCAAGCATTTCATGGCCTACAAGAACGCGATCATGGCCGCCGACGACACGCTGGTGGCGAGCTTCGAGCGTTGCCTGGAACTCGGCGCGGTGCCGACCGTGCACGCGGAAAACGGCGAGCTGGTCTATCACCTGCAACGCAAGCTGATGGCCCAGGGCATTACCGGGCCGGAAGCGCATCCGCTGTCGCGGCCGTCGCAGGTGGAAGGCGAAGCGGCGAGCCGGGCGATTCGTATTGCCGAAACCATCGGCACGCCGTTGTACCTGGTGCACGTGTCAACCAAGGAAGCCCTCGACGAAATCACCTACGCCCGCAGCAAGGGCCAGCCGGTGTACGGCGAAGTGCTGGCCGGGCATCTGCTGCTCGACGACAGCGTCTACCAACACCCGGACTGGCAGACCGCTGCCGGTTACGTGATGAGTCCGCCGTTCCGCCCGCGCGGGCATCAGGAAGCGCTGTGGCATGGCCTGCAAAGCGGCAATCTGCACACCACCGCCACCGACCATTGCTGCTTCTGCGCCGAGCAGAAAGCCGCCGGGCGCGACGACTTCAGCAAGATCCCCAACGGCACCGCCGGCATTGAAGACCGCATGGCAGTGCTGTGGGATGAAGGGGTCAACAGCGGACGTTTGTCGATGCAGGACTTCGTCGCACTCACCTCCACCAACACCGCGAAAATCTTCAACCTCTACCCGCGCAAAGGCGCGATCCGCGTCGGCGCCGATGCCGACCTGGTGCTGTGGGATCCGCAAGGTTCCCGCACGATCTCCGCCAAGACCCACCATCAGCAGGTGGACTTCAACATCTTCGAAGGCAAGACCGTCCGCGGCGTGCCGAGCCATACCGTCAGCCAGGGCAAGGTGGTATGGGCCGACGGCGACCTGCGCGCCGAGCGCGGCGCCGGGCGGTACATCGAACGGCCGGCGTATCCGGCGGTGTTTGATTTGCTGAGCAAGCGGGCTGAGTTGCACAAGCCCACAGCGGTTAAACGCTGATCCGATCCCCTGTGGCGAGGGAGCTTGCTCCCGCTGGACTGCGCAGCAGGCCCAAAACCATTTACTCCTGAGTATCAGGATCAGCGCATTGTCTGGTTTTGGGGCGGCTTCGCCACCCAGCGGGAGCAAGCTCCCTCGCCACAGGGTATGACAAAAACCACTGCCCATCAGAGGCAGAGAACCTCAATAACCGTGAGGCACAAAACCGTGATCGAGACCCTGAACCATCTCCCGCACCCGCACGAAAGCGCGGCCGCCCTCGCCGGCCATTTCACTGATCTGGCGCCGCCGCTCAACGCCCGGCAGGCGCATCTGGAAGCCTCGCGCTGCCTGTATTGCTACGACGCGCCGTGTGTCAATGCGTGCCCGAGCGAGATCGACATTCCGTCGTTCATCCGCAACATCCACCAGGACAACGTGCCCGGTGCGGCGCAGAAAATCCTCTCGGCGAACATCCTCGGCGGCAGTTGTGCGCGGGTCTGTCCGACCGAAATCCTCTGCCAGCAAGCCTGCGTGCGCAACAACGCGCAGGAATGCGCACCGGTGCTGATCGGCCTGCTGCAACGCTACGCCGTGGACAACGCGCACTTCACCGAACACCCGTTCCAGCGTGCCGCCAGCACCGGCAAGCGCATCGCGGTGGTCGGCGCCGGGCCGGCTGGGTTGTCCTGCGCCCACCGCAGCGCGATGCACGGGCATGACGTGGTGATTTTCGAAGCAAGGGAGAAGGCTGGCGGCCTCAACGAATACGGGATCGCCAAGTACAAACTGGTCGATGACTACGCGCAGAAAGAGCTGGATTTCCTCCTGCAGATCGGCGGCATCGAAATCCGTCACGGGCAGAAACTCGGTGAGAACCTGAGCCTCAGCGAGCTGCATCAGCAGTTCGACGCGGTGTTTCTCGGTCTCGGCCTCAACGCCAGCAAACAGCTCGGCCTGCCGCACGAAGATGCTCCCGGTTTGCTCGCCGCCACCGACTATATTCGTGAACTGCGCCAGGCCGATGACTTGACGCAACTGCCGCTGGCCGAACGCTGCATCGTCCTCGGCGCCGGCAACACCGCGATCGACATGGCGGTGCAAATGGCCCGCCTCGGCGCCCGCGATGTCAATCTGGTGTATCGCCGAGGCGCAGCGGACATGGGCGCCACCGGTCACGAGCAAGACATTGCCAAGGCCAATCAGGTGCGTCTGCTGACCTGGGCGCAGCCGGATGAAGTGCTGCTCGACGCGCAAGGCCAAGTGCGCGGCATGCGTTTCGCCCGCACGCAACTGGTCGACGGTCGCCTGCAAACCACTGGCGAAACCTTTGAGCTGGCCGCCGACGCAATCTTCAAAGCCATCGGCCAGGCCTTCGACAGCAGCGCCCTCACCGACCCGCTGGCCCGCGAACTCAAGCGTCAGGGCGAACGGATTCAGGTCGATGACAACCTGCGCACCAGCATTCCCGGCGTGTATGCCGGCGGCGACTGCACCAGCCTCGATCAGGACCTCACCGTGCAAGCCGTACAGCATGGCAAACGCGCCGCCGAGGCGATCAACGCGCAACTGATGCTCAACGTGGAGGCTGCGTAAATGGCCGATCTCTCGATTGTCTTCGCCGGTATCAAAGCCCCCAACCCGTTCTGGCTGGCCTCCGCGCCGCCGACCGACAAGGCCTACAACGTGGTGCGCGCCTTCGAGGCCGGCTGGGGCGGCGTGGTCTGGAAAACCCTCGGCGAAGACCCGGCAGCGGTCAACGTCTCGTCGCGCTACTCGGCGCACTACGGCAACAACCGCGAAGTGCTGGGCATCAACAACATCGAACTGATCACCGACCGCTCGCTGGAGATCAACCTGCGCGAAATCACCCAGGTGAAGAAAGACTGGCCGGACCGCGCACTGATCGTCTCCCTGATGGTGCCGTGCGTGGAGGAATCGTGGAAACACATCCTGCCGCTGGTGGAAGCTACCGGGGCTGACGGCATCGAGCTGAATTTCGGTTGCCCGCACGGCATGCCCGAGCGTGGCATGGGCGCGGCGGTCGGTCAGGTGCCGGAGTACGTCGAGCAGGTGACCCGCTGGTGCAAGACCTATTGCTCACTGCCGGTGATCGTCAAGCTGACGCCGAACATCACCGACATTCGCGTCGCCGCCCGCGCTGCGCATCGCGGGGGCGCCGACGCGGTGTCGCTGATCAACACCATCAACTCGATCACCAGCGTCGACCTGGAACACATGGTCGCCCTGCCTACCGTCGGCAGCAAAAGCACCCACGGCGGTTATTGCGGTTCGGCGGTCAAGCCGATTGCGCTGAACATGGTCGCCGAGATCGCCCGCGATCCGCAGACCCAGGGCCTGCCGATCTGCGGCATTGGCGGCATCGGCAGCTGGCGAGACGCGGCGGAATTCATCGCGCTGGGCAGCGGCGCGGTGCAGGTGTGCACGGCGGCGATGCTGCACGGGTTCCGGATTGTCGAGGAAATGAAGGATGGGCTGTCGCGCTGGATGGACAGTCAGGGCTACGCCAACATCGCCGAGTTTTCCGGGCGCGCGGTGGGCAATACCACCGACTGGAAATACCTGGATATCAACTATCAGGTCATCGCGAAAATCGATCAGGAGGCGTGCATTGGTTGCGGGCGCTGCCACATTGCTTGCGAAGACACCTCACACCAGGCGATCAGCAGCCTCAAGCAGGCGGACGGCACGCATAAATATGAAGTGATCGATGATGAATGTGTGGGCTGCAATCTGTGCCAGATCACTTGCCCGGTGCAGGACTGTATCGAGATGGTGCCGATGGAAACGGGCAAGCCGTTTCTGGACTGGAACCATGATCCGAGGAATCCGTACCATGTCTCACCTTAAGACAGGTAGCGTCTGAACTGACGCTTTCGCGAGCAGGCTCGCTCCCACAGTTGGAATGCATTCCCCTGTGGGAGCGAGCCTGCTCGCGAAGAGGCCAGTCTGCTCACCGCAAGACTCAGGGCTCCAACCCGATCCCGCGCAAAATCACACTCGTCACCGTCTGCACCGCCCGTTCGAACTGCATGTCCGACAGCGGCTGGTGCTCGTTCAGAATGTTCACCTGATGATCGAAGTCAGCGTAATGCTGGGTCGAGGCCCAGATCATGTACAGCAGGCTCGACGGTTCCACCGGCAGAATCCGCTGGTCTTCTACCCACTGGCGGATCTTCGCTTCCTTCATTTTGGCCCAGTCGTACAGGCTGACATCCAGCGCCTCGCCCAGGGTCGGCGCGCCGTGGATGATCTCGTTGGCCCAGACTTTCGAACCGTACGGCCGGCTGCGCGAGTGGTTCATCTTGGCGCGGATGTAGCTGCTGAGCACCACCCGCGGGTCATCGAACATTTCGAAGCACAGCGCGTCCTGTTTCCACACTTCCAGCAAGTCGAACAGCACGGCGCTGTACAGTTCGCTCTTGGTGGAAAAGTAGTAATGCAGGTTGGAGCGCGGCAATTGCACTTCGGCGGCGATGTCGGCCATGGCGGTGCCGCCGAAGCCTTTTTCGGCGAAGACTTTTTCCGCCGCCAGCAGGATTTTCTCGACGTTACTGCGACGAATCTCGATCTTGTGATTGCCCATGAGGGCTCCCTGACAACGACGTGGTTGAAGACTAGCATCCGCTCTGGCCTCGGGGCGACCGCTGCAAACAAAACTTCGTACGAAGGTCGGCGGATGGCTAAACTGGCGGTTCTTTGTCCTGCCTCTGAGGTATCCGCGATGCTGTTCAAGAATGTCCTGACCACCACTGCCCTGCTCGCTTCGCTGTTCGCCGCATCTTCCGCTTTCGCCCACGCCCACCTGAAAAGCCAGACCCCGGCCGCCGACAGCACCGTCGCGGCACCGGCCGACCTGCGCCTGACCTTCTCCGAAGGCGTCGAAGCCAGTTTCACCAAAGTCACCCTGACCCACGAGGGCGCCCCGGTCGCGATCAAACCGCTGACCACCGAAGGCGACAAGAAAACCCTGATTGTCACCCCCGCCGCCCCCCTCAGCGCCGGTGAATACAAAGTCGAATGGCACGCGGTGTCGGTCGACACGCACAAGAGCGAAGGCGCTTATCAGTTCAAGGTGGGCCAGTAATTCATGAGTGAAGCGCTGGTGCTGTGCCGCTTTGTGCACTTCAGCGTGGTGTTGATGCTGTTCGGAACCGGGCTGTTCCGGCCGCTGCTGCTCAAGACGCCAGTGCCGGCGCTGGATCGGCAACTGGCGCAACTTGCGCGCTGGCTGACGGCGATTGCGCTGCTCAGCGGTGTCACCTGGGCACTGTTGATCACCGCGAGCATGGCCGGCTCGGCGGCGGCCGCGTTTGACCCGACGACTATTGGCGTGGTGCTGGGCAATACGTTTTTCGGCCAGGTCTGGCGCTGGCATCTGCTGATCAACGCACTGCTGCTGGCGTTGCTGTTCACAACCTGGCGTTCAAGCGCACCGCTGCGCCTGGGCTTGAGCTCGCTGCTCTTGGCGACGCTGGCGCCGGTCGGTCACGGTGCGATGCTCGATGGCCTCAGCGGGCAATTGCTGATCCTCAACCAGATCATCCACCTGACCTGCGTCGCCGCGTGGCTCGGCGGCTTGTTGCTGCTGGTATTGATCCTGCGCCAGCCGAGTGAACCGATGAGCCGGATCCTGCAACGCTTCAGCGGTGTCGGTTACGCGATCGTTGGCGGGCTGCTGATCACCGGGCTGACCAACGTGCGCGTGCTGACCGGCCAATGGTGGCCGACGCCGCTGTTCAGCGGGTTCGCCCTGATTCTGCTGATCAAGGCTGCGCTGGTGGTGGGCATGCTCGCGTTGGCGTTGTTCAACCGCTTGCGGATGGAGGATTGCCAACAGCGGATGGGCGCGCTCAAGCGCAGTGTGGTGCTGGAGTGGTTGTTGGGGATGGGTGCTGTTGCTGCCGTTTCGCTGCTCGGTACCCTGCCGCCGATGATTGCTGCCTGAAAGCACCGATCCCTGTAGGAGTGAGCCTGCTCGCGATAGCGATGGGTCAGGGAACACCTCAGTGACTGACACAACGCTTTCGCGAGCAGGCTCGCTCCCACAGGGTTATGCACTGCATCAGTGCGGTTGTGTATCGCCCGCTGCGGTGTCGATGCTGACCACCACCGACATCCCCGGGCGCAACCGCTCCTCTTCCTGCTGCCCCTCATCGATGGTGATTCGCACCGGCACCCGCTGGGCGATCTTGACGAAGTTGCCGGTGGCATTGTCCGCCTGCAGCAGGGCGAATTCCGAGCCGGTGCCTGGCGAGATGTGCTGCACGTGACCGGTGAATTTGCGGTGGTTCAGCGCATCGACGGTGAAACGCACCGGTTGCCCGACGCGCACGTTGTTCATCTGGGTTTCCTTCATGTTGGCGATTACCCATTTCTGGTTCGGCACCAACGCCATCAGCTGCGCCCCGGAGTTGACGTAAGCGCCGAGACGCACGCCAATCTGCCCGAGCTGACCGTCACGCGGGGCGACGATGCGGGTGTTCGACAAGTCGATCCGCGCCAGTTGCACCGCCGCTTCGGCACTGGCGACTGCCGCTTCCAGCGAACCGCGATTGACGATCACCGTTTGCAGGTCCTGACGGGCGATTTCCAGATTGGCCTTGGCCTGCGCCACGGCGGCGATGCCTTGCGCATTGGCCGCCAGGGCCACGTCCATTTCGCGCTTGGACACCGAGCCGTCACTCACCAGCTCCTTGTTACGCCGCAGATCCGCCTCGCTCTTGCGCAACTGCGCCTCGCTGTCGGCCACCACCGCCTGACGCAATTTGATCGTCGCTTCGGCGCTGTTGCGTTGCTGTACCACGTTGGCCAGCGCAGCCTTCTGCACCGCCAGTTGCGCCAGCGCCTGGTCGAGGTGCTGCTGATAAATCCGGTCGTCCAGGCGCACCAGCAAATCGCCGGTCTTTACGTACTGGAAGTCCTGCACCGGCACCTCGAATACGTAACCGCTGAGCTGCGGCCCGATGATCGTGACCTGCCCGCGCACCAAGGCGTTTTCGGTGGTCTCGACCGCGCTGCTGAACGGCGGCAGTTGCCAGGCGTACAGCACGACCAGCACGCCGACGATGGCAATCGCGGCAAAGCCCAGCGACGAGATGATCCGCACCCGCAACGAGCGTGGCTCGGTATTGGGCGACGACGGCGGCGCCACGCCTTCCGGGGTGGCGGCGATGGCATTGGTGGTTGTGGTGGTCGGTTCGGTCATGAAGGAGGGGCACCGCTTGGAGGTACGGAAGGCGCTGGGTCGACGGCTTTGGTGGTGCTCATCAGCCACAGCGCACGAATGGAAAGCCAGATCATGGTCAGCACCGCAATCACGGCGATCAGCATGAACACATCGTTATAGGCCAGTACGTTGGCTTCGCGGGTCGCCGCGTTGGACAGACTGCGAATCCCGGCCAGGTTGCGCAGGCTCGGGTCGGCCAGCAAGGAGCCGTAGGCCGAGCCGCCGCTCTGCACGCGGGCGGCCACCAGCGGGTCGGACAGCGTCAGGTGCTCGACCAGGTGGCTGGAATGGAATTTCTCGCGCACGATCTGGAACGTGCCCAACAACGCCGCGCCGAGCAGGCCGCCGAGGTTGTTGCAGATCCCGAACAACACCGAAAAACTCACCAGATTGCGCGGATTGGTCAGCACATTGCGAGTGCCGAAGACCATGGTCGGGCCGAGGAAAAACGTGCTGCCGAAGGCCAGCAGGAACTGGCTGAAATACAGGTTCGCCGGGCGGGTCAGGTTATTGGAGAAGCTGTCCATCACCGAACCCGTGGCCATCAGCGCCAGCGAGATGATCAGCGGCATCAGCAGGTGTTTGGGGTCGATGGTCAGCGCGCTGGTCGCCAACCCGGCAATGCTGCCGATCATCATCACCACGTAGAGGCTGTGCAACTGCTCGTAGCCCATGTTCAGGTTCTGCATGAAACCGACGGCGCCGGTGGATTGCTCCGAAGTGACCATGCGAATCAGGGTCACCGCCAGCGCCAGGCGGATCATCGTGCCGCTGCCGAGCCAGCGGGTCATCAGCATCGGGTTGCTGCGATTGTGCTCGATCGCCAGGCCGGCGAGGATCAAGGCAATCGAGGCGGCCAGCGCGTAGCCGATCCAGTTCGCCTCCAGCCACCAGTCGATGCGGCCCAGCGACAGCACCGCGCAGAGCAATGCCACGCCGCTGGCGAGGATGGCGAAGGTGAGGAAATCCAGCGGTTCGAAGGTTTTGAAGCGGTCACCGGGCGGCAACTTGAGCAGCAGCACGCAGCCCAGCGACAGCAAGGCCATGCCCAACTCGAACAGGTACAAGCCGCGCCATTCGGCAATCTGCAACAAATCCTCGGAGAACAAGCGCGCCAGCGGCAAGGCCAGTTGTGAGGCGCCCAGTCCCAGCACCAGCGCCTTCAGTCGCCACTTGGCCGGAAAAGCCTGGACCATGTAATACAGGCCCAGCGAACTCAGCGCCGCACCGACCATGCCGTGCGCCGCCCGCACCGCGATGGCCGAGCTGAGGTCGTTGACGAACAGGTGGCCGAAAGTCACCAGCGCGTAAAGCACCAGAAACACCTCGGTGAACGCGCGCAAACCGAACTGCTGGCGAAACTTCACCAACAGCAGGTTCATCGACACGTTGGTCATCACGTACGCAGCCGGCAGCCAGGCCATCTCCGCCGTGGTCGCGCCCAACGCGCCTTGCAGGTAAGGCAGGTTGGCGACCACCAGCGAGTTGCCCAAACCACCGGTGACTGCCACCAACAGCCCGACCAGCGCATAGGCCAGGCGCTTGGGGTTGGAGTGCAGCGGCGTTGAAGGGGAACCGGGCAGACTGGGCTTCTCGTGAGGCTGCCAGTCGCGCGGGGCGTATCGATCCATTCAGAGGCCTTGTGCTGAAAGTTGCTGAAGTTTGCCGCAAATCGTCCTGCAAACCCATCTTACTTGTAGGAGTGAGCCTGCTCGCGATAGCGGTATATCAGTCACTATGATTGTGGATTGTTAAATCGCTATCGCGAGCAGGCTCACTCCTACACCGGAATTGTGTGAAGCCCGATTCGTAAAATTTGTTTAAAGGTCCTCTCGCCCGCAGCGGATTTTTCCCGCGCCGGGCAACTGCCACCCTTGCAGCCCTTCTCAACCTGCAAGGTGCCCGTTATGACCACGCCCCATCGGCAACGCTCCCCACGCCTTTTGAAAAACCTGCTGGCCGCCGCATTGTTGCTGCCCGCCCTTGCCTTCGCCCAGGAGCGCCCGTGGCCGGATGGCTCGCAACTGGTGATCTCGGTGTCGATGCAATTCGAAACCGGCGGCCAGCCCGAAGGTGCGGAAAGTCCGTTTTCCGGTAGTCCGTTACCCAAGGGCTACCCGGATCTGCCGGCGCAGACCTGGTTTGATTATGGCTACAAAGAAGGACTTTGGCGCATGCTCGATCTGTGGGATCGCACCGGCATCAAGGTCACCTCCCACGTGGTCGGCGAAGCGGCGCTCAAACACCCGGAACTGGCGAAAGCCATTGCCGAGCGCGGCCACGAACTGGCGGCCCACGGCATGCGCTGGGCCGACTCCTACAACATGAGCTATGAGCAGGAAAAACAGTTCATCGGCGACGGCGTGAACGCGGTGGAAAAACTCACCGGTCAGCGCTCGGTCGGCTACAACGCCAACTGGCTGCGGCGCAGCCCGAACACGCTGAAGGTCCTGCAGGACCTGAACTTCACCTATCACATCGATGACGTAAGCCGCGACGAACCGTTCGTGACCCTGGTCCGCGGGCGCAAATTCGCCGTGGTGCCGTACACCCTGCGCAATAACGACATCGTGCTGGTCGAGGGCCGGCACTTTTCCGCCGAGCAGTTCTATCAGCAACTGGTGCTGGAGTTTGATCGTTTGTACGCCGAAGGTGCGAGCAAGCGGCGGATGATGTCGGTGAGTCTGCACGACCGCATCGGCGGCACCCCGGCGATGGTCGAGGCGATGGAGCGCTTCATCCGGTACGCGCAGGGGCATCCAAAGGTGAGTTTCATGCGCAAGGATCAGATCGCGCAGATCGTACTTACCGAGAAAAATCCTTTGATTGATTGACGCGCAAAAAATCAAAAGATCGCAGCCTGCGGCAGCGCCTGCATTGGAAATGCGTTTTCCCTGTAGGCGCTGCCGCAGGCTGCGATCTTTTCAGGCGCGCAGCAACATGTAGCCCGCCACCACAATACACACGCTGGCAAACCCCACCTGCAACGCCCGCGCCGGCACCCGGGCGCAAAGCCTGCGCCCGATGATCATGCCGACCACACTGGCGACGATGAACGCCACGCCCTGAGCGTCAATCCGCACGCCTGCGTGAAACGATCCGATTACGCCAATCGCCGAAATCAGACTGATCACCATCAGCGACGTCGCCACGATCCCGCGCATCTGCACATCGGTCAGTTGCTTGAACGCCGGCACGATCAGGAAGCCACCGCCGACGCCGAGCAAACCCGAGACCACGCCCGTCACCGCCCCCAATGCCGCGAGGGTCGCGGTGCATTTGGCGGTCCAGTCAAAACGCCCGGTCTGTTCATTGAGCATGCAGTTTTTCTGCCCCCAACTGGCATGACCGTGATCGCTCGGCCCCGCCTGCTGACGCTCACGGCGCAGCATGCGCCAGGCCACCATGACCATCAGCAGACTGAAGAGGATCATCAGGATTTTCTCCGGCAACTGATGCGCGAAGTAGATGCCCAGCGGCGAAAACACCGCGCCGAGCGCGGCAATCAGCAGCGCCGCGCGATAGCGCACCAGGCCATGGCGCAAACCGTCGATCGCCCCCACCGCCGCCGCACTGCCCACGGCGAACAACGCCACGGGCGCGGCTTGCGTCATGCTCCAACCGAGGCCAAGCACCAGCGCCGGCACCGCGAGAATCCCGCCGCCCGCGCCGGTCAACCCGAGAATCAACCCCATCACCACGCCAAACAGACTTGCCAGCAACATAGGGAGTTCTCAGTCGACTTTGGACAAACCGGTCAGCCATTCGCGGCCCTTGAGCATGCCGTTCCAGTAGAACCACGGCAGCAGCGTCGCCTTGAGGAACCACGCCGAACGGCGCGGCACGGTCGCGTCGAGGGCAAAGGTCGGCAGCAACTTCCCGCCGTAGCCGAACTCGGCAAGGATCACCTTGCCCTTCTCCACCGTCAGCGGGCACGAACCGTAACCGTCGTACTTCAGTGGCAATGGCTGTTGCTTGCGCAGGGCCAGCAGGTTTTCGGCGACTACAACAACCTGCTTGCGCACGGCGGCAGCGGTTTTCGCGTTGCTGGTGCCGCAGATATCACCGAGGCCGAACACCTGCGGGTAACGCGGATGCTGCAGGCTGTGCGGGTTGACCTCGCACCAGCCGGCGGCGTCGGCCAGCGGGCTGTGGGCGACGAAGTCCGGCGAGACTTGCGGCGGCACTACGTGCAACAGATCGAAGGTTTTCGCCACACGGGTGACGTTGCCGTCGGCGTCCTTGACCTCGAACCACGCAGTTTTCGCCGGGCCGTCGACCTTGACCAGATTGCTGTTGAAGGCCAGTTGCGCGTTGTACTTTTCGATGTATTTCATCAGCGGCGGGACGAAGGTCGCGACGCCAAACAACGCCGCGCCGGCGAGATTGAATTCAACCTCGACCTTGTTCAATACGCCGGTTTTGCGCCAGTGATCGCACGACAGGTACAACGCCTTCTGCGGCGCGCCGGCGCATTTGATCGGCATCGCCGGCTGGGTGAACAGCGCCTTGCCGCCACGCAGTTTCTGCACCTGGTCCCAAGTGTATTGCGCATGCTGATAGCTGTAGTTGGAGGTCACGCCGTGCTGGCCGAGGCTTTCCTGCAGGCCTTCGATCTTTTCCCAGGCCAGACGCAGGCCGGGGCAGACGATCAGGTTCTGGTAGGAGACCGTGCGTTGATCGTTGAGGGTCAACTGGCGCTGGTCGGGATCGATGGCGGTCACCGCCGCCTGAATCCAAGTGGCCTGACGCGGCATCACCTTGCTCATCGGTCGGACGGTGTCCTTGACGTCATAGGCGCCACCGCCGACCAGCGTCCACGCTGGCTGGTAGTAGTGTTGGGCGCTGGGCTCGATCACGGTGATGTTGAGCGCGGGATCACGCTTGAGCAGACTGGCGACGAAGCCGATGCCGGCGGTGCCGCCGCCGATGACCACGATATCTGCACTGATGGATGGGCCCCAGTGTTGATCGTTCATTGCTTGTTCCTTATTGCTGCACGCAAGGTTTTCTCAGCCTCTACACAAAACCCTGTGGGAGCTGGCTTGCCAGCGATGGCGGAGTTTCAGTCGCCATCAATGTTGGCTGACACGCCCTCATCGCTGGCAAGCCAGCTCCCACAGGGTAATTGATGTATTGGCTGGCATTTATGGATGACCCCAGCTTTTGAGCACCGCCCCGCAATACAGTCCGGACAGGGTCTTCATCACCTGAATCACTTCAGGACTGGCCAGGCCGTAAAAGATGTATTTGCCCTCGCGACGGGTCGCCACCAGGCCTTCATCGCGCAGGATGCCCAGTTGCTGGGACAGCGTCGGCTGGCGCACGCCGGTCATTTTTTCCAGCTCGCCGACGTTGCGTTCGCCCTGAGTCAACTGGCACAGGATCAACAGACGATCCTCGTTGGCCAGCGCCTTGAGCAGCGCACAGGCCTTGGAGGCGGAAGCCCGCAATTGGGCGACTTCACATTCGGTCAGACTGGATTGCATTTGCACGATGCCTTCAACGTCACTTAAGCTGCGAACATTATGTTTTTAGATAAAGTGTTGCAACCCATTTCCCTCGTTCAGGTTCGTGTCCATGCCCGCGCAGATTGAAGCTTTCCTCGACCCCGCCTCCTCGACCTACAGCTACGTGGTCTATGAAGCCGATGGCGGGCAATGTGCAATCGTCGATCCGGTTCTTGATTACGACGGCGCCGCCGGTCGCACCTGCACGGTGCAAGCCGACAAAATCATCGCCTTCGTGCGTGAACACCGCTTGCAGGTGCAATGGCTGCTGGAAACCCACGCCCACGCCGACCACCTGTCCGCCGCGCCGTACCTGCGCCGGGAACTGGGCGGCAAAATCGCAATTGGCCAGTCGATCAGCAAAGTGCAGAACGTGTTCAAGGCGCTGTTCAACCTGGAGCCGGAATTCTGCGTCGACGGCTCGCAGTTCGATCACTTGTTCGCGCCGAACGAGTCGTTCATGATCGGCAACCTCAAGGCCACCGCCCTGCACGTACCCGGCCACACCCCGGCGGACATGGCCTATCTGATCGACGGCGAACAGATCCTGGTCGGCGACACCCTGTTCATGCCCGACGTCGGCACCGCCCGCTGCGACTTCCCTGGCGGCAACGCGCATCAACTGTTCAACTCGATCAAGAAACTGCTGGCCTTCCCGGCCAGCGTGAAGCTCTACGTGTGCCACGATTACCCGCCGCAGGGGCGCGAGTCGCAGTGCCAGAGCACCGTCGGTGAGCAGCGCAAAAGCAATATTCATGTACATGACGGGATCGATGAGGCGGCGTTTGTCGAGATGCGCACAAAGCGTGACGCCGGGCTGGGCATGCCGACGCTGTTGCTGCCGGCGATTCAGGTGAATGTGCGGGCGGGGAATTTTCCGGCGCCTGAGGACAACGGTGTGGTTTATCTGAAGGTGCCAATTAATAAGCTCTAAAAGCAAAGATCGCAGCCTGCGGCAGCTCCTGCACGGGAACGCATTCCAATTGATGGGACTCGCGTTCTCCCTGTAGGAGCTACCGCAGGCTGCGATCTTTTGATCCTCAAGACCCCAGCGTCAACCCATTCGCCGGCAACGGCAGCGCCGTCTTGTAGCGCACCTGCTTCAAGGCAAAACTCGACCGGATATTCGCCACCCCCGGCACCTTGGTCAGAAAGTCCATCATGAAGCGCTCCAGCGACTGAATCGTCGGCACCAGCACCCGGATCAGATAGTCCGGGTCGCCGGCCATCAGGTAGCACTCCATCACCTCGGGGCGATCGGAGATCGCCTCTTCGAAATGCTGCAACGCCTCCTCGACCTGTTTCTCCAGGCTGACATGAATGAACACGTTCACATGCAGGCCCAGCAGATCGGCATCCAGCAGGGTCACCTGCTCGCGAATCAGGCCTAATTCCTCCATCGCCTTTACCCGGTTGAAGCACGGTGTTGGCGACAGGTTCACCGAGCGTGCGAGGTCTGCATTGGTGATGCGCGCATTCTCCTGAAGGCTGTTGAGAATGCCGATGTCGGTACGGTCCAGTTTGCGCATGAGACAAAACCACCTGTTTTTTATGTTTATGCAGAATTTCTATCTGCAAATCGTCTCCAGCGCAACGAAACAGAGAGAAATATTCTTCTTGGCCGGGCCTATGATTGTTGTAGGACAAGATTTCTTTCACCCAAGAATGATTGCCAGCTCACTACAAGAAATTCACAAGATCGAGCGTAGAAGCCATGACCCAAGCGTATGAACCGCTGCGTCTGCACGTCCCTGAACCCTCGGGCCGCCCAGGCTGCAAAACCGATTTCTCCTACCTGCATCTGACCGATGCCGGCACGGTGCGCAAACCTTCCATCGATGTCGAACCTGCTGATACCGCCGACCTGGCGCGTGGCCTGATCCGTGTGCTCGACGATCAGGGCAACGCCCTCGGCCCATGGGCTGAAAACGTGCCGGTAGAGATCCTGCGCAAGGGCATGCGTGCCATGCTCAAGACGCGGATCTACGACAACCGCATGGTGGTCGCCCAGCGTCAGAAAAAAATGTCGTTCTACATGCAAAGCCTTGGCGAAGAAGCCATCGGCAGCGCCCAGGCCCTGGCCTTGAACATCGACGACATGTGCTTCCCGACCTACCGCCAGCAAAGCATCCTGATGGCCCGCGAAGTGCCGCTGGTCGACCTGATCTGCCAACTGCTGTCCAACGAGCGCGATCCGCTCAAGGGCCGTCAGTTGCCGATCATGTACTCGGTCAAGGAAGCCGGTTTCTTCACCATTTCCGGCAACCTCGCCACCCAGTTCATCCAGGCCGTCGGCTGGGGCATGGCCTCGGCGATCAAGGGCGACACCAAAATCGCCTCGGCATGGATCGGTGACGGCGCCACCGCCGAATCGGACTTCCACACCGCCCTCACCTTCGCTCACGTTTACCGCGCGCCGGTGATTCTCAACGTGGTCAACAACCAGTGGGCGATCTCGACCTTCCAGGCCATCGCCGGGGGTGAAGCCACCACTTTCGCCGGACGCGGCGTCGGTTGCGGCATCGCGTCGCTGCGGGTCGATGGCAACGACTTCTACGCGGTCTACGCCGCTTCTGCGTGGGCTGCCGAACGCGCTCGGCGCAACCTCGGCCCGACCATGATCGAATGGGTCACCTACCGCGCCGGCCCGCACTCGACTTCCGACGATCCATCCAAATACCGTCCTGCCGATGACTGGAGCCACTTCCCGCTGGGCGACCCGATTGCCCGCCTGAAGCAGCACCTGATCAAGGTCGGCCACTGGTCGGAAGAAGAGCACAGCGCCGTCAGCGCCGAGCTCGAAGCCGAAGTGATTGCCGCGCAGAAACAGGCCGAACAATACGGCACCCTCGCCGGCGGCCAGATTCCAAGCGCCGCGACCATGTTCGAAGACGTCTACAAAGAGATGCCGGAGCACTTGAAGCGCCAGCGTCAGCAGTTGGGGATCTGACATGAACGATCACAACAACAATATTCAGTTGGAAACCGCGATGACCACGACCACCATGACCATGATCCAGGCCCTGCGCTCGGCCATGGATGTGATGCTTGAGCGTGACGACAATGTGGTGGTGTTCGGTCAGGACGTCGGCTACTTCGGCGGCGTGTTCCGTTGCACCGAAGGCCTGCAGACCAAGTACGGCACCTCGCGGGTATTCGACGCGCCGATTTCCGAGAGCGGCATCGTCGGCGTGGCCGTGGGCATGGGTGCCTACGGCCTGCGTCCAGTCGCCGAGATTCAGTTCGCCGACTACGTCTATCCGGCTTCCGACCAGATCATTTCCGAAGCGGCGCGCCTGCGCTATCGCTCGGCCGGCGAATTCACCGCGCCGATGACCCTGCGCATGCCGTGCGGCGGCGGGATCTACGGCGGTCAGACCCACAGCCAGAGCATCGAGGCGATGTTCACTCAGGTCTGTGGCCTGCGCACCGTGATGCCTTCCAACCCGTACGACGCCAAGGGCCTGCTGATCGCCTCCATCGAAAACGATGACCCGGTGATCTTTCTCGAGCCGAAACGCCTGTACAACGGCCCGTTCGACGGCCACCACGACCGCCCGGTAACGCCGTGGTCGAAACACCCGCAAGCCCAGGTGCCGGACGGTTACTACACCGTGCCGCTGGACGTTGCCGCGATCACCCGTCCGGGCAAGGACGTGACCGTGCTGACCTACGGCACTACCGTTTACGTCTCGCAAGTCGCTGCCGAAGAATCCGGGGTAGATGCCGAAGTCATCGACCTGCGCAGCCTGTGGCCGCTGGACCTGGAAACCATCGTCAAGTCGGTGAAGAAAACCGGCCGTTGCGTGGTGGTGCACGAAGCCACCCGCACCTGCGGTTTCGGCGCCGAACTGGTGTCGCTGGTGCAAGAGCATTGCTTCCATCACCTGGAAGCGCCGATCGAACGCGTCACCGGTTGGGACACCCCCTACCCGCACGCGCAAGAGTGGGCGTATTTCCCTGGGCCGTCCCGAGTGGGCGCGGCGCTGAAACGGGTCATGGAGGTCTGAATGGGCACGCACGTTATCAAGATGCCGGACATCGGCGAAGGCATCGCAGAAGTCGAACTGTCGCAATGGCACGTCAAGGTCGGCGATTTGGTGGTTGAAGACCAAGTGCTGGCGGACGTGATGACCGATAAGGCAATGGTCGATATTCCGTCGCCAGTGCACGGCAAGGTGATTGCGCTCGGCGGTCAGCCGGGTGAAGTGATGGCGGTCGGCAGTGTGCTGATCAGCATCGAGGTCGAAGGGGCCGGCAACTTGAAAGAGTCCGCCGCGCCAGCGCCGGTTAAAGAAGCACCGGCTGCGCCGAAAGCTGAAGCGGTCGTCGAGAGCAAACCGGCCGCCGCTGCTGCACCGCGTCCGGCACCGGTTTGCCAGGGCCCGATGGTTGCTCGCGAGGCCGATGAACGCCCACTGGCCTCCCCGGCCGTGCGCAAACATGCACTGGATCTGGGCATTCAGTTGCGTCTGGTGCGCGGTTCCGGCCCGGCCGGTCGTGTATTGCACGAAGACCTCGAAGCCTATCTGGCGCAAGGTCAGTCGAACGCCTCGACGCCGGTGGCCGCTGCTTACGCCCAGCGCAACGACGAAGAACAGATTCAGGTTATCGGCATGCGCCGCAAGATTGCTCAGCGCATGCAGGACGCCACCCAGCGTGCTGCGCACTTCAGCTACGTCGAGGAAATCGACGTCACTGCCATCGAAGAACTGCGCGCGCATTTGAACGAAAAACACGGTGCCAGCCGGGGCAAGTTGACCCTGCTGCCGTTCCTGGTCCGCGCACTGGTCGTGGCCCTGCGCGACTTCCCGCAGATGAACGCCCGTTACGACGACGAAGCCCAGGTCATCACCCGCCTCGGCGCGGTGCATGTGGGCGTCGCCACGCAAAGCGACGTTGGTCTGATGGTGCCGGTGGTGCGTCACGCCGAAGCGCGCAGCCTGTGGGACAGCGCCGCGGAAATCTCGCGTTTGGCTAACGCCGCGCGCAATGGCAAGGCCAGTCGCGATGAACTGTCCGGCTCGACCATCACCCTGACCAGCCTCGGTGCGCTGGGCGGCATCGTCAGCACCCCGGTGCTGAACCTGCCGGAAGTGGCGATTGTCGGCGTGAACAAAATCGTCGAACGGCCAATGGTCGTCAAAGGCCAAGTGGTGATCCGCAAGATGATGAACCTCTCCAGTTCCTTCGATCACCGCGTGGTCGACGGCATGGACGCGGCGCTCTTCATCCAGGCCATCCGTGGCCTGCTCGAACAACCCGCGACCCTGTTTGTGGAGTGATGCCATGCAGACTTTGAACACCACGCTGCTGATCATTGGCGGCGGCCCCGGTGGTTACGTCACGGCGATTCGCGCCGGACAACTGGGCATTTCGACGATTCTGGTCGAAGGCCAATCGCTGGGTGGCACTTGCCTGAACATCGGTTGCATCCCGTCGAAAGCGCTGATTCATGTGGCTGAGCAGTTTCACCAGACTCAGCATCACAGCCAGCATTCGGCGCTGGGCATCAGCGTTTCGGCGCCAACCCTCGACATTACTAAAAGCGTCGAGTGGAAGGACGGCATCGTCGATCGCCTGACTACAGGCGTCGCGGCGCTGCTGAAAAAGCACAAGGTTCAGGTGATCAATGGCTGGGCCAAGGTCATCGACGGCAAAACCGTCGAGGTCGGTGATACGCGGATCCAGTGCGAACACCTGGTGCTCGCCACCGGTTCGACCAGCGTCAACCTGCCGATCCTGCCGATTGGCGGGCCGATCATCTCCTCCACCGAAGCACTGGCGCCGAAGTCCGTGCCCAAGCGTCTGGTGGTGGTGGGCGGTGGTTACATCGGTCTGGAGCTGGGCATTGCTTACCGCAAGCTCGGCGCCGAGGTCAGCGTGGTCGAGGCGCAGGATCGTATCCTGCCGGCCTACGACGCTGAACTGACGCAACCGGTGCACGACGCGCTGAAGCAATTGGGCGTGAAGCTCTATCTCAAGCACAGCGTGCTGGGCTTCGACGGCACCTTGCAGGTGCGTGATCCGAACGGCGAGACCCTGAACCTGGAAACCGATCAGGTGCTGGTGGCGGTCGGGCGCAAACCGAACACCCAGGGTTGGAACCTCGAAGCGCTGAACCTGGACATGAACGGCTCGGCGATCAAGATCGACAGCCGCTGCCAGACCAGCATGCGCAACGTCTACGCCATCGGCGACCTGAGCGGCGAACCGATGCTCGCGCACCGTGCCATGGCCCAAGGCGAAATGGTTGCCGAGTTGATCAGCGGCAAATCCCGCGAATTCAACCCGACCGCCATCGCTGCCGTGTGCTTCACCGACCCGGAGCTGGTGGTGGTCGGCCAGACCCCGGACGAGGCCAAGGCTGCCGGGCTGGACTGCATCGTCTCGAGCTTCCCGTTTGCGGCCAACGGCCGGGCGATGACCCTGGAATCGAAAAGCGGCTTCGTGCGGGTGGTCGCGCGTCGTGACAATCATGTGATTGTCGGCTGGCAGGCGGTAGGTGTCGGGGTCTCGGAATTGTCGACCGCGTTCGCGCAAAGCCTGGAAATGGGCGCGCGGCTGGAAGACATCGGCGGCACCATCCATGCGCACCCGACCTTGGGTGAAGCGGTGCAGGAAGCGGCGTTGCGTGCTTTGGGGCATGCGCTGCACCTGTAAACGCTGAACCCCTGTGGCGAGGGAGCTTGCTCCCGCTGGGCTGCGAAGCGGCGCCCTGAGCACCTGAAGCACCGCGGTGTCCGGTTTTACCAGTGCTGCGCACTGGAGCGGGAGCAAGCTCCCTCGCCACAAAAGAGGTGAAACAGGCAGGAATGAAGGGGGTTTAGTAAGCAAGCTACTATTTTTGCCATCCCTCCATCGTCCGGGCTGCGAAACCGCTCAAGAATGAAGTATTGTTGTGCCCATCCAAAAAACGTCAGAAGCCTTGAACCGTTTCGACGGTTGTTCAGTGATAGAGGGTGTCATGGGTAACGAGAGCATCAATTGGGACAAGCTGGGTTTTGATTACATCAAGACCGACAAACGCTATCTGTCGTACTTTCGCGATGGCGAGTGGGACAAAGGCACCCTGACCGAAGACAACGTGCTGCACATCAGCGAAGGCTCGACTGCCCTTCACTATGGCCAGCAGTGCTTCGAAGGCCTGAAGGCCTATCGTTGCAAGGACGGCTCGATCAACCTGTTCCGTCCGGACCAGAACGCCGCGCGCATGCAACGCAGCTGCGCCCGCCTGCTGATGCCACACGTGTCCACCGAGCAGTTCATCGAAGCATGCAAAGACGTGGTTCGCGCCAACGAGCGCTTCATCCCGCCTTACGGCACCGGTGGCGCGCTGTACCTGCGTCCGTTCGTGATCGGCGTGGGTGACAACATCGGCGTGCGTACCGCACCGGAGTTCATCTTCTCGGTGTTCGCGATCCCGGTCGGCGCCTATTTCAAGGGCGGCCTGACCCCGCACAACTTCCAGATCTCCAGCTTCGACCGCGCCGCCCCACAAGGCACCGGTGCGGCCAAGGTCGGTGGCAACTACGCCGCCAGCCTGATGCCGGGCTCCCAGGCCAAGAAGGCACACTTCGCTGACGCCATCTACCTGGATCCGCTGACCCACAAGAAGATCGAGGAAGTCGGTTCGGCCAACTTCTTCGGGATCACTCACGACAACAAGTTCATCACGCCGAACTCGCCGTCGGTTCTGCCAGGCATCACCCGCCTGTCGCTGATCGAACTGGCCAAGACCCGTCTGGGCCTGGAAGTGGTTGAAGGCGACGTGCTGATCGACAAGCTGTCGGACTTCAAGGAAGCCGGCGCCTGCGGCACCGCTGCCGTGATCACCCCGATCGGCGGCATCAGCTACAACGACCACCTGCACGTGTTCCACAGCGAAACCGAAGTCGGCCCGGTCACCCAGAAGCTCTACAAAGAGCTGACGGGCGTGCAGACCGGCGACATCGAAGCGCCAGCAGGCTGGATCGTCAAGGTTTGATCTGACGGCTGCTGATGCACAAAAGCCCCCATCGAGTGATCGATGGGGGGCTTTTTCATGGGCGCTGTTGTTGTAGCCACTCAATGAACACCTTGGTATGCGCCGACGCTAGCGGGGCAATACCGTAGTAATAGCGTGGCAGCGGCATGCGCAGCTCCGGCAACGGGCAGATCAGGCGACCACTCGACAAATGCGTGCCGAGCAAAGTGGTTGGACACAGTGCGATGCCCTCGCCCGCCACGGCCGCTTCCAGCACCCGGTGCATGTAATCAAACTGGCGGATCACCTGGCTGCTGCTCTGGCTCTGGCCGAAATGCATGGCCCAGTGGTGCCAGTCTTCCCGCCGCGCCCTGACAGTCAGCAAGGTGTGCGCATTGAGACCGGCGAGATTGGTCAGCGGCAGTCGCTCAATCAATGCCGGCGCCGCGACCATGACCAACTCATCCTCGAACAACGCTTGCGCCTCGAGCGACGGCGCCCAATCGTCACGGCCCCGCCGGATGACAATGTCGAAATCGTCGCGGACCGGGTCCGGCGACTGAGTCTGTGTGACGACCTGGGTGTCGATGTGCGGATGCTGCGTCGAAAAGTCTGTCAAACGAGGCGTCAGCCATAACAGGGCGAAGGACGGCCGGACATTGATCCTGATCGTCGGCCGCGCTGCCTGCCGCTTCACCTCGGCAGCGGCGTCGGCTATCTGTGCCAGACCGCTACTGACTTGCTGATAGAACTGCTCACCCGCCGGCGTCAGCAGCGACTGCCGAACACGCCGTTCAAACAGTAAAACGCCCAAGTGCTCTTCAAGCAGTTTGACGTGGCGGCTGACCGCACTATGGCTGACATGCAGCTCTTCGGCCGCCAGGCTAAAACTTTGATGACGAGCAGCCACAGCAAAGGCGCGAACGGCGTTGAGCGGGGGAAGTAAATTTTTCATGGGTCTAATTTAGTCACATATGCACTGCATTTAAAGCGTTTGTCAGCGCCTTGTCGTCACGCCAATCTGCCCGCCTGCAGACACGCGATTCGACGGAGCAACATCATGCACAGCTACGGACTCTTTGTACTGTTCGCCACCCTGACTATTTTGAGCCCCGGCCCGGGCGTGGTGCTGACCCTGTCCAACGCCGTGCGCCTGGGCTGGACCGGCGCAGTGCCCGGCATACTGGGAATCGCCTCGGGGGCTTTCGTGGTGGCGGCCCTCAGCGCCACCAGCGTCGGCTTGATCCTCAGTGCCTCGGCCGAGGCGTTTACCGTGCTGAAATACGCCGGGGCCGCCTATCTGTTGTACTTGGGCTACAAGAGTTGGCATTCAGATCGTTTCCGTGCCCTGCAGCAGATTCGCCCTTCTCGTCCGGGCTACCGCTTTCTCGAAGCCGCGTCCCTGCAGTTTCTCAATCCGAAAGCGATCTTCTTCTTTTTGGCTGTGTTCCCGCAGTTCATTGACACTGAACAGGCTTTTTACCCGCAGTTCTTCAAACTGGTGGCCTCTTACGCAGCGCTGGTGATTCTGGTGCACGGCAGCTACGCCCTGCTCGCCAATGCGGCCAAAGGCTGGTTGTCGAGCCCGAAAGGTTCCTGGCTGGCGGCGAAAGTCTCCGGTGTAACCTTTGCCGGTTTTGGTCTGTTGATGGCTTCGGCAACCCGCTGAACAACCTGCTCAGGCTCATCCTGCTTCAAGGCAATCCGCTTGCCGGCCCGCCCGGCAATCCCGCTGGCCTGCCCATTCTGTTGTTTGCCCATCCGCGCCTGGGTGATCAATCCGGGAATCAGCTCGCCTTCTGGCAGGTTCTTCCAGAACCGCGCCGGCAGATGCCCCTGCATGACCTTCTCGTTCAACCGCGCCGGGTTGAAGATGTGGCTGTAATAGGTCAGCCACAGATCGCCATGGGGATCGTCGACGTTTTGCGCCAACTGCTGCCATTCCACCGGGCATTGGCGCTGATGGAGCAGTTGTTCGCCGTCGTAATACACGCCATCGCGCGGCGTGGCGATCAACCAGCGATGCCGGCCCATGCGCCCGACGAAATGCTCGCTGGCACTGTGCAGGATGTCGTGAGCCGGTTCATGCCACGCCACGTATTGCGGGCCTGGCTGATCCTGCGGGCGTTTGATGAAGCGCACGAACGCATGCAAATGGTGAGCTTCGCGCTGCACCTGCTTGATCCGCCGCTGCAGCTCGCTGCCCAGTTTATCGCCGGCCATCATCGCCGTGCGGTCACCGTGACTCACGCGCCACAGCACTTCGTACAACAGGCTCCAGCGCTGGTCGCCACGGTATCGCGCGGCTTGCTCGAGGGTGTCGAGCAGTGCACGCGGGATGCGCGCCTGAAACGGCCCTTGGCCTTCAGGCACCTGCACGTCACTGGCAAACAGATCACTCACGCCTTCCGACGCCCAGCTCACCAGACTCGGATCGATCTCATGGCTGAGCAACCAGCGCGCCTGTTGCCGCCAGGTGTCGAACAGGTCATCGCAATCGAGATTGATCATCCCCACAACCCCATCTGCTGCGGCTGCGGCCGGTCGCGCAGTTGCTGATAGAGCATGTGACTGGTGACTTCGGCCTGTTGCGGGTGGTAGTCGCTGGTGATGATGAACGGCTTGGCCTTGGCCAGAACGCAGCGCATGCGCGCCACGTCTTCATAGCGGATGCGCCGTTGCTGGCGCAATTGCACCAGACGTTCGGTGGTGCGCAGGCCGATGCCCGGGATGCGCGCGATCAGCGCCGGTTCGGCGCGATTCAGATCCAGCGGAAACACTTCGCGATTCTGCAGCGCCCAGGCCAGCTTCGGGTCGATGTCCAGCGCCAGGTTACCCGGCCCCTTGAGCAACTCGTCGGCGCTGTAGCCATAGCTGCGCAAGAGAAAATCGGCCTGATACAAACGGTGTTCTCGCATCAGCGGCGGCGCGGCCAACGGTACGCTTTTCGGGCTGTCAGGGATCGGGCTGAAGGCCGAGTAGTAAACGCGCCGCAAGCGGTAGTTGCCATACAGCGACTGAGCGCTGTGCAGGATAGTGCTGTCGTCGGTGTCATCGGCGCCGACGATCATTTGCGTACTCTGCCCGGCCGGGGCGAACTTCGCCGAACGCGGTTCGTTGAGCACCGTTTGCACGCCGGTGTAGATGGTGTTCATCGCCTGTTTGATCGAACCGATCTGTTTTTCCGGCGCCAGGGTTTGCAGGCTGGCGTCGGTGGGCAGCTCGATGTTGACGCTGAGGCGATCGGCGTAGCGCCCGGCCTCCTCGATCAGCGCCGGATCCGCTTCGGGAATGGTCTTGAGGTGGATATAGCCGCGAAACTCGTGCTCTTCGCGCAGCAGCTTCGCCACCCGCACCAGTTGCTCCATGGTGTAGTCCGCCGAGCGAATGATCCCCGAGCTGAGAAACAGCCCGCTGACGCAGTTGCGCCGGTAGAAATCCAGGGTCAGTGTGACCACTTCCTCGGGGGTGAACCGCGCGCGCGGCACATCGCTGGAGCGGCGGTTGACGCAGTATTGGCAATCGTAAAGACAGAAATTGGTCAGCAGGATTTTCAGCAGCGACACACAGCGCCCGTCCGGCGTGTAGCTGTGGCAAATGCCCATGCCATCGGTCGAGCCCAGCCCGCTCTTGCCCTCGGAGCTGCGCTTGGGCGCGCCGCTGCTGGCGCAGGAGGCGTCGTACTTGGCGGCGTCGGCGAGAATGCTGAGCTTGTCGATGATTTGCATGGCGAAGACTCGATACTGGTTATGCGTACAGTATCGAGTCTATTGGATTGGCACAAGGTGCAAAACCGGATGAAAAGATCGCAGCCTTCGGCAGCGCCTACATTAATCCGCTACAGCCGACATTTATCAGATGTGCATATTCCCTGCAGGAGCTGCCGCAGGCTGCGATCTTTTGCTCTCCGCGTCTAAAGGCAATTCAACCCCGAATCGCACCCCGATCTCTCTGCGTCCCAGCGCCGTCAATCCCAACGCCCGACTATCAAGATCCTGCGTCACCCACTTGCGCTTCAACGCCGTCTGCAACAACGCCGCCCCCAGCGAGCCGCCCAGATGCGGCCGGCGCATGCTCCAGTCCAGGCACGGGCAGGCGAACTTGCGGCGCAAGGTATTCAAGTCCTGCACCTCGATGCCCAAACCCTCGAACAACGCCTCACCACTGTCGCTCAAGCGATAAACCTGTTCGTCGGTTTCCACCAGCCATCCCGCCTCACGCAGACGGTCGTGCAACAACACCGCGAGCGTCCCGGCCATGTGGTCGTAACAGGTGCGGGCGAATTGCAGGCGATCCGGGGTGTGCGACTTGAAGGTCGGCGCGGCGTTCTGGCCGATCACCATCAACGCTTCCAGCGCCTGCGCCACGCGCTGATCGGCGAGGCTGTAATAACGATGGCGGCCCTGTACATGCAGGCGCACCAGGGCCAGGTCCTTGAGTTTGCTCAGGTGCGCACTGGCGGTCGATGCGCTGACTTCGGCAATGGTCGCCAATTCAGTGCTGGTGCGGGCATGCCCGTCCATCAGCGAGCAGAGGATTTTGGTGCGCGCCGGTTCGGCGATGGCGGCGGCCACTTGCGAGACGCCGATGTCTTGATGTTCTGCGTGCATATTTCGCTCCCCGACGAATCGTCGTCGCTGCGAACTGAAGATACTCGCTTCACTTTCCCGACGACAAGGCTGTGAACCATGGACCCGATCATCGCTGCCACTCATGCCGACCCCTACCCTTACTACGCAAAACTGCGGGCCGAGGGCGGACTGACCTTTGACCATGAATTGAAACTGTGGGTCGCCAGCAGCGCTCGCGCGGTGTGTGCGGTGTTGGCGCATCCCGAGTGCCGGGTGCGGCCGCTGCAGGAGCCGGTGCCCAAGGCGATCGCCTCGGGGATGGCCGGCAACGTGTTCGGGCAGTTGATGCGGATGAACGATGGCGAACGTCAGCGCTGCCCGCGTGCGGCGATCGAGCCGTCACTGCAGTTGATAGATGACGACCAAGTCCGCGCGTTGGTGGCCGCGCGATTGATGACAGCGGACGCCGACGGCTTATATAAGGCGATGTTTCGCGGCCCGGTGGGCGTGGTCGCCACGCTGCTCGGCTTCACCCCGGCGCAGGGTCGGGCGATCAGTGAACTGACCGCTGACTTTGTCGCCTGCCTGTCGCCGCTGAGCAATGACCTGCAACTGGCGGCGGCCCATGTGGCGGCGGAGCAGTTACGCGGTTATTTCATCGAGTTGCTGACAGAACCGCCGAGCGATTTGCTCAAGGCTATCGGGCAGCGATTTGATGGCGATGAGGAGACCCTGATCGCCAACCTGATCGGCCTCTGTTCGCAGACGTTTGAAGCAACTGCCGGGCTGATCGGTAACGCGTTGATCGCGCTGCGGCGTCAGCCTGAATTGCGCAACGCCTCGATGGACGCGCTGCTGGCCGAGGTCCAGCGCTTTGATCCATCGGTGCAGAACGCCCGACGATTTGTCGCGCAGTCTTGTGAGATCGATGGCGTGCGGCTCGAGGCCGGCGAGGTGATTCTGGTGCTGCTGGCCTCGGCCAACCGCGACCCGTTATTGAATGAAGTGCCTGAGCGATTTCTGCTGGATCGGCCGAACCGGCGCAGTTTCAGTTTTGGCAGCGGACGGCATCAATGCCCGGGGCAAGCGCTGGCGGTGAGCATTGCCGCGGCGACTGTCAGAGAAATCCTTGATCAGGGTATGAATCTGCAACAACTGACGTGGCATTACCGCCCATCGCTCAATGGGCGGATTCCACTGTTCAGCGCGGTGCAGCCTTAAGCGCTGCGCAGCTCGATGGTCAGGTGCGACAGCTCATGCACCGGCGCCAGCCGCTCGCGAATCGCCTCCGCCGTCACGCCCGCAGCCGCGACCACACTGACAATCGCCGCCCGCGCCTGCGGGCCGACCTGCCAGACGTGCAGATCGCTGATGCGCACGTCGTCCGAGGTTTCCAGCAGCTCGCGGATCTCTGCCGCCACCGGTTCGTCGGTGGTGTCGAGCAACACCGCGGCGCTGTCGCGCATCAGGTTGTAGGCCCATTTTGCGATGACAATGGAGCCGACAATACCCATCGCCGGGTCCAGCCACACCCAACCCAGATAGCGGCCGGCCAGCAGCGCGGCAATTGCCAGCACCGAGGTCAGTGCATCGGCCAGCACGTGGACGTAGGCCGAGCGCAGGTTGTTGTCGTGGTGGTGATGATGATCATGACCGTGATCATGCTGATGGCCGTGATCATGATGGCCCATCAGCAGGAAGGCGCTGAGGATGTTCACCCCCAGCCCCACGATCGCGATTACCGTCGCTTCGCCAAACGCCACGGTGGTGGGTTCGAACAAACGAAAAATCGATTCGCCGGCAATGCCCAGCGACACCAGGCCCAGCACCATGGCCGACGCAAAACCGGCCAGATCACCGACCTTGCCGGTGCCGAAACTGTAGCGGCGGTTGTTGGCGTTGCGCCGGGCAAACCCATAAGCCGCTGCGGCAATGCCCAACGCGCCGGCATGGGTGGCCATGTGAAAACCGTCGGCCAGCAGCGCCATGGAACCGGTGAGGTAACCGGCGGCGATCTCGCCGATCATCATCACGAACGTCAACGCCACCACCCACAAGGTGCGGCGGGCGTTTTCGTCGTGGGAGGCGCCGAGGAACTGGTGATCGTGGCTGAAACGCTCAGCGTTGGGGGTCAGGCTCATGATGCGCGTGCTCTATTTGGAATAACGGCGGATGGCTTGCAGCAAATCTTCGGCGCCCTGGGCGCGCTGTTCGTCAGTCAGATCGGGATGCGCCACGTGCTCACGGGTGTGGGCCTCGATGAACTGCTCCATCAAACCATTGACCGCCCCGCGAATCGCCGCCACCAGGTGCAAGGTCTTGGCGCAATCGGCATCGCCCTCCAGCGCCTTTTCCACCGCCTGCACCTGCCCGGCAATGCGTCGGACGCGGTTGAGCAGCTCGTCTTTATGTTCATGAATGTGCGACATACCTATACCCCCTACCCCTATATGGCGCGCATGGTCGTTGATTGCGCCCTTATTCGCAAGATCGATGGGCATCGAAGGGATGAACGGGAATCTGAAAGCGACTTCAATCTCCTGTAGGAGTGAGCCTGCTGGCGATGGCAGCCTGAAAAATGCAGCATCATTTCGGCATCATCCAAGAGGCTACATCGCCTTGCGCCTTTGCCTACAACTACGCCAGAATCCGCCGGCTTGTGCGGTTTGGGGGGCATCGGTAACTTGGTTCGCGTCACTGAATGGTCAGTGATCGGGTTTAGTCGCTCGGTTGTCTCACATTTCGTAAAGCATCCATACATTCAGGCCGCTCGTACGCCTGAACTCAATGGTAGCTGTGCGCAGGGCGCCTTCGGGCGCGCCGGAAATTGTGAGACCACCGGTCGACTAACCTGCGCATAGCTGCCTCTCTCTTCGTTTAGTCGCGATGGTGGGCAGCCTTTATATAAAGGTCTCGCAAATGTTCAAAGTCACACCAAATCCACCGGATACGGACACCCCGTCCGATCCAGATTCAACATCCCCCTACTCCGACCCCAATTCCAGAAAACTCCACGAAGCCGCCGAACGCGCACTCGATCACTACCTGAAACCGCAAGCCCCGCCCGAGCGCAAACCCAGCCACATGTTTGTCGTCGCCCCGAACATGGACAACGAAGAACTGCTGGCCCACGCCTGCGAATCCATGGCCTCGGCCAGCATCATGCTCAGCGACTTCGCCAGCCTGCTCGACACGCCCTACCGCAACACCGTGCTCGGCATCCAGCAAGTAGTCATGCTCGGCGAACTCGCCGTCAACCGCGCCCTCGACAACCTCGAGCCCCCGATCAGCAATTGAAAAAGCGTCTCTGTGGCGAGGGAGCTTGCTCCCGCTCGACCGCACAGCAGTCGAAAATCCGGATCCGAACCGGATCAATGGAGCTTGGGGTCGCTTCGCAACCCAGCGGGAGCAAGCTCCCTCGCCACAAGGAAAACGACGCAAAGGAGAATTTCACATGGCCAATAAACCAGATGCCCAGGTCGTCGCCGCATTAGTCGCCATGGGCCTCAACGAACGGGATCGCCGCTGGGCTCAGAATGCATGCCTGGTGTTGTTTGAAAGCGAGCGAGAAACAATTGTGGCCTCGGCAGTGGCCGCTCTCGGGAAACTCGACGAGCTTGAGATGGAGGCTGTGCTGCCCGCGCTGCACCGGGTGAAACGGCGATTTCCGTCACTTGAAAGGACAGTGGCTGACACCTTGACCGAGATTGCGATGGTTGCCTGAGTAAAAATGGCGAGGGCTTGATGGATCGCGGCGCGCTGCCCCAAACAGGCCTGCTGCGCAGTCCATCGGGGATAAATCCCCTCGCCACAGGTTGCATGGACATTGATTGATCGGCGTTTACCCGCCTCAATCGTCCCGCGTCAAAACCTCCAGCAACTCGATCTCAAACACCAGATTCGAATTCGGCGGAATCTTGCCCATCGTCCGCTCGCCATACCCCAGATGCGCCGGCACCAGCAGTTTTCGCTTGCCGCCCACTTGCATGCCCATCAGCCCCTGATCCCAGCCCTTGATCACACGGCCGGTGCCGATCACGCACTGGAAAGGTTTGCCACGGCTGTGGGAGGAGTCGAACTCGCTGCCGTCTTCCAGCCAGCCGGTGTACTGGGTGGTGATCAGCGCGCCTTTGACGGCAGCCTTGCCCTCGCCCACCTGAAGATCGATTACCTGCAATTCATCATTCATGACATTCACTCTATTGTTCAGCCGGCCGCCGTTTTCCCAGAATTGTCGGTGGTTCGCAACTTTTTCACGAAGCCTGGCGCAGTATCCGACCCGGTGACTGAACCGGTAATATAGCCATCCGCCACTACTTCACGGACCGATACGTCATGCTGGCAGTTCCTGAATGACTCACCTCTGGATCAGCCTGGCCATTGGCTTCTTCCTGCTGGGATGCATCCTCGTCTTGATCTGGCGTGAACGTGGCTTGCGCCGGCAGTTGGCCGAGTATCGCGAGCTGCTGACCCGCGCTGCCGAACCGCAGAACATTCATCAGGACGGTGACGCCGAGCGCTTCAAGCGCAGCCAGTACTTTGCGCGGATCGGCACCTGGGACTGGGAAGTCGACACCGATCGGCTGTACTGGTCAGACGCGATCTACGGCATGTTCGGGTTCAAGATCGGCGAGATCACCCCGTCCTATGCGCTGTTCTGTTCCTGCGTGCACCCGGACGACCGCATACGCGTGCGCGACGGCGAACAGCGTTGCCTGGAAACCGGTGAAAACCATGACGAGGAATACCGCGTAGTCTGGCCCGACGGCACGATTCGCTGGCTGCGCGAGACCGGCAATGTGGTGCGCAACGACCATGATGCGGTGATCAAGATGATGGGCGTGGTGCGCGACATCACCGAAGAAAAAGCCTCGGCCAGTTACCTTCAGCACCTTGCCCACTTCGACCCGCTGACTGGCCTGCCCAATCGTCTGGTGCTCGAAGAGCGTTTGTCCGAAGCCCTCGAACAGGCGCGTCACAACCACACCCGGGTGGCGCTGGTGTTTGTCGATCTCAACGGGTTCAAAGCCATCAACGATCACTACGGCCACGCCGCCGGCGACCGCGTGCTGATGACCACCGCCACCCGCCTCAAACGCATCCTGCGCGCCACCGACACCGTCGCGCGCATCGGCGGCGACGAATTCGTGGTGATCCTGCAAGGCCTGGCACCGAACCTCAACCTGCAGGACGAAGCGCGCAGCATCTGTCAGAAGATTTTCATCGAACTGTCGCCACCGATCAGCATCGGCAACGACCAACGCCACATCGGCACCAGCCTTGGGGTCGCGGTGTTTCCGGACCATGCGCCCACCATGGATCGGCTGCTGCACATTGCCGATCTGGCGATGTATGAGGCGAAGCGCAGTGGGAATAATCAGTATCGGTTGGGAGGCGAAAGCCCTGCACGGGTGCACGCGCAGGGCCGTTGAGTCCAGTGCTTAACGCTCGACAGGCTGCATCTCGACAATGGTGCCGTTGGTGATCATGACCATCACGTACTTGTCGTTGATCTGTACCCACTGCGCCTGTTCGACCGGTGCTTTCAAGCCTTTCTGTTTCCAGTTTTTCAACGCTTTGTCGCTGCGCTGATAAACGTCTGGAGCCCGGTCGTTGACCTTCAGTTCACGGTCGCTGGTCGGCGACTGGACGGCAGGTTCGTTCGAGGTTTGCGCCGCTTGAACAAGTGGGCTGATCCCGGCAATGCCGGCAACGAGGGCCAGGCTGGCGATTAGGGTTTTGCTGTTCATCGGTGAACCTCCTTCAGATGTGTGATACCTGAACTCCGACTGCGGAGGACTGGAATCATTCCTTGTTTTTTTGCCTGGGCTGGCTGGGGGATTGTAGTTGGCAGACAGATCGTCATTGCTGGCAAGCCAGCTCCCACAAGTTAGAGGTGTTTTCAGGATTGATCCGCTTTGCACATCAATGCATGCCAATAATGCAATTAACATCCGGTTACACCTGCGCCACCATCCACCGCAATAACAACCGTGCGCCGCTTCCACGTCGCGCACGTCATAAAAGCGGTGGAGTTCTTTTCTATGACAGCCTCAATCCCACACGGCGGCTCGCGGGCCGGCGCTATCTTCCGGGTTACCTCGGGCAACTTCCTTGAACAGTTCGACTTCTTTCTGTTTGGCTTCTACGCCACGCAGATCGCGGCAGTGTTCTTCCCGGCGAGCAGTGAGTTCGCTTCCCTGATGATGACGTTTGCCGTGTTCGGCGCAGGTTTCCTGATGCGTCCGTTGGGCGCCATTGTGCTCGGTGCGTACATCGATGACGTGGGCCGCCGCAAGGGGTTGATTGTCACGCTGTCGATCATGGCCAGCGGTACGATTCTGATTGTGCTGGTGCCCGGATACGAAACCATCGGGCTGTTCGCCCCGGCGCTGGTGTTGGTCGGGCGGCTGTTGCAGGGCTTCTCTGCCGGTGCGGAATTGGGCGGGGTTTCGGTGTATTTGTCGGAAATCGCCACTCCGGGCCGCAAAGGCTTCTTCACTGCCTGGCAGTCGGCCAGTCAGCAAGTGGCAATCATCGTCGCCGCCGCTTTGGGCTACGCCCTGAACGCGTGGATGGCGCCGAGCGTGGTGGCTGACTGGGGCTGGCGGATTCCGTTTTTCGTCGGCTGCCTGATCGTGCCGTTCATTTTTCTGCTGCGCCGTAATCTGGCGGAAACCGAAGAATTTGCCGCACGCAAACACCGCCCGAGCATGCGCGAAGTGTTCCGCACCCTCGGCCAGAACTGGGGCGTGGTGCTCGGCGGCATGCTGATGGTCGCGCTGACCACCACCGCGTTCTACCTGATCACCGTGTATGCGCCGACGTTCGGCAAAACCGTGCTGCACCTGAGCACTTCCGATGCACTGCTGGTGACCTTGCTGGTGGGGGTGTCGAACTTCTTCTGGTTGCCGATTGGCGGCATGTTGTCCGACCGCATCGGCCGGCGCCCGGTGCTGATCGCCATGTCGCTGCTGGCCCTGGCCACCACCTATCCGGCGCTGTCTTACCTGGTGCAGGCGCCGAGCTTCAGTCACATGCTGCTGTCGCTGCTGTGGCTGTCGTTCATTTATGGCATGTACAACGGCGCGATGATCCCGGCGCTGACCGAGATCATGCCAGTGGAAGTGCGGGTGGCCGGTTTCTCCCTCGCCTACAGCCTGGCGACTGCGATTTTCGGCGGTTTCACCCCGGCGATGTCGACCTTCCTGATCCAGTACACCGGCGACAAGGCCGCGCCCGGTTACTGGATGAGCGTCGGCGCACTGTGTGCGTTGTGCGCCACGTTGTACCTCTATCGCCGCGCAGGCGGCCGTCTGCAACCGGTTGCCGCATAAGGAGCAATCACCTTGAAAAAACTGATCAACCTCAGCGCCGTCGCCCTCTTCGCGTTCAGCGCCCTGGCACATGCTGAACAGCTGAACGTGATGACGTCGGGCGGCTTTACCGCCGCGTACAAAATCCTCGGCCCGAAATTCGCGGCGGCCACCGGCAACACCCTCGACACCCAACTCGGCCCGTCGATGGGCAAAGCCCCGGAGGCGATCCCCAACCGCCTCGCCCGCGGTGAACACGCCGACGTGGTGATCATGGTCGGCTACGCCCTCGACGATCTGATCAAGCAAGGCAAAGTCGACCCGGCTTCGCGGGTCGAGTTGGCAGACTCGCGGATCGGCCTGGTGGTGCGTGAAGGCGCGCCGAAACCGGACATCAGCAGCGTCGAAAGCCTGAAGAAAACCCTGCTCGACGCACAATCGGTGGCCTACTCCGACAGCGCCAGCGGCGTGTACATCGAGAAGGAGTTGTTCAAGAAACTCAACGTCGAAGATCAACTGAAACCGAAAGCGAAGATGATCCCGAAAATCCCGGTCGGCTCGGTGGTTGCCACTGGCGATTATCAACTGGGCTTCCAGCAGGTCAGCGAATTGCTACCCGTGCCGGGGGTGACGTTTGTCGGCAAGATTCCGGAGTCGGTGCAGTCGGTGACGCGCTTCGCCGCCGGCATTCCGGTCGGCGCGCAGCATCCAAAAGAGGCCAAGGCCTTGCTCGACTACCTCGCCGCCCCCGCCGCCCAGGCTGACGTGCAAGCCACCGGGCTGGATTCGGTCAAGCGCTGATCGCTGGCGGCTGGACTTTCATTTCCACCACCAGCCGCTCCAGTTCCAATGCCGCCGGGGTCAACGTGCGACCCCGGCGCTTGATGATGCCGACACTGCGCATCACTTGCGGATCAGTCAGCGGCACCCGCGTCAGGATCGGATGATCCGGCCCCGGCATCGCCATCAGCGGCACGGCCGCCACGCCCAACCCCGCTTCCACCAGACCAATCATCGTCGTTACATGCCGCGTCTCGCAGATGCTCGGGCGCTGCGGCACCACACTGCTCAAGGCCTGATCGAGGAGGAAACGGTTGCCCGAGGTCTTGTCCAGCGAGATGTAGTCCTGCCGGTAGAACTCGTCCCAGCTCACACTGCTGCGGCCGGCCAGCGGATGATCGCGCCGGCACGCGACGACGTAGCACTCCTGCACAAGCGGCTCAAAGTCGACTTTGGCATCCTGCGTGCCCATGAAGCTCAAACCGAAATCCGCCTCGCCATTGACCACCGCGCTGAGCACATCGTGGGCGCTGGAATCGAGGACTTTGACTTTGATTCGCGGAAACTGCTGGTGATAGCGCGCCACCACCCGCGGCATGAAGTAGTACGCCGCCGACGGCACACAGGCAACGGTGACGTGGCCCATTCGGGTCGAGGCGACTTCGCTGATGCCCAGCAGCGCCACGTCCAGGTCATCGAGCAAGCGCTCGACGCTGGGCATGAATCCGCGTCCGGCCTGGGTCAGGCTGACCTTGCGCGTGGTGCGTTCGAACAGCTTCACGCCGAGTGCGTCCTCGAGTTTTTCGATTCGTCGGCTCAGGGCCGGTTGCGACAGGCGCACGGTGTCGGCGGCCTTGCGGAAACTGCCCTGCTCGACCACGGCGCGAAAAGCTTGCAGGTCGTTGAGGTCGAAGTTGATGGCCATGGCGGACTCGAAAAGATTGATTCGCGAAGACTATCAATGTAACCAACTGATGCAAATTATTACAGACTTACACTGAACCCTGTAGGAGCTGCCGCAGGCTGCGATCTTTTGATCTGCGGAATCAAGATCAAAAAATCGCAGCCTGCGGCAGCTCCTACAGGGGATCTTCGGTGGATCTTGAATCGATTCAGCCTTTATCCTTGTCACCCCCGCCGTACCGCTGTCAGGAGTTTCCCGATGCCCCATGAAGGCAACCTGTTACAAGCCGCTGTCGTGTTTCTCTTCGCGGCCGTGCTCACCGTGCCATTGGCCAAACGTCTGCAATTGGGCGCGGTGCTCGGTTATCTGCTGGCGGGGGTGATCATCGGCCCGTCGGTGCTCGGCCTGATCGGCAATCCGCAAAGCGTTGCGCACATCTCGGAACTCGGTGTGGTGTTGCTGCTGTTCATCATTGGCCTGGAACTGTCGCCACGCCGCTTGTGGGTGATGCGCAGATCGGTGTTCGGCGTCGGCCTGGCGCAGGTGCTGCTGACCGCTGCGGTGATCGGTGTGCTGGCGTTGTATGCGTTCGGTCAGCCGCTCAACAGTGCGATCGTGCTCGGCCTGGGTCTGGCGTTGTCCTCGACGGCATTCGGCCTGCAAAGCCTGGCCGAGCGCAAGGAACTGACCAGCCCTCACGGGCGGCTGGCGTTTGCGATTCTGCTGTTTCAGGACATCGCGGCGATCCCGTTGATTGCGCTGGTACCGATGCTCGCCGGCGGTGGCCACGACACCAGCAGCACCGGAAGCCTGAATCATGGTTTGCAGGTGCTCGGCGGGATCGCCGTGGTGGTAGTCGGCGGGCGTTATCTGTTGCGTCCGGTGTTCCGCGTGGTGGCGAAAACCGGTCTGCCGGAAGTGTCCACCGCCACCGCGCTGCTGGTGGTGATCGGCACGGCGTGGTTGATGGATCTGGTCGGCGTGTCGATGGCGCTCGGGGCCTTCCTCGCCGGCCTGCTGCTGGCGGATTCAGAATATCGCCATGAACTGGAAGCGCAGATCGAGCCGTTCAAAGGCCTGCTGCTCGGGCTGTTTTTTATCAGCGTCGGCATGGGCGCGAACCTCAGCCTGCTGCTCAGTGCACCGATCACCGTGCTCGGCCTGACCCTGCTGTTGATCGGCCTGAAGTTACCGCTGCTGTTTGTGGTCGGGCGTCTGGCCGGCGGACTAAGCAAGGTCAGTGCGATCCGTCTGGGCATCGTCCTCGCGGCCGGTGGTGAGTTTGCCTTTGTGGTGTTCAAGATCGGTCGGGATCAGGGCCTGTTCGAACCGCGCCTGTATGACCTGCTGGTGCTGACCATCACCCTGTCGATGGCGCTCACACCGTTGCTGCTGTTGATCTGCGCGCGGCTGGTCAGCCCGAAAGTGCAGCCTGTGGAAGTGCCGGAGAAATTCCGCGAAATCGACACCGAGGCACCGCGTGTGGTGATCGCCGGCATGGGCCGGATGGGCCAGATCGTGGCGCGGATTCTGCGGGCGCAGAACATCAAGTTCGTGGCGCTCGACACATCGGTGGAAACCATTGAACTGTCGCGCAGCTTCGGCGGCGTGCCGGTGTTTTACGGCGACCCGATGCGCCCCGAGATCCTCCATGCGGCCAAGGTCGGCGAGGCGGAATACTTCGTCATCGCCACCGACGATCCGGAGACCAACATCAAGACCGCCGAGATCGTGCGCAAACTGTATCCGCACATGAAGATCATCGCCCGGGCCCGTAACCGGCAGCACGTGCACCGCTTGATTGATGTCGGCGCCGAGCCGATTCGTGAGACCTATTACTCGAGCCTGGAAATGAGCCGCCGCACCCTGGTGGGTCTGGGCTTGACCCAGGCCCAGGCCGATGCGCGCATCAAGCGTTTCAAGCACCACGACGAACAGGTGCTGGAAGCGCAGCACGCGGTCTACGATGACGCGGCGAAAGTCCTGCAGACCGCCCAGGAAGCCCGGGCGGAATTGGCGCGGTTGTTTGAATCGGATCAACTGGAAGAGGAAGCGCGCAAGGCCTGATCTCCTTGCGCAGATCCAAGCTTCAGGCCTACAGCACTGACGCTTTCGCGGGCAAGCCCGCTCCCACAGGTTTTGTGAACGACCGAAAACCCTGTGGGAGCTGGCTTGCCAGCGAAGAGGCCTGCACATTCAACATCAATATCACTGGGATCAGGCCAGCTCTAATTCACGCTCTTGCTTGACCGGTACAGTCTCAAACCGGTCCGCCAGGAACGGTGTGATGTCCAGCGGCAGCGCTTCCTGGTTGACCAGTTTGTCCAGCAGCACCCCGGTAATCGCCGAGGTCAGGATGCCGGTGCGGAAGTGGCCGCAGGCATTCAGGTAACCCTCTACACCACGCATTGGCCCGAGAATCGGCAGCTCATCCGGCGAGCCCGGACGCAGACCGGCCCAGGTGCGTTTGAGGTTGACGTCCTTGAGTTCCGGCAGACAGCGCACCGCGCCCTGCACCAGCCCGGCGATTTCCGGGTAGGTGGTGGTGACGTCGAAGCCTTTGTCTTCGGTGGTGCTGCCGATCAGGATCTCGCCGTTGTCCTTTTGCGCCACGTAGCAGTCGCTGGTGGTCAGGCAGCCGTTGAGGATTTTCGGCATGCGTTCGGTCAGCAGGATCTGGCCCTTGACCGGTTTCACCGGAATGCGCACACCGGTGGCCCACTCGCTCAAGTCTGCCGCCCAGGCACCGGCGGCGTTGATCAGGGTCTTGCAGTGGAACACGCCCTGCTCGGCCGTCTGCACGCCGGTGACGCGGCTGCCGTGGTGCAACACCCCGGTGACGTTGGTGTTGACGAAGATGTCCACGCCATTTTGCCGCGCGCCTTCCATGTAGGCATCGGCGAGGCGGAACGGGCTGACCTGGTGATCGCAGAGAAACTCCAGGGCACCCCGGGCCTCGTGGCTGACGCTCGGCTCGGCTGCGCGCAGCGCCGCCTGATCGAGCCAGCGCACCTGGTCGGCCAGGTGCGGAATGCAGCTGACGATGTGCTCGGCGTAGAGCCGGTCTTCGTCGTCATAAATGACGAACTTCAGCCCGGTCTTTTCGAACTTGAAATCCATGCCGTGGTTGTTTTTCAGCTCACGGTGCAATGCCGGGTACAGCGCGTTGGACTGCAAGGCGAAATCGAAAAACGACTCCGGCAGGATGTGCGGCGTGCTGGCGTCCACCGCCACCGCCGCGCCCTGGGTTGCGCGCTTGCGGTTGGCCGACATCATGCGGAAGAAAATCACCCCGCAGCCCAGCCCCACCGACTCGCCGATGGCCCACAAGCCGCCGGCCGAAGCGCGGGTGGCGTTGCCCGGGCGCTTGGCATCGATCAGCGCGACCTTCAGACCTTGGCGCTTGGACAATTGATAGGCGCAGGACGCGCCGATCACGCCGCCGCCGGCAATGATCACGTCATAGAACTTACTCATGGGAAGTGGCCTCCGTGCCGACGGACTGGAACGCGGAAAAAGGAATCGGATCGATCGGGAAGCGCGGGCGCAACCAGCCGACGTCCTTGCGTCCGGTGGCCTGGCGCAGACGATCGCTGCAATAGCCGACGCACATCCGCCCCTGACAATCGCCCATGCTCACCCGGGTGCGCATCTTCAGGCTAGCGATGTCTTGCACGCCCTGCTCCAGCGCCCGATCAATGTCGGCGCGGGTCGCGTGTTCGCAGCGGCAGATCACTGTGTCAGCCGCCGGCAAAGCGGTCTGGCCGACCCCGCGCTCGGTGTAGCGGTCCACCGCGGCACGGAAGCGCACGATGGTTTTCAGTTTGCTCAGGAAGCGGTCGCGACGCACCCGCGCCAGATCCTCCTCGATAATCCCGCGTTGCAGCAGGATCGAGGTCGCGGCGATCTTGCCGGCGAGCATCGCCGCTTCACCGCCGCGAATCCCGCCCATGTCGCCGGCCAGGTGCACGTGCGGCTCGTTGCTTTGCTGCCAGGTGTTCGAATTGGCGCGCAGGTAACCGTCGTCACTGAAGCCGTGATCCAGGCCCATTTGCTGGCTGAGTTGGGTCCGTGGAATAAAGCCGTAGCCGACGGCCAGGGTCTGCGCTTCGAAGCGTTCGATGCGGGTCAGGTCCGGCTCCCAGGTGGCGGAGTACGGGGCCACGGTGACGCTTTTCAGCTCGCCGTCGCCGTGGGCTTCAACCACGCCCCAGCCGTAGTTCATCGCGATACCGTGCAGTTTCAGGTAAGCGAGCATGCTCAGGCCGTCGAGGAACAGCTGCGGCTTGTTCAGCAGTGCCAGGCTTTCCCGGGCGATCTTGCCGAACGCACAGGCTTCATACACGCCCGCGACCTTGACCCCGGAAGCGTGCAACTGAGTCGCCACCAACGGCAGCAACGGCCCGGTGCCGGCGATGATCACCGGCCCCTGCGGCTTGACCACGCCACTTTTGATTTGCAGTTGCAGGCCGCCGAGCATCATCACCCCCGGCAGTGTCCAGCCGGGGAACGGCACGCTGCGCTCATGGCAACCGGCGGCCAACAGCAATTGCGGATAATGGATTTCGTGCAGTTGCTCGTCGCCGTCCAGCACCACCAGCGCGCGGGTGCCTTCGGCGCCGACCACGCGGTGGTTGAGGCGCACATCGATCAGCCCCGATTGCTCCTGAAAATCACCGTGCAGTGCGCTCAGGGCTTCGCAATAGCGCGGCCCCAGGTAATCCAGTTGCACGCCGTCACGCAGCGGCCCGCGATAGACCACGCCGCCGAGGCGTGAAGCCTCTTCGAGCAAGGTGCAGCGCACACCATGGCGCGCCAGTTCGATGGCCGCCGCCATCCCCGCCGGCCCGCCGCCGACAATCACCGGTTGCTGGCTCATACCACCTCCTGCCCGGCGATGCGGTTGACCCGGGTTTCAATCTGCATGCCATCGCGCACTACGGTCTGACAGGCGCGGCGCTTGTGGCGGCCGTCGATTTTCACCAGGCAGCACTGGCACACGCCCATGCCGCAGTAGGCACCGCTGATCTGGTCATGATCATTGCGCGCGACCTGGCGTACGCCGAGGGACTGGATAACGCTGAGCACGGTTTCGCCGATGGCAGCGGTGACCGGCTGGCCGTTGATGTGGACGGTCATATCCGCCTGGGTCAGGGGCTGGATATCGAAGGTTCTTTCTAGGCAGTGCATTACGATGTTCATCCGTGAAAAGGTTCAGAGGTAAGTGTTACGTCAGCTCCTTGCTGCTCTACACCGTGCGGCCCGTTTAATTGTTGGTTCGGGGCGGGCTCGCGGGTACTTCGTCAGCGCAACAAGATGCGCGTGAAGCACTGTAGTTCATACCTCAGCAAAGGCCTGGATCATTTACGTTAGGCGAAGTTGCCCGACGAAATATTGATCCAGGCCAGTGAAAGCGGTCGGATTGTTCAACGATCTCAGTTGGAGAAGGCTGACGGTCATGCCAGGCCGCGCCGATACCGGTTTTTCATTTATTGAATGGCAGAAAGCAAAAAGCCGCTTCCACCGTGAAGTGGAAGCGGCCGAGGCATAGGCCTCAATAGAGCATTCGGATCAGTGTACGAACAGGGCGATCAGGATGATGATCGGGATCGGCACACCGAGGAAAAACAGAAGTAGAGAGCGCATGGTGAATCTCCTTGCTTAACGAACTGGAGGCAGCGTGGTGGTAGTGGCGTAGGTTTCGACTTCAACGTACTCGACCGCATCCCGGCGACGACCGCCAAACGTAGCGGCGAGGCTGGCGAAGAACGCACCGGCCAACAGCGCGATGAACATCCACAGCGAAGTCCATGCAGCGACTTTCGCAGCGGTATCAGCCGCCTGCTGGGCTTTTACCTTGGCATCGGCGATGGCTTTCTGAGTGCGGGCGTAGACTTCGTCGACACGACGTTCGGCATCGGCCTGACTCAGATTGGTACGCTGGGCGACCAGTTGAGCGAGGTAGGTACGGTCTTCAGGGCTGAGTTGGCCGCTGGCCAGGCTCTGGGCGAAGATCCGCGCTACGGCACCGTGGGCGGCGTCATCACTGACGGACGCTGGACGGTCATCGCGGAACAGGCTGTCGATGAAATAACCGTACTGGTTGCTGTCGGTGTTGGCGGCTGCACTACCGGCGGCCTGCGTCATGGCGCTGGCAGCACCACCGGCGACACTGGCACCGGCCTGCACACCACCACTGATCACGCTGCTGACCGAGCCGACCACGAGGATCGCGGTCACCAGCGTCGCCACACACCAGGCGAGGAAACCATGGGCAGTATCACGGAAATACACTTCATCACCGTGCATGTTGGCCCATTTCACCCGCAGGCGACCGGCGATGTAGCCACCCAGGCCGGAAGCGATGATTTGCGTCGCCGCCAGCCAGACAATCGTGGAAATCCCCAGGCCCTTGGCGCTGATACCCTCCCCGGCCCACGGCGAGACCGCAGAGAAACCAAGCCCGAAGCCCAGCAGCACCAAAATCATCGACAGTGCTGCCGCCGCCGCCGCGCCCGCGAAAATCGCGCCCCAGGACACGCCTGACACATTGCTCGACTCTCCTTCGAAGGCAGGATAAAACCCATCTGAGGATCTATTCATTGTTGTAGTGCTCCAGGCATGAAAAATGGTGTTACAACTCGTCACCGAAGGAATTGCAGCGACCGTGCCATTCGCCAACTTTAAATAAATCATTATTTTTCAATAGCTTAAAAAGAATGAACTTCCTAAGACCATGCAATTTGCAACAAACCACGCAATTCGGCGGGTTTTCTGCATTGCTGCCAAATCGCGCAGACGTCCGGATTTGCGTTTGTGACAGGCTATACATGAAAGTTAATTTAAAGCGCGGCGGAAAATACTTGGCAAAATGCTGCCATTCCGTTTGAACCGATCAAGGCTTGCTCTATGACTCGTATTTTGACCATCGAAGACGACGCCGTGACTGCCCGTGAAATCGTCGCCGAACTCAGCAGCCACGGCCTGGAAGTGGATTGGGTCGACAATGGCCGCGAAGGCCTGGACCGCGCCGTCAGCGGCAACTACGACCTGATCACCCTCGACCGCATGCTGCCGGAGCTCGATGGCCTGGCCATCGTCACGACTCTGCGCACCATGGGCGTGGCCACGCCGATTCTGATGATCAGCGCCCTGTCGGATGTCGATGAGCGCGTGCGCGGTTTGCGTGCCGGCGGTGATGATTACCTGACCAAACCCTTCGCCACCGACGAGATGGCCGCGCGCGTGGAGGTGCTGCTGCGCCGGCAGAACAGCGTCGCCACCCAGGCCACCACGTTGCAGGTCGCCGACCTCGAACTGGATTTGATCAGCCACGAAGCACGCCGCGCCGAACAAGTGCTGACGCTGCTGCCGACCGAATACAAGCTCCTGGAATTCCTGATGCGCAACAGCGGCCAGATCCTGTCGCGGATGATGATTTTCGAAGAAGTCTGGGGTTATCACTTCGACCCCGGCACCAACCTGATCGACGTACACATCGGTCGTCTGCGCAAGAAGATCGACGCGGCGGGCAATGTCCCGCTGATTCGCACGGTACGGGGCTCGGGTTATGTCATTGCCGAACCCGTCTGACGGCTGGCGTTCCTCCAGCAGTCGTTTGCTGGCGCTGTACAGTTCGCTGTTCGTGGCGTGGAGCGCGATCCTCATGGGGGTCATGTATTTCGAGGTCTCCAGCTACCTCGACAACCTCGCCAAACATTCGCTGATGCAACGTCAGCATCTGTTTTCGCACTTTCGCGGCGAGCAACTGGAAGAAGCGCTCGCCGCCAGCATGACTTTCGATATCCGAGGCATCGACGCCTACGGCCTGTTCGACGCCCAGGGCGTGTACCTCGGTGGCGCCCTGCAGCAACTGCCCGAAGGCCTGCCGCTGGACGGCAAGATCCACACGCTCGATGACTGCGCCGACTCCGACGACCCGACCCTGCCCGCCGACAGTTGCGACGCGGTGGCGACCCAGACCCGCGACGGTCGGTGGCTGGTGTTGCTGCGCGACAACGGTTCGCTGTTCGCGGTGACGCGGATCATTCTGCATGCGTTGTTCTGGGGGGTATCGCTGACGATTCTGCCGGGGATTGCCGGCTGGCATTTGCTGCGCCGCCGCCCGATGCGCCGGATCCGCGCGATTCAGGACAGCGCGCAGGCGATTGTCGCTGGCGACCTCACCCACCGCTTGCCGCTGTCCAACCGCCGCGATGAGCTGGACATGCTCGCCGCGATCGTCAACGCCATGCTCGATCGCATCGAACGCCTGATGCATGAGGTTAAAGGCGTGTGCGACAACATTGCCCATGACTTGCGTACGCCGCTGACACGGTTGCGCGCGCAGTTGTATCGCATGCAGCAGCAGGCCGGCGAAGGCTCGCAGGAAGCAGCGCAACTGGACCTGGTGCTGGCCGAGGCGGATACGCTGATGGCGCGGTTTCGCGGGTTGCTGCGGATTTCCGAGCTAGAAGACCGTCAGCGCCGCTCAGGGTTTGTCGAGCTTGATCCGGTGCAATTGCTCGAAGAACTGCACGAGTTTTACCTGCCGCTGGCCGAGGAAGGCGAACTGCTGTTCGTGCTGAACATGCCGGAAACCCTGCCCCGCTTGAATGGTGACCGGGCGCTGCTGTTCGAAGCGCTGGCGAATCTACTGAGCAACTCGATCAAGTTCACCCCGGCAGGCGGCACGGTGATCCTGCGCGGTGTGAATGATGGCGGGCATACGCGGATCGAAGTCCACGATTCCGGGCCGGGCATTCCCGAGGCCGAGCGTGAGGCCGTGTTCCAGCGTTTCTATCGGGCCGAGGGCGGGCAACCGCAGAGCGGCTTTGGCCTGGGGCTGTCGATTGTCGCGGCGATTGTCAGCCTGCATGGCTTCAATCTTGAGGTGGGTAGCAGCGAACTGGGGGGCGCGAAACTGGTGCTGGATTGTCGGCAGAGTCTGATTTCGCAGTCCTGAGAATTGCACCTCTCCCCCTGTGGGAGCGAGCCTGCTCGCGAATGCGGTGTGCCAGCCAGCGATGATGCTGATTGTTCAAACGCTTCGCGAGCAGGCTCGCTCCCACAGGGATGATGGGGGTGCTCACTCAGGCCGGGTAATTGGCCCGCAACGCCTCAAGCCCACCCTGATAGATGCCACTGAACAACGCCACCACGTCCTCATCGCTAACGCCCTGGGCGTTGAAGCGACCCGACCACGTCACCCGGGCGCCCTGCCCGTGGGCTTCGACCTTGATCGTCGCCAGGTAATCCGTGGCCGGAAACGGCGCCTGTTCGATCGAATAGCTGTAGGTCTGGCCGGCGTTGTCGAACGTTTGCAGCCGTTCGATCACCACCGCGCCATCGGCGGTTTGCAGGGTGCGCACGCGCCCGCCTTCGCTCAGTTCACTTTTGGTAATGAATGACAGCCAGTCCGGCAGCGTATTGAAGCCGCCGATCAATTGCCAGACCTGATCGGCCGAGGCCGGGATGTCGATGGTTGCTGATGCTGTTGCCATAAATAAACGGGTCTCCAGAGTCTTTGGGGTTCAGATCGCCATACTGTCGACGACGCCGCCATCCACGCGCAAGGCCGCGCCGGTGGTGGCCGAAGAAAACGGCGACGCGATGTACGTGACCAGATGCGCCACCTCGGCGACGTCGGCCACACGCTGGATGATTGACGTCGGACGAGCCCTGCGCACAAAGGCGTCGGCTTCATCGCGCAGGTTGCGACCGGACTCGGCCGCGGCATCCTTGAGCATGTGTTCCACGCCACCGGTGAAGGTCGGCCCCGGCAGGATCGCATTGACCGTCACACCGGTGCCAGCCAGACGTTTGGCCAGGCCATGGGACACCGCGAGGTTGGCGCTTTTGGTCACACCGTAATTGAGCATGTCGGCCGGCGTCGCGATACCGGATTCCGAAGACAGAAAAATCACCCGCCCCCAGCCTTGCTCGACCATCGCCGGCACGTAATGCCGTGATAACCGCACTCCGGAAATCACGTTGACCTCGTAGAACCGCGTCCACTCGCTGTCGGGGGTGTCGAAGAAATCCACCGCGTCGAAGATCCCGAGGTTGTTCACCAGAATGTCTGCCCGTGGTTCAGCGGCGAACAGTTTTTCAGCGCCTTCGGCGGTGCCGAGATCGGCGGTCAGCCCCCGCAACTGCGCACCCGGCACGTGTTGGCGAATGCTTGCCAGCGCTTGCTCGACCTTGGCGGTTTCACGGCCGATCACCACCACGGTGGCGCCGGCTTCGGCCAGCGACTGACTGATGCCCAGCCCGATCCCACCGGTACTGCCGCTGACGATGGCCAGTTTTCCACTCAAGTCGATTTTCATGGGTTCTCCTCTTCGATTGGCAATGCACGCAGAATGGGCAGGAATGGATCAGCGTAGACGCGATATTGGCCGGGTGAGGACGTTGCCGACCGACGACCGATAGACCCGACGCCTTCGCGAGCAAGCCCGCGCCCACAGGTTCAGCGGCGTCCTACACTGAAAGGGTCGGCCGCCTTTTAAGAGATCACCATGAAAATGTCCGCGCAAATGATCGTAGTGGCGGTGCTCGCCAGCCTCGCCTACCTGGGGCTTGCAGTGTGGGGTATTGGCGGGCCGGCGCTGTTCTTTGCCCATGGGGCGCTGGTGGTGATTGCGCTGGCCACCGTGCTGATGGTGGTGGCGTCACTGTTTACCGACGTGAACATGAGCTCTGGCGAGCGCGAGGACCGCGCCAATCGCTGGGTGATTCCGGCGTTCGGCGTTATCGGTCTGGTCAGCGGTTTTCTGCCGGCCTATTGCGACCGGATCGGGTTCTGGACCTTCGGCGGTGAGAGCGTGCGCTGGCTCGGCGCGCTGCTGTTTATCCTCGGTGGCGCGCTGCGGCTGTGGCCGGTGTTTATCTTGGGCCGGCGGTTCAGCGGGTTGGTGGCGATTCAGCCGGGGCATCGACTGGTCACTGACGGCATTTACACACGGCTGCGCAATCCGAGCTATCTGGGGCTGGTGGTCAACGCCATGGGCTGGGCGCTGGCGTTTCGATCCAGCGTCGGGCTGATTCTGGCGGCGCTGACGCTGATTCCGCTGATCGCCCGTATCCACTCGGAAGAGGCGCTGCTGCGCGGGCAATTTGGCGCTGAATATGAGGCTTATTGCGCGCGCAGCTGGCGGTTGTTGCCGGGCATCTATTGACCGTGTAGGAGCTGCCGAAGGCTGCGATCTTTTGATCTTGATTTTCAAAAGCAAGATCAAAAGATCGCAGCCTTCGGCAGCTCCTACCGAGATTGTGTTGTGTCAGGTTTTTTTCAGGCGCAGTTGGCCTTGGCTGTCGACGGTGACGCTCAGCGACTCATAACTGTCGAGGGTCGCGTGGCGGGTTTCGAGGGGATGCGGGTGCGTTGTGGTGATGATCATCAGCGCGGCGCCCGCCGCTTCAGCGGCCTGGATACCGACGGTGGCGTCTTCGAAAATCAGGCAGTCGCGGGGATCAAGCCCCAAGCGTTTCGCCGCGAGACGATAGCCCGCCGGATCAGGTTTGCCGGCCGTCACATCTTCGGCCGTGATCAGCAGCGCAGGCTCGGCAATTCCCGCCGCTGCCATGCGCCGCAACGCCAGATCCCGTGGCGCCGACGTCACCATCGCCCAACGCTCGGCAGGCAGGCTGTCGAGAAAGGCCACCGCCCCCGGAATGGGCACGATCCCGTCCACGTCATCGATTTCCGCCTGCGCGATGAACGCCGCTTGCGCCTCGGCGTCCACCCCCGGCAGATTCAGGCGCCGGATGGTGTCGATGGCGCGGGCGCCGTGAATGGTCGGCAGGAACGTTTCGACATCCACGCCATGGCGTTCGGCCCACGCGGCCCAGACCCGCTCGGCGGCGGCGATGGAATTGAGGACGGTGCCGTCCATGTCGAACAGGAACGCGCCGAACGCGCGGTCGAAGACGTTATCGTGAGCAGACAAAAGGTCGCATCCTTTGACAAGACTGGGCGAATTGGCCGGGCAATGTAGCATTTTTGCCCGGCGATTCGACCCGTTGACTCAGTGCAGGCGCGAGGCCTTGGACTTGAACGCGCTTTCCACGCAGTCAATCAACTGACCAATGGCCCACGGCTTCTTGATGAACGCCACCGGGTGTTTGACCCCCGACGACTCCGGGGTTTCATAACCGGACATGACCATGACCGGCTTGTCCGGCCAGCGCTCGCCGACCAGATTGGCCAACCCGGCGCCGTTGATTTCGCCGGGCATGGTGATGTCGGTGAGAAGCAAGGCCACTTCCGGCGCATGCTCTTCCAGATACAGCTTGGCGTCATCCGCGCTGGTGCGCGGCTCGACCTTAAAACCTTCCTCCTGAAGAATTTCGCAGAGAAACTCCAGAATCAACGGATCGTCCTCAACCACCAGAATCAACCCGCCAGGAAGGTGCGCGCTCGGCGTCGGTGTTGGACTCATGAACTGGCACTCCCTGAATTACATTAACGACTTAGCGGCTCAAATCCGCTGCTTATCTGGTATGAGCAGCGCGCCCTGCATAAATTCATTTTTGATACAGGTCTTTTCTTAACAGTCGTCATTGGCCTTGGCTGACGGGCATTCGCCAGGCGGTTTTTGTGGTTAAAATGCCGGCCCTTTTGCTTGCCGACCGTGACTGATGAACCCTGAAGCCCTCGCCACCCTCCGCGCCCATCTGCTGCCAGCACTCGCTGCGGCACCGAGCGAAACCCGTCGCCTGTTTCATGGCCGCGGACGTTGCTGGCCGGGGTTGGAGCAACTGACGGTGGACTGGCTGCAAGGCGTGGTGCTGGTCGCGCTGTTCAAGGAACCGGCGCCGGAACAGCTCGAAGCGCTCAAGCATTTGTTGCTCGACATCAGCACCTCGGCCGAGTGGCAACAGTCCGGCGCGCACACTTTGTTGCTGCAACATCGGTATTTGCCGCAGAGCACCGCCGAATGGCTGCTGGGGGATGAGATCGACGAGATGAGCATCGTCGAGGGCGGCTTGCAGTACCGCGTCGATCTGGGCCGCAAGCAGAACGCCGGGCTGTTTCTCGACATGCGTTACGGGCGCAACTGGGTACGCGAGCAGGCCGCGGGCAAACGGGTACTGAACCTGTTCGCCTACACCTGCGGTTTTTCCGTGGCGGCGATCGAAGGTGGCGCCAGCCATGTGGTCAACCTCGACATGTCCCGCGCGGCCCTGAGCCGGGGCCGCGACAATCACCGATTGAACGGGCATGACCTGAGCAAGGTGAGTTTTCTCGGCCACGACCTGTTCAAGTCCTGGGGCAAGGTGATCAACAGCGGCCCGTACGACCTGGTGATCATCGACCCGCCCTCGTTTCAGAAAGGCAGTTTTCTGCTGACCAAGGATTACCAGCGGGTGCTGCGCCGCTTGCCGGAACTGCTGACGGCGCAAGGCACGGTGCTGGCGTGCATGAATGATCCGTCGTTTGGCGCGGACTTTCTGATTGATGGCGTGACCCGGGAAGCGCCGAGTCTGCGCTTCGAACAGCGGCTGGAGAATCCGCCGGAGTTTCCGGATATTGATCCGCAGAGCGGCCTTAAAGCCTTGGTCTTCAAACGCTTAGACTGACGCAGCGCAAATCCCCCTGTAGGAGTGAGCCTGCTCGCGATAGCAGTGGATCAGTCAACATTTTCATCAACTGACACATCGTTATCGCGAGCGGGCTCACTCCCACAGGGGGATTTGTGGTGGGTCAGGCAGTCGGCGGACGCAACACCAGCGCAAACAACTCGCCATGCCCGTTCACATTGAGCTTGTGATAGAGATTGCGCCGATGCACCTTCACCGTCTCCGGCGAAATGCCCATCTGCTGGGCGATGGCTTTGCTGGAGAAGCCCTGCAGGATCAGCCGCGCAGTGTCGACTTCACGGGTGGTCAGGCGCGCATCGAGGCGGTCGAGCAGCGTCGCCAGATCCCCCACTACCGGTTCGGCGCCCGGCCCTTGCGGCGGCAACAACTGCACATGGCGGCGCATCGCGGCCAGTACCCAGTCGCGCACACACAGCAAGCGGCCCTGCTCCGCCAGATCGAACGCCGTCGAGCGCCCCAGTGACAGGCCGAGCACGCCGCCCTCGACGTTGATCATGAACTGCAACTCGTCCTCGCCCACCACCGAGCGAAAGTAGCTCTGGTAATACTCGCTGTGCAGAAACTGGTCCGGCGCCACCGAAGCCAGGCTGTGCAGGCCGTCGGTAATACCGGTCGAGGCGGTTTGCCAGAACGGGTCGAGCAGGTACATCCCGGCGCAGTAGCTGGCCAGTTCTTCCTGCTCGTCGGCGCGGCCCTTGCTGTCGAAATCGATCAGCAGTCGCGGCGCCTGTCCCGCCTGCATCAGTGCCACCAGCGCGTTGTCCAGCGGCACCAGCAGCCGCAACGTGTCCACCAGCGCCCGCCAGAATCCGTCCTGCCCGACCGTGGCAAACACCCGCGCCAGACTCTGATGCACCGGCAACTCCTGCAACAACGCGTCCACGCACTACCCCTTTTGAGTAACCCATGATGGGAATGGGTCGGGGGTGACCGGCCCGATAGGCTGAGCACTCCCGATCATCACCGGCCTGCCGCAGGCCAGGAGTGCCGCATCATGCGTTGTCACCGTGGCTATATCAACTTGGGTCTGCTCGCCTGCATCGGCGTTGCCTGCGCCGCCAATGCCGCCGACGCACCGAGCGTGCATGTCTACAACTGGTACGACTACATCGGCCCCAACACCCTGGCTGACTTCAAGCGCGACAGTGGTATTCAACCGGTTTACGACACCTTCGACAGCGCCGAAGTGCTCGAAGGCAAACTGATGACCAGCCGCAGCGGTTACGACGTGGTGGTGGCGAGCAACTTCAGCCTGCCGACGCTGATCAAGGCCGGCGCCCTCGCTCCGCTGCCGCGCGATCAACTGCCGGGCTGGAAGAACCTGGACAGCGATCTGCTGAGCAAACTGGCCAACAACGACCCCGGCAATCAATACGCCGTGCCTTACCTGTGGGGCACCAACGGCATCGGCTACAACGTCGACAAGGTGCGTGCCGCGCTGGGCGACAAGGCGCCGGTGGATTCGTGGGACCTGGTGTTCAAGGAAGAGAACCTCTCCAAGCTCGGTCAGTGCGGGGTGGCGATGCTTGATTCGCCGTCGGAAATGCTCCCGGTGGCCCTGCACTACCTCGGACTGCCGCCCAACAGCACCAACCCCGAGGACTACCAGAAAGCCGAAGCGCTGCTGCTCAAGCTGCGCCCGCACATTGCCTACTTCAACTCGTCGAAATTCATCAGTGACCTGTCCAACGGCAACATCTGCGTGGCGGTAGGCTGGTCCGGCGCGATGCTTGAGGCCAAGACCAACGCCGAGCAAGCCAACAACGGCGTGAAGATCGCCTACAGCCTGCCCAAGGAAGGCGCGCCGGTGTGGTTCGACACGCTGGTGCTGCTCAAGGACGCGCCGAACCGCGCCCAAGGCCTGGCATTCATCGACTACCTGCTGCGCCCGGAAGTGATCGCGCCGGTCAGTGATCACCTGTCGTATCCAAACGGCAATCGTGCGGCGACGCCACTGGTCGCCGAGGCCACTCGCGATAACCCGGCGGTGTATCCGTCCGCAGCGGCGATGGCCACCTTGTACACCCTTGAACCGCTGCCCAAAGCCACCGAACGGGTGCGCACGCGGGTGTGGAGCAAGGTCAAGAACGGCCAGTAAACCCAAAACATCTCCCCTGTAGGAGTGAGCCTGCTCGCGATGGCGTCTTTGAATTCAACATGTTTGTTGACTGGCTCACCGCAATCGCGAGCAGGCTCACGCCTACAAGGTCCGTGTGTCCTTCAGATTTTTACAGAGAGACAAAACATGAAGCCCCGTGCCCGTGACCTCAACATCCGCATCGGCCAGTTGCAACCCGGCCCGCTCAACGCCATCACCGACGTCCCCGGCGTGCGTGTCGGCCACAGTAATGTGCGTGGGCGCAGCCCGGCCGGACGCGACATCTGCACCGGCGTCACCGTGATCGAACCACGTCGCGGCTCGACCAACCAACAACCGTGTTTCGCCGGGGTGCATGTGCTCAATGGCAATGGCGATGCCACCGGCCTTGAGTGGATTCGCGAGGCCGGGCTGCTGACCAGCCCCATCGCCTTCACCAACACCCACAGCCTCGGCGTAGTGCGCGATGCGTTGATCGCCCTGGATCGCCAGCAGCAGCCGGACGATGGGCGTCTCTACTGGAACATGCCGGTGGTGCTGGAGACCTTCGACGGCCTGCTCAACGACATCAACGGTTTTCACGTCAAGCCGGAGCACGTCGCCGAGGCGCTGCATGACGCGCATGACGGCGCCGTCGAAGAAGGCGCGGTGGGCGGTGGCAGCGGCATGATCTGCCATGAATTCAAGGGCGGGATTGGCACCGCATCACGCCGGTTGAACAGCGCGCAGGGCGGCTGGACGGTGGGCGCGATTGTCCAGGCCAACCACGGCATTCGCAGCGAGTTGCGGGTCGACGGTTATCCGGTGGGGCGTTACATGGAACAGGTGGATTCGCCGTTCCTGCGCGCGGCCCTGCCGCACCCGGGCATGGGCTCGATCGTGGTCTGCCTGGCCACCGATGCACCGCTGCTGCCGCACCAGTGCGTTCGTCTGGCACAACGGGCCAGCCTCGGTCTGGCACGCAGCGGCGGCGGCAACGAAGACCACAGCGGCGACATCTTCATCGCCTTCGCCACCGGCAACGAGCACGTACCGCCGGCGGCGTATGAAGGCAAAGGCGCGTCCACCTGCGACGGCTTGCGCATGGTCAACAACGACCATATAAGCGAGTTGTTCCTCGCCGCCACCGAAGCCGTGGAAGAAGCGATCATCAACGCCCTGCTCGCCAGCGACAGCACCGCCGGCAACGGGCACTCGGTGCCGGGACTGGATAAAGAAACACTGCTCGCCGCCCTCGCCAAGGCCGGCTGGCCCGGCGCGCGCTGACACCACAAAAACCTGTAGGAGCTGCGGCACGCTGCGATCTTTTGATTTTTCAAAGCAAGATCAAAAGATCGCAGCGTGCCGCAGCTCCTACAGGGGGGGCAACTGACCAGAGCAGTGCGCAACGACTACTTCTCCCCCCCGTGCGGCGCGGTATCAGGATTTCGACACGCGGTACTTGAGTCGGCCCCTGCGCATTCCCATGATGAAGGTACGCAGTCGTTTCTCTCCTGAGCGTCTGCGTAGGGACGGGTGTTCTGAATCTCAAATCAAACCTGTTCCCTGTTTCATGCGCAGCTTGAGCCTCGAGGGCTCTACTTCTCCCCATCAAAGAGCCTTGAGGCTCTTTTTTTGTCTGTTTTCTGCGCCGGGCTCAATGCAGCGTCAGGCGCTGGCGGACGAATTCTTCAACGTGGCGAGTGGCCTGATCCAGATGCCGATCGCGCTGTTTCTCGGCATCGAGCATCGCGCGCTTACCGTTTTTCTGCAGCAGGTAGGTGTGGATCTGCTGCACTTCCAGCGAACGGTAGATCGGCGTGGTGTCGATGAAACCGCGCAAGCCGTTGCTGCGGTAATGCCGGGTGCTCATCAGCACTTGAGTTTCGCGAGCGCCAATCACCTCGAAGCCAAGCGCCTCGAAGTACGGCACCTTGCCGACGCTGCAGGTCAACTCGGCGTGCGGATAACGGCTGACCATCTCGCCAATCATCGCCCGCGCCACGCCCTGACGCCGATAGCCTTCGCGCACCGCCATGTAGGCGACGCTGCACGCTTCCCAGTCGCCCTGCACCGGCAGGTACAAAAGGAAACCGGTGACCCGCTCCGGGTCGTCCTCGGCAGTCGCCACCAGCAACTCCACCTCGGTGCCCTTCTCGCCGTTCAACGCTTCCAGATACAGGTGCACCTCATAGCCGACCGCGTACTGATAGACGTTGTACAGCAGGTTGCTCGGGCCGAGACCGACCGCGCTGATGTCGGTCAGGTAATCGACCACCAGTTGCAGAATCTGGCTGTTGACGCTTTCGGGGCATGGGGATTTGTAGTGGGTGATGCGTGGCATGGCGGGTGAACTCCGGCGGAAAACCGCGACATCATACCGTGTCCCGAGGCCTGCTCCTGCAGGAAAGCCGGAAGCAGTCCTGAAGAAAATTTCATCTGCCAGGGATCGGATCTTTCGCCGATTTAGCGTCCAATTCTTCAGCTGCGTTCACGTTTCTACGCAGGCCTTGAGGAGTTCTCATGAACGTTTTGCGTTCTCTGTTCAAATGCCGGCAAGCCTTGTTGCTGGTGCCCTTGACCCTGGCCGCGCTGGCCAGTACACCGGTGTTCGCCCAGCCCCCGGTTTACATTCAGCAGGCACCCCCGCCGATGCGCATGGAAGTGATGCCTGGGCCACGTCCCGGTTATGTCTGGGATCAGGGTCACTGGCGCTGGGAAGGACGCGGCTATGTATGGATGCCCGGCCACTGGCAACCGGTTAGGCACGGCGCGCACTGGCGACCAGGCCACTGGCAGGCGCGCGGGCCTAACTGGTACTGGGTCGAAGGTCACTGGGCGCGTTGAGTCCGATCCGCCTGCACACTTCATCTATCGGGAACACCACCATGTCGCGAACCTTGAAAACCCTGCTCGCCGCCTCTCTGGTCGCGATCACCCTGTCAGGCTGCATTGTCGAACCGGTCCGGCCGCATCGGCCACCGCCGCCGGTTGAAGTCGTACCGGTCATGCCTGCACCCGGCTACCACTGGGTCGCCGGACACTACCGCTGGGATGGCCGTGAGTGGCGCTGGGCACCGGGACACTGGCGCGCGTATTGATTGCCAACGGTGGCGTCACTGCTGTGGCGCCACCACTTTGAACTTGATGTCGATTTCGTTGGACACCACGGAGTCGGCCCACTCCCCTGCCCCGAGCGCAAAATCATCGCGCTTGAGCACCAACTCACCGTCGAAAATGCCGATGGCGTTGTCCGGTTTCAGTTGCACCGGCACCTGAACGTCCCGGGTCATGCCTTTGACGGTGAGCCGGCCGGTGAGCAGATAGCGGTTTGGCTCGATCTGGCTCAAACCGGTCGACTCGAATACGGCAACGGGAAATCTTTGAGTGTCGAACCACGCCGGCTTCACCAGTTCGGTGTTGGCGTCTTCGCTGCCGGCATCGATGCTGTTGAGATCGATGCGCAACGTGGTGCGGGCATTGGCGGGGTTAAGGGTGTCGAAGTCCAGCGTCGCCTCGAACCTGCCGAAAGTGCCGTACACGCGCGAGCCCATCTGGTTGTACGTAAAGCTGATCTGGCTGGCCGCGGTATTGACGCGGGTGTATTCAGCAGCCTGCGCGACACTCATGACACCCAGGCAGGCAAACAGTGCCACAGCGGTGAATCGGGCACGCATGGGATTCTCCGGACAGGGCAAGCCTTCAAGACCTTGACTGACTTAAGCAAACATCCCGCGAATGCGCCATGTCATCGGTCTGCCGGCGTGGTTCATGCCGTCGTCTCGACGCTTTGCGCTTGAACGCGCTGCCGCTGTCCGTGACGCAGGCGATGACGCAATGCCAGTGCCGGTCGCTCGACGCAATAGTAGGAAACCCCGCTCAGCGCAAAGGCCAGCGCCAGCACCGCCACGACGATGTGCGCGTCGTAAGGCACCGGCCAGAAGCCCCGCAAGAAGTACATCACCACAAAGTGATTGAGGAACACCCCGTAGCTGATGTTGCCGAGGAACTCGTCAATCCGGTGATACTTGAATCGGGTCAGCAGGTACACGGCCGGAATGCCCAACGCGATACCGAGGGTCACCTCCGCGTTGAACGGACGACGTTCGATCACACCCGTCATGATCGCCACAAACAGCAACCCTGCCAGCACCGCCGTGCCGACGGCAATGGTCAGGCCTTTGGCCTGAGGCCGATACAGATAGCTGCCGCACAGGAAAATAAACAACACACCGGGCAACAACCGATAACCGTAGATATCGGTATTGAGATAGCCCAGACACGCCAGCATGAAAATGCCGACCGACAGTACAAATGCCGCGCCCCGCGCCTTGAAGATCAGCAGGAACGGGATCAACAGGTAGAAACACATCTCAAGCCCCAGCGACCAGGCCGGAGGCAGGATTTCGGTCCCCGCCACTCCGAACATATAGAAGCCAAGCGGCAGCATGAGCACGCTGCTGGCGATGGTTTTGAGCGTCAGCTCCGCCGCCTGGGGCGTGCCGGGCAGCAGGAAATGGATCACTGCACAAGAGACGACGAAGTAAAACAGGAACTGCGGAAACAGCCGCAACGCCCGGTCCACGTAGAACGAGCCAATTTTCCCGAGCGCGTAGTAATTGCGCTCGATGAGCGAGGTCATGACAAACCCGCTGATGATCAGAAACGAGATGACAGCCACCACCCCCGGGTTGAGCCCTGCAACCGTCTTGCCCATATGAGAAACGGCGACCAGAACCGCCAGCAACAGACGAAAAGCTCCCATCGATCCCCTCAAGCGTCCTTATCGTTATGGCGGGTAACCTACGACGCTTCGCACGACAATGCCAGCGGAACAAAAAAGGGCCGCCCCACCGGGCAGCCCTTTCTCAACCGTGGCGGCTCGCGCCGCGCTCCCTCAGACCAGCCGCTCGATCTTCTGGTGCTGCCAGACCAGTTTGTAATACAGGGTCTGCAACACCAGCATGCCCAGATACGCCACCGGAAACGCCATCCACACGCCCTGCAAGCCGTATTGCCCGTCCAGCCAGTAAGCCGCCGGCAACTGCACGCCGACCACGCAGACAATCGCGATCACCACCGGCACCAGCACCGTGCCGCTGGCGCGCATGATGCCGCCAATGATTGCCTGGAAGCCGAACACCAGCAGGCTCCAGAGCATGATGTGCAGCAAGTGTTCGGCCATTGCCCGGGTCGAATCTTCGGTCAGGAACAAACCCAACAGCCAGTGCGACAACAGGTACCCGAGCACAATCAAACCGCCAGTGAGACAGACGTTGATCAACAGCCCGGTGCGCAGGATCGGCGCCATGCGCTGCAGTTGCCCGGCACCGATGGCCTGGGCGCCGAGGATCGACGCGGTGATCGCAATCGACAGCGCCGGAAACTGCACGTAGTTGACGATTTGCGTGACGGCACCGTAGGCCGCCGTGGCCTGCGAGCCGTGCTGGTTGACCAGCGCCAGAATCACCAGCTCCGACAGCGACAACACAATCATCTGCACCCCGGTCGGCAGGCCGATGCGCAGCACCTTGCCGAGAATCGCCGTGTCCAGGCGCAGTGCGGCGAAGAACTCGCGGTCCGGTGCCAGCGGATGATGCTTGCGAATCAGCCGCCAGGCCAGCCACGCCATCGCCGACAGGTTGCCGGCCAGCCCGGCGAACGCCGCGCTCTGAATCCCCAGCTGCGGCAAGCCGAACCAGCCGCGAATCAACGCTGGCGTCAGCGCCAGCCCGACGCACGTCGACACCATCAATGCCAGCAACGGCGACAGCGTGTCACTCACCCCGCGCAGTAACTGCGTGAACAGCACAAACACCAGCATTGACGGCAGGATCCACATCATCACGTGCGCATACGCCACCGCGTCGTCCAGCACATCCGCCGGCGTCCCCAACCCCTGCAACGCCTGTCGCGCAAACACGCTGCCGAGCACCGCCGCCAGTAAACCGATCACCACACCCAGCAACAAGGTCGCCCCGGCAATTGCCTTAACCATGTGCGCCTCGCGCGCGCCCCACGCCTGCCCGATCAACACCCCCGCGCCCGCCCCCAGCCCGATCACCAGCGCAATAAAGAAAAAGATGATCGGAAACATCCCCGACACCGCCGCCAGCGCCTGCGTGCCGAGCATCTGCCCGATGTAGATGCTGTTGACCGTGCCCGACATCGATTGCAGGAAGTTGGACAGCACCATCGGCGCGAGGAACAGCAGATAGGTTTGCCAGAGGGGTTTGGTGGCGCTGGGGGTTTGCATTGAGGATCCGTCTCGGGGTGGGAGATGCGAGGGATATTACGCTAGATGGGCGGGTTAAAGGCGGTCGACATCGTGTGCGCTCACGGCTTAAATGGCGGCACTCTTATCCATGGAACACGCCAACCCATGATCCCTTTGCGAAATGCCCTGACCTGTTCGCTGCTGGTTGTTTTCAGCCACCTGGCGTACGCCGCCGAAGCCCCTGCGCCCGCCGAATCGCTGCGCCCCTTGCTGACCACCCTGAACGAACGCCTGAACATCGGTGACCTCGTGGCCCTGACCAAATGGGACAGCGGCAAGCCGATTCAGGACAGCCCGCGCGAAGCCCAGGTCATCGCCAATGCCCGGACGCTGGCCAGTGAACGCAAGCTTGATCCCGAGGATGTGGCGCAGCTGATCGCCGCGCAAATGGAAGCCAATAAACTGGTGCAGTACGGACTGCTGGCGCAATGGCAGGCGGCAGGTCGCGCACCGGATACGCCGCGACCGGACCTGGCGAAACAGATTCGCCCGCAACTGGACGAGCTGCAAAGCCGCCTGCTGCAGCAGTACGCCGACTTCCTGCCCTATCGTCGCGACCCCGCATGTTCGGCCTGGCTGGCCAAGGCGCGTCAGGGGCTGCCCCATGACGCCCTGCACGATCTGGCCCTTACCCGTGCCACCGGCGAGCTGTGCATTCGAGCGGCGGGCCTCTGAACCGGGGGTTCTGGCACACATTGCTGGCGTCGATAGTCACCATCACGCCAATGAAGTTCTCATAAAAAATCCGCGGCGTAACATCGGCTCCAGACAAACCCACTGCACCCCGGAGCACACGATCATGAAACGCCAAACCATCCTCGGCATCGCTTTCTCGGTTCTCGCAGTTAACGCTTTTGCAGCAACCCCCACTCACACCCTGGTCGCTGAAGGCGGCTCGGACAAGTTGATTGAAAGCCGTCTGGCTGAAGGCGGTTCGGATCGTTTGCTGGAGCGTCGTGTTGCCGAAGGTGGTTCGGACCGCCTGCTGGAACGTCGCGTTGCCGAGGGTGGCTCGGATCGTTTGCAAGAACGTCGCGTTGCCGAAGGCGGCTCGGATCGTCTGCTGGAACGTCGCGTTGCTGAAGGTGGCTCGGATCGTTTGCTGGAACGACGTGTTGCTGAAGGTGGCTCGGATCGTCTGCTGGAACGTCGCGTTGCCGAAGGTGGCTCGGATCGTCTGCTGGAACGTCGCGTTGCTGAAGGTGGATCGGATCGCCTGCTGGAACGTCGCGTTGCCGAAGGTGGCTCGGATCGTCTGCTGGAACGTCGCGTTGCTGAAGGTGGTTCGGATCGCCTGATCGAAAGTCGCAACGCCTGAACCCAAGGTTCTACCGAAACAACACAAGCCCGGCCTGATCAGCCGGGCTTTTTTTCATCTCGATTTTTTTTGCAGTCGTGGTTCATTTCAACACAGGCCGTCAGAAATGCCGGTGCGGTAGCCACCTCGGATGAAAGGTCCGACAACGAGCGACCGAAGCAACTGACTGGCAGCCCGACGCTCATTGCGCATACCATGCGACCACAACTCCAAAACAGAAATTGCCCGCCCATGCTCAAAGCCAGTCTGCGAAGCCACCTGACTCTCTGGTTTGCCGGTTTGTCCCTGCTGACACTGGTGAGCGTCGGCTTCTATGTCGGTCACATCGCCACCGAACAGATGAAACTGGCCAGCGGCAACGCGCTGCTCAATACCGCGCGTTCGGCCGCGACATTGCTCGGTGAGCAGTTACGCGAGCGCCAGTTGGAGGTTTACCTGCTGAGCCGCGCGCCGCATCTGGAACGTGGCGACCTGGACAACCCGGCGATTCTCAAATCGATGCAACTGCGCACCCAGGCCCGTGCCGAGTATGCGTGGATGGGCGTGACCGATGCCGAAGGCAATGTGCATCAAGCGGTCAATAATTTGCTGGTTGGGCAATCGGTGAAGCCGCGGCCATGGTTCCAGGCTGGCCTGCGGGGTGAGTACACCGGAGATCCGCACGAAGCGGTGTTGTTGGCCAAGCTTTTGCCGGGAACGCCTGACGGCGAACCGCTGCGTTTCATCGACTTCGCCGCCCCTATCCGCAACGCCGACGGCCAGGTGATTGGCGTACTGGGGGCGCACGCGCACTGGAGCTGGGTGACGCGCATTGTCGAGTCGGCAGCGTTCTCGCATAAAAATGCATCGCCAGATATCGAAGCGCTGATCATCGATCACGACGGTAAGGTGCTGTACCCGGAAGCGCTGATGGGCCAGCAACTGGCGGTGAATGATTCGAAAGCACCGGGCTGGTCGGTCGGTAACGGTTACCTGACCAGCATGGTCACCGTGCCGACGCCGTCGAGTACCGCGCTGTCGTGGTCGATCGCCGTGCGCCAACCGCTGGACACCGCTCTGGAACCGGCGCGCCTGCTGCTCTACAAGCTGCTGTTGTTGGGGGTGCTCGCCGCAGTGGCGTTCGGTCTGGTGGCGTACTATCTGGCGCAATACCTGAGCCGGCCGATCGAACAACTGGCGTACTCGGCCCAACAGGTACAGAACAACCAACCGGGCGCGCACTTCCCGCTGCAGCACCCGGTGCTGGAAATCGCCCAGCTCGGCCAGTCGATCGACGCCATGACCCAGTCGCTGCTGGCCAAGGAACGTGAGTTGCAGGAAGCCAACGCCTCACTCGAAGCCACCGTTGCCCAGCGCACCGCTGCGCTCATGCAGGCCAACGCCGAGCTTTTGAATCTGGCGACCCACGATGCCCTGACCGGCGTTTACAACCGCCGCCGGTTCGATGAAAAACTCAGTGAATACAGCTTGCTGTTCCGCCGCACCGGGCGACCCTTTGCCCTGTTGCTGATCGACGCCGATCACTTCAAGCGCATCAACGACACCTACGGCCATGCCATTGGCGACGACGTGCTGCAGCAACTGGCGCAAATCATTCAGGTCAGCGTCCGTGCCACCGATTTCGTCGCCCGTTACGGCGGCGAAGAGTTCGCCGTGCTGCTGCCGGAAGTCGCCCAGCCTGATACACCAGAGGTGGTCGCGGAAAAAATCCGTGCCGCGGTGGCCCAAGCGCACTTCCCCAACATCGGGCAAATCACGGTGAGCATTGGCGTCGCTCTGGCCGACCCGGCGGACAACAGCCACACGATGTTGATCAAACGTGCTGACCAGCAGTTGTATCAGGCGAAAGCGGCAGGTCGTAATCAGGTGGCGTGATCAGCCCTTTTTCAACTCGCAGACTCCGTTGGCCCTGTTCTTCCCGGTGTAGGAAACCGCCGGGGAGCCATCGGGATTGATGCTCAGCGAAATCGTCACTCCCGCGCCCCTGGCTTCGAAGTAGTTGTCATTGAATTTCTTCAACTTGCCCTCCTTGCCATTGATGTAGATCGGTCCGCCTTCATCGGCATGCACTTCGATCTTGCCCGGGCAGGTGGCGTTGACCAGCGGGATGCCCGCGTGGGCGAGATTGGCAACGAGCACCAGCGGTGCAGCCAGGAATAGCGTTTTCATGGTCGACTCCAGACTTGGGTTGGTTTGAAGGTAGACCAGACGGCGCGGCATTCGCTCAATCCGGTAAACCGGCCGACGCCGTTTGCCGGGTAACAACTGAACGGTGGCACGCCCTCTACCCGTATTTCTTGAGTCCCGCGACGCCTTGCGCGTGCCGCTTCAAATCCGGCAGGCGAGATGGCGATGCAGGGGTTATCCGGACAGACAAAGCAAATCGGCTAGTTGGAGTACTGCTGCAGATACGCCAGCAAATTATCGATCTTCTCCTCGTCACTCAGCCCCCAGAAAATCATTCGCGTACCCGGCACCACGCCTTTCGGGTCTTTCAGATACGCGGTCAGCGTCGCGCGATCCCAGGTCACGCCGGAGTTTTTCATCGCATCGGAATACACGTAGTTGGCCGAGGTCCCGGCCGCCCGGCCGATGATGCCGTTGAGTTGCGGGCCGAAACCCGGGCGCGCGTCCGGCCCCACCTGATGGCAGCCGCCGCACAGGCGCGGGAAGATCTTTTCGCCGGCTGCGGGATCGCCTGCGGCGCGGGCGGTTGAGCTGAACAGTACGGCGGTGGCGGTCAAAGCAAGAAGCAGTGAAACGGTGTTTTTCATCGGGCGATCCAAAACGGTGTGATGCAGTTGAGGCAAGGCTAACACTTTGTGGCGAGGGCGCTGGCTGCCGCTGGGTTGCGTAGCGCCCCCAATAGGGGCCTGCCATGCAGACCAGCGGGAGCAAGCTCCCTCGCCACGGGTGTATTTCGCAGCAGGTGTTTTTTACAGGTAAGCAGCGATGACCTTTCTGACGGTGATCAATGCCTGGCGCAGGACATCCATCGGCACCGAACCCAACGCCAGCCGAATTGCATGCGGCACATGCGCCGACACTGCGAACGGCTCAGCCGTGGTGACGGAAATCTGCTCGTGCATCAACTCCACCACCATCTGATCGGCGCGCACGTCTTCGGGCAGCGGCAGCCACAGGAAGTAGGAGGATGGATGACCGATGCAAGTCAGCCCTTGCAGCATCTCGGCGGCCAACAGTTGTCGGGCCTTGGCGTCGTGGCGTTTTTGCTGCTCCAGCAGGCTGACGGTGCCGTCGTCGAGCCAGCCGCAAGCCAGCGCGGTCATCACGCCGGGGGTGTTCCAGGTGGTGGCGCGGATGATCCGCTCCAACGCCGGCACCTTGGTCAGCGGCGCCGCAATGAAACCGACGCGCAGGCCGGTGGCGATGTTCTTCGACAGTCCCGATACGTACACCGTGCGCTCCGGCGCCAGATCGACCAACGTACGCGGTGGGTTTTCCACCAGAAAGGCGTAGGCCGCGTCTTCGATGATTATCAGATCATGCCGCCGGGCGAGCGCGACCAGTTGCTCACGCTGTTCTAGCGGCGTCACCCAACCCAACGGATTGTGCAGCGTCGGCATGCTGTACACGGCACGCACCGAACGGCTGCGGCAGAGCTTTTCCAGCGCCGCCAGATCCGGCCCGTGCTCACCGAGCGGGATCGCCACCACTTCCAGGTGCAATGCCTCGGCCAATACCTTGAACCCGGAATAGGTCAGCGCATCCGCCGCAATCACATCCCCGGGCTTGAGCAAGGCCATCAAACTCACCGCCAGCCCCTGCTGGGCGCCGTTGACGATCAGTATCTGCCCGCCATCCACCTGCACACCGCGATCGTGCAAGTGCCGTGCAATCGAGGCGCGCTCATGCTGGCGCCCGGCGTGGGGTTGATAACGCAGCAAGGCTTCCAGATCCCCCGACAGCGCCAGTTGGCGCAATGCACTGCGCAACAGATCGGCCTGACCGGGCAACGATGGATAGTTGAAATTGAGGTCGATCATGCCGACCGCCACGTCCTTCTGATCGATGCCCTGCCCCGGCGACAACGAGGTTTCACGCACGAAGGTGCCGCGTCCGGTCTCGCCGCTGACCAGGCCCATGGCTTCGAGTTCGGCGTAAACCCGCGACGCCGTCACCAGTGCCAATCCTTCCTTGGCCGCCAGTTCCCGGTGAGTGGGCAGGCGTGTTCCGGGTGCCAGACGTCCCGCGCGAATGTCCGCGGCATAGGCATCAACGAGGGTCTTGTAGCGCGAGCGCGGCATGCCGGATGTATCCATGACAATTATTTGATTGTCCTGATTCTCAGCCCCAGGATTGCCTGAAAGCAACCCCACCTTTTGAGCGTGACCTTGTATGGAACGGACTTCGAACCTGGTTAACCCGGGGCTGGAAAAAACCAGCGGCTGGATCAACGGTTTTATCGGCGTGGTGATCTTCAGCGGATCGCTACCGGCCACGCGTCTGGCGGTGCTGGAGTTCGATCCGGTGTTTCTCACGGTGTTGCGCGCAGCCATCGCCGGGGTGTGCGCGGTGGGCCTGTTATGGCTGTTTCGCGAACGGCGTCCGGCACGCAATCAGTGGCTGTCGCTGCTGATCGTCGCGCTGGGCGTGGTGTTGGGCTTTCCGTTGCTGACGGCACTGGCACTGCAACACGTGACGTCGGCACATTCGATTGTGTTTGTAGGATTACTGCCACTGGCGACGGCGATTTTCGGAGTCTTGCGCGGCGGCGAAAGACCGCGGCCGGTGTTCTGGATGTTCTCGGTTCTGGGCAGTGCGCTGGTGGTTGGCTACGCCCTGTCTCAGGGACTGACCGCCTCGCCCACCGGCGATTTGCTGATGCTCGCGGCGATTCTGGCCTGTGGCCTGGGTTATGCCGAAGGCGCGAAGCTGTCGCGAACCCTCGGCGGCTGGCAGGTGATCTGTTGGGCGCTGGTGTTATCGCTGCCAGTGATGGCCGTCGCAACTCTGTGGCTGGCACCCGCCTCGTTCAGCCGCATCAGCCTGTCGGCGTGGTTGTGCCTGGCTTACGTGGCGCTGTTCAGCATGCTGATCGGGTTTGTGTTCTGGTATCGCGGGCTGGCCCAGGGCGGGATTGCCGCCGTCGGACAGCTGCAGTTGCTGCAACCGTTTTTCGGCCTGGCGCTGGCGGCGACGCTGCTGCACGAACACGTCAGTCTCGGCATGCTGGCGGTGACCCTGGGTGTGATTTTGTGTGTGGCCGGGGCGAAGCACTTCGCCCGATAAACCTCAGCTATCGACCTTCCATTCCCGCGGGCTGAGTCCGGTCTTGCGACGGAAGGCCCGGGCCAGGGCCGAAGGGCTTTCATAACCGACCTCTTGCGCGATCAGTGCAATCGGCCGGCCTTCGCGCAGACGCTTCTGCGCCAGGCTGATGCGCCAGCTCACCAGATAATCGGCCGGCGACTGCCCGACAACGCGACGAAACTGCTCGGCGAATCCGGCGCGAGACTGATTGGCGGCAGTCGCCAGATCCGCCACGCGCCAGGCTTTGGCCGGCTGCTCATGCATCAGGGTCAAGGCGCGGGACAAGCGCGGATCGGCCAGCCCGGCCATCATCCCCGGTTGCTGAACACGGCTGCTGATCAAGTGCCGCAACAGCAGGATCACCAGCAACTCGAACAGCCGATCCATCACCGCCATGCGCCCGCAATGACCGTCAAAAGCCTCTCTGAACAGCCACTCCAGGGTGTTGCCCATCTCCGGCACTTCAGTGAGTTTGAGCACCAGGTAATCCGGCAGTGCTGCCGCCAGTGCATTGCCCGAACCGCCGTCAAACGTCAGCGTGGCGCAGACCAGTTGCGCGCCCATGGCCTCGTCGGCGGACATCCGGTGCGTGAAGGGTCTGGGGAAGAAAATCAGCGAGGGCTCGACGATGCGGATCTCGCGTTCATTGCCGAGTTTGAGCAGCAATTCACCGGCCTGCAACAGGTGCACATGCCCCACCGGTTCGTCCTCGTGCAGACCGAGGCCGCAGAAACTGCCGCTGTGGAAGGTACCGGCGTTCACGCCGAAATGGCTGAGCAGCGTGGAAAGGCGATCCATGAACGACTCCCGGAGCATATCTGGACGATCTGCCGCATATCCTCGACGATCTGCTGCCAAAGCACCAGCCGTGCTCAATAACATGACCTCCATCCCCGGCGCACTTCGCACCGGACTTCTGGAGAGTCACCATGAGCCGCGTCCCTGCCATCAGCCTTGAAAACGCCACCGACGCCAGCCGCCCGATTCTGGAAGGCGTGAAGAAAAAAATCGGCTTCCTGCCCAATGTCTTCACCACCTTGGCCAAAGCCCCGGTGGCCCTGGAAGCCTACGTGCAAGCCTCGGCGATCCTCGGCAAGACCTCGCTGAGCGCCAAGGAAAAAGAAGCGGTGTATCTCGCCACGTCCCAGGTCAACGGCTGCGATTATTGCCTGGCGGCGCACAGCCTGTTTGCCAGCAAGGCCGGACTCTCGGCGCAGGACATCGGCGCGGCGCGTCAGGGCGAACTGAATGCCTATGCCGCCCTCGCCCAGCAGTTGACGCAAAGCCGCGGGCACCTGAGCGATGAGCAGATCGCCGCCGCTCGTGCTGCCGGTATTGACGACAGTAAGATCATCGAAGTGATTGCCTTGGTCGCCGTGCAGTCGCTGACCAATTACCTGAACAACGCGGCCTTGACCGACATCGACTTCCCGGCCATTGATTGAACGCGAAAAACTGTGAAAGCGGGCTTGCTCGCGAAAGCGCTGGGTCAGTCAACTGGTGTGTTGGATGACCCTCCGCCTTCGCGAGCAGGCTCGCTCCCACTATTGGTCAGTGATGTTCGACGCCGGCGCGTTTCAGCAGCTTCTTGCAGCGCTCGGACAGATGAAACACCTGCAACACCTTCCCTGCCTTTGCGTAACGCTCACGCAATGTCTTCAGCGCGGCAATCGCCGAGTAATCGACAAAGCTCAGATGCCGGCAATCCAGCGTCACTTTCGCCGGGTCATTGGCCGGGTCGAACTGGTTGAGGAACGGCGTGGTCGAGGCGAAAAACAGTGTGCCGTGCAGGCGGTAGAGCTTGCTGCCATCGGCCTCCAGATGCTCATCGGCGTACAACTCGCGGGCCTGCTGCCAGGCGAAGTTCAGCGCGGCGATGATGATCCCGCACAGTACGGCGGTGGCCAGGTCGGTGAACACGGTGATGGTGGTGACCGCGATGATCACCAGTACATCGTTGAGCGGCACTTTGTTCAACACCCGCAACGAGGCCCAGGCGAAGGTCTGCTGCGAGACCACGAACATCACGCCCACCAGCGCCGCCAGCGGAATGCGCTCGATCAGCGGCGACAGGAACAGGATGAACAACAGAATCAGCCCCCCCGCCACCACCCCGGACAAGCGCCCGCGTCCGCCAGAGCTGAGGTTGATCACGGTCTGGCCGATCATCGCGCACCCGCCCATGCCACCGAACGCGCCGGAGACCATGTTCGCCGCGCCCAAGGCCACGCACTCGCGATCCGGGTAACCACGGGTTTCGGTGATTTCGTCGGTGAGGTTCAGCGTCAGCAGGGTTTCCAGCAGGCCGACCAGCGCCATCAGAATCGCGTACGGCGCGATGATGCGCAGGGTCTCCAGGTTCCACGGGAGGTCCGGCAGCGCGAAGCTTGGCAGACCGCCGGCGATGTGCGCCATGTCGCCAAGGGTGCGAGTCGGCAGGCCGAACAGGTAGACCAACAGCCCTACGCCGAGGATCGCCACCAGCGCCGGCGGCACCGCGCGGGTCAGGCGCGGCAGGAGGTAGACGATGGCCATGGTCAGCAGCACCAGCCCGGCCATCAGGTACAGCGGCGTGCCGCTGAGCCAGTGTTCGCCACTCTTGAAATGCTCCAGTTGCGCCAGCGCAATGATGATCGCCAGGCCGTTGACGAAGCCGAGCATCACCGGGTGCGGCACCATGCGCACCAGTTTGCCCAATCGCAGCAAGCCGAACGCCATCATGATCAGGCCGCCCAGCAACACCGTCGCCAACAGGTACTGCACGCCGTGCTGCACCACCAGCGCGACGATGACTACCGCCATCGAACCTGCCGCGCCGGAGACCATCCCCGGCCGCCCGCCGAACAACGCGGTCAACGTACAAATGATGAAGGCGCCGTACAGGCCCATCAGTGGATTGAGGTGGGCCACCAGCGCAAACGCAATGCATTCGGGCAACAGGGCAAACGAGGTGGTGAGTCCGGCCAGGACATCGGCACGCAGACGTTGTGGTTTCATGGCTTACCTGACTGGCGGCCGACGAGTGTGGCCGCGGATGTTCGCGAAAATGAGGGGTGCGGATGTTACGGAATAGTTCGCAAGCGGGCCAGTGATCGCTGACACCCGTCGACGCGCGATTTATGCTGACGCGCTTCTGCTTCCATCGAGTACGACCATGACTGCATTGCTGAGTGCCCGTGACGTTTGCCAGCGCCTGCGCGAGGCTGCTTTGGGTGTACGGGCGTTCAACCGAAGCCAGACACCCACTGACGCCGGCCTGGTTGCGGTGGATATCGAAGGCTGGCGCCTGGCGCTGGATATTGAAGATGGGCGGTTGCATCACTGTGAACACTGCCGCTGCGCGGAGGGTCACGAATGGCATTTCAATGCCCGCTATGGCACTGATCCGGTCAATCTGCTGAGTACTTGGGAGCTGGCACAGATCGAGAAACTGCTGAGGCCAGACCGACTCGGGGCAGGCTGATCACTGCATGGGCGAAGACGGTTGCCCAATGCTGGCACACTGCCCATAATTCGCGCCCCTTTCTCCTCACGCAAGGAAACGCCGTGAAAAAGTCTTTGTTGTTGATCCCGATGCTGGCCGTGCTGCTGCAAGGGTGTGGCATGACCATGACCCGCTATGAGCCGAGCTACGAAAACGTCCAGAAGCTCAAGCAGACGCCCCCCCTGCATGCGATCAGCAATCCGCAAGTGAGCGCCGAGTCCGGCGAAGGTTCGCTGGTGGTACGGGCCAACCCGGTGCGCTCGCCATCCGGCAGCATCCCGGCGCACATTCAGGACGCGATCACCGAAGAGCTGCGCAAGGCCGGCCTGCTTGATCCGCAAGCCCAGCGTCAGCTGAAAGTGCTGGTGGTGAAGAACAACCTGTCGGCCGGCATGGGCACCGGCGATGGCCAGCTTGCTGCACGCTTCACGCTGCTCAATGGCCAGAACGTGGTCTACGACGCGACCAAGAATGTCAGCAGCCAGTGGAGCAGCAGCTTCTTCGGTTTCATTGCGATTCCGAATGCGGTCAACGCCTACAACCCGATGCTGCGCGATTTGCTGAAGGAACTGTACAGCGATCCTCAGTTCATCCAGGCCCTGAAATAAGGGCAAAAAAAGAGCCGTAATTGCGGCTCTTTTTTTGGCATCACGCCCGTGGAGTACGGGTGTCAAGCGCCGAGTATTTCAGGTTGTTGTTGTCGATCATTTGCTTGAGCAGCGCATTGACCTGACGGGCGAACGTGTCGTTGACGGCCGCCTTCGGGGTGTTGCCCATCAGCGGAATGAACCAGATACCGATCCAGGTGCCGACCGCATCATGGTTGCTCGCAGTGGTCAGGGCTTGACCCGTTCCGTCCACGGCTTCGAGGCTCATGGTGTACTGATCAGTGCCGTACGCAGGGATCACACCCAGGCTGAAACCACTGATGAAGCCCAGCACCATCGAACCGGCATTCGGCGGATGGTTGTACATTTTCAGACGCAGGCTGTAGTCGCCCGGTTGCTTCTGGAACTCGTCCAGGGTGACACGGCCGAACAGGCCCGAATCGGTCAGAATCTTTTGCAGCTCAGGCTTGAGCTGGTCACGGGCCTGCGGCACTTCTACGGCCGAAGCGCTTTTTGGCTCGCCCTGGTAGAAATCGAAGTCCACATAAACATTGGGTTTGTTGGCGTAGCTGGCCATCGATGGCAGTTTGACCGGCGCCACTTCGTCTTTGGTGAAACTGGCACAACCACCGAGCGCAAGCACCAGGCCCAGCGCCAGGATTTTCCCGAATTGCATGTTGTCTTCCCTATGTGAACCCAGCCAAATGATATCAAAGAGCCTCCATTGCGGAGGCCGGGCGGATTCTAGAGAGAGCTGTCGTTCGAGGAAAGGCTGAATCGGAAAATTTACATAAAAGTCAGTCAGCCCTGCCGCAAGTCGAGGTTGTAGGTGAAGTAACCCGTATCACGCACATAACCCAACGACTCGTACAAAGCCTGCGCCGTGACGTTGTCAGTGGCGGTTTCCAGCACCAGGCCTTTGGCGCCGGTCTGCAGCGCAAAGTCCCGCGCGCAGTTCATCAGCAACCGCCCGACGCCGCGACCACGGGCCGCGGGCGCGGTGAACAAATCGCTAAGCAGCCAGGTGCGGTGGGCATCGATCGAGGAAAACGTCGGGTACAACTGCACAAAACCCAGAGCGTCGCCGTTTTCATCCTGCGCGAGGAAAATCGCCGATTCGTCCCTTGCCATGCGCTCGGCGATGAACGCACGCGATTGCGCCAGATTCGACGGCTGCTGATAAAAACCGCGATACGCGTCGAACAATCTTGCCACGGCCTCCAACTCAGCGGTGGCGGCGCGCAGTACCTGAACAGTCATATCCCCTCCCCGTCATACAAATGATCGATCCAGCATAGCGCTGTCCGACGAGTTAGCTGGCTTCATCGCCATATAGTTTTGTATATTGCGAAACCGAATTCGCCAGAACCCGCCCCATGCCCTCCATTCACATCGTGTTCCCATGAGCGCCATCCGCGTGCGCAACGAGCAATTGATTCTCGCCGCTGCCAGCGAAGAGTTTGCCGCCCGTGGCTTCGACGCCACCCAGACGCGCGATATCGCCGCCCGCGCCGGCGTCCCCAAGGCCAACCTGTATTACTACTTCCAGACCAAGGAAAACCTGTACTCGAAAGTCCTGCTGGGGTTCGTCGAACCGCTGCTGGAAGCTTCGGCAGCGCTGCGCGAAAGCGACGATCCGCTGATCGGCCTGCGCGCCTACGTCGCCGCACGGATCCGCATCGCCCGCGAACATCCGGCGATTGCCAAGGTGTTCAGCGGCGAACTGCTGCTCGGCGGCCGCCAGTTGCCAGACGAATGCCGCGACCTGCTGCACGCCGAAGCCCGGCGCAACGTCGACTGCCTGCGCAGCTGGATCGAGCGCGGCTTGCTGGCCCCGGTAGACCCGGAGCACCTGATGCTGTTCATCTGGTCGGCGACCCGCACCTACACCAACATCGGCTGGCAAATGGGCTGCATCACCGGACGCCCGGTGCCGCAGGATGAGGATTATCAGACCGCGGCAGAGACAATTACGCGGATGGTGCTGGAGGGGGTGGTGTCGGAACCGGTCGCGAGTGTGCGTGGCTGGTTGTTTGCGACTTGAATGCAGCGAGGCTGTTGGTCAGCCCCGTCGACATTTCGCCAAATACATCGCCGCAGAGAATCAGGGCATGAAATCCAGCGGCAACGTCTCACCGTTCTCCATTCGCTTGTGCCAGGCAAGCAATGCTTCGGGCACACGTTTTTTCCATTGCGGTGCGTTGGTGTAGTAGCGGGCACGCAAATTACGCTGCTCATCGAACACCAATAAAACCAGCCATACCCGAGCGTCCGGCGCGCGCATCAGAATGCCTGCATTGGTGTTGGCCAGCCCACGCAACCAGAACTCATCGACCTGAGCATCCGGCACATCGCGGGAAGCATCGGCCGTCACCATCGATCCACTGTTTTGCAACAACGTCTGATAGTCGCCTTTGAGCAGAGCGTGTAATAGCTCGTTTTCCTGCTCAGTCCGCGCCACCCCCAGACTAAGCAAGTCGTAATCAATCGCCAGTGGCTGTTCCGATGCCACGTAACGACCGCCGTAGTAAACCCCCATTCCACCGCCGCAGGTAGGGTCTGCACCATCCTGGGCAATGTCCAACAGACCGTTGAATGCGCTGAACTTCAACGAACAGTTATCTTGGGCATAGTGTGCTTCGCTGCCCACAATGTTGGCGACGCCATCCATATCGCCGGAGTTGGCGCCAGCCACGCCTGAAATATCAAAGGCGATATGAGTGGCATCGATACGCTTGGTTTTAACCTCGACCGACGATGATACGCCCCATGGAATGAGTTGCCAGGTCGCATCCCAATTGAAGGGTTTGGCCATGAACTCCAGTGCCTTGAGGCGCATCAGGTATTCCCGGCGCAAACAGGCCACATCCGCAGCACATTGATTGCGTTGCTTTAGCCAGCCTCGCTGATCGGCCTTCAAGGCTTTCGAATCCGCAACTTTCGGCAACGTGACACGCCACAGCGAGCTCAGTTTTTCATCAAGGTTGGAGATGTAGGGATCAGAACAAATGGTTTTTTCAGCCGGGCTGGTGGCGCCGGTGCAATCGAAACTGGCGGCATGCGCGGTAATGGAAAATGCCAGGGATGTCAGCAGCAAGGCGTGGCGGAGTTTGAAAGACAACATCGACAGATTCCATTCTTCGGGGCGCGGGATTATGCCAGTGAAGTGTGGCCAGTGCTGCCGCCTTCCCGGGCATGCCCGCTCCCACAGGAGACTTATGCTGGACATCGGAATCTGTGAACACCCTCAATCATTGTGGGAGCGAGCCTGCTCGCGAAGGCGTCGTGTGACCCGACACATGCGTCACAGACACACCGCTTTCGCGAGCAGGCTCGCTCCCACAGGGGTATTCGCTGGCTTTAGAAGACGATCTCGGCTGCGGGTTTGATGTCGATGCGGCCGGTGGCCCCCGTCAAGTGTGCCAGGTCCTTGTTGTGTTCGGCGATGATGTCTTCGGCGCTCATGTTGCCGTTGTCGAGGGTGGAATGGGCGTCCGCGGCCAGCACCACGTCGTAGCCCAGTTCATGCGCCTTGCGCACGGTGGCGTTGACGCAGTAGTCGGTTTGCAGGCCGCAGATGACCAGGCGCTCGAAGTCTTCGCTGGGCAGCAGTTTGCCCAGGTCGGTCTGGTAGAACGAATCCGGGGTGGTTTTGCGTACACGCAGATCTTTTGCTTCAGTCAGCAGGCCTTCGGCCAGTTGCCAGCCTTCGGTACCGTGGGCCAGCGGGCTGCCCGTTTCTTCATGCTGAATCAGCACCACCGGCACGCCAGCCTTTCGCGCGCGCGTGCTGAGCTGGTTGATGGTGGCGATGACGCGTTGGATGTCGAAGCACTGGTACTGGCCGGAGCAGAGAACCTGCTGGACGTCGATGATCAGCAATGCGCTAGACATGATGAGCCTTCCTTGATCGATCCTTGAGACAGGGGCGGACCTGCACCCGCCCCCCTTTTACGCTGCTCAATACCCCAATGACAACCCGGTGTTGCGCCGAGGATCGTTGGCGCCGTAGAAGCGGTTCTTGCCCACCGGCTTACCACCCAGCGACGGCGCGCCGACCAGGATCGCCGCGATGTGGTTGGCGTCCTGCGGCCCGGCAAACTTGTGGCCCCAGCTCTCGAGAATTTTCTTCGTATCAGGGCTGACGGCGAAGTCTTCGAGGTTGGTTTCCTCCGGCATCCATTGCTGGTGGAAGCGTGGCGCGTCGACCGCTTCCTGCAGGCCCATGCCGTAGTCGATGACGTTGAGCATGGTCAGCAAGGTCGCGGTGATGATCCGGCTGCCACCCGGCGTGCCCACCACCATCACCACTTTGCCATCCTTGGTGACAATGGTCGGGCTCATCGACGACAGCGGGGTTTTGCCCGGGGCGATGGCGTTGGCCTCACCCTGTACCAGACCGTACATGTTCGGCACGCCAACCTTGGAGGTGAAGTCGTCCATCTCGTCGTTGAGGATCACCCCGGTCTTGCTCGCCATCACGCCGGCACCGAACCAGTCGTTGAGGGTGTAGGTCACCGACACCGCGTTGCCCCACTTGTCGACGATCGAGTAGTGCGTGGTGTTGTTGCCTTCATGTGGCGCAACGCCGGGTTTCAGCTCAGCGGAGATGCCGGCCTTCTGTGGCTGGATCGCGTTGCGCAGCGTGGTCGCGTAGTTCTTGTCCAGCAGGTGCTCGATCGGGTTCTTGACGAAGTCCGGGTCGCCCAGATAGCTGTTGCGGTCCACGTAGGCGTGGCGCATCGCTTCGATCTGGTAGTGCATGCCCTGAGCCGAATGGAAGCCCAGATCCTTCATCGGATAACCTTCGAGGATGTTCATGATCTCGCAGATCACCACCCCGCCGGAGCTTGGCGGTGGCGCCGAGACCACGTGGTAGCCACGGTAGTCGCACTCCACCGGGGCCAGTTCGCGGGTCTTGTATTTGTCGAGGTCGGCCTGGGTGATGATGCCCTTGTTGGCCTGACTGGAGGTGACGATGGCGTCAGCGACCCAGCCTTTATAGAAGCCGTCGGCGCCCTTGTCCGAGATGGTGCGCAGGGTTTTCGCCAGATCCTTCTGCACCAGTTTCTGCCCGACCTGCAGCGGTTCGCCGTTGTGCAGGAAGATCGACCCGGAATCACGCATGTCCTTCTTGAACACATCGGTGGCGTAGTCCAGCAGATCGACGTCGCCCTGCTCCAGTTCGAAACCGTCTTCAGCCAGTTTGATCGCCGGCGCGATCATCTCCTTGCGCGGCTTGGTGCCGTACTTGCTCAGCGCCAGCTCCATGCCCGACACGGTGCCCGGTACTGCCACGGCGAGGTGGCCACGGGTGCTCAGGTCCGGGACGACATTGCCATCCTTGTCCAGGTACATATTGGCTGTTGCCGCCAAGGGGGCTTTTTCGCGGAAGTCGAGAAAGGTCTTGCGCCCGTCCGCCAGTTGAATGGTCATGAAACCGCCACCCCCCAGGTTCCCGGCCGCGGGATACACCACCGCCAGCGCATAGCCCACGGCCACCGCGGCATCCACGGCGTTACCGCCGCTTTTCAACACATCCACGCCGACGTGGGAAGCCAGATGTTGGGCGGTGACCACCATGCCGTTTTCGGCGGCCACCGGTGCCACCGACGCGGCATGGGCCATGAGGCAGCTCAGTGCCAGTGACGTCGCAATCAGCGTTTTGGCCAAAGGTTCGTACTTCATGAGTCGATCTCTTTTTTTTGTTTTCAGGGTCTGTGCAAACAGAGGGGAACGCTTCAAAAGCAACAAGCAGTATGGTCGCTATTGCGATTTGCGCCTCCCGGATCAGGCAGTATGCTGGGCGCTCTCGCCGTGCCGATCCGGAGCTCTGCCCCATGCCCTACACGTTCATCACCCTGCCCTCACCCGTAGGCGAATTGAAGCTGGTTGCGAACGGCGCACGACTGGCGGCCATCCTCTGGGAAAACGACAAACCGGGCCGGGTGCGCCTCGGGCCGATGACGCAAGCGCCGGACAATCCACTGCTGCAGAACGCCGCTCGACAGCTGCAGGAATATTTCGCCGGCCATCGCGATCGCTTCGATCTGGAACTGGATTTCGTCGGCACCGACTTCCAGAAAAAGGTCTGGGCGGCACTGCTGACCATCCCGTTTGGCGAAACCCGCACCTACCGCCAGATCGCCGAACAGATTGGCAACCCAGCGGCCGTGCGTGCAGTGGGGGCGGCGAATGGGCGCAATCCGATTTCGATTGTGGCGCCGTGTCATCGGGTGATTGGCGCTTCGGGGAAGTTGACCGGGTTTGCGGGTGGGCTTGAGGCAAAAGAGCGGTTGCTGGTGCTGGAGGGTGGTAACTGGTCGGCGGTGGGCAGGACTGGGGAGTTGTTTTAGCAGATCAAAAGATCGCAGCCTGCGGCAGCTCCTACAGGTGAAACGTATTTCAATGTAGGAGCTGCCGCAGGCTGCGATCTTTGCTTTATCGGGCAAACAGGTTATTCATCGCCGCATACTGCAACAGCATGATGGTCTTGGCGTCGCAGATCTCGCCGCGCTCGAACGCCGCCAAGGCGTCATCGAAGCCCCACTCCAGCACTTCCAGTTCCTCGGTTTCCTCCTCCAGGCCTCCGCCCTCACTGACCTTTGACTTGGCGTCGTACTCGGCAATGAAGAAGTGCAGTTTCTCGGTCACCGAGCCGGGGCTCATGTAGGCCTCGAACACTTTCTTCACGTCGTGCACGCGGTAACCGGTTTCTTCTTCGGCCTCGTCGCGGATGCGCTGCTCCGGTGCAGCACCCTCGAGCAGTCCCGCCGCCACTTCGATCAATAAGCCGTCGTGGCCGTTGACGAACACCGGCAAACGGAATTGGCGAGTCAGCACCACCGTGCGCTTCTCGCGGTTGAACAACAGGATCGCCGCGCCATTGCCACGGTCGTAGACCTCGCGCGTTTGCCGCTGCCAGTCGCCATTGTTGCGCAGGTAGTCAAAGGTGATTTTCTGCAACAGGTACCAGTCGTGGGACAACACCTGAGTGTCGACAATGTTGACCCGCTCGGCGGTCTTGGTCATGACGCCTGTTCCTTTTTTTCATCGGAAAGTACCCATGTTCGAATAAACGCGCCCACAAAAAAAGCCCGGCAGCGCTACCGGGCTTCTTCATTTGCGTTTAACGGGCGAGGCGCGACAACGCCTCATCCGTCTCCTGCGCCGCTGTTCGTACGCCGTGAATCAGCGGTCCATACCGTCGACTGAACTCCCAGTTGTACGGCACGCGGTCTTTGCTGACACCGTTGTCCCAGTTCACCGACCAGGTCATCAGGCCCTTGATCGCCAGCCCTTTGATCGCCAGGCGCTTGAGCGCATTGCCCACTGCCGTGCTGTCAATCACGTAACCGGTGGCGGCGGCGTCAACGTTGGTCGGCAGGCCGATGACGAATTTGTCCGCCGGGATCTTGGTGAAGCCCCGAGTACCGGTCACTAGACTTTCGGTCAGGTAGTAGAGGAAGTCCTCTTTCAGCGCGTCGTTGTTCTGCGCGATCCAGGCGCCGTTGCCGTTATTGGCCTCCGGCACCCAGACCCCGTCGCCACCCTGGTTATAGAACTGCGGGGCGATGAAGTCGTAATAGCCTTCCAGCGCCTGCAGGTAACCAACGTATTTGCCGGTGCTGGTCAGGTACGGAAACTCCGGGGCCATGCTGATGATGAAGTGCTTGCCTTGGCCGGCGTAGTGATCCTTGACCAGTTTCAGTGCGGCCGGCAGCACGGTCTTGTTGGCAGCGAAATCAATCGCGCTCTGTTCAAGATCGATGTCCAGCCCATCAAACCCGTAGGTTTCCACCAGACGGATGATCTCATTGGCCAGCGGTTGTTCCTGCCCGGCACGCAACTCGATGTGCGCATCGGCACCGCCCAGGGACAGCAACACCGCCCGCCCCTGGCTGTTGAGCACGCCAACCTGGCGGCGGAACTCGGCATCGGACACGTTGAACGGCTTGAAGGTGGGAATACCGCTGCCCTTCATGAACGCCACCGCGACCACGTTGTATTCCTTGGGCACCGCCTCCAGAGCGATTTCCGCGAACCGGCCCTGACGGTAGCCGTCACTGGGGCCGGCCGGCCAGTTGTGCCAGAAACCCATGAGGATCTTCTTGCCGGCGATGCTGGGCATCAGCGAAGCCGCATCGGCTGCCTGGTTTTGCACGAGTGTGAAGTCGATATTTGCCATGTTCTAATCCTTCAGAACTTGTGGGTTTGGCGTTGTGCCGTTATTTGAAATCGACGTCGAACGCCTGATAGAACGCGTTGCCGGTGTTGGCCACGATCCACATCAGCACGATGACGTGACGGCCCTTTTTATTGGCCGGCAATTTCACCGAATGATTGACCTTGGCCTTCAATTCCCCCGGATAGCTGTAATACGGCACTTGAGTGTAGAAGTCTTCGGCGAAAGGCTGCGCCTCGAGCTGTGCGCGGGAAATACGCTGCTTCGGATCCCAGCCATCCTTGGTGATCATCCAGCGGTAGCCGCGGGTGGTGTGCGGCGCGGTGTATTCCCACTTCACTTCCAGCGTCTGGCCCGGGGTGACGCTGAGCAAGGGCCAGTTGAAAGGACGGTTGAGCTTTTTGCTCATTTCCTCGTCGGTGAAGTTCACACAGTCTCGGGCATCGGTCTTGCCACCGCTGAGAATGAAACCATCGCCGGGCGGCGTGACGCTGTCACTGTCGCTGCCATAGGGAGCAGGAAAAGGCCCTGCCGTCAGCGCCGGGAAATTCTTGCCCCCTTCCATTTCGTTGACCTGCCAGGCACCGAGCAATCCTTGCTCGATGGCTACCGCACCGCGGCTGGCTGGAGAGGTGACGCGACCGTGTCGCAGTGAGGTTTGAGCTTGTGGTTGATTCATGTTTTTCACTCCGTTGATTTAAGTACTCTCCTGTACGAGGAGAGGCCTTCAAGCTAACGGAGGTGGTTTTTTTGTCCATCGGCGGTTTTGTCGCAGGCATCCGCTCTCGTTGAGAGAAAAGGCCGAAAACACTGGATGCATATACAGTATATTGCGACAAAACCGACCCGACGCATGGCTAAAGGCCTACACACGGACGCTGCAAACACCGGCATTCATCGCTTATGGCAACTGTGCCTGATATTCCTTTTCGTACTGGCCGGCCAGTTGCTCCTTTTGTTTGTCGTCGAGCAACTTGCCAGCCATCTGGAAGAACTTCTGCTCTTCTTCCTTGAGGTGGTGATGGACTTTGTCCGAGAGTTTCTTCGCCGTTGCCAGCCACGCCGGGCTGGACATCTCGGTCTCGTCCAGTTCTTCCATCATCTCGTCCATCTCGTGGTGTTCCGAGATCGCGTGGCGACTCAGGTCGACGCCGTTGTCGAACTCCATCAACGGGATGTAGAAGTGGCGCTCTTCAGCGGTTTCGTGGGCCTGCAGTTCGGCCTTGAGCTGCTTGTAGGCTTCAACCCGCTCCGGGGTGTCGCCGCTGGTTTCGACCAGGGCCTTGGCGTAACTGCGCTGGCGGTCGTGGCTTTCGCGAAGGGCTTCGAAAATATTCATGGGGGGTCCTCATCAACCGCGTTCGAAATGACGCTGTAAACGCTAGACCCCAGCACGACAGCGGCGGTTCCAGAGGGATGTGCGGGGACTTGGAAGACGCCCCCCAAGCAGGATAGGCTGCGGGCTCACCTCACAAGGAAGTTACGCATGACGTTGCGAATCGAGCTGTCGAAGAACCCTACGGAAGAACAACGCAAGGCCATTCTCGAGCCTTTGATTGCGTATAACGATGCAAAGACCGGTGGCAGCATTTCGGAACCGTTCGCCCTGCTGGTGCGCGATGAGCAGGACGCGATTCTCGGCGGTCTGTACGGCCGGGTGATTTTTACCTGGATGTACATCGAGTTGCTCTGCGTACCGGAACAGGGTCGCGGACAACGCATCGGCTCGGAACTGATGGCCATGGCGGAAAATCTGGCCAGAGAGAAGAACTGCCTGGGTATCTGGCTGGACACCTTCGATTTTCAGGCGCCGGAGTTTTACAAGAAGCTGGGATTCAGCCAGTTTGGCGAGATTATGGATTACCCGCCGGGGCATCGCCGCCATTATTTCCAGAAGCGTTTGATCGGTTGAACGCACTGGCCCTATCGCGAGCAGGCTCACTCCTCCACTGGATTTGTATAGGAGTGAGCCTGCTCGCGATGGCGGCAGCCGCGTCAACGCATGATCAGAGGCAGGTCGCCAACCCCGCCAACCGCCGCTTGGCGACAAAATCATCCTTCTGCACGTAGTAATTGAGCACCGTGCCCGAGGCATCGCTGGTCACGTCGACAAACGATTCCGCCGAACGCGTATACACCGTCGAGCCGCCCTTCTTGCCCGGTTGCAGATACGCCCCGGCGTCCACGCCAAACACCGCCTCGTCCTGCCAGGCGAATTGCACGCACTGGGCCACGACTTTCTCGGGTTTGTCCGAGGTCAGGACTTTGTACGGGGCTTTGGTGCGAGAATCGTCCATCACCGAACCCGCGCAGCCAGCCAGCACGGTTGCGGCTAGCGCTACCATCAGAATTCGCATTGCATTCGCTCATTCAGAAAAAAGCGGACTGTATCATCGCGGCAGGCAAAATCGTTCTGCTTTACTGCATTTATAGCGCGACAGGCACGGTCTGCTGCGGCACCCTACGGACATCAGCCTCACAAAGGAACGCACATGGCGCCCACCGACCAGCGACACGAACAGGCCCTGAAACTGTTTCTCGACGCGCGTCCCGAACTGCGCGAAACCCTCGATCATCTCAATCCGCTGCTGGCCCAGGCCAAGGGTGAAACCGCAGCGCAGTATCGCGAAGAACGCCTGCACGAAGCCTTCGAGGCCGAGGCGGAGAACCAGGGCCTGTTTGCCTGGGAGTTGACCTTGCTGCTCACGGCGGCAACGCCCGAGGACTATCAGGCCCAGCGCATGGAGGTGCATCGCGAGGTGGCGGAAATGGCCCACCTGAGCTGGGCGGATTATTGCGACCTGTACGGGCTGGAACCGTAACCGCCACTCAAGGATATCGCCGCCGATGCTGCCTTCCACCTCGACTCACCGCGCCACTTCCGGTCATCTGCATCGGCAGAAATGGCGCGGGCGCATCGGTCTGGCATTAGTGGCCAGCCTGTCGGTGCTCGCGGGCATGACCGACGCCATCGGCTTCATGGCCAGTGGCGACTTCGTCTCGTTCATGAGCGGCAACACCACGCGCCTGGCGGTGGCCATCAGTGACGGCGATCTCGGGCTGACGTTGCGCCTGGTCATCCTCGTCGTCACATTCGTGATCGGTAATGCCTTGGGGATTGTGATCGGGCGCCTGGGCGGGCGGCGCACCCTGCCGCTATTGCTGTGCATCGCCACCCTGCTCTGCGCGGCGGCCGCCTGGCCCTCGGACACGCAACTGCCGGCGCTGCTGGCGGCGATCATCGCGATGGGCATGCTTAACGCGGCGGTCGAGGAAGTGAACGGTCTGCCGGTGGGCCTGACTTACGTGACCGGGGCGCTGTCGCGGTTCGGTCGTGGACTGGGGCGCTGGATGCTCGGCGAACGCCGGAACGGCTGGCGGGTGCAACTGGTACCGTGGACCGGCATGTTCATCGGCGCGATTCTGGGGGCAGTGCTGGAACATCATCTGGGGCTGAAGGCCTTGTTCGTCAGCGGCTTGCTGGCGGCGGTGTTGGGCGTGCTGTCGCTGACCATTCCGCGGCGCTGGCAACTGGGCTATATGCCTCGTTGAAAACGCCTTTCATACCGTAGGAGCTGCGGCACGCTGCGATCTTTTGATGTTGATTTCAACGATCAGAATCAAAAGATCGCAGCCTCGTTTCACTCGACAGCGCCTACAGGGGCATGCACTCAGGCAACTTGGGTTTCGCCGCTACACCGATAAAGCTTTATCATGGCCGCAGTTTTGCTGATCGAGTCCGTCATGAAGTTCGCCATTGCGCTGTTTTCCGCCGCCCATGCGCCCTCCTCGCGCCGTGCCCTGCTGTTTGCGCAGGCGGCACTGGCCGGGGGGCATGAGATTGTCCGGCTGTTTTTCTATCAGGATGGCGTCTACAACGCCTCCGACGCGGTGGTCACTCCGCAGGACGAACTGGACCTGCCCAAACAATGGCGTGCGTTCATCACCGAGCAGCAACTGGACGGTGTGGTGTGCATCGCCGCGGCCTTGCGCCGTGGTGCACTGAACGCCGAAGAAGCCAAGCGCTATCAGCGTGACGCGGTGTCGGTCAGCGCGCCGTGGGAACTGTCCGGCCTCGGCCAGTTGCACGATGCGGTGCAGGACGCCGATCGACTGATCTGTTTCGGAGGCGCGTGACATGGCCAAATCCCTGTTGATCATAAGCCGCCAATCGCCTTGGTCCGGCCCCGGTGCCCGCGAAGCACTGGACATCGTGCTGGCCGGTGGCGCCTTCGATCTACCGATCGGCCTGCTGTTTCTCGATGATGGCGTGCTGCAACTCGCCGACGGGCAAAACGCCAAGGCCCTGCAGCAGAAAGACTTGAGCGCCAACCTGCAGGCGCTGCCGATGTTCGGCGTCGAAGAGCTGTTTTATTGCGCCGACAGCGCCAGCACTCGGGGCCTGAGCAATCGGTCGCTGGACGAGGCGCAACCGCTCGCCGCCGAACAAATCACCGCCCTTATTGACCGTTACGACCAGGTGATCACCCTCTGATGTCGACTTTGCATGTGTTGTCTCATTCCCCGTTCGGCGACGAGCGCCTGACCAGTTGCCTGCGCGTGCTCGGCGCTGCCGACGCCTTGCTGCTATCCGGTGACGCGGTGTATGCCCTGCAACCCGGCACCGCTCCGTTCACCACGCTGCAAAGCCGTCAGCTGAAACTGTTCGTCCTGGCCGAAGATGCGCAGGCGCGCGCCGTGCAACTGCTGGACTGGGCCGAAGCCATCGATTACCCGGCCTTTGTCGAACTGTCGATCCACCATGACAAGGTCAACAGCTGGCTATGAACGCGATGACTGTCGGCGCCCGCGCCATCGAACTGGACAAGGATGGCTTTCTGGTCGACCTCGACGACTGGTCTCATGACGTCGCCAGCGCCCTCGCCGCTGCTGAAGGCATCGAACTGACGCCCGAACACTGGGCAGTCCTCGAACTGCTGCGCAGCTTCTACGCCGAATTCCAGCTGTCGCCGGCCACCCGGCCGCTGGTCAAGTACACCGCACTGAAACTCGGCCCGGAGAAAGGCAACAGCCAGCACCTGAACCGACTGTTCAAAGGCACCCCTGCCAAACTCGCCGCGAAACTGGCGGGCCTGCCCAAACCGACGAATTGCTTATGACCGACTTTCCAGCGCTGACCCTCGAAACGCCCGCCGAACACCCGTTCGCGCAATTCGTGCGAATCCTCGGCAAGGGCAAGCGCGGCGCCCGCGACCTGACCCGCGAGGAGGCCCGGGAGGCGATGGGCATGGTGCTCGACGACAAGGTCGAAGACACCCAGCTCGGCGCGTTCCTGATGCTGTTGCGGCACAAGGAGGAAAGCGCCGAGGAAATGGCCGGTTTCACCGAAGCCTTGCGCGAGCGCTTGCAGGCGCCGGCACTCAACGTCGATCTGGACTGGCCGACCTACGCCGGCAAGAAACGTCATCTGCCGTGGTACCTGCTGGCAGCCAAGTGCCTGGCGCAAAACGGCGTACGGATTTTCATGCATGGCGGCGGCGCGCACACCGCCGGGCGCTTGTACACCGAACAACTGCTCGGCGAGCTGAGCATTCCGCTGTGCCGCACCTGGCAGCAGGTCGGCAGTGCGCTGGACAACGGTGGCCTGGCGTTCATGCCGCTGATGGACTGGGCGCCGCAATTGCAGAAGATGATCGACCTGCGCAACACCATGGGCCTGCGCTCGCCGATCCATTCGCTGGCGCGGATTCTCAACCCGCTGCGCGCACGGTGTGGCCTGCAAAGTATTTTCCACCCGGGTTATCAAGCGGTGCACCGCGACGCCAGCGGCCTGCTCGGTGATACGGCGATCGTGGTCAAGGGCGATGGCGGCGAAATCGAGATCAACCCGGATGCCGACAGTCACCTGTACGGCACCGCCGGCGGCGAGAGTTGGGACGAGGAGTGGCCGCAGCTGTCGAGCCAGCGCCACGTCAAACCGGCCACGCTGGACGTTGAACATCTCAAGGCTGTGTGGCGCGGCGAGGTGGTCGACAGCTATCCGCACATGGCCTTGATCTCGACCATGGCCCTGGCCCTGCGCGGTCTCGGTCAAAGTCGTGAACAAGCGTTCGCCACCGCCGAGCAATACTGGGCCGCGCGGAACAAATCGATTTAACCGATCATCGACGCCCGATCTTTGCGCTTTTTGTTCGAACTCATCGGAATAGACTCGGCTCCAACGCTTATTGGAATCAGGAGTCTGGATCATGGGTTTACTCGTCGATGGCCACTGGCAGGACAAGTGGTACGAAAGCAGCAAGGACGGCGCGTTCCAGCGCGAACAGGCGCAGCGCCGCCACTGGGTCACTGCTGACGGCCGGCCCGGGCCGAGCGGTGAAGGCGGTTTTGCCGCCGAAGCCGGGCGCTATCACCTCTATGTGTCGCTTGCTTGCCCGTGGGCACATCGCACGCTGATCCTGCGCAAGCTCAAAGGCCTGGAAAGCCTGATCGACGTATCCGTGGTCAGTTGGCTGATGCTGGAAAACGGCTGGACCTTCGACACGGCCCTCGGCTCGACCGGCGACAAGCTCGATCACTTCGACTTCATGCACCAGCGCTACACCGCCGACACCCCGGACTACACCGGTCGCGTCACGGTACCGGTGCTGTGGGACAAGAAGCTCAAGCGCATCGTCAGCAATGAATCGGCGGAGATCATCCGCATGTTCAACAGCGCCTTCGATGGCCTGACCGGCAACGAGCTGGACTTCTACCCGGCACCGCTACGCGGTGAGATCGACGCGCTGAACGAGCGGATCTATCCGGCGGTGAACAATGGCGTGTATCGCGCCGGCTTTGCGACGTCGCAGCAGGCTTACGAAGAGGCGTTCGATGAGGTGTTTGCCGAACTCGATCACCTGGAGCAGGTGCTGGGCGCCAATCGCTACTTGTCGGGTGAGCACCTGACGGAAGCAGACATCCGTTTGTTCACCACGATGATTCGTTTTGATGCGGTGTACCACGGCCACTTCAAGTGCAACCTGCGGCGGATTGCCGATTACCCGAATCTGTCGAACTGGCTGCGCGAGCTGTATCAGTGGCCGGGGATCGCCGAGACGGTGGATTTTCAGCACATCAAAAACCACTACTACGGCAGTCACAAGACCATCAATCCGACAGGGGTTGTGCCGAAGGGACCGGCGCAGGATTTTACTGTGGCGCATGATCGGGCGCGGCTGAGCGGAAAAGGGGTTTGGCAGCGGGGATAACAGTCAACAGCAAAAGATCGCAGCCTTCGGCAGCTCCTACAGGGAACGCATTCTCATGTAGGAGCTGCCGCAGGCTGCGATCTTTTTGCTTTGACTCACACTTGCGCCTGAGCGCCCTCGAACCACGCCAGTTTCTCGCGCAGTTGCACCACTTCACCGACGATCACCAATGTCGGCGCATGCACTTCATGCTCCGCCACCAGGCGTGGCAGGTCGGCCAGCGTGCCAGTAAAAACCCGCTGATTGACCGTGGTGCCCTGCTGGATCAACGCCGCCGGGGTATCGGCTGCACGTCCATGCTTGATCAACTGTTCGCAAATGCTCGGCAGACCGACCAGGCCCATGTAGAACACCAGCGTCTGCGCCGGAGCGACGAGGTCGGCCCATGGCAGATCGGTGGAACCGTCCTTCAGGTGCCCGGTGACAAACCGCACTGACTGCGCGTAATCGCGATGGGTCAACGGAATCCCGGCGTACGCCGCGCAACCGCTGGCCGCCGTGATCCCCGGCACCACCTGAAATGGAATGCCATGGGCCGCCAGCTCTTCGATCTCTTCACCGCCGCGACCGAAGATAAACGGATCACCGCCCTTCAACCGCACCACACGCTTGCCGGCCTTGGCCAGATCCACCAGTTGCTGGTTGATCTGATCCTGCGGCACCGCGTGATCGGCGCGACGCTTGCCGACGTAGATCCGTTCGGCGTCGCGACGGCACAGCTCAATAATCGCCGGAGCGACCAAGCGGTCATACAGCACCACGTCGGCTTGTTGCATCAGGCGCAAGGCGCGGAAGGTCAGCAGATCCGGATCGCCCGGCCCGGCGCCCACCAGGTACACCTCACCGGTGGTGATGTCCGCTTCGCCATCGATCTTGGCTTGCAGCAGACGTTCGGCCTCGGCACCCTGCCCGGCCAGTTGCCGATCGGCAATCGGGCCTTGAAACACGTCTTCCCAGAACCCGCGACGTTGCTGCACGTCCGGAAACAGGTTTTTCACCTGATTGCGGAAACGCGCAGCCAGTCCGGCCAGTTGGCCGTAGGTCGAAGGAATCCAGGTTTCGATCTTGGCGCGAATCAGCCGCGCCAGCACCGGCGCATCGCCGCCGCTGGACACCGCGATGATCAGTGGCGAACGGTCGACAATCGCCGGGAAGATCACGCTGCACAATTGCGGCGCGTCCACCACGTTGACCGGTACGCAACGCCGATGAGCATCGCTGGAAACTTGCGCATTCAGCGCTTCATCGTCGGTGGCGGCAATGATCAGCCCGCAACCGTCCAGGTCCGCTTCCACGTAACCGCGTAGCAGGCACTCGCCACCGCTGGCGGTGACCAGTTCACGCAATTGGCTTTCGATTTCAGGTGCGACCACCCGCAGCAGCGCACCGGCATCGGCCAGCAGGCGGGATTTGCGCAAGGCAATTTCCCCCCCACCGACGACCAACACACGACTGCCGCGCAGGTTGTGAAACAGCGGCAGATATTTCATTTAGCCGATGACCTCAAGGCCACCCATGTAAGGCTTCAGCACGTCCGGAACGCGGATCGAGCCGTCGGCCTGCTGGTAGTTTTCCAGCACGGCCACCAGGGTACGGCCGACGGCCAGACCCGAACCGTTGAGGGTGTGCACCAGTTCAGGCTTGCCGGTTTCCGGGTTGCGGAAACGCGCCTGCATGCGGCGGGCCTGGAAGTCGCCGCAGTTGGAGCACGACGAGATCTCGCGGTATTTGTCCTGGCTCGGAATCCACACTTCAAGGTCGTAGGTCTTCACGGCGCTGAAGCCCATGTCGCCGGTGCACAGCGCCAGAGTGCGGTAAGGCAGGCCCAGCAGTTGCAGGACTTTCTCGGCGTTGGCGGTCAGGCTTTCCAGCGCTTCCATCGACGTCGAAGGCTCGACGATCTGGACCATTTCAACCTTGTCGAACTGGTGCTGACGGATCATGCCGCGAGTGTCACGGCCCGATGCGCCGGCTTCGCTGCGGAAGCACGGGGTGTGGGCGACGAACTTGATCGGCAGCAGTTTCGAATCGACGATTTCACCGGCCACGATGTTGGTCAGCGACACTTCGGCGGTCGGGATCAGGTACAGATCGGCTTCGCCTTCGCGAGCGATCTTGAACAGGTCTTCCTCGAACTTTGGCAGTTGACCGGTGCCTTGCAGCGCCGGGGCCTGAACCAGATAAGGCGTGTAGGCCTCTTCGTAGCCGTGCTCGTTGACGTGCAGGTTGATCATGAACTGCGCCAGAGCGCGGTGCAGACGGGCAATCGGGCCACGCAGCAGGGCGAAACGTGCGCCGGACAGCTTGGCGGCGGTTTCGAAATCCAGCCAGCCGAACTTCTCGCCCAGGGCGACGTGGTCCTTGACCTCGAAGTCGAACGCGGTCGGCGTGCCCCAGCGGCGCACTTCGACGTTGCCGTCTTCGTCTTCGCCAACCGGCACCGATTCATGCGGCAGGTTCGGGATACCCAGCAGGATCGAGTCCAGTTCGGTCTGGATCGCGTCCAGCTCGACTTTACCGGCACTCAGCTCGCCCGCCATGCGCTCGACGTCCGCCATCAGCGGCGCAATGTCTTCGCCGCGCTGCTTGGCCTGACCGATGGACTTGGAACGCGCGTTACGCTCAGCCTGCAGTGCTTCGGTGCGGGTCTGGACGGTCTTGCGCTGTTCTTCCAGCGCTTCGATGCGCGCGGTATCCAGGGCAAAGCCACGGGAAGCCAGGCGGTCCGCTACGTCCTGAAGGTTGCTACGTAACAGTTTGGAATCGAGCATGTCGGTTTCTCGTTATCAAAGTTTGGTCAAAGACAGGCCGGCCCACGTCGCGAGCAGCCCGCCGAATACGCTGAGTGCCGCATAGCCCAGGGCCAGCGGCACTTGCCCGCTTTCCAGCAGGCGCACCGTATCCAGTGAAAAGGATGAAAAAGTCGTCAGCCCCCCGAGGAAGCCGACGATCAACCCGGCGCGCACCTCGATCGGCACCTCCGGGCGTATCAAAAACAGGCCGTACAACACGCCAATCAGCAGACAGCCCACGATATTAACGGCCAGCGTCGCGGTATAGAAGTGCCGCGGCCAATTGGCCGTGACCCAATTGGCCGTGGCGAAGCGCAACAGGGTGCCGGCGATACCGCCGGCGGAGACTGCAATGATCAATGGAAGCACTATTTTCTCCGCTGTCTTGGGCTTAAACGGTCGAGTTGCGCAAGGTGATTGAGCTTCTCGCCAATCTTCAATTCCAGGCCACGGGGCACCGGTTGATAGAACGGGATCGGCTCAAGCTCTTCCGGGAAATAATCTTCGCCAGCGGCATAGGCATCCGGCTCGTCGTGGGCATAACGGTATTCGTCGCCGTAACCCAATTGTTTCATCAGCTTGGTCGGGGCGTTGCGCAGGTGCAGCGGCACTTCCAGCGAGCCGTTTTCGGCGGCAGCGCGCAGGGCGGTCTTGAAGCCCATGTACACCGCGTTGCTTTTCGGCGCGCAGGCCAGATAGGTGATGGCCTGGGCCACCGCCAACTCGCCTTCCGGACTGCCGAGCCGCTCCTGCACTTCCCACGCTGCCAGACACAGGCTCAGCGCACGCGGGTCGGCGTTGCCGATGTCTTCGCTGGCCATGCGCACCACGCGCCGGGCCAGGTACAGCGGATCGCAACCGCCGTCGATCATCCGCGCGAACCAGTACAGCGCACCATCGGGGTTGGAACCGCGTACCGATTTGTGCAGCGCCGATATCTGGTCGTAGAACGCTTCGCCGCCCTTGTCGAAGCGCCGACGGGTGTCGCCGAGCAGGCTTTGCAGCAGCTCGGTGCCGATCTCGCTGTTGTCTTCGGCGAGGTCCGAGGCATTTTCCAGCAGGTTGAGCAGCCGTCGACCATCGCCGTCGGCGGCGGACAGCAGCATCTGGAAGCCTTCGTCGTTCAACGTCAGGTTGCGCTTGCCCAGCCCGCGCTCTTCAGTGAGTGCACGGTGCACCAGTTTGCGCAGCGCCGCTTCGTCGAGGCTTTTCAGCACATACACGCGGGCCCGCGACAACAGGGCGTTGTTGAGTTCGAACGAGGGGTTTTCGGTGGTGGCGCCGATAAAAATCAGCGTGCCATCTTCCACATACGGCAGGAACGCATCCTGCTGGGATTTGTTGAAGCGGTGCACTTCATCGACAAAGAGAATCGTGCGCTTGCCGTACTGGCCGGCCTGCTGCTTGGCGATTTCAACCGCCTGACGGATCTCCTTGACCCCGGCGAGGACCGCCGAGACCGTTTCGAAGTGCGCATCCGAGACTTCCGCGAGCAACCGCGCCAGGGTGGTCTTGCCCACACCCGGCGGGCCCCAGAAGATCATCGAATGCAGGGCACCCTGCTCCAGCGCCTCACGCAGAGGCTTGCCGCGAGCGAGCACGTGCTCCTGACCGACGTACTCATCCAGATTGGTCGCACGCAAACGCGCGGCCAGTGGCTGGGCAATCGGTGCACTGCGAAACAGATCCATCACGTAGCGTTGAAACCTCTGATTTTCTGAAACCTGTTGGAATACCTGTGGCGAGGGAGCTTGCTCCCGCTGGACTGCGGAGCAGTCCCCGCTTTTGATTCAAGAGCGGGGCCGCTCCGCGCCCCAGCGGGAGCAAGCTCCCCCGCCACAAAAGCTCCAAGCCACAAGAGCCCAACCCGGGATCCGGGATTTATTCCTGGATAACGTCAGCACCCTTCGGGATGTCGAACTTGAACTTCGACGCCGGCACGGCTTCGTTGGCCTTGACCCCGGTGAACAGGATGTTGGTGCGCTGGCCGACACTGTCGATCAGTTGCATGTCATTGACCAGACCGTTGCGGAACGACAGGCGCAGGCTGTCGAACAGGGTGTCCTTGGTCTTCGGCTTGAGGGTGAAGTCGATCACACCACCCGCCTCTTTCGCACTGATCTCGAAGCTCTGGCTGATCTTCGACACATCACCGGACAGCAGCAGCGCCGGGGTCTGGGTCAGACGCTCGTCGAGTTTCTTGATGGTTGCCTGCTCCAGATCCGGGTCCCACAGGGTGACTTTCTTGCCGTCGGAGACCATGGTCTGCTCGTTTGGCGCTTCGGTATGCCAGTAGAACAGGCCTGGACGCTGCAGGACCATATCACCGCGAGTTTCCTGCAACTGCGTGCCACTGCCGTCCAGGGTCAGCTGGGAAAAGTTCGCGGTCAGGGTTTTCGATGTTTCCAGCAATTGGGTCAGACGTGCCACGTCCTTGTCGTCGGCGTGGGCCGTGAACGTGGTCAGTGCCAGTACTGGCAACAGCATGCGGATAAGACGCATGGGAGTCCTCTTGAATACTCGTGGGGAGAGCGGCGGCACATCATTGTCCCGCCTCTTGCTTTTGAAATCAGTCGCGAACCGGGCCCGGGGCCAGGACTTCACGCGAACCGTTGGTGTTCATTGAGGTGACGACGCCGGCCATTTCCATGGCCTCAATCATCCGCGCAGCACGGTTGTAACCGATCTTCAGCTTGCGCTGTACCGCAGAAATCGACGCCCGGCGGCTTTCCAGCACAAACTGCACGGCTTCGTCATACAGCGCGTCGGTCTCCGGATCATCGCCGTCGCCGCCACCGCTGCTGCCTTCAAAGCCGCTGCCCGCCTCTTCGACACCGTTGAGGATGTCGTCGTTGTATTCCGGTGCGCCACGCAGTTTCCACGCTTCCACCACACGGTGGACCTCATCGTCGGAAACGAACGCGCCGTGAACGCGGATCGGCAGGCTGGTGCCCGGCGGCATGTAGAGCATGTCACCGTGACCGAGCAGTTGCTCGGCGCCGCCCTGGTCGATGATGGTCCGCGAGTCGATCTTGCTCGACACCTGGAACGCCATGCGGGTCGGAATGTTGGCCTTGATCAGACCGGTGATCACGTCCACCGACGGCCGCTGGGTCGCGAGGATCAAGTGGATGCCGGCAGCACGTGCCTTCTGCGCGATACGAGCGATGAGCTCTTCGACTTTCTTGCCGACGATCATCATCATGTCGGCGAATTCGTCCACAACCACAACGATGGTCGGCAGCTTCTGCAGCAGCGGCGCTTCGTCGTGAATGCTTTCGCGCTTGTACAGCGGATCGCTCAACGGCTCCCCGGCGTCCTGGGCTTCCTTGACCTTGGCGTTGAAGCCGGACAGGTTACGCACGCCCATCTTCGCCATCAGTTTGTAGCGGCGCTCCATCTCAGCGACGCTCCAGCGCAGCGCGTTGGCGGCGTCCTTCATGTCGGTCACCACCGGGCACAGCAGGTGCGGAATGCCTTCGTAGATCGACAATTCCAACATTTTCGGGTCGATCATGATCAGCTTGGCGTCTTCGGGCCCGGACTTGAACAGGATCGACAGGATCATCGCGTTCACACCCACCGACTTACCGGAACCGGTGGTACCGGCCACCAGCAGGTGCGGCATCTTCGCCAGGTCAGTGATGACCGGCTTGCCGCCGATGTCGTGGCCCAGGGCCAGGGTGACCGGCGACTTGAAGTTGTCGTACTCGGGGGTAGACAGGACTTCGGAGAAACGCACGATCTGCCGGTCTTCGTTGGGAATTTCGATACCGACCGTGGTCTTGCCCGGAATCACCTCGACCACGCGCACACTGGTCACCGCCAGCGAACGTGCGAGGTCTTTTGCCAGGTTGGCGATGCGGCTGACCTTGACGCCGGCAGCCGGCTGGATTTCATAACGGGTAATCACCGGGCCCGGGTGGATCGAGTCCACAGTGACCTCGACGCCGAATTCCTTGAGCTTGATTTCCAGCAGGTGGCCGACTGCTGCCAGGGATTCAGGCGAATAATTGAGTTGTTTCTTTTCCGCAGGATCGAGGATCGAGATCGGCGGCAAGGTGCCTTCCACGGCGCTGTCGACGAACAACGGCACCTGTTTCTCTTTCTGCACGCGCTTGCTTGGCTCGGGCGCCTTGACCGGCGCCGGGGCGATGACCGGTGGCACCTGCTTCTCGCGATCGGACATGTGCTTGCTCAGGGCCTGCTCGCGTTCGATCAGACGTTCCTTGACCTTGGCCTGCTCGCGCTTGTCGGTGACGGTCGGCGCGACCACGTCATGGACGCGGTCATCGACTTCACGCAGTTGTGCGACCAGTTGCTTGCGCTCGGTGCGGGCCGACCACCAGCGATTGAGTGCACCCTGAAACAGCTCGAACAGGTCGAGGGTGATCTTGCCGGTGACATCCATCACCTTGAACCAGGACAGGTCAGTGAACACCGTCAGGCCGAACAGGAACAGCGCGATGAACAGCAGCGTGCTGCCCTGGATATTCAAGGCGTTACGCGCCAGATCGCCAAGGCTTTCGCCCAGTGCCCCGCCCGCGCCGGCCGGCAGACCGGTGGCAGCGTGGAAATGGATATGCGCCAGCGCAGCACCGGACAGCACCAGGAACACCAGACCGATCAGGCGCCAGGAGAACAGCCAGCCGCTCCACTGCCAGGGTTCGTGGCGTTGGCGGAAAATCTGATACGCCTTGATCGCCAGCAGCAGCGGGAAGATGTACGCGAAGTAACCCAGCACCATGAACAGGATGTCGGCGCTGTAAGAACCGGCCGGGCCGCCGAAGTTCTGCACGTCGTCGATCTTGCTGTTGTGGCTCCAGCCCGGATCGTCCTTGCCGTAGGTCAGCAAGGCCATCATCAGGAACAGGCACAAGGCACCGATGGCGATCAATGCACCTTCCTTGAGCCGGTAGTGCAATTGCTGGCGCCAGAGCGGAACGACTGTTTTTGGTGCTGCGGTGGATTTCTTCAAAACGCTTCTTTTCCTGCGCCCGGGGCGCGTCCATCTATTGAATGACGATAAAAAACTGCCCAATCCAGGCAGGTAAAAAAGTGAACCGGCGCAACTGAGACTACTTTTAACACTGTGCCGCAGCTTTTATAAACACAGCTATAAACACAGCGCTCGGCAAATATTCTGTAACAGCCCGGCATTGTACGGGTTTGTGCGGCTGATGCCATGCTTCAAACCCCATAGCTGAGCATAACCAATACCACAAATCCTGCGGTTCAATTTGAGCATGCATTGTCTTTTGTGACAAAGGCTTATGAGGTGTATTTGATGAACGCAGCGAAGCATTCACGCCTGATCATTCTCGGCTCCGGCCCTGCCGGTTACAGCGCTGCCGTATACGCCGCCCGCGCCAACCTCAAACCGGTGGTCATTACCGGCCTGCAGGCCGGCGGCCAACTGACCACGACCGTCGAAGTCGACAACTGGCCCGGCGACGTCGAAGGCCTCACTGGCCCGGTGCTGATGGAACGCATGCAGAAACACGCCGAACGCTTTGCCACCGAGATCGTTTACGACCACATCCACACCGCCAAGTTGCAGCAGCGCCCGTTCGAGCTCATCGGTGACAGCGGCACTTACACCTGCGACGCACTGATCATCGCCACCGGCGCCTCGGCGCAGTACCTGGGCCTGCCTTCGGAGGAAGCCTTCGCCGGCAAAGGCGTTTCAGCCTGCGCGACCTGTGATGGCTTTTTCTACCGCAATCAGGTGGTCGCGGTGGTGGGCGGCGGCAACACCGCGGTCGAGGAAGCACTGTACCTGTCGAACATCGCCAGGGAAGTGCACCTGATTCACCGCCGCGACAAACTGCGCTCGGAGAAAATCCTCCAGGACAAACTGTTCGAAAAAGCCGCCAATGGCAATGTCCGCCTGCACTGGAACCAGAATCTCGACGAAGTGCTGGGCGACGCCAGCGGCGTCACCGGCGCACGTCTGCGCGACAGCCACACCGGGCAAACCAGCGAACTGGCACTGGCCGGCGTGTTCATCGCCATTGGCCACAAACCCAATACCGATCTGTTCCAGGGCCAGTTGCCGATGCGTGACGGCTACTTGCGGGTCAAGGGCGGCAGTGACGGCGACGCCACCGCCACCGAGATCCCCGGCGTCTTCGCGGCCGGCGATGTGGCGGACCACGTTTACCGCCAGGCCGTGACCTCGGCCGGGGCCGGCTGCATGGCAGCACTGGACGCGGAGAAGTATCTGGACGACATTCCTGTCATTTAACGGCACACTTTATCGCGGGCCTCACGCCCGCACCGCCCTCCCCTTCTGCAAGCCTGGACGCCATGCTGACTTGGTTACAACGCAATTCCCTGACCTTCCCGCCTCTGGAAAAGGCCATGCGCGATCCCAATGGATTGCTGGCTGCCGGTGGCGACCTGTCTGCCGATCGCCTGGTGCAGGCCTACCGTCACGGCTGTTTTCCGTGGTTTTCCGAAGGCCAGCCGATCCTCTGGTGGTCGCCGGACCCGCGCACCGTGCTGTTTCCCGACGAACTGCATGTCTCGCGCAGCCTCGGCAAACTGCTGCGCAAGGAACGCTATCAGGTGACCTTCGATCAGGATTTCGACGCGGTCATTCGCGCCTGCGCCGCGCCCCGGGATTACGCCGACGGCACCTGGATCACCGAAGCCATGCAGGACGCCTACCTGGAACTGCACCGCCGCGGCTTCGCCCACTCGGTCGAGGTCTGGGACCAGGGCCAACTCGTGGGCGGCCTGTACGGCCTGGCGATGGGGCAGCTGTTTTTCGGTGAATCGATGTTCAGCCGTGCCGACAACGCCTCCAAATATGGTTTTGCCACGCTGGTACAGCATCTGAAAGACGCCGGATTCGTCCTGATTGACTGCCAGATGCCGACCGATCATCTGCACAGCCTGGGCGCCCGCGCGATCCCCCGCCGCGAATTCGCTGATTATCTGGCCCGCCACCTGGATCAACCCAGTCGTGCCACCTGGGTTTGCTGAGCGACTTTTGCGCGCGTGGCTTACACTTAATTCACCAGCTTATCCCGAGGGTTGATCATGACCGAGTTGGCGCGCTTGAAGTTCTATGCCACTCAACCCCATTCCTGCAGTTATCTGCCCGAGGAACAGGCGACGACGCTGTTTCTCGACCCGAGTCAGCCCATGGATGTGCATGTCTACGCAGACCTGTCGGAAATGGGCTTTCGTCGCAGCGGCGATCATCTGTATCGCCCCCATTGCCAGAATTGCAATGCGTGCGTGCCTGCGCGCATCCCGGTGGCGCAGTTCAACCCCAACCGCCAGCAGAAACGCATTTTCAAACGCAATGCCGATCTGCAGGTGCGTCCGGTAAAACCGCATTTCAGCGAAGAATATTTCGAGCTGTATCAGCGTTACATCGAGCAGCGGCATGCCGACGGCGACATGTACCCGCCAAGCCGCGATCAATTCTCGACCTTTCTGGTGCGCGACCTGCCCTTCTCGCGCTTCTATGAGTTTCGTCTCGACGGACGGTTACTCGCCGTCGCGGTGACCGATCTGCTGCCCAACGGCCTGTCGGCGGTCTACACCTTTTACGAACCTGACGAGGAGCGCCGCAGCCTGGGTCGTTTCGCAATCCTGTGGCAAATCAGCGAAAGCCAGCGACTGGGGCTGGAGGCGGTCTATCTCGGTTATTGGATCAAGAACTGCAAAAAGATGAACTACAAGACCCAATATCGCCCCATCGAATTGCTGATTAATCAGCGCTGGGTAATCCTTAACTAATCGCAAGCCCTAAACCCCTTGGCTTGAACCCCCTTTTTCGGGCACAATGCACGCCGCTTTTGCCTGGCGCAGTTGCACCGGGCCATTCATTGGATACCGAGGGCTTTACTGCATGTCGAAAGAAGACAGCTTCGAAATGGAAGGCACTGTCGTCGACACCCTGCCCAACACCATGTTTCGTGTGGAGTTGGAAAATGGGCACGTCGTAACCGCGCATATTTCCGGCAAGATGCGCAAGAACTACATTCGTATTCTTACCGGTGACAAAGTGCGCGTCGAGCTGACGCCCTATGACTTGAGCAAAGGGCGCATCACTTACCGCGCTCGCTAATCAAGTCAATACAGAACGCCCGGTTTATGCCGGGCGTTTTTGTGTCTGCACTTTAATGGTTTTGTGTGTATATCCGCTGCTGCGGGTCCCTTTTTCAAACGCCGGAGTGCCGGCCCAGCAAAAAAACACCAAAAGGCTTTGCCCCTGACGCACGGCACTTCGCTGAGACTCAGTGCTCCCTCGCTACGGTTGAGCAACAGATCAAAAGCCAAAGCAGATCAAAAGATCGCAGCCTTCGGCAGCTCCTACATGGGGACTGGGTGTGTTCAGTGAAAATTCGGTGGCTGGCAAGCCGTCTTCGCCAGCAAGCTCGCCCCCACAGCTGGATTGGGCGCGATTAGTCAGAGATGGTCGGCTCGCAGGCCGCCATCGCTGGCAAGCCAGCGCCCACGAAAACCAACAGCAAACAGCGTCCGCTTTTCACCACTCAACAGGATGAGCGTTAGCTCGGCTGCAGCTTTTGATCTGTAAGGCGACGTCGGAAGGCTGAGTGGAGGGATTGATCCGGGGGTGGGAGCGCAGCGACCGTTTGGCGAAGCCAAACACAGCGAGAGGAGGTGCAGCGAAGCAAACCGTAGGCGCTGCGCCCGGATCGATCCCGGAGCGAAGGAACCCCGAGCCCCAGCGAGCGGGCCGCACGTAGGAGCAAGCGTTTTTTGCTTACTTTTTTTGGCGTTTGAAAAAAAGTGAGTCGCCGTAAGGGCGAAACCGTAATAAGCCATCACCGCAGCAACGGATATTCACCCAAAACCCAAAAACCCCAAAACCCCCAAAAAATAAAAAAGGCGCCCGAAGGCGCCTTCCCAATCAACATCAAGCCGTCAGGCCATCTCAGCCGTGGTCTCGAAGTCAAACGTCAACTCACCATCCTTGATGTCGATGTGCACCACACCGCCATGCTCGGCCAGCTCGCCAAACAGAATCTCCTCCGCCAGCGGACGCTTGATCTTGTCCTGGATCAGACGCGCCATCGGACGTGCGCCCATCGCCGAATCGTAACCACCGGCCGCCAGCCAGCTGCGCGCCGCGTCGGTAACCTCCAGCAACACACGCTTGTCTTCCAGCTGCGCCTGCAGTTCGGTAAGGAACTTGTCCACCACACTTTTGATGACCTCATGACTGAGGCGACCAAACTGGATAATGGTGTCCAGACGGTTACGGAATTCAGGCGTAAAGCTCTTCTTGATCACTTCCATCGCATCGGACGAGTGGTCCTGATGGGTGAAACCGATCGAAGCACGCGCTGCAGTCTCGGCACCGGCGTTGGTGGTCATGATGATGATCACATTGCGGAAGTCCGCCTTGCGCCCGTTGTTGTCGGTGAGCGTACCGTGGTCCATCACCTGCAGCAGCAGGTTGAAGACTTCCGGATGCGCCTTCTCGATTTCATCGAGCAGCAATACGCAGTGCGGCTGCTTGGTGATCGCCTCGGTCAACAGACCGCCCTGATCGAACCCGACATAGCCTGGAGGCGCACCGATCAGACGCGATACGGTGTGACGTTCCATGTACTCGGACATGTCGAAGCGAACCAGTTCGATCCCCAACGCCTTCGCCAGTTGCCGTGCAGCCTCGGTTTTACCGACACCGGTAGGCCCGGCGAACAGGAACGAACCAACCGGCTTGTCGGGCGACTTGAGGCCAGCACGGGACAGTTTGATCGCGGTCGACAGCGAATCGATCGCGGCATCCTGACCAAACACCGTCAGCTTCAGGTCACGCTCCAGGTTGCGCAGCAGTTCCTTGTCGGAGCTGGTGACGTGTTTCGGCGGAATCCGCGCGATCTTCGCCACGATGTCTTCAACCTGCGGCACGTCAATGCGCTTCACACGCTTGTCGGCCGGTTGCAGACGCTGGTAGGCGCCCGCCTCGTCGATTACGTCGATGGCCTTGTCCGGCATGTGCCGGTCATTGATGTAGCGCGACGCCAGCTCAGCGGCAGCACGCAACGACTCATCGGTGTACTCGATGTTGTGATGCTGCTCGAAACGCCCTTTCAGGCCGCGCAGGATACCGATGGTGTCTTCGACCGACGGCTCGACGACATCGACCTTCTGGAAGCGCCGCGCCAGAGCACGGTCCTTCTCGAAGATGCCGCGGAATTCCTGGAACGTTGTCGAACCGATGCAACGAATGTCACCAGACGAGAGCAGCGGCTTGAGCAGGTTCGAGGCATCCATTACGCCACCGGACGCAGCACCCGCACCGATGATGGTGTGGATTTCGTCGATGAACAGGATCGCCTGCGGACGTTTTTTCAGTTCATTGAGCAGCGCCTTGAAGCGCTTCTCGAAATCACCGCGATACTTGGTACCCGCGAGCAGAGCACCGAGATCAAGCGAATAAACAACGCTGTTGGCCAGCAGATCCGGCACCTGGTTGTCGACAATACGCTTGGCCAGGCCTTCGGCAATCGCGGTTTTACCCACGCCCGCCTCGCCCACCAGCAACGGATTGTTCTTGCGCCGGCGCGCGAGAATCTGCGCGACCCGCTCGACTTCCATTTCGCGGCCGACCAGCGGATCGATACGACCCTGGCGCGCGAGTTCGTTCAGGTTGCTGGCATAAGCATCCAGAGGATTGCCTGAAGAAGAAGACTCACCGCCCTCGTCGTCCTGCATATCTTGTTCACCTTCAGAGTGATCGCCATGCCCCGGCACTTTGGAAATGCCATGAGCGATGTAGTTGACGACATCAATGCGCGCAACGCTCTGCTGTTTCAGCAGGAACACGGCCTGACTCTCTTGCTCACTGAAGATTGCAACCAGCACGTTGGCGCCAGTCACTTCGCGTTTGCCCGAGCTCTGTACGTGAAAAACAGCACGTTGCAGTACACGCTGGAAGCCCAGAGTTGGCTGGGTTTCGCGATCCTCGTCGTGGACGGGGATCAATGGCGTGGTGGAGTCAATGAACTCCTGCAGGTCGTGCTTGAGTTTGTCGAGGTTTGCGCCGCAGGCACGCAATACGGTGGCGGCAGCCTCATTGTCCAATAGGGCCAGCAGCAGGTGTTCGACGGTCATGAATTCATGACGCTTCGAACGAGCCTCCTTGAAGGCAAGATTGAGGGTGACTTCGAGCTCGCGGTTTAACATAGCTTCACCTCATACCCAAGTGGTCGGCGATTAACCGTCCTTCTCGATTTCACAGAGTAGCGGATGCTGGCTTTCCCTGGCGTACTGGTTGACCTGCATGGCCTTTGTCTCGGCGATGTCGCGGGTAAACACTCCACATACTGCCCGTCCTTCTGTGTGAACGGCCAGCATGACCTTGGTCGCCAGCTCGCGATTCAGGTTAAAAAACACCTCGAGCACTTCGACGACGAAATCCATCGGTGTGTAGTCATCATTGAACAAAACCACCTTGTACATCGGCGGCGCCTGTAACGCAGGCTTTGCTTCCTGAACAGCAACGCCTGCCGAATCGTCGTCGTGCTCCTCTGGATGATCCTTTTGGAGAAGCGGGCGATCCTGATTGAATGTTAGTCGAATCTGGCTGATTGCATGCATGGAAAGAAAGGTTCGTCAGTTGTGCAAATACAGTGGTGGGGGCGGCTGTGCACCTTTTCAACTCCGACTGCCCGGTCACCTTGACTATCGGGAAAACGGTGTTACAACCAATAGAGCCCACAGTGGGTAAAAAAGATCCGCGGAGTCAATCCTTTTAACGGATTAGATTGCGGATGTCTTGGATGATACTCCAGCGATGGAGTCTGTTGCAGAGGGATTTGAGCATGGCTGTCGGCAAGGTCAAGTGGTTCAACAATGCCAAGGGATTCGGCTTCATCAATACCGATGCCCGCGAAGGACGTGACGAGGATGGCAAAGACATTGATTTCTTTGCCCACTATTCCGCCATTGAAATGGACGGGTATAAGACCCTCAAGGCCGGACAGATCGTGAACTTCGACATCGTCCAGGGCCCCAAGGGACTGCATGCGGTAAAGATCACGGCGGCAGCCGTGGCAAGCGAAGCGGCTACGCATGCCCCTCATACAGAAAAAGTGCCGGGCTGACTCAACCGTCACCTGGTCATGAAAAAACCGCCCGAAGGCGGTTTTTTTTGTACCTGCACAGCTTACATGTGCTTGATGATCGCCTCACCGAAGCCCGAAGACGACACCAGCGTGGCACCGTCCATCAGACGCTCGAAGTCATAGGTCACGGTCTTGGCCTTGATGGCGCCGTTAGTGCCCTTGATGATGAGGTCAGCCGCTTCGGTCCAGCCCAGATGACGCAACATCATCTCGGCCGACAGAATCACCGAACCCGGGTTGACCTGATCCTTGCCGGCGTACTTCGGCGCGGTGCCGTGGGTCGCCTCGAACATGGCCACGGTGTCGGACAGGTTGGCACCCGGCGCAATACCGATACCGCCCACTTCAGCCGCCAGGGCGTCGGAGAGGTAGTCGCCGTTGAGGTTCAGTGTGGCGATGACATCGTATTCGGCCGGGCGCAGCAGGATCTGCTGGAGCATGGCGTCGGCGATGGCATCCTTGACGATGACTTCACGGCCGGTTTTCGGGTTCTTGAACTTCATCCACGGACCGCCATCGAGCAGTTCGGCGCCGAATTCTTCCTTCGCCACCTCGTAACCCCAGTCCTTGAAGGCACCTTCAGTGAACTTCATGATGTTGCCCTTGTGCACGATGGTCAGCGACTTGCGATCGTTGTCCACCACGTATTGCAGGGCCTTGCGTACCAGACGCTTGGTGCCTTCCTTGGAAACAGGCTTGATGCCGATACCGCAATCCTGGTCGAAACGGATCTTGGTGACGCCCATTTCTTCTTTCAGAAACTTGATGACCTTGGTGGCCTCAGGGGAACCGGCCTTCCATTCGATACCGGCATAAATGTCTTCGGAGTTCTCGCGGAAGATCACCATGTCGACGTCGCCGGGCTTTTTCACCGGGCTCGGTACACCCTCGAACCACACCACCGGGCGCAAGCATACATACAGATCGAGTTGCTGGCGCAGGGCTACGTTGAGGGAGCGGATGCCACCACCGACCGGAGTGGTCAGCGGGCCCTTGATGGAAACCACGTAATCTTTGACGGCATCCAGGGTTTCCTGGGGCAGCCAGGTGTCCTGGTCATAGACCTGGGTAGCCTTTTCGCCAGCATAAACCTCCATCCAGGAAATCTTGCGCTTGCCCCCGTAGGCCTTGGCCACGGCAGCATCAACCACTTTGATCATCACTGGGCTGACGTCGACGCCAATGCCGTCACCTTCGATGAAGGGGATGATCGGGTTATCAGGAACATTGAGAGAATGGTCTGCATTGACGGTGATTTTGTCGCCGACGGCTGGAACCTGAATCTTCTTGTAACCCATGCTGAACTCCATTGTTTGGATTGAACATCTGGCTTGGTTCGAGCGTAACCCAGTTAAATCAACACGCAAACCCTCTGTTCACGGCGCGGGCACATCTGGTTTCGTACAAGCCTGAAAGCAAAGGGAAAAGCGCCAAACTCAAGCATTCCCGACGACTCTACGCCCCACCCCGCCCTGCGACCTTTAGACCAATGGACGAGAATCGTTGCATATGAACCATCGGCAGATTGCCAGCTACCTATGTATAATGCCGCCCGCTGACCAAAGGGTCACGACGGCTGGCCTCTCTAGCACGAGACTTTCCGCCTGATTGGTCGGGTTGTTACCGCAGTCCGACTGCTTGACGCTCTACTGATGCACCCAACATCACCGCGAAGAATCTCGACATTCGGTTCATGGATGACTTTGAACGAACGCGCTTACCCGGCGCCCCTCGAGTTTCTGCGCACGCTTTAGCAAAGAAGAGAGAGTTAATCCGAATATGCCCACCCGCTCGAAGATCATCTATACCTTCACCGACGAAGCTCCAGCCCTCGCCACCTATTCCCTGCTGCCGATCATCGAGGCTTACACCGCCTCGGCCGATATCGCCGTGGAAACCCGCGATATCTCTCTTGCAGCACGCATCCTGGCCAGCTTCCCCGAGCAACTGGGCGACAAAGCCGTAGCCGACCACCTCGCCGAACTGGGCGACCTGGCCGTTACGCCTGAAGCCAACATCATCAAACTGCCGAACATCAGTGCTTCGGTGCCTCAACTGCAAGCGGCGATCAAAGAGCTGCAAGCCCAGGGTTACAACCTGCCGGACTACCCGGAAACCGTGACCAACGACGCCGAAAAAGAAGCCAAGGCGCGTTACGACAAGGTCAAGGGCAGCGCCGTGAACCCGGTTCTGCGTGAAGGCAACTCCGACCGCCGCGCTCCGCTGTCGGTAAAAAACTACGCTCGCAAGCACCCGCACAAAATGGGCGCCTGGGCCAAAGACTCCAAGTCCCACGTGGCTCACATGAGCACCGGCGATTTCTACGGCAGCGAAAAAGCTGCCCTGATCGACGCCGCTGACGCTGTGAAAATCGAGCTGATCGCCAAAGACGGCACTGCGACCGTCCTGAAAGAAAAAACCAGCGTTCAGGCCGGCGAGATCCTCGACTGCGCCGTGATGAGCAAAAACGCCCTGCGTGCGTTCATCGCTGCTGAAATCGACAGCGCCAAGGCCCAAGGCGTGCTGTTGTCGGTGCACCTGAAAGCGACAATGATGAAGGTCTCCGACCCGATCATGTTCGGCCAGATCGTTGCCGAGTTCTATAAAGACGCGCTGACCAAGCACGCTGACGTGCTGGCCCAGATCGGCTTCAACCTGAACAACGGCATCGGCGATCTGTACGCACGCATCAAGGCCCTGCCGGCCGAGCAGCAAGCTCAGATCGAAGCGGACATCGCAGCGGTCTACGCCGCGCGTCCATCGCTGGCGATGGTCAACTCCGACAAGGGCATCACCAACCTGCACGTGCCGAGCGACGTCATCGTCGACGCCTCGATGCCGGCAATGATCCGTGACTCCGGCAAGATGTGGGGCACCGACGGCCAGCTGCACGACACCAAGGCCGTGATCCCGGATCGTTGCTACGCAACCATCTACCAGGCCGTGATCGAAGATTGCAAAGCCAATGGCGCGTTCGATCCGACCACCATGGGCAGCGTGCCAAACGTTGGCCTGATGGCAAAGAAAGCCGAAGAGTACGGCTCGCACGACAAGACCTTCCAGATCAAGGCTGACGGCGTGGTTCGCGTCACCGACAGCAAGGGCAACCTGCTGATGGAACAGACTGTTGAAGCCGGCGACATCTTCCGCATGTGCCAGACCAAAGACGCGCCGATCCAGGATTGGGTCAAACTGGCCGTCAACCGCGCTCGCGCCAGCAGCACTCCGGCCATTTTCTGGCTGGACCCGATGCGCGCCCACGACGGCGTAGTGATCGAGAAGGTTCAGGCTTACCTCAAGGATCACGACACCAGCGGTCTGGACATCCAGATCATGGCGCCGGTCGACGCGATGAAGTACACCCTGCAGCGCACCCGCGAAGGCAAGGACACCATTTCGGTGACCGGCAACGTACTGCGCGACTACCTGACCGACCTGTTCCCGATCATGGAACTGGGCACCAGCGCCAAGATGCTGTCGATCGTGCCGCTGATGAACGGCGGTGGTCTGTTCGAAACCGGCGCCGGCGGTTCGGCTCCGAAGCACGTGCAGCAACTGGTTGAAGAGAACTTCCTGCGCTGGGACTCGCTGGGCGAATTCCTCGCGCTGGCAGCGTCCCTCGAGCATCTGGGTGTGAACTACAACAACCCGAAAGCACTGGTTCTGTCGAAAACCCTGGATCAGGCCACCGGCCAGTTCCTCGACAACAACAAGTCGCCATCGCGCAAAGTCGGCAACATCGACAACCGCGGCAGCCACTTCTACCTGGCGCTGTACTGGGCTCAAGCCCTGGCCTCCCAGACCGAAGACACTGCACTGCAAGCGCAGTTCGCGACCCTGGCCAAAACCCTGACCGAGAACGAGGCAACCATCGTTGCCGAGCTCAACGCCGTTCAGGGCAAGCCAGTGTACATCGGTGGTTACTACCACGCCGATGCCGAGCTGATCAGCAAGGCCATGCGCCCAAGCGCCACCTTCAACGCGGCGATTGCTGCGCTGGTTTAAGGTTGTAAAGGGAACATCACAAACCCCGGCCCTGCGCCGGGGTTTGTGTTTTCAGCGCTCACACACACCCTGTGGGAGCGAGCCTGCTCGCGAATGCGGTTTATCATTCAGCATCTTCATTGACTGACCCACCGCTTTCGCGAGCAGGCTCACTCCTACAGGGGATTGCATTTCAATCCCAGAATTGAGGAAGTTTTATGGAATGGCTCCCCCACATCACTGTCGCCACCATCGTCGAAGACAACGGCCGTTTCCTGATGGTCGAAGAGCACAAGGCCGGGCGTAACGTGCTCAACCAGCCCGCCGGCCATCTCGACCCGGACGAAACCCTGATCGAAGCTGCCGTGCGCGAAACCCTCGAAGAAACCGGCTGGGACGTCGAACCCACCGGGGTGATCGGCATTTATCTGTACACCGCGCCGAGCAACGGCGTGACTTACCAGCGCGTGTGCTTCAGCGCCAAAGCGGTGAAACACCACCCGGACTATCAACTGGACGATGGCATCGTCGGCGCCAAGTGGTTGACCCGCAGCGAATTAATCGCCCAGCGCGACAACTGGCGCAGTGAGCTGATCATCCGCTGCATCGACGATTATCTGGCCGGCCATCACTTCAGTCTCGAACTGATCCGCCCTTCTCTTTAGCCTTGAGGCCGTGAGCCTGATAGAATCGCGTCCTTTTTCAAGACACTCATTGAATCCCTATGCGTGATCCAGCCCCTTCTGACACATCCAAGAAGCGCGTCATTGTCGGCATGTCCGGCGGCGTGGACTCTTCCGTTTCCGCTCTCCTGCTGATCGAGCAGGGCTTTGAAGTGGAAGGCCTGTTCATGAAGAACTGGGAAGAAGACGACGGAACGGAATACTGCACCGCCATGGACGACCTGGCGGACGCCCAGGCCGTGTGCGACAAGATTGGCATCAAGCTGCACACCGCCAACTTCGCCGCCGAGTACTGGGACAACGTGTTCGAGCACTTCCTCGCCGAATACAAGGCCGGTCGCACGCCGAACCCGGACATCCTGTGTAACCGCGAGATCAAGTTCAAGGCGTTCCTCGACTACGCCATGACGCTTGGTGCCGACCTGATCGCCACCGGCCACTACGTGCGCCGCCGCGACATCGACGGCCGCACCGAACTGCTCAAGGGCCTCGATCCGAACAAGGACCAGAGCTACTTCCTGCACGCCGTTGGCGGCGAACAGATCGCCAAGACCCTGTTCCCGGTCGGCGAACTGGAAAAGCCGGAAGTGCGCGCGATTGCCGAGAAATACGAGCTGGCGACCGCCAAGAAGAAGGATTCCACCGGGATCTGCTTCATCGGCGAGCGCCGCTTCAGTGATTTCCTCAAGCAATACCTGCCAGCGCAACCGGGCGAGATCAAGACCACCGAAGGCGAAGTCATCGGCCGTCACCACGGTTTGATGTACCACACCATCGGTCAGCGTCAGGGCCTGGGCATCGGCGGTCTGAAAGATGCCAGCGACGAGCCGTGGTACGTGCTGCGCAAGGATCTGGACACCAACGAACTGATCGTCGGCCAGGGCAACAACCATCCATGGCTGTTCTCCGGCGCCCTGCTCGCTTCGGAAATCTACTGGGTCAACCCGATCGACCTGAGCCAGCCGCTGCGCCTGACCGCCAAAGTGCGTTATCGCCAGAGCGACCAGGCCTGCACCCTGGAAAAAACCGCCAGCGGCTACCGCGCGGTGTTCGATGAACCGCAACGCGCAGTCACGCCGGGCCAGTCCGTGGTGTTCTACGACGGTGAAATCTGCCTCGGCGGCGGCGTGATCGAAGTCGCCGAGCCGTGGAGCGGCCAGGCATGAGCCCGACTCAGGAGCAACTGACGGCGCTGGGCGGCGTGTTTCTCGCTGCCGTGCTGGTCGACCGGATCGCCAAGACCGGCCAGACCCACGAAGCCGGCCTGAGCTGCATGCTCGGCAGCCTGCTGGTACGCGACCCGAAGGACACACTGGACGTATATGGCGGCGACGACATCAACCTGCGCGAAGGCTATCGCGCATTGATCGGCGCGCTGGAGCGCGACCCGAGCACCTTGCAGCGCGAGCCATTGCGTTATGCGCTGTCGATGCTCGGCCTTGAACGCCAACTGGCCAAGCGTGACGACATGCTCGACACCATTGGCAAGCGCCTGCCGCAGATCCAGTCGCAGGTCGAACACTTCGGCCCGGCCCACGAGAATGTGATCGCCGCGTGCGGCGCGCTGTATCAGGACACCCTGAGCACCCTGCGCCAACGCATTCAGGTGCATGGCGACATGCGCAACCTGCAGCAACCGAGCAACGCCTCGAAGATCCGCGCCCTGCTGCTGGCCGGCATCCGCTCGGCCCGTCTGTGGCGACAGCTCGGCGGCCACCGCTGGCAGTTGGTGATCAGCCGGCGCAAGCTGCTCAAAGAGCTGTATCCGTTGATGCGCAGCGAGTAAATCGTCGCGCAATAAAAGTTTTGTAGTCTGTAGCGCGTAATACGCCGGTCAGTTGGCAACGGACCGGCGGATTTTTTCATGTATGATACGCGCCCCATTTCGTTGCCCGACTGTCCGAGAACACCCCATGCAGCTCTCTTCGCTCACTGCGGTTTCCCCTGTTGACGGCCGCTACGCCGGCAAAACCCAGGCCCTGCGCCCGATTTTCAGCGAGTACGGCCTGATCCGTGCCCGCGTCCTGGTTGAAGTGCGCTGGCTCCAGCGCCTGGCCGCCCACGCCGGTATCCCGGAAGTGCCAGCCTTCTCCGCCGAGGCCAACGCCGTTCTCAATGAACTGGCTGAAAACTTCTCGCTGGAGCACGCCGAGCGCGTCAAAGAGATCGAGCGCACCACCAACCACGACGTCAAGGCGATCGAATACCTGCTCAAGGAGCAGGCGGCCAAGCTGCCGGAGCTGGCCAAGGTCAGCGAATTCATCCACTTTGCCTGCACCAGCGAAGACATCAACAACCTGTCCCACGCCCTGATGCTGCGCGAAGGCCGTGACGACGTGATGCTGCCGCTGATGCGTCAGACCGCCAACGCCATCCGCGAACTGGCAATCCGTTTCGCCGACGTGCCGATGCTGTCGCGTACCCACGGTCAGCCGGCCTCGCCGACCACCCTGGGCAAAGAACTGGCGAACGTGGTTTACCGTCTCGAGCGCCAGATCGCTCAGGTCGCTGCCGTGCCATTGCTGGGCAAGATCAACGGCGCCGTGGGCAACTACAACGCACACCTGTCGGCCTACCCGCAGATCGACTGGGAAGCCAACGCCCGCGCCTTCATCGAAGACGAGCTGGGCCTGGGCTTCAACCCGTACACCACGCAGATCGAGCCGCACGACTACATTGCCGAGCTGTTCGACGCGATCGCACGCTTCAACACCATCCTGATCGACTTCGACCGTGACATCTGGGGCTACATTTCCCTGGGTTACTTCAAGCAGCGCACCATCGCCGGCGAAATCGGTTCGTCGACCATGCCGCACAAGGTCAACCCGATCGACTTCGAAAACTCCGAAGGCAACCTGGGCATCGCCAACGCACTGTTCCAGCACTTGGCGAGCAAACTGCCGATCTCCCGCTGGCAGCGCGACCTGACCGACTCCACCGTACTGCGTAACCTCGGCGTCGGCTTCGCGCACAGCGTGATCGCCTACGAAGCCAGCCTCAAAGGCATCAGCAAGCTGGAGCTCAACGAGCAGAAGATTGCCGCTGACCTGGACGCATGCTGGGAAGTATTGGCCGAGCCGATCCAGACCGTGATGCGCCGCTACAACATCGAAAACCCGTACGAAAAACTCAAAGAACTGACCCGTGGCAAGGGCATCAGCCCGGAAGCGCTGCAGACTTTCATCGACGGCCTGGACATGCCAGCCGAAGCGAAAGCCGAGTTGAAACAGCTGACCCCAGCCAACTACATCGGTAACGCTGTAGCGCAAGCCAAACGCATCTGATTCACCGCTTGACCCGTTTGAGACGCCCGGCCGCGCCGGGCGTTTTTATTCCCGTCTGAAAAATGCTTTTTTTCAATAGGTTACACATGAATCCTGATACTCCTCTTCAACTTCTGGGCGGTCTCACGGCGCGCGAATTCATGCGCGATTACTGGCAGAAAAAACCGCTGCTGATCCGTCAGGCCATTCCTGACTTCGAAAGCCCGATCGACGCCGACGAACTGGCGGGCCTGGCTCTGGAAGAAGAGGTCGAGTCGCGCCTGGTGATCGAGCACGGCGAACGTCCGTGGGAACTGCGTCGCGGCCCGTTCGCCGAAGACGAATTCAGCAAGCTGCCGGAAAAAGAGTGGACCTTGCTCGTTCAGGCCGTCGATCAATTCGTACCGGAAGTCAGCGAGCTGCTGGAAAACTTCCGCTTCCTGCCGAGCTGGCGCGTCGATGACGTGATGATCAGCTTCGCCGCCCCGGGTGGCAGCGTCGGCCCGCACTTCGACAACTACGACGTGTTCCTGCTGCAAGGTCATGGCAAGCGCAACTGGAAAATCGGCCAGATGTGCGACTCCGAGAGCCCGCTGCTGCAACACGCGGATCTGCGCATCCTCGCCGAATTCCACGAGACCGAAGAGTGGGTGCTGGAACCGGGCGACATGCTCTACCTGCCGCCGCGCCTGGCTCACTGCGGTGTCGCCGTGGACAACTGCATGACCTACTCGGTTGGTTTCCGTGCGCCAAGCGCCTCGGAAGTGCTGACCCACTTCACCGACTTCCTCAGCCAGTTCCTGACTGACGAAGAACGCTACACCGACGCCGATGCGAAGCCGGTCAGCGATGATCCACATCAGATCCAGCACGACGCACTCGGCCGCCTGAAAAGCCTGCTCGCCGAACACATGAGCGACGAGCGCCTGCTGCTGACCTGGTTCGGCCAGTACATGACCGAGCCGCGCTACCCGGAACTGGTGGTCGGCCCGGAAGACGTTGAAGAAGACGACTTCCTCGTGGCCCTGCAGGATGGTGCCGTACTGATCCGCAACCCGAGCGCCCGCCTGGCGTGGTCGGAAGTCGATGACGACCTGCTGCTGTTCGCCAGCGGCCATAGCCGTTACTTGCCGGGCAAACTGCGCGAGCTGCTGAAGCTGATCTGCGCCGCCGATGCGCTGCACGTCGACAACCTCGGCGAGTGGCTGAACGACGAAGACGGTCGCAGCCTGCTGTGCGAGCTGGTCAAACAGGGCAGCCTGGGATTCGCCGATGAATAAGATTCGCGTACGTGTCGCAGACTGGCAAAAGGACATCGCCGAGATCCGGCGCATTCGTGAAACGGTGTTCATCGCCGAACAATCGGTGCCACCCGAGCTTGAATGGGACGCCGACGACGCGACCGCCGTGCATTTTCTGGCGTTCGAAGGCGACTTTCCGATCGGCACCGCCCGCCTCTTGCCCGACGGGCACATTGGCCGGGTTTCGGTGCTGAAGGACTGGCGCGGGATGAAGGTTGGCGATGCGCTGATGCAAGCAGTCATCGCCGAAGCCGAAGCCCGCGGCCTGAAGCAGCAGATGCTCAGCGCGCAGGTGCAGGCCACGGCGTTCTATGAGCGCTTGGGCTTCAGCCTGGTCAGCGAGGAATTCCTCGAAGCCGGGATTCCGCATGTCGATATGGTTCGGCATTCGGCCTGACCGGCAGAGATTCCGTCCCTGCGAAACTCTGTGGCGAGGGAGCTTGCTCCCGCTGGGGCGCGAAGCGGCCCTGAAAATCTGGGGTCTGCTACGCAGCCCAGCGGGAGCAAGCTCCCTCGCCACAAAAAGCGGTATGTGCCCCCCCCCTCAAAACGCCCTGCCATTTTCGGATGCCGGGGCGTTTTGCTGTCTACGATTCAACTTGCACCACCCCGGGCCGACAAACTGGCAATATCAAGCCTTTCGAAAGCGGAGATAACGGACATGTCCCTACGCACCCTGCTCACCACCCTGCTGCTCGGTTGCAGCCTCTCGGTGATGGCAGCCACAGAAATCGTGCCCCTCAAGTACCGCACCAGCGCCGACATGCTGCCCATGGCGCAAGACTTTCTCGGCAAGGACGGTCAGGTCAGCGCCTATGGCAACCAACTGATCATCAAGGCCGAGCCGGACAAGATCCAGGAACTCAAGGCACTGGTGACCCAGCTCGACACCGCCCCCAAGCGCCTGCTGATTACCGTCGACACCAACGAAAACAACCAGCAGAACACCGGCGACCAACAGACCCGAATCATCAACTACAGCACCGCCAGCCGTGACGGCGGCATTCAGCAGATTCAAGCCAGTGAAGGCGCACCGGCGCTGATTCAGGTCGGCCAGAGCGTGCCGATTACCAGCAGCCAGAGCAATTCCTACGGCGATTACAGCAGCCAGACCCAATACCGCAACGTCACCCAGGGTTTCTATGTCACCGCCAGCGTCACCGGCGACATCGTTCACCTGGCGATCAGTACCAACCGTGACCGCATGAGCCAGGAACGTCCCGATGTAGTGAACGTGCAAAGTACCGACACAACGGTCATCGGACGCCTCGGCGAATGGATCACCCTCGCCGGCATAAACCGTGAAACCCAGGCCGACAAACAGAGCCAGAGCCGCAGCTACTCGACTCAAGGCCGGGATGACATGACATTGCGGGTGAAAGTCGACGCCTTGGACTAAAGCACCGAAAACTGACTGATTAGTCGTATTAGACGAAAGATGTAGTGCCTGAAAAAAAGCACTACAAAACGTTTGACGGGTTAAAAAAGCGAAGGCATGATGGCCTCGCTCCCGCTAATCAGAGGCCCTGGCAAGGGCCTTCGAAGCGATGTTCGCACCTACCCCGCGAACCGCTTCGTGTCTGTACCGCCCACAAGGTGTGTTTGACGAGGTTGCCGACTGGAACGAAGTTGTCCCGAGGGACGGAAGCGTAATTAGGTAACCCGGCTTCACGCTGTAGTTCGTATAAAGGCCCACGACGCCCGAATGCGCCCCGCAGTACGCCACTACCTGCTCACTTCCCCTCGAGCCCATCGTTCATCCCGTCGCCTACCCCGCCGAATCCGACTTGACCACCTAAGCTTCTGGTCAGCGAGCGCAGGAATTTTCCACCGCAGAACAACTTTTCATAAAGACGCGACGAGGTTTATCTCCATGGCACTGACACGCGAACAGCAAATTGCAGCCCTTGAAAAAGACTGGGCTGAAAACCCGCGCTGGAAAGGCGTGACTCGCACTTATTCCGCTGCTGACGTCGTCCGTCTGCGTGGCTCGGTTCAACCTGAGCACACCTTTGCGAAAATGGGCGCCGAGAAGCTGTGGAACCTGGTAACCCAGGGTGCCAAGCCGTCCTTCCGCCCAGAGAAAGATTTCGTCAACTGCATGGGCGCCCTGACTGGCGGCCAGGCTGTTCAGCAGGTCAAGGCCGGTATCCAGGCAATCTACCTGTCGGGCTGGCAAGTGGCTGCGGACAACAACTCCGCAGAATCCATGTACCCGGACCAGTCGCTGTACCCGGTGGACTCCGTGCCAACCGTGGTCAAGCGCATCAACAACTCGTTCCGTCGTGCTGATCAGATCCAGTGGAAAGCCGGCAAGAACCCGGGCGACGAAGGCTACATCGACTACTTCGCGCCAATCGTGGCTGACGCTGAAGCCGGTTTCGGCGGCGTTCTGAACGCCTACGAGCTGATGAAGAGCATGATCGAAGCAGGCGCCGCCGGCGTTCACTTCGAAGACCAACTGGCTTCCGTGAAGAAGTGCGGTCACATGGGCGGTAAAGTACTGGTTCCTACTCAGGAAGCCGTACAGAAGCTGACCGCTGCTCGTTTGGCTGCAGACGTTGCCGGCACGCCGACCATCATTCTGGCCCGCACCGACGCCAACGCGGCTGACCTGCTGACCTCCGACTGCGACCCTTACGACCAGCCGTTCGTGACTGGCGAACGTACTCAGGAAGGTTTCTACAAGGTGCGCGCTGGTCTGGATCAAGCGATCGCCCGTGGCCTGGCTTACGCGCCATACGCCGACCTGATCTGGTGCGAAACCGCCAAGCCGGATCTGGAAGAAGCCCGTCGCTTCGCTGAAGCGATCAAGAAGGAATACCCGGACCAACTGCTGTCCTACAACTGCTCGCCTTCCTTCAACTGGAAGAAAAACCTGGACGACGCGACCATCGCCAAGTTCCAGCGCGAACTGTCCGCCATGGGCTACAAGCACCAGTTCATCACCCTGGCCGGCATTCACAACATGTGGCACAGCATGTTCAACCTGGCGCACGACTACGCCCGCAACGACATGACTGCCTACGTGAAGCTGCAGGAGCAGGAATTCGCTGACGCCGCCAAGGGTTACACCTTCGTGGCTCACCAGCAGGAAGTGGGCACCGGCTACTTCGACGACATGACCACCGTGATTCAGGGTGGCTCGTCTTCGGTGACCGCGCTGACCGGTTCGACCGAAGAAGAACAGTTCCACTGATCTGCTTCGCCTGAGCAAACGGCCTTTGCGGATCGTATAGAAAGCTAACCGCAAAGCCGCAAGACTGACGCCCCGACTGGTTCGGGGCGTTTTTTTTGCCTGCAGATTCCCTCTGCAGGAGCTGCCGAAGGCTGCGATCTTTCGATTTTCGGTTTGAAGATCAAAAGATCGCAGCCTTCGGCAGCTCCTACACGGTCGATGGGGGCTACGGGACAAAACATTGATCCAGCGCGGTACCCGCGTCACAAAAATCAGGTAAAACGGGCGCCACCGCTACTTGCAGTAACAGGCATATAAGACAACTTTCTGATTACTGCACCGCTAAACAGTTACAAAACCACTCCAAACGATATCAATTATCATTTAGCAGCAACTATGTTCGTTACATTTCCTACAAAACATAATTCGCAGAAACCCGGCTAATGCCCGCTACGCATGGGCTGCAGGGCATTGGAGGCGCGCTATGTCCTTATTCCAATAAATAATTTCGCTATAGGAATTTTACTTGCAGGGTGTTTAGCCATAAAATCAGCGCGATTGATTGCTGCGACATATCGTCACTGCCTTATTTCTTTATCAAGCTCAGAGACCTTTGCTCTCTGTTAAGGATTACCAGCATGCCCGAAGCGACAGGACTCATGGCCCACAACTGGGGCTTTGCCATTTTCCTTCTGGGTGTAGTCGGCCTGTGTGCCTTCATGCTCGGCGTCTCCAGCCTCCTCGGGTCAAAAGCTTGGGGCCGCAGCAAAAACGAACCGTTCGAGTCGGGCATGCTACCTACCGGTGGCGCCCGCTTGCGGCTCTCAGCCAAATTCTATCTGGTCGCGATGCTGTTCGTGATCTTCGATATCGAAGCCCTCTTTCTCTTTGCATGGTCTGTGTCCGTCCGCGAAAGCGGCTGGACCGGATTCGTCGAAGCTCTCGTTTTCATAGCAATTCTGTTGGCAGGTCTTGTCTACCTGTTCCGAGTGGGCGCCCTTGACTGGGCTCCGGAAGCTCGTCGCAAGCGGCAGGCGAAGCTGAAACAATGAGGCTTTGGCAATGCAATACAATCTCACCAGAATCGACCCCGATGCTCCTAACGAGCAGTATCCGATTGGCGAACGGGAAACCGTTTCCGATCCGTTAGAAGATCAAGTTCACAAAAACATTTTCATGGGCAAGCTCGAAGACGTGCTGAGTGGCGCGGTCAACTGGGGGCGTAAAAACTCCCTGTGGCCGTACAACTTCGGCCTTTCGTGCTGCTACGTGGAAATGACCACCGCCTTCACGGCGCCCCACGACATCGCGCGCTTTGGCGCCGAAGTTATCCGGGCATCACCGCGTCAGGCCGACTTCATGGTTATCGCCGGTACCTGCTTCATCAAGATGGCGCCGATCATCCAGCGTCTCTACGAGCAGATGCTCGAGCCGAAGTGGGTTATCTCCATGGGTTCGTGCGCCAACTCCGGTGGCATGTACGACATCTACTCCGTGGTTCAAGGGGTGGACAAGTTCCTGCCGGTGGACGTCTACGTACCTGGCTGCCCGCCCCGTCCAGAAGCATTTCTGCAAGGCTTGATGCTGTTGCAGGAATCGATTGGCCAGGAGCGTCGCCCACTGTCCTGGGTCGTTGGTGATCAAGGCGTCTATCGCGCCGACATGCCTTCGCAAAAGGAACAGCGCCGCGAACAGCGAATCGCAGTCACCAACCTGCGCAGCCCTGACGAAGTCTGATCCAGATCTGTTCTTACAAAGAAACGAGAAGCTGGCTTCATTCTTTACGTTGACCGAAAGCGAAAAAATAACCATGACTACAGGCAGCGCTCTGTACATCCCGCCTTATAAGGCAGACGACCAAGATGTGGTCGTCGAATTGAACAACCGTTTTGGCGCCGAAGCGTTCACCGCTCAGTCGACCCGCACCGGCATGCCGGTGCTGTGGGTGGCGCGCGCCAGACTCGTCGAAGTCCTGACCTTCCTGCGCAACCTGCCCAAGCCATACGTCATGCTCTATGACCTGCACGGCGTGGACGAGCGTCTGCGCACCAAGCGTCAAGGGCTGCCATCGGGCGCCGACTTCACCGTGTTCTATCACCTCATGTCGCTTGAGCGTAATAGTGACGTGATGATCAAAGTCGCCTTGTCCGAAAGCGACCTGAGCTTGCCGACCGTCACCAGCATCTGGCCGAACGCCAACTGGTACGAGCGCGAAGTCTGGGACATGTACGGCATCGACTTCAAAGGCCACCCGCACCTGTCGCGCATCATGATGCCGCCGACCTGGGAAGGTCACCCGCTGCGCAAGGACTTCCCGGCGCGCGCCACCGAATTCGACCCGTTCAGCCTCAACCTCGCCAAGCAGCAGCTTGAGGAAGAAGCCGCGCGCTTCCGTCCTGAAGACTGGGGCATGAAGCGTTCCGGGGCCAACGAGGACTACATGTTCCTCAACCTGGGCCCGAACCACCCTTCGGCTCACGGTGCGTTCCGCATCATTCTGCAACTGGACGGTGAAGAGATCGTCGACTGCGTGCCGGACATCGGTTACCACCACCGTGGTGCCGAGAAGATGGCCGAGCGTCAGTCCTGGCACAGCTTCATTCCGTACACCGACCGTATCGATTACCTCGGCGGCGTGATGAACAACCTGCCGTACGTGCTCTCGGTCGAGAAGCTGGCCGGCATCAAGGTGCCCGAGAAGGTCGACGTCATCCGTATCATGATGGCCGAGTTCTTCCGGATCACCAGCCACCTGCTGTTCCTCGGGACCTACATCCAGGACGTCGGCGCCATGACCCCGGTGTTCTTCACCTTCACCGACCGCCAGAAGGCGTACACGGTGATCGAAGCCATTACCGGTTTCCGTCTGCACCCGGCCTGGTACCGCATCGGTGGCGTCGCCCACGACCTGCCGCGCGGCTGGGACAAACTGGTGAAAGACTTCGTCGAATGGCTGCCAAAACGCCTCGACGAATACACCAAGGCGGCCCTGCAAAACAGCATCCTCAAGGGTCGTACCATCGGCGTTGCCCAGTACAACACCAAAGAGGCCCTGGAATGGGGCGTCACCGGTGCAGGCCTGCGTTCGACCGGTTGCGACTTCGACCTGCGTAAAGCGCGCCCCTACTCCGGCTACGAGAACTTCGAGTTCGAAGTGCCACTGGCCGCCAACGGTGATGCCTACGACCGCTGCATGGTTCGCGTCGAAGAGATGCGCCAGAGCATCAAGATCATCGACCAGTGCCTGCGCAACATGCCGGAAGGCCCGTACAAGGCGGATCACCCGCTGACCACGCCGCCGCCGAAAGAGCGCACGCTGCAGCACATCGAAACCCTGATCACGCACTTCCTGCAAGTTTCGTGGGGCCCGGTCATGCCGGCCAACGAATCCTTCCAGATGATCGAAGCGACCAAGGGCATCAACAGTTATTACCTGACGAGCGACGGCGGCACCATGAGCTACCGTACCCGGATCCGTACTCCGAGCTTCCCGCACCTGCAGCAGATCCCTTCGGTGATCAAAGGCAGCATGGTCGCGGACTTGATTGCGTACCTGGGTAGTATCGACTTCGTTATGGCCGACGTGGACCGCTAAGCATGAACAGCACGCTTATCCAGACAGACCGTTTCACCTTGAGTGAAACCGAGCGCTCGGCCATCGAGCACGAGCTGCATCACTACGAAGACCCGCGCGCGGCGTCGATCGAAGCCCTGAAGATCGTTCAGAAAGAACGCGGCTGGGTGCCGGATGGCGCCTTGTACGCGATCGGCGAGATCCTCGGCATCCCGGCCAGCGACGTTGAAGGCGTGGCGACGTTCTACAGCCAGATCTTCCGTCAGCCGGTAGGCCGCCACATCATTCGCGTCTGCGACAGCATGGTCTGCTACATCGGCGGCCACGAGTCGGTGGTCAGCGAAATCCAGAACAATCTGGGCATCGGCCTGGGTCAGACCACCGCCGACGGTCGTTTCACCCTGCTGCCTGTCTGCTGCCTCGGCAACTGCGACAAGGCACCGGCGCTGATGATCGACGACGACACCTTTGGCGACGTGCAGCCTGCTGGCGTAGCCAAACTGCTCGAGGGCTACGTATGACCCTGACATCTTTCGGCCCGGCCAACCGCATCAAGCGTTCGGCCGAGACTCACCCGCTGACCTGGCGTCTGCGTGACGACGGCGAAGCCGTGTGGCTCGACGAATACCAGGCCAAGAACGGTTACGCTGCTGCACGCAAAGCCTTCGCCGACATGGCTCAGGACGACATCGTCCAGACCGTGAAGGACGCCGGCCTGAAAGGTCGCGGCGGTGCCGGCTTCCCCACTGGCGTGAAGTGGGGCCTGATGCCCAAAGACGAATCCATCAACATCCGCTACCTGCTGTGCAACGCGGACGAGATGGAGCCGAACACCTGGAAAGACCGCATGCTGATGGAGCAACTGCCCCATCTGCTGATCGAAGGCATGCTGATCAGTGCCCGCGCACTGAAAACCTACCGTGGCTACATCTTCCTGCGTGGCGAGTACACCACCGCCGCCAAGCACCTCAACCGTGCCGTGGAAGAAGCCAAGGCAGCAGGCCTTTTGGGTAAAAACATTCTGGGCAGCGGCTTCGATTTCGAGCTGTTCGTCCACACCGGCGCCGGGCGTTACATCTGCGGTGAAGAAACCGCACTGATCAACTCCCTCGAAGGCCGCCGCGCCAACCCGCGCTCCAAGCCACCCTTCCCTGCCGCCGTGGGCGTGTGGGGCAAGCCGACTTGCGTGAACAACGTTGAAACCCTGTGCAACGTGCCGGCGATCATTGCCGACGGCGTTGACTGGTACAAATCGTTGGCCCGCGAAGGCAGCGAAGACATGGGCACCAAGCTCATGGGCTTCTCCGGCAAGGTCAAGAACCCGGGCCTGTGGGAACTGCCATTCGGCGTCACCGCTCGCGAGCTGTTCGAAGACTACGCCGGCGGCATGCGCGACGGTTACAAGCTCAAGGCCTGGCAGCCAGGCGGTGCCGGTACCGGTTTCCTCTTGCCAGAACACCTCGACGCCCAAATGTACGCCGGCGGCATCGCCAAAGTGGGCACCCGGATGGGTACCGGCCTGGCCATGGCGGTGGACGACAGCGTCAACATGGTGTCGCTGCTGCGCAACATGGAGCAGTTCTTCGCCCGCGAATCCTGCGGCTTCTGCACCCCGTGCCGGGATGGCCTGCCATGGAGCGTCAAGCTCTTGATGGCCATCGAAGAAGGCCGCGGTCAGCCAGGCGACATCGAGACCCTGCTGGGTCTGGTCGGCTTCCTCGGCCCAGGCAAGACCTTCTGTGCTCACGCACCGGGTGCCGTGGAGCCGTTGGGCAGTGCCATCAAATACTTCCGTCCAGAGTTCGAAGCCGGTATCGCGCCCGCAAGCGCCGCCGTCCCGCCTCTGGCAAGGCCGATCGTAGTCGGCGCGTAAACGCTTAAAAAGGCGAAGGGTCCGTGCCCTTCGCCTTTCGTCCGATGACGCCTTTCGGGGCTGACTGGATTCGGACGGATAACAAGATTCCATTAGCCACGCCCGCTGACACCGGGCCAACGAAGACCTTTGAACCATGGCCACTATCCACGTAGACGGCAAAGCGCTCGAAGTCGACGGGGCAGACAACCTGTTACAGGCATGTCTGTCGCTGGGCCTCGACATCCCTTATTTCTGCTGGCACCCCGCGCTTGGTAGCGTCGGGGCCTGCCGCCAGTGCGCGGTCAAGCAGTACACCGACGAGAACGACACCCGTGGTCGCATCGTCATGTCCTGCATGACCCCTGCTACCGACAACACCTGGATCTCCATCGACGATGAAGAATCCAAGGCATTCCGCGCCAGTGTTGTCGAATGGCTGATGACCAACCACCCGCACGACTGCCCTGTGTGCGAAGAAGGCGGTCACTGCCACCTGCAAGACATGACCGTGATGACCGGCCACAACGAGCGCCGTTATCGCTTCACCAAACGCACCCACCAGAACCAGCAACTGGGCCCGTTCATTTCCCACGAAATGAACCGCTGCATCGCCTGCTACCGCTGCGTGCGTTTCTACAAGGACTACGCCGGCGGCACCGACCTCGGTGTATTCGGCGCCCACGACAACGTGTACTTCGGTCGCGTTGAAGACGGCACCCTCGAAAGCGAGTTCTCCGGCAACCTCACCGAGGTCTGCCCGACCGGTGTGTTCACCGACAAGACTCACTCCGAGCGCTACAACCGCAAGTGGGACATGCAGTTCTCGCCGAGCATCTGCCATGGCTGCTCCAGCGGTTGCAACATCTCCCCGGGCGAGCGTTACGGCGAACTGCGTCGCATCGAAAACCGTTTCAACGGTTCGGTGAACCAGTACTTCCTGTGCGACCGTGGCCGTTTCGGTTATGGCTACGTCAACCGCACCGACCGTCCACGTCAGCCGATGCTGGCCGACGGCACCAAGCTGGGCCTGGATCAGGCACTGGACAAGGCGGCCGATCTGCTGCGCGGTCGCAACATCGTCGGTATCGGTTCGCCGCGTGCCAGCCTCGAAAGCAACTACGCGTTGCGCGAACTGGTCGGCGCCGAGCACTTCTACTCCGGTATCGAAGCCTCCGAGCTGGAGCGCATCCGTCTGGTCCTGCAAGTGCTGAAAGACAGCCCGCTGCCCGTGCCGAACATGCGCGACATCGAAGACCACGACGCCATCTTCGTCCTCGGTGAAGACCTGACCCAGACTGCCGCGCGTATGGCGCTGTCCCTGCGTCAGTCGGTCAAGGGCAAAGCTGAAGACATGGCCGAAGCCATGCGCGTTCAGCCTTGGCTCGACGCCGCCGTGAAGAACATCGGTCAGCACGAACTGAACCCGCTGTTCATCGCCAGCCTGGCGGAAACCAAGCTCGACGACATCGCCGAAGAGTGCGTTCACGCCGCTCCGGACGATCTGGCGCGCATCGGCTTCGCCGTGGCCCACGCACTGGATGCCAGCGCACCGGCCGTTGAAGGCCTGGATGCTGAAGCACTGGAACTGGCCAAGCGCATCGCCGACGCCCTGCTCGCGGCCAAGCGTCCGCTGATCATCGCCGGTACTTCGCTGGGCTCCAAAGCGCTGATCGAGGCGGCGGCAAACATCGCCAAGGCCCTGAAGCTGCGCGAGAAGAACGGTTCGATCAGCCTGATCGTGCCGGAAGCCAACAGCCTCGGTCTGGCCATGCTCGGTGGCGAATCGGTCGACGCGGCGCTGCAAGCCGTGATCGAAGGCAAGGCCGACGCCATCGTCGTGCTGGAAAACGATCTGTACACCCGCACCTCGAAAGCCAAGGTCGATGCGGCCCTGAACGCTGCGAAAGTGGTGATCGTTGCCGACCACCAGAAGACCGCCACCACCGACCGCGCGCACCTGGTTCTGCCAGCGGCGAGCTTCGCTGAAGGCGACGGTACGCTGGTCAGCCAGGAGGGTCGCGCCCAGCGCTTCTTCCAGGTTTTCGATCCGCAATACATGGATGCAAGCATCCTGGTTCACGAAGGCTGGCGCTGGCTGCACGCCCTGCGCTCGACCCTGCTGAACCAGCCGATCGACTGGACGCAACTCGACCACGTCACCGCTGCCGTGGCTTCGAGCACCGAGCAACTGGCGCGCATCGTTGATGCCGCTCCGTCTGCCGCGTTCCGTATCAAGGGTCTGAAACTGGCGCGTGAGCCGCTGCGTTATTCCGGTCGCACCGCGATGCGCGCCGACATCAGCGTTCACGAACCGCGCACCCCGCAAGACAAAGACACCGCGTTCGCCTTCTCCATGGAAGGTTACTCGGGCTCGGCCGAACCGCGTCAGCAGGTGCCATTCGCCTGGTCGCCGGGCTGGAACTCGCCGCAAGCGTGGAACAAGTTCCAGGATGAAGTCGGTGGTCACCTGCGCGCTGGCGACCCGGGCACTCGCCTGATCGAAAGCACCGGTGATTCGTTGAACTGGTTCGCTGCCGCACCGCGCGCCTTCAACCCGGCGCCGGGCACCTGGCAGGCCGTGCCGTTCTACCACCTGTTCGGCAGCGACGAGAACTCGTCGAAAGCCGCGCCGGTACAAGAACGCATCCCGGCTCCGTACGTTGCCCTGGCCAAATCCGAAGCGGATCGTCTGGGCGTCAACGACGGTGCCCTGCTGAGCCTGAACGTGGCCGGTCAGACCCTGCGTCTGCCGCTGCGCATCAATGAAGAACTGGGCGCTGGTCTGGTGGCCTTGCCTGCGGGCATCGCCGGCATTCCACCGGCATTCGCCGGCCTGTCCGTCGACGGTCTGCAGGAGGCAGCGCAATGACCTGGTTCACCCCTGAAGTGATCGATGTGATCCTGACGGTCATCAAAGCCATCGTGATTCTGCTGGCCGTTGTGGTCGCAGGCGCGTTGCTCAGCTTTGTCGAACGTCGCCTGCTGGGCTGGTGGCAAGACCGTTACGGTCCGAACCGCGTTGGCCCGTTCGGCATGTTCCAGATCGCCGCCGACATGCTGAAGATGTTCTTCAAGGAAGACTGGACCCCGCCGTTTGCCGACAAGGTGATCTTCACCCTGGCACCGGTGGTCGCCATGTCCGCCCTGCTGATCGCGTTTGCGATTATCCCGATCACTCCGACCTGGGGTGTGGCGGATCTGAACATCGGCCTGCTGTTCTTCTTCGCCATGGCCGGTCTGTCGGTCTACGCGGTACTGTTCGCCGGCTGGTCGAGTAACAACAAGTTCGCCCTGCTCGGCAGCTTGCGTGCCTCGGCGCAGACCGTGTCCTACGAAGTGTTCATGGGCCTGTCCCTGATGGGCATCGTGGTGCAGGTCGGCTCGTTCAACATGCGCGACATCGTCGAGTACCAGGCGCAGAACCTGTGGTTCATCATTCCGCAGTTCTTCGGCTTCTGTACCTTCTTCATCGCTGGCGTCGCCGTGACTCACCGTCACCCGTTCGACCAGCCGGAAGCGGAACAGGAACTGGCAGACGGTTACCACATTGAATACGCCGGTATGAAATGGGGCATGTTCTTCGTCGGTGAATACATCGGCATCATCCTGATCTCGGCGCTGCTGGTCACCCTGTTCTTCGGTGGCTGGCATGGTCCGTTCGGCATCCTGCCGCAACTGTCCTTCGTCTGGTTCGCACTGAAGACCGCGTTCTTCATCATGCTGTTCATCCTGCTGCGCGCTTCCATTCCGCGTCCGCGTTATGACCAGGTGATGGATTTCAGCTGGAAATTCTGCCTGCCACTGACCCTGATCAATTTGCTGATAACCGCTGCGGTTGTGTTGTGGAACACACCTGCGGTTGCGGTTCAGTGAGGATTTGACCCATGTTCAAATATATTGGCGACATCGTTAAGGGTACCGGTACCCAGTTGCGCAGCCTGGTCATGATTTTCGGTCATGGCTTTCGCAAGCGCGACACCCTGCAATACCCGGAAGAAGCGGTCTACCTGCCACCACGCTACCGTGGCCGCATCGTCCTCACCCGTGACCCCGATGGCGAAGAGCGTTGCGTAGCCTGCAACCTGTGCGCCGTGGCTTGCCCGGTGGGTTGCATCTCGCTGCAGAAAGCTGAAACCGAAGACGGTCGCTGGTACCCGGACTTCTTCCGTATCAACTTCTCGCGCTGCATTTTCTGCGGTCTCTGCGAGGAAGCCTGTCCGACCACCGCAATCCAGCTGACTCCGGATTTCGAGATGGCCGAGTTCAAACGTCAGGACCTGGTGTACGAGAAAGAAGATCTGCTGATCTCCGGCCCCGGCAAAAACCCTGATTACAACTTCTATCGTGTTGCAGGTATGGCAATCGCTGGCAAGCCGAAAGGCGCTGCGCAGAACGAAGCCGAACCGATCAACGTGAAGAGCTTGCTGCCTTAAGGAAGAACGATGGAATTCGCTTTCTATTTCGCATCGGGTATCGCGGTTGTGTCCACGCTACGTGTGGTCACCAACACCAACCCTGTGCATGCCCTGCTCTACCTGATCATCTCGTTGATCGCCGTGGCCATGACCTTCTTCGCACTCGGCGCGCCGTTCGCCGGCGTGCTGGAAGTGATCGCCTACGCCGGCGCCATCATGGTGCTGTTCGTGTTCGTGGTGATGATGCTGAACCTGGGTCCCGCCTCGGTTCAGCAAGAACGCACCTGGCTCAAGCCCGGTATCTGGGCGGGGCCGGTGATTCTCGCCGCCCTGCTGCTGGCCGAACTGCTGTATGTGCTGTTCGCTCACCAGAGCGGTCAGGCCATCGGCCACACCACCGTCGATGCAAAAGCCGTAGGCGTCAGCCTGTTCGGCCCGTATCTGCTGGTGGTCGAACTCGCCTCGATGCTGCTGCTCGCCGCAGCCGTCACGGCGTTCCATTTGGGCCGTAACGAGGCGAAGGAGTAAGACATGCCTGCTATCCCTCTCGAACATGGATTGGCCGTTGCCGGCATCCTGTTCTGCCTTGGTCTGGTCGGCCTGATGGTCCGCCGCAACATTTTGTTCGTGTTGATGAGTCTGGAAGTGATGATGAACGCCTCTGCACTGGCCTTCATCGTTGCGGGCGCCCGCTGGGCGCAACCGGATGGACAGATCATGTTCATCCTGGTGATCAGCCTGGCAGCCGCCGAGGCCAGTATTGGCCTGGCGATCCTGCTGCAACTGTATCGCCGCTTCCACACGCTCGATATCGACGCTGCCAGTGAGATGCGCGGATGAACCTAATCTTTCTGACTTTTGTATTCCCTCTGATCGGTTTCCTGCTGCTGTCGTTCTCCCGTGGACGCTGGTCGGAAAACCTCTCGGCGCTGATCGGCGTGGGCTCCATTGGCTTGTCGGCGATTGTCGCCGCCTACGTCATCTGGCAATTCAACGTCGCACCTCCCGAAGGCGGTCACTACACCCTGGTGCTGTGGAAGTGGATGGCGGTCGAAGGCTTCAAGCCTGACTTCGCCCTCTACGTCGACGGCCTGTCGATCACCATGCTTGGCGTGGTGGTGGGTGTGGGTTTCCTGATCCACCTGTTCGCCTCCTGGTACATGCGCGGTGAAGCGGGCTACTCGCGCTTCTTCTCGTACACCAACCTGTTTATCGCCAGCATGCTGTTCCTGGTCCTGGGCGATAACCTGTTGTTCCTGTACTTCGGCTGGGAAGGTGTAGGCCTGTGCTCGTACCTGTTGATCGGTTTCTACTACAGCAACCGCAACAACGGTAACGCCGCACTCAAGGCCTTCATCGTGACCCGGATCGGCGACGTGTTCATGGCCATCGGCCTGTTCATCCTGTTCCAGCAAGTGGGCACGTTGAACATCCAGGAACTGCTGGTGCTGGCACCGCAGAAATTCCAGGTCGGCGACTTCTGGATCACCCTGGCGACCCTGATGCTGCTGGGTGGTGCGGTCGGTAAATCGGCGCAACTGCCACTGCAAACCTGGCTCGCGGACGCGATGGCCGGTCCGACCCCGGTGTCGGCACTGATCCACGCTGCAACCATGGTGACCGCTGGCGTCTACCTGATCGCCCGTACCCACGGTCTGTTCACCCTGGCGCCGGAAATCCTGCACCTGGTCGGCATCGTCGGTGGTGTGACTCTGGTACTGGCCGGTTTCGCCGCGCTGGTACAAACCGACATCAAACGTATCCTCGCCTACTCGACCATGAGCCAGATCGGCTACATGTTCCTGGCGCTGGGCGTTGGTGCCTGGGATGGCGCGATTTTCCACCTGATGACCCACGCCTTCTTCAAGGCTCTGCTGTTCCTTGCTTCCGGTGCGGTGATCGTTGCCTGCCACCACGAGCAGAACATCTTCAAGATGGGCGGTCTGTGGAAAAAACTGCCACTGGCCTACGCCAGCTTCATCGTCGGTGGTGCCGCCCTGGCCGCTCTGCCACTGGTGACCGCAGGCTTCTACTCCAAGGACGAAATCCTTTGGGAAGCGTTCGCCAGCGGCAACCATGGTCTGCTCTACGCAGGTCTGGTCGGCGCGTTCATGACTTCGCTGTACACCTTCCGCCTGATCTTCATCACGTTCCACGGTGAAGCCAAGACCGAAGCCCACGCCGGTCACGGCATCGCTCACTGGCTGCCACTGTCGGTGCTGATCGTGCTGTCGACCTTCATCGGCGCGATGATCGTTCCACCGCTGCACGGCGTCCTGCCGGAAAGCGTCGGGCATGCCGGTGGCGAAGCCAAGCACAGTCTGGAAATCGCTTCGGGCGCCATCGCCCTGGCCGGTATCCTGCTGGCGGCCCTGCTGTTCCTTGGCAAGCGTCGCTTCGTGACGGCAATCGCCAACAGCGGCATCGGCCGTTTCCTTTCGGCCTGGTGGTTCGCTGCCTGGGGCTTCGACTGGATCTACGACAAACTGTTCGTCAAGCCGTACCTTGCGATCAGCCATGTACTGCGCAGAGACCCGCTCGACCAGACCATCGGTCTGATCCCGCGTATGGCCAAGGGGGGTCACACCGCCCTGAGCCGTACCGAGACCGGTCAACTGCGTTGGTATGCCGCCTCGATGGCTGCTGGTGCCGTGCTGGTAATCGGCGCCATCGTGCTGGTAGCGGTCTGATATGAACCTTGCGAATTTGCGAAAGGAAACGAGCCCGTCATGATTCTGCCTTGGCTAATCCTGATCCCCTTCATCGGCGGCCTGCTGTGCTGGATGGGTGAGCGCTTCGGCGCTACCCTCCCCCGCTGGATTGCGCTGTTGACCATGACCCTGGAACTCGCCCTCGGCCTCTGGCTGTGGGCCCACGGTGACTATTCATTTGCTCCGGCGCCTGGCGCCGATCCGACCTGGGCGCTTGAGTTCAAGCACGTCTGGATCCAGCGCTTCGGCATCAACGTGCACCTGGCCCTCGACGGCCTGTCGCTGTTGATGATCCTGCTGACCGGCCTGCTGGGTATCCTCTCGGTACTGTGCTCGTGGAAAGAGATTCAACGTCACGTTGGCTTCTTCCACCTGAACCTGATGTGGATCCTGGGCGGCGTCGTCGGCGTGTTCCTCGCCCTCGACCTGTTCATGTTCTTCTTCTTCTGGGAAATGATGCTGGTGCCGATGTACTTCCTCATCGCGCTCTGGGGTCACAGTTCTTCGGACGGCAAGAAAACCCGGATCTACGCCGCGACCAAGTTCTTCATCTTCACTCAGGCTTCCGGCCTGATCATGCTGGTGGCGATCCTCGGTCTGGTACTGGTCAACTTCAACAACACCGGCGTGATTACCTTCAACTACGCCGACCTGTTGAAAACCAAGATGTCGATGACCACCGAGTACATTCTGATGCTCGGCTTCTTCATCGCCTTCGCGGTCAAGCTGCCCGTCGTACCGTTCCACTCCTGGTTGCCTGACGCTCACGCCCAGGCACCGACTGCCGGTTCCGTCGACCTCGCCGGTATCCTGCTGAAAACCGCTGCCTACGGCCTGCTGCGTTTCGCCCTGCCGCTGTTCCCGAATGCGTCGGCCGAGTTCGCGCCGATCGCCATGACCCTCGGTCTGATCGGGATCTTCTACGGTGCGTTCCTCGCTTTCGCGCAAACCGACATCAAGCGTCTGATCGCCTTCTCGTCCGTTTCCCACATGGGCTTCGTACTGATCGGTATCTACTCCGGCAGCCAACTGGCACTGCAAGGTGCAGTGATCCAGATGCTGGCGCACGGTCTGTCGGCCGCTGCACTGTTTATCCTCAGCGGTCAGTTGTACGAGCGTCTGCACACTCGTGACATGCGTGAGATGGGCGGTCTGTGGTCGCGTATCGCTTACCTGCCGGCGATCAGCCTGTTCTTCGCAGCCGCCTCTCTGGGTCTGCCGGGCACCGGTAACTTTGTCGGCGAGTTCCTGATCCTGATCGGCACCTTCGCCAGTGCGCCATGGATCACCGCGATTGCCACCTCCGGTCTGGTGTTCGGTTCGGTCTACTCGCTGATCATGATCCACCGTGCTTACTTCGGTCCGTCCAAATCGGATTCGATCCTGCACGGCATGGACGGTCGCGAACTGATCATGGTGCTGGGCCTTGCGGTGCTGCTGATTTACCTCGGCGTCTACCCGCAACCGTTCCTCGACACTTCCGCCGCCACGATGCATGGCGTGCAGCAGTGGCTCGGCACCGCCTTCACTCAACTCGCTTCGGCCCGGTAAGAGCGCTATGGAATTCACGATTCAACACTTTATTGCGCTTGCGCCACTGTTGATCACCAGCCTCACCATTATCGTGGTGATGCTGGCAATCGCCTGGCGCCGCAACCACTCGCAGACCTTCCTGATCTCGGTCGCCGGTCTGAACCTGGCCTTGCTGTCGATCCTGCCAGCCCTGAAAGTCGCGCCTCTGGCCGTGACCCCATTGCTGCAGATCGACACCTTCGCCTGCCTGTACATGGCGCTGATCCTGGTCGCCACCCTCGCCTGTGTCACCCTCGCCCACGCCTACCTCGGCGATGGCGGTTCGGGTTACCCGGGCAACCGTGAAGAACTGTACCTGCTGATCCTGATGGCCGCCGCCGGTGGCCTGGTTCTGGTCAGCGCGCAGCACCTGGCCGGTTTGTTCATCGGTCTGGAACTGCTGTCGGTGCCGGTCTACGGTCTGGTGGCTTACGCCTTCTTCAACAAGCGTTCGCTGGAAGCCGGCATCAAGTACATGGTGCTGTCGGCCGCCGGTTCCGCGTTCCTGCTGTTCGGTATGGCGCTGCTGTACGCCGACTCGGGTTCGCTGAGTTTCGTCGGTATCGGTCAGGCCCTGGCTGCGACTGGCCTGCCTAGCTCGCTGGCGCAGTTGGGCTTGGGCATGATGCTGATCGGTCTGGCGTTCAAGCTGTCGCTGGTACCGTTCCACCTGTGGACGCCGGACGTATACGAAGGTGCTCCGGCACCGGTGGCCGCGTTCCTCGCCACGGCTTCGAAGGTGGCGGTGTTTGCGGTGATGGTGCGTCTGTTCCAGATCTCCCCTGCTGCCAGCAGCGGCGTACTGAGCGACGTGCTGAGCGTGATCGCCGTCGCCTCGATCCTGTTCGGTAACCTGCTGGCCCTGACCCAGAGCAACCTCAAGCGTCTGCTCGGTTACTCGTCCATCGCGCACTTCGGCTACCTGCTGATCGCCCTGGTGGCGAGCAAGGGTCTGGCGGTGGAAGCCATCGGCGTCTACCTGGTCACCTACGTGATCACCAGCCTCGGCGCGTTCGGCGTGATCACCCTGATGTCCTCGCCGTACAACGGCCGCGACGCCGACGCCCTGTACGAGTACCGCGGCCTGTTCTGGCGCCGTCCGTACCTGACCGCCGTACTCACCGTGATGATGCTGTCCCTGGCCGGTATCCCGCTGACCGCGGGCTTCATCGGCAAGTTCTACATCATCGCTACCGGTGTCGAGTCGCACCAATGGTGGCTAGTCGGCTCCCTGGTACTGGGCAGCGCCATCGGCGTGTTCTACTACCTGCGCGTGATGGTCACCCTGTACCTGATCGAGCCAAACCTGCGTCGCCACGACGCCCAGCTGCACTGGGAACAGAAGGCAGGCGGCGTGATGCTGCTGGCCATCGCTCTGGTCGCGTTCTTCCTGGGTGTGTACCCGCAGCCATTGCTGACCCTGGTTCAGCAGGCGGGTCTGGCGGGCTGATTGCTCGACTGGCTGGAAACGGAAACGGCACCTTCGGGTGCCGTTTTTGTTTTACGGATTCTATGCAGCAACAAATAACCTGTGGCGAGGGAGCTTGCTCCCGCTGGGACGCGAAGCGGCCCCGCTGTTCAGCTGAGAAGCGGGGACTGCTACGCAGTCCAGCGGGAGCAAGCTCCCTCGCCACAATGGCATCACAGTTTCTTCACCATTGGCACGCAGGCCAGTTGCAAACCTGAAGGCGACAGATAAACCGCACTCCCCTCCCCGATGTAACCGCAGCGCCGGTAAAAATCGACAGCGTTCAATGTCGCGTCCAGACACACCTCTGCCAGCCCCAGCTCCCGCGCCAGATCTTCGAGAAAGAACAGAACACGCTTGCCCAGCCCACGCTGCATGAAATCCGGGCGGATGAAGATTGCGCCGATTTCACGCTGCTCCAGATCAAGCATTCCAGTTGCCACAGGTTCACCCTCAGTGCAGACCAGATAGAAGTGCTTTGCCATGAGCGTGTCGTAACCGTCCTCAGCCGAGCCCTTGGTCCAGTCGTGCATTTGCTGCTCGGTGTAAGCACCGATGCATTGATGCCTGATCGCCAAGCGTCGTATGTCGAATGCGGTTTGGGCGTCATTCGCGGTGGCTCTTCTGATGTCGAACATTTCTCTCTCCATGAGCCATGTACGGACGGGCAATGAAAAAGCCCCGTCCATTTCTGGCGGGGCTTTGGGTACACGGCAAATGACAAACACGTATGACCTTATGGCCCGCCTGAAGCGGTCATAGAGGAGCACATCATGTTCATTCGGTGGTGGGCAGTCATGATCGGATAGTGCTGTGGATTGTTCCGGCACGTCAATTGCGAAGTTTCTTCGCTACTCAATTGAACGTTCTTACCACGCTGGTCGATTCGTCCTACAGGTCTTTTTACGACCGTTGTCTACCGTTAAAAAAGGGACGAAAAGGACGGCCTAGAGGCCTTGACCGATTCGATTATCGAGACAACACTATACGTAGGTAGCGTACAGAACATGGATGCTCTTTTTGTAGAGTTACGTATGTTTCAGAAATACCGAAACGATTATCTGGACGACGATCTATTTCGGAGCTTTCAACTGGAGTTGCTTAAAAACCCCGAAGCGGGCGATCTGATCGAGGGTACAGGTGGGCTGCGCAAGATTCGCTTCTGCGATCAACGACGAGGCAAGGGCAAGCGCAGCGGATTACGGGTGATTTACTACTGGTGGTCCGGTTTCAACCAATTCTGGCTGTTCACTGTGTATAGCAAAGACGAGCAAACCGACCTCTCGCCTGCTCAGAGAAAACTTTTCAAACAAACTCTGGATATAGAAATCAACACGAGATCCCACTATGAAACGTGACATTTTTTCCGAATTGATGGATGGCCTCGAAGCTCTGGCAGAAGAGCGCGAGGGCAAAATTACGTTGCGCACACACAGGGTTCAGTTACCGAAACTGGTACCCATCACTGCCGAGGAAGTGGTAGCCATCCGCCAACAGCTCAACCTATCGCGGTCTGTGTTCGCCATGTACCTGCGCACCAACACTCGAACTCTGGAAAACTGGGAGCAAGGACGAGCAACGCCCAATGCTCAGGCCACGACCCTGATCCGTCTGGTCGAGCGTTTTCCGCAGACTATCGAACAACTCGCAGCCCTGACCTGATATTCAAGGCCTTCGCTCCATCCACATGACGAAATTGTAATTCCCCCATCACCTTGGCGTTATCCGCAGCTTGCAACGATGTCACCCGGCGACCAATGCCGGCGGGCCTTTGCCCGTCGAACAATAAAACTTACGCCGACGCACGTTCCCGTTCTGCCGAACCCAAGGAGTGTTTGATGGTTAACCCTACAAAAATATCGATGGCCGCTTTTGCGGTGGTGGTCGGCTCAGGGCCGTCCATGGTGTTTGCAGAAGACAAGCCCGAGGGTTTTGTCGAAGGCAGCAGCCTGACGGTGCTCAACCGTAACTTCTACTTCAATCGTGATCACCGCAACGGCCAGTCCAGCCCCACCGGCAACGGCTATTCCGAAGCCTGGGCGCATGCGGTCATCAGCAAGTTCGAATCCGGTTTCACCCAAGGCACCGTCGGGTTCGGGGTCGATGCGTTTGCCATGATCGGTTTGAAACTCGACACCGGTGACGGGCGCAATGGCGGGCGCAGTTCGTTCGATGTGTTGCCGGTCAACAGTGACGGCCAGGCGCGGGACGAATACACCAAGTTTGGCGGCGCCGCCAAAGTGCGGGCGTTCGATACCGTGGTCAGGGTCGGGGATGTGTTCCCGGCCAACCCGGTGGTGGCGGCCGGTGACTCGCGCCTGCTGCCGGAAAGCTTTCGCGGGGTGACGGCGACCAACACCAGCATCGAGGGTCTGTCGGTGCAGGGCGGGCGTCTGCATGCGATGAGCCAGCCGGTGTCCAGCGACATGCGCGAGAACTTCGCGACCTTTTATGCAGGTCCAGTCAATTCGCCATGGATCGCTTACGGCGGCGGCGATTATGCGCTTAACAAAAATCTCAGTTTCAGCCTGTACTCCAGTCGCCTCAAGGATGCGTGGAATCAGTATTACGCCGGTACCGCGTGGACTTATCCCGTCTCCGACGACCTGTCGCTGTTCGGCGGCCTGAACTATTACAAGGCGGTCGACGAAGGCAAACAACTGCTCGGCCAGTTCGACAACAACATCTGGAGCGGCCGCGTCGGAGTGAAACTCGGCGCGCACTCCGTCGCCCTCTCCCACCAGCGCAACAACGGTAACGACGACTTCGACTACCTGCGCCAGTCCGACTCGATCTTCCTCGACAACTCGATCCAGTACAGCGACTTCAACTCGCCGAAAGAACGTTCGTGGATGGTGCGCTACGACCTCGACATGAGCACTTACGGCGTGCCCGGTCTGTCATTCATGACCCGTTACGCACGCGGCACCGACGCCGATTACTCCAACGCCAACGCCGTGTACATGCGCCGCGATGCCGAGGGCAATCCGCTGACCGACCAAAAGCGCTGGGAGCGGGATATCGAAGTCAAGTACGTGGTGCAAAGCGGTTCGATGAAAGACCTGTCGCTGCGCTTGCGCCAGGCCACCACCCGCGCCACGGCTTTTGAGTCCGATCTGGATGAAGTGCGGATGATCGTCGAATACCCGCTGGCGATTCTCTGAGTTTCCCGAGCAATACCATTCACCTTTAGAAGCTCCTTGCTCCTTTGGTCAGAGGTGAATTTTTTGGCGTCCTTCGGGGCGCCTTTTTTTCGTCTTCAAACACAATCCTGTAGGAGCTGCCGAAGGCTGCGATCTTTTGGCTTTGATTTTAAAGATCAAGAGATCGCAGCCTTCGGCAGCTCCTACAGAAGCTATTTTTTATGCAGTGGGTTCGACGTTATCCAGCGCCTTGTTCACCGCCAGCTCACCAAGCATGACGACCTGCGCAATCCCCAGCAGGGTCTTGCGATGCGTACCCTCCAGCAACGCGGCGAAGTCGCCGAGCATCACCGTGGCCGAGGCCAGCGACTCGCAGGCATTGGCCAGCAGGGATTCGGTGTCGGCGTCGGGGTTGACCAGGAACAGCGCGTTGGCGGTGTAGGGCGTGGCCATGATGGGCGGTGCGGGGTTGAGGTAGTAGTCGAGGGCGCGCTCGGCGGCTTCGTGGAGTTTGTGAGTGTCGACTGAAATGTAGGGGGATGCGGGGTCAGCGTCTGTTAACGCAGTTGCTTCGGGGGGATTGGGGGTTGGCTTTTTCATGGTGTATCTCCAGTCTTGCGGTGGAGCTGGCCCATTCGGTTCCACGCGAAGGGTGGCAGCTGTACGCAGGTTGGAACCCGGGGACCAGAAAACCCGGCAGACTTGAAGTCTCCCGCGCACAGCCGCCATAACAGAGTGCACACCACGAAGGTGCGCAAGCATACGTCATGAAAGCCACTTTTGCGCTTTCTGGGTCCCGGGGTTCCAATCCCGATCGCTGATTTGGCAGCGACCCACACAGGCTAGAGAGCGGACGTCCGACGGACAACCTGAAAACATTGTGGGAAGGTTCCGCTTTTCCCACACAACCTTTAAACATTCCGAATCTAAATACAGATCGTGATTTTGCAAAAACGCCCCTGTAGGAGCTGCCGAAGGCTGCGATCTTTTGGCTTTGACTTTAAAGATCAAGATCAAAAGATCGCAGCCTTCGGCAGCTCCTACAGGGGGGCGACGATTCAGGCGGGCTAGCCACCGCTGTTACGGCACACGCCCGCCACGCTGTACTTGAGCGTATTGAGCTGCCCTTTGGAATCCTCGTAAGTCATGGCAGTCGGGACCACCGAGCAACCTGGCTGCGGCTTCACCACGCTGACGATCTTCACCACATCGAGCTTCATGCCGTACTCGAATTCCTTGACCACCGGCGCCGCTTTGCCACGCGCCGCCGCGTATTGCTCCATGGCTTTGGCATTGGCGCTGAAGGCGCGCTCGAAAGTTCGGTCACCGCCGCCTTCGGCCAATGCATTCACCGACATCGCCATGACACCGGCGAAGGTCATCCATTTGATCAACTGCATGTTTACTCCTCCTTAAAAAGCCCGGCATCGGCACACGACAACGGGCTTGTTCCAGTGCGCCGGGCTTACAGGTCTTTGGTCTTGTCGTCTTTCTTTTCATTGACGACCACCGGGTCGCGGGCCTGTTCTTTGGCGACGAACAGCTCTACGGCGCGGTCGTTGGCGCTCATCATCCGGTCGAAGGTGCGGTCACCGCCGCCTTCGGCCATGGCCAGGGACGACAGCATCAGGGCGGCTGCGAAGGTGCTCAGTGGGGCGAATTTCATCGTTGATTCCTCGTTTAAGTAGCTGACGGGATCAAGGTAACAAGGTGAACCTATCGTGACGGTGGCGGGGGAATTACAGATTCGTAATGTGAACACGCTGGAAAATCTGCAGGCCTGAAAAGTAACTGTGGCGAGGGAGCTTGCTCCCGCTGGGGCGCGCAGCGGCCCTCGCTTTTCATTTGAAAAAGCGCGGCCTGCTGCGCAGTCCAGCGGGAGCAAGCTCCCTCGCCACAGGGGTTGTGTTCACAGTCAGGTAGGGACGCAGTCCTCATCCCGGCGATGGGCGAGTTGGTAAAGCGCCGGCAATATCAGCAGCGTGAGAATGGTCGAGGACAAGATTCCGCCGATCACCACCGTCGCCAGCGGGCGCTGCACTTCTGCACCCGTGCCGGTCGCCAGCGCCATCGGGATAAAGCCTAACGACGCCACCAGCGCGGTCATCAACACCGGCCGCAAACGCGTCAGCGCACCTTCGTTGATCGCATCGGATAAAGAACGCCCCTCCTCGCGCAAATTACGAATAAACGCAATCATCACCAAGCCGTTCAACACCGCCACCCCGGACAACGCGATAAACCCGACACCCGCCGAAATCGACAACGGAATGTCCCGCAGCCACAGCGCCATCACCCCGCCGGTCAAGGCAAACGGAATCCCGGTAAACACCAGCAAGCCATCCTTCAGGTTGTTGAACATCATGAACAACAACCCGAACACCAACAGCAACGCCACCGGCACCACAATCTGCAGACGCTTGGCCGCCGATTGCAGTTGTTCAAACTGGCCGCCCCAACTGGTCCAATAACCGGCCGGGACTTGCACATCACGCTCGATCACCTCACCGGCCTCGCTGACAAACGAACCAATGTCACGCCCACGCACGTTGGCGCTGACGATCACCAGACGTTTGCCATTCTCGCGGCTGACCTGGTTCGGCCCGAGCACCAGATCGAGGCTGGCGACGTCCTTCAGCGCGATAAAACCAATCTGATTCGCCGCGCCGCTCAGCGCCGGCACCGGAATCAGCAGCGCCGACAAGCCTTCGATGTCCTTGCGCATGGCGTCGGACAAGCGCACCACCATGTCAAAGCGCCGGTCACCCTCATACAGCGTTCCGGCCTGCCGTCCGCCCACCGCCACCGCAATGGTGTCCTGCACATCACCGACGTTGAGCCCGTAACGTGCCGCTTTATCGCGATCAATGTTGATGGTCAGCACCGGCAACCCGGTGGTTTGTTCGACCTTAACCTCGGACGCGCCGTTGACCTTCTGCAGCGCCGCCGCGATCTTCGCTGCCGTAGCGTTGAGCACGTCCATGTCGTCACCGAACACCTTCACCGCAACATCGCTGCGCACACCGGAGATCAGTTCGTTGAAGCGCAGCTGGATCGGCTGTGACAGTTCATAGTTGCTGCCCGGCAGCGTCGCGGCGGCGGTTTGCAGTTCGGCCATCAGGGTTTCCCGAGACTTGCCTGGGTCTGGCCACTGATCCTTGGGCTTGAGCATCACGTAGCTGTCGGAGATGTTCGGCGGCATCGGATCGGAGGCGATTTCGGCGGTACCGGTGCGGGCAAAGACGCGTTCCACTTCCGGCACTTTCGCCAGAATCAACGTCTCCAGGCGCTGCTGCATGTCCACCGACTGCGTCAGGCTGGTGCCCGGCACGCGCAGCGCTTGCAGGGCAAAATCCCCTTCACTGAGGCTCGGCACAAACTCGCTGCCCATGCGGCTGGTGAGCACGCCGCTGAGCACAATCACGGCCAATGCCGCACCAACGGCGACAGCGCGATGCGACATCACCCAGGCCAGCGCCGGTGCATAAACGCGACGTGCGCCGCGCATCACCGCGCCCTCTTCTTCCTTGACCTTGCCAGTCACGAACAGCGCAATCGCCGCTGGAACAAAAGTCACCGAAAGCAACATGGCACCGAGCAACGCAATCACTACAGTGAACGCCATCGGGTGGAACATTTTCCCTTCGACGCCGCTCAGGGCGAAGATCGGCAGGTACACCACCATGATGATCAACTGGCCAAAAATCAGCGGTCGCCGCGCCTCTTTGGCCGCTGCGAACACTTCTCTGAAACGTTCGGCGCGGGTCAGCAAACGCCCGTGATGCTGCTGCGCATGGGCCAACCGGCGCAGGGTGTTTTCGACGATCACCACCGCGCCGTCGACGATGATGCCGAAGTCCAGCGCGCCGAGGCTCATCAGGTTGGCGCTGACCTTGTTGCTGAACATGCCAGTAAAGGTGAACAGCATCGACAGCGGAATCACCATTGCGGTAATCAGCGCGGCGCGGATGTTGCCGAGGAACAGGAACAGAATCGCGATGACCAGAATCGCGCCTTCGACGAGATTCTTTTTCACCGTGGCGATGGCCTTGTCGACCAGGTGCGTGCGGTCGTACACCGGCACGGCGATCACGCCTTGCGGCAGCGATTTATTGATCTGTTCGAGCTTGCTGGCGACCGCTTGCGACACGGTGCGGCTGTTCTCGCCGATCAACATGAACACCGTGCCGAGCACCACTTCACGGCCGTTTTCAGTGGCCGCGCCACTGCGCAGTTCGCGGCCGATTTCCACGGTGGCAACGTTCTTCACCCGGATCGGCGTGCCGTCGACATTGGCCATGACGATGTTGGCGATATCCTCGGTGCTCGCCACTTGCCCCGGCGCACGGATCAGCAACTGCTCGCCGCTGCGCTCGATGTAACCGGCGCCGACGTTGGCGTTGTTGCGCTCCAGCGCCGTGATCAGATCGGTGAGCGTGAGTTTGTACGCAGCGAGGCGTTTTGGGTCCGGCGCAATCTGATATTCCTTGGCAAACCCGCCGATGGTGTTGATCTCGGCGACGCCCGGGACGTTGCGCAATTGCGGCTTGATGATCCAGTCCTGAATCACCCTCAGATCGGTCGGTGTGTAAGGCGTGCCGTCATCCTTCAGCGCGCCCTCCTGCGCTTCCACCGTCCATAAAAAGATCTCACCGAGACCGGTGGAAATCGGCCCCATCACCGCTTCCGCGCCTTCGGGCAATTGCTCCTTGGCGATCTGCAAACGTTCGTTGACCAATTGCCGGGCGAAGAACAGGTCGGTGCCGTCCTTGAAGATCACCGTAACTTGCGACAGCCCGGAGCGCGACAGCGAACGGGTCTGCTCCAGCGCCGGCAGACCAGCCATCGCGGTTTCAATCGGGAAGGTGATGCGCTGCTCGGTTTCCAGCGGCGAGAACCCGGCGGCACCGGTGTTGATCTGCACCTGGACGTTGGTGATGTCGGGCACGGCGTCGATCGGCAGTTTTTGATAACTGGCTATACCAAGACCGGCCATGAGCAGAACGGCGAGCAGGACGATGATGCGCTGCTCGATGGCAAACTGGATCAGGCGTTCGAACATGAGGACCTTCCAGGATTAATGGCTGTGCTCGGCTGAGGCTTTGCCCAGCTCCGACTTGAGGACAAAGCTGCCGGCGCTGGCGACTTGCACGCCCGCTTCCAGCCCTTGGGTGACTTCCACGTGGCCGGCTGCGCGGCTGCCCAGCTCGACGGCCTGCGCCTTGAAGCCGTCATCGGTGCGCACGAACACCGTGGGTTTGTCCTCGACGGTCTGGATCGCGGTTTCCGGCACGGCGACTTGCGCTTCGCGGCTGTCGGTCGCCACCCGTGCGCTGACGAACAGCCCGGGGCGCCACGAGCCCTGCGGGTTTTCCAAGGTGACGCGCACGGTCGCGGTGCGGGTTTGTTCGCCGAGCAGACTGCCGACGTAAGCCACGCTGCCGGTGACTTGCGCGTTCAATTCCGGCGCGCTGACGGTCACCGGTTTACCCACCTGCACCCTGGTCAGATCCTTGGGCGAGACGCCGAACGTGACCCACACCCGGGACAAGTCCGAAAGGGTGAACGCGGCCGTGGTTTCATCGACCACCTCCCCCGGTGTCAGGTGTTTTTCCACCACCACACCATCGAACGGCGCACGCAGTTCGTAGCGATTGCCACCGGTGGCGACCACGCTGCCGCTGAGCACACTGATTTTCTGCCGGGCGTTGTTCATGGCGATTTCCGCCTCTTCCAGCGCCTGCTTCGCCTGGAGGAAATCCTGCTCGGCGGAGATCTTGTCCTGCCACAGTTTTTTCTCGCGCTCGTAGGTGGTGCGCGCCAACGCTAGGCGACGTTGCGCGGCCGCCTGTTCGCTGCGCTGATCGGAGATCTGCTGACTGGCGATCACCGCCAGCAACTGTCCCTTTTTCACCGGTTGCCCGAGGTTGACCGCCACCGACTCGACCACCCCCGGCACGCGCGGCACCACGTGCGCGGTACGGTCTTCGTCGAAGCGCACTTCGCCGGGGAACGACAGGCCGAGACTGATGCTCTGCGCTCGCGCCTCGGCCAATTGAATGCCTGCCGCCGCGATCTGCTCGGCGCTCAGTTCAATGTGCCCTTCTTCAGCATGTTCGCCTTCAGCCGCAGCGCCCTCTTCGGCGTGATCCGCATGCTCGGACGCCTCATCCGCGTGGGCGTCGATATTTGAGTGGGCCTGCCACATCGAGCCGATGCCAATGCCCAGCGCCAAGGTCGCCACCGCGACCACCATCAGTTTTTTATCCATGGAAACTCCTCTGCGCCAAGCCATCGCGCAGTTGTCTGAAAGGTGAAATTCAAGGGCTGACGCTGAGGTCGCCGAAGATCCGTTCGAGGCGCACGCGGGCGTCGGTCGCCTCGCTGACGGCCTGGATGTATTGGCTGCGCGCGGCGATCAGGGTGCGCTGGGCGTCGAGCACATCGAGGAAGCCGAACTTGCCCATTTCGAAACCGCGGGTGGCGCTGTCCACCGCACTTTGCGAGGCGGGCAGGATGGTCTGGTTGAAGGCTTTGACTTCGCCGTTGGCGGTCTGCCATTGCTCGAGGCTGGTCTGGACTTCGCTGCGCAAACGCAGTTCGGTGGCATTGCGCAGGTCCCGCGCCTGATCGGTTCTGCGTGCAGCCGCGAGGACGTTGCCCTGATTGCGGTTGAACAGCGGAATCGGCATCGACAGCCCGACCACGTTGACCCGCTCGCGCTCGGTCTCGCTGTACTGGCTGCCGATGCTCACGGTCAGGTCGGGAATGCGCTGGGACTTTTCCAGGCCCAGCGACGCTTCGCGCTGGTCGATCTGCAGCGTGGCCAGACGAAGTTCAGCAGTCTCGTTCAGGCGCTCGAGCAACCGACTGGGCGGTGGCGCGCTGGCGAGGTTTTGCGTGGCAGCCTGCACGTTGGTCGAGGTCGGCAACGGTGCGCCCATGACCTGCGCCAGCTGCTGATACGCGTTGGCCTGATCGCGCTCGGCGCGGCTCACTTCCAGGCGCACTTCAGAAAGCTGCACTTGCGCCCGCGTACCTTCGACCGGCGACGATTTACCGGCCTCGATGCGCCCTTGGGCCACACGCAAACCTTGCTCGGCCAGTTGCAGCGACTGGCGCGACAGCTGCAGACGTTGCTGCGCAGTTTGCGCGCTGTTGAATGCCTGAATCACATCGGCGCGCAAGGCATTGCGCTTGCGCTCCAGTTCGATGCCGGCGGCGTCCTGCGCGCGGCTGGCAACATCAATCCGTGCGCCGCGTTTGCCGCCCAGTTCAATCGGCTGGCTGAGCATCAGCGTGGTGGTGCGCGAGTTGCGCCGGGTGTCTTCAGCCTCCCATGAGACTTCGGGGTTGGGGATCAGCCCGGCCTGCTGGCGATCACCCTCGGCAATGCCGATTTCCCACTGCGCGGCGGCGAGATCCGGGTTGCCGGCGAAGGCGCTTTGCAGCGCCTGATCCAGGGTCAGGGTCGAGGCACTGGCAGGGCTGCTGCACGCCAACAACAAGAGGCCGCTGGCGGTTTTGTTCAGGCGTGATCGCGCCGTCAGTTGTATTAAACCGGGCAATGGAGGACTTCCTTTTATCAAGAATCATTGATTGCGCCACGGTAGGGTTTTGAACTTATCGACAAGGTGACTGGAACATTACAAATCCGTTATCCACGGTTGGCGAAAGTTGTTTTGCTCTAGGATGCGAAGTGCAAACGGCTTTGTTGCAATAGATGGAAACAAATACGTGTTAGTTATCTGCCGAACAGCACTTGCTTGAATGCGATACAGGGAAATCGTCGTTCCCCTGCTGCGACAGGCTGTCGCAGACGGCCGTTTTAAAGGCTTCAGCGGTTGACCCTGTAGCCACTTCAGCCTTTACCGTGCCTTCCATCGAGTTATTGAACCGTCCGGAAGCCCTTACAAAAACAACAACTGTTCCCGACCACCTTAATTAAATCTCCATTAAATAAAAGTGAGTGAAAGATCATGCGAATCCTTGTCGTCGAGGACGAGCTTAAAGCTGCCGAATACTTGCATCAGGGTTTGACCGAAAGTGGTTATATCGTTGACCACGCCGTGAATGGCGCCGACGGTTTGCACTTGGCGCAACAGCAGGTGTATGACCTGATCATTCTCGACGTGAACCTGCCGGAACTCGACGGCTGGGGCGTGCTGGAACAACTGCGCCGCACCCACTCAACGCGGGTGATGATGCTCACCGCGCGCGGGCGCCTGGCGGACAAGATTCGCGGTCTGGATCTGGGCGCTGACGATTATCTGGTCAAGCCCTTCGAGTTTCCCGAACTGCTGGCGCGGGTCCGCACGCTGATGCGCCGCAGCGAAAACATTCCGCTGCCGCAGGTGCTGAAAGTGGCCGATCTGGAACTCGACCCGGGCCGCCATCGAGCGTTTCGTGGCGCGCAGCGTATCGACCTGACCACCAAGGAATTCGCCCTGCTGCACTTGCTGATGCGCCAGTCCGGCGAGGTGCTGACCCGCACGCAGATCATCTCGCTGGTGTGGGACATGAATTTCGACTGCGACACCAACGTGGTCGAAGTTTCGATCCGTCGGCTACGGGCAAAAATCGACGACCCGTTCGAGCACAAACTGATCCACACCCTGCGCGGTGTCGGCTACGTGCTGGAGGCGCGGGAATGAAGCCGGCCAGTTTGTCGCTGCGCCTCGGTCTGACGGTAAGTACGCTCGGCGCCTTGCTGGTGGTGTTTCTGGCGATCCTCGCGTATTTCGCCCTGACCCATGAGCTCAATGCGCTGTCGCGCGACAGCCTGCGAAAGAAGATGGCGCAGGTCGAGCACAGCCTGTCGCTGTACGTCGATGCCAATGAAGTCAGTGGCAAGCCGCACATTCTGCTCGATCAGGTCATGGGCCACGACAACCTGACGCTGACGATTTATGACCGCGCGAATCAACGTTCTCCGTTGCTCAAATCCGGTTCCGGGTTGAAGGATCCGCGTGCGGAAATGCGGGCGGTGCGCGCCGCCACCGATGAGTTGACCTACAGCGACAGCAGCGATGCCGAAGGGGCGAAATTCCTCACGGCGTCGAAGCTGATTCGGCTCAAGGATGGCAACAGCGTGCCGGTGCTGCTGTCGATGGACAACGCGCATGACCAGGCGCTGCTCAGTGCTTATCTGCGCTCGACGCTGATTGCCTTGCCGCTGCTGCTGGTGTTCATCGGCCTCACGGCATGGGGCGCGGTGCAGCGCGGACTGGCGCCGATGCGCGAGTTTCGCAAAGTCGCGGCGATGGTCTCGACCCAGGACCTGGACCATCGGCTGTCGGTGGTGAACATGCCGCAGGAGTTGAGTGAACTGGCCCAGGGCATCAACTTCATGCTGCATCGGCTGGATGCCGGGGTGCAGCAGTTGTCGCAGTTCTCCGATGACCTGGCGCACGAACTGCGCACGCCGATCAACAACCTGATGGGCAAGGCGCAGGTGACCTTGTCCCGCGAGCGCACCACCGAGGAATACAAAGACGTGCTGGTGTCCTGCACCGAGGAACTGGAGCGCGTGGCGCGGATTGTCTCGGACATGCTGTTTCTCGCGCAGGTCAGTCATCCGTCGGCGCTGGCGCCGTTTGAGTCGGTGGCACTGGAGGTTGAAGCGGCGAAGGTCGCGGAGATGTTTTCGTTGTCGGCACAGGACAAGCAGATTCACTTGAACGTTGTTGGTAGCGCATCGGTGTTGGGCGATCGACTGATGATTCAGCGGGCGATTTCCAATCTGCTATCCAACGCGCTGCGCCATTGCCCGAACGGTAAAACCATCACCTTGCTGATCGAACAAGGCGCGACACAGGCGTCACTGCTGGTGAGCAATCCTGGCGCCGGCATCGAGGCGCAACACCTGCCGCACCTGTTCGACCGCTTCTACCGCGTCGACAGCGCCCGTTCGCGCTCGCAGGGCAGCACAGGGTTGGGATTGGCGATCGTGCGCTCGATCATGAGCCTGCATCAGGGGGTGGCGGAGGTTAAAAGCTTGCCCGGCGTCATGACCGTATTCCGCCTTGGTTTTCCTGCGATGACACCCATGGCCCCATCGCTTGCAGGCAATTCAAGCATGAAACTGGCATTGAGCGATGTCCTGTAGGAGCTGCCGCAGGCTGCGATCTTTTGCCTTGGCCTTTGAAGATCAGGATCAAAAGATCGCAGCCTGCGGCAGCTCCTACAGGGATTGGGGGGTTTTTGAGTTTTGTGAACACCGCTGAAACCTGTAGGAGTGAGCCTGCTCGCGATTGCGGTGTGTCAGGCACAAAAGAAAACGGCACCTTACGGTGCCGTTCGCCTCTCACATTTCAGCTTTTACTTACGCGCATCCGCCCACGATTTCAGCAGTTCGTTGTAGCTCACGGTCTCGCCCTTCGGTTTCTCGTTGGCCAGTTTCGGTTTCGGTGCACCCGGTTGGTCGAACCAGTATTGCGCGTCGCGTTCCGGGTTCATTTTCGGTGCGCACACCGCCTGGGCCTTGGAGCGTTCCAGACGCGTCATGATCGCGTCCTGATCCTTGGCCAGGCCATCCAGCGCCTGCTGCGGAGTCTTCTCGCCGCTGGCCGCTTCGGCGATATGGCTCCACCACAGTTGCGCCAGACGCGGATAGTCCGGCACGTTGGTCCCGGTCGGGGTCCATTGCACGCGGGCCGGGCTGCGGTAGAACTCGACCAGGCCACCGAGTTTCGGCGCCAGATCGGTCATCGCCTGCGAGTTGATGTCCGACTCGCGGATTGGCGTCAGGCCGACGATGGTTTTCTTCAGCGACACGGTTTTCGAGGTCACAAACTGCGCGTAAAGCCACGCCGCCAGTTTCTGTTTCTCAGGCGTGGATTTCATGAACGTCCACGACCCCACGTCCTGATACCCGAGCTTCATGCCCTCTTCCCAATACGGCCCGCGCGGCGACGGCGCCATGCGCCATTTCGGCGTGCCGTCGGCGTTGACCACCGGCAGGCCCGGTTTGGTCATGTCGGCGGTGAACGCGGTGTACCAGAAGATCTGCTGGGCGATGTTGCCCTGCGACGGCACCGGGCCGGACTCGGAGAAGGTCATGCCCGCCGCTTCCGGTGGCGCGTAGGCCTTGAGCCAGTCGACGTATTTCTGCGTGGCAAACACTGCCGCCGGGCCGTTGGTGTCACCACCGCGGGTCACGCTGGAGCCGACCGGATGGCAGTCCTCGACGCGAATCCCCCACTCGTCCACCGGCAAGCCGTTGGGCAGGCCCTTGTCGCCGCCACCGGCCATGGAGAACCAGGCATCGGTGAAACGCCAGCCCAGCGACGGGTCTTTCTTGCCGTAGTCCATGTGTCCGTAGACGCGCTTGCCGTCGATTTCCTTGACGTCTTCGCTGAAGAATTTGGCGATGTCTTCATAGGCCGACCAGTTCACCGGCACGCCGAGTTCGTAGCCGTACTTTTCCTTGAACTTGGCTTTCAGGTCGGCGCGCTCGAACCAGTCGGCACGGAACCAGTACAGGTTGGCGAACTGCTGGTCGGGCAGCTGATAAACCTTGCCGTCCGGCGCGGTGGTGAACGAGATGCCGATGAAGTCCTTGATGTCGAGGGTCGGCGAGGTGAAGTTCTTGCCCTCGTTGGCCATCAGATCGGTGATCGATTCGGTCTTGCCGTAGCGAAAGTGTGTACCGATCAGGTCCGAATCGTTGACCCAGCCGTCATAGATGTTTTTGTCCGACTGCATCACGGTCTGCATTTTTTCCACCACGTCGCCTTCTTGCAACAGGTCGTGGGTGAGCTTGATCCCGGTGATTTCGGTGAAGGCCTTGGCCAGCACCTTGGACTCGTATTCGTGGGTGGTCAGGGTCTCGGAAACCACTTTGATTTCCATGCCGCGAAACGGCTCGGCGGCCTTGATGAACCACTTCAATTCTTCAAGCTGCTGATCCGCCGTCAGGGTCGACGGTTTGAATTCGCTGCCGATCCATTTTTTCGCAGCGTCTTCGTAGGCATCGGCCCAGGCAGATGCGCTCAAACCGCTGAGTGCCAGCATGGCTGCCAATGAAATGCTATGTCGCAGCTTATTGTTTTTGTCGAACATAGAGACCTCCAGTTTGAGTTACGGAGCACAATTGCCGAGCGACTCGACTAGCCCCAGCGCATCACAACCAACAGCCACACCAGAGACAGCGCGGACGCCACCCAGATGCTCCAGTCGGTGACGCCGATTACCAGCAGATGCAGGTAGGCGCTGCCGAGAAGACCGATGAACAAGCGATCGCCACGGGTGGTGGCAATCGGCAGAAACCCTCGCCGCAGGATGCTCGGCGAGCGCAATTCCCAGGTGGTCATGCCCACCAGCAACAGGCCGATGGCGATAAAGAACCCCGCCGTGGGGGTGGTCCAGCTCATCCATTCCATCATGCGTTCCTCAGACCCGACCGAGGGCAAAGCCCTTGGCCACATGGTTGCGAACAAACCAGATCACCAGCATGCCCGGCAGGATGGTCAACACCCCCGCCGCCGCCAGCACGCCCCAGTCGATGCCCGAGGCCGACACCGTGCGCGTCATCACCGCCGCGATCGGCTTGGCGTTGACCGAGGTCAGCGTGCGCGCCAGCAACAATTCGACCCAGGAAAACATGAAGCAGAAAAACGCCGTGACGCCGATCCCGGAGCCGATCAGCGGGATGAAAATCTTCACGAAGAACTTGGGGAAGCTGTAGCCGTCGATGTAGGCAGTTTCGTCGATTTCCTTCGGCACGCCGGACATGAAGCCTTCCAGAATCCACACCGCCAGCGGCACGTTGAACAGACAGTGCGCCAGTGCCACGGCGATGTGCGTGTCGAACAGCCCGATCGACGAATACAGCTGAAAGAACGGCAGCAAAAACACCGCCGGTGGCGCCATGCGGTTGGTCAGCAGCCAGAAGAACAGGTGCTTGTCGCCAAGAAAGCGATAGCGGGAAAACGCATAGGCTGCCGGCAGCGCCACACTCAGCGAGATCACCGTGTTCAGGCTCACGTAATACAGCGAGTTGAGATAACCGGTGTACCAGCTCGGATCGGTGAAGATCACCTTGTAGTTGTGCCAAGTAAAATCCTGCGGAAACAGCGTCAGGCCGCCGAGGATTTCGGTGTTGCTCTTGAACGACATGTTCAGCAGCCAGTAGATCGGCACCAGCAGGAACAGGATGTAGATCAGCAACGGAATAAGCTTTCTTTTGCTCATGGCCGGGCCTCAGCGGTTGGCGTCGGAGTGCGTCATGGCGGTGTAGAACAGCCAGGACACCAACAGGATGATCAGGAAGTACACCAGCGAAAACGCCGCTGCCGGACCGAGGTCGAATTGCCCTACAGCCATCTGCGTCAACGTCTGACTCAAAAAGGTCGTGGCATTGCCCGGCCCGCCGCCGGTGAGCACGAACGGCTCGGTGTAGATCATGAAACTGTCCATGAAGCGCAGCATCACCGCGATCAGCAGCACGCTTTTCAGCTTCGGCAACTGAATGTGGCGGAATACCGCCCAGGCCGAGGCGCGGTCGATGCGCGCCGCCTGGTAATACACGTCGGGAATCGCGCGCAGCCCGGAGAAACACAGCAACGCCACCAGCGAAGTCCAGTGCCAGACGTCCATCACCAGCACCGTGACCCAGGCGTCCATGGTGTTGGCCGCATAGTTGTAGCTGATGCCCATGGCATTGAGGCTCGAACCCAGCAAGCCGATGTCGGCACGACCGAAAATCTGCCAGATGGTGCCGACCACGTTCCACGGAATCAGCAGCGGAATCGCCAGGATGATCAGCACCACCGACGACCAGCGGCCCTTGGTCGGCATGGTCAGGGCGACCGCAATGCCCAGCGGGATTTCGATCAGCAGCACGCACGCCGAGTAGATGAACTGCCGCAGCAACGAGTCGTGCAGACGTGGATCGAGCAGCACTTGCTTGTACCAGTCAGCGCCGACGAAGTAGCGGCTGGACTGGTCGAAGATGTCCTGCACCGAATAGTTGACCACGGTCATCATCGGAATCACCGCACTGAACGCCACCAGCAGGAACACCGGCAATACCAACCACCAGGCCTTGTTGTTCTGCACCTTGTTCATGGCTGCACCTCGGTAGAGTCGGTGTCTTCCAGCAGGAATTCGTCGGCATAAACCATCAGCCACTGCGCCGGAAAACTGATGTACGCGGTGCCCTGCGGTACCGGTTTGTCTTCCGTCAGGCGCACCTTCAGCGGCGCGCCATCGAGGTCAAGGGTGAGGATCTTGTAGGTGCCGAGGTCTTCGACGTGTACGACCTTGGCCTGCATCGCCTCGTCAAACGGCTCGTCCCACACATGAATGAATTCCGGGCGGATGCCGACCTTCAGATTTTTCCACTGGCCGTGTTCGATATGCCGCTGCAGGGCGTCGGACAGTGGCAGGTGCGTCGAGGCGAAACCGACCCCGCCCGGCTGCGGCCGCACCTCGATCAGGTTCATCCCGGGGCTGCCGATGAAGTAGCCGACAAAGGTGTGGCTCGGCCGCTCGAACAATTCCCGGGGCGTGCCGAACTGCACGATCTGGCCGCCGTACATCACGGCGATCTTGTCAGCGAAGGTCGAGGCTTCCAGTTGGTCGTGGGTGACGTAGACCATGGTGATGTTGAACTGCTCGTGAATCTGCTTGAGCTTGCGCCGCAGCTTCCACTTCAGGTGCGGGTCGATCACCGTCAGCGGCTCGTCGAACAGGATCGCCGAAACGTCGTCGCGCACCAGGCCACGGCCCATGGAGACTTTCTGTTTTTCGTCGGCGGTCAGGTTGCGCGCCTTCTTGCTCAGCAGGTTTTGCAGGTCGAGGACCTCGGCGATTTCCTGCACCTTGCTGTGCACTTTCGCTTCGGCCATGCCCTGATTTCTCAGGGGGAAAGCGAGGTTGTCGAACACGGTCATGGTGTCGTAGACCACCGGGAACTGGAACACCTGGGCGATGTTGCGCTTCTCCGGCGTCAGGTCATTGACCGCTTTGCCGTCGAACAACACGTGCCCTTGCGAGGGGCTGAGCAGGCCGGAAATGATGTTGAGCAACGTGGATTTGCCGCAGCCCGAAGGCCCGAGCAGCGCATAGGCGCCGCCCTGTTCCCAGATGTGATCCATCTCGCGGATCGCGTAATCCTCAGGCCCGCTCGGATGCTTGCTATAGCTGTGGGCGAGGTGCTGCAAACGGATTTCGGCCATCAGGCAACCCTCGCGACACGCCGGCCCGGTGCTTGCACCAGACGGCCCTGCGCATCGAACACGAACAGTTTATGAGTCGGGATGTAGATGCGGATCGGCGCATCGACGTCGTACTCGTGAACCCCCGGCAGGTGCAGCACCAGCAGGAAATGCTCGTTGCGCACGTGCAGAAAGGTTTCCGAACCGCTGATCTCCGCCACTTCGACGGTGACCGCCAGCTCCAGATCGTCATCGTTGCTCGGCACCAGCGAGATATGACTGGGGCGCACGCCAAAACGGAACTCGCCCTCACCCACCGGGCGCAGGTCGACGTTCAATGGAAAGTGCACGAAATTGGCGAAGCTGACTTCGTTGCCGGCAATGCGCCCGGGCATCAGGTTGATCGGCGGCTCGGAGAACAGCTCGGCGGCCAGCACCGTTTGCGGCTGGTGATAGACCGAAGTCGACGGGCCGCTCTGAATCACCCGGCCTTCGTGAAGAATGGTGGTGGTGCCGCCCAGCGCCAACGCTTCGTTAGGTTCAGTGGTGGCGTAGATCGCGATGGTGTGGCGCAACTTGAACAGTTCGCGCATTTCCTGGCGCAGTTCTTCGCGCAACTTGTAGTCGAGGTTGACCAGTGGCTCGTCGAACAGGATCAGCTCGGCATCCTTGACCAGCGCGCGGGCCATCGCCGTGCGCTGCTGCTGGCCGCCGGAAAGCTCCAGCGGATAACGCTGCAGAAACTTCTCGATGCGCAGCATCCGTGCGGTTTCCTGCACCTTGCTGTGGATGATCTCTTTCGACACACCGGCCTGGCGCAACGGCGAGGCGATGTTCTCGAACACGGTCATGGTCGGGTAATTGATGAACTGCTGATAAACCATCGACACGTTGCGCAGGCGCACCGGACGCTGGGTCACGTCGACGCCGTTCATCAGGATGCGGCCGCTGTCGGGCTTGTCCAGGCCGGCCATCAGACGCATGAGGCTGGTCTTGCCGGACAACGTGCGGCCGAGCAGGACGTTGAAGGATCCGGGTTCGAATTTCAGGCAGGCATCGTCGATCCAGGTCTGGCCCTCGACGGTGCGGCTGACGTGCTCCAGGGTGAGTGACATGGCTCGGCCTTTTTATTATTGGAGTCAAGCGACCTGTGCAGCAGAGCGACATTCGTGCCAGAAATGGCAAGTGGTTGATTTGTGGCGGAAAGTGCCGAAAACGCGGGGATTGGGCGTTCATTGCTGAACACATTTGAACAGTTGGGCGATTGACAATGAACAATAGTGAACAACACTCTACGGATTGCTCACGCTCCCAGTAGGAGCTGCCGAAGGCTGCGATCTTTTGATCTTGTTTTTTAAAGTCAAAGTCAAAAGATCGCAGCCTTCGGCAGCTCCTACAGGGGATCGCATAAAAATAATAAGAATGCTGCATCAGAGGCCCACTGCCATGGCCGCACCTGCCCCGCCGCTGTCCCACGATGCAATCATCCAGACCTCCTGGCAGCGTTGCCGCGCCTTCGGTCTCGACCACCAAAGCACCCCGGCCTTCGATCAACTGCCTGCCGCCGGCATCGCGCAGTTGCTCGACAGTCATCACTCGCTGGTGCAAACCACCCACCAGGAAGTGCTGCCGTACTACGAGAACATCCTGAGCAATTCCAATTGCCTGATCATGCTCGCCGACCATCAGGGCCAAGTGCTGACGTCCTGGGGCACCCAGCGCTTTATCGAGCCCAACCTGGCCCGGGGGTTTCGGGCCGGGGCGAGCTGGAGGGAGCGCTCGAGCGGCACCAATGCGATCGGCACCGCACTGGCCTGCGAACAAGCGGTGCACATCGAGCACGATGAACACTTCCTCAAGGCCAACCGCTTCATGACCGGTTCCGCCGCACCGATTTTCGACGCCGAGCGCAAGGTCATCGCCGTGCTCGATGTGTCCAGCGACAGCTACCTGCCGCCCTCGCACACCCTGGGCATGGTCAAGATGATGAGCCAGAGCGTGGAGAACCGGCTGATCCTCAACCTGTTCCACGGCCAGCACTTTCAACTCACGTTCAACACCGGGTTGAACAACCTCGACAGCCAGTGGGCGGGATTATTGATTTTCGATGAGAGCGGTCAGGTGCTGTCAGCCAACCGGCGGGCGGACAATCTGCTCGGCGTGCGCCTGTCGCGGGTCAGCGTCGAAAGCCTGTTCAATGTGTCGCTGCTGGAGCTGCTGAACCAGCCCGACGGCTTGCCGTTCGCCCTGCAGACCTCGGGACGCAACCGCTTCCAATGCTTGTTGAAGCGACCGAAACAGGCGCCGATTCAGGCGCGGGTGTTTACTGCTGAGCCTAAACCCGCCGTTTCAGCGGGGATCAGTCTCAACACCCTGCACTTCGGCGACAGCCGCGTGGAAAAAGCCGTGCGCCAGGCCGAACGTTTGCTGGAAAAAGACATCCCGCTGCTGATCCACGGCGAAACCGGGGTCGGCAAGGAAGTCTTCGTCAAAGCTTTGCATCAAGCCAGCTCGCGCAGCAAACAGGCATTCATCGCCGTCAACTGCGCGGCGATCCCCGCCGAACTGGTGGAGTCGGAACTGTTCGGCTACGAAAAAGGTGCGTTCACCGGCGCCAACCAGAAAGGCAGCATCGGCCTGATCCGCAAGGCCGACAAAGGCACGCTGTTCCTCGACGAAATCGGCGACATGCCGCTGCCAACCCAGGCGCGGCTGTTGCGGGTGTTGCAGGAGCGCTGCGTGCAACCGGTGGGCAGCAGCGAGCTATTCCCGGTGGACCTGCGGATCATCTCGGCGACGAACCGCTCGCTCAGGGAGCAGGTGCAATTGGGGCGCTTTCGCGAGGATTTGTATTACCGCATCGGAGGGTTGACGCTGGAGCTGCCGCCGCTCCGGGAGCGCAGTGATAAGGAGGCGTTGTTCAAGCGCCTGTGGGAACAGCATCGCGAGCCGACGCAATGGGCCGGGTTGAGCCGAGAGGTGCTGGAGCTGTTCGAGCGGCATCCGTGGCCGGGCAATCTGCGTCAGGTCAGCAGCGTGATGCAGGTGGCGCTGGCGATGGCCGAAGAGCAACCGGTACGGCCGGAGCATTTGCCGGACGATTTTTTTGTCGATCTGGAGATGGAACCGGTTGAGAGCGCGCCACCGTTGGGGGTTGATCTGAATGACGCCGAAGCGCTGAACCGCGAGTTGCTGGCAGCCGGGGGGAATATTTCGCACCTGGCGCGGCGGTTGGGGGTGAGCCGCAATACCCTCTATAAGCGGTTGCGTCAGGCGCAAAGCTGACGGCTGCGCAGTCAATCGCGAGCAGGCTCACTCCTACAAGGGATTTGCGCCAGGGACAGATCACTGTAGGAGTGAGCCTGCCCGCGATGGCATTTGCCCAGACACCACACAACTATCAAACCGCCCCCATTGACCGCAGCGACCAGACTGTGACGAAATGTTTCAGCTTTTCGCCCTGCCTTTGATTCAGACACCTCCCTCCTCCTGCTTTTCACAGGATAAGTGCTTTGACCAACATCTGTTCCACCGGCCTTGATATCGGCTTTGCCTCTCTGGATTACTTGCATATCGGTATCCTCGGCATCATTCAGGGCATCACCGAGTTGCTGCCTGTTTCCTCCACCGCCCACATGCGCATCGTCCCGGCCCTGCTCGGCTGGCCGGATCCCGGCTCGGCGTTTTCCGCCGCCATGCAGTTGGCCGCACTGGCGGCAGTGGTCAGTTATTTCTGGCGTGACGTCAGACAAGTGGTCGGCGGCAGTGTCGATGCGGTGCGCCAGCGGGATTTCAACAACCGCTGGTTCATCCTCGCGGTGGCCATCTTGCTGGCGACCCTACCGATCGGCATTGCCGGCATAGCGCTGTCCTCGACGCTCAATGCCTGCAACTCGCCCCTGCGCGGCCTGATGGTGATCGGGATTTCCTGCGTGGTCATGGCGGTGTTGCTGGCCGCTGCCGAACTCACCTGTCGCCATCGGCGCACCGTGGACGAAATGCGTCTGCGTGATGCGCTGATCGTTGGCATTGCGCAAATTGGCGCGCTGATTCCCGGGGTGTCGCGCTCCGGCTCAACGCTCACGGCGGCGTTGTTTCTCAATTTCAAGCGTGAAGAAGCGGCGCGGTTTTCGTTCCTGCTCGGACTGCCGGCGATTGCCCTCGCCGGCCTGAAAGAGTTGTGGGTGTTGTTCCATGCAGACCTTCCGGCAGCGGTTTGGGGCCACCTGATTTTTGGTCTGGTGATCGCCAGCCTCTCGGCGTTCTTCGCGATCTGGGGCCTGATGCGTTTTCTGGAGAAGTTCTCCACCTGGCCGTTCGTCATCTACCGCGCAGTGCTGGGGATTTTCCTGATCGTGGCCGTCAGCACCGGGGCCTTGAGCTGACAACCGCCAGACAAAACAAAACCCGCACAAGGCGGGTTTTGTTTTAAGCGGATCAAGCAATCAGTCAGCCAGACGCCAGGTCGTGCCGCCCTTGCCGTCTTCCAGCACCACGCCCATGGCGGTGAGCTGGTCGCGGATGCGGTCGGATTCGGCCCAGTCCTTGCCGGCCCGTGCTGCCAGACGCGCAGCGATCAGCGCATCAACCTCAGCGGCATCGACACGCCCTTCGGCGCCGGCCTGCAGGAAGTCATCGGCTTCGAGCTGCAACACACCCAGCACGCTTGCCAGTTCTTTCAGACGTGCCGCCAGACCTGCCGCCGCGTCGAGATCGCTCTCGCGCAGACGGTTGATCTCACGGACCATCTCGAACAGCACGGCGCAGGCTTCCGGCGTGCCGAAGTCGTCGTTCATCACCGTGGTGAAACGCTCGACGAAGGCTTCGCCGCCAGCCGGCGCAACGCTCGGCAGGCCTTTCAACGCGTGATAGAAACGCTCGAGGGCGCCCTTGGCGTCCTTGAGGTTGTCTTCCGAGTAGTTGATCGCGCTGCGGTAGTGGCTCGACACCAGCAGGTAACGCACGACTTCCGGGTGGTACTTGTCGAGCACGTCGCGAATGGTGAAGAAGTTGTTCAAGGACTTGGACATCTTCTCGCCATTGATACGGATCATGCCGCAATGCATCCACGCGTTGGCGTAGGTCTTGCCGGTGGCCGCTTCGCTCTGGGCGATTTCGTTTTCGTGGTGCGGGAACTCGAGATCGCTGCCGCCGCCATGAATATCGAAGGTCTCGCCGAGGCAGCAGGTGGACATCACCGAGCACTCGATGTGCCAGCCCGGACGCCCGGCGCCCCACGGCGATTCCCAGCTCGGCTCGCCCGGCTTGACGCCTTTCCACAGCACGAAGTCCAGCGGATCTTCCTTCGCTTCGTCGACCTCGATCCGCGCACCGATGCGCAGGTCTTCGATCTTCTTGCGCGACAACTTGCCGTAGCCCATGAACTTGCCGACGCGGTAGTACACGTCGCCATTGCCCGGGGCATAGGCATAACCCTTGTCGATCAGGGTCTGGATCATCGCGTGCATGCCCGGAATGTGATCCGTGGCACGCGGCTCCATGTCCGGCTTCTTGATGTTCAGGCGCGCTTCGTCTTCGTGCATCGCGGCGATCATGCGCTCGGTCAGCGCTTCGAACGACTCACCGTTCTCGTTGGCCCGGTTGATGATCTTGTCGTCGATGTCGGTGATGTTGCGCACGTAGGTCAGGTCGTAGCCGCTGAACCGCAACCAGCGGGTCACCAGGTCGAACGCGACCATGCTGCGGCCGTGGCCGAGGTGGCAGTAGTCGTACACGGTCATGCCGCACACGTACATGCGCACCTTGTTGCCATCCAGCGGCTTGAAGACTTCTTTGCTCTTGGTGAGCGTGTTGTAGATCGTCAGCACGTTAATTTCCTTGACGCTAAATCACTGGCCCCACGAATCACGCAGGGTCACGGTACGGTTGAATACCGGCTGACCTGGTTTCGAGTCCTTGATATCCGCGACGAAGTAACCTTCGCGCTCGAACTGGAAACGGTCTTCCGGCTGTGCATTGCCCAGCGAGGGTTCTGCACGACAACCGGTCAGCACTTGCAGTGAGTCAGGGTTGATGTTGTCGAGGAAACTGGCGCTGTCTTCGGCCTTCTCCGGGTTCGGAGAGCGGAACAGGCGATCGTACAGACGCACTTCGCACTCGATGCTGGCGGCGGCCGGCACCCAGTGGATCACGCCTTTGACCTTGCGGCCTTCAGGGTTCTTGCCCAGGGTGTCCGGGTCGTACGAGCAACGCAGCTCGACGATGTTGCCATCGGCGTCCTTGATCGCTTCGTCGGCACGGATCACGTAGCTGCCGCGCAGACGCACTTCGCCGTTCGGCTCCAGGCGCTTGTAGCCCTTTGGCGGTTCTTCCATGAAGTCATCGCGGTCGATGTAGATTTCACGGGCGAACGGCAGCTTGCGCACGCCGAGTTCTTCTTTCTGCGGATGGCGCGGCAGTTCGAGGTTCTCGACCTGGTCTTGCGGGTAGTTGGTGATCACGACTTTCAACGGACGCAGCACGCACATGGCGCGCGGGGCGTTCGCGTCGAGGTCCTGACGGATGCTGAACTCGAGCATGCCGAAGTCGACCACGCCGTCGGAACGGTTGGTGCCGATCATGTCGCAGAAGTTGCGGATCGACGCCGGCGTGTAGCCACGGCGGCGGAAGCCCGACAGCGTCGACATGCGCGGATCGTCCCAGCCATTGACGTGCTTTTCATCGACCAGTTGCTTGAGCTTGCGCTTGCTGGTGATGGTGTAGTTCAGGTTCAGGCGGCTGAACTCGTACTGGCGCGGGTTGGCCGGCACCGGCAGGTTCTCCAGGAACCATTCGTACAGCGGACGATGGCTTTCGAACTCCAGGGTGCAGATCGAGTGGGTGATGCCTTCGATGGCGTCCGACTGACCGTGGGTGAAGTCGTAGTTCGGGTAGATGCACCACTTGTCACCGGTCTGGTGGTGATGGGCGTGGCGGATGCGGTACATGATCGGGTCGCGCAGGTTCATGTTCGGCGAAGCCATGTCGATCTTCGCGCGCAGCACACGGGCGCCGTCCGGGAACTCGCCGGCACGCATGCGGGCAAACCAGTCGAGGTTCTCTTCCACCGAACGGTCGCGGAACGGGCTGTTCTTGCCCGGCTCGGTCAGGCTGCCGCGGTATTCCTTGGCCTGTTCAGGGGTCAGGTCGTCGACGTAGGCCTTGCCGGCCTTGATCAGCTCCACCGCCCAGTCGTGCAACTGGTCGAAATACTGCGAGGCGTAGCGCACTTCGCCGGACCACTCGAAGCCCAGCCATTTGACGTCGCTTTTGATCGCGTCGATGTATTCCTGGTCTTCCTTGGCCGGGTTGGTGTCGTCGAAACGCAGGTGCGTGACGCCGCCGAACTCTTGGGCCAGGCCGAAGTTCACGCAGATCGACTTGGCGTGGCCGATGTGCAGGTAGCCGTTGGGCTCAGGCGGGAAACGGGTGACGATCTGGGTGTGCTTGCCCGAGTCCAGGTCTGCCTGGATGATCGGCCGCAGGAAATTGACCGGCACGGCAGGGCCGGACTTGGCATTCGAGGTAGGGTCGACAGTGGGCTTGCTCATAGGATCCTTGACTTACATGTGCGCGGCCGCAAAGGGGGCCAGACAAAACAAAGCCGCTATCATAGCCGATGCTGTCAAGGGGCTGACAGAGCACGGCCTATAAAGGAGTGCATTTAATCGCCGGGATGTGAAAAACAGCCTCGAAATTCGCGCCTGTCACGCTAAACTGCGCACCTTGGCCGAAGCAGGCTGAACCGGTTTCGGGACGCAGTGTCCGAAAACCACGAATTCCTTATAAAACGCTTCATTGAAAAAGAGCACCGATCATGACTCAAGTCAAACTGACCACCAACCATGGCGACATCGTCATCGAACTGGATGCTGAAAAAGCGCCGGTCACCGTTGCCAACTTCCTCGAATACGTTAAAAGCGGTCACTACGAGAACGTGGTATTCCACCGCGTGATCAAGGGTTTCATGATTCAGGGCGGCGGTTTCGAGCCGGGCATGCAGGAAAAGAAAGACAAGCGCCCAAGCATCCAGAACGAAGCCGACAACGGCCTGAAAAACGAGAAGTACACCCTGGCCATGGCCCGCACCATGGACCCGCATTCGGCCTCGGCGCAGTTCTTCATCAACGCCACCAACAACAGCTTCCTCAACCACACCGCCAAGACCGCTCAGGGCTGGGGCTACGCAGTGTTCGGTAAAGTCGTTGCCGGTACCGACGTTGTCGACAAGATCGAAGGTGTTGCCACCACCTCCAAGGCCGGTCACCAGGACGTGCCAAAAGACGACGTGATCATCGAGAAAGCCGAGATCATCGAAGCGTGATATTGCTGATTTCAGACTTGCATCTGGAAGAGGAGCGCCCGGACATTACCCGGGCGTTTCTGGATTTGCTCGCCGGACGCGCCCGCTCGGCGAGTGCGTTGTACATCCTTGGCGACTTCTTCGAGGCGTGGATTGGCGACGATGCCATGACGCCCTTCCAGCATTCCATCTGCCAGGCCCTGCGCGATTTGAGCGACAGCGGCACGGCGATTTTTCTGATGCATGGCAATCGCGACTTCCTGCTCGGCAAGGCCTTCTGCAAGGAAGCCGGCTGTACGCTGTTGAAAGATCCGAGTGTCGTGCAGTTTTACGGCGAGCCGGTGCTGTTGATGCACGGCGACAGCCTGTGCACCCGCGACGTCGGCTATATGAAGCTGCGTCGCTACCTGCGTAACCCGATCACCCTGTTTATCTTGCGGAACCTGCCTTTAAGCACCCGGCACAAACTGGCGCGCAAGTTGCGCAGCGAGAGCCGCGCCCAGGTGCGGATGAAAGCCAATGACATTGTCGATGTCACGCCTGAGGAGATTCCGCGAATCATGCAGGAATACGGGGTGAAAACCCTGATTCACGGCCACACCCATCGTCCGGCGATCCACAAGCTGCAGCTCGGCGAGCAGGCGGCTAAGCGGATTGTGCTGGGGGATTGGGATCGTCAAGGGTGGGCGTTGCAGGTGGATGAGAACGGGTTTGCGTTGGCACCGTTCGACTTCGCCCCGCCGCCAGCGCTGCCCGCCCCCGCAATCTAAAGCCAAACACAAACCACTGTAGGAGTGAGCCTGCTCGCGATAGCGGTGTATCAGTCAACGAAGATGTTGAATGTGATACCGATATCGCGAGCAGGCTCACTCCTACAGTTTGACCGCGTTTTACTCAGTGACCGCTGGCAGCCGGGCCGGCCTTGGCCGCAAACGGCGGTTTCGCCAGCCACACAATCAGAATCAACCCCATGAACCCCCACCCAAGCAGCGTGAAGTAATCCACGGTGGAGAGCATATACGCCTGGCTGCTCAGGATCTGATCCATCTGTGCGTAAGCCGATTGGCTCGCGCCGCCTAAATGATTCAAGGTCTCGCGGGTCGCCGGTTCATAGGTGCTGATGCTTTCGCTCATGTACGCATGATGCTGGTTGGCGCGGCGAATCCAGATCCAGGTGGTCAGCGACGCGGCGAAGCTGCCGCCCAGGGTCCGCAGGAAGGTCGCCAGACCTGCGCCATCGGCAATCTGGCTTGGCGGCAAGTCCGACATCAGAATGCTCAAAGTCGGCATGAAGAACAGTGCCACACCGATACCCATGAACAGCTGCACCAGAGCGATGTGCTGGAAGTCCACTTCGTTGGTGAACCCGGCGCGCATGAAGCAGCTCAGGCCAATCGCCAGGAACGCCAGCCCGGCCAGCAGCCGCAGGTCGAACTTGTTCGCGTACTTGCCGACAAACGGCGACAGCAGCACCGGCAGGATGCCAATCGGCGCCACGGCCAGACCGGCCCAGGTCGCGGTGTAGCCCATCTGGGTTTGCAGCCATTGCGGCAGGATCAGGTTGATACCGAAGAACCCGGCGTAACCCAGCACCAGCACCAGCGTGCCGATACGGAAGTTGCGGTAGGCAAACAGCCGCAAGTTGACCACCGGGTGCTGATCGGTCATTTCCCAGATCACGAACACCGCCAGCGCGATCACCGAAATCGCCGCGCCGATGATGATGAAGTTCGATTCGAACCAATCGAGGTCGTTGCCCTTGTCGAGGATCACCTGCAACGCGCCGACGCCGATGATCAGCGAGATCAGACCGACGTAATCCATCGGTTGGCGACTGGTTTCCACCGGCCGCTTGGCCAGTTGCGAGCGCACCACCATCACCGCAAAGATGCCGATCGGCACGTTGATGAAGAAGATCCACGGCCAGCTGTAGCTGTCAGTAATCCAGCCACCGAGAATCGGCCCGGCAATCGGCGCCACCACCGTGACCATCGCCAGTAACGCCAGGGCCATGCCGCGCCTCGCGGGGGGATAAACCGCGATCAACAGGGTTTGCGTCATCGGGTACAGCGGCCCGGCAACCAAGCCTTGCAGCACGCGGAAGCCGATCAATTCGGGCATCGAGGTGGAGATACCGCAGAGAAACGAGGCCAGCACGAACAGAATGGTCGCCCAGAGAAACAGCTTCACCTCACCGAAACGGCGACTGAGCCAACCGGTCAGCGGCAGCGCAATCGCGTTGCTCACGGCAAACGAGGTGATCACCCAGGTGCCCTGCTCCGAACTCACCCCCAGGTTGCCGGAAATCGTCGGCAGCGCCACGTTGGCGATGGTGGTGTCGAGCACTTGCATGAAAGTCGCCAGCGACAGGCCGATGGTGCTGAGCAACAGGCTGGGCGGCGTGAAAGAGGCATTATTGCTCATTGTGAATCCTATGAAGCCAAGTTGACGCTGCGTCTGTGGCGAGGGGATTTATCCCCGATGGACTGCGCAGCAGGCCCGGCTTTTCTGAATCAAAAGAGGGGCCGCTTCGCGCCCCATCGGGGATAAATCCCCTCGCCACAGGGGCTCGCTACCACAGGGTGCGGATCAGCGTTGCGCGGTCTTGCTCACCGCAGCGCTGTTGTCGTGGATCAGCTGCGCAATCATCGCGTCGGCTTCGGCCAGTTGCTGGTCATAGACGTTGGTGCTGAACGAAGCCTTTTGCGGCGGTTGCTGGGCCAGGACCGGACCGCTCTGGTCGTGCAGATTGACCTCGACGTTGGTCGACAGACCGACCCGCAGCGGGTGCTTGGCCAATTCTTCGGCGTTGACGTGAATCCGCACCGGCACACGCTGCACGATCTTGATCCAGTTACCGGTGGCGTTCTGCGCAGGCAGCAAGGCAAACGCGCTGCCGGTACCGGCGCCGAGGCTGTCGACGGTGCCGCTGTACTTCACGCTGCTGCCGTAGATGTCGGCCTCGATGTCCACCGGTTGGCCGATGCGCATGTCACGCAGCTGGGTTTCCTTGAAGTTGGCGTCGATCCACAACTGATCCAGCGGGATCACCGCCATCAGCGCGGTACCCGGCTGTACTCGCTGACCGAGTTGCACGGTGCGCTTGGCGACGTAACCGGTGACCGGCGCGATCAGCGTGCTGCGCGCATTGGTCAGGTAGGCCTGGCGCAATTCAGCGGCGGCCTGCATCACGTCCGGGTGCGACGAGACCACGGTGTCATCGACCAGTGCACTGGTGGTTTTCAGTTGCTGTTTGGCGTTGGCCAGGGCGTTTTGCGCCGAGGTCAGGTCGTCGCGAGCGTGGGACAGTTCTTCCTGGGAAATCGCCCCGCCAGCGGCGAGGTTTTTCCGGCGGTTGTAGTTGTCTTGGGCTTTCTGCACTTCCGCCTGTTGCGCATTGACCTGGGCTTTCATGCCGTCAACGTTGCTGTACAGGCCGCGCACTTGACGCACGGTGCGCGCCAGTTTCGCCTGGGCGCTTTGCAGGCCGACTTCGGCATCGTTCGGGTCGAAGTTGATCAGCACCTGACCTTCGTGAACCAGATCACCATCGTCAGCGCCAATGCTGACCACGGTGCCGGTGACCAACGGGGTGATTTCCACCACGTTGCCGTTGACGTAGGCGTCGTCGGTGCTCTCGTTGAAGCGCCCGATGAATTCGTGATACGCCCAGACGCCGGCACCGGCGAGCAGGACCACGACGACCAGCACCAGCAGCATCACTTTGCGCTTGCGCGGATTGCCGGTGTCCGGGGTGTTGGCTTGGGTTTGAGTGTTTTCGGCAGTGGCCATGACAAATACCTGAATTAGTTGTGCGGCGTGGCTGGGGTGGCGTTGGCTGCGGTCAGGGTTTCACCCTGGAAGCCGCCGCCCAGCGCTTGCATCAGTTGAATCGACAGGTCGATCTGCTCGGCATTGAGGTTGGCCAGCTGACGCTGGGCCTGCAGCAATTGCTGCTCGATGCTGAGCACGTCCAGGTAGTTGCCGATGCCGGAACCGTAACGCTGGACGACGGTGTTGTAAGAATCCTGAGCAATGTCGGTGGCGTGTTGCTGTGCGCCGATCTGCCGGCCGATATCGCGCAGCTGGTTGATCGTGTCGCTGACATCGCCCAGTGCCTTCACCAGGTTTTTGTTGTATTGCGCCACGGCCAGGTCGTAATCGGCGTCGCGCGCATCGAGGTTGGCGCGCAGGCGCCCGCCATCGAAGATCGGCACCGAGATGGTCGGGGCGATGCTGAAGAAACGGCTGGCCGACCCGAACATCGCGTCACCCAACAAGGATTCGGCACCGGCGGACGCCGTAAGGTTCAGGTTGGGATAGAAGCGGGTTTTCGCCGAGTCGATGTCCTTGCTCGCCGCTTCCACGCGCCAGCGCGCAGCGACCAGATCCGGACGCCGACCGAGCAGTTCCGCCGGCAATACCGACGGCACCGCCACGGCGCTGGCTTGCAGGACTTTCGGCCGGGCGATTTCGTTGCCGCGATCCGGGCCTTTGCCGAGCAGCACGGCCAGGGCGATCCTGGCGCTGTTCAAGCGTTTTTCCGCATCGATCAGACTGGCTTCGGAGCTGGCCTCAAGGCTTTGGGTCTGCTGGAACTGGTATTGACTGTCGATCCCGGCACTCAAGCGGCGCTGGCTCAGATCAAGCATCTGCTTGGTGCGCTTGAGGTCTTCGTTGGCCAGGTCGTAAACGATGTGCGCCTGCCCCAGATCGCTGTAGGCCCGGGCCACGTCGGCGGCGAGGGTCAACTGTGCAGCCTGGCGGTCGACTTCGGCGGCGCGGGCCTGACCGAGTGCGGCTTCCCAGGCATCACGCTGGCCGCCCCACAGGTCGAAGTTGTAATTGAAACCGGCGCTGACGTTACGCACGGTGGCGTAGGCATCGCCCTGCCCCCGCGGGTCCTGATCCTTGGCCAGGCGCGAACGGCTGATGCCGGCGCTGGCGTCGAGGGTCGGATAACGTTCGGCATCGGCGGCGTACGCGGCGGCGCTGGCTTGATGGGCGCGGGCTTCGGCGATCTGCATGTCCGGGCTGTCGTGCAGGGCTTCGCGAATCAGGCCGTCGAGCTGCGGATCGCCAAGGCTGGTCCACCAGTCGCTTTTCGGCCACGCGGCCGGCGACAGGGTCACGCCGCTGAGGGACTGACGGGCGTTGAGGCTTTTCGCATCAAGGCTTTGGCCTTGAGTATTGAGGCCACTGTAGTTGGCGCAGCCGGCGAGGATCATCGCCGACAGCACCAGGGTCAGGCTGCTGCGCAAGGTTTTACCGCTCATTGTGTTCACCTAACCGCTGGATAGTGATCGGGTCACCGGCTGCCAGCAGGATTTTCTTGAGGATGTATTCCAGGGTCTTCAACTCGTCCGTAGTGACGGCGCCCGCCAGTTCATTCATTGCATCGGCGCCGATGTGCGGCAGGCGATCGGCCAGTTGCTGGCCCTGCTCGGTGAGCTTGAGCTGGACCTGGCGGCGATCGCCTTCGCTGCGTTGGCGAGCCAGGAAACCTTTCTGCTCCAGACGATCGAGCATGCGCGTCATCGAACCGCTGTCCAGCGACAAGTGCCGGCACAGCTCGGCCGGGGTGTCGACGCCGAACTGGGCCATGATGATCAACACCTTGAACTGCGCGGCGGTAATGCCGTGGGGTTCCATGTGGGTGTCGATGATCCGGTCCTTGAGCAGCGCGGCACGGCCCAGCAACAGGCCGAGATGGCAGTGTTTGAATTCGTCCGGGGTGAAATGCTTCATGTACTCACCTAATAACTGCCTAGGCAGTGAATGTATGTCGAGATGTTACTGCCTAGGCAGCGAATGTCAACGTAATAGTTAGGTTGCTTTGTAATTAGTTGACCAGTGGACTGGGTTTTTATGTTGCCCGCACTGACGCTTTCGCGAGCAGGCTCGCTCCCACAGGGTCATGCGTCAGCCGAACAATATTGGCAAGGACCCAAAACCTGTGGGAGCGAGCCTGCTCGCGAAGGCAGCGACTCGGTGTAACGTCGGTCAGGATTCGTCGGAAGGATGCGCAGATGGCGGCTGAACAGGATGCACCTCACGCCCGCGCAACGCAGTCAGCGCATAGCCACAGGCGCGTTTGATCACCGCATAGATGCTGTGCCAGCCCGGCGGCGCTGGCTCGATGGCCGCATGCAACGCCCGCGCGTAGTCGAGCACCAGACCGGGTGTCCAGGCCATCGCCTCGGCACGCTTGCGCACCTGCGCCGCGACCCAGAACTCGGGGCTGAAGATCACTCGGGCGAAATCGCGCATGCTCGAATGCCCGTAATTCATCGCCCCTTCAAGCGCTGCTTCGAGGCTATGGGCGACAGCACTCGAACAATTGCGGCTGGTGAGGTTGTAGGTGTTGTTCTGCCGATACTCCGCCCAGAACGCCTGCAACCGCCGGGCGTCGTAGTGGGCAAAACTGACCTGGACCGAAGACGGACACCAGTCCGCGACCTCACCGGCATAATCCGGCAGAAACCGCCCTGGGACATCGTTGTTCGGCGTCGCCCGCAGCAAGCGCACGAAATCCCCGGCCGACCGGTCAATGTCGTCCAGCGGGTAATGGCTGATGTAAATGTCCGGGCCGCATTCCAGCGCCGCATGGCCGGCGGAGATCACGCCGTTGATGTCGACCGCCGCGATATAGCGGTTGAGCAGGCGGTTGCGCACCAGGGTGTCATCAACGGTGCCGCTGGGTGTCCAGACATGGATCACCAGCGCGGTGTCAGCTGCCGGCCCACTGACCGGGGAAGGGTTTGCGGGCGATGGCTGTTTTTTGAAGCGCACGGCCTGCTGCAACAAGGCACAACCGGAGAGGAAAATGCTCATGCCAATGCAGAACGGCACCGTGCCCTTGTACAGCGTCGGGTACGGTTCAAGGATGAACAGGCCGAAGCCGATTTCGAAAAGCCCGGTCAGCAGCGACACCTGCCAACCGACAAAGCGCACCACCACCGCCGCCGCCAGCCGAAAGCCGCCGTCGAGCAGAAACGCCACACCAAACAGCACCGCCAGAATCAGGCTGGCGGCATGTTGCCGGTCGACGATCAGCAGCCCGAGCACCAGGAACGCCAGCCCCCGCACCTTGCGCAGCGCCGCCGCCGTCCCGGTTTGCGGTGCCGGCACCAGCAGAATGATCAGGGCTTCGAGCACTAACAGATAGCCGAAGACATGCAGCGGAAAATACAGCACGCCGTCCAGCGCATCGATGAAGATGGCGACCCCGGCCGCCCCCCAGACAATGCCGGTCAGCGCCAGCGCAGACCAGCGCTTGCGGACAAAGTCGTGACCGAGCAAGACCATACTCAAGCGGACCATATGCGCCCCTGTTCTCTTCGGGCAGCCGCCAACCGCGCAGCGCTTGAACTGCGATGAGTCTAATTCATTCAGGAAAAGCCGGATCGCGGCGGTGCGGTCCGGCTATTGATGGCGCGACCTAGAAATCGCGCTTGTAGAAGATATCCAGCGAACTCGCCACGCCACTGGCCGCTTCGACATACACCTTCTTGCTCAGCTTGTAACGCAGCGCGATGGTGTTGGCCGGTTCAAACACGCCGACGCCATAACGCAAGCTGAGCTTCTCGGAAATGTTGCCGCTGGCGACCACGCTGGTGGTGTTGCCGCTGCCCTGGGTGTCGAGCTGGAAGTCCTGAATCCCCAGGTCCTTGGCCAGACCGCTGGTCACTCCGGAACTGCCCATCAGGCCCAGCCCCAATGCCGCTTGCGCGAGCATGTTGTTGTCTTCGCCGTTGGTGCTCAGCGGACGCCCCAGCACCAGATAGGACAACGCCTGCTCCTGACTCATGGCCGGCTCGGAGAAGATCTGCGTGGTCGGCTGCTCGGCGCTGCCGCTCAGGCGAATACCGGCGATCACGTCATCCGTCTGGCGAATCGCTTCGATGTCCAGGTACGGCTGATCGATGGGGCCGGCAAACAACAGGCGTGCCCGGCGCACGTTCAGGCGCTGGCCATAGGCGCGGTATCGGCCGTCGTTGAGCCACAGCTCACCGCGGGTGTCGAGGTTGTCGCCGATGTGCACGTGGCCTTGCAGGTTGGCGGTCAGGCCGAAGCCGGCGAAACTCAGTTTGTCTTCACCGACCACCACGTCGATGTCCATTTTCATGGCCATCGGCGGTTTACCCTCTTCGGTCTGCGCGCCGACGATGATCGTGTCGTCGGAGACTTTTACCGTCGATGGCGGCAGTTCGCGCACGGTGATTTCGCCTCGCGGCACCTGCACCTTGCCGGCAATCTTCAGTTCATCGCCGGCCATGGAAATCTTCAGGTCCGGCGCCACTTCGAGTTTGGCGTATGGCTCGACAGTGACTGGCAGTTGCGTGCCCTTGAGCGCCAAATCAACTATCAGCGCCTGCCCCCAGGCGACATTGCCGTTGAGGCTGCCCTGGCCGGTCTGGCCGCTTTTCCAGCCGCCGTCCAGCCGTACCGATTCCCCGGCAATCACCGCTTGCAGTTGCAGGTCCTTGAGCTCCATCGGCAGCTCGGCGCCGGACACTTCCCCGTCACTGAGTTTGACCGTGCCATTGATCAGCGGCGCCAGCAGCCCGCCGGAAATCGTGCCACTGCCGTTCAGGCGCCCGGTGAGTTTTTCGACCATCGGCACAAACGGCCGCGCCACCGACAGGTCCAGGCCGCTGAGGCGGAACGAGCCGTTCAACGGTTTGTTTTTCGGCAGCGGATTGAGCTGCGCCTGCACCATCAGTTCGCCGAGTTTGCCGCCGACGAAGTTGAGGTCGGTGTCGATGCGCTTCGGTGTGAGTTTGCTGGTGAGTTTCAGGGTCTGGTACGGGAAATCCAGCCACTGATCCTTTTCCTTCATGCGCAAGGTGCCGCCGCTGGCGTCGATGCTGACCACGCCGTTGGGGCCGCTGGCCGGCAAGTCCAGTTGCAGGTCGGCGTTGAGCTTGCCCTGCCAGGCGAAATCCTTCGGCAACCATTGCGCAAGGCTTTCAATCGGGAATTGCTTGAGGTGGTAGCGCAGTTTCGGCTCAGGCAGCAGCCGCTGGTCTTCACCGCACAGGCTGGCGTTGCCGGACATCCAGCAATGCGCGCCGAAGTTGATCTTGCCGTCGGCCAGGCGTTCGAGTTTGGCCGGGCTCTGCAGTTTCCAGTCCTGACCGCCGGCCTGAATGTCGCCGCTGGCCAGACGTCCGCGCCAATTGCCCTTGTCCAGATTGCCATCCAGACCGAGGGCCAATTTCAGCTTCGGCCCGAGCAGATCGAGGTTGAGTTTCTGGCTCTTGATGTCGCCCTGAGCGCTGGCGGTCAACACGCCCAGAGAGGTATCGCCGGCCTGAATCCCGCTGCCCTTCAGATCGATCTTCGCTCGTTGCGCACTGTCGAGGCTGGCATCGAGGTTGAGGCTTTGCAGGCGATTATCCTGGAACGCCAGTTGCGAACCTTGCAGGCCGAGTTTGCCTTGCGGCGCCTTCAACGTACCGGCGACGTTGACCTGACCATTGATCTGCCCGCGCAGCTGCGGCCAGAGCTGGGCCAGACGCGCCAGCTTGATGTCGATCTGGCCGCTGAGTTTCTGTTGCAGGCTGCCCTTGCCGCTGATGCTGTTGTCGCCGAGGCGGATTTGCAGGGCGTTGAGGTTCCACTGTTCCCCGGCGCCGTCAGCCTTGGCTTGCAGCACCGCCGGTTGCCCGCGCAGCTTGCCTTTGAGGTCGAGGTCGGCAGTCAGACTCAGGCGCTCGTTCTTCATCTCGCCTTTACTTTTCAGCGGCCCGGCCAAAGTGCCCGGCAACTCCGCGACCCAGTACGCCGGGTTCAGCGCCGACAGCTCCAGCGCGGTGTCCCAGGCGATGCCGTCGGCGAACTGTACGTTCACATGGCCTTCAGCCTTGCCCTGCCCGGCTTGCATTTTCAGTTGCGGCAAGGCGATTTGTTTCAGGCTGCCGCTGAACGGGCTGCTCAGGCTGAACGCCCCCGCCGGACCATCGAGGTCGGCGGCGAAGTTACCGAGGTATTGACCGTCGGTGTAGGAGACTTCGCCGGTGAAGGTGCGCAAGGCGACTTGTGGCTCGTCGATTTCGTTATAGAGCCGGTGCCACGGGAAATCCTGCCAGTTGATGTTGGCTTGCGCGGTGAGGCCTTTGCTCCAGTCGACGCTGCCGGTGAGTTTGAGGCTTTGCTTGTCGTTGGCCGTCAGGTCGAGGCCGGCGATCTGCGCGCCACGGGCGTCAACCTTGCCTTTGAGCAGCAGCGCCACCGGGCCCTTATCGGCGGGCAGCGTGGCGTTGCCGTCTAACAGATAACCATTTTTCAGGTCGCCGGCGGCGGTCAATACCAGTTGATTGAATTGCAGGGTGTCCGGCAGATCGGCACTCGGCTTGAACGCGTCCGAGGTGATGCGCACCTTGGCCGGCAGGTTTTCCGCCAATGGCTGCAGCTCGCCGCTCAACTGGCCGTCGAGGTAGCCATGGCTGTCGGCGTGCAGGTTGAGGGTTTTCAGCAGATCGCCGTCCACCTTCAACGCCAGCGTCCAGGGGCTGGTGCCCACCGACGGCAGGGTCAGGTCGCCGGCAATGTTCAGCGGCCAGTTGCCGGTCGGTTGCAGCAGGCCGGAGAGGTTCAGGCTGAGATCGTCGCGCTGCAGTTTCACGCTGTCGATCTGCATGCCCTGGGCGGTCCAGTGCGCCGCCAGTTGCAGGCCCTTGAGCTGCTCGCTGCCGTTGAACAGCAGACTGCCGACTTGCACATCGCCCAGCTCGATCGCCACCGGCAGTTGCAGGTCCGGCAGTTTGATCGGGCCGCTTTCAGTGGTTTCTTCACTCGGCGGGAATTGCAGGACGACCTGATCAGCCTTGAGCTGTTCGATGCACAAGGTCATGCGGGTCAAACACAGCGGCGACCAGGCGAAGATCGGCTGGCTCAGCTCGACCCGGCTGCTGTCCTGCTGCCACAGCAGATGATCGGCGCTCCACTGCCCGCCGAGGCGACCCTGGAAATTCTCCACGCTCAAGCCCGGCACCAGGCCCAGCGCCCAACGGCTGCCCGCCTGCGTTCCGAGGACCGCGCTGATGCTCAATACCAGCAACAGCACCAGCGCCAACAACGCCAGTGCAGCCATTTTCAAACCACGCTTCACAGCTCAGGCCCCATGGAAAAGTGCAGCCGGATGCCGCCATCGTCGTCCAGCGCGTGGGCCAGGTCGAGGCGGATCGGCCCCACCGGCGAGACCCAGCGCACACCGATACCGACCCCGGTCTTGAGGTTCGGCAGTTCAAGTTTGTTGAAGGAGTTGCCTTGGTCGACAAACGTCGCGATCCGCCATTTCTCGGCAATCGAATATTGATACTCGACGCTGCCGGCCACCATGTAGCGCCCGCCGATGCGGTCGCCCTTGTCGTTTTCCGGCGACAGGCTCTGGTAGTCGTAACCGCGCACGCTCTGATCGCCACCGGCGAAGAAGCGCAGCGACGGCGGCACCGAGTTGTAACCGTTGGTGGCGCTGCCGCCGACCTGCACCCGACCGAGGAAGCGGTGGTTGTCGAATACGGTGGTCAGGCCTTTGATCAGCGCCGTGCCGTATAAAAGGTTGTTGTCCGAGCCGAGACCTTCCTTCGCCACCTTGCTTTCAAAGGTCAGGCGATAGCCGTTGTGCGGGTCGATGCGGTTGTCGCTTTTCAGGTACGAATAGCTGATGCCGGGCATCAACAAGGTGCTGAGGCCGGAGTCGTCGCCGAGCTGGTATTCCTCACGCTGCCATTTCAGCGAGATCACCCGTTGCCAGCCGCTGGGCAACTTGCTGTGCCATTCAGGGCCGAACGTCAGCAGCTTGCTCAGGGTGTCGGAGCCGTCGATGTCTTCGTATTGATAACCACCGGCCCAGCGCAGTTTGTCGGTCAGCGGCGGGTCGAGCGGGATGTCATAGAACAGCCCGACGTTCTGCCGAGGCGCCGACAGCTCGGCTTCCCAGCCGTAGCTGTCGCCCTGCGGGTTGACCCAGTGGCGAGTCCAGTTGGCCTTGATCCGTGGGCCGACGTCGGTGGAATAACCGAGGCCCAGCCCCATGGTGCGCGGCTTGCGCGTGTCGAGTTTGACCTCCACCGGAATCACGTCGTTCTTCGCCGCCGTCGGCGCGGCATCGACGCGCACGCCTTCGAAGTAGCCGCTCGATTGCAGGTCGCGGTTGAGTTCGGCGATCAGCTCGGAGTCATACGGGTCGCCGGCCTTGAACGGCACCATGCGTTGCAGCAGGTCTTCGTCGAACGGCGTATCGCCCTCGAAACTGACTTTGCCCAGCGCATAACGCGGGCCGCTTTCGTAGATCAATTCAACATCGGCCACCCCGGCGCGCGGGTCGACCAGGAGTTTCTGGCTGGTGAACCGACCGCTGAAAAAGCCGAAGCGTGAGGCCTGGTTCTGGATCAGGCGTTTGGCGTCTTCATAACGCCCATGGTTGAGCACGGCGCCGGACTTGAGCGTGTCACTGCTCGGCACACGAAAGGATTTGAGGGAGGCAGCAGGCCCGTCGACGCGGATGGTGACGTTGCGCAGACGAATGGGTTCTCCGGGATCGATGTTCAGCACCAGGCGTGGTTTTTCGCCGCCCTTCACATCACTGTCGATCTGCGGCTGGTAGTAGCCCAAGGCCTGCGCGGCTTTGCGCGCCTGCTCTTCGGCGCCGCGACTGAAGCGTAACAAAGCTTGTTCGTCACGATCGCCGAGGCTGCCGATATAGCCTTCTATATTAGCCTTGAGTTCGTCGTTGGACGGTTTGATCCGCACGTCCAATTCACTTTGCGCCAGCGCCGCGCAGCTGGTTAACAGCATGAGCACGCCACTGGTAAATCTTCCTGGAAACTTCATAGGCGCGGATGCTATCACGGGCTTGGGAGCGTGATAGAACAGGAAATTTCCCAAAAAGTTCTATGGCTAAGCCGTTGCAGTTTGTAACACCTGCGGATTGGCGTGGAAAAACACGTGCTCGCGCACCGGTCCGACGGCGACTTCGCCGATCTCTTCGTAGCCCTGGCGTTTATAGAATTCCAGGTAACGCGGGTTGCCGGTGTCGAGCACCACGCCTTGCGAGGTTTCGTCCACCGCGCACCAGTTGTGCACCGCCGTCAGCAACTGCTCGCCGAAGTGTTTGCCCTGAAACTGCGGATGAATCCCCAGCAGCGGCAGCATGTGCACCGAATCGCTGGGCACGCAGGCGGCCACCGCATCGTGGTATTCCAGATAACGCCGGGTGCAACGGAAACCGGTGCTGAGCACCATGCGCAGGCGCCATGCCCAGCTTTCGGTGATCCCAAAACGACGCTGCGGCGGCGCGATCAGGGCGATGCCGATCAGCCGGTCGTTGACCAACAGGCCGATGGCCGGCTGATCCTGCAGGAAGTGCTGCTTGACCAGTTCGCGCACTGTCGCCCGCACGCGCTGCTCATAGCCGGGCCGCTCGGCCTCGAACAGGTAACCGAAGGTCGGCTCGTGGCGATAGGCCTGATACAGCAGCGATCGGGCTTCGCGCGAGTAACCGCGGTCGAGCATGTGGATGTCGGCGATGGCAGTCTGGGTTTCAGGCATGACGGTGATTCTCCCCGAGGCGCGGGCAAAGGGCCGCGCTCTTTTGGTACGAACTTTTTACGGGTGGCGCAGTTCCCCACAGGTATAGACCAAGCCAGGCTCTTCATCGACCGGGCGGCCGTCAATCGCGAGCAGGCTCACTCCTACAGGGGAACGCATTCCAAATTGTAGGAGTGAGCCTGCTCGCGATGGCGTCAGCTCGGGCAACCCACATCCCACAGATGAAAATGATTTCTCCCACCCCACACTGGCCCCCATCCCACATGTCAGCTAGCATCGCCCTTTTGCCAGGACTGCCACCCATGAAGATCGTTTCCTTCAACATCAACGGACTGCGCGCCCGTCCGCATCAGCTGGCAGCGCTGATTGAAAAGCATCAGCCGGACGTGATCGGCTTGCAGGAAACCAAGGTTCACGACGACCAGTTCCCGCTGGAAGAAGTCCGTGCGCTGGGCTATCACGTTTATTTTCACGGCCAGAAAGGCCATTACGGCGTCGCCCTGCTTTCGCGCAATGAGCCGATCGCCATTCACAAAGGCTTCGCCACCGATGAAGAAGACGCCCAGCGCCGCTTCATCTGGGGCACCTTCGCCGACGCCAATGGCGTGCCGGTGACCATCATGAACGGCTATTTCCCGCAGGGCGAAAGCCGCGACCACCCGACCAAGTTCCCGGCCAAGCAACGCTTTTACAGCGACCTGCAGACTTTGCTGGAAAGCCAGTTCCACAACGAACAACCGCTGGTGGTGATGGGCGATGTGAACATCTCCCCGGAAGACAGCGACATCGGCATCGGCCCGGACAACATGAAACGCTGGCTGAAAACCGGCAAATGCAGCTTCCTGCCGGAAGAACGCGAGTGGATGGCCCGCCTGAAGAACTGGGGCCTGACCGACAGCTTCCGCCACCTGAACCCGGACGTGACCGACCGGTTCAGCTGGTTCGACTACCGCAGCCGTGGGTTTGAAGACGAACCGAAGCGTGGCCTGCGCATCGACGTGATCCTCGCCTCCCATGGCTTGTTGCCTCGGGTGAAGGACGCGGGCGTGGACTATGAACTGCGCGGCATGGAAAAACCGTCGGATCATGCGCCGATCTGGCTGGAACTGGCCTGATATCCGTCAAGATCAAAAGATCGCAGCCTGCGGCAGCTCCTACATTGGAACGCGTTTCCCTGTAGGAGCTGCCGCAGGCTGCGATCTTTTGATCTGTCATGTTTTGGTCATGCGCCTGACTTAATCTCCCCGGCAATCCCCTTGGCTTGATTCGGTGCCGGCATGACCCTGCGTGTTCTGTTCGTCTTTGCGTTGAGTGCATGGCTGTCGGTGTCTGCCGCTGCCCTGCCCATCCCTGAAAACGGCCCGGCATTGCGCATTCAGGGCTCCAACACCATCGGTGCCGATCTCGGCCCGGCACTGGTCGAAGGCTTCCTGCAGGAACAGGGCCTGCTGAAGATCCACCGCGAAAACCCCGACAGCGCCAACGAACAACACATCGTCAGCCAGACCGCACAAGGCAAACGGGTCGTGGTGGAAGTCGCCGCCCACGGCTCCAGCACCGGTTTCAGCGCACTGAAAAACGCCAGTGCCGACCTCGCCGCCGCCTCCCGCCCGATCAAGGACGGCGAGTTGCTCAGTCTGCAAGCGCTCGGCGACATGAAGAGTCCTGAGGCCGAGCAAGTCATTGCCATCGATGGCCTGGCGATCATCCTGCACCCCGACAATCCGCTGCAGCGACTGGACACCGAACAACTGGCGCGGATCTTCGCCGGTGAGGTGAAAACCTGGGAGGACCTCGGCGGTCGCGGCGGTGCGATTCATTTATATGCGCGGGATGATCAGTCCGGCACCTACGACACGTTCAAGGAGCTGGTGCTGTCTCGTCGTGGGAAAAGTCTGAGCCCAACCGCGAAACGGTTTGAATCCAGTGAGCAATTGTCCGACGCCGTGAGCAGCGATCGGCAAGGCATCGGTTTCATCGGCCTGCCCTATGTGCGCCAGGCCAAAGCCGTGGCCATCGCTGACGGCGCGTCGCAATCGATGTTGCCGCTCAACAGCCTGATCGCGACGGAAGATTATCCGCTGTCCCGACGGCTGTTCTTTTATCTACCGCCCACCAGCCAGAATCCTTGGGCATCAGCGCTGGTGGCGTTTGCGCAAAGTCCACAAGGCCAGAAGATTGTCGCGGCCAACGGTTTCATCAGCCAGACCGTGCATGCGATGACCGTCACGCCGAATGCGCTGATGCCCGAGGGTTATCAATCCCTCAGCCGTCACGCCCAGCGTCTGACGGTGAACTTCCGCTTCGAAGAAGGCAGCGCCAGCCTGGATAACAAGGCACGACAGGATCTGGCGCGGGTGTTCGACTATATAAAGCGCCACGGCAAGACCGAGCGCGCGGTGACGCTGGTGGGCTTTGGCGACGAGAAAGATGATCCGGCACGGGCCGACCTGCTGTCCAAGTTACGGGCCATGGCGGTGCGGCGCGAGCTGGTGAAGAACGGCGTAGTGTTGCGCGAGGTGCGCGGGTTTGGTGCGCTGATGCCGGTGGCGACCAACAGCGGGGATGAAGGCAGGATCAAAAATCGACGGGTTGAGGTGTGGGTTTACTGAAACTTCCAGACTGAACTGCTGTTGTGGCGAGGGAGCTTGCTCCCGCTGGGCTGCGGAGCGGCCCTAAACTACACAACCCGGGATCAACAGCAATACCGGGTTGTCAGGATTTACGACTGCTGCGCAGCCGAGCGGGAGCAAGCTCCCTCGCCACAGTCAGCGTTCAAAGTAAATCTGTGTGAAATCAGCGCTCGCTACGCAGCATCTCTTTCGGCACATACTTGCCGATCTCGAACTTGCCGATCGCCGCGCGGTGCACTTCGTCCGGACCGTCGGCCAGGCGCAGGGTGCGTTGCATGGCGTACATGTAGGCCAGCGGGAAGTCGTTCGAGACCCCGGCCCCGCCGTGCATCTGGATCGCCCGGTCGATCACCCGCAGGGCGACATTCGGTGCGACGACCTTGATCTGCGCGATCTCGCTCTTCGCCACTTTGTTGTCCACGGTGTCCATCATGTACGCCGCTTTCAGGGTCAGCAGACGCGCCATGTCGATTTCCATGCGCGAGTCGGCAATCTTGTCGACGTTACCGCCCAGACGCGCCAGCGGTTTGCCAAATGCGGTGCGACTCACCGAACGTTTGCACATCAATTCCAGTGCCCGCTCGGCCATGCCGATCGAACGCATGCAGTGGTGAATCCGCCCCGGACCCAAGCGACCTTGGGCGATCTCGAAACCGCGGCCCTCGCCCAGCAGGACGTTTTCGTATGGCACCCGCACATTCTCGAACAACACTTCAGCGTGACCGTGCGGGGCGTCGTCGTAACCGAACACTGGCAATGGACGGACGATTTTCACCCCTGGGGTGTCGACCGGCACGAGGATCATCGAGTGCTGCGCGTGGCGCGGTGCGTCGGGGTTGCTCAGGCCCATGAAGATGAGGATCTTGCAGCGCGGATCGCACGCGCCGGACGTCCACCATTTCTTGCCGTTGATCACCCACTCGTCGCCGTCACGCACGGCGCGGGCGGCCATGTTGGTGGCGTCGGACGAGGCCACGTCCGGTTCGGTCATGGCGAACGCCGAGCGGATCTCGCCACGCAGCAACGGTTCGAGCCAGCGCTGTTTCTGTTCTTCGCTGGCGTAGCGCACCAGCACTTCCATGTTGCCGGTGTCCGGTGCCGAGCAGTTGAACGGCTCTGGCCCGAGCAACGAGCGGCCCATGATTTCCGCCAGCGGCGCGTATTCGAGATTGGTCAGCCCGGCACCGAGCTCCGATTCCGGCAGGAACAGATTCCACAGACCTTCGACCTTGGCCTTGGCCTTGAGCTCTTCCATGATCGCGGTCGGCTGCCAGCGATCGCCCTCGGCAACCTGGCGTTCGAACACGGCTTCGGCCGGGTAAACGTAAGTGTCCATGAACGCGGTCACGCGCTCACGCAGTTCTTGCACCTTGGGCGAATAAGCGAAATCCATGAGCAATTACCTTCTTTCGGCAGAGGTTGTTCAGATCATGCAATCGATGCTAGAACAGCGCTGATAATTTACCTAGCCTATTCTCGGCGTGTATAAACATTCATCACCGATATATGATCCGCTGATCGTCAGCCCTTAGAACAAGAGAAGCCGCGTTATGAATCTGAGCAAGGTCGACCTCAACCTTTTCATTGTCTTCGACGCGATCTATACCGAAGCCAACCTGACCCGCGCCGGGCAGATTGTCGGCATCACCCAGCCGGCAGTGTCCAACGCGCTGGCGCGGTTGCGTGAGACCTTCAACGATCCGCTGTTCGTGCGCACCGCCCAGGGCATGGTGCCGACGCCGATGGCGCAGAACATCATCGGCCCGGTGCGCAACGCGCTGTCGCTGCTGCGGGTGTCGGTGCAGGAAAGCCGGATCTTCAACCCGGCCCAGGCGGTCAAGACCTATCGCATCAGCATGACCGACCTCACGGAAGCGGTGATTCTGCCGCCGCTGTTCCAGCGTTTGCGGCGTCTGGCGCCGACGGTGATCATCGAAAGCTTCCTGTCCAAACGCCGCGAGACCACCAAGGAACTGGCCGCCGGACGCCTGGATTTCGCCGTCGATGCGCCGCTCAACACCGATCCGCAGGTGCGTCACGTCAAGCTGATGGAAGACCGTTACGTCTGCGCGATGCGCAAGGGCCATCCGCTGGCGGGCAAGGAAAAACTCAGCCTCGACGATTACCTGGCGCTGACCCACATCCACATCTCCAGCCGCCGCAGCGGTCTGGGTTACGTGGATCTGTCCCTGGGCAAAATGGGTATCCAGCGCAAGATCGCCCTGCGCTCGCAGCATTACCTGATGGCGTCCCAGGTTATGCAGCAGACCGACATGGTGATGACGGTGCCCGAGCGTTTTGCCCGGCGTAACGATTTGCATGCGTTCAACCTGCCGGTCAACGACGTGCCGCCGCTGGAGACTCACCTGTACTGGCACGAAAGCACCGACCAGGACCCGGCCAACCGCTGGATGCGCGAGCAGATCATCGAGTTGTGCCAGCAGGTGGCGGCGCAGGAGAAGAAACTCGATAAGCAGGTGGTTTGAGGAAAGATCAAAAGATCGCAGCCTTCGGCGGCGCCTACAATTGGAATGCATTTTCCTGCAGGCGCTGCCGAAGGCTGCGATCTTTTTCTTGCTTGACGTAAACGTCAACCTGCCATTAGCTTAGCGCCAAGACCTTTTTTCGAGCGCTTTCATGAGCAGCCAGACCTACAGCATTTCCGACCTCGCGCGCGAGCTGGACATCACCACCCGGGCGATCCGCTTTTATGAAGAGCAAGGCCTGCTCAGCCCCGAACGCCGTGGCCAGGAACGCATCTACTCACCGCGCGACAAGGTCAGCCTGAAGCTGATCCTGCGCGGCAAACGCATCGGTTTCTCGCTGGCCGAATGCCGCGAATTGATCGAACTCTACGACCCGTCCAGCGGTAACACCAAACAGCTCAACAGCATGCTGGCGAAAATCAGCGAGCGCCGCGAACAGCTCGAGCAGCAGTTGCTCGACATCGAACAGATGAAACTGGAACTCGATACCGCTGAAGAGCGCTGCGTGCAGGCGTTGGAACAGACGCTCAAGGGTCAGCAGGCGGTTCAGTAACAACCCCATTCCCTGTGGGAGCGAGCCTGCTCGCGAATGCAATTTGTCATTCGACATCTATGGTGATTGACCCGGCGCATTCGCGAGCAGGCTCGCTCCCACAGGGGGATATCCGCAGATTTCAGATACCTACAACAGGTCAACCGCCATGTCCCTCCCCTCCCAAGTACGCCTGATCGAAGTCGGCCCGCGCGATGGCCTGCAGAACGAAGCCCAGCCGATCAGCGTGGCTGACAAGGTGCAACTGGTCGACGCCCTGAGCGCCGCTGGTTTGGGTTACATCGAAGTCGGCAGTTTCGTTTCACCCAAATGGGTGCCGCAGATGGCCGGTTCGGCCGAGGTGTTCGCGCAAATCCAGCGCAAGCCCGGCGTGACCTACGGTGCACTGGCGCCAAACCTGCGCGGTTTTGAAGATGCGGTGGCGGCCGGCGTGAAGGAAGTCGCGGTGTTCGCCGCCGCGTCCGAAGCGTTCTCGCAGCGCAACATCAACTGTTCGATCAGCGAAAGCCTGGCGCGTTTCGCACCGATGATGGAAGCCGCGAAGCAACATGGCGTTACCGTGCGCGGTTACGTGTCCTGCGTGCTCGGCTGCCCGTATGAAGGCACGGTCGCCCCGGAGCAAGTGGCGCTGGTCGCCCGCGAGCTGTACGCGATGGGCTGCTACGAGGTGTCCCTGGGCGACACCATCGGCACCGGCACCGCTGGCGCGACGCGGCGGCTGTTCGAGGTGGTGTCGGCACAAGTGCCGCGGGACAAACTCGCCGGGCACTTCCACGACACCTACGGCCAGGCGATGGCCAACATCTATGCCAGTCTGCTGGAAGGCATCGCGGTGTTCGACAGCTCTATCGCAGGCCTCGGCGGCTGCCCGTACGCCAAAGGCGCGAGCGGTAACGTCGCCACCGAAGACGTCGTGTACCTGCTCAACGGCTTGGGCATCGAGACCGGTATCGACCTGGACGCCTTGATTGCCGCGGGTCAGCAGATCAGCGCGGTGCTTGGTCGGCCGAGCGGTTCGCGTGTGGCCAAGACCCGTAACGCCCAGTGAGGGCGAAGGTGTTACCGCTGTGTCCGAAACGTGGGCATAGACGAGTAACACGGAAACAAATTGTCTGGTTTGCCCTGAAGGAAAAATCCTTCAAAAAACCCAAACCATTGATTTACAAAGGTTTTAAAAAGTTGGCATGGCTTCTGCTATCTCTATGGCATAACAAGAATAAAAAGCAGCAAACCAATAAAAATAAGACGTACCGACTCTGACATAACAAAAACAACACGGCAGAGACGCAGCTAACAGATTTTTTTGGAGAAGGTGTGCTTTTCAGGGTGCTCTCAGGAGTGACCCGCAACCGGGCAGAGAACAATAAAACTACCTTCAGGTAGCTCCCGAATCGGTTGGATCGTTTAGCGAGAAAGCAGATCAGCGCTCAAAAAAATACGTTTGCTCTTGACCCCGGATGGGGGTCGCCAAAAACAGCGGTAAAGGGCCACGGTTGCCAAAAACAACAACAGACCGCCCCTCAATAATAAGAAAGAGCACGCGACGACAAGATTAAAGGGGAGCTTCGGCTCCCCTTTGTGCTTTCTGTGATTTGTGTTTTTAAAAGATCGCAGCCTTCGGCAGCTCCTACACCGATTCCCTGTAGGAGCTGCCGAAGGCTGCGATCTTTTGATCTTCAATGTAGCGCCTTCAGCTCCTCGATGCTGATCTCACGCATCCGGAATTTCTGAATCTTGCCCGTCACCGTCATCGGAAACTCTTCGACGAACTTGAAGTAACGCGGCGTCTTGAAGTGCGCGATGCGTTCCTTGCACCACGCTTGCAGCTCTTGTTCGGTGGCCTTGTGGCCGGGGTGGAATTTGATCCAGGCGACGATCTCCTCGCCGTAACGCGAACAGGGAATGCCGATCACTTGCACGTCGGCCACCGCCGGATGAGTGAAGAAGAACTCTTCCAGCTCACGCGGGTAAATGTTCTCGCCCCCCCGGATGATCATGTCCTTGTTGCGCCCGGCGATGTTCACGTAACCCTCATCGTTCATGCTCGCCAGGTCACCGGTGTGCATCCAGCCAGCCTCATCGATGGCCTCGGCGGTGGCCTGCGGGTTGTTCCAGTAACCGAGCATCACGCTGTAACCGCGGGTGCACAACTCGCCGATGGTGCCGCGCGGCACCAGGTTGCCGGCCGCGTCGATGATCTTGCTTTCCAGTTGCGGCTGGGTGCGGCCGACGGTGGTCACGCGCAGTTCCAGGTCGTCGTTTGGCCCGGTCTGCAGCGACACCGGACTGGTCTCGGTCATGCCGTAGGCAATCTGCACTTCACTCATGTGCATCTCGCTAATAACCCGGCGCATCACCTCGATCGGGCAGGTGGCACCGGCCATGATTCCGGTGCGCAGGCTCGACAGATCGAATTCGGCGCGCAGGGGTTGATCGAGCATGGCGATGAACATGGTCGGTACGCCATAGAGGCCCGTGGCCTGTTCTTCGGCGACGGTTTGCAGGGTCAGCAGCGGGTCGAACGCGTCATTGGGGTAGATCATGGTGCTGGCGTGGGTGATGCAGCCGAGGTTGCCCATGACCATGCCGAAGCAGTGATACAGCGGCACCGGGATCACCAGACGGTCGCTCGGGGTCAGGCCGATGCTTGCGCCGACCATGTAACCGTTGTTGAGGATGTTGTAGTGACTGAGGGTCGCGCCCTTGGGGAAACCGGTGGTGCCGGAGGTGTACTGGATGTTCACCGGTTGGTCGAAGTGCAGGCTGTCACTGCGTTCGCGCAACTGTGTCGCTGAGACTTCGGCGGCGAGGTCCGCCAGTTGCGACCACGGCAGGAAGCCTGACGGTGGCTGTGCGTCGAGGCTGATCACCCCGCGCAAGTCCGGCAGGCGCTCACTACGCAACTGGCCGATGGATTGCTGCGCCAGTTCCGGCAGCAGCCCCTGCAGCATGCTGTGGTAGTTCGAGGACTTGAACGCCCCGGCGCACACCAGCCACTGACAGCCGGACTGCTTGAGCACGTATTCCAGTTCGGAGCTGCGGTAGGCCGGGTTAATGTTGACCAGGATCACGCCGATCTTCGCCGTGGCGATTTGCGTGATGCACCACTGCGCACAGTTCGGCGCCCAAATGCCGAGCCGGTCCCCCGCCTGCAAACCCAACGCCAGCAAGGCTTTGGCGTGCAGATCCACCGCGTCGGCCAGTTGCCGCCAGGAATAGCGCAACTGCTGATGACGCACCACCAGCGCCTCGCCGTCCGGGTGTCGCGCCACCGTCTGGTCGAACTGCTGCCCGATGGTCAGCGCCAGCAAGGCCTGGTCCTGAGAACCACGGGTGTAGCTGCGTTGCGGATTTGCACTGGGTTGATCCATGACGACCCCTATTGTCTTTATTAGTGGGTTTACCGGAGCTCACTTTTTTGCGGGTGGCCTTTGTGGCGAGGGGATTTATCCCCGATGGTGTGCGAAGCGCACCCTCAGTTTTTCCTGTTGAACCGCATTCACAGGTTTTGGGTCGGCTTCGCCAACCATCGGGGATAAATCCCCTCACCACAGAGGATCACTTCCACAAAAGTCTGTCCGCTTTCAATCTTGAACTGCCCCTACTCTCGCTCAAGTTGACGTTAACGTAAAGGGTGATTGACAGCCATCCAGCGCAAGCTTACGTTAACGTAAAGGTGAGAGCCGTTCGACCGCCCTCCCCACCCTACAAAAAAGCCAAAAGGTGACCCATGAGCTACCCATCCCTGAACTTCGCCCTCGGTGAAACCATCGACATGCTGCGCGATCATGTTCAGTCCTTCGTCGCCGATCAGATCGCCCCACGTGCCGCGCAGATCGACCACGACAACCTGTTCCCGGCGGACATGTGGCGCAAATTCGGCGACATGGGCCTGCTCGGTATCACCGTGCCGGAGGAGTACGGCGGTGCGGGCCTGGGTTATCTGGCGCACGTGGTGGCGATGGAAGAAATCAGCCGCGGGTCGGCCTCGGTGGCGCTGTCCTACGGCGCGCACTCCAACCTCTGCGTCAACCAGATCAACCGCAACGGCAACCACGAACAGAAATCCAAATACCTGCCGAAGCTGATCAGCGGCGAACACGTCGGCGCCCTCGCCATGAGCGAGCCGAACGCCGGTTCCGACGTGGTCTCGATGAAACTGCGTGCCGACAAGCGCGGCGATCGTTTCGTGCTCAACGGCAGCAAGACCTGGATCACCAACGGCCCTGACGCCAACACCTACGTGATCTACGCCAAGACCGATCTGGAAAAAGGTCCGCACGGCATCACCGCGTTCATCGTCGAGCGCGACTGGAAAGGCTTCAGCCGCAGCAACAAGTTCGACAAGCTCGGCATGCGTGGCTCCAACACCTGCGAGCTGTTTTTCGATGACGTCGAAGTGCCGGAAGAAAACATCCTCGGCGTGCTCAATGGCGGCGTGAAAGTGCTGATGAGCGGCCTCGATTACGAACGCGTGGTGCTGTCCGGCGGCCCGACCGGGATCATGCAGTCGTGCATGGACCTGATCGTGCCGTACATCCACGACCGCAAGCAGTTTGGCCAGAGCATCGGCGAATTCCAGCTGATCCAGGGCAAAGTCGCCGACATGTACACCCAGCTCAACGCCAGCCGCGCCTACCTGTATGCGGTGGCCCAGGCTTGCGAACGCGGCGAAACCACCCGTAAAGACGCCGCCGGGGTGATCCTCTACACCGCCGAACGCGCCACGCAAATGGCCCTCGACGCGATCCAGATTCTCGGCGGCAACGGTTACATCAACGAATTCCCGGCCGGGCGCCTGCTGCGTGACGCCAAGCTGTACGAAATCGGCGCCGGCACCAGTGAGATCCGCCGCATGCTGATCGGCCGTGAACTGTTCAACGAAACCCGCTAAACGGAGCTGCACATGGCTATTCTGCACACTCAGCTCAATCCCCGTTCAGCGGAGTTCGCCGCCAACAGCGCAGCGATGCTCGAGCAGGTCGACGCCCTGCACACCCTGCTCGCCCAAGTGGCGCGCGGTGGCGGCGAAAAAGCCCAGGAACGGCACACGTCGCGAGGCAAACTGCTGCCCCGCGAGCGGATCAATCGTTTGCTCGATCCCGGCTCACCGTTTCTGGAAATCAGCCAGCTCGCCGCGCACGCGGTGTATGGCGAAGACGTACCGGCGGCGGGCGTGATTGCCGGGATCGGCCGGGTCGAAGGCGTCGAGTGCATGATTGTCGCCAACGACGCGACGGTGAAGGGTGGCTCGTACTACCCGCTGACCGTGAAAAAACACCTGCGCGCGCAGACCATCGCCCAGCAGAACCGCCTGCCGTGCATCTACCTGGTGGACTCGGGCGGCGCCAACCTGCCGCGTCAGGACGAGGTGTTTCCGGATCGCGAGCACTTCGGCCGGATCTTCTTCAACCAGGCCAACATGAGCGCGATGGGCATTCCGCAGATTGCCGTGGTCATGGGCTCCTGCACCGCGGGCGGTGCGTATGTGCCGGCAATGGCCGACGAAGCGATCATGGTGCGCAATCAGGCGACGATTTTCCTCGCCGGCCCACCGCTGGTGAAGGCTGCGACCGGTGAAGTGGTCAGCGCTGAAGACCTCGGTGGTGCCGATGTGCACTGCAAGATTTCCGGGGTGGCCGACCATTACGCCGAGAGCGACGAACACGCCCTCGCCCTCGCCCGCCGCAGCATCGCCAACCTCAACTGGCGCAAGCTCGGCGAAGTGCAACAGCGCACGCCGATTGCGCCGCTGTACGCCAGCGATGAGTTGTACGGTGTGGTTTCGGCCGACGCCAAGCAGCCGTTCGATGCGCGCGAAGTGATTGCGCGGCTGGTCGACGGCTCGGTGTTCGATGAATTCAAGGCACTGTTCGGCACCACGCTGGTGTGCGGCTTTGCTCACCTGCATGGCTACCCGATCGCGATCCTCGCCAACAACGGCATCCTCTTCGCCGAAGCCGCGCAAAAAGGCGCGCACTTCATCGAACTGGCCTGCCAGCGCGGTATTCCGCTGCTGTTCTTGCAGAACATCACTGGCTTCATGGTCGGCCAGAAATACGAGGCCGGCGGTATCGCCAAGCACGGCGCGAAGCTGGTGACGGCGGTGGCCTGCGCCAAGGTGCCGAAATTCACTGTGATCATCGGCGGCAGCTTCGGCGCCGGTAACTACGGCATGTGCGGGCGGGCCTACGATCCGCGCTTCCTGTGGATGTGGCCGAACGCGCGCATCGGCGTGATGGGCGCCGAACAGGCCGCCGGTGTGCTGGTGCAGGTCAAGCGTGAACAGGCTGAGCGCAGCGGCCAGGTTTTCAGCGCCGAGCAGGAAGCCGAGATCAAGCAACCGATCCTCGACCAGTACGAAGAGCAGGGTCATCCCTACTATTCCAGCGCACGGCTGTGGGACGACGGCGTCATCGACCCGGCGCAGACCCGTGATGTGCTGGCCCTGGCCTTGTCCGCGTCGTTGAACGCGCCTATCGAACCGAGCCGCTTCGGCGTGTTCCGGATGTGATCGGGAGAATCTCATGAGCGATTTCAACACCCTCGAACTGCAGAACGACCCACGGGGTTTCGCCACCCTGTGGCTCAACCGCGCCGAAAAGAACAACGCGTTCAACGCCGAGATGATCCGCGAGCTGATTCTGGCGCTGGACAAGGTCGCCAGCGACGCCAGCCTGCGGTTCCTGTTGGTGCGCGGGCGTGGCAGACACTTCAGCGCCGGCGCCGATCTGGCGTGGATGCAGCAATCGGCTGAGCTCGATTACCACACCAACCTCGATGACGCCCGCGAACTGGCGGAGCTGATGTACAACCTCGCCAAGCTGAAAATCCCGACCCTGGCCGTGGTGCAAGGTGCGGCGTTCGGTGGCGCGCTGGGGCTGATCAGTTGCTGTGACATGGCGATTGGCGCCGATGACGCGCAGTTCTGTCTGTCGGAAGTGCGCATCGGCCTGGCGCCGGCAGTGATCAGTCCGTTCGTGGTGCAGGCCATCGGCGAGCGTGCGGCACGTCGCTACGCGTTGACCGCCGAACGCTTCGGCGGGCAGCGGGCGCGGGAAATCGGCTTGTTGTCCGAGAGCTATCCGGTCGCCGAGCTTGATCAAGCCGTTGAGCAATGGATCGACAACCTGCTGCTCAACAGCCCGGCCGCGATGCGCGCCAGCAAAGATCTGCTGCGCGAAGTCGGTAACGGCGCACTGACCCCGGCCCTGCGCCGCTACACCGAAAACGCCATCGCGCGCATCCGCGTCAGCCCTGAAGGCCAGGAAGGTCTGCGGGCCTTTCTGCAGAAGCGTGCGCCGAACTGGCAAGCCGCAACCACCACCAAGGAGCCGCGTTGATGAGCGCACCTGTTCTCACCACCCTGCTGTTGGCCAACCGTGGCGAAATCGCTTGCCGGGTCATGCGTACCGCCAAGGCCTTGGGCCTGACCACCGTCGCCGTGCACAGCGCCACCGACCGCGAAGCGCGGCACAGCCGTGAAGCGGATATCCGCGTCGACCTGGGTGGCAGCAAAGCCGCCGACAGCTATCTGCAAATCGACAAACTGATCGCCGCAGCCAAGGCCAGCGGCGCGCAGGCGATTCACCCGGGTTATGGCTTTCTCTCGGAGAACGCCGGCTTCGCCCGCGCCATTGAACAGGCCGGGCTGATTTTCCTCGGCCCACCCGCTTCGGCCATCGACGCCATGGGCAGCAAGTCAGCGGCCAAGGCCTTGATGGAAACCGCCGGCGTGCCGCTGGTGCCGGGCTATCACGGCGAGGCGCAGGATCTGGAAACCTTCCGTGACGCGTGCGAGCGCATCGGCTATCCGGTGCTGCTCAAGGCCACGGCCGGTGGCGGTGGCAAAGGCATGAAAGTGGTCGAGGACGTCAGCCAGCTGGCTGAAGCCCTGGCCTCGGCCCAGCGTGAAGCGCAGTCGTCGTTCGGCGATTCGCGGATGCTGGTGGAGAAATACTTGCTCAAACCACGCCATGTGGAAATCCAGGTATTCGCCGACCAACACGGCAACTGCCTGTACCTCAACGAACGTGATTGCTCGATCCAGCGCCGCCACCAGAAAGTCGTCGAAGAAGCGCCGGCGCCGGGCCTGACGCCGGAACTGCGCCGCGCCATGGGCGAAGCGGCGGTGCGTTCGGCGCAGGCGATCGGTTATGTCGGCGCGGGCACCGTGGAGTTCCTGCTGGATGCGCGCGGCGAGTTCTTCTTCATGGAAATGAACACGCGCCTGCAGGTCGAGCACCCGGTGACCGAGGCAATCACCGGCCTCGATCTGGTGGCGTGGCAGATTCGTGTGGCGCGCGGTGAAGCGCTGCCGATCACCCAGGATCAGGTGCCGCTCAAAGGGCACGCAATTGAAGTGCGGCTATATGCCGAAGACCCGGCGAATGATTTCCTGCCCGCCACCGGGCGTCTGGATTTGTATCGCGAATCGGCTGAAGGACCCGGACGTCGGGTCGACAGCGGGGTTGAAGAAGGCGACGAGATCTCGCCGTTCTACGACCCGATGCTCGGCAAGCTGATCGCTTGGGGCGAAGATCGCGAGCAGGCGCGCCTGCGCCTGTTGAGCATGCTCGACGAGTTCGCGATAGGTGGCTTGAAGACCAACATCAACTTCCTGCGGCGGATCATCGCGCATCCGGCCTTTGCCGCTGCGGAGCTGGATACCGGATTTATTCCGCGTTATCAGGAACAACTGTTGCCGGCGCCGGGTGAATTGAGCGACGGGTTCTGGCAGGCCGCCGCGCAGGCCTTCGCGCAAAGTTTGCCGGGCGTGGTGCGCGCCGATGACTTGAGCTCGCCGTGGGCATCGAACAGTGGTTTGCGCGCAGGTCTGCCGGCGGAAATCACCTTGCACTTGAGCTGCGAAGGCCAGGATCGCGCGCTGACCCTGAGCACGGCCGACAATGCCAGACTGTCGGGCGAAGCCCTGGTGGTCGAGCACGACGGTGTGCGCCGAAGCCTGCGCGCCATTCGCCAGGGCGATTCACTGTATTTGCAATGGGATGGCGAGCTGCGCCGCATCGAGCCCTACGACCCGATCGGCGCCGTTGACGCCAGCCACAGTCACCAGGGCGGTCTGACGGCACCGATGAACGGCAGCATCGTGCGGGTGTTGGTGGAGGCCGGGCAATCGGTCGAGGCCGGCGCGCAACTGGTGGTGCTGGAGGCGATGAAGATGGAGCACAGCATCCGCGCACCCCACGCGGGCGTGATCAAGGCGCTGTATTGCCAGGAAGGCGAAATGGTCGGTGAAGGCAGCGCCTTGATTGAACTGGAAGCCGTGTAAGTGAAGGGATCGATCCTACGCCTGGCGAGGATCGATCCGACTAGAAACGCGCCGTTGCCTGAACCACCACGCCGATGATTCGACATTCGTCGGTGAACAGGGCTTTCGGCCAGGTCGGATTGAGCGGTACCAGGTAACGCTGGCCGCCCTCTTCGTCCAGTTTGCGAAAGATCGCCTCTTCGCTGTCCTGCCACTGGGCGATCACCAGTTTGCCCGGCACCGCTTCCACTTCCGGATCCACCAGGATCAGCATGCCTTCGGCAATGCTTTGACCGGTGGGCGCGGTCATCGAATCCCCCGCCACCGTCAGCCAGAACGCCGCACCACGGGCGTGATAATCCGTCAGTTCGAAGCGCTGCTTGTCCTTCGTCGGGGCATACGTTGTGGTTGCGCTCTCGCGCGTTTCGCATGACGTGCGCCAGTCACTGACCGGGTAACGGAAGTACGGGTTGTACTTCTGCGCCAGTGGCATCTCGTTATCCGCGGACTCCTGCGGTTCGCGGATCACCAGCACCACTTCCAGGAAGTCCATGCCCAGTGCCTGCAGCACGCGGTTCATTTGGGTAATGCCCGGCTCGCGACGTTTGTTCAGCCAATGGCCGATGCCGCCCTGGGACATGCCGACGCGCTCTCCGAGCTCTGTTTGAGTGACTTTGAGTTCACTCATCTTGGCCTTGACCAACTCAATCCATTTATCCATGTGGGGCACCTTACGTCGACGCCTTCGGCCGGCAAAACACATATTGTAGTATTTAAATTCTGGTCACAACTACGCATCGTACTATCCTGAAAGCACGGACTTTCAATCGAACAAGGAGTGACCCTTCACCATGAATATCAGCAGCAAAGACTTGCCCGATCTGCACATGGACACCACGTTCACCTCCCCGCAAGGCAACGCGGCAGCGCAGCGGGCACTGGACTATTACTTGAAACCAGCTGTGTCAGAAGCCGAAGTCGAAGAGCGTTTTTTCGAAGTTAAACGCCATCTCAGTGGCGAAGAAGCCCTGGTGCACGCGTCCGATCTGCTGCGCTGTGCAGCGGCGACCGCGTTCAAGGCAGCCGAAAACCTGCAAGGCGCGAGCCGCGACCTGGCCTTTTCGGTGGTGCATATGGTGGATATGGCGCGGGCGATGGTCGACCATTCAATCGATGGCGAACAGCTCTGACGCGCACGGGCAACAGACGGACAGGAAAGATTTTCCCCATCGCGCAGATAAAAACATTTGACTTGCAAATGATAATGATTATTATTGCAAGCAGCTGGTCGCGAGATCAGTCGATGGACCAGAGACCTTAGGTCGGTCTTCTGGACTATCTCCTCATCAGGCTAATCACGGTTTTTGACCCGGCATTTTTGCCGGGTCTTTTTTTGCCCGTTTTTCGGGCTTATGTCTTCAGGCTAATGAAGTCTTTGGGTGCTGCAAATTCGATGGCGCGGATAATATCAAAAGAATATCGCTTGGCAAGCGAAGCCCGGCCGCATTGGGGCAAACTTATGGCAATTAGCACTTGAGAATCAATTGCACAGTCTCTAAGCTGCTTGCGCGTCATGGAAGACGCCCCCCAGCGCAAGCCGCAATTTCCCTCGGTTTCAGCGCTGTCTTGCGTGTAAAGTAGCCGCCATAAAAATCATATTCAGGAAGCGATTATGACCGTGGCCAAATCTTCGTTCGACATCAGCGCCAACTTCGACAGCGGCAACATTCAAGTCATCGACATCTCCAATCCGCTCAACCCGGTTCTGGCCATTCGCCCGGACACCCGCAGCGCCCATTTCCAGTGGTTCCACTTCAAGGCCAGCGGCCTGCATGTTCATCAGGAACACTGGTTTCGCCTAGTCAACGCCAGCCAGTCCTCCTATAACAAAGCCTGGACCGGCTATCAGGCAGTTGCCTCCTACGACCACGTCAACTGGTTCCGCATTCCTACCAGTTTCGAAGGCGACAGCCTGCGCTTTTGCCTCGAAGCCGAGCAGACCCATGCCTGGTTCGCCTACTTCGAACCTTACAGCCGCGGTCGTCATGACTGGCTGATCGAGCAGGCGCTGACCAAGGCCGGCACCGAACTGCTGGCCACCGGCAAGAGCGTCGAGGGCCGAGACATTCAACTGCTGCGCAAGGGCAGCGGCGCCGAAGGCCAGCGCAAAGTCTGGATCATCGCTCAGCAGCACCCCGGCGAACACATGGCCGAATGGTACATGGAAGGCGTGATCGAGCGCCTGGAACGCCACGAAGACCCGGTGCTGAACAAACTGCTCGCCAGCGCCGACCTGTATCTGGTGCCGAACATGAACCCGGACGGCGCCTTCCACGGTCACCTGCGCACCAACGCCATGGGCCAGGACTTGAACCGCGCCTGGCAGAGCGCCAGTCAGGACGTCAGCCCTGAAGTACTTTTCGTGCAGCAGCAGATGGAAAAGTACGGCGTCGATCTGTTCCTCGACGTACACGGTGACGAGGAAATCCCCCACGTATTCACCGCCGGTTGCGAAGGCAACCCGGGGTACACGCCGCGCATCGAGAAGCTCGAAGAGCATTTCCGCACGCACCTCAAGCACACCACCAAAGACTTCCAGACCAAATACGGCTACACCCGTGACGAACCCGGTCAGGCCAACATGACCCTGGCCTGCAACGCAGTCGGTCAGAAATACGACTGCCTGTCACTGACCCTGGAAATGCCGTTCAAGGACCACGACGACCATCCCGACAAAGAAACAGGCTGGTCAGGCAAGCGCTCCAAACAGTTGGGCAAAGACGTGCTGACCACCATCGCCGACATGGTTGATACCCTGCGCTGATCCCTGCCCCGCAAGGCGACGGGTGGCCTTGGAAAGTGGCGCATCCAGCGATGCGCCACCCAGGCAGGCTAGCCGCGATCCCGACCGCGCAGCATGCTGTCGAGCACCTCATCGCGACGTACCCAACCGTGGAACAACGCCGCCGCGAGGTGCAACAGCACCGTCAGGAACAACAGATACGCCAGATAACCATGCGCCTTGCGCAGCACGGCAAACAGCTGCGCATCGGCCGGCAAAATCGACGGTAATTGCAACGTAGTGCTGAGCATCACCGGCTCGCCCGACGCACTGATCATCGCCCAACCGAGCAGCGGCAGTACCAGCATCAAGGCGTACAACAACACATGCGACGCCTTGGCTGCCATCACCTGCCAGCCCGGCAGATCGGCTGGCAGCGGCGGCTGTCGGGTAGAAAACCGCACCAACAGGCGCACCACCACCAGCAACAGAATCGCGATACCCAGCGGTTTGTGCAGATGAATCAGCCATTCATGCCGTTGCGAAACCGAAGTGACCATGCCGGCGCCAATGAACAACATGGCGATGATCATCAGTGCCATCAGCCAGTGCAGCAGCCGCGCCAACAGCGCGAAATGAGTCGGTTGCGTGCTCATGGGCGAGCCTCCTGTCGGGCGGCGGGCAATTGGCTGACTTCACTGGTGCGCCGCAGGTAGGAATCGGCGTAACCGGCAGAACGTGCGGCGAGCAATGGATCGTCGGAGCCTTCGATGCCGGCGGGCAGCACCAGCGGATCGTAATTGATGTCACGGCATTCGCCGCTGAGCTGCGGCTGAGTCTTCTCCAGCACCAGCGTGCCTGCATTGATCACCTTGCGCCCCTCGGGCCAGCTTTTGCTGGCGTCGTTCACCGGATCGCCGGGATTGGCCAGGGTGATGTTCAATTGCCAGCGCAATGGGCCTTGGGCCAGCCGCTGCACCAGGTCCTTCTCCAGAAAATCCGCGCCCTCCGGCGCCGTGGCACCGGCGGCATCGCGCGCCAGTGGCGTCACACTCCAGCGCACTGCCTGCTTCTGGCCACTGGCGTTGACCAGATAGAACGCATTCACGCTGTTGTAGGTTTCGGTGGCGTAGCTGGCCGACGGTTTGGCGGTCTTCACCCAGGTCAGGAACGGCACGGCTTCCGGGTGCGCGGCGAAGAACGCCGGGACTTTCGAAGGGTCCGGTTTGCCCGTGGCCGGGTCCGGCGACTGCGCCTGCTGCAATTGGTAGAACGCCTCCGGGGTGCCGACCGGGAACACCGGCATGCTGTTCATCCCGGTGCGCCATTGCTGACCGTTGGCCTGAGTGAACCGCAGCGCCAGACTGCGGATCGGCACGCTGCTGTCCGGCGCGTAGGGGTTGCCGGCCGGCAATGCGAAACGCCCGATCACCGGGGTCTGCGCCTCGTTGAACACCTGCGCGGAAGAAAACGCCCGCGCCTCGCCGCTGCTCTCGAAATGCCCGATCACGCACACGCCCTTGGCGTGATTGCGACGAAACCCGGGGTGCACGCCGTTGTTTTTCTCCAGCACATCGACCAGCGCCTTGGGCGTCAGACGTTGTGGGTCAAGATTACCGTGCACGTAGGCAAACGCCCCGGCCACTGCGCCAACTACCACGGCAATGGCCGTCAGGCGCAGCACTGTGCTCGCGGCGCTCAAGGGCGGACGCGGCGGCCTGCCCGGCGGTGAAGTGCGATCAACCATGAAAAACTCCAGGGCCATCGGCCACAAGTAGGAAGAATCAGCAAGACGCACCCCAACAGGATTTATTCCATGACCCGGTATTTATTTTTCCGAACGTGGAATAACCTCGAACGGCAGACGTCTCCCTAGTCCACAGCGTAGTGACTAGCAGAAATTCATGAGCGAATTCGACGAACAGTTGAAAGAAATCATTCCCAGATTGCGCCGCTTTGCCCTGTCGCTGACCCGCAACAGCAGCAGCGCCGACGATCTGGTGCAGGCCAGCCTCGAGCGGGCTCTGTCCGCCTGGGGCAGTAAACGCGCCGAGGGCGACGTGCGCGCGTGGCTGTTTTCGATTCTCTATCGGCAGTTTCTCGACGCCCATCGGCGCTCCCGGCGGTATGCGCGAATGCTCGAATTCTTCACCGGTCGCGATGACGCCGAGCCGTCGACCGAGCGCACGGTGATCGCCCAATCGACCCTGCAAGCCTTCGATCGTCTGCCCACCGAGCAGCGCGCTCTGTTGCTGATGGTCTCGGTGGAAGGCCTGAGCTATCAGGAAGTCGCCGACATCCTCAACGTGCCCACCGGCACCGTGATGTCACGTCTGTCCCGCGCGCGCCAGGCGTTGCGCCAACTGAGTGACGGCGAAATCAGCAGCCCTTCTTTGCGGATACTCAAATGATCAGCATGCCCCCCAGCGAGCGCGACCTGCACGCGTACGTCGATCACCAACTCAGCGCGGCCGACCGGCGCGTCCTCGACGCCTGGCTGGCCAACCACCCGGAAGCCGCCGCGCAGGTGCGCGCCTGGCAACAGGGCGCCCAGCAATTGCGGGCGGCGCTGGGCGGTGCCTTGCAGCAACCGGCCAATCCGGCGCTCGATCCGGCACTGATTCGCCAGCGCCTCAAGCGTCAGTCGCGGCGGCACCTGGCCAGCGCGGCGGTGTTGCTGATCGCCGTCGGCATCGGCGGATTCAGTGGCTGGCAGGCACGAGAAATGACGCTGGCGCGTGCCTCCGTGCTACCGATGACCGATGCCTTGCAGGCCTATCGGCTGATTGCCCAGCAAGGGATTTTGCCGGCGGACTACAAGGTCGACACTGACGGAGACATGCAGCGCTGGCTCGACCGTTACTTCACTCAGGCCAGTCGTTTACCGGACCTGAGGTCCGCCGGGTTCGAACCGGTCAGCGGTCGCCTGCTGAGCACCGACGAAGGCCCGGCAGCGATGGTGATGTACGAGGATCGCAGCGGCCACAAGGTCAGTTTCTACGTGCGCCCACCGGGGCCGAAGAACACCTTCCTGCCACGGGGCAGTCGCAGCGATGGTGATTTGCAGGCCGATTACTGGTCCGGTGGCGGGTACAACTATGCGATGGTCAGCCCGACTGACTCGCCGGCGGCGCAGCAACTGAAGCAATCAATGCCATTCTGAAACCCCACCATTCCCCTGCAGAAGTGAGCCTGCTCGCGATAGCTTTCGGTCAGTTACATCAGATCGGACTGATACACCGCTATCGCGAGCAGGCTCACTCCTACAAGGCCCGTGTAAATTCAGAACCCCACGTCGAGCACCACATTATCCAGATACGTCCCCGCCGGCGGCGTGGTCTGGTCGGTGTAGATCTTCGCGTTGTAATTGAAGATCTGGCTCCCGGTGCCCAGCCCATTCCCCGGATTGACCTCGGCATCCGTGCTGGACCGGCGCGCACTGCCCACGCTGCCCCACCGGGTGGTGCCGGCGCTTTTGAAAATGTCGTAGGCCAGGTAATTGCTCCCGGAAATCATCCGCCGCCGGCCGCCGACACTCACCGGGTTCTGTCCGTCGCTCAGGCCAACGGTGTAGGCGCTGCCCTTGGTGCAGGCCAGATTGATCGTCTGCCCGGTCACCGGGGTAAACGCGCTGATCACCGGCGCGCTGCCGAAGGCGATGTTCGGCGCAGTAATCGTGCAATCGTTGGACACGGTCAGGTTCACCGTCAGCGTCGCGGTACCGCTGTTGATATCGCGCCCCAGGCAGATGCTGCCGACACCGAGCCCGGAGCAGTAATTCCAGTTCCAGAAAATACTCAGGGTTTCCGTATAGACCCCGGCGGCGACGTTACTGCCAATGGTCGTGCCCAAGTACAGCGGCACGGTTTTCGGCGTGGTGCCGTTGAGCAATCCCAAGGCGTCGATGATGCCGTTGCGGGCGAAGTCGAAGGCGGTACCACGGGTGACCGGGTAGCTGGTGCTGTTATTGGCGTAGATCGTGTAGCCGATGACGTCGCCGGTCGGTCCGAGCAGCCCGCTCTGCGTCGAGGAGATGGTGGCGTAGAAGTGATCGTTGCTGGTCAGCAGGGACAATAGCGAGCCGGTGCAGCTCAACCCGGCATTCAGCGTGGAACTGGGCTGGGTCGTGGTGCGCACGGCAATCGAACTGAGCGAGCCGAACGCCGCCGGCGTGGTGCTGACCACCGAGCACAAGGCCTGCGCCGCCGCCGGCAACAGCAACGCCAGGCACAGGCAGATCCGGGCCGCGATCACTGACACACCAACGGGCCGATCAACGGCACCTGGCTTTGCTGCATATCTACACTGAACTGCGCCTTGCAGGTCTTGCCGTCTGCCAGAGACACCTCTAACGAATTCTGCGCCTGCAGGTTTTCCAGATAGACCAGGCCATCCCAACCGACCACCGTGCGCGCGCCACTCTGCTCGTGCAGCACACCGGCGCCCAGCGGCAACTCACGCTGTTGTGCGTCCACCAGCACAATGCTCGCGGCGATCACCCGGGTCAGGGGAAACTCCAACAAATAACCACTGCCCCGGCGCACGGCAATGCGCTGCTCGACGTTGGGGCTGCGCACGTTGGCCGGCAGATTCAACGGATCGATTTCGTATTTGCCGCGATAGTAAGCGCTGCTCCACGGCACCAGCAGGTGGCCGTTCTTGTCGGTCTGACCCACCTGCTGGTTTTCGTAGCGCACCGGAATGTCGGCGAACCCATCGGTGCTGACCACCACAAACGCATCGTCGATACGGTTGGCGGCGAACACCTGGCGATCCATCCACACCAGCGAGCCACTGGCATCGGCCCAGCGCGTTTCGGCGTCGGACGTGCCGTAGACCCCGGCCTGCAATTGCACCGATTGCAGGCGCCAGGTCACGTCGGCCTGACGATAGTCAGGACCATCCCCCTTGGCGTAACCCAGATTGAAACCGACGCCGCCCTCGGTCGGCACCGAGCGGCTGTAATTGACCCGCTGCTGACTCTGCCCGCTCTTGCTGCGTTCACTGCTGAGCGCCAGGCTGCCGCGCAGATCGAACGGGATCACCAGTTGCGCCTGCACCGCCCAGTTGCTGTCGCCGATCTCGCGGTTGGCCGACAGATAAAAACTGCTGTTGCGCCACAGCGGTTTGCTCCAGCTCAGGTTGAGCAGCCGCGTGCGCGAATCGTCGGCGGCGCGCACGTCGAAATAGCCGACACCGAGGCTGCCCCAGCGGTCGAGGTTGACGCTCAGGGTCGCCTGCTCGCTGCGGCGGCTGAGGCTGACGTAGGGGGTGTCGACCACGCTCAGGTCGGCGTACTGGTCGCGGCGTTGCAGGCGTTGATAGGAAAAGCTGTAGCGCTGACTGCTGTACTGATAACCGAGGCTCAACTGGTCGCCACCGTCACCCTCGAAGCGGCTCTGACTGATGGCGCTGTTGAGCACGCCGAAGTTGCCCAGGCGCAGGTTGCCGCCAATCCCGCCGAGGGTCAGCGAGTCCGCCGCTTCGGCGTGGCTTTCCAGGGTGAAGCTGTCACTGACGCCGTAACGCAGGCTGCCGGAGGTGACCCCGGTGCCGTAGCTGAAATCCTTCAAACCGTAATCGCGGCGCAACGTACCGGCCGCCACGGAAAAATCGCTCAGGCCTTTTTGCAGCAGACTGCTGGTGACATAGAACGGCACCGTGGTCGACACCTGCCGCCCCAGCGCATCGGTGGTCACCACCACTGCCTCCCCTGCCCCGTTGATGAACGGAATGTTGGTCAAGGTGTATGGCCCCGGTTGCAGGTCGGCGCTGCTGGACTTGTAGCCGTTGATGAACAGATCCACCGACGATGGCACTGCCGCTTCACCGGCAAATTGCGGCAACGGATAGGTCACCAGGTCCGGGCGCACGGCGAAATCCCGCGAGAGCTGCACGCCGCCCAGACGCACCGAGTTGCTCCAGGGCAACGCGCCGCTGATCACGTCGCCACCCTCATAGGTGAGCATGCGTTCGTCGTCGGAGTAACGCCAGGTGGTGTCGTAACGCAGGTAGCCGTTGTCGAGCGTACTGAGCGAATCGCCTGACAGGGTGCGCCGGTACTGCCCGGTGTTGGACAGCGTGCCCCAGCTGTCGAACAGCCGCACTTCGTTCCAGGCCGCCAGATAAGTGCCGGCGTCGTCGGTGTCGTTGAGGTACAGGTCGTAGTTGAACAGTGCGCCAAAACTGCTCAGCGCCGGGGTGCGCGGATAGTTCTCGCGGTTGCCGATGAACTGGTCCGGCAGCCACTGCGGCGGCACCTCCAGCAGCAGGCGCTGGCCGACGCTGTCGTACTCGCTGTGCAGCCCCGGCAGGCCGTCGAGGTCGACTTCCGCACCGGTACTGCCCGGCAGCGTCATCCCGGTTTCAGTCAAGACGCTGGCCGGCAGGAACAGATGCCCGTCGCGCTGCTGCACCGCCACCACCCGCCCGGTGTTCATCTGATTGACCACCAGTTCCAGAAACAACTGTGCATCACTCACAGCCTCCATGCCGCTGGGCGGCGGCGGCAGTTCTCCGGCCCCGGATGGTTGCACGAACATCAGGCACCACGCGCCGGTCATGAGCCACAACGGACGCTGAATACGACGAGCCCATCCTGGGCTCATACACGCTTTACGTCCGTCAATGGACCTGATCCTCCTGATGCCACTCTTGCCTGAGCCAGTTATCTTTCTCTGGTTTATTGACGACACGATGCAATCATTGTGGCGAGGGCGCTTGCTCCCGCTCGGCGGTGCAACCGTCGTTAGAACTGTTTATGCGGACTGCCTGACAGGGCTTGGGGCTGCTTCGCACCCCAGCGGGAGCAAGCTCCCTCGCCACAGTCCTCCACTCAACACAGGGTCTTGGTTCACCGTACCGGCGCAATACTCTGCACCTGCGCCCCGCCATTGACCCGCACCTGCAGCGCCGACTCGCTCGCCAAAGGTCCCGGTGCCGGCCAGCGCATCACCGCGCCCGGCAGCACGTAACCCAGCAGGCCCTCGGCCAGTGGTTTGCTCTGCCCGCCCTGTTTGATCATCACGTCAGTCAGCCGCGCATGCACCGCGCCCTGGTTGCGCACTTCGACATACGGCCGACCGTCCACCGCCACCGTGCGCCAGCTCAATTGCGGCACACCGATACCTTTGGGATCACGCGCACGCGAGCTGTCTTCCTTGCTCCACAGCCCCGCGCCGTAGGCAAACAGCGGCACCGAATAACGCATCTGGAAGCGAATCGCTGCGGCGGTTTTGCCGCCCTCGGCAGCCGGCGGCTGGGCGGCAGGGATTTCGTCGATGATGATCCGGTAAGCCAGTTCCTGCCCCGGCGGCACATCCTTGGTTCGGGTCAGGCGCACCAGTTGCTTCTGACCCGGCTCGATCTTCGCCACCGGCGGGCTGCCGATCACGTCGCGCTGGTTTTGGTATTGCTCTGCAAAGCCGCTCTGGCTCCAGCCGAACACCCGGATCTGCAGATTGGCGGTTTCCGTGCCGCGATTTTCCAGCCACAACGCACTGGCTTGTTGATCGGCCTCCAGCACCGGATCGATCGGCCAGATCAGCACCGAACTGGCGGCCTGCGCAGGGCCGGCCCCGAGCATGACCAGTGCCAGCATTGCGTACTGCAACCACGAATGCCGTGACGTAACTGCCCCCATGAACCTGCTCCTTGTCGGCCATTCAAACGTCGCCTTACCACGACAGCTGCACCTGCAACACGTCGCTGTACGTCCCCCCAGGCTGATTGCCCGGCAATTGCACCCGGCCGTAAATCGGCAGGCTGATGTTGTTCGCATCGCTATAGGCCACCGCCACGCTCTGGCCGATGCCCAGGCTCTGGCTGTAAGCCGCATCGCGGAACAGCGCATAAGCCACACGCGCGCTGCCGCTGTTGATCTGCATATGGCGGCCGCTGCTGTTGTACTGGCCGCCATCGACCGTCATGTTCAGTGCCACCCCCGGTGTGCATTGCAACTGCACACCGCCGGTCAACGCCACTTGCACCGTGCCGGTGGCCAGCGCCGAACTGGAACCGAAATTCAGCCCGCCGTAATTCGACACTCCGCCCACCACCAGGCACCCCGGGGTGATGGTGGCGCTGACCTGAAAGCTCTGGCTGGCCGCCGCCCCCAGCGGCAGCGGCACACTGCCCGCACAGAGCAGGAGCAGCGCGGCGCAGCCTTGGCGGCGCATGGCATCAGAACGTCAGTTCGACAGCGACGGTGTCGGTGTACGTCCCCGCCGGCAGCCCGGCCTTGCCCACAGCCTGACCGTAGATGTTCACCGTCTGCGCCACGCCGGTGCTGGTCGCCAGGTTGATCGTGCCGTCAATCGGCAGCAGCTGCGAATGGCCGGCATCGGTGTAGAAATCGTACGGCACGTAGTTGGCGACACCGTCGTACAACGCGCGCGCGCCGCCTGGCGATTGCCCGTCGTGGGCACCCGCGCGCACCTTGACCACCGGTGTCGTACCGCTGGAGCAGAGAATCGACAGCGCCCCGCCACCGCCGCCCAGCACCTGGCCGCTGGCGGTGGTAAACAGGCTGTTGGCGGTGCCGAAGTTCAGCGCACCGAAGTTCAGCCCGGTGGAACCGCCGGCGCCGTTGACCTGACAGCTGCTGATCAGGGTCAGGCTGGCGGTGATCTGGCCGGTGACAGTGGTGGCGGCGTGGGCACTGGAAACCAGCGTCAGGCCGAGCAACGACAAACCTATCCTTGATGCAAACTTGCGCATGGTGTCCGTCCTCTACGGGGTTACCAGTCGAGCGTCACCGTCAGCGTGTCGGTATAGACACCTGCCGGTACCGCGCGGGTATTCGCCACCACCGAGCCAAATACCGGAATGGGTATCTGCGCACCGCTGGTGACAGCGAAATTGTGTTGTTGGCCGATGCTGTAGCGCTGGCTCCCGGAGGCATCCAGGAACAGCTGATAAGGCAGGGTCTGGCGCCCGTTGCTCAGGCGGCGGGTGGTGCCGTCACCGTGGGTGCCACCGTCAATGGTGACGGTAAACCCGGTGACCGAAGGATTGCAGGCGACATTCAGTTTGCCGCTGCTGTCGCCGTCGAGTGCGGCCTTGATCGGCGCGTTCCAGGTCGGCCCCTGCTGACCGAAATCGAGCGTACCCAGGTTGCTCACCGGGATCGCTGGGGTGGCACTGTTGGTGACTTCGCAGCCGGCCATCAGGATCAGCCGCGCCTGTATCTGCCCACTGACCACCGCCCGTGCGTCGTCAGCGAGCAACAGCAGCGTACCTGTGGCGATGACCATCCAGTGCTTGCCTGTCATTGCGCCCGTCCCTACTCCTTCAGGATGCCTGCGAACCTTGCGTTCATCATTGAACGCCCCTTCCCTGCGCAACCCGCCTCCAGCGGATTGCCTGAAACTCTGCACTCACCAGGTCACGGTGACCTTCAGCAGATCCGAATACCGACTGACCTGCGGCACCTGCGCCAGACGCTCGATCCGCGCGTACAGCGGCAGTTCCACGGTGCCGGTGTCCGGCACCCGGCCACTGACCGGCACGTCCACTACCAATGGCACCCGCCGCGCCGCATCCTGATACAGGCGATACGGAATCGGTTTACTGCCAGCCGCTCCCGCCAGGTAGCGAACCTCACCGACGCCACCGTGCAGGCCGCCGTCGACACGCAATTGATACGGCGTGTCGGGGTTGCATTCCAGGCGCGGCAAGCGTTGATTGGTCAACGCCGCGCCCAGTGGCCCGGCCGGATCGTCGAGACGCGCGGTGCTGCCGAAATCCAGCACGCCCAGTTGTTCGATGCCGGCCTCACGCTGCTGGCCGACCAGTTGGCAACCGCGCTGCACGTCAACGCGGACTTCAACCTGAAGATCCGCCGCGAACACCGCGCTGGCCAGTAACCCGAGCAGGCACACCACCACACGTGCAATCACTGGCCCATTCCTTGTGAGCGAACACTTGGATGACGTTATTGTGTTTCAGGTTAGCAACGGTCGACGAATCTGCCAGTCGATTGGATCCATTGAATTGCCGGGATATGTTTCGAAAGATTGGCAACAAAGCGAAAGACATCGCTGAAAATAACTGGACGGCCCGCACGGTTTTGTTCCGTGATCGCCCACTGTCGACGAGCCGCGATGGCAGGTTGCCGCGACCTCTGGTTACACTACGGCGCCGCGCTCCCGGGCGCCGGTTTGATGAATACGGAGTGACTGCACAGTGCCCTCTCGAGCGCCCAAACGATCGCCACTGACCCTGCGCTGGTCGGCGTTGCGCCGCTGGTTCGCCAAGGGCCGGCCAGCCAATGCCGGGCATGACGCCAATGCCCAGTCGATTCGCGATTACTTCCGGCACAAGGCCCTGGGTCAGGGGTACACCCTCAGCCACAGCCAACAGCGGGTCATCGACTGCATGGCGCAGCAGGCCAGCCTGTTGTTCGGCGCCAACCCGCAAACACCGCCGAGCCTGTACTTGCATGGCGCGGTCGGACGCGGCAAGAGCTGGTTGCTGGACGGTTTTTTCCAGGCGCTGCCGACCGCGCAAAAACAGCGCGTGCATTTCCATGAATTCTTTGCCCGGCTGCATCAGGGCATGTTCAACCATCGTCAACACGACGACGCCCTCGCCGTGACCCTCGACGAGCTGTTGGACGATTGCCGGGTCCTGTGTTTCGACGAGTTTCATGTGCATGACATCGGCGATGCGATGCTCATCACCCGCCTGTTCAAGGCCTTGTTCCAGCGCGGCATCCTGCTGCTGGTGACCTCCAATTATCCGCCGGAAGGCCTGCTGCCCAATCCGCTCTATCACGCCCGTTTCAAGCCGGTGATCGACCTGATCAATGCGCGGATGCAAGTGATGGAAGTCGGCGGCCCGCACGATTACCGCAGTCACCCGAGCAACCACGCGCATCAGCTGTTCACCCAGGGCCACTATGTCTGGCCGGCCACACCGACTCAGCGCCAGAGCCTGAACCTGCCACCCGAGGGGGTGCCCGCCATAGCCTTGCCCGTGGGCAGCCGACACGTCCAGGCGCGCCTGTGTGAGGGGCGTCGGGTCGCTTTCACGTTCAACGATGTGTGTGAGCAACCGACAGCGGTGATGGATTATCTGGAGCTGTGCCGGCGCTTCGACCAGTGGATCATCGACGATCTGCCGGAACTGGACGAGTGTTCGATGGCCGCGCAACAACGCTTCATCAACCTGATCGACGTGCTCTACGACCAGGACAAACACCTGACCCTGCTCAGCCGCTTGCCGCTGCGCGAGGCCCTCGGCGGCAACGCCATCGACCTGGCCCGCACCCGCAGCCGTTTGGGACAATTGCAGGAAGTGCACTGACCTGCACAGATCCTTTGTGGGAGCGAGCCTGCTCGCGAAAGCGTCCTGTCAGCGAGTATTTCCTCAACTGACACTCCGCCTCGCGAGCAGACTCGCTCCCACCGGGATCAGGGCGTTCTTCAGGTTCAGGTCAGGCCAAACCCCGGCTTTGCCGTTATCATGTCGCCCATTCCGAGCGCCTGGCGCTTCTCTTCCTGGACAGTGACCCACTCCATGCACACCCTTGCTCAATTGCGCGCCGGCGAGTTGTCGGGCATTACCCGACTTGACCTGTCTTGCGGCCTGACCGAGTTCCCCCGGGAAATTTTCGAGCTGGCCGATACGCTGGAGGTGCTCAACCTCAGCGGCAACGCCTTGAGCAGCCTGCCGGACGATCTGCATCGGCTGACCAAAATGCGCATTCTGTTCTGCTCGGACAACCGCTTCACCGAGGTGCCGGCGTGCGTCGGTCAATGCGCGGCGCTGACCATGATCGGTTTCAAGGCCAACCGCATCAGCAACGTGCCGGGCGCTGCACTGCCGCCGTTGTTGCGCTGGTTGATCCTGACCGACAACTGCCTCGAAAGCCTGCCGAACGAACTGGGCAAGCGCCCGTACCTGCAAAAACTGCTGTTGGCCGGCAATCGCCTGCAAGCGCTGCCGGCGTCGATGAGCCAGTGTCACCGCCTGGAACTGATCCGCATCGCCGCCAACCGCCTGCGCGAACTGCCGCAGTGGCTGCTGACCCTGCCGAGCCTGACCTGGCTGGCGTATGCCGGCAACCCGCTGGAAACCGAAGCCGACGCCGCCGCGCTGGAGGCCACGCCGTTGATCGACTGGTCGGCGCTGCGTCTGCAAGAGCGCCTGGGCGAAGGCGCTTCCGGGGTGATATCCCGGGCGCTGTGGCAACGCGCCGACCACTCGCCCACGCCGGTCGCGGTAAAACTGTACAAAGGCGAGATGACCAGCGACGGTTCGCCGCTGCACGAGATGAACGCCTGCATCACTGCCGGCCTGCACCCCAACCTGATTCGCGTAGAAGGCCGCATTCACGGTCATCCTGACGGGCAACAGGGCCTGGTGATGCAACTGATCGACCCGAGCTTCCGCAACCTCGCGGCATTGCCGAGCCTGGCCAGTTGCTCGCGGGATGTTTACAGCGAGGATTGCCGGTTCAGTGCCGAGGTGGCGTTGAACATTGCCCGAGGCATCGCTTCAGCGGCCGAACACCTGCATCAACAGGGCATCACCCACGGTGACCTCTATGGCCACAACATTTTGTTGAACGATCAGGGCGATTGCCTGCTGGGGGATTTCGGCGCGGCGTCGTTCCATGCCACCACCGACAACCCGGAAACACGGGCGCTGCAACGCATCGAAGTGCGGGCGTTCGGGATTCTGCTTGGGGAATTGCTGGCGCGCATCGACTCGGGGTTGAGCGATGAGCGGCGCGAGCGTCTGCAAGCGCTGGAACAGCGTTGCTGTCAGCCGGATTTGCTGGCGCGACCGGGGTTTGGCGAAGTGATCGAGGTGCTGGAAAAGCTGTAACTGACGCAAATGCTGTGGCGAGGGAGCTTGCTCCCGCTGGACGGCAAAGCCGTCCCAAAAACAACGACTGCTGCGCAGCCGAGCGGGAGCAAGCTCCCTCGCCACAGTTATCTTTGCAACAGATCAGCCCGCCAGACCGACAAACATGTCCTGCACGTCATCGTGGTTGTCGAGGCCTTCGAGGAAGGCTTCGACTTCAGCCATCTGCTCGGCACTCAAACCGCTGACCGGGTTTTTCGGCTGGTAGCCGAGTTTGGCCGACAGCACGGTGAAGCCTTGCTCAGGCAGGGCTTTCTGCACCGCGTCGAGGTCGGTCGGATCGGTCAGGAACAGGGTCGCGCCCTCTTCACCCGGCTCGAAGTCCTGGGCACCGGCCTCGATCGCGGCCATTTCCGGATCGGCGTCCGGGCTGTCCGGCGACGCTTCGATCATGCCGACATGGTTGAAGTCCCAGGCCACCGAACCGGAAGCGCCGAGTTGCCCCTTGCGGAAAGCCACGCGGATTTCTGCAACGGTGCGGTTGATGTTGTCGGTAACGCACTCGACGATCAACGGAACCTGATGCGGCGCAAAACCTTCGTACGTCACACGGTGGTACTGCACGGTTTCGCCCAGCAGGCCGGCGCCTTTCTTGATGGCGCGGTCCAGGGTTTCCTTGGGCATCGAGGCTTTCTTGGCCTGCTCGACCACCAGACGCAGGTGTGCGTTGGTGGCGGTATCGGCACCGTTGCGGGCAGCGATGGTGATTTCTTTCACCAGTTTGCCGAAGATCTTGCCCTTGGCGTTGGCTGCCGCTTCTTTGTGTTTAACCTTCCACTGTGCGCCCATTACTCACTCTCTTGATCTGTGGCGCCGAGACATCTATTGGCCGACGCGTGGCGCCAAGTTTATACGGCCTAAAGTCGGCAATCGACCAAAAAAATGCATTGTTGAATCGACATCTTCACCAGACCTTGTAGGGCGATTCTGAAAATCCCACTGGCCATGACCATTCGTGCTCGCGTTTTCGTACCCTCTGCCGCCCGTATTGCCCCACAGAGCCCTTACGCATGCTCAACGACCAGGAAACCCCGTTCACCCTGACCCTGACCGACGGCCCACTGTGCCTGCCGGTGCTGCGTTTCAGTGGCAAGGAAGCCCTCAATCAGCCTTTTCGTTTCGAGGTTGATGTGATCGGCCTGGCCCCCGCACTCCCCCCGAGCAGCCTGCTGCGCCAACCGGCGTATTTGCGTCTGGGTGCCGATCACGGGATTCACGGGCTGATCCACAGCGTCAGTTGCGAGCACCGCGCCAGCCACCGGATCGGCTATCGGCTGAGCCTGGTCCCGCAGCTGCTGAACCTGGCGCAGGCGCCGCGGCGCCGGGTCTTCGTGCAGGCGAGCGTCCCGGCCATCCTCGCGCAATTGCTCGGCGAACACGGGTTGGCGGCAGACGCTTACCGGATCGAGATGAGCGTCGGCCACTACCCGCCGCGGCCGTTTTGCATCCAGTACGAGGAAAGCGACCTGGACGTGCTGCAACGCCTGTGCGAGGAAGAAGGCATCCACTATCACTTCGAACACCGGCCGCACGGGCATGTCGTGGTGTTTGCCGATGACAACCTGAGCCTGCCGCAGGAACCGCTGCCGGTGCCCTTCGCCGTAGCGGACGACAGCCCTTCACCGCGCCTCAGCAGCCTGTTTCAGCGGCATGACGCGACACCGCTGGTGACCGCGCCAGGCATTCGCAATCGCGGCCAGCAGGTCATCGCCGATGACGCGGCCAATCACCCCCTGCCCACGCTCAATCCCTTGCAGCTGTCGGGCGAGCAGCGCCACGCCGAACAACGCAGCCGGCGCCATTTGCAGCGCCAGCGCTGCCAGTCGCGCTCGATCCACGGACGCAGCGATTGCAGCGCACTGCGCAGCGGACAGCTGCTACAGATCAGCGGGCACCCGATCAATGCGTTCAACGAACAATGGCTGATCACCGAGCTGCAGCATCAAGGCCAGCACCCGTCGATCCTCGATCCGGCGAGCGATGTGCATCGCTATCGCAATGACTTCAGCGCCCTGCCCTGGTCCACCGAGTTTCGCCCGCCCCTGGTGCAACCACGTCCGAACATCGCGGGCTATCATCTGGCGCGGGTGCTGGGCGCGCCCGGTCAGCCGGCGCAACTGGATGAACGGGGGCGCATCGCGGTCAGCCTGTGGCCGGCGCCGGACGTGGAGGCGGTTTGCCTGTGGCTACCGATTGCACTGACCGGCGCCAGTGGCCGCCTCGCCGCCCATGAACTGCCCCGCGCCGGCAGTGAGGTATGGGTGAGTTTTCTCGACAGTGATCCGGATCGACCGATCCTGTGCCTCACCAACTCGCGCCCTCCCGCGCCGAGTGAACCGGCGCCGACGAGCGACAGCAGCCTGCTGCTCGACTGGCTGCTCAACAGCGCCGATCCGTAGCGCTCAGCCCTTGTCGGCCTTGCCCGCCGCTGCGGCGAACTTCGCCAGCCGCACGTCCAGATGCCGCGGCCGGCGACCGTGATCCTCGGCGCGCTCCTTGCGGCGGATGGCGTTGCGCACCATCAGCGAGCCGAGGTAACGGATCGGCTCCGGCGGAAAATAACCCAGCGGCCCGTTGACCAGTGGCGAGCGGGTCCACGGGTTGTCGAGGCCTTGCACCAGCGACGCGAGAATCTGCCCGCCCATGTGACACGGGCCGACGCCGCTGCCGGAATAACCGAAGCCGTAAAACACATTGCCGCTGGCGCTCATCTGCCCGAAAAACGGTAAACCGGTGACCGAGCGATCCGACGGCCCGTTCCACGTCGCGTCGACTTTTACCTCGGCAAAGGCCGGGAAGAAGTCGCTGAGGCTGCGTTTGAGCAACCCGGCGTACGGCGAAGGCTGATCGAACACTGGCAGCATCCGCCCGCCATAGGCGAAGGTGTTGCCGCCCTTGCCGAGCATGATCCGGCCGTCCGGGGTGTTGTGGTAGTAGTGCACGAAAATCCGCGAGTCGAGCACGGTGACGCCACTGGTCAAACCGATGTCCTGCAGCAGATCCGGGCGCGGTTCGGTGATCAGCATGTCGCTGGAAACAATTGCCACGCTGCGTTCGAACTGCGGAAACGCCCGGGCCATCCACGCGTTCATCGCCAGCACCACACGGTCGGCGATCACGCTGCCGGTGGCCGTGTGGATACGCGCCGGGCGGCCTTCTTCCAGCCCGGTCATCGCCGTGTTTTCGTGGATCTTCACGCCCAGCTGCAACGCCACCCGGCGCAGCCCGCGCACCAGTTTGCCCGGTTGCACACTGGCTGCTGCCGGGGAGAACCAGCCTTCCAGATGCTTGCTCGATCCGGCCATGCGCTGCACATCGGCCAGCGGACGCTGGGTGAAGGAGTTGATGCCGTTGCGCTCCAGCGCCGCGATCACCGCGTCGGTCGAACCGACCTGCGCCCGGTTGGTGGCGGTGTACAGCGTGCCGTCGAGGCGGTAATCGGCATCGACACCGTACTGTTCGCAGAACTCGCCGATCGCATGAATGCTGCGTTCGGATTCCTTGACCAGACGCACCGCCTCCTCGACGCCGAACAGGCGCTCGAGGGTGAAATACTTGGCCGACCACGACAGCGCACAGCCACCATTACGCCCACTGGCGCCGGCGCCGCAGATGTCGGCTTCGATCAACAGCACATCGAGTTCCGGGTTCTGCTGCTTAAGCATGATCGCCGTCCACAGCCCGGTGTAGCCGCCGCCGACGATGCACACGTCGGTGCGCACTTCGCCCTGCAGCGGTGGGCATGTCGGGGATGGATCGGCCTGCAAGGCTTGCTCGAGCCAAAACGGTCGCATGGGATTCTCCAGTCAAATGGCCACGACACAGCCTGCCGCGAGCACCGCAGCAGGCCGCGAGGCAAGGGTTTTCAGTTACGCAGAGGTTTGATGGTCAGTGGGCAATTGGGAATGGACGCGCGCGGCTCCATGACCCCCACCGGACGGCTGTTCCAGTGTGGAATCAACACCAGTGCCGAGAACAACGCGCAGCCGGCGAAGACGATAAACACGGTCACCGAATCGAAGTAACCCGGCAGCAACCCACCGAGCACCGCGCCGACCGAGCCGCAACCGTTGACGAAACCGGCCGCCGTGGCACCGGCCTTGGCCTTGCCGAAATCGATGGCGGCGGCGCCGCTGATCATCGAATCCGGTCCGTACAGCGTCAGTCCCATGACAAACAGCAACGCCACCACCAGCATCACGCTGCCGGTGTGCAGTGCGCCCATGAACAGCGCCAGGGTCACGGTCAGCGCCAGCAGGCTGAGCACGCAGGCCGGCATGCGCCGGGCGCCGAACAGTTTGTCCGAGGCCATGCCGATCATGATCGGCCCCAGCAGCCCGGCCAGTTCGAACGAGGTGGGAATGATCGCCGCACCGACCTTGCCGACACTCGGCATCTGTTCGAAGACGATCACCGGGCCCCACAGCAGAATCGCGTAACGCGCCGGTTTCAACATGAAGTACGCCAGGCCCAGTACCAGCACCGTGCGGTTGCGCAGGATTTCCTTCAATGGCTCCCAGACGCTGAGTTTGCTGTTGGCTGCGGTTTCTTCAGCGCTCAGTTCCGGCTCCGGCTCTACCGCCGGCAAACCGACGTCCTCCGGCTTGTTGCGCTGAAAGATAAAGAACAGCACCGCGACCACCGCAACGACCGCCGCGCTGGAAATAAACGCCGCGTGCCAGGTGCCCATCAGCGTATACGCCCACCAGCCGGCGAACGGCGAGGCGACCAGACCGCCGAACGCATAGCAGGAGCTCCACAATCCGAGCACCCGGCCACGCTGCTGCGCCGGGAAGAAACTGCCGAGATTCTTGCACAACCCCGACCAACCGGTGGACTGCGCCAGCCCCTGAATCAGCATGCAAGTGGCGAAGATCGGCAGCGTGGCGAAGCTGCCCATCACCAGCGCGGCACCGGCGGAAATCAGCAAGCCGCCCAGCACCACGACCCGCGGGCCAAAGCGGTCGGCGAGCATGCCCCAGGTGAATTGGCCGATGGCGTAGGCCGCCAGATAGATCGCGTCGAGGTTGGCCATGGCCATCTTGTCGAGCATGAAGGTCGGGTCTTCGGCGATGCCCAGTTTGGCCACCGAAAAGGCTTTGCGGGTGAAGTAGAAAGCGGCGTACGCGAGCCAGGTGATAGCGAAGATCTGCATGCGCCAACGCGCAAGGGTGCCGATGTGCTTGTTCATTGTGGTTCTGACCTCAGGGTGTGAGTGTGCCGGCAGAATCGTTAAGTAAACGCCTGTGTTTTTTATTGTTTGAGCACTGCGCCAGCACCCCATCCCTATGGCTCTGGCGGTCAGATGAGTCCTGTTGATGCACGCACAGGCTCATCGCCAGCGTTGCTGCCCGAGCGGCAGTAAGCGATGGCGTGAGCGGATCAAAGCAATTACTGTTTAATAAATAAAATCGATTTATCGTATTTCACACATAAGCTCAGCTTGTTTCTGGAGGCTACATGTCGGTGTCTCACGCCCAGCTCAAAGCCTTCCACGCCGTGGCCGTTCATGGAAGCTTCACCAAAGCCGCCGAACGGCTTTTTCTCACGCAACCGGCGATTTCCGACCAGGTGCGCAAACTCGAAGAGCGCTTCGGCGTTTTACTCTTTCATCGCAATAAACGTTCCGTGCGCCTGACCGATCTTGGCGAGCGCCTGCTGGCAATCACCCAGCGCCTGTTTGTGATTGAGGCTGAAGCCCAGGAATTGTTGCAGGAATCCCAGGCGTTGCAGACCGGCAGTCTGATTCTCGCGGTCGATGCCCCGGTCCACGTGCTGCCGCAGATCGCCCGGTTCTGCGAGCGCTACCCGGGGATCAGCGTGAAGATCGAAACCGGCAATACCGACGAATCGCTGTTTCGCCTGTTCAACTATCAGGCCGATCTGGCGCTGCTGGGGCGTGATGTCAGTGATGAGCGTTTGCTGTGCGTGCCGCTGCGCAACGACCCGATGGTGGCGTTCGTGTCGCGCAATCATCCCTGGTCCGAACGTGAGTCGATCTGTCTGGCGGATCTGGATGACACGCCACTGGTGTTGCGCGAACACGGCTCGGTGACCCGGCAGACCCTGGAAGAAGAAATGGCGCGCGCCGGATTTCGCATTCGCCCTGCGATTCAGGTCGAAGGCCGTGAAGCCGCGCGTGAGGCGGTGGTGGTGGGGATTGGTGTCGGCGTGGTGTCGGCGGCGGAATTTGGTGCGGACTCGCGGGTGTGTGCGCTGCCGATCACCGATTGCACCCGGCGTTTGACCGAGACCCTGGTGTGCTTGCGCGAGCAGAGTTCGCGGCGGGTGGTGGCGACCTTCCTCGACATGGTTCGCGAGAGCCTGGTGTGAACAGTTCTGGCCCCTTCGCGAGCAGGCTCGCTCCCACAGGGGATTTGTATGCGCCGCAAGACCAATGTGGGAGCGAGCCTGCTCGCGAAGGACGCACCACGGTGTATCAGGCCGGCGCCAGACCAAAGAACGCCTGAATCAAGCGCAACTCCCGCCGCCGCTCCATGCAACCGATCATGTGCCGGTTCACCAGCCCCTCCCCGACAATCGGAATCGCCACCACCCGCGGGTCATGGCTGACTTCCACCGATGACACCACGCCCACCCCCAGTTCAGCGGCGACCGCCTCGGTTACGGCCTCGCGGCTGTCCAGTTCCAGCAGCACCCGCGGATTCACCGCCGCCTGCGCGCACGCCTGATCGAAGGTGCGGCGGGTAATCGAGGTCGGCTCGCGCAAGACCATGATCACCTGATCCAGCTCCTTGAGCTGCACCTCGCCGGCACGCTGCGCCCACCCATGCCCGGCGGGCACCAGCGCGCAGATCCGCGACTCGCTCAACGCTTGCAGATGCAGGCCCTTGCGCGGTTCGACTTCGGTCAGCACCGCCACATCGGCGTGCTCGGACAATAGCGCGGCGAGGGTTTCCTGGGCATTGCCCAAGCGCAGATTGACCGTGATTCCCGGATACCGCGCGCGCAGGCTGGCGAGCATCGGCATGACCATGTGCGGGCCGTCCGCCGCCACTTCGAGACGCCCGGTGAGCAATTGGCGGTTGGCTTCGAGCAGGGTCTGCGCCTCTTCCGCGAGACCGAACATCGCCCGGGTGATCGCCGCCAGTTTGGTGCCCTCCTCGGTCAGTTCCACCCGTCGCGCGGTGCGCCGCAGCAAGGTGATCTGGTAGTGCTCCTCCAGCGCCTTGATGTGCCCGGTGACCGCTGGCTGGCTGATGAACAACCGCGCGGCGGCACGGGTGAAGCTGCCTTCCCGGGCCACGGCGTCGAAGGCGCGCAGCTGGAACAGATTCATGAATAACCCTCACTGATGGCTGGCATAACAACAAACAATTTGATTGATGCACCGCCGAATTGCAACGTATGCCCCGTAGCTTCATCCCACAGCGCTTCCCGAGGACACACGAATGAGTATCGCCGAACCCATCCTGCTCACTCCCGGCCCGTTGACCACTTCGGCCCGCACCCGCCAGGCGATGATGATCGACTGGGGGTCATGGGATGACCGCTTCAATCAACTGACCGCCAGCCTCTGCGAACAATTGCTGGCGATCATCAACGGTGCCGCCAGCCACCATTGCGTGCCGTTGCAGGGCAGCGGCACCTTCGCCGTCGAAGCCGCCATCGGCACGTTGGTGCCGCGTGACGGCAAAATCCTGGTGCTGATCAACGGTGCCTACGGCAAGCGTCTGGCGAAGATCTGCGAAGTCTTGGGGCGCGCGTTCAGCACCTTCGAAACCGCCGAGGACGAACCGACCACCGCCGCCGACGTCGATCGTCTGTTGCGCGCCGATGCCGACATTACCCACGTCGCGCTGATCCACTGCGAAACCAGCACCGGCATCCTCAACCCGCTGGCGGAAATCGCCGATGTCGTGGCGCAACACGGCAAGCGCCTGATCATCGATGCCATGAGCTCGTTCGGCGCATTGCCGGTGGATGCGCAAAAGGTGCCGTTCGACGCGCTGATCGCCGCCTCCGGCAAATGCCTGGAAGGCGTACCGGGGATGGGCTTCGTGTTTGCCCGCAAAGAATCACTGGCCGCAGCCGCCGGCCATTCGCATTCGCTGGCGATGGACCTGTATGACCAACACGCTTATATGCAGAAGACCGGCCAGTGGCGTTTCACCCCGCCGACCCACGTGGTCGCGGCGCTGCACGAAGCGCTGCTGCAGTACAACGAAGAAGGTGGCCTGCCGGCCCGCCACGCACGTTACGCCGCCAACTGTCAGGCGCTGATGGAGGAGATGGGCAAGCTCGGGCTGCGCAGCTTCCTGCCGGCGGCAATCCAGGCGCCGATCATCGCCACCTTCCATGCGCCGCAAGAACCGCGCTATCAGTTCAAAGACTTCTACGAACGGGTCAAGGCCAAGGGCTACATCCTCTACCCCGGCAAACTGACCCAGGTCGAAACCTTCCGCGTCGGCTGCATCGGCCACGTCAGCCCGGACGACATGCGCCAGGCTGTCGCGGCCGTGGGCGAAGTGCTGCGCGAGATGGAAGTGCTCGATATCTAAGCCACACCACAAATCCCCCTGTAGGAGTGAGCCTGCTCGCGATGAGGTCGTGTCAGTCGACCAAGATGTTTAATGACCATCCGCTATCGCGAGCAGGCTCACTCCTACATTGAATTGCATTTCAACTCAGGAATTTTTGCCATGAACTACACCAACCCAACCCAGCTGCAAGCCGCCATCCTCGACTGGGCCGGCACCGTGGTCGACTTCGGCTCGTTCGCCCCGACGCAGATCTTCGTCGAGGCCTTCGCCGAGTTCGACGTTCAGGTCTCCATCGAAGAGGCCCGTGGCCCGATGGGCATGGGCAAGTGGGACCACATCCGCACCCTGTGCGATCAGCCGCAGGTTGCCGAGCGCTATCGCAAAGCGTTCGGCCGCACCCCGACCGACGATGACGTCACCGCGATCTACAACCGCTTCATGCCGCTGCAGATCGAGAAGATCGCCGAACACTCGGCGCTGATTCCCGGCGCGCTGGACACCATCGCCAACCTGCGCCAGCAAGGGATCAAGATCGGTTCCTGCTCCGGCTACCCGAAACAGGTGATGGACAGGGTTGTGGCCCTCGCCGCCAGCAACGGCTACGTCGCCGACCACGTGGTCGCCACCGACGAAGTGCCGAACGGTCGCCCATGGCCGGCTCAGGCCTTGGCCAACGTGATTGCGCTGGGCATCGACGACGTCGCGGCCTGCGTGAAGATCGACGACACCGTGCCGGGCATCCTCGAAGGCCGTCGCGCCGGGATGTGGACCGTGGCGCTGATCTGCTCGGGCAACGCGCTGGGCCTGGATTACGCCGGTTACCGTGCGCTGGGCAGCGACGAACTGGCCAGCGAACGCGAGCGCATCCACGCGCTGTTCGCCGGTTCGCGCCCGCACTACATGATCGACACCATCAGCGACCTGCCGGAAGTGATTGCCGACATCAACAAGCGCCTGGCCAACGGCGAGATGCCGCAATCAAGCTGATCGCGCCTTTTACATGCACAACAAAAAACGCCAGGGTCGTCGCGACACTGGCGTTTTTTATGGGCATTGCTCTGAGTCAGCGCAGTGAAACACCGCGCGGCATCAGGCAAATCCGCCAAAGCGGATTACAGTTAAAGCATGCCGTCGCACAACAACGGCACGTGGCGACCCTGATCTGTGAGGAAACACCGTATGCCGTGGACAAGTTCCGAATCACGCTACAGCACCGTGTCCGTCCTGTTGCACTGGCTGATGCTGGTCCTGTTGGTGCTGGTGTACGCCAGCATGGAGTTGCGCGGGATCTTTCCCAAAGGCAGTGGCGGCCGCTCGCTGATCCGCGAAGTGCACTACATGCTCGGCCTGACCGTGTTCGTGCTGGTGTGGTTTCGCCTGGTGGCGCGCAGTATCGGCCCGGCACCGAAAATCTTCCCGGCATCACCGCAATGGCAAACCGTGCTGGCGCGGGTGATGCACTGGCTGTTGTACCTGTTCATGATCAGCATGCCGATTCTCGGCTGGCTGATCACCAGCGCCGAGGGGCATCAGGTGATGTTCTACGGCTTCGATCTGCCGCTGCTGGTCCACGAGGACAAGGCGCTGGCCAAGCAGGTGGAACACTGGCATGTGCTGATCGGCAACATCGGTTACTGGCTGATCGGCCTGCATGCGCTGGCGGGGCTGTATCACCATTATGTGGTGGGCGATAACACGTTGTTGCGGATGATGCCCAAGCGCGGCTGAACATTGCCCCGGTGAAATACCCCTGTGGCGAGGGAGCTTGCTCCCGCCGGGCTGCGCAGCAGACCTGAATTCTGAATATGCGGACAGTCAGGCAGAGCGCTGTCGCTGGACTTACGACGGCTGCGCCGCCGAGCGGGAGCAAGCTCCCTCGCCACATAAGTTCAACAGTAGGCACTGAATCCGCGGCGCCCCTGCAAACCGCCGGTATGAACAAAGATCAGCCGCGAGCCTTGATCGAACCTGCCCGCCTCGATTTGCTGCTGCAGCGCCAATAACGCCTTGCCGGTATACAGCGGCTCCAATGCAACGCCGCTGCTGCTCTCGGTGTTCTCGATGAACTCAAGCAACACCGGATCAACCTTGGCAAAACCACCCCGACTCGCGTCGATCAAGCTGTAGTCCGCCGCCGCCAGACCCGCCTCCCGAACAATCGCCTGCACCTGCGGCGCCACGCCGTGGTCCTCGGGCACCGCCAGCGCGCCGTACACCGGGTGCTCACCGGCCTCGGCGAGCACCAGCCCCGCCAGCGTCGTCCCGGTGCCGCAGGCCAGCCACCAGCCGTGGTAATCGCACCAGCCCAGCTTGCTCAGTTGTGCGCTCACGTGTTCCTTGAGCGTTTTGCAGCCCAGTGCACCGGCCATTCCACCGCCGCCCTCGGGCACCGCATGCAGATTCGGGAACTGCGCCAGCCACGGCTCCCAAAAGCCGGGTTCATGCCGCGCCCGATAGCCGCCGTAACCAAGCCAGTGCAGTTGCATGCCGAACGCCTGCAAATCCGCCACCGTGGGCGTCTGCTGCGGATGCCCGCGCAACAGGCCGACCGTTTCGAAACCCAGACGCTTGCCGGCAGCGGCCAGGGCATGCAGATGATTGGAATGCGCGCCACCGAGGCTGATGATGCCACGCGCGCCGGCACGATCGGCGGCCTTGAGGTGTTCGACGAGTTTGAACCATTTGTTGCCGCTGATCAGCGGGTCGATCCGATCCAGACGCAGGATCGCGACGTCGATTCCGGCGCGGGTGAGCCAGTCGAGTTGCAGCGGTTCGAGGGGGGCTTGGGGTAGCCAGTGGGCGGGGGGAAGAAGCATGGGCGCAACAGCATCAGAAAAAACCCATTCTAACAGCAGCAAAACATCCTGTAGGAGCTGCCGCAGGCTGCGAGCTTTTGATCTTGGTCTTAAAAGCAAAATCAAAAGATCGCAGCCTGCGGCAGCTCCTACAGGGGGGCTTACAGTTCAGCTGCCAGACGCGATCCCTGATTGATCGCGCGTTTGGCATCCAGCTCCGCTGCCACATCCGCGCCACCGATCAGGTGCACGTTCTGCCCCGCTGCCACCAGGCCTTCCTGCAGCTCACGCAGTGGATCCTGGCCGGCGCAGATCACGATGTTGTCCACCGCCAGCACTTGCGGCTCGCCGGTTTCGCCGATGCGAATGTGCAGGCCTTCGTCGTCGATCTTCAGGTATTCAACGCTGTTGAGCATCTGCACCTGTTTGTTCTTCAGGCCCGTGCGGTGAATCCAGCCGGTGGTCTTGCCCAGGCCATCGCCGACCTTGGTTTTCTTGCGCTGCAGCAGGAACACTTCCCGCGCCGGCGCGTGCGGCGCGGCTTTGATCCCGGCCACGCCACCACGGGCTTCCAGATGGGTGTCGATGCCCCACTCTTTCCAGAACGCGGTGCGATCCAGGCTGGTGGCCACGCCTTGGTGCACAAGGAATTCCGAGACGTCGAAACCGATACCGCCCGCGCCAATCACGGCAACCCGTTTGCCCACCGGCTTGCGCTCGAGGATCACGTCCAGGTAGCTCAGCACCTTGGCGTTCTCCACGCCCGGAATCGCCGGCACACGCGGCGCGATGCCGGTGGCGAGGATGATTTCGTCGTAGCCGCCGTCTACCAGTTTCGCCACGTCGACGCGGGTGCTCAGGCACACCTCGACATTCGTGGTCTGCAGCTTGCGCTTGAAGTAACGCAGGGTTTCGAAAAACTCTTCCTTGCCCGGCACGCGCTTGGCGATATTGAACTGGCCGCCAATCTCACTGGCCGAATCGAACAGAGTCACCTGATGGCCGCGCTCGGCCGCCACGGTCGCGGCGGCCAGACCGGCAGGCCCGGCACCGACCACGGCGATCTTCTTGATCTGCTGCACCGGCAGGTAGTTGAGCTCGGTTTCGTGGCAGGCACGCGGGTTGACCAGGCAACTGGTGAGCTTGCCGCCGAAGGTGTGATCGAGGCACGCCTGGTTGCAGCCGATGCAGGTGTTGATTTCATCGGCACGGCCTTCAGCGGCCTTGTTGACGAAGTCCGGGTCGGCGAGGAACGGCCTGGCCATCGAGACCATGTCGGCGTCGCCCTCGGCGAGGATCTGCTCGGCGATTTCCGGGGTGTTGATACGGTTGGTGGTGATCAGCGGAATGCTCACCGAACCGCGCAGTTTGGCGGTGACCTTGCTGAAAGCGGCGCGCGGCACTTTGGTGGCGATGGTCGGGATCCGCGCTTCGTGCCAGCCGATACCGGTGTTGATGATGGTCGCACCGGCCTGCTCGATGGCTTTGGCCAGGGTCACGATCTCATCCCAGGTGCTGCCACCCTCGACCAGATCGAGCATCGACAGACGGAAGATGATGATGAAATTCGGGCCGACCGCTTCTCGCACACGGCGCACGATCTCGACCGGCAGGCGCATGCGGTTTTCGTAGCTGCCGCCCCAGCGGTCGGTACGGTGGTTGGTGTGCGCGGCGAGGAACTGGTTAATGAAATAACCTTCCGAGCCCATGATCTCGACGCCGTCATACTCGGCAGTCTGCGCCAGCACCGAGCAGGTGACGAAGTCGCTGATCTGCTTCTCGATGCCTTCCTCGTCCAGCTCTTTGGGCTTGAACGGGTTGATCGGCGCCTGGATCGCACTCGGCGCGACCTGTTTCGGGCTGTAGGCATAACGTCCGGCGTGGAGGATCTGCATGCAGATCTTGCCGCCCGCCTCGTGCACCGCGCGGGTGACGATGCGGTGCTTGAGCGCTTCTTCCTCGGTGGTCAGCTTGGCTGCGCCGGAGTACACCCCGCCCTCGTCGTTCGGGCCGATACCGCCGGTGACCATCAGGCCCACACCGCCACGGGCACGCTCGGCGAAGTACGCCGCCATGCGTTCGAAACCGCCCGGTTTTTCTTCAAGGCCCGTGTGCATCGAACCCATCAGGGTGCGGTTGCGCAGCGTGGTGAATCCCAGGTCCAGCGGGGCCAGCAGGTGCGGGTAGTGAGCGGCGGTCATCGGTAACTCCACAACGAGCAATCACGGAAATTGCGGGAGCTCTGCGTCCCCCGTCAGTCATGTTCGACAGACTAAGAGTCGCACTGCTGTCACTCAATGACCGAAACTGACAAGTTAATGATCAAAATGCGCAGCGCCCCTTGGCAAGCGCAGGCATGCGCCCTACCCTAGTCGCCACACCCTGTACCGGCTGTTGTTGGTTTTCATGCGCAAACTTCTGTACCTGTTTTTTTCCATGGCCATCGTTGCCGCCCTCACCACCTACGCCATGTGGGCGGCGGACCGGCCGGCGGGGCATTACCTGTCGGACCTGCGCATCAAACTGGCGGTCGATCAGGGTACGCCGGGCGACCGTGGCAACCTGCTGGGGATTCAGCCGGAACTGTTCCCCACCGACTACCAGAGCCCGCAACGCCTGCACCGCAAACTCGCGGCCTATCTGCAGCAGGCGCAGGATCAGGGGCTGCTGAACGAAAAAACCGTGGTGGTCCTGCCCGAACATGTCGGCACCTGGCTGATGATCAGTGGCGAGAAAGACGAGCTGTATCAGGCCCCGACCCTCGCCGAAGCGATGAACTGGCTGGCGGCGAGCAACCCGCTGCTGTTCGCCCGCGCCTGGCTCACTGCCAAGGGCGAGAATCGTCTCGACGACGCGCACCTGCGCATGAAGTCCAAGGCCATGGCCAAGGACTACCAGGCGCTGTTCGGCGGGCTGGCCAAGGAATTCCATGTGACGCTGGTGGCCGGCTCGATCGTGCTGCCCGAACCGAGCGTTCGCGACGGCCAACTCAAACCCGGCAGCGGCGCGCTGTTTAACAGCAGCGTGGTGTTTGGCCGTGATGGCGTGCCGCTGGGTCAGCCACAACGGCAGATGCACCCGATCTTCGAACAACGTGACGTGATCGAAAGCGAAGACGAGCACGCAATCACCGTGGTCGACACCCCGGCCGGGCGTCTCGGTGTGCTGATCGGCAGCGACAGCTGGTACCCGGACAACTATCGCCAACTCGACGAGCTCGGCGCGCAATTGGTGGCGGTGCCGGCGTTTGTGGTCGGTCACGGTGCGTGGAACCAGCCGTGGGGCGGCTACAAGGGCTCGAATACGCCAGGGTCGATCAGCCTCAAGCCCGGGGAAATCAGTGAAGGCCAGGCCTGGCATCGCCTGACCCTGACCGCGCAGCCGCCGAGCAGTCGCGCGCTTGCCGGCATGAGTGTGTTCCTGCGCGGGCAGTTCTGGGACAAGCCGAGTTCGGGGCAAAGTTTCCTCAGCAGCAACGGTCAGCAATTCGCCGATGGCGAAGCCCGTGGCGCGCGTCTGCTGAACATTTGGTTGTAAGCGATGAAGCCGCTGCCGATGCGCCTGGGGGATCTGTCGGTCGGCTTCGTTCACAGCCTCGCCGATGCGGTGCGCAGCCGTGGCGCCGATCCGCAACCGTTGCTCGAACAATATGGTCTGGACGCGGCGCGACTGGCCGAGGCCGGTGCGCGGCTGTCGATCCCGCGCTACATGCGCCTGGGGCACAGCGCGATCCAGTTGACCGGCGATCCGGCACTGGGCCTGCGCATGGGTCAGCTCAGCCGCCTGAGCCAGGCCGGACTGGCCGGGGTCACCGCCGCACAGGCGCCGACCGTGCGCGAAGCAGCCCGTTGCCTGATCCGTTTCGAACCGCTGTACGGCTCCAACTATCGCGGGCAGTCGAGCTTTCACGAAGACGCGCACGGCGCCTGGCTACGCTTCTACTCGATCAGCCCGTACAACGCCTATAACCGCTTTGTGGTGGATTCGATCATCGCCGGCTGGCTGCATCAGTTGTCCAGCGTCGGCCGCGAGCCTCTGCGGGCCGAGCGCATCGAGATCGAGTTCGACGAACCGGACTACCGCGATGCCTACAGCGTGCTCGGCGACGCCCCGATCCAGTTCGGCGCCGAACGCAATCAACTGCGCCTGAGCCTGAACAGCCTCGCCCTGCGCAACCCGGAACACTGCCCAAGCACCTGGAAGCACTTGCTCGCATTGTGTGAACGGGAACTGGAGCAATTGACCCGCACCCGCAGCCTGCGTGAACGCATCACTCAGCTGTTGGGGCCGTTGCTCAATGGTGGCCGGGAACCCGACCTGGAAGAAGTGGCGGCGCGCCTGAAGCTGCCGACCTGGACCTTGCGCCGCAAACTGGCCGAGGAAGGCACGCAATTTCGCGCGATCCTCAATGACACCCGCCGCGACCTGGCAATGACGTACATCCGCGACACCGAACTGGCGTTCGGCGAAATTGCCTATCTGCTGGGCTTTGCCTCAGCCGAGGCGTTTCAGCGCGCCTTCAAACGCTGGAGCGGCCAGACGCCCGGCGAATTTCGCCGCAGTCACCGCAAAACCGCCTGAGCCCTTACAACTCGGTGGCGTCTTCGGCCGGCTCTGGCTGATCCAGTTCATACGCCTGGTATTCGAGCAGTTCTTCTTGATAGTCGTCCATCGTGTCATCCCCCTGCTGCCCGTATGAAAAATAGCCCGGTCAAATGACCAGCGCCTCGAGCATATCGTGCCCGTATGAAGGAAAAGTGAAACCCCGCCTTCATGAATAAAACGTAGCAGGTGGTCAGGAATTTATCGCGGGAGTTTTGTCGGGGGAATGTAACGAGATTTCACTTGGTGCAGAAACAACGGTGGGAGCCATCTGGCTCCCACTGGGTTCCCTGTCCGGATTACTGCATCGCCGGAATCGGCTCGGACGGTGGCGGGATATTGGTTGGGTTGGCCGGCGGCGTGATCGTTTCGGTGGCCGGCGCAGGCTCTGCGCTCGGTGCCGGAGTGATCGGCGCGGACTCGGCCGGCGGCACCACCGGCTCGGAGCCTGCTGGCGTCGGTGCAACCGGAGCCGGCGCAGGTGTCACTGGCGTCGCTGCCGGAGTGGTGGTCTGGGCTGGCTCGACAATCCCGGCCGGCGGCGGCGCAGGCGCTGTCTCTACGGCCGGTGCAGGTGTGGCGGGAGTTGTCGGCGCTACAGCGGCAGGCTTCGGCTCCGGCACACCCAGATCGGTCTTGGGCTTTTCTTCGATGTGCGCGGCTTTCTTCGCATCCGCCGGCAGGAACAGCTCCACCAGGGTGAAGAAACGCTCGTAGAACTTCTGCGAAGTCACGGTCTCACTGGCGACCTTGACCATCGAATCGTCCGACGAGCCAATCGGCATCGACACCGAACCCAACACGCCAACGCCGAGGCTGGCGGAGTTGTTGGTCTTCTTCAGCGCATAGCGGTCCTGCAAGGCGTTGGCGAACACCGTGGCATGGTGCTTGGCACTGCCGTCTTCGGCACACACTACGTTGAAGCTGATTTCCAGGTGAGTTTCACCGGTCTGCTGGAAGCTCTTGTGGCCACTGACCAATTTCGGGTCACTGCTGGTGATGATGTAGCCCTGGCTGAGCAGCGCACGACGTGCCGCCTCGCAACTGGCGACATCGGCCACCGGGTAATTGCGAGAATACGTACCGGAATCGTCGAAATTCTCATGCTCATAGATCGGCTTGTCTTTCGAACAGCCGGGAACAGCGGTCAACAACAGCGCCAACCCAACGACACGCATGGGAGTTGAAATCAACATTAAACATCCTGAGGGAAAACGGTCCGGGGCGTATTGTGCAACAGATCGCGGCGCCGCGGCGTACGGATTAGTGTCTTAAAACAGTTACAACTTTACCGATGATGGGCGTCTGGAAAAAGCCGCGTCGATAAATGATCGATAAATACCCGCAAATTAGCGGTTGCATGGCGACGCGAAGGCCATAACACCCAGAATTGACCGACATGCTGCAGATGCGCCGCCAGACCCCGCTGCAGGCGCCCTGGCGCCATCGCTGGCAAACCAGCGCCCACAGAAATCAACAACCCTCTCACCACTCAACAGGAGGAGCGTTAGCTCGGCTGCAGCGCTTGATCTGCAAGGCCCGCCACGCCCAAAAAGCCAGATGCAAAAAAAAGCCCCGACCATAAGATCGGGGCTTTTTCTCTGTTACCAATCAGTCAACCATCAATACCGCTTGATGTCCGCCTGACTCTCCAACTGCTTGCGGAACGCCGCGAAGTCCTGCTGCCCTTCACGAGAAGCAAGGAAACGACGGTACTGCGCTTTCTCTTCATCAGTCGGCGCAACGGCCTCGTTCACACCGTCCAGACGCACAATCATCAGACTACCGTCCTGCAACGTCACGCTGCTGAACGTCGGCTTGCCCTTGGCCGCCGGTTTCGGCATGCGGAACAGCGCCTGCAGCACAGTCGGGTCAACCCCTTCCTGAGCGCGAGTCGCCGCAGCGACAACCTTCCAGCTTTGACCATCAACCGCCTTGTCCAGCGGTGTCTTGCCATCACGCAGGCTGGCGATCAACTGATCAGCCTTGGTCTTGGCCGCAGCACTGGCGTGCTCTTTGGTCAACTGCGCACGGATCGCCGTGTTCACGGCTTCCAGCGGCAGCTGCTCAGGCTTCAGGTGTTCCTTGGCGCGCAGCACGACCACGGTTTCCGGGTCCAGCTCGATGCCGGTGCTGTTCGCGTTCTCTTCCAGCACTTCCTGGCTGAACGCGGCGGTCACCACAGCACGGTTGGCTGCGATGCCTTCGCCACCTTCACGGCCGAACGGCTTGGAGGTGTGCACGGTCAGTTTCAGATCCGCTGCCGGCTGAGCCAGGTCAGACGCTTCAAACGCCGAGTCTTCCAGCTGCTTGGTCGCCTCGACGAAGCGCTGCTCGACCTGTTGAGTCTTCAGCTCGCGGGTCAGCTTGTCTTTCAGGCTGGCCAGGGTCGGGACTTCCGGCGCCTCGACACCCAGTAGCTTGATCAGGTGGTAACCGAAATCGGTACGCACCGGCTCGGACACCTGGTCCTTGTTCAGCGAGTACAGGGCTTTCTCGAAGGCTGGATCGTAGACGCCAGGACCGGCGAAACCGAGGTCACCGCCATTGTTGGCCGAACCCGGATCCTGCGAGAACTCCTTGGCCAGCGCTTCGAATTTTTCGCCCTTGGCCAGGCGCGCCTGGACTTCTTCGATCTTCGCCTTGGCCTGAGCGTCGGTGGTCTTGTCGTTGACTTCGATCAGGATGTGCGCCGCGCGACGCTGTTCCGACAGGTTGGCGATCTCTTTCTGATACGCCGCCTGCAGGTCTTCGTCCTTGACGGCAACCTGATCGAAGAACGACGACTTCTTCAGCTCGACGTAATCGACAATCACCTGCTCAGGCGTCATGAACTCCTTGGCGTGCTCGTCGTAGTAGGCCTTGACCTCATCGTCGGTCAGCTTGACCGCCGCCGGATCGGCCTTGACGTTCAGCGAGGCGAAATCGCGGGTCTGTTTTTCCAGACGGGCGAAAGCCAAGACTTCGGCGTCGGTGACGAAACCGCTGCCAGCAACGCCAGCACGCAACTGACCGATCAGCATTTCCTGAGCCAGCATCTGGCGGAATTGCATACGGGTGTAGCCCAGTTGACGAATCACCTGGTCGAAGCGCTCGGAGCTGAACTTGCCGTCCACCTGGAATTCAGGGGTCTGCAGGATCACCTGGTCCAGTGCACCTTCGGAGAATGCGAATTTCGATTGTTCTGCGCCTTGCAGCAGCAGCTTGCGATCGATCAGACCCTTGAGGGCCGATTCGCGGAGCATTTTTTCGTCAAGCAAAGAAGCATCGAAGTCCTTGCCCAGCTGTTGCATCAGCTGACGGCGTTGCATGTCAACGGCCTGGCTCAGCTCGTTCTGGCTGATTTCTTCACCATTGACCTTGGCCGCATCGTTGGTGTGCGTCGTGGCCTTGAAAATGGCATCGAAACCGGTCAGAGCCATCAGTGCAACGATGACCCCGATAATGGTCTTGGCAATCCAGCCTTGTGAATTGTCCCTGATATTCTGCAGCATGCGTCCCCCAGAAACGGTTGAACTTCAAAAATTTGGCAACCGTGGAGCGTGGGTAGAATCCGGATAGAAGAAAGGCGCATCCGAGGATGCGCCTTCTCGTAACTGGCGGAGCGGACAGGGCTCGAACCCTCGATCCCGGCGTTACAGGCCACTGCTTCAGCGACCTGCTCTACCGCTCCGCTGCCAAGTCAGGCATGACCCCGACCCGGATGGGTAAAAACCTGAAACAAACTAACTTAGTTGACAGCTTCTTTCAGTGCTTTACCGGCTTTGAAACCTGGCTTTTTAGCAGCAGCGATTTGCAGCGTCTTGCCGGTCTGTGGGTTACGACCAACGCGAGCTGGACGATCAGTCACGGAGAAAGTGCCGAAACCAACCAGAACAACGGAGTCGCCAGCCTTGAGAGCGCCAGTGACGGATTCGATTACAGCGTCCAGCGCACGGCCAGCAGCAGCTTTCGGGATATCAGCGGATGCAGCGATAGCATCAATCAGTTCCGACTTGTTCACTCTAAGTCCCCTTATATCTATTTTGAGATGATTCTAAGTTTTTTGGTGAAAGCAAAAACGAGTGCTGAATGGCCTACAGACACTTAAGAGCCGCTTTATAACAAGGGCTCTAAAAAGCTGTCAAGGAAGCCCCCCAGGCAAAAACGTATTAATGCGTGCTAATTCTTTCCTTTGAATCAGACTCACGTTTTTCGTCCTTGGAAACTATCTCCGGAGCCACATCCGGCAAGGGCTCCGGCGCGTATTGCAGCGCAATTTGCAGGACCTCGTCAATCCATTTAACCGGTTTAATCTGCAGATCCTGCTTGATATTGTCAGGAATCTCCTTCAAATCACGCACGTTCTCTTCCGGAATAATCACAATCTTGATTCCGCCGCGATGAGCCGCCAGCAGTTTTTCCTTCAGACCACCAATTGCCAGCACCTGACCCCGCAGTGTGATCTCACCGGTCATGGCAACATCGGCGCGCACCGGAATTCCGGTCAATGCCGAAACCAGTGCGGTGCACATGCCTACACCAGCGCTCGGACCGTCTTTCGGCGTTGCCCCTTCCGGCATGTGAATGTGCGTGTCGCGCTTCTCGTGGAAGTCCAGCGGAATCCCCAGGCTCTTCGCACGGCTGCGCACAACGGTCAGCGCAGCAGTGATCGATTCGACCATTACATCGCCCAGCGAACCGGTCTTGATCAGTTGACCTTTACCCGGTACCACAGCCGCTTCGATGGTCAGCAATTCGCCGCCCACTTGCGTCCAGGCCAAGCCAGTCACCTGACCGATCTGGTCCTGTTGCTCTGCCAGACCGTAGCGGAATTTACGCACACCGAGGAAATGCTCCAGCAGGTCAGCTGTCACTTTTACCGAGAAGCGTTTCTCCAGCGCATGCTCTTTCACGGCCTTGCGGCAGACCTTGGCGATCTGCCGTTCGAGACCACGCACACCGGCTTCACGGGTGTAGTAACGGATAATGTCGCGAATCGCTTCTTCGTCGAATTCCAGCTCGCCCTTCTTCAGACCATTGGCGGCGATCTGCTTTGGCGACAGGTACTTGACGGCGATGTTGATCTTTTCGTCTTCGGTGTAGCCCGGCAGGCGAATGACTTCCATCCGGTCCAGCAGCGCCGGCGGGATGTTCATCGAGTTCGAGGTGCACAGGAACATCACATCGGACAGGTCGTAATCGACTTCCAGATAGTGATCGTTGAAGTTGTGGTTCTGCTCCGGATCGAGCACTTCCAGCAACGCCGACGCCGGGTCGCCACGCATGTCGCTGCCCATCTTGTCGATTTCATCGAGCAGGAACAGCGGGTTGCGCACGCCCACTTTTGTCATCTTTTGAATCAATCTTCCCGGCATCGAACCGATGTAGGTCCGGCGGTGACCACGGATTTCCGCCTCGTCACGCACGCCACCCAAGGCCATACGCACGAATTTACGGTTGGTGGCATGGGCGATCGATTCCGCCAGCGAGGTTTTACCTACACCCGGAGGACCGACCAGGCACAACACCGGGCCACGGATCTTCTTCACGCGCTTTTGCACGGCGAGGTATTCAAGGATGCGCTCCTTGACCTCTTCAAGGCCGTAGTGATCAGCGTCGAGAATGTCTTCAGCACGCGCCAGATCGAGGCGTACCTTGCTCTGTGCCTTCCACGGCACCTGCACCAGCCAGTCGATGTAGGAGCGCACCACGGTGGCCTCAGCGGACATCGGCGACATTTGCTTGAGCTTGTTCAGTTCGGCAGTGGCCTTGGCCAGAGCATCTTTCGGCAGGCCGGCGGCATCGATGCGCTTTTTCAGCTCTTCGATTTCGTTGTGACCTTCATCACCGTCGCCCAGCTCTTTCTGAATGGCCTTCATCTGCTCATTCAGGTAGTACTCGCGCTGGCTGCGCTCCATTTGCTTTTTGACGCGGCCGCGAATGCGTTTTTCAACTTGCAGCAGATCGATCTCGGCATCCAGCAAGGCGAGCACGTGCTCGACCCGGGCCGACAGATCAATGATTTCGAGGATTTCCTGCTTCTGTTCGATTTTCAGCGCCATGTGCGCAGCCATGGTGTCGACCAGGCGGCCAGGCTCATCAATGCTGTTGAGCGACGACAGGACTTCAGCCGGGACTTTCTTGCCCAACTGCACATATTGTTCGAACTGCGACAGCAGGCTGCGCACGAAAACTTCCGACTCGCGCTCGGCGGCTTCGACTTCGTCGATCAGCGAGACCTCGGCGCGGCAATGCCCGTCGACTTCGCTGAAGCGCTCTACAGCACCACGCTGCTCGCCCTCGACCAAGACCTTGACGGTGCCGTCCGGCAGCTTCAGCAACTGCAGGACAGTCGCAATAGTACCTACGCGATAGAGAGCGTCTTCACCGGGATCATCGTCAGCCGGGTTTCTCTGGGCCAGCAGCAGGATCTGCTTGTCGCCCGTCATCGCAGCCTCGAGGGCTTCGATGGATTTCTCGCGCCCCACGAACAGCGGGATAACCATGTGCGGATAAACCACGACATCACGCAATGGCAGGAGAGGCAATTCGATGGTTGTCTTCATGATTTCGCCTCTACGGCGGCCATATGGCCGTAATCAGATGGAATTAATCTTGAAACCAAGATGGGGGCTGCCTTGAAAAAAAACAAGCGCAAAGCGGATGTAAAAAACGACATAAAAAAAAAGAGGCCCGAAGGCCCCTTCTTTGTTCCGGCAGTGTGGACGCTTACGCGTCCGGCGCTGCCTTGGCCGTCGGCTCACTGTTTTCGTAGATATACAGTGGCTTGGACTTGCCTTCAATCACGCTTTCATCGATGACGACTTTGCTCACCTCGGACTGCGAGGGGATTTCGTACATCGTGTCGAGCAGCACACCTTCGAGAATCGAACGCAGGCCACGGGCACCGGTTTTACGTTCCAGGGCACGCTTGGCGACCGATTTCAGTGCGTCGGTCCGGAACTCCAGATCCACGCCTTCCATCTCGAACAGCTTGGCATACTGCTTGGTCAGAGCATTTTTCGGCTCGGTGAGGATTTGCATCAGCGCAGCCTCATCCAGCTCGTCCAGCGTGGCGAGGACCGGCAGACGACCGACGAATTCCGGGATCAGACCGAACTTGACCAGATCGTCAGGCTCGACTTCACGCAGGGATTCACCGACTTTCTTGCCTTCTTCCTTGCTACGAACTTCCGCGTTGAAACCGATGCCGCCCTTGGTGGAACGGTTTTGAATAACCTTTTCCAGACCGGAGAACGCACCACCGCAGATGAACAGGATGTTACGGGTGTCGACCTGCAGGAATTCCTGCTGCGGATGCTTGCGGCCACCTTGCGGCGGAACGGAAGCGACCGTGCCTTCGATCAACTTGAGCAAGGCCTGCTGCACGCCTTCACCGGAAACATCGCGGGTGATCGACGGGTTGTCGGACTTGCGGGAAATCTTGTCGATTTCATCGATGTAGACAATGCCCATCTGGGCCTTTTCCACGTCGTAATCACACTTTTGCAGCAGTTTCTGAATGATATTCTCGACATCTTCACCTACGTAACCGGCCTCGGTGAGGGTGGTTGCGTCGGCGATGGTGAACGGAACGTTCAGCAGGCGGGCCAGTGTTTCAGCCAGCAGGGTCTTGCCAGAGCCGGTCGGGCCGATCAGCAGGATGTTGCTCTTGCCGAGTTCGACGTCGTCAGCCTTTTTGTCACGCTGGTTCAGGCGCTTGTAGTGGTTGTACACCGCTACGGCCAAAACCTTTTTCGCACGCTCCTGACCAATTACATACTGGTCAAGGATGCCGCTGATTTCTTTAGGCGAAGGCAATTTATGCGCGCTGCTTTCGGCCTGGGCTTCCTGCACCTCCTCGCGGATGATGTCATTGCACAGGTCGACGCACTCGTCGCAGATAAAGACCGAGGGGCCGGCAATCAATTTGCGCACTTCATGCTGGCTTTTGCCACAGAAGGAGCAATAGAGCAGCTTGCCGTTGTCCTCGCCGTTGCGGGTGTCAGTCATTCGTTCGATCCAAATCCGATAGGCTTGCAACACAAGATGAAGGCTATTGCGGGCTTTTTCAAGCCCGCTGGTGGTCGGACTTGCCGACCTGCCTTATTTTGAGCTGCTTATTTTACGCAGGACGCTGGTTGATGACTTCGTCGATCAGGCCGTATTCCTTCGCAGCTTCTGCACTCATGAAGTTGTCACGATTGGTGTCACGCTCGATTTCTTCAAGCGTACGACCGCTGTGCTTGGCCATCAGCGTGTTCAGGCGCTCGCGAATGAAGAGGATTTCCTTGGCATGGATTTCGATATCCGACGCCTGGCCCTGGAAACCGCCCAGTGGCTGGTGAATCATCACGCGCGAGTTTGGCAGGCAGAAACGCTTGCCAGGTGCACCGGCCGTCAGCAGGAATGCGCCCATGCTGCACGCCTGGCCAATGCAGGTTGTCGATACGTTTGGCTTGATGAACTGCATGGTGTCGTAGATCGACATGCCCGCTGTCACCGAACCGCCCGGGGAGTTGATATAAAGATGGATGTCCTTGTCCGGGTTTTCCGCTTCAAGGAACAGCAATTGCGCACAGATCAGGTTGGCCATGTAGTCCTCTACAGGACCCACCAGAAAGATTACGCGCTCCTTCAGAAGGCGCGAGTAGATGTCATAGGCGCGCTCGCCACGAGCAGATTGCTCGACAACCATCGGGACCAGACCGCCTGCGGCCTGGATATCAGAGTTCTGCTGAATATACGAATTACGGAACATGCTCTGCAGTCACTCCCAAATAGTTATGTCTTGAATACGCATAAGCCAGCTCGAAGGCTGGCTTATGTGTGTACTTCTTAACGCAAAAACAATCAGTCGGCTTGTGGAGCTTCTACCGGCTTGACCGCTTCTTCGTAAGAGACCGATTTGTCGGTCACGCTAGCTTTCTGCAGAACAGTATCCACAACTTGTTCTTCCAGCACAACCGAACGAACTTCGTTCAGTTGCTGCTCGTTCTTGTAGTACCAGGACACAACCTGCTCAGGCTCTTGGTAAGCCGAAGCCATTTCCTGGATCATTTCACGAACGCGAGCTTCATCAGGCTTCAGGTCGAATTGCTTGACCACTTCAGCCACGATCAGACCCAGCACTACACGGCGCTTGGCTTGCTCTTCGAACAGCTCGGCCGGCAGCTGGTCAGGCTTGATGTTGCCACCGAACTGCTGAACAGCCTGCACGCGCAGACGGTCAACTTCGTTGGACAGCAGAGCCTTAGGCACTTCGATCGGGTTGGTGGCCAGCAGACCGTCCATCACCTGATTCTTGACCTTGGACTTGATGGCCTGACGCAGCTCACGCTCCATGTTCTTGCGAACTTCGGTGCGGAAACCTTCCAGACCGGTTTCCTTGATGCCGAATTGAGCGAAGAACTCTTCGTTCAGCTCTGGCAGTTTTGGCTCGGAAACGGTGTTCACAGTCACGGTGAACTCGGCGGTTTTGCCAGCCAGGTCCAGGTTCTGATAGTCCTCAGGGAAGGTCAGGTTCAGAACGCGCTCTTCGCCTGCTTTGGCGCCAACCAGGCCTTCTTCGAAGCCCGGGATCATGCGACCGGAACCCAGAACCAGCTGAGTGCCTTTGGCGGAGCCGCCAGCGAATGCTTCGCCATCAACCTTGCCAACGAAATCGATGTTCAGCTGGTCTTCGTTCTGAGCAGCGCGATCGGCCACTTCGAAACGGGTGTTCTGCTTGCGCAGGATGTCCAGCATCTTGTCCAGATCAGCGTCAGCCACGTCAGCGCTCAGGCGCTCGACAGTGATGCCGTCGAAACCGGCAACGGTGAACTCAGGGAACACTTCGAATACGGCTACGTATTCCAGGTCCTTGCCAGCTTCCAGCGACTTCGGCTCGATCGAAGGCGAACCGGCAGGGTTCAGCTTCTGCTCAACCACAGCTTCGTAGAAGGAGGACTGGATGACATCACCAACAGCTTCCTGACGAGCGTCAGCACCGAAACGGCGCTTGATTTCGCTCATTGGCACTTTGCCTGGACGGAAGCCAGCAATCTTGGCCTTTTGGGCAGTCTGCTGCAGACGCTTGTTGACCTGGCTCTCAATGCGCTCAGCCGGCACGGTGACGCTCATGCGGCGCTCAAGAGCAGTAGTATTTTCAACAGAAACTTGCATGGATATTCCTCGTTGCACAGACGTTAGCCGGCCGTTTCCGACCCCAGAATCAAGGGCATGCATTCTAGTGGGTCAAACTCAAGAAGTCACCCTACTGAAAACGGGTAAAAAAACAGCAGGCCATTTATAGGTGTGAATGCATCAATGCACTCCACCCCGAAGACGAATAAAGACCATCACGCCAGGGCTCTGCTTCAACCGCTTCTATATATAGAAGAGACTGCGAGCCATCTCCCTGACGGCCGATCCCGCGAATATGGCCGGCGGTCGGCACGCCAGCCTCAAGCCCGGAAACAGGACGAAACGCCCTGCCCTTGCAACCCGAAACCCTGCGCAACCCGACCACAAGCCGTAAAACAAAAAAGGCGCCAGACTGTTAAATCTGGCGCCTTTCGAAATATGGGGTGGACGATGGGGATCGAACCCACGACAACGGGAGTCACAATCCCGTGCTCTACCAACTGAGCTACGCCCACCATATTGCGTCACAAAAAAGCCATTCAACTTCTTTGCTGAACTTCATCAGGCCTGCGGCAAGAATGAAGCTTTAATTGGTGCGGATGAAGAGACTCGAACTCTTACGCCTCGCGGCGCTGGAACCTAAATCCAGTGTGTCTACCAATTCCACCACATCCGCAGATGAAGCTTTTTAAAGCAAAGGCGCCAGACTGTTACATCTGGCGCCTTTCGAAATATGGGGTGGACGATGGGGATCGAACCCACGACAACGGGAGTCACAATCCCGTGCTCTACCAACTGAGCTACGCCCACCATATCGCGTTACTTGTGCCAAAGCTGCCTAATGGCGCACCCGGCAGGACTCGAACCTGCGACCATCCGCTTAGAAGGCGGATGCTCTATCCAGCTGAGCTACGGGCGCCTTATTAATCTGTACTCTTGGAGGACTACAAACTAAATGCTTTCCAGCCTTCGCAGAACGTTAATTCCGCTCGACCTTCTTAACCAGTGCTAGGCTGTGCCCGACAAGTGCGACGAATAGTATAGAGCGCTCCCAAGGTCGTCAAATCCTTTTTGAAAAAAATTCATTTAATTAAAGGAGTTAGGGGAATTTGCTGACCAAGCGCCTTTGCCCTCACCGCCTGACATGCGAGAATGCGTTCTCTTTTTTTCCCCTCTCGATGGTTAATCACGCGCAATGACTGCACAACTAATCGACGGCAAATCGATCGCCGCCAGCCTGCGCCAGCAGATCGCCCAACGAGTTGCCGAGCGTCGCCAGCAAGGCCTGCGCACTCCCGGCCTCGCGGTGATCCTGGTCGGCAGCGATCCTGCCTCTCAGGTTTATGTCTCGCACAAGCGTAAAGACTGTGAAGAGGTCGGCTTCCTCTCTCAAGCCTACGACCTGCCTTCCGAAACCACTCAAGAAGCGCTGACCGATCTGATCGATCGACTCAACGACGACCCGGCCATTGACGGCGTGCTGCTGCAATTGCCGCTGCCCGAGCACCTGGACGCTTCCAAATTGCTGGAACGCATCCGCCCGGACAAAGACGTCGACGGCTTCCATCCTTACAACGTCGGCCGTCTGGCCCAGCGCATCCCGTTGCTGCGTCCGTGCACCCCGAAAGGCATCATGACCTTGCTGGAAAGTACCGGCGTGGATCTTTATGGTCTGGATGCAGTGGTGGTTGGCGCGTCCAACATCGTCGGTCGCCCGATGGCAATGGAATTGTTGCTGGCCGGTTGCACCGTGACCGTGACGCACCGCTTCACCAAGGATCTGGCAGGCCACGTCGGCCGCGCTGACCTGGTGGTGGTAGCCGCCGGCAAGCCGGGCCTGGTCAAGGGCGAGTGGATCAAGGAAGGCGCGATCGTGATCGACGTCGGCATCAACCGCCAGGACGACGGCAAACTGGTGGGTGACGTGGTGTACGAGACCGCCCGGCCCCGCGCCGGCTGGATCACGCCAGTGCCGGGCGGCGTCGGTCCGATGACCCGTGCCTGCCTGCTGGAAAACACCCTCTACGCGGCAGAAACCCTGCACGCCTGAGGCGTTTTTCGCCGGTAAAAGAACCCCGCCTTGTGCGGGGTTTTTCATTTCTGAGAAAAAACACTAACCGTTCGCCGGAAACCCCTCTTTTTACAGGCCTTTTCACGAGATTTTCAGGTCAGTCAAACAACCATCGACAGATCTTCAGCCATACTCCTAGAATGCGACGCTTTGAAGAAATAACCCGTTACAAACTAACGGAATATCCAACTTTTATGAGTTCGCCCGCGTGAAAATTCGTCTTTCGATCCTGAGCCTGGTTTTTGCTGTTACAGGCACATTCGTCACGCCAACCGTCAACGCCGCTGAAACCACCGCCGCGCCTCGAGACGCCTCGCAACTGAAGATCGCCTCCGGCAGCGCCCTGCTTATGGATTTGCAGACCAATAAAGTCATTTATTCGAGCAACCCGGACGTGATCGTGCCGATCGCTTCGGTGAGCAAGCTGATGACCGGACTGGTCGTGGTTGAAGCGCACCAGAACATGGACGAATGGATCGACGTCGACATCAGCCACACGCCAGAAATGAAAGGCGTGTTCTCCCGAGTCAAATTGAAGAGTGAACTGCCGCGCCGCGAGATGCTGCTGATCGCCCTGATGTCTTCGGAAAACCGTGCTGCCGCCAGCCTCGCCCACCATTATCCGGGTGGTTATGCGGCGTTTATCGCGGCGATGAATGCCAAGGCGAAGGCCTTGGGCATGACCAACACCCACTATGTTGAACCCACTGGTTTGTCGGAACGCAACGTCTCCACCGCTCGCGACCTGAGCAAACTGTTGGTGGCTGCGAGCAAGCATCCGATCCTCAGCGAGCTGACCACCACCAAGGAAAAAACCGTATCGTTCCGTAAGCCCAATTACACCCTGGGTTTCCGCAATACCGATCACTTGGTGAACAAGGCCGACTGGGACATCAAGATCACCAAAACCGGCTTTACCAATCCGGCCGGGCATTGCCTGGTATTGGTCACCAGGATGGGCAACCGTCCGGTTGCGCTGGTGATTCTCGACGCGTTCGGCAAGTTCACCCATTTCGCCGATGCCAGCCGTATCCGCAGTTGGGTGGAAACCGGCCGCAGCGCCAGCGTCCCGGCAGTCGCCCAGCAATACAAGGCCGAGAAAAACCTCAAAAGTCGCCAGAGCGGCGTAGTCGAAGCTTCGAAGTAACTCGAAATAGCCAGCGGTGGCGAGGGCGCGTAGCAGATCTTCTTTTTTAACCAGAAAGGCCTGCTGCGCAGTCCAGCGGGAGCAAGCTCCCTCGCCACAGTGGTAATGAGCCAGCCGTTAAATAGCCGTTATTCAATCATTGGGTAACGGCATTTTATCGTCATCGGGAATGCCATCACCGGCGCTCGGATCGCGATGAGCCTCAGGGGTCAGCACGTTGGGCCGAGCCAATGGATCACGTAGCGGGCTGTCCGGGTCCAGCACAGGGTCCACTTCCTCTTCAGGCGTGGTCGGCACACTGTCCGGATGTTTATCGTCGAAGCTGGAATCGGTACTCATACGCACCTCACTTCAGGGTTTCAGATCGGCTAAGGGGTCATAAGGCTTGGCCGGGCTTTTGCTGTCTTCGCCGGGTTCAACGTCTTTCGGCGCCTTGGCCGGGCCGACCGGGTCAACCTGCGGATCATCGAGGTCTGGTGAATCCGGATCGAAGCCCAGATCATGACCGGACGAATGCTCGCTTGAGTGTGGGCCTTTCGGGGATGGGGAATCTGCCATGCTCGCCTCCTGATTCACCCGCACATTCGGGCTCTATCAGTAGGAGGCCTGCCGGGCGTGGGGGTGCCCGGCAGATGACGAACGGCGCTTATTGCGCGGCCAAGGCCTTTTTCGCTTGTGCCGCCTCACGCTCCTGCCCGGCCTGCGCCAACTCGTCCGCAGCCTTCAGCCAGCGCTGACGATCGACCTCAGCGGGAATCTGCGACGGCTTCTGGATCAGCACGGCCCAGCCGCCGGATTTTTCGAATGCCGATTCAAAAGAGCTGAAGCTCATCAGTTCACGGTGGTTCATGCCGGCGCGCAACAGCACTTTCTGCTTGCGCCGGTCGTAACCGGAGAGAATGGCGTAACGCGGTTCCGCCCAGAACGCCGAGCCTTCGCTGAAGCGCACCATCACCGGATAACCGGCCGCCACCTGGGTCAGCAAGGCTGCAAGGTTGCTGTCCAGCGGATAGACCACCATGCCGTACTCGCGCGCAAGGTTCTGCAGGTTCTGCTGCAACTGATCCTGTGCACCCGGCAGGTGCAACAGCTTTTCCAGCAGCCCCGGCGTGATCATGACGCCCTGCTGCGACAACAGACTGGCGAGCACTTGCGGGCCACTCTGGTTGGCTTCACCTCGATAGAACGTGCCGCTGAGTTCGACCCGCTCCGGCAGGCGCTTGACCTGCGGTGCCACACTGCCCGCACACCCCGCCAATACCGCCGCGCATCCGGCCACCAGCAACGCCCCTCGCAATCGCGTCAATACCTGCACCATCGTCACTCTCTGATCAGACACCGGTCATCGTGTTCCGGCAACGCTTGCGATCATAGGGCGACGCACGCCTGCGGTATAGCCTTAAACCGCAGACCGATCGATTGCATAGAGCGAACTGATTGGTCATCACCGACCTTTGGTCAATAGTCTGAAACACCACGTTGACTAGACTGTCACTGAAACAGAGCGAATTGAAAAAGTGAGTGCCCGATGCAGGGCAAAGAGGAGGCATTAATGAGCCTGACCATGACCATCGTAATGTTGATCGCCGGCTGGCTGGCCGTCGCCACCGCCATGCTGTGGGGGGTGCTGCGCATTGCCCGGCGTCACCATCATCCGGTCGAATCGGCCCCGATTCATAAGCCGGAAAAAATTCGTGTGCGCCATGCGCCTGCGCACTGACAGGTCAGTTGATATAAAAATCTGAGCTGCCGAAGGCTGCGATGTTGTGATCTTTGAAGTCAAAAGATCGCAGCCTTCGGCAGCTCCTACATAAAACAAAAGGAATAAAGCAAAAAGGCCGGCTGGACTTCAAGAGTCCAGCCGGCCTTTTTTTGTTGGCGATTACACCTGCTGAGCCAGTTTCTTCTGCTTCGCCCGGCGCGACATCATGTTCAGCACTTCAATCGCTGCCGAGAAGGCCATGGCTGCGTACACATAACCTTTCGGTACGTGGGCGCCGAAGCCTTCGGCGATCAGCGTCATGCCGATCATGATCAGGAAGCCCAGGGCCAGCATCACCACCGTCGGGTTGTCGTTGATGAACTTGGCCAGCGGCTCGGCCGCGAACAGCATCACCATCACCGATACCACCACTGCGATCACCATGATCGGCAAGTGCTCAGTCATGCCCACCGCGGTAATGATGCTGTCGATGGAGAACACCATGTCCAGCATCAGGATCTGACCGATCGCGGCAGCAAAGCCCAGGGTCACGGTCGATGCCGCGCTTTTCGGGTCTTCCGGCGCCGGGTCCATGCTGTGATGGATCTCGGTCGTGGCTTTCCACACCAGGAACAGGCCACCGGCGATCAGGATCATGTCCTTCCAGGAGAACGCCTGACCCATGATTTCGAGCACAGGGGCGGTCAACTGCACGATGAAGGCGATGGTGCTCAACAGGGCCAGACGCAGGATCAGCGCCATGCCGATACCGATCCGCCGGGCCTTCTGCCGATGCTGCGCGGGCAGCTTGTTGGTCAGGATCGAAATAAAGATCAGGTTATCGATGCCGAGCACGATCTCCATCACCACCAGTGTGGCCAAAGCAACCCAGGCGGCGGGGCTGGCGGCGAGTTCTAACAGATATTCCATGGGTCAGTCCTGACTCGTTGTAAGACGGTTTAGATGGTCTTGGAGGAAGATTCGGATTTTTCCGCGTCTTTTTCCGGTGCTTCTTTTTTCTCGATCAGGCCGCCAGTGGCGTCGCTTAGAGCTTGTTCCGCGGCTTTGTGCGTGTCATCAATCGCCTGCTTGGCGCTTTCGGCGGCCTTGCCCATCAACTGCTGGGCGCTTTTCTCGGCCTGATCGCAACCGGCCATAAGCAGTAAAGACGTAAACATCAGTGCTGGAATTGTGTATTTCATGAGGCTCCCTTCGAATGAACAGACCGGGTCACAGACCACACGTCGATGGCTGGGCATTCTAGGGAGACAAACACTTCAGGAAAATTCGTATTTTTAGCGACTATACTTCGGAGTTAACGAACTATGACAATAAGTGTAGGAGCTTCCGAAGGCTGCGATCTTTTGACCTCGCTCTAAAAAATCAAAAGATCGCAGCCTGCGGCAGCTCCTACAGGGGGAACCGTAGAGTGCTGAATTACCGCCAACTGCATTACTTTTGGGTGGTCGCCAAGACAGGCAGCATCGTGCGCGCCTGCGAACAGCTGAACCTCACGCCGCAAACCATCAGCGGGCAGATTTCGCTGCTCGAACAAACCTACGGCATAGAGTTGTTTCAGCGGGTCGGCCGCCAACTTGAACTGACCGAAGCCGGGCGCCAGGCCCTGCCCTATGCCGAGCAGATGTTTCAGTTGGGCGGTGAACTGGAGTTGATGCTGCGCGCCCAGCCCAATGAACAGCAGATCCTGTTCCGGGTCGGCGTGGCGGACGTGGTGCCCAAGTCGATCGTCTATCGCCTGATTGCGCCGACCATGGAGCTCAACGAGCCGCTGCGCATCACCTGCCGCGAGGACAAACTCGAACGCCTGCTGGCAGACCTGGCGATCCAGCGCCTGGACCTGGTGATTTCCGACAGCCCGATGCCGTCGCACCTCGACATCAAGGGCTACAGCCAGAAACTGGGCGAATGCGGGATCAGTTTCTTCGCCACCGCGCAGTTGGCGGCGCAATACGGGCAGGACTTCCCGCGCAGCCTCAATGGCGCACCGTTGTTGATTCCCGGTGCGGAAACCGTGGTTCGCAGCCGTTTGCAGCGCTGGTTCGCCGAGCAGCAGATCCAGCCGCAAATCGTTGGGGAGTTCGATGACAGCGCCCTGATGCAGGCCTTCGGCCAATCGGGCAGCGGAATCTTTATCGGCCCGAGCGTGATCGCCGATGAAGTCAAACGCCAATACGGCGTCGAGGTGATTGGCCAGACCGACGCCGTGACCGAGTCGTTCTACGCCATTTCCGTGGAGCGCAAGGTCAAGCACCCCGGCATCGTTGCGATTACCGAAGGTGCAAGGCGTGAGCTGTTTACTGCGTTATGACGCCTGGGCGCAGGTTTCACGCGGCTTGAGCGTCATCAGCACCATGGCGAGGAACACCGACAGCAAAATGAACCCGGCGGCGGCAAACCCCAGGAAGCCAAGGCCCGCACTGTCGATGACGCGACCACCGACCATTGCGCCCAGGCCGATCCCGAGATTGGCCCCGGCAATATTCAACGACGCGGCAAAGGCTGGCGCTTCTGGCGCGGCCTTCATCAGGCGCACATGGCTGACCAGGAACAACGCCGCCTGGGTCACGCCCCAGATCCCCATGGCCACCGCCAGGCCCAGCGGCGAATGGATGTTCGGGACCAGCGAGACCATGCCGGCAATCATGAACGCACAGAACAACACCGACGCGCCCAGTGGGTGACGATCCACCGCACGGCCACCCAGCGAGTTGCCGATCAGCCCGACCGCGCCGAAGGCCATCAGGCACCAGCCGACCACGGTGCCGTTGAATCCGGCCAGCCGCTCGAGGATGTCGGCCAGATAGGTGTAGGCGGTGAACATGCCGCTAAACACCAGAATCGACAGCAGCACATGGCCAAGCATCAGCGGGCTGCGCAGGATCTTGAACTGCGAGGCGAAGCTGACCTGATGCTGGTGCAGGCTGGTTTTCGGCAGATAGACGAACAGCAGCAAGGCCTTGGCAAAGGCAATCACCGCCAGAATCGCGAACGCGCTGCGCCAGCCGAAGGCATCGGAAATCAATGTGCCCACCGGAATGCCGAACACAGTGGCGCAGACGATGCCGAAGCCGATCTTGGCGATTGCGCGACCGGCGTAATCCGGGCCGACGATGTCTACCGCGGTCTCACTGGCCAGCGCCCAGAACACCGGCAGGCCGAGCGCCGGGATCAGCCGGGCGATGGCCATCACCCAGATGTTCGGCGCCAGCGCCGCTACGGTGTTGGCCAGGCCGAACATGATCAGGATGGTGATGAACAGCTTGCGCCGCTCGAAGCGGGCGAAATACGCGGTCAAGAATGGGCCGAACATCGCCACCGTGAAAGCGAATAGAGTGACCAGCAGACCGGCTTGAGGGATGGTCACCGCCAGGTCGCGGGCAATCGCCGGCAGCAGGCCGACGATGATGAACTCCGTGGTCAGCACCGTGAATCCGGCGGCGGACAACAGAAGAATGGGCAACAGCATGAGCAACTCCAGCAAAACGACGACACCAGCGATGACCGAAAGGCCCGCTGGCAACTATTAAAATGAGGATGGCGAATCTTAACAGAGTGTTTCGGCACTGACTTGCATAAACCTGCCGACTTGCCGATCAATCGGGTGGCAGATCGTCACACGCCTGAAGGATAAAGCCCGCGCTGTGATAAAGTCCGCGCCCTGAAAAACGTACAGCCTGTTCAGCGCACTGTTTAACAGCGTTGATTGCGCGTCAGCCCCTTCGGTTCGTACCGGTGACCTGCCCCCGATATACCACCGGTTTCACGCAACCTTGCACCCTATAAAAAACCAGAGATGCCGTTATGACCGCTTCATCCCCTTCTCTATTGCAACGCCTGAAAAACCTCAGCCTGGTCACGCAGATCCTGATCGGCCTGATCGCCGGTATCGCCCTGGCGCTGTTCGCGCCGGAAGCGGCGAAAGGCTCGGCGTTCATCGGTAAAGTGTTCGTCTCGGCACTGAAAGCCGTGGCACCGATCCTGGTGTTCGTGCTGGTGATGGCCTCGATTGCCAACCACAAGCACGGCCAGGAAACCCACATCCGGCCGATCCTGTTCCTGTACCTGCTCGGCACCTTTGCCGCGGCAGTGGTGGCAGTTATCGCCAGCATGGCGTTTCCGTCCCATCTGGTGTTGTCCACCGACAACGTGGCCGTCACCGCGCCGGGCGGGATTGCCGAGGTGCTGCAAAGCCTGCTGCTGAGCGTGGTCGACAACCCGGTCAGCGCACTGATGAACGCCAACTTCATCGGCATTCTGGCCTGGGCAATCGGCATGGGCGTTGCCATTCGCCACGCCGGCGACACCACGCGCGAGGTACTGGGCGACCTGTCCAACGGCGTGACCGTGATTGTGCGGGTGGTGATTCGCTTCGCCCCGCTGGGCATTTTCGGTCTGGTGGCCTCGACCCTCGCCACCTCGGGCTTCGGCGCGCTGATCGGTTATGCGCACCTGCTGGCCGTACTGCTGGGCTGCATGCTGTTCGTGGCGCTGGTGATGAACCCGCTGATCGTGTTCTGGAAACTGCGCCGCAACCCGTACCCGCTGACCCTCAAGTGCCTGCGCGAAAGCGGTATCACCGCGTTCTTTACCCGCAGCTCGGCGGCGAACATTCCGGTCAATCTGGAACTGAGCAAACGCCTGGGTCTGCATGAAGACACCTACTCGGTATCGATCCCGCTGGGCGCGACCATCAACATGGCCGGCGCGGCGATCACCATCACCGTATTGACCCTGGCCGCTGTGCACACGCTGGGCATTGCCGTGGACATTCCGACGGCCATCCTGCTCAGCGTCGTCGCGGCGATCTGCGCCTGTGGCGCTTCGGGCGTGGCCGGCGGTTCGCTGCTGCTGATCCCGCTGGCGTGCAGCCTGTTCGGCATCCCGAGCGAGATTGCCATGCAAGTGGTGGCAGTCGGCTTCATCATCGGCGTGTTGCAGGACTCGGCGGAAACCGCGCTGAATTCGTCCACTGACGTGTTGTTTACGGCGGCGGCTTGCCTAGGTGAAGAAGCAAAGGCCCAACGCACCGCATAACCCCTGTAGGAGTGAGCCTGCTCGCGATGGCGCCTGATCTGCAAACTCACCTTTGAATGACACACCGCTTTCGCGAGCAGGCTCACTCCTACAAAAAAAGCGATAAAAAGCCCGCCAAGGCACAAACCTTGGCGGGCTTTTTTGTTGCCGGGTGTTTTAGTACGCGCCCATGTAATCGCGTTTACCCACTTCAACACCGTTGTGGCGCAGCAGCGCGTAGGTGGTGGTGACGTGGAAGAAGAACTGCGGCAGACCGTAGCTCAGCAGGTAAGCCTGGCCGCTGAAGCGCTTCTCTTTCGGAGTGCCCGGACGGGTAACGATCTCGATGCCTTCCTTGCCGTTGATCTGCTCCGGCTTGATCTCGCCGATGTAGGCCAGGACCTTGGCGATCAGCGCCTGCAGCTCGGCGAAGGTGGTTTCGGTGTCGTCATATTTCGGGATTTCGACTTCGGCCAGACGCGAGGAAACGCCCTTGGCGAAGTCAACGGCGATCTGCACCTGACGCACCAGCGGGAACATGTCCGGGTACAGGCGCGCCTGCAGGAAGGCGTTCGGGTCGATGTTTTTCTCGGTGGCGTGGGCTTCAGCCTTTTTCAGGACATCGCTCAGGGCGTTGAGCATTTGTTGAAAAACCGGGACGGATGCGGCGTACAGGGAAATGGTCATGGCAGTCTCGTGTGGTGGCGGGGTGGATCGTGGAGGCGATTATAGCCATGCTTGATGACCACACGGCTTGCCTTTTATTAGCCAAGGATTAGGCTAGGCGCCTTCGACTGCAGAGGGAACGCGCGATGACCACCGAACTTGAAACCACTACCGACGAACCCCGGCTCAACGCCACGGAAATCCGTATTCTGGGTTCGCTGATCGAAAAACAGGCCACCAGCCCGGAAACCTACCCGCTGACCCTCAATGCGCTGGTGCTGGCCTGCAATCAGAAAACCAGCCGCGAGCCAGTGATGAACCTGACCCAGGGCCAGGTCGGCCAGAGCCTGCGGGCGCTGGAAAGCCACGGTTACGCCAAGCTGGTCATGGGCAGTCGCGCCGATCGCTGGGAGCACAAGGTCGACAAGGCGCTTGAACTGGTGCCGGCCCAGGTGATTCTTACCGGATTGATGTTTCTGCGCGGGCCGCAGACCGTCAACGAGCTGCTGACCCGCAGCGGGCGCATGCATGACTTCGAAGATGCCGAGCAAGTGGTGCATCAGCTTGAGCGCCTGATCGCGCGCGGGTTGGCGGTGCTGATCCCGCGTCAGGCCGGGCAACGCGAAGACCGCTACACCCATGCGCTGGGTGACCCGGCGGACATCGAGGCGATTCTGGCGGCGCGGCACAATCCCGGCGAGCGGGCGAGCGGCGGTGTTTCGGTTGAGCGTATCGAAGAGCTGGAAGCACGGATTGCCGCGCTGGAAGAGCGCCTGGCGCGCCTCGAATGATCACCTCACCCCCCTGTAGGAGTGTAATGCTGCTCACTTAAGAATTTTGCGTTCAATTGAAACCCGTGGCGAGGGAGCTTGTCGGATCGCCGCACCGTCCCGCTGCGTCGCGAAGCGGCCCCAAAAGAGGGACTGCTACGCAGCCCAGCGGGAGCAAGCTCCCTCGCCACAGTCACAGTCACAGTGTCGGGCTTAAGTGAACAGCATTACCCTGTAGGAGTGAGCCTGCATGGGATCTATTCGCCATCCCAGTAATCCACCCCATCGGCCTGCCGCGCCACGGCGACGAATCCTGACGCGTTGCCCGCGGCGTCGACCTTGAAGTTGTCCATCACTGCGTATTTGTTGGAGTCCGGGTATTCACAGATGTCCGGCTGCTGCTGGGTGCTGACCGCCAGATAACGCAGCTCCGCATCGCTGGTGTTGATGATCTGATGCGCCGTTTCGGGGCCGCCGGGTGGGCAGGCAATCACATCGCCCGCACGGATCGCGAAGCGCTCGGCCCCCAGCCGCACCTCGCCCTCGCCGGCCACCACATAGAACATCTCTTCATTGACCCGATGACTGTGAAACGGACTACCGCGCATGCCCGGCGGCAGTGCGTACAGCCGATAGCCGAGCTTCTGCGCGCCCAATTGCTGGCCGATGCGCGCCATGCGCTGTTGATAGCGGCCTGCGGTTTCGCCTTCGGGAGCAAGGGCTTCGGGCAGGGGTTCGAGTTCGACCTGGTGCAGGTTGAGGATGCGCGGATGCATGGGGGGGCCTCGATCAGGTTTTTATGAGGGGCAAGTCTTTGCTTGCTGATGCCGCAGTATAGGCAGCAGGTAAACCGAGTGGAATTCATCGCTGGCAAGCCAGCTCCCACAGAATCTGGGGTTGTTCAGATATTTGTGTTTCAACCCGAAACCTGTGGGAGCTGGCTTGCCAGCGATGGGGCCGGTAAGGCCCCTACACAACACAATGATCAGCTACGGGCAAACGCCACCGCCGCCGCGAATTGCTCTTCAGTCGGGCGCACGCCCGTGTACAACACGAACTGCTCCAGCGCCTGGATCGCAATCACTTCCAGCCCGGTGATGACCTTTTTACCCTCGGCACGCCCGCGCACGATCAGCGGCGTTTCCGACGGGATCGCCACCACATCGAACACGGTATCGGCAGCCTGGATTACCTCTGGCGCGAACGCCAGTTGTCCCGCCTCCGGCCCGCCGTCCATGCCCACCGGCGTGACATTGATCAGCATCTGCGGGCGTTCTTCGCCCAGTTCGGCCTGCCAGCGATAGCCCAGCGAATCCGCCAGTGCCCTGCCCGCGCGCTCGTTACGGGCCACAATCAAACCGTTCTGATAGCCACCATCGCGCAGGGCGCTGGCCACCGCTTTGGCCATGCCGCCACTGCCGCGCAGGGCGAACGTCGTTTCTTGCGGCACCGCGTGGGTTTGCAGCAACTGCGCGATGGCGATGTAGTCGGTGTTGTAGGCCTTGAGGTGGCCGTCAGTGTTGACGATGGTGTTGATCGACTGAATCGCCGCCGCCGACGCATCCAGCTCATCGACCAGCGCAATGCACGTTTCCTTGAACGGCATCGACACGCCGCAACCGCGAATCCCCAGCGCACGAATCCCGCCCACCGCCCCCGGCAAGTCCTGACTGCTGAACGCCTTGTAATAGAAGTTCAGGCCCAACTGCTCATACAAATGGTTGTGAAACCGCAGACCGAAATTCCCGGGGCGCCCGGACAGGGACATGCACAGCTGGGTGTCTTTGTTGGGATTCATCTGCATGAAACTTCTCCTTCAAACGGACTTTCGGATGGACGGAGTTAGCCATTCCATCGGGTTCTGAACGATCATAAGCACTTGTCTGCAACGGGCTGCGTGCCCCTTTGACCCACTGGTAAAGAAGCCGGTACAGACCTTACACAAAATTTACCCAGCGGCTGTGCTGATTTTCAGAATTTCGCTGTCATAGAAGTATCCCCGCGACAACTTTGGGCCTGGTGCAGGCCCGGACGCCGGGTCGAAGAACCGAGGAATTATCATGATTCGTAAACTCCCCATCGTGGCCTTGTTGATTGGTGCATTTGCTATCACAGGTCAGGCAGAAGCCCACGGCGGTGGCTGGCAGGGTCCGGCAGTGTTTGGTGCGATCGTCGGCTCGGCCATCATCGGCTCGGCATTGATCAATCAGGACCGGCCGGTCTACGTTCAACAGCCTGTTTACGCTCAACCGGCACCGGTTTACGTGCAACAACCGCCACCACCGGTCTACTACCAGCCTGCGCCGGTCTACGTGCAACAACCGGTTTATGTGCCTGGCCCGGTCTACTACGGTCCACCACGCGGCTACTACGGCCACCCGCACTACTACGGTGGTCGCTGGTAACAGCAAGAAAAAGCCCCGCTTTTATAGCGGGGCTTTTTTATGACCGTCGGTCGGGCAACGTCTGAAAAAATCGGCTGAAGGTCGCTGTCGGGACAGTTCGAACCGTTAAAGTCGGCATGATGGACATGACCGTTGGGCCCAAACACAGAACGGTCATCTATTTGTCATGACGGAACCGCAATCTGAATCCGTCCATAAACAACAGGTTGATAACAACAAGGACGACTCATGCCTACACAGAATCCGCACCGCATCGTCGGCTTGTGCACCTCCAGCAAGGTGTACAGCGCACTGACCGAACTCAAGCACCTGGAAGGCCACCGCTGCGCCAAGTTTCTTTCGCTATTGGCCGAGAATCTGGTGCACAAGGGCCTGCTCAACGAGCGCGAAGTGGTGCACATGCTCGATCAGGTTGTCGACTGAAACAGCCCTCACTGTTATCAATGACCACTATCAAAAGCGTTGATTGTCCCTGAGCGCAGCGAATCCCTAAGGTAGCTCCATAGATTGATGGAGGTACATGTCATGGCTCAGGTTCAAATCATGTCGGTGGTCGGCAGCGCGGTTCCCGCATCCCTCAGAGCGACGGGATTGCTCGCCTGCTGGTATCTGGTGCGCGACGGCGAGCCGATCAGCGGCCCGCTCACATCCTTGCCGGCGGCGCAGGCGCTGTCGCAGAAACTCGTCAGCGCCCCGTTCCACGCTTAAGGCAACTGGACCTTCGGCTTGGTCTCGATGAACAGCGCCCAACTCGACATGAACAGCGCCGCGATCAGCGGCCCGATGACGAAACCGTTGAGGCCGAACACCGCGAGACCGCCGAGGGTCGAGATCAGGATCATGTAATCCGGCATGCGCGTGTCCTTGCCCACCAGAATCGGGCGCAGCACGTTGTCGACCAGGCCGATCACAAACACCCCGAACAGCGCCAGCACCACGCCCTGCCAGATCATCCCGCTGAGCAGGAAGTACACCGCCACCGGAGCCCAGACGATCCCCGCGCCCACCGCTGGCAACAGCGACAGAAAGCCCATCAACACCGCCCACAGCAACGCGCTGGGGATGTCGAGAAACCAGAAAATCGCCCCGCCCAATGCGCCCTGAGTGACCGCCACCACCAGGTTGCCCTTCACCGTTGCGCGCACCACCCGGTTGAACTTCAGCTGCAAACGGCGCTTGTGAGTCTCTTCCAGTGGCACCGCGGCGCGGACCTTGCGCACCAGTTCAGCGCCGTCGCGCAGAAAGAAAAACAGCAGGTACAGCATGATGCCGAAGCTGACCACGAACTCGAACGTGCCCTGGCCGAAACTGAAGGCCTGAGTGGCCAGCACCTGGCTGCCCTGCATCGACGCCTTGACGATTTTTTCGCGCAAACCGTTGAGTTCGCCCATGCCGAAGCGGTCGAGCAAATGCTGAAAGTACGGGGGCAGACTGTGCTTGAACTGCGCCAGATAGGCGCCGATATCCAATTGGCCGCTTTCGATGTTGTTGTACACCGTCGCGCCTTCCTGGACCAACAACACGCTGAGGATGATCACCGGCAAAATCGCGATGACCAGACAAATGCCCAAGGTGCAAAGCGCTGTCAGGTTGCGTCGCCAGCCGAATTTCTGCTGCAAACGGCGTTGCATCGGCGCAAACAGGATGCCGAGGATCACCGCCCAGAACACCGCGCCGTAGAACGGCAGCAGAATCCAGATGAAGGCGACCGTCACCAACAGCAGCAACACGGTGAGGGATTTGAATTGCAGGGTTTTCTCGTTCATGTCCGATCCATGTCAGTCAGGCGTCTCGCACGCCCCGAACCTTAGTCCGCCGCGGCGCGCGCGAGTGCCATCTTTGTTCATGGAGCATAGTTGCCGAACGGCGAACGCCGTCAGCGCACCGGCAACTGCACAATCTGTTCAGTGCCGAGGACATCGCCGAAGGTGTCTTCGACTTCCGCCAATGCGGCCTGATGCAGGGAGTCCTTGTCGATGGACACACCGTTGACCCGGGTGATGGCGCGGGTCGCCGAGGCGTCGGCGGCGACGATCACGTTGTAGCCCAAAGGCGCCGCATCACGCGCCGCGCCGGCGACACAGGCGTGGGTCATCAGCCCGGAAATGATCAGCGTCTGGATGCCGGCCTTTTTCAGCTGCTGGTCAAGATCAGTGCTGGCAAACACGCTGACTGTGTTCTTTTGCAGCACCACATCCTTGGCCCGTGGCTGCATGTCCTTATGGAATTTGACTGTCTCGCCATCAATGGCAAACACCGCCGAACCGGCCGGTGCAACGTGCTGCACGTGATACACCGGGATCTTGTGGCTGTCGGCAAAGGTGATCAGCTCACGGGTTTTCGCCAGGGCAGCGGCGCCGTCCGGGATCGGCATCCGTCCGCTGAAATATTCATTCTGAAAATCGATCACGATCAGCGCCGACTTGCCGGCCGGCAGATGATCGACCGGCATCGCGCCGGACATCGCTCGAATGGTCGGATGGTTATCGGCAATCGCTGCGGCGCTGGCCAATACACCGGAAAATGCACAAGCGGTCAGCAAACGACGGGTGAAGTTTTGCATGGGGAGTTCCTGCTGCGGTTGAGTGGATCAGCCAAGGTTAAGCAGCCACTGCCACACCGAACACAGTGAAACCGGCACATGATCTGTGCCGGTTCTGCACAGATCAGCTGCACAGATAAACTCCACCCACTCAAACGTAGATCCAGATCAATAAACCGCGCTTGCAACTGCCCTACCCTGCCGCGCTTTTGCGATCGATGCCGCCATGATCCCTGAACTGCCCCTCGCCGCCCCGGAACTGCTTGCCCCCGCCGGCACCCTGAAGAACATGCGCTATGCCTTCGCCTACGGCGCCGATGCAGTCTATGCCGGGCAGCCGCGCTACAGCCTGCGGGTGCGCAACAACGAGTTCGACCACGCCAACCTCGCACTCGGCATTCGCGAAGCCCAGGCTCAGGGCAAACGCTTTTACGTGGTGGTCAACATCGCCCCACACAACGCCAAGCTCAAGACCTTCCTCAAGGACCTGACACCCGTGATCGAGATGGCGCCGGATGCGCTGATCATGTCCGACCCGGGCCTGATCATGCTGGTGCGCCGGCATTTTCCGCAGATGCCGATCCATCTCTCGGTGCAAGCCAACACGGTGAACTGGGCAAGCGTCGAGTTCTGGCAACAACAGGGGCTGAGCCGGATCATCCTCTCGCGGGAACTGTCGCTGGAGGAGATCGGCGAAATCCGCGAGCAGGTGCCGGGCATGGAGCTGGAAGTGTTCGTCCATGGCGCGTTGTGCATGGCCTACTCCGGGCGCTGCCTGCTGTCGGGCTACATGAACAAGCGCGACGCCAACCAGGGCACCTGCACCAATGCCTGCCGCTGGAAATACTCGGCGCAGGAGGCGACCGAAAATCAACTCGGCGAGATCGTGCAGAGCTTCCAGCCGGAGCCGACCCTGGGCATCGGCGCGCCGACCGATCAGGTGTTCCTGCTGCAGGAAGCCAATCGCCCCGATGAGTTGATGCCCGCGTTCGAAGACGAGCACGGCACCTACATCATGAACGCCAAGGACCTGCGCGCGGTGCAACACGTCGAACGCCTGAGCCGCATGGGCGTGCATTCGCTGAAGATCGAAGGCCGCACCAAGTCGCACTTCTATTGCGCGCGCACCACGCAGGTCTATCGCCGGGCCATCGACGATGCGGTGGCCGGCCGCGCCTTCGATCGCAGCCTGATGACCGATCTCGAATCACTGGCGCAGCGCGGCTACACCGAGGGCTTCCTGCGTCGGCATGTGCATGACGAATACCAGAACTATCAGAACGGCAGCTCGGTGTCGGAGCGCCAACAGTTCGTCGGCGAGCTGACCGGCGAACGCCGCGACCGGCTGGCCGAGGTCAAGGTGAAAAACCGCTTTGCACTGGGCGACCATCTCGAACTGATGACGCCCAAGGGCAATTTCCACTTCGATCTGCACCAGTTGCAGAACGTCAAGGGTGAAGCGATCGAAGTCGCACCGGGGGATGGGCACACGGTGTACCTGCCGATTCCGGATGCGGTGGATTTGCGCTTTGGACTGTTGATGCGGGATGTCGCCGCTCAATCGATCTGACGAACGTGGATAAACTGTGGCGAGCGAGCTTGCTCGCGCCCGGTTGCGAAGCGACCCCAAAACTCGCAATCAACGGATTTTCGAGAGTGCTACGCAGCCCAGCGGGAGCAAGCTCCCTCGCCACAGTCACAGTGTCGGGCTCAAGTGAACGGCATTAGGCACCAAGGCCGGGTTTTCACTATCTGCGATCATCCGACAACGGCGTCGGCTCATCCGCCGGCGGCATATCATCGTCCGCCGCCGGGTCTTTCCAGTCTTCCGGCCGATCGGCATCACTCAACGGATCACGCCCCGGGCTCATGCCCGGCGGTGCATCGTGATCGGCCAGTGTCGGTTCATCCGTACCGGGCACCGGACGGGTCGGATCGGTGGGCAGCACACCACCCTGAAACAGCAAATCATTCGCCATGACACACCTCACACGGGAGGTCCGGAAAACCCGGGCCGTACAAATTGGAAGCGTGCCTGTGTACGACGTGCTATCGAACGGACCAATGGCGATCAGCCTTTTGCCCCGAAGCGGTCGCGGCTGTTGGTCAGGTGCAGCCACATCGCCGCGCGCGCCGCATCCGGATCCTGACGCTTGATCGCGTTCAAGATCGCTTCATGCTCCAGATGGGCCAACTGCCCCAGCTTGCTCAAGTCCGCTGCCCCCCGCTCGACGGCATTGAGCCGCTGACGCGGAATCATTGCGCTGCCCAAGTGCTGCATGATTTCGCTGAAGCAGACGTTGCCGGTGGCCTCGGCGATCAACAGATGAAAACGTCGGTCGGCCTCGACGCAGCTGTCGTTGCTGTCCAGCAGACGCTGATAGTCATCCAGCGCCTGGCGCATGTACAGCAATTGCTGTTCGCTGCGCCGTTGCGCGGCTAACGCGGCGGCCTGCGTCTCCAGGCCCATGCGCAATTCAAGGATGCTACGCACGCCGAGTGCGGTATCGACATTCAGGCGCAGGCCCTGCTCGGCAGCGCGCGCGATGACGAAGGTGCCGATGCCGTGCCGCGTTTCCACCAGTCCCGAAGCCTGCAATTTGGAAATGGCTTCGCGCACCACTGTGCGGCTGACGCCATGTTCCTGAACGATGGCGTTCTCCGACGGCAGCTTGTCGCCGGGCGAGAGCTGGCCGAGCAGGATGCTCTGGGTGAGCTTCTCCACCAGATCATGCGCAAGGTTGTGCGCACGTTTGCGGGCGGGGGCGTCGAGGTCTTCTTGCATGGTCGGTTCCGTTCGTCGGGACTTGCGGATCGTAGCACTGCGTGGTGGCTGACGAGTTTGATTTTAGCGCTGAAACAGCCGTCGACTTGTATGACAACACTCAATGAAATCAAAAAATCATGCCTGCGGCGGATGGTGCCCCCCATCACAAGCCTCACACTAAAAGCCATGCGGCACAGTGAGCCCAGTCCGAAAAGCGCCGAAAACACGGCACACATCGATAAAAAGGCATAAAGAATCTGCTTCCAAGATGAATTTAATCGCTCCATCCCACTTGTAGGACAAAAAATTTGAGTTGTATGATGTCTATCAACAACGCAACACCCAGCCCTACCCCGCATAAAAATAATCAGTGGGAGAAAACCAAGTGAAAACCTCCGTCTCCGGGATGAACGAGGGCGCCGACTCGACACTCGCGTCCGCCATCTCGAAAGTGAAACGCCACGTCCTGCCGCTCTTCGTGATCATGTTCATCGTCAATTACATTGATCGGGTGAACATCGGTTTCGTCCGCACTCACATGGAACATGACCTGGGCATCGGCGCCGCCGCCTACGGTTTGGGCGCCGGGCTGTTCTTTATCGGTTACGCGCTGTTCGAAGTGCCTTCCAACATGCTCCTGCAGAAAGTCGGCGCGCGTATCTGGCTGACCCGCATCATGCTTACCTGGGGCCTGGTCGCCGCCGGCATGGCGTTCATCCAGACCGAGACCCACTTCTACATTTTGCGTTTTTTGCTCGGTGTGGCCGAGGCCGGGTTCTTTCCCGGGGTGATTTATTACTTCACCCGCTGGCTGCCCGGCGTCGAACGCGGCAAGGCGATTGCGATCTTCCTCAGTGGTTCGGCGGTGGCCTCGCTGATCTCCGGCCCGCTGTCCGGCCTGCTCCTGCAGATCAACGGCCTGGGCATGCACGGCTGGCAATGGATGTATTTCATCGAAGGGATGTTCTCGGTCGGGCTCTGTGTATTCGTCTGGTTCTGGCTCGACGCCAAACCCCACGACGCGAAATGGCTGAGCCGCGCCGAGCAGGACGCGCTGGTTACGGCCATCGACGATGAACAGAAGGCCCGCGAAGCAGCGACGCCGATCCGGCCGTCGATGGGCAAACTGCTCAAGGACCGCCAGATCATTCTGTTTTGCCTGATCTACTTTTTCATCCAGCTGACCATCTACGCCGCGACCTTCTGGCTGCCGAGCATCATCAAGAAAATGGGCGAGATGAGTGATCTGCAGGTCGGGTTGTTCAATTCGATCCCATGGTTGCTGTCGATCGTCGGCATGTATGCCTTCGCCTCCTGCTCGGCCAAGTGGAAGCACCAGCAGGCCTGGGTGGCGACCGCACTGTTGATCGCGGCGGCAGGAATGTTCATGTCCACCACCGGCGGACCGATCTTCGCTTTCGTCGCGATCTGTTTTGCCGCGCTGGGCTTCAAATCCGCGTCGTCGTTGTTCTGGCCGATTCCTCAGGCCTATCTGGATGCACGGATCGCGGCGGCGGTGATTGCGCTGATCAATTCGGTGGGCAACCTCGGCGGCTTCGTCGCGCCGACCACCTTCGGCCTGCTCGAAGAACACACCGGCTCGATTCAGGGCGGCCTCTACGGTTTGGCCGCGACCTCGATCATCGCCGCAATCATCGTCTTCGCCGCACGCACCACGCCGAAACCCGCTGCTGACCTCGCCGTGGCCGCAGCCGCGCCGAAACACGCCTGACTGACGTTTTGCTGAATGCTGACAAGGATAAGAACATGACCGCACACGACACTGCAAAAGCCCCGATCATCACCGACATGCAGGTGATTCCGGTGGCCGGCCACGACGGCATGCTGCTCAATCTGAGCGGCGCCCACGGGCCGTTTTTCACCCGCAATATCGTCATCCTCAAAGACAACGCCGGTCACACCGGCGTCGGTGAAGTGCCGGGTGGCGAGCGCATCCGCCAGACCCTGGAAGACGCCCGCAGCCTGGTGCTCGGCAGCCCGATCGGCAACTATCAGAAAATCCTCAACCAGGTGCGCCAGACCTTCGCCGAACGTGATGCCGGCGGCCGTGGCCTGCAGACGTTCGACCTGCGGATCACCATTCACGCGGTGACCGGGCTCGAAGCCGCGCTGCTCGATCTGCTCGGGCAACACCTTGACGTCCCGGTCGCGGCGCTGCTCGGTGAAGGTCAGCAGCGCGATCAAGTGAAGATGCTCGGCTATCTGTTCTACGTCGGTGACCCGCGCGAAACCAGCCTCGCCTACCGCAGCGAACCGGACGCCGACAATGATTGGTTCCGCGTGCGTCACGAGAAGGCCATGACCGCCGAAGCGGTGGTGCGCCTGGCCGAAGCGGCCCAGGCGAAATACGGCTTCAAGGACTTCAAACTCAAGGGCGGCGTGCTCAGCGGCGATGCGGAAATCGAAGCCGTCACCGCCCTCGCCGAACGCTTCCCGGATGCGCGCATCACCCTCGATCCGAACGGCGCCTGGTCACTCAAAGAAGCGATCCGCCTGTGCCGCGACCAGCATCACGTGCTGGCTTACGCCGAAGACCCGTGCGGTGCGGAAAACGGTTACTCGGGACGCGAGGTCATGGCCGAATTCCGCCGCGCCACCGGACTGAAGACGGCCACCAACATGATCGCCACCGACTGGCGAGAGATGGGCCACGCCATCCAGTTGCAGTCGGTGGACATCCCGTTGGCCGACCCGCACTTCTGGACCATGCAGGGTTCGGTGCGTGTCGCGCAGCTGTGCCATGAGTGGGGGCTGACCTGGGGTTCGCACTCCAACAACCACTTCGATATCTCCCTGGCGATGTTCACCCATGTCGCGGCGGCGGCGCCAGGCGACATCACCGCCATCGACACCCACTGGATCTGGCAGGACGGCCAGCGCCTGACCAAGGCACCGCTGCAAATTGTCGACGGCTGCGTGCAAGTGCCGAACAAGCCGGGGCTGGGCGTGGAACTGGACATGGATCAAGTGGCCAAGGCCCACGAACTGTACAAAGGCATGGGCCTCGGTGCGCGGGATGACAGCGTGGCGATGCAGTTTTTGATTCCGGGCTGGACGTTCGATAACAAGCGGCCGTGTCTGGTGCGCTGACACTCGTTTTGAATCCACCACCGCCCCTGTAGGAGTGAGCCTGCTCGCGATAGCGGTGTGTCATTCAACATTGATTTTGAAAGACACACCGCTATCGCGAGCAGGCTCACGCCTACAGGGGGCTCTGTATTAACCAGAGATCTGTAGCAGCCAGTATTTGAACGCCGTCATCGCCGCCGTCTCCGGCCGCGACTGCAAGCGCGTCAGCCAATAACTGCCGGTGGTGATTTCAATCGCAAACGGCTGGCGAATCACATCCGCCGCCAGTTGCCGGGCGAACATCAACGGCGGTGCCAACGCTACCCCACTGCCCTGCAGTGCGGCCTCCATCATCGCCAGCGACGAATCGAACACAATGCTCTGCGGCGGTGCCGCGTGGGTCGCCAGGCCTGCGGCGTGAAACCATTCCGGCCATTCATCGGTGCGATAGGAACGCAGCAGGCGCTGCTGCAGCAAGTCTCCCGGCGTATGCAATTGGCGGGCAATTTCCGGTACGCACAACACTGACAGTGGCGCATCGAGCAGGCGCGTTGCCTCGATGCCATGCCACGCACCCGCGCCGAAACGGATCGCGTAATCCAGGCCTTCGGCCGCAACATCGACACGATTGTTGTGGGTCGACAGCCGCAAATCTATGAGCGGATGTTTCGCCTGGAAGTCCGCCAGCCGAGGCAACAACCAGCCGACCGCGAACGTCCCCACGGCACCGACGGTCAACGTTTCGCGGTACTGCCCACCGGCCAGCCGTTCAAGCATCTGCGCAATGTGATCGAACGACGTGGTCAACACCGGCAACAGGGTTTCTCCTTCACTGGTCAGCATCAGCCCGCGAGGCAGGCGCTTGAACAGGGTGACATTGAGTTGCGCCTCGAGGCTTTTGACCTGATGGCTCACCGCCGCCTGGGTCACGCACAGCTCCACGGCAGCGCGGGTAAAGCTCAGATGCCGCGCCGAGGCTTCGAACGCGCGCAGTGCATTGAGCGGCAATTGAGGTCGAATCATGCCCAGTCCCAAATTTTTCTAATGGCTCATCCGAGTTTTCATCGTTTGTCGACGAGTGCCAGACTGCCTAAATTGTCGGCGCTGATCAGCTGCCCACCATTACAATTGCCCGCAGTCTAGCGGGATAGCACCCTCAACACTCATGGAGAGTGGTTCATCTATGTCATTCATCAATCCGACCAAAGTCATTTCCTGCAGTGCTTTCGGCCTGTTCTTCGGCGCCGCCGCGTGCATGGCCGCCACGCCCAGCGACGAGCAACTGCAAGCCCTGGTGAAAAAAGCCGTCACCCCGGTGATGCAACAGCAGAACATTCCCGGACTCGCCGTGGCTATCACCCTTAACGGCCAGCCGCATTACTTTAACTACGGCGTTGCCGCCAAGGATACCGGGCAGAAAGTCAGCGAAAACACCCTGTTCGAAATCGGCTCGGTGAGCAAAACCTTCACCGCGACACTCGCCGGTTACGCCAAGGCCACGGGCAAACTGGACCTGTCGACCAAGGCCAGCCAGCTTTGGCCGGAACTCAAAGGCAGCGCTTTCGATAACATCAGCGTGCTGCAACTGGGCACTTACAGCGCCGGCGGCCTGCCACTGCAATTCCCGGCCGAAGCGGATTCGGCTGACAAGATGCTCGGTTATTACCGGCAGTGGAAACCGGATTACCCGGCGGGCAGCCATCGCCTGTATTCCAACCCGAGCCTTGGGCTGTTCGGCTATCTGACGGCGAAAAGCCTGGGCCAGCCGTTTGATCAGGCCATGAGCGATACCCTGCTGCCGAAACTGGGCCTCAAGCACACCTTCATCAAGGTGCCCGCTTCCGAAGCCCAGCTTTACGCCCAGGGCTATGACAAGAAAGACCAACCGGTTCGGGTCAGTCCGGGCGCACTGGATTCCGAAGCCTACGGCATCAAAACCAGTGCGGCGGATCTGCTGCGCTATGTCGAGGCCAACCTGAAACCGGCCAGCCTGGAAGCACCGCTGCAAAAAGCCATCGCCGCGACCCACACCGGTTACTACACCGTTGGCGACATGACCCAAGGTCTGGGCTGGGAGCGTTACGCCTACCCGATCAGCCTCGATAAATTGCAGAACGGCAACTCGACGCCGATGGCCATGCAAGCGCACAAGGCCACATGGCTGACCCCACCCCAGCCTGAACCGGCCAATGTGCTTTACAACAAAACCGGCGCGACCGGTGGCTTCGGCGCGTATGTGGCGTTTGTGCCCTCGAAGGAGCTGGGCATCGTGATCCTGGCGAACAAGAACTATCCGAATGCGGAGCGGGTGAAGATTGCCCACGAAATATTCAGTGTTCTGACTGACTGATATTGAACCTGTGGTGAGGGCGCTTGCTCCTTCAGCACAAGGTTTCATGCAGGCAATAAAAATGGGCGACCTGCAGAGGTCGCCCATTTTTTTGATTCAGGCCATGCCATCAATCATCCGGCATTTCCGGTGGTTTGCTCGGTTTGGCGGGTTTGGTTGTTTTGGCGCCCTTCTCGCCTTTCTTGGCTGCCGGTTCGGCGGCAGCGGCGGCGGTTTCGGCCACTGTCGGAGCGCTGATGTCTTTCTCGCTCGCCGGCAGTGCATCAACGGTATCGAAGATTTTCTTCAGGTCCACGGACTTCGCGTCATCGCCCGAAGCCGAGAGTTTGGTCTCGCCATCCTTGCCAAGCAGGAACACTTTCGGGTAGGCGCCGGCACCGAGTTTCAGCGAACGCAGCAAGGCCATGGTGTCCTGCTGGCCGAGGTCCTTGCCATCAAGCTGTCCGGCCATATTGAGGATGGTGTAGACCTTGATGTTGCGATCGGTCACACCTTTTTTGTTGGCTGGATCCTCCAGCGACTTTTTCAGCCCCACCCACACCGGGTCGACGGTGCTTTGTGCGATCACGATCAGCGGTCGGGCCCGCCCCATATCCCCGGCTATGGGCGAGTCGTTGTCAGCGGCGAACAAGGGGCCGGCAATCGCCAGCAAGAGTGTCAGGGTCAGTGACCTGATGAGCATGCGCATCTCCTTTTGATATCCACGCTCTAATGATTGCGCATCGTGGCGATTGTTCCGGGCATGCCCGGCAAATATGTTTCGCCTTGTCAGAAGCTTAGGACAGCCACGACATTGCGCAACCGCATGCGCGCAATCATGACGTCGATTTGATTACCTTTCATGAGCGCATTAGGGTGGCTGCTCTGCCAACGAAATGGAGTTCACCCGCATGCACATCGACTACCTGTGCGATCACCCGCATCTGATTGAGGAACTGGCCGAGCTCAATTTCAAGGAGTGGGGCGAGTTCCGCCCCGGCGATACCCTTGAGGCCCGCACCGAACGCATGCGCAAAGCCTGCGGCAAAGGTGCAATTCCCAGTGTGGTGGTGGCCATCGAAGACGGCAGATTGCTCGGTGGCGCGCTGCTGATCGACAGCGACATGAAGATCCGTCCCGAGCTGACGCCCTGGCTGGCCGGGGTTTATGTGAAGGCCGAGGAACGTGGACGCGGGGTTGCTTCGCAACTGGTCAACCGGATTGTCGAAGAGGCCAGGGCGTTAGGCGTACAGACGTTGTATCTGTACACCGATGCGGCGCAAGCGCTATATGCGCGGTTGGGTTGGCAGGTGGTCGAGGATCTGGTGTACGAAGACCTGCCGGTGACAGTCATGAAATTCAACATTCATAACTCCCTATAGGAGTTGCCGAAGGCTCGGGCCGCGTTCGGACGATCTTTCGATCTTGATCATAAAAACGAAGATCAAAAGATCGCAGCCTCCGGCAGCTCCTACATCAAAACGCCAGTTTGTAGCCGATCAACAGCAGCATGGTCGCCAGGCACGGACGCAGCAATTCATCGGAAATGCGCCCGGTCAGGTGGCTGCCGAGCCAGATGCCCGGCAGCGAACCCATCAACAGGAAGCCCAGCACGCCCCAATCCATGTTGCCCATGCTCGCGTGGCCGAGGCCGGCGACCAGGGTCAGTGGCACGGCGTGGGCGATTTCGGTGCCGACCAGGCGCCGGGTCGGCAGCAGCGGATAGAGGATGAACAACGCGACCGTACCGAGGGCGCCGGCGCCGATCGAAGTCAGGGCGACCATGGTGCCGAGGATCAGGCCGGTGATCACCGTCATCACGTTCAGGCGCGCGCCGCTCGGGTTGTAATTGCCACCCGCGCGTTTGTGGGCGAGCTCGAGCAGGCGCTTCTTGAACAGAATTGCCAACGCGGTGGCGAACAACACAAAGCCCAGCGCTTGCTTGATGATCGCGTTCATCGCCTCGGGCGCAGTGTGCAGGGTGCTGAGGAACCACAGGGTCATGGCGACTGCCGGCACGCTGCCGAGGGTCAGCCAGCCCGTGATGGCCCAATCGATGTTGTTGTTCTTTTTATGAACGAGCACGCCGCTGGATTTGGTGATGGCCGCGTACAACAGGTCGGTGCCCACTGCGGTGGCCGGGTTGATGCCGAACCACAGCAGGATCGGCGTCATCAACGAACCGCCGCCGACACCGGTCATGCCGACAATAAAACCCACCACCAGCCCGGCGATGACCAGGCCGAAATTTGCCAATTCCATTAAGACGTCCAGAAAAACGACAGGAAAAATCTGGCCCGCAGCATAGCGATTTTTCATATAACCACATATATCGATGCGGTCTATCGTTATGCCTTTGTGCGACATAGGGTGTGCTTTTTGTGGGAGCGAGCCTGCTCGCGAAGAGCGGCCTCTCAGTCAACAATGATGGGCCTGATATGGCCCTTTCGCGAGCAGGCTCGCTCCCACAGGGGTTGTGCGCTGTCAGGCAGATCCGTGCACACGCCGGCCCGGCTTGAAACTGTGATGACCGTTGATCCACACCGTCGCCAGCGCGATCAGCGACAAGATCAGCAGCGCCCACGGAAACGACATCGCCCCCGCCCGGGCCAGCAGCAAACCGCCAAACAAGCCGCCGCCGGCAATCGCCACGTTCCAGGAGGTGGTGAGCATCGCCTGCACTACGTCCACATGCTCCCCCGCCGAGTCCGCCGCCGCTGTCAGCAGCAACGTCGCCGAGCCACCGAACGACAGGCCCCACACCGCCATGCAGGCGTAGATCAGCCACGGCGAAGGCGACATCAGCGCCAGCACCAACGCAGTCACGGCAAACACCGCGAGGCTGATCAGGGTCAGCCAGCGCAGCCAGCGATCCACCAGCAGGCCGATGATCCAGATCCCGACCAGTGAACACAGGCCGAACACCAGCAGCACCCGATCAACCCGCTCAGCCAGCCCGACCTGCATCAGGAACGGTGCAATGTAGGTGTAGAGAATGTTGTGTCCGAGCATCCAGGTCAGCACCACGAGCAGCACCGGCCGCACGCCCGGCAGGCGCAGCGATTGCAGCAGCGGCAGGCGTTCGGCGCTGGCCTGGCCCGGACGGTCCGGCACCGCGATGACGATCCACGCCGCCAGCACCAGGGCCAGCGCCGACATGATCCCGAACGACGCACGCCAACCGATCAGGTTGCCCAGCCAGGTTCCCGCCGGCGTGCCCAGCGACAGCGCCACTGGCGTGCCGAGCATGGCAATCGCCAGCGCCCGCCCCTGCTGATGCACCGGCACGATGCCGCGGGCGTAACCGGCCATGATCCCCCACGACAGGCCCGCCGCCATCCCGGCGAGGAAGCGCGAGGCCAGGGTCAGGCCGTAATGGCTGGAGAACGTGGTAATGGTGTTGAACACCAGGAAGCCGCCGACCGTCATCAGCAGCACCCGCCGCCGTGGCCAGCCCCGGGTGGCGACGGTCAACGGAATCGCCGCGACAATCGAGCCCAGCGCATACAGCGTCACCAGTTGCCCGGCGAGCACTTCGCTGACCCCGAGCCCGGCGCCGATCTGCGGCAGCAATCCGGCTGGCAGGGTTTCGGTGAGGATGGCAATGAAACCGGTCATGGCGAACGCCAGCAACGCGGCATACGGCAGTTTTTCACTGCGGGCGGCGCGGTCGATGCGGGTGAAATTTGTGCTTGCGGAGTCGGTCATGACAGGTGCAGCTCCCTTTGGATCAATCGTAGCGATGGATTGTATACAAAAATCCCACTCACAATTTGATCAATGTGGGAGCGAGCCTGCTCGCGAATACGGTGGATCTATCAGAGATTCAGCGCCTGGCAGATCGCTTTCGCGAGCAGGCTCGCTCCCACATTGGATCTCCGCACTTACTGCACCGGCAGGAAATTCAGGAAAAGCAGACTCTGCGCGTAATTCAGACCAATGCGCCGATAGCGCTCGTCGAGCATCTGCGCCAGCAAGTCGAGCCGCGCGACGATCTTGCCGAACTCGGTGGCGAAACTGAGGTTGCTGCCCTCCTCCGAGATTTCATTGGAGAACAGCAGCGGCTGGCCTTCCTTGTTCTGCCGTTGGGCCAGAATCCACGTGGCTTTCTCGATGTTGCGCGCGGCGTTGTGGACGAAGGTCGGGTTGATCGCATCGGTCATGTAGAACTCGACGCGATTGCCGTGGGCGGTGACCAGCATGCTGCCGATGGCATAGATGAACGCGCCGACCCGGTCACCGAGAAACTCGGGACTCATCGCATAGCTGAGCGCCGCCAGATCCTTGCGCCCGCCGAGCACCGGCAACGGTTGCTGCTGCTCGACCGCCAGACGCACCTGTTTCACGGCGGTATTGATGTCGAGGAAACCCGATTTGCGCAGCTCTTCGGGGTTGCGCAAATACAGTTTGCCCATCAAGCGGTAAAGACTGTTGAGGTTGTCGCGCATCGCCAGCGTGGCCATGCGATCGACACTGGTCTGCAAGAATTCCTGCGGCTGCCCATCACGCATCTGCGCAATGAAACCGTTGCCGCTCTGGTGGCTGCAACCACTGAACATCAACGACGACAGACACGCCAGCAACAGGCACGGGCGGCGAACAACAGCAGCGATCAGGTCACAAACTCTCGGCATGAATTCTCGAACGGGCACATTCCTGCGCGGCGGGCGTCGCCGCATCCTGGCCATGGATAGAGCCGGCAATTGCGAAAAAGTGCAGTGGCGGGTGTTCCCGGCTGATATCTGGCGAAGGAACGCCAAGCAAATTAGTCAGTCTTTATTGTTGAAGTAAACGGTGAACAAGCTATAAATCTTCTTTCACGACGCAAATAGATTGACTAGTTAACCTGTAGGAGCTGCCGCAGGCTGCGATCTTTTGATCTTCGTTTTTAGAATCAAGATCAAAAGATCGCAGCCTGCGGCAGCTCCTACAGGGAGTCGTGGTGTTTTCAAAACAACAACAAAAAGGAAGGTCAACCATGCTTCAATCACGTCACCTGCTTTCCGGCCTCGGACTGTCCCTGATGATCGCCACCCTTTCCGCCCACGCGGCGGGCCTGACCGCCGAACATAAAGCCTTTGGCAAAACCAATGACGGCACGCCCGTCGAGCAATACATCCTGCGCAACAGCCACGGCATGCAGGCGACTGTCATCACCTACGGCGCGACCCTGCAATCGCTGCTGGTGCCGGACAAACACGGCAAGTCCGCCGATGTGGTGCTGGGTTTCGACGATGTCCAGGGCTACCAGAAAGGCACCGCCTATTTCGGCGCAACCATCGGCCGCTTCGGCAATCGCCTGGCCGACGGCGCGTTCGAACTCGACGGCAAACGCTATCAGGTGCCACAGAACGACAAGTCCAATGCCTTGCACGGCGGCACCCTGGGTTTTGACAAAAAAGTCTGGAAAGCCGAGCCGGTCAACGACAAGGACTCGGTCGGCGTGACCCTGACCTACCTGTCGGCGGATGGCGAAATGGGCTTCCCCGGCAACCTCACCACGCAAGTCACCTATCGCCTGACCGACAACAACGAACTGCGCATCGACTACCAGGCCAGCACCGATAAACCGACGGTGCTGAACCTGACCAACCACAGCTACTTCAACCTCGCCGGCGCCGGCAATGGCGACATCCTCAAGCAGGTTGCCACCCTGCACGCCAGCCATTACACGCCGGTCACCGGCAAACTGATCCCGACCGGCGAACTGGCCGCCGTGGCCGGCACGCCGATGGAATTCACCAAGCCCACCGCCATCGGCACGCACATCAAGGCTGATCACCCGCAGCTGAAATTCGCCGAACCGAAACAGGGCGGCTTCGATTTCAACTGGGTGCTGGATACAAAGGGTGATGTGAGCAAAGTCGCCGCCGAGGTCAGCGATCCGCAGTCCGGGCGGCACCTGCAGTTGTTCACCAGCGAGCCGGGCGTGCAGTTCTACACCAGCAACTTCCTCGACGGCACGGTCAAGGGCAAGGGTGGCAAGCTCTACCCGCATTGGGGCGCGTTTACCTTGGAGACGCAGCACTATCCGGACTCGCCGAATCAGCCGAACTTCCCGAGTACGCGGCTCGATCCGGGACAGGCTTATACACAAAGCGTCGTCTTGAAATTCACCACAAAATAACTGACCTCACTCATCTCCTGTGGCGAGGGAGCTTGCTCCCGCTGGACTGCGCAGCAGGCCCCTGCTTTCCAACTGAATGAAAAGCGAGGGCCGCTTCGCGCCCCAGCGGGAGCAAGCTCCCTCGCCACAGGTTCATCCCCATCCATTGGAACCCCTGCGCTATCCTGCTGCCCACTAAGGTATCGACCATCAGCACAGGAGGTTTGAATGCGTACCCTCGAACTGGCAGGCGTGCAGGTTCCAGTGATTGGCCAAGGCACCTGGCGCATGGGCGAAGATCGCTCGGCGCACCCGCGTGAAGTGGCCGCGTTGCGCCAAGGTATCGAATTGGGCATGACGCTGATCGACACGGCAGAAATGTACGCCGAGGGCGGTGCCGAAACAGTCGTCGGCGAAGCCATTGCCGGCCTGCGCGACCAGGTGTTTCTGGTGAGCAAGGTCTATCCGCACAACGCCAGCCGCCAAGGCATCCCGCAAGCCTGCGAGCGCAGCCTGCGTCGGCTCGGCACCGATTACATCGACCTCTATCTGCTGCACTGGCGCGGCCAGTACCCGCTGGAGGAAACCGTCGAAGCCTTTGAACGTCTGCGCGAGGACGGCAAGATCGGCCGCTGGGGCGTGTCGAACTTCGATGTCGATGACTTGGAAGAACTGGCCAAACCGGCCTGCGCCACCAATCAGGTGCTGTACAACCTCGAGGAGCGCGGCGTCGAATTCGATCTGCTGCCATGGTGCCAACAGCAGCGCCTGCCGTTGATGGCGTACTGCCCGATCGGTCAGGGCGGCGCGATGCTGGCTGAACCTGTGCTGAAGCAGATTGCCGCTCGTCACGACGTGACCCCGGCGCAGGTTTCGCTGGCGTGGATTCTGCGTCAGGATGGTGTCATTGCGATTCCCAAAGCTGTGCGGCCCGAACACGTGCAACTCAATGCACACGCGGCGCAACTGCAACTGGATGCCGGGGATCTGGCGGCGCTGGACCAGGTATTCAAAGCGCCACAACGCAAGCAGCGACTGGCGATGGTCTGAGTCGCTGACCGCTGGCGAGGGCTTCGTCATGAGAAGCACTGATCAGTACGACCCGTTCAATCTGCAGCGTTTCGTCCAGGCCCAGGACCCGGTGTTCGAACGGGTCCAGCGTGAGCTCGACGAGGGGCGCAAGCGCAGCCACTGGATGTGGTTTGTGTTCCCGCAGTTCGCCGGGCTGGGTGGCAGCGAGATGTCGCGGCGCTTCGCCATTCAGTCTGCCGAGGAGGCGCGGGCCTATCTGGCTCACGACCTGCTCGGCGCGCGACTGCGCAGCTGCACGCAGTTGGTGCTGAACATCCGTCAACGCTCGATTGCCGAGATTTTCGGCCACCCCGATGACCTGAAATTCCACTCCTCGATGACCCTGTTTGCCCAGTTTGGCGCCGAGGACAGTCTGTTCAATCAGGCACTGGAGCGTTACTTCCACGGCATCCTCGACGAATGGACCCTGCAACTGCTGGACTCAAAACAGGCCCAGTTGCCCCCCGATCAGGGTTGAGAAATCGTCGTCGACGAACGGCAGGATCGCGTCGGCCACCGGTTGCAGCTGGCGGCTGATGTAGTGGTCGTAATCGATGGCGGCGCGGCGCACTTCCAGCGGTTCCGGCCCGGCCAGGGTGATCACGTAACTGATCCAGCCACCGTTCTGGTACTGCCGCGGGCGACCGTGCTGCGCGTTGTAATCGTCGGCCAGCCGCGCGGCGCGAACATGCGGCGGCACGTTGCGTTCGTAGTCATCGAGGGTGCGGCGCAGGCGCTTGCGATAGACCAGGCGCTCATCGAATTCGCCGGCCAGGGTCTTGCGCACATAGTCGCGCACGTAGTCCTGATACGGCTTGCGCTGGAAGATCCGCTCGTAGAGCTCCTGCTGGAACTGCCGGGCCAGCAGCGACCAGTCGGTGCGCACGGTTTCCAGGCCCTTGTAGACCATTTCTTCGCTGCCGTCGGCGCGCGTCACCAGACCGGCGTAGCGCTTTTTGCTGCCCTCTTCCGCACCGCGAATGGTCGGCATCAAAAAGCGTTTGTAGTGGGTTTCATACTGCAATTCGAGGGCGCTTTGCAGGCCGTACTCGTCGCGTACATGCTCGCGCCACCAGTCGTTGACGTGCCTGACCAGCGCCTGACCGATCTGCGCCGCTTCCTCCTGCCCGTGAGGTCGGCGCAGCCAGACGAAGGTCGAGTCGGTGTCGCCGTAGATCACCGCATGGCCCTGTTCTTCGATGAGCTGGCGCGTACGCAGCATGATCTCGTGGCCGCGCAAGGTGATCGACGAGGCCAGGCGCGTATCGAAAAACCGGCAACCGCTGGAACCGAGCACGCCATAGAAGGCGTTCATGATGATTTTCAGGGCCTGCGACAGTGGCGCGTTGTGCTCGCGCTTGGCGGTCTCGCGGCCTTCGGCGACCCGCGCGACAATTGACGGCAGGCAATGCCGGGTGCGCGAGAAACGCGCACCGCGAAAGCCCGGCACCGAATCGGCATCGTCCGGGTGCTGCAGGCCTTCGATCAGCCCCACCGGGTCGATCAGAAAGGTGCGGATGATCGACGGATACAGGCTTTTGTAGTCGAGCACCAGCACCGACTCGTACAGCCCCGGCTGCGAATCCATGACGAAGCCGCCCGGGCTGGCCTGCGGCGGGTTGGTGCCCAGATTCGGCGCCACAAAACCCTGGCGGTGCATCAACGGCATGTAAAGGTGAGTGAACGCCGCCACCGAGCCACCGCTGCGATCCGCCGGCAGCCCGGTGACGCTGGCGCGTTCAAGCAAAAACGTCAGCAGCTCGGTCTTGGCGAAAATCCGCGTGACCAGTTCGCAGTCCTTGAGGTTGTACTTGGCCAGCGCCGGTTTGTCCTCGGCGAACATGCGGTTGATTTCGTCCATGCGCTGGTACGGGTTGTCGATCGACTTGCCCTCGCCGAGCAGGGTCTGGGCGACGTTTTCCAGGCTGAACGAAGGGAAACTCCAGGTCGCCGAGCGCAGCGACTCGATGCCGTCGATGATCAGCCGCCCCGCCGCCGAGGCAAAGTAATGGGTGCGGCTGCCATGTTCGCGCCACTGCATTTCCTCGCCGCCACGGCCGATTTTCAGCGGCACCCCGAGGCGCCGCGCGTGTTCGTGGAGGATGCGCAGGTCGAACTGGACGACGTTCCAGCCGATGATCGCATCGGGGTCATGCAGGGCGAACCAGTCGTTGAGTTTCTTCAGGATAAGGGTGCGCGAATCGCAATATTCCAGATCAAAGTCGACGAGGCTCGCGTCACCGTTGGGCGCGCCGAGCATGTACACCTGACGCTGGCCGCAGCCTTCCAGCGCAATCGAATACAGCTCGCCAGTTTCGGTGGTTTCGATGTCGAGCGAGACCAGGCGCAGCTTGGGACGGTATTGGGGATCCGGTTTGAGCTGGGCGTTGCGCAAGACGCCGTCGGCATCGGGGCTGCCGCCGAACAGCACCGGCGCGGTGATGAACCGCTCCATGAGGTAGCGCTCCGGCGGGCGCACGTCGGCTTCGTAAACGTCGACACCGGCGCGGTTGAGTGCGGTTTCCAGGCGCATCAACTGGCCGTGTTGCTGGCAATACAGCCCGAGCACCGGGCGATGCTCGAAATCCTGCAGGGCCAGCGGGCGCAGTTCGACGTTCTTTTCGTCGTGCAGCAGGCGCTCGGCCGCCTCGCGCTGGGCGGCGGGGATAAACGCCACCGACGTCTGCGGCGCCAGGCACACACGACGCGGCCCGGCATCGGTCGCCAGCCAGAACTCGACTTCGGTGCCGGCCGGGGTATCGCGCCAATGCCGGGTCAGGACGAAGCCCTGCTGTAAATCCACCACTGCAACCTCAGGAATTGAAACAGAGGGGCATTCTACGCGGCATCCTCCGAGATAACTCCATCCACTGTGGCGAGGGGATTTATCCCCGATGGCCTGCGCAGCAGGCCCAAAACCACCCGACACGGTGTATCAGGCAACCCCAGCGGTCTGATACTGGGCCTACTGCGTAGGCCATCGGGGATAAATCCCCTCACCACAAAAATTTCCTTACAACAGGTTGGAGCGTGAACCAGAAAAAACCGGCAAATGACGTTTTTTGCGTGCTATCTGCCGCTTTGCCACCTTGCCCTGCGCGCCAGCGTCTACGATGCTTGGAACAACGACAACACCTGAGTAACCGCCATGAAGACCGTCGCCCAACTGCTCAAGCTCAAAGATCAGAAAAATCAGGAAGTGCACCAGATCAAGCCTGATCACATGGTGCTCGAAGCACTGATGAAGATGGCCGAGAAAAACGTCGGCGCCTTGCTGGTGGTCGAAGACGACAAAGTGGTCGGCATCATCAGTGAGCGGGATTACGCGCGCAAACTGGTACTGCACGGGCGCTCTTCGGTCGGCACGCCGGTGCGCGACATCATGGTCAAGGATGTCATCACCGTGGACACCCACCAGACCGTCGACACCTGCCTGGGCATCATGTCCGACAAACGCCTGCGCCACTTGCCGGTGGTGGAGAACGGCAAGCTGATCGGCCTGCTGTCGATCGGCGACCTGGTGAAAGAGGCGATTGCCGAACAGGCGGAGCTGATCAAGCAGCTGGAGCAGTACATTCGCGGGGAATGAATCCTTCCCTCTTTCAGGAGTAAGCCCTGTGGTGAGGGGATTCATCCCCGATGGGGCGCGTAGCACCCCCAAAAAAAGCTGGGACCGCTACGCAGTCCGTCGGGGATAAATCCCCTCACCACAAGGCTCACTCCTACAATGGGTTTTGCGGTGTGTTCAGGAAGGCCAATGCCGGGCAAACACCGGCGCCAGCACCGGGTGCCGGTCAATCCGCTGCAACCACGCATAGAAGCCCGGGCGCGTCTGACGCAGATGCTCGCGGCTCCCCGCCCAGCGCGTCACCACCGCCGCCAGCACGTCCAGTGCTCCGGGCGTCTCGTCGTCCAGGTACAGCTCGGCGGAAAACTGGTCGGCAAACACTTCCCAACTCCAGTGCAAGCGCTCGCGGGCGCCACCAATCAGGTTCTGCCGCGAGGCTTCGTCAGGCATCACCAGCCAGCGCTCGGGGTAATCGATGACGCCGATGGCCGCGTAGCAATTGCTGGCGATGTAGACCATGCCGCGAATAGCCTGATCGCGATCACCGGCCTTGGCCGGCAACAGGCCAGACTCGGGAAAGCTCAGGCCCAGGTGAATCAGAATCGCCACGCTCTCGGTGATCGCGCTGCCATCGGGCAATTGCAGGGTTGGCACCTGCTTCAGCGGATTGAGCCGCGCCAGCGCTTCGGCGGCCTCGTTCGAGGCTTCGATATCGATGAAGCGATAGGCGATCTGGCACAACTCCAGCGCCGCTTCGATGGCTGCAGCACCCGAATTGCGATGTCCGTAAAGTTGATACATGCCCCCTCCTCGATTTCGACAGGTCTGGTGTAGCCCTATTTATAGCGGTTGTATCCGCTTTGGCACGTTTTTCCCATGCAATCGCGACTTGCGAATTCAAACCTCGCAAAACAGCGCTGGCGGTGCCCATCACGCACCAAGAGCAATCATCGAACGCTATCCGCGTTCTTGTAAGGTGCGATACCGAACCAAAAGTTCGCGTATCCGAGCTGGCAACAAGGAGGTCACTGCGTGAATCTTCAATCGTTCTGCCGCATCACATCCCGTGGGTATCCATCGGCGCAAAGCCCAGTTCGCCGGAACAGTCCCGTCCTTCAATACATTTATCTTATTACCTGAACTCGACAGTCACGCACTGCGTTTGGCGCATTGACTGCGCCTGCGACGGCGCACTATTTATTTTTTAAATACAACCCATGAAGTTATTGCGCAACCAACACATTGGTGATCGATAGCGAGATTGTCGAACAATAACTTCAGGCTATTTGTAATTGCACCAAAAGCGCTCTACTGACTACAACTAACCAACCGTTAAAACATTGATTTCAATTGAACAAGAACAAGGAATACAGACTGTGACCCGCTAATTCATTGACCCGCACCAAATCAGTCCGCCATGCACCATCAAGTGCCCCGGCAGATCCGAGTTCAGCCGCTCTATCTGGCTAATCCGCCCGATACAGCGCCAAGCCTGACTCGCCTGTAAAAAAGCCCCGGCGTTCGAGGCTGTGGACAGTCCTGCACTAAAGAAAACTCGGCCGGCCAATAAAACTTATATAAATGCGACATGGGTAACAGCCGTGAAATAACCGCTCTACATTTCAGCAATATTTGGCACAGCGGTTGCAAATTGAACTGCGAATACAACATATGCAGGGGCTGCCGAAGGCTCGGGCCGCAATCGGATGTTTTTTGCTTTTAAGATCAAAAGATCGCAGCCTGCGGCAGCTCCTACATAAAGCACAAGAACAACCAGGGAATGGGTAATGAACACACGAAGTCGATGGCGTTAAGCCAGTAAGTTTGCCCAAGCCAGTTCAATAGATAGTTCAACTATCGGCTTGCGTACACCCAAAAGAAAGTTGCACCCACCCACTCGAACATCACCCAAATGTTCGGACGGCACCTTATTGCCCTTCATCAACCCGAGGGAGCTTTAATGAACGATGCGGTAAAGCACAGACCCCTGCCGGGGCCGTTGCGGGAAGCGTCAACCCCGCCGCCGGGCAGGCCGGCTTTCATAGCCAATACCTCACAACCCGGCGGGTTGAACAAACAGCAAATGCTGTTACTGGTGGCGGTGTCGGCGCTGATACACGGCGGCGCCTGGTGGTTTCTCCAGCAGACCCGGCCCGAACCCCTGCCGACCCCGCCGCAGATTCCGGAAATGACCGTCGAGCTGAGCAGCCCGACGCCGCCGGCACCGCCCACGCCGGAGCCGCCGCCCCCACCGCCACCACCGCCCGAACCGGAACAGCCGGTGGAAGACGAAGACGCGGTCAAGCCACCGCCGAAACCGGTGGAGAAACCCAAGCCGATCGAAAAACCGAAACCGGTCGAGAAGCCGAAACCGGTGAAAAAGGTCGAGCCGCCGAAAGCCCCGCCCGCCCCGGCACCACCGGCCGCTCCCGCTGCACCGGCCACACCGAGCGCGCCATCGGCCCCGGCGGCCGCGCCCGGTCCGGTCAAGGAATCGGCAGCGATTTCCGGCCTCGCCAGCCTTGGCAACCCACCGCCGGAATACCCGTCGCTGGCCCTTCGACGCAATTGGGAAGGCAGCGTGGTCCTGCGGATTCAGGTGTTGGCCAACGGTCGCGCCGGTTCGGTGACCGTGACCAAGTCCAGCGGCAAGCCGCAACTGGATGACGCAGCCGTCGCGGCCGTGAAGAACTGGAAGTTCATTCCGGCCAAACGCGGTGACACGCCGATTGACGGCTTCGCCACCCAGACCATCGATTTCAAATTGCCGCAATAACGGCACAACCCAACGAACTCACAACCGACTTAATGCAAGCGAGGTGTAGCCATGAACCCTTCACTGTCTTCGATGATTGTCCCCGGTGTGCTCTGGGGCCTGGTGCTGTTTTCCGTGGTCAGCTGGGCGATCCTGCTGGTCAAGTCGGCGCAATACCTGCGCCAGAAAGCCCAGAACAAACAGTTCAGCAAAGCCTTCTGGGGCGCGCCGGACCTGCTCACCGCCGCCGAACATGCCAGCCAGTACCCGGGCTCGCTGGCCCGTATCGCCAGCAGCGGTTTCGAAGCCTTGCTGGTGGAGGAAACCCCAAAGACCACACAGCAACTGGCGCACACCATCAACCGTTCGGATCGCCTGGAACGCAACCTGCGCCAGCAGATCCAGAAAGAACGCCGCTCCCTGGAAAACGGCCAGGCGATCCTCGCCAGTATCGGCAGCACCGCGCCGTTCATTGGTCTGTTCGGCACCGTGTGGGGGATCATGGAAGCTCTGCAAAGCATCGGCGAAACCGGTTCGGCCAGCCTTGAAGCGGTCGCCGGCCCGATCGGTCACGCACTGATCGCCACCGGCGTGGGCATCGCCGTCGCGGTGCCGGCGGTGCTGATTTACAACTTCTTCCTGCGCCGTTTGAAACTGGCCTCGGCGGACATGGATGACTTCGCCCACGACTTCGACGCCCTCGCCTCGCGCAGCGCGTTTTCCATCAGCCGTCAGGCCATCGCCAGCAAAACCACGGCCGCCGTGCGGGAGGCCAGCTGATGTCGTTCTCCACTCAAGACAGCGATGAAGTGCTCAGCGAAATGAACGTCACGCCGCTGGTGGACGTGATGTTGGTGCTGCTGGTGGTGTTCATCGTCACCGCGCCGCTGATGACCAACGCGATCAAGGTCAACCTGCCGAAAACCGACGCCGCCGCCCCCGCCGAGAAGAAAGACCCGGTGGTGGTCAGCGTCGATCAGGACGGCAAGTTCTATCTGGCGAAAACCGAACTGGCGCCGGAATCGCTGGAAGCCAGCCTCAAGGAGGTCAAGGCCAAGGACAGCGAGGTGCGCGTGCAACTGCAGGCCGACGCCAACGTCAACTACGGCCAGGTGGCCAAGGCCATGGCGTCCATCGAACGCTCGGGCATCAGCAAGATCTCGGTGATGACCACCCACTGAGTGCGGTGTCGGGCGCGCACTGAGAAACGCGCCCGACACCGCTGAAGCATCCCGTCGCAATCAGCCGACCGAAAAAACGCAGTGCGTCTTCGGAGGGGATCGGCTTGCTTGAAGAAAGTGGTTTTTCGCGGCGCGGCACCCCCGTGACCTGCGCAATGAGGGCTCACAAGGCCATTTCGATAACGTCTGACAAGTCGGAAACAACCATGCTGATGAACACTCCACGCTTTACGCTCAAACCTTTGGTGGCCACGATTTCTCGTCACCGTTTTGTTCCGTTGTACCTGGTGGCCATGGGGATGGGCGCCGGGTCCGTGCACGCCGCCGAGGATGACAACGCGGCCGTGCCGGCAGCGACCGCGGTGGTCGCGCCGACCACGCAACTGCAACGGGTGGAAGTGACCGGTTCGGCGATTCGCCGGGTCGATGCCGAGACGGCGGTGCCGATCACCATTCTCAAGGCCGATGAACTGCGCAAACAGGGCGTGACCACCACCGCCGAACTGGTGCAGCGGATCACCGGCAGCCAGTCGATCAACAACAGCGCCGGCTCGGTCGGCGCCGCCACCGGTGGCGCTTCGTTTGCCGACATGCGCGGCATCGGCGCGAACAAGACACTGGTGCTGCTCAACGGTCGACGACTGGCCAACAACGCCCTGTCCGGCACCAACTCGGCCGGCGGCGCGGTGGATCTGAACATGATCCCGTTTGCCGCCATCGAGCGCGTGGAAGTCCTGCGTGACGGCGCCTCGGCCCTGTACGGCACCGACGCCATCGGCGGCGTGATCAACTTCATCACCAAGAAATCCCTGACCGACGGCCAGCTCACGTTCGGCGGCGAAACCCCGACCCACAGCGGCGGTGGCGCTACCAAGGACATGAGCGCCAGTTGGGGCTACGGCGACCTGGAACAGGACCGCTTCAACGTGCTCGGCGTGTTCAACTACAACAAGCAGCAGAACCTCGACGCCAACGACCGCTCGTTCGCCCGCGACTATGTGCCCGGCCGAGGTCTGGACCAGACCTCCGGCACCGCATTCCCCGGCAACTACAGCCAGAACGGCAACGCCACCAACCCGTTGGCCAACAGCAATTGCAACGGCCCCAACCTGGTGGCGCGCGACGGCTTGTGCCGTTTCAGCACCCGCGAATACATCGACCTGATTCCGCAAACCGAAAAGACTTCGTTCTTCGGCAAGACCACCGGCAAGCTGGCGGATGACCACAACGTCAACCTCGAATACTTCTGGTCACGCAACAACAACGCCACCGCTGTCGGCCCGGCGCCATTGACCGGCCTGAGCCTGGATTCCTCGTCGCCCTACTACCCCGGCAACGGCATCACGCCCGGCCCGACCGGCTTCGCCCTCGACCCGACGCAACCGGTCGACGTCAACTGGCGCGAAACCGCCGCCGGCCCGCGTGAATCGAAAGACCAGAACACCAGCCAGCGCTTTTTGCTGAGCTTCGACGGTCTGGTCGGCGGCTGGGATTACAACGTCGGCGCCTCGTACAACCAGAACAAAATCGTCTCCAGCGTCACAAGCGGTTATGTCAGCGATCAGGCGATGATCAATGGCCTGGCCAGCGGTTTGCTCAACCCGTTCGGCCCGCAATCCGCCGCCGGGCAGCAGTACATCGACGCTGCCATGTACCACGGTGCCTACACCACCGCCGTCGGCCGTGTGGCCGGTTTCGACGGTCGGATCAGCCGTGAGATCGGTGACTGGTTCGGTGCCGGCCCTGCCGGTCTGGCGCTGGGCGGTGAATACCGCAAAGAGAAATTTCATCAGGACTTCGAGCAGTTTGCCGGCGACATCCAGAGCCTCGGTATCGACCCGGCCGGTAGCGTCGAGGGCGACCGCAGCGTGAAAGCCGCGTACGCCGAAATCAACGTGCCAGTGCTCGACAGCCTCGAACTGTCCGCCGCCGTGCGCCACGACAAATACAGCGACTTCGGCAGCACCACCAACCCGAAATACTCGTTCCGCTATCAGCCGCTCAAAGAGCTGGTGGTGCGCGGCGCGTACAGCGAAGGCTTCCGTGCGCCGTCCCTGTACGAGCTGTATTCGCCGCGCAGCATCACTTACACCCAGGGCTACTACAACGACCCGGTGCTGTGTACCGGCGGCGTCGTGCAACCGGGCGGCAACGGCGGACGCGATTGCGGCCAGCAGTTCCTCAATCAGATCGGTGGCAACCAGGATCTGGCCCCGGAGAAAGCGCGCAACGTGACCCTGGGCTTCGTCTATCAGCCGGTCAGCAACCTGTCGGTGGGCCTGGATTTCTGGTGGATTCACATCTCCAATCAGATCCAGCCGTTCCCCGAATCCACCGTGTTTGATCAGGCCGGCACCTACCCGGATCGTTTCGTGCGCAACGCCGACGGCACGCTCAACTACATCGTTACCGGCAACGCCAACCTCGGCATCGTCGAAACCAACGGTGTCGATGTGTCGCTGGACTATCGCTTCCCGAACACGCCGTACGGTCAGTTCGGCCTGGGGCTGCAAGGCACCTACGTCGACAGTTACGACTTCCAGAGCACCATCAAAGGCCCGTTTACCGACAAGGTCGGCGACTTCGAAGGGGACGGCGTGATCGCGCGGTGGAAGCACAACCTCACCGGCAGCTGGACCTTCGGCGCCGCACGGGCGTCGCTGACCAACCGCTTCACCACCGGTTACAACGACTACGACCGCGATACCCACGCGCGGGTGGCGTCGTACTCGGTGTGGGACCTGTCGGCTGGCTACACCTTCAACAAGGTGCTGGATGTCGATGCCGGGATGAAGAACATGTTCGACCGCAACCCGCCGTTCACCAACCAGGCCTACAACTTCCAGAGCGGCTATGACCCGCGCTACACCGACCCGCTGGGGCGCACGTTGTTTGCGCGCATGACGTATCACTTCTAAGGCACCAACACCGTAAAACCGGGTGAATGCAAACCTTTGTGGCGAGGGAGCTTGCTCCCGCTTGAGTGCGCAGCACTCACAAAAATCTGCAGGGTCAGTCTGATTTTTGGGGCGGCTTCGCAGCCCGGCGGGAGCAAGCTCCCTCGCCACAGTTTTTAGCGCTGCTAGTGAGTTTTCGGGCTTAGAGGAAAAACTTCATGAATTTCATGCGCAACATGGCCGCTCTGCTGCTCGGCAGCGCGCTGCTGTGCACCGGCACCTCGGCGCTGGCCGGCGGCAGTTATGCGCTGACCGTGTACGGCGAGGCGCCGAAGTATCCGGCGGGGTTCAAGCATTTCGATTTCGTCGATCCCGACGCGCCCAAGGGCGGTTCGCTCAGTCGCGCGTCGATGGAGATCGGCCAGTACAACTACATCACCCCGTATGCCGATCAGGACATTTCCGTGGTGCAGGTCAACGACTGGGTGTATGCGCCGCTGGCGTTCCGTTCGCTGGACGAGCCGTACACCGTCTACGCTCTGGTCGCGCAGCAGATCGAACGCGATCCCGAAGGGCTGTGGGTGCGCTTCACCCTGAACCCCAAGGCACGCTTCGCCGACGGCACACCGATCACCGCCGAAGACGTGCGCTACACCTTCAACCTGCTGATGACCAAGGGCAGCCTCAGTTATCGCCAGCAATACGCCGACGTGCAGGACGTCGAAATCGAAGGGCCACGGCAGGTGCGTTTCACCTTCAAGAACAACCTCAACCGCACCCTGGCGCTGGACCTGGCGACGATGCGCGTACTGCCCGAGCACTGGTGGAAGACCCGTGATTTCGCCAACGGCGGCGGTTTCGAGCCACCACTGGGCAGCGGCCCGTACCGCGTGAGCAAGGTCGATGCCGGGCGCAGCATCAGTTTCGAACGCGATCCGGACTGGTGGGGCAAGGACCTGCCGGTGAGTCGCGGGATGTACAACTTCGACACGCTGACGGTGAATTTCTACGGCGACACCGACGTCGCCCGCCAACTGCTGCAGGCCGGCGCGTTCGACTACAACCGCGAGTTTTCCTCATCCGGTTACGTGGTCGGCTACGACAGCCCGGCGTTGCGTGACGGTCGCCTGCAGCAATCGATCCTCGCCCCGGACAAACCGACGGCGGCGCAGGGCTTCGTGTTCAACCTGCAAAACCCGATTTTCCAGGATCGCCGGGTGCGTCAGGCGATCAGCCTGCTGTGGGATTTCGAGTGGACCAACAAGCAGATGATGCGCGGTTTCTACGTGCGCCAGAACAGCTTCTGGCCGAAGAGTGAAATGGCCGCGACCGCCCTGCCCGACGCCGAAGAATTGCAGATCCTCGAACCGCTGCGCGGGCAGATTCCCGACGAGGTGTTCACCGAGGTCTATCAGGCGCCGAAAACCGATGGCAGCGGCTACATCCGCGACAAGCAACTGCAAGCGCTGAAGCTGCTCGCCGACGCTGGCTGGACGCCGCAACACAGTCGACTGGTCAATGCCGCCGGCGAACCGCTGGAGTTCACCTTCCTCGACGGTCAGGGCGGTTTCGATCGCATGCTGCTGCCGTTCAAACGCACCCTCGCGCAGATCGGCATCACTCTGAATCTGCGGCGCATCGACTCGGCGCAATACGTCAATCGGCTCAACGCCCGGGACTACGACATGATCGTCACCAGTTTCCCGCGCAGTGGCGATCCGATCGTCTCCCCCGGCCGCGAGTTGTACAGCCTGTACGCCTCGCAAAGTGCCACGCAGGTCGGCAGTTCGAACTCGATGGTGCTGGCCAACCCGGCGGTCGATCAACTGATCGACGGGCTGGTCAAGGCCGACACCCGCCAAGCCATGGTGCATTACGCGCGCGCCCTCGACCGGGTGCTGCAATGGGGTTACTACATGATTCCCAACTACTACTCCAAAGGCACGCCAACGGTGTATCAGAACCGTTTCGGCATGCCGGCGGTGCAACCGGCGTACGACGAAGGCCTCAACACCTGGTGGGAGGTCTCGGCCAAGCCGCTGACCACGCAACAGATGCACACCCAGCTTGCGGGGGGCCAGTGACATGCTGCGTTATCTGGGCAGGCGCCTGCTGCTGATCATCCCCACGCTGCTGTGCATTCTGGTGGTCAATTTTCTTATCGTGCAGGCCGCCCCGGGTGGCCCGGTGGAACAAGCCATTGCGCGCCTGCAAGGCTTCGGCGGGCACAGCATGGGCGGCGGTGGCGAAGTTGCCGCAACGGGCGGTGCCGGGCGCAGCAGCCGTGGTCTCGACCCGGCGCTGATCGAGGACATCAAACACCACTACGGCTTTGACAAACCGATGCACGAACGCCTGTGGCTGATGCTGAAAAACTACGCCCGGCTGGATCTGGGCAGCAGTTTCTTTCGCGGCGCCAAGGTCACCGATCTGATCCTGCAGAAGTTGCCGGTGTCGTTGTCGCTCGGCCTGTGGGCGACGCTGATCACTTACCTGATTTCAATTCCCTTGGGCATTCGCAAAGCGATCAGGCACGGCAGCGCCTTCGATGTCTGGAGCAGCACGGCGATCATCATCGGCTATGCGATGCCGGCGTTTCTCTTTGCGATGCTGCTGATCGTGGTGTTCGCCGGCGGCAGCTACGTCAACTGGTTTCCGGTGCAGGGCCTGATGTCGGATGACTTCGACAGCCTCGGCACGCTGGCCAAGGTCGGTGACTACCTCTGGCACCTGGTGTTGCCGGTGACCGCGCTGGTGATCGGCGGTTTTGCCACGCTGACCATCCTCACCAAAAACAGCTTCCTCAACGAGATCAGCCGCCAATACGTGATCACCGCGCGAGCCAAAGGCTTGACCGAACGCCGCGTGCTGTATGGCCATGTGTTTCGCAATGCGATGCTGCTGGTGGTGGCCGGCGTGCCGTCGGCGCTGATCGAGGTGTTTTTCGCCGGTTCCCTGTTGATCGAAACCCTCTTCAACCTCGACGGCCTCGGGCGCATGAGCTACGAAGCGGCGGTATCGCGGGACTATCCGGTGGTGTTCGGCGCGCTGTTTCTGTTCACCCTGTTCGGTCTGCTGATCAAGCTGATCGGCGACCTCTGCTACACCCTGCTCGACCCGCGCATCGACTTCTCGGCGAGGACTGCCTGATGTTCACACTCTCTCCTCTGGGCCAGCGCCGTGTCGCGCAGTTCAAGGCCAATCGCCGTGGACGCTGGTCGCTGTGGCTGTTCCTCGGTTTGTGCCTGATCTGCCTCGGCGGCGAACTGATCGCCAACGACAAACCCTTGGTGATCCGCTATCACGGCGCGTGGTATTTCCCGATCCTCAGCGAATACCTGGAAACCGATTTCGGCGGCGAGCTGCCATTCCAGCCGGATTACGCCAGCGCTTACGTGCACGGGCTGATCGAGGATCAGGGCGGCTGGATGCTGTTTCCGCCGATTCCGTTCAGTTACGACACGGTCAACTACGACCTCGCCGAACCGGCGCCGAGTCCGCCCTCGGCGCGCAACTGGCTGGGCACCGACGATCAGGCGCGTGACGTGTTGGCGCGGGTGATTTTCGGCACACGGATTTCGATTCTGTTTGCGCTGATCCTCACCGGCATCAGTGCGTTGGTCGGCATCGTTGCCGGGGCGTTGCAAGGGTATTACGGCGGTTGGGTCGACCTGCTCGGGCAACGGCTGCTGGAGATCTGGTCGGGTTTGCCGGTGCTGTATCTGCTGATCATTCTGTCCGGGTTTGTCTCGCCGAGTTTCTGGTGGCTGCTGGGGATCATGGCGCTGTTTTCCTGGCTGGCACTGGTCGATGTGGTGCGCGCCGAATTCCTCCGCGGGCGCAATCTGGAATACGTCAAAGCCGCACGGGCCTTGGGGCTGACCGACAGTGAGCTGATGCGCCGGCACATCCTGCCCAACGCGATGACCTCCACCCTGACCTACCTGCCGTTCATTCTGACGGGGGCTATCGCCACCCTCACAGCGCTGGATTTTCTCGGCTTCGGCATGCCGGCGGGGACGGCCTCGCTGGGCGAGTTGATCGGTCAGGCCAAGCGCAATCTGCAGGCGCCGTGGCTGGGGCTGACGGCGTTTTTTGCCTTGGCGCTGATTCTGTCTTTGTTGGTGTTCATCGGTGAGGCTTGCCGAGATGCGTTCGATCCGAGGAGCTGACATGAAAGAAAATTTGATCGAGATCCGCGACCTGCGCGTGGCCTTTGGCGAACAGGCCGTGGTGCACGGTTTGAACCTGGACATTCGTCGTGGCGAATGTCTGGCGCTGGTCGGTGAGTCCGGTTCGGGCAAGTCGGTCACGGCGCATTCGATCTTGCGTTTGTTGCCGGGTAAATCCGTCAGCAGCAGCGGTTCGATTGCCTATGGCGGCGTCAACTTGCTGCAGGCCAGCGAGCAGCACCTGCGCGGTTTGCGCGGCAACCGGATTGCGATGATCTTCCAGGAGCCGATGACCTCGCTCAATCCACTGCACACCGTGGAACGACAGGTCAGCGAAGTGCTGGAGATTCACAAGGGCCTCAAGGGCCGCGCCGCCCGTGAGCGCACGTTGGAATTGCTTGAACTGGTGGGCATTCGCCAGCCATTGCAGCGCTTGAAAGCCTATCCCCACCAGTTGTCCGGCGGCCAGCGGCAACGGGTGATGATTGCGATGGCGCTGGCCAATGAGCCGGAACTGCTGATCGCCGATGAGCCGACCACGGCGCTCGACGTGACCGTGCAGCAGAAAATCCTCGAGCTGCTGATCGAGCTGCAACAGCGGCTCGGCATGTCGATGCTGCTGATCAGTCACGACCTCAATCTGGTCCGGCGCATCGCCCAACGCGTGTGCGTGATGCGTCACGGCGAAATCGTCGAACAGGCCGATTGCGAGACGCTGTTCCGCTCGCCGCAGCATCCCTACAGCCGCTTGCTGATCGAGGCGGAACCCAGCGGTGCGCCGGTCCCGAGCCCGTACGAGCACAACCTGCTGGAAGTGGATGATTTGAAGGTCTGGTTTCCCCTGCCCAAGGCACTGTTCAGCCGTTCACAGGATTACATCAAGGCCGTCGATGGGGTCAGCTTCCGCCTGCAACGCGGCAAGACCCTGGGCATTGTCGGCGAGTCCGGTTCGGGCAAATCCACGCTGGGCCAGGCGATCCTGCGCCTGGTGGAGTCCGAGGGCGATATCCGCTTCGGCAACAAGCAGCTGAGCTTGCTCAACCAGCGCTTGATGCGCCCCTTGCGCCGGCAGATTCAGGTGGTGTTTCAGGACCCGTTCGGCAGTCTGAGCCCACGGATGTCGGTGCAACAGATCATTGCCGAAGGCTTGCTGACCCATGGCATCGGCACCGCCGACGAACGTGAGGCGGCGGTGATTCGGGTGCTGGAGGAAGTCGGCCTCGATCCGCGAGCCCGCCATCGTTACCCCCACGAATTTTCCGGCGGACAACGCCAGCGCATCTCCATCGCCCGCGCACTGGTGCTGGAACCGGCATTGATCCTGCTCGATGAACCGACCTCGGCGCTCGATCGCACGGTGCAGAAACAAGTGGTGGACCTGTTGCGGCAATTGCAGATCAGGCACGGGCTGACGTATCTGTTTATCAGCCATGATCTGGCGGTGGTGCATGCGCTGGCCCATGACTTGATGGTGATCAAGGACGGCAAGGTGGTTGAGCAGGGATCGTCGCGGGAGATTTTTGCCGCGCCCAGACACCCCTACACCCAGGAACTGCTCAAGGCCTCTGGCCTCAAGGCAGACACAAATCCCTGTAGGAGTGAGCCTGCTCGCGATAGCGGTATTCCAGTGACATGAGTGCCGACTGACACGACGCCATCGCGAGCAGGCTCACTCCTACAAGGGAATCAGTGTGTTCGAAATTTATTTTTCAGCCACTGCATCCAAACACCTCCGCCACGGGTAGTCCCTGTAACAGTCACTGTTGGCTGCCAGCGATCTACCCCTTTCGGAGAAAACACTGATGAACACCACACAGCTGATTTGCTTCACCGGTTTGCTCGCCGCCTCCGCCGGCGCTTTCGCACAGAGCGCTCTGCCAGACGCCATCAAGGTACCGGACGGCCACAAAGTAGCGCTGGAAACCACCGGGGTCGGCGAGATCACGTATGAGTGCCGCGACAAGCCCAATGCGGCCGGGCAGACCGAGTGGACATTTGTCGGCCCGAAAGCGGTGCTCAATGATCGCAGTGGTAAACAGGTCGGCACCTACTTCGGCCCACCTGCCACCTGGCAGGCCAAGGACGGTTCGAAAGTCACCGGTACGCAGTTGGCGGTCGCCCCGTCGAGCCCGGGCAACCTGCCCTATCAACTGGTCAAGGCCAACCCCGCAGAAGGTAAAGGCGCGATGAGTGGCGTGAGTTATATCCAGCGTGTCGCCCTCAAGGGCGGCGTGGCCCCGGGCAGCGAATGCAGCGCGGCGAACAAGGGCAAGCAGGAAGTGGTGAAGTACCAGGCGGATTACATCTTCTGGGCGGCGAACTGATTTCCCGACTCAACACAAAGCCTCTGTAGGAGTGAGCCTGCTCGCGATGACGGTGTGTCAGCCAACAACTGCTCCACTGAAATACCGTCATCGCGAGCAGGCTCACTCCTACAAGGGGAATCGTGTTGTCTGGATGTTTGCGGAATGTAAGCTAAATTGCACGACATGCCTTTACCCGAATCTGAATTCGATTACGAAGCCCGTCTCGCTGCTTGTGCCCGCGGCGAGCGTCAGGCCCTGCGCGATTTGTATGTGCAGGAAAGCCCGCGCCTGCTCGGTGTGGCCAAGCGGTTGGTGCGCGACACGGCGCTGGCGGAGGATATCGTTCATGAGGCGTTCATCAAGATCTGGGCCGGTGCGGCGGGATTCGATCCGACGCGCGGCTCGGCACGCGGCTGGATGTTCAGCGTGACCCGGCATCTGGCGCTGAACCTGCTGCGTGATCATGGCCGGGAAACGCCACTCAACGACGCTCACCACTCGGTCGCCGACGATGACGGGTTTGAGGCGGCGGCGCATTCCGCACGCATCCACCGCTGCCTGGAACAACTTGAGCCCGAACGCCGCCACTGCATCCTCCACGCCTACGTCGACGGCTACAGCCACGCGCAGATCGCCAGACGCCTCGACACGCCATTGGGCACCGTCAAAGCCTGGATCAAACGCAGCCTCAACGCGCTGCGGGAGTGCATGGGATGACCACTGAATCGGCGCAGGAACGTGATGAACTGGCCAGCGAATACGTGCTCGGCACCCTGTCGGCGCCGGAGCGCGAAGCGGTGCAGCAGCGCTTGCCCAACGAGCCGGAACTGCAAGCGGCGGTGGATGCCTGGGAGCGGCGGCTGCTGGACCTGACGGACCTGGCCGGGACGCAGCAACCGTCGCCGCACTTGTGGCCGCGTATCGAACGCAGTGTCGAGCGACTCTCGCGTAAAGCAACTGAGCCGACGCGCACCTCATGGTGGAACCTGCTGCCGCTGTGGCGCGGGCTGAGCGCCGCCGGACTGGCCGCGACGCTGATCCTTGGCTCGATTCTGCTGACCCAGACCACGCCGAAACCCAGCTATCTGGTGGTGCTGGTCGCCCCGCAGGACAAGGCGCCAGGCTGGGTGATCCAGGCGAGCAATTCACGCGAGATCCAGTTGATCCCGCTGGGCGTGGTCGAAGTGCCGGCGGACAAGGCTCTGGAGTTCTGGACCAAGGCGGACGGCTGGCAAGGGCCAGTGTCGCTGGGGCTGGTCAAACCGGGGCAGGCGCTGGAAGTGCCGCTGGACAAACTGCCGCCGCTGCAAGCCAATCAGCTGTTCGAGCTCACCCTCGAAGGCGCCGGCGGCTCGCCGATCGGCAAACCGACCGGGCCGATTCAGGCGATTGGCCGGGCCGTCAAAGTGCTGTAACCGCCACCTTCAACTGGCGACTTAACCGCCTTTGGCCATGCAGCGCTTGTAGCGCTCATCCACCCGTTTGGCGAACCACGCCGTGGTCAGCTTGCGGGTGATTTTCGGACTCTGCAGGACAATCCCCGGCAACACTGCACGGGGCAAGGTCTTGCCTTCGGCCTGCTCGGCCAGTTCAAACACGCGCTGGTAGAGTTTGGTGTCTTCGAAGTCCAGAGTCTTGCCCTTCTCCAACTGATCGCGAATCGTCGGGTTGCGCATGCCCAGCGACTTGCCGAGGGTGCGCACCGCCAGTTCGGTGCTGCCGGGCATGATCGAGTCATAGCGAATCAAGTCGCCATCCAGCGCCAAGGGGATGCCCGAAGCACGGCTGACCGCGTTCTGAAACGCCGCATTGCGGCTGGCGTACCAACCGGCATTGAAGTCGGCAAAACGGTACAACGGCTCGCGGTAACTCACCGGATAACCCAGCAAATGGGCGATGCCGAAGTACATGCCGCCACGGCGGGTGAACACTTCGTGGCGGATCGTGCCGTTGACCGGGTACGGGTAGTCCTTGGCGTGCTGCTCGGCAAATTCGATGCTGACCTGCATCGGCCCGGCGGTGTGCACCGGATTGAAGCCGCCGAACAGCGTGCGGCCCATCGGTACCATGCCGATGAAGTCATCGAAAATCGCGCTGAGTTCTTTCTCGCTGCGCGCCGCGTTCAGGCGTTCACTGTAGCTTTTGCCGCTGGGCGAACGCACGGCCAGGGCGGCGCTGACCAGCATCCCCGGGATGTGGGCCTTGCCGGCGCGGCGGTCGATTTCGTCGCGGGCAATCTTGCCCAGGCCCGGCACGGTCGGGTCTACCTGAAACGTCGATTCCTGCTCGGCAACGGCCAGCACCGAACACAGGTTTTGCGTGGTCGGGCTGATGCCCTGCGCGGCGAACGCGGCGTAGATGTCGGTGGCCCAGCCTTGGCGGTCAGGCACTTTTGCCGGCATCAACCGCACGATCTCGGCTTTCACTTCGGCGGGCGCACGCGGCGCCGGCTCCTGACTGCGCTGCCCCGCGCAACCGGCGAGCACCAGCATCGCAGCGAGGGTAATGACTAATCGCATGTTGCTTCATCCAATCCACTAAGCCAGAACCACCATACACAATCCGCGTGAGAGCTGCCGCAGGTGGATGGCTGCTTGCGGAGTGATGACAAACTGATTGCAAAGCGTTACTGCGAACTCATATCATTTGCGCCTGGAGTCGCATTTGCGCAAGGAGTTCCCGCGCCGCCCTATTTTTTTCTTGCTGGCCACGCGCCTCCAGGTACGAACACATGCCCGCTACAGCTCGCCTCGCTGCCCCGTTCCGCCCGACGCTTCTCGCTCTGCTGTGCTCCCTGAGCGTCAGCGCTTACGCTGCCGATGACAATGCCAAGCAGCTGGTGCTCGACAACGTCAACATCAACGCCCAGGCACCGACGCCAAGCGCCCTGCCCCCGGTCTATTCCGGCGGTCAGGTGGCCCGTGGCGGCCAGCTCGGCGTGTTGGGCAACCAGGATATGATGGATGTGCCGTTCAGCGCCGCGTCGTACACCGAACAACTGATTCAGGATCAGCAAGCGGAAAACGTTGCCGACGTCCTGCTCAACGATGCCTCGGTGCGTCAGGCTTCGGGCTACGCCAACCAGGCGCAGGTGTTCATGATCCGCGGCCTGCCGCTCAACGGCGATGACATTTCCTATAACGGCCTGTACGGCGTGTTGCCACGGCAGATCATTTCCAGCGATGCCCTGGAGCGCGTGGAAGTGTTCAAGGGCCCGAACGCCTTCATCAACGGTGTGACCCCGACCGGTTCCGGGATCGGCGGTGGCGTCAACCTGCAGCCCAAGCGCGCCGGCGACGAGCCGCTGCGCCGCTACACCACCGACATCAACAGCGAAGGCCGCGTTGGTCAGCACTTCGACATCGGCCAGCGCTTCGGCGAAGACAATCGCTTCGGCGCGCGGATCAACCTGTCCCAGCGCGAAGGCGACACCGGCATCGATCACGAAAACCAGCGCTCGAAACTGTTCGCCATCGGCCTCGACTACCGGGGCGATGCACTGCGCCTTTCCGGTGACTTCGCCTACCAGAAAGAGCGCGTCAACGGTGGCCGCAACTCGGTCAACCTCGGCACCGCCACGCACATTCCGGATGCGCCGTCGGCCGACACCAACTACGCGCCGAAGTGGGGCTACACCGACATCGAAGACACCTTCGGCATGCTCCGCGCCGAATATGACCTGAACGACAACTGGACCGCATACGTCGCCGGCGGCGCCAAGCACACCCGCGAAGTCGGGCGTTACAACTCGACCACCCTGGTGGGCAACACCGGTGCATCGTTCACCACTGGCTCGTTCATCCCGCACGATGAAGACAACACCAGCCTGATGGCCGGCCTGAACGGCAAATTCAACACCGGCGCCGTCAGCCACAAACTCAACTTCGGTCTGAGCGGGCTGTGGGCCGAACAGCGCAGCGCCTACGATTTCGACCTGACAAAATACGCCAACAACATCTATCACCCGGTGCAAACCCCGTCGCCAGTCGGCAATTTTTCCGGCGGCGACGTCAGCGATCCGGGCATTGTCGGCAAGACCTTCAACCGCAGCCTCGCGCTTTCCGACACCCTCGGTTTCTTCGATGACCGCCTGCTGATCACCGCCGGCCTGCGTCGTCAGCAACTGGTGGTGCAAGGCTACAACTACGCCAGTTACGGCAGCGGCAGCCGCAAGTCGAGCTACGACGAATCGATCACCACACCGGTCTACGGCATCGTGTTCAAACCGTGGGAGCATGTGTCGTTCTACGCCAATCACATCGAAGGCCTGGCCCAAGGCCCGACCTCGCCGACCAGCACCGGCGGCTTCAAAGTGACCAACGGCAACGAAGTCTATGCACCGGCCCGCTCCAAACAGACCGAGGCCGGGGTCAAAGTCGACATGGGCACTTACGGCGCGAGCCTGGGGGTCTATCGCATCGAGCAGCCGAGTGACGGTTACTGCGAAATCAACAGCGCCACCACCTGCACCTACGTGCGTGAAGGCGAGCAGATCAACAAAGGCGTGGAAATGAACGTGTTCGGCGAGCCGGTCAACGGTCTGCGCCTGATCAGCGGCCTGACCCTGATGGACACCGAACTGCGCAACACCCAGAACGGCGCCAACGACGGCAACCGTGCCATCGGCGTGCCGAGCTTCCAGTTCAACGCCGGCGCCGACTGGGATGTACCGGGTCTGCAAGGCGTGGCGCTGAATGCGCGGATGCTGCGCACCGGCGGCCAGTACGCCGACGCGGCCAACAACCTCAGCCTGCCGACCTGGAACCGCTTCGACGCGGGCGCGCGCTATGCCTTCAAGGTCTCGGAGAAAGACGTGACGTTGCGCCTGGGCGTCGAGAACCTGGCCAACAAGAAATACTGGGAATCGGCGCAGGGCGGCTACCTGACCCAGGGTGAGCCACGGGTGGCGAAGTTGTCGGGGACGATCGACTTCTAACCCGCTGTCGCCCCCCCCTGTGAATCTCAGCCAGAAATCAAAACGGCCCCGCCGCCCCAACGCTGCGGGGCCTTTTCCGTCTGGCTGACAAACTGGCCGTCCCGCCCTGCTGATCCATACTTGCTGCACAGCCAACGGAGGACAGGTCCATGCACCGCAGCGACGTACTGATCATCGGCGCCGGCCCGACCGGTCTGGTGCTGGCCCTGTGGCTGAGCAAACTGGGCGTGCGGGTGCGCATCCTCGACAAGACTTGCGGCCCCGGCACCACCTCGCGGGCGCTGGCGGTGCAGGCGCGGACTCTGGAGTTGTACCGGCAACTGGACCTGGCCGACACCGTGGTGCGCAGCGGCCACAAGGTCGCGGCGGCAAATTTCTGGGTCAAGGGCAAAGCGGTCGCGCAGTTGCCGCTGCAGCGTATCGGCGAAGGCCTGACGCCCTACTCGTTCATCGAAATCTTCCCCCAGGACCAACACGAACGGCTGCTGCTTGAACGCCTGGAAGACTATGGTGTGACAGTTGAGCGCAACACTGAACTGGAGAGTTTCGAAGAAACCGGCGACGGCCTCACCGCGCATCTGCGCTTGCCGGACGGGCAGCAGGAAATCTGTCAGGCGTGCTTTCTCGCCGGCTGCGACGGTGCGCGCTCGGTGGTGCGCAAAACCCTCGATACCGGGTTCCCGGGCGGCACTTATCAGCAGATTTTCTACGTCGCGGATGTCCAGGCCAGCGGCCCGGCCATGAACGGCGAGCTGCACCTGGATCTGGATGAAGCGGATTTTCTCGCGGTATTCCCGCTGGCCGGCGAAGGCCGCGCGCGGCTGATCGGCACGGTGCGCGACGAACGTGCCGACCGCGCCGAAACCCTGCAATTCGCCGACGTCAGCAGCCGCGCCATCGAGCACCTGAAGGTGCACATCGACGAGGTCCACTGGTTCTCCACCTACCGCGTGCATCACCGCGTGGCCGAGCACTTTCGCAGCGGCCGGGCGTTTCTGCTCGGGGACGCAGCGCACGTGCACAGCCCCGCTGGCGGCCAGGGCATGAACACCGGGATTGGCGACGCGATCAACCTGGCGTGGAAACTCGCCGCCGTGCTCAACGGCAGCGCCACCGCGCAACTGCTCGACAGCTACGAAACCGAACGCATCGCCTTCGCCCGGCGGCTGGTATCAACCACCGACAAGGTGTTCAGCTTCGTCACCGCCGAGGGGCGTATCGCCGATCTGCTGCGCACGCGTCTGGCACCGTTCCTGATCCCGAAAATGGCCACGTTCGAGGCCAGCCGCGAGTTCCTGTTTCGTACCGTCTCGCAAGTCACCCTCAACTATCGCGGCATGCCGCTGAGTCGGGGCACGGCTGGCCACGTGCACGGCGGCGACCGCTTGCCGTGGGCGCATGATGGTGAGGGCGATAATTACGAGCCGCTGCGCCAGCCCTGCTGGCAGGTGCATGTGTACGGCGACACCAGCGACGAGATGATCGCCTGGTGCACCGAACACCACCTGCCGCTGCATGTGTTCGACTGGCGGCCGGCGTTTGAAACGGCGGGGCTGGGGCGTAACGGCTTCTATCTGCTGCGCCCGGATACTTATGTGGCGATTGCTGATAACAGCGCTGATCCGAAGGTGATCGAGCGGTATTTTCGCGATCACGGCATAAGGCCGTTCTTCCCGTGCCCCTGACACAGCACAAAACTGTAGGAGTGAGCCTGCTCGCGATAGCGATGTGTCAGTAAAAAAGTTGTGACTGACACACCGCTATCGCGAGCAGGCTCACTCCTACAGGGGTTATGCGGTGTTGTTTAGATCCCGGCCAGCGCCAGATCCATCGCAAAGTAGGTGAAGATCAGGTCCGCCCCCGCGCGCTTGATCGCGCCCAGGCTTTCACGCACCACACGGTCCTCGTCAATCGCACCGGCCTGCGCGCCGAACTTGATCATCGCGTACTCGCCGCTGACCTGATACGCCGACAACGGCAGGTTCGAGGCTTCACGAATGTCGCGGATGATGTCCAGGTACGCACCGGCCGGTTTGACCATCAGCGCGTCGGCGCCTTCCTGCTCGTCGAGCAGCGATTCGCGCAGGGCTTCGCGGCGGTTCATCGGGTTCATCTGATAGCTTTTGCGATCACCTTTCAGGGCGCTGCCGCCGGCTTCGCGGAACGGGCCATACAGCGCCGAGGCGAATTTAGTCGAGTAGGCCATGATCGGAATCTGGGTAAAACCTGCGTCATCCAGCGCGCGGCGAATCGCCCGCACCTGGCCGTCCATCGCCGCCGACGGCGCGATCACGTCAGCACCGGCACGCGCCGCCGCCACGGCTTGCTTGCCGAGGTTGATCAGGGTCTGGTCGTTGTCCACTTCGTGGTTGTGCATCACGCCGCAATGGCCGTGATCGGTGTATTCGCAGAAGCAGGTATCAGACATCACGATCATGTCCGGCACCGCGTCCTTGGCAATCCGCGACATCCGCGAGACCAGGCCGTCTTCGCGCCAGGTGTCGCTGCCGTTGGCGTCCAGGTGATGGGACACGCCGAAAGTCATCACCGACTTGATGCCGGCACGGGCATAGCGCTCGATTTCGCTGGCCAGCTTGCGCTCGGGAATACGCATCACCCCCGGCATGCTCTTGATTGGCACGAAGTCGTCGATTTCTTCTTCGACGAAAATCGGCAGCACCAGATCATTCAGGCTGAACTCGGTTTCCTGGAACAGACTGCGCAGGCTCGCATTGCGGCGCAGACGCCGGGGACGTGCTTCGGGGAACTGGCTGGACATGGTTCTTCCTGAAAACGGCAGATGAGACGAAAGTCGTAGGGGGCGAAGCTTATGCCTTCGCTGGGGGCGGGTACAAACCTGGATCAATCAAGACAGCATTACCGGGTGCGCAATAATCCGTCAGGCAACACACGTTCCGCTGTAGGAGCTGCCGCAGGCTACGATCTTTTGCCCCTCAAAAAACAAATCAAAAGATCGCAGCCTGCGGCAGCTCCTACAGGGGATTTGTGTGGATTACGACGGAATGGTCAGCCCGCGCACCACCGCCGGCCGCTCCAGAAAGCGCTCGAGCACCCGGGTGACGTTCGGGAAGTTGCTGATCCCGACCAGATCCCCGGCCTCATAGAAGCCGATCAGGTTGCGCACCCACGGGAACGTGGCGATGTCGGCGATGGTGTAGCGCTCGCCCATGATCCAGTCGCGGCCTTCCAGGCGTTTGTCGAGCACGTTGAGCAGGCGTCGGCTCTCTTCAACGTAGCGATCACGCGGACGCTTGTCCTCGTAGTCCTTGCCGGCGAATTTGTTGAAGAAGCCGAGCTGGCCGAACATCGGGCCGATGCCGCCCATCTGGAACATCAGCCACTGAATCGTCTCGTAACGCAGCGCGCCTTCCTGCGCCAGCAACTGCCCGCTCTTGTCGGCGAGGTAGATCAGGATCGCGCCGGACTCGAACAGCGGCAACGGTTGGTCCTCGGGGCCATGGGGGTCGAGGATCGCCGGGACCTTGTTGTTGGGGTTCAGCGAAAGGAACTCGGGGGACATCTGGTCCTGCGTGTCGAAGCCCACGCGGTGCGGCTCGTACGGCAGGCCGATCTCTTCGAGCATGATCGAAACCTTGACGCCGTTGGGGGTCGGCAGGGAATAGAGCTGAATCCAGTCAGGGTACTGCGCGGGCCATTTCTGGGTGATCGGGAACGCGGACAGATCGGTCATGGGAAGCATCCAGTCACAAGGAAAGCACTGATCATAATGTAGGCGCTGGCGCAGGCTGCGATCTTTTGATTGGGTTTTTGCCTGCAGCAGCGCCTACACGAACCGTAACATCCTGCGGGTAATGTGCATGAACCAAACTGGCCTCAGAGGACTCTGAGCTATGCCTTTCGCAAAGGAAGCGCGACACACGACATGGACACCACCCGGTGCTGGGAGCCCGTGGTGCAAGGGTTTGTCAGCCTTAACCGCATTTGCTGAAGACGCCTTTATTCAATGACGAACCTCATGAGATTCGCCAAACGCTTCAAACATCGCGCCTGTGTGGCCCTGCCCTCCCTGCTGGCGGTGAGTGCGTTGACCTTGTCGCTGGAGTCGAGCCAGATTCGCGCCCAGCCGGTGGACGGCACCCAGACCCTGGTCTTCCTGCGCCACGCGGAAAAACCCGCCGGCGGCCTCGGCCAGCTCAACTGCCAGGGCTTGAACCGCGCGATCGAGCTGTCGACCCTGCTGCCGGAAAAATTCGGCAAGGCCGATTACGTGTTCGCCGCCAACCCGACGCGCAATGTCGAGGAAGGTGAGCTGGACAACTCCTACAGCTACATCCGCCCGTTGATGACCATCAGCCCCGCCGCGATCAAGCTTGGCCTGCCGGTGAACATCGAGTTCTCCGCCAACGACACCAGCGACCTGGCCCGTGAACTGACCGAAGACAAGTACCACAACTCTACGATCTACACCGCGTGGTCCCACGGCTACCTGCCGGAGCTGATCAACAAGGTCGCGGGCAAGGCGGTCGGCGAGAAGCAGACCATCACCGATGACTGGGCGTCCGGCGATTTCGATTCGCTGTACGTGCTGACCCTGACCTGGCACAACGGCAAGGCCAGCTTGCAGAGCCACAGCTACAAGCAGGGGCTGGATAACGGCAAGGTGACTTGCCCGACTTGAGACTGGTGGTGTTTTTGAGGCCGCCATCGCGAGCAGGCTCACGCCTGCAATTGAAGCGCATTCCCCTGTAGGAGTGAGCCTGCTCGCGATGGGGCCAGCAATGGCACCCTCAACCTTTCTGATTCACCCGCTCGCGCAAATACTCCAACACCGCCGCGCGCTCGCCGGCAAACTCGATCCGCCCGCCCTTCTTCTCGCGCTGGAACCCGTACATCGGGTCGTAATACTCACGCAGCAACCCTTCGATCCAGGAACGGTGCAAATCCACCGCCCCGCTACGCTCCTGCTCGGCCAGCGCCGCTTCCATCAGCATCAGCATCCGCCGATGCCGCTCGCCGCCTAGGCGCTTTTGCACGTTGTTCAGGCTCTCCAGCAAGCGCTCGGAGAACAAGCTAAAACCGTCCTCGCCATGCACCGTGGAGAACTCGGCTGACAGGTCCACCACGTAATCGCGCAGAATCCGTTCGACCCGGTCCTCGAAACAGTCTTCCAGCCAGACCATCGGGTACTGCTGCATGCCCTGATACAGCGGCAACGGCAGCGCACAACTGCCGACCACCCGACTCTCGTCTTCCAGCACAAACTGCTCGATACCGGCATCGCGCTTCTTGAGGATGTCGATGGCCAGACGGTTTTCAAAATCGATGTTCGACGGTTGGCCGGTGGCGCGTTTGCCGAAACTGGAGCCCCGATGGTTGGCGTGACCTTCCAGATCCAGCCCGTTGCGCAACTGCACCAGCACCTCGGTCTTGCCGGTGCCGGTCATGCCACCCAACAACACGAAATCACACTGGCCGATCGCTTGCTCAAGCGTGTCGATGAGAAAGTTGCGCAGCGCCTTGTAGCCGCCGCCGACTCGCGGGTAGTCGATACCGGCCTCGTCACGCAGCCACTGTTGAGTGATCTGCGACCGCAGGCCACCACGAAAACAATAGAGATAACCCTCGGGATGGGCCCGGGCGAAATCGGCCCAGGCCTGAATACGCTCGGCCTTCACCGCGCCGGACACCAGCTGATGGCCCAGTTCGATGGCGGCCTGCTGACCGTGCTGCTTGTAGCAGGTGCCGATCTTCTGCCGTTCGATGTCGTTCATCAGCGGCAGGTTGACCACGCCGGGGAACGCGCCTTTGTGAAACTCGACCGGCGCGCGGGCATCCATCAGCGGCCGGTCGTTGAGAAAAATATCGCGGTAGTCGGTGCAGTCGCGTGACATCAAATCACCTCGACTGCGTGGGTCTGTCGCTCAACCAGCTCGCCGATCGGCGCCAGGTCCAGGCCCAGTTCGGCAGCCACGGCGAGGAATTCGTCGTTGCCTTCGGGGGTCACGGCAATCAGCAGACCGCCGCTGGTCTGCGGGTCGCACAGCACACGCTTGTGCAGCTCCTGCAGGCGACCGAGCTTGCTCGAATAACTGTCGAAATTGCGCAGGGTGCCGCCGGGGACGCAGCCCTGTTCGAGGTAGTATTCGACGCTGTCCAGACGCGGCACGTGGTTGTAGCCGATGCGTGCGGTCAGGTGGCTGCCGTCGGCCATTTCCACCAGATGCCCGAGCAGACCGAACCCGGTAACGTCGGTCATCGCGGCGACCCCGGCGAGTTTGCCGAAACGGCTGCCGGGCTTGTTCAGGGTGCACATCCAGTCGCGGGCCACGCCAATGTCGCCGGGGCGCAATTTGCCCTTCTTCTCGGCGGTGGTAAGGATGCCGATGCCCAGCGGCTTGGTCAGGTACAGCAGGCAACCGGCGGTAGCGGTGTCGTTGCGCTTCATGTGGCGCTTTTCCACCAGACCGGTTACCGCCAGACCGAAGATCGGCTCCGGCGCATCGATCGAATGCCCGCCGGCCAGCGGAATGCCCGCGGCGTCACACACCGCCCGTCCGCCGCGAATCACTTCTCGCGCCACTTCCGGCGCCAGCACATTCACCGGCCAGCCGAGGATCGCAATCGCCATCAACGGATCGCCGCCCATCGCATAGATGTCGCTGATCGCATTGGTGGCGGCAATCCGGCCAAAATCGAACGGATCGTCGACAATCGGCATAAAGAAGTCAGTGGTCGACACCACCCCGCGCTCGGCATCGATCTCGTACACCGCCGCGTCATCACGCGAGGCATTGCCGACCCACAGTTTCGGGTCAAGGTTCTGCGCACCGCTGCCGGCCAGAATCACCTCCAGCACCTGCGGGGAAATCTTGCAGCCACAACCGGCGCCGTGGCTGTATTGGGTCAGACGAATGGGCTCGCTCATGGGAGAGTCTCTGGTAGTTAATGGGGCGGATTCTAGCAGAGCGCGGGCTGACTGATTTTTGCGCTGGATGTCCGGGCCCCTTTGCGAACCTACTCGCTCCCACACTGGATCTCCAGTGCACACAGAGTCGGTGGGTGACACAGAGCAAATGTGGGAGCGAGCCTGCTCGCGAAAGCTATCGACCAGTCACCCCCCACGTCATCGTCGGGCCTATGAAGCCGCTCTATTCTGCCCTGCAAAAAAAACCGCCCTTTCGGGCGGTTAAAGTACTTCGACCATGATTCAGAAGCTTTGACTGAAGCTGATGTTGAAGGCGCTGTCGTTGTTGTCGCTCGACACCTGGCCCGAGTAGCCGATGCCCAGCTTGCCGGTCGGGGTGACCTGGAAGTCGATGCCGGCTTCGAGCAGTGCGCTGTCCTTGGCAATCGGTACGCCCTGGGTGCTGAACGAAGCGCCGCCGTCGATGAAGGTCAGGTCGGCATCAGGTTTGGTGTCGCCGTAGGCATGACGCCAGCCGATGGCCGCCCGTGGCGTCAACTGGCTGCCGTTGGCCAGGGTCACCAACTTGCCGATGCGCACCCCGAGGGTCGAGTAGGTGATGTCCTGATCGGCGTCGGCCTTCAGGCGCCCCACTCCGCCTTTTTCCTTGGCGGTGTCGCTGTCGTAGTTGACGTAAGCCAGACCCGCAAACGGTTCGATGGCAACACCGGCGGCGTTGATCGCGTAACCCACTTCACCGAACACCTGCGCGCTGCGCGCGTCGTAATCGGCCTTCAACCGATCGTTGTAGCTGCCGACGCTGACATCGCGTTTGGTCTCGATGCTGTGCCAGCTGTACGCCGCGCCAAGGCGCACGGCCAACGCATCGAACTGCGAGTTGAGGTAGCCGGCCAGGTGGTAGCTGTCGACCTTGGCATCGGAGTTGCGATCGTGCGCGTTGAGGTTGCTGCGGGTGTAGCCGGCGGCCATCCCGGCCCGCCAGGTGTCGTCCAGTGCCTTGTCGGTGCCAAGCATGAAACCGCCGAGGTTGCGATCGACTTTCGCCGTGTTGCTGTCGCCGCCCATGTCCCCCCAGGCACCGATGGCCCGAATCCAGCCGACCATTTCCCCGTGGCAACCGTTGCTGCTCAGTTGGGTGTCGCTCGGTGCCAGCGTCCGGCGTGGATCATCCGACGCGCCGCACGACGGCTGGCGCATGCGGTCGTTGACCGCCTCGCGGATGAAGCGCGAATCCTCCAGCATCGCGCTTGCGGTGCTGGCGTGGATTTCACCCGACAGGCTGTCGAACGCATTGCGCGCACCGGCCACGCTGAGGTTGACGATCTGGTTCTGCAGCGCCGCGCCCGCCGGGCCGTTATTGGACAGGGCCGTGGCGGCGCCGCGCTGGTTGCCTGTGGCCGCGACGTCGGCGAACGAGTTGCCGTTGCGGCTCACCGCCAGGGTGACCGAGTCGGCAGCGTAGACCAGCGAGCTGTCGAGGAACGCGTACTGCGGCAGATCGGCGGCACTGAAGGTGCCGGTCACGCCACCACCGGCGGTGATCAGCGAGTAAGTGGTGTTGCCGGTGAACGGCGCAAGGCTGTTGACCACCAGCCCGCCACCCAGCGCGGCCGTCCCGCCCACTGCCAGCGGCGTGGCGGTTGGCGAACTGACCGTCAGCGCCAGTACACCGTCGCTGGCGTTGGTCAGGTTACCGGCCACGCTCAAAGTGCCATCGGTGCCACCGGAAGCCACCACACCGTGGTTGACTACCGAGCCGACGCTGCCGTTACCGCTCAAGCCTGCGCCGTTGGCGACAGTGACCTGCGCACCCAGCGACGCCCGGGCCGCACGACTGCCGACTTGCAGCAGACCTTGATCGACGGAAACCGTGCCGCTGAACGGTTGATTGCCAACCATCAACAGACGACTCACCCCGCGTTTGAACAACGCGCCGGTGCCATTGAGTACCCCGTTGAACTGGCCATCAGTGTTTTGCTGGAACACCAGTGAGGCATTGTTGGTGATGTTGCCTTGCAGGCTGGTGGTGTTACCGACCAGCGTGCCGCCGCTGACCGTGGTGCCACCGCTGTAGGTGTTGGCGCCCGTAAGAACCAGAGTGCCGGAATCGAGTTTCTCGATCCCTCCCGTACCCACCAGCGGTGCGGAGACTTCGGCGCTGGCGCCGGCATTCACCCGCACCGGTGCCAGACTGCCGTCGGTACCATTGACCGGCGTCAGCGTGCCGCCAGCCCCCGGAACCACGCTGTAGCCACTGGTAAGGAATTGCAGGCCGGTGAAGTTCTGATTGCCTTGCACGGTGACGGTACCGGCCTGGCCGCCGAACACTGCGAACTGACCATTGGAAGCCAACGCCTGAGTGCCGCTCGGATCCGTCCAGTTGGTCCCCGGGCCCCACACGCCACTGCCGCCGCCGATGCTGCCATCAGGGTTGGTGGTGCCGCCGTTCCAGAACTGCACTTCACCCGGTGTGCCCTGCACCAGCAAGTTGACCTGATTGGCAATCGCCGTTTGCAGGGTCAGGTTGGCCGCCGAAACCGGCAGGCTGCCGTAGACCAGACCGTTGTCGGTGAGGCTGCCGCCGTAGCGGAACAGTTGATAGACCCCGGTACCAAAACCACCGGCGTTGCTGATGTTCAGCGTACCGTCCAGGGTCAGGTTGCCGGCGACGTTGACCACGGTGGTGGAGCTGGTGGCCGAGCCGAGGCTGAAGTCCAGATTGGTGCCCGAGGACAGTGCCAGTGCACCGACCGACAACGGTGTGGCGGTACCACCCCCGGTCAGCGTCGCGCCGCTCGCCAGTTGCACGTTGCCACCCAGTTGCCCGCTGCCGCCGACTTTCGCGCCACTGGCGACGTTGACGTTGGCGCTGTTGAGCACGCCATTGACGATCAGGTTGCCGGCCTGCACCGAGGTGTTGCCGGTGAAGGTGTTGTTGCCGGTCAGCAGCAACTGGCCGGTGCCGGTTTTGTTCAGCGTACCGCTGCCGGTGAGGTTGCCGGTGTAGCTGCCGTCGGCGTTCTGCGCGAAGGTCAGCGCCGCGTTGTTGACGATTGCCCCTTGCAGGCTGCTGGTGTCACCGGTGGTAGTGCCGCCGTTCAGTGTGGTGCCGCCGCTGTAGGTGTTGGCGCCACTGAGCAGCAGGTCGCCGCTACCGTTTTTTACCAGGCTGCCGGTGCCAGTGACGGCGCCGAGCAGCGTGGTGTTCTGGTTGCCGGCCAGGGTCAGTTGCGCACCGAGGTTGATGGCATTGGCCAATTGCAGCGCCGAGGTGCTGTCGAGGCTGCCGTTGCCGGTCACGTTCAGTGCGCCGCTGCTGATGGCGCTGTTGTTGCCCAGCACCAGCGTACCGCCGGCGAGTTGAGTGCCGCCGCTGTAAGTGTTGCTGCCGTTGAGGGTCAGGCTCGATGCACCCGTCTTGATCAAGCTGCCCGCACCGCTGACCACACCATCGAGGGTCAAAGCGTTGCTGCCGGCGACGGTCAGGCCGCCGTTGAGCACCACGTTGTTGGCGAGGCTGACCGCCGCGTTGCTGTCCAGCGCCGTGCCGTCCGCAGCGGTCAACACCCCGGTGCCGAGCGCCGCGTTGTTGCCGACAACGATCTTGCCGCCATTGAGCGCGGTGCCGCCGGTGTAGCCGTTGGCGGCGTTGAGCACCAGCGTACCGGTGTCGTATTTGCCGAGGGTGCCGGCACCATTGAGCGCTACGCCAAGGGTCGCAGTGGCGTTCGGATCGACGCGCACCGAAGCGTTGCCCATTGAACCGTTGACCAGGTTCAGCGAGCCCGCCGTGCCGTTCTGCAGGCTGTAGCCGTCGGTGACAAACTGCATGCCGGTGATGGTTTGCGCGCCGTTGACCGTCACAGTACCCGCCGCGCCCTGGAACACCGCAAAGTTGCTGGTCCAGGCCTGATTGGTGGTGCCGTTGACGTCGGTCCAGTTGGTGGTGCCGGTGCCCCAGGTGCCGCTGCCGCCATCCACCGAACCGTTGGCGATCAGTTGGTTACCGTCCCAGAACTGCACGGTGACGCCCGGTGCGGTGACCAGCAGGTTGATCTGGTTGGCCAGCGCGGTTTGCAGGGTCAGATCGCCCGGGGTGACGCTGCCCGGTACGGTGCCGATCAGCATGCCGTTGTCGGTCAGGCCACCGGTGTAGTTGATCAGGCGATAAACGCCGCTGCCAAAACCACCGATGTCGCTGACGTTGAGGGTGCCGTCGAGGGTCAGGTTACCGCCGACATTGACCAGCGCATTGCCGCCACCGGAGACCGGTACGCCGAGGCCGACATCGAAATTGGCGTTGCCGTTGAACACCAGCGAATCCACCGACAAGGTGCTGCCGGTGACGCCCGCCAGATGCCCGCCATCAGCCACCGTCACCGCACCGGTCAGGGTGCCGCTGCCACCGAGGGTGCCGCCGTTGTTGACCAGCACGTTAGCGCTGGCCAGCGAACCGTTGACCTGCAGCGTGCCGGCGTTGACGTTGGTGTCGCCGGTCAGGTCGCTGATGCCGCTGAGCGTCAGCGTGCCCGTGCCGAGTTTGCTCAGGCCGCCGTCGCCGCTGAGGACACCGGCGAAGGTGCTGCTGACGTTATTGCCGCCGAGGCTCAGGGTGTTGCCGGTGCCGACCAGCGCGGTGCCGCTGCCGGTGAGGCTGGCGAGGCTGCCCGAAGCGCCGAGGTTCAGCGCCGCGCCGCCCGCGAGATTGACCGTGGCGTTATTGCCCAACGCCGTGCCATTGAGGGTGGTCAGGCTGCCGGACAACACATCGAAGGTGCCGCTGAAGGTGTTGTTGCCAGACAGTGTCACATCGGCCAGACCGTTCTTGGTCAGAGTGCCCGCTCCCGCGATTACGCCGCCGAGGGTCAGGTTGTTGTTGCCGGCCAGACTCAGGTTGGCATTGAGGTTGACGTTGTTCGCCAGCACCAGTGGCGCGGAGTTGTCGAGGGTCGAAGCACCGGCCACGGTCAGCGCACCGCTGCCCAATGCCGTGCCGGTGCCAAGGGTCAACGTACCGGCGTTCAAGGTCGTGCCACCGGTGTAGGTATTGATGCCGTTGAGGGTCAGGTTCGACCCGCCGTTCTTGATCAGCCCGCCCGCGCCACTGACCACACCGGCGAGGGTCAGGTTGTTGCTGCCGGTGTTGCTCAGGTTGGCGTTGAGCACCAGGTTGTTGCCCAGACTTACCGCGCTGCTGCTGTCCAGCGCCGAAGCGCCGGCCACGGTCAGGTTGCCCAGACCGAGTGCCGAGTTGCTGCCGGCGGTCAAGGTGCCCGCGTTGAGGGTCACGCCACCCAGGAAATTATTGTTGCCACTCAGGCTCAGGTTGGCCGCACCGTTTTTGCTCAGGCTGCCGGCGCCGTTGACCGTGCCTGCCAGCGTCAGGTCCGCCGTGCCGCCAATGCCCAGGTTGCCCGCGAGGTTGACCGCGTTGTTCAGCGACAGCGCCGTGCTGGCATCCAGCGTCGTACCGCCCGCTGCATTCAGCGTTCCCGAACCGAGCGCCGAGTTCGACGCCAGAATCAACCCGCCAGCGTTCAACGCCACCGGGCCGAGGAAGGCGTTATTGCCACCGAGGGTCAGGTTCGCTGCGCCGTTCTTGATCAGGCCGCCAGTGCCACCGATCACGCCATTGAGAGTCAGTGCATTGCTGCCGACCACGGTCAGGTTGCCGTTGAGTGTCGCGGCATTGCCGAGGCTCACGGTGGTGTTGCTGTCCAGTTGCGTGCCGGCGTTGGCGGTCAGCGTGCCGCTGCCCAGCGCGGTGTTGCTGCCGACGATGATCTTGCCGCCGTCCAGTTGCGTGCCGCCGCTGTAGGTGTTGGCGCCATTGAGCACCAGGGTGCCGCTGTCGAGTTTGTTGAGGATGCCGCTGCCATCGATATTCACCCCGACAGTGGCAGTCACACCCGGGTCAACCCGCACCGCTGTGGTCCCGCCAGTGCCGTTCACAGCTGTCAGTTGCCCCGCCGCGCCGTTGACCAGGTTGTAACCGTCGGTGACGAACTGCAGACCGGTGAACAGTTGCGTGCCGTTCACCGTGACCGTGCCGGCGGTGCCCTGGAACACCGCGAAGTCACCGGCCCATGGCTGGTTGACCAGACCATTGGCGTCGGTCCAGTTGGTGCCGACCGCGTTCCAGATCCCGCTGCCGCCATCGACCACGCCGTTGGCGATGGTCTGGCTGCCGTCCCAGTAACGGATGTTGCTGTTGGGTGCCGACACTTGAATGTTGATCTGGTTACCCACGCCGGTCTGCACCAGCAGATCGCCGAGGCCGTAGCCGACCGGCACGCTGGCGACGTCCAGACCGAGGTTGGTCAGGCTGCCGGTGTAGTTGAACAAGCGATACACACCGACGCCGAAACCGCCGGCATCGGTGACATTGAGATTGCCGTCGAGGGTCAGGTTGCCACCGACGTTCATCAGCGACGAGGTCGACGGCGTACCCAGTGCCACATCAACGTTGCTGCCGGCACCGAGCGTCAACGAAGACGCAGACAGGGTATTGCCCGATGACAGCGCCAGATGCCCGCCGTTGTTAATGTTCACCGATCCGAGCGCCGAACCGGTACCGGTCAGGGTGCCGCCGGTATTGACGTTGAGCTGCGCACTGGCCAGCGAACCGCTGAGGTTCAGGGTGCCGCCATTGACCGCGGTGTTGCCCGTCACACCGTTGATTCCGGTGAGGTTCAACACGCCGGTGCCGACTTTGGTCAGGCCACCGCTACCGCTCAGATCACCGTCAAACGTGCTGGTGACGTTGCCGCCGCCGACGGTCAAGGTGTTGCTGCCGGTCAGTTGCACACTGCCGGTGCCGGTCAGCGCGCCGAGGCTGGCATCGCTGCCCAGATTCAGGCCGGCACCGGCGCTGATGTTGACGCCCGAGGTGTTGCCCAGTGCAGCACTGTTCAAGGTGGTGACGCTGCCGGAGACAATATTCAGCGCACCGGTAAAGGTGTTGCTGCCGGCCAGGGTCAGGTCCGACAGGCCGTTTTTGGTCAGGCTGCCGGCGCCGTCAATGATGCCGTTGAGTGCCAGGTCGTTGTTGCCGGCGACGGTCAGCCCCGCATTGAGGGTGATCGCGTTGCCGATGCCGAACGAGGCGCTGGTATCCAGCGTCGCCGCACCGCCGACGATCAACCCGCCGCTGCCCAGACCGTTGGCATTGCCCAGGGTCAGGGTGCCGGCGTTGAGCGTGGTGCCGCCGCTGAAGGTGTTGTTGCCGTTAAGGGTCAGATTGGCCGCACCGTTCTTGATCAACTGGCCGCTGCCGCTGGTCACGCCGTCGAGGGTCAGGTTCTGCGTGCCGCCCACGGTCAGCGCGGCATTCAGCGCAACGTTGTTGTTGAGGCTGACCAGCGGCGAATTGCTGTCCAGTGTCGCCGCACCGCCGACGGTCAAGGCGCCGCTGCCCAGCGCCGAACTGTTGCCGACGGTCACGGTGCCGGCGTTCAGGGTCGTCCCGCCGATGAAGGTGTTGGCCGCGTTGAGAATCAGATTGGCCGTGCCGTTTTTCACCAGACTGCCCGCGCCGCTGACCAGACCGGTCAGGGTCAGGTCGGCCGTGCCGCCGACGTTCAGCGCGCCGGCCAGGGCTACCGCGTTGTTCAGACTGACGGCGGTGTTAGTGTCCAGCGTGGTATTCGCCGCCGCATTCAGCGTACCGGCACCCAGCGCAGTGTTGCTGCCGACAATCAGCTTGCCGGCATTCAGCGCGGTGTTGCCGAAATAGGTGTTGGCGCCGTTGAGGGTCAGGTCGGCCGCGCCGTTCTTGATCAGGCCACCGATGCCGGCGACCACACCGCCGAGGGTCAACGCATTGCTGCCGCCCACAGTCAGGGTGCCGCCGAGGTTGACGTTGTTGGCCAGGGTCGCGGCGGTGCCGGCATCCAGGGTGGTGCCGTTCGAGGCGTTCAGTGCGCCGATGCCGAGTGCGGTGTTGGAGCCGACGATCAGCGAACCGGCGTTCAGCGACGTGGTGCCGCTGTAGGTGTTATTGCCGTTGAGGGTCAGGCTCGACGCGCCTGTCTTGATCAAACCGTTAGTGCCGCTGATGACCCCGCCGAGGGTCAGCGCGTTGGCGCCGCCTGCGGTGAGGTTGGCGTTGAGGATGATCGAGTTGTTCAGGGTCAGCGCCGAGCTGCTGTTGAGGGTGCCCGCCCCGGCCACGGTCAGTGCGCCAGTGCCGAGCGCTGCGCCGTCGCCGACGGTCAGGCTGCCGGCGTTCAACGTGGTGCCGCCACTGAACGTGTTGGCGCCGCTGAGGGTCAGGTTGGCCGCGCCATTCTTGATCAATTGACCGGCACCGTTGACCAGGCCGGACAGGGTCAGGCCGCTGCTGCCACCGATGGTCAGGGCACTGCTGTTGAGGTTGACGTTGTTGTTCAGGTTGACGGCGGTGTTGCTGTCCAGCGTTGCCGTGTCGGTGACCGACAAGGCGCCAGTGCCCAGCGCCGCAGCGTTGCCTACGGTCAGGGTGCCGGCCGCCAGCGTGGTGCCGCCGGTATAGGTGTTGGCGCCGTTGAGCACCAGGTTGGTGAACCCGCTTTTGGTCAGCCCGCCACTGCCACTGACGACACCGCCGAGGGTCAGGTTGGCGCTGCCGGCGATGCCCAGATTGCCGCCGAGGCTGATCGCGTTGGTCAGCGCCACCGCGGTGCTGGCATCGAGGGTGGTGTCCGCCGCGGTGGTCAATGCGCCAGTGCCCAGCGCGGTGTTGGAGCCAACGATCAGCGTCCCGGCGTTGAGCGTGGTGCCGCCGGCGAACGTATTGTTGCCGCTGAGGCTCAGGTCAGCGGTGCCATTCTTGATCAGGTTACCTGCGCCACTGATAACGCCGCTCAAGCCCAATGCCTGCGTGCCGCCAATGGTCAGATCCGCCGCCAGCCCGACAGCGTTGGCCAGGGTCACCGCCGTCGTTGCATCCAGCGTGGTGCCGGCCGCCGCGCTCAACGCGCCAGTGCCCAGTGCGGTGTTGCTGCCAACCAACAGGCTGCCGGCATTCAGCACGGTATTACCGGCGTTGGTGTTGTTACCTGTCAGGGTCAGGCTCGCGGCGCCGGATTTGGTAATCCCGCCGGTACCGGACAACACGCCGCCCAGGGTCAGGGCATTGCTGCCGAGCACGTTGAGGTTGCCGGTCATCGCGATGTTGTTGGCCAGCGTGACGTTGGCGGTGCTGTCGAGGCTGGTGCCGGCAGCAGTGTTCAGCGCGCCGCTGCCCAGCGAGTTGTTGTTGGTCACCAGCAGGCTGCCGGCGCTCAGGGTGGTGGTGCCGGTGTAACCGCTGTTGGCGCCGCTGAGGGTCAGGCTGCCGGTGCCGGTCTTGGTCAGGCCGCTGCTGCCGGTGATCAGGCCGCCGAGAGTCAAGGCGCCGGTGCCGCTGGCCGTCAAGGTGCCGCCGAGGCTGATGGCGTTGGCCAGGCTGATGGTGCCCGGTGCACTCAGGGTGGTCGTGCCGGTGACGTTGAGGGTACCGGTGCTCAGCGCCAGGTTGTTGCCCAACTGCACGGTACCGCCGTTGAGCGTGGTGTTGCCCAGGTAGGTGTTGGCGGCGCTGAGGCTCAGTTGCCCGGAGCCGACTTTGGTCAGGCCGCCGCTGCCGGAGATCACCCCGCTCAGGGTGGTGGCGTTGGTGCCTTGCACGGTCACGCCGCCGGCACCGAGGGAAATCAGGTTGCTGATGTTCAAGCCGGCATTGCTGGCCTGCAGGATCCCGCCGTTGGAGGTGAGGACACCGCTACCGAATGTGGCGTTGTTGTTGAACTGGGCGACCCCGCCATTGAGCGTGGTCGCGCCGCTGACCAGTGGCCCCTGCAAAGTCCAGGTGCCGCTGTTGATGGTCAGGTTGTTGAAGTTGACGTAGGTCGCGCTCGACGCTGTACCAACGCCAGTGGTGCCGCCGCCGACGCCGATCGGGTTCTGCAGGATCAAGTTGTTGGTGCCGCCCGCGCCACCATCGACAGTGCCGGTCGGGGCGAAGGTCAGGTTGATGCCGATCAGCCCGCCGAGGCCGACGCTGACCTGTACGCCGTCACCGACCTGGACCGAAGAACCGGTCACGGCGGTGAAGGTGTTGGTGCTCGCCGCCCCCATCGACACGCCACCGGTGATCGCGCCGGCGTTGGTGAAGGTGTTGCCCGCCGCCGAGGTCTCGAAGGCGATCCGGCCATTGATGACGCCGGTGCTGCTGTTGGTCATGTTGACTTGCGAACCGCCATAAACCCCGACCACCGGGGTATCGGCCAGGGTGATGCCGCCGACCGACAGGCCGGTCGAGGTGATGGTGCCGTTGTTGGTGATGCTGGTGGTGCCGGCCGCGGCGTTGTTCACCGCGATGCCCAGGCCGTCGATGCTGGTCAGGTTGAGTCCGAGAAGCATGCCGGTGCCGCGAATGATCCCGCTGGCATTGTTGAGCACGCTGACCGTACTGGTTGCGCCCGTGCCGATGAAGGCACCGCCGCTCAACACCGAGACCAGCCCCAGCAACGCCGGGTCGATGGTGCCGGAGTTGTTCAGGCTGATGTTGACCCCGGTCAGGTCCATCACGTGGCCGCCGAGCGTCGCGTTCATCTGCGCCCCGGAGTTGACGTTGACCGTCAGACCGTTGGTGGCGCTGGAAAAGTTGTTGAGAAATAGCGGCAGAGTTGGCACACCGCTACAGGTCACCGTGGAACCGGCCGTCGAGCATGTGGCCAGCGCAGGTGCGCTGACGCCGCCGAACAACAATCCGGCAACACTCAAGTGCACAGCAAGGGAAAGAGGGGAAAAACGCGAAACGAGGGCGACACCAAACCTTGCTTCCACGGGCTACTCCTTGTCGTGGCCAAATTCTTCCTTGAAACCGTGCGAAGCCGTGCTTATTCCACACGCGAATCAAGACTGCGACGGTCATCACAAAACCGCGTCTTGGCTGACAAGCTAGTAGACGCCCCGCGATGGGGCACTGATTAAATGGTGTTAATACTTTAATACTAGGCCCGTCTAAACCGCAGGTTTGGGCCAGAAAACACGGGATTCTGAGTACGCCACATCCCCTGTAGGAGCCGCGGAACGCTGCGATCTTTTGATCATGATCTTAAAGATCGCAGCTTGCCCCAGCGCCTGCAAAGGGCACCGGGGCAGACTTGGTACGCCTTGTGCAAACGTTTGCGACCTGCCTATAACGGCTTTTTCGTAACAAAACCGTACAGACCCGCAGAATCCGGGCCTCGATCCGCAAAAAAAGGACTTTGAATGCACGCCGCTTCCCCTCTTCGCGCCCCGTTTGCGCGCACGTTCGCTGTTTCCCTGCTACTGACCGCCGTTACCGGAGTTCTCAGCCACAGCGCTTTGGCGCAACCGGCGCTGCCCGAAGAATCGGCGCAAGGCGAAACCCTCAGCCCCGACGCCAGCCCGCCGAAACAAGGCGCCTACCTCTCGGACTGGTACAACCAGGACCTAACGCTGATCGGCAGCAAGGACATCAGTTTCGGTCCGCAACCGGCCGACGATATCTACCTGGAATACGAATACTTCGGGCGCAAGGGCCCTTTCGAGCTGTACGGCTACGTCGACATCCCGAAGATCTTCAACATCGGCAACAGCCACGACAAAGGCGTGTGGGACCACGGCTCGCCGGTGTTCATGGAGCACGAGCCGCGCATCTCCATCGACTACCTCGCCGGCCGCAGCCTGGCCATCGGCCCGTTCAAGGAATGGTACGTGGCGTTCGACTGGATCTACGATCACGGCAGCCGCAAGGAGAATCGCGCCAACACCCTGTACAGCGGTTTGGGCACCGACATCGACACCCATTCGCGGGTCAACCTGTCGGCCAACCTGTACGGGCGCTACCAGTGGGAAAACTACGGCGCGAGCAACGAGTATTCGTGGGACGGCTACCGCGCGCAGCTCAAGTACATCGTGCCCATCGACAAATTCAGCAACGGCGCCTCGCTGACCTACATCGGCTTCACCAACTTCGATTTCGGCTCGGACCTGCACAAGGACAACCCGGCACGCACCGCCAACGCCACGGTGGCGACCAACGTCTTGCTGTACTCGTTCACCCACCTGCGCTTCACCCTGGTCGGACGTTATTTCCACAACGGCGGCAACTGGGAGGACGGCAGCGAGCTGAACTTCGGCGACGGCAACTTCCGCGCACGTTCCAACGGTTGGGGTTACTACGCCGGCATCGGCTACCAGTTCTGAATTCAGGAGATTCTCATGCAAGCAATGACGCGTCTGACCCTGGCCGCTGCGGCCCTGCTCTCTTCCACCACCTGGGCGGCTGAAGCACCCATCCAGCCAAAAGTGCTGCTGATCACCATGTTCGCCCCCGAGGCGCAGAACTGGATCGAGCGCCTCGACCTCAAGCAGGAAATCCGCGTGCCGGGGCTGTCTGCCGAGTACCCGACGGTCCGCTGCAACGCGCAACAGGTGTGCCTGCTGACCACCGGCATGGGCCAGACCAACGCCGCGGCCTCGACCCTGGCACTGGCGCTGTCGCCGAAATTCGACCTGCGCAAAAGCTACTTCCTGATCGCCGGGATTGCCGGCATCAGCCCGAAACACGGGACCATCGGCACCGCTGCATGGGCGCACTATCTGGTCGAGTTCGGCACGCAATGGGAGCTGGATTCCCGTGACGCGCCGTCGAGTTGGCCGACCGGATACCTGGGCATCAACACCCAGGGCCCCAACGAAAAACCGCCGCTGGACTACAAGACCGAAGTCTTCGAACTCAACCCGAAACTGCAGGCCAAGGCCTTCGCCCTGAGCCACAAGGTCGAGCTGAGCGAGAGCAAGGAATCGGCGGCGTGGCGCCTGAAATACCCGTCAGCCCCGGCCAACCAGCCACCGGTGGTCACGCGCTGTGACACGCTGGCGGGCAACACCTGGTTCTCCGGCACACGCCTGAGCGAACGCGCCGAGGTCTGGACCAGACTGCTGACCGACAACAAGGGTGAATACTGCACCACGCAACAGGAAGACAACTCGACTTACGAGGCCTTGTTGCGCGCCAGTCGCGAAGGTCTGGTGGATGTGCAGCGTCTGGCGGTGGTGCGTGCCGGCTCCGACTTCGACCGCCCTGCGCCGGGCGGCAGCGAAGTGGACAACCTGCTGAAGTACGCCGATCAGGGCGGCTTCGTGCCGGCGCTGGAAAACCTCTATCGCGCAGGCAATCCGCTGGTGCAGGACATTCTGAAAAACTGGTCGGCGTGGGAAAACGGCGTGCCGCAGTCCTGAAACCTGCGCCAATCAATTGTAGGAGTGAGCCTGCTCGCGATGGCGGTTATTCAGCCGCCGAATTTGTCGACTGAATTGACGCCATCGCGAGCAGGCTCACTCCTACAGGGTTTGTGGCTGAGTCAGGGGATAAGGATGATCTTGTCGCCGCTGCCCTGATTCACCTCGGCATAACGCGCCAGGCCTTCAGCCAGCGGCACCTCCACCAAGCCCTGCGGCAATGGCAGCCGATCCTCATCGAAGAACCGCCCGAACTGCTCGAGCATTGCCGCACAGGCCTGCACGCCGTACAGCAGCGAATTGATCCCGACCACCGAACCGCCCTTGCGGTACAGCGCCAGCGCCGGCAACTGCACATGGCCGTCGACCGGTGCCGCGATGATCGCGATGCGGCCGAACGCTGCCAAAGCCGCCACCGAGGCGGGCAGCCAGAATCCGGTGGTGTCGAAGATCACATCGGCACCGCCGCTGTACACCGCGTGGACCTGGGCGCCGAGTTCTTCGGGCTTATCCAGTTGGATCGTCGGATAGCCCTGCACTTGCAAGTCCTTGACCTGCTCCGGTCGCCGCGCCGCCGCCAGTATCTGCGCCCCACGGACCTTGGCCAGTGCCAGTGCCGCCGTCGCCACTGCGCCGCCGCCGATCACCAGCAACCGGGTTTCAGCACTCACAAGACTGCGCTCCAGCGCATCCCACGCCGTGGTGTACGGCACGCCGAGGCTGGCGGCCTGGGCGAAACTCAGGTGCGACGGTTTGTGCGCCACGCCATTGGCCGGCAGCTTGACGAACTGCGCGTGCGAGCCATCGGCAAAAAAGCCCAGCTCCCGCCCGGTGCCCCAGACTTCCTGGCCGAGCAACGCCTGCGGGCCTTCAACCACCACGCCAGCAAAATCGCGCCCGGGAATCCGCGGCAACGTGGTGTAGGGGAAACGCCCGAGCACGTTCTTCACGTCGCTGGGGTTGAGGCCGGCCGCCTTGATCTCGACCAGCACCTCGTCGGCGCCGGGCACGGGAGTGGCGATGTCGACGAAACGCAGGGAAGACAGGTCGCCGGTTTGATCGAATTGCAGTGCTTTCATGAGGACATCCACCGAAGGAAAAAGGGAAAATTCACGAGAACCAACCGGCAACCAGCTGCCGGCCAAACGGCCACAACTGCTCACCCGCGAGCATACCGAGCAGCCCCACCAGGGCGATGGCCGGTGGCGCCGGTGAACGAAAATGCAGTGCGCCATAGAGCAGGCCGACGCCCAGTCCGATGGCCAGCGAAATCAGGTAGTTCATGGGGAAACTCCGCCGCTAAAAGGAATGGGCAGAGTCTAGGGAAAGGCTGCAAACGGTACCGGCCAAGGACTTCTGAATTTCGGCCAAGTCCCAGCATTGCGATCCCCTGTAGGAGCTGCCGCAGGCTGCGATCTTTTGATTTTGCTTTTTAGAAACAAGATCAAAAGATCGCAGCCTGCGGCAGCTCCTACAGGGTGTGCGTGGTGTTGAATTGTGAGGGGGCCACACCCAGTTCGCGGCGAAACATGTCACTGAAACTGCTCGGCGAATACCCCAGCTCCCGGGCGATCGCACTCACCGGTACGCCCTGAATCAACTCCGCCACCGCCGTCGCCAACTGCACCTGCCGCCGCCACTCGGCGAAGCCCATGCCGAGGCTGTCCTTGAACAACCGCGCCAGCGTGCGCACGCTGGCCCCGGCGTTTTCCGCGTGCTGCTCGAACGGAATGTCCAGCGACGGCGCGGCCATCACCGCCTGGCACAGGTTCATCAGGCGCCGGTCGGAATCGTCCGGCAGCGGGATCTTCAGTTGCGAGCGCCGGGCGCGCTTGAGTTCCAGCAGCGCCAGCCCGACCAAGGCGTCGTAATAAGCTTGGTCGCCACTGTCGCCCTGCTCCACCAGCCCGACGATCAACTCCCGCAGCAACCCGCCGACCTCGATCACCTGCACCGTCGCATCCAGCGTCGCCGCCAGCGCCGGGCGCAGGTAGATATTGCGCATCTGCAAATCCGAGACCACGCGAATCCCGTGCGGCACCCCGGGCGGCAACCACACCGCCCGCTGCGGCGGCACCACCAGCGCTTCATGCGGGGTCTCGACCCACATCACCCCGCTCATTGCGTACAGCAACTGACCCCAGACATGCTCGTGCGGCTCGATGAACAAACCACGCGGATAAGTGCGCGCCAGCGGCTGCACCGGCACATCGGTATCACTCAGATCGGGGGGCGCGGCGAGGGCCATGGCGAGCATTCATAGGGGGTTGGTGGAGCGGCCATGGTAACCAGTGCGCCGATGTGTCGCCAACGATAGATACCGTCGGACAATCCGAGTGAATTTTCCCGGCGCGCCGCGATCCTTCTAATACCACAGGGAGGATTACGGGCTTTATGAACAACGCAAAACTGTTTGTCATCGATTACACCCTTCACGGCACGCCGAAATCGTTCATTATCCGCTCGGACAAAATGGACAATGCCGAGGCGTGGCACTGGGCAAGCTGCGACGCAGGCGTGGGTCGTATCCCGCGCTTCGGCCGGGAAAAAGTGCAAAAGACCAGCAAACCGATGGCGGAGAAATTCGGCGTGGAAAACGTCACATGGCGACCCGCGAGCTAGACGCTGACCAGGTAACGGGGACTTTTCGGGGGATACACATGAGCAACCTCTTCAGCCAGGCGCATCTGGATTACGGCCTCGACACCCTGTTCGGCCGTATCACCAAGAGCGTGGACTGTCAGGTGGGTCTTGAGGCTGTCGAAGACGACCCTTATAGCTTCGCCCTGTGCATACCGGCGCCGTTACCGGAAGATCTGCACCAGGCGAAAACCGTGGTGGTGTGGGTGGAGGGTCGACGGTTGCAAGGCACGGTGCGGCATACCGAACGGCTGGATGATGAGAGCCTGAAACTGAAAGTGGAGCCTGATTAGGCTCCACTTTTTTATGCCCGCGATTATTTGGGTGGGCCGCAATGGCAGCCTTTGCTTGAGCACTTTTCACCGCTCTTGTGATGGTGCGCGCAGGCTTCGCAGCAGTAGTGTTTGCCGTGCACGGCGTAGGCGTGCTCGCCTTCTTTGATCGTGCATTTACAGTCGGGGCAATCGCATTTTCTATCGGGCATGGGGGCAGACTCCTTTGTTGGTGGTTGTCCGGGCTTTTGGGATAAGCCGTCAATACCAGTGTAGGAGCTGCCGAAGGGGCAAAAGATCAAAAGCCAAAGCAGAGCAAAAGATCGCAGCCTTCGGCAGCTCCTACGTGGGGGTTGGGTGCGGTCAGTCAGAGAGGGTCGACTCTTGGGCCGCCGTCGCTACCGCAGCAACGGATACGGCCCAAAAAATCAGTCAACAGAACGCGAACTACTGCGATACATAAAGACCAAGGCCAACCCCAGACAAACCATCGCCAACACCCGAGAAGACGACAGCTCGATCGCCGGATTCCCCAACCAGCCAAAGTTGTCGATCAGCATCCCCATCCCCAGTTGACCCACAATCACTGCCACCGTCGCCACCGCCGTCCCGACCACCGGTACCGCACCGACCATGACCATCATGTAAACCACGCCAAACAGCGCACCGCAGAGCTGCCACTTCGGTACATCCAGCAAACTCACCGCATGCGCCGGCTCAAAAAACAGAATCAACAATCCGGTCGTCACCGCCCCGACGAAAAACGTCAGCAAACTGCTGCGCAACACCCCGACGGTCTCGCCCAGACGTCCATTGATCGCCGCCTGCACACTCAACACCGCACCGGCCAACACCACCACTGCCAACAAAATAACCAGACTCATCACTCACCCCCGCGCAATCAAAACCAGTGCCACCACAATCAGCCCCAACGCCAGCCACCGCTCGGCATTGACCTTCTTGCGTGTTGCGCCAAACCAGCCGAAATGGTCGATCAGCACACTCTTGCCCACCTGCCCGGAGAGAATCGCGATCATCGTCATCGCAATCCCGATATGCGGCGTCGCCAGGGTCAGCACCACCACGTACATCGGCCCGAGGAAGCCGCCGATCAATTGCCAGCGTGGCAAGTCGGTCAGCGCCGGGCCCTTCTGCGGGCCGGCGAACAGCAACAGCAAAAACAGGATCGCCGAACCCACGCCGAAGATGCTCAAGGTCGCCCACAGGTGCCCGACCTGCACCCCCAATGGCCCGAGCAACCCCGCCTCCACCGACAACCCCATGCCGGCCAGAATCACCAGCGGCAGCAACAACAGGCGCAACCCCGGCTTGCTCACCGGCGCCGTCACACTTACCTCATCCAACGTCTGCATAACCAAAACCCGTAAAAGTAAACGATGGCGCGGATTATCGGCTGGCGCCGCTGTGCGATAAATGGGAGCATCCGGACAACACTTTTGCGTAACTCGCACAGCAGGAAGATTGATGCACGGGCTCAATGAACTGGGATTCAAGGCACTCAGGCTGTTTGTGGCGGTGCTCGACCACGGCAGTTTTTCCGAAGTCGCCCGCCGCGAGGGTGTGGCGCCCTCTTCGATTTCGCGGCAGATCCAGTTGATGGAGCAGGCGCTGAACCAGCAATTGCTCTACCGCCACACCCGCGCCGTCACCCCGACCGAGGCCGGACGCATGCTCGGCCACCACGCACGGCTGGTGCTGGTGCAACTGGAGGAGGCCGAACAGGCGTTGCAGGAACAGCAAAGCGAGCCCACCGGGCTGGTGCGGATCAACGCGCCGGTGGTGTTCGGCCAGCGGCATTTGACGCCGTGGCTCGGTCAGTTGTGCGCGCGCTATCCGAAGCTGCAACTGGACATCCAGCAGACCGACCATTACGTCGACCCGTTGCAGGAAGGCGCCGACCTGCTGTTTCGCATCGGCCCGCTGCACGATTCGAGCATGCAGGCGCGGATTCTCGCGCCGCATCGCTTTCAGGTCGCGGCCAGCCCGGCCTACCTGCAACGCCACGGCGTTCCGCAGCATCCCGACGAACTCGCGCAGCACCAGTGCCTGGCCTACAAAGGTGCGACCGGCCAGCAGCGCTGGTTCTTCCGTCAGGATCAGGGCGACTGGACGCCTTACTCGGTCAAAGGCCCGATCACCGGCAACCACGCCGACACCCTCACCCAGGCCGCCGAACAAGGCCTGGGGCTGGTGATGTTTCCGTCGTGGCTGATTGGTGAAGCGGTGCGTGAGGGCACGCTGGTGCCGGTGCTGCGCGAGTATCAGGTGTCGAACAGTCTGGAGCCGCAGCAGATTGCGGTGCTGTGGCCGGGGAGCCGGCGGCTTTCGGTGAAAGTGCGCACGGTGATTGATTTCTTCATCGAGTGCTTCGGCGAAGTGCCGTACTGGGACAGACCCTGAGTCCTACGCGCTCCCTGTAGGAGCTGCCGAAGGCTGCGATCTTTTGATCTTGCTTTTAAAAGATCAAAAGATCGCAGCCTTCGGCAACTCCTACACAGCGTTCTGCACTGGGTTTCAGATACGGAACTGGCCTACGAGTTTGCCCAACCGCTGCCCCAGTTCAGCCAGACTGCGCGAAGTCTGCGCGCCCAACTGAGTCTCATCCGCCACGCTGTCCACCGCCACTGCGATCTGGTGCACGCTGCGGTTGATCTCTTCGGCCACCGCCGTCTGCTCTTCCGCGGCACTGGCGATCTGCGCGTTCATCGAGTTGATGGTCGCGATCAATTCCGCCATGGCATCCAGCGACGCGCCGGCCTGATTGGCTTGCGCCGAGGTGCCATCGCCCGCCTCACTGGAGCGGCGCATCGCCTCGACCGCCGACTGGGTTCCCGCCTGCAAGCGATCGATCATGCCCTGGATTTCCTGGGTGCTGATCTGCGTACGGCTGGCCAGCGCCCGCACTTCATCGGCCACCACGGCAAAGCCGCGTCCGGCCTCACCGGCGCGTGCAGCTTCAATTGCTGCGTTCAGCGCCAGCAGGTTGGTCTGTTCGGCAATCGAGCGGATCACCCCGAGCACGCCGACAATCGACGACACGTCCTGCTGCAGGCTGTCGAGGGACACGCCGCTGCTGCGAATGTCATCCACCAGCGCATGAATCTGTTTGATGCTGCCGGCCACCACGCGCTTGGCGCTCTGGCCTTCTTCATCGGTCTGCTGCGCGGCAACCGCGGCGTTCTGCGCGCTCTTGGCGACTTCCTGGGCGGCTGCAGACATCTCGTTGATCGCCGTGGCGACCTGATCTGTCTCGTGGCGCTGACGCTCCATCGCCTGATCCGAGCGCTGAGCCTGATCCGAAACCTGGGTCACCAGGCCGGTCAGTTGTGTGGTCATCTCGGTGATCTGCCGCACCAGACCGTGAATCTTGTCGACGAACCGGTTGAACGAGCCGGCCAGTTCACCGAGCTCGTCCTGGCTGGTGATGTTCAGCCGGCGGGTCAGGTCGCCCTCGCCCGCCGCGATGTCGTCGAGGTTGGCTTTCATCAGAGTCAGCGGACGCAGAATGGTATTGGCCAGCAGCATGCCCGCTGCGGCGATGACCAGCAGCACCAGCACCGCCACGCCGACGATGCTGAGGATCACGCCTTGCATGCGTTCCTGCACTTGCGCTTCGACCAATGCAACCTGCGCTTCAATGCCGTCGAGGTTGACTGAGGTCCCCACCGCCATGTCCCACTTCGCCAGGTACTCGGTGTAGCCGAGTTTCGGTACCAGCACGTTGGCGTTGCCCGGCAGCGGCGAGCTGTATTGCAGATAGTGGGTGCCGTCCTTCGCCACGCTCACCAGGCCGCGGTTGACGTAGACGCCGTTGGGATCGCGGTTGTCCTTGAAGCTTTTGCCCACGCCTTCAGGGTCGTTGGCCTTGAACAGGCGCACGGTCTCGGAGTCGTAGCCGAAGAAGTAGCCGTCCTTGCCGTAGCGGATGCCCGACAGCAGCTTGATCGCCTGCGCCCGCGCCTCGTTGTCACCGGGGGCGGCCGCGTCGTACAGCGGCTTGATCGTGGTCATGGCCACGGCGACGTAGCTTTGCAGGGTGGCCTTGGCGTCGGCGAGCAGGCGTTCGCGGGTCTGCTCGACCTCGGTGTGCGCCTGTTGCTTGAGGATGAACAGCGTGGTCAGGCTGATGACCAGCGCAAAGAGCAACACCGGCAGGACCGCGAGGGACAGGACTTTGGCCTTGAGACTCAAGCGCATTGGGGGGCTCACTCTTTTGGTTTTATTGGCGTGGTTAAAGGCGTTAACGGCACGCGAAAGCAAAAGTTGAACCCAAAAAAGATCGCAGCCTTCGGCAGCTCCTACAGGGATTGGTGTAAGAGCTGCCGAAGGCTGCGATCTTTTGATCTTCAGCTTTTAATCAGAGGACCATCGCGGCCACCCAGCCGAACGCCAGCAGCGGCAGGTTGTAGTGCAGGAAGGTCGGGACCACGGTGTCCCAGATATGGTGGTGCTGGCCGTCGATGTTCAGACCGGAGGTCGGGCCGAGGGTCGAGTCCGAGGCCGGCGAGCCGGCGTCACCCAAGGCCCCGGCGGTGCCGACGATGCAGACGATCGCCAGCGGGCTGAAGCCCAGTTGCACGCACAGCGGCACGAAAATCGCCGCGAGAATCGGCACGGTGGAGAACGACGAACCGATGCCCATGGTCACCAGCAGCCCCACCAGCAACATCAGCAGCGCGCCGATCCCCTTGCTGTGATTGATCCACGAGGCCGACGATTCGACCAGGGTCTGCACTTCCCCGGTGGCCTTCATCACTTCGGCGAACCCGGACGCGGCGATCATGATGAAGCCGATCATCGCCATCATTTTCATGCCTTCGGTGAACAGATCATCGGTTTCGCGCCACTTGACGATGCCGGACGCCGAGAAGATCAGAAAGCCGACCAGCGCCCCGATAATCATCGAGTCCAGCAGCAATTGCACAATGAACGCCGCCGCAATCGCCACACCGGCGATCATCAGGCTCAGCGGGTTGTACTGCACCGCCACCTGCTCGACCTGCTCGATCTTCGCCAGGTCGTAGACACGCTTTTTGCGGTAACTGATGAACGCCATCGCCAGGCCGAACACCATGCCCAGCGCCGGAATGCCCATGGCGTGAGTGACGTTGATGCCACTGATGTCGACCCCACTGCGCGCAACGTTGGCCAGCAGGATTTCATTGAGGAAGATGTTGCCGAAGCCCACCGGCAGGAACATGTACGGGGTGATCAGGCCGAACGTCATGACGCAGGCGATCAGCCGGCGATCAAGTTGCAACTTGGTCAGCACGTATAACAGTGGCGGCACCAGCAGCGGAATGAACGCAATGTGGATCGGCAGGATGTTCTGCGAGGCAATCGCCACCACCCAGAGCAGGCCGATCAGCAGCCATTTGACGCTGCCACCGCCGGTCGCATGTTGCCGGTCGACCATCGCCAGCGCTTTGTCGGCCAGAGCATGGGCCAGGCCGGACTTGGCAATCGCCACCGCGAAAGCGCCGAGCAACGCGTAGGACAACGCCACGGTCGCGCCGCCGCCCAGGCCGCTGTTGAACGCCTTGAGCGTGGCGTCGATGCCCAGCCCACCGGTCAGGCCACCGACCAGCGCACCGACGATCAGGGCGATCACTACGTGCACACGGGACAGGCTGAGGATCAGCATGACGCCGACCGCAGCAATCACTGCATTCATTTCACTACCTCAAAAACACTGCGATGAACGATCACCGCCAGACAGGATGAGTCCGCCCACGGAGCACCGGCGGATTTGCAAAGAGGGTCTTATTAGAAGGGCGCGCACTGTGCCGCAGAGTGGCGGCGGTGTCAAAGCGAGCGGCTGAACTGAAATGTAACTGGCAATGGAGAACCCTGTGATGCGCAGGAGATCCCTGTGGCGAGGGAGCTTGCTCCCGCTCGGCTGCGCAGCAGTCGCAAACCCGGTAGACGCGTTATGCCTGAATGACCGCATTAGCAGGGTTTGGGGGCGCTACGCACCCCAGCGGGAGCAAGCTCCCTCGCCACAGGGGTCTGAATGTCACTCAGCTGCGGCAATCAGTCATATTGCGTTTGAACAATAAAGAAAGCCGAAACGCGGCCGTTACAGTGCAAAGTCTCAGATATTTATCGAATAAGGACGTCTCCATGTCGCTCAGACAACTTTCCATTCAATGGAAAATCACCCTGCTCGCCGGCCTTTGCCTGGCGGGCATCGTGACCCTGCTGGTGGGTCTTTCGCTGTACCGCATGGAGCACAGCTCCGAGCTGGTGAAGGCTTCGAGCATGGAGATGCTGACCGAGTCGGCCCAGGCGCGGATTGAATCGCAGGGCGAAGTGCAGGCTGCCGGCATTCGCCAGCAGTTCATGGACGCCTATCAATATGGCCACGGCTTCTCGCGTCAGGTGCTGTTTTTGCGTGAACAGGCGGAAAAGCGCTTCCTCGACGCCTTTGACCTGCGCGAAGACATGACCCGTCAGGTCAAGTCCGCGCTGCAGGCCAACCCGGAACTGCTCGGCCTGTCGCTGGTGTTCGAAGCCAACGCGCTGGACGGCAAGGATGAACTGTTCGCCGGTCAAGCTGAACTGGGCAGCAACGACAAGGGCCGTTTCGCCCTGTACTGGTCGCAGCCGACCCCGGGCAAGGTTACCTCGATGGCCCTGCCGGAAAGCGACATGGCCGACACCAGCACCGGCCCCAGTGGTCAGGCTGCCAACGCCTGGTTCACCTGCCCGCGCACCACGCTCAAACCGTGTGTGATCGAACCGTACTTTTATGTGATCGATGGCCAGAACGTGCTGATGACCAGCATCGTCTTCCCGCTGATGGTCAACGGCAAAGTCATCGCCTCGCTGTCGGTGGACATCAACCTCAACAGCCTGCAGGCGATCAGCCAGGGCGCGAGCAAGAAGCTCTATGACGGCCAGACCGCCGTGAGCATCATCAGCCCGGTCGGCCTGCTCGCCGGTTACAGCCCGGATGCCAGCAAACTGAGCAAGCGTCTGGATGCCGTGGACATCGTCAGTGGCGCCGAACTGCTGCGTCAGCTCGGTACCAGCAGCAGCGTCAGCAGCCTGCACAGCAACGGCCAGTTGAAAGTGCTGTCGCCGTTCCAGCCGATTCCGGGCGGGCCGTCGTGGGCGGTGTTGCTTGATGTGCCGGAAAAGGTTTTGGTGGAGCGCGCCGAAGCACTCAAGCAACAACTGGATGCGAGCAATAATTCCGGCACCCTGATCGAACTGAGCCTCGGCGTGCTCGCAGCCCTGGTCGGCCTGCTGCTGGTGTGGCTGATGGCGCGCAGCGTGACCAGACCGATCCTCGGCGTGGCCAACATGCTCGAAGACATTGCCAGTGGCGAAGGCGATCTGACCCGCCGCCTGGCCTACGACAAGCAGGATGAACTGGGTCAGTTGGCCGGTTGGTTCAACAAGTTTCTCGACAAGTTGCAGCCGATCATTGCCGAAGTGAAACGCTCGGTGCAGGACGCGCGCAACACCGCCGACCAGTCTTCGGCCATTGCCACCCAGACCAGCGCCGGCATGGAGCAGCAATACCGTCAGGTCGATCAAGTCGCCACCGCGTCCCACGAGATGAGTGCCACCGCCCAGGACGTCGCCCGTAGCGCTGCGCAAGCGGCGGAAGCGGCCAAGGACGCCGATCGCGCCACCCGTCAGGGCCTGACCGTGATCGACCGCACCACCGCGAGCATCGACGCCCTCGCCGCCGACATGAACGCGGCGATGGTCCAGGTCGAAGGCCTGGCCGCCAACAGCGAGAAGATCGGCACCGTGCTGGAAACCATCCGCGCCATCGCCGAACAGACCAACCTGCTGGCGCTCAATGCCGCGATTGAAGCGGCGCGTGCCGGTGAAGCCGGTCGCGGTTTTGCCGTGGTTGCCGACGAAGTGCGCAACCTCGCCCGCCGTACCCAAGAGTCGGTGGAAGAAACCCGTCAGGTGATCGAACAATTGCAGACCGGTACCCAGGACGTGGTCGGTTCGATGGGCAACAGCCATCGTCAGGCTCAGGGCAGTGTCGAGCAGGTCGGGCAAGCGGTGACCGCACTGCGCCAGATCGGCGATGCGGTGACGGTGATCAGCGACATGAACCTGCAGATCGCCAGTGCAGCGGAAGAACAGAGCGCGGTGGCCGAGGAGATCAACAACAACGTGGCGACCATTCGTGACGTGACCGAATCGCTGTCCGGGCAGGCCAATGAGTCGGCGCGGGTGAGCCAGTCGCTGAACAGCCTGGCGAATCAGCAGCAGAGTTTGATGGATCAGTTCCGGGTCTGACAGCTCCCCGCTATTTCACTGTAGGAGCTGCCGCAGGCTGCGATCTTTTTTGATCTTGTTTTTTAAAAATCCAAAGTCAAAAGATCGCAGCCTGCGGCAGCTCCTACTGGGATTAGCGGCGTGGCAACTCGATCACCACCTTCAACCCGCCCCACTCGCTCTCGCCCAACACCAGCAACCCACCCCACGTTTCGACGATATCCCGGACAATCCCCAGCCCCAAACCATGCCCGTGAGTCTGTTCATCCAGCCGCGTGCCCCGGCTGAACACCTGAGCACGCTGCTCTGCGGGAATCCCCGGGCCGTCATCCTCCACGCTGAAGGCAAAACCATCGCTGCGCTCGATCACACTCAGGCGCACCTCGGCGTCCGCCCATTTGCAGGCGTTGTCCAGCAGGTTGCCGAGCAGCTCCAGCAGGTCCTCACGATCCCACGGCAATTGCAGCCCCGACGGCGCGACGTAGCTCAACTGCAGATGCTCGCCATGGATCATGTTCAGCGTCGCCAGCAGGCCCGGCAGTTCCGCGTCACAGTCGAACAGCGCACCGGGCAGCGCATCACCGGACAGGCGCGCGCGGTTCAGTTCGCGATTGAGCCGCTGCTGCACCTGTTCCAGTTGTTCCTTGAGGATCTTGCGCAACTCGGGATGGCCATCAAGTTTTTCGCTCGACGCCAGGCTCAACAGCACCGCCAGCGGTGTTTTCAAGGCATGGCCCAGATTGCCCAGCGCATTGCGTGAGCGCTTGAGGCTGTCTTCGGTGTGGGCGAGCAAATGGTTGATCTGCGCCACCAGCGGCTCCAGCTCCACCGGCACCTGATCGTCCAGTTGTGAACGCTGGCCTTGCTGCAACTGCGCGATCTGCTCGCGGGCGCGTTCCAGCGGCTTCAAGGCGCGGCGCACGGTGATGCGTTGCAGCAGCAGAATCAGCAGCAAACCCGCCAGCCCCAGACCGAGGCCGATCTGACGCATGCGCTGGAAGCTCTCGCGCACCGGGGTGTAATCCTGAGCAACGCTGATCGAGATCGACTGCCCCAGCCGTCGATAGTCCGAGCGCAATACCAGCAACTGCTGGCCGTCCGGCCCCAGTTGCAGGTTGCTGTGCAGGCCGGGATGTTCGAGCAGCGGCAAATCCTGATCCCACAGCGAACGCGAACGCCAGTGGCTGTCGGCAAAATCGATGCGGAAGTAATGCCCGGAAAACGGTCGCTGATAGGCCGGCGACAGGTGCCGCTCATCCAGTTGCAAACCTTGCGGGCCACGCACCAACGCGACCAGCAGGCTTTCGCTGTCGTTGCGCAGGCCGGCTTCGAGGTAACGCTGCAACCCGACTTCGAACAACCACAGGCTGGTTTGCGCCAGCACCAGGCCGACGATCACCATCACGCTGATCAACCCCAGGCTCAAGCGGCGCTGGATCGACCTCACGAAGCTTGCCCGCCGAACAGGTAACCCTGGCCGCGACGGGTTTCGATCACGGCTTTGCCCAGCTTGCGCCGAAGGTGATTGACGTGGACTTCGAGGACGTTGGAATCACGCTCGGTCTCGCCGTCGTAGAGGTGTTCGGCGAGGTGGGTTTTCGACAGGATCTGCTCCGGGTGCAGCATGAAATAGCGCAGCAGGCGGAATTCGGCGGCGGTCAGTTGAATCTCGCTGCCGTCGCGCATCACGCACTGGCGACCCTCATCCAGATGCAGGCCCGCTGCCTTGAGCGTCGGCTGATTGGCCTGGCCCTTGGAGCGGCGCAACAGCGACTGCACGCGCAGGTGCAGCTCTTCGGGGTGAAACGGTTTGGTCAGGTAATCGTCGGCACCGGCCTTCAAGCCCTCGATGCGCTCGGCCCAGGAGTCACGGGCGGTAAGGATCAGCACCGGGGTCGCCAGGCCTGCGGCGCGCCACTGCGCCAGCACTTCCAGCCCGGGCACACCGGGCAGGCCGAGGTCGAGGATGATCAGGTCATAGGGCTCGCTGCTGCCCTGATAGACCGCATCGCGGCCGTCCGCCAGCCAATCCACCGCATAGCCTTGGCGTTGCAGGCCGGCGAGCAGTTCGTCGGCCAGCGGCACATGGTCTTCCACCAGAAGCAAACGCATCGGTCAATCTTCCTTGTCTTTCACGAGTTCGCCGGTATCGGCCTTCAGGTGCAGCTCCCGGGCGACACCCTCGACGGTCAGCAACTCGACTTCATAAATATAAACGTCGTGTTTTTCTTCCAGCTCGACTTCCAGCAGTTTTGCGCCGGGATAACGGTCCATCGCCTGCTGCAGCACTTGCTCGAGCGGCAGGATCACGCCCTGCTTGCGCAGATCGAGTGCTTCGTCCGGACCCAGGTCGCGGGCCATGGCCGTCGAACAACACATCACCAGCGCCAACGCCGTACTACGGCTGGCGCGAACATTAACCTTCATTACGTATCCTGATGATCCTTGAGAACTTGCCCCGTCACGGCGTCCAATTCCAGATCCCACTCCAGCCCTTGCGGGTCACGCATTTCGATCTGGTAGATGTACTTGCCGTACTGCTCTTCCAGCTCGGTATCGGTGATGGTCGAACCCGGGTGTTTGGCCAGTGCCGTGGCGTTGAGCTTCTCGAAGGAGACGATAGTACCAGCGTCGCGCAGGCGCAGGGCTTCATCGGGGCCGAGATCGCGGGCGTGGGCGAGGCTGGCGGTCAGGCCGATGATCGCGGCAATGGACAGGGCAGTCAGGGTTTTCATGGTGTCTCCGTATTTTTATGTATTGCTTTACGGTGGGCACCTTAGCGGGATGAACTTAACTGAAACTGAATTGCCATCATTGCTCCAGCGCAACACTCTTCCCCTGTAGGAGCTGCCGCAGGCTCGATCTTCTGGCCTTATAAAACAAGATTAAAAGATCGCAGCCTGCGGCAGCTCCTACAGGGATCGGTAACATGTGCTTATAATTGTTCGCTTGCTAACGATCGAGACCGGTATGACCGCCATCCACATCAAGTTTCCCGCCCTCACCCTCAAGGCCGGCCCTCGGGCCATGGCGCGCATTCGTGCCCAAGGCCTGCACGCCGCTGACGTCGGCACCCTGCCCGGGGCGGCCGGTGGGCCGAAAGCGCTGGGGATTCAGGGGCTGGATCTGGCGTTGTTCGGCGAATGGCTGCCGAGCGCGCCGCGTGAGCGTTCGCTGATCGGCGCCTCGGTTGGCTCCTGGCGCTTCGCCAGTGCCTGCCTGCCGGATGCCGCCGAAGGCATCCGCCGACTCGGCCAGTTGTACGCCGAGCAGAACTTCAACAAGGGCGTGACCATGGCCGAGATCAGCCAGAGCTCGCAACGCATGCTCAATGACCTGCTCGACGGCCGCGACGCCAGCATCCTCAACAACGCCAACTATCGCCTGAACATCATGGTGGTCAAAAGCCACGGCCGCCTGGCCGACGACCACCGCGGTCGCCTCGGCCTGGCACTGGGTTCGGTGATCGCCGATAACCTGCGCGGCCGCGCGCGGCTGTCGCGGCACTTCGAACGCCTGATCATTCACGACCCGCGCCTCGCCCCGCCGCTCAATGCGCTGAATGACTTCCCGTCGCGTTTCGTCGCCCTCAATGCCGGCAACCTGCGTCAGGCGCTGCTGGCGTCCGGTTCGATCCCGATGGTCATGGAAGGCGTGCGCGACCTGCCGGGCGCCGGTGCTGGCACCTTCCGCGATGGCGGTCTGCTCGACTATCACCTCGACCTGCCCTACAGCGGCGACGGCATCGTGCTCTATCCGCACTTCACCGACCGGGTGATTCCCGGCTGGTTCGACAAGACCCTGCCTTGGCGCCGCGCCTCGGTCGAGCGTTTGCAGGACGTGCTGTTACTCGCGCCGTCCAAGGAATACCTGGCGCGCCTGCCCTACGGCAAACTGCCGGACCGTAACGATTTCAAACGCTTCATGGGCGATGCGCCGAGCCGGCAGAAATACTGGCACGCGGCGATGGACGAGAGCCGCCGACTGGGCGACGAGTTTCTCGAACTGACCACCAACGGTCGCCTCGCCGAGCGCTTGCTGACCCTTTAGTCAGTGTTTTCCCGCATCGCCAAACACAAGCTGGTAAACTCGCCGCCTGCCCGAATCGCTGCGGCGAACGCCACCTGAACAGAGCCGAAAATACTGTGGAAATCTTCAAGGAATTTACTTTCGAATCCGCCCACCGCCTGCCGCACGTACCGGACGGCCACAAGTGCGGACGCCTGCACGGTCACTCGTTCAAAGTGGCGATTCACCTGAGCGGCGACCTCGATCCGCACACCGGCTGGATCCGCGATTTCTCCGAGATCAAGGCGATCTTCAAGCCGCTGTACGAGCGTCTGGACCACAACTACCTGAACGACATTCCCGGCCTGGAAAACCCGACCAGCGAAGTCCTGGCCAAATTCATCTGGAATGAAATGAAGCCACTGCTGCCGGAACTCAGCGCGATCCGCATTCACGAAACCTGCACCAGCGGCTGCATCTATCGCGGTGAGTAACTCAGCACCAATTCCCTTGTAGGAGCTGCCGAAGGCTGCGATCTTTTGATCTTGCTTTTTAAGATCAAAATCAAAAGATCGCAGCCTGCGGCAGCTCCTACAGGAAATGGTGTTTGGTCAGGAAAATAAAGAACAGCCTTTGCGGCTGTTTTTTTATGCCCGACTTTTTGGGCTCCCATATGGGGCTTGGATGCATTCCGATGCACCGCTTTCGAGCCATCGCTGACAACTCGTCTATACATAGTCCCCATAACCGGCATTTGGCACGACCACTGCAACCGCCCCCGCGTCCTCCCCTTCAGCAAGGAACGCCTCATGACGCAGAACGATCCCGGCAACGACTACCCCCTCAGCGAAGTCCCGATGCACGCGCGCAAAGGCCTGGCCTCGACCGCCATGGTGTTGCTCGGTTTCACGTTTTTCACCGCGACCATGTTTGCCGGCGGCAAGCTCGGTGTGGCCTTCAGTTTCGGCGAGATGATGGCGGTGATCATCGTCGGTAATCTGCTGCTCGGTCTGTATGCGGCGGGGCTGGGTTATATCGCCTTCAAGAGCGGGCTCAATTCGGTGCTGATGGGGCGATTCTGCTTCGGTGAGGTCGGCAGCAAACTCAGCGACCTGATCCTCGGTTTCACCCAGATCGGCTGGTACGCCTGGGGTACCGCGACCGCCGCGGTGGTGCTCGGCAAATACTTCGATCTCGATGAGGGCACCGTGCTCGGTTTGATGGTGCTGTTCGGCCTGGTGTTCTGCGCCACGGCGTACGTCGGTTATCGCGGCCTGGAGATCCTGTCGTACATCGCGGTGCCGGCGATGATGTTGCTGCTGATGCTGTCGATGTGGGTCGCCACGGTGAAAGTCGGCGGCCTCGAAGGGTTGCTCAGCGTGGTGCCGACAGGATCACTGGACTGGTCGACCGCCATCACTCTGGTGTTCGGCACCTTCGTCAGCGGCGCGACCCAGGCCACCAACTGGACACGCTTCTCGCGTTCGGCGCGGGTGGCGGTGCTGGCCAGCCTGATCGGCTTCTTCGTCGGCAATGGCCTGATGGTGCTGATCGGCGCCTACGGTGCGATCGTCTATCAGCAGCCGGACGTGGTGGAAGTGTTGCTGCTGCAAGGCTTCGCCATGGCCGCGATGGCGATGCTGTTGCTGAATATCTGGAGCACCCAGGACAACACCATCTACAACTTCGCCGTCGCCGGCTGCAACCTGCTGCGCACCGGGCGGCGCAAGACCGTGACCCTGGCGGGCGCGGTGATCGGCACCCTGCTCGCCCTGCTGGGCATGTACGACATGCTGGTGCCGTACCTGATTCTGCTGGGCACGGTGATTCCGCCGATTGGCGGGGTGATCATGGCTGACTTTTTCTTCCGCTGGCGCGGGCGCTATCCGCGTCTTGCCGACGCGCGGCTGCCAGCGTTCAACTGGCCGGGACTGGGGGCTTACGCGGTCGGCACGCTCGCTGCGTTCCACTCGCCGTGGGTCGCGCCGCTGGTAGGGATTGCCGCCGCCGCGCTAACGTATGTCATCGTCACCGGCCTGCTCGGCGCCCGCCGCGCCACCGTGCCACTACACGACCTATAAGAAGGATTCGCCTGATGCACATCATCAACGCGCGACTGCGCAACCAGGAAGGTTTACACGAACTGCACCTGGAAGACGGCCTGATCCGCAGCATCGGCCGCCAGACCGAAGCCCCGTCCCTCCACCCCGGCGACCTCGATGCCGGCGGCAATCTGGTGGTGCCGCCCTTCGTCGAACCGCACATCCACCTCGACGCCACCCTCACCGCCGGCGAGCCGCGCTGGAACATGAGCGGCACGCTGTTCGAGGGCATCGAATGCTGGGGCGAGCGCAAGGTCACCATCACCGAAGAAGACACCAGGACCCGCGCCAAAAAAACCATTCAGGCACTGGCCGCCCATGGCATCCAGCACGTGCGCACCCACGTCGACGTCACCGACCCGCAGCTCACTGCGCTCAAGGCGATGCTCGAAGTGCGCGAACAGAGCCGGCACCTGATCGACCTGCAAATCGTCGCGTTCCCGCAGGAAGGCATCGAGTCGTTCCGCAACGGTCGCGAGCTGATGGAAGAAGCGATTCGCATGGGCGCCGATGTGGTCGGCGGCATTCCGCATTTCGAGTACACCCGCGATCAGGGCGTGAGTTCGGTGAAGTTTCTGATGGACCTGGCCGAACGCACCGGTTGCCTGGTGGACGTGCACTGTGACGAAACCGACGACCCGCATTCGCGCTTCCTAGAAGTGCTCGCCGAAGAAGCGCGCAGCCGCGACATGGGCGCACGGGTCACCGCCAGCCACACCACGGCGATGGGCTCTTACGACAACGCCTACTGCGCCAAGCTGTTCCGCCTGCTCGGGCATTCCGGGATCAGTTTTGTCTCCTGCCCGACCGAAAGCATCCACCTGCAGGGGCGCTTCGACAACTTCCCCAAACGCCGTGGCGTGACCCGGGTCAACGAGCTGCTCGAAGCCGGAATGAACGTGTGCTTCGGCCAGGATTCCATCGTCGATCCGTGGTATCCGCTGGGCAACGGCAACATCCTGCGCGTGCTGGAGGCCGGGCTGCACATCTGCCACATGCTCGGTTACCGCAACCTGCAGAATGCACTCGACCTGGTCACCGACAACAGCGCCAGGGCCATGCACCTGGGCGAGCGCTATGGCCTGGAGCCGGGCCGCCCGGCCAACCTGCTGATTCTGTCGGCGGACAGCGATTACGAAGTGATCCGCAGCCAGGGTCTGCCGCTGTATTCGATTCGCGGCGGCAAGGTGCTGATGAAGCGGCAGATGCCGGTGGTGGAGTTCAGTACAGATGTGAGCTGATTCGACTGGCCCCTTCGCGAGCAGGCTCGCTCCCACCTTGGTAGGCGTTGCCCTGCAAGACTGAGCCTGCTCGCGGTCCCCCGTTGCACAGCATGCCCCCTGTGGGAGCGAGCCTGCTCGCGAAAGCGATTACCGTTTCAACCCATCAATCGCGCCGTACCGAACAGCCTGACCCGCACCAACGCGCCGCGCTCTTCTTCGAGCAACACCGGCGCCGTGCCGCCCGGCATCACCACCTGCACTTCACCGCTCGCCACCCAGCCCACCGCCCACGCCGCACAGGCCACCGCACTGGCACTGGTGCCGGAAGACGCCGTCGGCCCTTCCCCGCGCTCGAACACCCGGGCGACGATGCATTGCGCTGATTGACGCGCAGCCCATTGCAGATTGACGCCCGCCGGACACGGTTGACCGGCGCCGGCGGGCATCGCATAAGCAATCCGGGTCAGGTCCTCGGCCCATGGCGACTCGCGCATTTGTGAGTTGCTCGGCAGATCGGCGACGTCGGTCAGCAACGTCACGCAATGCGGATTGCCGATGCGCACGAACTGACTGTGTTGCCACGCCGGGTTGAGCTGAGCCAGTGGCCCTACGTGGTTGACGTCCTTCCCGTTGAACACGCGTTTTTCAACCTGCTGCGCACTCACTGCAGAAGGCCCGAAGCCCGGTTGACCGAGGTCCAGCCAGAAACCCTTCACCGCTTCGACTTCAGCCGGTTTCACCGAAGTTTCCACGGCGTCACCCTTGTCGTGATGCACTCGCAGCAATGCCCCCTCCGCCGGCATCAGCCCCTGCTCCAGCAAGGATTGGGAAAAGATCGTCAGGCCGTTGCCGCTGCGTTCAGCCAGGGTGCCGTCGGTATTGACGATGAGTACATCGAACGGTGGCGCAGACTGAAAAGGGCCGATCAGCAGGCCGTCGCTGCGGTGGGATTTGCTCTGCTCTGGACGCTGCCCCTCAGGCCAGTCGCAACACAGGGCAATGGCTGCCTGGCTCCACGCCTGTCTCGACAACGCACACTGCGCGGCATTGATTGGCAAATCGATCCCCGCCGCGCGAAGTGCCTCAGGTGAAATCACTCCATAAATATTACCCCGCGCGTCATAGAACTGCGTCATCACCGGCCTCACTCACCTTGTCGAAGCCATCACTGTAAACCGCGATCCCCTTTAGGAGTGAGCCTGCTCGCGAGAGCGCAGTGTCAGGTTAAAAAATGTCGCCTGAACCACCGTTTTCGCGAGCAGGCTCGCTCCCACATTAAATAGCGGGCGCTCACAAATCTGCTGTCATGCGCAGATCCCTGTGGGAGCGAGCCTGCTCGCGAAGGCGGTAAATCCGTCGCCATATTCATTGCCCGAATCACCGTTTTCGCGAGCGGGCGAACGCCTACGGGTTAGGATGTCGGCTGCACTCCCCCGGAACCTGCGATCGAACCTCGACGCGCGATCACGGTCATTCGGGGGACGCGATGTTTTTTGCCAAGGATCGATATGACCAGCCTCAACCCCCAAGACACCTTCGTCCCCGGACGCCTGCAACAGATGTCGACGCGCATCGCATTTTTCATCGCCGGCCTCGGCATTGCCGCGTGGGCGCCGCTGGTGCCGTACGCCAAGGCCCGGGCCGGGCTGGATGAAGGGACGCTTGGCCTGCTGTTGTTATGCCTGGGGGTCGGTTCGATTCTGGCGATGCCGCTGGCGGGGATTCTCGCTACGCGCTTCGGCTGCCGCAAAGTGGCCACCGGCGGCACCCTGCTGATTTGCGCGGCGCTGCCGTTGCTGGCGACGGTGTCGTCGATTCCGGCGCTGATCGCCACGCTGTTCATGTTCGGCGCCGGTTTGGGCACCGTGGACTCGACCGTCAACCTGCAAGCGGTGATCGTCGAACGGGCCAGCGGCAAGAACATGATGTCCGGCTTTCATGGCCTGTTCAGCCTCGGCGGGATTGTCGGCGCGGCCGGTGTCAGCGCCCTGCTCGGCCTCGGCCTGACGCCGCTGGCGGCAATGCTGGTGGTGGTGGCGGTATTGATCGGCGCGCTGTTCAAGTGCGTGCCGCACATGCTGCCCTACGGCAGTGAAAGCTCCGGCCCGGCATTTGCCATTCCCCACGGCATCGTGCTGTTCATCGGCGGCATGTGCTTCATCGTGTTCCTCACCGAAGGCGCGGCGCTGGACTGGAGCGCGGTGTTCCTCGCCCAGGAGCGCGGAATCGACACGGCGTACGCAGGGTTGGGTTACGCCGCATTTGCCCTGACCATGACGGCCGGACGCCTGATGGGTGACCGGATCGTGCGCAGTGTCGGTGCCACGCGAATCATCCTGTTCGGCGGCCTGTTGGCGGCGGCTGGCCTGTTTCTCGCGACCTTCGCCCCGAGCTGGGAAGCGGCGTTGCTGGGTTATGCGCTGGTCGGCGCCGGCTGTTCGAACATCGTGCCGGTGCTGTACACCGCCGTGGGCAAGCAGACGGTGATGCCGGAAAGCATCGCGGTGCCGGCGATCACCACGTTGGGTTATGCGGGAATTCTGGCGGGGCCGGCGGTGATCGGCTTTGTCGCCCACGCCAGCAGTCTGAGTTTTGCTTTCGGGTTGATGGCGGTGCTGTTGGTGGCCGTGGCGATTGGCGGCAAAACACTCAAAGTCTGAACACCATCATTGTGGCGAGGGAGCTTGCTCCCGCCGGATTGCGAAGCGCACACAAAAATCGGGCCTGCTGCGCAGTCCAGCGGGAGCAAGCTCCCTCGCCACAGGGTCCCGGGTTATCAGAAATCCAGGCTGGCCTGGACAAAGAATGTCCGCGGCGCACCGCCATACATCCCCGGATTTTTGTCGCTGGAACCGGTGAAATACTGCTTGTCGAAGACGTTTTTCACCCCGGCGCCGAGCTTCAGGTTCGACACCTGCGGACCGAAGCCCGGCCATTCATTCCTTGGAGGCCGCGCCGAAACTGCGCCCGCGTTCCCCCCAAGCCCCCGCCTATTGTGTAAAATGCCGCCCGGGTGCCACCGCAACAACGCGGCAGGGCAGGTTTAATTCAGCGCAGGTCGGGCCGCCGCGCGGAGTTGCCGTGCCTATGAGCCACGATCCGTCACGCCTGCATGCTGCCCCTGCCCGCCAGGGCTCGCCGTCTGCGATGGCGTTTCTCTCTCGTTTCTTCGCCGCCGAATCTGCCGGTGGCCTGATCCTGATGGCCGCTGCCCTTGCCGCGCTGTTGATCGCCAACTCGCCGTGGGCCGCCACGTACTTCTCGACGCTGCACATCAAGATCGCCGGCTTGTCGATCGAGCATTGGGTGAACGATGGCCTGATGGCGATCTTCTTCATGCTGGTGGGCCTGGAAATCAAACGCGAAATGCTCGCCGGGCAGTTGTCGACTTGGGGCCAGCGCGCGCTGCCGGGCTTCGCCGCTTTGGGCGGGATGCTGGTGCCGGCGCTGATCTATGTCGCGATCAACTGGAGCAATCCACAGACCCTTAGCGGCTGGGCAATTCCCGCCGCCACCGATATTGCCTTCGCCCTGGGCGTGCTGTCGCTACTGGGTAAGCGCGTCCCCGTCTCGCTGAAAATCTTCCTTTCGGCCCTGGCCATTCTGGATGATCTGGGTGCGGTGGTGATCATCGCGATTTTCTACACCAGTGGCCTGTCGGTGAGCATGCTGCTGGCGTCACTGGCAGTGATTGCGTTGCTGGTGATCCTCAATCGCTGCGGGGTCAGAAAGCTTTGGCCATACCTGATCGCCGGCGCCTTCCTGTGGTTCTTCATGCTGCAATCGGGGATCCACGCGACCCTCGCCGGGGTGATTCTGGCGCTGTGCATCCCGCTGGGTAACCCGGAGGACGAGCACAACTCGCCGCTGCTGTACCTCGAAGAAAAAATGCATCCGTGGGTGGCGTTCGCCGTGGTGCCGATTTTCGGCTTCGCCAACGCGGGCGTGTCGCTGGCCGGCATTTCCCCGAGCAACCTGCTCGAGCCGGTGCCGCTGGGCGTCGCGCTGGGCCTGTTGTTCGGCAAGCAGATCGGCATCCTCGGCCTCGGTGCACTGGCGATTCGCAGTGGTCTGGCGCAACTGCCGCAAAGCGCGAGCTGGCTGCAACTGTATGGCGTCGCCCTGCTCTGCGGGATCGGCTTCACCATGAGCCTGTTCATTGGCGCACTGGCGTTCCCGGGCGCACCGCACCTGGTTGATTCGGTAAAGGTTGGCGTGTTGCTGGGCTCGATCCTGTCCGCGCTGCTGGCGGTGGTCGTACTGATGAGTGCCGGCAAGGCGAAGGCTTCGAACTGACCTCAAGAGTCTGGTCGAAATAAAACATGTGGGAGCGAGCCTGCTCGCGAAAGCGCTGATTCAGTCGACCCATTAGCTGACTGAATTGACCCCTTCGCGAGCAGGCTCGCTCCCACCGTTGTTATTGCGGTGCTGCTCAGCCTTTTTCGTCAATCCCGGCCTGCAGGGCCTGGCTGTCGAGGTTGCCGCTCAGGGTCACCGGACCCACTTTCAGATTGCCGTTATCGAAAGACACCTTCGGTGCGTTCTCCTCGGTTTTCTGCGGCAGGTCCAGCCCGGCTTTCACCCCGTAGCCACGGTTGAACAGATCGCTGCTATCGACCTTCGAACCGCCCAGATCCACTTTCCCCTCACTCGCCGAAATCCGCGCGCCGGTCAACTGTGTCGCGCCGCCCACCGCGAGGTTCACGCCCTGGCTGCCACTGATGCCGGAGGCCTGGGCCACGCTGTCCTTGTGGGTGTATTCGCCCTGCGCTTTCAGTGTCGGCTTGTAGTCGGTGCCGGCGAGTTTTTCCTTGTCGCTCGGTGGATTCTTCTTCGCGGTCAGGCCCAGATCGACATCGACCTTGGCTTGCGTCTTCGAGTCCTGACGGCTATCGACGGTCAGATCACCGGCGACCTTGCCGCTGACCGTGTTGGCGTCGATCCGCGCACCCGACAGCTGTGCATCACCGGCACTGTTGAGCACCACGCTGTCAGCCTTGACCTGGCTGTTCTGCTGGGTGGTGGCTTGCAGGTAATCGACGCCGACCTTGGCCCCGGCGTTGAAACCGTGGTCGCTGCTGGCCTTTTCATCGGCGGCGGTCGGGGTCTTGCTGCTCAGGTTGCCGCCGGCATTCAGCGCGACATTCCAGTTGTTGCGACGCTCGGTGGACTGCGCCGACTCCTGAACGAAACCGCCCTTCTGCGCATCGATATTGACGCTCGGCGCGCCGACTTGCGTGCCTTGCAGGTGCACCGCGTCACCGCTCAACGCCACACCGCTCTGGCTATTGAGCTGACCACCGACCAGGGTTTGCGAGTGTTCGTTGACCCCGCCGATGTTGAAGTTGCCGCTCAGATTACCGCCCTGATCGCGACTCTTCTCGCTGGTGGATTTGCTGCCGCCGCCCTTCAAACCGCCGCCGAGATTGCCGCCGGTTGCGGTGTGCGTATCGGTGGCCGCTTGCAGGTCGAGCTTGCCGTCCGCGTGCAGATCGATGGCGCCCGCGCTGTCGATCTGCGTGCCTTGCTGGACCTGGTTGCCGCCGCTGCTCAACTGCACCGGACCGGTACCGCTGATGCTCGCGACGTGAGCCTGAGTGTCAGTGGTTTGCTTGCCGGTGTGGTCGAGCTGGAACCCGGCACCGAGGTCGACGTTAGTGCCATCGGTGCCCGGCAAGGTGCCGACCGTCAGCGAGCCGTTGCCGCGCAGGCTGGAGTCGCTGCTGCTCTGGCGGTCGTTGGCCTGATTCAGCGCCAGATCGCCACCGGTCTTGATGCTCACAGCGCCCTGCCCGCCGTCGAAACGGCTGCCGGCGAACTGCGCATCACCGCCGACGTTGATGTTCACGCCCTGATTACCGGCATAGCCGCCGACCAGCGCCGTGCTGCTGTCCTTGCCGGCGAAGCTGTTGCCGCCCGCGCCGCTGCCGGCGACGTTCACGTCTTCGCCGGTCTTGGTGTAGACCCGCACGTCGACCTTGGCGTCCACCGAGTGTTCGGTGCTGCTGTGGGTGTTGCTCGCGGCGTCGGCTACCAGTGTGTCTGCGCTGATGTTGACCTTGCCGTTGCTGGCGTTGTACTGGGTGCCCTGGTCGTGCAGGTTGCCGGCGGTTTTTAAATCGACACTGCCCCCGTCGAAACGGCTGACCACGGCGTTGCTGCTCTGCTCGGTCTTGTCGGCGCTGCCGTGACCGATCGCCACGTCGAGGCCGACGTTTGGCTGGCCGAGATTGCTCAAGGCTTCCTTGTCCGGCACCTTGCCGTTGAGCACATCCTTGACCGCACCGGCAATCGGGCGGGCGATGTCCTTGTACTCGACGTTGGCACCGATGTCCGCCGACCAGTTGCTCTGGCTGTGGCTGCTGCTTTCGGTGTTGCTGGCCGCGCGGTTATCGATTTCGTTGGCCGCAACGTTCAGACCATTGCCGGCCTTGACCTGTGCGCCTTCGGTCACCAGCTTGTCGGCGTTGATCGTCAGGCCGCCGCTGCTCTGCACGCCTGTGGTTTGTGCGGTGGTTTTGCTGCTGCTGTCTTGCGCGGTGCTGTGGGCAAAATCGACGCCACTGCCGGCGCGGTCGAGGCCACCGGTGTAGTAGAAGCCGCCGCCGGTGCTGGAGGTGTCGGTGGTCGTTGTGTGGCTGTCCTGTTCGGCCAGCAACGACACATTCTTGCCGCTCAGCGTGGTGTCGCCCGCCGTGGATTTGACCTCACCGCCCTTGATCGTCAGATCGCCGCCGGCCTTCACCTGCACGCTGGCGCCGCGGAGGCTCGAGCCTTGCTGGGTGACGTCGTTGCTCGTGACGGTCTGCTGCTTGTCTTCGTAATGCACGCCGGCGCGGTATTGCTCCGGCGTCTGCTCTTTGGCGTAGGCGTCGAAACCACGGGTTTCGCTGGTCGAGCGGCTGTCGTGGGTGTTCTGCGTGGCATGCACGTTCACATCCCCCGCGGCGTCCGCCGTCAGCGCACCGCCGGCTTTGACTGTGGAACCGGCAACGTCGATGTCCTTGGCACTCTTGAGCTTGAGGTTGCTGTCGGAAACCAGCTCGCTGCGCACCGTGGTGCTGTCCTTGGCGTTCTGCCGTGACTCGTCTTTGGTGATGCCGAAGAACTTGCTGTCCTTGTCGTGGTTGTTGCTGTGCGAAGTGTCCTGCACGCCGTCGATCACCAGCGAACCCTGGTCGCTGATCAAGCTGGCCTCGGTGCCGCCACGGACCTGGCTGCCGCTGATGCGCACGTCGTCAGCCTTGACGATCAGTTTGCCGGCCGCATTGATTTTGCTGCCCTGATGCTGGGTCTGGCCCTTGTCGGCGTCACCGGTCTTGCCGAAGAAACCACCGCCGACCAGGTCGCCGGAGTAACTGTTGTTATTGCTGCGGCTGGTGCGCGTGGCCGTGGTCACGTCCACCTGTTTGCCCGCCAGTTTCACGTCGCCGGTGCTGTTCAGCTCGGCGCCTTCGGCGCGCAACAATGCGGCGGTTTGCAGGGCGATATTGCCGCCCTTGAGCTGGCTGCCGACACTGCGCTGCTCTTCGCTGCTGCTGTTCCAGTCGGCCTTCCACAGGTGCTTGCGGTGGTTGCCCTGATCGCTCTGGGTGTGGCTTTCAGTGGCGGCGGTCAGGCGCAGATCGCCGCTGCTCTGCACATCGAGTTGCTTCGCCGCTTCGACCTTGGCCGCTTTGAGTTCGGTGTCTTTGCCGGAGGTCAGCCTGGCGCCGCGGCTGGCGACGATCTGGCTGCCGTGCTGGCGAGTTTCACTGTCGGTCTGGGTACGGTCGTAGGTTTCCCAGGTGATGCCGATGGTGCTGTTGCTCCAGTTTTCGCGCTTCTCCTGGAGCTTGCGGCTTTCCACGGTGCTCAGGGTCAGGTTGCGCTTGGCGTCGACGCTGACATCACGACCACTGACATCGGCAGCGGCCAGCGTCAGGTCCTTGCCGCTGTGCAGGCCGACATCGCCCTGGCTGCTGCGGATACCGGCTCGAGTCACGTCCAGGCTGTTGGGGATCGCTTCGCCGCTGACACTGAGGTCGCCGGCCGAACGAATCTGCACGCCGTCACGCCCGGCCACTTGCACCGCTCCCACACGCACGCCCGCGCCTTCGGCGGTGCTGACGATGTTGATGCGCCCGGCCTGCATCGCGCCGAACAGGCTGGCGTCGATGCGTTGGTCATGGGTGCTACCCGATGGATCCACGGTTTTCACCTGACCGCTGGCGTAATCCACCTGGTTGCGCCCGACCGTGAGGTTCAGTTGATCGCGGGCGTCGATGCGCCCTTGGCTGTCGATACGCGGGGCGATCAGGTTGACCGAGCCCTCGCCGTTGCGCAGGCCGCCGCTGTGAATCTGCAACTGGCCGCTGGCGTCGCGGGTGTTCAATGCCTGAAGTTTGCCGTCGTTCAATTCCGGACGACCGACCACCAGATTGGCGTTCGGCGTGTTGATGAAACTGCCACCGTTCACCGAAATGCCGTTGGGGTTGGCCAGCACGTAATCGGCGGCGCGACCGAAGATTTCCTGGGCGCCGTTGATGGCCGACGGGTTGCGGCTGATCACCTCGTTGAGGATCACGCTGGCCGCCTGCCCCTGCAGTTGCGGGTTGGCCGCCAGTTGCCCGGCGAGCTGCGATTGCCCGGCCTGCAAGGCGTTGTTCAGCACCAGGCCCTGACGGTCGACGTTGTAGTCGAGGAACTGGTTGTGCGACAGGCCGGAGCCGTTGGGCGCGACGATATTGACGATGGGCACGCCGCCCTGGGTCTGCAATTGCGCGGTGCCGCCGGGGCCAGGCGCGACCACCACACCGCCGGCGAGGGCGCTGGGCAGGTGCACGGCGAAGAACAGGCTGGCGATCGCCCAGCGCAATTTTCCCCGAGGAGAAAGATGGAATGCAAAGGTATGTGCTGGCATAAAAACGTCTCCATGTAAGAACGGCATCACGGCGCGCGATTTAGTCTTGGCCGTGGCTGTCGCGCTCAGATCCGACGGCTGTGTGTTCACTGCTTGATGAGTCTCGTTGGTGCTCATATCTGCAACCCCACGCGCATCAGCCAGGTCTCTGGCTCGTGCTGCAAACCGTTGGGGGTGTTGAGGGCGCGCTGGTAATCGACGTCCACTTGCAGGTTCTTCCAGCCCAGGTTCAAGCCGACGCTGGCGCCACTCAGGCGTTGACCTTGCGCACCGTGGTCGGCCTTGAGCCAGCCGTTGTCGAGGGCCACGCGCGGGGTGATCTGCACTGGCCAATCGGTGCGCAACGGCAGGCGCAGGGTGTTGCGCCAGATCGCGCCGCTGGCGCCGGAGGCGCTGCTGACCCGATAGCCGCGCACCGCCGAATCGTCGGTGCCGAGCAACTGTTCGATGGCCGGCAACGGGTCAGGGCTGTATTGCAGATTGAGCTGGCTCTGCCACTGCCACGCTTGCGCGCCGAACTGGCCGTTGCGCCATTGGCTGAGGCCGGCGCGGTACTTGCGAAACTGCGCCTTGGGCAGGTTGTTGACCGCGTGATTGGCGTCGTCATCGGCGCCCAGCCAGCGCAAGCCTTGCGAATAAGTGACATCGAGGTTCCACACCGCACGGTCGAGCCAGAACAGATTGAGTCCGGCTTCGGCCACGGTCAGGGTCGGGCTCTGAATGCCCAGCCGGGCGTTTTCCAGATAGCTGTCGACGTCCTTGTGCGCCAGTTGCAGGTTGGCGCTGAGCTGGCGGCTCTGGTCGCGCCACAGCACGCGGTCGGCGCGCAGGCTCAGTTGATCGGTGATGCCGGTGCTGTGGAAAGTCACGCTGGGCAGTTTGAACGGCGCGCGGTATTCGGCGTGGCTGGCGAACACGCTGTAGGTCCAGTAGCCGTAGGGAATCGCGTAATACAGGCTGGCGTTGCGGTTGTAGCGGTCTCCCTGATTCAACGTGTCGCTGGCGCTGAGGCTCAGCAGATCGTTGAGTTGCAGCGGGCTGTCAAAGCTCAGGCTGACGCTGTTGCGATCACGCCCGGTGCTGGCGCTGCCGAGGTTGTCGATGCCCAGCCCCAAGGCCCAACGCGACTGTCCGGCCGTGCGCGAGCGCAGGATGATCCGCGACGCGCCGGGCTGGCTGCCGGGGGCGATGTCGGCGGTCAGGTCAATCGAACGCAAGCGGTTCAACTGATCCAGGCCCTGCTCCAGATCGCGCAGGTTCAACGGCTGGCCGAGCATATGCGGGAACGCACCGCCCAACGACACCGGCAGGCTCTGGTCGGCCAGTTCGATGGACTCGATGTAGCCCTCGTCGATCATGATGTCCAGCGACTGCCCCGCCGCTGGCGCGCTCAACAGGTACGGGCGGCTGGCGATGTAGCCCTGCTCGACATAGGCGGCGGTGATGGTCGCCAGCAGATGGTTGATCTGGCCGACGCCCATGCAGGGCGCCAGCAGCGGTTTGATTCGGGCGTTGAGTTTGGCGCTGTCGATCAACGTGACGCCGCCGATGCGTGTGCCACTTAGCGGCCAGCAGCGTTCATCGGGGGCGACAGTTTGCGGGATTGCCGGGGTGGCGGGCGCCGGGCCGAACGCACCGCGCTCCAGTTGGCGCTTGCGTTGCTCCATCTGCAGTTGTTGCAGATCGCGCTGTTGCTGTTGTTGCTGGCGCAGCGCTTCCTGGCCCGGCGCAACAGGGTCAGCCGCTTGAATCGAGGAGGCACACACACTCAACACAAAGGCCGACAACAGCGGGCAACGCGTGGAACGACGACGAGAAACAGCGCGAAGCGAATACGGCACGCAACATCCTTGCAATCATAAAATGGCGTAATGCCACCCCATCAATGCGAGTGATAGTCAGAGCCTTCCCACACAAATGCAAGACGCTTCCTACAGCGCTTACATTTCTTAAACATTTGATTTTGCTGCGTTCAACACCGTGGTCTCAGGGTTTCCCCGAGGGCATTCATTGAGTTTTCGGATACCTGGCTCGAATTACTGGCGCCCTTCAGCAAGCGCAACCGCTCCAAACCCTGAGCCTCGGCAGGCAACTGACGACCGGCGTGAAAATTCAATTGCCACAAAATATTACTCACGTCATATTACAGCCGTAATAACTTCTCGCTTCGCAGGTATTACGCCATGACCAGCATGCCCACCCTTGAGCCCGACCTGTCTGCTGCGGTCCCTTCCGCCAGGCCCCCACTGCGCAAACGCCTGTTGCTGCCCGGCGTCGGCCTGATTGCCATGGTGGCTGTCGGGGTGTACGCCGCTCACTGGTGGGGCACCGGGCGTTTTCTGGAGGAGACCGACGATGCCTACATCGGTGGCGACGTCACGGTGATCGGGCCGAAGGTCGCCGGCTACATCGAAGAAGTGCTGGTCAGTGACAACCAGTCAGTCAAGGCCGGTGATGTGCTGATCCGCCTCGACGCGCGCGACTACCGCGCCAACCTCGCCAAAGCCGAAGGCGCAGTCGCCGCCGAACTAGCGTTGCTGGCCAACCTCGACGCCACCGAACAATTGCAGCAAGCGGTGATCGGTCAGGCCCGTGCCGGCATCGATGCGGCGGGTGCCGAAACGGCCCGCTCGCGAGACGATAACGCGCGCTACAAACGCCTGGTGAGCACCAATGCCGTCTCAGTGGAAAGCGCCCAGCGTGCCGACGCCACCTTCAAGACTGCCCAGGCCCTGAGTGCCCGCGCCCAGGCCGAACTGCTCGCCGCCCAGCGCCAACTGGCGGTGATCGACACCCAGAAACAACAGGCCCGCGCCGCCCTGCAACAAGCCCGGGCCGAGCGTGATCTGGCGCAGTTGAACCTCGGCTATACCGAACTGCGCGCACCGGTCGATGGCGTGATCGGCAATCGCCGCGCGCGGGTCGGCGCCTATGCCCAGGCCGGTTCGCAGCAGTTGTCGGTGGTGCCGGCCAGCGGCCTGTGGGTCGATGCCAATTTCAAGGAAGACCAGCTCGCCAGAATGCGTCCCGGACAACGGGTCAGCATCCGTGCCGACGTGCTCTCCGGCCAGGAATTCCACGGCCGCCTCGACAGCCTCGCCCCCGCCACCGGTTCGCAATTCAGCGTGCTGCCGCCGGAGAACGCCACCGGCAACTTCACCAAAATCGTCCAGCGGGTGCCGGTGCGGATCCTGCTCGACCCGGCCGACGGTGTGCTCGGTCATCTGCGGCCAGGGTTGTCGGTGACCGCCGAAGTCGACACCCGCGCGCCCGCTGAAACCCGCGCCGTGGCCGTCGCACCATGAGCACTGCCCTCGCCGCCCCGGCGCAACCGTTCAACGCCGCCGACATGGCCACCGCGACCAAGGTGTTCGCCTTCGCCACGATGTGCATCGGCATGTTCATCGCGCTGTTGGACATCCAGATCGTTTCGGCGTCGCTGCGGGACATCGGCGGCGGACTCTCGGCCGGCACCGACGAAACCGCGTGGGTGCAGACCAGTTACCTGATCGCCGAAATCATCGTGATCCCGCTGTCGGGCTGGCTGTCGCGGGTGTTCTCCACGCGCTGGCTGTTCTGCGCCTCGGCGGTCGGCTTCACCCTGGCCAGCCTGCTGTGCGGGGTGGCGTGGAACATTCAGAGCATGATCGCCTTTCGTGCGCTGCAGGGCTTTCTCGGCGGTTCGATGATCCCGCTGGTGTTCACCACGGCGTTCTTTTTCTTCACCGGCAAACAACGGGTGATTGCCGCGGCAACCATCGGTGCCGTGGCGTCACTGGCACCGACATTGGGGCCGGTGATCGGCGGCTGGATCACCGATATTTCCTCGTGGCACTGGCTGTTCTACATCAACCTGTTGCCGGGGATTTTCGTCGCGGTGGCGGTGCCGATGCTGGTGAAGATCGACCAGCCGGAACTGTCGCTGCTCAAGGGCGCGGACTATTTGAGCATGGTGTTTCTCGCGCTGTTTCTTGGCTGCCTGGAATACACCCTCGAAGAAGGCCCGCGCTGGAACTGGTTCAGCGATCAAACGATTCTGACCACGGCATGGATCAGCGCTCTGGCCGGTCTGGCCTTTATCGGACGCACGTTGCACGTGGCCAATCCGATCGTCGATCTGCGCGCGCTCAAGGACCGCAACTTCGCCCTCGGCTGCTTCTTTTCCTTCGTCACCGGCATCGGCCTGTTCGCGACGATTTACCTGACCCCGCTGTTTCTCGGGCGGGTGCGCGGTTACAGCGCGCTGGACATTGGCCTGGCGGTTTTTTCCACCGGGGTGTTCCAGATCATGGCGATTCCGCTGTATGCCTTTCTCGCCAATCGCATGGATCTGCGCTGGATCATGATGATCGGGCTGGGGCTGTTTGCGCTGTCAATGTGGGAATTCAGTCCGATCACCCACGACTGGGGTGCCGGTCAGTTGATTTTGCCGCAAGCTTTGCGCGGGATCGCCCAGCAGTTGGCAGTGCCGCCAGCGGTGACACTGACGCTGGGCGGGTTGGCACCGGCGCGGCTGAAACACGCCTCGGGCCTGTTCAACCTGATGCGCAACCTCGGCGGGGCCATCGGCATTGCGGCGTGCGCGACCGTTCTCAATGACCGCACCAACCTGCACTTCACCCGGTTGGCCGAGCATCTGAACAGCAGCAACGAGGCGATGAATCAGTGGCTGACACAGGTCACCGGCAACCTGGCGACGCTGGGCCAGAGCGGTGACGTCGGCATCACCGCCGGCCTGCGTCAACTGTGGCTGCTGACCTACCGCGAGGCGCAGACCCAGACCTACGGCGACACCTTCTTGATGATCATGCTGTGCTTCATCATCGCCACGGCGATGGTGCCCTTGATGCGCAAGGTACAACCACCGGCCGCGCCGAGTGCGGATGCGCATTGATGTCACGTCCCTGTAGGAGCTGCCGAAGGCTGCGATCTTTTGATTTTGCTTTTTAGAAACAAGATCAAAAGATCGCAGCCTTCGGCAGCTCCTACAGGGATATGTGTTGCGGCTTAGAGCTGCGGGGTTTTACGGAAGCCCACCGCCAGGCGGTTCCAGCTGTTGATGGTGCTGATCGCCACGCTCAGGTCGACCATTTCCTTGGGCGTGAACTGCGCGGCGACGATGTCGTAGTCTTCGTCCGGGGCGTGGGTCAGGCTCAGTTGGGTCAGCGATTCGGTCCACAGCAGCGCAGCACGTTCACGCTCGGTGAAGAACGGCGCTTCACGCCATGCGGTCACCGCGAACAGCCGGCGTGGGGTTTCGCCGCCCTTGATCGCGTCAGCCGTGTGCATATCGATGCAAAAGGCGCAGCCGTTGATCTGCGAAGCGCGCAGCTTGACCAGTTCGATCAGGGTCTTTTCCAGCGGCAGTTTCGAGACTGCGGTTTCCAGCGCGATCATCGCTTTCAGGGCGTCTGGGGAAGCGGTGTAGAAATCGGTACGAGCTTTCATGGTTGAATTTCCGGGGCCAGTGAATGTGTGACTAAGGTAGTCCCGCCACGGCCCCGGACAAATAGCCAATCTCCCGGAAGACGAGTAGACCACCCCGTCACACGCGATTGCGCAACCACTGCAGGAAGCCGGTTTTCGCCACCACGGTCGGCACGTCCTGGGTCAGTGTCTGGGCCTTGTGCAGGCGGTAATCGAGCAAGGCCTTCATCGCTTCGTTGATGTCGTGGCGGGCATCCAGGCACGGCTTCAGGTAGGTCTTCTCGATGCGGTACAGCGCGCAGAAGGTTTTCGCCGCGAAGGTCGCCGGCACCGACGAGTCGGACAGGATGCCGGCCTCGCCGATCACCTCCCCCGGCCCCATGCGCCCGGATTCGAACGGGCTGCCATGGCGGGTCAGGGTCACGCTGACCACACCTGATTCGATGATGAACAAATGATCGCTGACCTCCCCGGCGTCCAGAATCGTCTCGCCGGCCCGGAAGGTCTGCAGGGTCATGTTCTGGCTGAAGGTGTCTTTCTCTTCCTGGCGCAGGGTGGAGAAAATCGGCGAACTGTCGAGCAGCGCCCGTGGCCGCGAGAGGTTGCCGGAGACAATCGGTTCGACACTCGACAACAGATTGACCCCGGACGCCTGCAAGTGCCGATAGGCCAGATCGAACAGTTGGTTGCGCACCGAACGCTTCTCGTCCATCGACGAGACGAACCCGCTGATTTCATATTCCGCGCCGGCACTGCTGGAGCTTTTCAGCGCCACGCTCGGTGAGGGATTGTCCAGCAGCGGACGGCAGCCCTGCATCGCCCGCTCCAGCGCATCGATCACCGTATTCGGGCGAGCATGCGGGCTGACCTGCACGCTGACCGCCACGCCGAACATGTTGCTCGGCCGGCTGAAGTTGATGATCTTGGCCTTGGCCGCCAGCGAGTTGGGAATCACCGCCATGCTGCCCTGACTGGTTTGCAGGCGCGTGGCGCGCCAGTCGATGTCGATGACCCGGCCTTCGGTGCCGTCGATGGAGATCCAGTCATCGATCTGATACGGCTTGGTGGTGTTGAGCACGATCCCGGAAAACACGTCGCTCAGGGTGCTCTGCAACGCCAGACCCACGATGATCGCCAAGGCCCCGGAGGTCGCCAGCACGCCTTTGACCGGCAGATCCAGCACGTAAGCCAGCGCCGCAATGATCGCGATCAGGAAGATCACCGCACCGAGCAGATCCTGCAACAGCCGCCCGGTGTGCCCGACCCGCTGCATCATCACCGCGCCGATCAGCACGGTCAGGGTTCGCGCGCCGAACAGCCACCAGCCGATCTGCAACCCGGTCGCGGCCAGGTGCAGCGGCACGTTGTCGGCCCACGGCGCCGGCTCCATGGGGTTGAGGCCTTCGTTGAACAGCACCGCGCTGAACAGGCCGAATATCAGCACCCGCACCAACAACTTCCACTCGCTGCCACGGGAGCTGATCAGCCGCCACAGGCCCAGATCGAGGAGGATCAGGATCAACGCGCAAAACAACGGATGTTCGGTCAAGAAAGACAACATCAAACCACTCCGACACGGGCCAATCGCGAGAAGATCGCACAGATTGGCTCAGTGTAGGAGCAATTGATCTGGCAGGATGAATCCGTTCCCGGAAACACCCCTAAACCCATTGGGTTTACCCGTGCATCCGGCCAAAACGCCCGGACTGGAAGTCGGCGAATGCCTGATGAATTTCCTGCTCGGTGTTCATCACGAACGGGCCGTGGCCAACGATCGGTTCGTCGATCGGCTCGCCGCTGAGCAGCAACACCACCGCGTCCTCGCTGGCCTCAAGTGACAACTGGCGACCGTCGCGTTCGAACAGCACCAACTGCCCTTGCTGCGCAGTGTCCCCATCGTTGATCCTGACCGAACCTTTCAACAGCACCAGGGCGGTGTTGCGACCTTCGTGCAGGTCCAGCGTCAGCAATTTTCCGGCCTTCAGCCGCAGGTCCCAGACGTCGATCGGGGTGAACGTCCGCGACGGCCCTTTCTGGCCATCGAACTCACCGGCGATCAGGCGCAGGTGGCCGGCATTATCCTTCAGCGCAATATTCGGGATGTCGCCATCAAGAATCGTCTGGTAACCGGGCGCGGCCATTTTGTCCTTGGCCGGCAGGTTGACCCACAACTGCACCATTTCCAGCTTGCCGCCGGTTCTGGCGAACGCATCCGAATGGAACTCCTCGTGCAGGATGCCGGACGCCGCCGTCATCCACTGCACGTCGCCGGGGCCGATGGTGCCGCCACTGCCAGTGGAATCCCGGTGTTGCACTTCGCCGTCGTAGACAATGGTCACGGTTTCGAAACCACGATGCGGATGCTGGCCGACGCCACGGCGCTCGGTGGTCGGGCTGAATTCGGCAGGTCCTGCGTGATCGAGCAGCAGGAACGGGCTGATATGTTTTCCCAGGTTGTCGTAGGAAAACAGGGTGCGAACCGGGAACCCATCGCCGACCCAATGGCCGCGAGGGCTGGTGTAGATACCGATGATGTTTTTCATGGTTGCCTCCAAAAACGTGGGTGACGCAATGGATTAAGCTTAAATCCATGACGGTCAGAGGACTAGCCGGCAAAAACCGGCTTTAGTGTTCCATATGTAGAACAGTGCTACGCCCTTCGCGAGCGATCCCCCCCTGTAGGAGCTGCGGCACGCTGCGATCTTTTGCTCCTGAAAAACAAGATCAAAAGATCGCAGCGTGCCGCAGCTCCTACAAGATTCATGACTTCTGCTCAACAGTGCTTTGCCCCACCGACGGTTTTTCTCCAGGAAACAGACGCGGATACTCCGGCCCATTCCCACTGCAACCCTGGAGTCATCAATGTCTGTTCCCGCTTTTGGTCTGGGTACGTTTCGCCTGCAAGGTCAGGTGGTCATCGATTCGGTGAGCACCGCGCTTGAACTCGGTTACCGGGCCATCGACACCGCGCAGATCTACGAGAACGAAGCCGAGGTCGGTCAGGCCATCGCTGCCAGCGGCATCGCCCGCGAAACGCTGTTCATCACCAGCAAGATCTGGATCGCCAACTTCGCCGGGGAGCGCTTGATCGAGAGCCTCAAGGAAAGCCTGCACAAGCTGCAAACCGATTACCTGGACCTGACGCTGATCCACTGGCCATCGCCGCAAGACCAGGTGCCGGTCGGCGAGTTCATGGGAGCGCTGCTGGAAGCCAAGCGTCTGGGCCTGACCCGGCAGATCGGCGTCTCCAACTTCACCATCGACCTGATGCAACAAGCGATCACCGCAGTCGGCGCCGATCACATCGCCACCAACCAGATTGAGCTGCACCCGTACCTGCAAAACCGCAAAGTGGTCGAGTTCGCCCGCAGCCAGGGCATCCAGATCACCTCGTACATGACCCTCGCCTACGGCGAAGTGCTCAAGGACCCGGTGATCCAGCAGATCGCCACACGCCTGCAAGCCACCCCGGCGCAAGTCACCCTGGCCTGGGCCATGCAGTCGGGCTACGCGGTGATTCCGTCGTCGACTCAACGCGCCAACCTGCAAAGCAACCTCGGCGCGACCGCGCTCTCCCTGAGCGACGCCGACATGGCGCTGATCGCCACGCTGGAGCGCGGCCAGCGCCTGACCAGCCCGAAAGGCATCGCCCCGCAGTGGGATTGAACGATCAGGCCTGAAGGCGCTGCGCAAGGCTGAGCATCGCCTCGCGCAGCGCCGTTGTCGGCATGTTCAGCGCGGCTGGCTCGGCGTCCTGGCACGCCTGCTCGAGTTCGACGCACGCCGCCACCACCCGCGCCGCACCGACCATTTGTGCGCCACCCTTGATGTGGTGGGCCAGCTCCCGCAACCCTCCCCGGTCACCGCGCCCCAGCTCATCGAGCCTGTGCAGGTCGCGCTGCAGGCTGCGCCGTACCTCTTCGCGCAAGTGCTGGATCATCGACGAATCCGCCCCCGCCAGTTGCTCCAGCGCACTCAAGTCGATTTCCGTCAGGGCTGGCGCGGCGGGCCCCTCGGTTTCATGCTGGATGGCGCCGCACAAGGCCTGCCCCAGGTCATGCAGACGAATCGGCTTGAACAGGCAGTCGTCCATGCCGGCAGCCAGGCAACGGGCCTTTTCCTCGACTTGCGCATTGGCGGTGAACCCGAGAATCAGGCAGCGCACCCGACCGGACACGGCCTCTTCTTCACGGATCAACCGGGTCAGTTCATAGCCGTCGAGCCGTGGCATATTGCAGTCGGTAATCAGCACATCGAATGACTGCGCGCGCCACAGGTCCAGCGCCTGCCTGCCGTCCTCGGTGTCGACGGTGCGGTGTCCGAGTTCACTCAGTTGCCAACACAGCAACAGACGGTTGACCGGATGATCGTCGACCACCAGTACGCTCAATGAGCACGCGGCGCTGAGCGTTGGCTCGGATGCAGCCTCTGCCTGCGCGAGGGGTGCCAGCAGCGGCAATTCGAGACGAATGTCTACCCGCGTACCACGGCCCGGCGCGCTGTCGAGTTGCAAGGTCCCGCCCATCATTTCGCACAGGCTGCGGCTGATCACCAGACCGAGGCCGGAACCGCTGCGCACCGAATGGGGATTGTTGCCCGCCTGCACGAACGGGTTGAACAAGCGCTGCCGGTCTTCGGCGCTGATGCCGATACCGCTGTCCTCGATCGACAGGTTCACGGCCAGCCGCTCGCCCGTCACCGCGCTGACCTGCAGGCGCAGACTGACTGCGCCCGCCTCGGTGAACTTGATCGCGTTACTCAGCAGATTCGACAACACTTGCTTGAAGCGTGTCGGGTCGATCAGCACGTCAATCGCGCTGTGGGGGTCCAGTTCGATCTGCCACAGCAGGTGCTTCTGGCGCGCCAGGCCTTCAAACACCCGACACACCGACAGCACCAGATCGCGCAGATTGGCGCGCTCCGGTGCCAGTGACAGATGCCCCGATTCGATGCGCGCAATGTCGAGAATATCGCCGATCAGCGCCAGCAACTGCTGGCCGGCACCGGACGCAACCTGAATCGCCAGTCGGTCGGTCACGCCTTCGTCGGCGCGCTTGAGGGCCAGTTCGAGCATGCCGATCAGGGCATTCATCGGCTTGCGGATCTCATGGCTCATGGTCGCCAGAAACGTGGTTTTCGCCCGATTGGCATCATCGGCGGCCTGCTTGGCCTCCTGCAGTTGCCGCAGCCATTGCTGGCGCTGGCGAATCTGCCAGCGCTGAAAGCCGATCCAGGCCAACGCCAGCAACAACAACCCGCCAGCAGCAGCGAAGCCCTGCAGGATTTCTCGCCGATGGCGCAGCCAGTAACTGTCCTCCGGTACGACGTCGTGGCTCCAGCGCTCGATCAACTCGTCCATTTCCTGCGGCGCAATGCTCAGCAGCGCCTTGTTCATGATCGTGTGCAATGCCGCGGCCTGCGGTGCCGTGGCGAAAGCGATACGGGCCGGTTGATCGCCCACGGTGGTGGTGATGTGCAGACGCTCGCGGTACTGACGGGCGATCAGGTAGCGGGCGACCAGCAACGAACTGATGGTCGCATCCGCCTGACCGTTCGCGATCAGCGCCATGCCCTCGGCCGGTCCCTGGGTGTCCACCAGCCGGATGAGCGGGACACGCTCAAGCAGGAAATCACGCAACGGATGTCCGCGATAAATCGCCAGACGCTTGCCCGTCAGATCATCAAGGCTGCGTGGGCTCTGCGCCGTCGTCGCGCTGACCAGTACAAACGGATTGTTCAGGTAGGCGCGGGTAAAGCGCAGCTCGAGTTCGCGCTCGCGGCTGGGCGTCACCACAGGCAACAGATCGAGTTCCCCGGCCTTGAGCTGCTCGATCTGCCGATCCAGTGAGCGACCACGCACGATCTCGAATTTCAGCCCGCTGCGCTGCCCGATCAGGCTCAGCAATTGCGCCGCGAGCCCCCGGAAACGCCCGTCGGCGTCGAAGAAGGTCAAGGGTGCGAAATCCTCGATGGCCCCCACCCGGATCACCGGATGCTCATCCAGCCAGCGCTGTTCCCCGACACTCAGTTGCACGTGCGCCTGCGCGCTGACTTCCGCAGGGCCGACGCTCCAACGTTGCTCGATCATCAGTCGGCGTTCCATAGGAATCGCCAACAGCGCCTTGTCGACAATGCGCTTCATGCTCGAGTCGCGGCGCAGTAATGCAAAGCCGAACGGGTTGGCGTCCAGGCCTGACGGCCCAAGCAGTTGCAGGTCGTTGCGATAATTGGTGTTGATCAGGTAATTGGCGCTGATGTAGTCGCCCAGGTAAACATCGTCGGCACCGAACGCCACGGCGCCGAGCGCGTCCATGGCCGATGCATAGCGTTGCACCGTGGCTTTGGGATAGAACGCCTGCACGCTTGTTAGCGGCAGGTAATCCTCGACCATGGCAATGCGCTTGCCCGCCATGTCCGACGGTAATGTGTCGTCGAGCCGCGTGGCCAGCATCGGCTGATCCTCGGCATACGCGCGCGACAAGACCAGATCGGGCTCGGCAATTTCAAAGTTGTTGGAGGTGCCCAGCAGATCCACGTCACCGCGCTTGAGCGCGTCTATCAGCACATCGCGACGGGCATAGCGCCGCACTTCGATCCTTATGCCCAGCACTTGCGCGAGCATATCGGCGTAATCGGCGGTCAGTCCTTCCAGGTCCTGATGGTTGCGCGTGATCTCGAACGGCGGGTAATCGGGACCGGAAATACCCATGTACAACACCGGGTGTTCGCGCAGCCACTGTCGATCCTGTTCATCCAGCCGCACCTGGACATTTTCCAGGCGGGTGCGGGTCAATACGTCGAGCACCTGTGGTGGCTCGCTGGCCCCACAAGGCAGCACGGCGCTCAACAACAAGACCAGGATCCAGCGCCAGTGGCTCATGCGTCATTTTTCTCAGATCAAGTGATTACGCTTGGCGAAATCGCGCAAGTGCACCGCTGATTTCACGGCGAGCTTGGCCATCAGGCGGGTTTTATAGGTACTGACGGTCTTGTGGCTCAGGTGCATGTCGGTGGCAATCACCTTGTTCAGTTTGCCCAGCGCCAGCTGCACGAGAATGCTCAACTCGCGATCGGACAGCTGATCGATCATCTGCTTTTCATTGGCGAGCACCGGCTTCAGGGCCCCGGCACCGCTCGGCAGCGAAGCGAAATAAGTGTGTCCCGACATCACCGCCTGAATGGCGTGGTGCAGTTGTTCGAGCTTATTGGTTTTGGCCACATAAGCCCGTGCGCCAGCCCGCAGGCAACGATCCTGGTAATACAGCGGTTCGTAAGAGGTGAACACCAGAATCCGGCAGTCAAGATGATTGGCCTTGATCCGGTTCATCACCTCCAGACCGTCGAAGACCGGCAAACTCAGGTCGAGTACCAGCAGTTTCGGCTTGTACTGGCGAATCATCTGCACCACTTCGTTGCCGTCCGATGCCTCGTGAATCTGCTTGAAGCCCTCGGCTTGCAACACGAGCCTGACGGCGGCACGTACCACTGGATGATCATCGACGATCAACGCTGACTTCATGACCACTCCCGATGCAAAGGCATGACGGCCGCACCCTGTTTCCGCCGGTAGCGGATACAGGGGCTGCGCCAAAGACTGTTGCACGGGGCTGGAGACGAATCTACCTGTCAGGTCTGACAGTTGCAGAAAATGATTATTTGTGCTCAAGCGCGACGTTGCAGGGCCGGAACCTGACTCCAGCGCTGGCATTCGGGCTCGGTGCGCACGTCAACCAGCACCATCAATTGCTCGATGATTGCCGCATTGGGCAGTGCGGCATGACTGACCTGCGCGTTCTCTTGCGCAAACCCGGGCGCCTTCTGCAGCGGAGCCGAGGGCTCGTTGTAGATCAGGGCGTGACGCACATGCGGGTTGTTCAGGAAAAAGCCGAGCAGATCCAGCGAACCCGCCGCCAGTTCGGCGTTGATGACCACGGCATCGAACGGCTCGCAGCCGTATTCCACCAGCGTCAGCAACTCCAGCAGGCTCTGTACCGGAGCAACGCGGTAATACCCAAGGCCATTAAACAGGCGCTCGACTTTCATCCGGTGAAAATGCTGCGAGTCGGCAATCAGGATGCGCAAGGTTTTGTCGATCATTGTCGATCTCCCGAAAGTGGTGGTTGCGGAGTGCGGCCAGCGTACGCAAGACCATGGGCGCGCTCTGTAGGACGTTTCTTAAAAAACCGGTTATTCATCTGAGCGCAGGGCGTGTCTGCGTCGCTGCAGCCAGTGCAACAAGTCGCCCTCGGCCATCGGTCGCGCATACCAGTAGCCCTGGCCCAAGGTGCAGCCCAGCGCCAGCAGTTCGCGGCGCTGCGCATCGGTTTCGATGCCTTCGATCACCACCGCCATGCCCAGGGTTTCGCCCAGCGCCAGGGTGCTGCTGATCGCCGCGCGGCAACGTGGCTCGTGCTCAAGGCTGCGAATGAATTCGGCGTCGAGCTTGATTTCGTTGAACGGCAACTGGCACAGGCGCTGCAACGAAGAGAACCCGGCACCGAAGTCATCGATGGACAAGCGACAGCCCATCATGCGCAACCTCACCAGCGTCTCGAGGCTGGTGGCCGGCGCTTCCAGCAAGCCGCTTTCGGTCAGTTCGAAGGTCAGGTTCGAACCGGTCACGGCATGCCGCGCCAGCGTGGTTTTCAGGCTGTTGGCCAGTTCCGGATTAGCCAATTGCACGGTTTGCAGATTGAACGCCATGTTCAGCGCAAAGCCTTGGGCCCGGGCGCGCTGGTGCAGGTTCAACGCTTGCTCCAGCTGGGAAAACAGCAAATCGTCGAGCAAGCCACAGCGCTCCAGCACCGGCATGAACTGCGCCGGGGCAATCATTCCCCGGGTCGGATGCAACCAGCGACAAAGCACCTCGACACCGCAGACTTCACCGGTGTGCAGGTTGAACTTGGGTTGATACCAGGCGTGCAGTTGCTGCTCGGCCAAAGCCTGGCGCACAGCACCTTCGCTGGCCAGCGCCACGGTCCCGCGCGGACAATCGACAACGCTCGGGCGGTCAACGAACGTGCCCAATAACTCCGCCAACACCTGCGCATGCATCGGTTTGCCGACATCGCCCAACAGGTCTAGGCCGAGCAGCGTCACCATCTGATGCACCGCGCGGCGCAGATCCGCCGACAACGAACTGCAGATGATCACCGCCTTCACTTGCCCCGATGCGCCTACCCGCTGCAGGAATTCCAGGCCATCCATGCCGTCCATCTGCAGGTCGCACAGGGCGATGTCGACCGTGCCGACCTCGTCGAGCAGGGCCAACGCCCGCGCCCCGTCACTGGCTTCGAACACCTGGTGGCGCCCCAGACTCTGCAGCATGCTCACCGCCACCGAACGCTGGAACGGGTGATCTTCAAGCACCAGGATACGAAGCGGCGGGTTGCTCATGGTGGTGGGCTCGCTGTGGTTGAAAGGCCTGTGAGTGTCCGCTGCCTGAGCGTTTAACTCCCGAGGAAAGGTCTGAAGCTGCGTGGGAAATTTCCTAAACATCGAGTTGCTCCAGCACGGCGCCAAGGCTCTGGCGATCCGGTGTACGCAGCATCAACAGCTGCCGTCGCCCAGTCGCGAATATCGTCTCGGCGCGGAGCTGACCACGTCGGGCATCGTGGATCACGCCATGGCGGATCTGTGGACTGCCCTGAAACAACCGCACTGGATCGATCCCCGCGGCAGCAATCAGTTCGCCATTGATGATCATCAGGTCGTATTGCTCGAACGGATCACGGGCGTAATGCGTCAACGCCAGCAGTTCACGAAACGAACCGATCGGCGTGAGTTTGCGATAGCCCAGTTGGTGACAGACTCGAGCAATTCGAGACTGCTGAGCGGGCTGCGCTTCGACGATCACGATTCGCCTGCATTTGTAGGACATGGAAATTAACGGTGTGGGAAATGTGTTGAACACGCTAACCAGAACCCATCAGGATCTATGTAGGACAAGTCCTAAAAACAGGCAGAAATCTCTGGAAAACCGACAAGATCGCCGCACAGGTCTGACCCAGTGCGGCGATTTTTCTTACCAGAGGTAGCGATAGCCCAGCGTCACACCGAAAGGCTGCTCGATGTCATTGCCTTTGGCGTATTCGGCATCCAGGGAAATCTTGCTCTTCTCACTGACCTGCAACACGCCACCAAAACCCAGCTCGATGCGGTTGCCCGGCAGCTCGGCATCGAACGCGTTGCCATTGACCCGCACCTTGCTGCCGCCCGCATGTTCGGTGACGTAGGACGCCTTGACGTACGGCTGGGCTTTCATGCCGTTGCTCAGTTCCAGGCTGCGACCAAACAACGAGCCGACGCGGCTTTGCAGCGAATCGAGGTCATCGGACTTGACCCGCAGCCCGTTGCTGGCGGTGTAGCTCGCGCCCTGGACGCGGGTGGCGGTGATCTCGACTTGCGGCTCGACGAACCAGCCGTCCTTCAGCGCAATCCGTTTGCCCACCTCGATGTCTGCACCGATGCCGTTGGTGTTGTAGGACGCTTTGACCGACTCCCCCAGATTGCTTGGGGTCTTGATGTCGTTGTCGAAGCGGCTGTACTTCAACACGCTGTCGACATAGATGCCGTTGTCGTTCAGGTAGGTGGCGTAAATGCCGAACATCCGGCTGTCGATTGCGCCGGACGCGCCCTCGCCGAAGTCCATGTCCGAACGGGCCGTGCCGAGCATGCCGCCGACGTAGACTTTACCGCTGTCGAGGGCGAATGCCTTGTCGGCACCCAATTCCAGGCCGCTGATGTCCTGACGGTAGGCACGGCTGGAGTGCTCGCTGACATCGAGTCGCTTGCCGATGGCGCGGGTCCAGATGCCGCCGTCATCCTGGCCCATGCGCAACTCGCCCAGGCGTTTGACCAGTGCGTTCATTTGCGCACTCCACAGGCCTGCGCCGGCAGTGTGTGCGGCAATCGCGGCGTTGCTGCCTTTGGACAGATGCTCCGGCCCCGGGTCCACTGGACGCGGCGGGGTTACCGGATCCACCGGCTTCACTGGGTCGACGGGCGTTACCGGGTCCACTGGCTTGCCGGGATCAACAGGCGTTACCGGATCCACCGGTTTGCCGGGATCAACAGGCGTTACCGGATCCACCGGTTTGCCGGGATCAACAGGCGTTACCGGATCCACCGGTTTGCCGGGATCAACAGGCGTTACCGGATCCACCGGTTTGCCGGGGTCTACGGGCGTCACTGGGTCAACCGGTTTTTCCGGGTCTACGGGCGTGACCGGGTCAACCGGGATACTGCCGGCACTGGCCAACACCCAGTCATTGCCTTGCTGCTGCAAGGTGTAACGGAACGCACCGGCATCGACATGCCCGCCATAGAGGCCGAACTTCGCGCTGCCGCCATTGGTGTCCACCAGCAGCAGACGCCCGTCCGCCGAGGTCGGTTCGCGACCCGAATCGCCGACGATCAACGTGTGGTCGCCACTGGCCAGACCAGCGCCCTGCACCACCAGCAAATCATCATGCTGACTGGCGATATCGGTGTTCATCACAATGCTGCCGCTGCCGGACAAGGCGTTGACCGTGAAGGTCTTGAAACTGCCATCAGTGCTCGGCACAAAGGCCAGACGACCGCCGTTGAGAGTCAGCGAGTCCACGGTTTTCACGCCGTTGTCCATGACATTGACCGTCCCCCCGGCCTCTGCAACCACGCTGTTGGCCTGCGCGCCGCGGTACAGATTGATCTGGCCGCCGTTACTCACCGTGCTGCGGTTGGCCGTGCCGGTGTCGTAGACACTCTGGGTGCCGCCCTGAACCTGAGTGTCATTGGCCACCGCCCCACCCAACAGACCTTGGCGCAGCGTCTGTTCGCCGCCGGCTTCGATCACGCTGCCGTTGGCGACGGCCAGGTTGATCAGGTTCTGCACGCCGTTATTGCCGACCTGCGTGTCATTGGCAATGGCCATGACATCCAGGGTCTGCACGCTACCGGCGTTGATCACGGTGCGATTGGCCGTAGAGCGGGTGACCGTCTGCTGACTGGCGTTGAGTACGGTGTCATTGGCAACACCGCTAGTCCCGACCAATTGTTTACCGCCGTTGTTGACAACCGTGCCATGGCTGACGCCGCTGGCGATATTCTGCGTCGCACCCTCGACCAGGGTGTCGTAGGTCACGCCATCCTTGAACACACTTTGCTGGCCACTGCCGCTCACGGTCGTACGATACGCCGTGCCGTTGGTGCCGATCGATTGCAGCCCGGTGCCGACACTTTCGTCATAGACCACCGCACCGCTGTTGACCGCGGCGGTATAAGCGCTGGCATGCAAGGGCAGCAGAAAAGCCATTGCGACAGCAATGGGCGTGCGTTGAAACGAAGGGGCGAAGGCTTTCATGAGCAATGACCTCTGGTGTGCCCTTTCAGGCACCGGGATTTTCGGACAGAGTCAGAACCACGGAGATCGACAGTTCCTACTCGCAGAGGTCAGCAATTTAGAGAGGTGGGAAGCTTTTCTGAGTAGGAAAATTCCCTTTGCTTGTAGGAAATTTCCCAAGAAAATCCAAAGGGCTTGACCGCCCGGGGTCCCTGAAGCAAGCGAGCCCGTTGCAGGCTCGCTTATCTGACATCAGTTACGTGATCCGACCACCGACGAGCCGTAGGAGATAATCACCTCCACCCGTCGATTGAGCTGACGCGCGTGCGAACTGCCGTTGTCGGCAATCGGAAATTGCTTGCCGTAACCCTTGGTGATCAGACGATCAGCGCTGATGCCCATGCGCTTGAGCGCGAACGCCACCGCATCGGCACGCCGCTCCGACAGACGCTGATTGAAGTCATCGCTGCCCACGTCATCGGTGAAGCCTTCGATCCGCACTTGGCGTTCCGGGTTGGCGGTCAGGTACTGCGCCAACTGCTCGAAGTTACGCTGGCTGCCGTGCTTCAGATCAGCCTTGCCGGTGTCGAACAGCACGTCACCGAAGGTCACCACTTCGCCGCGCTCGGTCTTCTGCGCCTTCATGGCCTGCAAGGCCTTGAGCTGTTGCGTACGCACGTCCAGTTGCACCTGCGTGCGTTCGGCATCGATCTTCTTCAGGCCGGCTTCGGCCTGACGCATGGCGATGGTCTGTTCGGCGACGGCGATTTTCTGGCTCGCCAGATAGGTCAACTGCTCGACATCCGGCGCCTTGCGATCCTTGAGCGAGGCCTGATCGGCCTTGTTCAGGGCGATGAACGCCTCACGGGTTTCGATGGCCGCCAGGGTGTTCGATTCCGGCTTGTGTTGCAGCGCCGCGAACTGGGCGCGGGCTTGCAGCAATTGCGGGTTTTCCGGCGGTGTGGCGCAGCCGGCGAGCACCAGCGCGCACAGCGAAACGACGGGCAGTAATTTGAAATTCGACATTAATCGTTCCTTATTGAGCGCTGGCGGGCGGGTTGAAACCGGTGGCCGGGTCTTGCAGCATTTCCTGCTTGAGCACCTGAATGCCGCTGCGCGCATCGACCAGTTGTTTCTGCCACTTGACCGCCCGCGCCTTGCGTTCGGCGAGGTTGGCGTCGGCTTCGATCTGTTCGGCCAGGGTTCGCGCCTGAACGTAATCACGCTCCCCCATGGCGCGTTCCATCAGAAACATCTTGTCCTGAGCGGCTTTCATTTCCAGTGGTGCGTATTACGTTGCTTCGGCAGACACCGCGCGATTGACGGCGTCCCTGGACAGGGTGATCTGCTGCTCGGGAACCGGCGCACTGGCACAGGCACTCAAGGCCGCCGCTACAACCAGCCCGCTGAGCGACAGTCGCACACGGGAAGCCATACGTTGAAGGGTCATCAACTGCTCCAAAACGATAAAAGGTGAGGTAAACACGGAGGGCTGAGGCGTCGGCAATGCCGGGGATGGATGACGCCTGCCCGTTACGTGCGGCGCCCCGGATGACGCTCAGCGTTGCGCTGAAGGTCGTGGAGGTCGCCGGTTTTCTGAATCAGCCTTTCGCTGAGACATCAGCACGTTAACGAGGCAGGCTCAGTGGCGAATGTAGGAAAATTCGCAAGTTTGCCGTGCAAAACACAAAAGATCCGAGCGTCGACGCTCAGTCCGCCAGATACGGTTGCAACTGGGCGGCCAAATGCTCCATGGCCTGCTGCAAGGCATCGACCGCCTCGGTCAATGCGCCCGAATCAGAACCTTCGCAGGCGACTTCCAGCGTCTCGCACGCCTGAATCAACGACTTCGCCTTGATGATCCGCGCACCGCCCTTGACCCGATGCGCAAGGTCAGCCAGCCCGGACACATCATGCAGGGTGAACAGGCGCATGAGCTTGGCCATGTCCTCTTCGTTGCTGGTGGCCAAGTCCGTCAGCAGACTCTTGATCGATGCAGGATCGCCACGGGTCAGCTGCTCCAGGCTGCTCAGGTCGAAGTCAGCGCTGCTCTCGGCGAGGCTCGCATCGTCGCCTTCCAGTTCAGGCCGCGATTGTGGTTCGACCCACGCCAGACGCGCGTTCAGATCCTTGAGGCTGATCGGTTTGAACAGACAATCATCCATGCCGGCCTGCGCACAGCGCTCCTTCTCTTCAGCCAGTGCGTTGGCAGTAAAACCCAGCACCAGACTGCGCGGCAGTCCACGCGCCGCCTCTTCGTCACGGATCGCCCGCGCCAGTTCGTAACCGTTCATGATCGGCATGTTGCAATCGGTGATCACCACATCGAACGACTCACTGCGCCAGGCCCGCAGACCATGGGCGCCATCCTCGGCATCCGTCACTCGGTGCCCCAGATAACTCAGCTGCTGAGATAGCAACAAACGGTTGGCCGGATAGTCATCGATCACCAGAATATTCAGCGCCTGGCTGACCATCACCGGCTCCACTTCGGCCACCGCCACGCGTGCCTGCGGCGGCAGGATCGGCAGGCTCAGGCGCACCTCAATCTGCGTGCCCTGGCCTGGCTCGCTGGACATCGTCAGGGAGCCGCCCATCATTTCGCACAGGGTGCGGCTGATCACCAGCCCCAGCCCGGAACCACCTTGCGGCGAAGGCCCTTGATTGGCCGCCTGCGTGAACGGCGTGAACAGCCGCTGCTGGTCTTCGGCGCAGATCCCACGCCCGCTGTCCTCCACCCGCAGGCACACCAGCATTCGCTCGCCCTGCGCTTGATCGACGCGCACCTGCACGCGGACCTGCCCCGCATCGGTGAACTTGATCGCATTGCTCAACAGGTTCGACAACACCTGCTTGAAACGCAGCGGGTCGATCAGCACATCAGCGTTGGCCAGCGCATCCAGATCCAGTTGCAGGCGCAAGTGTTTCTGCCGCGCCAGCCCTTCGAATATCCGTACCACCGACTCGATCAGCTCGCGCAGGTTGGCGCGTTCCGGGGCCAATGAAAGCCGCCCGGATTCGATCCGCGCGATGTCGAGGATATCCCCGATAAGGTCCAGCAGGCCCCGTGCCGCCCCCGAGGCCACTTCGATGGCAAAGCGATCCAGCACCCCTTGGTCGGCTTTCTTCATCGCCAACTCAAGCATGCCGATCACCGCATTCATCGGCGTGCGGATCTCATGGCTCATGGTCGCCAGGAACGTGGTCTTGGCCCGGTTGGCATCGTCGGCGCCGTCCTTGGCAACGCGCAATTGCTGCAACAGTTGCTGACGCTCACTGACATCGATCCAGCCGGAAATCATGCCGCTGACTTCGCCATGACTGCCTCGGTACGGCAGCATCCAGTGATAAATGGTCAGCACCCGACCGTCCGCCAGGCTGAGCTGGCGATCTTCGATTCGCGCAACGCCCGACTGCATGACCTGCCGGTAGTCCTCGGCATAACCCCGAGCCTCGGCGGCATTGCTCAGCACGCCGTCAGTCACGGTCTTGCCCACCACCGCATCGCGCTCGACACCAAACACTTGCAGGTAACCGCTGTTGCAGGTCACCAGTCGCCCCTCGCGATCGCGCACGTAAATCGGATGCGGCGTGCCATCAATCAACACCCGCATGAACTCCATCTGGTCGTTGAGGGCCAGCTCGGCCTGGCGTCGCTTGCGTATCAGCATGCGCAGGTAAGCAATCCAGCCCAGCGCCACCAGCAGCAACACACCGGCGATGACAAACCCTTGAATGATCGCGCTGCGATGCCGCAGCCAGTAGCTGCTGTCGACGACCACCTCGGCACGCCAGCGATTGGTCAGTTCATCCATTTCTTCCGGGGAAATGCTCAGCAGCGCCTTGTCGAGAATCGAATACAACTCCAGTGCGCCGCGATTGGTCGCCAAGGCGATGCGCGCCGGCTGCGTCCCCACGGTGCTGCTGACCTGCAACTGGCCGCGATACTGACGGGAGATCAGGTAGCGGGCATTGATCAGCGAATTGATCGCACCGTCGACCTTGCCCGAAGCCACCATGCTCATCGCGTCGGCGGCGTTTTGCGCCGTCACCAGTTGCACCCGGGGATACTGCTCCACCAGGTATTCGTGCAACACGTTGCCGCGAATCAACGCCAGGCGTTTACCGGCCATCTGATCCAGAGTCTGCGGGGCGGACCCGTCAGTGGTGGTGACCAACACGAACGGCGTGGTCAGGTAAGGCCGGGTGAAGCGCAACTCGCTTTCACGCTCGGCACTCGGGGTAAACGCCGCGAGCATGTCCGCTTTGCCGCTGCTCACCTGGTCGACCAGTTGGCTGACCGACTCAGCCCGTTGTACGTCGAATTTCAGGCCGGTGCGCAGGCTGATTTTCGCCAGTACGTCGGCACTGAGTCCGCGAAAGTTGCCGTCGTCGTCGAAGTAAGTCAGCGGCAGAAAATTCTCGTTGATCGCCACGCTGATCCGCGGATGACGATCCAGCCAGCGCTGCTCACTGACGCTGAAATGCAAGGTCTGGCGCCCGGGCATGGTCGCCCCGCCGGCACTCCAGCGGCGCAGAATGCCCATGCGCTCGCTGGTGGGAATACTGCCCAGTGCCGCATTGAGGATGCGCAACAGGCGGTCATTGCCGCGACTCACCGCAAACGCGAAGGGTTGCACCTCCATGCGCGAAAAGTCGCTGAGCTGAACGTTGTTCAGGTAATTCTTGCTGATCAGGTAATTGGAGCTGATCGAGTCCCCCAGATAGACGTCGGCCTGACCGAACGCCACCGCGCCGATGGCGCTCAGGGTCGATGGATACAACTGGATGCTGGCATGGGGGTAGAACGTCTGCACCGCGTCGGGCGGCAGATAGTGGTAAAGCATCGCGACCCGCTTGCCGGCCAGATCCACAGGCAGGTTCTGTTTGTCGCCTATGCGCGTCACCAGAGTCGGTTGATCATCGGCGTAAGACGTGGACATCGATAACTCGGGGTCAGTCGCCTCAAAGCCGTTCGCCGTCCCGAGCATGTCGATCTGGCCGCTCTTGAGCGCCGCCAGAACCTGCGCGCGCGAATCAAAACGGCGGACTTCAATGTTGACGTGCAGCAGTTGTGCGATCAGTTGCGCATAGTCGGCCGTCAGCCCCTCGTATTCGTTGCCGTTGCTGGTAATCGCAAACGGCGCGTAGTCGGGTGCCGAGGCGCCGAGCAACAAGGTGGGGCGATGCCGCAGCCAGGCCCAGTCGGCCTCATCGAGGGAAACCGAGTATTCGTCGACGATCGAGCGCCCCAATACATGCAATGTTTCAGGCGCTGCCGTGCAGACACTGGCCGCCAGCCAGGTGCCGCACAACACCAGGCCCGCCAGGAGCTTTTTGACAAGAGTATTCATCTAGACCAGGTTGTTGCGTTTGGCGAAATCGGCAAGGTAGACCACCGATTTGACCTTGAGCTTCTCGATCAGGCGGGTCTTGTAAGTGCTGACGGTCTTGTTGCTCAACAGCATCGCGTCACCGATTTCCTTGTTGCTCAGGCCATTGGACAACTGCTGCAGAATCGTCAACTCGCGATCGGACAGGCTCTGGATCAGTTCCAGATCCGTGGCATCGACATCGCTGCGCCGCACCGAACTGGTGGCCAGGTTAGGGAAGAACGTGTAGCCGTCCATCACGGCCTTGATGGCCTTGATCAACTCATCCAGGTCATTGGTTTTGGAGATATAGCCCGCCGCGCCAGCCTTCATGCAACGCATGGAGTAGAACAGCGCCGATTGCGAGGTCAACACCAGGATCTTGCTGGACAGCCCCAGCGCACTGATCCGCGAAATCACCTCCAGCCCGTCAAGCTTGGGCATGGCGATGTCCAGAATGATCAGATCCGGGGCGTGTTCACGGGCCAGTTGCACAGCATCTGCGCCATTGTCGGCCTCCGCCACGACCTCGAAGTGTTCTTGTTTCAGCAGCATTTTGACCGAGGAGCGAATGAACGGATGATCGTCCACAACTATCGCTTTGAGCATAAAAACCTCTGGAGAACACGCCGGCAACCGACATCGTCAATGCCATGAATAAGAATGGAACAACAAGCCAGTCCATCCGTGCAGCAAAAATACACGAGCGCGACTGAAGTGTAGGAAATTTCTAAAAGGGTATGAGGCAAACCTGACGCATTCAGCCAGCGCTGTCGGGCATCGCCAGCCATTGCAGCAAATCATGCCCCCTCATGGGTCGCGCCAGGTAGTAACCCTGGCCGGTTTCACACCCCAGTGCGAGCACCCGGTCACGGATCTTCAGGCTGCTGACGCCTTCGATCACCAGGCGCATGTCCAGCGACTGCGCCAACACCCTTGTGCAAGTGACCATGGAGCGATTGCGGGGATGCCCCAATCGCTGGACGAATCGGCCATCCAGCTTGATCTGATTGAACGGTAGCTGACACAGCAACTTGAGCGATGAAAAGCCCACGCCAAAATCATCCACCGCCAGGCCGCAGCCCAACAACCTCAGACGCAGCAGGTTTTCATGGATGGCCGGTGCGCTATCGAGCAAACCGTTTTCCGCCAATTCGAATACCAGTGCCGAACCCTTGAAAGAATGTCGTTCCAAGGATCGTCTGATGTGCTCGATCAGTTCATGCCCGGCCAGTTGCGAAGCATGCAGATTGAGCGCCAGGGTCAGGCTCACGCCTTGCCGGCGCAGGATCCCCATCAAGCTCAGCCCCTGCTCCAGCAGGTGTTTGAACATCTGATCGATCAGATCGTAGGCCAACACCGCCGCCAGAAAGTCACTCGGCAACAATACGCCCCGCGCCGGATGCTCCCAGCGTGCCAGCGCTTCGACCCCGACCACCGCGCCGGTGCTCAGTGTGATCTGGGGCTGAAACCAGGCACGGAACTCGCCCAGTGCAAGCCCGCGCCGCACCTCGTCTTCACTGGGCAACTCCTGGCTCGGCACAGTCGGCACAGGCACCACCCGGGCGAGTCGGTAGCGCAACAGCAAGCGGCGCAAAGATCGCAACTGAATCGGCCGGTTGAGGATTCCCAGAAGATGCAGACCTGCAAGCGTTGGCATGTGACCCAGGGCGCGATGCAACTCCGGTTGCAATTCGCTGCACAACACCACGGAGCGCACCATGCCGCTGTGGCTGGCGCAGCGCAGAAATTCAAGGCAATCCAGACCTCGTTCGGTCAGGTCGCACAAAACGATGTCAACACCGCCACGCAAGTGCAACTGCACCATCGCCTGCTCGCCGTCAGTGGCCTGCAATACATCGCGCACGCCCAGACGCTCGAGCATCGTGACCAATACGCTGCGCGCGAAACCTTGATTTTCCAGCACCAGAATCCGTGGGGAGGCCATCATCAACTCATCGCTTAATCGACCTGAGAGCAGACATATTGGCAATCGTCACGGCTGAATCCTGAAGGACTTGTCTGGCCGGCTTGTAGGAAATTTCCCAGCGACAGCACCCGGTCTGGCTTTTTACCGCGCCCAGGTTGCGTCAGTAGTAAACAATCTGCACCACCATGATCGCTTCGAACGGCCCGACCTTGGGATCGCCCAACGGCACGACCGAGGCGCTGAACGGCACATCGATATGGCTCACGTCCGCGGCAAAACTGGCCAGTGCAAAGGGCTCATTGATCGGCACGAGGGTGTTGCGCGCATCTCTGACCTGGATGCCGAACTGACTGTCGGCGGTGGGCAAAATGGTGTAATCGCCCTGCTGCTGCGGGGTGACGAACGTTGCACCGACGTTGATCGCGCTGCTGCACTTCTTCTCCAGCGCCAGGCTGAAGGGCCGTGTGGGATTGGGCGGCGACAGGCCCGTGACGGTTTTCTGGATCACGCCGAAATCGACGATACCCGGCTCGGGCGTAACCGTTACATCGACGGTACACGCGGTACCGACAATGTTCTGTAAACCGCTGAGCTGGAAACGGAAGTTGCCAAACGGGTTGCCCGGCCCCCCGTTGAGGCCGTACAAGCCGTCGAACTGGAACACGTCATAGGTGTCTTGCGAAGGCCGCTGTAACGGCAGCAACCCACGTTTGCGAATCACCACCTGAAACGCAACGCTGGGGTTAACCAGCGAGCACGGCAACATCTCGGCATCATTGCTCGCCGATGGGCAGCCTCGCGAGATATAGCCGGTGTTCACCCCCTGTGTCGGGTTGGCGCTCCAGTCACCGTCCCAGGCGGTCATGCCCTTGTACACCAGGCCGAATTCGATGCCCCATGACGTCGCATTGAGCCCCGCCGGGTTTCCGTAGAAGTAAATCGGATCGTCTTCGCGAAAATGAATGTCGTGGACCTTCCAGCACTTGGCCGGGACCACGTGGGTTTTGGAGCGCCAGATGATCGTGCCGTCCGGCACCGTATCGGGCACCGACACGGGACCGATGTATTCACTCAGGTAAGCGCCATCGTCCAGCGATTTGCAGAACATCGCCCAGGAGGCCTGGGAAAACACCAACAGCAATGCCGCCAGGCAGAGCCTGGCCAGCCGGGACTGGCGGCAGCGCCCGCCTTGGCGATTCATGGTTTGACACCGCTGCAGACATTCGCCGAACAGTTGAACAGCGTGTCGGTCTGGCCGCCGAAGTCATTCATGTTCGACACCCGCAGTGTGGTGAACGTCGTGCTGGTCAGCGCAAACCGGGCACTGCCGCGAGGCGCGATCATGATCGTCTCGATCGGCATTCTGGTTTTTTCCGCACCGGCGAGCAGCCCGACCACGGTGATGTGAAAAGGCGTCGGGTTGTCGACCAGCAACTGCTTGCCGACCGGATCGATTTTCAGCTTCAGGCCCAACGCCAGGTCGTCGCCCCGCTCGCGCTTGACCGCTGCCGGGCGGTAGAACAGTTTGATTTTCGATTGCAAGGCGATCTGCATCGAATTGACCGCTTCAGTCTTCGGCGGAATTTCGCGCACGTTGAGGTAGAACACCGACTCCCGATCACTGGGCAGCGCCAGTTCAGGCAACTTCACGATACGCAGTACGCTGCTTTCACTGGGCTCGATGCGCTGCAACGGCGGCAGCACCATGAAGGGGGTCGTGACCTTCTGGCCCGCTTCGTTCTCGATCCACGACTGCACGACAAAGGGCAACTGCGTGTTTTTGTTGCTCAACGCGACGCTCACCGACGGCGCGCTTTCCTCAAACACGATACGGGTGCGATCCGGGACCACGGCCGCACTCGCCAGCAACGGCATACACAGGCCAAGCGCGAGGCCGCAACGACTGAACACATGACGCGTATTGGCAAACAAAAAAAACTGCATGAGGGTGCTCCGCAAGACTGGGAAATTGGGTAGTGTTCAGCGCCCGCTCAGAGGCACTGCACGGGTTTGGCGATGTTGGTCACCACGTTCTCTTCTGGCAGCTCGGCAAGCGCGCAACGCTGGCTGTCTGCCCACACGGCCACCAGTTCGGCCTGCGCCTTGACGCCCAGCAGATAGGTCACGCCGGCTTCGCCGACAATGCCCACTTCCTTGTTCGTGACCCGGTCCTGTACCGATGCGCCAAAGGGCACCGGTTTGCCGTCGCTGCGCATCAGCGCCACATAGGCGTTGTGGCCACGGGCCGTAGAAAAATTGACATAGCCGATCGCGCCCTCGGTGAGCGCCAGGCGCTGGACCGGGTTGGAGACTTCGGTGTCCAGGGGCAACTTCTCCATGTTGATCCGCGCCTCGTAGGCCTGAAACGACGGCAATCCATCCATCACCGCGTAACCGGCCTGGTTGGAGCGGGTCTGACCGGTGAACGCCACGTCCGGTACGCCATCGGTGGAGACCAGCAGCCGGGTATCACCATTGGAGCCGTTGCCGTGAGCCGACACGCCGTAACGGGTGGCGACCAGCGAACTGTCGAGTTCAGCGGTGAGCGAGCGGTAGGTGCTGCCGTCGGTGGTGGCCGAGGCGTTGGCCCGGTAGGTCGAAGCACGTTTGCCGACATAGGCGTTGACGTAACGGCTGTCGCCGAGGCCGCCGTACACCTGATAATTCAGGCCGTCGCCGTCGTCATGGCTATAGCCGACGTTGCCCGACGGCGCTGCCGACCCCGAGCGTTGAACGTTGCTCGACAGCATCGAGTTGCCCCCCAGTGGCACCGTCACGCCGACATAGATCTGCGAATCGCTCTGTAGCGCATTGCGCGTCTGATAGGCGGACAGATTGACGTTGACGTTCTTGACGTTGCCCACGGAAAAACTGCGTGCCAGTGACAGGCCGAAGCGGTCGGACGGCGCCGCGTCCCAATACGTGGAGTGGTCGTAGGAAACACTCGTCGAGAGCCAGGAAAACTGCTTGGCCAGTGTCACCGAGTAACGCTGTTTGCCGGAGTTCAAGGCGTAGGAATCGGCGTCACCGGCGAACTGCGAGAAGTTGGTGAAGGTCTTGTCGGAGAAGCGATAGCCGAGAAAGCGCAGGTCGGTGCCAATGCCATCGAAATGCTTCGAGTAGTTGATTCGGTAGGAGTTGCCCACCACCGTTTCGCCGCTCCAGCGCAGCTTGGCGCGGGAGGTGGTGACGTCTGCCGACAAGGCGCCGAACACCCCCAGATCCTTGCCCAGACCGAGGGCGTCGGACATATAGTCCGAGGCGGCCAGGACACCGCCATAGACCGTCCAGTCCCAAGGCAATCCGTAGGCCACTTCCGAGGAAAGGAACCCCGGCTCGCTGCCACCGGCGCCGTTGAGTCGTGGCTGACCGGCCGAGACTTTGTAGCGCAGTTCCCCCTCACGGGACAGAAACGGCACCGCCGCCGTGGTCACGGTGAACGTCTGCTCGCTGCCGTCTTCTTCACGCACAGTCACGTCCAGCGTGCCTTGGGCGCTGCTGTTCAAATCCTGGAGGCTGAAGGCGCCGGGGGTGACCGTCGTCGAATACAGCACCCGGCCCTGCTGCGACACCGTGACTGTCGCGTTGGTCCGCGCCAGCCCGCTGATCAGTGGCGCATAACCGCGCAGGCTGGGCGGCAGCATACGGTCGTCGCTGCTCAACGTGGCACCACGCAGGGCGAAGGTATCGAACACGTCGGAATTCAGATAATCCTCACCCACCGAGAGTTTCGAGCGAATGGCCGGCAAGGCGCGATAGGCATAGAGGCGGTTCAACTGGAACGCCTTGTCATGGATGCCGCTGTTTTGCTCGCCGGACGCCTGGCGGGCCTGATAGTCGGCACGAATCCGCCAGGCGTCCACGTTCAATCCGGCGGTGCCGTAGCTTTGCAACGAACGGCCGCTGCCGGAAGCGCCGGAAGCCGTGGACTGGCGGCTGTTGGCGATCACCCGGTAGTCGAGCAATGCACCGTCCAGCCCGTCGCGCCAGGCGGCCGGCGGAATGTAATTGGGGTCGTCATATTCAAAACTGGCCTGGGGCAGGCTGATCGAGAGCCGCCCCAGACTTTTGATGTACTTGATGGTCGCGTTATCGATGGCGCGCACGTCCACGCATTGCCCTTGGGCCAGGCGTGGCAGGCTCTTCAACACTTCAGGCTTGAGACCGAACATCTCCACCAGCGAGGGTGGCAGGCAGGCATAACTGTCCTGCGCGCTGTCGCCAGGTTTGAATTCGATGGAGCGCGTGCCGAAGTAGCGCTGGTTGACGGTGATGTCCAGCAGGTAACTTCCGGGCACGGTGTATTGGGCATGGGTGAACTGCCCGAGGCTGATATCGTCTTTACGGTCGATATTCAGGAACTCCGAATTGAACTCCACGGCGCTTGCAGAACGCGCACAGCAGATCAACACGCAAGACACGAAAAGTGTGCGGCAGTACACGGGCAATACCCTTTAAACAGTCCTCGGAGATAAGAAAAAAGGGGCTTTCACCCCTTTCTTCTAAACAGCTGATACGGGCGTATCAGTTGTAGGCAACGGTGAAGTTGGCAACGCTGTCCGCTTCACCGGTGGTGACGGACGCGGCGGTGGCTTCGTACATGGCGGCAAACGTAACGGTGTTGTTGCCGTCCTGCAGCACCACCGGCGCTACCTGCTCCTTGCCGTTCTCGAGCATTTCGCCGGCGCTGGCCTGCAAGCGGATACCAACGTTCTGCGCCAGGCCGGTGGTCGCGAACAGCGCAGGTACCGATGGGTCCTGTACGCCGCTGAAGGTAAAGCGGGCGTTCTTCTGAGTGGTGGTGTCACAGTCGGTCAGGACGATGTCGAACTTGACCGGGTCGGAGCGATCGCCGGTCGCCTTGAATCGGTTCGACGGAACCTGACCCAGAGAAACGGTTTGATCCAGAGAATTGGCGTCGATACCGCAAGCACCGGAAACGATCTCACCGATAAAACGCACGGTGCCCGGGTTGCCGGTAGCGGGTGCAGCGTTGGCGAACGAAGCCAGACTCATGGCAACGGTAGCGGCGGTAACAGCGACAAGCTTTTTCATGGTGTGCATCTCTTGGGATAGTTATTTATTCGGCCCAGCGGCCTGGCTTCCCGAATCATTCAAGTCAGCACCGCGGTTGATCGGTTGAAGCGACAAACCCGCGTTTACGTCTACAGCTCAAGCCCCCCCATACCGCTGGCAATTGCCACCGGTACATGCCTGGCTGAACCGCTTAAAACGTTATGCCGAACAGAGTCATCAGAACGCCGGGCATCTCTGCTCCGGAGAAAATAATGAGTGATGCACACCGCTGAAAATGTAAGCCCTTTCCCCCCAAGCTGTAGGACATTTCTCGCCACCAGACGCTGTTTACTCGGTGGTACTCGGGCTCCAGAACGCCTGCACCACCAGCGCCGACGTGGAGATCCGCGCCACCAGCGCGTCCAGTTCGTCGCCGTCCACCGAGGTGGTCGCCAGCGTCGCTTCGATCTCGATTTCATCGGCGCCGAAGGCATGCACGTCGATGTCGCTGGCCGGGTAATTGCTGCGTTCAAGTTCCGCTTCGAGCAAGGCGAACACCGCTTTCTGCTGCGAACGCCGGGCGATCACGTAAACGATGTTGGTGACTTCGGCCGAGACCACGTCCAGCGGCTGGCGGTTGATGTTGTTGACGATCGGCCGCAGCAAGGTGTTGGCGGCCAGAATGAACAGCGTGCCGAGCAGCGCTTCGGCCAGCAGGTCGGCACCGGCGCAGGCGCCGACGGCGGCTGAGGTCCACAGGGTGGCGGCGGTGTTGAGGCCGCGCACGTTGCCCTCTTCGCGCATGATCACGCCGGCACCGAGAAAACCGATGCCGGAGACCACGTAGGCAACCACCCGCACCGCGCCTTCAGCGCCGCCGAGGCGGTTGGCCATGTCGACAAAAATCGCCGCGCCGACCGCCACCAGCACGTTGGTGCGCAGGCCGGCGGTACGCTGGCGGTACTGACGTTCGAAACCGATCAGACCACCGAGGATGAACGCCGCGCTGAGGCTGACCAGGGTGTCGAGCAGTGACGTGAGGTTGAGGTTGTTGATGGCTTGCATGATGAAGCTCCTTGAATAGACACAGTCCGTTTGTTGGGCTTGCTGCTGAAACACACTATCCCTGTAGGAGCTGCCGCAGGCTGCGATCTTTTAAAAACAAAATCAAAAGATCGCAGCCTGCGGCAGCTCCTACAGGGGCAGCATTACTGCCAGCCGAACCGACGGATGTAGAAGCCTTTCACCGCCTGGGTCAGCGCCATGTACGCCAGCAGGATCACCGGCAGGAACACGAAGTACAGCGACGGCAGCGCCTCCAGCTTGAAGTAGTTGGCCAGCGGCCCCATCGGCAGGAAGATCCCGACGGCCATGATGATCCCGGTCATCACCAACAGCGGCATGGCTGCACGGCTTTGCAGGAACGGAATCTTCGGCGTGCGGATCATGTGCACGATCAGCGTCTGGGTCAGCAGCCCCACCACGAACCAGCCGGACTGGAACAGGGTCTGGTGATCCGGAGTGTTGGCATCGAACACATACCACATCAAGGCGAACGTCAGGATGTCAAAGATCGAACTGATCGGGCCGAAGAACAGCATGAAGCGACCGACATCACCGGGCTGCCAGCGTTGTGGCTTTTTCAGCATCTCCTCATCAACGTTGTCGAACGGAATCGCGATCTGCGAAATGTCGTAGAGCAGGTTCTGTACCAGCAGGTGCATCGGCAGCATCGGCAGGAACGGAATGAACGCGCTGGCCACCAGCACCGAGAACACGTTGCCGAAGTTGGAGCTGGCGGTCATCTTGATGTACTTGAGCATGTTGGCGAAGGTCCGGCGCCCTTCGAGCACGCCCTCCTCCAGCACCATCAGGCTCTTTTCCAGCAGGATGATGTCGGCCGCCTCCTTGGCGATGTCCACCGCGCTGTCCACCGAAATACCGATGTCCGCCGTGCGCAGCGCCGGGGCGTCGTTGATGCCGTCGCCCATGAACCCGACCACGTGCCCGTTGCCTTTGAGGATGCGCACGATGCGCTCCTTGTGCGACGGCGTCAGCTTGGCGAAGACGTTGGTTTTCTCCACCGCCACCGCCAGTTCGGCATCGCTCATGCGCTCGACGTCGTTACCCAGCAACAGGCCCTGTTGGGCGAGGCCGACTTCACGGCAGATCTTCGCGGTCACCAGCTCGTTATCACCGGTCAGCACTTTGACCGCCACACCATGCTCGGCCAGAGCCTTGAGCGCCGGCGCGGTGCTTTCCTTCGGTGGATCAAGGAACGCCACGTAACCGATCAGCGTCAGCTCCTGTTCATCCGCCAGGCTGTACGTGTCGCGACCTTCGGGCATCGAGCGGGCCGCCACCGCCACCACGCGCAAGCCTTCAGCGTTGAATGCTGCGGTGACCTGACGAATCCGGGTCAGCAATTCATCGCTCAAGGCTTCATCGACGTCGCCGTGACGCACGCGGCTGCACACCGCCAACACTTCCTCCACCGCGCCTTTGCAGATCAGCAGATGCGGCTCGCCACGCCCCTCGACCACCACCGACATGCGCCGGCGATTGAAGTCGAACGGGATCTCATCGACCTTGCGAAACGCCGTGCCGACTTTCAGTTCACGGTGGATTTCCACGTGCTCCAGCACCGCCACGTCGAGCAGGTTTTTCAGTCCGGTCTGGTAGTAGCTGTTGAGGTAGGCCATTTCCAGCACGTCATCGGAGTCGTCACCCCAGACATCGACATTGCGGGCGAGGAAGATCTTGTCCTGCGTCAGGGTGCCGGTCTTGTCGGTGCACAGCACGTCCATCGCGCCGAAGTTCTGGATCGCGTCCAGGCGCTTGACGATGACCTTCTTGCGCGACAGGAACACCGCACCTTTGGCCAGGGTCGAGGTGACGATCATCGGCAGCATTTCCGGGGTCAGACCCACGGCGATCGACAGTGCAAACAGCAGCGCTTCAGTCCAGTCACCCTTGGTGAACCCGTTGATGAACAGCACCAGCGGCGCCATGACGAACATGAAGCGGATCAGCAGCCAGCTGACTTTGTTCACGCCCATCTGGAACGAAGTCACGGCCCGGTCAGTCGCCCCGACCCGTTGCGCCAGCGCGCCGAAATAGGTGCTGTTGCCGGTGGTGAGAATCACCGCCACCGCCGTGCCGGACACCACGTTGGTGCCCATGAACAGGATGTTCTCCAGCTCCAGCGGATTACGCGTGTCACGGTCAGCCTGACGCGGGAATTTCTCCACCGGCATCGATTCACCGGTCATCGCCGCCTGGCTGACGAACAGGTCCTTGGCGCTGAGCACCCGGCAGTCGGCGGGAATCATGTCGCCGGCCGACAGCACGATCAGGTCGCCCGGGACCAGTTGCTTGATCGGCAGTTCGACGCGCGGCTCGTCGCGGCGCATCACCGTGGCGGTGTTGCTGACCATGGCCTTGAGCGCATCGGCGGCCTGGTTGGATTTGCTTTCCTGCCAGAAGCGCAGCAGCGTCGACAGCAGCACCATCGAGAAAATCACGGTGGCGGCCTTGAGGTCTTCGGTCAACCAGGAGATCAGCGCCAACAGGGTCAGCAGCAGGTTGAACGGGTTTTTGTAGCAGTGCCACAGGTGAGTCCACCATGGCAGCGGCTGCTCGTGTTCGACTTCGTTGAGGCCGTACTGCGCGCGCAGGGCATCGACTTCAAAGTCGGTCAGGCCGTCGGTGTGGGTGCCCAGCGAAGACAGCAGTTCGCCGCTGTCGCGATGCGCCGCATCGACCAGGGTATTGGCCAAAGTGGGCGGCACTTCACGGCTGACCGTGGTGTCGTTGATCGATTCCAGCAGCGCCAGACGGCGGAAGTGCCGGGCGATGTGGCGTGTGCGCAGGAAGCCTGCGAAAAATTCCTTGAGCGTAAGTTTCATGGCTGTTGCCCCTGTGGTCAGCCGGGAAACCGTCGAGCAGGTACGGCCGCGCCTCGTCCACCGGAAAAACCGGCACGGCAAGGCTTGGCGCGCCGGTCTGGAAAGACAGGCGTGTCGATAGAGTTGCGAGGACGACCCGAAGGTCGAAACCACACTTTTTCAGTGTCGATGAGAAGGACGTCGGGACATGGTCTCAACTGACCATGATCGGGATGCCGCTGCTCGCTTTACGGCGAGACAACGGCAGAGAAAGGCTGCGCGTTATCTTGCCGAGAATCTGCCGGTTACCGAGACCGGCCGACAACTGTCACTCGAACAAGTACCCACTGTGGGTCTCCGCTATTGATGAAAACGCGCGAAGCTTACGCCTCGATGTCTGGAGAGTAAACCCGCAAAAGGAGGTGTGTCGGAGAATGTCAGGGGCATTCAGGAAGGGTTCAGGATTGAGGATTTGTGGTGTTTCAAATGGCCCCTTCGCGAGCAGGCTCGCTCCCACACTGGATCTTCATTCAACACAACTTCTGTGTTCGCTGGAGATCCCTTGTGGGAGCGAGCCTGCTCGCGAAGGCGGTGTATCAGGCACCGATGAGTCAGCTGGCAGCTGCCAACAACAGATCCGCCATCGAACGATGCCCACGGTTCTTGCCATGCTCATACAACGAACCGGCAATCTCGTCCGCGCGCACCGGCAACACCGACAGCAGCGTGTCGCTCAGACCATGGCTGGCCTGGCAAAAACCCTGCATGTACAGGCCGGCCTTGCAGCGTTCGTCGGTGATCAGTTTGTAGTTGCGATCAACCTCGAAGTCGCCCAGATACTCTTGCAGCGGCGCCAGCAGTTTGCGGTGCATCTGGCGCTCGTAACCGGTGGCCAGCACCACCGCGTCGTAGTTGCGCACAGTGACTTCGCCGGTGGCGTTGTTGCGCACCGCCAGTTCGATACCGTTTTCGGTAGCGGTGGCGCTCTCGACGGTGGTCAGGGTGCGGAACGCGTGACGGGCGATGCCCGAGACTTTCTGACGATAGAAGATGCCGTAGATGCGTTCGATCAGGTCGATGTCCACCACCGAGTAGTTGGTGTTGTGGTACTCGTTGACCAGACGCTCACGCTCGGCGCTGTTTTGCTGGAACACCAGATCGGTGAACTCCGGCGAGAACACTTCGTTGACGAACGGGCTGTCGTCCGCCGGCTTCAATGCCGAGCCGCGCAGGATCATGTCGACCTGCACCGACGGAAACGAATCGTTGAGATCAATGAACGCTTCCGCAGCACTCTGCCCGCCGCCGATGATCGCGATGCTCATCGGTTGATTGTTCACGCACGGCTGTTTGGCCATCTGCGACAGATACTGCGAGTGGTGGAACACACGGCTGTCACCCTTCAGCGCCTTGAACGCTTCAGGAATCCGCGGCGTGCCGCCGGCACTCACCACCACCGAACGCGCGGTGCGGACAAACTGCTGGCCTTCGCTGTCGCGGGAGATCACGCGCAGTGCTTCAACCTGATGGTTGTGCAGCACCGGCTCGATGGTCAGCACTTCTTCGCCGTAGCGGCTCTGCGCGGTGAACTGCCCGGCGACCCAGCGCAGGTAGTCGTTGTACTCCATGCGGCACGGGTAGAAGGTGCCGAGGTTGATGAAGTCCACCAGACGGTCGTGGTGCTTGAGGTAGTTGACGAACGAGTACGGGCTGGTCGGGTTGCGCAGGGTCACCAGATCCTTGAGGAAGGAAATCTGCAACTCGCTCTGGGTCGACAAGGTGTTGCCGTGCCAGCTGTAGTCGGCCTGCTTGTCGAGGAACAGCACATCCAGCTCGCCGTGGGTCGGGCCGCGCTCTTGCAGAGCGATGGCCAGCGCCAGGTTCGAAGGGCCGAAACCGACGCCGATCAGGTCGTGAACGATGGGCGATGCAATTGCCTGAGTCATTTCCAGTGTCCTCTGGATGAACCCCTCAACAAGGGGAAAGGAGAGCCTAAGTGACCTGACCGGCCCTTGAGCAGGACAGCAGGTCGTCTGTTGAGTAGGAACGAGGACAGTGAAATAAAATTTAACGACGCCGGCTCAATGGGCATCCCATTGCTTGATGCGCAGGCGGCAATGCTTCATCGCATTGACGATGTGTTTTTCCACCAGCGCCTTGGAAATGCCCAGGTGCTCGGCGATCTGCGGGTGCGACAGGCCTTCGATCTTGCGCAGCAGAAAACTGTCGCGGCACAGCGGCGGCAGTTCCGCCAGTGCGCGCTGGAGCATTTCCAGACGCTGACCGTGATCGAGGCTGCCGTGGGGTGACGGGATGAAATAGCGCTCTTCGCTGTCGAGCACTTCCAGCGGCTCGACCTGGCGCAAGGCGTTGCGTCGATGATCGTCGATCACCAGATTCAACGCGGTGCGATAAAGAAAGGCCCGGGGCTGCTCGATGGGCGTGTCGCTGGAGCGCTCCAGTACCCGCACGTAAGCGTCATGCACCACATCTTCGGCGACCTGACGGTTGCCCAGCTTGGCGTTCAGGAAACACACCAGCTCGCGATAGTAGTTTTCCAACATGACTCCCGGCCGCCTCGATGCGGATTCGATCCTTGAGCACACTGATCGACGGCTCCCGAAAACGGGTAGCAAGATAGTGGCAACTTGAGGTGCGTAATTTATAGTAATTCTCATATAGATTTAAAGTGGCGTTTGTCGTTGCCCGTCAAATAGTGCCGTTCTATACCTGTAACATCCTGTGTCTTCGCTTAAATTCCCCTCCGCGCTCGTCGTTTACAGGACAGCTCCCCGTGTCTGTCGTGCCTTGCGACAGCGTTCAGCGGCTGCGCGCCTTTTGCACGCGCCGCGAACGACGGGCCGAATTCCACTGGCCGGAACCCTGCATGAAACGTCCCCGCCCCGCCCGACGCGCCCTGCTCGTAGTCCTCTGTCTGATTCCCGTTGTGGCCTACGCCGCGTGGCAAATCCTGCCGCCGGGCCGCGACCGCTTCGCCACCGTGCAAGTCAGCCGTGGCGACATCGAAAGCAGCGTCACCGCGCTGGGTACCCTGCAACCGCGCCGTTACGTGGATGTCGGTGCGCAGGCCTCGGGGCAGATCCAGAAGATCCACGTGGAAGTCGGCGATGTGGTCAAGGAAGGCCAGTTGCTGGTGGAAATCGATCCGTCCACGCAAAAAGCCAAACTCGACGCCGGGCGCTTCTCCATCGAAAACCTCAAGGCGCAATTGCAGGAGCAGCGTGCCCAGCATGAACTGGCGCGGCAGAAGTATCAGCGTCAGCAGCATCTCGCCGCCGGCGGCGCCACCCGCGAAGAAGATGTACAGACCGCGCGCGCCGAACTGAAAGCCACCCAGGCGCGCATCGACATGTTCCAGGCGCAGATCCGCCAGGCCGAAGCCAGCCTGCGCAGCGATCAGGCCGAACTCGGCTACACGCGAATCTACGCGCCGATGGCCGGCACCGTGGTTGCCCTCGACGCCCGCGAAGGCCAGACCCTTAACGCGCAGCAGCAGACGCCGTTGATCCTGCGCATCGCCAAACTGTCGCCGATGACCGTGTGGGCCGAAGTTTCCGAAGCCGACATCGGCCACGTCAAACCGGGCATGAGCGCTTATTTCACCACCCTCAGCGGCGGCCAGCGGCGCTGGAGCAGCACCGTGCGGCAGATTCTGCCGGTGCCGCCCAAGCCGCTGGATCAGACCAGCCAGGGCGGCGGCAGCCCGGCCAGCACCAGCAAGAGCGGCAGTGCGCGGGTGGTGCTGTACACCGTGCTGCTCGACGTCGATAACGCCGACAACGCGTTGATGGCGGAGATGACCACCCAGGTGTTTTTCGTCGCCGACCAGGCCAAGGATGTCCTTACTGCGCCGGTCGCCGCCTTGCAGGGCAGCACCACGGCCAACCTGCAGACCGCGCAGGTGGTCGCGGCCAACGGCGACATTCAGCAGCGCGAAGTGCGCACCGGGATCAGCGACCGGCTCAAGGTGCAGATTGTCGAAGGTCTGAACGAAGGCGATCACCTGTTGATCGGCCCGGCCGACGGCAACGGGGGCTGAATGCAAACGCCTCTGATCGACCTGCAGGACATCCGCAAATCCTACGGCGGCGGCGACGCGCCCGAGGTTCACGTGCTGCGCGGCATCGACCTGTCGATCCACGCCGGCGAATTCGTGGCGATTGTCGGTGCGTCCGGCTCCGGTAAATCGACCCTGATGAACATCCTCGGCTGCCTCGACCGGCCGACCTCCGGCGAGTACCGCTTTGCCGAGGAAAACGTCGCCGGCCTCGACAGCGACGAGCTGGCCTGGCTGCGCCGCGAAGCCTTCGGTTTTGTGTTTCAGGGCTACCACCTGATTCCGTCTGGCTCGGCCCAGGAAAACGTCGAGATGCCGGCGATCTATGCCGGCACCCCCGCCGCCGAACGCCATGCCCGCGCGGCGGCCCTGCTTGAGCGTCTTGGCCTGGCTTCGCGCACCGGCAATCGCCCGCATCAGTTGTCCGGTGGTCAGCAGCAACGGGTGTCGATTGCCCGAGCGTTGATGAACGGCGGTCACATCATCCTCGCCGATGAACCCACCGGCGCCCTCGACAGCCACAGCGGCAAAGAGGTGATGGCGCTGCTCGACGAACTGGCGAGCCAGGGCCACGTGGTGATCCTGATCACCCACGACCGCGAGGTCGCGGCGCGAGCCAAACGCATCATCGAAATCAGCGACGGCCTGATCATCAGCGACAGCGCCCGCGACAATCCCCACGCGCAGAGCAGCGCCAACCCCGGCGCCCTGCAAGCGGTGGATCTGCGCAAGCGTCTGGCCGAGGGTGCAGAGGCCACCGGCGCGTGGAAAGGTGAGTTGGTCGACGCCCTGCACGCGGCATGGCGAGTGATGTGGATCAACCGCTTCCGCACCGCGCTGACGCTGCTCGGGATCATCATCGGCGTGGCGTCGGTGGTGGTCATGCTGGCCGTCGGCGAAGGCAGCAAGCGCCAGGTGATGGCGCAGATGGGTGCGTTCGGTTCGAACATCATTTACCTGAGCGGCGCCTCGCCGCATCCACGGGCACCCCAGGGCATTGTCACCCTGGACGATCTGGCAGTGCTCGCGACCCTGCCGCTGATCAAGCAGATCATGCCGGTCAACGGTGCCGAAGCCGTGGTGCGTTTCGGCAACCTCGACCACAACAGTTATGTCGGCGGCAACGACACCCACTTCCCGAAAATATTCAACTGGCCGGTGGTCGAGGGCAGCTATTTCACCGCCGCCGATGAAGCCGCCGGCGCCGCCGTCGCGGTGATCGGGCACAAGGTCAGGAGCAAGCTGCTCAAGGGCGTCGCCAACCCCATCGGCCAATACATCCTGATCGAGAACGTGCCATTTCAAGTGGTCGGCGTGCTCGCGGAAAAAGGCGCCAGCTCTGGAGACTCCGACAGCGACGACCGCATTGCCGTGCCCTACTCCGCCGCCAGCACTCGGCTGTTCGGCACCTACAACCCCGAGTACGTGGCGATTGCCGCCGCCGACGCGCGCAAGGTCAAGGAGACCGAGCAAGCCATCGAACGCACGATGCTGCGCCTGCACAACGGCAAGAAGGATTTCGAACTGACCAACAACGCCGCGATGATCCAGGCCGAGGCGCGCACCCAGAACACCCTGTCGCTGATGCTCGGTTCGATTGCCGCGATCTCGTTGCTGGTCGGCGGCATCGGCGTGATGAACATCATGCTCATGACCGTGCGCGAACGGACCCGCGAGATCGGCATCCGCATGGCCACCGGCGCCCGCCAGCGCGACATCCTGCGCCAGTTCCTCACCGAAGCGGTGATGCTCTCGGTGGTCGGCGGGATTGCCGGCATCGCCCTGGCGCTGATCGTCGGCGGTGTGCTGATCCTCAGTGAAGTGGCCGTGGCGTTCTCGCTGATGGCGGTACTCGGCGCCTTCGCTTGCGCCCTGGTAACCGGTGTTGTCTTCGGCTTCATGCCTGCCCGCAAAGCTGCCCGGCTCGACCCGGTCACGGCCCTTACCAGTGAATGATCGATCTATGAAACCGCGCCTCAGCCTGTTGACCGTATGCCTGATCCTCAGCGCCTGCGGCAGTCCCGTTCAGCGTCCGGAGAGTGGCGTGCAAGCGCCTGCCACCTGGCAATCGCCTCATGCGGCGAGCGTCGCACGCATTGATCCGCAGTGGTGGAGGCAATTCGGCAGCCCGGAACTCGACCGTTTGATCGAGCAGGCGCGCCTGGGCAGTTTCGACCTCGCTGCCGCCGTCGCCCGAGTGCGTCAGGCACAGGCCGGCACGGTGATCGCCGGCGGCTCGCAACTGCCGGAAGTCAAAGCCGCGTTCAACGCCAATCGACAGAAACTGCTGCGCGGCAGCGGCTACAGCCAACTGGATGCCGACAGCAGCAATCAAGCCGTGGATTATTTCGACACCAACCTGAGCGCCAGCTACGAAGTCGACTTCTGGGGCGGCAAGCGTGCCTCCCGCGACAGCGCGCAGTTCACTTTGCAAGCCAGCGAATTCGAGCGCGCCACCGTCGAGCTGACATTGCTCAGCGGGGTCGCCAGCACCTATGCGCAGACCTTGTCGTTACGCGAACAGGCGCGCATTGCCGAACTCAATCTGCACAACGCCGAAAGCGTGCTGAAACTGGTGCAGACCCGGCACGACGCGGGCTCGGCCACCGCCCTGGCACTGGCCCAACAGAAAAGCCTGGTGGCCGCGCAGCAACGGCAATTGCCGCTGGTGCAGCAACAGGCCCAGGAAGCCTTGATCAGCCTGGCCGCCCTGCTCGGCCGACCGGTGCAACAAGTGGCGGTCAGCCAGGAATCCTTTGCTCGCCTGCGGTGGCCGGAAATTGCCAGCGGCGTCCCCAGCCAATTGCTCAGCCAACGTCCGGACATCGCCCGCGCCGAAGCGCAACTGGCGGCGGCCGAGGCCGACGTCAAAGTCGCCCGCGCGGCGATGCTGCCAGCCCTGACCCTCACCGCTCAACTCGGCTCGGGTGCCAATCAGTTCGACCAACTGATGCGCAGCCCGTTCTATAACCTCACGGCTGGCCTGGTTGCACCGATCTTCAACAACGGCCGCCTGAGCGCCGAGCGCGACAAGGCCACCGCGCGTCAGCAAGAACTGCTGGAAAACTATCGCGGCGCGATCATCAATGGTTTCGCCGATGTGGAAAAAGCCCTGAACAGCATTCGCGGCATCGACCAGCAGCGACAATGGCAGAGCGAAGAACTGAATCAAGCGCAGACCGCTTTCGACATCGCCCAAAGCCGCTATCAGGCCGGCGCCGAAGACCTGCTGACCGTACTGGAAACCCAGCGCACTCTGTATGCGGCGCAAGACCTCAACGTACAACTGCGCCTGTCGCGACTGCAGGCGAGCATTGCGTTGTACAAGGCGCTTGGCGGGGGTTGGCAAACGCCGAGTCGGTAATCGCGTGGGACGTGCACAGCCAGCGATCGGGGCGTGCCAGGCGAATCATCTTTTCATGACCCAGCGCTTTCGCGAGCAGGCTCGCTCCCACAGGATTTGTGTTGCACTCGAGCGAGCGCTAAACACCAACCTTTGTGGGAGCGAGCCTGCTCGCGATTGAACGATAACGCGGTCTCAGACCGGAGTCTGTTTGGCCTTCAGATGCCGCGCATACCACGGCCGTTTCGGCACTTTGCGGAACAGTTCCGCGAGCTTTTTCTCGTCATCGCCAAAGGTGATGCGCAGCGCCAGTTTCATGGTCTCCGGGTCCATTTCCACCGACTTGCCAGCCTGCAGCCCCGGCACTGTGCTGCAGCCGTGGGTGATCGGGCCAAGCCACGGATCATTGACCTCGACCCAGCGCCCCGGCGCGAACCACGGCACGCCATTGACCTGCATGCGCGTGACCTCCCCCGGATGAAACCGCTCGTGGGCGCGGAACCAGTCTTCCAGACGATCGTCGATCCAGCCATGAAACGCCCAGAACACCGGGCTGACGTGGGATGAAAACGGATCACCGAGAAAATCGTTTTCAGCCGCGTACCAGCGTGCGGAAAAATCCGCCGGGTCGCGGGCAAACGGCACCGGATGCCCGTTGGACGGATCGCGCGGCACCGAGGCCCAGCGCATGTGCAGCCAGTCGTGCAGCCCCAGTTCAACCTCCGACCCGAACTGGCCAAGGGTCAGCTTCGCCAGATAGCGCGGGTCACGGTAACGCGATTCCCAGACCAGAAAGTTGCTGTGGTAGGTCTCCGCGGTTTTGATATCACTGACCCACTGCGAGTATTCGTCATCCTCTTCGGCCAGCCAGGTCGGCGGCAGCGAGGTGCCGTCGTGGTTGTCGAAATAGGCGGCAAAGCCCTGCCGATCATGGATCAGCTCCGGCTGCGGTAACGGGAAATGCTGCCAGGACGGCAGATCCTGCATCGACCGCGCCGTGCCCAGCATGTGCCGGTGCATGAAGAAAAAATCGATCCCCGAACCGTTGCGATCCTTGCGCGGCCCGCGAGCGTCGCGCTCCTTGTCCCGAGGACCGGGCTGCCAGCCGATGCCGCGCAACGCGCCGCGCTTTTCTTCGGACAAGGTGTGCCACTTGTCACGTGAGGCGTGCCAGAGCTGGTGGAACAAACGGTGTTCAGGGGAAATCAGCCACGCCAACAGGGTCGGGTTGAGACCAATGCGTTCACGCGCCTCGGGGAACACACGCTTGACCGCGACAAAGCGGTTGTCCTGGGCCGGCAACATCAACGGCCGATGCAGATTCAATACGCGTCCGCTCAGGCTGCCGCTGCCGGCATTGCCGAAGCCGGCCCACACTTCGTCCAGGCCCATGCTGAATTCATAGTCGGGGGCACCATCGGCCGCGGTGGTGCTGACCAGCCGCCAGCTCAGTTGTGCGGCGCTGACATCGGCCAGATCGGCGAGCACTCGATAGCGCGGCTGTAATGGCGAGCGCAGGCGTTCGGCAGTGTCGAGAAAACCGATCACCCCGCGCCCCTTGTGCGCGATGTCGAGGAAGACTTCCAGGTCATCTTTCGGCAACCCGGCAATGCCCGCGTCACGCCCCTCGAAACGGATCTGCCAGACCCCCCGCAGGGCATCGGCCAGGCGCTGACCCGCCACATCCGCGACGTCGAACGAGGCTTCGCCGGGAGTGATCGTCGGGTCCGGCTTCGTCCATTCACGATGCCCAAAATACGCTGCAGGCACGGCGGCGCCGGTCAGTGCCAGACCCGCCATGAACCATCGTCGAGAAATCGTCATTGCCCTACCTGTGTCAGCCATGAAGCAGGCTTTATCCAAGCTAGAACGATTATTACGCCGGCAAATTTATGGGCGCCGGAAAAGATCGCAGCCGTCGACAGCTCCTGCAAGGGATCGGCGTACAGGCGCAAGCGGCGATCTTTTTCCGAGCACCTAAATTCCATGGCCGCCCAGTCGTTCCACCCAGATAGCAAAGGCCCTCGTGCCTGCACCTCGACGGCGAACCTGACTGAGATGGCAATGACAAAACCACGTTCGAAAAAGGCTCTTTACATCGGCCTGCCGCTGGCCCTGGCGATCAGCGCCGCTGCAGGCATCGCGGTCTGGGAGCACTGGTTCAAGGACAACCCCGGCTACCCGCCCAAAGTCATGAAACAGGCGGATGAGTTGCAGGATCGAATCCTTTCCTTCGACAGCCACATCACCGTGCCGCTGGATTTCGGCACCGCCGGCAACGAAGCCGACAAGGACGGCAGCGGCCAGTTCGACCTGGTCAAGGCCGCCCGCGGCCGGCTTTCCGGTGCCGCGTTGACGATCTTCGGCTGGCCGGAAATCTGGAACGGCGCCAACGCCCCGCACCGACCCACTGCGGGCTTCGTCGAGGAAGCACGTTTCGAACAGGAAACCCGCTACAAGATCATCACCACGCTGGTGCGCGACTTCCCCAATCAGGTGGCGATCGCCTACACCCCGGACGACTTCCGGCGCCTGCATGGCGAAGGCAAATTCGCGATCTTCATGAGCATGCTCAACGCCTATCCGCTGGGCAACGACCTCAACGCCCTCGACAAGTGGGCCGCGCGCGGCATGCGCATGTTCGGCTTCAGTTACGTGGGCAACAACGACTGGGCCGACTCATCGCGGCCGCTGCCGTTTTTCAATGACACCCGCGACGCCCTCGGCGGCCTGTCCGATATCGGCAAGCAAGCGGTGCACCGGCTCAACGACCTGGGGGTGATCATCGACGTGTCGCAGATGTCGACCAAGGCCCTGGAACAAGTCGCGCAATTGAGCCGCGCACCAATCGTGGCCTCGCACTCGGCGCCACGAGGGCTGGTGGATATCCCGCGCAACATCAGCGATCAGGAAATGCAGCTGATCAAGAACAGCGGCGGCGTGGTGCAGATTGTCGGCTTCCCGACCTACCTGCGCCCGTTGAGCCAGCACACTCAGGACAAGCTCAACGCCCTGCGCGCGAAATTCGACCTGCAACCGCTGCAAGGTCTGGAAATGGCCCTGATGCCCGGCGATCCGATCATCACCGTGTGGCCCGAGCAACGCTTTGGTGAGTACGCCAGTCAGCTCTACGGGATTGTCGATGAAGAGCCCAAAGCCACCCTCAAGGACCTGGGCGATGCCATCGATTACGCGGTGAAGAAGATCGGCATCGATCACGTCGGCATCAGCTCCGACTTCAACGACGGTGGCGGCATCGACGGCTGGAAGGACGTCAGCGAGGCACGCAACGTGACCGCCGAACTGATCTCCCGCGGCTACAGCGAAGCGGACATCGGCAAGTTGTGGGGCGGCAATTTCCTGCGCGTCTGGGAGCAGGTGCAGAAATCGTCGAAACCCGTGGCCACCCACTGACGCCCTTTGAACAAGCGAACCGACTTCCATGACCAACCGCCGTTCTTTCCTCAAACAGGCCGGGATTCTGGCCGCCGGCCTGCCATTGGGCGCCGCCGTGAACCTGCCGGCGCGGGCCGCCAATCCGCAACCGGTCTCTGCCGACAAATGGGTGCGACTGCGCCAGTTGTTCGACCAGGATCCGGACTATCTGCACTTCGCCAACTTCCTGGTGACCTCGCACCCACGGCCGGTACGCGAAGCCATCGAGCGCCATCGCGCCATGCTCGATCGCAACCCGGGACGGGCGATGGACTGGGATTTGGGCGAGACTGAAAAACGTGAACAGATCGTGCGCGAATGGGCCGGGCGCTACCTCAAGGCCAAGCCCGAACAAATCGCCCTGACCGGCAGCACCACCGAAGGTCTGTCACTGATCTACGGCGGCATTCACGTGCGCCCGGGGCAGGAAATCCTCACCACCGAACACGAGCACTACTCGACAAACTATACCCTCGGCTACCGCCAGCAGCGCGACGGGGTAAAAGTGCGCAAGCTCAAGCTGTTCGAGAGCAGTTCGACGATCTCCGTCGACGAAGTGCTGAGCGGCATCGACCGTGGCATCCGTCCCGAGACGCGCGTGTTGGGCATGACCTGGGTGCAGTCGGGCAGCGGTGTGAAACTGCCGATCGGCGAGATCGGCAAACTGGTCGAGCAACACAACCGGCAGCGCGACGACAAGGACCGCATCCTGTACGTGGTCGATGGCGTGCACGGCTTCGGCGTCGAGGATCTGGACTTCCCCGACATGCACTGCGATTTCTTTATTGCCGGCACCCACAAATGGATGTTCGGTCCGCGTGGCACCGGGATCATTTGCGCGCGCTCCAGCGAGCTCAAGGACGTTACGCCGATCATCCCGACCTTTTCGGAAGCCACCACCTTCTCGACCACCATGACCCCGGGCGGCTACCACAGTTTCGAGCACCGCTGGGCGCTGGACGAGGCGTTCAAACTGCACCTGGAACTGGGCAAGAACGAGGTGCAGTCGCGCATCCACAGCCTCAACACCCATGCGAAAAACCGCCTGCTTGAACAGCGTTCCATTGAACTGGTGACACCGCGCAGCGCCGCGCTGTCGTCCGGCTTCACCTTCTTCCGGATCAAGGGCCGCGACTGCGATCAGGTCGCCGCGCAACTGATGGCCGACCGTGTGGTGTGCGATGCGGTGGAGCGCGATGTCGGACCGGTGATCCGTATCGCCCCGGGTTTGCTCAACAGCGAGAACGACATCGAGCGATTCATGGCCGTGCTCGACAAGCACCTGTGAATCCCCGCTTTCCTTTAATCGAGATGACCCATGAAACGTGATCTGTTGTCCCCTGCCACCGGCGCCGGCGCACTCAAGGTGCTGGCCTTCACGGCCCTGCTCGGCAGCCTGCTGCCGAATGCCGCGCTGGCGGCCACCCCGCCCGCGCCAGGCAAAGTGTTCAAGGACTGCAAGGACTGCCCGGAAATGGTCGTGCTGCCGGCCGGCACCTTCACCATGGGCACCCCGGACGATGAAGTCGGCCGCGAACCCGATGAAGGCCCGATGCACGATGTGACATTCGCCAGGCCGTTCGCCATGAGCCGCTTCCAGATCACCGCCGGCGAGTGGGACAGCTACGTGCGCGAAAGCGGTGTGAGCATCGCCAATGGCGATACCCGCCCCGGTCGCGAGTGTGTCGCCAGCAAGCCGCGCTACCCGCAGGGGCCTCGGCAACCGGCGGTGTGCATGAACTACTACGACGTGAAAAACTACGTCGCCTGGCTCTCGCAGAAAACCGGGCAGAAATACCACATGGTCAGCGAAGCCCAGCGCGAATATGCCGCGCGCGCCGGCAGCAAGGGCCCGTTCCCCTTCCCGTTCGACGAGGGCAAGGAATACAGCATCGCCAAGCACGCCAACACTTACGGCCCGGCGGACGGTTTCAGCTACAGCTCGCCCGTGGGCAGCTATCCGCCCAATGCCTTTGGCATGTACGACATGCACGGCAACGTTTACGAATGGGTCGAAGACTGCGAACACCCTGACTACGTCGGTGCGCCGACCGATGGCAGCGCGTGGCTGGAAGCCAATTGCGAAGCCGTGCGCATTCGCGGCAACGACTGGGGCGAGGCGCCCGTGTTCTCCCGATCCGGCAACCGCAACAGCCAGTATCCGCAGGAACGTGGCGACTGGATGGGCTTTCGCGTAGTACGCGAACTCTGACAAGCACCGAAATACCCCTGTGGGAGCGAGCCTGCTCGCGAATGCAAACGGTCTGTCGCCGACAAGATTGACTGACCCAACGCTTTCGCCAGCAAGCCCGCGCCCACAGGTTCGTAAAGGGGTCGCCGCCAATCGGCACCCGGCTAAATTAAGCCTGCCACCGGACGTTCTACTGGGTATCTGCCTTTATACCCAAGGAACTGTCTTCCATGACTCAGCCTACCCGTGGCGCCATCGGCGAATTGTTCGCCCTGTTGAAACCGTTTCGGCTCATCGTCGCCGCGTCCATTTTTCTGGGCATGGTCGGCGGCCTGAGCGTCACGGTATTGCTGGCGACCATCAACAACGCCCTGCATTCGCAAAGCGGCCTGACCCAAGGCGTGGTGGCGCTGTTCGCCGGCCTGTGCCTGCTGGCGCTGGCCAGTTCGATCTGCTCCGACATCGGCACCAATTACGTCGGCCAGCACATCATCGCCAAACTGCGCAAGCAACTGGGTGAGAAAGTCCTCTCGGCGCCGATCGAACAGATCGAGCGCTACCGCAGCCATCGGCTGATCCCGGTGCTGACCCACGACGTCGACACCATCAGCGACTTCGCCTTCGCCTTCGCGCCGCTGGCGATTTCCGTCACCGTGACCCTGGGCTGCATGGGCTACCTGGCATTGCTGTCGTGGCCGATGTTCCTGATCATGGTCGCGGCGATCCTGATCGGCACCGCCATCCAGGCCTATGCCCAGAGCAAGGGTGTGCAAGGTTTCATGGCCGCGCGTGACGCCGAAGACGAACTGCAAAAGCACTACAACGCAATTGCCGAAGGTGCCAAGGAACTGCGCATTCACCGCCCGCGCCGTCAGCGCATGTTTGTCTCCGGGATCAAGGCCACCGCCGAGTTCATCTGCAACACCCAGGTGCGTTCGATCAACACCTTTGTGATCGCCAAGACGTTTGGTTCGATGCTGTTCTTCGTGGTGATTGGCCTGGCACTGGCCCTGCAAACCTTCTGGCCCAGCGCCGACAAGACCGTCATGAGCGGCTTCGTGCTGGTGCTGCTGTACATGAAAGGCCCGCTGGAGCATTTGATCAGCACGCTGCCGATTGTCAGCCGGGCGCAGATCGCCTTTCGCCGCATCGCTGAACTGTCCGAGCAATTCTCCACCCCCGAAGCGCACCTGTTGCTCAGCGATCAGGGCCAGGCCGACAAGACCGTGCACAGTCTGGAACTGGCTGACGTGCGCTATGCGTTCCCGGCCGTCGAAGGGGCTGCGCCGTTTCAGCTGGGGCCGGTCAACCTGACGATCAAACAGGGCGACATTACCTTTATCGTCGGTGAAAACGGCTGCGGCAAAACCACCCTGATCAAGTTGCTGCTGGGCCTGTACACCCCGCAACAGGGTGAGATTCGCGTCAACGGTCTGGCCATCGATGCGCACAATCGCGATGACTACCGTCAGCTGTTCACCACGATTTTTGCCGACTACTACCTGTTCGACGACGTGGTCCAGGGCGACATGCAGATCCCGGCAGACGCCGACAAATACCTGCAACGGCTGGAGATCGCGCACAAGGTCAGCGTCAAGGACGGCAACTTCACCACCACCGACCTGTCCACCGGCCAGCGCAAGCGCCTGGCCCTGATCAATGCCTGGCTGGAGGAGCGTCCAGTGCTGGTGTTCGACGAGTGGGCCGCCGATCAGGACCCGACCTTCCGCCGTATCTTCTATACCGAGCTGTTACCGGACCTCAAGCGTCTGGGCAAAACCATCATCGTGATCTCCCACGATGACCGCTATTTCGATGTCGCCGATCAACTGGTGCGCATGGAGCGTGGCCGTGTGGTCAGCGAGCTGACGCCGGCCTGACACGTCTGCTTGATCCTTTGCGGTTTGATCCGCAACGCCGCCCCTGCTTCCAGCGCACAGAAACAACCCGGCCGATATTTATTTGTCGGGTTTGTTTCCGGTTTTTTGCCATCGCTCCGTCTTAATAATAATTCCTATTAACAAAAACGCTGCACAACACTTCTCAGGAGCTCAGGCAGTAATGCACCCTCTTCCACGCCGCACACCTCTCGCGCTGGCTGTACAGCGCCCGACTTTGCATAAAAACCTGCTGACAAGTGTCCTGCTGACCGCCACCTTGCTGGGGAGCTCGATGGCCAATGCGGCACCGGTCAAGGTCAATATCGCGGTGCAGCCGCTGTCCAGCGCGTTGACCGAACTGGGTCTGCAAACCAACCTGCAGATTCTCTACAGCCCGGATCAGGTCGCCGGGATCAAATCCCGCGCAGTGTCCGGCTCGCTGGAGCCGTCCGAAGCCCTGGCGGCCATGCTCAAGGACAGCGGGATTTCCTTCCAGATCAATGGCAGCAGCGTGACCCTGGTATCGGGCGCTGCGGATTCGACCCTGCAACTGGGCGCGACCACCATTTCCGGCCAGGCCTTGGGGCTGACCACCGAAGACAGCGGCTCCTACACCACCGGCGCCACCACCACCGCGACCAAGCTGCCGCTGACCATTCGCGAGACGCCGCAATCGGTGACCGTGGTGACCCGTCAGCAGATGGACGACCGTGGCGAGAAGAACATCGGCGACGTGTTGCGCAACACGCCCGGCATTTCCGTGCAGCAATATGACAGCGACCGCACCGAGTACTCGACGCGCGGCTTTGCCATCACCAACTTCCAGTACGACGGCGTCAACAACGTCTACGACGGCGTGTACGACGAAGGCGCGACCCACGTCGACATGGCCACTTACGACCGCGTCGAAATCATCAAGGGCGCTACCGGCCTGATGACCGGCTCGGGCGATCCATCGGCCACCGTCAACCTGGTGCGCAAGAAGCCGACCAAGGAATTCAAGGCGTCGATCACCGGCACGGCCGGTTCGTGGGACAACTATCGCACCGAAGGCGATATCTCCGGCCCGCTCAACGACAGCGGTTCGGTGCGCGGCCGTTTCGTCGGTGCCTATCAGGACAAGAATTCGTACATCGATCACTACACGCAGAAAAAGGATGTGTACTACGGCATCCTCGAAGCCGACCTTAGCGAAGACACCCTGCTGACCTTCGGCATCGACAAACAGAGCGTGACCCCGCGCGGTTCGTCCTGGACCGGCAACCCGGTGTATTTCTCCGATGGCGGGCGTACCGACTTCCCGCGCAGCTTCAACCCGGGCGCCGACTGGAGCCGTCGCGACTTCGACTCCGTGACCTACTTCACCTCGCTGGAGCAGGCCCTGGCCAACGACTGGAAACTCAAGGTCAGCCTCAACGAGAAAATCTCCGATCACGACACCCAACTGGCCTCGGCCAGCGGCGGCAACCCGGATCGCGCCACCGGCGAAGGCATGTTCCTTTACTGGGGCCGCTGGGAAGGTCACCGCGTGCAGGATTCGGCGGACATCAACCTCTCCGGCCCGTTCACCCTGGGCGGTCGCGAGCATGAACTGGTGGCCGGTTTCATGGCCTCGCATTCGCGCCAGACCGGTGCCACGTTCGACACCAGCGCCTTCAGCCAGGTACCGGGCAGCATCTACGACTGGAACAGCCACCTGCCGAAACAGGATTTCCCGAAGAACGGCAAATACGAGCGCACCCAGAGCCAGAACGGCATCTACCTCGCCACGCGCCTGCGCCCCACCGATGACCTGTCGGTGATCCTCGGCAGCCGTTTGAGCACCTTCAAGTACAACGAGGACTACTCCTATAACGCCGGCACCGGCATGTCCGACACCCATGCCAGCTACAAGGAACACGGCGTCGTCACGCCTTACGCCGGTGTGGTCTATGACCTCAACGACACCTACTCGCTGTACGGCAGCTACACCAACATCTACCAGCCGCAGATCTACAAGGATGCCGACGGCAAGACCCTCGCTCCGGTCGAAGGCAATGCCTACGAAACCGGTCTGAAGGCCGCCTACCTTGATGGCCGCCTCAACGCCAGCCTGGCGTTCTTCCGCATCGAGCAGGACAACTTCGCCGAATCGATCGGCACCAACCCGGTCACCAACGAAGGCATTTACAAAGCCATCGACGGCGCCACTACCAACGGTGTCGAACTGGAACTGGCCGGTGAGCTGCAAGAAGGCTGGAACCTGTCCGCCGGCTACACCTACGCCCGCACCCGTGACCAGGACGAGCAACGGATCTACGGCTACCCGCTGTCCACCACCAAACCCGAACACGTGTTCCGCACCTTCACCACGTACCGTCTGCCGGGTGTGCTGAACAAGGTCACCGTCGGTGGCGGTGTCAGCTGGCAGAGCGCGTTCTACGGCAAGATCTACAGCGCGCCGGCCGGCGACTACACCCGCATCAAGCAAGGCGGCTACTCGCTGGTGGACCTGATGACCAAGTACGAGTACGACGAGCACCTGAGCTTCACCGTCAATGCCAACAACGTCTTCGACAAGAAGTACCTGACGGGCCTGGGCAACTTCGACACCACGTTCTACGGCGAGCCACGCAACCTGCAACTCACCGCCAAATACAACTTCTGATTCAATCCGGAAACACCCATGCCCGCCTCGAAAGAGGCGGGCATTTTTTTGCCCCGCCGCCGGCCTCAAGCTCTTTTGCCCGGACAAAAAAAACCGCCATTGCCGACTCGGCAATGGCGGTTCCGGGATCAGCTCAGATGCGTGATCGCACCCACTGTGCCACCTCGGCATGGATCGCCTCGACCTCACCGAGCAGCCCGGCCATGCGCAGGAAGTCGTGGGTCATGCCCGGTTGTTCGAGCAGGGTCAGGTCATTGCCGGCCGCACGCAGGCGCTCGGCGTAGGCACGACCTTCGTCATACAGCGGATCATGCCCGGCCAGGTAGACCAGCGCCGGCGCAACACCGGATACATCCTGCGCCAGTAACGGCGAGCAGCGCCAGTCGGCCAGATCTTCCGGCGTGCGGGCGTAATGCGCGTAGAACCAGTCCAGGGTCGGGGTCTCCAGCAGATAGCCTTCGGCGAAGTCACGATGCGAGGCGCGATGGGTGGTTGCGTCGGTTACCGGGTACACCAGCACCTGCGCTTTTGGCAGCAGACGCAGTTCCGCAGGTTCACGTACCGCCATCAACGACAGCACGGTCGCCAGTGTCGCACCGACACTGTCACCGGCCAGCACCGCCCGCGCCGCGTCCAGGCCCAGGCTTGCGCCTTCGCGCACCAGCCAGTTAGCGGCGTCGCAGGCATCCTGTACCGGGGTCGGAAAACGCCACTCCGGCGCCAGGCGATAGTCCACTGTCAACAGTGCGAAACCACCCTGCGCCGCCAGGCGCCGACACAGCGCATCGTGGGAATCGAGGCTGCCGACCACATAGCCGCCACCATGGAAATACACCATCACCGGTTGCAGGCCTTCGGGTGCTGGCCCGGCGCGGTACAGGCGCGCCGCCAGACTGTGGCCATCGCGGGCGGCGATGGTGAAATCCTGGCAAGTCACACTGTCCAGCGCCACATCGAGAAACCCCGAAGCCGCTTCGAAATCGATGCGTGCCTGTTGGGGGGTCTGTTCGTGCATCGCACGGCTTTTACCGGTCAGTCGGCCGAACTCGGCGAGTTCGAGAAATGCTTGCAGCTCTGGCAGTACAGCCATCGGTTAAATCCTTCCAAAAACAGGTCATGGACCGGGCAGCACGGGCTGCCCGGTGGTGATCAAGCGACAGTGGTGCGACGTTCGAGCAATGCTTGCAACTGATCGAGCAACTCGTCACCGCGCATCAATTCGTAGTGCCCGCCGGTCAGTAAACGGTCGACCCCGTGGCGTCCGACCTGAGCGGCGAACACCTCGCGTTCGGCGTCCCGGTCAGCCACCCACCAGCGGTGAGTGACCACCTCAACCTTGGGCAATTGCCGCTGGGCCAGGGCCAGTTGCTTGAGCGCTGCGCCGGTGGCAAAAATCCGCGTGAACTCATCGGCGCCCAGCGCAGCATCGCCACTGGAACCGTGCAGCGCAGCCTCGATGACCGCAGCGGCAGCGGCTTGCTCGTTGAGTCCAGCAGCTTTCCGGGCAATCAGCGCTTGCGCCTCTTCGACCGACAGACCGAGCACAAACTTCAGGAAGTCCGCCAGGTCCTCACGCCAGTCTCCCGCCTCTGCCGTGCCGGCCACGTAGCTGTCGACCAGAGCGGCGAATGCGACGGTCGCGCCCTGGCTTTCCAGCTCGCGGGACACCAGTTGCACCAGCGCCCCGCCCAGCGACCAACCCAACAGGTAATACGGGCCTTCAGGTTGCTGCGCGCGAATGCGTTGGGCGTAGGCCTGGGCCATCGCCGGCAGCGACGCGTCCTGCCATTGCGGATCGAGCAGCATCCGGCATTGCAGACCATAGACCGTGCGTCGACCGTCCAGACGGCGCGCCAACGGCTCGTAATCGAACACCGTGCCGAACCCGGCGTGCAGGCAGAACAGCGCGGGCACATGCGCGAGGCGACTGTTGAGCGCCAGCAGTGGATCTGGCGCCGTGGCCGTCTCCTGCACCTGATAGCCGCTGAGCTCAGCGATGCATGGCTTTTGCATCAGATCGCGCAGCTTCAGCTCGAACTCCAGTTGCGGCTGACTGCGGACCCGCGAAATGACCTTGAGCACCTGCAGCGAGTCACCGCCCAGTTCAAAGAAGTTATCGTCGATACCGATCTGCGGTACGCCGAGCACGTCCTGCCAGATCGTCGCCAGTGCCTGTTCCAGCGCATTGCGTGGCGCACGATAGCCACCCAGCGCCCACTCTGGCTGGGGCAGCGCCCGCCGGTCGATCTTGCCGTTGGCCGACAGCGGGAAGCGCTCCAGCACCATGATCCGTGCCGGCACCATGTAATCGGGCAATTGCGCTTGCAACTCGGCCTTGATCCGTCGATCCAGCCCCGTGACTGCAGCGGCCACCACATACCCCACCAACTGCTTGCCGGTCGGCGTGTCGTGCACCACCACGGCGGCATCCTGCACCCCGGCGCATTCGCGCAGACGGGCTTCGATTTCGCCGAGTTCGATACGGAAGCCGCGGATTTTCACCTGCTGGTCGAGACGCCCGAGGTAGTCGATCAAGCCGCATTCACGCTGGCGCACCAGGTCGCCGGTGCGGTACATGCGCCCGCCCGCCTCGAACGGATCGGGAATGAAGCGCTCAGCGCTCATGCCCGGACGCTGGTGGTAACCCCGCGCCAGACACTCACCGCCCAGATACAGCTCGCCACTGACCCCGGCCGGCAACGGATTGAGGTCAGCATCAAGCACGTACAAGCCACGCCCGGCCACGCCACGGCCGATCGGCGCGTAGGCCGCCTCGCAACGCTCACTGACTTCGGCACGCCACAACAGCGGCGTGACCACGGTCTCGGTCGGGCCATAACCATTGACCAGACGCTGGGGGCGCAAGGCGCGCTTGACCTGCTCGAAACTGGCCTCCGGCACCGCATCGCCGCCAAAGCAATACACCTGCACCGGCGGCGGATTGCCCAACCGTTCGGCCACTTCGGCCATCTGTTGCAGATAAGCCGGCGGGAAGCAGGCAACGGTAACGTGATGACGCTGCAGCACTTGCAGGGTCTGCTCCGGCGTCCACAGATTGTCCTCGCGGATCACCAGGCTGCCACCGGCCAGCAACACGCTCAGCCAACGCTCCTGAGCACCGTCGAAGGCGAACGACATGAAGTGCAGTTCGCGGCTGTCCGGCACCAGTTCATACAGATCGATGATGCCGCGGCAATGCCGGGCAATCGGCCCGCGAGCCACGGCCACGCCTTTGGGCTGACCGGTGGAACCGGAGGTGTAGATCAGGTACGCAAGGTGCCCTGCCAGCGGTCGGGACAACGGGCATTCAGTGCTGTCATCGTCCGGCAATTGATCGAGCAGCAACCGCGGCACGCGGTCGGCAAACGTCAGGCGCTCACCCAGATCGCTGTCGCAGAGCAGCAGGCTGGCCGCCGAATCATCGAGCATGTAGGCCAGACGCTCCGGCGGATACGCCAGGTCCAGCGGCAAGTACGCGGCACCGGCCTTGAGCACGGCGAGAAACGCAATGATCGTGCGTTCCGAGCGTGGCAATGCCACCGCCACCAGACTTTCTGCGCCGATACCGCGCTTGATCAATTGTCCGGCCAAAGCGTTGGCCCGGGCTTCGAGCTCGGCATAACTGACTTCACGCTCTTCACAGAGCAGCGCGATTTTCTGCGGCTGGTTGCGCACGTGTTCATTGAAGCTGCGCAACAGATCAGTGTCGTCGGTCGACGGTTCTGGCAGGCCCAGGCGCGCGCCGGGCAGACCGAGATTGCCGATCAGGCAGTGTTCATCTTCAGGCAACGCGTGCAGCAAGCCTTCGAGTTGCGCGCGGATCTGCTCGACCTCGGCATCACTGAAGCGATCGCGCAGATACAGGTATTCGACTTCCAGGCCGTCTTCGTTGGCACTGACCATCAAGTCCATCGGCACGTTGGTGACACCGGCGCTGCCCACCTCGGCAAAGCGCAACTCGCCCTCCTCGCCACCGCGCAACGCCCGGTCGACCGGATGGTTTTCGAACACGATGATGCTGTCGAACAAGCCCTGGCCACCGAGTCCGGCCCAGCGCTGGATGTCCGACAACGGCGTGTGCTCATAGTCGCGCACGGTCAGGTTGTAGTCCTGCAGCTCACGCAGCCACTCGCCCACTGGCTGTTGCGGGTCGAGCGTCTGGATCACCGGCAACGTGTTGATGAACAGACCGAGCATTTCCTGCGCCCCCGGCAAACCGGTCGGGCGCCCTGCTACCGTGGCGCCGAATGCCACGCTGCGCTGGCCGCTGTGACGTTGCAACAGCAGCAGCCAGGCGGCTTGCACCAGGGTGTTGAGGGTCACGCGTTGGCGCTTGGCAAAACCGTGCAGCTTGCGCGTCGCGTCGGCGTCGAGATCGGTGTACATCACGCCGTGTCCGGAACCGCTCGCACCGCTGGCCTTGGCCAGAATCGTCGGTGCTTCCAGCAACGCCAGGCGCTCGCGCCAGAAGCCTTCGGCCTGAGCGCTGTCCTGACGTTGCAGCCAGCCGATGTAATCGGCGTAACGGCCATTGAGCGCCGGCAGGCTGGCGTGGTGATACAGGCGCAGCATCTCGCCGAGCAGGCGTGAAGCACTCCAGCCGTCGAGCAACAGGTGATGGTAGACCCAGATCATCTGATAGCGCTCGGCGTCCAGGCGCACCAGCACGAAACGCATCAGCGGCGGGCAGCTCAGGTCGAAGCCCTTGGCTTGCTCGGCAGCCGCCAGTTCGCTGAGTGCCTGCTCGGTGTCGTGGCGGTCGCGCCAGTCGAGTTCCTCGATCGGCAACTCGACCTCGGCAAACACCGCTTGCAGCGGATCGGCCAGACCATCGCGCCAGCGGAATGCCGCGCGCAGCACCTCATGGCGTTCGATCAGGGTTTGCCAGGCCGCGCGGAATCGCGGCACCTGCAGACCTTCCACTGCCACGCTCAACTGGTTGACGTAAGGGTTCAGCTCCGGCGAGTCCAGGCAGTGGAACAGCATGCCCTGCTGCATCGGCGACAGTGGATAGAGGTCCTGCAAACCTTCGCGAGCCGCCACATCAATGTGCGGCACCAGCGCGAAGGCGGCGACTTTCGGCGCTTCGTTCAAGGTCGCCTCGCGAGTGACCGCCACCGCCGCCAGCGCACGGATGGTCTGTTGTTCGAACAACTGCTTCGGACTGAACACCAGCCCGCGTTGCCCGGCGCGGCTGACCGCTTGCAGCGAGATGATCGAGTCACCGCCCAGTTCGAAGAAGTTCTCGGTGACGCCCAGCGCATCCAGGCCCAGCAGGTCCTGCCAGATCTCCACCAACAGCGCTTCGGCCGGTGTCGCGGCGGGCACCTGATCCTGACTCTGGCGCGCCAGGTCCGGCGCCGGCAAGCCTTTGCGATCGAGCTTGCCATTGGGCGTCAGCGGCAATGCGGCCAGGCACATCAGGTGCGCCGGCAGCATGTGCGCCGGCAGACGGCTACGCAGGTGGGCGCTCAACGCTTCGTGCAAATCCTGCTCGTTGGCCAGCGGATCGCGCGGCACGATGTAGCCGACCAACTGACGGCTCACCGGCCCGTCGCGATCAATCACCAATGCTTCGCGCACGCCTTCGTGCTCCAGCAGACAGGCCTCGATTTCCCCCAGTTCGATGCGGAAGCCGCGAATCTTCACTTGCTGGTCGATCCGGCCCAGGTATTCCACCACACCGTCGGCGCGGAACCGCGCCAGGTCACCACTGCGATACAACCGCGCACCCGGTACGAACGGATCCGGCACGAAGCGCTCGGCGGTCAGGTCCGGACGCTGGTGGTAACCGCGGGCAACGCCCTCGCCGCCCAGGTACAACTCGCCGGCCACACCCACCGGCAGCGGCTGCAAACCACCGTCGAGAATGTAAGCACTGCGGTTGCCCACCGGTCGGCCAATCGGCATGAAGGCCGAGTCGAACCCGGTGTCCGGGTAGGCCAGCCAGATCAGCGGGGTGATCACGGTTTCGGTCGGGCCATAACCGTTGATCAGGCGCGGCGGTTGCAGCACGTGCTGGACCTCATCGAACGCGTGCTTGGGCATGCCTTCGGCACACGGCGTGTAGGAACGAATCGGCAGTTTGCGCCCCGCTTCGCCCATGAAATCGGCGATCTGCAACAGATAGGTGGGCGTAAAACAGGCGATGGTGATGCCGTGCCGCTCGATTTCCGCGCAGGTGCGCTCAACGCTCCACAACTCATCGTCACGCGGCATCACCGCCGAACCGAAGATCAGCGGCGTCAGCCAGCGTTCGTGGGCGCCGTCGAAGCTGATCGAGGCAAACTGCAGCTCACGATCCTCGGGGGTCATGCCGTACAACTCGCCGATGGCCAGGCAGTGCATCGCCAACGGGCCGTGGGCCACGCTCACGCCTTTGGGCCGCCCGGTGGAACCCGAGGTGTAAATCAGATAGGCAAGGTTTTCCCCGCAAGTCAGGTTGACCGGGTTGCTGTCCGTCAGCAATTGCAGCGGCTCACGGTCGATCTCCAGCACCGGCAGAGTGTCCGGCAGCGCCAGTTTCGCGCGCAGCCAGGACTGCGTGAGCATCAGCACGATGCCGCTGTCCTGCATCAGGTATTGCAGGCGCTCGGCCGGGTACGCCGGGTCAAGTGGCACGTAGGCGCCGCCGGCCTTGAGGATCGCCAGCAGGCCGACGATCATTTCCGGCGAACGCTGCATCGCCAGACCGACCCGTACTTCCGGGCCAACGCCCAGGTTGCGCAAGCGATGCGCCAGGCGGTTGGCGCGGCTGTTGAGTTCAGCGAACGTCAGCTGCACATCGGCAAAAATCAGCGCCGTGGCCTGCGGCCGGATCTCGGCCTGGGCTTCGATCAGTTGATGCACGCACAGCGGATTTTCGTTCGCGACGAAGGCCGGGTTCCATGTCTGCAACTGCTGCTCGCGCTCGCTGGCCGTCAGCAGATCCAGTTCGCTCAAGGCAGCGTCGGGGGCGCCGACCATTGCATTGAGCAATGCCGCCAGATGCTCGCTCATGCGGGCAATCACGGCGGCGCTGAAGTGGCTGCACTGGTAACTCCAGTTCAGGCTCAGGGTGTTTTCCGCGGTGGCCGCCAGGGTCAGCGGGAAGTTGGTGCGCTCATGGTTCTGCGGGATCGAAAAACTCAGGCCGGCCGGTGCGCCCTGTTGCAGCGCCTCGGCCACCGGGAAGTTTTCGAACACCAGCAGGCTGTCGAACAGCGGCTCGCCGGCTCTCCCGGCCCAACGCTGAATGTCACCCAGCGCAGTGAATTCGTGCTCACGCAGCTCCAGGTTCTGCGCCTGCAAACGGCTTAGCCACTGGCTGACAGTTTCCACCGCGTCCGGGCAACTGATTACCGGCAAGGTGTTGATGAACAGGCCCATCTGACTTTCGGCTCCCGGCAGGTCCACCGGCCGACCGGCCACGGTCGCGCCAAATGCCACGCAGCGCTGGCCGCTGTAGCGTTGCAGCAACAGCGCCCAGGCGCCTTGCAGCAAGGTGTTGAGCGTGACTTTCTGCTGACGGGCGAACTCGCTCAGACGCCGGGTCGCGGCCACGTCGAAGTTCTGCAGATGGTCGGCAAAGGCCTGAGTGTCCGACGGTTGCAGATCACCATGGGCCAGGCTCTGCGCCAACAGGGTCGGGTTGTCCAGCGGCGCCAGTTGCGCAAGCCAGAAACGCTCGTCGGCCTGCGCATCCTGACGCTGCAGCCAGCCAATGTAGTCGGCAAAACGCCCGCTTGGCGCCTGTACCGTTTGTCCGGCGTAACGCTGCAACACCTCGCTGAGCAGCAACGAATTGCTCCAGCCATCGAGCAACAAGTGGTGGTGGGTGTAGATCAGTTGCTGACGCTCGTCGTCCAGTCGTACCAGCGTCAAACGCATCAACGGCGCTTGAGCCGGGTCGAGCTGCCGGCGCTCGCTGTCGATCAACTGGGCCAGCGCCTCGGTCTGATCGGCACGGCCACGCCAGTCCAGGCAACGGAACGGCAGTTGCAGATGACGATGCACCAGCTGCACCGGCGCCTCGAAGCCCTGCGGAAAGTGGAAACTGCTGCGCAGAATCGGATGCGCATCGATCACCGCTTGCCAGGCCTGACCCAATCGCTCGGCGTCCAGGCCACGGGCCTCGACGTTGAGCTGGTTGACGTAGGCACCCGACGCCGACTCGAACAGGCTGTGGAACAACAGACCGGCCTGCATTGGCGACAGCGGATACAGGTCCTCGATCTGCGACGCCGCCACCGGCAAATCATCAAGTTGCGCCTGGCGCAAACGCGCCAGCGGGAAATCCGCCGGGGTCACGCCACCGGCCTCGTCGCTCAGGCAGTGCTCGATCAGCGCCAGCAGCTCCTGGCGATAATCCGCGGCCAGTTGTTCGATTTCACCGAGTTCGAAGCATTCGCGGCTGAAGGTCCAGTCCAGTTTCAGTTCACCGCCATACACCTGACCGTCCACCGACAGCCAGTTCGGCAACGGTGCGTCAGCCGATTGCGCGGCACCGCTGGCTTCGCTGGCGGGGCTGAACAGCGCGTCCTCGGCAAAGCTCTGGTCGAACTGCCCGAGGTAGTTGAACGTCACCCGCGCGCTCGGCAAGGCCTTCAGCGCCGCCTGCGTCGCGGCATCGCCCATGTAGCGCAGCAGCCCGAAACCCAGGCCCTTGCCGGGGATCTCTCGCAGTTGCTGTTTGATTGCCTTGATTGAACCGGCAAGGTCCGCCGTCGGCGTCAGGCGCACCGGGAACAGGCTGGAGAACCAGCCCACCGTGCGGGTCAGGTCGATGTCGTCGAACAGGTCTTCGCGACCATGGCCTTCGAGCTGAATCAGCGCCGATTCGTTGCCGCTCCAGCGGCTCAGGGTCCGGGCCAACGCGGTCAGCAGCAGGTCATTGACCTGGGTGCGATACGCCGCTGGCGCCTGTTGCAGCAATTGGCGCGTCTGCTCGCGGTCCAGCGCAATGCTCACGCCCTGGCGCAAATGCCCGGCCTGACTGGCCTGGGCATTAGCCGCCGGCAGAGAGTCGCGGGCCTCGCCGAGTTGCGTCTGCCACCAGCTCAGCTCGGCCAGCGCCGCGTCACTGCGCGCATAGTCTTGCAGCTTCAGCGCCCAATTCTGGAACGCGCTGGTCTTGGGCGGCAGTGCCTGGTTCTGATAAGCCGCCTGCAAGTCTTCCAGCAGCACCCGCCAGGACACACCGTCCACCGCCAAATGGTGGATCACCAGCAACAGACGCTGGGAGCCGTCAGCCTGCGCGATCAAGGCGATCCGCAGCAACGGGCCATCCTGCAGACTCAGGCTGCGCTGGGCCTCTTCGCAGACTGACTCCAGCGATGCGTCGTTGGCAACCCGCGCAGTCCAGAGCATGTCGATGACGTCGGCACTGTCGGCGGCGACATAGCGCGCCGACCACTGACCGTCGACCAGACTGAAGCGCAGGCGCAAGGCGTCGTGCTGTTTGAGCAGACGCTGCACCGCGCCTTGCAGGCGCGGCAACTCCAATGTCTGGCGCGGCACCAGCAGCACGGCCTGATTCCAGTGCTGGCGTTGCGGGATCGGCTCGTCGAAGAACCAGCGCTGAATCGGCGTGAGTATCTGCTCACCGCTCACCGGCCCCTGTGGCGCCAGCGGTGCAGCCTGAACCTTGACCACTGCGGCCAGTGCCTGCAGCGTCTGTTGCTGGAACAGATCACGCGGTTGCAGGCTCAGGCCGGCACGCCGGGCCCGGCTGACCACCTGAATCGAAATGATCGAGTCGCCGCCCAGCTCAAAGAAATTGTCCTGACGGCCGACCTGCTCGATGCCCAGCACGTCCTGCCAGATCTGCGCCAGCGCTTGTTCATGTTCTGTGAAAGGTGCCTCGAACGCACGCTGGCTGATTTGCAGGGTCGGTGCCGGCAAGCGCTTGCGTTCGAGTTTGCCATTGGGGCTGAGCGGCATCTGCTCGATCAGCACGGTCTGCGTCGGCACCATATAGTCCGGCAGACTCGCGAGCAGATGGGTTTTCAGGGTTTCGCGCCAGGCATTCTGCCGGGCGATATCGGCCTGCGGCAGCGCCCGATCCTGCGGCACCACGTACGCCACCAGTTGCTTGCCGCTCGGCCCGTCCAGCGCCAGCACCACGGCGTCCTGAACCTCGGCGTGTGCTTGCAGGCGCGCCTCGATTTCGCCCAGCTCGATCCGCAGACCGCGAATCTTCACCTGGTGGTCGATGCGGCCACAGTATTCGATGGCGCCGTCGGCGCGATAACGCGCCAGGTCGCCAGTGCGGTACAGACGCTCGCCGCTGCCAAACGGGTCGACTACAAAACGCTCGGCGGTCAACGCGCCACGACGGTGATACCCACGGGCCAGACCGATACCGCCCAGGTACAACTCACCTACCGCGCCCAGCGGCAACGGCTGCAATTCGCTGTCGAGGATGCAGGTGCGCAGGTTGGCGATCGGCCGACCGATCGGCACGCTGTCGCGGCCCTCTTCCACACACGTCCAGTGGGTCACGTCGATTGCCGCTTCGGTCGGGCCATACAGGTTGTACAGATTGGCTTGCGGCAGGTTGCGCAGGGTCTGACGCTGCAACTCCATCGGCAACGCTTCGCCGCTGCAAATGATCCGCGTCAGCGAGGTGCACGCCAGCGACTCCTCGGCGCTGATGAATGCCGAGAGCATCGACGGTACGAAGTGCAGCGTGGTGATCGACTGCTCGACAATCAGCGCGGCGAGCCGCTGCGGGTCGCGATGCTCGCCGGGCGCGGCGATGACCAGTGTTGCGCCCTTCATCAGCGGCCAGAAAAACTCCCAGACCGACACGTCGAAACTGAACGGAGTCTTTTGCAGCACCCGGTCGCCCGGTTGCAGGTTGTAGGCCTGTTGCATCCATTCCAGACGATTGTGCAACGCCACATGGCGGTTGCCGGCGCCCTTGGGTTTGCCGGTGGAGCCGGAGGTGTAGATCACATAGGCCAGGTTTTCCGCCAGCGCCAGATTGGGCAAGTCGGTGTCCGGCAGTTCGCTCAGCCAGTCGGCATCCGCTTGCAGGCACAGCGTGCGCAGCGAATCCGGGGTCGGCAGTTGCGCCCGCAGCGGCTCCTGAGTCAGCAGCAACGCGATGCCGCTGTCTTCGATCATGTAGCTCAAACGGTCGCGCGGGTATTCCGGGTCCAGCGGCACATAGGCGCCACCGGCCTTGAGAATCGCCAGCAGGCCGACGACCATTTCGAACGAACGCTCGCAGGCGATCCCGACGATCACCTCCGCGCCGACGCCTTGCGCCCGCAAGTGATGAGCCAGACGGTTGGCGCGGCGGTTCAGTTCGGCATAGCTCAGGCGCTGGCCCTCAAACACCAGCGCCGTGGCGTCGGGTTGCTGTGCTGCGCGCGTCTCGAAGTGCCGCTGTACGCAGACCTCGCCCGGGTAGACCTGCGCGGTGTCATTGAGCTCAACGAGAATGCCCACGCGCTCGTCGGCATCCAGCAGCGGCAGTTCGGCCAGCGGGTATTGCGGGTTCGCCAGCACCCCGGCCAGCAGATTGCGCCAATGCCGGGCCAGGTGCTCGATGCGCCCGGCGTCAAACAGGTCAGTGGCGTAGGTCAGGCTGGCGAACAACTGGTCGCCCACTTCCTGAGTATCCAGTTGCAAGTCGAACTGAGTGGTCGGCGTCGTGGCGTTCAGCGCCTCGACCCGCAGGCCCGCGAGCAAGCCGCCGACCGCTGCGGCTTTGGCCTGCTGGTGATTGAACATCACCTGGAACAGCGGACTGTGGCTCATGCTGCGATCGCCCTGCAGCGCCTGCACCAGACGCTCGAACGGCAAGTCCTGATAATCCTGCGCATCCAGCGACGCGGTCCGGGTCTGCTCGAGCAATTGGCTGAAGGTTTGACGCCCGTCGACCTCGACGCGCATCACCTGGGTGTTGACGAAGAAGCCGATCAAGCCACGGGTTTCGGCGCGGTTACGGTTGCCGATCGGCACACCGATGCGCAGGTCCGACTGTCCGCTGTAGCGATAGAGCAACGCCTGAAAACTGGCCAGCAGCAGCATGAACGGCGTGACATTGGCCTGCTTTGCCAGGGCCATCAGGCCAGCGGCCAGATCGGCCTCCAGGGCGAAATCCAGACGTGCGCCGCGCTGGCTCGGCTGGGCCGGACGCGGACGGTCGGTGGGCAGTTCCAGCAGCGGTTGCTCGCTGCCCAGGGTGTCGCGCCACCAGTTCAGTTGACGTTCAAGCTCTCCGGCCTCCATCCAGCGGCGTTGCCAGGCGGCATAGTCCGAATACTGGATCGGCAGCGGTTCAAGCGGTGCATCCTGGCCCTGACAATGGGCGGCATACAGCCGCGAGAATTCCTCGATCAGCACGCCCATCGACCAGCCGTCGGTGACGATGTGGTGCAGGGTCAGCGCCAGCACGTGGTCTTCGGTATCCAGTTGCAACAGGCTGACGCGCAACAGCGGGCCATGCTGCAAATCGAAAGGCCGGGCAATGTCCGCCTGCACCTGACGCATGGCGCAGGCCAGACGCTCGGCCTGTGGCTGCGCGCGCAGGTCATGTTGTTCGATCGGCAACGCGGTGAACGCCGCCAGGGTTTGCAGGACCTGTCCGTCATCCTCGACGAAGCGGCTGCGCAGGCTCTGGTGCCGCTCCAGCAACACGTCGAAACTGTGTTGCAGCGCGGCGATGTTCAGCGGCCCTTGCAGGCGCAGCACGGCGGGGATGTTGTAGGCCGCGCTTTGCGGGTCGAGCTGCCAGAGAAACCACTGGCGTTGCTGCGCGTACGACAGCTCGAAGGTCGTTTGCGGCTCGGCGGCGGGCGGAATCGGCAACTGGCCGAAGCTCACGCCCTGCTCTTGCATGCGTTGCAGAAATTCGCGGCGCTTGTCTGCCGGCAATGCGGCAAAACGGGTGGCGATGCGCCAGGCGGTGGTGTGTTCCATCAGTTGATCTCCATCTCGTCGAGAAGCGACTCAAGTGCATCCAGACGTGCATCGTTGTCAGTCGGGGCGAGTTGCCCGGCCATGGCGGCATAAGCCTGAAGGTCGCTGGATTCGAACAGCGCACGCAGCGCCAGCTCGATGCCCAGTTCCAGCTCCACACGGGCGCTGGCCTGGGCGGCGAGCAGCGAGTGCCCGCCCAATTCAAAGAAGTTGTCGCGCCGCCCGACCTGCGCCACGCCCAGCACATCGGCCCAGATCGCCGCCAGTTGCCGTTCGAGTTCGCCTTCGGGGGCTTCATAAGGGCGCTGCAGGGCCTGAGCATCGGGCAGCGGCAAGGCCTTGCGGTCGAGCTTGCCGTTGCTGGTCAGCGGCAAGGCATCGAGCAGCAGCCAATGGCTCGGCACCATGTAGTCCGGCAAATCGACCTTGAGCGCAGCCCGCAGGTGGTCGCGCCAGGCAATCGGGTCCGCCGGGGCTTGCTCGGCGACCACGTAGGCACACAACTGCGGCCCGCCCTCGTCGTCGTGTACGCTCAACACCGCGTGACGCACGCCGGGTTGCGCCAGCAGCGCCGCCTCGATTTCTCCCAGTTCGATGCGGAAGCCACGGATCTTCACCTGTTGGTCGATACGCCCCAGGTAGTCGATGCTGCCGTCGTGACGCTGGCGCGCCAGGTCGCCGCTGCGATAGAGCCGCTGCGACGCGTCGAACGGACTCGGCACGAAGCGCTCGGCGGTCAGCTCGAAACGCCCGTGGTAACCGCGCGCCAGACCGGCCCCGGCGATGTACAACTCACCCGCCACCCCCACCGGCACCGGTTGCAACTGGCTGTCGAGCAAGTACCAGCGCAGGTCGCGAATCGGCAGGCCGATCGGGCTCTGCGCCTTGCCGTCGAGGTCCGCCAGACGGATCGCGCGGTAAGTCACGTGCACCGTGGTTTCGGTGATGCCATACATGTTGACCAGCGTCGGCTGCTGATCGCCGAAGCGCTCGAACCAGGGTCGCAGGCTCGCCACTTCCAGCGCTTCGCCACCAAAAATCACCTGGCGCAGCGCCAAGTGGCGCGGGCTGGCGCAGGCAATCGGCAGCAGTTGGCGGAACGCGGTCGGCGTCTGGTTCAACACTGTCACGCCTTCGTCGCACAGCAGGCGATGGAACGCCTGCGGCTCGCGGCTGATGTAGTACGGCACGATCACCAGGCGCCCGCCGGTGCACAGCGAACCGAACAGTTCCCACACCGAGAAATCGAACGCGTAGGAATGGAACAGGGTCCAGACATCATCCGGGCCGAAGTTGAATTCACTGGCGGTCGCGCTCAACAGGCGCCCGACGTTGGCATGGCTGAGCAACGCACCTTTCGGCCGGCCGGTGGAACCCGAGGTGTAGATCACATACGCGAGGTTGTCCGGGCTGCTCAGGCTCGGCAGATCCTCAGCGCTGTAGGCGTCCAGCGCCAGCGTATCGAGGCTCAGGACTTGCACGTGCTCACGCGCCGGCAAGCCATCGAGCAGATGTTGCTGAGTCAGCAGCAAGGCGATGCCGCTGTCTTCGATCATGTAGCTCAGGCGCTCCACCGGGTATTGCGGATCGAGCGGCACGTAGGCGCCACCGGCCTTGAGGATCGCCAGCAGACCGACCACCAGCGGCAGCGCACGCTCGGTGGCGATGCCGACCCGCACTTCCGGGCCGACGCCCTGCTCGCGCAACTTGCGCGCCAGACGGTTGGCCTGGGCATTGAGCGCGGCATAGCTCAAACGCTCGCCTTCGTAGACCAGCGCAATCGCCTGCGGACGCAGCGCCACCTGGGCTTCGAACAACTGATGCAAGGTGGGCGACGGCGGTTGCAGATCGAACACCGGGTTCCATTCAGCGATCAACGCCTGAAGCTGAGCGCTGTGCAGCAATGGCAGCTCGGCCACCCGTTGCTGCGGGTCAGCCGCCACGGCGCGCAGCAGGTTCAGCCACTGCTCGGCGAAGCGCTGCATCGAGGCCGGGTCGTACACATCGGTGGCGTAGGTCAGGCTCGCGTCCAGCGTATCGCCCTGCTCCTGCGTATCGAGGACCAGATCGAACTGCGTGGTGGTTTGCTGCCAGTGCAAACGCTCGACCTGCAAGTCGGCGACGCTACGCTCGACGCTGGCGCCCAGTTGCTGCTGATGGTTGAACAACACCTGGAACAATGGGCTGTGATTGAGGCTGCGCTCCGGCTGCAAGGCATCGACCAGTTGCTCGAACGGCAGGTCCTGATTGGCCTGCGCGTGCAACGCCAACTGTTTGATCTGCTGCAGCAGGCTGCTGAAGGACTGCTGGCCGTCGATCTCGGCACGCAGCACTTGGGTGTTGATGAAGAAGCCGATCAGGCCTTCGGTTTCCAGGCGCGAACGGCCCGCACTCGGCACGCCGACATTGATCGCCGCTTGCCCGCTCTGGCGGTGCAACAAGGTGTACAGGCTCGCCAGCAGCAACATGAACAAGGTCACTTGCCGGGCCTGCGCGCATTCACGCAATGCCGCCAGCAGCGGCGCGTCCACGTTCAGCAGCAGGCTGGCACCACGCTCGCTGCGACGCGCCGGGCGGCTCAATTCACTCGGCAGCTCAAGCGGTGTCTGACTGCCGGCCAGGCGCTGGCGCCACTCACCGAGCTGACGTTCGCCCTCGCCCGCTTCCAGCCAGTCGCGCTGCCAGCGTGCGTAATCGCTGTAGCTCACCGGCAGCGGCGTGAGGTCGGCGTCACGCCCCTCGACAGCCGCCTGATACAGCGCACTGAACTCATCGACCATGATCTGCATCGACCAGCCATCAGCGGCGATGTGATGCACGGTCAGCACCAGCACATGTTCCTCGGCCCCCAGTTGCAGCAGCAACATGCGCCACAGCGGGCCGTTGCGCAGGTCGAACGGCCGGGCGATTTGCGCGGCGATGGCAGCGTCGAGGGACGCCGCGTCGATCGGATGCTGATCGAGTTGCAACGGCAACTGCGCATGCACCCGGGGCCGTGCCTGCTGCCCGTCCTGTTCGAAGGTGGTGCGCAAAGTGGCGTGGCGCGCCTGCAATTGCTCGAATGCCAGGCGCAGTGCCGGCTGATCCAGATGTCCCTTGAGGCGCAGCGCCGCCGGAATGTTGTACGCCGGGCTGTGCGGATCCAGTTGCCAGACAATCCACTGCCGCTGCTGAGCGTAGGACAGTACCGCTGGCGGGTCGCCGGCAGCGGCCTGCAACAGCGGTTGGGCGTGACCACCGGCCTGGGCCGCGCGCTCGGCAAACCCGGCCAGACTGGCCGCCGAGAACAGGCTGCTGACCGGCAACTCCAGTTGCAGTTGCTGACGCACCCGCGAGATCACTTGCAGCACCAGCAGCGAATGGCCGCCCAGTTCGAAGAAGTTGTCGTCGCGCCCCACGCGCTCGACGTGCAGCACCTCTTGCCAGATCTGCGCCAGTTGCGTTTCCAGCCCTGGTACCGGCGCCACAAACTCGCGCTGGCCGGCACTGCCGACAACACGCGGCAAGGCGCTGCGATCGAGTTTGCCGTTGTTGTTCAGCGGCAAGGCGGCCATCAGCACCAGATGGCTCGGCACCATGTAGTCCGGCAGCGACTGACGCAGGGCAGCGTCGAGGGCTTGGCGATAACTCGCCTCGTCGCCAACCGCGCCGTTGGCCACGACGTAAGCCACCAGTTGCGTACCGTCCTGAGCAATGACCGCCGCCTCGCGCACCTCGGCACGCGCTTGCAGGCAGGCTTCGATCTCACCCATCTCGATGCGCAAACCGCGAATCTTCACCTGGTGGTCGATACGCCCGACGTATTCCAGCTCGGCGTTGGCGTTGTAGCGCGCCAGATCACCGCTGCGGTACAGACGTGCGCCGGGTTCAACGGCAAACGGGTCTGGCAGGAAGCGTTCGGCGGTCAGTGCCGGACGGTCGAAATAACGTTGCGCCAGGCAGGCCGGCGCGCCGATGCACAGCTCACCGACGCCACCGGCCGGCAGCAACTGCCCGGCACTGTCGAGCACATACAGCGAGCGTCCGGGAATGGCGCGGCCGATCGGCACGCCGAAGCTGTCGCTGGCATCGTCCAGGCGACAGTCATGCACGCTGGACACCACCGTGGCCTCGGTTGGTCCGTAGGTGTTGAGCAGGCGCACATGGCCCTGACCCGCCTGATGCCAGAGACGCAAGCCCTCGACGGACATCGCCTCGCCACCGACGTGCACCTGACGCAACGAACCCAATGTGCCGATCGCACCGCTGGCGCATTCACGGGCCAGCAGGTACCAGTAGGCCGCCGGCAAGTCGGCCACGGTGACGCCATGACGGACGATTTCGGCCGCCAGGCGCCCGGCATCCCACAGCGCATCGCCACGCATGATCAATGCGCCGCCGACACACAGCGCCGGGAAGCACTGCTCGACGAATCCATCGAAACTGAAGGTCGCGAACTGCAGCACGCGGTCTGCTGCCGACAGCCGCGAATACTCGGCGGCGCTCTGACAGAACTCGCGCAGCGCGCCATGGGCAATCGCCACGCCCTTGGGTAGACCGGTGGAACCGGAGGTGTAAATCACATAGGCCAGATCCTGCGCGTCGGCCTGCGTCAGCGGGTCGTGTTCGGCAAAACCGGCGCTGTCATCCAGCACCAGGCGCACCACCGACGACAACGGCAGATCCTGCAGCAGGCCGGACTCGCACAGCAGCACGTCGAGGCGGCTGTCGTCGATCATGTAACGCAGGCGCTCGGCCGGGTATTTCGGGTCCAGCGGCACATATGCCGCGCCGCTTTTGAGCACCGCCAGCAGGCTGACGATCAATTGCGGGCCACGGTTCAACGCCAGGCCAACCCGGATACCCGGGCCGGCACCGTGGGCGATCAGGCGATGGGCCAGACGATTGGCCTGAGCATTGAGCTGGCCGTAGCTCAGGGTCTGGCCGTCAACCGCCAGTGCCAGTGCATCGGGGGTGGCCGCCGCGTGAGCGGCGATCTGTTCGTGGGTCAGACGCGGGTCCTGCAACACCACCGCCGGCGTTCGGCTCACCGCCAGCAACGGCGCCCGGGCCTGGGCATCAAGCAACTCCAGCGAACCCAAAGCCGCATCGGCGCCAGCGGCCATTTGCGTCAGCAAGTGCTGCAGGTTGGCCGACAACGTTGCCACTTGCCCGGCACTGAAACGTGCGGTGTCGTAGCTGAAGTCGAGCGTCAGGGTCGCGCCGATTTCGACGCCCAGGGTCAACGGATAGTGGGTGCGTTCATGGTTATGCAGATTGCTGAACGACAGCCCTGCCGGCGCGCCCTGCTTCAACGCCTCGGCCACCGGGAAATTTTCGAACACCAGCAGGCTGTCGAACAGCGCGCTGCCCTGCTGACCGGCCCAGCCTTGAATGTCATACAGCGGCACGTGCTCGAAATCGCGCATCGCCAGGTTCTGGCCCTGCAAGTCGCCGAGCCACCGGCTCACGGTCTGCTGCGGATTGGGTGCACAAACCAGGGGCAAGGTGTTGATGAACAGGCCCAGCTGCGCTTCGATGCCCGCCAGCGGTGCCGAACGCCCGGCCACCGTGGCGCCGAACGCCACGCAATCCTGGCCGGTGTAGCGTTGCAGCAACAGGCCCCAGGCACCTTGCAGGACGGTGTTGAGCGTCACCTTCTGCTGACGGGCGAACTCGCCAAGACGCAGGGTCGTTTGTCCGTCGAGCACCACGCGATGCTCCGCGCTGCCCTCGCCCGCCACCGGCGCACGCAAGGCGTCAGCCAGCAACGTCGGCGCTTGCAGCGGTGCCAGTGCGGCTTTCCAGAACTGCTCGCCGGCGCTGGCCGGCTGCGCCTGCAACCACGCCAGGTAATCGCGGTATTGCCCGACCGGCGCCGCCAGCGCCTGTCCGGCGCTGTAGTGTTCGATCACTTCGGCAAGCAACTGCGCGTTGCTCCAGCCGTCCATCAGAATATGGTGGCTGGTGTAGATCAGGTGCCAGTCAGCGGCACCGCTGCGCACCAGTTTCAAACGCAGCAGCGGCGCGCAGTCGAGAGCGAAACCCTGAGCACGTTCGGCAGCGGCCAGGGCGTCGGTATCGGTCGCTGGCAAGACTTCCAGCGGCAAGCTCACTTCGCGCACGATCGCCTGATGTGCCGCGTCGAGGCCGTGCCAGTGGAAGCTGCTGCGCAGGATCTGATGCCGCTCCAGCGCCGCCTGCCAGGACTGGGCAAAACGCTGTGGATCGAGGCCATGAATGTCCAGGCGCAACTGGCTGATGTAGGCGCCGACTTCGGGTTCGTACAAGGTGTGAAAGAGCATGCCCTGCTGCATCGGCGACAGCGGATACAGGTCTTCGAGTTGCCCGGCCGGCAGCGGCAACGCATCGAGTTGCGCCTGGCTCACTTGAGCCAGCGGGAAGTCCGACGGCGTTGCCTGCGGCGTGTCGATGGCGCAGCAGTGCTCGATCACTGCATCCAGCTCGCTCGCATACTCATCGGCAAGACGCTGCACGGTCGCACGATCGAACATCTGGCTGCTGAAACCCCAGGTCATCGACAGCTCGCCGCCGTACACCTGACCCTCGACGGTCAGCCAGTTGCCAAGCGGCGCCGACGGGTCCTGAGCGACACCGCCGCCTTCGCTGGAAGGCACGAACAGCGCCGCCTCGTCGAACTGACGATCGAACTGCCCGAGGTAGTTGAAGGTGATGCGCGGCTGGACCTGAGCGGCCAGCGTCGCGGCGGTCTGCGCATCGCCCAGATAGCGCAGCGCACCATAGCTCAGACCTTTGTCCGGCACCGCGCGCAGTTGCTCCTTGATGGTTTTGATCGACGCGCCGAGGGCGTCCGTCGGCACCAGATTGACCGGGAACAGGCTGGTGAACCAGCCGAGGGTGCGGGTCAGATCGATGTCGTCGAACAGGTCTTCGCGGCCATGGCCCTCCAGTTGAATCAGGCTGCCGGCCTGACCGCTCCAGCGGCAGATCACCCGGGCCAGCGCCGTCAGCAACAGGTCGTTGACCTGAGTGCGATAAGCCGCCGGGGCCTGCTGCAACAATTTGCGCGTCTGCCCGGCGCTGAATTTCAGCTCGATTTTCTGCTCGTGGCGGTTTTCCAGCGAACCGTGAGGCCGCTCGCAAGGCAAGTCGTTCTGCGCGGCATCGCGCAATTGCGTCTGCCAGTAATCGAGGCTGCGGGCGAAGCTCGGCAGGTGTCCCTGCAAGCGTGCGACCCAGTGCTGGTAAGCGCTGGTCTTGTCCGGCAAGGCGATGGCCGTGCCGCTCAGGGCCTGGGCATAAGCTTGCTGCAAATCTTCCAGCAGCACTCGCCACGAAACGCCGTCGATCACCAAGTGATGAGCGACCAGCAGCAAGCGCTGACTGCCGTCGGCGAGATCCACCAGCAGTGCGCGCACTAGCGGTCCCCGGGCCAGGTCCAGACTGCGCTGGGCTTCGTCGCACAACGCCTTGAGGTCTTGCGCCGACGCGGCATTGCGCTGCCACAACACCGATTCGTCGGACAGCGCCGCGTAGGCTTGCTGCCAGCCATCGGCACTCAAGGTGTAGCGCAGGCGCAAGCCGTCGTGATGGTTGATCAGTTGCTTGAGTGCACGGTCCAGCGCCTGGGCATTCATCGCTTGCTGCGGCACCAGCAGCAACGACTGGTTCCAGTGCTGACGCTGAGCAATGTCCTGGTCGAAAAACCAGCGCTGTACCGGCGCCAGCAGCACCGCACCGACGGCCGGTCCCTGGTCGATCAGGCTCTGCTCACCCTGCCGGGCGACCTGCGCCAGACTGCGGATGGTCTGGTACTGGAACAGTTCTTTGGGGCTGAGCACGATCCCGGCCTGGCGCGCCCGGCTGACCACTTGCATCGACACGATCGAGTCGCCGCCCAGCTCGAAGAAGTTGTCTTCCAGGCCGACGTTTTCAATTGACAGCACCTCCTGCCAAATCGCGGCCAGGGCTTTTTCCATGGCGCTGCGTGGCGCTACGTGTTCGCGCTGCTGCTGACGCCCATCGACCGCCGGCAAGGCCTTGCGGTCGAGCTTGCCGTTGGGGGTCAGCGGCAGGTGTTCGAGGAACAGCAGGTACGCCGGCACCATGTAATCCGGCAGATGCTGACGCAGCGCAGCTTTCAGCGTTTCGCGCAGGCGCGCCTGCACATCAGCGTCTGCCGCCAGCACTGTGGCGTCAGCGGGCACGATGTACGCCACCAGTTGCTGTCCGCTGGCGCCTTCCTGCGCCAGCACCGCCAGCTCGCGCACGGTGTCCTGCTGCAATAGCCGGGCTTCGATTTCGCCCAGCTCGATGCGGAAACCGCGCACCTTGACCTGATGGTCGATACGCCCGACGTATTGCAGTGCGCCATCCACCTGATAACGGGTCAGGTCACCGCTGCGATACAGCCGCTCGCCGGTGCTGGAAAACGGGTTCGGCACGTACTTTTCGGCGGTCATCGCCGCACGTCCCAGGTAGCCCCGGGTGATGCCGGCGCCAGCCAGGTACAGTTCAGCGGCGACCCCTTGTGGCACCGGTTGCAGATCGGCGTCCAGCAGGTAGCTGGCGGTGCCGGTCAACGGCCGGCCGATGCTCGCCACCCCACCCGCCTCACGGCGGGTCCAGGTGGAGTAAGTGGTGTCTTCCGATGGGCCGTACAGATCAAAGACCTGCTCGACGGCGGTCTGCTGATACAACGCATCGACCAGGCTCTGCTTCAACGGCTCGCCCGCAAGATTGATGGTGCGCACGCTCGAAGCGATGGCCCCGTCGCGCAGCAAGGCATTGATCGCCGACGGCACAGTGTTGATCAGACGCACCTGATTGCGCGCCGGCAGTTGCGGCAACTCAAGGGCGTTACGCGCGATGATCAGCGAGCCACCGTTGGCCAGGGTGACGAACAGCTCCCACACCGACAGGTCGAAGCACACCGAGGTCGAGGCCAATACACCTTGAATGTCATCGCCGCTGTAGACGCTGCGCGACCAGTCGATCAGCGCTTGCACGTTGCGGTGCGCGATGGCCACACCTTTCGGCTTGCCGGTCGAGCCTGAGGTGTAAATCACATACGCCAGGTTGTCCGCGGTCACCGAAGTCACGGGCGCCTGGCGTGGGTACGTCGCCAGTTCGCCAGCGATGCAGTCGAGCAGCAACACTTGCGTGTCGGTGCCGACCACGAGCGTTTGCGCGATGGCCTGCTCCGTCAGCAACACCCGCGCGCGGCTGTCTTCGAGCATGTAGGCGACGCGGTCGGCCGGGTAGTCCGGGTCCAGTGGCACATAGGCGCCACCGGCCTTGAGCACGGCGAGCAAGGCGACCAGCAAATGGTCGGAGCGCTGCATGGCGACCCCGACCCGCACTTCGGGGCCGACGCCGCACTCGATCAATTTGTGCGCCAGACGATTGGCCCGTGCGTCGATATCGGCGTAGCTGAATGCCTGCTCGCCAAAGGTCACCGCCAGCGCCTGCGGCTGCCGGGCGACCTGCTGTTCGATCAACTCATGAATGCACGAGGCTGCAGCGATATCGGCCGGCATGCGGTTCCAGTCGCAGACAATCTGTTGATACTCGGCGTGTTCCAGCATCGGCAGATCGCTGATGCGCTGGCGACTGTCCTGGACCATGCCGCGCAACAGGTTGAGCCAGTGTTGCGCCATGCGCTCGATGGTCTGCGGGTCGAACAGATCGTTGGCGTAGGTCAGCGCGGCGTGCAAGGTGCCGGCCTTTTCATAGGTGTCCAGGGTCAGATCGAACTGGGTGGTGCGGCCCTGCCACTCGATCACGCCCAGCTCCAGCCCGGAAGCGGTGCTGACCGCGGTGATGTCAGCCACTTGCGGCTGATGGTTGTACATCACCTGGAACAGCGGCGTGTGGCTGAGGCTGCGTTCCAGTTTCAAGGCTTCGACCAGACGCTCGAACGGCAGGTCCTGATGGGCCTGGGCGCCAAGCGCGGTTTCCTTGATCGCGCGCAGCAGGTCATCGACCCGGGTCTGCCCGTCCAGTTGGGTGCGCAGCACCTGAGTGTTGACGAAGAAGCCGATCAGCCCCTCGATTTCGCTGCGGTTACGGTTGGCAATCGGCACGCCGACGCGGATGTCGGCCTGCCCGGTGTAACGATGCAGCAGCACGTTGAACGCGCCGAGCACCAACATGAACAAGGTGATGCCATGCTGCTGGGCGGTACCGCGCAACTGCTCGGCCAACGCACCGTCGATGGCGAATGGGAAACGGGTGCCGCGATAGCTCGGCATCGCCGGACGCGGGTGGTCGGTGGGCAATTCCAGCACCGGGTGTTCATCACCCAATTGCGCCTGCCAGTAATCGAGCTGTCGTGCCTGCTCCCCCGCTTCCAGCCAACGGCGCTGCCACAGGGCGTAGTCGCTGTACTGGATCGGCAGCGCCGCCAGTTGCACCGGTTGGCCGGCGTCGAACGCGTCGTAGCAACGGATGAACTCGTCGATCAGCACGTTCATCGACCAACCGTCGGACACGATGTGATGCAGGGTCAGCAACAGCACATGCTCTTGCGGGTCGAGCTTGAGCAGCTTGATCCGCAACAACGGCCCCACGGCCAGATCGAACGGCAGCAGCGACTGCTGCTGAGCCGCATCGGCCAACGCGAGTTCACGTTCGGCCGGGCTCAACCCAGTGAAATCCACCGACTCGATCAGCAGCGGCGCCGTCGCCGGCACCTGCAGCAGGCTGTCGTCGCCCTGGCGCTGGAACACTGTGCGCAGGGTTTCGTGACGCTCGACCAGATGGGCGAACGCTTGCTCCAGCGCCGCCATGTTCAAAGGCCCGGTCAGGCGCACCGCGCCCGGCAGGTTGTAGGCGCCGCTGTGCGGGTCGAGCTGCCAGAGAAACCACATGCGTTGCTGCGCGTAGGACAGCGCCTGCCGGTCATCGGCCTCGACTCCCCGAGGGATCGGAAAACGGGCGAAATCCACGCCCTCCTTGTGCAAGGCCGCGAGGAACATCTGGCGCTTTTCCAGGGGCAACCCGATAAACCGGCGAGCAAGTTTCAAGGAGTCTTCAGCATTCATTTCTCAGCATCCGGATCAGTAGGCAGGAAGCACAAAGGCACGTCGTCCCTATAAAACGAATGCAGATCGGAAAAATTAGCGAATGAGAACAACTTGCAGACAAGACAAACCCCTGTAGGAGTGAGCCTGCTCGCGATAACGGTTTTTCAGTCAATGATGCAGCGACTGACAGACCGCTATCGCGAGCAGGCTCACTCCTACAGGGGGTTGGGTGAAGCCAGGAATCGCGCTACACAACGGCCATCAGACTGTGCCGGCGATGGTGCACTTCCAGTTGATCCTTGATCACCTTCAGCACCTTGGCTTCATGCTCATGAATGAAAAAGTGCCCGCCGGCGAGCATGTCCACGGAAAAGCTGCCAAGGGTCTCCTTGCTCCAGCCGATCAGTTGTTCGGTGGTGGCGCGGTCGGTGGTGCCGCCCAACACGTGGATCGGGCATTTCAGCAGCGCACGCTGAAGCGGATAGAAGGTGCCGCACAGCAGAAAGTCGGCACGCAGGATCGGCAAGGTCAGGCTCATCAACTCGGCACTGGCCAGGACCTCTTCGCTGGTGCCGTTGAGGGAGCGCAATTGTTCGATCAGTTCGGCGTCGGTCTTGGGTTCGGCGAAACCGCGATCGTAGTCGCTGCGCATCGTCGGCGCCGCAGTGCCCGAGGCGAACAGCGCCACCGGTTCCGGCAGGCCCAGCGCGCGCAATGCATGCGCCAGCTCACAGGCCAGCAAGGCCCCGAGGCTGTGGCCGAAAATCGCATACGGCGCGCGCAACGATGGTTGCAGCTCGGCAGCCAGTTGTCGGGCCAGGGTGCGCAAGTCGGTTTGCAGTGGCTCGTTGAAGCGCGCGCCGCGCCCCGGCAGTTCCACCGGTTGCAGCGTCAGCCACTGCGGCAGCTTGCGCCGCCAGCGGCTGTAGACCATGGCACTGGCGCCCGAATAAGGAAGGCACAGCAATGTCAGCTGAGTCACCCGGCTTACCTCGAAAAGTTGTCTGTATAGAAGAACGAAGACAACCTGACGCAAATTAGCCCTGCGCCTCGGCAACCGTTATTTCAGATGACGGAAACTCTGCACCGCCGAGCCGAGCACCACTGCCCCGGCGACAATCGCCAGCCAGAACCCGCTGCGCGCGCCGAAGGCATCCACCAGCGCGCCAGACCCCGCCGCCCCCAGCGCCACGCCAATACTCAGCCCGGTCACCAGCCAGGTCAGGCCTTCGGTGAGTTTGGCCGCTGGCACGATGCGCTCGACCAGCGCCATGGCAACGATCAGCGTCGGCGAAAAGAACAGACCGGCGACAAACACCGCCAGCGACAGCCCGAAAATATTGCTCGCCAGCAGCAACGGCAAGGTGGTCACGGCCGTCGCGATGCCGCCATACAGGAACAGGCGCGGCAACGGCCATTTCGAACGCATCGCGCCGAAGGCAATACCGGCCAGGCAAGAACCGATGGCGTACACCGACAGCACGATGCTTGCCGCTGCCGGCTGCCCCTGTTGCTGGGCGAACGCGACGCTGACCACATCGACCACACCGACGATGACGCCCATGGCGACCATCAATGCCAGCAGCCATTGAATGTCGGTGGAGCGAATGATCGAACCCTGATGCTGCGATTCCTGCGGGTGCACCGCCGGCTCGGTGCTGCGCTGGGCGACAAACAGGGTGACCCCGATCGCCAGCGCCAGCAGCGCGGCCAGCGGCCCGGCCTCGGGAAACGCCACCACACACAGCCCCACCGACAGCGGCGGGCCGACGATGAAACAGACTTCATCGAGCACCGATTCCAGCGCATAGGCGGTCTGCAATTGCGGCTGACCGCGGTAGATCTCGGTCCAGCGCGCGCGCACCATCGCCGACATGCTCGGCATGCAACCGGCCAGCGCGGCAAAGATGAACAGCGTCCAGGTCGGCGCCTGCAAGCGCGTGCACAGCAGCAACATCAGCAACGCCCCGCCGCCAAGCAACGCCGACAGCGGCAGCACCTTGCCCTGACCGAAGCGGTCCACCAGACGCGAGACCTGCGGCGCACAAAACGCCGTGGCCAGGGCAAACGTCGCCGCCACCGCCCCCGCCAGTGCATATCCGCCCTTGAGTTGCGACAGCATGGTGATCACGCCGATCCCGGTCATGGAAATCGGCATGCGCGCGATCATCCCGGCCAGTACAAAGTTTCGGGCACCGGGGGCGGTGAACAATTCGCGGTAAGGATTTGCCATGGGTACAGCCTCATCAGGGGCCGCCAAGTTGCCATAAAGGCTGACGAGCGTGGAAGCGCGCAATTGTTGGTGGAATGTGAAGGCCCTGACGATCAAAAGATCGCCGCCTTCGGCAGCGCCTACAGGTGCTGACATTCCCATGCAGGAACTGCGGCAGGCTGCGATCTTTTGATCTTTGCTACTGAACTCTCTCCGCTTGCGACCAGTCAGCTGAATAGGCCCTCACTCAAGGCACGACTTCGCATGCAAATATCCCTCGCCCGCCAAGTGGCACTGGTCACCGGTGCCAGCTCCGGCATCGGCCACGCCGCCGCCAAAGCCCTCGCCGCTGCCGGCGCCGCAGTCGTCATCAATTACAACCGCCAGGCCGAACCTGCCGAAGCCCTGGCGCGACAAATCATTGCCGACGGTGGCCAGGCCATTGCGATTGGCGCCGACGTATCGAAGGAAGACGAGGTCGAACGGCTGTTCGCCGAGACCCTCGAGGCCTTTGGTTCGCTGGACATTCTGGTGGCCAATTCCGGCCTGCAAAAGGATGCGGCGGCCGTGGACATGACCCTCGAAGACTGGAACACGGTGATCGGCGTCAACCTCACCGGCCAGTTCCTCTGCGCCCGCGCCGCACTGCGGATCTTCAACCGCCAGGGCGTACGCGAAGGTGTGTCACGGGCGGCCGGCAAGATCATCCACATGAGCTCGGTGCACCAGCGGATTCCGTGGGCCGGGCACGTCAATTACGCAGCGTCCAAGGGCGGAGTCGATCAGTTGATGCAGACCCTCGCTCAGGAAGTCAGCCATCAGCGCATTCGCATCAATGGCATTGCCCCGGGGGCTATTCGCACCGCGATCAACAGCGAGGCCACCGCAGGCGCCGCCGGTGAAAAACTGCTGGAGCTGATCCCTTACGGGCGCATCGGCGATGTCGAGGACGTGGCCAACGCGGTGGTGTTCCTCGCCTCCGATGCTTCCGACTACATCGTCGGCACCACCCTGTTCATCGACGGCGGCATGAGTCTTTATCCGGAGTTTCGCGGCAATGGCTGAGCATCACCTCGAACGACAAAGCAGCATCGACGCCCACGGCATCATCGGCGACATGCGCAGTGCGGCGCTGGTCAACGACAAGGGCAGCGTGGATTTTTTCTGCTGGCCGGAATTCGACAGTCCGTCGATCTTCTGCTCGCTGCTGGACACCCCCGACGCCGGGATTTTCCAGCTTGCGCCAGACCTGCCCGACGCCCGCCGCGAGCAGATCTACCTGCCCGACACCAACGTCCTGCAGACCCGCTGGCTCAGCGACGATGCCGTGGTGGAAATCACCGACCTGCTGCCGGTGGGCGACAGCGAGGATGACCTGCCGATGCTGATGCGTCGGGTGCGGGTGGTCAGCGGCGCGGCAACCTTTCACATGCGCTGCGCGGTGCGCCATGACTACGCCCGCGCCGAGACCCGGGCGCAGATGGCCGGGCAGTCGGTGATTTTCAGCGCCGACGGCCAGCCGTCGCTGCGTCTGGTGGCGGATCAGGCGCTGCACATTGATGGCGAATCGGCCGTCGCATCGTTCAGTCTGCAGCACAACGAAACCGCCGAATTCATCCTCGGTGGTGCCGACGATCCACGCTTCAAGGATGACGGCGCAAAAATGTGCCTGGAGCGCACGCTGAAGTTCTGGCGCGACTGGATCGGCCAGTCCAACTATCGCGGGCGCTGGCGGGAAATGGTCAATCGCTCGGCGCTGGCACTCAAGCTGCTGACCTCGCGCAAGCACGGCGCGATCCTTGCCGCCGCGACCTTCGGCCTGCCGGAAACCCCCGGCGGCGAGCGCAATTGGGATTATCGCTACACCTGGATCCGCGATGCCTCGTTCACCGTCTACGCGTTCATGCGCCTGGGTTTCGTCAGCGAGGCCAACGCCTACATGAGCTGGCTGCGCGGGCGGGTCAGCGACTGCCAGGGTCACTCAACCAAACTCAACATCCTGTATGCCATCGACGGTCGTCAGGAATTGCCGGAAACCGAGCTGACGCATTTGTCCGGTCACGGCGGCGCGCAACCGGTGCGCATCGGCAACGGCGCCTATGACCAGATCCAGCTGGATATCTTCGGCGAGCTGATGGACGCGGTGTATCTGGTCAACAAGTATGGCGACGCGATTTCCCACGAAGGCTGGAAACACGTGCGCGAAGTGGTCGATCAGGTGTGTGAGACCTGGCAGACCACCGATGTCGGAATTTGGGAAATGCGCGGTGAGCAGCATCACTTCCTGCATTCGCGACTGATGTGCTGGGTGGCGCTGGACCGGGCGATTCGCCTGGCCTCGAAACGCTCGCTGCCGGCCCCGTTCGTCCAGTGGGACCAGACCCGCCAGGCGATCTACGCCGACATTTGGGACAACTTCTGGGACGAAGATCGCGGCCATTTCGTCCAGTACAAGGGCGGCACGGCGCTCGACGGTTCGATGCTGCTGATGCCGCTGGTGCGTTTCGTCAGCGCCAAGGACCCGCGCTGGCTGTCGACCCTGGAGGCCATTGAAAAGAGTCTGGTGCGCGACGGCATGGTTTACCGCTACCGCAACGACGACGCCAACATCGACGGTTTGACCGGCACTGAAGGCGCGTTCGCCGCCTGTTCGTTCTGGTACGTCGAATGCCTGGCCCGCGCCGGTCAGGTGGAAAAGGCTCACCTGGAGTTTGAACAGCTGCTGCGCTATGCCAATCCGTTGGGCCTGTACGCCGAAGAGTTCGACAGCAAGGGCCGGCACCTGGGCAACACCCCGCAGGCGCTGACGCATCTGGCGTTGATCAGTGCGGCGAGTTTCCTCGATCGGCGCTTGAGTGGGGAAAAGAGTGAGTGGCAGCCGTAATTTCGTCAGTGCGTGTAGGAAATCTGCTGTATCCCTGTGCTTCGCCGGGCTAACGGCTACACAGAAATAAACAGAATCAGATCCCCTGTGGTGAGGGGATTTATCCCCGACGGGCTGCAAAGCAGCCCCTGCCTTTACCTTCTCATTTCCTCAGCAGTACCGCGTTGCGCGGCTTTGCGACGGCTGCGCCGCCGATCGGGGATAAATCCCCTCGCCACAATTTGTGCCATTCAGTCCCGGTTTCGTTTAAACAAATCCTTACCAATCCCTCCCCTGCAATCTGCACTTACACCCAGAAATACCTTGTTGCCAGCTGTTACATCCCCCCCTACCATCCACCGCAACGGGCACAGCGGAGCTGTCCAATAAAACCCGAATTCAAGGAACCAGAATGACCCAGCACGTCCACCGCCCCATCGCCACGCCCCTGCGTACCGGCCTGACCCGCATCCAACTCTGGGACGACGCCGACAAAGGCCTGATCAAATGCTGGGAAATCGGCCGCCAGCGCGCCGCCCGCTTCCCCGACCTCGCCCAAAAATGCCTCGCCGGCGAACTGCCCGTGCTCGGCTGGAAAGGTGGCGTGAGCCGCAGCCTGAAGAAAAACGAGAAATACGGTTCGCTGAAATACCTGGCGCAGTGGCAGGGCTTGCGTGGGGAAGATCTGGATATTGATCTGGGTGAAGAACGTGCACTGACCTGTTCGCGGACGAAGATGCGGGTGACGTTTACTCCGGATCGGACCAAGTATTTCAATCAGGTGGCGGAAGCTGAGGCTTAAGGAGAAGCAGCAATGGTCGATTTACATCAGGAATGTCAAAACAGCGCTTTCTTTCATCAGGCCAGGATCGACCGTCGTTCAGCCGATGCACTGGTCGGCATTGCCGCCGGACTTGCCGCCGACGGCAAGATCAACCAGCAGGAAGCCGAGTTTCTCAAGACATGGATCGAAACCCATTTAGTGCACCTGGAAGATCCGGTTGTAAACATTCTTTATAAACGACTCGCCGATATGCTCAGCGACGGAGTACTGGACGCCGATGAATCCGTGGAGTTGCTGGAAATGCTCCATCAATTCACGGGATTGTCGGTCGGCAGCGCACAACCTCATACAGCATCGACCAGCCTTCCTCTCGACCACCCGGCCCCGGAATTATGTCTGGCCGATCGGGTATTCCTCTTTACAGGCATCATGGCCTACGGTCCACGAAAGGAATGTGAGTCGCAGATCATCGAACGTGGCGGACTTATCGGTGGCTCCGTCAGCAAAAAAATCCATTACCTGGTGGTGGGCAGCATCGGCAATGATCAGTGGCTTCACAGTTCTTACGGCACCAAGATCAAGAAAGCCGTAGAACTCAGAGACAGCGGCGTACCGATTGCGATCATCGGCGAAGATCATTGGCAGAAGGCGCTGTTCGGATAGCTGTCCCTCAGGGCGTCGCTGACTCTGCTTCGCCAGCATTGACCGAAAACCGCTCCCGATACGCCTGCGGCGTCACGCCAATCGCCCGCAGGAAACTGCGGCGCAACGTCTCTTCACTGCCAAATCCGCAATTGGCGGCGATGCGTTTCACCGGCAGTCCGGTGTCGCTGAGCAGACGCCGCGCGGTTTCCACGCGGATCAGTTCGATGGCCCGCGCCGGGGTCTGGCCGGTGTCGGCGCGGTAGTGGCGGACGAAACTGCGTTCGCTCATGCCGGCCTGTTCGGCCAGGGTCGGGACGCCGAGGTCGCAGGTGAGGTGTTCGGCGATCCAGGCATGCAGGTCATCGAAACGATTGCCCTGATTCTGCAGGGCCAGGGTCACGCTGAACTGTGATTGCCCGCCCGGGCGTTTGAGGAACACCACCAGATGCCGGGCGACGTCGAGGGCGATGTCGCGGCCGAGGTCTTGCTCGACCATCGCCAGCGCCAGATCGATGCCAGCGGTGACGCCCGCCGAGGTCCAGACCGGGCCGTCGTTGATGAAGATCGGATTGGCTTCGACCTGCAGCTGCGGGTGCTGCTGCGCCAGTTGCTCGCAACGGGTCCAGTGGGTGACCACACGGCGGCCGTCGAGCCAGCCGCTGGCGGCCAACAGAAATGCACCGGTACACACCGAAGCCACGCGGCGGCATCCCGCTGCGTGTTCGCGCACCCAGTCCACCAGCGCCAAATCCTCGGCCGCCGGGTAAATGCCCCAGCCGCCGGCGATGATCAAGGTATCGCTGGGCTCCTGCGGCAAAGGCTCGGCAAGCACTGCCAGGCCGGCCGACGACATCACCGCCCCGCCCTCGCGGGCAATCACGGACGGCTTGTATGGCACGGGCAAGCCGCGCTGGCGGGCGAGGTCGTTCGCCGAGGCGAACACCTGCAACGGCCCGGTGACGTCGAGGATCTGCATGTTGGCAAACGCGAGTACGTGAATGGCTTTAGGCATTTGGCGTAATTCGTGGGGTGATTGGCGTATACGCCAGAACCTACGCGCCTAGAGTGAAGCCGTCCACCCCTCAAATGGAGAAATCCCCCATGACGTTGCAGATCGGTTTTCTGTTGTTTCCACAGGTGCAGCAACTGGACCTGACCGGTCCTTACGACGTGCTGGCCTCGCTGCCGGACGTGCAGGTGCACCTGATCTGGAAGGACCTGGTGCCGGTCACCGCCAGCACCGGCCTGCTGCTGAAACCGACCACCACCTTCGACGACTGCCCGGATCTGGATGTGATCTGCGTGCCCGGCGGCGCCGGGGTCGGGCCTTTGATGGAAGATGAACAGACACTGGGGTTCATCCAGCGTCAGGCGGCGCAGGCCAAGTACGTGACGTCGGTGTGCACCGGCTCCTTGGTGCTGGGCGCTGCGGGACTGCTAAAAGGCAAACGCGCCACCACCCACTGGGCCTATCACGAACTGCTGCCGAAACTCGGCGCGATTGCAGTAAAGGACCGGGTGGTGCGCGACGGTAATCTGTTTACCGGTGGCGGAATTACCGCGGGGATCGACTTTGCCTTGGTGCTGGCCGCCGAACTGGTGGGGGCCGAGGCGGCGCAGTTGATTCAACTGCAACTGGAATATGCGCCGGCACCGCCGTTTGAGTCGGGGAGCCCGCAGACAGCACCGAGCGCGATCGTCGATGAGGCTCGTGATCGTGCCGCGGCATCGTTGAAGACACGAACGGCAATTACCGAACGCGCAGCGGCGAAGCTCGACCTACGCTGACCCTTCGCCAAATACAAAACCCTGTAGGAGTGAGCCTGCTCGCGATCACGGTGTGTCAGCTATATATCGTTCGACTGACACGACCTCATCGCGAGCAGGCTCACTCCTACAGGTGATCGAGTTGGCTTCAGGTTTGTAGGCTGTCCCCACATCCCGCCACACCTTTACTTGTCCCAACGCCCTCACCCGTGTAGAAAGCCCTTCCACAAAATTCTGCACAAGGACTTTCGATGAAGGCGTTGCCATGGCTCTATCTGGCACTTCTCAGCCTCGGTTATGGATGGGCATTGAGCGTTGGCCAACTCGGCTGGCTCGCGCTGATCTCCCTCGGATTGTTGTTGGTGGCCGGGTTCGCCGTGCGCCAACAGCAGGTGCCGGTGGCGCGGTTACTGGGGCACGCTCTGTTTATCTTCCTCGCCCTGTCGCTGGCGCTGCACTGGTTGCCGGGGTTCGACAACGGTCGGGCCATCGCCCGGATGCGCTTCACCGACGACGCCGTGCCGTTTGCGATGTACCTCAATCTGGACAAACCCCTGATCGGCTTCTGGCTGCTGCTGGCCTGCCCATGGATCGTCGCGGCACGCTCTCTGCGTCTGACGGTGTACGCCAGCGTCCTCGGCCTGGCACTGAGCGCAACTCTGGCGCTGGGTGGCGCGCTGATGTTCGGCATGATTGCCTGGGCGCCGAAGTGGCCCGATCAGGCGTGGCTGTGGCTGCTGAACAACCTGCTGCTGGTGACGCTGGTCGAGGAAGCCCTGTTTCGCGGCTATATACAGGGCGGCTTGACTCGCGTGTTCAAGCACCTGCCCCAGGGTGAAAACCTGGCCCTGCTGCTGGCGTCGCTGATCTTTGCCCTGGCGCATCTGGGCGCGGGATGGCACTGGGTGCTGCTGGCGGGTCTGGCAGGTGTCGGCTATGGTCTGGCCTACCGTTATGGCGGGCTGGCGGCGGCAATCGCCACGCACTTTGGGCTGAACCTGCTGCATTTTGCGCTGTTCACCTATCCGATGCTGGCCGGTTGAAGCAAGAGCGGTTTTGCGACGCCGTACTTATATCTGAAAAAAAACTTCAATAATTTCCTGACAACGCCGACAACCTTTCAAAGCCTTGCGGATTGAAAAACCATGCGTAACAACCAGCCCATTACACAACGCGAACGGACTTTCCCGGCTCAGCAGCGGTTGATTTCCACAACCGACGCCAAGGGCGTGATCACCTACTGCAACGACGCTTTCGTCGAAATCAGCGGGTTTTCGCGTGAAGAGCTGATCCGTGCGCCGCACAACCTGGTCCGTCACCCTGACGTCCCGGCGGCGGTGTTTTCGCACATGTGGGGCACACTGAAACAAGGCTTGCCATGGATGGGCATTGTCAAGAATCGCTGCAAATCCGGTGACCACTACTGGGTGAACGCCTATGTGACACCGGTGTTTGAAGGCAATCAGGTGGTCGGTTACGAGTCGGTGCGGATCAAACCCACCGCCGAACAGATCCGCCGTGCCGAAGCGCTCTACCAACGCATCAACCAAGGCAAGTCGGCGATCCCTTCCAGCGACAAATGGCTGCCGGTGCTGCAAGACTGGCTGCCGTTCATTCTGGTCAGCCAACTGAGCTTCGTGATCGGCGCAACGCTGAACTCGCACTGGGGCTTTGCCCTCGCGGCCGGTCTGTCGGTGCCGCTGGGCCTGATGGGCCTGCAATGGCAGCAACGCGGGCTCAAGCGCCTGCTGCGCCTGGCCGAACAGACCACCTCCGACCCGCTGATCGCGCAGATGTACACCGACAGCCGTGGCGCGCAAGCGCGTCTGGAAATGTCGATCCTCAGCCAGGAAGCCCGCCTGAAAACCTGCCTGACCCGTCTGCAGGACACCGCCGAGCACCTGACCGATCAGGCCAAACAGTCCGACTCGCTGGCGCACAGCAGCTCGACCGGCCTGGAGCGTCAGCGCGTGGAAACCGAACAGGTCGCCACCGCCGTCAACCAGATGGCCGCCACTACCCAAGAAGTCGCCAGCCACGTGCAACGCACCGCTGACGCCACACAGGAAGCTAATCGCCTGACCGGTCGCGGTCGCGACATCGCCGGGGAAACCCGCGAAGCCATCCAGCGTCTGTCGGTAGTGGTTGGCGAAACCGGCCTGACCGTGACGCAACTGGCCAAGGACAGCGACGAAATCGGCGGCGTGGTCGACGTGATCAAAGGCATCGCCGACCAGACCAACCTGCTCGCCCTCAACGCCGCCATCGAAGCTGCACGTGCCGGCGAGATGGGCCGTGGCTTTGCCGTGGTCGCCGACGAAGTGCGCCAACTGGCGCAACGCACCAGCGAATCTACCGGGCAGATCCATGCCTTGATCGCCAAGCTGCAGCAGACTGCCTCCAGCGCCGTACAAACCATGGAAGCCGGGCATCGCCAGGCTGAAGAAGGTGTGGCGCGGGTACTGGAAGCGGATCAGGCGCTGGTCGGGATCAGTGAAGCGGTGGCCAACATCACCGACATGACCACCCAGATCGCTGCGGCGACCGAAGAGCAAAGTGCGGTGGCTGAAGAGATCAGCCGCAACATCAGCAATATTTCGGAACTGGCGGATCAGACGTCGGAACAGGCGCATAACTCGGCGTTGCTGAGTGAAGAGCTGACGAAGACGGCGAATACGCAGTACTCGTTGGTGGAGCGGTTTAACCGCTAAAAGCAAAAGATCGCAGCCTGCACATGCCACTGTGGCGCTACCGCAGGCTGCTCTTTTGATCTTGCCGATCATTCCCCGCAAAAAACCCGGACAGCGAAAGCTTTCGGGTTTTTTATTGCCTGCACACCTGTCAGATCTGACAGTTGACGCCCGATCGCTCGAAGGGTCATCTAGAGAAACCGTGAATGCTGTCGGTTGGAATACCTCCTCTAACTTGCAAAGACAGGTTTAATGATGACCACTCAAACTGTTTTTCTCGCCAAACATGCCGTTACCACCAATGACATTTTTGAATGGAGATTCGGCGAAGACAAAGCGATAAAAGCCCAATTCGCACTTTTCTATCGACGTGAATTTGACAGTAAGCCGATCTGGGTCATCAGCGGCCGGACAGGAAACTTCGAGGATAAGAACTATTTTGCATTCGCTATGAGTTTGCCCTACATCGACGACGAGCATTTCCCAGGCATCCATAAGCTCAGCGATGGGTTGACATTCACCCATAGTCACTGGATCCCCGCGCCGGAAGGATTCGATGGACTGCAGTCCGTGAACGCCGACTCAGCATGGCTCAATATCAAGAAATACGACTCAATTTCTGGCACTGTCGAAGGTAGTTTCGAAGCAGTGTTCAAGAGTCATGGCTATCGGTTGAACCCCAAGGGGACTTTCACCATGACGAGGCTGACACCTTCCTAAAGCGGGCGGACACCCGGTAGGGTCTAATCGCGAATAAGGAGGGAGCTTCCTTCCTTATTCAGTTATCGGCGATTCACCGGCCTCGACGAGCAGGGTTTCATCGTCAGCGTAGGGTCGACCTGGTAAATGGGGCGGGGCCTTGATGTTGTAACTTTCGGTGGCTCGTGGGGGATGGGGTCTACAGCCCGCTACATAGCCGTGTAAGCCGGCGGATTCTGGCGTACGCGTAGGTAAAGGGGCAAGGCGTTATAGCCGTTATGGCGCAACGGTTCGTGTACTTTAAACGTGCGCACACGAGTTACGTTTATGTGCGCGGTTTGCTCTGTTGTTTTGAAGTTATGATGGATTCAGTTGGGGATTGGTTGGCTGTCAGGCCGCCATCGCCAGCAGGCTGGCTCCCACAATTGGATCGGGTGCATTCAGTTGGAAATTGGTCGGCTGTCAGGCCGCCATCGCTGGCAAGCCAGCCCCCCACAATCGGGCAGAACGCGCACCGCTTGCGCTTTTCACCACTCAACAGGATGAGCGCTAGCTCGGCTGCCGCTTTTGATCTTGATCCACGGGCGACGTCGGAAGGCTGAGTGGAGGGATTTATCCGGGGGTGGGAGCGCAGCGACCGTTTGGCGCAGCCAAACACAGCGGGAGGAGGTGCAGCGAAGCAAACCGTAGGCGCTGCCCCCGGATTGATCCCGCAGCGAAGGGACCCCGAGCCCCAGCGAGCGGGCCGAACGCAGGAGCAAGCCTTTTTGGTTACTTTTTCGGCGTCTGGAAAAAGTGACCCGCCGTCAGGGCGGAACCCTAAGCCGCCGTGACCGCAGCAACGGATATACACCCAAATTTCATCGAAAAAACGAAGCAACCTTCTGCGCGGCGCTAGCCAAATGCTGCTCATGCGAAAACCCGGAAACCTTGAGCGGCTTCAAATCATGATCCCCAGAGGCCAACCAAAACACCTCAATACTCGGCGATAGATCGTAAGCCTCAACAGCTTCACGATTGCCAAGCGCATCCCGCTCCCCCTGCACAATCAAAGTCCGCGTCTTCAACCCAGCCAAATGCTCAACCCGCGGCTTCTCGGGTTTCCCAACCGCATAAAACGGATACCCGAGACAGACAAGCGCATCAGCCCCCAACTCGTCCGCCAAAAGACTGGCCATCCGCCCGCCCATGGACTTACCACCGACGGCCAAAGTCCCAGCGACATGACGTCGCACTTCAGCGAACACTTCGCGCCAGCACTCAAGCAGTTTCGGCGCCGGATTCGGCGGACGTTTGCTGCCGTCGATACGCCGCTGCGCCATATAAGGAAACTCAAACCGCAACACGCTCACGCCCAATGCAGCAAGGCGCCCAGCCATATCGTTCATCCACTCGCTATCCATCGGCGCCCCCGCCCCATGCGCCAGGATCAACGTCGCCGAAGCCTCGCCCGATGCGGCATCCCAAAGCCACCCACGATCCCGCACACACTGCGCCCATTGATCCCCGTCAATACTGGCCTTGTGCTGTTTGTCCATGCTTGCCTCGCTTTTAGTCTGCCTATAACTCCAGGCGAAGGATGCGCTGTTGGCGCTCACTTCGGCTGAACCGTGGATGGGGAACCATGAACACTTCTATCAGTACCGCCTACAACTACAAGGTGGTCCGCCAATTCGCCATTATGACGGTGGTGTGGGGCATCGTCGGCATGGGCCTCGGGGTTTTTCTCGCGGCCCAATTGGTCTGGCCTGAACTCAACTTCAATTTGCCCTGGACCAGTTTCGGCCGTCTGCGCCCGCTGCACACCAACGCGGTGATCTTCGCGTTCGGTGGCTGTGCGCTGTTCGCCAGTTCGTTCTACTCGGTGCAACGCACCTGCCAGACGCAATTGTTTGCACCGAAAATCGCCGCGTTCTGCTTCTGGGGCTGGCAACTGGTGATCCTGCTGGCAGCGATCAGCCTGCCACTGGGTTACACCAGCTCCAAAGAATACGCCGAGCTGGAATGGCCGATCGACATCCTGATCACCATCGTCTGGGTCGCCTACGCCATCGTGTTCTTCGGCACGATCATGCAGCGCAAGACCAAGCACATTTATGTGGGCAACTGGTTTTTCGGCGCGTTCATCATCACCGTGGCCATCCTGCACATCGTCAACAATCTTGAGTTGCCGGTGAGCCTGACCAAGTCCTACTCGGTGTACGCCGGTGCGACCGACGCGATGGTGCAATGGTGGTACGGCCACAACGCCGTAGGCTTCTTCCTCACCGCCGGTTTCCTCGGGATGATGTATTACTTCGTGCCGAAACAGGCCGAACGTCCGGTGTATTCGTATCGCCTGTCGATCGTGCACTTCTGGGCGCTGATCACCCTGTACATCTGGGCCGGTCCGCACCACCTGCACTACACCGCGCTGCCGGACTGGGCACAGTCGCTGGGCATGGTGATGTCGCTGATTCTGCTGGCACCGAGCTGGGGCGGCATGATCAACGGCATGATGACCCTCTCGGGCGCCTGGCATAAGTTGCGCAGCGACCCGATCCTGCGCTTCCTCGTGGTCTCGCTGGCGTTCTACGGCATGTCGACCTTCGAAGGTCCGATGATGGCGATCAAAACGGTCAACGCCCTCTCCCACTACACCGACTGGACCATCGGCCACGTTCACGCCGGCGCACTCGGTTGGGTGGCGATGATTTCCATTGGCGCGCTGTACCACATGATCCCGAAAGTCTTCGGCAAGGAGCAGATGCACAGCGTCGGCCTGATCAACGCGCACTTCTGGCTCGCGACCATCGGCACCGTGCTGTACATCGCCTCGATGTGGGTCAACGGCATCGCTCAAGGCCTGATGTGGCGCGCGGTGAACGAGGACGGCACGCTGACCTACTCCTTCGTCGAAACCCTGGTGGCCAGCCACCCAGGCTTCGTCGTGCGGCTGGTGGGTGGGGCGATCTTCCTCAGCGGCATGTTCCTGATGGCTTACAACACCTGGCGCACCGTGCGGGCCTCGCAGCCTGCTGACGTCGTTGCTGCCGCGCAGATGGCCTGAGGAGTCCGCCATGAAACACGAAACGATTGAAAAGAACGTCGGCCTGCTGATGCTGCTCATGGTGTTCGCCGTGAGCATCGGTGGCCTGACCCAGATCGTCCCGCTGTTCTTCCAGGACGTCACCAACAAACCGGTGGAAGGCATGAAGCCCTACACCGCGCTGCAACTGGAAGGCCGCGACATCTACATCCGCGAGGGCTGCGTCGGCTGCCACTCGCAGATGATCCGGCCGTTCCGCGCCGAAACCGAACGTTACGGGCACTACTCGGTGGCCGGTGAAAGCGTGTGGGATCACCCGTTCCTGTGGGGCTCCAAGCGCACCGGTCCGGACCTGGCCCGGGTCGGCGCGCGTTACTCGGATGACTGGCACCGCGCGCACTTGTACAACCCGCGCAACGTCGTGCCGGAATCGAAAATGCCGGCCTACCCGTGGCTGGTGACGCAAGCGGTCGACAGCAGCCACACCGAAACCAAGCTCAAGACCATGCGCACCCTCGGCGTGCCGTACACCGACGACGACATCAGCGGCGCGGTCGCCAGCCTCAAGGGCAAGACCGAAATGGACGCGCTCGTCTCCTACCTGCAAGTGCTCGGCACTGCGATCAAGAGCAAGAGGTGAGCCATGCCGATCTTCTTTGGAATAAGCGAAATGAGCGCGGGGCTGATTCGCGGCTTAGGCACCGTGGTCGTATTTGTAGCTTTTATCGGCCTGACCCTGTGGGTGTTCAACCGCAAGCGCACGCCGGAATTCGCCGAAGCGCGCCTGCTGCCGTTTGCCGACGAGCCGCAACCCGACACTACCCAAGCATCTGAACCAAGGAGTACCCGGCCATGACCACCTTCTGGAGTACGTGGATCTGCGTACTGACCATCGGCAGCCTGATCGGCCTGACCTGGCTGCTGATCGGCACGCGTCGGGGCGAGACCAAGGGCAGCGTCGACCAGACCATGGGCCACAGCTTCGACGGCATCGAGGAGTACGACAACCCGTTGCCACAATGGTGGTTCATGTTGTTCGCCGGCACGCTGGTGTTCTCGGTGGGCTATCTGATCCTGTATCCGGGCCTGGGCAACTGGAAAGGTGTCCTGCCCGGCTACGAGGACGGCTGGACCGGCGTCCACGAGTGGGAAAAGGAGATGAACAAGGCTGACGCCAAATTCGGGCCGATCTTCGCCAAGTTCGCCGCCATGCCGGTGGAAGAAGTGGCGAAGGATCCGCAGGCACTGAAAATGGGTGGCCGACTGTTCGCCTCCAACTGCTCGGTGTGCCACGGCTCCGACGCCAAGGGCGCGTTCGGTTTCCCTAACCTGGCCGACAGCGACTGGCGCTGGGGCGGCGACGCCAATACCATCAAGACCACCATCATGGGTGGGCGGATGGCGGCGATGCCGGCCTGGGGCGAAGTGCTCGGTGAAGCCGGGGTGAAGAACGTCGCGGCGTATGTGCGTCACGAACTGGCCGGCCTGCCGCTGCCCGCCGACAGCAAGGCGGACCTGCAAGCCGGACAGCAAGCGTTCAGCACCACGTGCGTAGCCTGTCATGGGGCAACCGGCCACGGCACTGAAGCCATGGGTGCGCCGAATCTGACGCACCCGGCCGGATTTATCTATGGCACCAGCCTGACGCAGCTTGAACAGACCATCCGCCATGGCCGCCAAGGCCACATGCCGGCGCAGAGCGAATTGCTGGGCAACGATAAAGTGCAATTGCTGGCCGCTTATGTGTACAGCCTGTCGCACGGATTGAATACAGAAAAACTGATTACTGAAGACAATAAACAGTAAGCATTGCCTACACCTTTGCCGCACCGTTCTCGGTGCGGCAGCATCCAGCCCCTTTGCGACGCATTGTCGCACCCCTTCGCACCCTCTCCTTTCGAATCCCCCGATTCGGGTCTACGCTTGCTCGATGCGGACTGGCCCGTGCCGGTTCCAGGTCGACCTTGAGCGATGTGTTCGACAAATCGCCTGACTGACAGGGCGCAAAGCCCGGTGGATACCGGCTATCGCGCCAATGACCGTCCGTCACCCGATCACTGCGTTCGAACATACCCAGTTACAACTGACCTGAACCCCTCGCTTTTTTCGTCCGCTGCGACATTTTGTCCGAGGCCAATTTTGTCCTTACGCGGCGTATGGAAAGGCCGCAGAATCAGCGTTGGAAAGCATTGACCCAGGTCATGGCGCGTTGCAATGACCCCCTGCTCTCTGCATACTTGCGGCCGATTTTAATCCTAATAAAACACCTAAACCGTGGAACCTTAGAATGAGCACAGCAATCAGTCCGACTGCTTATAACTATAAGGTAGTCCGCCAGTTCGCCATCATGACGGTGGTCTGGGGGATCCTTGGCATGGGGCTCGGTGTCTTCATTGCCTCGCAACTGGTCTGGCCGGAGTTGAACTTCGGTCTGCCGTGGACGAGCTTTGGACGCCTGCGCCCGTTGCACACAAACCTGGTGATTTTCGCCTTCGGTGGTTGTGCACTGTTTGCCACTTCCTACTATGTCGTGCAGCGAACCTGCCAGACGCGACTGATCTCCGACAGCCTCGCCGCCTTCACCTTCTGGGGCTGGCAAGCCGTCATCGTCGGCGCAATCATCACCTTGCCGCTGGGTTACACCACCACCAAGGAATACGCCGAACTGGAATGGCCGCTCGCCATTCTGCTGGCCATTGTCTGGATCTCCTACGGGCTGGTGTTCTTCGGCACCATCACCAAGCGCAAGACCAAGCACATCTACGTCGGTAACTGGTTCTACGGCGCGTTCATCGTCGTGACCGCGATGCTGCACATCGTCAACCACGCATCCTTGCCGGTCAGCTTCTTCAAGTCCTACTCGGCCTATGCCGGTGCGACCGACGCGATGATCCAGTGGTGGTACGGCCACAACGCCGTGGGCTTCTTCCTCACCACCGGCTTCCTCGGGATGATGTACTACTTCGTGCCGAAACAGGCCGAACGTCCGATCTACTCCTATCGCCTGTCGATCGTGCACTTCTGGGCGCTGATCACCCTGTACATCTGGGCCGGCCCGCACCACCTGCACTACACCGCCCTGCCGGACTGGGCGCAATCGCTGGGCATGGCGATGTCGATCATCCTCCTGGCACCGAGCTGGGGCGGCATGATCAACGGCATGATGACCCTCTCGGGAGCGTGGCATAAGCTGCGTACCGACCCGATCCTGCGCTTCCTCGTGGTCTCCCTGGCGTTCTACGGCATGTCGACCTTCGAAGGTCCGATGATGGCGATCAAGACCGTCAACTCGCTCTCGCACTACACCGACTGGACCATCGGCCACGTACACGCCGGCGCATTGGGCTGGGTGGCGATGATCTCGATCGGCGCGATCTACCACATGATCCCGAAACTGTTCGGTCGTGCGCAGATGCACAGCACCGGCCTGATCAACGCGCACTTCTGGCTCGCGACCATCGGTACCGTGCTGTACATCGCCTCGATGTGGGTCAACGGCATCACCCAGGGCCTGATGTGGCGTGCAATCAACGATGACGGCACCCTCACCTACTCGTTCGTCGAAGCGCTGCAGGCCAGCCACCCGGGCTACATCGTCCGTGCCCTGGGCGGTGCATTCTTCGCCAGCGGCATGCTGTTGATGGCTTACAACGTCTGGCGCACCGTGCGCGCCTCGAACCCGGCTGAAGCCGAAGCCGCCGCCCAGATCGCTGTCGTTGGAGCTCACTGATGAAGCATGAAGCTGTCGAGAAGAACATTGGCCTGCTGGCCTTCTTCATGGTCATTGCCGTCAGCGTTGGCGGCCTGACCCAGATCGTTCCGCTGTTTTTCCAGGACGTCACCAACAAGCCGGTCGAAGGCATGAAGCCGCGCTCGGCGCTGGAACTGGAAGGCCGCGACGTTTACATCGCCAACGGTTGTGTCGGCTGCCACTCGCAGATGATCCGCCCGTTCCGCGCCGAAACCGAACGCTACGGCCACTACTCGGTGGCCGGTGAAAGCGTCTGGGACCACCCGTTCCTGTGGGGTTCCAAACGTACCGGTCCGGACCTGGCCCGGGTTGGCGGTCGTTACTCCGATGACTGGCACCGTGCGCACTTGTACAACCCGCGCAACGTAGTGCCTGAGTCGAAAATGCCGGCTTACCCGTTCCTCGTGGAAAACAAGCTCGACGGCAAAGACACGGCCAAGAAGATGGAAGTGTTGCGCACGCTCGGCGTCCCTTACACCGACGAAGACATCGCCGGTGCCAAAGATGCCGTAAAGGGCAAAACCGAAATGGACGCGCTGGTGGCCTATCTGCAAGGCCTGGGCACCATCATCAAAAGCAAACGGTGATTCTTAATGGATATCGGGATGATTCGTGGCCTGGGCACCGTCGTTGTGATGGTGGCCTTCATCGGTCTGGCGCTGTGGGTGTTCAGCCCCAAGCGCAAGTCGGAGTTCGAAGACGCGACCTTGCTGCCTTTTGCGGATGATCCCGAAGCCATCAAGCACGTCGAGCAAGCTTCTAGGAGTAACAAAGAATGACTACATTCTGGAGTCTGTACGTCACAGTCCTCAGTCTCGGTACGATCTTCGCCCTGACCTGGCTGCTGCTGTCGACCCGCAAGGGCCAGCGCAGCGAACAGACGGACGAAACGGTCGGCCACTCCTTCGACGGGATCGAGGAGTACGACAACCCACTGCCGAAATGGTGGTTCATGCTGTTCGTCGGCACCATCGTGTTCGCCCTGGGCTACCTGGTGCTGTACCCGGGCCTGGGCAACTGGAAAGGTCTGCTGCCGGGCTACAACTACCTCGATAACGACAAGCAGACCGCGTTCGCCAACGGCAAGACCGGCTGGACCGGCGTGCACGAATGGGAAAAGGAAATGGCCCGCTCGGACGCCAAGTTCGGTCCGATCTTCGCCAAGTTCGCGGCGATGCCAATCGAAGAAGTTGCCAAGGATCCGCAAGCACTGAAGATGGGTGGCCGCCTGTTCGCCTCCAACTGCTCGGTGTGCCACGGTTCCGACGCCAAGGGCGCCTACGGCTTCCCGAACCTGACCGACGCCGACTGGCGCTGGGGCGGCGAACCGGAAACCATCAAGACCACCATCATGGGCGGTCGTCACGCGGTGATGCCGGCCTGGGCCGAAGTGATCGGCGAGCAAGGCGTAGCCGATGTGGCGGCCTTCGTGGTCACCCAGCTTGATGGCCGCAAATTGCCGGAAGGCACCAAGGCTGATCCGGCCAACGGCCAGAAACTGTTCGCCGCCAACTGCGTGGCCTGCCACGGTCCGGAAGGCAAAGGCACCCCGGCGATGGGCGCACCCAACCTGACCCACCCGGCGGCGTTCATCTACGGTTCGAGCTTCGCGCAACTGCAGCAGACCATCCGTTACGGCCGTCAGGGCCAGATGCCTGCGCAGGAACAACTGCAAGGCAACGACAAGGTGCACCTGCTGGCGGCTTACGTGTACAGCCTGTCCCACGGTGACAAACCCGCGGAAGCCGAGGCCCAGTAAAGCCCTCGCCTGACGCAGGAAAAAAGCCCCCGCCAGTGATCTGACGGGGGCTTTTTTATGGGCGATTGGCCCAGATCGACTTCACCGGAACCGTGGCAACCGGTGTACGTTTGCGCCACTCATTAGCCTCGACCAGACTCACCTCCAGTTGCTTGCGGTCCCTGGAAAAACTGGCGGTCAGGTAGGTCTGCTGGGACGCCGCGCCGCTCAGAAACATCGGCACGCTCCCCACATTCGTCTTGCTGCCCCCCTCGGCGTGGAAATGGCCGGCAAAAATCGCCGTCACCTGATACGTCTCAATCATTTCGCGAAAGCGTTTTTCCTGATCCCAACTGCCTGCCCAGTCATAGGGTTTGTGCATATTGATAATGATCGCGTAGCCCTGCGCCCGCGCCAGTCGCAAATCTTTCTCCAGCCAGTCCAGCGACTGCCTGATATCGAATGAAGTCGGATTCAAGGCGTGGGAGATTTTCACCTGATAGGTGGGTTCATTGTTCAGCTGTACCAGATGTACTTCACCGATATTTTTTGAATACGCAAGACTGCCAAGATAGTGCTTGCTCAAGAAGCTGCCGGTGACTTCAAGATCGAACTCATCGACTTTATCAACGTGATGATCACGGTAATCGACAATACTGCCCGCCGCACAGCTTTCACTGAAACAGTCATTCACGTTGTTCTGGTAATCATGATTACCCAACCCGTAGAGATAGTAATCACCAAAGTGTTTCTTCAGCATCGTCCGGACAAACGAACGCTGCCAGCCATGGCCAAACGCGGTCATGTCGCCATTGATCATCAGCGGCACGGCGGCCTGCCCGCCCATTTCGTTGCGGAACTGCGCAATGCTCGCGAATTGGCTTTCCACCAGCCATTTCGAGCGCTTTTCGAAGTCCGCGCTCGATTCATCTTCGCCACTGTCGGATTTCTCGGTCCACGGGTATTGCGGGTCCGAGGCAAATACCATGTGCTGCGGCACACCTTCAATGGCCCAGGCAAAAGAGCTCAGCGATAACAGGCACAGACAAGCGAAAAGCTTTTTAACTTCCTTGATCTTCATAACAATCCATTATTTAGTTAATTATCAACACATGAACATGCAACTAATACGCTGCAGAACAGCCAGCAAGTTATTCGAAAACAATGAAAATTTAAAACCAGTTAATTAACTAATAATATTTCCATAACATGGACAACGGTATTGAAATTAATACTTTGAGACACATGCCTGATGGACTCGATTCAGCCGGCTCTGTAGGGTCTTCCACACCCCGATGACCCGCATCGGAGCCACTTCAAGGATGAAGCCGCTATGTTGAATGACGACAAAACCCGTCTTCCGGTGGAGCACGACCTCACCGAAGCCGATGACGCAAACCCATCATCGAAAGCCCCCGCGGACTCCGCTGTCCTGGCAACGCGCAAACGGCTGCAACCCGACGCCAAAGGCAGTACAAAACCCCACCGAAATACCGGCAGCCTCGATAGCCTGGGCGGCGGCAGACTTCCCTGAGCTTGAAGACCGTTCCGAATAAACCCGAGCCGGCCTGCGCTTTCAGCGAGGTCGGCTCGCCTGGTGCCAGCCATGAACCGACCAGCGGACGGCTGGGTCCTGTCTTCCTCGATTGCCGCACCCAAGGCGAAGTAGTAACGTTGCTACATCTGTATTGCGAGAGGTCAACCATGATGGCAATCACCACCATCTCCAGCCGTGAATTCAATCAGGACACCAGCAGCGCCAAAAAGGCTGCGCGCCTGGGTCCAGTGATCATCACCGACCGTGGCAAGGCCTCTCACGTACTGTTGAGCATTGAGGAGTATCAGAAACTGAGCGGTGCAACCGCCAGCATCGTCGATTTGCTGGTCATGCCGGAAACTGCCGACATCGAATTCGAAACCGAGCGAGCAGTCATCATTCACCGTCCCGTGGATCTGTCCTGATGTATTTACTCGACACTAATGTGATCTCCGAACTTCGCAAGCCGCAAGCCGATGCCAATGTCGTCAGTTGGGCCAAAGGCGTCATCGCGCCGCGCTTGTACATCTCGGCCATTACCTTGAAAGAACTGGAAACCGGAGTGCTGCGAATGGAACGGCGGGATCCTGCGCAAGGAAAGCTGCTGCGCCGCTGGCTGACGCGTCACGTCATGCCGGCCTTCGAAACACGAATCCTGCCGGTCGATGCCGCGGTGGCCCTGCGCTGCGCCAGCCTGCATGTGCCTGACCAGGCCAATGAAAGCGATGCGTTGATCGCCGCCACGGCCTTGGTACACGGGCTCACGGTGGTCACCCGCAATGTCGGTGACTTCCAGTCGAGCGGCGTCGCACTGATCAACCCGTGGGAACATTGAACGAGCGACCGCGCCAAAACTGTCCATACTCAACAAGTCAATTGATCTGCATCAGGCTTTGCTGCATTCGCTACACCAATAATGCTTTTTCCCCAACGCGACCAAAGGTCGCACCCTTGAGTCAGAGCGACAGGCGTATCATTGCGCCACTGCACCACCTCTTTCTGACCGCGGTCGGCACGTATCGACCGAGGCATTTTTCCACTGCCGTGGGATGCAATGATGAGCAACCAGATTCCGGTACACGACGTCACACCACCGAGTAAAAACGCGAACAACAGCGTCGATCTTTACGCCTCTCGAGAAAAAATCTACACCCGTGCTTTCACCGGTCTGTTCCGTAATCTGCGGATGCTCGGCGGCGCCGCGCTGTTCCTGTTGTATTTCGGTACGGTCTGGCTCAATTGGGGCGGCCATCAGGCCGTGTGGTGGAACTTGCCGGAGCGCAAGTTCTTCATCTTTGGCGCCACGTTCTGGCCGCAAGACTTCATTCTGCTGTCCGGCCTGCTGATCATTGCCGCGTTCGGTCTGTTCTTCATCACTGTTTACGCGGGTCGCGTGTGGTGCGGCTATACCTGTCCGCAAAGTGTGTGGACGTGGATTTTCATGTGGTGCGAAAAGGTCACCGAAGGCGACCGCAACCAGCGCATCAAGCTCGACAAGGCGCCAATGAGCGGCAACAAGTTGCTGCGCAAAGCCGCCAAGCATGCGCTGTGGCTGCTGATCGGTTTCGTCACCGGCATGACCTTTGTCGGCTACTTCTCGCCAATCCGCGAACTGGTGTTCGAGTTCTTCACCGGTCAGGCCGATGGCTGGTCGTACTTCTGGGTCGGTTTCTTCACCCTCGCCACCTACGGCAACGCCGGCTGGCTGCGCGAACAGGTGTGCATCTACATGTGCCCGTACGCTCGCTTCCAGAGCGTGATGTTCGACAAGGACACCCTGATCGTTTCCTACGACCCGCGTCGCGGTGAAAGCCGTGGCCCGCGCAAGAAAGGCGTTGATTACAAGGCCATGGGCCTGGGCGATTGCATCGATTGCACCATGTGCGTCCAGGTCTGCCCGACCGGCATCGACATCCGCGACGGCCTGCAGATCGAGTGCATCGGCTGCGCCGCGTGCATCGATGCCTGCGATGCGATCATGGACAAGATGGATTACCCGCGCGGGCTGATCAGCTACACCACCGAACACAACCTGTCGGGCCAGAAAACCCATAAACTGCGGCCGCGCCTGATCGGCTATGCCGTGGTGCTGCTGGCGATGATCAGCCTGCTGGTCACCGCGTTCTTCATGCGCTCGCTGGTTGGTTTCGACGTCAGCAAGGACCGCGTGCTGTATCGCGAGAACGCCGAGGGCCGGATCGAAAACGTCTACAGCCTGAAGATCATGAACAAGGATCAGCGCGACCACACTTATGTGCTGGAAGCTGCCGGTTTGCCTGACCTGCGTCTGCAGGGCAAACGCGAGATCAAGGTCCCGGCCGGTGAGATCTTCAGCATGCCGGTGGAGTTGTCGAGCGCACCGGAACAATTGCCGTCGAGCACCAACGAGGTGAAATTCATCCTCAAGGATGCTGACGACGACAGCGTCCACGTTGAAGCCAAGAGCCGATTCATCGGCCCACAAACCCGTTGAGAGAACTGAACATGCCCGCCGCAAACGCCGCAAGCCCTTGGTACAAGCACCTTTGGCCATGGATCATCATCGGGATTCTGGCCTGTTCGGTGACCCTGACCCTGTCGATGGTGACCATTGCGGTGAACAACCCGGACAACCTGGTCAACGACAACTACTACGAGGCCGGCAAGGGCATCAACCGCTCACTGGATCGCGAACTGCTGGCGCAGGAACTGAAGATGCGCGCCAACGTGCATCTGGACGACGTGACCGGCGAAGTCGACCTGCGCCTGAGCGGCGACAGCCAGCCGAAAACGCTGGAGTTGAACCTGATCTCGCCGACCCAGCCGGAGAAGGATCGCAAGATCGTCCTGACCCGCAGCGAAACCGAAACCGGCCGCTACATCGGCCAATTGGGCGACAAGGTCGAAGGCCGGCGTTTTGTCGAACTGCTGGGCAGCCAGGATGACCACGTGTGGCGCATGTTCGAAGAGGAACAGGTCAGCCATGACAAGGATCTGCTGCTCGGTGACGAACCGCTGCAGGGCGCCGAAGACCTGGATAAATAACAATCTGCACGGTGGCGAGGGAGCTTGCTCCCGTTGGGGTGCAAAGCGCCCCTGTAACCAGCTTCCCGGTTCATTCAGGCAGAATGAATGGCTGCCCTACGACTGCTTCGCAGCCGAACGGGAGCAAGCTCCCTCGCCACACTAGATTTGCACGGCATCACAAATGACCACCCCACTCCCCTGCTACCACTGCGCCCTGCCCGTTCCGTCGGGCAGCCGCTTCACCGCCGTCGTGCTCGGGGAGGCCCGCGAGTTCTGCTGCCCCGGCTGTAAGGCTGTGGCCGAAGCCATCGTCGCCGGTGGTCTGGAAAGCTATTACCAACACCGCAGCGAAGCCTCGGCCAACCCCGAAGCGCTGCCGGTGCAACTGACCGATGAACTGGCGCTGTACGACCGCGCCGACGTGCAACAACCCTTCGTCCGGCACGAAGGCGAACTCGCCGAAACCACCCTGTTGATGGAAGGCATCAGTTGCGCCGCCTGCGGCTGGCTGATCGAGAAGCACCTGCGCACCTTGCCGGCAGTCGCCGAAGCGCGCCTGAATCTGTCCAACCATCGACTGCACGTGCGTTGGGCCGATGCGCAATTGCCGCTGAGCCAGATCCTCGCCGAACTGCGCCACATCGGTTACGCCGCCCACCCGTATCAGGCCGACCGCGCCAGCGAACAACTGGCCAGCGAAAACCGTCTGGCCCTGCGCCAACTCGGCGTCGCCGGGCTGCTGTGGTTCCAGGCAATGATGGCGACCATGGCGACCTGGCCGGAATTCAACATCGACCTCAGCCCCGAGCTGCACACGATCCTGCGCTGGGTCGCGCTGTTCCTGACCACACCGATCGTGTTCTACAGCTGCGCGCCGTTCTTCAAAGGCGCGATGCGCGACTTGCGCACCCGCCACCTGACCATGGACGTCTCGGTGTCGCTGGCCATTGGCAGCGCTTACATTGCCGGGATCTGGACCTCGATCACCGGGGTCGGCGAGCTGTATTTCGACGCGGTCGGCATGTTTGCGCTGTTCCTGCTCGCCGGGCGATATCTGGAGCGCCGCGCCCGCGAACGCACCGCCGCCGCGACGGCGCAGCTGGTCAATCTGCTGCCGGCCTCGTGCCTGCGCCTCGACGCCGACGGCCAGAGCGAACGCATTCTGCTCACTGAGTTGCGCCTCGGCGACCGGGTGCTGGTGCAGCCGGGTTCGATCCTGCCGGCGGATGGCAAGATCCTCGACGGCCAGTCGAGCATCGACGAATCGCTGCTGACCGGCGAATACCTGCCGCAACCGCGCATGAGCGGTGACGCCGTGACCGCTGGCACGTTGAATGTCGAAGGTGCATTGACCGTCGAAGTGCTGGCGCTGGGTCAGGACACGCGGCTGTCGGCCATCGTCCGCCTGCTTGATCGCGCCCAGGCGGAGAAACCCCGGCTGGCGGAAATCGCCGACCGGGCGGCGCAATGGTTCTTGCTGTTGTCGCTGATTGCCGCGGCGGCCATCGGCCTGTTGTGGTGGGAGCTGGATTCATCGCGGGCGTTCTGGATCGTTCTGGCGATGCTGGTCGCGACCTGCCCCTGCGCGCTGTCGCTGGCGACCCCAACGGCGTTGACCGCCGCCACCGGCACCTTGCACAAACTTGGCCTGCTGCTGACCCGCGGCCATGTGCTGGAAGGCCTGAACCAGATCGACACGGTGATTTTCGACAAGACCGGCACCCTCACCGAAGGGCGGCTGGTGCTGCGTTCGATTCGCCCGCTGGCGACGCTGAACAGCGATCAATGCCTGAGCCTCGCCGCTGCCTTGGAAAACCGCTCGGAACACCCGATTGCCCGTGCCTTCGGCCGTGCACCACTGGCCGCCGAAGACGTCCACAGCACGCCGGGACTCGGCCTCGAAGGCCTGGTCGATACGCAGCGCTTGCGCATTGGTCAGGCAGCCTTCGTCTGCGACCTCAGCGGCACACCTGTGCCGACGATGCCGAATGAAGCGGGGCAATGGCTGCTGCTCGGCAGTGATCAGGGGCCGCTGGCGTGGTTCGCTCTCGACGACCGCCTGCGCGACGATGCGCCCGCGCTGCTTGCCGCGTGCAAGGCCCGGGGCTGGCGCACCTTGCTGCTGTCCGGCGACAGCTCGCCGATGGTCGCCAGCGTCGCCGCTGAACTGGGCATCGACGAGGCCCGTGGCGGCTTGCGCCCGGATGACAAGCTGCAAGTGTTACAACACCTGCACGCCCAGGGACGCAAGGTGCTGATGCTCGGTGACGGCGTCAACGATGTACCGGTGCTGGCCGCCGCCGATATCAGCGTCGCCATGGGGTCGGCCACCGATCTGGCGAAGACCAGTGCCGATGCAGTGCTGCTGTCCAACCGCCTCGACGCGTTGGTGCAGGCATTCACGCTGGCGCGGCGCACCCGCCGGGTAATCATCGAGAACCTGCTGTGGGCGGCGCTGTACAATGGCCTCATGTTGCCGTTCGCCGCCCTCGGCTGGATCACCCCGGTGTGGGCCGCGGTCGGCATGTCGATCAGTTCGTTGACCGTGGTGCTCAATGCCCTGCGCCTGACTCGCCTGCCGAGTGCGCCGGTCGCCGCCCCCCGCTCAGAAACCCGCCCGTTGCCGGCTTGAACCGCGCGGGCCTGGAGTACCGATGCCAGCTCTTTACGTGATGATCCCCGCGGCCCTGCTGATCGTGGCCATCGCCGTGTACATCTTCTTCTGGGCGGTGGACAGCGGTCAGTACGACGACCTCGATGGCCCGGCCCACAGCATCCTGTTCGATGATCAGGACCCGAACCACACCGCCGCCGTGGACGAAGCCAAGTCCGACAAACCGCAGGACAAGGCGCCCCCCCATGCTTGAGCTGGCTCCCCTGCTGGTTTCAGCGCTGATCCTCGGCCTGCTCGGCGGCGGTCACTGCCTGGGGATGTGCGGCGGCCTGATGGGCGCGCTGACCCTGGCGATCCCCAAGGAACAGCGCAGTCGGCGCTTTCGCCTGCTGCTGGCGTACAACCTCGGACGCATCCTCAGTTACGCCACGGCCGGCCTGCTGATCGGCCTGGCCGGCTGGGCGGTGGCGAACAGTCCGGCGGCGATGTTCATGCGCATCCTCGCCGGGTTGCTGCTGATCGCCATGGGCCTGTATCTGGCCGGCTGGTGGAGCGGGCTGACCCGCATCGAAAGCCTGGGACGCGGCGTGTGGCGCTACATTCAGCCGCTGGCCAACCGCTTGCTGCCAGTGTCGACACTGCCCCGTGCGTTGCTGCTCGGCGCGCTGTGGGGCTGGCTGCCGTGCGGACTGGTTTACAGCACGCTGCTGTGGTCGGCGAGTCAGGGCAATGCGCTGGACAGCGCGTTGTTGATGCTCGCTTTCGGCCTCGGGACATGGCCGGTGCTGCTCGCCACGGGGCTTGCGGCGGAACGTGTCACTGCCATTTTGCGCAAACGCAGCGTGCGCATGGCCGGTGGTTTACTGGTGATTCTCTTCGGGATCTGGACATTGCCCGGCCCGCATCAGCATTGGCTGATGGGCCACTGATTAACACTGTGGCGAGGGAGCTTGCTCCCGCTGGGGTGCGGAGCGCCCCTCGCTTTTGCCATCAAAAGCATTGGGCCTGCTGCGCAGTCCAGCGGGAGCAAGCTCCCTCACCACAAAGCAGTGACTACCAATCCGCCGTTGATGCAAATCAAGAGCCCCGTCGCCGCTCCCCGATAGACTCGCCACACTGCCAGCCTATCCGGGGGAATGCCCGCATGCTCGACGCCATTCGTTGGGACACTGATCTGATCCGCCGCTACGACCTGGCGGGGCCGCGCTACACCTCGTACCCGACGGCCGTGCAATTCAATAGTCAGGTCGGCACGTTCGACCTGTTCCATGCCCTGCGCGACAGCCGCAAGGCGCTGCGCCCGTTGTCGCTGTACGTGCACGTACCGTTCTGCGCGAACATTTGCTATTACTGCGCCTGCAACAAGGTCATCACCAAGGATCGCGGTCGCGCCCAGCCTTATCTGCAACGACTGGAGCAGGAAATCCAGCTGATTGCCTGCCATCTGGAGCCGGCGCAGAAAGTCGAGCAGCTGCACTTCGGCGGCGGCACCCCGACCTTTCTCAGCCATGACGAGCTGCGGCAGTTGATGGCGCATTTGCGCAAACACTTCAACCTGCTGGATGACGACTCCGGTGACTACGGCATCGAAATCGACCCGCGTGAGGCCGACTGGTCGACCATGGGCCTGCTGCGTGAACTGGGTTTCAACCGGGTCAGCATCGGTCTGCAAGACCTCGACCCGGCGGTCCAGCGTGCGGTCAATCGCCTGCAAAGCCTGGAAGAAACCCGCGCGGTGATAGATGCTGCGCGCACCCTGCAATTTCGCTCGATCAACATCGACCTGATCTACGGTCTGCCCAAACAGACGCCGGAGAACTTTGCGCGCACCGTTGAAGAAGTCATCAGCCTGCAACCGGACCGGCTCTCGGTGTTCAACTATGCGCACCTGCCGGAGCGCTTCATGCCGCAGCGGCGGATCAACAGCCAGGAGCTGCCGAGCCCTGCGCACAAACTGGAAATGCTCCAGCGCACCATCGAGCAACTGACCGCTGCCGGTTACCGCTACATCGGCATGGATCACTTCGCCCTGCCCGACGATGAGCTGGCGATCGCCCAGGAAGAGCAGACCCTGCAACGCAACTTTCAGGGCTACACCACCCATGGCCATTGCGACTTGATTGGCCTGGGCGTCTCTGCGATCAGCCAGATCGGTGACCTGTACTGCCAGAACAGCAGCGACCTCAACCAGTACCAGAACACCCTCGCCGCCGCGCAACTGGCGACCAGCCGTGGCCTGGTATGCAATGCCGACGACCGCCTGCGCCGCGCGGTGATCCAGCAACTGATCTGTAACTTCAGCCTGGAGTTCGCCGATATCGAGCAAGCGTTCAACATCGATTTTCAGGGCTATTTCGGCGCGCTTTGGCCGCAACTGCAAGGCATGGCCAACGATGGCCTGATCACCCTTGATCGCGAAAGAATCGAAGTGCTGCCGGCCGGACGCCTGCTGGTGCGCTCGGTGTGCATGGTGTTCGATGCGTATCTGGCACAGCAGAACCGTCAGCGTTTCTCGCGGGTGATCTAGTTTTTTGTCAGCAGTGAGCCGAGCTTGAGGTTTTGCTCGGCGGAAAGACCGGACTGATCCATGACTTTGGACAGGGCCAGATTGGCGCTGATCAGCCCGGTGTTCAACGCCGCGATGGCACCACGCAGCGCGGCGAGCATGTTGACCTTGGCTTCGTTGGTCAGCGTTTTGTCGGCCATGACGGCGGCCATCCGGGCTTTCTTCTCGGCGATCTCTTTTTGCAGTTTGCGGATCATCTTCAACAACTGCTGGACGTTCTCGGGCAAGCCGCTGTCTTCGATGTCGCTGTTCTCGCCCCCGGCGCTGAAGGTTTTTGTCATAGCGGCACCGGACAGCGACACTTTGACACCCTCGACCAAGGTCGGGGTTGCCAGCAGCGATGCCTCGGGGCCCGGTTCATCGCCTGCGGCGGTTTGAGCGGTACCCGGCGAGGACGTAACGCCTTTGTTACCGGGGTTCAGCGTACCAATGGCAGTCATCGAAGCGGCTCCTTGCGTGCGTGGTGATACCCCTTTATCGGCCACTGGCCCTGCGGCTTTACGCCCGTGGGACAAAGTCGCCATGGACTGGCCTGAATGTCCTCCCGTGGGTTACCCTTACGGCTTATGTGTGTTTTCCCACAAGGATTTAAGAAATGTCCGAGCCAGTCAAACTGCGCGCTCACAACCAGGCCCATTGCAAGGATTGCAGCCTGGCCCCTCTCTGCCTGCCACTTTCTTTGAATCTGGAAGACATGGATGCGCTGGACGAAATCGTTAAACGTGGTCGCCCGCTGAAAAAAGGCGAGTTCCTGTTTCGCCAGGGTGACACCTTCGATTCCGTTTATGCAGTACGCTCCGGCGCTCTGAAAACCTTCAGCCTGAGCGACACTGGCGAAGAACAGCTCACCGGTTTCCACCTGCCGAGCGAACTGGTCGGCCTGTCCGGCATGGACACCGAGAAGCACCCGGTGTCGGCCCAGGCGCTGGAAACCACCTCGGTGTGTGAAATTCCCTTCGAACGCCTCGACGAACTGGCCCTGCAACTGCCGCAGCTGCGGCGCCAGTTGATGCGCGTGATGAGCCGCGAGATCCGCGACGACCAACAAATGATGCTGTTGTTGTCGAAGAAAACCGCCGACGAGCGCATCGCCACGTTCCTGGTCAACCTGTCGGCACGTTTCCGCGCCCGCGGGTTCTCGGCCAACCAGTTCCGCCTGAGCATGTCGCGCAACGAAATCGGCAACTACCTGGGCCTGGCGGTGGAAACCGTGTCCCGGGTGTTCACGCGCTTCCAGCAGAACGAACTGATCGCCGCCGAGGGCAAGGAGATCCACATTCTCGACCCGATCCAGCTCTGCGCCCTGGCTGGCGGCTCGCTGGAAGGCTGATCTCGATCCGCGGTTGAGCGAAGCGTTTCAGCCGCGGGTATACTGCGCCGTTTGCAGCCCTGCCAGGACACCTCGACGATGGTCTTCGACTCCTTCGAAATCAAATCCCTGATCCGCCCCGTGATCGACTTCCCGAAACCGGGCGTGATCTTTCGCGACATCACCCCGCTGTTCCAGTCGCCCAAGGCCATGCGCCTGGTGATGGACAGCTTCGCCCACCGCTATGTGGAAGCCGACTTCACCCACATCGGCGCGATGGATGCGCGCGGTTTCCTGATCGGTTCGGTGCTGGCCTACCAGTTGAACAAGCCGCTGGTGCTGTTCCGCAAGCAGGGCAAACTGCCGGCGGACGTGTTGGCCGAAGGTTATGCGACCGAGTACGGCGAAGCCTTCCTCGAAGTGCACGCCGACAGCCTGTGCGAAGGCGATTCGGTGGTGATGTTCGATGACCTGATTGCCACCGGTGGCACGCTGATCGCAGCGGCCAACCTGATCCGCCGCATGGGCGCCCGTGTGCATGAAGCGGCGGCGATCATTGACCTGCCGGAGCTGGGGGGGTCGCAGCGCCTGGAAGACATGGGCATCCCGACCTTCTGTCTGACGCGATTTGCCCTGACTGATAAGTAAGTAGCGCCTGTCAGACCGCTTTCGCGAGCAGGCTCGCTCCCACATTTGGAATGCATTCTCCTGTGGGAGCGAGCCCGCTCGCGAAGGCGTCGGCCGCCTCAACGCAGAACCTAAAGCCCCATCTGCTTGCTGATGATCTCGTTCATCACTTCCCGCGTCCCGCCGCCAATCGACAGAATGCGGTTATCCCGATACAGCCGCTCCACCAGGCTTTCGCGCATAAACCCCAGCCCGCCAAGAATCTGCACCGCTTCGGTAGTGATCCGGTCCGACGTATCCGTGGCAAAATTCTTGGCCATGGAAATCTCCTTGATCACGCTCTGCCCCGCCGCCATCTTCGCCGCCTGCCGATAGGTAAACTCCCGCGACACCTCCAGCGCCGTGGCCATTTCGGCCAGACGATGCTTGATCACCTGGAATTTGCCGATCGGCTTGCCGAACGCCTCACGCGCACGCGCCCACTTCAGGGCTTCTTCCAGCGCCAGTTGTGACGTCATGTTGGCCATCAGCGCCAGCGCCAGCCGCTCGCTCTGGAAATTGCCCATGATGCAGGCGAAGCCCATGTTCTCGGCGCCGATCAGATGGCCCACAGGCACCCGACAATCGTCGAAGAACAGTTCAGCGGTGTCCGAGGCCCACCAGCCCATTTTTTTCAACTGGCGGCCTACGGTGAAGCCTGGGGTGCCCTTCTCGATCAGCAACAGGCTGATGCCGCCGAAACCCGGCGCGCCGGTGCGCACCGCGACGGTGTAGAAATCCGCGCGTACGCCACTGGTGATGAAGGTTTTGCTGCCGCTGACCCGATAGACATCGCCGTCACGCACGGCGCGGGTTTGCAGGTTGGCGACGTCGGAACCGCCACCGGGCTCGGTAATCGCCAGGGCGCTGATTTTCTCGCCGCTGAGCACGGCCGGCACAATACGGTCGCGCAACTCGGGCCGCGCCCATTTGACGATCGGTGGCAGGCCGATATCCAGCGACCCCAGCCCCGCCACCAGACCGCCGGAGCCGCAGCGCATCAGCTCTTCACTGGCGGCGACCTTGGCGAACACATCACCTTCGTGGCTGCCACCCAGCGCTTCGGGATAACTGATGCCGAGAATCCCCGCCGCCCCGGCCTTCAGGTACAGCTCACGGGGAAAGCTCTCGGCCTCTTCCCACGCGTCGACGTCCGGCAGGATTTCGCGTTCGACGAAACGTCTGACGCTGTCGCGGACCATTTGGTGGCTGGGGTCGAAGTATTCCTGGAAGGCAGGCATCGGCGAACTCCATCGAAGGGTTGGCCGACGTTAACCGAGCGCTTGCTTGGTTTTCAAGATGCAGAAGATCAAAAGATCGCAGCCTTCGGCAGCTCCTACATTAGGAATGCGTCCCTGTAGGAGTTGCCGAAGGCTGCGATCTTTGGCTTTGATCAGAGGGAAATCGGCTTACGCCCGGCAAACGAATGCGCCAGCGTGCCGCCATCCACCAGCTCCAGCTCACCGCCCAGCGGCACACCATGGGCAATCCGCGAGGCGATCAGGCCTTTGTTGCTGAGAAGCTGGGCGATGTAATGCGCGGTCGCCTCACCTTCCACCGTCGGGTTGGTGGCGAGGATGACTTCAGTAAAGGTGCCTGCCTCTTCAATTCGCGCCATCAACTGCGGAATACCAATGGCTTCCGGCCCCAGACCGTCCAACGGCGACAGATGACCCTTGAGCACGAAGTAACGCCCACGGAAACCGGTCTGCTCCACCGCATACACGTCCATCGGCCCTTCCACCACGCACAGCAGCGTGTCGTCGCGGCGGGTATCGGCGCATTGCGGGCACAGGTCATCTTCGGTCAGCGTGCGGCACTGACGGCAATGACCGACCCCTTCCATGGCCTGGCTCAGGGCCTGGGCCAGGCGCGTGCCGCCACTGCGGTCACGCTCGAGCAACTGCAACGCCATACGCTGGGCGGTTTTCTGACCCACGCCCGGCAAGGTTCGCAGGGCATCGATCAGTTGGCGAATCAAAGGGCTGAAGCTCATGGGTAAAAAGTCCGACAAAACAACGAGACGCGGTTTATACCCGCGCCTCTGGCCAGCGTCAAATGCTCAGTCCTGGGCGACCTTCACAACCAGTTTGCCGAAGTTGCGCCCCTCCAGCAGACCGATAAACGCCTCGGGCGCCTGCTCCAGGCCTTCCACCACGTCCTCGCGGAATTTCACCTTGCCGTCACGCACCCACGGCACCATGTGGCTGATGAATTCCGGCTGACGGTCGCCATAGTCGTCGAACACGATGAAGCCCTGAATCCGCACACGCTTGGTCAGCAACGTACGTTGCAACGTCGGCAGACGATCCGGGCCTTGCGGCGCTTCAGAGGCGTTGTAACCGGCGATCAGCCCGCACAGCGGAATCCGCGCCTTGGGGTTGAGCAGCGGCAGCACGGCCTCGAACACATGCCCACCGACGTTCTCGTAATAGATATCGATGCCGTTCGGGCACGCCTTGGCCAGTTGCTCGGCAAAGTCCGGCGCCTTGTGATCAATGCAAGCATCAAAGCCGAGCTCGTCTACGACGTACTTGCACTTCTCGGCACCACCGGCCACGCCCACGGCGCGCAAGCCTTTGATCTTCGCCACCTGACCGACCACCGAACCGACCGCCCCGGACGCGGCAGCGACCACCAGGGTTTCGCCCTCTTTCGGTTGACCGATGTCCATCAGGCCCATGTACGCGGTCATCCCCGGCATGCCTAACACGCCAAGGGCCATCGATGGGCTCGGCAGGCCGGACGGGATCGGGATGATGTTACGGCCGTCGCTGATGCTGTGGCTCTGCCAGCCTGTTGCGCCAACCACCAGATCACCCTTGTGGAATTTCGGATGACGGGAATCTTCGACAAGGCTGACAGCGCCACCGGTCATCACCTCACCGATTTCTACCGGCGCGGCGTAGGACGGCGCATCACTCATGCGCCCGCGCATGTACGGGTCGAGGGACAGGTACTGGGTTTTCAGCAGCACCTGACCGTCTTCGAGGTCCGGCAACGCTTCGCGCTCCAGACGGAAGTTTTCCGGGGTTGGCGCGCCCACTGGGCGGGAGGCCAGGACGATGCGTTGGTTGAGGGTCAGAGGGTCGGACATGTCAGCGTCTCCTGTGAAGGGTGAATTCGGGGGTATAGGAAGCAGACCTTGGGTCGCGGTGCCGGGTTCGATGTTTCTCACTGCACGAAATTCATGTAGGAGCTGCGGCACGCTGCGATCTTTTGATCTTGCTTGTAAAAAACAGAATCAAAAGATCGCAGCCTCGTTTCACTCGACAGCTCCTACAGGTGGTTGTAGCTGATCAGGCAGAAACAAAAATGCCAGGCGCGATGCCTGGCATTTTGTGTCGCTCATCTGCCGCGCAATGGCGAATCAGAATGGCAGTTTCATACCCGCTGGCAGGTTCATGCCGGCGGTCATGCTGCCCATTTTTTCCTGGCTGTTGGCTTCGATCTTGCGCACGGCGTCGTTGACGGCGGCAGCGACCACGGCTTCCAGCATTTCTTTGTCGTCTTCGCTCAGGCCTTCAACCAGGCTTGGGTCGATGCTGACGCTTTTCACGTCGTGACGACCGGTCATCACCACGGTGACCATATCGCCACCGGCCTTGCCGGTGACTTCGGCGTTGGCCAGTTCTTCCTGCATCTTGGCCATTTTTTCCTGCATCTGCTGCGCCTGCTTCATCAGGCCGGCCATGCCACCTTTCATCATGGGAATCACCTCAAAAGTACTTGGATCAAAACAGCGCCCGGCGCTTAACACCGAACGCCCTCAGTTATTAGCCTTGGGTGACCAAGGCATCGACAGGTTCAATAGTATCGTGTCGCACGACCGCACCGAACTGCTGGACCATCTGCTGGATGAACGGATCACCGTGGATCGATTCCTCCGCCTCGCGCTGACGGTTGGCCCGGCGGCGGGACGCAGCCTGGGCCGGGGTCTCCTGTTCGGGCTTGATCAGCTCGATGGTCAGGGTCAGCGTGCGACCGTGGAACTGGTTCAACGCATCGTTCAGGCGCCGCTGCTGCGTGGCGTTGAACAGCGCACTGTGCGCCGGGTCCAGGTGCATCAGCCAATGGTCGCCATCGACCGCGATCAATGTGCAGTTGGCGGCGATGCTGCCGGTCATGCCGGAAATCGGCAGTTGCGGGAACAGCTCCAGCCACTGCAGTGCCAGACCGGTGGCCGGCGCGGCGGCAGGCTCCGGTTCGGGTTCCGGGGCGGGCTCGGCGGTGTGTTCGCTGGCCAGGTCGTCGAGGTAGCTGTAGGCCGAATCCAGGTCCGGCTCGATGTAGTCTTCGTCCAGCGGCGGCTCGTCGTCCAGGTCCATGCCCGGTGTGGCGGCATCGACGTCGGCCACCGACGGCTCGGGAATCGGCGCAGCGGCCCATTCCGGCGCGTCCGGCACCACGCTGTCCGGGGTCGGCAGCGGCATCGGCGGCAACTCGGGCTGCTCGCCTTCGGTTTCCAGCACCGGCTCGACGGCTGGCTGCTGCGCAGGTTCGGGCTCGGGTTCGACCGGATCGTTCCACGGCAGGTCGACAACCTCTTCGGCGACGATCGGCTCGGGTTCTGGCTGGGGCACTGGTGCCGGTGCCGGCTCGGCGACCACGGCAGGCGCGGGCTCCGCAGCCGGGGCCGGAGCAGCAACCGGTGCAGGCGCAGGCGTCGGCGCAACCGCCGCAGCAACTACCGGCGCAGGTTTCGGCGCGGCAGCCACTGAGTGTGCGGAATCAACTGTGGCCTGGCTGATCCCCACTGGCTTTAGCGGTTGCCTCGGGGCGTCCGCGGTGTCCGCCGGCCGGAAGGCCAGCATCCGCAGCAGGACCATCTCGAAGCCGCCCCGGGGGTCCGGCGCCAGCGGCAAATCGCGCCGACCGATCAGGCCCATCTGGTAATAGAACTGCACGTCTTCGGCCGGCAGCGCCTGAGCCAGCGCCAAAACGCGATCCCGGTCGCCATGACCGTTGTCGACACCTTCCGGCAACGCCTGGGCGATGGCCACGCGGTGCAGCACGTTGAGAATTTCCGAGAGCACACCGTTCCAGTCCGGGCCTTGCTCGGCCAGGTGGCGCACGGCCTCGAGCAACGCCTTGGCATCGCCTTCGATCAACGAATGCAGGACGTCATAGACCTGGCCATGATCCAGCGTACCGAGCATCGCCCGCACGTCGGCGGCCAGCACCTTGCCTTCACCGAAGGCGATGGCCTGGTCGGTCAGGCTCATGGCGTCCCGCATCGAGCCGTCAGCGGCGCGACCGAGCAACCACAGCGCGTCGTCTTCGAACGGCACGTTTTCGGCCGTCAGAACGTGGGTCAAGTGCTCGACCACACGCTCGGGCGTCATGTTCTTCAGGGAGAACTGCAGGCAGCGCGACAAAATCGTTGCCGGAAGTTTCTGCGGGTCGGTGGTCGCCAGGATGAACTTGACGTATGGCGGCGGCTCTTCGAGGGTTTTCAGCAGCGCATTGAAGGAATGGCTGGAGAGCATGTGCACTTCGTCGATCAGATAGACCTTGAAGCGCCCACGGCTCGGGGCGTACTGCACGTTGTCGAGCAGTTCGCGGGTGTCTTCGACCTTGGTCCGGCTCGCGGCGTCGATCTCGATCAGGTCGACGAAGCGGCCCTCGTCGATCTCGCGACATACCGAACACTCGCCACACGGGCTGGAAGTGATACCTGTCTCACAGTTCAGGCATTTGGCAATGATCCGCGCAATGGTGGTCTTACCGACCCCGCGGGTACCGGTGAACAGGTACGCGTGGTGCAGCCGCTGGCTGTCCAAGGCATTGATCAGAGCCTTGAGCACATGGGTCTGGCCGACCATTTCGCGGAACGAGCGCGGACGCCATTTACGTGCAAGAACCTGATAACTCATCGAAAACCGTCGCAACGAAGGAAGCTGAAGCGGCTAATGCTAGCGGAGCAAGGGCAAAATTGCATCCGGTGTGCTCGTCTAATCTAGCTAAGCTGCATGACCAGAGGCTTTTATCGGCCCGGGATCGAGAATTACCGGAGCGTTTATGCGGTGGGCCGTGGGAGCGTTACTGGGAATCAGCCTGAACGTAGCGGCCGCCGAGCCGCCGCTGCGCTTCGTCGTGGCCGACAGCTGGGCGATGCCGATGGTGCAACTGGAGCGCGGCCGCCCGACTCAGGGCATCCTTCACGACATGATGCTCAGCCTGGCGACCCAGGTCCGCGTGCCGGCCGAATTTCACGTGCTGCCGCGCGCCCGGGTGCAGAACGCCATGGAGCGCGGCGAAGTCGATGTGCGCTGCTATGCCGCGCAATCGTGGCTGCCGAATCAGTCCGGGGATTACATCTGGAGCATTCCGTTGTGGTCCCAGCGCGATTTGTTGATCAGTCGCGAGGCTCAGCCGCCCCACGTCGACCCCGCCCGCCTGCCCCGCCAATCGGTCGGCACCGTGCTCGGTTACACCTACCCGACCCTGCAACCGCTGTTCGACGCCGATCACCTGCAACGCGACGACGCGCGCAATCAGGAGCAAGTGCTGGAAAAACTGCTGGCCGGGCGCTACCGCTACGCGGTGAGCAATCAATGGACCCTGGACTGGTTTAACCAGCGCCTGCTGCCCGGGCAGCAACTGCACGCTGTGACCGTGTTGCAGGAGCAGCATGTCGGCTGCTATGTGAGGAATGCCCCGCAAGTGCCGGTGCAGCGGATCTTGCGCACGATGCTGCGGATGAAAATGTCGGGGGAGATTGATGAGATTATCCGGTTGTATACCGGCAGTGCCGAAGACAACCCATAACCCTTTAGGAGTGAGCCTGCTCGCGAAGGGCTGGTTCAGTCAACGTTGATGTCGACTGATATGACGCTATCGCGAGCAGGCTCACTCCTACAAGGGGAGGGTTGCCGGGTATTCAGTAGCCGTGCGACTCGCGGAATTTCTGGTAGTCGTGAAACTCGATCCACTCCACCACATCGTACGGCAGATAAAGCTGCTGCCGGGCGCGGGAAATGGCGATGTACACGGCGCAGATCCGCTCGTCGAACGCATAGGCATCCTTGAACTTGACGTTGGTCAGCAACTCGGGCGTCAGCAGCACCCGGTCGAACTCCATGCCGCCCGCCTCCTGCGCCTGCATCAGCATGCAACTCTTGCCGGGAGCGCCGATCATCCGGTTCAGCCGGGTCAGGTCCGCGACCTTGAAGCCTTTTTGCAGCTCGGCCTCGACCCACAGAAACGCCTCGTCGAACTGATTGGCAGCGCGCACCTGCTGCCAGTCAGGCAAGTCGCTGAAATACCGGTGCGGCCCCTTCTCGCTGTGCTCGGCGCTGTAATAATCGATCTTGAACAGCTCAATGGCGGTGGTCATGAAATGTTCGAGGTCGCGCTGCGCTTTCATGTCGGGAAAGCTGAACAGGCAATTGGCGTCGTGCAATTGCATGGCCCACATCATCGTGTCCCACGGCGATGCGGTCAGCACCACGCAACCTTCGGGCGGCACAAAGCCTTGTGGATAAAACTCGATCCCGACGTCCGCCTCACGCGCACCTTCGAACGGCACCTTGGTCTTTTCCGAGTGCCGGGAAATCAGCGGATTGACCAGGCGCTCGACGTTACGCCCCGAGCGCACCGAATAGGTGATATCGCTCTGGCGCACCTCGCGCTTTCTTTTCACCAGATCGCGGCTGGCGTGCTGGTACTCATCGCCCAAGGTGATCAGCACCTGACGACCGCGCTCGATGATCTGCAGCAGCGAGGCCGGAATGTCCTGGCTCTCGTCGATCAGCACATGGGTGTAACGAGGCGGCACCACGCAGCCGGCCAGGCTCGCCCGCTTGATCAACAACAAGGCCTCGAAGCCGCTCTGTCGGCCCCACGCCGGGTTGGCCTCGAGATAACTCCAGACGCGACTGGAATACTCCAGCAGCACCTTGGACTCGAGGCTGGACAATGACAGCTGGAAATACGGCAGATGCTGGGCGCTCAGGCTGTAATCCCGGGACTGACAATAGCGCTCGAGGGTTTCCAGGCAGACGTTGAAGGTCCGTTGCGCATCATGGCCGCGAAAACCGAGGATATTCAGCGCCTGCGCCACGCTCTGCTTGCTCGCCAGCCGGGCGGCAGTCCCTGTCGTCTGCGGCCTGCGGCCGTGGATCAGCCCGCGCGCGAACGCTTCGAAAGTGATGCCGGGCTTGCGATCACCGGTGATGCCCATGCGCTGACTCAGCGTTGCCAGTTTTTCCGGCGTGCGCGCCAGCAGCAGGGTTTTCCTGGGTTCCAGGCACTCGGTCAGGGCTCCCAGCAGATGGCTCTTGCCGATCCCGGCGTAGCCTTGCACGTGCAGGTCTTCGTCCAGATTGGCGCGGAAGGTCCTGACCAGTTTGTCTTGTGCCGGGCTCAGCCAGCGCTCGCGCTGGATGGGGCTGATCATCTGTTGGCTGAACGGATTATTCACGGCGTGGTGGCGCGTCTTGAATTCGTCATCCCATTTGCCATCGGGCAGCAGGTAATCCTGCGCCGCGACTTCTTCGGCCAACAGTAATCGCAGGTTCAGCCGCCGCAGAGCATTCAGCCCGAAATACAACTGGCGCGGATCGAACAGTCGCTGCGCCTCGGACAACAGCCCTGTGCGGCCATCGACCGCCCACGCGATCAACCTGGCCAGGACCTTCTCCACCGCGGTGGCGGTGAGATCCTTTTCGGCGGCCTGGGCCAGATTCTGGATGACCAGCACTGCCGCCAGTTGCGCATCCGTCAGCTCGCCGAGGGTTGTCGCGCCCTCGGGCTGCAACAGGCTCGCGCAGGTTTCATCCGTTACGGGCAAGTAAACGGCGGTGGATAAATCGTGATGTTCCGGGTGCATACAACCTCGTAGCCAGGGCGCGAACTTGTCAACGACGCGCGCAGCAAGACGGTGGAGTATGCCACTGTTGCGCGACGATGGCCGAACAGGCATTGGGGATGCAGCCTTCGCGAGCAAGCTCGCTCCCGCAGGGGCTGGGGTGAAAGCTCAAATCGCAGGCATAAAAAAACCGCAGTGGGCGAAACCCATGCAGTTCTGTTGAAGCGCTCGATGTTCGTTAAGGTGGTAACCCCACCAGCCACACCCCGGCACACAATGTTCCCGCTGTGGCTGCTTCCTTCCGGATCTGACCAGGTTCACGGGTAATCGTTGCGGGGGGACCGATGGGGTCACCATAACGACACTCACCTGTCGGCGAGCCGCGCCATTGTACCTATCTGAAGCGAAGTTACAACCGTTGGTTTCAGATTAAAAACATGAATGGCTTCAAGGACATAAAGATCGCAGCCTGCGGCAGCTGCTACAGGCTCAAGACTTCGTCCGCTCGACCGCCCGCCTGCTGGATCACCAGATGGATGAAGTGCAGCTTGGCAATTGCCGCCGCCGGCAGCACGAACGGGTAGAAATCCGGCTGGCCCATGCTGCGTGACAATTCGTTGAGCATGCCCGCCAGTTCGATCCACGCGTTGACGAACGACAGGAATGCCGCGCCGCCGGGGTGCTGCGGGTCATACAGGGTGCTGGGGGGAAACGGCTGGTAGTCGAAATCCATTTCCCGCGCACTCATGCCAAAGCCCAGTGCGGTGTCCACCGCGTCCATCATGTGCAGGTAATGCGCCCAGGTTTCGGCCCAGTCTTCCCATGGATGCATGGTCGCGTAGGCGCTGACGTAGTGTTGCGGCCAGTCCAGCGGTGCGCCCTGCTGGTAATGGCGATCAAGCGCTTCGGCGTAACTGGCACGCTCGTCGCCGAACAGGTTGCGGAAGGCTTCGAGCCACGGGCCGTTGGCGATCAGGCGATCCCAGTAATAATGCCCGACCTCATGCCGGAAATGCCCGAGCAGTGTGCGATAGGGTTCGTGCATCTGCGCCCTTACCTGCTCGCGGTGGGCGTCGTCGGCTTCTTTGATGTCGAGGGTGATCAGGCCGTTGGCGTGGCCGGTCATCGGCGCATTGCCTTCGAGGTCGACACCGATGAAATCGAAGGCCAGCCCAGTGTCTTCATCCACGGTTTTCGGGATGACCGGCAGGCCGAGGGTGATCAATTGAGCGATAAGACGCCGTTTGGCGATTTCGACCTTGCGCCAGCGTTCGGGGTTTTCCGCTACCGACAGGTCAGGAATGGTGCGATTGAGACTGCAGGCGACGCACAACGCATCATCGACATTGGCGGGAAGCAGCCAGTTGCAGGCGGCGGCGGTGTCGAGGTTGGCACAGCGGCGAAACAGTCCTGCACCGGGATCGGCATCCAGCGTCCAAGTGCCCTCCTCTGACCCGGGAGACAAGGACGTGATGCGACTTTCTTCCGGCTGGTAGCCGAGTGCAGCGTTGCAGGCCAGGCACTGGCTGTTGCGAAAGAACAACGATTGGCCGCAGCGGCACGGCCAGATTTTACTGTTGCGCGAAGACTCGCCCATGAACGGCGCGACGATGCGAGAACTGAGCTGCTCGAAAAAGCGGTACATGGCGATCTCTCCCTGGGGCTTGCCAAGACTAGATCATTCTTAAGACAACAATGTTCCCGAACAAAGTGCTGCTGCTTAGTGACACTGCTGATGTGGCGAGGGAGCTTGCTCCCGCTGGGTTGCGAAGCAGCCCCAAAACCATGCGACCTCATTTATCCTGAAATACCGAGGATGGCGATTTTGCGACGACTTCGTCGCCGAGCGGGAGCAAGCTCCCTCACCACAAATGCAGACTGCCGACCAAAAAGGTCTCAGGCAGAAATACCGTGGGTCTTGAGGAAAGCAATAAACGCTTCTTCGTCCATCACTTTCACCCCCAGCTCATTGGCTTTGGTGAGTTTCGAGCCAGCACCCGGGCCTGCGACCACACAATGGGTTTTCGCCGAGACCGAGCCGGCGACTTTGGCGCCAAGGCTTTCCAAATGTTCCTTGGCGACATCACGGCTCATCAGCTCAACCTTGCCGGTCAGCACCCAGGTCTCGCCGGACAGCGGCAGGCCTTCGACGACTTTCTTTTCGCTCAGCCAATGCATGCCGAAATCACGCAGTTGTTTCTCGGCGGATTCAGCGATCTGCCGGTGCTCTGGCGAAGCAAAGAACTCACGCACTGAATTGGCCTGCTTCTCCGGCAGCGCCTGACGCATGTCCAGCCAGTCGGCATTCATCACCGCTTCCAGCGAGCCGAATTTGTCCGCCAGTTTCTGCGCCCCACCCGGGCCGACCGAGGGAATGTGCAGCTTGTCGAGCAGACCACCAAGGGTGGTGCTGGCGGCGAACTCGGCACCCAGCTCGCCCTGATCCTGAATTTGCAGACCATGGCCCAGCAGCGCGGTGATCACCTGCTGGTTGTGCGCGTCTTCAAAGAAGCTGTGAATCTCGTGCGCCACTTCCAGGCCGATGTCCGGCAGGTAGGTCAGCACTTGCGGCAACGCCTGCTGCACGCGCTCCAGCGAACCCAGCGAGCGCGCCAGGACCTTGGCCGTCTCCTCGCCAACATCGGGAATGCCCAGCGCATAAATGAACCGCGCCAGCCCCGGCTGTTTGCTGTCTTCAATCGCTGCCAGCAGCTTGTTGCTGGACACTTCGGCGAAGCCTTCCAGATCGACGATGTCGTCGAACTTCAGCGCATACAGATCCGCCGGCGAACTGACCAGACCTTCATCGACCAGTTGCTCGACACTCTTGTCGCCGAGGCCTTCGATGTCCATCGCCCGGCGCGACACGAAGTGAATGATCGCTTGCTTCAGTTGCGCACCACAGGCCAGACGACCGACGCAGCGATACACCGCACCTTCGCTGATGGTTTCCTTGCCCTTGCTGCGCTTGACCAGTTGCGTGCGCTCGACGTGCGAGCCGCAGACCGGGCAGTTCTCTGGAATATGCACAGGGCGTGCGTCGTCAGGACGACGTTCGGTGACCACTTGCACCACCTGCGGAATCACGTCACCGGCGCGGCGGATGATCACGGTGTCACCGATCATCAGGCCCAGGCGCGCGACTTCATCCATGTTGTGCAGGGTGGCGTTGGCCACAGTGACGCCAGCGACTTTGACCGGCTTCAAGCGCGCCACTGGTGTGACGGCACCGGTACGACCGACCTGGAATTCCACGTCGAGCAGCTCGGTGAGTTCTTCCATGGCCGGGAATTTGTGCGCGATGGCCCAGCGCGGTTCGCGGGCGCGGAAGCCCAGCTCGCGCTGATCGGCGATGCTGTTGACCTTGAACACCACGCCGTCGATTTCGTAGGCCAGCGAGTTACGCCGCTCGCCGATGTCGCGGTAGTAATCCAGGCACTCGCCAATGCCTTTGGCCAGTTTCAGCTCATGGCTGATCGGCATGCCCCACTTCTGCAACTGCTTGAGGTTGCCGATGTGGGTGTCGGAAATATCGTGAGAAACCTGGCCGATGCCGTAGCAGCAGAATTCCAGCGGGCGATTGGCGGTGATCTTCGAATCCAGCTGACGCAGGCTGCCCGCCGCGGCGTTGCGCGGGTTAGCGAAGGTCTTGCCGCCGACTTCCAGTTGCGAGGCATTGAGGCGTTCGAAACCGGCCTTGGACATGAACACTTCACCGCGCACTTCCAGGGTCGCTGGCCATCCGGTGCCGTGCAGCTTCAGCGGAATGTTGCGCACGGTGCGCACGTTGACGCTGATGTCTTCGCCGGTGGTGCCGTCGCCACGGGTGGCTCCGCGCACCAGCACGCCGTCCTGATACAACAGACTGACCGCCAGGCCATCGAGCTTCGGCTCGCAGCTGTATTCCACCGCTGCGCCGCCGCCGAACAGATCACCGGCCGGCAGATCCAGCCCTTCGGTCACCCGGCGGTCGAACTCGCGCATGTCGGTTTCTTCGAAGGCATTGCCGAGGCTGAGCATCGGCACTTCGTGACGCACCTGAGTGAACGCGGTCAGCGCTACGCTGCCGACACGCTGGGTCGGTGAGTCGCTGGTGATCAGTTCCGGGTTGGCCGCTTCCAGTGCCTTGAGCTCGTGGAACAACCGGTCGTACTCGGCGTCCGGAATGCTCGGCTCGTCGAGGACGTGATAACGGTAGTTGTGCTGATCGAGTTCAGCGCGCAGCTCTAGAATGCGGTTTTTGGCGGCGGTCATGGGTGTTCTCTCATAAAGCAAAAGAGCAGCCGAGGCTGCTCAATCTTCTAAATCACGATAGCTCAAGGCTATGGACATTGTGGCGAGGGAACTTGCTCCCTCGCCACAACTGCGCTCTGGCCTTTAGCGCTTCTGGGTCAGGGCGCGGCGTTCGAATTCGACGATGCGCTGACGGTAGTGCTCGATGGTCTGCGCGGTCAGCACGCTGCGCTGGTCGTCTTTCAGCTCGCCGTTCAGTTCCTGGGACAGCTTGCGCGCTGCCGCCACCATCACGTCGAAGGCCTGCTTCGGATGACGCGGGCCTGGCAGGCCGAGGAAGAAGCTCACCGCCGGGGTGCTGAAATGGTCGATGTCGTCCAGATCGAAAATGCCCGGCTTGACCGCGTTGGCCATGGAGAACAGCACTTCACCGTTGCCGGCCATGCTTTCGTGGCGGTGGAAAATATCCATCTCGCCAAAACGCAGACCGCTTTCCAGAATGTTCTGCAGCAGTGCCGGGCCTTTGAAGCCGGCGGCGTCGCGGCAGATCACGCTGATCACCAGAACTTCTTCGGCTTGCGGCTGATCCTTGTCGGCCACAGCCGGCGAAGGCTTGCTGTCTTCAACGAAATCGTCGTCTCGGCTGCTGAAGCTCGGGCCGCTGTCCAGATCCAGGTCGAGGTTCAGGTCGCCCTGCGCCGGACCAGTGTTCCCACGCTTGCCACGTTTCGAGCCGGATTCGCGAGGCTCGCGTGCTTCGCGGGCCGGCATGCTCACCGACGGCAGATCGTGTTCGTCCAGTTGCGGCTCTTTATGTGTGTCCAGCACACGGGCCGGGCCCAACAGCTCAGCGCTGGTGTCCTCGTCCGGCAGGTTGGACAGACTTCGGTCAAGGCGGAATTTCAGTTTTCCCTTGCCGCCGCGCATACGGCGCCAGCCATCGAAAAGAATACCGGCTATCACAATGATGCCGATGACGATCAGCCACTCGCGCAGACCGATTTCCATGTAATCCCGTGCCTCTATAAAAAATGCTGAAAAATAAGGGGTTTACATTGTGCAAACCGCTTTAAAACGTGGCGCCAACTCTATGTTCTGACAGGCGTTTTGCCCACGTATACGAAAAATTGACATTAAACTAGCACGACCAAAGACAACTTTACACCGTCTGTCACATTAGCTCGCGCGAATATGTCGATTGGCCAGCAAGTCGAAGTCGGTAAAAAAGTCCTACAGACCATTAATACCCTTCCGACACCACGCAGGCTCAGGCGTCCACCATCGCCATCGCCTCCTCGACATCCACTGCAACCAGTCGCGAACAACCCGGCTCGTGCATCGTCACACCCATCAGTTGATCGGCCATTTCCATGGCGATCTTGTTGTGGGTGATATAGATGAACTGCACGGTCTGCGACATCTCTTTAACCAATCGTGCGTAGCGTCCAACGTTAGCGTCATCCAGTGGCGCGTCAACTTCATCGAGCATGCAGAACGGCGCCGGATTCAATTTGAAGATCGCAAACACCAGTGCCAGCGCGGTCAGGGCTTTTTCGCCGCCAGAGAGCAAATGGATGGTGCTGTTCTTCTTTCCTGGCGGCCGCGCCATGATCGTCACCCCTGTATCGAGTAGATCTTCGCCCGTCAGTTCCAAATAGGCGCTGCCTCCACCGAAAACTTTCGGGAAAAGTGCCTGTAATCCGCCATTGATCTGATCAAAGGTATCTTTGAAGCGGTTACGGGTTTCCTTGTCGATCTTGCGAATGACGTTTTCCAGGGTCTCCAAGGCTTCGACCAGATCGGCGTCCTGCGCATCCAGATAACGTTTACGCTCGGATTGTTGCGTGTACTCATCGATGGCCGCGAGGTTGATCGCGCCCAGGCGTTGAATCCGCGCATTGATGCGTTCGAGTTCTTCTTCGGCGGCGCGTTCACTGGCCTCGGGGGTCAGGGTCGCGAGCACGCCATTGAGATCGTAGCCGTCTTCGAGCAGTTGATCCTGCAACGCCTTGCGCCGCACGGTCAGCGCTTGCCATTCCATGCGCTGCTGTTCGAGCTGGCCACGGATCAGTTGCGATTGCTGCTCGGCCTGGGTCCGGCGTTTTTCCGCCTCGCGCAATTCGCGGTCAGCGTCTTCCAGCGCGATTTGCGCGGTCTTCAGTTCTTCGTCGACCGTCATGCGTTTGTCGAGCAGCTCTTCGAGTTTCAGGCGCAGCTCTTCCAGCGGCGCCTCGCCCTCCTCCAGATTAAGACTCAACTGTTCGCGTTTTTCGGTGAGGCGCTCGGCCTGCATTTCCAGACGTTCCAGCGCCTGACGCGTGGAGTCATGCTGCGCGCGCAACGAGCCAAGACGCACGGCCAGTTGATGAGCGTGATCCTTGTGCTGACGGGCTTCCTGACGCACGCGGTCGAGGCGTTCGCGCAGGCTGTCGCGCTGCGCCAGCAGCAACTCGCGCTGCTCGGTGTCCAGCGCCATGGCGTCGAGCGCTTCCTGCAATTGCATGCGCGCTTCGCCGACCTGTTCGTGCTCGAGCTCGCGTTGTTCGCCGAGTTCGACCAGCTCTTCGTCAAGACGCGTGCGGCGCAGCGTCAGTTGTTCAGCCTTGGCTTTGCCGGCGGACAACTGGGCTTTCAATTCGCCTTGCGCACGCGCTTCGTCTTGCAGCAAGCGACGCAAATGCTCACGGCCGTTTTCCTGCTGACGCTGTTGCGCACGCAAGGTCTGCAAACGGGTTTCCATGGCTTCGACGGTGGCTTCGCGCTCTTCGCGTTCAGCCTGCAGCGTCTCGATTTCCTGGCCCCGGGCGAGCATGCCGCTCTCGGCTTCACTGGCGCGACGCACTCGCAGAAAGTGCCGACCGACCCAGTAACCATCGCGGCTGATCAGGCTCTGCCCGGCGCTCAACTGGCCGCGCAGGGACAGCGCCTGCTCCAGGCTGTCGACCGGCTTGACCTGGCCGAGCCACGGCGACAGATCGATCTGCGCCTCGACTTTATCCAGCAGACTGCCCGCCACCCGCACGCCATCGCCGGCGGGGCTGAGCAGGCGCAGATCACCTTGAGTGAATCCGGACAGATCGAAGCCGCTGAAATCGTCGACCAGCACCGCTTGCAGATCGGCGCCGAGCACGGTTTCCACCGCCAGCTCCCAACCCGCCTCGACCTTCAGGCCTTCGGCCAGTCGCGGACGTTCGGCGAGGTTGTGTTCTTTCAGCCATTCAGCGGTGCCGGTGCCCGGATCGAGCGCGGCTTGCTGCAAGGCTTCCAGCGACGCCAGACGACCGTTGAGCCGCTGCAAATCGCCCTGCGCCTGTTGTTGCGCGGTCAGCGCCTGCTGCAATTCCTGACGCAGTTGCTCGAGCTTTTCGACCTGCGCTTCTTCGCTGGTCTGCAAATCTTCAAGGGTCGCTTCGGACTCGGCGAGCTGCTCGTTGAGCGCCATGATCGCGGCGTCTTCCGGGTCGGCGGAGAGCAAATCACGCTCTTCGGCGAGACGCTTTTGCCGATCGGCCAGACGCTCCATGCTGGTTTCCAGTTGCTGGATGCGCGACTGCTGCACTTCGGCCTGACGCCGTGGTTCGGCGGCGGTCAGGTTGAAGGCGTCCCACTGCTCCTGCCAGCCGTGCATGACGCTTTCGGAATCTTCCAGCGCAGCGGCAGCTTCTTCGGCGGCGGCGCTGGTGACTTCCTGCTCGGGGGTGAGCATATCCAGCTCTTCGCCAAGGGTCAGCAGCAGCGTGCGGTCGTGGCCCAGGTGCGATTCGGTTTCCAGGCGCGCGCGTTCGGCTTCTTTCAGGTCATCCTGCAACTGACGCAAGCGTTGCTGGCCGTGCTGGATGCTCTGCTCGACCCGGGCGATGTCGCCGCCGACCGAATAGAAGCGCCCTTGCACCAGATTGAAGCGTTCCGACAGTTCATGGTGCCCGTCACGCAGGCGCTCGATGGCCGCGTCGGCATTGCGCTGCTCGGCGACCAGCGCCTCGAAACTGACTTCCTGGTTGCCGATGATCGACTCGCGCTGGCCGACCTGATCGTTCAGATCCTGCCAACGCAGGGCCGACAGTTGCGCCTTGAGCTGACGCTCTTCGGCTTTGTATTCCTGATACTTCTTCGCGGATTCGGCTTGCCGGTGCAGGCGCTCGAGCTGGCGTTCGAGCTCTTCACGCAAGTCGGTCAGACGCGCGAGGTTTTCGTGGGTCCGGCGAATGCGGTTTTCGGTCTCGCGCCGACGCTCCTTGTACTTGGAGATGCCCGCCGCTTCTTCGATGAAGTTGCGCAGGTCTTCGGGCTTGGCTTCGATCAGCTTGGAGATCATCCCCTGCTCGATGATCGAGTAGCTGCGCGGGCCGAGGCCGGTGCCGAGGAAGATATCGGTGATGTCGCGACGGCGGCATTTGGCGCCGTTGAGGAAATAGCTGTTCTGGCTGTCGCGGGTGACTTTGCGCCGAATGGAAATTTCGGCATACGCCGCGTATTCGCCGACCAGGGTGCCGTCGGAGTTGTCGAACACCAGCTCGATGCTCGCCTGGCTCACCGGTTTGCGGCTGGTCGAGCCGTTGAAGATGACGTCGGTCATCGACTCGCCACGGAGGTTCTTCGCCGAACTTTCGCCCATCACCCAGCGTACGGCGTCGATGATGTTCGACTTGCCGCAACCGTTCGGCCCGACGACCGCCGCCATGTTACTGGGGAAGTTCACCGTGGTCGGATCGACGAAGGATTTGAACCCCGCCAGTTTGATGCACTTTAGCCGCACGCTCAGGCAACCGTCAGGGCGGAGACCACCAGATCGCAGCTGCGCTGGGCGTAAGCCGTCAGCACGATGCGGATCTGCGGCAAATCACGGGCAAGCACAGCGGCCAGCAGGCGTTCGAACAGTTCGAGGAACTCGCTCATTTCGGCCTTGCGCTGTTCGAGGGCGAGGAAGTAGGCGCGGCTCATGGCCGGCTGCAGGTTCTCGACGGTCTCTTGCAGGTACGGGTTGTTGGCGAACGGGTACGCGGCGCGCATCACGGCGAAGCTGTCGTCGACGAAGGTGCGGATGTCCTGGCGCTCGTAGCTGGCGCTCAGGCGCTGCTGGATCTGCACGAACGGCGCCATATCGGCCTGGGTCTGCCAGCCATTGGCGACCGCATTGCCGAGCAGGATGTACAGCTCGCTCATCAGCGTGCACAGGCTCTGCACCTTGTGCGCGGTGAGTTCGGTGACATGGGCGCCACGTCGCGGCAGGATCGCGATCAGGTGGCGGCGTTCGAGGATCAGCAGGGCTTCGCGGACCGATCCGCGGCTGACATTGAGGGCCAGCGTGACCTTCTGTTCCTGAATGCGCTCTCCCGGCTTCATTTCGCCGCGAATGATGCGTTCGGCGAGGTGGTGAGCAATTTGCTCGGCGAGGCTGTCCGGCGCCTTGAACGTCATGGTTGTCCTTCAAACTCTTCGATCTGCACAAGCGGCGCAGTGTAGCGCAAATGCGGGGTCATGGCGGAGTGCCCGCACGGCGGTTTTTGGCACGATTCAAGCAAAAAAGCAGTGGATCCGCTCAGGGTCAATACTCAATAGAGCACGCGTTAATCGACAAAACCGTTTTTCCTGACCTTTAAGTCAGAAAACCATTGACCGAAAAGTCAGACCTGCTAAATTCGGTTGAAGTCGGTTAACAACAATAATGAGTCTGCGAGGCCTTCCGTGATCCAGTTTTTACTTAACCAGGAACTCCGTAGCGAGCACGCCCTGGACCCGAATCTGACCGTGCTCAATTACCTGCGCGAACATGTGGGCAAATCCGGCACCAAAGAAGGCTGCGCCAGCGGCGACTGTGGTGCCTGCACCGTGGTGGTCGGCGAGTTGCAGACGGATGCCGACGGCCGCGAACACATTCGCTATCGCAGCCTCAACTCGTGCCTGACCTTTGTTTCGTCGCTGCACGGCAAACAACTGATCAGCGTCGAAGACCTCAAGCACCAGGGTGAACTGCACAGCGTGCAGAAAGCCATGGTCGAGTGCCACGGCTCGCAGTGCGGCTTCTGCACCCCCGGCTTCGTCATGTCGCTGTTCGCCCTGCAAAAGAACAGCGATGCACCGGATCAGGCCAAGGCCCACGAAGCGCTGGCCGGCAACCTCTGCCGTTGCACCGGCTACCGGCCGATCCTCGCCGCCGCCGAGCAATCCTGCTGCGCCAGGCAGCCGGATCAGTTCGATGCCCGCGAAGCCGAGACCATCGCCCGCCTCAAAGCCATTGCCCCGACCGATATCGGCGAACTCAACAGTGGCGATAAACGCTGCCTGGTGCCGCTGACCGTGGCCGACCTGGCCGATCTCTACGACGCTTACCCACAAGCCCGGCTGCTGGCCGGCGGCACCGACCTGGCGCTGGAAGTCACCCAGTTCCACCGCACCCTGCCGGTGATGATCTACGTCGGCAACGTCGCCGAAATGAAGCGCATCGAAACCTTCGAAGACCGCCTCGAAATCGGCGCCGCCACCGCCCTCTCCGACTGCTACGAAGCGCTCACCGCCGAGTACCCGGACTTCGGCGAGCTGCTGCACCGCTTCGCCTCGCTGCAGATCCGCAACCAGGGCACCCTCGGCGGCAACATTGGCAACGCCTCGCCAATCGGTGACTCGCCACCGCTGCTGATCGCCCTCGGCGCGCAGGTGGTGTTGTGCAAGGGTGAAACCCGGCGCACGCTGAACCTGGAAGATTACTTCATCGATTACAAGGTCACTGCGCGTCAGGAAAGCGAGTTCATCGAGAAGATCATCGTTCCGCGTGCCACGGCCGAACAGCGTTTCCGCGCCTACAAGGTCTCCAAGCGCCTGGACGACGACATCTCCGCCGTCTGCGCCGCGTTCAATCTGCGTGTGGAAAACGGTGTGATCACCGACGCCCGCATGGCTTTCGGCGGCATGGCCGCGATCCCGAAACGCGCCGCCCATTGCGAAGCCGTGCTGCTCGGTCAGCCGTTCAACAACGCCGTGATCGAACGCGCCTGCGCCGCACTGGCCGACGACTTCACGCCGCTCTCGGACTTCCGCGCCAGCAAGGAATATCGCCTGCTCAGTGCGCAGAACCTGCTGCGCAAATACTTCATCGAACTGCAAACACCGCACATCGAGACTCGGGTGACCGCTTATGTCTAATCATCACGCCGTAGAGAAGACCCAGGCCGAACTGGCTGAACTGTTCGCCAAGGACCTGACCACCGGTGTCGGCCGCAGCGTCAAGCACGACAGCGCCGCCAAGCATGTGTCCGGTGAAGCGCAGTACATCGATGATCGCCTGGAATTCCCCAATCAGCTGCACGTTTACGCACGGCTGTCGGACCGCGCCCACGCGAAAATCATCAGCATCGACACCAAGCCCTGCTACGCCTTCGAAGGCGTGCGCATTGCCATCACCCACGAAGACGTGCCGGGCCTGAAAGACATTGGCCCGCTGCTGCCGGGCGATCCACTGCTGGCCATCGACGACGTGCAGTTCGTCGGCCAACCGGTACTGGCCGTGGCGGCCAAGGACCTGGAAACCGCACGCAAAGCGGCGATGGCCGCGATCATCGAATACGAAGATCTGGAGCCGGTGCTGGATGTGGTCGAAGCCCTGCGCAAACGCCACTTCGTGCTCGACAGCCACACCCATCAGCGCGGCGACTCGGTTTCCGCGCTGGCGACCGCCGAACACCGTATTCAAGGCACGCTGCACATCGGCGGCCAGGAACACTTTTATCTGGAGACGCAGATCTCCTCGGTGATGCCCACCGAAGACGGCGGCATGATCGTCTACTGCTCGACGCAGAACCCCACCGAAGTGCAGAAACTGGTGGCCGAAGTGCTCGACGTGTCGATGAACAAGATCGTCGTTGACATGCGCCGCATGGGCGGTGGTTTCGGCGGCAAGGAAACCCAGGCCGCCAGCCCGGCGTGCCTGTGCGCGGTGATCGCGCACCTCACCGGGCAGCCGACCAAGATGCGCCTGCCACGGGTCGAAGACATGCTGATGACCGGCAAGCGTCACCCGTTTTACGTCGAATACGACGTCGGCTTCGACAGCACCGGACGCCTGCACGGGATCAACATGGACCTGGCCGGCAACTGCGGTTGCTCGCCGGACCTGTCGGCGTCGATCGTTGACCGGGCGATGTTCCACTCGGACAACTCGTACTACCTCGGCGACGCGACGATCAATGGTCACCGCTGCAAGACCAACACCGCGTCGAACACCGCCTACCGGGGTTTCGGCGGCCCGCAAGGGATGGTCGCGATCGAAGAGGTGATGGACGCGATTGCCCGTCACCTCAATCTCGATCCACTGGCCGTGCGCAAGGCCAACTACTACGGCAAGACCGAGCGCAACGTCACCCACTACTACCAGACCGTCGAGCACAACATGCTCGAGGAAATGACCGCCGAACTGGAAGAAAGCAGCCAGTACGCCGAGCGCCGCGAAGCGATCCGTCGCTACAACGCCAACAGCCCGATCCTGAAAAAAGGCCTGGCGCTGACTCCGGTGAAATTCGGCATTTCCTTTACCGCCAGTTTCCTCAACCAGGCCGGCGCGCTGATCCACGTCTACACCGACGGCAGCATCCACCTGAACCATGGTGGCACGGAAATGGGCCAAGGCCTGAACACCAAGGTCGCGCAGGTGGTGGCCGAAGTATTCCAGGTGGAAATGGACCGGGTGCAGATCACTGCGACCAACACCGACAAGGTGCCAAACACCTCGCCGACTGCGGCGTCCAGCGGTGCCGACCTCAACGGCAAGGCCGCGCAGAACGCCGCCGAAATCATCAAGCAGCGTCTGGTGGAGTTCGCCGCGCGGCACTACAAGGTCAGCGAAGAAGACGTGGAATTCCACAACGGCCACGTGCGCGTGCGTGACCACATCATGACCTTCGAAGCGCTGATCCAGCTGGCGTATTTCAATCAGGTCTCGCTGTCGAGCACCGGATTCTACAAGACCCCGAAAATCTACTACGACCGCAGCCAGGCCCGTGGTCGGCCGTTCTACTACTTCGCCTTCGGCGCGGCGTGCTGTGAAGTGATCGTCGACACCCTCACCGGCGAGTACAAGATGCTGCGCACCGACATCCTCCACGACGTCGGCGCCTCGCTGAACCCGGCGATCGACATCGGTCAGGTCGAGGGCGGTTTCGTCCAGGGCATGGGCTGGCTGACCATGGAAGAGCTGGTCTGGAACAACAAGGGCAAGCTGATGACCAACGGCCCGGCCAGCTACAAGATCCCGGCCGTGGCGGACATGCCGCTGGATTTGCGGGTGAAGCTGGTGGAAAACCGCAAGAACCCGGAAGACACGGTGTTCCATTCCAAGGCTGTCGGTGAGCCGCCGTTCATGCTCGGGATTGCCGCGTGGTGTGCGATCAAGGATGCGGTGGCGAGCCTCGGCGACTACCGGCACCAGCCGCAGATCGACGCACCGGCGACCCCGGAACGGGTGTTGTGGGGTTGCGAGCAGATGCGTCAGCTCAAGACTGTGAAAGCGGTCGAGGCTGAAACCGAATTGGCTCCGCTCTAACGACCGAGGCGCGGCCAATCGCTGGCAAGCCAGCTCCCACAGGTTTTTGTGGTGTTTAACCGATATGCGTTACACCGCAAATCCTGTGGGAGCTGGCTTGCCAGCGATGAGGCCCGAACAGACAACGATGTTGTAGGGGTGACATATGTACAACTGGATCGACGCCCTCGCCGACCTGCAGAACCAGGGCGAACCCTGTGTTCTGGTGACGATCATCGAAGAACTCGGCTCGACCCCGCGTAATGCCGGCTCGAAAATGGTCGTCAGCGCGAAACAGACCTTCGACACCATCGGTGGCGGGCATCTGGAATACAAAGCCATGCAGATCGCCCACGAGATGCTCGCCAGCGGCAAGCAGGACACCCATCTGGAGCGCTTCAGCCTCGGCGCCAGCCTTGGCCAGTGCTGCGGCGGCGCGACGGTGTTGCTGTTCGAACCGATGGGCCAGGTGCAGGCGCAGATCGCGGTGTTCGGCGCCGGCCACGTTGGTCGCGCGCTGGTGCCGTTGCTCGCCAGCCTGCCGTGCCGGGTGCGCTGGATCGATTCGCGGGAAGAAGAATTTCCCCGACAGATTCCCCACGGTGTCCGTAAAATCGTCGCCGAAGAGCCTGTGGATGAAATCGACGACCTGCCCGTCGGCAGCTACTGCATCGTCATGACCCACAACCATCAACTGGACCTGGAGCTCACTGCCGCGATCCTCAAGCGCAACGACTTCACCTGGTTCGGCCTGATCGGCTCGAAAACCAAACGGGCCAAGTTCGAACATCGCCTGCGTGATCGCGGTTTCGACCCCAGCGTCGTGCAACGCATGCGCTGCCCGATGGGCATCGGCGAAGTCAAAGGCAAACTGCCTGTGGAAATCGCCATCTCCATCGCCGGCGAAATCATCGCCACTTATAACGCCAATTTCGGCCAGCACAGCGCCAGCGCCAGCGCCGAACCGATTGCCAAACTGCTGCCGGTTTCCCGCCGCAGTCAGGCCGCCAAACTCAAAGCCTCAAACTGATTAGAGAACCCTCATGCCTCTGACTCGCAAAGCCTACCGCGCCGCCATCCTGCACAGCATCGCCGACCCCGCCGAAGTCGGGATCGAAGCCTCCTACGAATATTTCGAGGACGGCCTGCTGGTGGTCGATGGCGGCAAGATCAGCGCCCTCGGCCACGCCAGCGACTTGCTGCCGACCTTGCCGGCGGACATCGAAATCGAGCACTACAAGGACGCGCTGATCACCCCGGGCTTCATCGACACCCACATCCACCTGCCGCAAACCGGCATGGTCGGTGCCTACGGCGAGCAACTGCTGGACTGGCTCAACACCTACACCTTCCCGTGCGAAAGCCAGTTCGGCGACAAGAACCACGCGGATGAAGTCGCGGACATTTTCATCAAGGAACTGCTGCGCAACGGCACCACCACCGCGCTGGTGTTCGGCAGCGTGCACCCGCAGTCGGTGAATTCGTTCTTCGAGGCCGCCGAGAAACTTGATCTGCGGATGATCGCCGGCAAGGTAATGATGGACCGCAACGCCCCGGACTACCTGACCGACACCGCCGAATCGAGCTACGTCGAGAGCAAGGCGCTAATCGAACGCTGGCACGGCAAGGGCCGCCTGCACTACGCGGTCACCCCACGTTTCGCGCCGACCAGCACCCCGGAACAACTGACCCTCGCCGGCCAGTTGCTGAGCGAATACCCGGATCTGTACATGCAGACCCACATCAGCGAAAACCTCAAGGAAATCGAGTGGGTCAAGGAGCTGTTCCCGGAGCGCAAGGGCTACCTCGACGTCTACGACCACTACCAGTTGCTCGGCGAACGCTCGGTATTCGCCCACGGCGTGCACCTGTGCGATGACGAATGTGCGCGTCTGGCGGAAACCGGCTCGGCGATCTCGTTCTGCCCGACCTCGAACTTCTTCCTCGGCAGCGGCCTGTTCAACCTGCCGATGGCCGAGAAGCACAAACTGAATGTCGGCCTGGGCACGGACATCGGTGGCGGCACCAGTTTCTCGCTGCTGCAGACTCTGAACGAAGCCTACAAAGTGATGCAGTTGCAGGGTGCGCGCCTGAGCCCGTTCAAGTCGCTGTACCTGGCGACTCTGGGGGGCGCGCGGGCGCTGCGTCTGGAAGACAAGATCGGCAACCTGCAGCCGGGTTCCGATGCCGACTTCCTGGTGCTGGACTACAACGCCACGCCACTGCTGAGCTACCGCTTGAAGCAGGCCAACAACATTGCCGAGACGTTGTTCGTGTTAATGACGCTGGGGGATGACCGCACGGTGCAACAGACGTATGCGGCGGGTGCGCTGGTGCATCAGCGCTGAGTTTCCCCGGGGCATAAAAAATCCCCCGGTGGCGTTCAGCCCCGGGGGATTTTTGTTGCCTGTCAGATCGCCTTCGCGAGCAGGCTCGCTCCCACAGTTGACCTCATTTCCTCTGCCAGAATGCGGTTGAATGTGGGAGCGAGCCTGCTCGCGAAGGGCGCGACTCGGTGCCAGCTCAGAGCTTGGCGCTTGGACGCCCAGGCTTCTTGGTCTGCAACAAATGCGAGAACACCGCATGCAGATCATCCGACGCACTTTCCTCGTCGAGGTTGAGCTTGCTGTCGATGTGGTCCATGTGATGCATCATCAGGTCCACCGCCAGCTCACCGTTGCGCGCTTCGATGGCGTCGATCAACTGGGTGTGTTCGTCGTAGGAGCAATGCGAGCGGTTGCCGCTTTCGTACTGGGCGATGATCAGCGAGGTCTGCGAGACCAGGCTGCGCTGGAAGCTGATCAGGGGTGCGTTTTTCGCCGCTTCCGCCAGTTTCAGGTGGAATTCGCCCGACAGACGGATGCCGGCACCGCGATCGCCACGGGAGAAGCTGTCGCGCTCGTCGTTGACCATCTGCCGCAGTTCGGCGATCTGCTCGGCGGTAGCGTGCTGCACGGCCAGCTCAGTGATCGCGCGCTCCACCAGACGGCGGGCCATGAACACCTGACGCGCTTCTTCAACGCTCGGGCTGGCAACCACGGCGCCCCGGTTCGGCCGCAACAGCACTACGCCTTCATGGGCCAGACGCGAGAGTGCGCGGCGAATGATGGTGCGGCTGACCCCGAAGATTTCCCCCAGCGCTTCTTCGCTCAACTTGGTGCCGGGCGCCAGACGCTGTTCGAGGATGGCCTCGAAGATATGCGCGTAGACAATATCGTCCTGGGTTCCGCTGCGGCCGGCTTTGCCTGCTCGCGGTTGTTTCTTGAGGGGTTGCAACTGTTCGTTCATGGGCACTCGAGTCGGGAGAACTGCGGCGAATAGACCGTGACTGTAATACGGCACAGTAGGTCGCTGGCAAGTATCGCGTAAAAAACAGCGCGATTGTACACAATGGATGGTGGCAACACGACTGTATGGCTGTTTGTGACCACGGCTGTATTGCAACGATCCGTTACGATTGAGTTTAGGCTTAAACCCCAAAACCGCCGCCTACCGAACATTGTGGCGAGGGAGCTTGCTCCCGCTCGGCTGCGCAGCAGTCGTAAAGCAGCCGACATGGTCTGTCTGGCGCACCGAGGTGCCTGCATTGGGGCCGCTTCGCAACCCAGCGGGAGCAAGCTCCCTCGCCACAGGTATGTGACAGACACAAATATTTCGTTGGATTCATCGCTTCTATAAAAAAGGAACACCGCCGTCATGAACGACGCCACTTACACCCGACTGCGCCCTCTCGCCGACACTTCGCCTTCGGCCATCGTTGCCGGGTTCATCGCGATGATGACCGGCTACACCAGCTCCCTGGTGCTGATGTTTCAGGCCGGGCAAGCGTCGGGCCTGAGCAGCGGGCAGATTTCCTCGTGGATCTGGGCGATCTCGATCGGCATGGCGGTGTGCTCGATCGGCCTGTCGCTGCGTTATCGCACGCCGATCACCATTGCCTGGTCGACCCCGGGCGCGGCCCTGCTGATTACCAGCCTGGGCGGCGTTAGCTATGGCGAGGCCATCGGCGCCTACATCACTTGCGCGCTGCTGGTAACGATCTGCGGCCTGACCGGCAGCTTCGAACGCCTGGTGAGAAAGATCCCGGCGTCGCTGGCGGCGGCGTTGCTGGCGGGGATTCTGTTCAAGATCGGCAGCGAAATCTTCGTCGCGGCGCAGCACCGCACCGGGCTGGTCTTGGGCATGTTCTTCACCTATCTGGTGGTCAAACGCCTGTCGCCACGTTACGCCGTACTGGCGGCATTGTTGATCGGCACGGCGCTGTCGGGCTTCATGGGCCTGCTGGATTTCAGCGGTTTTCACCTGGAAGTGGCGACGCCGGTGTGGACCACTCCGCACTTCTCGCTGGCCGCGACCATCAGCATCGGCATCCCGCTGTTCGTGGTGGCCATGACCTCGCAGAACATGCCCGGCATCGCCGTGCTGCGCGCCGACGGCTACAACGTGCCGGCCTCGCCACTGATCACCACCACCGGCATCGCCTCGCTGCTGCTGGCGCCGTTCGGTTCCCACGGCATCAACCTTGCCGCGATCAGCGCGGCGATCTGCACCGGGCCGCACGCTCACGAGGATCGCAACAAACGTTACACCGCTGCCGTCTGGTGCGGGATTTTCTACGGGATTGCCGGGGTGTTCGGCGCCACATTGGCGGCGCTGTTTGCCGCGCTGCCGAAAGAACTGGTGCTGTCGATTGCCGCGCTGGCGTTGTTCGGTTCGATCATCAACGGTCTGAGCATTGCCATGAGCGAGGTGAAGGAACGTGAAGCGGCGCTGATTACCTTCATGGTCACGGCGTCGGGGCTGACGCTGTTTTCCATCGGGTCGGCGTTCTGGGGGATTGTCGCGGGGGTGCTGACCTTGCTGATCCTCAACTGGCGTAAAGCTTGAAAGCAAAAAAAAACGGCGACCCGAAGGTCGCCGTTTTTTTCAGTATCACTTAGCCGCGTTGATCGGCTTTTCCGGATACCAGACGTCCAGCAGCGGGCTGACGGTCATGCCGGTCAGTTCGCTACGGTTTTTCAGCCAGGCTTCAACGGCAGCGCGTTGCTCTTCGTTGACCGAGCCACGCTTCTGCAGGCACACCAGACCGAAGTCGTCGCCGCCAACATAACCCAGACCGTTGGCTTCCATGGCTTCTTTGATGAATGCTTCGAGGAAAGCGTCAATGGCTTCTTCGGACAAGTCTTCTTTGAAGTCCAGGTTCAGTTCGAAACCCAGCTCTTGAAATTCATCCACGCACAGTTTTTTGCGCAGACGCTGGGAACGGTTAGTCGCCATTGGAACAATCCTCTTAAGTAATAACGGCCGGCACTTTACCAGTTTAAGCGGTCAATTGCCCGACTCTCTGGGCGCTGAGGCCGACCGCCTGTAAAAAAAATAACGAAATGGCCGCCTCGGGCAAGGCACAAGCTGTTACACCTTGGGGCATAATGCCGACACTTTCATGACCACTGAGGGCTTTTTCATCCATGCCCTCGTTATTTTCCCCTCTTCTGCAGGGTTTTATTCCATATGATCAAATCGTTGCGTCCACTGTTTCTCGCCGGCCTTCTTCTGCCCCTGGCCCTGCCGGTTTCTGCAGCCACCATCAACACCGCACTCACCCCTAACGTCGAAAAAGCCCTCAAGGCCAGCAAACTGCAGCCCACTGCGCTGTCGCTGGTGATAATCCCGCTGGACGGCCCCGGCAACCCGACCGTGTACAACGCGGACGTCTCGGTCAACCCGGCCTCGACCATGAAGCTGGTCACCACCTATGCCTCGCTGGAAATGCTCGGTCCCAACCATCAGTGGAAAACCGAGTTCTACACCGACGGCGATCTGAGCGGCGGTATCCTCAACGGCAACCTGTACCTCAAGGGTGGCGGTGACCCGAAGCTGAACATGGAAAAACTCTGGCTGCTGATGCGCGACCTGCGCGCCAACGGCGTGACCCAAGTCACCGGCGACCTGATTCTCGACCGCAGCTTCTTCATCCAGCCGCAACTGCCGGAATTCAACGACGACGGCAACGACGAGAACAAGCCGTTCCTGGTCAAACCCGACTCGCTGCTGGTCAACCTCAAGGCCCTGCGCTTCGTCGCGCGCAATGACGGTGGCCGGGTGCTGATCTCGGTAGAACCGCCGATCGCCAGCGTGCGCATCGAAAACACGGTCAAGGCGCTCAACTCCAAGCAGTGCACCGGCGGCGTACGCTACAACCCGGTGACCCAGCCTGACGGCAGCGTGACCGTGACCGTCGCCGGCCAACTGGGCGATGGCTGCAGCTCGCAGACTTACCTGTCGCTGCTCGACCACGCGACCTACACCGCCGGCGCCGTGCGCGCGATCTGGAAAGAACTGGGCGGCAGCATCCAGGGCAAGGATCGCCTCGCCGCGACCCCGAGCAGTGCCAAGCTGCTGGCCCGCGCCTATTCGCCGGATCTGGCGGAAATCATCCGCGACATCAACAAATACAGTAACAACACCATGGCTCAGCAGCTGTTCCTGAGTCTGGGCCAGAAATACCGCAACGAAGCCGACGGTGACGATGCCAAGGCCGCACAACGCGTGGTCCGCCAGTGGCTGGCGAAGAAAGGCATCACCGCGCCGCACCTGGTGATGGAAAACGGCTCCGGGCTGTCGCGCGCCGAACGCGTCAGCGCCCGCGAGATGGCCAACATGCTGCAAGCCGCCTGGCACAGCCCGTACGCCGCCGAGTACATCAGCTCGCTGCCGATTGCCGGTACCGACGGCACCATGCGCAAACGCCTGAAGACCACCGCGATGCGCGGTGAAGCCCACGTCAAGACCGGAACCTTGAACACCGTGCGCGCCATCGCCGGTTTCAGCCGCGACGTCAACGGCAATACCTGGGCGGTGGTGGCGATCCTCAACGACAAGGCGCCGTTCGGCGCGTCGTCGGTACTGGATCAGGTGCTGCTGGACCTGTACAAGCAACCGCGCTTGCCGCAGACGGCTTCAGCCCTCTAAGCCGCCCAAAGCAAAAGATCGCAGCCTGCGGCAGCTCCTACAGGGCGTACACCATTCCCATGTAGGAGCTGCCGCAGGCTGCGATCTTTTGATCTTCTAAGGGAGTGGCGTAACGGCCTAACTCATCTGCTCAACCCGATCGCGCCCACCCTGCTTCGCCGCATACACCCCCGAATCCGCCCGCAACAACAGCGCATCCGCGCCCTCCCCCGGCCGCCAGCTGGCGATGCCGAAACTGGCCGTCACTACCCCGACCACATCCACCGGCGCACTGCGCAAGCCCTGCCACAACTCCACCGCCAGCATGTACGCATGCTCGCCGTCGATGTCCGGGCACAGCACCATGAATTCCTCGCCGCCCAGACGACAGAACACATCGGTGCGCCGCAAACGATGGCCGATGCGCTCGCACACGGCCTGCAATACGCGGTCGCCCACGGCATGGCCGAACTGGTCGTTGATCCGTTTGAAGTGGTCGATGTCGAGCATGATCACCGACAGTTCGCCACCACCGCGCTCGACCCGGGCCATTTCGGTGGTCAGGCGCTCCTGGAAATAGCGGCGGTTGTGGATGCCGGTCAGTGAGTCGGTCACCGACAGCGCCCGCAACTCTTCTTCCACCCGCTTCAGGTCGGAAATGTCCGAGATGTAGCCGTGCCACAGCACCCCACCGCCTGGCAGTTCTTCCGGCGTCGCCTCACCGCGGACCCAGCGCAGGCCGCGCGCGGGCAATTGCACGCGGTATTCCTCGCGCCAGGGGCTGAGGTTGTCCGCCGAGGCGCGGATCGAGCTGCGCACGCGGGTGATGTCCTGCGGGTGGATACGGGAAAAAATCGCCTCGGCATCAAGCAGCAACACGTCCGGCTCCAGCTCGTAGATTTCGCGAATGCCGTCGCTGGCGTAGATCACGCTGAAGCGCCCGTCGAATTCCATCTTGAACTGGTAGATGCCACCGGGCACGTGGGCGCTGAGCTTTTTCAGCAGCACATCCCGCGCCGCCAGCGCCTCGTGCACGCGCTTGCGTTCGGTGATGTCGATGCAGATCGCCAGATGCCCGACCCACAACCCTTGCTCGTCCAGGACCGGCGTGGCGAGCATGTTCACCGGCAGGTGACTGCCGTCGCTGCGCACCAGCGTCCATTCGCGCGCTTCATGGCCGCCAACCTCGCCGCCCTCGACCAGCATCGCATGGCAGGTCGGAATGACCTTGCCGTAACGCGCGCTCAATTCCGCTGATCGCGCTGCCAGCTCCCGCGGCAGGTGCAGGTTTTCCAGCGTCATATGGCCGACGACATCGGCACTGCTGTAGCCGAGCATCTGTTCCGCGCCGGGGTTGAAGGTGTTGATCACCCCGCGCAGATCAGTGGCGATAATCGCCACTTGCGTCGCCGCGTTCAGCACGCCGCGCAACTGGCCGTGGGTACCGCGCAATTCCTGTTCACGCTCGTGCAGTTCCTGGGTGCGCAGCTCGACCATGCGCAAGGCGCGCTGGCGTTGGCTGACCAGGACGTAGAGCAAGGCGCTGAGCAATACGCTCAATAATCCGCCGAGAATCACCACACTGCCGACTGACGAATGGTTGGCCTGCATAAACGCTTCGCTTGGCAGGATATCGACCTGATAGTCGTGATCGGCCATGCGCACAAGGCGCGTTGCCGACAAATCACTGGCAGCCGGCTGATTGCTCGACTCGAACAACACCTCGTGCTGATCGTTGGTCGACAGATCGAGAATGCGCACCGCGAGGTAATCATGGAGCACGTCCGGCAAGCCATCGGCGAGCAACTGGCGCATGCTGATCACCGCCATTACGTAGCCGAACGGCCGCTGCCCGGCCCCACGGCTCACCGGTGCCACCAGCAGCACACCGCGCGCATAGGACGGCTCGATACTCACCAGGTGCAACGGTTGCGACACCGCCAGATTGCCGAGTTTTTCGGCGCGCTGCAGGGTGTCGCGGCGCAGTGGCTGCGCGAGCAAGTCGTAACCCAGTGGCGAACCGAGGCGGCTTTGGGTCTGGCTGTACAACACCGGCACGTATTCGTCACGCACGGCCGCCAGTTGCAGTTCGCCCTGTGCGTTGAGTTCTCGAATGGTAAAGGTGCTCAGGCCTTCATCGCGTACACGCTGCTCGAACGCCGGGCGCTCGGCCGCACTGATCCTTGGCGCAAACGAATAGGCCTGGGTACGCAGCAATAACGGTTGGGTGTAGCCGTCGAACTCGGCACGGGACACCGATTCGGAGTTGGCGAAGAAACGGCGCAGGCCGTCGAGGCGTTGCTCTTGGTCCTGAAAGCGCTCTTCGATGCGGCTGTAGCGCTCATTGGCGAGCAGTTGGAAACGCTGCAGCAATTGATGGTGAAACTGATTGAGGGTGGCCCAGGCGAGCAGCCCCGTGAGAATCCAGCCGGCGAGCAATACCAGCAGCGCGACCAGCCAGGCCGAGACGTCTTCGCTGATAAAACCCAGAATCTTCGGGCGCACGGGGTGCAACGACATAAGGGCAACTCACTACGCCAGTGTTCCGGGAAAACCCCATTGGCCATGAGTGAGTTATAGCTATTAGCCATTAATTTGGCTAGCACTGAACGGATCCAAGAGCCTTTAAAAATCAAGGCTCTGTGGATCCAACTCAGCAGGGTGTCAACGCGCCGTGATTTTCCAGGCGCGGTGGATCTTGGTGTTGCGGGCAAAATCCGGATCGATGGTCTGCGCGCTGATTTCCTCGACCGCGTAACGCTCGGCCAGGTTCTCCTCCAACTGGAACTTGCGGAAGTTGTTGGAGAAATACAGCACACCCCCCGGCGCCAGACGCGCCATCGCCAGGTCGATCAACTGCACCTGATCACGCTGCACGTCGAAGATGCCTTCCATGCGCTTGGAGTTGGAGAAGGTCGGCGGGTCGATGAAGATCAGGTCGTACTCGTCGCGGCTGCTTTCCAGCCACGCCATCACATCGCCCTGCTCCAGACGGTTCTTGTCGGAGAAGCCGTTCAACGACAGGTTGCGGCGCGCCCAGTCGAGGTAGGTTTTCGACAGGTCGACGCTGGTGGTGCTGCGCGCGCCGCCCTTGGCAGCGTGCACGCTGGCGGTCGCGGTGTAGCAGAACAGATTGAGGAAGCGTTTGCCGGCGGCCTCTTTCTGAATGCGCATGCGCATCGGGCGGTGGTCGAGGAACAGCCCGGTGTCGAGGTAGTCGGTGAGGTTCACCAGCAGCTTGACGCCGCCTTCACTGACCTCATTGAACTTGCCCTGCGCGGCCTGACGCTCGTACTGCTTGGTGCCGCTCTGGCGCTCGCGGCGTTTGACCACCACGCGGCTCTTGTCGACGTTCAACGCCTGCGGGATCGCCGCGAGGGCGTCGAACATGCGCGCCGAGGCCTTTTCCGGGTCGATCGACTTCGGCGCGGCGTATTCCTGCACGTGCACCCAGTCGTGGTACAGGTCGATGGCCATGGCGTATTCCGGCATGTCGGCATCGTAGACGCGGTAGCAATCAATGCCTTCGCGCTTGACCCACTTGCTCATCGCCTTGAGGTTTTTCTGCAGGCGGTTGGCAAACATCTGCCCGCCTTCGCTCAGGCGCGGCTGTTCGATCACCGGCGCCGGGGCTGGCGTTGGCTTGATCGGGTTGCCGTTCTTGTTGAACTTGCGCTCTTGCGGCTCGTTCGGGGTCTGATCGTAAGCCGCTTGCTCACGCTCGGCCTGACGCTGTTCCGGTGTGCGCCGCTCGCCGGTGACGAACTGATCCGGCAGAACCTTGATCAACAGCAGCTTGCACGGCAGCGCGCCGTTCCAGAACGAATACTGTTTGTGGCTGCGGATGCCCATGCGCTTGCCCAGCTCCGGCGCACCGGTGAACACCGCCGCTTCCCAGTTCAGGCAGGCCTGACGCAGACGCTCACCGAGGTTCTGGTAGAGATAAAGCAGGCTGGCTTCGTCACCCAGGCGCTCGCCGTACGGCGGGTTGCAGATCACCAGACCTTTCTGGTTCTGGTCCGGGCGCGGCTCGAAGGTCGCGACTTCGCCCTGATAGATCTTGATCCACTCGCTCAGGCCGGCACGCTCGACGTTGTTGCGGCCTGGTTGAATCAGGCGCGGGTCGGCTTCGTAACCGCGAATCCACAGCGGTGGCTTGGCCAGACCGGCAGCGGCACGCTCGACGGCTTCTTCATGGAGTTTTTTCCACAGCGCCGGGACGTGCCCCAGCCACGCGGTGAAGCCCCACTGCTCGCGACGCAGGTTCGGCGCCATGTCGGCGGCGATCATGCCGGCTTCGACCAGGAACGTACCGACACCGCACATCGGGTCAGCCAGCGCGCCGCCTTCGGCCGCAATGCGCGGCCAGCCGGAGCGGATCAGGATCGCCGCTGCGAGGTTTTCCTTCAGCGGTGCAGCGCCCTGCTGCAGGCGGTAACCGCGCTGATGCAGGCTGTGGCCGGAGAGATCGAGGGACAGGATCGCTTCGCCGCGATCCAGGCGCAGGTGAATGCGCAGGTCCGGGTTGAGCTTGTCGATGGACGGACGGTCGCCCTGCGGGGTGCGCAGTTTGTCGACGATGGCGTCCTTGACCTTCAAGGCGCCGAAATGGGTGTTGTCAATGCCCGAGCCGTGACCGCTGAATTCAACAGCCAGCGTGCCGTCGCTGAGCATGTGGTCCTGCCACTCGACATCCAGCACGCCGTGGTACAGGTCTTCGGCGTCCTTCATCGGGAAACGCTTGAGCACCAGCAGCACGCGGTTGGCCAGACGCGACCAGAGGCACAGGCGATAAGCGGTTTCCATGGTCGCCATGCCACGCACGGCGGAGGTGTGCTCGCGGGCGTCTTCAAGGCCAAGCCCGACGGCTTCCTCGATGAGCAGGCCTTCAAGGCCTTTGGGGCAAGTGAGGAAGAGTTCGAAACGATCGGACATGGTATTTCCAGAGCCTTTGGCTAGTGAACCGGCAACGCATTGCCGATCCGGTTTTCAATCAGGCGCTTTTCTAAAAGAGCGCCCGCGTGGCACGAAGGTGTGCCGTTCCATCCCCGCTGCTCGGGTTAAAGGAGCTTAGATGCCGGGACAGATAAAAAAGTTGATGAAACAAAAAGTCGTAAAGCGACCCTTCGTCGCTTATTAACCGAGCGTAAACGTGGGTCATTCTCACTAAAGGATTAACCCCATCATCCAGCGCGGGCCCGATCATACCGGGGTTTGCTGAAAAAACATTCATGAAACCCGTCGTTACTTATGGCTGTAGCACTATTTTCGTTACGTCCTTATGACAAAACGATCATTCCCTCTGTGTGACTCATTGGTTAGAACTGACCACAGGTTGACGTCGCAACGGCGTCAACACCTTGGCTCGCCACGCCGGCAGCGAGCCGCACCACGGCAGAGTTTTTCTGCCAGACCTCGGTTGAGGTCAACGCGACACAAACAGTCAACAAGTGAGGGAAACACCCTATGAGAAGACTTAAGCGTGATCCGTTGGAAAGAGCATTTTTGCGCGGATATCAATATGGCGTTGGTGGCAAATCCCGCGAGCTTTGCCCATTTACTCTACCGTCGGTACGTCAAGCCTGGATCAACGGCTGGCGAGAAGGACGCGGCGACAACTGGGACGGTATGACCGGCACTGCGGGGATCCACAGACTCAACGAACTTCACGCCGTCGGCTGACACAGGGCACTTATTGCAACACGACAATCTGAATTTCTAGCGACTTACCATGCACGTCCTTCCCGGACGGCGGGCTGCGGCCCAGGGGCTCCTTCGAGGAGCCCTTTTTATTGCCTGCCAGACTGACGCACATCTCATGTAGGAGCTGCCGCAGGCTGCGATCTTTTGATCCTGTTTTTTAATTCAAAATCAAGATCAAAAGATCGCAGCCTGCGGCAGCTCCTACATTGACCGGGTCGGTCTTGGGTTACTTACGAAGGGCGGCGATCGCGTCGACCGATTCACGAATCAGCGCCGGACCTTTGTAGATGAACCCGGAGTAAATCTGCACCAGGCTCGCACCGGCGGTGATCTTCTCGGCCGCGTGCTTGCCCTCGGTGATGCCGCCAGCCGCAATGATCGGCAACCGACCACCCAGCTCTGCCGCCAGCACCTTGACGGTGTGGGTGCTCTTGTCGCGTACCGGGGCGCCGGACAGACCGCCCGCCTCGTCACCATGCTCCATGCCTTCGACGCCAACACGGCTCAGGGTGGTGTTGGTGGCGATCACCGCGTCCATCCCGGTTTCGATCAACGCCTGAGCAACCTGCGCGGTTTCTTCGTCGGTCATGTCCGGGGCGATCTTGATCGCCAGCGGCACGTGCTTGCCGTGACGCAGGGCCAGTTCGGCGCGGCGCGTCGCCAGGTCCGCCAGCAACTGCTTGAGCGAATCACCGAACTGCAGGCTACGCAGGCCCGGGGTGTTCGGCGAGCTGACGTTGACCGTCACATAGCTGGCGTGGGCATATACCTTGTCCAGGCAGATCAGGTAGTCATCCACTGCACGCTCGACCGGGGTATCGAAATTCTTGCCGATGTTGATCCCCAGCACGCCCTTGTACTTGGCCGCCGCAACCCGCGCCAGCAAGTTATCGACACCGAGGTTGTTGAAGCCCATGCGGTTAATGATCGCTTCGGCTTCCGGCAGGCGGAAGATCCGGGGTTTCGGGTTGCCCGGCTGCGGACGCGGAGTCACGGTGCCGATTTCGACAAAACCGAAACCCAGTTGCGAAAAGCCGTCGATGGCCGCGCCGTTCTTGTCCAGACCGGCCGCGAGCCCCACCGGGTTCGGGAAGTCCAGCCCCATGACCGTCACCGGCACGTTCGCCGGTTTCTTGCACAGCATGCCATTGAGGCCCAAACGCCCACCCGCGCCGATCAGATCCAGCGACAGATCGTGGGAGGTTTCCGGGGAAAGTTTGAACAACAGCTGACGGGCCAGGGTGTACATGGGCGGCGATGACTCGGGCGGCGAAAAGAGGCGGCGATTATAGCCGGGCAACGCCCCGCCGCGCGAGGCGCACGGGTAAATCCGTGCGCATGGCATATGCCTTGCACCTTCCTCGGCATCAGCCCGCAGGCCAATGGTGGCGTGCAGGCAAGGACAATGGCGTCGTCTCTCGGTTTTGCGCGGGCAAAGCCTGGGACGACGTTTTTTTTAAGGGTGGCTTTCATGACTCAAACCTCCGCCGGGCCGCTGGCCTGGGTCAACGGCAGCGATGCTCCGGAAAAGAGCGTGATCAACCTGGGCTTCATGGCCCTGAGCGACTGCGCCTCGCTGGTGGTCGCGGCCACTCAGGGCTTCGCCCAGCCTTATGGGCTGACCCTGAACCTCAAGCGCCAGAGTTCCTGGGCCAACCTGCGGGACAATCTGGTCAGCGGCGAACTCGATGCCGCCCACAGCCTCTACGGCCTGATCTACGCGGTGCACCTGGGGATTGGCGGTGTCGCGCCGACCAACATGGCAGTGCTGATGGGCCTGAACCAGAACGGTCAGAGCCTGAACCTGTCCCACGGTTTGCAGGGCCTGGGCGTGACCGGTCCTGAAGCGCTGCACCACCATGTGCACCAAACCCGCGCAAAACTGACTTTCGCCCAGACCTTCCCGACCGGCACCCATGCCATGTGGCTGTATTACTGGCTGGCGAGCCAGGGCATTCATCCGTTGCAGGATGTCGACAGCGTGGTGGTGCCGCCGCCGCAAATGGTCGCGCACTTGCAGGCCGGACGCATTGATGGCCTCTGCGTCGGCGAGCCGTGGGCGGCTAGCGCCGTGCAGCAGGATCTCGGTTTCACGCTGGCCACCAGCCAGACCATCTGGCCCGATCACCCGGAAAAAGTCCTCGGCTGTACCCGCGCCTTCGTCGAGCAGAATCCCAACACCGCCCGGGCGCTGGTGATGGCGATCCTCGAAGCCAGCCGTTTCATCGAAGAAAGCCCGGAAAACCGCCGCAGCACCGCGCAGTTGCTGAGCGCTGCGGAATACCTCGACGCCCCGGTGTCCTGCATCGAGCCGCGCTTTCTCGGCGACTACGACGATGGCCTGGGCAATCGCTGGCAGGACCCACACGCCTTGCGCTTTCACGGCGATGGGGCGGTGAATCTGCCGTATCTGTCGGACGGCATGTGGTTCATGACCCAGTTCCGCCGTTGGGGTTTGCTGCGCGATGACCCGGATTACCTCGCCGTCGCCCGTCAGGTACAACAACTGGAGATCTATCGCGACGCGGCGACTGCTGTAGGCGTCGCGGCCTGGGGCAAGGACATGCGCAGCAGCCAGTTGATCGACGGCAAAATCTGGGACGGCAGCGACCCGGCCGCCTACGCCCGGAGCTTCAAGCTCCACGCGCTGAACGACAGCGCACCCCTTCTCGCCCACCGCTGACAGGAGACCGCGAACATGCTGCGCATTCTGCTGATCAACGACACCGCGAAAAAAGTCGGACGCCTGAAAGCTGCTTTGACCGAGGCCGGTTTCGAGGTGATCGACGAGTCGGGCCTGACCATTGACCTGCCGGCGCGCGTCGAAACGGTGCGCCCGGACGTGATCCTGATCGATACCGAGTCACCGAGCCGCGATGTGATGGAGCAAGTGGTGCTGGTCAGCCACGACCAGCCACGGCCGATCGTGATGTTCACCGACGAACATGACCCCGGCGTGATGCGTCAGGCGATCAAGTCCGGGGTCAGTGCCTATATCGTCGAGGGCATACACGCACAACGCTTGCAGCCGATTCTCGACGTGGCCATGGCCCGCTTTGAGAGCGATCAGGCCTTGCGCGCTCAGCTTCAGGCCCGCGATCAGCAACTGGCCGAGCGCAAACGCATCGAATTGGCTAAGGGCCTGCTGATGAAAATGAAGGACTGCAATGAAGAAGAGGCCTACACCCTGATGCGCCGCCAGGCCATGAGCCGCCAGCAGAAACTGATTCAGGTGGCGGAACAGATCATTGCCATGAGCGAGTTGCTTGGCTGAAGCCTTGCGCTGCTGTTGATTTTGACTTGGCACAAATCTCGCTAAGCAATCCCTACAGGTAACCAACGGCGGTTGCCCCACCTACGACAAAGACGTCGCTCACCTTCTTCGCCCCTTTCGGCGATCCGGGTAGCGGCGTTTTTGCGTTTTGGCCCCACTGCCCGGGGCCGGTGGTGCGGCCGTGGCGGCGCCCCACTGTGCTGGTTCTGACTCCTTCTCGAGATTCTCTACAGCTGAGGTGCGCGATGAATAAAAGCTTCTGGAAATCCGGCCACACCCCGACCCTGTTCGCAGCCTTCCTGTATTTCGACCTGAGCTTCATGGTCTGGTACCTGCTCGGCCCGCTGGCGGTGCAGATTGCCGCCGACCTGCACCTGACCACCCAACAGCGTGGCCTCGTGGTGGCCACGCCGATTCTGGCCGGCGCGGTATTGCGCTTTGCGATGGGCATGCTCGCCGATCGCCTGTCGCCGAAAACCGCCGGCCTGATCGGTCAGGTGATCGTGATCTGTGCGCTGTTCGGTGCCTGGAAACTCGGCATCCACAGTTACGAACAGGCCCTGCTGCTCGGCCTGTTCCTCGGCATGGCCGGCGCCTCGTTCGCCGTGGCCCTGCCCCTGGCCTCGCAGTGGTATCCGCCGGAGCATCAGGGCAAGGCGATGGGCATCGCTGGAGCCGGCAATTCCGGGACTGTGTTCGCGGCGCTGATCGCTCCGGTGCTGGCGGCGGCGTTTGGCTGGAGCAATGTGTTCGGTTTCGCCCTGATCCCGCTGATCCTGACCCTGGTGCTGTTCGCCTGGCTGGCGAAAAACGCGCCGGAGCGGCCGAAAGCCAAATCCATGGCCGACTACTTCAAGGCCCTGGGCGATCGCGACAGCTGGTGGTTCATGTTTTTCTACAGCGTCACCTTCGGCGGCTTCATCGGCCTGGCCAGCGCCCTGCCCGGCTACTTCAACGATCAATACGGCCTGAGCCCGGTGACCGCCGGTTATTACACCGCTGCCTGCGTGTTCGGTGGCAGCCTGATGCGTCCACTGGGTGGCGCGCTGGCTGACCGTTTCGGTGGTATTCGCACGCTGCTGGCGATGTATACGGTGGCCGCAGTTTGTATCGCAGCGGTCGGCTTCAACCTGCCGAGCTCCTACGCGGCACTGGTGCTTTTCGTCTGCACCATGCTCGGTCTCGGAGCGGGCAATGGCGCGGTGTTCCAACTGGTGCCGCAACGTTTCCGTCGCGAAATCGGCGTGATGACCGGGCTGATCGGCATGGCCGGCGGCATCGGCGGGTTTGCCCTGGCGGCGGGCATGGGCGCGATCAAACAGAGCACCGGCAGCTATCAACTGGCGCTGTGGCTGTTCGCCAGCCTTGGCGTGTTGGCGTGGTTCGGTCTGCACGGGGTCAAACGTCGCTGGAGAACCACCTGGGGTTCGGCGGCCGTGACCGCTGCCCGGGTCTGAGGCCCGAATGGCCCTGCAACTGAGCTTTGCCGAAGCCAGCGTCACCGGCCCCCGCGCGGAAAATCAGGACGCCTTGCGCCTGGTGACCCCGGCCCCGGCGCTGGCGGCCAGCAAAGGGTTTCTGTTCGCCATCGCCGACGGCGTCAGCCAGTGCGCCGATGGCGGGCTGGCCGCGCGTTCGACCTTGCAGGCGCTGGCGCTGGACTACTACGCCACACCGGAAACCTGGAGCGTGGCCCAGGCCCTCGATCGTCTGTTGCTCGCACAAAACCGCTGGTTGCAGGCCAACGGTGGCGGCCAGCCGCTGCTCACCACGGTCAGCGCGCTGGTCCTGCGCGGCCGGCGGTTTACCCTGGCGCACGTCGGTGATTGCCGGGTCTATCGCTGGCATGCCGAGACCTTGCAACGGATCAGCGAAGATCACGTCTGGGATCGACCCGGTATGCAGCATGTGCTCAAGCGCGCACTGGGACTGGATCAGCATCTGGTGCTGGACTTTCTCGATGGCGAATTGCGTGACGGCGAATGTTTCGTGCTACTCAGCGATGGCGTGTGGGCGGCGCTCGGCGATACCGCCATCGCCGGAATCCTGCGCGATCAACCGGACCTGCACAGTGCCGCGCAAACGCTTGTCAACGCCGCGCATCTGGCCGGCAGTCAGGACAACGCCAGCGCGCTGTTGGTGCGAGTGGATGCCGTCGGCGAGGCTAGCCTTGGCGATGCACTGATTCATTTGCAGCAGTGGCCGCTGCCCCCGCCGCTGAAAGCGGGTCAGGTCTTTGAAGGCTGGCAGGTTCAAGAGGTTAAAAGTCGCAGCCAGCAATCGTTGCTGTATCGCGTGCTCGATGGTCAGGGCCAGGCCTGGCTGTTGAAGACTTTGCCTGCACAACTGGCAGACGATGCCCAGGCTGGTCAGGCCTTGCTGGCGGAGGAATGGTTTCTCAAACGCGTCGCAGGGCGGCACTTTCCCGAAGTTCATAGCGCCGGCCAGCGTCAGCATTTGTACTACGTGATGCGTGAATATTCAGGGACAACCCTGGCGCAGCTGTTCGAACAAAACGGCCCGCTGCCACTGGCTCAGTGGCAGGATCTGGCCGAACGCCTATCGCGGGCCGTCGGCCTGTTGCATCGACGGCAGATCCTGCACCGCGACATCAAACCGGAAAACCTGCACCTAGGGGACGACGGCGAGTTGCGTCTGCTGGATTTCGGTCTGGCGTATTGCCCCGGTCTGTCGCAGGACGCACCGTCAGCCCTGCCCGGAACCCCGAGCTTCATCGCGCCGGAGGCCTTTCAAAGTGCAGCACCCAGCGCACAACAGGATCTGTATGCGGTGGGCGTGACCTTGTATTTTTTGCTCACCGGGCATTTTCCCTACGGCGAGATCGAAGCCTTCCAACGCCCGCGTTTCGGGGTGCCGGTGAGTGCCGGACGCTATCGCCCGGATCTGCCGGAGTGGCTGGCGCAGTGTCTGGAGCGCGGTGTGGCGACCGATCCTTTGCAACGCTATGAAACCGCCGAGGAATGGTTGCTGATTCTGGAGCAAGGTGAGCGCCGCAGCCTGAGTGTGCGCCATCGTCCCTTGCTGGAACGTGAGCCGCTGAAGGTCTGGCGGACACTGGCGTTACTGGCACTGCTGGGCAATCTGGTGCTGCTGTTTCTGTTGTTTCATGGCTGATGCGGCGCTCCATTAACGAGCGTGCTGCTTCCGTTCAGTGCAAAAACCACAATGAACATCTGGCCAATTCCAGCATTACCCCAGTGAATTGGCGGCTCATCACGACTTGGCACAACCACTGCATTAACGTTTGCAGCTGACATAAAGCCCGACCTTCAACGACGAAGGCCAGGCTTCCCGAGAGAACGGGACAAGGACAAAGGCGTCCTCGCTAGGTAACTGGCGGGACGCCTTTTTTGTTTGCGCCATTTTTGTCGAGCAAGGCCTGACTGCCCACAAGAGGCAAGCCCGATGCTCCCGGAGAACCTGATGAAAAAACTCAAACTGGTGATGATCGGCAATGGCATGGCCGGGGTTCGCACCCTGGAAGAACTGCTCAAGCTGAGCAACGAGCTGTACGACATCACGGTCTTCGGCGCCGAACCGCACACCAACTACAACCGCATCCTGCTGTCGCCGGTGCTGGCCGGCGAACAGACCTTCGAAGAGATTGTGCTCAACGACCTCGACTGGTATCTGGAAAACAACATCAAACTGCTGCTCAACCGCAAAGTGGTGGAGATCGACCGGGTTAAACGCCGGGTGATCGCCGAGGATGGCACCGAGGCCGAATACGATCGCCTGCTGATCGCCACCGGCTCGACCCCGTTCATCCTGCCGATCCCCGGCAACACCTTGCAGGGCGTGATCGGCTACCGGGACATTGCCGACACCCAGGCGATGATCGACACCGCCAAAACCCACAAGCACGCCGTGGTGATCGGCGGCGGCCTGCTCGGCCTCGAAGCGGCCAACGGCCTGATGCTGCGCGGCATGCACGTCACCGTGGTGCACCTCGGTGAGTGGCTGCTGGAGCGGCAACTGGACAAGACCAGTGGCCAGCTCCTGCAAACCGCCCTCGAATCCCGTGGCCTGCACTTTCGCCTGTGCGAACAGACCCAGGCCCTGCACGACGCCGGCAACGGTCGCGTGGGCTCGGTGCAGTTCAAGAATGGCGACATCATTCCTGCCGATCTGGTGGTCATGGCCGCCGGCATTCGCCCCAACACCGAACTCGCGGAAAAGGCCGGCATTCCGTGCAATCGCGGGATTCTGGTCAACGACACCCTGCAAACCTACGACCCGCGCATCTATGCCATCGGCGAGTGCGCCAGCCACCGTGGCATCGCCTACGGCCTGGTGGCGCCGTTGTTCGAACAGGCCAAGGTCTGCGCCAACCACCTGGCCCAATTGGGTTTCGCCCGTTATCAGGGCTCGGTGACGTCGACCAAATTGAAAGTCACCGGCATCGACCTGTTTTCCGCTGGCGACTTCATGGGCGGCGAAGGCACCGAGACCATCACCCTCTCCGACCCGATCGGCGGGGTGTACAAAAAACTGGTGATCAAGGATGACGTGCTGGTCGGCGCTTGTCTGTACGGCGATACGGCAGATGGCGGTTGGTATTTCCGGCAGATTCGTGAGAATCACGCCATCGGCGAGATCCGCGATCACCTCATGTTCGGAGAAAACGCACTTGGCGATGTAGGACATCAGGGCCAAGACAAGGCTATGAGCATGGCCGACAACGCCGAAGTCTGCGGCTGCAACGGCGTGTGCAAGGGCACCATCGTCAAGGCGATTCAGGAACACGGCCTGTTCAGCGTCGACGAAGTGAAGAAACACACTAAGGCCGCTAGCTCCTGCGGCTCCTGCGCCGGGCTGGTCGAGCAGATCCTGATCAACACCGTCGGCGGTGCGGCGGACGTCAAACCGAAAAGCGAAAAAGCCATCTGCGGTTGCAGCGACCTCAACCATGGCCAGATCCGCCAGGCGATTCGCGAACAGCATCTGCTGACCATCGCCGGCACCATGAGCTACCTCAACTGGCGCACCCCCAACGGCTGCGCTACCTGCCGCCCGGCCCTCAACTACTACCTAATTTCCACTTGGCCCGGCGAGGCCAAGGACGATCCGCAGTCGCGCCTGATCAACGAGCGGGCCCACGCCAACATCCAGAAGGACGGCACCTATTCGGTGGTGCCACGGATGTGGGGCGGCGTGACCAACCCGTCGGAACTGCGGCGGATCGCCGACGTGGCGGACAAATATCAGGTGCCGATGGTCAAGGTCACCGGCGGCCAGCGCATCGACTTGCTGGGGATCAAAAAACAGGACTTGCCCGGTGTGTGGAAGGACCTCGACATGCCGTCCGGCCACGCCTACGGCAAATCGATCCGCACCGTGAAAACCTGCGTCGGCAGCGAGTTCTGCCGCTTCGGCACGCAGAATTCGACCCAATTGGGCATCGACCTCGAACACGATCTGTTCAACATGTGGTCGCCGCACAAAGTGAAGCTGGCGGTCTCCGGATGCCCACGCAACTGTTCGGAAGCGGGGATCAAGGACGTAGGAATCATCGGCGTCGATTCCGGCTGGGAGATGTACATCGGTGGCAACGGCGGGATCAAGACCGAAGTCGCCGAGTTCTTCGTCAAGCTCAAGACCGCCGAGGAAGTGCGCGAATACAACGGCGCGTTCCTGCAGCTGTACCGCGAAGAAGCGTTCTACCTCGAGCGCACCGTGCACTATCTGCAACGGGTCGGCATGGAGCACATCAAGAAAGCCGTGCTGGAAGATCCCGAGCGTCGCAAGGCCCTGAACGAGCGCCTGCAGTTCTCCCTGTCGTTCGAACAGGATCCGTGGAAAGAGCGCCTCGCCCAGCCGCAACTGAAAAAAGAATTCGACGTGATCCCCGTGAGAAACCTGGAGGTGCCGGCATGAACTGGCTCGATATCTGTGCCCTGGAAGAGATCAACGCCCTCGGTTCGCGGATCATCGCCGGGCCCAAAGGTGACATCGCGATCTTTCGCACAAGCGACGACGAAGTTTTCGCACTCGATGACCGCTGCCCGCACAAGGGCGGACCGCTGTCCCAAGGCCTGATCTACGGCAAGCGCGTGGCCTGCCCGTTGCACAACTGGCAGATCGACCTGCAGTCCGGCGAAGCCCAGGCCCCGGATATCGGCTGCGCGCACCATCATCAGGCCCGGGTCGAAAACGGCCGCGTGCAACTGGCCCTGCGGGACGCCGTCTGATGAACCGCCAGACGACCGCCTCGACCTGCTGTTATTGCGGAGTCGGCTGCGGCGTGCTGATCGAGCATGACGGCGAGCGCATTCTCGGCGTCAGCGGCGATCCGGCGCATCCGGCCAACTTCGGCAAACTGTGCAGCAAAGGCTCGACCCTGCACCTGACCGGTGATTTGGCAGCACGGGCGTTGTACCCGGAATTGCGCCTGGGCAAAGGCTTGGCGCGCAGTCGTTGCGACTGGGACACCGCGCTGGATCACGCCACCAACGTGTTCACTGACACCATCGCCGAACACGGCCCGGACAGCGTGGCGTTCTACATCTCCGGGCAGTTGCTGACCGAGGATTACTACGCCTTCAACAAACTGGCGCGGGCGCTGGTCGGCACCAATAACATCGACAGCAATTCGCGGTTGTGCATGTCTTCGGCGGTGGTCGGCTACAAGCGCAGCCTCGGCGCCGACGCACCGCCGTGCAGCTACGAAGACCTGGAGTTGAGCGATTGCGTGGTGATCGTCGGCAGTAACATGGCCTACGCCCACCCGGTACTTTTTCGCCGCCTCGAAGAAGCCAAATCCCACCGCCCGCAGATGAAAGTCGTCGTTATTGATCCACGGCGCACCGACACCTGCGATCTGGCGGACCTGCATCTGGCGATTCTGCCGGGCACCGATGTCGCGTTGTTCCATGGAATTTTGCATCTGCTGTTGTGGGAAGACTGGATCGACCGCGACTTCATCCAGGCTCACACCGATGGTCTCGCCGAGCTGAAAAGCCTGGTGCGCGACTACACGCCGGCGATGGTGTCGCAACTGTGCGGGATCAGTGTCGAGCAGTTGCAGCAATGCGCCGAATGGATCGGCACCGCGCCGAGTTTTCTGTCGCTGTGGTGCATGGGCCTGAACCAATCCACCGCTGGTAGCGCGAAGAACAGCGCGCTGATCAATCTGCACTTGGCCACCGGGCAAATCGGCCGTCCGGGTGCAGGACCTTTCTCCCTGACCGGTCAGCCGAATGCCATGGGCGGACGGGAAACCGGCAGCCTTTCCAACTTGTTGCCAGGTCACCGTGAAGTCGCCAATCCGGAGCACCGCGCCGAAGTAGCGGCGTATTGGGGTGTGGATAAGCTGCCGGAGAATACCGGTCTCAGCGCCATCGAACTGTTTGAACAGGTGCGCAGCGGCAAGATCAAGGCGTTGTGGATTGCCTGCACCAACCCCGCACAATCGATGCCGGATCAGAACGCCGTGCGCGCCGCGCTGGAGACTTGTCCGTTCGTGGTGTTGCAGGAGGCGTTTCGCACCACCGAAACCGCAGCGTTTGCCGATCTGCTGTTGCCGGCGGCCAGTTGGGGCGAGAAGGAAGGTTCGGTGACCAACTCCGAACGGCGGATTTCCCACGTCCGCCAGGCCATTGCCGCACCGGGTGAGGCACGACCGGACTGGGCGATCACCGTAGATTTCGCACAACGCCTGGAGAAGCGTCTGCGCCCGCAGCAGCCGGGGCTGTTTGCGTTCGAACAACCGGCGCAGCTTTTTGACGAGTACAAACAACTGACCCGAGGACGCGATCTGGATTTGTCCGGGGTCAGCCATGGGTTGATTGATGAGCTGGGACCACAGCAATGGCCCTTCCCCGCTGGCGCTCGCCAAGGCACAGCCCGACTGTATGGCGACGGGATCTTTCCTACAGCGAACGGGCGCGCGCAGTTCGTTGCCGATCCCTATCGCGCCGCCAAGGAACAACGCGACGCACGTTTTCCCCTGACCCTGATCACCGGCCGCCTGCGTGATCAATGGCACGGCATGAGCCGCACCGGCACGGCGGCGCAGTTATTCGGTCATGTCAGCGAAGCCGTGTTGAGCCTGCATCCGGACGAATTGCGCCGTCACCGCTTGCAGCCGGGGGATCTGGTGAATCTGAAAAGTCGTCGGGGCGCGGTGATTGTGGCGGTCGCCAGCGATGACAGCGTGCGTCCGGGCCAGGCGTTCCTGCCGATGCACTGGGGTGATCGTTTCCTCAAGGGCGGTGTGAACAGCCTGACCCTGCCCGCCTTCGATCCTTTGTCGAAACAGCCGGAACTCAAGCATAGCGGTGTGCGGCTGGAGCCGGTGAATTTGCCATGGCAACTGTTCGCACTGATCGAGGGCGATGTTCAACGGCATTTCGAGGCGCTTCGACCGCTCTGTGAGGCGTTTTCCTACGCAAGTCTCAGCCTTGTCGGACGTGAACGGCCTGCGCTGCTGATACGCGCAGCCAGCGCAGTGGCACCAGAACCGCAATTACTGCGTGAAATCGACCAGTGCCTGGCCCTGATCGACGGGCCGGTGCTGGCTTATGACGATCCTCGCCGCGCCATCGGTAAACGGGTGCGCATCGAAAACGGGCGAATCACCGCGATCCGCCTGGCCGGCGAAACCCTCGCTCAGCACTGGTTGCAAGGCCTGTGGCTGGAGGGTCGTGCCGACGAACAACTGCGGCGCTGGCTGCTGGCACCGATGAGTGCACCGCCGGGCAATGCCAGCGCGCAGGTTGTGGCGGACAAAACCTTGTGCAACTGCAAGAACGTCAGCCACAGCGCGGTCTGCGCCGGTATCCGTGAAGGTCTGGATCTGCAGGGTTTGAAAAACAAGTTGGGGTGCGGCACGCAATGCGGTTCCTGCGTCCCGGAAATCAAGCGTTTGCTGACCGCCGAAGTGCGTCCGGTCGCCGTCATCTGAAGAGGAAAACACCATGAACGCGAAAGTCTGGCTGGTGGGCGCGGGCCCCGGTGATCCTGAATTGCTGACGCTCAAAGCGGCGCGTGCCTTGCGCGAGGCCGAGGTGGTGCTGATCGACGATCTGGTCAATGAGGCGGTACTTGAGCACTGCCCTGCTGCGCGGATTATCGCGGTCGGCAAACGCGGCGGCTGCCGCTCGACGCCCCAGGCGTTCATCCATCGGCTGATGCTGCGTTATGCCCGTCAGGGCAAATGCGTAGTGCGGCTCAAGGGCGGCGATCCGTGCATTTTCGGGCGTGGGGGTGAGGAAGCTCAGTGGTTGCGCGAGCGCGGGGTCGAGGTGGAGCTAGTCAATGGCATCACCGCCGGACTGGCCGGCGCGACCCAGTGTGATATTCCGCTGACTTTGCGCGGCGTGGCCCGGGGCGTGACGCTGGTCACGGCCCACACACAGGACGACAGCCAGTTGAACTGGCGGGCGCTAGCGCAAGGCGGGACGACGCTGGTGATTTACATGGGGGTGGCGAAGCTCGGTGAGATTCGCGAGCAACTGCTGGCGGGCGGCATGGCGGCGGATACGCCGGTGGCGATGATCGAGAACGCCTCGTTGCCGGAGCAGCGCGAATGCCGCAGCAATCTGACAGCGATGGAAGACGATGCCCTTGGTTTCCAGCTCAAGAGCCCTGCGATTCTGGTCATAGGCGCCGTCGCAGCGGCTGCAACCCAAGTCGATTCGATTCACTGGCCAGCCAACCGATTGGCCTGACAATCCCGGTTTCACCAAATCGCAGGCAAAGAAAAGCCCGGCCTGAGCCGGGCTTTTCTCAAAGCGGCGAGCTAATTACTTAGCTTGAGCTTCAACCTGCGCTTCTACGCGACGGTTAACAGCGCGACCAGCTTCAGTTTTGTTGTCAGCAACTGGGCGGGATTCGCCGTAGCCGATCGACTGAACGCGGGACGACTCAACACCGTACTGCTGGGTCAGAACTTGCTTAACGGCGTTTGCACGACGCTCAGACAGTTTCTGGTTGTAAGCGTCAGGACCGACGGAGTCAGTGTGACCTTCAACAGTGGTGTGAGTGGCTGGGTACTGCTTCATGAAGTCAGCCAGGTTCTTGATGTCAGCGTAGCTGTTTGGCTTGACGACCGACTTGTCGAAGTCGAACTTCACGTCCAGCTCTACACGAACAACTTCAGCAACTGCTGGGCAGCCATCAGCGTCAACAGTTACGTTGGCTGGGGTGTCCGGGCACTTGTCAACGTTGTCGCAAACGCCATCGTTGTCGCTGTCGGAGCAGACTTCAGCTGGTGCTGGAACTGGAGCAGCAGCTGGCTTGCCGCCGCCACCGAAGTTCACACCCAGACCAACCGATGGAGCGTAGTCCCAACGGCCGTTGTCCAGTTTGTAGTCAGCTTCTACGCCAGCACGGGCGAAGAAGTTTTCGGCGAAGTAGTACTTAACGCCAGCGCCAGCAGTCAGGAAAGTCGACTGGTCGCGACCGGTGTGGCCGTCAGCAGCTACGTTGGTCAGGTTGCCGTGCTTAACGCCACCTTCAACGTATGGACGCAGAGCGTCGCCAGCGTTGTTGAAGTGGTATTGAGCGGTCAGACCGAAGTTGTCACCGCGCAGTTTTTGGCTACCGGTACCGTCGTTCGAACGGGTGTGGTTGTTACGATCCCAGCCGAAGTTGACGGAGACGTCGTCGGTCAGGAAGTAACCGATTTTGGCGCCTGGGTTGAAGCCGTCTTCGACATGATCAATGCTGTCGTTGTACTGCTTCTTGTAGTTGATCTCGCCTTCAACTGCGCCTTGGCCTTGTGCCAGTGCGCCGAACGAAGTAGCGGCAATAAGAGAACCAATGGCCAAGCCCAAGGTGTTTTTCAGTTTCATCCGTTAAATCCCCATCTGGTGATTGTGAAGCAGTCCCGCAAACCGGGGGACAACTCGGCGGCAAGTCTATCAGAACTTGCCTACACGTAAGAGATATTTGCGCTGAACTAAGTTTCAGCAATGCCTGCAAATTTCTCACGTAATTTGTCTAGAGCACGTTTGTACCGCATTTTTGTCGCACTCAAACCCATGTGCATGATGTCTGCGATCTCCTGAAACTCAAGTTCTGCGACAAATCGTAGCACCAGAATTTCACGGTCAATCGGGTTCACATACACCAGCCAGCGATCAAGTCCGCCCTTTTCCTCGGGTTTCGGCGCCTTTTCTTCCGACGCTTCTTCCAGGGGGTCCAGACTCAAAGCGTCCATCAAGCGACGCTTTCGCCGTTCCTTCCGATACTGCGTGATGCATTCGTTGTAAGTGATGCTGTACAGCCAGGTCTTGAACTTCGATTTCCCCTCGAAGTTCTTCAGGCCGTACAGCACCTTCAGCATCACTTCCTGACAGACATCGTCTGCGTCGCGATCGTTCCCAAGATATCTCGCACAAACGTTAAATAATGTTCGCTGGTACCGGCGCATCAGCTCTTCATAGGCGCGCGTTACGTGAAACAGCTCGGTATGCGAGCGCGCGACCAGCTCCTCATCAGAGAGCTCACGGGGGTCATAGCGCGTGGATAGCGTTTGGGCTTTATTCAAAACAAGTCGTGCCGACAGTCAGGTCAATGTCCGCCGCTACCCTCTCAGGGCATTTCGCGGCGGCATACATTAGCAGGGTTTGCCGGGTTAGCGGCTACTCACATGCTGTTCCAGCAGGATCCGATTGGAGAGTGAGACTAGCTCACCGTCATCGGTCAGCAATGTGGTTTTAACCGTGCCGATTTCCTCGATCTGGCCTTCGACCTCACCAACACGCACTTGTTGCCCAACCTGATACAACTCACGCACATAGATTCCCGCAAGAATCTGACCGGCAATTTCCCGGCTTCCCAACCCCATTGCCAGCGCAACCGCCAGACCAACGGTAATCAATACAATGACAATCACATGGTTCAGCAGGTCAGTCTTGACCTCAAGCTGGCTGATCGCGACCGAGATGCTGATGATGATCACCAGCCCCTGGGCAATGCGACCCAAACCCGAAGCGTAGTCCAGTCCTACGCCTTCCGCCGCCCCGCGCACCAGGCCGTTGGCCAGTTGTGCGAGCAAAACACCGACCAGCAGCACCAGCGCGGCACCGAAAACTTTCGGCAAATACAGCGCCAGCATGTCCAGCGTAGCTGAAACTCGCTCAAGTCCAAGCGACTCTGCTGCAGAAACCAGGAAAATCAGCAGAACGAACCAATAGACGATCTTGCCGATCAGAGTCGAAATCGGCACTTGCAGCCCGGCCCGCGACATCAACTTGGTCAGCCCGGTGCCGCCCATCAGGCGATCGAGGCCCAGCTTGGCGAGCAACTTGGAGAGCAAGGTATCGAGCAGCTTGGCCACCACGAAGCCCAACAGCAGCACGACCAGTGCGCCGAACAGGTTCGGGATGAAATTGGCGACTTTGGTCCACAACGCAGTCATTGCAGTGACGAGGCTCTGAGTCCAGAGATCAAGTTCCATATTCAATCAGCCTTATCAGCAGTGCGTGCAGTAGTTTTACGAAGACGGGAAACCGGCGAGACGTGTGCCGATCCGTTATTCAGGGCGATCATCAGCGCGGGCAGCCAGCGGCCCAGCAGGCTGAACAGATCACCGGCGCCGACCTGGCGGTTGGCGGTTTTGAGTACGCGACCCAAGCAAGCGTCGTCGTCGCGGCTGGACGGCGAGGCGTTGAGCATGTCGCGCAGAGACTGTTCAAACGGATCGTGCATACGCACCTCTCGTGATGTCTGTGAAAGACGCGGGCAGATTTGGTCGGGTCACATGTTGCATTTTCATACCCAGCGCAAACGGCGGAATAACCACCACTGACCGAAGGCCATCGCCAGCACGGTCAGGCAGGCAATCAGGAAACCATAAGGGCTGCTCGAGAACGGAATTCCGCCGACGTTGATACCCAGCAGACCGGTGAGAAAACTCATCGGCAGGAAGATGCAGGTGATGATGCCGAAGCGGTACATCGTGCGATTCATGCGCACGTTCAAACGCCGGTCTTCGGCCTCCAGCACAAGCCCCATGCGCTCTCGGGTCAATTCGAGCTCTTCGAGATAGCGGGTCAGGCTGTTGTTCAATTCGTTCCAGTAGTCGGCGTCATCGTCGACAAACCACGGCAGTTTTATCCGCGTCAGTTGTCCGAAAATATCCCGCTGCGGTGCCAGAAAACGCTTCAGTCCGGCCGCCCGGCGACGGATGTGCAAAATCGAGCCATGCTCGGGGGTATACCGTTCGTCGGCATCCAGTTTTTCTTCCTCTTCATCGACCAGTTCCGACAGGCACGTGACCAGATCCTGCACCTTGTGGGTGAGCAATTGCGCCAGATAGAGGATCAATTCCGAGGAAGTTTTCGGGCCTTGGCCCTCACTCAACAGCGCCAACAGTTCATCGGTGGCGCGCAGCGGACGCAAACGCAACGAGATGACGCGCTGGGCGGAGGCGAAAATCCGCACCGAGACCATGTCTTCCGGCTCGGCACCTGGATTGAGGTTGACCCCGCGCAGAAACAGCAGGAGCTCGGCATCCGGCAATGGCAACAGGCGCGGCCGGGTATTTTCTTCGAGCAGCAGGTCGCAGGCGAATTCATTCAGGCCGCTGGATTTGCGCAGCCAGGTCTGGGTTTGCGGGTGACTGCGATCCCAGTGCAGCCACAGGCTCTCATGCGCCTGCAGCTGCAGATCGTCGAGCTCAGTCCGGGCTATCGAACGCGCACCGCCTTTACCGTCCAGTACCAGGGCGTGCACCAGCCCCCACTGCGCGTTTTCTTCCTCGAACATCCGCATCCCTTTATCGAAAACTTATTCAGGCATCTGCAGCGGACTTGGCGAAACGATCACGCCGTTGTTGTCCGCATAAATGTAGTGGCCCGGGTGGAACGTCACACCGGCGAAAGTCACTGGCACGTTGAGGTCGCCGATGCCGCGCTTTTCGGTCTTCATCGGATGGCTGGCCAGCGCCTGCACGCCGAGATCGGTCTGGGCAATGACGTCGACATCACGGATGCAACCGTAGATGACCATCCCTTCCCAGCCGTTTTTCGCGGCTTTCTCGGCGATCATGTCGCCCAGCAGCGCGCGACGCAGCGAACCGCCGCCATCGACCACCAGCACCTTGCCGTTGCCCTTGAGCTCGGCCTGTTCCTTGACCAGCGAGTTGTCTTCGAAGCATTTGACGGTCACGATTTCGCCGCCGAAGGAATCACGGCCGCCGAAATTGCTGAACATCGGTTCCAGCACCTGCACCAGCTCCGGATAGGCGTCGCACAGGTCAGGCGTGAGGTAATGGTTCATCGAAAAACTCCTGTAACAAGGAAGACGATCAAGGATGTCGCACTCTTTTGTAACGAGTCCCGGCGGTCGCTGTTTACCTTAGTTCATGCAATGGTCGCTGAACGAACCTGAACAAACGCTGAAACGTAATAGCTAAACAGCCACCAAATATGACCAGAATTGCACAATGCGTCATATCTTAGCCGCAAGCCGATCCGAACGAAATGCCCTTTTCAGAGCCTTCGACTCAGACCGCGGCGGCCAGATCCGGCTTTTCGCCCAGCAATGGTGTGTGCTGATCCTGCAGCCAGCGCGCCACCAGCGGCCAGACCTCGGCTTGCGCTGCCTTGCTCACCAGCATCTCGACATGCCCGAAGTTGTCGCTGAAGCCCTGTTCGCGCCCCAGATTGACGAACTGTTTGTGCTCGGAACCGATCTGTTCGAACAGTTTGCGACAGGCCCACGCCGGATCCTGATGATCCCCCACCGCCGTTACGGCCAGAACCGGCACCTGCACCTCGGCGAGACCGGCCCACCAATCCTTGTCCTTGTCGCCAAAACGCCCGAACAGGCCGTACCAGCGCATGCTTTCCAGCGCCAGCCCGATCGGCTCGTCTTCCGGACCGCGCTTGAGGCGTGAGCCGGACAATTGCGCGAAACGCTTGAGAATGAAGCGCCCGCTCCACTCCACCGGCGGGATCTTCAGCGGCCAATACGTGCGACTGACCTGGGTGCCGAAAAACGCCGCCGAGGCCACCGCCGGCTCGCCGAGGTATTCGCCGCCCAGCGCCGCCGCCAGGGTGATGCCGCCCAGCGAATGGCCGATCCAGTGCGGCACCTGCCCGCTCTGCTCGCGCACGAACGCGGCAATCGCCGGCAGATCGTAACGGGCGTAGTCGGCCACGCGATTGCGCCGATAGTCTTCGTTGCGCTGCGACAGGCCGTGGCCGCGCATTTCCGGGATCCACACATCGAAGCCCAGGCGCGTCAGGTAGGCGCCCAAACCCAGGCCTTTGGGGGAAAACCAGAAGCGTCGATTGGAAAAACTGCCGTGCAGCAGAATCACCGGCACGCCACGGGAGGCTGGCTCGTCGGCCATGCCCAAGCGGGTCACGGCGATCTCCACGGACCAGTCCGGGCTGTTGCCGGGTTTCAAACGATAGACGTCTTCGCTCAGATCACCGCGTCGTTCGGCGCTGATCAGGGCGACAGGAAATAGGTTGCTGCTGCTTTGCATAATGCTCTTGCACAAAAAAGGGCGGCATCTACAGGAGCCCGCCCTACTCAATCTCAAGGCCCCGCTCCCCTGCGGGAGCGGGCCGTTCACATACTTATCAGGCCGGTGCCTGACCTTCCGCGAGGAAGAACCAGGTTTCCAATACGGAGTCGGGGTTCAGCGACACGCTTTCGATGCCCTGCTCCATCAGCCATTTGGCCAGGTCCGGGTGGTCCGAAGGGCCCTGACCGCAGATGCCGATGTACTTGCCGGCCTTGTTGCACGCGGCAATCGCGTTCGCCAGCAGCTTCTTCACCGCCGGATTACGCTCGTCGAACAGGTGCGCGATGATCCCGGAGTCACGGTCCAGGCCCAGTGTCAGCTGGGTCAGGTCGTTGGAACCGATCGAGAAGCCGTCGAAGAATTCGAGGAACTCTTCAGCGAGAATCGCGTTGGACGGCAGCTCGCACATCATGATCACGCGCAGACCGTTGTCGCCACGGGCCAGGCCGTTTTCGGCGAGCAGGTCGACCACTTGGCTGGCTTCGCCGAGGGTACGGACGAACGGCACCATGATTTCGACGTTGGTCAGGCCCATCTCGTTGCGTACGCGCTTCAGCGCGCGGCATTCGAGTTCGAAGCAGTCACGGAACGATTCGCTGATGTAACGCGAAGCGCCACGGAAGCCCAGCATCGGGTTTTCTTCTTCCGGCTCGTACAGCTTGCCGCCGATCAGGTTGGCGTACTCGTTGGACTTGAAGTCCGACAGCCGCACGATGACCTTCTTCGGCCAGAACGCAGCAGCGAGGGTGCTGATGCCTTCAACCAGTTTTTCGACGTAGAAGCCGACCGGATCGTCGTAACCGGCGATGCGCTTGTCGACGCTGTCCTTGATTTCCTGCGGCAGGCCGTCGTAGTTCAGCAGTGCCTTGGGGTGCACGCCGATCATGCGGTTGATGATGAACTCCAGACGGGCCAGGCCCACACCGGCGTTTGGCAGCTGTGCGAAGTCGAAGGCACGGTCCGGGTTGCCGACGTTCATCATGATCTTGAACGGCAGCTCCGGCATGGCGTCCACGGAGTTTTTCTTGACGTCGAAGCCCAGCTCGCCTTCGAAAATGTAACCGGTATCGCCTTCGGCGCAGGACACGGTCACACCCTGGCCATCCTTCAGCAGCTGAGTGGCGTTGCCGCAACCCACCACCGCCGGAATCCCCAGTTCACGGGCGATGATCGCCGCGTGGCAGGTACGGCCGCCACGGTTGGTGACGATGGCGCTGGCGCGCTTCATGACCGGTTCCCAGTCCGGGTCGGTCATGTCGGAGACCAATACGTCGCCGGCCTGGACTTTGTCCATTTCCGAGACGTCCTTGATGATCCGCACTTTACCGGCGCCGATGCGCTGGCCAATGGCACGACCTTCCACCAGCACAGTGCCGGTTTCTTTCAACAGGTAACGTTCCATGACGTTGACCTGGGTACGGCTTTTCACGGTTTCCGGACGCGCTTGCACGATGTACAGCTTGCCGTCGTCACCGTCCTTGGCCCATTCAATGTCCATCGGGCAGCCATAGTGCTTCTCGATGATCATCGCCTGCTTGGCCAGTTCGCTGACTTCGGCGTCGGTCAGGCAGAAGCGCGCGCGTTCAGCCTTGTCGACATCGACAGTCTTCACGGAACGACCGGCCTTGGCCTCGTCGCCGTAGATCATCTTGATCGCTTTGCTGCCGAGGTTGCGCCGCAGGATCGCCGGGCGACCAGCCTCCAGGGTGCCTTTGTGTACGTAGAATTCGTCGGGGTTCACCGCGCCTTGTACGACGGTTTCGCCCAGGCCGTAGGCGCCGGTGATGAACACCACGTCACGGAAACCGGATTCGGTATCGAGGGTGAACATCACGCCGGCGGTGCCGGTTTCCGAACGCACCATGCGCTGCACGCCTGCCGACAGGGCGACCAGTTTGTGGTCGAAGCCCTGGTGCACGCGGTAGGAAATCGCACGGTCGTTGAACAGCGAGGCGAACACCTCTTTGGCGGCGCGGATAACGTTTTCCACACCACGGATGTTCAGGAAGGTTTCCTGCTGGCCGGCAAACGATGCGTCCGGCAAGTCTTCGGCGGTTGCCGAGGAACGCACGGCCACGGCCACGTCAGGATTACCGGCCGACAACGCGGCGAACGCGGTGCGGATCTCGGCATTGAGTTTTTCAGGGAATTCGGCGTCCATGATCCATTGACGGATCTGCGCGCCAGTCTTGGCCAGCGCATTGACGTCGTCGACGTCCAGGGCGTCGAGAGCCTTGTGGATCTGATCGTTGAGGCCGCTCAGTTCGAGAAAGTCGCGATAGGCCTGCGCGGTGGTGGCAAAGCCGCCGGGGACCGACACACCGGCACCCGCCAGGTTGCTGATCATCTCGCCCAGGGATGCGTTCTTGCCCCCCACATGCTCAACATCGTGTTTGCCGAGCTTATCGAGGGAAACTACGTACTCTACCAAGGTGATCTCTCCACTAACTGTGTTGGAAAAGCTCAGAAACCGGCAGCTCGGGGGAGCGTTGGCCGGCTGTATGGCCTGGACCTGGAAAATAAGTGAGAATGCGGGCCAATGGCGGCCGGCAAATCGCGCCTATCATATCCAAGAATGCTCATTAGCTTAAGGCCCAAGGTGCAAATGAAACGATCTGCTTTCTTTATCTCCGATGGCACCGGCATTACCGCCGAAACCCTGGGTCAAAGCCTTCTGGCGCAGTTCGAAAACATTACCTTCACCAAGCTCACGCGGCCGTATATCGACAACGTGGACAAAGCGCGGGCCATGGTACAACAAATCAACAAAGCCGCTGAAACCGACGGCTTGCGCCCGATCATCTTCGACACCATCGTCAATCAGGACATCCGTGAGATTCTCGCGACCTCCAATGGTTTCATGATCGACATTTTCTCGACCTTCCTGGCGCCGCTCGAACAAGAACTGACCGAGCATTCTTCCTACACCGTCGGCAAGTCGCATTCGATCGGGCACAACTCCAATTACATGGAGCGCATCGAGGCGGTGAACTTCGCCCTCGACAACGACGACGGCGCGCGCACCCACTATTACGACAAGGCCGACCTGATACTAGTGGGCGTGTCGCGTTGTGGTAAGACGCCGACGTGTCTGTACATGGCGATGCAATTCGGCATCCGCGCGGCCAACTACCCGCTGACCGAAGACGACATGGAGCGCCTGACCCTGCCGACCGCCCTGCGCGCCCATCAGCACAAACTGTTCGGCCTGACCATCGACCCGGACCGCCTCACCGCGATCCGCAACGAGCGCAAGCCCAACAGCCGCTACTCGAGCTACGCCCAGTGCGAATTCGAAGTGCGCGAAGTGGAAAACCTGTTCCGCCGCGAGAACATTCCTCACATCAACTCCACGCATTTTTCGGTGGAAGAGATTTCGGCGAAGATTCTGGTGGAGAAAGGTGTGGAGCGGCGGTTCAAGTAGATTTGTGGAGGCTGATCTGGCGCCATCGCGGGTGTGCCCGCGATGAACGATCACACGGTCTCTGTTAATGCCCTGGCCAACGCTTCAAACCCGCCCAGCAATAACCGGTCATCCCCCACCGAGTTGCACACACTCGCCCGAATGAACTGCGGCACCGCCGCATGCCCGACCGCAAAGGCTTCGGCGGTGGACACCAGGTAGTTGTTCTCCTTCAGTTCCGCAGCAATCTGCGACGCGCGCCATAGCTCGGGTACTTCGATCCAGAAATGCGGGCTGTTGACGTGCGTCCTGTACGCCAGGTCTTGCAACGTCGCGCTGACCAGGGCCTTGCGCCGGCCAATTTCACTGATTTGCTCGTTGAGCAGTTGTGTGGCAATGCCGCTTTCGATCCAGCGGCACGCCACCTCCATTGCCAACGGATTGGCCATCCAGCACGTCCCGCGAATGGCTGAACTCAAACGCCCGAGTAACGCGTGCGGCGCGTGCAGGTAACCGACACGCAGCCCGGCTGACACCGCTTTGCTCAAACTGCCGATCAGCACCGCCCGCTCCGGCGCAAACGCGCTCAGGGGCAGCGGTCGCTGGCGATCCAGCAGCGCATGCGCCTCGTCCTCGAAGATCAGCAGATTGTGTTGCCGGCAGATGTCGGCAATGGCTTCGCGCCGTGGTACCGACATCACCGCCGCCGTAGGATTCTGGATCGTGGGTGTGCAATACAATGCCGACACCCGATGCTGCCGGCAGACCTCCTCCAGTGCCGACGGCAACAGGCCTTCGGCATCCATTGCGACACCGATCAGTTTGATCCCGAGTTGGCGGGCGACGCTGATCAAACCCGGGTAGGAAAGATGCTCGGTGACCACCGTGTCACCCGCCTTGAGCAAGCCCATCAATGCGCACAGCAGCCCGTGCTGACCACCGTTGACGCACAACACCTGATCGGCATCCGCCTGAAATGCCCCATGGCTCAGCCAGTAAGCGCCCGCCTGTCGGTGCCGGGGCAAGCCGGTTTCGGCGGTGTAGCCGGTCAACTGCTGCAGGCTGTGCGAATCGTGGGCCAGGGTCTGTAGGGTCAGACTCATGAAAGCGCTTTCCTGCCCGGGAATCGGCTGATTCCGACTCATGTCGAAGCAAGCCCGCGGCTCTTCGCTGACATTGCGAAAGCCCTTGTCCCGCGTTCGTTCCATCCCGCGCTGACGCACGAAAGTGCCGTCTCCTACACGCGCGACGACCAGACCGACCCGTTCCAATTCGCCATAGGCACGACTGACGGTGCCGATGGTAACGCCGAGGCTGTCGGCCAATAACCGGTGCGGCGGCAACTTCGCGCCGGCAGCGATCACCCCTTCGGCAATCGCTTTTTCCACCGCATCCGCCAGGCGTTTGTACTTCACGCCGACGCCATTGGCGAGGCCGTCACGCAGGATTGACACCATGGCAATACTTACTTTGACAGTCATTGTCGCCCCGAATAGCGTGCTGAAAACAGGTGCAATCAGGGATAGTCCTTTTCACTGACGAGGTCAATTCCTCTGCTGCGGAGTACAAGCATGTCGACTGCCATCAGCGCCCCGTTAAGCGCCAGCAAGCCCTGGCTCGCCGGTTTGCTCACCTGCACGCTGTTTCTGATCGTCTGTCTGAGTTGGGGCACCACCTGGCTGGGGATCAAGATTGCCGTGGAAAGCGTGCCGCCGCTGACGGCTGCGGGGCTGCGCTTTCTGATTGCCTTCCCGCTGTTCCTCAGCTTCGCCGTGTTGCGCAAGGCGCCGCTGCTGTTCCCGCGGCAGAGTCACTGGTTTTTCGTGTTCGTCACGCTGTCGTATTTCAGCCTGCCGTACTACTTGCTCAACTACGGCGAACTGCATGTTTCGTCCGGTCTGACCGCGCTGCTGTTCAGTTGCATGCCGGTGTTCATCCTGATTTTTTCCGCGCTGTTTCTGCGCGAGAAAATCCTCCCGACACAGTTGCTCGGCATCGCCATCGGTTTCGCCAGCCTGTTCATGATCATTCGCAGCCAGGGCCTGCATCTGGATCAGGCCGAATGGCTCGGTGTGCTGGCGATTCTGTGTGCGGCGATCCTGCATGCGCTGTGCTACGTGGTGACCAAGAAACACGGCAGCGCGATCAGCGTGATCACCTACAACACCCTGCCGATCGGCATCGCCGGGCTGATGTTATTTATTGTCGGGTTGAATGTAGAAGCACCGGTCTTCAAGGACATCACCGCACGCTCCTGGGGCGCCCTGCTCTACCTCGGACTGGTGGCGTCGGTGGGCGGCTTCATCGTGTATTTCATCCTGCTCAAACGCCTGAGCCCGGTATTGCTGTCGTTCGTGTTCATCATTTTTCCGGTATTCGCCCTGCTCATCGGCGCCTGGTACGAAGGCACGCCGGTATCACGGGAGCTGATGCTGTATTCAGCGATCCTGCTCGCCGGTTTCGCGATCACCAAGCTGCCACTCAAGCGTTGAAATCCCCCACAACACTCAACTTTGAACATCGGAGGTTCAAATGTCGGTACACACCATGGAAACCCTCAGCCTGTTTAACGCAGAACCCTACCGGCGCAATTTCAGCGCGCGAGTGATCGGCGTGGTCGATCAGGCCGTCGTACTCGAACACACGCTGTTCTACCCCACTGGCGGCGGGCAGCCGGGGGACAGCGGGCACTTCACGCTGGCCGACGGTACCCGGATCGACGTCACCGGCACCGTGCGCGACCCGGCGCTGCCGTCGATCATCTGGCACCAGGTGGCGCAGTGCCCGCCGCACCTTGGCGTCGGCACGCTGCTCAACGCCAGCCTCGACTGGCAGCGGCGTTACCAGCATATGAAGATGCACACCTGCCTGCACCTGCTGGGCGCGCTCATCGATGCACCCGTGACCGGTTGCAGCATCAGCGCCGACAAGGGGCGGCTGGATTTCGATCTGCCGCAAATGACCCTCGACAAAGACCGCATCACCCGCGACCTCAATGCGCTGATCGAGCGCGCGTGCGCGGTCAACGTCCTGAGCATGCCAGCCGCGCAATACCCCGCGCCGCTGGAACGGATCGGCAGCAAGACCAACCGGCCACCGGCAATCCAGGGCGATCTGCGCGTGATTGAGGTGGCAGGCATCGACCTGCAGCCCTGTGGCGGCACCCACGTGCTCAACACCCGGGAAATCGGCCAGGTCTATTGCGAAAAAATCGAGAAGAAAAGCCAGCACAATCGTCGGGTGATCCTGCGTTTCGCCTGAACGGTCGAGCTTGCGTGGATGAAAATTTCTTCACCCAAAACCGACGCGTTCTTTACGTCTTTGTAACATCTCAAACAATACAATCCGCGCAAGCAGCGCATCCGGGTTAACACCCGGATGCGCCTGCCCTCCCGGCCTGTCGAATTCAACAGGCCTGCAACATTCACTTCCCACTTGAACCTGAAGAACGAGCGTCCGCTCATTCTCGGTGGGTCGTGCAGACAAAAGCTACGCTCAGACTGCCGCGCCCCACTCGGAAACCGCTGGAATCACAGCTTATGAAGAAAGTGTTCCGTCACTACATCCCGGCCACGGCCAGACGCCTGCTGCCCAATCGCTGGGATTTGATCGCCCTGCCGCTGGTGGTCGGCTTCCTGCTGTTTTTCTCGATTACCGCCCGGGAAACCTGGGCGCCGATCACCACCTTGCAGAGCGAGGTGATTTCCCTCGACCCGGGCAACCTGCCTGAGTATGCGATGCGCACCACCTTGCGCATGCTCGCGGCGATGGTCGCGGCACTGATCTTCACCCTGCTCTACGGCACATTGGCGGCCAAAAGCCGCCGCGCGGAAAAGCTGCTGGTGCCGGTGCTGGACATCCTGCAATCGGTGCCGGTGCTGGGTTACATCTCGTTCACCGTGACGTTCTTTCTGCTGCTGTTTCCCGGCCGGGTACTGGGCGCCGAGTTCGCCGCGATCTTTGCCATTTTCACCAGTCAGGCGTGGAACATGACCTTCAGCTTCTACCAGTCGCTGCGCATGCTGCCGCGCGACTTGGTGGAGGTGTCGACCAACCTGCAACTGTCCGGCTGGCAGAAGTTCTGGAAGCTCGACGTGCCGTTCGCCATGCCCGGATTGATCTGGAACATGATGATGAGCATGTCCGGCGGCTGGTTCTTCGTGGTGGCGTCGGAAGCGATCACCGTCGGCGACCAGACCATCACCCTGCCGGGAATCGGTTCATACCTGGCCTTGGCCATTGCGCAGCAGAACCTGCACGCGGTGGGTTACGTGATCCTGACCATGATCGTGGTCATCCTGATCTACGACCAGTTTCTGTTCCGCCCGCTGGTGGCCTGGGCCGACAAGTTCCGCATGGAGAACACGGCTTCGCAGACCGCCGCGCCAGAGTCGTGGGTGCTGAACCTGATCCAGCGCACCCGCTTGATCCAGCGCCTGCTGCGCCCGTTCAGCCGCGTCATCAGCCGGCTCGGCAACATGCGCTTGAACCTGCCGCGTGCGGCGCGCCAGGCCATCGCCTCGGACAACCCGGCGACGTCGAAGCTGATCGACGGGGTCTGGGGCACGCTGATCGCACTGCTCACCGCTTACGCGCTGTACCACATCGTGCTGTATGTCGGCACCGAAGTGACCCTCGGCGAGGTTGGCCACGTATTGCTGCTGGGGTGCTTCACCCTGCTGCGGGTGGCCGGGCTGATCTTCATCGCCTCGCTGATCTGGGTGCCGCTGGGGGTGATGATCGGCCTGCGCCCGGCGCTGGCGGAAAAGATCCAGCCACTGGCGCAATTCCTTGCGGCATTCCCGGCGAACCTGCTGTTCCCGGTGTTCGTCATCGTCATCCTGCGCTACCAGTTGAACCCGGACATCTGGCTCAGCCCGCTGATCGTGCTCGGTACGCAGTGGTACATCCTGTTCAACGTGATCGCCGGGGCCAGCGCCTTCCCCAATGACTACAAGGAAGCCGCGATCAACTTCCGCATTCGCGGCTGGTTGTGGTGGCGCAAGGTCATGCTGCCGGGGATTTTCCCTTACTACGTGACCGGCGCCATTACCGCTTCGGGCGGCGCGTGGAACGCCAGCATCGTTTCCGAATTCGTCTCCTGGGGGCAGGACAAAGTCGTCGCCCACGGCCTCGGGGCGTACATCGCCCAGACCACCGCCGCCGGGGACTTTCCGAAAATCACCTTGGGCGTGGTGGTGATGGCGATCTTCGTCGTGGCCTTCAATCGCCTGGTCTGGCGGCCGATGTACGCCGTGGCCGAAAACAAACTCCGCCTCAATTGATGGGATTCGCTGTGATGAATACCTATACCGAACCAACCGCCGCCAGCCCTGAAATCTATTCGCTCAGCGATGTGAACCGGGTGTTTGGCAAAGGCAAGGAAGAACTGCAGGTGCTCAGCGGCGTCGATCTGACCCTGCGCGAGGGCGAGATCGTCGGCATGCTCGGCCGCTCCGGCTCGGGCAAGTCGACCTTGCTGCGGATCATCGCCGGGCTGATCGAACCTTCGTCGGGCGAAGTCCTGTACAACGGCAAACCGCTCGACGGCCCGGCCGAAGGTGTGGCGATGGTGTTCCAGACTTTTGCGCTGTTCCCGTGGCTGACGGTGCTGGAAAACGTCGAGGCCGGCCTGCAAGCGTTGCAGGTCGAGCGCAAGGCCGCGCGCAAACGCGCCTTGGCGGCGATCGACCTGATCGGCCTCGACGGCTTCGAAAACGCCTACCCGCGCGAGCTGTCCGGGGGCATGCGCCAACGTGTGGGCTTCGCCCGCGCACTGGTGGTCAACCCGACTCTGTTGTTGATGGACGAACCGTTCTCGGCGCTGGATGTGCTGACCGCTGAAACCTTGCGCACGGATCTGCTGGATCTGTGGAGCGGCAAGCAACTGCCGATCAAATCGATCCTGATCGTCACCCACAACATCGAAGAAGCGGTGCTGATGTGCGACCGCATTCTGGTGTTGTCGTCCAACCCCGGGCGGGTGGTGGCGGAAATCAAAGTGCCGTTCGCCCACCCACGCAATCGGCTGGATCCGACTTTCCGGCAGATGGTCGATGACATTTACGCGCAGATGACCGACCGCCGCAGCGCCGATGCCAGTGCCGGCAAGCCCGAGCTGAAAATGAGCAGCCCGCTGCCGGAAGTGTCGACCAACCTGATGGCCGGCCTGATTGAAACGATCGCCGCCGAACCCTACAACGGCCACGCCGGTCTGCCCACTGTGGCCGAGCGGCGCTTGCTGGAAGTCGATGACCTGTTTCCGGTGGCCGAGATGATCGAGCACCTAGGTTTCGCCGAACTCAAGGGTGCCGACATCACCCTGACCGAGGCCGGCAAACTGTTCGCTGACTACGGCACCCAGGAACGCAAAACCCTGTTCGCCGAGCACCTGATTCGCCATGTGCCGCTGGCGGCGCGCATCCGTCAGGTGCTGCTGGAGCGCAATGGTCACCGTGCGCCGCGAGTGCGTTTCGAGCAGGAACTGCAGGACTCGTTGACCGAAGCCTTCGTCGAGAAAACCCTGGAAGTGGTGATCGCCTGGGGCCGTTACGCGGAGATTTTCTCCTACGACGACCACACCGAAACGTTCAGCCTGGAGGATGTCGAGGGCAGCCTGTAGCCCTCGGCATCTCTGGCGCTGCGCCTAAATCACCAACAGGTCGACGAAGCGATGGACCGGCGTGGCTTCAAGCTGCGCCTGATCCTTGCACAAGGTGAAGATCTGCTGGCTGCGCTGGCCGGTGAAGCGCGTCGCCAGGTTGGCCTTGAACTTGTCTTCGAGCAAAGGAATGCCTTCGGCACGACGCCGACGATGGCCGATCGGGTATTCGACCACCACATTCTCGGTGCTGGAACCGTCCTTGAAAAACACCTGCACGGCGTTGGCAATCGAGCGTTTGTCGGCCTCCAGGTATTCGCGGGTGAAACGCGGGTCTTCGACGATGACCATTTTCTCGCGCAGCACATCGATGATCGGGTGCGCGGCGTGGAAATCATCCTCGTACTGCTCCGCCACCAGATTACCGAACGCCAGCGGTACGGCGGTCATGTACTGAATGCAGTGGTCGCGGTCAGCGGCGTTGGCCAGCGGCCCGACCTTGGAAATGATGCGAATCGCCGACTCGTGGGTGGTGATGACGATGCGGTCAATCTCGTGCAGCCGATTGCGCACCAACGGGTGCAGGATGACCGCCGCTTCGCAGGCGGTTTGCGCGTGGAACTCGGCGGGGAAACTGATCTTGAACAGCACGTTTTCCATCACATAACTGCCGTAGGGCCGCGAAAAACTGAAGGCACGCTTGCCCTCTGGCTTGAGCGCCAGATCGTTGTTGGTGTGGCTGAACGACACATCGTAGAAGCCCCATTGCCTGGCCGTCAGCACGCCGGGAATACCCATTTCGCCGCGCAGGGCGATGTCGGCCAGACGCACGCCACGACTGGTCGCATCTCCCGCCGCCCAGGATTTGCGCGACCCGGCATTCGGCGCATGGCGATAGGTGCGCAGCGCCTGCCCGTCGGCGAAAGCATGCGACAACGCCGACAACAGTTGCTCGCGGCTGGCGCCCATCAGTTTCGCGGTGACCGCAGTCGAAGCCACCTTCACCAGCAGGACATGATCGAGGCCGACGCGATTGAAGGCGTTTTCCAGCGCGATCACGCCTTGAATCTCGTGGGCCATGATCATCGCTTCGAGCACATCGCGCACCGTCAGCGGCGCTTCACCATTGGCCAGGCGCTTTTGCGACAGGTGATCGGCTACCGCGAGAATCCCGCCAAGGTTGTCCGACGGATGCCCCCACTCGGCGGCGAGCCAGGTGTCGTTGTAATCGAGCCAGCGCACGATGCAGCCGATGTCCCACGCGGCTTTTACCGGGTCGAGGCGATACGACGTGCCGGGCACCCGCGCGCCAAACGGCACCACGGTGCCTTCGACGAGCGGGCCCAGGTGTTTGGTGCATTCGGGAAAGCGCAACGCCAGCAGGCCACAGCCCAACGTATCCATCAGGCAGTTGCGGGCGGTATCGAGGGCTTCGGCAGACTGGATTTTGAAAGTGAGGACGTAATCGGCGATGTCCTGCAGGACACGGTCGTAGTCGGGGCGGTTGTTCAGGTCGACGTTGGCGCTCATGTTCGATTCACTCTGGCAGTGGTTCGTTGATGGGACCTCGGTTCAGGCTGGCAATTTTTTATTATTGAATGCACTCCCTGTAGGAGCTGCCGAAGGCTGCGATCTTTTGATCCTGATCTTCAAAATCAAAAGATCGCAGCCTTCGGCAGCTCCTACGAGGGGTTATGTGTTGGGTCAGAAGGAGTCGCCGGGCACGCGCACGTAGCCTTCCATCAGCACCCGTGCACTGCGGCTCATGATGGCTTTTTTCACCACCCACTCACCGTTTTCCAGACTGGCCTCGGCGCCGACGCGCAGGGTCCCGGACGGATGACCGAAGCGCACGGCATTGCGCTCGACACCACCCGCCGCAAGGTTGACCAAGGTCCCGGAAATCGCCGCCGCCGTGCCGATCGCCACCGCTGCCGTGCCCATCATCGCGTGGTGCAATTTGCCCATCGACAGCGCACGCACCAGCAGGTCGACGTCACCGGCGGCAATCGCCTTGCCGCTGGACGCAACGTAATCCGCAGGCTTGGCCACGAACGCGACTTTCGGTGTGTGCTGCCGCTTGGCCGCTTCATCCAGATGGCTGATCAGGCCCATGCGCAGCGCACCGTAGGCGCGGATGGTTTCGAACATCTGCAGCGCTTTCGGATCGCTGTTGATCGCGCTTTGCAGCTCGGTGCCGGTGTAGCCGATGTCTTCGGCGTTGACGAAAATCGTCGGGATCCCGGCATTGATCATGGTCGCCTGGAACGTGCCGACACCCGGCACCTCAAGCTGATCGATCAGCTTGCCGGTGGGGAACATCGAGCCACCGCCGCCCTCTTCTTCCGCCGCCGGGTCCATGAATTCGACTTGCACTTCGGCCGCCGGAAAGGTCACGCCGTCGAGTTCGAAGTCACCGGTTTCCTGCACCTCACCGTTGGTGATGGGGACGTGGGCGATGATGGTCTTGCCGATGTTGGCTTGCCACACGCGCACCACCGCCACACCGTTGTGCGGAATGCGGCTGGCATCGACCAGACCGTTGCTGATGGCGAACGAGCCGACCGCCGCCGAGAGGTTGCCGCAGTTGCCGCTCCAGTCCACGAACGGCTTGTCGATCGACACCTGACCGAACAGGTAATCGACGTCGTGATCGGCCTTGATGCTTTTCGACAGGATCACGGTTTTGCTGGTGCTCGAGGTGGCGCCGCCCATGCCGTCGATCTGCTTGTCGTACGGGTCGGGGCTGCCGATCACCCGCAGCAGCAAGGCATCGCGGGCGGGGCCGGGAACCTGCGCGGCTTCGGGCAGATCCTTGAGGCTGAAGAACACGCCTTTGCTGGTGCCGCCGCGCATGTAGGTGGCGGGGATCTTTATTTGTGGTGCGTGAGCCATGATGCTCCTTACCGAAGGCATGGGGCTTGAAACTCCATGCCCACATCAGTTGATTTAAACGGCCACCGCCGACTCTTCGAGGAAGTCCTGGGCAAAGCGCTGCAACACGCCACCAGCCTCGTAGATCGACACTTCTTCAGCGGTATCCAGACGGCAGGTCACCGGCACTTCAACGCGCTCGCCATTCTTGCGATGGATCACCAGCGTCAGGTCGGCGCGCGGTGTGCGGGCGCCGATCACGTCGTAGGTCTCGCTGCCGTCGATGGCCAGGGTGTGACGGTCGGTGCCCGGTTTGAACTCCAGCGGCAACACGCCCATGCCCACCAGGTTGGTGCGGTGGATGCGCTCGAAACCTTCGGCGACGATCGCTTCGACACCCGCCAGACGCACGCCCTTGGCCGCCCAGTCGCGGGACGAACCCTGACCGTAGTCGGCGCCGGCGATGATGATCAGCGGCTGCTTGCGCTCCATGTAGGTTTCGATGGCTTCCCACATGCGCATCACCTTGCCTTCCGGCTCAACGCGGGCCAGCGAGCCTTGCTTGACCTTGCCGTTTTCCTGAACCATTTCGTTGAACAGTTTCGGGTTGGCGAAGGTTGCACGCTGCGCGGTCAAGTGGTCGCCACGGTGGGTCGCGTAGGAGTTGAAGTCCTCTTCCGGCAGGCCCATTTTCGCCAGGTATTCGCCGGCGGCGCTGTCGAGCATGATCGCGTTGGAGGGCGACAGGTGATCGGTGGTGATGTTGTCCGGCAGTACCGCCAGCGGGCGCATGCCCTTGAGCGGACGAGCGCCGGCCAGCGCGCCTTCCCAGTACGGCGGACGGCGGATGTAGGTGCTCATCTCGCGCCAGTCGTACAGCGGCGTGACTTTCGGGCCGGTGTCTTCATGGATGGCGAACATCGGAATGTAGACCTGACGGAACTGCTCCGGCTTGACCGACGACTTCACCACGGCGTCGATTTCTTCGTCGCTCGGCCAGATGTCTTTCAGGCGGATTTCCTTGCCGTCGACCACACCCAGCACATCTTTTTCGATGTCGAAACGGATGGTGCCGGCGATGGCGTACGCGACCACCAGCGGCGGCGAAGCGAGGAACGCCTGCTTGGCGTACGGGTGAATCCGGCCGTCGAAGTTGCGGTTACCGGAGAGCACGGCGGTGGCATACAGATCGCGGTCGATGATCTCTTGCTGGATCACCGGATCGAGTGCCCCGGACATGCCGTTGCAGGTGGTGCAGGCGAACGCGACGACGCCGAAACCGAGTTGTTCCAGTTCAGTGGTGAGCCCGGCTTCATCGAGGTACAGCGCAACGGTTTTCGAGCCCGGCGCCAGCGAGGATTTCACCCACGGTTTGCGGGTCAGGCCGAGTTTGTTGGCATTGCGCGCCAACAGGCCGGCGGCGATCACGTTGCGCGGGTTGCTGGTGTTGGTGCAACTGGTGATGGCCGCGATGATCACCGCGCCGTCGGGCATTTGCCCCGGCACGTCATCCCACTGTCCGGAGATGCCTTTGGCGGCCAGGTCTGACACCGCTACGCGAGCGTGCGGGTTGCTCGGGCCGGCCATGTTGCGCACCACCGACGACAAGTCGAACGTCAGGCCGCGCTCGTATTGCGCGCCTTTCAGGCTGTCGGCCCACAGACCGTTGAGCCTGGCGTACTGCTCGACGAGCTGCACTTGCTGGTCTTCGCGACCGGTGAGTTTCAGGTAGTCGATGGTCTGCTGGTCGATGTAGAACATCGCCGCCGTGGCGCCGTATTCCGGGGCCATGTTGGAGATGGTCGCGCGGTCGCCGAGGGTCAGCGCCGAGGCGCCTTCACCGAAGAACTCCAGCCAGGCACCGACGACTTTCTGTTTGCGCAGGTATTCGGTCAGCGCCAGCACCATGTCGGTGGCGGTGATGCCCGGTTGCAGCTTGCCGGTCAGTTCGACGCCGACGCTTTCCGGCAGGCGCATCCACGAGGCGCGGCCGAGCATCACGCTCTCGGCTTCGAGGCCGCCAACGCCGATGGCGATCACCCCCAGCGCATCGACGTGCGGGGTGTGGCTGTCGGTGCCGACGCAGGTGTCGGGGAATGCCACGCCGTCACGCACCTGGATCACCGGGGACATTTTCTCCAGGTTGATCTGGTGCATGATGCCGTTGCCCGGCGGGATCACATCAACGTTTTTGAAGGCTTTTTTGGTCCAGTTGATGAAGTGGAAACGGTCTTCGTTGCGACGGTCTTCGATGGCACGGTTCTTCTCGAACGCCTGCTTGTCGAAACCGCCCGCCTCCACCGCCAGCGAGTGATCGACGATCAGTTGCGTCGGCACCACCGGGTTGACCTGCGCCGGGTCGCCGCCCTGCAAGGCAATCGCATCACGCAGGCCGGCGAGGTCGACCAGTGCGGTCTGGCCGAGAATATCGTGGCACACCACGCGCGCCGGGAACCACGGGAAGTCGAGGTCGCGTTTGCGCTCGATCAGTTGTTTCAGCGAATCGGTGAGCGTGGCCGGGTCGCAGCGACGCACGAGGTTTTCCGCCAGCACGCGGGAGGTGTACGGCAGGGTGTCGTAGCTGCCGGGCTGAATCGCCTCGACCGCCGCACGGACGTCGAAGTAATCCAGGGAACTGCCGGGCAGGTTTTTGCGGAATGCTGTGTTCATCGGGTCAGGACTCGGGTCACGGTAGTTTCAAAGGGTGGGGGCTGACACCAACCCTGAACCGACCCCGATCCCCTGTAGGAGCTGCCGAAGGCTGCGATCCTTTGATCTTGCTTCTAAAACTCAAAATCAAAAGATCGCAGCCTTCGGCAGCTCCTACAGGGTTTTCGGTGTGGCTCAAGGTCGGGGTCAGGTCACCATTCAGCGACGTTCGATTGGCACGAACTTGCGCTGTTCAACGCCGATGTACTCGGCGCTCGGACGGATGATGCGGTTGTTGGCGCGCTGTTCGAACACGTGCGCGGCCCAACCGGTCAGGCGCGAGCAGACAAAGATCGGCGTGAACAGCTTGGTCGGGATGCCCATGAAGTGGTACGCCGAGGCATGGTAGAAGTCGGCGTTGGGGAACAGTTTCTTCTGCTCCCACATGGTCTTGTCGATGGCTTCGGAGACCGCGAACAACACCTTGTCCCCGACTTCGTCAGCGAGTTTTTTCGACCAGCCCTTGATCACCTCGTTGCGCGGATCGCTGTCCTTATAGATCGCGTGGCCGAAGCCCATGATCTTGTCCTTGCGCTCAAGCATGCCGAGGGTGCCCTCGATCGCCTCTTCCGGCGACGAGAAGCGCTCGATCATTTCCATCGCCGCTTCGTTGGCACCGCCGTGCAGCGGGCCACGCAGCGAACCGATGGCCGCCGTGACGCAGGAATACAGGTCGGACAGGGTCGACGCGCAAACGCGAGCGGTGAAGGTCGAGGCATTGAATTCGTGCTCGGCGTAGAGGATCAGCGAGACGTTCATCACTTTGACATGCAGTTCGCTCGGCTTCTTGTCGTGCAGCAGGTGCAGGAAGTGGCCGCCGATGCTCGGCTCGTCGCTGACGCAGTTGATGCGTTTGCCGTCGTGGCTGAAGCGATACCAGTAGCACATGATCGCCGGGAACGCGGCCAGCAGGCGGTCGGTCTTGTCGCGCTGTTCGGAGAAGTCTTTCTCCGGCTCAAGGTTGCCGAGGAACGAGCAACCGGTGCGCATCACGTCCATCGGGTGCGCATCGGCAGGGATGCGTTCGAGCACTTCTTTCAGCGCTTGCGGCAAATCGCGCAGCTTGCTCAGCTTTTGCTGGTAGGCGTCGAGTTGCGCCTGGGTCGGCAACTCACCGTACAACAGCAGGTAAGCGACTTCTTCGAACTGCGCGTCTGCCGCCAGTTCACGCACGTCGTAGCCGCGATAGGTCAGCCCGGCACCGGCCTGGCCCACGGTGGACAGTGCGGTTTGCCCGGCAACCTGGCCCCGGAGCCCGGCGCCACTGAGTACTTTTGCTTCGGCCATTGCTGTCTCCAATCTTGAATTTGTTAGGGAATCTGCAATTACGGTGTTGTTGGCAAAAGATCGCAGCCTTCGGCAGCTCCTGCATCGACCGCGTTCCTGTAGGAGCTGCCGAAGGCTGCGATCTTTTGATCTTCATTTTTTAGCGGCAAACAACGCATCGAGCTTCTGCTCGAAGGTGTGGTAATCGATGCGGTCGTAAAGCTCCATGCGCGTCTGCATGGTGTCGATGACGTTCTGTTGCGTGCCGTCGCGGCGGATCGCGGTGTAAACGTTTTCCGCAGCCTTGTTCATCGCGCGGAACGCCGACAGCGGGTATAGCACCAGCGACACGTCGGCGCCGGCCAGTTGCTCGGTGGTGTACAGCGGCGTCGAGCCGAACTCGGTGATGTTGGCCAGAATCGGCGCTTTCACGCGGTTGGCGAACAGCTTGTACATCTCCAGCTCGGTGATGGCTTCCGGGAAGATCATGTCGGCGCCGGCCTCGATGCACGCGGCGGCGCGATCCAGGGCCGATTCCAGACCTTCGACGGCCAGGGCATCGGTGCGCGCCATGATCACGAAGCTGTCATCGGTGCGGGCATCGACGGCGGCTTTGATGCGGTCGACCATTTCCTGCTGGCTGACGATTTCCTTGTTCGGACGGTGGCCGCAACGCTTGGCGCCCACCTGGTCCTCGATGTGGATCGCCGCCGCGCCGAACTTGATCATCGACTTCACGGTGCGCGCCACGTTGAACGCCGACGAACCGAAACCGGTGTCCACGTCCACCAGCAGCGGCAGGTCGCAGACGTCGGTGATGCGGCGCACGTCGGTCAGCACGTCATCCAGGCCGGTGATGCCCAGGTCCGGCACACCGAGCGAACCTGCGGCCACCCCGCCACCGGACAGGTAGATCGCCTTGAAACCGGCACGCTTGGCCAACAGCGCGTGGTTGGCGTTGATCGCGCCGACCACCTGCAATGGATGCTCGCTGGCGACCGCATCGCGGAAACGCTGGCCTGGAGTGTTCTGCTTGGAACTCATGACTCACCTCGTTCAGTGGCTGTCTTATTGTCGGCGCCGTCCTGGTAATGACGGGCGATGTTGCGTTTCGAGGCGCCGATGTGGCGGCGCATCAACAATTCCGCGAGTTCACCGTCACGGTCGGCGATGGCGTCGAGAATCCGGTGGTGTTCGGCGAAGGCCTGGCGCGGCCGGTTCGGCGTGGTGGAAAACTGGATGCGGTACATGCGCACCAGTTGATAGAGCTCGCCGCAGAGCATCTGGGTCAGGGTGCGGTTGCCGCTGCCCTGGATGATCCGGTAGTGAAAGTCGAAATCGCCTTCCTGCTGGTAATAGCCGACGCCGGCCTGAAACGCCGCGTCGCGCTCATGGGTTTCCAGCACCCGGCGCAGTTCGTCGATTTCTTCGACGCTCATGCGTTCGGCCGCCAGACGGCAGGCCATGCCTTCGAGGGATTCGCGGATTTCGTAGAGTTCGAGCAATTCGGCATGGCTGAGCGATACCACCCGCGCGCCGACATGCGGTACGCGCACCAGCAGACGCTGGCCTTCGAGCCGATGAATGGCTTCGCGCAGCGGCCCGCGACTGATGCCGTAGGTGCGCGCCAGTTCCGGCTCGGAGATCTTGCTGCCCGGGGCGATCTCGCCTTTGACGATGGCCGCCTGGATGCGCCGGAAGACGTTTTCCGAGAGTGTTTCGGAATCGTCGCCGCTGATGACCGGGGGATCGAGTTGATCCAGCATATTGTCGACACCTTTAAATCCAATGCGGCAAAACCTAGCCAATTAGACCGCATCAGTCAAAGGGTAAATGGGTATTGTCGACAATCGTCTAATAACCGCAGGCAATCTTCCATTGGTCGATTAATCCCTGTGGGAGCGAGCCTGCTCGCGAAGGCGGTGCGTCATCCCAAGCAGATGCTGACTGACACTACGCTTTCGCGAGCAGGCTCGCTCCCACAGGAATCCCCAAGGGTTATAGACCCGCCCAAGCGCTGGCGCCATAAACCCACCGTGCTAGAATGCCGCCCGCATTTGCTGGCCTTTTGTACGGCTTGTCATAAAAAGCTGATAGGCACACGAAGGGGATTGCGCAGTCATTGCCAGGAACCTGAACCGAGAACGGAACGCTGCGCAACAGGATTTATGAGACTCAAGCCCTTCCCCACATTTTTTGCTCTGTTTTGCCTGCCCGGCCTGGCTGCCGCGGGGGAAAAAACCGTGTACGGCCTCAACGAATATGCATCGCTTGATGGCATCAATCTGGAAGTCGCGGCCAAACTCGACACCGGCGCCAAAACCGCCTCGCTGAGTGCCCGCGACATCAAACGCTTCAAACGCAATGGCGAGTCGTGGGTGCGCTTCTATCTGGCGATCGACGCCGCGCACTCGCACCCGATCGAGCGCCCGCTGGCCCGGGTCAGCAAGATCAAGCGCCGCGCCGGCGACTACGACCCGGAAGAAGGCAAGAAGTACACGGCCCGGCCGGTGATCGAGCTGGACATCTGCATGGGTTCGGCGCTGCGCAGCATCGAAGTGAACCTGACCGACCGTAGTGCGTTCCAATATCCGCTTTTGATCGGCTCCGAAGCCCTGAAACGCTTCGACGCGCTGGTCGACCCCAGTCTTAAATACGCTGCCGGCAAACCCGCCTGCACCATCGCCGCTCATACCGCCGAGTAATTTCCATGCGTTCTCTAACCTTCCACCTGAAAATCCTGATCACCATTCTGGTGCTCCTGGGCGTTTCGGTTACGGCCTATCAGATTTTCGTGCTCGGCATCCCGGTGACCGAGGACGCCACCGACGACCTGTGGAATATCGACGCCAAGGTCGAGTTCGTCGCCAGCACCAAGGATCCGGTGAAGATCCAGATGTTCGTGCCGCCCCTGAGCCGCGACTACGTCAGCCTCAACGAAAGCTTCATCTCCAATAACTACGGCGTTGCCGTGAACCGCGTCGACGGCAACCGCAAGGTCACCTGGTCGGCGCGCCGGGCCAAGGGCAACCAGACCCTTTATTACCGTCTGGTGCTGACCAAACGCTACACCGCAGAAAAATCCAAGATCAAAGGCCCGACCTTCCGCGACAGCATCGCCATTGAAGGCCCGGAAAAAATCGCCGCCGAAGCCCTGCTCGCGCCGATCCGCCAGCACTCGGCCGACGTCGAAACCTTCATCGGCGAGGCGATCAAACGCGTCAACAACGCCAACGACGACAACGTCAAACTGCTGCTGGCCGGCGACCCGTCGACGCCGCACAAGGCGAAGATCGTCGAACTGCTGCTGTCCATCGCCCACGTGCCGGTGGAAAAAGTCCACACCATCCGTCTCGTCGCCGATCAACCGCAAACCCCGGAACTGTGGCTGCGCAGCTTCAACGGCAACGACTGGCTGTACTTCAACCCGGAAACCGGTGAGCAAGGTCTGCCGACCGACCGCCTGCTGTGGTGGACCGGCGATGAAAACCTGATCACCGTCGACGGCGCGAAGAAAGCCAACGTGACCTTCAGCCTGAACAACAGCGAGATGAACGCGATTCGTCTGGCCAAGCTGACCGACGAAAACACCGACGCCAACTTCCTTGAATACTCGCTGTACGGCCTGCCGCTGCAGACCCAGCAGACCTTCATGATCATGGTGATGATCCCGATCGGCGTGCTGGTGATCCTGATCCTGCGCAACCTGATCGGCCTGCAGACCCTCGGCACGTTCACCCCGGTACTGATCGCCCTGGCCTTCCGCGAAACGCAGTTGGGCTTCGGCATCCTGCTGTTTACCGTGATCACCGCGCTGGGTCTGTCATTACGCTCGTACCTGGAACACCTGAAGCTGCAAATGCTGCCGCGCCTCTCGGTGGTGCTGACCTTCGTGGTGGTGCTGATTGCGGCGATCAGCCTGTTCAGCCACAAGCTCGGTCTGGAGCGCGGCCTGTCGGTGGCGCTGTTCCCGATGGTGATTCTGACCATGACCATCGAACGCCTGTCGATCACCTGGGAAGAACGCGGTGCCAGCCATGCCATGAAAGTGGCGATCGGCACGCTGTTCGCCGCCTCGCTGGCGCACCTGATCATGACCGTGCCGGAGCTGGTGTACTTCGTGTTCACCTTCCCGGCGATCCTGCTGATTCTGGTCGGCTTCATGCTGGCGATGGGTCGCTATCGCGGCTACCGCCTGACCGAACTGGTGCGTTTCAAGGCTTTCCTGAAGAAGGCTGACGCCTGATGTTCGGTTTCTGGAAGACCTGGAAGGCTCTGGAGGCGCGGGGCATCATGGGCATCAATCGGCGTAACGCCGACTACGTGCTCAAGTACAACAAGCGCAGCCTGTACCCGATCGTCGATGACAAGATCATCACCAAGGAACGCGCGATCGCCGCCGGCATTCATGTGCCGGAGCTGTATGGCGTGATTTCCACGGAGAAGGAAATCGACAAGCTCGACGCGATCATCGGCGGGCGCAACGATTTCGTGATCAAACCGGCCCAGGGTGCCGGCGGTGACGGCATCATCGTCATCGCCGACCGCTTCGAAGGCCGCTATCGCACGGTGTCGGGCAAGATCCTCGCCCACGAGGAGCTGGAACACCATATCTCGAGCATCCTCACCGGCCTGTATTCGCTGGGCGGCCACCGCGACCGCGCGCTGATCGAATACCGGGTGACCCCGGACCAGATCTTCAAGAGCATCAGTTACGAAGGCGTGCCGGACATCCGCATCATCGTGCTGATGGGTTACCCGGTGATGGCCATGCTGCGCCTGCCAACCCGCCAGTCCGGCGGCAAGGCCAACCTGCACCAGGGCGCGATTGGCGTCGGTGTCGACCTCGCCACCGGCCTGACCCTGCGCGGCACCTGGCTGAACAACATCATCAACAAACACCCCGACACCACCAACGCGGTGGACGGCGTGCAACTGCCCTACTGGGACGGTTTCATGAAACTCGCCGCTGGCTGTTATGAGCTGTGCGGGCTGGGTTACATCGGTGTGGACATGGTGCTGGATCAGGAGAAAGGCCCGCTGATTCTGGAACTGAATGCGCGACCGGGGCTGAATATCCAGATTGCCAACGATTGCGGGCTGACGTTGCGTACCCATGCCGTTGAAGCGCGGCTGGAAGAGTTGAAGGCGCGTGGCGTGACTGAGTCGGTTGAAGAGCGGGTGGCGTTTACTCAGGAAATGTTTGGGCATATTCCAGCCGTCGAAGGCTGATTTAGCACCGAGGCGCGGTCATCGCGAGCAGGCTCACTCCTACAGGGGAACGCATTCCAAATTGTAGGAGTGAGCCTGCTCGCGATAGCGGACTTACCGCCACCACAAGACTCAACCCTGCCCCCAATCTGCTCATCCCCGACATCCCCTCTAGGAGCAACTCCCGCAGAGGACTACAATCCCCACCCCGCCTCAATGGCCGATCTGCCCCGCCCATGTTGACCTGTTCCGTACACCCGCTGCCCTACCGCGCCAACCCCGCCGACTATTTCGCGGCCATTCGCCATGCGCCCGGCGCCGTGCTGCTCGACAGCGGCCGGCCGAGTGCCGATCGTGGTCGTTATGACCTGCTCAGTGCCTGGCCGCTGGAACAACTGGCGGTGTTGCCCGACGAAAGCGGCAGCGTTTTCCTGCAGCGCCTGCGCGACAATCTGACCCGTCTGGGCGAAGCGCAGCTGCCTGCGGACTATCAACTGCCCTTCGCCGGCGGCCTGATCGGCTATCTGAGTTACGACTTCGGCCGGCATCTGGAACACCTGCCGAGCCAGGCCCACGACGATCTGCAACTGCCCGACGCACGCTTCGGCCTGTACGACTGGGCACTGATCAGCGATCACCAGGCGGCCACCAGCCAACTGGTGTTTCACCCGTCACTGGCCGAGAGCGAGCAGCAACGGCTGATCGCCCTGTTCAGCCAACCAGCCACAGCGACACTGACGCCGTTCAAGCTGAACACGCCAATGACCGCCGACCTGTCGGCCGATGATTATCGCCAGGCGCTGGAACGCATTCATCAATACATCCAGGCCGGTGACTGCTATCAGGTCAACTTCGCCCAACGGTTCCGCGCGCCGTGTCAGGGCGATCCATGGCTGGCCTATTGCGCGTTGCGCGAGGCCTGCCCGACACCGTTTTCCGGTTTCCAGAGCCTGCCCGACGGCGGCGCGGTGTTGAGTCTGTCACCGGAGCGTTTCGTCAGAGTCAGCGAGCGCCAGGTGGAAACCCGCCCGATCAAAGGCACCCGCCCGCGTGGCCTGACGCCCGCCGAAGACGCCGCCAACGCCGCCGAACTGCTGGCCAGCCCCAAGGATCGCGCCGAGAACCTGATGATCGTCGACCTGCTGCGCAACGACCTCGGCCGCACCTGCCGCATCGGCTCGGTGCGGGTGCCGGAGTTGTTCAGCCTGGAAAGCTATCCCAACGTGCATCACTTGGTCAGCAGCGTGACCGGTGAACTGGCGCAGGAGCGCGACGCCCTCGACCTGATCGCCGGCAGTTTCCCCGGCGGTTCGATCACCGGCGCGCCGAAGATCCGTGCCATGCAAATCATCGACGAACTGGAGCCGACGCGGCGCGGTTTGTATTGCGGGTCGTTGTTGTATCTGGACGTGCGCGGCGAGATGGACAGCTCCATCGCAATTCGCAGTCTGCTGGTCAAGGATGGGCAGGTGTGTTGCTGGGGCGGTGGCGGGATTGTGGCCGATTCGGACTGGCAGGCGGAGTATCAGGAGTCGATCACCAAAGTGAAGGTTCTACTGGAAACCCTGCAGAACCTCTAGACCACAACAATCCCTTGTAGGAGCTGCCGAAGGCTGCGATCTTTTGATCTTGTTTTTTTCAGATCAAGATCAAAAGATCGCAGCCTGCGGCAGCTCCTACAGGGATCGGGTTTACAGGCTCAGGTCGCGGTTCGAAGCCTTGATGAATTCCTGCTTCAACTCGGCAAACGTATGCACCGCCGGAAACTGCGGGAATTCACGAATCACATTCTCCGGCGCGTGGAACAGAATCCCCGCATCCGCCTCGCCCAGCATGCTGGTGTCGTTATACGAATCCCCCGCCGCAATCACCCGGTAATACAGGCTCTTGAACGACAGGACCGACTGGCGCTTGGGATCTTTCTGACGCAATTGATAGCCGGTCACCCGCTCGCTGTCGTCAGTGATCAGCCGATGGCACAGCAAGGTAGGGAAGCCCAGTTGCCGCATCAGCGGCTGGGAAAACTCGTAGAAGGTGTCCGAGAGAATCACCACCTGGAAGCGCTCGCGCAGCCAGTCGACGAACTCCACCGCGCCGTCCAGCGGCTTGAGGGTCGCGATCACTTCCTGAATGTCCGAGAGCTTCAGGCCGTGCTCGTCGAGGATGCGCAGGCGCTGCTGCATCAGCACGTCGTAATCGGGAATGTCCCGGGTGGTGGCCTTGAGGGATTCGATTCCGGTTTTTTCGGCGAAGGCGATCCAGATTTCCGGTACCAGTACCCCTTCAAGATCCAGGCAAGCAATTTCCACAAGACACTCCCGTTTGTATTGATTATTGAGTCGAGCGAGCCCGAACTCTAGCGACTCCCCCGCCACGGCGCAACGCAGCGGGCACCCCGTACCCCGCTGCTTTTTGTTAACATCGCCGCCATATAGAGCGCCCAGCGCCACCGACCTGTAGGAAGCCGCCCTGATGAGCCCAACGTTCGATGTCGTGGAACTCGCCACGACCTATGCCAATAAATCCGCTCAGGACATCCTGAAACTCGCGTTTGCCGAGTTCGGTGATGAGCTGTGGATCTCTTTCAGTGGCGCCGAGGATGTGGTGCTGGTGGACATGGCCTGGAAGCTGAACAAGAACGTCAAGGTGTTCAGCCTCGACACCGGCCGCCTGCACCCGGAGACCTATCGCTTCATCGATCAGGTGCGCGAGCACTACAAGATCGATATCGAACTGGTGTCGCCGGACTACACGAAACTCGAACCGTTCGTGAAGGAAAAAGGCCTGTTCAGCTTCTACAAGAACGGCCATGGCGAATGCTGCGGCATCCGCAAGATCGAACCGCTGCGGCGCAAACTGTCCGGGGTCAAAGCATGGGCCACCGGCCAGCGTCGTGACCAGAGCCCGGGCACCCGCAGCGCCGTGGCGGTGCTGGAAATCGACACCGCGTTCTCCACCCCGGAGCGCACCCTGTACAAGTTCAACCCGCTGGCACAGATGACCAGCGAAGAGATCTGGGGCTACATCCGCATGCTCGAGCTGCCGTACAACAGCCTGCATGAACGCGGCTTCATCAGCATCGGTTGCGAACCGTGCACCCGCCCGGTCCTGCCGAACCAGCACGAGCGCGAAGGCCGCTGGTGGTGGGAAGAAGCGACGCAGAAAGAATGCGGGTTGCATGCGGGGAATATCATCAGCAAGGCATAAATCTCAGCCCCAATGATGTCCCCCCTGTAGGAGTGAGCCTCGCGATAGCGGTTTATCAGCCAAGAAAATCCTGGACTGATACACCGCTATCGCGAGCAGGCTCACTCCTACAGTGTTTTGTGAAACCTCCAGAATGTGTACACACGAATGTCACCATCGGTGCCATTTATGTGTGCACTTTTTCTTTTCACGCCCTGAAAAGTTACATCCCTCCTGAACGCCCGTCCGTTTTGCCACCTCCGAAAAATCCCCCGCAAAAAATAAATACCTGTTCAATCGGTCAATTTATAACCAACCATTTTCAACCACTTAGCGCTCCTCGATAACTTTTCGAAATGAGGATGGCTGCGCATAGAACGGTAACTGGCACAGATCTGGCTTTGGTGCATGCATGTTTTGTATACAAAACTGCAAAACATGACCAAACACTTTCGATCCGCAAGCCTGAAGCGCCCTATCCCGTACAGGCTGCAGATGCCCCGTAACCAGTGATGTCTGCTGGCCGCGACGAAGATTTGTCGAGCCCCGGGCTCATGCACAGTCATCGCGGCCCGCCCATCAGGAGCCTGCCGGAATGCGTACAAGTCTCTCCAACAACATCGCGCTGAATCTGCCCGCCTCTGCCCTCGACCAGCCATTGCCCGCCGATGGCCTGGCCGAACCGTTACAACTGAGCCCCCGTTTGCACAACAGCGACCTGGCACCGACCCGGGCCGAAGGTCGGCGCTGGGGCAAATACAGCATCTTCGCCCTGTGGACCAACGATGTGCACAACATCGCCAACTACTCGTTCGCCATCGGCTTGTATGCGTTAGGCCTGGGAGGCTGGCAGATTCTGCTGTCACTGGGGATCGGCGCGGCGCTGGTGTACTTCTTCATGAACCTGTCCGGCTACATGGGGCAAAAAACCGGGGTGCCGTTTCCGGTGATCAGCCGGATCAGTTTCGGGATCCACGGGGCGCAGATTCCAGCGTTGATCCGGGCGGTGATCGCCATCGCCTGGTTCGGCATTCAGACGTACCTGGCGTCGGTGGTGTTTCGCGTGCTGTTGACAGCGATTCACCCCGGCTTCGCCGACTACGACCACAACTCGATCCTCGGCCTGTCGTCTCTGGGCTGGGTGTGTTTCGTGGCGATCTGGTTCGTGCAACTGGCGATCCTCGCCTACGGCATGGAGATGGTCCGCCGTTACGAAGCCTTTGCCGGGCCGGTGATTCTGCTGACCGTCGCCGCCCTCGCCGCGTGGATGTACACCCAGGCCAACGCGACCATTGCCTGGTCGATCCGCGAACCGCTGACCGGGGGCGAAATGTGGCGCAACATCTTTGCCGGCGGCGCCCTGTGGCTGGCGATCTACGGCACGCTGATTCTCAACTTCTGCGATTTCGCCCGTTCTTCGCCGTGCCGTAAAACCATCAAGGTCGGCAATTTCTGGGGCCTGCCGGTGAACATTCTGGTGTTCGCCGCCATCACCGTCCTGTTGTGCGGCGCGCAATTTCAGATCAACGGGCGGATCATCGAAAGCCCGACCGAAATCATTGCGTCGATTCCCAACACGTTCTTTCTGGTCCTCGGCTGTCTGGCGTTCCTGATCGTCACCGTGGCGGTGAACATCATGGCCAACTTCGTCGCGCCGGCGTTCGTGCTCAGCAACCTGGCACCGAAATACCTGACGTTCCGCCGCGCCGGGCTGATCAGCGCAACCATCGCCGTGCTGATCCTGCCGTGGAACCTCTACAACAGTCCGCTGGTGATCGTGTATTTCCTCTCCGGCCTCGGCGCCCTGCTCGGCCCGCTGTACGGGGTGATCATGGTCGACTACTGGCTGATCCGCAGAGGCCGGATCAACGTCCCGCAGTTGTACAGCGAAGATCCCAACGGCGCTTATTACTACAGCCGCGGGGTGAATTTCCGCGCCGTGGCGGCGTTCATTCCTGCAGCGCTGATCGCCATCGTCCTGGCGCTGGTGCCAGGTTTCCACAGCATCTCGCCATTCTCGTGGCTGGTGGGCGCCGGCATTGCCGCGATGCTTTACCTGATCATCGCCCGGCGTCAGTCGCACTACGCCGACGTCAGCGGCGAATCCATCGCCGTCGACAACGTCAGCCATTAACTTCCTCGCGGCCCGCGCTTCGGGCCGCTGAACTGCCCGCAATAAGGACTTCCCATGCGTATTCTTGTGGTCAACGTCAACACCACCGAATCCATCACCCAGGCCATCGCCCGCTCGGCGCAGGCCGTCGCTTCCCCCGGCACGGAAATCGTCGGTCTGACGCCGTTTTTTGGCGCCGACTCGGTGGAAGGCAATTTCGAAAGTTATCTGGCAGCCATCGCCGTGATGGACCGGGTGATGTCCTACGAGCAACCGTTCGACGCGGTGATTCAGGCCGGCTATGGCGAGCACGGCCGCGAAGGTTTGCAGGAGCTGCTCAACGTGCCGGTGGTGGACATCACCGACGCGGCGGCGAGCACCGCGATGTTTCTCGGCCACGCCTATTCGGTGGTGACCACGCTGGACCGCACCGTGCCGCTGATCGAGGATCGGCTGAAACTCTCGGGCCTGTGGGATCGCTGTGCCTCGGTGCGGGCCAGCGGTCTGGCGGTGCTGGAACTGGAACACGAGCCGCAACGTGCGCTGGAAGCCATCGTGCATCAGGCGGAACTGGCGGTGACGCAGGACAAGGCCGAGGTGATTTGCCTCGGCTGCGGCGGCATGGCCGGGCTGGATGAACAGATTCGCCGACGCACCGGGGTGCCGGTGGTGGACGGGGTGACGGCGGCGGTGACCATTGCCGAATCGCTGGTGCGGCTGGGGTTGTCGACGTCCAAGGTGCGCACGTATGCGACGCCACGGCCGAAACAGATCATTGGTTGGGCGGAGCGGTTTGCCCGGTAGACCGCGTTATCGTTTATCGCGGGCAAGCCACGCTCCCACAGGTTATGAGTTTCTCGCACATTTTGTGTGCGACGCGAGACCTGTGGGAGCGTGGCTTGCCCGCGATGGCCGCGCCTGGGTCCCTAGCCTAAATCAGATAGCACTGAACCGCTGAGCCAACCCTTGCTGCGCGAACTGTTCAATCACAAAATCGACAAACGCCCGCGTCTTGCCCGGCAGCAATTTGTGCTCGGCGTAGTAGATCGAAATGTTGCCGTCATCGATGTACCAGTCCGGCAGCACGCGTTGCAATGTGCCCGCTTCAAGGTAACCCACGGCAAACGGCATGCTGACCAGCGCGATCCCCAGCCCCTGCGCGGCCGTCGCGCAGGCGGCTTCGGAGTCGCTCATGGTCATTCGCGTCCTGAGAGTCAGTGGCCGGCAGAGTTGACCACCACCTCTGATCAACTGCCAGGAGCGTACTCGACCGGTTTGCGGCGAACGAATCAGAATGCCATCGTGGTGTTGCAGTTCATCCGGCTCGGCGATCGCCGCGTGCTTTTGCAGATAGTCAGCAGACGCCACCAAGACTCGATGCGCGGGCGCCAATTTGCGGGCGACGACGCCTTGGGGCAGTTCAAATCCGCCACCAATCGCCGCATCGAAACCCTGGCCAATCAAATCGACCTGCCGGTTATCGAAATGCCAGTCAGGGTTGATCGCCGGGAATCGACGTAAAAACTCTTCCAGCAACGGCACGATATACAACCGCCCGAACACCGTACCCATGCTGACTTTCAAGGTGCCCGCCGGCAGCCCCTGGACGCTGGACAGATTGGCCACGGCATTCTGAATCGTCGTCAGGCTGCCACTGACCTGACTCAAGAACAGCTGACCGGCCTCGGTCAGGGTCAAGCTGCGTGTACTACGCTGGAACAGCCGTACACCGAGCCGCACTTCAAGCTTCGCCACGCTCTTGCCGACGGCGGCGGGGGTCAGGCTCAAGCGCCGGGCGGCTTCGGCAAAGCTGCCGACCTCGGCACTGCGCACGAAGCATTCGATACTGCTGAAGGTTTCCATGGTCGCCACTATAAACTTTTGGTTTACACAGACTATAGCAATCATGGGCTACACGGTTGTCGATGTCAGGCCGATACTCGGCTCCAACACCAAGGCACCCCGCCTTCAACTTACTGGAGATCGAACATGACCACTCAACACCTCAGCGGTAAAGTCGCACTGATTCAAGGCGGTTCCCGTGGCATCGGCGCCGCCATCGTCAAACGTCTGGCTGCCGAAGGCGCCGCTGTCGCCTTCACCTACGTCAGCTCCACCGCCAAGGCCGAAGAACTGCAAAACAGCATCACCGCCAACGGCGGCAAAGCCCTGGCGATCAAGGCCGACAGCGCCGATGAAACAGCCATCCGCAACGCCGTCAGCGCCACCGTTGAAGCCTTTGGCCGCCTCGATATTCTGGTGAACAACGCCGGGGTACTGGCGATTGCGCCACTGGAAGACTTCAAACTGGAAGACTTCGACCAGACCCTGGCGATCAACGTGCGCAGCGTATTCATTGCCTCTCAGGAAGCCGCCAAACACATGGGCGAAGGCTCGCGCATCGTCAACATCGGCAGCACCAACGCCGACCGCATGCCCTTCGGCGGTGGCGGTGTGTACGCGATGAGCAAATCGGCGCTGGTCGGCCTGACCAAAGGCCTGGCCCGCGACCTCGGCCCACGCGGCATCACCATCAACAACGTGCAGCCCGGCCCGGTCGACACCGACATGAACCCGGCCGATGGCGATTTCGCCGAAAGCCTGATCCCGCTGATGGCAGTCGGTCGTTACGGCACTGCCGACGAAATCGCCGGTTTCGTCGCCTACCTGGTCGGCCCTGAGGCCGGTTACATCACCGGTGCCAGCCTGACCATCGACGGCGGCTTCGGCGCCTGATTGCGCTGAATCCCCGGCACAAAAAAACGCCGCACCTCGGTTCAGAGGGCGGCGTTTTTTCATGGGTGTTTATTGGGTGATCAGGCCCATTCCAGCGCCGGCAGCCCGCAGGCACTCGGGGTGAACGCCTTGAGCGTGCGCAGAATCCCGTCGGCATGAGCATATTTTTCATCGGCCATGGCCGCGTCGGGAATCGCAATGGCGGTCATCCCCGCCGCTTTCGCGGCGGTGACGCCAAACGGTGAATCCTCGAACACCAGACAATCTTCAGGCGCGACCCCCAGACGCCGGGCGGCGGTGAGAAAAATGTCCGGCGCAGGCTTTGCAGCACCGACTTCCGGATCGTCTGCGGTGACGATGAAATCGAACAGGGCAAACCAGTCGCGGTGCAGGGTGGTTTTCTGGCCGAACGACTGGCGCGATGAACTGGTGCCCACGGCAATCGGAATGTTGTGCGCCTTGAGATGGCGAATCAGCTCCTCAGCGCCTGGCATCGCCTGCGCCTTGGGGAAGCGCTCGCGCATCAGCGGCTCGCGGATCACCAGGAACTCTTCGGCGCTGATCGGCAGGTCCAGCGCCTGCACCACGTAGTTGGCCAGGTCATTGGCGCCACGTCCGATGATGTTCTGTTTAACGCTCCAATCGAAGGTCCGCCCGTAACGCTCGGCAATGAGCGACGTGACCTCGGTGTAGATGCCTTCGGTGTCCAGCAACAAACCGTCCATGTCGAAAATCACGGCCTTGATCGGGCCAAACGCCTTCATCGGTGCATTCATCATCGGATCCGTTATCAAAAACATCCCGGGCGGCACAGTCGATGCCGCTGCTCGGATCTGATTAATGGGTTCAGCAGCATAGCGAGGCCAATGGACATTCAGCAACGACCAATGTCCGCGAGGCGTTGAATGGCACGCTGATATTTAGCGAAATGCCCTACAGCTAATGCCTACTTGCCCGACTTCTTTCCTGGGTGATCCCCCGCAAAGTCCGCGCACCTCTTTCATGTGCGCGAGTGCCTGCGAATGTTCCAAACCGATCGGCTTCTGGCCCTGAACAACAGCATCGGCCTGCTGGTGGTTGCCGCCCTGAACCCGGATCACCCGGACTTCGAAACACTGATCCGCGAGTTCCGCCTGAGCCTGAACCACTACGAGGCCTGGGCCCAGCAGTTCTGGACCGGGACGGCGCTGGATGTCGAACAGGTGTTCAAGGTCGGCAACGACCTGCAGCTCAGCGCGCCCGCCAAATCCCGCCAGCCGATTCAGACATCGGTGGTCATGTGTCCCGCGAGCGGTCCGTTGACTCTGGTGCACATGTTCGAAGCGGCGCGCTTCGTACCGATCGGCAATACCCCGGTGGTGCTGGAACCGGTGATCGCCGATGTCGACGGGGTTCTGAGCTTTGGTGCACCGCTGCGCCACACCATCGGCCCGAGCGGCATTCTGGAAGTCAGCGACTGCGACCGGGGCCAGCGTTATCGCATCACCTTCTTTCCCGATGTTTCCACCGATCATGTCAAAGCGCTTTATGCCTCCTACGAGGGGATCCTCGACGGGCTGGAAGGCTGGCTGCGCGACGAGTGGGCCGGCTTTCAGCCGCTATGGACGGCGTTTTCCAGCGCCGGTTTCGGCGATCGTTACCGCCAGTTGCAACAGGCCGACTGGCGCGGGTTCGAGAAGGCGTTAAACGCCATCTGGGACGACGTTAAACAGCTGTTCGCCCTGCTCGCCGACCTGCAGGCCAACAGTGAAAAACTGTTGCAGTACCTGACCGAGGTTGAACTGCAAGCGCTGCTCAATGCCTCCACTGAGGCCATCGCCAATGGCCTGCTGATACTCAGTGACGAGCCGTTGCTGTTTATTCATCTGGCGGCGTTCACCAGTTGGCTGAAGATGCTGCCGCCGCAATACCTGGCGGAGGTGGTGGCCGAGGTTCGGGTCGAATTGTTGACCAGCTTTCTGCTGATGCGGGTCGCCGGTGGCGTTGGCGTACCCGTGAAATTGAGCAGCAAGGTGCTGAGCAAGATCAAGTCGCCTCGGGCGCGGCAATGGCTGGCAGCAGCGGCCTTGCGCCTGAGCGAACTGCCCTCCACTGCCGACCTGAACCAACACGCGAGCGCGTTGAAGCCGTTGACGTTCAATGCGCGCGACGTGCCGCTGAAGCCGACGCCGGCGGTCCCGCTGAATATTCGCCAGGCGGATTCAGTGGTGTTGACGGTACCGAATCCGGCGCCCATGGCGCGGGACAAGTCCCGTGGCACGACCCGGATGGAGCGGCACGAACCTCGCGACGACTCCCCCGATCAAGCGAAAAACCCCAACGGCGCCAGCGCCGATTGCGCGCCACTGACCTGCACCAACGGCTGCCCGGTGTCGATGGTCACCGGCGAAGAACTGCTGACCCTCAGCGATGGC
>NZ_JAAQYM010000003.1 GCF_012986595.1 Pseudomonas koreensis | reverse complement strand
CCAGGCTTCGATGAACTGAAGCGAGCCACTGTCGAAAACTGCGTAACTCATTGAATCTCAAGGAGTTTTCCGTTTCGACTGCGCCGGAAGTGGGGCGAATTATAGACCTCTGGAATCTGCCGTCAACCGTTAATTTCAGTTTTCTTTCAATAACTTGCAGGCAGGCTAAAAAGCACTCGATTCCCTCTATATAGAAGAAGGAATCAGCGCGCTTCTATATAGAAGTGAAGATCACAGCACGCCATCGTCCTTCAGCGCAGCCACCGCACCTGCGCCCAGCCCCAGCACTCGCTGCAAAACCTCCAGCGTATGCTCGCCCAGCAATGGCGGTGCACGACGATACTCGACCGGGGTTTGCGAGAGACGTATCGGACTGGCGACTTGCGGCACCTTACCCGCCAACGCATGGGGCAACTCGATCGCCAACCCACGCGCCTTTACCTGCGGATCCTCAAATACCTGCGACAGGTCGTTGATCGGCCCACACGGTACGCCTGCCAGCTCCAACTGAGCGACCCATTCGGCTGTGGTCTTGAACACTGTTGCCTGGCGAATCAACGGAATCAGCACCGCACGGTTCGCCACCCGCAGCTTGTTCGTGACGAACCGTGGATCGTCCGCCCACTGCGGCTGACCGGCCACCTCGGCAAACTTGCGGAACTGGCCGTCATTGCCCACGGTGAGAATGAAGTCGCCGTCGGCTGTAGGAAAGTCCTGATAAGGCACGATGTTCGGATGAGCATTACCCAGACGCTTGGGCGCATTGCCCGTCGTCAGGTAGTTCATCGCCTGGTTGGCCAGGCACGCTACCTGAACATCCAGCAACGCCATGTCGATGTGCTGACCACCGCCATCGTGATCCCGATGCGCCAGTGCCGCGAGGATCGCCACGGTCGAATACAGACCTGTGAGGATATCTGTCAGCGCCACCCCCACCTTTACCGGGCCGGCGCCCTCATCACCCTCGGGGCGCCCGGTCAGACTCATCAGCCCGCCCAGCCCCTGGATCATGAAGTCGTAGCCCGCACGCTTGGCGTAAGGCCCGGTCTGACCGAATCCGGTGATCGAGCAGTAGATCAGGTCTGGATTGATCGCCTTCAGCGATTCGTAGTCCAGCCCATACGCTGCCAAGCCACCCACCTTGAAGTTCTCGATGAGGATGTCCGACTTCGCCGCGAGGTCCCGCACAAGCTGCTGCCCTTCGGGGCGTGTGAAGTCGATGGTCACCGACTGCTTGTTGCGGTTGGCCGACAAATAGTAAGCCGCCTCGCTGGTGTTCTCCCCATAAGCGTCTTTAAGGAAAGGAGGCCCCCAGGCGCGAGTATCGTCACCATTACCCGGGCGCTCGACCTTGATTACCTCGGCGCCAAGGTCGGCGAGGATCTGCCCGGCCCACGGCCCGGCCAATACTCGCGATAAATCCAGTACCCGCAGATGCGACAGCGCGCCCATGGTCGCTCTCCTGTTAATAGAACGCCTGCAGACCGGTTTGCGCACGCCCAAGGATCAGCGCGTGGACGTCATGCGTACCTTCATAGGTATTCACCACTTCCAGGTTGACCAGGTGACGGGCCACGCCAAACTCGTCGGAGATACCATTACCGCCCAACATGTCACGGGCCATACGGGCGATATCCAGCGACTTGCCGCAGGAATTGCGCTTCATGATCGAAGTGATCTCGACCGCTGCGGTACCTTCATCCTTCATGCGGCCCAGTCGCAGGCAACCTTGCAGGGCCAGGGTGATCTCGGTTTGCATGTCGGCCAGCTTCTTCTGGATCAGCTGAGTGGCAGCCAACGGGCGACCGAACTGCTGACGATCGAGGGTGTACTGGCGAGCGGTGTGCCAGCAGAACTCGGCAGCGCCCAGTGCGCCCCAGGAGATGCCGTAGCGCGCGGAGTTAAGGCAGGTGAACGGACCTTTCAGGCCGCGCACGTCGGGGAAGATGTTCTCTTCCGGCACAAAGACGTTGTCCATGACGATTTCACCGGTGATCGACGCCCGCAGGCCGACCTTGCCGTGAATCGCCGGAGCGCTCAGGCCTTTCCAGCCTTTCTCCAGCACGAAGCCACGGATGTCGCCGGCATCGTCCTTGGCCCAGACCACGAACACATCGGCGATCGGGCTGTTGGTGATCCACATCTTGGCGCCGCTCAGGCTGTAGCCGCCGTCGACCTTGCGCGCGCGAGTGATCATCGCGCCCGGATCGGAACCGTGGTTCGGCTCGGTCAGGCCGAAGCAGCCGATCCATTCGCCGGACGCCAGTTTCGGCAGGTATTTCTGTTTCTGTGCTTCAGTGCCGAATTCATTGATTGGCACCATCACCAACGAGGACTGCACGCTCATCATCGAACGGTAGCCGGAGTCGACACGCTCCACTTCGCGGGCGATCAGGCCGTAGCTGACGTAGTTCAGACCGCTGCCACCGTACTGCTCAGGGATGGTCGCGCCGAGCAGCCCGACTTCGCCCATTTCGCGGAAGATCGCCGGATCGGTTTTTTCATGGCGGAACGCTTCGAGGACACGTGGCGCCAGGCTCTGCTGAGCGAACTGGGCGGCGGTGTCGCGGATCATGCGCTCCTCTTCGGTGAGCTGTTGATCCAGCAGCAGGGGATCGATCCAGTTGAAACTAGCTTTACCGCCCATGAGTGTGTCCTCGCAAATCGGTGAATTAACGTGGCATTGATCCTAGGCCGGGTTCGCCATCGCGGCAAACGAGGATTTCGCATCCTGTTGTGCTAATTTCTCACTCCGAAACGTCGCTGAATGCCTTTTAAGCGGCGCATTAGTGAGGTTGACGTACATGCGTAGAAAGATCCCCAGTACCACAGCCCTGATCAGCTTTGAAGCCGCCGCTCGCCACGAGAGCTTTACCAAGGCCGCCGAAGAGCTTTCCCTCACCCAGGGCGCGATTTGCCGACAGATCGCCAGCCTGGAGGACTTCCTCAGTGTGGAACTGTTCCGACGCTCACGACGCGGGGTGAAGCTGACGGAAGCCGGCCTGTCCTACAGCCGCAGGGTCGCCACGCAACTGGATGCCGTCGAGCGCGACACGCTTTCGGTCATGGGCCAACAAGGCACCAATGTGATCGAACTGGCAGTGGTGCCGACCTTCGGCACGCAATGGCTGCTGCCAAGGCTGAAGGATTTCCAGCTCAAGCACCCCGAGGTCACGGTCAACCTGACCAACCGCACCCGCCCATTCCTGTTTGCCGACACTGATTTCGACGCAGCGATTTACTTCGGCGACGCCGATTGGTCGGGTACCGAATCTCACAGGCTGATGGGCGAAAATCCGATGCCAGTATGCAGCCCCGCCCTGCTCGGCAGCAGAACGCATCTGACACCCGACGAGATCGCCGAGCTGCCGCTGCTGCAACAGACCACCCGCCCCTACGCCTGGCGCCAGTGGTTCAACTCACAGCACCTGAGCATCCCCCGTGACATGACAGGCCCACGCTACGAGCTATTCTCCATGCTGGCCCAGGCAGCCATGCACGACATGGGGATCGCGCTGATTCCACCGTTCCTGATTCAGCGCGAACTGACCGAGAAACGCTTGGTGATCGCCAACCCGAATGCGCTCTCCAGCATCAAGGCGTATTACCTGATGATTCCAGAGCGAAAAGTCGAATCGGCGTCGCTCAAGGCTTTTCGCGACTGGCTGGTGAATCAGGCAAACAGCTACAGCCTAGAAGGATAGGGGCTTTCAGCAATTGCTAACCCGGTAGTCAGGAAAATAAAAGCCCTACAGATATAAGTATTTGTCGCAAAATCGCAGACTGTATCCGAAAGTCGTACAGACGTCCCACAAGCGCCTGCGGACGTGGCTTTGAGCCTCCATCGAAGACTCATTACGGCCTATTCACGTCGCCGATGAGAAATTTTTTCAAATTCAGCCAGAATCCTTACAAGGCACGGCCTGCAAGGGATTGCGCCGGCCATCTGCGACATTCGGTCACGGGATGACTTGTAGTTAATTTTCCGTCACCCGTCATAATCCCTTGAAGGGCATAAAGTTCGCCTGCAAAATGCCGCGCCCCGCCCTGATTTGGCGGGATCGTGCTGATCGGCCGCCCCAGTCGCACCATCCGCAGTGCCTGGGTTTACTCAATAAGATCACGCAGGAGATTTGACGTGCACATTGGTGTTCCTCTCGAAACCCAGACCGGTGAAACACGGGTTGCTGCAACCCCGGAAACCATTAAAAAGCTGATCAGCCAAGGTCATAAGGTCACTGTGCAAACCGGCGCCGGCGTCAAAGCCAGTGTTGTCGACAGTGCCTATGAAGCAGCGGGCGCAACCATTGGCAGTGCCAATGACGCGTTCGGTGCCGAGCTGATTCTCAAAGTGGTCGCCCCCAGCGACGCCGAACTGACGCTGATCAAGCGCGGCGCGGTGCTGGTGGGGATGCTCAACCCGTTCAACAACGAAACCATCGCCAAAATGGCCGAGTGCGGGATCACCGCGTTCGCCCTCGAAGCGGCGCCGCGCACCTCCCGCGCGCAGAGTCTCGATGTGTTGTCGTCGCAGGCGAACATTGCCGGCTATAAGGCTGTGTTGCTGGCCGCGCACTACTATCCGCGCTTCATGCCGATGCTGATGACCGCTGCGGGCACCGTGAAAGCGGCGCGCGTGCTGATTCTCGGCGCAGGCGTGGCCGGGTTGCAGGCGATTGCCACGGCGAAACGTCTGGGTGCGGTGATCGAAGCGTCTGACGTACGTCCGGCGGTGAAGGAGCAGATCGAATCCCTCGGCGCCAAGTTCGTCGACGTGCCTTACGAAACCGACGAAGAGCGCGAATGCGCGGTCGGTGTCGGCGGTTACGCGCGACCAATGCCGGCGAGCTGGATGCAGCGTCAGGCCCAGGCCGTGCACGAACGCGCCAAACAGGCCGACATCGTCATCACCACCGCACTGATCCCGGGCCGCAAGGCTCCGGTGCTGTTGAGCGCGGACACCGTGGCGCAGATGAAGCCGGGCTCGGTGGTCATCGACCTCGCAGCAGCCCAGGGCGGCAACTGCCCGCTGACCGTGGCCGATCAGGTCGTGGTCGAGAACGGCGTGACCATCGTCGGCCCGACCAACCTGGCCGGTGAAGTTGCTGCAGACGCCTCGGCGCTGTACGCCCGCAACCTGCTGGACTTCCTCAAGCTGGTGTTCACCAAAGAAGGCCAGTTCGACGTCAACCTCGAAGACGACATCGTCGCCGCGTGCCTGATGTGCCGCGACGGCCAAGTCATCCGCAAAAACGCCTAAGCAGGGATTCAGACGATGGAAGAGCTTATCTCCCCCGGTATCTACAACCTGATCATCTTCGTGCTGGCGATTTATGTCGGTTACCACGTGGTCTGGAACGTTACACCTGCGCTGCACACGCCGCTGATGGCGGTGACCAACGCCATCTCGGCAATCGTGATCGTCGGCGCCATGCTGGCCGCCGCCCTCACCGTCACGCCGCTGGGCAAGACCATGGGCACCCTCGCCGTGGCACTGGCGGCGGTCAACGTGTTCGGTGGCTTCCTGGTCACCCGCCGCATGCTTGAGATGTTCAAGAAGAAAGCCCCGAAAGCAAAAGAAGAGGCGCCGAAGTAATGAGCATGAATCTCGTCACGACGCTCTACCTGATCGCGTCGATCTGTTTCATCCAGGCCCTCAAAGGCCTGTCGCACCCGACTACGTCGCGGCGCGGCAACCTGTTCGGCATGCTCGGCATGGCCCTCGCCATCCTCACCACCATCGGCCTCATCTATAAGCTGGGCGCTGAGCTGGCGACTGCGGGTATCGGTTATGTGATCGTCGGCCTGCTGATCGGCGGCAGCGCCGGTTCGATCATGGCCAAGCGCGTTGAAATGACCAAGATGCCAGAGCTGGTCGCCTTCATGCACAGCATGATCGGTCTGGCGGCGGTGTTCATTGCGATTGCCGCGGTGGTCGAGCCGCAATCGCTGGGCATCGTCAAGCAACTGGGCGACTCGATCCCTGCGGGCAACCGTCTGGAGCTGTTCCTCGGTGCCGCGATCGGTGCAGTCACCTTCTCCGGTTCGGTGATTGCCTTCGGCAAGCTGTCGGGCAAGTACAAGTTCCGCCTGTTCCAGGGTGCACCCGTACAGTTCAGCGGTCAGCACAAGCTGAACGCGGTATTGGGTCTGGCAACACTGGTGCTGGGCGTGACCTTCATGCTCACCGGCAACCTCGCTGCGTTCGCGCTGATGCTGGCCCTGGCGTTCGTGATGGGCGTGCTGATCATCATCCCGATCGGTGGCGCCGACATGCCGGTGGTGGTGTCGATGCTCAACAGCTATTCCGGCTGGGCGGCGGCGGGGATCGGCTTCTCGCTGAACAACTCGATGCTGATCATTGCCGGTTCGCTGGTGGGTTCGAGCGGTGCAATCCTCTCGTACATCATGTGCAAGGCGATGAACCGTTCCTTCTTTAATGTACTGCTCGGCGGTTTCGGCAACACGGCCGACGCTGGCCCGGCCGGTGCGAAAGAAGCCCGTCCGGTGAAATCCGGTTCGGCTGACGACGCGACCTTCCTGCTGACCAACGCCGACACCGTGATCATTGTCCCGGGTTACGGTCTGGCAGTGGCCCGCGCGCAGCATGCGCTGAAAGAACTGACCGAGAAGCTGACCCACCGTGGCGTCACTGTGAAGTACGCGATCCACCCGGTGGCCGGTCGCATGCCAGGTCACATGAACGTACTGCTGGCCGAGGCCGAAGTACCTTACGACCAAGTGTTCGAGATGGAAGACATCAACTCCGAGTTCGGCCAGGCCGACGTGGTGCTGGTGCTCGGCGCCAACGACGTGGTCAACCCGGCCGCCAAGAACGATCCGAAATCGCCGATTGCCGGCATGCCGATTCTCGAAGCGTTCAAGGCCAAGACCATCATCGTCAACAAGCGCTCGATGGCCAGCGGCTATGCCGGCCTGGACAACGAACTGTTCTACCTGGACAAGACCATGATGGTGTTCGGCGACGCGAAAAAAGTCATCGAAGACATGGTCAAAGCGGTCGAGTAATCCGTCGCTGCGGTACCGAACGCCCCGACTTGTCGGGGCGTTTTTGTTTGCGCATAGCGTCGGACAATTTGCCGCGTTGTTGCAGATCCGGTAACGGTGTTTTACTTCAAACCCGCTAAATAGACGCCTCGTTTGCGACCTTGGTAGCGGGACAGGCGCCCGCGAAATTCACTAGACTGCGCATCCTGCTACTCGCTTCCCGAGAAAATAATCCATGTACCGTGACCGTATTCGCCTGCCTTCGTTGTTGGATAAAGTGATGAGCGCCGCCGACGCCGCCGCGCTGATTGAAGACGGCATGACCGTCGGCATGAGTGGCTTCACCCGCGCCGGCGAAGCCAAGGCTGTCCCTCACGCACTGGCCGAGCGAGCCAAGGTCACGCCGCTGAAGATCAGCCTGATGACCGGGGCCAGCCTGGGCAACGACCTCGACAAGCAACTGACCGAGGCCGGCGTTCTGTCGCGGCGCATGCCGTTCCAGGTCGACAGCACCTTGCGCAAGGCGATCAACGCCGGCGAGGTGATGTTCATCGACCAGCATCTGTCGGAAACCGTTGAACAGTTGCGCAATCAGCAATTGAAGCTGCCGGACATCGCGGTGATCGAAGCCGTGGCCATCACCGAGCAGGGCCACATCGTGCCGACCACCTCGGTGGGCAACTCGGCAAGCTTCGCGATTTTCGCCAAGCAGGTGATCGTCGAGATCAACCTGGCGCACAACGCCAACCTCGAAGGCCTGCATGACATCTATATTCCGACCTATCGCCCGACACGCACGCCGATCCCGCTGGTGAAAGTCGATGACCGCATCGGCAGCACTGCGATCCCGATTCCACCGGAGAAGATCGTCGCCATCGTCATCACACAGCAGTCGGATTCGCCGTCCACGGTGTCGACCCCGGATGTCGACACCAACGCCATTGCCGAGCACCTGATCACCTTCTTCAAGCAGGAAGTCGACGCCGGTCGCATGACCAACAAGCTCGGCCCGTTACAGGCCGGGATCGGCAACATTGCCAACGCGGTGATGTGCGGTCTGATCGACTCGCCGTTCGAAGACCTGACCATGTACTCCGAAGTGCTGCAGGACTCGACCTTCGATCTGATCGATGCGGGCAAGCTGAGCTTTGCCTCGGGCAGCTCGATCACCCTGTCGGAGCGGCGTAACAGCGACGTGTTCGGCAATCTGGAGAAGTACAAGGACAAACTGGTCCTGCGCCCGCAGGAGATCTCCAACCATCCGGAAGTGGTGCGCCGGCTGGGCATCATCGGCATCAACACCGCGCTGGAGTTCGACATCTACGGCAACGTCAACTCCACCCACGTCTGTGGCACACGGATGATGAACGGCATCGGTGGCTCCGGCGACTTCGCACGCAATGCGCACCTGGCGGTATTCGTGACCAAGTCGATCGCCAAGGGCGGGGCGATTTCCAGCGTGGTGCCGATGGTCAGCCACGTCGACCACACCGAGCATGACGTCGACATCCTGGTGACCGAAGTCGGCCTGGCCGACCTGCGCGGCCTGGCGCCGCGCGAACGCGCCCGGGCGATCATCGACAACTGTGTGCATCCGGATTATCGCCAGGCGCTGAATGACTACTTCACCGCTGCCTGCGCCATCGGCGGTCATACCCCACACATCCTGCGCGAAGCCCTGAGCTGGCACATCAACCTGGAAGAAACCGGACGCATGCTCGCGGTGTAATCACACAGTCAAACCGCTGATGCAAACACAGTTTGTGTCAGCGGATTTTTTCACCCGCCACATCTGGCAAAAACTGTACTGCTGTACCGGTTGCTTCCTACAGCTTTTGCCTACCGCCTCCCTCGAATTGAGCAAAAGCGCACCACATAAGTGCGGACAGGTACAGTTTGCTCAATTTTGACCCGTACACCCCCTATAAACAGTTAACTGGTCACTCACAATACAGTTGAACTGTATCTAGAGAGACTAGGCAAACCAGAGGATCATGGGCACCAGTTAAACCACTACCTGATCCCGCCACAAGCGGAAGGATGTCAACCATGGAACGTACACTCAGTTCCGAACTGTTCTTCGAAGACAAAGCTGCAAAAAACCAGGCTTCCCTGCCTCTGCGCGTTATCGCCAACCTGATGTTGTGGCAGCGCCGCATCTCCAGCCGCCATCAACTGGCTCGTCTGGATTCGCGTCTGCTGGCTGACGCCGGTATCAGCGAAGCACAACGCTACGAAGAGCTGAGCAAGCCGTTCTGGCGCTAAGTAGCGTCGCTGGCTCTGGTCGTTAGACCCACCGCCAGCAACCCGAATTGAATAAACAAGACCCGTCGCGGGAAACCGCGACGGGTTTTGTCGTTTCAGGGGTTTGAAAAGCACCCATACAGCGACTCACAGCAGCAACAGGTACAGTTTATTAAATCCTTAATCTGAACCAGTACAATTTCACTTCGGTGTATCTGCTTCTCACATTGCATCCGGCGCACCATGTCCTTAACCCCTCTCGGCTTAAGGAATGCGCCATGAAAGACTTACAGGATGTTTCAGCAATTTCGATCCAACCGCTGGTTCGTCCACAACCGCTGCGACGCTTGCTGCGTGGCGTGTGGCAGGGACTGGAGCGCGCCAGGACACGGCGTCTACTGGCTCAGCTTGATCAGCGCGACCTCGCGGATCTCGGTCTCAGCCACGCCGATCGGCTCAGCGAACTGGAGAAACCTTTCTGGCGCTAGCATTCTGCCCACTGTCCGAACCCCGCGCGCCGGCCTAATATCCACGCCAGAACGTGGCGAATCTTCTGTAACCCGCGTCTGACTCATCAGACACAAGCCACCTCTCTATACGGTTCACTTTCAGGAGATCCACCATGTCCCGTCTTCGCCTGCTCAGCGCTGCCGCCTTACTGGCCGTGGCTGCCAACGCCAGCGCCTCCAGCTTCATCGTGACCACCGACGCCGTGGTTGGCGCGCTGAAGTCCTCGTCGGACGCCACTTCCGACGTCAGCTCTTCGCTGCGTGACAACAAGGTGGTTATCGCCGCCCGTGACGACGCGGCCAGCTTCGTCGCCAGCCAAGGCCAGATCCGCGGCGTGAAACTGGAAAGTGCCCTGGATCTGATCCGCCATCAGGCGCCGCAACTCAACGCAACCGACGCCCAACTGGCGCAAGCCATTCTGGCGATCTGATCCGACGTTGCTGTGAGGGACACGCCAGTCGTGTCCCTATGTTTCGCCGCTGGCTCTGGCCCGGGCATTTGCGCTAGCCTTTAGGCTCGTTAATCGTTATCGAGTCCCATGCGTTTACTCAAACTGCTTTTTCCTTCTGTGCTCATCAGCGCCTGCTGGGCGACGTCGGTCGATGCCTTTGATGTCTCCACGCAAAACACTGTGGTCAGCCTCTGGGCGACCGGTATGGTGTCTTCCGCACCGTTCGACCGTAAACTGTTGCTCGCCGCTCACGATGACGCGGCGGCGTTTGTTGCCAGTGACGGTGAATGGCGAGGCGCGCAGCTCGAATCCGCCCTGCACTACCTGCGCAAATCCCGACCAAAACTTCATGTCAGCGACCTTGAACTGGCACAGGCAATTCTCGTCCAATAGTTATTCCAGTCCTTCGTTATCATTGCCCTTCCGGAGTCGTTCCATGCGTAGCCCGCTGATTGCTGCCGCCCTTGGCCTGTTTTTGTTGGCCGACGTGGCCCAGGCGCACACCCTGGTAGCCACCAGTAACATCATCGTTCGTGCCTCCCAGCGCACCATCGATTTCACCTCAGACACCACGACGTCGATTCGCGATTCGAAAATCATCCGCGAAGCCCACGACGATGCGGCCAGCTTCGTTGCCACCAACGGCGACATTCGCGGTGCACACCTGGAAGCCGCCCTCAATACCTTGCGCACGCGCGTGCCGGAAGCTCGCGACGCCAGTGACCAGGTACTCGCCGAAGCCATCCTCGCACTGTGAAGTCACTCGGCGCCTGGCTGCTGGCCGGGGCGTTGCTGCTGCTTGGCAACAGCGCTCACGCCAGCCTGCAATTGCGACTCAAGACCGACGGTCTGAGCCCCGCTCAACAGCAGGCCAGCCAGGCGCTGCTCGATGAAGCGATGCAGAAGCTGCCGCCGAGCTTCGTCGAACAGCTGGACCGGCGTATCGATGTCGGCTGGACCGACGACATGCCCGGCAACGCCTACGGCCAGGCGACCCTGGTTGCCGAACTCGACCTGAACCGCAAACTGCTGGCAGGCCTCACCGACGGCAGCGCGGCCAAAGAGAAAACCAATCGCCCCCACGGCACGGTGCGCCAGGAACTGCTGGCAACGGTGCTGCACGAACTCACCCACATTTATGACCGCGCGCGCCTGTGGCCCGCCGCCGAGCGCACGCTGATCCAGCGCTGCACCCGCCGGAGCAACAGCGCCGGCCTGATCGGCATTCCCGACGAATGTCGCGGCCAGACCGAACGGCGCTTCACCCTCAGCGATGACCCGCGTCTGCTCGATCTCGCCGGTTGGCAGCAATACGTCGGGCGCCGTGGCGAGCGTGAACAGCACAATCGTCAGGTGGCCCGCAGTCCGGATCTGTACGAGATCTCCAGCCCGAAAGAGTTTGTCGCGGTCAACATGGAGTATTTCCTCCTCGACCCGAGCTATGCCTGTCGGCGTCCGGCGCTCTATCGCTACTACAAGGAGCGCTTCGGCTGGGCACCTGCGGCCAAGGACACCTGCAGCAACACCTTCGCCTTCCTCAATGCCGGCAACGATTTCGCCAAACAGCCACTGGGGCAAGTCGATCCGGAACGGGTGTATGCCGTCGACTACCTGCTGGCCGAGGCCAACCAGAACTGGGTCAGCCGCTGGGGCCACAGCATGTTGCGCCTGGTGATCTGTGCGCCGGGCCGACCACGGGGCCCGGATTGCCGGCTCGACCTGGACCAGCATCTGGTGCTGTCCTACCGCGCCTTTGTCGGTGACGTGCAGTTGTCGAGCTGGGACGGTCTGGTCGGCAAGTACCCGTCGCGGCTGTTCGTGCTGCCGCTGGCCCAAGTCATCGATGAATACACCAAGACCGAACTGCGCAGCCTCGCTTCGGTGCCACTGAACCTGTCGCGCACCGAGATTGAAGAGGTGGTCGAACACGCTGCCGAGATGCACTGGAGCTACGACGGCAACTACTTCTTCCTGTCCAACAACTGCGCCGTCGAAAGCCTCAAGCTGTTGCGCAGCGGCAGCAACAACAAGCAACTCGTCGGCCTCGACAGCATCATGCCCAACGGTTTGCTGGAGGTCTTGAAAGGTCGTGGCCTGGCCGACACCAGCGTACTGGACAATCCCAGGGAAGCCCTGCGCCTGGGCTATCGCTTCGACTCGTTCCGCGATCGCTATCAGGCGATGTTCGATGTGTTGAAGAAACAGTTGCCGATCCAACAGACCAGCGTCGAGGACTGGCTATCGCTGTCTGCCGAAGAGCGGCGCCAGTGGTTCGAGCGCGCAGACCTGCGCACCAGTGCTGCGCTATTGCTGCTGGAACAGGCCAGCTATCGCCGCCAGTTGCTGCTGGCCCAGGATGAGGTCAAGCAACGCTACCTTGGCGCCCGGGAGCTGGAGAATGGTGGCATGGACAAGGCCAACGCCACCCTGCAGGAAATTCTCGCCAACAGCGGCTTCCTCAGTCGTCCGGCGGAACTGCTCGACAGCCGCGGCTACGGTCTGCCGCAACCGAGCGAGTTCAAGCGTCTGCAAGACGAAAGCAGCCAACGCCAAAAGCAACTGCTGGCCCTGAGCGGCGATCTGGACAAGGAAGTGCGCAAGTTGCTGGAACCCAAGCGTGCGGCGGAGATTGCCGCCAGCGAAGCCAACGTGAAACAGATCGGCGAGCATCTGCGCAAACTGCACAAGGCATCCGGCGGACTTGAATTACCCTGAGACAGAAGACTGGAACTGAGCCTTGTGGCGAGGGAGCTTGCTCCCGCTCGGCTGCGCAGCAGTCGCAAAGCGGCTGAATGCAGAATTTGCAGAGCCGCTCCGCGCCCCATCGGGAGCAAGCGCCCTCGCCACAGATGATCGTGTCAGATCAGTACAGAACACCGTCCAGAATTTCGTAAACGATCCCGGTGCCCACCGCGATCAGCACGATGTCACCCCCGGCCCTGCGCCATTCATAGCCCGGATACACCGGCAGACGACTCAGTGCCCGACCGTCCAGCCGCTCGCCGTAATAGCCGTGCGGCAACGGCCGGCCGCGCTCCAGACGAATGCCCGGCGGTGGCGGTGCACCGCGCACGAAATAGCCGTGGTTGTCGCGAATGGTCTGCCGCACCGGACCGAAATCGCGCGGTGGACCGCCACGGTGGTCGTTCTGCGGGCCACGGTGATCGTCGCCGTGATTCTCGTAATGGCCCGGTTGCGGGCCGCCGTGGTCATGATCATCGCGTGGATCGGCGCTGGCCAGCAGCGGGGTCGCGCTGATCATCAGCACACCCAGTCCGGCAATCAGACGTTTCGGCATTTTCATCGGGTCTTTCCTCACTGCACAAACAGCAAAAAGGGATTCAGAACGTGGTTCTGAATCCCTCGGTCTTGCTTGATTAGGCTGCGTTGTGAGGCGCGAATTCCTCTGTATCAGGAACTTTACCTTCAGCTGACGCGGGCCTGACGCACGCCTTCGGAAAGCGCTTTGCACAGACCCAGCACACCGTCGATGGCCTGGTCCGGCGTGGTCGCGTTGGCGATGTGATCGATCAGCGCCGACCCCACCACCACACCGTCGGCCAAGCGCGCGATTGCCGCCGCTTGCTCCGGTGTACGGATACCGAAGCCGATGCTGATCGGCAGATCCGTGTGACGACGCAAGCGCGTCACCGCTTCTTCGACGTGCTCCAGCGTCGCCGCACCGGCACCGGTCACCCCGGCCACGGATACGTAGTAAACGAAACCGGAGCTGCCATTGAGCACCTTCGGCAGACGCGCGTCGTCAGTGGTCGGGGTGGTCAGGCGAATGAAGTCCAGGCCGGCAGCCTGGGCCGGGTCGCACAGTTCATTGTTGTGCTCTGGGGGCATGTCGACCACGATCAGACCGTCGACGCCGGCGTCTTTGGCATCCGCGATGAAGCGCTCGACGCCATACATGTGCACCGGGTTGAAGTAGCCCATCAGCACCAGCGGCGTGTCGCTATTGCCTTCGCGGAATTCGCGGACCATCTGCAGGGTTTTCGTCAGATTCTGCTTGGCGCCCAACGCACGGATGTTCGCCAGTTGAATCGCCGGGCCGTCGGCCATCGGGTCGGTGAACGGCATGCCCAGTTCGATCACATCGGCGCCAGCACCCGGCAGGCCTTTGAGGATCGCCAGCGAAGTGGCGTAGTCCGGATCACCGGCGGTGACGAAGGTCACCAGCGCGGCGCGGTTCTGTTGCTTGAGTTCGGCAAAACGGGTTTGCAGGCGGCTCATCAGTGTTTCTCCTGCTTCGACTGTTCCATGTGATGCATCACGGTCTGCATGTCTTTGTCGCCACGGCCCGACAGGTTGACCACCATCAGGTGATCCTTCGGCAGTTTCGGTGCGCGTTTGAATACTTCAGCCAACGCATGAGCGCTTTCCAGTGCAGGAATGATCCCTTCCAGACGGCAGCATTTGTGAAACGCTTCAAGGGCTTCGTCGTCGGTCACGGAGGTGTACTGAACGCGACCGATGTCATGCAACCAGGCGTGTTCAGGGCCGATGCCCGGGTAGTCCAGACCGGCGGAAATCGAGTGGGCGTCGATGATCTGGCCATCGTCGTCCTGCAACAGGAAGGTCCGGTTGCCGTGCAACACACCCGGTACACCGCCATTGAGGCTGGCCGCGTGTTTGCCGGTTTCGATGCCGTAACCGGCCGCTTCAACGCCGATGATCTCGACGCTCTTGTCGTCGAGGAATGGATGGAACAGGCCCATGGCGTTGGAACCACCACCGATGCACGCCACCAGGCTGTCCGGCAGACGCCCCTCCTGAGCCTGCAGCTGCTCGCGGGTTTCCTTGCCGATCACGGCCTGGAAGTCACGCACCATCGCCGGGTACGGGTGCGGGCCGGCCACGGTGCCGATCAGGTAGAAAGTGCTGTCGACGTTGGTCACCCAGTCACGCAGGGCTTCGTTCATCGCGTCTTTCAGGGTGCCGGTGCCGGCCACCACCGGGATCACTTCGGCGCCCAGCAGCTTCATGCGGAACACGTTGGCCTGCTGACGCTCGATGTCAGTGGTGCCCATGTAGATCACGCAGTCCAGACCGAAGCGTGCGGCCACGGTTGCGGTTGCCACGCCGTGCATGCCGGCGCCAGTTTCGGCGATGATGCGTTTCTTGCCCATGCGCCGCGCCAGCAGGATCTGGCCAATGCAGTTGTTGATCTTGTGCGCGCCGGTGTGGTTCAGCTCTTCGCGCTTGAGGTAGATCTTGGCGCCGCCACAGAATTCGGTCAGTCGCTCGGCGAAATACAGCGGGCTCGGACGTCCGACGTAATCACGCTGGAAATAGGCCAGCTCTTCCTTGAACGCCGGATCTTCCTTGGCCGCTTCGTATTCGCGGGCCAGATCGAGAATCAACGGCATCAGGGTTTCCGCCACGTAGCGGCCACCGAACGCGCCGAACAGGCCGTTATCGTCAGGGCCGCTGCGCAGATTGGAAGTGTTCGACGTCTGGGTCATGGTGTGCTCCAGGTGAATTCGGTTCGAAAGACAATGACGCCACTCTACCCCTCACCTTCCACGCTGAAAACCGATAAGATCGCCACAACCTGTCAGGAAAACTCACAGATATCATGAGCCATGACCTTCCCCCGCTGAACGCCTTGCGGGCCTTTGAAGCCACCGCCCGGCTGAACAGCGTCAGTCAGGCCGCCGAGCAGCTGCACGTTACCCACGGTGCCGTCAGCCGTCAGCTCAAAGTGCTCGAAGAGCATCTGGGCGTGAGCCTGTTCGTCAAGGACGGGCGCGGCTTGAAACTCACAGATGCCGGCATTCGTCTGCGAGACGCCAGCGGCGAGGCATTCGATCGATTGCGCAGTGTGTGTGCCGAGTTGACGCAAAGCACCGCCGACGCGCCATTCGTCCTCGGCTGCTCGGGGAGCCTGTTGGCGCGCTGGTTCATTCCACGCCTGGGCCGGCTGAATGCCGACTTGCCGGACTTGCGTCTGCACCTGTCGGCCGGTGAAGGTGATCTCGATCCACGGCGCCCCGGACTCGACGCCTTGCTGCTGTTCGCCGAGCCGCCATGGCCGGCAGACATGCAGGTGTATGAACTGGCGGCGGAACGCATCGGGCCGGTAATGAGCCCGCTGTTCAGCGGTTATCAGCGCCTGCAAACCGCGCCGGCGTCCGCCTTGCTCAGCGAACCGTTGCTGCACACCACCTCGCGCCCGCAAGCCTGGCCGAGCTGGGCACAGCAAAGCCACCTCGACGCCAAGGCGTTGAAGCTCGGGCAAGGTTTTGAGCATTTGTATTATTTGCTGGAAGCCGCAGTGGCCGGACTCGGCGTGGCGATCGCGCCAGAGCCGCTGGTGGCGGAAGATCTGAAGGCCGGTCGCCTGGTTGCACCGTGGGGTTTCTGTGAAACCCCGGCGCAACTGGCGCTGTGGCTACCCAAGCGCGCCGCAGACGGGCGCGCCCGGCAACTGGCGCAGTGGCTCAAGAACGAGCTGCGCCAGTCGGATCACTCGCCGCGCTTGAACAGCAAGTAAGCGGCCAGCAAGCCGATTGCACCGACTGCCACACCGGCGGTGGTCCAAGGATGTTCCTGAGCGTAATCGCGGGTGGCGATGCCGGTCTCGCGGGTTTTCACTTTGACTTCTTCATAGGCATCGCTGAGCAGGCTGCGCGAATGTTTCAGCGCGCTTTCAGCGTTGCTCTTGAGCGCCTTGAGGGTCTTGCGCGACTCGTCAGAGGCGTCATCCTTCAGGCTTTCCAACGATTTGAGCAGACTCTCGATCTCGGCTTCCATGCTTTGCAACGAGGCTTTACGTAAAGAGGTGTTGGCCATGGTGGCTCTCCTGCATTGGTGATGAGTGGCGTGTGTTGGTTGGGACTTCGCCGGTTCGAGAAAGTGCAGAAAATCTGAACTTCGCTTGCGCCGTGGCACCGAAATCAACAGAGCAGATTCACTGCTAGTCTCAATTCCACACGTCAATTTCACCCGTCAAGGAGTTCGCCATGAGTGACCATCACACGTACAAGAAAGTCGAGCTGGTCGGCTCGTCCACCACCAGCATCGAAGACGCCATCAACAATGCGCTGGCTGAAGCGAACAAGAGCATCAAACACCTGGAATGGTTTGAAGTGGTCGAGACCCGTGGCCACATCAAGGACGGCAAGGCAGCGCATTTCCAGGTCACGCTGAAAGTCGGCTTCCGGATTGCCAGCAGCTGAGTTTGCGCTACGCTTCTGAACTTGCGCGCTGGCCGAGTGCCATAGGAATGGCAAAGCGCTACAAGGTGAGTGCATCGGGATGCCCGATGCCCGCCTCTTTTAATCCGACCAGGGAGTGCGACCGATGAAGAAGTTCATATTGGCAGTAGGTTTGTTGAGCCTTGCGGGTGGCGCGTTTGCTGCTGGCAAGCCTTGTGAAGAGCTGAAAAGCGAGATTGCGGCGAAGCTGGATGCCAAGGGCGTTTCAGGGTATTCGCTAGAGATTGTTGATAAGGGCACCGCAACGGATGGCAAGGTCAACGGTACCTGCGAGGGCGGCACCAAGGAAATCGTCTACAAACGCGGGTGATCGCGATTGAAATGCAAAAGCCGACGCGAAGGCGTCGGCTTTTTTGTGGGTGATGATTTTCTATTGCGGGCGTCAGCCCTTCATCACCTGCGCCAGCAATTCATAGGAATGCAGGCGATCGGCATGCTCATACAGGTCGCAGGTGAAAATCAGCTCATCGGCCTGGGTCTGCTCGACCAGCACCTCCAGCTTCGCACGGATCTTCTGCGGGCTGCCGACCATCGCCAGACCGAGGAAATCACCCACCGCCTCGCGCTCATGGGGCAGCCACAGGCCGTCCATGCTTTTCACTGGCGGACGCTGCACCAGACTCTGCCCACGCATCAACGCGAGAATGCGCTGGTACACCGACGTCGCCAAGTAGTCGGCCTGCTCATCGGTATCCGCCGCCACCAGCGGCACACCGAGCATCACGTACGGTTTATCGAGCACCGCCGACGGTTTGAAGTGGTTGCGATAGACCCGAATCGCCTCATGCATGAAACGCGGCGCGAAGTGCGAGGCAAAGGCATAAGGCAAACCGCGCTCACCGGCCAGTTGCGCACTGAACAGACTGGAACCGAGCAACCAGATCGGCACATGGGTGCCGGTGCCGGGCATGGCGATTACCCGCTGATCCGGGGTGCGCGGACCGAGGAAACGCGCCAGCTCGGCGACGTCTTCCGGGAAGTCATCGGCACTGCCGGAGCGTTCACGGCGCAGGGCACGGGCAGTCATTTGATCGGAACCCGGCGCACGGCCCAGACCCAGGTCGATGCGTCCCGGATACAGGCTTTCCAGGGTGCCGAACTGTTCGGCGATCACCAGCGGCGCGTGGTTGGGCAGCATGACGCCGCCGGAGCCGACGCGAATCGTCGAGGTGCCGCCGGCCAGATAGCCCAGCAACACCGAGGTGGCCGAACTGGCGATGCCGTCCATGTTGTGGTGCTCGGCGACCCAGAACCGGGTATAGCCGAGCTTCTCGACGTGCTGCGCCAGGTCCAGCGAGTTGCGCAGCGACTGCGCCGGGCTGCCGTTTTCGCGCACCGGCACCAGATCGAGGGTAGAAAATTTTACATCTGAGAGTTGCTTCATAAACCTGCTTCTCCGAGTGAGGAGGCAGGTTTTTCTTGCTAACGAAAACCTGCCGAATCCATAAGCGTGTTTTGTGCAATGAGGGCATATACCCGAATTTCAATAGCGCAGGCAAAATTTCCTACTAAAAAAGTCAACCATTCAGATGAGCTGAACTTTGTCCCGGCGTCTATCCTCAGAAGCCTTGCAAGCAAAACCACGACGGCGCGGCGTTCCGCGCCAGATCTTGAGGAGGCAGACATGGCTATCGTGAAGAAAGCATCCGCACATTGGGCAGGCGATCTGAAAACCGGCATCGGCTCGATCTCGACCGAAACCGGTGTCCTCAGAGAAGCGCCCTACGGCTTCAAGGCCCGCTTCGAAGGCGGCAAGGGCACCAACCCGGAAGAACTGATTGGCGCGGCCCATGCCGGCTGTTTTTCCATGGCGTTTTCGATGATTCTCGGCGATGCCGGCCTGACGGCCGAGAGCATCGACACCAACGCTGAAGTCACTCTGGATCAAGTCGAGGGCGGTTTTGCGATCACTGCGGTGAAGCTGATCCTCAAGGCGAAAATCCCGGGGGCGACCCAGGCGCAGTTTGAAGAACTGAGCAACAAGGCCAAGGAAGGATGCCCGGTGTCCAAGGTGTTGAATGCCAAGATCACCCTTGAAGCTTCGTTGGTCAGCTGAGTCGGCGCTGACTGGCCCCTTCGCGAGCAGGCTCGCTCCCACAGGGGATGTGTGTTGTGAACACGTCCAATGTGGGGGCGAGCCTGCTCGTGATGGCGATCCAAAGTTACCGCAGTACTTGAAGATGTGAGCGAAGTCAGAACCCGCTGCGCAAAAATATGGTCGAATACGTGACAGCAGCTTCAGCGCACGCCCGTGCGCGCTGCACCAGGGAGCTTCATCTATGAAACGTATTGGCTTGGCTATTCTCTGCAGTGCACTGGCCACAACGGTTCTGGCCGCACCGAAAGATTGTGAAGAATTGAAGAAAGAGATCGAAGTAAAAATCCAGGCGAATGCAGTGCCGTCCTACACACTGGAAATTGTCAGCAAGGAAGAGGCCGACAAGCACGATGTGGCGATGGTTGTCGGCACCTGCGAAAACGGCACAAAAGCGATTGTCTACCAGAAGAATGACATCTGACATTCCGCTCAAGGCACGCAGTTGATCTGGCGTTCTTCGGCAACTATCTGCCCTTGGCGATTGATCAACCGAGCACTCGGCGTGAACGCCAGCGACCGGGCTTCAAGACGGTAACGATGCCCGGCTTCGAAATGATCGTAGCGCACGGTCATGTAACACAGACGCTCTTGCGGGTCAGTGTCCATGCCTTGGCTGCCACCGAAGATTTCGAAATCGAAGCGCACCGTCAGCTCATGACTGCCCGGCGCGACCTGGAAAAAGCGCCCGTCCCGCAGGCGCACGTTGTCCAGCCGTTCAGCCATCAGCACTTTACCGCCGGGTGTCGGCATCGAAAAGTCGACCCAGGCCTTGGCGGGATCGGCTGCCGGCATCGGGCTCTGACAGCCGGCAAGCAGACTTGCGGCGAGCAACAACGTCAACCTGTGCATGATCAATGTCCTGTGATTTGGACATCCAGCATAATCCCGATCAGGTTTTCTGGCAGCCCGCGGGTGTGCCCTGCCCCACGACTTTGCGCTGTTCATCATAAAGCTTCGCCCATGGCCGGAAACCGATGCTGCCGGCCTGCAGTTGATAGCGCTGACCCGCGCTGAAATCCTTGAACTTCACATTCAATTGACAGTCGCGCCACAGTGGCTCGGCATCGGGGCCGATGTTGGTGGCGTCGACCGGGAATTGATAGCGCACCTGCAATTGGTGGCTGCCGGGCTCAACTTCAAAATAACGTTTGTCGACGGTCGCCTTGTCATCGACTTTCAGCGCTTGCAGCGCCGTGTCCTGTTGCCGGGCATCGAGGTCGATCCAGGCTTGCGAGGGGTCAGGGTCGGGCATTCCGAATCCGGCACAACCGGCCAGCGTCAGCAGGCCTCCTGTCAGCAACAACATGCGCATAGCGAAGCTCCAAATGGCGGGATAGTCTTGCGGGCAGACTTTCCAAAGGATTTTTATTTTGAGCAGGCCGCTTCCAAGCCATGGGTTACTTGATCGCGTTTTTCGGATTTTGTTTCCGGGTGTGATGTTTTTGTTGCTCAACGGTTGTTCCAGCGTCAGCTATTACAGCCAGCTGGCCAGCGGTCAGCTGCAACTGCTGCGGGCGCGCGAGCCGGTGACCAAGGTGATCGCCGACCCCAGCCGCGATGCGGCATTGCGCACGCACCTGATCCAGTCGCAGAAGGCTCGGGCCTTCGCCAGCGAACAGCTGCACCTGCCGGACAACCAGAGCTATCGCCTGTACGCCGACATTGGCCGGCCTTACGTGGTGTGGAACGTGTTCGCCACCCCGGAGTTTTCTCTGACCCCGCAGAACCATTGCTTCCCGATCGCCGGTTGCGTGGCCTATCGCGGCTACTACACCCAGAGCGCCGCCCGTGGTGAAGCGGCGATCCAGCGCCTGCAAGGCATGGACGTGTCGATTGGCGGCGTCGAGGCCTATTCGACCCTGGGCTGGTTCAACGACCCGATTCTCAATTCGATGATGGGCTGGGGCGACGAGCGCCTGGCCACGCTGATCTTCCATGAATTGGCGCACCAGCGCTTCTATGTGCAGGACGACACCGAGTTCAACGAGTCCTTTGCCACGTTTGTGGAACAGGAAGGCACCCGGCAGTGGCGGGCGTTTCGGGGCCTGCCACCGGACACCGACTCGCGCCTCCAGCAACGTGACCAGTTCATCGAGTTGGTTCTGGAAACGCGCTCACGCCTGGAAAAGCTCTATGCCCAGGCACTGCCGGCCGAGCAGATGCGCGAGCGCAAAGCGGCAACGTTCGAGCAGTTTCGTCGCGAATATCGACTGATGCGCGACAGCCTGTGGGCCGGGGACAAGCGCTATGACGCCTGGGTGAATATGCCGCTGAACAATGCGCGGTTGTTGCCGTTCGGGCTGTATGACCAGTGGGTACCGGCGTTTGCAGCGCTGTTCAGGCAAGTTGGGGGGGATTGGGTGCGGTTTTATGCTGAGGTTGAGAAGTTGGGGGATTTGCCTGTCGAGAAGCGCAAGGCGGCTTTGAAAATATTGGTAGATACAAACAGTTGAGTTGATTGGAAGACGCCATCGCGAGCAGGCTCACTCCTACAGGGGAACGCATTCCAAATGTAAGAGTGAGCCTGCTCGCGATAGCAATCTGATCAGCGTCGCAAAAACGCCTGATGCAACTCCGCCAGCGTTTCACAGTGATAAGCCGGCGCTTCGGCATTCAACTCTTCAAAACTGCCAAACCCGTAACCTACCGCCGCCGCGTCGAGCCCGTTGCTGCGCGCGCCAATCAGGTCGTGCTTGCGATCGCCGATCATCAGCGTAGTGGCCGGGTCCAGCCCTTCTTCGGCCACCAGGTGCGCAATCAGCTCGACCTTATTGGTCCGCGTGCCATCCAGTTCACTGCCGTAGATCACCTTGAAATGTTTGGCGAAGTCGAAATGCCGGGCGATCTCGCGGGCGAATACCCATGGCTTGGAGGTCGCGATATACAGCTGTCGCCCCTGGCCGCTCAGGGTTTCGAGCAATGGCGTGACGCCGTCGAACACGCGGTTTTCGTAGAGGCCGGTGACCTTGAAGCGCTCGCGATAGAAGTTCACTGCTTCCCAGGCCTTGGCCTCATCGAAATCATAGAACTGCATGAACGCCTGCAACAGCGGCGGGCCGATGAAGTGTTCGAGCTTGGTCAGGTCCGGCTCATCGATGCCGAGCTTGCTCAAGGCGAACTGGATGGAACGGGTGATGCCCTCACGCGGGTCGGTCAGGGTGCCATCGAGGTCGAACAGTACGGTTTGGTAATGCATGAGAAATCCTGAGCAGGTGTAAGGCGATTCAGCGCTGGTCGTAGCCTTCGGCCAGGTGCAGATCCTTGAGCTTCACGTAGTTCGCCGCGCTGTAGGTGAAAAAGGCGCGTTCCTTGTCGGTCAGCGGGCGGACTTGTTTCACCGGGCTGCCCACGTAGAGGAAGCCGCTTTCCAGGCGCTTGCCCGGGGGCACCAGACTGCCGGCGCCGATGATCACGTCATCCTCGACCACTGCGCCGTCCATGACGATGCTGCCCATGCCGATCAGCACGCGGCTGCCGACGCTGCAGCCATGCAGCATGACCTTGTGGGCAATGGTCACGTCGTCACCGATCAATAGCGGGAAGCCGTCCGGGTTGAACGGGCCGGCATGGGTGATGTGCAGCACGCAGCCGTCCTGCACGCTGGTGCGCGCGCCGATACGGATGCGGTGCATGTCGCCGCGGATCACGGTCAGCGGCCACACGGAGCTGTCTTCGCCGATTTCGACGTCGCCGATCACCACCGCCGAGGCGTCGACAAACGCGCCTTTGCTGAGCTGCGGGGTGTGATTCTGATACTTGCGAACGGACACGATAAGTTCTCTCTCTGTCGCCGATAGCTGCGGTGAATGCCGATTGTAATTAAGATGGTTGCATGTTTCCCCAGCCAAGGTGCCAACCGTGAGCGTGAACAACCCTCTTCTGCAGTCCTACGACCTGCCCCCGTTCTCCACGATCCGTGCCGAACATGTGCTGCCAGCGATTGAAACCATTCTGGCCGACAACCGCGCCGCCATTGCCGAGATCCTCAAGACCCAAGGCCAGAACCCTACCTGGGCCGGCCTGGTATTGGCGATGGACGAACTCAATGATCGCCTCGGCGCCGCCTGGAGCCCGGTCAGTCACCTCAACGCCGTGTGCAACAGCGCCGAACTGCGCGAAGCCTACGAGTCGTGCCTGCCGGCCCTGAGCGCCTACTCCACCGAGATGGGCCAGAACCGCGAGCTGTTCCAGGCTTATGAAGCGCTGGCCAACAGCCCGGAAGCCGCCGGTTTCGACGTGGCGCAAAAGACGATTCTGGAACACGCCCTGCGCGATTTCCGCCTGTCGGGTATCGACCTGCCGGAAGCCGAGCAGAAGCGCTACGCCGAAGTGCAGAGCAAACTGTCCGAGCTGGGCAGCCGCTTCTCCAACCAGTTGCTCGACGCCACGCAAGCCTGGACCAAGCACGTCACCGACGAAGCCGCCCTCGCCGGCCTGACCGATTCGGCCAAGGCGCAAATGGCGGCTGCCGCACAGGCCAAGGGCCTCGATGGCTGGCTGATCACCCTGGAATTCCCGAGCTACTACGCGGTGATGACCTACGCGCAAGATCGCGCGCTGCGTGAAGAAGTCTACGCCGCCTACTGCACCCGTGCCTCGGATCAAGGCCCGAACGCCGGGCAGAACGACAACGGCCCGGTGATGGAAGAGATCCTCGACCTGCGCCAGGAACTGGCCAAATTGTTGGGTTTCGCCAGCTTCTCCGAGCTGAGCCTGGCGACCAAGATGGCCGAGTCCAGCGATCAGGTGCTGAGCTTCCTGCGCGACCTGGCCAAGCGCAGCAAGCCGTTTGCCGCACAGGACCTGCAACAGTTGCGTGCCTTCGCCGCCGAACAGGGCTGCGCCGATCTGCAAAGCTGGGACAGCGGTTTCTACGGCGAAAAACTCCGCGAGCAACGCTACAGCGTCGCTCAGGAAACCCTGCGCGCCTACTTCCCGATCGATAAAGTCCTCGGCGGTCTGTTCGCCATCGTCCAGCGCCTGTACGGCATCGAAATCGCCGAACTGAAAGGCTTCGACACCTGGCACCCCGACGTGCGCCTGTTCGAGATCAAGGAAAACGGCCAGCACGTCGGCCGCTTCTTCTTCGACCTCTACGCCCGCGCCAACAAGCGCGGCGGTGCCTGGATGGACGGCGCCCGCGACCGTCGTCGTACCGTCGACGGCGTGCTGCAAAGCCCGGTCGCCAACCTGGTGTGCAACTTCACCCCGGCCGACAGCGGCAAGCCTGCGCTGCTGACCCACGATGAGGTGACCACCCTGTTCCACGAATTCGGCCATGGCCTGCATCACCTCCTGACCCGCGTTGATCATGCCGGTGTCTCCGGGATCAACGGCGTGGCATGGGACGCGGTCGAGCTGCCGAGCCAGTTCATGGAAAACTGGTGCTGGGAGCCGGAAGGCCTGGCGCTGATTTCCGGTCATTACGAAACCGGCGAGCCGCTGCCACAGGACCTGCTGGAAAAAATGCTCGCGGCGAAGAACTTCCAGTCCGGGCTGATGATGGTTCGCCAGCTGGAATTCTCGCTGTTCGACTTCGAACTGCACGCCACCCACGGTGATGGCCGCAGCGTTGCCCAGGTGCTGGAAGGCGTGCGCGACGAGGTGTCGGTCATGCGTCCTCCGGCGTACAACCGCTTCCCCAACAGCTTCGCGCACATCTTCGCCGGCGGTTACGCGGCTGGCTATTACAGCTACAAGTGGGCCGAAGTGCTGTCGGCAGATGCCTTCTCCAAGTTCGAAGAGGACGGCGTGCTCAACGCCGACACCGGTCGTGCCTTCCGCGAAGCGATTCTGGCCCGTGGCGGTTCGCAGGCGCCGATGGTGCTGTTCGTCGACTTCCGTGGCCGCGAGCCATCGATTGACGCACTCTTGCGCCATAGCGGCCTGAGTGAGGACGCGGCAGCATGAGTGAGGCTCCTGTGATTACCAAGAAACGCTTTATCGCCGGGGCTGTCTGCCCGGCGTGCAGCGAGCCGGACAAGCTGATGATGTGGAGCGAAGACAACGTGCCGCACCGCGAGTGCGTGGCCTGCGGTTACTCCGATACGCTGAACGAACAAGGGCTGTCGGTACCGAAAGAGCTGGGCACGCGGGTCAACACCAGCGCGCTCAACAAGCCTGCGCCGGACAAGACGGTGCAGGCGGTCCAGTTCTTCCCGAATCCGAAACTGAAGAAAAAGTCCGAAGACTGAGCCGGTGAATAGCCCTCCACGGTGCAACGCCGTGGAGGGCTCGGCTTATTTGAGATTGACCGACTGCAACCAGCTCTTCATCGAGCAGGTCGCAAACGCACTGGTGCTGCAATCGCCATTGGCCAGCGCGGTGCGCAGTTTGTCGGCATCGGCCTGCATCACATAGCGCACGCCATCCTTGAAATGGCCGCTTTCACCAAACCCGCCCTGAGTCATCTCATTCAGCGCGTCTTCCTTGCTCCAGCCCTGCACCACGATCCGGTACATCGCAGCCATCAGGCCGGTACGGTCGGAACCGTGCTTGCAATGCATCAACACCGGGCCATTGGCTTCGGCAGCCTGAATCGCGCGCAACGCCTTGAGCACATCGGCGTCATCTACATGGTTGGTGCGATAAGGCAGTTGCACCTGATTGATGCCCGGCTCGGACAGCCAGCGGCTGTCGGCTTCCGGCAGGAAGTTGATCACCGTCGCCACTTTCAGGTTCTTCAGCAACGGCACCGCGCCAGCATCCGGCAAGGCACTGCGGTAAAGCGTTGGCGACATCTGGAACAGGTTGTACTGGACTTCAACCGGTTGCGCCCACTCAGGCGGACGCGATGACGCAGAAGCGTCAGCCTGTGCCGGCATCAAGTGCAGCAGGGCAACCAGCGACAAACATAAAACAGGAAAAAGGCGCACTCGTGACATGCTGGGCTGACCGTATCGGGATTCATCAATGAAAGGCCTTGCAGCTTCCACGTCCGACGGTCAAAGCCCTGTGAGGCACTTGTCAAAGAATCGTGAATCCGCGCGATTTCATTGAGCGCCGAGTAAAAAAACCGCGGCTTTTTCCGCTGAATCGGTTCAAGCCGATGATTAGCCTGCTACCATTTGTCACACGATGTTGCAGGCGTCCCCCTTTTCCCGGTCAACCGGGCCTCGCGCCGCGACGAAAAAATGCTCAAGCCGTTCGCAGAAACGGACAACCATCAATGCCTGATGAGGTGCACCCCATGTCTGATGCAGATCGAGACAACCCGCGGCGTGAGTTTTTGCGCAAATCCCTGACCCTGATTCCCGTGGTCACCCTCGCCGGTAGCGGCCTGGGCAGCAGCGTGTTGCAAGCGGCGCCTGAAGCCACCCCGGCGGCGCCCGCAGCACCCCCGACGAAAACCGAGGCCGGTGCCTACCAGCCGAGCTATTTCACCGCCGAGGAATGGGCCTTCATCAATGCCGCCGTGGCGCAATTGATCCCCAACGACGCCCAAGGCCCGGGTGCCCTGGAAGCCGGCGTGCCGGAATACATCGACCGCCAGATGAACACCCCGTACGCCGCCGGTGCCCTGTGGTACATGCAGGGTCCGTTCAACGCCGACGCCGCGCCGGAGATGGGTTGGCAGAGCAAACTGGTGCCCAAAGAGATCTATCGCCTTGGCATCGCTGCCACGGACCAGTGGGCAAAATCCCTCAACGGTAAAACATTTGCCGAGCAAGACAGCGCTACCCGAGACGATTTGCTCAAGCAACTCGAAGCCGGCAAACCGCAGTTCGATGCGGTTCCGGCGAAGATTTTCTTCAATCTGCTGCTGCAAAACACCAAGGAAGGGTTCTTCTGCGACCCGATCCACGGCGGCAATAAAGGCATGGTCGGCTGGACCATGATCGGCTTCCCCGGCGCCCGCGCCGATTTCATGGATTGGGTGGAACGCAACGAGCAATACCCCTTCCCGGCAGTTTCGATTCGCGGCGAGAGGGCGTAAGCATGGCAACCGTAATGAAGAAGGTCGACGCGGTGATCGTCGGTTTCGGCTGGACCGGCGCAATCATGGCCAAAGAGCTGACCGAAGCCGGGCTCAATGTGCTGGCGCTGGAGCGCGGGCCGATGCAGGACACCTACCCCGACGGCAACTATCCGCAGGTGATCGACGAACTCACCTACAGCGTGCGGAAAAAACTCTTTCAGGACATCTCGAAAGAAACCGTCACCATCCGCCACAGCGTCAACGACATCGCCCTGCCGAACCGCCAGTTGGGTGCGTTCCTGCCGGGTAATGGCGTGGGCGGCGCCGGTTTGCACTGGTCGGGCGTGCACTTCCGGGTCGATCCGATCGAACTGCGCATGCGCAGCCATTACGAAGAGCGCTACGGCAAAAGCTTTATCCCCAAGGACATGACCATCCAGGACTTCGGCGTCAGTTATGAAGAATTGGAGCCGTTCTTCGATTTCGCCGAGAAAGTCTTCGGCACCTCGGGCCAGGCCTGGACCGTGAAGGGCCAACTGGTCGGTCAGGGCAAAGGCGGCAACCCGTATGCGCCGGATCGTTCCAACCCGTTCCCGCTGGAGGCGCAGAAAAACACGGTTTCCGCACAGCTGTTCGGCAAAGCAGCGACAGAAGTCGGTTACAAACCCTACAACCTGCCCTCGGCGAATACCTCAGGCCCGTACACCAATCCCTACGGCGCACAGATGGGCCCGTGCAACTTCTGCGGATTCTGCAGCGGCTACGTTTGCTACATGTATTCCAAGGCCTCGCCGAACGTGAACATTCTGCCGGCGCTCAAGCCGCTGCCGAATTTCGAGCTGCGGCCTAACGCCCATGTCCTGCGGGTCAACCTCGACAGCACCAAGTCCAAGGCCACCGGCGTGACTTACATCGACGGTCAGGGCCGCGAGATCGAGCAACCGGCGGATCTGGTGATCCTCGGCGCCTTCCAGTTGCACAACGTGCGCCTGATGCTGCTCTCGGGCATCGGCAAGCCGTACGACCCGATCAGCGGCGAAGGCGTGGTCGGGCGCAACTTCGCCTACCAGAACATGGCGACCATCAAGGCGTTCTTCGACAAGGACACCCACACCAACAACTTCATCGGTGCCGGCGGCAACGGCGTGGCGCTGGATGACTTCAACGCCGACAACTTCGACCACGGTCCGCACGGCTTCGTCGGCGGTTCGCCGATGTGGGTCAACCAGGCCGGCAGCCGGCCGATTGCCGGGACTTCAAACCCGCCGGGCACTCCAGCCTGGGGCAGCGCGTGGAAACGTGCGACCGCCGATTACTACACCCACCAGGTGTCGATGGACGCCCACGGCGCGCATCAGTCCTACCGCGGCAACTACCTCGATCTGGACCCGGTGTACCGCGATGCCTACGGCTTGCCACTGCTGCGCATGACCTTCGACTGGCAGGAAAACGACATCAAGATGAACCGCTTCATGGTCGAGAAAATGGGCAAGGTCGCCCAAGCCATGGGGCCGAAAGCCATCGCGGTGATCGGCAAACAGGTCGGTGATCACTTCAACACCGCGGCCTACCAGACCACCCACCTCAACGGGGGCGCGATCATGGGCACCGATCCGAAGAAGAGCGCGCTGAACCGCTACCTGCAGAGCTGGGACGTGCACAACGTATTCGTACCGGGTGCATCGGCATTCCCGCAGGGTCTGGGCTACAACCCGACCGGGCTGGTGGCGGCGTTGACCTACTGGTCGGCCAAGGCGATCCGCGAGCAGTACCTGAAAAACCCCGGCCCGCTGGTTCAGGCATAAGGAGCGATGACCATGAAAAATCTCGTTATCGCGACCCTGGCCCTGCTCGGCAGCGTGGCTGTACACGCTGCCGACGTTGATTCAGCGTTGATCAAACAAGGCGAATATCTTGCCCGCGCCGGCGACTGCGTGGCCTGTCACACCGCCAAGGGCGGCAAGCCGTTCGCCGGCGGCCTGCCGATGGAAACCCCGATCGGCACGATCTACTCGACCAACATCACCCCGGACAAAACCGGCCTCGGTGAGTACAGCTTCGAGGACTTCGACAAGGCCGTGCGCCATGGCGTCGCCAAAAACGGCAGTACCTTGTACCCGGCGATGCCGTATCCGTCCTACGCCCGCGTCAGCGAAGCCGACATGCAAGCGCTGTACGCGTACTTCATGCACGGCGTTGAACCGGTGGCACAGGAGAACAAGGCCAGCGACATCCCATGGCCGTTGAGCATGCGCTGGCCGTTGATGGGCTGGCGCTGGCTGTTTGCGCCGAAGGTCGAAGATTACCAGGCAACGTCGGACGATCCGGTGATCGACCGTGGCGCCTATCTGGTCGAAGGCCTCGGCCATTGCGGCGCGTGCCATACGCCACGTGCCCTGACCATGCAGGAAAAATCCCTGAGCGCCACTGACGGCAAAAACTTCCTCGCCGGCAGTGCACCGCTGGAAGGCTGGATCGCCAAGAGCCTGCGCGGGGATCACAAGGACGGTCTCGGCAGCTGGAGCGAGGCGCAACTGGTGCAGTTCCTCAAGACCGGGCGCAGTGATCGCAGCGCGGTGTTCGGCGGCATGAGCGATGTGGTCACCCACAGCATGCAATACATGACCGACGCCGACCTGACCGCGATTGCCCGTTATCTCAAGTCGCTGCCGGCCAATGATCCCGCGGATCAGCCGCACCAGTACGACGAGAAAGCCGCCAAGGCCCTGTGGAACGGCGACGACAGCCAACGCGGCGCAGCGGTGTACATCGACAATTGCGCGGCCTGCCACCGCACCGACGGCCACGGCTATACCCGAGTGTTCCCGGCCCTGGCGGGCAATCCGGTGCTGCAATCGGAAGACCCGACCTCGTTGATTCACATCGTGCTCAAGGGCGGCACCCTGCCGGCCACGCACACGGCGCCATCGACCTTCACCATGCCGGGTTTCGCCTGGCGCCTGTCGGATCAGGAAGTGGCCGATGTGGTGAGCTTCATCCGTGGCAGTTGGGGTAACACCGGCGCGCCAGTGAAAGCCGCCGATGTCGCCGAACTGCGCAAGGAGGACATGAAACACACCTCCAGCGACGACCTCGGTCAGGTCACGCAACACAACTGACCAATCGCCCGACGGCACTAGCCAGATGAGCAACGCCTCGATACTGTATATGCACACAGTATCGGGGCGTTTTCATGTCTATTCCATTGCCACCTCGGGGCCGCGGCACCGCGACCAACCCGCACAATCGCTTTGCGCCGAACCGTTCGGTGGCCGAGGATGACGGCTGGTATCAGGAAGTGCCCGACACGCAGAACACCGAGGTGATGATCGAAACCGCGAAAACCATCATTACCCGCAACACCTCGCCGGACCTGCCCTTCGACCGTTCGATCAATCCCTATCGCGGCTGCGAGCACGGCTGCATCTATTGCTACGCGCGACCCAGCCACGCCTATTGGGACATGTCGCCGGGGCTGGATTTTGAAACGAAGCTGATCGCCAAGACCAACGCCGCCCAGGTGCTGGAAGAACAGTTGAGCAGACGCGGCTACCAGTGCGCGCCGATCAACCTCGGCTCCAACACCGATCCGTATCAGCCCATCGAACGCGAACACCGGATCACCCGCCAGACCCTCGAAGTGCTGCTGCGCTATCGGCACCCGGTGACCATCGTCACCAAGGGTTCGCTGATTTTGCGCGACCTCGACCTGCTCACTGAACTGGCGCAGCAACGGCTGGTGGCGGTAATGATCAGCCTGACCACCCTCGACGACGAACTCAAACGCATCCTCGAACCGCGCGCAGCGGCGCCCAAGGCCCGATTGCGGGCGATACGGGTGATGCGCGAAGCGGGCATTCCCGTGGGGGTGCTGTGTTCGCCGATGATTCCGATGATCAACGACAGCGAAATCGAAAGCCTGCTGACCGAGGCGCATGCCGCCGGTGCGCAAAGCGCCGCGTACATGATGCTGCGCCTGCCGCTGGAGGTGGCGCCGCTGTTCGAAGAATGGCTGCAGGCGCACTACCCGCAGCGTGCCGCGCATGTGCTGAGCCTGGTGCGCCAGAGCCGGGGCGGCGAGCTGTACGACAGCCGTTTTGGCGTCAGGATGCGCGGCGAGGGGCCGTTCGCCGATCTGCTCGCGCAGCGTTTCGCCAAAGCCATTAAACGTCTCGGTTTAAATCACCGTGAAGGCTACAACCTCGATTGCACGGCCTTCTGTCCGCCGGGTCGTCAGATGTCGTTGATCTAGCAACAATCCGCCTTGGTTGATGGGTTGGAATCCTTTCGTCGAACTGCCCCAGTCACGTTTTTTGTGATCTGGAACACACGTTCTAGAGCGATTGATTCAGTTTGAGTTAAGTTTCGGCGGCTACCTTGTTCATCGAGTGACTGACGGGTCTGGATGACCCGGATGTTTTAAACAGCCACTGGCTTTACACCGGAATACACGGGAATGACTCCCCGAATCCGCCAAAGAGGATGAATCATGAGTGACAAGGATAAACAGCCGTTGGCTGCGTCGGCGCAAGCCGTCCCTGGGGCGGCATCCGCCGATGCAGCGCTGAAAACCATCGTTGACGGCTTTTTGCATTTTCATCATGAGGTCTTCCCGCAGCAGGAAGAACTCTTCAAGAAACTCGCCACGGCGCAATCGCCACGCGCGATGTTCATTACCTGTGCCGACTCGCGCATCGTGCCGGAACTGATCACCCAGAGTTCACCCGGCGATCTGTTCGTGACCCGTAACGTCGGCAACGTCGTACCACCTTACGGCCAGATGAACGGCGGCGTCTCCACCGCCATCGAATACGCGGTGCTGGCGCTGGGCGTACAGCACATCATCATCTGCGGCCACTCCGATTGCGGCGCCATGCGCGCAGTGCTCAATCCGGACAGTCTGGAAAAAATGCCGACAGTCAAAGCCTGGCTGCGTCATGCGGAAGTGGCAAAAACCATGGTGCACGAAAACTGTAACTGCACCGACGAAAAAGAAAGCATGCCGATCCTCACCGAGGAGAACGTCATCGCCCAATTGCAGCACTTGCGTACCCATCCTTCGGTAGCCTCGCGCATGGCGAACGGTCATCTGTTCATCCATGGCTGGGTCTACAACATCGAAACCAGTGAAATCAAAGCTTACGACGCGGATCAGGGACGTTTCCTGCCGCTCGACGGCAGCCATCCGATTCCGGTGGCGACGCCCAAAGCGCGCTTCTAAATCCTCCTAAACATCTGTGTGGTTTGACGCCGGTCGCTGTTTCAGCGATCCGGCCTCGCCATGCCTGAAGAAAACTTCGGGAGAGTCACCATGCGTGCTGCTCAATTGAAAGCGGTTCTGCCACGGGAGCTGCTGGCTTCGGTGGTTGTGTTCCTGGTCGCCCTGCCGCTGTGCATGGGTATTGCGATTGCTTCCGGGTTGCCGCCGGCCAAAGGCCTGATCACCGGGATCATCGGCGGTCTGGTGGTCGGTTGGCTGGCGGGCTCGCCATTGCAGGTCAGCGGTCCGGCGGCGGGGCTGGCGGTGCTGGTGTTCGAACTGGTGCGCCAGCACGGGATCGAGATGCTCGGGCCGATTCTGTTGCTCGCCGGTTTCCTGCAACTGGTGGCCGGGCGCCTGAAACTCGGTTGCTGGTTTCGGGTGACGGCGCCAGCGGTGGTCTACGGCATGCTGGCGGGGATCGGCGTGTTGATCGTGCTCTCGCAAGTGCACGTGATGCTCGACGCCAAGCCGCAACCCTCCGGCCTGGATAACCTCACGGCCTTCCCCGGCGCGGTGGCGCAAGCCTTGCCCTCGTTCGGCTGGCAGGCCGGTCTGCTCGGGCTGGCGACCATCGCGGTGATGTGGCTGTGGGAGAAATTTCGCCCGCATTCGCTGCGATTCATTCCCGGTGCGCTGCTCGGTGTTGGCCTGGCGACAGGCGCCAGCCTGCTGCTGGCGTTGCAGGTCAAACGGGTTGAGGTACCGGAGAACCTCGCCGAAGCCATCGACTGGCTGAAACCGGCGGACCTGCTCAGCCTCGCTGATCCGACCCTGTTGATTGCTGCGTTTGCCGTGGCGTTCATCGCCAGCGCCGAAACCCTGCTGTCGGCGGCGGCGGTGGACCGCATGCACAGCGGTGTGCGTTCAGACTTCGACCGTGAGCTGTCGGCGCAAGGTGTCGGCAACATGCTCTGCGGACTGGTCGGTGCGCTGCCGATGACCGGGGTGATCGTGCGCAGCTCGGCCAACGTGCAGGCCGGTGCGACCACGCGTTATTCGACGATCTTCCATGGCCTGTGGCTGTTGGGGTTCGTGCTGTTGCTGTCGAGCGTGCTGCAAAGCATTCCGGTGGCGAGTCTGGCGGGGGTGCTGGTGTACACCGGTTTCAAACTGGTCGACCTCAAGGCGTTTCGCGGTCTGGGCCGTTACGGGCGGATGCCGATGTTCACCTACGCCGCCACGGCGCTGGCGATCATCTTCACCGACCTGTTGACCGGCGTGTTGATTGGTTTCGGCCTGACCCTGTTGAAACTGGCGTTCAAGGCTTCGCGGTTGAAAATCAGCCTGATCGACCTGCCGCAGGACGGCGAGATGGAGTTGCGCCTGGTCGGTGCAGCGACCTTCCTCAAGGTGCCGGCGCTGACCCAGGTACTGGGCAGCATTCCAGCGGGCACGACGGTGCATGTGCCGCTCAATAACCTGAGCTACATCGACCATTCGTGTCTGGAGTTGCTGGAAGAATGGGGCCGGGCGAACGCGGCGAAAGGGTCGAAGCTGTTGATCGAGTCGCGAGGGTTGAAGCGCAGGCTTGAGGGACGGATTCGCACAACCACAGGTATCGGCGCGGCCGGATAAATCTTCCCGCCTGCACACAAACCCTGTAGGAGCTGCCGCAGGCTGCGATCTTTTGATCTTGATTGTTAAAAACCACATCAAAAGATCGCAGCCTGCGGCAGCTCCTACATTGGATTGTGTGTCACTCAGGCGGCAGGCTGGTCGAGTTCCAGGCCCACACCCAGGCGACGGCCCATGCACGGCCAGCGCTTCCATGCCGCACCGGTATCCGGGCTGCTCAGTTTGTCGCGGTAGGCTTCTACCGATTCCAGCGCGAAACTCTCGTCGTCGAGCATTTCGTCGATGGCGTGATGCACCGCTTCGTCCAGTTGGTTGGCAAATTCCTCACCGATCAATTGGTGAGCAATCAGGTTGGCGACCGTCATGTCCAAGGGGATCAGTGGCTGGCCGAGATGCTTGATGTACAGGTCGTTGACCTCTTCGACAAAGCGGTGCGCCAGATAGGCTTCGTCCAGCAGGCTGTCCAGGCCGACCGGCGGCTGGAGGAAGTACTGCTCGGCGATTTTCAGCACCGGTTTGATCTGTGACTCGATTCCCGCTTCCCTGGCAACTTCATTGGCTGCATCCAGCATGTCTGGCACTTCGTCGATGTAGGCGGTGACGAAGCTGGTCAACGCTTCTTCGCGGTTAGCGTCCGGCAATTGGATGGCCGAATGCAGATGAGGCAACTTGGCTTCCAGCTGACGCTTGAGCCGTCCGGTTTCGTTTTCGGTTTGTCGGGCTTTTTGGATCTGCTCGCGCAATGCGGCGGTGTTCATGAAAACTCCAGGGTACAAGGCATTGAAATAGGGAAGACATAAGTTAGCTGGCTTACGAAAAATGCTAAGACGCATTTGTCATAATTATTTCATCCTTGATGCACCGGCGTTATATCGGCTCGCCACCACTCGTCTGCATCCTTCTCCATTCGTGCCCTTGAGCGCAAGCCCCGGCTGTTTCAGATCATTTACGCGCCGACATTGCAATTCCCGATGGCTGTCTATACTCGCCATTGAATGGAGTTAGCTGATGACGCCCGACTGCACCCGCAGCAAGGCCCGGCGATTCAAGTTCGTAGTCTGATGCAGCCGCTCCCTTGCCGCAGGCGAAAGCCGGCGGGATAACAAGAACGATAAGGGGAACCCGCAATGATGCGACATCCACACGTCTGGATGGGCCTCCTGTTGTGGTCGATTTTCAGCCAGGCCAACGCGGCCTGGACTGTGAATATGGCGCCTGGAGCGACTGAAATCAGTCACGCAGTATTCGACCTGCACATGACCATTTTCTGGATCTGTGTGGTGATCGGGATCATCGTCTTCGGCGCCATGTTCTGGTCGATGATCGTGCATCGCCGCTCGACCGGGCAGGTCGCCGCGAAATTCCACGAAAGCACCACCGTCGAAATTCTCTGGACCGTCGTGCCGTTGCTGATTCTGGTGGCGATGGCCGTTCCGGCGACTGCCACCCTGATCCGCATGTACGACACCAGTGAGCCGGATATCGATATCCAGATCACCGGTTACCAGTGGAAGTGGCACTACAAATACCTGGGCCAGGACGTCGAGTTCTTCAGCAACCTGGCCACCCCCGCCGAACAGATCCACAACAAGGAAGCCAAGGGCGAGCACTACCTGCTCGAAGTCGACAAGCCGCTGGTGCTGCCGGTCGGCGCCAAGGTGCGCTTCCTCGTGACCTCCGCCGACGTGATCCACTCGTGGTGGGTGCCGGCGTTCGCGGTCAAGCGCGATGCGATCCCGGGGTTTGTCAACGAAGCCTGGACGCGCATCGACAAACCCGGCATTTACCGCGGCCAGTGCGCCGAGCTGTGCGGCAAGGATCACGGCTTCATGCCGATCGTGGTCGACGTCAAGGAGAAGCCCGACTACGACAAGTGGCTGGCCGACCGCAAGGCCGAAGCGGCGCAGCTCAAGGAGCTGACCAGCAAGGAATGGACGCTGGACGAGCTTAAAGAGCGCGGCGACAAGATCTATCACACCACTTGCGTGGCCTGTCACCAGGCCGAAGGCCAGGGCCTGCCGCCGATGTTCCCGGCGCTCAAGGGCTCGAAAATCGCCACCGGGCCGAAAGAAGGCCACCTGAGCATTGTCTTCCACGGCAAGCCCGGCACCGCCATGGCGGCGTTCGGCAAGCAGTTGTCGGAAGTCGATATCGCAGCGGTCGTGACCTACGAACGTAACGCCTGGGGCAACAACAAGGGCGACATGGTCACGCCAAAAGAAGTGCTTGAGCTCAAACAGGCGGAAAGCAAATGAGCCGGTCCACCGCGTACTTCGTGAAACGGCCGGGGCAGCGCGCCCCGGCCAGCCCCGTCCACTCACGTAAAGGAGACCGGCCATGAGCGCTGTAATCGATGACCACGGTCATGCCGACCACGCCCATGGCCCCGCCAAAGGCCTGATGCGCTGGGTGCTGACCACCAACCACAAGGACATCGGCACGCTGTACCTGTGGTTCGCCTTCTGCATGTTCCTGCTCGGCGGCTCGTTCGCCATGGTGATCCGCGCCGAACTGTTCCAGCCCGGCCTGCAGATCGTCGAACCGGCGTTCTTCAACCAGATGACCACCATGCACGGTCTGGTGATGGTCTTCGGTGCGGTGATGCCGGCGTTCGTCGGCCTCGCCAACTGGATGATCCCGCTGATGATCGGCGCGCCGGACATGGCCCTGCCACGGATGAACAACTTCAGCTTCTGGCTGCTGCCGGCGGCGTTCCTGCTGCTGGTCTCGACCCTGTTCACCGCCGGTGGCGGACCGAACTTCGGCTGGACGTTCTACGCCCCGCTGTCCACCACCTACGCGCCGGAAAGCGTCACCTACTTCATCTTCGCCATCCACCTGATGGGGATCAGTTCGATCATGGGCGCGATCAACGTGATCGCCACCATCCTCAACCTGCGCGCCCCCGGCATGACCCTGATGAAAATGCCGCTGTTCGTCTGGACCTGGCTGATCACCGCGTTCCTGCTGATCGCGGTGATGCCGGTGCTGGCCGGGTGCGTGACGATGATGCTGATGGATATCCATTTCGGCACCAGCTTCTTCAGTGCCGCCGGTGGCGGTGACCCGGTCTTGTTCCAGCATGTGTTCTGGTTCTTCGGCCACCCCGAGGTGTACATCATGATCCTGCCGGCCTTCGGCGCCGTCAGCCAGATCATCCCGACCTTCTCGCGCAAGCCGCTGTTCGGCTACACCTCGATGGTCTATGCGACGGCGAGCATCGCGTTCCTGTCGTTCATTGTCTGGGCGCACCACATGTTCGTGGTCGGCATCCCGCTGGTGGGCGAGTTGTTCTTCATGTACGCGACCATGCTCATCGCCGTGCCGACCGGGGTCAAGGTGTTCAACTGGGCCAGCACCATGTGGCAAGGCTCGCTGACCTTCGAGACGCCGATGCTGTTTGCCGTGGCGTTCGTGATCCTGTTCTCGATCGGCGGTTTCTCCGGACTGATGCTGGCCATCGCTCCCGCGGACTTCCAGTATCAGGACACTTACTTCGTGGTGGCGCACTTCCACTACGTGCTGGTGCCGGGGGCGATCTTCGGGATCTTCGCCTCGGCCTATTACTGGTTGCCGAAGTGGACCGGGCACATGTACGACGAAACCCTCGGCAAGCTGCATTTCTGGCTGTCGTTCGTCGGCATGAACCTGACCTTCTTCCCGATGCACTTCGTCGGCCTTGCGGGGATGCCGCGGCGGATTCCGGACTACAACCTGCAGTTCGCCGACTTCAACATGGTCTCGTCGATCGGCGCGTTCATGTTCGGTGCCACGCAGATCTTCTTCCTGTTCATCGTGATCAAGACCATTCGCGGCGGCCCACCGGCCCCGGCCAAACCGTGGGATGGCGCTGAAGGCCTGGAGTGGAGCGTGCCGTCGCCGGCGCCTTATCACACCTTTACTACGCCGCCGGAAGTGAAATGAAACGCTCCTCTGCTAACGCGACCCCTGTGGCGAGGGAGCTTGCTCCCGCCTGGGTGCGCAGCGCCCAAAAAATCATTGGGGCGGCTGCGCCACCCAGCGGGAGCAAGCTCCCTCGCCACAACGGCTCACTCGCACCTTCGAGGGAGGCATGAACCATGGCTGACTCGATCTCGCTGAAAAAACTGGTCACCCGCCTGCTCGGAGTCGTCGTCGCAATGTTTGTCTTCGGCTTTGCCCTGGTGCCGATCTACGACGTGATGTGCAAGGCCTTCGGCATCAACGGCAAGACGGCCGGGCAATACGAGGGCGAGCAGGTGGTGGATAGCACGCGGCAGGTGCGCGTGCAGTTTCTGTCGACCAACAACATCGACATGCCGTGGGAGTTTTACCCCAAGCACGATGAGCTGACCGCCAACCCGGGCGCGGTCAACGAGATGATTTTCGTGGCGCGCAACCCCACCGACAAACCGATGAGCGCCCAGGCCGTGCCGAGTATCGCGCCCAGCGAAGCGGCGGCGTATTTCCACAAGACCGAATGCTTTTGCTTTACCCAGCAGGTGCTGCAGCCGGGTCAGCAGATCGAGATGCCGGTGCGTTTCATCGTTGACCGCGACATGCCCAAGGACGTGAAGCACCTGACGCTGTCCTACACGCTGTTCGATATCACCGCCCGACATCCTCCGGTGGCTGCAAACACTGGCGGTTAAGCGTGCCCGATAAGGAGAACAATAAATGGCAACTCATGAGCACTATTACGTCCCGGCCCAGAGCAAATGGCCGATCATCGCCACCTTCGGCATGGTCATCACCGTGTACGGCCTGGCGACCTGGTTCAACGATCTGAAGGCGGCTCGTCCGGAATCCCACGGCCCGTACATCTTTTTCGTCGGCGGGTTGTTACTGGCGTACATGCTGTTCGGCTGGTTCGGCGCGGTGATCAAGGAAAGCCGCGCGGGCTTGTACAGCCCGCAACTGGATCGCTCGTTCCGCTGGGGCATGAGTTGGTTCATCTTCTCCGAGGTGATGTTCTTCGTCGCTTTCTTCGGTGCGCTGTTCTACGTGCGGCACATTTCCGGGCCGGCGCTGGGTGGCGAAGGCCCGAAAGGCATCGCCCACATGCTCTGGCCGAACTTCCAGTTCACCTGGCCGCTGCTGCACACGCCGGATCCGAAACTGTTCCCGCCGCCCAAGGAAGTCATCAGCCCGTGGGGCCTGCCGCTGATCAACACGATTCTGCTGGTCAGCTCCAGCGTGACCATCACCATCGCCCACCATGCCTTGAAAAAGGGCCATCGCGGTGCGCTGAAAATCTGGCTGGCGATCACCGTGCTGCTGGGCTGCGCGTTCCTCGGCTTCCAGGCTGAGGAATACATGCACGCCTACCACGAATTGGGGCTGACCCTGGGTTCGGGCATCTACGGCGCGACGTTCTTCATGCTCACCGGTTTCCACGGCGCCCACGTGACCATCGGCACGATCATCCTGTTCGTGATGCTGATGCGCATCATGAAGGGCCATTTCGATGCCGAACATCAGTTCGGTTTCGAGGCGGCGAGCTGGTACTGGCACTTCGTCGATGTGGTGTGGATCGGCCTGTTCGTCTTCGTTTACGTACTCTGAGCGTCCGCTACCAAGGCGCGTGCGACACCAGTTGGCCGCTGTAGAAGCCCCAGGCGATCAAGCCGACGGTGGCAGCGGCCAGTGCCACCCGAACACTCAAGGCGATCACCAGGCGATTGGAACTGCTGTCGTCCTTGACCAGGAAAAACAGGCCGCTGAACAGGCTGATCACCGTGGCAATCAGCAGCACGACAATGGCTGCTTTGAGCATGGGAAGACTCCGGGGGACAGGCGATGCAGTTGAGTATAGCGATCGCGACGACTGACTTTGTGGCGCGGCCATGAAGCGCTTTCGCCCGGGCGTGATACCGACCGTGGTGGTGGCGCTGTTGTTGCCGCTGCTGGTGTCGCTTGGGTTCTGGCAGCTGGGCCGGGGCGCGGAGAAAACCGCGCTGCTCGCCAGTTACGCCGAACGCCGCGCCGCCGAACCGATGGCCAGCAGCGAGTTGCTCCTCGGCAGCGACCCGGCCTATCGCCGCGTGCACCTGTACGGCCAGTTCGATGGCGCGCACAGCCTGCTGCTCGATAACCGCCAGCGCAACGGCAAGGTCGGCGTCGAGCTGCTGCAACCGTTTCAGGACCGCGCCACCGGCCTGTGGCTGCTGGTCAATCGTGGCTGGCTGCCATGGCCGGACCGCCGCGTCACGCCGCAATTCACCACCCCGACCGAGGCGCTAAGCCTCGACGCCTGGGTCTACGTCGCCCCCGGCGCCACCTTCCAGTTGCACGCCGACCCGGTCAGCAGCACCTGGCCGCAAACCATCACCGCCGTCGAGCCCGCCAGACTGTGGAAAACCCTCGAGCGCGACGGTTTCGCTTACGAATTACGCGCCGAACCCGGCCCTGCCAGCTATGAGGCCGACTGGCCGGTCGTCGCCATGGGCCCGGAAAAACACCTCGGTTACGCCGTGCAGTGGTTCGCCATGGCCACCGCCCTGCTCGGTCTCTACCTCTACCTCGGCTGGCACAAAGCAAAGGAGAACAACCATGGGAACGGCCATGAATCCACCCAGCATGTCTGAGGCAAAAACCCCGGCCAGCCGTCGTCGCGGACGGCTCCAGCTGCTGCTGATTGTGCTCGGCGTGGTCGGCCCGATGATCCTCGCCACCGGCATGTACAAATTGCAGTTCTGGGTGCCGGAAGGGCGCAGCTACCACGGCGAGCTGATCGGCAACGGCCAGTCCCGCGCCGACCTCGGTGTGCAGGCCGATGAACAGCGTTGGCAGATGCTGGTCACGGCGCCCAAGGATTGTGCGGTCGACTGCCAGCAACTGGTGTACCTCGCCCGGCAGATCCAGATCGGCCTCGGCCGCGATGCCGGGCGCGCCAGCCATGCCCTCGCCGCCGCGCAACCGCTGAGCGCCGACTACGAGGCCAAGCTGAGCCGCGAATACCCGCAATTGCAACGCTACCCGCTGGACGCCGCCGCCTTCAGCAAGGCCACCGGCGACAAGGCCACGCCGCAGCTGTGGGTCATCGACCCGCACGGCAACCTCGTGCTGCGCTACGACCCGAGTGTGAAGGGCAAGGATCTGCTCAACGACCTGCGCCACCTGCTGAAACTGTCGAACATCGGATAAGGGCATCGTCATGGCCAAACCTGGATTTCGCCTCGCGCTGTTTGCCACCCTGCTGGCACTGATCGTCGTGCTGCTCGGCGCCTACACCCGCCTGACCCACGCCGGCTTGGGCTGTCCGGACTGGCCGGGGTGCTACGGTTTTATCAGCGTGCCGAAAAGCGAAGCCCAACTGGCCCATGCCGAACTGCATTACCCCGACTCGCCGGTGGTGGCGCACAAGGGCTGGAACGAGATGATCCACCGTTACTTCGCCGGCACCCTCGGCCTGCTGATTTCGATCCTGGCCGGGCGCGCCTGGGTCAATCGTCGCCATCCCGGCCAGCCGCTGAAGCTGCCGCTGTTTCTGCTGGCGGTGGTGTTCGCCCAAGCGGCGTTCGGCATGTGGACGGTGACGCTCAAGCTCTGGCCGCAAGTGGTCACCGGGCATCTGCTCGGCGGTTTTGCGACATTGAGCCTGCTGTTCCTGCTGACCTTGAGATTGTCCGGGGTGTTGCCGGCACTGACCGTGCCCAAGCGCTTGCAGTATTGGGCGACTGCCGGGCTGTTGCTGGTGATTGGCCAGATCGCGCTGGGTGGCTGGGTCAGTTCCAACTACGCAGCAGTGGCCTGCATCGACTTCCCGACCTGCCACGGCCAATGGTTGCCGCCCGCCGACTTCGCCAATGGTTTTCACCTGACTCAACACATCGGCCCGAACTACCTCGGCGGACAACTCGACAGCGATGCGCGCACGGCGATTCACCTGACCCACCGCATCGGCGCCCTGCTGGTGACGCTGGTGCTGCTGGGGCTGGCCTGGCAACTCAGGGCCGTCGGCATGACCCGGCTCGCCGGTCTGGTACTGGTCGCCCTCGGCGCACAAATCACTCTTGGCATCAGCAACGTGCTGTTCCATTTGCCGCTGCCGGTGGCCGTGGCACACAACGCCGGCGGCGCAGCACTGCTGCTGACCATGGTGCTGGTCAATTACCACGCGCGGACCAGTCTGGTCCGGGTCAAACAGCCGGTGCTCGCACGCTGGCGCCTGAGCCCGCGTAAACAGGTGGCCGCGCCCATCACGATAAAAGGAGAAACGCCATGGCGCTTCTGATCGGCGAACGTCCCGCGCAAGCGCTGTGGCGTGACTATCTGGAGCTGACCAAGCCGAAAGTGGTGGTGCTGATGCTCATCACCTCGCTGGTCGGCATGTTCCTCGCGACCCGCGCCGGGGTGCCGTGGACGGTGCTGGTATTCGGCAACCTGGGTATTGCGCTGTGTGCCGGCGGTGCGGCGGCGGTCAACCATGTGGTGGACCGGCGCATCGATGCGGTGATGGCGCGCACGCACAAACGGCCGCTGGCTGAAGGCCGGGTGTCACCTGCCGCGGCACTGACCTTTGCCTTGGTGCTGGCGCTGCTCGGCCAGGCGTTGTTGCTGACCTTCACCAATCCACTGACTGCGTGGCTGACCCTCGCTTCGTTACTCGGCTACGCGGTGATCTACACCGGTTTCCTCAAACGTGCGACGCCACAGAACATCGTCATCGGCGGCCTCGCCGGCGCGGCACCACCGCTGCTCGGCTGGACCGCCGCCACCGGTCATGTCAGCGCCGAACCGTTGCTGCTGGTGCTGATCATCTTCGCCTGGACCCCGCCGCACTTCTGGGCGCTGGCGATCCATCGCAAAGAGGAATACGCCAAGGCCGATATCCCGATGCTGCCGGTCACCCACGGCGAGCACTACACCAAGGTGCACATTCTGCTGTACACCTTTGCGCTGCTGGCGGTGAGTCTGCTGCCGTACGTGATCCACATGAGCGGCGTGCTCTACCTGATCTGCGCCCTCGCGCTCGGCGCAAGGTTTCTGCAATGGGCCGTGGTGCTGTACCGTGGCACTCGGCCGCACGCGGCGATCAATACCTTCAAGTACTCTATTTATTACTTGTTCCTGTTGTTCATCGCCCTGCTCGTAGACCACTACTTACTGTTGAACCTATGACTCGAACCCAGAAAACCGTCTTCATCCTCGTCGCCGTGATCGCGCTGATCCTGGGACTTACCGTCAACAAAGTGCTGAGTGGCAAGGGCCAGGGCGATCCCACCGCGCTGATCGACGCCGGCATCATTCTGCTGCCGCAGAGCCGTACCCTGCCGGGCGTGACGATGACCAATCAGGATGGCCAACCGGTCGCCATCGACGAATTGAAGGGCAAGTGGAGCCTGCTGTTCTTCGGCTACACCTTCTGCCCGGACATCTGCCCGACCACCCTCGCGCAACTGCGCCAGATCAAGAGCGAGTTGCCCAAAGACGCTGTGGATAAGTTGCAGATCGTGCTGGTCAGCGTTGACCCGAACCGCGATAACCCGCAGCAGTTGAAGCAGTACCTGGGCTACTTCGATCCGCAGTTCGTGGGCCTCACGCCGAAGTCGATCGAAGAACTGCAGAAGGTCGCCAACGCGGTGAGCATTCCGTTTATTCCGGCGGACACCAGCAAGCCGAATTACACCGTCGACCATAGCGGCAATCTGGCGGTGATCGGCCCGGACGGCACGCAGCGCGGCTTTATTCGTGCGCCGTTGAACAACGCCAAACTGGTGGCGCAGCTCCCGGTCATGCTTAACCGCAAGTAACGCCCTGATGAAAATCTGTGGCGAGGGAGCTTGCTCCCGCTGGGCTGCGAAGCGGCCCCAAAACCAGCTGATGCGGACTAATAGTTGCACCGCAACAGTAGGGTTTACGACTGCTGCGCAGCCGAGCGGGAGCAAGCTCCCTCGCCACAAAAACCGGCATCCAGGGGATCTGTGTTTTGGGCACAAAAAAGGGGACGCCATTGGCGTCCCCTTTTCATTGCAGCAATCTGTATCAGAACGCCGGCAATACCGCGCCTTTGTACTTCTCGGTGATGAATTTCTTCACTTCCGGGCTGTGCAGGGCGGCGGCCAGTTTCTGCATCGCGTCGCTGTCCTTGTTGTCCGCACGGGACACCAGGATGTTCACGTAAGGCGAGTCGTTGCCTTCGATCACCAGCGCGTCATTGGACGGATCGAGCTTGGCTTCCAGCGCGTAATTGGTGTTGATCAGTGCCAGGTCGACCTGAGTCAGCACGCGCGGGATGGTCGCGGCTTCCAGTTCACGGATTTTCAGGTCTTTCGGGTTCTGCGCGATGTCTTTAACGGTCGACAGGATGTTGGTCGGGTCCTTCAAAGTAATCAGGCCAGCCTTGGCTAGCAGCAACAGTGCACGGCCGCCGTTGGTGGCGTCGTTCGGGATCACCACGTTGGCGCCGCTTGGCAGTTCATCGAGCTTCTTGATCTTGCTCGAGTACGCGCCCAGCGGCTCCAGATGCACGCCAGTCACGGCGACCAGGCTGGTGCCCTTGGCCTTGTTGAACTCATCGAGGTAAGGCTGGTGCTGGAAGAAGTTGGCGTCCAGACGTTTTTCGGCAACCTGTACGTTCGGCTGAATGTAGTCGGTGAAGACCTTGACCTTCAGATCCACACCTTCTTTGGCCAGGGCCGGCTTCACGAACTCGAGGATTTCCGCATGCGGCACCGGGCTGGCGGCAACGGTCAGGGTTTCTTCTGCGTGCGCGGAAAAGGCAGCAACGGCAGCGAGGGCAACGATCAGTTTTTTCATTCAGCTAACTCCTTATTAGGCGCCCGTCTGGCGCCTGCCAGCGAATGGCCGGCTCATTCTTGATTAAAAAACCGGTTATTTGCGCGAGAAATGCACGACCAGTCGATCACCAACCATTTGCAGCACTTGCACCAGAATCAACAGCAGCACCACGGTGACGATCATCACGTCAGTCTGGAAGCGCTGGTAGCCGAAGCGGATCGCCAGGTCACCCAGACCACCGGCACCGACCACACCGGCCATGGCCGTGTAGGACACCAGGGTAATCGCCGTCACCGTAATCGCTGCGAAGATGCCCGGACGGGCTTCCGGCAGCAAGGCGTTCATGATGATCTGCCGGGTGGTCGCGCCCATCGACTGGGTCGCCTCGATGATGCCGCGATCGACTTCACGCAGCGCGGTTTCCACCAGGCGCGCGAAGAACGGGGTTGCCCCCACCACCAGCGGCGGAATCGCCCCGGCCACGCCCAGCGAGGTGCCAGTGATCATCACGGTGAACGGGATCATCACGATCAACAGAATGATGAACGGCAGCGAGCGCAGGATGTTCACCGCCAACGACATGATCGCGTAGACCACCCGGTTTTCCAGCAGCTGGCGCGGGCTGCAGAGAAACAGCAGCACACCCAGCGGCAGGCCGAGCAGAACAGTGAACAACAGCGAACCACCGAGCATCAGCATGGTGTCGTTGGTGGCCAAGCCGATTTCCAGCCAGTCGATGTTCTGGAAGAACAGCTTGATGGCTTCTACTGCGGCGTCGTAGTTCTTGATTGCAGCGTCGTACATTTCCATTAACGCAGCACCTCCATGTGAACGTCGGCGGCGGTGAAACGGGCGAAGGCCGCTTCCATGTCGCCACCGGTGACGGCGAGGGTCAATTGCCCGTAAGGAATGTCTTTGATGCGGTCGATGCGACCGGCGAGGATGCTGTAGTCGACCCCGGTTTCCCGGGCGACGGTACCGAGCAACGGCGCGTAAGTCGCTTCGCCCTGGAAGGTCAGACGGACGATGCGACCCGGCACGTGAGCGAAGTCATCACGCTGCTCGTTTTCGTCGATCTGCTCGCTTTCCTGCACAAAACGCTTGGTGGTCGGGTGCTGCGGATGCAGGAACACATCGGCCACCGAGCCTTGCTCGACGATCACGCCTGCGTCCATCACCGCCACCTGATCGCAGACGCGACGGATCACATCCATCTCGTGGGTGATCAGGACGATGGTCAGTTTCAGCTCGCGGTTGATCTCGGCCAGCAGTTGCAGGACCGACGCGGTGGTCTGCGGGTCGAGGGCACTGGTGGCCTCGTCACACAGCAGAATCTTCGGTTTGGTCGCCAGGGCGCGGGCGATGCCGACGCGCTGCTTCTGGCCGCCAGACAATTGCGCCGGGTACTTTTTGGCGTGATCCGACAGACCGACCCGCGCCAGCAACTCGGCAACGCGTTGATTGATCTCGCTGGTCGACAGCTCACCGGCCAGGGTCAGCGGCAGCGCAACGTTGTCGGCCACGGTCTTGGAGGCGAGCAGGTTGAAGTGCTGGAAGATCATCCCGACTTGCTGGCGGAAACGACGCAGGCCGTTGGCGTCCAGCGCGGTGACTTCTTCGCCGTCGACGATGATCTTGCCGCCGCTGGAGTCTTCCAGGCGATTGATCAGACGCAGCAGGGTACTTTTTCCCGCACCGGAATGGCCGATCAGGCCGAAGACCTGACCGTTTTCAATCGAAAGACTGGTCGGGTGCAGGGCGGGAATGTCCTTACCGGCAACGCGGTAAGTTTTGTGGACGTTTTGAAACTCGATCACGTAGCGAACCTTGTGGGGCGCGTTAGAAAAGGATCAGCGGTTAGCCGGGCGCGCATTTTAGCCTGTCCGTATAGAGGTTCTTAGCATTTATTTCGCAATTAACCTTCGATTTGGCAATAACAAGATCAAAGGTCATAAAAAAGGAACGCCCGTTCCTGCTCATTGGTCACTAGTTAAACGACTTGAAACCCTGGGTAACCGTGCCCGGAAACGCTCAAGAGTCCCCGTTGAAACGGGGTCAACCGAGGAGTTTACGTCTGATGAGCAGCAAGAAACCTACGACCGACAAAAGCCAGCTGGCCGGAACCGATACCAAGGATCGCGCCAACACCAACGCCAAACTCGACAGCCTGGAGAAATTTCGCTCCGACGCTACCGGCCAGGCCCTGCGCACCAACCAAGGGGTGAAGGTCGCCGATAACCAGAACACCCTCAAGGCCGGCCCGCGCGGACCGTCGCTGCTGGAAGATTTCATCATGCGTGAAAAGATCACGCACTTTGACCACGAACGCATTCCGGAGCGCATCGTCCACGCCCGCGGCACCGGCGCCCATGGTTTCTTCCAGGCCTACGAGAACCATTCGACACTGACCAAGGCCGGTTTCCTGCAGGATCCGGGGAAAAAGACCCCGGTGTTCGTGCGTTTTTCTACCGTGCAGGGGCCACGCGGCTCCGGCGACACCGTGCGTGACGTGCGCGGTTTTGCCGTGAAGTTCTTCACCGACGAAGGCAACTTCGATCTGGTCGGCAATAACATGCCGGTGTTCTTCATTCAGGATGCGATCAAGTTTCCCGACTTCGTTCACGCGGTAAAACCTGAACCGCACAACGAAATCCCGACCGGCGGCTCGGCCCACGACACCTTCTGGGATTTCGTCTCCTTGGTGCCGGAATCGGCACACATGGTGATCTGGGCGATGTCCGACCGGGCGATCCCGAAAAGCCTGCGCAGCATGCAGGGCTTCGGCGTGCACACCTTCCGGCTGGTCAACGCCGAGGGCAAATCGCGCTTCGTCAAATTCCACTGGCGCCCTACCGCCGGCACTTGCTCGCTGGTCTGGGACGAAGCACAAAAGCTCGCCGGTAAAGACACCGACTACCACCGCCGCGATCTCTGGGAAGCCATCGAGATGGGCGACTATCCAGAGTGGGAACTCGGCGTACAGATCATCGAGGAGGAAAACGAACACGACTTCGATTTCGACATCCTCGACCCGACCAAATTGATCCCTGAAGAAATCGTGCCGATCACCCCACTGGGCAAGATGACGTTGAACCGCAACCCGGACAACTTCTTTGCCGAGACCGAGCAGGTTGCGTTCTGCCCGGGCCACATCGTGCCAGGCATCGACTTCTCCAACGACCCGTTGCTGCAAGGTCGGCTGTTTTCCTACACCGACACGCAAATCAGCCGACTCGGTGGGCCGAACTTTCATGAACTGCCAATCAACCGCCCGGTGGCGCCGTTCCACAACGGTCAGCGCGATGCTCAGCACCGCACGGTGATCGACAAGGGTCGCGCGTCTTACGAGCCGAACTCGATTGACGGTGGCTGGCCCAAAGAAACCCCGCCGGCCGCGCAAGACGGTGGTTTCGAGACGTATCCGGAACGCATCGATGCCGCCAAGATCCGCCAGCGCAGCGAATCGTTCAGCGATCACTTCTCTCAGGCGCGGCTGTTCTTCCACAGCATGAGCGCACACGAGAAGGAGCACATCATTGCCGCCTACAGCTTCGAGTTGGGCAAGGTCGAGCGCGAGTTCATCCGTGCGCGGCAGGTGAACGAGATTCTCGCCAACATCGACCTGGAACTGGCCAAACGTGTCGCGGCCAACCTGGGCCTGCCGGCGCCAGGCAAAGGCACGGTCGAGGTGCGTAAAACCTCCTTCGACAATTCGCCTTCGCTGAGTCAGGCCAACCTGCTGCCGGAGAACATCAAAACCCGCAAAGTGGCAATTCTTGCCGCCAACGGCGTCGATGGTGCAGCGATTGATGCGATGAAGAAGGCCCTGGCGGCGGAAGGTGCGCACGCCAAGCTGCTCGGCCCGACCTCCGCGCCGGTGAAGACCGCCGATGGCAAGACCCTCGCGGTGGATGCGTCGATGGAAGGCATGCCTTCGGTGATCTTCGATGCGGTGTTCGTGCCGGGTGGCGCAGCATCGATCAAAGCGCTGAGCGGCGACGGCGTGGCGCTGCACTACCTGCTGGAGGCGTACAAGCATCTGAAGGCGATTGCGCTGCATGGCGAGGCCAAGCAGTTGCAGGATCTGCTGAAGCTGGAGGCGGACGCTGGATTGTTGCAAGGCAAGGATGTGCCGGGGTTGACCAAGCCGTTCTTCGCGGCAATCGGGCAGCATCGGGTTTGGGCGCGGGAGCCTAAGGCGAAAGCCATTCCGGCTTAAAAGCAAAAGATCGCAGCCTTCGGCAGCTCCTACAGAGGATGAGTTTCACCTGTAGGCGCTGCCGGAGGCTGCGAAGCTTTTAGGGTTTACGCGGGCTCAAGACCATCTGCGCCGGCACTGTGCGCAGGATTTGCTTCTCAATCTGCAGATCGAAATCCGGATTCAGTTTCTTCACGCGTTTTTTCAACAATGTCGCCAGCCAAGGATAATCCTGGGTACGCGGCGCCTGAATGCTTACGGCACATTCGTAATTCACCACATCGGCGGCGATCGCATCCAATTGCCGGCGAAGTTTGCGACTGTCGTTGATGTTCAGCGCCACCGTGGTGCTCTCAGCGGTCGGATCGATCACCTTGGCTTTCGGCTTGGCTTCGGCCGCCAGCAGCGCCGCTTCGGCCTTTTCCAGCTCGGCCTTACGGGCTTCGGTGATGGCGCCGTTGACGCCACCGGTCAGCGCCGGGGCCTTGGGCATCAGCGCGCGGGCACGGCTCAGCGCAGTGGCGGCGGCGTTCACATCCCCTTTCTGCAACACGATCTGGCTGCGGCGCAGGTAGGCTTCGGCCAACTGCCGCTGGTACTGCTCAAGGGACTGATCGCTGGGGTTTTGTGCCTGCAAGGTGGCCAATTGGTCTTCGGCGGTGGCCAGTTCGCTACTGGCCAGGCTTTGTTCCAGCTGTGCGATGGCCGTGGCCCGCGCGTCGGGGGCTTCGGCCACCGGCGGCGTGCTTTGGCAGGCGCCCAGCAGCACGGAAAATGCGACAAGGAGCAGATAACGGGAGGCGAACGGCTTCATTCCTGCGACTCTCTAATTGCGCAAAAAGCGAGCAAGTCTACACCCCTCGACGGGGCAGAACAAAACTCAGCAGAAACAGTGCGGCCGCCGTTACCACGATTGACGGCCCCGCCGGGGTGTCTTTGAACCATGACAGCGCCAGCCCGCCACACACCGCGAGCATGCCCAGCAGGCTCGCGCCCAGGGCCATCTGCTCCGGCGAGCGGGCGTGACGCTGTGCCGCAGCCGCCGGGATAATCAGCAGCGAGGTAATCAGCAACACCCCGACGATTTTCATCGCCACCGCGATCACCACCGCGATCAACAGCATCAGCGCCATGCGCAGGCCCGCCACCGGCAGGCCTTCGACCCTGGCCAACTCTTCATGCACGGTGATCGCCAGCAGCGGTCGCCACAGCGTCACCAGCAACACCAGGACCGCCGCGCTGCCGCCGAGGATCCAGGCCAGATCGGTCGGGCTGATCGCCAGCAGGTCGCCAAACAGATAGGCCATCAGGTCGATCCGCACTTCATGCATGAAGCTTAGTACCACCAGGCCAAGAGAGAGCGTGCTCGGCGCAAGAATCCCCAACAGCGTGTCGGAGGCCAGCGGCTGGCGCTGTTGCAAGGTCACCAGCAGCACCGCCAGCAGCAGGCAGCCAACCGTGACCGCAACGGTCGGGCTGACATCCAGCAGAAAGCCCAGCGCCACGCCCAGCAGCGCGGCGTGCGACAGGGTGTCGCCGAAATAAGCCATACGCCGCCAGACCACGAACGAGCCTAACGGCCCGGCAACCACCGCCAGTGCCAGACCTGCAAGCAGGGCATACAACAGAAAATCAGCCATGCTTGCAGTGGTCTCCGTGAACGTGGGTATGGCCCGCACCGGGCGCCTTGACCACCGAACCGTGCAGGTCGTGGGCGTGGTCGTGATGATGGTGATAGATCGCCAGGCTCGGCGCGTTCTTGCCGAACAGCTCGACGAACGCCGGATCGCCGCTGACCTGCTCGGGGTGCCCGGAGCAGCAGACGTGACGGTTCAGGCACACCACCTGATCGGTGGTGCTCATCACCAGATGCAAATCGTGGGACACCATCAGCACGCCGCAGCCGTGACGGTCACGCAGGCGGGTGATCAGGCTGTAAAGCTCGGCTTGCCCGGCGACGTCGACGCCTTGCACCGGTTCATCAAGCACCAGCAATTGCGGCTCGCGCAGCAACGCCCGCGCCAATAGCACGCGCTGCATCTCACCGCCGGAAACGCTTTGCACCGGGCTGTCGATGACGTGTTCGGCGCCAACTTCCTTGAGCGCGGCCAGCGCACGCGGACGATCAACGCCCGGCACCAGGCGCAGGAAGCGCAGCACCGACAGCGGCAAGGTCGGATCGACGTGCAGCTTCTGCGGCATGTAGCCGACGCGCAGTTTCGGCTTGCGCCAGACGCTGCCGCTGTCCGGCTTCAACAGTCCGAGCACGGCGCGCACCAGCGTGGTCTTGCCGGCGCCGTTGGGGCCGATCAGGGTGACGATCTGCCCCGGCTCGACGCTCAGCTCGATGTTGTCCAGCACGGTCTGCCCGGCAAACGTCACGGCGACGTGCTGAAGACGGATCAACGGGTCGCTCATCAGGCCCCCTGGCAACCGGCGCACAAGCCGACCACTTCGACGGTCTGCGCTTCGACGATGAAACCGACGTCCTTGGCGCTGTTGATGATCGCGTCGCTGATGGCTTTCTGTTCCAGCTCGATGGCAGCGTGGCAGTCGCGGCAGATCAGGAACTGACCTTGATGCGCATGCTCGGGATGCACGCAACCGACGAAGGCGTTGAGCGACGAGATGCGGTGCACCAGGCCGTTTTCCAGCAGAAAATCCAGCGCGCGGTACACGGTCGGCGGCGCGGCGCGGCGGCCGTCCTGCTCGCTCAGCACCGCGAGAATGTCGTAGGCGCCCAGCGGCTTGTGGCTCTGCCACACCAGTTCCAGCACGCGCCGGCGCAATGCAGTCAGGCGCAGACCTTTCTGGGCGCACAAGGCATCGGCCTCGGTCAGTGCGCTGTGCACGCAATGAGAGTGGTCGTGGGGACGGCTGGCAATCGGTGTAATAGGCATGGGCGGCGACGAGTTTTGATAGAGACGTTATTATGTTACCCGTTCTCGCCTCCTTGAGTGGTCATCGTGTCCCGACTTTTTTCTGTTTTTGTGGCGTTTGTCGCCAGTTTTCTGCTGATCGGTTCGGCCAAGGCCGAAGTCAAGGTCCTCACCAGCATCAAACCGTTGCAGTTGATTGCCGCCGCCGTGCAGGACGGCGTGGCCATTCCCGAAGTGCTGTTGCCGCCGGGCGCCTCGCCGCATAACTACGCGCTGCGCCCGTCTGATGTGCGCAAGGTGCAATCGGTGGACCTGCTGTACTGGATCGGCCCGGACATGGAAGGGTTCCTGCCCCGCGTATTGAACGGCCGGACCCTGCCGAGCGTGGCCGTGCAGGATCTGCCGGGCATGAAACTGCGCCGCTTTGCCGAAGACAGCCACTCCCACGCCGAAGACGCCGACGAGCATGATCACGATCACCGCCCGGGCACCCTGGACGCGCATTTGTGGTTATCGCCGGTCAACGCGCGGGTGATTGCCGACAAAATGGCCGCCGACCTGAGTGCAGTAGATCCGGCCAACGCCGAGCGCTATCAGAGCAACGCCAAGGCTTTCGACGGACGCCTCGATGCGCTGGATGCGCGTTTGAAGAAGCGTCTGGCCAGTGTTGAAGGCAAGCCGTACTTCGTGTTCCACGAAGCCTTCGATTATTTCGAGGAAGCTTACGGCTTGAAACACACGGGCGTGTTCAGCGTGGCCGCCGAAGTGCAGCCGGGCGCCCAGCACGTCGCGGCGATGCGCAAACGCCTGCAGGAAGTGGGCAAGACCTGTGTGTTCAGCGAGCCGCCGCTGCGTCCGCGTCTGGCCGAAACGTTGGTGGCTGGCCTGCCGGTGAAACTGGCGGAGCTGGATGCGCTGGGCGGATACACCCCGGCGACGGCTCAGGGCTATGAGCAAGTGCTGGAGAAGTTGGGTAACGATTTGGCGGGATGCCTGGAGTCGCTGTAACCCATAGAAAAAGATCGCAGCCTTCGGCAGCTCCTACAGGTTCCGGGTTCGCCACGATACCTGTGTAGGAGCTGCCGAAGGCTGCGATCTTTTGATCTTAGAGGGCGAACGGTAACGGTGTACTGACCTGCTGCCGCTGCGCCAACCGCTGCTCGAACTCCTGCGGATCGTGAATCAGCACGTCCTGCCCGGCAAACTGCTCCGCTGCGATCAACCGCGACAGCCAGAACCGCACACACGCCACCCGCAGCATCGTCGGCCATAGCTCCGCTTCGGCAGCCGTAAACGGCCGCAGCGCCGCATAGGCACCGAGAAACGCACGGGCACGCGGGCCATCGATCAAACCGTCCTCGTCCGAACACCAGTCATTCAAGGCAATCGCCACGTCGTAGAGCATCGGCCCCGAACAGGCGTTGTAGAAGTCGATCAGGCCGGTCAGGTGCGTGCCTTCGAACATCGCGTTATCGCGAAACAGGTCGGCGTGGATGTTGGCCCGAGGCAGTGCGAGGATCTTCTCTTTGCGCTCGGTGATTTCCTCCAGCGCCTTGTGCAGCAGCGCACGCGGCGCATCGCTCAGGTGCGAGAGAAACTCGCTGCCCTCCTCCAGCATCCAGTCCAGGCCGCGATCGGTCTTGCGCTTGATCATGCGCTCGCCCTGGGTCGCCAGGTGCAGATGCGCCTGCAACTCGCCGACCTGCGCGCAATGTTGCGCGTTGGCAACTTTGATGTGCTTGCCCGCCAGACGCGGTTGCAGCAGCGCCGGTTTGCCCTTCAGCTCACGCAACGCCACGCCGTCGGTGGTGCGCAGTGCGTAAGGCACCGGCAGATCGGCCTCGTGCAGGACATCGAGCAGGTCGATGAAGAACGGCATCTCCTGCACCGGGCCGCGCTCGACCAGGGTCAGGACGAATTCGCCCTGCTCCAGGCTGATAAAGAAATTGGTGTTTTCGCTGCCGGCGGCGATCCCCTGGAAATCAAGCAGACGGCCGAGCCCATAAGGGGCGAGAAAGGTTTCCAGCTCGGGCCGAGCCAGGGGGGTGAACACAGACATGGTTAAAAACTGCTCAGTTCGGGCGCCGCTGTCGAGCGGCGCCGATTAAAAGTCGGGAAACTTACTTCCAGGTAAAGATTTCCCACGACGGAATCAGCATATCCGGCTGGTCGGAGCGGATGTAGTTCGCGTCCGAACCATCGGCGCGCACCAGGAAATACGGTTTACCGCCCTTGGGCGTGACCTTGATCGCATAAACGAAGCCACTGCGGCTGTATTCCTGAATGACCTTGTCGCCTTCGGTGTGCGTGTTAATGGTAACTTCCGGCTCCTTTGACGGTGCATCATCCGCCGCCATCGCGGCCAAGGGTGAGGCAGCAATCAAACTGACCAGCAGCAAGCGATTTAGCGTACGCATGATAACCTTGTCCCTTTGTCGTCAACGGTCCCGCTATTCTAGCGCCGGGCCCGCCGAAAAGGTTGATTCTGCTCATGAGCCAAGCCCCCCTCGTCCTGGTGGACGGTTCGTCTTACCTGTACCGCGCTTTCCACGCACTGCCACCGCTGACCACCTCCAAAGGCCTGCCGACCGGCGCGGTCAAAGGGGTGCTGAACATGCTCAAGAGTCTGCGCAAGCAGTACCCGGACAGCCCGTTCGCCGTGGTCTTCGACGCCAAGGGCGGGACGTTTCGCGATGAGATGTACGCCGAATACAAAGCCAACCGCCCGAGCATGCCCGACGACATGCGCGTGCAGATCGAGCCGCTGCACCAGAGCGTGATCGCCCTCGGTTTCCCGCTGCTGTGCGTGGAAGGCGTCGAGGCTGACGACGTGATCGGCACCCTGGCGCGCAGCAGCGCGGCGGCGGATCGCCCGGTGATCATCTCCACCGGCGACAAGGACATGGCGCAACTGGTCGACGGCCACATTACCTTGGTCAATACCATGTCCGGTAGCTCGATGGACGTGGAGGGCGTGAAGGAGAAATTCGGCGTCGCTCCCGAGCAGATCATCGATTATCTGGCGCTGATGGGCGATTCTTCCGACAACATTCCGGGTGTTCCCGGCATCGGCCCGAAGACCGCATCCGGCCTGCTGGTGGGGGTCAACGGTGGCCTCAACGAGCTTTACGCGAATCTCGACATCGTCCCGACCCTGCCGATTCGCGGCGCCAAGACCCTGCCGGCCAAGCTCGAAGAGCACAAGGAGATGGCGTTCCTCTCCTATCAGCTGGCAACGATCAAGATCGACGTGCCGCTGGACATCGGCCTCGACGACCTGCAGATGGGCCAGGAAGACCCGGCCAAACTCTACGAGCTCTACACCCTGCTGGAATTCAAGAGCTGGCTGAATGATCTGGATCGCGACGCCAAGCGCCAGGAACTGAGCGCGGCCGCCGAGCCTGCGCCGGCCGGCGATCTGTTCAGCGCGCCAGCAGAAGAAGCCCCTGCAGCACCGGCTGAAGCCGCGTACGAAACCATCCTCGATCAGGCGCGCTTCGACGTCTGGCTGGAAAAACTCAACAACGCCAAGCTGTTCGCCTTCGACACTGAAACCACCGGCATCGACGCGCAACAGGCGCAACTGGTCGGCCTGTCGTTCGCGGTGCAGGCCAACGAAGCGGCGTACATCCCGCTGACCCACTCCTACATCGGCGTGCCGGAGCAACTGGATCGCGACACCGTGCTGCGCGCGCTGAAGCCGATTCTCGAAGACCCGAACAAACTCAAGGTCGGCCAGCACGCCAAGTTCGACATGAACATCCTGGCCAACTGCGCCATCGGCGGCGATCAGAGCCAGGGCATCAACGTGCGCGGCATCGCCTTCGACACGATGCTTGAGTCCTACGTGCTCAACTCCACCGCCACCCGCCACGACATGGACAGCCTTGCGCAGAAGTACCTGGACCACACCACTGTGAGCTTCCAGGACATCGCCGGCAAAGGCGCCAAGCAACTGACCTTCGACCAGATCGCCCTGGAACAGGCCGGCCCGTACGCCGCCGAAGATGCCGACATCACCTTGCGCCTGCACCAGACCCTGTTCGAAAAACTCAGCGCGATCCCGAGCCTGGCCAGCGTGCTGACCAACATCGAGATCCCGCTGGTGCCGGTGCTGGCGCGCATCGAGCGCCAAGGGGCGTTCGTCGATGCCGAACTGCTCGGCATCCAGAGCATTGAACTGGGCAACAAAATGGTCGCGCTGGAGCGCGAAGCGTTCGAGATCGCCGGGGAGGAATTCAACCTCGGCTCGCCGAAGCAGTTGGGCGTGATCCTCTACGAAAAGCTCGGCCTGCCGGTGCTGAAGAAAACCGCCAAGGGCCAGCCATCGACCGCTGAGGAGGTGCTGGCGAAACTCGCCGAGGACGATCATCGTCTGCCGAAAGTGCTGATGGAACACCGTTCCATGAGCAAGCTGAAGAGCACCTACACCGATCGGCTGCCGGAGCAGATCAACCCGCGCACCGGGCGCATCCACACCTCGTACCACCAGGCCGTGGCATCCACCGGGCGCTTGTCTTCCAGCGATCCGAACCTGCAGAACATTCCGGTGCGTACCGCTGAAGGCCGGCGTATCCGTCAGGCCTTCGTCGCGCCAAAAGGTTACAAACTGCTGGCGGCGGACTATTCGCAGATCGAACTGCGGATCATGGCTCACCTGTCCAAGGACGAAGGCCTGATGAACGCCTTCCGCAACAACCTGGACGTGCACACCGCCACCGCCGCCGAAGTGTTCCGGGTCGAACTCAACGAAGTGACCTCCGACCAGCGCCGCGGCGCCAAGGCGATCAACTTCGGTCTGATCTACGGCATGGGCGCACAGAAGCTCGGCAAGGACATCGGCGTCGACACCAAGACCGCCAAGGCCTACATCGACACCTATTTCGCCCGCTACCCGGGCGTGCGCGAATACATGGAGCGCACTCGCAAACAGGCCGCCGATCAGGGCTACGTCGAGACGTTCTTCGGTCGACGCCTGTACCTGCCGGAGATCAACTCGAACAAACCGCAGGAACGCGCCGCCGCCGAGCGCACGGCGATCAACGCGCCGATGCAGGGCACCGCAGCGGACATCATCAAGAAAGCCATGGTGGCGGTGGATAACTGGCTGGCAGCGTCCGGGCTGGACGCCAGAGTCATCTTGCAGGTGCACGATGAACTGGTACTGGAGGTTCGCGAGGATCTGGTCGATCAGGTGAGCCAGGAAATCCGCCTGCACATGAGCGAAGCGGCGAAGCTGGACGTGCCGTTGCTGGTGGAAGTCGGTGTCGGCAACAACTGGGACGAGGCGCACTAAGGCGTCTGGCCCGGCCGTTTGCCGCGACACGGTGTCGCGGCAAACGCCAGAAACGGCCTTATTTCAAAACGCGCTTGGGGTTATTCCAAAGCTTTTTGAAAAAAATCTGAACTAATCTGACCGCTCACTACTCAGAGATACTGAATGGCTGGTGAAGCCCTTCAATGCTCCTATGTTGTGTTAAGTGTTGGCAGATATCTGAACCCCGCCCTAGCGGTTCGGAACTTAAACCCCGGAACTTCTCCCTCCCCATATGAAGTCCGGGGCTTTTTTTGCCTCAAAACTGGCTGCGGCGCCGCCAGAGTGCGTTAAAAGCGCAGCTAAAAATGCTCATTCAGGTCCCCTAAACTCCGCTTTTTACCAGCACTTTTGCCTTGCCTGGCAGCACCGCAGACAGTTTTGACAATCCCTCACTCAGCTGTTGCTTCTGCACCTTTATCCGCCAGTTCCATCCAGCCTGCCAACACAGTGTAGGCCTCTTCCAGCCCCATGCGCTTTGGCGCCGAGAACAGCTGGATTGTCACCAGATCGCCCCAACCCTTGCGGATTTCCGACTGCACTTTGAGCAGGGTGTTCTTGGCTGCGCCATAGGTCAGTTTGTCGGCCTTGGTCAGCAGAATGTGCATCGGCATGCCGGCGGCAACGGCCCAGTCGAGCATCAGCAGGTCGAAGTCGGTCATTGGATGACGGATGTCCATCATCAGAATCAAACCCTTCAAACTCTCCCGGCCACCGAGGTACGCCTCGAGGTGACGCTGCCAGTGTTGCTTGAGCGGGATCGGTACTTTTGCATAACCGTAGCCAGGAAGGTCGACCAGACGCCGTTCATCGTCTAGCTTGAAGAAGTTCAACAGCTGTGTGCGACCCGGGGTTTTCGAGGTGCGCGCCAGGCTGGCGTGAGTCAGGGTGTTCAGTGCGCTGGATTTACCGGCGTTGGAACGACCGGCGAACGCCACTTCGAAGCCTTCGTCGTCAGGGCATTGATCGACTTTGGCGGCACTGAGCATGAACGTGGACTGTTGGCACAGGCCGAGGATGGGATTCTTGAGTTGCATGGGATTTCCGATGTGGGCGGCGCCGGGATTGGGCGCGGAACGCGGTGTCGCTTCCGTTTCAGTGACGCCAGTATATAATGCCGCAGATTTTGTGTGTGCTTTGTCCCAGCGAAGGATGAAGTTCACGAGAGCCAAAGACCTTGATTGCGCATCAGAACGCAGAACGCTCTCAACCCTGAAAAGGTCGTTTTATGACGAAATGGCTGCTGGCTGCCGGAGTCCTGATACCGCTTTACAGCGCACAGGCTACACAGGAACCGGAAGCCGTGTACAACCGTGTTTGTGGTGCCTGTCATTCCGGCCAACTCCCCATGGCGCCCGAAAGAGGCGATCAGGAGGCTTGGACGCCGAGGTTGGCGAAAGGTATGGAGACGCTGGTGCAACACGTAACCCAGGGTTTCAAGGCGATGCCGCCGCGTGGTTTGTGCATGGACTGCAGTGCCGAGGATTACCAGGCCATCATCCTTTGGATGAGCGAGAGTAAACCCGGTCCATAACTCTTAACCCTTAGCCGTAGTTGGATTAGCTGATGAACAAATTGATCGTGAGTCTGCTGTTGACCGTGGGAATCTCAGGCATCGCCCATGCTGCAGGGGATGCAGCAGCCGGCCAGGCAAAGGCTGCCGTATGCGGCGCCTGCCATGGCCCGGACGGGAACAGCATGGCACCCAACTTTCCGAAACTGGCAGGTCAAGGTGAACGCTACCTGACCAAGCAACTGCACGACATCAAGTCAGGCAAGCGCACCGTTCTGGAAATGACCGGCTTGCTGACCAACCTGAGCGATCAGGACCTGGCCGACATCGCCGCCTACTTCGCCAGTCAGAAAGGCAGCGTCGGCGCAGCCGATCCAAAGATCGTCGCTCGCGGTGAAGCTTTGTTCCGCGGCGGTAATCTGGCCAAGGGCCTGCCAGCCTGCACCGGTTGCCACTCGCCGAATGGCGCCGGCAACGCCGCCGCCGGCTTCCCGCATCTGGGTGGCCAACACGCTCAATACATTGCCAAGCAACTGACCGATTTCCGCAAGGAAGAAGGCGGCCGCAACAACGACGGCGACACCATGACCATGCAAACGATCGCCAAGCGCCTGAGCGACGAAGACATCGCTGCGGTCGCCAGCTACATCCAGGGCCTGCACTAACCGCCCTGAATCGAGCGTTAACGCTGATGGACATCTCCTGCAACGTTAACGCTCGATTAATCCGTCGCAGCAAGTATAAAAAGGGTGGCTTTGGCCGCCCTTTTTTGTGGCCGCTGCCGTTACACTACAGAACTCATGCCCGCCAGGATCTGTCTGAAAACAGGTCGCGCGAGGCGACCAAAATTGTCCAGGAGTAAAGCATGCGTAATCTGATCATCAGCGCCGCTCTCGTCGCTGCCAGTCTGTTCGGCGTGACCGCCCAGGCCGCTGAAGCACCGGCTGCCCCTTACGTCGAACTGGCTAACCCGGTGCCGGTGGCAGAGCCTGGCAAGATCGAAGTGGTCGAGCTGTTCTGGTATGGCTGCCCGCACTGCTACGCGTTCGAGCCGGTGATCAATCCATGGGTTGAAAAACTGCCTTCCGACGTCAACTTCGTACGTATTCCCGCCATGTTCGGCGGCCCATGGGACGCTCACGGTCAAATGTTCCTGACCCTGGAAGCAATGGGTGTCGAGCACAAGGTTCACAACGCCGTGTTCAATGCCATTCAGAAAGAACACAAGAAGCTGACCGACAAGAATGACATGGCCGATTTCCTCGCCACCCAAGGCGTGGACAAGGAAAAATTCCTCGCCACTTTCGATTCGTTCGCCATCAAGGGCCAGATCGTCAAGGCGCGTGAACTGGCCAAGAAGTATGAAATCACTGGCGTACCAACCATGATCGTCAACGGCAAATACCGCTTCGACATCGGCTCCGCCGGTGGTGCCGAAGAAGCCTTGAAACTGGCTGATCAACTGGTCGCCAAAGAGCGAGCAGCCAACAAGGCCGCCGCCAACTAAGCGCGGTAACCGCCATGCGCCGCTGGGGAACCGAACGCATCGTTGGCCTGCATGATCCGCAGGTCAACGAGCATCATCTGGAGTCCACGGGCCTGCCCGCAGACCATCGTCTGCGCTTGCTCAGTTTCAATATCCAGGTCGGCATCAGCACCGAGCGCTATCGGCATTACCTGACCCGCAGCTGGCAGCACCTGCTGCCGCACACCGGGCGCTCAAGCAATCTGCAGAAGATTGGCGACCTGCTGGGCGACTTCGATCTGGTCGCCCTGCAGGAAGCCGATGGCGGCAGCCTGCGTTCAGGCTACGTCAATCAGGTCGAACACCTGGCGCACCTCGGCGCCTTTCCCTACTGGTATCAACAACTCAATCGCAACCTCGGCCGACTGGCCCAGCACAGCAATGGCGTGCTCAGTCGCCTGAAGCCGTGGGCGATCGAAGACCATCCGCTGCCCGGCCCGAAAGGTCGCGGCGCCATCCTGCTGCGCTTCGGCGAAGGCCCGGAAGCGCTGGTGGTGGTAATGATGCACCTGGCGCTTGGCGCGCGAGTGCGCAGCCTGCAACTGGCCTACATTCGTGACCTGATCAGTGGCTACAAGCACCAGATATTGATGGGTGACATGAACACCCATGCCAGTGATCTGCTACAACAGTCACCGTTACGCGATCTCGGCCTGCTGGCCCCGCAGATGGAAGCCACGTTTCCCAGCTGGCGGCCGCAGCGTTGCCTGGATCATATTTTGCTCAGCCCGACCCTGACCCTGGAAAAGGTCGAAGTGCTGGCTCAACCCATTTCCGATCACCTGCCGGTCGCGGTAGAGATTCGTCTGCCGGGTTCGCTCACGGCCGATGCATTGCCCGCGTTGAGTCCTGCCCCTCGCGGAACCCCTGAATGAGCGACGACGCCCAGCGCTGGAAAGAGAAATACCTCAAAAGCATCGAACAACAGGACAAGCTCGAACGTCGCTGGGCCGCCAGGCTCGACTTGCTGCGTCGCGGCCTGGTGCGCAGCACCCTGGCGGCGGAAGGCACCGACAAAGTCGTTGATCAGTGCATGAAAGAGATGCGCGACGTGGTGCGCACCGACGACATGGACGCCGGCCTCGCCGCCCTGCTGCCGCGCCTGGAGAAAGCCGTACTCGATTCCGAGCAGCGCCGCGAGACCCGTATCGATCAGGTCAGCACGGCGTTGACCGCGCTGGTCACCCAACTGCAAGCCTTGCCGCTGCCGCGTGAAGTCGCGCAACCGCTGAAGAAGTTCGCCAAGCAACTCGACAGCCGGGTCGGTCAGGCGCGGGAAATGCCGTTGCTGCTCAGCGAGCTCAGCGGCTTGCAGGGCAAGGCCTTGAGCCAGCTGGAAACGCCCGCCGGACCGGACCGCCCGGGTTTTCTGCAGCGTCTGTTTGGCAATCGCGACAGTGAAGAGACGCCGGCAACACCTGCGCCGGCGCCGGCGCCGGTAGCGGAGCAACCTCAAGCGCCAACGCCAACGCCAACGCCAACGCAACCTACACCCAGCGCAGAGCCAGCGCCGCAGCCTGTGCAGGCAGCTCCCGCCGAGCCGACTCCAGCGCCGCCCGTCATCGCACCCCCTGTCGCGCCGCCCCCTGAAGTCATCCTTGATCAGGTGCAAGCGCCGGCCGAATCACCCGTGGTTTCGTTCGTGCCGCCGGTCATCGCGGTCGAGGCATTCGCCGAAACAGCTGCCGCCCCCACGCAGCCGGTACCCGAACCGTCGGCCGCGCCAATCGCACCGCCAGCCGCTTCGATGACAGCAGCGACGTTCAACCCCGACGAACTGATCCATCCCGGGGACATTCCAAGCACCACGCCGCTGATCCTCGACAGCCTGCCCCTGCCCGAACCCATCGCCCAGGCATTGGCCGCCATCGATCCGGAGCAATCGGAACAGGACATTCTCTACGCCCTGCCCGATTCGCCGGAGCCGTCGTACAGCTCGGTGGCCAAGCACATCGAAGACACGCTGATCGGGCTGCTCGACGACCTGACCCTGCCCGAGCGCCATCGACCGCAGGCCGAGGCAATGCGCGACCGTTTGAAAAACGGGCTGAACTGGTACGAACTACTACCGATTCTCGACGATCTTGCCACGTTGATGTTGGCGATCACCGACAGCGGCCAGCACGAATTCGAAGCCTATCTGCAGCAACTCAACGAACGTCTCGAAGCGTTCCAGAGCAACCTGCAGGCCGCCAGCGACGGCCACGCCGACAACAGCTCGGCGGCGCGGGCGATGGACACGCAGATCCGCGAACAGGTCGACGGCTTGCAGACCAGCATGCAGGAAGCGGCCGACCTGGACGACCTCAAGCAAGTGCTGGAGAACCACCTCGAAGGCCTGCTCGGCACCATGGACCAGCACCAGAAGCAGCGCGATGCCCGCGAGCAGGAAGTCGCGGCACGCCTCAAGGGCCTGGCCGAACGCGTGGCGCACATGGAGCAGGAAGCCCTGGGCTTCCGGGAGCACCTGGAAGAACAACGCCAGAAAGCCTTGATCGACCCGCTCACCGGCCTGCCCAACCGCGCCGCGTGGAGCGAACGGCTCGAACACGAGATCAAGCAGTGGCAGCAGCACGGCAACACCCTGAGCCTGGCGATGCTCGACCTCGATCACTTCAAGCGAATCAATGACAACTACGGCCATCTGGCCGGCGACAAGGTGCTGAAGATCATCGCCACGGTGTTGCGCAAGCGCCTGCGCGGTGCAGATTTCATTGCCCGTTTTGGTGGTGAGGAATTCGTTCTGCTGATGCCGGCGACCACACCCCCCGTGGGCGCCAAACTGCTGGAGACCCTGCGCGCCGCAATCGAAGCCTGCCCGTTCCACTTCAAGGGCGAGCGAGTGACGATCACCCTTTCCATGGGACTCGCATCGTTTCGGCCGGGAGAACACAGCGATCTGGTGCTTAAAAGAGCCGATCAGGCGTTGTACCGCGCTAAAAACGGTGGACGCAACCGGATCGAACTGGGCTGAACAATTGTTCCATTTTGTTTAAATCAGCCCGTCGACCGTCGATACGCAAGGCAGTACGTTACACTGTTGCATTACTGTCTTGCGTGTACTGCCTCCTGCCATGAAATTTTTTACCCTCCTCGCGTCACTGCTCGTCCTGGCCGGTTGTGCCAGCGGCCCGCGTTACGACACCAGCCATCCTTCGGCCAACCACGACAGCCGCGTGCAGTTCGTGATCGTGCATTACACCTCCGCGTCACTCGCGCGTTCGCTGCAACTGCTGACCCATGGCGAAGTCAGCAGCCACTACCTGATCGGCGACGACAAGAGCGGCACCATCTACAAGCTCATGGATGAAAACCAGCGCGCCTGGCACGCCGGGGAGAGCCAATGGCTGGGCCGTACCTGGCTGAACTCCAGCTCGATCGGCATCGAAATCGTCAACCCGGGCTTCAAGGACACCCCGACCGGGCGCCTGTGGTTCCCGTACAGCGAAGCGCAGATTCAATCGCTGATCGTGTTGCTCAAGGACATCAGCCAGCGCCAAGGCATCAGCCCGCGCCATATCATCGGCCACAGCGACATTGCGCCGCTGCGCAAACTGGACCCGGGCCCGTTGTTTCCGTGGAAGCGCCTGGCCGCCGAAGGCTTGGGCATATGGCCCAATGAACAAGCGGTGGCGCGTCAGCAGGCGCAGTTCAACGCCGAGCTGCCAGGCATCAGCTGGTTTCAGGAACAACTGGCGCGTGTCGGTTACGACACCCCGCAAACCGGCGAGCTGGATGTCGCAACCCGCCACGTCCTGGCCGCGTTCCAGATGCATTACCGCCCTTCACGCTTTGACGGTACGCCGGACGCGCAAACGGCCGCGTTGTTGCTGGTACTCAACCAGACAAAATAATGACGCCCGCCCGACGGTCAGGGCGAAACCGCAATCAGCAGCTATAACTCATTGGTAACTCTTCGGATATTCCATGATGGTTGCTACCCGAGAGACGCTGCGTAGCTGGTTTTATCGCCCCTGGTTTTTGGCGATGATCGCGGCTGTCCTCAGTGCTGCGCTGCTGATCACCGGTGGAATGTTCTTCGCCGTGCATCAGATCGAACAGAACGAGAGCCAGGAAATGAACGCTCAGGGCGAACGCTTCCTGGCACGTCTTGAGCAATTGTTCGGGCAGTTGCGCGAAAGCCTCGATGATCTCGAGGCGCAGCCTTTGCGCAGTTGCGATGACGAAATGATCGCCACCCTGCAACAGGTGACCTTCAACTATCGCTTCGTCTACGAAGCGGCCTACATGGACGGCTCACGGATCTGCTCCAACCGGCCTCGGCAGGAAGGACTGTCAGTGGCTCGCGCACCGGACATCAAAGGGCCGACCTACAGCTACTGGCTCAACACCACCACCGAACCTGATGAAAACCGTGCCGCGCTGATGCTCGGGCGCGGTAATTTTCGCGTCGCGACCTCTCGCGGGCATTTGACCGACATGGTCGATCTGCCGCCGGACAGCAGCTTGCTGGTGGTGCTGGATCACGGCAAACGGGCGATTCCGGTACTCGGCACGGCTCAGGCATGGCCACCGGCCGAGGCCTGGCCACCAAAGAGCCGCGAAGCCCTGCAGGTGACCCAGTCACAACTGATCTACCGGATGCCGACGAACAACCCGGAATACCAATTGGTGCTGATCACGCCGCGTAGCGGTATGCACATTCCGTCGGTCTGGTGGTGGATGCTGCCGGTCTGCCTGCTGCTGGGAGCATTTATCGGGTTCTGCGTGTTTTTGCTGGTGCGCCAGCGTCAGTCGCTGGACGCCGAGCTGCAGGGCGCGATCCGTCGCGGGGAGCTGCAGGTGCTGTATCAACCGATCTTCGACCTCGACAGCCGCAACTGCGTGGGTGCCGAAGCCCTGCTGCGCTGGCGACGTCCGGATGGCACGCTGACCAGTCCCGACCTGTTCATTCCTTTGGCGGAAAACACCGGGCAGATTCGGCAGATGACCGATTTCGTCCTGCAACGGCTGCTGGAACAACTGGGGCCGGTGCTGCGCGCCAATCCGCAGCTGTACATCTCGGTCAACCTCGCCGCGTGCGACGTGATGGTGCCGCGCATCGGCCAGGTCATGGCCAGGCTGTTGACCCTGCACCGGGTCGCGGCACGGCAGATTGCCTTCGAGGTCACCGAGCGCGGGCTGATCGATGTCGTGGTGGCACGGGAGAACCTGCAAGCCTTGCGCGATGTCGGCCATCAAGTGTTGATCGATGACTTCGGCACCGGCTATTGCAGCCTCGCCTACCTGCAAACCCTGCCGGTGGACTGCCTGAAGATCGACAAGGCGTTTATCGACGCGCTCGGGCATGACGCCGCCAGCAGCGGCGTTGCCCCGCACATCATCCACATGGCGCAGGCACTGGAGTTGAAAGTGATTGCCGAGGGCATCGAGCATGAAGCGCAAGCCGTGTTTCTCAGCAGCGAAGGGGTGAAATTCGGCCAGGGCTGGTTATTCGCCCAAGCCTTGAGTGCGGTGCAGTTCATTGAGCTGATCACCCGTGGCCGGCGCCTCGCCGGACGCCGACTCGACGACGAAGCCTAAACCGCCAGCGCCATGTAGAACTGCGTGCCCTGCCCCGGCCGCGAATAAACCCCCATCCGCCCGCCGTGCAACTGGACGATTTCCTTGCACAGCGCCAGACCGAGGCCGGCACCGCCCTTCTTGCGCCCGACCTGCACGAACGGTTCGAAGATCCGCCCCTGCTGACCGTAGGCAATGCCCTCGCCGTTGTCTTCCACGCTGATGATCACCCGCTCACCATGCCGGCGCGCCTGCAGGCGGATCTGCCCGTCGCGAGCGGTATGGCGCAGGGCGTTGTCGATGAGGTTGTCCAGTACCCGATCGAGTTGCACCTGATCGGCCTGCAAGCGTGGCAGCGGCCCCTGCACTTCGACGTTGAGGGCAATGCCCTTGCTCGCGGCCGAATCGGCGAAACGCAATTGCGCCTGCTCCAGCAAGTCTTCGATGGAACACGGCGCCAGCGTGAGTTTCTGCAAACCGTTCTGGTAACGCGAGAAGTTGAGCAGGTCGTTGATCAGCTGCATTAGGCGCTGCATCTCTTCGTTGACCGTGTCGAGCAGGTCTGCCTCGCGTGATTCCGGGGGAAACTTGGCCCGCTCGCGAAACAGGCCGAACGCCATGTGCATGCCGGTCACCGGCGTGCGCAATTCATGGGAAGCACGCAGCACAAACTCACTGCGCACCCGCTCGAAAGCACGCTGCTCGGTGACGTCGTGCAACACCATCACCGCGCCGAGAATATGCCCCTGCGTGTGGCTGACCGGGGTCAGGCTGTACGTCAGCAAACGGGATTCACCATCGACTTCGATGCTCAAATCTTCCGGCGCGCGCTCCAGCGTGCCGCCGCGCAGTACCAGGTGCAGCTGTGCATCGAGCTCCGGGCGCTGCAGCGCTGCGCCCAGTCCTTGGCCCAGCCGATCGCTGTCCCAGCCCAATTGCCGCTGGGCCACCGGATTGAGGTGTTCCAGGTGCCCTTCGCGGTCGATCATCAACAAGCCGTCGTCAATGCTGTCGAGCACTGCCTGCAGACGCTGTTGACCGGCCAGCAGTTCGTCGACATTGGTCGCCTGATGCTCACGCAACGCTTCTGCCATCAGCCCGAAGCGCTTGGTCAACTGATTCATTTCCGCCGCTGAGGAAATCGGCAGGGTCACTTCGAAATTGCCCTGACCGATGTTGTCCGCCGCTTGTGCCAGTGCCTCGATCGGCGCGCCAAAACGCCGGGCAATCGCATGCGCCGTGACAAAACCGATGATCAACACCGCCAGTCCCACCAGACCGAGGAGGCCCGAGACCAGCAGCGCCCGCTCTCTGGCGTCATGCTGGACCGCGTTGATGTTGTCCAGCGCGTGCTTGTGCTCGGCGATCAATCCGTTGCGCAGGGTGTTGAAGTGTTCTCTGAGATCGCTGTTGCCATTGAGCACGTTGCCCGGATCACGCGACAGCTCGAATGCCTGCAGAAAACTCAGATAATCGGCCTTGGCCTGGGTAAATCCGTACTGCCGGCCATCGCCCTCTTCCTCCTTGGCAATACCTTCATCAAGCAATTGCAGGTAATGCTGCTTTGACGCCTCGAACGCGACGGGATCGGGCTTCTCGGCCAGCATCAGCACCAATTGGTCGCCGAGGGTCTGGCGCAATTTGAGCCCCAGGTCCAGGGTCACGAAGTTGCTGCGGATTGTCGCTTCCTGAGTACCGGCCATCTGCATCACGCTGACCAGCCCGAGCAGCAGCCCGAGCAAAGCAACCGTGATCAGCGCAGAAATACTCAGGAACAAGCGCGTGCGCAACTTCATCGCCAGTTTCATCGTCGGGCGCTCACAGGTTGTACTGCTTGCGCTTGCGATACAGAGTCGACGCGTCGATGCCCAAGGTCTTGGCCGCCTGATCAAGGGTACCGGCCGTTGCCAGCACCGCACCGATGTGGGCTTTTTCCAGTTCATCCAGACTCAGCGCCGCGCCGACCCGGGGTGCGTTGTTGGCCGGTTGTTCGGCCATGCCGAGGTGGCTGATTTCCACGCGTTCCTGCGGACAGATGATGCTCGCCCGCTCGACCACGTTGCGCAGCTCACGAATATTGCCCGGCCAGCGGTAGCCGAGCAGCGCTTCCCGCGCCTCGTCGCTGAAGCCACGGGCCGGACGGGCGTATTCTTTGACGAAACGCGCGAGGAAACGGTCGGCCAGGGTCAGGATGTCCTCGGCGCGCTCGCGCAGCGGCGGCAGATGCAGAGTGATCACGTTCAGGCGATACAACAGGTCCTCACGGAAGCGACCGTCGCGCACCATGTCTTCAAGGTTGAGGTTGGTCGCGGCAAGAATACGCACATCGGCGCGGCGGGTGACTGGGTCCCCTACCCGCTCATATTCCTTGTCTTGAATAAACCGCAGCAACTTGGGTTGCAACGTCAGGGGAAAATCGCCGATCTCGTCGAGAAACAACGTGCCACCGTCCGCCTGATTGACCCGACCCAAGGTGCTTTCGCTGGCCCCGGTAAACGCGCCGCGACTGTGGCCGAACAGCTCGCTTTCCATCAGTTCGGCGGTCAACGACGGGCAGTTGATGGTCACGCAGGATTTCTTCTCGCGCTTGCTCCAGCCGTGAATGGCTCGCGCCAGTTCGCCTTTACCGGTGCCGGACTCGCCAAGGATCAGAATGTTGGCGTCGGTACCGGCGACCTGACGCGCGGTTTCCAGCACGACTTTCATCGCCGGGCTGTGAGAATCGAGGCCATCCTTGGGTTTGCGGATCTCGCCTTCGAGGGCTTCCAGGCGCGCCGAGAGCTGACGCACTTCCAGTTGCTTGGCGGTCGCCAGGCGCAACTGATCGGGGCTGCACGGCTTGACCAGATAGTCGGCGGCGCCCGCCTGGATCGCATCCACGGCGGTATCGACCGCCGAGTGCGCGGTGACGATCACCACGCGCATCCATGGCGCCTGAACACGCATCTGCGCCAGCACATCAAGACCGTTGTCTTCGCCCAGACGTAAATCAAGGAAGCACAGGTCGAACACCTGACGTTGCAGCAATGCCTCGGCCTGCGCCGCGCTGTTGGCGGTGGCCACTGTATAACCTTCGTCTTCGAGGCAATAACGGAAGGTTCGCAGGATGGCAGACTCGTCGTCCACCAGCAGAATGCGGCCTTGATGCTCAGTGGCAGATTCCATTTTTCCTACGCTCCATAAGTGATTGATCTTGGTTAGTCCCGGAAAAATCGGGCAAGTTGCATGGTCGATTCTGAACGATGCCAGCCATAGCAGGGTAGCCCTCTCCTGACATGACGGCCAATCCATTGAATTTGTTGAACATTTAAACAATCACCGGATTGCAGGCGGTTGCCTGCGTACTTTTCTGACATCCGAGACCTGCTCTCAATTCAATAAGAATGAAATCTCCTACGAAATAATCATGCATTTCGCACGACCGCAGATGACCCATCGTGCAGGATGCGTCCATGGCTGAAATCTCATCGCTTATAAGCCATTGATTTTATTGAATATTTTTCAATTAAAAAACTGGCATGCAGCCTGCAATAACTCATTCAGCCCGGGCAGATTCCACTGCCCTAACCAAACAAGAGTGAGGAAACCCAGGATGACTCGCCAACGTGCCGCCAAATTGCGTATCTCGCCACTGCATATCCAGCAGGGTCTGTTTGGCGTACTTGCACTGTTGATCACCCTGATCGCTTGCCAGCAATACCTGAGCTGGGAGAACAGCCAGAAACCTGAGCCGCTGATCTCGATTCAACACAACACGCAGACACACTTCAGCGCCGTCAGCAGCAGCCAGGCCGAGAGCGCCTCGATGCGCATGATGGATGTCGATCAGCCGCAGCCGCTGGATCAACTGCCACGTGAAGAGCGCTGGGTTTTCTGACGCACCAAGAATTCGGGCGCAACGCGCCAGGACACGCAACATCCCTAAATAGAGAAGTAAGGAGAATCACCATGTTGAGCTGGGCAATTACATTCTTGATCATTGCCATCATCGCCGCCGTACTGGGCTTCGGTGGTATCGCGGGCACCGCCACGGGTATCGCCAAGATTCTCTTTGTCGTGTTCCTGGTGATGTTCATCGCTTCCTTCTTCTTTGGCCGTCGCGGCCGAGGTTAACGATGATCGCTTTAAAGACACTGGCAGCCGCCCTGCTTCTGGGCGGTAGTGCCATGGCGATGGCGGCCAATGATGGCCAGACGCGGGTCAACGAGCTGCTTGGCTCCGACCCGCAATACAGGGAAACCTGGCAAGGCGTTGTGAAGCACGAAGAACGTCTGCCGGAATGGGTGATGAACCTGTCCGGCACGCCAGAACAGCAGATGAATGCCGTGACGGAAGACGGTGACAAGTATCTGGTCGGGCCGCTCTGCGAATCCGCAGACAAGTGCCTCAACCACCGCTTGATCGTCGCGTTCAGCTTCGACAAGAAAGATGCTTACGCCATGCTCGTCGATGTGCCCGAAGGACTGCCGGCCGACAAGTCGCCGACGCGACATGCAACCTACCGCTTCCTCGGCAAACCCGATCAGGGCATGCAGGATCTTTTGATGGAAACCCTCAAGAAAGATCCAAAGTGGTACTGATTTGAACATGAAGGCAGCAGCCCTGCTGCCTTCCATTGCGCCCGCCCGAGGAAGGTGGTCGCATGACCAAGGGGCCGGGACGTTCTGACTGTTTCAGGGTCGGAGTGACCTACGGGTACAGGGAGTGCCTGCGCAAGGGCCGGGTCAGGGTAAAAGCTGCGACGCAGGTTCGCCGGCCCTCGGCGGTTCGACGGACTTGCGCTGAGCTTTTCATGATGCAAAACATTGATCTAGAGCGTCCTGCTCATCTTTTTATGGCTCAGACTGCGCGCGAAAACATTACGCCGTGTTTCCTGACGACCGTATATCGACAAAGAGTCCTTTTAAGCAGTGAGACTTCTAGTCTGCAAATGAAGGCTTTTTCTTGAATTTTTCGCCGAATTCAATCGCTCAAAAAACAACCAACCTAAGCTGAAATGGCCGGTTCACGGCACTTATGCCGGCTTAAATGTCGCAATCGAACCGGTTGGGACGCCAGTTTCATTTAAAAAAGCTCATGCCGATTCGGCATAGGGTAGGCGTTTACGGCATTAGACGGCGCAACCTTGCATCGGAATAGTTGCGCCTTTTTTCGCCTGCCGAAGAGCCGTAAACACGCGCTTCGGGGCACCTTATACGGAGGCAGATGCACAGACTTTTCCGCTAAAGAGCGTTCCAGTTGCTGCATGTGCCTGAGTCAAACGCAAGTAAGGGTAAAGATAATGAAGAAGGCAAAACTCAGCCTCGCCTGGCAGATCCTCATCGGTCTGGTTCTAGGGATTGCAATTGGTGCGTTGCTCAACCATTTCAGTGCCGAGAAGGCCTGGTGGATCAGTAACGTCCTGCAACCGGCAGGCGATATCTTTATCCGTCTGATCAAGATGATCGTGATCCCGATCGTCATCTCCTCCCTGATTGTCGGCATTGCCGGCGTGGGCGACGCCAAGAAACTCGGGCGTATCGGCCTGAAGACGATCATCTATTTCGAAATCGTCACCACCATCGCCATTGTTGTCGGCCTGCTGCTGGCCAACCTGTTCCATCCGGGCACCGGCATCGACATGAGCACGCTGGGCACGGTGGACATCTCCAAGTACCAGGCGACCGCCGCCGAAGTGCAGCATGAACACGCGTTCATCGAGACCATCCTTAACCTGATCCCGTCGAACATCTTCGCGGCCATGGCCCGCGGCGAGATGCTGCCGATCATCTTCTTCTCCGTGCTGTTCGGCCTCGGTCTGTCGAGCCTGCAATCGGACCTGCGCGAGCCGCTGGTGAAGATGTTCCAGGGCGTCTCGGAAAGCATGTTCAAAGTCACCCACATGATCATGAACTACGCCCCGATCGGCGTGTTCGCCCTGATCGCGGTGACCGTCGCCAACTTCGGTTTCGCTTCGCTGCTGCCGCTGGCCAAGCTGGTGATCCTGGTTTACGTGGCCATCGCCTTCTTCGCCTTCGTGGTGCTGGGCCTGATCGCCAAGCTGTTCGGCTTCTCCGTGCTCAAGCTGATGCGCATCTTCAAGGATGAGCTGGTGCTGGCCTACTCCACCGCCTCCTCGGAAACCGTGCTGCCACGGGTGATCGAGAAGATGGAAGCCTACGGCGCACCGAAAGCCATCTGCAGCTTCGTGGTGCCGACCGGTTACTCGTTCAACCTCGACGGTTCGACCCTATACCAGTCCATCGCGGCGATCTTCATTGCCCAGCTGTACGGCATCGACCTGTCGATCAGCCAGCAACTGCTGCTGGTCCTGACCCTGATGGTCACCTCCAAAGGCATCGCCGGCGTACCGGGCGTGTCCTTCGTGGTGCTGCTGGCCACCCTGGGCAGCGTCGGTATCCCGCTGGAAGGCCTGGCCTTTATCGCCGGTGTCGACCGCATCATGGACATGGCGCGTACCGCACTGAACGTAATCGGCAACGCCCTGGCGGTACTGGTTATTGCGCGTTGGGAAGGCATGTACGACGACGCCAAGGGCCAGCGCTACTGGAACTCCCTGCCGCACTGGCGCAGCAAGGAAAAACTGCCGGCTGGCGAAATCTCGAAGAACTGATAGCTGAACCTCTGTAGGAGCTGCCGCAGGCTGCGATCTTTTGATCTTGCTTTTGAAAAATCAAAAGATCGCAGCCTTCGGCAGCTCCTACCGTTGATTGAGTCCAGCCATACGAACGAACCCCGGAGAAATCCGGGGTTTGTCGTTTCTGGCGACCCCGCTATCATTCGCCGCATCTTCCGGGGGATTTGACTGATGCTTAATGGCCTGTGGCTTGGCTTCTTCGTCGTGGCAGCAATATCGGCGCTGGTGCAGTGGCTGGTCGGCGGCAACGCCGGGATTTTTGCGGCGATGGTGGAAAGCATTTTTGCCATGGCCAAGCTGTCGGTCGAGGTGATGGTGCTGCTGTTCGGCACCCTGACCCTGTGGCTGGGCTTCCTGCGCATCGCTGAGAAAGCCGGGATCGTCGAATGGCTGGCCAAGGTCCTCGGCCCGCTGTTCCTGCGCCTGATGCCGGAAGTCCCGCCCGGTCACCCAGCGCTGGGCCTGATCACCCTGAACTTCGCCGCCAACGGCCTGGGGCTGGACAACGCCGCGACGCCGATCGGCCTCAAGGCCATGAAAGCGCTGCAAGAGCTCAATCCCAGTGCCACCGTCGCCAGCAACGCGCAGATCCTGTTCCTGGTGCTCAACGCGTCGTCCCTGACCCTGTTGCCGGTGACGATCTTCATGTACCGCGCCCAGCAAGGCGCACCGGACCCGACGCTGGTGTTCCTGCCGATCCTGCTGGCAACCAGTTGCTCGACCATCGTCGGCTTCCTCTCGGTGGCGTTCATGCAGCGCCTGCGCATCTGGGACCCGGTGGTGCTGGCATATCTAGTTCCCGGAGCGCTGCTCCTCGGCGGCTTCATGGCACTGCTGGCGACGATGTCGGCCACGGCGCTGGCCGGGCTGTCATCAATCCTCGGCAACCTCACGCTGTTCGGCCTGATCATGCTGTTCCTGGTGATCGGCGCGCTGCGCAAGGTCAAGGTCTACGAGGCCTTCGTCGAGGGCGCGAAAGAGGGCTTCGACGTCGCCAAGAACCTGCTGCCGTACCTGGTGGCGATGCTGTGCGCGATTGGCGTGCTGCGGGCGTCCGGGGCGCTGGACTTCGGTCTGGACGGGATTCGCCACCTGATCGAGTGGGCCGGGTGGGACACGCGGTTTGTCGACGCGTTGCCGACGGCGATGGTCAAACCGTTTTCCGGCAGCGCCGCACGGGCGATGCTGATCGAGACGATGAAAACCTCGGGCGTCGACAGCTTCCCGTCACTGGTGGCGGCGACGATACAGGGCAGCACCGAGACCACGTTCTATGTGCTGGCTGTGTATTTCGGCGCGGTGGGGATTCAACGCGCGCGGCATGCGGTGGGCTGTGCGCTGCTGGCGGAACTGGCCGGTGTGCTGGGCGCGATTGGCGTCTGCTACTGGTTCTTCGGCTGATCCCAGACTTCTTGGGCTAGACAGATTCTCTGTGGCGAGGGAGCTTGCTCCCTCGCCACAAAGGCATCCCTGTAAAGTCAGAGTTTTGGAGGGGCGAGCTTCTGGCCCTGATCGACCGCCCACGCCACGACTTTCGCGGTCAGCCGATCACTGGCCTGCCCAAACCCCGCCACCACCGCCGGCACCTGCACATCGCTCAGCGGCTGACGCTCTTCAAAGCGCCGGCTGGCGAGAATCTTCTGGTCGTAGCCGCGCACCAGCAACGCATCGACCCGCACCACGACGCTGGCCTGGTTGCCCTGATACTCGGTCTGAAACGCCTGCAGACTGCCGCCCAGCTCCAGATCCGCAGCGAAGTTGCTGTCATCGGTGCTGAGCAACGTCACCCGGCCATCACGCGCAAAGCCATCGAGCAGCCGATTGCGCACCAGCACCGGCGCCGGATCGCTCCAGCGCGAGGCCTTGTAGCTGCTGATCACGTCACCCTGTGGAATCACCGCGATGTTCGGCCGGTTCAGCGCTTCGCTGGCCTGCAGTTTGTTCAGCCGTAGCGACCAGTGCTGGATGGCCGCCGGGCTGGCCGAGGCGGGCGCCTGCGCGGCGGGCAGGCGATAAACGTCCGATGGCTCGGCCTTGGGCAGGATCGAGCACGCACTGAGCAGGGTAAGGCCTGCGGCGAAGAGGGCGAGACGAGTCAGCTTCATGGCGTGAACTCCTTGTTCTTGTCACTGCCCAGCAGGTAACCGCTTGGGTTGGCCTCCAGGCGTTGGGAAATGGCGCGCAGCGAAGTCAGGGTTTCACGCAGCTCGCGAATCGCCGGGGCCAGGCCATTGAGGCCCTGCATACCGTTGTCGAGGGCGTTCTGGTTCTTGCTCAGCAGGCCGTTGATGGTCGCGCTGCTCTGTTCCAGCGACTTCATCGCCTGCTCGGCACTGCCCAGCGCCTGCTTGCCCTGATCGTTGAGCAGGCCGTTGGCGTTGCGCATCAGCAGCGAGGTCTGTTCGAGCATGCTGCCGGCCTGTTTGCCGACGCTCGCCAGTTGCTGCATGGCCTGGCGCAGGTCGCCGCGTTGATCGTTGATCGAGCCGGTGGTCTGCTCCAGATGCGCCAGGGTGTTGCTGACACGCTCGACGTTCTGCGGGGAGAACATCTGGTTGGCATTGTTCAACAGGGCGGTGATGCCGGTCATCAAGTCGTTGCTGTCATTGAGCAGCCGGGAAATGGGCGAGGGCGCGGCAACGATGGTCGGCAATTCGCCGTCATGCCCGCGCAGTTTCGGGCTCTGCGGGGTGCCGCCGCTGAGCTGGATGATCGAGGTCCCGGTGATCCCGGCCAAGGCCAGCTTGGCCTGGGTGTCTTCCTTGACCGGCGTGTCACCGCCGAGGCGAATCCGCGCCAGCACCCGGCGCGGGTCTTTCGGGTCGAGGCGCAGGCTGACCACGTCGCCGACCTTGATCCCGCTGTACTGCACCGGGCTGCCCTTGGACAGGCCGCTGACCGCCTCGTTGAAGACCACTTCGTAATCCTTGAACTCGGAGTCGACGCTGGACTTGGCCAGCCACAGGCCGAAGAGCAGGGCGCCTGCCACCACTATCACCGAGAACAGGCCGATCAACACATGATGGGCTCGGGTTTCCATGTCAGACCTCGTTGAGCAATTTGGCGGCGTCCAGCGCCGAGCGGCCGCGCGGGCCGTGGAAGTATTCGTGAATCCACGCGTCAGCGGTTTCCGAGACCACGTCGATCGGGCCGGCGACCAGCACTTTCTTCTGCGCCAGCACCGCCACACGGTCGGTGATGGTGTAGAGCGTGTCGAGGTCGTGGGTCACCAGAAACACGCTCAGGCCCAGCGCATCGCGCAGGGTCAGGATCAGTTGATCGAACGCTGCCGCGCCAATCGGATCGAGGCCGGCGGTGGGTTCGTCGAGAAACAGGATATCCGGGTCCAGCGCCAGCGCCCGGGCCAGCGCGGCGCGCTTGATCATGCCGCCGGACAACGAGGCCGGGTATTTGTCCGCCGCCGACAGCGGCAGCCCGGCCAGCGCCAGCTTCACCGCCGCCAGGTGCTCGGCGTCGTTGCGGCTCAGGCCGGCGTGTTCGATCAGAGGCAGGGCAACGTTCTCGGTCACCGTCAGCGAGGAGAACAGCGCGCCCTTCTGGAACAACACGCCGAAGCGCCGCTCGACCAGCGAGCGCTCGTGTTCGGACAGGCTCGGCAGGTTCTGGCCGAAGACTTTCACGCTGCCTTCGCTGGGCCGGCGCAGGCCGACAATGCTGCGCAGCAGCACCGATTTGCCGCTGCCGGAGCCGCCGACCACGGCAAGGATTTCGCCTTTGTACAGATCCAGGTCGAGGTTCTCGTGCACGCTCTGGCTGCCAAAGCGGTTGCACAGACCACGGACTTCGATCACCGCCTCCGAGGGCGCGCGGGGTAGACGACTCACCAGCCCATCTCCATGAAGAACAGCGCAGCCACCGCGTCGAGCACGATCACCACAAAAATCGACTGCACCACGGCGGACGTGGTGTGCGCGCCGACCGATTCGGCGCTGCCGCTGACCTTGAAGCCTTCCAGGCAACCGATCGTCGCGATCAGAAAGGCAAAGATCGGTGCTTTCACCAGGCCGACCAGAAAATGCTGAATGCCGATGTCGCTTTGCAGCAGCGAGAGGAACATCGCCGGCGAGATCCCCAACGACACCGCACACACCACGCCACCACCAATGATCCCGCAGAGCATCGCCAGAAACGTCAGCATCGGCAGCGCCACCAGCATCGCCAGCACCCGCGGCACCACCAGCAACTCCATCGGGTCGAGGCCCAGCGTTCGGATCGCATCGATCTCCTCGTTGGCCTTCATCGAGCCGATCTGCGCGGTGAACGCACTGGCGGTGCGCCCGGCCATCAGGATCGCAGTGAGCAACACGCCGAACTCGCGCAGGAAGGAGAAGCCCACCAGGTCCACGGTAAAGATCGTCGCGCCGAAACTGGCCAGCACCGTCGCACCGAGAAACGCCACCACCGCGCCCACCAGAAAGGTCAGCAGCGCCACGATCGGCGCGGCGTCGAGGCCGGTCTGCTCGATGTGTGCAACGACGGGGGTGATGCGCCAGCGCTTGGGACGGAACAGATTGCGGGCAATGGTTTCGAGGATCAGGCCGATGAAACCCAGCACTTGCAGGGTGTCCTGCCAGACCGTTTCCACCGCGCGCCCGATGCGCGTCAGCAATTGCACGCTGACGCTGACTTCCGGCTCCTTGATCGGCACGCAGAAATCGCTCAGCGAGCGATACACGGTTTGCAGCAACGCGCGGTCAGCCGGGGAAATCGTGCAGTCGGGGTGTTCGGCGGATTGGCCCAGACGCTCGGAACCGAGCAACTCCACCAGCAGCGAAGCGCCCGCAGTGTCGAGGGCGCCGAGGCTGTTGAGGTCAACCACGGTATTGGCGTCGTACTGGCCGCGAAGCTGTTCGGTCAGGTGCTTGAGGTCGGCGTAATGGGCAAGCGTCCAGTCCCCGGACACCCGCAGGCGGGCAGGGCTGAGCGACGTGTCCAGTCGGGCATTACCGGTCATCGAGCTGCTGGTCATAAGCTCCGTGCTTGTTCGGCTAAATACGCTGGCATACGTAATAGCACGAACCGGATTACTTTTCTTTGATCGCTGTGCTGTCCGTCACTTCGAAACGCAGCACACCAATCACCTGACCGTCTTCAGTCAGCACCCGCACCTGCCACTTGCCCACCGGGTTGCCGGGGAAGTTCTGCTTGTGCGTCCAGGCGCGATAGCCTTCCTTGCGCCCGCCATGGATATCGAGGGCGATGCGGTCGACTTCCTGACCGTTGAACTGCCACACGTGGTAGATCCGCTCATCAAGCCCGCGCGGGGCGTTGATTGCGGTGTAGGCGTAGAGGCCGCCGTTGCGGATCTGCTCGGCACTGACTTCGTCCAGGCTCGCGCCGGGCGTACGGTCCTGCAACTGGGTGCTGATCGCCACGTCGGTCATCCACAGCGTCGCCGGCGGCACCCACGAGCGCAGGGTCCAGCCGACCGCGCCGATGCCGAACGTGATGCATAGGATCGCCAGCGCGTTGCGCACGGTACGGATCGGAAAGATCGACGCCAGGCTCGGGAACGACAACACCACCGCCGTGCCCAGCGCCCATTTGAAACTCTGCGCGGTGGTCAGGTGCATGATCACCGGCAACGCGGTAAGCAGGGCGGCAAACAGGGTCAGGGTGTGCAACGCGAGAAACGCCCAGCGCCGTGGCGCCAGCCATTTGTAGTAGAGCGGGTCGACAATCGAGATCAACGCGGCGATGCACAGCAGGCCGGTGAAGATCAGCTGGCCGCTGTTCCACGTCGTGGTGATGAAGAAGAACGGCAGGACGAAAAACAGGCTTTCCTGGTGGATCATCTGCGTCGCGTAACGCAACAGCGGCTGCGGGATTTCGCGTTTGAAGATGCGGGTGAACAGCCCGGTGAGGGTGTTCTCCAGCATCAGCCAGATCCAGCTGAGCAGCATGATGATGGTGATCCAGCTCGCCAGCCCCTGCTGCCGATCGACCAGAATGAAACTGCCGACCCCGGAGATGAAACCGCCGAGCGCAATGACCCCGGGATAGCGCTTAATCAGTTCGAAAATGCGCTGGATGATCTGGGGTATTTTTGGCATTTGGCGGTTCACGACTTGAGAGGAAAAAACCTCGACAGAGTACCGCCGGCGCGGCGGTGTGGCGAGGCTCCCGGTCACTTAAAACCATCGCATTTCCCTGTAGGAGTGAGCCTGCTCGCGATTGCGGTCTATCAGCCACTATTTATGCGGCTGACACAACGCAATCGCGAGCAGGCTCACTCCTACAAGGTTAATATTCGGCGGGTTTTCGGCGTCGGTGCAAACGCCAGCCAATCAGCCCCAGCAACACCACGCCCAGACCACCGGCAATCAGCCACAACACCTCATCATCACTGAGCAACGGCTTCTCGATCCGCAGATACCCCGGCTGCAACAGCAATTCGCGCATGGCCTTGTTCGCCGTTTCCAGGGTCACGCCCTGCAGCTCGCGGGCCGGGTTGGCAAAGCGCCCGTCCTCGTAGTCGCCCAGCGCGCTCCAGTAGTAATCCGCCATCGCGCTGTTGCCTTGCACAGCCCAGGCCTGGTGGGCGATGGCCGCCTGTTTGATCCGGGCGAAGGTGTCGGGGTCGAGGCCGTTTTTCAGCAAGTCAGCCTTGAGGTCTTCCAGCACCTGCTTGGCTTCGGCGAGGTCATCGCGATCCACGTCGGCATTGAGGCTCATGAAGCCGACCCCGCCAAACACTTCACGCTCGGCCCATGGCCCATAGGACAAGCCGTGGTTCAGACGAATCTGCCGGTACAGCGCCCAGTCGAGGTAGTCCTTGAGGATGTCGAACGTCTCGTCGTACTGATCGTCGAGCATCGGCTCCGGCACCAGCCAGTGCAACTTGGCACTGTCGCCGATGAAGCCGCGGGTGAGGGTGCGTTCATGGGCGGCGCTGGTGCGGATGTCCGGCAGCTCACGGTGCTCGGCCGGGTCCACCGCTTCGAGCGCACCCCAGGTGCGTTCCAGATAGGCCGGCAGCAGTTTGTCGAGCTCGCCGACGACGATCAGGGTCATGTTGTTCGGCGCGTACCAGGTCTTGCGCACCTGCTCCAGTTGTTGCTGGGTCAGGTGACCGACTTCGGCCCGTTGCGGGCATTTCAGGCCCAGTTCCACCGCCAGTTGATTGCTCGCGGTGTGGCCCAGATCCTGCCGGTCGAGGAAGCGTTGCAGGCGCGTGTAATGGCCGCCGTCCTCGCGCTCGACCACGCGCTTGGCGGCGTTGATCGCGTTGTCGTCGATACGGGTCTGGGTCAGCAGGCCGAGCAGCAGGTCGAGCACCTTGCGCTGGTTCTTCGCCGGGGCTTCGATGACGAACGTGGTGTCGGCGTTGCTGGTGAACGCGTTCCACTCACCGCCCAGCGCCTGCATGCGCTCCTCGAGGCCGCCTTCGCCGGTGGCGTCGACGCCGCTGAACAGCAGGTGCTCGAGCAGGTGCGGCAGCTCTTTTTCATCGCAGTCGAAATCGTCGAGACCGACGCCCACCACCAGACGAATCGCCACATGCCCGCGTTCGGTGCCGGGCTTGAGCAACAGTTGCAAACCGTTGGGCAGCGCATAGCCTTCGACCTGAAAGCGATCAACGGCAAAGGCGGGCAGGGAACCGAGCAACAGACAGGCGAACAACAGGCAACGCATAACAGGCTTCCATACGGCTGATTTGGAGATCCGTGTCGTCAGTCAGGCCCTCATCGCTAGCAAGCCAGCTCCCACAAGGATTGGCGGCATTCACAAAACCCTGTGGGAGCTGGCTTGCCAGCGATGACGTCCTTGAGGCTGAACTCTGAGTTACTGACTGACCCCAGCCGCAGACGTTCAAGGTGAATGCGTAATGTCGGCAATATCATCCGCTTCCAGCGCCCCGGTGTCCGCCGTTTCCAGCACCACGTAAGCACTGCTGCAAAACAGCGAATTCAAGCGCTTCATATCCGCAATCAGCTCCAGATGCAGCGAACTGGTTTCCAGACTCTGCACGATCTTACGTTGCAAACGGCTGACATGGGCATGGGCCAAACGGCGTTCCTGTGCGCGGAAGCGACGTTTTTCACGCAGCAACTGCCGGGCGCTTTCCTTGTCGCCGCTGAGAAACACCGACAGCCCCAAGCGCAGGTTGGCGATCAGTTGCTGATGCAGCCCGGCCAGTTCCTCCAGTCCGTCCTCGGAGAACGAGCGCCGTTGTGAGGTTTTCTGCTGCTGCACCTTGCGCAACATGCGTTCGATCAGGTCGCTGGCCAATTTCAGGTTGATCGCCAGCTCGATGGTCTCCGCCCAGCGCCGACTGTCCTGCTCGCCAAGGTCCTCGCGGGGCATTTGCGCCAGGTACAGCTTGATCGCGCTGTACAGCGCCTCGACGTCATCGGTCAGACGGCGCATCTCCTGGGTGACGGCGGTCTGTTTGCCGCGCAGCACATCGAGGGTGGCGTCGAGCATGTTGTCGATCAGATCGCCCATGCGCAGGGTCTCGCGGGCGGCGTTGGCCAGCGCCAGGCTTGGGGTGACCAACGCCGTCGCATCGAGATGACGCGGCTTGGCGGTGCCATTGACCTCCGGGCGCTCCGGCAGCAGCCACGCGCACAGGCGCGCCATCGGCGAGACGCTGGGCAACAGAATCAGGCAGCGCGCCGTGTTGTAGAGCAGGTGGAAGCCGATGACCATTTCCTGCGGACTGAAATCCAGGCCGTCCATCCAGTGCACCAGCGGATCGAGCACCGGAATGATCAGCAACAGCCCAATCAGTTTGTACAACAGGCTGCCCAGCGCTACTTGCCGCCCGGCGGCGTTCTGCATGCTGGTGCTCATGAACGCCAGCACGCCGCTGCCGATGTTGGCGCCGATCACCAGACCGATCGCCACCGGCAGGCTGATCACGCTGGCGCCGGCCAGCGTCGCGGTCAGCAGCACGGCGGCGAGGCTGGAATAGGAAATCATCGCGAACAGCGCGCCTACCAGGGCGTCGAGGAGGATGTCGCCGGTCAGTGAAGCAAAGATCACCTTCACCCCTTGGGCGTGGGTAATCGGTGCGGCGGCTTCGACGATCAGTTGCAGCGCGAGAATGATCAGGCCCAGACCGATGCTGACCCGGCCCATCTGCCCGAGCCGCGTCTGTTTGCGCGACAGAAAGAAAATCACCCCGAGAAAAATCAGCAGCGGCGACAGCCACGACAGGTCAAAGGTCAGCACCCGCGCCATCAGCGCGGTACCGACGTCGGCGCCCAGCATGGTCGCCAGCGCCGGGGTCAGCGCCATCAGGCCCTGACCGACAAAAGAAGTGACAAGCATGGCGGTGGCGTTGCTGCTCTGCACCATCGCAGTCACGACGATGCCGGCGACGAACGCGAGCCAGCGCTTGGACATGTTCTGGCCAATGACATGGCGCAGGTTGGTGCCGTACACCCGCAGGATGCCGGTTCGGACGATGTGCGTGCCCCAGATCAGCAGGGTCACGGCAGAAAGCAAATTGAGCAGGGTGAGCATGCAGACCCCCTGTATTTCAGCGCCCCAGAGGAGCAAGTGGACGGTACCGCGCGGTTTCTACGTCTTGTACTTAAGCTGTAGTTGGCTAACGGTCAGGGCGCCAGCATTGCACAGCTAAAGTGCTGATTGAAATAAAAGTGTCATGAAAATGGGTTTATTCATGACGTGCACAACCGCCACGAAACCCTGTGGGAGCAGGCTTGCCAGCGATGACCACAGCACTGCCAACATTGATGTTGCCTGACACGCCGCTATCGCTGGCAAGCCAGCTCCCACAGGGTTTTCGGTGATGTTTTGAAGGGGTTACACACGAATTTTCCGGGATGTTTAACCACACGTCGTGTTACGTCCGGGAGGCTACAAATCCTTGCGCCGTTGCCTACGGCTACGCCAGAATCCGCCGGCTTGTGCGCCTTGGACTTGCTGCGTAATTTGGCTCCATCACTGCCCATCAGTGATCGGGTTTAGCAGCTCGTCGAGTTGAGCCGTACAGGCCTCTATCAGTCAGGGATTTGATTCCTGCACTTGATGGTGGCTGTGCGCAGGGCACCTTCGGGTGCGCCGATTGCTTGGCTCGTCGGTCTGCTAACCTGCGCACAGCTGCCACCCTGATCGTTTAGCAGCGGATTGGTTGCAGCCTTACTCTGAAGAGAGGTTAGAGCCAATGTTCAAAGTGACACCGAATCCACCGGACACCGAGCCGGCACCCCATAACTCCGCCAACGAAGCGCAACGCATGAAAGAGGCGGCCGACCGGGCCATCGGTTTCTACCTCGACCCCAAGCTCCGGAAAAGCGCCGAACCCGCGCGCAAACCCAGCACCATTTTCCTCATTGATCCCGCCGTCGATAACGAAACCCTTTTGGTGCATGCCTGCGAATCACTGGCGTCGGCAAGCATCATGGCCAGTGATCTGGCCGGGTTCATCGACGGGCCGCAGCGCAATTCTCTCCTCGGCATTCAGCAGGTGATCATGCTGGGCGAACTGGCCGTGAACCGGGTGCTGGATAACCTCGCGCCCATCTCCTAAAGGCAAACCACTCGTCGCCACCTGTCAGACCTGACAGGTGGCAACCTTGCGAATTTCCTGTGTGATAGCTCCTTGCCCCTCACCTGTGCGATCCGGAGCTTCCCATGAACACGCGCAACCTGACTGACGAAACACAGTCGCAACCCATTACCCCGTTTGCACTCCGTCCGCCGATCCTCCCCAACTGGACGACCCCCGTGGTGGGCTATGACGGCGGTATCCGGGCGGCGGCCATCGAGGGGGGGCTGGCCTATGAGATCAGCCCTTGGCTGAACATGGCTCCTAACGACGCCGTAGACTTTTACTGGGGCAACGAATCAGCTCCGATTTTCACGGTAGTCATCAAAGATGGCGAGGAAAACAAACCGGTACGCGGTTTTATCGACGCCGGGCATATCATCAACGGTGATGTTGACGACTTGTTTTACATCGTCAGGCGCGTCAGCCAAGCACCGGAAGAATCCACCCCCAGACTCAAGCTGCTGGTCAAGCTCGATCGACCCGGGGGCTACGATGACGATCTCAATGAACCCGGACATTCGCACCTGCGCTTTTCGATCCCACAAGCCATCATCGACAAGGGCGTAGGCCCGGACGAAGCCAAGGCAGGCGTGCCCGTTACCATCGAGCCTTATCCCTTCATGCGGGTGCGTGACCGGATTCACTTCTTTTGGGGCCCCGTCAGGATTCTTGTCGTTGTCACCCAAGAGCAGGCCAATGACCCGGCCAACCACCCGTTGATCGTGATGGTCGATGAAGCCCACATTGAACAGGCTGGCGACAACGACAAGCTCTCGCTGCAGTATCAGGTCATCGACGAAGTCAACAATTATCCCGATCCGCGCTCTCCGTGGTCTGCGGTCATCCAGGTACTGGTGGACCTCCAACAAAATCGCCTCGAAGCCCCCATCGTCATTGAGGCAAACCCCCTTACGGACGTCATCCACCTCGACGAACTGGGCGAGAACGACGTCGAGGTGGTCATCAACACCCCAAGCGGCGATTTCAAGGTGAATGACAAGGTGCTCGCCACTTGGGTTGGTACGCCGGCTGAAGGCTCGCAAGTGATTCACGGGCCGATAGAGCTGACCGTCACCCGCCCGGGGATCGCCGTCAGTTTCATGGTGCCCAACGCCAAAGTCAGGGCCATTGCCAAGGGCCGCGCTACGGCTTCCTATGTGCTGAAAAGCCCCGGCAACCCGGATCGGCCTTCAAAAAACGCCACGGTCATCGTCGAAGGTGACATCAGCCAACTGCAGCCGCCTCGGGTTCTGGAGGCCTCCGCCGGACAACTGCCTGCCAATGCGCAGCAAGCCACGATCTCGGTGCCGTACTACCCAGGGCGCCACCCGGGTGATTTGATCATCTTTCGCTGGGAAGGCACCGCCCCGGGTGGCGGCCGGACCTATTTCGAGATCCGGGTCATTGTCTCCAATGAAGCGGAAGGCACCCCCATCGAACGCACCGTGCCGAACAGCGAAATCACCCCGTTAAACGGCGGCACGGTGAAGGTGCATTACACCGTGGCCAATGACGACATCATGCTCAGCAGCGTTCGCGACTCGTTGCCGTTGAATCTGACTGTCGGTGAGGCGCAGGCAGATTTACCCAAACCGGAAGTGCCTCAGGCGCCCGATGACGTTCTGCTTCCGGAGAATGTGCCAGGGGGAGTCGACATCATCGCGCCGTTTACCGGCACCCTTGCCGGCGATACCGTAGGCCTGCGCTGGGTGGGCTCGATCAGTGGCGCGCATCCGCTGTATGAGGTGCCACTCAATTCGCATACCGCAGGCTATCCGGTGCCTTTCCAGGTGGACCCGTCGTACGCCGAAGCCAACCGCAATGGCACAGTGAACCTCGATTACTACGTCAAGCGTGCAGGCCAACCCCTGCGCTATTCCCTGGTGCGCACCTTGAGCATCGGGGTCGCCCAGCCCAAATGGGCAGCGCCCCAGGTAAAGGAGGCTCCCTCCGGAATACTTGATCCCAACACCTATCAGAGCGGTTTCACCGTACGCGTCGATACAACCGGGATGCAAAACAACGACGGCATCGACCTGATCATCGAAGGTCGCCCTGGCGAAGGCTCGGTGCGCCCGGAACGGCGCTATGTGCAGGGGCAGGCTTACATCGACTTCCCGATTGCCGCGTCGATCACCGGTGCCAATATCGGCAAGAGCGTGAGTGTGCGATATGACGTGGTGCGGGCCAGCGGCCCATTGCCTTCGGAAGTTTTACAATTACAGATCGGCACACTGAGTGACTTGCCGACGCCGAAGCTGGAAGGTTTCGACGGTGAATCGCTGAACATCGGTCAAATCAAAGATGCAACCCAAGTACTTTGCGCTCAATGGCCGTTCCAGCAATACGGCGCTCCCGTGTGGGTGAGTTATATCGAAACCCGAACGGATGGAACAACCCGTACACTTGATCATCTTGTGGGAGTGGCCAACAATCAAATCATCGGATTGGCAGTGCCGGCGGCGGTACACTGGCTACGCGAGTGCGGTGAGAGTTCTACCGTCAGTATTGTTTTGAAAGTTGGGTTGTTTCAGGCGGCAACGCTTGCGGATGCGGTTGCTTGCCCGCTGAGAGCTTATAAAATCCACACGTTATTCGATGATTTAACAACGTTTACAGATTATGAATTTAATGATTGGAACGTGCGTAGTAGGCCAAGCAAGATAACTGAAGAAAATGGAGAATATTATCTAGAGCCTGTGCAAACATGGATTAGTATTGATAAAAAATTTGACGGACTTAAAACCAACGTTGGCTTTGAATTGAGTTTTGATTACTACATACCTAACGACGTGTGGTTAACTGTTAATGAAGTTTTCCCCGAGAGCGTTTCAATACTTCTGAGATCAAAAAACGAATGGACACGTTTTATCTTGGGTTACCTTAATACTAGACCCTCTCCTTCAATCATTATTTCGTTGGGGGAGGCCAAATCGAAAGTTGACAACATCCGCCTTAGACAGACGTCACCATAAAAACTTGCAATATCGAATATCAATAACACTCAACATAAGCAAATTTAAAAATAAATAAAGGGGCCCCAAAGGCCCCTTTATCGTCACTTCACATGCCCTTACTGCCCCGGCACGTCCTTGCGCAGTTTCACCGGATCTTGCTGCTGTTTCTTCTTGGCCATCGCGCCGCGCAGTTTGATGTTGATCGCCTCAACCGCCAGCGAGAACGCCATGGCGAAGTAGACGTAGCCTTTCGGTACGTGCACGTCGAACGACTCGGCAATCAGCACGGTACCGACCACCAGCAGGAACGACAGCGCCAGCATTTTCAGCGACGGGTGCTTGTCGATGAACTCGCTGATTTTGCCCGAGGCCGCCATCATCACCAGTACGGCTACGACAATTGCCGCGACCATCACCGGCACATGGGAGACCATACCGACGGCGGTGATCACCGAGTCCAGCGAGAACACGATGTCGATGATCGCGATCTGGATGATGGTGTAAAGGAAGTTGCCGCCCTTGCCCGAAGGCTCGTCGCCGCTTTCGTCTTCGCCTTCCAGTGCGTGGTACATCTCTTGCGAGCTCTTCCACAGCAGGAACAGGCCACCGAAGAACAGAATCAGGTCGCGGCCGGAAATGCCCTGGCCGAACACCACGAACAGGTCGGCGGTGAGGCGCATCACCCAGGTGATCGACAGCAGCAACAGGATCCGCGTGATCATCGCCAGGCCCAGGCCGAAGATCCGCGTGCGCTGCTGCATGTGTTTGGGCATGCGGCTGACCAGGATCGAAATCATGATGATGTTATCGATGCCCAGAACGATTTCCAGGGCGGTCAGGGTAAAGAAGGCAACCCAGATTTCGGGGTTGGTCAGCCAATCCATGTGTATTCCTTTGAGCGAGTGTTAAACCATGACGCCAGCAAGCAGCTGGCGTCATGGTGAGTGAATGCCGTTACAACGTGCTGAACAGCGGGAACGTCCCCAGCAGCAAGGCGGCCACCAGTATGCACAGGCAGACCAGCACTGCCCACTTCAGGGTGAAACGCTGGTGGTCACCGAATTCGATACCGGCCAGTGCCACCAGCAGATACGTCGACGGAACCAGCGGACTCAGCAAGTGGACGGGCTGCCCGACGATCGAGGCACGGGCCATTTCCACCGCGGTAATGCCGTAATGGCTGGCCGCTTCGGAGAGCACCGGCAACACGCCGTAGTAGAACGCGTCGTTCGACATGAAGAACGTGAACGGCATGCTCACCAGCGCCGTGATCACCGCCAGGTACGGGCCGAGGAAGTCCGGGATTACTGCCAGCAGACTTTTCGACATGGCGTCGACCATGCCGGTTCCGGACAGGATACCGGTGAAGATGCCCGCAGCAAAAATCAGACTGACCACCGACAGCACGCTACCCGCGTGGGCCGCTACGCGGTCCTTCTGCATTTGCAGGCACGGGTAGTTGACGATCATCGCGATGCTGAACGCCACCATGAACAGCACCGGCAACGGCAGCAGGCCGGCGATCAGCGTGCACATCAGGGCCAGGGTCAGCAGGCCGTTGAACCAGATCAGCTTCGGACGGCGGGCGTCCGGGAACTGCGACACGCTGATTTCGCTGTGATCGATCTCGTCGCCGATCAGGTGCAGCTCACCCAGACGCGCACGTTCACGTTTGCCGTAGAAGTAGGCAATGATCAGGATCGCCACCACACCGGCAGCCATCGCCGGGATCATCGGCACGAAGATGTCCGACGGGTCGACATGCAGCGCACTGGCGGCACGCGCGGTCGGGCCGCCCCAAGGGGTCATGTTCATCACGCCACCGGCGAGGATGATCAGACCGGCCATGATCCGCGGGCTCATGCCGATGCGGCTGTACAGCGGCAGCATGGCGGCCACGCAGATCATGTAAGTGGTCGCGCCGTCACCATCAAGGGAAACGACGAGCGCCAGCACGGCGGTACCGACCGAAACTTTCAGCGGGTCGCCCTTGACCAGTTTGAGGATCTTGCGCACGGCCGGGTCGAACAGGCCGGAGTCGATCATCAGGGCGAAGTACAGAATCGCGAACATCAGCATCACGCCGGTCGGCGCGAGCTTGGTGATGCCTTCGAGCATCATCGGGCCGATCTTCGGCGCGAAACCACCGAACAGGGCGAACAGGATCGGGATGATGATCAGGGCGATCAGCGCAGACAGGCGCTTGGTCATGATCAGGAACATGAACGTGATGACCATGGCAAAGCCAAGGAAAGTCAGCATGGGAATACTCCAGGCGTAGCGCGGCGAATGAAGTGAGCGGATCGGAGGGGATCAGCGCAGAACGGGAAGCACGAGGCGTACGGGCGGAGTTTCAGCGAGAAGGCGGGCTACAGAGGACATCAGAATCACCATTGTTGTTGTTAATTGGGCCTGACGTGCGAGCGATCACACGCATTGGCCAACCGGTCTGTTGCCGGTAGTGGCGGCGATCCTAATCGGGCAACCTTTCAGCTACCTTTCGCCGACGAAAGCTTCGGGCGAATGGCCAACCGGCCGTCGGATGCGGCTAGAGTCAATCAATTCGGGGACGGGAGGGCAGGAACATGGGAGAAGTGCACAGCGGTGGCTGCCATTGCAGACATATCCGCTATCAGTTCAGCGGGGCATTGCACGACATCGCGCACTGCCACTGCTCGATCTGCCGCAAGGTCAGCGGCGGCATCGTCACCACATGGATCAGCGTGCCGGCGGCGAATTTCCAGTGGCTGGCGGGGACTCCGGCGCGCTATGACTCCTCCAGCAGTTGCGCGCGCTACTTCTGCCCGCAATGCGGCGCGCAACTGGCGCTGGTGACCCTGCTCAGCCCGGAGAGCATCGATGTGACCATCGCCACGCTGGATCACCCGCAGCGCGCACCGGCCGAGCGGCATATCTGGACCGACAGCCAACTGCCCTGGCTGCATCTGGACGAGCATCTGCCGGGCGAACCCGAAGAAACCCTTTGATCAGAAAATAGACAGGTCCAACGGGCGTATCGCGCCCATCCAGATCGCATGCTCGGTGTGGTCGAGCAGATCATTGCCGGTGTCCGGGTGCAGGAACACCACCAACCCCTGGCGATTGAGCGCCAGCCACGGCAGCACCTCGCCAATCAGCTGCGGACCGAAGGCCAGTTGGCAGCTCCAGTCCGGGTGCGGGCCGACCGGACGCTCGTGCATCCGGCCCATCTGCAAGGCAAATGTCTGCGCCGCCCGCTCGCACAAGGCCCGGGCCTGCGCAAGCGTGCTGGCGTCGTAATAGATATGGGCGTGGTAGCCCTTGATCGTGTGCATGTGCAAGCCTCTGAATCGATTCGAACCCTCGCCGGTTCCTGTGGGTCACACGCCATATGACAGGAACAGGAGCTCAGCCATGAAAAATGCCGAAACCCCGACGGTGAAAGTGGTGCTCTATGGTGCCATGGCCAGCCTGGGCGGCGCGTTGATGGCTGAAATGCTGCGCAGGCAGCACGAAGTCATCGCGATTCTCGACGATTTGAACGTGCTCGCGCCACGGCCCGGACTGCGCACCAAGAGCGGCGATCTGTTCGACGCCGAGCGGGTCAAGCAAAGCGTAGCGGGCAGCTCGGCGGTGATTTGCCTGCTGGATGCACCGGGCCTGCCGTTCAGCAGCGACCAGGTGGAACGGTCCGTGGTGCTGGGACCGGTGGAGCAGGTGCTGGCGGTCGATGCATTGGTCGACGGCCTGCAAGCGGCGAACGTGTCACGGCTGTTTTTGGTGGGGAATTTTGCCGTCCTTGATGAACCGGATCTGGACGACGGGCTGCAACGCCACGCCGCCGAAGAAATCCGCGAAGCCCTGCAAAGCAGCCCGTTGCAGTGGACACTGGTGAACGCGCCCCACGGTGTGGCCGGGCTGAGCATCGAGCATTTCAGTCAGGTGGGCGGCAATCTTGAGCCGGGGCTGGCAGAACCGCTGGAACGGCTGAACCGGGTTGCGGTGGGGATTGCCGATGAGCTGCGGTTGAATCTGCATGTCGGGCAGCATGTGAATTTTGTGGCGACGTCAGATACGTAAAAAGATCGCAGCCTGCGGCAGCTCCTACATAGATATGCAACCTCCTGTAGGAGCTGCCGCAGGCTGCGATCTTTTGATCTTCAAACCGCAATCGAAGGCAACGCCATACCATTCAGGGATTCTGCACTGCTGGCCTGCTCAGCCATCAACCAGTCGACAAACTGCTGAATCAACGCGCTCCGGCGTTTCCGTTGCGGCAGCACCACGTAATAACCGAGGCGCGAGAGGGTGGTTTCGGCGATGGGCCGACAGAGCAAGCCTTGGGTCAGCAAGTTATCCACAAGGTGGCGCCAACCAATCGCCACGCCCTGACCGCCAATCGCCGCTTGAATCAGCAACGTGTAGTTGTCGAAACGCAATTGTCCCGGTGCCGGTGGCGTGCTGATACCCAGTTCGCGGAACAGCCCGCTCCAGTCAAACCAGTTGCTGCTGTTTTCCCCGCGCAGGTGCAGCAGCGGCAACTCCAGCAGTGCCTGAGCGGGCAAGGGCAGGGGCCGGTCCTTGAGCAATTGCGGGCTGCACACCGGGAACACTTCTTCGCTGAACAGCCAATGGCTCTCGCCCTGTTTGAAGCGCCCGTCGCCAAACAGCACCGCGACATCGATATCGGTGCGCAGCATGTTGTGGTTGCGCTCGCTGGTCACCAGGCTGACGTCGACGTTCGGGTTGGCCTGGTGAAAGCGCTGCAGGCGCGGCATCAGCCAATAGGCAGCGAAGGCAAAGTCGGTGGCGACCTGCAACACTTCATGCTGCTGTTGCGTACTGATCGCGCTCAATCCTGCGTCGATATGCTGCAAACCGAGCTGAACCTGCTCGAACAGGATCGCCCCGCCCTCAGTGAGTTCGATACCCCGGTAGATCCGGTCAAACAACCGTGCACCCAACTGCTCTTCCAGGCGCTTGATCTGCTGACTGATCGCCGGTTGCGTGGTGCCCAATTCCACCGCCGCTGCGGTAAAACTGCGATGCCGCGCCGCAGCTTCGAAGGCGCGCAACAGGTCGAGGGACAGATTACCGAGGGCTTCATACATAAGCTGTGCTTATCCTAGTCATTGTCCGGCGCGGGCTTTACCGGACAGGGGATGGGCTCCATGCTCGATCGCAGCAATGTCGCATAAATATTCACTATGGAATGCCGCGATCACATGAAGCGCAAGAACATTCTTTTCATCATGGCCGATCAAATGGCCGCGCCAATGTTGCCGATCTACGGCCCGTCGCCGATCAAACTGCCGAATCTCTCACGCCTCGCCGCCCAAGGCGTGGTGTTCGATGCCGCGTACTGCAACAGTCCGCTTTGCGCGCCGTCACGCTTCACCCTGGTCAGCGGCCAGTTGCCGAGCAAGATCGGCGCCTACGACAACGCCGCCGATTTCCCCGCCGACATTCCGACCTACGCCCACTATCTGCGCCGCCTCGGCTACCGCACCGCGCTGTCGGGAAAGATGCATTTCTGCGGCCCGGATCAACTGCACGGCTATGAAGAACGCCTGACCAGCGACATTTACCCGGCCGATTACGGCTGGGCGGTGAACTGGGACGAACCGGACGTGCGCCCAAGCTGGTATCACAACATGTCTTCGGTGCTGCAGGCCGGGCCGTGCGTGCGCACCAACCAGCTCGACTTCGATGAAGAGGTGGTGTTCAAGGCCCAGCAATACCTGTTCGACCATATCCGCGAGGACGGCGATCAGCCGTTCTGCCTCACGGTGTCGATGACTCACCCACACGACCCGTACACGATTCCCAAGGCATTCTGGGATTTGTACGACGACGGCGACATCCCGTTGCCGACAACCCCGGATCAACACACCCTCGATCCCCACTCGCAACGCCTGCTCAAGGTCTACGACCTGTGGGACAAGCCGCTGCCTGTGGATAAAATTCGCGACGCGCGCCGTGCCTATTTCGGCGCGTGCAGCTATATCGACGCCAACGTTGGCAAACTCCTGCAAACCCTCGAAGATACCGGGCTGATCGACGACACCATCATCGTGTTCTCCGGCGACCATGGCGACATGCTCGGCGAGAAAGGCCTCTGGTACAAAATGCACTGGTTCGAGATGGCTGCTCGCGTGCCCCTGTTGATAAGTGCTCCAGGCCAGTTCAATGCAGCCCGCGTCAGCGCCGCCGTATCGACCGCCGACCTGTTGCCGACCTTCGTCGAGCTGGCCGGCGGCACCCTAGAACCGGGCCTGCCGCTGGATGGCCGTTCGTTGCTGGCGCATCTGCAAGGGCAGGGCGGGCATGACGAAGTGTTCGGCGAATACATGGCCGAAGGCACCGTCAGCCCGCTGATGATGATCCGGCGCGGCGCGTACAAATTTATCTACAGTGAAAGCGACCCTTGCCTACTCTTCGATGTGCACAACGATCCGCGCGAGCTCGAAGAACTCAGCCAGTCGCCGCAACATCAGCAAATTTTCGACGATTTTCTCGCTGAAGCGCGGGCGAAGTGGGACATCCCGGCGATCCACCGCGAGGTCCTCGCCAGCCAGCGCCGCCGTCGTTTTGTTGCCGATGCCCTGACCATCGGCAAGCTGAAGAGCTGGGATCACCAGCCGCTGGTGGATGCCAGTCAGCAGTACATGCGCAACCACATCGACCTCGACGATCTGGAACGCAAGGCCCGTTATCCACAACCCTGCCAAAACCAATAATGTTAAGGGGAAGTCCATGCGCAAGTTATCCACAGTGCTGACGATTAGTCTGCTGGCCCTGGGCAGTGCCTCGGCATTTGCCGAACAAAGCTGCGAAACGGTGAAAATGGCCGACCCGGGCTGGAGCGACATCGCCGCCACTAACGCCATCACCGGGTTTCTGCTGGACGGCATGGGCTACAAGGCCAAGGTCGACACCCTCGCGGTGCCGATCACCTTCGGCGGGTTGAAGGACGGTCAGGTGGATGTGTTCCTCGGCAACTGGATGCCGGCGCAGCAGGGCTTCTACGACAAGTTCGTCGCCACCGGCGACGTGACGCAACTGGCGAAGAACCTCGACGGTACCGAATTCACTCTGGCAGTCCCGGATTACGTGTGGGACGCCGGTGTGCATAACTTTGCCGACCTGAACAAATACGCCGACAAGTTCGAGAAGAAGATCTACGGCATCGGCTCCGGTGCACCCGCGAACATCTCGCTGCAGGAGATCATCAAGAAGAACGACTTCGACCTCGGGCAGTGGAAGCTGATCGAGTCCAGCGAACAGGCGATGCTCGCCGAAGTGTCGCGGGCCGTGAAGAAACAGAAATTCGTCACCTTCCTCGGCTGGACCCCGCACCCGATGAACGTGCAGTTGAAGATGCATTACCTGAAGGGCGGCGAGAAGTATTTCGGCGACACCGGCAGCGTATTCACCCTGACGCGCAAAGGCTACGCCGAGGCCTGCCCGAACGTGGGCAAGTTGCTGACCAACCTGTCGTTTACCCAGGACATGGAGAACAGCATCATGGCTGAGGTGGTGAACAAGAAGGTCAGCAATGCCGACGCGGCGAAGGCGTGGATCAAGGCCAATCCGGCGGTGCTGGATAAATGGCTGGACGGGGTGAAGACCGTGGATGGCAAGGATGCTTTGCCTGCGGTGAAGGCCAGGCTCTGACGCATTCTTGTGGCGAGGGAGCTTGCTCCCGCTGGAGTGCGAAGCGCTCCCAATCGGGCTGACTGGGTTTTCGCAGATAAACCGAGCAGTCTGGTTTGCGACTGCTTCGCAGCCGGGCGGGAGCAAGCTCCCTCGCCACAGTGATTGCCGCGTCCTGATAACCTTGCATAAACCCACACCCCGCGAGGACCCATGGCCCTGCCCAGTCGCCACTCACTTTTCCCCTTCCTGACCTGGCTGCCCCGGCAAACCCGCGCCAGCGTCGGCCGGGATCTGGTCGTTGGCCTCAGCGGTGCCATTCTCGCGTTGCCACAGTCGATCGCCTACGCACTGATCGCCGGCCTGCCACCGGAATACGGACTTTACGCCGCGATCATCCCGGTCTTGATCGCCTGCCTGTGGGGTTCGTCGTGGCATCTGATCTGCGGCCCGACTGCAGCGATTTCGATTGTGCTGTATGCCAGCGTCAGTCCCTTGGCCGTGCCCGCGTCGCAGGATTACATCACGCTGATCCTGCTGCTGACCTTTCTTGCCGGTCTCTTCCAGTGGCTACTGGGCTTGCTGCGCTTCGGCGCTTTAGTGAATTTCGTTTCGCATTCGGTGGTGCTCGGCTTCACCCTCGGCGCAGCGGTGGTGATTGCCATCGGCCAATTGCCCAACCTGTTGGGGCTGGACCTGCCGGCGAAAGCCACGGCCCTGGCCAGCCTGATGGACCTGCTGCAACACCTGCGGGCTGTGGATAAACCGTCATTGGTATTGGGCGTGGCGACGGTGCTCGTCGGTTTCGTGCTCAAACAATTGCTGCCGCGCTGGCCGACCCTGTTGATAACCCTGGTGCTGGGCAGTGCAGTCGTGTGGTTGTGGCCGTCGATGTTCGGCCATGTGCATCTGGTCAGCGCTTTTGTCGGGCGCTTGCCGCCGTTCAGTGGGTTGCCGCTGGATCTGGATCTGATTCTGCGCTTGCTGCCGAGTGCGGTGGCGGTGGGCATGCTCGGGCTGGTCACCAGCCTGTCGATTGCCCGCTCGATTGCTGCACGTTCGCAGCAGCTGCTCGATGCCAATCAGGAAGTTCGCGCGCAAGGTTTATCGAATATCGTCGGCGCGTTCTTTTCCGGATCGTTGTCCGCCGGCTCGTTCACCCGTTCCGGCCTGAGTTACGAGGCGGGCGCCTGCTCACCGCTGGCCGGGGTGTTTTCGGCGATCTGGGTGGCGTTGTTCGCGATTTTCGGCGCCGGACTGATTTCGCACATTCCGATTCCCGCCATGGCCGGGAGCATTCTGTTGATCGCCTGGGGACTGGTGGATCATCGCGGCATCCGCTCGTTGCTGCGGGTCAGCCACGCCGAGTTCGTGGTCATGGCGCTGACCTGTCTCGCGACCCTGCTGCTGGAATTGCAGACCGCGATTTATGCCGGGGTGCTGGCGTCGCTGTTTTTCTACCTCAAGCGGACATCGCAACCGCGCGTCCAGCATTGGCGCGACGGTGAAGACGATGTGCTGCGGGTCGGTGGCTCGATCTTCTTCGGCGCCAGCCATTACCTGCAAGTGCGTCTGCAACGGCTGCACGGCACGCGCGTGGTGATCGATGCGCAACACATCAACTTCATCGACTATTCAGGGGTGGAGATGCTGCATCAGGAGGCGCGGCGCCTGCTGCGCCAGGATCGCAGCCTGACCCTGCGCCGGGCACGGCCGCAGGTGGTGGAGGAGTTGAGAAAGCTGGAAGGGCCGGAGCAATGCCCGATCCGGTTTGAGGACTGAAAAGATCGCAGCCTGCGGCAGCTCCTACAGGGTGAACGCAATCCCCATGTAGGAGCTGCCGCAGGCTGCGATCTTTTGATCTTCAACCCGCCAATTGGCGGCGTAGTTCGGCCAGCACCGGTGCCGTATCCGGACGCACTCCGCGCCACAGGAAAAACGCCTCGGCTGCTTGCTCAGCCAGCATCCCCAGACCATCCATCGACACCGCCGCACCCTGCTCGCTGGCCCAGCGGCAGAACGCGGTCGGTTCCTTGCCGTACATCATGTCGTAGCACAAGGTCTGACCCGGCTCGATCAGGCTCGGTGCAATCGGCGGCACGTCGCCGGTCAGGCTGGCGGAGGTGGCGTTGATGATCACGTCCACCGGCTCCTGCAACCAGTCGAAACCACTGGCCGACACCGGTCCCAGATCACAGAACAACTCGGCCAGCAGCTCGGCCTTGTCCACCGTGCGATTGGCGATGATCACCGACGCCGGTTTTTCCGCCAGCAACGGCTCCAGCGCGCCACGCACTGCGCCACCCGCACCGAGCAGCAGGATGCGTTTGCCGGTCAGGCTGAAACCGGCGTTCACCGTCAGGTCGCGCACCAGTCCGGCGCCGTCGGTGTTGTCGCCCAGCAATGAACCATCGGCCAGTTTGCTCAAGGTGTTTACCGCACCGGCCCGTTGCGCACGAGCGGTCAGGCTGTTCGCCAGACGATAGGCCTCTTCCTTGAACGGCACAGTGACGTTGGCGCCGCGACCTTCCTGGAAGAACGCCATGGCGCAGGCACTAAAGTCGTCGAGTGGCGCCAGCAGGGTGCTGTAGTCGAGACGCTGCCCGGTCTGCTCGGCGAACAGTTTGTGAATCATCGGCGACTTGCTGTGGCCGATCGGGTTACCGAAAACGACGTAACGATCCATCAGCAGTCCTCAGGCCTGGGCCAGCCAGTCGCGGTCTTGCAGGAAGTAGTCGGTCAGACGCGCCTCTTCGCTGCCGGGCTCGGCCTTGAAGTCGTAGGCCCAACGCACTTGCGGCGGCAGCGACATGAGGATCGACTCGGTACGCCCGCCGGACTGCAGGCCGAACAGCGTGCCGCGGTCATACACCAGGTTGAACTCGACGTAGCGGCCACGACGGAATTCCTGGAATTCACGTTGCTTTGCAGTGAACGCGTCGTTCTTGCGCCGTTGGACGATCGGCAGGTAAGCGTCGATGTAGGCATCACCGATGGCGCGCATGAAGGCGAAACTGGTGTCGAAGTCCCACTCGTTCAGGTCGTCGAAGAACAGGCCGCCGATGCCGCGCGGTTCATGGCGGTGCTTGATGTGGAAGTAGGTGTCACACCAAGCCTTGTAACGCGGATAGACGTCCGGCCCAAATGGCGCGCAGGCCTGCTCGGCGACCCGATGCCAATGGATGCAGTCTTCTTCGTTGCCGTAATACGGGGTCAGGTCGAAGCCGCCACCGAACCACCAGACCGGCTCTTCACCTTCCTTTTCGGCGATGAAAAAGCGCACGTTGGCGTGGGACGTCGGCACGTGCGGGTTGTGCGGGTGAATCACCAGCGACACGCCGAGTGCTTCGAAGCCACGCCCCGCCAACTCCGGGCGATGGGCGCTGGCCGACGGCGGCAGACCGCTGCCGAACACATGGGAAAAGTTGACCCCGCCCTTTTCGATCACCGTACCGTTTTCGATCACGCGGGTGCGACCGCCACCGCCGGCAGGCCGGGCCCAGGCGTCTTCGACGAAGCGCGTGCCGCCGTCCTCGGTTTCCAGTGCGGCGCAAATGCGGTCTTGCAGGTCGAGCAGATAGGCCTTTACGGCGTCGGTGCGGGTCGTCATGGCTTCACCTTGAATCAGGGCATAGCTACGCGGGCGCCCCGCAGGCGGGGGTCGGCGCAAATGGGCGCGTAGCATAACACCGCAGGCAAGCGCGCCGCAGTTGACGAAGATCAACCAGGGGAGTTGGATAGGGGGCTCATAAAAGACCCAAGGAGAGCAGGCAGATGGCAAAGCGTATCCAGTTCCGCGCCCACGGCGGTCCCGAAGTGCTCGAGTTTGTTGACTATGAACCCGCTGCTCCCGGCCCGAATCAGGTACGGGTGGCCAACAAGGCGATCGGTCTGAACTTCATCGACACCTACTACCGCAGCGGTCTGTATGCACCGCCCGCTCTGCCATCCGGCCTCGGCGCTGAAGGCGCCGGCATCGTCGATGCGGTGGGCAGCGACGTCACCCGGTTCAAGGTCGGTGATCGCGTGGCATACGGCAGCGGTCCGCTGGGTGCCTACAGCGAGTTGCACATCCTGCCCGAGGCCAATCTGGTCAAGCTGCCGGACGAAATCAGCTTCGACACTGCCGCCGGGGTCATGCTCAAGGGCCTGACCGTGCAATACCTGCTGCGCCAGACCTATGAGCTCAAGGGCGGCGAAACCATTCTGTTCCACGCCGCCGCCGGGGGCGTCGGCTCGCTGGCCTGCCAATGGGCCAAGGCACTGGGCGTGAAACTGATCGGCACCGTCAGTTCCAAGGAAAAAGCCGAGCTGGCCAAGGCCAACGGCGCCTGGGCGACCATCGACTACAGCCACGAAGACGTTGCCCAGCGCGTGCTGGAGCTGACCGATGGCAAGAAAGTTCCGGTGGTCTACGACGGCGTCGGCAAGGACACCTGGCTGACCTCGCTCGACAGCGTGGCGCCGCGTGGCCTGCTGGTGAGTTTCGGCAATGCTTCCGGTGCAGTGGACGGGGTCAATCTGGGGATTCTTGCGGCCAAGGGTTCGCTGTACGTGACCCGCCCGACCCTGGCAACCTACGCCAACAACGCCGAGAACCTGCAGCGCATGGCCGACGAGCTGTTCGAGATGATCATCAGCGGCAAGATCACGGTGGACATCAGCCAGCGCTATCCACTGGCTGAGGCGGCAAAAGCGCAGATCGAACTGTCGGCCCGGCGCACCACCGGCTCGACCATCCTCCTGCCCTGATAAACCTTCGGCGTCTTGCCAGTCAGGGTCTCGGTACCACGACTGGCAGGACGGTCGAACGCCTTCAGACACCCGGCGGATGACACGCCAACGGTTTCTGCACCAGATGGCCAACCGTCGCCTGGTCAGGCTGTTGAACCGCCGCGAGGATTTGCCGCCATTCGGCTGACAACACCCAGTAATCGCCGCGTGCGCGCTGTTCGATGTGCAGGGCATTGGACGCGATCGGCATCAGGCCGAAACGCTGGAAAAAGCGCAGCTGTTGTGACCTGCACAGTGCGGTGACGCCCTGGTAACCGCTTTTTATCGCCCACTCGGCAGCGGCTGCCAACAGACCGTTGACCGCGATGGGCAGTTGATGGGTCGAGTAAGAGATCAAGCGACTGAATTCGACATGACGTGACAGCGCCACCGTGGGCGACACATGTTGCTGCGCCAACAGCGCCCATTCGAACGGGGCCGGAGTCGCCCGCATGACCGCCAGCAGTTGATCGTGCCGGTACAGCAGAAAGTGGGTACTGCGCGACTTTATCGCCAGTTGCGTTTCGAGCATCCGCGCACGTGAGGTCAGCATGTAATGCTGCAGCCGCAGCCGAAATTGCCGATCGATAAACCGATCGAACTCCTGAGTATCCGCCCCCGCTTCAAGCGTTACGATACGGCATCCCTCATGGTGACTCTTTAGCGTCACCTGAAGCGCCTGCAGGTAATCCGTGAGTTGCAAATCCGTAGTGTCCATTCTTTCTCCGCAGACCTTAACTTATCGAAGTGTTTCGAGTGCAGGGAAAGGATGGTTGCTTTTGGCGATTCCGCCACGGCAGGAGGTCTGATAATCAAGTGGGAAAAGTCAATGATTCCGGTGACTTGGCGACTATTCCGACGCGGGAACACGCCCCGTTGCAGGACAAATCGCAGGCACGCGTAGTACTCCTCGCCATCAAGCCGAGGAGTACTCACATTTCAAAGGTTCAAGGCCGGATCAGTCGGGACGAATGACCTTGCCGGTCGCCAGATCACGGATCACGCTGGGGTTCTTGCGCCCACCCAGTTGCCCGCCGAGGATCAGGTCGATCTGCCCGCGGAAATACTGTTCGACACGCAACCGTGTGCGCGCCGCCGGACGCCCCTGGGGGTTGGCCGAAGTCGAAATCAGTGGCCCGACCATCGAGCACAGATCGCGGACCTGCGGATGATCGCTGACCCGCAGCGCCACCGTGTCATGCACGCCCGTCACCCATTCCGGCAACAGGTTCTGATGCGGCACCAGCCAGGTATTCGGCCCCGGCCACGTGCTGGACATGCGGTCGATCCACTCTTGCGGGAAGTCTTCGAACAGAAAATCGAACTGACGGATGTTGTCGGCGACCAGGATCAGGCCCTTGTCCACCGAACGGTTCTTGATCGCCAAAAGCCGATCCACCGCCTCTTCGTTCCACGGGTCGCAACCCAGCCCCCAAACGGCTTCGGTTGGATAGGCAATCACCGCCCCGGCGCGAATCTCTCGCGCGGCTTGTTGCACACGCCAACTGTTGACCATGAAAAAACTCTCCGCAAACAGGTTTTGCGCAGTTTACCGATCTTCCCTGTAAAACCTAGCGTGTCCTGGCCAGCCAGCGACCGTTTTCGCACACCGCACGCCCCTCCATTTCCAGTTCAGTGAGCGCGACCAGGACTTTGGGCAGCGCCCAGCCACTGCTGTCGGCCAACGCCTCACTGGTGTGCGGCGCGGCATGCAGCAGGTTCAACAGGGGATGCTCACTGCGCGGCGTGTCTGTGGATAACGGCAGATGTTGCCAGCCGCGCAAGGCTTCGAGGATGTGCTCGATGGTTTCCACCAGCACCGCGCCGTCGCGGATCAACTGGTGACACCCCCGCGCGCCGGGGTGATGGATCGAGCCGGGAATCGCATACACCTCGCGCCCTTGTTCCGCCGCCAGCCGCGCGGTGATCAGCGAACCACTGGCGACACTCGCCTCAACCACCAGTACGCCGAGGGATAATCCGCTGATGATCCGATTGCGCCGCGGAAAGTTGCTCGCCGTCGGGCCGGCGTCCAGGGGGAACTCCGAAAGCACCGCGCTGCCGGCGGCGATCATCGCCTCGGCCAGGCGCTGATTGCGCTGTGGATAAAATTTTTCCAGACCGGTACCAAGGACGCCCACGGTGTGCCCGCCGACATCCAGCGCAGCTTGATGGGCGGCTGCATCGATGCCTAGCGCCAGGCCACTGGTGATGACAAAACCGGCCCCGGCCAGGCTGCGGGAAAACGCCGCGGCGGTGTCCATTCCCGGACGCGAGGCGCGACGGCTGCCGACCATCGCCAGTTGCGGTTTTTCCAGAATCAACGGATCGCCGGCCACGAACAACAGCGGCGGCGGGTCGGGTATCTGCGCCAGCAGTGCCGGGTAATCGGCCTGGTCCCACATCAGCAAATGCTGGTGCGGACGCTCTAGCCAGCGCAATGCATGGCTGGCGCCATCGCGCACTTCGGGACTGCGCCGCGCCTCGGCAGACGCCGCCGGCAAACCCAGCGCTCGCCAGGCACTGGCCGGCGCACTGAGGGCTTTCGAGGCCGAGCCGAAGGCTTCGAGCAGTTTGGCAAAACGTTTGGGGCCAACATCCGGCAAACGGTGCAGGCGCAAACGCGCTTCCAGTTCCGCAGGGGAAACCGGCGTAGAGGCAGACAGCATCGTGGATCATCCTTGATCGTTATAAGTCCCGAACCATTCGGAACAAGCTGTGGATAACTCTGTTGGTAACTTGTTAAGCCTGCTAAGGATTTCGCACCTTGTCGAGCACCGCCAGTGAGCGTGAAGCGTTGAGCACAAGGCCGTAACTGAGCTTGTCGTAAGTGCGGAACACCATCAGCAACCCGGCCCGTTCGTCAGGAATTTTCAGTGGCTGGCCGGTGACCCGGTCGCGCACGGTTTCCCCGGTTTTCATCACCACCAGTACATTGCCTTCGGCCAGACCGTCGCGTTTGCCCTTGTTCAGGGTGACCACGTCCATCACGCCGATCTGGGTGACGCCGCGCGGCACGTCGATGATCAGCCCATTGATCGCGGCGCTCGGAGCGCTGGGCATGAAGGTTGAGTTGATCGAACGCTCTTCGCCGCTGAACAAGCGGTCGCCCAGGCGCACTTCCTGGGTGGTGCGTTGCAGGGCGAGAGTGGCGACGTCGCCTTCGGTGGCCACGATCTCACCGCCACCGATGTCGTCGGCGTTGATCCCGAGAAACTCTTTGGTCTGCGGGTCGGTGTATACCTTGCCCTGGCGGAAGATGCCGTACACCGGCTGATTCGGGTCGAAATGGCCGCGAGCGAAGATCCGGTCGCCGGTGCCGCTGAGCACGCGTTCAGCATCGCCGGCGACGATGTACGGCGCCTTGTCGAAATCCTCGACCTTGTCGACGATGCGGTTGCTCAGCAGAAAACTGTTGATCGATTTCAGTGGGATGCTCGGAATCGCCTCGGCCACCGGGCTGGTGCGGATACGCGGCGACAGTTTGATCGTGCCCCGTGACTCACCACGGTTGAGGGTCAGTTGCGGCTGGCCATTGACGTAACGGAGCGTCAACGTGTCGCCGGGGTAGATCAGGTTGGGGTTTTCGATCTGCGGGTTGGCCCGCCACAGCTGTGGCCACTGCCAGGGCTCGCGCAGGTATTTGCCGGAAATGTCCCAGAGGGTATCCCCCGAAACCACCGTGTATTGCTGTGGAAAACCATCCCTGAGTTGCACTTGCCCTTGCGCCACGCCGGCCGAAGCCAGAAGCAGCAGGGCGAGTAGTGTTTTCCTCATGCAGCGAATCCCTTTATCATGTGCGTTCGCGTGAACCGTCAGAGCCCCCGTGGCTCGCCAGTGCAAACTGCATTGGCTACGCTTCACAACGGTAGCCTGCATCTTCGGACCTGCCAGGCCATCGACCCGACTTTACTCAATACGTGCAGCAATCAGCCTATGGCCATTTTAAACATCCTCGAATTCCCGGACCCGCGTCTGCGTACTATCGCCAAGCCTGTGGCTGTAGTGGACGACGAAGTGCGTCAGTTGGTCGATGACATGTTTGAAACAATGTATGAAGCGCCGGGCATCGGCCTCGCCGCGACCCAGGTCAACGTGCACAAACGTATCGTCGTGATGGACCTTTCCGAAGACCGCACCGAACCCCGGGTGTTCATCAACCCCGAGTTCGAATCGCTGACCGACGAGATGGATCAGTACCAGGAAGGCTGCCTCTCGGTGCCGGGTTTCTACGAAAACGTCGACCGCCCGCAGAAGGTCAAGATCAAGGCGCTGGACCGCGACGGCCAGCCTTACGAACTGATCGCCGAAGGTCTGCTCGCCGTGTGCATCCAGCACGAATGCGACCACCTCAACGGCAAGCTGTTCGTTGATTACCTGTCCACGCTCAAACGCGACCGGATCAAGAAGAAACTGGAAAAGCTGCATCGCCAGAACGCTTGATGCCCCTCTTCAAAGGCTTGCTGCGGCAAGCCTTTTTCTTTTTATGAGACTCCTTTCATGACTGAGCCATTGCGCATCGTTTTTGCCGGCACCCCGGAATTCGCCGCCGAGCACCTCAAGGCCCTGCTGAACAGCCCTTACGAGATCGTTGCGGTCTACACCCAACCGGATCGTCCGGCCGGTCGTGGGCAAAAACTGATGCCGAGCCCGGTCAAACAACTCGCGCTGGAAAATAATATCCAGGTGTTGCAGCCGCCGACGCTGCGCAACGCCGATGCTCAAGCCGAGCTGGCTGCACTGCAACCGGACTTGCTGGTGGTGGTCGCCTACGGCCTGATCCTGCCGCAGGCGGTGCTGGATATTCCGCGCCTGGGCTGCATCAACAGCCACGCCTCGCTGCTGCCACGCTGGCGCGGTGCCGCGCCGATCCAGCGCGCCGTGGAACACGGTGATGCCGAAAGCGGCGTGACCGTGATGCGCATGGAGGCAGGCCTGGATACCGGGCCGATGCTGCTCAAGGTCGTGACCCCGATCAGCGCCGACGACACCGGCGGCACCCTGCACGACCGTCTCGCCGAAATGGGCCCGCCCGCCGTGGTTCAGGCGATTGCCGGCCTGGCGGCTGGAACGCTGGAGGGCGAAGTGCAGAACGACGAACTCGCCACCTACGCGCACAAATTGAATAAGGACGAAGCACGCATCGACTGGAGCCGCCCGGCGGTCGAGCTGGAGCGTCTGGTGCGCGCGTTCAACCCGTGGCCGATCACCCACAGCACCCTCAATGGCGAAGCGCTGAAAGTCCTGGCGGCGACACTGGCCGAAGGTAAAGGCGCGCCGGGCGAAGTGCTCAGCGCCAGCAAGGAAGGTTTGATCGTCGCGTGCGGCGAGCAGGCGCTGTGCCTGACCCGCCTGCAATTGCCCGGCGGCAAGGCGCTGAACTTCAGCGACCTGTTCAACAGCCGCCGTGAGAAATTCGCCGTCGGCACCGTGCTGGGTGCAGCGGTGGACGCGCAATGAATCCGCGTCTGGCCGCCGCCAAGGCACTCGCCGCCGTCCTCAGCGGCAAGGCATCGCTGAACAGTTCGCTGCCCACGCAACTGGACAAGGTCGAAGACCGTGATCGCGGTTTCACCCAGGATCTGGCGTTCGGCACCGCGCGCTGGCAGCCACGCCTGTCGGCACTGGCCGAAAAGCTGCTGCAAAAGCCGTTCAAGGCGGCTGACGCCGATGTCGAAGCGTTGCTACTGGTCGGCCTCTATCAATTGCTCTACACCCGTGTGCCGCCGCACGCCGCCATCGGCGAAACCGTCGGTTGCGCCGACAAGCTGAAAAAACCGTGGGCCAAGGGTTTGCTCAACGCCGTGCTGCGCAACGCCCAGCGTGAAAGCGAGACGATTTTCGCCGAGCTGGAGCGCGATCCGGTGGTACGCACCGCTCACCCGCGCTGGCTGCAAAAATCCCTGAAGGCTTTCTGGCCGGAGCAATGGGAAGCGATCTGCGCCGCGAATAACGCGCATCCGCCGATGATCCTGCGGGTCAACCGCCGCCATCACAGCCGCGACGCCTACCTCGGCTTGCTCAGCGAGGCCGGCATCGCCGCCACGCCGTGTGTCTACAGCCGCGACGGCATCGTCCTCGACGCCGCCGCCGACGTGCGCAGCCTGCCGGGTTTTGCCGAAGGCTGGATCAGCGTGCAGGACGAAGCCGCGCAACTGGCCGCCGATCTGCTCGATCTGGCGCCGGGTCAGCGCGTGCTCGACGCCTGTTGCGCTCCGGGCGGAAAGACCTGCCACATCCTCGAGGCCGAACCGGCGCTGGCCGGCGTGGTGGCAGTGGATCTGGAAGCCAAGCGTCTGGTGCGCGTAAAGGAAAACCTTGAGCGATTGGGCCTGAGCGCCGAACTGATCGCTGCCGACGGACGCGATACCGCAGCGTGGTGGGACGGCAAACCGTTCCAGCGCATCCTGCTCGATGCGCCATGCTCGGCCACCGGAGTGATCCGCCGCCATCCGGACATCAAGCTGACCCGTCAGCCGGACGACATCGTCGCCCTCGCGCAACTGCAAGGCGAGTTGCTCGACGCTCTGTGGAAAACCCTCGAAGTGGGCGGGATCCTGCTGTACGCCACCTGCTCGACCTTGCCGACCGAGAACACCGAGGTCATCGCCGCGTTCCTCGAGCGCACGCCGGGTGCCCGCGAACTGGATCTGGCGACCACCGCCGGGATCAAACAGCCCCATGGTCGCCAATTGCTGGCCCAACAGGGCGGCCATGACGGGTTCTACTACGCCAAGCTGATCAAGATCGCTGCCGCGCGCGGCTAAACGGATTCAACGGAGTGACTGGATGAAAATCATCATCCTCGGTGCGGGACAGGTCGGCGGTTCGCTGGCCGAACACTTGGCGAGCGAAGCCAACGACATCACCGTGGTCGACACCGACGGCGAACGCCTGCGCGATCTCGGCGACCGTCTCGACATCCGCACCATTCAGGGTCGCGGCTCGCTGCCGTCGGTGCTGCGCCAGGCCGGCGCCGACGATGCCGACATGCTGGTGGCGGTGACCAACAGCGACGAGACCAACATGGTCGCCTGCCAGGTCGCCCACACCCTGTTCCACACCCCGACCAAGATCGCCCGGGTGCGCGAAGCGTCCTACCTCAATCGCGAGGAGCAGCTGTTCCAGAACGAAGCGATTCCGGTCGACGTGCTGATCAGCCCCGAGCAAGTGGTGACCAACTACATCAAGCGCCTGATCCAGCATCCGGGCGCGCTGCAAGTGATCGACTTCGCCGAAGGCCAGGCGCAACTGGTGGCGGTGCGCGCGTATTACGGCGGGCCGCTGGTGGGTCAGCAACTGCGTCAGTTGCGCGAGCACATGCCGAATGTCGAGACGCGTGTCGCGGCGATTTTCCGCCGTGACCGGCCGATCCTGCCCCAGGGCGATACGGTGATCGAGGCCGATGACGAAGTCTTCTTCATCGCCGCCCGCGAGAATATTCGCGCAGTGATGAGCGAAATGCGCCGCCTCGACGAAACCTACAAGCGCATCGTCATCGCCGGCGGCGGGCAGATCGGTGAACGCCTGGCCGAGGCCATCGAAAGCCGCTACCAGGTGAAGATCATCGAGATGAACCCGGCACGCTGCCGCTATCTCTCCGACACCCTCGACAGCACCGTGGTGCTGCAGGGCAGCGCGTCGGACCGCGACCTGCTGCTGGAAGAGAACATTGCCGACGCCGACATCTTCCTCGCGCTGACCAACGATGACGAGGCCAACATCATGTCGTCGCTGCTGGCCAAACGGCTGGGGGCGAAGAAGGTCATGACGATCATCAACAACCCGGCCTACGTCGATCTGATTCAGGGCGGCGACATCGACATCGCCATCAGCCCGCAACTGGCGACCATCGGCACCTTGCTCGCTCACGTCCGCCGTGGCGACATCGTCAGCGTGCACTCATTGCGTCGGGGCGCGGCGGAGGCCATCGAGGCGATTGCCCACGGTGATGCAAAGTCGAGCAAAGTCATCGGCCGGCCCATCGAAAAAATCGGCCTGCCGCCGGGCAGCACGATTGGCGCGATCATTCGCAACGAAGAAGTGATCATCGCCCACGACGACACGGTGATCGAAACCGGCGACCATGTGATTCTGTTCCTTGTGGATAAAAAGCATATTCGCGATGTGGAGAAGCTGTTTCATGTGGGGCTGAGCTTCTTCTGAGGTTTACGCTGACGGCACAGGCCCCTTCGCGAGCAGGCTCGCTCCCACATTTGGAATGCGTTTCCCCTGTGGGAGCGAGCCTGCTCGCGAAGGCGGTCTCAATACCCCCCATCAACACCTGACACTCCCAAGAAAGGAATCCCCCCCATGCTCGAATCCCTGGAAAAAATGCTCGCCAAGGGTGTGGATAACGCCTTGCTGCGCTTCGGCCTGGGCAAGGGTTATCTGGACCTGGGGGAGAACGCCAAGGCAGCCGAGCATTTTCAGCACTGCGTAGCCTTCGATCCGAAGTACTCGGCCGCGTGGAAACTGCTGGGCAAGGCGCAGCAGGCGCTGGGCGATCACGCCGCCGCGCGACAGGCATGGGAACAAGGTCTGGACGCCGCCCGCGCCCATGGCGACAAGCAAGCGGAAAAGGAAATGACGGTGTTTCTGAAGAAGCTCGACCGTCAGGCGCAGTAAGTCAAAGGTAGCGAAGACCGATGCCGTCGGCATCCACCGTCACCACTTCCATCCGCACCCGTGGCGCACCTGTGGGTAAACCCTGCACCTGGCCATAAACCACTGCGCCCTTGGGCAGCGAAGCCAGGCGCGGATGCTCGACATACACCCCGGTGGCCGACAGATTGCGCGTCTGGCCAAGGCATTCGCCAAAGCTGTCGTGGGTGATCTTGATGCGAAACGACTTGCGGTGTTCGGACATCTTCTTGCGCCCTTGAATGAACGTTGTGGATAACCTCGACGCAAGGTTATCCACAGATCATGCCAATATCGTTGAATCCAGCTCAGTACCAGCGTGCTTCGCCCGGCGGACGTTTCTTGAAGCGCTTCATGCTCCACATGTACTGGCTCGGATACGCCGCCACATAGCGCTCGACCACTTTGCTCATCGCCGCGCAGGACTCTGCGGTATCGGTGCTGTACATGGCCTCTGGCGCCGCCTCGAGGATCACTTTGTATCCGGAACCGTCCGGCAGGCGCAGGGCATGAAGGAACACCCCGACCGCTTTGCCGCCGGCGAGCATGTTCGGCACGAATTTGCTGGTCAGCGCCTGAGTCGCGAAGAACGGCACAAAGATCCCGGCGGATTCGGCCGGTTCCGGGTCAGCGGGGATGCCCACTGCACCACCCTTGCGCACTTCCTTGATGACGCTGAGGATGCCTTCCTTGGTCGACGCGGCGACTTTGTTGCCCAGTTGCACGCGTTGTTTGCGCAGCAATTCATCCACCGCCTTGAGCTTCGGCGGACGGTAGAAAATGATCGGTTTGCACTGGCTGCAATAGAAGTGGTTGAGCACTTCCCAGTTGCCCAGGTGGCTGGTGATGCCGACCACGCCTTTGCCCGAGGCCAGCGCATCCTTGAGGATGTCGAGTCCTTCAACTTCGCGCACCAGATCGATCGAGCGCTGCGCCGGCCAGATCCACGCGCAGGCGCTTTCGGTCAGGGACTTGCCGATGTCTTTGAGGCTCTGGCCGACCAGACGCTCGCGCTCGGCTGGGTCCATCTGTGGAAAACATTTGGCGAGGTTGATCCGCACCACGTCGCGGGAACGGTTGGGGGTTTTCCACATGATCCAGCCGATCGCCGAACCCACGGCCTGTACAGCCCGCCATGGCAGCAGGGCAAACAGCCGCAGAGCGCCTACCAGCAAGGCGCCTTTAAACTTTTCCACAGGTCACTCCTGATCTTGTGCTGTGCGCGAGGCGGTCATTCTAACCGCCGTTGACGAGCTGCGCGTAGCGGTCGCAGTCCTGGGTGTGATCCATGACCATGCCCGAGGCCTGCATCAGCGCGTAGCAAATGGTCGGGCCGACGAAGGTGAAACCGGCCTTTTTCAGGGCTTTGCTCATCGCCAGCGCTTCGGGGGTGATCGCCGGGACTTCGCTGCGATCCTTGAAATGATTGATGATCGGCTTGCCGCCGACGAACGACCAGAGGAATGCCACCGGGTCTTCCAACGACAGCCAGGCTTGCGCATTACGGCGGGCGGCATTGAGTTTGAGACGGTTGCGGATGATCCCCGGATCGAGCATCAGTTCGGCGATTTCCGCGTCACTCATCTGCGCCACACGCTGCACGTCGAAGCCGTACAACACCTCGCGGTAGCGCTCGCGTTTGCGCAGCACGGTGATCCACGACAGCCCGGCCTGGAACCCTTCGAGCAAAAGCAACTCGAACAAACCCTGCGCATCGCGTAGCGGCGTGCCCCACTCCTGATCGTGATAAGCCATGTACAACGGATCTTCGGTACACCAAAAGCAGCGTGGCATAAGGCTCCAGGGGGTGGAGGTGCGACTGAATCGGGTATACTCCCGCTCTTTAAATCGCAGCCCAAGAAACAGGTGAATTTCGTGAGCCAGCCTACGCCAGCCGTGCGTACCTTCCAAGACTTGATCCTCGCGCTCCAGCAATACTGGGCCGAGCAAGGTTGTGTGGTACTTCAGCCCTACGATATGGAAGTAGGCGCCGGCACTTTCCACACCGCGACCTTCCTGCGCGCCATCGGCCCGGAAACCTGGAACGCCGCGTACGTGCAGCCAAGCCGCCGTCCGACTGACGGCCGCTACGGGGAAAACCCGAACCGTCTGCAGCACTACTATCAGTTCCAGGTGGTGCTGAAGCCGAACCCGGACAACTTCCAGGAACTGTACCTGGGCTCCCTCAAGCATGTCGGCCTGGACCCGCTGGTCCACGACATTCGCTTCGTCGAAGACAACTGGGAATCGCCGACCCTCGGCGCCTGGGGTCTGGGCTGGGAAGTCTGGCTCAACGGCATGGAAGTGACCCAGTTCACCTACTTCCAGCAGGCGGGCGGCATCGAGTGCTACCCGGTCACCGGTGAGATCACCTACGGTCTCGAGCGTCTGGCCATGTACCTGCAAGGCGTTGACTCGGTCTACGACCTGGTCTGGGCTGACGGTCCGTTCGGCAAGGTGACCTACGGCGACGTGTTCCACCAGAACGAAGTGGAGCAGTCCACCTACAACTTCGAACACGCCAACGTCGACAAACTGTTCGAACTGTTCGACTTCTATGAAAGCGAAGCCAAGCGCCTGATCGAACTCGACCAGCCGCTGCCGCTGCCGAGCTACGAAATGGTTCTGAAGGCGTCGCACACCTTCAACCTGCTGGATGCGCGCCGGGCGATCTCGGTGACCGCGCGTCAGCAATACATTCTGCGCGTACGCACCCTGGCGCGTTCCGTTGCGCAAGCCTACCTGCTGGCCCGCGCCAAGCTGGGCTTCCCGATGGCGACCCCGGACCTGCGTGACGAAGTACTGGCCAAGCTGGAGGCTGCACAATGAGTGCGCAAGATTTTCTGGTTGAACTGGGCACCGAAGAACTGCCACCCAAAGCCCTGAACACCCTGGCTGAAGCGTTCCTCGCCGGTATCGACAAGGGCCTGCAAGCTGCCGGCCTGAGCTACGAGAGCAAAACCGTCTACGCCGCACCGCGTCGTCTGGCCGTGCTGATCACTGCGCTGGCCACCCAGCAACCGGATCGCAGCATCAACCTCGACGGCCCGCCGCGTCAGGCGGCGTTCGATGCCGAAGGCAACCCGACTCAGGCTGCCCTGGGTTTTGCCAAGAAGTGTGGCGTCGAGCTGAGCGAAATCGACCAGAGCGGTCCGAAACTGCGCTACAGCCAGAACATCGCCGGCAAACCGACCGCGAGCCTGCTGCCGACCATCGTCGAAGATTCGCTGAACGACCTGCCGATCCCGAAACGCATGCGTTGGGGTGCTCGCAAGGAAGAGTTCGTGCGTCCGACCCAGTGGCTGGTGATGCTGCTCGGTGACCAGGTCATCGACTGCACCATCCTCGCCCAGAAGGCTGGCCGTGATTCCCGTGGTCACCGCTTCCACCACCCGGAAAGCGTGCTCATCGGTTCGCCATCGAGCTATCTGGCCGACCTGCGTGCCGCTTATGTCCTGGCCGACGCCAACGAGCGTCGCGAGATCATCAGCAAGCGCACCGAAGAGCTGGCCACCCGTCAGGAAGGCACGGCAATCGTGCCGCCGGCACTGCTCGACGAAGTGACCGCGCTGGTTGAATGGCCGGTGCCGCTGGTGTGCTCGTTCGAGGAACGCTTCCTCGACGTGCCGCAGGAAGCGCTGATCACCACCATGCAGGACAACCAGAAGTACTTCTGCCTGCTGGATGCCGACGGCAAGTTGCTGCCACGGTTCATCACCGTCGCCAACATCGAAAGCAAAGACCCGCAGCAGATCATCGCCGGTAACGAGAAAGTGGTTCGCCCACGCCTGACCGACGCCGAGTTCTTCTTCAAGCAAGACAAGAAGCAGAAGCTCGAAGACTTCAACCTGCGCCTGCAGAACGTGGTGTTCCAGGAAAAACTCGGCAGCGTCTACGACAAGGCCGAGCGCGTTTCGAAACTGGCGGCGTACATCGCCGCGCGCATTGGCGGCAACGCCTCGTGGGCGGCCCGTGCAGGCCTGCTGTCGAAGTGCGACCTGTCCACCGAAATGGTCGGCGAGTTCCCGGAGATGCAAGGTGTCGCCGGTTACTACTACGCCCTCAATGACGGCGAGCCGGAAGACGTCGCGCTGGCGCTCAACGAGCAGTACATGCCACGCGGTGCCGGCGCCGAACTGCCAGCGACCCTGACCGGTGCGGCCGTCGCGATCGCCGACAAGCTCGACACCCTGGTCGGTATCTTCGGTATCGGCATGCTGCCAACCGGCAGCAAGGACCCGTATGCCCTGCGCCGTGCGGCACTGGGTGTGCTGCGCATCCTGATCGAGAAAAAACTCGACCTCGATCTGAACGATGCTGTGAATTTCGCCGTGGCCGCGTTCGGTGCCAAGGTCAAGGCTGCCGGTCTGTCCGATTCGGTACTGGAATTCATCTTCGACCGTCTGCGTGCGCGTTACGAAGACGAAGGCGTGGATGTCGCGACTTACCTGTCGGTGCGTGCCTTGAAGCCGGGTTCGGCGCTGGACTTCGACCAGCGTGTACAAGCGGTACAAGCCTTCCGCAAACTGCCGGAAGCGGCAGCGCTGGCGGCGGTCAACAAGCGTGTGTCGAACCTGCTGAGCAAGGTGGAAGGCTCGGTGCCGACCGTGGTCGAAGCCAAGTATTTCGACAACGCCAACGAGTTCTCGCTGTACTCGGCGATCCAGCAAGCGGATCAGGCGGTGCAACCAATGGCCGCAGCACGTCAGTACAACGAATCGCTGGCGCGTCTGGCTGCCCTGCGCGAGCCGGTAGACGCGTTCTTCGACGCCGTCATGGTCAATGCCGAAGACGCCAAGGTCCGGGCCAACCGCTACGCGCTGCTGGCGCGCCTGCGTGGCCTGTTCCTCGGTGTTGCCGACATTTCGCTGCTGGGTTGAGGGACTGCTGTTGAAACTGCTGATTCTCGATCGGGACGGAGTGATCAATTACGACTCCGACGCTTACATCAAGTCGGTGGAGGAGTGGATTCCGCTGCCCGGCTCGATCCAGGCGATTGCGCAGTTGAGCAAGGCCGGCTGGACGGTGGCAGTGGCTACCAACCAGTCGGGCATTGCTCGCGGCTACTACGACCTCGCCGCCCTCGACGCCATGCACGCGCGCTTGCGCACGCTGGTGGCGGAGCAGGGCGGTGAGGTCGGGCTGATCGTTTACTGCCCGCATGGGCCGGATGAAGGCTGCGATTGCCGCAAGCCGAAACCGGGCATGTTGAAAACCATCGCGGCGCATTACAACGTGGCGCTGACGAATGTCTGGTTCGTCGGCGACAGCCTTGGTGACCTGGAGGCCGCCAAAGCCGTCGATTCACAGCCCGTTTTGGTAAAGACCGGGAAAGGCGAAAAGACTCAGAGTAAAAACCTGCCGGTTGGCACCCTGATTTTTGACGATCTGGCGGCGATTGCCGCAGAACTTATCCACAACTAGAGCGCTTCTGAAGTTCCTGACCAGGGATTGATCGGGAGTGCGCTTGAACAGTCGGGCAGTGCCCGTAACGGTAAACGTCGCCATGTCGATACTGCAGGCCATCAGAATTTTTCTCTTTTACCTTCTGCTGGGCACCACTGCCTTGCTGTGGTGCAGCCTGAGCTTTTTTATCGCGCCCTTTCTGCCGTTCAAGGCGCGTTATCGTTTTATCAATGTCTACTGGTGCCGTTGCGCCTTGTGGTTGACCAAGGTGTTTCTCGGCATCCGTTATGAGGTCAAAGGCGCGCACAACGTGCCGGACCGGCCCTGCGTGATTCAATCGAACCACCAGAGCACCTGGGAGACGTTCTTTCTCTCCGCTTATTTCTCGCCCTTGAGCCAGGTGCTCAAGCGCGAATTGCTGTACGTGCCGTTCTTCGGCTGGGCGATGGCCATGTTGCGGCCGATCGCGATTGACCGCGACAACCCGAAAGCCGCGCTCAAGCAAGTCGCGGCCAAAGGCGATGAACTGCTCAAGGATAACGTCTGGGTATTGATCTTCCCTGAAGGCACCCGCGTTCCTTACGGCACCGTCGGCAAGTTTTCCCGCAGTGGCAGCGCGTTGGCGGTGAATGCGGCGCTTCCGGTGCTGCCGATTGCACACAATGCCGGCAAGTTCTGGCCGAAAATCGGCTGGGGCAAGCAGCCGGGCGTGATCACCGTGGTTATCGGCGAGCCGATGTACGCCGAAGGCACTGGGCCACGCGCCATCGCCGATCTGAACGACCGTGTGCAAGCCTGGAACGAGCAGGCTCAGCGCGAAATGGGTTCCCTGCCGCCGGCGCAACAGGCCCCGGCGGCAAATGATCAGATGGCTGTCTGATTTTTGTGGATAACCTGTGTACGGTTTTGTTGAAAAAGCCTGAATATTAAAAGTAACTAATTGATTTACTTATATATTTCTCAAACTAATAAAACGCCGCAAAACGTGCATAAGTTTTTTTCGGAAGTAAAAAAACCGGCTGATATAGCCGGTTTTTTTGTGCCCGATCATTCAGCAATCAGCGGTATTCGAAGCCGGAAGGTCGTGCCCTGATTGACCACGCTCTGACACTCGATACTGCCGCCGTGATGATCGATCACGGCTTTGACCATCGACAGCCCCAGGCCGACGCCATCGATTCCCTGCGCCGATGAAAAGCGGCGGTACTGGGTGAACAGATCCGGCAGTTCTTCGGCGGCGATGCCTTTGCCCTGATCGGTCAATTCACAGCACAGCCACTCGTCCTGGCAACTGACGCTCAACTGAATCGTGGTCCCGGGCGGGCTGTACTTGATCGCGTTTTCCAGCAGATTGAACAAGGCGCGGGTCAGCAGGCCTTGGTCGGCATTGATCAGGCGCTCCTGGGATGGCTCATCCATGTCATGCAACAGCTGGATGTTTTTCTGCTGGGCAATGGGCAAGGCCTGGTCCAGTACGTCCAGCACCAGCATCGCGAACAGACTGGGCTGGAATTGATAGGCTTCGGATTCCGCTCGCGCCAGCAACACGAAGCCGTCGGTCAGATCGAGCGCACGGCGCACCTGGCGCTCGATCTGCTCGAACAGGGGGGAGTCCGCTCCGGCCTGATGACGGTGCACATCGAGCAGAGCAAGGATTGCCGAGTGCGGGGCACGCAGATCGTGGGAGAGAAACCGCAGCAACACGCCGCGCTGTTCTTCGGCGGCGCGTTCGGCGCTCAGGTCCGTGAGGCTCAGCAGCCAGCCAATCGGCGTATCGCCATCCACCGGCAACAATGCCGCGCGCTCCAGACGCAGGCTGCGTTCCTTGTGATCGCGAAACTCCAGCAGCGCCAGGGCGGACAACGCCGGGCGCGGTACTGTGGACAACTCCGGGTAGCCAAGACGGGCCAGTTGTTCGAGCACATCGTCACCTACCAACGGGTGATCGAACAGAACACGGGCCTTACGGTTGCCCAGCAGGATCTGCCCCTTCGGATCGCTGATCAGTGTCGCCACCGGCAGGTATTCCAGACCATCGGCAATGAAGCGCCGGGTATCGCGGGTGCGGCTCATGGCCTGTTCCAGCGCCATGATCTGCCCCTGTAACTGGTCAGCGCTGGTGAATTGCGCGCGGCGACGTTCCGGGAACACTTTCGGCTCGCGGTCCAGCCGCGCCAGCTCCCAGCCAAAATACGTCAGCACCACGCTCAAGCGCCGCCAGTTCCAGATCAGATAGCCGAACAACATGCCGAGCGCCGCCGGGGTCGGTGACCACCAGTGCCGGATTTCCGCCAAACCGGCGCTGGTCAGCAACACGCACGCCACCCCGCCCAGCGTCACCCAGATCGCCCAGCGCGGGCGCCACAGCAGCAACCCGAGCACGCACGCCACCAAACCCACCGAGAGCAGCGCGTTCAAGACCGGCACCGCATCGTGCAGGTTGATCTGGGCGCGATACGACAACAGCGCAGTCAGCGGCAACAGCACTAGACTTATCCACAACCACTCGCGCACCAGCCGCCGAAACAGGCGCTGGACCTGACTCGGCTCGCGACTTTCGCGCCGGCGCGGGTTATTCATGGCAAACAGGGGAGGGGACAGTGAATGGTTTCATGGGCAACAGGTCTGAGGACGTAGATCCGAAGAATCATAGCGGACGTCGACCGACGGCGGACGGCTTACTTTCACCGCACAGGCCAAGCCGCTAAGGTTATCGGCCACTGCCCAAGCAACAAGGAACCCACGCGTATGCGCGTTGCGATACTGGACGATGAACCCGCCGAACTGCGCCGGGTCGAGCAAACCCTGCAGCAAATGGCGGCCGTGGGCGATCAGCCATGGTCACTGCACAGCTTTGAACGGGGTGAGGACCTGCTGCGTCAATTGCGCAGGGACACGTTCGACCTGCTGATCCTCGACTGGCAATTGCCCGACCTGACTGGCCTGGCCCTGCTGCGCTGGACCCGTGAACACATGGAGTCGCCGCCCGCCGCAATCATGCTGACCAGCCGCGACGGCGAAAGCGATATCGTCCAGGCCCTGAACGCCGGTGCTGATGATTACGTGAGCAAACCGTTCCGTCCCAATGAATTGAAAGCCCGAGTCGCCGCCGTACTGCGCCGGCACAGCCAGCAGCGCAGTACCGCCACCGAAGTGCTGAGCTTCAATGACCTGACCTTCGACGACGCTGAACTGACCGTCACCCGCGAGGGTAAGGCCGTGATCATGACGGAGCGTGAATATCGCTTGGCACGGTGCCTGTTCAGTAACCTGGGGCGGCCGCTGTCGCGCGAATACCTGTATGAACGGTTCTGGCCCCATGAAGAGGTGGTCTCGTCGCGACCGCTGGATACGCACATCTATCGTCTGCGCAACAAACTGGGGCTGACGGCGGAGCGCGGATGGCAGTTGCTGACGATTTATGGGTATGGGTATCGGTTGGAGAGTGTGGCGGCAGCCTCCGACTAAACACGCAAGCCGCCAAGACGACATCGTTGTTTGTGCCGTCCAAAAAAAAGGCCAACGCTAATGCGTTGGCCTTTTTTCAAGGGTGTCGACGCGGATCAGAAATCCAGGTTGGACACCGCCAGTGCATTGCTCTCGATGAAGTCCCGGCGAGGTTCGACCGCATCACCCATCAGGGTGTTGAAGATCTGGTCTGCGCCAATGGCGTCTTCGATGGTGACTTTCAGCATGCGACGCACGCTTGGGTCCATGGTGGTTTCCCACAGCTGGTCCGGGTTCATTTCGCCCAGACCTTTGTATCGCTGAATGGTGTGACGCTTGGTGCTTTCGGCCATCAGCCAGTCGAGAGCTTCCTTGAACTCGGTGACCGCTTTCTTGCGCTCGCCACGCTGGATGTACGCGCCTTCGTCGAGCAGGGTGCTCAGTTGAGCGCCGAGGGTGACGACGGTCTTGTAGTCATTGCTGCCGAAGAAGTCGCGGTTGAAGGTGACGTAGTTAGACAGGCCGTGGGAGATCAGTTCGACCTCCGGCAACCACACGCCACGTTCACGGTCTTCACGCAGGCTGGCCTTGTAGACCAGGCCCGACTTCTCGACGGTGCGCAGACGGACTTCGTACTGGGCCAGCCAGTCCTGCATCTTGGCGTGGTCGCCGAGCATTTCCAGGCTGACGGCCGGCAGGTAGATGAAGTGCTCGGTCAGCTCCTGCGGATACAGGCGCGACAGACGCTTGAGGGTCTTCATCACCATGCGGAAGTCGTTGACCAGACGCTCGAGCGCTTCACCGGAAATGCCCGGGGCTTCTTCGTTCAGGTGCAGGCTCGCATCTTCCAGGGCCGACTGCGTCATGTACTCTTCCATGGCGTCGTCGTCTTTGATGTATTGCTCTTGCTTGCCTTTCTTGACCTTGTACAGCGGCGGCTGGGCGATGTAGATGTAGCCACGCTCGATCAGCTCCGGCAACTGACGGAAGAAGAAGGTCAGCAGCAGGGTACGGATGTGCGAACCGTCGACGTCAGCATCGGTCATGATGATGATGTTGTGATAGCGCAGCTTGTCGATGTTGTACTCTTCGCGACCAATGCCGCAGCCCAGCGCGGTGATCAGCGTACCCACTTCCTGGGACGAGATCATCTTGTCGAAGCGTGCTTTCTCGACGTTGAGGATCTTGCCCTTCAGCGGCAGGATCGCCTGGGTCTTGCGGTTACGTCCCTGCTTGGCAGAGCCGCCCGCGGAGTCACCTTCCACGAGGTACAGTTCGGACAGTGCCGGGTCTTTTTCCTGGCAGTCAGCGAGCTTGCCCGGCAGGCCGGCGATGTCCAGCGCGCCTTTGCGGCGGGTCATCTCACGGGCTTTACGCGCCGCTTCACGGGCACGGGCCGCGTCGATCATCTTGCCGACGACCAGCTTGGCTTCGTTCGGGTTTTCCAGCAGGAAGTCGGAGAAGTACTTGCCCATCTCCTGCTCGACCGCGGTCTTCACTTCGGAAGACACCAGCTTGTCTTTGGTCTGCGAGCTGAACTTCGGATCCGGCACTTTTACCGAGATGATCGCGGTCAGGCCTTCACGGGCATCGTCACCGGTGGTGGCGACTTTGTGCTTCTTCGCCAGACCTTCCTGCTCGATGTAGTTGTTCAGGTTACGCGTCAGGGCCGAACGGAAGCCCACCAGGTGGGTGCCGCCGTCGCGCTGCGGAATGTTGTTGGTGAAGCACAACAGGTTCTCGTTGAAGCTGTCGTTCCACTGCAGGGCGATTTCCACGCCGATGCCGTCTTCACGCTGGATGTTGAAGTGGAACACCTGGTTGACCGCAGTCTTGTTGGTGTTCAGGTATTCAACGAACGCACGCAGGCCGCCTTCGTACTTGAACAGCTCTTCCTTGCCGCTGCGCTCGTCCTTGAGGACGATGCCGACACCAGAGTTGAGGAAGGACAGTTCACGAATGCGCTTGGCCAGGATGTCCCAGCTGAAGTGAATGTTCTTGAAGGTTTCGCTGGAAGCCTTGAAGTGGATCTGGGTACCGGTGGTCTCGCTGTCGCCAACGATGGCCATCGGCGCCTGAGGCACGCCGTGAACGTAGGTCTGTTCCCAGATCTTGCCGCTGCGGCGCACGGTCAGTACAAGTTCTTCGGACAGGGCGTTCACTACCGACACACCTACGCCGTGCAGACCGCCGGATACCTTGTAGGAGTTGTCGTCGAACTTACCGCCAGCGTGGAGGACGGTCATGATGACCTCGGCGGCGGAAACGCCTTCCTCTTTGTGCACGTCTACCGGGATGCCACGGCCGTTGTCTTTAACGGTGATGGACTCATCCGGGTGGATAATGATGCTGATGTCGTCGCAGTGGCCGGCGAGGGCTTCGTCGATCGAGTTGTCGACCACCTCGAACACCATGTGGTGCAGACCGCTGCCATCGTCGGTGTCACCAATGTACATACCGGGACGTTTGCGTACGGCATCCAGGCCTTTCAGCACTTTAATGCTCGTTGAGTCGTACGTATTTTCTTCGCTCAATGCCTTCACTCCCGATGGTCGTGGGTCTGGGTGATACGGCCCTGTTCCACGTGGAACAGAGCGACTGGCGTTTCCGTCTGCCAGCCTTCCCTCAATAATTCGTGATCTACACAGGTGATAAAAACCTGGCAGCGTAAGTCTTCCAGCAAGCGGCACAGCGCGCGACGGTGGCTCTCGTCCAGCTCGGACGGCAAGTCATCCACCAGATAAATACACTGACCGCGTCGGGCCTGGCTCACCAGATGCCCCTGGGCAATCCGCAATGCGCAAACCACCAACTTCTGCTGACCCCGGGACAAGATGTCCGCGGCGTTATGTGCGCCCAATCTAAGACGCAAATCAGCCCGTTGCGGTCCGGCCTGGGTATGACCCATTTGCTGATCCCGTTGCACGGAACCAGCCAGTACGGCACTCAGTTCCCGGTCCTTGTCCCAGCCGCGGTAATAGCTGAGCGTCAAACCTTCAAGCTCAACCAGTTCGCTCAAGGTTTGTTCAAAGACTGGTTTCAAGGCTTTGATGTAAGCGCGGCGGTATTCATCGATTTCAGCGCTGGCCTGGCACAGTTCCCTGTCCCAAACCGCCTGCGAAACGGCGTCAAGTGTACCATGCCGCAGCCAGGAGTTTCTCTGGCGCAAGGCCTTCTGCAAACGCTGCCAGGTCGCCATGAACCGCGGCTCGACGTGGAACACGCCCCAGTCGAGGAACTGCCGGCGAATCTTCGGCGCCCCTTCGAGCAGGCGGAAGCTGTCGGGGTTGATCAACTGCAGCGGCAGGATCTCCGCCAGTTGCGCGGCGCTGCGGGCGTTCTGGCCGTCGATGCGGATCTGGAACTCGCCCTGACGATCCCGCGAGATCCCCAACGCACTGTGCCCACCCTCGGCCAGCTCGACCTGCCCGAACACGGTGCAGGCAAGTTGCTCGTACTGGATGACCGGCAACAGCCGCGTGCTACGAAACGAGCGGGCAAGCCCCAGCAGATGAATGGCTTCCAGAACACTGGTTTTGCCGCTGCCGTTGGCGCCGTAAAGAATGTTGATGCGGGGGGAGGGGGAGAAGGTCACCGGGTGCAGATTGCGCACCGCGGTGACCGAAACGCGACTTAAGGACATCCAGGTTCAGCTGATTACAGACGCATCGGCATGACAACGTAAGCCGAGTCGTCATTGTCGGACTCTTGCACCAGCGCACTGCTGTTGGAGTCGGACAGGATCAGGCGAACCTGCTCGGTGGTCATCACGCCCAGCACGTCGAGCAAATAGCTCACGTTGAAGCCGATTTCCAGCGAGCCACCGTTGTACTCAACGCCCACTTCTTCTTCCGCTTCTTCCTGCTCCGGGTTGTTGGCCTGGATCTTCAACTGACCGCTCGCCAGTTGCAGACGGATACCACGGTATTTCTCGTTGGACAGAATCGCGGTACGGCTGAAGGCTTCACGCAGTGCCTGACGATCGCCCAATACCAGTTTGTCGCCACCTTTCGGCAGTACGCGCTCGTAGTCCGGGAATTTGCCGTCGACCAGCTTGGAGGTGAAGGTGAATTCACCGGTGGTGGCGCGAATGTGGTGCTGGCCGAGAACGATGCTGACGTTGCCATCCGGCTCGGTGAGCAGACGCGCCAGTTCGAGAATACCTTTGCGCGGCACGATCACCTGATGGCGATCCGGCTGACCGATATCGGCCTGCATCGAGCACATCGCCAGACGGTGACCGTCGGTGGCCACGGCACGGATCACGCCGGCCGAGACTTCCAGCAGCATGCCGTTGAGGTAGTAACGCACGTCCTGCTGGGCCATGGCGAAACTGGTGCGTTCGATCAGACGACGCAGTTTGCTCTGCTCCAGGCTGCAGGTCAGCGAACCCGGGCCTTCTTCCACAGTCGGGAAGTCGTTGGCCGGCAAAGTCGACAGGGTGAAGCGGCTGCGGCCGGCCTTCACCACCAGTTTCTGCTCGTCGACCTTGATATCGATCAGCGCATCGTTGGGCAGGCTCTTGCAGATGTCCATCAGCTTGCGCGCAGGCACGGTGATGGAACCTGTTTCGGCCGGCTCTTCGAGTTGCACACGACCGACCAGCTCGACCTCAAGGTCGGTACCGGTCAGCGACAGTTGCTGGCCATCGACGACCAACAGCACGTTGGACAGTACCGGCAAGGTCTGTCGGCGCTCGACGACGCCTGCGACCAGTTGCAGGGGTTTCAACAGGGCTTCGCGTTGAATGGTGAAATGCATGGTCTAGTCCCTTGCCTTAATAAGCTGCGCTGGTGTTCATCAAGTGGTCAGTGTACGCAGCAGGTTCTTGTAGTCCTCGCGGATGTCCGCGTCGGATTCCTTAAGTTCGTTGATCTTGCGGCAGGCGTGCAACACCGTCGTGTGGTCGCGACCGCCAAACACATCGCCGATTTCCGGCAGACTGTGGTTGGTCAGCTCCTTGGACAAGGCCATGGCCACCTGACGCGGACGAGCCACCGAGCGCGAACGGCGCTTGGACAGCAGGTCGGAGATCTTGATCTTGTAGTACTCGGCGACAGTACGCTGAATGTTATCCACAGAGACCAGTTTGTCCTGCAACGCCAACAAGTCTTTCAGGGATTCGCGGATCAGCTCGATGGTGATGTCGCGGCCCATGAAGTGCGAGTGGGCGATCACGCGTTTCAGCGCACCTTCCAGCTCACGGACGTTGGAGCGAATACGCTGGGCAATGAAGAACGCCGCATCGTGTGGCAGCTCGACTTTGGCCTGGTCGGCCTTCTTCATCAAGATCGCCACGCGGGTTTCCAGTTCCGGCGGCTCGACGGCAACGGTCAGGCCCCAGCCGAAGCGGGATTTTAGGCGCTCTTCAAGGCCTTCGATTTCTTTCGGGTAGCGATCACTGGTGAGAATGACCTGCTGACCACCTTCAAGCAGGGCGTTGAAGGTGTGGAAAAACTCTTCCTGGGAACGCTCTTTGCGGGCGAAGAACTGAATATCGTCGATCAGCAGAGCGTCCACCGAACGATAGAAGCGCTTGAACTCGTTGATCGCGTTCAGTTGCAGCGCCTTGACCATGTCGGCCACAAAGCGTTCGGAATGCAGGTACACGACCTTGGCATTCGGGTTCTTCTTTAACAGGTGGTTACCCACCGCGTGCATCAAGTGGGTTTTACCCAGACCGACGCCGCCATAAAGGAACAGCGGGTTGTAGCCGTGCTTGGGATTGTCCGCCACCTGCCAGGCCGCCGCGCGGGCGAGCTGGTTGGACTTGCCTTCCACGAAGTTCTCGAAGGTGAACGTGCGGTTCAGGTAACTGGTGTGCTTGAGCGCGCCTTCTACCTGAACGGTGCGCTGTTCGGCGCGAACCGGGGCCTGCTGCGAGGCCGCACCGGCCATCGGATCAAAGCTGTCGCGGGACGGCTCTTCACTGACTTCTTCGGTTTTCTGCGTCGAGCGCTTGGCCGGAGCGGGCGTTGGCGCAGATGCCGGGGCACTGGCCGGCGCCGCGTTGGCCTGAGCCAGGGACGCCTGCGCGGCAGCCAACGGTGCATTCGGCGCGGCGCGGGGTGCCGAGCTGCGTTTGCTGCCTATTAATAAGGAAAGCGCTGGCGCCATGCCGTTGCCGTGCTCATCCAGCAGTTCAAGGACGCGACCCAGGTACTTTTCGTTGACCCAGTCCAGCACAAAACGGTTCGGTGCGTAGACGCGCAACTCGTCGCCTTCGGCTTCGACCTGTAGTGGACGGATCCAGGTGTTGAATTGTTGGGCAGGCAGCTCCTCGCGCAAAAGCTCCACGCACTGCTGCCAAAGTTCCACTGACACGGATATCCCCTAAGTTGAAAGCCGGTGAGGCAAAAACAAGCGGCCATTGTAGCGGCGAGCGGTCCACTTATCCACATGCAGGTTGTGTGGTGACCATGATTAATCAATGCGTTAAGCGGGATAAAGGCGACCAACGGTGTGTGCATAAGCTCTGTGGATAACCGCCTCTGAGGGCACTGGACAACTGGGGGTAGAACTCGGTGGATAACCAGCCTGTGTATAACTCACCTTTTCACACACAGGTTATCCGATAGCGCAGCACAGGCTGAACACTGTTTTCCACCGTAGTTGTCATTCTCTGTACATCAAGCCGTATCAGGCCTGAGACTAGTTATCCACAGAAGGTGGCGGCCCTAGCTTTTACAAGCTTTACAGAAAAGCTTTAAATAATTCCCTTCTTTATTTTTATGTTTGGCAGACAGGGTTTCGATTCTGGAAGCTCCCCAGATCTATTTATAAGGAAACGCTGGTTGGAAATTGACCTGAAGGCTTGCTTTCTCTAGAATCCCCGGTCTCTTAAAACGGGGGCCATTCCGGCCCGTTGTGGACGAACCAGGTAACACGACATGAAACGTACTTTCCAACCAAGCACTATCAAACGCGCTCGTACCCACGGTTTCCGTGCTCGCATGGCTACCAAGAACGGTCGTGCCGTCCTGTCGCGTCGCCGCGCCAAAGGTCGTGCGCGTCTGGCAGTTTGATAATCCGGCACTGGAGGTGAGTCAGGACTTCAGTCGGGAAAAGCGTCTGCTTACCCCCCGGCATTTCAAGGCAGTCTTTGACTCCCCTACCGGCAAGGTTCCGGGGAAAAATCTCCTGCTCCTTGCGCGCAACAACGATCTTGATCACCCCCGTCTCGGGCTGGTTATCGGGAAAAAGAGCGTAAAGCTCTCCGTCGAGCGCAATCGTCTCAAACGCCTAATGCGCGAATCGTTTCGCCTGCACCAGGATTCACTGGTCGGCTGGGACATCGTTATCGTCGCGCGCAAAGGTTTGGGCGACGTAGAAAACCCCGAATTGATTCAGCATTTCGGCAAACTCTGGAAACGTCTGGCCCGTAACAAGCCAGTTCCAGCAGTCAAAACCGAAACTGTAGGGGTAGACAGTCCAGATGCGTAAACTGGCCCTCGTTCCGATCCAGTTTTATCGCTATGCCATTAGTCCCCTGATGGCCAGCCACTGTCGTTTCTACCCCAGTTGTTCCTGCTACGCGTATGAAGCCATTGAAAATCATGGCCTTCTGCGCGGTGGCTGGCTGACCTTTCGTCGTTTAGGTCGCTGTCATCCGTGGAATCCCGGTGGTTATGACCCGGTTCCACCTATCCCTACCTCCCGTTCTTCTTCGATGGCCGAGTAATCATGGATATCAAACGCACGATCCTGATCGTCGCCCTGGCAATCGTGTCCTACGTTATGGTTCTTAAATGGAACCAGGACTATGGCCAGGCTGCCCTGCCGACTCAGAATGTTGCTTCCAGTACGACTGCATCCGGTTTGCCGGACACCGTTCCTGGCAATAACGCTTCCGCCAGTGACGATATTCCGCGTGCCGCCAGCGATACCAGCGCGCCAGCAGAAACCCCGGTCGCTGCCAGCAAGGATCTGATCCAGGTCAAAACCGACGTGCTCGATCTCGCGATCGATCCACAGGGCGGTGACGTTGCGCAACTGACCTTGCCACTGTATCCACGTCGTCAGGACCGTCCGGATGTTCCGTTCCAGCTGTTCGACAACGGCGGCGAACGTACTTATCTGGCACAAAGCGGTCTGATCGGCACCAACGGTCCGGACGCAAGCCCGGCCGGTCGTCCGGTTTACTCCTCGGAGAAGAAAAGTTATCAACTGGCTGACGGTCAGGACCAACTGGTCGTCGACCTGAAGTTCAGCAAGGACGGCGTCAACTACATCAAGCGTTTCACTCTGAAACGCGGCCTGTATGACGTGACCGTGACCTACCTTGTGGATAACCAGAGCGCGCAGCCCTGGTCCGGTTCGATGTTCGCCCAGTTGAAGCGCGACGCCAGTGCCGACCCTTCGTCGACCACTGCCACCGGTACCGCGACTTACCTGGGCGCCGCCCTGTGGACAAGTTCCGAGCCGTACAAGAAAGTGTCCATGAAAGACATGGACAAAGGTCAGCTCAAGGAAACCGTCACCGGTGGCTGGGTAGCATGGCTGCAACACTACTTCGTGACTGCATGGGTTGCGCCGAAGGGCGAAAACAACATCGTTCAGACGCGTAAAGACAGCAAAGGCAACTACATCATCGGTTACACCGGTCCTTCGCTGACCGCTGCGCCGGGTGCAAAAGTTGAAACCAGCGCCATTCTGTACGCTGGCCCGAAAAGCCAGGCCGTGCTGAAAGAGTTGTCCCCAGGTCTGGAACTGACGGTCGACTACGGCATTCTGTGGTTCATCGCTCAACCGATCTTCTGGCTGCTGCAACACATCCACGCGATTGTGGGTAACTGGGGCTGGTCGATCATCTTCCTGACCATGCTGATCAAAGGGATTTTCTTCCCGCTGTCGGCTGCCAGCTACAAATCCATGGCGCGCATGCGTGCCGTTGCTCCGAAACTGGCTGCACTGAAAGAGCAACATGGCGATGACCGGCAGAAAATGTCGCAGGCCATGATGGAGCTGTACAAGAAAGAGAAGATCAATCCACTGGGTGGCTGCTTGCCGATCCTCGTGCAGATGCCGGTTTTCCTTTCGCTGTACTGGGTTCTGCTGGAAAGCGTGGAAATGCGCCAGGCGCCGTTCATGCTGTGGATCACTGACCTGTCGATCAAGGATCCGTTCTTCATCCTGCCGATCATCATGGGCGCGACCATGTTCATCCAGCAGCGTCTGAACCCGACTCCGCCGGATCCGATGCAGGCGAAGGTCATGAAAATGATGCCAATCATCTTCACCTTCTTCTTCCTGTGGTTCCCTGCCGGTCTGGTGCTGTACTGGGTTGTGAACAACTGCCTGTCGATTGCCCAACAGTGGTACATCACGCGTAAGATCGAAGCGGCGACGAAAAAAGCCGAGGCGTAACTTACTCTGTGGATAACACCACTCAAAACGCCCCCTAGTGGGGCGTTTTGCTATCTGCCATTTTTGTCTGGATTCCGGTTTATGAGCGCACCTCGTGAAACCATCGCCGCTGTCGCCACCGCTCAAGGTCGCGGCGGTGTCGGCATCGTCCGTATTTCCGGGCCGTTGGCCAGTGTTGCGGCCAAAGCCATCAGCGGCCGCGAACTGAAACCGCGTTACGCGCATTACGGTCCTTTTTTCAGTGCTGATCAGCAGGTGCTGGACGAAGGTCTGGCGCTGTATTTCCCGGGACCGAACTCATTCACCGGCGAAGACGTGCTGGAGCTGCAGGGCCACGGCGGGCCGATCGTTCTGGACATGCTGCTCAAACGCTGCCTGGAGCTGGGCTGCCGCCTGGCCCGCCCGGGGGAATTCAGCGAACGTGCGTTCCTCAACGACAAGCTCGACCTGGCCCAGGCCGAGGCGATCGCCGACCTGATTGAAGCCAGTTCTGCACAGGCTGCACGTAATGCCCTGCGTTCGCTGCAGGGCGCGTTTTCCCAACGTGTGCATAACCTCACCGAACAACTGATCGGGTTGCGCATCTACGTCGAAGCCGCCATCGACTTCCCGGAAGAAGAAATCGACTTCCTTGCCGATGGCCATGTGTTGAACATGCTCGACAAAGTGCGCGATGAACTGTCCACAGTGCTTCGCGAGGCCGGGCAGGGGGCTTTGTTGCGTGACGGCATGACCGTGGTAATTGCCGGCCGGCCGAATGCCGGCAAGTCCAGCCTGTTGAATGCCCTGGCCGGGCGCGAAGCGGCGATCGTGACCGAGATTGCCGGCACCACCCGGGACATCTTGCGCGAACATATCCACATTGATGGGATGCCGTTGCACGTGGTGGATACCGCCGGTCTGCGCGATACCGATGATCAGGTGGAAAAGATCGGTGTGGAACGGGCGTTGAAAGCGATCACAGAAGCGGATCGAGTGCTGCTGGTGGTCGATGCCACCGCTCCGGAGGCGGCAGACCCGTTTGCCCTGTGGCCTGAGTTCCTCGAAACCCGCCCGGATCCGGCCAAGGTCACCTTGATCCGCAACAAGGCCGACCTCACGGGTGAAGCCATTGCCCTGGAAGTCAGTGAAGATGGCCATGTCACCATCAGCCTGAGTGCGAAATCGGCCGGTGACGGTCTCGAATTGCTGCGCGAACACCTCAAGGCCTGCATGGGCTATGAACAAACCTCGGAAAGCAGCTTCAGTGCCCGCCGCCGGCATCTTGAGGCCCTGCGCCACGCCAGTGCGGCGCTGGAACATGGGCGTGCGCAACTGACGTTGGCTGGCGCAGGAGAGCTGCTGGCTGAAGATCTGCGTCAGGCGCAGCACTCGCTGGGGGAAATCACCGGGGCTTTCAGTTCCGATGACCTGCTTGGGCGGATCTTTTCCAGCTTCTGCATTGGTAAATGACCAAAGGGGCTGTGGACAATTTATCCACAGCCCCTTTTCGTTTCACCAGTTGTAAGACACCGTACCGAGCAAGGTGCGATCTTCACCCCAGTAGCAACGGCCAGCATCGTTGCATCCAGACACATATTCCTTGTCGAACAGGTTCTTGGCATTCAGGTCGACGCTCCAGTGCGTGTCGATTTGATAGCCGATCGCCGCATCCACCAACGTGACGTCGCCGGCATCCAGCTTTCCGTACAGAGAAGGCGAGGTGTAGGCGAAAGCACTGTCGAAGTAACGCACGCCGCCGCCCACGTACAAACCTTTCAAATCGCCATCAAGGAAGCGGTACTTGGCCCAGGCCGACGCCTGATTACGCGGTACGCCGGTCATCTGGTGGCCTTTGACCAACGAGGTCGCCGCGTCCTTGGTGATCCGCGCGTCGGTGTAGGTGTACGCCGCCGTCACATTGAGGTTTTGGGTCAGATTGCTGTTGAGTTCCAGCTCGACACCTTTGGAACGGCTTTCGCCTACCTGGCGATAGGTCGAGGTGGTCGAGTCGAAGTAGGTGTCGTCCTTTTTGCGCAGGTCATACACCGACGCGGTGAACGCGGTATCCCAGCCGATCGGTTCGTACTTGAGGCCCACTTCGTATTGGCTGCTGGTGATCGGATCGAGCGGTGCGCCGGCATTGGAAATCTGCTGCACCGGTACGAATGAGGTGGAATAGCTGACATACGGCGTCATGCCGTTGTCGAACTGGTACATCACCCCGCCCTGATAGGTGAATTTCTTGTCCTCGGAACTGATATTGCTGCCCTTGGCCACTTTGTCGCGGAAATCACTGTCGACCCAGTCCTGGCGCCCACCGAGCAAGAACAACCAGTGGTCATATTTGCTCTGGATCTGTGCATAAACACCTTTCATCTGCTGCTCGAGCAACGTGTTTTGCACCGCGATCGGGGTAGTGGGATCGCGTAGATAAACCGGATTGTAGATATCGATCGGTCCGACGATGCCGGCATTCCAGTCCTGATTGAACGAAGTGCGGTCGTAGCTCGCGCCAAACAGCACGGTGTTTTCCAGCTCACCGACCTGGAATTTGCCTTCCAGTTGGTTATCCAGCGAATACACCATCGATTTGTTGAAGCGATCGTACGCAGTCATGTTCAGGCGCGTACCGAAGCCTGCGTTGTTGAGGTTGCCCGGCCAGGTTTCATGGCGGTTGATGCGCGACTGCATGTAGCGCGAGTTCTGCCGGAACTGCCAATCATCGTTGAAGGAGTGGCTGAACTCGTAGCCGGTACTCCAGGTTTCCCGTTCGAAGGTGTTCCAGTCCGGGTCACCGAGCAGGGTGCCTTTGGATAACTTGCCGTTGGGGTTTGTCAGTAACGTCCCGGCGGCCGGTAGGCCAAGTTCCATATTGGTGTGATCCTTCTGGTAGTTGGCCAGCAAGGTCAGGGTGTTGAAATCGTCGAAATTCAGGGTCAGCGAAGGGGCGATGTAGAGGCGGTCATCCGGGACGTGATCGGTTTGAGTGTCAGACTTGCGACCGAGCATTACTACGCGCCCGAGAATGTTGCCACTGTCGTTCAGGGGGCCCGACACATCGACACCGATCTGCCGGCGGTTGTTCGAGCCATAACCCAGCTGCACTTCACCCCGAGGCTCAGCAGTCGGGCGTTTGCTGACCAGATTGACCAGACCGCCCGGTGCGTTTTCCCCATAGAGCAGCGAGGACGGGCCACGGAAAATCTCCACTCGTTCAAGTCCGTAAGGCTCGGTGCTGGTGTCATAGCGGTTACCTTGCACACGCAGGCCATCGCGCAGCAGGCCGTAGCCGTAATCGGTCGCGTTGAAACCGCGAATGAAAAACAGATCGCCGGCCAGACTGTCGCCGGCGGCAAACGGTGGGGCAAAGATCCCCGGAACGTAGCCGAGTACTTCGGTCAGCGTCTGAGATTTCTGATCTTTCATGCGCTCTGCGGTAACCACCGACACCGAACGCGGCGTTTCCGACAGCGGCGTGCTGGTTTTCGTACCGATCCGGCTGTTCTGCGCCTTGTAGCCGACGTCGGCGGCGTAATCCAGGTTCATCGGATTGGCCAATTGCCCATTGATGTTGGTCGGGGCCAGTTCCAGTGAATCGCCGTTGGGCAGCGCCTGCAGAATATAACTGCCCGGCGCCTGCGGTACGGCTTGCAAGCCCGAGCCTTGCAGCAGTTGGGCGAATCCCTGTTCGACGGTGAAGGTGCCGTTCAGTCCGGCACTGGTTAAACGGCTGCTCTGCTGTGGCGAGAACGACAGAATCACGTTTGCGGCGGAAGCGAATTGGCTCAAGGCGTTGTCGAGAGAGCCAGCAGCGATGGTGTAGGGCTGGTCGGCCGTTGCCGCGAAGGCGTTATCAGTCATTACCAGGCAGGACGCGGCACTGGTCATCAGCAGGCTGTAGGCAATGCAATGGTGGGAAAAACGCTGACGGAATGTGGGAAGACGCATGTGTGGATAAGCCCTGAAGGTGGCGAAGAGCCGCGTTTATCGCGATTACCTGTAGGGCCGGGTCAGGGCAAAAAAAGATAACCCTGTTTTCGATTTATTTTTCCCCAGGTGATTTTCGATCAGCCATTGTGGCTGATCGATACCCAGTAATGGCTGAAGTAGCGGACGTTGATCGGTAGAGAGGCCTGAAGATTGGCGAGTACGGCATCAGTGGAGTCGAGCCGAAAGGTGCCGGACACCCGTAAATCCCGGGCGCGGCTATCGCAGTGCAGAAAACCTCTGCGATAACGCCCCAACTCTTCGATCACCTCGCCCAGCCGTGCATCGAGCACAATGAGCTGGCCGTTGGTCCACGCCACTGCCGAGGATTTAAAGGGGTGAAGGAGCCCGACATGCCGACTGTCGAAATCCGCACCTTCGCCGGCTTTCAGGATCATCGCGGTCGTTGATCGATCAGCGGGTTGCACGCTGACCCGATCTTCCAGCACGCCGACCCGGGTCGAACCGGACAACTTATGCACAGAAAAACGGGTGCCCAACGCTTGAATCCGGCCATCCCCGGTTTCGACAAAAAACGGCCGCTGATCGCCAAGCTTGCCGGTCTGAATGAGGATTTCACCCGAGCGCAAGCGAATCAGCCGTTGCGCTGCCTCGAAAGACACATCGATGGCCGTATCGGTATTGAGCTGGATCTGGCTGCCATCCGCCAATGAGAGGTTACGCCGCTGGCCAACGCCGGTTTTGTAGTCCGCCCAGGCATTCCCAAGGGACGTATGTTGTTGGGCATTCCAACCCAGGAATCCCGTTCCGGTCGCGAGCAGCAACAACTTCAGCACCTGGCGCCGTTGTTGGCCGGTTTTCAGCGCGCGACGTTTCAAATCCTGCGGCAAAGTGCCGAGGTGACGCTGCAATTGTTCCATCTGGTTCCAGGCCGCCAGATGCGCTGGATCGCTATCTATCCACAGCTGCCAGGCTTTTTGTTCGGCGAGCGTCGGCGGATCGGCCTGAAACTGCACGTACCAACTGGCCGCCGCTTCGAACACCTGACGGTTCGGTGCACTGGCCATCAACGCTGCGCCATGATCAGGGCACATTCCGTCAGGGCGCGGATCATGTGCTTCTTTACTGTGGTCAGGGAAACCTTCAGCTGCACCGCAATCTGTTGATAAGTCAGGCCGTCGATCTGCGAAAGGATGAAGATCTTCTGGGTTCGCGCGCCCAGACCGGTCAAGGCTTTATCCACAGCGACCAAGGTTTCGATGATCAGCGCCTTATCTTCTTCGCTGATGGCAGTGGCTTCCGGTCGAGCAGCCAAAGTCTGCAAGTAGGCGACTTCGATGGCGTGTCTTCGATAACGGTCAATGACGAGGCCGCGTGCGATGGTCGCCAGATAATCCCGCGGTTCACGAATCTGCGAGGCATTACGTGCTGCGAGAATCCGCACGAAGGTGTCATGCGCGACATCGGCAGCATCGCAGGCGTCATGCAGTTTTCCCTTGAGCCATCCATATAGCCACGAATGGTGTTGCTCGTAGATTTTCTCGATCGCAGCGTGATGGGCGGGTAAGGACATGGGAGAAACTGGCGAGTTAATGATAATGGCTATTATTAGCCTCTGTTACGTTCTCTCACAATAGCCCTGTCACATCCCTCTATCGGCTACCTGGTCGTCACCGATCGCTCGATGGCGCTTTTTTTACGCCCTGAAAAAATGCTTGGGTCGAATTTCTGTGGATTAAGCCCTGTGAATAACTGCCACTGAGGTCGGTTGATAACAGGGCTTCAAAACAGGATATAACCTCCCCTGTGGATAACCACCCCTTTCATCCACAGGCTTACCCCGGTTATCCAACGGCCTCATTGGCACATGAGCACAGGGTTTTGAAACTCTGTACACATTGAATAATATGGCTTGTAGCGATCTATCCACAGAAAGGTGGGGCAGTAAGAATAAACATAAAAACAAAGGTTTTATAAATTTCTCTCTTTTTTATTCTTTTAACTTCGAGTTCTCCACAGCTGGTTAAATTTTGTGCAAAGGGTTCTTTAGGAAGGGCGAAGTCCCTATACTTGTCGACCAGGTCCAGAAACCTGATCTCAAACTATTCCTGAATTACCTACTTAAGCAGGCACGAGGTGCGTGGTGGATTTCCCTTCCCGTTTTGAAGTGATCGTCATCGGCGGCGGTCATGCCGGTACCGAGGCAGCACTGGCCTCAGCACGTATGGGGGCAAAAACCCTGTTGCTGACGCATAACGTGGAAACCCTCGGCGCCATGAGCTGCAACCCGGCCATCGGTGGCATTGGCAAAAGCCATCTGGTCAAGGAAATCGATGCCCTCGGCGGCGCGATGGCCATCGCCACCGACCTGGGCGGCATCCAGTTTCGCGTGTTGAACAGCCGTAAAGGCCCGGCCGTGCGTGCAACCCGGGCACAGGCCGACCGAATTCTGTACAAGGCCGCTGTCCGCGAAATCCTGGAAAACCAGCCGAACCTGTGGATATTTCAACAAGCCGCAGACGACCTGATCGTTGAGCAGGAACAAGTGCGCGGTGTTGTCACCCAAATGGGTCTGCGGTTCTTCGCCGATTCCGTGGTGTTGACCACCGGTACCTTCCTTGGCGGACTTATCCACATCGGTTTGCAGAATTTCTCCGGCGGTCGCGCCGGTGATCCGCCGTCGATTGCCCTGGCGCATCGTCTGCGTGAACTGCCGTTGCGTGTGGGTCGCCTGAAAACCGGTACGCCACCGCGCATCGATGGCAAATCTGTGGATTTCTCGGTCATGACCGAGCAGCCAGGTGATACGCCGATCCCGGTGATGTCGTTCATGGGCAACAAGGAACAACATCCACGCCAGGTCAGTTGCTGGATTACCCATACCAACGCCCGCACCCACGAAATCATCGCGGCGAACCTCGATCGTTCGCCCATGTATTCCGCTGCTGGCGAAATCGAGGGCATCGGTCCACGTTACTGCCCGTCGATCGAAGACAAGATTCATCGCTTTGCCGACAAGGAAAGCCATCAGGTGTTCATCGAACCGGAAGGTCTGACCACCCATGAGCTGTACCCCAACGGGATATCCACAAGCTTGCCGTTCGACGTGCAATTGCAGATCGTGCAATCGATCCGCGGCATGGAAAATGCGCACATCGTGCGTCCGGGTTATGCGATCGAATACGACTACTTCGATCCGCGCGACCTGAAGTACAGTCTGGAAACCAAAGTGATTGGCGGTCTGTTCTTCGCGGGCCAGATCAACGGCACCACCGGTTACGAAGAAGCGGGTGCACAAGGTCTGCTCGCTGGCGCCAACGCCGCGCTGCGTGCGAAGGGCAAAGAAGCCTGGTGCCCGCGTCGCGACGAGGCGTACATCGGGGTGTTGGTCGACGACCTGATCACCCTCGGTACTCAAGAGCCGTACCGCATGTTCACTTCCCGTGCCGAGTACCGCCTGATTCTGCGTGAGGACAACGCCGACCTGCGTCTGACCGAAAAAGGTCGCGAGCTCGGATTGGTCGATGACACGCGTTGGGCGGCCTTCTGCAAGAAGCGCGAAAGCATCGAACTCGAAGAGCAGCGCCTGAAAAGCACCTGGGTTCGCCCGGGCACTCAGCAGGGCGATGCGATCGCCGAAAAATTCGGCACGCCGCTGACCCACGAATACAACTTGCTCAATCTCTTGAGCCGCCCGGAAATCGACTACGCTGGTCTGGTCGAAGTGACCGGACAGGGCGCCGACGATCCCCAGGTCGCCGAACAGGTTGAGATCAAGACCAAATACGCCGGTTACATCGACCGTCAACAGGACGAAATCGCCCGTCTGCGCGCCAGTGAAGACACGAAACTGCCTGTGGATATCGATTACACCAACATTTCCGGTCTCTCCAAGGAGATCCAGAGCAAGCTCGGTGCGACGCGTCCAGAGACGCTCGGCCAGGCTTCGCGGATTCCGGGCGTGACCCCGGCAGCGATTTCGCTGTTGATGATTCATTTGAAAAAACGCGGCGCGGGCCGTCAGTTGGAGCAAAGCGCTTGAGTTCTAAGGTCACTTCGCAACACGCCGAAGAGTTATCCACAGGAGCCCGCGAGCTCGGTGTCAATCTCAGCGCCGCCCAGCACGAATTGTTGCTGGGTTACCTGGCCCTGTTGATCAAATGGAACCAGGCCTACAACCTGACCGCAGTCCGCGATCCTGACGAAATGGTTTCGCGCCATTTGCTCGACAGCCTGAGCGTGATGTCATTCATCGAAAACGGTCGCTGGCTCGATGTCGGCAGCGGCGGCGGCATGCCGGGGATCCCGTTGGCGATCCTGGATCCGGACTCGCAAGTGACCTGTCTGGACAGCAACGGCAAGAAAACCCGCTTTCTGACCCAGGTCAAACTCGAACTCAAACTGGATAACCTGCAAGTTATCCACAGTCGCGTCGAAGCGTTCCAGCCTGCCGAGCCGTTCAACGGGATCATTTCCCGGGCGTTCAGCAGCATGGAAAACTTCACAAACTGGACTCGCCACCTCGGCGATGCCGATACGCGCTGGCTGGCAATGAAGGGCGTTCATCCGGCCGATGAGCTGGTAGCATTGCCGGCAGACTTCAAACTCGATAGCGAACACGCCCTGGCCGTACCCGGTTGCCAAGGCCAACGCCATCTGCTGATACTGCGCCGCACGGCATGATTGGGAACACAAGCAAGAATGGCTAAGGTATTCGCGATAGCGAACCAGAAGGGTGGTGTGGGCAAGACCACCACCTGTATCAACCTCGCAGCATCCCTGGTCGCGACCAAGCGCCGGGTGCTGTTGATCGATCTCGATCCACAGGGCAACGCCACCATGGGTAGCGGTGTGGATAAACATGGCCTGGAAAACTCGGTCTATGACCTGCTGATCGGCGAATGCGATCTGGCCCAGGCCATGCACTACTCCGAGCATGGCGGTTATCAACTGCTTCCGGCCAACCGCGATCTGACCGCGGCCGAAGTGGTCCTGCTGGAAATGCAGATGAAGGAAAGCCGTCTGCGCAGCGCGCTGGCGCCGATCCGTGAAAACTACGATTACATTTTGATCGACTGCCCGCCGTCGCTGTCGATGCTCACGCTGAACGCACTGGTCGCCGCTGACGGGGTGATTATCCCCATGCAGTGCGAATACTTTGCGCTCGAAGGTTTGAGCGACCTTGTGGATAACATCAAGCGCATCGCCGAACTGCTGAACCCGAACCTCAAGGTCGAAGGTTTGCTGCGGACCATGTACGACCCGCGTCTGAGCCTGATGAACGATGTTTCGGCACAGCTCAAGGAACACTTTGGCGAACAGCTGTACGACACCGTGATCCCGCGCAACATTCGCCTGGCCGAAGCGCCGAGTTACGGTATGCCGGCACTGGCCTACGACAAGCAATCGCGTGGCGCGCTGGCCTATCTGGCTTTGGCGGGCGAGATGGTTCGCCGTCAACGCAAAAATTCACGCATCGCCGCTGCCCAGCCAACTTAAGGAATCCCCATGGCCGTCAAGAAACGAGGTCTCGGACGTGGACTGGATGCACTGTTGAGTGGTCCGACCGTCAGCGCGCTGGAAGAACAGGCGGCGCAGGCTGATACCCGTGAACTGCAACACCTGCCGCTGGATCTGCTGCAGCGTGGCAAATACCAGCCACGTCGCGACATGGATCCGCAGGCGCTGGAAGAGCTGGCGCAGTCGATCAAGGCGCAAGGCGTGATGCAGCCGATCGTGGTTCGCCCGATTGGCGGTGGCCGCTTCGAAATCATTGCCGGCGAACGCCGCTGGCGCGCCAGCCAGCAGGCTGGCCAGGAAACCATTCCGGCCATGGTCCGCGATGTGCCGGATGAAACCGCGATCGCCATTGCGCTGATCGAGAACATCCAGCGTGAAGACCTGAACCCGATCGAGGAAGCCGTCGCCTTGCAGCGTCTGCAGCAGGAGTTCCAGCTCACTCAACAACAGGTTGCCGAGGCTGTGGGTAAGTCCCGCGTGACTGTGGCTAACCTGTTGCGGCTTATTGCACTGCCCGAAGTCATCAAGACCATGCTGTCGCATGGCGACCTGGAAATGGGTCACGCCCGTGCTTTGCTCGGTCTGCCGGACAATCAGCAGGTGGAAGGGGCGCGACATGTTGTCGCACGCGGCCTCACCGTGCGCCAGACTGAAGCACTGGTTCGCCAGTGGCTCAGTGGCAAACCGGAACCTGTTGAAGCGGCCAAACCTGACCCGGACATCGCTCGTCTCGAACAGCGTCTGGCCGAGCGCCTAGGCTCTGCGGTGCAGATTCGCCATGGCAAGAAGGGAAAGGGTCAGCTGGTCATCGGTTATAACTCGCTCGATGAGCTTCAAGGTGTGCTCGCACACATCCGCTGAAACATTTCCTCATGTAGCGCGCAGTCGGAAATCACTACCTGACAGTTGAATAGGGGCAGAACCGCCCCTATACTCTGCGCGCATTTTGTCGGCACAAATTATGCCAAGTTATTGAATTCTGGCAGCCGACCATTGGAGAGCAAACGTGATGGAAACCCGCAAGCCAAACCGCCTGCCGTTCCATCGCCTGGCGGTTTTTCCGGTGTTGATGGCTCAATTTGTCATGTTGCTCATTGCCGCTTTGGCGCTTTGGCAATGGCACGGAGTCGTTGCCGGATACTCGGGACTTTGCGGAGGCCTGATAGCCTTGCTGCCCAATGTTTATTTCGCTCACAAGGCATTTCGGTTTTCCGGCGCCCGAGCAGCCCAGTCCATCGTCCGGTCTTTTTATGCCGGCGAGGCAGGCAAACTGATTTTGACGGCAGTGCTGTTTGCACTGGTGTTTGCAGGTGTGAAGCCATTGGCGCCGATCGCAGTATTCGGCGCTTTCGTGCTGACTCAGTCGGTCAGCTGGTTCGCTCCCCTGCTGATGAGAACAAGACTTTCGAGACCTTAGGGCGTTTGAGGCAACCATGGCAGAAACAACCGCTTCGGGCTATATCCAGCACCACTTGCAGAACCTGACCTTCGGTCAGCTACCTAACGGCGGCTGGGGCTTTGCCCATTCCGCAGCAGAAGCCAAGGAAATGGGCTTCTGGGCTTTCCACGTCGATACCCTCGGCTGGTCGGTCGCACTGGGCCTGATTTTCGTTTTCCTTTTCCGCATGGCGGCAAAGAAGGCGACTTCCGGTCAACCAGGTGCACTGCAGAACTTCGTTGAAGTATTGGTCGAATTCGTCGATGGCAGCGTGAAAGACAGCTTCCATGGTCGTAGCCCGGTGATTGCACCGCTGGCACTGACCATTTTCGTCTGGGTGTTCCTGATGAACGCCGTCGACCTGGTACCGGTCGACTGGATTCCTCAGTTGGCCATCCTGATCACCGGCGACCACCACATCCCGTTCCGCGCCGTGTCGACTACCGACCCGAACGCGACCCTGGGTATGGCGTTCTCGGTTTTCGCACTGATCATTTTCTATAGCATCAAGGTCAAGGGCATCGGCGGCTTCATCGGCGAACTGACCCTGCACCCGTTCGGCAGCAAGAACATCTTCGTTCAAGCCCTGCTGATTCCGGTGAACTTCCTGCTGGAATTCGTGACCCTGATCGCCAAGCCGATCTCCCTGGCTCTGCGTCTGTTCGGCAACATGTATGCCGGCGAGCTGGTGTTCATTCTGATCGCTGTGATGTTCGGCAGCGGCCTGCTCTGGCTGAGTGGCCTGGGCGTTGTTCTGCAGTGGGCGTGGGCTGTGTTCCACATCCTGATCATCACCCTGCAGGCGTTCATCTTCATGATGCTGACCATCGTCTACCTGTCGATGGCGCACGAAGAAAACCATTAAGAGCAGCCTCGGCTGATCTGATGTCCCTCCCTGTCAAACGGGAGGGGGCTCTTAACCGGGCCTCTGAAACGATTTGTTTTACCGCTTTAATCTAAAAAACCTAAACCATACGACGTAAAAGTCGGGAGGAAAGATGGAAACTGTAGTTGGTCTAACCGCTATCGCTGTTGCACTGTTGATCGGCCTGGGCGCACTGGGTACCGCAATTGGTTTCGGCCTGCTGGGCGGCAAGTTCCTGGAAGGCGCAGCGCGTCAGCCAGAAATGGTCCCAATGCTGCAAGTTAAAATGTTCATCGTTGCCGGTCTGCTCGACGCCGTAACCATGATCGGTGTTGGTATCGCTCTGTTCTTCACCTTTGCGAACCCGTTCGTTGGTCAGATCGCTGGCTAATTACCCGGATTCTTCCGAGTAATTTGATGTGATGGACAACGTAACTGCGAGGTGTTGGCGTGAACATTAATGCGACCCTGATTGGCCAGTCCGTTGCGTTCCTGATTTTTGTACTGTTCTGCATGAAGTTCGTATGGCCTCCGGTCATTGCGGCTCTGCACGAACGTCAAAAGAAGATCGCTGATGGTCTGGACGCTGCCAGCCGAGCAGCTCGCGACCTGGAGTTGGCCCAAGAGAAAGCGGGTCAGCAACTGCGCGAAGCGAAAGCTCAGGCAGCTGAAATCATCGAGCAAGCCAAGAAACGCGGTAACCAGATCGTTGAAGAGGCTGTTGAAAAAGCCCGTATCGACGCTGACCGTGTGAAGGTTCAGGCTCAAGCCGAGATCGAACAGGAACTGAACAGTGTCAAAGACAAGCTGCGCGCCCAAGTGGGCTTGCTGGCTGTCGGCGGCGCCGAGAAGATCCTGGGTGCCACAATCGATCAAAACGCGCACGCAGAGCTGGTTAACCAACTGGCTGCTGAAATCTAAGCGAGGGCGATCATGGCAGAACTGACCACGTTGGCCCGACCTTACGCTAAGGCGGCCTTCGAGCACGCTCAGGCCCACCAGCAACTGGCCAATTGGTCAGCCATGCTCGGCCTGGCAGCAGCGGTGTCGCAAGACGACACCATGCAGCGCGTGCTCAAGGCCCCGCGACTGACGAGCGCAGAAAAGGCCGCCACGTTCATTGACGTGTGCGGCGACAAGTTTGATGCCAAGGCACAGAATTTCATCAATGTCGTTGCCGAAAACGACCGTCTCCCGCTTCTGCCGGAGATCGCCGCTCTTTTCGACCTGTACAAGGCCGAACAAGAGAAATCGGTAGACGTTGAAGTGACCAGTGCTTTTGCATTGAACCAAGAACAGCAAGACAAACTCGCCAAGGTTCTCAGTGCACGACTCAACCGGGAAGTGCGCCTGCAAGTTGCGGAGGACGCTGCCTTAATTGGTGGTGTCGTGATCCGCGCCGGCGACCTGGTTATCGATGGCTCGATTCGCGGAAAAATCGCGAAACTTGCCGAAGCATTGAAATCTTGAGTTTGAAGGGGCAGCAGAGCAATGCAGCAACTCAATCCTTCCGAAATAAGTGAAATTATCAAGGGCCGCATCGACAAGCTCGATGTGACCTCCCAAGCCCGTAACGAAGGCACTGTCGTCAGCGTATCTGACGGCATCGTGCGGATTCACGGTCTGGCCGACGTCATGTACGGCGAGATGATCGAGTTTCCGGGCGGCGTCTACGGTATGGCCCTCAACCTGGAGCAAGACTCCGTAGGTGCCGTTGTATTGGGCGCATACACCAGTCTGGCTGAAGGCATGAGCGCCAAGTGCACTGGCCGCATCCTCGAAGTTCCGGTTGGTAAGGAACTGCTGGGTCGCGTAGTCGACGCACTGGGTAACCCTGTTGACGGCAAAGGTCCACTGGGCAACACCGAGACCGACGCGGTCGAGAAAGTTGCTCCGGGCGTGATCTGGCGTAAGTCGGTAGACCAGCCTGTACAGACTGGCTACAAGGCTGTCGATGCCATGATTCCTGTCGGCCGTGGCCAGCGTGAGCTGATCATCGGTGACCGTCAGATCGGTAAAACCGCTCTGGCGATCGACGCGATCATCAACCAGAAAGACAGCGGCATTTTCTGCGTCTACGTAGCGATCGGTCAGAAACAATCGACCATCGCCAACGTGGTTCGCAAGCTGGAAGAAAACGGCGCCCTGGCCAACACGATCATCGTGGCTGCCAGTGCTTCGGAATCTCCTGCGCTGCAATTCCTGGCACCGTACTCCGGTTGCACCATGGGTGAATTCTTCCGCGACCGCGGTGAAGACGCGCTGATCGTTTATGACGATCTGTCCAAGCAAGCAGTGGCTTACCGCCAGATTTCCCTGCTGCTGCGCCGTCCACCAGGCCGTGAAGCTTACCCAGGCGACGTGTTCTATCTCCACTCCCGTCTGCTGGAGCGCGCATCCCGCGTTTCGGAAGAGTACGTAGAGAAGTTCACCAACGGCGCAGTGACCGGCAAAACCGGTTCCCTGACCGCACTGCCGATCATCGAAACCCAGGCTGGCGACGTTTCCGCGTTCGTTCCGACCAACGTGATTTCCATCACCGACGGTCAGATCTTCCTGGAATCGGCCATGTTCAACTCGGGCATCCGCCCTGCAGTGAACGCCGGTGTTTCGGTATCCCGTGTGGGTGGTGCCGCTCAGACCAAGATCATCAAGAAGCTGTCCGGTGGTATCCGTACCGCTCTGGCTCAGTACCGTGAACTGGCGGCATTCGCCCAGTTCGCTTCTGACCTGGACGAAGCGACCCGTAAGCAACTTGAGCATGGTCAGCGCGTTACCGAGCTGATGAAGCAGAAGCAATACGCACCAATGTCGATCGCTGACATGGCGCTGTCGCTGTATGCCGCTGAGCGTGGGTTCCTGACTGACATTGAAATCGCCAAGATCGGCAGCTTCGAACAAGCGCTGATTGCTTTCTTCAACCGCGATCACGCCGATTTGATGGCCAAGATCAACGTTAAAGGTGACTTCAATGACGAAATCGACGCTGGCATGAAAGCTGGTATCGAGAAGTTCAAGGCCACCCAAACCTGGTAAGCCGCAGCGGGAGCCGCGAGGCTCCCGCTTGCTAACCTGATAGGTGTTACATGGCAGGCGCAAAAGAGATTCGCAGTAAGATTGCGAGCATCAAAAGCACGCAAAAGATTACCAGCGCCATGGAAAAAGTGGCGGTCAGCAAAATGCGCAAGGCACAAATGCGCATGGCTGCTAGCCGTCCTTATGCGGAGCGTATCCGCCAGGTAATTGGGCATCTGGCCAACGCCAACCCGGAATACCGCCACCCGTTCATGATCGACCGCGAAGTAAAGCGCGTCGGTTATGTCGTCGTGAGCAGTGACCGTGGTTTGTGCGGCGGCTTGAACACCAACCTGTTCAAGGCCCTGGTCAAGGACATGGCGGTAAACCGCGAAAACGGCGTCGAGATTGATCTGTGTGTCGTGGGTAGCAAGGGTGCGGCCTTTTTCCGCAACTTCGGCGGTAACGTCGTTGCAGCTATCAGCCACCTGGGTGAAGAGCCGTCGATCAATGATCTGATCGGCAGCGTCAAGGTGATGCTGGATGCCTACCTGGATGGCCGTATTGACCGCCTGTCCGTGGTGTCCAACAAGTTCATCAACACCATGACGCAACAGCCTACCGTGGAGCAGTTGATTCCACTGGTGGCGACCCCGGATCAAGAACTCAAGCACCACTGGGACTATCTCTACGAACCGGATGCCAAAGAGCTGCTTGACGGCTTGATGGTGCGTTACGTGGAGTCGCAGGTCTACCAGGCGGTGGTCGAGAACAACGCGGCTGAACAAGCTGCGCGGATGATCGCGATGAAGAACGCTACCGACAACGCCGGTGATTTGATCAGCGATTTGCAGCTGATCTACAACAAGGCGCGTCAGGCTGCGATCACCCAAGAGATCTCGGAAATCGTCGGCGGCGCTGCCGCGGTTTAACGGTTCAAATATTCAGAGGATCCAGCTATGAGTAGCGGACGTATCGTTCAAATCATCGGCGCCGTTATCGACGTGGAATTCCCACGCGACAGCGTACCGAGCATCTACAACGCGCTGAAAGTAATGAGCGCGGCCGAAACCACTCTGGAAGTTCAGCAACAGCTGGGCGACGGCGTGGTTCGCACCATTGCGATGGGTTCCACCGAGGGCTTGAAGCGCGGTCTGGAAGTTACCGATTCTGGCGCAGCCATCTCCGTACCGGTCGGTAAAGCGACCCTGGGCCGGATCATGGACGTCCTGGGTAACCCAATCGACGAAGCCGGTCCAATCGACACCGAAGAGCGTTGGGGCATTCACCGTCCAGCGCCTTCGTTCGCTGAACAGGCAGGCGGCAACGACCTGCTGGAAACCGGCATCAAGGTTATCGACCTGGTTTGCCCGTTTGCCAAAGGCGGTAAAGTCGGTCTGTTCGGTGGTGCCGGTGTAGGCAAAACCGTAAACATGATGGAACTGATCCGTAACATCGCCATCGAGCACAGCGGTTATTCCGTGTTCGCCGGTGTGGGTGAGCGTACTCGTGAGGGTAACGACTTCTACCACGAGATGAAGGACTCCAACGTTCTGGACAAAGTGGCACTGGTTTACGGTCAGATGAACGAGCCGCCGGGTAACCGTCTGCGCGTAGCACTGACCGGCCTGACTATGGCCGAGAAGTTCCGTGACGAAGGTAACGACGTTCTGCTGTTCGTCGACAACATCTATCGTTACACCCTGGCCGGTACTGAAGTATCCGCACTGCTGGGCCGTATGCCTTCGGCAGTAGGTTACCAGCCGACCCTGGCTGAAGAGATGGGCGTTCTGCAAGAACGTATCACTTCGACCAAGGAAGGTTCGATCACTTCGATCCAAGCGGTATACGTACCTGCGGACGACTTGACCGACCCGTCGCCAGCGACCACCTTCGCCCACTTGGACGCCACCGTCGTTCTGTCCCGTGACATCGCTTCCCTGGGTATCTACCCAGCGGTAGATCCACTGGATTCGACTTCGCGCCAGCTGGATCCGAACGTAATCGGCCAGGACCACTACGACACCGCTCGCGGCGTTCAGTACGTTCTGCAACGTTACAAAGAGCTGAAAGACATCATCGCGATCCTGGGTATGGACGAGCTGTCGGAAGCCGACAAACAGTTGGTTAACCGTGCTCGTAAGATCCAGCGCTTCTTGTCGCAGCCGTTCTTCGTGGCTGAAGTCTTCACCGGTGCTTCGGGTAAATACGTTTCCCTGAAAGACACCATTGCTGGCTTCAAAGGCATCCTCAACGGTGACTACGACCACCTGCCAGAACAAGCGTTCTACATGGTTGGCGGCATCGAAGAAGCGATCGAGAAAGCCAAGAAACTGTAATCCCGGCGCCCGGCAACGGGCGCTAATTTAGGTTGAGGCAATCAGATGGCTATGACAGTCCATTGCGATATCGTCAGCGCGGAAGGGGAAATCTTTTCCGGCCTGGTCGAGATGGTGATTGCGCACGGTGCACTGGGTGATCTTGGTATCGCTCTGGGTCACGCGCCGCTGATCACTAATCTGAAGCCAGGTCCGATCCGCCTGATCAAGCAAGGCGGGGAAGCCGAGGTGTTCTACATCTCCGGTGGTTTCCTCGAGGTTCAGCCGAACATGGTCAAGGTGCTTGCCGATACCGTGCAACGTGCCGCCGACCTGGATGAAGCTCAGGCTCAAGCAGCTCTCAAGGCTGCCGAGGCTGCTCTGCACGAGAAGAGCGCAGATTTCGATTACGGAGCTGCGTCCGCACGTCTGGCCGAGGCCGCAGCTCAGCTGCGTACCGTCCAGCAGATCCGCAAGAAGTTTGGCGGTTAATCCGTCAGCCGCTTGTTGTGCGATTGATAAAAAAGGGTAGCCTCGGCTACCCTTTTTTCTTTTCCTATTTTTACAACCCCGGTCGCAGTTGCTGACCACCCAGGATTGGTAGCCAGTCATGTCTCTCGAAATCGTTATTCTCGCGGCCGGTCAAGGCACCCGCATGCGTTCGGCGTTGCCTAAAGTGCTGCATCCGGTTGCCGGCAATTCCATGCTGGGTCATGTTATCCACAGCGCGCGGCAGCTTGATCCGCAGCGCATCCACGTGGTCATCGGTCACGGTGCCGATGCAGTGCGCGAGCGCCTGGCGGCCGATGACCTGAATTTTGTGCTGCAGGACAAACAGCTCGGCACAGGTCATGCGACCGCTCAGGCTGTTCCGTTCATTACCGCCGACACGGTACTGATTCTTTACGGTGACGTGCCGCTGATCGAAGTCGAAACCCTGCAGCGCCTGCTAAAGCATGTCGTGCCGGGACAGATGGGTCTGTTGACCGTCGAGCTGGACGACCCGACCGGTTACGGACGCATCGTGCGTGACGCTGACGGCAAGGTCGCTGCCATCGTCGAGCATAAAGATGCCAGTGAAGCTCAGCGCGCAATCACCGAAGGCAATACCGGCATTCTCGCCGTTCCGGCCAATCGTCTGGCCGACTGGATGAGCCGCCTGTCGAACAACAACGCGCAGGGCGAGTACTACTTGACCGACGTGATCGAGATGGCCGTCAACGACGGCCTGGTGGTTGCTACTGAGCAGCCGCACGATCCGATGGAAGTGCAGGGCGCCAACGATCGCAAGCAATTGGCGGAACTGGAGCGTCATTACCAGCTGCGTGCCGGCCGCCGTCTGATGGCACAAGGTGTGACCTTGCGCGATCCGGCGCGTTTCGATGTGCGTGGCGAAGTGACTGTTGGCCGCGATGTGCTGATCGACGTCAACGTGATCCTTGAAGGCAACGTGGTTATTGAAGACGACGTGGTGATCGGCCCGAACTGCGTGATCAAGGACAGCACCCTGCGCAAAGGTGTGGTGATCAAGGCCAACAGTCATATCGAAGGTGCCGTTCTTGGTGAAGGCAGCGATGCCGGTCCATTCGCGCGCTTGCGGCCGGGCACCGTCCTTGAAGCCCGCGCCCATGTAGGTAACTTTGTCGAACTGAAAAACGCGCACATGGGCGAGGGTGCCAAGGCCGGGCACTTGACCTACCTGGGCGACGCAGAAATTGGTGCGCGCACCAACATCGGCGCTGGCACCATCACCTGCAACTACGATGGCGCCAACAAGTGGAAAACCGTATTGGGCGAAGATGTGTTCATCGGTTCCAACAACTCGTTGGTAGCACCTGTGGATATCTCCTCCGGTGCAACCACCGCTGCTGGCTCGACCATCACGCAGAATGTGGATAACGCGCAGTTGGCGGTAGGACGTGCGCGGCAGCGAAACATCGACGGCTGGAAGCGGCCGGAGAAGATCAAGAAGAGCTGAGTTATCCACAGCGGCTTGAAGACCAAGAGATCGCAGCCTCGGCAGTTCCGACAGGACCTGTCGCAGGTTGCGATTTTTTTTGCGACACGGCTTGACGATTTATGGCCAATAGGTTTTGATTGCTTCCGTTATCTTTCGAATCGAAACTTAAGTAGCCATGTCGAAACGCAACACGCCCCAGCGCCGGCACAACATCCTCGCCTTGCTCAATGAGCAGGGCGAAGTCAGTGTGGACGAATTGGCCAAGCGTTTCGAAACCTCCGAAGTTACGATCCGCAAAGATCTCGCAGCGCTGGAAAGCCATGGGCTGTTGCTGCGCCGTTATGGCGGGGCGATCACCATGCCGCAGGAATTGGTTGCCGAACCCGGCCAAAGTGTTTCGAAGTACAAACAGGCGATTGCCCGCGCTGCCGTCAAACGTATCCGCGAGCACGCCCGCATCATCATCGACAGTGGCAGCACCACCGCTGCGATGATTCCCGAGCTTGGCCAACAGCCGGGCCTGGTGGTCATGACCAACTCCCTGCACGTGGCCAACGCCCTCAGCGAGCTCGAGCACGAGCCGGTGTTGCTGATGACCGGCGGCACCTGGGATCCGCATTCAGAATCCTTTCAGGGTCAGGTCGCCGAGCAGGTACTACGCTCTTACGACTTCGACCAGTTGTTTATCGGCGCCGATGGCATTGATCTGGTGCGCGGCACTACCACGTTCAACGAGTTGCTTGGCCTGAGCCGGGTGATGGCCGACGTGGCGCGTGAAGTCATCGTGATGGTCGAGGCCGACAAGATCGGTCGCAAGATTCCCAACCTGGAGCTGCCGTGGAGCAGCGTCCATACCCTCATTACCGATGATCGCCTGCCACAAGAGGCCCGCGATCAGATTCAGGCCCGCGGTATCACCGTGATTTGCGCGGCTGTCAGTCAGGAGAAATAAGCATGTGTGGAATTGTCGGCGCGGTTGCTGAACGTAATATCACCGCTATCTTGCTCGAAGGCCTCAAGCGCCTCGAATACCGTGGCTATGACAGTGCCGGTGTAGCGGTTTTCACCAATGATGAAAAGCTTGAGCGCATGCGCCGTCCGGGCAAGGTCAGCGAACTCGAAGCAGCGCTGGCTGAGCATCCGCTGGTCGGTCGTCTCGGTATCGCGCACACCCGTTGGGCGACCCACGGCGCGCCTTGCGAGCGTAATGCGCACCCGCATTTCTCCGGTGACATCGCCGTGGTGCACAACGGCATCATCGAGAACCACGAAGCCCTGCGTGAGCAGCTCAAGGCGTTGGGTTACGTGTTCACTTCGGACACCGATACCGAAGTCATCGCGCACCTGCTGAACCACAAACTCAAGGATCAGCCTGACCTGACCGTTGCACTGAAAGCGACCGTCAAGGAACTGCACGGTGCTTACGGTCTGGCCGTGATCAATGCACATCAGCCGGACCGCCTGGTTGCCGCGCGCAGTGGCAGCCCGTTGGTGATCGGCCTGGGTCTGGGCGAGAACTTCCTTGCGTCCGACCAGCTGGCCCTGCGTCAGGTTACTGACCGCTTCATGTACCTCGAAGAGGGCGATATCGCCGAAATTCGCCGCGATAGCGTGCAGATCTGGGATGTGAACGGTCAGACCGTCGAGCGCCAGACCGTGCAGTACAGCGATGGTGCCGAGGCCGCTGATAAAGGCGAGTTCCGCCACTACATGCTCAAGGAAATCCACGAGCAGCCGTCCGTGGTGCAGCGCACCCTCGAAGGTCGTCTGAGCCCCAACCAAGTGCTGGTTCAGGCGTTCGGTCCACAGGCTGCCGAACTGTTCGCCAAAGTGCGCAACGTGCAGATCGTCGCCTGCGGTACCAGCTACCACGCCGGCATGGTCGCCCGTTACTGGCTCGAAGAACTGGCCGGCATTCCGTGCCAGGTCGAAGTGGCCAGCGAGTTCCGCTACCGCAAGGTGGTGGTGCAACCGGACACCCTGTTTGTCACGATCTCCCAGTCCGGCGAAACCGCCGACACCCTGGCCGCGCTGCGTAACGCCAAAGAGCTGGGCTTCCTCGCCAGCCTGGCGATCTGCAACGTCGGCATCAGCTCGCTGGTGCGCGAATCCGACCTGACCCTGTTGACCCAGGCTGGTCGTGAAATCGGTGTGGCCTCGACCAAAGCGTTCACTACGCAACTGGTCGGCCTGTTGCTGCTGACCCTGTCGTTGGGCCAAGTGCACGGCACGCTGGGCAAAGATGTCGAAGCCACGCTGGTGGAAGAACTGCGTCGCTTGCCGACCCGTCTGGGCGAAGCGCTGGCGATGGACAGCACTGTGGAAAAGATCTCCGAACTGTTCGCCGAGAAGAACCACACCCTGTTCCTCGGCCGTGGCGCGCAATTCCCGGTGGCAATGGAAGGCGCCTTGAAGCTCAAGGAAATCTCTTACATCCACGCCGAAGCCTATCCGGCCGGCGAGCTGAAACACGGTCCGTTGGCACTTGTGGATAACGACATGCCGGTGGTCACTGTTGCGCCGAACAATGAACTGCTGGAGAAGCTCAAGTCCAACCTGCAGGAAGTCCGCGCCCGTGGCGGAGAACTGATTGTGTTCGCCGACGAGAAGGCCGGGATGACCAACGGAGAAGGCACCCACGTGGTGCAGATGCCGCACATCCACGACATCCTTTCGCCAATCCTCTACACCATCCCGCTGCAACTGCTGTCGTACTACGTCGCCGTGCTCAAAGGCACCGACGTCGACCAGCCGCGCAACCTGGCGAAGTCGGTGACGGTGGAATAAGTTATCCACAGCTGATAATGACCCGCAAAAATCGCAGCCTCGGCTGCGATTTTTGTATCTGACTCGAGGGCATCCATGGACCGCTTCCAGGAAATGCAGATCTTCGCCACGGTGGCCCAGGAGCAGGGGTTCTCGGCGGCGGCGCGGCGTCTGGGTCTGTCGGCGGCCAGTGTCACTCGGGCGGTGGCAGCGCTGGAGCAGCGGATCGGTACGCAGTTGCTGATCCGCACGACGCGCAGTGTGCATTTGAGCGAGGCCGGTCAGCGTTATCTGGAAGACTGTCGGAGAATTCTCGCCGAGGTGCAGGAAGCCGAGGATTCGGCTGCCGGCAGTCACGCACAGCCCCGTGGGCAATTGACAGTGACCGCGCCGGTGTTGTTTGGCGAGTTGTTTGTCACGCCGTTGATGGCCGGTTATCTGACGCAATACCCCGACGTTTCGATCAATGCGCTGTTGGTCGATCGGGTGGTGAGCATGGTCGAGGAGGGCATCGATGTCGCGGTGCGCATCGGTGAGTTGCCGGACAGCAATCAGCACGCCATCCGTGTCGGCGAAGTGCGGCGGGTGATCTGTGGTTCGCCGGCCTATCTGGCGGAGCACGGCCGTCCCGCGCATCCGCAAGCGCTGGCCGGTGCGCCGGTGGTGGCGACTTCGTCCATTGGCCAGTTGCGCAGTTGGCCGTTTCTCGATCAAGGCGAAGCGATCAGCGTGCGGCCCGAACCGAGGCTGGTGGTCACCGCCAATCAGGCGGCGATTGCGGCGGCCTGCCTGGGGTTGGGGCTGACCCGGGTGTTGTCCTATCAGGTCGCTGGCAAGGTGGCGTCGGGTGAACTGGAAATTGTCCTCGCCGACTTCGAACTGCCGCCGCTGCCGATTCATGTGGTGTATCAGGGCGGGCGCAAGGCGCCGGCGCGGGTGCGCAGTTTTGTCGATCATGCGGTGAAAGTGTTGCGTGAGCACCCGGCGCTGCAGAACGCGGCATTATTTCATCAGATGAAATAATCGATTGCGATTGCTGGTGATTCTGTTGCTTTGAGGATAGGTAGAAGATGGCCTCCATCGGCGCTGCCATCCCGAACAGCGCCACCTCCAGCGGAGTCGACCATGCAAGCGATCAAACTCTACAACTTCCCGCGTTCCGGCCACGCCCATCGGGTGGAGCTGATGCTGTCCCTGCTGCAGCTGCCGACCGAGCTGATCCTGGTCGATCTGGCCAAGGGTGAGCACAAGCAGCCGCCGTATCTGGCAATCAACAGCTTTGGCCAGGTACCGGCGATCGATGATGACGGCGTGGTGCTGGCCGACTCCAATGCGATCCTGGTGTATCTGGCGCTCAAGTATGGCAATGGCCGCTGGCTGCCGACCGATCCGCTGGGTGCTGCGCGAGTGCAACGCTGGCTGTCGGTGGCAGCGGGGCCGATTGCTTTCGGGCCTGCTGCGGCGCGCCTGGTCACGGTGTTTGGGGCGCAACTGAATGCTGAAGAACTGATTACCCGTGCGCACAACCTGCTCAAGGTGATGGAGCTGGAGCTGGGCAAGACCCCGTATCTGGCCGGCAGCGAGCCAACCATCGCCGACGTTTCCGCCTACAGCTACATCGCCCACGCGCCGGAAGGCAACGTGTCGCTGGATGACTACGCCAACGTCCGCGCCTGGCTGGCGCGGGTCGAAGCCTTGCCCGGTTTTGTCGGCATGCCGCGCACCATTGCCGGTCTGCAAAAAACTGCCTGAAGACCTGGCCCGGTCTGACCGGGCCCTGCACATTGCGCCAGTGGCGCGGGGAGATGCGTGATGGAACGTTCACCGTGGCACGCTGGCGAGCAGCAATTACAAGCCCATGTCGGGGTTGCCGAACGCATGGAGGCCTTCGGCCGTAAAGTGATTCGCGACTGGATGCCGGATCAGCACCGTGCCTTTTATGAGCAATTGCCGTTCATGCTGTACGGCGCGGTCGATGCTGAAGGTCGTCCGTGGGCCAGTGTGCTCGAAGGGGCGCCGGGGTTTGTCGGTTCGCCAGATCCGCAGCACCTGCAACTATCCAGTCTGCCGGCAGCCGATGATCCGGCCCGACTGCTCAACGGCGCGGCCATCGGTTTGCTGGGCATCGAACTGCACACCCGGCGGCGCAACCGTCTCAACGGTCGTGTCGGCAATCTCGACGCCAGCGGTTTCGCGGTGACGGTGGATCAGTCGTTCGGCAACTGTCCGCAATACATTCAACTGCGCCAGTTCCAGCGTGTGCCGCTGTCCGATCCGCAGACGCGGCCAGCGCAGCATGGCGACAGCCTCGATGACGCGGCCAAGGCCATGATCGAAGGCGCAGACACCTTCTTCGTCGCCAGTTACGTCGATGTCGACGGGCAACGTGCGGTGGACGTTTCCCATCGCGGTGGCCAGGCCGGGTTTGTCCGGGTCGAGGGTAATCGCCTGACCATCCCGGATTTTGCCGGCAACCTGCACTTCAATACCTTAGGCAACCTGCTGCTCAACCCGCGTGCGGGCCTGCTGTTCATCGACTTTTCCACAGGCGATGTGCTGCAACTGAGCGGGCGTACCGAGATCATCCTGGAGGGGCCGCAGATCGAAGCGTTCCAAGGCGCCGAGCGCCTGTGGACATTCGAGGTGGAGAAAAGGGTGCGGCGTCCGGCGGCACTGGCCTTGCGCTGGCGCTTCGACGGTATGTCGCCCACCAGCCTGCTGACCGGCACCTGGGCCCAGGCCGATGCGCGTTTACAGGCCAAAGCCTTGGGTGACAGCTGGCGGCCACTGCGAGTGACCCGCATCGAGCGGGAGAGCCAGCACATCCGCTCAATCTATCTGCAACCGGACGACGGCGCGGGCATGCCGGTGTTTCAGGCCGGGCAGCATTTGCCGCTGCGCTTCACCCTGGACGGTGAAACGCATATCCGTACCTACAGCCTGTCGAGTGCGCCGTCGGATGACTTTTTACGCATCAGCGTGAAGCGCGAGGGTCTGGTTTCAAGCCATTTGCACCAGCAAATCCGCGTTGGCGATGTCCTCGAAGCACGGGCGCCACAGGGGCACTTTACGGTGGCGCCGCTGGAGCGACGCCCCTTGGTGCTGCTCGCGGCGGGTGTCGGCATCACGCCGTTGCTGTCGATGCTGCGCGAGGTGGTGTATCAAGGCCTGCGCACCCGGCGGATTCGCCCGACGTGGTTGCTGCAGAGTTCGCGCAGCCTGGCCGATCAGCCGTTTCGCCAGGAACTGGATCGCTTGCTGGAAGACGCAGGTGACGCCGTACGAGTGATGCGCCTGCTCAGCCAGCCCGAAGCCGACGTACACGAGGGAGAGGATTTCGACCGGCGCGGGCGTATCGATGGGGCACTGCTGCGCGATTTGCTGGAGGTCGAGGATTACGACCAGATCGACTTCGTGGTCTGTGGCCCGGGCGGTTTTACCCAAGGTCTGTACGACAGCTTGCGCGAGCTCGACATTCGCGATGCGCGGATCCATGCGGAAACGTTCGGCCCGTCAACGCTCAAGCGCCAGCCCGATCCGGATGCGGTTGTCATTGCGCAACCGCCCGCAGCCACGACGTCAGTCCCGGTGATGTTCGAACGTTCTGCCAAAGAAGCGCGCTGGCAGCCGGACGGCGGCAGTCTGCTGGAGCTCGCGGAGAGCCGGGGCCTGCGCCCAGAGTTCAGTTGCCGGGGAGGTTCATGCGGTACTTGCAAGACGCGTCTGGTCAGTGGCGCGGTGAATTATCCACAGCCCCCGGCGGACATGCCGGAGGCGGGGCAGGTGCTGATTTGCTGTGCGGTGCCGGCGCAGAGCGAGCAGTTGCTGGTGCTGGATCTGTAACGCTTCCCACCGTAGGAGCTGCCGAAGGCTGCGATCTTTTGATTCTGGGTTTCTAAAATCAAAAGATCGCAGCCTTCGGCAGCTCCTACAGAAGATTGATGTCGTGTATCAGGTCAGGCGTAAGACAGGTCTTTCTCTTCCAGCAACTCCTGATACAACTCGGTCCACTTGCGACCCATCTCATCGGCTGTAAACAACTGCCGGTAACGCGCTTCGGCCTTCACACCCATGGCCGCCGCGCGTTCCGGGTTTTCCCACAGGGTGCGCATCGCCTCGCGAAACGCCAGTGGATTGCTTGGCGGCACGACCAGGCCGGTTTCGTTGTGGATATTGATGTAGCTGGTGCCGGTGCCGATTTCGCTGGAGATCATCGGCTTGCCGTACATCGCGCCTTCAAGCAGCGAAATGCCGAACGCTTCGGAGCGCAGGTGCGAAGGGAACACGATGGCGTAGCTCATTTGCAGCAGGGCGACCTTGTCCTCATCTCCCAGGCGTCCGAGGAAGTGGATATTGCGCAGGCCCAGTGCGGCGGCCTGGGCGTGCAATTCCAGCTCCAGCGGGCCAGCGCCGACGATCACCACCGGGTAGTCCACGTCCTTCAAGGCATCGAGCAGAATGTGCAGGCCCTTGTAATAGCGCATGACCCCGACGAACAGGAAAAACTTATCCCCAAGCTGCTGGCGCCAGCGGTTCATTCGCTCCGCATCGGCCTGTGGATAACCCGCTTTGTTCAAACCGTACGGAATCACCCGGGTCTTGTTCTGGAACTGCTGCAACACGTCGCTGGTGTGCAGGTAGTTCGGCGAGGCCGCGACGATTCGGTCGGCGCTGGCGAGGAAGCGGTTCATCAGCGGCCGGTAGAGTTTGAGCAGATGCTTCTGGCGAATGATGTCCGAGTGGTAGGTCACTACGCTTGGTTTGTTCATGCCGCTGGCGAAATGCACCAAGTCCATGAACGGCCAGGGAAAGTGATAGTTGACCACATCGGCTTCAGCCGCCAGCTCGCGAAACTGTTTGAACACACTCCAGGAAAACCCGGTAGAGGCGAATTGAATGTCGAGTCTGGCGCGATGCACTTCGTGCTGGCCCAGTTGCACCACCGGCGGTGTCGGGTCGGCGCTGAGGGTCAGGACCTGGCCGTCGATGCCGTGATGCGCACCGCTCTCGCACAGCTGGAAGATCACTTGCTCGATACCGCCGACCGAGTCAGGCAAGTAGGTTTTGAAGAAATGAAGCACTCGCATTCAGCCTCCCATGGCCTGGCGATAGGCACCGGCGGTGGCTTGTGCGCAACGTTCCCAGGAAAAAAGCCGCGTCCGGTGCAATCCGGCTTCTCGGCAGGCCTGCCAATGCGCGTGATCGTCGATCAGGCGGTTCAGCGCATCGCGCAGGCCATGTGCATCGTCAGCTTCAATATAGTTGCCAGCCGCACCGGCGACTTCCGGCATGGCTGAAGAACGGGTCAGGATCACCGGCGTGCCGCTGGCCATGGCTTCCAGTACCGGCAGCCCGAAGCCTTCGTATAGCGACGGAAACACCAGTGCCCGGGCGCCGGCCAGCAGTTGCGCGACCTGTTCATCGGGCAGATAGCCGAGCAGGCACACGTGTCCCGAGACCAGGGCCTGGCGCAGTTCGGCGCTGAACTGGCTCTGTTGCCAGCCGGCCATGCCGACGATCAGCAGCGGAAAGCGCTGGCGCACGGCCTCCGGCAGCAGGGCATGGGCGCGCAGGGCCAGGTTCAGGTTCTTGCGCGGCTCGAGGGTGCCGACACACAGGAAGTATTCGCGCGGGGCAACGGCATGCGCGTTGAGCACCGCCGCGATGGCGTGCTGTTCCCGTGGGTGAAAGCGCTCGGCGACACCCAATGGCGCCACCACAAAGCGTTCGGCTGGCAGGCCGAACCACGCTTGGGCCTCGTCGGCAATCGCCTGCGAGTCGGTGATGATGCGCTGCGCCTGTTGCACGCCAGCGGCCAAGCGCCGTTCGATCTCCTTGAGGCGCGCTGCCGGTTGGGTATCAGGAAAGTGCAGGTGAGTCAGGTCGTGCAGGGTGATCACGGTCGGGCCGTCGAAGGCCAGCGGCCACAGGCTCGGTTCGTGATACAGGTCGATGTCTTGCGCACGGCCCTGATCGAAACGTTTCTGCTCCAGCCAGCGCCGCGCCTGGTAGGCCCCGGGGATCTGCCGCAGCAGTGGTGTCACACGCGAGTAGCCGGGCATGGCCGCTTCCGGCAACGCCGAACTCCAGCCCCAGCCGTGAAACAGCGCCACCTCGACATCGGTTGTGTCGCGCAAGGCGCGGACCAGTTCGGCGACGTAATGGCCGATGCCGGTGCGCGGCGCCTGGAGAATCCGCGCGTTAAGAGCAATGCGCATGCTGACTCTCTGACGCCGGCTGTGAATGATCCAGGTTGCGTTCGATACGCTGGACCAGTTGCGCACTCGCTTCGCGCCAGCTCAGCCAGCGCCACTGGTCGAGGCTCTTGGGCGCCGGAAAGACTCCGGAGCGTTCCATTGCGAGCACCAGCTCGGTGAGGCTCTGCGGGTTGTGCAGATCGAAATACGCCATGTAATCGCCGCCGATTTCACGGAACACCGGAATATCGCTGGCCATCGCCGGCAGGCCGCGCTGCATGGCTTCCACCAGCGGCAAGCCGAATCCTTCGACGTGCGACGGGAACACCAGTGCGGTGGCGTGGGAGTAGGCGTGCTCAAGGCTTGTGTCCGAGAGCGAGTTGAACATGAACAGACGCCGGTTCAGTTGCGGGTGCTGGCGAATCCGCTCGATCAGTGCCTCACATTTCCAGCCGATTTTCCCGGCAATGCACAACCGCGCCGTGGAGCCCGCCGCCCAGGCCCGTTCAAAGGCATCGAGCAGGTAGGCGTGGTTCTTGCGCGGTTCGATGGTGCTGACCATCAGGAACACCGGCTCCGGGCGCTTGAACATGTCCAGCAGATGGCGATCGACTTCGGCCGTGGCATCGCTCAAATCTAGCTCGGAGCCGAGGTGGAAATAGTCGAACCAGCGCTGTTGGACCTGTTGCGTGCCGATCCGGCGCAACATCTCCTGGCGCACCTGATCGCGGATGGTGGTCGAGATCGCCACATAGCCGTCGGCAGTGCGCGCGATCCAGTCGAACCAGTCGTTGAACACCTTGACCAGGCCCGCGTCGCAGAACTGCGGATGGGTCAGCGGGATCAAGTCGTAGATCACCGAAACGATGCCCACGCCATCGCGCTTGAGTTGTTCGGCCAAGGGGAAGAAGTTGGCGTGCCAGGACGAGTCGAGCAACACCAGTTGATCGCCGGCCCGATGTTGCAAGGGGACGCAGCGTTCGGGCACGGGCTTGCCCTTGAGCAGGCGTCCGAGCACGCGCATCGGCAGGCTGAAACAGGCAAACGCGGTGAGCCGGCAGAGCACGTACAGCACCCGCCGGGCGAAATGCGACTGGCTGAAAGGGCGGCGTCGTTCGAGGGCGCGATGGCGCAACCAGAAGCCGTTGGCCCAGTGTTCCAGCTTCACCCGCAGGCTGGTCAGATTGATTTTCGGGGTCTTGATCGGTGCCAGGCTTTTCACCTGATACAGGGCTCCGTCGAGCATCACCACCGGAATGCATTCACGCTCGGCGTCAGCGTCGGGCAACTGTTGAATGACGTTGCGCACCACCCGTTGAATCCCCGAGTTGGCCGACGGGTGCTCAAAGACGTAGGTGCACTCCACCAGCAGTCGTGTCATCGCGAGATCTCCTTGTCCGCCTGTAGTGTCGTGTTCTCACTGGCGCGGCTGATCTCGGTCCGAGCCTGCAGCCATGAACAGCCGACAAAGTCTTCCTGACGATTGTTGATCACATGGAAAACCAGACCGTAATCGCGCCATTCGAAGTTGCGATCCAGGTGCGAATCCAGGCGCGACAGGCTCAGCGCCACCGAATAGCTGCCCTTGCCCAGACGCATGTCAAAGGCGAAGCGGAAGGTCACTTGTTCACCGGCACTCAGGTCGTTGAGCGCCTGATCCTGGCGATGGGTGTTGATGCCGTAGATCGCCTGGCCGAGGCGGTCCTTGATCAGAAAGCCCAGCACCAGGCGCTCGATGTCCTCACGGACCTCGGTCTGCACTTCCAGCACCACCGGCTGACCGACTTCCGCGACTTCCAGGCTGCGGCCCTGAGCGTCGAGCAAACGTACGCTGACAATCCCGGCTTCACCGGTGCCGGAAATGGTTTGCACCTGACCATTGGCGAGCATTTCCTGGCGCACGATCTGGCCTTCGCGCTGGGCGAGCATGGCGTTGTAGTAGTCCATGACTTCTTCGGGTTTGCCACGCATGGCCAGACGCCCGTTCTCCAAAAGGATCGCGGTGTCACAAATCGACTGAATCGCCGAGCGGTCATGGGACACAATCAGCAGGGTGGTGCCGGCCTTGCGGAAATTACGAATGCGCTCGAAGCTTTTGTGCTGGAAGTAGGCGTCGCCCACCGACAGCGCTTCATCGACGATCAGGATATCCGGACGGCGCGCGGTGGCGACGCTGAAGGCCAGGCGCATCTGCATGCCGCTGGAATAGGTGCGCACCGGGTGGTCGATGGCTTCGCCGATTTCGGCGAAGCTCTCGATTTGCGGCATCAGTGCTTCGATCTCTTCGACCTGCATGCCCAGTAACTGACCGGCCATGAACGCGTTCTGGCGGCCGGTGAAATCCGGGTGAAAACCCATCCCCAGTTCCAGCAGGGCGGCGACGCGGCCTTGCAGTTGAATCTGCCCGCAGCTCGGTTGCGTGGTGCCGGTGATCATCTTCAGCAGGGTGCTTTTGCCCGCGCCGTTGACCCCGACGATGCCGACGGCTTCGCCGGGCTGAATCTCGAAATCGATGTCCTGCAGAACCCAGTGCAAATGGTGCCGGGTGCCCGAAAACGGCACCAGCCACTCGAACAACCGGCTCCAGCGATTGGGGTATTGCTTGTAGGCCTTGCCCAGGCCACTGACGCGTATATGTCCCATCAGAGTTCATCCACCATTTCGCCGACACGTTGCCGGAACAGGCGCAACGCCATGGCGCAGAACAGCAGGCCGATGATCAGCAGCGGCAGCAGCGATGGCCAGTCTGGCCACTGGTTGTAGAGGAACACGTTCTGGTAGCTGGTCATCAACGACGTCATCGGGTTGAGGCTGATCAGCTGCTGGATGCCCGGCGGCAGGATCGACAGCGGGTAAACGATCGGCGTCAGCCAGAACCAGAACTGCAGGCAGATGCCGAACATCTGTCCGACGTCGCGGAAGAACACGTTGAGGATGCCGAGGATCATGCCCAGCCCGGCGGCGAAGATCACTTGCACGATCAACAGTGGAATCAGCGCGAGCAAGGCCATACCGGGCAGGCGTCCGCTGATCAGCAGAAAGCCGAAAAACAGCGCGAGGATGATCGCGAAGTTGATCCCGGCGTTGAGCAGCGCAATCACCGGCAGGCAGATGCGCGGGAAGCTGATTTTCTTCAGCAGGTTGGCGTTTTCCAGAAACATGCTCTGGCTGCGCGAGGTGATTTCGGCAAACAGTCCCCAGGTCAGCAGGCCCGCACACAGGTACACGCTGTAGGCCAGGCCATCATCCACACCCGGCAGGCGCGCGCGCATGATCTGGGAAAAGATCACCGTGTACACGACGATCATCGACAACGGATTGAGCACGGTCCACAGCGCGCCGAACAGCGAATTGCGATAACGCGCCTGAAACTCCCGCTTGACGCTGCCGAGGATGAATCCGCGGTAGCTGCGCAGCGAGCGGTACAGGGAAAACAGCATCAAACCGTCCTGCCGTATTGGTCTTCGAAGCGCACGATGTCGTCTTCACCGAGGTATTCGCCGCTTTGTACTTCGATGATCACCAGGTCGATCACCCCGGGGTTTTCCAGGCGATGCCGGTGTCCGGCGGCAATGAACGTCGATTCGTTCTTGGCCACCAGATGCGTGCCGGTGCCGTTGTTGGTGACCTTGGCCATGCCTTCGACCACCACCCAGTGTTCGTTGCGGTGATGGTGCATTTGCAGCGACAGCTTGCCGCCGGGCTTGACCACGATACGTTTGATCTTGAAGCGCGGACCTTCCTCAAGCACGGTGTAAGTGCCCCACGGGCGGCTGACCGTGCGGTGCAGGCGATAGGCTTCGTGGGATTTGTCCTTGAGCTGCTTGGCGACACGCCGCACGTCCTGGGCGCGGTCGGCATGGGCCACCAGCACCGCGTCGGCGGTGTCGACGATGATCAGGTTATCCACTCCGACAGCGGCCACCAGCCGGCCTTCGCTCTGCACGAAGTTGTTATGGCTGTCGACGAAGACCGCTTCGCCGCTGGCGCGGTTATTGTCGGCATCGGCGGGTATCAGCGCCGCCACGGCGCCCCACGAGCCAATGTCGCTCCAGTCGAAACCGGCGGGCACCACCACGACCTTGTCCGAGCGTTCCATCAACGCGTAATCGATGGAGATATCGGTGATTTCCGCGAACAGTGCCGGTGACAGTTCCTGTTGCAGGCAACCGACGGTTTCCACCGCGGCGCTGGCCTGCATGCAGGTGCGAGTCTGCTCCAGCAACTCGGGGGCGTGCTGTTGCAGTTCGTTGATCAGGGTGGCGGTGGTGAAGCAGAACATGCCCGAGTTCCACAGGAAGTTGCCGCTTTCCAGGTAATGCGTGGCGGTCTGCAGGTCGGGTTTTTCCACGAAGCGCTGCACTTTCGCTGCGCCTTTGGCGTCCAGTGGTGCGCCGGTCTCGATGTAGCCGAAGCCGGTTTCCGGGGCAGTCGGCACTACGCCGAAGGTCACCAGGTAGCCGTCCTTCGCCAGATGGACGGCGTGTTCGACGGCAGTCTTGAGTGCCTCCTGATTGACGATCAAATGGTCGGCGGGCATGACCACCATGATCGCGTCGTCGCCATGCAGCGCCTGTAGCGACAGGGCGGCGGCGGCGATCGCCGGGGCGGTGTTGCGTCCGCTCGGCTCGAGCAGGAAATGCCCGCGATGGCGCGACACGTGGGCAGCGCAATAGTGATCCTTGCTCTGGAAGTAGTACTCGCGGTTGGTCACCGTGACAATGTCGCCCCAGCCATCGAGCAATGCGGCAGCACGCTGATAGGTCTTGCCCAGCAACGACTGGCCGTCGGGCAGGGTCATGAACGGCTTGGGATGGCCCTCGCGGGACACTGGCCACAAACGAGTGCCGGCGCCGCCGGACAGAATCACGGGGATGAGCATGACCTACTCCTTGGCGACGCGTTTCATGTCCGCATCCATCATCATGCGGATCAGGGTGTCCAGATCGGTTTTCGGTTTCCAGCCCAGCACGCGCTGCGCCTTGGCCGGGTTGCCGAGCAGCACTTCGACTTCGGCCGGGCGGAAAAATGCCGGGTCGATCTTCACGTAGTCGCGGTAGTTCAGGCCGACGTGATCGAAGGCGATGCGGCACATTTCGCGCACAGTCGTGGTGACGCCGGTGGCGACCACGAAATCGTCAGGTTTGTCCTGTTGCAGCATCAGCCACATGGCTTCGACGTAGTCTCCGGCAAAGCCCCAATCGCGTTTCGCGTCGATGTTGCCCAAGGCCAGCTCCTGCTGCTTGCCCTGTTTGATGCGGGCGGCGGCGTCGGTGACCTTGCGGGTGACGAACTCGATGCCGCGCAAAGGCGACTCGTGGTTGAACAGGATGCCGCTGCTGGCGTGCAGGTTGAAACTTTCGCGGTAATTGACGGTAATCCAGTGGCCGTACAACTTGGCCACGCCGTAAGGGCTGCGCGGGTAGAACGGGGTGTTCTCGTCCTGCTGCTCGGCCTGGATCAAGCCGAACATTTCGCTGGTAGAGGCCTGATAGAAGCGAGTGTGCGGACTGAACTGGCGAATCGCTTCGAGCAGGTGGGTCACGCCCAGGCCATCGACGATGCCGGTGGTCACCGGTTGATTCCAGGACGCGGCGACAAAGCTTTGCGCGGCCAGGTTGTAGACCTCGTCCGGCGCCGCTTGAATGACAGCACGCTGCACCGAGCAGGCATCAGCCATGTCACCGTCCAGATAGACGATGTCCGCTTCGACGCCCATCTCGCGCAGGCGCCAGCGCGAATCGCTGCTGCGCCGGGCGACCAGACCGTAAACCTTGTATCCCTTGTCGAGCAGCAGTCTGGCCAGATAAGCGCCGTCCTGGCCGGTGATCCCTGTGATCAATGCACTTTTCATTCTTGTCGTACTCGCTGCTCCCAGTCGGACAGGATCGTCCGCAGGGATTGTTGTGTGGTGATTGCCGGCGTCCAGCCGGTGGTCTGGGCCAGCTTTGCGTGACTCCCGCACACCCGGCGCTGATCCGCACGGCGCATGCGCGCCGGGTCTTGAACCAGTTGCAGGTCGACCTCGGCGAGGTCGCCCATCTGCTCGATCAGACTACGGATGCTTTGCTCGCGGCCCGAGCAGATGTTGTAGACCTGCCCCGGCGTGCCTTTTTCCAGCAATGCGAAATACGCCGAGATCACATCGCCGACATCGAGAAAATCGCGCGTGACGTCGATGTCGCCGACTTCCAGTTGCGGAGCTTGCAGGCCTTGTTTGATGCGGTTGATCTGGCGCGCAGCACTGGCAATGACAAAGTTGTCTTTCTGCCCGCTGCCAATGTGGTTGAACGGCCGCGCCACCAGCACCGGCCAGCCTTCGCTGAGGCCCCATTGCAGGCTGAGGAATTCCGCCGACAGTTTGCTCACCGCATAGGGATTGCGCGGGCAGGGCGCTTGTTGCTCGGTAATGGGCAGGGCGCTCTCGGCCACCTGACCATAGACGTCACCGGAGCTGACATACAGAAAGGTCCCCTGAAATCCGCGCGCCTTGAGGGCCTGCAACAGATTGAGGGTGCCGAGCAGATTGATCTCGAGTGTACGGGCCGGATCACGGAAGGCTTCGGGAACGAAGGTCTGGCCGGCCAGGTGAATCACCGCGTCGGGCAATTGTGGCCACAGGTCGACGAGGCTCGCCGGTGCCGTGAGGTCGTAGGACGTGGCGGCAGACAGCAGCTGCCACGTCGAGTCGGGCCGAATCAGGCGCGACTGGATATGTTGTCCCACGAATCCACTGAGACCCGTGACGAACAGACGTTTTTTCAAACAGCGACCCCTTGGTCTTTAACTTTCGCCACTTTCCCACAGGCTCTAAGGAGAAGTCTGTCAGGCCGGATGAAAAAGCCGACAGGACGGCGGGCGAAGTCGTTGTTGTATTTGTTTGTTACCAATCTGTGCCAATTGCACAGCAATTTCAACAGCGCAAACCGTGACCGGTCAGTTCTCGTCAGCGTAGCCCGATTTATTCTCGTCGGGCGGTTCCCGGATTCGCGACGGATGTGTTTAGAATGGCCCTCGTCGCCATTTCCCCGGGTTCACTGGGGATGTTGCGCAACAGGGTGAAACCAGCCACTAAAACAAGAACGAAGACGAGCGCCATGACGAAAGACGAGCAGCGGTGATCCCGACTCGATCCGACGCCTGGCCGTCATAGCGTGAAACTGCCGGGATGGTGGTTTCACCGTGGGATGCCATGAATTTCATTCTTTATTCGGACGTCAACGACCGCTCCATCAGCCAGAGTCTGGGCCGTCCGGAATACAGCTATTACTTCGTGCTCAAGGCCTATCGTCCGGTGCTGGAAAGCCTTGGGCAGGTGCACGTGGTGTCGACGGCGGCCGAAGTCGACCCGCTGTACCGGCAGTTGCAACTGGCTGGCCAGGACTGCCTCTTTCTTTCGTTTGCCCCTCCGCACAAAACCCCGACTGACCTGCAATGCCCCGTGGTTTGCGTCATTGCTTGGGAGTACGACTCGATCCCGGTCGATCCTCGCGAAGAAGATGCCCACCATGACTGGAGCCGGATCCTCGCGCGCCATGGTCGGGCGATCACCTTGTCCAGCCACACGGCGCAAGCCATTCGCCGGACCCTGGGTGAAGATTTCCCCGTACTGGTATTGCCCACGCCGTTGTGGGAAGGCTTTGCCGGGGTGCGCCAGCAATACCCTGCTGCGCCGGTGAATCCGGGCGCCTTGCTGCAGATCAAGGGCTGCATCATCGACAGCCGTGCCCTCGGGTTGTCCGCCGATGGGCTGATTGCGCCCATTCACAATGAGCAGGAATGTGAAGCACGGGACCTGACGGACGTCGTTGTGCCGGCCGGACCAAACCCAGAGCCCGAACCTGAGGCGGCACCGGCCCTGACCTTGCGCCGACGTGCGTTCATCACCAAGCACTACTTGCGCGAAAGTTATCGGGCCGCCTCGACCCCGAGTGACCAGGGGCCGCTATTTTTGCTCAAGCACAATCTGCTGCTGTGGTATCACGAAGCCGTTCGCGACTTGCTCCCGGTCGCGGTCCGCCGACAGCTCTTCCGATTGCGCACGCCAGCAGCTGAGCCAATACCGACGGCCGTCAATGTCGAGGCACCCGCGGTAGCCGAGCATCCACAGGCCAGCCTGCCGGACACCACTGCCACGGTGCAGACCGAGGTCAGCGGCGTGGTGTATGTGAGCGTGTTCAACCCTGAAGACGGGCGCAAGAACTGGCATCACCTGATCACCGCATTCTGCTGGGCCATGCGCGACGTCGAAGACGCCACGCTGGTGTTGAAGATGACGCAGAACGATCTGGCGACTTACTACGTGCACCTGATCACTTTGTTATCGCAGCTGTCGCCGTTCGCCTGTCGGGTGGTGGTCATGCACGGTTACCTGGAGGACGACGAGTTCGCCAGGCTTTACGGTGCGGCCAGTTTCTACGTCAACGCATCCCGTTGCGAAGGTTTGTGCCTGCCGCTGATGGAGTTCATGTCGTGCGCCCGTCCGGTGATTGCGCCGGACCATACGGCGATGCACGACTACATCGATGAGCGCGTCGGCTTCATCGTCAAATCCAGTCGTGAGCCGACGATCTGGCCGGATGATGTGCGGATCCTCTATCGCACCCTGCGCCATCGACCGGACTGGGGTTCGTTGAAAAAGGCCTACGAGGACAGTTACGCCATGGCCAGGCACGATCCGGCGGCCTATCAGGCCATGGCCCTGGCCGCCAATGAACGCATGCGCGAGTACTGCAGCTTTGCCCCGGTGCAACAGCGTCTGGCGCAATTTTTTCAGCTGACGCCGAGTGCAGCCCCACAGCTGATCGCCGAGGCGGGGACTGCATCATGCTGATCATCATTCATTCGGAAACCAACAAGAGCAACATCCAGCAGAATCTCGGACGTCCCGAGTACAGCTACTACTTCGTGCTCAAGGAATTTCGCCCCGTGCTCGAACGCCTGGGGCAAGTCATTGAGGTGAGCAACCCGGACGAACTGGTCGATCGCTTGTACTTCGATTGCCTGAGTCGCGGTGAGGCATGCGTGTTTCTGTCGTTCTCGCCGCCGCATCGTACACCGATTCATTACGCCTGCCCGACGATCCCGGTCTTTGCCTGGGAGTTCAGCACCATCCCCACCGAGAGCTGGCACGGCGAGCCACGCCATGACTGGCGCGTGGTCTTGAACGCCTGCGGCATGGCGATTACTCATTCGAGCTTTACTGTCGACGCTGTCTGCGACGTGATGGGCGCGGACTATCCGATCTGCGCGATTCCCGCGCCGGTGTGGGATCGCTTCGCCGCCCGCGGTGCGCAATTGCGCAAGCAACCCGTGGTCGAAGCGGTGCAGTTGCAGTTGCGCGGCCTGTTGCTCGACAGCCGCAGCGTAGACCTGCGCGCCTACGGTCCACCAGGGTTGTGCGAAGGCACGCCGCTATCGTTTGCCGGGCCGCCACAGGACTGCCAGTTGCAACTGGACGGCGTGGTCTACACCTCGGTGTTCAACCCTTACGACGGGCGCAAGAACTGGCAGGACATGATCAGCGCCTTCTGCACCACGTTCCGTGACGTCGCCGATGCCACCCTGGTGCTGAAGCTCACGCACCATGACATCGCCAACGCCCTGAGCGACATGTTGCATCACCTGTACAAGAACCAGTCCTACCAGTGCCGGATCGTGCTGATCCACGGGTATCTGGCGGACGCCGATTACGAAGCGCTGGTGCAGGCCACCAGTTACGTGGTCAACAGTTCCTACGGCGAAGGGCAGTGCCTGCCGCTGATGGAGTTCATGTCCTGTGGCAAACCGGCGATTGCGCCGCTGAACACGGCGATGGCCGACTACGTCGACAGCGACAACGCGTTCATCGTCGATTCCACCGACGAACTCACGGCGTGGCCTCACGACCCACGGGCGGCCTATCGCACCTTGCGCTACATGACCGATTGGGACTCGCTGTGCGCGGCGTACCGCGACAGTTACGCGGTGGCGAAAAACGACGTCGAGCGCTACGCGCAGATGTCCGAACATGCCGTGCGCAACCTGCAGAAATTCTGCAGTCAGGCGAGCGCCGAGGAGCGGCTGCGGACGTTTTTTGCCCAGCGCGCGCCAGCGCTCAAGTCGTTGTCCGTGGAAGCCTCGGGCGCATGATTCGGCGCCTGCTCGCACGCTTGCGCCCGGCACCGTTGCCTGCTGCACCTGCACCGTCCGTGCAGGTTTCGCCACGGGACGTGGGGTTGCATGACGCGATCCTCGACGGCTGGTTTTTGCCCGACAGCGGCGAATTGCTCAAAGGCTTCGCGATCACCGCTGACGACACCTTGCTCGATGTCGGTTGCGGAGAAGGCGTGGCGACGCTGTTCGCGGTGCGGCAGGGCGCCTCGGTGATATTTACCGATAGCGAACATGCCAAGGTCCGCGATCTGGCCCGACAGGTTCAGGCACAAAGCGCCAAGCCGAATCTGGGGCTGGTCAGCAACAGTCTGCCATTGCCGCTGGCCGCCGGTTGCGCCAGCAAAGTGGTGTGCATGGAAGTGCTGGAACACATCGATCAGCCGGAACCGTTCATGGCCGAACTGGTGCGCATGGGCCGCCCCGGTGCGCAATACCTGCTGAGTGTCCCGGCGCCGGTGGGTGAGCACCTGCAGCAGGGCATCGCCCCGGCCAGTTATTACCAGACGCCCAATCATGTGCAGATTTTTACCGAGCAGCGCTTTGCCGAACTGGTTGAGAACGCCGGGCTGGTGATCGAGCATCGACAGGCCAGCGGGTTCTTCTGGGTGATGGGCATGATCTTTTTCTGGGCCAGCGAACGCGCTGCCGGCCGTGACCTCGGGGGCGCGGTGCGCGACCGGATTCAGGCGCCGTATCCGCCGCTGATGGAGAGCTGGGCGCGTACCTGGCAGGACCTGCTGGCGCAGCCCGACGGCCTGGCCATCAAGCAGATGCTCGACCGCTTCATGCCCAAGAGCCAGGTGATCATCGCGCGCAAGCCGCTGGCAACTGAAACCAGCGCCGGGGGGCAGCCATGAGTGCCAAGCGGATCATGGACATCGAGGTGCTGCGCGCCATCGCTGTCCTCGGGGTGTTGTTCCATCACCTGCAGGGCAGCCTGTTCACCGACACTGTGCCGCTGCTAGAAAAAATCCACGCCTGGGCGCAGCCGTGGTGGGGCGTTGATCTGTTTTTCGCAATCTCCGGGTTTGTCATCGCCCGCAGCCTGATTCCTGCGCTGCGAGGCTGCTCGACGCGTCAGGAATATTGGCAGCAGACGCGCAATTTCTGGCTGCGGCGGGTGTTCAGGCTGCTGCCCTCGGCCTGGTTGTGGCTGGCGCTGATCCTGATGGCGTGCGTGTTTCTCAACCGCTCCGGCGCCTTTGGCAGCCTGCACGCGAACCTGCAGGCGACGCTGGCGGGCGTGTTGCAGTACGCCAATTTCCGCTTTGCCGACAGTTTCTTTCATTACGAGTACGGCAGCAGTTTCGTCTACTGGAGCCTGGCCCTGGAGGAGCAGTTTTACCTGCTGTTCCCGTTGCTGATTCTGCTGTGCCGCAAGCATCTGGTCTGGGCCTTGCTGGCGCTGGTCGCGGTGCAACTGTTGACCCTGCGCACGCCGTTGCTGATGGTGGTACGCACCGATGCGCTGGCGCTTGGCGTGCTGTTGGCGATGTGGAGCGCGCAACCTTCTTACTCGCGCTGGCAGCCGACGTTTCTGCGGCGCCCGTGGGCCGGCGTGTCCGTGCTGATCGGCGTGGCGCTGCTGATGAGTTTCATGGCCACCGACCGTTTCACCTTCGCGCCTTACCGCATCGGTTCGATTGCCGTGCTCGGCGCGTTGCTGGTGTGGATCGCCTCGTACAACCGCGATTACCTGCTGCCGGCGGGCCCTGTGCAGCGGCTGATGGCGTGGATCGGCAGTCGTTCCTACGGGATTTACCTGATTCACATCCCGGCCTATCTGCTGGTGCGTGAGCTGATCTTTCGTCTGCAGGCTGCCGGTCTGCCGAGCCCGGCCGGGCACCCGATTCTGACGTTGCTGATCGCCTTCGGCCTGATCGTGCTGCTCAGCGAGCTGAACTACCGTTTTATCGAAATGCCGATGCGCAATCGTGGGGCTGCCCTGGTGCGGCGCCTTGATACGTCCCGAACTGCCGTTTCATCTCCCGGAGCCACCTCATGCTGAGCCTATTGAAGAAACTCACGGCGGCGACGCCTGCACCGGCCCCCGCGCAGCCCGCCGCCCCGGTGGCGGACAAGGTCGATCCGTACATGCTCGGCCTCTACGATGCCAAGCTCAGCGGCTGGTTCAACCAGGAGACCAACGAGCTGTTCAAGGGCTTCCCGGTGACGGCCGATGACACCTTGCTTGATGTCGGCTGTGGCGATGGCGGCAATGTGCACTTCTGCGGCATGCGCGGGGCGAAGATCATCATTGCCGATATCGACGGCGCCAAGGTCGAGGCCACCCGCCAACGCCTGAGCGACACCCCGGCGCGCAGCGTCGAATGCCACGTCACCGACTGCAACCCGTTGCCGATTGCCGACGGCACCGCTACCCGGGTGGTGTCCACCGAAGTCATCGAACACGTCGACGACCCGGCGCAGTTCCTCGCCGAACTGGTACGGGTCGGCCAGTCCGGGGCGCTGTACCTGCTGAGCGTGCCGCACCCCAGTTCCGAAGACCTGCAGAAGGACATTGCGGCGCCGGAGTATTTCCAGAAGCCCAACCACATTCGCATCATCAGCGAAGCGCAGTTCAAGGCGCTGGTCAGCGACGCCGGCCTGGAGATCATCAGCCACAGCCAGTACGGTTTTTACTGGTCGATGTGGATGTTGCTGTTCTGGGAAGCCAAGGTCGATTTCAGCCATCCGGATCATCCGTTGCTCAACCACTGGGCCGACACCTGGCAAGCGGTGCTCGATTCGCCGCGTGGCGCGCAGATCAAGCAGGCGCTGGATGCGGTTGTGGCGAAAAGTCAGGTGATCATTGCCCGCAAGCCCTGAGTGCTTTTGTGTAACCTTGCAGCCTGATGTCTCAGGGATCTGCAAGGTATGCGCGTTATCGCCCGGTTGTCGGCCATGCTGGCTGTGTTGTTGCTCTGCGCGTGTGAGCGCCAGGACGCAGCGCCACTCGATCAGCAACTCTATGTCTGGCAACGCCAATGGACACCCGCCCATGAGCTTGCGCTGAAAGACAGTCGCGACGATTTCTCGACCTTGCGCGTGCTGGCCTTGCAGGCGTTCCCCAATGACGGCTGGCATCGGGCGCGTATCGATGCGCCGTTGCTCAAGCATGACGGCCGGCCTCTGATTGCGGTGATTCGCCTCGACGGTCAGCTCAAGGCACTCGATCAGCAGCAGGTCACCGCACAGATTCTGCAGGTGCTGGCTGACTGGCAAGCGCAAGGGCTGACCGTGAGCGGCGTCGAGATCGATCATGACGCCGGGAACGCACGTCTGTCGGCTTACGCCGAATTCCTCTCCCATCTGCGCCGTGCATTGCCAGCCAACGTAGCGCTGAGCATCACTGCGCTGCCGGCGTGGCTCGGCAGTCTACAGTTGCCGGCGTTACTGGCCACGGTCGACAGTAGCGTGCTGCAGGTGCATGCCGTCAGCGATCCGCGACGCGGGTTGTTCGACCCCGGGCAGGCGCGGCGCTGGGCCAGCGACTGGGGGAAAATCAGCAGCAGACCGTTCTATCTGGCGCTGCCGGCCTATGGTGTGGCGCTGCTGCCGGATACCGGCGGTGCGCCAGTGGTGGAGGGCGAAGTGCCGCTCGAGCGCGATGGGCAGCGCCGGGAACTGCTCGCCGATCCGTTGCAACTGAGCCAACTTGCAAAAGCCCTGCGCGACGATCCGCCGGCGCATCTGGCCGGGCTGATCTGGTTTCGCCTGCCGCTGCCCAATGACCGCCGGGCCTGGAGCCTGACCACGTTGCGCGCCGTGGCTCGCGGCGATGCGTTAAGTAGCCGGCTCGGCCTGACCTTCAGCGAACACGACGGCCTCTACGACATCCACCTCGCCAACCCGGGGAATCTCGACGCGGCCTGGCCTGCGCAGTTGCGCGTCAAGGCGCGCGGCTGTGAAGGTGCCGATGCGCTTGCCGGTTACTCGTTGCAACAAAGCCCGGATCTGCTTACCTTCACCCGCCTGCGCGACGGTCGTCTGCCGGCGGGTGGACAACGCGCCATCGGTTGGGCGCGCTGTGCATTTATTGATCAAGGAGGTTCGCATGTTGACCCGTAACTGGCCCCGCCATCTGCTCTGCCTGAGCCTCAGCCTGCCGCTGGGTTCGGCGCTGGCCTGCGGCCCGGACTTCCCGATGCGCCTGCTCGACAATCGCGGGCAAACCCTGGCTGAGCTGCCGGAGGGCAACTTCAACTTCGAGATCAGTCGCTTGGGCAAAACCATTGCCGGGCTGAAGCACGTCACCGCGGCGACGCACAATCCTGACGACCTGTACGGCGACGAAAGCGAGCCTGCTGCAGCTCGCGAAAAAGCCGAACAGGTCGGTCTGAGCGCCGAGCAACAAGCGTTGGTCAAGCAACTGCGCGGCCTGACCGATGCGCGTCAGGTCGAGGCGCAGGGCGCCAGTCTGCCGGCGGAAATCCGCCTGTACGTGGCCGGCGCGGTAGCCTTTGCCACGGGCGACCATCAACTGGCCGTCGAGTATTTCAACAAGGTGCTGGCGCTGCCGGCCGATCAGCGCTCACTGCGTAGCACCTGGGCGGCATATTCCCTGGGCCGGACCTGGTTTGCCATGAGTGCCGAGGCAGGCGACGTCATCGAAGCACTGGAGCAGGCGCGTGAGGCGTTCCGTCAGGCCCGACAGATGAGCATCGATGGCTTGAGCGATCCGCTGGAGCTTGGTGTGGCCAGCCTCGGCGAAGAGGCACGGGTGCTGCGCACTGCTGGCGACTGGAGCGGCGCCATCGAACTGTACGAAGCGCAGAACCTGCACGGCTCGGCCGTGGGTTACACCTCGCTGAAACAGCTGATGAATGAACTGGCCGAGCTGCCGGAACCGGAATTGGCGAAGCTGCTGGAGCGCAAGGCGGTGCAGCAACTGGTCACCGCCTCGTTGGTCAGTCGCATGGGCTGGTCATTCGACGAGCAGCCGCCGAACGAGAAGAAACTCATCAAGCTGTTGCAGAACAGCACCCGTGGCAGCCTGGAAAACGCTGATCGACTGGCGGCGATGAATTACCAACAGGGCGATTACGCCAGCGCCAAGGCCTTTCTGGAAAATGCCGGTGACGGCGGACTGGCGTGGTGGCTGCGGGCCAAACTGGCGGTGCGTGACGGCGACAAAAATGCGGCCGCTGCGGCCTATGCCAAAGCCGCGCAGGCGTTCCCGCAGAACGAGGACTGGGGCTACCGGCGCACTCCGGACTGGGACTTCGAAACCCTGCAGCCCAAATGCCGGGTCGAGGGCGAGAGCGCGATTCTCGCGCTGCAACGTGGCGAATACCTGCAAGCGTTCGTGCAGCTTTATCGCAGCAACAGCATCTATTGGTTCGACGCGGCGACGGTGGCCGAGCGCGTGCTGACGGTCGATGAGCTCAAGCGCTATGTCGATGACAACGTGCCGGCGCCGCCGGCGTTGACCCAGCAGCAGCGCGACAACTACGTGCCGCTGCCGGTTGCCGCCAGCCTGCGTAACCTGTTGGGGCGGCGCTTGCTGCGCGAAGGGCATTACGAGGAAGCGGTCGGCTATTTCGACAATCCCGATCTGCAGCACAAGGCCCGGCTCTACGGTGAACAGCGGATGAAGGCCGACGCTGCCTGGTGGCCGACCAAACGCGCCAGCGCCTTGTACAACGCGGCGTGGACCGCGCGTGAATGGGGCATGGACATCCTCGGTTACGAGATGGCCCCGGATTACGCCACGTTTGGCGGTAACTACAGCCTGGAAAGCACCGAGCTGAAAGTCGGGCCGCTGGTGGCCGAGGGCGAAGTGCAGCGGCAGAAGGCCAGCCAGGCACAGCCGGACGAGCGTTATCACTACCGTTTTGTCGCCACCGCGTTGGCCGGTCGCGCCGCCGACAACTTGCCGCACACTAGCCAGGCGTTTGCGGCGGTGCTGTGCAATGCCGCGGGTTTCAATAGCAGTCTGGAGGAGCAAAGCGCGCTGTATCGACGTTACGTCAACGAAGGCCCGTACGTGCCTTGGGCGGTGGACTTCGGCAATCAGTGCCCGTACCCGGATTTCGAAAGCGCCGACAAGCGTTACGTGACTCAGGTCACCGATGCCGCTCGTACGGCCCTGCGACCTTACAAATGGCCGGTGCAGATCGGCGCGATCGTGCTGGGCGTCGGCGTTGCATTGGCGCTGATCAGCCGTCGCCAACGCAAGACGCGCAAACCCTAGGCCTGCTGGATAAACGTCAGGCGCACGGCGAAGCCGATCAACAGGCTGCCGAACAGCCATTGCTGGAGGCGCTGCGCGGTTGGATTGTGTTGCAACCAACGGCCCAGCGCCGCGCCGGCCAGGGCGTAAGCGCTGTCGAACAGCAGCCCGACGCCCACCAGCAGCACACCGAGGGTGGCAAATTGGGTCAGCACCGGTGCGCCGTCATTGACGATGAATTGCGGCAGCAGCACCGAGCAGAACAGCAACGCCTTGGGGTTGAGCAGATTGGTCAGCAAGCCGCGACGAATCGCTTCGCGCCACTGTCCATGGGCGTCGGTGTCAGGGGCTGCATTGAGGTTCGGCAGCAGCGTGCTGCGCAGGCACTGAATGCCGATCCACAGCAGATACGCCGCGCCCGCCAGGCGCACCAGATCAAACGTCCACGGCGCTGCCTTGAACAGCGCCGCCAGACCCAACGCCGCCAACGCCACGTGACAGCCGCGAGCGATCCCCAAGCCAATAGCGGTCGCCAGCGCCGCGCCGCGACCCTGACGAGCACCGGTTTGCAGCAACAGGATCATGTCCGGGCCGGGCAACAGGAAGACCACGGCCAATGCCAGAAAAAACAGCCAGATACTTGCCATGTCGCAGCCCCTTCGTGGTCGATTCGGTGAGCCGATTCTATGGCGCAAGCGTGGGGCAGGTGCTTGCGTAGTCAGCTTCAAAAGCACTAGGAATTGGCATAACCTGCTTTCTTTTCGCGCCTTGACCATCAGGATCTGCCAACCATGAAACTCGACGCCTTTGACCGCAAGATTCTCGCCGCTTTGCAGCGCAACGGCCGGCTGAGCAACGTCGAGCTGGCGGACGAAATCGGGTTGTCGGCGTCACCCTGCCTGCGCCGGGTGCGGATGCTGGAGGAGGCCGGGGTGATTCGCGGCTATCAGGCCAACCTGGATCGCGACGAAGTGGGGCTGGGACTGACGGTGTTTGTCGGGGTCAAGGTCGAGCGGCACAACGACGAACAGGCCGAAGCCTTTTATGCAGCGGTTACGGCGCTGCCGGAAGTGATCTCGGCATTTCTGGTGTCGGGGGAGTCGGACTTTCTGTTGCAGGTGGTGGTGCCGGACCTGCGCGCGTATGACCGCTTTCTCAGCGGCTGTTTGCTGAAGCTGCCGGGGGTGAGTGACATTCGCAGCAATTTTGCGATTCACACGGTGAAGACCCCGGGGGCATTGCCGTTGGGGCATCTTCCGCTGTAGACCGCGTAGCCTTCATCGCGAGCAGGCTGGCTCCTGCATTTGAGCGCAGTCCTCCAGCAGGAACACGGTCAACTGTGGGAGCTGGCAAGCCAGCTCCCACAGGGATTGGGTGACCATCTACATCTGCGTCGCCATCCCTTCGACATTCATCGCCGCCTGGCGCAACGCTTCCGAACGCGTTGGGTGCGGGTGGCAGGTCAGCGCGATGTCTTCGGCCGACGCGCTGAACTCCATGGCCACGCAGTATTCTCCGATCATTTCACTGACGCTCGGGCCGACCAGGTGCACGCCGAGGATTTCGTCGGTGCGTTCGTCGGCGAGGACTTTGGCGAAGCCTTCGGTTTCGTGGTTGATCTTCGCCCGGCTGTTGGCGGTGAACGGGAATTTGCCGACTTTGTAGGCTCGCCCTTCGGCCTTGAGTTGCTCCTCGGTCTTGCCGACGCTGGCCAGCTCCGGCCGGGTGTAGATGACGTTGGGAATCAAATCGTAATTGACCTCGCCGGCCTTGCCGACGATCTGTTCGATACAGGCCATCGCCTCGTCTTCGGCCTTGTGCGCGAGCATCGGCCCGGAAGTCACGTCGCCGATCACCCAGACGCCGTTTGCTTCGGTGCGGTGCTGGCGGTTGGCGAGCATGCCGCGCTTGTCGGTGGTCAGGCCGACATTCTCCAGGCCCAGACCCTGGGTGTACGGGCGCCGGCCGATCGCGACCAGCACGTAGTCGGCTTCGAGCAATTCGGCGCTGCCACCGGCGGCGGGTTCGACGCTGAGCTGCACGCCGCTGGCCGAGGGGGTGGCGCAGGTGACCTTCGAACTCAGTTTGAAGCTGATGCCTTGCTTGCTCAACGAGCGCTGCAGGGTCTTGCCGGCCTCGCCATCGACGCCCGGGCAGATGCGGTCGAGGTATTCGACCACGGTCACCTGGGCGCCGAGGCGGCGCCATACCGAACCCAGCTCGAGGCCAATCACCCCGGCGCCAATCACCACCAGATGCTTGGGCACTTCACTCAGCGACAGCGCACCCGTGGAGTCGAGAATGCGTTGGTTGTCGATCTCGACGCCGGGCAGGGGCGTGGGTTCGGAGCCGGTGGCGATGATGATGTCCCTGGCGCTCAGCTCGGTCTGGTTGCCTTGCTCATCGGTTACCGTGACTTTGCCCGGGCCGTCGATATGGCCCCAGCCCTTGATCCAGTCGACCTTGTTCTTGCGAAACAGAAACTCGATGCCTTTGGTCAGGCCGCTCACGCTCTCGTCTTTCTGTTTCATCATTTGCGCGAGGTTGAGCGTGGGTTTGACCTCGATGCCGAGGTTGGCGAATTCCGCACCCATGGCCGCGTCGTACAGCTCCGAGGCGTGCAGCAAGGCTTTGGACGGCATGCAGCCGACGTTCAGGCAGGTGCCGCCGAGGGTGGCGCGACCTTCCACGCACGCCGCCTTCAGGCCCAACTGGCCGGCGCGGATCGCCGCGTTATAACCACCGGGCCCGCCGCCCAGAATGACCACATCGTAGTGACTCATGCTCTTGCTCCTCGTTGGGGATGCGGATCGCTGAAATTAGTCAGGCATAAAATTACGTACGTAATATGTGCGTTTCCGGACATTTCGGTCAAGGCTTCAGGCAAGCGACAGGTTGTGCATCTTTAGATAAGCGTATTTGTGTACGAATATTTCACGGTTTTCGTTATATCGTAACGATCAGACCGCTGAATCAATGGCTTTGGGGTGATATGCAAGTCGATCTGGATGTCGATGGCACGCAAGTGACCGGGCTGCCGCGCTTTCAACAAGCGGCCACGCAGGGGCGCCGCTTGCGCCGACTGGCTATAGGTCTCGGCGGATTGGCCGGGGCGGGGTGGGTCCTGGCGTTTTTTGTCGGGCTGTTTGCCGCGCAATCGTTATGGCCGGCGTTGCTGGTCAATCTGAGCGCAGCGCTGCTGGTGCTGGTTGCCGGCCTGCAGTCGGCGTGGTGGGTCACCCAGTGGCGCGCACGGGTGATGCACCCGCTGGCGCCGGTGGCGCTGACCGAGGAGCCGGAGTCAGCAGCGCCTGAAGGCTGGTACGAACGGCTGCTGGCGCGTTTGAGTCAGCGCGGAGTGCACCTGCTCGGGCAGATCGGCGCTGCTACCTTGTGGCTCGGCGGTTGGTCGGCGTTGGTGGTGCTAAGCATCGATCAGGTGTGGAACCTTGCGTTGCCGGCCGGCGCGGTCGGGTTGTCTGCCAGCGTCGGCGCGGCGCTGATGTTGCTGCTCGGCTTCGGTTTGTTGGTGCTTGAGCGCCAATTGGCTCAGGAGAGCCCGACGCAATGGCCGGAAGCCGGACCCCTCGCGCAATTGGCGCGGGTGGCGATCATCAGTCTGGTGCTCGGCGCGCTGTGCCTGTTATTTGCCAGTGAGGCTTCGTTGTGGCCCGTACGGCTCGCGGTATTGATCGGGATCTTGCCGGGATTGGTCGCAATCGAGTTGCTATTACGCGCAGTCCTGTCGATATTCAGCCCGCACCGCGAACGGCTCGAACCGACCTTGTTGGCGCGCAGTTTTGTCGCCGACATGCTGCGATGGCCACCTCAGCCGTTGCTCGCGTTGCAGCATGAATTGCACAACCGCTTCGGTATCGATTTGCGCCAGATCTGGGCCTTCAGCTATATGCGTCGGGCTTTTCTGCCGGTGCTGGCGCTGGTCGCTGCGGTCGGCTGGGTGTTGACCGGCATTCACGAAGTTCCGCTGCAGGGGCGCGGCATTTATGAGCGTTTCGGCAAACCGGTGCAAGTCTTCGGCCCCGGGCTGCACGCCGGTCTGCCGTGGCCGCTGGGCCGTGTGTTGAATGTCGAGAACGGCGTGGTGCACGAGTTGGCGACCAGCGTCGGCGATGCTCCTGCCCCGACCCAAGTCGAGCCCGCCGAAGGTCCGGCACCGCTGAGCGCCAACCGTCTGTGGGATGCCAGCCACGTCAACGACAAATCCCAAGTGATTGCCAGCAGCCGTGGCGATCAGCAGAGCTTTCAGATCGTCAACATGGACGTGCGCTTCGTCTATCGCATTGGCCTGGGTGACCAGGATGCTTTGGCCGCGACCTACAACAATGCCGATGTGCCGACGCTGATTCGCAGCACCGCGAGCCGGATTCTGGTCCACGATTTTGCCTCGCGCACCCTCGACGGTCTGTTGGGGGCGGACAGGGTAGGGCTGGGTGAAGAAATCGGCCGCGTGGTGCAAGGCGATCTGCAGAAACTCGACAGCGGTGTGGAGATCCTCGCCACTGTGGTCGAGGCGATTCATCCCCCTGCCGGTGCCGCCAATGCTTATCACAGCGTGCAAGCGGCGCAGATCGGCGCGCAGGCGTTGATCTCCCGCGAGCGCGGCGCGGCGGCTGAAGCCAATAACCAGGCGCAGTTGCAGGCCAGCCTTGCCCGGGATCAGGCCACTGCCAGCGCGCGTGAAGTCAACGCCACGGCGCAGGCGGCGGATCTGAAGTTTAAGGCGGAACAACAGGCCTATGCCAGCGCCGGCCAGGCGTTCGTGCTGGAGCAATATTTCAGTCAGCTCAGCCAGGGCCTGAGCAAGGCCAAGTTGCTGGTGCTTGATCACCGTTTAGGCGGCAGCAGCAATGCGCCGACCATCGACCTGCGTACGTTCACGCTGCCGGCTGACCCGACGCCCGCGCGCACCACCGCTCAACCAGGAGTTGCCCCTTGAGCCAGTCGCACACACACGATTCGCATGACCACAGCGGCCACGATCACGGCCACGCCGGGCATCACCATCATCATGGGCATCACCACCACGGTGCGCCGGAAGAGGCGGGCCCTTTTCCGTGGCGGCGCATGGGCTGGGCGGTGTTGCTGGTGGCGTTTGCCATCGCAGCGGCGAGCCTGGTGCAAGTGCGCTCGGGCGAAGCCACGGTCATTACCCGTTTCGGTAATCCGTCGCGAGTGTTGCTTGAGCCCGGTTTGAGCTGGCGTTGGCCCGCGCCGTTCGAAGCGGCGATCCCGGTGGATCTGCGCCTGCGCACCACCTCCAGCGGCTTGCAGGATGTCGGCACCCGCGACGGTTTGCGCATCATCGTTCAGGCCTACGTGGCGTGGCAGGTGCAGGGCGACCCGGACAACGTGCAGCGTTTCATGCGCGCAGTGCAAAACCAGCCGGACGAAGCCGCGCGGCAGATCCGTACCTTTGTCGGCTCGGCGCTGGAAACCACCGCCAGCAGTTTCGACCTGGCGAATCTGGTGAACACCTACGCCAGTCAGGTGCGCATCGCCGATTTCGAAGCGCAGTTGCGCAAGCAGATCGATCAGCAACTGCTCGCCACTTACGGCGTGCGCGTAGTGCAGGTCGGCATCGAACGGCTGACACTGCCCTCGGTGACACTCACGGCCACGGTCGATCGAATGCGTGCCGAGCGTGAAACAATCGCCACCGAACGCACGGCTATTGGCAAGCGTGAGGCGGCGCAGATTCGTTCGGCAGCCGAACGCGATGCGCGGATCGTGCAGGCCGATGCCACGGTGAAAGCTGCAGACATCGAAGCGCAATCCCGGGTTGAAGCCGCTCAGATTTACGGCCGCGCCTACGCCGGTTCGCCACAGCTGTACAACCTGCTGCGTTCTCTGGATACCTTGGGCACCATCGTCACGCCCGACACCAAACTGATCCTGCGCACCGACGCCGCGCCATTCCGCGTGCTGGTGGATGGTCCGCCCACGGTCGATAACAAATCCGGATCGCAACCATGAGTGATGAAGTTCCACGTGGAACACATTCGTTGAGCAGTCCGTGGATTCAGGCCGGGCGTCTGGCGTTTTTCGCCTTGTACGCGGTGACGGTTTTGGCCGCGTTGGCGTGGGCGCTCTCCAATGTGCGGCAGATCGACCCGCAGAACCGGGCGGTGGTTTTGCACTTTGGCGCGCTGGATCGCATCCAGAATGCCGGTCTGTTGCTCGCTTGGCCGCAGCCGTTCGAACAGGTGGTTTTGCTGCCGGCCGCGGATCGTGTCATTGAGCGCCGAGTGGAAAATCTGCTGCGCAGCAGTGAGGCGATCAAGGCCGACCGTGTAGCGACCTTCGCTACACCCCTGAGCGATGCACTGGCGGGCTCCGGTTATTTGCTGACCGGCGACGCCGGTGTGGTGCAGCTGGATGTGCGAGTGTTTTACAAAGTCACCGATCCGTACGACTTCGTGTTGCAGGGTGATCACGTGCTGCCGGCGCTGGATCGGTTGGTCACCCGCAGCGCGGTGGCGTTGACTGCCGCGCGCGATCTGGACACGATTCTGGTCGCCCGGCCGGAGCTGATCGGCGCCGATAATCAGGCGGCCGAGCGCCGCGAGCGTCTGCGCGGTGATCTGGTGCAAGGCATCAACCAACGCTTGGCCGAGCTGAAGGCGGGCGGGCAGGGCATCGGCATCGAAGTCGCGCGGGTCGACGTTCAGTCAAGTCTGCCGGATCCGGCCGTCAGCGCCTTCAATGCTGTTCTGACGGCCAGTCAGCAAGCCGACAAAGCCGTCGCTAATGCGCGCACCGAGGCGGAAAAACTCACCCAGACTGCCAACGAACAAGCCGACCGCACCCTGCAAGTGGCCCATGCGCAGGCCGGCGAACGGTTGGCGAAAGCCTCTGCCGACACCGCCACGGTCCTGAGCCTGGCCAAGGCTCAGCAACAGGGCACCGATCCGCAGATGCTCCTGCGGCTGTACCGCGAACGCATGCCGAAGATCCTCGGCCAGGCCGGCTCGGTGACTACGGTCGATCCCAAAGACGATTCCCGCCTGATCATTCAGGGAGCCAGTAAATGACTGCGACCACTGCTGCACCGAGCCTGTTGTCCTCGGCCGAACAGCGCCGCGCCGCACGGCAATTGACCCTGGCGATGCTCGCCCTGGGCTTGCTGGGACTCGGCCTGATCTGGCGTTGGCAGGTGCCGGAACAAACCGGCGTCAGCCAGTTGCTGCTGGGTTTTGCTTCCTTATTGGTGGCAGTGCCGGTGATGCGTTCGGCGTGGTACAGCCTGCGTTATCCGAGCCTGCACGGCATCACCGATCAACTGATTGCCCTGGCGATGCTCGGCGCGTGGGCGACGGGCGATCTGCTAACCGCCGCGCTGCTGCCGATCATCATGATCTTCGGCCACGTACTGGAAGAGCGCAGCGTGATCGGCTCGCAGGAGGCGATTCACGCCCTTGGCCAATTGACCCGCAGCCACGCACGCAAGATTCAGGCGGACGGTTCGATCATCGAAGTCGATAACGGCACGCTCAAACCGGGTGACACGGTCGAAGTGCGCGCCGGTGATCGGGTGCCGGCGGATGGCCGGGTGCTGTCCGGTCAGGCCAGCCTCGACACGGCCTCCATCACCGGCGAGTCGGTCCCGGTTGAAGCGGCGGCGGGCATGACGGTGTTCGGTGGGGCAATCAACCTCGACGGCTTGTTGCGCATTGAAGTGACCCGCACCGGCGACCAATCGACGTTGGGCAAAGTCATCGCGCTAATGCAAAACGCCGAGCGCTCCAAGCCGCCGATCACCCGGCTGCTGGAGCGTTATGCCGGCAGCTACATGGTGCTGGTGTTGTTGCTGGCGGCGGTGACCTGGTTTGTCACCAACGACGCGCAAGCCATGCTCGCGGTATTGGTCGCGGCATGTCCCTGCGCTTTGGTGCTGTCGGCACCGGCCACGGCGATTGCCGGCGTGGCGGTGGCGGCGCGTCACGGCATCTTGATTCGCAGTTCAGCATTCCTTGAGGAACTGGCCGATCTCACCTCGCTGGTGGTCGACAAGACCGGCACCCTGACTTACGGCACCTTGCGTTTGCAATCAATCAGCAGCCCGCGTCTGGATCAGGTTTCTGTGATGACGCTGGCCGCCAGCCTCGGCGCGGCCAGCAGTCACCCGGTCAGCCGTGCGCTGGCCGGGCTGGTCAGTCAGGAACAGAGTCTGCCACTGACCGATGTGCATGAGCGCCAGGGTCTGGGCGTGGTCGCCATGACCGCGCAGGGCGAGGCGGCGTTGGGGCGTCCCGAGCTGTTCGCGCAACTGGGCATTGTCACCACGCCCGTTCCCGTACATGACGGGCCGATCGCCGGCTTGGCCTTGAACGGTGAGTTTGTCGCCTGGCTGTTACTGGCCGACAGCGTCAAACCGGAAGCGCGCTTTGCCCTCGCTGAGTTGCGCGAACTCGGCCTGGGTCGGCAGTTGCTGCTGACTGGTGACCGCCAGAGTGTCGCGCAGACCCTGGCCCGGGAAGTGGGCCTGCAAGAGCTGGAAGCGCAGGCGCTGCCCGAGGACAAACTCAACCGCGTGCTCAAGGAAATCGACAATGGTTTCCGGCCGATGGTGGTGGGCGATGGCATCAATGATTCGCTGGCGCTCAAGGCCGGAGTGGTCGGCGTCGCCATGGGCGCCGGCGGTGCTGACATTGCGCTGGCCTCGGCGGACATTGTGCTGATCGGCAGCGACCTGCGTCGCCTCGGCACCTGTGTGCGGCTCAGTCGTCAGTGCCGCCGGACCTTGCAGGTCAACGTGATCATCGGTCTGGGCTGGACGCTGGCGATCGTGGTGTTCGCAGCCTTCGGCTGGCTCGGCGCGGCGGGGGCGATGATTGCCGCGTTGCTGCATAACCTCAGCACGCTGCTGGTGCTGGGCAATGCCGGACGGTTGCTGCGGTTTCAGGAGCCGCTGCTCAAGCTCAAGGACGATCACTGAAAATATTTTTCGCACCTCTGTAACGCCGTCGGGGCAGCCCTCTCTAGTGCTATGTCGGGACTGAACAACCTTCCAGCCGACACCCCTGACGCTTACCGAGGATGTAAAAAATGACTATCAAATCCGCTGCTGCTGGTGCCGCTCTCGCTTTGGCCGCCGCCACAATGTTTGCCGGTGTCGCCACCAACGCCATGGCGGCCGATGCCCAGGTTCACTGCTACGGCGTCAACGCCTGCAAAGGCCAGAACGACTGCAAGACCAAGGACCACGCGTGCAAAGGCATGGGCTCCTGCAAAGGCCAGGGCTTCAAGGCCATGACTCAGTCGGCTTGTGAAAAAGCCGGTGGCAAGGTCGGCGAGTAAGCCACCTGTGAGTGCTGCCGCAGCGGGTGATGCCGCTGCGGCCACTTTGCAAAGGAGTCCTGGCATGTCAGCTTCTGTTCCTTTCCTGGGTTATGGCCTGGGTTTGCGCAGCGCCTATTACCAACAGATCCTCGAACAGTCGCCAGACGTGGACTGGTTCGAAGTGGTCTCGGAAAATTTCATGGTGCAGGGCGGCAAAGCCTTGTACTTCCTCGACGCCATCGCCGAACGCTACCCGGTAGTGATGCATGGCGTGTCCCTGTCCATCGGTGGGCCGCATGTCCTCGATGCGGACTATCTCAAACAGCTCAAGCAACTGGCCGAACGGGTCAAACCGGCGTGGATCTCCGATCACCTGTGCTGGAGCCGTGGCAACGCCCATCAGCTGCATGATCTGTTGCCGCTTCCGTACACCGAAGAAAGCCTTGCCTACATCGCCGGGCGCGTGGCGCAGGTGCAGGACGTTTTGCAGCGGCCATTGGTGCTGGAGAACGTGTCCAGTTACGTGCGCGCCGCCACCGATGACTTCACTGAGTGGGAATTTCTCCAGGCCCTGAGTCACGTCAGCGGCTGCGAATTGCTGCTGGACGTGAATAACGTCTACGTCAGCTCACGCAATCATGGCTTCGATCCGTGGACGTTCATTCAGAGCTTGCCCAAGGACAAGGTGCGCCAACTGCATCTGGCCGGGCATAGCGACTACGGTGACTACGTCATCGACACCCACGATCATCCGGTGAGCGATCCGGTCTGGGCGCTTTATCAACGCACGCTGAAACACTTCGGGCCGGTGGCCACGCTGCTGGAACGCGATGATCATTTCCCGCCGTTCGCAGAGCTGCTCGACGAACTGCACAGGGCCCGCGAACTGGGCGACCACGTTTTGGCCGGGAGACAGCAATGCGCCTGAACGAATGGCAATTGGCATTTGAGGCGTTTCTGCTGGAGGAGTCGATGGCAGCGTCTCCATCCTTGAGTGCCAGTCTGATTGGCGGCCCGACGCTGGACGTGGACACGGGGCTGGCGATCTATCACAACGCCTACAAGGCGCGTTTGCTGGAGGTGCTGCGCAATGACTTCACGGCCATCCATCATTGGCTGGGGGACGAAGAGTTCGACGCGCTCGCGGGGGCGTACATCCGTCAGCACCCATCGAAGCACTACAGCCTGCGCTGGCTCGGCCAGGGCTTCGAGACATTTATCCGCGAGCACTTGGTGCCGGAGCAAAGTGCCGCGTTGAGTGAACTGGCCACCCTTGAGTGGGCGTTTACCCTGGCGTTTGATGCGCCGCCCGGTGCGCCGTTGACGATTGAGGCGATGGCGGCGTTTTCTCCACAGGAATGGCCCGTTCTTAAGGTCAAACCGACGCCGTCGCTGCAGTGGCTTGAGCAGCGATTCAACAGTCTGGCCCTGTGGCGCTCGCTCAAGGAGGCAACGGATTTTCCGCACAGCGAGACACTTGAAGTCCCGCAGGTATGCCTGATCTGGCGCAGTGATCTGCTGTGCAACTACCGAAGTCTGGAGCCGGCTGAGGCCAACGCGCTGCACGGCCTGTTGATTGAAGGCTGGAATTTCGCCGAACTGTGCGCCGAGTTAACAGTCATCTATGGTGAGGGCGCGCCACTTCAGGCTGTAACCTGGTTAAAGCAGTGGGTGCATGACGGCATGCTGGAGCGTCTGGAACGATAGTCTCGGCCAATCAAATCGATAGCCTGCTATTTTTCAAGGATGGTCTACCCTCAGATCTGACGTCTGAAACAAGGGGGGATATTCCATGCTCGCGCAACTTCCACCGGCCTTACAGAATCTGCAGCTTCCGCTGCGCTTGCGACTCTGGGACGGCCATGAGTTCAATCTCGGGCCGGCGCCCAGTGTCACCATCGTGGTCAAGGACCCGACGATGGTCAGCCAGTTCACCCATCCAAGCCTTGACGCGCTGGGGGCGGCGTTTGTCGAGGGCAAGCTGGAACTGGAGGGCTCGATCAGCGAGGTCATCCGGGTCTGCGACGAATTGAGCAGTGCCTTGCTCGATGAAGATGAAGACACCCAGCCAGTGCGTGCGGTACACGACAAGGAAACCGACGCCAAAGCCATTTCCTACCACTACGACCTGTCCAACGCGTTCTACCAGCTGTGGCTGGACAGCGACATGGCGTATTCCTGCGCGTATTTCGAAACCGGCAGCGAAACCCTGGAACAGGCGCAACAAGCCAAATTCCGCCACTTGTGTCGCAAGCTGCGCCTGCAACCGGGCGACTATCTGCTGGATGTCGGCTGTGGTTGGGGGGGACTGGCGCGTTTTGCCGCGCGGGAATTCGGCGCCAAGGTGTTCGGTATCACCCTGAGCAAGGAACAACTGGAACTGGCCCGGGAGCGGGTCAAGGCCGAAGGCCTGGAAGACCAGGTCGAACTGCAGCTGCTCGACTATCGCGATCTGCCGCAGGACGGGCGCTTCGACAAGGTGGTCAGCGTTGGCATGTTTGAGCACGTCGGCCACGCCAACCTCGCCGAGTACTGCAAAGTCCTGTTCGGTGCGGTGAAGGAGGGCGGTCTGGTGATGAATCACGGCATCACCGCCAAACACACCGATGGCCGTCCGGTGGGGCGTGGTGCTGGCGATTTCATCGAGAAATACGTATTTCCCAACGGTGAGCTGCCACACCTGGCGATGATCTCGGCCGAGATCAGCGAAGCAGGGTTGGAGATTGTCGACGTCGAAAGCCTGCGCCTGCATTACGCGCGCACGCTGGACCACTGGAGCGAGCGACTGGAGGACAACCTCGAAGCTGCCGCTAAGTTGGTGCCCGATCAGGCGTTGCGTATCTGGCGGCTGTATCTGGCCGGGTGTGCCTATGCGTTCGCCCGTGGCTGGATCAACCTGCACCAGATTCTGGCGGTGAAGGCGCATCCCGATGGCAGCCATGAACTGCCCTGGACTCGCGAAGATATCTACCACCCTTGAGGCTCGAACCCATCCCCTTGCGATGGGGGATGGGCCGTCTACAGAATCGGCGAAATAAGCCGGGCGATTCGCATACCGAGCTGTTGCAGGCGGTGGATCTCCCGGCTTTCTTCTTTGGCGACTTCGTAAGCCTGTTCGAAGTCCTCGTTGAGCATGTGTTCCACGTGGGCGGCGAACTCGCTGTCGACGGTCAGCAGCATCACTTCGAAATTCAGCCGGAACGAGCGGTTGTCCAGATTGGCGCTGCCGATGGCACTGATCTCGCTGTCGATCAACACCACTTTCTGATGCAAGAACCCCGGTTCGTAGCGGAACACTCGTACCCCGGCGCGCACCGCTTCGAACGCGTAGAGGCTGGAGGCGGCGTAGACGATGCGATGATCGGGACGCGAGGGCAGCAGCAGGCGCACATCGACGCCGCGCAGCACCGCCAGGCGCAACGCGGCGAATACTGCCTCATCGGGAATGAAATACGGGCTGGTGATCCACACCCGTTCCGTCGCCGCGTGGATGGCTTCGACGAAGAACAGTGAACAGGTTTCGTAGGCATCCGCCGGGCCGCTCGCCAGCAATTGGCAGAGCACGCCATCTTCCGGGTAGACATCCGGCAGGATCAGCGGTGGCAACGTGCGGGCAGCCCAGAACCAGTCCTCGGCAAACGACTCCTGCATGCAGGCCACCACCGGACCACGCACCTGGACATGGGTATCGCGCCATGGTGCCAGTGGCGGTTTTTCGCCCAGGTATTCATCACCGACGTTGTGCCCGCCGACAAATCCAAGCACACCATCGACCACGACGATTTTGCGGTGATTGCGGAAATTCACCTGGAAGCGATTGAGCCATCCGCCGCGCGTGGCGAAGGCTTTGACCTCGACACCGCCATCGCGCAGCGCCTGTACGTAGCTGTGGGGCAGGGCGTGGCTGCCGATACGGTCGTAGAGCAGATGAATCGCTACGCCTTCGGCAGCTTTTTTCAGCAGCAGATCGCGCAGGCTTTGACCGAGGCGGTCGTCATGGATGATGAAGAACTGAATCAGCACGGCTTCACGCGCCTGCTCGATGGCCTGGAAAATAGCCGCGAAGGTCGCTTGACCATTCACCAGCAATTGCACTTCGTTGTTCGCCAGACACGGCATGCGCCCCAGCTTGGGCATGGCGCGCAGCGAGGCGTAGGCATTCGAAGCGCGGGCGGTGAGGGCTTCTTCGACCCACGGCCGCCAGTTCAATTCGGAAATCGCCTGGCGCATCTGTTCGTTGGCCTGACGCCGCGCCTTGATGTAACCGTCGAACGTGCTGCGGCCAAAGACCAGGTAAGGGATGAGTGTCAGGTAGGGGATGAAAATGAGCGACAATGCCCAGGCGATCGAGCCTTGCGCGGTGCGTACGGTCAGCACCGCGTGGATAGCGGCGATCAAGCCGAGGCTGTGTATCAGGGCAATCAGATAACCGAAAATGTGCGGTCCAAAATAATCCATGGGGCAGCCTTGCTCCTGAAGATTCAATGCGTAACAGACCATGTTCCGGCGCGATTGTCGCTATTTAATTGGCCCATGAACCGAAGCCTTTGGCCGACGTCTAACGGCCACTACTGATCAGGAGTTTTTCGATGAACGTTCGTCTGCTGGGTTTGGCGCTGGGCCTGGGTTTGGCAATGCCGGTGGTTGCGCAGGCGCAAATGCTGCAGCCGGGTTTGTGGGAAATGACTTCGAGCAACGTCAAGGTCGATGACCAGCCGATGGATGTGCAATCGATCCTCGGCCAACTGCAAGGCCAGATGACCCCGCAGCAGCGGGCAGCGCTGGAGAAGAACGGGATCAACATCGGCGGCAAGGGCATCCGTGCCTGCCTGACGCCGCAGCAGGTCGCGACCAACGATATCCCGCTGGCCGATCCGCAATCGGGCTGCAAACAGCAGATCACCGAGCGCACCGGCAACCAGTGGAAATTCCGCTTCAGTTGCCCGAAAGCGCAAGGCACCGGTGTGGCCACCTTCGTCAGTGATCGTGAGTTCACCACTGTAGCCAATGGTACGTTCAATGCCATCGGGATCAACCAGAAAGGCAGCCTGGAAACCCGCGCGGTGTGGTTGGGTCAGGATTGCGGCACGGTTAAGCCAAGAGCTTGAAGCTTCGCGAGCAGGCTCGCTGCCACCGTTGGAATGTATTTCCAATGTGGGGCGAGCCTGCTCGCGAAAGCGTCTTGCTGATCAGCGCATGAACCGCAACGGCAAGCCCTGACACCCCTCATTCACCTGCCCGCCATCCCAGGCAATCTGTCCCGACACCAGTGTCGTATTCACCCGATATCGGAACGTCTTGTGAGCAAACGGCGTCCAGCCGCACTGTGACAGGATCGGTTGCCGAGACACTTCCAGCGCCGCTGGCTCCACCAGCACCAGATCTGCCCAATAGCCTTCACGCAAATAACCCCGATCCGGAATCGCAAACAGATCCGCCACGCGATGGCTGGTCTTCGCCACCAGTGTGGTGATTGGCAGCACGCCATCGGCCACCAGTTCCAACAGCGCTGGCAACGCCTGTTGCACCAGCGGCAAACCGGAGGGCGCCTCGGCATATGGTCGCTGCTTTTCCGCCCAGGTGTGCGGAGCGTGATCGCTGCCGATCACATCCAGTCGATTGCTCAACAAGGCCTGACGGAGCGCGTCCCGGTCGGTCTGGGTCTTGATCGCAGGGTTGCATTTGATCAGGTTGCCGAGGGCTGGATAGTCGCGGTCATCGAACAGCAGATGATGCAGGCAGACTTCGGCCGTGATGTATTTTTGTGCGAGCGGCTTGTCCTCGAACAACGCCAACTCGCGGGCGGTGGTGAGGTGCAAGACATGCAGGCGGGTGCCATGCCGTTTCGCCAGTTCTACGGCCAGTGATGAAGAGCGGTAGCACGCCTCGGCATCGCGCACCAGCGCATGAATATTCGCCGGCAGGTGTTCGCCCAGTTGCTCGCGCAGACGGGCAGCGTTGGCCTCGATGCTCGGCGTGTGTTCGCAATGGGCCAACAGTATCGTCGGCACCTCGGCGAACAGGCGCTCGAGAATCTGCGGATCATCCACCAGCAGGTTGCCGGTGGAGGCGCCCATGAACACTTTGACCCCGGCCACTTCGCAGGGGTTGAGTGCGGCGACGGTGTCGAGGTTGTCCTGACTGACACCGAAGTGGAAACCATAGTTGGCCACGGAGTTGATCGCCGCCCGGCGCTTTTTATCGGCCAGCGCTTCGAGGGTGAGTGTGGCCGGTTGGGTATTGGGCATGTCCATGAAACTGGTGATGCCACCCGCCACCGCCGCTCGAGACTCGGTGTGAATGCTGCCCTTGGCCGGCGCGCCCGGCTCGCGAAAATGCACCTGGTCGTCAATCATGCCCGGCAACAGCCACCGGCCACGGGCGTCGATTTCCACCTGGGCGTTTTCGCCATCGATGCTGCGCGCGATCTTGACGATACGACCGTTGCTGACCAGCAGATCGCCGTCGTACTCGCGCCCTTCGTTGACCAGTCTGGCGTTACGAATCAGCACGCTGCTCATGGTTCAGAACTCGTTCTGCAAGGCTTTGTAGCCGCGCACCAGATCGACATTGGTGCGTGCCACGTCTTCGGAAAACTCCGAAGCACTGACACTCACCGGCGGGAACTGCGAGAGGTCGGTGTTGGGACCGATGCGGGTGGTGGAGGGCACGTAGAACGCGTCCGGCAAATCGCGGCCATCAACCACCGAGTTATGCCGCACCACGCAGCCGTCACCGACCACGCAATTGAACAGCACACTGTTGAAGCCGATAAACACCCGGTCGCCGACCACGCAAGGGCCATGCACGATCGAACGGTGAGCGATCGAGGTGAATTCGCCGATGGTCACGGCGGCGCCGGATTTGGAGTGGATCACCACGCCGTCCTGGATGTTCGAATTGGCGCCGATGGTGATCGGCTCCATAGCACCGGAGGCGTCCACCTCATCCGCGCGAATCACGGCATAGGGACCGACGAACACGTTCTCGCCGATGACCACCTTGCCGCAGATGATCGCGGTTTTATCGACGTAGGCCGACTCGGCAATTTGCGGCAGATCGCCTGAAGGATTCTTGCGGATCATGGTTGGCTCAGCGCGTTGTAAAGGGTGTTGAGGTTGTATTCGAACAGCCCGGCAAAGGTACTGGCCGGACCACTGGCGGCGAGGGCATCGGAGTACAACGTGCCGCCGATGTGCGCGCCGCTCTCATCGGCGATCTGCTTGAGCAGGCGCGCGTCCTTGATGTTTTCCATGAACACCGCTTTGACCTTGGCCTGACGGATCTGCGTGATCAGTGCGGCGACTTCGGCGGCCGAAGGTTCACGCTCGGTGGACAGGCCTTGGGGCGCCATGAAGTCAATGCCGTAGGCCTGACCGAGATAACCAAAGGCATCGTGGCTGGTGACGATCTTGCGATTGCCCGGCGGTAGTGAACCGAGCTTGGCTTTGGCTTCGGCGAGCAGAGCATAGATCTGTTTCAGGTAGACCTGACTGTTGCGTTGGTAGTCGGCCTTGTTCGCCGGGTCGGCAGCAATCAGCGCCTTGGTGATGTTGGCGATGTACAACTCAGTGTTGGCCAGGTTGTGCCAGGCGTGCGGGTCGGGAATGGTTTCGCCGTCTTCATCGAGCGAGCGCGGAATCACACCGTGGCTGGCACTGATGAGTGGAGCCTGGGTGCCGGTGCTGGTCACCAGGCGGTCGAGCCATGGTTCGAAACCAAGGCCGTTCTTGATGATCAACTTGGCCTTGAGCAGTGCTTTGGCATCGTCCGGTGTCGGCTCATAGGTGTGCGCATCGGCGTCCGGGCCGACCATGTTGGTGATCTGGATATGCTCACCGCCGACCTGATGGACCATGTCGGCAAGGATGCTGAAGCTGGTGACCACCGGCAATTTCTCCGCCGCCGACAACGACATCGACAGCAGCAAGCTGAACAGCACGAGTAGAGCGCGCATCGGAAAACACCTCATTGGGATGTGAGCGAAGGTGGGCGGCGCAGCAGACTGTGGACCGGTCCGAACACCACGGACAGCAAGTAGGCGAAACCGGCGACAAGAACGATGGCCGGGCCGCTGGGCAGCGAGTAGTCGAACGACAGCAGCAAGCCGAGCCACACCGACAGGCAGCCGATGAGCGCCGCAATGGCGATCAGCGCCGGCAGACGTCGGCTCCAGAAACGGGCAGCAGCGGCTGGCAACATCATCAGGCCGACCACCATCAATGCACCGATGGCCTGGAAGCCGATCACCAGATTGAGCACCACGAGGGTCAGGAACACGCCGTGCGCGAGAGGGCCGAGACGACTGACGGTTTGCAGGAATAAAGGGTCGAGGGTGTCGAGCAGCAGTGGTTTGTAGATCACCGCCATGGCGATCAGGCTGAAGGCCGAGACCCATAACATGCCGTGAAGGGTCGGGCCGTCGACCGCCAGTGCCGAGCCGAACAACAGGTGCAGCAGGTCGAGGCGTTTGCCGGCGATGCCGAGAATCAGCACGCCGCTGGCGAGAGAGATCGGGTAGATCGCGGCGAGACTGGCGTCTTCGCGCAAGCCTGTTCGCCGGGTGATCCAGGCAGCCAGTCCGGCCATGCTCAGGCCGGCGCCGAGACCTCCGAGGGTTAACGCGGGCAGACTCAGACCGGCAAACCAGAAGCCCAATGCTGCGCCGGGAAGAATGCCGTGGGCGACGGCGTCACCGATCAGGCTCATGCGCCGCAGGATCAGAAACACGCCAAGTGGCGCTGTGCTGCAGGCCAATACCAATCCGCCGAGCAGCGCTCGGCGCATGAACACGAACTCACTGAACGGTTGCCAGAGGTGGGCGACGGTGAGCATCAGGCCACCTGTGTATGGGGCGTTTGCTGGATCAGATCAGCGCTGGCGCCAAACGCGCACTCACGGTCTTTGATCAACAACGTCTGCGGGATGTGTTGGCGGACGGCGGCGAGGTCGTGGCAGACCATCAGCACTGTTCGGCCTTCGGCGTGCCAGGCGTGGATGTGTTGCCACAGTAGTTGCTGGCCCAGCTCATCAAGCGCGGCGTGGGGTTCGTCGAGGAGCAGTAATGGCGCGTCAGCCAGACTCAAACGGGCGAGCAACGCGCGTTGCAGTTCGCCACCGGAGAGGGCCATCAGCGGGCGCTTCTCGAGGCCGCTCAGGTGCCAGTGATCGAGTGCATTGGCGAGGCGTTGCGCGCGCAGTTGTGTCGACAATCTTCGGCCCCAGAAACCGGCGGCCACCAGCTCTTGCAGGCTGATGGGGAACTGCCGGTCGAGGTGTTGCTGTTGCGGCAGGAACGACAGGCCCCCTTGGCGTGGAACCCCTAAGGCAACTTTTCCGGATAACGGTTTCTGCAATCCGGCGATGACTTTCAGCAGGCTGCTTTTACCGCAGCCGTTGGCGCCGATGATGGCGGTCAGGCTGCCGCTGTCCAGCGCGATGGTCAGTGGTGCCGTCAGCGGTTGTCCCGGGGCGCCCCAGCTCAGGGTATGGCAGCGGATCATGCGAGCTCCCGGTGCCAATGACTCTCGGCGACGGCATCGTGGGCGTGCAGGCTTTCGGCGTGAATCACCCGCAGGTGGAATCCGCTGACACCGGGAGAGCGGCGCAGGGCCAGGTTAAGTCGGCGGACGGCATCTTCGCAGAACATCAGATTTTGCCCATTGGCCAGTGCGAAGGCTTGTTCATCGGCGCGCTTCACTGCGGTTTGGACGGCAGTGCCGAGCGCAGCTTCGGCGTCGTTGATGATCACGCTCAGGGGCAGTTCGTCGATGAACTCATCCAGGTGCATGTGCAATTGTGCGGTGCTGCGTTGGCTGTGCGGAGTGGCGACGATGCCGTGACTTGATCCAAGCCAGGCCAGAACCTCGGCGTGCTGCAGTGGTTTGTTGGCAAAGTCATCGATGAATTGCTGCTGGATCAACTGCCGCGCTAATGCCGCTGAACATGGGCAAGTTGAGGAGTAGGGCACTTCGATTTTCAGTTCCACGTGGAACACTTTGTTTTTCAGGCTTGCAGAAATGCTCACTGGATAGCTTTTCCACCCGGCCAGCGGACTGACCAACGCGGGTCTTTTCAGTAGCACTTCGCTATGGATATTCAGGTAGGCATTGCTGGATAAACCATCGTGGCTTTCCAGGAAATCATCCAGTACCTGACGCAAAACCCACGGAGAAAGGTTCTGCTGCTCAAGTGTCGCCAAGGCCAGATACAACCGTGACATGTGAATGCCGCGTGCCTCGCCATCATCGAGACTGACGCCCGCGTCAGCCTTGGCGCTCAGGCGTTGTCCCTCCAATAAAACGGGCAAAGCGATTTCGCGCATTCCCACCCACTCAAGCGGTAGTGCTTGGCGAGCGGCTTGAGCGGCGATATCCGGAAGTGTCAGCGAATTCATGTTCAGGACCATCGTGTTGATTGAATTTAATGTTACATTATAACAATTCAAATCACGATGCCTTTTTCATGAACGGGTCTTCATATGCACAGACGCCACTTGCTCAATTTGTTCCTGGCCAGCGCAGCTTTCGCTTTGCCGTTCAGTGTTTCGGCTACCCAAGTACGTAATGCGCGACTCTGGCGTTCGGATGAAAGGCTGCGATTGGTCTTCGATTTGAGCGGTCCGGTGCGTTACAAAACCTTTGCTCTGAGTGCGCCGGAGCGCTTGATCATTGATCTCTCCGGGGCGAGTTTGAGCGGTAACTTCAGTCAGTTGGTGTTGGCGGATACGGCAATTCGCTCCATCCGCTCCGGACATTTTGGTCAGGGTGATACGCGGATCGTTCTCGATCTGAACAATCCAGTGCTATTGAACAGCTTTTTGTTGGCGCCTCAGGATGGCCAAGGCCACCGCTTGGTGCTGGATCTGGTGAATGCCAAACAGGCCTCAAATACGGCAATGGTTCCACGTGAAACACCTTCTAGTAAGGCTCACGCCAAACGCGACATCGTTGTCGTAGTCGACCCAGGACATGGCGGTAAGGACCCCGGCGCGGTCGGTGCCAAGGGTGAGCGGGAAAAAGATGTGGTGTTGTCCATCGCACGATTGCTCGCCAAACGCCTGAAAAGGGAGAAGGGGTTCGACGTGAAGCTGGTGCGCAACGACGACTTTTTCGTGCCCCTTCGCAAGCGTGTGGATATCGCCCGTCAGCACAAAGCCGACATGTTTATCTCTGTGCATGCCGATGCGGCACCGCGTCTGACGGCGTCAGGCGCATCGGTGTATTGCCTGTCCGAAGGCGGCGCGACGTCAGCGACCGCGCGCTTTATGGCGCAGCGCGAGAACGGCGCGGATCTGCTCGGCGCGACCAGCCTGCTCAATCTCAAGGACAAGGACCCGATGCTCGCCGGCGTGATTCTCGATATGTCGATGAACGCCACCATCGCCGCCAGCCTGCAACTTGGCAGCAACATACTCGGTAGTTTGGAAGGCATTACCACGCTGCATCAGAAGCGCGTGGAGCAGGCGGGATTTGCCGTGTTGAAGTCGCCGGATGTGCCGTCGATTCTGGTGGAAACCGGCTTCATCTCCAATGCACGTGACAGCCAGCGACTGGTCACCGCTCGGCACCAGCAGGCTATCGCCAATGGATTATTTGAAGGATTGCAGCGCTATTTTCAGAAGAATCCGCCGATCGACAGCTATATCGCCTGGCAGCAGGAACAGCAAAAGACACAGGTTTAGCAGCCAGTGATGCGGCTGCAGGTGAACTTCGCACTGCTGCCTCCCGAGCTGGAAAAGCGATTGATCGTCGTCCAGCCGACTCGACGGGTGTAGCCAACCCAGGCTTCACCGTCAGAGGCGATCCCGGTGAAGAATGTCAGTTGGCCGAAACGGCTATTGGTCTGCGCCCAGTAACGTTTGCCATCCTTTTCAAAGCCCCGCAGGTAAATCGTGCTGCCCACGGTGTTCACGCTGTAGGCATTGCCTTGAGCGTCGACGCAGGCCAGCAGATTGGCGCTGCGTGTGCAGTGGGCGAGCGTTGGCGTTTGTCCCCAGGCGTCGGCACCCGAGAGCAATGCAAGGCTCAACAACGAGCATTTAAGGGCAATTTTCATCACGGTTCTCGATGGCTGCATGCATGCAGCTTCCGGCTCTTTATCGGCTTGGGCAAGGGCGGGGCTAGCTTATTCATATTGTTATACTATAACATTAAATTGAATTGAGCCTGCTGCCCTCGCCGATTTCTAGCGTCTGCTTCCGCGACAATACTGTTTTGAAGCCTAAGAACGCGGTGCGTTACGCCAATACCCGGCGTAAACGCCCATCGGCCACTCCCTGAAGAGGATTATCCAATGTCATCGCCACTTCCCGTGACCGTTCTTTCGGGCTTTCTCGGTGCCGGAAAAAGTACACTTTTGAATTACGTACTACGTAATCGAGAGGGCTTGCGCGTCGCGGTCATCGTTAACGATATGAGCGAAATCAATATTGATGGCAGCGAAGTTCAGCGCGATGTCAGCCTGAACCGTGCTGAAGAAAAACTGGTGGAGATGAGCAACGGCTGTATCTGCTGTACGTTACGCGAAGACCTGCTGGAAGAAGTGAGCAAACTCGCCCGCGAAGGCCGTTTCGATTACTTGCTCATCGAATCCACCGGCATTTCCGAACCGCTGCCGGTCGCGGAAACATTCACCTTCCGCGATGAGCAGGGCCAGAGCCTCGCTGACGTAGCGCGCCTCGACACCATGGTGACGGTAGTCGATGGGATGAACTTCCTCCTCGACTACCAGGCGGCCGAGAGCCTCGCTTCCCGGGGAGAGACTTTGGGAGAGGAAGACGAACGCTCGATTACCGACCTGTTGATCGAGCAAATCGAGTTCGCCGACGTCCTGCTGATCAGCAAGATCGACCTTATCAGCCGCCAGGACCGTGACGAGCTGACAGCAATCCTCAAGCGCCTCAATGCCCAAGCGGAAATCATTCCGATGGTGATGGGCGAAGTGCCGCTGCAGAAAATCCTCAACACAGGCCGTTTCGATTTCGACAAGGCCGCTCAGGCTCCGGGGTGGCTGCAGGAGTTGCGCGGTGAACATGTGCCGGAAACTACCGAGTACGGCATTGCTTCCACGGCTTACCGCGCACGCCGACCGTTCCACCCGCAGCGCTTCTACCACTTCATCGACCGTCCATGGACGAACGGCAAATTGCTGCGCTCCAAAGGCTTCTTCTGGCTCGCCAGCAAGGCCACGGAGGCGGGCAGCTGGTCGCAGGCTGGCGGCCTGATGCGCCACGGTTTCGCTGGGCGCTGGTGGCGTTTCGTCCCGAAAGACCAATGGCCGCAGGATCAGGAAAGTACGGCAGCGATCATGAAAAACTGGACACCGAGCGTCGGAGATTGCCGTCAGGAACTGGTGTTCATTGGTCAGAACATCGATTTCCTACAGCTCACTGCCGAGCTCGACGCCTGCTTGCTGACGGATGCGGAAATGGCTGCCGGCGTTGAGAGTTGGCGCACGCTGCCGGACCCCTTCGGCCCTTGGCACGATGAGGCTGCCTGATGCTTGCGCTCACACTGAAGCAAAACCGCGTGCGCCATCAGCATCAGGGGGGGACGCCGAAAACGCTGACGCGAATCCTTGAGGACGACGTCAACCTCGCGGTGTGGCAGCGCCAACTGCCGTTGCACATCGCTGATTTCGCAGAGTTACTGCTGTCGCTCAATGATCCCCTGGCGGAATCGCTCTGCATCGAATTGCCGGATGAAGACGCCGATCCCGACCTCGGCGCACTGGCTGCCGGGTTTCGTGATCTGGAAGGCTACGAAGGCTTTATCGCCGATCTGCAATGGCTGGTCAGTGCCTTCGCTTGCCTGCTGGGCGCGCGCCGCGTTGGCCTGCGTCTGCGCGTACTGGATAAGGCCATGTGCCCGCGTTTTCATGTCGATCATGTGCCGGTGCGCTTGATCACAACCTACGGCGGGATCGGCAGTCAGTGGCTCAAGGAAGGGGTGATGGATCGCGAGCAATTGGGTCAGGCAAACGCCGAACCACGGGACATGGCGAACGTCCAGCAACTGCAGAGCGGTGACGTGGCGCTATTGAAAGGCGAGAAGTGGCACGGCAACGAAGGCTTCGGCCTGATTCATCGTTCTCCGCAACCGGCAGCGGGCGAACGACGCCTGCTGCTGACCCTCGACTGGCTCGGCTGACGGCTCAAGGCTCAAGGCTTGAGCCACTTGCCCTGGCTCTGGCCTTCGCAATACGGCCGCAAATACGCCGTGTCGGAGGCGACCCCGTAATAGTGGATATCCTGGCGATAGGGCATATTGGCAACTTGCGCGTTACTGCACACGCCGAACGCGCCGCTTGGGCATTGATCGGCATACTGCACATCGACGTTCTGCCCGGCCAGGGTCGGTTTGCAGAAGCCATCGCTGAACAGTTTCTCGGGAATATTGCGGTTCTGCTGGCAGACTTTGACGTCGAGCCGCTCGCCCTGGCTGTGCACAACGCAGGCTTGAGCCAAGGCTTCGCTCGACAGCAGCATCCACAGCAACGACCATCCCATCCAACGCATGTCCAATCCCCTCAGAAACGCCTAGCCATGTTGCAGAACATTCCTACTCATGTGATCGCCGGCCCTTTGGGCGCCGGCAAGACCAGCCTGATTCGCCAGCTCATGGCGCAACGGCCTGAAGGCGAGCGCTGGGCGGTGCTGATCAACGAATTCGGCCAGATCGGCCTCGACGCCGCACTGCTGACCCGCGACAGCGATGGTATCGCACTGGGCGAGGTCGCCGGGGGCTGCTTGTGTTGCGTCAATGGTGCACCGTTCCAGATCGGCCTCGGCCGTTTATTGCGTAAAGCCCGGCCGGATCGGCTGTTCATCGAGCCGTCCGGTTTGGGCCATCCGGCGCAGTTGCTCAAGCAGTTGAGTGAAGCACCATGGCTGGGTGTACTCGCGGTACAGCCTTGTGTGTTGGTGCTGGACGCCCAGGCGCTTGCTGCCGGGAAGTCTTTGCCGGCCGCTCAGCAGGACGCTCTGGCCAGTGCCGGTCTGCTGTTGCTGAACAAGGCCGAAAGTCTGGATGAGGCGGTGCGGCAGGCCATCGCCAAGCGCCTGCCACCGGTCAGGTTGATTTGGACGCTACAAGCGCAATTGCCTTTGCGCGAGTTGCCAGGTGTGGCGGCGCAAGCGGTAGCGGGTGTGGATAACTTTGTCGAGCCCAAGGGGGCGGGGTCAATCCCGGCACTCTGGAGTGACCCGGCCGTGCCGATTTGCCTGAATCAGGCGCAGGAGGGTGGCTGGAGCATCGGCTGGCGTTGGCACCCGGGCCAGACGTTCGATACGCAGCGCGTGAGCGAATGGCTGCGAGCGCTGAATTGGCGGCGGGCCAAACTGGTTATCCACAGCGCCGAGGGCTGGGTTTCGGCCAACGCTCTGGATAACGCCGGGCTCCATTGGCAGCTCAGCGAATGGCGCAGGGATTCACGTATCGAGCTGATCTTCACCGATCCGCAGAATGTCGATGATTTGCAGGCAGGCCTGGCGCAATGCCGGGTTCAAGCGGATTAGTTTATGGCTTCCACTTGTTGTGTTCCTGGCGCCACTGGCTCAACTCGATCACTTCGGCCCGTGGGCGACTGACTTCGACCACCGGCGGCGTCTCGTCGAACGGGGCCGGGTAGGGCGCCAGTTCGATCTGCGCACTGTGCGCGCCAAACTGGGTGATGGTGCCGTTGTGCCGGGTTTCGCCGGTCACGGTGAACTCGAAGTTGTAGACCCGGGCCAGACGCCGCCGACCGCTGGCATCCTTGATCAAGCCGATTTTTTTCAACGCGACGTTACCGTCCAGCAGCTCGACGCCGACGTTGATGCAATGCTGCTTGACCCGCTCCAGTGCCCGTTCGCGCAAGCCGTGGTTGTGCCATAGCCACGCACCGGCAGCGGCGAACAGCATCAGCACGAAGATGTTTTCAAGGGTCAGCATCAACAGGAAACTCCAAAAGATAAGCCCAGCTTAACTGCGTCGCCGGTCTGTCGTACAGGCTGTGTTTCGTCGCATACTGCGCGGCTTGAATTTCAATCGTTTTACGGAATAACCCGAATGAAACGTACGCCTCATCTGCTCGCCATTCAGTCCCATGTGGTCTTCGGCCACGCCGGCAACAGCGCCGCGGTTTTTCCGATGCAGCGGGTCGGGGTGAACGTCTGGCCGCTCAACACCGTGCAGTTTTCCAATCACACCCAGTACGGGCAATGGGCCGGTGAGGTGCTGGCGCCGCACCAGATTCCCGAGCTGGTCGAAGGCATTGCTGCCATCGGCGAGCTGGGCAACTGCGACGCAGTGCTTTCCGGTTATCTGGGTAGCGCGGCGCAGGGCCGGGCGATTCTCAGTGGCGTCGAGCGCATCAAGGCAGTCAATCCAAAGGCCTTGTACCTGTGCGATCCGGTGATGGGCCATCCGGAAAAAGGCTGCAGTGTGCCGGCCGAAGTCAGCGACTTCTTGCTGGAAGAGGCGGCGGCGGTGGCGGACATCATGTGCCCGAACCAGCTGGAACTGGACAGTTTCTCCGGACGCAAGCCGCAGTCGCTGTTCGACTGCCTGGCGATGGCCCGGGCGCTGCTGGCGCGCGGCCCGAAAGCGGTGTTGGTCAAGCATCTGGATTATCCGGGCAAGCCGGCGGAGGGTTTCGAGATGTTGTTGGTGACCGCCGATGAAAGCTGGCACCTGCGCCGTCCGCTGCTGGCGTTTCCGCGTCAGCCGGTGGGCGTGGGCGATCTGACGTCCGGCCTGTTCCTGGCGCGGGTGCTGCTGGGTGACAGTCTGGTGGCGGCGTTCGAGTTCACCGCAGCGGCGGTGCATGAAGTGCTGCTGGAGACCCAGGCGTGTGCCAGTTATGAGCTGCAACTGGTGCGGGCGCAGGACCGGATTGCGCATCCGCGGGTGAAGTTCGAGGCGACGGCGATCAGTCTGTAATCGCATTATCGTTCAAAAGATCGCAGCTTCCGGCAGCTCCTGCAGGGTTATAAGTTCCCTTGTAGGCGCTGCCGAAGGCGGCGATCTTTTGCTTTAAGCGTCGCCCTTGATCTCCTGATAACGCTTCTCCAGCTCCTGACGAATCTGCCGGCGTTGCTGGGCCTGCATGTAGCGGCGCTTGTCTTCGCTGTTCTGCGGTTGCAGCGGCGGCACGGCGGCCGGTTTGCGCTGGTCATCCACCGCGACCATGGTGAAGAAGCAGCTGTTGGTATGGCGCACCGAGCGCTCGCGGATGTTTTCGGTCACCACTTTGATGCCGACTTCCATCGAGGTGTTGCCGGTGTAGTTGACCGACGCCAGGAAGGTCACCAGTTCACCGACATGGATCGGCTCGCGGAAAATCACCTGATCCACCGACAGCGTCACCACGTAGCGGCCGGCATAGCGGCTCGCGCAGGCGTAGGCCACTTCGTCGAGGTATTTGAGCAGGGTACCGCCGTGGACATTGCCAGAGAAGTTGGCCATGTCGGGGGTCATCAGTACCGTCATCGACAGTTGGGCGTTTCCGGGTTCCATAACGTTCTCACGGATCAAGGCTGGGGTGGCTGGAAGCACCTCTGCGGGTGCCTGGTCGCTTTTTCAAAAGCACCGTTATCGGGACGCCAGGCGACTGGCTGCCGTCACGCCGGGATCGATCTGTTTCCTTATATTGCACCGCCTTCCAGCCGCAAGTCGCGGTGTTAACCTGCAAAAGGCCCTGCCCAAGGCCAATTCCCACACAAAAAGCGGATTTTTTACCCTGCTTGCTCAGACCTTTCTGATGTCTGACGGCGGGTCACGTCATACAAGGAGCCCACACCATGCATGCCATCAGCTTTATTCAGGACCTGGCAGTGATCATGTTGGTCGCAGGTGTGGTCACCGTGCTGTTTCACCGCTTCAAGCAGCCGGTGGTACTCGGTTACATCGTCGCCGGTTTCATCATCGGCCCGCACACCCCGCCGTTCGGCCTGATCCACGACGAAGAAACCATCAAGACCCTCGCCGAGCTGGGGGTGATCTTCCTGATGTTCTGCCTTGGGCTGGAGTTCAGCCTGCGCAAGTTGTTCAAGGTCGGCGCCACGGCGTTTATCGCGGCGTTCCTCGAGATCGTGCTGATGATCTGGATCGGCTACGAGATTGGCCGCTGGTTCGACTGGAACACCATGGACTCGCTGTTCCTCGGCGCGATCCTGGCAATCTCCTCGACCACCATCATCGTCAAGGCGCTCAACGACCTGAAGATGAAGAACGAGCGCTTTGCCCAACTGATCTTCGGTGTGCTGATCGTCGAGGATATCCTCGGCATCGGCATCATCGCCTTGCTGTCGAGCATCGCCGTCAGCGGTACGGTCAGTTCGGGCGAAGTGTTTTCCACGGTCGGCAAGCTGTCGTTGTTCATGATCGTCGCGCTGGTGGTCGGCATTCTGTTGGTGCCGCGCCTGCTGGCGTATGTCGCCAAATTCGAAAGCAACGAGATGCTGCTGATCACCGTGCTCGGCCTGTGTTTCGGCTTCTGCCTGCTGGTGGTCAAGCTCGAATACAGCATGGTGCTTGGCGCTTTCCTGATCGGCGCGATCATGGCTGAATCGCGGCAACTGCTGAAAATCGAGCGCTTGATCGAGCCGGTGCGCGACTTGTTCAGTGCGATCTTTTTCGTCGCTATCGGGTTGATGCTCGATCCGATGATCCTGCTGCAATACGCGTGGCCGATTGCCGTTATCACCGTGGCCGTGGTGCTCGGCAAGATGTTGTCCTGCGGCCTCGGTGCCTTTATCGCCGGCAATGACGGACGCACCTCACTGCGCGTAGGGATGGGGCTGTCACAGATTGGCGAATTTTCCTTCATCATCGCTGCGCTCGGAATGACGCTGCAGGTCACCAGCAACTTCCTGTACCCGGTGGCGGTGGCGGTATCGGTGATCACCACCCTGCTGACGCCGTACCTGATCCGTGCGGCCGATCCATTGTCGATCAAGCTCTCTGCCGCCGTGCCCAAGCGCCTGGGGCGGGTGTTAGGGATGTATGGCGAATGGCTGCGCAGCATCCAGCCGCAAGGCGAGGGCGCGATGCTGGCGGCGATGATTCGGCGGATCCTGTTGCAGGTCGGGGTCAACCTGGCGCTGGTGATCGCGATTTTCTTCAGCGGTGCGTTCTTTGCCGGTCGGCTGTCGGTGTGGATGCAGGACTGGATCGGCGATCCGAGCTGGCAGAAAGCACTGATCTGGGGCGGGGCGCTGTTGCTGTCGTTGCCGTTTCTGATCGCGGCGTATCGCAAGCTCAAGGCGCTGTCGATGTTGCTGGCGGAGATGGGCGTGAAGCCGGAGATGGCCGGGCGGCACACGCAGCGAGTGCGCCGGGTGATCTCCGAAGTGATCCCGATCCTCTCGCTGCTGGTGATTTTCCTGCTGTTGGCAGCCTTGTCGGCCAGTATTCTGCCGACCAACAAGTTGCTGGTGCTGATCGCCGTGGTCGCGGCCGCCGTGGCGGCGCTGCTCTGGCGCTGGTTCATCCGCGTGCACACGCGGATGCAGGTGGCCTTGCTGGAGACCCTCGACAACCACAAGGAGTCGTCGGGGCATTGACCACCCGGGGCGCTGGGCGGATCAGCTTTCCAGCCAGACGTCCCGCGCCCAGTGCCACACCGATTCCCAGGATTCTTCGGTGATCAGCTCTTCTTCGCCGGACCACAGCACCACCGTGCCGTCTTCTTCGACGCAGTAGTAGTTGTCGCCATCCTGGCAGATCGGGATCAGGTCACGCGGTACGCCGATGTCCCACGCATTGGCCGCGACATCCGGCAGGTAGGTGTGCGATTGCGGGTCGGTGACGGTCACCGGCTCGAGGCTGCCGTAAACCACGTCGCTGACAGTCAGCAGAAACTCTTTGAAGACGAACGGGATGTTGATGAAGAGTTCTTCTTCGATCTCCACCAACTGGTCTTCGTCAGGCAATTCCAGGGGAACCGGTACGGGTTCGTTGGCTTCGCGCAGTTGTTCGATGATTTCTTCCACGTCCGGGATCCTCTTGCTTGAATGGCGCGGTTTATATGGGCCGGTTTATACAGTAGCTCGCTATAGATGCAACCGTGAAATAGAAAACCCCAGCCGAGGCTGGGGTTTTATTACCGCATGCGCAGTGCAGAGGGATCAGCCGTTCTGGCGGATACCCGCGACCAGCCAAGGCTGGTTCTCGCCCTGCGGACGTTCCATGTTCCAGCTTTCGCTGAACACTTCGCCCTGGTCGAAGCGCGAAGTCTTCGACACGCCGCTGAAGGTCAGGGTGGCGATGGTCTTGTCGGCACGATCATCCACGCCGTCCAGCTGCACTTGCAGGTTGTCGATGTAGGTCGACTGGAAGCCGTCGCCCAGGTCCGCACGCTCACGCTTGAGGAACTCGAGCATTTGCGGGGTCACGAACTCGGCGATCTTGTCCATTTCGTTGGCGTCCCAGTGCTGCTGCAGCGACTGGAAGTGGCTGCGCGCAGCGGCGAGGAAGTTCTGTTCGTTGAACCAGGCTGGCGCGTTGATTACCGGACGAGCGGCAACCGGAGCAGCCGAACCACCGAAGATCGAGCCCATGGCAGCAGGCTTCTGCTCGAACACTTCACGCTGCATCGGCGCGCCGGCCGGAGCCAGGTGCTCCTGCTGCTTGCGTCGACGGGCGGCGATGAAGCGGAAGATCACGAACGCGATCACGGCCATGATCAGGATGTCGAAGATCTGCATGCCCTGGAAGCCGCCGCCCATGAACATGGACGCGAGCAGGCCACCGGCGGCGATACCGGCCAGCGGGCCGAGCCATTTCGAAGCGCCGCCCGCCTTGGCAGCGGCACCGGCAGCGCCGGCAGCACCTGCGGTCGCTGCTGCGCCGCCCATGCCTGGGGAAGAAGGAGCCATCTGGCTGGTCTGGTGCGTCGGCGCAGCGCCGGCGCTTTTGCCACCACCGAAGCGCTTGGCGTTGGCGTCGAGGCTCATCGTCAGGCCGATGCACAACGCCATGGCGATGCTAAGAAAACGTTTCATAAAGGGAATTCCCGTTTGTGGAGACACGCGCGCCATGTTGCACAGCTGAAGTGTTACTGGCTAGCGAGAGAGTGTTTCGGGCTTTTGCCTGACAGGTTACGTTCAGCTCGGTCGAGGCAATAAGGCCATGTACTTTTGTCTGTAGGAAAATGGGATAGGTTCAGCAAGAAATGGCTTAGCGACGAAACGCCAGCATCACCACACCGGCTGTGATCAGGCCGATGCCGCCCCATTGGCGCAGGTCGAGTTTCTCGCCCAACAGGATCACGCCGAGCACCGCCACCAGCACCACGCTGAGCTTGTCCACGGGCGCAACCAGAGAAGCCGGGCCGACTTTCAATGCGCGGAAATAGCACAGCCAAGACGCGCCGGTACCCAGACCGGACAACAGCAGGAACAGGTAGCTCCTGGCGGAAATCGATCCCAAGGACTGATATTGGCCCGTGGCGTACAAAATCAAGGCCAGACTGACCAGGACCACGATGGTGCGCAGCAGGGTGGCGAAGTCGGAATTGACGTTTTCGATGCCGACTTTGGCGAAGATCGCCGTCAGCGCGGCGAAAGTCGCCGAGAGCAGGGCCCAGAATGTCCACGAAGAAAAGAAGCCCGAGCCCATGGATATGTCCTTGTTAGATCATCCAACGCCGACCATGTGGGAGCGAGCCGGCTCGCGAAAGCCACACTGCGGTTATCAGATCAACCACGGTTATGTCATTCGCGAGCAGGCTCGCTCCCACAGAAAAGCGAAACCGGCGTCAGATCGCTTCCAGCTTCGCGTACCCGAGCATCAGCCACTTGCTGCCTTCACTGAAATTCACCTGCACCCGCGCCTGCGCGCCGGCACCCTCGAAGTTCAGGATCACACCGTCGCCGAAGACCGAGTGACGCACCGCCTGTCCGAGGCTGAAGCCGGTTTCCGGAATCTCGCTGCCACTGAACAGGTTGCTGCCGCTCATCGACTGGTTGCCGCCGAACGGTCGGCTGACGCTGTTCGACAGACGTACTTCCTGAATCAAGCCTTTCGGCACTTCACGGACGAAACGCGAGACCTTGTTGTAGGTTTCGCTGCCGTACAGGCGTCGGGTTTCAGCATAGGTCATCACCAGATTCTGCATGGCCCGGGTGATGCCGACGTAGGCCAGACGGCGTTCTTCTTCAAGGCGACCCGGTTCTTCCAGGCTCATCTTGTGCGGGAACAGGCCTTCTTCCATGCCCACCAGGAACACGTAAGGGAATTCCAGACCTTTGGCGCTGTGCAGGGTCATCAGCTGAATGCTGTCTTCGTGCTCGTCGGCCTGGGTATCACCGGCTTCCAGCGAAGCGTGGCCGAGGAACGCCGCCAGTGGCGACAGCTCTTCGTCTTCTTCGGTGTTCTCGAAGTTGCGCGCGGCGCTGACCAGTTCCTCAAGGTTTTCCACCCGGGCCTGGCCTTTCTCGCCTTTTTCCGCTTCGTGATAAGCGATCAGCCCCGATTGCTCGATGACAGTCTGGGTCATCAGGTGCAGCGGCATCTCCATGCACTTGGCGGCGAGGTTCTCGATCAGTTCGATAAACGCACCCAGCGCACCAGCGGCGCGACCGGTCAGGCCTTTATTGGCGACCAGCTGGCGCATCGCTTCCCACATCGACACATCGCTGTGGCGTGCATGGTCGCGGATCGCTTCGACGGTTTTTTCGCCAATGCCACGGGCCGGCACGTTGATCACCCGTTCCAGCGCGGCATCGTTGCCGCGACCTTCGAGCAGACGCAGGTAGGCCATGGCGTTCTTGATTTCTGCGCGCTCGAAGAAGCGCTGGCCGCCATAGATGCGGTACGGAATACGCTCACGCAGCAACGCTTCTTCCAAAACGCGCGATTGGGCGTTGGAGCGGTAGAGAATCGCGATATCGCTGCGGGCTAGGCCGGTTTTCAGCGCACTTTCGATGGTTTCGACAACATAGCGCGCTTCATCGTGTTCGTTGAACGCGGCATACAGGTTGATTGCTTCGCCGTCGCCACCGTCGGTCCACAGCTCTTTGCCCAGACGCCCGGTGTTGTTGGCGATCAGGGCATTGGCGGCCTTGAGGATGCCGGCGGTGGAGCGGTAGTTCTGCTCCAGACGAATGGTCACCGAATCCGGGAAGTCGGACGAATACTGATGAATGTTCTCGATTTTCGCGCCGCGCCAGCCGTAGATCGACTGATCGTCGTCGCCGACCACCATCAGGCTGTCGCCGCCCTTGCCGAGCAGACGCAACCAGGCGTACTGCACGGCGTTGGTGTCCTGGAACTCGTCCACCAGAATGTGCCGGAAGCGCTTCTGATAATGCGCCAGCAGGCCGGGGTGATCGCGCCACAGGTCGAGGGCGCGCAGCAGCAGTTCGGAGAAATCGATGACGCCGGCGCGCTGGCAGGCAGCCTCGTAGGCCTCATAGATGCCGCGCATGGTCGCCAGGTACAAATCGCCGCTGGCCTGAATGTGTTGCGGACGCAGACCTTCGTCTTTCTGCCCGTTGATGAACCACTGGGCCTGACGGGCCGGCCAGCGTTGTTCGTCCAGCCCCAGCTCGCGGATCACCCGCTTGACCAAGCGTTGCTGGTCGTCGCTGTCGAGAATCTGGAAGGTCTGGCTCAGGCCCGCTTCCTGCCAGTGCGCCCGCAGCAAGCGGTGCGCCAGGCCGTGGAAGGTGCCGACCCACATGCCGGCCGGGTTGATACCCAGCAACTGCTCGATGCGGTGACGCATCTCGGCAGCGGCCTTGTTGGTGAAGGTCACCGACAGAATGGAGTGGGGCGAGGCGTTTTCGACCTGGATCAACCAGGCGATACGGTGCACCAGCACTCGGGTTTTACCAGAGCCGGCACCGGCCAGGACCAACTGACGGCCAACGGGGGCTGCTACGGCCTGGCGTTGGGCATCGTTGAGAGAGTTCAGCAGAAGGGAGAGATCATCGCGCATCGGGGCATTCTAGGGTGCGCCGCAGGCCCGGGCAAACCGAGCTTTGCATTAGCCGATGAAAGTGCTGCCGATGACGACCGGTCGGTCACTGGCTACAGGCGTCGGCCCGTCTCGCTTTGCGGGTTTTGCCGGTGATCGGGCGGGCAAACGTTTCCTGCAATTTGTGATCTGGAGCAGTTTGGCAACGGGGTCGGCTTGTGTATGCTCCGTCCACGTTTCGGGCCCATGCTCACTCTTATAAGAACAAAAACATTGCAAAAGACCCTCAGCTCAGACCTGTCGGGCCCCTCTGTGGAACCCCGGGTCATCCGCAAGCATTACGCCACCGAAATGGCGGTTGAACGCACGCGCCTGCTGTATCAGGGCTCGCTGCTGCCCACGTTGTTCATGTTACTCAATGGTCTGGTCTGCGCCGGTTTGCTCTGGAGTCCGCAGCGCTATTTCGTGGTCAGCATCTGGCTGGTCTGGTTGTTGTCGCTGGTGGCGCTGCGGGTAATTCAGGTCGCCGCGTTCGATTCGGCGATTCCCGACCGTCAGGCCCACCCGATCTGGTTCCGCATGTTCCTGCTCGGCTCGACCATGACCGGCCTGACCCTGGCCGGCGCCGGCATCGCGCTGGTGCCCGCTGACAACTTCATGCAGCAAGCCTGGGTGTTCGGCCTGATCGGCGCCGCGACGCTGTCGGCCAGTGTTGCCTACGCCGTCAGCCTGCCGGCGTTTCTGTCTTTTACCTTGCCGTGTCTGCTGCCGGCGATCGGTTATCTGTTCTGGGGCGGTGACGAGCAGGCGCGTGGCTGGGGCTGGCTGGGCCTGATCCTGCTCGGCTCGCTGAGCGTGGTGGCGTGGCAGGTCAACCGGTTGATTGATCGCGGGTTGTTGCGGCGCTTTCAGAATCAGCACCTGATCGAGCATTTACAGCAGGCCCAGAGCTGCAGCGAGCAGCTCAATCAGGCGCTGGGCAAAGAGGTCGAGCAACGGCGCTGTGCCGAAAGTGCATTGCGCGAGGCGCAGGTCGAGCTGGAAGACCGGGTGGCGCAGCGCAGCCGCGAACTGGACGTGGCCAACCAGGCGCTGAGCAAAAGCGAAGCACGGCTGGCCCTGGCATTGAAGGCCAGCGAACTGGGGCTGTGGGACTGGAACCTGCAAACCGACGAAGTCCACCACACGCAGATCCAGGAATTGTTCGGCCTCGCGCCGGAATACGTCACGGCGATCCTGCGCGACCTTAAACCACGCCTGCACCCCGAGGATGTGCCGCCGCTCAAGCAGGCGCTGATCGAGCACCTGAAGGGCCGCACCGAGGACTATCAGATCGAATACCGCGTGCGTCACGGCGACGGCCATTGGGTGTGGATCGAGGATCGCGGCCGGGCCGTGGAGCGCAGTGACAGCGGGCGGGTGATCCGCATGGTCGGCACCCGGCGCGACATCAGCGTCAGCAAAAGTCTCGAAGAACAACAGCGGCTGGCAGCCACGGTGTTTGAAGCTGCCAGCGAAGGCATCGTCATTCTCGACCCGAACTATGCGTTGATCGCGATCAATCAGGCGTTCAGCCGGGTCACCGGTTATGACATTGAAGACATGCTCGGGCGCAATGTCGTCGAACTGCCGTGCAGCCGTGATGCGCGGCGGCACTATGTCTCGATCCGCCACGCGCTGGAGCAGCACGGCAGCTGGCAGGGCGAGCTGGTCGAGACCCGTAAGAACGGCGAGCTGTATCCGCAGTGGCTGCAGCTCAACGCGGTGCGCGACAGTCGGGGAAATGTCAGTCATATCGTCGGCTTCTTCGCCGATCTTTCAGCGCGGCGCGAATCCGAAGAACGCATGCGCTACTTGACCCACTACGATGAACTCACCGGGCTGGCCAACCGCTCGCTGTTCCGCGAGCGCTTGCACGAAGCCCATCAGCGCGTGCGTCAGGGCGGACGACGTAGCCTGGCGTTGCTGCACATCAATCTGGATCGTTTCAAGTTGCTCAACGACAGCCTCGGTCACGAGGTGGCGGATCAGTTGCTGCAGAAAATGGCTCGGCGCCTGGTCAACGCGTTGCCGGAGGCTGACACCATCGCCCGACTGTCGGGTGACGAATTTGCCGTGTTGTTCGATGCCTACGGCAACCTGTCGAGCCTGGCGCGGGTCGCCACGCGGCTGTCGAGCAAGCTGCGCCTGCCACTGACAGTCGAAGGGCATGAGCTGGTGGTCAGTGCCTCGATGGGCATCAGCATGCTGCCGGACAACGCCCGGGAGATTTCCGCGCTGGTCAGTCAGTCGAACATGGCCATGCAACACGCCAAGCATCTGGGCGGCAACAATTTCCAGTTCTACACCGACAGCCTGCAGGCCAGCACCCTTGAGCGCTTGCAGTTGGAAAACCAACTGCGCAAAGCCATCGAGGACAAACAGCTCAAGGTGTTCTACCAACCGAAGCTGTGCCTGCAGACCGGACGTCTGAATGCGGCAGAAGCGCTGGTGCGCTGGGATCATCCGACCATGGGTCGGGTGCCGCCGGGGGATTTCATCGGTCTGGCCGAGGAAACCGGATTGATCGGGCCGATCGGCGAATTCGTGTTGCGCCAAGCCTGTTGGCAGGCGTGCGAATGGCAGCGGCAGGGGCTGGCGCCGATTCGCGTATCGGTGAACCTGTCGGTGCATCAACTGCGTCAGGGCAAACTGGTCAGCCTGGTGCGTCAGGTGCTGGAAGAAACCGGTCTGGCGCCGCACTACCTCGAGCTGGAACTCACCGAAAGCCAGTTGCTCGACAGCGTCGAACACATCATCGCGACCTTCCAGCAACTGCGTGATCTGGGGGTGAAACTGGCGATCGATGATTTCGGCACCGGCTATTCGTCACTGAGTTACCTCAAGCGCATCCCGGTGGATTACGTGAAGATCGACCAGGCGTTCATTCGCGGGCTGGGTCAGGGCAGTGAAGATACGGCTATCACCCGGGCGATCATCGCCATGGCGCATGGGCTGTCGTTGAAAGTGGTGGCCGAAGGGGTCGAGCGATCCGAGCAGCTGGATTTTCTACGCACCGAGCACTGCGATGAAGTGCAGGGCTATCTGATCAGCCGTCCGGTGGAGGCCGAGCGTCTGGCCGGGCTGTTGCGCGAACAGGGCAATCCGCTTTAAGGGCTACATGCACCCCATCGCGCCTGATATGGGGACATGGAGTTACGCATTGAGCAGGCAAAAAGCCAATTCATGTAGTATAACTACAAGCGTGCTACATCCTTGCCCATAAGAAGAGTCCAGCCCCTTGAATCTGCTGCAACACATCGCCCAGTCACGTCACCTGTTACGCAAGTCGGAGCTCAAGGTCGCCGACCACGTGCTGCTTGACCCTGCGGCCGTGATGCACAGTTCCATGGCCGACCTGGCCCACAGCGTCGGCATCAGTGAGCCGACCATCGTGCGTTTCTGCCGGGCCATCGGCTGTTCCGGTTTTCAGGATCTCAAGCTCAAACTGGCGCAAAGCCTGGCTGCCGGTGCCAGCTTCGGTCAGTTCGCGATCCACGAAGACGACTCGGTCGCCGACTACAGCCTGAAGATTTTCGACACCACGCTGCACACCCTGATGGAAGTGCGCGAGAAGCTCGACCCGGTGGAATTGCAGCGGGCGGTGACGCTGATGTCCCAGGCGCAGCGGGTCGAGTTCTACGGCTTCGGCGCGTCGGGCGCGGTGGCGGCGGATGCGCAGCACAAGTTCTTCCGCTTGCTGCTGACGGCGGCGGCGTACTCCGACCCGCACATGCAGGCGATGTCGGCGGTGACCTTGAAGCCGACCGATGTGGCGATCTGCATTTCTCAGTCCGGACGCTCCAAGGACCTGCTGATTACCGCTAACCTCGTTCGCGAGAGCGGCGCATCGTTGATTACCCTGTGCCCGAGCCAGACGCCGTTGGCCGAGCTGTCGACCGTCAACCTGGCGATCGATGTGCACGAAGACACCGAAATCTACACGCCGCTGACCTCGCGTATCGCCCATCTGGTGGTGATCGACGTGCTGGCGATGGGCGTGGCGATGGCGCGCGGGCCGAGCCTGGTCAATCATCTGAAGAGCGTGAAGCGCAGTCTGCGCAGCTTGCGGCTGTCGCCCAAGGCCGTGAAAGCGCTGGACGATTAAGATCAAAAGATCGCAGCCTTCGGCAGCTCCTACATTGGAATGCATTTCCCTGTAGGAGCTGCCGAAGGCTGCGATCTTTGCTTTTCGAAGTGAACTTTCATCAGTCTGTAACCCCGAAGCAGCCAAACCGTCATCCCTCGCGCCTATCGTGAAACTCCCGTACTCGCCTTGGGAGACTCGAAATGGCTCAGCCCTACGAAGAACGCAACAGCGCCGCGAAAACTCGTCGTCAACAGGAAGACCAGCGCCGCATGGAATTCCGTCGCGCCATCGAAGATCGCTTCGAACTCCGTCAGCTTCAGAGCGAAATCAGCGATTTTCCCGAGGATATCGAACTCAACTACTGGCAAGCCGCACCGGCAGCTTCCCGTCGAAGCGCTCAACCAGCGCGCTGATCTGCACCCGCTCACTGCGGATAAACGCCAGGAAGGCGTGCGCTACCGGTGACAGCCGTTTGGCCTTGGCTTGCACCAGGCACCAACTGCGAAACAGCGGTAACTCTTCGACCGGCAGCTCGACCAGGCCGCCGGTCGCCAGCTCCAGGTTCAGGGCGTGGCGCGTCAACAGCGCCAGGCCCAGACCCGCCGCCACGCATTCGCGCTGGGCTTCGGCAGACGCCACCTCCTGGGTCTGCGTGAAGTGCACGCGCTTCTCCTTGAAGTATTCCTCGCAGGCCAGTCGCGTGCCCGAACCCGGTTCGCGGATCAGCAACGTGTAGGGCTCAAGATCCTGCAGGCGCAGCGGCCCCATGTGCGCCAACGGATGGTCCGGGCGCGCCACGGCGACAATCGGATTGTTCAAAAACGGCAGAAATTCCAGGCCCATGTCCTGCGGCACCATCGACATGATCACCAGATCGTCGCGGTTGTCCGAAAGGCGGCGAATCACTTGGCCGCGGTTGACCACGGTCAGTTGCAGGTTCACTTCCGGGTGCTGGCGCTTGAAGGCGGCGAACAGGTGCGGCACGAAGTATTTGGCGCTGGATTCCACCGCCAGCTTCAATTGCCCTTGCAGCGAGCCCTGCATGTCCGACAGCTGCATGTCGAGATTTTCCAGACGGCCGAAGATGTCCCGGCTGGCGCGCTGCAGGGCTTCGGCGGCCTCGGTCATGTAGAGTTTTTTGCCGACATAATCGAATAATGGCTGGCCGATCAGCTCTTCCAGTTGACGAATCTGTAGGCTGACGGCCGGTTGTGTGAGAGACATTTCATCGGCGGCGCGGCTGTAAGAGCGTAAATCACACACTTCGTTGAAGATCTGCAGTTGACGTAATGTCATACGCATCAAGGACTTACGCATTTCTTATAGGCTCTGACGGCAGGCTGATGGTTTAACTATAAGTCTTTACTTATGCCTGACCCAATTTTTATTCATTTTTGTTAATCCCTTGTGGGGGCTAGTGTGGGGCTGCGACTAAATTGAAACATTTAGTCACGCGTCGACCTGGGTCTAGCAGGTCGTGGTGCCACCGGCTCAAGGGAACCTCCAAGTGATAACAAAGATCCTGATCGCCAACCGTGGTGAGATTGCCGTACGAATCGTGCGAGCCTGCGCCGAGATGGGCATTCGCTCGGTTGCGATTTTTTCCGACGCCGACCGCCATGCCTTGCATGTGAAGCGTGCGGACGAAGCCCACAGCATCGGTGCCGAGCCGCTGGCCGGTTACCTGAACCCGCGCAAGCTGGTGAACCTGGCGGTGGAAACCGGTTGCGATGCACTGCACCCCGGTTACGGCTTCCTGTCGGAAAACGCTGAGCTGGCAGACATCTGCGCCGAACGCGGCATCAAATTCATCGGCCCGTCGGCGGAAGTCATTCGCCGCATGGGCGACAAGACCGAAGCCCGGCGCAGCATGATCAAGGCCGGTGTGCCGGTCACGCCGGGCACTGAAGGCAACGTTGCGGACATCGAAGAAGCCTTGGCCGAGGGCGACCGTATCGGTTACCCGGTGATGCTCAAGGCCACTTCCGGTGGTGGTGGTCGCGGTATCCGTCGCTGCAACAGCCGCGAAGAGCTCGAGCAGAATTTCCCTCGGGTGATTTCCGAAGCGACCAAGGCCTTCGGTTCGGCAGAAGTGTTCCTGGAAAAATGCATCGTTAACCCCAAGCACATCGAAGCGCAGATTCTCGGCGACAGCTTCGGCAACGTGGTGCACCTGTTCGAGCGTGACTGCTCGATCCAGCGCCGCAACCAGAAGCTCATCGAAATCGCTCCGAGCCCGCAACTGACCCCGGAACAGCGCGCCTACATCGGCGACCTGTCGGTGCGCGCGGCCAAGGCGGTGGGCTACGAGAACGCCGGCACCGTGGAGTTCCTGCTCGCCGAGGGCGAGGTGTACTTCATGGAAATGAACACCCGGGTGCAGGTGGAGCACACCATCACCGAAGAAATCACCGGGATCGACATCGTTCGCGAGCAGATCCGCATCGCCTCCGGCCTGCCGCTGTCGGTGAAGCAGGAAGACATCCAGCACCGTGGTTTCGCGTTGCAGTTCCGCATCAACGCCGAAGACCCGAAAAACAATTTCCTGCCGAGCTTCGGCAAGATCACCCGCTACTACGCCCCCGGCGGTCCGGGCGTGCGCACCGACACGGCGATCTACACCGGTTACACCATTCCGCCGTTCTACGACTCGATGTGCCTGAAACTGGTGGTCTGGGCGCTGACCTGGGAAGAGGCCATGGACCGTGGCCTGCGCGCCCTCGACGACATGCGCCTGCAAGGCGTGAAGACCACCGCCGCGTATTACCAGGAAATCCTGCGCAATCCGGAATTCCGTAGCGGCCAGTTCAACACCAGCTTCGTTGAAAGCCATCCTGAACTGACCAACTACTCGATCAAGCGCAAACCCGAAGAGCTGGCCCTGGCCATCGCCGCCGCCATCGCCGCCCACGCAGGCCTGTGAGGAATATAAGAATGAGCAAGAAGATCTTCGTAACCGATACCATCCTGCGCGACGCTCACCAATCGCTGCTCGCCACCCGCATGCGCACCGAAGACATGCTGCCGATCTGCGACAAGCTCGACAAAGTCGGCTACTGGTCGCTGGAATGCTGGGGCGGTGCGACGTTCGACGCCTGCGTGCGTTTTCTCAAAGAGGACCCGTGGGAGCGCCTGCGCCAACTGCGCGCCGCGCTGCCTAACACGCGTCTGCAAATGCTCCTGCGCGGGCAGAACCTGCTCGGCTACCGCCACTACAGCGACGATGTGGTCAAAGCGTTCGTCGCCAAGGCTGCGGTCAACGGCATCGACGTATTCCGCATCTTCGATGCGATGAACGACGTGCGTAACCTGCGCGTCGCGATCGAAGCGGTGAAAGCGGCCGGCAAACACGCCCAAGGCACCATCGCCTACACCACCAGCCCGGTGCACACCATCGACGCCTTCGTGGCGCAGGCCAAGCAAATGGAAGCCATGGGTTGCGACTCGGTGGCGATCAAGGACATGGCCGGTCTGCTCACGCCGTACGCCACCGGCGAACTGGTCCGCGCGTTGAAAGCCGAGCAGTCGCTGCCGGTGTTCATCCACTCGCATGACACGGCGGGTCTGGCGGCGATGTGCCAATTGAAAGCCATCGAAAACGGCGCCGACCACATCGACACCGCGATCTCCAGCTTCGCTTCGGGCACCAGCCACCCGGGCACCGAGTCGATGGTTGCTGCGCTCAAGGGCACCGAATACGACACCGGTCTGGACCTTGAACTGCTGCAGGAAATCGGTCTGTACTTCTACGCCGTGCGCAAGAAATACCACCAGTTCGAAAGCGAATTCACCGCCGTCGACACCCGCGTGCAAGTCAACCAGGTGCCAGGCGGGATGATCTCCAACCTCGCCAACCAGTTGAAAGAGCAGGGTGCTCTCAACCGCATGGCCGAAGTGCTGGCGGAAATCCCCCGTGTGCGTGAAGACCTCGGCTTCCCGCCGCTGGTGACCCCGACGTCGCAGATCGTCGGCACCCAGGCGTTCTTCAACGTGCTGGCCGGCGAGCGTTACAAGACCATCACCAACGAGGTCAAACTGTACCTGCAGGGCGGCTACGGCAAGGCCCCGGGCGTGGTCAACGAGAAGCTGCGTCGTCAGGCCATCGGCAGCGAAGAAGTCATCGACGTGCGTCCGGCTGATCTGCTCAAGCCGGAAATGACCAAGCTGCGGGCCGACATCGGCGCACTGGCCAAGTCTGAAGAAGACGTGCTGACCTTCGCCATGTTCCCGGACATCGGGCGCAAGTTCCTCGAAGAGCGTGCCGCCGGCACCCTCGTGCCGGAAGTGCTGTTGCCGATCCCTGAGGCCGGCGGTGTGGCGAAGGCCGGCGGCGAAGGCGTGCCGACCGAGTTCGTCATCGATGTTCACGGCGAAACCTACCGCGTCGACATCACCGGTGTCGGCGTGAAGGCCGAAGGCAAGCGTCACTTCTACCTGTCTATCGACGGCATGCCGGAAGAAGTGGTGTTCGAACCGCTCAACGAATTTGTCAGCGGTGGCAGCAGCAAGCGCAAGCAAGCGTCGGCCCCGGGCCACGTCAGCACCACCATGCCAGGCAACATCGTTGATGTGCTGGTCAAGGAAGGCGACACCGTCAAGGCCGGCCAGGCTGTGCTGATCACCGAAGCGATGAAGATGGAAACCGAAGTCCAGGCCGCCGTGGCCGGCAAGGTCACCGCCATTCATGTTGCCAAGGGCGACCGGGTTAACCCGGGCGAAATCCTGATCGAAATCGAAGGCTGAGATAACCGCCGCGATTCACCGGTTTAAACCTCGGGGGGGCATGTGCTCCCCTTTTTTTTCGCCTGCAATTTACCTGCATCAAGACCCTTTTCATGCGTGAGCCTGCTCGCGATAGCAGAGTATCGGTCAGTGCAGAGGTCGACTGATCTACCGCTATTACGAGCAGGCTCACTCCTGCAACGATTGGTGTTCAGTGCGTCAGAACGCCAGGCGCCACTGGCCCATCACGCCATAGCTACGGCTGTCGCTGCCGGCCTCGCCAGTGACGCCAACGCCCAAGGTATGGCGCGCGGACAGGGTCAGATCCAGACCCGCATCCAGCAGCGTGCGGTTGCGGTCCATCTGCGCACCGGTGACCTCGAAGCTTTTGCCGCCCCTGAGCAGTTGCTGACGTGTTGCGCTGTCGAGTTCGCCGTAGGTGTGTTTCACGCTGGCGCTGAGACGCGGCGTCAGTTGCATGCCGTTGGCCAAATGACTGGTTTTCGCCAGGCGCAGGCCGACGGTGCTGCTCGGATTCGCGCGTGTCTGACCCTCCACTTTCAGCGCCGCATCGCCACCTGTCTCGCTATAACCGTCACGCTGGTAGCGCTGATACCCGACACCGGCGAACGGTTCGATGCTGAGGTTGCCACGGCCCACGTTGTAGCCGACTTCGGCAAACAGCTGCTGGGTATTGGCGTTGTACTTGCTCTGCAGTCGGTCGCTGAAACCGCTGAAGGCGACATGCCGTTTGCCGCTGCCATCGTGCCTGCCATAGGACGCGCCCAACCGCAGGGCGAACGGCCCGTCCTGACGCAGGGCATAGGCGCCGAGGTGCCAGCTGTCGAGATCGCCATCGAACTGCCGGGCATCCAGTCGGGTCTGCGACTTCGCGCCGATCAGGCCGAAGTGCCATTGCTCGTCGAAGCGCCAGTCGGCCCCCAGGATCAGGCCTTCAGTGGCGTGTTTCAGCGCGCTGTCGAAATCACGATCGACCTTGCCGCCATGTCCCAGTGCTTGCAGCCAGACTCGACCGGCACCGTCACCTTTGCGATTGTCCAGTTGATGCATCGCCGAGAGCATGCTGGCGCTGACCGGAGCGGCGCTGCTCAGGGTGGCTTTGGCAAGGTTGGCGTTGCTGCCGGCGGCAAGCTGCTCGAGTGCCAGGCTGGCCGCTGGTGGGCTCGCGCCGTGCAGGGCGCTGATGGCGGTGTTGGATAACGCGGCAGGACTAATGGGCTGCGCCGGCGGATTAGATGGCCCAGGCTCTTGCGGTTGCTGAGGTTGCTGAGGTTGCTGAGGTTGCTGAGGTTGCTGAGGTTGCTGAGGTTGCTGAGGTTGCTGAGGTTGCTGAGGTTGCTGAGGTGGGGCGGGATCTTTTACCAGGCTTTTGGCGAGTTCCTGAGCATTTTTGCTGCTTGCCAGATGCTCGAGAGGTTTGTCACGCAAGGGTTCAAAGGGCATGCCCTGATCGGGTGTCTGCTGGTCTCTGCTGTTGGCGGAGGTTTGCGCCAGCGTTTCGCCGAACAACGCCTGGTCCGGTGCAAGGTTGCCGGGCGGGTCGATAGCGGTTGCAGGGCTTTGGCTGAGCACTTCTTTAGTCGCCGGGAGGTCGCCTGACGCTGTGGGTGGTTTTGGTGTTTTTTTCCGAGGCTTTTTCGGTTTGCTTTCAACTGCGTTTTCGATGACCGGGATGTCCGGCTGTTGTGCGCTGGCGACATTGCTCCATCCGATTGCCAGCGCAATCGCCACGGCGAGTTGGAGGGGGCGAAGCGAGTAGTGTCCGGGCATGAATCGGGCCTCACTGGATAGGAGACCCCACTCTATTTTTGCCGTAAAAAATCCGATGTCGGCCGCGTCTCGCAGCCTTGCAGGCGATGTCCGAGCCTGCCCGTAGAAAATGACGGCAAGACCCGCGACAGGTGTTTTTACTCAAGCCTGACCAAGCCTTTTCCTACGGCAGATCCAGACGCCGCCGGCTGTTCAACACTCAGAAACGGTTGAACGCCAGCGTGCGTTTGCCAGCGGCTCTACTCAGCTGCGGCGCAGGTAGGCCTTGCCGTAATGGCGCTCCATCCGCGCCTGGATCAATTCCAGACCGATCGACATCAGCCAGTAAATGATCGCCGCGGTGGTCAGCATTTCGATGTAGCGGTAGCTCGAGCGCCCGTAGGACTGGGCCAGGAACATCACTTCCCACACGCCCATCACCGAGATCAGTGACGAGTCCTTGAGCATCGAGATGAACTGGTTGGTGGTCGGCGGGATGATGGTGCGCATGGCCTGGGGCAGGGTGATGCGCCAGAAGATCACGCTTTCGCGCATGCCCAGCGCCAGTGAGGCTTCGCGCTGACCATAAGGCACGCCGAGGATGCCGGCGCGGAAGATCTCGCTGAGGTACGCGCCATAGTTCAGCGACAAGGCGATGATCCCGGCCACCACCGCACCGGGCACGACGCCCAGTTGCGGCAGGCCGAGGTAGATCAACAGGATCTGGATCAGCAGCGGCGTGCCGCGAAAGAACGAGGTATAGAAACTGGCGATGCCGAATGCCACGGCGCTTTTTGACAGGCGTGCCAGGGCGGTGATGAAGCCCAGCAATGACGAAGCGACGATGGCGCAGGCACAGAGAAACAGGGTCAGCGCTGCGCCCTGCAGAAAGCCGTTGGGCGCCAGGTGCACACCGAGCAGGTTCGGCAATTTGTCGAGGATGATCGACAGCTTCAGATCGAAGCTCAGGAAAAAACCGGCGAACAGGCTGAACATCGCCGCCCACGTCAGGTACAGGCGTGTGCGGAAACCGAACAGCCGTTGCAGGCGTGATTCAACCACCGGTTGCGGCGGCTGTGGAGGTGTCGGGAAGGCAGTCATTGGCTGATATCGGCGCCGATCCATTTCTGCGACAGCTTGCTCAGCGTGCCGTCCTGTTTCAGTTGTGCAAACACCTCGCGCACCTTGGCGTCCCACTGCGCGTCACCCTTTTCGATGGCCACCGAGTTCGGCTCCGAATACAGCGGCGCGCCGGCCAGTTTGAAGCGCTGGTCCTGATTCAGGCGCGGTTGCGCGGTCACCAGGTTGGTGAGAATGGCGTCGAGGCGCACCCCGGCGCCCAGGCCCAGGTCCTGGAAGGCGACGTTGTCAGTATCGTACGGGGCGATCTGCACGTCCTCGAACGGATACTCCAGACGTGTGTCCTCGGCGCCTTCAATGACCAGATTCTTGTTCAGATAACTTTCATAGCTGGAGGCGCTGGTCAGGCCGACTTTCTTGCCGCTCAGGTCCTTGGCGCCGTGGATGCGATCATCCTTGGCGTTGACCACGATCACTGCCGGCGAGGCGTAATACTCCACCGGGAAGTCGAACACTTCGGCGCGGGCCTTGCTCGGGGTCATGGAGCAGATGCAGATGTCATAGCGCCCGCTCCAGCGGCCGGCGGCGATGACATCCCAGGACGGCGTTTCCAGGCGCAGCTTGACCCCGAGTTTGTCCGCCACGGCTTTGGCGACATCCACATCGAAGCCGTCGAGCTGGTTCTGGTCATTGAGGAACGAGAAGGGTGGATAGCTTTCCATCAGCACGCCAACCAGTTCTTTTTTCTGTTCGACACGATCAAGTGTGGCGCCACCGAAGGCTTGGGTGGAGGCGGCCAGAACGGTCAGGCCCAAGGCCAGTAGTGGTTGAAGTTTCACAGTCGACACCTGAAAAAAAGAGGTTGTTATTAACCGGATGGTGCGTATTAAATAGTTATAAGAACTACTCTGGTAGTGAGTTATTTTCATAAGCATATGAGCGAATTGCATATGGGCACAGCAAACACGGTAATTCTGGATGGCGGCATGGGCCGTGAGTTGCAGCGCGCCGGCGCACCGTTTCGTCAGCCCGAGTGGTCGGCGCTGGCCTTGATCGAGGCGCCGCCAGCGGTTGAAGCGGTGCACGTCGCCTACATCGCCAGCGGCGCCAATGTGATCACCAGCAACAGTTATGCGCTGGTGCCGTTTCACATTGGCGAAGCACGATTTGCCGCGGAAGGTACGGCGCTGGCGGGATTGGCCGGGGAGTTGGCGCGGCGTGCGGTGCAGGCCTCGGGCAAAGCGGTGCGGGTGGCCGGTTCGTTGCCGCCGCTGTTCGGTTCCTATCGTCCGGACCTGTTCGACGCGGCGCGGGTGAACGAGTTGCTCGCGCCACTGGTGAACGGCCTGGCACCCCACGTCGACCTGTGGCTGGCGGAAACCCAGAGTTCGATCATCGAGGCGCGTTCCATCCGCGCGGGTCTGCCCAAGGACGGCAAGCCGTTCTGGCTGTCGTTTACCCTGAAGGACGAAGACACCGATGAGGTGCCGCGTCTGCGCTCCGGTGAACCCGTGGCGGAAGCTGCGGCGGTAGCAGCCGAGTTGGGCGTCGAGACGCTGCTGTTCAACTGCAGCCAGCCGGAAGTGATCGGTGCGGCGATTGATGCGGCGCGCGACACCTTTGAACGCCTGGGTGTGCAGATTCACATCGGCGCCTATGCCAATGCGTTTCCGCCGCAACCCAAAGAGGCGACCGCCAACGACGGTCTTGATCCGCTGCGCGATGATCTGGATCCGCCGGGGTATCTGCATTGGGCGCAGGACTGGCAGCGGCGTGGCGCCAGCCATTTGGGCGGCTGCTGCGGCATCGGCCCGGAACACATTGCGGTGCTGGCGCAGAAGCTGGTGTAAATAACCATCAAAAGATCACAGCCTGCGGCAGCGCCTACATGGGATTGATGTTCACCCTGTAGGCGCTGCCAAAGGCAGCGATCTTTTGCTTTGACGGTTTAACGACGGCATTCAACCAAGCCTTTCAGCTGCCCGTCGGGCGTCTGATTTTCATCGGACAGCCACCGCTCGAACCCCGCCGCAATCGCCGGCCACTCCGAATCCAGAATCGAGAACCACGCGGTGTCGCGGTTCTGGCCCTTGACCACCATGTGCTGGCGGAACACGCCTTCGAAGCTGAAGCCCAAGCGTTCGGCGGCATATTTGGAGCGCGCGTTGCCGTTGTTGCACTTCCACTCCAGGCGCCGGTAACCCAAGGCGAACGCGTATTTGGCGAGCAGGTACACCGCTTCGGTGCTTTTCGGTGAGCGCTGCATCGGCGCGCCGAAGGTGACGTGGCCAATCTCAATGCGGCCCTGAGCCGGGACGATCGACATCAGGCTCAGAATGCCCTGCACCTGCCCCGTGGCGCGGTCGATCACACTGAAGAAATACGGATCGCTGCTGGCGGCATGGTTGTTCAGCCAGTCATTGAAAACGCTGCGCTGCGGGAACGGCCCATAGGGCAAATAGTCCCAGAGTTTCGGGTCGGCGCCGGGGCCTTCGAGAGCGTTGAACAGCTCGTCGCTATGGCGTGCCGGGTCGAGTCTTTCCAGGCGGATGAAGCGACCTTCGAGCAGTTTGCTGGTGGGCGACGGAACGCCTTTCCAGTCGGCAAGTGAAGTGGTCATGTACGCGGCTCCTTAAATGGCTTTGCGAAACTGGATGAATCCGGGGCGTTCGGCGATTCGCTCGTAGAGCTGGATCGCGGTAGCGTTAGTCTCGTGGGTCAGCCAGTGGACTTTGCAGCAGCCATCGGCCTTGGCAGTGGCGTAGACGTGCTCGATCAGCAGCCGACCAACCCCCGTGCCGCGTGTCTGCGGTGCCACCAGCAGGTCCTGCAGGTAGCAGGAGTTTTCAATGCTCCAGTTCGAGCGGTGGTAAATGAAATGCACCATGCCCACGGCTTTGCCATCGGCCCAGGCGAGGGCGGCGTGGGTCGGTTCGCTCGGGTCAAGGAAACGCTGCCAGGTGCTGTGGGTGACGGCGTCCGGCAACTCGGTGTTGTAGAAGCGCAGATAGGCTTGCCACAACGGCAGCCAGGCGGCGTGATCACCAGCAGTCACCGGGCGGATCTGGATCTGACTCATGCTGTTTCCTTAACGCATCAAGTGGGCGAGGGTCTGGTCATTGATGTCCGGGCTGGCGGCCAGCCCTTCGCGCACGCCGGCGATGTCTTCGGCGCTGCGGTTCTGGCTGAGCTTGCGCTTGCCTTCGAGGCGGTCTATGGGGATGGCGAAACCGACGATGGCCTTGAGCATGCCGTCGATGTAGTCGGCAGGCGCGTCGTCGACCTTCCACGGTTGCGCGCGACCGGATTCATGGCGATCGGTGAGGGTGCTGACGATGTCCAGCAGGCGCCCGCCATCGCTGAAGGTTTCGGCGTGGCCATAAGCGTGCACGGCGACGTAGTTCCAGGTCGGCACGACTTTGCCGTGCTCGGCCTTGCTTGGATAAAAGCCCGGGCTGACGTAGGCGTCCGGGCCGGCAAAGATCAGCAGGGCTTCGGCGCCGTCGCGCAGGTCTTTCCATTGCGGGTTGGCTTTGGCCAGATGCCCGTACAGCGTGCCGTGCTGGCCTTGTTCGCGATGCAGCAGCACCGGCACATGGCTGGCCTGCAGGCCGCTTTCACCGTGGGTCACGAGAATCGCGAGGCGGGTGGCGAGGATCAGTTCGTGGAGTTGGGACAACTCGTCGATGGCAAAAGCGCGGGGCGTGTACATGGAGAGATTTTCCTTGGCGAATGCCTGCATCCTAGGCAGGCTATTGGACTGTTGTAAGAGCCATTGATGACCAATTTCATAGGTCCATTGCCATGCCCGAAGCGCCCGCGCTGTCCATGCCATTCAATCCGGCGGGAATCGAACTCGACCGTCGTCAGGGCTTGAGCCGTCAGTTGTATCAAGCATTGCGCTTGCGCGTACTGGACGGACGTCTCGCCAGTGGTACGCGGCTGCCGGCCAGCCGCGACCTGGCGGCTGCGCTGGCGATCTCGCGCAACAGCGTGGTGCGTGCTTACGATCAGTTGTACGCCGAAGGCTTTATTGAAGGCCGGGTCGGCGACGGCACTTACGTTGCGCAATTGCCCCAGGCGGCGTTGCCGGCGAAAAAACTATCCACAAAAGTATCCACAGGGTTTTCAACAGGCTTACCCACAGCCTTATCCACAAATTGGCTGGATTTACCTGTGGATCCATCCAGCAAAGTTATCCACAGCGACGCGCTGACCCGGATCAAAAACAATCATTTGGCCCGTCCACCCAGTGGCCCGCCCCGGGCTTTTCGGGTCGGTGTGCCGGCGTTCGATCTGTTCCCTTTCGACGTCTGGGCCAAGCTGAATGCGGCTTTCTGGCGCAAACCGGATTTGCAGCAACTGTGTTACGGCGATCCGGCCGGCGACGCGCGGTTGCGCGGGATGATCGCGGCCTATTTGCGCAGCTCCCGAGGCATGCAGTGCACGGCTGAGCAAATTGTGATCACCAGTGGCGCGCAGCAGGGGATTAGCCTTTGTGCACAGTTGCTGGTGGAGCCCGGCGACGGCGTGGCGATCGAGAATCCGGGGTATCGCGCGGCCGGGCATGCCTTCGCCGTGGCCGGTGCCCGGTTGCATGGGGTGGCCGTCGACAGCGAGGGCATCGACTGTCAGCAATTGGCAGGGCTGACCGATTGCCGCCTGACCTATGTCACGCCCTCCCACCAGTATCCCACGGGGGTGGTGATGAGTCTGGCGCGGCGCCTCGAACTGCTGGCCTGGGCCGAGCGCACGCAAGGCTGGATCGTCGAGGATGATTACGACGGCGAATACCGTTACAGCGGTGCACCGCTGGCGCCCTTGGCTGCGCTCGATCAACAGGGGCGGGTGCTGTATGTCGGCACCTTCGGCAAGGTCGCGTTCCCGGCGTTGCGCCTGGGGTATCTGGTGCTGCCGCCGGGGTTGGTGGATGTGTTTGCTCAGCGGCGCGCGGTGGATGTGCGCCATTCTGAAGTCAGTACCCAGGCGGTGATGGCCGAGTTCATGGCCGCCGGGCATTTTCAACGACATATCCGAAGGATGCGCCGAGCCGCCCTGAGCCGTCGCGACACCTTGCTCAGTGGCTGGCCAGCGGATATTCCCGGGGTCGGTCCGTTACCCACCGTGGCGGCCGGCCTGCACCTGACGGTGCCGGTCGACAGCGTGGCCCGTGAACGGACGCTGATCGAACAGGCGGCCAGCGTCGATGTGGAGATCAATGGCCTGAGCAGCTATTGGCTCCCCGACTCGAGCACCGCGCCGGATCGCCGCGCCGGGCTGGTGATGGGGTTTGCCGCGGTGCCCGAAAAAGCCATCGAGGCCGCACTGGCACGCCTGCGCACGGCCTGGCGCGTAGGTTGAAGCGGGTCTGCTGACCCGCCCGGTTCATGACCTCAGCGACGCGCTTCCAGTTTGAAGAACAGCGCCGGATCACTGATGCGTCGCAGCACATAGTCGATCGGAGCCAGCTCGGTCAGGGCCTGTTGGCGTTCAGTGCTGAACTGCTGCAGATGGACGTCGGCGATTTTCAGGTGCGCTGCGGTGAATGCCTCCAGCGGAGCTTGCATCGAATCGTAGTGAAAATGCGCCAGCCACAAAGGCTGATCGCGGTGGGTGGTATCGAGGATCCGGTATTCCTGAAAGTAGTCCCGGCGTTTCTTGGTCCTGATCCGCCCCTGCGGGTTTTTCTCGATGCGCACCTGATGATTGTCCAGCAACCATTGCACGTACGCCTGGCGTGGCTGGCGCTCCTTGAGCAGCGCAGCGCGGACACTGATGCCCTCGGCGCGCAAGCGCTCGGCGGCGCTTTGCAGCTCCGCCGGCAGGTTGCCCACCGGAAAGCGTGTGCTACCGCTTTCGCGCACCCGCGCCAGTGCCTGCCGGACCGCTGTCGCGGACTGCTCCAGGCGCTGCGCCTGTTGATCAAACAGATCCTGCATGTCGGCCGGGATGCGATTGGGGCGGAACGCGTCCTTGCGTGTCTGATCGATGAACCCCTGCACGTTTTCGTTGAGCGTCAGGCCATTGGCGATGGTGTCGGTATCGTCCGGTAGCGGTTCGGCGGCGGGGCGAGGGCGTGCCGGCAGGATGTCGTGGAACGCCGGCTCGGTGGCGGTCGAAGGCTTGGCGGGATTCGGGTCACGGGGCCGGCTCTTGGTGACCTTGGGGGCCGGACGAGACGGGCCGGCGACGGCGGGTTTCGGCGTGACCGGCTTGATCGGCGCAGGCTCTGGGGTCTCGGGCAACAGCAGGCTCAATTGCTCCTGTGCCACTCGCCGGAAATCGCCGATCAGTCTGCGAACTCGATTGACCTCGGCCGGTTCGATCTTGCCCGGGTACTCGTCCGGGAGCTCCTTGAAGCGCTGATCGGTATCGGCATAGACGTCGAGCAGCCGGCTGAGGGTGTCGATGCGTCCGGCCACCGGCTCACTGCTGTCTGACCTCTTGAGCTGTGCAGCATGCTGATGTGTGGCGGTCGCTGCTTCGATAATCAACCGACCCACGGCATCGCGCTGGGCGCCACCGGTACTGGCATCGCCGCGCAGGCACAACTCATGGGACATGCCGATTTCGTTGGCCTTCAAATCCCACTCGGTGAAGGCCGGCAGCATGTTGCGCTGGCGTTTTGCGGCCGTGATGCCGGCGCTGCCAGTAGCCTCCAGGTCTTCCAGCGAGGTTCGCGCCAGTTGCAGGCGAGCGACCATGTCCTGGCTCAACGCCAGCATTTGCCTGACTGTCGCGATGTGCTCCTGCAAGCCGGTTTCTGCCTCGATGACACTGTTCCCGCTCAGCTTCTGGTTCAAGGTGGCATAGGCATTGCGCTGCAGGGTGAACCACAGGTTGAGGTTTTTCTGCAGGTGCGTCGTCATGTTCAGCAAGTCATAAAAGTAGCCGACGCTACCACCCTTGAGGCGCCATTCCTGAAGGTTTTTCAGTGCCTGCTGGTAATCGGTAATGAGCTTTTCCACTTGGGCGAGGTAGCGCCGGGTCGCCTCTTCGTGAGCCACACCGGTAGTGTTCATGATCTCCGCCTGAGCGGTTCTCAAGGCCTCATTGCCGATCGATTCCTGACGTTTGAAGGCGTTCAGGGTGGCTTCCAGTTGTTTGCGCTGTTGCTCCTTGACCCAACGCTGCGCGCGCAACTGGCTTTGCAAGCTTTGACCACCGGCTCCCCCGCGCAGGCGCAGGCGAGTATCGACAACCCATTGGCCCTGAGTGTCATGCGCCAATAGCGGGCCGGGCTCTGGCGGGCTGCCCGGAAACTCGATCTGGATCTGTTGCTCGTCGTTTTCGACGACGCCGTACCAGCGCTCGCCGACTTGTGCGTAGAGGCGATCACCGCGGCGATACAGGTGCCCGGTGCCGTATTCGATTTTTTCCAGGGTCGTGTCCGTCAGGTCAAGCGGCGTCACGCTTGCCTTCAGCAGGTAGGCGAGCAATGCGTCGGCCGAGCGGCGCGGAACGGAACCCCGTGCTTCCAGTGAAGAACAATGGCTCGTCGGCAGTTCACCGGTCAGCGTCGTGGGGATGCGGGTCACCCTGGGCGCTGCCGGTTGAGCGGCGGCGGGCACGGTGGTGGGCACTGCGCTTTCAACCGGGGCGGGCGTCTGGCGTCGGCCGCTTCGCCGGGAAACGGCCGCGCGGTGAGCCAGGAGCAGCCCCAGGCTCAGCAGCATATCGCCGAAGGCATCCCATTCGGCGAGCTTGTCGCCCCGTTGGCGTGCCTGCAGCGCCTGTTCGACTTCACTGATGCTTTGCCAGATCCAGACCGCAGCGCCGGCCGGGCCACTGAGGAAATTTGCGGCGACGTTGAACAATGCCCAGCCGCTGTCGCGCAGTAGTGTCCAGCGCCGCTCGGCGTTGGACTGAGATTGCCGGTCGGCGAGTTCGGCCATGGTCTGGGCATGGGTCTTGAACAGGATGCCGAATACGTCGCCGTGCAGCTCTTTTGATGAGAGCTGGACCGGGCCGGTCCAGTCTGTCCCGGTCCACGGCTCGGACAGCAACTGCGCGCCCGTCCATGGGCTGGGCAGCCCAACAGGAAACGTATATTGCGCGTATTTGAAACTGGTAGCCGAATCCGCCAGCCACGCCAGCACCGAATCCCGCAACTCCCCGGGCTGATGCAGGGCGTACACAAGGTTCTGCGGAGAAGGAAACTGCAACAACGGATGGTCGAGCAGCGGGCGATACAGCAGGCACGGTCCGCTGTCCGCCTGACGTGGGCCGATCAGGAACATGTTGGCCACCGTGTCGCCTTCGGTGTCCCCGGCGCGCAAGAACGTCAGGGGACGAATGACCACCGGCTGCAGATGACCAGGCGTGGGTTTGAGCCACTCGCGAACATACGCGTAGCCCCGCTCGTCGATACCGCCAATCCCGCGAATTTTGCATTCCAGGGCAATTAGTGGCAGCAGGGCATGTAGCTGGCGCAGGTAAAAATGTTTCTGCAGGGAGGCTTGCTCGGAATCATTGATCAGTTTGTCCTTGAGCAATTGAGGGTAGGTCTGGCCGATGTCGACTTTTTTCGCCATTTCCGTCAGGTACGCGCTGTCCAGCCAGGCGGGAAGCGGCTGCGGCGGGTTGAAGCGCAGGGTGGCCATATAGGGCGGCGAGTTCTGCAGCGCGAAGTCGCCCAGGTTTTCGCTATAGCTGTCGAGCGGGTTGGGCAGGGTCAAGCCACCGGACTCGAAACTGTTGGTGATGGTGATTTCCAGTGAATCCAGGGGTAACCCGGCGGCGGTTGGCTGGTCGGCAATGATCGCGTCGCGCATTCGCTGCTGGGCGAACGCGTCGATCGCCGGCAGATGGAACAGCTTTTTATCGACGTGCTTGTACAGCTTGCCCAGAGCATTGACGGAGCGGCTGTAGTGATCCATGTCGGCAGCGCTGGCGCCGGCCAGCCATTCGGGCATGGCCTCATCAAGCGCCTCCAGCGTGTCTTTTACATCGTTGCTGGAAGGCGGTAGTGCGGGCGGCAGGCTGCCGGCATTGGTAGCGCTGGCGACGGACTCGCGAGTGAGTTCGGCAATGGCCTCGAGTTGGCTGGCGATCAAGGCCCAGGCCATATGGTCGAAAAAATTGCCTTCGGGTTCGAACAGTCGCCACTTCATGTCACGCCCGTCCAGACGTTCTTCGAGGCGCCCGGGCAATGATGCGCCCAGAGCGTCCAGCGACTCGAACGATTCATAACCGCTGTCCACGGTGTACATCATCACCAGGTCGCGCTCGCGATAACGCCCTGTCAGCACCGCAACGCCGCCGACCACCAAGTGCCGGGTTTGATCCTTGGCGTCGACGGTGTCGATGTCGATCAGCTGCACCCTGATCGTTGCGAGTGCTGGTTGCCGGCCGTCCCGTTGCTGCTTGTCGGGAAAATGCGAAACGGCCCGGGCGACATGGCACTGGTCGGCATCCCAGCCGTTGACGGTCTGCACATCAAGGGATTTGCGCAGGGCATCGGACAGTTCCTGCCAGCGCGGCACTTTGTGAACGGTGCTGTTCCAGAAGGCCAACTGGCGTTCGCGATAGGCGACGAACAGCAGCGGCGTGTAATCGTTGAGCAGGGTGGCGATGGCTTCGATGCTGATATCCAGATGCACCACGGGAGACGCCTGCGGGTCGGCTGTCAGAAAGTGTTCGCCCTCCAGGTAATTGGCGTCGGTGTCGGTGAAGAACTGGCGCACCAGCGCCTGGGTCAACGATTCGAATACAATCGGCAGCGCGCGGACCTTGCCATCGGCCCATTGCCAGCGAGGAGTGCCGATCAGGGTGTGATCGGGGTCCAGGGACTGATCCGCAAACTGCTTTTTCAAGGCCACGCGCAGCATATGCGCGGCGACCTCATCGATCGTGGGGCCCTGACTGATCTGTTGCAGCACCAGGTTGTTGATCAGTTGGACGGGCACGCGGGTGTTGTCGGTGTGTTCGGTCATCGTCAGCTTCCTTTTTGACGTTTCGGGATTACGAAAAAAACAGTTTGCGGGCCAGTTGCGCGCTGATCTTGCTGCGGTAAATGGCGATCACTTGCGTGTTTGTAGTGTCCGCACTGATCTCGAAGGCGCCTGCCAGCAACCGTTGGCCGCTGGTTTTCAAATGGGCGGCAGTGAAGTTTTCCACCGGTCCGTCGGGTGCGGCGTAGTGGAAGTGCGCATACCACAGCGACGTCTGCGTGCCGTGATCACGGATTTCGTATTCCTTCAGGTAATCCTTGCGCGGCCCTTTGAGCCGGCGCCGTCCGGCAGTGGGCACGATGTCGATTTCGTTCTTGCTCAACAACCATTCGATGCGCGCAGCGGTAGGGGGCTGCTGCTTGATCATTTCGATCCGTATCCGCTGGCCTTCGGCGTTCAGCCGATCCCGGGCCTGATGCAGTTCGGTCTTCAGCTTCGTGGCAACCGGGCGCTGGCTTGCGGTTGTACCGGGGAGGTTCAAGGCCCTTTCCAGGGCTCTGGCGCTTTGATCGAAGTGTTCGCTTTTCTGGCGAAACAGGTCCTCGATTTCTACCGGGATGCGCCCGGGTTTTTTTGAGCTGGCTTCGGTTTGCCTAATGAAGCCTTCCAGACCGTCAAGCAGGCTCTGCCCTTCGGTCAGTTGTGCGGTGAGGGGCATTGGCGCGGCGGGGCGCCGGCGTCTGGCCGGGACGCGTTCGACCCAGACGCCCGGCGTCTTTTCGTGGAAGGTGGCGATGACTCTGCCGGTCATCGGCGCGCGCACCTCCAACAGGACCGGCTCGCCCGGCTGCGCGGGTCGTACTTCACCGACCACCGTGCCTTTGAAGCGTGTCTTGACCACGCGTTTGCGAGGTGCACGCGCAGGTCTTGAGGGCCCGGGACGAGGTTCCGCGGGGACATGCTCGCGCAACAATTGCGCCAGATGGTCTTCGGTGAGTGTCTGAAACTCGCCGATTCGCTTGCGCATATGCTGGAAGGGCTCATCCAGCACGGCGTCCTTGTGCTCGAGGGCGAAGTCCTCCATCGCTTGATCAATGGCGACAAACTGTTCGAGCAGTCCGTCGAGGGCTTCGTTACGTTCGCTGAGGCTTGCGGGGTTTTCCTCCAGCATCAGTTCCTGTGAGGTCTGGATCACCAGGTTGGTGGTGTCGAGCAGGCGGCAAAAGTCAGCCCGGGCCTCATTCAGTGCGGCGGTATCACCTTCCTTGAGACACACTTCACGGGCCAGCGACACTTGTAGCGACTTGAGGTCATTGAGGCTGAACGCCGGCAACCGCTGGCGATACTGCACGATCACTTCGGCCGCATCGCGGCCGAGTCGCTCCAGGGCCTGAAACTTTGATCGGGCGAATTCAATTTTGCTGATCACGCCTTCAGTCAGGTCGACCATTTGTTGATAGGTCGCACGGTCACCGGCGGCACCGTTGATTTCTTCGGCCTCCAGCAGGGCCAGAGTATCGCGCAAGGTCTGAACGAAAGCGGGGTTCTTCTGATCAAGCCATGTCTGGTTAAAGTGCAGCTGGGTGTCGAGCATCGTGGTCATGGCGTTACGGTAGTTGGGCACGGTCTGCAGCAGGCTCAACGCCTTGAGCTGTTCCATCGGCGCCTCGTATTGAAGTGTGCGACGGTCAAGCTGTTCCAGAAACGCTTGTCGCAACCCAGGCAATGTCTGGTCGTTGGCATCCCTCATTTTCTGGTGAGCGGCCAGCAGTTCGGTTTTTGCTTTGGCGCGCTCGTCATCGAAGTCGGAAAGTTGCTGTTTGAGCTCGACGATGCGTTGCCGGTTTTGCTCTTTCACCGCTTTGCGCCTTGCCGACAAGCCACCGCCGCGCAGGCGCAGACGGGTGTCGACGAACCACTGCCCGGCGGCGTTGCCGATCAATGCAGGGCCTCTGCGTGCGGGCTGTTGCCGGGTGTCGATCATCGATACCGCACCCGTTTCGTCGACGGCCACTTCAAACCAGCGCTCACCGATCGGCGCATAGTAGCGGGCGCCCAGGCGATGAAGGTGGCGGTAAAGACCGCTGCCGCTATCGGGTGGCACCAATAATGGGGGACGGGTGACAGCGAAGCGTTCCAGCGTTTGCGTGAGGCCCAGGGCCGCATCGGTCAGCACGCTGGTGCGATGTTGCGCCGGGGCCGGCTCACCCGCGATATCGGGCAGGTGCACAATGCTGATCGGCGCCGGCGGTTTTTCCGCCAGCACGGTTTGCGAGGCATTCGAGTCCATTTTTTCGCTGCCTCGGGCGTTCGACTGACGGGTACTGGCGCGATGGGCGAGGACCATCGCGAGGATCAGCAACAGGTCGGTCATGGCGCTGGCCTGTTGCTGTCGCTCACCTCGTTCGCCAGCGTCGAGGGTCTGCTGGACGTCGTCCAGCACCTGCCAGATCCAGGCAACGGTGCCGACCGTGCGCCCGAGAAAAGGCAGCGCCGCATTGAAGATCATCCATGCATCCTGCTTGAACGTCGCCCAGCGGTTTTGCGCATTGGACACCGATTGTCTATGCGCCAGTTCGACCAGCGCATCGACGTTGGCCTTGAACAGGAAAACCAGATAATCGGTGGCGACGACGCGCGAGCCAAGGGTCAGCGTGCCACCCATCTGTAACGGGGTCAGCGGGTCTGCCAGCAACTGCGCGAGCGACCAGACCGAGGGCAGGCTACCGGTGAACACGTAGTTGGCATAGTTGGCCCGCACCCCGTCGGGCAACCAGGCCAGCACCGATTGCCGTAGCGTTGCCGAGTGCTTGATCGCGTAGATCAGGTTGGCGGGTGTCGGATATTGGCTCAGGGGCTGATCGAGCAAGGGCCGGTAAAGCAGGCAGGGCCCCTTGTCCATGTGCCGGGGGCCGATCACGAACATGTTGGCCACTTCGTCCGCAGCGCCGATCAGGCGCCAGCCGGGATTGAACGCCAGTGGACGGATGACAATTTCCTGACCGTCGACCCAGCGATTGGCTTCGAGCGCCTGAACCACGGCAGCCACATAGCGATAGCCCAACTCATCGATACCGTCCTGGCCGCGGATCTTCTGCTGCAAGGCCAGCAGCGGCAGTTCGACTTGCAAGTGACGGGTGAACAGATTCTGCCGGCGCAGGCTTTCCACCGGGTCATCGAGCAGCTTGTCCTTGATCAGCGCCGGGTAGGTCTTGCCGATGTCGACGCTTGTGATCAGCGCTTCGAGGTAGGCCAGCGTCATCCACGACGGCAACGTTGCCGCGCTTTTGCTGCGCACGATCTTGTTGCCCAACGGCACGGCGATCAGGTTTTGCAGAGCCAGGTCGACCAGGCTCAGTGTGGTGCGTTCCGGCTCCGTCAGCGGCACGAAAGTGCCCCAGACTACGACGCTGTCGACCTCGATCTCGATGTCCGCCAGATTCACCGTCGCCGCATCGGCGTGCTCCTTGAGCATGGCTGCGCGCAGGCTATCCAAAGCAAACTCGCGGATCGGCTTGATGCCGTCCTGAAATGACTGGTCGTTTGTCTGCGTGCGAACGGTCGCCAGATCCATCAAGTGCCGGCTGTACGCCGTGAGGTCGGCGGGGGAGGCGTTGATCATCCAGTCCGGCAAACTTTGCTCGACCCGATTGAATTGCGAAGAGGCGTGTTTATCCGTGGGGTCGAGTTCATTGTTGGCGCGGCTGATATGCGGGGCCGGATCGCGTTTCGCGGCATCGCTGTCCTTGGCCAGTGCGCCGATGGCGTCGGCCTGCAGAGCAATCAGGCTGCACGCCAGATGATCAAAGTAATTGCCTTCGGGTTCGATCAAACGCCATTGCAGCGCGTTGTCAGGTTTCTCTCTGTCGGTGTACCTCACCAGGGACTCGCCGAGGGTCTGCAGCGTGTCGTAGCGTTCAAAGCCACCGGTCACGGTGTGCGCGAGGATCAGGCTGCGCGACCCTGCGGTTCCGATCAGTACGGCCATGTCGAGGGTGTTGAAGCGGGGCGCGCCGCCCTTTGTGTGGCCGAAGTCGAGGTCGATAAGGCAGGCGCGTGATTGATAGGGGTCGTTTGCCGTGCGCGCATTTTTCTCCGGGTGGCTGAACAGGTGGCGCGTCATGCTGACTTCGTCTTGGGTCCATTCCGGCCCGGCGTCGACGTTCCAGCAATCGCGCAGAGAGTTGGATAACCGTTTCCAGCGCGGCGTCGAGGGCTGCACGAGCTGATTCCAGTAAGCGATTTGCTGTTCCTGAAAGGCGAAAAACAGCAACGGCGCGAGTTCGTTGATCAGGTGCCCGATGACCTCAATGCTCACGGGCATCTGCACCGGAACCGGCGCTGAGGGATCCAGGGTCAGGTAGTGCTCACCATCGAAATAAAACACCGGGGTCGACGCCACGCCATGACGTACCAGTGCATCGGTCAGTGATTCGTAGTGTGATTGTCCAGGGCTGATGTGCTGTTCGTTAACGCGCCAGGTGGGCGTCACTACCAGCGCCAGACGGGGATCGATATCGAGTTGCGGATAAAGGGTTTTCAGGGCCGGCAGCAACGCCTGAGTAGCGACTTCGCGGATCGAAGGACCGGTCACCAATTGCGTAACCAGATCGTCCTGATCGTCCTGTTCGTTGGTGAGGCCGAGGTCGGTGGCTGGGCTGGAATCTTCGGTCATGATCACATCCTGTGTGGGGAGGCACCGTCGGGTGTTCGGTGCACATGACGCTCCACGGTAGTGACGCCGGCAGAAGGGCAGGTGGTAGATAAATATTGCGGGCAAAAAAAGACCTGCGTGAACGCAGGTCTTTCGGGTGCGGCGGCCGGCGTCAGGTGCCGGACTTGATCTTGGTCCAGGCCCGGGTCCGCGCCCGCTCGGCATCGCGGGGCAATGGCTGCAGGGTGTACAGCGTATTCATCGCCGCATCGGTCGGGTACAGGTTGGGATTGTTGCGGATCGCCGGGTCCACCAGACCGGTGGCGTCCTTGTTCGGGTTCGGATAGCCGACGAAGTCGCTGACCGGCGCAATCACCGCCGGTTGCAGCAGGTAGTTGATGAAGGTGTAGGCGTCTTCCGGGTTTTTCGCGCCCTTGGGTATCGCGAGCATGTCGAACCAGATCGGCGCACCTTCCTTGGGCAGGCGCATGTCGACCACCACACCGTTCTTCGCTTCCTTGGCGCGGTTGGCCGCTTGCGAGAAGCTGCCGGAATAACCGACCGCGACGCAGATGTCGCCGTTGGCGATATCGGCCATGTACTTGGAGGAGTGGAAGTAGGTGATGTACGGGCGGATCTTCATCAGCAGCGCTTCAGCCTTGTCGTAGTCCGCAGGCTTCTTGCTGTTGGGATCGAGCCCCAGGTGTTGCAGGGCCAGCGGCAGGATCTCCGACGGCGAGTCGAGCAGGGCCACGCCGCACTGCTTGAGCTTGCTGATGTTCTCTTCCTTGAAGATCAGGTCCCAGCTGTCCACCGGCGCGTTATCGCCCAGCGCGGCCTTGACCTTGGCCGGGTTGAAGCCGATCAGGATTGTGCCGTACATGTACGGTACGGCGAACTGGTTGCCCGGGTCGTTGGCCTCGATCAGCTTCATCAGTTTCGGATCGAGGTGATTCCAGTTCGGCAGCTTGCTGCGATCCAGCGGCTGGAACACCCCGGCCTCGATCTGCTTGGCGAGGAACACGTTGGACGGCACCACCACGTCATAACCGGAGTTGCCGGTCAGCAGCTTGGCTTCCAGCGCTTCGTTGGTGTCGAAGATGTCGTAGACCAGTTTGGTCTGGGTGTTCTGTGCCTTGAAGTCTTCCAGCGCCTTGGGCGTGATGTAGTCGAACCAGTTGTAGACGCGCAAGGTGCGTTCTTCGGCGTGAACAGCGCCGCTCAGCAACGCCGCACACAGGGCTGGCGCGAGGAGGTGCTTGAAGTGGTTCATTGTTCGAACCCTTCCAGCACGTTCACCGCGTTGATGCCGATTTCCTCCACCGCGTAACCGCCTTCCATGACGAACAATGTCGGCTTGCTGAGGGCGGCGATGCGCTTGCCCATGGCCAGGTAATCCGGGCTGTCGAGTTTGAACTGCGAGATCGGATCGTCCTTGAACGTGTCGACACCCAGCGACACGACAATGATGTCGGCGCCGTAGCGGTCGATCTCGTTGCAGGCCTGTTCCAGCGCCGCGCTCCACACGTCCCAGCCGGAGCCGGCCGGCAGCGGGTAGTTGAAGTTGCAGCCTTCACCGGCGCCTTCGCCGCGCTCATCGTCGTAGCCGAGGAAGAACGGAAACTCGGCTTCCGGATGGCCGTGGATCGAGGTGAACAACACGTCGCTGCGTGCATAGAAAATCGACTGGGTGCCGTTGCCGTGGTGGTAGTCGACGTCGAGGATCGCGACTTTCTTGTGGCCCTGATCAAGGAACGCCTGGGCGGCGATGGCGGCGTTGTTAAGGTAGCAATAACCGCCCATCAAGTCGCTGGCGGCATGATGTCCCGGTGGACGGCACAGGGCAAAGGCGCTGCGTGCGCCGCGCTGGATTTCCGCCTGGGCAGTCAACGCCACTTGCGCTGCGCTGTAGGCCGCTTGCCAGGTGCCGGCGGTGATCGGTGCGCCGCCGTCGAAGCTGTAATAGCCGAGCTGGCCGTGCAGGCTGGTCGGTTTGATCTGCCGCAGCGTGCGCGCCGGCCAGGTGTAGGGCAGCAGGTCGCCGTCGGTGTTGAATTCGGTCCAGCGCTGCCACGCACCCTTGAAGAAGTCGAGGTAGTCGCGGCTGTGGATCCGCGCGATCGGCTCCAGGCCGAAATCCTTCGGTGCCTCGACCGGGCCCAGGTGCTGGTGTTGGACCCGTTGCAGCACGTGGTCGGCGCGCGAAGGCATCTCGAAGCACGGCTTGAGCTGGCCGTCGATGAGTTCGCAGCGGCCATGGTGCAGGTGGTGATCGTCTGAGTAGATCGTCAGCATTTGTTGTTCTCCGCAGGGCTGATTCGGTTACCCCCAGTGTTGCGGCGCGCGGCGAATCGGAGAACGGCAGGAAAGGCCAAAAGGGGATCGATATGGCCAAAAGATCTGACCGTTATTCGCCCCTTTTTAGATCAAAAAATCGCAGCCTTCGCCAGCTCCTGCAGAGATCGGTGCAGGAGCTGCCGAAGGCTGCGATCTTTTGAACGTTCAGGTTCTGAACTGACTCGGCGCCACGCCGCTCCAGCGCACGAACGCATGGCGGAAGCTCGCGGTCTCGCTGAAACCCAGGGTTTCGGCGATGCGGTAGATCGGCAACTGATCCTCACACAGCATCTGCTTGGCGCGCTCGAAACGCAGTTCGTCGAGCAGTTCCTGATAACTGCTGCCCATGTCCTTGAGGTGTCGGCGCAAGGTGCGCGGCGAGCACTTCATCTGCTGGGCCAGGCCTTCGAGCCCCGGCGCGGCATTCAACTGAGCGCTGAGCAACTGGCGGATGCGCCCGAGCCAGGCCTGGCGGCCGGTGAATTCGAGGTTCTGCTTGCGGCAGCGCTCGGCCATCGCCTGATGGGTAATGGCGTCGGCCAGTGGCAGCGGCTGCTCGAGCCAGCGGCGGTCGAAGGCGAAGGCGTTGTCCCGGGCGGCAAAGTGCAATGGGCTGGCGAAGTGTTCGGCGTAGCTGTCGCGATAATCCGGCGCGGCGTGCTCGAATCGCGTGGCGAGCAGCGGCAGCGGATGACTCAGCAAGTCATCGCAAATGACTTTGAGCGAAACCAGGCAGAACTCGGCGTTGAACACCGCCATCGCCGGACTCTCGCGGTAATCGGCGGCGACGAACCAGACGCGCTCGCCATCGTCTTCCAGACTCAGTTCGAAAAGTGTTCCCAACAGCGCCGGATAACGGATCGCCAGGCGCAAAGCGTCACCGAAGGTGGCACAGGTCAGCAGCGCGTAACCGAGAATGCCGTAGCAGGACACATGCATGCGCCGGCCCAGTTCGAGGCCGATGTCGTGCTTGAGCGCGACTGCGTTGGCGCAGACCTGCATTTCCTGATTGGTGGTGATGCGCGTGTCGGTGCGGTGCAAATCCGCGGCGCTGATGCCGCTGCCCGTGAGCAAGGCGTCACTGGAGAGGCCTTGATCCTTGAAGGTGTTGAGCACCAGCGAGACGGCGTTGAGGGTGGTGAGGTGGGAGTGCAGCATAAGATCTTCCAGCCTTGGGGATGGCTGGAGTGCAGCAAGTTGCATGCCGGACGCCGATCAAACTGTGGGAGGGCGGTTGTGGTGAGGGAGCTTGCTCCCGCTGGGGCGCGCAGCTCCCCCAAAATATCGCGACTGCTTCGCAGCCGAGCGGGAGCAAGCTCCCTCGCCACAGGGGCTCACTCCTACAGGGGGGGGCGTAGTGTCAGATCAGCTCGCCACACAGGTCGAGTTCGATCAGTCGGCGCACTTCAGCCGATTCCAGACCGGCGCCCAGCAACGCCTGCAACTTGCCGAACGCCGCTTCGCGGGTCATGCCGCCACCGGACAACACGCCCACGCCACGCAGCCGGCTGCCGGCCTCGTAAACGTCCAGTTCGACCCCGCCTTCATGGCACTGTGTGACCGCGACCACCACCACACCGCTGTCCCGGGCACGGCCGAGGCTTGCGAGGAACTCGGGGTTGTCGCTCGGTCCGGTGCCGCTGCCGTAGCACTCCAGGACCAGGCCCTGGATGCCGCCGTCGAGCAGGCCGTCGACAATCCCGGCGCTGATGCCGGGGAACAGCGGCAGTACCGCGACATTCGCCAGTCGTTTCGGCTGGTTGTAGTTCAGCGCTGCCGGGATCGACGTGGCTTTCACCCCGCCACCTTGACGCTCCAGGCGCTTGAACGGATGCCGGCCGAAGCTGCGCACTTTCGCGCAACGGGTCGGGTCCAGCAGCTCGCCGTGGAAGTACAGGTGCACGCCCGGCGCCAGGCCCTGGCCGAGCGCAACCAGTGCGCCGCCGAGGTTTTCCCAGGCATCGCTGTCAGCCACGCCCGCCGGCAGCATGGAACCGGTGAAGCACACACGCGCCTGCAGGCCGAGCACCTGGAAACTCATCGCGGCGGCGCTGTAGGCCAGCGTGTCGGTGCCGTGCAGGATCAGCACGCTGTCGCAGCCTTGCACGTCCACGGCATCGACCACCGCTTCACGCAGTTGCTGCCAATAGGCCGGGGTCATGTTGGCGCTGTCGATCAGCGGCGACATTTCCCGGAAGCGCCACTGCGGCACCACCAGCTCAGGCTGGCTGTGCAGGTAGTCGCGCATGCGGGCTTCGAAACCGGATGCCGGGGCCAGCCCGTTGGCACTGGCCTGCATGCCGATGGTGCCACCGGTGTAGAGCACCATGACCTGTTGGGCGGCGGGGTAGGAATTGGCAATCATCTGAAGGTCTCCACAAGAGATGACATTGTAGGAGTGAGCCTGCTCGCGATAGCGGTTCATCATTCAACATTGATGTTGGCTGAAAGACAGCTATCGCGAGCAGGCTCGCGCCTACAGGTAGTGCATCACAATAACTGACGGGCGCAGGGGATGCGCCCGTCATTCACCTGTCAGCGTTGCGCTGCAGGGACGCCTTGCGGCTCGACTTCGCTCTTGCCGGCGGCTGGCGCGTCGGCCGGCCAGGCCTTCAGGTCCAGGTCCAGATCGGCAAACTTGCTGGAGTCGAACACGGGCTGCTTGACGCCGGCGCGGCGCTGCTCGTCGTAGTCGCGCATCACACGCATGCCGACCTTGAACAGCATCGCCAGGGCCATCAGGTTGACGAAGGCCAGGCAGGTCATGGTGATGTCGGCGAAGGCGAACACCGTCGAAAGGTCCTGCATCGAACCCCAGACCACCAGCGCCAGCACCAGGCCGCGGAACGCCATCAGCGCAGCGCGGTTGCGGGTGAGGAATTGCAGGCTGTTCTCGCCCAGGTAGTAGTTGTAGAGGATGCAGGTGAAGACGAACAGCGACAGCGCGACGCTGACGAAGATGCGGCCCCAGTCACCGACCACGGCGGCCAGCGAGTTCTGGGTCAGGACGATGCCGTCACCTTCGAAGCCCGGGGTGTAGAAGCCCGACAACAGGATCAGCAGTGCGGTGCAGGTGCAGATCACGAAGGTGTCGAGGAACACGCTGAAGGCCTGAACCACGCCTTGGGCGCCCGGGTGTTTCACCGAGGCCACGGCGGCGACGTTCGGCGCACTGCCCAGGCCCGCTTCGTTGGCGAACACGCCACGCTTCACGCCCATGACGATGGCGCTGCCGAGCAGGCCGCCGAAGGCCGGGTCGAGACCGAAGGCGCTCTTGAAGATGGTTTCCAGCATGGCTGGCACGTGTTCGATCTGGGTGCCGATCACGTACAGGGTCACGCCGATATAGGCCAGGGTCTTGACCGGTACCAGCAGGTCGGACACCGCCGCGATGCGCTTGATACCACCGATGAAGGTGATGGCCAGCAGCACTGCCAGGACGATCCCGGTGTGACGCGGGTCGAAGGCAAAGGCGTTTTGCAGCGAGTGGGTCACGGTGTAGGACTGCAGGCCGATGAAGGCGAAGCCGTAGGTGACCAGCAGCAGGATGGAGAACACCACCGCCATGCCTTTGAGCTTCAGGCCGTGCTGGATGTAGTAGGCCGGGCCGCCACGGTACAGGCCGTCGCCATCGGCGCGCTTGTAGACCTGAGCCAGGGTGCATTCAAAGAAGCTGCTGGACATGCCGACCAGTGCGGTCACCCACATCCAGAACACCGCACCTGGCCCGCCGAGGGTCACGGCGATGCCGACACCGGCGATGTTGCCTGCACCGACACGGCCGGCAAGGCTGAGCATCAGGGCCTGGAACGAGCTGAGTTGCCCGCCGCTGCTTTTCAGGCTGTCGCGGAACACCGCGAACATGTGGAAGAAGTGCCGCAATTGAACGAAACGCGAGCGAATCGTGAAGTAGCTACCGAGCCCGACAATGAGCACGATCAGTACTTTCCCTGAGAGGAAGTCGTTAATGACTTCGAGCATGGATTTTTCCTCGCTGTTTTTTGTGTAAGCAAATGCTGGATGTTCAGAAACATCGCGTTACACCGGTTTGCGCACGGCACAACAGGTGAGGCGAAGGTTTCGTCCCGGATCCATTTCGCGGGTTTGTTATTAGTTCGGGTTTCGCATGGGTTATGGCCTCGTTACCGACGACCGCTCACGCGAAGAGGGGCGGCACTATACCGATCAGTGCGGCGCCCGTCTGCACGCTCGTGGTGCAAGCGACGAAACGAGGGTGCTGCAAGATCAAAAGATCGCAGCCTTCGGCAGCTCCAACAGGGGTACATCGATCATGTAGGAGCTGCCGAAGGCTGCGATCTTGGCGGTATCTGATACACAAAACATTTAACGTCCTGCCCGCAAAGAAGTTAAAAAAAAGGGCTTGGGGACAAATCCCCAAGCCCTCAAAAGGTGAGAGGTGTCTAGTCCCTCGACCTGGTGAGCGGTGCTACAAGAAATGCGTCGGCTCAGGCTTTGAGCGGAACCAGACGCGGAGCAATCATGTTTTCCGGGCGCAGGATGTCGGCGAGCATGGCTTCGTCGAGCAGACCTTCTTCGCGCACCAGTTCCAGCACGCCGCGGCCGCTTTCAAGGGCGATACGGGCGATGCGGGTGGCGTTTTTGTAGCCGATGTACGGGTTCAGCGCGGTGACCAGACCGATCGAGTGCTCGACCAGTTCGCGGCAGCGTGCTTCGTTGGCGGTGATGCCGACGATGCAGTGCTCGCGCAGCATGTCCATGGCGCGTTGCAGCAGGCGGATCGAGTCGAGGATCTTGAACGCGATCAGCGGCTCCATCACGTTCAGCTGCAGTTGGCCGCCTTCGGCTGCCATGGTCAGCGCCAGATCGTTACCGATGACCTGGAAGGCCACCTGGTTAACGGCTTCCGGAATCACCGGGTTGACCTTGCCGGGCATGATCGAGCTGCCTGGCTGACGCGCCGGCAGGTTGATTTCGTTGATGCCGGTGCGTGGGCCGCTGGACAGCAGGCGCAGGTCGTTGCAGATCTTCGACAGCTTGACCGCGGTGCGCTTGAGCATGCCGGAGAACAGCACGAAGGCGCCCATGTCGGAGGTGGCTTCGATCAGGTCGGCGGCGGGTACCAGCGGTTGACCGCTGATCAGCGCCAGACGCTGAACAGCCAGCGCCTGATAGCGCGGGTCGGCGTTGATGCCGGTGCCGATCGCGGTGCCGCCCAGGTTCACTTCAGTCAGCAGTTCCGGGGCCAGCGTCTTCAGACGGGCCAGGTCTTCGCCCATGGTCGTGGCGAAAGCACGGAACTCTTGACCCAAGGTCATCGGCACGGCGTCTTGCAGTTGGGTACGACCCATCTTCAGGACGTGGTTGAATTCTTCACCCTTGGCTGCGAAGGCCTGAATCAGGCTGTCGAGGCTGGCCAGCAGCGCGTCGTGACCCAGCAGCAGACCCAGGCGGATCGCGGTCGGGTAGGCGTCGTTGGTCGACTGCGCCATGTTGACGTCGTCGTTCGGGTGCAGGTACTGGTACTCGCCTTTCTGGTGACCCATTGCTTCGAGTGCAATGTTGGCGATCACTTCGTTGGCGTTCATGTTGGTGGAGGTACCGGCGCCACCTTGAATCATGTCGACCACGAACTCTTCGTGGAAATCACCGCGGATCAATCGGGCACAGGCTTCGCTGATGGCAGCGTGCTTGGCTTCGCTCAGATGACCCAACTCACGGTTGGCGTCAGCGGCGGCCTGTTTGACCATCGCCAGACCCACAACCAGTTTCGGGTAATGCGAAATCGGAACGCCGGAGAGACGGAAGTTGTTCACCGCTCGCAGGGTCTGGATGCCGTAATACGCTTGAGCCGGTACTTCGAGGGCGCCAAGCAGGTCGTTTTCTGTGCGGAAAGATGCAGCGGAGGACATGATAGAAATCATCTCGATATGGACCCGGTCTGTGCCGGAACGCTGCGAATGCTAGGCTTGTGGGATTTTTTGGGCCAATGCTGTTAAACACTGCCCTATGCACATTCGGCATAATGCCCGTGTGACGCCGCGTGCGCGGCAGACGTGTGACCTGTTTTGGTGCGTTCCCGGGAGGGCGTGATGAATCTGGAAAGCAAATGGCTCGAGGACTTCAGTGCTCTGGCCGCGACCCGCAGCTTCTCGCAGGCCGCCGAACGGCGCTTCGTGACCCAGCCGGCATTCAGTCGGCGGATCCGCAGCCTCGAAGCGGCGCTGGGGCTGACACTGGTCAACCGCTCGCGCACGCCGATCGAGCTGACGGCGGCCGGGCAGCTGTTTCTGGTGACCGCGCGCACCGTGGTCGAACAGCTCGGTGAAGTGCTGCGTCATCTGCATCACCTCGAAGGCGGGCAGGGCGAAGTGATGCAGGTCGCCGCCGCGCACTCGCTGGCGCTGGGCTTTTTCCCGCGCTGGATCGCACAACTGCGCAACGAAGGACTGAACATCGCCACGCGGCTGGTGGCGACCAACGTCGGCGATGCGGTGCACGCGTTGCGTGAAGGGGGCTGTGATCTGATGCTGGCGTTCTACGACCCGGACGCGGCGATGCAGATGGACCCGGAAATCTTCCCGTCGCTGCACCTGGGCCAGACCGAAATGCTCCCGGTGTGCGCGGCGGATGCCGACGGCAAGCCGCTGTTCGATCTCGAAGGGGATGCCAGCGTGCCGTTGCTGGCGTACAGCGCCGGGGCGTTTCTCGGGCGTTCGGTGAACGGCTTGCTGCGTCAGCGGCAGCTGCGTTTCACCACCATCTACGAAACTGCGATGGCCGACAGCCTGAAGAGCATGGCCCTGGAAGGCCTCGGCATTGCCTGGGTGCCACAACTAAGCGTACGTGCCGAACTGGCCCGCGGCGAACTCGTGGTCTGCGGCGGCCCGCAATGGCATGTGCCGCTGGAGATTCGTCTGTACCGCTGCGCGCTGGTGCGCAAGGCCAATGTGCGCCTGTTGTGGCGCAAGCTGGAAGGCGGTGCCGCCCAAAACTCTTGAATCCGCCCGCAGTCCCTGTGGGAGCGAGCCTGCTCGCGAAAGCGGTGTGCCAGATAACATCAATGTTGACTGACACCCCCTCTTCGCGAGCAGGCTCGCTCCCACAATGGAATTTAGGGTGTGTCTTGGCTGACCTTCAAGTCAATAAAACCGGGCGTTTCGCTCATTTGACAGATGGTCGTTTCGGGGGCTGTTTATTGGCTTCTTTGCGGTATACTGCGCGGCCTTCGGCCGGTACATCCGGCCATTTTTCGTACAATCAAGCCACGCAATCCTGCGTGGCTTGTTGTTTTTGACGCGCCTGCGGGCGCCCAGAGAGAAGAGGCGCGACGATGAGTGCACTGGTTGGCGTGATCATGGGCTCCAAGTCCGATTGGTCCACCCTTAGCCACACCGCCGATATGCTGGAAAAGCTCGGCATCCCGTACGAGGTCAAGGTGGTCTCCGCTCACCGTACCCCGGATCTGCTGTTCCAGTACGCCGAAGAGGCTGAGGGCCGCGGCATCGAGGTGATCATCGCCGGTGCCGGTGGTGCAGCTCACCTGCCAGGCATGTGTGCGGCCAAGACCCACCTGCCGGTGCTGGGCGTTCCGGTGCAGTCGTCGATGCTCTCGGGCGTCGATTCGCTGCTGTCGATCGTGCAGATGCCGGCCGGCATTCCGGTTGCCACCCTGGCCATCGGCAAGGCCGGCGCGATCAACGCCGCGCTGCTCTCGGCGAGCATCCTCGGCGCCAAGCATCCACAGTTCCACGCGGTACTGAAAACCTTCCGTGCCGAGCAGACAGACAGCGTCCTGGACAATCCAGACCCACGTATTGCCTGAGGTTGTTGAGATGAAGATCGGTGTAATCGGTGGCGGCCAGTTGGGCCGCATGTTGGCGCTGGCGGGCACCCCGCTGGGCATGAACTTCGCTTTCCTCGACCCGGCGCCGGACGCTTGCGCCGCTGCACTGGGCGAACACCTGCGGGCCGATTACGGCGATCAGGATCACCTGCGCCAACTGGCTGACGAAGTCGACCTGGTGACGTTCGAGTTCGAAAGCGTTCCGGCCGAAACCGTGGCGTTCCTCTCGCAATTCGTGCCGGTCTACCCGAGTGCCGAAGCCCTGCGCATCGCTCGCGACCGCTGGTTCGAGAAGAGCATGTTCAAGGACCTGGGGATTCCGACCCCGGCCTTCGCCGACATTCAATCGCAAGCCGACCTGGACGCCGCCGTGGCGTCGATCGGTCTGCCGGCCGTGCTGAAAACCCGCACCCTGGGGTATGACGGCAAGGGCCAGAAAGTCTTGCGCAAGCCGGAAGACGTGGTGGGTACCTTCGCCGAGCTGGGCAGCGTGGCCTGCCTGCTGGAAGGCTTCGTGCCGTTCACCGGCGAAGTCTCGCTGATCGCCGTGCGTGCCCGCGACGGTGAAACCAGGTTCTATCCGCTGGTGCACAACACCCACGACAACGGCATTCTCAAGCTGTCGGTGGCCAGCACCGATCACCCATTGCAGGCGTTGGCGGAAGACTATTCCAGCCGCGTGCTCAAGCAACTGGATTACGTCGGCGTGATGGCGTTCGAGTTCTTTGAAGTCGACGGTGGCCTCAAGGCCAACGAAATCGCCCCGCGCGTGCACAACTCCGGGCACTGGACCACCGAAGGCGCCGAGTGCAGCCAGTTCGAAAACCATCTGCGCGCCGTTGCCGGCCTGCCGCTGGGTTCGACGGCCAAGGTCGGCGAGAGCGCGATGCTCAACTTCATCGGCGTGGTTCCGCCGGTGGAGAAAGTCATCGCCATCGAAGACTGCCATCTGCACCACTACGGCAAAGCCTTCAAGGCCGGGCGCAAGGTTGGTCACGCCAACCTGCGCTGCGCCGACATGGCCACGCTGCAGGCGCAGATCGTCAAGGTCGAAGCGCTGATCGCCGAGTAACGACAGTTTCATGTGGCCGCGGCGGAACCATTCAGGGGCCGCCGTTCTCTCATTGCAGGATGCCAAAGTCTGACTAGGCTTTGGCATATCTACTATTGAGCGTCAGAGGGAAATGCCATGGGAATTATCGGAACCATCTTTATCGGCTTGATCGTCGGCCTGCTGGCACGCTTCCTGAAACCGGGCGATGACAGCATGGGCTGGATCATGACCATCCTGCTCGGTATCGGCGGTTCGCTGGCGGCCACTTACGGCGGCCAGGCCCTGGGTATCTATCAGGCCGGTCAAGGCGCAGGCTTCATCGGCGCACTGGTCGGTGCGATCGTGCTGCTGGTGATCTACGGCCTGATCAAAAAGAACTGATCCAAGCGACCAAGCCCTCTCTGCCAACGCGGCAGGGAGGGCTAGAATGCTCGGCGATTCAACGTCCTTTCTTATCCGAGCATCTTTTACCGAGCACCTCCATGCGCCGTCTTTTGTTGACTCTCCTTTTGTTGGGCAGCGGTCTGGCCCACGCCGGCGAACTGCCGGAAACCGACTGGCTCGAACTGATGCCCAAGTCGGACCAGAAAGCCCTCGAGGCCATGCCCGAAATCGATCACAACTCCCCGGAGGCCACCGGCACCTTCACCGAGAAGGGCGGGATGAAACAGGCCAAGGGCCTGCCGGCGGTGATGTATTCGACCAAGACCGTGGCGTCGATGAACGACAAACACATCCGCATCGGTGGCTACCCGGTGCCGCTGGAGTCCGACGCCAAGGGCCGCAGCACGCTGTTCTTCCTCGTGCCGTACCCGGGCGCCTGTATCCACGTGCCGCCACCACCACCGAATCAATTGGTGCTGGTGCGTTATCCGAAGGGTTTGAAGCTGGACGATATCTACACGCCGCTGTGGGTGACCGGCACGCTGAAGATCGAGAAGGTCAGCAATGACCTGGCCGATGCGGCGTATGCGCTGGAAGCGGACAAAGTGCGGGTGGTGCAGGAGTCTGACCTCTAACCGTCACCGCAAAACAACTGTGGGAGCGAGCCTGCTCGCGAAAGCGGAGTGTCAGACATTTAAATGTTGACTGATACAACGCCTTCGCGAGCAGGCTCGCTCCCACATTTTTATTGTGGTGCAGGTCAGAGCAGTGTGCTGCCGATGCTGACACCCATGGTATGGCTCGCGCCCGAGGCCAGGTTCACCACGTCATCCATCACATTCGCCGTCTCGATGCAGAGCATGCGCTGCCAGCCATCGTTGTCCATGTCGCTGAACGCCGCTGCGCGGTCGATCCACGGGTTCCAGATCACCGCCGTGCGTGAACCGCTGGCGTTCAGCACGATGCGCCGTTCCCAGCTCGGGTCGACAATGCTCAGTTGCGGCGGAGCGTCGAGGTAGATGCGATCGGTTTCCCCGGCAAAGCGCAGTTCGCCTTGCTGGCTGTGGGTGTTCCAGTTGTCCAGGGTCTCGATGTAGTCCAGACCTTCAACACCTTCGACGTGCACGTTGCGCACATCGCTGACCGCAAAGTAACTGTGCAGCGCCTGACTGAGGCTGACCGCCTCGGTGCCACGGTTATGGCTGGTCAGGCTGATGTGCAGTTGATCGTTCAGGTGCAGGGTCAGTGTCAGGTCGACCTGATGCGGCCAGCCCGGGAAACCACCTTCGGGGTAGGGCAGCTTGAATTCGACCTTGATCCCATCGCCCTCGGCTTCGATGCCGCCCAGTTCCCAATCCATCGCTCGGACAAAACCGTGGGCCGACGCCGGCTCGGCGCTGACGCGCATGGCTTTGACGCTCTGCGGGTTGCGCTCGAAGACGCCGAACCACGGCCAGCACACCGGCACACCGGCACGGATGCTCTTGCCGGTCTTGAACACGGCCTTGTCGTTGAGCCAGATGATCGGCGGCTGGCCGTCTACCTGATAACTGAGGATGTGCGCGCCTTGCTGGGCCACCAGCACTTCGGCCTGACCGTGGCGGATGCGCCAGCAGTTCAGTTCATCCAGTTTCACGGCTTCAACGTTGGGCGTGTTCATGGGACAGCTCTCGATCAGACACTTGGGACGACTATCGACCGCAAAACCGCGGCGAGGTTTAACGCGCGCGGGGCGGTACCGAACGGGTGCGACCGCTGCCGTCGATGGCGACGAAGACGAACACCGCTTCGGTCACTTTACGCCACTCGCTGGACAGCGGATCGTCGCTCCACACCTCGACCATCATCTGGATCGAGCTGCGGCCGATTTCCAGGGTCTGGGTGTAAAAGGACAATTGCGCGCCCACCGCCACCGGCACCAGAAATGCCATGCGGTCGATGGCCACGGTCGCCACACGGCCACCGGCAACGCGGCTGGCCATTGCGGTGCCTGCCAGGTCCATCTGCGCCACCAGCCAGCCGCCGAAAATATCGCCGAAGCCGTTGGTTTCGCGGGGAAGTGCGGTGATTTGCAGGGCCAGGTCGCCTTGCGGGATCGGATCTTCTTGTTCGAGCTCTATCATGCCGGGGGTGCCTCTGACCCGTGACTCTTCGTTGGTATTGCTGGTGGTAGCCGTCTTCAGGAAAAACGATTCAGCACCGAACATACTGCGTTCGTCACGTTTTCCATAAGGCGCCTGAAGGGAAACTCTGCGAAACCGGCTGCTCCGTTCAAGGGCGGGCCAACGACGTTTTCGCACAGCAACCCCCTACAAACCGGAGCAAGGTTGCGAGTATATCGGTCGGTAGACTCCGCGACGACCATCCGGTTCTGATTTTGACCGTCAAATACGCGCCTCTATGTGCTTTTTCGAACAATTTGCTATGGTGCCGAACCTGCCCGAGCCACAGCCAGCGTTGTTGTGGCGGCAGATCCGACTATAAGAGAAGCCCTTGCCATGACCACAGCGCCTTCGAGCCTCGCGCAGCCCGAGCAACCTGCACGACCCCTGACCCGCAATGACTACAAGACTCTGTCGCTATCGGCCCTGGGCGGTGCGCTGGAGTTCTACGATTTCATCATCTTCGTGTTCTTCGCCACCGTGGTCGGCAAGCTGTTCTTCCCGGCCGACATGCCCGAGTGGCTGCGCCTGATGCAGACCTTCGGCATCTTCGCCGCCGGTTATCTCGCGCGGCCGTTGGGCGGCATCGTCATGGCGCACTTCGGTGACCTGCTGGGGCGCAAGAAGATGTTCACCCTGAGCATTTTCATGATGGCTGTGCCGACCCTGATCATGGGCCTGCTGCCGACGTATGCGCAGATCGGCCTGTGGGCGCCGATCCTTCTTCTATTGATGCGGGTCATTCAGGGCGCGGCGATTGGTGGCGAAGTGCCGGGCGCCTGGGTCTTCGTTTCCGAACACGTGCCGCAAAAGCACATCGGCTACGCCTGCGGCACGCTGACCAGCGGCCTGACGGCGGGCATCCTGCTCGGCTCGCTGGTCGCGACCGCGATCAACAGCATTTATACGCCGGTGGAAGTCGCGGATTACGCCTGGCGGATTCCGTTCCTGCTCGGCGGCGTGTTCGGCCTGTTCTCGGTCTACCTGCGTCGCTGGCTGCACGAGACCCCGGTGTTCGCTGAACTGCAACTGCGCAAGGCGCTGGCCGAAGAAGTGCCACTGCGCGCGGTGCTGCGTGACCATCGCGGGGCGATTGCGATCTCGATGCTGCTGACCTGGTTGCTGTCCGCCGGCATCGTCGTGGTGATCCTGATGACCCCGACCGTGCTGCAGACGGTCTATCACTTCTCGCCGACAGTGGCCCTGCAATCCAACAGCCTGGCGATCGTGTTCCTGAGCGTTGGCTGCATCATCTCCGGCGCCCTCGCGGACCGTTTTGGTGCCGGCCGGGTGTTTGTCTTCGGTTGCCTGGGCCTGCTGATCAGCTCCTGGACCTTCTATCACAGCCTCGCCGATCACCCGAACTGGCTGTTCCCGCTGTATGCCCTGACCGGTTTCCTGGTCGGCACCATCGGTGCGGTGCCGTGCGTGATGGTCAAGGCGTTCCCGCCGGTGGTGCGCTTCAGCGGGTTGTCGTTCTCGTACAACGTGGCGTACGCGATCTTCGGCGGGTTGACGCCGATGGTGGTCAGCCTGCTGCTCAAAGAAAGCGCGATGGGCCCGGCCTATTACGTAGCCGTTCTTTGCACGATGGGGGTTCTGGTGGGGGCGTGGCTCTGGAAGAAGGGCCGCTGATCGGCAATTTCCTTCAGCACTATCGGCCCCTTCGCGAGCAGGCTCGCTCCCACATTTGCAATACATTTCAATTGTGGGAGCGAGCCCGCTCGCGACAGCAAAAACCCGAATGCTGGCCTTTCATCCAATTGTCATATTTCAGCCATAGAGTGTTCACACGGCCTGCTGATACTTGGCCCCGACTTAACACACCCTATCTGCTAGGAGTAAGGCATGAAACTGAAGCGTTTGATGGCGGCAATGACTTTTGTCGCTGCTGGCGTTGCGACTGCCCACGCGGTAGCCGCTGGCGTTGACCCGGCAATTCCGGCTTACACCAAGGTCACCGGTGTATCGGGCAACTTGTCCAGCGTTGGTTCCGACACTCTGGCCAACCTCATGACCCTGTGGGCTGAGAACTACAAGAAAGAATACCCGAACGTAAACATCCAGATTCAGGCCGCTGGCTCCGCCACTGCGCCACCTGCGCTGACTGAAGGCACCTCCAACCTGGGCCCGATGAGCCGCAAGATGAAGGACACCGAACTGGCGGCCTTCGAACAGAAATACGGCTACAAGCCAACCGCTATCCCGGTTGCCGTGGACGCCCTGGCTGTATTCGTACACAAGGACAACCCGATCCAGCACCTGACCATGGAACAGGTTGACGCGATCTTCTCGTCCACCCGTCTGTGCGGCGCCAAAACCGACGTGAAAACCTGGGGCGACCTGGGCGTGACCGGCGACCTGGCCAACAAGCCAGTGCAGCTGTTCGGCCGTAACTCGGTATCCGGTACCTATGGCTACTTCAAAGAAGAAGCCCTGTGCAAAGGCGACTACAAACCAAACGTCAACGAACAACCAGGTTCGGCGTCGGTTGTGCAGTCGATCAGCTCCTCGCTGAACGGCATCGGTTACTCGGGCATCGGCTACAAGACTGCCAGCGTGAAAACCGTTGCACTGTCGAAGAAAGGCAGCACCGAGTTCATCGAAGACACCGAAGAAAACGCCCTGAACGGCAAGTACCCGCTGTCGCGTTTCCTCTACGTATACGTGAACAAGGCCCCGAACAAGCCTCTGGCCCCGCTGGAAGCCGAGTTCGTGAAACTGGTTCTGTCGAAACAGGGTCAGGAAGTGGTAGTGAAAGACGGCTACATCCCACTGCCAGCCAAGGTTGCTGCAAAAGCACTGGCTGACCTGGGTCTGAAGGAAGGCGGCGCTGAAGTCGCAAAAAAGTAACAAATTGAGTCCAGAGTGAACCCCACCGGACTCTTGTAAAAGGCCGGATCTGCCAGCAGACCGGCCTTTTACACACCTCAAATTTTCGATCCTCTGCCAGTCCCGCTGGCGGTGGATTTGCTGCGTCACTGCACTGTCATCTTTCTGTCATACAGGATCGCTAGGGTGAGCGCATGAATGATCTGGCCAATTCCCCAATGACTACGACTTCCCCTCCCAAGCGCATTGATTTCAATACGCCTGAGCTGCAACGCAAGCGCCGCATTCGCGCGCTCAAGGATCGCTTCACCCGTTGGTACGTCCTCGTGGGCGGGCTGGCGGTGCTGGCAGCCATCACCCTGATCTTCTTCTTCCTCGCCTACGTCGTTGCACCGTTGTTCCAGGGTGCCAGCCTGACCGCGAAAGATGCCATTACCCCGGCCTGGATGCAGGACGCGGGCAAGCCGCTGATGATTTCGCTCGAAGAGCAGAATCAGGTGGCCATGCGCGTTTCCGACAAGGGCCAGGCACTGTTCTTCGATATCGACAGTGGCGCTGAACTGAAGCGCGTCGATCTGCCGGTTCCTGCTGGCGCAACCGTAACCTCCATCGGCGAAGACCAGCCAGGTCATCCGCTGGTGGCCGTGGGCCTGTCCAACGGCCAGGCGCTGGTGTTCCGTCACACCTATAAAGTCAGCTATCCCGATGGCAAGAAAACCATCACCCCGGCCATCGAATACCCGTACGGCAACACGCCGATCGCGGTGAACGAAAGCGGCGGGGCGCTGGAGCACGTGAGCCTCAACGCCACCGATTCGACCCTGATGCTGGTGGGCTCGACCGGTTCGCAGCTCAACGTGTTGGCGCTGACCAGCGAAGAAAACATGATGACCGGCGAAGTCACCAACGAGCAGAAGCGTATCGAGCTGCCGCAGATGACTGAGCCGGTGAAAAACATCTTCGTCGACCCGCGTCAGCAATGGCTATACGTGGTCAACGGGCGTGCCCAGGCCGACGTGTTCAGCCTGCGCGACAAGAGCCTCAACGGTCGCTACAAACTGCTGGAAAATGCTGACGCCGAAGTCACCGCAAGCACCCAACTGGTGGGCGGTATCTCGCTGATCATCGGTGACTCCAAGGGTGGTCTGGCCCAGTGGTTCATGGCCCGCGACACCGATGGCGAGTTGCGCCTGAAGCAGATCCGCACCTTCCAGATGGGCACCACGCCAATCGTTGAAATCACTGCCGAAGAGCGTCGCAAAGGTTTCGTTGCCCTCGATGCGTCCGGCAAGCTCGGCGTGTTCCACAGCACCGCGCACCGCACTTTGCTGGTTGAGCCGGTCGCCGAAGGCCAGGGCATTTTCGGTCTGTCACCGCGCGCCAACCGGGTGATCGTCGAGGCCGGCGGCAAGCTGCAACCGTTGCTGCTCGACAACCCGCACCCGGAAGTGTCGTGGAGCGCGCTGTGGAGCAAGGTCTGGTACGAGAACTACGACGAGCCTAAATACGTCTGGCAATCGACTGCGGCCAACACCGACTTCGAACCGAAACTGAGCCTCTCGCCACTGACCTTCGGCACCCTGAAAGCCGCGTTCTACGCCATGCTGCTGGCGGCACCGCTGGCCGTTGCTGCGGCGATCTACACCGCGTATTTCATGGCCCCGGGCATGCGCCGCAAGGTCAAACCGGTGATCGAGCTGATGGAAGCAATGCCGACGGTGATCCTCGGTTTCTTCGCCGGTCTGTTCCTCGCACCGTATGTGGAAGGGCACTTGCCGGGCATCTTCAGCCTGCTGATGCTGCTGCCGATCGGCATCCTGGTTGCCGGTTTCACCTTCAGCCGCCTGCCTGAGTCGATCCGCCTGAAAGTCCCGGATGGCTGGGAAAGTGCGCTGCTGATTCCGGTGATCCTGTTTGTGGGCTGGCTGTCGCTGTACATGAGCCCGTTCATGGAGAACTGGTTCTTCGGCGGTGACATGCGCATGTGGATCTCCCACGACCTGGGCATCACCTACGACCAGCGCAACGCTCTGGTGGTCGGTCTGGCCATGGGTTTCGCGGTGATCCCGAACATCTACTCGATCGCCGAAGACGCCGTGTTCAGCGTGCCGCGTGGCCTGACCCTCGGCTCCCTGGCCCTCGGTGCCACACCGTGGCAGACCATGACCCGCGTGGTGATCCTCACCGCCAGCCCGGGCATCTTCTCCGCGCTGATGATCGGCATGGGCCGTGCGGTCGGGGAAACCATGATCGTGCTGATGGCCACGGGTAACACCCCGGTCATGGAAATGAACCTGTTCGAAGGCCTGCGCACCCTGGCCGCCAACGTCGCGGTGGAAATGCCGGAGTCGGAAGTCGGCGGCAGCCACTACCGCGTGCTGTTCCTCTCGGCGCTGGTGCTGCTGTTGTTCACCTTCGTCATGAACACCCTGGCAGAACTGATTCGTCAGCGTCTGCGCAAGAAATACTCGTCGCTTTAAGAAAGGTAGAAGTCTGTGAAACAGAACTCCCTGAATGGATGGTTCAAGAGCGGCGCCCCGGGCGTCTGGATCAGCGGTGGCGCGGTGTCCATCGCGGTCATCATGACCATTGGCCTGCTGGCGGTGATTGCCGTGCGCGGCCTGGGTCACTTCTGGCCGGCGGACCTGATCCACGCCAGCTACGACGTGCCGGGCCAGGCCAATCACCTGGTCATCGGCGAAGTGGTGCAGAAAGAAGAAGTGCCGCGTGCCCGCCTGAAGAGCGCCGGCCTGCCGGTGCCCGATCAGGGCCCGGAATTCATGACCCGCGAGCTGATCAAGGTCGGCAACCGTGACCTGAATGGCAACGACTTCACCTGGGTGGTCGGCGAGTGGCTGACCAACCAGACCACGCCGCCAGAATTGATGGCCATCGAGCGTCGCGAGTGGGGCAACTTCTACGGCTACCTGGTCAACGTCAAACAGGATGGCAAGGTGATCGCCGAGGGCGAGGCTGCATGGCCCGAGCTGCAAGCGCGGATCAACCGTGTGAACGGCCTTGCTGCGCAGCTGAAGTCGCTGGAAAAGACCGACATCGGTGCGATCAACTCAGGGCTTGAGCGCATCCGTCTGCACGGCCGCAAACTGGAACTGGAAGGCAAACTCGACGCCACCGCGCAAGCGGACATGGACGCCGAGCGTGCCGAACTCAATGCCCGTTATCAGGACATCGAAGCGCGTCTGAGCGATCTGCATGCGCAGTTCAACCGCGACGCCCTGACTGCCCGCGATGCCAACGGCAAAGAGATCGAAATCAGCCTGGGCAAAGTGGTTCACGCCTATCAGCCGAATGCGATGGGCACGATGACCAAGATCGGTTTCTACTTCAGCAAGGTCTGGGAGTTCCTGTCCGACGACCCGCGTGAAGCGAACACCGAAGGCGGGATCTTCCCGGCGATCTTCGGCACCGTGATGATGACCCTGATCATGGCGATGATCGTGACCCCGTTCGGCGTGCTGGCAGCTGTGTACCTGCGTGAATACGCCAAGCAGAACGCCCTGACCCGGATCATCCGCATTGCGGTGAACAACCTCGCGGGTGTTCCGGCCATCGTTTACGGTGTGTTCGGTCTGGGCTTCTTCGTCTACGTGCTGGGGGGTTCGGTCGACCGTCTGTTCTTCCCCGAAGCATTGCCGGCGCCGACCTTCGGTACACCGGGCCTGCTCTGGGCCTCGCTGACTCTGGCGCTGCTGGCGGTGCCGGTGGTGATCGTGGCGACCGAGGAAGGGCTGGCGCGTATCCCGCGCACCGTCCGTGAAGGCTCGCTGGCACTGGGCGCGACCAAGGCGGAAACGCTGTGGAAGATTGTCCTGCCGATGGCCAGCCCGGCGATGATGACCGGCATGATCCTCGCCGTGGCGCGTGCTGCTGGTGAAGTGGCGCCGCTGATGTTGGTGGGTGTGGTGAAACTGGCACCGTCGCTGCCGCTGGATGGCAACTACCCGTACCTGCACCTGGACCAGAAGATCATGCACCTGGGCTTCCATATCTACGACGTCGGCTTCCAGAGCCCGAACGTCGAAGCCGCACGGCCACTGGTGTACGCCACGGCGCTGCTGCTGGTGCTGGTGATTGCGACCCTGAACCTGTCGGCAGTGTGGATTCGTAACCACCTGCGCGAGAAGTACAAAGCGCTGGACAGCTGATTTTGCAGCACTGATTTCTATGTGGGAGCGAGCCTGCTCGCGAAGGCATCACTGCGGTTTCATAGACAAACCGCAGCGCCTGAATCGCCAGCAGGCTGGCTCCCACAAAAACCGAACCGAATTTGTTAGCACAGGGAGCCTCCCATGCAGCACGAAACACATACCCACGGCATCAACATGTCTGCCCTGGGCCGCGACAAGCAGAGCCTGAGCCTCGAGCAGGAAACCGTCGCCATCGAAGTCCCGGGCCTGAGCCTGTTCTACGGTGAGAAGCAGGCGCTGTTCGACGTCAGCATGAACATCCCGAAACAGCGTGTGACCGCTTTCATCGGCCCGTCCGGCTGCGGCAAGTCCACGCTGCTGCGTACCTTCAACCGCATGAACGACCTGGTTGACGGCTGCCGTGTCGAAGGCGCGATCAACCTGTACGGCAACAACATCTACCGTAAGGGCGAAGACGTTGCCGAACTGCGTCGCCGCGTCGGCATGGTGTTCCAGAAGCCCAACCCGTTCCCGAAGACCATCTACGAAAACGTGGTTTACGGCCTGCGCATCCAGGGCATCAACAAGAAGCGCATCCTCGACGAAGCGGTCGAGTGGGCGTTGAAAGGCGCGGCACTGTGGGACGAAGTGAAGGATCGCCTGCACGACTCGGCTCTCGGCCTGTCCGGTGGTCAGCAGCAGCGTCTGGTGATTGCCCGCACCATCGCGGTTGAGCCGGAAGTGTTGCTGCTCGACGAACCGTGCTCGGCCCTCGACCCGATCTCGACCCTGAAAGTCGAAGAGCTGATCTACGAACTGAAGTCCAAGTTCACCATCGTCATCGTCACCCACAACATGCAGCAAGCCGCGCGGGTTTCCGACTACACGGCGTTCATGTACATGGGCAAACTGGTGGAGTTCGGCGACACCGACACCCTGTTCACCAATCCGGCGAAGAAGCAGACCGAAGACTACATCACCGGTCGTTACGGCTAGCAGACGCTGGTTGTCGCTCACTGAATTGACTGCGGCCCGCCGCACCTTACCGGACGCTCCAAGGACGCCAACATGATTAGTAAAGAAGGCCTTACCCACCACATTTCCGCGCAGTTCAACGCTGAGCTGGAAGAAGTGCGCAGCCACCTCCTGGCCATGGGCGGGCTGGTCGAGAAGCAGGTCAATGACGCGGTCACCGCGCTGATCGAGGCCGACTCCGGCCTGGCCCAGCAGGTGCGTGAGATCGACGACCAGATCAACCAGATGGAACGCAACATCGACGAAGAATGCCTGCGCATTCTCGCTCGTCGTCAGCCGGCGGCGTCCGACTTGCGCCTGATCATCAGCATCTCCAAGTCGGTGATCGACCTCGAGCGCATCGGTGACGAAGCGACCAAGATCGCCCGTCGCGCCATTCAGCTGTGCGAAGAAGGCGAAGCGCCACGCGGTTACGTCGAAGTGCGGCACATTGGCGACCAGGTGCGCAACATGGTCCGTGATGCGCTGGACGCATTTGCCCGCTTCGACGCCGATCTGGCCCTGTCGGTGGCGCAGTACGACAAAGTCATCGACCGCGAATACAAGACCGCCCTGCGTGAGCTGGCGACCTACATGATGGAAGACCCGCGCTCTATCTCGCGGGTTCTGAGCATCATCTGGGTCCTGCGTTCGCTGGAGCGCATCGGCGACCACGCGCGCAATATCTCGGAACTGGTGATCTACCTGGTGCGCGGCACCGACGTGCGTCACCTGGGCCTCAAGCGCATGAAAGAAGAAGTTGAAGGCACAAGCGGCGAAACCGCTAATGTTCCGGGCAATGCTGACGATAAGTAAGATTGCCTGAGAAAAGCGCCCGGCCCTTTGGCCGGGCGTTTTTGTTTGGGCGCTTGAATCAGGAAACCGAATTAAAAAGCAGCACCCGCGAACGAAAAGTCCCGGCGTGACTGAAGATTGTTGGCAATGTGCCATCAGCAAAGCGGTATGCTTGCCGGGATTTTTATAGGGGTGTTGGATGAGCAAGATCAGTGTGTTGGTCGTGGACGACGCTTCGTTCATTCGCGACCTGGTGAAAAAGTGCCTGCGTAACTACTTCCCGGGGATTCGTACCGAGGACGCCATCAACGGCAAAAAGGCCCAGGCGATGCTGGCCAAAGAAGCGTTCGACCTGGTGCTGTGCGACTGGGAAATGCCGGAAATGTCCGGCCTCGAACTGCTGACCTGGTGCCGCCAGCAGGACAATCTCAAGTCCATGCCCTTCATCATGGTCACCAGCCGTGGCGACAAAGAGAACGTGGTGCAGGCGATCCAGGCCGGCGTTTCCGGCTACGTCAGCAAGCCGTTCACCAACGAGCAACTGCTGACAAAGGTCAAGCAGGCGCTGAACAAGGTCGGCAAGCTCGACACCCTGATGAACAGCGCACCGACCAAGATGAACTCGGCGTTCGGCAACGACTCCCTGAGCGCATTGACCGGTGGCAAGCCTGCCGTGGTGGGTGGCGCGCCGGCAGCCGCTGCAGTCAATCCGTTCGCCAAGCCTGCTGCGGCCGCTCCGGCGCCTGCTGCTGCGCCGTCCCGTGGTTTGCTCAACAGTCCGCCGGTCCAGGCACCGGCAGCCTCGAAGGCGCCGGCTGCGGGTCGTGGCCAAGGCCAGTTGCGCCTGCCAAGCGGCACCCAGCAATGCGTGATCAAGGCTCTGAGCATCAAGGAAGCGCTGTTGGTGGTGAAGCGCACCGAGACCCTGCCGCAGATCCTCGACAGCGCCGTGCTCGACCTGGAGCAGGGCGACAACGCCGAAATCGCCCGTCTCAACGGCTACCTGCACGCCGTCGTCGCCCACGAGCCGAAGCCAGACAGCGAATGGCTGCAACTGACCTTCCGCTTTGTCGACCAGGACGCGCAGAAACTCGACTACATCTCCCGCCTGATCGCCCGTGGCACGGCGCAGAAGCACTTCGTTCCGGGCGCTTGATCTTCGTCGCCTGACACACCGCTTTCGCGAGCAGGCTCCCACATTGGAATGCATTTCAAAGGTGGGAGCGAGCCTGCTCGCGAAGGGGCTCTCACTTGCACTATCAATCTCCCAGACTGCCCAATTTGAAACATCTGTCGACTAGCCTGGTCTGTCTCAGCTGCTAGGCTCATTCCCAGGCCTTACTTCGACAGACTCTTGCCCATGCTCGCGCGCCTGCTGTTTTTCTGTGGTCTTTTCATGGCCTCCACCTCGGCTGTGGCCATGACGATCTACAAATCCACCGATGCCAACGGCGTGGTCTCGTACAGCGACCGGCCGAGCAAAGGCTCGCAGGTGTTCGTGTTTCAGGACCGTATGGTCGAGCACCTGGAGCGTCAGGTGTACCTCGACATCAAGAAGCAGAAGGGCACCGACGTGGTGTTCGTGCGCAACGACCTGTACGCGCCGGTTGAGGTGGCGCTGGCGTTTACCGGGATGAGCAACGTGCGTGGTGCACCGGCGCAGACGATCCGTCGGGTGCTGCCGGCGCGCAGCAATACGCGTCTGGCGCTGTTGACGGCGATTAGCGGCGGCCAGCCGCTGGTGTATACGCCGCAGTTCCAGTATTCGCTGGGCGACCCTGGCGGAGCTGCGCAGAGCTATCGCTATCCGTTGCCGTGGCGGGGTGGGCCGTTCCGTCTCAGTCAGGGTGCCAACGGCCAGTACAGCCACTACGGGCCGAAGAACAAGTATGCGATGGACATCGCCATGCCGGTCGGCACCCAGATCATCGCAGCGCGGGCCGGAGTGGTGGTGAAAACCGAAAACGCGCAGAGCGGGCGCGGCAATGATGCCTCGGGCAATTTCGTCCGGGTATTGCACGATGACGGCACGATGGGCGTGTACCTGCACCTCAAGCAAGGTTCGGTGAGCGTGCGCGAAGGGCAACGGGTGACGGTCGGCAGCCCGCTGGCGCTGTCGGGCAATACCGGCAACAGCAGCGGCCCGCACCTGCACTTTGTGGTGCAGCGCAATACCGGGCAGGGGCTGGTGTCGATTCCGTATCAGTTCAACCAGCCGCTGGGGGCGTTGCCCAACTTTGCGTTGGGCAAGCAGTAGAAGTGGTGGAGGGCCGCTGTGGAGGGGCTTTTGTGGTGAGGGGATTTATCCCCGATGGGCGGCGCAGCCGTCCCAAAATCATTGAAGGCATTGAGTCAGGAGTTACGCGATTGCAGATTACAGGGCCGCTCCGCGACCCATCGGGGATAAATCCCCTCACCACAGAAGCGTCCCCCAAAACATCCATCAATCCAGCATCAACACCTTCGCCAACACAATCTTCGGCCCCTTCATCTTCTTGATGATGATTCGCAGGCCTTCGACTTCCAGCACTTCTTCCTCTTCCGGCACCCGTTTCAGGGTTTCGTAGACCAGCCCGGCGAGGGTTTCGGCTTCGATGTGGTCGAGGTCGATGCCGAGCAGGCGCTCAACCTTGAACAGCGGCGTATCGCCGCGTACCAGCAGCTTGCCCGGCTGATAGGCGAGGATTCCGCGTTCAGCCTTGCGGTGTTCGTCCTGGATATCACCGACCAGCACTTCCAGCACGTCTTCCATGGTCAGGTAGCCGATGATGTTGCCGTCGGCTTCCTCGACCACAGCGAAGTGCGAACCGCCCTTGCGGAACTGTTCCAGCAGCTGCGACAGCGGCATGTGCCGCGACACGCGCTCCAGCGGGCGGGTCAGCTCGGCCAGGTTGAACGACTCGGGAATGTGGTCCAGCGCCGCCAGTTCCAGCAGCAGGTCCTTGATGTGCAGCAGGCCGACGAATTCCTGGCGCTCGCTGTCGTACACCGGGTAACGGCTGAACTTGTGACGGCGGAACATCGCGAGGATTTCTTTCAGCGGCGCGTTGAATTCCAGGGTGATCAGGTCTTCACGGGAGTTGGCCCAGTCGACCACTTCCAGTTCGCCCATTTCCACCGCCGAAGCCAGTACGCGCATGCCCTGATCGCTCGGATCCTGACCACGGCTGGAGTGCAGGATCAGTTTCAGTTCTTCGCGGCTGTAATGGTGTTCGTGGTGCGGGCCGGGCTCGCCCTGGCCGGCGATACGCAGGATCGCGTTGGCGCTGGCGTTGAGCAGGTAGATCGCCGGGTACATCGCCCAGTAGAAGAGGTACAGCGGCACCGCCGTCCACAGCGACAGCAGCTCGGGTTTGCGAATCGCCCATGACTTGGGCGCCAGCTCACCGACGACGATGTGCAGGTAGGAAATGATGAAGAACGCGGTAAAGAAAGAAATGCCCTTGACCACTTCCGGCGACTGCACGCCGACCGCGCTCAGCAGCGGCTCGAGAATGTGCGCGAACGCCGGCTCACCGACCCAGCCCAAGCCCAGGGAGGCGAGGGTGATACCGAGCTGGCACGCCGAGAGGTACGCATCGAGCTGACTGTGCACGGTGCGCAGGATGTGCCCGCGCCAGCCGTTTTTGTCGGCGATGGCCTCGACCCGGGTCGAGCGCAGCTTGACCATGGCGAATTCCGCCGCAACGAAAAAGCCGTTGAGCACAACCAGGATCAGAGCGAAAAGAATCATGCCGAAATCGGCGAATAGTGTTGCGAGGGACAAGCCAGGGGAAGGGTCCATGATGGAGTTTTGCGGGTTCCGTGTGATTCGTAAGAGAGAAAAAGTCGCGCCTGAAAGGCAGACGCAAGTCAGCCAATGTAGCGGCTGACATGGCGATTGCCTAGTGGCGCGTGCTGGCCGGTATCACTCGGCGGCGCTGATGGCCCGTGCATGAGCGACCTGGGCCGGGGCGAAATGGCAGGTGAACGTGCTGCCGTGACCGGGCACGCTGCTGATTTCCATCCGCGCGCGGTGGCGCAGCAACACGTGTTTGACGATGGCCAGGCCCAGCCCGGTGCCGCCGGTGTTGGAGTTGCGGCTGGAGTCGACGCGGTAGAAGCGTTCGGTCAGGCGCGGCAGGTGTTTGCTGTCGATGCCGATTCCCGAATCCTGCACGCTCAGGTGCGCGCCTTGCTCGTCGCCCCACCAGCGGATGCGGATGTTGCCTTCGGCCGGGGTGTATTTCACGGCGTTGAACACCAGGTTGGAGAACGCGCTGCGCAGTTCCGCCTCGCTGCCCTTGAGGAGGATTTTTCCGTCGGCCTCCAGGGTAATGCGCTGGTTTTTCGAGCCGGATAATTGCTGCGCGTCGCTCTTGATCGACTGCAGCAGGGTGTCGATCTGCACCGGCTGGTTATCCGACGGATAATCGGTGGCTTCGAGTTTCGCCAGCAGCAACAGATCGTTGAGCAGCGTCTGCATGCGCCCGCCCTGTTGCTGCATCTGCTGCAGCGCACGGCTCCAGCGCGGGTTCACTTCCTCGACGTTGTCGAGCAGGGTTTCCAGATAGCCACAGATCACCGTCAGCGGCGTGCGCAGTTCGTGGGAGACGTTGGCGATGAAGTCTTTGCGCATCTGTTCCAGTTGATGGATGCGCGTGACATCGCGCACCAGCATCAGGTGTTCGTTGTTGCCATAGCGGGTCAGGTACAGCTGAATGCGCACGCGATCATTGGTTGGAGACGGGATTTCCAGCGGTTCGGCGTAGCTTTCCTGCTCGAAGTATTCCTTGAAGCGCGGATGCCGTACCAGATTGGTCACCGGTTGGCCGCTGTCCTGCGGGGTCTTGAGGCCGAGCAGGGTTTCGGCGGCGCGGTTCCACCACTCCAGGTTGCCGTCGCTGTCGAGCATGATCACCGCGTCTTTCAGTGCGGCCGTCGACTCCTGCACCCGGTCGATCACCGCTTGCAGGCGCCCGCGCACCCGTTGGTCGCGGCGTTGCAGGTGGTAGATGCTGTCGAACACCTCACCCCACAGGCCGTAGCCGTCGGGCGGTGCTTCATCGGGTTGGTGCAGGCGCAGCCATTCGTGCAGGCGCAGCAGTTGCTTGAGCGTCCAGGCCAGGTAAAGGCCCAGGCCTGCAGCGAGGCTCCAGCCGTAATAGCCGGTGATCAGGCCGGTCACCAGACACGCTGTGACCAGCAACAGCATGTGGCGAATCAGGGTGCCATGCCAGTTTTGATTCACGGAAAATACGGTCCTTGTCAGCGAGTCTGGCGGTCGGGTCAGGCCTTGGTGGAAAACCGGTAGCCAGTGCCGCGCACGGTTTGTACCAGATTTTCGTAAGCATCGCCGAGGGCCTTGCGCAGGCGCCGGATGTGCACGTCGACGGTGCGCTCTTCAACATAGACGTTGCCGCCCCAGACCTGATCCAGCAGCTGCCCGCGCGTGTAGGCGCGTTCCTGGTGGGTCATGAAGAATTGCAGCAGACGGTATTCGGTCGGGCCCATTTCCGCCGGACGGCCGTCGATGGTCACGCGGTGGCTGATCGGGTCAAGCAGCAGTCCGCCAACTTCGATCGGCGCTTCGCCATCGGTCGGGCCGGCGCGGCGCAGCACAGCCTTGAGGCGGGCGACCAGTTCGCGTGGCGAGAACGGCTTGGTGATGTAGTCGTCGGCGCCGACTTCCAGGCCCTGGATCTTGTTGTCCTCTTCGCCCTTGGCAGTGAGCATGATGATCGGGATGTCCCCGGTCAGCTCGTCGCGCTTGAGGCGGCGGGCCAGCTCGATGCCGGAAGTGCCGGGCAGCATCCAGTCGAGCAGGATCAGGTCCGGTTTGCGGTCAACGATAATGGCGTGTGCCTGCTGCGAGTTTTCGGCCTCGAGGCAGTCATAGCCGGCCATTTCCAACGCAACGGCGATCATTTCGCGAATGGGCGCTTCGTCGTCGACGATCAGAATGCTCCTGCCAACCATGCCTTAATCCTCTTGTCATTTAACTGTCTTGCGCCGCATTAGATAACGGAATTATTGCAGTCGTGTGACAGTATTTTAGTCGCCCGGCGGATGGCGGGATCCTGGACTAAGCTCTAAGTCCGAATCCTGACAACCACAAAAGAAGGTTTCCATGACTCAAATGACTGTTTCTTTCAAAGCCCTGCTGATGGCTGCTGCACTGACTCTGCCTGGATTTGCCATGGCCGCCGAACCGGCCATGATGAAAGACGGCATGATGGTCGATCACAAGGGCATGACCGTTTATACGTTCGACAAGGACGCTGGCGGCAAGTCGATGTGCAACGGCGATTGTGCGAAGAACTGGCCGCCGATGATGGCGCCGGCAGGTGCCAAGGCTGAAGGCAAATGGACGGTGATCAAGCGTGATGACGGCATGATGCAGTACGCCTACGACGGCAAGCCGCTGTACACCTTCATGAAGGATGAAAAGCCTGGAGAAATGAAAGGCGATGGCATGAAAGACATGTGGCATGTCGTTCACGAATCACAGAAATAACCGCAATCCCCCTGTGGGAGCGAGCCTGCTCGCGAAAGCCGTGTGTCAGTTAACCCATTTGCTGACTGACACGACGCCTTCGCGAGCAGGCTCGCTACCACAGGTTTTGTGGATCAACGCAATGCGTAATCCAGCACGATCCCGACAAAAATCGCCAGCCCGGCCCAATGGTTGTGCAAGAACGCCTGGAAGCAGCGCATCCGGTCCTTGCTGCGGGTGTACCAGAACTCCCACGCATAACACCCGGCAGCCACCAGCAAGCCAAGATGGAACCAGATTCCAAGTTCAAACTTGGATCCCGCCAGCATCAGGCAACTCAGCGACAGCGCCTGCAGCGTCAGGATGATCACCCGATCCGCATCGCCGAACAGAATCGCCGTCGACTTCACGCCAATCTTCAAATCGTCATCGCGATCAGTCATCGCGTAATAGGTGTCGTAACCCACCGTCCAAAGCAGATTGGCGATCCACAGCAGCCACGCCGCCGCCGGCAACTCGCCGGTTTCGGCGGTGAATGCCATCGGCATGCCCCACGAGAACGCCGCGCCGAGCACCACTTGCGGGTAATAGGTGTAGCGCTTCATGAACGGGTAGGTGAATGCCAGCGCCAGGCCGCCCAGCGACAGCCAGATGGTCGGCGCATTGGTGCACAGCACCAGCAGGAAGCTCACGCCCATCAGCAGCGCGAAGAACACCAGCGCCTCTTTCGAACTGATCTTGCCACTGGCCAGCGGCCGTTGCGCGGTGCGTTTGACGTGGCCGTCGACCTTGCGGTCGGCCCAGTCGTTGATCACGCAGCCGCCGGCGCGGGTCAGCACCACACCGAGGACGAAAATCACGATGTTGGCCAGCGATGGCGAGCCCTTGCCGGCAATCCACAACGCCCACAGCGTCGGCCACAGCAGCAGGTAAATGCCGATCGGCTTGTCCATGCGCGTCAGCTGAATGAAATCCCAGGCCCGTGGATTCAAACGGTTCAGGGACTTGAGCAGGCTCTGGTACATCAGCAGTTCTCCGGATGGGCGCGGGCGGCGGTCCACAGGCTCGGCAGGAAAATTTCCGCGACCAGTACGCTCAGCGCGCCACGGTCGAAGCGCGAACGGCGGCCCCACAGTTCAGGCGCTTTTGCGGCAGGTGGCAGCCAATGTTCAGGGTAGTGGCAAACTTCGATGGCACGGCGCTGGAACGCCTGATCGCAAAACAGCAGTTCGCCCAGCGAGCGGCTGCCCAGTTCGTCCATGTGCAAGCCGTCGCCTTGCAGCGCGGCACGCGACGCTACGCTGCGGGCGAACACCCAGGCCTCGCCGTGACCGCGCAGATAGACCTCGCGCACCCAGCCCTCGCTGCCTTCGGCCAGATCCAGCGCCACGCATTCGTCGTCGCGCAGGGTGTCCCAGCCTTCGAACAACGGCGTGACGCTGAAGCCGTCACTGGACAGTCGCGTCAGGCGGCGGGTCAGCGAGCCTTCGTCGAACAGCCAGTCGAGGGTCAACGAATCGGGAAGGGGCGTCAGTCGGCTTTGAGTCAGCCAGAGCGGGGCCGGGCAGGCATTTGAATGTTGCACAATGAGTCATTATTGGCCGCAAATGAGGCGGCGAGCTTAACATGGCGTGCTGCGATTTTGATTGATCCGGGTCGCCGTTGCGCCGAACAGGCTTGCATCTGTCCGGCACCATCAGTACAAAACGCCCTGAGCCGGATGGCAGCGCAACACCCATCGACCGTCCGTGCCGGCACACCGCCTGAATCCTGAGGAAGTACCTGAATGAAAAAGTGGCAATGCATCGTCTGTGGCCTGATCTACAACGAAGCCGATGGTTGGCCGGATGACGGCATCGCGCCGGGTACCGCCTGGCAAGACGTGCCGGAAGACTGGCTGTGCCCCGACTGCGGCGTCGGCAAGATGGACTTTGAAATGATCGAAATCAACTAAGCAAAACTGAAGGAGTAAGGCATGAGCGCACCTGTCGTAATCGTCGGCACCGGGCTTGCGGGCTACAACCTGGCTCGGGAGTTTCGCAAACTCGACAGCGAAACCCCGCTGCTGCTGATTACCGCCGATGACGGGCGCTCTTACTCCAAGCCAATGCTCTCCACCGGTTTCGGCAAGAACAAGGATGCCGATGGCCTGAGCATGGCCGAACCCGGCGCCATGGCCGAGCAGTTGAAGGCCGAGGTGCGCACCCACACGCGCATCAGCGGCATCGACGCCGGCCACAAACGCCTTTGGATCGGCGAAGAAGCAGTGTATTACCGCGACCTGATCCTCGCCTGGGGCGCGGAAACCGTGCGGGTGCCGATCAAGGGCGATGGCGCCGATCTGGTATTCCCGATCAACGATCTCGAAGACTACGCACGTTTCCGCGTGGCCGCCGAGGGCAAGCGTCGCGTATTGCTGCTCGGCGCCGGCCTGATCGGCTGCGAATTCGCCAACGACCTGATCCTCGGCGGTTACGAGGTGCAGCTGGTGGCGCCGTGCGAGCAAGTCATGCCGATGCTGCTGCACCCGGCCGCTGCGGCGGCGGTGCAGGCCGGGCTGGAAAGCCTCGGTGCGCGCTTCCACCTCGGCCCGGTGCTGACCCGTCTGCAAAAAGTCGCGGATGGGCTGGAGGCGCATCTGTCCGACGGTCAGGTCATTGCCTGCGATCTGGTGGTGTCGGCCATTGGCCTGCGCCCGCGCATCGATCTGGCGGCGGCTGCCGGCGTGCAGGTCAACCGCGGCGTTGTCGTCGACCGCCACCTGAAGACCTCCCACGCCAATATCTACGCCCTGGGCGACTGCGCCGAGGTCGATGGGCTGAATCTGTTGTACGTGATGCCCCTCATGAGCTGTGCGCGAGCGCTGGCACAAACCCTAGCGGGCAACCCGACGGCGGTGAGCTACGGCCCGATGCCGATCACCGTGAAAACGCCGGTGTGTCCGCTGGTCGTTTCGCCTCCGCCCCGCGGCAGCGAGGGCGTGTGGACGGTCGAAGGGCAGGGCGCCGACATCAAGGCCCTGTGCCACAGCGCCGACGGCCAGTTGCTCGGTTACGCGCTGACTGGCGCGGCGGTGATGGAAAAACTCGCCCTGAACAAACAGCTTCCGGCCCTGCTGGCGTAAATACCGGTCGTTCTGTCGGAATCACCCCGCTTTTGCCCCTACAAAGGTCGCGGGGAGACTGGCGCAGCCGGTATCCGCGTGCCATTCTCACTCCCGTCTGCCGCAGAGTAGAGCCTGCGGCGCCTTGGGCGCTGTTCCAACGAGAACAGCACGGACATAACAACAAAAAACCGTCAAAGGGGCTTCACTAATGCGTAAACCAGAACTCGCCGCTGCAATCGCTGAAAAAGCGGACCTGACCAAAGAACAGGCCAACCGCGTTCTCAACGCCGTCCTCGAAGAAATCACCGGCGCTCTGCACCGCAAGGACAGCGTCACGCTGGTGGGCTTCGGCACCTTCCTGCAACGCCACCGCGGCGCCCGCACCGGCAAAAACCCGCAAACCGGCGAGCCGGTCAAAATCAAGGCCAGCAACACCGTGGCGTTCAAGCCAGGCAAGTCGTTGAAAGACAGCGTTAATCCATAATTGCGCCGAACTGTCTGAATAACGGGGAGCAGCGCAATAAAAAATGGGCACACCGATTGCGGTCGGGTGCCCATTTTTTGTGCCTGCAAGCAAGGTTATTGGCGGCGGAAGCAGGCTTTGCCATTGCCAAAGTCTACGGCCAGGCAGTTTGGCTCAATGGCCAATTGCAGATCTTTGAACAACACAGAAAGATCGCCGTTGGCAGGGTCAGGATAGGCTTGCCAGTCCAGCGTCGCCCATCGAGTTTCCGGCATGACGTTAAACCACTCGATTTCATCAGGAGAATTTTGTGTATGTAAGCCGATTTTCGCCAATGCTTTATTTGGGGAAAACGGCAGTGTCAGCGTGTTTTGCTGCGAGTCTGTCCAAACCTCCTTCAACGTCGAACCGTCTTCTAATTGCCAATGAACTTCCACTGGACGGATCGCGGGTGGTGAGACCGGATCGAAGTGATAAAACGTCAACCAATAGTTATGGTCAACTCGCTCTCTCTCTTCGGGAACCAGGTATTGAGTGGTGGTCGCCAGATCAAATCCGATTGGTTGTTCGAACGTTAAGGGCTGGTTTTTCCGTTTCTTCCAGCCAATGTTGAAGGCGCGGCTATCCCCCGCGACGTCGAACCATTGATAGGGTTCGTGATTCTGGTCTGTGCCAAAGCCAATTTTTTTCAGCGTTCTGTGTTGATCGTAAGGAAACCAGAGGTCTGTTTGTTGATTCGAGTTCAAGAGCAATTGACCCGGCGGACCTGAATCGAACTCGAGACTGACCATCACGGGCTTCAGGGGCGGCGGCGGAGGCTGGTGATCGTAACGTAGCTCTAAAACGTAGTTCTCTTTAGCCAACTCATTTTTTTCTTTGTCGGCATATTCCTTGAGTTCGACCAGAGTTCTCTCGCGAGAAAGATTGTAGGAAAGCTTCTTTGCTGGTTGGACATCAGGCTCTTGCTCCAGCATGAGAGTGTTTTCCTCGACATACCAGTTTCCCTTGGCGACACCACCAGCCGATCCGTAGGCGATACCCGCAGAAAAGGTGCCGTCCTTACGCAACAGCAACTCGGCGCCCATTTCCATTGCACCTGTCAGGTAGTAATGGCCCTCCAGTGGCGGGGTGTCTGCATGCGCCTGGGTAACGGGAAGCCACATCAGCGTTGCGAGCAACAGCGGTTTCAATTCCATGAGGTAATGCTCCTTACCAGCTCCCGAAGGGAATGCCGAATTTTTCGATGTAGGCTTTAGATTCAGGTGATAGAGGCAGTGCGTACCGCCCCTCGTTTTTTCCTTGATACGGGCCTTCCTTCATTACACTCCCTTCGACCCGAGTAATCTCGACAGACTTGAGGCAAGCGCCCCCTAGCCAGACTTTTGCAATACCGCCGGGGGCCAAGCCAATACACATGTCATCGCGGTAGTCCGTGATCCATTTGCCATCAGCCCTGCAGAAAGTTTTTTCCGGTCTTCGTCTTCGGGGCCTGTAACCCGTGCGGTCTGAGTCACCAGCGGACGGCGTGGTGCAGGCAGCGGAGGCCGAAAAACCACCTCGGCGGGAATCACGCTAAAGCGATTTCGGTAGCCCTGGGTAAAACCATCGGCGGTTTTGACGTCGCTGGGGCCGGACTCCTCAAGCACTTGTGGCTGTCGGCCTTCATGGGCAACGCTGAGCAGAAGCCACAGGTCGTTGCACTTTTTACGCGGGTGTCCGGTCAGCTCAAACAGGTGACCGCAACGCAGATTCGTCTGATCGCTTTCGCCGTCGCCCAGTTCGTAGTCGCTACGGTGGCGCTCCACTGCCTGCCGGGCAATTTGCTTGCCGCGCCTTTCGTTCTCGATCAGCAGTGGATAGCGGTAATCTTCGAGCGTTGGCGTGAACCCGGCGGTGAAGCGGCTTTCGAGCAACAGACTCGGGCGCTTCAGGTCGTAGTCACGGCGGGTGACGGAGCTGGTGCGCGTACTGTTACGCACACCCAATCGGCTGATCACCTGATGCTCGGCCACCATGCCGGATTCCCGCTTATACGGTGTCGCAGCCAACCTGGGGAGAAACACCTGGTCATCGGTGAACACCAGCAAATGGCCGTCGATCGAATGCTGGTGATGCCAGGCGATACCGTCCTCGGCGCACAGCCGCTGGATAAATTCAAAATCGCTTTCCGCGTATTGAGTGCAATAGTCGCGAGGCGGGTTCGGGGTGGCATGAAAGGTGAACGCATCACCTTGAATTCCGTGCCCCTTGAGCACCTGCGCGATGATCTGCGGCACCGTGTGCTGCTGAAAAATCCGTTGGTCATGGCTGAACTGCAAGTAGTACAACGCCGGCACCAGCGTCAGTTGGTAATCGGTAAGGCGATTTCCGGCTTCACCCATCCGCACATCTTCAATGCGTCCGTGAATACCTTCTTGGTTAAACCCGAATTGCAGAAACGCCGGCTGACTGAGCAGGCCCTCCAGATCGATATCCGCTCGTTCACTGACCAGCTCGATGCGGATGGCGTACAGGCAACTGATGGCTTCATCACCCTCAAACGCGAGCACCTTGAAGTCGTGGTGGACTCCGGGAATTTGCAGGTTAAAAGGCGCGCAATTGCCCGTACTGAACATACGCTTGTCCTTAAGCAAGGTGAGTCGATGCGCGGTGTTCGATCGTCCCTGATCGCCACGCGAAAAGAATTTGCCAAGGCAAGCTAGCAACGCGATAAATAAATTGATGTAAGAAGTATCTCTGACATTCGTCAGAGCATTCCCGGCGTGAAAGTGTTGTGCGGATTGAAGGAAATGACTGTAGGACGTCACTTCGATAATTATTGAGTTGGTACTGAAGTACACCATTCACGAGGTGAATAAAGTTTCAAAAGAATGAATTGCCATCAAATTGATGGCACTTTTGTTGTTGAACGTTGTCACCGGCCAATTGTTTGTAAAATTCGGCAAGTTTTCAGAAGAATCCTACTTCTATTTTTTTCAAGAGTTGTCATGCTTGCCGCCGTGTAATGGGGCGAACGCTCGAGGCGAAACGCTTCGTTCGGAGCAGGGCGCTCTGGATCAAGGGTTCTGAGGGGGTTGGGCAAATGCGTACAATATAAATCGCCATCAGGGATTCCCCTGTCACATATAGGGCGATCTCCTACACGGCCCAATGAACACTTCGTCTTGTTGTTTAATCAGATGCTTGCTAGTGGCCATCATAGTGATTACGATGCGCCCACTTGAAAGAGCACATCTCAATTGGATGAGTCGCTTTACTGCTCTTCGATACTGTCCCGCGCCGTGGCAACTCCAATAGGCGCATGACCGTAATCCTAAATAAAGGCCATGGATGTCCTACTCAAGCAAACTTTCCGCCCATTACCTCGAACTCGCAAAAGTCTCTGTTTCCAAAGAGAATTTCGCGGGCGAAGACGTTCGTTTCTCGAGCGAATTCGAGGCGCTGGAAAGCGAGCTGGCCAAAGCCTCGTCGATGCACGAAAGCGGGCAGATCGACTGGCTCAAAATCCGTGAAAACAGCGAAAACCTGCTGCGTACCCAATCCAAGGATTTGCGGGTCGGCGCCTGGCTGACCTGGTCGTTGTACCAGCGCGAATCCTTCCCCGGGCTGCTGGCCGGCCTCGGCTTGCTGCACCATCTGTCGGAAAACCACTGGGCCGACGTTCACCCGCTCAAACCTCGCACCCGTGCCGCCGCCATCGGCTGGCTGGTGCCGCGCCTGGAGCAGGTGCTCACCGAAAACATCGCGATCAAGGAACAGCTGCCGATGTTCCGGCAGTTGTCCGAGCATCTGGCCGGCCTCGATGCCGCGTGCACCGAGCACCTGGGCGACGACGCGCCGCTGCTGCTGCCGCTGTCCCGTCGCCTGAAAACCATGATCCAGCGTGCGGCCGATAACCAGCCCGCTCCCGGCGTGGTCGGCGCGGCGGTGGCGCAGGTCAAGCAGGCCGCGAGCCAGTTGCTCACCCCCGGCGCACCGATCGACAACGAAAAAGACGCCTACAAGGCCTTGCGCGCCCAGCAGGAAAGTGCGCGCCCGTTGTGTGCCTGGTGGCTCAAGCAGAAAGCCACCGACCTGCGCGCCCTGCGCCTGAACCGCACCTTGCTCTGGCTGCCGATCGACGCGGTGCCCGAGCGCAACGCCGAGCAGATCACCGTGCTGCGCGGCCTGCCTGTCGACAAACTCAAGCAGTACCAGGATCGCTTCGATCAGGGCAAATACGCCGACCTGCTGGTGGAACTGGAGGCGAGCCTGGCGAAGGCGCCGTTCTGGTTCGATGGCCAGAGGATGGTCTGGGAATGTCTCCAGAACCTCAACGCCGAGATGGCGATGCGCGAAGTGGAAATCCACTTCGCGCTTTTGGTTCAGCGCCTGCCCGGCATCATCGAATGTCGTTTCCATGACGGCGCGCCGTTTGCCGATCCGTCCACCCGGGCGTGGATCGCCGGCAATGTCATGCCGCACCTGCAAAGCGCCAGCGCGCCGCGCAAGGTCGAAACCGATGACGTCGAAACCCAGCCCGCCTGGGAAAAGGCGCTGCAGGAAGTGCTGCCGCTGCTGCGCAAGGAAGGCCTCAAGCCTGCCGTGCAGATTCTCAAGCAGGGGCTGCAATCGGCCCATGGTGGCCGCGAGCGGTTTTTCTGGCAGTTCGCCCTCGCGCGGCTGTGCTTCATGGCCAAGAAGTACGAACTGGCCAAGAACCAGCTCGAAACCCTCGATCAGACATTACAGGACTCAGGCCTGCACGCCTGGGAGCCCGATCTTGCATTGGAAGTGCTGCACCTGCTGCACAGTTGCTGCGAGTTGTTGCCGCAGAACCATGCAGTGCGTGAACGCAAGGAAGAGATTTATCGCAGGCTGTGCCACCTCGACCTCGAAGTGGTACTCGAATAGGCCCCAGGGCCACAACCGCAAGGAGAAAAGCCATGGCCAAAGAAGGCTCGGTAGCCCCCAAGGAACGCATCAACGTCACCTTCAAACCCGCCACCGGCGGTGCTCAGGAAGAGATTGAACTGCCGCTGAAGCTGCTGGCAATCGGTGACTACACCCACCGCAAGGACGATCGCAAAATCGAAGATCGCAAGCCGATCAGCATCGACAAGATGACCTTCGACGAAGTGTTGGCCAAGCAAGAACTGGGTCTGACGCTGAGCGTGCCGAACCGTCTGCAGGAAGATGGCGAGGCCGACGAGCTGGCTGTGCAACTGCGCGTCAATTCGATGAAGGACTTCAACCCGGCCAGCCTGGTCGAGCAAGTGCCTGAGCTGAAAAAACTGATGGAACTGCGCGATGCGCTGGTGGCCCTCAAAGGCCCGCTGGGTAACGCACCTGCGTTCCGTAAAGCGATCGAAGGCGTGCTCGCCGACGACGAATCCCGCGGTCGCGTACTCGGTGAGCTGGGCCTGAACGCCGCAGCCCCGGACGCCTGAGACTCCAGCCAAGGAAGCCAACACAATGAGCACTAGCGCAGCACAAGAGAAGAGCGCCGCCAGCGGCGAGTACAGCATTCTCGACAGCATCATCGCCGAAACCCGTCTGACTCCGGACGACGAAGCCTACGACATCGCCAAGCGTGGCGTGTCGGCGTTCATCGAAGAACTGCTCAAGCCGCAGAACAACGGTGAGCCGGTCAAGAAGGCCATGGTTGACCGCATGATCGCCGAGATCGATGCCAAGCTCAGCCGTCAGATGGACGAAATCCTGCACCACCCGGACTTCCAGGCCCTGGAATCGTCGTGGCGCGGCCTGCAGTTGCTGGTCGATCGCACCAACTTCCGCGAAAACATCAAGATCGAAATCCTCAACGTCTCCAAAGAAGACCTGCTGGACGATTTTGAAGACTCGCCGGAAGTCATGCAGTCGGGCCTGTACAAGCACATCTACACCGCTGAATACGGCCAGTTCGGTGGTCAGCCGGTGGGCGCGATCATCGCCAACTACTACATGTCCCCAAGTTCGCCGGACGTGAAACTGATGCAGTACGTGGCCAGCGTATCCTGCATGTCCCACGCGCCGTTCATCGCCGCGGCCGGCCCGAAATTCTTCGGTCTGGAAAGCTTCACCGGCCTGCCGGATCTGAAAGATCTGAAAGACCACTTCGAAGGCCCGCAATTCGCCAAATGGCAGAGCTTCCGTACTTCGGAAGACTCCCGCTACGTTGGCCTGACCGTGCCGCGTTTCCTGCTGCGTAACCCGTACGACCCGGAAGAAAACCCGGTCAAGTCGTTCGTGTACAAGGAAACCGTTGCCAACAGCCACGAGCACTACCTGTGGGGCAACACCGCTTTCGCGTTCGGCACCAAGCTGACCGACAGCTTCGCCAAATTCCGCTGGTGCCCGAACATCATCGGCCCGCAGAGCGGTGGCGCTGTTGAAGACCTGCCGCTGCACCACTTCGAAAGCATGGGCGAAATCGAAACCAAGATCCCTACCGAGGTTCTGGTTTCCGACCGTCGTGAATACGAATTGGCCGAGGAAGGCTTCATCTCCCTGACCATGCGCAAAGGCTCCGACAACGCGGCGTTCTTCTCCGCCAGCTCGGTGCAGAAGCCGAAGTTCTTCGGCATCAGCGCAGAAGGCAAGGCGGCAGAGCTGAACTACAAGCTCGGCACCCAACTGCCGTACATGATGATCGTCAACCGCCTGGCTCACTACTTGAAAGTGCTGCAGCGCGAGCAACTCGGTTCGTGGAAAGAGCGTACCGACCTCGAGCTGGAACTGAACAAGTGGATCCGCCAGTACGTGGCCGACCAGGAAAACCCAAGCGCCGAAGTGCGTGGCCGTCGTCCGCTGCGCGCTGCGCAAGTGATCGTCAGCGACGTTGAAGGCGAGCCGGGTTGGTACCGCGTCAGCTTGAACGTGCGTCCGCACTTCAAGTACATGGGTGCCGATTTCACCCTGTCGCTGGTTGGCAAGCTGGACAAAGAGTAAGAGCGACTCATGGACGGATACGGCAGCCTGTTCGAACGCCTCAACGGCGACGCGCAACAACGCAAGGGCAACAGCCTTGAGGCGTGTGCCATGGCGTCGGTGGCTGCCCATCTGGCCAAAATGCTCAGCACCCGGGCCGGCAGCGTGCAAACGCTGTCCGACTACGGGTTGCCCGATCTCAATGACATGCGCTTGAGCCTGCACGACTCCCTGAGTCAGGCCCGCCTTGCCATCGAAAGCTTCATCGAAGCCTACGAGCCGCGTCTGAGCAACGTGCGTGTCATTTCCCTGCCGCGTGACCACGACCAACTGCGGCTGGCCTTCAGCATCGAAGGCCTGCTGGAAGTCGAGGGTTTCAAGCGTCAGGTCAGTTTTTCCGCGCGCCTGGATGGCAGCGGTCAAGTGAAGGTCAACTAAGGAGAATCCCGATGTCTGGCAAACCTGCAGCACGCGTATCCGACCCCACCGCTTGCCCACTTCCAGGCCACGGCACCAACCCGATCGCCGCCGGTTCCGGCGACGTGTTCTTCGACGGCCTCGCGGCCGCCCGCCAAGGCGATGCCTCGGCGTGTGGTGGTGCGATGTCGGGCGGTTTGGCTACCACGGTTTTGATCAACGGCAAACCTGCCGCGACGGTTGATTCGGTGGGGACCCATGGCAACAAGGTCACGGCGGGGTCCGGAACGGTGATTATCGGCAATTCGCATTCGCCGGTGCCGTTTGTGCCGCCTTTGCCGGTGGAGATCAAGTGGCCGTTTAACGAGCACTACGTCATCAATTGTCAGGACTCCGGGAAGCCACTGGCGGGAGTGGCATACAGTTTCAAAACGGCCTCGGGGAAAGTTATCAGTGGCGTCACGGGAGCCGACGGGAAGACGCAAAAAATCTCGTCCTCTGTAGCGGAGTCCTATGAGTTGATTATTGAACAGCAATCTGAAGTCGTAATTGGATAAAAGGATTTTGTTATGGCGGATACGAAAATAGCATCAAGTCTGACGCCGGCCAGTAACCAAACTGGTAAGTCTGCAGCTGTCCGTCAATTCAAAATCACAGATATACCTGATGCGATGGATAAGATGAAGTGGCCAGTTGCTGCGAAGCTGATGCGCCATTGGTTTGATGGCAAACCATGGCAAACTGCCGATGGTGCGATGAGTAAAGAGGTCAAAGACCATATTGCTCTTGCTGACATCGCTTACGTAAATGACACCATCGTAAAAATGGCCTGGCTGGAAAAATTTGAGCCTGCGAAAGCTGTCATTGAGGAGCTTAAGTCTGCTTGGGATAATCCTGCAGGCCGCAATAATATAAGCAAGAAGATTAAAGATAAGTATCTTGGCTTGGCGCCGGGTGTCTATCCTTTTAAGTTTGCGAGCGCCAGAAAGGTTGAAGAGTTTGGATACAGTAATAATCGAGCAGTTAAATTCGGTCTAATAGAGAAGACTGATGAATTGCGAGCTGCGCTGGCAAACTTTAACGTCCGCGTATTTCCAGAAGGGAAGCTGGTTATTTCCGTAGACAGCATTCAACTGTTTGTAGAGCGAATTGGGTTTTACGCTGAGGACGCCTATGACTTCAATGACGCACCGGATGACAACTTCAGTCAGCCATTGGGGTTTTGGAACTTCGATGGTATAGCCAACCCGGCCTATGCGGCCACTGCAAATGCCGGTGCGGCGCAGATGAAGTCAGACATCGCTTCAAACCCCTATATCAGTGCAGAAGACTCTCAGGCGATGTTTCGGGAAATAGAGAACTCGCGTTATTTCTATATTACGAATTCTCATTTTGTAAGATATCGGACGGAATTTAAAAAAGGCGGTGATTTCCAGGTTTTGTCTGATGTCCGATATCAGAATGTTCCCGTAACAGTTATTAATGTTTGGAATAAGTAATGCATATTTTTTGCTCATATACAATAGCAGTAGAAGCGGGTGCGGCGAAAAAATGACTACGCTTAAAAAGAAATGGCTAGTGCCTATCAGTTTGCTCTTGGTGTTGATTGCGTCGCTCGTTTATTGCGTAAACGCAATGCTAGGGTATCCTGCAAGTACAACTACAGCTAGCCCCTCGGGCCGCTACACAATTGAGAATGTGCGTGTCGGCAGGATCTTCATGCTTGGCGGTATGGCGTATTTAAGAGTTGTCGACTCAAAGGACCCAGGAAAGGTATATCGAACCCCGTTGTATGATACACAGTCATTGGATATGCGCACATTCGAAGATGATGCTGAGGTTGGAATTACTTGGATCGCCTTCGAAAAGAAAGATAAGGTTTTTATAATCTCCATGCCGCAATGGGAAGAAAATTGGCTGAATATTTTCATTAGTAATACACCCTACGAGATTCTGGAAAATTGATAGCAGTATGAACAGCTACGTTCGTCTCACCCTATGCTTATTAATCCACGCCCTCGGATGCGTGGCTTAAAGCGTAATCCGCAGGACAGTTATTCCATGAGCTCCACTACCAGGCAGGTAACCCGTGTCCTTTAACCACTACTACCAAAGCGAACTCACCGCACTGCGCCAACTCGGTCGCCGTTTCGCCGAGCGTAGTCCGGCGTTGGCGCCGTTCCTGGGCCAGGCCGGGCGGGATCCGGATGTGGAGCGGTTGCTGGAAGGTTTTGCGTTCCTCACCGGGCGGCTGCGGCAGAAGCTCGATGACGAGCTGCCAGAGCTCAGCCACTCGCTGATGCAGCTGCTGTGGCCGAACTACATGCGCCCGCTGCCGGCGTTCAGCATTCTGCAGTTCGATCCTTTGAAGCGTTCGGGCCCGGCGCTGGTGGTCGAGCGCGATACGCCAGTTGAAAGCAAACCGATCGAAGACGTGCGCTGCCGTTTCCGCACCTGCTACCCGACTGAAGTGTTGCCGCTGGATCTGGCTGCGCTGAATTACTCGGTGAAGGGCGATGGTTCGCTGCTCAGTCTGCGTCTGGAAATGAGCGCCGACGGCCATCTCGGTGAGCTGGAACTGAGCAAGCTGCGCCTGCACTTTGCCGGTGAGCGCTACATCAGCCAGATGCTCTACCTGAGCCTGCTGCGCAACCTGGAAGGCATCGAACTGATCCCGCTCGACGGTGCCGGCAAGCCAATCGATGGCGTGGCCGGCAAACCCATGGCGTTCAAGATTCCGGGCGACCGGGTCAAGCCGGTGGGCTTTGCCGAAGAAGAAGCGTTGATCCCGTATCCGCTGAACACCTTCCGTGGCTATCGCTACCTGCAGGAATACTTCGCCTTCCAGGACAAGTTCCTGTTCGTCGACGTCAACGGTCTGGACATCCTCAAGGCGTTGCCGGAAGACACCCTCAAGCAAATGCGCGGCCTGGAACTGCGTTTCGATATCCGCAAGAGCGGCATCATGCGCATGCGTCCGACCCTGGATAACGTGAAGCTGTTCTGCACGCCGATTGCCAACCTGTTCGCGCACGACGCCTTGCCGATCCGCCTCGACGGCAAGCAGGATGAATACCTGCTGCTGCCGGCGGAATACGATCTGGAAAACTGCGGCGTGTTCTCGGTGGAAACCGTCACCGGCTGGAAGCCTGGCGGCCTCGGTTATCAGGAATACGTGCCGTTCGAATCGTTCGAGCACGACCCGAGTTTTGACGTGCCCAACAGCCGTCCGCATTACAGCATCCGCCAGCGTTCGTCGCTGCTGCACGACGGCCTTGACACCTACCTGAGCTTCGGCATCCGTCACACCGAGGCCCACGAAACCCTGTCGATCGAGCTGATGTGCACCAACCAGAACCTGCCGCGCAAGCTCAAGCTTGGCGACATCTGCATGGCCTGCGAAGAGACCCCGGAGTTCCTCAGCTTCCGCAACATCACCCCGGCCACGTCGAGCTTCGCGCCGCCGCTGAACCGTGACTTCCTGTGGAAGCTGATCAGCAACATGTCGCTCAACTATCTGTCGCTGGCGGACGTCAATGCGTTGAAGGTGATTCTCGAAACCTACGACCTGCCGCGCTACTACGACCAGCACGCGGAGAAGGTCAGCAAGCGCCTGCTCGGCGGCCTCAAGCACATCAAGCACCACCACGTTGACCGGCTGCATCGGGGTTTGCCGGTGCGCGGTCTGCGCACCGAACTGACCATCGATCCGGAAGGGTATATCGGCGAGGGCGACCTGTTCGTGTTCGCCTCGGTTCTTAACGAGTTTTTCGCGCTTTACGCCAGTCTCAATTCGTATCACGAGCTGCGGGTAAAAAGCACACAGGGAGAGGTGTACCAATGGACACCACGTATGGGCCTGCAGCCCCTGCTTTAAGCGGGCTGACGAAGGTAATACGCGAGTACTCGCTGTTTCAGGCCGTGCTGCTGGTGATCGACCGGCTGCGCGATGCTCACCCGTACCTGAGCGAAGACGATTTGTACGATCAGGTGGAGTTCCAGGCCAACCCGAGCCTGGGCTTTCCGCGCAGCGACGTCGATCGTGTGGAGTTTTTCGAAGAGCACGGGCAGATGCGCGCGCGCATCCGTTTCAACCTGATCGGTCTGGTCGGTTCCGGTTCGCCGCTGCCGGCGTTCTATGGCGAACAGGCGTTGGGCGACAGCGAGGACGGCAACCCGACGCGCAACTTCCTCGACCTGTTCCACCATCGCCTGCAACGGCTGATGCTGCCGATCTGGCGCAAGTATCGCTATCGCGCCAGTTTCCAGAGCGGCGCGATCGACCCGTTCTCCTCGCAGTTGTTCGCCCTGATCGGTCTGGGCGGCGACGAGATACGCAAGGCCAAGGAGCTGAACTGGAAACGCCTGCTGCCGTACCTCGGCTTGCTCAGCTTGCGGGCGCACTCCGCGGCGCTGATCGAAGCCGTGCTGCGTTACTACTTCAAGCACGAAGACCTGGTCATCGAGCAGTGCATCGAGCGTCGCGTGGAGATCCTCGACGAGCAGCGCAACCGCCTCGGTCGCGCCAACAGCCTGCTCGGTGAAGACCTGGTCCTGGGCGAGCGAGTGCGCGACCGCAGCGGCAAATTCCGCATTCACATCACCGAACTCGACTGGGAGCGATTCCACGAATTCCTGCCCATCGGTTTCGGTTACCAGCCGCTCTGTGCGCTGGTGCGGTTCACCTTGCGTGACCCGCTCGATTACGACATTCGCCTGGTGCTGCGCCCGGAAGAAATCCGCGAACTGCGCATTGGTGAGAAGAACGACTGTCGCCTGGGTTGGACCAGTTGGCTGGGCTGCGAGAAAGCAGACGGCGTGGTGACTCTGGGCAGCAAAATTCATTAAGGACGTGAGCCATGATCAACGTAGACCTGCAACAACTCATCCAGGCGCTGGACGCCGAAACCCGTCGTGACCTGGAGCGTTCGGCCGAACGTTGCGTGGCCCGTGGCGGCAGCAAGATCCTCGTCGAAGACCTGCTGCTAGGTCTGCTGGAGCGTCCGAACGGCTTGCTGTCGCGCGCGCTGCAGGATGCAGACGTCGACGCCGGTGAACTGAGCGCCGCGCTGCAATCTCGCGTTGAACACAGCGCCTCGCGCAACCCGGTGTTCGCCCCGGAGCTGGTGCAGTGGCTGCAAGACGCGCTGCTGGTGGCCAACCTTGAACTGGGCCAGACCCAGGTCGAAGACGCCGCGCTGATCCTCGCCCTGCTGCGCAACCCGATGCGCTACGCCGGCAGCCGTTATCAGCCGCTGCTCGCCAAATTGAACATCGATCGCCTGAAAGAATTCGCCCTGTCGCAACAGGAGCAACCGGCGGCCAATGGCAAGCCGGCAGCCCAGGGCGAATCGCTGCTGCAGCGCTTCACCCACAACCTGACCCAGCAGGCCCGCGACGGCAAACTCGACCCGGTGCTGTGCCGCGATGGCGCGATCCGCCAGATGGTCGACATCCTCGCCCGTCGCCGCAAGAACAACCCGATCGTGGTCGGTGAAGCCGGCGTCGGTAAGACCGCCATCGTTGAAGGCCTGGCCTCGCGCATCGCTGCCGGTGAAGTGCCGCAGGTGCTCAAGGGCGTTGAACTGCTGTCGCTGGACATGGGCCTGCTGCAGGCGGGTGCCAGCGTCAAAGGTGAATTCGAGCGTCGTCTCAAAGGCGTGATCGACGAAGTCAAAGCCTCGCCGAAACCGATCATTCTGTTCATCGACGAAGCCCACACCCTGATCGGCGCGGGCGGCAATGCCGGCGGTTCCGACGCGGCCAACCTGCTGAAGCCGGCACTGGCGCGTGGCGAACTGCGCACCATCGCCGCCACCACTTGGGCCGAGTACAAGAAATACTTCGAGAAAGATCCGGCACTTGCCCGTCGTTTCCAACCCGTGCAACTGCACGAACCGACCGTCAGCGAAGCGGTGACCATCCTCCGGGGTCTGGCCCAGGTTTACGAAAAAAGCCACGGCATCTACCTGCGTGATGACGCCGTGGTCTCGGCGGCCGAATTGTCCGCGCGTTATCTGGCCGGTCGGCAACTGCCGGACAAAGCCGTCGACGTTCTCGACACCGCCTGTGCCCGGGTGCGCATCAGCCTCGCCGCGGCCCCGGAAAGCCTTGAGCGCCTGCGTGGCGAATTGGCTGAAGGTGGCCGTCAGCGTCAGGCCCTGCGTCGCGATGCCGAGGCCGGTCTGCTGATCGACCACGAAGCACTGGACGCACTGGAAGCGCGGCTGGACGAAGCCGAAAGCGAGATGCTCGCGCTGGAAACGCTGTGGACTGAACAGAAAGCATTGGCCGAGCGCCTGCTGGAGCTGCGTCAGCAACTGGCCAAGGCCCGCGAAGCCGCCGCCGTCGAGCCGACCGTCAGTGTTGAAGAAGACGCCGAAGGCACGGTGATCGAAACCCTCGTTGCCGAGGTCGAGGAAGGCCAGAGCGTCGAAGCGCTGGAGGCCGAGCTGAACAAGACCCACAGCGAGCTGACGGCCGCGCAGGTCAAAGAGCGTCTGGTCAGCTTCGAAGTCTGCCCGCGTCTGGTGGCTGAAGTGATCAGCGCCTGGACCGGCGTGCCGCTGGCGCAACTGGCCCGCGAGCACAACGCCAAGGTCGCCAGCTTCGCTACCGATCTGCGCACGCGGATCCGCGGCCAGGAGCAAGCCGTGCACGCACTGGACCGCTCGATGCGCGCCACCGCCGCCGGCCTGAACAAACCTGATGCGCCGGTCGGCGTGTTTCTGCTGGTCGGCCCGAGCGGCGTCGGCAAGACCGAAACCGCGTTGGCCCTCGCTGACCTGCTGTATGGCGGCGACCGTTTCATCACCACCATCAACATGTCCGAGTTCCAGGAGAAGCACACCGTTTCGCGTCTGATCGGTGCGCCACCGGGCTACGTCGGTTACGGCGAGGGCGGCATGCTCACCGAAGCGGTGCGCCAGAAGCCGTACTCGGTGGTGTTGCTCGATGAAGTCGAAAAGGCCGATCCGGACGTGCTCAACCTGTTCTACCAGATCTTCGACAAGGGCGTGGCCAACGACGGCGAAGGTCGCGAAATCGACTTCCGCAACACCTTGATCCTGATGACCTCGAACCTGGGCAGCGACAAGATCAGCGACCTCTGCGAAGACGGCGCCCGTCCGACCGCCGAGCTACTCGAAGAGACCATTCGCCCGGTGCTGAGCAAACACTTCAAACCGGCGCTGCTGGCGCGGATGAAAGTGGTCCCGTATTACCCGGTCGGCGGTCCGGTGTTGCGCGAGCTGATCGAGATCAAACTCGGTCGTCTTGGCGAGCGCCTCAACCGTCGTCAGCTGGATTTCAGCTGGTGTCAGAACCTCGTCGATCACCTGTCCGAGCGCTGCACGCAAAGCGAGAGCGGCGCACGTCTGATCGACCATCTGCTCGACCAGCACGTGCTGCCGCTGGTGGCCGACCGCTTGCTTGATGCGATGGCCACCGGTGAAAGCCTCAAGCGTGTGCATGCCACGCTCGACGGCAACGCCAGCGTGACGTGCGAGTTCGCCTGAGGTGGGTGTGATGTTCACTCAAGTGCCGCAGCCACTGGTCTATGCCGAAGCCTTGCTGGCGCAGTTCGCCAGCCTGTCGCGCGCGGCGGACGGGTCTGCGCTGCTGGGTGACTTCGTGCGTGGACTGGCCGAGCTGAGCGGTTGCGAATTGACCCAGCTGTACCTGCTCGACGCCACCCACACCTGCCTGGGGATGAACGCCGAATGCCTGGACGGCGCGCTGCAACCGCGCGCCGCCACCAGCCTGCCGGCGGACTACAACGGTGAGCAACTGCTGCAGTTTGCCCTGTGCCAGAACCGCGTGGTCTGCCTCGACGATCTGGGCGCCAGCCTGCACGAAACCAGTTTTCTGCCGGCCACTGCTGGTGCCTGGCAATCGCTGCTGTGCGTGCCGCTGGTCAATCAACACAAAGCGGTCGAAGGCTTGTTGCTGTGTGCCAGTCGTCGTCGCGTGGACCTGCAAGGCTTTGCCGATTCGCTCGGTCAGCTGGGTTCGTTCGTGCTCGGTCAACTGCACTTGTTGCAGCGTCTGCGCCAGCCGCTGGCGGAATCGGCCACGGTGGCGCGCAGTGTGCCGAGCATCAACGGCTATGGCCTGATCGGCAAAAGCGCGGCGATGCGCCAGACCCATTCGTTGATCAGCAAAGTCCTGCACAGCCCGTACACCGTGCTGTTGCGCGGCGAAACCGGCACCGGCAAAGAAGTGGTCGCGCGGGCGATTCACGATTGCGGCCCGCGTCGCTCTCAGGCGTTCATCGTGCAGAACTGCGCGGCAGTCCCGGAAAACCTGCTGGAAAGCGAACTGTTCGGCTATCGCAAAGGTGCTTTCACCGGTGCCGACCGTGACCGTGCGGGTCTGTTCGATGCGGCCAACGGTGGCACGCTGTTGCTCGACGAGATCGGCGACATGCCGCTGTCGTTGCAAGCGAAGATATTGCGTGTGTTGCAGGAAGGCGAGATTCGCCCGCTGGGTTCCAACGACACCCACAAGATCGACGTGCGCATCATCGCCGCGACGCACCGCGATCTGTCGACGCTGGTCAGCGAAGGCAAATTCCGCGAGGACCTTTACTACCGCCTCGCGCAGTTCCCGATCGAGCTGCCGGCGTTGCGTCAGCGTGAAGGCGACATCCTTGAGCTGGCCCACCACTTCGCCGAGAAGACCTGCGCGTATTTGCAGCGTGATCCGGTGCGCTGGTCGAGCGCGGCGCTGGAACATCTGTCCGGGTACAACTTCCCCGGCAACGTGCGTGAACTCAAGGCCCTGGTCGAACGCGCCGTGCTGTTGTGCGAGGGCGGTGAGTTGCTGGCCGAGCATTTCTCTCTGCGTATGGAGCCGATGCCCGAAGACCACAGCGGCCTGAATCTGCGCGAACGCCTGGAAAAGGTCGAACGCACGCTGTTGCTCGACTGCCTGCGCAAGAACGACGGCAACCAGACCCTCGCCGCCCGCGAACTGGGCTTGCCGCGCCGTACGCTTCTGTACCGCCTCGGGCGCCTGAATATCAATTTGGGTGACTTCGATGGTTGATCTGCAGAAGTGTCCTGAATCGGAATATTCCCCTGTGGCGAGGGAGCTTGCTCCCGCTCGGCTGCGCAGCAGTCGCAACCCGATGAACTTGGTTTCCCTGAGGCACCGCAGTGTCTGGTTTTGGGGCTGCTGCGCACCCCGGCGGGAGCAAGCTCCCTCGCCACAAATTGCTCACTTGCCACAAGAGGTACTTGTACCTCGATGGTCTGGCTCAAGGCCCCGATGTAGAGCCTTCGAAACCTCCCAAAGAATTAATTTCAGCGCCGCCCGCAAGGGTCGGCGCTTTGTGCTTTGTCTACCCCTGGAGACCCTCTGATGTCTGTTCGTCACTGGCACGCTGTCCTGCTGACCCTCGTCGTTCTATGCGGCCTTGGCGGCTGTAGCGGCAATTACAAATTCAACGACAACGACTATCGCCCGTTGGGTGATCCGCAAGCGGTCAATCGCGGCAAGTGACCGCAAGGAGCATCAAACATGGAACTGGTTTTCGAAATGCTGAACACCAAGCAGTTCGTGCCCACCGAGTTGTGCCAGAAGACCTTCAAACAGGCCGGCGGCGTGATCGGGCGGGGCGAGGACTGCGACTGGATCATTCCTGACCGCAAGCGTCATCTGTCCAATCACCACGCGATTGTCAGCTACCGCGAGGGCACGTTTTTCCTGACCGACACCAGCAGCAACGGTGTCCAGGACGGCGACAGCGGCGCGCGCCTGCACAAGGGTGAACCGGTGCGCATCGAGCACGGCAGCACCTACGTGCTCGGCGACTTCGAGATCCGTGCACGGCTGGTGCGTGACCCGGCGACCTTCGACGGTGAAGTCGGCCGTCCGCGTGCCGCCGGCAGCATCATTCCGGACGACGCGTTTCTCGATCTCGATCCGCTCAACGCCCTCGAACAGCAAGAGCGCGTGTACTCGGAAATCGACGAGCTGCTGGCACCGAACACCAAGCCGGAAGACACCCGCCAGCGTGCCGACTACGCGCGCATCGACATGGAAAGCCTGATGGTGCCGGAGCTGATTGCCCCGGTTGAACCCGAGCCAGCTCCGGCCCCGAAAGCCGTCGAGCGTCAGAGCGAAGGGTTCTGGGAGCATTTCGGCGCGGCGCTGGGCGTGGATGTCAAAAGCCTGGATCACGACGCCCGCGAAGCCTTGGCGCTGAACGCCGCGCGTCTGCTGCGCCAGAGCATCGGCGGTTTGCAGCAGAGCCTGCGGACTCGTTCGGAGCTGAAAAACGAACTGCGTCTGGCCCAGACCACCGTGCAAGGCACCAACAAGAACCCGCTGAAATTCGCCGTCGATCCGAGCGAAGCGCTGGAGATTCTGTTGCAGCCGCACAAGCCCGGTCATCTGCCGGCCGAACAGGCGATCTCTCGGGCGTTCCGCGATCTGCAGGCGCATCAGGTGGCTTTGCTCACCGCCAGCCGCGCCGCCGTACGCGGCACTCTGGAGCACTTCTCGCCAGAGCAACTGACCCTGCGTTTCGAGCGCGACAACAAACCGTTGATCGCCACCTCGGGCGGACGCTGGAGAGCGTTCGGCCGTTACCACCAGGCACTTCGTCAGGACGATGACTGGAGCGAGCGTCTGCTGGCCCGCGACTTCGCCCAGGCCTACGAAGAACAGATCCGCCTGATCTCCACCCTCCACACCGACCACCAAGGATGATGCGCATGTCTCGCCGCTCGACCGCTTTTTTCAAGACGCTGACTGCGCTCACCGTGCTGGTGCTGCTGGCCGGTTGCTCGTCGCTGTCGCCGTACTCGAAAGTGACCAAGATCAACCTGAAGCTGACCGGCAGCGATCAGCTCAACCCGGACCTCAACGGTCGCCCGTCGCCGATCGTCGTGCGCTTGTTCGAACTCAAGCACCCGGTGACCTTCGAGAACGCTGATTTCTTCAGCCTCTACGAGCGCGCCAAGGAATCCCTCAACCCGGATCTGGTGGCCAGCGAAGAACTCGAACTGCGCCCGGGTGAAACCGTGGAAATGAAGCTCAGCGTGGAGGAGGGCAGCCGCTACGTCGGCGTTCTCGCCGCCTACCGCGATCTGCCGGAAACCAAGTGGCGCTACACCGTGCAGGTCACGCCGCTGGAGCTGACCGAAGCTGATCTGACCCTGGATCAGGCGGGTATCCGCAACACCCATGAAGCGCTCGCCAAGGCGGATGACTGAACATGAATACCCATAAAGTCATTTGGCAGGAAGGCATGCTGCTGCGGCCGCAGCACTTCCAGCACAACGATCGCTATTACGATCACCAGATGAAAACCCGCACCCAATTGCTGGGTGGCTACACCTGGGGTTTCCTCAATCTGGAGATCGACCTGCAGTTCCTCAACATGGGCAAACTGGTGATCAGTGCCGCGTCGGGGATCCTGCCGGACGGCAGCCTGTTCGAACTCGGCGGCAACACCGAACCGCTGGCACTGGATGTGCCGCCGAACACCGGCAACACACCGATCTACCTGGCGCTGCCGTTGGTTACCGGTAACCACATCGAAGCGCGCCGTCCGGAGCAATCCGACGTGCTGGCGCGTTACACCGCGTATGACGCCGAAGTGGCTGACTCCAACGCCGGCGACGATTCCGCCAGCCAGGTCAGCTGTGGCCGCCCGGACTTCAAACTGCTGCTCGGCGAGCAGCAGAGCGATCAGGCCTACGTGAAGCTGAAGATCTGCGACGTGCTCGACACCACGCCCGACGGCGTGATCAGCCTCGATCCGGACTTTGTGCCGACCTACATTCAGGCCCACGCGTCCAGCTATCTGCTGTCGTGCCTGAAAGAAGTCATCAGCATGCTCAACCATCGGGGCGACACGATTGCCGAGCGGATTCGCTCCAACGGCAAGGTTGGCGGTGCGGAAGTCGGTGACTTCATGATGCTGCAACTGATCAACCGCACCGAACTGCTGCTGCGCCATTACCTGGGTCTGGAGCAGGTGCACCCCGAAGAGTTGTACCGCACGCTGCTGACCATGCTCGGCGATCTGGCGACCTTCTCCAGCGACAGCAAGCGTCCGCGTCTGGACAGCCGTTATTCCCACGCCGATCAGGGCGCGAGCTTCCGCAAACTGATGGAAGCGATTCGTCAGGTGCTGTCGATGGTGCTGGAACAGCACGCCATCGAGCTGATCCTGCAAGCGCGTCAGTACGGCATCATCGTTTCGCCGTTGCACGACCACAAACTGCTGGGCTCGGCTTCGTTCGTGCTGGCGGCGAGTGCCAACTGCGACTCCGAAGAACTGCGCCACCGCTTGCCGGCGCACCTCAAGGTCGGCCCGGTGGAGCGCATCCGCCAACTGGTCAACCTGCACTTGCCGGGGATCAAGGTCAAACCGTTGCCGGTGGCCCCGCGGCAGATCGCGTTCCACTCGAACAAAACCTACTTCATCCTCGAACTCAGTTCCGAAGACCTGGCGCAACTCGAGCGCTCCGGCGGCTTCGCGTTCCACGTGTCCGGCGAATTTGCCGAGCTTGAACTGAAATTCTGGGCCATCAGGAACTGACCGACATGATCAAGGAAACGGATTACAACCAGGACGACAAAACCGTCCTGCTCGATCGTCAGGGCCACGGACCGGCAGCAAGTCCGCTGACCGACTTCGCCGCGCCACCGCGCTTCGAGCAACTGGAAGAACGGATGATCTACGCCGCGCGCCTGCGCCCGGCGGAGGCCTTCAACATCAGCCTCAATTCGCTGGTGGCGGCGTCGTCCGAACTGCTCTCGGAAGTGGTGCGCCTCAAGCACAGCGAAACCCGCGAAGACCTCTACGCGCTCAACGAGCGTCTGACCGCCGGGCTCAAGCTGTTTGAAGTGCGCGCCCTGCACAACGGCGCCGAAAGCAGCCAGGTGATGGCCGCCCGTTACGTGCTCTGCACCGTGGTCGACGAAGCGGTCGTGACCACGCCGTGGGGCAACGAAAGCGAATGGTCGCAGATGAGCCTGCTCAGCAGCTTCCACAACGAGACCTTTGGTGGCGAGAAGTTCTTCCAACTGCTCGATCGCCTGTCGAAGAACCCGGTCAAACACCTGCCGATGCTTGAGCTGATGTACCTGTGCCTGTCCCTCGGTTTCGAGGGCAAGTACCGCGTGCAGGCGCGTGGCATGCTCGAACTCGAAGGCATCCGCGACGCCCTGTACCGGCAGATCCGTCAGTTGCGTGGCGACGTGCCGCGCGAGTTGTCGCCGCACTGGGAAGGCCTCAACGATCAGCGCCGCAACCTGGTGCGCATCGTGCCGGCGTGGATGGTGGTGCTGTTCACGTTGGTCTGCCTGGTGGTGATGTATTCGGGCTTTGCCTGGGTCCTGGGCGAGCAGCGCGACACCGTTCTGCAACCTTATCAGCCGCTTGATCCGGCCGCGGTTCAACCGCAGTCGCAGCCGTAACAGGGACGTGTGATGAAAAAGTTTTTCAAGAAAGTCGGCGCCTTCCTGCGCCAGACCTGGGTCTGGACCCTGCTGCTGGTGCTGTTCGTGGCACTGCTGGTGTGGTTCGTCGGTCCGTTGTTGGCAGTGGATGACTACAAGTTCTGGGAAAGCGCGACCTCGCGTCTGCTGACCATCAGCGTGCTGTTCCTGATCTGGGGCCTGACCATGGTCTTCGTCAGCTGGCGCGCGGGTATCCGCAAGAAAGCCGTCGAAGAAACCGAAGACGGCCAGGATCGCATTCGTCGTGACGAGCTGATCGAAGAAGAGCAGAAAGAGTTGAAGGCGCGCTTCAAGGACGCGCTGAAAACCCTGAAGACTTCGAGCCTGTATCGCGGCCGCAGCGAACGCTGGCGCAACGACTTGCCGTGGTACCTGCTGATCGGTCCGCAGGCCTCCGGCAAGACCAGCCTGCTGGACTTCTCCGGTCTGGAATTCCCGATCAACAAGATCGACCGCAAGCTGACCCGCGACACCCTCGGCACCCGTCATTGCGACTGGTACTTCGCCGATCACGGTGTGCTGATCGACACCGCCGGTCGCTACACCACGCAGCCGGACGCGGAAGTCGACGGCAGTGCCTGGACCACCTTGCTCGAGTTGCTGCGCAAGCGCCGTCGCGGGCGTCCGTTGAACGGTGTGCTGGTGACCATTCCGGTGGAATCCCTGATCGGTGGCAGCGAGCAGGACATCGATACCCTGGCGCGCCAGGTGCGTGGTCGTCTGCAAGACGTCTATCAGAAACTGCACGTCGATGTGCCGGTGTATCTGGTGCTGAGCAAGGCTGACAAGCTGCTCGGTTTCGACGAGTTCTTCGATCAACTGACCCGCGAAGAAAGCGATCAGGTGTTGGGCACCAGTTTCCGCAAGGATCAGATTGGCACCGACGTCGCTGTACTGCGCGGCGAGTTCGAAGAGCTGCTGCGGCGCCTGAACAATCAGGTGATCATGCGCATGCACTCCGAGCGCGATACCCAGCGCCGTGGCCGCATTCTCGATTTCCCGCATCAACTGGGGCAGATCGGCGAGCGGCTGTGCCTGTTCGTGGATATGGCGTTCACCGGCAACCGTTACCAGCGCGCCTCGCTGCTGCGTGGTTTCTACCTGACCAGCGCCCCGCACCTGACTCAGGAAATGGACGCGACCACCGCCGGCATCGGCGCCAACCTTGGCATGAATGCTGGCGTGCTGCCGACCCTGCGCAGTGGCCGTTCACGTTTCATCCATCATCTGTTCAGCCGGGTGATTTTCCCGGAGTCGGATCTGGCCGGCCTCGACAAGCGCGAGCGCAGCCGCATCCATTGGGGCCAGCGTGCGCTGTATGTCGGCGCACTGGCGGCACTGGCGCTGTTCGGCATGCTCTGGGCCGGCGGGTTCTCGGCCAACTACGAACGTCTGGAAAACCTGCGCACACTGGCGCAGAACTGGACTCAGCAGCGTTCGGCGCTGCCCCCGCGTGATGATGCGATGGGCGTGCTGAAAACCCTCGACACCAGCTACGCCGCGACTCAAGTGTTCCCGAAGAAGGGCGACGTCTCGTACCACGAGCGTGGCGGTCTGTATCAGGGCGAAGACGTCAATCCGGTGGTCAAGCAAGCCTACGAGCACGAGCTCGAAGCGCAGTTGCTGCCGCGGGTCGCGACCACGCTCGAAGGGCAGATCCGCGCCAACATGAAGGACCGCGAAAAGCTGCTCAACAGCCTGCGTGCGTACCTGATGCTGAACATGAAAGACCGTCGCGACGCCGCGTGGCTCAAGGACTGGGTCGCCACTGACTGGTCGCAGCGCTACACCGGCAACACCGCGGTACAGAACGGCCTGAACACCCACCTCGAGCGCCTGCTGAAGCAGCCGTTCATCTACCCGCTGAACGATCAGTTGGTGACACAGGCACGTCAGGTCCTGCGCGCCGAATCGCTGGCCACCGTGGTTTACCGCATGCTCCGCGAGCAAGCGCGCAACCTGCCGGAATACCGTTTCAGTCAACACCTCGGCCCGCAGGGCTCGCTGTTCATCGGCACCGAATACGTGATCCCGGGGTTCTACACCCAGCAGGGTTACCAGCAGTATTTCTCGGTGCAGGGTTCGGCGCTGGTCACCGACATTCTGCGTGACAACTGGGTGCTGGGCGAAGGCGCGGGCATCAGCGACATGGACTTGCGTCGCCTGATGGTCGAGCTGGAGCAACTGTACTTCCGCGACTACGCCAACTACTGGAGTGAGGCCGTTGGCCAGGTGGCCTTGCCGCCGATCAGCGACGCCGGTGAAGGCGCCGAGCAACTGGCGGGCCTGACGTCGGCCAACTCGCCGGTGCTGGCTTTGCTCACTGAAGTACGCGAGAACACGCGCTTCCCGGCCGCTGCCGATCCGGTGGATGAAGCCGGTGATGCTGCTGATGCGCTCGCCGGGCAGAAAGGCAAACTGGGCAAGGTCGGCAAGCTGGCCTCGGCTGTCGCCGACAAGGCTTCGGCGATGGCCGTGGCGAAAAGCCTGCCGGACACCGCGAAGAAGTCGCTGCAACGCCGCTTCGAGCCGCTGCATCGTTTGCTCGATGACAACAACGGCCCGGCCGCTGACCTGACTCCGGCCCTCAGCGCGCTCAACGACCTGCAACTGCAACTGTCCGGTCTGGCCCGCTCCAGTACACCGGAACAAGCCGCGTTCGAACTGGCGAAAACCCGCATGAGCGGCCAGCGTGATGCGCTGACCAACCTGCGTGCCGCCTCGGGTCGCCTGCCGCGTCCGCTGAGCGTGTGGTTCAACGTACTGGCCGAAGACTCGTGGCGCCTGGTGCTCAACGATGCCTACCAATACCTGAACGGCCGTTATCAGAACGAGCTGTACAGCGTGTATGGCAAAACCATCAGCAAGCGTTATCCGTTCAGCGCCAGCAGCACCAGCGACGTGGCGATCAGCGACTTCCGCGAGTTCTTCCGGGCTCAAGGCACCGTCGACCGCTTCTTCGACAGCTACATGCGTCCGTTCGTCAGCGGTGATCCGGGCAACTACCGGATGCGCAGCGTCGACGGTCACAGCCTGCCGGTGTCGAAGATGTATCTCGACCAGATGGCGGCAGCCCTGACCATTCGCCAGAGCTTCTTCTCGATCAACCCGGCCGAGCCGACCGTGCAGTTCAAACTGGAACCGTACACCCTCGACCCGGCGGTGAGCCGTTCCGAGTTCAAGTTTGGCGACAAGACCATCGAATACCGTCACGGCCCGATTGTGCCGGTATCGTTCAAGTGGCCGACCGATGCTGAAGACGGTCGCACCAGCCTGGTGATGGACAAGATGGCCGGGCGTCCGATCGGTATCGAGAAGAACTCCGGCCCATGGTCGCTGTTCCGTCTGTTCGACCTGATGCAGACCGAGTACCTGAGCGGTCGCGACGTGCTGGTGCTGAAAGCCGACGTGGGTGGCCTGCGCGCCAACTACCTGCTGACCAGCCAGCGCACGCCGAATCCGTTCGACATGGGCGTGCTGCGCACCTTCCGTATGCCGGTGCAGCTCTGATGCTGGTGGCCAGTCCCTGGCGTAGCGCGGCGCGTACCGACCCGGGCAAGGTGCGGGCGCGCAACGAAGATGCCTTCCTCGACTCGCCGCAGCAGGGGCTGTGGGTGGTCGCGGACGGCATGGGCGGTCATCAGGGGGGCGACATAGCCAGCCAGTTGATCGTCGCCAGCCTGGCTGAACTGCCGCAACACGAGGACTTCGACGAACGCCTCAAAGCCATCCGCCAGTGCCTGCACTGGCTGAACCGGCGCCTGGGGCAAGAGTTGACGGTCACCGCCGGACGTCACGACAGCATCATGGGCAGCACCGTCGTGGCGCTGTTGGTGGAAGGCAATCGCGCGGCCTGCATCTGGGCCGGCGACAGCCGTTGCTATATGTGGCGCGGGCAGCGGCTGTATCAGCTGTCCAAGGACCATTCGCTGCAACAGCAACTGATCGACGAACAGCAAATGAGCGTTGAACAGGCGGCGGCGCATCCGGCAGCTCAGGCCTTGACCCGAGCCGTCGGCGCCGCTGAGCAGCTGACCCTGGATGTCCTCGAACTCGAGGTCTATCCGGGCGATGCGTTCTTGTTGTGCAGCGATGGTTTGTATCAGGGCCTGAGCAGCGATGCCCTTGGCAACGCGCTCAGCCTGAGTGCGCCGCACGTGGCGCTGGAACGTCTGTTCGACGGTGCCCTGCGGGGCGCCGCCCGGGACAACCTGACTGCCGTGGTGATCCGCCAATGAGTGAAATCGAATCGCCAATCGATGACGTGCTGATGAGCGAAGAACAGGCCAACAACCTGACCTACTTCGCCTTCGCCAAGGCAAACAACGCCGAGCCGTTGCTGGCGCCGACCAAGGCCAGCATCGGTGCACTGCCGGACGTACTCGCCGGCCGCTACCACCTCGAGCGTCTGCTCGGGGCGGGCGGCATGGGTGCGGTCTATCGGGCGCGGGACCTGCTGCACGAGCAGTTCGGCGATCCCGACCCTTACATTGCGCTGAAAATCCTCAGCGAAGAATTTGCCGAGTCGCCGGACGCCAGTGCCTTGCTCTACAGCGAGTTCGCCCTGACCCGACGCCTGCGCCACGACAACGTCGTGCGTGCACACACTTTTGAAGTCGACACCGACTGCCAGCGGGCCTTCATCACCATGGAATACATGCGTGGCCTGACCTTGGACAAATTGCTCTGCGAGCGGCCCCTGGGCCTGCCGTGGAAAGAAACGCGCGACATCGCGCTGCCGCTGCTCGATACGCTGGCCTACGCCCACCGTCGCGGCGTGCTGCACGGTGACATGAAACCTAGCAACGTCATGCTCAGCGAAGACGGCCTGCGCCTTTTTGACTTCGGCTTGGGCCAAGCAGAAGAGGGCACCTTGCCCGGCCTGCCGCACCTGAGCCGCGAGCGTTTCAATGCCTGGACCCCGGGCTACGCCGCCCCCGAACTGCTTGAGGGCCAACCGTTGTCGGCCAGCGCGGACGTGTACGGCGTGGCCTGCGTGATCTATGAACTGGCGAGCGGCAAACACCCGTTCCGCCGCTTGCCCTCGACCCAGGCTCGCGACGAGCACCTGGAGCGCGAGCTGCAAGCCCCGGCGAACTTACCGAAACACGGCTGGCCAGCGCTGCGAACCGCGCTGAGCTTCAATGCGGCAGAACGCACCATCACTGCCGAACAATTGCGTGACGCCTTGGGCGCCACTTCGTCCTGGCTGCAACGGTTGCGACTTCGGGCGTAACGGACGACATTCGAACAGGGAGCACTTTATGTTCAACCCAGCTAACGAAACCCACTTCAGCCTCAAGGTCGAAGACTACGTCGGCGACCTGCAAGTGCTGTCGTTCACCGGCACTGAAGGCATCAGCCAGCCGTTTCGTTTCGACCTCGAACTGGTCAGCGAAAACCCCGATCTGGACCTGGAAAAACTCCTGCACAAGCAGGCGTTTCTCGCGTTCGATCCGCAGGGCTCGGGCATTCACGGCCAGATCTACCGCGTCGCCCAGGGCGATGCCGGCAAGCGCCTGACCCGCTACAAGGTCTCGCTGGTGCCGCAACTGCAATACCTGCATCACCGCACCAACCAGCGCATCTACCAGCAGATGTCGGCGCCGAAAATCATCGCGCTGATCCTCGACGAACACGGGATCAAGGGCAACGCCTACAGCTTCCAGCTGAGCCAGCCGTGCCCGGATCGCGACTACTGCGTGCAGTACGACGAAACCGATCTGCACTTCGTCCAGCGCCTGTGCGAAGAGGAGGGCATTCACTACCACTTCCAGCACAGCGAAAAAGCCCACCTGTTGGTGTTCGGCGACGACCAGACCGTGTTCCCCGACCTCGGCCAGCCGACCGCGTACGTGCAGGGCAGCGGCATGGTCGCCGAAGAGCCGGTGATCAAAGGCTTCAAACTGCGCCTGGAAACCCGTACCAGCCGCACCACGCGCCGCGACTACGACTTCGAAAAGCCGCGCCTGCAAATGGAAGCGGCTTACAAACCGGATGGCGCTTCCGACAGCGAAAACAGCGAACCGGATCTCGAAGACTACGACTACCCCGGCCGCTTCATCGACCGCGCACGCGGCAAGTTCCTCAGCCAGCGCGCCCTCGAACGCCACCGCGCCGACTACCGCCAGGCCGAAGGTCGCGGCGACCAGACTAAACTGGTCAGCGGCCACTTCATGGCCATGTCCGACCACCCGCGCAGCGAGTGGAACGACCTGTGGCTGCTCACCGAAATCTTCCACGAAGGCAAACAGCCGCAAGTCCTCGAAGAAGGCGTGACCAGCGACACCACCGACAACAAGGACGACTTCCACCAGGGCTACCGCAACACGTTCCTCGCGACCCCGTGGGACGTGTTCTACCGCCCGGCCCTCGAACACCCGAAACCACGCGTGCTCGGCAGCCAGACCGCCATGGTCACCGGCCCCAAAGGCGAAGAAATCCACTGCGACCAATACGGCCGCATCAAAGTCCAGTTCCACTGGGACCGCGAAGGCCTGGCCGACGACAAAACCAGCTGCTGGCTGCGCGTCTCCAGCTCCTGGGCCGGCGACCGCTACGGTGCCATCTCCATCCCGCGCGTCGGCATGGAAGTCCTCGTCACCTTCCTCGAAGGCGACCCCGACCAACCCCTCGTCACCGGCTGCCTGTACCACAAGGAAAACCCGGTGCCGTACGCCTTGCCGGCAAACAAAACCCGCAGCGTCTTCAAAACCCTCAGCTCGCCGGGTGGCGGCGGCTACAACGAACTGCGTATTGAAGACAAGAAAGGTGCGGAGCAGATCTACATTCATGCCCAGCGTGATTGGGATGAAAACGTTGAGCACGATCAGAAGATTCGGGTTGGTAATGAACGCCACGACACGGTCGAGAAGAACACCTACACCGAGCTCAAGGCTGAAGAACACCGCACCACGATCTCCGACCGCAAGGTTGAAGCGAAGCTGGACGATCACCTCACGGTTGGGCAGAACCAGCATGTGAAGTTGGGGACTGCGCAGCTGACCAGTGTGGGGAAAGAGATACATCTCAAGGCTGGGGACAAGATTGTTATCGAGGCGGGGACGGAGCTGACCATTCTTGGGGGTGGGAGCTTTATCAAGCTCGATGGTGGTGGGGTGACGGTGGTTGGGCCGGTGATCAAGATCAATGCTGGCGGCTCGGCTGGCTCCGGTACGGGCATCGGGATCAAACCGCCGGTACTGCCGGGCGCGGCGGATAAGGATAAGGCGGGGAGTTTGATGGATCAGGCGTTGTTGAATGCGTCTGAGGAAAAGATCAAACGCAAACCGAAGCGCATGCTCAATTTTTCCGGGTAAGGCATCGACGGCAATCCAAGCCACCAGGGATCAGAATTCAGGTAATTGGTAATGACAGAGACAACCAAGAAAGTAGAAAAATGGTCGTATCCATTAAAAGTTGGAGCGGCAGGGGCGACTGATCCGCAGCAGTTTTACAAGGCTTTAGCCAAGGCCAAAGATGGTTTCTACCCGTTGGGTGCTAATGGCCTTTGGCATGGTGGTGTTCATTTCGATGAAGCCTCGGGTCTAGTGCCGGACTTGGCAGAAGTTAAATGCATCGCTGACGGTGAAGTAGTCGCTTATCGCATTGATAGCACGTACCCGAAATCCGCCTACGGTACGGTTGAGGCTGAGTTTTCGACTGGTTTTGTATTGGTTAAGCATCGTTTGGAAGTGCCGGTACCTCCTGCTCCTCCAGCCACTGCCGGAGCCCAATCAGTAGCAGCAGCTCCTGGCCCCAGCCTGACGTTTTTCAGCCTTTACATGCACCTATTGCAGTGGAAAAACTACGAAGAAGCCCCAGCACTGTCGCGCCCAGCGTTTTGGAGTGGCGGCACGTTGCAGGTCAAAGCAACCGCCGACGACGAAATTCTTGGTTTGCGCGTGCGTTTGGAGCGGCGCGGAAAGCCAGGCTACGGTACCGTGTTAACGGTTTTGGCTCGCGGTACGGTTGTTCAGACAGGTGAGGAAGAGGATGGTTGGCTGAAGGTCGTGAGCGTTACACCGCCTAGTACCGATCTGACGCCAGGTACAGGCTGGGTCTATAAAACAGAAATGACGGCGGGTTCGACACCTAATACTTACGTCATTGGCACCGCTGCAAAAGACCCGATGAATCCGCCTCAGAAAGGTCTCGTTGTCCGCGCCTCTGCAAGCCAATCAGGTGCTGCAAAAGCAATTTTGCCCCACGGTACTCAAGTTAAAATCGGGAACGACGGGACGCGCGGCAAATATCAAAAATTGTTGGAGATCGTTAGTGGGAATGCTGTCCCGCCCTTGGCATCGGCTGAGGTGCTTGGGTATGTCTGGGAGGGGCAACTTGAAGCGAAAAGTGAGCCAGCTGAAAAGGACGCTGTACATGTTCTGACAACTCCAATCCCGATTTCGGCGGGAAGTCTGATCGGTCACGTAGGGAAGTATCAAAACCATTCGGACTCGGCCCCAAAAAATCTGCTGCACGTTGAGGTATTTAGCTGCGAAGACGTTAAGGCATTCACTGTCCTGAGCAAGGACAAAGCTGCAGGATTGCCAGCAGTCGAAAAAACACTTGTGAAAATTCCCCAAGGCAGCGTGTTGGTCACGCACTCCCAAGGAATGAGCGCAACAAACCCTCCGCGAGTGACAGATCCCCACAAAACTGTTGGTCATGATTTCTTTGTTCCTGTCGGGGTGTTGGAGGCGCTACCGGCGGAGAAAAAGATAAAGGCGCCTGTTGTTATGGCGGGATCTACCACCTATACGCTTTGGTGGCGTTTGGATGGATTGCTAGGTGATGCTGAAGGGAATGAAATTAGCGGTTGGTTTGCAGAGCCAGATACTGCTCTGTCACGCCATTCTCCCTTTGAATGGGAAGGCTTCAGCTTCATAGAGGAGACAGGAAGTAACGTGGACCATCTGTCTGCTTTTCTTCATGCGCAACAAAGCCTCAGTGAAGAGGAGCAAGCCACTTATTCACCAAATATCGATAATGCTGAAGATGGAACGGCGAAACAGCGCTTATATAAAATTCTCGACAGGAATGGAGATAAAAAACTTACGCCCGATGAGATAAAAGAAGCATTGAAGAAGCCTTGGTTTTCTCAGCCTATTTCTCAGATAGTTACTCAGTACGAGAGCGAGTGGTTTTATGAGAGCGAAAAATGGAACGCATTAGATGAAGTGATGGGGCACACTGATTCTGAGCCTAATATAGCTTGGCAAGAGGAAAAGGTTCGAATCAAACGCTTGGGGTGGTTAGACAAACTGACGGGTAAGTACGGCATCGATAGTAAAAAGTTATGGCATCTTCACCCTATAGGTTTTATTGGAAATTTTTTTGGGAAGTCAGCGCGTAAGTTAATTACTCAAGCAATGTTGAAGGCGGCCAAGCCTAGCATTACGGATGCCTATTGCGAAGAGATATTGCCTTATCTAAATAAGTATGCCGCGCTTTATAAGGTTGATAGTCCTCTGAGGGTCGCGCATTTCTTAGCTCAGGTGGGCCATGAGAATGGATTTAAAGTTACCTCTGAAGATTTGAATTACACTGCCATTGGCATGCGAAAACAATTCGGCTGTCGTAATAATGCAAAAGGATATGAGGCGTCAACGGACGAGTGCAAAGTTCTGCCTAGGTTACGGCCAAAGCTTTGGAGTGAGCCTGAGACGTACGCACATAATCCTGTAAAGCTTGGCAGCTATGTATATGCCGATAGGAATGATAACGGTAATGAGGCTAGTGGCGAAGGGTATAAATATCGTGGTCGTGGGGTGATACAGCTAACGGGTAAGTATAATTATCGCCAATATACAAAAATTCACAACCAAGCTGACCCTTCGGATCCTCAGGATTTTGTTGCTAATCCAGATTTGATAATGGAAAGCATAAAATATGGAGTTGAATCTGCCTTTGTTTGGTGGTCGATGTTTAAGATAAATCAAGCTATTGATGATTCTCTGGCCCTGAGAACGATGTCAGATATTGATGGCCATGTTTCTGATATCTCTATAAAGGTTAACGGCGGAACTACCGGGCTTCAAGAGCGTATTAATTTGTTCAAGTTGTTGAAAGACATGGTTGCGGAGGAGATGGGGTTATGAAAGTTGTATTTTTGGTTTTGTCGCTTGTTTTTCCTGTTTTATCCGTTATTGCTGATGAGAAAGTAGTAAACCTCGATCCTGTTTTTGGTTTGTCTCAAAGCGCCAGATTTTATTATGTGGGATCAGAAGGGAGTCAAACACTCCGTGGCGAGTTGCTAGTGGCGGGGAAAGGAAGTACTCAATTTCCAGATGTCTGCGAGCATGAGGGGGGAGATGCACAGTTGCATGATGCTTACACGGTGAGCGCGGGCAACACATTTTTTGTTTTTACGTGTAGCTGGGTTGTTATGCACCCTGGGGTCAACTTAAAAGGGACAGATTTTGTTTCCTACGTTTATAGCGATAAAGAAATACGCAGTCTTGTAAATGACAAGAAGCTTGCTTCATCTATTTCTGGGTATGAAGGAAGCCTGGAAGAGGGGGGGGGGGATTATTTTTGGTATTCAACACGAGCGCTTGCCTCAAAGAAACTAAAAGAGACCGCTAGCGGAGCTAGACAAGATTCTTTGGAGTTGTCTCACGATATCGTTCTGGTGAGACTTAAAGATAAAGATTATGAAGCTCTCAAATCTTATCTGACGCAAGAGAGACTTGACTCGTTATTAAGGGAGGCTCCGGTGTCGAGAGTTAACTCCGGAATCTATAATGATTTTGGCTTTGCTCTGGGAGAGGCTGGATCTAACAAAGTTGCTTATTCTTTGCTTTCTAAAGTTGAAGCCGTCTCTCCTGAGCGCGTGGTTCTCAAACTCAATATTGCGGACGTTTTGTGGAGTAGTGATGAAGTGAAGTCGAAACAGTACTATCAGAGTTATATCGCGATGATGAAAGGTCGAGGCAAAGAGCATCTAATTCCTTCAAGGGCAATAGAAAGAGTTAAATAAGGGGGTGGGGCCTATTCGGTTATTGGTAGATTTGAAATAAGAAGCCTTTCAGAAGGGAGTAGGGCGGCAGCGTAAGATAGAGTATTTAGGCCCTTGCGAAGAAGGGGCAGATTACTTTGGTTCAATTCGCCCGCCCGTATCTCCTACATTTCCCTTATTCATAGTCGCTACTAATGCGAAAGGGGGCGGATTTAATTATTTGGCTTGACGTTCTTAACGTCTGATTAAGGTCTTAAATAAATTTTTCGCTCGTCAACAGCAATACTGCATTGACTGCTTGAGAAATCGTCCGTGGTTAACGAGTTTCGATAAATATGAATAAGTCATGTTTTGGTTTTTTGGCGTTATTTCCTTTCGCCGCCCACAGCGCAGTCACCAGCGAATCACTCTGCTTCGAACTATCCGAAACGAGTCCGGTGAAGTTCGAATTCCGTATTTTTTACGATGCCTCCAGCAAATGGTCTGGCGGCTTCGTAAAGTACGCCAAGTCCAGCGAGCCAATTTCCGTTGTGTCAACGCATTCCGAGGAGGAGATGCTCGGTCCCGATGCCCCTTTGCAGAGCACTACAATCTGGTCTGAAGTCATCAGGGGCAAGGTTTCAGGGATTTACGAACTCGTGACTCAAGGAACGCAGATCGTCTCGATGACGTACACGAAGAAGTCCAACGGCAAGGTTTACTACTTTGGAAATATCACCAGCGTCGACTCCTCTCTGGAGTCCGGATGCAAGTGGGAGTAGGGCGAGTACATGAGATCAAAAACTCTAGCAGCATCATTACTCGGCCTGCTGTGGACGATGCCGGTATTAGCCGAAACCACTACGTTCAGCCCAACCAAAGGTGTCGAAGCGACACTGGTTCTCGAAGGCTCCACGCTGAACGTCGCGGTTAAAGGCGAAACGCATAACGAGTCGCGGACGGTCGATTTTGAAGCCGTAAACGAACTCCACATGCAGTTCGACGATTTCAATTTCGACGGCGCTCAGGATTTCGCGATCTGGCAGCTCGATGACGGCATGGGCACTTACCATTACTACCGGGTGTTCATTTACCAAGTAAAAACCGGCACCTTCGAAGAATTGCAGCCGGACTGCGGCGATGGCTTCGTTAATTTGCTCGTCGAAAAAAAACGTAAAGCGTTGCTCAGCACCTATTGGGAAATGAACATACCCAAGCAATGCGTCACCCGGTTCGCCAAAAGCAAAGCCTGAATGACTCAAGGATGAACACAGTGAACCGTTTCGTTTTTACCCTTCTGGCCGTGCTGCTGCCGGTTTCAGCGGCCTATGCGCAGGACGACTGCAGCCATGTCACATCAAGCCTGGAAATGGTGCCCTGCTCGGAGGCGGCGAAGAAGGCTGCCGATACGCAGTTGAACCTCAGCTACAAGCAATTGATGGCGCGGCTTGAGTCTGACTATCGAGCAGATCCGGCGTTGGGCGCAGAGTACGCGGCGAAGGTCAAAGAGTCGCAACGTGCGTGGCTGAAATTACGCGATGCGAACTGCCCTTTGGAAGCATTCGAGATCGAGACGGGGATGCCTGCGCATGTGTTCGCGGTCAACTCGTGCATCGCCAGAATGAGCCGCGAGCGCTCGGCGTATCTGGACAAGATTGTGCCGGCACAGTCGGCGCAGTTATCCGAAAAAGTCGGCGCCAGTAATGCTTGCCCATCCGAGGATTTCTTACCCTTCCTGGCAGTGTTTTCTGCCGATATCGAAGCACAGCGCCGGCTCACCGCGTTTACCGTCAAGTCGATGGTGTTAAGGCCAAAAGCCGAGCCGGGACGTTTCGAGCCTGTGACCACGGGCGAGAAGGGCGCCGGATTGGCCTATCCGTTGATGGCATCTATTGAATCTCGCAAAACGCCGGGTGTTGTGATTTGGGAATACGACGACAGCCACTCAACTGTTGTGGATCGACGCGCCGGCTGGAGCAACGTCAAAGTCTTCAATTTTTCCCGTCAGGCGTGCTGGGTGCTTGAAGGCGTTGAAGACTGGTCTATTCGCGAGAAAGACCTGGTCGCGGCGAGTACGCCGACGATGAGCAAGGAAGAAAGTCTCTGTTTCCAGCGTGCCGAGGCGTTCGAAGCATTGGCTGCACCGGAAGACCAGCCTCGCACCGTTGAGTTGTATGAGGCCACGCTGGAAAACTTGTTATGTGCAGCACACTCCGGAGACCCACTTGCCAGTTATAAAGCCGCTATTTTGAGCCTCTCGGGCATGGCGCCGCAGGTGCCGACGGATACTTTAGAGTCACTATTCAAAGCAGCGGCCACTACTTTGCCGAACGGTGCGATGGGACTTTCCGAGTTTTACTGCGATGGCAACGAACTAACATCCGACGGTCCCTGCAAAAATCCTGCGCTTGCAGAGCAAGCACTGATGGGCGCCGTAAAAATGGGCAATGCCAACGCGATCAGCAAGTTGGGATCTACCTTCGCTAGCGGCGAATGGGGTACCAAAGATCCATCTCGAGCCATGGCCTGTTACCAAATGGCCCTCGCGAAGGGTAGTGATGGCGCGCGTTTCGGTTTGGAACACTTGAAGAAAAACTCCTCCACACCAATCCAACCCAGCTACTGCTACTGACAACCCCCGAAACCCCACGCATTCCTTTAAACTCCCCACCCCCAAGGAATGCGCTCAGGACACGGAATGCCAGCCCCCTCGATCTCCCTTCGCCCAGCGTTAGTACTCTGGCTATACGCCGCCGCAATCGCGCACATACTCGCCGGCCTCACCCTGGCCTGGGCCGGTCACTCCGGTTTACTCGACGGCTATCTGCAAGTTCTCGAACTCGCATTCTGGGGCGCCGATGCGGTGCCCGCCGCCGGCCACGAACAACAGGTCTGGTGGCTCGCGCTTTTCGGCGCGACGCTGCAAAGCTATTCGCTGTACATGCTAGCTCTGGTGCACATCGGCAATCGCTCGAAAGCCCCGATGGCGTGGGGCTGGTTGATCGCCGGCATCCTGCTATGGGCACCGCAGGACATGTGGCTTTCAGCGCAACGGCAGGTCTGGTCGCACCTGTGGCTCGACGGTTTTGCGTTGCTGGTGTTGTTGCCACCGCTGGTTTGGCTGTATCGCCATGACCGCCGAAAATCCCCTTCAGTAAAGACTCCGAGCACATCCAACCCGTTTGTTGGCAGCGCTTTCAAACGCGTACTTATCACCGGCGGCACAGGGTTTATAGGTGAAGCTTTAGTCCACCAGTTACTCGACGCCGGTCATTCAATTAGCGTTTTAACGCGTGATCCGTTGAGCGCCGCCACCTTGTTCAACGGCCGCGTCCGCTGTATGCATTCGCTCGGCGAACTCAGCCACGACGAAGCCTTCGACGTAGTGATCAACCTCGCAGGCGCACCCGTCGCCGGCCCACGCTGGACTCCCAAGCGTCAGGCGCAACTGCTCGCCAGTCGAGTCGGCACCACCGAAGCCCTGATGATCTGGCTGAAGAACACCAAGCAAAAACCACCGCTGTGGATTCAAGCCTCAGCCATCGGTTTCTACGGCGTGCGCGATGCCAGCGAAAGCCTCGATGAACACGCCAGCAAGGGTGACGGTTTCATGGCCGAACTCTGTGCGCGTTGGGAGGCTTCGGCGCAACCCGCCACGCAGTTTGGCGTGCGTCAGGTGGTGCTGCGCCTCGGCGTGGTGTTTGGTCCAGGTGGTGCGCTGTTGCCATTGCTGATTCCGTTCCGCCTGGGCTTCGGCGGGCGCATGGGCGATGGTCGGCAGATCATGAGTTGGGTGCATCGCGATGATGTGCTTCAGGTGATCGCAAGGGCTTTCAATGACGACAGTCTGCGCGGCACCTACAACATGGTGGCGCCGGAAACGGTCAGTCAGGCAGCGTTCGCCGAGCAGGCCGGCAAGGTCCTCAAGCGTCCGGTGTGGTTCCATATTCCCGCCGCGCCAGTGCGTGCAATGGCAGGGGAGATGGCGCAGCTGTTCTTCGACGGTCAGCGCGTGGTGCCGCAGCGTTTGACCGAGGCTGGCTACACATTCCGCTTTCCAACCCTCGACGCCGCTCTGCGCGATCTGACCTGAGGATCGCTCATGAGCAAGCCCTTGATGTACCTGTTGGCCGGCAACGGCAGCGCCGCCGATTGGTGGGATGACGCGCTGCCGCACTTCAAGCGTTACGAAGTGGTGCCGCTGGAGTTGCCGGGTTTCGGCGCCAATCCGCAGCCGCCCTGTGAGGATCTGGCGGACTACGCGCAGATCTTGCTGGCGATGACACAGCAGGGCAGCGCGATCATGGCGGTTGGGGTCAATGCGTTGCTGGTGCTGCATGCGCTGCAACGTCGGCCCGGGCACTTTTCTCGCAGTGTGTTGCTGGCGCCGGTGGGCGCCTTTTTGTGGCAGCGCCGATTGCCGGCGCTGATGTCACCGCTGCCAATCCGCAAGTCCATTCATTGGCTGCTGTCGAACAGACCCTCGCTGTTCGCGCGCAAGTTTTCCAACCAGACTTGGAGGCCCGCGCAGTACCAGCGCATGGGCGCCGGCTATGCGCGCTGTCGTGCGTTCGTGCCGCACTGGGATCTGATCCGCGCAGATACTGCGCTGCCGCTGCTGGAGTGGATCACCGATCCGGTTGAGCTGGTCTGGGGTGATCAGGACGCTGTGCTCGGCATCGAGCAAGCGGCGGCGTGGTCGGCGATTCTCGCTCGCGCTGATCTGACTATCAGCCTCAAACCGGGATGGGGTCACTACCCGTGGATCGACTCGCCCGCGCAGTTCGCGCAATGGCTGGAGTCGGGCGAGCGCGGGTTTGTTGCGCACACCAAGGGCGGGCGTTTGCGTCTGGCTCAACTGGCGCGGCAAACGGTACCGGCAGCGCTGACCCTCAACGATTGCAGCGATCCGCGCCTGCCGGCATTTCTCGCTGCTCAACCTGATGTGACCTGGGCGGTGCGCTCCTCCAGTTATGGCGAGGATCAGGCCGATTCGGCGAATGCCGGTTTGAGCACAACCTATCTGCGCGAGCCGACCGCCAATGTGCCGAAACGCATTGCCGAACTGACGGCCGAAGGTGTCGAGGAAGTGGTGGTGCAACGCTTCATCACCCCGGTGGTTTCCGGGATCGCATTCGTGCGTCATCTCTCGGTAGAACTGGAATGGGTTGAAGGCCATCTCGAATCGTTGGCCGACGGTCACGTCAGCCCCTCACGAGCAACGCTTTCGCGACTCGGCGATGCGTGGCGAAGCGGCACGTTCACGCCTTCCCACGGTTTGACCGAAGACCTGCTGTGGCGCTTTCTGCAAGAGGTGTTGCGCGTGTTCCACTACGTGCCCGGCGACGTCGAATGGGCCTGGGACGGTTCGCAACTCTGGCTGCTGCAATACCGGCCGATCAGCGATTACGGCTGGCGCCGGCACCTCACCGCCGCGAACATCGCCGAGATTCTGCCGCCGCAACCGAGCGTGCTGGTCGAGTACGCCCAGCGCCGCGCCGCTGCGAGTATTCCGGCAATCATGGCGCGTTGGGATGCGCGGGTGTTGCAGGACAACGAGCCGTTCACTGCTGTGTTCGGCGGCGCGTCCTACATCAACAATGACCTGTTTCTTGCCCGGTTGGCCGACTGGGGCATCAGCGCCGATAACTACGCCGGTGAAGTTGGTGGTGCGACGCCGCATCTGCCGTGGCAACCGCTGAAGATGCTGCGTTCGTTACCGCTGTTTTTGCGTATGCAACGCAAGGCTCGCGGCCATTTGCTGAACCTTGAAAACGGTTTGCAGCGCTTCGATCGGGAGCTGGCCGAACTGGTCGCCCAAAGTGCCAATGGCCAGCAATTAGCAGACTGGTTCACCCGGTTCTACGTGTTCGTGGTGCAAGGCAATTTGTGCATTGCCACTGCACTGGCCAGCAGCGGTGGTGATTGGCTGGGCCGCCCGCCGACCGCGTACGACAATCTGGAAAACAGTCCTCATCGACTGCCGTGGGAAACCGATCCGGCTACCCCGCGACCCGCGTCGAGCGAACTGCCGCTACAGTCATTCCCACAATGGTCCGGGCTGATCCGCCTCGCGCATTCGACCGGCCTGCCGGGCCTGCGCGGTTACTACCTGCAAGTACGCGAGTGGTATCGCGACAATCTGATGCGCATCTTCTTCCGTCTTCACCACGCCATGCCCATGGCGGATCGCGAACATTGGTTCGCGCCGCATCCGGACGTACGCACTCGCGACGGCAGCTTCTGGCAGGACGGTCGCGAAGGTGCGGAGCGGGCGACCGGTTTCATGATTTATCCGGGGCGGGTGCAAGGCATTCTCGGCGAGGACATCTTGCTCGAAGACACTCTCGATCCCGGGCGTCACGCGCACTATCAGACCGCCCGGGCGGTGATTGCGCGGATGGGTGGACGGTTGTCGCATGGTTCGACGTTGTTGCGGGAACTGCGCAAGCCCTCGGCGGTGATGCCGCAGGTGGATCTGGCGTGGATCGGGTGCGAAGTGTTGTATCGGGATGGTGAATTGGAATTGATGAATTCGAAGGATGTGAAGTGAAACGACTGCTGGTGTTATTCATGAGCTGGTTGCCGATAGCCGTTATGGCGGCAGGTGTCTGCAATCAGGAAACTGACTCTAAATATTTCTTATCTCAATGGCCGGAGAGCAGCGGAGATCAGGAAGACATACTTTCCAGTCTCGATGGAAAAGAATTCTCTATCGAGCCAGGCCACGTAGTCTTCCGTGGCGACCTAAACGGCGATGGTATCGAAGACTTCATCTTCAATTCCCGCGTAGGCATTGGTTCTTCGATGGACAGCACATTCGCCTTCCTGATCCAGTGCCGTGGTTACTTGAAGTATTCGGGTGGCGATTACTTCGCCGGGGTCAAAGTTCTGGACGGTCCGCCTAAAGGTGGCGGTGAATTCAAGGACATCGAGATCTACTCCTACATTAGGGACAAGCGAGGGCGGATTCGCTACAAGGGCGAAGAGGGCATGACCCGGCCACATCTGTGGCAATTCAACCCGCAGACACAGCGTTATGAAGGTCAGTCCGAGTAAGCCAACGGTTTCCCACTGCTGTTATGGAGTTAGTACTTGAAAGGATTTTCGATTGTTCTCGGCAGCTTGCTATCAACTGCCACTTCCATGGCATTCGCCGCCGATCCCGACTTCAAGGATTACGCCGTCACCCCCGTTTTCAGCGGCCCCAACCATGAACCGGTGCAGCAGGAACAAAGCAACCCGGTCATGGACAGCACCCGGGCGAAGGCCCTGCAAGGCAAGGTCAACTTCGCCGGCCATTACATCCTGTACAGGTTCGGCTGTGGCGGCGGCGCCATTTGTGGCGAAGTGCTGGACGCCCAGACCGGTGATGTCGTTGGCGGTCTTCCGAATGCCTATGACGGCAGCACTTTCGACACGACGTATTTGCCCGATAGTCGCTTGATCATCATTTCCGGCGTCACGCTCGATGGCGAAGAAGACGCCCAGGGAAATCGCCTGGAAAACCGTAACCGGGATCGGTACTACGAATTCGTGAACAATGAGTTCCGGCTGCTTGGCATGACCGACGTGGAATCACCGTCGATCGATGAGGGGTGAGTCGATGAACCGTCTTCTTGCGAGCAGCCTTTCGCTGTTGCTCTCGTTTCCAGCTTTCGCCGCTCCCAAGGACGCCTACACCCAGCGCGATGTCATGCAATGTGGCGGCGTTGAAGTGGTGATGGTGTCGTCCTGCCGATCCGTGACGGTGGATGACGCAGAAACCCACCTCATACCGGTCTGCTCCGATCAGACGATCAACATTGGCGGCAAAGTGTTGCGGCGCAATATCGACAAGGTTTCACAGCTCACGTCTGACGGTAAGAAGACGAAGATGCTGAGTAACGTGGCAGTGGAGATGGATTGTGTAAAAGGAAGCAAGGGCAGCCTGGTGTTCATCGGCGGTTATGGCGGGTGTGGATCCTGTCCGGAGTGGCGCGGGTATTACTCCACCGCTGGAAGGTTGGAGCATTACAGCTACAGCAATAGTTATCGGTCGTTTGGTTCGAAGGGGTCCTGGGAAGGGCTCATAGAGGCTTATGGCATCACTGAAAGACAGTTACAGCAAACAAGCCCTGCGGCTAAAAGGATCGAGTATGGGCAGCCTTAGATCCGCACTATTGCTCGCGAGTCTGTTGCTGGCGAATGGGGCTACGGCAGAAGAAGTGCGAGTCACTGGAGTCGACGGGCACACACTGACATTGCATTTGAAAGCAAAAGTATGGCCCGAACACTCAGTGGAAGCGGCGAGCGCGACCTTTACCGCGAATGGAAAAACATTCCCGCTCTACGGAACCGATATCGGGGTCGAAGTCCTTCCTCGATGGCTTAGCCCTGACAAGAAGACCTTACTCGTGAACCAAACGATGTATGGAATGTTGTCAGACGGGAGTGGTGAAGACAGCTTCCAGTCACGAAGTCACTGCGATGTGATTTCGATGGAGACCGGTTGTGTGCTGCTTCAGCGTGATGATCAGTTCTGCGCTGGCAAATGGGTGGGCAATAGCTGGACTACCGACGAGGGTGAAGTACTCAAACCTGAAATGGAGACACCTTCCCCACAGGCACTACTGAAAACCCTCTCGAACATTGAATCTGCGCAATATCGAGCCAGCGAGATCGAATGGAGCTTGGTCATGGGGGCGGATTCGTACATGGCTTGCCATCCACCGGCTCGAAATGTTCAGGGTCTTAATGATCTTGGCTTCTATTTAGCCGAGGGCGGCAACGATGCACTGGCGCTGAAGTTGTATCGCGGCGTTGAGGCCGTCGGTAAACGCACAGTACTGATGTTGAACATCGCCGATTCACTCTGGCGCCTTGATCGCAAAGACGAGGCGCAACGCTATTACAGCCAGTACCGCGACGCGATGAGTGCCGATGGCAAGGCGCAGAAAATACCTCAACGCGTAGTTGAGCGATCCGCAATTCAGGGAATGAAAAATTGAACGTGTTTGTGCGTTTTATCGCGTTGTCCTTTGGATGCCTGTTTGCCTCTTTTGCGATGGCCGAGGACGACTGCAAAGAAATCACCGTTAGCGCCCAGGTCGATCGGTGTGTGGAGGCAGCCCGCAAGGAAGCCGACACGCAACTCAATGCCAGTTACAAGAAACTGCTGGGACGGTTTGAGGCTCAACAACGGCGCGACCCTGAGCAGGGCAAGGCGCTGGTCGCCATGGCCACAGAATCCCAGCGCGCCTGGATCAAGCTACGCGACACCACATGCCCGCTTGAAGCCACGGAAATCGAGCCTGGGGTGGCAGCGCACGTCACGACGATCAACAACTGCATGGCCAGAATGAGTCTGGAACGTGCGGCTTACCTGGACACAATCGTGGCTGATGAGCCGGGTAATGTGCTCGATCTCAACAAGGTGTACCTGTCCGGCTCCCAGCGCTTCGGCAATGTCGTGGCGCGCTATGTCAGCACGTTTGGCAGTTCATGCCTGACAGTCCAGATACTGGCGCCCAACGGCGGTTGGAGAGTGCTGTCCTCCAAGCGGTTCTGCAGTTTCGAAGGCAAGGCATTCTGGACGGACTATGCCGATGCCGGGTTTGAGGATCATGCGTTTGCCGAGGATGGGTTGCACGTGACGCTCAGTTTGACGGAGCTTCGTGGGTTCGGAGAGAAGCGTCTCATTTGTTTGATTCCGATTCAGAGCGAGCAAATCAAAGAACTGAAGTGTGACGGGGCTGAGCCTGGTGCATAGCAGGCCCGAAATATTCAGAAAGGGGACTTAACGTCCCCTTTTTTCATCTGCAAATCTCGCTACGACTTGGCCGCCACGTTCCGCACTTCAATATGGTCGAGCATCCCTTCGACCATCAATCGCACCCCATCCGCCATTCTGCTCAGGGCCAGCGCCACCGAGCGGCGTGAGCCGTGGAGGTCGTCGGCCAGGTCGCTGGCGATGACGCTGATGGACAGGAGGTCTTCGGAGGCGTTGGCCATGAGGGCTTCGGCGTCGGTGCCGGGGGAGAGGCTGAAGAGGCCGGTTTCGCGTTTGGGGTGTGGGTCGAGGGGTGGTTTGAAGTGGTGGTCGAGGGCGCGTTCGGCGGCTTCGTGGAATTTCTTGGATTCCAGCGATTCGTAGGGCGATATATCTGGGGATTCTGGGGGATTGGGTGTTGGTTTGATCATTTGGTCTTACTCCAGTTTTAGGAGCCGACACCGTTTCGCTCGCACTTCGAAAGTGGTGGCAGCTGTGCATAGGTGTGCAAGACCGGTGGAGTCACCCGGCAGACCCGAAGGTCTCCCATACACAGCAGCCATAACGATCCGCGAGCATAGGTAAACGCTCGGCGAATTGCCATAACCAATGTGTACTCCCGCCGGACTTGCACGTCCGTATCGCCGATTTTGCGACGACGCACAGAGCCTATCTATACCGATCCCGCTCGCCTAGTTCATGGACAGCCCGGCACTTTGCAGGAAATTTCCCATAGGTTTGCGGGGCGGAAGATCAAAAGATCGCAGGCTTCGCCAGCTCCTACAGGTATGTGTTTCAACAGGTGTAGGAAAGGTGAGTGGTGAGACGCGGAGCGTCTCGGGGTGCATTCCCAAGGGTAGGGGGGGGAATGATCAGCCAAGGCGTAGGGCGTTTAGCTGTAAAGGCGTGACTTGGTGGTCATCGTGCGGGAACTTGACTGCATCCTCTTCCAATAGCGGCAGATACTGGCGTTATCGTCCGAATCCCTTACACTGCCCCGGCCGTTCATTTTCCTTTTGAGGCTGTGCTCATGAAATTTCGTTTTCTTCTGTGGATGATGGGTTTGTTGATGGGTAAGGCCAGCCGGACAAATCCTGCGTTCCAGCAGCAGTTGGGTGACAAGGATCTGGTGTTTCAGCTGCAGACGCTGGACGGGAAAGTGGCGCGGCATTTCGTGGTGAAGAATCAGCGCGTCACCAGCAAGTCTGGCGTGGTGGCGGAGCCGGCGTTTGCGATTGCGTTCAAGGATGCGGGTTATGCCTTTGCCACGATGCAGGCGAAGAACAAGCAGTTGGCGTTTATGCAGGGGATTCAGGACAAGTCGATCCAGCTGAAGGGGAATCCGGCGCTGGTGATGTGGTTTCAGGGGTTGATGAAGTATTTGAAGCCGAGGAAGGCCAAGCCTAAGGCTTGAGAAGATGGGCTGTCGTGGCGAGGGGATTTATCCCCGATGGGCTGCGCAGCGGCCCCAAAACCTGAGACCTCGATACAACTGACACACCCTGTTGGCTGGGTTTGCGACTGCTGCGCAGTCGGTCGGGGATAAATCCCCTCACCACAGGTTTTGTGTCAGCCAGGTAAATTGGTTTGGATTCTTCGCGAGCAGGCTCGCTCCCACAGGGATTTGTGTAAATCCTGGGGGAGCGGGCCTGTTTGCTTTCAGGCCTGGCTGAATTGCGAGGCTAGTTCGCGCAGCAGGACTTCGGCCTCGAGGACTTTGCTGACCACGTCGTTGGCTTTGTCGCGAGTCAGGCCAACGCGTTCGAGCAGGGCGTCGGGGATGTCTTCGTCGGGGCCGGAGCCGATGCCGCGGCTGCGCAGCAGGCGTACGGCCAGGCAGACGAGGTTCGGGTATTCGGCGTAGGCGCCGTCGTAGCTTGGGTCGTGCTGGAAGCGCAGGGCGGTGGCCAGCTCATCGGGCATGTCCCAATAGCGCATCAGCCACGAGCCGATCTGTTCGCGGCTGATCCCCAGCAGGTGCTGCTCGATGTAGCTGTGGCACAGATGCGGGTTGACCTCCAGGTGACGGCAGATCAGCGAGAAGTGCGGCGGGAACACGTGGGCCAGCAGCAGGTAACCGAAGTTGTGCAGCAGACCGGCCAGATACGTCAGGCCGGCTTCCGGGCGCTGGGCGCGGGGCATGGCGCGGGTCAGGCCTTCGATGACGGCGGCGGTGTAGATCGATTGCTGCCAGTACGGCGTGGTGTGCTGCGGGTGGTCTTTGGGCAGGCTCAGGGTCTTGCCGAGGGCCAGGCCCAGGGCGAGGTTGATCACCAGGTCGAAGCCGAGCACGCGAACGATCGCGTCTTCCACCGAACGGATCTTGCCCGGCGAGGCGTAGTACGGCGACGCGGCCCAGCTCACCACTTGTGCAGCCAGCGCCGGATCGGTTTCGACCACGCCGGTGATGTCGTCGATGGTGGCGTTGGGGTCGACGCGCAGCTTGATGATTTTTTGCGCGGTTTCGGCCAGCGGCGGAATCTCGATGGTCGCTTCCAGGCGCTGCTGAATCCGGCGCGCGGTGAACGCCTGCACGGCCTGGGTGATTTCCTCGCGGTCATCGTCCGGGCGGTCGAGGTTCGGGCGGATGCTGCTCAGGGCTTCGCCGAAGTTGGCTGCGCTGGCCTTGGTCAGCATGGTCTTGAAATCTTCGCTGGCGATTTCCAGCAGCAGGCCCGGCTCGCCCGAGTTGATCAGCAGCTTCGGCTCGCGCAGCAGGCTTTCTTCGTAGAGGCACGGCGAACTGGTCAGCGCCGGCAGGCCCGGCAGCAGGCTCAGGCTGTGTTTGCCGAGCATCTTTTCCAGGCGTTCGGTGGACACGGCGGTCAGGCGCCGGCCGGTGAGTTCGGCGAGGCGATTGAGGTCCAGCAACTGGCTCTGCGGAAACAGCACCATCAGCGCGCCGACGGCATCGTCCAGCAACACGGCTTGCACCTTGCGCGAAGCATTGAGGCCGTGGTGGTCGAGCACTTCTTCGTAGGCGATCCCGAGTTTGCCTAGCAGCAGCCGAATGACAGACGGCGCGTGCGGGGATTCGGGGGCGAGGGCGGCTTCGGTCATGATCTGTATCCGTTTTTGAAACAATGGCAGGAGTATAACCAGCTTGGTCAGAACGATCTGTCAGAAACTGCGACGGTGCTCACACTTGGCCGTATTGCTGCCCGTGGCGCAACCAGCGGTCAAGCAATGGGCTGACGTGAGTTGGCCAGCGCTCGAGTAAAGCCTGGGCGGCATCGCGTACGGCGGGCAGCAGGTCGGCGTCGCGCATCAGGTCGGCGACCTTGAATTGCAGCAGGCCGGTCTGGCGCGTGCCGAGCATTTCGCCGGGGCCGCGCAGCTCGAGGTCTTTTTCGGCGATGACGAAACCGTCGTTGGTCTCGCGCATGATGCCCAGGCGCTGGCGGCCGATCTGCGACAGCGGCGGATGGTAAAGCAGCACGCAATGGCTGACGGCGCTGCCCCGACCGACGCGACCGCGCAACTGGTGCAGTTGCGCGAGGCCCAGACGCTCGGGGTTTTCGATGATCATCAGGCTGGCGTTGGGCACGTCGACGCCGACTTCGATCACCGTGGTGGCGACCAGCAGTTGCAGGTTGCCGGCCTTGAATTCGGCCATCACCGCCGCTTTTTCGGCAGGCTTCATGCGCCCGTGAATCAGCCCGACTTTCAGCTCGCCGAGGGCGGCGGTGAGGTCTTCGAACGTGGTTTCGGCGGCCTGACAGGTCAGCTCTTCCGACTCTTCAATCAGCGTGCACACCCAATAGGCCTGACGCCCTTCGGCGCAGGCGCTGCGCACCCTTTCGATGACTTCGACGCGGCGGGTGTCGGTGACCAGCACGGTGTTGACCGGGGTGCGCCCGGGCGGCAGTTCGTCGAGGATCGAGGTGTCGAGGTCGGCGTAGGCGCTCATCGCCAGCGTGCGCGGGATCGGCGTGGCGGTCATGATCAGTTGATGTGGGCACATGCGCCCGCCGACGCCTTTCTGCCGCAGCGCCAGACGCTGTTGCACGCCGAAGCGGTGTTGTTCGTCGATGATCACCAGTGCGAGGTTCTTGAACTGCACTTCGTCCTGGAACAGCGCGTGAGTGCCGACCACCATCGGTGTGCCGCTGGCGATCTGTTCCAGTGCGGCGACGCGGTTTTTGCCTTTGAGCTTGCCGGCCAGCCACGCGACTTCAATGCCCAGCGGTTCGAGCCAGCGCTTGAAAGTGATGAAGTGTTGCTCGGCGAGGATCTCGGTCGGCGCCATCAGCGCGACCTGATAACCGGCCTCCAGCGCTTGCAACGCGGCGAGGGCGGCGACCACGGTTTTACCCGCGCCGACGTCGCCCTGAATCAGGCGCAGCATCGGTTCGTGCTGGCTGAGGTCGTAGGCGATTTCATTGCCGACACGCTGTTGCGCACCGGTCGGGTTGAAGCCGAGGTTGGCCAGGTATTTCGGCGGCAGCTTTTTCGCCTTCGGCATCGCTGGCGCACGCAGCGAACGCATGCTTTCGCGCAGACGTTGCTGCGACAGTTGGTGGGTCAGCAGCTCTTCGAAGGCCAGACGATGCTGCGCCCAGTGATGACCGAGGGCCAGCTCATCGACGTCGGCATCGGCAGGCGGGTTGTGCAGGTAGCGGATTGCGTCGGCCAGCGGCGCGAGTTGGTAGTCGCGAGCCAGTTCGGTCGGCAGCCAGTCGGGCAGGGTGGATGGCTTGAGCAGGGTCAGGGTCTGCATGCACAACTGACGCAGGCGCTGTTGGGTCAGGCCTTCGGTGAGCGGGTAGACCGGGGTCAGAGTTTCGTCCACCGGCGGCGGCTCGTCACCGGTGATGGCGCGGTATTCCGGGTGGTAGATTTCCAGCCCCGAGGCACCGGGCCGCACCTCGCCGTAGCAGCGAATCCGCGTGCCGCGCTTGAGGCCTTCTTTCTGTGCATTGCTGAAATGGTAGAAGCGCAAGCTCAGGCCGCCGGTGCCGTCCTGCATGCGCACCACCAGGCTGCGACGCCGGCCCATGACCACGTCGGCACCGCTGACGGTGCCTTCGACCACCGCGTCCTGGCCCGGTCGCAAGTGACCGATCGGCACCACGCGGGTGCGATCCTGATAACGCAGCGGCAGGTGAAACAGCACGTCCTGGAGGTTCTCCAGACCGACCTTGGCCAGTTTCTCGGCCATGGCTTCGCCGACACCCTTGAGTGCCGTCACCGACACTTGCGACAGCTCAGTCATGACGCTCGCTTAACCGGCCGTAACCGGTGCTGCGGGCTTGGCCACCGAGCACAGGCGAACGGAGTCGGCGAGGATCTCGATGGCTTTCGGCCGCGGGAAGCTCGCGCGCCAGGCAATCGCCACGGTGCGGAACGGCACCGGCGCCGACAGCGGGCGCACTTCGATCACGCCCGGGGCGTAGTGATGGCTGTCCACTGCCGACAGCGGCAGGATCGAGATGCCCAGACCGGACGCAACCATGTGGCGGATGGTTTCCAGCGAGCTGGATTCCACCGTGGTGTGCTTGGCGCCGTCGTTGCCCTTGGTCAGGGTCGGGCAGGCTTCGAGCACTTGATCGCGGAAGCAGTGGCCTTCGCCGAGCAGCAGCAGGCTCTTGTCGTTGAGCAGGGCGGCGTCGATGCTTTCCTTTTGCGTCCACGGGTGCTGGGCCGGCATCAGCACGTAGAACGGCTCGTCGTACAGCGGCAGGGTCAGCACGTCGGCTTCGTTGAACGGCAGGGCGATGATGATCGCGTCGAGCTCGCCGTTGCGCAGTTTGTCGCGCAGCACGTGGGTGAAGTTTTCTTCGATGTACAACGGCATCTGCGGGGCGACCCGGTGCAGTTGTGGAATCAGGTGCGGGAACAGGTACGGGCCGACGGTGTAGATCGCGCCGACTTTCAGCGGGGCGGTCAGCTGGTTCTTGCCGGCCTGGGCCAGTTCACGAATGCCCTGCGCCTGCTCCAGGACTTTTTGCGCCTGGGCAACGATGCCTTCGCCGACCGGGGTCAGGCGCACGGCGCTTTTGCTGCGCTCGAAAATCAGCACACCGAGTTCGTCTTCAAGCTTTTTCACGCCCACCGACAGGGTCGGCTGACTGACGTGGCAACGCTCGGCGGCGTGGCCGAAGTGCTGCTCTTGGGCGAGGGTAACGATGTAGCGTAATTCTGTGAGAGTCATAGCGAGCGTCCATGAAGTTGCGGGCCAAGCATAACGGCTGCAATCGATAGACGCACGTTATCAGACTGAGTGAGGAATGCGACACCGGGCAATGTGAGTTTGCCGCGGGTAGATAAGCAAAAGGCACCTTGCGGCGCCTTTTGGCTGGATCATCCGGCTGGCGGAGAATCTTTGTAGGAGTGAGCCTGCTCGCGATGGGGGTGTGTCAGTCAATCATTCATTGTCTGACACACCGCTATCGCGAGCAGGCTCACTCCTACAGGTTTTGTGTTGCGTTAGCGGCGGCGTTCGAGCGAGTACACAAACGGCGCCACAATTTCGATAGAGCCGTTGTTCAGCATGTCGGCCGGTGGCTTGGGCAGCGGTTGCGCACGGCGGATCATTTCCAGGGTGGCCCGGTCCAGATCGGCATTGCCCGAGCGGCCCACCAGTTCGAACGACAGCACGTTACCTTCGCCATCGACCACGAAGCGCAGACGGTTCAGGCCTTCCTTGCCCCGTGCCTGTGCGCTTTGCGGGTACTTTTTGTACTTGGCCAAATGCGCGAGCAGGGTGCCTTGCCAACTGGCCTTGGCGGCCAATTGTGCGGGCGACGGGCCCGGTGCCGGCTGGGCGGATTTCTCCGTCGGTGCCTGGGTCGGTTGCGTGTCGGCCGGTTTTTCCTCGGAAGGTTTTTCCTTCACAGGCTCAGGTTTTTTCTCGACCGGTTTGGGCGGCTGCGGTTTCGGCTTTGGCTTGGGTTTGGGCTTCGGTACGGCAATCTCGGCCTTGGGTGCTTCAGCCAGTTTCGGAATCGGCAACTCTTCGACCGGCGCCGGGGGCTGCGGCGGTGTGACGACTTTCGGCGGAGCAGGCGGTGGCGGGGCCGGAACCGGTGCCAGCTCGACCATCATTGCCTGCGGCGGCAGTTCGATGGGCGGGCGGGCGGTCCAGTTGAGCGCCAGCGCGATGGCCAGCGCGTGAACGCCCAGCACCACGGCCAGGCTACCGCTGTAACGCGTCAGCTTATGGCGCGTCGTGATCATTTCTTGGCTGCGCTCTCAAGGCCCACCAGACCGACCTTCAGGTAACCGGCCGAGCGCAACTTATCCATCACGCTCATCAGGTCGCCGTAGTCCACGCCTTTGTCGGCCTGGAAGAAGATGGTGGTGTCTTTCTTGCCCTGGGTCTTGGCGTCGAGCGTCGCGCCGAGGGTGTCGGCGTTGACTTCGTCGTCGCCGATATACAGACGCTGATCAGCTTTTACGCTGAGGAACACCGGTTTCTCTGGCCGTGGCGCCGGTTTGGCGGTCGAGGCAGGCAGGTCGACTTTGATATCCACGGTGGCCAGCGGTGCGGCCACCATGAAGATGATCAGCAGCACCAGCATCACGTCGATGAACGGCGTGACGTTGATTTCGTGGTTCTCGGCCAGATCGTCGTCTGCGCCTTCTTTCAAATGCAGGCCCATGGCCGATTACCCCACTTTCACCATGTGCGGTTGCGAGCTGCTGCGCTCAGGCTGGTGGTCGAGGTCACGGCTGACCAGCAACAGAACCTGCGCCGAAGCGTCGGAGACCTGCGCTTTGTAGCCGGCGATGGAGCGGGCGAACACGTTGTAGATCACGACCGCAGGAATCGCAGCCACCAGACCCAGTGCGGTGGCCAGCAGCGCTTCGGCGATGCCCGGCGCGACGACGGCGAGGTTGGTGGTCTGGGTCTTGGCGATGCCGATGAAGCTGTTCATGATGCCCCACACGGTGCCGAACAGGCCGACGAACGGCGCGGTGGAACCGATGGTGGCGAGGACGCCGGTGCCGCTGCTCATGTTGCGGCCACAGGCTGCGACCAGACGCTCAAGACGGAAGCTGACGCGCTCCTTGATGCCTTCTTTTTCGCGGCTGTTGACCGAGAGGCGCATCTCTTCGAGCGCGTCGTGTACCAGCAGGTTGGCGAGGGTGCCTTCTTTGGCTGCCGTGGCGCTGGCTTCCTTGAGGGTGGCGGCTTTTTTCAGGGCGGCGATTTCACCCCGCAGGCGACGCTTGGCGCCCATCAGCTCGAAGCCTTTGGCGATCCAGATGGTCCAGGTGATGATGGAGGCGATGGCCAGACCGATCATCACGATTTTCACGATGATGTCGGCGTTCTGATACATGCCCCATGGCGACAGGTCGTGGGCCATGCCCAGGCTGTTGTCGGGTTCGAGTATTTCAGGGGCGTCTGCCGGGCTGGCGTCTACCGCTTGCACCGGGTCGGTGGCAGCTGGCGCGGCGGCAGGCGCGTGCTGTTCGGTGGCTGCCGGAGCGGCCGGGGCTTGGGCGTCAGCGAGCGCGGCGGTCGGCGCCAGCATCAGGCTGAGCAACAGCGCCGCTATGGCGCTCCAGGCGCGAGGTCGTGTGGTTGGCGAAGCGGGAAATTGATTACGTGTCATGCTGGCCGGACCTGAGATAGAAAAACGGTGATGCTCTTCCAGGCCTCGTGAGGCCGAGAACAAAAGTGGCGTGCATTATTGCAAGTAATTCTTGTTAACTAAAGTAATAGAGTCTCTTTTTTTCCTTGATTGCTAACCACTCGTCACCCGATGAGTGTGGTTTAAGCCCTTGTAACGGGAGTTTTTGAATGTCTGCGCCTTCGGTTTTGATCGCCGGTTGTGGTGATGTCGGGAGCCGTCTGGCCAAGCAATTGCTGGCTAGCGGTTGGGAAGTGCACGGCCTGCGTCGCGATGTTTCGCGTCTGCCTGAGGGCGTGATCGGCGTGGCCGGTGACTTGTTCAAGGAGGACTGCCCCGAGACCTGGCCGGTGGGTGCCGTGGATTACCTGGTGTATTGCGCGGCGGCCACTGATCACGACGAGGCCGGTTATCGCGCAGCGTATGTGCAGGGGTTGCAGAACGTATTGAGCTGGCTGGACGACTACGGGCAAACCCCGGATCGGCTGCTCTTCGTGTCTAGCAGCAGTGTGTATGGGCAGTTGGAAGGGGAGTGGGTCGACGAGGATTCAGAAACCGTCGCCAGCGGATATTCCGGGCGACTGATGCTCGAAGCCGAGCAAGTGGCGCTCAAGAGTGGTATCCCGGCGAGCATTGTGCGCCTGACCGGGATCTACGGTCCGGGGCGTGAGTGGTTGCTGACCCAGGTGCGTCGCGGTTATCGGGTGGCGGTCGAGCCGCCGCTGTATGGCAACCGCATTCATGCCGATGACGCTGCGGGTTTGATGGCGTTTCTGCTGGAAACCGATCATCGTGGCGAACCGCTGCAGGATATCTACATCGGGGTTGACGACGCGCCGGCGCCGCTGGCCGAGGTGGTCGCGTGGCTGCGCGAATACCTGGGTGTCACCGAGTGGGCCGAAGACGCCAGCGTACGCCGCACTGGCAGCAAGCGCTGCAGCAATGCCCGGGCGAAAGCGCTGGGGTGGACGCCGACGTATCCAAGTTATCGCGAAGGTTATGCGGCGATTCTAGAAGGTAAGTGCTGACTTCCGGTCACCCCAAATAACTGTAGGAGTGAGTCTGCTCGCGATGAGTCCATAACATTCAACACTTATGTTGGCTGTTAAAGCGTCATCGCGAGCAGGCTCACTCCTACAGAGTCATGTGTTGCTCTCGGGGGATGCTTACTGCTTCTCAAGCAACCACTTGCGTTCACCCGGGGTGAACTGCGGCATTTCATCGGTCAGTGCAGTATTTACCGCCTGGAAAATCTCCAGTGCCTTGCCTTTGCGGGCGAAGATCCAGTTGTTGCCTTGCCCGTTGAGCTGCAGCCACATGCTGTCGTGGTCGCTGTTCATCGAGGCGCAGTCGCCTGCCAGGCACAGGGCATAGCGGTCGGCGCCGGGCAGGCCGGAGACCTGGCCGTCGGCCTGGAATTGCACGGTATTGCCTTCGCCGTCGCCGCTGGCAATCTTCCAGCTGCCGCCCAGATACGCCGAATACAGTGCGCGCTCGAAGCTGGCGCCGATCGGTGCGCCTTCGGGTATGGGGATCTGCGCGCGGTCGAACACCTGGTCGGGTTCGTTCTCGGTCGCGGCCTGTTTCATCCGGCCGCCGTCGCGTTTCAGCTCGCTGCCGGAGCTGCCATAGAAGTCGACTTTCCAGGCGCCGGACTGTTCACCCTGCAGCCGTCCTTCGACGTTCTCGAAACCGTTGGTGTAGCGGGCCTGACCGGCCTTGGTGTTGACGTCCCACTCCAGGTTCGGGCCATAGGCCTGAAGCGCTTCGCGCAGGGGGCCGCCCTTGGCAGCAGCATCGATCGCCACCTGGTTGAGCCAGGTGCCGCTGATGTCACGGTCGGCGGGGTCGCTGGCACAGCCGCCGAGGAAAATGGCGAGCAGCGAGAGAGCAAGCGCTTTGCGCATGGTGGAATCCTTTCAAAACCTTTTCTTTACCGCAGAGCAGTCGGCGCAGCGGTTGAAGGCTGCGCCGTGTGCATTACTCGATGACCAGGATGGCATCCATTTCGACTTGCGAGCCCTTCGGCAGGGCAGCAACGCCGATGGCGGCGCGGGCCGGGTACGGCTGGTCGAAGTATTTGCCCATGATCTCGTTGACCTTGGCGAAGTGGCTCAGGTCGGTGAGGAAGATGTTCAGCTTGACGATGTCCTTGAACGAACCGCCGGCCGCTTCAGCGACGGCTTTCAGGTTCTCGAATACCTGGACGGTCTGGGCTTCGAAGCCTTCAACCAGTTCCATGGTCTTTGGGTCCAGAGGAATCTGACCCGACATGTAGACGGTGTTGCCGGCCTTGATCGCCTGGGAGTAGGTGCCGATGGCGGCTGGGGCCTTGTCGCTGGTGATAACGGTCTTGGTCATGTATGACTCCTTGTTAGGTGTGAGTTATGCACGCATGCGGGTGATGCGGATGACCCCGGTCAGGGCGCGCAGTTTCTTGATCACGCGGGCCAGGTGCACACGGTCGTGGACGCTGACCACCAGCTGGACGACGCTGATGCGACCATCGCGCTCGTCCATGCTGATTTTCTCGATATTGCCATCGGCTGCGTTGACGCTGCTGGCCAGCAGGGCGATCAGGCCGCGCTGGTGCTCCAGCTCGACGCGCAGTTCGACGTTGAATTCGCCGGTGACATCCTTGGCCCACGAGAGCTGGATGCATTTTTCCGGGTTGTGCCGGATTTCGCTGATGTTGCGGCAGTTGTCCAGGTGCACGACCATGCCTTTGCCCGCTGACAAGTGGCCGACAATCGGGTCGCCCGGGATCGGCGTGCAGCATTTGGCGTAGCTGAGCACCAGGCCTTCGGTGCCGCGAATCGCCAGCGGACCTTCCGGGCTTGGCAGCTGTTCGCCTTCACCGAGCAGACGGCGCGCCACGACATAGGCCATGCGGTTGCCCAGACCAATGTCTTCAAGCAAATCCTCGATCAGTTCGAGACGGTACTCGGTGAGCATCGCCTTGACCCGCTCGGCCGGGATTTTCTCCAGCGCGCTGTCGAAACCATTGAGCACCTTGTTCAGCAGACGTTCGCCGAGGCTGATGGACTCGGAGCGGCGCTGCAGTTTCAGTGCATGGCGGATGTGCGTGCGTGCCTTGCCGGTGACCACGAAATTGAGCCACGCCGGGTTCGGCCGGGCGCCGGGGGCACTGACGATCTCGACCGTGGAGCCGCTTTGCAGCGGTTCGGACAGCGGCGCGAGACGACGGTTGATCCGGCAGGCGATGCAGCTATTGCCGACGTCGGTGTGCACCGCGTAGGCAAAGTCGACCGCCGTAGAGCCTTTTGGCAGCTCCATGATCCGGCCTTTGGGCGTGAACACGTAGACCTCGTCCGGGAACAGGTCAATCTTCACGCTCTCGATAAATTCCAGCGAGTTGCCGGCACGTTGCTGCATTTCCAGCACGCCTTTGACCCACTGACGGGCGCGGGCATGGGTGCCTTTCGGCTGTTCGTCACCGCTGGATTTGTACAGCCAATGGGCGGCAATGCCGTTGTTGGCCATCTCTTCCATTTCACGGGTGCGGATCTGGATCTCGATCGGCACACCGTGCATGCCGAACAACGTGGTGTGCAGCGACTGGTAGCCGTTGGCCTTGGGAATCGCGATGTAATCCTTGAAGCGCCCTGGCAGCGGTTTGTACAAATTATGCACAGCACCCAGCACGCGGTAGCAGGTATCGACCTTGTCGACGATGATCCGGAACGCATAGACGTCCATGATCTCGTTGAAGGCCCGACGCTTGCCGCGCATTTTCTTGTAGATGCCGTAGAGGTGTTTCTGACGACCGCTGACTTCGCCCTGGATGCCGTCGATGGCGAGGCAATGGCCGAGGGACTCTTCGATCTTGTTGACGATTTCCTTGCGGTTGCCCCGGGCGCGTTTGACCGCCTGGTAGATCCGCGCGGAACGCATCGGGTGCATGGCCTTGAAGCCGAGGTCTTCGAATTCGATGCGGATCGCGTGCATGCCCAGGCGGTTGGCGATGGGCGCGTAGATCTCGAGGGTTTCCTTGGCGATCCGCCGGCGTTTTTCCCCGGACAGCACTTCCAGCGTGCGCATGTTGTGCAGGCGGTCGGCGAGTTTGACCAGGATCACACGAATATCGCGGGCCATGGCCATGGCCATTTTCTGGAAGTTTTCGGCTTGGGCTTCGGCCTTGGTCTCGAAGTTCATCTGGGTCAGTTTGCTGACCCCGTCGACCAGTTCGGCCACGGTTTCACCGAACTGCGCCTGCAGTGCTTCTTTGGCGATACCGGTGTCTTCGATCACGTCATGCAGCATCGCGGCCATCAGGCTCTGATGGTCCATGTGCATGTCGGCAAGAATATTGGCCACGGCAAGAGGATGCGTGACGTACGCCTCGCCGCTGCGACGGCGCTGACCGTCATGGGCTTGTTCGGCGTAGAAATACGCTCGGCGGACCAGGTTGACCTGGTCATTGCCGAGGTAGGTCGATAAGCGATCGGCGAGGGCGTCTATGCTCGGCATGATGACTCCTGCCGTAGGCTGTGTTCCCGCGCCGTGCTACGTCGACCAGGCATAGGCTTAGACGGCCTCGTTGGACTCGTCCTCGAAAGCAGCGAAGAGCGGTTCATCCTGGACGATTTCCTGCTCGGCGATGAACTCGTAGCTCATCAGGCCTTCAGCGATTTCACGCAGGGCGACAACGGTAGGCTTGTCGTTTTCCCACTGGACCAGTGGCTCTTTGCCGCCGGTGGCCAGTTGACGGGCACGCTTGGTAGAGAGCATGACCAGCTCAAAGCGGTTTTCCACGTGTTCTAGGCAGTCTTCAACGGTTACGCGGGCCATGGTATTCCTCGGAGCGAATGCAATATGCGCGCTGCCCGGTTGGGCGAGCGGACTCAACAGTTTAAAAAATCACCAGCGATTAGGGAAGCGCTGATTTTTTGACCAGACCCTTCAACGCGCTGCAAGCACCAATGTAAAGCGCTTGCAGCGGTTTTGGGAAGTGCTGTTTAACCGAGCAATTCAGCCAGCAATCTGCCGAAACGCACTTGCTGGCGTTTCTGTTGCAGCTGATTGGCGCGGAAAATCGCCTGCAGATCGTTCAGCGCGTGGGCGAAATCGTCGTTGATGATCAGGTAGTCGTACTCGACATAGTGACTCATCTCGCTGACCGCTTCGCGCATCCGCCCGTCGATGATCTCGTCGCTGTCCTGGCCACGGTTGGTCAGGCGCTGGTGCAGGGCCTGCAGCGACGGCGGCAGGATGAAGATCGAGCGCGCCTGCGGCATCAGCTTGCGCACTTGCTCGGCACCCTGCCAGTCGATTTCCAGGATCAGGTCGTGACCTTCGTCCAGTGTCTGCTGCAGGCGGCTTTGCGAGGTGCCGTAGAAATTGCCGAAGACCTCGGCGCGTTCGAGGAAGTCGCCGTGCTCGCCCATCTTCACGAACTCTTCGCGGGTCACGAAGTGATAGTTCACGCCGTCCACTTCGCCCGGGCGCATGGCGCGGGTGGTGTGGGAGATAGAGACACGGATCTCTGGATTGGCATCGGTCAAAGCCTTGACCAGGCTGCTTTTGCCCGCGCCCGATGGCGCGGAAATGATGTAAAGGGTGCCGGTGCTGTGGGTCATGTCTGTTGCCTTACTCAATATTCTGCACTTGTTCGCGCATCTGCTCGATCAACACCTTGAGGTTGACGGCGGCTTGGGTGCTGCGCGGATCGAAGGCCTTGGAGCCCAGTGTGTTGGCTTCGCGGTTGAGCTCCTGCATCAGGAAGTCCAGGCGCCGGCCAGCGGCACCGCCGGACTTGAGCACCCGGCGCACTTCGATGATGTGGGTGCTCAGGCGATCCAGCTCTTCGGCCACATCGCTCTTTTGCGCGAGGATGACCATTTCCTGTTCCAGACGCTGCGGGTCCAGCTCGGCCTTCATGTCAGTGAAGCGGTCGAGGACTTTCTGGCGCTGCGTGGCAAGCATCTGCGGCACCAGTTCACGCAGGGTCACGACGTCTTCTTCGATCGAGGTCAGGCGCTCGTTGATCAGGCGTGCCAGCTCCGCGCCTTCGCGCTCGCGGCCAGCCTTGAGTTCCTTCAGGCCTTGATTGAACAGGGCCAGCGCCTCGGCATTCAGCGCCTGCGGATCGGTTGCGTCGGCGACCAGCACGCCAGGCCAGGCCAACACTTCCAAGGGGTTCAGTGCCGCCGGGTTGTTGATCAGGCCGGCAATGGTTTCGGCCGCGGCGACCAGTTGCGCGGCGCGCTCGCGGTCGACTTGCAGCGGCTTGCCGGTGCTTTCTTCGGTGAAACGCAGGGTGCATTCCAGTTTGCCCCGCGACAGGCCCTGACGCAGCGCTTCACGCACGGCGCCTTCGAGGTCGCGAAACGACTCCGGCAGGCGCAGGTGCGGTTCCAGATAGCGGCTGTTGACCGAGCGCAGCTCCCAGCTCAGTGTGCCCTGGACGCCGGCTTTCTCGACGCGGGCGAAGGCGGTCATGCTGTGCACCATGGCGGTGACCTCGCAATGCAGATCGGCGCAGAAGGGATGTTCCGCAGGCTCGATATCAATGAATTTAAGCCGACTGGCAGCAAAGGCGCAGGATTGTAGCGCAGTGCGGCGGATGCGCCCAAACACACGGTGTGACAAAGAGCTGCAGGCCGTCGGTTATGCGCGTTTCAGGGCTTTGGCTCGACGGCCGGAATTTTTAACCCGTGCCCAGGCGCGGTGCAGCGCTCTATAATGCTCGGCAGTTTTCCGTCCCCAGTACAGGTATTCCCTATGAAACGTCCAAGTGGTCGCGCTGCCGATCAGCTTCGCTCGATCCGCATTACCCGCAACTACACCAAACACGCCGAGGGATCCGTACTGGTCGAATTCGGTGATACCAAGGTCATCTGCACCGTCAGCGTCGAAAACGGCGTGCCGCGTTTCCTCAAAGGCCAGGGCCAGGGCTGGTTGACCGCCGAATACGGCATGCTGCCGCGCGCCACCGGCGAGCGTAACCAGCGTGAAGCGAGCCGTGGCAAGCAGGGCGGCCGCACCCTGGAAATCCAGCGTCTGATCGGCCGTTCCCTGCGCGCTGCGCTGGACATGTCCAAACTGGGCGATGTGACCCTGTACGTCGACTGCGACGTGATCCAGGCTGACGGCGGCACCCGCACCGCGTCCATCACCGGCGCCATGGTTGCTCTGGTCGATGCGTTGAAAGTGATCAAGAAGCGTGGCGGCCTGAAAGGCGGCGACCCGCTCAAGCAAATGATCGGCGCGGTGTCGGTTGGCATGTATCAAGGCGAGCCGGTGCTGGATCTGGACTATCTTGAAGATTCCGCTGCCGAGACCGACCTCAACGTGGTGATGACCAGCACCGGTGGCTTCATCGAAGTCCAGGGCACCGCTGAAGGCGCACCGTTCCAGCCTGAAGAGCTGAATGCCATGCTGGAACTGGCCAAGAAAGGCATGAACGAAATCTTCGAACTGCAACAGGCTGCACTGGCCGACTGAGCAGGTTCGTAACCCGCAAGGAGGACGCGATGAGTGATGAGCAAGAGTTACTGCCCAAGCCGAGCCAGGAGGTTCGCCAATGGGCGATGTTTTGTCACTTGTCTGCGTTGCTGGGGATCTGGATTCCGTTCGGTAACCTGATCGGGCCGTTGATCCTGTGGCAGATGAAGCGCGAAACCGATCCGTTCATCGATGCTCAGGGCAAGGAAGCGCTGAACTTTCAGATCACCGTGGCGATTGCTGCCGCGATCTGTCTGCTGCTGATGGTGTTGATCATCGGCTTCTTCCTGCTGGGCCTGCTGGCCATCGGCGCATTGGTGCTGACGATCATTGCCGGGGTGAAGGCCAATGAAGGGTTTCCTTACCGTTACCCGTTCACTTGGCGGTTGATCAAATAACGATCAGCTGCAGGAAATCAGCGCGCACAAAAAAGCCGACAGCGATGTCGGCTTTTTTGCACCCACGAATCGACGCTTAGATGGTCAGCGTCCAGTCGTAGTCGACGATCAGCGGCGCGTGCTGCGAGAACCGTGGCTGACGCGGCAGGCGTGCGCTGCGCACGAAGCGCCGCAGGCCCGGGGTCAGCAGCTGGTAATCGAAGCGCCAGCCCAGGTTCAGCATCTCGGCCTGTTCGTTGTCCGGCCACCAGCTGTACTGGTCGCCTTCGCGGCTGACTTCGCGCAGGGCGTCGACGTAGCCCATGTTGCCGACAATCTCGTCCATCCAGGCGCGTTCTGGCGCCAGGAAGCCCGGGGATTGCTGGCTGTCGCGCCAGTTCTTGATGTCGAGCTTCTGCTGCGCGACGTACAGCGAGCCACAATAAATGTACTCGCGACGTTTGCGCCGCTGTTTGTCCAGGTACTTGCCGAAGTCGTCCATGAGCTTGAACTTCTGGTTCAAGTCCTCATCGCCGTTCATCCCCGAAGGGAGCAGCAAGGTGGCAATACTGACTTTGTCGAAATCTGCTTGCAGGTAGCGCCCGTAGCGGTCGGCCGTCTCGAAACCGAGACCGCTGATGACAGCCTTCGGTTGCAACCGCGAATACAAAGCCACGCCACCTTGGGCAGGGACTTCAGCATCGCAGGCATAAAGGAAGTAGCCATCCAGTTGGAAGGCTGGGTCATCCAGTTCAAAGGCGGAGGCACGGGTGTCCTGCAGGCAGATGACGTCGGCATTCTGTGCTTGCAGCCAACTGAGCAAACCACGCTCGACTGCAGCCTGAATACCATTGACGTTCACACTGATGATCCGCATAAATGGCCCCAAAAATCGCGTGCGTGTATGATACACGGCGTCAAGCTAATTAGCTAAATCCGTGGTATTTGGGGTTTTTTTCATGCAAGCGTATCAGCGCGATTTCATTCGTTTTGCCATCGATCGCGGCGTTTTGCGCTTCGGTGAGTTCACCCTGAAGTCCGGGCGCACCAGTCCTTACTTCTTCAACGCCGGCCTGTTCAACTCGGGTTCGGCCCTGGCGCAGCTGGGGCGTTTCTACGCAGCAGCCATTGCCGAGAGCGGCATTCCTTTCGACGTACTGTTTGGCCCGGCCTACAAAGGCATTCCGCTGGCGGCAACCACTGCCGTCGCGCTGGCCGAGCACCACAACCGTGACCTGCCGTGGTGCTTCAACCGCAAGGAAGCCAAGGCCCATGGTGAAGGTGGCAGTCTGGTCGGCGCGCCGCTGACCGGTGAAGTGCTGATCATCGACGACGTGATCACCGCCGGCACCGCGATCCGCGAAGTGATGCAGATCATCGCTTCCCAGGACGGCGCCAAGGCGGCGGGCGTGCTGATCGCCCTGAACCGTCAGGAGCGTGGCAACGGTGAGTTGTCGGCAATCCAGGAAGTCGAGCGTGATTTCGGTATTCCGGTGATCAGCATCGTTTCGCTGAACCAAGTACTGGAATTCCTAGCTGACGATCCGCAGCTCAAGCAGCACCTGCCGGCCGTGGAAGCGTATCGCGCCCAGTTCGGCGTGTAATTGCTTGGAGTGAGCACTGTGGCGAGGGAGCTTGCTCCCGCTTGAGTGCGTAGCGCTCATCCGCCTTTTGGGTCTGCTACGCAGCCCAGCGGGAGCAAGCTCCCTCGCCACAAAAGATGGAATGCAGCAGACAAAAAAAGACCCCGCTCAGCCAGGCTGAGCGGGGTCTTCTTGTTTCCGCGACTGCTTAAGGACGCTTGCGATTGCTGATCAGCGTGCCCACACCGGTGTCTGTGAAGATTTCCAGCAGGATCGCGTTCGGTACGCGACCGTCGATGATCAGCGAGCTGCCGACACCGCCCTGAACCGCTTCCAGTGCGCAGCGGATCTTCGGCAGCATGCCGCCGTAGATGGTGCCGTCGGCGATCAGGTCGTCGACCTGCTGGGTGCTCAGGCCGGTCAGGACGGTGCCCGACTTGTCCATCAGGCCGGCGATGTTGGTCAGCAGCATCAGCTTCTCGGCTTTCAGCGCCTCGGCGACTTTACCGGCCACCAGGTCAGCGTTGATGTTGTACGACTCGCCGTTCTCACCCACGCCGATCGGCGCGATCACCGGGATGAAGTTGCCTTTGACCAGCAGGTTCAGCAGCTCGGTGTTGATCCCGACCACTTCGCCCACCTGACCGATGTCGATGATTTCCGGCTGGGTCATCTCCGGGGTCTGGCGGGTGACGGTCAGTTTCTTTGCACGAATCAGCCCGGCGTCTTTACCGGTCAGGCCGATGGCACTGCCGCCGTGACGGTTGATCAGGTTGACGATGCTTTTGTTGACCTGACCGCCGAGGACCATTTCCACCACGTCCATGGTCGCGGCGTCGGTGACGCGCATGCCGTCGACGAAATGGCTTTCGATCGACAGGCGCTTGAGCAGATCACCGATCTGCGGGCCGCCGCCGTGAACCACGACCGGGTTGATGCCCACGGCCTTCATCAAGACGATGTCGCGGGCGAAGCCGGTTTTCAGCTCCTCGCTTTCCATCGCGTTGCCGCCGTATTTGATCACCAGGGTCTTGCCGACATAACGTCGGATGTAAGGCAACGCTTCGGACAGGACCTGGGCGGTGTGGGCGGCGGCTTCGCGTTCGAGGGTCATTCAGGGCTCCGGGTGAATCAGAACGGTAGTTGGAGATCAGGTGCAACGCGTTTCAGTTGGGCGTGGAACACATCCTTGATGCGCTGCAATTCAGCCTCGTCATCGGCCTCGAAACGCAGCACCAGCACCGGTGTGGTGTTGGACGCGCGCACCAGGCCCCAGCCTTTGGCGTAGTCGACCCGCACGCCGTCGATGGTGGTCAGGTCAGCGCCTGCGCCCCATTGTGCGTCGTGCAGTGCATCAATGATGCTGAATTTGCTCTCTTCGGTCACATGGATATTGATTTCAGGCGTAGAAATATCGTTCGGGAAGGTCGCAAACAGCTCTTCGGCGGTGGATTTTTCCTTACTGAGGATCTCCAGCAAGCGCGCGGCGCTGTAGATGCCATCGTCGAAACCGAACCAGCGCTCCTTGAAGAAGATATGCCCGCTCATCTCACCGGCCAATAGAGCACCGGATTGTTTCATTTTCTTTTTGATCAACGAATGACCGGTCTTCCACATGAGCGGACGACCGCCGTATTCCTTGATCAGCGGCACCAGACGGCGGGTGCATTTGACGTCGAAGATGATTTCCGCGTCCGGGTTGCGCGCCACCACGTCGCGGGCGAACAGCATCAGCAGGCGATCCGGGTAGACGATGCTGCCAGTGTTGGTCACCACGCCGACGCGGTCGCCGTCGCCATCGAAGGCCAGGCCGAGGTCGGCGTTGGTTTCCTTGACCTTGGCGATCAGGTCGACGAGGTTCTCAGGTTTGCCCGGATCCGGGTGATGGTTGGGGAAGTTGCCGTCGACTTCGCAGAACAGCGGGATGACTTCGCAGTTCAGCGCTTCGATCAGTTGCGGGGCGATCACGCCGGCTGCGCCGTTGCCGCAGTCGACCACGACTTTCAGGCGGCGGGCCAGTTTGATGTCCTGGACGATTTCGGTGGTGTAACGGTCGAGGATCTCGACCTGCGTCACACTGCCCTGACCGCTGGTCAGGTTATTGGTCTTGATGCGCTCGTGCAGCACCTGAATCTGCTCGTTGGCGAGGGTGTCGCCGGCGATCACGATCTTGAAGCCGTTGTAGTTCGACGGGTTATGGCTGCCGGTGAGCATCACCCCCGACTTGCCGGCCAGCACGTTGGCCGCGTAATACAGCGCCGGGGTCGGGACCAGGCCGACATCGCTGACATGGCAGCCGCTCTCGGCGATACCGCGGATCAGCTCGGCCACCAGTTCCGGGCCGGACAGGCGACCGTCACGGCCGACAGACACATTCGGCTCACCCTGGGCCAGGCTCTGCGAGCCGATGGCGCGGCCGATCCAGTAAGCGGTTTCGGCATTGAGGAATTCCGGCACGGTGCCGCGAATGTCGTAGGCGCGGAAAATGCTGTCGGGCAGCTTCGGGGCGATCTTGGCTGGGGTGCTCATCTGCACAAATGCTCCATCTCGAAAGTGGCGGGACAGACCGACGATTCACTCGGCGGCAGGCTCAAACTGAAGGGTATGACGGCGTTTTCCACAGAGAGTTCGTGGTGTGAAAGGGCCATGACGCCTCGGCTGGCGTGGCTTGTGGCCAGCAAAACCCTGATTTTCGGTGCTAAAACCTGCTGCCGATGTAGCGCATTCTTTGTGGCGAGGGAGCTTGCTCCCGCTGGGCTGCGTAGCGGCCCCAAAGATCTTGTGGGCGCTGCGCACCCAAGCGGGAGCAAGCTCCCTCGCCACAATGAATCTTCACCCGTTACTTGGTGCCGGTATGGCCGAAACCGCCCGCGCCGCGCTCGGTTTCAACGAACTCTTCAACCATTTCGAAGTGCGCCTGCACCACCGGCACCAGCACCAGTTGCGCCAGACGCTCGCCGACGGTCATGGTGAAGTCGGACTGGCCACGGTTCCAGCAGGACACCATCAACGGGCCCTGGTAATCGGAGTCGATCAGGCCGACGAGGTTACCGAGCACGATGCCGTGCTTATGGCCCATGCCCGAGCGCGGCAGGATCAGCGCGGCGAGGTTCGGGTCGCCGATGTAAACCGACAGGCCGGTAGGGATCAGCACGGTTTCACCCGGCTTGATCACGATGTCCTGTTCCAGCATGGCGCGCAGGTCGAGGCCGGCGGAGCCCGGGGTGGCGTATTGCGGCAGCGGGAATTCGGTACCGATGCGTGGGTCGAGGATCTTGGCTTGCAAAGCGTGCATGTAAATTAAACCTGGTTCAGACGTTCGGCGATAAAAGTGACCAGTTGGCGAGCGATCTTGCTCTTGCTGGTCTGGGCGAAAACGGTGGCGTGAAGCTCACGGTCGATCACGCTGCAGGCGTTTTCTTCGCTGTTGAAACCGATGCTCGGATTGGCCACGTCGTTGGCGACGATCAAATCGAGATTCTTGTCTTTCAGCTTGCGTGCAGCGTAGTCGAGCAGGTGTTCGGTCTCGGCGGCGAAGCCGACACTGAACGGACGGTCGGGACGGGTCGCGATGGTGGCCAGGATGTCCGGGTTACGCACCATTTGCAGGACGAAGCCGTCGCCGCTTGTAGGGTCTTTCTTGAGTTTTTGCGGGGCAACGACTTCCGGACGGTAGTCCGCCACCGCGGCCGAGGCGATGAACACATCGCACGGGATGGCTGATTCGCACGCTGCGAGCATGTCGCGGGCGCTGACCACGTCGATGCGCGTGACGCGATCCGGCGTCGGCAGGTGCACCGGGCCGCTGATCAGGGTCACACGGGCGCCGGCTTCCACCGCGGCTTCGGCGAGGGCAAAGCCCATTTTCCCGGAGCTGTGGTTGGTGATGTAGCGCACCGGGTCGATGTTTTCCTGGGTCGGGCCGGCGGTGATCACTACGTGCTTGCCGGTCAGTGCCTGACGCTGGAAGCAGTCTGCCGCGCACTGCGCCAGATCGGTGGCTTCCATCATCCGGCCCATGCCGACGTCGCCGCAGGCCTGGCTGCCGGAGGCCGGGCCGAAGGTCTTCAGGCCGCGGCTTTCCAGAAGTTGCAGGTTGGCCTGGGTCGCCGGGTCGCGCCACATCGCCTGATTCATCGCCGGCGCGACGGCTACAACGGCGTCGGTGGCGAGTACCAGGGTGGTCAGCAAATCGTTGGCGATGCCTTGGGCCAGACGGGCGATCAGGTCGGCGGTGGCTGGAGCGATCAATACCAGGTCGGCCCATTTGGCCAGCTCGATGTGGCCCATCGCCGCTTCGGCGGCCGGGTCGAGCAAGTCGAGGTGAACCGGGTGCCCGGACAAGGCCTGCATGGTCAGCGGGGTGATGAACTCGGCGCCGCCATGGGTCATGACCACGCGCACTTCGGCGCCCTGGTCGATCAGGCGACGAACCAGATCGGCGCTCTTGTAGGCCGCGATGCCGCCGCCGACGCCCAGAACGATGCGTTTCCGATACAGCCGCTGCATAGGTCTGCCTTTGATTTCGTGGGTGACTTACGTGGCGAAACCCCCTCCCCAGGGTGAATTCGCCCGCAAAAAAGATGGGCTACGATATCACAGCGACCGCTATGGAACAGCGGCGCCCACAGACAAGGAGTGTGCATGAGTATTCGCGATTGGCCTGCGGCGGAACGGCCGCGGGAACGGTTATTGGAACAGGGTTCGGCGAGTCTTTCGGATGCCGAGTTACTGGCCATTTTTTTGCGCACGGGCGTGGCGGGAAAAAGCGCCGTGGATCTGGCGCGACACCTGTTGAATCAGTTTGGCAGCCTGCGTTTGCTGCTTGAGGCCGATCTGGAAGCTTTCAGTAAACAGTTGGGCCTGGGGCCAGCAAAATTTGCCCAGCTGCAGGCCGCTCAGGAAATGAACAGGCGCCATCTGGCCGAGTGTTCACGCGAAAAAACGGCGCTGGAAAACCCGAAAGCCGTTCGCGATTACCTCAAATCCATGCTGCGCCATGAGCCGCACGAGGTCTTTGGTTGCCTGTTTCTGGACTCCAAACATCAAGTGTTGAACTTTGAAGCGCTGTTTCGCGGCTCCATCGACAACACCAGCGTGCATCCCCGGGAAGTGGTCAAGCGCGCTCTGGCAAACAACGCGGCGGCGGTGATCCTGTGCCACAACCATCCGTCGGGCAACACCGATCCGAGTCAGGCGGATCGCCTGCTCACCAAGCGCTTGCAGAAGGCGCTGGAGTTGATTGATGTGCGGGTGCTGGATCACTTCATCATTGGCGACGGGGAGCCGCTGTCGATGGCGGAGTGTGGCTGGATGTAATTCTCACGGGCAAAACGCAACTCCATGTAGGAGTGAGCCTGCTCGCGATGGCGTCATTTCAGTCAGCTTGTTCAGTGACTGGAAGATTGCTATCGCGAGCAGGCTCACTCCTACAGGTTTTGTGTAGGGCAGGTTATTTGAGGTTGACCTTCGAATAGTCCTGCCGCCCGAACGGGCTCACCGAGTAACCCTGCACATCCTTGCGCGTCAGCGCATAAGCGGTCGGGTGCGCCAGCGGCAGCCACAATGCCTGCTGCTGGATCTGCGCCTGGGCCTGTTCATACAGCTTGGTGCGCACGCCTTGTTCGCTGGTGGTCTTGCCGGCGCTGATCAGCTTGTCCAGATCGGCATTGCAGTAGCGGGCGAAGTTGGTGCCGGACTTGACCGCCGCGCAGGAAAACTGCGGCGTGAGGAAGTTGTCCGGATCACCGTTGTCACCGGCCCAGCCCATGAACAGCAGGTCATGCTCGCCAGCCTTGGCGCGGCGAATCAGTTCGCCCCACTCGATCACGCGGATTTCCGCCTGAATGCCGATTTCTGCCAGATCCGATTGCAAGAGCTGAGCGCCGAGGCTCGGGTTCGGATTGAGCAGGCTGCCGGACGGGCGAGTCCAGATGGTGGTCTGGAAGCCGTCCTTGAGTCCGGCCTTGGCCATCAGCGCCTTGGCTTTGGCCACGTCATGTGGATAGCCCGGCAGGTTCTTCGCGTAGCTCCAGGTGTTCGGCGGGTAAGGGCCGTTGGCGGGCTCTGCAGTGTCTTCGAACACGGCTTTGACGTAGTTGGCCTTGTCGAAGGCAAGGTTGATCGCCTGGCGTACTTCTGGTTTGTCCAGCGGCGGGTGCTGGCTGTTGATGCCGACGAAAGCGGTCATGAAGGCGTCAGTTTTTTCCACTTTCAGCGTCGGCTCTTGCTGCGCCGCTTGCACATCCAGCGGTTTCGGCGAGAGGGCAATCTGACACTCGTTACGCCGCAACTTTTGCAGGCGCACGTTGGCGTCCGGGGTGATGGCGAAAATCAGCGGGTCGACCGCAGGTTTGCCACCAAAGTAATCCGGGTTGGCCTTGTAGCGCACCGATGCGTCTTTCTGGAAGCGCGTGAAGATGAACGGACCGGTGCCGATCGGCTGGCTGTTGAGCTTGTCGGTCGCGTCGCTCTTGAGCAGCTTGTCGGCGTACTCGGCGGAATAAATGGAGGCGAAGCCCATGCTCAGGGTCGCCAGGAACGTCGAGTCCGGGTGGTCGAGGGTAAAGCGCACGGTCAGCGGGTCGAGCGCGTCGATCTTCTTGATCAGCGCCGGCAGTTGCATGGACTGGGCGTGCGGGAAGCCGCTTTGCGCCACTTTGTGCCATGGGTTGGCCGGATCGAGCATACGGTCGAAGCTGAACTTGACGTCTTCGGCGCTCAGGGTGCGGGTCGGCTTGAAATAGTCTGTGCTGTGAAACTTCACCTGTGGGTGCAGCTTGAACACGTAACTCAAGCCGTCGGGACTGACTTCCCAGCTGTCGGCCAGGCTCGGCACGACTTTGCCGCTGGCGGTGTCGAAGTCGACCAGACGGTTCATCAGCACGTCGGCCGAAGCGTTGGTGGTGGTCAGCGAGTTGTATTGCACCACGTCGAACCCTTCGGGGCTGGCCTCGGTGCAGACGCTCAGGGCGGCAGCCTGGGCCAGTGGGCTCAGCAGAAGCGGGGCGAGCAACAGGGGTAGGGCAGCGAGGCGCATGGTCGGCTTCCTTTACAGATCGAAGGCCCATCTGCAGGTGCAGTCTGGAAAAGGGTTACCCTAGAGGGCTGGATTGCAAATGACTATCCCCTTTTTGCATTTTCGGGGCAGTGCACTGGCGATTTTCAGACCGTGGCGCGCGGAGAAAAGTCGGAAACCTCTGTAAGAGCGGTTTTCTGCGACGAGTGGTCAAAACTGGCGGCAGCCTTTATCCAAGGCGCCCGCAGCCGGAAAATTCGCCTTTTTACCGGTTGATTGCACATCCATTGTTGTTGCACCCCGGTCTTTCTGGTATAAAGCAGCGCTCTTTTCTAGGGGCCCGGTTCCTTCACTGTAGGTGTAGCCGGTAAGACCTCTAAAGAAACGCGGCGCCTGGCGCCAAATGACTGAGAGATTAAGCGGCCAACCCATGCCGGGTTGGGCATGTGGTTTTAGAGGGCTGAGGCATGTCGAGAGTATGTCAAGTTACCGGTAAGGGTCCGGTAACCGGGAATAACATTTCCCACGCAAACAACAAAACCCGTCGTCGTTTCCTGCCGAACCTGCAGCATCACCGCTTCTGGGTTGAAGAAGAGAAACGTTTTGTGCGTCTGCGCGTATCTGCCAAAGGCATGCGCATCATCGACAAGCGTGGCATCAGTGTCGTGCTCGCCGAACTTCGCCGCGATGGCAAGATTTAAGGGAGCTAATCATGCGTGAATTGATTCGTTTGATCTCGAGCGCCGGTACTGGTCACTTCTACACTACCGACAAGAACAAGCGTACTACCCCGGACAAAATCGAGATCAAGAAATATGATCCGGTTGTTCGCAAGCACGTGATCTACAAGGAAGGCAAAATCAAGTAATTGATTTTTCCCGACTTACAAAAAAGGCCCGTATCTCACGATACGGGCCTTTTTTGTTGCCTGGAATTTTGTGCTGACTGTTGCGACGCTTTCGCGAGCAGGCTCGCTCCCACAATGGAAAGCGTTCGAATGTGGGAGCGAGCCTGCTCGCGAAGGGGCCGGTAATATCAGCGAAAGACTCAGGCCTTCTGTTCGAAAATCACATAGATCTTGCGGCACGCTTCCAGCACTTCCCAAGTGCCACGGAAACCCGCCGGAATCACGAAACGGTCGCCCACGCGCAAGGTCTTGGCATTGCCATCGCTATCACGCAGCACCGAAACCCCCTGCAGGATTTCGCAGTATTCATGCTCGGTGTAATTCACCGTCCACTGCCCGACCGCACCTTCCCACACGCCGACGCCCATCTGTCCACAGGGGCTTTCGTATTGATGAAACACCGCTTGCTCGGGATCGCCCTTGAGCACTTTGGCCGGGTCCGGACGATAGCGCTCGGCTTCGCTGCTGGTCAGGCTGATGTCGACGACGTTCTGGATGTTCATTGTTGTTTTCTCCCGTGATGACGGCGCGGTGGCTTGAAAAGGCCAAAGTCTATGTTTATTAAATTGAACACCGCAAGGCCGTATGGCGCGCTTATGTCAAATATATTGAAACAACCCCGGCCGCTGGTTTAGGGTGGCGGGTGCCTTGGGCCGAAAAGCAGGCTGGCCGGGCAGCATTCCTGAAGACGACCGCGAAGACCGCGGCGCTCTATTCAACAAGAGGAGGACACTCGAATGACCACCCTGACTCGTGCCGATTGGGAACAACGCGCCCGCGACCTGAAGATCGAAGGCCGCGCCTACCTCAATGGCGAATACACCGACGCCGTTTCCGGCGAGACGTTCGAGTGCATCAGCCCGGTCGATGGCCGTCTGCTGGGCAAAATCGCCAGCTGTGATGCCGCCGACGCTCAGCGTGCTGTGGAAAACGCCCGCGCCACCTTCAATTCCGGCGTCTGGTCGCGCCTGGCGCCGTCCAAACGCAAAGCCACCATGATCCGTTTCGCTGGCCTGCTCAAGCAGCACGCCGAAGAGCTGGCGCTGCTCGAAACCCTCGACATGGGCAAGCCGATCAGCGATTCGCTGTACATCGACGTGCCGGGCGCGGCGCAGGCGCTGAGCTGGAGCGGCGAGGCGATCGACAAGATCTACGACGAAGTGGCGGCTACCCCGCACGATCAACTGGGTCTGGTGACCCGCGAGCCGGTCGGTGTTGTCGGCGCGATCGTGCCGTGGAACTTCCCGCTGATGATGGCCTGCTGGAAACTCGGCCCGGCGCTGTCCACCGGTAATTCGGTGATCCTCAAGCCATCGGAAAAATCCCCGCTGACCGCCATCCGTATCGCTGCGCTGGCCGTCGAGGCCGGTATTCCTAAAGGCGTACTCAACGTGCTGCCGGGTTACGGTCATACCGTTGGCAAGGCGCTGGCCCTGCATAACGACGTCGACACTCTGGTATTCACCGGTTCGACCAAGATCGCCAAGCAACTGATGATCTATTCCGGCGAATCGAACATGAAGCGCGTCTGGCTGGAAGCCGGTGGCAAGAGCCCGAACATCGTGTTTGCCGATGCGCCGGACCTGCAAGCCGCTGCCGAATCCGCTGCCAGCGCCATCGCCTTCAACCAGGGCGAAGTCTGCACCGCCGGTTCGCGTCTGCTGGTCGAGCGTTCGATCAAGGACAAATTTTTGCCGATGGTGATCGAGGCGCTGAAAACCTGGAAACCGGGCAATCCGCTGGATCCGGCCACCAATGTCGGCGCGCTGGTCGATACCCAGCAGATGAACACTGTGCTGTCGTACATCGAGTCCGGTCACACCGACGGCGCCAAACTGGTGGCCGGCGGTAAGCGCATCCTTCAGGAAACCGGTGGCACATATGTTGAGCCAACGATTTTCGATGGCGTGAGCAACGCCATGAAGATCGCTCAGGAAGAAATCTTCGGGCCGGTGCTGTCGGTCATCGCGTTCGACACTGCTGAAGAAGCGATCCAGATCGCCAACGACACGCCGTATGGCCTGGCCGCTGCGGTGTGGACTCAGGACATCTCCAAGGCCCACCTGACCGCCAAGGCACTGCGCGCCGGCAGTGTGTGGGTCAACCAGTACGACGGTGGCGACATGACCGCGCCGTTCGGCGGCTTCAAGCAGTCGGGCAACGGTCGCGACAAATCGCTGCACGCGTTCGACAAGTACACCGAGCTGAAAGCGACGTGGATCAAGCTGTAAGTCGTTAACGAAGGGCCTGTCACGAGCAGGCCTTCCAGACGTGATCCCCTGTGGGAGCGAACCTGCTCGCGATAGCGGTGCATCAGTCAGCCGTTGTGCTGAATGTGAAACCGTATTCGCGAGCAGGCTCGCTCCCACAGTGTTTTGTGTGAATACAAAAAGAATATCCACAGGAGCGTGGACCATGCGTTGGGCGACGTATTTCGCCGTGTTGGCGTCTGTCTTGAGTGTCGGTCTGGCCCTGGGGGTCAGCATGCCGCTGGTGTCGTTGCGTCTGGAGAGCTGGGGTTACGGCTCTTTCGCCATCGGTGTGATGGCAGCGATGCCGGCGATTGGCGTGTTGCTGGGGGCGAAGATTTCCAGTCATCTGGCAGCGCGTTTCGGCACGGCGAACCTGATGCGCCTGTGCTTGTGGGCCGGCGCGTTGTCGATCGGCTTGCTGGCGCTGTTGCCGAGTTATCCGATCTGGCTGGTGCTGCGCCTGATGATCGGGGTGATCCTGACCATCGTGTTCATCCTTGGCGAAAGCTGGATCAACCAACTGGTGGTGGAGCATTGGCGCGGCCGCCTCGTGGCGCTGTATGGCAGCAGTTACGCATTGAGCCAACTGTCTGGTCCGCTGCTGCTGGGCGCACTGGGCACTGAACACGATTATGGGTTCTGGGTCGGCGTCGGGCTGCTGACAGTCTCGCCATTGCTGTTGATGGGCCGCAGCGGTGCGCCGAGCAGTGAAGCCAGCAGCGTGACCTTCAGCGACCTGTGGGGGTTTGCCCGCGAGTTGCCGGCAATTGCCTGGGCGGTGTCGTTGTTCGCCGCGTTCGAGGCGATGATCCTGACGCTGCTGCCGGTGTATTGCCTGCAACAGGGCTTCACCGCCGAGATCGCGTTGGCGATGGTCAGCACGGTGGTGGTGGGCGATGCGCTGCTGCAACTGCCGATCGGTGCGCTGGCGGATTACCTGTCGCGGCGCACGTTGTTCACCGGCTGCGCAGTGGTCCTGATGCTGTCGAGCCTGGCGATCCCGATGCTGATCGATACGCTGTTGATCTGGCCGTTGTGGGTGTTGTTCGGAGCCAGTGCTGGCGGGCTGTTCACCTTGTCACTGATCCTGATCGGCGAGCGCTATCGCGACGACGCGCTGGTGCGGGCCAATGCGCACATTGCGCAGCTGTGGGGTGTTGGCTGTCTGATCGGGCCTTTGATGGCGGGGGCGGGTAGTCAGTGGATCAGCGGGCATGCGTTGCCATTGTTGATGGCGGCCGGGGCGTTTGGACTGGTGATTCTGCTGATGCGCCAAGGTGCGTTCGGGGCGGTGCAAACGGCTTAAGGTCAAAAGATCGCAGCCTGCGGCAGCTCCTACAGGGATACCGCATTCCAGTGTAGGAGCTGCCGCAGGCTGCGATCTTTTGCTATTTAAAGCATCCGCTCCAGACCCACAGTGGTGCTGAACCACGCATTGAAGCGCCGCCACCAGCTCCCCGGCTCCTTGGTCAGTGTGTGCATCTGGCCGTTGTCTTCGGTCACCCAGACAATCTTGCCATCCTGCAGTTTTGCCTGATAACTCAGCGCTGGCGCCATACCCTGCAAAGCCAGTTCGCGCACGTGCTCGGCCAGTTCCGGGCTGTCCACCAGGACCCCGACTTCGGTGTTCCACAGCACCGAGCGCGGGTCGAAGTTGAATGAGCCGATAAACGCTTTCTGCCGGTCGAAAATCATCGCCTTGCTGTGCAGGCTGGAATCCGAGCCGCGAAACGACTTGCTGTAAAACAGGTGCGGTCCGCTGCCGTAGTTATCCCCAGGCTGACGGCGCAGCTCATACAGTTTCACCCCGTGCTCCAGCAGCGCCTTGCGGTACGGCGCGTAACCGCCGTGCACCGCCGGCACGTCGGTGGCTTCCAGGGCGTTGGTCAGCAGGCTCACCGACACCCCGGCGTCGGCGCGGCCGGTCAGGTACACCAGCCCCGGCTGGCCGGGCACGAAATACGCCGAGATCATGATCAGCTCTTTGCTGACACCCCGCAGCTCCGGCGCCAGTTGGGTGGTCAGCAGCAATTGCGGGTCCGGCTCGTCCTTGGCCAGCACCTTGCTTGGGGCATCCCACAGCGCCTGGTTCCAGGCCCAGATCAGTTCCTTGCGCCAGATGTCCATGCGCGGTGCGGTCTTGAACGTCATCAACTGTTGATACAGCGCGTGATTCTGTTTGCGGGTTTCGTCCAGCGATTCTTCCAGGCGCGTGCGGGTGTTCTGCAGGTCTTTGGCGGTCGGTTTGCTGGAGAGGAATTCGTCGATCGGCTTGCTCAGCGCGCTGTTCCAGTACTGATCGAAACTGTGCCCGAGCTGCTCGGCCACCGGGCCGACGCTGAGCATGTCGATGTCGGTGAAATTCAGGTTCGGCTCGGCATCGAAATACTCATCGCCCAGATTGCGTCCGCCGACGATGGCCACGCTGTTGTCCGCCAGGAACAGTTTGTTGTGCATGCGCCGGTGTTGCAGCGACAGGTTGAACAGACGTCCGGCGGCGCGGGTCACGCCCGTGCTGCGACCCAGGTGCAGCGGGTTGAACAGGCGGATCTGGATCTGGGGATGCGCGGCCAGTGTGGCGATGATCGTGTCGAGGCCGTCGCTGGTGGTGTCGTCGAGCAGGATGCGCACGCGCACGCCACGGTCGGCGGCCTTGAGCAGTTCTTCCACGAGCATCCGCGTGCTGACGCCGTCATGGACGATGTAGTACTGCAAGTCGAGGCTGGTTTGCGCGTTGCGGATCAGTTCAGCACGGGCGGTGAAGGCTTCGCTGCTGTTGGACAGCAGGCGAAAGCCGGAACGGCCCTGCCAGGGCGCGGCCTGGGCCTGGATCGAGCGGCCGAAACTGGAGTCCGACGCCGGCAGCGCCTGGCTCGGCTCACGTGGCACATCGAGGCTGGCGCAGCCGCTCAGGAGCGAGGCGAACATCAGCAAAGCGAGTAGGGGCTGTCTGAAGCTCACGTAGGATCATTCCGGTCGGCGGCAAAGGTCGGCATATGGACGCTGATCACTCGAAAAAAGTCAGTCGGCTTCGGCCAGTAATTTGATTGCGGCTGCACCGACCTTGCGCACCGCTTCTTCGATCAGCGGTGTCGGTTTGGCAGCGTAGTTCATCCGCAGGCAATTGCGGTATTTGCCCGAGGCGGAAAAGATGCTGCCGACGGCAATCTGTACGCCCTGGTCATGCAGCGCCCGATTGAGTTTCAGCGTATCGAATCCTTCCGGCAGTTCGACCCACAGCATGAAGCTGCCCTGTGGACGGCTGGCGCGGGTGCCGGCCGGGAAATAACGGGTAACCCAGTCGATCATCGCGTCGCGATTGCGTTGGTATTGAGCGCGCATCCGTCGCAAATGCGGTTCGAAGTAACCACCTTTGAGGAATTCGGCGATGGCAATCTGCGGCTGCGGCGCGGTGGAGCCGGTGCTGATGTATTTCATGTGCAGCACCCGCTCCAGATAACGTCCCGGCGCGACCCAACCGATGCGCAGCCCTGGCGCCAGGGTCTTGGAAAACGAACTGCACAGCAGCACGCGGCCGTCCTCGTCGAAGGACTTGATCGTGCGTGGGCGCGGGTAGGTGTAGGACAGTTCGCCATACACATCGTCTTCGATGATCGCCACGTCGAAGCGCTGGGCGAGGTTGAGCAGCGCGCGTTTGCGCGACTCCGGCATGATGTAGCCCAGCGGGTTATTGCAGTTGGGCGTGATCTGGATGACCTTGATCGGCCATTGCTCCAGCGCCAGTTCCAGTGCTTCGAGGCTGATCCCGGTCAGCGGATCGGTGGGGATTTCCAGCGCTTTCATGCCCAGCCCTTTGAGCGTCTGCATGGCGCCGTGAAAGCTCGGCGAATCCACCGCGACGATGTCGCCCGGCTCGCAGATCGCGTGGATGCTGGTGGACAGCGCTTCGTGGCAACCGGTGGTGATGACCAGGTCACTGGCGCTCAACTGGCAGCCGGAATCGAGCATCAGCCGGGCGATCTGTTCGCGCAGTTCGAGGGTGCCGTGGATGTTGTCGTAATACAGGCCGGGCATGTCCTGGCGGCGGCTGATCCGCGCCAGTCCGCGCAGCAGCGGTTTCATGGTTGGCGTGGTCACATCGGGCATGCCGCGACCCAGTTGCACCACGTCCTTGCGCGGCACCGCGCGAATCAATTCCAGCACCTGATCCCACTGCGAAATCTCCACCGGCCGCTGCGCCGGACGTCCGACCGCAGGCAGCTCCGGCAGCTCGCGCCCGACTGGCACAAAGTAGCCGGACTTGGGTTTCGGCGTTGCCAGGCCGCTGTCTTCAAGCATGCGATAGGCCTGTTGCACCGTGCTCAGGCTGACCCCGTGTTCTACGCTCAAGGCGCGCACCGAAGGCAGGCGATCGCCAGGACGGTAGAAGCCTTGTTCGATGCGGGTGCCGAGCAGCTCGGCGAGGTTCACATACAGGGTCATGGCACTGCCTCGATGCAGGTGATTCGTTAAACCAGTACAGATGCGGCAAAAATCGGTGATTCAGACGCAAAAACGGCAAATCTGTATGGAGTTAATACAGAAGTGTTGAATCTGTAATGCTTTTGCCGACCCGCGCATCATGGAATCTCTGGCTACCCAAGTAAACAGGAGCGACAAAAATGAACGGCTTGAGCGATGTGCGGCTGACGTTACACAGTCAGGAACTGGAGGCAGGGCAGAGGGACAGTGCGCGCAACGAGATGTTGCGCAACGCACCGTCCGGCCTGAGTCGCTGGGGCCTGTTCTGGCATCGTCTGCACACGCGCAAGGCGTTGCTGGAACTGACGCCGGAGCAGCTGAAGGATGTCGGGCTGACCCGCGAGCAGGCGCTGGAGGAGGGGTTGAAGCCGTTCTGGCGGATCTGACTCATTGAAATGTCCTCTGTAGGAGCTGCCGCAGGCTGCGATCTTTTGACTTTGTATTTAAAGATCAAAAGATCGCAGCCTGCGGCAGCTCCTACAGGGGATCAACTTCAGACCAACTCTTTAAGTCGATGCCACAACATCCCCAGCGCCAGCAGCGGCGAGCGCAAATGTTTGCCCCCCGGGAAGGTGATGTGCGGCACCTTGGCAAACAGGTCGAACCCGCCACTGTGCTGCCCACTGATCGCCTCGGCCAGCAGTTTGCCCGCCAGGTGCGTGGCATTCACCCCGTGCCCGGAATAGGCCTGGGCGTAATACACGTTCGGCTGATCATTGAGTCGGCCGATCTGCGGCAGACGGTTGGCACCGATGCCGATCATCCCACCCCACTGATAGTCGATCTTCACCCCGGCCAGCTGCGGAAAGACTTCGAGCATCTTCGGCTGCATGTACGCGCCGATGTCTTTCGGATCGCGTCCCGAATAATGGCAGGCACCGCCGAACAACAAGCGGCGGTCCGCCGAGAGGCGGTAGTAATCCAGCGCCACCCGCTGGTCGCAGACCGCCATGTTTTGCGGCAGCAGGGCGTGAGCCTGGGCTTCACTCAGCGGCTCGGTGGCGATGATGTAACTGCCGGCGGGCAGGACCTTGCCGCTCAGTTGCGGGTTGAGGTCATTGAGGTAGGCGTTGCAGCCCAGCACCAGGGTCTTGGCATGCACCGAACCTTGTGCGCTGTGCACGCGCACTTCCGGGCCGTAATCGATGCGGGTGACGGCCGACTGCTCAAACAGTTTGACCCCCAGTTGCTGCGCGGCAGCGGCCTCGCCGAGCGCCAGGTTCAGCGGGTGCAGATGCCCTGATCCCATGTCGATCAAGCCGCCGACATAACGCTTGGAGCCGACCACGGTGTGCATGTCGTTGGCTTGCAGCAAGCGGGTTTCGTAGCGATAGCCGAGGCCGCGCAGTTCTTCGGCGTCTTCGGCAAAGCCTTCGAGGTCGGCAGGCTTGTTGGCGAGGTCGCAGTAGCCCCAGGTCAAGTCGCACTGGATCTGGAACTGCTCAACCCGCTGGCGAACGATTTCCACCGCTTCCAGGCCCATGAGTTTCATCTGGCGTACGCCGTCGGCACCGATGACGTTGGCGAACTGATCGAGGCCGTGACCGACCCCGCGAATCAACTGCCCGCCGTTACGGCCACTGGCACCCCAGCCGATCCGGTGCGCTTCCAGCAACACCACGCTGAGGCCGCGTTCGGCCAGTTCCAGCGCGGTGTTCAGCCCGGAGAAGCCGCCGCCGACCACGCACACGTCGGCAATCACTTCACCTTGCAGTTGCGGATGATCAGGCTGCGGCAGGCTGCTGGCGGCGTAATAAGAGGCAACGTGGGGTTGGCTCGCGAAGGTTCGGGCGCGGGCATTCATGGGCGTCATCCAACGGCTGAGTGTCGAGAAAATTTGACGGAGCATAAGCCGCACGCCCGAACACGGGCAACACTGGTCGGCCGTTGCTGTCTGGATCGCGGCTTTTGCGGCACAATTGCCGCCTATTCATGTGGGTTACCGTTTCGATGAGCTGCAACCGCCAGACAATTCGCGACCTGCGTCAGCAGATCCCCACGTTCGCCTGCGTGCCGGGCTGCCATGACTGCTGCGGTCCGGTGACCACTTCGCCGGAAGAAATGTCACGCCTGCCGCGCAAGACCCGCGCCGAGCAGGATGCGGCGATGGAGGAGCTGAACTGCGTGCACCTGGGGCCCAATGGCTGCACGGTGTATGAAGAACGGCCGCTGATTTGCCGGTTGTTCGGCACGACGAAGACGTTGCCGTGCCCGAATGGACGGGGGCCGGTGGAGTTGATTCATCCGCGAGTGGAGAAGCAGATATTCGAGTACATGGCGGCGAATCGGCAGGTGTTGGTTTAGCGGGTTCACTCCCGACCGATTTGCGGCTTTCGCGAGCAGGCTCGCTCCCACATTTGGAATGCATTCCTCTGTGGGAGCGAGCCTGCTCGCGAATGGAGTGCCACCAATCTTCAGTCTGGAATCGGTAAGCTCAAGCTCTCCTTCACCTCTTCCATCACGATATAGCTCTTGGACTCGCGCACATGCGGCAGCTTCAACAGAATGTCGCCCAGCAGCTTGCGATACGAGGCCATCTCGGAAATCCGCGCTTTCACCAGATAGTCGAAATCCCCTGACACCAGGTGACACTCCAGCACGTGCGGCAATTTCAGCACCGCGCGTCGGAACTCTTCGAAAGTGTCGCCGGATTTGTAGTCGAGGCTGATCTCGACAAACACCAGCAGGCTACCCTTCAAATGCTGCGGATTGAGCCGGGCGTTGTAGCCCATGATGATCCCCTCGCGCTCCAGCCGCCGCACCCGCTCCGTACACGGCGTGGTGGACAGGCCCACCTTCTCGCCGAGTTCGGTAAACGATATCCGTCCGTCCGCCTGCAGGATCCGCAAGATGTTGCGGTCGATCTTGTCCAGCTCACGTTTGGTCTGAGTGTTGGTACGCATAGGGGATGCGCCTCCGTGAAAAGGGTTTTTGCCGAGAATTGTCGCCAAATATAGGCGCTTATATAGTGAAATGCACTGGCCATTCTTTTTTACACTGCGCGCATCATTGCTCTAACAACAGACGTACGCGGCCCTGCCGCGATGAGGGATACAAAAATGCGCGTAATGGTCTTGGGTAGCGGCGTCATCGGTACCGCCAGTGCTTACTATCTGGCCCGTGCCGGGTTTGAAGTGGTGGTGGTCGACCGGCAGCCAGCCGTGGCCATGGAGACCAGTTTCGCCAACGCCGGCCAGGTGTCGCCAGGCTATGCCTCGCCGTGGGCTGCCCCGGGCGTGCCGCTCAAGGCCATCAAGTGGTTGCTGCAGCGGCACGCGCCGCTGGCGATCAAGGCCACCGCCGACATCGACCAGTACCTGTGGATGGCGCAGATGCTGCGCAACTGCACCGCCAACCGTTACGCGGTGAACAAGGAGCGCATGGTGCGTCTGTCCGAGTACAGCCGCGACTGCCTCGACGAACTGCGCGCAGAAACCGACATCGCCTACGAAGGCCGGAGCCTCGGCACTACTCAGCTGTTTCGCACTCAGGCGCAACTCGATGGCGCCGCCAAAGACATCGCCGTGCTGAAAGAGTCCGGCGTACCGTTTGAAGTCCTCGACCGCGCCGGCATTGCCCGCGTCGAGCCGGCTCTGGCCAATGTTACCGACATCCTCGCCGGCGCCCTGCGTCTGCCAAACGACCAGACCGGTGACTGCCAGATGTTCACCACACGCCTGGCTGAAATGGCCGTGAAACTCGGTGTGGAATTCCGCTTCGGCCAGGACATCCAGCGCCTCGATTACGCCGGTGACCGCATCAACGGTGTATGGATCGACGGAAAACTGGAAACCGCCGACCGCTACGTGCTGGCGCTCGGCAGCTACTCGCCGCAACTGCTCAAGCCGCTGGGCATCAAGGCCCCGGTGTATCCGCTCAAGGGCTACTCGCTGACCGTGCCGATCACCAACCCGGACATGGCCCCGACCTCGACCATTCTCGACGAGACCTACAAGGTCGCGATCACCCGTTTCGACAACCGCATCCGCGTCGGCGGCATGGCGGAGATCGCCGGTTTTGACCTGTCGCTGAACCCGCGTCGGCGCGAAACCCTGGAGATGATCGTCAACGACCTTTATCCTCAGGGCGGCAATCTGGCCGAAGCGAGCTTCTGGACCGGCCTGCGTCCGACTACCCCGGATGGCACGCCGATCGTGGGCGCCACGCCGTTCAAGAATCTGTTCCTCAACACCGGTCACGGCACCCTGGGTTGGACCATGGCGTGCGGTTCCGGTCGTTTGCTGGCCGATCTGATGGCGAAGAAAAAGCCGCAGATCAGCGCCGAAGGCCTCGATATTTCCCGTTACGGCAACAAGCCTCAGGAGTCCGCAAAACATGGCAATCCAGCGCCAGCTCACCAATGAGCGCATGAGTCAGATCGTCAGCCACAACGGCACCGTGTATTTGGCCGGGCAGGTCGGCGACGACTTCAACGCCGGGGTTGAGCAACAGACCCGCGAGGTGCTCGCCAATATCGAGCGCTTGCTCGATCTGGCCGGGACTGACAAGCAGCATCTGCTGTCGGCAACGATCTACCTGAACGACATCGAGGCGCACTTTGCCGGGATGAACTCGGTGTGGGACCAATGGCTGCCCAAAGGCGCTGCCCCGGCCCGTGCCACCGTCGAAGCGAAGATGGCCAAGCCGAGCATCCTGGTCGAGATCTCCATCGTCGCCGCGTTGCCATAACTCGTTGTAAAGATCCCTCTCCCGGCGCTGTTGGCGGTTCACGTCGTCAGTCGGCGCCGGTTTTTCTTCCCATGACCGCCTAGAAGTCTGCCGCCATGCGTCCTGCCCGTGCCCTGATCGACCTAGAAGCCCTGCGCCACAACTACCGAATTGCCCGCGAAGTCACCGGCGCCAAGGCGCTGGCAGTGATCAAGGCTGATGCCTACGGTCACGGCGCAGTGCGTTGCGCCCAGGCGCTGGAAGCCGAGGCCGACGGGTTTGCCGTCGCCTGCATCGAAGAGGCGCTGGAGCTGCGCGCGGCCGGTATCAAGGGCCCGGTATTGTTGCTCGAAGGGATCTTCGAGGCCGATGAACTGGCGCTCATCGTCGAGCATGATTTCTGGACCGTGGTGCATTCGCTATGGCAGCTCGAAGCCATCGAGCAGGCGGCATTGAGCAAACCGATCACCGTGTGGCTGAAGCTCGATTCGGGCATGCACCGTGTGGGTCTGCATCCGAAGGATTACGCGGCGGCCTATCAACGCCTGCTGGCCAGCGGCAAAGTGGCGAAGATCGTGCTGATGAGCCACTTCGCCCGCGCCGATGAGCTGCACGAGCAGAGCAGCGCCGATCAGGTCGCGGTGTTCGAGGCTGCCCGTCAGGGCCTGACCGCCGAAGTCAGCCTGCGCAACTCGCCGGCCGTGCTCGGTTGGCCGCAGATCCACAGCGACTGGGTGCGCCCGGGCATCATGCTGTACGGCGCGACCCCGTTCGAAGAAGCCAACGCCGTGGCCGAGCGCCTGCAACCGGTGATGACCCTCGAATCGAAAGTCATCTGTGTGCGCGAACTGCCCGCCGGCGAGCCGATCGGCTACGGTGCCAGATTCATCACCGACAAACCGATGCGCATCGGCGTGGTTGCGATGGGGTACGCCGATGGCTACCCGCGTCACGCGCCAACCGGCACACCGGTGCTGGTCGCCGGCAAACGCAGCCGCATACTTGGCCGCGTGTCGATGGACATGCTCTGTATCGACCTGACCGATGTGCCGGAAGCCGGCCTTGGTTCGACCGTCGAGCTGTGGGGCAAAACCATCCTCGCCAGCGAAGTGGCAAAGTGGGCGGACACCATTCCGTACCAGATCTTCTGCAACCTGCGTCGCGTGCCAAGGCTCTATTCCGAGGGTTGACGCCGCTGCGGGGGCCAAGTGTTGTAAATACTGAACGCTGTCGCCATGATAACGCTCAATATTCTTACAACATCAGGAGGCTCCCGCCTTGGACGTCGGTGAACGACTGCAATCGATCCGCAAGCTCAAAGGGCTTTCCCAGCGTGAACTCGCCAAACGCGCGGGCGTCACCAACAGCACCATTTCGATGATCGAAAAGAACAGCGTCAGCCCTTCGATCAGTTCGCTGAGGAAGGTTCTGGGCGGGATTCCCATGTCCATGGTCGAGTTCTTTTCCGAAGAAATCCTGCAGGAAGTCCCGACCCAGATCGTCTACAAGGCCAACGAGCTGATCGACATTTCCGACGGCGCCGTGACCATGAAACTGGTCGGCCGCGCGCACCCGAGCCGGGCCATCGCGTTTCTCAACGAAATCTACCCACCGGGCGCCGATACCGGCGAAGAAATGCTCACCCATGAAGGCGAAGAAACCGGGATTCTGGTGGAAGGTCGTCTGGAATTGGTGGTGGGGCTGGAAACTTTTATTCTCGAAGCCGGCGACAGCTACTATTTTGAAAGTACCAAGCCGCATCGTTTCCGTAATCCGTTCGACGCGCCTGCGCGACTAATCAGCGCAGCCACGCCGGCGAATTTTTAAAGATAGAGGCGCCAAGCCATGACGGCGAAGGCATCCGGAGAGTTTTTCCACAGCGCGGTATAACCCCTCCGACTATGGGGTTGTTTCAGTGTGGCGGGCTACCCGCTATACTTGCGCCCGCCTGCGAACCGTGGCCGCAGGCGTGAATAGCCACCATTGAGGGTGAACGCGTGAACCTAATTATGAAAATGCTGGCCGCACCAGCAACCGTACTGGCCCTCTGGGCTGTCAGCGCTCAAGCTGCGACGAATGACGACATTGCCAAGCGCCTCGAGCCGGTCGGCCAGGTGTGCGTTCAGGGGCAGGAATGCAAAGGAATGGAAGTTGCGGCTTCCGCTGGCGGCGGCGGTGGTGCGAAGACGCCAGATGAAGTGATTGCAAAACATTGCAACGCTTGCCACGGTACCGGCCTGTTGGGCGCACCGAAAATCGGTGACACCGCCGCCTGGAAAGAACGCGCCGATCACCAGGGCGGCCTCGACGGCATCCTCGCCAAAGCCATCACCGGCATCAACTCCATGCCGCCAAAAGGCACCTGCGCCGATTGCTCGGATGACGAGTTGAAAGGTGCGATCCAGAAGATGTCCGGCCTGAAATAAGCCGCGCTTCTGACGAAAAAAACCGTCTTCGGACGGTTTTTTTGTGCCTGCGATTCGCGGCTTGGGCTGTCCTTTGCAGCAAAGTCGAGGCAAGCTCGGTCTACCTCTATTCACGGAACGGGCAGGAGGCTTCAGATGGTGCAGTTGTGTTCGATCGAACAGGCAGTGGACGAGGTGCTTGCACGCTTGCCGGCGCATATCCACATGGGCTTGCCGCTGGGGCTGGGCAAGCCCAATCACTTCGTCAACGCGCTGTACCGGCGCATCAAAGGGCTGCCCGAGCGACAACTGACGATCTACACCGCGCTGTGCCTGGGGCGGCCGAACGTGGGCGATGGCTTGCAAAAGCGCTTCATCGAGCCCTTCGTCGAGCGCGTCTTTGGTGACTACCCGGAATTCGATTTCCTCGCCGACCTGCAGCGTGACAGCCTGCCCGCCAACATCCGGATCGAACAGTTTTTCATGCAGCCCGGCAGCCTGCTCAACAGCGCGCCGGCCCAGCAGGATTACGTCAGCAGCAACTACAGCCACGCCGCCCGCGACATCAACGCCGCCGGTCTGAACCTGGTGGCGCAGTTGCTCGCCAGCAGCAGCGACCACCCCGATCGCCTGAGCCTGAGCTGCAACCCGGACATCACCCTCGACCTGTTGCCGATGATCGCCAAGCGCCGCGCAGCAGGGGAGACCATTCTGCTGGTCGGCCAGGTGCACACCGAGCTGCCGTACATGCCCGGCGATGCCGAAGTCGATATCGACACCTTTGACCTGCTGATCGACGCCAAGGACAGCAGCACGCTGTTCTCCACGCCGAACATGCCGGTGGGCTTTCAGGACCATTTCATCGGCCTGCACGCCAGCACGTTGGTACGCGATGGCGGCACCCTGCAGATCGGCATTGGCTCAATGGGCGATGCCCTGACCGCCGCACTGCTGGCGCGGCAAGCGGATAACGCCGGTTATCAGGCCTTGCTCAATGACATAAACCTCAGCCAGTGGGCGCAGTTGATCGAACGCGAGGGCGGCACCGCGCCGTTCGCCAAAGGCCTGTACGGTTGCAGCGAAATGTTCGTCAACGGCCTGCTGGTGCTGGCGGACGCCGGGATCATCCGGCGCAAGGTCTACCCCGACGTGCAGACGCAGGAACAGGCCAATGCCGGCACGCTGGACGAAGCGGCGCAAACCGATGGCATCTCGGTGCACGGCGGTTTCTTCCTCGGCCCGCGCAGTTTCTACGAGCGCCTGCGCGAGCTGCCGCAGAGCAAGCGCCTCGAATTCAACATGACCCGCATCAGCTACATCAACGAGCTGTACGGGCAGGAAGAGTTGAAGCGCTTGCAGCGTCTCGATGCGCGGTTCATCAACACCGTGTTCACCATGACGCTGATGGGCGCAGGCGTGGCCGATCAACTGGAAGACGGGCGGGTGCTCAGCGGCGTTGGCGGGCAGTACAACTTCGTCGCCCAGGGCCACGCGCTGCATGATGCGCGCTCGATTCTGATCCTGCGCAGCTGGCGTGAGTCCGGTGGTGAGATCAGTTCGAACATCGTCTGGGAATACGGCCACTGCACGATTCCACGGCACCTGCGCGACATCGTGGTCACCGAGTACGGCATCGCCGATCTGCGCGGCAAGACCGATGCGGTGGTAATCGAGGCGTTGCTGAACATCAGCGATTCACGCTTCCAGCCGGAGCTGATCGAGCAGGCGCAGAAAGTCGGCAAGCTGCCGAAGGATTTCCGTCTCGATCCGCGTTTCGCCGAGAACACGCCGCAACGACTGCAGGCGATTGCCGCGAAGCATCCAAACCTGTTTCCGGAGTATCCGCTGGGTTGTGATTTCACCGCGGTCGAGCGGGATCTGTTGCGGGCGCTGAATTGGCTGAAGAGCAAGTTCAAGCTGACCGAGATTCTGGAACTGGGCAAGGCCGCGCTGGATGCGCCGGATGCTTCGTTGTATCCCGAGCATCTGCAGCGGATGCAGCTCACGAACTCGGAAGGCCTGAGAGAAGACCTCTTCCAGCGTTTATTGCTCACTGGTCTCAAGGCCACCACTCAATAACTACACATCGCAAAACCCACTGTGGGAGCGAGCCTGCTCGCGAAAGCGGTGTATCAGTCAACCAAAATGTCGACTGACCCTAAGCATTCGCGAGCAGGCTCGCTCCCACAGGGGTAATGCGGTGTTGCTGGATTACTCGATGAAGGTAACGACGCCATCCTTCAGCGATTTCACGCGAGCCAGCGATTCAACGCGATAGCCCTGCGAATCCAGCTCGGCGCGGCCGCCCTGGAACGACTTCTCGATCACGATGCCCAGACCGGCGACGGTGGCGCCGGCCTGCTTGATGATCGAGATCAGCGCCTGGGATGCCTTACCGTTGGCCAGGAAGTCGTCGATGATCAGCACGCGGTCGCTGCTGGTCAGGTGACGCGGGGAGATGGCCACGGTGCTTTCGGTCTGCTTGGTGAACGAGTAAACGGTCGCCGACAGCAGGTTTTCCGTCAGGGTCAGGGACTGGTGCTTGCGGGCGAAGATCACCGGCACGCCAAGGTTCAGACCGGTCATGATCGCCGGGGCGATGCCCGAGGCTTCGATGGTGACGATCTTGGTGATGCCCGAATCCTTGAACAGCGTGGCGAATTCGTCACCGATCAGCTTCATCAGGGCCGGGTCGATCTGGTGGTTCAGAAAGGCGTCGACTTTCAGGACTTGATCGGAAAGCACGATGCCTTGTTCGCGGATTTTCTGGTGCAATGCTTCCATGAAGCTGTCCTCGTTCAGCGCTTGTGCGCCCTAAGCTTTAAAAAAGTGGTCAATTCTAGCGCTTTAACATCGCGCGTATATCAGCCAATGCGCTATTGCCGCGCACGGCTTTGACTTCGGTCGGTGTGTCGTCGTTGCCTTCCCACGCCAGATCGTCCGGCGGCAGCTCATCGAGGAAGCGGCTTGGCGCGCAGTCGATGATCTCGCCGTACTGCTTGCGCTTGGCGGCAAAGGTGAAGGCCAGGGTCTGACGGGCGCGGGTGATGCCCACGTAGGCCAGGCGGCGTTCTTCTTCGATGGTGTCGGCTTCGATGCTGGAGCGGTGCGGGAGGATTTCCTCTTCCATGCCCATGATGAACACGTAAGGGAACTCCAGTCCCTTGGACGCATGCAGGGTCATCATCTGCACGCCTTCGGCGCCGTCCTCTTCTTCCTGCTGACGCTCGAGCATGTCGCGCAAGACCAGTTTGCCGATGGCGTCCTCGACGGTCATCTCGCCGTCTTCGTCTTTTTCCAGGGTGTTCTTCAAGGCTTCGATCAGGAACCAGACGTTGCTCATCCGGTAGTCCGCTGCCTTGTCGCTGGAACTGTTGGTGCGTAGCCAGTTCTCGTAGTCGATGTCCATGACCATGCTGCGCAGCGCCGAGATCGGGTCTTCGCCGGCGCACTGCTCACGGACCTTGTCCATGAAACGCTTGAAGCGCGCCAGGCGATCGGTGAAGCGGCTGTCGAGGTGTTCGCCCAAACCGATTTCGTCGGTGGCGGCGTACATCGAGATCTTGCGTTCGGTGGCGTAGTTGCCGAGTTTTTCCAGAGTCGTGGAGCCGATTTCCCGGCGCGGCACGTTGATCACCCGCAGGAAGGCGTTGTCGTCATCCGGGTTCACGATCAGGCGGAAATAGGCCATCAGGTCTTTCACTTCCTGACGGCCGAAGAAGCTGTTGCCGCCGCTCAGGCGGTACGGCACCTGGTGGTGCTGCAACTTCAGTTCGATCAGTTTGGCCTGATAGTTCCCGCGATAGAGAATCGCGAAATCGCTATACGGGCGGTCGGTGCGCAAGTGCAGGCTGAGGATTTCCATGGCCACGCGTTCGGCTTCGGCGTCCTCGTTGCGGCAGCGGATCACGCGGATCTCGTCACCGTGGCCCATCTCGCTCCACAGCTGCTTTTCGAATTCGTGCGGGTTGTTCGAGATCAGCACGTTGGCGCAGCGCAGGATGCGGCTGGTGGAGCGGTAGTTCTGCTCCAGCATCACCACTTTCAGGGACGGATAGTCGTCCTTGAGCAACATCAGGTTTTCCGGCCGCGCACCGCGCCAGGCGTAGATCGACTGGTCGTCGTCGCCCACCACGGTGAACTGGTTGCGCTTGCCGATCAGCATTTTCACCAGCAGATACTGGCTGGCGTTGGTGTCCTGGTATTCGTCGACCAGCAGGTAGCGCACCTTGTTCTGCCACTTTTCGAGGATGTCGGCGTGCTCTTCGAAGAGCTTTACCGGCAGCAGGATCAGGTCGTCGAAGTCCACCGCGTTGAACGCCTTGAGCGTGCGCTGATAGTGGGTGTAGACGATCGCGGCAGTCTGTTCTTTCGGATTGCGCGCGTTTTCCAGCGCTTGCGGCGGCAGAATCAGGTCGTTTTTCCAGGCGCCGATCATGTTCTTGATCTCGTCGACGCCGTCGTCGCCTGCGTACTCCTTCTGCATGATGTCAGTCATCAGGGCTTTGACGTCGGTCTCGTCGAAGATCGAGAAACCGGGTTTGTAGCCCAGCCGCGCGTGTTCCTTGCGGATGATGTTCAGGCCCAGGTTGTGGAAAGTGCAGACCGTCAGGCCGCGACCTTCGCCGGCACGCAGCAGGGTGCCGACCCGCTCCTTCATCTCGCGCGCGGCCTTGTTGGTAAAGGTCATGGCGACGATGTACTGGGCGCGGATGCCACAGTTCTGGATCAGGTGCGCGATCTTGCGGGTGATCACGCTGGTCTTGCCGGAGCCAGCGCCGGCGAGCACCAATAGAGGGCCGCCGACGTAGTTCACGGCTTCTTGCTGCCGGGGATTGAGTCGGGACATACGAAAATTCGGGAGTCGTTGACGAAATGGGCCGGCATTTTAACAGGCTCAGCGATTTGTGCTGCTCTCTCCGACTTGTGACGCACCACGCGATTCAAATTTGCCGGTTTTGTTACTTTCGCGGAGGATGCGCGGTGATTTTGCGGCTAATGTTCTCATTCGTGACACAAAATAACGTTCTGATAACCGTTGTCATTTGGTCATTGAACACCGCAACGGCATAATGCCCCGCCCACATCATTGCAGAGTCTAGGGAGCTAGCTTGTCTACGCCTGTCGAACCCTTGCGTTTGCTGCTACTGGCCGAAGAGCCAGCGTGGACAGCGTTATTGCGCGAGTGTCTGGCTCCGATGGGGAGCGCGGCGGTGCTGATCAGCGCGCCGAGCTGGGAGTCGGTCAGCAGTTTGTTCGAAGACAACCGCCATGCGGTGTTGTTGACCGTTCCGGCATTGCAGCCGGCCCCGGGCCGATGCAGCCTGCCGACGGTGTTGCTGCTGGAACACGAACCGGCCACTGCGCCCGTTGGTGTCAGCGACTGGCTGGTGTTCGACGCCCTCGACGCCGGCATGCTGCGACGTTGCCTGCGCCATGTGCGGGAACGCGGCGTGCTCGAAAATACGCTGCAACGCCTCGCCGAACAGGATCCGCTGACCGGCATCGCCAATCGCCAGGGGTTCCAGACCTTGCTCGCTGCGCGCCTTGCCGAAGGCGACGGTCGCGGCCTGGCCCTCGGGCATCTTGACCTCGACAACTTCCGCCACGCCAATGACGCCCTCGGCCATCAGGCCGGCGACCGGCTGATCCTGCAAGTCGTCGCACGGCTGAAAAGCCAGTTGGAGGCCGGTGATCAACTGGCGCGGCTGGGCAGCGATGAATTTGCCCTGCTGATCGACACCCGCCGCGCGCCGCAACGCGCCGAGTGGATGGCCGAACGCATCACCGAAGCACTCGCCGAACCGTATTGGGTCGATGGCGAAAGCCTGTTGATCGGCTCCAGCCTCGGCATCGCCCATGCCCGTGCGCAGGGCGGCGCCGATCCGCTGATGTGGCATGCGCACATCGCCATGCAGCAGGCCAAGAGCACCCAGGGTTGCACCTTCCATATCTTCAACGAACGCATCAACCGCAACGCACGGAGCATGGCCGACCTCGAAAGCGAGCTGCGTCGGGCCCTGCGTCGCGATGAGCTGGAGCTGCATTACCAGCCACGCTTGAATCTGGCGGACGGCCAGATCGTCGGCCTCGAAGCTCTGGTGCGCTGGCGCCATGGCGAGCGGGGCTTGTTGCCACCGAGCGAATTCGTGCCGCTGGCGGAGCAGAGCGGTTTGATCGTGCCGCTGGGCTACTGGGTGATTTCCCGGGCGCTGCGCGACATGCAGGCGCTGCGCGAGCGCGGGTTGCCGGCGCTGCACATGGCGATCAACCTGTCGTTCCGTCAGTTTCAGGACAGTCAGTTGTTGCCGACCCTCAGTCGCCTGATCGCCGAGCGCGGTGTCGAGGCGCAGTGGCTGGAGTTCGAACTGACCGAGACCGCCGTGATGCGCCGCAGCGATCTGGTCAAACAGACCATGGACGCCCTCGGCCGCCTCGGCGTGCGCTTCTCGCTGGATGACTTCGGCACCGGGTTCTCGTCTTTCGTGCACCTCAACAGCTTGCCCATCACCTTGCTGAAGATCGACAAGAGCTTCGTCGGCGGCATGGAACAGCGCGAAGAGAACCGCAAACTGGTGCACGCGATGATCAACCTCGCGCACAACCTGCACCTGGAAGTGGTGGCCGAAGGGGTCGAGACACCAGAGCAACTGGAGTTGTTGCGCGGGTTTGGCTGCGATCAGGTGCAGGGCTATCTGATCAGCCGGCCGTTGCCGTTGGCGGAGTTGGTGGAGTACCTCACCTTCGGTTCAAGCCAACAGGTTTCTGTGGAGGCCGTTTAACAGATCGCAGCCTGCGGCAGCTCCTACACAGATCCCTGTAGGAGCTGCCGCAGGCTGCGATCTTGTGATCTTAATCCGCGCGAACGGTCTCGAACCTCTGTGACACAGGCTCACGCCGAATCATCCGTTTCATTTTCCATTCAAACGCCAGCGTCAAACTCACCGCCGCACACGCCAACCCCAGCGCCAGACCCCACCAGACGCCCGTCGGCCCCCAGTTCAAGTGGAATGCCATCCACCACGCCGCCGGCGCGCCGATCAGCCAATAGCAACCGAGGCCGACCAGGAACGTGGTCTTCGCGTCCTTGAGCCCACGAATGCAGCCCATGGCGATGGTCTGGGTGCCGTCAAACAGCTCGAACCACGCCGCCACCGCCAACAGGCTCACGGCCAGACGAATCACCTCGGCAAACGCCGGGTTGTCGTGGTCGAGGAACAACCCGACCAGTTGATTCGGCAACAGCCAGAACACCATGGCGAAGCCCAGCATCACCACCGCGCCGAAGACGATCCCGACCCGCCCGGACATCCGCGCATCGCCCAGTTGCCCGGCGCCGTAGTGCTGGCCGACGCGCATGGTGATGGCGTAGGACATGCCCGCCGGCACCATGAACGCCACGGAAACGATCTGCAGGGCGATCTGATGGGCGCCCAGCTGCGTGCTGCCCATGGTGCCCATGCACAGCGCGGCGAAGGCGAACAGACCGACTTCCACCGCGTAGGTGCCGCCAATCGGCAGGCCGAGGCGCCACAGCTCCTTGAGGTATTGGCGGTTCGGCCGCGACAGGCCGGCGCGCAACGGGTAAGCGTCGTAGGCCGGGTGCCGGCGGATGTGCCAAGCGAGGGCCAGCGCCATGCAGTTGGCGACAATCGCCGTGACCAGACCGATGCCCGTCAGCCCCAGTTTCGGCAGGCCGAACATGCCGGTGATCAACGCATAGTTGAGCAGGAAGTTGGCCACGGTGCCGCCCAGGCTGATGACCATCACCGGGGTCGCCCGGCCAATCGCACTGGTGAAGCCGCGCAGGGCCATGAAGCTCAGATAGCCGGGCAGGGCAAAGGGCAGGGCGATCAAAAATTGTCCAGCGGCGTTGACGTTGGTTTCGGTCTGGCCGAACAGCAGCAACACCGGTTTCAGATTCCACAGCAGCAGCCCGGCGCCCAGCGCCATCAGCCACGCCAGCCACAATCCAGCCTGGGTCAGGCGCGCGGCGCCGATGATGTCGCCGGCGCCCTGCCGGATCGCCACCAGGGTGCCCACCGCTGCGATCACGCCGATGCAGAAGATCGACACGAACGAGTAACTCGCCGCTCCCAGTCCGCCGCCGGCCAGGGCTTCGGGACTCAGGCGCGCCATCATCAGGGTGTCGGTCAGCACCATCAACATGTGCGCCAACTGTGAAGCAATCAACGGCCCCGCCAGCCGCAGGATGGCCCAGAGTTCGGTACGCACAGGATGCTGCATGGTCATCACCACTCATGAAAGAGGGAACAAGGAGCCATCGATTCTCGGCGCTTAAGCGCTTTCGCACAAAGGGATAAAAAGGATGGGTGGCATGATTAAAACTCATCCAGATCAGATTCTGCTAAGTTGGCCGTAACCCGCTATAGGAGCTTTCCGAATGTCCCGTCGTCTTCCTCCCTTGTATGCCCTGCGCGCATTCGAAGCGGCGGCGCGACACAGCTCGTTCACCCGCGCAGCCGAGGAGCTGTCGATCACCCAGAGTGCAGTGAGTCGGCACATTCGTACGCTTGAAGAGCATTTCGCCTGCAAGCTGTTTCACCGCAGCGGCCGTAACCTGCAACTCACCGAGTCGGCGCGGATGCTGCTGCCGGGGATTCGCGACGGCTTCGCCGCCCTTGAACGCGCCTGCAACACCTTGCGCGCCGAGGACGACATCCTGCGCATGAAAGCCCCCTCGACCCTGACCATGCGTTGGTTGCTGGCGCGGCTCAGTCGCTTTCGTCATCTACAGCCGGGCAATGAGGTGCAGCTGACCAGCGCGTGGATGGACGTGGACTCGGTGGATTTCAACGACGAGCCTTTCGACTGCGCGGTGTTGCTCAGTGACGGACACTTCCCGCCGGACTGGGAGGCCAGCCTGTTGTTTCCCGAAGAGCTGATTCCGGTCGGTGCGCCGAATTTGCTCAATGATCAACCCTGGGATCTGGCGCGGCTGGCCTCCACCGAATTGCTGCACCCGACCCCGGATCGACGTGACTGGCGCAGTTGGCTGGAGCACATGGGATTGTCTGATCAGATTTCGCTCAAGGGCGGACAGGTGTTCGATACCCTGGAGCTGGGGATGATCGCGGCGGCGCGGGGTTACGGTGTGTCCATGGGCGATTTGTTGATGGTGGCCGAGGATGTGGCGCAAGGTCGCTTGAGTCTGCCGTGGCCGACCGCCGTCGCCAGCGGACTGAATTACTACCTGGTCTGGCCGAAAACCCGCCCGGGAGGTGAACGTTTGCGCCGCCTCAGCGACTTCCTGCAAGGCGAAGTGCGGGCCATGGCGCTTCCGGCGGTGACGCGCTTGAGCTGAAACGTTCGAGCCGCCACAATGCCGGCCTTGTGCCATAACCCTGCTATTCGCTCAAGTATTCGGTTCTACCGCCGAATACGTGCATGTGGAACCGTCGTGCCGGTCTCCACGATTACACCCCACTATTAGAATTTTCCGAGCAAGTGCTGCGATCAAGGAGGATCCGGTGGCTCGGCCAGGAGCTGTCCATGTCTCAACCTCGTGCCCGGATCGCCTCGCAGCTGGGCCTCGCGCTCGCTGTGATACTGGCGATTGTCATCAGTGGCAGTACGGTGTTCGCCCTGCGTTCGCTGGATACCGCCAACCTCGCCACCCGTGAAGAGCACCTCGCCAGTGAGGCGCGGCTGCTGGCCGACCAGTTGAGCACCTTCCACGGCACGCTGCGCGAAAGTACCCAGCGCCTGAGCGGGCTGTTCGAGAAGCGCTTCAGCGCGGGTTTGAGCATTCACCCGGATGAGCCGGTGACGGTTGCCGGCACCCAGACCCCGGGCCTGCACCTGGGCGGCGAAGTGCTGAACAACAACTTCAAGGAAGTCGACGAGTTCAAGCAGATGACGGCCGGCGTCGCCACGCTGTTCGTGCGCAGCGGCGAAGACTTCGTGCGGGTCAGCACCTCGCTGACCAAACAGGACGGCACGCGCGCCATCGGCACCTTGCTCGATCATGCGCACCCGGCTTATGCGAAGTTGATGGCGGGGCAGGGCTATGTCGGCCGTGCCTTGCTGTTCGATCGCTCGTACATGACCCAATACACCCCGGTGCGCGATGGCAGCGGCAAGGTGATTGCGGTGCTGTTCGTCGGCTTCGATTACACCGACGCGCAGAACATCCAATTCGACAATCTCAAGCGATTCCGTATTGGCCAGAGCGGTTCGCTGGCGCTGCTGGATGAGCAGAACAAGTGGTTGGTCGCGCCTGCCGGTGTGCAGGCGCTGGATCAAGCAATTCCAGTAATCGGCGGCTTGGCCAAAGCGCCGGGTAAAGGCCAGTTCTGGAGCGACAAGGCCGAAGACTTCTACAGCGTTTCGGTGCCTTTCGATGGCGGTCCGTGGGCGGTGGTGGCGAGCATGCCGAAAGCCGAGATTCGCGCAGTGACCTGGAGCGTCGGCACCCAACTGGCGATCGGCAGTTTGCTGGCGATGCTGCTGGCGGTCGGTTCGGTGGTCTGGCTGCTGCGCAGCAAACTCGCGCCGCTAAGTGATCTGGTGCGTCAGGCCGAAGCCTTGGGCGCCGGTGACTTGAGCGTGCGCCTGAACGTGACGAGCAACGACGAGATTGGCCAGCTGTCCCGCGCGTTCAACCAGATGAGCCAGGCGCTGTCGATCATGGTCGAGCATATCCGCCGCTCCTCGGAAGAGGTCAACAGCCGGGCCCAGGCGCTGTCCGGTTTGTCCGGTGGTGCTTATGAAGGCATGGAGCAGCAGTCGGGTGAAATCACCAGCATGGCCGGCGCCGTGGAAGAGTTCAGCGCTACCTCGCTGAACATCGCCGACAACATGGGCAACACCCAGCGTCTGGCCCAGGAAAACGCGCAACAGACCCAGATCGGGCGCACGTCGATGGAAGAGGCTTCTTCCTCGCTGGAGCAAATCGCTGGTGCACTGAACACCACCGCGACCGTGATCAACACCCTCGGTCAGCGCTCCCAGGAAATCGGCGGCATCGTCAGCGTGATCACCTCGATTGCCGAACAGACCAACCTGCTGGCGCTCAACGCTGCGATTGAAGCCGCGCGCGCCGGTGAACAGGGCCGCGGTTTTGCCGTGGTGGCAGACGAAGTGCGCAACCTCGCTTCGCGCACCCGTCAGGCGACTGACGAAATCTCCGGGATGATCCACAGCATCCAGCAGGAAACCGGCAACGCCATCAGCACCATGGAGCAGGGCAACCTGCTGATGCAGGAAGGCCTGTCGCGCAACGCCAATGTCGCATCGGCGCTGGCGCGGATTGATGAACAGAGCCGTTCGGCAGGGCAACAGTTTGCTGCGATTACTACGGCGACCCAGGAGCAGAGCAGTACCGCTACGTTGCTGAGCAGTAACCTGCAAAGCATTGCGCTGGCCAACAGTGAGCAGCGTGAGGTGGTGTCGAACCTGGCGGTGACGGCCAAGGAGCTGGAGAAACTGGCAGCGGATCTGCGTTCCGAGGTTGATCGGTTTCGTTGATGCGCGGCAGACATAGCTATCGCGAGCAGGCTCACTCCTACAGGTATATCGGTAGGTCACAATGTGTGTGATCACTGAAGATGGGTGTAGGAGTGAGCCTGCTCGCGATAGCATCACTGCCAATCTAGAGTCAAACACTCGAATTCTTGCTCTTTCAAACTTGCTGAAACGTTTCCGCAGCGCTATAAAAATGGCACAACTCCAATAAAGGCTGCTGCCATGACTCCGCTCAAACTCGCCGTCGCCCTCGGCGCACTCTCTGCTGCCTCCCACACCATGGCTTGGGACTACGTCCTTCTCGATACCAACAAACCCGCGCAAAACTGGAGCATCTCCAGTGAGCAACTGGGGGTGAAAACCGACAAACCTTTCTCCGTCAGCCTGCGCACCTTGCATGGTGGGCGGCAGGAAGGGGTCAGCATCGTCGATATCGATAACGGCACGATGAAACTCTCGGTAGTGCCGACCCGAGGCATGAACGTCTTGCAGGCGTCGGTCGGCAACGTGCGTATGGGTTGGGATTCGCCAGTCAAGGAAGTGGTCAACCCAGCCTTCATCGAACTCAACGGACGCGGTGGCTTGGGTTGGCTGGAAGGTTTCAACGAGCTGGTGACCCGTTGTGGTTACGAATGGGTCGGCCATCCCGGTATGGACAATGGTGAGTTGCTGACCCTGCACGGGCGCGCCGCCAACATTCCGGCCAGCAGCGTTACCCTGCACATTGACGAGAAGCCGCCGTACGCCATCAGCCTGCGCGGCGAGTTGAAAGAGCAGGCCTTCAAGAAGGTCGACTTCTCGGTGGTCACTGAGCTGGTCACCGAGCCGGGTAGTGCGCGTTTCGCCCTCAACGACACGCTGACCAACAACGGCGATTATCCGAAGGAATACCAGGCGCTGTATCACAGCAACTTCAGTACGCCGTTCCTTGAACAGGGCGCACGGTTCGCGGCGCCGGTGAAGCAGGTCTCGCCCTTCAACGACAAGGCCAAAGCCGAGCTGGCCGACTGGCAGACCTACCGCGCACCAACCAAGGACTATGACGAAACCGTCTACAACGTCGTGCCCTATGCCGATGCCAAAGGCGAAACCCTGACCGTTTTGCACGACAAGGCCGGCAGCCTGGGTGTCTCCGTAGGCTTCAACACTCAGCAGTTGCCGGTGTTTTCCCTGTGGAAAAACACTGACACCCAAGGGCAGGGCTATGTCACGGGCCTTGAGCCGGGCACCAGTTTTTCCTACAACCGCCGCTATCAGCGCCCGCTGAATCTGGTGCCAACCATTGCGCCCAAGGAACACAAGCAGTTCCAGATCAGCTACAGCCTGCTCGCGGACAAAGGTGCTGTGGATAACGCCTTGAAGCGCGTGACCGAAATTCAGGCCGGGCGTGAAACCGAAGTGCGGCAAACGCCGTTGGTGGATCTGACCAAGCATTAAGGCGTCGCCGGCCGGTATTGCAGCGCTTCGGCCAAGTGCTCACGGCTGATTGCATCGACTTGCTCAAGGTCTGCCAGAGTTCTCGCAACCTTGAGCAAGCGATGCGCCGAACGTAGCGACAAAGTCAGCCGTTCACACGCCGATTCCAGCCATTTTTCATCGGCTGTGGATAACTTGCAGTGCCGCTTCAGCCCCGGCAGATCAAGAAATGCATTGGCGCAGCCTTGACGCTTTTGCTGACGCTCACGCGCCTCGGCCACCAACGCCGCGGCGCTGGCGCTGTCTTCTCCCGGCTTCACCGTCGGATTCAACGCCGTCGCTTCCCGCGCCACTGTCAGGTGCAGATCGATCCGATCCAGCAATGGCCCCGACAGTTTGTTGCGATAACGCTGGACCATGTCCGGCGTGCAGGAGCACTTGCCGCTTGGCTCGCCGAGATATCCACAGGGACACGGATTCATCGCCGCCACCAACTGGAAGCGCGCCGGAAAGCGCACGCGATCCTTGGCTCGGGCGATCACGATATGCCCGGACTCCAGCGGCTCGCGCAGCACCTCCAGCACCTTGCGATCAAACTCCGGCAGCTCATCGAGAAACAGCACGCCGTGGTGGGCGAGGGTGATTTCGCCGGGTTGCGGTTTCGAGCTGCCGCCAACCAGTGCCGGGCCTGATGCCGAGTGGTGTGGCTGGCGAAAAGGACGTTGCGGCCAATGGGTCAACGGCACGCCGCTGGCGACGGATTGAATGGCGGCCACCTCCAGTGCTTCGCATTCGGACAATGGCGGGAGCAGTCCCGGCAATCGACTGGCCAACAATGTCTTGCCCGTTCCCGGCGGCCCGCTGAACAACAGGTTGTGTGCGCCCGCCGCCGCGATCAGCAGCGCACGTTTGGCTGCCATTTGCCCCTGCACTTCGTTGAGATCGGGATAGGGTCTGGCGGCATGAATCAAGCCGTCCGATACATAAGGCTCCACGGGCGTGTGCCCGTTGAAATGTGCCACCGCTTCCAGCAGATGATCCACCGCAAACACCTTCAACCCCGAAGCAAGGCAGGCCTCCTCGGCATTCGCCCGCGGCACGACCAGCGCCCGCCCCGCCTTGCGCGCCGCCAGTGCCGCCGGCAACACCCCGCGCACCGCTCGTACGGCGCCGGACAACGCCAACTCACCGAGGCATTCCACCTCATCCAGCGTCAGACACGGAACCTGCACACTTGCCGACAGAATCCCCAAAGCAATCGCCAGATCAAACCGCCCGCCATCCTTGGGCAGATCCGCCGGCGCCAGATTCAAAGTGATCCGCCGCGCCGGAAACTGCAGCCCGGAATTGATGATCGCGCTGCGCACCCGATCCTTGCTCTCCTTCACCGCCGCCTCGGGCAGGCCGACCATGGTCAGCGACGGCAGACCGTTGGCCAGATGGACTTCGACGGTGACAGCGGGGGCTTCCACGCCAATCTGGGCGCGACTGTGGACGATGGAGAGAGACATGGTCGTTCCTTGAGCTGAATCGGGGAGCCGCTTCCTGCGGGTTTTTTAAGGGTAGTTGGGAGAACGAGTCCAAGTGGCATGGATGCGAGGGCAAACTTTCGCTGGATGTTGCCAAGTTGCCCTCCCAAGCCAAGTAGAGGCGCCACATTAGTTTTCTTGTTTGGGATTTTTTACTTGGCTTCCTCCCCCGGCCAGCCAACCATCCGGTTCGAGTTCTTTTCCGTACTTGGCCGCTACCTCAATAAAACGACGTTGATTGGCTGAAATACCTCCGGCTAACCGAAGTGCTTCAGCGTGATATCCAACAATTTCTTCTAGCTTTGCCCTTCTCTTTTTGTCTTTCATTGAGGCCTCGTTTTTTGGGTGACGGATGCTTCGTTGGTCACCGTAGTACAAGGAGGAAGAGTCGCGTAATCAGGCTCAGACGCTGATTTTTGTAGGGCCATGCCCTAATAGTTGTAGGACGTCGGCGAAAGGGTTTCGACGGTCTTGTATCGCGGAGTCGGATGCTCCAGTTTGGCCACTCAACGCAGCCTTTGGAGGCGAAAAATGGACCGCAATGGTACGCGCCCGATTCATCCGGGCGAGGTTCTGAATAAGGAATTCATGGAGCCGTTGGGCATGACCGTCATGGATCTGGCCATGCCCACGAAATGGCCCGAAAGTGAGATAGAAAAGCTTGTGAATTGCCAGCTCAGGATCTGCGCCGACCTGGCAATCAGACTTGCCATTCATCTCAACACCACGCCTGAGTTCTGGATGAATCTTCAATCGACTTACGATTTGCGCAGGGCCCAGCTCCGGCATTCGGGCTTATAGCGATTGCAACATCCGTGAAGCTCTTTTCCACCATCGCCCCGCCTCGCGCTTCGGCATTTCTCGCTCTACCACCATCAACGGCACATCCTGCAACCGTATCCACGGCTGGTTATTCCAGTGCAACAGACTCAATGACATATCCGGCCAACTGAGCAGGCTCAGGTGTAGGCGTTCGCTTGTGGAGTGTTGGGCGTCACGCAAAGTGGGAATGACTTGATGGGTGAGCCATTCGCGTAGCGCTCGGTATTCGGGGCAGTAGTGGTAGACGAGGAGGGCGTAGATGCCGGATTCGCTGATCAGCAGGGTGTTTTCGATCTGGTGGTGGATCAGGATTTTGCGGGTTTGGTATTGGTCGGGGTCGAGTTTTCGCAGGATGCGTTCGTTTAGGTAGATGTGGAGCAATCGCCCGAGGTCGCGGGCGCAGAACCAGGGTTGGTTCTGGATGAGGAGGGCGTGGAGGGGGAGTTTGTGGCGGGTGAAGATGCTAGGTGTTAGATAGTTTTCGTCCATGGTTCAGTTCTCGAATTCAAGTGAAGAAAACTGCTTCTGTCCGTCGCCAAACGAAAAGGGTGGCAGCTATGCGCGGGTTGGCGAACCGGTGAATTCGAAACCGGCAGACCCTGAGGTCTCCCACGCAAAGCCGCCATAACTCGTTGAGAGAAAACCTCTCTGTGAATTTAGTTGCATTGCGTCAAATTCGATCCAGGTCGCCAAACCCGGTGCTGAACATTCAGCATCAGATGAGCTTAGAAACCTGGGCTTTTCGGCGCAATCGGACGGCGGTGGTGCAGGTTGTAGGACGTTGCCGAGATGATTGAAAGGCTGAAGATCAAAAGATCGCAGCCTTCGGCAGCTCCTACAGGGGGAGCAGATTATTCCGCGGGCGGTGTCAGCTTCGCTTCCATCTCAGCCACTTTCGCTTCGAGGCTCTCGAGGCGAGCGCGAGTGCGGGCCAGTACGACCATCTGGCTGTCGAATTCTTCGCGGCTCACCAGGTCGAGTTTGCTGAAGGCGCTCTGCAGCAGCATCTTGAACTGGCTTTCGATTTCGGCTTTCGGCAGCGGGGTGTCGCCGCTGAACAGGCGAGAGGCGGTGCCGCTCAGGGCGTCGAGGAAGTCTTTGGGCGCGAGCATGGTGGATGTCCTGAAAACAATGGCCGGCAGTGTATCACGCAGTGTCTATAGTCATTGACGCAGGCACGGATGCACGCTTTTCGCGCAAGCGGACGGACGGCAACGCACCGTTGTTGTGCGTAACCGCCGCGCGTTTTTCGCGCAAGCGCCTGCGGCAGCGGCCAAGGGATTGAAATCAGGGGAATTTGGCGAGATGGCAAGCTTTCTGCTTAGTCGGTAGTGACCCATGCACTGATGCAGTCGCTGTGACGAATGCAGTGCGGCAGACGGAGCGGGGAGTTTCGTCAGCAGCGGTTAGCTGGCGTCAGTCGGGCAGGTAAGGCCGACGATGCGTTACAAAGCCAGGCACTGCGCTTAGACTTGAGTCGGGTTTGTTTTCCTGGGGCAAGTCCACCAATTCGGGAGAGAGTTTCATGAAGCTAGTCACTGCCATCATCAAGCCGTTCAAGTTGGACGACGTGCGCGAGTCGCTGTCCGAAATCGGCGTGCAGGGCATTACCGTTACTGAAGTCAAAGGCTTCGGCCGGCAGAAGGGTCACACCGAGCTGTATCGCGGCGCGGAATATGTGGTCGATTTTCTGCCCAAGGTGAAAATCGACGTGGCCATCGACGACAAGGATCTGGATCGGGTTATCGAGGCGATAACCAAGGCTGCCAACACCGGCAAGATCGGTGACGGCAAGATCTTCGTGGTCAATCTGGAACAGGCGATTCGCATCCGTACCGGCGAAACCGATACCGACGCGATCTAAGCGCTGCCACAAACCCAACGCCCCAGGAGAAAACAATATGACTCTGCGTAAATTCGCAGGGCTAGGCGCCCTGTTGTCCATCGTAATGCCCAGCCTCGCTATGGCGGCAGACGAAGTGGCGGCCCCAGTCCTCAATTCCGGCGATACTGCCTGGATGCTCACCTCGACAGCCCTCGTGCTGTTCATGACCATTCCCGGCCTGGCGCTGTTCTACGGCGGCATGGTTCGCTCCAAAAACATTCTTTCCGTGATGATGCAGTGCTTCGCCATTACCGGTCTGATCAGCATCCTGTGGGTCATTTATGGCTACAGCATTGCGTTCGACACCACCGGCATGGAGCAGGGCGTCGTCAATTTCAACTCGTTCTTCGGCGGCATGGGCAAGGCGTTCCTCGCCGGTGTCACGCCTTCAAGCCTGACCGGCCCTGCGGCGCTGTTCCCTGAAGCGGTGTTCATCACCTTCCAGATGACCTTCGCGATCATCACCCCGGCGCTGATCGTCGGTGCGTTCGCCGAGCGGATGAAATTCTCCGCGATGCTGATCTTCATGGGTGTGTGGTTCACTCTCGTCTATGCACCGATCGCGCACATGGTCTGGTCCGGCAACGGCGGCCTGATGTGGGACTGGGGCGTACTCGACTTCGCGGGCGGCACCGTGGTGCACATCAATGCCGGTGTGGCCGGTCTGATTGCCTGCCTGGTACTGGGCAAGCGCAAAGGCTTCCCGACCACCCCGATGGCGCCGCACAACCTCGGCTACACCCTGATGGGCGCAGCGATGCTGTGGGTTGGCTGGTTCGGCTTCAACGCCGGTTCCGCTGCAGCGGCCAACGGCACCGCCGGCATGGCGATGCTGGTCACTCAGATCGCGACCGCTGCTGCCGCGCTGGGCTGGATGTTTGCCGAATGGATCACCCACGGCAAGCCAAGTGCACTGGGCATCGCCTCGGGTGTGGTTGCCGGTCTGGTGGCAATTACTCCGGCTGCTGGCACCGTGGGCCCGATGGGCGCCCTGGTGATCGGTCTGGCGGCGGGCGTGGTGTGCTTCTTCTGCGCGACCACCCTCAAACGCAAACTCGGTTATGACGATTCCCTGGACGCCTTCGGCGTACACGGTATCGGCGGTATCCTCGGCGCGATCCTCACTGGTGTATTCGCTGCACCGTCGCTGGGTGGCTTCGGCACCGTGACCGACATCGCCGCACAAGTGTGGATTCAGTGCAAAGGCGTCGGCTTCACGGTGATCTACACCGCGATCGTCACCTTCATCATCCTCAAGGTCCTGGACGCTGTGATGGGGCTGCGTGTGACCGAGGAAGAAGAATCGGTAGGTCTCGATCTGGCACAACACAACGAACGCGGCTACAACCTGTAAGTACGCGTATCAAAAAAACTTGCCCGGCTTGCCGGGCATTTTTTTGTCTGGGATTTGTCATTGAAGGGAAGGCTGAAAGGATTTTTCGTACGGCTTTGGTCGTGTTTACGACCCGCGTTTTACTGCGGCCAATCGCTTACATCATTGCGGGAATATTAGGGTCTTTGTTTTTTCCCAGAGCGCGCTAGAATGCGCCCCGAACGTGCGGAGAACTGTATGTGGCAACAGACTCTGATAACCCTGCGGGCACGGCCCCGGGGCTTTCATCTGGTGACGGACGAGTTACTCGCCGGCCTGCCTGAACTCAAGGCGTGTCGGGTCGGTCTGTTGCATTTGTGGCTGCAGCATACCTCGGCGTCGTTGACCATCAACGAGAACGCCGATCCGGCGGTCTGTCGCGACTTCGAACGATTTTTCAATCGTCTGATCCCACAAGGAACAGACGGCTATGAGCATAACGACGAAGGCCTGGACGACCTCCCGGCGCACTTCAAGGCCAGTGTGCTTGGCTGCCAGATCAGTTTGCCGGTATCGGCGGGACGACTGGCTCTGGGAACCTGGCAAGGCGTTTATCTGGGCGAGCACCGTGATCATGGCGGTGCCCGTAAAGTCCTCGCCACCTTGCACGGTGAAGGGGCGTAAACCGTTGGTCACCAGCGGTTACCGATTTTTTTCCGGCGACTTTCGACAGTCGCCAAAGCTGGTCTATAACTAATCTGCTTTTCGCAAGTCATGAGGTAGAACATGAGCGACGATGATCTGGAAAACGACGACCTCGAAGTAGGCGACGAAGACGAGGCCGAGGATGGTCTGGAAGCAGCAGCGGAAGACGTTGCTGAAGACGATGGCGGTGACGACACGCCGGCCCCGGCTGCCAAAGGCAAAGCCAAGGCTGCGGTGTCGGTAGACGAGTTGCCGAGCATCGAAGCCAAGAACAAGGAGCGCGACGCCCTGGCCAAGGCCATGGAAGAGTTCCTTGCGCGCGGCGGCAAGGTGCAGGAAGTGGAGGCCAACGTGGTCGCCGATCCGCCCAAGAAGCCGGATAACAAGTACGGCAGCCGCCCTATCTGAGGCGTGCCACTTGCTTGCTGAAAAAGCCCGCCGTCGCTGCGGGCTTTTTCATGCCTGGAATAAAAGCGCTCGTTCACTGCGACATTGTGGCGAGGGAGCTTGCTCCCGCTGGATTGCGAAGCGACCCCAAAATCTGCAAGCACATTTTTTCAGGAATACCGTGTTGGCTGGTTTTACGACGGCTGCGCCGCCGAGCGGGAGCAAGCTCCCTCGCCACAAAAAACAGTTTTATATCAGGCGGAAATGGCATTCCAGCGCGCCAGCACCGCCGGCAAATCGGTCAGGCTGCGGATCTCGGCATCCGGCAGCCGCTCGGCTTCCCAGACTTTGCCCGCCGGGTTGAACCAGATCGCGCGCATCCCCGCCTGCTGTGCCCCGGCGATGTCATCGCCCGGATGATCACCAATGTGCACCGCCAGGTCCGCGCTTACACCACCGCGCTGCAGGGCCTCATGGAACAGGCGTACATCCGGTTTGGCGATGCCGATGTCTTCGGCGCACAAGGCAAATTTGAAATAATCCGCCAGTCCCAGCCGGCGCACGTCGGCGTTGCCGTTGGTGACCACGCCGAGGGCGTAATGGTTGGCGAGGATTTCCAGGGTCGGCTCGACCTCCGGAAATACCGTGATCTGGTGCCGCGCATGCAAGAACACTTCAAAACTCTTGTCGGCCAGATCCGAGGCTTCGCCGTGGGTGTACCCGGCTTCCTCCAGCGCGTGGAACAGCACGCGCCGGCGCAACGCGCTGATGCGATGTTTCAGTCCAGGCTCGCTGCTCAGCACCCGCTCGCGAATCGCCCACAGATGCTCCACCGGCACCGCGCCCAGGTTCGGTGCATGTTCGCTCAACCATTCGCGCAATACCGCTTCGGCGCTGACGATCACCGGGGCGGTGTCCCACAGGGTGTCGTCGAGGTCGAAGGTGATCAACTGGATGTTCATGAATCGTCGCCTTTGCTGCGTTTGGCCCGTGGGTGGGCGCTGTCGTAGACCGCCGCCAGGTGCTGGAAGTCCAGGTGGGTGTAGATCTGCGTGGTCTTGATGTCGGAGTGGCCGAGCAGCTCCTGCACCGCGCGCAGGTCCTGCGAGGATTCCAGCAAGTGGCTGGCGAAGGAATGACGCAGCATGTGCGGGTGCAGGTTCTGCCCCAGTTCGCGTTCACCGGCCAGTTTGACCCGGACCTGAATCGCTCGCGGACCAAGGCGTCGGCCCTGCTGGCTGACAAACACAGCGTCATCCGCCGGGTTGGTCATGGCCCGTAGCGGCAGCCACTGTTCCAGGGCTTCTCGGGCCTTTTTGCCGACCGGCAGCAGTCGGGTCTTGCTGCCCTTGCCGAGCACTTGAACCATGCCGTCCGCCAGATCGAGTTGATCGAGGTTGAGCCCGGTCAGCTCGGAAAGACGCAGGCCCGAGGAGTAGAACAACTCCAGGATCGCCTGATCACGCCGCGCCAGAAAATCATCCTCGACCGCACCTTCCAGCAGTTGCAGTGCGCGGTCCGTGTCGAGGGTTTTCGGCAGGCGCCGCTCACCTTTCGGCGGGGCCAGGCCGGTGGCCGGGTCGTGGTCGCACAAGCCTTCACGATTGAGATAGTGATAGAGCCCGCGCACCGCCGAGAGCAAGCGGGCGAGGCTGCGCGAAGACTGGCCCTGCGCATGCAGGCGGGCGATCAGGCTGCGCAGGCGCTGAATATCCAGCACCGCCCAACTGCCGATGTTCTGTTTGATGCACCAGCCGAGGACTTTATCGAGGTCGCGGCGGTAGGCCGACAGCGTGTGCGGCGACACCTGTCGCTCACTGCGCAGGTGTTCGCAGTAAGCGTCCAGTTGTCGTTCCATGTTCAGCGTACCGAACGCAGGGAGCTGTTGACCCGTGGCAGCACGCGGCCCATGACTTCGGCGATGTAGCTGAGGAACAGCGTGCCGACCGAACTCTTGTAGTGCTGCGGATCGCGGCTGGCGACCGCCAGAATGCCGTGAATCCCCTGATGGCTGACCGCGACCACGGCAGTGGAGCCGATCTGCTTGCGCTGCTCTTCGCCGAACAGGAAGTCCAGCTCATGTTCACGCAGGGTGCCGCTGACGCTTTTGCCTTCGGTGAGCAGGCCGCCGATCGCGGTTTGCGCGTCGGCGTGGGTCACCCAGCGGCCGACCGGTGCCGGGTTGTCGCCGAGCAGGATCAGGCTGACAAAAGGCACCTGGAAGTCCTGGCGCAGGCTGTCTTCGACGCTGATCACCACGTCTTCGAGGCTGGCGGCGTCCATCAGGGCGAGGATCAGGCGGCGGGTCTTGTCGAACAGGCGATCGTTGTCGCGGGCGACGTCCATCAACTGCGAGAGGCGGTGGCGCATCTCGATGTTGCGGTCACGCAGAATGGTCATCTGCCGCTCGACCAGCGACACGGTGTCACCGCGTCGGTGGGGAATGCGCATGGCGGGCAGCAGTTCTTCGTGCTCGACGAAGAAGTCCGGATGAGCCTCCAGGTACGCGGCAACCGCTGCCGCCTCCAGGCTCTCGGACGCGGATTCGTCGGACTGTCGGGCGGGTACCTGAGGCTTATCGGTCATGGCTTCTGCTCACTCAAAGACGCACTTGTCCTTCGTATACACGCACTGCCGGACCGGTCATCAGCACCGGTTGGCCTGGGCCTGCCCACTCAATGGACAGGCGCCCGCCGGGCAGGTCGATCAACAGCGGCGAATCCATCCACCCCTGACTGATTGCCGCAACAGCCGCAGCGCAGGCGCCGGTGCCGCAGGCCTGGGTTTCCCCGGCGCCGCGTTCCCAGACGCGCAGTTGCGCGCGGTGGCGGTCGATGACCTGGAGAAAACCGACATTGACCCGCGCCGGGAAGCGCGGATGGTGTTCGATTTTCGGCCCCAGTTCATGCACCGGTGCGGTGTTGATGTCTTGCACGCGCAGCACCGCATGCGGGTTGCCCATCGACACGGCGGCCAGTTCGACCGTGGTGCCGTCGACTTCCAGTTGATAGCTGGAGGCCTGCGCCGGTGCGTCGAACGGTATGTCAGCCGGCACCAGGCGTGGCGCGCCCATGTTCACGCCGATCTGGCCATCGTTACGCACGTCCAGCTCAATGATGCCGCCCTTGGTCTCGACGCGAATCTTGCGCTTGGCGGTCAGGCGCTTGTCGAGCACGAAGCGGGCAAAGCAGCGCGCACCGTTGCCGCACTGTTCCACTTCCGAGCCGTCGGAGTTGAAGATCCGGTAACGGAAATCCACGTCCGGGTTGCTCGGCGCTTCGACGATCAGCAACTGGTCAAAACCGATACCCGTGTGCCGGTCGCCCCATTGCTTGGCGTGCTTGGGCTGAATATGCGCGTGCTGGCTGACCAGGTCGAGAACCATGAAGTCATTGCCCAGGCCGTGCATTTTGGTAAAACGCAGCAGCATGGGTTACTCCGGCAGCAGGCTTTCGCCGGCAAACAGCTCGGCCACGGTTTCGCGGCGGCGCACTTCAAATACCTGATCACCGTCTACCAACACTTCAGCGGCACGGCCACGGGTGTTGTAGTTGGAACTCATCACGAAGCCGTAGGCACCGGCCGAATGCACGGCCAGCAGGTCGCCTTCTTCCAGCGCCAGTTGGCGATCCTTGGCGAGGAAGTCGCCGGTTTCGCAGATCGGGCCGACCACGTCGTACTGGCGTGCTGCGGTGTCGCGCGGCTTGACCGCGGTGACGTCCATCCAGGCCTGGTACAGCGCCGGACGGATCAGGTCGTTCATCGCCGCGTCGACGATGGCGAAATCCTTGTGTTCGGTGTGCTTGAGATACTCGACCTGGGTCAGCAGCACGCCGGCGTTGGCGACGATGAAGCGGCCCGGTTCGAACACCAGCGCCAGATCGCGCCCATCCAGACGTTCGCGTACAGCCTTGATGTAGTCGCCGGCCAATGGCGGCTCTTCATCGCGATAACGCACGCCCAGCCCACCACCAAGATCGATGTGGCGCAGATGAATGCCGCAATCGCCGAGGCGGTCGACCAGATCCAGCAGGCGGTCGAGGGCATCGAGGAACGGTGGCAGGGTGGTCAGTTGCGAACCGATGTGGCAATCGACGCCGATCACTTCCAGGTTCGGCAGGTGCGCGGCACGCACGTACACGTCTTCGGCGTCGGCAATGGCGATGCCGAACTTGTTCTCTTTGAGACCGGTGGAAATGTACGGGTGGGTGCCGGCATCGACGTCCGGGTTCACGCGCAGCGAGACCGGCGCGCGAACGCCCAGTTCGGCAGCGACCACTTGCAGGCGCTCGAGCTCGTCGGTGGACTCGACGTTGAAGCAGTGCACGCCGACTTCCAGGGCACGACGCATGTCGTCACGGGTCTTGCCGACACCGGAGAACACGATCTTGTCGGCGCTGCCGCCAGCGGCCAGCACACGCTCCAGCTCGCCACGGGAAACGATGTCGAAACCGGCACCGAGACGGGCCAGAACATTCAGCACGCCAAGGTTGGAGTTGGCCTTGACCGCGTAGCAGACCAGGTGCGGCATGCCGGCCAACGCGTCGGCGTAGGCCAGATACTGGGCTTCAATGTGCGCACGCGAGTAGACATAGGTGGGCGTGCCGAAGCGGTCGGCGATGGCGGACAGCGCCACACCTTCCGCGAACAGCTCCCCGCCACGGTAGTTAAAAGCGTCCATGGCGATCCCTTATTGGTAAACGTCGTGCTTGTGTGCTTTGGACGGCTGCTTTTGCGAAGACTGAGCTTGTTCGGCCGGGTCCTGATCGTCATCCGGCAGGTACAGCGGGCCTTTTTGACCACAGGCCGAAACGAGGCAGGCAACCGCGACGAGCGCAGCAAGGTAAGAGATCAGGCGCTTCATGGCGAAATCCTTGAAAATGCGTTAATTGCGCCGGAGTATACCGGCCACCCGGCAGCTTGCCTATGCGAGGGGGTTCCCGTCCGGCGGGGCTCCCGAGAAGTGCATGATTCCCTGTGGGAGCGAGCCTGCTCGCGAATGCGGTGTGTCAGCCAGCAATAATGTTGAATGTGCCGGCCATTCGCGAGCAGGCTCGCTCCCACAGGGTTCGGTGTTGATGGGCTGGCAGGTGCTTGGTCGTTAATCTTTGCAATCGGCCGGCAGCGTCCGTATCTTTCGGCGCTTGAGCCTGATCAGACATTTTTTGAGGTTGCCGCAATGAGTTTGTCCGAAGCCCGTTTCCACGATCTGGTCGATGCTACCCAGCAGACGCTGGAAGATATCTTTGATGACAGCGACCTGGATATCGACCTGGAAAGCTCGGCAGGTGTCTTGACCGTCAAGTTCGAAAACGGCTCGCAGCTGATCTTCAGCCGTCAGGAGCCGCTGCGTCAGCTGTGGCTGGCGGCGGTGTCCGGTGGTTTCCACTTCGACTACGACGAAGAGAGCGAGCGCTGGATGTGCGACAAGAGCGAAGAGCAGCTGGGCGAAATGCTCGAGCGCATCGTCAAGCAGCAGGCCGGCGTCGAATTCGACTTCGAAGGTCTGTGATTTCGTGACTGATACCGCACCTGTTCGTCCGCCAAAGCCGCTCTACAGCAACATCAGCCCGGCCGTGCCTTCGCCGTGCAGCGGCGTGTGCCGGCTGGATGAACAGAAGGTTTGTCTCGGCTGCTTCCGCCATGTCGAGGATATTCGCGAATGGCGCTCGGCGGATGATCAGCGCCGTCGGATCATCTGCCAGCAGGCTGCCGCACGAAAATCACAAGCCTGATCCGATCTGTGGCGAGGGAGCTTGCTCCCGCTCGGCTGCGCAGCAGTCGTAGGAATTTCAGGGCCGCTACGCGCCCCAGCGGGAGCAAGCTCCCTCGCCACAAGGGTCTCCTCCGGTCCGGAGGGTGACTTGTATATTTTTTGAGCTGTGATAGTGTCCGACCACGCCTCAACCCATCGAGGCCTGGTGAAAACCCCGTCTTTTTTGGCGGGGTTTTGCTTTTTTTGTGTGCAGAAGAAAGGAGTCTGCCCGGATCATGACCGCACCTTCCATCACCCTTACCCGTCTGGACGTGCAACGTCTGGAGCGCCTGATCGACAGCCTGGATGACACGCTGCCGGGCGTGATCGCGCTGCAAACCGAACTGGACCGCGCCGATACACTGGTCGGCCACGATGAAGTGCCCGCTGACGTCGTGACCATGAATTCCCGCGTGCACTGCCGCGAAGAAGGCAGTGGCAAGGACTATCACCTGACGCTGGTCTATCCCAAGGACGCCAACGCCGACGAAGGCAAGATCTCGATTCTGGCTCCGGTCGGCAGCGCGCTGCTGGGCCTGAAGGTCGGTCAGCACATCGACTGGCCGGCACCGGGTGGCAAGACCCTGAAACTGACCTTGCTCGAAGTCGAATCGCAGCCGGCCAACGGCGGTGAATTCCGCGAATAAACCCGCCTCAGACTTGTTCGAGCGCCTCGTTCAGGGCGCGCTCCAGGTCGGCCTTGTAGCGCAGATACAAATTGCTTGAGCTCTGACCATCACCGAGCAGGCCCGACAGGTCCAGGTCGGTGATGTAGCAGCGATAGCGCTCGGTTTCGCGGCGTTGCTCGACGATCTCCCGGGCGACCACGCGAAACAGCTGGTCGCCATGTTCCAGCTCGCTGAATTCCCGTTGATTGCAATACAGGGTGACCTGCACCTCTCCTGGCGCAGCTTTGCCGATGATCGCCTGCACGTCGTAGAACGGTTTGTTGACCGGGGTCTGCGGCGCCGGCCGGGCTTCGACCCGTCGTGCGCGTCCGGGGCCCGAAGGCAACAACTGGTAATACAAAGTCTCAAGGCCGATCGCCGGGCTGCCCTCCATGGGCAACAGGGCTTCACGCCGGTACTGGATCGATTGCAGGAAGCGCTGCAGCGGCACCAGCAGGCTCTGCTCGTCGTGATACGGCAAACGCTGCTGCCACAGGGCGTTGAACTCATCAAGTACGTACAACTCGGCCTGATGTTCGGTGATCCGGTAGAACACCTGAATCGCTTCCGGCTGCCCCATCGGCAGGATCAATGCCAGATCGTGCTCCTCCAGCGCCATCGGATCGAGGTGCAGCGGGCTGTAACGTGCCTGCTCTTCGCCAAGATAATCCAGCAGCGCCGGCAATGTCGCGAGGGCCACGTGATTGACCTGGCCCGGCACCAGTTCCAGCACGTGATAGTGCTGCTGCACCTGAATCAGGTAGCGATGATTCAACTCACTGAGCAGCAGGGTTTGCGCGGTATCGACGATCTCTTCAACGCGACGGGCAATGAACTGCGCGCGGTTGTGGCAAAAGCAGCGCACCTTCAGCGCTGGCTGTTGCCGGCCACGTGGCAGGTTGTTGAGGTAGTCGCGCAGGCAGTCGAGCAGCGCGTGGGGACCGTCGAAGCGGTTGACCAGCACTTCGTTCCAGCTGTTGAGCGTGACCTGATCCAGGGTCAATACGAGGTTTTCGCGCACTCCGGCGTAACTCAGCGAGTCGGTGCGCTCGGTGGTCATCAGGATATTCAGGTCGCGGTGATGCTTGAGCGGATCGACCCCGACGTTGACCAGCATCAGCACCTCGCTCGGCACGGCGGCGCGCAGCAACGGCTCTTCGGCGACGGTGGGCAAGGGCAGGGCGATGCTCTGCTGCAGGCTGCCGAGCAGGTTGAACAGTTCGAACTCGCTCAAGTCACTGGTGCCCGGATGCAGGGCCAGGCGGGTGCTGCTGTCGATCACGCCGTTGCGATGGCACCAGGTGAGCAGTTCGAGCAACTCGCGGCTGCGCTTGATCGGTGCGAAGTGTTCCCACTCCAGCGCGGTCAGGCTGCCGTTGTACAGGCCCCACTGGGTTTGCCCGGGCTCTTTCTTGTTCGGCGACTGCACCAGGGTCAGGGTGTCTTCGGCCAGATCCGGGGCGATCCCGGGGTTGATGAACTCGACTTTGTCGGCCTTGCGCTCGAATGCCGCGTACAGGCGACGGCCGAGGACGTTGAGATCACGTTTATTGATCAGGCTGACGGTCTGTTCGGTGCGGGCGAACTGGGTCAGGAAGCGATAGCTGTAATTCAGCTCGTTGACCAGCGCACGGCGTTCGGCACTGACCTGACGGACTTTCCACTGGCTGCGGCTGTCGAGCAGCGCCAGTTGTCGCTGGTCCCAATGCCATTCGCTGGCCAGACGCTCCAGCAGCGAACGTTGCCAGCTCTGGGTGCGGCTGTTGCCGGTGAGCTTGCGATTGACCTTCAGGTACAGCGCGCGGCGCACCAGCTCCAGTCGCTCCGGTTCATTGCGCGCCGTGAGGTATTCCTCTATGCGCCGGTACACCACCATGTACGGGTCCAGCTCATCCAGATCCAACTGATTGGCGAACACCGCTTGCTTGAAGCGCAGGCTCAGACACTGCACTTTCGGGTGTTCACTGGCGTAGACCTCGGTCAGCAGCAGCTTGAGCACCGACTTGTAGGGTGACTCGATGCCCTTGAACAACTGCCACAGCCCGGCACCGATGAACTCCCCCGGCGGAATGGTCGCGAGATGGCCGAGGTCAAGGGTTTCGTCGGCGCGGATGAAACGCTTGGACAGCAAGGTGTCGGTGTAAAGGTCGTAGGCGCTTTCCTCGTAGACCGGCACCAGCCACCAGATCGGCGTGCGCCCGGCCAGCCAGATCGCCGTGCGGTAAAACTCGTCCAACAGCAGATAGTGCTGAGTGGTGCCGCAGTTTTCGGAGCTGAGCTGGGTATCGCGTTCACCTTTGACGAAACGCACCGGGTCGATCAGGAAGAAATGCGCCTCGGCGCCCTGCGTCGCGGCCCAGGCTTCAAGCAGCTGACACTTCTTGCGCAGTTCGGCGAGCTCGTTTTCGCTCAGGTCCGGCGCGTGGCAGACCCACACGTCCATGTCGCTCTGATCGGCCTGGGCCAGCGTGCCGAGGCTGCCCATCAGGAACAGCCCGTGAATCGGCCGCGGCGGGTTACTGCCGTGGCGCGGCTTGTAGGAGAACGAGCGAGTCAGGCGTTGCGCTTCGGCGAGGGTATTGGCATCCGGCTCATAATTCGACAGACCGGCCGGAGTGCTGCCCGAGACATAACCCGGCAGCAGCGGGTGATTGACGTGGAAGAACAGCGGCAGAAGCGTCAACACGCCCTGCTGGCGCGTCGACAGGCCTTCGAGTGCCCGGCCGAGGCGGCCTTCGTTGAGCTTGAGAAAACGCGCGCGTAGCTGGCTGAGGACCTTGCGGTCGATGCCTTCGTCCAGATCGGGGCGGATTTCATGGGTGCGCGTCATGTCAGCTCAAACCGGCTCGCGGGCTCGGACGAAGAAGGTCTCGGAATGGGAGGCAGTTTAGCCTCTGAACCGCGGGACTTTTAAGCTGAATTTGTTTTTGACGTCAGATTTTTAACGCGGGGCGGTGAAGTGGGCCCGCGGAAATCCCGTGGCAGGAGTTCCCGTGGGCAAAGACGGGAAAATCAGGCGGTTTCCTGCTCTCTCAGAATGGTCAGCACGGTTTGCACATTTTGCGCGGCATCGCGACCCAGGCTGGTCAGATACCCGCCATCGGGCTGGTCGGTGAGTTCTTTTTCGAAGAGACGTTGGGCAGCAGCAATGTGTTTCGGGGCAGCGGTCTGATGAATTTTCAAACCTTCCTGGGAACTGTCCAGGTTGAAGAGTGCGAGGACTTCCAGTTCGGCAACCAACTCAGGGGTAAGCGACATAAGGACTCCAGACTTTCTAGGAATTGGACGACAGCGCCCCTAAGGTGAACCCGCTTTTGCGGCATGTCCAGTGCCTGAATCAGGGTTTTCGCCCAGGGATGCTTTTTGTGGCGAGGGAGCTTGCTCCCGCTGGGGCGCGCAGCGGCCCCAAAATCTGACGACTGCCAGGCAGCCGAGCGGGAGCAAGCTCCCTCGCCACAGAGTCTAGTCTGGAAAAACGGGTTTACTGCTTTTCTGGCGGCAACTCGGGCAGCGCACGCAGTGCGGTTTCATACCACTCGGTATTGAACGCGCGGTCCTCATCAAGCATCGAGTCAATCTCGTAGGCCAGCACGTGCGCCATCAGGTTGAGGATTTCTTCGCGCTCGACGCCCACCAGGGTCAGCTTGTTGAAGGTCGCCTTGGCCGCTGGCGGGTTGTCGCTTTCGATCTGGTTCTCGATGGCTTCGATCAACGTCGCCTCGGTGAACTCTTCTTCGTCGTTGTCGATGTCTGTCGGCTCGCTCATGGCAGGCTCCTCAAGGAAAGGCGCCAGTTTACCCGCATTCAGCGGCGTGATGCTGCTGGCAGGATCGAGTCCGACGATCTATAAACAGTGACCGCCCACCCCGCACGGCCTGGAGGCTATGTGATGTTCAAGCTCTACGGATTCCCTGTCAGCAACTACTACAACATGGTCAAACTGGCGCTGCTGGAAAAGGGCCTGGCGTTCGAAGAGGTGACGTTCTATCCGACGCCGACCCCGCAATCGCTGGCGATCAGCCCGCGGGGCAAGGTCCCGGTGCTGGAGGTCGAAGGCGGTTTCATCAATGAAACCTCGGTCATCCTCGAATACATCGAGCAGAACGCGCAGGGTACGCCGCTGCTGCCTGCCGACTCGTTCGAGCGCGCGCAAGTGCTGGCCATGGCGAGGGAAATCGAGTTGTACATCGAGCTGCCGGGGCGCGCTTGTTATGGCGAGGCATTTTTTGGAATGACCCTGCCGGACGCGATCAAGGAGAAGACCAAGACCGAACTGTTGCTCGGCTTTGCGGCGCTGGGACGACACGGAAAATTCTCTCCGTACGTGGCGGGCGACAGTCTGAGTGTTGCCGATTTGTATTTCCTCTACAGCGTGCCACTGGCGTGTGCGGTCGGGCAGAAACTGTTCGGGATCGATTTGCTGGCCGAGATGCCGAAGGCCAAGGCGCTGCTGGAGCGACTTGAGCAGAATCCGCATGTGCAGAAGATTGCGGCGGACAAGGACGCAGCGATGCCGGCATTTTTGGCGATGATCGCAGCCAAGAAGTGAGTTTTATATCGCTCTGAAGGAAGCCTTTCGCGAGCAGGCTCGCTCCCACAGGGGGGGTTGTCGGCCACAAATTTTGTGTTCAACAAAAATCCAAATGTGGGAGCGAGCCTGCTCGCGAAGCTTTTGCTGTTAGCGGCTGGCCAGCAGGGCCTGACCGCGAACAACCGCAGCCTTGACCTGCGCCGGTGCAGTCCCGCCGATGTGGTCGCGGGCATTCACCGAGCCTTCCAGGGTCAGCACGGCGAACACGTCCTGCTCGATCTGGTCGCTGAACTGACGCAGTTCTTCCAGGCTCATCTCAGCCAGGTCCTTGCCAGTGTCGACGCCGTACTTCACCGCGTGACCAACGATTTCGTGGCAATCACGGAACGGCAGGCCACGGCGCACCAGGTAGTCCGCCAGGTCGGTGGCGGTGGAGAACCCGCGCAGTGCCGCTTCGCGCATGATCGCGTGCTTCGGCTTGATCGCGGGGATCATGTCGGCGAACGCCCGCAGCGAATCGCGCAGGGTGTCGGCAGCGTCGAACAGCGGTTCCTTGTCTTCCTGGTTGTCCTTGTTGTAGGCCAGCGGCTGGCCTTTCATCAGGGTCAGCAGGCCCATCAGCGCGCCGAACACACGGCCGGTCTTGCCGCGTACCAGCTCTGGCACGTCGGGGTTTTTCTTTTGCGGCATGATCGAGCTGCCGGTGCAGAAACGGTCTGGCAGATCGATGAACTGGAACTGCGCGCTGGTCCACAACACCAGTTCTTCGGAGAAACGCGACAGGTGCATCATCGCGATGCTCGCGGCCGAGCAGAATTCGATGGCGAAGTCGCGATCGGACACGTTGTCCAGCGAGTTGCCGCCCACGGCATCGAAGCCCAGCAGTTGCGCGGTGTATTCGCGGTCGATCGGGTAGGTGGTGCCAGCGAGTGCGGCACTGCCCAGCGGCATGCGGTTGGTGCGCTTGCGGCAGTCGACCAGGCGCTCGTAGTCGCGGCTGAGCATTTCGAACCAGGCCAGCATATGGTGGCCGAAGGTCACTGGCTGCGCAGTCTGCAGATGAGTGAAGCCCGGCATGATGCTGGCGGCTTCACGCTCGGCTTGCTCCAGCAGGCCTTTTTGCAGGCGGGTGATCTCGGCGAGGATCAGGTCGATTTCGTCACGCAGCCACAGGCGGATGTCGGTGGCGACCTGGTCGTTGCGGCTACGGCCGGTGTGCAGTTTTTTGCCGGTGACGCCGATGCGGTCGGTCAGGCGTGCTTCGATGTTCATGTGCACGTCTTCGAGGTCGACGCGCCAGTCGAACTGGCCGGCCTCGATTTCGCCCTGGATGGTCTGCAGACCATCGATGATGCTGTCGCGCTCGGCATCCGTCAGCACGCCGACCTTGGCCAGCATGGTGGCGTGGGCGATCGAGCCCATGATGTCGTGGCGATACAGGCGCTGGTCGAAAGTGACGGAGGCGGTGAAGCGGGCGACGAAGGCGTCGACGGGTTCACTGAAGCGGCCGCCCCAGGACTGATTGGTCTTGTCAGTGCTCATGAATTCGCTCGTATCGGCTTGGAGAAAGAAGGCGTGAAACGCTGGCGCGGATAATAACAGGGTTGCCAATCCTGTCGCTGACACCGGTCGATACGTTTTTTTCTCATCTGCTCGTTCATAGTCGGCGCTGTCTGTGGGGGATTTGCGCAAGGATATTTTTCGATTGAGCAATATCGGCCCGGCGAGCGTCTACAGTTGGACATAAGGGTCGGCGCGACTGCGGATCGCACAAAGGTCCGGACGCCGACTATAAGAAGAGGGGGCGGGTGGATTGTTCTTTGGCAAACCCCGTGAAAAACGCAGAAAACAGCGGGCTTTGAGCAGTACGACCCGGACACTGGCAAATATTGCTGGCCGACGTACGGCACTTTTTGGCGCTCGGGCTAGTCTTAGCGTGGATCGCGGTGACGGATGTCACTTCACCTGTCTACGCTATCCTTGTGCGAGACTCACGCAGGAATCCAGCGCAATATGAATGTCCTGATCGTTGATGACGAACCACTGGCTCGCGAGCGCCTAAGCCGCATGGTAAGCGAGCTCGAGGGTTACACAGTTCTGGAGCCCAGCGCCACGAATGGCGAAGAGGCGTTGGCGCTGATCGACAGCCACAAGCCGGATATCGTGCTGCTCGATATCCGCATGCCGGGCCTCGATGGCCTGCAGGTCGCTGCCCGTCTGTGCGAACGCGAAACGCCGCCGGCCGTGGTGTTTTGCACCGGCCCCGATGAATTTGCCGTGGAAGCCCTGCAGGCCAGCGCCGTGGGCTATGTGGTGAAACCCGTGCGAACCGAACATCTGCATGACGCCCTGAAACGGGCAGAACGTCCCAACCGGGCGCAACTCTCGGCCCTGACCCGCCCCGCCGCCGAAAGCGGCAACGGCCCGCGCAGTCATATCAGCGCCCGAACCCGTAAAGGTATCGAGCTGATCCCGCTGGATCAGGTGGTCTACTTCATTGCCGATCACAAGTACGTGACCTTGCGCCATGAAAGCGGTGAAGTGCTGCTGGACGAACCGCTCAAGGCGCTCGAAGACGAATTCGGCGAGCGTTTCGTGCGCATTCACCGCAATGCGCTGGTCGCCCGTGACCGCATCGAACGTCTGCAACGCACGCCGCTGGGGCACTTTCAGCTGTTCCTCAAGGGCCTCAATGGCGATGCGTTGATCGTCAGCCGCCGCCATGTGGCGGGCGTGCGCAAAATGATGCAGGGCCTGTAACCCGGTCATTCCGGGCGGCTCTGAAGTCTTTTTACCAGGCATTGCCGGCCAGGGAGGCCACGCCGTTTCTGATTCAAGTCAAAGTGGATTTGACTGAGCTGTTATTATCCGCCGTATCTATTCAGTACGGATTGATCCATGTCCTCTCGCGAAATCCGCATCGCCACCCGTAAAAGTGCGTTGGCCCTCTGGCAGGCCGAATACGTCAAAGCCCGTCTGGAAGCGGCCCATCCGGGTCTGCTGGTGACGCTGGTGCCCATGGTCAGTCGCGGCGACAAGCTGCTCGACTCGCCGCTGTCGAAAATCGGCGGCAAGGGCCTGTTCGTCAAGGAACTGGAAACCGCGCTGCTGGAAAACGAAGCCGACATCGCCGTGCACTCGATGAAAGATGTGCCGATGGACTTCCCCGAAGGTCTGGGTCTGTTCTGCATCTGCGAACGCGAAGACCCGCGTGATGCGTTCGTTTCCAATACTTATCAAAGCCTGGATGCGCTGCCCGCCGGCGCCATCGTCGGCACCTCCAGCCTGCGTCGTCAGGCGCAACTGCTGACGCGTCGACCGGATCTCGAGATCCGCTTCCTGCGCGGCAACGTCAATACCCGTCTGGCCAAGCTCGATGCCGGTGAGTACGACGCGATCATCCTCGCGGCAGCCGGTCTGATCCGCCTCGGTTTCGAAGACCGCATCACCTCGGCGATCAGCGTCGACGACAGCCTGCCGGCCGGTGGCCAGGGCGCGGTCGGCATCGAATGCCGTAGCGCCGACACTGAAATCCACGCCTTGCTGGCGCCGTTGCACCACGCCGATACCTCCTCGCGCGTCACCGCTGAGCGTGCCCTCAACAAACATCTGAATGGTGGCTGCCAGGTGCCGATCGCCTGCTACGCCGTGCTCGAGGGTGAGCAGTTGTGGTTGCGTGGTCTGGTCGGCGAGCCGAGCGGTGGCAAGCTGCTCAGTGCACAGGCGCGCGCACCGCGTGCCGATGCCGAGGCGCTGGGCGTGAAGGTCGCTGAAGACCTGCTCGGCCAGGGTGCCGACGACATTCTCAAAGCGGTGTATGGCGAGGCAGGTCACGAGTGACCGGTTGGCGAGTGCTGCTGACGCGCCCTGCGGACGACTGCGCGGCGCTCGCCGCGGTGTTGGCCCAAGAAGGTTTTTTCAGCAGTTGCCTGCCGCTTCTGGACATCGCACCGCTGCCGGTTTCTGACAGCATGCGTCAGGCGATGACAGAGTTGCCGCACTGCAGCGCCGTCATCGTGGTCAGCAAACCGGCGGCGCGAATTGCGCTCGATCTGCTCGATGCCTTTGGCCTGCACTCGCTGTCGATGCCGTGGTTCAGCGTCGGTGCGGCGACCGCACAGATTCTTCGTGATCGTGGCCTGGACGTGCACTTCCCGGCCAGCGGCGATGACAGTGAAGCGTTGCTGCAATTGCCGCGTCTGCGCGAAGCCGTCACCCGGTCCGGCGCGCAGGTGTTGATCCTGCGCGGGGAGGGTGGCCGCGAGCTGCTCGCCGAGCGCCTGCGCGCACTAGGTGCTAGTGTCGAGTATCTGGAGTTGTATCGGCGTGACCTGCCGGCCTACCCGCCGCAAGAGCTGCCGCGGCGGATTGCAGCGGAACGCTTGAACGGGCTGGTGGTCAGCAGTGGACAGGGTTTCGAGCACCTGCGCCAAATGGCCGGCGATGCCTGGCCGGCGATTGCGCAGTTGCCGTTGTTTGTTCCAAGCCCAAGGGTCGCCGAGCTGGCACGTGCCGCCGGGGCTCAAACAGTTGTGGATTGCCGCGGCGCGAGTGCCGCGGCTTTGCTGACGGCGTTACGGGAGCATCCCGTGCCCGTTCTCTAATGCAAAGGATGGATACGTGAGCGAAACAGCCTTGCCTAAAGATGACGTCCAACCTGTGATCGATGCCCAGGTTGAAACTCCACCGCCGGCCAAAGAGCCGCGCCGAGGCAACGGACTGGCCATTGTCGCCCTGTTGCTCGGCGCTGCCGGCGTGGCGATTGGTGGCTGGGGTGTCTGGCAGGTGCGGCACCTGCAGACCAACACCGCACAACAGTCAGGCCAGGTACAGGCGCTGAACGATCAGGCGCAGAGCCTGAAGCTCAACGAACAGCGTCTGACCGAGCGCCTCGCGCAATTGCCGGGTGCTGATGAGCTCGCTGAGCGCCAGCGTCTGGTGACGCAACTGCAAGGTGATCAGCAGCGCCTCAACCAGCGTCTGGAAACCGTCCTCGGTGCCAGCCGCAAGGACTGGCGTCTGGCCGAGGCCGAGCATCTGCTGCGTCTGGCCAGCCTGCGTCTGTCGGCGTTGCAGGACATCAGCAGCGCCCAGGCGCTGGTGCAGGGTGCCGACGAAATTCTCCGTGAACAGAATGACCCAGGCTCGTTCGCCGCCCGCGAGCAAGTGGCGAAAACCCTGGTCGCCCTGCGCAGCACCGAGCAGCCGGATCGTACCGGGCTGTTCCTGCGCATTGGCGCGCTGCGCGATCAGGTCATCGAACTGACCGAACTGGCGCCGGAGTACAAGGATCGCGGCGAATCATTGTTGGGTCTGACCGCTGACGGCGATGGCGCAAGCCGCTGGGCGCAGTGGTGGGATCAGATTTCCCGCTACATCCGCATCGATTTCAACGCCGACAAGAATGTGAAGCCACTGCTGGCAGGGCAGAGCCTGAGCCAGGTACGCCTGGCCCTGAGCCTGGCGCTGGAGCAGGCGCAGTGGGCGGCGCTCAATGGTCAGGCGCCGGTTTACACCCAGGCATTGACCGAGGCGCGGGACGTGCTCAAAGGTAATTTCAATCCGGACAATCCGCAGAGCAAGGTCATGCTCGAGCAGGTTGCCGAGCTGAGCCAGCAACCGGTCACGGTCAAGACGCCAGACCTCACCGGCACGCTGAGTGCGGTGCAAGGCTACCTGGAGCGACGTAACGTCAACGCTGAAGAATCGGTGAAACCGTTCGCCAAACCTGCCGCCAACACCGCGCAGGAGACCACGCCATGAAACGCCTGTACGTGATCGTGTTTCTGGTGATTGCCGCGACAGCGGCATTGGGCCTGGCGATTGCCGAGCACTCCGGGTACGTGCTGATTGCCTACAAGAGCTTCCGCTACGAGGCGAGCCTGTGGGCCACGCTGGGGTTGATCGCGGTGCTGTGGCTGCTGATCTGGGGCATCAAGGCGCTGGTCGAACTGGTCATGGCCTCCAGTGGTGTGGTCAATCCCTGGTCGCGGCGTAACCGCAGCCGCCGGGTGCAGGTGGCGATCGAACACGGTCAGCTGGATCTGGCGGAAGGGCGTTGGGCCAGCGCGCAACGTCATCTGTATCGCGCCGCTGAAGCCGAGCGCCAGCCGCTGTTGTATTACCTCGGCGCGGCACGCGCGGCCAACGAACAAGGCAAGTACGAAGAATGTGATCAGTTGCTCGAACGTGCGCTGGAGCGCCAGCCGCAGGCCGAACTGGCGATCGCTTTGAGTCATGCGCAGTTGCAGACTGATCGCGGCGACACCGAGGGAGCACTGGTGACCCTGCAGGCGATGCACGAGCGGCATCCGCATAACGTGCAGACCCTGCGTCAATTGCAGCGCCTGCACCAACAGCGTGGCGACTGGTCGGCGGTCATTCGCCTGTTGCCGGAACTGCGCAAGGACAAGGCACTGCCGGCGGCTGAGCTGGCCGAGCTCGAGCGTCGCGCCTGGGGCAACAACCTGTCGCTGGCCGCGCACCGTGATGAGGATGGCAAAGTCGGTCTGCAGTCGCTCAATCGCGCCTGGGAGCAGTTGAGTGCCGCGCAACGCCAGGAGCCGGCGCTGGTGCTGGCGTATGCCGAACAACTGCGTCAGCTGGGGGCTCAGGTCGAAGCCGAAGAACTACTGCGCAGCGCCCTCAAGCGCAAGTACGACAGCCACTTGGCCCGACTGTATGGACTGGTGCGCGGCAGCGATCCGGCCCGTCAGTTGCAGACTGCCGAAGGGTGGCTCAAGGAGCATCCGGGCGATGCAAGCCTGTTGCTGACCCTGGGGCGTCTCTGCCTGCAAACCAGCCTGTGGGGCAAGGCCCGGGATTATCTGGAGAGCAGCCTGCGAGTGCAGCGCAATCCGGAAGCCTGCGCAGAGCTGGCACGCCTGCTGGCGCAACTGGGCGACACCGAGCGCAGCAACCAGTTGTTCCAGGAAGGTCTCGGACTGCTCGATGAGCGTCTTCTGGCCGCACCACTGCCAGTACCGGTTCACGCTTGAAATAACGAGGGAGAATGCTCCCTCGTTAACGCTCAGCGAACGGAGAATGTCCTTTTCGTGGGCGTCCTAGGCAAAGTCCTACAATGGACTACACCGATTCCTCTCGCGCCTGTCGGGTTTTCCCTACACTTCTGATGAACTGTCGGCAGGGACCTGCCTTGAAAGGCTGACAAGCTTTCCTCTACCGTAACTGCCTGTCTCTACTGTTACGGAAAAGCCATGTCGTTGGCCTGTTCACGCTCCTTGTTTTTCACGGCTTTCACTGCAGCGGCGCTGGCCCTGGGAGCTTCCTATTACCTCGAATACGCGGTCGGGCTGACGCCCTGCAGCCTGTGCCTGGCGCAACGGTTCTTCATGACGTTGCTGATCGGCTGTTGTGGCCTGGCGGCGGTTCATGGGCCGCGGCGTGTCGGCCTGTCGCTGTACTGGATGAGCGCGCTTTGCATAAGCCTGGGCGGGACCATCGCCGCCTGGCGGCAAGTGTTGTTGCAGAGCGATCCGCTGTTGCAAATGACTCACTGTGCACCCGATGCCGAACCCCTGTTCAGCAATCTGCCGTGGCTGTGTGCCACGGTGCGCATGTTTAAAGGCAGTGCCGATTGCGCGGAAATTTCCTGGACACTGTTCGATCTGAGCATTCCGGAGTGGAGTCTGCTGTTCTTTGTGGCGATGTCGATCCTTGCGATGTACCAATTGCTGCGGCTGGTCTGGAGCGCTCTGCAACGACCGCTCAGCGGCGAAGCGTCGCACCGCACGTTGGTCAGGGATTAAACACTTGTATGAACTTTATCTCCTGCGTACCTTGAAGCCATAGGCGTGCGGGCATAATCTGGCCCGCACGTGTCATTGGATTTATGTTGCTCGATGACGCTCTGCCCGGTCGGCCTCCAAGCGATAACAGCCAGAAGAGGGGCGCGGGTGTAGAGCAGCATGACCCACAAGGGAAGAGAGATCGCCATGCTCGAAAGTTGTCAGAATGCTCAGGAACGTTGGGGTGGAGTTCATCTGCTGATCGACCGCTGGTTGCAAGAGCGTGAAGAGCTGATCGGCGCCTACGACAGGCTCGGCGCGCAGCCTGAGTCGCTGTCCGAGAGTCGCAAGCCCTTGCAGGAATTCTGCGGTGTGCTGGTCGACTACGTCTCGGCCGGGCACTTCGAAATCTACGAACAGCTGACGGGCGAAGCCAAGGCGTTCAACGACAAGCGTGGCCTGGAACTGGCCGACACGATTTACCCGCGCATCGACGTGATTACCGAGAAGCTGCTGGCGTTCAACGATCTGTGCGACGCGGGCAAATGCGTCGCCGAGAAGTTCAAGGAACTGGGCGGCCTGCTGCACGAGCGCTTCGAGCTGGAAGACTGCCTGATTGAAGTGCTGCACACGGCACACAAGCAGGAAGATCCGGTTCAGGCTTGATTCGTTTCTCGCAGACATAAAAAAACGCGGTGCGCCGAAAGCGCACCGCGTTTTTTTATGCCTGCGTGCTGGGTGCGATCAGCTCGTTGCGCCCCGCAACTCGACCTCAAACACCAGCGGCGTAAACGGCGCAATCAGATCGCCCGCACCGTCAGCGCCGTAGGCCTGATCCGATGGAATCACCAGTCGCCACTTGGCACCCACCGGCATGTTCTGCAGCGCAGTACGCCAGCCGGCAATCACGCTGTCGAGGCTGAACCATTGCGGCTGAGTGTTCTGATCGAACACCGTGCCATCCGGCAGTCGACCGACATACAACACCTGGACTTTTCCATCCGGACCAGCCTTGGCACCGGTGCCCGGCGTCAGTTCGGTCAGCAGAATGCCGTCGGCCAGTTCCTTCACGCCTGGCTTGGCTTTTTCGGCGGTGAGAAAACGTTGCTCGTTTTCCATCGCGGCATCGCTCGAAGGCAGCGAAGAGTGTTCGGCATTTTGCGATTCATGATCAGCAAGGATCTGCTCGATCCGTGCTTCGCTCAGCGCCAGGGGCTTGCCTTGATAGGCCTGCTGCAAACCTTCGACCAGTGCCTGGATCTGCAATTGCGGAACCTCCTGACGCAGCCGTTCACCGAGGCTGGCGCCGAGGCTGTAGGCCAGATCGTGGGCGTCGTTCGCAGTGGTTTTTTCGTCGGCGTGGGCGGCGAAAAAAATCATGCAGAGGGATAAAAAAAGGTAGCGCGACATGGGCACTCTCCGTCCTGAGATGCGGGCGATTATGCCAGCGCGAACGTCTGCAACGGTGAACTGCTTTTGCCTTTGTGCAGAACATTTTCGCTTCGTTGCAACGCAACGGTTTCGTTACTGTCAAGATGACCTAGCGGCGGTAACTGCAGAGGTCTAGTATGAGCCGCACTCACGTCAGCCAGGAGGTAAACCATGTCGGCCACCAAGAAGCCTGTAAACACTCCGTTGCACTTACTCCAACAACTCTCGGGCAGCCTGCTCGAGCATTTGGAAAACGCTTGCTCGCAAGCCTTGGCTGATGCTGAAAAACTGCTCGCCAAACTGGAAAAGCAACGCGGCAAGGCGCAAGAAAAACTGCACAAATCCCGCACCAAATTGCAGGACGCAGCCACTGCCGGTAAAGCCAAGGCGCAGAACAAGGCCAAGGCTGCAGTCAAAGAACTCGAAGACCTGCTCGACGCGCTGAAGGATCGTCAGTCCGACACTCGCGGCTACATTCTGCAACTCAAGCGCGATGCCCAGGAAAGCCTGAAACTGGCTCAGGGTGTCGGTCGCGTGCAAGAGGCCGCCGGCAAGGCGCTGTCCTCCCGTGCAGCCAAACCTGCAGCAGCGCCTGCGAAGAAAGCCGCAGCCAAACCTGCAGCGGCGAAAGCACCGGCTAAAACCGCTGCGGCGAAACCAGCGGCCAAGCCAGCAGCCAAGGCTCCGGCTAAAGCTGCGGCCAAACCTGCTGCAAAAACTGCTGCGACCGCGGCGAAAAAACCTGCTGCAGCGAGCACTGCAAAACCTGCCGCACGTACTGCCGCCGCCAAACCGGCTGCTGCGAAACCGGCCGCCAAACCAACCGCAAAACCTGCTGCGCGCAAAGCGGCTCCGGCAAAAACCGCCGCCGCTAAACCTGCTGCGAAAGTGGCGGTAAAACCTGCAGCCAAAACCGCTGCGGCGAAACCGGCAGCCAAGCCTGCGGCCAAACCTGTTGCGGCAAAAACCACTGCCAAACCAGCCGCTAAAACCGCCGCCAAGCCAGCAGCTAAAGCCACTGCCAAACCTGCTGCTGCCAAGCCGGCAACCGCTGCCGCCAAGCCTGCTGCCAAACCAGTAGCAGCAAAGCCAGCCGCTAAACCCGCCGCCAAGCCGGCTGCCAAACCCGCCGCGAAAAAACCGGCCGCTGCCAAACCCGCTGCCGCCAAACCGGCGACCGCACCTGCCGCCAAGCCAGCCCCTACAGCGCCGGCCACCGCAGCTGCTCCAGCCGCTCCTGCCTCGACCACCACGACTGCGCCAACGCCAGCCGCAACGTCGAGCGCCAGCAGCAACCCGACCAGCGCTTCCTAAGTGCCGGTTGCCGCGACGCGCAGCATTTGCAGCGCGTCGCGGTTCGGGCTGGCGGCCGATCCCACCAGACGCTCAAGCCATTCTGCCGACGCTGATGCAGCCTGCAACGGCCAGTCCTGAGCGACTTGCTCCAGTTGCCATAGCAGATGCCGTTCGGCTTCCAGCTCCAGCGCTTTCATCTGTTCACGCAGGCCCTTGAGCACCGGATCCTCTTCGGCCAGGGTTTTCCATTGAGTGCGCAACGCACGCAGTGGCTGCACCACCTCCCGATCCCAAGGCCCCACCAGCATTTTCAGCTGCTCCGCGCGCTGTTCGTCGCAGGCCACGCCGCGTTGTTCCAGCCACAGACCACACAGCAGCAGGCACACATTGGCCCCCGCTGTCTGCAGTTGCAGGCAGGCCGGTTCCACGCCCGGTCGGGCGTAGGTGGCAAGGGAAAAGCTCCACAGGTCAGAGGACATCGTGCTACTCGCGCCAGTTGTGAGCGAAGCTGGTAGACTCCGCCGCCATTATGATCCGACTTCAGAACCTGACTTTACAGCGTGGCCCGCAACGTCTGCTAGAAGACGCCGAGCTGACCCTGCACGCCGGCCACAAAGCTGGCCTCATCGGTGCCAACGGCGCCGGCAAATCCAGCCTGTTCGCCTTGTTGCGCGGCGAGTTGCACCCGGACTCGGGCGATTGCCTGCTGCCGGCCGACTGGCGGATCGCGCACATGCGCCAGGAGGTCGACACGCTCGAGCGCCTGGCGGTCGACTATGTGCTCGATGGCGACCTGCGTCTACGCGAAGTGCAACGTGACCTCGCCGTCGCCGAAGCGGCCCACGATGGCACGGCTCTGGCCCGTCTGCACGCCGAACTCGACAGCGCCGACGGTTATACCGCCGATGCGCGGGCGCGCAAGTTGCTGGCCGGTCTCGGTTTCACCAACGAGCAGATGGATCGGCAGGTAGGAGATTTCTCCGGTGGCTGGCGGATGCGTCTGAACCTGGCGCAGGCCTTGATGTGTCCGTCGGACCTGTTGCTGCTCGACGAACCGACCAACCACCTGGACCTCGACGCGATCATCTGGCTCGAAGAGTGGCTGAAAAGCTATCCGGGCACCTTGTTGTTGATTTCCCACGACCGCGACTTCCTCGATGAAGTGGTCGATCACGTGGCCCACGTCGATCAGCGCAAACTGACCCTGTACCGCGGCGGCTACACCGCGTTCGAGCGCGCCCGTGCCGAACGTCTGGCCCAGCAACAGCAGGCCTACGAGAAGCAGCAGGCGCAACGTGCGCACATGGAAAGCTACATCGCCCGCTTCAAGGCTCAGGCCACCAAGGCCCGTCAGGCGCAGAGCCGGATCAAGGCACTGGAGCGCATGGAAGAGCTGTCGGCGGCCCACGTCGATTCACCATTCGATTTCGTGTTCCGCGAGTCGACCAAGATCTCCAGCCCGCTGATCGATCTGTCCGATGCGCGTTTGGGTTACGGCGATAAAACCATCCTGGAGAAGGTCAAGCTGCAACTGACCCCGGGTGCGCGGATCGGTCTGCTCGGCCCGAACGGCGCCGGTAAATCGACGCTGATCAAGAACCTTGCTGGCGAACTCGAGCCGCTGGCCGGACGCCTGACCCGTGGCGAGAACACCGTGGTCGGCTACTTCGCCCAGCATCAGCTCGACTCGCTCGACGCCAAGGCCAGCCCGTTGCTGCACTTGCAGCGTCTGGCACCGACCGAACGCGAGCAGACCCTGCGCGACTTCCTCGGCGGTTTCGACTTCCGTGGCGCACGCATCGATGAGCCGGTACTGAATTTCTCCGGTGGCGAGAAAGCGCGTCTGGCCCTGGCATTGATCGCCTGGGAACGGCCGAACCTGTTGCTGCTCGACGAACCGACCAACCACCTCGACCTGGAAATGCGCCTGGCGCTGACCATGGCGCTGCAGGAATTCAGCGGCGCGGTACTGGTGGTGTCTCACGATCGGCACTTGCTCAAGAGCACCACCGACAACTTCTATCTGGTCGCTGATGGCAAGGTCGAAGAGTTCGATGGCGACCTCGAAGACTACGCCCGCTGGCTGGTGGAATACCGTCAGCGCAACGCCCCGGTCAGCAACACCCCGGTCAACCCGGACAAGACTGACAAGAAGGCTCAACGTCAGGCCGCTGCTGCATTGCGTCAGCAACTGGCACCGCACAAGCGTGAAGCCGACAAGCTCGAAGCCGAGCTGGGCAAGCTCCACGAGAAACTCGCCAAGGTCGATGCCAGCCTCGGTGACAGCGACATCTACGAGCCGGCGCGCAAGAACGAGTTGCGAGATCTGCTGGCCGAACAGGCCAAGTTGAAAGTGCGCGAAGCCGAGCTGGAAGAGGCCTGGATGGAAGCCTTGGAAACGCTGGAAAGCATGCAAGCGGAGCTGGAGGCGTTGTCCTGATGGACGCGTTCAAGCTGCCGCTGCCGGCCATGTGGGTCGAGCCGATCTGGCTCGGCGTGCAGATTCTGCTGATCCTGCTGGCCGGTTACATTGCCCAGCGCTTTGTCGCCAAATGCCTGACCCGTCTGGGTGAGCGCTATCCGTTCCCGCCGCAGTTGCTGATGCCGCTGCGTGGCGGGCTGCGCTGGCTGATCATGGGCAGCGCGCTGATCTTTGTGCTGGAGCGCCTCGGCGTGTCGGCCACGGTGTTGTGGACCGCGCTGTCGGGTTTCGTCGCGGTGGCGGCGGTGGCGTTCTTCGCGATGTGGAGTGTGCTGTCGAACCTGCTCTGCGCGATTCTGATCTTTACGGTCGGGCCGTTTCGTCTGGGGGATGTGGTCGAACTGGTCGACACCACCGACAAGCCCGGCGTCAAAGGTCGGGTGGTGGCGATCAATCTGCTCTACACCACGTTGATCGAGGCTGAAGAACTGGGCACCGGCAGCGCCATGGTGCAGGTGCCGAACAGCTTGTTCTTCCAGCGCTCGGTGCGGCGCTGGCGGGGCAGTGATGTGTTTCCTTCCAGCGGTTTCGAGAAGTAGATTCCCCGGGCGTCTGGACTGATGCCTTCGCGAGCAGGCTCGCTCCCACAGTGAAAATGCATTGCCCTGTGGGAGCGAGCCTGCTCGCGAAGGGGGTATTAGCCCGCAAATACGGGGTTGCGTCCGCAACGTCCTACAAAAAAACGATAGTCATCCGCCTGAAACCACATTAATTTGGACGTTTGGTACGAGTCCGAGTCGAGGTGTGCGATGGAGCTTCAAACATGGCTGGCATTCTTTGCCGCCTGCTGGGTGATCAGTCTGTCCCCGGGCGCCGGCGCCATTGCGTCGATGTCCAGCGGTCTGCAATACGGTTTCTGGCGCGGTTACTGGAATGCCTTGGGCCTGCAAGTTGGCCTGGCGGTGCAGATTGCGATTGTCGGCGCCGGTGTTGGCGCGATCCTCACCGCTTCGGCCACGGCGTTCTATGCGATCAAATGGTTTGGCGTGGCCTACCTGGTCTATCTGGCGATCAAGCAATGGCGTGCGCTGCCCATGGACATGAGCGACGACGCGGCGGTGCGGCCGATCGGCAAACCGTTGGCCCTGGTGTTCCGCGGTTTTCTGGTGAACATCAGCAACCCCAAGGCACTGGTGTTCATGCTGGCGGTGCTGCCGCAGTTCATCAATCCGCATGCACCGTTGCTGATGCAGTACCTGGTGATCGGCGTGACCATGATCTGTGTTGATCTGATCGTCATGGCCGGGTACACCGGACTGGCATCCAAGGTGCTGCGCCTGTTGCGTACCCCGACGCAACAGAAGCGCATGAACCGCACGTTTGCCGGGCTGTTCATTGGCGCGGCGGCGTTCATGGCGACGTTGCGCAAAGCGGTGGTTTAAAAGCCGCGGCCACAAAAAAGGCGACCTCTTGAGGTCGCCTTTTTATTTCTACTGATTTCTCTAGAGAACTCAGTTGTAGTGAGGGGATTCATCCCCGATGGACTGCGCAGCAGTCCCAATATCTTTGTGCTCAAGAGCGGGGCCGCTTCGCGGCCCATCGGGGATGAATCCCCTCACCACAGGGTTATTCACTCAGCCGGCTAGTGCAAAATCACCGGCGCAGTATCACGCGGCAGATTGTTGCGCTGCTGCGGTTCACGCGGCTGCTCGTAACCGCCGCCACCCAGCTGCATGCTCAGTTGCCCGGCCACGTCTTCGCCCAGCGCTTTCGACACCTCACGCACCACCCGAGGGCGATTCAGCGAGATCTTGATGTCGCGGCCGTTCACCAGTTTGGTGTCCTGTGCTTCACCCATCGCCGTGAAGGCCGACGTGATCTCGTAGGTCTTGGTGTTGATCAGGCTGAAATCCGCCACCAGCGTCAGGCCCAGCACCGCCGAATAGCTGTCGGTGTGCGCCAGCTCATTCATGTCCTGGGTGAAATCGATGTCGGACACGGTGCCGAACAACACATAGTCGGCGCCCTTGAAGTTGCCGGCCTTGATGCGTTTGATCACGTCGTAGATATCACCCTTGGACGACGCGGTGTACGGCGTGCCCTGCACCAGCTGGAACATGCCGGTGCGCAGGATTTCACCCTTGATGTCGCCGGTGAATTTGCGCAGCTCGGTCTGCTCGATGTAGCTGGTGGTCGCTTCCAGCTCGTTGTAGTTCGACGAACCACTGGAGCTGTAGTAACCCTCGCGGTAATTGTTCTGCGCCGAAACGATGTGGATGTATTGCTCCACACGCTCCTGATACGCCAGATCCGTCACCGCGACTTTCGGGGCCGCTTGCGCGCTGAACGCGCAAGCCAGGGCCATCATGCCAATCCATGCGCGCATTGCTTAACGCTCCGTGGTTTTGCGGATCTCTTTTTCGTCCATCCACTCGGCCAGACCGCTTTCAACGTCGATCAGTTGCAGGCTGAATTTGTAGAAGACGTCCTTGTAGTCGCTGCTGCGCTTGACGATCGAGCTGATCGAGCCTTCCAGACGGTATTTGGCGGCGATCATGTTGCCGGTCTTGGCCACGGTGCTCTTCTTGTACAGGCCGCTCTGGTTTTGCAGCTTGAGCTGATCAACCTGGCTCTGCATTGCGGTGTTGTCGCTGGCGAAGCGGGCAGTGCCGGACTTCATCAGCTGGGTCTTGATGCTGGTGGTGATCTCGCGGGTATCGATGTACTCGCTGGTTTTGTTCTTCACGTCGTAGACCTGCACCACCGGGCGGCCCTGCAGGATGCCGGACTGGGCCAGCGAGCGGGTCATCGATTCGGCGATCATTTGCAGGTCGGTCGAACCGAATTCGTTGGTCACGGTTTCAACCGCTTTGGTGTCGCCGTAGCTGATGTTCTTGCTGCCCAGGGTCGGCGAAGTGTTGGCGCAACCGGAAGCCAGCAGGGCGAGGACAGCGATCAAGGAAAAGCGTGCAAACATGGGAATGCTCTCTAAAACAGGAATAGGGTGGCGGGCTTAAGGCGTCTTGAGTTCCAGACGGAAATCCACGGCTTTCGGGGTCGGCGCGATGCCCTGGATAAAGCTGGTCTGGGCGCCGTACATCAACTGGCTTTTCCAGACTTCTTCCTCGGCGATCGGGAAACCTTCCGGACCGAGCCAGGCGAAACGGTAGTAGAACGTCTTGTTGCTGTTGAGGGTGTTGGTCAACTGCACATTGACGGTCATGAAGCCGTTCTCGCGAGCCACGCGCATGGCGCCGACAGCGATGTGTTTTTGCGGGCCCATGGCCACGACCTTGCTCGCGGCGCTGCCCGGCTCCGGTGGTGGCGGGGTGGCGCAGCCGCTGGCCAGGACGGCGAGGGCGGCAACGGCGATGAGTTTGAAGCGCATGCAAAGACTCCGTTCTTAAGGTTGTTTGAGGCTGGCGACGTTGGTCGCGCCGGCGCTCGGGATGACGTGGGCAGCGAGGCCCGCAGCGAACACCTGATTGCCCACGGCGCGCAGGCTGATGACCTGATAACGCTGATCGACGGTGACCTTGACCACCGAACCGCCGACGGCACTCGGCAGACTGACTTGGTGCTCGCCTTTCTTCAAGCGCAGTCGCACCACTTGGGTGTTATCCGGAAGGGTGCGCCATGTACGGGTATCGGCACCTTCCAGCACGGCTGAAGAGATACCCACGGCCAGACCCGCCAGCGGGTTGGTTTCGTTGATCTTCTTCTGCGCCACGCCTTTGGTGATTGCGCGCACGGTGGTGCGCACGATGATCCCCGGCATGTCATCGCGCAGGGCGCGGCGCGACATGGCGGTGGTGCTATTGAGGGCGGTCAGGTTGACTTGCTGGCCATCGACGCCAATCTGCGCGAACGGCGCGGTGGAGGTGTCAGGCTTGATGATCGGGAACGACAGCGGGGTGATCACCACGTTGTTGGAAATCGGCAATGGCAGCGGTACGCGGATCGAGTCGCGGGCTGGCGCCAGGCCGCTTTGCACCACGATCAGGATGTCGCTGTCGTCGGACTTGGTCGGCTTGTCGAGGTTGACCAGCGCCTGTTCCAGCAGCGGCGTGTTCGGGCGCAGTTCGGCGGCCTTGCGGTAGCCCGGTGCAGCCAGGTCTTTCTCGCCCAGGGCTTCGTAGACGAAACCGGCCAGGTAATGGCTGAACGCACTCTGGTAGCTGTTTTTCAGGCCGACCACTTCCGGCGCGTCGAGGCTGGCGACCGGGTAACCCTGCAGATCCTTGTACTGGGTCTTGATCCCTTCTTTTTCGGCCTCTTCCTCGCTCTTGAGGTATTCCTTGTCGCGCAGGTCGGCGATCACCGCTTCACGTTCGTGAGTTTTCTTGATCGCAGTGCGGGCGCCGTCGAAGTCATTGACCGCCAGCAGGTTGAGGGCCATCTGCGTGGTCAGCATGACTTTTTCGTAGTCGTAGCCTTCGTAGCGACGCACCTTATCGTTGACGATGAAGCTGCCGAACTGGGCGAGGTATTTGGCGGAGTCGAGCTTGACTGCATCTTCCCACTGACCGACCACCTGATCGGCGCTGGTCCAGGCATTCTGGCTGCCGGACAGGTCGCCCTTGGCGCGCAGCAACTCACCTTTCTCGAAGTAATAGAGCAGGTCTTTGTCCGGGCCGGTGTTGTTCTTTTCCAGCAGGGTCAACGCGGCATCGACGTTGCCGGTCGCCAGTTGCTGGTTGGTCTGGGCCAGTTCCGAATCGTAGTTGCGAAATGCCGAACAGCCGGACAGCAAAGTGACAGCGCTGAGCGCGATCAAGGTGGGAGCACGGAATGCCATGGGGGTGTTTCTTCCCTGAGCTTGAAACAGCAGCAGCCACCTGTGCTGGTCGGGCTGATGTGACCCATCGACAGTGGCGCTGGCCTCCTGCCAATTCCTCATAACCAGAGGAGCTTTTATGCCGCATCGCGATAGCGCGGGCGCGGCATTATAAGCGGGCGGTGCTGGCCATGTAATAGCTTTTTAATCGCACTTGTTAATTTGGTGCCATCATTCTAAGCATTATCAATCGTCCTGCGGTCATGGCGTTTCAGGCAGGACCAGTGCGGAACCCACGAAATAGTTTTGGCCCATGAATACCCGCAGATTGAACACTTGATGATTCTGGTCGACGCGTACCGTGAACCCGTCTTCTGCACGAAAATACGGAAAGCGCACGCGGTGCAGGCCTTTTTTCAGGCGCAGACGGGCGACCAGGGTTTTATCCGGCAGTGTGCGCCAGGTTCGTGTGTCAGCTTCCTCGAAAGGATCGTGATCGGTCACCACCAGCGAAGCCTTGGCCGGATCGCGTTCGTTCTTTTGCGCCTGGCTGATGGCTGCCATGTTGGCGCGGAACATGGCGCGAGAAATGATCGCCGGCATGTCATCGCGCAAGGTGCGCATGGCCATGTCTGTGACGCTGTTGATCATCGTCAGCGGGTATTGTTTACCATCGACGAGCACGCTTGGAACTGGAGGTGTGAGAGTGTCGGGCACCATCACCGGGAACGAAATGGGGGCGATAATCGTCAGGTTTTCGTTCAGCCGCACCGGGATCGGCACTTGCACCGAACTGCGTGCCGGGGCGAAGCCGGCCTGGACCACGATCAGAATCTCGCTTTCATCGCCTGCCGGCCCGGGTTTGTCCAGATTGCGCAGAGCGTTTTCGAGAAACCGCAGGCCCGGGCGCAATTCGATCGCCTGTCGATAGCCGGGTGCCGCGAGCGTACGCTCGCCCAAGGCTTCATAGGTGAAGCCAGCCAGATAATGACTGAACGCACTCTGGTAGCCATTCTTCAGCGCGATGACTTGCGCAGCGTCGAGGATGGTCACCGGATAGCCTTGCAAATCTTTGTAATGCAGCGTGATCCCTTGGCTTTTGGCTTGCTCTTCAGCCTCTTCGTATTGCCTTTCGCGCTGCCGGGCGATCAGGGTTTCGCGCTCGTGGGTTTTCTTGATGTCGGCCCGGGCACCGTCGAAATCGTTTTCCGCCAGTTGGTTGAGCGCCATCTCGGTGGTCAGCATGACTTTTTCGTAGTCGTAGCCCTCGTAGCGCAGCAGCTTGTCGTTGACCAGCATCGTGCCCATTTCGTTGCCGAAGCGGGTCAGCAGTTTGATTGGGGCTGAGGGGGTGGTCTCTTCACGCTGGAAAATCATCCGGTCGGCACTGCGCCAGGCTTCCTGGCTTTTTGGCAGGTTGGTGCCGGCGCTGAGAATCGCGCCGCGTTCCAGGTAATACAGCAGATCCTTGTCTTCCCAAGGATTGTGCAGCTCCATCAGGTAGAGCGCTTCGTTCAGATTGCCCTGCGCCATCTGGTCGATGGTCTGCTGCATTTCCTGATCGTAATTGCGATAAGCGGCGCAACCGCTCAGTTGCACGATGAGGCTGAGCAGCAGGCAGAACGGCAGACAATGGCGCATGGAGACGGGTTCTTCCTTGAACGGCAAAAGCACGGGGTGTCGCATTATAGGGGCGCTTTGCTGCTGCCGGGTGGGTAGGCATTACGCTAGGCTTGCGCGCTCAGCGATCAACAAGTCGGGGACTCTCGATGAATCAACTGCAAGCCATGCGCGCCTTTCGCTGCATCGTCGAGTGTCGCGGATTCAGCGCCGCTGCCGAGCGACTCGACACCACCCACTCGACCATCTCCCGGCAGTTGCAGCAACTGGAAAGCGAACTCAGCACACGCCTGATCAACCGCAACACCCGCCGTTTCAGCCTGACCACGGCGGGGCAGCAGTATTACGCGGCGTGCGTGGATATTCTCGAACGTCTTGATCAAGCCGCGCTGGCAGTGGGGCAGGCTCACGAAAGCCCCAGCGGTGTGCTGCGCATCAGCGCGCCGATGGTGATCGGTACGCTGGAGCTGGCGAGCTGGCTGCCGGCGTTTCAACAGCGCTATCCCGAGATCGAGGTGGACCTGTCCTGCGACGACCGCTTCGTCGACCTGATCGCCGAGGGTTTCGACGTGGCCTTGCGCATCTGCGGGCCATTGGCCGATTCGTCATTGGTCGCGCGCCTGCTGACCGTCTCGGACCTGTTGCTGGTGGCGTCGCCGGCCTACGTCGCCCGCAATGGCCTGGTGCGTCAGGTGCGCGAGCTTGTCGAGCATCAGTTGCTGGCGTTTGCCGGAGGCAGCAGCTGGGTGCTGACCGATGCGCGCGGGGTGACGACGCCGGTATCGGCACAAGGTCGGTTCAAGGCGGATTCGATCAGTTCGCTGCACGCGGCGGCGCTGGCCGGGGTCGGCATTGCCGCGTTCACCCGGGCCACGGTGCAGGACGATCTGCTGAGTGGCCGGCTGGTGCAGATCCTGCCCAACTGCAGCCTCGGTCAACGGCACTATTACGCGCTTTATCCGCACGCCCGGAATGTGGCGCTCAAGGTTCGGGTCTTTGTCGAATTCATGCTCGAACATTATCGCCAAGCGTCGGCGCCACTGCGCTAAAGCGGTTCTACGTCGACAAAGCTTGAGCGAAAGGCGTTCGAAGTGAACAATATGTAACTTCGCATTTCCATTTGAGACTCATTCATGACTGCCTCGTCCCGATTGCTGGCTTGGCTGGTGTTCCCGTTGTTTGCCCTGTGCAGCGCCAATCTGCTCGCCGACACCGTGGAAGGCGCCCCGCAGGCGCTGCACCTGCTCGATTACATCAGTGCCGACTACCCGCCGACCGTGGCGTCAGGCAAGGTCGTCGACGACGGCGAATACCGCGAGCAACTGGAATTCACCCAAGTGCTGCAAGGGCTGATCGCAAGCCTGCCAGCGAAGCCGGACAAGGCTGCGCTGGAGCAGGGCGTCAGTGCGCTGCATGCCGCGATCACCGCCAGGCAGGACGGTGCCGACGTCGCCCGTCAGGCCCGGCAACTGGGGGCGAAACTGGCGGTGGCCTACGAGGTCAGCCAGGCCCCGATCATCCCCCCCGATCCGACCCGTGGCGCGCCGCTGTACGCGCAAAACTGCTCGGTGTGCCACGGTGCCACCGGTGCCGGTGACGGCCCGGCGGGTGTTGGCTTGATGCCGCCACCGGCCAACCTGCGCGATGCCGCACGGATGGACCATCTGAGCCTGTACGCGATCTACAGCACCCTCGGCCAAGGCGTCGAGGGCACCGACATGCCGGCCTTCGCCGATCAACTGGACGACCGTCAGCGCTGGGATCTGGCGACCTACATTGCCGGTTTCAGTGCCGACCCGGCAGCGGCCAAGTCCGACAAGACCTACAACATCGCCGATCTGGCCCGCCAGACCCCGGCCGAAGTGCAGGCCGCCGAAGGTGCGCAAACCGCCGCCACCTTCCGCGCCCAGCGCGCGCAGCCGCCGCAGGTCAAGCGCGGCCCGGCGCAGTTGCTCGACTACACCGCCGCCACGCTGGACAAGAGCCTGGCCGCGTACCGTGCCGGTGATCGCGATCAGGCCTACGACCTGTCGGTAGCGGCGTATCTGGAAGGTTTCGAACTGGTCGAAAGCTCGCTGGATAACGTCGATGCCAACGTGCGCAAGGACACCGAAAAATCACTGATGGCCTACCGTCAATCGCTGCAGGACGGCTTGCCAGTGGCGCAGGCCGAGCAGCGTCTGGACGCGGCCAAGGACAAATTGAAAGCGTCCGCCGAATTGCTCGGCAGCGATGGCCTGAGCTGGTCGCTGAGCTTCATTTCCGGGCTGCTGATTCTGCTGCGCGAAGGCCTCGAAGCGATTCTGGTGCTGGCGGCGATCCTCGCCTTCCTGCGCAACACTGGCCAGCAGTCGGCGGTGCGCAGCGTCAACATCGGTTGGGGGCTGGCGTTGTTGGCCGGTCTCGGCACCTGGGCGCTGGCGGCGTATGTGATCGATGTGAGCGGCTCGCAGCGTGAACTGCTCGAAGGCGCGACAGCGCTGTTTGCCAGTGTCATGGTGCTGTGGCTTGGGGTGTGGATGCACGACCGGCGTCACGCGGCGGCCTGGCAGGACTACATCAAGCAGAGTCTGGTGGGCGGCGGCGGGCGCTTCGGTTTCGCGATCCTCGCCTTCTTCTCGGTGTACCGCGAGCTGTTCGAAGTGATCCTGTTCTACGAAACCCTGTGGCTGCAGGCAGGCCCGGCCGGGCATGACGCGGTGCTGGCCGGTGGCGCCACGGCGCTGGTGCTGCTGGTCGGTCTGGCCTGGGTGATCCTGCGCGGCTCGGCGAAGCTGCCGCTGGCGCTGTTCTTCAGCATCAACGCCGGGCTGCTGTGTGCGTTGTCGGTGGTGTTCGCCGGCCATGGCGTGAAGGCGTTGCAGGAAGCCGGGATCTTCGGCACGCGGCCGGTGCCGTTCTTCGACTTCGACTGGCTGGGGATTCATGCCGACGCCTATTCGCTGATGGCGCAGGCGCTGGCGATTGTTGCGATTGTCGTGTTGTACGGGCGTAGCCGGATGGCCGAGAGAAAGCGGGTGACGGCTGCCTGATCGAGTTATCGTTAAAAGATCGCAGCCTTCGGCAGCTCCTACAGGGGTGCGTTATATACCTGTAGGAGCTGCCGAAGGCTGCGATCTTTTGCTTTTAAGAGGTTATCAAGATGCGTGTATGGATCGATGCCGACGCCTGCCCTCGGGCCGCCAAGGATCTGGTGGTGAAGTTCGCCCTCAAGCGCAAGTTCGAGGTGGTGCTGGTGGCAGGCCAGCCGCAGACCAAGCCGGGGCTGGCCATCGTCAAACTGATCGTGGTGCCCAGCGGTCCGGATGCGGCGGACGATTATCTGGTCGAGCACGCGGTGCCTGGTGAGCTGGTGATCTGCAGCGATATTCCGCTGGCCGATCGTCTGGTGAAGAAGGGCGTGGCGGCGCTGGACCCGCGGGGCAAGGAATTCGACGCGCAGAACATGGGCGAGCGCCTGGCCGTGCGCAACCTGTTCACCGACCTGCGCGAACAGGGCCAGATCAGCGGCGGCCCGGCGCCGTTCGGCGAGCGTGAGAAGCAGGCGTTTGCCAATGCGCTGGACCGCATCCTGACGCGCCTGGCCCGCCAGCCCTGATTCAACCCTATCACCCTGTGGCGAGGGGATTTATCCCCGATGGCTCGCGAAGCGGGCCCCTCTTGATCTTGAAAAGATGGGGGCCTGCTGCGCAGGCCATCGGGGATAAATCCCCTCACCATAACGGGTTTAGCAATTAAGGTCAGGCATCGTTCTCGTGGGTCAGTTCGAGCACGCGGTCGACCAGTTTGTTGATCCCCGACGCCGCCTCACTGATGTTCTGCGCCAGCATGTACGCCGGGGTGGTCACCAGTTTGCGTGCCTTGTCTTCGATGATGTCGCTCACTGCGCAGTCTTCGTGGGTGGCGCCCATCTTGTTCATGGCGGTCGCGGTATCGGCGTCATTGCCGATGGTGCAGGTCACGCCCGGGCCGTAGATTTTTGCTGCCAGCGCCGGCGAGATGCACATCAGGCCCACGGGTTTGCCCGCTTCGGCAAACGCTTCGGCCAGGGCCAGCACTTCGGGCTGCACCGTGCAGTTGGCGCCTTCGACGGCGAAGTTCGACAGGTTTTTCGCCGCGCCGAAGCCGCCGGGTACGATCAGTGCGTCGAAGTCTTCGACGTCGGCTTCGCGGATGTCCTTGATGTTGCCGCGGGCAATGCGTGCCGACTCCACCAGGACGTTGCGCGTCTCGGGCATTTCTTCACCGGTCAGGTGATTGATCACATGCAATTGCGCGACGTTTGGGGCGAAGCACTGCACTTGCGCGCCGCGTTGATCCAGGCGCAGCAGGGTGATGACGCTCTCATGGATCTCGGCGCCGTCGTACACGCCGCTGCCGGACAGGATCACTGCAACTTTTTTGCTCATGGGTTTCTCTCCAGTTTCATGGCGCTAAATGTCCACTAATTTGTCGCGCGTTGCCATAGGGTGATTGGGCGGCTACACCTAGGATCTGTCCATAGAATCCGACCGGGGCGCGCCATGGACTTCATTCTGTATGCAGTGCCGTTTTTCTTCGTGCTGATCGCTGCCGAACTGCTTGCCGACCGCTGGCGCGGAGTCAGCCACTATCGCCTCGCCGACTCGGTGAACAGCCTCAGCGCCGGGGTGTTGTCGACCACCACCGGGCTGCTGACCAAGGGTGTGGGGCTGCTGACATACGCGTTTGCCCTCGAACATCTGGCGCTGCTCAGGCTGCCAGTGGACAGCGCCTGGGTCTGGGTGTTGGCCTTTGTGTTCTACGACTTCTGTTACTACTGGCTGCACCGCCTGGGCCACGAGCGCAACATTCTCTGGGCCGCGCATTCGGTGCATCACCAGAGCGAGGAGTACAACCTCTCCACTGCGTTGCGCCAGACCAGTACCGGGTTCTTGCTGGGCTGGATCTTCTACCTGCCGATGGCCGTGCTCGGGGTGCCACTGCTGGTGTTCGTCAGCGTCGCGGCGATGAATCTGCTGTATCAGTTCTGGGTCCATACCCGGCACATTCCCAAGCTCGGCGGGTTCGAGTGGTTCTTCGTCACGCCATCCAATCATCGGGCTCACCATGCACAGAACGCTCTCTACATGGATCGCAACTACGGCGGGGTGTTCATTCTTTGGGATCGGCTGTTCGGCACGTTCCAGGAAGAGGACGACAACGAACCGGTGATTTTCGGCGTGACCACGCCGCTGGCGAGCTGGAATCCGCTGTGGGCCAACGTGCAGTTTTATGCGCAGTTATGGGACGACGCGCGCCGCGCCGAGCGTACGTGGGACAAGCTGCGGATCTGGTTCATGCGCACCGGTTGGCGCCCGTCAGACGTGGCGCTGAAGTACCCGCTGAACAAGCCGGACCTGAGCCGTTTTCGCAAGTTCGAGGTGCCACTCGATAGCCGTCAAAAGGGCTACGTGGCGTTGCAGTTCTGTGTCTATATCGCGTTGGGCAGTTACTTGATGGGACAGGCGCCACATTTGCCGGTCGCAGCGCTGCTGTTGGGCTGGGGCGCCGTGGCGTGGGGGTTGTTTGCGTTGGGCGTGGCCCTGGAAAATCGCCCGTGGGCGCTGAAGGTGGAGCTGCTGCGACTGGCGTCGACTTTGCCGCTGGCAGGGCTGGCGCCACTGCTCGGGCTATGGCCGGCCAGCCCGTTGGTCTGGGCTGGCCTGCTCGGTTACAGCCTGCTCAGCGGCATCGCGCTGTATGGCTGTCGCCAGCGCGTCACTCGGCTGGCTTCTTAGGTTCGGCGAGGCTGGCCTGTTCTGCTTGAAGCCGATCGGCGGCTTTTGCGGCTTGCTCGTCGGCGTACACCTGCCTGGCCAGGCGGGCGTTCTTGAAGCGGCGACGCAGCCACAGGCCGACACCCAGCACCAGCAGCGCGCCGAGGACCCACAACTCGTATTTCTTGATGCTGCCGAGCATGCCTTCGAGCACCGCGCCGAAGTGGTAGGCGGCCGCTGCCAGGGCGGTGGCCCAGATCGCCGCGCCGATGCCGTTGAGCAGCAGATAACGTCCCGGCGGATAACCTGACAGGCCGATTGCCACCGGCATCACCGTGCGCAGGCCATACACGAAGCGGAAGCTCAGGACCCAGATGTCCGGGTGCTTGCGGATGTGTTCCAGCGCGCGGTCGCCCATCATCTGCCAGCGCGGCTTGCGCGCCAGTAATTTGCGCCCGTGCTTGCGCCCCAGGAAATACCACAGCTGATCGCCGGCATAGCTGCCGAAGAACGCCACGACCACCACCAGGTTGATGTCCATGTATCCACGGAACGCGAGGAAGCCTGCGAGCACCAGGATGGTTTCGCCTTCGAAGAACGTGCCGAGGAACAAGGCAAAGTAGCCGAAGTCATGCAGAAATTGTTGGAGCATTGTCTGGGTGCTGGCGAAATGAACGCGCAGCCTAACCCTTCGTACACATTCAGGAAAGTGTCGAAATGTGTCTCGACGTGAACAATTCCTACGCTAACAATGGAATGCGGCTACATGTCACGGGGTACGCATAACTGTAATCTGTTCGTCATAATGGCCGTCTATAACTGTCACGCTCGCCCGTTTGCGCGGGCTCAGGAGTCTGCCGTGAGCTTTACCCCTGCCAACCGTTTGTTCCCTGCCACCCGTTTGCGCCGCAATCGCCGCGATGATTTTTCGCGACGGCTGGTGCGGGAGAACGTGCTGACGGTCGATGACCTGATCCTGCCGGTGTTTGTGCTCGACGGTGAAAACCGTCGCGAAGCCGTGGCCTCGATGCCCGGCGTCGAGCGCCTGACCATCGATCTGCTGCTGGAAGAAGCGGCGAAGTGGGTCGATCTGGGCATCCCGGCGCTGGCGCTGTTCCCGGTCACGCCCACCGAATTGAAATCCCTCGACGCTGCCGAAGCCTGGAACCCGCAGGGCATCGCCCAGCGTGCCACCCGCGCCTTGCGTGAGCGCTTCCCGGAGCTGGGGGTGATCACTGACGTCGCGCTCGATCCGTTCACCACCCACGGGCAGGACGGCATTCTCGACGAAGCAGGCTATGTGCAGAACGACATCACCGTCGACGCACTGGTCAAGCAGGCACTGTCCCACGCCGAAGCCGGCGCTCAGGTCGTGGCACCGTCGGACATGATGGACGGGCGCATTCAGGCGATTCGTGAAGCGCTGGAAATTGCCGGCCACGTCAACGTGCGCATCATGGCCTATTCGGCCAAGTACGCCAGCGCCTATTACGGGCCGTTCCGCGATGCGGTGGGCTCGGCGGCGAATCTGGGCAAGGCCAACAAGGCTTCGTATCAGATGGACCCGGCCAACAGCGACGAAGCGTTGCACGAAGTCGGCGCCGACTTGTCTGAAGGCGCGGACATGGTCATGGTCAAACCCGGCATGCCGTATCTGGACATTCTTTTCCGGGTAAAAGATGCCTTCAAAGTGCCGACCTTCGTCTATCAGGTTAGCGGCGAATACGCCATGCACATGGCGGCGATCCAGAATGGCTGGTTGAGCGAGGCGGTGATTCTTGAATCACTGACCGCCTTTAAACGTGCCGGCGCTGATGGCATCCTGACTTACTTTGCTGTCCGTGCCGCTCAATTGTTACGAGAGCAGAAATAGCCCTCCCAGGAACATTCGATGAATACCGAAGGACTCACAGAAGTTGCAGTAAAAGAAGCTCAGCCGGTGGTGGAGCAAATCACCGAAACCCCGCCGGAACTCGAGCCTGCGCCACCCGCGCCGGTCACCGAAGCCGTCGCGGCGGCGCCGGTGATTGCGATCCCGGGCCTGGATGACAGCAGCCTGTACATCCACCGCGAGCTTTCGCAACTGCAGTTCAACATCCGCGTGCTGGAACAGGCGCTGGACGAGTCCTATCCGTTGCTGGAGCGGCTGAAGTTCCTGCTGATCTTCTCCAGCAACCTCGACGAATTCTTTGAAATCCGTGTCGCCGGCCTGAAAAAGCAGATCACCTTCGCCCGTGAACAGGCCGGTGCCGACGGTCTGCAACCGCATCAGGCGCTGGCACGGATCAGCGAGCTGGTGCACGGTCACGTTGACCGCCAGTACGCGATCCTCAACGACATCCTGTTGCCGGAGCTGGAAAAGCACCAGGTGCGCTTCATCCGTCGCCGCCACTGGACGACCAAGATCAAAACCTGGGTGCGCCGTTATTTCCGCGACGAGATCGCACCGATCATCACCCCGATCGGCCTCGACCCGACGCACCCGTTCCCGTTGCTGGTGAACAAGAGCCTGAACTTCATCGTCGAACTGGAAGGCATCGACGCCTTCGGTCGCGATTCCGGTCTGGCGATCATCCCGGCACCGCGCCTGCTGCCGCGAATCATCAAGGTACCGGAAGAAGTCGGCGGCACCGGCGACAACTATGTGTTCCTGTCGTCGATGATCCACGCCCATGCCGATGACCTGTTCCAGGGCATGAAGGTCAAGGGCTGCTACCAGTTCCGCCTGACCCGAAACGCCGACCTGGCGCTCGATTCCGAAGACGTCGAAGACCTGGCGCGCGCCCTGCGTGGCGAGCTGTTCTCGCGGCGTTACGGTGATGCGGTACGCCTGGAAGTCGCCGACACCTGCCCGAAACATCTCTCGGACTATCTGCTCAAGCAGTTCAACCTGAGCGAGACCGAGCTGTATCAGGTCAACGGCCCGGTCAACCTGACCCGTCTGTTCAGCATCACCGGTCTGGACAGTCACCCGGAGCTGCAATACACGCCGTTCACCCCGCAGATCCCGAAACTGCTGCAGAACAGCGAGAACATTTTCAGCGTCGTCAGCAAGCAGGACATCCTGCTTTTACACCCGTTCGAGTCGTTCACCCCGGTGGTCGACCTGCTGCGCCAAGCGGCGAAAGACCCGCATGTGTTGGCCGTACGCCAGACCCTGTACCGCTCCGGCGCCAACTCGGAAATCGTCGATGCGCTGGTGGACGCCGCGCGTAACGGCAAGGAAGTGACCGCAGTCATCGAACTGCGCGCACGCTTTGACGAAGAGTCCAACCTGCAACTGGCCAGCCGTCTGCAAGCGGCCGGTGCGGTGGTGATCTACGGTGTGGTCGGCTTCAAGACGCACGCCAAGATGATGCTGATCCTGCGGCGCGAGGCCGGCGAGATTGTGCGTTACGCGCACCTCGGCACCGGTAACTACCACGCCGGCAACGCCCGTCTGTACACCGACTACAGTTTGCTGACCTCGGATGACGCGTTGTGCGAAGACGTCGGCAAACTGTTCAGCCAGTTGATCGGCATGGGTAAAACCCTGCGCATGAAAAAGCTGCTGCATGCGCCGTTCACCTTGAAGAAGGGCATGCTCGACATGATTGCCCGGGAAACCCAGTTCGCCCTCGACGGCAAACCGGCGCACATCATCGCCAAGTTCAACTCGCTGACCGATCCGAAGATCATCCGCGCGTTGTACAAGGCCAGCCAGTCTGGCGTGCGCATCGATCTGGTGGTGCGCGGCATGTGTTGCCTGCGTCCGGGCATTGCCGGGGTTTCGCACAACATCCATGTGCGCTCGATCATCGGCCGCTTCCTCGAGCACACCCGGGTGTTCTACTTCCTCAACGGCGGCGAGGAGCAGATGTTCCTCTCCAGTGCCGACTGGATGGAGCGCAACCTCGACAAGCGTGTCGAGACTTGCTTCCCGGTGGAAGGCAAAAAACTGCTGACCCGCGTGAAGAAAGAGCTGGAGCTGTACCTGACCGACAATACCCACAGCTGGAGCCTGCAGTCGGATGGCCGTTACATCCGCAACACGCCAACCGGTAACCAGAACCCGCGCAGTGCGCAGGCGACGTTGCTGGAACGCCTGGGCAGCCCGATTCTGCCGGTGAGCAGCTGACCTTCAGCCCAATAAAAAAGGCGATCCCTCGGGATCGCCTTTTTTGTGCCTGTCGTTCACACACTTGTGGCGAGGGAGCTTGCTCCCGCTGGACTGCGCAGCAGGCCCATGCTTTTAAAGAAAGGGCCGCTTCGCGCGCCAGCGGGAGCAAGCTCCCTCGCCACCAGGATCAGTGCACGGTGAGAACAATCCCCACCCGCGTCAGCCAATCGGCCTCAAGGCCAAAGTCCGCCTGGGTCAGCTGATTCTCATCCAGCCAGTTTTCCGGGAATTCCACGTCGAGGGTGTTGCCCTTGGCGTGCAGCACCACCTGCGGCATCGCCTGAGTGCCACGAATGTGGTGGAACAGGATCGCGAAACGCAGCAGCACGCACAGGCGGATCAGCTTGTCGCCGTCGTCACCGAACTCGGCAAACTTGTCCTTGGGGATGTTGCGGCGGTGGCCGCGCACCAGCAAGGCGAGCATCTGCTGGTCTTCGCGGGAGAACCCGGCGAGGTCCGAGTGTTCGATCAGGTAGGCGCCGTGCTTGTGGTAGTGGTAGTGCGCGATGTCGAGCCCGACTTCGTGGACTTTCGCCGCCCAGCCCAGCAGTTCGCGCCAGATACCGTCATCGAGTTCCCAGTCGGCCGCGACCTGATCAAAGGCGTGCAGCGCCTTGCGCTCGACCCGCGCCGCTTGTTCCAGGTCGACGTGGTAACGCTCCATCAGCGAGGTCAGGGTGCGTTCGCGCACGTCTTCGTGATGGTGGCGACCGAGCAGGTCGTAAAGCACGCCTTCACGCAGCGCACCTTCGCAGTGATCCATGCGTTGCAGTTCGAGGGCGTCGAAGATCGCTTCGAGAATCGCCAGGCCCGCCGGGAAGATCGCCCGACGGTCCGGCTTGATGCCTTCGAAATCGATCTTGTCGACGTCACCGAGCTTGAACAGGCGGCGCTTGAGCCAGGCCAGGCCTTCGGCATTCACTTCGCCGGTGCCATGCCCGCCGGCCTTCAGCGCCAGGCCGATGGCGCGGATGGTGCCCGAGGAGCCGATGGCTTCATCCCAGGTCAGGCGGTGCAGGGCGTGTTCGATGCTCATGATCTCCAGCCGCGCCGCGGTGTACGCTTGGGCGTAACGGGCCGGGGTGATCTTGCCGTCCTTGAAGTAGCGCTGGGTGAAGCTGACGCAGCCCATCTGCAGGCTTTCGCGCAGCAGCGGTTCAAAACGCTGGCCAATGATGAATTCGGTACTGCCACCGCCGATGTCGGCGACCAGGCGCTTGCCCGGGGTGTCGGCGAGGGTGTGGGAGACACCCAGGTAGATCAGGCGCGCCTCTTCACGGCCGGAGATGACCTCCACCGGATGACCGAGGATTTCTTCGGCGCGGTGGATGAATTCCAGACGGTTGCGCGCTTCGCGCAGGGCGTTGGTGCCGACGATCCGCACGGCGCCCAGCGGCATACCGTTGATCAGTTGGGCAAAGCGCTTGAGGCAATCGAGCCCGCGCTGCATGGATTCTTCGTTGAGGTGACGCTCTTCGTCGATGCCGGCGGCGAGCTGAACCTTCTCTCCGAGGCGCTCCAGAATACGGATTTCACCGTTCTGGGCCTTGGCCACGACCATGTGAAAGCTGTTGGAGCCCAAGTCGATTGCGGCGATCAGGGACAGATTCTTGGCTTTGGATTGCGGCATGGTCAGGGGGTCTCGGTCGATAACCCCGACATCGTGCCACGATCAAACGCTGACGCCAACGCGCATGGTTCAAACCGTTGATCCAACACAACTTCCGTGGCGAGGGAGCTGGCTCCCGCCGGGCTGCGAAGCGGCCCCAAAGCCATCCACCGCGTGTTTCTGGTAAACCGCGGTCGACCGGCTTACGGCTGCTGCGCAGCCGAGCGCGAGCAAGCGCCCTCGCCACAGGGCGAGGCAGGCTCAGTTGGCGGCTTCAACGGTGCCAATAAAGTTCGCCAGCTCCGCCGTCTGCGGGTTGGCAAACAACACCTTCGGATCCCCCACCTCATGCACCTTGCCGTGATGCATGAACACCAACTTGTCCCCCACCTCACGGGCGAAGCGCATTTCGTGGGTGACCATGATCAGCGTCATGCCTTCCTTGGCCAATTGGCGCACCACGGCCAGTACTTCATTGACCAGTTCCGGGTCCAGCGCCGAGGTGATCTCGTCGCACAGCAACACTTTCGGCGACATCGCCAACGCCCGGGCAATCGCCACACGCTGCTGCTGGCCGCCGGAGAGTCGATCCGGAAAAGCGTCGAATTTCTCCCCCAGGCCCACGCGCTCAAGCATCTTGCGCGCCAGTTCAGCGGCTTTGGCCTTGGGCATTTTCTGCACCACTCGCGGGGCGAGCATCACGTTCTCGCCCACGGTCAGGTGCGGGAACAGGTTGAATTGCTGGAACACCATGCCGACTTTCTGCCGCAGGCTGCGCAAGTCGGCGCGGGCGGCGTCGAGGTATTCGCCGTCCACTTCGATCACCCCGTCGTTGATCGACTCCAGTCCATTGAGGGTGCGCAGCAGGGTCGATTTGCCCGAGCCGCTGCGGCCGATGATCGCCACCACCTGGCCTTCCTCGACGCTCAGGTCGATGCCTTTGAGCACGTGATGATCGCCATAGTATTTATGCAGGGCGGAAATTCTAAGCAGAGGCATGCAGTCTCCTTTCCAGGTAGCGCGCACTGAGCGACAAGGGGTAGCAGAGCAGGAAGTAGCCCAGGGCGACGAGGCCGTAGACCATGAACGGTTCGAAGGTGGCGTTGGCGAGCATGCCGCCGGTCTTGGTCAGCTCGGTGAAGCCGATGATCGAGGTCACCGCGGTGCCTTTGACCACTTGCACCGAGAAGCCTACGGTCGGCGCCACGGCGATGCGCAGTGCTTGCGGCAGGATCACGTAGCGCAATTGCTCCAGTGGATTGAGCGCCAGACTTGATGAGGCTTCCCACTGACCCTGCGGGATCGATTCGACGCATCCGCGCCAGATCTCCGCCAGGTAGGCGCTGGTAAACAGTGTCAGGGCAATCGCCGCCGCCATCCACGGCGAGATCTCGATCCCGGCCAATGCCACGCCGAAGAACACCAGAAACAGTTGCATCAGCAGCGGCGTGCCCTGGAACAACTCGATCCAGGTGCGGGCGATGTTGCTCGGCAAGCGCTTTTTCGAAATGCGCATGACCAGAATCAGCAGCCCGACCAGCCCGCCGCCGATGAAGGCCACCAGCGACAGCGCCAGCGTCCACTGCAGCCCGGTGAGCAGGTTGCGCAGGATGTCCCAGAAGGTGAAGTCGCTCATCGGCTGCTCCTCGCAATATAGCGGCGGCCGACCCAGTTCAGCAGTTGCCGGATCAGCAGCGCCATGCACAGGTAGATCAGCGTGGTCAGCGCATAGGTTTCAAAGGCGCGGAAGTTGCGCGACTGAATGAAGTTGGCGGCGAAGCTCAGTTCTTCGGTGGCGATCTGCGAACACACCGCCGAGCCAAGCATGACGATGATGATCTGGCTGCTCAGCGCCGGCCAGACCTTGCCCAGCGCCGGCAGCAGCACCACATGGCGGAACGCCTCGAAGCGCGTCATTGCCAGTGCGGCGGCGGCTTCCAGTTGCCCGCGCGGGATCGCCTGAATGCCGGCGCGGATGATCTCGGTCGAATACGCGCCCAGGTTGATCACCATCGCCAGCACCGCGGCCTGCCATTCGGAAATCTGCACCCCGAGCGACGGCAGGCCGAAGAAGATGAAGAACAGCTGCACCAGGAACGGCGTGTTGCGGATCAACTCGACGTAGACGCCGAAAATTGCCGAGAACGGGCGGATGTTCCACGCCCGCACCAGCGCGCCGACGATGCCCACGCCGACCCCGAACAGTGCGCCAATGGCCGTCAGCTCCAGGGTGAACAAGGCGCCGCGCAGCAACAGGTCGGTGTTTTGCAGCACCGGCATGAAATCGAACTGATAAGCCATCGATTGTCTCCCGCGCGACCGATCAGAGATCGGCCGGCAGCGGCTCTTTGAGCCAGGTCTGCGAGTTTTTCTCCAGCGCGCCGTCAGCCTTGGCGGTGGCGAGGATCTCGTTGACCTTGCCCAGCAAGGCCGGCTCGTTCTTGTTCACGCCGACATAGACCGGCGAATCCTTGAGCTTCACTTTCAGGGCCGGCACGCGTTTCGGGTTCTTCTCGCTGATCGCCACCATCACCACGTTGCCGCTGGCGATCAGGTCGACCTGACCTGCGAGGTAGGCGGCGATGGTCGAGTTGTTGTCTTCGAAGCGCTTGATGGTCACGCCTTCCGGGGCGACTTTGGTCAGCTCGATGTCTTCGATGGCGCCACGGGTGACGCTGATGGTTTTGCCCTTGAGGTCGTCGAGCGTGGCGATCGCCGCGTCCGGTGGGCCGAACACCGCGAGGTAGAACGGCGCGTAGGCGTGAGAGAAGTCGATGACCTTCTCGCGCTCCGGGTTCTTGCCGAGGCTGGAGATCACCAGATCGACCTTGCCGGTGGTGAGGAACGGGATGCGATTGGTGCTGTTGACCGGGGTCAGTTCGAGTTTGACCTTGAGCTGCTCGGCCAGCAGTTTCGCGGTGTCGATGTCCAGGCCGCGGGGTTTCATGTCCGGGCCGACCGAGCCGAACGGCGGGAAGTCCTGGGGCACGGCGACTTTCAGCGTGCCGCGTTTGACCACGTCGTCCAGACCGTCGGCGTGAGCAGGGGTCTGGCTGAGCAACAGGCTGGAAAACAGTGCGGCGAGGAGGGCTCGGTAACGCAGGGTCATGGCAAATCTCCGGATCGGCGGGAAGTGATTTCTGCGATCGGACACAGCACGCGCCATGCCAACCCCGCGCCGAATGCCCCGCAGGCCGCGGATTCTGCGTGTTCGTTCGGTCTTACTGGTCTGAACAGTCAGGTTGGTTTTCGCACCCTGATAGCGCATCGCGGCAGGGCGCCGAACCCCGCTGGGGCACGACTTGCCGGATCCGGCGAATAGCTTTACAACTAGCCGCACCTTGGCCTGGCTCGTCTGAAAAACCATGAACTCGATCTCTCGCGCCGTACCTGAAGTGGCGCTGCAAGCGATTCGCAAACTGATCACCGAGCAGGGTTTCGGTGCGGGCGATGCGTTGCCCTCGCAACGGGACCTGGCCGTGCAACTGGGGGTCAGCCGGGCGTCGTTGCGTGAGGCGCTGTCGTCGCTCAGTGCGCTGGGCGTGGTCAGCATCCAGCCGGGCAAAGGCGTGTTCGTCCAGGCGCCGGTGGAGCTGGCGCGCGGCGAGAGCGCGCCGGGCTGGCCATTTGCGGCGCAGGCCTCGCCGCTGGACATCTTTCAGCTGCGCTACGCACTGGAAGGGTTTGCGGCCGGGCTGGCGGCGGTGACCTTGAGCACCTTCGATCTGGATGCGCTGGAGGACAACGTCGCGGCGATGCGCGAGCAATTGAAGGCCGGCGACTTCGAGGCCGCTGCTAAACTCGACTTCGAATTTCACCGACGCATTCTGCTGGCCAGCGGCAATCAGGCAATGCTCAGCATCCTCACCGCCAGCGCCGAGATCTTTCTCGAGAGCCAGAAACTACCGTTCATCCGCGCCGAACGGGCGATGGAAACCTGGCAGGAACACCGCAAGATCCTCCGGGCCCTGGCCCGTCGGGCGTCCGCTGCCGCCCAGAAAGCCATGCAGGAGCACGTGCGCAACGCGGCACTGCGCACCGGCATCGCCTTCGTTGCCCCCGCCACCGCGTGACTTGAGCTATACCCAGACTCATGGGCCGCCATAGCAAGACTTAATCAACTGCAGCTTCCTGAACAAGGGAAGGGCGGATATGATGGGCCACGTTTTTTTGCTTACAACCTGGAGAATTCCATGAGCAGCGATCTGATCAAACACGTTAGCGACGCCAGCTTCGAAGCCGACGTACTCAAGGCCGAAGGCGCTGTACTGGTCGACTACTGGGCTGAATGGTGCGGCCCTTGCAAAATGATCGCTCCGGTTCTGGACGAGATTGCCGAGACTTACAAAGGCAAGCTGACCGTTGCTAAACTGAACATCGACGAAAACCAGGAAACCCCGGCCAAGCACGGCGTGCGTGGTATCCCGACGCTGATGCTGTTCAAGAACGGCAACGTTGAAGCGACCAAAGTCGGCGCCCTGTCGAAGTCGCAACTGGCTGCTTTCCTCGACGCCAACATCTAAGCGTCGCTGTAAAACGCCGAAAAAAAGCCTCGCAAATTGCGGGGCTTTTTGCGTATTCAGGGCTAGACGCTCCGAAACTCAGGTGGTACATTCGGCCCCGCACTGGTTTCTCCACTGCCCCCTGCTAGCCGTCGCCGACGCACTCCTTTTCGAACAAGTTCGCGATCCTGTCGCCTTCTCTGCGGCGCGGCCTCATTAAGCCAAAAGCTTAATTTCCCCCCCTCCATAAATGATTACGTCATTCCTATATGAATCTGACTGAACTCAAGCAAAAGCCGATTACCGAACTGCTCGAATTGGCCGAACAGATGGGCATAGAAAATATGGCCCGTTCGCGCAAGCAGGACGTGATTTTCTCCCTGCTGAAAAAGCACGCGAAAAGCGGCGAGGAAATCTCCGGTGATGGCGTGCTGGAGATTCTCCAGGACGGCTTCGGCTTCCTGCGCTCCGCTGACGCTTCCTACCTCGCCGGCCCGGACGATATCTACGTCTCGCCGAGCCAGATCCGTCGTTTCAACTTGCGCACCGGTGACACCATCGTTGGCAAGATCCGTCCACCGAAGGAAGGCGAGCGTTACTTCGCCCTGCTCAAGGTCGACACGATCAACTTCGATCGTCCGGAGAACGCGAAGAACAAGATTCTCTTCGAGAACCTGACCCCGCTGTTCCCGACCGTGCGCATGAAGATGGAAGCCGGCAACGGTTCCACCGAAGACTTGACCGGTCGTGTGATCGACCTGTGTGCGCCGATCGGCAAAGGCCAGCGCGGTCTGATCGTTGCACCGCCGAAAGCCGGCAAGACGATCATGCTGCAGAACATCGCCGCGAACATCGCCCGTAACAACCCTGAAGTTCACCTGATCGTGCTGTTGATCGACGAACGTCCGGAAGAAGTGACCGAAATGCAGCGCACCGTGCGCGGCGAAGTGGTTGCCTCGACCTTCGACGAGCCGCCGACCCGTCACGTGCAGGTTGCCGAAATGGTGATCGAGAAGGCCAAGCGCCTGGTCGAACACAAGAAGGACGTGGTGATCCTGCTCGACTCCATCACCCGTCTGGCCCGTGCCTACAACACCGTGATCCCGAGCTCCGGCAAGGTCCTGACCGGTGGTGTCGATGCTCACGCCCTGGAGAAACCGAAGCGTTTCTTCGGTGCTGCGCGAAACATCGAAGAAGGCGGCTCGCTGACCATTATCGCCACCGCGCTGGTTGAAACCGGCTCGAAGATGGACGAAGTGATCTACGAAGAGTTCAAGGGTACCGGCAACATGGAACTGCCGCTGGACCGCAAGATTGCGGAAAAGCGCGTCTTCCCGGCCATCAACATCAACCGTTCCGGCACCCGCCGCGAAGAGTTGCTGACTGCCGACGACGAGCTGCAGCGCATGTGGATTCTGCGCAAGCTGCTGCACCCGATGGACGAAGTCGCTGCCATCGAGTTCCTGGTCGACAAGCTGAAAACGACCAAGACCAACGACGAGTTCTTCCTGTCGATGAAGCGCAAGTAACATCGCCGGTTGAACCGATAAAAAGGGCGTCCCCTTGGGGACGCCTTTTTTTTGCATGAAATTTGTCCCGGCAATGGGAGGTTCTTGATCTGGTAAGGTCTGTGATCGGGCAATACGACAATCAGTCCTCACGCGCCTCTCTGACTCACGCTCGGGCTGTTCAAAAAATAACCATCTGATTGGCATTTAAAGATTTATGAGCACTCTCGCTTATCGAAGGGATATCGACGGCTTGCGCGCAGTCGCGGTGATCGCCGTGGTGCTGTTCCATTTTGGCGTCCCGGGGTTTACCGGCGGTTTTGTCGGCGTGGACGTGTTCTTCGTGATCTCCGGCTACCTCATCACCTCGATCATCTGGAACCAGCGTCAGGCCGGTCGTTTCAGTTTCGTCGAGTTCTGGGCGCGGCGTGCGCGGCGGATTCTGCCGGCGCTGTTCGCAATGATCATCGCGGTGCTGGCGGTGGGCTGGTTCCTGCTGGCGCCCAAGGACTATGAAGAGCTGGGGCGCTCGGTGCGTTACCAGGTGACGTTCGTCTCGAACATCCTGTTCATGCGTCAGGACGGCTACTTCGATGTCGCCTCTGACCTGAAACCGCTGCTGCACACCTGGTCGCTGGCGGTGGAAGAACAGTTCTACATTGTCTTCCCGCTATTGCTGACGCTGCTCTCGAGTCGCTTGAAACACTGGCGACTGGCGCTGTTCGGGGTGCTGCTGGTGTCGTTCGGGCTGAGTGTGTGGGCCATCAACCATCACCCGGAAAAAGCCTTCTTCCTGCTGCCGATGCGCGCCTGGGAGTTGCTTGCCGGTGCCATGCTGGCGATTGCACCGAAGCACGCCTGGCGCTTGAAACCAGCGGCCGCCCAGGCACTGAGCCTGCTGGGCATGGGGCTGATCATTCTGGCGGTGTTCGTCTACGACAAGTCGACGCCGTTCCCGGGGGCCACCGCGTTGTTGCCGGTGCTGGGCGTGGTGCTGCTGATTCTGGCCAACGGTCATCGCCAGACGCTGGTTGGTCAATTATTGAGCAGTCGGGTCATGGTTGGCCTCGGTCTGATTTCCTATTCCTGGTACCTGTGGCACTGGCCGGTGTTTGTGTTTTCCAGCTACGCCAGTGTCGATGAGCCGGGCGCGCTGGACACCGCCGGGTTGATCCTGCTGACGCTGGTGCTGGGTTATCTGTCGTGGAAATTCGTCGAAACCCCGTTCCGTGAACGGCGCCTGCTCGCGGGTCGGCGTCAGGTATTGCTGGCGGGTTTCTGCGGCATTCTGGTGCTCGGTCTGGCCGGGCAATCGCTGCGCTGGACCGATGGCCTGCCGTGGCGTCTGTCCGATCAGGCGCTGCAATACGCCAAGGGTCGTGAGTGGCGGCCGGAGCTGATGGCGTGTCTGGCGGACGACAAGACCCCTGACGACAAGCTGTTCTGCCATTACGGCGTGACGGATCTGCCGACACAGGCGATGGTCTGGGGCGACAGTCATGCGACGGCGTTGATCCCGGTGTTCGATGACGGTGCCAAGGCCCACGGTGTCAGCGTGATTCTGGCCAGCTCCCCGGGGTGCATTCCGGTCGACGGGCTGGAGCATGACGGTGTGTGCGCGCGCTTCAACAAGCGGGTCGAGCAGGGGTTGGAAACACGGGCGATCAGCGATGTGGTGCTGGTCGCGCGCTGGAGTCTGTATCTGTACGGCGACGCCAAAGGCGACCTGGGCCATGTGCTGAGAACGCCCGATGGTCGCTATGATCGCGCCGATGCCGAACGGCGACTGGCAGAAGGTCTGCGCACGCGCGTGGCGCAATTGCGCGCGGCCGGGCATCGCGTTTGGCTGGTGAAAGAGGCGCCTTTGCAGGCCTTCAGCCCGCCGTATCGACTGACGCGGCTGGCGATGCTCGATCGTCCGGTCGATGATGTCGGGCTGGACGTCGAGGCGCATCACAAGCGTCAGGTGTTCATCAGCCAGTTGTTCGCGCAGCTGGCGCAGGAGGATCCGGCGGTGCGCGTGGTCGATCCGGCGCCGCGGCTGTGCGATGACAAGGGCCTGTGCCACGCTGAACTCGGCGGTTATTCGCTGTATACCGATGACAATCACCTGTCCGAAGTCGGTGCGCGCTTTGTCGCGCCGATCCTCGAACCGCTGTTTATCGGCCTGCAAGCCCGGGAAAACCGTGGAAAAGCGCAGACGAATGCAGCCAAGTAAGCAGCGACAGGCTGCCACAGGCCGGCTTAGCAGGTAGGATGTACGCCTATTTTGAGGGTGCCATCGTCAATGAAATTCAAGGATCTTCGGGATTTCGTGCAGCAGCTTGAGCAGCGCGGAGAGTTGAAACGCATCCAGATTCCCGTCTCGCCGGTGCTGGAGATGACCGAGGTGTGCGACCGCACCCTGCGGGCCAAGGGCCCGGCGCTGCTGTTCGAGAAACCCACCGGCTACGACATTCCGGTGCTCGGCAACCTGTTCGGCACCCCTGAGCGGGTGGCGATGGGCATGGGGGCCGAGTCGGTCAGCGAACTGCGCGAAATCGGCAAGCTGCTGGCCTTCCTCAAGGAGCCGGAGCCGCCGAAGGGCTTGAAGGACGCGTGGTCGAAGCTGCCGATCTTCCGCAAGATCATCTCGATGGCGCCGAAAGTCGTCAAAGACGCGGTCTGCCAGGAAGTGGTCATCGAAGGCGACGATGTCGACCTGGCGATGCTGCCGGTGCAGACCTGCTGGCCTGGCGACGTCGGCCCGCTGATCACCTGGGGCCTGACCGTTACCAAAGGCCCGAACAAGGACCGCCAGAACCTCGGCATCTACCGTCAGCAAGTGATCGGCCGCAACAAGGTCATCATGCGCTGGCTCAGCCACCGTGGCGGTGCGCTGGACTTCCGCGAGTGGTGCGAGAAGCACCCGGGCCAGCCGTTCCCGGTCTCCGTGGCGCTGGGCGCTGACCCGGCGACCATCCTCGGCGCCGTGACGCCAGTGCCGGACAGCCTCTCCGAATACGCCTTCGCCGGCCTGCTGCGCGGTAACCGCACCGAACTGGTCAAGTGCCGGGGCAACGACCTGCAAGTGCCGGCCACCGCCGAGATCATCCTCGAAGGGGTTATCCACCCGGGCGAAATGGCCGATGAAGGCCCGTACGGCGACCACACCGGTTACTACAACGAAGTCGACAGCTTCCCGGTGTTCACCGTCGAGCGCATCACCCACCGGATCAAACCGATCTACCACAGCACCTACACCGGCCGTCCGCCGGATGAGCCGGCGATCCTTGGCGTGGCGCTGAACGAAGTGTTCGTGCCGATCCTGCAGAAGCAGTTCCCGGAAATCACCGACTTCTACCTGCCGCCGGAAGGCTGCTCGTACCGCATGGCCGTGGTGACGATGAAGAAGTCGTATCCGGGGCATGCCAAGCGCGTGATGCTCGGTGTCTGGTCGTTTTTGCGACAGTTCATGTACACCAAGTTCGTTATCGTCTGTGACGACGATATCAACGCCCGCGACTGGAACGACGTGATCTGGGCCATCACCACGCGCATGGACCCCAAGCGCGATACGGTGATGATCGACAACACGCCGATCGACTATCTCGACTTCGCCTCGCCGGTCTCCGGCCTGGGGTCGAAAATGGGCCTGGATGCCACCCACAAGTGGCCGGGCGAAACCACTCGCGAGTGGGGCCGCGTGATCGTCAAGGACGACGCCGTCACCCAGCGGATCGATGCCATCTGGAATCAGTTAGGAATAGATTGATGCGTGTAACCCTGCAGCCCTCCGGAGCGGTGCTTGAGATACGGCCCGGCGAGCGGATTCTCGATGGTGCGCGGCGCCTGGGCTACGACTGCCCGCAAAGCTGCCGTAACGGCAATTGCCATGTGTGTGCGGCGCTGCTGGTCGAAGGCCGCGTCGAGCAGGCCGGCACGGTCCATGACCACGGCGAGTTCTACACTTGCATAGCCGAGCCGCTGGAAGACTGCATCCTGCTGTGGGATGGCGTGCTCGCATTGGGAGAACTGCCGGTGCGCAGCCTGTCGTGTCAGGTCATTGAATGCCGGGACGTCGGCGGCGACACCTGGCGCGTGCGCCTGCGGGCGCCGGCCGGCAAGCCGCCGCGTTATCACGCCGGGCAATACCTGATGATCGAGCGTGAGAACGGCGAGAAGTCGGCGTTCTCCATGGCCTCGGCACCGCACGGCGGGCGTGATCTGGAAATCCACGTGCTGGCTCGTGAAGCCAGTGCGCTGAGCCTGATCGAACAGCTGCAACGCAACCCGCTGGTGCGCGTCGAACTGCCGTTCGGCGACACCCACCTCGCCGAATTGCCTGACGGTCCGCTGGTGCTGATTGCCGCCGGCACCGGCATGGGACAGATTCACAGCCTGATCGAACACTGCCGCGCCAACGGCTTCAAACACCCGGTGCATCTGTACTGGGGCGTGCGGCGTCCGGAAGATTTCTATGAAATCGAGCATTGGGACGAGTGGCTGAAGCTGCCCAACCTGTTCCTGCACAAAGTGGTCAGCGACCAGTGCGGTTGGGAAGGGCGCTGCGGGATGTTGCATCAGGCGGTGTGTGAAGACTTCGCGGATCTGAAGCCCTTGCACGTCTACGCCAGCGGCTCGCCGGCGATGGTCTACGGCACGCTGGATGCGCTGGTGGAAGCCGGCATGGACGCGCACCAGATGCGCGCCGATGTATTTGCGTATGCGCCTCGCTCCTGAGCCTGAACGCCGCCTCTAGAAACGCACGCCGCTAGTCACCATCGCTGCATTGGCGCCGAGAAACACCAGCTCGGCGGCCAATGGGCCGTAGTGAGTGCCGACGGACGGAATGATCACCGGCGCAACGCCGTAGCGGTTCAGCGGAATCTTGTCCTTGTAATCACCGCGATAGCCCTGCAACAGCCCACCCGTGACCTTCAGGTAGACCGGATACTCGCTGCTGTCATAGCGCTTGCCGACATAGGCGTAGTTCGAGCGCTGGCGGAATGAGTTGCGAAACGTTGCCCCGCCAAATACCCAGCCGGACGCCTGATTGCGTTCAATGCCGATCAAGTCCTGATGGTTATTGTGTTCGGGGTCGGGTGAGTAATGCCGGGTATAGACACTGGTTTGGGCGTACCAGAAACCCTGGTCTTTTTCAGCGTCATCTTCAGCCAGCGCGTGGCCAGTCTGAATCATTAACAATGCGGCCAAAAGCCTTGATGTTTTCATAATGCAGTCTCGGTTAAACGGAATGGCTTGCGCCAGAGGAAGGCCGTTATACGTAGGCGTTCAGCGACGGGAAATACAGAAAGTCCGACAGTTTAGTAGGAAGTTTCCCGCATATTCTTGAATGAACCCTGAACGAGCGCAGGGCTTATGCATATTTCATTCGGGTATTTAAGATATTGGTGCAATGGTATTAGGCTATATAGAACCTGTTAGCCGACGCGGATAATACCGTTTTAGCGCTATCGGGCCTGTCATACATCCTTTAGCACTTTTCGTTTTACAGTTACTGCTATATGTTCTATCCAGCGAATTGTGCTTACATCTTGTAATACTTGCGGGGCCGAACACTTCCGTCATGACAGCCATTGAATCTGCTTTTGTGAATCTGGCTTATCCTCCGCGGCTCGATCTGGGGCCGCAGCTGACCCACGAACAACTTCTCGTCTCGATGCAATCGACCATGGCGCGCCACAAGGGCGGACCGGTGTGGCTGTTCGCCTACGGGTCGCTGATCTGGCGTCCGGAATGCACGGCGGTGGAGCGAGTGCGCGGGCGCGTTCATGGCTACCATCGCGGCTTGTACCTGTGGTCGCACGAGCATCGTGGAACGCCGGAAATGCCCGGGCTGGTGTTCGGTCTGGATCGTGGCGGTTCGTGCAGCGGCTTCGCCTATCGGCTGCCGCAAGAGAACCTCGACAGTGCGCTCTACGCGCTGTGGAAACGCGAGATGCCGTTCCCGTCCTATCGTCCGCACTGGCTCAACTGCCGGCTCGAAGATGGCAGTCAGGTGCAGGCTCTGGGATTCGTATTGGAGCGACACCTGCCCAGCTATGCCGGCAACTTGCCGGATCATGTGCTGAGTCAGGTGTTCGAAAGCGCTTGCGGGCGCTACGGCACTACTCGCGATTATGTCGAGCAGACCGTCCACGCCCTGCGCAGCCACGCCATGCCAGACCGGAATCTGGAGGCGCGGCTCAAGCGCTGTCAGTCAAAGGCTGATCAGGCGACGGCTTCGCGGCTCTGACTGGCGACTTGCTTGTGCCATAGCGTCGGGGCCAGGAAGGCCATCGACAGCAGGCAAGCGCCTACCAGCAGGACGAAACCACCGTCCCAGCCGAAGTGGTCAACGGTGTAGCCCATCGCCGCACTCGCGGCGACCGAACCGCCCAGATAACCGAACAGGCCAGTGAAGCCCGCGGCAGTGCCGGCGGCTTTCTTCGGTGCCAGTTCCAGTGCCTGCAGGCCGATCAGCATCACCGGGCCGTAGATCAGGAAGCCGATCGAGAACAGCGCGATCATGTCCACGGTCGGGTTGCCGGCCGGGTTCAGCCAGTACACCAGTGTCGCCACGGTCACCAGCGCCATGAACACCATGCCGGTCAGGCCACGGTTACCACGGAAGATCTTGTCCGACATCCAGCCGCACAGCAGCGTGCCCGGAATGCCCGCCCACTCGTAGAAGAAATAGGCCCACGACGTCTTGTCGACGTCGAAGTGCTTGGCTTCTTTCAGGTAGGTCGGTGCCCAGTCCAGCACGCCGTAGCGCAGCAGGTAGACGAAGACGTTGGCCAGGGCGATGTACCAGAGCATTTTGTTGCGCAGCACGTATTTGACGAAGATTTCCTTGGCGCTGAATTCGTCTTCGTGGCTGGCGTCGTAGCCTTCCGGGTAATCGTTCTTGTACTTCTCGATCGGCGGCAGGCCGACCGATTGCGGGGTATCGCGCATGGTGATGAAGGCAAACACCGCCACGCCCAATGCCACCGCTGCCGGTACGTAGAACGCTGCGTGCCAGTCGTTGAACAGGCCCATGCCGAGCAGGAACAGCGGGCCGATCAGACCGCCGCCGACGTTATGCGCCACGTTCCACACCGAGACCACGCCGCCCCGTTCCTTCTGCGACCACCAGTGCACCATGGTGCGTCCGCTCGGCGGCCAGCCCATGCCCTGGGCCCAACCGTTGATGAACAGCAGGATGAACATCATGGTCACGCTGGACGTCGCCCACGGCGCGAAACCGAAAATGAACATCACCCCGGCCGACACCAGCAGGCCGAACGGCAGGAAGTAGCGCGGGTTGGAACGGTCGGACACCAGGCCCATGAGGAACTTGGACAGACCGTAGGCAATGGCGATGGCCGACATCGCCAGACCCAGGTCGCCCCGGCTGTAGCCTTCGTCGATCAGGTACGGCATGGCCAGCGAGAAGTTTTTGCGCAGCAGGTAGTAACCCGCGTAGCCAAAGAAGATACCGGCGAAGATCTGCCAGCGCAGGCGTCGGTAAGTGCTGTCGATTTTTTCTTCAGGCAATGGAGCCTGATGTGCGGCAGGACGAAAGAAAGCAAACATTCAAGAGCTCCAGATTTCTTGTTTTGACTGCGGATGCGAATGTTACAGTTTCGTTACCGAAAATAGCACCGGTTCGCATTGGCAAAACAGTGGAAATGTTGGAATTCGAGCGTTCTTTTACGAACCTGTCGCTCAGCTGTAAGAACAGGACGTTTTCACCACTTATGAACATGGGGTGGCATAGACTCGCGGCCAGTTCAGCCGATTGATCAGCCGAGATAAGAAATGGCCCTGAAGGTTCGCATGTTGGTGCCGAGATTTTTGGTGGCCGCGGGGCTCGCCGTTGTGCTGCTGACATTGATCGTCACCGATCATCCTTCCCATTCCGGCCTGCGTAACGCGACGGTACTGATCATTCGTCATGCAGAAAAACCGGATGTCGGCTCGCTGCTCAACGCTCGGGGCGAACAGCGGGCGGCCGCCTACGTCGACTATTTCAACCCGTTGAAACTCGATGGCCAGACCCTGACTCCCCAGCGCTTGATCGCGGCCGGCGACACCCCGGAGAGTTCGCGCTCACGCTTGACCCTGACCCCGCTGGCTCAGCGCCTGAACCTTGCGATTGAGCAGCCCTACGTCAATGGCGACCTGCACCAACTGGTCAGGCTGTTGCGCAAGAGCAATCAGGCGCCGACGGTGCTGATCGCCTGGCACCACGGGCACATCAACAAACTGCTGAAAGCCTTCGGCGGCGACGCCACAGCGCTGATGGGGCAGGGGAAATGGCCGGATGATGTCTTCGACTGGCTGATCGTCCTGCGCTTCGACGACAAGGGTCGGCTGATTCCGTCTCGCAGCCTGAAGGTTCAGGAGCAGCTGTTGCCGGGCGACGCGGCACCGTCGCCCGGCGGTTGAGGCGAACCGCGCTGTCAGCGCACCTGCACCACCACCTTGCCCACTGCCTTGCGCTGGCCCAGGTCATTGATTGCCTGCGCCGCGTTGCTCAGCGGATACACCTGTGACACCAGCGGCTTGAGCTTGCCCTCGGCGAACCAGCTGAACAGTTGCTGGAAGTTCGCCGCGTTGTCCTGTGGCTGGCGCTGGGCGAAGGAGCCCCAGAACACGCCAAGCACTGCTGCGCCCTTGAGCAGGGCGAGGTTGACCGGCAGTTCCGGGATGCGCCCGCTGGCGAAGCCGACCACCAGCAGGCGGCCGTTCCAGGCGATGGCGCGGATGGCCTGGTCAAACAGGTCACCGCCGACCGGGTCGTAGATCACATCGGCGCCCTGGCCGTCGGTGAGGCGTTTGATTTCTTCCTTGAGGCTGGTTTCGCTGTAGTTGATCAGTTCGTCGGCACCGGCCGCCTTGGCCACGGCGAGTTTCTCCGCGCTGCTGGCGGCGGCGATGACGCGAGCGCCCATGGCCTTGCCGATTTCCACCGCCGCGAGGCCGACGCCACCGGAAGCACCGAGCACCAGCAGGGTTTCGCCCGGTTGCAGGTTGGCCCGTTGCTTGAGGGCGTGCATCGAAGTGCCGTAGGTCATGCTGAAGGCGGCAGCGGTGTTGAAGTCCATCGACGGCGGGATCGGCAGGACGTTGTAGCCCGGCACCGCGACCTGTTCGGCAAAGCTGCCCCAGCCGGTCAGGGCCATGACCCGGTCACCGACCTTCAGATGGCTGATCTTTTCGCCCACGGCGCTGACCACGCCGGACGCTTCGCCCCCCGGGGAAAACGGGAAGGGCGGCTTGAACTGGTATTTGCCCTCGATGATCAGCGTGTCCGGGAAGTTGACCCCGGCGGCATGCACCTCCAGCAGGATTTCGTTCTTCTTCGCGACAGGACTGGCGACGTCTTCCAGCACCAGCGATTCGGCAGGGCCGAAGGCTTTGCACAGCACGGCTTTCATCAGGGCTATTCCTTTGGGAGTGATGGCCGATAAGTGTAGGTGTGTCAGTCAACGGGTCAACGAGCATGCCCGACCCTGATAGTCAGCCATAAGCTTGTGCTTGCGCGGCGGGTCGTTATGCTAGGCCGCAAACCGGATAAGGAGCGAATTGTGAAAGCGTGGATCATGTTGTTGCTGGCCCTGTCTCTGCCTGTGGCAGCCTTGGCCGAAGAAGCCAAAGAAGGCGAGGCGCCGAAGGTTAATTACATCACCCTGAGCCCGCCGTTCGTGGGCAACTACGGGTTGGACGGCACGCCGAAGCTGAAGGTCTACAAGGCCGATGTGGCATTGCGCGTGACAGGCGAAGAGGCGACCAAACTGGTCAAGGCCAACGAGCCGCTGATCCGCAATCAACTGGTGGCGCTGTTCACCCAGCAGACGACTGAGGCGATGGGCAGCATCGAAGGCAAGGAAAAGCTGCGTCAGGAAGCCCTGAAACAAACCCAGCAAGTGATGAATGACGAGACCGGCAAGCCGGTGGTTGAAGACCTGTTGTTCAACAACCTGATCATTCAGTAAGCACGCTGGCCGATGTTCAGGACGCCAGGCTCTTGCGAAAGCGTGCCAGCGCGATGAGGAAGAACAGCAGGCCGATGCCCGTCAGCGCCAGCAAGTTCGGCCAGACCACGCTCAGTCCGGCGTCGCGAAACAGTATCGCGGCGCTGAGGCTGACAAAGTGCGTGGAGGGCGAGCCCTGCATGACCCACTGCAGCCACTGCGGCATGCTGTCCAGTGGCGTGCTGCCGCCCGACAGCAGCAACATCGGGATGATCACCGGAATCGCCAGCAGGCCGAACTGCGGCGTCGAGCGCGCCAGCGTCGCGAGGAAGATTCCCAGCGCGGTACTGGCAAACAGATAAACCGCGGTCACCAGCAAAAACAGGCTCATCGAGCCGGCCAACGGCACGCCCAATGCGCCTTTGACCACCACCTCCAGCGACAGCCAGGTGCACAGCACCACCACCAGCAGGTTGCTCCAGATTTTCGCCAGCATGATTTCCAGCGCCGTCAGTGGCAGCACCAGCAAATGGTCGAGCGTGCCGTGTTCGCGCTCACGCAGCAGCGCCGTACCCGTGAGGATGATCGCCAGAATGGTGATGTTGTTGACGATCTGAATCACCGCCAGAAACCAGCCGCCCTCCAGGTTGGTATTGAACAGCGCGCGGGTAGTCAGTTGAATCGGCGCCTTGCTCGCGGCATCGCCCTGGCCGCCATAGTCCTGCAGTTCACGCTGGAAGATCCGGCCGATGTAACCGGCGCCCATGAACGCCTGGCTCATGGCGGTGGCGTCCACATTGACCTGAATGGCCGGGTGCCGCGCCGCCAGCAGGTCGGTTTGAAAACCTGCCGGAATGTTGATCACGAAGGTGTACTGGCCGCTGTCCATGACCTGGTCCAGTTGCGGGTAAGGCAACAGCACCGGCGGCTGGAACTCCGGCGGTTGCAGGGCTTGGGTCAACTGGCGCGAGAGCGCGCTGTGGTCTTCGTCGACGATCGCTACGCTGGCGTTGTGCACGCCGATCACTGAGCCGGCGGCGGGCATGTAGATCGCCACGGTAAAGGCGTAGAACAGGAACAGCAGCAACACGCTGTCGTGGCGCAGGCTGGTCAGTTCCTTGAGTCCCAGGCGCAGGATGTGCGCGAACTTGTGCATTCAGGCCTCCTGCTTTTTCAGCATGACCAGGCTCAGCCCGGTGAACCCGACAAAGAACCCGAACAGCGCCAGGCACTGCGGCCACAGCTGCCGCAGGTCCAGCGCTTTGGTGAACGTGCCCACCGCGATGTCGAGGAAATGCCCCGCCGGAAACAGCATGCCCATCACCGCGGCCGCACCTTCCAGCGAAGAGCGCGGCACGATCAGCCCGGAGAACTGGATGGTTGGCAGGCTGGTGATGATCATGGTGCCGAGGATCGCGGCGATTTGCGTACGGGTGAACGCCGAGATCAGCAGGCCCATGCTGGTGGTCGCCAGCACGTACAGCAGGCCGCCGAAGGCCAGTGTCAGCAGGCTGCCCTTGAACGGCACGCCGAACAACCAGCGGTTCATCGCCACCAGCAGCGCCAGATTGACCAGGCTGACCAGCAGGTAAGGCGCCTGTTTGCCCAGCAGAAACTCCAGACGGGTCAGGGGCGTGGCGTAGAAGTTGGTGATCGAGCCCAGCTCTTTTTCGCGGACGATGCCCAGCGCGGTCAACATCGCCGGAATGAACGCCAGAATCAGCGCCATGACCCCAGGGCCGATGGCGTTGACGCTGACCACATCCTGGTTGTAGCGAAAGCGGGTTTCCAGGCTGGCGCCCGCCTGATGATGCATCGCGGGGCTGCTCTGCTCGGCCAACTGTTGCAGATTGGCCAGGTGCACGGCTTCAACATAGTTGCGGCTGGTCTCGGCGCGAAACGGCATGCCGCCATCCAGCCACGCCGCCACCGCAGGCTGGCGCCCGGCGTACAGGTCGCGGCCGAATCCGGGCGGGATTTCCAGCGCGAGTTTGATTTCCGAGCGCTGCAGGCGGCGGTGCAGCTCTTGTGCGTCGTGGATGGCCGGCCGTTCATCGAAGTAGCGCGAGCCGCGAAAGGCTTCCAGATAGGTTCGGCTCTGCGGTGTCTGATCCTGGTCGTAGACGGCGAACGCGAGGTTTTCCACGTCGAGGGAAATCCCGTAGCCGAAAATCACCATCATGAAAATCGCCCCCGCCAGGGCAAAGGCCATGCGCACCTTGTCACGCAGCAGCTCCTTCCCTTCGCGACTGGCCACCGCCAGCAGGCGACCGAGGCTGAAGCCGCGCTGTTTGAGCGGCGGCGCGGCGGCCACTGGTGCGGTCGGCGGTTCGTTCGCGGGAGGCGAATCGGCGGTGCCCTGAGCTTGTTCCAGACACGTCACGAAAGCGGCTTCCAGCGTTTCTCCGGCGAACTGACGTTGCAGCGCCGCCGGGGTGTCGCACGCCAGGACCTTGCCGGCGTGCATCAGCGAGATGCGGTCGCAGCGCTGGGCTTCGTTCATGAAATGAGTGGAGAGGAAAATCGTCACGCCTTGCTCGCGGGACAGTTCGATCAACAGCCGCCAGAAGTCATCGCGGGCTGCGGGGTCGACGCCGGACGTCGGCTCATCAAGGATCAGCACTTCCGGGCGGTGCAACACCGCCACCGCCAGCGACAGGCGTTGACGCAGCCCAAGGGGCAGGGCACCTGACGGCTGATCAGCTACGCCGCGCAGATTGAAGCGCTCGATCAACGCTTCGATGCGTGGCGCGCTTTCGGCCTTGGGCAAATCGAACAGCCGGGCGTGCAGCTCAAGGTTCTGCCGCACACTGAGTTCGCCATACAGCGAAAAGCTCTGGGACATGAAGCCGACCCGCTTGCGCGTGGCCAGGTCCTTGGCGTCCACCGGGTTGCCCAGCAGTGTCGCGCTGCCCTCGCTGGCCGGCATCAGCCCGGTCAGGACTTTCATGGTGGTGGTCTTGCCGCAGCCGTTGGAGCCGAGAAAACCGAAAATCTCGCCGCGACCGATGGCGAAGCTGACGTGATCCACGGCGGTGAAGTCGCCGAAGCGCAGTGTCAGGTCGTGGGCCTCAATCGCGATATCGGTGGTACCGCCGCTGCGGGGCGGAATCACCAGCGGCTGAGCATCATGATGACTGTCGCCCTGGAAATGCGTGAAGGCCTCATCGAGTTTGCCGCTGGGGGTGATGGCGGCCAGCTCGCGGCTCAGGCCGGTGGCAATCAATTGGCCGTTGTCGAGCATCAGGCAATGCTCGAACTGTTCGGCTTCCTCCATGTAAGCGGTGGCGACCAACAGGGTCAGCTGCGGGCGCTGGCGCCGTACGTCGTCGATCAACTCCCAGAAACGTCGGCGTGAGAGCGGGTCGACGCCGGTGGTCGGCTCATCGAGGATCAACAAGTCCGGCTCGTGGATCAGCGCGCAGCACAGGCCGAGTTTCTGTTTCATGCCGCCAGACAACTTGCCGGCGGGGCGCTCGGCGAATTTCAGCAGGTCGGTGGCGAGCAGCAGGTTGTGCATGCGTTGCTCGCTATCGGCTTTCGACAGGCCGAACAGCGTGGCGAAGAACTGGATGTTTTCGCGGATCGACAGCTCGGGATACAGGTTGCCGCCCAGTCCCTGGGGCATGAAGGCGATGCGTGCATACAACGTGTCGCGATGGCGACGCTGCTGAATCGGCCCGCCGAGCACGTCCAGTTGCCCCTGTTGCAAGACCTTCACCCCGGCGATCAGCCCCAGCAGGCTGGACTTGCCCGCCCCATCGGGGCCGATCAGCCCGCAACGGGTGCCGGCAGGCAGGCTGAAGGTGATATTGCTCAGCGCTTGCTGTTTGCCGTAGCGGTGCGCGATAGCGTTCGCCTGAACCGCGAGGCTGCTCATTGCAAATTGGCCGGCCAGGCAATCGGCGCCGTGCGTACATAACCCGCGCCGGGCATGCCCGGTTTGGCCTGCGGTACGGCGCTGGGCTGGGTCAGGCGCAGCTTGACGCGGAACACCAGTTTTTGCCGCTCGTCGCGGGTCTCGACTTCTTTGGGGGTGAACTGCGATTTGCCGGCGACGAAACTGATCTTCGCCGGCAACGGCTTGTCGGGCAGGGCATCGAGCAGCACCCGCGCCTCGTCGCCCACTGTCAGGCGTCCGGCCACAGAAGCTGAGAGGTAGAGGTTCATGTACTGGTCGTTGGGATCGATCAGCAGCAACACCCGGCCACCGGCCCCCAGCACTTCGCCGGGTTCGGCCATGCGCAACTGGATCACCCCGTCAATCGGCGCGCGCAACTGGCTGTCGTCGATCTCGCTGGTCAGCTGCGCGACCTGGGCCTGCGCCGCACCGATCGCCGCACTGACGGCCGAGACCTGGGCGCGGGCCGCCGTCACCGCGGCGTTGCCGGTGCCAATGCGCGACTGCAATTGATCGATGATCTGGGCGCTGACGTAACCGTGTTTGAACAGTGATTGCGAGCGCCCGAGTTCCTGCTGGGCCAGCAGCAGTTCGCTCTGGCGCAATTGCACATTGGCCTGGGCGGCGTTGAGGTTTTCCCGGGCGCGCAAGACTTCGGCTTCGGCCTGATTCCGCTGGGCTTCGAGGGTACGGGTGTCCATGCGGGCGAGCAGTTGGCCCTTGTTGACCTTGTCGCCTTCATCCACCAGCACCTCGGCCAGGCGCCCGGGCGTCTTGCTGGCGATCTGCACTTCGGTGGCTTCCAGGCGCCCGTTGCCCATCGACAGTCCTTCGACCAGACGGCTGCTGACCGACAGCCAGTAACCGAATCCGCCAGCAGCGGCGAGCAGCACCAGAAGCGAACCGGCGTATAAAAGGGAAGAGCGGCTGTGCGTCGACATGGGGGCATCCTGCGGCTGTGGCGTCCAGTCTGACTGTTCAAGCGTTCCATTCGCTTGATATCAATCAAATGAGCGCCAAGCCTAGCCCCTTTTTGCCGGTAAAAACCGTGACCGGGGAGTTCTCAGCGCAAGCCGAGCACCGCGGCCCACTGTTCGGCCGTCACGGGCATCACCGACAGACGACTGCCTTTTTGCACCAGCGGCATGTCGGCCAGTGCGGTCTGCTGCTTCAGATAATCAAGCTTCAACACCCGGGCAAACGTCTCGACGTGCGCCACATCAATTGCGCTCCAGGCGTTTTTTTCTGGCGTGGCCTTCGGGTCGAAGTAATGGCTTTCCGGCTCCAGTGCGGTGGGATCCGGGTACGCCGCCTGAATAATCTTGCCGATTCCGGCAATCCCCGGCTCCGGGCAGCTGGAATGGTAGAAAAAGAACTCATCCCCCACCGCCATCGCCCGCAGGAAATTGCGCGCCTGATAGTTGCGAACCCCGTCCCAGCGCGCTGTGCCGAGTTTCTCCAGGCCTTTGATCGAGAGTTCATCGGGCTCGGATTTCATCAGCCAATAGGCCATGTCTTGTGCTCCTCAAGCGGTCGTTGGGCAGGTTGTCGGGCAATTTTATGACAAACCGACGGTCGGTTGACGTCAGCGTTTGCGCCGAGGTTCACGTTGTCGCAAAATGCCGGCCTTTAAAGCTTGACGCTGCTGCACGGCTACGAACGGAACCGCTGCTGTCATCGTGATGATCTGCCTTGAGGGGGGCAATCGATGAAACGCAAACCGGATTTGCTATGGACTTTGGTTATTTTGTTCGGCCTGGGCGTCGTGACCACCGGCTATGCGCAAAGTCTGTGGACGAGCAAGACCGATGCTCCGATAGAAGTCGCGCAACAGGTTCAACAGTCGACCGCTTTCAAACGCTGAAACTGCCTTGCGACGCCGCTGATCTGCGCGGCGTCTATTCTGCGAAATACCACGCCTTGTCCGTCACCGTGCCCTGCAACGGTACGTCCCAGCTTGCCTGCGCCAAGCGTTCGACCTTCTGACATTCATGGGCCAGCCCCAACAGCGTCGGCTTGCGCCAGTTTTTGCGCCGGGCCAGGTACGCCAGGCTGCGGTCGTAGAAACCGCCGCCCATCCCCAGGCGTCCACCGACGTCGTCAAACCCCACCAATGGCAACAACACCAGATCCAGCGCCCAGATCTTGCGCTGATGGGCAAGATTGGCCCGTGGTTCGAGAATGCGGAAGCGATTGGGCTTGAGCTTGTCACCAGGGCGAATACGCTGAAAGACCATTTTGGTGCGCGGCCAGGCGCTGAGCACCGGCAGATAAGTGGCCTTGCCGCGACGCTGGGCTTCGCGCAGCAACAGGCGCGGATCGATTTCACCGTCGGTGGGCAGATACAGGGAGAGGTGTCGCGCCCGGCGAAAGTGCGGGTCTTGCGCCAGTTGGCGGAACAGGCCTTTGGCGGCCTGGCGTTGCTCGCTCGGCGTGAGCGCGCGGCGCGCCTTGCGCAGCAGGCGACGGAGTTGCGGGCGGGGCAGCAGCGCAGGTTCGGTCATGGTTCGGCTTCGGCAGTTGAGGGCGAAAACGCACGCATAAAAAATCCGATGCCGGCAAAAACCGGCATCGGATTCGAATCAGGCTCCCCGGATGAACCGCTGTCAACTTAGCCCTTGAACCCGAAAGTTCAAGGTGGAAGATGCAGTAGACTTTAAGGCTTTCCGTCTGGCGGACATGCACACCAGCCCAACGTGCAACTTCCAGGGTAGTGCGAATCGGCTCAGGGACATCGTCAACTGGCAAGCACCCCAGGGAGTGCCGCGAGTATACCTCAAGCGGCCAGTTGAATCAGCCCTTGGTGACGTCCGGATCGGTCGCGAGCACCAGATCGACACGATCGAGCAAGTCGCGCACCTGTTCACGGGTCGAACCGCTGGCCTGGATGTCCGGGCGCTCTTCTTTGTGCAAGAGGTCGTGGGTGATGTTCAGCGCGGCCATTACGGCGATACGGTCGGCACCGATGACTTTGCCGCTGCTGCGGATCTCGCGCATCTTGCCATCCAGGTAGCGTGCGGCACTGACCAGATTGCTGCGTTCTTCCTGCGGGCAGATGATCGAATATTCTTTGTCGAGGATCTGCACGGTAACGCTATTGCTTGAACTCATGAGTCTTGCTCCAGGGCCTTGAGGCGCGAAATCATCGATTCGACCTTACGCCGGGCGATTTCGTTTTTTTCAATGAGGTGAGCGCGTTCCTCGCGCCAGGTCTTTTCCTGAGCTAGTAAGAGTGCGTTTTGACTCTTAAGTTGCTCGACTCGGCCAATCAGCAGTTCGAGTCTGGCCATCAGCGCTTGCAGGTCGTTGTCTTCCATTGGGTTCACTGTCTGATGGGTTAGCTGGCGGACAGCCTTTAATAGTCTTGGCGAGTCTGTCGATGTAGGATACAAGGCCTTCATTCTAGACATAGCGCCGTCTGGCGCCTAGCTGCCCATGACCATTGCGAATTCCCCGTACCAAGCCTTTGCCACCCTGCTGACTGCCAGCGGCCACAACGTCTCGCCTGCCGAACTGCATGGCCTGCTGCTCGGCCGCAGCTGCGCCGGCGCCGGCTTCGATAACGAAGGCTGGCTGATCGACGCCGCCGAACTGCTCGAAGGCGACCTCCAGGACAACGTCCGCAACGCCCTGATCGGCCTGCAGGAAATGGTCAAAGGCGAACTGACCGGCGACGACGTTACCGTTGTCCTGTTGCTGCCGACCGATGACGCACCGCTGGCCGACCGCGCCGCTGCACTGGGCCAATGGTGCCAGGGCTTCCTCAGCGGTTTCGGTCTGAACTGCCGTGACAGCAGCATGCTCAGCACTGAAGCCACCGAAGTGCTGCAGGATCTGGCAGCTATTTCCCAGGTGCAAGACGCCCTGGAAGAATCCGAAGACGGCGAAACCGACTACATGGAAGTCATGGAGTACCTGCGCGTTGCGCCGCTGCTGCTGTTCTCGGAAACCAAGAAAGCCGACGTGCCGCCAGCCGCCAAGCCGTCGCTGCATTAATCGCGTGCCAGGGAAAGCCATCTGCCCATGACCCATATCCCCAAAGCGGAATACAGCCGTCGCCGCAAGGCCCTGATGGCGCAGATGGAACCCAACAGCATCGCGATTCTGCCTGCCGCCGCGGTTGCCATTCGCAACCGTGATGTCGAGCACGTCTACCGTCAGGACAGCGACTTCCAGTACCTCAGCGGATTCCCCGAGCCGCAAGCCGTCATCGTCTTGATGCCGGGGCGCGAGCATGGCGAGTACGTGCTGTTCTGCCGTGAGCGCAATGCCGAACGCGAACTGTGGGACGGCCTGCGCGCAGGGCAGGAAGGCGCGATCCGTGATTACGGTGCTGACGACGCCTTTCCGATTACCGATATCGACGACATCCTCCCGGGCCTGATCGAAGGCCGTGACCGGGTGTATTCGGCGATGGGCAGCAACCCGGAGTTCGATCGGCACCTGATGGACTGGATCAACGTGATCCGCTCCAAGGCGCACCTCGGCGCTCAGCCACCGAACGAATTCGTTGCCCTGGATCACCTGCTGCACGACATGCGCCTGTATAAATCGGCGGCGGAAGTGAAAGTGATGCGCGAAGCTGCGCGGATTTCCGCTCAGGCGCATATCCGGGCGATGCAGGCCAGTCGGCCGGGGTTGTACGAATACAGCCTGGAAGCCGAGCTGGATTACGAGTTTCGCAAGGGCGGGGCGAAGATGCCGGCCTACGGTTCGATCGTCGCCGCCGGGCGCAACAGCTGCATCCTGCATTACCAGCAGAATGACGCACTGCTCAAGGACGGCGATCTGGTGTTGATCGATGCCGGTTGCGAAATCGACTGCTACGCCAGCGACATCACGCGCACCTGGCCGGTCAACGGCAAATTTTCGCCCGAGCAGAAAGCGATTTACGAGTTGGTGCTGGCCTCGCAGGAAGCCGCCTTCGCTGAAATCGCCCCGAACAAAAACTGGAATCAGGCCCACGAAGCCACGGTCCGGGTCATTACCACCGGCCTGGTCAAGCTCGGGATCCTGCAAGGCGAGGTCGACGAGTTGATCGCGACTGAAGCCTATAAAGCGTTTTACATGCACCGTGCCGGCCACTGGCTGGGCATGGATGTACACGACGTCGGCGAATACAAGGTCGGCGGCGAATGGCGCGTGCTGGAGGTCGGCATGGCGCTGACCGTGGAGCCGGGCATCTACATTGCCCCGGACAACCAGAACGTAGCGAAGAAATGGCGCGGCATCGGCGTGCGCATCGAGGATGACGTGGTAGTGACCAAGACCGGTTGTGAAATCCTGACCAGCGGCGTACCGAAAACCGTCGCCGAGATCGAAGCGCTGATGGCGCAAGCACGGACACACGCGGCATGAGTCGAGTCAATCTGGCAATCATCGGCGGCGGCCTGGTCGGCGCGAGTCTGGCGTTGGCCTTACAGGCCGGGGCCAAGGCCCGCGGTTGGAAAATCGTCCTGATCGAACCGTTCGCCCCCGGCGACAGCTGGCAGCCGAGCTACGACGCCCGTTCGTCGGCGCTATCCTTCGGCTCGCGGCAGATCTATCAGCGCTTGGGCGTGTGGCAGGAAATTTCCCGACGCGCCGAGCCGATCAAACAGATCCACGTCTCCGACCGTGGCCGCTTCTCCACCGCACGTCTGTCGGCGATGGAAGAGGGCGTGCCGGCACTCGGCTACGTGGTGGAAAACGCCTGGCTCGGCCAGTGCCTGTGGCAACACCTGGATAAAGACGTGATCAGCTGGCGCTGCCCGGCGGAAGTCACGCGCATGGAACCGCTGTCCGATGGCTATCGCCTGACCCTCAACGATGAAACCACCGTTGAGTGTGATCTGGCGGTGCTCGCTGATGGCGGCCGTTCCGGTCTGCGCGAGCAGTTGGGTATCAACGTGCGCAAGCGTCCGTACAACCAGAGCGCGCTGATCGCCAACATCACCCCGAGCGAAGCGCACAACGGCATGGCCTTCGAGCGCTTCACCGACGAAGGGCCGATGGCTTTGCTGCCGCTGCCGGATAATCGTTGCGCGCTGGTCTGGACCCGTCTGGGCATGGACGCGCAGCGTTTGGCAGACTTGAGCGAGCGCGATTTCCTTAGCGAGCTGCAAGGCGTGTTCGGCTACCGTCTCGGCACCTTGAAACAGGTCGGCGCGCGGCATCTGTATCCGCTGTCGCTGGTCGAGGCCGAGGAGCAAGTGCGTTCGCATCTGGCGGTGCTCGGCAACGCCGCCCACAGCTTGCACCCGATTGCCGGGCAGGGTTTCAACCTGTCGCTGCGGGATGCCGACGCATTGGCCGCTGCGTTGTTGTCCAGTGAAAAGCCGCTGGGCGACTTCGCCACGTTGCAGGCTTATCGCGAGCGTCAGCGTCTCGATCAGGACCTCACCGTCGGTTTTTCCGATCAGGTCACGCGGCTGTTCGGCAGCACGCAGCCATTGGTGTCACTGGGCCGCAACATAGGTTTGCTCGGTCTCGATCTGTTGCCGCCGGCCAAGCGCTGGTTTGCCCGTCAGGCCATGGGTTTGGGAACACGACCGGATGCTTAAGTGGTTGACCGGCAAATTCGGTAAAGCACGATTGATGCGCTGGGTGATGACGTTCTACCCGCCGTATCTTGGCGCCGGTGTTCGGGTTCGGCATATCAGCGATGATTTCCGCGACGTTCAGGTGTCGATGGGGCTGGGCTGGTACAACCGCAACTACGTCGGCACGCAGTTTGGCGGCAGTCTGTATTCGATGGTCGATCCGTTCTTCATGCTGATGCTCATGGAAAACCTTGGCTCGCGCTACATCGTTTGGGACAAGGCTGCCGACATCGATTTCATCGCGCCGGGCAAAGGCCCGGTGTTCGCCCGCTTCACGATCGACGAGACACTGCTCGCCGAGATTCGCCGGCAGACCGCCAATGGCGAGAAATACCTGCCGCAGTTGCAGGTCGACATTCATGACGGCGCCGGCAATCTGGTGGCGCGGGTCGGTAAAACCCTTTACGTGCGGCTCAAGCCGCAAGCGAGACAGGCTTAAAGCATGGAAATGCGCGCAGATCTGCTGATTGTCGGAGCCGGAATGGTCGGCAGCGCCCTCGCGTTGGCGTTGCAGGACAGCGGCCTGGAAGTGCTGCTGCTCGACGGCAGCCCGCTGAGCGTCAAACCGTTCGACGCGACCGCGCCGTTCGAGCCGCGGGTCAGCGCCCTGTCGGCGGCCAGCCAGCGAATCCTCGAACGCCTCGGCGTGTGGGACGGCATCGCCAAACGGCGCAGCAGTCCCTACACCGACATGCACGTGTGGGACGGCAGCGGCACCGGCCAGATTCACTTCTCGGCAAGCAGCGTACACGCTGAGGTGCTGGGGCATATCGTCGAAAACCGTGTGGTGCAGGATGCCTTGCTCGATCGTTTGCACGACTGCGATCTGGGCATGCTGGCCAATGCGCGACTGGAGCAGATGCGCCGCTCCGGTGACGACTGGTTGCTGACCCTGGCCGATGGTCGCAAATTGCGCGCGCCGCTGGTGATCGCCGCCGACGGTGCCAATTCGGCGGTGCGTCGCCTGACCGGCGTCGCCACCCGCGAATGGGATTACCTGCATCACGCCATCGTCACCAGCGTGCGCAGCAGCAAGCCGCACCGCATGACCGCCTGGCAGCGTTTCACCGATCACGGACCGTTGGCATTCCTGCCGCTGGAGCGTGACGGCCAGCAGGACTGGTGCTCGATCGTCTGGTCGACCACGCCGAGTGAAGCCGAGCGCCTGATGGCACTGGATGACGCGACGTTCTGCCGTGAGCTGGAGCGGGCGTTCGAAGGTTGCCTGGGCGACGTCATCAGTGCCGATCCACGGCTGTGCGTGCCGCTGCGTCAACGGCATGCCAAGCGCTACGTAGCTGAAGGCCTGGCGTTGATTGGCGATGCGGCGCACACCATTCACCCGTTGGCCGGGCAGGGGGTGAACCTCGGTTTCCTCGATGCGGCGGTGCTGGCAGAAGTGCTGTTGCAAGCGGCGGAGCGTGGCGAACGCTTGGCAGACGTGAAGGTGCTGAGCCGCTACGAGCGTCGGCGCATGCCGCACAACCTGGCGCTGATGGCGGCGATGGAAGGCTTCGAGCGCCTGTTCCAGGCCGACCCGCTGCCGGTGCGCTGGCTGCGCAATGCCGGGTTGAAGCTGGTGGAGCAGATGCCGGAGGCCAAAGCTCTTTTCGTGCGTGAAGCTCTCGGGTTGACCGGGGATCTTCCGGCCCTTGCCAAACCCTGAAGGCACCTATTTATTTGTGGCGAGGGAGCTTGCTCCCGCTGGGCTGCGAAGCGGCCCCAAATTCGGTGCTGGCCGAAACGGGAGTCCTTCGGCCTCCAGCGGGAGCAAGCTCCCTCGCCACAGAGGCCAGCAATTTGGAGGTCATGCAACATCTGGTAACTCCTTGGAAAAGTGATCGATTGAGAAGCTAAATGTGAGTCCTTATCATTTGGCCCACATTTTCCGACCGAGAGATCACTCCCATGTTGGCACCCAAGCGTCTCCTGACCGCCCTGGCCCTGACCCTGATCGGCAGCACCACCGTCCAGGCCGCCGACGAGGTGGTGGTCTACTCCTCGCGTATCGATGAGCTGATCAAACCGGTGTTCGACGCTTACACCGCGAAAACCGGGGTGAAGATCAAGTTCATCACCGACAAGGAAGCGCCGCTGATGCAGCGGATCAAGGCCGAAGGCGAGAACGCCACTGCCGACCTGCTGCTCACCGTCGACGCAGGCAACCTCTGGCAGGCCGAACAGATGGGCATCCTGCAGCCGTTCACCTCGAAAACCATCGACAGCAACATTCCCGCGCAATACCGCTCGTCCACTCACGCCTGGACCGGCCTGAGCCTGCGCGCGCGGACCATCGCCTATTCCACCGAGCGGGTGAAACCGGGCGAGCTGACCACCTACGAAGCGCTGGCCGACAAGAACTGGGAAGGGCGCCTGTGCCTGCGCACGGCGAAGAAGGTCTACAACCAATCGCTGACCGCGACCATGATCGAAGTTCACGGTGCCGAAAAGACCGAGAAGATTCTCAAGGGCTGGGTCAACAACCTGTCCACCGACGTGTTCTCCGACGACGTCGCGGTGCTGGAAGCGATCAATGCCGGGCAGTGCGATGTCGGCATCGTCAACACCTACTACTACGGTCGCCTGCACAAGCAGAAGCCGGAGCTGCCGGTGAAACTATTCTGGCCGAACCAGGCGGATCGCGGCGTGCACGTGAACCTGTCGGGCATCGGCCTGACCAAACATGCACCGCACCCGGAAGCGGCCAAAGCGCTGGTGGAGTGGATGACCACGCCTGAAGCGCAGAAGATCTTTGCTGACGTGAACCAGGAATTCCCGGCCAACCCGGCGGTGAAGCCTTCGGAAGAAGTGGCGGCCTGGGGCCAGTTCGTGGCGGACACCTTGCCGGTGGAAGTGGCGGGCAAGCGTCAGGCTGAAGCGATCCGCATGATGGATCGGGCGGGCTGGAACTGAGGCTGTAATCGTATTGACCATTGTGGCGAGGGAGCTTGCTCCCGCTGGGGCGCGAAGCAGCCCTGTGGCGCCCCTGCGTCTGGCATGAATTGATCTGGTAATCTCCTGCGACTGCTTCGCAGCCGAGCGGGAGCAAGCTCCCTCGCCACAAAATGTGGTCAACGTCGAATGGGCGTTGGCCCACTTCTAGAGAACCACCTTGGCCCACCCCGCCCAACGCCGCTGGTACCCCATCGTCTTCGCCATTGCCGCGCTGGTGCTGTTGCCCCTGAGTGTCCTGCTGCTGTCGTGGCAAACCATCGATCAGCAGATCTGGTCGCACCTGTGGGAAACCCAGATGCCGCGTCTGTTGGGCAATACGTTGACCCTGGTGGTCGGTGTCGGCGTCGGTGTAACGCTGCTCGGTGTCAGCCTGGCCTGGCTGACCAGCCTCTGCGAATTTCCCGGGCGACGCTGGCTCGACTGGGCGCTGATGCTGCCGTTTGCCATCCCGGCCTATGTGCTGGCGTTCGTCTTCGTTGGCCTGCTGGACTTCGCCGGCCCGGTGCAAACCCTGTTGCGCGAGTGGTTCGGCAGCGGCCTGCGCCTGCCGCGAGTGCGCTCCACGGGCGGGGTGATTGTGGTGCTGGTGCTGGTGTTCTATCCCTACGTCTACCTGCTGGCGCGCACGGCGTTTCTCGCGCAGGGCAAAGGCCTGATGGAAGCCGCGCGAGTACTCGGCCAATCGCCGTGGCAGGCGTTCTGGCGTGTAGCGTTGCCGATGGCGCGTCCGGCCATCGGTGCGGGTGTGGCGCTGGCGCTGATGGAGACTTTGGCGGATTTCGGCGCGGTGTCGGTGTTCAACTTCGACACCTTCACCACCGCGATCTACAAGACCTGGTACGGCTTCTTCAGCCTGCCCAGCGCGGCGCAACTGGCGAGCCTGTTGCTGCTGGTGGTGATGCTGGTGCTGTATGGCGAACGGCGTGCGCGCGGCGCCAACCGGGCGAGCAACGAGCGACCACGGGTCAAGGCGCTGTATCACCTGCGCGGGTTCAAGGCATTCGCGGCGACGGGCTGGTGCTCGTTGGTGTTTGCCTTTGCGTTCGTGATTCCGCTGCTGCAACTGATCGTGTGGTTCTGGCAGCGTGGGCGCTTCGATCTCGATGAACGTTACGCCGGGCTGATTCTGCACACACTCTACCTGGGCGGCATGGCGGCGCTGATCACCGTCAGCGTCGCGTTGCTGCTGGCCTTCGCCCGACGGCTGGCGCCGACCCGGGCGATCCGTTCCGGTGTCAGCCTGGCCAATCTCGGTTATGCCTTGCCGGGCTCGGTGCTGGCGGTGTCGATCATGCTGGCGTTCAGTTATCTGGATCGCGAACTGGTGATCCCCTTGTCCGGCTGGCTCGGGGGCGCCGGCAAACCACTGCTGCTCGGCAGCCTGGCGGCATTGCTGATGGCCTATCTGGTGCGCTTTATTGCGGTGGCCTACGGGCCGCTGGAAAACAGTCTGGCGCGTATACGGCCGTCTTTGCCCGAAGCGGCACGTAGCCTGGGTGTCAGTGGGCCGCGACTGTTTTTCAAAGTGTATCTGCCGCTGTTGCTGCCCGGCACGTTGAGCGCGGCGTTGCTGGTGTTCGTCGATGTACTCAAGGAAATGCCCGCGACCCTGCTGATGCGCCCGTTTGGCTGGGACACGCTGGCCGTGCGGATCTTTGAAATGACCAGCGAGGGCGAGTGGGCGCGGGCGTCGCTGCCGGCGCTGACCCTGGTGTTGGTCGGTTTATTGCCGGTCATCGGCCTGATCCGCCGCTCGGCGCATCGAAACACTTAGTAGTGAGTCCTGAATCATGCGGCTACAATGCGCGGCATTCGGTGCGGTTCGTCTGACAGACCCGTTCGCTGAAATCGGCTGAAAGCCTTCTATTTCGCGGCTTTCACCCCGTACAGCGGCTGTCCGCACCTTCGCCACGCCCGGAAGGAGAAACCCATGGGACAGCGTACGCCTCTGTATGACCTGCATCTCGCCCTCGGCGCGAAGATGGTCGATTTTGGCGGTTGGGACATGCCACTGCATTACGGCTCGCAGGTCGAGGAACACCACGAGGTGCGTCGCGATTGCGGGGTTTTCGATGTATCCCACATGACCGTGATCGATGTCACCGGTGCTCAGGCCAAGGCCTGGCTGCAGCATTTGCTGGCCAATGACGTCGAGCGCCTGCATCGCCCCGGCCGCGCGCTCTACAGCACGATGCTCAACGAGCGTGGCGGCATCGTCGACGACATGATCGTCTATCGCCTCGAAGACCGTTATCGGCTGGTGGTCAACGCCTCCACCCGCGATCAGGATCTGGCCTGGATGCAGGTGCAACTGGCCGGATTCGACGTGAAATTGCACGAGCGCACCGAGCTGGCGATGCTGGCTATTCAAGGCCCGCAGGCCCGGCACAAGATTGCCGAGCTGGTGACCCAGTCCCGCGCTGCACTGATCCATCATCTCAAACCGTTCGAAGCCGAAGTCGATGGCGACTGGTTCATTGCGCGCACCGGCTACACCGGTGAGGACGGTCTGGAAATCGCCTTGCCGGCCGATCAGGCCCCGGGATTCTTCAACGATCTGGTAGGCGCCGGTATTTCGCCGATCGGCCTCGGCGCCCGTGACACGTTGCGGGTGGAAGCCGGGATGAACCTCTACGGCCAGGACATTCATCAAGATGTCTCGCCGCTGGCGTCCAATATGGCCTGGAGCATTGCCTGGGAACCGGCCTCGCGACAGTTCATCGGGCGGGCGGCGCTGGAAGCGGAAAAAGCCGCCGGCGTTGCGCACAAACTGGTGGGCCTGGTGCTTGAGGAACGCGGTGTTTTACGCGCCCATCAGGTGGTTCGTATCGCCGATGTTGGCGAAGGAGAGATCACCAGTGGTAGTTTCTCTCCTACGCTAAGCAAATCGATTGCCCTGGCGCGTGTACCGATGGCCACAGCCGACCGCGCCGAAGTGGAAATCCGTGGCAAGTGGTACCCGGTTCGAGTGGTCAAACCGACCTTCGTGCGCCACGGCAAAACCTTGATCTAACCTTTTCCGGCGGGCATGACCGCTGACAATTTCTTGAGGACACCGAGCATGAGCAATATCCCCGCTGAACTGCGTTTTGCCGAAAGTCATGAGTGGGCACGTCTGGAAGCCGACGGCACCGTTACCGTGGGCATCAGCGATCACGCGCAGGAAGCGCTGGGCGATGTGGTGTTCGTCGAGTTGACTGAAGTGGGTAACAAATTTGCGGCTGAAGACCAGGCCGGTGTGGTCGAGTCGGTGAAAGCCGCTTCCGACATCTACTCGCCGATTGCCGGTGAAGTGATCGCCGTCAACGAAGAGCTGAGCGGTTCGCCGGAACTGCTGAACTCCGACCCGTACGGTGCATGGATCTTCAAGCTCAAGCCAGCCAACGCTGCTGACCTGGACAAGCTGCTCGACGCCGCCGCCTACAAGGCTGCCATCGGCGAATAATCCTCGCTCCCTATAGTCGCTGCCGAAGGCTGCGATCTTTTGCTCTTGTCTTCAAGGGCAAAGTCAAAAGATCGCAGCCTGCGGCAGCTCCTATATTCATCAGGGCTTCAATACGGCTTTCACCGCCGCCACCGCACGCTCGACATCGTCCTTGCTCATGGTGGTGAACATCGGCAGCGACACGATCAAGCGTCCAACGCGCTCGGCTACCGGCAACATCCCTTCCTTGAACCCGCGCTCGCGGTACAGGCTCAGCAAATGGATCGGCGGGTAGTGATAGCCGATGCCGATGCCGTGTGCCTGCATCTGCTCCATGAACGTGGCCCGCGCCGGCAAACCATCCTTGCGCTCCGGCAGTACCAGTTGGAACAGGTGCCAGTTGCTGTTGGTGAAGTCCGCTGGCGGCAGTTGCGCGCCATAGCTCGCTTCAAAGTCATCGCCAAAACATTTGAAGTAGTGACGGGCCAGTTCCTGGCGATGGGCGGTCAGCGCTTCGATGTGGGCAAACTGTCCCAGGCCGATGGTCGCGGCGATGTCGGTCATGTTGAACTTGCCACCGAGTACGTCGACATCCAGGCCGTCGAAACCGTTGCGGGTCACGCCTTGCAGACGGTACTTCTCTGCCAGCCGCGCTTCTTCCGGGGTGTTCAGCACCAGGCAGCCGCCCTCGGAACAGGTCACGTTTTTGTTGGCTTGAAAGCTGAACGACACGAAGTCGCCGGTGGCGCCGATGCGCTGGCCGTTCCAGCTTGAGCCCAGGGCCTGAGCGGCGTCTTCGACAATCCGCAAGTTGTGTTTGCGCGCGATGGCGTACAGCCGATCCACGTCCACCGGCAGGCCGGCGAGGTACACCGGAATCACCGCTTTGGTACGTGGGGTGATCGCCGCTTCCAGCTGGTCCAGATCAATGTTGCGAGTCACCGGGTCGATGTCGGCGAACACCGGGGTGGCGCCGACTTCAAGGATCACGTTGGCGGTGGCAACCCAGGAAATCGGCGTGGTGATGACCTCGTCACCCGGGCCGATGCCGGCGATGCGCAGCGCGATTTCCATGGTGCAGGTGCCGGAGTTGAACGTGCGCACCGGGCGCCCGCCGAAGTATTCCGACAGCTGTGCTTCAAAGGCCTGGACCTTGGGCCCGCTGGTGATCCAGCCGGAGCGCAGCACATCGCCGACGGCGGCAATCGTGGCTTCATCAATGACGGGTTTGGAAAACGGCAGGAACGGCAGTTGGCTCATGAGGATTCGATCATCCGGAAGTTGGACGCCTGATGCAGGCGTTACAGCATGCCCCGGAACGCCCTGTGCCGCCAAGCCGTGCGCGTCGGTATCGGCTGCTATGCTGGTTTGACCGTGTTGCATTGACGCCGAGCGCCAGTCAAGAGAGAGCCCGTCATGTCCCAGTTGCCATCCTTGAGCCAGTTACGCGACCGCGAAGCCTTCCTGCGTCGCCATTTGGGCCCCGACGCCGCCGAACAGCAGGCGATGCTCGACAGCCTCGGCCTCGGCAGCCGGGTCGAACTGATCGAACAGACGGTGCCGCCGGGCATTCGCCTGAACCGGGCGCTGGACCTGCCGCCGGCCCTCGACGAACAGGCGGCGCTCGCCAAATTGCGCGGCTATGCCGAACAGAATCAGGTGTGGACCAGCCTGATCGGCATGGGCTACCACGGCACGCTCACTCCGACGGTCATCCTGCGCAACGTGCTGGAAAATCCCGGCTGGTACACCGCGTACACCCCGTATCAACCGGAGATCGCCCAAGGCCGTCTCGAAGCACTGCTGAATTTCCAGCAACTGACCATCGACCTCACCGGCCTTGAACTGGCCAACGCCTCGTTGCTCGACGAAGCCACCGCCGCCGCGGAAGCCATGGCGCTGGCCAAACGTGTGGCGAAGTCGAAGAGCAATCTGTTTTTCGTCGACGAAAACTGCCATCCGCAGACCCTTTCCGTGGTGCGGACCCGCGCGGAAGGTTTCGGTTTTGAGCTGATCATCGACGCTGTGGACAACTTGAAGCAGCATCAAGTGTTCGGCGCACTGCTGCAGTATCCCGACACCCACGGCGAGATCCGTGATCTGCGTCCGGTCATCGATCAGTTGCACGCGCAGCAGGCGCTGGCCTGTGTGGCGACGGACCTGCTGAGCCTGTTGTTGCTGACGCCGCCAGGGGAGCTGGGTGCGGACGTGGTGTTCGGCTCGTCCCAGCGCTTTGGCGTACCGATGGGCTACGGCGGCCCGCACGCGGCGTTCTTTGCCAGCCGCGACGAATACAAACGAGCGATCCCTGGGCGGATCATCGGCGTGTCGAAAGACGCGCGCGGCAACGTCGCGTTGCGCATGGCCCTGCAAACCCGCGAGCAACACATCCGCCGGGAGAAGGCCAACTCGAACATCTGCACCGCGCAGGTGCTGTTGGCGAATATCGCCAGTTTCTACGCGGTATATCACGGCCCGGAAGGTTTGAAACGGATCGCCCAGCGGGTGCACCGGATGACCTGCATTCTGGCGGCAGGCCTTGAGCGCCATGGCCTTCAGCGGGTTAACCAGCAGTTTTTCGACACCCTGACCCTCGACGTCGGCGGCGCGCAGAGCGCGATCATCGACAGCGCCAAGGCCGCGCAGATCAACCTGCGGATTCTTGGCCGTGGCAGAGTGGGCTTGAGCCTCGACGAGACGTGCGATGAACGCACGGTCGCCAAACTGTTCGATGTGCTGCTCGGCGCCGATCATGGGTTGAACATCGACGAATTGGATGCAGAAACGCTGGTTCCAGGCATTCCCGAGCACCTGCAGCGAAACACGCCGTACCTGCGCCATCCGGTGTTCAACGCGCATCACAGCGAAACCGAGATGCTGCGTTACCTCAAGCAATTGGAGAACAAGGACCTGGCGCTGAACCAGTCGATGATCCCGCTGGGCTCCTGCACCATGAAACTCAACGCCACCAGCGAAATGATCCCGATCACCTGGCCGCAGTTCGCCAACCTGCACCCGTTCGCGCCTCGGGAGCAGGCGGTCGGTTACACCTTGATGATCGAGGAACTGGAGCGCTGGTTGTGCGCGATCACCGGGTTCGATGCGATCTGCATGCAACCCAACTCCGGAGCCCAGGGCGAGTACGCCGGGCTGCTGGCGATTCGCAAATATCACGAGAGCCGGCAACAAGGCGCGCGGGACATTTGCCTGATTCCGTCCTCGGCCCACGGCACCAACCCGGCTTCGGCGCAGATGGCCGGGATGCGCGTGGTGATTGTCGAGTGCGACGAGGCCGGCAACGTCGATCTGGATGACCTGAAAGCCAAGGCCGCCGAGGCAGGGGACAAGTTGTCATGCCTGATGGCGACTTATCCATCGACCCACGGCGTTTACGAGGAGGGCATCGGCGAGATCTGCGAGGTTATCCACAAGCACGGCGGGCAGGTTTACATGGATGGCGCCAACCTCAATGCGCAGGTCGGATTGACGCGGCCAGCGGACATCGGCGCCGACGTGTCGCACATGAACCTGCACAAGACCTTTTGCATTCCCCATGGCGGCGGCGGGCCGGGCATGGGGCCGATCGGCATTCGTGCGCATCTGGCGCCGTTCGTTGCCAATCACCCGGTGGTGCCAATCGACGGCCCGTTGCCGCAGAACGGCGCCGTCAGTGCGGCACCCTGGGGCAGCGCGAGCATTTTGCCGATCAGCTGGATGTACATCGCCATGATGGGGCCGCAACTGGCGGATGCCAGCGAAGTGGCGATCCTTGCGGCGAACTACCTGGCCCAGCATTTATCCGGCGCATTCCCGGTGCTCTACACCGGGCGCAACGGGCGGGTGGCCCATGAATGCATTCTCGATCTGCGGCCGTTGAAGGCGCAGACCGGGATCAGCGAAGAGGACGTCGCCAAACGTCTGATGGACTACGGCTTCCACGCACCGACCATGTCATTCCCGGTGCCGGGGACGTTGATGGTCGAGCCGACCGAAAGCGAGTCCAAGGCCGAGCTGGACCGCTTCATCGGCGCCATGCTGAGCATCCGCGCAGAAATCACCGAAGTGCAGAACGGCAACTGGCCGGCGGAAGACAACCCGCTCAAGCGTGCACCGCATACCCTGGCGGACGTCACCGGGGTCTGGGAGCGGCCTTACAGCATTGAGCAGGGCATCACCCCGGATGCGCACACCAAGGCGCATAAATACTGGCCGGCGGTGAATCGGGTGGATAACGTTTATGGGGATCGCAATCTGTTCTGCGCCTGCGTCCCGGTGGACGAGTACCGCTGAAGAGCAAAAGATCGCAGCCTTCGGCAGCTCCTACAGGGATCAGTGTAGGAGCTGCCGAAGGCTGCGATCTTTTGATTTTTTTACTCGGATGCCACTGCGTTCTTCGCCAGAATCGCATTCGCCAGTTCCATGTCCGTGGCCTGCAGGCCCGGGTTGTCGGCGCGGACTTTCTGCATGGCTGCTTCCAGGTATGGCCCACGGATGCCGCCATCGCTGGCAACGAAGCTGCCGGCATCGTCCTGTGCGGCGACGATCAGCTTGTGATCCTTGAAGGTCAGGTAGGTCGAACCGGTGGTGGCGCCGGACGAAATGACGTTACGCCAAAAGCTGTCGGCCATCGCTGAACCAACGGGAAGGGACAGCAAGGCAAGGGTGGCGACAGCAAGTTTGAGACGCATGATGAGATGACTCCTGGGGGTTAACTACGGCGTTGGATTGCGATTTCCCCGATCCGGTTCCGTAGTGGCCTATTTCTGCTCGCTCTGCGGTGTCACCCGCAGCACTTCTTCAAGGGTAGTCAGCCCCGCCGCGACTTTCTGCGCACCCGACAGGCGCAGGCTGCGCATGCCTTCCTTGAAGGCTTGCCGGCGGATGGCGGTGAGGTCGGTGTCCGGCGTGATGAGGGCTTTGAGGCTGTCGCTCAGTTGCATGATTTCGTAGACCCCGGCGCGTCCGCGATAACCGGTGTCGCGACACTCCAGGCAGCCGATCGCCCGTTGCGCGTTGCCCGGCAGCGGCGCCTGCCAAGGGCGGGTCAGGGTTTGCCAGTCTTCTTCTTCCAGCGTCAGCGGCGCCTTGCAGTGCGGGCACAGGGTGCGCACCAGTCGCTGGGCCATGACCCCGAGCACGGTGGCCTTGATCAGGTAGTGCGGCACACCGAGTTCGAGCAACCGGCTGATCGCGCTGGGGGCGTCGTTGGTGTGCAGAGTCGACAGCACCAGATGTCCGGTGAGCGCGGCCTGGATCGCCATTTCGGCGGTCTCGAGATCGCGGATCTCGCCGATCATGATGATGTCCGGGTCCTGTCGCATCAGCGCGCGCACCCCGGCGGCGAAACTCAGGTCGATGTTGTGCTGCACCTGCATCTGGTTGAACGCCGGCTCGACCATTTCGATCGGGTCCTCGATGGTGCAGAGGTTGATCTCCGGCGTCGCCAGCTTCTTCAGCGTGGTGTACAGCGTGGTGGTCTTGCCTGAACCGGTCGGCCCGGTGACCAGAATGATGCCGTTGGGCTGGCGGGTCATGTCCTGCCAGCGGCGCAGGTCGTCGGCGGAAAAGCCGAGCTGATCGAAGTCCTTGAGCAGCACTTCCGGGTCGAAAATCCGCATGACCATTTTTTCGCCGAACGCGGTGGGCAGCGTTGACAGCCGCAGCTCCACCTCGCCGCCGTCCGGGGTCTTGGTCTTGACCCGGCCGTCCTGGGGTTTGCGCTTCTCGGCGACGTTCATCCGGCCGAGGCTTTTCAGGCGGCTGACAATCGCCATCGTCACCTGCGGCGGAAACTGATAGACGTTGTGCAGCACGCCGTCGATGCGAAAACGCACGGTGCCCTGTTCGCGGCGCGGTTCGATGTGGATATCGCTGGCGCGCTGCTGGAAGGCGTACTGGAACAGCCAGTCGACGATGTTGACGATGTGCGCATCGTTGGCGTCCGGCTCCTGATCGCTGGCGCCGAGGTTGAGCAGTTGTTCGAAGTTGCCGAGGTTGCCGCTTTGCTGATCGGCGCTGTTGGCGCCGCTGACCGATTTGGCGAGGCGGAAGAACTCGACGCTGAAACGCTGGATGTCCACCGGATTGGCGACGACCCGTTTGATCGGCAGCTTCAGCACATGGGTCAGGTCGGCCTCCCAAGCGGTGACATAGGGCTGGGCGCTGGCCACGACCACCGCGTCGCGGTCGACCGCCACCGCGAGAATCTTGTGGCGCTGGGCAAAGGCGTAGGACATCAGCGGAGTGATCGCCGCGACGTTGATCTTCAATGGATCGATGCGCAGATACGGCTGGCCGGCCTGCTGCGCCAGCCACAGGGTCAGGCTCTCCAGGTCCAGGTGTTTGCCCGGGCGGCTGAGGTCGTCCAGTTGCTGGCTGGCGATGAACTCCAGCGGATGCTGCTGGCCTTGGGTCGCGTGGCGGCGCCGGGCGTTGAGCGCCTGCTCCGCCGAGTCCTGGCTGATGAAGCCCTGGGCGACCAGCTCACGCAACACATCGTTGAGATCCAGCCAGCGGTCCTGAGTGGCGAGTTGAACGGACATGCGGGCTCCTTTTGAACGACTGTTCGCAAAGGATAGTCGTGGCCCCGCAGACCGTTGGGCCACTACCCGACAAAGCCGTTGCCGGATTTGTCAGCCAGCCGCTTGCGCGGGCGCATCCCACGCCGCGTCGGCATTTTGCAGATGTACCGAGCACACGCTGATCAGGTTACGAAGTTTTTCTGCGATCACCTGGGCGCGATGCCAGCTCAGGCCACCCATGACCATGTCGATCGACAGCAGGTCGTCGAGCCGCTGCACGCTGACCTGCTCCGGCGTGAGGAACTGCAGGGCAAACAGGTTCAACACGCGCACCAACAGATCCGGTTCCGCCTCGGCAAGAATCTGATACTGCGCCAGGCAATGGGCGTTGTTGACGTTCCAGACGTCGGCGCGGGTCGGGGTGCTGTTCACGGCTTCAAGGTGTGGCATGGCGAGTCTCCAAAATCACTGGAGAAATTTTTACATTCGTCGCCGGGCATTTCTTGGCTAAGATCAGTGTTATTGGCGAGTGATCGACCAGATCAATTCGCACTATCTTATATTTGAGGTTTTTCTATGCACAGCGAGCTGGACGCCTACGACCGCAAGATCCTCGCCCTGCTGCAAGAGGACGCTTCGCTGTCCAGCGCGCAGATCGCCGAGCAGGTGGGTTTGTCGCAATCGCCGTGCTGGCGGCGGATTCAGCGGATGAAGGAGGAGGGGATCATTCGTGGCCAGGTGACCTTGCTCGATCGCAAGAAGATCGGCCTGAACACGCAGATCTTCGCCGAGATCAAACTCAACGCCCATGGGCGTTCGAACTTCACCGAATTCACCGAGGCGATTCGCGGCTTTCCGGAAGTGCTGGAGTGTTATGTGTTGATGGGCGCGGTGGACTTTCTGTTGCGCATTGTCGCGGCGGACATCGAGGCGTATGAGCGATTCTTCTTCGAGAAGCTGTCGCTGGTGCCGGGGATTCAGGAAGTGAACTCGATTGTGGCACTTTCCGAAATCAAGTCCACAACCAGCCTCCCGGTCTAGCGCGGATGGCCTTTGTGGCGAGGGAGCTTGCTCCCGCTGGGCTGCGAAGCGGCCCCCAAATCTGCAATTGCAGGAGTTGGGAGTCCTTCGGCCTCCAGCGGGAGCAAGCTCCCTCGCCACAGTGTTCAGGTATTACTGAGCATTACATGCGCAGCAGCATTTTCCAGGCACGGTTCTGGTAAACCGCAATTGCCTGCTGCTTGCGGGCATCAAGCAGTTCGTCAGTGATTGTCGGCTCGTTGGCCAGTTGCGCCAGTTTGTTCAGCTCGCCGTACAGGCGATCCATTTCCGGGATTTCCAGCACGTTACGCGCGTGGTGCAGCCAGACCTGGATGCGTTCGATGCGCGGCAGTTGCTCGGCCAGATCTTCCGGCTGCTGCTGATAGCGCTGCAATTGCAGGGACGTGGCTTCTTCGCCCAGCAGACGTGGCAACCAGCTGTGCAACTGCGCGGCGCCCTGGCGATTGCCACGGGTGTTGCGCTCGGCGGTCCAGGCGCGGGCCAACAGCCAGCGCGACGCGGTCAGCGAGAACAGGCCCCAGCGCGGGTCTTCCAGTTCTTCGAGGAATTGCTCCGGCGCCGCCTTGCGTACGTCTTCGTCTTCGATGCCGACCTGCACCAGCGGGCGCCAGTCTTCAAGCAGTGCATCCAGCGCCACGCGCAAATCGTGCGTCGCCGGACGCGGTGCGGCCTGACCGAGGCTGCTGAGCAGGGCGCGCATTTCCGCGAGGTTTTCAACCCAGTCCAGCAGCAGGCGCCAGTGGCCGTTGAAACGGTACTGTTCAGCCAGACGCTGACTGCTGCCAAGCAGATGCCAGCCGAGCGCGGCGAAGGCGTCGTCGAGTTGGGTTTCCGGAGTCAGTTGCGGCGCTGGCAGGCTCAGCGAGTAGCTGTTGGCGTCGTACAGACGGTAGCCGCGTTCGGCCTTGCTGATGTCGCACGGCATCAGTGCCAGGGTTTCGGCCAGTTCGGCGGCCAGTTCCAGCAGCGCGGCCGGCTCGCCTTCGCGCAGTTCCAGTTCCAGTTCGCAGATTTCTTCTTTCTGTTTGCCGACCACCACGTGACCGAGGTCCAGTGCGGCTTCGATCACCACTTTGGCCTTGCCGCGACCCCAGGCGATTTCCGCGCGCTCGCGGACGAAATCGGTGGTGAAGATCGGCTTCAGGGTTTTCTTGTCCAGCTCGGCCAGCGACTCGGGCCAGCATTCGCCGTCGAGTTTCTTCACGTCGAGCTTGGCTTTGGGCAATTTCCAGTCGTACTCGTTACGCTCGGACAGACCGGCAACGCTCTGACCGCGGGTCTTGAGGGTCTGAATCACTTCGTCACCGTCCTTGCGCAGGCGCAGGGCGACTTTGGCCTGGGCCAGATCGCGCTCTGGGGTGTCGAAGTACTGGTTCATCAACTCACGGCGTTCCCAGCCATTTTTGTTGCGTTTTTTCAGTAACGGGTGCTCGCGCAGGGCCGCGAGGGTTTCGCGGCTGACGCGGAGTTTGATTTCGGTTTCTTTTTGCATGGCCGGAAAATCCAGGATCGGGAGCGCAGCCGGGGGAATGTGTGGCTGCCAAGGCCGTGCAGTGTACAGGACTGATCCGTCCTACGCCCTGCGGCGGTTTATTCCTGGCGCCGGATGGCTCTATGATGGACTTCAAATCGGGAGTTGGAGTCAGCGATGCCTTTGCCGTCCATGCAAGACCAGTTCGCTGCACTGATCGCCGCACCGTCGGTCAGTTGCACCCAACCGAGCCTGGATCAATCCAACCGGGCGGTGATCGATTTGCTCGCCGGATGGCTCGGTGACCTGGGTTTCAGTTGCGACATCCAGCAGGTCAGCCCCGGGAAATTCAACCTGCTCGCCAGTTTTGGCAGCGGCCCCGGCGGCCTGGTGCTGGCCGGGCACAGCGACACAGTGCCGTATGACGATGCCCTGTGGCAGACCGATCCGCTGAAACTCACTGAAGTCGATGGCCGCTGGGTCGGCTTGGGCAGCTGCGACATGAAGGGTTTTTTCGCCCTGATCATCGAGGCCGTGCAGCCGCTGCTCGATCAACCGTTCAAGCAACCTTTGTTGATCCTCGCCACCTGCGATGAAGAAAGCTCGATGTCCGGTGCCCGGGCGCTGGCCGAGGCCGGGCGTCCCATCGGGCGAGCGGCAGTGATCGGCGAGCCAACCGGGCTCAAGCCGATCCGCATGCACAAAGGCATCATGATGGAACGCATCGACATCCTCGGGCAGAGCGGCCACTCGTCGGATCCGCGCCTGGGGCACAGCGCTCTTGAGGCGATGCACGATGCCATCGGCGAGCTGCGTGGTTTGCGCCTGCTGTGGCAGCGCGAATTCAACAACCCGCAGTTCAGCGTGCCGCAGCCGACGATGAATTTCGGCTGTATTCATGGTGGCGACAACCCGAATCGGATCTGCGGCCAGTGTTCGCTGGAGTTCGACCTGCGTCCGTTGCCGGGCATGGACCCGAAAGTCCTGCGTGCGGAGATTCTGCGCAAGCTCAACCCGGTGGCCGAGCGGCATCAGGTGAAGATCGATTACAAGCCGTTGTTCCCGGAAGTGCCGCCATTCGAGCAGGCCGAAGACGCCGAATTGGTGCGCATCGCCGAAAAGCTCACCGGTCACAGCGCCGAAGCAGTAGCGTTTGGCACCGAAGCGCCTTATCTTCAGCGCCTTGGCTGCGAGACCATCGTGCTCGGCCCCGGCGACATCGCCTGTGCGCATCAGCCCGGTGAATACCTTGAAATGTCACGTTTGCAGCCTACCGTGCAGGTATTACGGCAGTTGATTGAACATTACTGCCTCACGACTGACGAACGATGATGCCCCCTTTGTAGGAGTGAGCCTGCTCGCGATAGCGGTGAACCAGTCACCGAAGATATTGACTGACACTGCGCTATCGCGAGCAGGCTCACTCCTACAAGGGACTGTGTTTTGCCTGACCAAACGCTGTAAATTGCCAGCACCCCAACCCGTATTCATGAGGAGAGCGCGCGTGTCGCCAAGCCTGTTCCGACGATAACCATCAGCCCGCTGTGCGTTTTCCGTTTCGCCCTTTTTTCCGGCTGCTATTTATTACAGGCCCAGGTTCATGCCCGAATACGTCAACTGGCTTCGCCATGCGTCCCCTTACATCAATGCTCACCGCGATTGCACCTTCGTCGTCATGCTGCCCGGCGACGGCGTTGAGCATCCGAACTTTGGCAATATCGTCCACGATCTGGTGCTGCTGCACAGCCTCGGCGTGCGTCTGGTGCTGGTCCATGGTTCGCGTCCGCAGATTGAAACCCGTCTCGCCGCCCGCGGCCTGACCCCGCACTACCACCACGGCATGCGCATCACCGACGCGGCGACACTGGAGTGCGTGATCGACGCGGTCGGTCAATTGCGCATCGCGATCGAAGCACGCCTGTCGATGGACATGGCTTCATCGCCGATGCAGGGCTCGCGCTTGCGGGTGGCCAGCGGCAACCTCGTGACCGCGCGGCCGATCGGCGTGCTGGAAGGCGTCGACTATCACCACACCGGCGAAGTGCGCCGGGTCGACCGCAAAGGCATCAATCGCCTGCTCGACGAGCGCTCCATCGTGCTGCTGTCGCCGCTGGGCTATTCGCCGACCGGGGAAATCTTCAACCTCGCCTGCGAAGACGTCGCCACCCGCGCCGCCATCGACCTGGGCGCAGACAAACTGCTGCTGTTCGGCGCCGACCTCGGTCTGATTGACGAGAACGGCAAACTGGTGCGCGAACTGCGCCCACAACAAGTACCGGCGCATTTGCAGCGTCTGGGCAGCAGCAACTATCAAGCGGAACTGCTGGATGCCGCTGCCGAGGCTTGCCGTGGCGGTGTTGCGCGCAGTCATATCGTCAGTTACGCCGAAGACGGCGCGTTGCTGACTGAGCTGTTCACCCGGGATGGTGGCGGTACGCTGGTGGCTCAGGAGCAATTCGAGCTGGTGCGCGAGGCGGCGATTGAAGACGTCGGTGGCTTGCTCGACCTGATCAGTCCGCTGGAAGAGCAGGGGATTCTGGTGCGTCGCTCGCGTGAAGTGCTGGAGCGCGAGATCGAGCAGTTCAGCGTGGTCGAGCGTGAAGGCATGATCATCGCCTGTGCGGCGCTGTATCAGATTGCCGATTCGGATGCCGGGGAGCTGGCGTGTCTGGCGGTGAACCCGGAGTATCGCCACGGCGGTCGCGGCGATGAACTGCTGGAGCGCATCGAGACTCGTGCGCGGGCACAAGGGCTGAAAACCCTGTTCGTTCTCACCACCCGCACCGCGCACTGGTTCCGCGAGCGCGGCTTCGAACCGAGCAGCGTCGAGCGCCTGCCGGCGGCAAGGGCCTCGCTGTACAACTATCAACGCAACTCGAAGATCTTCGAAAAAACCCTCTGAAGATTAGCGAGGGACTTTTTGTGGCGAGGGAGCTTGCTCCCGCTGGAGGCCGAAGGACTCCCAATTCCGGCAAACACCGGTTTAGGGCCGCTTCGCAGCCCAGCGGGAGCAAGCTCCCTCGCCACATCTGGATCTTTATTCAGTGATGAATTTCGCGCTGACGTACGGCGAATAGTCCGGCAACACCGTCTCAACCTTGCCCTGTTCCTTCAAAAACTTCGCCGTCTCACCAATCGCCTTGGCCGTGCCGCCGTCCAGCAGCGCGGTGGTTTGCTGTGCCTTGGCATCCGGGAAGGCCGAACCGGCCAGCAGCTCCGGTACGTCGGCGGCATTGGCACCGGTCAATTTGGCGATTTTCTGCACCGGCGCCGAGTCGGCCGTCCAGCTGTCTATATGGCTGGCGTAATCGGCAAACGCGTCTAGCGTGACCTTGGCAAATTTGGCCACCACTTCAGGGTGCTTCTCGGCATAGTCTTTACGGGCGACCCAGACTTCGAAGGTTGGCGCGCCCCACTGGCCGACTTGTGCGGCGTCGGTCAGGGTCTTGCCAGTCTTGCGGATTTCGCCGAGCGCCGGCGACCAGACAAATGCACCGTCGATGTCGCCGCGCTTCCACGCCGCCGCGATTTCCGCAGGCTGCAGGTTCACCACTTTGACTTTGCTGGTGTCCAGGCCCCAGTGCTTGAGTGCGCCGAGCAGACTGTAGTGGGAAGTCGAAACGAAGGGCGTGGCAATGGTCTTGCCGACCAGATCCTGCGGGGTATTGATGCCGCTGCCATTGCGCACCACCAAGGCTTCGGCGGCATTGATCTGTGCCGAAACAATGAATGCCACAATCGGCAGATTGCGCGAAGCGGCTGCTGCCAAAGGGCTGGAGCCGAGATTGCCGATCTGCACATCGCCCGATGCGATGGCTGTCACAACTTCCGGGCCGCTGTTGAAGCGACGCCAGTCGATTTTCTCGCCAATGGTCTTCTCGTAGACGCCGTCGGCCTGAGGCACTTTGCTCGGGTCGATACCGGTTTGATAGCCGACGGTGAGGTTGGCGGCATGGGCGGAAAAAGAAATCAGTGCTGATACACAAACTGTAACAAATTGACTAGATAGTGCGCGTTTGGCCATCATGGCGTCGCCTTTTCGATAGGGTTTGACGAATCGGGGTTGCGCCAAAGCTAATCGATATAAAAAAAGGCTAACAAATACCATTTAGGAATGAGCTTAGTCGCCGATACGCTGTTTCCCGGCGGAGGTGGCACGATACTGGCCATATTCCGAAATGGTATGAAAAAGAATGAATAAATTCTTTTTGGGTTTATCAGGAAATCTTTACTCTGCACGGACCAAATCACTGCGATTAGACCTTGGTCGTAGACACACAAGGTTACGATTGACTTGTCAGTCACGGTCTGGCGCTAATCGCGCATCTTAGGATCCAGGGCATCAGACCCCGGGCCAGGAACACAAGAATTAGAAACGAGAGGAGCTTTACATGAACAAGTCCACCTTGGCCCTGGCTGTGGCCGTAGGGGTTTTGGCGCAGCAGGCAGGCGCCGCCGGTTTCATCGAAGACAGCAAAGCTACTTTGGGGCTGCGTAACTTCTACATCAATACTGATAACCGTGACTCCGGCACCAAAGCAGCCGGCGCGCAGAACAAAAACGAAGAATGGGGCCAAGGCTTCGATCTGCGTTTCATCTCCGGTTACACCCAAGGTACCGTCGGCTTCGGTATCGACGCCATCGGCCTGCTGGGCGTGCGTCTGGATTCGGGTGGCGGCACCAACGGTGCAACCTCGACTTCCTACGGTGGCACTGTGTTCCCGAGCAAGTCCAACGGCGAAGCTGTTGATAACTTCTCGAGCCTGGGCCTGACCGCCAAGGCCAAGATCTCCCAGACCGAACTGAAGCTGGGTACCCTGCAGCCGAAGAACCCGGTCATCGTGACCAACGATGGTCGTCTGCTGCCACAAACCTGGCAGGGTGGCCAAATCACTTCCGGCGAGATCAAGGACCTGACCCTGGTCGCTGGTCAGATCGAAGCAGTGAAAGGTCGTAACTCCAGCAACAACGAGAACCTGTCCGTTGGTGGTGCGAACGCTCGTGTTGCCAACAGCAACAAGTTCTACTACGCCGGTGGTGACTACAAAATCACCAAGGACCTGACTGCCCAGTACTACTACGGCAACCTGGAAGACTTCTACAAGCAACACTTCCTGGGTCTGGTCCACAACTGGGCAATCGGCCCGGGCGTGCTGAAGTCTGACTTCCGCTACTTCCACAGCAGCGACGACGGCGCCAATGGCAACACCGCAGCCTACTTCGGTAACGGTAACTACGTCGGCAACATCAGCGGCAAAGGCCCGATCGACAACAATCTGTACAGCGGCCTGTTCCTGTACACCGTTGAAGGCCACACCTTCGGTGGCGGCTACCAGGTTTCCAACGGCAGCTCCGACTTCCCTTGGCTGAACCAAGGCGACGGTTCGTCGAACTACACCATCACCGACATGCAGATCCAGAAGTTCGGTCGTGCCGGCGAGAAAACCTGGCAGGCGCGCTACTCGTATGACTTCGCCAAAGTCGGCCTGCCTGGCCTGACCGCCGGTGTGGTCTACCTGCGTGGCGACGACATCGACACCGTCGGCTCCAACCGTCGTGAAAACGGCACTGGCGCTTCCGAGTGGGAACGCGACCTGACCGTCGGTTACGTGATTCCTGAAGGCCCGGCGAAAAACCTGGGCTTCATGTGGAAAAACGCTACCTGGCGCAATGACGTACCAGGTCAGCGCGACCAGGACGAAAACCGCCTGATCGTCAGCTACTCGATCCCGCTGCTGTAATAGCGCGCTCAAGCTGCTGATGTAAAAAAGCCCCGTCCGGCACCGTGCCGGACGGGGCTTTTGCATTTTCGAGTCAGGCTCACCCCCGTAAGCCCTTCCCGAAATTCCCCTCTTTTGCAGCTACTCAAGGCCTTCTCGAACCTTGAGGGCGATGTTCGTCGCGATGCCGGCGAGCGTCCAGTGAACGATGTTTAATATTCCTTTAGATTCTAGATATCTATTTATTTATTCTTTTTCATGATGGCGAATCACGAGCTACAGTTGAGTTCTCCAACAACTCATCAGGAGCAGCACCATGAGCCTCAGACTCGGCGACATCGCCCCCGACTTCGAACAGGATTCCAGCGCCGGCAAGATTCGTTTCCACGAGTGGTTGGGCGATAGCTGGGGCGTGCTGTTCTCGCACCCGGCGGACTTCACCCCGGTGTGCACCACCGAGCTGGGCTTCACCGCCAAGCTCAAGGATGAGTTCGCCAAGCGCGGCGTCAAAGCCATCGCCCTGTCGGTCGACCCGGTGGACTCGCACCACAAGTGGATCGAAGACATCAACGAAACCCAGAACACCATCGTCAATTTCCCGATCCTGGCCGATGCCGACCGCAAGGTGTCCGACCTCTATGACCTGATCCACCCGAACGCCAACGACACGCTGACCGTGCGTTCGCTGTTCGTGATCGATCCGAACAAGAAGATCCGCCTGACCATCACCTACCCGGCGAGCACCGGGCGCAACTTCCACGAGATCCTGCGGGTAATCGATTCGCTGCAACTCACCGACAACTACAAAGTGGCGACCCCGGCCAACTGGCAGGACGGTGAGGAGGTGGTGATCGTGCCGTCGCTCAAGGATGAAGACGAGATCAAGAAACGCTTTCCCAAAGGCTATCGCGCGGTGAAACCGTACCTGCGCCTGACCCCGCAGCCGAATAAATGAATCAGTGAGATTTGCGGTGTAGCCACCACCGTCATCGCGAGCAGGCTCGCTCCTACATTTGAAATGCATTCCTCTGTAGGAGTGAGCCTGCTCGCGATGGCGGCAGTCCCTTCAACACAGAACCACAAAGCAGGGGATTTCCGGCCGTTACGACGGCCTTTTTTTTCGGCTGGAAAATGACAGATCGCATATTCGTAAAACGAATAACCAAATGAATAAATATGATTTATGGATATATAAGTCAGCTGGTAAGGTCACTCCCATCGAAGCGAGATCGCAACCTGCGAATCGCCTGTAAAGCGCAAGGAATCGTCTGAATGCTGGTCGTCTCACTTGGTGGCAGTCCCAGCCAACGCTCCCGCTCAGGAGTGTTGCTGGAGCGCTCGCAACGCTGGTTGCAGGAGCAGGGGGTGGAAGTGGTGAGTTATCAGGTGCGGGACTTCCCGGCCGAAGACCTGCTCCACGCCCGCTTCGACAGCCCGAAGGTGCTCGACCTGCTGGCACAGATTGAAAACGCTGACGGTCTGCTGATCGCCACCCCGGTCTACAAGGCGTCGTTTTCCGGCGCGCTGAAGACCGTGCTGGACCTGCTGCCGGAACGCGCCCTGAATCACAAGATTGTTCTGCCGATGGCCACCGGCGGCAGCATCGCCCACATGCTGGTGGTCGATTACGCGCTCAAGCCAGTGCTGTCGGCATTGAAGGCCCAGGAAATGCTGCAAGGGATTTTTGCCGAAGACAGCCAGATCGCTTACGGCGAAGGCAGTGCCCAGGCGCAACTGGCACCGGCGCTGGAGCAGCGTCTGCATGAAGCGCTCGACCAGTTTGTCAGTGCCATGGCCCGCCGCCCGAAACCGCTGGAGCCGGGCCTGTTGAACGAACGTTTATTGAGTGCTCGCTGGAGCATTTAAGCCTCACCAGAACTTGATGTAACTCACCTTACTCAGCCGCTAACGGTTAAGCAGGTGCAGCCAAAACCCAACAGCAAAAAGGAGAGCGCTATGCGCACTGTATTTTTGCGTCGTGGTCTGGTCGCTCTGTTTGCTGCGGCTGTGTCCTTCGGCGCCATCACCCAGGCTCAGGCCGAGACCTTGCGTATCGGTTATCAGAAGTACGGCACGCTGGTGCTGCTCAAGGCCAAAGGCACGCTGGAAAAACGTCTGGCCGCCCAAGGCGTGGACGTGCAATGGACCGAGTTCCCCGGTGGCCCGCAACTGCTTGAAGGCCTGAACGTTGGCTCGATCGACTTCGGCGTCACCGGCGAAACCCCACCGGTGTTCGCCCAGGCCGCCGGCGCCGATCTGCTCTACGTCGCCTACGAACCGCCAGCGCCGAACAGCGAAGCGATCCTTGTGCCGAAAGACTCGCCGATCAAATCGGTGGCCGATCTCAAGGGCAAGAAGGTCGCCCTGAACAAAGGCTCCAACGTGCACTACCTGCTGGTGCGCGCACTGGAAGATGCCGGCCTCAAATACACCGACATCCAGACCGTATTCCTGCCGCCGGCCGATGCCCGCGCCGCGTTCGAACGTGGCAGCGTCGACGCCTGGGTCATCTGGGATCCGTACCAGGCCGCTGCCGAAAAACAATTGCAAGCGCACACCCTGCGTGACGGCAAAGGCATCGTCGACAACCACCAGTTCTACCTCGCGACCAAACCTTACGCGCAGAAAAATCCCGAGGTGATCAAGACCCTCGTCGAAGAAGTGCGCGCAGTCGGCGAGTGGTCCAAAGCCAACCCTGAAGACGTGACCCAACAGGTTGCGCCACTACTCGGTCTGCCGGCGGACATCACCCTGACCTCGGTGAAACGCCAGGGCTACGGCGCACTGTTCCTGACCCCGGAAGTGGTCGCCGCGCAGCAGAAAATCGCCGACACCTTCTACCAGCTCAAGCTGATTCCCAAGCCGTTGAGCATCAAGGATGTGATCTGGACACCACCAGCCGCTGTGGCTAAAGCGCAGTAATTCGAATCCCCAAGGAGACCACTCCATGAGCCTTAATATCTTCTGGTTCCTGCCTACCCACGGCGACGGCCATTACCTTGGCACCGCCGAAGGCGCTCGCGCCGTCGACCACGGTTATCTGCAACAGGTCGCGCAAGCGGCGGATCGTTTGGGTTTTGGCGGTGTGCTGATCCCTACCGGGCGCTCCTGCGAAGACTCGTGGCTGGTGGCAGCATCGCTGATCCCGGTGACCCAGCGTCTGAAATTCCTCGTCGCCCTGCGTCCCGGGATCATTTCCCCGACGGTTGCGGCGCGCCAGGCCGCCACACTGGATCGTCTGTCCGGTGGTCGTGCGCTGTTCAATCTGGTGACCGGTGGCGACCCGGAAGAGTTGGCCGGTGATGGTCTGTTTCTCAACCACGAAGAACGCTATCAGGCCTCGGTGGAATTCACCCGGATCTGGCGTCGCGTGCTGGAAGGCGAAACCGTTGATTACGACGGCCAGCACATCAGCGTGAAGGGCGCGAAATTGCTCTATCCGCCGATCCAGCAACCGCGTCCGCCGCTGTACTTCGGCGGTTCGTCGGAAGCGGCGCAGGACTTGGCAGCCGAACAAGTTGAAATGGTCCTGACCTGGGGCGAGCCGCCAGCAGCCGTCGCCGAGAAGATCGAACAGGTGCGCGCCAAAGCCGCCAAGCTCGGACGCACCGTGCGCTTCGGCATTCGTCTTCATGTGATCGTCCGTGAAACCAACGCCGAAGCCTGGCAAGCGGCCGATCGCCTGATCTCGCATCTGGACGATGACACCATCAAGCGTGCGCAGGCATCGCTGGCGCGCTTTGACTCGGTCGGCCAGCAACGCATGGCCGCGCTGCATGGCGGCAGCCGCGACAACCTCGAAGTCAGCCCGAACCTGTGGGCCGGCGTCGGTCTGGTGCGCGGTGGTGCGGGGACCGCGCTGGTCGGTGACGGTCCGACCGTCGCGGCGCGCGTGAAGGAATACGCGGATCTGGGTATCGACACGTTCATCTTCTCCGGTTATCCACACCTGGAAGAGTCGTATCGCGTCGCGGAACTGTTGTTTCCGCACCTCGACATCGAGCGCCCGGAACTGCCGAAAAGTGCAGGCTATGTCAGCCCGTTCGGCGAGATGGTCGCCAACGACATTCTTCCCAAAGCCGCGTCGCAGAGCTGAGGCGGGCCATGAAGAAAATTATCCACAGCCTCGCGCCCTGGGCGTTGCCGGTGTTGTTGCTGGCGGTGTGGCAGTTGTCGGTGTCGGCCGGTTGGTTGTCGACGCGGATCCTGCCGGCACCGGTGGCGGTGATCGAGGCCGGCGTCAGTCTGGTACGCAGCGGCGAGATCTGGACGCACTTGGCGATCAGTGGCTGGCGTGCGGCGCTGGGCTTCACCATCGGTGGCAGCATCGGTCTGGTGCTGGGGATCATCACCGGGCTGTCGAAGTGGGGCGAGCGCCTGCTCGACAGCTCGGTGCAGATGATCCGCAACGTGCCGCACCTGGCGCTGATTCCGCTGGTGATCCTGTGGTTCGGCATCGATGAGTCGGCGAAGATTTTCCTGGTGGCATTGGGCACGTTGTTCCCGATCTACCTCAATACCTATCACGGCATCCGCAACGTCGATCCGGCGCTGGTGGAGATGGCGCGCAGTTACGGCTTGAGCGGTTTCAGCCTGTTCTGGCAGGTGATTCTGCCGGGGGCGCTGCCTTCGATTCTGGTCGGTGTGCGTTTTGCGCTGGGCTTCATGTGGCTGACGCTGATCGTTGCGGAAACCATCTCGGCCAGTTCCGGCATCGGCTATCTGGCAATGAATGCCCGTGAGTTTTTGCAGACCGACGTGGTGGTGCTGGCGATCCTGCTTTACGCGGTGCTCGGCAAACTTGCCGACCTCGCCGCCCGTGGACTTGAGCGGGTGTGGCTGCGCTGGCATCCGGCTTATCAAGTCGCCAAGGGAGGTGCGGCATGACCGCTCAACAACCTCCACGCCTGCTGCGCGGGATACCGCTGGTGGTGCGCAACCTGCAGAAAACCTTTGGTGCGCGGCAAGTGCTGCGCGACATCGACCTGCACATCCCGGCGGGACAATTCGTCGCCGTGGTCGGGCGTAGCGGTTGCGGCAAGAGCACCTTGCTGCGCTTGCTTGCCGGCCTCGATCAACCGACTGGCGGCGCCCTGCTGGCCGGCGCCGCACCGCTGAACGATGCGCGGGAAGACACCCGGCTGATGTTTCAGGAAGCACGGCTGCTGCCGTGGAAAAAGATCATCGACAACGTCGGCCTCGGCCTCAAGGGCAACTGGCGTCCGCAGGCTCTGCAAGCGCTGGAAGCGGTCGGTCTGGCGGATCGTGCCAACGAGTGGCCGGCGGCTTTATCCGGCGGGCAGAAGCAGCGGGTGGCTCTGGCCCGGGCGTTGATCCATCAACCGCGCCTGCTGCTGCTCGACGAGCCGCTCGGTGCGCTGGACGCCCTGACCCGGATCGAGATGCAGCAACTGATCGAACGCCTGTGGCAGCAACACGGCTTCACCGTGCTGCTGGTGACCCACGACGTCAGCGAAGCGGTGGCGATTGCCGATCGGGTGATTCTGATCGAGGACGGCGAAGTCGGTCTCGATCTGCAAGTGGAGCTGCCACGCCCTCGAGTGCGGGGTTCGCACCGACTGGCGGCGCTGGAAACCGAAGTACTCAACCGTGTTCTGTCCCTGCCCGGCGAGCCGCCGGAGCCGGAACCTGTTTCACCCCTGCCTACGCAATTGCGTTGGGCGCAATAACTCAAGCTTTATCAACGACAGGAATCAAAGCCATGACTATCAAAGCCATCAACGTGCGCAACCAGTTCAAAGGCTCGATCAAGGAGATCGTTCTCGGCGACGTGCTGTCGGAAATCGACGTGCAGACAGCCTCCGGCATCGTCACTTCGGTGATCACCACCCGTTCGGTCAAGGAGCTGGAACTGGCGGTGGGCAGTGAGGTAATCGCCTTTGTGAAATCTACCGAGGTGTCGATCGCCAAGTTGTAAGTCTGTGAGTAAAAACAAACCCCGGAGGGCGTGAGCCCTTCGGGGTTTTTTGTGTCTGTCTTGAAGTTTGCGGCGCGGCCTTCGCGAGCAGGCCGGTAAAGACGCTAGAGAATTCTTTTGGGCAGGTAAGGCGGAAGGTATAATCCGATATAGGCATCAAACACCCGCATCCCTTCCTCGGCCATGCGCGGCGTGATCTGCCCGTGCTGCTGCACCGATCGCGCATACACGCGGTCGCCCAGCTCCATTGCCAGGGCAAACACATCGACATCGCTCGGCAGGCGCGGCAATTCGAAATGGTGGTCGAACAGCTTGTGCATCAGGTCGCCCAGTTCGATGTCGTGCTGCCGGTCGGCCTGGGTCACTTCGGTCAGGCCGTGCTGGGCAAGGATCAGCTGGCGGGCGGCGGCGTCCTCGTCGTAGATCTCCAGCATCCGCTCCTCGACCAGCCGCGACAGGTCGCGCCAGTCGCGTAGGGCGTCGTGGTCGATCGGTGCTTGCAGGCAGGCGCGAAAAGCGGCGTGCACATCGGCGGTCAGCGCTTCGAGCAGGGCTGGGACGCTGGCGAAGAAGTGGTACACGGAGGACGGTGGAATCTGCGCGCGTTCGGCCACGCTGTAGATCGACAGGCTGGCCACTCCCTCGGCGGCCAGCAGCGTACGCGCGGCGTCGAGTATCGAATCGATCCGCGCCTGACTGCGGGCACGGGGTTTGCGGACGGGGGCGGGACGCGTCATGGAAGTCTCCTGCGGGGCAGCGGGCATTGTACGCGGAGCGCCCATCCCCAGTGCAACACAGTCCTTGTGGCGAGGGAGCTTGCTCCCGCTGGGTTGCGCAGCAGCCCCAAAACTATAAGGTCCGGTGTGTCTGAAAAACTGGTCAGCTGGTTTTACGACTGCTGCGCAGCCGAGCGGGAGCAAGCTCCCTCGCCACAGGGATAAAGTTCGGGCATAAAAAAGCGCTGCGGGCTGAAATAGCCGGCAGCGCTTTTTATGCCTGACATCCGTTTACACGGTATGCAGGTACCAGTTGTACTCGAGGTCGGAGATGGAGTGTTCGAACTCCTCCAGCTCGCTCTCTTTGCAGGCGACGAAGATATCGATGTATTTCGGATCGATGTACTTGGCCATCACCTCGCTGTCGTCCAGCTCACGCAGGGCATCGCGCAAGTTGTTCGGCAGGCTTTGTTCGTTCTGCTCGTAGCTGTTGCCTTCAACCGGAGCGCCCGGCTCGATCTTGTTCACCAGACCGTGATGCACACCGGCCAGGACCGAAGCCATCAGCAGGTACGGGTTGGCGTCGGCGCCGGCCACGCGGTGTTCGATGCGCACGGCATCGGCAGAGCCGGTCGGTACGCGGATCGCCACGGTGCGGTTGTCCAGGCCCCAGCACGGCGAGTTCGGAACATAGAACTGCGCGCCGAAGCGACGGTACGAGTTGACGTTCGGGCAGAGGAAAGCCATCTGCGCCGGCAGGGTCTCGAGCACACCGCCGATCGCGTGACGCAGCGCGGCGTTCTGCTCGGGATCCTCGCTGGCAAAAATGTTTTTGCCATCTTTATCAAGAATCGAAATGTGGACGTGCAAACCATTGCCTGCCTGGCCCGGGTAAGGCTTGGCCATGAAGGTGGTGTCCATTTCATGGTCGTAGGCGATGTTCTTGATCAGACGCTTGAGCAGGACTGCGTAGTCGCAGGCCTTGATCGGGTCGGCGACGTGGTGCAGGTTCACTTCGAACTGCGCCGGGGCACTTTCCTTGACAATGGCGTCGGCCGGGATGCCTTGCTCTTTGGCGCCTTCCAGAATGTCCTGGAGGCAGTCGACGTATTCGTCGAGGTCGTCGATCAGGTAGACCTGAGTCGAGTGCGGGCGTTTGCCGGAGATCGGCGAGCGTGGCGGCTGTGGACGGCCGTTCACGTTCTCCTGGTCGATCAGGTAGAACTCCAGTTCGAAGGCGGCGCAGATGGTCAATCCCAGCTCGTCAAACTTTGCAACAACTTGACGGAGCACTTCGCGCGGATCGGCGAAGAACGGATCGCCTTCGAGTTCGTGCATGGTCATCAACAGTTGCGCGGTAGGGCGCTTCTGCCATGGCTCGTTGCACAGGGTATCGGGGATTGGATAGCAGATCCGGTCGGCGTCGCCGATGTCCAGACCCAGGCCGGTGCTTTCCACCGTAGAACCATTGATATCCAGAGCAAATAGAGAGGCCGGCAGGTTGATGCCTTTCTCGTAAACCTTGTGGAGGCTGGTGCGTTCGATGCGCTTGCCGCGCACCACACCATTCATATCCGCAATCAGAAGGTCAACGTACAGAACCTCAGGATGTTCCTTAAGGAACGCGTTCGCTTCGTTAAGCTGAACGGCACGCGGGGGTACCGACATGATGCAACACCTTTGTTGTTAAAAATATCAATCATTGATCTTTTCTGGTTTCAGTCAACCCGAACGGCATGCCGAAGTCAAGCAAGGCCTTTTTTGCCCTAAAAAAGCGCCGCGAGGGCATTTATGGGGCACTTCGGGGCAGTTTTTTGTGCTGGGGACGCTTGGCACCCGCAGGCTTGAGCAGGCCGTGTTGTATTTTTTACGGGGGTGTTGTGTAAAAAAATGAACAAGGCTAAGCTCGGATCAAACCCATAACAGCAATAATACCGGGGTGCTTCATGTCTCGCCTGCCGTTAATCGGCATCACCGACTGCTCGCAACAGTCCGGTCTGCATGCTCAACACATCAGTGGCGACAAATCCTTCCGTGGCGCAGCCTGCAAGGCTCGCAGTCTGTCGACGATGTTCTCGTCGGCAGCAGCCAGAATGGCAGCGTCCGTTATTCTGGACGTACGGCAAAGCATCCTGTTTATGGCGTCCCCCTCCAATATAGATCTCTTTGAGTCCCAAAGCCTGTGCCGCTCTTCGAGCCGTGCTCATGATTCTGCACGCCTTGAATGTGCACAGGAAATGCAACGCCAGCGTAAAGGGCAGGTAAGCTCCTCTTTCATTGTCTATGCGCGGTGCCAGGCGTAAGCCGGCACTGCGCGCAAGCAAGCCCCCTTTAACGCGACGCCACGGCGTCAAACTTTGCCTGACACGATGTCAGGAGACTCAGCCCAGAGGCATTTATGAGTAACAACCTCGACCAGCTCACCGATTGGTTGAAAGACCACAAGATCACAGAAGTCGAATGCATGATCGGCGACTTGACCGGTATCACCCGGGGCAAGATCTCGCCGACCAACAAGTTCATCGCCGAAAAGGGCATGCGCCTGCCAGAGAGCGTATTGCTGCAGACCGTGACCGGCGACTACGTCGAAGACGACATCTATTACGAACTGCTCGACCCGGCCGACATCGACATGATCTGCCGCCCCGACCAGAACGCCGTGTACTTGGTGCCATGGGCCATCGAGCCGACTGCCCAGGTGATCCACGACACTTACGACAAGCAAGGCAACCCGATCGAGCTGTCGCCGCGCAACGTCCTCAAGAAAGTCCTGAAACTCTACGCCGACAAAGGCTGGCAGCCGATCGTGGCGCCGGAAATGGAGTTCTACCTGACCAAGCGCAGCGACGACCCTGACTATCCGTTGCAGCCGCCAATCGGCCGCTCCGGGCGTCCGGAAATCGGTCGTCAGTCGTTCTCCATCGAAGCGGCGAACGAATTCGACCCGCTGTTCGAAGACGTCTACGACTGGTGCGAACTGCAGGAGCTGGACCTCGACACGCTGATCCACGAAGACGGCACGGCGCAGATGGAAATCAACTTCCGTCACGGCGACGCACTGTCGCTGGCCGACCAGATCCTGGTGTTCAAGCGCACCATGCGCGAAGCGGCGCTCAAACACGACGTGGCCGCGACCTTCATGGCCAAGCCAATGACCGGTGAGCCGGGCAGTGCCATGCACCTGCACCAGAGCATCATCGACATCGAGACCGGCAAGAACGTGTTCTCCAATGAAGACGGGACCATGAGCCAGCTGTTCCTGCACCACATCGGTGGCCTGCAGAAACTCATCCCGGAATTGCTGCCGCTGTTCGCACCGAACGTCAACTCGTTCCGCCGCTTCCTGCCGGACACCTCGGCGCCGGTGAACGTGGAGTGGGGCGAAGAGAACCGCACCGTGGGCCTGCGTGTCCCGGATGCCGGCCCGCAGAACCGCCGCGTGGAAAACCGCCTGCCGGGCGCTGACGCCAACCCGTACCTGGCGATTGCCGCGAGCCTGCTGTGCGGCTACATCGGCATGGTCGAGGGTCTCAACCCGAGCGCGCCGGTGGTCGGTCGTGGCTATGAACGCCGCAACCTGCGCCTGCCGCTGACCATCGAGGACGCACTGGAGCGCATGGAAAACAGCGCGACCATCGAGAAATACCTGGGCAAGACCTTCATCACCGGCTACGTCGCGGTCAAGCGGGCCGAGCACGAAAACTTCAAGCGCGTTATCAGTTCCTGGGAGCGTGAGTACCTGCTCTTCGCCGTCTGATACGCCGGGCGCGGCTGGCAGCAGCCGCGCCTTCACCGATAACAAGGAGAATTGGCATGACCAGCAACAACCCGCAAACCCGTGAGTGGCAAGCCCTGAGCAGCGATCACCACCTGGCCCCGTTCAGCGATTTCAAGCAGCTGAAAGAGAAGGGTCCACGGATCATCACCAACGCCAAGGGCGTGTACCTGTGGGACAGCGAGGGCAACAAGATCCTCGATGGCATGGCGGGTCTGTGGTGCGTGGCGATCGGTTATGGCCGCGACGAGCTGGCTGACGCGGCTGCCAAACAGATGCGCGAGCTGCCTTACTACAACCTGTTCTTCCAGACCGCGCACCCGCCGGCACTGGAACTGGCCAAGGCCATTGCCGACGTGGCGCCACAAGGCATGAACCACGTGTTCTTCACCGGCTCCGGTTCCGAAGGCAACGACACCATGCTGCGCATGGTCCGCCACTACTGGGCGATCAAGGGCCAGCCGAACAAGAAAGTCATCATCAGCCGCAAGAACGGTTATCACGGTTCCACCGTGGCCGGCGCGAGCCTGGGTGGCATGACGTATATGCACGAACAGGGCGACTTGCCGATTCCGGGCATCGTCCACATCGCGCAGCCTTACTGGTTCGCCGAGGGCGGCGACATGTCGCCGGAAGAGTTCGGCATCTGGGCGGCCAATCAGCTTGAAGAGAAGATTCTCGAAGTCGGCGTTGACAACGTCGGTGCCTTTATTGCCGAGCCGATCCAGGGCGCCGGCGGCGTGATCATTCCGCCCGACACCTACTGGCCGCGCATCAAGGAAATCCTCGCCAAGTACGACATCCTGTTCGTGGCGGACGAAGTGATCTGCGGATTCGGTCGTACCGGCCAATGGTTCGGTTCGGATTTCTATGATCTGAAGCCGGACATGATGACCATCGCCAAAGGCTTGACCTCCGGTTATATCCCGATGGGTGGCCTGATCGTTCGCGACGACGTGGTGAAGGTGCTCAACGAAGGCGGCGACTTCAACCACGGCTTCACCTACTCCGGGCACCCGGTGGCGGCAGCGGTGGGACTGGAAAACATCCGGATTCTGCGCGACGAGAAAATTATCGAGAACGCGCACAACGAAACGGCACCGTATTTGCAGAAACGTCTGCGCGAACTCAACGATCACCCGTTGGTGGGCGAAGTACGCGGGGTCGGCCTGCTGGGGGCGATCGAGCTGGTGCAGGACAAGGCCACTCGCAAGCGTTATGAAGGCCGGGGTGTGGGCATGATCTGCCGGCAGTTCTGCTTCGATAACGGCCTGATCATGCGCGCCGTGGGCGACACCATGATCATTGCGCCGCCGCTGGTGATCAGCAAGGCGGAGATCGATGAGCTGGTTACAAAGGCACGCAAGTGTCTGGACCTGACCCTCAGTGCATTGCAAGCCTGAGTGCTAGGCTTTGAGCGGGGGAGCTGCGGCGCTCTCGCTCGAAGGTGTCAGAAAGGTTGGCCTTTTCTTGAAAGACCGCCTCCGATCTTGCCAGACTAGCCGCGGTTCCAGTTGTCCGGGTTCGGCCGCTGAACAAAGTGGTTCAAAAAAGAAAAATTTGGAGCATGACGCATGAAGGCATTAGGTAAAAAGCTTGCTGGCAAGACTCTTCTCGCGCTGTCCGTGGCGGGCATGATGGCGGGTGCGGTTCACGCGGACGACAAAGTGCTGCACGTCTACAACTGGTCCGACTACATTGCGCCAGACACCATCGCCAACTTCGAGAAAGAGTCGGGGATCAAAGTCGTCTACGACGTGTTCGACAGCAACGAAACCCTGGAAGCCAAGCTGCTGGCGGGCAAGTCCGGTTACGACGTGGTTGTGCCATCGAACAACTTCCTGGCCAAGCAGATCAAGGCTGGCGTTTATCAGGAGCTGGACAAGTCCAAGCTGTCCAACTACGGCAACCTGAACAAGTCGCTGCTCAAGGCGGTTTCGGTCAGTGACCCGGACAACAAGCACGCCTTCCCGTACATGTGGGGCTCGATCGGCATCGGCTACAACCCGGAGAAGGTCAAGGCTGCGCTGGGCGTCGACACCATCGATTCCTGGGACATTCTGTTCAAGCCAGAGAACATCGCCAAGCTCAAGGGCTGCGGTGTGAGCTTCCTCGACTCGCCGACCGAAATGCTCCCGGTCGCGCTGCACTACCTGGGTCTGCCAACCGACAGCCAGAAGAAAGAAGACATCAAGAAAGCCGAAGAGCTGTTCCTCAAGATTCGTCCTTCGGTCACCTACTTCCACTCCTCCAAGTACATCTCGGACCTGGCCAACGGCAACATCTGCGTAGCGGTCGGCTACTCGGGTGACGTGCAGCAGGCCAAGTCCCGTGCCGCCGAGGCCGGTGACAAGGTCAAAGTCAGCTATGCCATTCCGAAAGAAGGCGCTGGCAGCTTCTATGACATGGTCGCGATTCCGAAAGATGCGGAAAACATCGACGGCGCCTACAAGTTCATGAACTACCTGCTGCAACCGAAAGTGATGGCCGAGATCACCAACGCGGTGCGCTTCCCTAACGGTAACGCCGAAGCGACCCAGTACGTGAACAAGGACATTACCTCTGATCCAGGCATCTACCCGCCAGCCGACGTGCAGGCCAAGCTGTATGCGATCGCCGATTTGCCGGCCGCTACCCAGCGTGATCTGACCCGCAGCTGGACCAAGATCAAATCCGGTAAATAAGCCGGTTTGAAGCAGCAACCGCTGGCCGTCGTCGCCGCGACGGCGCCCAGCGGATCAATTAAATGACAGGAAGTTTTGCAGGAACGGTTTTTCGAGGGTAAGTTGCGCGCCGGTTTGGTTGCCGGGCAGCCATGGCTGTCATGTAACGCGGGGCAACTTGGGCCCAACTAATTTAGAGGACCTCCACTTGCCTATTTTTTCTTCTTTGCGCAAAGCCCTGCTGGCCACTGCCGGCCTGACGATCGCTGTCGGAGCCCAGGCCGCCGGTACGGTGCATATTTATAACTGGTCGGATTACATCGGCGAGACCACCCTGGCCGACTTCGAGAAAGCCACCGGGATCAAACCGGTGTACGACGTGTTCGATTCCAACGAAACCCTGGAAGGCAAGCTGCTGGCCGGGCGTACCGGTTACGACGTGGTCGTGCCGTCGAACCACTTCCTCGGCAAGCAGATCAAGGCGGGCGCGTTCCAGAAGCTCGACAAGTCACAGCTGCCGAACTACTCGAACCTCGACCCGGTGCTGCTCAAACGTCTGGAACAGAACGATCCGGGCAACCAGTACGCCGTGCCGTACCTGTGGGGCACCAACGGCATCGGCTACAACGTCGACAAGGTCAAGGCTGTGCTCGGTGTCGACAAGATCGATTCCTGGAGCGTGCTGTTCGAGCCGGAGAACATCAAGAAGCTGCACAGCTGCGGCGTGGCGTTCCTCGACTCGGCGGATGAAATGATGCCGACCGTGCTCAACTACATGGGCCTGAACGCCAACAGCACCGATCCCAAGGATTACAAAAAAGCCACCGACAAGCTGCTCGCGGTGCGTCCTTACGTGACCTACTTCCATTCGTCCAAGTACATCGGTGATCTGGCCAACGGCGACATCTGCGTAGCCATCGGCTTCTCCGGCGATATCTTCCAGGCCAAACACCGTGCCGAGGAAGCCAAGAAGGGCGTGAACATCGCCTACTCGATTCCGAAAGAGGGCGGCGCACTGTGGTTCGACATGCTGGCGATTCCGAAGGACTCGTCCAACGTCAAGGAAGCGCACGCCTTCATCAACTATTTGCTGAAACCTGAGGTTATCGCCCAGGTCAGTGATTACGTCGGTTACGCCAACCCCAACCCGGGTTCGGACAAGCTGATGGAACAGTCCATCCGCACCGATGAAGCGGTTTATCCACCGCAAGCAGTCCTCGACAAGACGTACGTGTCGACCGAGTTGCCGCCCAATATTCAACGTTTGATGACCCGTAGCTGGACCAAGGTCAAGTCGGGCAAGTAAGGCACAAAATATCCTGGGTTCGTCCGCACTGGGCGAACTGCACTGTTTTTTTCTGGGAGTTTCGTAAATGGCAGTTGCCTCCGGCGCCTATAAGAAAGCCCTCGAGGGCGACCAGACACCTAAGCAGGTGTTGGTCAAAATCGACCGGGTCACGAAGAAGTTCGACGAGACGATTGCCGTGGACGATGTGTCCCTGGAAATCAAGAAGGGCGAGATCTTCGCCCTGCTCGGCGGTTCGGGATCGGGCAAATCCACTCTGCTGCGGATGCTGGCAGGGTTCGAACGGCCCACGGAGGGGCGCATTTTCCTCGACGGCGTCGACATCACCGACATGCCGCCGTACGAGCGACCGATCAACATGATGTTCCAGTCGTACGCCCTGTTCCCGCACATGACCGTGGCGCAGAACATCGCTTTCGGCCTCAAGCAGGACAAGATCCCCAACGCCGAGATCGACGCGCGTGTGGCCGAGATGCTCAAGCTGGTACAGATGAGCCAGTACGCCAAGCGCAAGCCGCATCAACTGTCCGGCGGCCAGCGTCAGCGTGTGGCGCTGGCGCGCTCGCTGGCCAAGCGGCCGAAGCTGTTGCTGCTCGACGAGCCGATGGGCGCCCTGGACAAGAAACTGCGTTCGCAGATGCAGCTTGAGCTGGTAGAGATCATCGAGCGCGTTGGCGTAACTTGCGTGATGGTGACCCACGACCAGGAAGAGGCCATGACCATGGCCGAGCGTATCGCGATCATGCACCTGGGCTGGATCGCCCAGATCGGCAGCCCGATCGACATCTACGAAACCCCGACCAGCCGTCTGGTGTGCGAATTCATCGGTAACGTCAACATCTTCGAAGGCGAAGTGATCGACGACGCCGAAGGCCACGCGACTATTACCTGCAAGGACCTCGACCGGCAGATCTACGTCGGCCACGGCATCAGCACTTCGGTGCAGGACAAGTCGGTCACCTACGCGATCCGTCCGGAGAAGCTGCTGGTCACCGCCGAAATGCCGACCTGCGAGTACAACTGGTCGAGCGGCAAGGTGCATGACATCGCCTACCTCGGCGGCCACTCGGTGTTCTACGTCGAACTGCCGAGCGGCAAGCTGGTGCAGTCGTTCGTCGCCAACGCCGAGCGTCGCGGCCAGCGTCCGACCTGGGGCGATCAGGTTTACGTGTGGTGGGAAGACGACAGCGGCGTGGTACTTCGCTCATGAACATGCGCAAGTTCAAACGACGGCTCAACCGAATAATTCCCAATGGCCGCCAACTGGTCATCGGGGTTCCGTTCATCTGGCTGTTCCTGTTCTTCATGCTGCCGTTCTTCATCGTCCTGAAGATCAGCTTCGCTGAAGCCGACGTGGCCATCCCGCCGTACACCGAGATCTACACCTTCGCCGAGCAGAAGCTGCAACTGCTGCTGAACCTCGGCAACTACGCGATGCTGGGTGGCGACGAGTTGTACATCGCCGCCTACCTCGGCTCGCTGAAGATGGCGTTCTTCAGCACGCTGCTGTGCCTGCTGATCGGCTACCCGATGGCCTATGCCATCGCCAGTGCCCGTAAAGAGCTGCAGACGGTGCTGGTGCTGCTGATCATGATGCCGACCTGGACCGCGATCCTGATCCGCGTTTACGCGTGGATGGGCATCCTCAGCAACAACGGTCTGCTCAACGGCTTCCTGATGAGCATGGGTTTCATCGATGAGCCGCTGCAGATCCTCAACACCAACCTGGCTGTTTACATCGGCGTGGTCTATTCGTACCTGCCGTTCATGATCCTGCCGCTGTACGCCAACCTGGTGAAGCATGATCAGAGCCTGTTGGAAGCAGCCTCCGACCTCGGTTCGAGCACCTTCAACAGCTTCTGGAAAATCACCATTCCGCTGTCCAAGAACGGGATCATTGCCGGCTGCATGCTGGTATTCATCCCGGTGGTGGGTGAATTCGTGATCCCGGAACTGCTCGGCGGTCCGGAAACCCTGATGATCGGTAAAGTGCTCTGGCAAGAGTTCTTCAACAACCGTGACTGGCCGGTGGCGTCCGCCCTGGCGGTGGTGATGCTGGCGATCCTGATTGTGCCGATCATCCTGTTCAACCGCAGTCAGGCCAAGGAAATGGAGGGCAAAGAATGAAGAACTTCCGTTTCTCCAGCCTGATGCTGGTACTGGGTCTGCTGTTCATCTACGCGCCGATGCTGATCCTGGTGATCTACTCGTTCAATGCCTCGAAACTGGTGACGGTGTGGGGCGGCTGGTCGATCAAGTGGTACGTCGGCCTGCTCGACAACACGCAACTGATGGGTTCGGTGGTGCGCTCGCTGGAAATCGCCTGCTACACCGCGGTTGCCGCAGTGGCGCTGGGTACGCTGGCGGCCTTCGTGCTGACCCGCATCACCCACTTCAAGGGCCGCACGCTGTTCGGTGGCCTGGTCACCGCGCCGCTGGTAATGCCGGAGGTGATCACCGGTCTGTCGCTGTTGCTGCTGTTCGTGGCGATGGCGCAGATGATCGGCTGGCCGCAGGAACGTGGCATCGTCACCATCTGGATCGCCCACACGACGTTCTGTGCGGCGTATGTGGCGGTGGTGGTGTCGGCGCGTCTGCGCGAGCTGGACCTGTCGATCGAAGAAGCGGCGATGGACCTCGGCGCACGGCCGTGGAAGGTGTTCTTCCTGATCACCATCCCGATGATCGCGCCATCGCTGGCAGCGGGCGGCATGATGTCGTTTGCCCTGTCGCTGGACGACCTGGTGCTGGCGAGCTTCGTTTCCGGGCCGGGTTCGACCACCCTGCCGATGGAAGTGTTCTCGGCGGTGCGTCTGGGCGTGAAGCCGGAGATCAACGCCGTGGCGAGTCTGATTCTGCTGGCGGTGTCGCTGGTGACGTTCCTGGTGTGGTTCTTCAGCCGCCGTGCCGAAGAAGCGCGCAAGAAAGCCATCCAGCAAGCCATCGAAGAAGGCGCTGCCGATTCGTGGAAGCAACCGGACGTACGCCGCGCGCCTGCGCCGGAAGCAGCTTAACAGGCAAAAAGATCGCAGCCTGCGGCAGCTCCTACAGGGATTGCATTCCAATGTAGGAGCTGCCGCGGGCTGCGATCTTTTGCTTCTGGGCTCAGGAAGTCCAAGGGGACTTGCGGATGACCTCGACGAAGTTCATCGGCTTGAACCCCGGCTCCTGATCCACCAGTACGTCGGTCTTTACGTTGCCAAACGTGGTCTGCGGACGATGGCGCAAGCCGTCGGCAAACGCGCAGATGATGCATTCCTTGAAACCTTCCCCGCGTGGATGTGCATGCACCACGGCTTCGCGCTGGGTGCTGCTGAACGCCGCGTAGTCCATGCCCAGCACGTCCATTTCCACACCAGCGGTGACCAGTGCCACGGTCGGGCGCAGATGCTTGGGCACGCCCGGCGTGGTGTGCAGGGCAATCGACAGCCAGACTTGTTCGATATCGTCATCGCTCAGCCCGTACGGCTTGAGAAACGCTGCCGCCGCGTTGGCGCCATCCACTTCAAATCGTTCGTCATCACTGCGATAGCCTTCGACCAGCCCGAGGTCGTGGAACATCGCGCCGACGTACAGCAACTCCGGGTTGTACGGCAGTTGCTGGCGCTCGCCGCTCAACGCACCGAACAGAAACACTCGGCGCGAGTGGTGGTAGAGCAGGTCGGATTCGATGTCGCGAATGTACTCGGTGGTGGCCCGGGCCAACGCGCTGTCAGGGATTTTGATACCGGCAATGGTGCTGCTCATCTGAGAGTCCTCGTCGAAAACGCCGTTGTGGCGCCGATGAACAAAGTCTGTTCCCCGAGCCGGTAAACGGACAATCAACGCATGGCTGCGATCCTTGCCAATCGACCTGCAAATCGTGCCAACTCACTGCTTGAGCGCTTATCGCGATCCATTGTGGCGAGGGAGCTTGCTCCCGATCGGCTGCGCAGCAGTCGTAAATCAGACGTTCGCATTTTGACTGACACAATCCGGTTCAATGGTATTGGGGCCGCTTCGCCGCCCAGCGGGAGCAAGCTCCCTCGCCACAAGATCCCCAGGAGGCTTATGAACAAAACCATCGCCATCGTGGTATTCCCCGGCGTGCAGGCGCTGGATGTCAGCGGGCCGATGGATGTGTTCGCCGAGGCCAACCGGTTTCTGCCGCCCGAGGAACACTACCAGCTGGAGGTGATCGGCCTCGAACGCGGACCGATGGCTTGCTCCAATGGTCTGAACCTCAGCGCTCACCGGCAGTTCAGCGAAGCGCACGATGCTTATGACCTGCTGCTGGTGGCCGGTGGTCCACAGCTGCCGTTCATGGATTTTGGCCCTGCGTTCGACACCTGGCTGCGCGGAGCCAGCGCCCGTGCGCGGCGTTTCGGTTCGATCTGCAACGGTGCGTTCATGCTGGCGCGGGCGGGGCTGCTGGAAGGGCGCACCGTGACCACCCACTGGAACGATGCTGAAGCCCTGGCGCAGCTGTGTCCGTCGACCCGGGTCGAGGCCGATCGCCTGTATGTCGAGGACGGTGGGCTCTACACCTCGGCCGGGGTCACGGCGGGGATCGATCTGTCGCTGTACCTGCTGGCCCGCGATCACGGCGCTGAAGTGGCACTGAGCGTGGCCAAGCGGCTGGTGGTGTTCACGCAGCGCTCGGGCGGGCAGTCGCAGTTCAGCCCGTTTCTCACGCCGCATGCGGAGCCGACCTCGGCGGTGGCGATGGTGCAGTTGTATGTGCTGGCCAATCTCACCGGCGATCTGACGATTGCCGATCTGGCGAATGCGGCGAACATGAGCGCGCGTAACTTCTCCCGGGTGTTCGCCCGCGAAGCCCGGGTCACTCCGGCGGAGTTCGTCGAGCGGGCGCGGGTGGATGCGGCGCGGGTGATGCTGGAAAGCACCACGGCACCGCTGAAGACCGTGGCCTATCAGTGCGGGTTTCGTGACGCGCAGCATATGCGCAGTGTGTTCAATCGAAGGTTGGGCGTGACGCCGCAGCAGTTTCGGTTGAATTTTGCGGCGATGCTCTGAGATTTAAGGTGTTGCTGATGGCCCTTTCGCGAGCAGGCTCGCTCCCACAGGGGAATGCTTTCCAAATGTGGGAGCGAGCCTGCTCGCGAAGACGTCAGCCCTGAAAACCAAAAACTATTGCGCAGCCCGCGCCGGCAACAGCTTCAACGTACTGCGGGTATTGGCCGTCACTTCTTCCTCGCTGAAGTGCGCCTGCACATACATGCCCTCGACGTACTCTTCGGCCTGATCGTCATAGTGGCTGTCGAACGGCACGCCGCTCTGGCCGACCGGGTTGATGGTCAGGCTGTGCGCGGGGTCGGCGAAGTCCACCAGGCGCCGCGTTGAAGGCCCGTAAGTCACCGGCCATGGCGCCGGGCCGAGTTTGGCCGAGAGATTGTTCGGCACTTCATGACTGCCGGGCGCGGCGAATGGCCCGACATTGACGATGCGGTCCAGCGGCTTCTGCTGCCCCAATGGGTGGCCGTGGGCCAGGGTGTGCGCGGTGCCCCATTGCCAATCGGACGGATTGTCGCCGAGGGTCTGTTTCAGATGCGCCATGCTCGCCTGCCACGCCACCTTCACGATGTCGGCGCGGGTCTCCTTGGCCGGCGTGTTGCGGTTGTCCCACCACGGCGAATCCGCGTTCGCCGCCAGGCGCGGCAGGGCGGCATCGATGACCCGGGTCGACAGCAGCGTTTCGAAGAAATCGTTACCCAGTTCATCGCGCATCGCCGCATCGGCCAAGTCGTAGAGGAACTGGTTGAAGACCGTCGCGTTGACCGAATCCAGCGGATAGTCGCCTGGCCACTGCGCCAGTTGCTCGACCAGTTTCAACTGCGCCGGATCGCTCACCACTTCGCGCAACACCGGCAGCAACGGCGCCAGGGTGCGCGGGCCGTAAGCGGTGGTGGTGCCCAGTTGCAACTTCTGGTTGGCCTCGTTGCTCCACTTCACGTTCTTGTCGCTGAGCTGGCGGTTGAGCTGTTGCCCGCGATCGGCCAGGTTGTAGTAACCGGGGATCTCCATTGCGGTCGGCGACAGGGGCTGGAAGTTGGCCGAGACGATGTAGCCGCGCGGCGGGTTTTCTTCCTGTGGGTTGGCGCTGAACGGGTAGTAGCCGTCCTTGTCCGCCTGATTGCTGCTGCCGTCGAGAATGAACTCCGGCTTCACCCCGGCCGGGCGCTTGGGCAACAGCGCCGAGGCCCACCAGGCGATGTCGCCCTTGGCGTTGGCGTAGACGATGTTCAGTCCCGGCGCCTGCACCTTGGCTGCCGCCGCGCGGGCCTTGGTCAGGGTGTCGGCGCGGTTGAGCTGGTAGAAACCTTCGAGGATCGGATTCGGCGTTTCGAGGAACGCCCACCACATGGCGATCGGGGTCTTGCCGGCAGCGCTGCCGAGGGCGTCGTTGACGATCGGGCCATGGGGCGACTGGCGCAGGGTCAGCGTCACCGGTGCCTGTCCCTTCACCGCAATCTGCTGCTCGCTGCTGACCAGATCGGTCCACTGGCCGTGGTACCAGACCTGATTCGGGTTGTCCGGGTTGACCTTCTCGGCGATCAGATCCAGATCATCGTTCTGGAACATGGTCAGGCTCCAGCCGAAATCCAGGTTGTGGCCGAGGAACGCGAACGGCACCAGCGCCTGATGGTGGCCGTAGAGCTCAAAGCCCGGCGCCGACAGTTGCGCCTCGTACCACACCGACGGCACCGAGAAGCGAATGTGCGGGTCGCCGGCCAGCAGCGGTTTGCCGCTCTGGCTGCGGCTGCCGGCAATCACCCAGGCGTTGCTGCCTTCGAATTGCGGCAGGCCGTTTTCGATCAGTGCCTGTTCGCTGAGGCGGGCGAGGGCGTTGAGGTCTTTCCAGTCGCCGGCAGCCAAGGCCGGGGTCGGATGAGGGCGACCTTTGGCGAGCACGCCCTTGGGCTGCCAGTCGAGGTCGAAGACGTTGAGGTAGTCGGCGCCGAGTTGATCGCGCACGTAGGTCAACAGCGGTTCGGTGCGAAACGCCGCCGCAAAGCTGTAGGCCATGTAACCGGCGACGCTGATGCTGTCTTCGGCCGTGAACGGCCGCTTGGGGATGCCCAGCACGTCGAACTCGACTGGCGCGGCGTGGCTGTCCTGATATTGGTTGATGCCGTCCAGATAGGCTTGCAGGGCCTTCCACGCCGGGGACTGCTTATCGAGGCTGGCGACATAACTGGCGGCGCGTTCGCGGATGCGCAGGCTGCGGAACAGTTTGTCGGTGTCGAGCAGCTTCGGCCCGAGCACTTCGGCCAGCTCGCCGCGCGCCAGGCGGCGCATGGCTTCCATCTGGAACAGGCGGTCCTGGGCATGCACGTAGCCGAGGGCGCGATACAGATCGGTTTCGTTTTCGGCGCGGATGTGCGGCACGCCACGCTCGTCGTAACGCACGGTCACCGAACCTTGCAGGTTGCGCAGCTCCACCTGACCCTGACGCGTCGGCTGCTTGCTATAGACGTACCCGCCGACACCGGCGAGCAGGACAACGATGAGCAAGGCAAGAACGGTGAAAACGCGTTTCATGGTGACTCCTTGTACATGCGGGATTGCCGCCCGTCGGGCTGCAAACAATTAGCACAGACCTTCCGTGCCGTGCATCGCTGTCCTTGAAAAGTCCGGAATGCCTTACTGCACCACCACCGGCCACGGGCAATAACAACCGACTGCCAGGGTATGCGTGGCGTTGACCGGGCGATCAGCCATCAGCGCGTTGAGGATTGGTTCGATAAAGCTGTTGCTGGAGTTGCAGGTCAGGCCTTCGCTGTACGGGCCGAAGTACGCCAGTTTGCCGCTGCGGTCCCAGATCGCCACGGCGGGGCTGGCCGGGACCTGTTCGGAACCCGGCAGCACCGCGATGGTTTTCAGGTTGCTCAGGGTGGCCGGCAACTGGCCGTGGCTGCCAGCCTTCTGCACGGCGAAGAATTCCACGCCGCGCGGGCCGAACTGTTCGACCATTTCCGTCAGGTGCTGTTGATTGCCAACGTTGCACGGGCAGGCCGGGTCCCAGAAGTGCACGAGGCGGACTTTGCCGGGACCTGCCAACTCATCGGGCAGGCGCAGTGAATCACCGGAAAACACCGCCGTGTGCTGACTGAATGCGCGCAGATAGCGCCCTTGAAACCAGTCGTACGCCGCCCACAGCACCCCGGCACACACAAGCGCGAGCAGGCTGGCAAACAGTGCGGTGCGGTAGGGCGAGCGCATGGTTTTTCGATCCTCGAAGGTGGGCTAGCTTGCCATGCTTGCCGCAACAGATGAATATCGCAGGCCGATAAAGTCTGTTTACCGCTTTGGAATACCCGCATGCCTGACACTTTCGATGCCGATCATTTACGCGCCAGCCTCAAGCCTTTGGCCCAGTGGCAGCCGTTGTCGGACGAGGCCAAGGCGTATCAGCGGTTCTATAAAACCGACTTCTGCGAGCGTGATGTCTGGCGTGGCATGGGCCGGTTCGACGTCGATGGCTATGAACTGGTCAGCCATTGCTGGTGGCCGGAGAAGGTCAAGGGCACGCTGTTTCTGCTGCACGGTTTTTACGACCACACAGGGCTCTATCGGCATGTGATCGAGTGGGCGCTGGATCAGGATTTCGCCGTGATCGCCTGCGACCTGCCGGGGCATGGCCTGTCGAGCGGGCCGCGAGCGAGCATTCGCGATTTCTCCGAATATCAGGACACATTGCAGGCGTTGTTCGCCGAAGCCAATTCGATTGCGTTGCCCCAGCCGTGGCACCTGTGCGGACAAAGCACTGGCGGTGCGATTGTCGTCGACCACGTACTCAACCATGGCGAGAACAGCCCGGCGCAGGGGCAGTTGATCCTGTTGGCGCCGCTGGTGCGTCCGCGCGCCTGGGGCTGGTCGCAGCTCAGTTACTACCTGCTCAGGCCTTTCGTCCGCGGCGTCACCCGGCGCTTCAGCGAGAACTCCAACGACCCGGCCTTCCTGCCGTTCCTGCAGGCCGATCCGTTGCAGCCCAAACGCTTGCCGACAGCGTGGGTTGGCGCACTGTCGCGCTGGATCATCCGTGTCGAACATGCGAAAAAAAGTCCGCGGCGGCCGCTGATCATTCAGGGGCAGGCGGACATGACTGTGGACTGGCAGCACAACTTGCAGGTGATGAAATGGAAGTTCGATCGGCCGCAGATTCTGCTGCTGCCGGAGGCGCGGCATCATCTGGCGAATGAGACGCTGGAGATGCGCGAGGAGTATTTCGAGTTTCTGAACAAGCGGATCAGGGGGCGGAATCTCTAGTGCCTTTGAGGGCCTCTTCGCGAGCAGGCTCGCTCCCACAGGGGGAATGCACTCCAAAATGTGGGAGCGAGCCTGCTCGCGAAGGCGGCCGGTCAGGCGATAAAGATCACTGGCCCAGGTTCGAAGTGCTTTGCCCCACCGCCAACCCCGCCCGAATCGCCGCCAGCGCCGCTTGATAATAAGCCTTGCCCTCGCTGGATTCGGCAAAGGTCGCGAACTGCTCCAGTTCGTCATCCGACAGATCGCGATAAACGTAGAGCAGCGTGTTGTTCAGGTCGGCGCCGATCTGATCCATCAGGCGCTGGCGCTGACCGTTCAACATGCCTTGCGCCTGACCGCCGCCAAGCAGGCCGGGAATCATCGAACTCAAACTGTCCGCCGCCACCCCGGCGATCGCCAGGCTGACTTCGGCGCCGGCCTCGCGTGCCGGCAGCGCTTGGGCCAAATGGCCGATGATCAGCAGGCGGCTATCGCTGGCCTGCATCTTCGGCAGGCCCTTGGCGTTTTTCGCCAACTGATCGCGACGGGTCGCGAGCAATTCAGCGGCGACGATTTTCTTGCCCAGCGGCGATTGAAAAAAGGTCAGCGCCGGTTGGGGATCGGCGAGGTGCTGGCGCAGTTGCGCTTCGGCACGCTGGTCCATGGCCTGAGGGGCAAAGCGCTGGTTGCTGTTGTTGACCAGGGCTTGAAACACCGCAGGCGGCAGGTTGTTCTGGTAGCGCTGCTGCGCGGCACTCAGGGCATCATTGAAATGCGCACGTTGATCTGGCCAGCCGGCGATTTTGTACAGCTGATCGTGGCCGTCCGCCCAGGCGGGCAAAACGCAGAACATCAACAGTGAAAAAAGCAAACGGCGCATAGGGACTCCTGTCAGCAGCGGACTATTCTCCGTGCGGTGCCGGTACTTGTCGAGAATTCGTAGCAAGCCGCTGCGTGGCTCTGTCGGATTTCTTGCCGCCGGCATACTATGCGCGCCATGCAAATATCCTCCGAACACCCGCTGCTGTTACGCATCGTCGACGACCTGGCCGAACACGGCTGGTCGCAGCAGAACATTTTCCTGCCCGCGGGTTTGACCCGTGAGCTGGCGGCCGAGTGCCGCAAACGTGAGGCCGAGGGCGAACTGGCGCCGGCGGCGGTGGGGCGTGGGCCGTTTTCGGAGATTCGCGAGGGGATTCGTGGCGACCACATCCAGTGGATTGACCCGGGCCAGGCCGAGTCTAGCGACCGTTATCTGAACCTGATGGACAGCCTGCGCGAGGCGCTCAATCGCGGGTTGTTCCTGGGGCTTGAAGATTTCGAGTGCCATTTCGCCCTGTATCCGCCGGGTGCGTTTTACCGCAAGCATGTCGACCGTTTTCGCGATGACGACCGGCGCATGGTCTCGGCGGTGGTCTATCTCAATGACGCGTGGCTGCCGGAAGACGGCGGTCAGTTGCGCATGTATCTGGGCGAAGACCGGGTGCATGACGTGCAACCCACTGGCGGCTGTCTGGTGGTGTTCCTCTCTGGCGAGGTGCCGCACGAAGTGCTGCCGGCTCACCGCGAGCGCCTGTCGCTGACCGGTTGGTTCCGCCGCCGTGGCAACGAGCCGTTCTGACATGCAGAAGATTCTGGTCAGCCGCTGCCTGTTGGGCCACCGCGTGCGTTACGACGGCGGGGCCAGCGGGCCGTTCGATCTGCTTGAACAGTGGCTCGCCGAAGGGCGCGTGGTGCCGCTGTGTCCGGAAGTCGCCGGGGGGTTGCCGACGCCACGGGCGGCGGCGGAGATTCCCGGAGGGCAGGGAAGTGAAGTGCTCGATGGCATCGCGGCGGTGATGACCACCGAAGGCGAGGATGTCAGCGCGCAGTTTCTCGATGGCGCGCGACAGGCGCTGGCGTTGGTGCAGAAACACGGCATCCGTGTGGCGGTGCTCAAGGCCAACAGTCCTTCTTGCGGGAATTTGCTGACCTATGACGGGACGTTCAGCGGTGTCAAAGTTTCCGGCGAAGGCGTGACAGCTGCGCTGCTCAAACGGCACGGGGTGCAGGTGTTCAGTGAGCTTGAATTGTCCGAGGCCGCAATCGCCCTGAGCCAACTCGACTGAAAGCCCACCGTAGACCTCCTACAGGGTTTGTGTGTTCATTTGGGCTCGGTGAACCACTTCTCGGACAACGCCGCCAATCGCCCATCCGCCTTGATCCGCTGCATCGCACCTGCAAGGCTGGCCTGAAACGCCGGGTTGCCCTTCTGAAACGGAATCGCCAACTCCACCGGGGTCGCCTTCGGCTTTTCCTCGGTCAGTGCCTGTACCAGCACCATCGGCCGTGGCTGCTCATCCTTCTTCGCCCATAGCTGCGAGTCGACCTTGCCGTAAGACTCGCTGAAATCGAAACGATCCTTGAGTTCAGGTGTCATTGCTATGTGATTGAGCGCAACGTCGTACTTGCCGCTTTCAACGCCCTGGAGCAGGTCGGCTTCGTCAGTGACGATGAAGTCGGCGCGCACATCCAGCTCGTTGGCCAGCAGTTGCCCCAGCTCGACCTCGAACCCCGTGAGCGTGTCGCCGTCCTTGAAATTGAAGGGCGGTGTATTAGCCTCAAGGGCTATGCGCAACTCGCCACGGTCGTTGACGTCATCAATCAGTTCGGCGTGAGCCAGAGGGCTCAGAAGGGGTAGCAGGCAGATCAGGCCAGGCAGAAAACGCATGGTCACTCCTTTGAAATCATTATCGCGATGCTCTGATTCAGGCTCGCTTTGCTATGGTTGTCGAGTGCCTTCGACAACGAATGGTCATGAAGTTGTCATGACCGTGCGGATTTTACGGAAAAACTGGAGAAGAGAATGAAAACGTTTATGTCACGAGCAGCCTTGGCTGGCCTGTTGATGGGTGTTTCAGTGCTGGCCAGTGCAGCGACCCCGGCCCCGAAAGGCGCTGAAGTGTTCATCGTTTCTCCCGAGGACGGAGCCACGGTGTCTCAGGAGTTCAAGGTCAAGTTCGGCGTCAAGGACATCGCGCTGGCCCCGGCCGGTGATGTCACCAAAAACACCGGTCACCACCACCTGCTGATCGACGTCGACAAGCTGCCGGCGGCGGGCGCACCGATTCCGAATGACGCGAACCACATGCACTTCGGCAAGGCGCAGACCGAGGCCACGATCAAACTGGCACCGGGCAAGCACACCCTGCAGCTGGAACTGGGCGACAGCGGCCACATGCCGTTCGAGCCGCCGATCGTCTCGAAGAAAATCACCGTCAACGTCGAATGATTGTTCGTCGTGCATGAAAAAGGGAGCCCGAAGGCTCCCTTTTTTTGTCGCTCAGCGTTCGATCAGAACAGCACGCGGCTACGGATGGTGCCGTTGACGTGTTGCAGCTTCTCTTGTGCCAGCTCCGAGTACTCGGCGTCGACGTCGATCACCACGTAGCCAACCTTCTCGTTGGTCTGCAGGAACTGACCGGAGATGTTGATGCCGTTTTCGGCGAAGACCTTGTTGATCTCGCTCATCACACCCGGGATGTTCTCGTGGATGTGCAGCAGGCGGTGCTTGCCAGGGTGAGCCGGCAGGGCCACTTCCGGGAAGTTCACCGACGAAACGGACGTGCCGTTGTCGCTGTACTTGACCAGTTTTTCCGCCACTTCCAGACCGATGTTGGCTTGCGCTTCGGCGGTCGAACCACCGATGTGCGGGGTCAGGATCACGTTGTCCAGGCCACGCAGCGGGCTTTCGAACTCTTCCTCGTTGGAGCGTGGCTCCACCGGGAATACGTCGATGGCTGCGCCGATCAGGTGCTTGTCCTTGATCGCGTCCGCCAGGGCGTCCAGCTCGACCACGGTGCCGCGCGCGGCGTTGATCAGGATGCCGCCCTTCTTGATGGCGCGGATTTCCTTCTCGCCGATCATCCACTGGGTCGCAGCGGTTTCCGGAACGTGCAGGGTGACGATGTCGGACATGCCCAGCAGCTCGTGCAGGTTGCCGACCTGAGTGGCGTTGCCCAGCGGCAGCTTGGTCACGGTGTCATAGAAGAACACCTGCATGCCCAGGCCTTCAGCCAGAACCGACAGCTGCGTACCGATCGAGCCGTAGCCGACGATGCCCAGTTTCTTGCCACGGATCTCGAAGGAGTTGGCTGCGGATTTGATCCAGCCGCCACGGTGGCAGGAAGCGTTTTTCTCAGGGATGCCGCGCAGCAGCAGGATGGCTTCGGCCAGCACCAGTTCCGCTACGGAACGGGTGTTGGAGTACGGCGCGTTGAACACGGCGATACCGCGCTCGCGGGCAGCACTCAGGTCAACCTGGTTGGTGCCGATGCAGAAACAGCCGACCGCCACCAGCTTCTTCGCGTGATCGAAGATCTCTTCGGTCAGTTGGGTGCGCGAACGAATGCCGATGAAGTGAGCGTCAGCGATCTTTTCCTTGAGCTCGGCTTCCGGCAAGGAGCCTGTCAGGTATTCGATGCTGGTGTAGCCCGCCGCCTTGAGGACGTCGACAGCCGATTGGTGGACGCCTTCGAGAAGAAGGAACTTGATCTTGCTCTTATCGAGAGAAGTCTTGCTCATCTGCGTAAACCTGTATCCCGGAGAAAAATGGCAGGGAGGGGAGCAGCCTGGAGCTGACCCGCACGGCAAGAAAGCCGTCACCGCAGAACTGGCCTTGGGCACTGGCCTGCGGGGTCGGTATGCTAGCATAGCCACCCCGCGAAACACTCATTCCTGCGACGTGAAGCGTCTTCAGGATGACCATGAATTGTTCGAGAGTTCTGTCGATGACCAATCCTGCCCTGATTGATGAACTGAAGACCCTGGTCGAGCCTGGCAAGGTCCTGACCGACGCCGACTCCCTGAATACGTACGGCAAGGATTGGACCAAGCACTTCGCCCCCGCGCCGAGCGCCATCGTGTTTCCCAAGACCATCGAGCAGGTGCAGGCTGTTGTCCGCTGGGCCAATGTCCACAAAGTGGCGCTGGTGCCGTCGGGCGGACGCACCGGGCTTTCCGCCGCCGCCGTGGCCGCGAATGGCGAGGTGGTGGTGTCGTTCGACTACATGAACCAGATTCTCGACGTGAACCTCACCGACCGTACCGCCGTGTGTCAGCCGGGCGTGGTCACTGAGCACTTGCAGAATGTCGCCGAAGAAAACGGCCTGTATTACCCGGTGGACTTCGCTTCGGCCGGTTCCAGTCAGATTGGCGGCAATATCGGCACCAATGCCGGCGGGATCAAGGTGATTCGCTACGGCATGACCCGCAACTGGGTCGCCGGCCTGAAAGTGGTAACCGGCAAGGGCGAGGTGCTGGAGCTGAACAAGGACCTGATCAAGAACGCCACTGGTTACGACCTGCGCCAGCTGTTCATCGGCGCCGAAGGCACCCTCGGCTTTGTGGTCGAGGCGACCATGCGCCTGGATCGCGCGCCGAAAAACCTCACCGCCATGGTCCTCGGCACCGCCGACTTCGACTCGATCATGCCGGTGCTGCACGCATTTCAAGGCAAGCTCGACCTGACCGCGTTCGAATTCTTCTCCGACAAGGCTCTGGCCAAAGTGCTGGGCCGTGGCGATGTGTCGGCGCCGTTCGAGACCGAGTGCCCGTTCTACGCGTTGCTGGAATTCGAAGCCTCCAGCGAAGAAGTGGCCAACACCGCGCTGGAAACTTTCGAGCACTGCGTCGAGCAGGGCTGGGTACTGGACGGCGTGATGAGCCAGAGCGAAACCCAGTTGCAGAACCTGTGGAAGCTGCGCGAATACATCTCCGAAACCATCTCGCACTGGACGCCGTACAAGAACGACATCTCGGTCACCGTGTCGAAAGTGCCGGCCTTCCTGCAGGAAATCGATGCGATCGTCGGCGAACACTATCCGGATTTCGAAATTGTCTGGTTCGGCCACATTGGCGACGGCAACCTGCACCTGAACATCCTCAAGCCGGATAACCTGAGCAAGGACGAGTTCTTCGCCAAGTGCGCGACCGTCAACAAGTGGGTGTTCGAAACCGTCGAGAAGTACAACGGCTCGATTTCCGCTGAACACGGTGTGGGTATGACCAAGCGCGACTACTTGACGTACAGCCGTTCGCCGGTCGAAATCGAGTACATGAAAGCGGTCAAGGCGGTGTTCGATCCGAACGGCATCATGAACCCGGGCAAGATCTTCGCGGTTTGATTGGCAATCCCTTGAATCAATGAAGGCAGGAGTCGGTAAATGAGCTATCAGCACCAGTATGTCGACGGCACACGCATTCACTTCCCGATCGGGAAAGTGGTGTGCATCGGGCGTAACTACGCCGAACACGCCAAGGAACTGGACAACCCGGTTCCGACCGAACCGTTGCTGTTCATCAAGCCGGGCAGTTGTGTGGTGCCGCTGGAAGGCGGGTTCAGCATTCCGACCGAGCGCGGTTCGGTGCACTACGAAGCGGAAATCGCCGTGTTGATCGGCAAACCGTTGTCGACCAAGCCGAGCCGCGAAGAAGTGCTGGACGCGATCTCCGGTTTCGCCCCGGCGCTGGACCTGACCCTGCGCGACAAGCAGGCCGAGCTCAAGTCCAAGGGCCTGCCGTGGGAAATCGCCAAATCGTTCGATGGCGCGGCGGTGATTGCCCCGTTCGTGGTCGGCAGCACCTTCGCTGACCTGACCGACATCGGTATTCGCCTGACCATCAACGGTGAGGTGCGTCAGGACGGCAACAGCAGCGCGATGCTCAACCCGATCGTGCCGATGATCCAGCACATGGCCGGCTGCTTCTCGCTGCAGGCCGGCGACGTGATCCTCACCGGCACCCCGGTGGGCGTCGGCCCGCTGAATGTCGGCGACGACATCGTGCTGGAGCTGGTTGGCGCGAGCCGCTTCACCAGCAGCGTGCGCTGACCGAACGCATCCGATACACAGCAACTGTGGCGAGGGAGCTTGCTCCCGCTGGACTGCGCAGCAGGCCCCTGCTTTTTGAAGTGAAAAGCAGGGTCGCTTCGCGCCCCGGCGGGAGCAAGCTCCCTCGCCACAAGTGCCCGCTCCTACATTGGCTCTGTGTCGCGGCTCGCAAAGCCGCACGACAATCCCGCCATTTGCCGTTTTTTTCACATTCTGTCCGGATAATTCCTCTCATTCTGGCGTCTGAGCCGGCCTCTTTATGCTATTACCCATAGCCTGAATTTTCGGAACGCGTCCCTGATGTCAGCTCAAACTCAGCTCAATCCTCCTCGTCGCTCACGTTTCGCCCTGCGCTGGTATGTCTGGCTGTTGCTGGTGCTCGCCGTCGCTTATGGCCTGGCGTTCGCCATGCATTGGGACGACCGTGGCCTGCTGTGGGTGCGCGAGCGTTTCGAGAGCCAGGCCGAGCAGAAGGCGAGTATCTGGTTACCGGACTATCGGGCGGTGATCGACGGCAAACTGCTGCCGGGCATGGAAAAGGACGAGGCGTCGGACCTGTCCTACAACCCACAAACCAAAACCCTGTTTTCGGTGATGGGCAAGAACCCGTTCCTGGTCGAACTGACCCTGCAGGGTGATGTGCTGCGCAAAATGCCGTTGGTAGGCTGGATCAACCCGGAAGGCGTGACCGTGATGGAAAACGGCCTGATGGCGATCGTCGACGAGCGCGAACACCTGCTGACCATCGTCAAGGTCGATGCCAACACCCGCGAGCTGAATATCGCCGACTTCCCGAAATACGACCTCGGCCCGTCGAAAAACCAGAACAAGGCGTTCGAAGCGATCACCTGGGATCCACGCAACCAGCAACTGTTGCTGGGCGAAGAGCGCCCGCCGGCGCTGTTCACCTGGAAAAGCGACGGCAGTCAGCTCCTCAAAGGCGACAAGCAGAAGCTGGCCAGCAATGAACTGGATATCCGCAACCTCTCGGCGCTGGCCATCGACCCGCGCACCGGCCACACCCTGGTGCTGTCCGCCGACTCGCACCTGCTGCTGGAGCTGGACGAGAAGGGTGATCAGGTCAGCTTCATGACCCTGCTCGGCGGCTTCAACGGTCTGAAGAACACCATTCCCCGCGCCGAAGGCGTGACCATGGACGACGCCGGTACGCTGTACATGGTCAGCGAGCCGAACCTGTTCTACCGTTTCGAAAAGCAGAAATAAAAGCCTTTCACCGGTCCTCATGCAAGAGCTGCCTCAGGCTGCGATCTTTTGATTTTGTTTTTTAGAAGCAACGTCAAAAGATCGCAGCCTGAGGCAGCTCCTACACGGTTCTGTTGTGGCCAAGGGCAAGTGGCCATTAAGCTTCAGTTCAGACAGGCGTGATATTTCATCCGCCTGTTTTGATCCCGAGCCTGCCCGAATGCGTCGATTTGCCCGTCCCAAGCCCCTGATTGTCATCTTGTCAGTGATAGTCCTGATCGTGTTGATCGCGATCGGCCAATATCTGCGCCTGTTCGAGCGTGCCTGGTTCAACCTGCACAGCCTGTGGCAGCCGTTGAGCAGTCAGGCCATCGGCCTTGATCAGTACCGGGTCGAGGTCGAAGCCAGGGTCATCGACGGCCTGAACGACGATGTCTCGGCGCTGACCTACGATCCGGTGCGCAACAGCCTGTTCACCGTGACCAACAAGCATGCTGAACTGGTCGAATTGTCGCTCGAAGGCAAGATCCTGCGGCGCATCGCGCTGATCGGCTTCGGTGATGCGGAGGCGGTGGAGTTCATCAGTGCCGACACTTATGTGATCACCGACGAGCGTCAGCAACGGCTGATCAAGGTTCATCTTGAGCAGGACACCACGTTCCTCGATGCGGCGGACGCCGAACAGATGACCCTCGGCGTACACATGAGCGGCAACAAAGGGTTCGAAGGCCTGGCGTACGACTCGGTGGGCAAGCGCCTGTTCGTGGCCAAGGAACGTGACCCGATGCTGATTTACGAAGTGCACGGTTTCCCGCACTTCAATCCGGAAAAATCCTACGCGGTACACGTGATCAACAACCCCAAGCGTGATGCCGGGATGTTCGTGCGCGACCTGTCGAGCCTGCAATACGACGAGCGCAGCGGCCATCTGCTGGCGCTGTCCGATGAGTCGGGGCTGATTCTGGAGCTGGACGTGGATGGCAGGCCGCTGAGCACCTTGTCGCTGAACAAGGGCCGCCAAGGCTTGCAGAAGAGCGTGCCGCAGGCTGAAGGCATTGCGATGGATGATGACGGGACGTTGTATCTGGTGAGTGAGCCGAACTTGTTTTACGTCTTCAAGAAACCTGCACAGCCCTGACTGACACTCCAAAAAACACTGTGGGAGCTGGCTTGCCAGCGATGGCGGTCTATCAGTCAACATTGTTGTTGAATCTGACGGCCTCATCGCTGGCAAGCCAGCTCCCACAGGTTTATTCGCATGCCCATAAAGCTTGGGCAGCCTTGGTTTACTCAGCCTTCAGGGTCTTCACACCTTCAGCGGTGCCCAGCAGCAACAGGTCCGCCGGACGCGCCGCGAACAGGCCGTTGGTGACCACGCCGACGATCGCGTTGATCTGCGCTTCCAGCTCCACCGGGTTGGTGATCTGCAGGTTGTGCACGTCGAGGATGATGTTGCCGTTGTCGGTCAGCACGCCTTCGCGGTACACCGGGTCGCCGCCCAGTTTCACCAGTTGACGGGCGACGTGGCTGCGGGCCATCGGGATCACTTCGACTGGCAGCGGGAATTCGCCCAGCACCGGCACCAGTTTGCTGGCGTCGGCGATGCAGATGAAGGTCTTGGCCACGGCCGCGACGATCTTCTCGCGGGTCAGGGCCGCGCCGCCGCCCTTGATCAGGTTCAGGTGCGCGTCGCTTTCGTCGGCGCCGTCGACGTAGAACTCCAGGTCGCTGACGGTGTTCAGCTCATACACCGGGATGCCGTGGCCCTTGAGGCGCGCAGCAGTGGCTTCGGAGCTGGCGACGGCGCCATCGAACGCGCCCTTGTGCTGGGCCAGGGCATCGATAAAGCAGTTGGCGGTGGAGCCGGTGCCGACCCCGACGATGCTCTTGTCGTCGAGTTTCGGAAGGATGAAGTCGACGGCGGCCTGAGCCACTGCCTGTTTGAGTTGATCCTGGGTCATGCGGGCTCCGGAAGCGGGCAAGGGGAGAACGGAAAGGCCGGCATTATAGGCCCGAGGGGCGAGGCAGGTCATTGCCCGATTGGCAGACAGTACTGTTTCGGAGGGTGCGGCTTTTGTGGCGAGGGAGCTTGCTCCCGCTGGAGCGCGAAGCGGTCCCCAGCATTCGTTCTGACAGATCGCGTACTCAGGTATTACGACTGCTGCGCAGCCGGGCGGGAGCAAGCTCCCTCGCCACAATGGCTTTCCACGGGCTAAAACCACCTGTTTAGTGTGGTCGCCCGAGCAAAAGCCGGGTTAGACTCCTTGGCCCTGCCCAACCCGCTCAGTGATGCTTTCCGATGCTCGAACAGTACGTCAAAAAGATCCTCACCTCGCGCGTTTATGACGTTGCCGTAGAAACCCCGCTGCAGAACGCTCGCCAGCTCTCCGAGCGGCTGGGCAATGACATCTGGCTCAAGCGTGAAGACTTGCAGCCGGTGTTCTCGTTCAAGATTCGCGGCGCCTACAACAAATTGACCCAGCTGACCGACGAAGAGCGCGCCCGTGGCGTAGTCACCGCGTCAGCGGGCAACCATGCGCAGGGTCTGGCCTTGGCGGCGAAAGTGCTGGGCGTGAAGGCGACCATCGTGATGCCCAAGACCACCCCGGAAATCAAGGTCGAAGGCGTGCGCTCGCGCGGCGGCAAAGTGGTGCTGCACGGCGATTCGTTCCCGGAAGCACTGGCCTACTCGCTGAAACTGGTCGACGAGAAGGGCTACGTCTACATTCACCCGTACGATGATCCGCATACCATTGCCGGGCAGGGCACCGTGGCGATGGAAATTCTGCGTCAGCATCCGCAGCCGCTGGACGCGATCTTCGTGCCGGTCGGCGGCGGCGGTCTGATCGCCGGTATCGCGGCGTACGTGAAATACCTGCGTCCGGACATCAAGGTCATCGGCGTCGAGCCGGACGACTCCAATTGCCTGCAAGCGGCCATGGCCGCCGGTGAGCGCGTGGTGCTGCCGAGCGTAGGCATCTTTGCCGACGGCGTGGCGGTGGCGCAGATTGGCCAGCACACGTTCGACATCTGCAAAGACTATGTCGATGAAGTGATCACGGTCAGCACTGACGAGATCTGCGCGGCTATCAAGGATATCTACGACGATACCCGCTCGATCACCGAACCTGCCGGCGCCCTTGGCGTGGCCGGGATCAAGAAGTACGTCGAGTTGCGCGGCGTCAGCGGCCAGACCTTCGTCGCCATCGACTCCGGGGCCAACGTCAACTTCGACCGCTTGCGCCACGTCGCCGAGCGCGCCGAGCTGGGCGAGGGCCGCGAGGCGATCATCGCCGTGACCATCCCGGAGCAGGCCGGCAGCTTCAAGGCTTTCTGCGAAGCCATCGGCAAGCGCCAGATCACCGAATTCAACTACCGCTACAACACCGGCAGCGAAGCGCACATCTTCGTCGGCGTGCAGACCCATCCGGAAAATGACCCGCGCAGTGCGTTGCTGGCGAGCCTGACCGAGCAGGGTTTTCCGGTGCTCGACCTGACCGACAACGAACTGGCCAAGCTGCATATCCGCCACATGGTCGGCGGGCGCGCGGCGCAGGTGGTCGATGAAGTGGTGCTGCGCTTCGAATTCCCGGAACGCCCGGGCGCGCTGTTCAACTTCCTCAACAAGCTCGGCGGGCGCTGGAACATCTCGATGTTCCATTACCGCAACCATGGCGCGGCGGATGGCCGAGTGGTCGCGGGTCTGCAAGTGCCGCATGACGAACGTCATCTGGTGCCGGCGGCGCTGGCGGAAATCGGCTACCCGTACTGGGATGAAAGCGACAACCCGGCCTATAAGCTGTTTCTTGGCTGAGCGGCTACGCTGATGGGCAGGCCATAAGGAAATCGAACAATGGAAACGTTAACCGCCCTGAAGATGGCGCACATGGTGGCGACCGTGGTGTTGCTGGCCAGTGCGCTGGGTCTGGGCATCTGGGTTTTTCTGGCGAAGCGCAAAGGTGATGCAACGGCGGGCAGCCGTACCCTGCAACGGCCACGGGTGTTCATCTGGCTGTTGATGGGGCTGGCGCTGTTGAGCATGCCGTTCACCGGCTGGGGCATGGTGCATCTGGTGGGCTGGCCACTGGGGCAGACCTGGCTGCTGGCCTCCAGCGTGCTGTACACCGTGGCCGCGCTGGCGTGGTTCTGGCTGCTGGTGCGGTTGAATCGCTTGCGCAAGGCGCCGGGCGGCGTCGGCAAGTTCAGTTTGGCCTTGGCGTTGTTCAGCTTTGTCTGCTTTATCGCCATTGCCGGGTTGATGGGTGCCAAGCCTGTCTGAGGCTTGAGACCGAGTTGCCTCAATCGCTGGCAAGCCAGCTCCCACATTTTCCTTTGGTGTCCACAAAATTTGTGTTCACTGAAGATCCCTGTGGGAGCTGGCTTGCCAGCGATGGCGATATCAGCCGCGAAGACTGATTACCGGCCAGCCACGCTTCTCGGCTTCGGCCCGCAGATTCGGATCCGGATCAACGGCCACCGGGTTCGCCACCTGCTCCAGCAGCGGCAAATCATTCATCGAGTCGCTATAGAAATAGCTGTCATCCAGCGAATACCCGGTCTCTGCCAGCCAGCGATTGAGGCGTGTCACCTTGCCTTCGCGGAAGCACGGAATGTCGGTGCTGCGCCCGGTGTAGCGGCCGTCGATCATTTCGCACTCGGTGGCGATCAGGGTGTCGACGCCCAGGCGTACGGCAATCGGTGCGGTGACGAAGCGGTTGGTGGCGGTGATGATCACCAGTTTGTCGCCGGCATCGCGGTGCTGTTTCAGCAGTTCCAGCGCCTTGGGCAGCACGATCGGCTCGATGCAGTCGCGCATGTAGTCGTTGTGCCACTGCTCGAGCACGGCCATTTCGGTGCGGCCGAGGATTTCCAGGCAGAAGTTCAAGTACGCGGCGTTATCCAGCTTGCCCGCCAGGTAATCCTGGTAGAACTCGTCGTTGCGCTGCTTGTACGCCACCGGGTCGAGGAAGCCGCGTTCGCACAGATAGTCGCCCCAGGCGTGATCGCTGTCGCCGCCCAGAAGGGTGTTGTCCAAATCGAATAGAGCCAGGCGCATTGCAGTTACCCGCTGAAAAGTCAGTAAAAAGGCGACAAGAATACGGTCTTTTCACAAGAGTGCACATAAGGTAGGAACCTTCGTTGCCGCCTTATCAAGCTTTGTGGAACAATGCGGCGACATGCGTTTGCGAGGTTGTTGCCGTGATCGACCCCGATGGTTTCCGCCCCAATGTCGGGATCATTCTGACGAATGACGCCGGCCAGGTGCTATGGGCTCGCCGTATCAATCAAGATGCCTGGCAGTTTCCGCAAGGGGGAATCAACCCCGAGGAGACGCCGGAGGACGCCTTGTACCGCGAGCTGAACGAAGAAGTTGGCCTGGAACGTGAAGATGTTGAAATACTGGCCTGTACCCGGGGCTGGTTGCGCTATCGTTTGCCGCAACGTCTGGTGCGTACCCACAGCCAACCGCTGTGCATCGGCCAGAAGCAGAAATGGTTTCTCCTGCGCCTGATCTCCAACGAGCAGCGGGTGCGGATGGATTTGACCGGTAAACCGGAGTTCGATGGCTGGCGCTGGGTCAGCTATTGGTATCCGTTGGGCCAGGTGGTGACATTCAAGCGCGAGGTGTATCGACGCGCCCTCAAAGAGCTTGCCCCGCGCCTTTTAGCGCGCGACTGACGACGGAGTTCGACCCCGAGCCATGCTCAATACGCTGCGCAAGATCGTCCAGGAAGTGAACTCCGCCAAGGATCTCAAGGCGGCGTTGGGGATTATTGTGTTGCGCGTCAAAGAGGCCATGGGCAGCCAGGTCTGCTCGGTCTACCTGCTTGATCCCGAGACCAACCGCTTCGTCCTGATGGCCACCGAGGGCTTGAACAAGCGCTCGATCGGCAAGGTCAGCATGGCACCCAACGAAGGTCTGGTGGGTCTGGTCGGCACGCGTGAAGAACCCCTGAACCTCGAAAACGCTGCGGATCACCCGCGCTACCGCTACTTCGCCGAGACCGGCGAGGAGCGCTACGCCTCCTTCCTCGGGGCGCCGATCATTCACCACCGCCGCGTCGTCGGCGTGTTGGTCATCCAGCAAAAAGAACGCCGCCAGTTCGATGAAGGTGAAGAAGCCTTCCTCGTGACCATGAGCGCGCAGCTCGCCGGGGTTATCGCCCACGCCGAGGCCACCGGGTCGATCCGGGGCCTGGGCCGTCAGGGCAAGGGCATTCAGGAAGCCAAGTTCGTCGGCGTGCCGGGTTCGCCCGGTGCCGCCGTCGGTACCGCGGTGGTCATGTTGCCGCCCGCCGATCTGGACGTGGTGCCGGACAAGACCATCACCGACATCGACGCCGAACTGGCGCTGTTCAAGACCGCCATCGAAGGCGTGCGCGCCGACATGCGCGCGTTGTCGGCCAAACTGGCGACCCAGCTGCGTCCGGAAGAGCGCGCGCTGTTCGACGTGTACCTGATGATGCTCGACGATGCCTCGCTGGGCAGCGAAATCACTACCGTGATCAAGACCGGCCAGTGGGCCCAGGGCGCGCTGCGTCAGGTGGTCACTGAGCACGTCAACCGCTTTGAACTGATGGACGACGCCTACCTGCGTGAGCGTGCGTCGGACGTCAAAGACCTCGGCCGTCGCCTGCTCGCCTACCTTCAGGAAGAGCGTCAGCAGAACCTGGTCTACCCGGAAAAAACCATTCTGGTCAGCGAAGAGCTGACGCCGGCCATGCTCGGCGAGGTGCCGGAAGGCACGCTGGTCGGTCTGGTCTCGGTACTCGGTTCGGGTAACTCCCACGTCGCGATCCTGGCCCGGGCCATGGGCATTCCGACGGTGATGGGTCTGGTCGACCTGCCGTACGCCAAGGTCGACGGTATCGAGGTGATCGTCGATGGCACCCGCGGCGAGGTCTACACCAACCCCAGCGACGTCCTGCGCAAACAGTTCGCCGAGGTGGTCGAAGAAGAGAAACAACTGGCGCTGGGACTCGACACCCTGCGCGACCTGCCATGCGTGACCCTCGACGGTCACCGCATGCCACTGTGGGTCAACACCGGCCTGCTGGCCGATGTGGCGCGGGCACAGAAGCGCGGCGCCGAAGGTGTCGGCCTGTACCGCACCGAAGTGCCGTTCATGATCAACCAGCGCTTCCCGAGTGAAAAGGAACAGCTGGCGATCTACCGCGAACAGCTCGCCGCGTTCCACCCGCAACCGGTGACCATGCGCAGCCTGGACATCGGCGGTGACAAGTCGCTGTCGTATTTCCCGATCAAGGAAGACAACCCGTTCCTCGGCTGGCGCGGGATTCGCGTCACCCTCGACCACCCGGAAATCTTCCTGGTGCAGACCCGCGCCATGCTCAAGGCCAGTGAAGGCCTGAACAACCTGCGCATCCTGCTGCCGATGATCTCCGGCACCCACGAACTCGAAGAAGCCCTGCACCTGATCCACCGGGCCTGGGGCGAAGTGCGCGACGAAGGCACCGACGTGCCGATGCCGCCCATCGGCGTGATGATCGAGATTCCGGCCGCGGTGTACCAGACCAAGGAACTGGCGCGGCAGGTGGACTTCCTGTCGGTCGGCTCCAACGACCTGACTCAGTACCTGCTGGCCGTCGACCGCAACAACCCGCGGGTGGCCGACCTTTACGACTACCTGCACCCGGCGGTGCTGCAGGCCCTGCAAACCGTGGTGCGCGACGCGCATGCCGAAGGCAAACCGGTGAGCATCTGCGGTGAAATGGCCGGTGATCCGGCAGCGGCGGTGCTGTTGATGGCGATGGGCTTCGACAGCCTGTCGATGAACGCCACCAACCTGCCGAAGGTCAAGTGGATGCTGCGCCAGATCAACCTGAGCAAGGCCAAGGATCTGCTGGCGGAGCTGATGACCATCGACAACCCGCAAGTGATCCACAGCTCGCTGCAACTGGCGCTGAAGAATCTCGGGCTGTCGAAGATGAATCCGCCGGCGGTCAACAAGGCCCTCTAAAAGCTGCTGGCTCTGTGGCGAGGGAGCAAGCTCCCTCGCCACAATGGTTGCTCGCTTTCAGGCAGTGATCTCAACTTCCCCAAGATGCCCGCCATACGGCCCGAAACTGCGCTCTACCATCCGCCGCGTCCCATCCGCCTGCACAATCAACGCTGTACTCGCGCGCGTCCCGTAACTCTGGCTGGCAATAAACACACTCGACAACAATGATTCAGTCGCCAACCCGACCCCGGTGTCCGGCAGCTCGGCAAACGGCGCGGTCTGCGCATCGCCCAGCAACGCCAGTAACCGCTCAGGCTGCGGATCATCCAACACCTCGCTTAATGCCGCCCTGGCCTTGAGCAGTTTCGGCCACGGCGTGTCCAGCCCGGCATTCGACAGCCCGTAAACGCCCGGTTCCAGCATCACTGGCTCGGACCTCCGCGCATTGAAGTGCCACAGCTCATGGCTGTTGCCCAGCAGCAGGTTGAAGCCGGCATATTCCGGCGCGCGTCCGACCACATCGCTCAAATAATCATCAATCGACGCATCACCGGTCAGAAACCGCGCCACCAACTCACCTCGTGACTTGCGCGCTGGCGGTTGATGCGGATCGCGGATGTTGGTCAGCGCAGCAAAGCGTCCGTGGGCGCCAATCCCCAGCCAAGTGCCGCCGGCCTCAAGATCACGTCCGGCGTGCACGTGCGGTGCTTCCGGCCATTGCGCCAGCGGCAGGCTGGGCCGGGCATAGAATTCGTCACGGTTGGCCGCGACGATCAGCGGCTGGGCATGACCCGGGCGCCAGGCGAAGACAATCAGGCACATAAGGTGGTCCTTGTGTGTTTTTTGTTCACTCTACGCAGTCGTCGTCCGTGCATCCATCGCAAGTGGAGCCGGAGGGCATGCATCCGTTACCATGCCGCTCCGGTTTTGGGGATACGTCGGGGAGACGGCCGTGGAATTTCTGCTCTATCTGGCGTTGGGCGCCTGTGCGGGCGTGCTGGCCGGGCTGTTCGGTGTCGGTGGCGGGATCATTATTGTCCCGGTACTGGTGTTCAGTTTTACCTTGCAGGGATTCGATCAGTCGATCCTTACGCACCTGGCCGTAGGGACATCGCTGGCGACCATCATCTTCACCTCGGTCAATGCCGTGCGCGAGCACCATCGACGCGGTGCGGTGCGCTGGCCGATCTTCATGTGGATGACCGTGGGCATTCTGCTGGGCGCCGGTTTCGGTGCGCTGACGGCTGAAGCGATCTCCGGGCCCAACCTGCAGAAGATCATCGGTGTGTTCGCCCTGGTGATCGCCGCGCAACTGGCACTGGAGGTCAAACCCAAGGCCAGTCGAACGGTGCCGGGCAAACTCGGTCTGACCGTGGCCGGCAGTGTGATTGGCTGGGCCTCGGCGATTTTCGGCATTGGCGGCGGTTCGTTGACCGTACCGTTCCTGACCTGGCGCAGCGTGCCGATGCAGCAAGCGGTGGCAACGTCGTCGGCCTGCGGTTTGCCGATCGCCGTGGCCAGTGCATTAAGTTTCATGATTCTGGGCTGGCATGATCCGTTGTTGCCGCCGCATAGTCTCGGTTTTGTCTATTTGCCGGCGCTGCTGGGCATCGCCCTGACCAGCATGGTCTTCGCCCGTCTCGGCGCGCGTCTGGCGCACAAGTTGTCGCCGCGCTTGCTGAAACGGCTGTTCGCCGCTTTGCTGTTCTGCGTGGGGCTGAATTTCCTGCTCTGATCGTCTGGGTCAGAACAGGCCGCAATCCTGGCTTAATCCTGAGGTGGCAGCGTCGCCCGGGAATTTTGGTTTCAACTCTAACGAGGAGTCGCAATGCTGCCTTACCCGCAGATCGACCCGGTGGCCCTGGCCATCGGTCCGCTGAAAATCCACTGGTACGGCCTGATGTACCTCGTCGGCATCGGCGGCGCGTGGCTGCTGGCGTCGAGCCGGCTTAACCGTTTCGACCCGACCTGGACCAAGGAGAAGCTTTCCGATCTGGTGTTCTGGCTGTCGATGGGGGTGATTGTCGGTGGACGTCTGGGCTATGTGCTGTTCTACGACCTGAGCGCTTACCTCGCCAACCCGACGCTGATTTTCGAAGTGTGGAAGGGTGGCATGTCGTTCCACGGCGGTTTCATCGGCGTGATGCTTGCCGCGCTGTGGTTCGGCAAGCGTAACGGCAAGACGTTCTTCCAGCTGATGGACTTCGTTGCGCCGATGGTGCCGATCGGCCTGGGTGCTGGGCGTATCGGCAACTTCATCAACGCCGAGCTGTGGGGCAAGCCGACCGACGTGCCGTGGGCGATGATCTTCCCGCCGTTCAGCGATCCGGCGCAGTTGCCGCGTCACCCGTCGCAGCTGTACCAGTTCGCACTCGAAGGTGTCGCGCTGTTCCTGATCCTGTGGTTGTTCTCGCGCAAGCCGCGTCCGACCATGGCGGTATCGGGCATGTTCGCGCTGTTCTACGGCATCTTCCGTTTCATCGTCGAGTTCGTCCGCGTGCCGGATGCGCAACTGGGCTATCTGGCCTGGGGCTGGCTGACCATGGGTCAGGTTCTTTGCGTACCGATGGTGCTTGCCGGTCTGTACTTGATCTGGCTGGCTTATCATCGCGCCCCGGCAGCGCCAGCGGCGGCCGTATAAATTCGAATCCCGGGGGCGACGGCCCCCGGGTTCAAGGACACAGGTAACTCATGAAGCAATATCTCGAACTGGTCTCGCACGTTATCCAGAACGGCACCAAACAGGCCAACCGCACCGGCATCAACACCATCAGTTTCCCGGGGGCGATGCTGCGTTTCGATCTGCAGGAAGGTTTCCCGGCGATCACCACCCGCAAGATGGCCTTCAAGTCGGCCATCGGCGAGATGTGCGGCTTTCTGCGTGGCGTGAACAACGCCGCTGAATTCCGGGCGCTGGGCTGCAAGGTCTGGGACCAGAACGCCAACGAAAACGCCCAGTGGCTGGCCAACCCGTTCCGCCAGGGCGCCGATGACCTCGGCGAAATCTACGGCGTGCAATGGCGCAAGTGGCCGGCGTACAAGCAGATCCCGCTGAGCAACACCGCCGCGATCGAACAAACCTTGAGCAACGGCTACAAGCAGATCGCTCAGGGCGAAGAAGACGGCCAGGCTTACGTGGTGCTGTACAAAGCTATCGATCAGGTGCGCCAGTGTGTCGACACGATCATCAAGGACCCGGGCAGCCGCCGTATCCTGTTCCACGGCTGGAACTGCGCCCAGCTCGATGAAATGGCCCTGCCGCCGTGCCATCTGCTGTACCAGTTCCATCCGAACGTCGAGACCAAAGAGATCTCCCTGACCCTCTACATCCGCTCCAACGACCTGGGTCTGGGCACGCCGTTCAACCTCACCGAAGGCGCCGCGCTGCTGAGCTTGATCGGTCGCCTGACCGGCTACACGCCGCGCTGGTTCACCTATTTCATCGGTGACGCGCACGTCTACGAGAACCACCTGGACATGCTCAACGAACAGCTCAAGCGCGAGCCGTTTGCCATGCCGAAGCTGAAAATCTCGGATCGTGTGCCGGAATTCGCCAAGACGGGCGTGTACCAGCCGGAATGGCTGGAGCTGGTGGAGCCGAGCGATTTCTCGCTGGAAGGCTATGAGCACCACGCGCCGATGACCGCGCCGATGGCGGTCTGACAAGCAATACGCAGTCCCCCTATGTAGGAGCTGCCGAAGGCTGCGATCTTTTGATCTTATAAACAGAAAGATCAAAAGATCGCAGCCTTCGGCAGCTCCTACATCAGGTTTGGGGGTGTTCTCAATGGCCGTGACTACGGCCTACATGGGAATGCTCAACTTCCGTCGCCACAACCCCGCCACTCACCTCCAGCCGTTGCAAAATCCCGCATTGATCCGCCCCCGGCCCTTCGCCACAACGTTGGCGCAGGTCGAGCAACTGTGTCTGTAACGCCAGCAACCCATCAATTCGCGCCTTCACATGCTGGATGTGCTCGTCGATCAGCGCATTCACGCTTTCGCACTGGTCCTGCGGGCTGTCGCGCAAGGTCAGCAGGCTGCGGATCTCTTCGAGGGTCATGTCGAGGGTGCGGCAGTTGCGAATGAAGGTCAGGCGTTCGGCGTGGGCCTGGGTGTAGACGCGGTAGTTGCCATCGCTGCGTGCCGGTTCCGGCAGCAGGTTTTCGCGCTCGTAATAGCGGATGGTTTCCACCGCGCAGTCGGTGAGTTTCGCCAGTTCTCCGATCTTCATGAACGCCATCTCCAAAAGGTGCTTGACCCTATAGTGGCTACAGGGTCTTTACTTGGCAACAGGCACCTTCATGGACGCGACCAATGAGCGATTCTCAGCACATCCACAAGCCCGGCGACGGGCATGATCATGGCCACAGCCATAAATTGCAGCCCGTGCATAAGCACGACCACGGCGGCGATTCCTGCTGCGCATCGAAAGCTGCGGCACCAGCACGGGTGCAACTGAGCGAGGCGCAAAGCGCCGACGCCCGGCTGAGCAGCTTCCGCATCGAGGCGATGGACTGCCCGACCGAGCAGACGCTGATCCAGAACAAGCTCGGCAAACTGGCCGGCGTTGAACAGCTGGAGTTCAACCTGATCAACCGCGTGCTCGGCGTGACCCACACGCTGTCGAACACCGCGCCGATCACTGAGGCGATCACGTCCTTGGGCATGCACGCCGAGCCTTTGGAGGCAGGCGTCGAAGCGCCAGCCCCGGCGCCAGTGAAAAAACACTGGTGGCCATTGGCGCTGTCCGGTGTCGGTGCGCTGGCTGCCGAAGTGATCCACTTCACCAACGCCGCGCCGACCTGGGTGGTGGCGATCATTGCGCTGGTGTCGATTCTCAGCGGCGGCCTGACCACTTACAAAAAGGGCTGGATCGCCCTGAAGAACCTCAATCTCAACATCAACGCGCTGATGAGCATCGCCGTGACAGGTGCCATCCTCATCGGCCAGTGGCCCGAAGCGGCGATGGTGATGTTCCTGTTCACCGTGGCCGAGTTGATCGAAGCGCGCTCGCTGGATCGTGCGCGCAACGCCATCAGTGGTCTGATGCAGATGACGCCGGAACAGGCCACCGTGCAGCAGGCCGACGGCAACTGGATCGAACAAGAGGTTAAAAGCGTCGAACTCGGTGCCCGCGTGCGGGTAAAACCCGGTGAGCGCATTGCGCTGGACGGCGAAGTGGTCAGCGGCAGTTCGACCATCGACCAGGCGCCGATCACCGGCGAAAGCCTGCCGGTGGAAAAAACGGTGGGCGACAAAGTCTTCGCCGGCACCATCAACCAGGCCGGCTCGCTGGAATACGCGGTGACCGCTGCGGCGAACAATTCGACCTTGGCGCGGATCATCCACGCCGTCGAACAGGCTCAAGGCGCGCGCGCTCCGACCCAACGCTTCGTCGATCAATTCTCGAAAATCTACACCCCGGTGGTGTTCGTCCTGGCGCTGGCCGTGGCGATCATCCCGCCGCTGTTCATGGGCGCTGTGTGGTTCGACTGGATCTACCGCGCACTGGTGCTGCTGGTGGTGGCGTGCCCGTGCGCGCTGGTGATTTCCACCCCGGTGACCATCGTCAGCGGCCTCGCGGCGGCGGCGCGCAAAGGCATTCTGGTCAAGGGCGGCGTTTATCTGGAGGGCGGTTTCAAGCTCAACTACCTGGCGCTGGACAAGACCGGCACGATCACCCACGGCAAACCGGTGCAGACCGATTACCTTTCGCTGGATCCGACCGCCGACGCCACAGCCCCGGCGATTGCCGCCGCGCTGGCCGGTCGCTCCGACCACCCGGTGTCGCTGGCGATCGCCAATGCGGCGGTGGATCAAAACCTCGCGGCGCTGAGTGTGGATAACTTCGAAGCGCTGGCCGGGCGTGGTGTGAAGGGGCAGGTCAACGGCCAGACCTACCACTTGGGCAACCACCGTCTGGTCGAAGAGCTGGGGCTGTGCTCGCCGCAACTGGAAGAAAAACTGTTCGCGCTGGAGAAGCAGGGCAAGTCGGTGGTGCTGCTGCTCGACAGCTCCGGCCCGTTGGCGCTGTTCGCCGTGGCCGACACGGTCAAGGAAACCAGCCGCGAAGCGATCCGCCAGTTGCACGCGCTGGGCGTGAAAACTCTGATGCTCACCGGCGACAACGTGCACACCGCGCAGGCCATCGCGGCGCAGGTCGGCATCGATCAGGCCAAGGGCGACTTGCTGCCGACCGACAAGCTGCAAGCCATCGAAGCGCTTTATGCACAGGGCCATCGGGTCGGCATGGTCGGCGACGGCATCAACGACGCCCCGGCACTGGCCCGCGCCGAGATTGGTTTCGCCATGGCGGCGGCCGGTACCGATACCGCAATTGAAACCGCCGATGTCGCCCTGATGGACGACGATCTGCGCAAGATCCCGGCATTCATCAGTCTGTCGCGCGACACCGCCAGCATCCTGAAACAGAACATCGCGTTGGCGCTGGTGATCAAGGCTATCTTTCTTGGGGTAACCTTCGCCGGGCTCGCCACCATGTGGATGGCGGTGTTCGCCGACATGGGTGTGAGCCTGTTGGTGGTGTTCAACGGCTTGCGCCTGCTGCGCAAGTAAACGATGAGGGATGGTTGTGCTGAGTGCCGAGCTGAAAGCGTTTTACATGGTCGCCCGCCTGGGCAGCATCACGCTGGCAGCGAAGAAACTCGGCCTCAGCCAGCCCACCGTGACCACGCAGATCCGTAACCTGGAAAGCCAGTATTCGGTGGAGCTGTTCTACCGTGGCGGTCGGCGCTTGAGCGTCAGCGACGAGGGCGCGCGATTGCTGCCGATGGTCAAGGCGTTGTTGCAGCAGGAGGCCGACATCGAGTTCTTCCTGCGTAACAGCGGTCAGGTGCAGGGCACGCTGCGCATCGCCGCCACCGCGCCGTATTACATCCTCGATCTGGTCAAGACCTTCCGCGAGCGCCTGCCGCAGGTGGAAGTGTCGGTGGAAATCGGCAACTCGCAGCAGGTGCTCGAAGCGCTGGAGGACTACCGGGTGGACGTCGCCGCCTCGTCGCAGTTGCTTGAGGATGCGCGGCTGATTCGCCGGGTGCTGGGCACTGATCCGCTGGTGCTGGCGGTGCATCGCAATCATCCGCTGGCGACGCAGGAGCATGTGGCATTGAGCGCGCTGGCCGGGCACACCTTGCTAATGCGTGAGACCGGCTCGACCACCCGGCGTCTGACCGAAGAGCTGCTGGCCAGCGCCGGGGTCAGTTTCGGCCCGTTGCTGGAGATCGGCAGCCGCGAGTCGATCCGCGAGGCGGTGTTGCGCAACATCGGCATCAGCATCATTGCCCGCCAGGAAGTGCCGCATGACCCGCAGTTGCGGGTGCTGACCATCGAAAATGCGCCGCAGATTCCTGAGTACCTGTATTGCCTCAAGGAGAGGAAGGGCGCGCGGTTGCCGGCGGCGTTCCTGGGGTTGGCGCAGGAAATGTCCCCGGCTTGAAGATCAAAAGATCGCAGCCTTCGGCAGCTCCTACAGGGGGACGCATTCCAATGTGGGAGCTGCCGAAGGCTGCGACCTTTTGATCTCCAACCAAAATCCCCGAATACCACTATCAACCGTTTTTGCCTCACTGCCACATGACGGACGCATTACAACTCTAGGATTGGCCCCATCTGCTTGATGAGGTCTGTCCCATGAATCCTGCCATCGCAACTGCCCTGACCAACCCCGGTGCGCCGATGAAAGTGCGCGGCGTGCAGAAGCGCTTCGGCGCGTTCACCGCGCTGGATAACGTCTCTCTTGATGTCGCCGCCGGTGAACTGGTGTGTCTGCTCGGCCCGTCGGGCTGCGGCAAGACTACGTTGCTGCGCTGCATCGCCGGGCTGGAGAAGCAGGACAGCGGCGAGTTGTACCTCGGTGATCGCGACGTCTCGCACCTGGCGCCGCAGGCCCGGGACTACGGCATTCTGTTTCAGTCCTACGCGCTGTTCCCCAATCTGACCGTCGAAGCGAACATTGCCTACGGCCTCGCCGGCAGCGGTCGCGACGAAGTGCGCCGCCGCGTCGGTCAGATGCTGGAGCTGGTCGGCCTCACCGGCAGTGAGAAAAAGTACCCGGGCCAATTGTCCGGCGGCCAGCAGCAACGGGTGGCACTGGCGCGCGCTCTGGCTCCGGCACCGTCGCTGCTGTTGCTCGATGAGCCGATGTCGGCGCTGGACGCCCGAGTGCGCGAGCATCTGTGCACCGAACTGCGCCAACTGCAGCGCAACCTCGGCATCACCACCCTGATGGTCACCCACAATCAGGACGAAGCCATGCTGATGGCCGACCGCATCGCCGTGATGAACAACGGCCGCGTCGAGCAGTACGCCACCCCGCAGGAAATCTATAACCGCCCGGCCACGCCGTTCGTGGCCGAGTTCGTCGGCCAGGGCAACTGGCTGCCGTTCCAGCGCAGCAGCGCCAGTCACGCCCGGGTTGGCGGGATGGACGTGCGTCTGGCCGATGGCAGCGTCAGCGGCGCCTCGGGCCGACTGTTCTGCCGCCCGGAAGCAATCAACGTCAATCCCGTGGTGCATGAAGAAAACCTGTTCCCGGCCAAGGTTCGCGAGATCACCTTCCTCGGCAACCGCTGCCGCATGAGCTTTGAACTCGATCAACTGCCGGGCCACGCACTGCTCGCCGAACTGGCGCCGGAAGCCATGCCACGCCTCGGCGCCCAGCAGATCATGGTCGCCTTGCCGCCGCGCAGCCTGCAGGTGTTTGCCTGATGAACAGCAACCTCGCGCTGCCGTTACCGCACAAGCAGGTGCGGCAGACTTCCCGTGCCGAACTTGGCGACCGCAGCTTTGTGGTCGGCGGCAAACTCCTGCTGCTGGTATTGCTTGGCGTCGCCGTGCTGCTGCCGTTACTGGCGATCTTCTGGCGCGGCTTCAGCAGCGAGGCCGGGCAGGGCGGTGGCTGGCTCGCCGCGAAGGAGCTGGTGAGCAGCGACAATTTCCACTGGCTGCTGGGCAACAGCCTGAAAGTTTCCCTCAGCGTGGCGGCCATCGTCGTACCGCTGGCCTACCTGTTTGCCTACGCCTTGCAACGCACGCTGATTCCGGCCAAGGGCATCTGGCGCGGGATTTCCCTGCTGCCGCTGATGGCGCCGTCGATGCTGCCGGGCATCGCGCTGGTCTATCTGTTCGGCAACCAGGGCATGTTGCGCGGGCTGCTCTCGGACAACATCTACGGGTTCTGGGGGATTGTGCTGGGTGAGGTAATTTACACCTTTCCGCATGCCCTGATGATTTTGCTGTCGGCGCTGTCGCTGGCCGATGCGCGCCTGTTCGATGCCGCATCGAGCATGGGCGCCAGTCCTGCCAAAGCGTTCCGCAGCATCACCTGGCCGGCGACCCGTCAGGCGGTATTCGCCGCATTCTGTCTGGTGTTCACCCTGACCATCACCGATTTCGGCGTGCCGGTGGTGGTGGGTGGCGACTATCAAGTGCTGGCGCTGGAAGCCTACAAAGCCGTGGTCGGCCAGCAGCAGTTCGGTCGCGGGGCGTTGATCGGCATGGTGCTGTTGCTGCCGGCGCTGTTCAGCTTCGGCGTCGATGCCTGGTTGCGCCGCCGGCATGGCGATTCCATGAGCGGCCGTGCGCAGGTGTTCAAACCGGCGCCGTCGAAACGGCGTGATGCCTGCTACCTGGCGATTGTCCTGCTGATCAGCGCGGCGCTGTTGCTGGTATTCGGCATGGCGGTGTGCTCGTCGCTGGTGAAGTTCTGGCCATACAACCTGTCGTTGTCGCTCAACCACTACCAGTTCAACGAAACCGCCGGCGGTGGCTGGCTGGCCTACAGCAACAGCTTGAAGATGGCGCTGGGCACGGCGCTGATCGGCAGCGTATTGATCTTCACCGGCGCTTACCTGATGGAGAAAACCCGCAGCCAACGCGGCCTCAACCTGACGTTGCGCATGCTCAGTTTCATCCCGATGGCGGTGCCGGGGCTGGTGCTCGGTCTGGGTTACGTCTTCTTCTTCAACCTTACCGGCAACCCATTGCACGTGCTGTACGGGACGATGACGCTGCTGATCGTCTGCACCATTGCTCACTATTTGACCACCGCGCAAATGACCGCGACCACCGCACTGCGCCAACTCGACGCCGAGTTCGAAGCCGCCGCGCTGTCGCTCAAGGCGCCGCTGTACCGCCACTACCTGCGCGTCACCGTGCCGATCTGCCTGCCGGCGTTGCTGGACATCGTGCGCTACCTGTTCGTCTCGGCGATGACCACGGTTTCCGCAGCGATCTTCCTCTACAGCCCCGACACCATCCTCGCGGCGGTGGCGGTGCTCAACATGGATGATGCCGGCAACGTCGGCGGTGCAGCGGCGATGTCGACCCTGATTCTGTTCACCTCGGCGGGCGTGTCCTTGCTGCTGGCGTGGGCTTCGCGCGGCTTGCTGCGCCGTTCCCAGGCCTGGCGGCAAACCGCGCCGGGTCACTGATTTGCCCCTTCAATTGCCCCTCAACTCAAAGACAGGAAAACGATCATGTTCAAGCCTATGGCCCTGGCCGCTGCTGTGCTCGCGACTTTCAGCCTGAATGCCTTCGCGGCAAAAACCGAGTTGACGGTGTACACCGCCCTCGAAGCCGAGCAACTGACCGCTTACAAAGCTGCGTTCGAAAAGGCCAATCCGGACGTCGAGATCAAGTGGGTGCGTGATTCCACCGGGATCATCACCGCCAAACTGCTGGCCGAAAAGGCCCGCCCGCAGGCTGACGCGGTGTGGGGCCTGGCCGCTTCGAGTCTGGCGATCCTCGACCAGCAAGGCATGTTGCAAAGCTACGCGCCGAAGGATCTGGGCAAGATCGGCGCGAACTACCGCGACGCCGCCAACCCGCCAGCCTGGGTCGGCATGGACGTGTGGGCCGCGACCATTTGCTTCAACACCGTGGAAGCCGAGAAGCAGGGCTTGAGCAAACCGGTGAGCTGGCAGGACCTGACCAAGCCTGAGTACAAGGGCAAGATCGTCATGCCGAATCCGGCGTCGTCCGGCACCGGTTTCCTCGACGTCAGCGCCTGGTTGCAAACCTTCGGCGAGAAGCAGGGCTGGGCCTACATGGACGGTCTGCACCAGAACATCGGCCAGTACGTTCACTCCGGCTCCAAGCCGTGCAAACTGGCGGCGGCGGGCGAATTCCCGATCGGCATTTCCTTTGAATACCCGGCGGTACAGCTCAAGCGCCAGGGCGCGCCGCTGGACATCATCCTGCCGAAGGAAGGCCTGGGCTGGGAGATCGAAGCCACTGCCGTGATCAAAGGCACCCCGCATGAAGACGCGGCGAAGAAACTCGCGGACTTCTCCGCCAGCGCCGAGGCGATGGACCTGTACAAGGAAAACTTCGCCGTCCTCGCCCAGCCGGGTATCGCCAAGCCGCAGACCGAACTGCCGGCCGACTACGAGCAGCGCCTGATCAAGAACGACTTCGCCTGGGCCTCGAAGAACCGCGACGAGATCCTCACCGAGTGGCGCAAGCGCTATGACGGCAAGTCCGAGAAAGTGGTCGCGAAATAACTGACTCACACATCCTGTGGCGAGGGAGCTTGCTCCCGCTGGTGCGCGAAGCGGTCCCGAATTCTGCAAACGAGTAGTGTCAGGCACTCCGCGTCTGCTGAATTCACGACTGCTGCGCAGCCGGGCGGGAGCAAGCTCCCTCGCCACAAAAACGGGATTGCCTGTATGACACACCACAAAGACCTGCTCATCGTCGGCGCCGGCATCCTCGGCCTGTCCCACGCCTACGCCGCCGCCAAGCGCGGCCTCAAGGTCAGCGTTTTCGAACGCACCGCCACGCCCCTCGGCGCCTCGGTGCGCAACTTCGGCCAGGCGCTTGTCACCGGCCAGCCACCCGGCCCGATGCTCGAGCTGGCCAAGGCCAGCCGCGAGATCTGGGGCGACTGGGCGCAACTCGCCGGTCTGCAGATCAAGCGCAACGGCTCCTACCTGTTCGCTCGCACCGAAGCTGAAGAGCACTTGCTGGAAGCCTTCTGCGCCGGTCGCGCCGTGGAACACGGCTATAACGTCGACTTGCTGCGCGGCGCCGCATTGCGCGATCTGTACAACGGCCAGTTCAGCCACCACCGCGCCGCGTTGCACGGCATGGACGATCAACAGTTGTATTCGCGCGAAGCGATTCCGGCACTGATCGACTACCTGCGCCGTGACCTCGGTGTGGAGTTTCATTTCTCCACGCTGGTGCGTGACGTCGAGCCGGGGCGTCTGCAAAGCACCGCCGGCAGCTTCACGGCGAAGCAGATCATCGTCTGCTCCGGACACGATTATCAGACCTTGCTGGCCGAGCCGATTGCCGCGCTCAACCCGCAAATCTGCCGCCTGCAGATGCTCCGCGCCAAACCGCAGATCGAACTGAATCTGCAACACGCCTTGCTCACCGGTTTGAGCTGCGTGCACTACGGCGCCTTCGCCGATTTACCGCAAGCGGCAGCGGTGCAGGCGCAGATTCTGCGCGAGCAACTGCACCTGCATGACAACGGCATTCACCTGCTGATCAGCCCGACCCCTTACGGTGAACTGATCATCGGCGACTCGCACCATTACGGCAGCGATCCGTCGCCGTTCAATGCCGAGCAACTGGACGACTGGATGCTGGAACTGGCCGAGCAGACGCTGGGCTGCAAGGTGCAAGTGCTTGAGCGCTGGCAGGGCGTCTATGGTGCCCGTGGGCCGGGGCCGTTTTCGTTCCTGCGCCCGGCACCGGGTTTGAGTGTGGCGCTGATGCACACCGGCGTCGGCATGAGCGTCGGCCCGGCCATGGCCGAACGCAATGTGGCGCAGTTGCTGGAGGAAATGTGATGGCGGGGCATGCGCAAGTCGTTGACCGGGTGTTTGCGCTGTATGAACGCTTTGGTGCCAGTGATTACATCGGCGAGCCGGTGTCGCAGATCGAACACATGTCTCAGGCAGCGCAGTTGGCGATGGCTGAAGGCTTTGATGATGAAGTGGTGCTCGCCGCGTTCTTCCACGACATCGGCCATTTGTGTGCCGAAGGTGCCGAGAACATGGGCGGTTATGGCGTGGTCAGCCATGAACGGCTGGGCGCGGATTATTTGCGTGAGGCCGGGTTCAGCGAGCGCATGGCGCGGTTGGTGGAATACCACGTTGAGGCCAAGCGCTATCTGACGCTACGTGAACCGGGGTATTTCGAGCGCTTGAGTGAGGCGAGTCGCAGGACCCTGGAGTATCAGGGCGGGGTGATGACCGAGGCCGAGGCGGGTGCGTTTGAGCGTGATCCGCTGTGTGCCGTGAGTTTGCGGATGCGGCAGTGGGATGAGCTGGCCAAGGAGAGGGCGGTGCCGGTGATGGACCTTAGGCTACTGAAGGAGAAAGCGGCGCGATTGTTGGCTGCCTAAGCTTTTTGAACCGAGTTGCTGCATTCGCTAGCAGGCTAGCTCCCACAGGGGATTTGTGTTGTGAATACGATCCAGTGTGGGAGCGAGCCTGCTCGCGAAGAGGCCGGAACAGCCACTACAAATCTGTGGCCAGAGACTCAATCTGCTCCTGCCGCTCCGCCTGATTCAACTTCGGATGCGGATTGAGCGAAGACCACTGCGGATGCGCCCGCGCCTTGCTCAGCGCCTCGGGCAACTTGCCCTCGCGCCAGGTCTTGTCTTGCGGCGTCGCCACCTGAACCGCGTCCATCGCCGCATGCCCGCGAGCATTCAATGCCTGGAGCAATTGCCGTTGGCGCAACGCCAACAACCGCAACACGCCGTCATCCACTGTCAATTCCCTCTGCCCTTTGATCTTGCCCAGCAAGCGGCTGCCATAACTGCGCGCGGTTTGCAGGGCGCCGCCGGCAATCGCACCGGCCAATGCGGCGGCGCCGAGGGTAATCCCACCCACCAGCAAATCGACGCCCGCCCCGGCAGCAGCGCCGGCTGCGATCCCGCCACCGACGCGCACGCCGAGTTGCTTCAAGGTTTCCGGGTTGAACAAGTCATCGCCCCAGCGCCCGTCGAGCAACGGCAGATCACTCGCCGCTGCGTCCTGCGGGCGAAACGCGTAGAGCTTGAGCAGCGCCTCGACGCATTTCTGCTCACGCTGACGCACGGCTTTGCGCAGTTCGCTGATGGCTTGCTGTTCCTGCTCGGCCTCGCTGACCACACTGCGCCGACACGCGGCGCAGTCGATCAGCAACTCGGCGATCAAGCGCGCCGCACTTTGCTGGCGCGCCAGGCGCTGGGCCTGTTGATCGGCGATCAGCCGTTCCAGTTGCGGCCGGGCGTTTTCCAGCAGCAGTGCGAGGCTTTCGTACAGCCGCCGCTCGCCATCCTCCGGCGGTGCAACGCTGTCGAAACGTACCAGTGCGTGCAGACCCAACCGCGCCAACGCCTCACGCCAGTCCGGCTCGCGGTGGTTGGCGCTGCTGACGAAGTTCAGCACCGGCAGCAGCGGTTTGCCGCAACTGGCGAGCACTTCCAGTTCGTCACGGTACTTGGCCAGCACCGGTTCGCGGGCGTCGATCACATACAGGCCCGCGTCGGAGGCGAGCAGTTGCCGCAGCACCTTGGCTTCCTGTTCGAAACGCTGACGCGCCTCGCTGCCGTCGAGAAACCGCGCCAGCCGCGCCGGGCCGTCGAGGCGTTCACCGGGACGTTCCAGACGTTCAAGGAAATCCAGCAGGGCGATGGCGTCTTCCAGCCCCGGTGTGTCGTAGAGATCGAGCAGCGGCTCGCCGTCGACCGATAACCGCGCGCCTTCAACATGCCGGGTGGTGCTCGGCCGGTGCGAGACTTCGCCGAAACCGACGTCGCGGGTCAGGGTGCGCAGAAGCGAGGTTTTGCCGACGTTGGTGTGGCCGACCACTGCGAGTTTCAGCGGCGCTTTCCGGGCATCAGTCATGACCGCTCTCCAGCCAGTTCATCGGTGCGCAATCGGCAAACTCCAGCTCAAGCTGTTGCAGCGCCACATGCCAGTCGCCGAGGCGGGCGCTGTCCAGCGCCTCACCGGGCGGTGCTTGCAGTAGCCAGATGCGGGTGGCGCTGGCGTTGCGCGCCAGTTCGGCGATCAGCGCGAGGCTGCCGCGATCCGGCGAGCGCCGTGGATCGCAGGCGATCAGCAGGCGCGCCGGCGGGAAGCGGCTGAGTTGTTCGAGCAGTTTGTGCCGCGATTCGCGGCTGTCGAGAATCCCGGCGTTGCTCACAGTTTTCGGCAGGGCCGGTGGCCACGGGCGCTGGTCGTCGAGTTCGATGGCCACCAGCAGGGCGCCGTCGCTGGCGTGTTCGCTGACGTGGCTCTCGACCCGATGCAGTTGCTCCGGCGCCGCGTCGTTGATGCCGAGGCGTTCGCTGGTCGGCATCAGCCGTTCGCGTAACTGGGCGTAGCCGGGCAGGTTCAGGTCCAGGCTCAGCGCAGCTTTGCCACGACGCCAGCGCCAGAAACAAAAGATGGCCAGCAGCAGGCGCGGCAACACGCCGTAAACCACCAGCACACCGACCAGCCAGGTCGCCCAGGCCTGCCGCGCGCTTTCGATGTCCAGCGCGCCATTGCCGCTGGCGCGGATCATCTCCACGGTCGGCACGTTGAAGCCGAGCAGCGCCGGCAGCGCGCCGAGGGCCTGGGTCATGTTGATGAACGTGTCGGCGCTGAGAATGGTGGTTTCCCAGACGAAGCCGTAGCGCCGCGTTGCCATCAGCGTCAGCAGCAGCACCAGCGCGCTGAGCATCGCCAGCAGCCACAAGCCGTTGACCAGAGTACCGAGCGCCCAGCGATTGAGCTTTTTGCGTTGCAGCATCAGCAGCAGGGCCGGCGCCAGTTGTGCGGCTTTGGCATCCCGGGCGAATTTTTCGCTGAGCCACAGCCACAAGCGGCCAAGGGTGGCGCCGTGTTCGCCGGCAAACATCAGCCCCAGCGCCCAGCTCAGCAGCAGAATCAGGTTCAGCCCGAGCAGGCTGCCCAACGCCCAGAACACATTGACCGGTATCTGGCTCAGCGCGGCGAAGGCCAGACCGGCGCCGCTCAGCACTGCGAAGACCATCAGCAGCACCAGCGCCAGACGGGCGCCTTGCAGCCAGTGAGTGAGCGCAGCGCTCAGTCCGTCGCGCTCGGCCAGCCATGCCGCACGGCGTTGAATGCGGCTCGGCAGATCGCCGCCGGCCGCGCGGGCCAGGCGATTGGCTTCCAGATCCTCCAGGGGACCTGCGTGTTCCTCGCGCAGGCGGATGGTTTCGGTCAGCCAGAGGTTTTGCAGTGGAGTCAGTTGTGTCACGCGGCATCCCGTCGCTCAATTGAGCCGTGAGCATAACCGCTGTGGCGCTTATCGGGTCAAGCGAGGCTCTGGTATCCTCGCCGGCATGACTAAATCACTTCCCCTCAGCCTGATCGCAGCCCTCGGTGAAAACCGTGTGATCGGCGTCGACAACAGCATGCCCTGGCACCTGCCGGGGGACTTCAAATACTTCAAGGCCACGACCCTCGGCAAGCCGATCATCATGGGTCGCAAGACCTGGGATTCCCTCGGTCGTCCGCTGCCGGGCCGGTTGAACATCGTGGTCAGCCGTCAGGCCGATCTGGTGCTGGAAGGGGCGGAGGTTTATCCGTCGCTGGAAGCCGCCGTGGTGCGCGCCGAGGAGTGGGCGAAAGCGCAGGGCGTCGATGAGTTGATGCTGATTGGCGGGGCGCAGTTGTATGCGCAAGGGCTGGCGCAGGCCGATCGTCTGTATCTGACCCGTGTGGCGCTGAGCCCGGAGGGCGATGCGTGGTTTCCGGAGTTCGATCTGAACCAGTGGAAGCTGGTGTCGAATGTGCCGAATCCGGCGGAAGGCGATAAGCCGGCGTACAACTTCGAAGTTTGGGAAAAGGCTTAAAAGCTTCGCGAGCAGGCTCGCTCCCACAGGGGATTTGTGTCGATCACAGATCCAATGTGGGAGCGAGCCTGCTCGCGAAGAGGCCCGCACAGTCGCTGAAAAGCTTAAGCCTGAGCAAGCTCCGCATGCTCATCGGCATCCAGCAGTGCTTTATCCGTCTGCTGCATGACCTGACTGGTAATCGCACCGGCCGTGATCGAACCACTCACGTTCAACGCCGTACGGCCCATGTCGATCAGCGGCTCAACCGAAATCAGCAACGCCACCAGTGACACCGGCAAGCCCATCGCCGGCAGCACGATCAGCGCGGCAAACGTCGCGCCGCCACCGACACCGGCCACACCGGCCGAACTCAGGGTCACAATCGCCACCAGCGTCGCGATCCACAGCGGATCCAGCGGGTTGATGCCCACCGTTGGCGCAACCATCACCGCCAGCATTGCCGGGTACAGGCCGGCGCAGCCGTTCTGGCCGATGGTCGCGCCAAACGAAGCGGCGAAACTCGCCACCGACTGCGGAATCCCCAGACGACGGGTCTGCGCTTCAATGCTCAGCGGAATGCTGGCGGCGCTGGAACGGCTGGTGAAGGCGAACGTCAGCACTGGCCAGATCTTGCGGAAGAAACGCAGCGGGTTGATCCCGGCGGCCGACACCAGCAGGCCATGCACCACGAACATCAGGCCCAGACCGAGGTACGAGACCACGACGAAACTGCCGAGCTTGATGATGTCCTGCAGGTTGGAGCCGGCGACCACTTTGGTCATCAGCGCCAGTACGCCGTACGGGGTCAGTTTCATCACCAGACGCACCAGACGCATCACCCAGGCTTGCAGGGTGTCGATGGCGTTGATCACTTTCTGACCTTTTTCCACGTCATCCTTGAGCAGCTGCAGTGCGGCAACCCCCAGGAACGCGGCAAAGATCACCACGCTGATGATCGAGGTCGGCTTGGCCCGGGCCAGGTCGGCGAACGGGTTCTGCGGAATGAACGAGAGCAATAGCTGCGGCACGTTCAGGTCGGCAACCTTGCCGGCGTAGTCGTTCTGAATGGTTTGCAGACGGGCCATTTCCTGGGTGCCGGCGACCAGACCTTCGGCCGTGAGGCCGAACAGGTTGGTCAGGCCGATACCGATCAGCGCCGCAATTGCGGTGGTGAACAGCAGGGTGCCGATGGTCAGGAAGCTGATCTTGCCCAACGACGACGCGTTGTGCAGACGGGCGACCGCGCTGAGGATCGAGGCAAATACCAGCGGGATCACGATCATTTGCAGCAACTGCACGTAACCGTTGCCGACCAGATCGAACCAGCCGATCGAGGCTTTCAGCACCGGGTTGCCGGCACCGTAAATGCTGTGCAGGGCGACACCGAACGCCACGCCCAGAGCCAGCGCGAGCAGGACTTTTTTCGCCAGGCTCCAAGTGGTATGGCGGGTTTGCGCCAGACCGAAGAGCAGGGCGAGGAACACCAGCAGATTGAGGATCAGCGGCAGATTCATGAAGACTCCGATAAGACTTGTGCCAGTCGCATTCTTGGGCAACTGCGAACCGGCAAGCCTAACAGGTTGATTTCCAATGAATTAATACCGAAATCGCAGGTCGTCCGTCGTTTTTGGAATAAGCACTTGTCGCTCTCGGCAATGCAATTGGCGTTGAGGAGACGTAAGCGGTCGCTGACAGACGAGGACTGTCACACTTATTTGTTAGCGTCGATGTCTTTCAGTCAGGGAGAAAACGCCGATGAAGTTCGCACCGAAAATGCTCGCTGTGGTTCTGGGTTTGGGGTTGGCTGCTAACGCATTCGCCACCGATCTTAAACACTGGCCGGCAGATCAGGCCAAGGCACTGGATGCGATGATCGCGGCCAACGCCAACAAGGGTAACTACGCGGTGTTCGACATGGACAACACCAGTTACCGCTACGACCTCGAAGAGTCGTTGCTGCCGTTCATGGAAAACAAGGGCCTGATCTCCCGCGACAAGCTCGACCCCTCCCTGAAACTGATGCCGTTCAAGGACACCGCCGACCACAAGGAAAGCCTGTTCAGTTACTACTATCGCTTGTGCGAAGTCGACGACATGGTCTGCTACCCATGGGTGGCGCAGGTGTTTTCCGGCTTCACCCTCAAGGAACTCAAAGGCTACGTCGATGAGCTGATTGCCTCGGGTAAACCGGTGCCGACCACGTATTACGACGGCGACGTAGTGAAGAACCTCGACGTGCAGCCGCCGAAAGTCTTTACTGGCCAGGCCGAGCTGTACAACAAGCTGATGGAGAACGGCATCGAGGTCTACGTGATGACCGCCGCCTCCGAAGAGCTGGTGCGCATGGTCGCGGCCGATCCGAAGTACGGCTACAACGTCAAACCGCAGAACGTGATCGGCGTGACCACGTTACTGAAGAACCGCGAAACCGGCGAGCTGACCACGGCGCGCAAACAAATCACCGCCGGCAAGTATGACGAGAAGGCCAACCTCGGCCTTGAACTGACCCCGTACCTGTGGACCCCGGCAACATGGATGGCCGGCAAGCATGCGGCGATCCTGACCTACATCGACGAGTGGAAAAAACCGGTATTGGTGGGCGGCGACACCCCGAGCAGCGACGGCTACATGCTGTTCCACGATGTGGATGTGGCCAAGGGCGGTATTCACCTGTGGGTCAACCGCAAGGACAAATACATGACGCAGCTCAACGGCATGATGGCCAAGCACGCAGCGGCGCAGGCCAAGGAAGGGTTGCCGGTGACAGCGGACAAGAACTGGGTGATCGTCAAGCCTGAAGAGATTCAGTAAGACCGAGTCGCTCCCATCGCTGGCAAGCCAGCTCCCACAGTGTCCAAGGTGAAACACAAATGGTGAGAGCACCATAAATCCCTGTGGGAGCTGGATTGCCAGCGATGGGGCCCTCGTGTTCATCCATTGATTCGATCAGGCGAAAAAATGCCCCGCACGTTGGCGGGGCATTTTCGTTACTGCGATTCGACGCTTACAGCCCGTCGAGCATCGCCTTGTTACGCACGGCGCCCTTGTCGGCGCTGGTCGCCAGCAGGGCGTAGGCCTTGAGTGCGGTGGTCACTTTGCGTGGACGCTGCTCGACCGGTTTCCAGCCTTTCTTGTCCTGCTCGACCCGGCGTGCAGCCAGTTCTTCGTCGCTGACCAACAGATTGATCGAGCGGTTCGGAATGTCGATCAGCACTTTGTCGCCGTCCTGTACCAGACCGATCGCGCCGCCGGCCGCAGCCTCTGGCGAAGCGTGGCCGATGGACAGGCCCGAGGTGCCGCCGGAGAAGCGGCCATCGGTGAGCAGCGCACAGGCTTTGCCCAGACCTTTGGATTTCAGGTACGAGGTCGGGTAAAGCATTTCCTGCATGCCCGGGCCGCCTTTCGGGCCTTCGTAGCGAATGATGACGATGTCGCCTTCCTTCACTTCGTCGGCGAGGATGCCGCGCACCGCGCTGTCCTGGCTTTCGAAGATCTTCGCGTTGCCTTCGAAGACGTGGATCGACTCGTCGACGCCGGCGGTTTTCACCACACAGCCGTCGAGGGCGATGTTGCCGTACAGCACGGCCAGGCCGCCTTCTTTCGAGTAGGCGTGTTCGAAGCTGCGGATGCAGCCGTTTTCACGGTCGTCGTCGAGGGTTTCCCAACGGGTCGACTGGCTGAACGCCGTCTGCGTCGGGATACCGGCAGGACCGGCCTTGAAGAAGTGGTGCACCGCTTCATCGGTGGTCTGGGTGATGTCCCACTTGGCGATCGCTTCTTCCATGCTGCGGCTGTGCACGGTCGGCAGGTCGGTGTGCAGCAGACCGCCACGGGCCAGCGAACCGAGGATGCTGAAGATACCGCCGGCGCGGTGCACGTCTTCCATGTGGTATTTCTGGATGTTCGGCGCGACCTTGCACAGTTGCGGCACGCTGCGCGAGAGACGGTCGATGTCGCGCAGGTCGAAATCGATCTCGGCTTCCTGGGCCGCAGCCAGCAAGTGCAGGATGGTGTTGGTCGAACCACCCATGGCGATGTCGAGCATCATCGCGTTCTCGAACGCCTTGAAGTTGGCGATGTTGCGCGGCAGCACCGACTCGTCGTTTTCGCCGTAGTAACGCTTGCACAGTTCGACGATGGTGCGGCCGGCCTGCAGGAACAGCTGTTCGCGGTCGCTGTGGGTGGCGAGGGTCGAACCGTTGCCCGGCAGCGCGAGGCCCAGGGCTTCGGTCAGGCAGTTCATCGAGTTGGCGGTGAACATGCCGGAGCAGGAACCGCAGGTCGGGCAGGCGCTGCGCTCGTATTCAGCGACTTTCTCGTCAGAAGCGCTGGAGTCGGCGGCGATCACCATGGCGTCGACGAGGTCGAGGCCGTGGGACGCGAGTTTGGTCTTGCCGGCTTCCATCGGGCCGCCGGACACGAAGATCACCGGGATGTTCAGGCGCAAGGCCGCCATCAACATGCCCGGGGTGATCTTGTCGCAGTTGGAAATGCAGACGATGGCGTCGGCACAGTGGGCGTTGACCATGTACTCGACGGAGTCGGCGATGATCTCGCGGCTTGGCAGCGAATAGAGCATGCCGTCGTGGCCCATGGCGATGCCGTCGTCCACGGCGATGGTGTTGAATTCTTTTGCGACGCCACCCGCGCGTTCGATTTCACGGGCCACCAGTTGACCGAGGTCTTTGAGGTGCACGTGGCCCGGCACGAACTGGGTGAAGGAGTTGGCAATGGCGATGATCGGCTTCTTGAAGTCGTCATCTTTCATCCCGGTGGCGCGCCACAGTGCGCGGGCGCCGGCCATGTTGCGGCCGTGGGTGGAAGTTTTCGAGCGGTAATCTGGCATGGAGCACTCCGGGCGGCTAATCAGGTATCAAAAGGGAAGTGAGCTTCTATTGACGTCTGGAACACTCAGAAATGGCCGTGTGTCCTGGATGTTGCCGATGACTTTGCGGGATCGCCGCTTGCCTCAGCCTGAGCTCATAAACCCGCCGGGGGATGAATGGCGATGAATCAGCCGATTCTACACCGCTGGCGTCTGGAGGGAATGGCGCAAAGCATTGTTCCAGTGCCGACGGTGCCTGTGGCATGACGACCGGCAGGCTCAATCGCCGTTCGTGGGGGCGATGGCGCTGTTGTCGAGGACTTTGGCGCGATGGCCGATTCGCTTGTTCAACGCCAGTGCAATGCCACTGAGCAGGACAAAACAGTAGCCGAGGGTCGTTTGCAGGTTGCTCGGGCTCAGGCTGATCAACGCGCTGATCAAGCCGCCGCAGATGAAGATGATCGTGCTGCCGGCCGAGGCCGAGGTGCCGGCGTTCTCCGGGAACAGGCTCATCGCCCGTGAGGTGGCGGCCGGGCGCGCGATGGTGGTGCCGGCGGTACAGATCAGCATCGGAATCAGCACGGTGGCGGGCGAGAGCGCGAAGTGCTGCGACAGGAACAGCATCACCAGCCCTGCCAGCAGGATCAGGCTCAACCCGGCAATGATCTGTTGCGCAGAGCTGATACGCCGACTCAACAGCGCGGCGGCAATCCCGCCAACGATATAGGCCGCACCGTAGACCAGCAGGATCAGCGAGAACTCATAGGCCGACAGGTGCAGTTGATCCATGAAAATCAGCGGTGAGATGACGATGAACGAGAAGTGGCAGGCAAACGCAAACGCAGAAATGAGCCAGTAGCCGACAAATTCGAAATCGCCCATCACCCGGCGATAGGCATTGAGAAAAGTCAAAGGCGTGCTTCGTTTGCTCGGTCGGCTGTTGTCCAGAAAAAACCAGGCCTTGATCAGCACCACCGCTGCCAGTGCGGTGAACACCCAGAAACTGCCACGCCAGCCGAGGGTGGCTTGCAGAAAGGTGCCGGCCAGCGGCGACACCGAAATGAAGATCCCCGTCGCGGTCACCATCAGGATGCGCAAGCGATCGCGCTCCTCGCCCTCGAACAGATCCTGCACCAGTGCCTGGGACAGCACAAAGCATCCGCAACCCACTGCCTGCAGCAACCGGAAGGCCAGAAAGAACGTGTAGTCGGCGGTCATGGCGCAGCCAAGCGCACCCAGCATCGACACCCCCATGCCCGCGAGCAGCAGGCCTTTACGACCGATCACGTCGGAGAGTGGCCCGATCAACAACTGCGCAAACGCGATCCCTACGGCGAACAGGCTGATCGACAGCGCAATGTCCGCGGGGGTGCTGCGAAAGTGTTCGGCCAGTGCGGGAAACGAGGGCAGCAGCACATCCAGCGGAAACACCCCAAGCAGGACCATGGCCAGCAGAAGACTGACGGCGCCGCGTCGTTGTCGGGCAGTGCCTGCGTGTGCTCGGTTATTCATCGATCAGTCCTGCCTTGGCAAAAAGTTTTCGGTTGTGGGGCAGGGCAAAGAAACCTGCCTGCTCCAATGCCTGCAGTGTCGCGCCGGCGCCTGATCGCGCTCGTTGCCGGTTGGCCTGGGCGTTGGCCAGGCTGCCGATAATCTGCGCCACGTCGGTTTCGGCAATGCCGGCGCCTCGCAGGCTCTGCCGCAGCCAGCGTTCATCGACTTCGAAGAAGATGCCGATGACGTCCAGCAGGGTTCTGGCGGTGAAGGTGCGCTGGCGGCTGTTAAGGGTTAGCCACAGGTAATGGAACACCTCGCAAAAGTAGCGACTGTGGCGAGCCTCGTCGCTCAGGTGATCGCGCAGCATGTCGTTCACGCTGGTGACCAGCGTTTCGCGGCAGACCTCCAGTAGCTCCCGGGCAATGATGGTTTCCGAGACAAAGCCAAGCAGGAACCACGCCAGCGGGCGATTGTTTTCGGCGGTGCGGGCAATCAGGGCGTTCATTCGGGTGATTCGCAAAGGCATCACCGGACGTGCGTTGAAACCATGCAATTCAGCGATCTGACTGGCGAGCCGATCGGAGAACAGCGCGTGGTAGCCCTCGTCCGTATAGAGCTGCAGCGCCGCGGTTTTCATCCGTGGCGGGACATAGGCAGGCAACTCGCCGTGGACGATGGTTTCCACTGCCCGGTTGACGATGCGATGCTCGAGCAAGGTGGTGTAGTCGAGAAAGTGCACCAGGTGATTGGCAGTCAGGCGGTGCATGACCGTTGCGCCTGCGGCCTGGATGGCGGGGTGCGCCAGGTATGGCAGGAAGGCTGGCGGGAACCAGAAACGGGTTTGCAGTTGTTCCTGCACGTCGGGTGGTAACTGGTAGTTGTGACGGCTATTGCGTACCGAGGCGTGGCTGTTCCAGTCGCCAAGGGTAAACCGCTGTGACCAAGACTCGGGCGCCAGGGGCGGATCTGCCAGGGGCGCCGTCATGCTTGCGTCTCCCGGAGCAGATCCTGCATTTCCTGGCACATCGCCTGACCGTCGCTCGCGCCACAGCCGACAAAGAACAGCGGTTGCTCGGCACTGCCTTCGATTCCGAGCAGGGTTTCGACCTGATGATCGCCGAAGGCTCCTGTCAGCCAGGTATTGAGCCCCTGGGCTGTAGCCACCAGCTGGAATGACTGTGACAGGTGGCCGGCTTCGACGAAGGCCATGCGATAGGCCCGCGAGTGCTGGTACTTCCACCAGAGCTTGTCGAAGCGCGCAGTGATGAACAGCCCCAACGGCAAGTTGTTGATGAAGTGTTGCCCGGCCAGCAGGTGGCCCAGCGCGGGCTCGGGTAGAGGACCGACCGGACTCAAGGCGTGCTCGGCCGGGTGATAGGCGTAAATGCCGGGTTCCAGGCCGCTGATGTTTTGCGCCAGAACAAATCCTTCGCAGGCGTTGAGTCCTCCACCCGAGGGGCTGCTGCGTCGCGCGCCCAGGCCTTGGGCGATGCTGGCGTCGCGATCAGGGTCGCGTTCGTCGAGATAACCCAGGGAGAGATACAGCAGCGTGGCAACGGTCTTGAGGGTGATTGCTTCACCGGTGAAGGAGCGACAGGTCTTTCGCTGCAGCAGCGCATCGCCCAGGCTGCTGTCAGTCAGGGCGACAGGGGCAGGCAGCATGATGCGCCGCTCGACGTGTTGCACCAGGCCTTCCATGTCAGGAGCCTCTGCGGCCAGTACTTCATTGCAGTGATCCAGGTATTGTCGGGACCACTCATGGATATTCTGCGGCACTTGTTCACAGGGAATGTTCTGTGTGCCGATATGGTAAATCTTCGATAGTTCGTCCCAGCCCCATATGGGACTGTCTATTTTAGTGGGGGTCAGTATTTTGGCGTTTAATAGTTGGGTGTCTATTATGTTGTGGCTGTCAAACAGGTTGGGGTCGTGAATTAGTTTGGCAAGTCTCGATGAATAATCGATATCGAGTTCGTGTTGAATGTGTTCTTTGTAGTTCCAGACAATAAGTCCGGGCGTGCGCGGCAGTATGAATAAATAAGGATTGATGTGCATGTGGGCTCTTCGCTCTGGACAAGGTCGAGAGGACGCTGGGGTGCCGGCACTCCCCAGCGTCCACCTTTACTTAACGGGCTTTAGGGGCAACCAGAAAAGCCAGGTTTGCGATTTTGTTAGCTTCCAGAGTAATTGCTTTCATAGTGTGAACTCCATGTTCAGTGATAGTGAGTGCCACCTCGTGGTGACAACTTAATAATAGTTTGTAATGAGTTTATGGCAAGTGATTATTAAGTAGGAAAATTCCAGTAATTTTGTCGGAGTGGTCGCGCGGCTAGAACAAATTTGTAAGTTATCGGGTGTTAAATCAAATGCGCAGGGAAATTTCCCGCACTGGTTTAGGAAGTTATATGTAGGACGGCAGACAGGGAGAACGGATCATCGGCGACGTTGCATCGCCAGACAGCAAGCGGGGAGCCCTTGGGCTCCCCGTTTTGGCTGCCAATCAGCTGTTAGGCAGGAGGCGGCAGGTGATGCTCTTGATGTAGCGGGTTTCGGCGATGGCCGGGTGCACCGGGTGGTCCGGGCCCTGACCGCCGCGCTCCAGCAACTGGATGTTGCGGTCCAGGTGGCGGGCACTGGTCAGCAGGATGTTCTGCAGATCATCTTCCGGCAGGTGCATCGAGCACGACGCGCTGACCAGGATGCCGTCCTTGGTGAGCAGGCGCATGGCTTGCTCGTTCAGGCGACGGTAGGCGCCTTCACCGTTTTTCATGTCTTTCTTGCGCTTGATGAACGCGGGCGGGTCGGCAACGATCACGTCGAATCGCTCTTCGCTGGCCTTGAGTTCTTTCAGGGCTTCGAAGACGTCGCCTTCGATGCAGGTCATCTTGTCGGCGAAGCCGTTCAGCGCAGCGTTGCGCTCAACGCCGTCCAGCGCGAAGCCCGAGGCATCGACGCAGAACACTTCACTGGCGCCAAACGCTGCCGCTTGCACGCCCCAGCCACCGATGTAGCTGTAAAGGTCGAGCACGCGTTTGCCCTTGGCGTACGGAGCCAGGCGGGCGCGGTTCATGCGGTGGTCGTAGAACCAGCCGGTTTTCTGGCCGCCAATGACCGGCGCTTCGAACTTCACGCCGTTCTCTTCCAGGGCGACCCACTCCGGCACCAGGCCGAACACGGTTTCGACGTAACGGTTGAGGCCTTCGGCATCACGGGCGGCGGAGTCGTTCTTGAACAGAATGCCGCTTGGCTTGAGCACTTGGGTCAGTGCGGCGATCACGTCATCTTTATGCGCTTCCATGGTCGCTGAGGCGATCTGCACCACGAGGATGTCGCCGAAACGGTCGACCACCAGGCCCGGCAGCAGGTCGGAGTCGCCGTAGACCAGGCGGTAGAACGGCTTGTCGAACAGGCGCTCGCGCAGCGACAGGGCCACATTCAGGCGATGCACCAGCAGCGATTTGTCCAGCGGCAGTTTGATGTCGCGCGACAGCAGACGAGCGCAGATCAGGTTGTTCGGGCTCATGGCGACGATGCCCAGCGACTTGCCGCCGGCAGCTTCGAGGATCGCCTGATCGCCGGCCTTGAAGCCGTGCAGTGGCGTGGCGGCCACATCGATTTCGTTGCTGTAGACCCACAAGTGGCCGTTGCGCAGGCGACGGTCGGCGTTGGCTTTGAGGCGCAGGCTAGGCAGGGACATGACGTCGCTCCGGAAAAAAGAGCGGGAGTATACCGTGTTGCTCGGCCTGATTGGCTGGTGAGTGGATATGCGGTGAGCCCTTGCTCTTGCAGAAAATCACTTGTAGCGAGGGGATTCATCCCCGATCGGCTGCGTAGCAGGCGCAAACCCCTAACGCAGTTTTCTGACTGACCGCGTGAGTCGATTTGGGACAGCTGCGCTGTCCATCGGGGATAAATCCCCTCACCACATACACTCACAAGCCCAAAGATCAGGCAGAGAGTGCGTCGATCAACTCACGGTTGAACGCGGGAATATCATCCGGCTGACGGCTGCTGATCAGGTGACCGTCCTTGACCACTTCTTTATCGACCCAGTTGGCCCCGGCATTCACCAGGTCGTCCTTGAGTGTCTTGTAGCTGGTCATGGTCTTGCCGTTGACCAGCCCGGCGGAAATCAGCAGCCAGCCGCCGTGGCAGATCACCGCAATCGGTTTGCCGGCCGAGGCGCCGGTCTTGACCAGGTGCTGGGCGTCCTGGTCGATGCGGATGGTGTCGGAGTTCTGCACGCCGCCCGGCAGAACGATCGCGTCGTACTGCTCACTGCTGGCGCCTTGAAAGGTCTGGTCGACCTTGAAGTCATCCGCCGGTTTGTCGTGGTTCCAGCCTTTGACCTTGCCGGCCTCGGCGGAAAGGATGTCGACCTGGGCGCCAGCCTGCTCCAATGCCTGCTTGGGACCGGTCAATTCGACCTGTTCGAAACCGTCTGTTACCAAAATCGCGACGCGTTTGCCGTTGAGAGAAGTGGCCATCGATAAGCTCCTGAGTCTGTGGGCGTTTGCCGCCGCACGGGACCTGAGCGATCCCGTGGGCATTACAGATTCCGAAGCCAGAGCGTGAATGAAAGTTCCTGACAATTGCCCACTGGTGTGTCGTCGTTCGGTTTTTAGAGGTTAGAATCGCCGCCTGTCCCAGAGTGTGTACTTATGTCCCAAGAGCTGACCACCGAACAGATTCAACAATCCCTGCAGGGCATCAGCGTGCCCGCGCAGCCGCAGATCATGGTGGATCTGCAAATGGAGCAGTACATGCCCGACCCGGACCTGGAGGTGATCGCCAAGCTGATCGCCCAGGATCCCGGTCTGTCCGGTTCTCTGCTGAAAATCGTCAATTCGCCTTATTACGGCCTGAGCAACAAGATCACTTCGATCCAGCGCGCCGTAAACCTGCTGGGCAGTCGTTCGATCATCAACCTGATCAACGCGCAGTCGATCAAGGGCGAGATGAACGACGACACCATCGTCACCCTCAACCGTTTCTGGGACACCGCCCAGGACGTGGCGATGACCTGCCTGACTCTGGCCAAGCGCATCGGCACCCAGGCGGGCGACGAGGCTTATGCCTTGGGCCTGTTCCACGATTGTGGCGTGCCGTTGATGCTGCAACGATTCCCCAACTACATGTCGGTGCTGGAAAAGGCCTACGCCAATGCCAGCGCCGAGTTCCGCGTGGTGGACACCGAAAACGCCGAGTTCAACACCAACCATTCGGTGGTCGGTTATTACACCGCCAAGTCGTGGCGTTTGCCGGAACACGTCAGTGCGGCCATCGCCAATCACCACAATGCGCTGGCGATTTTCAGCGATGAGTCGTCGCGCAACAGCCAGATGAAGAACCTGTTGGCGATCCTCAAGATGTCCGAGCACATCTGTGCGTCGTATCGGGTGCTGGGCAACCAGACCGAAGACCACGAGTGGAACAGCATCGGTGCGCTGATCCTCGATTACGTCGGGTTGTCGGATTACGACTTTGAAACGCTCAAACAAACGATCCGCGACCTCGGCGCGCATTGATTCGAGGACGTCATGCCTGAACTGCCGGAAGTCGAAACCACCCGCCGGGGCATTGCCCCGCACCTGGAAGGCCAGCGCGTCAGCCGAGTGATCGTGCGTGATCGCCGGCTGCGCTGGCCGATCCCCGAAGACCTCGATGTGCGCCTGTCCGGGCAGCGCATCGTGCTGGTCGAGCGGCGGGCCAAGTACCTGTTGATCAACGCCGAAGTCGGCACCTTGATCAGTCACCTCGGGATGTCGGGCAACCTGCGTCTGGTGGAAGTCGGGCTGCCGGCGTTGAAGCATGAGCACGTCGATATCGAGCTGGAATCCGGGCTGGCCCTGCGCTACACCGATCCGCGACGCTTCGGCGCGATGCTCTGGAGCACCGATCCGCTCAATCACGAATTGCTGATTCGCCTCGGGCCGGAGCCGCTGACCGATCTGTTCGACGGCGAACGTCTGTTCCAGCTGTCGCGCGGGCGCTCGATGGCGGTCAAGCCGTTCATCATGGACAACGTGGTGGTGGTCGGCGTCGGTAACATTTATGCGACCGAAGCGCTGTTCGCCGCCGGCATCGACCCGCGCCGTGAGGCCAAGAGCATCTCCCGGGCGCGTTATCTGAAGCTGGCGATCGAGATCAAACGCATCCTCGCCGCGGCCATCAAGCGTGGTGGCACCACGTTGCGCGACTTCATCGGTGGTGACGGGCAGCCGGGGTATTTCCAGCAGGAACTGTTTGTCTATGGCCGTGGCGGTGAGCACTGCAAGGTCTGCGGCACCGGCCTGCGCGAAGTGAAGCTCGGTCAGCGCGCCAGTGTGTTCTGCCCGCGCTGCCAGACCTGAGGCAAAAGGCTGAAAAAGTCCTACGGTCTATAGTGAGTTGTCTCACTGTTCAGCCCGAAGGATCGTGCCATGAAGCCCCTGCAAGTCCTGCTCATTGCGCTGCTGTTGTGTTCCAGTCTGCCGACCCGGGCGACGGAAGGCGGCAGCGGTGACCCCCGCTATGCGATTCAGAACCCTCCGGCCTACGCCATGATTGGCGACTTGCTGATCGCCCGCCCGTTGCTGGTGGTGGCGACGGTGCTGGGTGCCGGAGTGTTTGTGGTGTCTTTGCCGTTTACCGCGCTGGGTGGCCGAGTGGGCGATGCGGGGCAGGCGTTGGTGGTCGACCCGGCGAAAGCGGCGTTCGTGCGCTGCCTGGGGTGTACGGGGGAGGGGTTTGAGCAGCGGGAGTGAGCTGATCCAGAGTCAACGGTGTTTCTGATGGCCTCATCGCGGGCAAGCCCGCTCCCACAGGGATTTTGGCGTATACACGGTTAGTGTTTCACCACCGAAACCTGTGGGAGCGGGCTTGCCCGCGATGGCGTTGGATCAGGCGCTGATGGACTCAGGCCTTGCCGGTAATCTTGCGGTATTTCTCCATCAACTGTTCTTCAGTCTCCGGATGCGCTTCGTCCAGCGGAATGCAATCCACCGGGCAGACCTGCTGGCACTGTGGCTCGTCGTAGTGGCCGACGCACTGGGTGCACAGGTTCGGGTCGATCACATAGATCTCTTCGCCCTGGGAAATGGCGGCGTTCGGGCACTCGGGTTCGCAGACGTCGCAGTTGATGCAATCGTCGGTGATGATCAGGGACATGCTAACTCCAGCCGGGGCGGCAGGCCCGGGCGCTATAAATCAATGCGCGCAATTGTGCCGCATTGGCGCCCGCAGTGCACGCGGGCGCCGTTTGAACGGTCGTTACTTCTTGAAGCGTAGGGTCAGGGCATCGGCCACGGCCGGGTGCACGAACTTGCTGATATCGCCGCCCAGCGCCGCGATTTCCCGCACCAGGGTCGAGGAAATGAACGAATAACGCTCGGACGGGGTGAGAAACAGGCTCTCTACGTCCGGGGCCAGTTGACGGTTCATGTTGGCCAGCTGGAATTCGTATTCGAAGTCCGAAACCGCACGCAGGCCACGCAGGAACACATTGGCGTTCTGCTCCTTGGCGAAATGCGCCAGCAGCGTCGAGAAGCCGACCACTTCCACGTTCGGCAGGTGCTTGGTGACCTCGCGAGCCAGTTCGACCCGTTGTTCCAGCGGGAACAGCGGGTTTTTCTTGGGGCTGGCGGCGACCGCAATGATCACGTGATCGAACAGGCGCGAGGCGCGTTCGACCAGATCGCCATGGCCCTTGGTAATAGGGTCGAAGGTACCTGGGTACAACACTCGGTTCATCGCGTCGTCCTGGCGGGAGTCCGTTGGGGAGTCGGATGGTATCGCAGCCGTCCCGGTCGGCCAAGTCGCCTGTTGGGTAAGAAAGCACTATAGACGACGCGATAAACCGGTTTTTTCACGGATTTCTCAGCCGATCGGCGAGGGCCGTCGCCAACTGTGCGGTCAGGCCATACACCGACAATTGCGGGTTGGCGCCAATGCTGGTGGGGAACAGCGAGCCGTCGTGGATCGACAGATTGCTCAGTTGGTGATGTCGGCCGAGGCTGTCGGTGACGGCGTTTTTCGGGTCTTCGCCCATCGCACAACCGCCCATCACGTGGGCACTGCCCAGGCGCGTGCGGTACAGCTCAAGGCTCAAACCGTCGATCAGCGTGCGCACTTCGGCCAGGGTGTTCACGTAACGCGCATCGGCGTGCATCGGCATCACGGCTTTGGCGCCGCCGGCAAACTGGATCTCGGCCATGCTGTGAAAGGCGCGGCGCAAGCCTTCCCAGGCGTAAGGCGAGACCTGATAGTCGAGCACCGGCGAGCCATCACCGCGCAGTTCGACACTGCCGCCGGGGCTGTCCGGGTGGAAACCGTCGCGCAGCAGCGCCAACATCGCATGGGTGTGCGGCAGGTCCGCCATGTGTTCGGCGTTCTGGGTGCCGAAGCCGCCGAGCAACGTCGCCGCGAGCGCCGGCTGCAGCGGCGGCACTTCGAGTTTGTAGCCCATCGGCCCGCTGGTGCCGTCCTTCCACTGGAAATGGTCCGAGTAGATCGATTGCGGCGCGCCGTAGAACGGGTTGATCACCTCGTCGAACCGTCCGGCAGACATGTTCACCAGATGCAGGAAGGTGCGTTTGCCGAGGCGCTGATGCGGATCCGGCGCATCCGAGCGCAGCAGCAAGGCCGGGCTGTTGATGCCGCCGCCGGCCAGCACGTAATGCCGTGCCTTGACCGTGATTTTGCGTCCGGTGGGCGCGACGCAACGTTCGTCCATCGCCACGCATTGCAGGCCGGTGATGGTGTCGCCGTTGATCAACAGTTTTTCCGCACGGGCCAGATAGAGCAATTCGCCGCCCTTTTCCAGCGTCGCCGGAATGGTGGTGACCATCATCGATTGCTTGGCGTTGGTTGGGCAGCCCATGCCGCAGTAGCCGAGGTTCCAGCAGCCGCGCACGTTGCGCGGGATCACGTGCCAGCTGTAGCCGAGTTGCTCGCAGCCTTTGCGGATCACGTCGTTATTGGCGTTGGGCGGCACCATCCACGGCGCAACGCCCAGGCGTTGTTCCATTTTCTCGAACCACGGCGCCATCTCGGCCGGGCTGTGGCCTTTGACGTTGTGTTCCTTGGCCCAGTGTTCGAGGGTCGGCTCCGGGGTGCGGAAGCTCGAGGTCCAGTTGATCAGCGTGGTGCCGCCCACTGCACGGCCCTGGAGGATGGTGATTGCGCCGTCCTTGCTCATGCGGCCGATGCCTTCCTGATAGAGGCTGCTGTAGGCCTTATCTTCGAGCATCTTGAAGTCGGAACTGGTCTTGAGCGGGCCTTCTTCGATCAGCAGCACCTTATAGCCGGCGGCGCTGAGGATTTCTGCCGTGGTGCCGCCACCGGCGCCGCTGCCGATGATCGCCACGTCGGTTTGCAGCGTCAGATCGTCGGTCAGCTGTGCGCCGTTGTAGGTTTTCCAGCCACGGGCGAGGCCTTCGCGGAACGGGTCGGGTACGGGCATCGATCAGGTTCTCTTGTTCTTGTTGTTCTGGCGGCCCCTTCGTGAGCAGGCTCGCTCCCACCTAGAAACGCGGTTCAAATGTGGGAGCGAGCCTGCTCGCGAAGGGCGCGACTCGGTTTTAAACAGTAGGCGGGCCGGGGTAGCCGCAATGGCCCCAGGACTCGGCGCGGGTGTACCAGGCCATCATCACCATTTGCTGCAGGGAGCTGTGACCCATGCGCAGCAGGCTTAACGAGCTGTTCTGCCAGCGGTCGAGGAAGTGGCGCATGGCCTCCGGACTGGCGTTTTCCCAACTGCCCCAGATGCCGGTGAGCGGCCCGCGCGTGACGGCCATGCCCAGCACGTCGAACAGTTGCCGGGTGAGTTTGAGCATCTCCGGCGACAGGTGATCAAGGCTGTAGTCGAGCGACTTGAGGGTGCCATCGACGGCGCCGGGCATTTTTTCGGCCGCCACGGCGCCGTCGAGCATCACCGGAATCAAGGCGCGCAGGAACAACAGGTCGCCGTCGCGCAAAGTGGCGAAGCCGTTCGCCGCGACGCTCGATGAACAGCCACTGAGGCTCGCGCCAAGGCCGGCGGTGGCGAGGAACGCGGTGGCGCCGAGGCTGAATTTCAGCAGGCCACGGCGCGACAGGGCAGGTGTTTCGGTCAGGCTTGGGTGCATTGTTGTTATTACCCGGCGGTGACGACGATTAGCGGATGAACAGCTTCTGGATCAGTTTCTGAATCGATTTGCCGTACGGCGGGTAGATCAGCTTCGCCGCGTTGAAACGCTGTTTGATCAGCACGCCCTTGGCCTTACTGAAGGTCAGGAAGCCCTCATGGCCGTGATAGTGGCCCATGCCCGACGGGCCGATCCCGCCGAACGGCATGTCGTCCTGCGCCACATGCAGCAGGGTGTCGTTCAGGCACACGCCGCCGGAGTGGGTCTCGTGCAGCACGCGGTCCTGTTCGTGCTTGTCGTAGCCGAAGTAGTAAAGGGCCAGAGGACGAGGGCGCTGATTGATGTAGGCAAACGCCTGATCGAGGTCCTGATAAGGCACGATCGGCAGCAGCGGGCCGAAGATTTCGTCCTGCATCACGGTCATCTCGTCAGTGACGTTCAGCAGCAGGCTGTGCGGCATGCGCCGGCCCTGGCCCTGTTCGAACAGCGGGATCAGCAGCGCGCCCTTGCTGGTGGCGTCGCTGACATAACTGTTGAGCCGCGCCAGTTGGCGCTCATTGATGATCGCGGTGTAGTCCGGGTTGTCGGCGAGGGTCGGATAGAAACGGTTGACCACCTGACGATAGGCTTCGACGAACGCGCCGACGCGGTCTTGCGGCACCAGCACGTAGTCGGGGGCAACGCAGGTCTGGCCGGCATTCAGGGTTTTACCGAAGGCGATGCGTTCGGCGGCGTCCTTGAGCGGCACGTCGCGCGAGACGATGGCCGGGGATTTGCCGCCCAGTTCGAGGGTCACCGGGGTCAGGTTTTCCGCCGCAGCGCGCATCACGTGCTTGCCGATGCTGGTGGCGCCGGTGAACAGCAGGTGATCGAAGCGCAGACGGGAAAACGCCACGCCGACGTCCGATTCGCCGAGCACTACACACACCAGATCTTCGGGGAAAATTCGCGCCAGCAAGGCCTTGAGCAACAGCCCGGTGGCCGGCGTCGATTCGCTGAGCTTGAGCATCACCCGGTTGCCCGCCGCCAGTGCGCCGACCAGCGGGCCGATGGCCAGATACAACGGGTAGTTCCAGGGGACGATGATGCCGACCACGCCGAGCGGTTGATACACCACTTTTGCCGACGCCGGCTGAAAGGCCATGCCGACTTTGCGCCGCGAGGACTTCATCCAGCCCTTGAGGTGCCGACTGGCGTAATGAATGCCGTGCAGGCTGGGCATCAGCTCGGCGAGCAGGGTTTCATCGGCGCTGCGATGGCTGAAATCGGTGCTGATGGCGTCGACCAGGGCCTGGCGCTCATTGCTGAGCAAGTCGCGCAATGCCTTGAGCCATTGCTGACGCTGGGCCGCCGGTGGCATCGGGTTGGCGGCATAGGCGGCGCGCTGTGCCGCGAACAACCGATCAAGCTCTTCCAGTGGCTGTTGCAGCGTTTGCAGGTAAGCAATGTCGGCAGTCATCGTCGGCTCCGGATTTATTGTAGTGATGACTTTCTAGAGTCTATGCTCTAGAAAGTCAAATGACTTCCCGACACAGCTTTGTTTTATCCAATTCCGGTTAGGTCGTAAGATGCTCCTCACCGCACTCTGAATTAAAGCTCAAGCCATGGCCCCACGAATAAAAACCAGCGAGCGCATCGTGCAGAACAGCCTCGAACTGTTCAACCAGCAGGGCGAGCGCAGCATCAGCACCAACCACATCGCCGCGCACATGGAGATTTCTCCGGGCAACCTGTACTACCACTTCCCCAACAAGCAGGCGATCATCGCCGTGCTGTTCAGTGAGTACGAGAGCCTTGTGGACAGCTTTCTGCGCCCGCCGCAGGGGCGAGCCGCCACGGTCGAAGACAAGCGCTATTACCTCAAGGAACTGTTGTCGGCGATGTGGGGCTACCGTTTTCTGCATCGCGATCTGGAACACCTGCTCGACAGCGACCCGGACCTCGCCGCGCGCTACCGACGCTTCTCCCAGCGCTGCGTGATCCAGGGGATGGCGATCTACGAAGGTTTCGTCGCCGCCGGCATTCTCAAGATGGATCGGATGCAAATCGAATCCCTGACGATCAACGCCTGGATCATCCTCACGTCCTGGGTGCGCTTTCTGTGCACCACCCGGGAAAACTCCAACCACCTCAGCGAGCAGGCCATCAAGCGTGGCGTGTATCAGGTGCTGGTGCTGGAAGCCGGGTTCGTCACCGATCAGGCCCGCGAAGAGGTGAATGCCTTGTTTGACGAGTTCTACGTGCCGCTGGCCCAGGCCCTCGAGGAAGGGCGGTAATCATTTTCGAAGTCGCTCACAGGAGTCCGTTATGCCGATTGCGCAACTGATCAGCCCGAACGCACTGGATGCCCGCAAGGAGCAACCGGGGCTGGTGATTCTCGATTGTCGTTTTGCCCTCGAAGACCCGGACTACGGGCAGCGCAGTTACGCCGACGGGCACATTGCCGGCGCCCGTTTCGCCGATCTTGAGCGTGATCTCAGCGGCAAGGTGATCAAAGGCGTGACCGGGCGCCATCCGCTGCCCGAGCCGGCGGCGTTGATCGAGGGTCTGCAAGCGTGGGGCATCAATGCCGACAGTGATGTGGTTCTCTACGACGACGGCCCCGGCGCCTACGCGGCCCGCGCCTGGTGGCTGTTGGCGTGGCTGGGCAAGCGTGACGGTGTGTTCATTCTCGACGGCGGGCTCAAGGCCTGGCACGCGGCCGGTCTTCCGCTGAGTCTGGATGCGCCGTCGGTCAGCCGGGGCCACTTCAGCGGCAAACCGGATATGAACCTGTTGCTGAGCGCCGAACAATTGCAGCAACGCCTTGATCAGCCATCGCTGACGTTGCTCGACGCCCGGGCCTTGCCGCGCTTCAAGGGTGAGGTCGAGCCGATAGACCCGATTGCCGGGCACATTCCCGGCGCGCAATGCGCAGCCTTTACCGAGAACCTCGGCAGCGATGGGCGCTTTCTGCCGGCGGACGAACTCAAGCAACGCTTTGCCGCGAAACTCGCTGATCGCTCGCCGGCCGATCTGGTCGCCTATTGCGGCTCCGGGGTGACGGCCTGTCACAACCTGTTTGCGTTGTGTCTGGCGGGGTATCCGCTGGGTTCGCTGTATGCCGGGTCGTGGAGTGAGTGGATCAACGAGCCTGCTCGCGGGATTGCCACGGGCGAGTGAACCCACCTACCACATAGCCGTCGTGGGCGTCCGGGGCCCGCATCTTTCATTACGTCACGCCGGCCAGCCATTGCGGGATGCGTCGTTCCAGGTAGTAACCGGGCTGGCGGAACGTGCCATCGACAAAGCCGACATGCCCACCCTTGGCCTGCAGCTCGAACTGGGTGGTGGCGGACAGTTCCTCGGCCGTCGGCAGGCTGTGGGGGAACACGAATGGATCGTCGGCCGCCTGAATGATCAGGGTCGGGGTGCGGATCTCACCAAGAAAATAGCGACTCGACGCCCGCCGATAATAATCCTCGGCATCGGTAAAGCCGTGCAGCGGCGCGGTGACCCGGCCATCGAAGTCCCAAAAGGTGCGCATGTTTTCCAGCGAACCGAGCGCCGCCAGGGCTGCCAGGCCATCCTCGCGCCCGTCATGCTGGAACTGACGTTGTTTGTTCTTGATGTAGGCGACCATCTCGCGCATGAAGTGCGCCTGATAGACCTTGGAAAACCCTTTGCCAATGCGGTCTGCGCATTGATCGAGGCGAAACGGCACCGACACCGCCACCGCACCGAGCACGCCGCTGTCGTTACCGGTCTCGCCCAAGTGCTTGAGCAACACATTGCCGCCGAGGGAATAGCCGACCGCATACAACGGCGCCAGTGGCCGCTTGGCACGCAGGTGTTGCATGGCTTCGGCGAGGTCTTCGCTGGCACCGGAGTGGTAACTGCGCGGCAGCAGGTTGGGTTCGCCGGAGCAACCGCGCCAGTTAAGCGCGACACTGGCCCAGCCCTGCGCGGCGAGCGCGGCCTGGATCCCGGCGACGTAAGGCGAATTGGAGGAGCCGGTCAGCCCGTGCAGCACCAAAACCAACGGTGCCTCGGCGCTGTGCGGGCCGTACCAGTCGAGATCGAGGAAATCACCGTCGTCCAGCCACAGGCGTTCGCGTTGGCGATCTAGGTGCACGGTTTTGCGCCACAGCGGCCCCCACAAGGTTTGCAGGTGCGGATTGCCGAGGCCGAAGGCGGGGATGAAGCGTTCAGTTTCCAGAGGGCACACACCTTTTGTGGCGAGGGAGCTTGCTCCCGCTGGGGCGCGAAGCGGCCCTTTTTTGGGACTGCTGCGCAGTCCAGCGGGAGCAAGCTCCCTCGCCACAGGGTTGTTCAATACATTCAGTTGACTGCCATACGTTGCCACAACGCGTAGTACACCCGTCCGGATTTTTGCTCGCGGTGCAGGCGCCAGTTGCCCGGCAGGCCCAGCGTCGAAGGCGCGGTTTCGCTTTCAGTGTAGATCCACGAGTCGGGCGCCAGCCATTGGCGTTCTTCCAGCAGGGTGCAGACCGCGGGTAGCAGGTTCTGGTTGAACGGCGGATCGAGAAACACCAGATCGAACGGCGTAGCGACCTGGGTTTCCAGATAGCGCAGGGCGTCGGCAGTCTGTACCTGGCCGTTGGTGCAGCGCAGGGTGCCGAGGTGTTCCTTCAGGCTCGACACGGCAACGTTGCTGGCGTCCAGTGCCTGACCCATGGCCGCGCCACGGGACAGAGCTTCAAGAAACAGCGCGCCGCTGCCGGCGAACGGATCCAGCACCTTGGCCCCGGCCACATACGGCGCCAGCCAGTTGAACAGGGTTTCACGCACGCGGTCCGGCGTCGGGCGCAGGCCCGGGGCATCGGGGAAGCTCAGTTTGCGGCTGCGCCATTCGCCGCCGATGATGCGCAGCTGGTTCACACCGTTGTGGACGTTCTGCGCAGGTTTTTTAGGACGAGTAGCCATTAATGCTCCGGAACCCCGAGCGGTTGCTCGGCAGGTTTATCAGAAGGGGCCGGTAACGGCTTTTGCGGCACGGTCGGGCCAGCGCTGACGATGACCAGTTTGTCCGTGCTCAGGTGTTTGTTCATCGCGTCTTTGACCTGCTCGACAGTCAGGCTCTGGGACTGACGCATGAAGTCATCCAGATAGCTCAGCGGCAGATTATAGAAGCCCATGGCGCCCAGTTGGCCGACGATATCGGCGTTGCTCGCGGTGGACAGCGGGAAGCTGCCGGCCAGTTCGCGTTTGGCGTCGTCGAGTTCTTTCTGGGTCGGCCCCGTCTTCAGGTAGTCGGCGAGTACGTCCTGCACCAGTTTCAGGGTGCCTTCGCTCATTTCCGCGCGGGTCTGCAGGTTGATCATGAACGGGCCGCGGGCCTGCATCGGGCTGAACCCGGAATACACGCCGTAGGCCAGGCCGCGCTTCTCGCGCACTTCGCTCATCAGACGGGTACCGAAGCCGCCACCACCGAGGATCTGGTTGCCCATCGACAGTGCTGCGTAATCCGGGTCGTCACGGTCGATACCCAGTTGTGCGATCAGCAAGTTGGTCTGCTTGGACGGGAACTCGATGTGGCCGATGCTCGCCTTGGGCTCCTGCGGCTGGGCGATCTTCGCCAGCGCCGGGCCTTTTGGCAGGGCGCCGGAGACTTGGTTGGCAATGGCCTCGGCTTCGGCGCGAGACAGGTCGCCGACTAGGGCGATGACCACGTTGCCGGCGGCATAGGCCTTGGCGTGGAACTCACGCAGTTGCGCCAGGGTGATCTTCGGCACGCTCTGCGCATTGCCGTCGCTGGAGTGCGCGTACGGGTGGTCGCCGTACAGGCGCTTCATCAGTTCGAGGCTGGCGAGTTTGCCGGGGTTCTGTTTCTGGTATTCGAAACCGGCGAGCATCTGGTTCTTGATGCGTGCGAAAGAGTCGGCCGGGAATGTCGGTTTACCCACCACTTCGGAGAACAGCTTGAGTGCCGGCTCGCGCTTGTCGGCATCACTCAGGCTGCGCAGCGAAGCCAGCGCCATATCCTTGTAGGCTCCGTTGCCGAAATCCGCACCGAGGCCTTCGAAGCCCTGGGCGATGGCGCCGACGTCCTTGCCGGCCACGCCTTCGTTGAGCATGGCATTGGTCAGGACTGCCAGGCCCGGTGCATCGCCGTCCTGGCTGCTGCCGGCGGCGAAGATCAGGCGCATGTCGAACATCGGCAGCTCATGGGCTTCGACGAACAGCACCTTGGCGCCTTCGGCGGTGTTCCAGGTCTGTACGTCGAGCTTGCGGCTGGCCGGGGCCTTGCCGTCGAGTTCGGCCAGCGATTGCAGCTTCTGGCTGGTCTTGGCGTTGTCGAGGGCTTCGCTGGCGTCGGTTTTGACGCCGGGCATCAGATAAAACGCGGCGGAGCCGATTACCGCCACGGCGATCAAGCCGAGCAGCAGGCGTGGGGATTTGCGCTCACTCATGAGTCGTCTCCAGTGGCAGGACGTGGGCGACGCTGAGACGTTCGCGGGTGAAATACAGCTTGGCGGCGTTCTGGATATCTTGCGGGGTCACGCTTTCCAGGTCGGCCAGTTCGGTGTCCATCAGCTTCCATGAAAGACCGACGGTCTCCAGCTGGCCGATGGCGGTGGCCTGGCTGGTGATCGAATCACGCTCGAATACCAGGCCGGCAATCACTTGCGCACGCACGCGCTCCAGTTCTTCGGCGGACGGTGCGCTGGTTTTCAGCTGTTCCAGCAGCTTCCACAGACCGGCTTCAGCTTGCGCCATGGTCTTTTTCTTTTGGGTGTTCGGCGTTGCCGACAGGGTGAACAGGCTGTCGCCGCGGGTGTAGGCGTCGTAGCTCGACGAACCGCCGGACACCAGCTCTTCGCCACGCTCCAGTTGCGTCGGGATGCGCCCGCTGTAGCCGCCGTCGAGCAGCGCCGAGATCAGGCGCAGGGCGTTGACCGAGCGCTTGTCTTCAGCGGTGGCAATGCTTGGCACGTTGAAGCCGAGCATCAGGCTAGGCAGTTGAGTCTGTACATGCAGAGTGATCTGGCGTTCGCCGGGTTCGGCCAGTTCCAGCGGTTTTTTCGCCGGTGGCACGTCGCGCTTGGCGATCGGCCCGAAGTAGCGCTGGGCGAGGGTTTTCACTTCATCCGGGGTGACGTCGCCAACCACCACCAGCGTGGCATTGTTCGGCACATACCAAGACTGATACCAGTGGCGCAGCTCTTCGACCTTCATGCGGTCGAGGTCGGCCATCCAGCCGATGGTCGGTGTGTGGTAGCCGCTGGCCGGGTAAGCCATCACCCTGAAGCGTTCGTAGGCCTTGGACATCGGCTTGTCGTCGGTGCGCAGACGTCGCTCTTCCTTGATGACTTCGATTTCCTTGGCGAACTCGTCAGCCGGCAGGCGCAGATTGGCCATGCGGTCGGCTTCCAGTTCAAACGCTACGCCCAGGCGGTCGCGGGCCAGCACCTGGTAATAAGCGGTGAAGTCGTCGCTGGTGAACGCGTTCTCTTCGGCACCCAGGTCGCGCAGGATCAACGAGGCTTCGCCGGGACCGACTTTCTCGCTGCCCTTGAACATCATGTGCTCAAGCGCGTGGGACAGACCGGTCTGGCCCGGGGTTTCGTAGCTGGAACCGACCTTGTACCAGACTTGCGACACCACCACCGGCGCGCGATGGTCTTCGCGCACGACGACCTTGAGGCCGTTGTCGAGGGTGAATTCGTGGGTCGGTTGCGGGTCGGCCGCCAGGGCCGAAAGGGGCAGGCAGACTGTGCTGAGCAGCAGGCCTGCAGCGCGGCGGGCTAGAGCATTCATTCGTTTTTTAACCTGTTGGGCTGCCCGCTTGGTCTTAGCCTAGGCGGGCGAGGAGGTGCTAGGATACTGATCCGTTTTACCGGCGACCACGTCTATCAGGATTTCAGGCCTGATGCGGCTGTATAGGTTGGCGGCAGAAAGCTGCGGTTTATCGACTAGACTTCGCTTTTTCGCCGATTTTTCCGGTTTAGTCCTTCGTTAATACGAATCTTTGAGGTGCCGCTGGCGCCTCGACAAAATGTTGCGCGTGAACAAGCTGGATGAAACACAGTCTGTTCTGCATCGAATATTTATTTGCCGGGGCGCCCTTATGGCGCGTCGCTACCGTGAGATAGCCGTCCTCCATGTTTGGTTCCAACGACGACAAGAAGACCCCAGCTGCGGCTGGCGAGAAGAAAAGCCTGTTCGGATGGCTGCGTAAGAAACCGCAGGAACCCGTCGTCGAACAGCCGCCCGTGATGCCTGAGCCGGCGCCGACGCCAGCGCCGGCTATAGAAGAAGAGCCAGCGCCGGTCGTTCTGCCGATTGCCGAGCCGGTGCTGCAACCGGTTGAGCCTGAGCCCGAGCCTGAAACCCCGGTGGCGGCCGAGCTGCCACTGACCCCGGCTGCCGAGCCGTGGCTGACCTTGCCAGTGGCAGAAGAGCCGGTGGCACTGGTCGAAGAGGCCGCGCCGCATGTGACGCCGCCGATTCCTGCAGCTGCCGCGTTCGTCCCTGACGTTGCGCCGGCGTCTGTGGTTGAGCCCGTTGTCGAGCCTGCGCCGGTTGCTCCTGAACCCGCGGCCCCGGTGTTCGTTGCCCCGGTTGCGCCGGTCGTTCAGCCGCCCGAGCCTGCACCTGCACCTGCACCTGCACCTGCACCTGCACCGGTTGCCGTCGCTCCCGCCGTGCCCGTCGAAGTGCAGGCTGAGGCCCCCGTCGAAGCGCCGCGCACCGAAGAAAGCAAAGTCGGCTTCTTCGCCCGTCTCAAGCAAGGCCTGTCGAAAACCAGCGCCAGCATCGGCGAGGGCATGGCCAGCCTGTTTCTCGGCCGCAAAACCATCGATGACGATTTGCTCGATGAGCTCGAAACCCGTCTGCTGACCGCTGACGTTGGTGTCGAAGCCACCACGCAGATCATCCAGCGCCTGACCCAGAAAGTCGCTCGCAAGGAACTCGCCGACGCCGATGCGTTGTACAAATCCCTGCAGGCCGAGCTGGCGGCGATGCTCAAACCGGTCGAACAGCCGCTGAAAATCGCCTCGCAGACCAAGCCGTTCGTGATTCTGGTGGTTGGCGTCAACGGCGCCGGCAAGACCACCACCATCGGCAAACTGGCGAAGAAGCTGCAACTCGAAGGCAAGAAAGTCATGCTGGCTGCCGGTGACACCTTCCGCGCCGCTGCCGTTGAGCAACTGCAGGTGTGGGGTGAGCGCAACAAGATTCCGGTGATCGCCCAGCACACTGGCGCCGACTCCGCTTCGGTGATCTTCGACGCCGTGCAGGCCGCCAAGGCCCGTGGCATCGACGTGCTGATCGCCGACACCGCCGGTCGTCTGCACACCAAAGACAACCTGATGGAAGAACTGAAGAAAGTTCGCCGGGTGATCGGCAAGCTCGACGCCGACGCGCCGCACGAAGTGCTGCTGGTGCTCGACGCCGGTACCGGTCAGAACGCCATCAACCAGGCCAAGCAATTCAACCAGACCGTCGAACTGACCGGCCTGGCGCTGACCAAGCTCGACGGCACCGCCAAGGGCGGGGTGATTTTCGCCCTGGCCAAGCAGTTTGGTCTGCCGATCCGCTACATCGGCGTCGGTGAAGGCATCGACGATCTGCGCACCTTTGAAGCCGAACCCTTTGTCCAGGCATTGTTTGCCGAGCGGGAGCGTTCATGATTCGTTTCGAACAGGTCGGTAAACGCTACCCGAACGGTCACGTCGGCTTGCATGAGCTGAGCTTTCGAGTCCGTCGTGGCGAGTTTCTGTTTGTCACCGGTCACTCCGGTGCCGGTAAATCCACCCTGTTGCGCCTGTTGCTGGCGATGGAACGTCCGACCAGCGGCAAACTGCTGCTGGCCGGGCAAGACCTGAGCACCATCAGCAACGCGCAGATTCCGTTCCTGCGCCGGCAGATCGGCGTGGTGTTCCAGAACCACCAGTTGCTGTTCGATCGCACGGTGTTCAACAACGTCGCCTTGCCGCTGCAGATCCTCGGGCTGTCCAAGGCCGAGATCGCCAAGCGCGTCGACTCGGCGCTGGAGCGTGTGGCACTGTCGGATAAAACCGATCTGTACCCGGGCGACCTGTCCACCGGTCAGCAACAGCGCGTCGGCATCGCCCGCGCCATCGTTCACCGTCCGGCCCTGCTGCTGGCGGACGAACCGACCGGTAACCTCGACCCGCGTCTGGCAGCCGAGATCATGGGCGTGTTCGAAGACATCAACCGGCTGGGCACCAGCGTGCTGATCGCCAGTCACGACCTGGCGCTGATTGCGCGCATGCGCCACCGCATGCTGACCCTGCAACGCGGCCGATTGATCGGCGACGGGGAGGCCGGCGTATGAGTGCGACACGCAGTCCAAAGGTTTCCGAGCGCGTGGCCCCGAAGGCCGCCGATCCGCAACCGCCGAAGAAGAAAAAGCACGACGAAGACGACGGTCCGGATTTCTCCACGCTGTTGCGTTCGTGGATCGAAAGTCACCGCGCCAGCCTGCTCGACAGCCTGCGTCGCCTCGGCAAGCAGCCGATCGGCAGCTTCTTCACCTGCATGGTGATGGCCGTGGCGCTGAGTCTGCCGATGGGCCTGTCGCTGCTGATCAACAACGTCGAGCGTCTCGGTGGTTCGTGGCAGCGTGCGGCGCAGATTTCGCTGTACCTGCAACTCGATGCCACGCCGGCGCAGGGCGAGTCGTTGCGCGAGCAGATCAAAGGCATGCCCGGCGTGGCTGATGCTGAATATGTCGGTCGCGATCAGGCGCTGGAAGAGTTCCAGCAGCAGTCCGGTCTGGGCGAAGCCCTGCGCGAGCTGCCGGAGAACCCGCTGCCGGGTGTGGTGCTGGTGACCCCGAACGAGGTCGACAAGCCGACCCTGGAAGCATTAAGACAAAAACTTTCCGAGCTGCCCAAGGTACAACAGGCGCAACTTGATCTAGTCTGGGTCGAGCGTCTGGCCGCCATCCTCAAGCTCGGTGACCGGTTTGTCTTCGGTCTGACCGTGCTTTTGGTTTCTGCATTACTTTTGGTGATAGGCAATACCATTCGTCTTCATATTGAAAACCGCCGCACCGAGATAGAAGTGATTAAACTCGTCGGCGGCACTGACAGCTATGTGCGTCGCCCTTTCCTTTATATGGGCGCGTTGTATGGCTTCGGTGCGGGTGTCCTGTCCTGGGGAGTGCTGGCGTTTGGCCTTAACTGGCTGAACGACGCGGTGGTAGGATTGGCCGGCTTGTACGGCAGTGATTTCGCCCTGGCCGGAGTGCCAGCTGCCGACGGTCTGTCGCTCTTGCTTGGCGCGGTGCTGTTGGGTTATATCGGTGCATGGATTGCAGTCGCGCGTCATCTCAGGGAGCTGGCGCCGAAGTAGAATCTTTTTTGCGCGTGATTGGCCTTGTGGTTTTTTGGGAACTTGTACCTGAGTTCCCGGTCAATTTTTCGCAGTGCTGAAAGGCACGAGTATGTAAGTCGGAGGTTTTTTCGCATGACCAATTCTTTGCAACCTGCGTACGCGTTGGTTCCGGGTGCGAACCTGGAAGCCTATGTGCACACCGTCAACAGCATTCCATTGCTGACGCCGGAGCAGGAGCGTGAACTGGCCGAGAGTCTCTACTATGAGCAGGATTTGGGGGCGGCTCGGCAGATGGTGCTCGCCCACCTGCGATTTGTTGTTCACATCGCCCGTAGCTATTCCGGCTACGGTCTGGCTCAGGCTGACCTGATCCAGGAAGGCAACGTCGGCCTGATGAAGGCCGTGAAGCGCTTCAACCCGGAAATGGGTGTGCGTCTGGTGTCGTTCGCCGTGCACTGGATCAAGGCGGAAATTCACGAGTTCATCCTGCGCAACTGGCGCATTGTGAAAGTCGCGACCACCAAGGCCCAGCGCAAGCTGTTCTTCAACCTGCGCAGCCAGAAGAAACGTCTGGCGTGGCTGAACAACGAGGAAGTCCACCGTGTGGCGGAAAGCCTCGGCGTCGAGCCGCGGGAAGTGCGCGAGATGGAAAGTCGCCTGACCGGCCATGACATGGCCTTCGACCCGGCCGCGGAAGCGGACGACGACAGTGCTTTCCAGTCGCCGGCCAACTATCTGGAAGACCACCGGTACGACCCGGCGCGTCAGCTGGAAGATGCCGACTGGAGCGACAACTCCAATCACAACCTGCACGAAGCGCTGGAAGTGCTGGACGAACGTAGCCGTGACATCCTCTACCAGCGCTGGCTGGCAGAAGAGAAAGCCACGCTGCACGACTTGGCACAGAAGTACAACGTGTCGGCCGAGCGGATCCGTCAGCTCGAGAAGAGCGCGATGAACAAGCTCAAGTTGTCGATCGCCGCATAACCGGCGCTCAGGCAATAAAAAAACGCCCCGATCAGCGATGATAGGGGCGTTTTCGTTTAGAAGATCAAAAGATCGCAGTCTTCGGCAGCTCCTACAGGTGAAATGCAATTCCCTGTAGGAGCTGCCGAAGGCTGCGATCTTTTGCTTTATGGCATCACTGCGCCCAAGGTGCCCGACGCGAATCGTTGAGCCCCAGCAGATAACTGGTCCCGCCCAACTGACTCATCTGCTGCCGGATCCAGCCGGCCCGGCGCGACACATACGCCGTTGGATGGCTGGCGCTCCACACTCGCGGATTCGGCAATACTGCCGCCAGATAACTCGCCTGCTGCCGTGACAGTGACTTCGCGCTCACACCAAAGTGATGGCGGGCCGCCGCTTCGGCACCAAACACCCCGTCATCCCACTCGACGCTGTTCAGATACACCTCAAGAATCCGCTGCTTGGGCCAGAGCACTTCGATCAGAGCGGTAAACCAGGCCTCCAGGCCTTTGCGCAGATAGCTGCGCCCCGACCACAGGAACAGGTTCTTCGACACTTGTTGGCTCAACGTACTGGCGCCGCGAATCGAGCCGCCGAGTTCGTTGTGGGCCAGCGCGGCCTGGATCGCGCCGAAGTCAAAGCCCCAGTGTTCGGGAAACTTCTGGTCTTCGCCGGCCATGACCGCGACTTTGAGGTCGTCGGAAATCTCGTCCCACGGTTTCCAGGTGCGCTGCAGGTCAATCGGCTCGCCGTCGACCCAGGATTCGACCTTGCGCTCGACCATCAGCGCCGTCCCCGGCGGCGGTACGAAGCGAAACAGCAGGACCAGCAATACGCTGCCGCCCGCGAACCAGAGCAGGGCCTTCGTGAGACGACGCAAAAAAGTACGCAGCATAGAGATGGCTTGGCCGAACCGATAGAGCGAGCCATTATACAGACCCTGCCGAACGAGTCTGACTGGAGTTCCCATGCTGCGTGGCTTTCTGATGCTGGCCGCTTTCTTTGGTTTTACCGGTGTCGCCCTTGGCGCATTCGCCGCCCATGCCTTGAAAAGTCGCCTGACCCCCGAGTACCTGGCGATCTTCCAAACCGGCGTGACCTATCAACTGGTGCACACCCTGGCGCTGTTCGGTGTGGCGCTGCTGGCGACGCAGATTCAGGGGCGGCTGGTGACATGGGCCGGTGCCTCGTTCACCGTCGGCATCCTGTTGTTCTCCGGCAGCCTGTACCTGCTGAGCACCACCGGCATCAGCAAGCTCGGCATCATCACCCCGTTCGGCGGCCTGGCGTTTCTGGTGGGCTGGCTGTGTCTGGGCCTTGCCGCCTGGCGCCTGACCTGAGCCTGGCGCCAACTTGTAGCAGCTGCCGAAGGCTGCGATCTTTCGCCGTTGTCTTTCAAGATCAAAGGATCGCAGCCTTCGGCAGCTCCTACGGGGACCGGTTTCAAGACGAATGGCTTGGGTCAGCCTGACTGATCGGGCTAGAATGCCAGCCCCTAAAAATGATGGCGGCCTGGCGCATGCGCATTCAGTTGAACGGCGAATCCCTTGAACTGCCCGACGGCGAGACCGTTGCGGCCCTGATTACCCGCTTGGACCTGACCGGTCGCCGGGTAGCAGTCGAACTCAATCTGGATATCGTCCCGCGCAGCCAGCACGCCGACACCGTTCTCAACGACGGCGACAGCGTTGAAGTGGTGCACGCCATCGGCGGCGGCTAGTCGCCCGGCCCGCAAGGGCACAGAATTCTGCAAGACCCTCACCTTTCAAGAGGATTCCCCATGAGCATCGTTCGTAGCGACAAGCCTTTCGTCCTGGCCGGTCGTACTTACCAGTCGCGTTTGCTGGTTGGTACCGGCAAGTACCGTGACATGGAAGAAACCCGTCAGGCGATCGAAGCCTCGGGTGCCGAGATCGTCACCTTCGCCGTGCGCCGCACCAACCTGGGCCAGATCGAAGGCGAGCCGAACCTGCTCGACGTGCTGTCGCCGGATCGCTACACCTTCTTGCCGAACACCGCCGGTTGCTATGACGCCATCGAAGCCGTGCGCACCTGCCGCCTGGCCCGTGAGCTGCTCGACGGCCACAACCTGGTGAAGCTGGAAGTGCTGGCCGACCAGAAAACTCTGTTCCCTAACGTGATCGAAACCCTCAAAGCCGCGGAAACGCTGGTCAAGGAAGGCTTCGACGTGATGGTTTACACCAGTGATGACCCGATCATCGCTCGCCAACTGGCGGAAATCGGCTGTATCGCGGTGATGCCGCTGGCCGGTCTGATCGGTTCGGGCCTGGGGATCTGCAATCCGTATAACCTGCAGATCATCCTCGAAGAAGCGAAAATCCCGGTGCTGGTCGATGCCGGTGTCGGGACCGCTTCCGACGCCACCATCGCCATGGAACTGGGCTGTGACGCGGTGCTGATGAACTCGGCCATCGCTCATGCCCAGCAACCGGTGATGATGGCCCAAGCCATGCAACACGCGATCGTCGCAGGCCGTCTGGCCTACCTCGCCGGCCGCATGCCGAAAAAACTCTATGCCAGCGCCTCTTCGCCGCTGGATGGTCTGATCAAGTAAGAGCCATTGATGACTGAATCGAACGACACGCCTATCCAGACGGAAGAGGGCGACGAGCGCCAACACCGCCGCATCAAGAGTTTCGTGATGCGCGCCGGGCGCATGACCGAAGGCCAGCAACGCGGTCTGGATCAGGGCGCGCCGCTGTACGTGCTGCCGCTGGCCGACGCGCCGGTGGATTACGATCAGGTGTTCGGCCGTTCGGCGCCGCGCTCGCTGGAGATCGGTTTCGGCATGGGTCACTCGCTGCTGGAAATGGCTGCGGCGGCGCCGGATCAGGACTTCATCGGTGTTGAAGTGCACCGTCCGGGTGTTGGCGCGCTGCTCAATGGCGTGCTGACCCAGGGCCTGACCAACCTGCGGGTGTACGATTGCGACGCGATCGAAGTGCTCAACCGCTGCATCGCCGACAACAGCCTCGATCGCCTGATGCTGTTCTTCCCGGACCCATGGCACAAGAGCCGTCACCACAAGCGTCGTATCGTTCAGGCGTCCTTCGCCGAACTGGTGCGCAGCAAGCTGAAGGTTGGCGGCATCCTGCACATGGCCACCGACTGGGAACCGTATGCCGAGTACATGCTGGAGGTGATGAACGTCGCCCCGGGCTACCGCAACCTCGCCGAAGACGGCAAGTGCGTGCCACGCCCGGCCGAACGCCCGATCACCAAGTTCGAACGCCGCGGCGAACGTCTTGGGCATGGCGTGTGGGATCTGAAGTTCGAAAAACAGTCCTGAGTCCCGCGGACGATCCAATGTAGGAGCTGCGGCACGCTGCGATCTTTTGATCTTGATTGTTAAGATCAAAAGATCGCAGCGTGCCGCAGCTCCTACAGTTGTTTTGGGTGTGCTGAAAGATCAGCGGCGGTCGGCGACTACACCGATGAGGACGAGGACCACCAACAACACCGGCGCGAGGCTGTAGTTGTTGAACTGGCTCAACCCCTTGACCACCCATGGCGTGGCGTAGATCAGCGCGGCGCCGCTGCCGATGACGCACAGCAGGGCCATCAGCGGTACGCGCAGGGCGCCGGCGATGCTGCCCAGGCGTTGCTCGACCCAGCCCTTGAAGTCGGCGCCGAACAACACCAGCAGGCAGCCCACCAGGGCCAGGGCGATTTCCGAAAGGTTGCTACGGCTCCAGCGGGACACGGTGGCGAGCAGATCGAGTATCAAATCCATGCGGTTTTCCTTAGGGCAGCCGTTTGAGGTGGGCTCAGCTCAGAAATTTCTGCAGCAAGTCGTTGAGGAACAGTTGTCCGCGCTCGGTGGCCGCCAGACGTGACGGTTCGACCTGCATCAGGCCGCTTTGTTCGGCCTCGCGGCGGTGTTCGGCGAGACTTTCCAGAGGCAGGCCGGTGCGCTCCGCGTACAGGCGCGATTCCACCCCGGCGGTCAGGCGCAGCGCGTTCATCAGGAACTCGAACGGCATCTCGTCGTTGCTCAGGGCTTTCTCGCCGGCCTGAAAGCTTTTGGTCGGGTTGAGATAGTCCTTCGGCAAACGCGTCTTCCAGGTGCGCACGATGCGCCCGTCCGGATGGCTGAGCTTGCCGTGGGCGCCGGCGCCGATACCGATGAAGTCGCCGAAACTCCAGTAATTGAGGTTATGCCGCGCCGGACGTCCGGGCTGGGCATAGGCCGAGACTTCGTATTGCGCGTAACCGTGCTCGGCCAGCAGCGCTTGCCCGGCCTCTTGAATGTCCCACAGCGTATCGTCTTCCGGCAGCACCGGCGGCTGGTTCCAGAACACGGTGTTCGGCTCCAGTGTCAGTTGATACCAGGAGATGTGCGTCGGTTGCAGTTCGATGGCCTGGCGCAGGTCGCTCAAGGCATCGTCCAGCGACTGATCGGGCAAGCCATGCATCAAGTCGAGGTTGAAGTTGTCGAACCCGGCCTGGCGCGCCATGCCGGCCGCGCGCACCGCTTCGTCGCCGTTGTGGATGCGTCCGAGCGCTTCCAGCTTCTGCTGCTGGAAGCTCTGGATGCCGATCGACAGGCGATTGATCCCCAGCTTGCGGTACGCGACGAACTTCTCTTGTTCGAAGGTGCCGGGGTTGGCTTCCAAGGTAATTTCGATGTCGTGGGCGAACGGAATGCGCTGTTCGACGCCTTTCAGCAAACGCCCAAGGGCGTCAGCGCTGAACAGGCTCGGCGTGCCGCCGCCAAAGAAGATCGAGCTGATTTCACGGCCGTAAACCGCGTGCAGGTCCTGATCGAGATCAGCCAGCAACGCGTCGACGTATTCCTGTTCCGGCAGCACCGGGCTGGCAGTGTGCGAGTTGAAATCGCAATACGGGCATTTGCGCACACACCACGGGATGTGGATGTACAGCGCCAAGGGCGGCAGCGTTGGCAGCGGCGCCCGAGGCGAAGAGGCGGCGCCGCCGATGATCAGCGACGACGCAGAGGGGCTGTCGGTCATTTCAGGCCCAGACGCTGGCGCAGCAGATCCATTGCACGGGCGCGGTGACTGATCTGGTTTTTGTCAGCCGGGCTTAGTTCGGCGCTGGACACGTTACGTTCCGGCACCCAGAACAGCGGGTCGTAGCCGAAACCATGTTCGCCGCTAGCGGCGGTCAGGATGCGCCCGTGCCACAGACCTTCGCACAGGATCGGTAGCGGATCGTCAGCGTGACGCACCAGTGCCAGCACGCAGACGAACTGCGCGCCGCGCTCGGCTTGCGGCACGTCCTTGAGGGCGTCGAGCAGTTTGGCGTTGTTCGCCGCATCGCCCTTGCCGTCGGCATAACGCGCCGAGTAGATGCCCGGTGCACCGCCGAGGAAGTCCACCGCCAGACCGGAATCGTCGGCCAGCGCCGGCAAGCCGGAAATGCGCGCGGCATTGCGCGCCTTGAGGATCGCGTTCTCGACGAACGACAGGCCGGTTTCTTCCGGCTCGACCTTGCTCCATTCGCCGATCGAGCGCAATTGCACCGCGTCGCCGAGCATGGCCTGGAGTTCCTTGAGTTTGCCGGCGTTATGGCTGGCCAGTACGAGTTGCGTGAGGTTCATCATTCGCCGGGGAAAAGCTCTTGGTTGAAATTGATGGTGTTGATCTTGTCGCCGTTCTGCACCTTGATTTCAAAGGTGCGGGTTTCCTGCTGTTCCACCGGATACTGGGCGATGTAATAGATCGCGCCCTGTTCGGTGATCTGGCGGAAGTTCAGCGGCACGCTTTGGCTGGTCAGGTCTTTGACCGTGCCGGTCACGTTGGCGATCAATGGTTTGCCGTCCTTGATCACCGAGACGTTGATCACGCCTTGATTCTTGCTGCGGATCAGCTCGGCGGCCTTGGCGATGTCGGGCGTCAGGAAGGTTGAGTTGAAGGTGTTGTAGTGCACAGTAACGTCACCAAACACTTCCTTGCGCTCGCCCTTGATGGTATCGGCGGCCACCGCCGACAGACTCAGGCAGGCGGCCAATAGCACAGTAATCAAGCGACCCATGATCGTTCTCCTCGAAATGTCGTGGTTCAGACCGCGACCCGATGATCTGCAAGCACCGGGCTGCTGACGCGGTAGATACCGATCTCACCTAACAGATTAGGCCATAGCTTACTGGCCCACCCGTGACGGTGCTGTTGATCCACGGCAAGCCGATCAATGACCTTCGCGTCACGTTCGCGACAAAGTTCTTCAAAGTCTTCGAAGGTGCAGAAGTGGATGTTCGGCGTGTTGTACCAGGTGTACGGCAGAAACTCCGACACCGGCATCCGGCCCTTGCTCGCCAGGTACCAGCGGCAGCGCCAGTGACCGAAGTTGGGGAAGGTGATGATGCACTGACGACCGACCCGCAGCATTTCGTCGAGGATCTTGTCCGGATAATGCACGGCCTGCAGCGCCTGGGTCATCACTACGATGTCGAAGCTGTTGCTGGCAAAGTTGCCCAGGCCCTTGTCCAGGTCCTGCTCGATAACGTTGATGCCCTTGGCCACGCACTCGGCAATGTTGTCCGGGTCGTTTTCCAGGCCATAGCCGGTGACCTGTTTGTGGTCGCGCAGCCAGGTCAGCAGTTCGCCGTCGCCGCAACCGAGGTCGAGCACGCGGCTGCCGGCGGGGATCCATTCCTGGATGATTTCCAGATCAGCTCTCATGGCTTGTTCACACCGTAATTCGGTTCATGTAATTGCCGAACGCCTGCAAATAGCGCGGGATCGGAATCAGGAAGGCGTCGTGGCCCTGTGGGGCGTCGATTTCCAGATAGCTGACGTCTTTGCGTGCGGCCATCAGCGCGTCCACCAGCTCCCGCGAGCGGGCCGGGGAGAAGCGCCAGTCGGTGGTGAACGACATCACGCAGAACTTGGCGGTGGCGTTCTCGAAGGTTTTCGCCAGGTTATCGTCGAAGTTCGCCGCCGGATCGAAGTAATCCAGCGCCTTGGTCATCAACAGATAGGTATTGGCATCGAAACGCCCGGAGAACTCTTCGCCCTGATAACGCAGGTAGCTTTCGACCTGGAACTCGACGCTGTGGAAGTCGTAGTTGAGCTTTTCGCTCTTCAGGCCACGGCCGAATTTCTCGCCCATGGAGTCGTCGGACAGGTAGGTGATGTGCCCGACCATCCGCGCCAGCATCAACCCGCGCTTGGGGATCACGCCTTGTTCCTGGAACGAACCGCCGTGGAACTCGGGGTCGGTGAGGATGGCCTGACGCGCGACTTCGTTGAAGGCGATGTTCTGCGCCGAGAGTTTTGGCGCCGAAGCGATGGCCAGGCAGTGCCGCACACGATCCGGGTAGGTGATGGTCCACTGCAAGGCCTGCATGCCGCCGAGGCTGCCGCCGATCACTGCGGCGAACTGGCGGATGCCGAGCAGGTCAGCCAGGCGCGCCTGGCTGTGCACCCAGTCTTCCACGGTGAGCACCGGGAAGTCGGCGCCGAACGGCTTGCCGGTTTCCGGGTTGATGCTGCTCGGGCCGGTGGAGCCGTTGCAGCCGCCCAGATTGTTCAGGCTGACCACGAAAAATTTGTTGGTGTCGATCGGCTTGCCGGGGCCGATGCAGCTGTCCCACCAACCGGGCTTGCGGTCGTCGGGGCTGTGATAGCCGGCGGCATGGTGATGCCCGGACAAGGCGTGGCAGATCAGCACGGCGTTGCTCGCCTGTGCGTTCAGCGTGCCGTAGGTTTCGTAGATCAGGTCGTAGGCGGGCAGCGAACGGCCGCAGGCCAAGGCCAGGGGTTCACTGAAGTGCGCCGTTTGCGGCGTCACCAGACCAACAGAATCGGGGGGGAAGGCAGCTGGCATCGACCCTGCTCTCGTTGAAATGAGGCGTAAGTCTAAAGACCGGTGGGGTTAGCGGCAAGCAACGATCGGGCCTGATGGTTGATTGAGCGAAGTCCCTGTGGTGAGGGGATTTATCCCCGATCGGCTGCGAAGCAGTCCGGTAATCTCCAGGCAATGCCAAGAGCAAGGGATTGGCAGCATCAAGGGGGCCGCTCCGTGCCCCATCGGGGATAAATCCCCTCGCCACGGGAAATCAGGGGCGTACCAGATCCGGCAAATCCGGCAACTTCTTCGGCGAGCAGATCTTCACCCGTTTCTGCCGGTTCAACTCGCCGCTGAGCAAACTGACCTGGCTCTTGGACACGCCAAACGCCTTGGCCAGAAAACCCATCAGATACGCATTGGCCTTGCCCTCGACCGGCGGGGCGGTGAGGCGGATCTTCAAGCGGTCACCGTGCAGCCCGGCGAAATCATCGCTGCGGGCTGCCGGTTGCAGGTGACATTCGAGGATCAGGTCGTCCCCGTCCCAGCGGAACCAGCTCACATCAGCAAGCGCAGGATTTCCGGCATCATCGTCATCGCCGCGAGGTTATTGATCACCAGCATGTCGATCAGCTTCAGCGCGAGGAAGGCGAAGATCGGCGACAGGTCCAGCCCGCCGAGGTTTGGCAGAATCTTGCGGAACGGCGCCAGGGCCGGCTCGCAGATCTGGTTCACCAGTTCAGCGCCTGGATTATGGCTGCCCGGAGCGACCCACGACAGGATCACGCTGATGATCAGGGCGAAGAAGAAAATCTTCAGGAACAGCGCGGTGACGCCAATGATCGCCCAGATAAACAGCTGCAGCGGGTTGCCGGTGGTGCCGTAAGTCAGCAGCAGGGTCAGGGCCATCAGTGCCAGTTGCACCAGAATCGCCAGCACCAGCGACGACATGTCCAGGCCGAACAGGCTCGGGATGATCCGGCGCAGTGGCTTGAGCAGCGGCTGGGTGGCTTTGACCACGAACTGGCACAGCGGGTTGTAGAAGTTCGCCCGCACCAGTTGCAGGACGAAGCGCAGCAGCACGATCAGCAAGTACAGGCTGCCGAGGGTTTGCAGCACGTAAACCGCTGCGGTGTTCAATCCAATCATGTAAGGCTCCTTATTTGCCCAGTTGTTCGGCCATTTCGGCCGAGCGGTGCGCGGCGGCGCCGAGTGCTTTTTCCACCAGGGCTTCGAAGCCATTAGCCTGGAATGATTTGATCGCGGCCTCTGTGGTGCCATTTGGCGACGTCACGCGGCGGCGCAGTTCGGCAGCATCGACATCGCTGGATACCGCCATGTGCGCGGCGCCCAGAGCCGTTTGCTGGGTCAGTTGCTCGGCGATTTCCTTTGGCAGGCCGAGTTTGACCCCGGCGGCGGTCATCGCTTCGATCAGCAGGAAGAAATACGCCGGGCCGGAACCGGAGACGGCGGTCACCGCATCCAGTTGCTGTTCTTCGTTCAGCCACAGCGCGATGCCGACGGCGGACAGCAGCGCTTCGGCCTGCTGACGCTGCTCGGCAGTCACTTCACGGGTGGCGTACAGGCCACTCACGCCCTGACGCAGCAGCGCCGGGGTGTTGGGCATGCAGCGCACGATCGGCTGCTCGCCGAGCCACGCGTTCATGCTCGCGCAGGTGATGCCGGCGGCGATCGACACTACCAGTTGATGCGGTTTCAGGCTCGGGCGGATGGCTTCGCACACGGCTTTCATCGCCTGTGGCTTGACCGCCAGCACGATCACGTCGACGCCATCAATGGCCTGAGCGTTGTCGGCGAAGGTTTCGATGCCGTGTTCGGCGCTGACGCGTTTGCGCGTCTCTTCGCCCGGATCGCTGGCGCGAATGTGGCTGGCTTGCAGACCCTTGGCGCGCAGGCCGCCAATCAGACTGGCGGCCATGTTGCCGGCACCGATAAAGGCAATACGTGTGTTGCTCATGTCAGGTCCTTATTCAGAGGTTTGTCAGCCATGTCATGGCTGGCCGTAGTCGCGAGCGCCAAACAGGGCGGTACCGATCCGCACCCAGGTGGCGCCTTGGGCGATGGCCGACTCGAGGTCGTGGCTCATGCCCATGGAAAGTGTGTCGAGCGGCAGATTCAGGCTGGCCTGCAAACGTTGCACGGCAGCAAAAGCGGCGTCTTGTTCGGCGCGATCTTCGGTCGGCTCGGGAATCGCCATCAGCCCGCGCAGCTTCAGCCGGGGCAGGGCGCTGATGGCCTCGGCCAGCGCTGGCAGGTCGGCCGGGGTGCAGCCGGACTTGCTGGCTTCACCGCTGACGTTGACCTGAATGCAGATGTTCAGCGGCGGCAGCTCGGCCGGGCGCTGTTCGGACAGGCGTTGGGCAATTTTCAGGCGATCCACGGAATGCACCCAGTCGAAATGCTCGGCGATGGCGCGAGTCTTGTTCGATTGAATGGGGCCGATGAAGTGCCAGATCAAGGGCAGGTCGGCCAGTTCGAGCTGTTTGCCCAAGGCTTCCTGCAGATAGTTCTCGCCGAAATCACGCAGGCCGGCGGCGTAGGCTTCACGCAGGTCTTGCGCCGGTTTGGTCTTGCTCACCGCAAGTAATTGAACGCTGTGTTCGGCGCGCCCGGCAGCGGCGGTGGCAGCCTGGATGCGCGAACTAACCTGAAGGATGTTGTCTGCTATCGTGGACATCAAGAGGCGCCGGCGGTCTGAAGGTTCGCGGCATTCTACTGGAATTGAGGGACGCTATGGATATCACTGAACTGCTGGCGTTCAGCGCCAAACAGGGCGCTTCCGACCTGCACCTGTCGGCCGGTCTGCCGCCGATGATCCGCGTCGATGGCGATGTGCGGCGAATCAATCTGCCGGCGCTGGATCACAAGCAAGTGCACGAATTGATCTACGACATCATGAACGACACCCAGCGGGTCGACTTCGAGAAACACCTGGAAACGGATTTCTCGTTCGAAGTCCCCGGGGTGGCGCGCTTTCGGGTCAATGCGTTCAACCAGAACCGTGGCGCCGGCGCGGTGTTCCGCACCATTCCCTCGAAAGTGCTGAGCATGGAAGACCTCGGCATGGGCGATGTCTTTCGCAAGATCACCGATGCGCCGCGCGGGCTGGTGCTGGTGACCGGGCCGACCGGCTCCGGCAAGTCGACCACGCTGGCGGCGATGATCGATTACCTCAACACCCATCGCCATCACCACATCCTCACCATCGAAGACCCGATCGAGTTCGTTCACGAATCGCGCAAATGCCTGATCAACCAGCGCGAAGTGCACCGCGACACCCGCAGCTTCGCCACCGCCCTGCGTTCAGCACTTCGCGAAGACCCGGACGTGATTCTGGTGGGCGAGATGCGCGACCTGGAAACCATTCGCCTGGCGCTGACCGCTGCCGAAACCGGGCATTTGGTGTTCGGCACCCTGCACACCACCTCAGCGGCGAAAACCATCGACCGGGTGGTGGATGTGTTTCCGGGGGATGAGAAATCCATGGTGCGCTCGATGTTGTCCGAGTCGCTGCTGGCCGTGGTCTCGCAGACCCTGATCAAGAAGATCGGCGGCGGGCGGGTGGCGGCGCACGAGATCATGCTGGGAACGTCGGCGATCCGTAACCTGATCCGCGAGGACAAGGTGGCGCAAATGTATTCGGCGATTCAGACCGGTGGGTCGTTGGGGATGCAGACACTCGACATGTGCCTGAAGGAGCTGGTGACCAAGGGTTTGATCAGTCGCGAGCATGCGCGGGAGAAGGCGCGTACGCCGGATAATTTCTGAGGGTTGGAATGCAAATTTGTGGCGAGGGAGCTTGCTCCCGCTGGGCGGCGCAGCGGCCCCAAAAGCTTGTGAGCGCTGCGCACTCAAGCGGGAGCAAGCTCCCTCGCCACAGTTGATCGTGTTTTAACGCTGAACGACGCGCATCTGCTTGCCGCCAGGTTCTTTCGGCAATACGCGCTTGGCAACCACGTAATGCTTTTCCCAATACGGCTTGTTCAGCGTGTCGATGCTCACCGCTTTGCCACGACGCGGTGCGTGGATGAAGCGGTCGTTGCCCAGGTAGATGGCAACGTGGTTGACCCGACGACTCTTGATGTTGAAGAAAATCAGGTCGCCCGGTTTCAGATCCTTGCGCTCGACTTTCTCGCCGTGACCGCTGGCCATGGCGTTGGAGGTGCGTGGCAGGTCGAACGTGGCGTCGTTGAACGCATATTTCACCAGACCGCTGCAGTCGAAACCTTTACTTGGGCTGCTGCCGCCCCAACGATAAGGAGTACCGAGGACGTTCACCGCACGGCTCAGGACGTTGCTGCTTTCCTTGTTGGCCATCGGTGGCACCAGCTTGCCGTGATTCTTGCTGGCGAGCGTGGTGTGTTTCGTTTGTTTGCTGCTCTTGCTCGCAGGAGCCGAAGCATGGGATTTAGGGGTGAAACCGTTAACGTTGGGAAGACGTTGCTCACGATTGGTGGCGTGGGCGGCCAGTGGCATTAATAGGCAAATAGTTAGCCATGTCTTGAAAAATGGTCGCATTAGGCGTGGCTCTTATGTGGTAGCGCGCAACTTTATAACAGCTTTTTTGTCCCTTCCGAGGCCGTTGGTCGATTCAATCGGGAGGCAACGGAACCAAACAAGCGGCAAATGGACGCGATTGTCCGGCAGAAGTCAGGTGTTATAAGGCTTTGACGGCAGACACGGTAACATTTGCCATACGTCGGCTACCTGTAAAAAAGTCACAAAGATTTAAAGAATATTTATCTATCGTGTGCAACGAGGTCTTCATGAACCGCTATCAGCTACCCCGCGTGAAGGAACAAGACACCCACAGCAAAATCATCGGTTACCTGCTGTGGATCTTCGGATTCACCGGCGCTCACCGCTTCTATTACGGCAAACCGGTCACCGGCACGATCTGGTTTTTCACCTTCGGCTTGTTGGGTATTGGCTGGCTGATCGACGTGTTCCTGATCCCGGCGATGGACCGCGAGGCGGATCTGCGTTTTGCCGCAGGGCCGATCGAATACAACGTGGCGTGGATTCTGCTGACATTCCTGGGCGTGTTCGGCGTGCACCGGATGTACCAGGGCAAGTGGATCAGCGGGTTGCTGTATCTGCTGACCGGCGGGTTGTTCTTTGTCGGGGTGCTGTATGACTTCTGGACACTGAATGATCAGGTCTCGGTGCGTAATGCGCAGAACCGCGGCACCTTTCAGTAATTGTGGCGAGGGGCAGACTGCCGACGCACTTCGCGCGCCGGCAGGCCCCCCCCTCGACCCCCGGTCTTGCATTTGTGTTATTTCAATTGCGCGATGGTTTGCATCTGGAAAACGACAAACGTAATGGCAGTGACGCCATAAAGTATTGCGAGGACGGCGTGATTGGGTGTGGACCAATACACAATCCTGTCCACCAAAATCAGCAGCGATACTGTTGCAATCAAATATGCTGATATTTTCAGTAATATATTCGCAAACGAGTTGGCGCATGCCCGGCGCAATAAGAGAATCTGCAGTAGGTGCGTGAGTGCCAGTATCAGGAAAACCATCAGTGTTACACCAATGGGCAGACCGATTGAATCCTGAGTGACGTCATATGCTCCTGCTTTGAGGTTTTTAATTAGTATGAGTGCTCCTGCCCCAGATGTCAGTGCGAGAACGATCGGATACAAGTAACTTGTTAGTTTGTAAGCTCTTCTCATTCGCTCTCCGTTGTGCAGATGTCTGTAGAGTTATTGATGCTCACGGGGTAGGGTGAAATCCAGTTCCGCTTAGCCTTATTTTATGCTCGCCAAAAATATCGATTTCATAATGTGTTCCGGAAAATACCCTGCCTGCTGTCGTTAATAACTCAAGGGCAGTCGATCTGTTGCTTGCATCGAAGTCGTAAGTGTCAGTATAGGCTTTGATAACACCATCGAAAACCCAGGATCCTGCGTTGTCCCGCGTGAAGTTTCCTTCCATCTTTAACGTTATTCTTCCTAGATATGCTCCGGTGACGTTGCTGTCATTAATGGTGGCGTAAGGGATCTTTGGGTCAGATAAGTAATAGGTGCCGGCTTCTCGAGTGCTCGCGATAGAGCTTGCAAGTAAGGGCAGTTCGTTGGCGCTGACATTCAAGCCAATATTGTTGATGTTGACCCTCAGCCTCTCGCCATTTCCCCAGAGGTAATGAGCAAAGGCTTTGATCGGGCTGAAAGTACCTCCAGAAAGCTCGGTTGTGAGTGTTTCGTAATTCAGATTGTACGGAGCAGTCGCGGAAACTTTGATCAATGCTTCTATGGCGCTAAGCTTTTGCTGCGCCGCAAATGAATCAGCCAAACTGAAGTTGATGACTTTGTTCTTTAAATAACCATGGCTGATGGTGGTGGAGTTGCTTAGTAAATAGTTGTCGCTTTCTGTGATTCTCCAGAGGTCACGAATTCCACCCAGGGCGTCGTTATTAATTGCTTTGTTCACCATTTGCAATTCATAGGTGAAGGCTTTAATACCGGATTTCATTTCAAGCCAGGCATGAAACATATCCATTTCTGCTGAGGTTATTGCTGGGCCACTACTCAGTGGTAGTGAATAGGTTTGACCGTCGTTGGTTACGATGGCCTCTCCTGCGCCCTGCCAATCTGCTGTTGCGTAGGTCCCCCATCTGAAGCCGGAGTCGACTGTAAAACCGCCAGAGTTTCCTGTTGTACCTCTGGTGATAATCGGGGGGAGCGTAAGTCCATTTTTCATATGTTCATCCTTGTGCGTGTCGGTTATCCGTCTGACATTTTTATATTAATGACTGCGCACACGTTTTACCTATGAGAACTTTGTAGGCTATTTCTGATTGTGTCGAAGCTGTTTTTACGAGAGTGTAAAGCGTCGGATATTTCTTTATGGCAGGCGGCCGCTTTCCTACGCCGCTTGGTGTAAATCTAACGGCTGAGGTGGCTAGAGGGAGATGGATGTTGCGAACAATGAATTAAAGCGACATTTCGCAGTAAGGATGTTTGTCGCTATTGAACAAGCTATCAAGAGATAGCAGGCCACTACAGCCTGCTATCTCTTATCTTCAGGCCTGGTGGCTGATCCGCCCATCCACCAGCGTATAACGCACCACACCCGGCAGGGTGTGACCGAGGAACGGGCAGTTTTCGCCTTTCGACAGCCAGGTTTCGCCCGCGACGGTCGAAGCCTTCGGATCGAACAGCACGATATCCGCCGCACCGCCTACCGCCAGTTTGCCCGCCGGCAGCCGCAGCGCGTCTGCAGGGCCTGCGCTCAGGCGTGCAAGCAGGGTCGGCAGATCCAGCAGACCGTCCTCGACCAGGGTCATCGCCAGCGGCAGCAACAACTCGACGCTGCTGATGCCCGGCTCGGTTGCGCCGAACGGTGCCAGTTTGGCGTCGCGTTCGTGCGGCTGGTGATGGCTGGAGATTGCCGACACCACACCCGACTTCACTGCCTCACGCAGGCCGTCGCGGTCCGCGCGGGTGCGCAGCGGCGGTTGCACGTGATACAGGCTGCTGAAGTCGATCAGCGCTTCATCGGTCAGGATCAGTTGATACAGCGCGACATCCGCCGTCACCTTCAAGCCACGGGCCTGGGCCTGGGCGATCAGGGCGACGCCGCGAGCGCTGGTCAGTTGGCTGAAGTGCGCGCGCACGCCGGTCTGCTCGACCAGCAACAGATCGCGGGCCAGGGCCACGGTTTCCGCCGTTTCCGGAATGCCCGGCAGTCCGAGGAAGCTGGCGACCGCGCCTTCGTGAGCCAGGCCGCCATCCGCCAGGTCGTGATCCTGCGAATTGAAGATCACCGTCAGGTCGAAGGTGGCCGCGTACTCCAGCGCCCGGCACAGGGTGCGGGTGTTGCGGAAACTCTCCAGGCCATTGCCGAACGCCACGCACCCGGCGTCACGCAGCGCTACCAGCTCTGCAAGCTGTTCGCCATCCAGACCTTTACTCAGCGCGCCAATCGGAAACACCTTGGTGTTGCCGGCTTCACGGGCGCGGTCGAGGATCAGTTCGGCCACCGCCGAGGTGTCGAGCACCGGTTTGGTCTTCGGCGGGCAGCACAGGCTGGTCACGCCACCGGCTGCTGCCGCACGGGTTTCGCTGGCGATGCTGCCTTTGCGGCTGTAGCCCGGCTCGCGCAGAGCGACGTTCAGATCGACCAGCCCGGGCGCGGCGACAAGGCCTTGGGCGTCGATGGTTTCAACGGCAGTGAAACCGGCCGGCGCGGCGCCGAGGGCGACGATCTTGCAGGCTTCAACGTGGATGTCGGTGATTTGATCCAGGCCGCTGCTTGGATCGATGACACGGGCGCCGAGAATGCTGAGCTTCACTGGGCGTTCTCCTGCTCGAATTGACGTTGCGCTGTTTGCCCGCTCATGGCCATCGACAGCACGGCCATGCGGATCGCGATGCCGTAGGTGACCTGATTGAGGATCACCGAATGCGGGCCGTCGGCCACTGCCGATTCGATTTCCACGCCACGGTTGATCGGCCCCGGGTGCATGACGATGCAATCGGGTTTGGCCCCGGCCAGACGCGCGGTGGTCAGGCCGAACAGGCGATAGAACTCGCCTTCGCTCGGCAGCAGGCCGCCGGTCATGCGTTCACGCTGCAGGCGCAGCATGATCACTACGTCGACGTCCTTCAGGCCTTCGTTCATGTCGGTGTAGACCTTGACGCCGTACTGCTCGATGCCGATCGGCAGCAGGGTCTTCGGCGCGATCACGCGGATGTCCGGGCAGCCGAGGGTTTTCAGGGCGAGCATGTTCGAGCGCGCCACCCGCGAGTGCAGGATGTCGCCGACGATCGCCACCGAGAGGTTTTCGAAACCGCCCTTGTGCCGACGGATGGTGAGCATGTCGAGCATGCCCTGGGTCGGGTGCGCGTGACGGCCGTCGCCGCCGTTGATGATCGCCACTTGTGGGCAGACATGCTCGGCGATGAAGTGTGCGGCCCCGGAATCGCCGTGGCGCACGACGAACATGTCGGCGGCCATGGCTTCGAGGTTGCGCAGGGTGTCGAGCAGGGTTTCACCCTTGCTGGCCGACGAGGTCGACACGTTCAGGGTGATCACGTCCGCCGACAGCCGCTGGGCCGCCAGTTCGAAGGTGGTGCGGGTGCGCGTGGAGTTTTCGAAGAACACGTTGCACACGGTCTTGCCGCGCAGCAACGGGACCTTCTTCACCGCCCGGGCACCGACTTCGAGGAACGAGTCGGCAGTGTCGAGGATTTCCGTCAGCAACTCGCGGCGCAGGCCGTCGAGCGAGAGGAAGTGGCGCAGCTGGCCCTGATCATTGAGCTGCAGCGGGCGCTTGGTATCTAGAGGCGTCATCGCGAGGGGGACTCTCAATAGGGCGGATTAAGGATTCAGGTCTTGCAGTTCGAGGGTCAGCGGCTCCGGGCCGGACAACTTGACCCGTTGGTGAGCGGCCAGCGACAGGGTCGCGCCGACCACGTTCGGGCGGATCGGCAGCTCGCCGGCGTCCAGGTCCAGCAGGCAGACCAGGGTCACGCTGGCCGGACGACCGTAGTCGAACAGTTCGTTCATGGCGGCGCGGATGGTGCGGCCGCTCATCAGCACGTCGTCGATCAGCACCAGATGCTGGCCTTCGATCTCGAAGGGCAGGGCCGACGGGCGCACTTGTGGGTGCAGGCCGTTCTGGCTGAAGTCGTCGCGGTAGAAGGAAACATCCAGTGTGCCCAGTGGCGCATCGCTGCCCAGCTCCTTGAGCAGGGCCTGCGCGACCCAGATGCCACCGGTGCGGATGCCGATGTAGCGCGGTTCACTGATGCCACGCTGGGCCAGGTGCGCCTTGAGGCGTGTCGCCATCTGGCTGATCAGATCGGCGGGATTTGGCAGGCTCATGGTTGCTCCTTCTTGGGGTCGAGCCGGGTCCTTGGACGCGGCTCGGGTCGTAGCTCAAAAGAAAAGCGCCGAAGCGCTTGTCAGGATTCAAACAATGCAGTGTTTTCATCGAGCCAGCCCTGCAGCAGCAGGGCGGCGGCGATGGCGTCCACCGGGTTGTCGCGGTAACTGCCTTTCTGCCCGCCACGGGCCAGTCGCTCGCCCTTGGCTTCGAACGTGGTCAGGCGTTCGTCGTGGGTATAGAAGGGCAGATTGAAGCGGCCGTTGAGGCGCCGGGCGAATTTCTCCGCGCGTACGCACATGTCGCTCGGTGTGCCGTCCATGTTCAACGGCAGGCCGACGACGACGGCGTCGGGTTTCCATTCCTTGATAAGGGCTTCGACCTGGTTCCAGTCGGGAACGCCGTTCTGCGCCTTCAAGGTGCACAGCTCGCGGGCCTGGCCGGTAATCACCTGGCCGACCGCGACGCCGATCTGTTTGGTGCCGTAGTCGAAGCCGAGAATCAGGCGCAGGGCCATCAGGCGTGCCCCGCCTGACTGGTCAGCAGGCTGAGGTTGATCCCCAGATGCCGTGCCGCCGCTTCCAGGCGCAGCTCGCTGCTGGTGTTGAACAGGATGTCGGCGTCGTACGGGCAGGTCAGCCAGGCGTTGTCGGCCAGTTCGGCCTCCAGTTGCCCGGCTTCCCAGCCGGCATAGCCGAGGGCGATCACGCTTTTCGCCGGGCCCACGCCGTCGGCGATGGCGAACAGCACGTCCTGCGAGGTGGACAGCGCCAGATCACCTTCGAGCTCAACGGTGGCCTGAAAGGTCTTGCCCGCCGGGTGCAGGACAAAACCGCGATCGGTCTGCACCGGGCCGCCGATGAAGATCGGCACATGCTGGCACAGCGCTGGCGGATCGATGTCCGGGCGCAGTTGCTCGAGAATGTCAGCCAGATTCAGCTCTTGCGGTCGATTGACCACCAGCCCCATGGCGCCATTGGCCGTGTGCTCGACGATGTAGGTCAAGGTGTGGGCAAAGTTCGGGTCGGCCATGTGTGGCATGGCGATCAGAAAATGATGCTTGAGGTAGCTGGGGCTGACGTTTTTCATGAGCGATAGTGTGGCGTTCGGGGGGCGAACTGACAAGCTGGAGATGCGTTGCGGATGGTCTTCCCGCCCCCTGTGGCGAGGGAGCTTGCTCCCACTCGGCTGCGCAGCAGTCGTAAAATCTGATCTCCGGGTGTGTCTGAACAAATGCAGGGGGCCGCTTCGCAGCCCAGCGGGAGCAAGCTCCCTCGCCACAAAAGCTCGCTTGGTGCTGTTCAGTTGCTGGAGAGCTTGTCGCCCCGGGCGAATTTCCAGGTGCGGATGATTTCCAGTCGGTCGATATCCGACAGATCGCCGGTAAACGGGGCAAACGGTGCCGCCAGTCGGACGATGCGCTGCGCGGCCTGATCCAGCAGCGGCTGGCCGGAGGATTCGAGCACCAGCACTTCATACAGCGAGCCGTCGCGGTTGATCGAGACCATCAGGCGCAGGTTGCCGTAGATCTGCTTGCGCCGGGCTTCTTCCGGGTAATTGAGGTTGCCGATGCGCTCGACCTTCTTGCGCCAGTCGTCCTTGTACCAGGCGCCCTTGTCGCGCATGGTCGAGGCGGCGCTCAAACGGTGGATGCGCGGGCGCTTGGCGTACAGCTGTTGTTCGTTGGCCAGTTCGGCTTCGAGGCTGGCGATGTCGCTGGACAGCTGCGAGCTGTCGAACGTCGGCGCATCGACCGCAGGTTTGGTCTCGGTCTTGGTTTCTTCTTTCTTGGTCGGCGCCTTTTGCTGTTTCGGCGCCACCGTGGTCACCGCAGCCTTGGGCGCCGCTTCGCGAACCTCCGGTTTGGCGGCCGGTGGCGGGGTGACCTTTTTGACCTGATTGTCCTGGAACGGCGCGACCTCGGTGGTCTTGGGGATCGCCTTCTTGTCGAGGGTGCCGCTGCCTTCCTGGTTTTCCTGAGCGAGGAAATCAGCCTTTTTCGGCTTGGTTTCGCTCTTGAAGGTGGCGAGGGTGATTTCCAGGGTTTTGCTGATCTGCTTGGGCTCGACCATGGTGAAGCCAACGCCCAGCAGCAGCGCCAAATGAATCAGCGCTGCGAGAAACAGGGTAAATCCGAGGCGATCGGCCGGGCGCACGCCACGATGGGCGAGTTCTGCGGGCAGATCGGACGGGAGGGTCATGACAAGAAAACCAACATCGCGCTTTTCAGAGGCTGCGCATGATAACGCAATGTTGGTTTCGCGCCTTGGGCTTCACGCTTCAAGCGACAAGCTGCATGTGACACACGTCAAGCTTGCGGCTTTTTGCCGGCGGCTTGCAGCTTCTTGTCGATCGCGTCCATCAGCATGCCGCCGATGTCAGTGCCGAACGCGTTGTCGATTTCGCGGATGCAGGTCGGGCTGGTGACGTTGATTTCGGTGAGGTTTTCGCCAATCACGTCCAGGCCGACGAACAGCAGGCCTTTCTCGCGCAGGGTCGGGCCGACTTGCGCGGCGATCCAGCGATCCTTGTCGGTCAGCGGACGTGCTTCGCCACGGCCACCGGCGGCGAGGTTACCCCGGGTTTCGCCCTGGGCCGGAATCCGCGCCAGGCAGTAATCCACCGGCTCGCCGTCGATCATCAGGATGCGCTTGTCGCCGTCCTTGATCGCCGGCAGATAGGCCTGGCCCATGATCTGCTGGCCGCCAAGGGCGGTCAGGGTTTCGAGGATCACCGACAGGTTCGGGTCGCCGGCGCGGTGACGGAAAATCGACGTGCCACCCATGCCGTCCAGCGGCTTGAGGATCACGTCGCCATGCTTGGCGGCGAATTCGCGCAGCACGTCGGCGCGACGGCTGACGATGGTTGGCGGGGTGCACTGCGGGAACAGCGTGGCGAACAGTTTTTCGTTGCAGTCACGCAGGCTCTGCGGCTTGTTGACCACCAGCACGCCGGCGGTTTCGGCCTGTTCCAGCAGGTAGGTGGAGTAGACAAACTCCATGTCGAACGGCGGATCCTTGCGCATCAGGATCACGTCCAGATCGCTCAGCAGGTTGTCCTGCTCGGCGTCCAGTTCGAACCATTTTTCCGGGTTGGCGAAGACTTTCAGCGGCTTCATGCGCGCCCGGGCCTGACCTTCGGCCTGATACAGGTCACGCTGTTCCATGTAGAACAGCTCCCAGCCGCGTTTCTGCGCGGCCAGCAGCATGGCCAGCGAGCTATCCTTTTTATAGGAAATGCTGGCGATAGGGTCCATGACAATCCCGACGCGAACGCTCATTGGGTTTTCCTCGAAAATTGGCTACCGGATCGGTATTGAAAAAGTGCCGCCAGAGTGGCGCTGGCAGGGTTTTCGGTCAAGGAAAAACCCGTCGATAGATTGCATCTGGAGACTGTGCTAAAAAGGCTGGAATGCAGTGCTGGCCCTTGAACATCAAGGGTTTCCAGCCATTACTCATCGCAAAACGGACAATTTGATTCGCAAAGGCGACGGTAGAGCCCTCTTATGGAACAGCAGTCCAGCGCCTTGAAGGTCATGGTGATCGATGACTCGAAAACGATTCGTCGCACCGCCGAAACACTGTTGAAGAATGTGGGCTGCGAAGTCATCACGGCCATCGATGGTTTCGACGCCTTGGCCAAGATCGCCGACAACCACCCCGGAATCATTTTTGTCGACATCATGATGCCGCGTCTGGATGGTTATCAGACCTGCGCTTTAATCAAGAACAACAGTGCCTTCAAGGCCACGCCGGTGATCATGCTGTCGTCGCGTGACGGACTGTTCGACAAGGCCAAGGGGCGGATTGTCGGTTCTGATCAATTTTTGACCAAGCCTTTCAGCAAGGAAGAACTGCTCAACGCGATTCAGGCCCACGTTCCGGGCTTCGCCGCCGTTTTGCCGCAGTAAGACACGTACAGTGACGCTCGGCCAGCGGGCCGGATGTCGACAAGAAAAATGGGGAAGACCATGGCACGTATCCTGATCGTCGATGATTCGCCGACTGAAATGTACAAACTCACTGGCATGCTGGAAAAGCACGGCCATGAAGTGCTCAAGGCCGAAAATGGCGCCGACGGCGTGGCCCTGGCCCGTCAGGAAAAACCCGACGCCGTGCTGATGGACATCGTCATGCCCGGCCTCAACGGCTTTCAGGCGACCCGGCAACTGACCAAGGATGCCGAGACCAGCCATATCCCGGTGATCATCATCACCACCAAGGATCAGGAAACCGACAAGGTCTGGGGCACCCGTCAGGGCGCGAAGGATTACCTGACCAAACCGGTCGAAGAAGACATGCTGATCAAGACCCTGAACAACGTACTCAAAGGCTGATTGCGCAGCCATGAGCGAATCGCTGACCGCCTTCGAACTGCTGTGGCAGATTGACCAGCGCTGTCGCCTGCTGGCGGCGGATCTGCCGTCGCAGCCCGGGCGTCAGGATCGCTGGAGCGGCATCGGTTTTCGCCTCGGCGAGCACTGGTACGTGGCGCCGATGGGCGAAGTCAGCGAAGTGCTGCACGAGCCGCGCTTCACTCAATTGCCCGGGGTCAAGCCATGGGTCAAAGGGGTGGCTAACCTGCGGGGGCGCCTGCTGCCGATCATGGACCTGTGCGGATTCTTCGGGCATGAGCTGTCGCCGTTGCGCAAACAGCGTCGGGTGCTGGTGGTGGAGCATGGCGATGTGTTTGCCGGGTTGATGGTCGATGAGGTCATTGGCTTGCAGCATTTCGAGCAGGACAGCTTCGAACCGATCTCGATCAGCAAGCGTCAGGGCTCCAAGGCGGAGTTCGTCAAAGGCTATTTCCGGCGCGAGCAGAACTGGCGGGTGTTCAGTTTGTTTGCGCTGGCGAAATCGCCGGTGTTCATGGGCGTCGCGATATAGCCCTGACACCACCAATCCCATGTGGGAGGGGCCATGTGGTGAGGGGATTCATCCCCGATGGTTGGCGAAGCCAACCCAAAACCTGCATTCGCGATGTACCAGATACAACTCAGTTTTGGGGCCGCTGCGCGACCCATCGGGGATAAATCCCCTCACCACAGAGCCCGCTCCCACAGTGGACCGTGGCAGGTTTCATAGGCGAGGACCGATGACAAAAGCAAAAACAGGCAAGTCGGCAGAAGGGTCGCGCAGTCGCTCGCAGATCATCGTGCTGTTCATCGCACTGATCGTGTTCATCATGCTGCTGTTCGCCAACTTCGCCTACCTCAACACCCAGGCCAACTACGACAAGCAGTACATCGGTCATGCCGGTGAGCTGCGCGTGCTGTCGCAACGCATCGCCAAGAACGCCACCGAAGCCGCCGCCGGCAAGGCCGCCGCGTTCAAGTTGCTGAGCGATGCGCGCAACGATTTTGCCCAGCGCTGGGGTTACCTGAAGAAGGGCGACCCCGCTACCGGCCTGCCACCCGCGCCAGCCACCGTGCGCCCGGAAATGCGCGCCGTGCAGCTGGACTGGGAGCGCCTGCTGAAAAACACCGACGCGATTCTCTCCAGCGAGCAAACCGTGCTGTCGCTGCATCAGGTTGCGGCGACGCTGGCCGAAACCGTGCCGCAGTTGCAGATCGAATATGAAAAAGTCGTTGAAATCCTCCTGCAACGCGGCGCCCCGGCAGCGCAGGTGGCGATGGCCCAGCGCCAATCGCTGCTGGCCGAACGCATCCTCGGCGCGGTCAACACCGTGCTCGCCGGCGACGAGAACTCGCAGCAGGCCGCCGATGCCTTTGGCCGCGACGCCACCCGTTTCGGCCAGGTGCTCAACGGCATGTTGCAGGGCAACCCGACCCTGAAAATCAGCCAGGTCGAAGACCGCGACGCCCGTGCGCGCCTGAGTGAAATTTCCGAGCTGTTCCAGTTCGTTTCCGGCTCGGTGGACGAAATCCTCGAGACCTCGCCGGAGCTGTTCAAGGTCCGCGAGTCGGCGAGCAACATCTTCAGCCTGTCGCAGACCCTGCTCGACGAAGCCTCGCACCTCGCCACCGGTTTCGAAAACCTCGCCGGCGGGCGCAACACCGACACCATCGGCGGCTATGTGCTGGGTTTGCTGGCGCTGGCCTCGATCATCCTGATCGGCATGGTCATGGTCCGCGAAACCAACCGCCAGTTGCGCGAGACCGCCGAGAAGAACGAGCGCAACCAGAACGCGATCATGCGCCTGCTCGACGAAATCGAGGATCTGGCCGACGGCGACCTGACCGTGACCGCCTCGGTGACCGAAGACTTCACCGGGACCATCGCCGACTCGATCAACTACTCGGTCGACCAACTGCGCGATCTGGTCGCCACCATCAACCTCACCGCCGGCCAGGTTGCCGCAGCGGTGCAGGAAACCCAGGCCACCGCCATGCACCTGGCCCAGGCCTCGGAGCATCAGGCGCAGCAGATTTCCGAAGCCTCGACCGCGATCAGCGACATGGCCCAGTCCATTGATCAGGTCTCGGCCAACGCTGCCGAATCCTCGGCGGTGGCCGAGCGTTCGGTGGAAATCGCCAACAAGGGCAACGAGGTGGTGCACAACACCATCCACGGCATGGACAACATTCGCGAACAGATTCAGGACACCGCCAAACGCATCAAGCGCTTGGGCGAATCCTCGCAGGAGATTGGCGACATCGTCAGCCTGATCGACGACATTGCCGACCAGACCAACATTCTCGCCCTCAACGCGGCGATTCAGGCGTCGATGGCCGGGGATGCCGGGCGTGGTTTCGCGGTGGTTGCCGACGAAGTGCAGCGGCTGGCCGAGCGCTCGTCCGCGGCCACCCGGCAGATCGAAACCCTGGTGCGGGCGATTCAGACCGACACCAACGAAGCCGTGATTTCCATGGAACAGACCACCACCGAAGTGGTGCGCGGCGCGCGACTGGCGCAGGATGCCGGTGTGGCCCTGGAAGAAATCGAAGGCGTGTCGAAGACCCTCGCCGCGCTGATCCAGAGCATTTCCAACGCGGCGCAGCAGCAGACCTCGTCGGCCGGGCAGATTTCCCTGACGATGAACGTGATCCAGCAGATCACCTCGCAGACCTCGTCCGGTTCCACCGCCACCGCCGAGAGCATCGGCAATCTGGCGAAGATGGCCAGTCAGCTGCGCCGTTCGGTATCCGGTTTCACCTTGCCGTCGGCGTCTGCGACGGACAAGGCGTGAGTGGAGTGGTTATGGGTGACCGGCACGACTACGTGGCCCTCGAATGGGTCAAAGGTGAAATTGCCGAAACGCTGAGGCAGGCGCATCAGGCGATTGAAGCCGTGCTCGATGATCCGCAGGCCTTTCCCGGGCTGGACGAGTGCCTGGATTACATCCATCAAGTCCACGGCAGTCTGCAGATGGTCGAGTTCTACGGCGCCGCGTTGCTCGCCGAAGAAATGGAACATCTGGTCGAAGCCCTGCAACACCAAGGCGTCAGCCACCGCGACGAAGCCCTGCACCTGCTGCTGCAAGCCCTCGGACAATTGCCGATCTACCTCGACCGCGTGCAGAGTGCCCGCCGCGACCTGCCGCTGGTGGTGCTGCCGCTGATCAACGACCTGCGCAGCGCGCGCGGCGAAAGTCTGCTCTCGGAAACCAGCCTGTTCAGCCCGCAACTGCCCGAGCTGCCGCCGCTCAGTGAACAAGCGCTGGCGCAGTTGGAGCCGGCGGAACTGCCGAACGTGCTGCGCAAGTTACGCCAGATGCTGCAAATGGCCTTGGTCGGCTTGTTGCGCGAGCAGGATGACCAGACGCATCTGGACTACCTGACGAAGGTCTTCAGCCGTCTCGAAGCCCTGAGCGGTGATGCGCCGCTGAGCCCGTTGTGGCAAGTGGCATCGGCGCTGGTCGAAGGCATGCGCGAAGGCGCCATCGCCCATAGTCCGGCGCTGCGCAGCCTGTTCAAGGACGCCGACAAGGAACTCAAGCGCCTGCTCGAGCAGGGCATGCGCGGCCTCAACCAGCCGCCCCCTGCGGAGCTGCTCAAAAGCCTGCTGTTCTATATTGCCAAAGCCGAACACCCCACCGGGCAGATGCTGACCATGAAAGATCGCTACTCCCTGGACGACGCGTTGCCCGACAGCGCGATGGTCGACGAAGAACGCGCGCGCCTGGCCGGCCCCGACCGCGATGCGATGCGCTCGGTGCTGGCGGCGCTGTGCGAAGAGCTGGTGCGGGTCAAGGAGCGCCTCGACCTGTTCGTGCGCAGCGACCGTCAGCACACCTCCGATCTGGAAAGCCTGCTGGCGCCACTGCGGCAGATCGCCGACACCCTCGCGGTGCTCGGTTTCGGCCAGCCGCGCAAGGTCATCATCGATCAACTGGCGGTGGTCCTCAGCCTCGCCCAGGGCCAGCGCGAACCGAGTGACGCCACGCTGATGGACGTCGCCGGCGCCTTGCTCTACGTCGAAGCCAACCTCGCCGGCATGGTCGGCACGGTCGAGCCGGAAAGCCCCGAAGACGCGCGCCTGCCGACCACCGACCTGACGCAGATCCATCAGATCGTGATCAAGGAAGCGCGCATCTGCCTGCAACAGGCCAAGGACATGATCGTCGACTACATCGACGCCGACTGGGATCGCCAGCAACTGCAACCGTTGCCGGAACTGCTGACCCAGGTGCGCGGCGCGCTGGCGATGATTCCGCTGAGCCGGGCGGCGAGTCTGGTCGAGGCATGCAACAGCTTTATTCGCGAACACCTGCTGCTGGATCCGCACGAGCCGGGCTGGCAGCAACTGGATCACCTGGCCGATGTCATCACCAGCCTCGAGTATTACCTCGAGCGCCTGAGCGACGATCCGCAAGCGCCGAACGAACAACTGCTGGATGTCGCGCAGAAGAGCCTCGCCAGCCTCGGTTTCTTTCCCGACGAGCAGCCCGACGAACCGCACGTGCCGCTGCTCGACGACGTCCTCAGCCCCAACGAAGCGCTGGTGATGCAAGACCTGCAGGCGCTGGACGACCCCGAGACCGTGCAGTCGCTGGCCGATGTGCTGGCCAGTCCGGTGTCGGCGGTCAACCCGCCGGCCTTGATCACCCCCGGCAGCCTGATGCCGCCGCCCGCCGATGAAGAACCGGTGGACGATGAACTGCGCGAAGTGTTCCTCGAAGAGACCGACGAGGTCCTCGAAGTCCTCCACGAATACCTGCCGCGCTGGACGGCCAACCCGCAGGACCGTGCAGCCCTGACCGAACTGCGTCGCGCCTTTCACACCCTGAAAGGCAGCGGGCGCATGGTTCGCGCGCTGATCCTCGGCGAGCTGGCCTGGGCGGTGGAAAACCTGCTGAACCGGGTGTTGGAACAAAGCGTTGAACCGGGTTCGGCGGTGCCGCAACTGCTTACCGACACCGTGCTGTTGCTGCCGGAGCTGATCAACGAATTCGCCAATCAGCGCCAGCGTCAGCGCAGCGATGTCGATCAACTCGCGGCCCGCGCTCACGTCCTGGCCAAAGGTGACGCGGCCTTGGCCGAGGAAGACGTCGCCGACGTCGCCGCACTGGATCCGCTGTTGCTGGAGATCTTCCGCAACGAGGCCGAAACCCACCTCGCCAGCCTCAACCGCTTCCTCGATCAGGCTGCCGAGCATGTACCGCTGCAGGCCAGCGATGAGTTGCAGCGCGCCTTGCACACCCTCAAGGGCAGTGCGTCGATGGCCGGTGTGCTGCCGATTGCCGAGCTGGCGGCGCCGCTCGATCAACTGGCCCGCGAGTTCAAGGCGCATCAGTTGCCACTCGACCTCGACGAAGTGGAATTGCTGCTCGAAGCCGAAGGCCTGTTCCGGGTGGGCCTGCGTCAGCTCAAGCACGATCCGCTGGCGCCGATTGTCGGTGCACAGTCGCTGATCAAACGCACGGGCGCATTGCTCGCCGAACGCCTGGAAGCCATCCTCAATGCGCCGAACACCGGCCTGCGGATCAAGCGCGACCCGCAACTGATCAACAACTTCCTCGCCCAGGGCATGGACATCCTGCTCGACGCCGAAAGCCTGTTGCAGCGTTGGCAGCAGCACCCCGGCGAACGCCAGGAACTCAGCGCGCTGCTGGATGAACTGACCACCCTCGGCGAAGGCGCGCACATGGCCGATCTGTTGCCGGTGGACGTGTTGTGCGAGGCCTTGCTCGACCTCTATGGCGCGGTGGAAGAAAGCAGCCTGGCGGTCAGCGAACGGTTTTTCCAGGAGGCGCAGAAGGCCCACGAAGCGCTGATCAACATGCTCGACGAACTGGCCGCCGGCCAGGAAGTCACGCCGCAGCCGCAGCGCATCCGCGCCTTGCACGAACTGCTCGACGAAAGCCTCGACCCGACGGCCATGGGGCTGATCCGCAGCGACGGCAGCCGCACCTTGAGCATCCATGAACTGGGCGCCGCAACCGCCGAACTCGCCCAAGCCAATACCGAGACCGCGCCGGACGACGAGATTGTCGAGATCTTCCTCGAAGAGGCGGTGGACATTCTCGACAGTGCCGGCCAGGCCTTGCAGCGCTGGTTGAACGACCCGGACAACAGTGCGCCGCTGTCGTCGTTGCAGCGCGATTTGCACACGCTCAAGGGCGGCGCGCGGATGGCCGAAGTCGATGCCATTGGCGATCTGGCCCACGAACTGGAAGGTCTTTACGCAGGGCTGGTGGATCGTCGCTACAGTCACAGCGAGACCTTGGGTCGTTTACTGCGCAAGAGCCATGACCGCTTGGCGGTGTTGCTGGAGCAGTTGCAGGCGCATCAACCGCTGATCCCGGCGCTGGAGCTGATCGAGGCGATCCGCCAGTTCCGTCAGGGCGCATCCGCGACTGCCGAAACGGCGCAACCGGCCGCCGATCACGACAGCGCCGCGCATGACCCGGAGCTGCTGGAAATCTTCCTCGAAGAAGGTTTCGACATCATCGAAAACTCCGGCGCGGCGTTGCTGCGCTGGCAGGCCGAGCCGGGCAATCGCCAGGAAGTCGAAACCCTGCTGCGCGATCTGCACACCCTCAAGGGCGGCGCGCGGATGGTCGAGATCGGGCCGATCGGCGACCTCGCCCATGAGCTGGAATACCTGTACGAAAGTCTCTCCACCGGGGCGTTGCAGCCATCGGCGGAACTGTTTGCGCTGGTGCAGCGCGGGCATGATCGGCTGGCCCAAATGCTTGATGGCGTGCGCGCCGGGCAACCGTGCCCGCCGGCGGACCGGCTGATCAATGCGATCCAGAATTTCAGTCATCCGGCGACGGTAGAAACGCCGCCAGTGCTAGCTGTTCCGGTCAAAACTGACGCGGCGCCGCCGGCTGCCGACGCTGGCGCGGACATGGTCAAGGTCTCCGCTGAACTGCTCGATGAACTGGTCAATCTGGCCGGCGAAACCTCGATCTTCCGGGGGCGTATCGAACAACAGGTCAGCGATGCACAAACCGCGCTGAACGAGATGGAAACCACCATCGAACGCATGCGCGATCAGTTGCGCCGGCTCGACACCGAAACCCAGGGGCGGATTCTCAGCCGCCAGCAGGTCGATGCCGAACGCCTCGGTTATGAAGAATTCGATCCGCTGGAAATGGACCGCCATTCACAGTTGCAGCAACTGTCGCGGGCGCTGTTCGAATCGGCCTCCGACCTGCTCGACCTCAAGGAAACCCTCGACCGTCGCAACCACGACGCCGAGAACCTGTTGCAGCAGCAGGGGCGGATCAACACCGAATTGCAGGAAGGCCTGATGCGCACGCGCATGGTGCCGTTCGAACGCATGCTGCCGCGGCTCAAACGCATCGTGCGGCAAGTCGCCGAAGAGCTGAACAAGGACGTCGCGTTCATCATCGACAATGCCGAAGGCGAGATGGATCGCAACGTGCTGGAGCGCATGGCCGCGCCGCTGGAACACATGCTGCGCAACGCCGTCGACCATGGCCTGGAGTCTGCCGAGGTGCGGCTGGCGGCGGGCAAACCGGCGCAGGGCACGATCACCCTCGACCTGTCCCGCGAGGGCGGCGACATCGTTTTCGATATCCGCGACGACGGCGCCGGGGTGCCGCTCGACGCAGTGCGGCGCAAGGCGATCAAACGTGGTTTGCTCGCGCCGGACGCGGAGATCAGCGATCGCGATGTGCTGCAATTCATCCTGCAGCCGGGGTTCTCCACGGCGGAAAAGATCACCCAGATTTCCGGACGCGGCGTCGGCATGGACGTGGTTCACGAAGAAGTCCGTCAGCTCGGCGGCACCATGAGCATCGACTCGGTGCCGGGGCAGGGCGTGCATTTCCGCATTCGTCTGCCGTTCACCGTGTCGGTCAACCGTGCGCTGATGGTGCAGTGCGGCGAGGATCAATACGCGATTCCGCTGAACACCATCGAAGGCATCGTCCGCGTCCTGCCGAACGATCTGGAAGGGCACTTTCGCAACGATCCACCGAGCTACCACTACGCCGGCCAGCGCTATGAGTTGTGCTACCTGGGCGAGCTGCTGAAAACCGCGCCACGCCCGAAATTGCTCGGCCAGAGCCTGCCGCTGCCGGTGCTGCTGGTGCAGTGCAACGACCGGCGCGTCGCGGTGCAGGTCGACGCGATGGCCGGCACCCGCGAGATCGTGGTCAAAAGCCTCGGCCCGCAGTTTGCGGCGGTGCAGGGGGTGTCCGGGGCGACGATTCTCGGCGATGGCCGGGTGGTGCTGATTCTGGATCTGCTGGCGCCGATCCGCGCGATGCAGGCGCGGGTTGCGCAGCGCCCGGCCCCTGCGGAAATCGACAGCGAACCGCAGAAACCGCTGCTGGTGCTGGTGGTCGATGACTCGGTGACCGTGCGCAAGGTCACCAGCCGTTTGCTCGAACGCCACGGCATGAACGTGCTGACCGCCAAGGACGGGGTCGATGCCATGTTGCTGCTCGAAGAACACATGCCCGATGTGATGCTGCTCGACATCGAAATGCCGCGCATGGACGGCTTCGAAGTCGCCACTCAGGTGCGCCACGACGAACGCCTGCAACACCTGCCGATCATCATGATCACCTCGCGCACCGGGCAGAAACATCGCGACCGCGCGATGGCCATCGGCGTCAACGACTACCTCGGCAAGCCGTATCAGGAATCGGTGCTGCTCGAAAGCATTGCCCACTGGAGCAAGAAACATGCATGAGCGCCGCCACAACGCGCGCACCAGCCAACTCACCGGCCTGCTGCTGCCACTGGCCGACCGCAACCTGATCCTGCCCAACGTCGCTGTGGCCGAGCTGATCGACTACCAGGCCAGCGCCTTCGATCTGGACACACCGCCTTGGTATCTGGGGCGGGTGAGCTGGCGTGAACGGCAGATTCCGCTGCTGAGTTTCGAGTCGGCGTGCGGGCAGAAAATCGTCATTGGCGAGCGCGCGCGAATCGTGATTCTCAATGCGCTGGGCGGGTTGCCGGAGCTGAAATTCATTGCGCTGCTGGTGCAGGGGATACCGCGTTCGTACAAGCTCGACAGCCAGTTGAGTTATGTCGATGTGCCGTTGTGTGCGCTGGAGCAGGCGGCGGTGCAGGTCGGGGAGCAGGTGGCGAAGGTGCCGGATTTGTTGGGGCTGGAGAAGTTGTTGGTGGAGGCTGGCCTCGCTCACTGATCCAGCCTTTGGGGTGCTCTGACTGGCCTCATCGCGAGCAGGCTCACTCCTACAATTGGAATGCGTTCCCCCTGTAGGAGTGAGCCTGCTCGCGATAGCGCCAGTCGCTACACTCCAATCCGACAGACAAATCCTCAATCTCTGTGCGAAATAAACGCCTTTCAGTCGCGTTGTTTAAAGACACCCGGTGTTACGGCTCCCTAGCCTACAAATCCTTGCGCCGCTGCCTACGCATGCACCAGAATCCGCCGGCTTGTGCGCCCTTGGCAGGCTGCGTAACTTGATCCCGTCACTGACTCCCAGTGATCGGGTTTAGCAGCCCGTGGTTAATCTAAGGGTGCACATACATCATCGTCAGGCTCAGTGCCTGCATTCGATGGCGGCTGTGCGCAGGGCGCTTCGGCGCGCCGGCTTCCTTAGGTTCCCCGGTCTGCTAACCTGCGTTCAGCTGCCACCCCTTCTTTTAGCAGCGGTGAATCGGGTGTTGGACAAATTGGTGCCCACAGACTGATTGATGCGGTGTTCTGACTGGCCTCTTCGCGAGCAGGCTCGCTCCTACATTGGATCTTCAGTGAGCCGGGATTTTGAGCACGACACAGAACCTTTGTGGGAGCGAGCCTGCTCGCGAATGCGGCAGTGAACGTTACGCTGAGCGTAATGATTCACCACCGCGCTTGATTGATGCCCTCCACCCCACGCGCCTACCTTAGCTCCACGACAGCGAACCCCGTGGAGTGAGCATGACAACAACAATTTCCCCCGACTCGCGCTGGACGCGGCGGCGTGACGAGAAGCAGCGGCGTCTCGACAAGGTGCGCGGGCTGGCCGACGGTGTGGTGTTGCCCACCGAGAAGATCGTCGCCGCGCTCGAAGCGCTGATCCATCCCGGTGACCGTGTGGTGCTGGAGGGCAACAACCAGAAGCAGGCGGATTTCCTTTCCCGCTCGCTGGCCAAGGCCGATCCGCAAAAACTCCACGACCTGCACATGATCATGCCCAGTGTCGGTCGCTCCGAGCACCTGGACCTGTTCGAACGCGGCATCGCCCGCAAGCTCGATTTCTCCTTCGCCGGCACCCAGAGCCTGCGCATCAGCCAGTTGCTCGAAGACGGCCTGCTGGAAATCGGTGCGATTCACACCTACATCGAACTCTACGCCCGGCTGGTGGTGGACCTGATCCCCAACGTTGTGCTCTCGGCCGGGTTCATGGCCGACCGCGCCGGCAACATCTACACCGGCCCCAGCACCGAAGACACCCCGGCACTGATCGAACCGGCCGCCTTCAGCGACGGCATCGTCATCGTTCAGGTCAACCAGTTGGTCGACGACGTCAGCGACCTGCCGCGCGTTGATATCCCAGCGTCGTGGGTGGATTTCGTGGTGGTGGCCGACAAGCCGTTCTACATCGAACCACTGTTCACCCGCGACCCACGGCACATCAAACCGGTGCACGTGTTGATGGCGATGATGGCGATTCGCGGGATCTACGAAAAACACAACGTGCAGTCGCTCAACCACGGCATCGGTTTCAACACTGCCGCCATTGAACTGATCCTGCCGACCTACGGCGAATCCCTCGGCCTCAAGGGCAAGATCTGCCGCAACTGGACGCTCAACCCGCACCCGACGCTGATCCCGGCGATCGAAAGCGGCTGGGTCGAAAGCGTGCATTGTTTCGGCACCGAACTGGGCATGGAAAACTACATCGCCGCCCGCCCCGACGTGTTCTTCACCGGCCGCGACGGCTCGCTGCGCTCCAACCGGATGTTCTGCCAACTGGCCGGGCAGTACGCGGTGGATCTGTTTATCGGCGCGACGTTGCAGGTCGATGGCGATGGCCATTCCTCGACCGTCACCCGTGGTCGTCTCGCCGGTTTCGGTGGTGCGCCGAACATGGGCCACGACCCGCGTGGCCGGCGTCACGGCACCCCGGCATGGCTCGACATGCGTCACGACGACTCGCAGCAACCGATGCTCGAGCGCGGCAAGAAACTCGTGGTGCAAATGGTCGAGACCTTCCAGGATGGTGGCAAACCGACCTTCGTCGAAACCCTCGATGCGGTGGAAGTGGCGAAGAAAAGCGGAATGCCGCTGGCGCCGATCATGATCTACGGCGACGACGTCACCCACCTGCTCACCGAAGAAGGCATCGCCTACCTGTACAAGGCGCGCTCGCTGGAAGAACGCCAGGCGATGATCGCTGCGGTTGCGGGCGTGACTGCCATCGGCCTGCGCCACAGCCCGAAAGACACCGAACGCATGCGCCGCGAAGGCCTGATCGCCTTGCCCGAAGACCTCGGCATCCGCCGCACCGACGCCACCCGCGAACTGCTGGCGGCGAAAAGCGTGGCCGATCTGGTCGAGTGGTCCGGCGGCCTCTACAACCCGCCCGCCAAGTTCAGGAGCTGGTAATGCACGCACTCAACCTGCAAGCGAAACCCCTCAGCCTGAGCGAACGCCTGGCCGATCTGGCGGTGGATGCGCTGATCGACGAAGCCGACCTGTCGCCGAAACCGGCGCTGGTCGACCGGCGTGGCAATGGCGCGCACACCGATTTGCACTTGGGCCTGATGCACGCCTCGGCGTTGTCGTTGTGGCCGGCGTTCAAGGAAATGGCCGAGGCTGCACTGGCCATTGGCGAAGTCGGATTACCGCTACGCGAAGCGATTGGCCGGATCGGCCGTGAAGGCGAACAAGCCATGCTCGCGACCACCAACGGCGTGAACACTCATCGCGGGGCAATCTGGGCATTGGGTCTGTTGGTGACGGCCGCTGCGCTGGAACCGCAATCCTCCAGCACCAATGCCGTAACCCTGCGCGCCGCACGTCTGGCCTTGCTGGATGACCGCTACGCACCAAAACCCTTGAGCCATGGCGCGCAAGTCGCCCTGCGTTACGGCGCACGTGGCGCCCGTGAAGAAGCGCAACTCGGCTTCCCGTCCGTGCTGCAACGCGGCCTGCCACAACTCAAGCGCAGCCGCGCCAACGGCCACGGCGAGCAGAACGCCCGGCTCGATGCGCTGCTGGCGATCATGACCGATCTGGCCGATACCTGCGTGCTCTACCGCGCTGGTGAACAAGGCCTGCACGCCATGCAAAACGGCGCGCAAGCGGTGCTCGACGCCGGCGGCAGCGCCAGCCTCAGCGGGCGTCGGTGCCTGCACGAACTGGATCAACAACTCATCGCATTGAATGCCTCGCCCGGTGGCGCCGCCGACTTGCTCGCCGCCACGCTGCTGCTCGACCGAATCGAGCGCGACGGCATCCTTCAGGGAGCGTTTTGATGGAAACCTTATCCTTTGAATTCCCCGCCGGGCAGCCGCCACGCGGGCGCGCGCTGGTCGGTTGTGTCGGCTCGGGCGATCTGGAAGTGCTGATCGAACCGGGTCTGGCCGGCAAGCTGACGATCAACGTGCAGACCTCGGTCAACGGCGCGCAGCAGCGCTGGCAGCATTTGTTTGCGCGGATGTTCGATGGCACCACGCCGCCGGCGATGGCCATCGATATTCACGATTTCGGCGCCACGCCGGGTGTGGTGCGCCTGCGTCTGGAACAAGGGTTCGAGGAGATCGGCCATGACTGACAGCGCAGCGTTGCTCAACAAACACAGCTTCGTCGAACTCGGTGCGCGGCAACGGGCGAAAGCCTTGCTCGACGCCGGGACCTTCCGCGAATTGCTCGACCCGTTTCAACGGGTCATGTCGCCATGGCTCGAACGCCAGGGCGTGGTGCCGCAAGCCGATGACGGCGTGGTGATCGCCAAGGGCAGCCTCGACGGTTTGCCGGTGGTGATCGCGGCGATTGAAGGCGCGTTTCAGGGTGGCAGCCTCGGCGAAGTCGGCGGGGCGAAGATTGCCGGTGCGCTGGAACTGGCCGCCGAAGACAACCGCAAAGGCATTCCGACCCGCGCCATCCTGCTGCTGGAAACCGGTGGTGTGCGCTTGCAGGAAGCCAACCTCGGGCTGGCGGCGATTGCCGATATTCATGCGGCGATTGTCGATTTGCAGCAATACCAGCCGGTGGTGGGTGTGGTGGCGGGCAGCGTCGGTTGCTTTGGCGGCATGTCGATTGCCGCCGCGCTGTGCAGCTATTTGCTGGTGACCCAGGAAGCACGCCTTGGCCTCAACGGCCCGCAAGTGATCGAGCAGGAAGCCGGGCTCGAAGAATACGACTCCCGCGACCGGCCCTTCATCTGGAGCCTGACCGGTGGCGAGCAACGTTTCGCTAGCGGTTTGGTGGATCGTTATGTCGCCGATGACGTGGCGCAGATCCGCCAGCAGGTCGGTGAACTGTTGCAACAAGGCTTGCCAAGCCAACCGCGCAGTCAGCGTGCCGAATGGTTCCTGCAACGTCTGACGAGCCTGAACACCGACCCGCAAATCGAGCCTTCGGTGGTTCGCGATCTGTATCAAGGAGAGCGCTCATGAGTGGTTATTCCGTGCGCGGTTTGAACTGGTTCAACGCCCTGAGCGCTGGTGCGCAAGCCGTGGAAGGTTTGCCGCCGTCGTTGCAAGTGGCCGATGGCGAACTCGGGCGGTTTATCGCTGTGGTCGCTGACCCGGACAACCGTTTCCCACGTGCCCGCAATGGCGAAGTCGGATTGCTCGAAGGCTGGGGCTTGGCCAAGGCTGTGGATGACGTGATCAGCGCTGACCGTGACAAAACGCAGAAGCGCCCGATCATCGCCATCGTCGACGTGCCGAGCCAGGCTTACGGTCGCCGCGAAGAAGCCCTCGGCATTCATCAGGCCCTGGCCGGTGCGGCGGACAGCTATGCCCGCGCGCGTCTGGCCGGGCATCCGGTGATTGCGCTGCTGGTGGGCAAGGCGATGTCCGGGGCGTTTCTGGCTCATGGTTATCAGGCCAACCGCTTGATCGCGCTGCGCGATCCGGGGGTGATGGTGCATGCGATGGGCAAGGCGTCGGCGGCGCGGGTGACCTTGCGCAGTGTCGAGGAACTGGAGGCGCTGGCCGCCAGCGTGCCGCCGATGGCCTATGACATCGACAGCTATGCCAGCCTCGGACTGCTTTGGGAAACCCTGGCGGTGCAACAGATCGAGCAGCCGACAGCGGAGGATCTGGCGCGGGTCAGCGAATGCCTGAAGCAGGCCATCGGCGATGTCTGCGCGACTGATTTGAGCAATCGACTCGGTGCGAAAAATCGCGAAGCATCCAGCCGCGTGCGTGAACTGTTGAGGGCGCAGTGGTGAACATGCCGCTGGCCCACGACCTGCTGTGGGGCATGACCCCTGCGCAGCTGCCGGTGGGTGCGCCGCAGTGGGCAATCGAGTCGCTGGCCGCCGGGCAACCGGTGGTGGTGCGGCGGGCGGTGAGCGCTGAAGGTCTGGTCGCGGTGGGCATTCGCGGAGTGTCGCGCGAGCAGCGCCTGGCGGCGGTCATGGAACTCGACACGATTGCGCGTCGGGTCAGTCCCGAGGCGCTGTGTCAGGTCGACAGCGCGCGTGAGTTGCCAGTGGTTCACGCGCTCAAGCAACTGCGGCCAATGCTCGATGACTGCGGTTGGGTCTGGGGTGTCAGCGGCAGTGCCGGGTTTGAACTGGCCAGCGGGGTTACCGCGATGCATACGGCCAGTGATCTTGATCTGATCTTGCGCACGCCGCAGCTGCTGACGCGCAATCAGGCGCGCAAACTGGTCGAGCGTTTCGATCAGGCGGTGTGCCGGGTCGACATGCAATTACAGACGCCGTTCGGTGCGGTCGCGTTGCGCGAATGGGCCAGCGGGTCTGCACGCGTGCTGCTGAAAAACCAGCATCAGGCGTGTCTGGTGGCTGATCCGTGGAACCCGCAGGAGCAGGCAGCGTGAGCAGCCTGTTGGTGTTTCCCGGCCAGGGCGCGCAGCAGCCGGGCATGCTCCAGCGTTTGCCTCGGGAAACCGTGGTCGAGGCCAGCAACGTGCTCGGAGAAGATGTCTCGCTGCTCGATTCGCCCGAAGCGTTGCGCAGCACCCGGGCGGTTCAGCTGTGCCTGTTGATCGCCGGGGTCGCGGCGTCTCGGCAATTGTTGCAGGACGGACTCACGGCGGATTACGTCGCCGGCCTGTCCATCGGTGCCTATCCGGCAGCGGTGGTCGCCGGGGCCTTGAGCTTCAGCGATGCCTTGCATCTGGTCAGCCTGCGCGGTGAGTTGATGCAGCAGGCTTATCCACAGGGCTATGGCATGACCGCAATCATCGGTCTGCAGTTATCCACCGTCGAAACGCTGCTGGCGCAGGTGCACAGCGCGCAGTCGCCGGTGTACCTGGCCAACATCAACGCCGATAACCAGGTGGTGATTGCCGGCAGCGACCAGGCCATGCAAGCGGTGGCCGAACTGGCGCGCAGTCGTGGCGCCGGTCTGGCGAAACGCCTGGCGGTGAGCGTGCCTTCGCACTGCCCGTTGCTGGAGGCACCCGCCAACTCGCTGGCCGCAGCCTTCACCAAGGTTGAACTGAAGACCCCGAACATCGCTTACCTGAGTGGCAGTCGCGCACGTCCGATGCTCAAGCCTGACGCCTTGCGTGACGACCTGGCTTTCAACATGTGCCGCGTGGTGGACTGGCGCGGCACCGTGCAAAGCGCCTACGAGCGCGGCGTACGGTTACAAATCGAACTGCCGCCCGGTGCGGTGCTGACCGGGCTGGCGCGCCGGGTGTTCGAATCGGGCACGGTCACTGCCTTCGACAGTGCGCGACTCGACACCTTGCAGGCGCTGTTGCGTGAGGAGGGGAACCGCCGACCATAAACCGCCGCGACTCAGGCTTCGAACAACAAAAACAACATTCGACGATGCACTTTGAGGACTACAACAATGATTATTTACGGTGTGGCGCTGTTGGCGATCTGTACGCTGGCAGGGGTGATCATGGGCGACATGCTCGGTGTGCTGCTGGGCGTCAAATCCAATGTCGGCGGGGTTGGCATCGCCATGATCCTGCTGATCTGCGCGCGGTTGTGGATGCAGAAACGCGGCGGCATGACCAAGGATTGCGAGATGGGCGTCGGCTTCTGGGGCGCGATGTACATTCCGGTGGTGGTGGCGATGGCTGCGCAACAGAACGTCGTCACCGCCCTGCACGGCGGACCGGTGGCGGTGCTGGCGGCAATCGGTTCGGTGGTGGTGTGTGGTTGCACGATTGCCTTGATCAGCCGCACCCACAAGGGCGAACCGTTGCCCGACGAACCGGTGGAAGTCACTCCGGTCGGCACCCCGGTAGGAGGTCGCTGACATGTGGGCACTCATTGAAAACGGTCTGGAACACAACGGTCTTGTCACTGCCTTCGCCTTCGTCGGCGTGATCATGTGGGTCTCGGTGGTTCTCTCCAAACGCCTGACCTTCGGACGCATTCACGGCTCGGCGATTGCCATCGTCATCGGTCTGGTGCTGGCCTGGGTCGGCGGCACCATGACCGGCGGGCAGAAAGGCCTGGCCGATCTGACGCTGTTCTCCGGCATCGGCCTGATGGGCGGGGCGATGTTGCGTGATTTCGCGATTGTCGCCACCGCGTTCGAAGTGCAGGCGACCGAGGCGAAGAAAGCCGGGTTGATCGGAGTGATCGCGCTGCTGCTCGGGACGATCCTGCCGTTCATTGTCGGCGCGAGCATGGCCTGGGCGTTCGGTTATCGCGATGCGGTGAGCATGACCACCATCGGCGCGGGCGCGGTAACTTACATCGTCGGCCCGGTGACCGGCGCGGCGATTGGCGCGACCTCGGATGTGATGGCGCTGTCGATTGCCACCGGGTTGATCAAGGCGATTCTGGTGATGGTCGGCACCCCGGTCGCAGCGCGCTGGATGGGCCTGGATAACCCGCGTTCGGCGATGGTGTTTGGTGGTCTGGCCGGGACGGTGAGCGGGGTGACGGCGGGGCTGGCGGCGACGGATCGACGGTTGGTGCCTTATGGGGCGTTGACGGCGACGTTCCACACCGGGCTTGGGTGCTTGCTGGGGCCTTCGCTGTTGTTCTTCATTGTTCGCGGGATTGTGGGCTGAAAATCAAAAGCCCCTAACCCTCTCCCGGGGGGAGAGGGGACTGACCGAGTTGGATGCTGGAGGTATGCCGACTTGAAAGTCCTGAGTCGGACTCAGGTCTTGAAACGCATGAAGATCTGCTCCCTTTCCCCCTCTACCCCTTGGGGGAGAGGGCTGGGGTGAGGGGGTAGCTCTTGATCTTGATTTTGCTCTAAATCCCAACCTGTCGATTGGCATACATCCGACACTCCGCCAACAACGCCAGCAAGTTCGGATCCCTCTCCTTGGCCTTCAAGAACACCACGCCAATGTGCTGCTGCAGTCGATACTTCTCCTGCAACGGAATCAGCTTCACCCGGTTCTCATAGACCGCCGCAATCCTTCCCGGCAGCAACGCATAACCGACCCCGGAGCTGACCATGCTCAGCAGGGTGAAGATGTCGTTGACCTGCATCGCCACCTTCGGCTCGAACCCCGCCTGTTTGAACACCCGGTTGCCGTCCTGATGGGTGGCAAAGCCCTGGGTCAAGGTGATAAATGTTTCATCGCGGACCTCGGCCAGATCGACTTCGCTGCGTTGCGCGAACTTTGAATCCGCCGGGGTGGCGAGGAAGATGTCGTCGGAGAACAGCGGGATCTGCTCGCAGTCCGGGTCGTTGATGCTGTCGTCCAGCGACACCAGGATCGCGTCGACTTCCATGTTCTTCAGCTTGTAGAGCAGGTCGATGTTCGAACCGAGGATCAGGTCGATGTTGAGTTCGCTGCGGCGGATCTTCAGGCCCATGATCAGTTGCGGTACGGTTTTCACCGTCAGCGAATACAGCGAGCCGAGCTTGAAGCGTTCAGCGGAGAATCCGGCAGCTTCGCGGGTCAGGCGCACGCTCTCGACCACGTCCTGGATCAGCTTCTGCGCCCGCTCTTCGAGCACGTAGGCGCTTTCCAATGGCGTCAGGTTGCGGCCTTCGTGCTTGAACAGCGGGCAGCGCAGGGCGCTTTCCAGCGAATGGATCGCCCGGTGCACGCTGACATTGCTGGTCTGCAACTCGGCAGCGGCCCGCGCCAGATTGCCGGTGCGCATGAAGGCGAGGAACACCTCGAGTTTTTTCAGGGTCAATTCTTCGTCGATCAGCATGGCGCGGACTCTTTTTTATGTCGGCCGATTGTGCCCGGTATGCGCCGCTCTTTGTAGGAGCTGCCGAAGGCTGCGATCTTTTGATCTTGATAAACAAAGATCGCAGCCTTCGGCAGCTCCTACAGGGATCGTGTTTAACGGAAACATTGCGCTTTTACGCTCAAGGCCCGAGCCTTGCGCGCTGCGGTAACGAATAACGAGGTGAGTGACACATGTATCACGGGGAAAGACTCAACGCCTGGACGCATCTGGTCGGGGCAGTGGCAGCGTTTATCGGCGGCGTATGGATGCTGGTGATTGCCAGCCTCGACGGCAGTCCGTGGAAGATTGTCAGCGTGGCGATCTACGCCTTTACCTTATTGGTGCTCTACAGCGCCTCGACCGTGTACCACAGCGTGCGCGGGCGCAAGAAAGCGATCATGAAGAAGGTCGATCACTTTTCGATCTACCTGCTGATTGCCGGCAGCTACACGCCGTTCTGTCTGGTGACCCTGCGCGGGCCGTGGGGCTGGACGCTGTTCGGGATTGTCTGGGGGCTGGCGCTGATCGGCATCCTGCAAGAGATCAAGCCGCGCTCGGAGGCGCGGATTCTGTCGATCGTGATTTACGCGGTGATGGGCTGGATCGTGCTGGTGGCGGTCAAGCCATTGATTGCGGCGCTGGGCACCATCGGGTTTGCCTGGCTGGCCACGGGAGGCGTGTTGTACACCGTGGGGATCATCTTTTTTGCCCTGGATCACCGGTTGCGCCATGCGCACGGGATCTGGCATCTGTTTGTGATCGCGGGGAGTCTGCTGCACTTTGTGGCGATTCTGTTTTATGTCCTCTGAAGCAAGATCAAAAGATCGCAGCCTGCGGCAGCTCCTACAGTTGAAACGCGATCCACCTGTAGGAGCTGCCGCAGGCTGCGATCTTTTAGCGCTTTAGAAGTCCCCCCAAAGTTGCTGAGCCACCGCCAGTGCAACCACCGGCGCGGTCTCGGTGCGCAACACTCGCGGGCCGAGGCGGGCAGCGTGGAAGCCATTGCCCTTGGCCTGCTCAACCTCGGCATCCGACAAGCCACCCTCCGGCCCGATCAGAAACGCCAGGGTCGCCGGTTTGGCATGACTCACCAGCGGCTCGGCGACCGGATGCAGCACCAGTTTCAGATCAGCTTCAGTCTGCTTGATCCAGTCCGCCAACAGCACTGGCGGATGAATCACCGGCACCCGCGAACGTCCGCACTGCTCACAGGCGCTGATCGCCACCTGACGCCAGTGCAGCAGGCGTTTGTCGGCGCGTTCGTCCTTCAGGCGCACTTCGCAGCGGTCGCTGAAGATCGGGGTGATTTCGCTCACGCCCAGCTCGGTGGCTTTCTGAATCGCCCAGTCCATGCGCTCGCCCCGGGACAGGCCCTGGCCGAGGTGGATCTGCAACGGCGATTCGACCTGGCCGGCCAGTTGCTCGTCGATCTGCACCACCACGCGTTTCTTGCCGACTTCCACCAACGATCCGCGGAACTCATGGCCGGAGCCGTCGAACAACTGCACCGCATCGCCCTCGGCCATGCGCAGCACGCGGCTGATGTAATGCGCCTGGGCTTCCGGCAGTTCGTGTTCGCCGGTGCTCAGGGGGGCGTCGATAAAGAAGCGGGACAGTCTCATTTCGGGTCTCTGGAAAGATGTGAATCAGTTGGATAGGTGTCGACTTCATTCGCGAGCAGGCTCGCTCCCACACTTGAAATGCATTCCCCTGTGGGAGCGAGCCTGCTCGCGAAAGCGGCAGTCCAGACACCGCAAATCTCAAGTAAGCCGAATCAGCCCGGATCGCGGAACCCCGGGTGGAAATCCTTCGGCACTGCCACGCTGACGCTGTCACGGGTGGCGATGTCGATGCCTTCGCTGGCGACTTCGGCGAGGAAGTCGATCTGCTCCGGGGTGATCACGTACGGCGGCAGGAAATACACCACGCTGCCCAGCGGCCGCAGCAACGCGCCGCGCTCCAGCGCATGCTGGAACACCTTCAGGCCGCGTCGCTCCTGCCAAGGGTAGGCCTCTTTGGTGGCTTTATCCTTGACCATCTCGATGGCCAGCACCATGCCGGTCTGGCGCACCTCAGAGACGTTCGGGTGATCGACCAGATGCGCGGTGGCCGAGGCCATGCGCTGGGCCAGGGCCTTGTTGTTCTCGATGACGTTGTCCTGCTCGAAGATATCCAGGGTCGCCAGCGCCGCCGCACAGGCCAGCGGGTTGCCGGTGTAGCTGTGCGAATGGAGGAAGGCGCGCAGGGTCGGGTAGTCGTCGTAGAACGCGCTGTAGACCTCGTCGGTGGTCAGGCACGCGGCCAGCGGCAGGTAGCCGCCGGTCAGGGCCTTGGACAGGCAGAGGAAGTCCGGGCGGATGCCGGCCTGTTCACAGGCGAACATGGTCCCGGTACGGCCGAAGCCGACGGCGATTTCGTCGTGGATCAGGTGCACGCCATAGCGGTCGCAGGCTTCGCGCAGCAGCTTGAGGTACACCGGGTGATACATGCGCATGCCGCCGGCGCCCTGAATCAGCGGCTCGACGATGACGGCCGCAACACTGTCATGATGCTCTGCCAGGGTTTGTTCCATGGCCGCGAACAGGTTGCGCGAGTGTTCTTCCCAGCTCATGCCTTGTGGGCGCCCGTAGCAATCCGGGCTCGGCACCTTGATGGTGTCCATCAGCAGCGCTTTATAGGTTTCGGTGAACAGCGGCACGTCGCCGACCGCCATCGCCGCCATGGTTTCGCCGTGGTAGCTGTTGGTCAGGGTGACGAAGCGTTTCTTGTTCGGCTGACCACGGTTGAGCCAATAGTGAAAGCTCATTTTCAGCGCCACTTCGATGCAGGACGACCCGTTATCGGCGTAGAACACCCGGTTCAGGCCCTCGGGCGTCATCTTCACCAGACGCTCGGACAGCTCGATCACCGGCTGATGGCTGAAACCGGCGAGGATCACGTGTTCCAGTTGATCGACCTGATCCTTGATGCGCTGGTTGATGCGCGGGTTGGCGTGGCCGAACACGTTGACCCACCAGGAGCTGACGGCGTCGAGGTAGCGCTTGCCTTCGAAGTCTTCGAGCCACACGCCTTCACCGCGCTTGATCGGGATCAGTGGCAGCTGTTCGTGGTCTTTCATCTGGGTGCAGGGATGCCACAGCACCGCGAGGTCGCGTTGCATCCACTGATTATTCAGGCCCATTTACAGTCTCCTCGAGGCGGCTCGCGTCAGGCGCGGGCAAACAATCGCGCAAGCCTATGAGATGCATCGCGCGGGGACAACCCATTGTGTCGATTGAGCTACTTTGTATAGGCCGATAGACGTCGCTGGCGGCGTTTTGATGGCTGACGTATTCTTCGCGGTTCTTTGGGTCGTCTGATCCGCAAAACTGCTTTTTCCTACGTGTATTTCCGGAGTTCGCTGAATGTCTGTCGGTTGGCTGCGCGCCTGTGCGCTGGTGATGTTGGGGCTGTTCAGCGTTACGGCGCTGGCCAAGGATAAAACCGCAATCGTGATCGGCGGCGGCCTGTCGGGCCTGACCGCGGCTTACGAGCTGCAGAACAAGGGCTGGCAGGTCACCCTGCTGGAAGCCAAACCGAGTCTGGGCGGTCGCTCCGGCATGGCCACCAGCGAGTGGATCGGCAACGACAAGACCCAGCCGGTGCTGAACAAGTACGTCTCGACGTTCAAGCTGAGCACCACGCCAGCCCCTGAATTCGTGCGTACACCGGGTTATCTGATCGACGGCGAGTATTTCTCCGCTGCCGATCTGGCGACCAAGCAGCCGGCCACCGCCGAGGCCTTGAAGCGCTACCAGAAAACCCTCGACGATCTGGCGCGCTCGATCGACGACCCGCAGAACCCGGCCGCGACCAACACGCTGCACGCGCTGGACCAGATCAACGTGTCGAACTGGCTCGACAAGCAGAACCTGCCGGCCACGGCGCGTCAGTTGATCAACCAGGACATCCGCACCCACTACGACGAGCCGTCGCGTCTGTCGCTGCTGTATTTCGCCCAGCAGAACCGTGTCTATCGCGGCATCTCCGACCGTGACCTGCGCGCCTCGCGTCTGGTCGGCGGCAGCCAGGTGCTGGCCCAGGCCTTCGTCAAGCAGATCAAGACCATCAAGACCAACTCGCCGGTCTCGGCGATCACTCAGGACAAGGACGGCGTGACCGTCAAGGTCGGCAGTGTTGGCTACCAGGCCGACTACGTGGTGCTGGCCGTGCCATTGCGCGCGCTGAACAAGATTGCCCTGACCCCGGCGCTGGACGCTCAGCACCTGGCAGCGATCAAGGGCACCAACTACGGCTGGCGCGACCAGATCATGCTCAAGTTCAAGACGCCGGTCTGGGAAAGCAAGGCGCGCATGTCCGGCGAGATTTACAGCAACGCCGGCCTCGGCATGCTCTGGATCGAACCGGCGCTGAAGGGCGGCGCCAACGTGGTGATCAACCTGTCTGGCGACAACGCTCGCGTGATGCAGGCGTTCGGCGACAAGCAGATGGTCGATCAGGTGCTGATCCGTCTGCACGCGTTTTATCCACAGGCCCGTGGCTCGTTCACCGGTTATGAAATCCGTCGCTACAGCACCGACCCGTCGATGGGCGGCGCCTACCTGGCTTACGGCCCGGGTCAGATCAGCAAGTTCTGGCGCATGTGGGAGCGTCCGCTGCAACGCGTAGCGTTCGCTGGCGAACACACCGACACCCTGTACCCGGGCACCCTGGAAGGTGCGCTGCGCACTGGTCAGCGTGCGGCCAGTCAGGTTGAAGACCTGGCAGCCGGCAAGTCGTTTGAACCGGTCAAAGTGGTTCCGGCAGCAGCAGCGGCAGGCGCGGCGGGTGCCGTGGCGGCGAAGAAGGGCAACTTCTTCAGCAACCTGTTTGGCGGTTCGGATGACGAGAAGAAACCAGAGCCTGTGAAGGCGCCAGAGCCAACTCCAGCACCAGCGGCACCTGCGCCGGCATCGGCTCCAGCCCCTGCGCCAGCTCCGGTGGAAGCGCCGAAACCCGCTGCCCCGGTGAAAGCTGAACCGGCGAAGAAAGCGCCAGCCAAGCCAGCGGCGAAGAAACCGGCGGCCAAAACCGAGGCGAAGAAAGCCGCGGCCAAGCCAGCAGCGAAAAAGGCTGAGCCGGCGAAGAAGCCAGCAGCAAAACCCGCTGCAACTCCGGCTCCGGCGGCAAGCACCGACAGCAAAGCGCAGTAAGGCTTTGCGGTGAACGAAAAAGCGCGGCTCAGGCCGCGCTTTTTTTTGCCTGAGCACCACCTCTGTGGCGAGGGAGCTTGTCGATCGTCGCCCGTCCCGCTCGGCCGCGGAGCGGTCGTAAACCCAGGCAGCCCGGTATTTCCCATTCACCGCGCAGGCTGTATCGGGAGTCCTTCGGCCTCCGGCGGGAGCAAGCTCCCTCGCCACAAGTGCGTATTTTATTGCGCAAGCCTTATCCACATCCCGCCACACTTTTTCCGTTTAATCTTTCCTTAACCACCATGCTCAAGACTCTTGATCGTATTTCTCGATATTTCAAAGCAAAATTTTCCGCTTTAATTCGATAGATAACTCGCTAGTCTTGGTTCGCAGTTCTCACAGGATTTGGGCAATGCAGCTACGTAACTCTTCTTCGCGCTATGGTTGGGTCAGCATCTTCATGCACTGGGGCGTGGCGCTGGCGGTCTTCGGGCTGTTCGCGCTGGGTCTGTGGATGGTGGGGCTGGATTACTACAGCAGCTGGCGCAAAGACGCGCCGGATCTGCACAAGAGCATCGGTCTGGTGCTGTTGGGTGTGATGGTGTTGCGGGTGCTCTGGCGCTTTATCAGCCCACCACCGCCGACACTGCAAAGCTACAGCCGCATGACCCGCATCGGCGCCAAATTCGGCCACGGGTTTCTGTACCTCGCGCTGTTCGCTGTGATGATTGCCGGTTACCTGATTTCCACCGCAGACGGTGTCGGGATTCCGGTGTTTGGCCTGTTTGAAGTTCCTGCACTGGTTTCCGGGCTACCGGATCAGGCAGATACCGCTGGGGTGATTCACCTGTGGCTGGCGTGGGCGCTGGTAATTTTTTCCGGCCTCCATGCGTTGGCAGCATTGAAGCACCACTTTATCGATCGTGATGCGACCCTGACGCGAATGCTGGGTCGCAAAGCCTGATGTTCAACCTCGACTCCAAAGGAAAAGAAAGCATGTTGAAAAAGACTCTGGCCGCTCTGGCAATCGGTTCTGCACTGCTCTCGGCTGGTCAGGCCATGGCTGCGGATTACAAAATCGACAAGGAAGGCCAGCACGCCTTCGTTGACTGGAAAATCAGCCACCTGGGTTACAGCTTCATCCACGGTACGTTCAAAGACTTCGACGGTACGTTCTCGTGGGATTCGGCCAAGCCTGAAGCCAGCAAGATCTCCGTGGACGTGAAAACTGCCAGCCTGTGGTCGAACCACGCTGAGCGTGACAAGCACATCGCCAGCAAAGACTTCCTGGACGTGGGCAAATTCGCTGACGCCAAGTTCGTCTCCACCGCCGTCAAATCGACTGGTGACAAAACTGCCGACGTGACCGGTGACCTGACCCTGCACGGCGTGACCAAGCCTGTGACCTTCAAGGCCACGTTCAATGGCGAAGGCAAGGATCCATGGGGCGGTGAGCGTGCTGGCTTCAACGCCAAGACCACCCTCAACCTGAACGATTTCGGGATCAAGGGCCCAGGCCCTACCTCTCAAACCGCGGATCTGGATATCTCGCTGGAAGGCGTGAAAGTTAAGTAACTTTCGCCTGACACATAAAAAACGCCCCCGGTCGAAAGGCTGGGGGCGTTTTTTATTGCCCTTCACATTACTGGTCCCTGTGGGGATGGGGTTTTGTGGCGAGGGGATTTATCCCCGATGGGTCGCGCAGCGGCCCCATGACCGTCAACTGAAGGGTATCAGGCGTACCGCGTTGAATGGTTTGCGACTGCTTCGCAGCCGATCGGGGATAAATCCCCTCGCCACGGTGTTTGGTGTAAACAGGGGGATTGGAAGGATTCAGGGATATTCTTGGCAGCATAAAAAATGCCCCGGCTCTTTCGAGTCGGGGCATTTTTCATTGCAGCGGCAAATCAGCGATTGCGGGTCAGCAAGGCTGGTTTTTCGCCGCGCGGGCGGGTCGGCAGTTGATCGAGCTGCTCAGGTGTCGGGAAGCGGTCAGCCTTGGACTCCTTGTGCATGATCTTCGGCCCGGTGCTGCGCGGGTTCTGCACGGCTGGCTCGGTACGTGGTTGATCATCACGGGCCGGACGGCGGTTGCGCGACGAGGACGACGATTCGTCACGACGGCCCTGGCCGTCACGCGGAGCACCGTTGCGCGGGCCGTTGCGTTTGGCCGGCGGGGTGCCGGTGCTCGAACCGTTGCTGTTGCGCGGACCGTTCTGGCGACCCTGCGGCTGACCGCCGCGTGGCGCGCCGGCACCAGCACCCTGACCTGGTGCGCCTGGACGGCGACCACGGCCACCGGCCGGGGCAGCTTTCGGCACGTAGTCAACGCGGTTACCGAAGTTATCGATATCGTCGTCGAGGAACTCGTCCGGTGCACGATCAGCAGCGGCGCGTGGTGGCTGGCTCGGACGTTGTTCGCGGGCCGGGGTGCCTTCGCGTGGCTTTTGCTGGCGGGCAGGGCGCTCGCCGCGTTCGCCGGCCGGTTTTTCCTTGCCCTTGTCCTTGCCTTTGTCTTTGCGACCGCCGCCACCCCCGCCGCCATTCGGACCGTCACCACGCGGGCCACGGGAATTGCGCGGGTTGCGCATGTCCGGACGCTCACGCACTTCAGGCTTCTCGGCCTCGATGGTGCTGGAATCGAAGCCCATCAGATCGCCATCGGCGATTTTCTGCTTGGTCATGCGTTCGATGCTTTTCAGCAGTTTTTCTTCGTCCGGGGCCACCAGCGAGATCGCCTCGCCCGAACGACCGGCACGGCCCGTACGGCCGATACGGTGCACGTAGTCTTCATCGACGTTCGGCAGTTCGAAGTTGACCACGTGTGGCAACTGGTCGATGTCCAGACCGCGAGCGGCGATGTCGGTCGCTACCAGAATGCGCACTTCGCCGGCCTTGAAGTCAGCCAGGGCTTTGGTGCGGGCGTTCTGGCTCTTGTTGCCGTGGATCGCGACGGCGGGCAGGCCGTGTTTGTCCAGGTACTCGGCCAGGCGGTTGGCGCCGTGCTTGGTGCGGGTGAACACCAGCACCTGTTCCCAGGCGCCTGCGGTGATCAGGTGCGCCAGCAGAGCACGCTTGTGGCTGGCCGGCAGACGGAACACACGTTGCTCGATGCGCTCGACCGTGGTGTTCGGCGGCGTCACTTCGATGCGTTCCGGGTTGTGCAGCAGCTTGCCGGCGAGGTCGGTGATGTCTTTGGAGAAAGTCGCCGAGAACAGCAGGTTCTGACGCTTGGCCGGCAGACGCGCGAGGACTTTCTTCACGTCGTGGACGAAGCCCATGTCGAGCATGCGGTCGGCTTCGTCGAGGACGAGGATTTCCACGTGGGACAGGTCAACGCTGCCCTGGCCGCACAGGTCGAGCAAACGACCCGGGCAGGCAACAAGGACGTCAACGCCACGGGACATGGCCTGAACCTGCGGGTTCATGCCGACGCCGCCGAAGATGCAGGCGCTGACGAATTTCAGGTCACGGGCGTAGATCTTGAAGCTCTCGTGAACCTGCGCCGCGAGTTCGCGGGTCGGGGTCAGGACCAGTACGCGCGGTTGGCGCGGGCCATGACGCTGGGATTTGTCCGGGTGACCGTTGGGGAACAACCGCTCCAGGATCGGAAGGGCGAAACCGCCGGTTTTACCGGTACCTGTCTGTGCCGCAACCATCAGGTCGCGACCTTGCAACACGGCGGGAATGGCCCGCTGTTGCACCGGAGTAGGCTCGGTATAGCCCGCATCTTCGATGGCACGGACTAAAGCCTCGGAGAGACCGAGGGAAGCAAAGGACATGAGTAATCCTGTTTTAGTTAGGGCTTGGCCCAATGGGAGTCTTGCCTGGCGCGAATCGCGTTTAAGAGGACGCGATCCCGTCCGGTCCTGCGGCGGTCTCGAAGGCACGTCAGGAGCGCTCGCGCGGGCTGAAAAGCTGCGCTGTAGCGGGTCTAGAGGCCTGTTACGGTTCCGGGCGTCCGGGCGTGAGCCTGGCGGGAACGCCGGAGTATAACAGAGCAATCACTGCGCGCTGCTTTCCTGCTGCTCAACGGTTTTGCTGCTGGCCGACGCGTTGCTCAGCGGCGCGGTGCCAGCCGGGGCTGCGCCGTAGCGTGCGCTGAGCTCGGCGTAGGCCGGTTCACGCTTGAAACGTTTGAGTTCGGCGCCGAAACGCTGCACCAGCAGATCCATCCCGGCATTGCGTCGAACTGCAAGATATTGGCTCTGACGACTGATGACGGTGGGGTTTTCGGTGATTTGATCGCGGATATTCAGCTGATCAAGCAAGTGCTGACCGACGCGGCGATCGGTGATCAGCAAGTCGATGCGTCCGCGCAGCAGTTTGCCGAAGTTGGCCTCGTGGGTCGGTGCCGGCTCGCGGGTAAACAGCGTCGATTCGCTGAAGTCCGGGCTGTACAGATACCCCGGCGAAGTGCCAATGGTCAGGCCTTTGAGGTCTTCGAGCTGATGGAACGGGTGCGGGCGGTCCTTGGCGTAGAACATCACGAATTCGACGTCCGACAGCGGTTCGCTGGGATAGAGCAGGGTGGCGTCGCGTTCGACGCTGTGAAAGATGTCCAGCGCGCCGTCGGCCTGGCCGGTTTCGAGCATCGACAGGCAGCGCTTCCACGGCAGGAACTGCCATTCCACCTCGATGCCCAGGCGTTTGAACACGATGGCGGTGGTTTCGTAGTCCAGGCCGAGTTTCTTGCTGTCCTCTTCGTAGACGTAAGGTGCCCACGGCTCGGTGACAATACGCAACTTCTCGCCCCGAGCGGCAAAGCTCAGGCAAGCAAAAACCAGCACCGTGAATAATTGCGCGATCAAAGGCATGGCTTGAGATTACGACGAGAAACGCGAAAGAGCCAGAAAGTGGCTGCACAAGCTCTAATTCGGGCATTTAAAAGCAAAAGATCGCAGCTGCGACACCCCTGTAGGAGCTGCCGAAGGCTGCGATCTCTTGATCTTGCTTGTCGCTTTCAGCTTGAAGCTTGCAGCTGCCTCAACGCGGCAACTTCAGGTTATTCCAGATTGCCAGGCTCGGTTCGGCCTGGTTCATGGAATAGAAGTGCAGCCCTGGGGCGCCACCCTGCAGCAGGCGTTCGCACATTTCGCTGACGACTTGCTCGCCAAAGCGCTGAATGCTCTGGCTGTCATCGCCGTAGGCTTCCAGTTGCTTGCGGATCCAGCGCGGGATTTCCGCACCGCAGGCATCGGAGAAGCGCGCGAGTTTGCTGTAGTTGGTGATCGGCATGATCCCCGGCACCACTGGAATGTCCACGCCCAGTGCCTGCAAACGATCGACGAAGTAGAAGTAGCTGTCGGCGTTGAAGAAATACTGGGTGATCGCGCTGTCGGCGCCGGCGCGAGCCTTGCGCACGAAGTTGGCGAGATCGTCTTCGTAGTTGCGCGCTTGCGGATGCATCTCCGGGTAAGCGGCGACTTCGATGTGGAAGTGATCGGCGGTTTCTTCACGAATGAATTCAACCAGCTCATTGGCGTGTCGCAGCTCGCCGCTGGTCATGCCCATGCCGGACGGCAGGTCGCCGCGCAGGGCAACGATGCGCTTGATGCCGGCCGCCTTGTACTCGTTCAGCAGGCCGCGCAGGTCGTCCTTGCTGTCGCCGACGCACGACAGGTGCGGTGCGGCCGGTACTTTGACTTCGCTTTCCAGTTGCAGAACGGTGTTGAGGGTGCGATCACGGGTCGAACCCCCGGCGCCATAGGTGCAGGAGAAGAAATCGGGATTGTACGTTGCCAACTGACGGGCAACGTTGAGCAGCTTTTCATGCCCAGCATCGGTCTTGGTCGGGAAGAACTCGAAGCTGTAGCGACGGTCTTGGGACATGGTCATACCCTTGAAAACACGTAAGCCTGCGGTATGTTTCATCTGTAGGAGCGAGCTTGCATGTGGCGAGGGAGCTTGCTCCCGCTGGAGCGCGCAGCGCTCCCAAAATCCTGGGGTCGCTTCGCAACCCAGCGGGAGCAAGCTCCCTCGCCACAACAAGTCATTCCAGCAAATGAAGCAGCCGGTTACTTAGTAGCGGTAAGCGTGCGGCTTGAACGGGCCTTCGACGGTCACGCCGATGTAGTCAGCCTGTTGCTTGGTCAGTTGAGTGACCACGCCGCCGAAGCCGCGAACCATTTCCAGGGCCACTTCTTCGTCGAGTTTCTTCGGCAGTACTTCAACGGTCAGGCGCTCGGCTTTCTGGGCTGGCGACAGGTCGGCGTACTTCTGGCCGAACAGGAAGATCTGCGCCAGTACCTGGTTGGCGAACGAACCGTCCATGATGCGGCTCGGGTGACCGGTGGCGTTGCCCAGGTTCACCAGACGGCCTTCTGCCAGCAGGATCAGGTAGTCGTCGTTCTGTGCGTCGAATGCGCCAGGGCCGGTACGGTGGATCTTGTGTACCTGTGGCTTCACTTCTTCCCATGCCCAGTTCTTGCGCATGAAAGCGGTGTCGATTTCGTTGTCGAAGTGACCGATGTTGCAGACAACAGCACGCTTTTTCAGCGCTTTGAGCATGTTGGCGTCGCAAACGTTGACGTTACCGGTGGTGGTCACGATCAGGTCGATCTTGCCCAGCAGCGCTTTATCAATGCTGGCTTCGGTGCCGTCGTTGATCCCGTCGATGAACGGCGAAACCAGTTCGAAACCGTCCATGCAGGCCTGCATGGCGCAGATCGGGTCAACTTCGGAAACCTTGACGATCATGCCTTCCTGACGCAGGGACTGCGCGGAGCCCTTGCCCACGTCACCGTAACCGATGACCAGCGCTTGCTTGCCGGACAGCAGGTGGTCGGTACCGCGCTTGATTGCATCGTTCAGGCTGTGACGGCAGCCGTACTTGTTGTCGTTCTTGGACTTGGTCACCGAGTCGTTGACGTTGATGGCCGGGATCTTCAGCTCGCCCTTGGCCAGCATGTCCAGCAGGCGGTGAACGCCGGTGGTGGTCTCTTCTGTCACGCCGTGAACGCGGTCCAGCACTTGCGGGTACTTGTCGTGCAGCAGCTGAGTCAGGTCGCCGCCGTCGTCGAGGATCATGTTGGCGTCCCATGGCTGGCCATCCTTGAGGATGGTCTGCTCCAGGCACCACTCGTACTCTTCTTCAGTCTCGCCTTTCCAGGCGAAAACCGGGATGCCGGCAGCGGCGATGGACGCAGCAGCCTGATCCTGAGTCGAGAAGATGTTGCAGGACGACCAGCGTACTTCGGCACCCAGGGCAACCAGGGTTTCGATCAGCACGGCGGTCTGAATGGTCATGTGGATGCAGCCGAGGATTTTCGCGCCCTTGAGCGGTTGCTCGGCAGCGTATTTGCGGCGCAGACCCATCAGGGCTGGCATTTCCGATTCGGCGATGATGGTTTCGCGACGACCCCAGGCAGCCAGGGACATATCGGCAACTTTGTAATCGTTAAAATCTGCAGGCGTGATAACAGCGCTCATGAAGAGCCTCCATTCGTAATGTATGCGAATGGGCGCCGTTGTGCGTTTAGTGTCCGGCCGTGGCCAGTCAACGCCCCATCCGAGCCTGACAGGTTGAACCTGCTGCAGCGCCCCTCGGACAGGTGGCGGGAAAACGGTAGCAAGTGAACGTTACCGTTTTGAAACGGGGGCGATTATAGCCGTCTAGACTGATCTTCCAAAGGGTTTCTGTCGGCCAGATGAAGATCGCTAATGGCGACCATAGTAGAAGGCTCATGGAGCATGACCGCTCGGTCTGCCAAGATGACGCCATCTTTCGGCAAACGCTCAGGAGTGAACATGAATTTCCACACCCGCAAATGGGTAAAACCCGAAGACCTGAACCCCAACGGCACCCTGTTCGGCGGCAGCCTGCTGCGCTGGATCGACGAAGAAGCGGCGATCTACGCCATCGTCCAGTTGGGCAATCAGCGCGTGGTGACCAAGTACATTTCCGAAATCAACTTCGTCAGCGCCTCGCGCCAGGGCGACATCATCGAACTGGGCATCACCGCTACCGAGTTCGGTCGCACCTCGATCACCCTGACCTGCGAGGTGCGCAACAAGATCACCCGCAAGAGCATCCTCACGGTCGAGAAAATGGTCTTCGTGAACCTGGGCGAGGACGGCCTGCCGGCACCGCACGGGCGGACCGAGATCAAGTACGTCAAAGACCAGTTCAAGGAAGATGAACTCGTTACCAAATGACATCAGGGGTATGGCTATCGCTGGCAGGCTAGCTCCCACAGGGTTGACTCTGGACCTGTAGGAGCTGCCGAAGGCTGCGATCTTTGACGGTGTTCGGGTAGAGCAAAATCAAAAGATCGCAGCCTTCGGCAGCTCCTACAGAACGTATTCCAATGGGCATAGGTCGTAGCTGAAAGCCCCCCACCTGGTTCCCGCGCCATGAGCACCCCGACAGACGGCAAGACCCCCAACCTCTCGACCGATGAAAAACATGAAGTCGAGAAAAGCCAGCCGCCTCGCGCGGCGGTTCTGCATGAAATCATCCGCACCCAGGGCGACCAGGAACTGGAGCGCAGCATCGCCGCGTTGTGGTGGTCGGCGTTGGCGGCAGGGCTGACCATGGGCCTGTCGCTGATGGGCATGGGCCTGCTCAATTCGCGCCTGCCCGAAGGCGATGAATTCAAGGTGATCGCCAGCTTCGGCTACTGCGCGGGTTTCCTTGCGGTGATCCTCGCGCGCCAGCAACTGTTCACCGAAAACACCCTGACCGCCGTCCTGCCGGTGATGTCCAAACCGACCCTGGCCAATTTCGGCCGGTTGATCCGCTTGTGGGGCGTCGTCCTGTTCGGCAATTTGTGCGGCACAATTCTGGTGGCGTACGTGATGCTCGAGTTGCCGATCTTCGACACCAAGACCGATCACGCCTTCCTCGAAATCGGCCGCAAGGTCATGGAAAACCACGCCAGCCAGATGTTCGCCAAGGGCATCGTCTCCGGCTGGATGATCGCCACCATGGTCTGGATGATCCCGTCCATGGAAAGCGCCAAGATGTGGATCATCATCCTCATCACTTACCTGATGGCGCTGGGCGACTTCACCCACATCGTGGTCGGGTCGGCGGAAGTGTCGTATCTGGTGTTTGCCGGCGAGCTGCCGTGGAGTGATTTCTGGATGGTGTTCGCCGGGCCGACGCTGGCGGGCAATATCATCGGCGGCAGCTTCATCTTCGCCCTGATCAGCCATGCGCAGATCCGCAGCGAGAGCGGCGTGCCGAAAGAGACAGGCAAGGCGAAACAGTCTGCGGATCAGGCCGACAAGCCTGACCCGCAGCAGATCAGAAAATGATCAGTGGTGTGCGGGCTCGGCCGCAGTGGCCGGCTCGTCACGGGTGGCATGCTTGACCAGTTTGCCGATGGTCAGACCCTGCAACAGGATCGACGACAGCACCACGATGTAGGTGATGCTCAAAAGCAGATCGCGCTCCGGACCCAATGGCAGGGCCAGCGCCAGTGCCACCGACACACCGCCGCGCAAACCGCCCCAGGTCAGGATGCGGATGGTGCCGCGCGGCACTGTGCGCCAGCGCCGCAGCAGGACGATGGCCGGGGCCACGGTGAGCAGGCGCGACAGCAGAATCGCCAGCGCCAGCAAACTGGCCGCCGCCACGTGCGCCCAGTTGAACGGCAGCAGCAACAGCTCCATGCCGATCAGCGCGAACAGCAAGGCGTTGAGCATGTCATCGAGCAGCTCCCAGAAGCCGTCGAGGTATTTGCGGGTCATGTCGTTCATCGCCAGGTTGCGCCCCAGGTTACCGATGATCAGACCGGCCACCACCATCGCAATCGGCGCCGAGACGTGCAGCTCGGTGGCCATCGCCGAACCGCCGATCACCAGCGCCAGGGTCAGCATCACCGTGATCTGATGCTGCTGGACGCTTTTGATCATCCGGTACACCCCATAACCGATCAGCCCGCCGAACAGCACGCCGCCGATGGCTTCGTGAACGAACAGCATGGCCGTGGCGCTGATCGTCGGCGTCTCGCCCAGTTGGGCGATGCCCAGCAGCACGGTAAACACCACCACCGCAGTACCGTCGTTGAACAGCGACTCGCCGACGATCGTGGTTTTCAGCGGCTTGGAGGCATTGGCCGTACGCAAAACGCCGAGCACCGCAATCGGGTCGGTCGGCGAAATCAGCGCGCCGAACAGCAGGCAGTAAAGGAAGCTCACGTGCCAACCGAACAGGGCAAAAATGTAATAGGCGAGGCTGCCGATCACGACGGTGGCAATCAGCACACCGAAGGTCGCCAGCAGGCCGATCGGCCAGCGATAGCTGCGCAGGTCGTTGAGGTTGACGTGCAGGGCGCCGGCGAACAGCAGGAACGACAGCATCCAGTTCATCAGCAGATCGCCGAAGTCGATCTGGCCGATCAGTTGCTGTACGCGTTCCTCCAGGCCGGGGTAGCCGAGCAGGCTCAGGCCTTGCAGCAACAGGGAGAACATCAGCGCGGTGACCATCACGCCGATGGTCGGCGGCAGGCCGATGAAGCGGTAATTGACGAAGGTGAGGAGGGTGGTGAGGCAGATGAATGCGGCTACGAGTTCAAGCATCCGGGGTCCTTTGGATGGGGGGTGGAAAGACAGCGCCCCGATTCTTCGGTGCAAAGGTTGGATGGGCTGATCCGGGGTGGGGACACAATCATCTCCCCTCGGTTGGTCAGCCGCAGACATTGGTGTAGGGTCAACCGCAAAAAACAAGGAGTAGAACATGCTGGCGACAGTTCTGGTGTTGATAGCGGCGCTGTTGCATGCGGCGTGGAATACCCTGATCAAGTTCAGCGCCGAGCGGCTGCTGGTGGTCGCGTGCATGGACACGGTGGCGCTGTTGTTTGTGGCACTGGCGTTGCCCTTCATCAGCCTGCCGCCGCTGGATATCTGGCCGTGGATTCTGGCTTCGGCGGCGTTCGAGCTGCTGTATCGCTATCTGCTGATTCAGGCCTATCGGGTCGGCGACCTCGGGCTGGTCTATCCGCTGATGCGCGGCTTGTCGCCGCTGGTGGTACTGGCGCTGACCCTGATCTTCGCCGGCGAAGTGCTGACCGCGCAGCAGATCTTCGGGATCATGCTGATTCCATTGGGCATGGCCTGCCTGCTCTGGCAGGGCGGCGGCGGGAAGCATTTGCCCTGGTCGATGCTGCCGGTGGTGGCGCTGATCGGGCTGTGCATCGGTTGCTACACCTACATCGACGGCCAGGCTTTGCGGCGCTGGTCGCATCCGCTGGATTACCTGGTCTGGGTTACGCTGCTCAGCGCCTGGCCGTTTCCATTGCTGGCGTGGGTCGCCAAACGTCCGGCGTTCCTGGTGTTCTGGCGCGAGCAGTGGAAGCTCGGGCTGGCGGTCGGGTTCTGCGTGTTGTTCAGCTACGCTCTGGTGCTGTGGGCGATGCAGCTGGGCTCGATTGCCGAGGCAGCGGCCTTGCGCGAGATCAGCGTGATTCTGGTGGTGCTGTTTGGCATGCGCTATCTGAAAGAACCTTTCGGCAAGCCGCGGCTCTTAGCCTGTGGGTTGGTGCTGATCGGCATGCTGGTGATGAAGTTCTGACTGCCCGCGATTCCGATAAATCAGAAGAAAGGACGGCGTTATGACAGTGGCTTTGTGGTGTGTGTTGATCGCGATTTTCCTGCCGTATCTGTGCACGATCGTGGCCAAGGCCACTGGCGGTTTCAGACTCAGGGACAACCATGATCCCCGGGATTTTCTTGAAAGCGTGGGGGGCGTGGCGCGACGGGCGCATGCGGCGCAACTGAACAGTTTTGAAGTGACCCCGGCCTTTGCGGCGGCGGTGATCGTTGCGCACCTGGTGGGCACGGCACAGTTGGTGACAGTGAACGTGCTGGCGGTGATGTTCATCACCAGTCGCCTGCTGTACATCATCTGCTACCTGGCGGACTGGGCGATCCTGCGTTCAGTGGTGTGGTTTATCGGGATGGGGTTGATTGCTGCGTTCTTCTTTGTGTCGGTCTGATTATTGTTGCTGATGGCTTCATCGCGAGCAGGCTCACGCCTACAGGGGGACGCATTCCAAATGTAGGAGTGAGCCAGCTCGCGATGGCTATCTAACAGTCACCGATGATCTAGTAGTTACTTCTTCTCCGTATCGGCAACCTGAGGCACTTGCGGCAATGCCGCGCCTTTGGGCCAGAGCATCCAGATCTGCCCCTGCTGTTTCATGTACCCGGCCAGTTGCCCGGCCGCATCGCCAGTGCCCCAGAACAGATCCGCACGAACCTCACCGGCAATTGCGCCACCGGTGTCCTGCGCCGCGACCGGACGAACCAGCGCCGTGCCATCCGGGCGGGTGGTCGACAGCCACAACAGGCTGCCCAGCGGAATCACCTTGCGGTCTACCGCCGCGCTGTAACCAGCAGTCAGCGGCACGTTCAGCGAGCCGCGCGGACCTTCGTTGCTGTCCGGGTTGCGGGTGAAGAACACGTAGCTCGGGTTGCTGCCTAGCAGTTCCGGAATGCGCGACGGGTTGGCCTTGGCCCAGTTGCTGATCGCGCTCATGGTCACGTCTTCTTTCTTTAACTCGCCCTGTTCCACCAGCCAGCGGCCGATCGGTCGGTACGGGTGGCCGTTCTGGTCGGCGTAGGCGATACGCAGTTGTTTGCCGTCCGCCGTCTGAATCCGCCCGGAGCCCTGAATCTGCAGAAATTGCAGATTCATCGGGTCGGTCAGGTACGCCACCACCGGGGCTTTGACGCCTTTGGATTCGATGGTTGCGGCGTCGTCGTACGGCTTGAGCACCCGACCTTCAAGGCGACCGCGCAGGCGCTTGCCCTTGAGTTCGGGGTAAATGCTGTCCAGCGACACGATGATCATGTCTTCGGGCACGCCGTACACCGGCACGTTGGCCACGTCGGTGGGCGTCAGGCTGCCGGGGTAGACCGGTTCGTAGTAACCGGTGATCAAGCCGTTGGGGTTGTCGTTCTCGGCGCGCAGACCGAACACGTCGAGGTTCTGCTTGAGGAATGCGCGGATCTCGTTGGCGCTCTGCGGCACGTTGGCTGCGGCGGCGCAGGTGCCGCCCCAGACCGGATCGGCCTTGAGTCGGGTGCAGGCGCTGCGCCATGAGCCGAAGCCGGCGACCAGATCGCTGTCGGACACGGCCGGCAAGGCTTCCCAAGTGGCGCTGGAATACGTGGCCAAGGCATGGGTTTTTGGTTTGGCAGTGTCGCCGCCGGTACAGCCGGCAAGGATCGCCAGCAGTGGCAGGGTTGCGATCAGTGGGTGACGCCAGGCCTTGGAGCGGCTGTTCATGGAGTGATTCCTGTGGCGGTTGTCCGAGTGCTCCATGCGCTCCGGCAACCCGTATTTTTAATAGGGCTATTGGTGTTTGTCGGTGACGCGAGGATACTGGCCGCCGAATTCCGTGACCTGAAGCCACCATGACTCTTAAAAGAATTTCTGTTGTATTGCTGGCCTGTCTGACCTTGTCCGCCTGCGGCGGTGTCGATCCGGATTCCCCGCTGGGTCAGCGCAAAGCGATCTTCAAGCAGATGCTCAAGACCGGCGAAGACCTGGGCGGCATGTTGCGTGGACGCATTCCGTTCGACGGGCCGAAATTCGCCGACGGCGCGGTGAAGCTTGATGCGTTGTCCCATGAGCCGTGGAAGCATTTCCCGCAGGTGCGCGAAGAAGATCACACCAGTGCCAAGGATGATGTCTGGTCGCGTCAGGCCCGCTTTCAGGAATTGGCCCGTAACCTTGAAGCCGCCACCGGTGAATTGGTGATCGCCAGCAAGGTCCAGCCATACAAGGTCAGCAACCTGGGGCCGGCGGTGCAGAAAGTTGAAGATGCCTGCAGCGCTTGCCATAAAGAGTTTCGGGATCATTGATTGTGAGGCTGCCGGACAACTGAAGACTGTGGCGAGGGAGCTTGCTCCCGCTGGGCCGCGAAGCGGCTCCAACCCCATTCAACCGAACAGACTCAACTCGATTGAATGGGTTTGCGACGGCGGCGGCGCCGAGCGGGAGCAAGCTCCCTCGCCACAGGAAATCTCCTTCAATACGGGTTACTTGTCGATCTGATCCAGCGCGTCCTGCAGCTCTTTGCGCGACTCGGCGAGCTTGTTCTTGCGCTTGTCGATCTTCTCCGGATCGCCTTTCTTCATTGCCTTATCGAGATCAGCCTGGCGCTTGCTGACTTCGTGCTTGGCTTCCAGCACCTTGTTTTCGCGTTCTTTCTTCAGGCCGGCATCGGTGCAGTTCTTGGTCACTTCATCCAGAGCGGTTTGCAGACCGGCCTGCTGCTCGGCGTTGCCACGGGATTTGGCCTGTTCGATCTGATTGATGATGCCCTGCTTCTTGGCGGCACAACCGGTCAGGCCCGGGGCGTCTTCGTCGGCCATCACAGGAGCGGCCAGGACGCCACAGAGAGTCAGCAAGGCGAGCGGTGCAAGAAATTTCATAAAAGCTCCATGTGCAAAGGCAGTCGGGTCGGGGGCACTGCGCTGTTTGAGCGTCTGACGGCCCTTGGGTTCCCGGCTGCCAGGGGATTGCGTGATCAGAAACCGTCGATTCCGGCGGCGCGTAATGTTTCACTCAAGGCCAGCACCTGCGGGTCGCGGAAGAATGCGCTCAATTGCGCCGCGCGGCCCGGGCCGATACCGGCGTGTGCCTGCCATTGTTCGGTGTCGCGTTGTGCCAGCGCCTGCCATGAATCAGCCAGTTGAGCCCCACCTGTCGGCGGCAGACCCAACGCTTTGAGCCACTGCGTGAATGGCCGTTGGCGGGCGCTGTGGAAACTGTGTATCAGGCGTGCACTGCTGCGTTCGCCGAAGCCGGCAATGTTAGCAAGCTCTGGCTCATCGAGGGTCAACCAATCCAGCAGGTTGTTCAGGCGGCCTGTTTCCAGAAGTTTCTCCCAGGTGCCTTTGCCCACATGGGGCATCGCCAGCCCTTGCTTGCTGCTGAGCCAGGTCAGGCGCGCGAGAAACTGGCTTTCGCAGCCGGGTGTCGGCTGCCAACAGCTCAAGGCGTGGAAATCACTGGCGTCGGGAATGTCGATGGCGGCGCGTTCGGTGGTGCGCAATACCACATTGTCGAGCCGTGGAATGGTCAGCCCGGCCAGACTGATTGCCACCTGGTCGCCGGGGCGGACATCCAGCGCCTGCCAGCGCTTGAGCGAACTGGCACTGACCCGTTTGATCTCCCGGTCATCGAGCATGACTGGCGTGAGCTCCAGCACCGGGGTGATGCGACCGGTGCGACCGACCTTGAAATGCACTTTGCGCACCTCGGCCAGCGCCCGGGCAAACGGGTATTTCCAGGCCACGGCCCAGTAGGGCGCGCTCGCCTGCCAGCGCTCAGCCGGTGGACGCTGGCTCTGGCGCAGGACAATGCCGTCGCTGGCGAATGGCAGCGGTGATCGATACCAGTGCTCACGCCACTTTTGAGCGTCTTCAAGGTTGGCGATGGCCTGAGTGAATGGCGCTATCGTGGCGAAACCCAAGGTCGCCAGCGTCGCTGTTCTTTCGGGCAGGCTCGCCGGGCCTTGCGGCCAGTCCCAGACGAACAGGCCGATCCCGGCTGCCTGCTCGGCGCTCAGGGTTTTACGGCTCATCAGCCCGGCAACCGTGGCGCGGGCGTTGACGCTGCCGGCTCGGACTTGCACATGTTCGGTCAGGCGCCAGTAGAGTTCGCCCTGCACCAGCAGATCAAGAGGCTGTGTAAGTTGTTGTGGAATGGCGCTGATCTTGTGCGCCGCTGCTGTCCAGTCCTGACCGCTGATGCCGTCGCCACGACTGATCGCTTGCTGCAACAGGCCGCGACGGTAGATCAGGGTCACTGCCACACCATCGACCTTGGGTTGGACCCAGACATCCCGGCGGTCCCGTAACCAGGCTTGCACCGCCGCTGCTTCGTGCAGTTTATCCAGACCGGTGTGCGCGATCGGATGGGCGACTGAACCAGATGCGCTGCGTAAAGATTCGGGTGCGGGTGGTTGCTGGAAACATTGGCGCCATTCGTTGAGCCGCAATCTGGCCTGATCATAGAGCTCATCGGCAATCAGCGAGCGGCCCTCGCGGTGATAGGCGTCGTCCCACTGGTCGATCTGTGTTTGCAGGGCGCTGATCTGGTTTTGCGCGATGGCGGCGGACCAGTCCGGGCAGGCACCGAAAGCGAGCAGGGGGGTGAAACTCAGCAGAAAAATTGAAAACAGGCGCAGCGTGGCAAGCATGATGAGCGTCCTTGCTCAGGGGAATGCTTGAAGGCTAGGTGAGGATGGCGGGTCAGGTCGCCTGGGTGTTTTACGGGGTGTTGCGCAGCGTTAAAGTCAAAAGATCGCAGCCTTCGGCAGCTCCTGCAGAATGCATTCCCATGCAGGCTGCGATCCTTTGATCTTTGCAAACATGAAAAAGCCCCGCACGGCGCGAACCGTGCGGGGCTTTTTGTAACGCCTGGGAGTCTTACAGACCGGCAGCGGAACGCAGAGCGTCGGCGCGGTCGGTTTTTTCCCAAGTGAAGGTGGTGAAGGTGTCTTCGCCAACCGTCTTGGTCTGCGGAGCGCGACCGAAGTGGCCGTAGGCTGCAGTTTCCTGGTACATCGGGTGCAGCAGATCCAGCATGGTGGTGATTGCGTATGGACGCAGGTCGAACACTTCACGCACCAGTTTGATGATCTTGTCATCGCTGATCTTGCCGGTACCGAAGGTGTTCAGCGAGATCGAAGTCGGCTGGGCCACACCGATCGCGTAGGACACCTGGATCTCACAACGCTCGGCCAGGCCGGCCGCGACGATGTTCTTGGCCACGTAACGGCCAGCGTAGGCCGCCGAACGGTCAACCTTCGATGGATCTTTACCGGAGAACGCGCCACCGCCGTGACGGGCCATGCCGCCGTAGCTGTCGACGATGATCTTGCGACCGGTCAGACCGCAGTCACCTACCGGGCCGCCAATGATGAACTGGCCGGTCGGGTTGATGTGGAACTGGGTGTCCTTGCTCAGCAGTTCGGCAGGCAGCACGTGCTTGACGATCAGCTCCATCACGCCTTCGCGCAGGTCTTTGTACGACACTTCAGGGTTGTGCTGGGTCGACAGAACCACGGCGTCGATACCCACCACCTTGCCGCCTTCGTAACGGCAAGTCACTTGCGACTTGGCGTCCGGGCGCAGCCAAGGCAGCAGACCCGATTTACGGGCTTCGGCCTGACGCTGCACCAGCTGGTGCGAGAAGGTGATCGGTGCAGGCATCAAAACGTCGGTTTCGTTGCTGGCGTAGCCGAACATCAGGCCCTGGTCGCCGGCGCCCTGATCTTCAGGCTTGGCACGGTCAACACCCTGGTTGATGTCAGGGGACTGCTTGCCGATGATGTTCATCACGCCGCAGGTGGCGCCGTCGAAGCCGACTTCGGAGCTGGTGTAGCCGATGTCGCAGATCACGTCACGAACGATCTGCTCCAGGTCGACCCAGGCGCTGGTGGTCACTTCACCGGCAACGATGGCAACACCGGTCTTGACCAGGGTTTCCACAGCAACGCGTGCGTGTTTGTCCTGGGCAATAATGGCGTCCAGCACCGCATCGGAAATCTGGTCGGCGATTTTGTCCGGATGTCCTTCAGACACGGACTCGGAGGTGAAGAGGGAGTATTCGCTCATCTCGATGTTTTCCTGAATTTACCGATGGTGAGTGTCGCCAGCCGGTCGCTGAAAGTGGCGAACCTGGATCTGGAAACCATTACGTAAGCCTACATAGAGGCTGTCCCCGGGAACGAGTCCCGCAGCGGTGGCCCAACGGGCCAAATCGTCCTGTTCAAACCCCAACCACAGATCACCGCAGGCCTCCCTGGCCCAACTCTGGTTGTGGCTACATAACTCTGTCACGAGCAGGCTACCGCCCGGTTGCAGCAGGCCGGCCATGTGCTTGAGCGCTTCGGCCGGCGCGGCGAAATGGTGCAGCACCATGTTCAGTACTACGCAATCGGCCTGAAGGCTGGTGCCATTCAATGCATCGGCCAATTGCAGGCTGACGTTAGCCAGCTGTTCACGTTCACATACCTGACGCGCCAGTTCGAGCATCGCCGGGCTGTTGTCCAGCGCGGTTACGGTGCCGAAGCGGCGGGCCAGTTCCGGCAGAAAAGCACCATCGCCGGGGCCGACTTCAATGGCCGTGGCAGCACCATTGAAGTTCAGTTTGTCGAGCAGGGCCAGCACGCTGTCACGGTACTGCGGCAGGCCTGCAATCAAGTCTTGCTGGGCGCGAAATTTCTCCGCCACCCGTGAGAAAAAGTCCTGGCTGGCAGCTTCACGTTGCCCGTGGACCTGGGCGATGCGCGCCTGCACGTCGTCCGGCAGCGCCAGATTGTCGACTTCTTCTAACAGTGCCGCATGCAACTTGCCCCCCAGCAGTTCAGTGTGGGGCAGGGCGCGGCGGTAGAAAATCGCGTTGCCTTCGCGGCGTGTCGCCACCAGATCAGCCTGGGCCAGCACCTTTAGATGGTGGCTCATGCCGGACTGACCAATGCCGAAGATCTGCGCCAGTTCCAGTACGCCGAACGAGTCGTTGGCCAGCGCGCGCAATACGTTCAGGCGCAGCGGATCGCCACCGGCCTTGCAAAGGGCCGCCAGCTCGTCGCAGTCGTCATGGCGAATGGAAGGCACGCGTAAGTTCATGGGGCAGCAGTCTAGTGATGGCGGGAAATCGCTGCAAGGTCAATATCAAAAAGTTTTGATATTGCTCGATAGATGGCACTTCTCACTGGCTGGTTAACTCTACAAACGAACAGCGGAAAGGTTTCACCTACAGAATCCACTGTTAACCACGGGAAAAACGCCTCCGTATGACTATCTGTCATTGCCCCGAGGCGCTCCGGTGAGGGAAAATGCCCTCCTTTTTTCCGTTTCAATTATTCACACCCAGGAGATCAGCGATGCCTAGCCGTCGTGAGCGTGCCAACGCCATTCGTGCCCTCAGCATGGATGCCGTGCAAAAAGCCAACAGCGGCCATCCCGGTGCCCCTATGGGTATGGCAGATATCGCCGAAGTGCTTTGGCGCGACTACCTCAAGCACAACCCGAGCAATCCTTCGTTCGCCGACCGTGACCGCTTCGTGCTGTCCAACGGCCACGGCTCGATGTTGATCTACTCGCTGCTGCACCTGACCGGTTACGACCTGTCGATCGACGACCTCAAGCAGTTCCGTCAACTGCACAGCCGCACTCCGGGTCACCCGGAATTCGGTTACACCCCGGGCGTCGAGACCACCACCGGTCCACTGGGTCAGGGTCTGGCCAACGCCGTGGGCTTCGCCCTGGCAGAAAAAGTCCTGGGCGCGCAGTTCAACCGTCCTGGCCATAACATCGTTGATCACCACACCTACGTGTTCCTGGGTGATGGCTGCATGATGGAAGGCATTTCCCACGAAGTGGCGTCCTTGGCCGGTACTCTGGGCCTGGGCAAGCTGATTGCTTTCTACGATGACAACGGCATCTCCATCGACGGCGAAGTCGAAGGCTGGTTCACCGATGACACCCCGAAGCGTTTCGAATCCTACAACTGGCAGGTGATCCGCAACGTCGACGGTCACGATCCGGAAGAGATCAAGACCGCCATCGAGACCGCGCGCAAGAGCCCGCTGCCGACCCTGATCTGCTGCAAGACCACCATCGGTTTCGGTTCGCCGAACAAGCAGGGCAAGGAAGACTGCCACGGCGCCCCACTGGGTGACGCGGAAATCGCCCTGACCCGTCAGGCGCTGAACTGGAACTACGGTCCGTTCGAAATCCCGGCCGACATTTATGCCGAGTGGGATGCCAAGGAAAAAGGTCGCGCGGCCGAAGCCGAGTGGGATCAGCGTTTCGCTGCCTACTCCGCCGCGTTCCCGACCGAAGCCAACGAGCTGATCCGTCGTCTGAGCGGCGAGCTGCCGGCTGACTTCGCCGAAAAAGCCTCGGCCTACATCGCTGAAGTGGCGGCCAAAGGCGAAACCATCGCCAGCCGTAAAGCCAGCCAGAACACCCTGAACGCCTTCGGCCCACTGCTGCCGGAACTGCTCGGCGGTTCGGCTGACCTGGCCGGCTCCAACCTGACCCTGTGGAAAGGTTGCAAAGGCGTCAGCGCTGAAGATGCCAGCGGCAACTACATGTATTACGGCGTGCGCGAATTCGGCATGACCGCGATCATGAACGGCGTGTCCCTGCATGGCGGCCTGGTGCCTTACGGCGCGACCTTCCTGATGTTCATGGAATACGCCCGCAACGCCGTACGCATGTCGGCACTGATGAAGAAGCGCGTCATCCACGTCTACACCCACGACTCCATCGGTCTGGGCGAAGACGGCCCGACGCACCAGCCGATCGAGCAACTGACCAGCCTGCGCACCACACCGAACCTCGACACCTGGCGTCCAGCCGATGCCGTTGAATCGGCCGTGGCCTGGAAAAACGCTCTGGAGCGTAAAGACGGCCCATCGGCGCTGATCTTTTCGCGTCAGAACCTGCAGCACCAGGAACGCGATGCCGGCCAGATCGCCGACATCAGTCGCGGTGGCTACGTGTTGAAGGACTGCGCAGGCGAGCCTGAGCTGATCCTGATTTCCACCGGTTCGGAAGTCGGTCTGGCCGTCCAGGCCTACGACAAACTGACCGAGCAGGGCCGCAAGGTGCGCGTGGTTTCCATGCCTTGCACCAGCGTGTTCGACGCTCAGGACGCTGGCTACAAGCAATCGGTTCTGCCGTTGCAGGTCAGCGCACGTATCGCGATCGAAGCGGCACACGCCGACTTCTGGTTCAAGTACGTGGGTCTGGAAGGTCGCGTGATCGGCATGACCACCTACGGCGAATCGGCACCGGCTTCGGCACTGTTCGAAGAGTTCGGCTTCACCCTGGAAAACATCCTGGGTCAGGCTGAAGAGCTGCTGGAAGACTAAGTCCGACAGTTGCGTCGTCTGAACCGACGCCTTCGCGAGCAGGCTCGCTCTCACATTGGAACGCGTTTCCCTGTGGGAGCGAGCCTGCTCGCGAAAGCGTTGGTTCGGGCAATATCGCACTGCCTGATTCACCACGGTAATCGAGAACCCCATGCCTCAACCGCGTCCTTACAAAGTTGCACTCAACGGCTACGGCCGGATTGGTCGTTGCGTCTTGCGTGCGTTGTTCGAGCGAGGCTCGACGGCAGGGTTTGAAATTGTCGCGATCAACGATCTGGCTGACATGGCCAGCATCGAATACCTGACACGCTTCGACTCCACCCACGGTCGCTTTCCCGGCGAAGTGCGAGTAGAAGGCGATTGTCTGCATATTAATGGCGACTGCGTGAAGGTCCTGCGCAGTGCCACCCCCGAAGGCATCGATTGGGCCGCTCTTGGCGTCGATCTGGTGCTGGAGTGCTCCGGCGCTTATCACACCCGTGAAGACGGCCAGCGTTTCCTCGACGCCGGCGCGCCACGCGTGCTGTTCTCGCAGCCGATGGCCAGCGAGGCGGATGTCGACGCCACCATCGTCTACGGCGTCAATCAGGACTGCCTGACCGGCGACGAACTGCTGGTGTCCAACGCCTCCTGCACCACCAACTGCGGCGTGCCGCTGTTGCGCTTGCTGGACAAGGCGATCGGCCTGGATTACGTGTCGATCACCACGATTCACTCGGCGATGAACGATCAGCCGGTGATCGACGCCTATCACCACGAAGACCTGCGCCGCACCCGTTCGGCGTTCCAGTCGGTGATCCCGGTGTCCACTGGTCTGGCACGCGGCATCGAGCGCCTGCTGCCGGAACTTGCCGGGCGAATTCAGGCCAAAGCCGTACGCGTGCCGACGGTCAATGTGTCCTGCCTCGACATCACGATGCAGACCGCCACGGCGACCGATGCCAACGAGGTCAACCGGATCCTGCGCGAGGCCGCTACCAACGGCCCGCTCAAAGGTCTGCTGGCCTACACCGAGTTGCCGCACGCCAGTTGTGATTTCAACCATGACCCACATTCGGCCATCGTCGATGCCAGTCAGACCCGTGTTTCCGGCCCGAAACTGGTGAACATCCTGGCCTGGTTCGACAACGAATGGGGTTTTGCCAACCGAATGCTGGACGTTGCAGAACACTATCTGCAAACAGCGATTTCAAAAAAACCTGCTCTCTAAGAACAGCTACTCAGGAAGTGCGACCCATGACCGTGTTGAAGATGTCCGACCTCGATCTGCAAGGTAAGCGCGTATTGATCCGCGAAGACCTCAACGTCCCAGTCAAGGACGGTGTTGTCACCAGCGATGCGCGTATCCTGGCTTCGCTGCCGACCATCAAGCTGGCCCTGGAAAAAGGTGCGGCAGTGATGGTGTGCTCGCACCTGGGCCGTCCGACCGAGGGCGAGTTCTCCGCCGAGAACAGCCTCAAGCCAGTCGCCGACTACCTGAGCAAGGCCCTGGGCCGCGAAGTGCCGCTGGTGGCCGATTATCTGGGCGGCGTTGACGTCAAGGCCGGCGACATCGTGCTGTTCGAAAACGTGCGCTTCAACAAGGGCGAGAAAAAGAACGCCGACGACCTGGCCCAGCAATATGCCGCCCTGTGCGACGTGTTCGTGATGGACGCCTTCGGCACCGCGCACCGCGCCGAAGGTTCGACCCACGGCGTGGCCAAGTTCGCCAAAGTCGCCGCTGCTGGCCCGTTGCTGGCCGCTGAACTGGACGCACTGGGCAAGGCGCTGGGCGCACCGGCCAAGCCGATGGCGGCCATCGTTGCCGGCTCCAAGGTCTCGACTAAACTCGACGTGCTCAACAGCCTGAGCCAGATCTGCGATCAACTGATCGTCGGCGGCGGCATTGCCAACACCTTCCTGGCGGCTGCCGGTCACCCGGTCGGCAAATCCCTGTACGAGCCGGACCTGCTCGACACCGCGCGCGCCATCGCTGCCAAAGTCAGCGTGCCATTGCCGGTTGACGTAGTAGTCGCCAAAGAATTCGCCGAAACCGCAGAGGCTACCGTCAAGCTGATCGCTGACGTTGCCGCTGATGACATGATTCTGGACATCGGCCCGCAAACCGCCGCCAACTTCGCCGAACTGCTGAAGTCGTCGAAAACCATTCTGTGGAACGGCCCGGTCGGCGTGTTTGAATTCGACCAGTTCGGCAACGGCACCAAAGTGCTGGCGCAAGCCATCGCTGAAAGCTCGGCGTTCTCCATTGCTGGCGGTGGCGACACCCTGGCCGCTATCGATAAATATGGCGTGGCTGAGCAAATCTCCTACATTTCCACCGGGGGTGGCGCGTTCCTCGAATTCGTCGAAGGCAAGGTGCTGCCGGCCGTTGAAGTCCTGGAAAGCCGGGCCAAGGCCTGAGGCCGCCCGTTTGACCAGGCAAAGGAGTGGTCACATGGTCAAGTCGTTAGCGCTGTTGCTGCTGACCGGTACGCTGGCGGCCTGCGGGAGTAACCCGAAGGCCGAGGCGACGCCTGCGCCGGGTGCGGTGCAGAAGGGCTGCTATCAGGCCGACTGGCAGGCCGAAACCAACCCGGTGCTGAACAAGCGCTCGGGGCCGGACGGCCTGGACAAATACGAGACGCAAACCCCGGCCAAGGAACATGGTTGTCCTTGACCGGTCTGACTCTTTAACTCAGGGCTGGCGGCGTTGGCTGTCAGTCGAGGAACACGGATGAAAGGCTTGATCGCCATTGCGGCGTTGGCATTGTTGGGTGGTTGCGCACAGATGAACCTGTTTCAGTCGTCTGCCCCTGCGGATAGCTGGACAACCTGGACCTGCGACAGCCAGGCCAAAGTGCTGTGGCGCTATACCGATGCCAGCCAGAAAGAAGTCGATGTGCGGCTGGGCGGCGGTGATCAGGTCTATCGCCTGAAAGAAGAGCCGGGCGCCTCGGGCGTGCTGTACAGCGATGGCATGCTGGCGTTTCACGTCAAGGGTGACGAAGGCCTGGTGTACTGGGTTGCCACCAATGACCTGATCGGCCGCGGCTGCAAGGCGCAGTAAACGAATACGCTACAGATTCATTGTGGCAATGGCCTTTGTGGCGAGGGAGCTTGCTCCCGCTGGAGCGCGAAGCGGTCCCAAAACCTTGCGGCCCGGTGTTTCAGAATGACCGTGTTTGCAGGTTTACGGCTGCTGCGCAGCCGAGCGCGAGCAAGCTCGCTCGCCACAGGTTGGTACACATACAGGTTTTGCTTTATCGAATCACCAGACCGGGCCTCGACCCCCGATCTGCAATCACTTGAATAGCCGCCGCCGCTCCGGCAGGCTGGCACGATTAACGACCCTCAACCGGGAGAGACACACACAATGGCACTTATCAGCATGCGCCAGATGCTGGACCACGCAGCCGAGTTCGGCTACGGCGTTCCAGCCTTCAACGTCAACAACCTTGAGCAGATGCGCGCCATCATGGAAGCCGCTGACAAGACTGACTCCCCGGTGATCGTCCAGGCTTCGGCCGGCGCCCGTAAATACGCTGGCGCGCCGTTCCTGCGTCACCTGATCCTGGCCGCGATCGAAGAATTCCCGCACATCCCGGTGTGCATGCACCAGGACCACGGCACCAGCCCTGACGTCTGCCAGCGCTCGATCCAACTGGGCTTCAGCTCGGTGATGATGGACGGCTCCCTCGGCGAAGACGGCAAGACCCCGACCGACTACGAATACAACGTCCGCGTTACCCAACAAACCGTAGCCATGGCTCACGCCTGCGGCGTTTCGGTTGAAGGTGAGCTGGGCTGCCTGGGTTCGCTGGAAACCGGCATGGCCGGTGAGGAAGACGGTATCGGCGCTGAAGGCGTTCTGGATCACAGCCAGATGCTGACCGACCCGGAAGAAGCCGCTGACTTCGTCAAGAAGACTCAGGTTGATGCCCTGGCCATCGCCATCGGCACCAGCCACGGCGCCTACAAGTTCACCAAGCCACCTACCGGCGACGTGCTGGCGATCGACCGCATCAAGGAAATCCACAAGCGCATCCCGAACACCCACCTGGTGATGCACGGTTCCTCGTCGGTGCCACAAGAGTGGCTGGCGATCATCAACCAGTACGGCGGCGACATCAAAGAAACCTACGGCGTACCGGTTGAAGAAATCGTCGAAGGCATCAAATACGGCGTACGCAAGGTCAACATCGACACCGACCTGCGTCTGGCATCCACCGGCGCAATGCGTCGCCTGATGGCCACCAACCCGAGCGAATTCGACCCACGTAAATTCTTCGGCGCCACTGTGACTGCAATGCGTGACGTATGTATCGCTCGCTACGAGGCTTTCGGTACTGCCGGCAACGCTTCGAAGATCAAGCCGATCTCCCTGGAAGCGATGTACCAGCGTTACCTGAAGGGTGAGTTGAACGCCAAGGTTAACTAAGCCTGAGCGTTAGACTGCGTTAATAAACCCGCCGAAAGGCGGGTTTTTTATGGGCGATTACAAAGTAAGAATTTAATGTTTTTTGCCTTTGTTTCAGTTCGTATGCATGTGTGCTGTTATGAATGTCTGACGTGTTAGCTACCAAAGCGCATAGGAAGGTGTCTGAAGTTACGTAGGAGTGTGTACGGATTGATGAAGTATCTTTCTGTATTTTCCTGTCGTGTTGACAAGCGCTCGCGCGATTTATTTCAATGCTTTCGTTTGTTGGTAAGTTAAATTCATGGATGAAGGAATGCTTTAATGCTCTATAGGCGAAATGTACTGATCAGATTGATTGCTGGTGGCTTGCTGTTGGCGTCTGGCCATAAGGTTTCAGCCGAAGCTGCGAACTTCAGTTATACCGCTTTAATCACCAGTCAAGGAAAAGTGCTTGCGCAATCGCCCGTCTGGATTTCCTACGTGAATCACGCTCCGCGAGCGGGCTACTTTTCGGATTATAAAGTTGTATTGAAAGAAGGTGTCTTTGAAGGGTCTCCGGGGTTCTGTGCAGTGTCTGTAGTGGATGTAGATACCCTGGATGATGTTTTTTATGCCCAGGCGAAATTGTCGGGGACGCCTACGCGCCATAGTGTGAAAGTCATTACGCACCAGATTGGTAGTGCGGATCCTCAAGCGAATGCTTCCAAAAGCTTCATGTTGATGTGCGCGAAGTAGGGGGCTGACACGTGTCCCCTGCGCCATGCGATTCCCCTCGCTGCGGTCTCATCACGTCCAACGTTTCTACTCTGGGAAATAACGCTTGGCATGCTCTGTCGGCGGATGACAATGACATTTTGATCAAAAGCGCCCGGGGTCCTAACTAACTCTTATCAAGGGGCAGGTGCTGATGCCGAAAGGGTATAAGTACCTGTCAGATGTTACAGGTGTGGGGAAACTAATAAGCGAATATCGTGTGATTTCACTTATTTTCCGGATAAAAGAAATGGTTGAGAAGACTAGTAGTGAGTCGTTTTATGGTTACTTGAAAATCACATATAGTCATCCTGACTTTGGTGATCATACTTTTACAGCTGAGGACGAGTATGGGTATTTGTTAGGGGATGAGGATTTTTTTCGTATCAGTCCAAGGACTCAGAAATTGGGAGGGCGTGATTATTATTTGGTGGTTAAATTTAGAAAGGGTCTTAATGTTGGTGAGCTTTACAGGCTAGATAAAACAGGTGAGACAGTGAGTGCTCATTTGGAGCTTGATGGTATCGAAGGTGATAAAAATGCCAGCGGTACGTTTCTTTTGAAAAAAGGAGGGGATTACCCGGTGGGAGAATTTAAAATCTTTGAAGAAGGCGTTTTTTCAGCATCGGGCGAATTTGAGTATAAAGAGGTCAAAGATAAGTTGAACGCTAAGGTCAATTAAGCCTGTGCGTTAAGCTACTGACTCAAGAAACCCGCCGTGAGGCGGGTTTTTTTGTGGCCGGCTATTCCTTCAATTCGACATGATCCAGTGCCTGATTCACCGCCAGTTCTCCGAGCATGACCACCTGTGCGATGCCCAGCGCTTGGCGAGGTACATGGACTCGGGCTCGCAGGTGCTGGCCATGATCTGCGCGGCCGGGTTGAGTTAGCGGCCAAGGGCGCGCTCGGCGGCGTCGTGGAGTTTGCTTGAGTCGAGGGATTCGTAGGGGGAGGCCAGGTCGGTGGCCGACCGATCTGAACAACACCGTTTAAAGGACGTCTGACTGGCAATAAATAACCCTGTGGCGAGGGAGCTTGCTCCCGCTGGGGCGCGCAGCGGCCCTGAAAAAGCGAGGCCTGCTGCGCAGTCCAGCGGGAGCAAGCTCCCTCGCCACAGGGGTTTGTGCCCATATAGCGTTATTTGTCGTGGTCGATGTCGAGTTTGCTGAAGGTCACCTGCCCACCCTCACTGGTGTACCCGGTGTTGTCCTGCACATACACCCCGGCCTTGAAGTACAGCGGCTTGTCGCGCCAGGTGGCGCTGATCTGTGAGTCCCACTGATAACCCGCCGCGCTTACACCCAGTGCGCCGCCGGGGCTTAAGTGGATCAGGTAGTTGAATTCGCGATCCAGCTTGAGGCCGGTGGCGAGGGTGATGACCCGGCCTTCGTCGTCATCCGGGTGCATGCGCACTTTGATCACCAGGTTGCCGGTTTCGGTTTTGGTCTTGTACTGGTATTCGAGTTTGATCAGCGGTTTCTGGCTTTCATAGGCGTGTATCTGGCCGATGACGATTTTGCCCGAGCTCGGCACCTTGTTCACCGCGAGGGTGGCACGCAGCAGGTTGTCGGCGTCCGGGTAATACCAGTTGCGCAAGCTGCCGTTGCTGTAGGTTTCGCGCAGTTCGGTGCGCGGGTAGATGGCGTTTTCGGTCTTGGAACCGGTGACCGGCGACCAGAAAAACAGGGTGCCGGTGTCGGAATGGAAGTATTGGTCCTTGAAGCCGTTCACCAGTTTGGAGGTTTCGACAGTGTATGGCGGGCTGCCAACGGGAACGCTGAGGTTCCAGGTTGCGAGATCGATCATGTCGGTTCTTCCACTCGATTCATCCTGCACGCGGGTACCAGAAGCTCTAGCCCGCGCCTTTTGGGGCGGCCTTTATAAGCGTAGAGGATGATTTTGTTAACGCCCGTTTGGCGGATGATTGACGTCAACATCCTGTCGAAATGCCATCTTTCCCGGTTTCAGAGGGCTGCAGGCCCGACCGTTAGTCGGCTAGACGTCGCTTTGATTAAATGATGGCGTGATGACAGCTTCTGCTTTTACCGATCCGCGACTAGAGTGAACGCTCAGTACGTGTACGGTTTTTGTCCGGAAACCGGCCTGAAGTCCCGATAAGAGAAGCAGCATGGAATGCGCGCAACCCCAGCCAGGTGAAGGCAGCTCTGTCCTTTTGATCGTTGATGATTACCCTGAAAACCTGATCAGCATGCGCGCGTTGCTGCAGCGTCAGGATTGGCACGTCATGACCGCAGCCTCCGGCTTCGAGGCGCTCAATCTCTTGCTCGAACACGACGTCGACCTGGTGCTGCTGGATGTGCAGATGCCAGGCATGGACGGCTTTGAAGTGGCGCGGCTGATGCGCGGCAGCCAGCGCACGCGTCTCACCCCGATCATTTTCCTCACCGCCAACGAGCAATCCCAGGACGCCGTGATCAGGGGTTATGCCAGCGGCGCGGTGGATTACCTGTTCAAGCCGTTTGATCCGCAAATTCTCAAGCCCAAGGTGCAGGCGCTGCTCGAGCATCAGCGCAATCGCCGCGCCCTGCAACGCCTGACCCATGATCTGGAAGTCGCCCGCGCCTTCAATGCGTCGGTGCTGGATAACGCGGCCGAGGGGATTCTGGTGCTGGGCGAGGATGGCTTGATTCGCTTCGCCAATCCGGCGATTTCGCGTTTGCTCAATGCCCCGGTGAAAGAGCTTGAGGGCAAGGAGTTTCTGGATTACCTGCAGAAACCGCACATTCCCATATGGGCCGATTCCGAGCTGTACGCCGGCTATAAGCGTGGCGAGACTCTGCGTCTGCACGACGCACTGTTACGCACGGCACCCGGCCAGCAGGTGCCGGTGGCGCTGTCTTGCGCGCCGCTACCGGCGGAGCAGCGGGCGATGGTGGTGACGGTGCTGGACATGTCGGTGGTGCGGCATCTGCATCAGCAACTGGAATTTCAGGCGGTGACCGATCCGCTGACCGGCCTGCTCAACCGCCGTGGCTTCTATCAGACGGTAGAAAATCTGCTGCTGCGCGGTGAGCGCAGTGACAGCAGTTGGGTATTGTTGTACCTCGACCTCGATGGCTTCAAGCGGGTCAACGATTCCCTGGGGCACGATGCCGGCGATCGGGTGCTGCGCTGGGTCTCCGAACAGTTGAAGGCCTGCCTGCGACCCTTCGATATTCTGGCGCGTATGGGCGGCGATGAGTTTACGGCGCTGCTCGATCTGGAGTTTCCCGAGCAGGCGGCGAAGATTGCCGAGAAGCTCATCGAGCGGGTGTCGATCTGTCAGCAGATCGAGGGCCTGGACATCGCCCTTGGCGCCAGTATCGGCATTGCCACCTACCCGGACTGCGGCTCGAACCTCGACGGATTGCTGCGCGCGTCCGACATCGCCATGTACGAAGCCAAGCGCGCCGGGCGCCAGCAATATCGCTTTTACGATCACGACATGAACGGCCGCGCCCGCTCGCGCCTGATGCTCGAAGAAAGCGTGCGCACGGCGATCGAAAACCGGGATTTCAATCTGGTGTATCAACCGCAAGTGGCGATCGGCAGCGGGCAGATCCGCGGCTTCGAGGCGTTGTTGCGCTGGCAGCATCCGAGTGTCGGCGATGTGCCGCCGGGGCTGTTCCTGCCATTGCTCGAAGAAGCGCGGCTGATCAGCCGTCTCGGCAGCTGGATCTATCACCGCGGCGCCGGTCAGCGCAAAGCCTGGGAAACCCTGTTTGCCGAAGACCTGGTGCTTGGCGTAAGCCTGAGCAACACCCAGTTCGGCCTGCCCAATCTTGCCACCGAATTGCGTCAGGTGCTGGAGCGGCATGCCTTGCAGCCACGCCAGCTGGAAGTCGAAGTCACTGAAGAAGCGTTGATGCACAACCCGGATGAAACCCGTAAGCAGTTACGTCTGCTGCACAATCTGGGGGTGCGGGTGGCGCTCGACGATTTCGGCTCGGGGCCGTGTTCGCTGGCGCATCTGCGTGATCTTGAACTCGACACGCTCAAGCTGGATCGGCATTTGATCGCCCGCCTGCCGGACTCGGCCCGGGACGCCTCGCTGGTGAGCACGGTGATCAGCCTGTGCAAGCAATACGGTTTGCTGGTGATCGCCGAAGGTGTGGAAACCATCGAGCAGTATCAGTGGCTGCAGGCCCATGGTTGCGAATACGTGCAAGGCTTCCTGGTGGCGCGGCCGATGATGGCCGATGACGCTGCCAGCTTCGTCGAACCGTTTGACTGGAGCGCGCTGCCCGGTTGAATTCGCTACACTGGCGCTCTTTGCGAACCGTGCTGCCGTGTCCATGACTGCGTTGAAATACCTCCAGGCCTATCCCGCGCAATTGCAGGATCAGGTGCGCCAACTGATCGCCGAACAGCGTCTGGGTGATTACCTGAGCCAACGTTATCCCGGGCGACACGATGTGCAGAGCGACAAGGCGCTGTACAGCTACGCACTGGACCTGAAGCAGGAATACCTGCGCAACGCGCCGGCCATCGACAAGGTGCTGTTCGACAACCGCCTCGACCTGACGCACCGCGCGCTGGGCCTGCACACCACGGTGTCGCGGGTGCAGGGCGGCAAGCTCAAGGCCAAGAAAGAAATTCGCATCGCTTCACTGTTCAAGGAGGCGGCGCCCGAGTTTCTGAAGATGATTGTTGTGCATGAACTGGCTCACTTCAAAGAGTCGGACCACAACAAGGCTTTCTACAAATTGTGTGAACACATGCTGCCAGGGTATCACCAGGTCGAGTTTGACCTGCGGGTGTACCTGACGTGGCGGGACCTGTAGAAGCTGCCGAAGGCTGCGATCTTTTGATCTTTTAATTAACGGAGCCCATGCATGGACGTCAGCAAGACCAAGAGCAGTTTCTACCGTCGCCTGTACGTGGCCTACCTGATCGACAGCGGCCTGGCTCCCAGCGTCCCGGCGCTGACCGAGGTCACCGGCATGCCACGGCGCACGGCGCAGGACACGATCGCCGCGCTGGCGGATCTGGATATCGTCTGTGAATTCGAGCAGGAAGAGGGCGCGCGCAACCATGCCGGGCGCTATCGGATTCGCGAGTGGGGGGCGATTGATCGCGGGTGGATCGAGCGGAATTTGCGGCAGATCAAGGCTGTTCTGGAATATCCCTGAGCCCTGCATTGATAGCGATGACGCCATCGCGAGCAGGCTCACTCCTACAGTGGAATGCATTGCAAATGTGGGAGCGAGCCTGCTCGCGAAGGGGCCTTCAAGCGCGGCGCATTCCGATGTGCGGAATGTCATCCTCCAGGTATTCCTCACCCGCCACCACAAACCCGTACCTGCCGTAATAGCCCTGCAAATGCGCCTGGGCCGACAGATAGATCGGCACCTGCGGCCAATGCTTCGCAGCCTGTTCCAAGGCGTGTTCCATCATCGTGTGCCCCAGCCCTTTGCCACGACCCTGCGGGGCAATGATCACGCGGCCGATCACCACGTCGCCGCCCTGGGACTCGGGATCCAGCAGGCGCAGATAGGCCATCAACTGGTCGTCTTCCCAGCCCATCAAGTGATGGGTGTCGCCGTCCAGATCCTGACCATCGAGGTCCGGGTAGGCGCATTTCTGTTCGACCACGAACACCTCTGAGCGCAGCTTTAACAGTGCGTACAACTGCTCTTTGCCCAGATCGCTGTGATGCTTGCAGATCCACTCGATTGTCATCTTCCGGCTCCTTGAACACTGTCTCCCGATACTAAGCGCACAGGCTCCGGATGTCTGTATGGCGTAAGAGTCTGTGATAAAGGTCAAAATGCCATCATTCCTTTCTCGCGGCGGCGGCTGCTTTGTGTAATCTGCTGGAAAGCGCTGTGCACTGGCTTCAATGAGCTAATGTTAGGGCCTGGGTTTCGCCGGTAAGGGGCCTTGGGGTTTTGACTGGAAAACGCGCCGGGCCGCCCGCCCGCTAAGGATTTTCAAGCATGCCGCGACTGCATCGAGCCTTTGCTTTGATCGGATTGCTGTTGCTGGCCCAACCCGCCGCAGCGGACAAGCTGCGACTGGTGTTTGATATCTGGCCGCCCTTTACCGACGACACGCTGGTCAACGGCGGCCTGGCCACCGACATCGTCAGCACCGCGCTGGCCCGGGCCGGCTATGCCAGCGACTATGAGCAGGTGCCGTGGGCGCGGGCGCTGCTGGGGGTTGGCGAAGGGCGTTATGACGTGCTGGTCAACGCCTGGTACAACGACGAGCGCACCAGAATCGGCCAGTTCTCTGGCGAATACCTGCTCAACCGCATCCGTTTTCTCAAGCGTAAGGACACGCCGCTGGAGTACGGCAACCTGGAGCAACTGCACACGTACCCGATTGCCGTGGTGCGCGGTTATGCCTACTCACAGGCGTTCGATGGCGATACCGCGCTGCAGAAAGTCCCTGTGCATAACTTTGCGATGGCGGTGCGCATGTTGGCGGCGGATCGGGTCAAGCTGACCCTGGAAGATGAATACGTCGCGCGGTATTACCTGGCGCGCGAATCATCCAAGGTGCGCAACGCCGTGGAGTTCCTCCCCAAGCCGTTGAGCGAGAACAGCCTGCATATTCTGGTGAGCCTGAAGAATCCACAGCATGAGCAGATTGTGGCGGGGTTTGATAAGGCGATTGCGGCGATGAAGGCGGATGGCAGTTATGAGCGGTTGATGCACCAGCATGGAATGTGAGGGCTGATCCAGATTCTTTGCTGTGGCCGATGGCCGCTTCGCGAGCAGGCTCGCTCTCACATGGGTTCTGTGTCATGCACACACTCACTGTGGGAGCGCCCTGTCGCGAGCAGGCTCACTCCTACAGTTTGAAATGCGTTCCCCTGTGGGAGCGAGCCTGCTCGCGAAGGCGTGCTTTCAGCCAGCGCTAATCTCATGGGTGTCTTTGATCAAATGTGCCGCCAACGTACGCAGCGGCCCCAGCTGCCGGCAGATCAGCGCCAGTTGCGTCTGCACCAGCCGCTGTCCTTCATCGATCTCGTCCGGCATCTGCTCCAGCTCATTGGCCAGCGCTTCCTCTTCGTCACTCTGGATCGCCACCGGCTGCTTGTTCGCCAGCCCCTGGGCGATGTCGTCGATGCTCGCGGCCAGTTTCACTCCGGCGCCGTCGATCAGCTGTTCGCGCACCTCGGCCGGTAGCTGCGTTTCGCGATGCGCGCCCAGCCCGGACAGGTAGCTGAGCAGGGTGTGCGACAGCACCAGGAAGCGGAACCCGACATCCGCTTCCTTACGGAAATGCCCGGGCTCCATCAGCATGTTCGCCAGGGTGGTCGACAGCGCCGCATCGGCGTTGTGCGCGTTGCGCCGCGCCAGGCGATAGGCGAGGTCGTCGCTCTTGCCGGCGGCGTATTGCTGCATGATCTGGCGCAGGTAAATGCTGTTGCAGGTCAGGGTGTTGGCCAGCACCTTGTTCAGGCGTCGGCCCTGCCAGTCCGGCAAGAACAGGAACACCGTCAGGCCCGCGATCAGGCTGCCGAGCAGGGTATCGAACAGGCGTGGCAGGAACAGCCCGTAGCCGTCGCCGATCTGGTTGAAGCAGAACAGCACCATGATCGTGATCGCCGCCGTTGCCACGGTGTAGCGCGTGGTGCGGTTGGTAAAGAACACCACCCCGGCGGCGATGGCGAAGCACGACTGCACCAGCGGGCTCGGGAACAGATCGAACAGCGCCCACGCCACGGTCAGGCCGATGGCCGTGCCGAGAATCCGCTGACCGAGCTTGCGCCGCGTTGCGCCGTAGTTCGGCTGACAGACGAACAGCGTGGTGAGGATGATCCAGTAGCCTTGCGACGGGTGAATCAGGTGCACCATGCCGTAACCGATACTCAGCGCCAGCGGCAGGCGCAGGGCGTGGCGGAACAGCAAGGAGGTCGGCGTCAGTTGCGTGCGCAGGCGCACCCAGACGTCCTTGAGGTTGCGCGGCGAGCGGTCGAGCAGGCTGCTGTCGGTGGCATCGGCCAGGGCATCCGGGTTGCTCGCGTCGCTGAGCAAACGATCGAGGGTGCCGAGGTTGGCCGCCAATGCGCGCAGCGAGCGCAGCAGGCCGCGCCACGCCGGGTTGCTCTGGATGCGCAGGTGTTCGAGGGAGGCGTCGAGGTCCGTCAGGGCTTCGGCAAAACTGGCGTCGTAGACGAACGGCTGGCGCATCTGGATCGATTCGGCCAGCGCGCGGCAGGCCTTGCCCTGCTGGCGCAGCAGGCGCTGGCAGCGGAACAGCACGTCGCTGTGGAAGAACGCATCGGCCAGCGCGTTGTACGGATAGTGCGAGGAGCTGGCGCGTTCGTGGATGTCCTGGGCGAGGAAATACAGCTTCAGATAACGGCTGACTTTCGACCCCGGGCGACCGTTGCCGACCCGATGCAGAATGATTTCCTTGGCACTGTTTAGTGCTGCCACCACGCGGCCGTTCTGCTGCGCCAGTTCCAGGCGCCGCGCTTCGACGTCCAGTTGGCGGATTGGCTCGAACAGCGAGGCTTTGAGCTTCAGGTAAAAACCCAGTTCACGGAACAGTCGCGCCAGACTCTGCTGCACCGGCTGGTTGGAAAACAGCGCCTGCCACAGCACCGAGAGCAGGCCGTACCACGCGGCGCCGGCCACCAGCAGCATCGGTTCATGCCAGAAATCGGTGACCGCGCCGCCGCGCTGGTCAACGCCAATCATGGTGTACACGGACAGAATCAAAGTGGCCGAGGCGATGGCGCCATAACGCTCGCCGAGCGCACCGAGCATGGTCAGGCCGAAGCTGGCCAAGGCCAAAGCGATGGCAAACATGATGGGGTAGGGGAAGAGCAGTTCCACCGACAGCGCGGCGATACTGAAACACACCAGTGTGACAGCCAGGGCATTGAGGCGGCCCTGCCAACTGTCGTCGGTCTCGGCCAGGGCGCTGGCGATGATCCCCAGAAACAACGGGATCAGCAGGCCCATTTCATCCTGATACCAACACAGCGCCATGCTGCCGGTCAGGGCGATGAACACCCGCAGGCTGTAGCTGAATTTATCCAGCGCCCACAGGCGCCGCAAAGACTGACGAAACGAGGTCGAGGACATGAAGTGCGAAGGCCTTCCGAGGCGATGCCGCTAAATTGAGCCAGTAATGACGCCGACGCAATGGCGCCGATCACATCTGACAGCAAAAAGTGTTCCTTACTGCATCACGCATAACCCCTGTAGGAGTGAGCCTGCTCGCGATAGCGGTGTGTCAGTCACCAGATTATTGACTGACAGGTTGCAATCGCGAGCAGGCTCACTCCTACAGGGTTTTGTGTTTGGCTCTGGCTCAGACGTACTGCGCAGCCGCGTAACCCGAGGCCCATGCCCACTGGAAGTTGAAACCGCCCAGATGCCCGGTGACGTCGAGCACTTCACCGATGAAATACAGACCAGGGCTTTTCAGCGATTCCATGGTCTTGGACGACACTTCGCGGGTGTCGACGCCACCCAGCGTCACTTCGGCGGTGCGATAGCCTTCGGTGCCGGCCGGCACGACTTTCCAGCTGCCCAGCTTGTCGGCGATCTGCGCCAGTTCGGCGTGGGTGTACTGCTTCATCGGTTTGGAGACGAACCAGTTGTCCGCCAGCAGGTTGGCCATCTTCTTGGTGAAGATTTCGCCGAGCAGGGTTTTCAGTTCGCTGTTCGGACGTTCGGCTACTTGCTGTTGCAACCATGCGGCGGTGTCGTGATCCGGCAGCAGGTTGATTTCCACGGTGTCACCCGGCTCCCAGAACGACGAGATCTGCAGAATCGCCGGGCCGCTTAGGCCACGGTGGGTGAACAGGATGTTTTCGCGAAAGCTCTGGTCGTTGCAACTGACCAGACAATCCACCGAGGTCCCGGAGAGCTCGGTGCACAGTTCCTTGAGCTGATCGGTGATGGTGAACGGCACCAGGCCGGCGCGGGTCGGCAGCAGTTCATGGCCGAACTGCTTGGCGACCTGATAACCGAAACCGGTGGCACCCAGCGTCGGGATCGACAGCCCGCCGGTGGCGATCACCAGCGACTGGCACTGCAGCTGACCGAGGGTGGTGTCGAGCAGGTAACCGCTTTCGACCTTCTCGATGGTCTGGATCGAGGTGTCCAGGTGCAGCTCGACGCCGACCTGATCGCACTCATCGAGGAGCATGCCGAGGATGTCGCTGGATTTGTTATCGCAGAACAACTGGCCGAGTTTCTTCTCGTGATACGGCACGCCGTGCTTGCCGACCATGCCGATGAAATCCCACTGGGTGTAGCGCGCCAGTGCCGATTTGCAGAAATGCGGGTTGTGCGAGAGGAAGTTGCCCGGCTCGGTGTACATGTTGGTGAAGTTGCAGCGGCCACCACCGGACATCAGGATTTTCTTGCCGGCCTTGTTCGCATGGTCGAGCAGCAACACTTCACGCCCACGTCCGGCGGCGGTCAGTGCACACATCAACCCTGCGGCGCCAGCGCCAATGATCACGACTTCGGTTGAGCGCAAAACGGTGTCCTCACAAATGTCACCACAAAACGAACTGTAGGAGCTGCCGCAGGCTGCGATCTTTTGATCTTGCTCTTTAAAAACAAAGTCAAAAGATCGCAGCCTGCGGCAGCTCCTACAGGGGAGTTACGTTGTCTTACAGGACACGCACGCGCAGCGAACGGCCCTTGATCTTGCCGTTGTTCAAACGCTGCAGCGCCTGCATGACCACGGTGCGTTCAACCGCCACATACGACTGGAAGTCGAAGATCGCGATCTTGCCGACCTGCGCACCCGGAATGCCGGCATCGCCCGTCAGCGCGCCGAGGATGTCGCCCGGACGCACTTTGTCCTTGCGCCCGCCAGCGATGCACAGGGTGCTCATCGGTGGCTGCAGCGGGGCGCCGCCCTGGGACTTGAGGTTGTCTACCTGATCCCAGTTAAGCGGCGCTTTCTGCAGCTGTTCGATGGCTTGCGCGCGATGCGCTTCGGACGGTGCGACGAGGCTGACTGCGATGCCTTTCTCGCCAGCGCGGCCGGTACGGCCAACGCGGTGAATGTGGATTTCCGAATCGCGTGCCAGCTCGACGTTGATCACCATGTCCAGCGCATCAATGTCCAGACCACGGGCGGCGACGTCGGTGGCGACCAGTACCGAAGTGCTGCGGTTGGCGAACATCGCCAGCACTTGGTCGCGGTCACGCTGTTCCAGGTCGCCGTGCAGGCCGACGGCGGAAATGCCTTTGGAGGTCAGGTAATCGACGGTTTCCTGCACTTGCTGCTTGGTGAAGCAGAACGCCACGGTGGAGGCCGGGCGGAAGTGGTGCAGGACTTTGGTCACTGCGCTCATGCGTTCTTCCGGGGAAATCTCGTAGAAGCGCTGTTCGATCTGCGTGTCGTCGTGGAACGCTTCGGCTTTCACCGTTTGCGGGTCACGCATGAATTTCGACGCCAGCTGCTTGATGCCCACCGGGTACGTGGCGGAGAACAGCAGGGTCTGACGGCGCGACGGGGTCTTCTCGATGATGTCTTCGATGGCGTCGTAAAAGCCCATGTCGAGCATGCGGTCGGCTTCGTCGAGGATCAGCGTGTTCAGGCCGTCGAGCACCAGCGAACCCTTGCGCAGGTGTTGCTGGATACGCCCCGGGGTGCCGACGATGATGTGCGCGCCGTGCTCCAGCGAAGCGATCTGCGGGCCGAACGACACGCCGCCGCACAGGGTCAGGACCTTGATGTTGTCTTCGGCACGGGCCAGACGCCGGACTTCCTTGGCGACCTGGTCGGCCAGCTCACGGGTCGGGCAGATCACCAGCGCCTGGCAACCGAAGTAGCGCGGGTTGATCGGGTTCAGCAGGCCGATGCCGAACGCGGCGGTCTTGCCGCTGCCGGTCTTGGCCTGGGCGATCAGGTCCATCCCTTTGAGGATCACCGGCAAGCTCTGCGCCTGGATCGGCGTCATCTGGGCATAACCGAGGGATTCGAGGTTAGCCAGCATGGCGGCGGACAGCGGCAGAGTATTAAAAGCGGTGGCGATGGTGGTCACGGGACTGGCCTGCAAAACAAAATGTCGCGCAGTGTAGCAGCCCCTTGCCACTTTCCTCGAAAGTTCTGGACGAACAGTGACTAAAAACCGAGGCGAGGTGATTCATCTGTGGTGAGGGAGCTTGCTCCCGCTGGGGCGCGAAGCGGCCCCGCTTTTCTACTCAAAAAGCAGGGCCTGCTGCGCAGTCCAGCGGGAGCAAGCTCCCTCGCCACAAAAGCGCTTCATCACACATCAGTGTTCAATGTGTTCTTCCGGACGCTTGGCCCGCCGGCCGTCCTCTTTCGACAGTTGCGAGAAGATCGTCGCGGCCAGCATCGCCATCACGCCGACGGTGACGAAGGTCAGCTGGAACGCGCCCAGCACGGTTTCCACGCCATCATTGCCGATCTGCGCGGTAAAGCCGCCGAGCAATGCACCGGCGCAGGCCACACCGAGGCTCAACGACAATTGCGCCACCACCGACAACAGGCTGTTGCCGCTGCTGGCGCTGGCGTCGTCGAGGTCGATCAGGGTCACGGTGTTCATCGCGGTGAATTGCAGCGAGTTGATCGCGCCCAGCACGGCCAGTAGGCACAGCAGCAGCCAGTACGGCGTCTGCTCGCTGACCAGGCCCATGCTCGCCAGCATGATCCCCAGCGCCAGGGTGTTGCCGGTGAGCACGATGCGATAGCCCAGGCGTTCGATCAGCGGGCGCGCCATCCACTTGGCGAACATCGCGGCGGCGGCCAGCGGCAGCATGCTCATCCCTGCTTGCGACGGCGAATAACCCAGCGCCACTTGCAGGAGCAACGGCACCAGAAACGGCAGGGCGCCACTGCCCAGTCGGGCGAACAGGTTGCCGAGAATGCCGACGGCGAAGGTCCGGGTCTTGAACAGCGACGGGGCGAACAGCGGATTTTCCACGTGCCCGGCGCGCAGCCAGTACGCCGCCAGACAGGCCAGACCGGCGAACAGCAGCAACATCACCCGCAGGTGTGGCAGGTGCAGTTCGCCCAGGCCTTCCATGGCGATGGTGATCAGGATCATCGCCGCGCCAAACAACAGGAAGCCCAGGCTATCGAAACGTGTGCGCTCGCTGCCTCGCAGGTCGGGGATGAACTTCCATACCGCGTAGCAGCCGAGGACGCCGACCGGCAGATTGATCAGGAAGATCCAGTGCCATGTCAGGTATTGCACCATCCAGCCACCCATGGTCGGGCCGATCAACGGACCGAGCAGGCCGGGAATGGTGATGAAGCCCATGATCCGCACCAGCTCCGAGCGTGGATACGCGCGCAGCACCACCAGGCGTCCGACCGGCAGCATCAGCGCACCGCCCAGGCCCTGAATCACCCGCGCGCCGATCAGCATGCTCAGGCTGCTGGACAACGCGCAAAGCAGCGAGCCGAAACTGAACAGCAGAATCGCGCCGAAGAAGATCTTCTTGGTGCCGAAGCGGTCGGCGATCCAGCCCGAGGCCGGGATCAGCAACGCCACGGTAAGCATGTAGGCGATGATCACGCCCTGCATGCGCAACGGGTCTTCGGCCAGGTCCCGGGCCATGGCTGGAAGGGCCGTGTTGAGGATGGTCCCGTCGAGGGACTGCATGAAGAAAGCGATGGCGACGACCCACGGCAACCAGCGGGCGGTGATGGCGTCGAGAGGCGGGCGTGTGGGCATGGAACCTCTTGTGGGTTATTGATCCGAATGCTTGTCCTGGCTTGAAGCCCTTGTGGCGAGGGAGCTTGCTCCCGCTCGGCTGCGCAGCAGTCGTAAATTCAGCCAACCCGGTATTACAGGAACACCGAGTTGGCAGGTTTTGGGGTTGCTTCGCAACCCAGCGGGAGCAAGCTCCCTCGCCACAGTGTTACAGCGTTAGTGTGAGTCGACTCACCAGCGCCCCCGGCAGCAACGCCGACGAGGTATTGCGCTGGCTGTACGTGCTCGCCGACAGCAGCAACTCACGCTCGGCGGTCAATGCTTCCAGCTGCGAACCCAGCAGGCTGTAGGCGCTGTCGTCGAAACGCATGGTGCTGACCGGCGCCTGAATCTCGCCGTTCTCGACCCAGAACGTGGCAAACCGGGTCATCCCGGTCAGACGCGCGGCCGGCTGATCGGAGAAGTTCAGGTACCACAGGTTGCTGATGTACAGGCCGGTGCCCAGTTGTTTGAGAATCTCTGCCTGTGACAGATTCCCCGCCGCCATGTTCAGCGCGCTCGGCGATTCGCCGCCGCTGGCGCCGTTGGCGGTCAGGCCGTATTCCGCCGCGCTGCGCGAACCGACCAGTTGATCGCCGGCCTTGCCTTCGATGACCAGCCGCAGATCGCTGCGCGGATAGCCCTCGCCGGAAAACGCCGGGCTCAACGAGCCGCTGACTTTTTCCTCCAGCGACACCAGCGGGCTGAAGGCCTGATCACCGACATACAGCTTCTGCAGCGGGCTGCTCTTGCTGGCGATCGACTGCGCGGAGAACCCGCCCCAGCTGAGCATGCCCATGATTTCTTCCAGCGCGGCCGGCGCCAGATACGCCCGGTATTGCCCCGGTGCCAGGGTGCGCAACGGTCGACCGAGAAACGCCAGTTGCTCGCGCGCCTGCTGGAAGCGCCGGGCGAAGCCTTCGCTGCTCCATGCGTGCCCGGCGTAGCTGGCCTTCACCGCTTCGCCGTTTTCGTGGAACAGGCTGAAGTCGAAGTTGAAGCTGTTGGCCTGATGCCAGCCAAACGCCCCCGAGGAGCTGGCGAAACCGCGGCTGATCGGGCCTGCGGCGTAGAAGCCGACCAGATCCAGACCTTCAGCGGCGGCGCAGATCTCCTCGACCACTTGCTCGGTGTCCGGCAGCGGATGGTCCTGCACGTTGTCGCTCTGCCAGCCGTTGTGGTTGAGCAGCAGGTACGGATCCTGCGGCAGCAGCGGCAGGGTTTCGCGCAGTTGTTGCAGGCCCTCGGCGAGGCGTTGCAGGTCGGCTTCCTGATCACCGGACAGGGTGATGTGCAGGTCGGCGTGGCGGCCGTCGTTGATCAGCTTCAGCCCGACATCGGCCTGCTGCACCTGACCGGCCTGACGCACCTTGGCGTGGTTGAAGCGCACGAACGCCGAGGATTCGGCGGCATAGCTGAGGGTGAATTGTTCCGGCTCGCGCACGCTGTCGCGCAGCCAATTGACCATGACCTTGAAGGCGTCGGACTGACTCTTCGAAATGCTCATCAGGCGTCTCCCCCAAACACATCAACGTTGCTGAATACGCAGGCCGGCGAAGCGTGGCCGACGCGGATCACCTGGTTCGGCTCGCCCTTGCCGCAGTTTGGCGTGCCCAGCACCCTGCGGGTACCGGCGTCGCCGACCGCGCGCAGACTCTTCCAGAAGTGCGCGGAAATGCCCCGGTAGTTCGGATTTTTCACCACACCCTTAAGTTCACCGTTTTCGATCAACTGACCCCACTCGCAGCCGAACTGGAATTTGTTGCGCGCATCGTCAATCGACCATGAGCGGTTGGTGCTCATCAGAATGCCGTGCTCGATGCCGCTGATCAGTTGCGTCAGCGACTGATCGCCCGGTTCGATGTTGAGGTTGGCCATGCGGTCGATCGGCGGTCGGTTCCAGCCGCAGGCGCGGCTGTTGGCAACCCCGTCGAGGCCGGCGCGGAACTGCGACAGCGCGCCGCCCAAGGGCCGCAGCAACAGGCCATCGCGAATCAGGAATTGCTTGCTCGCCTGGGTGCCGTCGTCATCGTGGCCGTAACTGGCGAGTTCTTCGGGAATGTCCGGATCGAAGGTCACGTTGAGCAGCTTCGAACCGTATTGCAGGCTGCCGAAGTCGCTGGTTTTGACGAAGCTGGTGCCGGCGTAGTTGCGCTCGTCACCGAGGATCCGGTCGAGCTCCAGCGGGTGACCGATGGACTCGTGGATCTGCAGCATCATCTGGTCCGGCATCAGCAACAGGTCGCGCGGGCCTTGCGGGGTGTTCGGCGCGAGCAGCAGTTGCAGGGCCTGATCGGCCACTTGCGGTCCGGCGCCGACCAGGCCGCAACGGCTGATCACGTCCGCACCCCCCTGCTGGCCGAAGTTTTCGCGGCCGAGGGAGCGGGTCTGGCTGTCGTTGCCGTCATAAGCGGTGACGTCGAGGCTCGGGTAGACGAAGCGCTGGGCCTGGCGCAATTCGGCACCGGCGCTGCTCAGGTAGATCTGCTCGACGTGGGTGATGCCGATGCTCGCTTCCCAATTCACCAGGCGCTCATCCTTTGGCACCGAGGCGGATTCCGCGCCGAGCAGCTCGAAGCATTCGCTCAGGGACGGGAAGGGTTGCTCGAGATTGGGCGAAAAGTAATCAGCGCGGTCGCTTGAGACTGGCTGGTCGCGCAGGTCGAGCAAGGCGTGGTGCTTGAGCCGCCGGGCCTGCTGTTCGGCACGTTCAAGGGCGGCTTGCAGGCCTTGCTGCGACAGGTCGTTGGTGGCGGCGTACGCCTCGACACCGTTGACGCGCACGGTGAGCATTGCGCCTTCGTCGCGGCTCAGGCTCGGCGGCTCGGCGACGTTCTTGCGCACCGACAGATATTGGCCGGACTCGCGCACATACCGCAGGGAAAAGAACTCGGCGCCCGTGCGCAAAGCAGCGAAGCGCTGCTTGAGCTGGGGATGGAAATCAAACATTCGGGAACCTCCTTGTTATGGAGTTGCGGGGTAAAGCGATTCGGCGGGGAGGGGTGAAACGATTGCGCGAGGACTAGAGTAGGCCTGCGTGGGGGTAGGATCAAGTGAAGAGGGGGTGTAGGAGGATTTACTTGAAGCAGAGGGATTTGTGCTGAATGTGAGGGCCCCTTCGCGAGCAGGCTCGCTCCCACATTGAATCCTGAGTGTTCACACATTTTGTGTTCACTGGAGATCTATTGTGGGAGCGAGCCTGCTCGCGAAGGCCGCGCCTCGGTATTACGTCTTATTGAGCAACAGGCGTGATATCACGCATCGGCTTGCCCTTCACTGGCGCACCGCCAGCCACGTAGTAGGCAGCATTGCTACGCGGCAGTGGCTTGCGGCCACGGATCTTGTCGGCGATTTTCTCGGCCATCATGATCGTCGGCGCGTTCAGGTTGCCGGTGGTGATGATCGGCATGATCGAGGCATCGACCACACGCAGGCTCTGCATGCCGTGCACGCGACCTTCGCCATCCACGACCGCCATGTCGTCGGTGCCCATCTTGCACGAGCAGGACGGGTGGAACGCGGTTTCGGCGTGTTCGCGGATGAACTTGTCCAACTGCTCATCGGTTTGCACGTCGATACCCGGGCTGATTTCGCGGCCACGGAAGGCGTCCAGTGCAGGCTGTTGCATGATTTCGCGGGTCAGGCGGATGCCGTCACGGAATTCCTGCCAGTCCTGCTCGGTGGCCATGTAATTGAACAGGATGCTCGGGTGCTGGCGCGGATCCTTGGATTTGACCTGGATGCGGCCACGGCTCGGCGAACGCATGGAACCCATGTGTGCCTGGAAACCGTGCTCTTTCACACCGTTGCTGCCGTTGTAGTTAATCGCCACCGGCAGGAAGTGGTACTGGATGTTCGGCCATTCGAACTCTTCACGAGTACGGATGAAACCGCCGGCTTCGAACTGGTTGCTGGCGCCGATGCCGGTGCCGTTGAACAGCCACTCGGCACCGATGGCCGGCTGGTTGTACCAGAGCAGCGACGGGTACAGCGAAACTGGCTGAGTGCACGCGTATTGCAGGTACAGCTCAAGGTGGTCCTGGAGGTTTTCACCGACGCCCGGCAGGTCGTGGACCACCGGGATGTCGAGGCTTTCCAGCAGTTTTGCCGGGCCGACACCGGAGCGCTGCAGAATCTGCGGCGAAGCGATGGCGCCGGAGCACAGCAGGACTTCTTTGCGCGCTTTGGCTTCAACGCGCTCTTCCGCCGAGCCGACCAGGTAACGCACGCCGACCGCACGCTTGCCTTCGAACAGGATCTTGTCGGTCAGGGCGTGGGTGACGATGGTCAGGGTCGAACGCTTCTTGGCGATGTCGAGGTAGCCACGGGCGGTGGAAGCACGACGGCCATTCGGCGTCACGGTGCGGTCCATCGGGCCGAAACCTTCCTGCTGATAGCCGTTCAAGTCTTCGGTGCGCGGGTAACCGGCCTGCACGCCGGCTTCAACCATGGCGTGGAACAGCGGGTTGTTGCCAGCCTTCGGCGTGGTCACGCTGACCGGACCGTCGCCACCGTGGTAGTCGTTCGGGCCGATGTCACGGGTTTCCGCTTTACGGAAGTACGGCAGGCAGTCGAGGTACGACCAGTCTTCCAGGCCTGGCAGTTTCGCCCAGCCGTCGTAGTCCATCGCGTTGCCACGGATGTAGCACATGCCGTTGATCAGCGAGGAACCGCCGAGGCCTTTGCCGCGACCGCATTCCATCCGGCGACCGTCCATGTGTGGCTCTGGATCGGTTTCGTACGCCCAGTTGTAGCGACGACCCTGCAGCGGGAATGCCAGCGCGGCCGGCATTTGCGTGCGGAAGTCGAAACGATAGTCCGGGCCGCCGGCTTCGAGCAGCAGAACGGTGACGCCTTCGTCTTCAGTCAGACGGGTCGCCAGGGTGTTACCGGCCGAGCCGGCACCGATGATGATGTAATCGAATTCTTGGGACATTAGATGCACCCTCTTTAGATGTGGTCAGGCTGCCGAGCTGCTTGTTTTGTGGCGAGGGATCTTGTCGGATCGCCGCACCGTCCCGCTCGGCTGCGCAGCAGTCGCAAAACCTGCAACTGTGCTCTGTCTGGATAGCTGCGGTGTCTGCAGTTGGGGCCGCTGCGCAGCCCAGCGGGAGCAAGCTCCCTCGCCACAAGGGCCCCAACTTCAGAGTTGCGTCAGATCAGAACACCGAGACGTAATCGCCCAGCTCGACCTGTACCGATTTGATGCGTGTGTAGTTGGTCAGCGAGCTGATGCCGTTTTCGCGGCCCACGCCCGACTGCTTGTAACCGCCCACCGGCATTTTTGCGTCGGACTCGCCCCAGGCGTTGATCCAGCAGATACCGGCTTCCAGTTGATGAATCACGCGGTGTGCGCGGTTCAGGTCTTTGGTGACGATACCGGCGGCCAGGCCGAAGTCGGTGTCGTTGGCGCGGAGGATCACTTCTTCTTCGGTTTCGTAGGAGAGGATCGCCATAACCGGGCCAAAGATTTCTTCACGAACGATGGTCATGTCGTCGGTGCAATCGGTGAACACGGTCGGAGCAACGAATGCGCCTTTGGCGAATTCGCCGTCGGTCAGACGCTCGCCGCCGCACAGCACGCGGGCACCTTCTTCTTTACCTTTGGCGATATAGCCCAGCACGCTTTCCATGTGCGGGAAGCTGACCAGCGGGCCGAAGTTGGTGTTTTCGTCTTCCGGGTTGCCGATGCGGATGCGCGTAACGCGCTCAACGATCTTGGCTTCGAAAGCGGCTTTCAGGTGGCTCGGCACGAACACGCGAGTGCCGTTGGTGCAGACCTGACCGGAGCTGTAGAAGTTGGCCATCATTGCAGTGTCGGCAGCACGATCGAGATCGGCGTCGTCGCAGATGATCAGCGGGGACTTGCCGCCCAGTTCCATGGTCACGTCTTTCAGCGACGAGGCCGAAGCGCTGGCCATGACTTTCTTGCCGGTGTCGGTGCCGCCGGTGAAGGAGACTTTCTCGATGCGCGGGTGCTCGGTCAGCCAGGTGCCGACTTCACGGCCGCTGCCGGTCAGGACGTTGAACACGCCGTTTGGCAGGCCGGCTTCGGTGTAGATCTCGGCCAGTTTCAGGGTGGTCAGCGAGGTGACTTCGCTTGGCTTGAAGATCATCGCGTTACCGGCGGCCAAGGCTGGTGCGGATTTCCACAGTGCGATCTGGATCGGGTAGTTCCACGCGCCGATACCGGCCACCACGCCCAGCGGCTCGCGACGGGTGTAGACGAAAGACGTGTCGCGCAGCGGGATCTGCTCGCCTTCGATCGCCGGCACCAGGCCTGCGTAGTATTCCAGCACGTCGGCGCCGGTGACGATGTCGACGTATTTGGTTTCGGAGTACGCCTTGCCGGTGTCCAGGGTTTCCAACGCGGCCAGTTCATCGTTGCGCTCGCGCAGGATGTCGACGGCACGACGCAGGATGCGCGAACGCTCCATGGCGGTCATCGCAGCCCAGATTTTCTGGCCCTTTTCAGCGCTGACCACAGCACGCTCGACGTCTTCCTTGGTCGCACGTTGCACTTGGGCGAGGACTTCACCGTTCGCCGGGTTGATGGCTTCGAAGGTGGCATCGCTGCCAGCGTCGGAGTACGCGCCATCGATGTAGAGTTTTTGCAGTTCGAAACGGGCCATAGTGTCCTCGCAAGTGCATTGGTTGTTGGCGTTGACCACCACGATGAAGCTGCGGTGGCGGTTCAGGGGCCGAGCGTTTTCTGTGTGCTCTAGCTCACCTGCTTGGCCAATTGGAAATCCATGTATTCGTAAGCGATCTGTTGCGCCTGCGCCGTGTCGAAAGCGTCTCCCGACAGCGCGCCGCGCAACCACAAGCCGTCGATCAACGCTGCCAGTCCACGCGCTGCGCTGCGCGCATCTTCGAGCGGCAACACACGGCGGAACTCGCAGCACAGGTTGGAATACAGACGGTGATCGTTGATCCGCTGCAACCTGTGCAAAGACGGCTGGTGCATGCTGGTGGCCCAGAAGGCCAGCCAGGTTTTCATTGCCGGGCCATTGACCTGGCTGGCGTCGAAGTTGCCTTCGATGATCACCTGCAGATGCGCCCGTGGGCTGCTGTCTGCCAGCGCCTGACGGCGCGCGGTGACGTTCTCGCTGAGGACGTTCATCAGATACCGCATCGTGGCGGCAATCAGGCCGTTCTTGTCCTGAAAATAGTGACTGATGATGCCATTCGAGACACCGGCCAAACGGGCGATCAGCGCAATGCTGGCGTCCCCCATCCCGACCTGATCGACCGCTTGCAACGTGGCTTCGATCAGTTGTTGGCGGCGGATGGGTTGCATACCGACCTTGGGCATCTTGCACATCTCCTTAGGCCTTCCGACGGGCGAATAACGCCTATCGGATTAAGGGCCAGTCTATTTTGTTTTGATTGAACGTTCAATCAACAAAGAATAAGATCTGCGACAAATCGTCGCTGCCTACAGATTTTTTCTGCTTGTAAATGGCGATAAAACGACATCCGAAAATGCTTGAAACCTGCGTGGGGCATGGCGCGGTTCGCTATTCGATGGACGTGTTGAATGGGCAAGACGCTCGGGGCCAGGTTTCGGATGAACGTCCGCACAGCTTTGGCCACGAAAGCGATTCGCAACGCCATTTCGGCAGGTTCGGGCTTTTTTCGGGGTGTCTTTATATCACCCGCCGGTCGGCTGCCAACTAACCGATTGGTCGGGTTCCGTGTTGCCTTGTGTTCTTCTCTCGCACTGCCTGGAGCATTTGTGCCATGAGTTCTGCCTCGCTTATAAAGACCCCGCCCGAGAAGGTGACGGTCAACGGTTGGGTGTTTTACACCTCTACCGCGTTGATTCTGTTGTTGACCGCCATTCTGATCATCGCCCCGCAAGAGGCCGGCAGATTGTTGGGTATCGCTCAGGCCTGGTTGTCGCGCAGCTTCGGCTGGTACTACATGGTGGTAATCGCCGCCTACCTGGTGTTTGTGGTGGGCCTGGCGTTTTCCTCCTACGGCAAACTCAAACTGGGCAGCAAGGACGACACCCCGGATTTCAGTTACGGCGCCTGGGCGGGGATGCTGTTCTCGTCGGGTATCGGCATTTCGCTGCTGTACTTCGGCGCCTCCGAGCCGCTGGACCACTACTTCAATCCGCCGGAAGGCGCAGCGGCCACCAACATGGCCGCGCGTCAGGCGGTGCAACTGACCTTCCTGCACTGGGGCCTGCACGGCTGGGCGATCTACGCACTGGTCGGTCTGGCCGTGGCGTACTTCGCGTACCGTCATAACCAGCCGCTGGCCCTGCGTTCGGCGCTGTATCCACTGGTGGGTGAGCGTTGGGTCAAAGGCGCGGCCGGTCACGCGGTGGACGGCTTCGGCATGTTCGTGACCCTGCTGGGTCTGGTGACCAACCTGGGGATCGGCTCGCTGCAAGTGTCCTCCGGCCTGGAAAACCTGTTCGGCATGGAACACAGCAACACCAATCTGCTGATCGTGATCATCGTGATGAGCACCGTGGCGACCATCGCTGCCGTCTCCGGTGTGGAAAACGGCATTCGTCGTCTGTCCAACCTGAACATCGTGCTGTTCAGCGGTCTGCTGATTTTCGTCTTGCTGTTCGGCCCGACCCTGCACCTGCTCAATGGCTTCGTGCAGAACATCGGCGATTACCTCAACGGCGTGGTGCTGAAGACGTTCGACCTATACGTCTATGAAGGCGACAGCGCCAAGTCGGACCGCTGGCTGGGCCTGTGGACCCTGTTCTACTGGGCGTGGTGGATTTCCTGGGCACCATTCGTAGGTATGTTCATCGCGCGTATTTCCCGTGGTCGTACCGTGCGTGAACTGGTCGCCGGCGTGCTGCTGATTCCGCTGGGCTTCACCCTGGCCTGGCTGTCGATCTTCGGTAACTCGGCGCTGGATCTGGTGATGAACCAAGGGGCGGTGGAGCTTGGCAAGACGGCGCTGGAACAGCCGTCGATGGCGATCTATCAGTTGCTTGAGCATTACCCGGCGTCGAAAGTCGTCATCGGTGTGTCGATCTTCGTCGGTTTCGTGCTGTTCCTGACCCCGGCCGACTCTGGCGCGGTGATGATGGCGAACCTGTCCTGCAAGGGCGGTAACGTCGACGAAGATGCGCCACATTGGTTGCGGATCTTCTGGTCGGTGGTGATCACCCTGGTGACCATCGGTCTGCTGTTCGCCGGTAACTTCGAAGCCATGCAAACCATGGTGGTGCTGGCCGGTCTGCCGTTCTCGGTGGTGCTGGTGTTCTTCATGTTCGGCCTGCACAAGGCGATGCGCCAAGACGTGCAGATCGAACAAGAGCAGGCGCAACTGGCGGAGCGCGGTCGTCGTGGTTTCAGCGAGCGTCTGACGCAGCTGGACCTGCAACCGAGCCAATCGGTGGTGCAGCGTTTCATGGACAAGCAGGTCAGCCCTGCGCTGGAAGACGCTGCCGCACAAATGCGTGCACAGGGTCTGGAAGTGCAGACGCTGCTGGGCAAATCCAAGCGTTGCATGGGCGTGCGCGTCGAGATGGAAGAGGGCAACCCTTTCGTTTACGAAGTGAGCCTGGACGGCTACCTGGCGACCCCGACCGAATCGGCCCAGTCCGATGAAGCGCGCCAGCGTTACTACCGCGCCGAGGTGTACCTGCACAACGGCAGCCAGGATTACGACCTGATGGGCTTCACGCAGGATCAGATCACACGCGATGTGCTCGATCAGTTTGAAAGCCATCGGCAGCTCCTTGGCCGGGTGTACAGCTAAACCTTGAGGATCGGCGGTGCAGTAAATGCACCGCCGATCCAGTGTGGTGAGGGAGCTTGCTCCCGCTGGGCTGCGAAGCGGCCCCAAGAATTTGTGAGTGCTGCGCACTCAAGCAGGAGCAAGCTCCCTCGCCACAGTTGTCAGTATTCCAGGTCTTTTATGTGCACTAACAAAAACGCCGCGATCCTCTCGCGGCGTTTTTGTGTCCGGGGTTCTTACCCCAGGTTCTTGCCCAGCAACGCGTGATACAGCTCGCTGTCGCCGAGAATCCCCACCACGTGGTTGTTGTCGTGCAGCACCAGTTTGTTGCCGGTCTGGTAGCGAATCTGCAGCGCATCGCGCATGCCGATGTTCGAGTCCACCAGTGTCGGCTTGCGCTCCAGCGCTTCCACCGCTTGCCCCGGGGCCCAGTTCTGCAGGTTCAGCACCGAACCGTTCTGCCGCGCGCCCTTGATGGTGTTGCCTTCGGCGAGGTCCAGCCACGAGTCGCCGCCCGGATCGAGGCACACCGAGCCGTTGATGCGTTTGCAGTTGTCCAGCGTGCGCATCAGGCTTCGGCCGCAGAGCACGTTGAGCGGGTTGGTGTGGGCGACGAAGGTGCGTACATAGTCGTCCGCCGGGTTCAGCACGATCTCTTCCGGCACGCTGTACTGGATGATCCGGCCGTCCTTCATGATCGCGATGCGGCTACCCAGTTTGAGCGCCTCGTCGAGGTCGTGGCTCACAAACACGATGGTCTTGCTCAGCTTGCGTTGCAGTTCCAGCAGTTCATCCTGCAGGCCCTGGCGGATCAGCGGGTCGAGTGCCGAGAACGGTTCGTCCATCAGCAGGATGTCGGCGTCCATTGCCAGCGCCCGGGCCAGGCCCACACGCTGCTGCATACCGCCGGAGAGTTCATCGGGTTTCTTGTTGCGCCATTGGGTCAGGCCCACCAGTTCGAGTTTGTCATCGACCAGTTTGCGCCGTTCCTTTTCCGGTCGGCCCTGCATTTCCAGACCGAAACTGATGTTCTCGCGCACCGTCAGCCACGGCATCAGGGCGAACTTCTGGAACACCATGGCGATGCGTTTGGTGCGCATCATCTTCAGTTCGGCCGGGGTGCAGGAGGCGATGTCGATCTGCTTGCCTTCGTGCTCGACGAACAGCTTGCCGCGGCTCACGGTGTTCAAGCCGTTGATGCAGCGCAGCAGGCTCGACTTGCCGGACCCGGACAGGCCCATCAGTACGCAGATCTCGCCCTTGTTGATGTCCAGGCTGGCCTTTTCCACGCCGACGATCTGCCCGGTCTTTTTCAGGATCTCGTTGCGGGTCATGCCCTGATCCAGCAGCTTGAGTGCCTCGCGTGGATCCTTGGAGAAGATTACGTCGACGTCTTCGAAGCGAATTATGCTCATGCGTCACCCCCTACTTTGGCGTCGGGTTGTTTGCAGATACGGTCGAGCATGATCGCCAGCAGTACGATCGCCAGGCCTGCTTCGAAGCCCAGGGCGATATCAGCAGTGTTCAGTGCGTTGACCACCGGTTTGCCGAGTCCGTCGGCGCCCACCAGTGCCGCGATCACCACCATCGACAGCGACAGCATGATGCACTGGGTGATGCCGGCAGCGATGCTCGGCATGGCGTGAGGCAGTTCGATCCGTGAGAGCAATTGGCGACGCGAGCAGCCGAAGGCCTTGCCGGCGTCCATCAGTTCTTGTGGGACATCGCGGATGCCCAGGTAGGTCAGGCGGATCGGCGCAGCGATGGCGAATACCACCGTGGAGATCAGGCCCGGCACCACGCCCAGCCCGAAGAGGGTCAGGGTAGGAATGAGGTAAACGAAGGTCGGTACGGTCTGCATCAGATCGAGTACCGGACGCATTAACGTGTAGAACATCGGCTTGTGCGCGGCGACGATGCCCAACGGCACGCCGATGACCACGCAGACCAGGGTCGCGAACATGACCTGGGCGAGGGTTTCCATGGTCTCCTGCCAGTACCCCAGGTTGAGGATCAGAAGGAACGAGGCAATCACAAAAACAGTCAGCCCCCATTTGCGCTGGATGAAATGCGCGAGCAGGGCAATGAGGCCGATCAAGACGAAGGGGTTGAACCAGGTGAGCGCAAACGTCACGCCGTGGATCATCGTTTCCAGTGTCACGGCGATTGCGTCGAAGGTGCTGGCGCCGTGTTGCGTCAACCATTCAACGAAGCCCGCGATGTACTGGCCTAAAGGGATTTTCTGATCAATCAGCATGGTAGTGAACGTCCGCATGCAAGGAATAAACAGCCCGGGCGAGCGAACTCGCCCGGCGTAAGGCAATTACTGTGCGAGCTTGGCTTTCACGGCCTCCAGGCCAGGTTTACCGTCAATGGTGGTCACGCCAGCGAGCCAGGTATCGAGCACCTGTGGGTTCTTTTTCAGCCAGGCCTTGGCGGCCGCGTCAGGCTTCATCTTGTCGTCGAGGATGTTGCCCATCAGGGTACTTTCCATGTCGACGGTGAACTCCAGGTTCTTCAGCAACTGACCAACGTTGCTGCATTCGGTGGTGTAACCCTTGCGGGTGTTGGTCGCCACGGTTGCAGCACCGAAATCGGGACCGAAGAAGTCATCGCCGCCGGTCAGGTATTGAATCTTGAAGCGCTTGTTCATCGGGTGCGGCGCCCAGCCGAGGAAGACCACGGCGGTGTCGCGTTTCTGCGCGCGGTCGACCTGCGAGAGCATGCCCGCTTCGGACGATTCGACGACCTTGAAACCGGCGGTTTTCAAGCCGAAGGCATCTTTGTCGATCATGCTCTGGATCAGGCGGTTGCCGTCGTTGCCAGGCTCGATGCCGTAGATCTTGCCGTCGAGCTCTTTCTTGAATTTGGCGATGTCGGCGAAGTCATGCAGCCCCTTGTCGTACAGGGCTTGCGGTACGGCGAGGGTGTACTTGGCACCCTTGAGGTTGGTGCGTACCACTTCGACGGTGCCGGCATCGCGGTAGGCCTTGATGTCGTTTTCCATGGTCGGCATCCAGTTACCGAGGAACACGTCCATGTTCTTGCCGTCGGCCAGCGACTTGTAGGTCACGGGCACGGAAATCATGGTGGTCTTGGTCTTGTAGCCGAGGGCGTCGAGCACCACCGAGGTGGTGGCGGTGGTGGCGGTGATGTCGGTCCAGCCGACATCGGAGAAGTTTACGGTACTGCACTGAGCGGGTTCTGCAGCGTTAGCCAGTAACGGCAGACTCAGCATGGCGGCCAACAACAACGACGGGGAACCTTTCATGGATGGACTCCTTGGTGTTTTTTTTGGCAGTGTTCCGACTGTGGACCACCGCACTTATAGGTTGCGGTTGGATGGCGTTCTGGAGACAGCTCTACCACGGCGCCTTGCAATCGAGTCATAACGATCATGTACCAGTGAAAATCTGACGCCTACAGGGTGCGTCGTATCCAGTACAGGGATGGTCGCATCCAGTGTCAGTGACGTCGTTTACAGCTTTTTTCTGCCCCGATCGGCGCTCTGAACTGCATAAAAACGGCGAAAAACCGGGACGAAAACGGCGCGGCGCTGGTGGGCATGAGTGCGTCGGTGTCAGACGCCGGACGACCTGACAAAAGCCTGATGATGCGGGCATTCCGGCGGATCGCAGCTTGAGCGTAGCAGCTCCGCCAGCGGGCGCTTAACGCCCGGGAACGGCATCCTCAGGAGCTCTGCAGCAATGGCTATCAGCGTTTTCGACCTGTTCAAAATCGGCATCGGCCCGTCCAGTTCCCACACCGTCGGCCCAATGCGCGCCGCCGCCCTGTTTGTCGAATCGCTGCGCGACAGGCACCTGCTCGAACAAGTGCGGCGTATAGAAGTGCAACTGTTCGGCTCGCTGTCGGCCACCGGCATCGGGCACGGCAGCGACAACGCGGTGATCATGGGCTTGATGGGCGAGTGGCCGGACGCTATCGACCCGTCGCAGATCGGCCCGCGAATCCAGGCGCTGCGTGAAACCCACACCCTGCTATTGGATGGCCGCTTGTCGGTGCCGTTTGTCTGGGCGCGCGACATGCGCCTGATCGACGAGAACCTGCCATTTCACCCCAACGCCATGACCCTGATTGCCGAAGGCGATCACGGGGAAATCCATCGCGACACCTACTATTCGGTCGGTGGCGGTTTTGTGGTGGATCAAGCGCAGGCGTCCAGCGGCGTGGTCGATCTGGATCGCACCGAATTGCCTTATGAATTTTCCAGCGCGGTGGAGCTGCTGGAGCTGTGTAAACAGAACAACCTGCGCGTCGCCGAACTGATGATGGCCAACGAAAAGGTCTGGCGCAGCGAAGAGGAAATCCGCGCCGGGCTGATGAAGCTGTGGCGGGCGATGCAGGATTGCGTCGAGCAGGGCCTCAAGCACGAAGGCATCCTCCCGGGTGGCCTGAACGTGCGCCGGCGTGCGGCCAAGTTGCATCGCAGCCTGCAGGAGTTGAACAAGCCCAACGTGATCGGCTCGACCCTCAGCGCGATGGAGTGGGTCAACCTGTTTGCCCTCGCGGTGAATGAAGAGAACGCGGCCGGGGGGCGCATGGTCACGGCGCCGACCAACGGTGCGGCGGGGATCATCCCGGCGGTGTTGCACTACTTTATGAAGTTCAGCGAAGCGGTCACCGACGCCAACGTCGTCGACTACTTTTTGGGCGCGGCGGCGGTAGGCATTCTGTGCAAGAAGAACGCTTCAATCTCGGGTGCCGAAGTCGGCTGCCAGGGCGAGGTCGGCTCGGCCTGCGCGATGGCGGCGGCAGGGTTGGCAGAGATCCTCGGCGCGACGCCGGAGCAACTGTGCAACGCCGCAGAAATCGGCCTGGAGCACAACCTCGGCCTGACCTGCGATCCGGTCGGCGGTCTGGTGCAGGTGCCGTGCATCGAGCGCAATGCGATTGCCGCAGTGAAGGCGATCAACGCGGCGCAGATGGCGTTGCGTGGGGATGGTCAGCACTTTATCTCGCTGGACCGGGTGATCCGCACCATGCGTGACACCGGTGCCGACATGCATGACAAATATAAAGAGACGTCACGTGGTGGTTTGGCGGTCAGCGCCGTAGAGTGCTGACAAATTTTTCTGTGGCGAGGGGATTTATCCCCGATGGGCTGCGAAGCGGCCCCAAATCCTGTAATTGAGTTTTGCCTGACACACCGCGGTGAATGGGTTTACGACTGCTGCGCAGCCGATCGGGGATAAATCCCCTCGCCACAGGATTTATGTTTGATTTGGAAAGATTGGAGCGCCTCAGACCAGTCAAAATTGCTCATCAAGTGAACACTCACGATCAAACGCGCCACCTTTTAGCGCGTCGCAATCAGATAAGAGTCTTTCCCACCTGTAACAGGCAATCAGCACACCCTACCGTCCGTCACCCGTGCCTGCGGTGACACTCCGAAACAACCGTGCGCAAGCCCGTTCCCACAAGTGCTACCGATCTGCTCACAGGCAGCGGGGCAGGGCTTTCACCGCCGCTGATGGCACTTCGAAATACCTTTTGTCGGATGTCTTGAATAGACACGTCGCGACGTCGTTTTCAGGAGTTATTGAACGGCCATTCAATTTTAGGCATGGCAATTGCTCTGTCATAACAAAGCCCGTCTCCCGCATGAGCACGCGGCAATAACAAGAGCCTCCGCCTGAGGCCATCACCCGCTTTGTGTGAGGAGATACCGCGATGACGTCGTTCAACTCCGGGGCCCAACCCCAGAACCGTGCGCCTCAATCCATCGGCTTTTTGCTGCTGGACAATTTCACGCTGATTTCCCTGGCCTCTGCGGTAGAACCGCTACGCATGGCCAACCAATTGTCCGGTCGTGAGCTGTATCGCTGGAGCACCCTCACCGTCGATGGCGGCCAGGTGTGGGCCAGTGACGGTCTGCAAATCACTCCCGATGCCTCCATGCACAAAGCCCCGCCCCTGGATACCGTGATCGTCTGCGGCGGGATCGGCATTCAACGCACCGTGACCCGTGAACACGTCTCGTGGCTGCAAAGCCAGGCGCGTCAGTCCAAGCGTCTGGGCGCCGTGTGCACCGGCAGCTGGGCCCTGGCCTGCGCCGGCCTGCTCGACGGTTTCGATTGCAGCGTGCACTGGGAATGTCTGGCGGCGATGCAGGAAGCTTTCCCGCGCGTGGCGATGAGCACCCGCCTGTTCACCCTCGACCGTAACCGTTTCACCAGCTCCGGCGGCACCGCGCCACTGGACATGATGCTGCACCTGATCAGCCGCGATCACGGCCGTGAGCTGTCCGCCGCGATCTCGGAAATGTTCGTCTACGAACGCATCCGCAACGAACAGGATCACCAGCGCGTGCCACTCAAGCACATGCTCGGCACCAACCAGCCGAAGCTGCAGGAAATCGTCGCGCTGATGGAAGCCAATCTGGAAGAGCCGATCGACCTCGACGAACTGGCGGTGTACGTCGCCGTGTCGCGTCGCCAGCTGGAGCGGCTGTTCCAGAAATACCTGCACTGCTCGCCGTCGCGCTACTACCTCAAGCTGCGCCTGATCCGCGCGCGGCAACTGCTCAAGCAGACGCCGATGTCGATCATCGAAGTGGCTTCGGTGTGTGGATTCGTGTCGACGCCGCACTTCTCCAAGTGCTACCGCGAATACTTCGGCATTCCGCCGCGTGACGAACGCGTAGGTTCCAACACTACGCAGCAAGTGGCGATGATGCCGCTGCCGCAGGCGATCGTGATGTCGCCGCTGTCGGGGCCGATGTCGGCGTTGAGTCAGGCGCGTAACGAGTCGACGTTTGCCAGCGTAAGGCTGTAGACCGGACAGTTTTTGTGGCGAGGGAGCTTGCTCCCGCTCGAGCGCGAAGCGCTCGTAAAACCTGCGCATGCGATTTATCTGGAACAGTGCATCTGCCGGTTTGGGGCCGCTTCGCGGCCCAGCGGGAGCAAGCTCCCTCGCCACAGTTGCTCGTCAGGCGCTGTGGGTCTGTTGGTATTGCGCCAATGCCGGCAACAACTGCTTGTCGATCGCCTGACGCACCGCTGGCTGAATACTCGCGCCGCTGGTGTACATGTCCTTGACCATCTTGCGCAATTCGAATGCGCGAACATTATCCAGACCCCGCACCGCACACTCGCAGGCCTGCTCCGCTGTGGAGCCACTCGGTACCTGAAGTCCCAATGCCTTGAGCTGTCCCAACAGGTCTTCCTGATCGATCAAATCGGCATACATCATGACGCGCATCCTTCTTCGGCAACGGAGGTCGTGGCTCGATTCTGGTAGGCATGGGGAGTGACGGCAAGGGCGATTTGTCGCAGTGGCTGCGACGGCTATGAACAGGTCGTTTTCGGCTAACTCAGTGCAAAGGGGAGTGGGCACACTGGCGCAAGCTCGCTACAGACGGTTTGGTCACCCTCGACTGGCAGCTCCTCAACAGTACCCTCTGCCCCGATCCTGTCACGGCTTGTATCGGGGCTTTTTTAATGCAATGAAAGTCAAAAGATCGCAGCCTTCGGCAGCTCCTGCAGGGAAAAGCATTCCAATGCAGGAGCTGCCGAAGGCTGCGATCTTTTGCTTTTAGCGGATCAGCGTTGCAACACCAATATGCGCGACAACAATTCATCCCGGTCGACATAACAGCCCTGGAAATGCCGGGCCCCGGTGGCCGGGTCAAACGCATTGCGCGCATGCAACGTGCGGCGGTTATCGAAGCACCACAGCTCACCCGGATTGAGCCGCTGCATCAGCCTAAACCGTGGCTCGCGGGTCATCGCGATCAAGCGTCGATAGGCGCGATACAGCAACGGCATCTGCTCCACCGACGTATTGAACGCCCCACGCAGAAAGTTCGCCAGGCGAATCTCCGCAACCCGGCCCGACGCGTCCAGCGCAATGATCGGCGCCAGGCAGCGATAGTCGCTGTGGCGATCCTTGTTGCGAAACTCCACGGGGATCTCGCACAGCGCCTGGAGCGACGCGGGGTCTTCACTGCGCAGCGCATCGGCAATCGCAAAACCATCGACAAAAATACTTTCGCCGCCCTCGGCGTCATTCACCAGGCAATGCAGAAACTGCAGCCCCGGTTGCAGCTCGCGGGTGGGCAAATCGGTGTGCGGCGGCAGGTTGAAAGCGGTGTAGGCATTGCTGTCGGCGTCGGCCTTGGATTGCACATTGAACAGCACGCCGAAGTTGCTTTCACGAATGAACGAGATGCGCTGCGCGATCAGCTTCAACGAACCGGGTTCGGTGGGCACGCCGCGCACCTGGGTCAGGCCGATGTCGCGTACCGCGATCAACCATTGCAGCAGAGCGCCGTTGTCATTCATCAGCGCGGCGTAGTCGAACACCGGCAACTGCAGATCGCTGCGCCACAGCTGAGCCTTGGGTTTGCCGGCCAGTCGCTCGGCCCGGGAGGCATCGTCGTAGGCGTGGGCGCGCAACCAGCCGGGGTCGAATCGGCTGCGGTGGCCGTCCTGCCAGTCGATGCGCAGGCTGCCGTCGCTGTCGATGCGCGCACTGGCGGGGGCGAGGTCCGGCGCGGCATCGACGATCTCGAACACCTGTTCGCGGGTGACGCTGTAGACGCACTGCTCGCACGGGCAGTTGTCCCGCAGCCAGACGTGGTGAAACGGGCTGATCCGGCCATCGGCCCAGGCAATCGAAACGCGATCCGCCAGACTCTGCACGCCGCTCAGCGCGCTGATCAACGGATAAGTACGGAAATCGGCAACAGCGGCAGCGGTGTGCATGGCGGCTCCTTGCGATCGATGAATTTAGCGGGCGGGTGGCAGGGCAATGACGCGGCCGATGTAAGCGGGAGCGGGCAGGTCGGCCTGCTCGGCGACGATGCTTTGCAGACGGCTCAAGGTGTCCGCGCTGAAAGGCGCCGAACGTGGGCCGGCGAGGTCGACGTGCAGCAGCATCTGTTCGTTGCCGGCCAGTTCCTGCTCATCACCGACCTTATGCAGGCTGTGATAGAGGTGCAGGCGTTTGCTGTCGTGGCCGATGATCTGCGTGCGCACTTCCACTTCGGCATCGAGCTTCACTTCGTGCAGATAATTCAGGTGCAGTTCGAGGGTGAACAGCGAGTGACCGCTGGCTTCGCGGTTGCTGCTGTCCATACCGAGGCGGTCCATCAGGGCGTCGGTGGCGTAGCTGAAGATCAGCAGGTAGAAGGCGTCGCGCAGGTGGCCGTTGTAGTCGACCCAGTCGGGGATGATGCGGGTTTGGTAGGTGGTGAGGTGCGGCATGCTGAACTCCATAGGTCGCTGGCGAAATACACACTTGTGGCGATGGAGCTTGCTCCCGCTGGACTGCGCAGCAGTCCCAAAACCTCTTGACGCGGTGTGTCAGTCAGGCCGCACTCGCTGGTTTTACGACCGCTTCGCGGCCGAGCGGGAGCAAGCTCCCTCGCCACAGGGAACGGCGTTTACTCGCTGAAACTCATCCCATGCTTCTCTTTGGTGGTTTTCACCGCCTCAAGCACCGCCAGCAAACAATCATCACGATAGCGCTCCAGCGCCGAAATACTGTGCCGCCCCAGTTGATCGCTGGTGCCATCCACCACATCGTCGATCAACTTGTCGGTCAGTTCCGGTGCCGGCAGATAGGTCCACGGCAACTGCAACGCCGGGCCGAACTGCGACATGAAGTGACGCATCCCCGCGTCACCACCGGCCAGCGTATAGGTCAGGAACGTGCCCATGAACGACCAGCGCAGACCGGCGCCAAAGCGGATCGCGTCGTCGATCTCGCCAGTCGTCGCCACCCCGTCGTTGACCAGGTGCAGCGCCTCACGCCACAGCGCTTCGAGCAAGCGGTCGGCGATGAACCCCGGCACTTCCTTGCGCACATGCAGCGGACGCATGCCGAGGGATTCGTAGACTGTCATCGCCGCTTGAACGGCTTCCGGCGCGGTGTGCTTGCCGCCGACCACTTCCACCAATGGCAACAAGTAAACCGGGTTGAACGGGTGACCGACCACGCAACGTTCCGGGTGGGTCGAGCTCTCGTAGAACTCGCTCGGCAACAGGCCGGAGGTGCTGGAGCCGATCAGAGCATTGGGCTTTGCCGCTGCACTGATCTTGCTGTGCAGATCCAGTTTCAGTTCGAGGCGTTCCGGGGCGCTTTCCTGGATGAAATCCGCATCGCGCACGCATTCTTCAATGGTCGCCACAAAGCGCAGGCGATCCTGCGAAGCGCCCGGCGCCAGACCGTTTTTCTCCAGTGCGCCCCAGGCATTGGCCACGCGTTTGCGCAGCGCGGCTTCAGCGCCGGGCGCCGGGTCCCAGGCCACTACGTCGAGGCCATGGGCGAGGGCACGTGCGACCCAGCCGCTGCCGATGACGCCGCTGCCGAGGGCGGCGAAGGTTTTGATGTTGGTGATAAAGCTCATGGTCACGTCCTAAAAAGTTTGCAGAACCCTGTAGGAGCTGCCGAAGGCTGCGATCTCTTGATCTTGCTTCTAAAAATCAAAGTCAAAGATCGCAGCCTTCGGCAGCTCCTACAGGTGATATCGGGGGCAGTCAGAACCCCATTTTTTTGCTGATGGTTAGCCGCGCTGGGTCAGGCCCATTTTCTTGCGACCTTCCGCGGGGGTGAGCACGCGGGCGCCGAGGCGGCTGAGGATCTCGGTGGCGCGTTCGACCAGTTGGCCGTTGGTTGCCAGCACGCCCTTGTCCAGCCACAGGTTGTCTTCCAGCCCGACCCGCACGTTGCCGCCGAGCAGTACCGCTTGCGCGGCCATCGGCATCTGCATGCGGCCGATGCCGAACCCGGCCCACACCGCGTCGGCGGGCAGGTTGTCGACCATGGCTTTCATGGTGGTGGTGTCGGCCGGCGCCCCCCACGGGATGCCCAGGCACAGTTGGAACAGCGGGTTATCGAGCAAACCTTCCTTGATCATCTGCTTGGCGAACCACAGGTGGCCGGTGTCGAAAATTTCCAGTTCGGCCTTCACGCCCAGCTCGGTGATGCGTTTGGCGCCGGCGCGCAATTGCGCCGGGGTGGAGACGTAAATGGTGTCGCCGTCGCCGAAGTTCAGCGTGCCGCAATCGAGGGTGCAGATTTCCGGCAACAGTTGTTCAACATGGGCCAGGCGGGTCAGCGGGCCGACCAGGTCGGTGTTCGGGCCGAATTCCATTGGGCTCTCGCCAGGGCCGATCTCCAGGTCACCGCCCATGCCGGCGGTGAGGTTGACGATGATGTCGACGTCGGCCTCGCGGATGCGCTCCATCACTTCGCGGTACAGCGCCACGTCACGGCTGAACTTGCCGGTCTGCGGGTCGCGCACATGACAGTGCACCACGGTGGCACCGGCCTTGGCCGCTTCCACCGCCGCTGCCGCGATCTGTTTTGGAGTGACCGGCACGTGGGGGCTCTTGGCGGTCGTGTCGCCAGCACCGGTAAGTGCGCAGGTGATGATGACGTCGTGGTTCATGAGGCGGTTTCCTTCAGGCGTGATGGGTCTGTCCGCAGCCCTTTACGGGCTGCGAAGCGTCGGTCAGTCGCCTCTCCCATCTGGGAGAGGGGCTTTTCAATTGAGGGTTATTTGCTGGTCAGTTGCAGGTTTTCAGCGGCCGGTTTGCCGTCGAAGGTGGTCACACCGTCGAGCCAGCGCTGCTTGTCTTCAGGGTGATCCTTGAGCCATTGCCTGGCCGATTCGAAGGCGTCCTTGTGATCGAGCAGCGGCTGCATCATCCGGCTCTCGTCTTCGGCGGTGAACGTCAGGTTGCTCAGCAGGCGGCCGACGTTCGGGCACTGTTCGGCGTATTTCGGCGCAGTGACCGTCCACACCGTGGCCATGCCTTCGTTCGGGCCAAGGGCGTCATCGCTGCCGGTGAGGTAGGTCATTTTTACGTTGACGTTCATCGGGTGCGGCGCCCAGCCGAAGAACACCACGGCCTCCTTGCGACGCACGGCACGGTCAACGGCGGCAAGCATCCCGGCTTCGCTGGATTCAACCAGCTGGAATTTGCCGAGGCCGAACTGGTTCTTGGCGATCATCGCCTTGATCTGCGTGTTGGCGCCCGAGCCCGGCTCGATGCCGTAGATCTTGCCGCCCAGTTCTTTCTCGAATTTGGCGATGTCGGCGAAGGTTTTCAGGCCCTTGTCGGCCAGATAGGTCGGCACGGCGAGGGTGGCGCGGGCATCCTTCAGGCTCGGCGCCGGCAGGACCTTGACCTGGTTGGCGTCGACGAACGGGGTGATGGTCTGGGTCATCAGCGGGTTCCAGTAACCGAGGAACAGGTCCAGCCGCTGGTCGCGGATCCCGGCGAAGATGATTTGCTGGGACGCGCTGGTTTGTTTGGTGCTGTAGCCGAGGCCGTCGAGCAGGACCTGGGTCATGGCACTGGTGGCGATCACGTCGGTCCAGTTGACCACGCCCATGCGCACGTTCTGGCACGACGCGGGTTCGGCCGCGATGACGCTGGCGCTGAAGAAAGCGGTACCGCTGAGTGCAAGAACACAGCGGCTGATCAGTCGTTTCATGTCGGGTTCCTCGGCAGGTCGTTTATTGTGAGTTCCGGCATCTGGCGTGCCGGTGATGCCAAGTTACGCAGCAATGCCCCTGTAAAAACGCACTGCGGCGACTGGCTCTTGCACTGTAGCGACCTGTGCGCTTGAACGCTGACGACAATCGGCGTATCAACGAGCCACGCTACCCTCCCTCTCGTTACCCGCGAATCGAGTGCGCCCATGTCCCAGGATTTCTACTTTCTGCTGATGCCGGGGTTCTCGGCCATTGGCTTTATTTCTGCGATCGAACCGCTGCGGGTGGCCAACCGCTTTCGCGGCGAGTTGTACCGCTGGCATGTGCTGAGTGCCGATGGCGGGGCGGTGCTGGCGAGCAATGGCATGTCGGTCAACGCCGACGCGGCGCTGGAGCCGCTGAAGAAAGGTGCGACGCTGTTGGTGGTGGCCGGGTTCGAACCGCTGAAGTTCGCCACGCCGACGCTGGAACATTGGTTACGGCGGCTGGACAACGAAGGCGTCACCCTCGGCGCCATCGACACCGGCAGCTTCGTTCTGGCTGAGGCGGGCCTGCTCGATGGCCATCGCCTGACCCTGCACTGGGAAGCCATCGATGCGTTCAAGGAATCTTATCCACAGCTCAGCGTGACCCAGGAACTGTTCGAGATTGACCGCCGGCGCATCACCTCGGCCGGTGGCACCGCGTCCATCGACTTGATGCTCGATCTGATCGCCCAGGCCCACGGCCCGCAACTGGCGATTCAAGTCAGCGAGCAGTTCGTATTGGGGCGGATCCGCCCGCGCAAGGACCACCAGCGCATGGAGGTCGCCACGCGCTACGGCATCAGCAACAAGAAGCTGGTGCAGGTGATTGGCGAGATGGAACAACACAGCGAACCACCGCTGACCACGCTGCAACTGGCGGAATCGATCAAAGTGACGCGGCGGCAGCTTGAGCGTTTGTTTCGGCTGCACCTGAACGACACGCCGAGCAATTTCTATCTGCGCCTGCGCCTGGAGAAGGCCCGGCAGCTGCTGCGCCAGACCGACATGAGCGTGCTTGAAGTCAGCATCGCCTGCGGCTTTGAATCGCCGTCGTACTTCACCCGCAGCTATCGGGCGAAGTTTGCACGGTGCCCCCGTGAAGACCGGCGTACCGCCCAGGCCTGAATTGGATGAACCCAAAACCAATGTGGGAGCGAGCCTGCTCGCGAAGGCGGCGTGTCAGTCAATACAGGATTGACTGATCCACCGCTTTCGCGAGCAGGCTCGCTCCCACATTTGGATCTTCATTGTCTGTAAGAACGCTTACTTCTTCACCAACGCCGAACAGGCCGCCTTGTAAGCCTCATGCTGATACTTGTTCAGCGTTCCCGGCAGCTCGAAATTGTGCTTCTTCGCCTGCGCGTTGATCGTCTGCGGCGACAACAACGTCACCTCACACCCATCGAGCAACTGAAACACACCTTCGATCTTGAACGTCGTCGGCCCACCGGCAAACTCGCCCTTCTTGCTGCGTTTCTTGATCGCAATGCGGTCAATCGAATGTTCGCGCACAAACGAGGCAACCTGCGCTGCGAAGCGTTTGACGTTGGCCGCCTCGTCATCATCATCTAGGGCGATTTTCTTGGTGTTGAGCGCCACATGGCTCAGCGTTGCCCCGTCAAGGGAGGCCACGGCGATGATCGCTTCGCTGCCTTTGATTTCGATGCCGCAGATGTTCATGGGAATTCCTTTGAATGAAGAGGTCAGCCTACAACTCAAGCTGATTGGGCGTGATGCCGAACGCTGCTGCAATTTTCTCGCGGGTTGCCTTGCGTGGCTTCGCTACTGTTTCTTGTTGAGCAAACGCCGGCTGGGAAATTCCCAGACGTTTCGCCACTTCTTCCTGAGTCAGGTTCAGGTGTTCGCGCCAGGCACGGATCGGTGTCGCCCCGTCGACCATTCGACTGACCACCTCATGCGGGATCAGATCGGGCTGCATTTTCTGTGCGACGTATTGAGCGTAGGGAATTACTACGAAGGCGGGGTTGCCCTCGGCATCGTTGATGATTTGGATGTCGGCAGATTGATTCATGGCGCTGGAAATATAAGTCTTTTATAAGATATTCGAATCTTTACTTATATTTTCCAGTCGGCCAATCCACAACGTTTTTCGGCATGTTGCCAAACTTCCAGAATCACTCCTGCCCAATCGACTCCAAAAACTCCGACCGTTCATCACTCATCCGCGCCACGCAGTCATTCTGCGCAATCTTGAACGCCTTGCTGCCTTCGGTGGCCGGGAAGGCTTCCACCGCGCAATCGGCGTCGCGGGTTTTCAGCCATTGTTGTTGGGCGGTCTTGAGTTTGGCGGTGATGTCGGCCAGTTGCGCGGCGTTTTTGCCGTAGGTGGCCTGCATGCGCTCGTTGAGGCTGGCGTAGTTGTCCTTGAGCAGGTCTTCGGCCGTGGTGCGGCTATACGTCGAGCATTCCAAGGTCTGGACGTCGTTTTCCACCGCGTCGCACGGGTTGTTGTCGGTCTCTTCGGCGGCGTGTACGCCGGTCGCAATCAGTGCCAGGGCCAGGAAGATCGATTTCATGTTGTCGCCGCTCTAATCCAGTGGTGTATCCAAGATGCGCCAGATTCTGGCTCAAGCTGGCGGGCTTGAACAGGTAGCTGATCGGAGCGCCTGGCGACCCTTTGTCGCGGATTGACGCTTTCGGCAATTCCCCTGTCGTTTTTGCACCCGGTCGCCCCGGCACCGAGGCATATGCTGGCCCCAAAGCGCCGGCAGACGATTCGGCGCATGAATCGCCAATAAGGGGACGCCTGATGAGCCCAGCCGAATTACACGCCGACAGCATCGTTATCGACGGTCTGATCATTGCCAAATGGAACCGCGAGCTGTTCGAAGACATGCGCAAGGGCGGTCTGACGGCGGCCAACTGCACTGTGTCGGTGTGGGAAGGCTTTCAGGCGACCGTGAACAACATCGCTGCCAGCCAGAAGCTGATCCGCGAGAACAGCGACCTGGTGATGCCGGTGCGCACCACCGCCGACATCCGTCGCGCCAAGGAGCAGGGCAAGACCGGTATCCTCTTCGGCTTCCAGAACGCCCACGCGTTTGAAGACCAGATCGGCTATGTCGAGGTGTTCAAGCAGCTCGGCGTCGGCATCGTGCAGATGTGCTACAACACCCAGAACCTGGTCGGCACCGGTTGCTACGAGCGTGACGGCGGCCTGTCGGGCTTCGGTCGCGAGATCGTTGCCGAGATGAACCGCGTCGGCGTCATGTGCGACCTGTCCCACGTCGGCTCGAAGACCTCCGAAGAAGTCATCCTCGAATCGAAAAAACCGGTCTGCTATTCCCACTGCCTGCCGTCGGGGCTCAAGGAGCACCCGCGCAACAAATCCGATGCAGAACTGAAGTTCATTGCTGATCACGGCGGTTTTGTCGGCGTGACCATGTTTGCGCCGTTCCTGGCCAAGGGCATCGATTCGACCATCGACGACTACGCCGAAGCCATCGAATACACCATGAACATCGTCGGCGAAGACGCCATCGGCATCGGCACCGACTTCACCCAGGGCCATGGTCAGGACTTCTTCGAATACCTGACCCACGACAAGGGCTACGCCCGTCGTCTGACCAGCTTCGGCAAGATCATCAACCCGCTGGGCATCCGCACCGTCGGCGAGTTCCCGAACCTGACCGAAACCCTGCTCAAGCGCGGCCACTCCGAGCGCGTGGTGCGCAAGATCATGGGCGAAAACTGGGTCAACGTCTTGAAAGATGTTTGGGGCGAATAAGCCACCGCACTTCTGAATCCTTTCCCCCGGCCGTCCGCGCCGGGGGCAATACACAAATTTTTCTGGAGTTAAGTTTCCATGGCCAAGATCGCCCCGCAATTGCCAATCGAAGTCGACAGCGAAACCGGTGTCTGGACCTCTGACGCCCTGCCGATGCTCTACGTGCCGCGGCACTTTTTCGTCAACAACCACATGGGCATCGAAGAGGTTCTGGGCGCTGAAGCCTACGCCGAAATCCTCTACAAGGCCGGCTACAAATCCGCCTGGCACTGGTGTGAAAAAGAAGCCGAATGCCACGGCCTGGAAGGCGTCGCGGTGTTCGAACACTACATGAAGCGCCTGTCGCAACGCGGCTGGGGCCTGTTCAAGATCCAGGACATCGATCTCGACAAAGGCACCGCCAGCGTCAAGCTCGAACACTCGGCGTTCGTCTACGTCTACGGCAAGGTCGGGCGCAAGGTCGACTACATGTTCACCGGTTGGTTTGCCGGGGCCATGGACCAGATTCTGCAAGCCCGTGGCAGCAGCATCCGCACCGTTGCCGAGCAAGTCTACGGTGGCTCCGAAGAAGGCCACGACGACGGCCTGTTCACCGTCAAGCCGTTGTAAGTCGAGGAACCCGCCATGGCTTTCGAAGCAATGTTCCAGCCGATCCAGATCGGCAAACTGACCATCCGCAACCGCGTGCTCAGTACCGCGCACGCCGAGGTCTACGCGACCGACGGCGGCATGACCACCGACCGCTACGTCAAATACTACGAAGAGAAAGCCAAGGGCGGCATCGGCCTGGCGATCTGCGGCGGTTCTTCCAGTGTGGCCATCGACAGCCCGCAAGGCTGGTGGAAATCGGTGAACCTGGCGGATGACCGGATCATCCCGCACTTCCAGAATCTGGCCGACGCCATGCACAAGCATGGCGCCAAGATCATGATCCAGATTACTCACATGGGCCGTCGCTCGCGCTGGGACGGCGAGCACTGGCCGACCCTGCTGTCGCCGTCGGGCATCCGTGAACCGGTGCACCGCGCGACCTGCAAGACCATCGAACCGGAAGAAATCTGGCGAGTGATCGGCAACTACGCCACGGCCGCCGCGCGGGCCAAGGCCGGTGGCCTGGACGGCGTCGAACTGTCGGCCGTGCACCAGCACATGATCGACCAGTTCTGGAGCCCACGGGTTAACAAACGCACCGACGAATGGGGCGGCAGCTTCGAGAACCGCATGCGTTTTGGCCTGGAAGTGCTCAAGGCTGTGCGCAAGGAAGTCGGCGACGATTTCTGTGTCGGCATCCGTCTGTGCGGTGACGAGTTCCACCCGGACGGTTTGTCCCACGAGGACATGAAACAGATCGCCAAGTATTACGACGACACCGGCATGATCGACTTCATCGGCGTGGTCGGTTCGGGGTGCGACACCCACAACACCCTGGCCAACGTTATCCCCAACATGAGTTATCCACCGGAGCCGTTTCTGCACCTCGCGGCCGGGATCAAGGAAGTGGTCAAGGCACCGGTGCTGCACGCGCAGAACATCAAGGATCCGAACCAGGCCACGCGCATCCTTGAAGGCGGTTACGTCGACATGGTCGGCATGACCCGGGCGCACATCGCCGACCCGCACTTGATCGCCAAGATCAAGATGGGCCAGGTCGACCAGATCAAACAGTGCGTCGGCGCCAACTACTGCATCGACCGTCAGTATCAGGGGCTGGATGTGCTGTGCATCCAGAACGCCGCGACCTCCCGTGAATACATGGGCGTGCCGCACATCATCGAGAAATCCACCGGGCCGAAACGCAAAGTCGTGGTGGTCGGTGCCGGCCCTGCCGGGATGGAAGCCGCACGCGTGGCGGCCGAACGGGGCCACGACGTGACCCTGTTCGAGAAGAAAGAATTCATCGGCGGGCAGATCACCACCGCGTCAAAAGCGCCGCAACGTGACCAGATCGCCGGCATCACCCGCTGGTTCCAGCTGGAACTGGCGCGGCTGAAAGTCGACCTGCGCCTGGGCACGGCTGCCGATGCAGCGACCATCCTCGATCTGCGTCCGGACGTGGTGGTGCTGGCGGTGGGCGGTCATCCGTTCCTTGAGCAGAACGAACACTGGGGCGCCGCCGAAGGGCTGGTGGTCAGCAGCTGGGATGTGCTCGACGGCAAGGTTGCGCCGGGCAAGAACGTGCTGGTCTACGACACCATCTGCGAGTTCACCGGGATGTCGGTGGCGGACTTCCTCGCCGACAAGGGCAGCCAGGTCGAGATCGTCACCGACGACATCAAGCCGGGTGTGGCCATCGGCGGTACGTCATTCCCGACCTACTACCGCAGCATGTACCCGAAAGAAGTGATCATGACCGGCGACATGATGCTGGAGAAGGTCTACCGCGAGGGCGACAAGCTGGTGGCGGTGCTGGAGAACGAATACACCGGCGCCAAAGAGGAGCGGGTGGTTGATCAGGTGGTGGTGGAAAACGGCGTGCGTCCGGACGAAGAGCTGTATTACGGGCTCAAGGACGGTTCGCGCAACAAGGGCCAGATCGACATTGACGCACTGTTCGCGATCAAGCCGCAGCCTTCGTTGAGCACCACCGGTGACGGCTACTTGCTGTTCCGCATCGGCGACTGCGTGGCGCAGCGTAATACCCACGCCGCGATCTACGACGCCCTGCGCCTCTGCAAGGATTTCTAACGGCATCACCACCATCACCTGTGGCGAGGGAGCTTGCTCCCGCTGGGCTGCGAAGCAGCCCCAAACCTGAAGTCGCGGTACACCGGCGACTGTATTGGGAGCGCTGCGCACTCCAGCGGGAGCAAGCTCCCTCGCCACAGGTAGGTGCGTTGCTCTTGCCAGCGCACAAATGACCCCGAGGTCTTTGGGAGCTTCACCTATGTTGAACACCCTTCTTCCAATCCTGTTGTTCGCAGCCCTGGCCCTCGCGGTGCTGGGCGCGTTGCGGCGGGTAGCGATGTGGCGTCGGGGCCGGGCCTCGAAGGTCGATCTGATCGGCGGCCTGTTCGCCATGCCCAAGCGCTACATGGTCGATTTGCACCATGTGGTGGCGCGGGACAAATACATCGCCAACACCCACGTCGCCACGGCCGGTGGTGCAGTGGCGTCGATTGTGCTGGCGATTCTGGTGCACGGTTTCGGCCTGCATAACCGCATCCTCGGTTACGCGCTGCTGCTGATGACGGCGGTGATGTTCGTCGGTGCGATTTTCGTTTACCGGCGTCGGCTCAACCCGCCGGCGCGGTTGTCGAAAGGCCCGTGGATGCGCCTGCCGAAAAGCCTGCTGGCGTTCTCTGCCTCGTTCTTTCTGGTGACGTTGCCGGTGGCCGGGATCTTGCCGGAAAACTTCGGCGGCTGGCTGCTGGCAGCGATTCTCGGGATTGGCGTGCTGTGGGGCGTGTCGGAACTGTTCTTCGGCATGACCTGGGGCGGGCCGATGAAGCACGCCTTCGCCGGTGCCCTGCACCTGGCCTGGCACCGTCGCGCCGAACGCTTTGGCGGTGGCCGTTCCACCGGTTTGAAACCGCTGGATCTCAACGATCCAAGCGCGCCACTGGGCGTGGAAAAACCCAAGGATTTCACCTGGAACCAGTTGCTCGGTTTTGACGCCTGCGTGCAGTGCGGCAAGTGCGAAGCCGCGTGCCCGGCGTTCGCTGCCGGCCAGCCGCTGAACCCGAAAAAGCTGATTCAGGACATGGTCGTCGGCCTCGCCGGCGGCACTGACGCCAAGTTCGCCGGTAGCCCGTATCCCGGCAAGCCAATTGGTGAGCACAGCGGCAATCCGCATCAACCGATCGTCAACGGTCTGGTCGATGCCGAGACCCTGTGGTCGTGCACCACCTGCCGCGCCTGCGTCGAGGAATGCCCGATGATGATCGAGCACGTCGACGCCATCGTCGACATGCGTCGCCACCTGACTCTGGAAAAAGGCGCCACCCCGAACAAGGGCGCCGAGGTTCTGGAAAACCTGATCGCCACCGACAACCCCGGCGGTTTCGCCCCGGGCGGGCGGATGAACTGGGCGGCGGATCTGAACCTCAATCTGCTCAGCGAAAAGAAATCCACTGACGTGCTGTTCTGGGTCGGTGACGGCGCCTTCGACATGCGCAACCAGCGCACCTTGCGCGCGTTCGTCAAAGTGCTGAAAGCAGCCAAAATCGACTTTGCCGTGCTCGGCCTGGAAGAGCGTGACAGCGGTGACGTGGCCCGTCGGCTGGGCGACGAAGCGACCTTCCAGTTGCTCGCCAAACGCAATATCCAGACCCTGGGCAAGTACAGTTTCAACCGCATCGTCACCTGCGATCCGCACAGCTTCCATGTGCTGAAAAACGAATACGGTGCCTTCGACGGCCACTACCTGGTGCAGCACCACAGCACCTACATGGCGGAAATCATTCAGGCCGGCGCGCTGAACCTCGGTCAGCACAAAGGTAACAGCGTGACCTATCACGACCCGTGCTACCTCGGCCGTTACAACGGCGAGTACGAGGCGCCGCGTGAAGTGCTGCGTGCCCTCGGCATCGAGGTCAAAGAGATGCAACGTTCCGGCTTCCGCTCGCGCTGCTGCGGCGGCGGTGGCGGCGCGCCAATCACCGACATTCCGGGCAAGCAGCGGATTCCCGACATGCGCATGGAAGACATCCGCGAGACCGGCGCCGAGCTGGTGGCCGTGGGTTGTCCACAGTGCACGGCGATGCTCGAAGGCGTGGTCGAACCGCGTCCGATGATCAAGGACATCGCCGAACTGGTGGCCGATGCGCTGCTCGAAGACGCCGCGCCAGGCAAGCCGACTGCACCGGCCAAACGTGAACCTGCGGAGGCCCACTGATGAGCGACATTATCCGCCGCGACCCGCGCGCCGAATGGATTGCCCGTAACCGCCTGCACCCGCTGCACGCGGCGATGCAACCGGCGCAACACAGCTGGATGGGCCCCAACGGCGTCATTCGCAAGAATCTGCACGGCATCGGCTTCATCGGCCCCAACGGCATCAAACGCATCGACCGTAGCGGCGCGCAGCAAGGCGGGGCGGTCAAACGCTCGGCCACGGTTGAAGTGCAGTTGCCGCTGCATCAGGTCGCGGCCCCGGCGTTCTACATCAGCGTGGTGCCGGACATGGTCGGCGGCCGCCTGAGCAGCCACGACCGCGACCTGCTGGGCCTTGCGCATCAACTGGCCGGCAAGGACGGCGCAGTGCTGGCGGTGGTGTTCGGCGAGCACAAGGAAAACGCCTTCGCCACGGCGGGCGTCGATCGCTTGCTGGTGCTCGAGGGCGATGAGTTCAGCGGTTATGCACCGGAGCAACGGGTGCAAGGTTTGCGCGCTGTGGATAACCAGTTCAATCCTCGCCACTGGCTGCTGCCGGACAGCCGCAGCGGTGGCGGCGAGCTCGGCCGCCGTTTTGCCGCTGCACTGGGCGAGCGCCCGGCGACGCGGGTGTGGCAGGTCAAGGATCAGGAATGCATCGGCCGCGCCGGTGCGGGTTTGCAAGACCTTGCCCGTCCGGTCGCACGCTTGATTCTGGCCTCGGCCGAATGCGCCGAACCGGTCAGCGAAACCCGGCACGAAGCCCTGCCAGTGGAGTTATCCACAACGGTGGCGCGCAGCCTGTCGCGGATCGAAGATCTGGGGGCCGTGGCGGTGGATCCGGCGGCAATCCCGATGGCCGAAGCGGAGTTCATCTTCTCCGGCGGCAACGGGGTCAAGGACTGGGCGCTGTTCCACGAGACGGCTGCGGCGCTCGGCGCCACCGAAGGCGCCTCGCGGGTGGCAGTAGACGATGGCTTCATGGCGCGCGACCGTCAGGTTGGTGCGTCCGGCACCTGGGTCACAGCACGGGTTTACGTGGCTGTGGGTATCTCCGGGGCGATCCAGCACCTGCAGGGCATCGGTGCCTGCGACAAGGTGGTGGCGATCAACCTCGACCCGGGTTGCGACATGATCAAACGCGCCGACCTGTCGGTGATCGGCGAGAGCGCGGAGATTCTTCAAGCCTTGATCGCGGCGGTAGCGGCTTACCGCAACGACGCCAAGCGCGATGCGGCTTAAGGGAAGGACACAGTTATGAACACCAATGTCATCAGCCTGGTCTCCATCGGCGCCCATCCGACCTCGGGCCGGCCACGCCGCGCCGAACAGGATGCGCGCGCCGTGGAACTGGGCCTGCAACTGGCTGGGGATAACCTGCAAGTGCTGCATGCCGGGGATGTCGCCGAACCGGCACTGCGCGCCTATCTGGGCATGGGCCTGGAACAGATGCACGTGCTCGAACAACCTGCTGGCGCCGATGCCTTGCCGGCGTTGACGGCATATTTGCGCGAGGCAGGTGCACAGGTGGTGCTGACCGGCAGTCAGGCGGAAACCGGCGAAGGCTCGGGCATGCTGCCGTTTCTGCTCGCTGAAGGACTGGGCTGGCCACTGGTGGTGGGGCTGGCGCAGGTCGAATCGATCAACGACGGTTCGGCGTTGGTGCTGCAAGCCTTGCCGCGCGGGCAGCGGCGGCGGTTGAAGGTGAAGCTGCCGTTTCTCGCGACTGTGGATAACGCTGCGCCGAAACCTCGGCAAAGCGCGTACGGCCCTGCGCGCCGCGGCGTGTTGAACGCCGAAGACGTGGAGGTGCTGGACGATGAACTGCTGGCGGTCGCCACCCTGCAACCGGCCAAGCCTCGGCCGAAGCGCTTGAAAGTGATCAAGGCCAAGAGCGGTGCCGACCGGATGAAAGCCGCGACGGCCAAGGCCAGTGGTGGCGGTGGGCAGGTGCTCAAAGGCGTCACCGCACAGGCTGGCGCTGAAGCGATCCTCAAACTGCTGATCGAAGAAGGCGTCGTCCGCTGACACGCCCACAAATCCCATGTAGGAGCTGCGGCACGCTGCAATCTTTTGATCTTTGAAATCAAGATCAAAAGATTGCAGCGTGCCGCAGCTCCTACTGGAATGTGCAGTTCGACAATATTGTGTTGTTTACCCACAATCCCTGTTGGCGGATCTGTGGATAACGTGTTCGCCCATCCCTGCACCCCACGCCAATCAAGCCCTGCAGACCTCAGATCAAAAAACAACCAGCCTAAGTCACGGTTTTTCCGGGCTTTTCTCCTTGGATAAGGGCACAAGTTGCCCCCAATCTCTGTTGGCGCTTCTGTGGATAAGATGTTCGCTATCCGCTGCGGCCCTTATAAAACGTGCCTTGCACGCGAATGATCAAAAACTGATCAATTGCGCTTTGCCAATGAACAGTTCCAGCGCAAACCGCGATTATTCGCGGCCTGCAGCGCTTTTCCACAGCGCAGGCAAAGTTACCCCCTGAGTCTGTTGGCGCTTCTGTGGATAAGGTGTTCGCCATCCTCTGCAGGCCATGCAATACGTGGCTTGCAAGGATGTGTTCAAAAAACAACCAATTCGTCCTGCAAACCGTACTTCTGGATAAGTCACGATTTTTCTCCACAAATCAGCCACTTATTTTTCCTTTCTTGCACAGTTACCCCCATTTGCTGTGGGTGGCTGTGTGGATAACTTGTTCGTCGAACCCTGCAAGCCCCGCCGGTCATAGTCCAAATGGCAATTGATCACATTTCATACAGTTCTAAGGCGTCGCCTTGACTTCGATTCCGGCGCTGTCTTCACTGCAATGGCATAAGGATAGCCGTCACTTATCCACATCAGGTTCTGGGAGAACGCATGATGGATAGCCGCCCGAATCGTCTGACCCCCTCGCCACGCAAACGCACGTTACGTCGTGCGGCCAATCAACACGCTCGTCTGTAGCGACCCTTCTGTTCCAAACGCTGTGCTGTCGCCGGGCTCGCCCCGGAGGCCAGGTGCCCGTTCGCCCATTGATTGCAGGCAACCGCAGAGTTGCCCCATCTGCCTGAGAGAGGAACACCCTCATGACACGCATCGCAACGCCCATCAGCGAGATCAAGGAACATTACGACGTGATCGTCATCGGCTCCGGCTATGGCGGCGGCATTGCTGCGTCGCGCCTGTCCCGGGCCGGCAAGCAGGTGTGCCTGCTCGAGCGCGGACGGGAAATCCAGCCTGGCGAATACCCCAACACCATGATTGCCGCCACCGAAGAGCTGCAGGTGCATGACCCGGATGGTCATATCGGTTCGCGCACCGGGCTGTTCGATCTGCACGTCAACGCCCAGCAGAACGTGGTGGTCGGTTGTGGCCTCGGCGGTACGTCGCTGATCAATGCCAACGTGGCCCTGGAACCTGAGCCCGGCGTATTCGACGACCCGCGCTGGCCGTTGGCTGTGCGGGAACACCGCGATACCTTGCTCAAGGACGGCTATGCCCGTGCCCGGGAAATGCTCAAGCCCAATCCTTATCCGGACACTTCACCCCATCTGCCCAAGCTCGACGCCAACAAGAAGTCTGCGGACTACCTCAAGCAAGGCGCGCACTTCTACAAGCCACCGATCAACGTGACCTTCGACAAACTGCCGAACAACCTCAATCACGTCGGCGTCGAACAGCTACCGTGCAACCAGTGTGGCGACTGTGTCTCGGGCTGTAACAACAAGGCCAAGAACACCACGCTGATGAACTATCTGCCGGATGCCTGGAACCACGGCGCGGAGATTTTCTGTCAGGCCGAGGTGCGTCATCTGGAACGCGACGGCGATGGCTGGATTGTGCACTTCCAGTACCTCGACAGCGGTCGGGAGAAATTCGACGCGCCGACGTTGTTTGTGAAGGCCGATATCGTCGTGGTCTCCGCCGGCACCCTCGGCTCCACCGAGATTCTCCTGCGTTCGCGGGACAAGGGCCTGGTGATGTCCGGCCAGCTCGGCGAGAACATGAGCGGCAACGGCGACATCCTCGGTTTCGGCCACAACTGTGAACAGACCATCAATGGCATCGGCTTCGGCGCGCATCCGGCCAAGGAACTGCACCCGGTCGGCCCGTGCATCACCTCGGTCATCGACATGCGCACCGAAGGTGACTGGCGCAGCCGCATGGTCATCGAGGAAGGCTCGATCCCCGGCGCCCTCGGCCGGCCGATGGTGCCGGCCATGGCCGGGTTCGCCGAATTGATCGGCAAGCCCACCGACGAGAGTTTCAGCGGCAAGCTTGGCTACAAGGAACGCGAGGCCGAGAGCTTCCTGCGCGGACCCTATTACGGCGCGCTGCACAACATGCAGACCTACCTGATCATGAGCCACGACAGCGGCCAGGGACGGATGATTCTCGACAACAAGGACCAGTTGCGTATCGACTGGCCGGGCGTCGGCGAACAGGAAAACTTCAAGCTCGGCAACGAACGCCTGTACCAGAGCACCAAGGCTTTGGGCGGGATCTGGGTCGAGAATCCGATCTGGACCAAACTGCTCAAGCACAGCATCGTCTCGGTGCATCCGCTGGGCGGTTGCGTGATGGGCGAGGACGCCGGGCAAGGCGTGGTCAATCACAAGGGCCAGGTGTTCAGCGGCGCGGCCGGCACCGATGTCTACGCCAACCTGTACGTGACCGATGGCGCGGTGATCCCGACCTCGCTGGCGGTCAATCCGCTGCTGACCATCTCCGCCGTGAGCGAGCGCAACATGGGCCTGCTCGCCGCCGACCGCGGTTGGCAGATCGACTACACGCTGCCGTCGGCACCGCGCAAACAAGTGGCGCCGCCGACCCTCGGCGTGCAGTTCACCGAAACCATGAAGGGCTATTTCTCCCGGGCCTTCACCGCCGCGCAAAGCACCGATCTGAAAGTCTATGAAGCGGCGGCCAAACGCGGCGAGGCAGACAACTCGCCGATCGACTTCACCCTGACCATCACCGCCAACGACCTCAATCGGATGATCAAGGAACCGGAACACGCCGCGACCATCGTCGGCACGGTCAACGCTCCGGCACTGTCGCCACAACCGCTGACCGCCAGCAACGGGGTGTTCAACTTGTTCGAACAATTCGAGCAGCAGGTCGACACGCGGCACATGAAATACGACATGAAACTGAGCGCCGAGGACGGCAACGACTATTTCTTCAGCGCCTTCAAGACTGTGCCGGAAGACAACGGCGTGCTGAACATCTGGCACGACACCAGCACCCTGTACGTGACGCTGTATCGCGGGCCGGACAAGTCGGGCGAGGTGATCGGCTCCGGGGTGATGCACATTCATCCGACCGATTTCGCCAAGCAGATGACCACCATGAAAGTGCTCAACGCGCGCAACGAGCGCGAGCGCATCGAAGGCCTGGCACGCTTCGGCAAGTTCTTCGCCGGGATCCTCTGGGAGAGTTACGGCGGGGTCTTCGCCGGTGACAAATACTTCAACCCCGACGCGCCGCCGCGGCTGAAACGGCCGCTGGATGCGCCGACCCCGGCGGTGCATTTCTTCCCCACCGAGGACGGCGTCGAGCTGCGCCTGAGCCGTTATCAGGCCGGGAGCAAAGGCCCGGTGATGCTGGTGCATGGCCTGGGCGTCGGTTCGAACATCTTCTCCACCGACACCATCCAGACCAACCTGTTGGAGTATCTGTGCAAACACGATTATGACGTGTGGCTGCTGGACTTCCGCGTGAGCATTCTGTTGCCGGCGAGCAAGAAGGAATGGAACGGCGACCAGATCGCCCAGTACGACTTCAAGGCGGCCATCGCACAGATTCAGCAGCAAACCGGCGCCAAAGACGTGCAGTGCGTGGTGCATTGCTATGGCGCAACGACGTTCTTCATGTCGCTGCTGGCCGGGTTGCAAGGCGTACGCTCGGTGGTCTGCTCGCAGATTGCCGCTGACACCGTGGTTGCCACCGCGACCGGGTTGAAGGCCGGACTGCACCTGCCGGGAATGCTCGATGCGATCGGTATCAAATCGATGACCGCCTACGCCGACAGCAAGGAGAACTGGTTCAACAAACTCTACGACAAGGCGCTGAATGGCTACGCGCGGATCGAGGCGCAGGGTTATTGCACCAACCCGGTGTGTCACCGCATCACCTTCATGTACGCCTCGCTGTATCGCCACGACACCCTCAACGAAACCCTGCACGACAACCTGCACGAGCTGTTCGGCGAGTCGAACATCGAGACCTTCGAGCACCTGGCGCTGATCGTGCGCAAAGGGCATCTGGTGGATTTCAAAGGCAACGATGTGTACATGCCGCACTTCGATCGGCTGACGATGCCGATCTGCTTTATCAGCGGCGCGGAGAACCAGTGTTACCTGCCGGAAAGCACCCTCAAGACTTACCAGCGAGTGTGCGAAGTCCACGGGCCGGAGCGCTACAGCCGGCATGTAGTGCCGGGCTATGGCCACATCGATTGCATGTTCGGCAAGAACGCGGTGGTGGATGTGTATCCGATCATCCTTGAACACCTGGAGAAAACTGCCCTCGGTTGATGAAGTCCCTGTAGCGAGGGAGCTTGCTCCCGCTCGGCTGCGCAGCAGTCGTAAACCCGGCAGATGCGGTGTTGCAGGAAAACCGCATTCGCAGGTTTTAGGGCCGCTTCGCAGCCCGGCGGGAGCAAGCTCCCTCGCCACCAAGGCCGATCAAGCAGTGGATTTCTTTCTCAAGTCTGCACAAGGAAATGGATGATATGGACAGCTACATCCGCTGGTTTCAACGCTTCATCTGGCTCGGCATTGCGATGAACATGGTGTTCGCCATCCCGGCGCTGTTCGCGCCGGGGTTGCTGACATCGGTGGTCGGTCTGCCGCCGCAACTGTCTGACCCGTGGCTGGAAAACGCCGGGATGCTGCTGGTGGGCATCAGCGTGTTTTACATGCCGTCGGGCTTCAACGCGCCGCGTTACGTGGTGCATTCCTGGTTGTGCGTGCTGACGCGGCTGATCGCCGTGGTGTTCTGGATCTACCTGATCAACACCAGCATCCAGGGCTCGGTGTTTGTGCCGATGTTGCTGGGCGATCTGAGCTTCTTCCTGATCCTCGGCATTCTGCTGTACCTCGGCACTGCACCGGCGAACCGGCCATGGGCGCTGCTCTGCGATGGTTGGCGCGAGTGGCGTGCGGCGTGGGCGCGGCAATGGCAGAGCCACGGCTTCAAGGTCGGCACGCTGGTCGTGCTGGCCGTGCTGGGTTTCATCGGTTACGAAACCTGGTACCAGATGCTGCGGGTGGTGCCGGAGCAGGAATACGCCTCCGATGAAGACCACTACAAATACGCCGCCATCGGCCTGGGGATCGAAGCGCGCATCCCGTATTACCTGTTCGCCGTGCTGCCGCAGATGTGCCCGGAAAAAATGCCCAAACCCGGCGGCTGGGAAGTCTTCGGCTTTCTCTATGAGAACGGCAAGGATCTGCCGATCGGCATGGCCAAGCGGCAGATCGGCTACCCGACCGTGGAGCCGAACTGCGCGCTGTGCCACACCGGTTCCTATCGGGCCAATGCCAGCGACGTCGCGGTCAATGTGCCGAGTGCGCCGGCCAACACCCTGCAACTGCAAGCCTTCCAGTGGTACGCCTACGATTGCGCCAGCGATCCGAAATTCACCACCGACGCGGTGATGGCGGCGATCAACAGCAAATTCCAACTGGGTTTTTTCGAGAAGCTTTACAACCGCTACCTGATCATCCCGATGGCGAAAAGCGCCTTGCTCAAACAGAAGCAGGCCTACGCCTGGCAGAAGCTGCGGCCGCAACAAGGCCCGGGCCGCACCGACACCTTCAACCCGACGAAAATGGTGGTGTTCGGCTTCCCGGATGACTCGACCATCGGCACCGTCGACCTGCCGCAAGTGTGGAACCAGAAACCGCGGGAATCGATGTACCTGCACTGGGACGGCAATAACAACAAGATCCACGAACGCAACTACGCCGCCGCGATGGCCGTGGGCGCGACGCCGGAGTCGGTGCTGCCGCCGAGCTTCAACCGGGTGACCAACTGGCTGCTCGGGCACAAGGCGCCGGCGTGGCCGTGGGCACTGGATCAGGCGAAAGTCGCCCAGGGCAAACCGATCTGGGAAGCCAATTGCGCCGCGTGTCACGACTTCGGACGTGCCGACACCGGGCAAGTGACCACCAACATCGATCAACTGGGCACCGACCCCCATCGGCTGGACTCGTTCACCACCGGTCTGGTGAACGCATTCCACACCTTCAAGAAACCGCCGTTCGATTTCGGCGCGTATCGCAAGACCCAGAGCTACAGCAACACGCCGACCGACGGCATCTGGCTGCGCGCGCCGTACCTGCACAACGGTTCGGTGCCGACCTTGTGGGATCTGCTGCAACCGCCGGAAAAACGTCCGCAGGTGTTCATCACCGGCTCCGACGTCTACGACCCGATCAATGTCGGGTTCGTCACCAGCGGCGCGCAAGCCAAAGCCTCGGCCGACTTCAAATACGACACCCGGCTGGAGGGTAACCACAACACCGGTCACTTGTATGGCACGCAGCTGTCGGACGCCGACAAGCGTGCGCTGATCGAATTCATGAAAACCCTGTGAGCCCTTACGGATAGAGGATTACGCCATGTCAGCGGTCGGTCATCTGAAACACGAATACGACAAGGTCAAAGTGCGCATTCACGGGTTGTTCACGCGCATGGAAATGGCCTGGATGAAGCTCATCAGCGAACTTGAACCGAAGGAGTTCGAGGCCATTATCAAGTTGCTCCAGCGTGGTCACGATCAGGCGCAGTACGTGCTGAAAAACGGCGAGTTGCCGGACGACGAGCCGAGCGTACCCTGGGAACTGTCCCACGGTTTGTCGATCCTGCGCATCGGCAATGCCACGCCGTTGCCGCAATCACCCGATCAATTGCAGACCACGGTACTCAAGGACGGCACGCTGTTGGGATGTCGCAAGTGGGAGCTGCTGGATCTGTTGTGGAGCGAGGCGCTGCTCAAGTGGATCGAAAACCTGCGTCATCACGCGACCTTCGGCACTGATCCTGCGCTGGTGCAAATGGACCGCAAAGTGACGCTGGCAATTGCCGGCGACTGGGGCACCGGGCCGTTCAACAGCCATGCGCCAGCGGTGTCGGTGGCCAACCAGATGCAACTGGCCAATGCCGATTTCACCATTCACTTGGGGGATGTCTATTACGCCGGTACACATTCCCAGGAAGACACCGACATGGCCGGCTGGCCGATGGGCACCCACGGCTCGTTCACCCTCAACTCCAATCACGAGATGTACAGCGGCGCCCATGGTTATTTCAAGGAACTGGCCGCGCGTTTTCCCGGGCAGCAGGGCACCAGTTACTTTGCCCTGATCAATGACGACTGGCTGATTGTCGGGCTGGACACGGCCTATGCCTCGGACGTGATGAACCTGTACATGGACGGCACGCTGAACGAGCCGCAGATCGCCTGGATGAAGGCGCTGCCCAAACGCAAAAAACTGATGGTGCTCAGCCATCATCAGGGCTTCGACATCACCGGGCATAACAAGACCGCGCTGTATCAACCGGTGTGCGATGCATTGGGGCGCGAGCCGGATTACTGGTACTGGGGGCATCTGCACAACGGCATCGTCTACGCGCAACAGGGGGGGCTGCATGCGCGCTGCGCCGGGCACGGGGCGATTCCCTATGGCACCACCAGCGAGCTGAACGGGCATTCACGGATACTGTTTTCGGAGACGCAGGATGCGAAGGATCCGGACTATCCGCTAAGGGTTTTGAACGGGTACGCGAAAATCAGGTTGGTGGGGGAGGAGATTTTCGAGGAGTTTATTGGCGAGGACGGCAGTGTGAGGTGGTCATCCACGTGACCGGGCGCCTGCGGTATCTGTACCGCAGGCCTTTTCATGCATTGAAAATATTAAAAATCTTAACGCCGCTTGTGCTGGCTAGTTAAGGGTTTGGTTGTCGGTATATGCCGAATCAAAATAGAAGCAGTTTCCGATAGTTCTATTGGCAAGTTTGACAGGTACGGTGGCTGCGACTTTACTTGGCCGCACGTGAGAAATTGAAAAAATTGTTCAGCAATAAATTCCGTCGGGTTCAATGCAGGATTTTTTTGTAATGGAGTACTTTTAGTCAATTTATTGGCTTTTTATCAAGAAACCCTACTTTGTGATTAATCCATTTCGGGATGGCGCTGCGAAAGCTGTTTAATTCGCGCGTATTTCATGTGGGATGCTGTTTGATAATTGCCGGAATTAAAAAGACAACGAGCAATTGCATGGGCGGAGTATGTTTTTTGACGAGTGCTGCCTGCCGGTTTTATCAGCAGCATTTGTCTGCCGGGGCACAACACCAAGTGCGATAAATACAACACTACAAGGAGTTCCAAAATGTCTGAAGCAGCCAAGTCCAAAGTCAAGTCGGTCGCCGAAGCGGCCGTTCCTCCGTCGAAAGAGGCTTATGTCGAACTGCTGAACGAAATGCGCGTTCATGCCAAGAAACGCTCGTCGGGTGCGGCACGAGGCGTACTGATGGCTTCGCCACGCCTGCAACAGATTCACCTGCGCAGCCTTTATCTGAGCAATGGCGCCAATGATCCAGGTGTGAAAAGGCTGGAAAAAGAAGCCAGGGAAGCAGGAGAAGGACAGTCGAATCAATCGGAAAAAGGGCTGGTGAAAGCCACCGAAGCTTTCCAGAATTCCGGGTCGACCGATACCAAGTCCTACAAGGAAAAACTTGAGGAACTGCGTAAACGTGACCAGAAGGCTGCCGAAGAGCGAATCGACAAAATCTACGACGCGGCCATCAATGAAGTTGACAAATTTCCGGCCAGTGCCGATGCGGTTATTGGTTTTATGGAAAACTTTGGCAATCTCTTCAATGGCGTACTCAACAAGATCGGTGACTTCTTTATCGAGATTGGCCAGAAGATCCTCAGTTGGCTGAAGAATGTCTGGGAGAAAATTACCAATACTTTCAATTCGGTCGTCAGTTGGATTGGAGGCTGGTTCTCCTGAAGCCATTTTATGGTCTGTGAGGTGTTTAATGATCAAACCATTTAAACCCATCGGGCCACCGCCGTTTATCGATCCGATTGAAGGCGAGTGGTGTCGCGCAATCAATCTTGAAGAAAATCGGGCGCTTGATGCAAATAAAGCAAAGCTCGATGCTCTTCGACTTCGCGACAAGAAACGAACCGAAGAAAAGATCGATGGTTTGTACGATGCGCTGCAAAGAAAAATCGACCCGGACTATAAACGTCCGCCGAGTGCCGCTGATGTGAACAATATCTTCGAGGCGGCGCAGAGCATCATCAGATCCTGGAACTGGTAACGGTGCCACGGCTGCAATAAAAAAACCGCGAGCGTGCTCGCGGTTTTTTATTGTCGGCACTGGCGATTTTCAACCCTGAACCGGCACGCCTTTGAGGTACGGCGCAGGCTCGGCGCCGAGGTTGCTCAGCATCCGCTCGCTGTACCAGTCGACGAAGTTGACCACGCCGAACTCATAAGTCTTGGAGTACGGCCCCGGCTGATACGCGGTGGAGTTGATCCCGCGCTGGTTTTCTTCGGCCAGACGGCGGTCCTGATCGTTGGTCGCGTCCCACACCTGGCGCATACGCTCGACGTCGTAATCCACACCTTCCACCGCGTCCTTGTGCACCAGCCATTTGGTGGTGACCATGGTTTCCTGGGCGCTGATCGGCCACACGGTGAAGACGATGATGTGGTCGCCCATGCAGTGGTTCCACGAGTGTGGCAGGTGCAGGATGCGCATCGAGCCGAGGTCCGGGTTCTTGATCCGGCCCATCAGTTTGGCGCAGCCCTGTTTGCCGTCGAGGGTCATCGACACGGTGCCCTTGAGCAGCGGCATGCGCACGATACGGTTGCGCAGGCCGAAGCTGGCGTGGGCGTAAGGGATCTTCTCGGCTTCCCACGCCGCGGCGGAGGCGGCGACGTGATCCTTGAACGCCTGATCGGCACGCGGGTCGGTGACGTCGTCCCATTCCAGCAGGGTTTTCAGCAGTTCCGGGTGCGACGCGTTGCAGTGGTAGCACTCGCGGTTGTTTTCCAGCACCAGTTTCCAGTTGGCCTTTTCCATCAAGGTGGTGGTGATCGCCACCTTGGTGTTCTCCATGTCGTACGGTTCCATGTAGTGGTTCAGCGTCGACAGGAAGTCATCGATGGCCGGCGGATTGTCCGCCAGGCTGATGAAGATGTAGCCGCCGGCGGTCTTCACGTTCACCGGTTTGAGGCCGTATTGCTTCATGTCGAAGTCGGCGCCCATTTCGGTGCCGGCGAACAGCAGGCGGCCGTCCAGCTCGTAGGTCCACTGGTGGTAGTGGCAGACCAGTTTGGCGACCTTGCCTTTTTCACTGGTGCACAGGCGCGAGCCACGGTGGCGGCAGACGTTGTGGAAGGCGTGGACTACGCCGTCAGCGCCACGGATGACGATGATCGGGTTCTTGCCGACCTGCAGGGTCAGGTAGTTGCCCTTGGCCGGGATCTCGCAGGTCATGCCGGCGATCAACCACTCTTTCTGGAAGATCTCCTGCATGTCGATATCGAACAGACGCTCATCGCTGTAGAACGGTTGCGGCAGCGAAAAGGTGCGCTCGCGCTCTTGCAGCATCTGTGCGGTGGCCTTGCGTGCGGGTTCCAGCGGATCGCCCAGGCTGATTTTTGCGGTGACGTCCATCGATGTGATCCTCGAGGCCATTCTGTGTGGCCGATGAAAAGTGGCTGATCAGGGGTGCTACGCAAGGTGTAAAGGATTCGTCTTGGTGTGAGGCGAGTGTGGGGCCGGCGCTGCCGTGAACCTTATCCATGGGCGACATGGTGCAATCTGTTCCCGACGCGCAACCCCCGGTGGTTGGGGGCTGGTCGCGATAAGTATGCCGATGTCGCGGATAGGTAAACGGGCGGTTCACGCTATACGCAGAATCGCCACATGAAGGCCGACAGTCGGCCGTGGAGAACAGCATGTCCAACAGCTTCCTGAATCCGGTCACCACCCAGACCTGGGCCAATGGCCGACACATCGTCCGTTGCGTCAAAGTCATCCAGGAAACCTGGGACGTGCGCACCTTCTGCTTCATGGCCGACCAGCCGATCCTGTTCTTCTTCAAGCCCGGGCAGTTCGTGACCCTGGAGCTGGAAATCGACGGCCAGCCGATCATGCGTTCGTACACCATTTCCAGTTCGCCGTCGGTGCCGTACAGCTTCTCGGTAACCATCAAGCGCGTGCCGGGCGGCAAGGTCTCCAACTGGCTGCACGACACCCTTCACGAAGGCCAGGAGCTGGCGGTGCACGGGCCGGTGGGGCTGTTCAACGCCATCGACTTCCCGAGCCCGAAAGTGCTGTATCTCAGCGGCGGCGTGGGGATCACCCCATGCATGTCGATGGCGCGCTGGTTTTACGACACCAACGCCAACGTCGACATGACGTTTATCCACAGCGCCCGTTCGCCGAAAGACATCATTTACCACCGCGAGTTGGAACACATGGCGTCGCGCATCGACAACTTCAGCCTGCACCTGATCTGCGAGAAGCACGGGCTGGGCGAGCCGTGGGCCGGCTATCGCGGCTATCTGAATCACAAGATGCTGGAGCTGATGGTTCCTGACTTTTTAGAGCGCGAAGTGTTCTGCTGCGGCCCGACGCCGTACATGACCGCGGTCAAGCGCCTGCTCGAAGCCTCCGGTTACGATATGTCGCGTTATCACGAGGAATCCTTCGGCGCCACGCCACCGGAAGCCCGCGCCGACGCGGTGGAACAAGCCGAACAGGCCGCCGATGCGCCGGAAATCGATGCGGCGGATCTGCATCAGGTCGAATTCACCGCGTCCGGCAAAAGTATTCGTGTGGCACCGGGTGAAACCGTGCATGCGGCGGCAGCCAAGCTGGGGCTGATGATTCCGAAAGCCTGCGGCATGGGGATTTGCGGGACGTGCAAGGTGCTGAAGCTAGGGGGCGAGGTGGAGATGGAGCACAACGGCGGGATTACCGAAGACGACGAGGCGGAAGGATTTATCTTGTCGTGCTGCAGCGTGCCTAAAGGCGACGTGCGTATCGAATTCTGACGAAATTACCCCTGTAGGAGCTGCCGAAGGCTGCGATCTTTTGATCTTGATCTTAAAAACAGGATCAAAAGATCGCAGCCTTCGGCAGCTCCTACAGGGGGCAGTGTTTCAATTGACGAAAAGGTCAGGCATCAGTGCTGCGTCGCTGTCCGGTTCGAAGCGGTAATGATCGAACTCGGTCACACCGCTTTCTCGCAAAATCTCCTCATCAATGAGCAAGCGCCCCGTGATCTGCCGTTGACGGCTGCGCAAAATCACATGCGCCGCATCCGCCATGATCGCTGGCGTGCGCGCCTGTTTGAACGACTCCCGATTGCCCAGCTGAAACTCGATCGCCGCCGTGGCAATCATCGTCTGCGGCCACAGCGAATTGACGCTGATCCCGTAACTGGCAAATTCCTCGCTCATGCCCACCGTCAGCATGCTCATGCCGTACTTGGTCACCGTGTAAGGGCTGAACTGGGCGAACCACTTGCTCGCCAGATTCAGCGGCGGTGACAGGTTGAGAATGTGCCCGGCGGACTTTTTCAGATAGGGCAGGGCCGCCTGGCTGCACAGCAGCACGGCGCGGGTGTTGATCTGGTGCATGAGGTCGAAGCGCTTGAGTTCGATGTGTTGCACACCGGTGAGTTTGATGGCCCCGGCGTTGTTCACCAGCGCATCAATGCCGCCGAAATGCTCGCTGGCCCGGGCCAGCGCCTGGCGGACGGCGTCGTCATCACGCACATCCAGTTGCAGCGCCAACGCTTGACCACCGACGGCTTCGACTTCCGCCGCGACACTGTGAATGGTGCCGGGTAACTTGGCGTGGGGTTCGGCGCTTTTGGCGGCGATGACGATATTGGCCCCGTCCTTCGCGGCCCGCAGCGCGATCTCACGGCCAATGCCACGGCTGGCGCCGGTGATGAACAGGGTTTTGCCTTGTAACGACATGCCGATGCTCCTGCTTATTGTTATGTGAGCGGAGGCTCGACAGACAATGTAGACCAAGCAGCTGTCGCGATAGCGATGGGCGGAGATGATTTGTGGTGAGGGGATTTATCCCCGATGGGTTGCGCAGCAGCCCCAAAACATATGAACGCGATCTACCAGTAAGACCGCGTTCTCAGGATTTACGACTGCTGCGCAGCCGATCGGGGATAAATCCCCTCGCCACAGGGGATCACCTCATCACAGGAAACCCCCTCATCCATGCGTTCATTCGCCAAGGAATCAGGCCGACATGACCTCGCGGATGTCGCGGGCCAGTTCGCGTACGCGCTCTTCTTCGGTGTCCCACGAGCACATGAAACGTGCGCCGCCCTTGCCGATGAAGGTGTAGAAGCGCCAGTTCTTTGCAGTCAGGGCGGCGATGGCCGGCTCGGAGAGTTGCAGGAACACGCCGTTGGCCTGCACCGGGAACATCAGTTCGACGCCGGGGATGTCGCTGACCAGTTCAGCCAGCAGCTGCGCGCAGTGGTTGGCGTGGCGGGCGTATTTGAGCCAGGCGTCATTTTCGAGGATGCCGACCCACGGCGCCGACAGGAAGCGCATCTTCGACGCCAGTTGCCCGGCCTGCTTGCAGCGGTAGTCGAAGTCTTCGGCCAGTTTGTGGTTGAAAAACAGGATCGCTTCACCTACCGCCATGCCGTTCTTGGTGCCGCCGAAGCACAACACATCGACGCCGGCCTTCCAGGTCAGATCGGCTGGCGAGCAGCCGAGGAACGCGCAGGCGTTGGAGAAACGCGCGCCGTCCATGTGCAGGTGCAGGCCCAGTTCCTTGCAGGTGGCACTGATGGCGCGGACTTCTTCCGGGGTGTAGACGCTGCCGACTTCGGTGGCTTGGGTCAGGGTCACCACGCGCGGTTTCGGGTAATGAATGTCCTGGCGCTTGAGCGCGACTTCACGGATCGACTGCGGGGTGATCTTGCCGTTTTCAGTGCCGGCGATCAGCAGTTTCGAGCCGTTGGAGAAGAATTCCGGTGCGCCGCATTCGTCGGTTTCGACGTGGGCGGTTTCCGAGCAGATCACGCTGTGGTAACTCTGGCACAGCGACGACAGCGCCAGCGAGTTGGCGGCGGTGCCGTTAAAGGCGAAGAACACTTCGCAGTCGGTTTCGAACAGTTTGCGGAAATCGTCGGACGCGCGTGCGGTCCATTCATCGTCGCCATAAGCGCGCTGGTGGCCGTGGTTGGCCTGTTCCATGGCAGCCCAGGCTTCAGGGCAGATACCGGAGTAGTTGTCGCTGGCGAATTGTTGGCTCTTGTCGGTCATGGCCGGCTTCCGTGGTCGAGACTCTTGTGAAGGCTCGTGGTCAATGAGGGTGCGCACTTTACCGAAGATCTTCCGGGGAGCACACGGGATGTCGCTGTCAGAAAATTACCAGTTTGTGGCCCGATTATGCACGTGACTAAACGCGACGGCGCGCTGGATTTGCTCAAGTGGCTGGCGCTGTTGAGCATGCTGCTCGATCACCTGCGATATGTCGGGATCAGCGCCGATTGGCTGTATGTTCCGGGGCGAATGGCATTCCCGTGGTTCTGCCTGGCGATGGCGGCGAATCTTGCCCGCGCCGGGGCGCAGCAGACCGAGTGGCGCTATCTGGGCTGGCTGTTGCTGTTCAGCGCGGTGAGTGAAATTCCCTACCGCTTGTACATTCCTGATCCCGACACCTTGAACGTGATGCCCACGCTGGCGCTCGGTTTGCTGGTGGCGCGAGGGTGGCAGGATCGAGCGTTGGTATCGCGACTGCTCGGCGCAGCGAGTCTGTTGCTCGCGGTGCTGTTCCCAGAGCGACTGATGTTCGGTTTCTTCGGTGTGCTGTTGCCGCTGGCGCTGCTGCTGGTATTCCGTCGCCCCTGGTACTTCGGCCTGCTGCCGGGGCTGGTGTGTCTGGCGGGCAATCAGTGGCAGGTGCTGTATGAAGCGGCGGCGTTTGGCAACTACGTGGCGGTGTTCGGCATCGCGGCGTGTCTGATGGCGCCATTGCTCGGGATGTACGTGTTGCGACACTCCAGTTCTATCCATCCGTTGCCTATGCGCCGCTGGGCGTACGCGCTCTATCCCGCGCATTTCCTCCTGTTGCTCGGCATTCGCCACTTGATCGCATATCCCCTGTAGGAGCTGCCGAAGGCTGCGATCTTTTGATCTTTAAGCGTCAAGGTCAAAGGATCGCAGCCTTCGGCAGCTCCTACAGGGGAATGCATTCTCCGAGTCATTTCCCGCCATGTCGTAAACGCACCTTTGCGTGGCGTCCGTAGGCATTTGAGCTGTCTGCGCCGGTCATACCATCGCATCAAAGGGCACCGTCGCAAGCCGCGTGCCTGACCAAGACAAAATGGCGCACCGCCGCCGCTGGGAGAGACGCGATGTTCAGCAAGCAAGACCAGATCCAGGGTTACGACGATGCACTGCTGGCGGCGATGAATGCCGAGGAGCAACGTCAGGAAGATCACATCGAGCTGATCGCGTCGGAAAACTACACCAGCAAACGCGTGATGCAAGCGCAAGGCAGCGGCCTGACCAACAAGTACGCCGAAGGTTATCCGGGCAAGCGCTACTACGGTGGCTGCGAGCATGTGGATAAAGTCGAAGCGCTGGCCATCGAACGTGCCAAGCAACTGTTCGGCGCCGATTACGCCAACGTCCAGCCGCACTCCGGTTCTTCGGCCAACAGCGCCGTGTACCTGGCGCTGATCCAGCCGGGCGACACCATTCTGGGCATGAGCCTGGCCCACGGCGGTCACCTGACCCACGGCGCGAAAGTGTCGTCCTCGGGCAAGCTGTACAACGCGGTGCAATACGGAATCAACACCGACACCGGGCTGATCGATTACGACGAAGTCGAGCGTCTGGCCGTCGAGTGCAAGCCGAAGATGATCGTTGCCGGCTTCTCCGCTTATTCCAAGACCCTGGACTTCCCGCGCTTCCGCCAGATCGCCGACAAGGTCGGTGCGCTGCTGTTCGTCGACATGGCCCACGTCGCGGGTCTGGTGGCTGCCGGTCTGTACCCGAACCCGCTGCCGTATGCCGACGTGGTCACCACCACCACCCACAAGACCCTGCGCGGTCCGCGTGGCGGGCTGATCCTGGCCAAGTCCAACGAAGAAATCGAGAAGAAGCTCAACGCCGCGGTATTCCCCGGCGCCCAGGGCGGCCCGTTGATGCACGTCATCGCCGGTAAAGCGGTGTGCTTCAAGGAAGCGCTGGAGCCAGGCTTCAAGGCCTACCAGCAACAAGTGATCGACAACGCCAAGGCCATGGCCAGCGTGTTTATCAAACGTGGCTACGATGTAGTGTCCGGCGGGACCGACAACCACCTGTTCCTGGTCAGCCTGATCCGTCAGGGCCTGACCGGCAAAGATGCCGACGCCGCCCTCGGCCGTGCCCACATCACCGTCAACAAGAACGCGGTGCCGAACGACCCGCAATCGCCGTTCGTGACCTCGGGCCTGCGCATCGGCACCCCGGCCGTCACCACCCGTGGCTTCAAGGTCGCCCAGTGCGAAGTGCTGGCCGGCTGGATCTGCGACATCCTCGACAACCTCGGTGACGCCGACGTCGAAGCGAATGTGGCCAAGAACGTCGCGGCACTGTGCGCCGACTACCCGGTTTATCGCTGAGCGGTTTGGAGTAAATGACTATGCAACGCTATTCGGGCTTCGGCCTCTTCAAACACTCCCTCAGCCACCACGAGAACTGGCAGCGCATGTGGCGCACGCCAACGCCGAAGAAGGTCTACGACGTGGTTATCGTCGGCGGTGGCGGGCACGGTCTGGCGACTGCCTATTACTTGGCGAAAGAGCACGGCATCACCAACGTGGCCGTGGTCGAGAAAGGCTGGCTGGGCGGCGGTAACACCGCGCGCAACACCACCATCGTGCGCTCCAACTACCTGTGGGACGAGTCGGCGCACCTGTACGAACACGCGATGAAATTGTGGGAAGGCCTGTCGCAGGACTTGAACTACAACGTGATGTTCTCCCAGCGTGGCGTCTACAACCTGTGCCACACCCTGCAGGACATCCGTGATTCCGAGCGTCGGGTCAGCGCCAACCGCCTTAACGGCGTCGACGGCGAACTGCTCAACGCCAAGCAAGTGGCCGACGAGATCCCGTACCTCGACTGCTCGAAAAACACCCGCTACCCGGTAATGGGGGCGACCGTTCAACGTCGCGGCGGCGTCGCGCGTCACGATGCCGTGGCCTGGGGCTTTGCCCGCGCGGCGGATGCCCTCGGCGTGGACTTGATCCAGCAGACCGAAGTGATCGGTTTCCGCAAGGAAAACGGCGTGTGCATCGGCGTTGAAACCAACAAGGGTTTCATCGGTGCCAAACGCGTCGGCGTGGTCACCGCCGGTAACTCCGGGCACATGGCCAAGCTCGCCGGTTTCCGTCTGCCGATCGAATCCCACCCGCTGCAAGCGCTGGTGTCGGAGCCGATCAAACCGATTATCGACAGCGTGATCATGTCCAACGCCGTGCACGGTTACATCAGCCAGTCCGACAAGGGCGACCTGGTGATCGGTGCCGGTATCGACGGCTACAACGGCTACGGCCAGCGCGGCTCGTACCCGGTGATCGAGCACACCATCCAGGCCATCGTCGAGATGTTCCCGGTGCTGTCGCGGGTGCGCATGAACCGCCAGTGGGGCGGCATCGTCGACACCACGCCGGACGCCTGCCCGATCATTTCGAAAACTCCGGTGCCGAACATGTTCTTCAACTGCGGTTGGGGCACCGGTGGTTTCAAGGCCACGCCTGGCTCGGGCAACGTGTTTGCCGCAAGCCTGGCCAAGGGTGAAATGCACCCATTGGCTGCACCGTTTTCCATCGACCGTTTCCACAACGGCGCACTCATCGACGAACACGGCGCTGCTGCCGTCGCCCACTAACAGGAGAAATCCCCATGTTACATATCTTCTGTCCTCACTGCGGCGAACTGCGCTCCGAAGAGGAATTCCATGCATCCGGCCAGGCGCACATCCCGCGCCCACTGGATCCTGCCGCCTGCACTGATGAAGAGTGGGGCGACTACATGTTTTTCCGCGACAACCCGCGCGGTCTGCACCACGAGTTGTGGGACCACGTCGCCGGTTGCCGCCAGTACTTCAACGTCACCCGCGACACCGTGACCTACGAGATTCTCGAAACCTACAAGATCGGCACCAAGCCGCAATTCACCGACAAGGCTGATGCTGCGAAAACAGCCTCGACGGCGCTGGGAGAGAAGGTATGAGCCAGACCAATCGCCTGTCCAACGGTGGACGGATCGACCGCAATAAAGTGCTGAGCTTCACCTTCAACGGTCAGAGCTACAAAGGCTTCGAGGGTGACTCGCTGGCCTCCGCGCTGATCGCCAACGGCGTCGACATCATCGGTCGCAGCTTCAAGTATTCGCGTCCACGCGGGATCTTCGCCGCCGGTGCCGAAGAGCCGAACGCGGTGCTGCAGATCGGTGCGACCGAAGCCACGCAGATTCCCAACGTGCGTGCCACGCAACAGGCGCTGTATCAGGGCCTGGTGGCTACCAGCACCAACGGCTGGCCGAGCGTCAACAACGACATGATGGGGATTCTCGGCAAGGTCGGCGGCAAGCTGATGCCGCCGGGTTTCTACTACAAAACCTTCATGTACCCGCAATCGTTCTGGATGACCTACGAGAAGTACATTCGCAAGGCTGCCGGCTTGGGCCGTTCGCCGACCGAAGTCGATCCGGATACCTACGACTACATGAACCAGCACTGCGACGTGCTGATCGTCGGTGCCGGCCCTGCGGGTCTCGCCGCTGCCCTGGCCGCGGCGCGCAGCGGTGCCCGAGTGATCCTCGCCGATGAACAGGAAGAGTTCGGCGGCAGCCTGCTCGACTCCCGCGAAAGCCTCGACGGCAAGCCTGCGATGGAGTGGGTGGCCAGCGTCATCGCTGAACTCAAGGACACCCCGGACGTGCTGCTGTTGCCGCGCGCCACGGTCAACGGCTACCACGACCACAACTTCCTGACCATTCACGAACGCCTCACCGATCACCTCGGCGACCGTGCGCCGATCGGTCAGGTGCGTCAGCGCATCCACCGCGTTCGCGCCAAGCGTGTGGTGCTGGCGACCGGAGCGCACGAGCGTCCGCTGGTCTACGGCAACAACGACGTGCCGGGCAACATGCTCGCTGGTGCAGTCTCGACTTATGTGCGCCGTTACGGCGTGGCACCGGGCAAAAAACTGGTGCTGTCGACCAACAACGACCACGCCTATCGCGTGGCGCTGGACTGGCTCGACGCCAGCCTGCAAGTGGTGGCCATCGCTGACGCCCGCAGCAATCCGCGTGGTGCACTGGTGGAAGAAGCCCGTGCCAAAGGTATCCGCATCCTCACCGGCAGCGCCGTGATCGAGGCCCGTGGCAGCAAGCGCGTGACCGCTGCCCGCGTCGCTGCGATCGACGTCAAGGCGCACAGCGTGACCAGCCCGGGCGAATGGCTCGACTGCGACGTGATCGCCAGTTCCGGCGGTTACAGCCCGGTGGTGCACCTGGCTTCGCACCTCGGCGGCAAGCCGGTCTGGCGTGAAGACATCCTCGGTTTCGTACCGGGCGAAGCACCGCAGAAGCGTGTGTGCGTCGGTGGTATCAACGGTGTGTATGGCCTCGGTGATTCGCTGGCCGATGGTTTCGAGGGTGGCGCTCGCGCTGCCAGTGAAGCCGGGTTCGGTGTGGTCGAAGGCACGCTGCCCAAGGCCCTGAGCCGTCTCGAAGAAGCGACCCTGGCGCTGTTCCAGGTGCCGCATGAGAAGGGCACCGCGCGCGCGCCGAAGCAATTCGTCGACCTGCAGAACGACGTCACCGCCGCCGCCATCGAACTGGCGACCCGCGAAGGTTTCGAGTCGGTCGAACACGTCAAACGCTACACCGCGCTGGGCTTCGGCACCGATCAGGGCAAGCTCGGCAACGTCAACGGCTTGGCGATTGCCGCCCGTTCGCTGAACGTGACCATCCCGCAGATGGGCACCACGATGTTCCGCCCCAACTACACGCCGGTAACGTTCGGCGCGGTAGCCGGCCGTCACTGCGGGCACATCTTCGAACCGGTGCGCTACACCGCGCTGCATGCCTGGCATGTGAAGAACGGCGCCGAGTTTGAAGACGTTGGTCAGTGGAAACGTCCGTGGTACTTCCCGAAAAACGGGGAAGACATGCACACCGCGGTCAAGCGCGAATGCAAAGCCGTGCGCGACAGCGTCGGCCTGCTCGATGCCTCGACCCTGGGCAAGATCGACATTCAAGGCCCGGATGCCCGCGAGTTCCTCAACCGCGTGTACACCAACGCCTGGACCAAGCTCGACGTGGGCAAGGCCCGTTATGGCCTGATGTGCAAAGAAGACGGCATGGTCTTCGACGACGGGGTGACGGCGTGCCTGGCCGACAACCATTTCGTCATGACCACCACCACCGGCGGCGCGGCCCGCGTGCTGCAATGGCTGGAGCTGTACCACCAGACCGAATGGCCGGACATGAAGGTCTACTTCACTTCCGTCACTGACCACTGGGCGACCATGACCCTGTCCGGGCCGAACAGCCGCAAGCTGCTCAGCGCCGTGACCGACATCGATTTGAGCAACGAAGCCTTCCCGTTCATGACCTGGAAAGAAGGTCTGGTCGGCGGTGTGCCGGCGCGGGTGTTCCGCATCTCGTTCACCGGTGAACTGTCGTACGAAGTCAACGTCCAGGCCGACTACGCGATGGGTGTTTTGGAGAAGATTGTTGAGGCGGGGAAGGCGTTCAACCTGACGCCATATGGCACTGAAACCATGCACGTTCTGCGGGCCGAGAAAGGTTTCATCATCGTCGGCCAGGACACCGACGGCTCGATGACCCCGGACGACCTGAACATGGGCTGGTGCGTCGGTCGCACCAAACCGTTCTCGTGGATCGGCCAGCGGGGCATGAACCGTGAAGACTGCGTGCGTGATCAGCGCAAACAACTGGTGGGCCTCAAGCCGATCGATCCGAACGTCTGGCTGCCGGAAGGTGCTCAGCTGGTGTTCAACACCAAGCAAGCGATCCCGATGACCATGGTCGGCCACGTGACTTCCAGCTACGCGCACAACTCCCTCGGCTATTCGTTTGCCATGGGCGTGGTCAAGGGCGGTCTCAAGCGCATGGGCGAGCGGGTGTTTGCACCGCTGGCCGATGGCAGCGTGATCGAGGCGGAGATTGTTTCTTCGGTGTTCTTCGATCCGAAGGGTGATCGCCAGAACATTTGACGGCCTCAAGAACTGTGGGCGGGCGGCTATTCGCGAGCAGGCTCGCTCCCACATTCGACCGCGTTCCCCTGTGGGAGCGAGCCTGCTCGCGAAAGCGACAGATTAGCCACCGCAGGAACCAACAGAATTCAGGAAGGTGTTTTATGACCACAGCCAACGTGTATCAACAACGCCCGACCACCGGGGCCCGTGCCGAGTCGTCGCTGCACCATGCCGACCTCGCCAGCCTGGTCGGCAAAGGTCGCAAGAACGCCGGCGTGATCGTGCGTGAAAAGAAACTCCTCGGTCACCTGACCATCCGTGGCGATGGCCACGATGCCGCCTTCGCCGCTGGCGTACACAAGGCCTTGGGCATCGAATTGCCCGGTGCCCTGAGCGTGATCGTCAAAGGCGAAACCAGCCTGCAATGGATGGGCCCGGATGAGTGGCTGCTGATCGTGCCCAGCGGCGAAGAGTTCGCCGCCGAGCAAAAGCTGCGCGAAGCGCTGGGCGATCTGCACATCGCGATCGTTAACGTCAGCGGCGGCCAGCAAGTGCTCGAGCTGAGCGGGCCGAACGTGCGTCAGGTGCTGATGAAATCCACCAGCTACGACGTGCACCCGAACAACTTTCCGGTGGGTAAGGCGGTCGGCACGGTGTTCGCCAAGTCGCAGCTGATGATCCGCCACACCGCCGAAGACACCTGGGAACTGCTGATCCGCCGCAGCTTCTCGGATTACTGGTGGTTGTGGTTGCAGGATGCTTCGGCCGAGTACGGTCTCAGCGTCCAGGCCTGACCCCGTTTGGCGCATGACTGCATTTGTGGCGAGGGAGCTTGCTCCCGCTCGACTGCGAAGCAGTCGCAAATCGCTACCCGCATTCTCCTGGAAAAATGCGGTCGCTGATTTTGGGGTCGCTGCGCAACCCAGCGGGAGCAAGCTCCCTCGCCACAGAGTTCACTCTGCTAACAGATGTTGAAACAGGAGTCACCGCACCATGAGCCGCGCCCCAGACACATGGATTCTGACCGCCGACTGCCCCAGCGTGCTCGGCACGGTGGACGCGGTGACGCGTTTTCTGTTCGAACAGGGTTGCTACGTTACCGAGCACCACTCGTTCGATGACCGGCTCTCCGGCCGCTTTTTCATTCGCGTGGAATTCCGTCAGCCTGACGGCTTCGACGAACAGTCCTTTCGCGCCGGCCTCGCCGAACGTGGTCAGGCCTTTGGCATGGTTTTCGAGCTGACCGCGCCAAATTACCGGCCGAAAGTGGTGATCATGGTCTCCAAGGCCGATCACTGCCTTAACGATTTGCTCTATCGCCAGCGTATCGGCCAGTTGTCGATGGACGTGGCGGCGGTGGTGTCCAACCATCCGGATCTCAAGCCTTTGGCCGACTGGCACCAGATTCCCTACTACCATTTCCCCCTCGACCCCAACGACAAGCCGTCGCAGGAGCGTCAGGTGTGGCAGGTGATCGAAGAGTCCGGCGCCGAACTGGTGATCCTCGCCCGCTACATGCAGGTGCTGTCGCCGGAACTGTGCCGCAAGCTCGATGGCAAGGCGATCAATATCCATCACTCGCTGCTGCCGGGGTTCAAGGGTGCCAAGCCGTATCACCAGGCCTACAACAAGGGCGTGAAGCTGGTCGGTGCGACGGCGCATTACATCAACAACGACCTCGATGAAGGGCCGATCATCGCCCAAGGCGTCGAGGCCGTGGATCACAGTCATTACCCGGAAGATTTGATTGCCAAGGGGCGGGATATCGAGGGCCTGACCTTGGCCCGGGCCGTTGGTTATCACATTGAGCGCAGGGTGTTTCTCAACGCTAATCGCACGGTCGTTCTCTAGATCGCCATCGCTGGCAAGCCAGCTCCCACAAGGATTTGGGTCGTATACAAAATCTGAATCCAACCCGAATCCTGTGGGAGCTGGCTTGCCAGCGATGAGGCCATAACAGGCAACACAACAATCAGCATCTGTACCCGAGCACTTAACGCGCTGCCTGCCTGGGCAACGCGGTTCCATAAAAACAACAGCGAGGTGAAAGCATGTCTGGCAATCGTGGTGTGGTGTATCTCGGCGCTGGCAAGGTCGAAGTGCAGAAAATCGACTATCCGAAAATGCAGGACCCGCGCGGTCGCAAGATCGAGCACGGGGTCATTCTCAAAGTGGTTTCCACCAATATCTGCGGCTCCGACCAACACATGGTGCGCGGCCGTACCACGGCGCAGACCGGTCTGGTGCTGGGCCATGAAATCACCGGCGAAGTGATCGAAAAGGGTTCCGACGTCGAGAACCTGAAAATCGGCGACCTGGTCTCGGTGCCGTTCAACGTGGCTTGCGGGCGCTGCCGTTCCTGCAAGGAGCAACACACCGGCGTCTGCCTGACCGTCAACCCGGCCCGTGCCGGCGGCGCATACGGTTACGTCGACATGGGCGACTGGACCGGCGGTCAGGCTGAATACGTGCTGGTGCCCTACGCCGACTTCAACCTGCTGAAACTGCCGGACCGCGACAAGGCCATGGAGAAAATCCGCGACCTGACCTGCCTCTCCGACATTCTGCCGACCGGCTATCACGGCGCGGTCACGGCGGGCGTTGGCCCGGGCAGCACCGTGTACATCGCCGGCGCTGGCCCGGTCGGCCTGGCCGCTGCTGCTTCGGCGCGTCTGCTGGGCGCTGCGGTGGTGATCATCGGCGACGTCAACACCATCCGCCTGGCTCACGCCAAGGCTCAGGGTTTTGAAGTGGTCGACCTGTCGCAAGATACGCCGCTGCACGAGCAAATCGCTGCATTGCTGGGTGAACCGGAAGTCGATTGCGCGGTGGACTGCGTCGGTTTCGAAGCGCGCGGTCACGGTCACGACGGCGTCAAAGCCGAAGCCCCGGCCACGGTGCTCAACTCACTGATGGGCGTGGTGCGCGTGGCGGGCAAGATCGGTATCCCGGGCCTGTACGTCACCGAAGACCCGGGCGCTGTCGATGCTGCGGCAAAAATGGGCAGCCTGAGCATCCGCTTCGGTCTGGGCTGGGCCAAATCCCACAGCTTCCACACCGGCCAGACCCCGGTGATGAAGTACAACCGCCAACTGATGCAAGCGATCATGTGGGACCGCATCAACATCGCCGAAGTGGTCGGCGTGCAGGTCATCAGCCTCGACCAGGCGCCGGAAGGTTACGGCGAGTTCGATGCGGGCGTGCCGAAGAAGTTTGTGATCGATCCGCACAAGTTGTTCAGTGCGGCGTAACGCTTAAGCGCAATACAAAACGGCGACCTCAGGGTCGCCGTTTTTCATGGCGCAATGAACACGAACACCGTGGCGAGGGAGCTTGCTCCCGCTGGGCGCGAAGCGGCCCTGAATTCCGGGAGGGTGATTTTCAAACCGAGTTCGCCGCCGAGCGGGAGCAAGCTCCCTCGCCACACATGCTTGGTGTGCTCAGTTGCACTAAAGGGCAGCCAAAGCCCCCTGGTAAAGAACCGGCCCCGTCGGCTGCCCGGTCGGCGAACCACCCTTGGGCTCCAGACTCACCGCCAGCGCAATCGGTTTGCCGATCAAGGCTTGCTGCGCCTCGCTCAACTCAACCTTGCCTTTGCCTCCCGCTGGAATAACCCCGAGCGAAATCGGTTTGCCGTCCGCCGGAATCGCCCACAACTCCAGGCTACGATTCGCATCAACGGGCGCCAGCGTCAGCGGCTCCACTTGCAGATAATCCGCATGCGCCTCGACCTTCAGCGCCGGTTGCGCGTCGGCGGTCAGCAGGGTGGCGCGGTAGCGGGCGTCGTCGCGGTTGTACAGGGAGCCGAGGAACACCAGCACCACGATCGAGCAGGCTGCGACGCTGACCCGCAGCCAGTTCCAGAACGGGCGCTTCTCGGGAAGGTGCAGCACTTGCGGTTCGATTCGCGCGGTGATGCCTTGCCAGACGTGTTCCGGCACTGGCTGCTGCGGTATCGCGTCGGTCAGGCTGGCGAGGCTCTCCTGCCATTGCGCCAGTTCGGTTCGCAAAGCAGCGTCATCCAAAAGCAATTGTTCAAAACGCCGACGCGCCGCCGTCGACATCAGGCCAATGGCGTAATCGGCAGCGAGCGCGCGGCGCAGGGCAGGGGTCTGGTAGTTCATGATTCGAGGCACCTGCGCAGACGTTCCATGCCACGGCGAATCCACGATTTCACCGAGCCCAGCGGCGCGGCCAGATGTTCGGCCAGTTCCGAGCAGGACAGACCCTGAAAGTAAGCAACGGTGATCGATTGCCGCTGCTGGCCGTCGAGAGTGTCCAGGCAACGGTGCAGCGCGCTGGCTTCGCGGCTGCTGTTCAGCAGTTCGTGCGCCGAAGGACCTTCGTCGGCGAGGGCGTCCTGTTCGACATCGGTCAGCGGGCGGTCGCGATGTTTGCGCAATTGGTCGATGGCCTGATTGCGGGTGATGTTGATCATCCAGGTCAGCGGCGCCGACAAATGCGCTTCGTAGCGCGACGCGTTGTTCCAGATGCGCACGAAGCTTTCCTGCAGCACTTCTTCGGCCAGATCCGCCCGGCCCATGAAACGCAGGGCCACGCCGTGCAGGCGCGGGCCGACACTACGATAGAGGGTTTCGAACGCGCGACGGTCGCCCAGTGAACACTGGGCCAACAGCTGGCGCAACTGATCGGTGTCGGCGGTGGAAATGACGTTTCTCCAGGCAATGGGCGGGCGACGAGGCTGCTGCTCGGGCTGTTCACAGGCTAGTTCAGCGACAGCGCTTGTGCCATTCATCTCGGGTTATCCACGGTTTCACGTTTTATATACGTGGCTATCCTGAAAATGGATGCGCCGGCGAGGAACATGCCGGCTGATACCCGGTCAAACCGGCAGTTTTGCCGCTCATTGACGGGCGGTTACCACAGCGCAAGAGGATGTCTGAATGAAGATTTCACGCGGTATTGCCTTGGCTTCACTGATGACCCTTGCAGCGAGCCCGGTGTTCGCCGGCTTCAGTCTGGACGACGTGACCAAAGCGGCTTCGAGCATGCAGGGCGGCAACGCCGCGACCGCCGCCGCGCCGACCTCGGAAACCGCCGGTCTACTGCAAGCGGTGACCGGTCTCGGTGTTACGCCTCAGCAAGCTGTCGGTGGCACCAGCGCCATGCTTGGCCTGGCCAAGAACCAATTGAGCAGCACCGATTATTCGCAGCTGGCCAAAGAAGTGCCGGGCATCGACAAACTGTCGGGTGGCAGCGGCAACCTGGCGGCGTTGAGCGGTTTGCTGGGCTCCTCGGGCAAGTCGGCGGGGCTGGAAAACGCCCTGGGCAATGTCAAGAACACCAACGACCTGAACAACGCCTTCGGCGCATTGGGCATGGACAGCGGGATGGTCGGTCAGTTTGCCCCGGTGCTGCTCAAGTATCTGGGTGATCAAGGCGTCGGCGGCCCGCTGCTGCAGAGCCTGGGCAGCATCTGGGGCGCCGGCACCGGTAGCTGATTCAGCCGCGCTCGTCGCGCAGTTCGGCGATGCGCTGGTCTTTCTCGGTCCAGAGCTGGTTGACCCAGTTCTGGACCGTCTGACGAAACACCGGATCGTTCTCGTAATCGCCCTGCCACAGCGCCGGGTCGAGTTCGCGGGTCTTGATGTCGACGATCACCCGCGGCACGTTGCCGCTGATCAAATCCCAGAACCCCGGAATCGTCTGCTGTGGATAAACCACGGTCACGTCGAGGATGGCGTCCAGTTGTTCACCCAACGCCGCCAGCACGAACGCCACGCCGCCGGCCTTGGGCTTGAGCAGGTGGTTGAACGGTGATTGTTGCTGCGCGCTTTTTGCCGCGGTGTAGCGGGTGCCTTCCAGATAGTTGACCACGGTCACCGGCTGGCGCTTGAACAGCTCGCAGGCCTGTCGGGTGATCTCCAGATCCTTGCCCGCCAGCTCCGGGTGCCTGGCCAGGAATGCCTTGGTGTAGCGCTTCATGAACGGGTAATCCAGCGCCCACCACGCCAGCCCCAGAAACGGAACCCAGATCAGCTCTTTCTTGAGGAAGAACTTGAAGAACGGCGTGCGCCGGTTGAGGGTCTGGATCAGCGCCGGAATATCGACCCACGACTGATGGTTGCTGACCACCAGGTACGAGGTGTCACCGCGCAGGTCTGCGCCCCCGCGAATGTCCCATTGGGTGGGGATGCACAGGCGAAAAATCAGCTTGTCGATTTCGGCCCAGGTCTCGGCAATCCACATCACCGCCCACGACGCATAGTCACGCCAGCGCCCGGGAGCAATCAGCTTGAGCAGCGCAAACACCAGCAACGGCCCGATCAGGATCAGGGTGTTGAGCAACAGCAGCAGGGTGACGAAACAGCCGGTGAGCAGGCGGCGCATAAGCAACTCTATGACGTTGGATGGGCGCGCCATGATAAGTGGCTTCGGGCGACAGGCCAAATCGGGGGTGACAAATGTTTCACTTTTGAGAGGTTACCCTTGAGTTATCGATGAACCCTGTGGCGAGGGAGCTTGCTCCCGCTGGGCTGCGAAGCGGCCCCGAATCCATTCCCCTCGGTGTGTCAGGCGAAACAGGCAGGCTGGTTTTACGACGACTGCGTCGTCGAGCGGGAGCAAGCTCCCTCGCCACAAAGGTTGGCGGTGAACCAACTATCGTGTTTTTTCGCGGTCTAGAATTCGGCGCTGAGCCCACTCTTTCAGGAAGCCCCTTACGTGAAATCCCTCCTTGCACTGTTTGCCCTCGTCGCCCTGCCGGTCATGGCCGCCGAGCCGACCCTGTACGGGCGTTATGAGTACATCGCGCTGCCGGAAATCGGTGGTGAGGTGCTCAAGGCCAAGATGGACACCGGCGCGCTGACCGCCTCGCTGTCGGCCAAGGACATCGAGACCTTCACCCGCGACGGCGAGAACTGGGTGCGTTTCCGCCTCGGCACCAAGGACGCCAGCAACAAGGTCTACGAGCACAAGGTCGCGCGGATCAGCAAGATCAAGAGCCGCTCGGATGAAGAGGACGAGGGCGACAGCACCGAAGTCGCCAAGCGCCCGGTGGTCGATCTGGAACTCTGCCTGGGCAACGTCAAGCGCACCGTTGAGGTCAACCTGACCGACCGCAGCAACTTCAACTACCCGCTGCTGATCGGTGCCAAGGCCTTGCGCGAGTTTGGCGCAGCGGTAAACCCGGCGCGGCGTTTTACCGCCGACAAGCCGGACTGCTAAGTGGTCTCATTGACGTAACGTCAGGCTTGGGGCACCGTTCGCGCACTTAACCCATGGGCTCGGACGCCATGCCTCATATCCTGATTGTCGAAGACGAAGCGGCGATTGCCGACACGCTGATTTTTGCCCTGCAGGGCGAGGGGTTCGCCACCACGTGGCTGAGCCTCGGCGCGGCGGCGCTGGAGCATCAACGGCAGACGCCAGCGGATCTGATCATCCTCGACATCGGCCTGCCGGACATCAGCGGTTTTGAAACCTGCAAACAGCTGCGGCGCTTCAGTGAGGTGCCGGTGCTGTTCCTCAGTGCCCGGGACGCCGAGATCGACCGGGTGGTGGGACTGGAGATCGGCGCCGACGATTACGTGGTCAAACCGTTCAGCCCGCGGGAAGTCGCCGCGCGGGTGCGGGCGATTCTCAAGCGCATGGCGCCGCGAGCTGCGGTGGACGCCGCTTCGGCGGTGTTTCGCATCGATCCCGAGCGGGTGCTGATCACCTACCGGGGCCAGCCGTTGAGCCTGACCCGGCATGAATTCCGTCTGCTGCAATGCCTGCTCGAGCAACCGCAGCGGGTCTTCAGCCGCGAGCAATTGCTCGACGCCCTAGGGGTTGCCGCCGACGCCGGCTACGAGCGCAGCATCGACAGCCACATCAAAAGCGTGCGCGCCAAACTGCGCCTGGTGCGGGCCGATGCCGAGCCGATCCAGACCCATCGCGGCCTCGGTTACAGCTACAGCCCGGGGCACAGCTAATGTCGCTGGGGCTGCGGATTTTTCTGGTGTATGTGCTGTTTATCGGCCTGACCGGTTACTTCGTGCTCAACACCGTGATGGAGGAAATCCGCCCCGGCGTGCGCCAGTCCACCGAAGAAACCCTGGTCGACACCGCCAACCTGATGGCGGAAATCCTTCGTGATGATTTCAAGGCCGGGACGCTCAGCGAGAACCGCTGGCCCGAGTTGCTGCGCGCCTATGGCGAGCGCCAGCCACAGGCGACGATCTGGGGCTTGCCGAAAAACCAGGTCAACCACCGCATCTACGTCACCGACGCCAAAGGCATCGTGGTGCTGGACTCCAGCGGGGTGGCGGTCGGTCAGGATTATTCGCGCTGGAACGACGTCTACCTGACCCTGCGGGGTGAGTACGGCGCACGTTCAACCCGCAGCGATCCGAATGATTCGGCGTCGTCGGTGATGCACGTCGGCGCGCCGATCCGCGACAACGGCCGGATCATCGGCGTGGTCACCGTGGCCAAACCCAACAGTTCCTTGCAGCCTTATGTCGATCGCACCGAGCGCCGCCTGCTGTTTTACGGAGCCGGGCTGATCGGCCTGGGTCTGCTGTTCGGCGCCTTGTTGTCATGGTGGCTGAGCCGCGCGCTGCACCGCTTGACCGGCTACGCCCAGGCGGTGAGTGAGGGGCGGCGAGTCGAAGTGCCGCATTACCGCGGTGGTGAACTGGAGCAACTGGCCACGGCGGTGGAGCAGATGCGCACTCAACTGGAAGGCAAAGCCTACGTAGAGCGCTACGTGCACACCCTGACCCATGAATTGAAGAGTCCGCTGGCGGCGATTCGCGGTGCGGCGGAACTGCTGCAGGGCGACATGCCGCCGATCCAGCGCCTGCGTTTTGTCGGCAACATCGACAGTGAGAGCGCGCGGATGCAGCAGTTGATCGAGCGGTTGTTGAATCTGGCGCAAGTCGAGCAGCGTCAGGGCCTGGAAGAGCGGGTGGCGGTGCCGCTGGCAGGGCTGGTCGATGAGTTGTTGCAGGCGCAGGCGGCGCGGATCGAAGGCCGGCGGCTCAAGGTCGAGCAGACGATTGCGCCGGACCTGTTACTGATCGGCGAGCCGTTTCTGCTGCGGCAGGCGGTGGGCAATCTGCTGGACAATGCGCTGGATTTCACCCCGGTCGCCGGGTTGCTGCGCTTCAGTGCCGAGCGGGTCGGGGAACAGGTCGAGTTCAGATTGTTCAACGAAGCCGCGGCGATTCCCGAGTACGCCTTGCCGCGCCTGAGTGAACGGTTTTACTCGCTGCCGCGTCCCGATAGTGGACGAAAAAGTACCGGGTTGGGGCTTAACTTCGTTGAGGAGGTGGTGAAGCTGCATGGTGGATCGATGCATATCCGCAACGTCGAGGGCGGCGTGGCAGTGATTTTGCGCTTGCCTTGAAACCGAGTCGCTGCCTTCGCGAGCAGGCTCGCTCCCACATTCGAACGCGTACACCTGTGGGAGCGAGCCTGCTCGCGAAGGGGCCATAACAGTCTCCACACAAACTCCACAATCGCCCCATATTCTTCCCACACAGCCCAACCAGACTCTGCCCATCCAAACAGGGAGAGTCCCATGAACAAGAATCTGACGATAAAGCTCGGGGCCATTGCCCTGCTGATCCTGCTGTTGCTGATACCACTGCTGATGATCGACGGCATCATCGACGATCGCCAGCAACTGCGCGACGGCGTGCTGGAAGACATCGCCCGCAGCTCCAGCTACAGCCAGCAACTGAGCGGGCCGGTGATGGTGGTGCCGTATCGCAAGGTGGTGCGTACCTGGAAAACCAACGAGAAAACCAATCAGCGCTATGAAGAGCTCGGCGAAGAACGCGGTCGTCTGTATTTCTTGCCGGAGCGCTTTGAGCTCGACGGGCAAGTGCAAACCGAACTGCGCAATCGCGGTATCTACGAAGCGCGGCTGTTCCATGCCGACAATCGCATCAATGGGCATTTCTCGTTGCCGGCGCAGTTGGGCATCCAGGAAGACTTCGCCGATTACCAGTTTGATGCGCCGTTTCTGGCGGTGGGCATCAGCGACATTCGCGGCATCGAGAACGCGCTGAAACTGGAAGTCGACGGCCAGCGTCTGGACTTCGTGCCTGGCACGCAGGTGGGCTGGCTCGGTGAAGGGGTGCGGGTGACGTTGCCGGTGCTGGACACCGGCAAAGCCACGGAGCTGGCCTTCGGCTTTGACCTGCGCCTGCAAGGCACCGGTTCGCTGCAGGTGCTGCCGGTGGGCAAGACCAGCCACGTCAGCCTTGCCGCCAACTGGCCGCACCCGAGTTTCATCGGCAACTTCCTGCCAGGCAAACGCGAGGTCAGTGATCAGGGTTTCAGCGCCGATTGGCAGACCTCGTTTTTCTCCACCAACCTGCAAGAAGCCATGAACCGTTGCGTGACCGGCAATGACTGTGAGGCCTTCAACGGCCGCAGCTTTGGCGTGAGTTTCATCGACCCGGTGGACCAGTACCTGAAGAGTGATCGGGCGATCAAATATGCGCTGCTGTTCATCGTCCTGACGTTCGCCGGTTTCTTCCTGTTCGAAGTGCTCAAGAGTCTGGCGGTGCACCCGGTGCAATACGCGCTGGTGGGTGTGGCGCTGGCGTTCTTCTACCTGTTGCTGCTGTCGCTGTCGGAACACATCGGGTTTGCCTTGGCGTATCTGCTGTCGGCCAGTGGCTGTGTGTTGCTGATCGGGTTTTATGTTTGCCACGTGCTGCACAGCGTGCGCCATGGGCTGAGTTTTTCCGCAGGGTTGGCGGCGTTGTATGGCCTGCTGTATGGCTTGCTCAGCGCTGAGGATTACGCGCTGCTGATGGGTTCGCTGCTGCTGTTCGGCTTGCTCGGGGTGTTCATGGTGCTGACGCGCAAACTCGACTGGTACGGGATCGGGCAGAAACCGGCCAAGCCACTGGCGTTTGATATCGGGGCGGTGCAATGAGCGGGTTGCGTGAGGAGCAGCGCTGGAAGGAAGCATTGGTGACGCGGATTATCGGCTTTCTGCCTGTGGATGCGAGTTGGTGCCATCGCTGGCAAGCCAGCTCCCACAGGACTTGTGCGGAAACAGAGGGCTCTGCCATACCAAAATCCAGTGTGGGAGCTGGCTTGCCAGCGATGAGGCCAGAACCGACGCCGCAGCCTTAAGGCTTGGGCAGGGTGGCGACCATGGACGGTCGCTGGCTCACTTCGAAATACCAGTTGGCCAGTTGTGGATTGGCGGTACGCCAGTCCAGATCCGGATGACGCAGGTCGAGGTAACCCAGCGCACAGGCGACGCTGATCGCTGCCACGTCGAAGTGGCTGGTCAGCTCGGCGATGGCGTCACTTTCCAGATAGGCCAGGGCGCGACGGATCTTGTCGCGCTGCGCGTCGAGCCACTCATCCCAGTGCTTTTCCGGGGCGCGTAGCACCAGTTCGTAACGCACGATCACTGAGGCGTCCATGATCCCGTCGGCCATCGAGGCCAGGGTCAGGCGCCGCCAGCGGGCCGAACCTTCGCGGGGGATCAGCGGATTGCCGACGTGCTGCTGGTCGAGGTATTCGAGGATCACGCGGCTGTCATGGATCACGCTGCCGTCGGCCAGGCGCAGGGCCGGGATCTTGCCCAGCGGGTTGTCGGCGTTGAGCGCAGCGTCCGGGCTGACCGGGCTGAGAACGCAGTCTTGCAGGGCCACGCGATCCTGCTGGCCGGTCTCGTGCAACAGCACCATGACTTTGCGCACGAACGGGGAGAGTGTGTTGTGGAACAGGGTCATGCTGGGGGCAGACATTGGCAAACCTCGGTGATCATCGAAGAACAGGAGGTTAGCCGTAGGAGCTGCGGAACGCTGCGATCTTTTGATCTTGATCTAAAAAAAGCATCAAGAGCAAAAGATCGCAGCGTGCCGCAGCTCCTTCAGGTGTTCAGCTTCGCGGCAGCAAGCCTCTTATGGCCAGAAACGCCGGAACACCCAGCCCGACCCAGCTCAACGCATCCCAGATCCCATCCCCCAACAGCGCCGAAAACAACCCCGCCGCACTCAGCAGCGCAATCACCAGCGGCGTGCTGAAGACCTTCCAGAAATTGGTCTGACGCGGCTTCATGCAACGGCCTCCGCTGGCAGCGGTTTCGCAGCCCTGCGCCGCACCAGCCACAGGTACACGCCACTGCCGAGGACGATGATGGTCAGCACGTCGAGGGTCGCCCAGAGGATTTTCATCGGCATGCCGCCGTAGTCACCGAAGTGCAGCGGCTGCGACATCCCCATGGCGTCCATGTACCACGGGCGTTCACCGACGGCAGTGACTTGCAGGGTGCTGGCGTCGATCAGCACCGGTGTCAGCAAATGCGAAGTCAGGTGGGTGCCGCCTTTCATGAACACCGAGTAATGGTGCTCACTGGAAAACCGTGTGCCGGGGAAGGCGATGAAGTCCGGGTTCATCCCCGGCGCGACGTCTTTGGCGATGTCCAGCAAACGGGTGGCGGGTGCCAGATGGGTCAGCGGCGGGGCATCGCGGTAGGGCGCGACCATGGCGTTCAACGTATCGTTGCGCCACGCGGCGATGATCAGGTCGGCGCAGGCGCTGATCACGCCGGTCACGCCGACCACCAGCGCCCAGGTCAGGGTGACGACGCCGATCAGGTTATGCAGATCGAGCCAGCGCAGACGGGTGGATTTGTCCTGGCGCACGGTGCCGAACTGCAAGCGGCGCATGAACGGCAGGTACAACACCGTGCCGGAGATGATCGCGACCACGAACAGCAGGCCCATGAACGCCAGCAGCAACTTGCCCGGCAGTCCGGCAAACATGTCGACGTGCAGGCGCAGGATGAACAGCATCAGGCCGCCGTTGGCCGACGGGGTTTCCAGCGCTTCACCGGTGCGCGCGTCGAGCATGAAGGTGTGCGAGGAGTTCGGTTCGGTGCCGGCGGTTTTCGCCATGATCGTCAGCACGGTGTTGGGCTCGTCGTCCTCGAAACCGAAGTACTGCACCACGTCGCCGGGACGATGTTTTTCTGCGGCCTCGACCAGTTGCGCCAGGTTCAGGTGCGGGGTGTTGGCGGGCATCTCGCGCACTTGCGGCGCATCGCCGAGCAGGTGCTCGATCTCGTGATGAAAGATCAGCGGCAGACCGGTCAATGCCAGCAGCAGCAAAAACACGGTGCAGATCAGGCTGGTCCAGGTGTGGATGAACGACCAGCGGCGAATTGTTTTACTTTTCATTTCATGACCTTCAAAAACACCGAAGCCGTCCACGGGGGACGGCTTGGTGACAGGACCGGGTTCAGCTCACGCGCTTACCACTTGTAAGTGGCGCTGGCGACGACACTGCGCTGGTCGCCGTAGTAGCAATAGAAACCGTCGCAGGTGGAGATGTAGTCCTTGTCGAACAGATTGGTGGCGTTGAGCGCGACCGACGCTCCTTTCAGGCTGTTGTCGAGGCGACCGAGGTCGTAATGCACGGCGGCGTCGAACACGGTGTAGGCGTCCGCCTTGCCCAGCCAGGTGTTGGCCTTGTCGCCGTAGGTGTTGCCGGTGTAACGCACACCACCGCCGATACCGAAGCCGTCGAGTACTCCGCTGTGCCAGGTGTAGTCGGTCCACAGCGACGCTTGCTGGTTGGGCATCAGTTGCAGGCGATTGCCCTTGTCCACGCCTTTCTGCACTTCGGACTTGGCCAGGGTGTAGGCGGCGATCACTTTGAGGTTATCGGTGACGTCCGAAACCGCTTCCAGCTCCAGACCTTTGACCTTCACTTCACCGGCCTGACTGGTGATCGTTACGTTGTTGACGATGGTGTTGACCGAGACGTTCTTCTGGGTCAAGTCATACACCGCGGCGCTCAGCAAAGTCTTGCTGCCTGGCGGCTGGTACTTGATGCCCAGTTCCCACTGCTTGCCTTCGGTCGGTTTGAGCGAGCCGGTGGACGTGGCGTCGGCGCCGGCCGTTGGCTGGAAGGACTCGGCGTACGACAGGTACGGCACGAAGCCCGAATCGAACACGTAGCTGAGCGCTGCGTTGCCGCTGAAGGCCTTGTCGCGCTGGGTGTTGGTGGCATCGCCCTTGTTGATGAACTGGGTGCTGGTGTGCACCCAGTCTTCACGCCCGCCCAGGGTCAGGCGCCATTGGTCGAGGGCCATCTGGTCCTGCACGTACAGGCCGGTCTGGTAGGTCTTCTGATCATAGTCATAGTAGGCCGAAGAGCGCGGCGGACGGGTGATCGGCTGACCGTAGATCGGGTTGTTGACGTTGATGTCCGGCGCGGTGCCGAAGATCGAGGTGTAGTTGGTGTTGCTGCGTTGATGATCCAGGCCGAGCAACAGCGTATGGCGGATGTCACCGGTGGCGAAGTCGGCCTGGAAGTTGTTGTCGACGGCGAACTGGCTGATGTCTTCATCAGCGTTGGTGGTGCCGCGACCGACATTGCCCTGATCGTCAACGGTGTATCCGGCGTATTTCGTGTTGTAGCTGTTGAGGGTCACGGTCTGGAACGACAGGTCTGATTTGGTGTAGCGCAGGTTCTGCTTGAACTGCCAGACGTCGTTGAGGCGATGCTCGAAGGCATAACCAAGCGCGTAGTAGGTGCGGTCGTAGAAGTCGTAGTCAGGATCGCCAAGATTCTTGTGATGGGAAATCTTGCCGAACGGCATGTCGATCTTGGTGCCCTGGATCGGGTAGAACTGGCTGGTGACACCGGTATCGTCGCGAGTGAACTGGCTCAGCAGGGTGAGTCTGGTGTCGTCGTCGATGTTCCAGGTCAGGCTCGGCGCGATGTTGTAGCGCTTGTTCTCGATGTGATCGATCTGCGTGTCGCTGTCACGCACCACACCGCTGATGCCGTAGAGAAACTGTCCGGCGTCGTCGATCTTGCCGGTGCTGGCGAAGTTGATCTGGCGATGATTGTCACTGCCGTACTGCAACTGGATTTCGCTGCTGGCGTCGCTGCTCGGGCGCCGGCTGACCATGTCCAGCAAGCCACCCGGCGGGGTCTGGCCGTAAACGGATGAGGCCGGGCCGCGCAGCAGGGCGAGGCGGTCGAGGTTCCAGGTTTCCTGTTTCGGGTTGGCGTATACGCCTTTTGGTAGTGGCAGGCCATCGAGGAACTGGGTCGGCTCGAAGCCGCGCACGCGCAGCCAGTCGGAGCGGGTGTCGCTGCCGTAGCTGCTGGCGGTGATGCCCGGCATGTAGCGCACGGCGTCATCGAGGCTGTGCACACTGCGGTCGTCCATTTGCTGGCGGGTGGCGACGGAGATCGAACGCGGCGCTTCGACCAGCGCGGTGTCGGTCTTGCTACCGGCAGCGGTGCGGGTGGCGGTGTAGCCTTCGACCGGGCCCCAGGCCGTTTCCAGGTTTTCCACGCCGATCACGGCGGTTTCCGGCAGCGCCAGTGTCCCTTCCGGCACGGCCACCAGGGTGTAGGTGCCGGTGCTGCTTTGTTCCAGTTGCAGACCGGTGCCTTGCAGCGCCGCGCGCAGAGCGCCGGCGGCGTCGTACTGACCGTTGACCGGCGCCGACGTCTTGCCGGCGGCCAGCGCCGGGTTCAGCGACAGTGCGAGGCCGCCCTGGCTGGCGATCTGGTTCAGCGTGGTCGACAACGCAGCGGCCGGCAGGTTGTAGGCGCGCACGCTGGAAGCCTGCTCAGCGGCGAGCAACGGGCTACTGAGCAGCGGTGCGCCGAAAGCGATGGCTGCCGCCAACAGACTGGGGCGCAACAAGGTGTCTAGCGAACGGGACATGCGAAGGCTCCTGAATGGAAATATTTCTCAATTGCCTGTGTGCCGGACGAGAAGTAAAAAGTGATAGGGCTGGATGAAAATAATTTCGATTAACTGAAAAGTGACCGATTCCCTGTGGCGAGGGAGCTTGCTCCCGATGGAGCGCGAAGCGGTCTCTGCTGTCTTTCAGATAAACCGCATTGACTGGTTTGACGACTGCTGCGCAGCCGAGCGGGAGCAAGCTCCCTCGCCACAGAGGTCGGTCGCTCTTAAGGCTTGGAATCTGCTTTGGCCACCGTGACCCAATACGGCGTATGCCGCTCGATCTGCACCGGCAGGGTCGGCAGCAGGGCGCTCAAGGCCTTGTCGGTGTCGTGCAGCGGGAAGCTGCCGGTGATGCGCAGATCAGCCACTTCCGGTGCCACGCCCAAATACCCGCGACGATAGCGCCCCAGTTCATGCACCAGATCCTCCAGCCGCGCGTTATCCACCACCAGCATGCCGCGGGTCCAGGCATCGGCGCCGGGCGTGAGCGCAGCGACCGCGTCGAGGCGGTCATTGCGGATCAGCACTTGCTGGCCTTCGCGCAGGATCTGCTCTTCAGGGTGGCTTTGCGGATGCGCGGCCACCGCCGATTGCAGGACGCTCAGGCGCGTGCCTTCGTCTTCACGCTTGACCAGAAACCGCGTGCCCAGCGCGCGCATGCTGCCTTCGCGGGTTTCAACAATGAACGGCCGCGCATCGCCATGGCCGGTCTCGACCATGATCTCGCCTTCCTGCAGGACGATCAGTCGTTGCCTGGCATCGAAGCGCACATCCACCGCGCTGTGGGTGTTGAGGTTGAGCAGGGTGCCGTCGACCAGGCGTACCGTGCGTTGTTCGCCGGTGGCGGTGCGTTGATCGGCGAGCCAGTAATCCAGCGGCAGGTAGCGATCTCCAACGAACAGCGCCAGACCCACCACCGCGACAATGCTCGCCAGACCACTGCCCAGCTTGCGCACCCGGCGGCGAATGCCTTCGCGTGATTGCAGCAAGGCGCTGCGGGCCGGGCCGTTGGCCACGCTGAAACGCTGATCGAGCATGCCCAACTGGCGCCAGGCCCGGGCGTGTTCTTCATGGGCGGCATGCCACTTGGCGAACTCTTCGCGCTCCAGCGGAGTGCCGGAATCCAGCGACAACTGCCAGGCAATCGCCGCATCCAGCACCTGAGCCGAGACCGGTTTGGAACTGGCCGGGCTCATGTCGGCTCACCGTACAGGGCGATGTAGCACTGACGAATCCCCTGCGCGAGGTACTGCCGCACCCGCGGCACCGAGACCCCGAGCTTCTCGGCGATTTCGGCATGGCCGAGGCCGTCGAGGCGGTTATAAAGGAAAGCGGCGCGGGCCTTGGTCGACAGTTTGCCGAGCAGGCGGTCGATGGCCTTGAGGTCTTCGAGGATCAGTTGCTGTTCTTCCACCGAAGGTTGTTCGCCTTCGGGGATCAGCATCAATTCAGTGAGGTAGGCCTGCTCCAGCGCGGCGCGGCGGAAGTAGTCAAACAGCAGGCCTTTGGCGATCGCCACCAGAAACGCCCGGGGCTCGCGCGGCGTCAGCAGTTCATCGCGCCCGAGCAGGCGCACAAAGGTGTCCTGGCTCAAGTCTTCGGCCCGTTGCGGGCACGCCACATTGCGCCGCAACCAGCTCAGCAGCCAACCGCGATGGTCGCGATACAACGCACCGACGAGTTCACTGTGAGGGCTTGGGACTGACGACACCAGACGCACCGATTGGGAAATGTTAACCAACGAGAATTGTTCGCGATTCTCGCAGAGGTGGGAATGGTTAGCAATTGGCCACTGGTCGGGTGAAGTTAATGGTGAACTCCTACATGGGATGTGGTTCGGCCGAAAATCTAGAAGGACGGCGCCTGCTGTCGGCGTTTCCACTGACTCAAACGCTGCTGCAAATTCAGCGGGCTATGAATCTGCTGCTGCCGCGCCCGGCTGAACAGAATCAGCGCCAGTTCCGCCGTCGCCAGCGCATCGGCGCTCGCGTTGTGTCGTTCGAACACTTCTAGCTTGAACCAGTCGATCCACTCATCCAGCCCGGCCTCACGGATGTTCGCCTGCGGGCACAGCAGCGGCGCCATGTCTGCGACATCCAGAAACACATTCTGCAGCTTGTAGCCCAGATGTTCCTTCAGCGCCCGCCCGAGCATGTGTTGATCGAAGGGCGCATGAAACGCCAGCACCGCGCTGTCGCCGATAAACTCCATGAGTTCCAGCAAGGCCTCAGCTGGCTCACTGCCCGCCGCAATCGCATTCGGCCCCAACCCGTGAATCAACACGCTCGGGCTGAGCTTCAGCTCTCGACATTGCAGGGTGCGCTCGAACTGCTGACTGAAGTCGATCGCGCCGTCTTCGATGACCACGGCGCCAATCGACAGCACGCGATCCTTGTTCAGGTTCAGCCCGGTGGTTTCCAGATCCAGCACCACCCAGCGCTGTTCGCGCAGGCTGCATTCGCGCAGTTCGCTGATTGCCGGCAGCTTCGCCAGACGCTGTTGCAGGTCGGCCGACAGCAGAGGGCTGGCCGGGCGCAGCCACGAAAACAGGCTCATAGCTGATACCGCAAGGCCAGACTGCTTTGCAGGCGCTGTGCCTGACGCAGGGATTCGCGCAGGATGCGCCGGTCCAGATGATTGAGGCTGTCGGGATCGACGCGGTTGGACCAGGGCAGGTTCTCGCGGGTCTGGATCTGGTGCTGTTGCATGCGCGTCTGCTGGATGAAGTGATACGCCTCTTCATACGCGGCGCCGTCGAGCCGTTCGATGACGTCTTTTTCGACCAGCTGGCGCAAGCGTTCCAGGGTGTTGTTGGTTTCGATGCCGTGCGCCAATGCCAGCAGGCGTGCGCCGTCGACGAAGGGCGTCAGGCCCTGGACCTTGAGGTCGAGGGTGGCTTTCTCGCCGTTCTTGCGTGCCAGCACAAACTCGCGAAAGCGCCCCACGGGCGGACGATTGCGCAGGGCGTTCTCGGCCATCATGCGCTGGAACAGACGGTTGTCGCCGACCTGATCGAGAATCCCCCGGCGCAGTTGCGCGCAGCCGTTCTCGTCGCCCCAGACCACTCGCAGGTCGAAATAGATGCTCGAACCGAGCAGGTTCTCCGGCGTCGCCTCGCGAATAAACGCCGCAAAACGCCGCGCCCATTCCGCCCGGGACAGACACAGCTCGGGGTTGCCGGCCATGATGTTGCCTTTGCACAGGCTGAAGCCGCACAGCGCCAGGCTCTGATTGATCTGTTGGGCGATCGGCAGTAGCTTGCCGCGAATCTGCGCCGCGTGCGCGGCATCCCGCGCTTCGAACAGAATGCCGTTGTCCTGATCGGTGTGCAGGGTCTGCTCGCGCCGCCCCTCGCTGCCGAAGCACAGCCAACTGAACGGCACACTGGGGTCGCCTTTTTCGGCAAGGGTCAATTCGATCACCCGGCACACGGTGTGGTCGTTGAGCAGGGTGATGATGTGCGTGATCTGCGTCGAAGACGCACCGTGAGCCAGCATGCGTTCGACCAGTTGACCGATCTCGCCGCGCAGGCTCACCAATTGCTCCACACGTTGGGCGCTGCGGATGGTCCGGGCCAGATGCACCAGGTCGACCCGTTGCAGGGAAAACAGGTCGCGCTCAGACACTACGCCGCACAGGCGCTGGTCTTTCACCAGGCAGACGTGGGCGATGTGCCGTTCGGTCATGGCAATCGCGGCATCGAAAGCGCTGTGATCCGGCGAAAGAAAAAACGGTGCGCGGGTCATGTGCTGGTCGATGGCTTCACTGAAATCACCGCTGCCATTGGCCACCACCTCGCGCAGGTCGCGCAGGGTGAAAATCCCCAACGGCGCCTTGTGTTCATCCACCGCGACGATGCTGCCGACCTGCTGCTCGTGCATCAGCTTCACCGCCTCGCGCAGTGGCGTGTCGGGGCTGCAGGTCACGGGATGACGCATCGCCAGTTCGCCCAGGCGGGTGTTGAGCGAATACTGGGTGCCGAGGGTTTCCACGGCTTTCTGCTGGACTTGCTGGTTGACCTGATCGAGCAGGCTGCTGACCCCGCGCAAAGCGAAGTCGCGGAAGCTGTTGGACAGGGCGAACAGTTTGATGAATGCCGGTTTGTTCAGTTGCAGGCAGAAGGTGTCTTCGCCCGCCAGATGCTCGGTGCGAGTGGCCCGTTCGCCGATCAGCGCGGCCAGCGGGAAGCATTCGCCGGTGGTGATCTCGAAGGTGGTTTCGGTGCCGGGCCTGGTGATGTGCTGGCGCTCGCCGACCACGCGGCCCTGTTTGACGATGTAGAAAAATTCGACCGGCCCGTCGGCGGGCTTGATGATGCTCTCGCCCTGGCCGTAGAAACGCAGCTGACATTGCTCCACCAGATAAGCCAGGTGGGTGTGTTCCATCTGATTGAAGGGCGGGAAGCGCTGGAGGAATTGCAGGGTGCCCTGAATGTTCTGCAACACCGCGGTTTTCCCTGCCTGGGTGAAGGCGTCCGCTTTACTCATAACCATTACCGCAGTCTTTTTTGAATTGTTGTTGTCGGGTCGTTGCAGCCATGGTCGGCCCCTGCGCGCGGGGTGCCCATTGGACGTAAGTCTAGGTTTGGGCTGCCGTTGGGCACATTTGGGAAGTGCCCTACAAAAACAGTCGGAAATTCGCCCGCCAGCCTCTTGGAAAAAAATCCGACGAAGTGCACATTGAAGCTCTGCTTAGCGATGTCTGACGACTGTGCCAGGTGATTGAATTGAAAACGTAGAGAACGCCATGTCCGACCACGATATTTTGAGCGACGCCGAGCGTGAAGCGCTCAGCGCTGTAATGCTCGAACCCGATTTGCCGCCGCAGCGTGTACTGATCGTCGATGACGACAAGGACGCCCGGGAGCTGTTGTCGGAGATACTCGCGTTGGATGGCATTCATTGCATGACCGCGGCCAGCGGCGAAACCGCGCTGAAGATGCTCGATGAAAAACCTTCGATCGGGCTGGTGATCACTGATTTGCGCATGGGCAATATCGATGGCCTCGACCTGATCCGCCAGGTGCGCGAATCAGTCAGGGCGGCACTGCCGATCATCATTGTCTCGGGTGACGCGGACGTGAAAGACGCCATTGCGGCGATGCATCTGAGCGTGGTGGATTTTCTGCTCAAGCCGATTGATACGGGCAAGTTGCTGGGCTTGGTCAAACACGAATTGGGCATCGAGCCCTGACTTTTTGAAGATCAAGAGATCGCAGCCTTCGGCAGCTCCTACATGAGTTCACCTGTAGGAGCTGCCGAAGGCTGCGATCTTTTGATTTTGCTTTCCAAAGAAAAAGCCCTGATCTCTCGACCAGGGCTTTTTCATGTCCGGCTTCAGCGCTAGTTACAGGCCGTTGGCCTTCTTGAACTCGCGGCGACGACGGTGCAGCACCGGCTCGGTGTAGCCGTTCGGCTGCTTGGTGCCTTCGATCACCAGTTCGACCGCCGCCTGGAAGGCGATGTTGCTGTCGAAGTTCGGTGCCAGCGGACGGTACAGCGGGTCGTTGGCGTTCTGACGGTCGACCACCGGCGCCATGCGCTTGAGACTTTCCATCACTTGCGCTTCGGTGACGATACCGTGGCGCAGCCAGTTGGCGATGTGCTGGCTGGAAATACGCAGCGTGGCACGGTCTTCCATCAGGCCGACGTCATTGATGTCCGGTACCTTCGAGCAACCGACGCCCTGGTCGATCCAGCGCACCACGTAACCGAGAATGCCCTGGGCGTTGTTGTCCAGTTCGTTCTTGATCTGCTCCGGGGTCCAGTTCGGGTTGACCGCCAGCGGGATGGTCAGGATGTCGTCCACCGAGGCGCGGGCACGTTTGGCCAGTTCGGCCTGACGGGCGAACACGTCAACCTTGTGGTAGTGCAGCGCGTGCAGCGCAGCGGCGGTCGGCGACGGTACCCAGGCGGTGTTGGCACCGGCCAGCGGGTGAGCGATTTTCTGTTCGAGCATCGCCGCCATCAGGTCGGGCATCGCCCACATGCCTTTACCGATTTGCGCACGACCTTGCAGGCCGGTGCTCAGACCGATATCGACGTTCCAGTTTTCATAGGCGCCGATCCACTTCTCGGCCTTCATGTCGGCCTTGCGCACCATCGGGCCGGCTTCCATGGAGGTGTGAATTTCATCGCCGGTGCGGTCGAGGAACCCGGTGTTGATGAACACCACGCGCTCGCTGGCGGCCTTGATGCAGGCCTTGAGGTTGACCGTGGTGCGGCGCTCCTCGTCCATGATCCCGACTTTCAGCGTGTTGCGCTTCAAGCCCAGCACGTCTTCGATGCGACCGAACAGCTCGTTGGTGAACGCCGCTTCTTCCGGGCCGTGCATCTTCGGTTTGACGATGTAGACCGAACCGGTGCGAGTGTTCTTGCGCGAGGTGTTGCCGTTGAGGTTGTGCATCGCCGCCAGGCACGTGACCAGACCGTCGAGGATGCCTTCCGGCACTTCGTTGCCGTCTTTGTCGAGAATCGCGTCGATGGTCATCAGGTGACCGACGTTGCGCACGAACAACAGCGAGCGACCGTGCAGGGTCAGTTCACTGCCGTCGACCTGGGTGTAGGTGCGATCCGGGTTCATGGTGCGGGTGAAGGTCTGGCCGCCCTTGGCGACTTCTTCGGACAGGTCGCCCTTCATCAGGCCGAGCCAGTTGCGGTAGATCACCACTTTGTCGTCGGCATCGACGGCGGCCACGGAGTCTTCGCAGTCCATGATGGTGGTCAGTGCCGCTTCCATCAGGATGTCTTTGACGCCGGCGGCGTCTGTCTGGCCGACCGGAGTGCTGGCGTCGATCTGGATTTCGAAGTGCAGGCCGTGGTTCTTCAGCAGGATGGCGATCGGGGCATTGGCATCGCCCTGGAAGCCGATCAGCTGAGCATCGTTGCGCAGGCCGGTGTTGCTGCCGCCCTTGAGGGAGACCAGCAGTTTGCCGTCAACGATCTTGTAGCCGGTGGAGTCGACATGGGAGCCGGCAGCCAGTGGCGCCGCTTCGTCGAGGAAGGCACGGGCGAAGGCGATGACTTTGTCGCCACGCACCTTGTTGTAGCCTTTGCCTTTTTCCGCGCCACCGTCTTCGCTGATCGCGTCGGTGCCGTAGAGGGCGTCGTACAGCGAACCCCAACGGGCGTTCGAGGCATTGAGGGCGAAGCGGGCGTTCATTACCGGCACGACGAGTTGCGGGCCGGCGGTACGGGCGATTTCATCATCGACGTTTTGCGTCGTTGCCTGGAAATCAGCCGCTTCTGGCAGCAGATAACCGATTTCTTGCAGGAACGCTTTGTAGGCTGCGGCGTCGTGCGCCTTGCCAGCGTGTTCCTGGTGCCAGGCATCAAGACGAGCCTGGAAGTCATCGCGTTTGGCGAGTAGGGCTTTGTTCTTCGGCGCCAGGTCATGAATGACCTTGTCGGCACCTTCCCAGAATTTGTCGGCGGTGAGGCCGGTACCGGGAATGGCTTCGTTGTTCACGAAGTCGAACAGGACTTTGGCGACCTGCAGGCCACCGACTTGAACGTGTTCAGTCATTGCTTGCCTCACTCTGCTCAGCTATTTCGCTTTTCAGCTCTTCAATTTAACAATGAAGCCTCTGGCCATTTAAACCACAAACCTTCCGACCAGTACATGCCATTGCTGGCGGCTGGGCTGGGACCAATCAACGGCTTGTTGGCCTTGCTGACGGGGCTTTCAGGGTTGCGAACGTGCCTTGGGCAGACATCGATCCAGCGTTATGTAGTGCGCGCTGCGGCATACTACATGATGCGTTGCGCTTGTGAAAATCAGACTAATTACGTCGTTCTGCGACCTCATGACGCATTGCGGTCACGTCGCGGAACTGGATGTTCTCAAAAAACCAGCGGATTGTTCCAGCTAAATATAAAAAGTTGTACACATAAATACTGTGTGGCTTCCATTCAGCTTCGCTGAGCCTGCATTTGTGGCGAGGGAGCTTGCTCCCGCTCGGGTGCGAAGCATCCGCAAAAGATATTACTGTCTGGAGAGGGCGTCCTGCGGCCGCCAGCGGGAGCAAGCTCCCTCGCCACAGGTGTTGTTCACTTGAGCATGGCGGCTGAATGTCGGTGCTTGCCTATACTTGCCCTTCTACAACAAAAGTCATGACAAGAGGGCTGCGCCATGGACCATCTCGTACTCACTGTCTTCGCCCCGGACAAGCCCGGGCAGGTCGAGCGCATCGCCCAATGCATTGCCGAGCACGGTGGCAACTGGCTGGAAAGCCGCATGTCACGGATGGCCGGGCAGTTCGCCGGGATTCTGCGGGTGGGCGTGCCGGCGGAGGCTTACGACGAATTAGTCGATTCCTTACAAGCACTGTCGGCCCAAGGCATTCGCGTGCTGATTGCAGAGAGCGGCATCGAGCAGTCCTGCACCTGGAAACCGATCGCCATGGAGCTGGTGGGCAATGACCGCCCGGGGATCGTGCGGGATATCACTCGGCTGTTGAGCGAGCAAGGTGTGAACCTGGAAAGGTTGGTCACTGAAGTGCGCCCGGCGCCGATGAGCAGCGAGCCGCTGTTTCACGCCGAAGCGATTCTGGCGGTGCCGCTGACGCTGTCGCTGGATGTGCTGCAATCGCGCCTGGAAACCCTGGCCGATGATCTGATGGTCGAGCTGGTGTTACGCACAGACGTTTAACCGGCGCTTGGCTTATCCAGTGTTAACGTGCACCTGCCTGTGGATAACCTGTAGAGACCGTGCGCAGCGCCAGGCCGGCCGGGGCTTGCAAGGAACTGATCAAAAAACCGCCAACATTCAGTGAGTTGCGCACAAACGGCGGGGATCACGCTGTGGATAACCTTGGGAAGGAACGTTGCAGGCCACGAGAACCGTGGCCTGCGAAGCTTTGTGCGTTTTTTGATCAGCTGCGTCGACGCAGACTGATCACCGCATCGACGCTGTAGACGGCCAGACCGGCCCAGATAAAGATGAACGCGATCAGGGTGCTCGACGACAAATGCTCGCCGAACAGCAACACTGCCTGCAGCAGCACCAGGGTCGGCGCCAGGTATTGCAGGAAGCCGATGGTGGTGTAGGGCAGGTGGCGGGTGGCGGCGTTGAAGCACACCAGCGGCACCAGCGTCACCGGGCCGGCCGCCACCAGCCACCAGGCTTGTGACGTGGTCCAGAACTCGGGTTGGGCGCTGGTGGCGGTCTGGTTGAACAGCAGCCAGGCCAGGGCAATCGGTACCAGCATCCAGGTTTCCACCACCAGTCCCGGCAAGGCTTTGACCGGCGCCTGTTTGCGGATCAAACCGTAGAAACCGAAGGTCAGCGCCAGCACCAGCGACACCCACGGCAGACTGCCGACCTGCCACACCTGCTGCGCCACGCCGATGGCCGCCAGGCCCACCGCGACCCACTGCATGCGCCGCAGACGTTCACCGAGAATCAGCATGCCCAACAGCACGTTGACCAGCGGGTTGATGTAGTAACCGAGGCTCGCTTCGAGCATGCGCCCGTTGTTCACCGACCATACGTAGGTCAGCCAGTTGGCCGCGATCAGGGTGCCGCTCAGTGCCAGAATCGCCAGACGCTTGGGGTTGTCGAGCAACTCGCGCAACCAGCCGGGATGCTTCCACACCATCAGCAGCAAGGCGCCGAACAGCGCTGACCACAGCACTCGGTGAATGATGATTTCGACGGCCGGGACTTCGGCGATGGCTTTGAAATAGATCGGGAACAGGCCCCAGATGATATAGGCACTCAGGCCCAGAATGTACCCGCGACGCGGGTTGGCGGCTTGCATGCAGAATCCTTGCTCAGGCAGCTGACAAAGGAGGGATTGTAAGGAGATTTGTCGACGAATGCCGTAGCGCAATGGTCGGGAAATTGTGAACGGCGGACAATTGTGGGAGCGAGCCTGCTCGCGAAGGCGTCGTTTCAGTCGACATCAGTGTTGAATGTCTGTCCGTATTCGCGAGCAGGCTCGCTCCCACAAGGATTTTGGTGAATCAGAACAACTTCAAAGGTTCTTCGTTGAGTGCCGACAGCTGTTCACGCAGCGCCAGCACCTGATCACCCCAATACCGTTCCGTGCCAAACCACGGAAAGCTGTGCGGGAACGCCGGGTCGTCCCAGCGCCGCGCGAGCCAGGCGCTATAGTGCATCAGGCGCAGGGCGCGCAGCGGCTCGATCAGCGCCAGTTCGCGCGGGTCGAAGTCGTGGAATTCGTTGTAGCCGTCCATCAGTTCCGACAGTTGGCCGAGGCATTCCTGACGGTCGCCCGCCAGCATCATCCAGATGTCCTGCACCGCCGGGCCCATGCGGCAGTCGTCGAGGTCGACGATGTGGAACATCTCGTCGCGGCACATCATGTTGCCGGGGTGGCAGTCGCCGTGCATGCGGATGTTCTGGTGCGGCGTGGCGGCGTACACATCTTCCACACGCTTGAGCAGATCGCGAGCGACGGATTCGTAGGCGGGCAACAGGCTCTTGGGAATGAAGTTGCCTTCGAGCAGCGTGTTCAGCGAATCATGGCCGAAGTTTTTCACGCCCAGCGCTTCGCGGTGCTCGAACGGTTTGGTCGCGCCAACCGCATGAATGCGCCCGAGCAATTGGCCGAGGCGATACAACTGATCGAGATTGCCCGGCTCCGGCGCACGGCCGCCACGGCGGGGAAACAGGGTGAAGCGGAAACCGGCGTGTTCGTGCAGGGTCTGGCCGTTGTGGATCAGCGGCGCGACCACCGGGATGTCGACGTCGGCCAACTCAAAGGTGAACGTGTGTTCTTCGAGGATGGCTTCGTTGGTCCAACGCTGCGGACGGTAGAACTTGGCGATCAGCGGTTCGGAGTCTTCGATGCCGACCTGATAGACGCGGTTTTCGTAGCTGTTGAGCGCGAGAATGCGCGCATCACTGAGGAACCCGATGCTTTCGACGGCATCGAGTACAAGGTCTGGGGTGAGGGTTTCAAACGGGTGGGCCATGCTGACTCCTGCGCGCAGCAGGCTGCCGCGTCCGGCCCAGCATGGTAGCGCAGATGGCAGCGGGGGAGGTGGTTGGTGTCTGTGCTGACGCCATCGCTGGCAAGCCAGCTCCCACATTTGGAATGCGATCCCCTGTGGGAGCGAGCCTGCTCGCGAAAGCGATTTATCAGGCGCCGACGATCCCGCCATCCTCACGGGTAATCGCCATCACCGAAGAACGCGGCTTGCCGTTCGGCAGATGCTCGGGGAAAGTCGACCCACCGTTCTCCCCCGGGTGCTGAATCCCGACAAACAACGTCTTCTGATCCGGCGAGAAGCTGATCCCGGTGACTTCGCAACCGATCGGTCCGACCATGAAGCGGCGAATCTCGCCGGTCTTGGGATCGGCGCAGAGCATTTGGTTGTTGCCCATCCCGGCAAAGTCGCCGGCGTTGCTCGAATCACCGTCAGTCAGAATCCACAAGCGTCCGGCCTTGTCGAAACCCAGGCCATCGGGGCTGTTGAACATGTTCTGCGCATTGATATTCGACGAGCCGCCCTTCGGCGTACCGGCGTGCACGCTCGGGTTGCCGGCAACCACGAACAGATCCCAGGCTAAGGTCTTCGACGCGTGATCGTCGCGGTCGGTGCGCCAGCGCAGGATCTGCCCGTAGACGTTCTTCGCGCGCGGGTTGGGCCCGCCCACCGGTTGCCCGTCTTCGCCGCGTTTGGCGTTGTTGGTCAGAGTGCAATAGACCTGGCCGTCCTTCGGACTGACCACGATCCACTCCGGGCGGTCCATGCGCGTCGCGCCGACCACGCTGGCGGCAAGGCGGGCGTGGATCAGCACTTCGGCCTGATCGGCGAAGCCGCTGCTGGCGTCGATGCCGTTCTTGCCGTGAGTCAGTTCGATCCACTGGCCCTGGCCTTTCGGGTGATCGGGGTTGCTGTCGCCGTTATCGAACTTCGCCACGTACAGGGTGCCGTGGTCGAGGATGTCGCGGTTGGCTTTCGGGTTGCGGTGGTTGATGCGGTCGCGGCTGACGAATTTGTAGATGAACTCGCCACGCTCGTCGTCGCCCATGTACACCACGGCGCGACCGTCATCGGTCTCGGCCAGGGCGGCGTTTTCATGTTTGAAGCGGCCCAGTGCGGTGCGTTTGACCGGAGTCGATTGCGGATCGAACGGATCGATCTCGACCACCCAGCCGTGACGGTTGAGTTCGTTGGGGTTCTTGGCCATGTCGAAACGCGGGTCGAACGGGTGCCAGTTGATCTCGCGGCTGGCGGCCGAGACGCCGTAGCGCTTTTGCGCCGGGTCGAACTGCTGTTGGGCGTTGCTGCTGCCGAAGCAGTCGGTGAAGTTCTCTTCGCAGGTCAGATAAGTGCCCCAAGGGGTTTTACCGTTGGCGCAGTTCTGGAAGGTGCCGAGGACTTTCTTGCCGTGTTTGTCGGCAGCCGTTTTCATCAAGTCGTGGCCGGCGGCCGGACCGCTGATGCGCAGCGGCGAGTTGCCATGAATCCGGCGGTTGTAGCGCGAGCCCTGGACGAACTGCCACTGACCGTTCTTGCGTTGCACTTCGATCACCGACACGCCTTCGCAGGCCAGCGCCTTGCGCACGTCTTCGGCCGATTGCGGCATGCCGCCGTGCGGGTAGAGGTAGCGGTAGTTGGTGTATTCGTTGTTGATGGCCATCAACGCGCGGTTTCGGTCGTCGGGGAATTCGAACAGACTCATGCCGTCGTTGTTGTCACCGAACTGCACTTCCTGTGCGGCGGCGGTGCCATTGCCGCTCGGGTCGAAGGCCGGGCCGTTCTTGTGCAGCGGCTGGCCCCAACTGATCAGCACCGAGGATTTGTAGCCCTTGGGCAGGCTGATGACGTCGGTGGTCGCAGCGGGAATGCTCTCGAAACCGAGCAGGCGACTGTTGCCGGCGCTGACTCCGGCAGCCAGTGCGCTGCGGGTCAGCAGGTTGCCGCCGAGGAACATGGCTGCGCCGCACAGCGCGCCGGCGCTGATGAAACCGCGACGGCTGAGGCCGACCATCTTTTCCAGATCAGTGGATTGGTTTTCTTCTAATAGGCTCACATCAGGCTCCCTGCTTGGTTTTGGCAGCAACCTTAATGGGGAGCGATGAAGTTTTTGTTGCAGGAAGTCCGTTAAAGCGGCGTGCCGATCAGCACATTGGACGGCGAAAACTGCACCTGCACCGGTTGCGCGACATTCAGTCCGCGCGTGCGCAGCTGCAGCGGCTCGGCCAGAGCGCAGAGGATCTGGCCGTTGGGCAGGGCGACGCGCACTTCGCTGGGGCCGTCCTCGGCGTCGAGAATGGCTTCGATGGTACCGCTCAGAAGATTGTGTCCAGATGTTGCGACCTGGTTCGGCGCCAGTAATTCAAGCCAACCGGCCTTGATCAGTGCCACCACTTCGGTGCCCGGTTGCAGCTCCAGGTGCACGGTGCTGTCGTGGGTGATTTGCGCATCGATGCACAAGCCTTCGGCCAGTTCGAGGCGGATCAGATCATTGCGCCCCTGGCCGTCGATCGCCACGACCTTGCCGTGCAACTGGTTGCGGGCGCTGGTGCGCAGCATCAGGCGACCGAGCAGGTCCAGGTCGCTGGCGTCTTCGGCGGCTTCCAGCACCTGCGCCTGCAAGGCCTGCAGCTTTTGATAAAGACGCAACACTCGCTCGCCCTCGCTGGACAGCCTGGCGCCACCACCGCCCTTGCCACCGACGACGCGTTCCACCAGTGGTTTCTGCGCCAGGTTGTTCAGCTCATCGATCGCGTCCCAGGCCGCTTTGTAACTCAGCCCGGCGCTTTTCGCGGCGCGGGTGATCGAACCTTGCTCGGCAATGTGCTGCAGCAAGGCAATGCGCTGCGGACGGCGGACGATGTGCTGGGACAACAGGGAAGGCATGGACATGAATGGGGGCTTTTGTGCTGTGGCGTTGGGACGTGAAGTTGGCGGCTTGCGACGCGAGAGTCAAGCCGAGCCGAGATCCCTTGTAGGAGTGAGCCTGCTCGCGATGGCGTTGTCATTGCCAACATCTATGCTGACCTTTCCACCGCCATCGCGAGCAGGCTCACTCCTACAAGGGTGCCGATTTCAGCTTCCGGGTTTTGGTGTACGGGCCAGGCAATAAACGTCGACCCTTGTCGCCCCTGCATCCCTCAACAGTCGCGCCAGTGCCTGGGCCGTGGCGCCGGTGGTCAGTACGTCATCGATCAACGCGAAGTGCCGACCTTTCACATCCGCCTCGGGCGCGAGTGCGAAGGCGTGACGCAAATTGCGCTTGCGCGCCTTGGCGTCGAGGTCCTGCTGGGCGCTGGTGTCGTGAATCCGCTGGAGCACCTGTTCTTCAAGCGGCAGATCGAGCTGTTTGCTCAACCATCGCCCCAGCATCGCGGCTTGATTGAACCCGCGTTGACGCAGGCGTTTGCTCGCCAGTGGCACTGGCAGCAAGACGTCGGGTCGCGGCAAACCTTCATCGAAGCGATGTTGCAGGTATTGTCCGGCAACGTCGGCGAGCAGGTGACCAAACGGCCATTTCGCGTTGTGTTTAAAACGCGTAATCAGACTGTCCACCGGGAAGTCATAACGCCACGGCACCACCACCTGTTCGAAGGCCGGAGGCTCTAGCAGGCACTCGCCGCACGTCAGGCCAGCGCCGGGTAACGGCAGGGCGCAGGTCTGGCAGTGCTCGCCGAGCCAGGGCAAATCGGTCTCGCAGGCGACGCAGATTGGCATTTCTGCTTCTGCGGGCTCATCGCACAGCAAGCAGATTTGTACGTTTTTTAAACAGATGTAAACCTGTTGTTCGTGTCGTGGTTGACAGCGCATGGCTCTTCCTTAAATATGCCGAACATCCGTGTCGCGCCTGTGGGTATTCCGTTCCCGCAGCCGCCAGCCAAGCATAACCAAGGAACTGCCCATGAGCGCCAGCACCTCTGCCACCCTGCGTCACGACTGGTCTTTAGCCGAAGTCAAAGCCCTCTTCGTACAGCCATTCAACGACTTGCTGTTCCAGGCGCAGACAGTGCACCGCGCGCATTTCAACGCCAACCGCGTGCAGGTTTCCACCCTGCTGTCGATCAAGACCGGCGCCTGTCCGGAAGACTGCAAATACTGTCCGCAGTCCGGTCACTACAACACCGGTCTGGAAAAAGAAAAGCTGATGGAAGTGCAGAAGGTCCTCGAAGAGGCTGCCCGCGCCAAAGCCATCGGCTCGACGCGCTTCTGCATGGGCGCAGCGTGGAAACACCCGTCGGCCAAAGACATGCCGTACGTGCTGAAGATGGTCGAAGGCGTCAAGGCCATGGGCCTGGAAACCTGCATGACCCTCGGTCGTCTCGATCAGGAGCAGACCGCAGCGCTGGCCAAGGCTGGCCTGGATTACTACAACCACAACCTCGACACCTCGCCGGAGTTCTACGGCAGCATCATCACCACCCGTACTTACAGCGAGCGTCTGCAGACCCTGGCCTACGTGCGTGAGTCGGGGATGAAGATCTGCTCCGGCGGCATTCTCGGCATGGGCGAGTCGCTGGATGACCGCGCCAATCTGCTGATCCAGCTGGCCAACCTGCCGGAGCATCCGGAATCGGTGCCGATCAACATGCTGGTGAAAGTCGCCGGCACGCCGCTGGAAAATGCTGACGATGTCGACCCGTTCGACTTCATCCGCATGCTCGCCGTGGCGCGCATCCTCATGCCGCAATCCCACGTGCGCCTGTCCGCCGGCCGCGAAGCGATGAACGAGCAGATGCAGGCCCTGGCGTTCTTTGCCGGTGCCAACTCGATTTTCTACGGCGACAAACTGCTGACCACCGCCAACCCGCAGGCCGACAAGGACATGCAACTGTTCGCGCGTCTGGGCATCCAGCCGGAAGCGCGCGAAGAGCATTCCGATGAGGTGCATCAGGCCGCGATCGAGCAGGCGCTGGTGGAGCAGAAGAGCAGCGAGCAGTTCTATAACGCTGCGGTTTGACCGCCACTTGAAATGCAAAACCTTGTAGGCGTGAGCCTGCTCGCGATAGCGGTCTGACATTCACCAATAATGTCGACTGATACACCGCCATCGCGAGCAGGCTCACTCCTACAGGGGATCTGTGTCACTTGAAAGTCGAGGCCTGCATGTCTTTCGATCTCGCCGCACGCCTTGCTGCCCGCCGTGCTGAAAACCTCTACCGCCAGCGCCCGTTGCTCGAGTCCCCGCAGGGACCTGAAGTGGTGGTCGACGGCCAGCCATTATTGGCGTTCTGCAACAACGACTACCTGGGCCTGGCCAATCACCCGCAGGTGATCGAAGCCTGGCGCGCCGGTGCCAAGCGCTGGGGCGTTGGTGGTGGCGCGTCGCATCTGGTGATCGGCCATAGCGGCCCGCACCATGCGCTCGAAGAAGCATTGGCCGATCTCACTAGCCGGCCGCGTGCGCTGCTGTTCACCACCGGCTACATGGCCAACCTCGGCGCGGTCACGGCGCTGGTCGGGCAGGGTGATACGGTGTTGGAAGACCGGCTCAACCATGCCTCGCTGCTTGATGCGGGCCTGCTGTCTGGCGCGCGTTTCAATCGGTATCTGCACAATGACGCCGACAGTCTGGCCAGGCGTCTGGAGAAGGCTACCGGCAACACGCTGGTGGTCACCGATGGCGTGTTCAGCATGGACGGCGACATCGCCGATCTGCCGGCGCTGGCGCGTGAGGCCAAGGCCAGAGGCGCGTGGCTGATGGTCGACGATGCCCATGGCTTCGGCCCGCTCGGCGCCAATGGCGGCGGAATTGTTGAGCATTTCGGCTTGAGCCAGGACGATGTGCCGGTGCTGGTCGGCACCCTGGGCAAGGCGTTCGGCACCGCCGGCGCCTTTGTCGCCGGCAGCGAAGAGCTGATCGAAAGCCTGATCCAGTTCGCCCGGCCGTACATCTACACCACCAGCCAACCGCCGGCGCTGGCCTGTGCCACGCTGAAAAGTCTGGAGTTGCTGCGCAGCGAACACTGGCGTCGTGAACATTTGCAGACGCTGATTCGCCAGTTCCGCCAGGGTGCCGAGCAGATCGGTCTGCAACTGATGGACAGCTTCACCCCGATCCAGCCGATCCTGATCGGCGATGCCGCTCGCGCCGTGCGCCTGTCACAGATGCTGCGTGAGCGTGGCTTGATGGTCACGGCAATCCGTCCGCCTACCGTGCCCGCTGGCAGCGCACGCCTGCGCGTGACCCTGACCGCCGCCCACAGCGAGGCGCAGGTGCAGCTATTGTTAGAAGGACTGGCCGATTGCTTTGCCCAACTGTCGCCGGAGCCAAGCCATGCGTGATCGCCTGATTCTGCTGCCCGGCTGGGGCCTCGGTGTTTCGCCGCTGGAGCCCTTGGCGGCGGCGTTGCGCGGGCTCAACGAGCATCTGCATGTCGAGATCGAGCCGTTGCCGGAGCTGGACTCCGGCGCTCTGCAGGACTGGCTCGACGAACTCGATGAGCGCATTCCTCAAGACGTGTGGCTGGGCGGCTGGTCGCTGGGCGGCATGCTTGCCTCTGAATTGGCAGCACGGCGCGGTGAGCGTTGCTGCGGTCTGCTGACCTTGGCGAGTAATCCGTCCTTCGTGGCTCACGAGCAATGGCCGAGTGCGATGCCGGGCGAAACGTTCGATGCGTTTCTTGCCGGTTGCACGGCCGATCCGAAAACCACGCTCAAACGTTTTACGCTGCTGTGTGCCCAGGGTGCGCAAGACCCACGCGGTTTGTCGCGCCTGATGCTCGGCGGCGCGCCGAACACCACGCCAGCCGCCTTGATGGCCGGGCTGGAATTGCTCGCCCAACTGGACACCCGTGATGCGTTGCAGGCGTTCCGTGGGCCGCAATTGCACTTGTTCGCCGGGCAGGACGGTTTGGTGCCTGCGGAGGCGGCGGGCGAGTTGTTCGCGCTGTTGCCGGATATCGAAATTGGCCTGATCGAACAGGCCAGTCATGCGTTTCTTCTGGAAGACCCCCATGGTGTGGCGGGTGCGATCCAGGCTTTTCTACATGAGTGTGGCGATGACTGATTTGTCTCTTGTTGCGCTGCCCGGCGGCTTGCCCGACAAGCGCCAGGTCGCGGCCTCCTTTTCCCGTGCAGCGGCCAGTTACGACAGCGTCGCCGAGTTGCAGCGCGACGTTGGCACGCAGTTGCTGCAGCGCTTGCCGGCGAGTTTCGTGCCGTCCCGTTGGCTGGATCTGGGTTGCGGCACCGGTTATTTCACTCGCGCACTGGCCGAGCGTTTCCCGTATGGCCAGGGGTTGGCGCTGGACATCGCCGAAGGCATGCTCGAACACGCACGTCCGCTGGGCGGCGCGGAGCATTTCATCGCCGGTGATGCCGAGCGTCTGCCGCTGCAGGATGCGACCTGCGAGCTGATTTTCTCCAGCCTTGCGGTGCAGTGGTGTGCCGACTTCGAGTCGGTGCTCAGTGAGGCTGTTCGCGTGCTGAAACCCGGCGGGATTTTTGCGTTTGCTAGTCTTTGTGTCGGGACGCTGTACGAATTGCGCGACAGCTGGCGCGAGGTCGATGGGCTGGTGCACGTCAACCGCTTCCGTGAGTTCGCCCGTTATCAAAAGTCGTGCACGGACAGCGGCTTGCGCACGGTGAGTCTGCAGAATCAGGCGCACGTGCTGCATTACCCTGATGTGCGCAGCCTGACCCATGAGCTCAAGGCGCTGGGTGCGCACAATCTGAACCCCGGTCGACCGGGAGGTTTGACCGGGCGAGCGCGGATTCTCGGTCTGGTCGCGGCTTATGAGCAGTACCGTCAGGCACAGGGATTGCCGGCGACCTATCAAGTGGTTTACGCCGTGTTGGAGAAACCCTTATGAGCGCAGCCTATTTCATCACCGGAACGGACACCGACGTCGGCAAGACCACCGTGGCTGCCGGGTTGCTGCATGCGGCACGATCAGCAGGGTTGAGTACGGCGGCGGGCAAGCCGGTGGCTTCGGGCTGCGAAGTGACGCCCAAAGGACTGCGCAATGCCGATGCGCTGGCACTGCTGGCTGAGTGTTCGTTGCCACTGACGTATCAACAGGTCAATCCGGTGGCGTTCGAACCGGCCATCGCCCCGCATCTGGCGGCGCGCGAGGCTGGCGTGGCGTTGACGGTGCAATCGTTGCTGGTACCGATGCGCGAGATCCTGGCGCTGAATGCCGATTTCACCCTGATTGAGGGGGCGGGTGGCTGGCGGGTCCCGTTGGCGGATCAGGCCAATCTCTCCGACTTGGCCATGGCGTTGAAGCTGCCGGTGATCCTGGTGGTGGGTGTTCGATTGGGCTGCATCAGTCATGCGTTGCTGACGGCTGAGGCGATCGCGCGCGATGGCCTGCAACTGGCCGGTTGGGTGGCCAACATCATTGATCCGAAGACATCGCGGCTGGAGGAGAACCTGGCGACCCTGGCCGAGCGGCTGCCGGCGCCATGCCTGGGGCGTGTGCCGAAATTGAAGGCGCTGAGCGCCGAGGCGGTGGCGGATCATTTGCAGCTGGATTTGCTCGACTAATGTTTTTGGCTATGACAGGGCACTGTGCCATCAGTATTTTTGACGGGTGTTTTTCTGGCGCCTCTGCTTCAATGGTAACCATTGATCCTTCCCAAGGATGAGAACTCCCATGGAAATCTCCGGTAACACAGCTTTTTATGCGGGTTTGAGCACCATTCAGACCGGGCAGAACCGCGTCGATCAGGCCGCCAGCCAGATTGCCAACAACACCATCGAGCGTTCGGTCACCAGCCAGTCTTCCGAGGCGCAAGTGGATCGTCTGCGCGGGATTGACCGCAGCCAGCAAATGGATCCGGGCAGCGCCATGGCCGAGATGGCCCAAGGCAAGTTCCAGGTGGAGCTGGGCACCAAGGTCGCCAAGGCCTCCGATGAAATGCTCGGTACGATCATCGACACGTTTGCCTGATTTTTCTCGCTGTCTGCCTATGGAACGCCGCGCCCTGTCGCGGCGTTTTTCGTTGTAAGTCCTTCTCCCTCAACTAATCTTTTTTTATCGCCCGTGATGCTCCGCAGCTCATGGCGGTTTGCGGTGCCCGGCGTTTTAAAAAGCGGATGACGAACGGCAAAAGATCGATGCTTGACAAGATTTCGGCGTAAACGTATGTTTCAAACAACTGTTTGACCGTCATAACAAATCAACACGGTCGTTCATTCCCGGTTACATCAGCAGAGGTTTATCGCTATGCCTGACTACAAGGCCCCCTTGCGTGATATTCGCTTCGTTCGTGACGAACTGCTCGGCTACGAAGCGCACTATCAGAGCCTTCCGGCTTGCGCCGACGCAACCCCGGACATGGTTGACGCCATTCTCGAAGAAGGCGCCAAGTTTTGTGAGCAGGTATTGGCACCGCTGAACCGTGTGGGCGACCTCGAAGGCTGCACCTGGAGCGAGTCCGGCGTGAAAACCCCGACTGGCTTCAAAGAGGCGTACAAGCAATTCGTCGAAGGCGGCTGGCCAAGCCTGGCGCACGACGTCGAGCACGGCGGTCAGGGCCTGCCGGAGTCGCTGGGTCTGGCCGTCAGCGAAATGGTTGGCGAAGCCAACTGGTCGTGGGGCATGTACCCAGGCCTGTCGCACGGCGCGATGAACACCATCTCCGAGCACGGCACCCCTGAGCAACAAGAAGCCTATCTGACCAAACTGGTGTCCGGCGAGTGGACCGGCACCATGTGCCTGACCGAACCGCACTGCGGCACCGACCTGGGCATGCTGCGCACCAAGGCCGAGCCTCAGGCCGACGGTTCCTACAAAGTCTCCGGCACCAAGATCTTTATCTCGGCCGGTGAACACGACATGGCCGACAACATCGTCCACATCGTACTGGCCCGCCTGCCGGACGCACCGGCTGGCACCAAAGGCATTTCGCTGTTCATCGTTCCAAAGTTCCTGCCGAACGCGGATGGCACCGTCGGTGCACGCAACGCCGTGAGCTGCGGCTCGCTGGAACACAAGATGGGCATCCACGGCAACGCCACTTGCGTGATGAACTTCGACGGCGCCACTGGTTTCCTGATCGGCCCGGCGAACAAAGGCCTGAACTGCATGTTCACCTTTATGAACACCGCGCGTCTGGGTACCGCACTGCAAGGTCTGGCTCACGCCGAAATCGGCTTCCAGGGCGGCCTGAAATACGCTCGCGATCGTCTGCAAATGCGCTCCCTGACTGGCCCGAAAGCGCCGGAAAAAGCCGCTGACCCGATCATCGTGCACCCGGATGTGCGCCGCATGCTGTTGACCATGAAGGCATTCGCCGAAGGCAACCGCGCGATGGTGTACTTCACCGCCAAACAGGTCGACATCGTCAAATACGGCGTCGACGAAGAAGAGAAAAAGAAAGCCGACGCACTGCTGGCGTTCATGACGCCGATCGCCAAAGCCTTCATGACCGAAGTCGGTTTCGAAGCTGCCAACCACGGCGTGCAGATCTACGGCGGCCACGGCTTCATCGCCGAGTGGGGCATGGAGCAGAACGTTCGCGACAGCCGCATCTCGATGCTGTACGAAGGCACCACCGGTATCCAGGCGCTCGACCTGCTGGGCCGTAAAGTGCTGATGACTCAAGGCGAGGCTCTGAAAGGCTTCACCAAGATCGTCCACAAGTTCTGCCAGACCAACGAAGGCAACGAAGCCGTCAAAGAGTTCGTTGCACCGCTGGCGGCACTGAACAAAGAGTGGGGCGAGCTGACCATGAAGGTCGGTATGGCCGCCATGAAAGACCGCGAAGAAGTCGGCGCGGCCTCCGTGGACTACCTGATGTACTCCGGTTACGCCTGCCTGGCCTACTTCTGGGCCGACATGGCACGTGTCGCCGCCGAGAAGCTGGCAGAAGGCAGCGGCGACGCAGCGTTCTACACCGCCAAGCTGCAAACCGCGCGTTTCTACTTCCAGCGCATCCTGCCACGTACCCGTACCCACGTGGCCACCATGCTGTCGGGCGCCAACAACCTGATGGACATGAAGGAAGAAGACTTCGCACTGGGCTACTAAGCCTTAACGCGGTCTGACGAAACCGCTGCGCCTTCGGGGGCAGCGGTTTTTTTTCGCGTTGGATTTATCCCCAATTCCGGGGGAGTTTCCCCAGCAGAAACGGTGCGCCAACAGCGCGAACCTCAGTGTTTATTGATTCAAAATGTTTCTCGAAAGGCTGGCCAATTAATTGCAATGCGCATATCAACCGGCGCTCACGAGAAATCCTGTGCTGTTCCACGACGTCTCTCGCCCGGCAAACGCAAAACAACAATCGTCAGGGTGAAGCACATGAACATCTGCCGACTTGCCTGGTTAGCCCTCACACTTGCTGCCTGCAGTGCCATGGCGGCAGATCCCGCCGAAGTGGAGCCGCTCGTGCCGGAAGTGCCAAGCCTGCAATCCTTGCGTGGAATGGTTCCGCCTGATCCCTCCGGAACCGAGGGCGGGCGCAAAGTCGACCTGATGACCGACTACGTGCTCAATCGCTCAGCCGCGATCCTGCTCGGCAAAGCGTTGTTCTGGGACATGGAAGTCGGCAGCGATGGCGCCACCGCTTGCGCATCCTGCCACTACCACGCCGGTGTCGACCATCGCATCACCAACCAGCTCAACCCCGGCCAGGCGCACACCAGCGCCAACATCGCGTCGATCTTCAACAAACCCTTCGTAGCCTCTGACATCCCCGGTGACGTGGCGTCTTACGCAACCCTGTCCGGCGGTAAAGGTGGGCCGAACTACACACTGAAGAAAACCGATTTTCCAACCCATGTGCTGAGCAACCCTCTGGAGCGCAATTCGCCTATTGTTTACTCGACCGACGACGTGGTCGGTTCCCAAGGCGTATTCGACGCCAACTTCGTCAAACCCAATCAGCCACGTTTTGACAAATGCACCCAGCAACCGGACGGCATTTTTCAGGTCGGCGGCATCAACGTGCGCCGCAGCACCGGGCGTAACGCGCCGTCGGTGATTAACGCTGCGTTCAACGTGCGCAATTTCTGGGATGGCCGTGCGAACAACGTGTTCAACGGTTTCTCGCCGTTCGGCAATCGTGATCCGGATGCGGGGATTTACGTGACCAGCGAGCGCAGTACGGTGGCGACAAAAGTTCGTCTGGCGCTAAACGACGCATCAGCCGCTTCGCAAGCTGTGGGCCCGCCCGGCAGCGCCGTGGAAATGTCCTGCGGCGGCCGCACTTTCGCCGACATTGGCCGGCGCATGCTCGACCAATTGATGCTCAAGCAACAGCGAATCTCCTCAAGCGATTCCGTGCTCGCTCCGGTATCCGGCGCGCGTCGCCCGACCTATCGCGAGCTGATCAAGAACGCCTTCCAGCCGCGTCTGTGGAACGCCACGCAAAATGTGCTGGTGGGTGGCGCGCCGTACACGCAAATGGAGGCCAATTTCCCGCTGTTCTTCGGGCTGGCGATCCAGATGTACGAAGCCACGCTGGTCTCCGATCAGGCCCCCATCGATGCTTACCTGCAAGGCGATTCAACCGCGCTGAATGCGCAGCAGATCCAGGGCATGAACCTGTTCCTCGGCAAGGGCAAATGCGTCAATTGCCACGGCGGCCCGGAACTGACCAATGCTGCCAGCCGCCTGTTGATGCACCCGCGTGAACGTATCGAGCGCATGGTCATGGCCGACAATCTCACCACGCTCTATGACAACGGTTTCTACAACACGGGTGTGCGTCCGACTTCTGAAGACCTGGCGCTCGGTGGCTCGGACGCCTGGGGCAATCCATGGTCATTCACCCGCCAGTACAACAAGCTGCTGCAGGGCGGCAGCATTCCCGACCCGCTGGATGTTGACGTGTGTACCTTCGAAGCGCCGCTGAGCGCAGCGATTCCGTGCGACGCCACGCTCAAACCCAACGTCAACTTCCGTGATTCGGTCGACGGTGCCTTCAAGACGCCGACCCTGCGTAACATCGCGCTGACCGGGCCGTACTTTCATAACGGCAGCCGCGCGACGCTCAAGCAAGTCATGGAGTTCTACAACCGCGGCGGTGATCGCCGTGGTGAGGACGCCAACAACACCAGCGGCTTCGAGCACCCGGCGGTAAATCAGCACAACACCTCGAACCTGGATCCGGACATGACCAGCCTCAATCTGTCGCCGGATGAGATCGACGCACTGGTGAAATTCATGGAAGTCGGCCTGACCGATCCGCGTGTGGCCTGGGAGCGGGCGCCGTTCGATCATCCGTCGCTGGTCATCCCGCAGGGCCATATCGGCGATGAAAACGCTGTGACCCAGCGTCCGGCAAGTCCGAAAGTCACGACCCGGCAAGCGGCGGATGCTTCGCTCAATCTCAAACCCTACGGTGCTGAAGGACGGAGCCCGGCGGAGGGGCCGCTGCTGCCGTTCTACAACGATCTTTGAGGGGAATCTTCCAGCCTGGCCATCACTCGTGATGGCCAGCGCTTCGCTGAAGGCAAAAAACTTGGCAAATCGCTCAGATACTGAGGTTTTCTGCCGTTAAAGAGACTGCCTGTGATCTGGATCACATTGTGTGTGCTTAACTGGCCCCATTGCAGGCACAATGCCATCTCTTTGATATGACGGGTCGGAGCTTTACCCTTGCCGCGTTCTTCCGCTGTACGTTTCAGTCATTTCCTACCTTCACTGCTGTTGTTGCTTGCGGGGTTGGCGGCTGCGTACGTCAAAGACCTCAACGTGTTCTTCACTTCGCTGTTCAACGTGCTGCCGACCCTGGTGCTGTTGTTGGGCGGCGCGTATTGCGCGGTTTACCGACGTCAGCGCGAACTGTTTCTGATGCTCACGGTGTACATCGCCTACTTTCTGCTCGATACCCAGACCGATTATTACCGCGACAACGGCAAAGTGCGCGACGACGCCGCCGTGGTGTTTCACCTGGTCTGCCTGCTGCTGCCGTTGCTGTTCGGCTTGTTTGCGGCGTGGCAGGAGCGCACGCATCTGTTTCAGGACATGGTCGCGCGCTTCGCGGTGTTGCTGGCCTTCGGCAGTGTGGCGTTGGGGCTTGAGCAAAGTTATCCCCAGGCGTTGCTGATGTGGCTCTCGGAAATTCGCTGGCCGGCGTTGCACGGCGCATGGATGAGCCTGATCCAGCTCTCTTATCCCGTGTTTATCTCGGCGTTCCTGCTATTGGCCTGGCAATACTGGCGCAACCCGCGCCCGCTGCACGCGGCGCAACTGGTTGGCCTGCTCGGCGTGTTCTGGATGCTGCCGAAAACCTTCATCCTGCCGTTCACCCTGAACATCATGTGCAGCCAAGTGATGTTGATGATCGCCGCCGCCGTTGCGCATGAGGCTTATCAAATGGCCTTCCGCGACGAACTCACCGGTCTGCCGGGGCGTCGCGCGCTCAATGAGCGCATGCAACGTCTGGGGCGCAACTATGTGCTGGCGATGAGCGACGTCGATCACTTCAAGAAATTCAACGACACTCACGGTCACGATGTCGGTGACCAGGTGTTGCGTCTGGTCGCCAGCAAGCTGTCGAAAATCAGCGGTGGCGGTAGGGCGTATCGCTATGGTGGTGAGGAATTTGCCTTGGTGTTCGCAGGCAAAACCCTTGAGGAGTGCATGCCGCACCTGGAAGTCATCCGTGAGTCGATTGCGTCCTACAACATCCAGTTGCGCAATCAGGAAAACCGTCCACAGGATGACTTGCAAGGTCGGCAGCGTCGCGGTGGTTCCGGTGCTTCCAGTGTCTCGGTCACGGTCAGTATCGGCGTCGCCGAACGCGTCGAGCAGCGGACCCCGGAAGAAGTCCTGAAGTCCGCCGACCAAGCGTTGTATAGCGCCAAAAGTGCCGGGCGTAACTGCGTCATGGCGTTCGGACAGAACCGCCGCGGGGCGGTGCGCATGGACAGCGCCGCCGGCTGAATCGAGGCCCATCCGTATATAAAGAGCCCGCTGCTTGCGGGCTTCTTTTTACCTTTGAAATGCCAGTGACCAAAAATAACAAATCAGTCACCGCCTGACCCTATGTGTCGCAAAAGTTGTTGAGGTACACTCGACCTCACAGAAAACACCCTTCCACGAATCACCTGTTTAGATCTTGCGAGGTTTGCCATGGCTGACTACAAAGCGCCGCTGCGCGATATGCGCTTCGTCCTCAATGAAGTATTCGAAGTCGCCAAACTCTGGGCCGAACTCCCGGCACTGGCCGAGACCGTTGATGCGGAAACCGTAGAGGCCATTCTCGAAGAAGCCGGCAAGGTCACCAGCAAAAGCATCGCGCCACTGAGCCGAGCTGCCGACGAAGAAGGCTGCCACTGGAAGGACGGTGCCGTCACCACGCCGGCCGGTTTCCCACAGGCTTATCAGACTTACGCTGAAGGCGGCTGGGTCGGTGTCGGTGGCGATCCGGCTTACGGCGGCATGGGTATGCCCAAAGCCGTTTCGGCGCAGGTCGAAGAAATGGTCAACTCCGCCAGCCTGTCGTTCGGTCTGTATCCGATGCTGACCGCCGGTGCGTGCCTGTCGATCAACGCCCACGCCAGCGAAGAGCTGAAAGCCGCGTACCTGCCGAACATGTATGCCGGCATCTGGGCCGGGTCCATGTGCCTGACCGAGCCGCACGCCGGCACCGACCTGGGCATCATCCGCACCAAGGCCGAGCCTCAGGCCGACGGCTCCTACAAGGTCAGCGGCACCAAGATCTTCATCACCGGCGGTGAGCACGACCTGACTGAAAACATCATTCACCTGGTGCTGGCGAAACTGCCGGACGCCCCGGCGGGCCCGAAAGGTATTTCGCTGTTTCTGGTGCCGAAGTTCATGGTCAATGCCGATGGCAGCCTCGGCGCGCGCAACCCGGCGAACTGCGGTTCGATCGAACACAAGATGGGCATCCAGGCGTCCGCGACCTGCGTCATGAACTTTGATGAAGCCGTGGGTTATCTGGTCGGTGAACCGAACAAGGGCCTGGCGGCGATGTTCACCATGATGAACTACGAGCGTCTGGGCGTCGGCATTCAAGGCCTGGCCAGCGGTGAGCGTTCCTACCAGAACGCCGTCGAATACGCCCGTGATCGTCTGCAAAGCCGTTCGCCCACCGGTGCGCAAAACAAAGACAAGGTCGCTGACCCGATCATCGTCCACCCGGACGTGCGTCGCATGCTGCTGACCATGAAAGCCTCGAACGAAGGTGGCCGTGCATTCTCCACCTACGTGGCGATGCAGCTCGACACCGCCAAGTTCAGCGAAGACCCGACTACCCGCAAGCGTGCGGAAGATCTGGTGGCGCTGCTGACGCCAGTGGCCAAGGCATTCCTGACCGACCTGGGTCTGGAAACCACCGTTCACGGCCAGCAGATTTTCGGCGGCCACGGTTACATTCGCGAGTGGGGCCAGGAGCAACTGGTGCGTGACGTACGCATCACGCAAATCTACGAAGGCACCAACGGCATTCAGGCGCTGGATCTGGTCGGGCGCAAGATCGTCGGTAGCGGCGGCGCGTTCTACAAGTTGTTTGCTGACGAGATCCGCCACTTCACCGCGACGGCCAGCGCTGATCTGGGCGAATTCACCAAGCCGCTGAACGACGCCGTCGGCACCCTCGACGAGCTGACTGCGTGGCTGCTGGATCGGGCGAAAACCAATCCGAACGAAATCGGCGCGGCCTCGGTCGAATATTTGCAAGCGTTCGGCTACACCGCCTACGCCTACATGTGGGCATTGATGGCGAAAGCCGCGCTGGGCAAAGAAGCGCAGGACGATTTCTACGCCAGCAAGCTGGGCACCGCGCGGTTCTATTTCGCCCGCCTGCTGCCGCGTATCCACTCGCTGAGCGCGTCGGTGAAGGCTGGTAGCGAATCGCTGTTCCTGCTGAACGCTGAACAGTTCTGATGATGTAGCGTCATGTAAGCATTCTCTTACATGACGTGCTGCTGTTCTCCCATAGGCGTAGATTGGATCCACAGCTAATCTACAACTCATGGACGTCGCGCAGGAAGCGCAAAGCAACAACACGGACACGTAGGATTCTGCCAGGGTGGCGGAGTGAAATGGATGTCAGGGAAACAGTCTGCAAAGCCCCGCTTCGGCGGGGTTTTCTTTTGCCTGAAGAAAAGTGTTCAGCTCAATGGATCTCGCGCAGGCGCGCCTTTGAGCGGTTTGTCCTCACGTTGAATCACCTCTTCCAGCAACGTCCGCAGCAGGGCCAAAGACGCCTGCTGGCGTTGCACATCGCGGCACACCAGCCCGACTGTCAGCGGCACCCGCGGTTCGCTCAGCGGTTTCCACAACAGATCCTCATCGTCGTATTCCTTCTGTGAACGCCCGGGCAGCACCGTCGCCAGTTTGGTGTGCGGCAGACTGTCGAGAATCCCCAGCATATTGTTCAGTTCGGCCTGCACCTGCGGCCGACGCCCGAGGCTCGTCAGTTGCGCCTGCCAGATCTGGCGGATCTGAAACTCTTCACCCAGCAGCAACATCGGCAACTCGGCGGCCTGACGCATCGAGACCTTCTTGAACTCACGCAACGGATGATCCGCCGGGATCACCAGCGTCAGCTCATCTTCATACAGCATCACGCCATGCAGCCCGGGCTGCCGCGGTGGCAGATAGCTGATACCGATGTCCAGCGAGCCGTTAAGCAAGCGGCGCTCGATTTCCAGCCCGGTCAGCTCATAAATCTGCACCACCAGATGCGGCTGCGCTTTGCGTACCCGCTCCAGCATTTGCGGCACGAGGCTGGTGTGCACGGTTTGCAGCACGCCAATCGCCAGAGTGCGCAAGGCCTGGCCCTTGAAGTTGCCCAGTGCCTCACGCGCGCGCTGCAGTCCATCGAGCAGCGGCAGGGCGTGGTTGTACAGCGTATGCGCGGCGAGTGTCGGCAACAGGCGTTTGCTGCTGCGTTCGAACAGGGTGACGTCGAGGTTCTGCTCGAGCTGGCGAATCTGCTGCGACAGCGCCGGTTGCGAGATCGACAGGCGTTCGGCAGCGCGGCCGACATGACCCTCTTCGTAGACCGCGACGAAATAACGCAGTTGTTTGAAATCCATAAGTAATGCTTATCGAAAATGCTGGTAAATCGAAATGGCCCGAAGCCTTCAGTGAGCCTAGTCTAACCGCAATCACAAGGCTTACAGGGCCAGAGAGCGCGATGAATAGCGTTTGCTTCGACAGTGTTTGCATAGGCAGTTCAAAAAACCTCAATCGAGGTTTTTTTCAATGAATCTGTTCAGTTTGCGGCGCCAGGCGCCGAGTCTCGATGACCTCGCGTTTGAGGCTAGCCCCCCCGATGCAGGCGAAAGCCTGAATGCCGCCCGCCTGATGCCCAGCGTCGAGCGCCCGCAGCAGGTGTTCGTTCGTGGTCAGGGTTCCTGGTTGTGGGACAGCAATGACCGCGCCTACCTCGACTTCTCCCAGGCCGGCGGCGCCAACAGTCTCGGGCACAGCCCCTCGGCGCTGGTCAAAGCCATTGCCGGGCAGGCCCAGGCGCTGATCAATCCCGGTTTCAATCTGCACAATCGCGGCATGCTCAGCCTCGCCGAGCGCCTGTGTGCCAGCACTTGCAGTGATCAGGCCTACCTGCTCAACAGCGGTAGCGAGGCCTGTGAAGCGGCGATCAAACTGGCACGCAAATGGGGCCAACTGCATCGTGGTGGCGCCTCGCGGATCATCGTGGCCAAACAAGGCTGCCATGGCCGTAGTCTGGCGACGATTTCCGCGTCAGACAGTGGCAACCTGCACAACCGCTTCGCCCCGTTGCTGCCGGGTTTCGATCGAGTGCCATTCAACGACTTGCCGGCGCTGCACGCTGCGGTAGACGCGCACACCGTGGCGATCATGCTCGAACCGATCCAGAGCGATGCCGGGGTGATTCCGGCCACCGAACATTACCTCAAGGGTGTCGAGCGCCTGTGCCGCGAGCTGGGCATTCTGCTGATCCTTGACGAAGTGCAGACCGGCATCGGTCGCTGTGGCACCTTGCTCGCCGAACAGTCCTACGGCGTACGCGCCGATATCGTCGTGCTCGGCAAGGGCCTTGGCGGCGGTGTTCCGCTGGCGGCGTTGCTGGCTCGCGGCAAGGCCTGCTGCTTCGATGCGGGTGAGTTGGGCGGCACTCATCATGGCAACGCGCTGATGGCTGCGGCCGGTCTGGTGGTCCTCGACAGCGTGCAGGATCGGGCCTTTCTGCAGCAAGTCAACGAGAGCGGCCAGCACCTGCGCGAGGGCCTCGCGCGACTGGCACACCGCTACGGCCATGGTGAGTTACGCGGGCAAGGGCTGTTCTGGGGCCTGAGCCTGTCAGAGGATTCTGCCGATGCCGTAGTCAATGCCGCGTTGCACGAAGGCTTGCTGCTCAACGCGCCGCAAGCCAATTGCCTGCGTTTCACCCCGGCGCTCACCGTGAGCAAGGCCAACATCGATGAAATGCTCCTGCGTCTGACCCGCGCCTTTTCGCGGGTGCGCACCGCGCAACTGCAATGCCGTAAAGGGATTGCCGTTTGAGCTGAAGTGTCCTGCCTGATTTCAAGAACCGTCTCGCGGTATAACGCACGCCTCACGCCTGATTCTTTTGGCGTGGGGCGTTTTTTTTTGGCCTGGGTGATGGCGATCAAATGGCGTTTGCACTGAACCCTGACGAATGGCGCTGGTCGATTAGCTTGTATGGCTCATGTGAGCCAACCCCCATTCAGGAGCTGACCATGGACTTCATTCGCATCATCATCGCCATTCTGTTGCCGCCACTGGGCGTGTTTCTGCAGGTCGGGTTCGGCGGGGCGTTCTGGTTGAACATTCTGCTGACGCTGTGTGGCTACATTCCGGGGATCGTGCATGCGGTGTACATCATCGCCAAGCGCTGAGCATTGCGTCGTCTGATACAAAGCCATCGCGAGCAGGCTCACTCCTACAGAGGATCGGTGTCGTTCACAAACCCTGTAGGAGTGAGCCTGCTCGCGATTGGGACACCGCAATTCCGAATAGCAAATGCGGTGTTCAGTCCGCCAACCCCATCACCCGCCGGTAAAACTTCCACTCCTGCTCCAGTGCATGCGCCTGATTCACCGCCCGGCGAAAGCCATGGCGCTCGTCAGCGTAGTAATGCGCCTCGACATCAATGCCATTGCGCTCCAGTGCCGTGACCATGTCGCGGGTCTGTTGCGGCACGACGACGGCGTCCAGTTCACCCTGAAAGAAAATCACCGGCACACGAATGTTGCTCGCGTGTAGCAATGGCGTGCGCGCCGCGTAGCGCTCGGCGTACTGCTCGGGATCGCCGATCAGCCAGTCCAGATAATCACCTTCGAACTTGTGCGTCGCCCGGGCCAGTGCCACCGGGTCGCTGACGCCATACAAACTGGCGCCGGCGCGGAACACCTGGTGAAACGCCAGCGCGCACAACGTGGTGTAACCCCCGGCGCTGCCGCCACGGATGAAGGCGCGCTCGCCGTCGATCAGACCTTGTTCGGCCAGGGATGCCACCACCGCGCAGGCGTCCTCGACATCCACCTCGCCCCAGCTCAGGTGCAAAGCCTGGCGATACTCGCGGCCATAACCGCTGCTGCCGCGATAGTTGAGGTCGGCGACGGCGAAACCGCGTTGCGTCCAGTACTGGATGCGCGGGTCGAGCATCGGGTAGCAGGCCGAGGTCGGGCCGCCGTGGATGAACACCACCAGCGGTGGTCTGGCTTCGTCATTCATGGCCGGGTAGAAAAAGCCATGGGCCTCGCCCGTGCCGCTCGGATAGCGCAGGGTTTGCGGACGGCTGATGCGTTCGGCGGGCAAGGGCGCCACACCACCGGCCAGCACATTGACTTCGCGGGTCGTGCGATCAATCGCGATCACCGCCGAAGGGCTGATCGGCGAGGCAGCGATGCAGTAGATGAATTGCTGATCCAGCGCCAGATGGCGGAAGCGGCTGTAGTCGCCAGTGAAGTCTTCGCCGCCGAGCATCAGGCGGCCAAAACCGCCCTCGGTCCAACTCGCCAGAAACGAATTCTCGACCGGGAGCCAAGTGCAGCCGCCCAGTTGCCACGGCGCCGGCGCATGATCGGCCTGCGCCGCTGGCAATGCTCTTAAGCCGTCGGAGGTTTCTACCCACGGCTGCCAGAATCCACCGCGATCGGTCAGGCAATGCAGGCGATTTCCGGCATCGAATCGCGGTTGCTGGATGGACTCTTCACCCTCGGCGCCAGCCACGCATCGCGGTGAACTGAATGCATCCTCGGTCAGGCGTTCAGCCACCATCAAACGCGTTGAGGTCCACGGCTGATGCGGGCGGCTCCACTCGATCCACGCCAAACGTCGGCCATCCGGGCTGATGGTGGGGGCGGCGTAAAAATCCGCGCCTTCAGCCAAGACATGCCGGGTGCCGTCAGCCAGATCAAGCGCTACCAGCCGATGCTGATCTTGCTGTTCTTCAACCGCCAGAATCTGGCCGCCAGCAAAATGCAGATCGCCATAACGGCACTCGCCTGACGTCAGCGCCTCAGGCGCGCCATCCAGCGTCTGCCGGTACAGCTGCTGGTCTGTCTCATTGACGAAAACCACCCCGTCCGGCGTCAGACAGAAGGCCCCGCCGCCATATTCGTACACCCGGCTGCGCACACTGAAGCCCTTCGGCGTCAGGCATTTCGCCACGCCGTCGCGCCACTGCCAGATCCGGCACGCGGCATCTTCCGGGCGATATTCATTCCAGAACACACCGTGGGCGCCGAGCTGCAGTTCGGCGAAATCCATGCCGGCGGCGACGGCCTGGGTGGCGCTGAAAGGCTCAGCCCTTGGCGATGAGGCGTGAGTTTCGTTCATTACGGAAGGCCAGTTGTTCGATGGTCTGGGTAGCGTGCTCGGCTTCTTCGCGGGCCTTGAGGATCACGCCGTGATGTTCGGACTTGCTGCACACCGGGTCGGCATTGCTCGCGTCACCCGTGAGCATGAATGCCTGACAGCGGCAGCCGCCGAAGTCCTGTTCCTTCTCGTCACAGGAGCGGCACGGCTCGGGCATCCAGTCGTAACCGCGAAAACGGTTGAAGCCGAACGAGTCGTACCAGATGTGCTGCATGCTGTGGTCGCGCACGTTGGGAAATTGTACCGGCAGTTGTCGCGCGCCATGACAGGGCAGGGCGGTGCCGTCCGGGGTGACCGTCAGAAAAAGGCTGCCCCAGCCGTTCATGCAGGCTTTCGGGCGTTCCTCGTAATAATCCGGGGTGACGAAAATCAGCTTGCACGGGTGCCCTTCGGCTTCCAGCTTGGCGCGGTATTCGTTGGTGATGCGCTCGGCGCGCACCAGTTGCTCTTTGGTCGGCAACAGGCCGACACGATTGAGCTGCGCCCAGCCGTAGAACTGGCAGGTGGCGAGTTCGACGAAGTCGGCCTCCAGCGCGATGCACAGCTCGATGATGCGGTCGATCTTGTCGATGTTGTGCCGGTGGGTGACGAAATTCAGCACCATCGGATAGCCGTGGGCTTTCACCGCACGAGCCATTTCCAGTTTCTGCGCGAAGGCTTTTTTCGAGCCGGCGAGCAGGTTGTTCACTTGCTCGTCACTGGCCTGGAAACTGATCTGGATGTGATCGAGACCGGCCTTCTTGAAATCGCTGATTTTCTGCTCGGTCAGGCCGATACCGGAGGTGATCAGGTTGGTGTAGAAGCCCAACTGGCGCGCCTCCCGGATCAGCTCGGCGAGGTCCTGGCGCACCAGTGGCTCGCCACCGGAAAAGCCCAGTTGCGCCGCGCCCATCTCCCGCGCTTCGCGGAATACCTTGATCCACTGCTCGGTGCTCAGCTCTTTGCCCTGCTCGGCGAAATCCAGCGGATTGGAGCAGTACGGGCATTGCAGCGGGCAGCGGTAAGTCAGCTCGGCGAGCAGCCACAGCGGCAGGCCGACCTCAGGCTTGGGCGGCAGATCAGTCAAGGGTGATCCAGTGCTGTGCACGGGCAACCTCCATGAATTGCTCGATGTCATCACCGAGCTCAGGCACGCCGGGGAACTGCTCATCGAGTTTGGCGATGATTGCCGCGACATCGCGTTCACCGTCGATCAAACCGCCGATCAGCGCGGCGCTGTCGTTGAGCTTGATCATGCCCTCGGGGTAGAGCAGCACGTGGCCTTTTTGCGCCGGTTCGTACTGGAAACGGTAGCCGGGACGCCAGGTCGGGGTCTTGCTGCGGTCGAAACTCATAGGGTGATTCCTTTGTGCCAGACCCGTTGCTCGGTGACGCTGTGATACGGCGGGCGGTTCAGTTCGTAAGCCATGCTCATGGCATCGAGCATGCTCCAAAGAATGTCCAGTTTGAACTGGAGAATTTCCAGCATGCGCTCCTGGCCTTCGCGGGTCTTGTAGTGTTCAAGCGTGATCGCCAGACCGTGCTCGACATCGCGCCGCGCCTGCCCGAGGCGGGTGCGGAAGTATTCGTAACCGGCCGGGTCGATCCACGGGTAATGCTGCGGCCAGCTGTCGAGGCGCGACTGGTGGATCTGCGGCGCGAACAGTTCGGTCAGCGAGCTGCTGGCGGCTTCCTGCCAACTGGCGCGGCGGGCGAAGTTGACGTAGGCATCGACGGCGAAACGCACCCCGGGCAGCACCAGCTCCTGAGAGCGCAGTTGATCCGGGTCGAGACCGACTGCTTGCCCGAGGCGCAGCCAGGCTTCGATGCCGCCGTCTTCACCGGGAGCGCCGTCGTGGTCGAGCAGGCGTTGAATCCACTCGCGGCGGATTTCGCGATCCGGGCAATTGGCGAGAATCGCCGCGTCTTTCAGGGGGATGTTCACCTGATAGTAGAAGCGGTTGGCGACCCAGCCCTGAATCTGCTCGCGGCTGGCGCGGCCTTCATACATCGCCACGTGATACGGATGGTAGATGTGGTAGTAGGCGCCCTTGGCGCGCAGGGCCGCTTCGAATTCGCTGGGGGACATAGGCGTGTCAGTCATTGCGGTTCTCCGGGGAACAACCCTAGAAATCTCTTTTGTTTGCACTGGCCTCTTCGCGAGCAGGCTCGCTCCCACAGGTTGATCGCATTTCAATGTGGGAGCGAGCCTGCTCGCGAAGGGGGGTCTCAAAGGCTTACAGCACGATACTCATGCCATCAAACGCCACTTCAACATTACGCCGCGCCAGTTCCGCGCGCTCAGCCGAATCCTCATCGAGAATCGGGTTGGTGTTGTTGATGTGGATAAGCACCTTGCGCTGTTCGGGCAACTGTTCCAGCACTTCGAGCATGCCGCCGGGGCCGTTCTGCGCCAGGTGGCCCATCTCGCGACCGGTGCGGGTGCCGACGCCACGGCGCTGCATTTCATCGTCGTCCCACAGCGTGCCATCCACCAGCAGGCAATCGCTGCCTGCCATGATCTCCAGCAGCGGCGCGTCGACCTTGCCCAGGCCGGGGGCGTAAAACAGTTTGCCGCCGGTGTTGAGGTCTTCGACGATCAGGCCGATGTTGTCGCCCGGGTGCGGGTCGAAACGGTGCGGCGAATACGGCGGCGCGGCGCTGCGCAACGGCAGTGGGGTGAAACGCAGGTTCGGGCAGGCAGCGACGGTGAAGCTCTGGTCGAGTTCGATGCGATTCCAGTTCAAACCGCCGTTCCAGTGGGTGAGCATCTTGAACAGCGGGAAGCCGGTGCTCAGGTCTTCGTGAACCATGTCCGTGCACCACACCTGATGCGGGCAGCCTTCGCGCAGGCTGAGCAGGCCGGTGGTGTGGTCGATCTGGCTGTCCATCAGAATGATCGCGCTGATGCCGGTGTCACGCAGGGCGCGACCCGGTTGCATCGGGGCGAAACTCTGCAGTTGCGCGCGGATGTCCGGCGAGGCGTTGCACAACACCCAGTTCACGCCATCATCGGAAATCGCGATGGACGATTGGGTGCGGGCCTTGGCATTCAGGCTGCCGTCGCGAAAGCCTGCGCAATTGACGCAGTTGCAGTTCCACTGCGGAAATCCGCCACCGGCGGCCGAACCCAGAATCTGGACGAACATGAACGCTCCCATCTTTCAACGCTGAAAATAAAACGCCTCGGCGAGCCGAGGCGTTGCACTGCAAGTCTGCGTAGGCAGAACTCAGCGGCTGGCGAAGTACATGGTGACTTCGAAGCCGATACGCAGGTCGGTGTAAGCCGGTTTGGTCCAAGCCATGAGGTGACTCCTTCAAGTGGGTGACGCGGTGGGTGGGATAGCGCTGTCCATAGTTATAGTCCACGGCAGCGCAGGGATGTTCCAAATAGTTAGGCTGCTATGTTACTCAAAATTTCCAGGTGATTGCCCGTGAATCTTTGAGAAAGCTCCTTGCAGCCTGAGTAATGATCATTTTCCCGCTTGCCACGGCGCGCCCGGTGACGCGCTGCTGGCCAGACAGCGCCAGCCGGCCTCGGCGTTGATCAAGCGTTGCGCGGCCGCCAGCAGTGCCGGCCGCTGCAGTTGCGCAATGGCTGCGATCAATTGCGCCAGATAATCCGACGAGTGGCCGGCGAGCTTGGCCTGCCACAGCAGCTCGGCGGCGTCCCTGACGGACAGGTTGCTCTCGTCGAATTGCTCCACGAGTGACTGGCGCAACTGGTTGAAGCTGTGGTCGTCCAGGCTTTCGATCAGCTCCGGAACGCTGGCGAGGAACTGTTGAATATGCTTGAGCAACGCCTCGGGCGCGGCGTTGGGCGACTGCACGCCAAACAGCAGTCCGCTCTGGCCGTGCAGCTGGCGCAAGGCGCTGAACACTGCATAACCCAACTGCAATTCGACCCGCAGACGCTGATAGAACGGTGTCTGGCACAGCTGCGCGAGCAGACGCCAAGCGGCTTCGTCGGCGATCTCGTGGCTCGCGGTCGGACAGAACAGCAGCAGCGCATGTTCGCTGGAGTCGGTGTCGACGTGGCTCCAGATTTGTCGAACCTCACTTGCTGGCTGGGCGGGGAGGTGATTGTCCGGGACCCCGGGGATCCGGCTCAGGGCCAGGCCCATGGCAGATTGGGTCTGTGCGCTTAAGCCAAGGGCCAGTCCGTCCCAACGGGAAGTTGTCCACAGTTGTTTGACGTCGTCCGAACGCGCCGCCGTAGGCAGGCAGTGTTCAGGCAATGCCTTGAGTAACTGGCGGATCGGTATCAGCGGGGCTTCTGGCTCTGCGCTCGCAGAATCGGCATCAACTTGCGTCAGACATTTCAGCGCATGCTCCAGGACGCCTGGCATCGGTTCCTGCAGACCGGTCAGTTTCAGCAGCCATTGAGTCCCGCTGGCACTGAATGACAACTCGACCCCGGCCTGACGCGCGTCCTCTTGGGTTTCCCGCAGACTGCGTTGCAGCTTCCCGTGCAGATCGGCCGTTGCCGCCGCTTCCAGTTGCCAGCGCAGGTAAATCGCCCCTTCAGCAGTGGTGTCCGCCAAAGCCTGGCTGAATTGCATCGGCGAGCGTTCGCGGCGGCTGCGTGAGCGATCCTGGGCAAATGTGCGCAGGCCTCGGTGTGCGCTGGTTTGACCGCGAATCAACCCGGCATTGGCCAAAGGTTCGCTGGAGCCGAGGAAGGGGTTGGCGGCGGGTAGCTGCCAGTGCGCGCTGAAGTTATCCACAACGCCGATGTCGCGCAGGATCTTTCTGAGCGCGACGACGCCGTTTTCCGACAAGCCGTGTTCGAGGCGTTCGCTGTCGAGCCGTGCCAGTTGCAGTGCGCCGCTGACCTGTTGCTGACGCTCCAGCAGCTTGGCGTACTCCTCGCGCAACGCCGCCCAGTCCTGCTGCGCGGCGAAGAAGCTCAGCCAATCCAGCACCTGTTCGCGAAGGGCGTTCAGGGATCCGCCGGCGGCGCTGAATTGCAGGTGCAGCAAGGCTTGTCCGGCAAACTGGTACAACGGCGTGGCTTTCAGGCTGTGCGCGAGATTCTGTTGTTGCAGATGGGCGAGCAGGCCGCCGGGCTTGGCGTTGTTCAGCCAGTGGCAGAGGAACACCAGCGCTTCGACGGAGGCGTCGGGCAGTGCTTCGAAGCCAAACAGCAGATGGCAGTGCTGCTCGCCGACCTGTTGATAACTGTTTGCCTGCAGTGGCTGGGTCGCCGCTTGCGCAACGTTATCCCCAACCGGCAACGCCGCCGCGAACTGCTGCGCCAGTGTTCGCAACACTTCAAGGCTTTGCGGCCCGACCAGACTCAAGGTCATTTGCCCGCTGCGATAAAAGCGCTGATGGAACTCCTTCAACGCCTGCTGGAACGCCGGTTGCTCGACCTTCAGGCTGTCGCGATTGCCCGCATGAAATCCACGCAGCGGATGCGTCGCTGGTAAACCCTCGTACAAGGAAAGTGCCTGCTGCGCGGTGGGATCCTGCGACCATGCGACAAATTCCGCGTCGAGCACTTCGCGTTCACGCAACTGATCGTCCGGATTCATACGCGGGTGGGCGAGCATGTCTGACAGACGTTCGAGCCCGGCGCCGAAGGCCGAGGTCGGCAGTTCAAAGAAGAAGTCAGTGGTGCGCTCGCGGGTGCTGGCATTCACCTGGCCGCCATGCCTTTGCACGAACGTCATCAGTGCCTGATCGGCAGGAAAGCGCTCAGTGCCGAGAAACAGTAAATGCTCAAGGAAGTGCGCCAGCCCCGGCCACTCCAGCGGCACATCATGACTGCCGGCGGCCACTCGCAACGCGGCGGCGCTGCGCTTCAAGCCGGGCACATGACGCAGGGTCACGCGCAAGCCGTTGGCCAGAATTTCAGCGTGAGGGCGGGGGTGAGTCGGCGCAGGCATGGGCACTTCCAGAACAGTGAAGTGCCAATGCTAGCGGATTGCGTGGGGTCAGCGCTTGTTCAGTGCGTCGTAAAGCTCGGGACGGCGGTCACTGAGGTAGCGATTGGCGGCGCGGGAATCGACCATCAACTGACGATCCAGCTCACCGACGATCAGCGCCTCATCAAGGCCCGCCTGGGCGACACGACTGCCGTCCGGCGCGGCGATGCTGCTTTGCCCGCAATAGTGGATCTCGCCTTCATGCCCGCAATAGTTGGCGTACGCCACGTAGCACTGGTTTTCGAAGGCGCGGGAACGCACGGTCACGTCGGCGACGAAATCGAACGGAATCATGTTCGCCGTCGGCACCAGAATCAGCTCGGCGCCGGCCAGCGCCAGACGCCGCGCGTTCTCCGGAAACTCCAGGTCGTAGCAGATCAGGAAGCCGAGCTTCCAGCCATTGAGCTCGACCACTGGAAACTCGTCTTCGCCCCGGCTGAACATTGAGCGATCCAGATCACCAAACAGATGCGTCTTGCGGTAATTGCACAGGCGCTCGCCGTGCGCATCGATCAACTGCACGGCGTTGTAGATCTGCCCGTCGGCGGTGCGCTCCGGATAACTGTAGGCAATCGCCAGGCCGGCGGCTTTGGCGATTCGAGCGATCTGTTGCGCCCACTCACCGTTGTAGACCTCGGCCAGCGTACTGACTGCTTCGGCGCCGATGTTGTAGCCGGTCAGAAACATCTCCGGCAGCACCAGCAGGTCGGCGCCCTTGGCCTCCATCGCCACTTGGTGCAGGCGATGCAGATTGGCGGCGGGCTCCAGGGGCAGCGGTGGACATTGGTAAAGGGCTACACGCATCAGGGATTCCTCTTACTCGGGCAAGGCGATAGGGCCGATGTCTTTGAACACATCACCCGGGCCCGGGTTCTCTTTATGTGTCGACCCGCCGAAATGTTTCATGATGCCCCACACCGCGTTGAGCGAGGTCTGCACTGCGCCCTCGACCCACGCCGGGGTCCACGATACGTCGTCGCCGGCGATGAAAATCCCGCGCTGCTCGGCGGGCATGTCGTCCTGCATGAAGTGCGCGTACATGCGCTGGTTGTAGCGATAGTGGCCGGGCAGGGCGCCTTTGAATGCGCCGAGGAAGTGCGGATCGGCTTCCCACGACACGGTGATCGGATCGCCGATGATGCGCGCGGCGATGTCGACTTTCGGGTAGATCTTCTTCAGCGCGTTCAACGCCAGTTCCACGCGTTTTTCCACTGGGTGCGGCAGCATCTTCAGTGCGTCGCTCATCCACGAGTACGACAGGCAGATCACGCCCGGCTTGTCGTCACCGTTGTCGAACAGGTAGGTGCCGCGGGTCAGACGATCGGTGAGGGTCATGCTCATCAGGTCGCGGCCGGTTTCCGGATCCTTGTCCTTCCAGAACGGGCGATCGACCATCACGAAGGTTTTCGACGACTGCATGTAGCGCGTGCGGTCCAGCGCCATCCACATCTTCTGCGAGAACAGGGTTTCGTCGCATTCGATCTGGGTGGTCAGCAGCCAGCTCTGGCAGGTGGTCAGCACGGCGGCGTATTCACGGGTGTCGCCGTTGTTGTCAGTGACGGCGAACCGGCCCTCCGGCGCGTGGGCGATTTTCTTCACGCCGGAACGCGGTGCGCCACGGTGCAGGGATTTCAGGCTGGTGCCTTCAGGCCAGTGCACGCAACGCTCCGGCACATGCCGCCAGATGCCTTGTGGCACTTGTTCCACGCCGCCGACCACCAGGTGCTGGTGATCGTCGCAGTTGGTCATCACCACGCGGAAGATTTCCAGCATCGAGTTAGGGAAGTCCGAGTCCCAGCCACCGGTGCCGAAACCGACCTGACCGAACACTTCGCGGTGATGGAACGACAGCTTGGCAAAGGCCTTGGACGTGGCAACGAAGTCGTAGAAAGTGCGGTCGTCCCACAGCGGTACGAGCGTGTTCCACAGCTCTTTGAGGCGCGGCACATCGCGGTCGCGGATCGCTTGCTGGATATCGGAGAACTGCGACCCGGCCTCCAGCGCATCCGCCCAGGCGTCAGCCACTTCCTGAAACAGTGCAGGAAGATCCGCCAGTTTCTGTGCGTAATGGGTTTTGCCTTCCAGGTCGATCACCGTGCTGCCGGAAGCCGGCGTCAGCGGGTTCGGGAACGGTTTGGTCTCAAGACCGAGCTTGTCGACGTAGTGGTAGAACGCGGTGGAGGACACTGGGAAACGCATGCCGCCGAGTTCCGCGACGATGCCGTCGGTGCCGTTGAACGCTTGCGAACGCAGACGTCCGCCGAGCTTCGAAGCCTCGTAAACCACTGGTTTCAAGCCTAGCTTCATCAGCTCGTACGCGGCCACCAAGCCTGCAATACCGGCGCCGACAATCGCCACTTCAGCGCCATGATGGTGTTCAGGAATACTGCCGAGACCAGCCGGGTGTTCGATCCAGTCGTCGAAAGCGAAGGGAAAGTCCGGACCGAAAATGGTGACTGGTTTTTTACCGTCTGCAGGATGGCGATTGTTCTTGTTCATGGCTGACCTTGCTGGCGACCCGACGCCGAATGCGCGTCTGAGTATAGGAAAAGATGCCAGCCATTCTAGGGAGCACGGACCACGTTAATAAGACGCAAAGTGTCGTCGTTTTGCCAAATAACTGATCAATATGACGATTAGTAACTACACACCGACCAAAATAGGGGGGCGAGCCTGCCCGCGAAGAGGCCCTGCAATCCACCCGAGAAGGCCGGACACAACCTTAAACCGGCTGCCCCCGATCAATTTTGCTGCTCAAAATAATCGACGTGGTGGTCTTCTCCACCCCGTCCACACTGCCAATCTGATCCAGCAACTGGTCCAGCTGCTCCGGCGAATCGGTGCGCAACCACGCCACATAATCAAATTCGCCACTCACCGCACACAGTTGCTGCACCTGGGCCATCGCACTCAAACGGCGTAACACCTCTTTGCCGGAACGCGGCTGCACCTTGATCCCGACGTACGCCTGCAATCCACCATCGACCACGCGCTGACCCAGGCGCACGCCATAACCGGTAATCACTTTGGCCTTCTCCAGCCGCGCCAACCGTGATGTGACGGTGGTACGCGCAATGCCCAGCTGCCGGGCAAGCATGGCCACACTCTCGCGGGCGTTGATCTGCAGGGCGGCGATTAGCTGGCGGTCGATTTCATCGAGTGCGGGGGGGCGGGTGTCGGGCAAGGGGCGGCTCCATTGGCGCGGCGGCGGGTGAGTTGTGCATGTTACAGGCACGATCAGCGACACGCTTGCAGGTGATGTTTAAACGGATCAGCCAAGCGTCGACGTTATCGTCCTGCGCTAACAAAACATCGGATATTTGATTTGACTTGCCTGGCCTATTTATCAAGAATGCCAGCAAGAGCGCGAAATCTGCTGCCTTGCAGGGCATTAGCGGACGTAGGTACCTCAGCGATGCTGCAACATCGGTGTAAGGTGAGACCTCTTCATCCCATTTCCTGAGGATGCAAATATCAGGATTCAAACATCAAGGGCAGCCAAATGGCTGCCCTTTTCTTTGTCTTCAAGAATGTATCGCTTGTACAAAAGGTCGCCTTGGCGGTGCTTGTTCATGGCTCTTGCCGGAGCATGCATAAAGTTCCAGAGGACGTGCCCTTTTCGCACATCGACCACGACAAGCATGTCATTTTTTGCCTCATACGCATTGATGAATGCCATTCGGTATCCGCCGTTATCGTAAAGGACTTTCCATACTTCGAAAGGCCCCGTCAGTGTATCAATGGCATGTCGGACATAGCGTTCTCGGGAGTCTGGACGTTTCTCGACGATGTGCGCCAGTTTGTCTCTCATGACTGCAACATTCCCAATGGGCGTGAGGATGGTAACCGCCAATACGGAGTCGTCGAAGAACCCGAAGTGATCCAAGAGGATTTTGAGGGCGCCTTCTGCGTCGTCAGCCCTTTTTATTTCTTCTATTGCGGCTGACCGAAGCTCTCGCGATAACGTTCTCAGGTCGGGTAGAGCAAGGTCGATCCAGGTTTGTTGGTCGGCTGCTTCCTTTACCAGTGGCGCAGCATTCACGAGCATTAAAATAATCCTGAGCGGGCGGTAGCGTCCGGAGATTACTCGTCTGGATAAACGCTCAACAATATGCGGGGAGTTGAGATAACACAGCTTCGGAACTTGCCTACAGCCTCCGGGGAAGTCTTCCGAACATTGCGCTCGCAAAGACTTGTCCTCTCAACCGATCGCCCAAAAAAAAGCCGCGCATGTAGCGCGGCTTTCAAATTTGGTGGGCCCACACGGACTTGAACCGTGGACCAAAGGATTATGAGTCCTCTGCTCTAACCAACTGAGCTATAGGCCCTCAGTAGGTCGCGGATTATAGCGACGGTTTGGCGGCTGTGCTATCCGAATAATCCGATACGGTTATATGAAGAAATGTCGCGGCGAATTCTTCTGGCGGCAGCGGCAGGCTGACGATGTAGCCCTGAATCTGTTCGCAGCCCTCGGCAGCGAGGAATTGTTGTTGGGCCTGGGTTTCCACGCCTTCGGCAATCACGGTGAATTGCATGCTCCGGCCGAGCGCGATGATCGCCCGCACAATGGCCGCGTCGTGGGGATCGTCCGGCAGGCCGCGGACGAACGACTGGTCGATCTTGAGGATGTCCAGCGGCAGGCGCTTGAGGTAGCTGAGCGAGGAGTAGCCGGTGCCGAAGTCGTCGATCGCCAGTTGCACACCCAGGTGTTTGAGCTGATGCAGCACCGCCAGCGCTTCTTCGGCCTGGCTCATGATGAAGTTTTCGGTAATTTCCAGTTGCAGCAAATCCGGCTGCAGACGGTTTTCCCTGAGCAGTTGTTCGATGCGCCCGAGCAGGTTCGGCTGGCGCAGTTGTGCGCCGGCGAGGTTGACCGACAGCGGGCCGAGGCTGTCGTAGATCTGGTTCCACTCGAACATCTGCCGGCAGGCGGTCTCGAGCACCCAGTCGCCGATCTGCAGGATCATGCCGTTCTCTTCGGCCAGCGGGATGAAGTGCTCGGGCGGCACGTCGCCGAAGGTCGGATGGTGCCAGCGAATCAGCGCTTCGGCGCCGACCAGGCTATGGTCGTCGAGGCTGATTTTGGGTTGGTAGTAGAGGAACAACTCATTGCGCTCGATGGCTCGGCGCAATTCATGCTCCAGCGCCACCCGTTCGCTGGCCTGAGCGGTGAGGTCGCGGGTGTAGCTCTCGACGCGGTTGCGGCCCTTGGCCTTGGAGCGGTACATCGCTGCGTCGGCGTTTTTCACCAGGGTGGCGACGTCACAGCCGTCCCGAGGGTAGAGGCTGGTGCCGATACTGGCGCTGATGAAGAACTCGTGCTCGCCGGCCTGGAACGGGGCGCTGAAGCAATTGAGCAGTTTGGTGGCGATGTGGTCGGCGTCGCTGGCCTGTTGCAGGCCGGGCAGCAGGATGATGAATTCATCGCCGCCCAGGCGCGCAACGGTATCGATGTCGCGCAATTGTTCTTTCAAACGCACGGCGATGCCCTTGAGCAGCAGGTCGCCGACCGGGTGCCCGAGGCTGTCGTTGATGTGCTTGAAACGGTCGAGATCGAGGAACAGCACAGCGCCCTGACCGCCGTTTTCCTGCTGACTGTTGAGCGCCGTGAGCAGGCGACTTTCAAACAGCGTGCGATTTGGCAGGCCGGTCAGCGGGTCGTGGTGCGCCTGATAATCGAGCTTGGCCTGCGCGTGCTTGAGGCTGGAGATATCGGCAAACACCGCGACGAAGTGGGTGATGAACCTGTCGCGGTTGCGCACGGCGCTGATGGTCAGCCAGCTCGGGTACAGTTCGCCGTTCTTGCGCCGGTTGGAAATCTCGCCCTGCCAGTGACCTTCGTCGGTCAACTGGTGCCACATCGCCGCATAAAACGCGCTGTCGTGCAGTCCGGAGGCGAGCAGGCGCGGGGTGTGGCCGAGGGCTTCGCTTTCGCTGTAGCCGGTGATTTCGGTGAAGGCCCGGTTGACCGCGCTGATGTGCTGCTGGGTGTCGGTGATCAGCACGCCCTCGGCGGTGCTCTCGAATACGGTGGCCGCTTGCTGCAGCTTTTCCTGCATCAGATGGCGCTCGGTGATGTCCCGGGCGATGGTCAGCATGCAGTCTTCTTCGCCGATGGGCAGCGGTCGACTGGATACTTCGCAGAGGCGAATCTGCCCGTCGCTGCGGCGGATATGGCAGGTGAAGTCGCGGACGAAACCGTCGCGGTGCAGCAGGTCGAGCATCTGTTTGCGTTCGTTGAGGTTGACCCAGATTCCCAAGTCCAGCGCCGAACGGTCCACCGACATCGCGCTGTTGAACCCGGTGATACGGCTGAAACCTTCGTTGACCTCCAGCAGCAGACCATCGCTCTGGCGTGACAGCAACAAGCCGTCCGGAGAGGCATGAAACGCCTTGGCGAATTTCTCCTCGGAGGTTTGCAATTGCTGCTGGGTTTCTTTGAGCTGGGTGATGTCACGCACCACCACCACCAGCGCCGGGGTGGTGTCGAGGTCGAACGGTTCGGCAGAGATCAGGCCGGTAAACACCTGGCCGTTGTTGCGGCGAAAGGGCATCTCCAGGTTACGGATACTGCCGGCCTGCAAGCGCTGGAGCAGTCCCGGCCCGACCCCGGGAATGCCCCAGATGTTGAGTTCGGTGGCGGTCTGGCCGACAACATCCTCGGCCTTGAGCCCGATCTGTTCTTCAAAGGCTTCGTTGACCTCCAGCAGGCAGCCATCTGACAGCCGCGCGATCACCAGAATGTCCGGGCATTGCTGGAACACCGAGGCGAACTTCTGCTCCGACAGCCGCAGCGCTTCCTCGGTGCGCTTGGTTTCGCTGATGTCGATCATCAGCCCGCGCATCACCGGCTCATGCCCGTGTTCAATCAGGCTGACGATGTCGCGCACCCACAGGCAGCGCCCGTCTGCGGTGATGACCCGATAGTCGAGAGTGTGATCGCGCCCCTCACGCACCGCGTCATCGCAAATGGCCTGGGCGCGGGTCAGGTCGGCGGGGTGGATGATGTTGCGCCAGAACCCCGGGATCAGCCAATGCGCCTGTGGATAACCAAGCAGATCTTCGGCATGGGGCGACACATAGCTGTAGGTGAAGTCGCTCATACGCGCTTCCCAAGCGATGGCCGACAGGCTTTCGACCAAGCCGCGGTAGTGGTATTCGCTGCTGCGCAGTTCCTGTTCGAGGTCAACGCGCCGAGCGATTTCCGAGCTCAAGCGGCGGTTGATGCGAATGACCACTGCAAGGATGATTATCAGCAATACCAGGCCCGGCAGGCCGTAGATCAGCAGGTCTGACCAGAAGGTCCGATGGTCCAGGACATTGCCGACCCAATGTTCCTGAATGCTGCTGATTTCCTCCGGACTCATGTCCGCCAGGACTTTATCCAGAATGCCCACCAGCATCTTGTTGTCACGCGGCACGCCCATTGCCAACTGGTAGCGGTACGGGGTTTCGCCGCTCACGTATAAGCCGTCGAGCTTGAGCTGGCGCAGACTCCAGACGCTGGAGGCGAGATCGCCGACCACGGCGTCTACTTCATCCGTAGCCAAGGCCTGCAAGGCCGAGCTGACATTGGGCATGGCCACCAGATTCAGGTCGGGATGGTGGGTGCGCAAGAGTTCGTGGGGGGCGTAGTTCTCCACCACGGCGATCTTCAGGCCGTACAGGTCTTCGATTTTGCGCGGTTGTGCGCCGCCGATATGGGCGAGGATCACGATCGGGAAATCAAGGTAGGGGCGGGTGAACGAGAGGTAGTTCTGGCGCTCGGGCGTGGACATGATCCCCGGCAGCAGGTCGATTTTGCCGGTTTTCACCTGCGCCAGCACTTCGGTCCAGCTCGACGGCTCGATCGGGGTGAGTTTGACCGCCAGGCGCTGGCGGATCACGTCAATGTAATCAGCGGCCAGGCCTTGATAGCGGTTCTGCTCATCGCGGAACTCGAACGGCGGCCACGAAGCATCGACACCCAGGCGCAAGTCCGGGTGAGCCGCGAGCCAGCTACGTTCTTCATCGGTCAGAGTCAGCGCGTTAGCCGTTGCGGTCCAGATCATCAGTGACAGCAAGAAAAGCACGGGCGCCAGTCTGGGCATAACCGTCTCGTTAGGGCACGGGATTCATTGTTTCGAGTGTAGACGGGGTATGCAGGGGAGGGGCGTTGCGAGGGATTTAATCTGCTGTAAAAACAAAAACCCCGGCCTGGGCCGGGGGTTCTGGTATCACTCGTCGAGGAAAGAGCGCAGATGCTCGCTTCGCGTCGGGTGGCGCAGCTTGCGCAGCGCCTTGGCTTCGATCTGACGGATCCGCTCACGCGTTACGTCAAACTGTTTGCCCACTTCTTCGAGTGTGTGGTCGGTGTTCATGTCGATACCGAAGCGCATGCGCAGTACCTTGGCTTCACGGGCAGTGAGGCCGGACAGCACTTCGCGAGTCGCTTCTTTCAGGCTTTCAACGGTTGCAACATCGATTGGCGACTGCATGGTCGAGTCTTCGATGAAGTCACCCAGATGAGAGTCTTCGTCATCACCGATCGGGGTTTCCATGGAGATCGGCTCTTTAGCGATCTTCAATACCTTGCGGATCTTGTCCTCAGGCATTTCCATGCGTTCGCCCAGCTCTTCCGGGGTCGGTTCGCGACCCATTTCCTGCAGCATCTGGCGGGAAATGCGGTTGAGCTTGTTGATCGTCTCGATCATGTGCACCGGAATACGGATGGTGCGGGCCTGGTCGGCGATCGAGCGAGTGATTGCCTGACGGATCCACCAGGTGGCATAGGTCGAGAACTTGTAACCACGACGGTATTCGAACTTGTCCACCGCTTTCATCAGACCGATGTTGCCTTCCTGGATCAGATCGAGGAATTGCAGGCCGCGGTTGGTGTACTTCTTGGCGATCGAGATCACCAGACGCAAGTTGGCTTCAACCATCTCTTTCTTCGCGCGGCGGGCCTTGGCCTCACCGATCGACATGCGACGGTTGATGTCCTTGATCTCTGCGATGGTCAGGCCGGTCTCGGTTTCCAGCGCAATCAGTTTCTGCTGGCAACGGATGATGTCCGGCTGTACGCGACCAATGGCTTCGGCGTATTTGCTCTTGCCTTTGGCCAGGGCGTCGGACCAGCTCTCGTCAACTTCGTTGCCCGGGAACTGACGCAGGAAATCGGCGCGTGGCATACGTGCATCACGTACGCACAGCTGCATGATCGCGCGCTCTTGCTGACGCAGACGATCCAGGGCACTGCGAACACGCTCGACCAGGGCTTCGAATTGCTTCGGCACCAGTTTGATCGGCATGAACAGTTCGGCCAGGGCCAGCAACTCGGCAATCGCTGCCTTGTTGTGACGACCGTGCTTCTTCAGGGCCTTGCGGGTGATTTCCATCTGGTCGGACACAGCGCCAAAACGCTGGGCAGCGATGACCGGATCCGGACCGCTTTCGGCTTCTTCTTCGTCATCCGAAGCTTCGGCGTCATCGTCGTCGGTGTCGTCATCCGCTTTCACGGCTTTCGGATCGATCGGCGGTGGCACTTCGGCAGCCGGCGGCGCAATACCGTCGTCCGGGTCGATGTAACCGCTCAGAACGTCAGACAGGCGACCACCCTCGGTGGTGACGCGAGTGTACTCGGAGAGGATGTGGTCAACCGTGCCTGGGAAGTGCGCGATAGCGCTCATCACTTCACGGATGCCTTCTTCGATCCGCTTGGCGATTTCGATTTCGCCTTCACGAGTCAGAAGCTCGACCGTACCCATTTCACGCATGTACATGCGCACTGGGTCAGTGGTGCGACCGATATCGGTCTCCACCGCTGCCAACGCGGCGGCTGCTTCTTCCGCAGCGGCCTCGTCGGTATCGGCGTCGGCCAACATAAGGGCGTCCGCATCCGGAGCACTCTCGTGTACGGGGATCCCCATGTCGTTAATCATGCGGATGATGTCTTCCACCTGCTCCGGATCTGAAATATCCTCGGGCAGGTGGTCGTTGACCTCGGCGTAAGTCAGATACTTCTGCTCACGACCCAGTTTGATCAACTCAATAATACGAGACTGCTGTTGCGCTTTTCCGGACATAACACCCTATCCACTGAAGGTCTTGGCGGGCAAAAAACAAGCCGAGGATTATACCTGAGCTATGACCTCACGCGCCAGTTGAGGTCGGGTTTGATGCGGAAACATTGCGACTTAAAAGGTCGCGCAGTTGATTTTTCTCTTCGGCACTCAGTTCGCTTTGACGCGCTTTTCTGAGCAACTGTTCCAGATTTCGCTCGCGTTGGCGGGCTGACAAGCTAGTAATGGTGTCGAAAAACTGTTGTTCAAGGTTTTCTCCGTCAATCAGCCACTCCTTTTCCGCCAGCGCCTTGAGCAGACGACCCTGTTCAGTACCGTGCCATCGCGCGATCAACTGAAATGAGTTTAGCTTGGGATTCTTCTGTACGGCTTCGAGCAGCGCCACAAGCAACTGGGCATTGGTCTGATTTTCGTCCGCAATGTGCCCGGCGTCCTCGACGCGCTTGGCCAGCTGCGGGTGATGAAGCAAGGTACGCAGGGCGGTCAGGGTCGGCGATTCGACGCCAATCGGCGTCCGCGGGCGCTGCTGGTCGCGATCGCCGCCACGCTTGCCGTTCTTGTCCCAGGGTTTCTTGTCCCATTTCTTGCCGCCGGCGCCGGGTTTCTTTGGCGTCCATTCCTGCTGCGGCACATACATGTCCTGTGCCTGCGGCTGATGGTAGTCGCTGTAGTCGGGCATTGCGTCGTAATCGATGCCGGGATCGTAGGCCGGCGGTGCTTCCTGCGGCGCGCTCTGGGCCAGCTGACTGACGGTTTCACTGCTCAGGCCGGTGATTTCGCTCAGGCGCTGGCGCATCAGAATGCGCAGGTTGGCCCCGGGCACTTTGTCGATCAGCGGTGCGGCGAGGGTGGCCATGTGGGCCTTGCCCTCGAGCGAGCGTGGATCCGCTTCTTCGGTCAATTGCTGGAAGAAGTAGTCCGCCAGCGGCTGCGCATGCTGATTGATGCGCGCCTTGAAGGCGTCAGTGCCTTCGGCGCGGACCAGGGTGTCCGGGTCTTCGCCTTCGGGCAGAAACAGGAAGCGCGCGCGGCGTCCGTCCTGCAGGCACGGAAGTGTCGCTTCCAGTGCGCGCCATGCGGCGTTGCGCCCGGCCTGGTCGCCGTCGAAGCAGAACAAAACGTTCGGCACGACGCGAAACAGGCGCTTGAGGTGCTCTTCGCTGGTCGCGGTGCCCAGCGTCGCGACGGCATTGCGCAAGCCTTGCTGGGCGAGGGCGATGACGTCCATGTAACCCTCGACGACGATGATTTCGTCGAGGTTGCGGTTGTTCTTGCGGGCCTCATAGAGGCCGTAGAGTTCCTGGCCTTTATGGAAGACCGGGGTTTCCGGCGAGTTCAGGTACTTCGGTTTGTCGTCGCCGAGTACCCGGCCGCCGAAAGCGATGATCCGGCCGCGGGTGTCGCGGATCGGGAACATCACGCGATCGCGGAAGCGGTCATAGCGTTTGCCGGTTTCGGCGTTCTCGATCAGCAGGCCGGCGTCGATCATGGCTTTCTGCTGCAGGGTGTCGCTGCTCAAGTGCTTGAACAGATTGTCCCAGCCCGGCGGCGCGAAGCCGAGACCGAAGTCCCGGGCAATCTCGCCGGTCAGTCCGCGGCCCTTGAGGTAATCCACGGCGGCTTTGCGCGCTGGGTGGCTCTTGAGCGCCTGCCGGTAAAAGTCGGCGGCGGCGGTCAGCAGCGGGTACAGCGGCGAATCGGTCGGCTGCCGCGGTTTGTGCGGGCGGCCGCTTTCTTCGCGGGGGATTTCCATGCCGGCGGCTTTGGCCAGATCCTCGACGGCCTGGGGGAAGTCCAGGTTGTCGTGGTCCATGAGAAAGCCCAGGGCGTTGCCGCCGGCACCGCAACCGAAGCAGTAATAGAACTGCTTGTCGGGGCTGACGCTGAACGACGGGGTTTTCTCTTTATGGAACGGGCAGCAGGCGGTGTAGTTCTTGCCGGCCTTTTTCAGTTGCACGCGCGAGCTGACCACGTCGACGATGTCGGTGCGGTTCAGGAGGTCGTCAATAAAGCTCTGGGGAATCAGCCCGGCCATGGCGTTCTCGTCTGTGCGGTAATTGAGTCCGATGCGAAGGGCGGCCGGACGCAGGTCTTGACTGAGGCGCGCATGATGGGCGGCTCGACCGGTGTCGTTTGCGTGATCGCTGTCGGGAAGTGTATCTGCCGAAAATCCACTGACGTTAGTACCTATCAGTCTTCGACTATTTGAAAGTGTTGCGCTGAATCCGCTGACGGCCGATAAATGGCCTCGGATAGCTCAATAAAGCGGGCACGCATGCAGGTGCCTTGGGCTGATCGTCGTAAGAGGAATCAGTGGGTGTGCTCGTCAGTAGCCTTGAAAGGCTCGTCAGAAAAGACGTGCACCGCTGGCAAAAAAGCCAGGTCTGACGTGTGAAGCAGATTTGTCTCGGTCGCGTGTGCGGCTTCGACAGTGAAGCATCAAGCGTTTTACGCAAATGCCATTAGCCCGGCTGAGGGCCGGGCTTAGGCAAGAAGCTTGCTACGAACGTCTGTGTATTAGTACAGACGAACGGCGCGGCGCTGTTCGCGCTGAACTTTCTTGGCGTGACGCTTAACAGCGGCTGCTGCTTTGCGCTTACGCTCAGAAGTTGGCTTCTCGTAAAATTCGCGGCTACGAACTTCAGCCAGTACACCGGCTTTTTCGCAGGAGCGCTTGAAACGACGCAGAGCTACGTCGAAGGGTTCGTTCTCTTTAACTTTGACGGCTGGCATCCAGAGCTACCTTCATTCATTACCGGGGTCAACATCCTCGCGGCAAAAGAGCACTTGAAGACGTCGGTTTTTAAGGGTTGCGGATGTTAACCCCTCATCGCTCGGAATGCAAAGCCTCTGATCGAAAACCGCTGGTCGGGGCCTCACGTGGCGACTATTATGCGCGCCTTCGAATTCAGCCTAAACAAGGCGCAAACCCATGCTAGTACTGGGATTAGAAACCTCCTGCGACGAAACCGGCGTCGCCTTATACGACAGTGAACGAGGCCTGCTGGCCGACGCGCTGTTCAGCCAGATCGACCTGCACCGCGTCTATGGTGGCGTGGTGCCGGAACTGGCCTCCCGTGACCATGTGAAACGCATGCTGCCCTTGATCCGTCAGGTGTTGGCCGAGGCTGACTGCGTGCCGACCGAGATCGACGCCATCGCCTATACCGCGGGTCCCGGCCTGGTCGGTGCGCTGCTGGTGGGGGCTTCCTGCGCTCAGGCGCTGGCGTTTGCCTGGGGCATTCCGGCACTCGGCGTGCACCACATGGAAGGCCACCTGCTGGCGCCGATGCTGGAGGCAAAGCCGCCGGAGTTCCCGTTCGTCGCTTTGTTGGTTTCCGGTGGTCATACGCAGCTGGTTCAGGTCGATGGCATCGGCCAATACAGTCTGCTCGGCGAGACACTCGACGATGCGGCCGGCGAAGCCTTCGACAAAACCGCAAAAATGATGGGCCTCAATTATCCGGGCGGACCGGAAATCGCCAAGCTGGCGGAGAAGGGCGTTGCAGGACGTTTCACCTTCCCGCGTCCGATGTGTGATCGTCCGGGGCTGGATTTCAGCTTCAGCGGCCTGAAGACCTTCGCCCTCAACACTTGGCAGCAATGCGTCAGCGCCGGGGACGACAGCGAGCAAGCCCGTTGCGACATCGCGCTGGCGTTCCAGCAGGCCGTGGTGGAGACTTTGACCATCAAGTGCAAGCGTGCCCTGAAACAGGCCGGGATGAAGCGTCTGGTGATTGCTGGCGGCGTCAGTGCCAACAAGGCCTTGCGTGTTTCGCTGGAAAAAATGCTCGGCGACATGAACGGCGATGTGTTCTATGCCCGCCCCGAGTTCTGCACCGACAACGGCGCGATGATCGCGTTTGCCGGTTGCCAGCGTTTGCAGGCGGGTCAGCAGGAAAGCCTGGCGATCAGCGTGCAGGCACGCTGGCCGATGGAGCAGCTGTCGGCACTGTGATGAGCGCTATTTAAAAATGCCGTTCGCGCCCGGCAAACAGGTCGCGTAGATTGCCGCGGTGGCGCCAGACGATCAGTAGCGTCAACGCGCTCATCGGCAGCAGCGCTTCCGGTTCTTGCCATGCGAGCAATGGCAGGGTCAGGGGCGTGGCGATCAGCGCCGCCAGCGAGCTGGTGCGGGTCAGGTAGAACGTCAGCAGCCAGGCGCACACCGCCAGCAGCGCGGCGGGCGGATACAGGCCCAGCAGCATGCCGGCAGCGGTAGCGACGCCTTTGCCGCCGCGAAAACGGAAATACAGCGGGAACAGGTGACCGATCACGGCGCACACGCCGATCCAGGCCTGATCCTGCAGCGACAGGCCCATGGCCGCTGCGATCAGCACCGGCAACAGGCCTTTGCACAGATCACCCAGCAGGGTCAGGATCGCGAGTTTGCGGCCGGCCAGGCGCAGCATGTTGGTGGCACCGGCATTACCCGAGCCACTCATTCGCGGATCCGGATTTCCGGTCAGGCGGCTGAGCAAAATGGCGAAGGACAGAGAGCCGAGCAGGTAGGCGAAAGTCGCCAATAACCAAAACATGCTAACTATTCCGGGCGAGGACGCCCTGATTCTAACGGCGCATTGCGCCCTTGTCGTGTAGCGGAGAAAAGTGCTTGGACAGAGTGTTTATCGAGGGCCTGGAAGTCGACACCGTAATCGGTGCCTACGACTGGGAGCGCGGCATCCGCCAGTGTCTGCGTCTTGATCTGAGCTTCGCTTGGGACAATCGCCCGGCCGCGGCCGGGGACGACCTGACCCTGGCGCTCGATTACGCCAGCGTGTCTACGCGCATCCAGGCTTTTGCCGAGCAGGCACAGTTCCAGCTGGTCGAGACCTTTGCCGAGCGGCTGGTCGAAGTGCTGATGGCCGAGTTCAAGATCACTTGGATTCGGCTGAAACTGACCAAGCCCGGAGCCGTGCCGGCGGCCAAGGGTGGCGTGGGCGTGGAGATCGAGCGCGGATGTCGCTGACTCAGGTGTACCTCGGGCTCGGTAGCAATATCGAGCGCGAAACCCATTTGCGCGCCGGGCTCGACGCTTTGGCGACATTCCTCGTGGATATCCGCTGTTCGGCGGTGTTCGAGAGCCAGCCGGTGGGCATCAAGAGCGGGCCGTTCTTCAATTTCGTGGTCTCGGCGTTTACCGATTTGCCGTTGATGGAGCTGGATCGGCGCTTGAAATGCATTGAGGCCGATAACGGTCGCTATGCACCGGACCGCAAGGGGTTGCCGCTGGATATCGACGTGCTGTTGTACGGCGATCTGACGGGTAACTTCGACGGTTTGATCCTGCCGCGTGCCGAGATCCTGAAAAATGCCTTTGTGTTGTGGCCGCTGTCGCTGATTGCGCCGGATCGGGTGCATCCGGGTGTGGGAAAAAGCTTCGCAACGCTGTGGGCCGAGGCGCAGATTGATCAGGTGTTGGCGCCGGTGGCTTTTGAATGGCGCGGCGAACAGCTCACCCCTCCAAACCTTTAAAGCAAAAAGATCGCAGCCTGCGGCAGCTCCTACAGAGAAACGCATATTCCCGTGTAGGAGCTGCCGCAGGCTGCGATCTTTTGATCTTGCTTTAGCGGTTTTCCTTGTAAGCCTTCAACGCCTTGAGCCGCTCGCGTTTGAGCGCCTCGCCCAGTTCCGGGCCTTTGAATCCTTTCTCCAGCAACGGCTGCACCGCGACTTCCCGCGCTGCCTTGGCCGCGCCGCGCAGGTAATCCGCCTGTGGATAACTGCGCTGCTCCAGTCCCTTGCGTCCGCGCGCATCCATCTCGCACGCGACGATGAATTCCTCAAAACGCTGCGGGCGGCGATACACGTCAAAGCTCTGTAACAGCTCCAGCAGGGTCGACGCCTTCAGCTCCAGAGCGCGGTGGCCGTGGGTGTGATACTGGCCGACCAGCAGCGCGAGTTCCTGGCAATCTTTCGGCGCCTTGAAGCGTTCGTTGACTGCTTTGATCAGCTTCAGCCCGGTGTGCTCGTGGGCGATGTGTTGCGGCCATTCTGCTTCGGGCGTCAGGCCTTTACCGAGGTCGTGCAGCAGGCAGGCCCAGCGCACGGTCAGTGGCTGTTTATGCAGTGCCGCCTGTTCGAGCACGCTCAGGGTGTGGATGCCGCTGTCGATCTCCGGGTGATGGGCCTCCGGTTGCGGTACGCCAAACAGCGCATCCACTTCAGGCATCAAGACCTTCAATGCGCCGCAGTCGCGCAGCACCTGGATGAATACCTGGGGCTGATCCTCCATCAGCGCCCGAGAAATCTCCTTCCAGCTGCGCTCGGCGGTCAGTGCTTGCAGTTCGCCGGACTCGCTGAGCTGACGCATCAGTTCAAGGGTCTCTGGGGCAACAGTGAAACCCAGCGCGGCATAGCGAGCAGCGAAGCGCGCTACGCGCAATACCCGGAGCGGATCTTCGGCGAACGCCGGGGAAACGTGGCGCAGGATTCGGTTTTTCAGGTCGCGCTGGCCATGATAGGGATCGGTCAGATTCTGCTGGCCGTCCTCGGCCATCGCGTTGATCGTCAGATCACGGCGGATGAGGTCTTCTTCGAGGGTCACTTCGGGGCTGGCGTGAAAGGTGAAGCCGCCATAACCGCGACCGCTTTTACGCTCGGTGCGGGCGAGGGCGTATTCCTCGCCAGTCCTGGGATGAAGAAACACCGGAAAATCCGCGCCGACCGGGCGATAACCCTGGGCAAGCATCTCTTCTGTCGTGGCCCCGACCACCACCCAATCGACATCGGTAACCGGTAGCCCGAGCAGGCGATCACGTACTGCGCCGCCGACCTTGTAAATCTGCATAAAAAACCTCCGTTGGCCCGACAGGATAACCCTTGCGTCGGACTTTCGGAGGCCAAAACCGGATCAAAGATGAATCACGGCCAGATCGAGCCTGCCGTAATCCCCTTCGCTGTGTTCACTGCGTGGCGGTACGTGGTGGGTTTTCATGATCTGGTCGCCCTGCAGGGTTTCCAGGTGAATGTCGAAGCCCCACAACCGGTGCAGATGTTTCAGTACCTCGTCGGTGGAATCGCCCAAGGGTTTGCGGTCGTGCTGCTGATGACGCAGGGTCAGGGAACGGTCGCCACGCCGGTCGATGCTGTAGATCTGCACGTTCGGCTCGCGGTTGCCGAGGTTGTACTGTGCGGCGAGGGTCTCGCGGATGATCCGGTACCCGGTTTCGTCGTGGATCGCCGGCACCAGCAGGTCATCTTTCTGGTCGTCATCCAGGATGCTGAACAGCTTGAGGTCACGGATGACCTTGGGTGACAGGTACTGCAGGATGAAACTCTCATCCTTGAAGCTGCTCATGGCGAACTTGATGCTCGACAGCCAGTCGGAACCGGCGATGTCCGGGAACCAGCGACGGTCCTCCTCGGTCGGGTCTTCGCACATGCGACGGATGTCGCGATACATCGCGAAACCCAGTGCATAAGGGTTTATCCCGCTGTAGTAAGGGCTGTCAAAGCCCGGCTGGAACACCACGCTGGTGTGCGAGGTGAGAAACTCCATCATGAACCCGTCGGTCACCAGGCCTTCGTCGTACAGGTCGTTCATCAGCGTGTAGTGCCAGAACGTGGCCCAGCCTTCGTTCATCACTTGGGTCTGGCGCTGTGGATAGAAGTATTGGGCGATCTTGCGCACGATGCGCACGATTTCCCGCTGCCAGGGCTCGAGCAGCGGCGCGTGTTTCTCGATGAAATAGAGGATGTTTTCCTGCGGCTCGGCCGGGAAGCGCGCGTTGTCCTTGTCGCTGTATTTGTCCGCACCTTTGGGGATGGTGCGCCACAGATCGTTGATCTGCTTCTGCATGTGTTCTTCGCGATCCTTTTGCCGCCGGCGCTCCTCTTCGGCTGAAATCGGATAAGGACGTTTGTAGCGGTCGACGCCGTAGTTCATCAGCGCATGGCAGGAGTCGAGCAGGTCCTCCACGGCATCAATGCCATGGCGCTCCTCGCACTGCATGATGTACTGCTTGGCGAACACCAGGTAATCGATAATCGAACTGGCGTCGGTCCAGGTGCGGAACAGGTAGTTGCCCTTGAAGAAGCTGTTGTGGCCATAACACGCGTGCGCCACCACCAGCGCCTGCATGCAGATGGTGTTTTCTTCCATCAGGTAGGCGATGCACGGGTCGGAGTTGATCACGATCTCGTAGGCCAGCCCCATCTGCCCGCGGCTGTAGGATTTCTCGGTACTGAGGAAGTGTTTGCCGTAAGACCAGTGGTGATAGCCCAGTGGCATGCCGACCGAGGCATAGGCGTCCATCATCTGCTCGGCGGTGATCACTTCGATCTGGTTGGGATAGGTATCCAGGGCGTAGCCGGCCGCAATCCGGGCAATCTCGCGGTCGTAGGCCTGAATCAGCTCGAACGTCCATTCGGAGCCGGTGGAGATGGGTTGGCGTTTCTGCTCTTTGGCGGTCATGTCACTAACCTGCGCTGGAAGAGTTCACGGAAGACCGGATAGATATCCCCGGCCGAGACCAGCTGCTGCTGGGCAAACGTGTCGGAAAAGGCTTCGGCGATGCGTTCGTATTCGTACCAGAGGGCCTGGTGTTCGCGTGGGGTGATCTCCACATAAGTGTAGTACTGCACAAACGGCATGATCTGGTTGATCAGGATGTCGCGGCAGATTGGCGAGTCATCGTTCCAGTTGTCGCCGTCGGAGGCTTGCGCGGCGTAGATGTTCCACTCGTTGCTCGGATAACGCTCGGCCATGATCTCCTGCATCAGTTTCAGGGCGCTGGAAACGATGGTGCCGCCGGTTTCCCGTGAATAGAAGAACTCCTCTTCGTCCACTTCCCGGGCGCTGGTGTGATGGCGGATGAACACCACATCAATCTTGTCGTAGTTACGCTTGAGAAACAGGTACAACAGGATGAAAAAGCGCTTGGCGATGTCCTTGGTGGCCTGGGTCATGGAACCGGAAACGTCCATCAGGCAGAACATCACCGCTTTGGAGCTGGGGTTGGGTTGCTTGACCAGCAGGTTGTATTTCAAGTCGAAGGTGTCGAGGAACGGCACGCGGTGAATGCGCGCGCTGAGTTTCTCGATTTCCGCCTCGAGTTCCTGAATATCGCCGAAGTTATCCGGTTCTTCCCGTTTGAGTCGCGCCAGTTCCTCTTTGGCTTCGCGAAGTTTGGCGCGACTGCTGCCGGACAGCGCAATGCGCCGGGCGTGCGCCGAGCGCAGGGTGCGAATGATGTTGATCCGTGACGGATTGCCTTCGTTGCTGATCCCCGCGCGCACGGTCTTGAAGGTGTCGGTGCCGCTCAGGTTGCGTTTGACCAGATTGGGCAGTTCGAGATCTTCGAACATGAACTCGAGGAATTCTTCCTGAGTAATCTGGAAGACGAATTCGTCCATGCCTTCGCCGGAATTACCGGCCTTGCCTGGACCGCGTCCGCCGCCACCGCCCGGTGGCCTGGCGATGTGCTCGCCGGCGGTGAATTCCTTGTTGCCGGGGTGAACCACGGTCTGCTTGCCGCCACGGCCGTGGTGAAGCACCGGTTCGTCGATGTCGCGACCGGGAATGCTGATCTGTTCGCCGTGCTCCATGTCGGTGATGGAGCGCCGGCTGACCGCCTCTTCGACAGCCTTCTTGATGTGATCACGGTAACGCCGCAGGAAACGCTGGCGGTTTACCGTGCTCTTGTTCTTGCCATTGAGACGTCGGTCGATCACATAGCTCATACGTGGCCCTCCGGGCAGCTTCAAGTTGTGAGCGGCGAGCCGCAAGTAGAAGCACAGCGTTCACATGCTTTTTTCTTGCAGCTCGTAGCTTGAGGCTTGTCGCTGTTTTACTGCGATTTCCGGACCCGTAGGTACCATTCGGACAGCAGTCGTACCTGTTTGTCGGTGTAGCCGCGTTCGACCATTCGAGTAACGAAGTCGTTGTGTTTCTGCTGATCCTCTTTGCTGGCCTTGGCGTTGAAGCTGATGACTGGCAGCAGATCTTCGGTGTTCGAGAACATTTTCTTCTCGATGACCACCCGCAGCTTCTCGTAACTGAGCCAGGTCGGATTCTTGCCGTTGTTGTTGGCCCGGGCGCGCAATACGAAGTTGACGATTTCGTTGCGGAAATCCTTCGGATTGCTGATGCCGGCCGGCTTCTCGATTTTCTCCAGTTCTTCGTTCAGCGCGACGCGGTTGAGGATCTCGCCGGTCTCCGGATCGCGGTATTCCTGATCCTGAATCCAGAAGTCCGCATACAGCACGTAGCGGTCGAAAATGTTCTGCCCGTATTCGCTGTAAGACTCGAGATAAGCGGTCTGGATCTCCTTGCCGATGAATTCGATATAACGCGGCGCCAGGTATTCCTTGAGGTAGCGCAGATACCGCTCGCGAGTCTCGGCCTGGAACTGTTCCTGTTCGATCTGCTGTTCCAGCACATACAACAGGTGAACCGGGTTGGCGGCAATTTCATGCGGGTCGAAGTTGAACACCTTGGACAGGATCTTGAACGCAAAGCGGGTCGACAGACCGTTCATGCCCTCGTCGACGCCGGCCGAGTCGCGGTATTCCTGGATCGACTTGGCTTTCGGATCGGTGTCCTTGAGGTTTTCCCCGTCGTAGACGCGCATCTTCGAATAGATGTTGGAGTTTTCTGGCTCCTTGAGGCGCGACAGCACGGTGAACTGCGCCAGCATCTTCAGGGTATCGGGTGCGCAGTGGGCCTTGGCCAAGGAGCTGTTGAACAGCAACTTGTCGTAGATCTTCACCTCATCGCTGACTCGCAGGCAGTACGGCACCTTGACGATGTAGATCCGGTCGATGAAAGCTTCGTTGTTCTTGTTGTTGCGGAAGGTGTGCCACTCCGATTCGTTGGAGTGAGCAAGCAGGATCCCGGTGAACGGAATCGCCCCCAGACCTTCGGTACTGTTGTAGTTACCCTCCTGGGTGGCGGTCAGCAATGGGTGCAGCACCTTGATCGGTGCCTTGAACATTTCGACGAATTCCATCAGGCCCTGGTTGGCCCGGCACAGCGCACCGGAATAGCTGTACGCGTCGGCGTCGTTCTGTGGGTATTCCTCGAGTTTGCGGATGTCGACCTTGCCCACCAGTGCCGAGATGTCCTGGTTGTTCTCGTCACCCGGTTCAGTCTTGGCCACGGCGATCTGGTTGAGGATCGACGGGTACAGCTTGACCACGCGGAACTGACTGATGTCACCGCCGAATTCGGCCAGGCGCTTGGTCGCCCACGGCGACATGATGGTGTTCAGGTAGCGCCGTGGAATGCCGAAGTCTTCCTCAAGGATCGCGCCATCTTCGGTGGCGTTGAACAGACCCAAGGGCGATTCGAATACCGGCGAGCCCTTGATCGCGTAGAAGGGCACTTTTTCCATCAGCTGTTTCAGCTTCTCGGCCAGGGACGATTTACCGCCACCGACGGGGCCGAGCAGGTAGAGGATCTGTTTCTTCTCTTCCAGGCCTTGGGCGGCATGGCGAAAATACGAAACGATCTGGTCGATGCATTCTTCCATCCCGTGGAAGTCTTCAAAGGCCGGATAGCGACGAATCACCTTGTTGGAGAAGATCCGCGACAGCCGCGAGTTGGTCGACGTGTCGAGCAGCTCGGGTTCGCCGATGGCCATCAATAGACGCTCGGCGGCGGAAACGTAAGCGCTGCGGTCCTTTTTGCACAGTTCCAGGTACTCCTGCAGCGAGAGTTCTTCCTGGCGTGTGGACTCGAAGCGTTGTTGGAAGTGGCTAAAGATACTCATGACGTCACCTCGCTCGATACGTGGAGCCGACGCCGGATCACTCAGTCGATGCTGGCAAGCAGCCGCGGTGGCCGCTTGTTTACCCCCCAGAACACTTTCGCGGTCGACAACCTTGAAAGTCACTCCCGATGACCCGTACGCCGGTGTACCGGCTCTCCCCTGTTTTGGATGGCCTGGGCTTAAGGATAGTTGGGAATTCGGGAGGTAAAGGCGAGATACGTAATTAGTTGTGGCAGACCGTTCGTCTGCCCCGCGCGGGCCCACGGCAGCCGGGGCCTGCGCGCAACAAAAAAATTATTCGGCGGTGCCTTGCGCGGTTTCCGACGGATAAGTCGTACGCCACAGCTCGAAGCCGCCGTCCATGCTGTAGACGTCGGAGAAGCCTTGGCTGATCAGGTATGCGGCCGCGTTCTGACTGGAGTTGCCGTGGTAGCAGACCACCACCAGCGGTGCGTCGAGATCGGCGTTGCGGATAAATTCCGAAATCGAATGGTTGTCCAGATGGGTCGAGCCGGCGATGTGCAGTGCGGCATAGGTTTGCGGATCGCGGATGTCGACCACTACGGCGCCCTGCTCGCGCAGGGCCTGGGCCTGTTCCGGGGGGATTCGTTTGAATTCGCTCATGGCGGGTTCCTGTAGCTCGGCAGAATGCGCAGTCTAACGCGGGGCGCTGACTGGCGACGTTTCGGGGATAAGTGGTGCGACGGTTGGCGCAAGGCCGCCGTGTTCATCGCATTTGCATGACACGCGCTCGCCGCTGTCGACGTTCATCAGGGTCAGGCTGCCGCCCCAGACACAACCGGTGTCCAGCGCCGAAATGCCCGGTTCATGGACATTGCCTTCCAATGCCGCCCAGTGGCCGAAGATGATCCGCAGGCCGCGGGTCTTGCGCTCTTTATGCAGGAACCACGGTTTGTAGCCCGGCGGTGCGGTGTCGAGGCCTTCCTTGCTCTTGAGGTCGAGCTTGCCGTCGGCGGTGCAGAAGCGCATGCGGGTGAAGTAGTTGGTGATGACGCGCAGCCGGGTGACGCCGGTGAGGTCGCTGTCCCATTTCGCCGGCTCGTTGCCGTACATGCCATCGAGGTACAGCGGGAACAGGTTGTCGTCACGCAGCGCCGCTTCGGCTTCGGCGGCGTACTTCAAGGCCTTGCGCAACGACCATTGCGGAGGAATGCCGGCGTGGACCATGGCGACTTCGCGTTGTTCGTCGTAGTGCACGAGTTTCTGCTGACGCAGCCACTCGAGCAGATCGGCGGCGTCGGGTGCTTCGAGAATCTCGCGCAGGGTGTCGGACTTCTTCAGCCGCTCGATGTTGTTGGCGGCGGCAAGCAGGTGCAGATCGTGATTGCCGAGCACGCAGACCAGTGACTCGCGCATGCCATAGAGAAAGCGCAGGGTCTCCAGCGATTGCGGGCCGCGGTTGACCAGATCGCCAACCAGCCACAGCCGATCGAGCGCCGGGTCGAACGCGACTTGCTTGAGCAGGCATTTGAGCGGTTCGAGGCAGCCTTGCAGGTCGCCGACGGCGTACGTCGTCATCAGTGCAGGGCTCCGGGGACGGCGAGGCGGAAAGGCTTGATGATCGCGTCGAAATGTTTGCCATCGGTGGCGACCATTTCGTAGGTGCCCTGCATGGTGCCGACCTTGGTGGTCATCACTGTGCCGCTGCTGTAGGTATGGCTTTGGCCAACGTCGATCAGCGGTTGCTGGCCGACGACACCTGCGCCGCGAACCTCTTCGACATGGCCGTCACCGTCGGTGATCACCCAGTGCCGCGACATCAGGCGAGCCGGCTGCTCTCCGTTGTTCTGCACGGTGATGGTGTAGGCGAAGGCGAAGCGGTCGTGCTCGGGTTGCGATTGGTCTGCCAGGTAGTGGGTAACGACACTGACGTCGACCTGATAACGAGGATCGGACATGCAAAAAGGCCTTAAGCAAAGCGGAACGCGGGGCGTAGCTGATGGGAGTCAGTCTAGGCAAGTATCGGGCAGTAAACCAGAGTGGCGTCCTGCCCGATAGCGTTCATCGCCGGTCAGTCGGCGGCAGGGGAGGCCGGGACCTGTTCGGCGAGCTTGTCGGCCAGGCGCACGAATGCGGCCAGGTCCAGTTGCTCCGGACGCAGGCTGCCGTCGACGCCGGCGGCTTCGATCTCGGCGGTGGTCATCAATTGCTTGAGGGTGTTGCGCAGGGTCTTGCGACGCTGGTTGAAGGCTTCGCGAACAACGCGCTCCAGCAGGCGATGATCCTTGGCCGGGTGTGGCAGGACTGCGTGTGGCACCAGACGGACGATGGCCGAGTCGACTTTCGGCGGCGGGTTGAACGCACCCGGGCCGACATTGAACAGGTGTTCGACGCGGCAGTGGTACTGAACCATGATCGACAGGCGACCCCAATCACCGCCACCCGGGCCGGCGGCCAGGCGCTCGACCACTTCCTTCTGCAGCATGAAGTGCATGTCACGGATGATGCCGGCGTTGTTCAGCAGATGAAAGATCAGCGGTGTGGAGATGTTGTACGGCAGGTTGCCGACCACGCGCAGGCTGTTCGGTGCGGCATTCAGCGTATTGAAGTCGAACTTCAACGCATCGCCCTGATGCAGGTTGAAATTGCTCTTGCCGGCAAACTGCTGGTTGAGGATCGGGATCAGATCCTTGTCCAGCTCCACCACGTCCAGTTGCGCGCCGGAGTTGAGCAGGCCGGCGGTCAGCGCGCCCTGGCCCGGGCCGATTTCCAGCAGGCGGTCTTCGGACTTGGCGCTGATGGAGCGCAGGATGCGGTCGATGACGCCGGCATCGTGCAGGAAGTTCTGGCCAAAGCGTTTGCGCGCCTTGTGTTGGTATTGCTCGGTCATAAACGGGTCTCGGCCATCTGGTAAGCGGTTTCCAGGGCGACCTGCAGGCTGCCGGTGTCGATCTTGCCGCTGCCGGCCAGATCCAGGGCAGTGCCGTGGTCAACCGAGGTGCGGATGATCGGCAGGCCGAGGGTCACGTTGACCGCGGCGCCGAAGCCTTTGTACTTCAGCACGGGCAGGCCCTGGTCGTGGTACATCGCCAACACTGCGTCGCAGTGCTCCAGATATTTGGGGGTAAACAGAGTGTCGGCAGGCAGCGGGCCACGAAGGTCCATGCCCTCGCCGCGCAGGCGCTCTAAGGTAGGTTCGATGATGTCGATTTCTTCATGGCCCAGATGCCCGCCTTCACCGGCGTGCGGGTTGAGTCCGCAAACCAGGATGCGTGGCCGGGCGATGCCGAATTTGTCTTGCAGGTCGGCGTGCAGAATCCGCGTGACCCGCTCCAGCCGCTCCGGTGTGATGGCGTCGGCAATCTCGCGCAGGGGCAGGTGGGTGGTGACCAGTGCCACGCGCAAACCGCGGGTGGCAAGCATCATCACCACTTGGGCGGTATGGGTCAGGTCAGCCAGAAACTCTGTATGCCCGGAGAAGGCAATGCCGGATTCGTTGATCACGCCCTTGTGTACAGGGGCGGTGATCATCCCGGCGAAGTCGCCGTTGAGGCAGCCGTTGCCGGCACGGGTCAGGGTTTCGAGGACGAACGCGGCGTTGGCCTTGTCCAGTTGCCCGGCAACCACGGGGGCGCTGAGCGAGGTGTCCCAGACGTACAGGCTGCCTGCCGGTGCCGGCGCGTCCGGCCAGTGACCGGGCGCCACCTCCAGCAAGGTGACGGCCAGCCCGAGCTGCGCGGCCCGCTCGAGGAGCAGGTCGCGGCTGGTGATGGCAATCAGGGGGTGTGGCTGGGCTTGCGAGGCGAGCAGCAGGCACAGGTCGGGACCGATGCCGGCTGGTTCGCCGGGTGTCAGCGCGAAACGCTTGGGTTTCACTGCGCTGCCTGGTCTGCACCAGGGAGTTTGATTTCTACGTAGGCTTCTTCACGAATCTGACGCAGCCAGTTCTGCAGCTCTTCATCGTACTTTTTGTTACGCAGAACGGTCATCGCTTGTTGCTCGCGGGCCTGTGCCGTGCTGTCGGTGGCGCGGCGGCCAAGGACTTCCAGCACATGCCAGCCGTACTGGGTCTGGAACGGCTTGGACAGCTGACCTTGTGGGGTCTTGGCCATCACTTCGCGGAATTCCGGTACCAGTGCGTTCGGGTCGATCCAGTTCAGGTCGCCGCCGTTGAGTGCCGAACCCGGGTCTTCGGAGTAGTTCTTCGCCAGTTCAGCGAAGTCTTCACCGGCCAGGATGCGGTCATACAGCGATTGCACCAGGGCTTTGGTCTTGGCTTCGTCGCGGATCGGGCTTGGCTTGACCAGGATGTGGCGCACATGCACCTCATCGCGCATCTGCGCTTCGCCACCACGTTTGGCCAGCAACTTGAGGATGATGAAGCCACCCGGGGTGCGTGCAGGTTGGGTGATATCGCCAACTGCCATGCTGCTCAGTTCACGGTCGAACGGCGGTGGCAGTTGCGCGGCTTTGCGCCAGCCCATGTCGCCGCCTTCCAGCGCGTTGTCGCTGCCGGACTTGGCAACGGCCAGTTGACCGAAGTCCGTGCCTTTTTTGAGCTGCTGGTAAACGTCCATCGCCTGACGGTAAGCGTTCTGAATCGCTTCAGAATTGGCGCTTTCCGGCGTAGGAATCAGGATGTTGGCCAGGTGCAGCTCTTCGGACAATTGCATCTTGCCCAGGTCGGAGGCGAGGAAGTTCTTCACTTCCTGCTCGGAGACCTGGATACGTTCTGCCACACGGCGCTGACGCACACGGCTGATGATCATTTCGCGCTTGATCTGGTCACGGGCGTCGTCGTAGGACAGACCGTCGTGAGCCAGAGCCGCGCGGAATTGATCCACAGTCATGTTGTTACGCTGAGCGATAGTGCCAACAGCCTGGTTCAGCTCTTCATCGGTAATGCGGATGCCGGAACGCTCGCCGATCTGCAGTTGCAGGTTTTCGACGATCAGACGCTCAAGCACCTGTTGATCCAGCACGCCCGGAGGCGGCATGCCGCCGCCACGCTTGGCGATGGTCTGCTGAACTTCGTGGACACGCTGGTCCAGTTGGCTCTGCATGACTACGTCGTTATCAACGATCGCGACCACTTTATCGATGGACTGTACTGCGGCGTTGGCCGCAGTACCCAGGAACAGCGCGCCCAGCAGCAGCGGGCGCAGAGAATCAGAAAGCTTGGTCTTCACGTTGACGATAACCTTGGATGCCTTTGTCGAGGAAGCTCTCTGCCTTGGCGCCAGTCAAGCCGCCGAGTCCCTTCAGAACAATTTGGAGGAAGACGCCGTGGTCGCCTTTTTCGTTTTGCGGAGCTTCCTGACTGAATTCGTCGTAGGAAACCCAGTAACGGTTGATCAGGCGCAGTTTCCAGCAGCAGTTGTCGTACTCGAAACCACCGAAGGCTTCCAGCGTACGGTTGCGGTTGTAGTCGTACTGCCAGCGGCTGATCGCGCTCCACTGTGGAACGATCGGCCAGATGACCGAGAAGTCATGCTGCTGGATCTTGTAGTAGTCCTTCACGTAGCCAGGCTGGCCCGGGGTGCCGTAGTCGCCACCGCCGACAGTCCATTTACCGGTATTCTGGTCGTAACGAACCTGGTCGTTGCGATAGCGATAGCCCGCGTTGATGACTTTGTTCGGGTTGTCTTCAGGCTGGTAATGGAACATCGCGCTGCCGGAACGAGGGCTTCTGCTGTCCGGGTCCCAGTTGTAATCGGCAGTGGTGCGCCAGTCGCGGTTCCAGCGGTATTCGTATTCCAGCGCGTATGGCGACACATTGGCATGGGCGTCGTCACGGGTTCTGGCATCAATACCTGGCAGTTGTACTTCACGATCTTTGAAGTACAGCGCCTGGCCGATGCTGATGCGTTGACGTTCGAAACCGTTGTCCTCGATCCAGCGGTTGGTCACGCCCAGCGAGAGCTTGTTCTCGTCGCCGACTCGGTCGGAGCCTGAGAAGCGGTTATCGCGGAACAGAGAGGAGTAGTTGAACGTGGTTTCACTGGTATCGAACACCGGGATGTCCGACTGATCCTTCTCCGGTACATAGAGATAGAATAGGCGCGGCTCTAGTGTCTGGGTATAGCCTTTACCGAACCAGGATGTCTTGCGGTCGAAGTACAGGCCGCTATCGATACTGGCGATCGGAATGGCACGGCTCTGATTGCTGCCAAAGGTGCCAAGTAGCTTGTCGGCGTCAGGACCCTGCGTCGCGATCTGGTTCTTGCCTCTATTGTCCAAGTCCAGTTGGTACTGGGTGTATTGATACTTGAGCGATGGCTTGATGAAGCCATAGGTCCAGTTCAGCGGCAGGCTGACTGTCGGTGCGAGATTCAGACGATCGCCGTTAGCGCGAGCCAGACCGAAGACGTTGGTGTCCAGACGCGGAGTGCCAACAGTGCCATCTGCGTTGAATGGCCCGCCATCTTCATCGGTATAATTGCCGGTTTTCAAGTCCCGATCAAAACGAACTAGCTCGGTCTCGTAGTCGAAGTTCAAACCTTGAGGGTGGAACGGTAACTGACCATTTAGGGTGAGCTGCGGCAAGCGATCATACGGCGTAATGTTTGAAACTGTAGCCAGTTGATAGGCCTGAGCGTTCAATCGGGCTACATAGCTGTCACCGCGATAGGAGATCGATCCTTGCTGGTTAACGTAGTCGGCGGATTTCACACCAATCTGGTCGGTCTGCAGATCCTGGAAGTAGTACGGATCGCTGATCTTGGTGTAGTCGACTTGTGTGAGCACTCGGGAGTCCAGGCCACCCGTGTGTTGCCAGTTGTACATGTAGCGGGTTTTTTTGGAGTCGGTCTGCTTGTCGCGCTCGGTACTTTCGTCGTTCAGGTACGCAGCACCGAATTGACCTTCACTGGACTTGGTCAGATAGCGGAATTCGCCTTCCATCAACAAGCCATGCTTTTCCATATAGCGCGGATACAACGTGGCATCGTAGTTCGGCGCCAGGTTGAAGTAGTACGGGGTGACCAGCATGAAGCCGGTATCGCTGCCGGTGCCGATGGTCGGCGGCAGGAAACCCGACTGGCGACGGTCGTCGATCGGGAAGTAGATATACGGCGTGTACAGGATCGGAATGTCCTTGACCCGCAGCGTCACGTTGGTCGCGGTACCGAAACCGGTGGCCGGGTTCAGGGTGATGTTGTTGCCCTTGAGCTGCCACGCATTGCTGTTCGGTTCGCACGTGGTGTACGTGCCGTCCTTCAAGCGGATGATCGCGTTTTCGGCACGCTTGGCGTACAGCGCGTTACCGCGGATGCGCGATTTGTGCATCACGTATTCGGCGTTGTCGACCTTGGCTTCACCGGTGTCGAGCTGCACATCGGCGTGGTCGCCGACGATCAGCGCACCGTTGTCGCGGATGCGTACGTCGCCGTTGAGTTCGGCGCGGCTCTCGGCCTGATACAGGCTGGCCTCGTCGGACTCGACCTGCATGCTGCCCTGACGCAGGACCACGTCGCCGGCCAGCGTACCCACCTGATCTTCGGTGTTGTAGCGCGAGGCCTTGGCGCCGATAAAGGTCGGTGCGTCACTTTTATTCGTCTTGTCATTCATGCCAGGACGAATCGGTTCGATATAGGAACCAGAGCAGTAAGGACCGGTCTCGGCCAATTGGGCGGCGGTGAGCTTCTCGCGCGGAACCCAGTCGAGATGACTGTAGTCTTCGCTACGGGATTTCAGGCCGCGGCCCTTGGCTTGGGTGACCAGCACAGGCTTGGCGCCGGTGTCGGATGTGGAACCGTTCTGGGCCGGGGCTTCGCCGGCGGCGCTGACAGCGCTGCCGTCATGCACCGGACGCGGCGGCAATGCAGCCGCCGGCGTCTTGGGCGCACACGCCCAGCCACCCGTTGCCGATACGGCGCAGTCATACTGCTCGGCGGCAACAACGAATTGACTGGCCAGAGGTTGCATAGCCAGCAGACTGCCGGTTACCAACAACGGAAATTTTTTACGAAACGCGGGGGATTTCAATGCCATCTTATTAGTCCGGGCTTCCTGCGTGCCATCTGCCCGCGGTGTGGGCCGCACGCCTCTCGATGGTCTGAAAAAGATGCTGGATAATAAAGCATGACCCGCTTGACGGCTAGCGCCGTCGGAGACCCTTGCAATGCCTGACCAAGATGTACGCTTGCAACACCTGAAAGTTTGGCTCGATGAGCAGTTGGCAATCCTGTTTGCAGATCAGGGCTGGGGCGCCGTGCCCCCGGCCACGTTGACCGCGGCCAGCAGCGACGCGAGTTTCCGGCGTTATTTCCGCTGGGAAGGAGAGGGCCGCAGTTTCGTCGTGATGGACGCGCCACCGCCCCAGGAAAACTGCAAACCGTTCGTGGATATCGCCTTTTTGCTGGCGAAATCCGGAATTAACGTGCCGAAAATTTATGCCGAAGACCTCGAACGCGGATTTCTTTTGCTCAATGACCTGGGCAACAAGACCTATCTGGACGTAATCGACGGCGAAAATGCCGACGCTTTGTTCAGCGATGCCCTGCAGGCCCTGTTGGCATTTCAGCAATTGCCGATGGTGGCACCGCTGCCGAGTTACGACGTGGCACTGCTGCGCCGCGAGCTGGAACTGTTCCCCGAGTGGTACGTGAAACGCGAACTCGGCATCGAGTTCGACGCGGCCCAGCAACAACAATGGCAAGCCGTCAGCGAGCTGCTGATCGACAGCGCCCTGGCCCAGCCGAAAGTGCTGGTGCACCGCGACTACATGCCGCGCAACCTGATGCTCAGCGAGCCGAATCCCGGCGTGCTGGATTTTCAGGACGCTGTGTATGGCCCGGTCACCTACGACGTGACCTGTCTGTTCAAGGACGCCTTCCTCAGCTGGCCTGAAGAACGTGTGCGCGGCTGGCTGGAAAGTTACTGGCAGCAAGCCTCGGCACTGAACATTCCGGTGCAGGCGGACTTCGAAGACTTCCTGCGCGCCAGCGACCTGATGGGTGTGCAGCGCCACCTGAAAGTCATCGGTATCTTCGCCCGCATCTGCCATCGCGATGGCAAGCCGCGTTACCTGGCCGACGTGCCACGCTTCTTTGCTTATATAGAGGCGGTGATTGCCCGTCGTCCTGAACTGGCGGATCTGCGGGCGCTGTTCGCCAGTCTGCGTGGCGGAGTGACTGCATGAAGGCCATGATTCTGGCGGCAGGCAAGGGCGAACGCATGCGCCCGCTGACCCTGACCACCCCCAAACCGCTGGTGCGTGCCGGCGGCGTGCCGTTGATCGAATATCACCTGCGGGCGCTGGCGGCGGCCGGTTTCAGCGAAATCGTGATCAATCATGCCTGGCTCGGTCAGCAGATCGAGGATTACCTGGGCGACGGTTCGCAATACGGCGTGAGCATCCAGTACTCGCCGGAAGGCGAGCCGCTGGAAACCGGCGGCGGAATCTTCCGCGCCTTGCCGTTGCTCGGTGACGATGCCTTCCTGGTGGTCAACGGCGATATCTGGACTGATTACGACTTCAGCGTGCTGCACCAACCGATCAACGGTCTGGCCTATCTGGTGCTGGCAGACAACCCGGCCCATCACCCGACAGGCGATTTCACCTTGCTCGACGGTCAGGTGCTCGATGCTCTGCCAGACGCGCCAACCCTGACCTACAGCGGCATCGCGGTCCTGCATCCGCAGTTGTTCGATGGCTGCACGGACGGCGCGTTCAAGCTGGCACCGCTGCTGCGCAAGGCCATGGCCGAAGGACAGGTCACGGGCGAGCGCTTGAAAGGTCACTGGGTCGATGTCGGTACGCACGAGCGTCTGGCCGAAGCTGAAGCATTGATAAAAGCGAGTCGTTGATATGTTGTGGCCAGGGACTCTGATTGGAGCCGGAGCGGGTTTTGCGATTGCCAGTATTCCGGGGGCCATGCTTGGGGCGTTGTTGGGGCAGGCGCTGGATCGGCGCCTGCATTTGCAGAGCTGGGGACATCTGCGGGAAAGACTCGGCGGTCGGCCGATGCTGCGCAACGACGAACTGCTGTTCGTGTTGCTCGGGCGTCTGGCGAAAAGCGATGGACGGGTGACGGACGGGCATATCCAGCAGGCGCGCCATGAAATGAACGCCCTGGAAATGAGCGAACCGGCACGGCGCCGGGCCATTGCCGCGTTCAATCGCGGCAAGTCCGGAGGTGATCACCTGCGCGGGTATTTGCGACGCCTGAGTGCCCAGCCGCACGCGGCCGAAGGCGTGTTGCGCGCCTGCTGGCGGATGGTCTGGGCCGACGGCCGCGCCGGGGTCAGCGAGCGTGAACTGCTGGCGCAGTGGGGCAAGTGGCTGGGGTGGACAACGCAGCAGATCCAGGCGCTGGCCAGTGACTACGAGCCGAACAAGCGCCCGATCGTCAGTGCGGCGGTGAGTTATCAGGAGGCAATGCGCCTGCTCGGTGTGTCGGCGACCAGCGAACCGGCGCAGATCAAGCGCGCCTACCGACGCCTGCTCAGCCGTCATCATCCGGACAAGATTGCCGGCAGCGGTGCCACTCCGGAACAGGTGCGAGAAGCGACCGAGAAAACCCGCGAGCTGCACAACGCGTTTACCCTGATTCGGACGCGGCGGGATTTTCGCTGATCGTTGCCGTTAAAGATGGGTTGCCTGAAAGGGCCTCTTCGCGAGCAGGCTCGCTCCCACATTTGAATGCATTCCATCTTTAGGAATGCGATCAGGGTGGGAGCGAGCCTGCTCGCGAATGGGGCGACTCGGTCTTCCAGTCAGTCAGCCTTCTGCGGATTCAACCAGCCGCGAACCCGTCGGAACAGCTGCTCCTGCTCAGCCTTTTTATCCGGCAACGCCTTGAGCGCGACCTGGCTGAACGCTGAAGTCTTCAAACGCTTGCTGGCCTGCATGCGTTCCAGTGCCGCGTTGCGATCCAGTGCCTTGTCCATATAGAAGATGTCGGCCGTCGGCAGTTTCAGGGTCGGCGTCAGTTCCGCCAGCTGCGGCTTGGCCTTGCTCGGCGTTTGCGCATCCACCATCACCAGTTTCTCGACCTGAGAGCTCTGCCGCTCACTCAGAAAACGCGCCGCCCAGTAGGCGCCCGTGCCGTGACCGAGGACGACGACACGGCGTGCGCTCTGCTGTTCGGCATAGGCGATTGCTGCGTCGATCCGCGCAAAGATTCGCTCGGCATCGGCCTTGGACTGTTCTTCAGTCGTTTCGGCGACCACCTGATCCGCGACGTCCGCTTCACCGCCCGCCGCTTGCTCGATCGGTTGGGCGGTGGTGGAATCCTTGCTGCCGCTTTCCGGGGCTTTCGGCGCCGCCGCGGCTGCAATCACCCGCGGTGCGATGGCATCGCTTTGCAGGTCGGGCAGGGTGATACTCAGGCTGCTCCACTCGACGTCGGGCAATTTGCTGCGCAGCGGGCCGATCACTTGCGGCCAGTCAGCGGTTTCGCCAGCGCCGGGGACGATAATCACAGCGCCTTTGGGCTCGGCGGTGTTGGCCGGTTTCCACAGAGCGAGGAAGGTGTCGGCGCCGGCCTGCAATTGTTGCTGTTCTTGCGCCGGGACTTGGCGTTCGAGTGCTGCGGCTTCTTCCTGACTACGCTCAAGCAGTGGCTGGCGTTCGGCCGGTTTGTCGGCGGTGGAGGCTGGGGCCGGATCGGCGGCTTCGACGGAAAACGCACAAGGCAGGATCAGCGACAGGCACAATGCTGGCATTGCCAGGCGGTAGACAGAGGGCATCGGTTATTCCAGGCCAGAAAAGTATCCCGGCAGCCTAATGGGTTGGTCAGAATTTGTCAGTGTACGAGACTTCAATGATGCGTTTTTGCTGCCTGTGGGTTATCGGCTGGTTGTGTTTTCCCTTGATGGGCTGGGCGGCGTCTGCGCCAGCGGCGCATGCGGCGTCCTTGACCTTCAGCGAGCAGCAATGGCTGGCGCAGCACCGTGAGCTGCGCGTGGGGCTGGTGCTGCAGGCGCCGTACGCGCAATACGACCGGCGCCTGCAGCGGCTGTCCGGGGCCAACGTCGAGTTGATGAAGGCGCTGGCCAAGACGCTGAATGTCGAGCTGAGCTGGCGCAATTTCCAGGATCTGGCGCAGTTGGAGCAAGCTGCCCGCGCAGGCGAGATCGACATCGCCCCGGGCCTGACCCAGACCCCGGGCGCGCTGCGTCTGTGGCTGTTTTCCGATCCGTACATGCGCGTGCCGCAACTGGTGGTCAGCGACCAGAAGAGCAGCGGCGTGGTGGAACTGGAGAAAGTCGACAGCCTCGCCCGCGTCGCTGTGCGCATGCCCAGCGCCACCGCCGATTACCTGCGCAGCAATTATCCGCACCTGAATCTGCAAGGCGTGCCCCTGGAGCGTCAGGCGCTGCAACTGCTGTTGAGTCAGCAGGCGTCCTACGCCGTGGTGGATGAAGCGCAACTCGGGCGCTTGTCGGCTGAACCGGAGTTCGCCGGGTTGGTGGTGGTCGGTGATATCGGGCTGCCGCAACTGTTGCGGGTCGCCACGCGACGCGACTGGCCGGAGCTGGCCGGGATCGTCGAAAACGCCTTGCGAGCGATCCCGGCCAAGGATCTGGAGCACCTGCACACGCAGTGGCTGCAACCCAAGTATCCACGTCTGTCGGAGTCGCCGGGGTTCTGGCAGAACCTGAGCCTGTTATTCGCGGTGCTGCTGCTCAGTTGTATCGCCATCGTCTGGTGGCAGCGCCGTCAGCAGCACAGCCTTGAGCACCGGCTACGGGCGGCGCGAGAGGACATCGCGCTGCGCGCGGCCAGCGAAGAAGCCTTGCGTCTGACCCAGTTTTCCATCGATCAAAGCACCGTCGGCATCCTCTGGGTCAACTGGGACAGCCATGTGCGTTACGCCAACCGTGCGGCGGAAAGCATGCTCGGTTATCCACAGGGCGCGCTGATCGAACGGCCGCTGATCGACTTCGAACCGGGCCTGCACATGGACCGCTGGCTCAACCTGTGGAAACGCGCGCGGGCCAGTGAAGAAGGGCCGCTGAGTTTTGAAACCAGTTGCGTGCGCGCCGATGGCAGCATCCTGCCGGCGGACGTCTCGCTGAGTTTTCTGCGCTTTCGCGACAGCGAGTATCTGGTGGTTTATCTCACCGACGTCACCGAACGGCGCCGCGCCCTTGCCGCCCTGCAGGAAAGTGAAGCGCGCTTGCAGGGCATTGCCGCCAACGTGCCGGGGCTGGTGTTCCGCCTGGAGCGGGCGCCGGTGACCGGGCAGATCGATTTCGCCTACATCAGTGAGGGCAGCGAAAGTCTGGTCGGTTACGCGCCGGCCGTTATCGCGCACCGTGACATGGGCCTGCGCAGTCTGGTGCATCCCGACGACAAGGCCAGTTACCACCAGACCCAGGATCAGGCGCTCGACACCGACAGTGACTGGTCGTGGCAGGGCCGCATCCTCACCCGTCAGGGCGAACAACGCTGGGCCGAGATCAAGGCGATCACCCGGCAACTGGAAGACGGCGCCTATGTCTGGGACGGCATCGTCTGGGACATCAGCGAAAGCAAGCGCATCGAACTGGAGCTGGCGGCGTCCCGCGAGCAACTGCGCGAGCTGTCGGCGCACCTGGAAAGCGTGCGTGAAGAAGAGAAGGCGCGCATTGCCCGTGAAGTGCACGATGAGCTGGGGCAGATGCTCACGGTGCTGAAACTGGAAACCTCGATGTGCGAACTGGCTTATGCGCAACTCGACCCCGGGCTGAACGAGCGGCTCAACAGCATGAAACGCCTGATCGCCCAGTTGTTCCAGCTGGTGCGCGATGTGGCAACGGCGTTGCGCCCGCCGATTCTCGATGCCGGGATCGCTTCGGCGATTGAATGGCAGGCGCGGCGATTTGAGGCGCGTACGCAGATTCCGTGTCTGGTGCAGGTGCCGGACAATCTGCCGGCGCTCAGCGATGCCAAGGCCATTGGCCTGTTCCGGATACTGCAGGAAGCGCTGACCAATGTGATGCGGCATGCCCAGGCGCATACTGTGGAACTGACGCTGGCGCTGGAAGGCGACGAATTGTGTCTGACGGTCAGCGACGATGGCGTAGGCTTTGTCGTCGCGAGCGACCGGCCAACCTCCTTTGGCCTGGTCGGCATGCGCGAGCGGGTGCTGATCATGGGCGGGCGCTTGCGGCTTGAGAGTGAGCCGGGGGAGGGCACCAGCCTGAATGTTTGGGTGCCGATTTTCGAGGTCTGAAGATTTGCGGTGTTTGAGCTGACGCTATCGCGAGCAGGCTCACTCCTGGGGGAATGCATTGCAATGTGGGAGCGAGCCGGCTCGCGAATGATCCTGACGCTGAATAAGAACAATGGAGAAGAACGTGATCCGTGTACTGGTAGCCGAAGACCACACCATCGTCCGTGAAGGGATCAAGCAATTGATCGGCCTGGCCAAGGACCTGCAAGTTGTGGGAGAGGCGAGCAATGGCGAGCAGTTGCTGGAAACCCTGCGCAGCGTGCCGTGCGAGGTGGTGCTGCTGGACATCTCGATGCCCGGGGTCAACGGGCTGGAGGCGATCCCGCGGATTCGCGCGCTGAACAACCCGCCGGCGATTCTGGTGCTGTCGATGCACGACGAAGCGCAAATGGCCGCCCGCGCGCTGAAGGTCGGCGCGGCCGGGTATGCAACCAAGGACAGCGATCCGGCATTGCTGCTGACCGCCATTCGCAAAGTCGCGGCCGGCGGGCGCTACATCGACCCGGAACTGGCCGACCGGATGGTCTTCGAAGTCGGCCTGACCGACACCCGTCCGTTGCATTCGCTGCTGTCCGAGCGCGAGTTCTCGGTGTTCGAACGCCTGGCCCAGGGTGCCAACGTCAACGACATCGCCCAGCAACTGGCCCTGAGCAGCAAGACCATCAGCACCCACAAGGCGCGGCTGATGCAGAAGCTCAACATCACCTCCCTGGCCGATCTGGTCAAATACGCGATGGAACACAAACTCCTCTAAAGATCACCGCAGTTAAAACTGTAGGAGTGAGCCTGCTCGCGATAGCGATCTGTCAGGCAACCCTTCGGTGACTGAGCCACCGCTATCGCGAGCAGGCTCACTCCTACAGGGGATCTTCATAGCGCCCTAAATTGTGGGCATATCTGTTAGCGACAACCGCTTTTGCTTGTTCTTGTGGCTTGCAGCTCGACGCTTGCAACTGCCTTGTCCATTTGCGCCATCCTTGTAGGGCGATCCCTACCCCCAACCTTCCATCCGGCTGAGGCGATTCTCTCCTGCGCCCCGATTTGCGTGGCTGGCGCCAGCCACTAGGCTTGTTCCACAGCAGTTACCAATAACAAAGGTGTGGGTATGAGCCAGGTCGATTCAAACGCAGGGGCCAGTGACGTGCTGGTCAGCTTTCGTGGAGTGCAGAAGAGCTACGACGGCGAGAACCTGATCGTCAAAGACCTCAACCTGGACATTCGCAAAGGCGAGTTCCTGACCCTGCTCGGGCCGTCCGGCTCCGGCAAGACCACCAGCCTGATGATGCTCGCCGGCTTCGAAACACCGACCGCCGGCGAAATCCTCCTGGCCGGTCGCGCAATCAACAACGTGCCGCCACACAAGCGTGACATCGGCATGGTGTTCCAGAACTACGCGCTGTTCCCGCACATGACCGTGGCCGAGAACCTCGCCTTCCCGTTGACCGTGCGCGGCCTGAACAAGAGCGACGTCAGCGACAAGGTCAAGAAGGTCCTGAGCATGGTCCAGCTCGACGCCTTCGCGTCGCGCTATCCGGCGCAACTCTCCGGCGGCCAGCAGCAGCGGGTGGCACTGGCCCGCGCGCTGGTGTTCGAGCCGCAACTGGTACTGATGGACGAACCGTTGGGCGCGCTCGACAAACAACTGCGCGAACACATGCAGATGGAGATCAAGCACCTGCACCAGCGTCTTGGCGTGACCGTGGTCTACGTGACCCACGACCAGGGCGAAGCGCTGACCATGTCCGACCGCGTGGCCGTGTTCCACCAGGGCGAGATCCAGCAGATCGCCCCGCCACGCAGCCTTTACGAAGAACCGAAAAACACCTTTGTCGCCAACTTCATCGGCGAGAACAACCGCCTCAACGGTCGCCTGCTCAGCCAGAGCGGCGAGCGCTGCGTGGTCGAGCTGAGTCGTGGCGAGAAGGTCGAGGCGCTGGCGGTCAACGTCGGCCAGACCGGCGAACCGGTGACCCTGTCGATCCGTCCGGAACGCGTCAGTCTCAATGGCTCAAGCGATCAATGCGTCAACCGCTTCTCAGGGAGGGTGGCGGAATTCATCTATCTGGGCGACCACGTCCGGGTACGCCTGGAAGTCTGCGGCAAGACCGACTTCTTCGTGAAACAGCCGATTGCCGAGCTCGATCCCGCGCTCGCCGTCGGGGACGTGGTACCGCTTGGCTGGCAGGTCGAGCACGTTCGTGCGCTTGACCCGCTGTTAGAGGCGAACTGATCGCCCCCCGCAATACCAACACCAACCCTGCACGTGGAGAGAACAATAAATGTTGAGATCCCTGAAGTTCACCGCCCTGACCCTGGGCCTGATGGGCGCGGCCAGCGCCATGGCCGCTGGCCCGGATTTGACTGTGGTGTCGTTTGGCGGGGCGAACAAGGCTGCGCAGGTCAAAGCCTTCTATGCACCGTGGGAAGCAGCGGGCAACGGCAAGATCGTCGCCGGCGAGTACAACGGCGAAATGGCCAAGGTCAAAGCCATGGTCGACACCAAGAGCGTGTCGTGGGACCTGGTAGAAGTCGAATCGCCGGAGCTGGCCCGTGGCTGCGATGAAGACATGTTCGAACCGCTGGACCCGGCGCTGTTCGGCAAGTCCGAAGATTACGTCAAGGGTGCGATCCAGCCTTGCGGCGTGGGTTTCTTCGTCTGGTCGACCGTGCTCGCGTACAACGCCGACAAGCTGAAAACCGCACCGACCAGTTGGGCCGATTTCTGGGACACCAAGAAATTCCCGGGCAAGCGTGGCCTGCGCAAAGGCGCCAAGTACACCCTCGAATTCGCTTTGATGGCCGATGGTGTGGCGCCGAAAGACGTCTACAAAGTGCTGGCTGGCAAGGATGGCCAGGACCGTGCATTCAAGAAACTTGATGAGCTCAAGCCAAGCATCCAGTGGTGGGAAGCCGGCGCGCAACCGCCGCAATACCTCGCTTCTGGTGACGTGGTGATGAGCTCGGCCTACAACGGTCGCATCGCTGCGGTGCAGAAAGAATCCAACCTGAAAGTGGTGTGGAACGGCGGCATCTACGATTTCGACGCGTGGGCCATCCCGAAAGGCCTGGACAAGGCGCGTGCTGAAGCGGCGAAGAAATTCATCGCCTACTCGGTCCAGCCACAGCAGCAGAAGACCTACTCGGAAAACATCGCCTACGGCCCGGCCAACACCCAAGCCGTTCCGCTGCTGAGCAAGGACGTGCTGAAAGACATGCCGACCACCCCGGAAAACATCGCCAACCAGGTGCAGATCGACGTCAGCTTCTGGGCTGACAACGGCGAGCAACTGGAGCAGCGCTTCAACTCCTGGGCGGCGAAATAACCCGGCTCCGACTGGATGAGAGACTTTGTGGCAAGGGAGCTTTTGTGGCGAGGGGATTTATCCCCGATGGGTTGCGCAGCAGCCCCGAAGCCATACCCGCTCGGTGTGTCAGATAAACCGGACTCTCAGGTTTTAGACTGCTGCGCAGCCGATCGGGGATAAATCCCCTCGCCACAAAGGTTCGCTCTCTCAGCAAGGCTCGCTCCCACCGGTAGTGGTGTTTCAACACAACAGAGGTGGTTCGCCACCTCTGTAACGATCAAAGATTTGCGGAGTACGTCATGGCCATCGCCGTTCCCCTGAACGAGGGCGCCAGCCCCACCTTGAAGCGGAAGCTCAAGCGCGCCGAGCGGGTCAACCGCTGGAAGGCCCAGGCGTTGATTGCGCCGCTGGTGCTGTTTCTGTTGCTGGTGTTCCTGGTGCCGATCGTGGCGCTGCTCTATAAAAGCGTCGGCAACCCGGAAGTGGTCGGCGGCATGCCGCGCACCGTGGCGGCCATCGCCAGTTGGGACGGCCGCGGCCTGCCCGCTGAACCGGTGTACAAAGCGGCCGGCGAAGACCTCGCCGAAGCGCGCAAAAACCAGACGCTGGGCGACCTGTCCAAGCGCTTGAACATGGAGTTGGCCGGCTATCGCAGCCTGCTGACCAAAACGGCCCGGGCGCTGCCATTTACCAGCGAGCCGGCCTCTTATAAAGAAGCACTCGAAGGCCTCGATGAACGCTGGGGCGATCCGGCCTACTGGCAAGCGGTCAAACGCAACACCAGCAGCATCACCCCGTATTACCTGCTGGCGGCGGTCGATCACCGTATCGACGACCTCGGCGAACTCGCCCCGGCGACCCCGGATCAGGCGATCTACCTCGACATCTTCGCCCGCACCTTCTGGATGGGCCTGATCATCACCGTGATCTGCCTGCTGCTCGCTTATCCACTGGCGTATCTGCTGGCCAACCTGCCGTCGCGCCAGAGCAACCTGTTGATGATTCTGGTGCTGCTGCCGTTCTGGACCTCGATTCTGGTGCGGGTCGCTGCGTGGATCGTGTTGCTGCAATCGGGCGGTCTGATCAACAGCGCGCTGCTGGCGATGGGCATCATCGATAAGCCACTGGAACTGGTGTTCAACCGCACCGGGGTCTACATCTCGATGGTGCACATCCTGCTGCCGTTCATGATCCTGCCGATCTACAGCGTGATGAAAGGCATCTCACCGACCTACATGCGCGCCGCGATCTCGCTGGGCTGTCACCCGTTCGCCAGTTTCTGGCGGGTGTACTTCCCGCAGACCTATGCCGGTGTCGGCGCCGGTTGCCTGTTGGTGTTCATCCTCGCCATCGGCTACTACATCACCCCGGCGCTGCTGGGCAGCCCGAACGATCAAATGGTCAGCTACTTCGTCGCGTTCTACACCAACACCAGCATCAACTGGGGCATGGCCACTGCGTTGGGCGGCTTGCTGCTGCTGGCGACCGTGGTGCTTTATCTGATCTACAGCTGGCTGGTGGGCGCCAGTCGCCTGCGCCTGAGCTAAGGGGAATTTGAAATGCTGAGTCCTTACATGTCGCCCATCGAACGGGTGTGGTTCTACAGCTTGCGGATTCTCTGCGGCCTGATCCTGCTGTTCCTGATTCTGCCGGTGCTGGTGATCGTGCCGCTGTCGTTCAACTCGGGCAGTTTCCTCGTGTATCCGTTGCAGGGTTTTTCCCTGCACTGGTATCAGGACTTCTTCGCCTCGGCCGAATGGATGCGCGCGCTGAAGAACAGCATCATCGTCGCCCCTGCCGCGACCGTGCTGGCGATGGTCTTCGGAACCCTGGCCGCCATCGGCCTGACCCGTGGCGACTTCCCTGGCAAATCGCTGGTGATGGCGCTGGTGATTTCACCGATGGTGGTGCCGGTGGTGATCATCGGTGTCGCCAGTTATCTGTTTTTCGCGCCGCTGGGCCTGGGCAACAGCTTCTTCTCGCTGATCGTGGTGCATGCGGTGCTCGGTGTGCCGTTCGTGATAATTACCGTGTCGGCAACGCTGCAGGGCTTCAACCACAACCTGGTACGGGCGGCGGCCAGTCTCGGCGCTTCACCGCTGACCGCGTTCCGCCGGGTGACCCTGCCGCTGATTGCACCGGGAGTGATTTCCGGGGCGCTGTTCGCCTTCGCGACGTCGTTCGATGAGGTGGTGGTGACGCTGTTCCTCGCCGGCCCCGAGCAAGCGACGCTGCCACGGCAGATGTTCAGCGGGATCCGCGAGAACTTGAGCCCGACGATTGCCGCTGCGGCGACGTTGCTGATCGCCTTTTCCGTCATCCTGCTGCTGACCCTGGAGTGGCTGCGAGGCCGCAGTGAAAAACTGCGTACCGCTCAGGTCTGACGCCGATCCCCTGTAGGAGCTGCCGAAGGCTGCGATCTTCTGATCTTAAAAACAAAATCAAAAGATCGCAGCCTTCGGCAGCTCCTACAGGGGGTAATTGTTTAAAGGGTTCTTGCGGTCATTCACGACCTGAATAACAGACAACCCCAAATCCCCAGCTAATCTTGTGCCCAGCTCCCACATCTATAAGAGGCTGCGCACGATGAGTCTGTCTCAGTTCAAAATCGCTCACAAACTGATCACCGGCGCCGGGGCCATCGAGCAACTGGCGGCGGAACTCACGCGCCTGGATATCGACAACCCGCTGATCGTCACCGACGCTGCGCTGGTCAAGTCCGGCACCGTCGAGCTGGCGCTGTGCCAATTGGGTGGGCGCGATTACGAGATTTTCGACCGGGTGCTGCCGGACCCGGAAATCGCCATCGTCGAAGACTGCATGCGCGTCTATCGCGAAGGCGGGCATGACGGCTTGATCGGTTTGGGTGGCGGCAGTGCCATCGACATCGCCAAGAGTGTCGCCGCATATGCCGGATACCACGGCGCGCTGGAGGACCTGTTCGGCGTCGATCAAGTGCCGCGCAAAGGCCCGCCGCTGATTGCCATCCCGACCACCGCCGGCACCGGTTCGGAAGTGACCAACGTGGCGATCCTTTCCGACAAGGTTGCGCAACTGAAGAAAGGCATCGTCAGCGACTATCTGTTACCGGACGTCGCGCTGGTCAGCCCGCAAATGACCCTGACCTGTCCGCGCAGCGTCACTGCCGCCAGTGGCGTCGATGCGCTGGTGCATGCCATCGAATCCTATCTGTCGGTCAACGCTTCGCCGATTACCGACGCGCTGGCACTCGGCGCGATCAAACTGATCGCCAGGTCGTTGCCCAAGGCCTACGCCAACGGCGCCAACCTGCAAGCCCGCGAAGACATGGCCACCGCCAGCCTGATGGCCGGCATGGCGTTCGGCAATGCCGGGGTCGGCGCGGTGCATGCGTTGGCCTATCCGCTGGGCGGACGTTTCAACATCGCCCACGGCGTCAGCAATGCCTTGCTGCTGCCGTATGTCATGACCTGGAACAAGATGGCCTGCGTCGAGCGCATGCAGGATATCGCCGAAGCCATGGGGCTGAAGACCGCTCATCTGAGTGCCAGCGAAGCGGCGGACAAAGCCGTGCAGGCGATGACCGACTTGTGCGTGGCGGTGGAAATTCCCGTCGGCCTGCGCAGTTTCGGTGTACCGGAAGACGCGATCCCGGCCATGGCCGTGGAGGCCGCGGGAATCGAGCGCTTGATGCGCAATAACCCGCGCAAGCTCAGCGCCATCGATATCGAGAAGATCTACCGCGCAGCCTACTGATCATCGCGGTCACGGTGCGCGCGCGGAAACTTGAGGTATACAATGCGCGCCATCGTGATTTAGCTCAGAAAAGGTGCGTCATGCAGCCCTTCGTAATTGCTCCGTCGATTCTCTCCGCCGACTTCGCCCGCCTCGGCGAAGAAGTGGACAACGTTCTGGCCGCCGGTGCGGACTTCGTTCACTTCGATGTCATGGACAACCACTACGTGCCAAACCTGACCATCGGTCCGATGGTCTGCGCGGCACTGCGCAAGTACGGCATCACCGCGCCGATCGACGCGCACCTGATGGTCAGCCCGGTGGATCGCATCGTCGGCGACTTCATCGAGGCCGGCGCCACCTACATCACCTTCCACCCGGAAGCCACGCTGCACGTCGATCGTTCGCTGCAGCTGATCCGTGAAGGCGGCTGCAAATCTGGCCTGGTGTTCAACCCGGCGACCCCGCTGGACGTGCTCAAGTACGTGATCGACAAGGTCGACATGGTCTTGCTGATGAGTGTCAACCCGGGCTTCGGCGGGCAGAAGTTCATTCCCGGCACCCTCGACAAACTGCGCGAAGCGCGGGCGATCATCGATGCCTCGGGCCGCGACATTCGCCTGGAAATCGACGGCGGCGTCAACGTCAACAACATCCGTGAAATCGCTGCCGCTGGCGCTGATACCTTCGTTGCCGGCTCGGCGATTTTCAATGCGCCGAACTATCAGGAAGTCATCGACAAGATGCGTTCCGAACTGGCGCTGGCGCGCCCATGAGCGGTTTTGAGCAGCTGTTCCCGGGGCAACTGCCACGGTTGGTGATGTTCGATCTGGATGGCACGCTGATCGACTCGGTTCCCGACCTGGCGGCGGCGGTGGACACCATGCTGCTCTCCTTGGGCCGCAAGCCTGCCGGCATCGAGTCGGTGCGCGAGTGGGTCGGCAATGGCGCACCGGTGCTGGTGCGCCGGGCGCTGGCCGGCGGCATCGATCATTCGGCGGTGGACGACGTCGAGGCCGAGCACGCGCTGGAAGTGTTCATGGACGCCTACGGCGCCAGCCATGAGCTGACCGTGGTTTATCCCGGCGTGCGCGACACCCTCAAGTGGCTGCACAAGCAGGGCGTGGCCATGGCGCTGATCACCAACAAGCCGGAGCGTTTTGTCGCGCCGTTGCTGGATCAGATGAAGATTGGCCGTTACTTCAAGTGGATCATCGGCGGCGATACCTTGCCGCAGAAGAAACCCGATCCGGCCGCGCTGTTCTTCGTGATGAAAATGGCCAATATCCCGGCCTCGCAATCGCTGTTCGTCGGTGATTCGCGCAGCGATGTGCTGGCGGCGAAAGCGGCGGGGGTCAAATGTGTAGGGCTGAGCTACGGCTACAACCACGGCCGGCCGATTGCCGAGGAATCCCCGGCGCTGGTGATCGACGATCTGCGCCAGCTAATTCCCGGTTGCCTCGGTACAGCCGCTGAGATAACGTTGCCCGACGCTTCTCAATCCCATTCTGGAAACGCCATCGTGGTGGTCACTCGCAAACTCTGGATGAAAGTCATCAAGGCTCTGGCCCGCTGGCGTTGGCGCGCCTGACTGGTTCCTGGCCGGCATGCCGGCGCGTTTGCATACCTGACTGTCAGCACCTCACACCACGAGGCACCTCATGATCCGCGAAGAATTCCTGCGCTTGGCCGCCGACGGCTACAACCGCATTCCGTTGGCCTGCGAAACCCTGGCCGACTTCGACACGCCGCTGTCGATCTATCTGAAACTGGCTGACCAGCCCAACTCCTACCTGCTCGAATCGGTGCAGGGCGGCGAGAAATGGGGCCGCTATTCGATCATCGGCCTGCCTTGCCGCACCGTGCTGCGGGTTCACGATCATCACGTAAGCATCACTGTCGACGGCGTCGAGACCGAAAGCCATGACGTCGAAGACCCGCTGGCCTTCGTCGAAACCTTCAAGGCCCGCTACAACGTACCGACCATCGCCGGTCTGCCGCGTTTCAACGGTGGCCTGGTCGGTTACTTCGGTTATGACTGCGTGCGCTATGTGGAAAAGCGTCTGGGCAAGTGCCCGAACCCGGATCCGCTGGGCGTACCGGACATTCTGCTGATGGTGTCCGATGCGGTGGTGGTGTTCGATAACCTCGCCGGCAAGATGCACGCGATCGTCCTGGCCGATCCTTCGCAGGCTGATGCCTACGAGCAAGGTCAGGCGCAATTGCAGGGATTGCTGGAGAAACTGCGTCAGCCGATCACCCCGCGCCGTGGCCTGGATTTCAGCAAGCAGCAAGCGGCTGACCCGGTATTCCGCTCCAGTTTCACCCAGGACGATTACGAAAAAGCCGTCGACACCATCAAGGAATACATCCTGGCCGGTGACTGCATGCAGGTCGTGCCGTCGCAGCGCATGTCGATCGACTTCAAGGCCGCGCCGATCGATCTGTACCGCGCCCTGCGTTGCTTCAACCCGACGCCGTACATGTACTTCTTCAACTTCGGCGACTTCCACGTCGTCGGCAGTTCGCCGGAAGTGCTGGTGCGGGTCGAAGACAACCTGATCACCGTGCGCCCGATTGCCGGTACGCGTCCGCGTGGCGCCACCGAAGAAGCGGATCGGGCGCTGGAAGAAGACCTGCTGTCGGACGACAAAGAGATCGCCGAGCACTTGATGCTGATCGATCTGGGTCGCAACGACACCGGGCGCGTCTCGGAAATCGGTTCGGTGAAGCTCACCGAGAAGATGGTCATCGAGCGCTATTCCAACGTGATGCACATCGTCTCTAACGTGACCGGCCAGTTGAAGGCCGGGCTGACGGCGATGGATGCACTGCGGGCGATTCTGCCGGCGGGCACCTTGTCGGGCGCACCGAAGATTCGCGCGATGGAAATCATCGACGAGCTGGAACCGGTCAAACGTGGCGTGTATGGCGGCGCAGTCGGTTACTTCGCCTGGAACGGCAACATGGACACCGCGATTGCGATTCGTACTGCGGTGATCAAGAACGGCGAACTGCACGTGCAGGCCGGGGGCGGCATCGTGGCCGACTCGGTGCCGGCGCTGGAATGGGAAGAAACCCTGAACAAGCGCCGCGCAATGTTCCGCGCGGTGGCCCTGGCCGAGCAAACCCCGGAAATTTGATCCACGTTATCCCCTGTAGGAGCGAGCCTGCTCGCGAAGAGGACGTGTCAGTCGCTGTAGATGTTGACTGATACACCACCATCGCGAGCGGGCTCGCTCCTGCACTGGATTGTGTTCAGCCATAAAAAAACGCGGCGCCTGTAAGGGTGCCGCGTTTTTTATGCCCGCCAATCAGAAATCCAGACTGACCCCGACGTTAACCCCTTGCTGGGTAAAGTCGTCATCCTTGCGCACGTTGTAGCTGGCGCGCAGGGCCAGGTCCTGAGTGAGCTTGTGGCTCACGCCCAGGTTCAGGCGATTGAGGTTGGTCTGCGGCTCGTAGCCTTCGAGGGTGAAACGGTTGCCTGGCAGGCTGTTGAGGTTGATGGTCAAGTCTTGCCGGTCATCGTTGTACTCACGCTCGTGGGCGAATTCACCGAACACTTCGGTCTGCGCGGTGATCTGGTACTTGCCCTGGATACCCACGCCCAGGCGCCGAGAGTTGCGCGACTGGTCATCGAAGGTCAGCGCCGTCGAGTCCGCGCCTTTTTCCGAGTAACCATCGACTTCGGTCTTGCCAAAGTCGGCGCTGACAAACGGCGACAGATGCCACGGGCTGCTGGCCTGCTGCGCGATGTCGTAACCGATGCGGCCACTGATCGCCAGCACGTAGCCGTCGGTATCGCCTTTTTCCCCGCGCTCGTTGACCCCGAGCTGGAATTTGCGCTTGAGGCTGTCGTAGTCGAGTTTGCCGGCGGTCATCGCCAGATCGCCCCACCAGCGGTTTTGCTGGTACTGAGCGAACGCGGTGCCCATGTAGGAATTGAGTTTGTATTCCGAGTCAGCGTCGCCGGCTTCGAGTTTCTGGTGGTAAAGACCAGCGGCCACGCCGACACGCCAGGCCTCGTTGACGCGATAGCTGCCGCCGATGTTCAGGTTATAGCCGTTGCCATCGGCACTGGCGGCGCTGTGCTGGCCGTCGAAGTCCTGATGCTGACCGCCACCGGCGACGATCGCGCGCCATTGGCCGATGCCCTGCCAGTTTTCCCAGTCGGCCAGCCATTGATTGCGCAGTTCATCCTGGTGCGCGCGCAATGAGCCTTGGGCCATTTCCGGGAGCAAGGTCAGCTCCCACGGGGCCGCCAGCAGCGAGTAGGCGTAATCGGCAATCAGGCGCTGACCCGCTTCGGTCGGGTGCACCGAGTCGTTGTAGATCAGCTTGGTCGGGTCCGGGGTGGCGCTGTTGATGCCGTATCTGGCGTTCTCTGTGCAACTGTTGCCGCTGAAGCAGGTGGCGGTCAGGTTCTGGTCGGTTGCGAGGCCGAACTGTGCCGGATTGGCGAAGGCCTCTTTGAGCAGCACCGGAATGTTCAACGGAATGATTTCGGCGTTGATGCCCTGCAACTGGCTGACCAGTTCGGTGTTGAACCGAGCGCTGAGTTGCGAGGTGAAAGACTGCAGCGGCGAGCCGTTGATCGCCGGGGTCAGGCCGATGTCCGGCAGCAGCCAGACCATGATGTATTTGGCGCCGGCGCCTTGCAGCGTACGTGCGCTGTCAGCCAGGCGATCAGCCGCCGAACTGGCCTGATCGAGACTGAGCACGCGGCCCTGGAGGAAGTCGTTACCGCCTCCGGACAGGTAATACAGCGCATTCGGGTCGGCGCGGAAGCCGTTCGAAGGCAGGTAACCGCTGCGGGTGCGTTCGCCGGTGGCGGACTGCGTGGTAATCGAGTCGAGAATCTGGTCGGTACGGTAACCGCCCACCGCCCAGTTATTGCCATCGGCCAGACCTTCGCCAGCCCGTACGGCCGAGGACGAAGACGCGGTCTGATCAGGGCTGAAGCCCAGTTTGCCGCCGATGATCTGGGTGGCGTTGAGGTCGCGGTTCTCGCCGGTACCGTCCTTGTACAACGGGCCGGTGCGGTTGGTGTAGCGCTGCGTGGCGCCGGCCGGACCGCCGGTGTCCTTGAAGGTCCCGGCATCGTTCAGGCTGTCGCCGAACACGATGAAATTGGAGTAGGGCGCGGGTGCTGCGTACGCCTGGGCACATGCCATGGCGAGCAGGCATCCGGCGAGCGGTACAAACAACGTCTGTTTGATCATGAGCAAGTCCGTTTATTTATTGTTGTAGGTGAACGAAACGACAGTACCAAAAACTCCCGGCCTTTTGCCATCGGTCGTGAACCCCCGCAAAGTTTGTTCCCCTGCCGGCCCCGCCATATTGCACGCTCCGCCCAGCTAAGTTACTGTGCCAGAACGTATGAACGAGACCTTCCCCGTGTTGATCGTCAGCAAACTTCTGGATCAAGTCATCAAGGCACACGCCCGTTGGCGTTGGCGCGCCTGAATCTTTTCTGCCGGCCCGGCCGGATCTGTATCGCTTTGCCTTCCTTACCCGTTTGAAATGCCGCTGTGCCGACGTGCATTCCCGCGTCCGACGTCGTGCAGCGCCCTGCGGGCAAGTCATCTGAAGGCTGTCTTCAAGTCAGAATTCAAGAGGTTCGAAACGCCATGTTGCTGATGATCGACAACTACGACTCCTTTACTTACAACGTTGTGCAATACCTCGGCGAGCTGGGTGCCGAGGTCAAGGTGGTGCGCAACGACGAGCTGACCATCGCCGAAATCGAAGCGCTCAACCCGGAGCGCATCGTGGTCTCCCCTGGTCCGTGCACGCCGAGTGAAGCCGGCATTTCCATCGAGGCGATCAAGCACTTTGCCGGCAAACTGCCGATCCTCGGCGTTTGCCTGGGTCACCAGTCCATCGGTCAGGCCTTCGGTGGCGATGTGGTGCGCGCCCGTCAGGTAATGCACGGTAAGACTAGCCCGGTATTCCACGAGGACAAGGGCGTTTTCCAAGGTTTGAATCATCCGCTGACGGTTACCCGCTATCACTCGCTGATCGTCAAGCACGATACTTTGCCCGAGTGCCTGGAGCTGACCGCGTGGACGCAACACGATGACGGCTCGGTCGACGAAATCATGGGCCTGCGTCACAAGACCCTGAACATTGAGGGCGTACAGTTCCACCCTGAATCGATCCTCACCGAGCAGGGCCATGAACTGTTTGCCAACTTCCTCAAACAAACCGGCGGCACGCGCTAAGGACTTCCCATGAATATCAAGACAGCCCTGAGCCGTATCGTCGATCACCTTGACCTCAGCACCGATGAAATGCGCGACGTGATGCGCGAAATCATGACCGGCCAATGCACAGATGCGCAGATCGGCGCGTTCATGATGGCCATGCGCATGAAGAGCGAAAGCATCGATGAAATCGTCGGCGCCGTATCGGTGATGCGCGAACTGGCCGATCAGGTCGAACTCAAGACCCTCGACGGCGTGGTCGATGTGGTGGGGACTGGCGGTGACGGCGCGAACATCTTCAACGTGTCGACGGCCTCTTCGTTTGTCGTCGCGGCAGCCGGTTGCACTGTGGCCAAGCACGGCAACCGTGCGGTATCGGGCAAGAGCGGCAGCGCCGACTTGCTGGAAGCCGCCGGCATCTACCTGAACCTGACGCCGGTTCAGGTTGCCCGATGCATCGACAACGTCGGCATCGGTTTCATGTTTGCCCAGACCCATCACAAAGCCATGAAGTACGCCGCCGGCCCGCGCCGCGATCTCGGTCTGCGTACGCTGTTCAACATGCTCGGCCCGCTTACGAATCCGGCCGGTGTGAAACATCAGGTGGTGGGCGTGTTCACCCAGGCCCTGTGCCGGCCATTGGCCGAAGTCTTGCAGCGTCTGGGCAGCAAACACGTGTTGGTGGTGCATTCGAAGGACGGTCTGGACGAGTTCAGCCTGGCCGCGCCGACGTATGTCGCCGAACTGAAGAACAACGAGATCAGCGAGTACTGGGTCGAGCCGGAAGATCTGGGCATGAAGAGCCAGAGCCTGCACGGCCTCTCGGTCGAAGGACCGGAAGCGTCGCTGGCGCTGATCCGCGATGCGCTGGGCAAGCGCAAAACCGAAAACGGCCAGAAAGCCGCTGAAATGATTGTGCTCAATGCCGGTGCAGCGCTGTACGCCGCTGACCTGGCCACGAGTTTGAAAGAAGGCGTGGCGCTTGCGCACGACGCCCTGCATACCGGTCTTGCTCGGGAAAAACTCGAGGAGTTGGGTGCCTTTACCGCGGTATTCAAAGTGGAGAATGAGGGATGAGTGTACCGACGGTTCTGGAAAACATTCTGGCCCGCAAGGTTCAGGAAGTCGCCGAGCGCAGCGCTCGCGTCAGCCTGAGCGAGCTGGAAAGTCTGGCCAAGGCGGCCGATGCACCCCGTGGTTTTGCCAAGGCATTGATCGATCAAGCCAAGACGAAACACCCCGCAGTCATCGCCGAAATCAAGAAGGCCTCGCCGAGCAAAGGCGTGATTCGCGAGCACTTCGTGCCTGCCGATATCGCCAAGAGCTACGAGAAGGGCGGGGCGACCTGCCTGTCGGTGCTGACTGACATCGATTACTTCCAAGGCGCCGACATTTACCTGCAACAGGCCCGCGCCGCGTGCAAGCTGCCGGTGATCCGCAAGGACTTCATGATCGATCCGTACCAGATCGTCGAAGCCCGTGCGCTGGGCGCCGACTGTGTGCTGTTGATCGTCTCCGCACTGGACGACGTGAAAATGGCCGAGCTGGCTTCGGTTGCCAGAGGCGTCGGTCTCGACGTGCTGGTGGAAGTGCACGACGGCGATGAACTGGAACGTGCATTGAAAACCCTCGACACACCATTGGTCGGGGTCAACAACCGTAACCTGCACACCTTCGATGTCAGCCTGGAAACCACCCTCGACCTGCTGCCGCGCATTCCACGCGATCGTCTGGTGATCACCGAGAGCGGTATCCTCAACCGCGCCGATGTCGAGTTGATGGAAATCAGCGACGTCTACGCGTTCCTGGTGGGCGAGGCGTTCATGCGCGCCGAAAGCCCGGGCACCGAACTGCAGCGGTTATTCTTCCCGGAGCGCGGTGGTCCGGTAGTCAGCGGTTCGACCCTCGACTGATATTCTTTCAGGCCGAGTCGACGCCATCGTCGGAACGCCGCCCGGAGCAGGCTCACTCCTACACTTGGAATGCGTTCCCCCTGTAGGAGTGAGCCTGCTCGCGATGAGGCCCTCGAAATCCCCAAAGATTCCAAATCTGCCGGAGCCCGCCATGTCGCTGCCCACCTCCCTGACCATCGAAGCCGGCCTGCAAGCCGAACAGGACTTGCTCGCCTCTGTCTGCGCCGGCGACGCAGAATTCGGCCTTCTCTTCTGGCAGCCCAGCGATCGCGCCCTGGTCATGCCACGCCGCCTCAATCGTCTTCCCGGTTTCGACCACGCCTGCGACGTTTCTGCCGCTGCCGGCTGGCCGGTGCTGCTGCGTGAAACCGGTGGCGAACCCGTCCCGCAATCCGCATCCACCATCAACATCGCGTTGGTCTACGCTCCGCCCCGCAGCGAAGGCGATCTGAACCGCATCGAAACCGGTTACCGGCGATTGTGTGATCCGATCTGCGAATTGCTGGATGAGCTGGGTGGTCAGTCGTCCCTGGGTGAAATCGACGGTGCGTTCTGCGACGGTCGTTTCAACGTCAATCTCGACGGGCGCAAGATGGTCGGCACGGCCCAGCGCTGGCGCCAGAGTCAGGGCGGTCAGCGTCCGGTGGGTCTGGTGCACGGGGCGATGCTCATGGATAACGAGCGCGAGTCTATGGTCGCGGCAGTCAATCGCTTCAATGAGGCTTGTGGCCTTGAGCAGCGGGTGCGGGCTGAAAGCCATATTGCCCTGCACGAGAAATTCGCCGCGCCACATGCCTTGGCGCGTCTGGATGAACTGTTTCGTTTGATGCTGGCGCAGGTCTATAGCGCCTGACGTTGCGCGCTTAGCGGGTGCCGAAGACCACCATGGTCTTGCCTTTCACATCGACCAGGTTGCGTTCTTCAAGATCCTTGAGCACGCGACCGACCATCTCCCGCGAACAACCAACGATCCGCCCGATTTCCTGACGGGTCACCTTGATCTGCATGCCGTCCGGATGCGTCATGGCGTCGGGCTGCTTGCACAGCTCCAGCAGGCAGCGCGCCACGCGCCCCGTGACGTCGAAAAACGCCAGGTCGCCGACCTTGCGCGTGGTATTGCGCAGGCGTTGTGCGATTTGTCCGCTGAGGACGTAAAGAATGTCTGGATCCTGCTGCGACAATTCGCGGAACTTCACGTAGCTGATTTCCGCGATCTCGCATTCGACCTTGGCCCGCACCCAGGCACTGCGTTGCTGTTCCTGTCCCGCCTGCTCAAACAGACCCAGCTCACCGAAGAAATCCCCGGCATTGAGGTAGGCGATGATCATTTCGCGACCGTCGTCATCCTCGATCAGGATGGTGACCGAACCTTTGATGATGAAGTACAGCGTGTCCGAGCGATCGCCCGCGCAGATGATGTTGCTCTTGGCCGCATGGCGACGGCGCTGGCAATGCATCAACAGCTTGTCGAGGTTCTTGATTTTGGGTGTGGGGGTAATAGCAACCATGGTTGTATCCCGAAAAGACTGCACGGTGATGTTTGATTTTTTTATGAGGCGTTGAAGGCGGTCGCTACAGGCTGACAATTGGCGCCAGCGAATTGGCGCCAGCTTACCAGACACTTCGTCGCAAATTCGAGAAATTACCTACGCAGTAAAGGCATCCGTCCTAGGAATGCCGCGCGCTGTCGGAGCAAAGGCCTGTGCTAAGCTGGCGACCCTTTTTTCTACAGTGGAGTCTTGGCGATGAAGGCACGCATCCAATGGGCTGGCGAAGCCATGTTCCTCGGCGAATCCGGTAGCGGTCATGTCGTGGTCATGGACGGTCCGCCGGACGCCGGTGGTCGTAATCTGGGTGTTCGCCCGATGGAAATGCTCCTGCTGGGCGTTGGCGGTTGCAGCAACTTCGACGTGGTCAGCATCCTGAAGAAGTCGCGTCAGGCGGTTGAAAGCTGCGAAGCGTTCCTCGAAGCCGAGCGTGCGACCGAAGATCCGAAGGTATTTACCAAGATTCACATGCACTTCGTGGTCAAGGGTCGTGGCCTGAAAGAAGCCCAGGTCAAACGCGCCATCGAGCTGTCTGCCGAGAAGTATTGCTCGGCCTCGATCATGCTCGGCGCGGCCGGCGTGGCAATCACCCACGATTATGAAATCGTCGAACTCGGTTGAACCGACATTCAACTATCATAAAAGCAGTGCAGACTCTGGCGATCCCTCGCTGACGTCTGCATAATGCGCCACTTTTTTCAGGGCAGTGATCGGTCAGCCGACGGGTCATCCGCCTGAACAGATAACCAAAATCGCCATCGCGAAGAGGTGTTAACCGTCCTACGCAGGTGCGTTGTTCGCACTTGACGGGCATGCTTGATCACGCGGCTGCGCCGCATACATAGAGAGTTTTTAACGGTGAAAAGCAAACTCAAGCTCCACGGGTTCAATAACCTGACAAAGACCTTGAGCTTCAACATCTATGACATCTGCTACGCGGAAACCCCGCAAGACCAGCAGGCTTACGTCGAGTACATCAATCAAGAGTACAACGCCGAACGCCTGACGCAGATCCTCACGGAAGTTGTCGAAATCATTGGTGCCAACATTCTGAACATTGCCAGTCAGAACTATGAGCCTCAGGGTGCCAGCGTCACGATTCTGATCTCGGAAGAGCCGGTGACCCCGACTGACAGCCAGATCGAAGAGTCTCCGGGTCCATTGCCCGAAATCATCCTTGCCCACCTCGACAAGAGCCACATAACGGTGCATACCTACCCGGAAATCCATCCGGACGCCGGTATTGCGACGTTCCGTGTGGACATCGACGTGTCGACCTGTGGTGTCATTTCACCGCTTAAAGCGCTCAACTTCCTCATTCATCAGTTCGATTCGGACATCGTGACTGTGGATTACCGTGTGCGCGGCTTCACCCGTGACGTTGAAGGCAACAAGCACTTCATCGATCACGAGATCAACTCGATCCAGAACTACCTTTCCGAAGACACCCGCGACGCGTACCAGATGACCGACGTGAACGTGTATCAGGAAAACCTGTTCCACACCAAAATGCTGCTGAAGAACTTCGAGCTGGATAACTACCTGTTCGGCGACGCCACCAGCAATCTGTCCTCGGAGCAGCGTGCTCAGGTGACCGAGCGTGTGAAACACGAAATGCTGGAGATCTTCTACGCGCGCAACATGCCGGCGTAAGATTTTCGGGCACAAAAAAAAGGCGACTTCGGTCGCCTTTTTTAATGTCTGCCGCATGCCCCCGGTAGGAGCGAGTCTGCTCGTGAAGGGGGTTTATGCAGCGCTACAGCATTCAGATTCGATATGTACTCTTGGTCATCACCTTGGCCAACAGACTCATTCCGAACTTCACTGGCGCCGGAAAACGGAAACCGCCGGCATCCAGTGCATTCTCTGCATGATGTTCTTCATCAATGCGCATCTGCTGCAGAATCGCCCGGGACTTCTCGTCCTCGGCTGGCAATTGCTCCAGGTGCTCGTTCAAGTGCTTGCACACCTGGTGCTCGGTGGCCGCGACGAAACCGAGACTGACCTTGTCACTGATCAGGCCGGCCACCGCGCCGATGCCGAACGACATGCCGTAGAACAGCGGATTGAGCACGCTGGTGTGGCTGCCCAGTTGATGGATGCGCTGCTCGCACCACACCAGATGATCGATTTCTTCTTCGGCGGCGTGCTCCATGGCTGCACGCACCTGCGGCAATTTGGCGGTCAGCGCCTGACCCTGATACAACGCCTGGGCGCAGACTTCACCGGTGTGGTTGATGCGCATCAGGCCGGCCACGTGGCGGGTCTCCTCGTCGCTCATCTGCGCTTCCGGCTGCACGATCGCTGGCGACGGACGGTAAGGCTGACCGCTGAAGGGCAGCAGGGTGCGCATCGCGGCATCGGCTTGCAGCAGAAGACGGTCAATCGGCGAGTAGTGACGTTGGGTAGTCATGCTGACCTCCGGAAAAAATCTCGGCGATCAGTTTAACCGAATCGGCCGGGGAAGGTTTGCGCTGGGTCATTTGCTGCTGTGTTGCGCTTGATTTGCTGTATGTAGGAGCTGCCGAAGGCTGCGATCTTTTGATCTTGTTTTTTCAGGATCAAGATCAAAAGATCGCAGCCTTCGGCAGCTCCTACACGGGTTTGCTGGGTATCAGCCCGGCGGCCAGTTCATCTGGCGCTGACCCAGTACATGCATATGAATGTGATAGACGGTCTGCCCACCCTTCTCATTGCAGTTCATCACCACCCGGAAGCCTTCTTCGCAGCCCAGCTCCAGCGCCAGCCGCTGGGCAGTGAACAGAATGTGCCCGGCCAGTGCCTTGTCGTCTTCGGTCAGGTCATTGAGGGTGCGCACCGGTTTCTTCGGGATGACCAGAAAATGCACCGGTGCCTGAGGGGCGATATCGTGGAACGCCAGAACCTGGTCGTCCTCGTAGATGATCTTGGCCGGAATCTCCCGGTTGATGATCTTGGTGAACAGAGTATCCACTGCTGTTTTCTCCGTGGTGTGGGCTGGCCTGAGTGTACTCATGGGAAATGACCCCGCCCAGTGTTTTGCCGTAGGACAGTTCAGCGCGGGCAGTAAGCCTTGTTGACCATGCCGACGATAGTGCGATTGAGCCAGCGCGAACCAAGGCGCGGCAGGAAGGCGAACCAGCGGTTGCGCCGTCCCGGAATGATGATTGCGCGGTTTTTCTCCAGCGCACGCACGGTGTACAGCGCGACTTCCTCGGGACTCATCAGCAGCTTGCTGTCTTTGAGTTTGTCGTCGTTGAGCTGCGCGGTACGGAAAAACGCGGTGCGGGTCGGGCCGGGGCAGAGCACCGACACCTTGACCGCGCTCTGCTTGAGTTCAACCCGCAGGGCTTCGGAGAAGTGCAAGACGTAAGCCTTGCTGGCGTAGTAGGTGCTCATCCACGGACCGGGATTGAACGCCGCCACCGAGGCCACGTTGAGAATCTGCCCGCCGCCCTGCAGTGCCATGCTGTTGCCGATGGCGTGGCACAGGCGGGTAAGGGCGAGGATGTTCACTTCGATCAGGTCCTGCTCGGTCATCCAGTCCTGAGCCAGAAACGGGCCGCAGGTGCCGATGCCGGCGCAGTTGACCAACAGGTCGATCTGTCGATCGCCTTCTTCCAGCTCCAGCAGGAAACCGGACAGGCGCAAAGGCTCGCCGAGGTCGCAGGCACGGAACAAGACTTCCACGCCAAAGCGCTGGGTCAGTTCGATCGCGATACTTTCCAGCTGATCACGCTGTCGGGCCACCAGAATCAGGCTGCGGCCGCGCCGGGCCAGCGCTTCGGCCATGGCCAGGCCGATGCCGCTGGAAGCGCCAGTGATCAGAGCGTAACGGGTCATGCAATTCTCCATCGCAACAGCTCCGCGCCAGCGACGCAGGTGTCACGGCGGGGAGCGTTGTTCATTCTTTCGCAGAGTCTACAGGGGCCGGGGCCGCTTCGGCTGCATCATCCACCGAATTCGCCGCGGGTGCGGTCTCGACCTCGACTTCATCGGTGGTGACCGAGCCGCTTTCATAGCTGCTCTCGAGGTTGCTTTCGTATTCCTGCTGAATGGCCGAGATGCCGCCCAGCATGCCGCCGGCAAATACCAGTGCAAAGAACACGATCCACAGCGAGCACAACACCTTGACCGCGGTGCTGTTGGGCGGCGGCGGGGGACCGTAGCGGTTGGCACCGGTGTTGCCCGGCATGACCATGATCACCAGCGGGAAGAAGCTGCCCACGAAGGGCACCAGATTCAGCAACCACAGCCAGCCGGACCAGCCGATGTCGTGCAGGCGCTGCACGCTGAACAGGATGCTGACAATGATGAAACCAAGGAACAGGAAGAACGCAAAAATGCCGCCGATGATCAGGCCTGTGGTCGTGTCGCCGCTGACCAGACCGAGACCGATCAGGGCGAATACGCCAACGATCGGCAGGGTGACCAGGCTCAGCACCATCGTCCAGGCAAGGAAGCGCAGGCGACCGATCCGTCCTTCGACACTGAAAGGCTTTAGTACGGCGAATGGCGGCAGGCTCTCGCCAACATCGGCGCGTGGTGGTGCGTAAGGGGAGTCCGGCTCTGCAACGGTGGACGGGTGTTCGTGCACGTCGGCCAGATTCAACTCGATCGCCGTTTCGGTTTCGATTCGCGCGTCGATTCCGGTCTTGCTCAGCGCTTGCAGATAGGTCTGCGCATCACTGTGGGACAGGTCGCGCTTGAGAGCGATGGTATTGCCGTTGAACAGGCGCTCGATGCCGGCGACATCGCTCTTGAACAGGGCCGCCAGATTGAGCTTGGCGGTGGTGAGATCGACACCGGGCTGTAGAGCACCGTCGAAAACGATCTTGTAACGGGGTTCGCTCATGGCCGAGGCATCCTTGTCGCGAATGAATTGAAGGTCGAATTGTAAGGCCAGTCGGACGGTAACTGGCCGGGTTTTTCTCAGCGCGGCCAGCGTTTCGGCAACTGCGCTGCGCGTTCCTGGGCCTGACGGTATTCCGCGTCGAGCCGGGCGATCAACTGATCCACGCTCGGCAGATCATCGATTTGCCCTACGCCCTGGCCGGCAGACCAAACGGTCTTCCAGGCCTTGGCTTCATCATTGATGGGCTTGAGCTTGTCACCGAAGTTGACCTCACCTTTGCCTTGCAGTGCAGCCATGTCGAAACCCGCCGCCTCCAGGCTTTGGCGCATGAAACTGGCCGGTACCCCAGAGACCGCAGGAGTATGAATGATGTCCGCTGCTTTGGCCGTCAGCAGCATCTGCTTGTAAGCGTCAGGCGCATGGCTTTCAGTGGTGCCGATAAATCGCGTACCGAAGTAGGCCAAATCCGCGCCAAGCAGCTGTGCGGCGAGAATCTCATGGCCGTGGTTAAGACATCCTGCAAGCAGCAGGGTTTTATCGAAGAACTCACGTATCTCGGCGATCAGCGCAAACGGACTCCAGGTTCCGGCATGGCCGCCGGCACCGGCCGCGACGGCAATCAAACCGTCGACACCGGCCTCGGCCGCTTTCTCGGCATGGCGGCGGGTGGTCACATCGTGAAATACCAGGCCACCGTAGCTGTGAACTGCGTCGACCAGTTCCTTCACCGCGCCGAGGCTGGTGATGACAATCGGCACCTTGTGCTCGACACAAATGTTCAGGTCCGCCTGCAGGCGCGGGTTGCTGTTGTGAACGATCAGGTTCACGGCATACGGCGCCGGGTTGTCCAGCGTCGCCAGTCCCGCTTCGATCTGCTCCAGCCAGGCTTTGAAACCGCTGCTTTCGCGTTGGTTCAGGGCCGGAAAGCTGCCGACCACGCCGTTGCGACAGCAGGCGAGCACCAGCTCCGGGTTGGATATCAGGAACATCGGCGCCGCCACGACGGGCAGGCGCAGACGTTGTTCGAGCAGAGCGGGCAGCGACATTGGAAATCCCCCGAAGTGTGGTGTCTGTTGAAGTTAGAACGGCTTGACCACCACCAGAATTACGATAGCCAGCAATATCAGAACCGGTACTTCATTGAACCAGCGATAAAAGACATGGCTGCGGGTGTTCTCGCCACGGGCGAAGCGTTTTACCTGCGCGCCGCACATGTGGTGATAGCCGATCAGCAAGACCACCAGCGTCAGCTTGGCATGGATCCAGCCGCCCATGCTGAAGATGCCCGGATTGAGGTAGATCAGCCAGCCGCCGAAGATCAGCGTGGCGATCATCGCCGGGCCCATGATGCCGCGGTACAGCTTGCGTTCCATGATGCTGAAGCGTTCTTTGCTGATCGCGTCTTCGCTTTGCGCGTGGTAAACGAACAGCCTCGGCAAGTAGAACAGCCCGGCAAACCAGCACACGACGCTGACGATATGCAACGCTTTGATCCATAGATAGAGCATTTTAGTTATTCCCAGGTTCACGGTAGCCGGGATAGTAGAGGCTTGAGCGTCCGCACGTCACCTTGATGGTTGTCGCAGACGCGCGCGGCCCCTATTATCGACGGCTTTCCAGTGGGTTCGTTGAGGGCAGGTTTATGGTCAAGGTCGGTATTGTCGGCGGCACGGGTTACACCGGTGTCGAACTGCTGCGTCTGTTGGCACAGCATCCGCAGGCAGAAGTGGTGGTGATCACTTCCCGATCCGAGGCCGGTCTGGCCGTGGCTGATATGTACCCGAACCTGCGCGGCCACTATGACGGCCTGGCGTTCAGCGTGCCGGACATCAAGACCCTGGGTGCTTGCGACGTGGTGTTTTTCGCCACCCCGCACGGCGTCGCCCATGCTCTGGCCGGTGAACTGCTGGCAGCCGGCACCAAGGTCATCGATCTGTCGGCGGACTTCCGTCTGCAAGACGCTGAAGAGTGGGCCAAGTGGTATGGCCAGCCGCACGGCGCACCGGCGTTGCTGGACGAAGCGGTCTACGGTTTGCCCGAAGTCAATCGCGAGCAGATCAAGAAGGCGCGCCTGATCGCCGTTCCAGGTTGCTATCCAACCGCGACACAACTGGGTTTCCTGCCGCTGCTGGAAGCGGGTCTGGCCGATACTTCGCGTCTGATCGCCGACTGCAAATCCGGTGTCAGCGGTGCCGGCCGTGGTGCAGCGGTAGGTTCGCTGTACTCCGAGACGTCGGAAAGCATGAAGGCTTACGCGGTGAAAGGTCACCGTCACCTGCCGGAAATTCGCCAAGGCCTGCGTCGCGCCGCCGGCAAGGACGTCGGCCTGACCTTCGTTCCGCACCTGACGCCGATGATCCGTGGCATTCACTCCACGCTCTACGCGACCGTGGTTGATCGCTCGGTGGATCTGCAGGCGCTGTTCGAAAAGCGTTATGCCAACGAGCCGTTCGTCGATGTGATGCCGGCCGGCAGCCATCCGGAAACACGCAGTGTGCGCGGCGCCAACGTCTGCCGCATCGCCGTGCACCGTCCGCAGGATGGCGATCTGGTGGTGGTGTTGTCGGTGATCGACAATCTGGTCAAAGGTGCGTCGGGTCAGGCTGTGCAGAACATGAACATCCTGTTCGGGCTGGACGAGCGCTTCGGTTTGTCCCACGCTGGTATGCTGCCGTAACACGTTCGGCAACACAGCAAAAAGGCCCGTCAGACGGGCCTTTTTGCATTCTGGGCAGTTGGTCGGGTTTATTGATATACCGTAACAATAGTTGACCGATTTTCTAGGACAAGCGGATAATGCGCGTCATCACGCATTATGGCGGCGTAACGCCGGGAGATAGTCAGCATGAGCGTCGAATCCTTCACCCCCACGGCTTTGCAATTCACCCAAGGTGCTGCGCACAAGGTGAAGAGCCTGGTCGATGAAGAGGGGAATGATCGCTTGAAGCTGCGCGTATTCGTTACGGGCGGCGGTTGTTCAGGGTTTCAGTACGGTTTCACCTTCGATGAAGATGTGGCCGAGGACGACACCATCGTCGAGCGCGAAGGCGTGAGCCTGGTGGTTGATCCGATGAGCTTCCAGTACCTGGCCGGTGCCGAAGTCGACTACCAGGAAGGTCTGGAAGGTTCGCGCTTCGTGATCAAGAACCCGAACGCCACCACGACCTGTGGTTGCGGTTCTTCGTTCTCGATCTGATCGCACTGCGCTGCACACAATAAAACGCCGCAGAGCCCTAAGGTTCTGCGGCGTTTTTTGTTGTCTGAATTTTCAGTTGGGATAGATGGCGCCGAGTACGCGCAGACCTTTGGCGCCCGTGACACTCGGTCGATTGGCGGCAACGCCTTCCAGACAGCAATGGGCCAGCCAGGCGAAGGCCATGGCCTCGACCCAGTCCGGATCGACGCCGTGGCTCGCAGTGCTGGCAACGACCGCATTGGGCAGCAGATCCGCGAGGCGTTTCATCAGTGTGGCATTGTGTGCGCCGCCGCCGCAGACCAGCATCTCGCGGGTATCTGCTTGAGCGCTTTGCAGCGACTCGACGATGGTCAGTGCCGTCAGCTCCAGCAGCGTCGCCTGGACGTTTTCAGCGGCAAAGGTCGGCAGTCTTGAGAGGTGCTGTTCCAGCCAAGGCAGGTTGAACACTTCCCGGCCCGTGCTTTTCGGGCCTTTGGTCACGAAGAACGGGTCGCTGAGCAGCGCATTCAGCAAGGCGGGCTCGACATTGCCGGTGGCTGCCCATTGGCCATTGCGATCGTAGTTCTCGCCGCGTTGCTGGTGAATCCAGGCATCCATCAGCACATTCCCAGGGCCGCAGTCGAAACCGGCTACAGGCCGTGTCGGCTCAATCAGACTGAGATTGCTGAAACCACCGACATTCAGCACCGCACGATTGCCGGTACGCTCTTCGAACAACGCCTCGTGGAAGGCCGGCACCAGCGGGGCGCCCTGACCACCTGCGGCCACATCGCGGCTGCGGAAGTCACTGACAACGGTGATGCCGGTCAGCTCCGTAAGTAGCGCAGGATTGCCGATCTGTACGGTGAACCCGCGTGCGGGTTCATGGCGAATGGTTTGCCCATGGCTGCCAATGGCGCGAATGGCTTCGGGCTTGAGCTGCTGCTGGTCGAGGAGGGTATGGATCCCCTGCGCGGCGAGCTTCACCCAGTGTTGCTGGGCAACCGCCGAGCGGGCAATTTCGTCAGGGCCGCTGGCGCACAAGCTCAACAGCTCGGCGCGCAGGGAGTCAGGCATGGGGATGTAGTGTGTGGCGATCAGCTTGATTGCCTGGGTCTGCTCGATCAGCGCGATGTCCAGTCCATCGAGGCTGGTTCCGGACATCACACCGATATAGAGGGTCATGGCTTAACGCTTGCTCGAAGCCAGCATGGTGGCCTTCTCTTGGTCCATGCGCGCCATCAACGGCTGGCTCTGGGCAAGGAAGCGTGCGCGTTCGGACTTGGCGATCGGGTCGGCCATCGGCAGCTTCTGGCCCAGTGGATCGACGTGGACGCCGTTGACCTGGAACTCATAGTGCAAGTGCGGGCCGGTGGACAGGCCGGTGGTGCCGATATAACCGATCACCTGACCCTGCTTGACGGTACCGCCGGTCTTCACACCTTTGGCGAAGCCCTGCATGTGCCCGTAGAGCGTACGGTAGGTATTGCCGTGTTGAATGATCACGGTGTTGCCGTAGCCACCGCGGCGACCGGCCAGCAGTACTTTTCCGTCGCCAGCAGCCTTGATCGGTGTACCGCGTGGCGCCGCGTAATCGACGCCTTTGTGGGCGCGGATCTTGTTGAGGATCGGGTGTTTGCGGCCCATGGAGAACTTCGAGCTGATGCGGGCAAAGTCAACCGGCGTGCGGATGAACGCCTTGCGCATGCTGTTGCCGTCGGCAGTGTAATAGCTGCTGTTGCCTTGCTTGTTGGTGTAGCGCACGGCGGTGTAAGTCTTGCCGCGGTTGGTGAAGCGCGCAGACAGGATAGGACCTGTGCCGACGGCCTTGCCGTTGACCACTTTCTGCTCGTAGATCACGTCGAATTCGTCACCCTGGCGAATGTCCTGGGCGAAATCGACGTCGTAGCCGAAGACGCTGGCCATATCCATGGTCAGGCTATGGGAGAGGCCGGCGCGTGCGGCGGATTGTGACAGCGAGCTATTGATGACGCCGTGGACGTAAGCGGTGCGAACGGTAGGCTTCGCAGTGACCCGGTTGAACGCATAACCCTTGTCATTCTTGGTCAGGGTGATGGTTTCGACGTCGCTGACCTTGCTGTGCAGACTGGTCAGTTGGCCTTGCGGGTTGAGTTCGAATTCAAGTTTCTGGCCGTGCTTGAGCTGGCTGAACTGTTTGGCTTGTTTGTCGCTGGCCAGTACTTCGTGCACGGCAGCGGCAGGCAGGCCAACCTTTTCAAACAGGGTGGACAGCGTGTCGCCTTTGGCAACGATCACTTCCCGATGGCCGGGGGCCTTTGGTTTTTCGACAACCGGAGCCGGTGCAGGCGCGGTTTCAGCAGTTTGCGGGGTGTTTTCTTCTGTGTTTTCGATCTGGGCAAATGGCGAGGCGACGGGCTCATTTGTGGCTTGAACTGCGTCAGCGGCGTCTTGATCTTGTGTCAGTTGTTCAGCAGGACTTTCCAGTTCAAGGCTCAGGGTCGTCTTTTTGGCTTCAACATCACTGGAAGGGAATACCAGGAGCGCCAGGCTGAGAAGGGCGGCGATTCCACTTGCGGCGAGCAGGTGGGTCTTCGGGTAAAGCGGTGGCGCTTTAGACGGTTCAGTGGTCATAAGTAATTTTGACTTTGAAAAAAGATGAATTGGAAAAGATGAATGACATGATGAAGATGAAATAACTGTATAAAATATAACCAAATCATCCCCGAAGCAAGTCTACAGACAGCCTGTCTGCAGATTGGTGTCCGTGCGCCGGGCAAAACTTGTAATTGGTGCACGATCTTGTATGGTTGGTTCCCTTTGAATCTGAGCCTTGCGGGTCTGTTATGAAGTCGGTTGAAGAGCAGCTAGCGCTGATTAAACGTGGTGCGGAAGAACTATTGGTCGAGTCCGAGCTGATCGAGAAGCTCAAGCGCGGCCAGCCGCTGCGTATCAAGGCTGGTTTCGACCCAACCGCTCCGGATCTGCACTTGGGTCACACCGTGCTTATTAATAAGCTGCGCCAGTTCCAGGAGCTGGGGCATCAGGTGATCTTCCTTATTGGTGACTTCACCGGGATGATCGGTGACCCGAGTGGCAAGAGCGCTACTCGCCCTCCGTTGACTCGCGAGCAGGTTCTGGAAAATGCCGAGACTTATAAGTCTCAGGTATTCAAGATTCTTGATCCGGCCAAGACCGAAGTGGCGTTCAACTCCACCTGGATGGATCAGATGGGGCCGGCGGATTTCATTCGTCTGACTTCGCAGTACACCGTCGCTCGCATGCTCGAGCGTGATGACTTCGACAAGCGCTACACCACTAATCAGCCAATCGCTATCCATGAGTTCCTCTATCCGCTGGTTCAGGGGTATGACTCGGTTGCTCTGCGCGCGGACGTCGAGTTGGGTGGTACCGACCAGAAGTTCAACCTGTTGATGGGGCGTGAGCTGCAACGTGGTTATGGTCAGGAGGCTCAATGCATTCTGACCATGCCGTTGCTTGAAGGTCTGGATGGCGTGAAGAAGATGTCCAAGTCGTTGGGCAACTACGTCGGTATTCAGGAAGCGCCGGGTGTGATGTACGGCAAACTGGTTTCGATTCCGGATGCGTTGATGTGGCGTTACTTCGAACTGCTCAGCTTCCGCTCGATGGATGAGATCAATGCTTTCCGCGCAGATGTAGAAGCAGGGGCTAACCCGCGCGACATCAAGATCAAGCTGGCGGAAGAAATTGTGGCGCGTTTCCATGGTGAGGAAGCGGCAGCCAATGCTCATCGTGCTGCGGGCAACCGCATGAAAGATGGCGAGCTGCCGGATGATCTGCCAGAGATCGAACTGACTTCCGCTGAAGATATGCCGATTGCTGCTGTCCTTAATAAGGCAGGCCTGGTGAAGAACTCGGCGGCGGCTCGCGATCTGTTGGCTTCTGGTGGTGTGCGTGTTGATGGTGAGGTGGTTGATCGCTCCTTTATATATGTAGTGGGTGCGATCCATGTTTGCCAGGCGGGCAAGAAGGCATTTGCACGTATTACATTGAAATCTGAATAAATTTAGAAATAGGGGTTGACGGCGAATTCCAGAGGTCTATAATTCGCCCCACTTCCGGCGCAGTCGAAACGGAAAACTCCTTGAAATTCAATGAGTTGCGCAGTTTTCGACAGTGACTGGCTTCAGTTCATCGAAGCCTGGAAGGAGTTGAAAGAGTGGTGATGTTTGGCTCTTTTAACGGTTCGATCTTCTCGGTCGAAAGCGGAGAAAAAGAGGTGTTGACAGCAGCGTGTAACGCTGTAGAAT
>NZ_JAAQYM010000027.1 GCF_012986595.1 Pseudomonas koreensis | reverse complement strand
TTTTTCTTGCCCCTCTTCCCTCCCCTCCGCTCTTTCCCTTCCCCCTCCTTTTCCTGCCTCCCCCTTTTTTCTTTCCTTCTTTCTCCCCGATCTTCTCTTCCTCCCCCTCTTTTCTGGCCCCTTTCCCCCTTCCTCCGTTTCTCCCCTTTCTCTTCCTCCTTCCTTCTTTTTTCCTCTCTCGTTGTCCGCTCTCCTTCCCTTCCTTCTTCTTTCCTCCCCCTTCCTCTTTCTTTTTCTTCTCCGTCTTCCCCCCTCCTTTTCTCTCCCTTCTCTTTTTTTCTCTCTTTTTTTTCTCCTTTTCTTCTTTTCCCCCCCTTTCTCTTCCCTCTTCTTCTCCGCCTTCCTCCTTCCTTTTTTCTCCTTCCTCCTTCTTTCTCTTCCTTTTTTCTCTCTTCCTCTCCCCTCCTTCCTTCCCCCTCCTTTCCCCTTCCGCCTCTCTCCTCTTTTTCCTCTTCTCTTTTCTCCCTCCCCTTTTCCTCCTCTTCCTCTCTTTTCTTCCTCTCTCTTCCCCTTCCTTCCTCCTCTCCCCCCCTTTCTTCCTTCTCCC
>NZ_JAAQYM010000026.1 GCF_012986595.1 Pseudomonas koreensis | reverse complement strand
TTCCTCCTCTTTTCTCTTTCTGGCTTCCCCCCTCTCCTCCGCTCCGGCCTCCGTCTTCCTTCTCCCCTTCTTTCCCTCCTTTGCGCTGGTCGCCCTCTCCGGCGCCCCTTTCGTCTTCGGCGTCCGGTGCCCCCGGGCTCTTGTGTTCTTCCGCCTCCCCCTCCCCCCTTTCTCTCCTCTCCCTCTCCTTTCCCCCTTTTCTTCTCTCCCTTCCCTTTCCCCTCTTCTTTCTTCCCCCCCCTCCTTCTCCTTTTTTTTCCTTCTTCTCTTTTTTTTCCTCCCCCTTTTTCCTCTCTTCTCCCCTTCCTCTTTTTTCCCCCCCTTTCCTTCCTTTCCCCCTCCCTCCCTTTCCTTCTCCCCCTTCTTTTTCTTTTCCTTTCCCCCTCCTCTCTCCCTTTTCTCCTCCCCCTTTCCTTTTCCTTCTCCTCCTCCTTTCCCTCTTCTTTTTTTCTTTTCTCCTTCTTCTTTTCCCTCCCCCCTTTCCCCTTCTTTTTCTCCTTCTCTTCTTTCCTTCTTTTTTTCTCTTTTCTCTCCCCTCCTTCCCTTTTTCTCTCTTTTCTTTTTCC
>NZ_JAAQYM010000025.1 GCF_012986595.1 Pseudomonas koreensis | reverse complement strand
AAAGGGGAAGGGGGAGAAGGAAGAAGGGAAAGAGGAGGGGGGGAGGGGAGAAGGAGGAGGGGAAAAAAAAAGGGAAAAGGAGGGAGAAGGAGAGGAGGGAAGGAGGGGGGGAGAGGGGAGAGAAAAGAAGGAAAGGGGGAGAGAGGGGAGGGGGAAAGGGGGAGGGGGGGGAGGGAGAGGGAAGAGGAAAAAAAGGAAAGAAGAGAAGGGGAAAAAGAAGAAGAGGGAAAGAGAAGGAAAGAAAAGAGGGAGGAAAAGGAAAGGGGAGGAGAGGAAAAAAGAAGAAAGAAAGGAAGAAAGAGGAAAGAAAAGGAGAGGGGGAGAGGGGAAGGGAGAGAGAGGGGAGAGAAGAGAAAAAAAGGAGAAAGGAAGAAAAAAGGGGAAGGAGGGGGAAGGGAGGGGGGGAAAGGAGGGGGGGGAAGGAGAGGGGAAGAAAAGAGAGAGAAGAGAAAGGAGAGGGGGGGAAAAGGGAAGAAGAAGGGAAAGGAGGAGAAGGAGAGAAAGGGAAAAGAGAAGGGGGAGGGAAAGGAAGGAGAGGGAAGGGAAGGGAGGGGGGAGAAAGGGGAAGGAGAAAAGAGAAAAAAGGGAAGGGGAAAAGAG
>NZ_JAAQYM010000024.1 GCF_012986595.1 Pseudomonas koreensis | reverse complement strand
GCCGATTACTGAGTTTCTTTTTTCTTTCCTTCCTCTCTCTCCTTCTCCTTTTTTTTCCCCTCCTTCTTTTTCCCCTCCTTTCTCCTTCCCTTTTTTTTCTTCCCTTCCCCCTCCTCTTTTCTCTTTTTTTCCCCTTCCCTTTTTCTTTTCCTCCTTCTCCTTCTTCTTCTTCTCCTTTCCTTTTCTCCTTCTTTCCTTCTTTCTTCTTCTTTTCTCTTCCCCCCTTCCCCCTTTCCTCTTCTTCTTTTCCCCCCCTTCCTCCCCCCTTCCTTCCCCTCCCTCTCTCTTTCCTCTTTCTCCTTTTCCCTCCCCCTTCTTTTCTCCCCTTTCGCTTCCCTCCCCCCTTCCCCTCCCTCTCTTTCCCTCCTCTCCTTCCCTCTCTGCCCCCTCTCCCCCCTTTCCTCCTCTGGCTTCCCCTCCCCTTTTTCTCTCCTTTCTTCTCTTCCTCTTCCTTCCTTTCTTTTTTTCCTTTTCCTTTCTTTCCTCTCTTCCCCTTCTCCTTTCTTCCCTCTCCTCCCCCTTTCTCTCTCTCTTTCCCCTTTTTTTCCCTTCTCTTTTTTTCCTCTTCCTCCCTTTCTTCCTTTCTCCCTCTTTTCCTCCTCCCCCTCTCTTTTCCTCTCGTTCCCCCTTTCTTCTTCTCCCCTCCTTTCCTCTCCTCCTTCTCCCCTCCTTCTCCCCCCCCTCCCCCTCTCCCCTCCCCTTCTTTCCTTCCTTCCCC
>NZ_JAAQYM010000002.1 GCF_012986595.1 Pseudomonas koreensis | reverse complement strand
GAACTCAGAAGTGAAACGATGCATCGCCGATGGTAGTGTGGGGTTTCCCCATGTGAGAGTAGGTCATCGTCAAGATTAAATTCCGAAACCCCAATTGCGAAAGCAGTTGGGGTTTTGTTTTGCCCGCAGGAAAGTTTTTACTTAGCGTGCGAACAAATTTGCACAGTTATTTTCGAATCAGAACACTAGAATAGCCCCATCTTTTTCGGAGCCAATGCCTTTATGTCAGAGTCGGTTGACGCTTCCGGGCTGTCAGATTTGCCGCTGGAAGACTTGGTGGCCTGTCACGAGTGCGACCTGCTGATGCGCAAGCCAAAACTTGCCCACGGCGAGAAAGCCCTCTGCCCACGCTGCGGTTACGAGCTGTACGCCCACCGCCATAACGTGGTGCAGCGCAGCCTTGCCCTGGTCATCGCGGCATTGTTGCTCTATATACCAGCGAACTTTTTACCCATCATGCAGCTCAATCTACTCGGACAGTCTTCGAATGACACGGTCTGGAGCGGCGTGGTCGGTCTGTTCAACACCGACATGCAGGGCGTGTCGATCGTCGTGTTCCTCTGCAGCATGGCCATCCCGCTGATCAAGTTGCTGTGCCAGTTGATTGTGTTGGTGACGATCCGCTTCAACATCGGCCGCAGCTACGGCCTGCTGCTCTACCGCATTTACCACCACCTGAGAGATTGGGGAATGCTCGAGGTTTACCTCATGGGCGTCCTGGTGGCGATCGTCAAACTGGCGGACATGGCTGCAATCACCGTCGGCCTCGGGTTGGTGTGTTTCATTGCGTTGTTGTTGGTGCAGGTCTGGCTGGAAGTGGTGATGTCACCGCATCAGATCTGGCAGGCGCTATCAGGAGAAGACCCCCATGCGGGCGATTGATGCGGGCATTCTGATCTGTACCGAATGCCACGAGTTGAACAGGCAGGACGCGGACACCGACGAGCAAACCTGCACGCGCTGCGGAGCGCTGGTGCATGCCCGCCGGCCGAACAGCCTCGCTCGAACCTGGGCACTGCTGATCACCGCGGCGATTATCTACATTCCGGCCAACGTGCTGCCGATCATGACCGTCAGTTCACTGGGGCAGGGCGATCCGAGCACGATCATGTCCGGCGTGATCCAGCTGGTGCAGCACGGCATGATCCCGATCGCCGCCGTGGTGTTCATCGCCAGTATTCTGGTGCCAACCTTCAAACTGGTGGGCATCGCGCTGCTGCTGTTTTCGGTGCAGCGACGCCAGCCATTGTCTGCACGGCAGCGCATCTGGATGTACCGCTTCATTGAGTTCATCGGACGCTGGTCGATGCTCGATATCTTTGTGATCGCCATTCTGGTGGCGGTCGTCAACTTCGGCCGGCTTGCCAGTGTCGAAGCCAACCTTGGCGCCATCGCCTTCGCCAGTGTGGTGATTCTGACGATGCTTGCCGCAGTAACTTTCGATCCCCGACTGATTTGGGATAACACGGAGTCGGACGACGACCATGACTGATCTGCCTGTAGCGAAAACCCGACCGGCCTCGAACTGGTCTGCCATTTGGGTCCTGCCCCTGATCGCCCTGATCATCGGCGGGTGGCTCGGCTGGCGTGCCTATAACGAAACCGGCATCGAGATTCAGGTGCGCTTCGAAAGCGGTGAGGGCATCCAGGCCAACAAGACCGAGGTCATGTACAAAGGCATGTCGGTCGGTAAGGTGAAGACGCTGAAGCTCGACGACGAAGGCAACTCCAAAGGGGTGATCGCCACCGTCGAGATGAACAAGGACGTCGAACAATACCTCAAGACCAGCACGCGTTTCTGGCTGGTGAAGCCGAGCGTGACCCTGGCCGGTATCACCGGTCTGGAAACCTTGGTTTCGGGTAACTACGTCGCCATCAGCCCCGGAGAAGGCGAGCCGACCCGCAAGTTCAAAGCGCTGGCCGAAGAGCCGCCGCTGTCGGATTCCAAGCCGGGTCTGCACCTGACCATCAAGGCCGATCGCCTGGGTTCGCTGAACCGTGGCAGCCCGGTGTTCTACAAGCAGATCAAGGTTGGCCAGATCAAAAGCTACGTGCTCTCCGAAGACCAGAGCACCGTTGAGCTCAAAGTGTTCATCGAGCCGACCTACGCCAAACTGGTGCGCAAACACACGCGTTTCTGGAACGCCAGCGGCATCAGCATCGATGCCAACCTGTCCGGGGTGAAAGTCCGCAGTGAATCCCTGGCGAGTATCGTTGCCGGCGGTATCGCCTTTGCCACACCGGAGAACCGCAAGGACAGTCCGCCGACTGATCCAAGCCTGCCGTTCCGCCTGTATGAAGATTTCGACGCGGCTGCGGCCGGCATTCGGGTCAAGGTCAAACTCAGCGACTTCGAAGGCCTGCAGGCCGGCCGTACGCCGGTGATGTACAAGGGCATTCAAGTCGGCAACCTGAAAGCGTTGAAAATCGATCCGGACCTGAACAGCGCCACGGCCGAGCTCACCCTTGATCCTCTGGCCGAAGACTATCTGGTCGACGGTACGCAATTCTGGGTGGTCAAACCGTCGATTTCCCTGGCCGGTATTACCGGGCTCGAAGCATTGGTGAAAGGCAACTACATCGCCGTACGCCCCGGTGACAAGGGGGCCGCGCCGAAGCGCGAGTTCGAGGCCCGGCCAAAAGCCCCGCCATTGGATCTGCGTTCCCCGGGCTTGCACCTGGTGTTGTTCACCGACGTTCTGGGTTCGATCGAAGTCGGCAGCCCGATTCTGTATAAACAGGTCAAGGTCGGCTCGGTGCAGAGCTATCAGTTCTCCAAGACCAAAAAGCAGATTGTCATCGGCGTTCATATCGAGAAGGAATACGAAAACCTGGTCAACGCGTCGACGCGCTTCTGGAACGTCAGCGGCATCACGCTTACCGGGGGATTGACCGGCGGGATTCAAGTAAAAAGCGAGTCACTGCAGACGCTGATGGCTGGCGGTATCGCGTTCGAAACGCCACAAGCCAAGGCGCCGTTGCAAAAGCGTATTCCGCGTTTCCGACTGTTCGCCAACCATGATGAGGCCAACCAGAAAGGCACGCTGGTGACGATCAAGGTCGACCGCGCCGATGGCTTGCGCCCAGGTACGCCGATTCGTTTCAAAGGGCTGGACGTCGGCAAGATTGAAGACGTCGACCTGACCGACGATCTGCAATCGGTGATGATCACCGCGCGGATCACTGAAGTGCCGGAGAAGATTGCGCGGGTCGGCAGTCAGTTCTGGGTGGTGAAGCCTGAGTTGGGACTGATCAAGACCCAGAACCTGGAAACCCTGGTCACCGGTCAGTATCTGGAAGTGCTGCCGGCGGCAAAGAATCTTGGCCCGCAAAAGAACTTCGTTGCGCTGGCCAATCCACCTGAGGTGGTCAAGCAAGAGGCCGGTTTGAGTCTGGTACTGAGCGCGGCTCGCCGTGGTTCGCTGAAACCTGGCGTGCCGGTGACCTACCGCGAAATCACCGTGGGCAAGGTCACGGGTTATGAACTGGGCCAGACCGCTGACCGGGTGCTGGTGCACATTTTGATCGAGCCGAAATACGCGCCGCTGGTGCGCAGTGGCAGCCGTTTCTGGAACACCAGTGGTGTCGGTTTCGACATCGGCTTGTTCAATGGCCTGACGGTACGCACGGAGTCGCTGGAGACGGCGATTCAGGGCGGCATTGCCTTCGCCACGCCGGACGGTGAACGCATGGGCAACCCGGCGCGGGCTGAGCAGACGTTCCCGCTGTTCGACAAGTTCGAGGATGAGTGGCTGACGTGGGCGCCGAAGATTCCGCTCGGTAAGTAACCTTGCGGCGTCTGTAAGGACGCCATCGCGAGCAGGCTCACTCCTACAAGGGAACGCATTCCATCTGTAGGAGTGAGCCTGCTCGCGATAGGGCCCGTAAAATCAACACAAACCCCAAGCCATAAAAAAGGGCCGCGATCCCATCAGATCGCGGCCCTTTTTATTGTCTTCAGTTAACGCCGATCAAACCTCATCCAGCTCCGGTTCATCCGCTTCAACATTGACGGTGGCTTTCACCGCATCGTGGCGACGGATGTATTTCCAGTCCGCCTCGTCGATGTAGATGCCCGCCGGGCCGCTGCCGCCTTCCAGGTCGATGGCGACACTGGCGCAGACCTGCGGCTTCACACTTGCCAGAATCGGCACGAAGCCCAGTTGCAGACTGGTTTCCAGCAGCGCAGCCTGGTTCTTCTCGTCGATGTCTGCCGCCTCGTCGAGGTAGTACGGCAGGCGCACGCGACCGGCCAGATCACGGTCCATCAAGTGCAGCAACAAATACATGTTGGTCAGCGCCTTGATGGTCATGGTGGTGCCGTTGGAGGCCGCGCCGTCGATGTCGGTGTGGATCACCGGCTGACCATTGACCTTGGTGATCTCGAACGCCAGTTCGAACAAGTCCTTGAGGCCGAGCTGGTTGTGGTTCGCCGCCACCAGCCGTGCCAGATATTCCTTGGCCTCTTCGTTCTTGTTGTCCTGCTCGGCGCTCTGGCTCAGATCGAACACCGACAGGGTTTCGCCTTCTTCGTACTGGCCGGCGCTGTGGATGATCTGGTCGATGTGCTTGAGCGCTTCCTTGTTCGGCGCCAGGACGATGCGGAAGCTCTGCAGGTTGGAGACCTGACGCTTGTTGATCTCGCGGTTGAACAGCGCCAGTTGATGCTCGAGGCTGTCGTAGTCGCTGCGGATGTTGCGCAGGGTTCGGGCGATGTCGGTGACGGCCGCGCGGCGGGCTTTGCCCAGCGTCAGCGCCTCATCGGTACGGTGCGCGTAAGCGTTGATCAGCAGTGACAGACGGCGCTCCATATCGTCTTCGCTGTCGAACTTGGCCACGCCTTTGAGGCGCACCTGTGCGTACAGCGCTTCGATCTGACCGTCGGCGCGCAGCAGGCCTTGCCAGCTGTCCTGATAGTCGTTGAGCAGCGGCAGCAGGTTGTCCATCGAATCGTCGACCGGATCCATGAACGGCGTACCGAACGGCAGGTCCGCCGGCAGCAGCTGACGACGGCGCAGCGCGTCGTCGAGGGTGCGTTGCTTGGCTTCCATGTCGGCGATCTGCCGGCCGACCAGTTGCAGCTTCGCCGACAGTTGCTGGACGCGCTCGGTGAACGCATCGCTGGAGCGCTTGAGTTCGTCTTGCGCGGCTTCCATCTGCGCCAGTTGCTCGAGCTTGTCGCCTTCTTCGGCGCTCAGGGTCTGGGTGCGACGGAAGTCTTCCAGGGCTTTCTGCGCGTCGAGCACTTGCTGGTACAGCGCTTCGGTCTGGGTCTTGCTCGCGGCGCGGTCGGCGGCCACAGCCTGTTGGGTCTTGAGTTGCTTGAGTTCTTTTTCCAGACGCTCTTTCTGGTCGCGCAGTGCGGCGCGATCGGCCAGCGCTTGCAGAGCCGGCGGCTCGATGTGCGAGATGTCGATCGACAGGCCCGGCACTTCGAAACGCTCGCCCTTGAAGCCATCAAGGATCAGCTCGACCGATTTGACCCACTGGCCATCCTCGTCGAGGGTGATGCCATGTTCGCCCAGCGGCAGGCTGAACAGCGCACTGTTGAACAGGCGCATCAGGCGTTCGACGTCCTGCTGCGAGAACTCTTCGCGCAGACGGGCGTAGCTGTTGTTGTCCGCGTGATCGAGTTGCTGTTTCACCGACTTCAGGCGTTTTTCCAGATCGCGCAGACGCTCTTCCAGATCCTCGGCGCTGAACTGACGGGACTGTGCCAGCGCACCGGCCAGTTCGTCGTGGGCGTCCTTGGCCGCGAGCAATTGTTGCTCCAGCACTTTGACGTCATCGACCAGCGCGAAGCGGTTCTTCAGCACCGACAACTCGCCGAGCCAGCGCTGGATGCCGGAGATTTCCCGCTCCAGACGCATCAGCTCCTGCGTGCCGCCGCGTTGATCGTTTTGCAGATCGTCCTGCTCGCGACGGTAGTGCTCGGCCTGAATGGTCAGCTCTTCCTTGCGCGCACTGGCGTAGTCCGACCAAGTGCCGAGCAACGAGTCGAGCAGCGGCGACAGGCGATGCAGTTTGCCGCGTAGCACGTCGCGCTGTTTCACGCCATTGGCCAAGGCTTCGACCAGTGGGCCGGCAGCGACCAGCGAGTTGTAGTCCTGCTCCATGCGGCGCACGTCGCGGAAGGCTTCTTCGCACGCGGCGATGTAATCGACGCTGCCGGAACGCAGGCTGTGCTCGAAGGCATCGAGAAACAGTTGTTTCAACTTGGCCGCAGTGATTTCGCGCATGTGCAGCAGGTTGATGAACAGCGCGCGGAAGGTCTTCAGGCTCTGCTCGCTGGTGGAGCGCAGCGGGATCAGCGTCAGGTCCAGCGGGATCGAGGTGTGACCGCCGACCAGCAAGCGCCGCAGTTCGTCCGGCTTGAGCTCGTAGGCTTTCAGGCCTTCTTTCTCAAGGTTGCTGAACAGCTCTTTCTGGCGCAGGCAGGTGTCGTTCTTCTGGTAATGGGCCAGGTCGAGCTTGCCGGCATAGGCGAAGAACTGGTGACCGAAACCACCACCCGGGCCGCGACCGACCACGCCGATCACGTGCGGACCGTGCGGCAGGTTCACTTCGACGAGGATGTAGCTGGTGTCGGAGGCGAAGTAGAAGCGCCGCGATTGTTCCAGACTGTATTTGCCGAAACTCATGTCCGACATGCGCGCCAGAATCGGAAACTGCAGGGCGTTGATCGACGCCGATTTACCGAGGTTGTTCGCGCCGTAGACCGACAGCGGTTCTTCCAGCGGGAACAGGCCGAGGCTGTAACCGGCGGTGTTCAAAAGGGCAAAGCGGCGGATGCCGTAGCGTTCCTGGCTCATGCGTCAGACTCCTGTTCTTCGGCAATGGCGCGGGCCAGTGCGTCTTCTTCGCTTTCTTCTTCAAATTCGGACAGATCCAGCGGATCGTCGGTCTCGAGGAATTTGGCTTCGGCGGCTTCGTCGATCAGCACCGGGGCCGGCAATGGCAGAACGCTGTGCACGCTGGCGGCCAGATCGCGGTCTTGCTGCACCGACAGGCACACGTCGAGGAAACGGTGCATTGGCGGAAGGAAGCGGTACACGCCGTTTTCTTCGCCGGCGAAACCGAGCTGGGTCATGCGGCGCATGATTTTTTCTTCGAGCTCTTCAACCGTCTGCACTTCGGCCTGAATGAACAGGTCGCGGTATTTATCCAGCAGCGACGGCAATTCTTCGCGACCGAGACTGCCGCCATCGAGCACGGCGATCGGGTCACGGCCCTGGTCAGCCAGATGCTCGACAAGGATGAAGGTGAACAGCGCCAGACGCTGGGCCGTCTTGTTCACCGCCGCAGCGGCCATGTCCGGCACGAAGTAGTAGAAGCCACGGGTGTCGCAGACCAGCTCGAACCCCAGCGCCTTGAACAGCGTGCGGTATTGATCCTGGAAGTTCGACAGTTGCGCGTACAGTTCCGGGTCGCGGCGGCTGACGTGATAGCCCTTGAACAGTTCGCGGAAGATCGGCGCCAGTTGGGACAGTTCGGATAGATCAAGATGCATTTGGGATGCTCGCAGAATCCTCGGCGGCGGCAGGGTCGCGGGCCGAGAGCAGGGCGAAGGAGCGCAGGCTGACCTGGTGCTCGTGAGTGTGGTATTCGCGGCGTTCCAGACGCTCGCGCTTGAAGCGTTTTTCCCGCGACAGGCGCGAGAACCAATAAAGCAATTCGTCAGTGGCGCCGTCCGGTTCCTGCTCCAGCAGCCAGGTCATCAGATCCGGCATCGGCAGGGACTCTTCACAACGCTCGACCATCTCGCGCACGGTGCGTGGTGCACGTGGCGCGTCGCCGGATTTCTGCGTCTTGTGCGCCTTGGGGAAGCGCGCCGGTTTCGGCTCGAAACGCGCCAGGGCGTAGACGTAAGCCTCGACCTGACTGGCGCTGCCGAGGAAGGTGCTCTGCGGCCGGGTGAACAGCGGCATTGCCGCTTGCGGCACGGCATCGATGCCTTTACGGCGAATCGCCGCAAGCGCCAGCGCGGCGCCACGGGTCACGGCGTTGTGCCGGCGCGCCTCTTCACGCAGCGGCAGCAGCAGTTCGCGTGCGTGACGCAGGGTCAGTTGGGCGCTGGTCTGCATTTCGAGGATGCGCGCGTGGGTGCGCAGCAGCATGTCGTCGTCGACCAGATGACCGAGCCGCTGCTGTTCGCTGAGCATCTTCAGCAGCACGGTTTCGACCTTGCGTACGCCTTGTTCGAAGGCACCGTCGGCGTTCACCAGGTCGATCATCGGCTCGACGTATTCGTCCCAGGTCGCCAGTACTTCGGCGTAACGCTGGCGCAGCGGGATCTGCCGGTCGCTGGTCTTGGCCCGTTCGGCCACGGCCACCAGGGCCTGCTCGTCGTTATCGAGCTTTTTCAGCACGTCGCGCACGCGCATGTCGAGCAAGCGCAGCTGGCGGGCGAGATCGTTGCCGTCGCGAACGTCGAACGCGTCCTGAATGTAACCGGCGAGACGTTCGAGGTGGCGCAAGTAGGCTTCGATCTCCAGGCACAGGCCCAGCCGGTGCTCGCGGCGCAGGTAGGCGAGGAAGTCGTGGATCTGCGCGTTGAGCTCGAAACGGTTCGGGCTTTTCGCCACGGGGACCAGAATGTCGAGACGAATCCACACGTCGAGCAGGCTGGTGATGTCCTGCGGCGTGCTGTCCAGTTGTTGGGCGGCCAGTTGCGTGCGCAGTTCGTTGAGGCTCAGGGTGCCTTGGTCGAAGTGCTCGCACAGTGGCTCCAGAAGTGCCCAGTGTTCAGCGAGGGCGCGCAAGACGCGCTTGGGTTCGATCATCGGAATGGCCGGCTGGTTGGCGATTAAAAGCCGCGATTGTACTGCATCATGAACGCTGCGATTCACTCTCGGGACGGGCTGTCGCGTTTTCTGCGGCAAGCGCGTGGCCCAAGACGATCGATCAACAGCAAGCGATCTTGAGCGAAGGGCGGTAGAATCAGCGCACTTTCAGTTATCCACAAGTGGCCGACCTTTGCTTATCGAGTCCCGCCGCCGCGCCTATTTGAACGCCATGCAGGTGGTCAACTGGCTGCCGCGCACCGAATTGCCCTTCGCCGCCCCGTCGCGGCCCGAGCTGCTGGACATGCCCGAGCCCGAGCCAGAGGTGGCGCTGATGCCGGTCGTGCAGGCCGAAGCGGCGGTGCAACCGGCCGCGCGTCCGGTCGAGCGGCCGAAAATCGAAGTCCCGCGTCCGTCGCTTGCCAGTACCCGCAATGGCGCCAAACCGGTGGAAGAGGTTGAAGAGGCGCCGGTCGTCGTCAAACCCGCACCCGTGCCGCCACCGCGTTTCGCCCTGCAATTGCTGCGCGCCGGGGCTTGTCTGCTGCTGGTGGAGTTACCCACAGGCGAAGCGTTCCAGAGCCGTGACCCGGCCTATCTGCTGCTCAAAGACATGCTGCGCGCCGCCGGTCTGCCGGATGCGCCGCAAATCGTCGGCGAGCCGGTGCGCTGGCCATGGCTGAACCGCGGCACCATGGATCAAGGCCCGGAAGCGGCCCGCGACTTTGTGCAGGGCTTCCTCTCGGTGCAAATAGAAGCGGCGCCTTGCGCCTGCCTGTGGCTGATCGGCCTGCCGGCAGTGCGCTTTGCCGGTGAAGCGGACGCCGAAGCATTCAACAGTGAATTGCAGATTGAAGGCCTGGGCCTGGCCTGGGCTATCCCCGGTCTGGAATTGTTAATGGAAGAGCCACAGCGCAAAGCCGCTGTGTGGCAAGCCATGCGTCGGCTGATGGCGCGCTGGAAAGAATCGAATGAGTGAAGCTGTATCGTTCCGCCCGATGACCGAGGCGGACCTGGACGCGGTATTGAAGATTGAATACGCGGCGTACAGCCATCCCTGGACCCGCGGGATTTTTCTCGACGGACTGGGCAAGTACCAGATCTGGCTGATGTTCGAAGGCCAGCAGCAGGTCGGCCACGGGGTGGTGCAGATCATTCTGGATGAAGCGCACCTGCTGAACATCACGGTCAAACCGGAGAATCAGGGGCGCGGGCTGGGCCTGACATTGCTTGAGCATCTGATGTCGCGGGCGTATGCGGCCTCGGCACGGGAATGTTTTCTGGAAGTGCGTGACAGCAATACCGCAGCGTTCAGGCTGTATGAGCGCTATGGCTTCAACGAGATCGGCCGGCGCCGGGATTACTATCCGGCGGTGGGTGGGCGTGAAGATGCCGTGGTGATGGCCTGCACCCTGGTTGACTGAATACTGTAGGCGCTGCCGAAGGTTGCGATTTTTTGATCTTGACCTTCAAAAATCAAAGTCAAAAGATCGCAGCCTGCGGCAGCTCCTACAGGGGATCGCATGATGGCGGGTGATCAGCGGTTGCCATCAATCGGATCACGCCGCGCCAATTCCGCCTCATCCAGACCATTGCCGCCACCGATGTCATCTTCATCGACCACGCTCAAATCCCAATCCGCCGGATTGTCTTCGCCCGTTTCACCGGCGTCCCGTGCCCCATCTTCATGGATCAGTGTTTCCGGGCTCATATCATCATCAGTCGGTTCATGATCAGCAGTCGATGCACCTGTGAGCCCCGCCTCACGCACACGCTCCTCTGGCATCAACTGCTCGCGTTCGCGTTCGGGCAATTCATCACCGATCTTCGCGCTGGGCTGTTCGTCGTCGAAATCCAGCTCATGCACCGAGCCCATACGGTCTTCGTTATCATCGATGGGTTCAGGTTGCACCGCATCGTACGGACGTCGTGAATCAGTCATGGCTATTCCTCATACTGTGGGCCTTACTAGGTGGACTCACCGGACACCCAAGAATTCCAACGAAAACACTTTGCGATCCTTACGTGACCCCGACGGGTGGCCGTCTGTCATACCAGCGCATCTTTCTTGAGGCCTTACACCATGCACGACTTACAAGACCTGATTGATAACAACGAGCGTTGGGCTGACGCGATCACCAAGGAAGATCCGGAGTTCTTCGCCAAACTGGCACGCCAGCAGACCCCGGAATATCTGTGGATCGGCTGCTCCGACGCACGGGTGCCGGCCAACGAGATCGTCGGCATGTTGCCGGGCGATCTGTTCGTTCACCGCAATGTCGCCAACGTGGTGCTGCACACTGACCTCAATTGCCTGTCGGTGATCCAGTACGCGGTCGACGTGCTCAAGGTCAAACACATCCTCGTCACCGGTCACTACGGTTGCGGCGGGGTGCGGGCGTCGATGCAGGATCGTCAGTTCGGCCTGATCGATGGCTGGCTGCGCTCGATCCGTGACTTGTATTACGAAAAACGTGAAGAACTGGCCAAGCTGCCGACCGAGGAAGAGCAGGTCGATCGGCTGTGCGAACTCAACGTCGTCCAGCAAGTGGCCAACGTGGCCCACACCAGCATCATTCAGAACGCCTGGCATCGCGGGCAGAGTCTGTCGATCCACGGTTGCATCTATGGCATCAAGGACGGTCGCTGGAAGAGCCTGAACACCACCATTAGCGGTTTCGAGCAACTGCCGCCGCAGTACCGTTTGCGTCCGATCGGCGCGTTGTAAGTCCGGTCAGTGCGTATGCCACCAGCGCTGCAGGAAGTGCTGGCCCTCGATACTGGGTGGTTCATCGTAACCGGTGATCCACCCACGGCAGCGCGGCCCGCCGCAAGTACAGGCGAACTGCTGCAAGAGGCGGTCTTCGGTGGCGGTGAAGTCGATGGTCAGGCGTTCACCCTGATGAATATCGCGCAACGCCCATAGCCACAGTTCGCTCATGTCGAGGAACGCGTTCGGGTCGCAGGCATGTTCGAGCAGCCCGCAGAAGCGCGGGTCGTAGATATGGATGCCGGTGAGTAGCTGGCGGGTCTGGCGGCACCGATAGGGCAGCAACTGCCCGGAAATGCGGCACATGCGGGTGGTGCGCAAGAAATCCCGGCGTGCCACCACGGCCACAGGGCCATGCTCATCCTGAATGACTTCGAAATCGACGGTGGACGGGAAGCCCAGGCGCACAGGCAACCCGGCAAACGGGTAGATGCCGGGGGCATCGCGGGAGACGTGGTGCTGAAGTGCGTGAGTGTTCATAACGGTCCCTGTCAGCAAATGCTGCGACTTCTCTGGTCTGACATCCTGTCAGCGCTGCAACACTATTTAGATTCGATCATTTCGCGGATCTCACGATCCGTCTACTGTCAGATCTGACAGGCGAACTTCGCTACTTCCCGCGTCAGTCATCACTTACACGGGAAGTATTTTCAGCGAATCACAGGTGAGGCGCGGGCACCGCAGTGGCCGGCAATTCTCCCTGAAGCTGTTGCAGCTGCGCCTTGACCGGCGTGGTCGAGCACTTGGCGGCAGCCTGCGCCGGGGTCAGGTTGCGGATCGAGGTGTAGAACAACTCGCAAGTCTTGACCTTTTGCGTCACTTGCCAGGTCTGCGTGCAGCTGTTGAGCAGGGTTTTCGGATCGGTACCCGGTTTGCTGCCCATGCCCGCTTGCCAGCAGGCCGCACTCAAGTCCTGGCCCATTACTTTCAGCCCGGCGGCATCGGCCTTGGCTTCATCGCCGTTGTAGCTGGCCGGGTCGGCGGCGTACCAGATGTAACTCGGGTGGTTGGAGCCCAGCACCGGCACATTCACGCCCGTGCTCGGGCTGATGGTCGCCAGCCCCAACACGCCGACGGTCGGCCCGTATTGCTGCTTGATCCAGTTACGCACCGGCGCGCCGAAGGCCACCATCGGCAGCGTCGTGCCGCTGGTGGTCTGGCTGAACTGCTTGACCAGTGTGGTCTGGTAATCCTTGAAGTAGTCGTAGACCCCTTCCAGATCACTGCCAGCGTTGGACGGCGCCGCGATTGGCGCGATGTCGATGATGGTCTGATACGCCGGGGTCTGGTCAGCCGGAATGCCGTTGTCGCTCAGCAGGGTGGCCCAGCGATCAGTGGTGTTCGAGCGCAGGTAGTCCTGAGCCTGGGTCAGCGAATAGTCCGGCGGGAAGTGCAACAGCTCGACACTCTTGCGGTTTTCCAAAGCCATGCCCAGCGGCAGGAACAGGTACCAGCTGTAGGCCCATTTGCCATCGGCGTTGAGCTTGCTGGCGCCGTTATAGGCCAGATCGCCGGCATCGAGCAGCGCCGACAGCGGCTTGTCGTAGCCTTGCGGTACGCCGCTGATTTCGACGTAAACCTGCCCGTTATCATTCTTCACCAGCACCTTGGCATTGGCGTAGCCGTCGCGTTGCACGCTCTGGCTCAGGTAGTGGGCGACGGTCTGTTCCAGCGACCAGTTGCGATAGCAGATCACACTGCAGTTGTTGGGGTAGGCGAAGAGGCGGGTGACGCGTTCGGTGCTGCCCAGTTTCAGGTCGACATCGGCGTGGGCGGCCGCGCTCAGGGTGAGCGCGGCGAGGGCCATTGCAGCGGGGGTGAGTCCTGCGAGTTTGAACATGCTCAGATCCTTTTCAGCGTGGGTTCCCCGGAAGTTTGGGGCGCTTCATATTGGATCAGCCGTGTTGCACAGAGAAGCCGTCATTCACGGTTTTTTGCGTCAGCCCGCAGAACCCGATTTCAAGCCTGAAAATGCAGGGCGTTGGTCAAGTCGCCCATGGGTTTCTGACCGCGGGCGATCATCGCCTCGTCACGTTGTTTGAGACCGTCCAGGGTTTCCAGTTGAAACACCCGAGTGATCAGACGCAGGATCGACGCCGTGTCGTAGACCGTGTGATCCACCGTGCCTTTGCGCGCGAACGGCGACACCACCAGCGCCGGCACCCGCGACCCCGGCCCCCAGCGGTCACCCTTGGGCGGCGCCACGTGGTCCCACCAGCCGCCGTTTTCATCGACGGTGACGATCACCACCATGTTTTTCCACTGCGGGCTTTCGCGCAGCACCTTCAGGGCGCGGACGATGTGCCGGTCACCGGAGGCGACGTCGGCATAACCGGCGTGCATGTTCAGGTTGCCCTGGGGCTTGTAGAACGTCACCGCCGGCAGCTTGCCGGCCTCGGCATCGGCGAAGAATTTGTTGGTGCTCGATTCATCGCCCAGGCCGGCATCGCGCAGGCGTTTGTTGCGCTCTTGCGGGTTCTCCGGACCTTGCTGCTTGAAGTAGTTGAACGGCTGGTGGTGATACTGGAAGTTGGGGATCTTCGGAATCCCGCCGGAATCCTTGTACTGCTCCAGCGTTGCCTGCCAGGCGCCGGCGTACCAGGCCCAGTCGACGTTCTTCTTCGACAGCTTGTCGCCGATGTGTTCGTGGGTCTGCGGTACCAGTACGTTGGGCAGATCGGCCTTGGAATATTCCGGGCGTTCCGGGTCGCGAATCCACGTTGGCCAATAGGGCGGGGCGAGGGTGTTGACGCCAAAGCCGTCCGGGGTCAGTGCACTCGGGCCGAACTGCGGCGGGCCACTCATGGCGCTGGCCGGCGACTGCTCCAGCGGCTTGAGGCGCGGATCGGTCGGGTCATTACTTTGCAGCGTGGCGATCTGCGACTTGGCCACCGAATTGGCGGCGTCCGGATAGAACGGCGCGGTGGCGCTGATCAGGTATTGATGGTTAAGGAACGAGCCACCGAAGGTACCCTGGAAGAAGTTGTCGCACAGCACGAACTCCTGCGCCACATCCCACAGGCGCAGGGAATAACGGCTCTGGGCGTAGTGCCCCATGGTCAGGCCACCGGAGTCAGCCCAGGCGACGAAACCATCGTTCTTGCCGCCGTTGATCTGCATCTGGTTCTGATAAAACACGTGCCACAGGTCGCGGGTGACCAGGCCGAACGGCAGGTCTTCGCCATTCGGGCCTTTGAGGGCGAACGGCGCGTTGGGCAGGTTTTCCTGAAACTGCGTGGCGCTGGGGTAGGTCACGCCATCGAGGGTTTGCGGGCCAATCTGCAACACGCCGCCCCAGACCGGTGGCAGGGTCTGCAGCAGGCTGCCATCGCGGTCACGTTGCTGGTAATCGGCAGGCTTGAGCGCCGACAGCGGCTTTTCGACACCGGGGAAATCACCGAACAGGTTGTTGAAGCTGCGGTTCTCGGCGTAGATCACCACCACGGTTTTCACCTGCTCGCGCAGGGCTTTGTCCAGCTCGGTCGGGGTCAGCGGGCGTTCGGCTGGTTTGCCCGGCTGGTCGCTGGCGTTACCGCAGCCGGCGAGCGTGGCACCCACGCCGAGGACGGCAACACCGCCGAGAAAACGGCGGCGACTGGTGTCGGTGGGATCGTTGGATTCAGGTGCGTCAGTGCCGTCTTTCTCGTCTTTCATCTGTCAGCCCGTTCTGCTTAATTGTTTCAGATTGTTTCGGGCGGACGCTAGCAAGGGAATGTGACGGTTGGGTGACGATTTGAGGTGCGGCAAAAAAATGTGGGAGCGACCAGGTCAGCTCCCACAGGTATTCACTCGATTACAAAAGGCGCAACGCAAGCTCACTGCCTGCACGCAGGTATTCGACCTGGGCGGTGACCGCATCTTTGACAATGGCTTCGCCGGTGTCAGTCAATCGGGCTTTCTTCGCATCAATGACAGTGGTCTGCAGCAATTGCATCGCAACATCCATTGCTTTCTGGAAAGCCGTCAGGTTGTTGTGCTGGCCGAACTCTTGAATGACCGCCTCCATGCGTCGGTCGGCATCGTCGCGCAGTGTCTTGTACTCGACTACGGAGACGCTGCCGTCCTGATAAATTTCACGGATCAGTTCTTCAAGCGTTTTGGATATCGGTGTCATCGGTTCTTCCTTGGACAGGTTTTTGGTCCTGGACAAGCTAAACGAAGACACGGCCAGGAACTGTCAGCACTGTCCTGTGTGTTGCGTGGGACAGTGCGACAGCCTGTGTAAGAAGAGGATCTCTACGTTGTCGGAGTCCTCCAGCCCGCTGTTGTTCTAGCCGGGCATCAGCGAGTGCAAGGAATAGCCGAGCCTGCTGGCCGCCGTTATCGCGGTCATCACCACCAGAAACAGCAGTTGCAGCGGACTGAAGTGCGCCCAGTGCAGCGCGGTCAGCCAAGGGTGGTTATTGCTCAGCTGTGGGTCGAGCGACCCGATTCGTCGTTTGTGTACCAGTCCGATCAGGATCACGCCCATGTAAGTGAGCGCGCCCAACGGCCCGAGCAGCAGCGAAAACAGCAGCACCATGACCGCCTGCGGCACCCCGTGGCGTATTACCAGCCAGTGGGTATCAGGATTCCATCGGCGCGGAATCAGCCCTTCGGTCAGCCACAGATCGGCAACGATCACGTGAGATGTGAGCACCACCCACCAACTCAGCGCAAAACGAAAGAACCACACCGGCACGCACGCAAAGATCATCGGAATCAAGAACAGGGTTACCGCGTCTTTTTGGTGCGAGGGCAGATAGAACAGGAACAGCGCCAAGGCAATGGCCGTCCACACCCGCACCCAGGTTTCGGCAGCGATGGGCCGTGGCAAAAACCGCCGCCAGTAAAAAACGTCAGCGTAAGGCAATCGCGCGAGCAGCTGCGGGAAGCGCCATTTGAGCTTTTCCGACAGATCGTGGCAGGCCTGCCATTCATTCTGCCCAAAGCCGTCGATGATCTTCTTCTGTTGCAGGGGCTTTAACGGGTTGAGCAACAGATGCGCCGCCTGAACGTCGGCCGCCCACGTCCGGTCGCTTTCAGCCTTGGCCCGCAGGTTGTCGTAGAAACTTTCCTGATTGCAGCGTTCGATCAACGTTTCCCAGAGCCAGTCCGGTTGCGGGTGCAAGCCTTTGGTGTGATCCCAGCCGAACAATTGGCCGATCCGGTCGAACAGCGGCACGCTCCACTCATGGTCATTGAGCAGATGCAGCAGATTTTGCTGCCATTGCTCGCGGCGATCGAATACCTGGAGCCACGGCTGGCCGCTGTAGTGCTTGAGCAAGTTGAGAAACTCACGTTCGCTCTGGCTTTCGAGCAGCACCTGCAAGGCGTTTCGATAGTCGGCCATCAGGTTCTCGGCGAGCATGGCGCGCTGGCGATCATTCATCAGCACTTCTTGCCAGGGCCCCAACCATCCAAGCTGCTCCACGGCCCAGTGCAGTATCGGGCCGCGTAGTGGTTGATGTTCAATACACCGTTGCAGCAACAGCGTTTCGAAGGCCTTTGCGCAGCCTTGTTGTTGCGCCTGATCCCAGCGCTCGCCGAGGTTTTCTGGCGACAGGTTTTGAAGCAGTTGCCATGCGGCTTGCGCTTCAAGCCTGTACGCGTCGACGCCCCCGTCCGTAGTCAGCGGCTCGACACGCAGGACGTCGTCCATCGCTGGCGGCGCAAACGGCTCCGGGGCTGCCGGACTGACGGGCGAAAACCCCAGCGCGGCAAAATCCCACGGCTGGTTTTGCGCCTGGCCGGGGCTGTTGGCCAGTGCATTATCGAGCGCCAGCGCGGCAAACGCACTGGACGCGGTGGCGACTGGGACGTCGGTGTCATCGTCTTCCTGTTCGGCGTTTTCCAGGCGCCATTGGGCAATCGCCAGCGCGCGTTCGTAGGCTTCGCGCAAGCGCTGGAAGCCTTCGGGATCCTCATCAGGCCTGAAGGTTTTCAGCAGGCGCGCATAGCTGCGCTTGATATCGCGAACTTCGGCGTCATCGGACAGGTGCAGAACGGACCAGCAATCCATGGCCAGTCTCCTTATTGCCACGGTGTGCGATCAAGCTCGCTCAGACGCTTGCTCAGTTCGGTGCGCACCTCACGAATCTGACGCTCGTCCTGCGAGTCGAGCGCGATCTGGAATTGCTTGGCCCAATCGCCCATCTGATCGCGCAGGTCGCCCAGGCTTTCCTGGTAGAGCCGTTCCAGGCGGGCACTGAGCAGCGTGTTGACCTGCTGCTCGCGCGGATGAATCTTCAACTGCGCCAGGTTCTGCAGGCGTTGTTGAATCTCTTCAGGCGTGAGCACGCCGGGGTTGTTTTCGATGACCAGCGAATGCTGTTGCCCGGTCAGCGGAATACTCACCTGGGCCTCCAGCAGGCCGTTGTTGTCATAGGTGAAACGCACATCGAGGGACACTTCGCCGGCCTTGCGTTTCGGCACCTTGATCGCCAGTTCTCCAAGCGCCACGTTGTCTTTGACCAAGCGGCTTTCGCCCTGGAAGATCCGCACGACCACCTGTTCCTGATTGTCCTGCAGGGTGTACACGGTTTTGACCCGACTGACCGGCACGATGCTGTTGCGCTCGATGATCGGAAGATAGTGGCCGCTTTCATAATTGCGGCCGATCTGAGTCGAGGTCTCGATGCCCAGCGTGTAGGAGCAGACATCGGTCAGCACCACCTCTTCAAGCGCGGCCGAGCGGGCCTTGAGTGCTGCCTGAATGGCTGCGCCTTGCGCCACCACTTGATCCGGATCGAGGGTGATCGACGGAAATCGGCCAAACAACCCGGCGGCGAGTTTGCGCACCAGCGGCATCCGGGTGGTGCCGCCGACCAGCAGAATCTCATCGAGGTCGCTGACCCGGATGCGTGCGTCGCGCAGAGCCCGTTCGATCGGCGCACGCAGGCGCTCGAGCAGTGGCATGTAAAGCGTCGCCAATTCTTGCTGGGTGATGGTGTGGGTCCAGTGGCGGTCACCCAGTTGCAGCCGGAACTCGGCGCTGCTGTCCTGGCCGAGGGCCTTGCGCACGCGCTCAGCCTCGCGGCGCAGCGGCTGGATGACGCTGTTGCGATCAGGAAAGTCTGCGACCGAGCGGTGCTGGTCGATAAAGTGTTCCAGCAGCACGCTGTCGAAGTCTTCACCACCGAGGAAGTTGTCGCCGGCGCTGGCGCGGACCTCCATCACCCCTTCGAACAACTCCAGAATCGACACGTCGAACGTGCCGCCCCCGAGGTCGAACACCAGGAACGAGGTTTCCTTGTCGCGTTGGTGCAGTCCATAAGCGAGGGCGGCGGCGGTCGGTTCGTTGATCAGTTTCTCGACCTTCAACCCGGCCAGCTCGCCGGCGATCCGCGTGGCTTTACGTTGAGCGTCACTAAAATAGGCCGGGACGCTGATCACTGCTTCAGTGACGGTTTCGCCATAAGTCCGTTCGACGTCTTCTTTCAGACTTTTGAGCACCAGCGCGGACAGCTCTTCCGGACGAAACGCCTTGTCCGCCAGATAGACTTCCGTGGCGCTGCCCATGTGGCGCTTGAACAGCGAGGCGGTCAGGCGCGGATGCGTGTGCAGACGCTCGCGCGCAGCCTGACCGACCAGAATTCGCCCTTGATCATCCAGCCCCACCACGCTCGGTGTCAGGAACTGACCGAGGGCATTGGGCACCAACTCGGAGGATTCGCCACGCCAGACGGCGACGAGGCTGTTGGTGGTTCCCAGGTCAATCCCTACGATCATTGCAACAACTCCCTTGGCGCGTGGCAAAAAAATGAAACATATTTTCGGCGCGCAAGGATATTACCGAGGCTGTGATGCGGTAAAGGAAGATGATGGCTCGGAGCCATTATTTGCGACAGAAAGCCATGTCGGCGACGACACAGCGCTGTCAGGAAAGGAAGGCGGGGCGTCGGCGGATGGATCGCGCCCCGCACTGACTCAAGGGATAACGGGCGGCGTATACGCCAATGTCGTGCCCAGAACCCACAGCAAGAACAGCACCAGCGGCGTGTGCACCAGCAATTGCACGAACGAGAAACCGATCAGGTCCCGCGCCTTCAGGCCAAGCACGCCCAGCAGCGGCAGCATGTAGAACGGGTTGATCAGGTTTGGCAGCGCTTCGGCGGCGTTGTAGATCTGCACCGCCCAGCCGAGGTGGTATTGCAGATCGTTGGCAACTTGCATCACGTACGGCGCTTCGATGATCCACTTGCCGCCGCCGGACGGGATGAAGAAACCGAGAATCGCCGAGTACACGCCCATCAACAGCGCATAGGTGTCGTGGGACGCGATGCTGACGAAGAAGGTCGAGATGTGATGCGCCAGGGTCTGTGCATCGGCGCCTTTGACCGTGGTCAGCAGCGCGGCAATCGAGCCGTACAGCGGGAACTGGATCAGCACGCCGGTGGTGGTCGGCACCGCCCGGGCCACTGCATCGAGGAAGCTGCGCGGACGCCAGTGCAGCAGGGCGCCGAGCATGATGAACAAGAAGTTATAGGTGTTGAGCCCTGAGATTGCGGTGATCGCCGGTTTGGTCGAGAACTCGTGGAACAGCCAACCGGCCGCCAGCAGCACCAGCAGAATGATCAGCAGCGGGCTGTGCTCCAGCCATTCCCCCGGCCGGGTACGCGGTTGCAATGGCGGCAGGTTGAAGGCCGGGTCGATTCCGCAATCCTTGGCGTCGCGCGCAGAGTTCGGGCCAGGTGCGGTGGCGTAGGCGACGATGATCGAAACCACGATCAACGCCAGCAGCATGGCCCCGGACTGCCACAAGAAGATGGTCTGGGTGAACGGAATCACCCCGGTGATCGACAGGATCGCCGGCGGCAGGCTGGCCGGGTTGGCCTGCAACTGCGCCGCCGATGACGACAGGCCCAACGCCCAGACCGCGCCCAGGCCGAGATAGGCCGCCGCGCCGGCCGCGCGGTAATCCATTTTCAGATCGGTGCGGCGGGCCAGGGCGCGGACCAGCAAACCGCCGAACACCAGCGACAGGCCCCAGTTCAACAGCGAGGCGACCATCGAGATCAGCGCCACCCAGGCTACGGCCGAGCGGCCGTTTTTCGGGATACGCGCCAGTTTGTCGATCAGCTTCACCGCCGGCGGCGAGCTGGCGACCACGTACCCGCCAATCACCACGAAGGCCATTTGCATGGTGAACGGAATCAGGCTCCAGAACCCGTCGCCGAACGCCATCGCGGCATCGGTGGGTTTGGCGCCCATGGCCAGGGTGGCCAGCGCAACAATGATCACGGCCAACGCGGCGAACACCCAGGAGTCGGGGAACCAGCGTTCGGCAAAGCTTGAACAGCGCAAGGTAAAGCGCGCGGAGCGGCTATCTTCGATATCAACGGCCACAGGGAATACCTCGGATTTTTATGGTTATTGTGGTCCGCAGGAGCCGCCAATTCTGTCAGTCAGATCAATCTGTGGCGAGGGAGCTTGCTCCCGCTGGACTGCGTAGCAGTCCCCCTTCTTTCAAGGAGCAGAGGGGGCCGCTTCGCGACCCAGCGGGAGCAAGCTCCCTCGCCACAGAGGTGAAAACCGATTCAGGTGTGTCCTGCTGGACAGGCATTAACAGTAATTCAACTGCCAGTGCTTTGTGAGCAGGTTTTGCAAAACCGGGACTATGGTCTAACGGGTTGTCCCCAGGCAGATTTGCGTAGACCATGAGCGCCTTGGTTTTTTGCCTGCCAGAGTTCTTTGCCATGACTGCCCATTCCACAGCCCGACCGGCGCCGTTCAGCCGTTCCGACTACAAGACCCTCGGCCTTGCGGCCCTCGGCGGGGCGCTGGAGATCTACGATTTCATCATCTTCGTGTTCTTCGCCCTGACCCTCAGCCAGTTGTTCTTCCCGCCGGAAATGCCCGAGTGGCTGCGCCTGCTGCAAAGCTTCGGGATCTTCGTCACCGGTTATCTGGCGCGGCCGCTGGGCGGGATCCTGATGGCGCATTTCGCCGACAAACTCGGGCGCAAGAAAGTCTTCAGCCTGAGCATCCTGATGATGGCGCTGCCGTGCCTGCTGATCGGGATCATGCCGACGTATGCCCAGATCGGTTATTTCGCACCGCTGCTGTTGCTGGCGCTACGCATTCTCCAAGGCGCGGCGGTCGGCGGGGAAGTGCCGAGCGCCTGGGTGTTTGTCGCCGAACATGCGCCAACCGGCCATCGCGGTTACGCGCTGGGCTTTTTGCAGGCCGGGCTGACCTTCGGCTACTTGATTGGCGCGTTGACCGCGACCTTCCTTGCACAGGCGTTCACCCCGGCAGAAATCCTCGATTACGCCTGGCGTTATCCGTTTCTGCTCGGTGGGGTGTTCGGCGTGATCGGCGTTTACCTGCGGCGCTGGTTGAGCGAAACCCCGGTGTTCATGGCCATGGAAGCCCAGCGCGAGGCGCGGGTCGAACTGCCGCTGCGCACCGTGTTGCGTGAGCATCGGCTGGCAATGTTGCCGGCCATGTTGCTGACTTGCGTGCTGACTTCGGCGGTGGTGGTGTTCGTGGTAATCACCCCGACCATGATGCAGAAAACCTTCGGCATGACCGCCAGCCACACCTTCGCCCTCAGCGCGTTGGGCATCGTCTTCCTCAATATTGGCTGCGTGATTGCCGGGTTGCTGGTCGATCGCCTCGGCGCCTGGCGCACGGTCATGCTCTATAGCCTGCTGCTGCCCTTGGGCATCGGCGTGCTTTACAGCTGCTTGATCACGGGGGGCGACTGGGTGGGGCTGGCGTACGCCATCGCCGGTCTGGGCTGCGGTGTGGTCGGCGCGGTGCCGTCGGTGATGGTCGGGCTGTTCCCGGCGCGTATCCGGGTATCCGGCATTTCCTTCACCTACAACATTGCCTACGCCGCGTGGGCGAGTATCACACCGCTGTTGCTGATCGGTCTGATGCCTTGGAGCCCATGGATCTGCGTGATGTTCTGTGCGGTGATGGGTGCGGTCGGCATCGGCAGCGCGGCGTACTTCGGCTCGCGCATGAGTGGTGTCGGGCGCCAATCCGTGGCGCCCTGTTCCTGACCGCTGTCAGGTCAACCAGTGCCACCACAGCAACGTCCCGACCAGTCCCACCACCGAAACAATGGTTTGCAGGATCGACCAGACCCAGATCGTCTGTTTGAGCTGCAAGCCAAAGTACTCGCGAACCATCCAGAAGCCGGCATCGTTCACATGGCAGAAGAACACTGAGCCGGCACCAATCGCCAGCGCCACCAACGAACTTTGCGTCGCGGCGAGCCCTGCCATCATCGGCGCCAGAATCCCCGCTGTCGTGGTGGTGGCGACCGTCGCCGAGCCGGTGGCCTGACGCAACGCCACGGCAATCAGCCAGGCCAACAGCAGATACGGCATGTGCGCGCCTTCGGCGACTTTGCTGATGGTCTGGCTGACGCCGGCATCCAGCAAGGTCTGCTTCAGGCCGCCACCGGCACCGATGGTCAGCAACAGCACGGCAATCGGCGCCAGGCTTCTGCGCAGGGTGCCGCCGACTTGATCGCGCGGCATGCCGTTGGCCCAGCCGAGGCAGATCACCGCTGCCATCACCGCAATGCCCAGCGCCACCAAAGGCTCGCCGAGGAACTTCAGGGTCAGGGCGACGCTGCTTTCCGGGCTCATCGCGACTTTCGCCAGGGTGCTGCCGAGCATCAGCAACACCGGCAACAGAATGATCAACAACGACAGGCCGAAACCTGGCTGACGCGGCGCTTTCGGCGGGGCGCTGAACAGTGCGCCAAGCTCTGCCGGTTCATCGACGTGCATGCGTTTCGACAGCCAGTTGCCGTACAGCGGCCCGGCCAGAATCACTGCGGGAATGGCGATGCTGAACCCCAACAACATGGTCAGCCCAAGGTCGGCATGCAACGCGCTGACCGCGATCAACGGCCCGGGATGTGGCGGCATCAAGGCGTGCAGGGTGGTCATCCCGGCCAGCGCCGGAATCGCGATTTTCAACAGTGGCTGACCCGAACGGCGGGCCATGACGAAGATGATCGGCACCATCATCACCAGCCCTACCTCGAAGAACAGCGGCAGGCCGATCACCATCGCCACCAGCGCCATGACCCATGGCAGGGACTTGCCTTTGCCCAACCCGAGCAAGGTCGAGGCGATGCGGTCGGCGGCGCCGGATTCCGCCATCAGTGCGCCGAGCATCGAGCCCAGCGCAATGATGATCCCCGCCTCACCGAGAATCGCCCCGGCGCCTTTGCTGAACGCCTTGGCCACGTCTTCGGGCGGCAAACCGGCGCCGACACCGGCAATGAACGTGCCGATCAGGATCGACAGAAACGGCGGAAGTTTAGTGGCGCTGATCAGCACAATGATGGTGGCAATCGCCAGCAGGCAGCAAAGTATCAAGCGCGTGTCGTGAACCATCCAGGCAGCGGTCGATAAATCCAAAACGGCACTCCTTATCGGGCGGATACCTGCAACATGTTGTTGCAATTTGCCTTGAGGATACCTGAAGTGGCCGGGCCAGAGCGCTGGGTTTTACCTCCGGTCTTCGGGGGGTAAACCAGATCGATCGCCAGTCGGGATTATTTTTGACCGGCCGGTCTCAATCGCTCTTCAGAAAAGTTTTCCAAGGCCGATGGTTAGGCTGCATCCCGCTTTCTACCCTGCCTATCGGTACTTTCCCATGTTCAACAAACGCCTGAAGCAAGAGCTGGCCACTCTTCGTGAAGAACTTTCCAGCCTGCTGCAAGTGAAGGAAAGCCTGGAAAGCGAGATGCTGGTGCTGACGCTGGAGCCCGACGGACGCGTGCAGTCGGTCAATCAAAACTTTCTCGCCGAGATGCTCTACAAGAGCCAGGATCTGGTGGGGCGCGCCATTGAGGACATCGTTCCGGCGCATGTGAAGTCCGATGAATTCCATCATCGCTTCAAGGCTGCGCTGACCCGTGGCGAGCATTTCGCCGGGGCCGTGCGCCTGCTTCGCGGTAATGGCGAAGAGGCGTGGCTGCGCTCCATCGTGCAACCGGTGCGTTCTTCGGACGGGCGGATCAAGCATTTCTCGATTTTCTCCAGCGACCTGACCCGCACCATCGAAGCCTCCCGCGAGCACGAAAACCTGATTGGTGCGCTGGTGCGCTCCACCGCGGTGATCGAGTTCGACCTCAACGGCAACGTGCTCAACGCCAACGAGCGCTTCCTCAGTGGCATGGGTTACAGCCTGGCGCAGATCAAGGGCAAGCATCACCGGATGTTCTGCACGCCTGATGAGTACAACAGCGCCGAGTACCAGAATTTCTGGCGTCGCCTGAACAACGGCGAGTTTGTGGCTGAGCGCTTCAAGCGGGTCGACAGCCATGGCCGTACGGTGTGGCTGGAGGCGTCCTACAACCCGGTGCTTGATGCCAACAACAAACTGTACAAAGTGGTGAAATTCGCCACAGTCATTACCGATCAGGTCAATCGCGAACAAGCGGTAGCCGACGCGGCCAGCATCGCCTACAGCACTTCGCAGCAAACCGACAGCACCGCCCAGCGCGGCACCACCGTGGTGACTGAAGCGGTGAATGTGATGCGCGATCTGTCGCGACACATGCAGGCTGCCGGTGAAGGCATTGAGGCGCTGAACGAGCAGTCGCAGGTGATCGGCACCATCGTCAAGACCATCAGCGGCATTGCCGAACAGACCAACCTGCTGGCGCTCAACGCTGCCATCGAAGCGGCCCGCGCCGGCGAGCAGGGTCGAGGCTTTGCAGTGGTGGCCGACGAAGTGCGGCAACTGGCGTCGCGCACCAGCCAGGCGACCGAAGAGATCGTCACCGTGGTGCGGCAGAACCAGGAAATGGCCCGCAATGCTGTGGCCCTCATGACCGACGGCAAGCTGCAGGCCGAGCAAGGCCTGGCGCTGGCGGCAGAGGCGGGCACGGTGATCGTCGAGATTCAGGACGGCGCGCAGAAAGTGGTGGATGCAGTCGGCCAGTTTGCCAACCAACTCTCCAACTGATTTACACGCAGATCCCTGTAGGAGCTGTCGAGTGAAACGAGGCTGCGATCTTTTGATTTTGATCTGAATTCAAGCATCAGAGCCAGAATCAAAAGGTCGCAGCGCCTACAGTTTTTCACCAGCAGATCTTTCGGTGCTGGCGCTACAATCGGCTCCTTTTCCCCCGGAGCAGATCCCCATGAGCGCTTCCCACCGCCACCCGGTTCCCTTGAACAAAGCCTACCGTCTGCTCAATCACGGGCCGACCGTGCTGGTCAGCGCCGCCCATGACGGCCAGCGCAACATCATGGCTGCCGCCTGGGCGATGCCGCTGGATTTCGAACCGCCGAAAGTCGCGGTGGTTCTCGACAAGTCCACCTGGACCCGGCAGTTGCTCGAAGCCTCGGGCACCTTCGTGCTCAACGTGCCGTGCGCCAATCAGGCCGACATCGTGCAAACCGTCGGCAACACGTCGGGGCTGGAGATCCAGCAGAATCAGGGGCATGACAAGTTTCAGGCTTACGGCCTGCAAACCTTCGCCGGCGAAACAGTCGAAGCGCCGCTGCTCGAAGGCTGCGTCGCCTGGCTCGAATGCCGCTTGCTGCCGGAGCCGCGCAATCACGAGCAGTACGACCTGTTCCTCGCCGAAGTCATCGCCGCCCACGCCGATGAGCGCGTGTTCAGTGACGGGCGTTGGCATTTCGAAGGGCATGACGGTTTGCGCACGTTGCACCATGTGGCGGGCGGGCATTTCCTGACGATTGGCGAGGCGGTGGTTGGCAAGACGCTAGCGGTTTGAATAATAGCTTTGCGTTCATGTTTGACCTTTGACCCAATCAATAAAAATCCGATGCCTGTACGGGCATCGGATTTTTTATGCGCGGCAGTAACTACGCGTTGGGCAGAACGTTATCCAGCGCCTGATTCACCGCCAGCTCGCTCAACATGACGATTTGCGCAATACCCAGTGCGGTCTTGCGGTGCGAGGTGTCCAGTACGGCGGCGAAGTTGTTTAGCATCTCGGTGACCGAGCCGAGGGTTTCGCTGGCATTGGCCAATAGGGATTCTGTGTCGTACACCGGCCTGCCTTGCGGCAAGCCTTTTCTTCGCATCTTGTCGCCTCAATCCCCCAACGCTTCCCCTTCACGTCGTGGATCCGCACCACCCGTCAACGACGCTTTCCCTTGTGCATCCTTGACCCGCACGATGGCCTGGGTGCCGCTGGTCATGTCGATTTCATTCACCGTGTGACCTTTGTCCTTCAGCGCCTGAATCAGCGCCGGGCTGAACTGGCCTTGTTCCAGTTCGGTCGGGCCGTTGCGGCTGCCGAAGTTGGGCAGGCTGATGGCGCTTTGCGGGTCGAGGTTCCAGTCGAGCAGGCCGACGGTGGTCTTGGCCACGTATTCGATGATCTGCGAGCCGCCCGGTGAGCCGACGCTGGCGAGGAATTCGCCGCTGTGGCGATCGAAGATCAGGGTTGGCGCCATCGACGAGCGTGGGCGTTTGCCGGGTTCGACGCGGTTGGCGACTTTCTGCCCGTTCTCTTCGGGAATGAACGAGAAGTCGGTCATCTGATTGTTCAGCAGGAAGCCTTGCACCATCAGATGCGAGCCGAACGCCGCTTCGATGGTGGTGGTCATCGACACCGCGCCGCCCATGTCATCCACTGCCACCACTTGCGAGGTGGAGATGCGCAGCGGCGAGCGATCCGGGGCGTAGGCCACTTGTACGCCCGGCGGGGTGCCCGGCTTGGCGCTGCCCATGCTGCGTTCACCGATCAGGCTGGCGCGGCTGGCGAGATAGCCGGGGTCGACCAGGCCTTTGACCGGCACCGGGACGAAATCGGTATCGGCGACGTATTGCGCGCGGTCGGCATAAGCCAGGCGTTCGGCTTCGGCGATCAGGTGCACCGCTTGGGGATCGGGTTCGATGCCGGCCGGTTTGTTGGTTTTCAGCGGTTTGAGCGGAGTGAGTGACAGACGCGGGTCGCGGGTTTCCAGGGCCTGCAAGGTGCCGAGAATCTGCGCCACGGCGATCCCGCCGGACGACGGTGGCGGCATACCGCAGACCTGCCAGCGTTTGTAGTCAGTGCACAGCGGTGCGCGTTCTTTGGCCTTGTAGCCTTGCAGATCCTGCAACGACAGGCTGCCGGGGTTGCTGTGGCCTTGCACCTTGGCGACGATCTCTTCGGCGATCGGGCCTTTGTACAGCGCGTCCGGACCTTCGTTGGCGATGCGCCTGAGCACAGCGGCCAGCGCCGGGTTTTGCAGGCGGGTGCCCACGGCTTTGACGCTGCCGTCGCGGTTGAGGAAGTACGCGGCCATGTCGGGTGACTTTCGGATCACCGGGTCGGATTCCAGCAACGAATGCAGGCGCGGGGAAATCGCAAAACCCTGCTCGGCGAGTTTGATCGCCGGCTCGAACAGCGTGGCCCACGGCAGGCGACCGTGTTGTTGGTGCGCCAGCTCCAGCGCACGCAGCACACCCGGTGTACCGACCGAGCGCCCGCCGATCTGCGCCTGCGGGAACGGCATCGGTTGGCCGTCGGCTTGCAGGAACAGTTTCTCGGTGGCACCCGCCGGTGCGGTTTCGCGGCCGTCGTAGGTGCGTACCTGTTTGCCGTCCCACAACACGATCATCGCGCCGCCGCCGATTCCGGAGGATTGGGGTTCGACCAAGGTCAGCACCGCCTGCATGGCGATCGCCGCGTCGATGGCCGAGCCGCCCTTGCGCAGCATCTCGCGCCCGGCCTCGGCGGCCAGCGGATTGGCGGCAGCGGCCATGTGTTTGCTGGCATGACGGGTCTGCAGATCGGTGCGATAACCGGACGCAGCTTCCGGGGCCAGCGGCAAGGTCGAGGAGGGCGGGGCGTTGCACGCGGTGAGGGTCAGGGCGCTGATGATCAGCGTCAGGGCAGGCAGGCGAAAGCGGCTCAGGGGCAGGGCTGGAAACACGTGGTGCTCTCCGTCCATGGGGTGAAAGGTCTGACGGACTTTATCGACCGGTCGGTCGCGACGCAAACCGATGGGCATTTTTGTCTTTCTTTTCGGGGCGGATGTTCGCTAGGGTCAACCGCAATCGACCGACCGCACACGTCCTTTGTAGGAGTGAGCCTGCTCGCGATAGCGGTGGGTCAGTCAGCAATGATGTTGAATGTGATGAGCGCTATCGCGAGCAGGCTCACTCCTACAATGACTAGATCAACAAGAGACTGATATGCACAGCGAGTTCCCCACCGAATCCAGTTACCGCAATCAACGCGAGCAGTTTCTCACCGCCGCCCAGGCCGCCGGCGCCACGCTCACCTCGTACGCACATCCGCGATGCGGCCCTTTTGGCGAACCGCTGAGCACCGATGTCGCCGTGCTCGGCGATCCGCAGGCCAAACGGCGGCTGGTCGCACTCAGCGGCACTCACGGGGTCGAGGGCTATTACGGCTCGGATTGCCAGATCGAATGGCTGAAGACCTTTGTGCCGGGCTCGCTGCCCAAGGATGTCGCGGTGGTGATGGTGCACCTGATCAATCCGTGGGGCACCGCGTGGCTGCGGCGGGTCAACGAAGACAACATCGACCTCAACCGCAATCATCTGGATTTCGCCGGGCCGTTGCCGGACAACCGCGCTTACGCAGCCTTGCACGAGATTTACGCCTGCACCGATCTGAACGGTCCGGAGCGCGCGCGGGCCGACGCCTTGCTCGATGCGCAGATTGCCGAACACGGCTGGCCGGCGGTGATGTCGATAGTCGAGGGCGGTCAGCACAGTCACCCCGATGGTCTGTTCTACGGCGGCCGCGCGCCGAGCTGGTCGAATCGCACCTTGCATCAAATCATCGACGAGCACCTGGCAGGCGCTGAAACCGTGATGTGCTTCGACCTGCACACCGGCGCCGGCGAGTACGGCCATCCGATGTTGCTGACCATCACCCAAGCGTCTTATCCGGCACTCGCGCACGCCCAATCAATCTACGGCCCATGGCTTTACACGCTGCACACCGGAGCCGACACTTTGAGCGAAACCGGTGTCGCGGCGACCGCCACCGGCTACACCTCGCAGGCGTTGCTCAATGCATTGCCAGGCGTGCAACTGATGCCGTTCGTGATCGAGTGTGGAACGTATCCGGGACCGGAGGTGCATCGATATTTGCGCGATGACCAGTGGCTGCATCTGCATGGCAATCCGCTGGATGCGACGGGGCGGGCGATCAAGTTGAATCTGCTGGAGCAGTTTTATCCGGGCGATCCGGACTGGCGGGCGATGGTTGGTTTGCGCACTCGGCAGATCTGGGCGAAGGGGGTGGTGGCTCTGTCGGCAAAATAGGTTTGGCATCTCGCCAAAGGTTCGGTGGTTTTCTTGAGGTGTGGGGCGCTTATTGCTTGAAGCCAGCCAGTCCGTTGGCCTCGCGCCACCTTTTCACGGTTTCAATGATTCCTTCATTGGAATTATCCGCCCCATCTTCTGGGTAATAGATCAAATCCGTTCCATCTGGATGTCCGGTGATGGTGCAAAAGTGGCTTAACAGCGGGTCGAGAACTTCATCGGGAGCGTTTTTGTTGGCGGCTCTAATCTCTTGCAGAAAGCTTAGAAACTCTGCTTCGGTATAGTCAGAAAGACGGCTTTTCATTGAATTATTTCCGATGAATATCTGCGTGGTTTTTTGGCGTATTGATCCGTAAATTGTCTACGTGATAAACCTCGCCACCCTTTGAGACTGGATTGACATGATGAATTTCAAAGGAGCCTTTTGAGCCATTGGAATCCCTGTAGCGGGCTTTTGGCGCATTACCATTCTGCATTCGCTCAATATTGTCCGGGATGAATTGGCTGCGCAAACCTGGATCATTCACAACCTCGATCCAAAGCGCTTTTCTGAAGGCGTCAAAGGTTGAAAACTCCCGCCCTCTAAGCCTGTCCGCAATCCGTGTCGGAATCGGCGCACCGATCCCCGTTCCCGCTCCAGCAAGCCATATCCCCGGAACATCCTCGCCAATCCCCGTTACCGTACCCGGCGTCAGTCTGGCCGGCCTCGAAAACACCACATACAGCGACTTCAGCCCGGTGTCCGCCGGGAACACCAGAATACAATCCTCGGCAGTCATGTCCTCGCCGGGCAGGCCTTCTATCTGGCTATCCGTGTTCTCGGCGATCGGGTGCACGAGGATCGTGTTCAGTGGCTCGCCGTGGTCGGGATAGACCAGCGGCGGCATAGAACCGAGCGGGCCGCGTTGCGGCGTCCATAAAATCGTGATGCCGTTGAGCTTGGCTTCCATCGCCGTTTTGTCGCGGTTCCACTCGACTTGGACGGTGCGCACCGAGTCATCGCCCGAGGCGCCAGTGTGGAGGCCGTAGACCTGCATGACCCCTTCGGCATCGCGCCGAAACTGGAAGCGCACGCGAGTGGTGGCGCGGCTCATGCGGCGTAGCTGTTCGTCGGTGTGCAGCGTGCCGTCGCCCATTCGGGTCGGCAGCATCCCGAGCACGAACACGCTGGCCGGCCCACCCGCACCGCGAACTGCCCAGTTGAGGCGTTGTTGCAGAATCCCGCCGCCCGCCAAACGCCCCAAGGCCAGATCGGCACCAATCGCCGTCGCTACAGCAGTGCTGGGAGAGGGCAAGAGCATGGCACCGGCGACCATGATCTTGCCGAAGTTGGCGGCGGGTTCGAGGACCGTGCCAGCGTCGGTTCGACACCAGTTTCCCGCCGTGCAGGACTTGGCGAACACCAGATCTTGACGGGGCTTGGGCGTTGGCCATTCATCCTTTTCGATGTACACCGGCTCCGGCGCTTCAGGCACAGGCCACGAGCCCCATGAAGCGCCACCGCTATAGCGTTTCCAGAGCCAGTCATCATCGAAGAGGGATTTGAATCGAGCCATGACCACTCCCTGTATGGCTTTGAATCGAGCCAGGGGAGCTTGTCGGTCAATGGGGATTTCGGGCAAACCGATGGGGTGAGTTTCACGCGCCTGGATTTACGAAAAATCCAATTCGTACCTGGAACGAACCGGTTTCCTACAGCGCTCTCTGTTTATAAAGATCTGCTCGGGGTTCCCTCTCACGGAGACGCCCAGGCGCAGCTTGACCTCGACATGGTACCGAGGGCGGCAGTCCATCAATCCGCTTCCGAAGGTCCAACAGAAGATCATCGCGCAGATGCTCGACGGCCTGATCGCACAGGCAGCGATCAGAACGAGCAACGAGGAAAGAGAAGTTTGAAGTCAACCGAAGAACGCGGAACCAAGGTGCGACAACACCTTTGGAATAACCGACTACCGAGACTTTTCTCGGGGCATAAAAAAACGGCCTACCTTTCGGTAAGCCGTTTTTAGTACTTGGTGGCTACACAGGGACTTGAACCCCGGACCCCAGCATTATGAATGCTATGCTCTAACCAACTGAGCTATGTAGCCAAGTGGCGCGCATTATTCCCCTGAAATGGAAAAGCGTCAAGCGTAAATTTAAAATATTTCTTCTTATTTTCAACCGCTTATCCTCCAGCCCGGAAAATCCGGGCCGGGCGGGGCATCAACGCAGCTGAAATCTTGCCGTATTGGCGCTCAAGGCATGGCTGCCCTGGCTCAGGGTGTCCGCCGCCAGATTCACCGCACGCGCACCTTCCAGCAAACGCACGGCCGCTTGATCGACCTGCTGGATATTGCCGCTGACCTCATCGGCAGTGCTCGCCTGTTCCTCCACCGCCGTGGCGATCTGCGCCAGGGTGTCGGTGACGCTCTGTACCGCACTGGCGATTTCGCCCAAGCGTTCGCCCAGCCCGGTCACCGCTTCGGCGTCGGTTTGTGCCTGGCCGCACGCCGCTTCCATCAGGCTCACCGCTTCGTTGACCGTGGCGCGCAGGCTGTCCACCGTACCGGCGATCTGCGCGGTCGATGACTGGGTGCGTTGCGACAGGCTGCGCACTTCATCGGCGACCACGGCAAAGCCGCGACCCTGTTCACCGGCGCGTGCTGCTTCGATCGCGGCGTTGAGCGCCAGCAAGTTGGTCTGCTCGGCCACGCCGCGAATGGTGTCGACCACCATTTGAATCTGCTGGCCTTGTTCGCTGACCCGGCCCAGCGCCGCCGCCGTGTCGTTCAAACGTTGATTGAGCTGCTGAATGCTCGCCGTGGTGCGCTGGCTGTCGCGGCTGCTGTCGGCGGCGATGCGCCGGGTGTGCTGGGCGCTGCCGGCAGCCTGTTCGCAACTCTGCGCCACGCCTTGTGAAGTGGCGGCCAGTTGCGTCGCGGCGGCGGCGATCTGGCTGATCTGCAATTGCTGCGCTTCGACTTCGCTCAGCGCGCCGCTGGAGTGATCGTTGAGGCTGCGCACGGCGTGGCTCAGTTGCGAGGTTTCGTGATCGACGCCAAGCAAGCTGTTGCGCAGTTGCACCACGGCGACATTGAGCGCAGTGCTGATCGCCGCCAGCTCATCGCGGCCCACTACTGGCACTTGCAGGCTCAGGTTGCCGTCACGCAGGGCTTCGGCGAGCAAGGTGATGCCGCTGGCGCTGCGCCGGATCGAGGCTTGCAGGCAGACGAACAGATACAGCGCCGCCAGCAACAGGCAGCCGAACACCGCGGCGACCAGCATGAGCTGGCGAATCGCCGAGGTGTGATAGGCGTCGAGGCGCTGATCCAGCGACAGCAGCGATTGCTGGCGCAACGAGGCAAGATCGCCGAGCAGTGCATCGAGGCTGCGCTCGAAGTCTTCAGGCTTGAGGCTGATGCTGCCGCCGAACACCCCGTCATCCAGCACCTTGAGACCGGCATCAAGGCGTTTGAGGCTGTCGTGGTATTGGCCGGCCCAGGTCTGCAGATCACTCGGCAAACGCGCTTCGAGCAGGCCGGCGGTTTTCACCAGTTGTTCGCGGGCATCACCAATCCGGCCGCGCAGGTCGCGCAATTGCAGGCGGCTCTGCAGGGTGAACTGGCCCGAGACGACCGAAGCCTGACCGACCGCCGCGAGGCGGCCGACGCGCTCGATCAGGTCCGGGGCGTGCTGCGTGGAGATCTGCGTCAGCAGGTAGGTTTCCAGCCACGGTGCGAGGGTCAGGCGGTTGTCCATGACGATCTGCTCGCGCAATGCTTGCAGGGCGCTGAGGGCGTTGGTGAAACGGTCATAGCCATCCGGCCACCAGCCGACGCTGCTCAGGCTTTTCGAATCCAGACCGCCGAGTGCGCTTTGCAGGGCTTGATAGCGGACGAGGGTTTCACCTTCGGCACCTTCCTTGCTCAGTGCATTGCCGAGGTCGCTGGTGGCTTGCACGAGCGCCGGTTGCACGGCGTCGAACGCGGCCATCGCAGCGAGCGTGGCCGGAGTCGGCTGGCGATTGGTCTCGGTGGCGCGCCAGCGAGCGGCGCGGTCGCGCTGTGCGGCGAGCAGGTTGTCCAGCGCATCGAGGCTGAGCAACTGGCGCACGCCAGCACGTTCGCCGGAAATCAGGTTGAGCTTGTCGCGATAGTCCTGGCCGATCATCAACAGGCTGCCGGCCAACGGCAGAATGAACAACAAAAACAACAGCTGGAATTTACGCGCGAATCCAAACCGCCCCAGCAATTTGATCCCCGGTGACAAGAAAGCCTGCATGCCTCATGACTCCTCTGGACACCACGCACCAATGGCGTGCATCGCGGTTGTACAACCTCGATGTGGTGCCCTGCTAAAAGGCCTCGAAAGTTCACTCTCGCCCGCTCTGTAGGCCGGCTCTGTAGCGAAACTTCCCATTCTCGGCGACCTTTGTAAGGCCGCCGCGTTCGAGGGGAGAAGCAAGGCAAGATTCAGACCATGGCGTTGCGCTATCACCTGGGCGATCGCATATCCCATGTAGGAGCTGCCGCAGGCTGCGATCTTTTGACTGTGCTTTAAAAAAACAACATCAAAAGATCGCAGCCTGCGGCAGCTCCTACAGGGATTGATGGGTTATGGAGTTGGACGTTAGTTAGCTCGCTAAGGGGATGGCGTTGGCGCACCGAAAAATGGCACATTGACGCACCTGCCTGCGGGCACCCATCTGCTGTCCGGAAATTCCCATGGCTATCAGCAACGCTCAGACCGCCGCTGCCTCGGCGCCCGCTGCTCCGCAAAGCAGCCCACTGGTGATGCGCATCATCGGCGCCGTGGCGCTGGCGCATTTGATCAACGACCTGATTCAGTCGGTGCTGCCGTCGATCTACCCGATGCTCAAGGCCAACTATGGCCTGAGCTTCACCCAGGTCGGCCTGATCACGTTGACGTTTCAATTGACCGCATCGCTGTTGCAACCTTGGGTCGGTTACCACACCGACCGTCATCCGAAACCGTGGCTGTTGCCGGCGGGTTCGATTTGCACGCTGATTGGCATCGTGATGATGTCGGTGGTCGGCAGTTTCCCGCTGATTCTGTTGGCGGCGGCGCTGATCGGTATCGGTTCCTCGACGTTCCACCCCGAGGCCTCGCGGATTGCGCGGCTGGCGTCGGGTGGGCGCTTTGGTCTGGCGCAATCGACCTTCCAGGTCGGTGGTAACGCCGGCTCCGCGTTCGGCCCATTGCTGGCGGCGGCGATCATCATCCCGTTCGGCCAAGCCAATGTGGCGTGGTTTGGCCTGTTCGCGGTGTTTGCCCTGTTCGTGCTGTACCGCATCAGTCGCTGGTATGCCCATCACCTCAATCTGTTCAAGCTCAAGGCCGGCCAGGCCGCGACTCACGGGTTGTCGAAGGGCAGGGTGACCAGTGCGTTGGTGGTGCTGGGGCTGTTGGTGTTTTCGAAGTATTTCTACATGGCCAGCCTGACCAGTTACTTCACGTTCTACCTGATCGAGAAGTTCGACCTGTCGGTGGCCAGTTCGCAACTGCACTTGTTCCTGTTCTTGGGCGCGGTAGCGGCAGGCACGTTCTTCGGCGGGCCGATTGGCGACAAGATCGGGCGTAAGGCGGTGATCTGGTTCTCGATCCTCGGTGTGGCACCGTTCACGTTGCTGATGCCTCATGTTGATCTGTTCTGGACCACCATCCTCAGCGTGGTGATCGGCTTCATTCTCGCCTCGGCGTTCTCGGCGATTGTGGTGTACGCGCAGGAACTGGTGCCGGGGAATGTCGGGATGATTGCCGGGGTGTTCTTCGGTTTGATGTTCGGGTTTGGCGGAATTGGTGCGGCGTTGCTCGGGCATCTGGCGGACGTGCACGGGATTGAGTACGTGTATTTCCTGTGCTCGTTCTTGCCGTTGTTTGGCGTGTTGGCGATCTTCTTGCCGCGGACCCAAAAGGCCTAAGAACATGATTCCCCTTGTGGGAGCGAGCCTGCTCGCGAATGCGGTGTGTCATTCGCAGAGATGTGGCTGACACTCCCACTTCGCGAGCAGGCTCGCTCCCACAAGGAAAATGTGTTCAGGCATAAATTTCAGGCACAAAAAAGCCGCGTATCAAACGCGGCTTTTTCTTGGACGTATCGCTTACACGTTGAAACGGAAGTGCATCACGTCGCCGTCTTTGACGATGTAGTCCTTGCCTTCCAGGCGCCATTTACCGGCTTCCTTGGTACCGGCTTCGCCCTTGTACTGGATGAAGTCGTTGTAGGCGATGACTTCGGCGCGGATGAAGCCTTTCTCGAAGTCGGTGTGGATCACGCCGGCAGCCTGAGGTGCGGTGGCACCGACTTTGACGGTCCAGGCGCGGACTTCTTCGACACCGGCGGTGAAGTAGGTCTGCAGGTGCAGCATTTCGTAACCGGCGCGGATCACACGGTTCAGGCCAGGCTCTTCCAGGCCCAGGGCCTCGAGGAACATGTCTTTCTCTTCACCGTCGTCGAGCTCGGCGATTTCCGCTTCGATCTTGTTGCAGACCGGAACCACCATGGCGCCTTCTTCTTCGGCGATGGCCTTGACCACGTCCAGGTGCGGGTTGTTCTCGAAGCCGTCTTCAGCAACGTTGGCGATGTACATGACCGGTTTGGTGGTCAGCAGGTGGAAGCCTTTGATCACGGCTTTCTCATCGCTGCTCATGTTCTTCATCAGGCTGCGCGCAGGCTTGGCTTCGGTGAAGTGAGCGATCAGTTGCTCCAGCAGGGCTTTCTGAACGACAGCGTCCTTGTCACCGCCCTTGGCGTTGCGCGCGACTTTCTGCAGTTGTTTCTCGCAGCTGTCGAGGTCGGCGAAGATCAGTTCCAGGTCGATGATTTCGATGTCGCGCTTCGGGTCGACGCTGTTCGATACGTGGATCACGTTGTCGTCTTCGAAGCAGCGCACAACGTGAGCGATGGCGTCGGTTTCACGGATGTTGGCCAGGAACTTGTTGCCCAGGCCTTCACCTTTCGAGGCGCCGGCTACCAGGCCTGCGATGTCGACGAATTCCATGGTGGTCGGCAGGATGCGCTTCGGATTGACGATGGCCGCCAGTGCTTCCAGACGTGGATCCGGCATCGGCACGATGCCGCTGTTCGGCTCGATGGTGCAGAAGGGGAAGTTCTCGGCCGCGATACCGGATTTGGTCAGGGCGTTGAACAGGGTGGACTTGCCGACGTTAGGCAGGCCGACGATGCCGCAATTGAATCCCATGGTGTTTCCCCTCGGATTAGAGTCAGGCCTTCTGGCTGTGCAGGTTTTTCATCGCGCGGTTCCATTCACCGGCGAGGATATCCGGCAGCACGCCGAGGGCAAAGTCGATGCTGGCATCGAGTTTTTCCTGTTCGGCGCGTGGCGCACGACCCAGGACGAAATTTGAAACCATACTGGCGACGCCCGGGTGGCCGATGCCAAGCCGCAGGCGGTAGAACGTATTCTGATTGCCCAGTTGCGCGATGATGTCGCGCAACCCGTTGTGACCGCCATGGCCGCCGCCCTGCTTGAGCTTGGCGACGCCCGGAGGCAGATCGAGTTCGTCGTGCGCCACCAGGATTTCTTCAGGCTTGATGCGGAAGAAACCGGCGAGTGCCGCCACGGCCTGGCCGCTGCGGTTCATGTAGGTGGTGGGAATCAGCAGGCGAACATCCTGACCCTGATGCGAATAGCGCCCGGTCAGGCCGAAATATTTGCGATCGGCCACAAGGTTGACACCTTGCGCGGCTGCGATGCGCTCAACAAAAAGGGCCCCTGCGTTATGCCGGGTCTGGTCGTATTCGGCGCCTGGATTTCCCAGGCCAACGATCAGTTTGATGGCAGTCACGATAGGGGCCCTTCCTTGGAGTGGTGGATAACATCGCCGCGATCAGGGAAAGCGGCGAAAGTGGACGAAAAATGCTCATTTACCATGATGTAAACTCCGCGTTCTCGCCCGCTTTCTCGCTACGTTCCAGTCCGCGATGTTACTTGCTCACTCAGGCATGACAGAGTGAATTACTCTGCTGCGCCTTCTTCGGTAGCTTCTGGAGCAACACGTGGAGCGTGGACGTTGGCAACAGCCTTGTCATCGCCGTGTGCCAGAGCAACGAATTCAACGCCTTTCGGAGCTTTGAGGTCCGACAGGTGAACGATTGCACCGATTTCCAGAGCCGACAGGTCGACTTCGATGAACTCAGGCAGATCTTTCGGCAGGCAAGTTACTTCGATTTCGTTCAGGACGTGCGAGATCTCGCCGCCTTTCTTGACCGGAGCTTCTTCACCAACAAAGTGCACAGGCACGATAGCGGTCAGTTTCTGACCCGCTACAACGCGTACGAAGTCAGCGTGCATCACGTGGCCTTTAGCCGGGTGACGTTGCAGAGCTTTGATGATGACGTTCTGCTTTTTGCCGCCAACGTTCAGTTCGATAACGTGGCTGTAAGCAGCATCGTTTTCGAGCAGTTTGGCAACTTCTTTGGCCAGCATGCTGATGGATTCAGGGGCTTTGTCGCCACCGTAAACAACAGCTGGAACCAGGGCGGCGAGACGACGCAGGCGGCGGCTCGCACCTTTCCCCAGGTCGGAACGCACTTCAGCATTCAGAGTAAAATCGTTCATTTTGTATCTCCAAAATAGCCATGACCGAGTGGCGTTTGCGACCAGCGCCGAACACGGTATGGGCAAAAAAGCCCCGCCCCGGCAGGAATGCCGGGGCGGGGCGCTTTTCGTCAACGAGACATTTCGAGAAGGGCAGGGCCCTTAACGGAACATTGCGCTGATCGATTCTTCATTGCTGATGCGGCGAACCGCTTCGGCAACAACCGGTGCGATATCCAGTTGACGGATACGTGCACAGGCTTGTGCTGCAGCGGACAGCGGGATGGTGTTAGTCACCACCAGCTCGTCCAGCACGGAATTTTCGATATTCTCGATGGCCCGACCCGACAGCACAGGGTGTGTGCAGTAGGCAAAGACCTTGGCTGCGCCATGCTCTTTCAAGGCCTTGGCCGCGTGGCACAGAGTGCCGGCGGTATCGACCATGTCATCGACCAGAATGCAGGTACGCCCTTCGACATCACCGATGATATGCATCACTTCAGAGTGATTGGCTTTCTCACGGCGTTTGTCGATGATCCCGAGATCCACGCCCAGGGATTTGGCAACAGCACGTGCACGCACGACGCCACCAATGTCCGGGGACACGATCATCAGGTTTTCGAAGCGCTGATCTTCAATGTCATCCACCAGAACCGGGGAGCCGTAGATGTTATCTACCGGAATATCGAAGAACCCCTGAATCTGGTCAGCATGCAGATCAACCGTGAGAACACGGTCGATGCCGACTACGGTAAGCATGTCAGCGACGACTTTCGCGCTGATAGCCACACGTGCGGAACGCGGACGGCGATCCTGACGGGCATAACCAAAATAAGGAATAACAGCAGTAATACGAGTAGCCGAGGAGCGGCGGAAGGCATCAGCCATCACTACCAGTTCCATCAGGTTATCGTTGGTCGGAGCGCAAGTCGGCTGAATAATGAAAACGTCTTTACCGCGAACGTTTTCATTGATCTCGGCAGTAATTTCGCCGTCGGAGAACTTACCGACAGAGATGTCACCGAGAGGGATATGCAGCTGACGTACAACACGCCGAGCCAGATCGGGGTTAGCGTTCCCCGTAAAGACCATCATCTTGGACACGCGCAGTACCTAGAGGCTGAGGGTAACCTGGATGAGTATAGAAAATGGCAGGGGCGGCTGGATTCGAACCAACGCATGGCAGGATCAAAACCTGCTGCCTTACCGCTTGGCGACGCCCCTGTATCTGTTGCTTCAAGTGCCTGGCACTTGATTCCTTTTAGAGCAGACTTTGCAGCTTGCGATGCAACATCGAAACGTTGCTTCCTTTTGCTACAAACCCTGTAAGGGTCTCTGTCAGAAGGGCCGAGACTTTATCAGCTTCAGCTTTGCTTGGGAAGCCCCCAAACACACAACTTCCAGTGCCGGTGAGTTTTGCTTCGGTAAATTTACCTAACAAATCCAATGCGTTACGTACCTCTGGATAACGCCTTGCAACCACCGGTAAGCAGTCATTTCGACTGTTTCCCTCGGGAACGGGGCGCACTTTAATGGGCGGCGTGTTACGTGTCAACAAAGGATCGGAAAAAATTTCTGCCGTACTTACAGAGACTTGCGGAACGAGCACCAGATACCACGGTTCTTCGGGTTCGACCGGGGTCAGTTTCTCGCCCACGCCTTCGGCAAATGCCGCGTGGCCCCGGACGAAAACCGGAACGTCGGCACCCAAAGCCAGACCCAGTGCGGCCAGGCGATCTTCATCCCAGCCCAGCTGCCACAAGTGATTGAGCCCGAGCAGGGTGGTGGCCGCGTTGGAGCTGCCGCCACCGATACCGCCGCCCATGGGCAGCACCTTGTCGATCCAGATGTCGATGCCCAACGTGCAGCCGGATTGCTGTTGCAGCATTTTCGCCGCGCGCACGATCAGGTTGCTGTCGTGAGGCACGCCGGCAAATTCGGTATGCAACTGGATCACGCCGTCATCGCGCACGGCGAAGGTGATGTCGTCGCCGTAATCGACGAACTGAAAAATGGTCTGCAGTTCGTGATAGCCATCTTCGCGACGACCGAGAATATGCAACATCAGATTGAGCTTGGCTGGCGACGGCAGCGTCAGGCGTGGAGCGCTCATGCTTATTGCCCCAGCTTGCGCGGCTGCCAGGTCTTGATCACCAGCGTCACGTCCAGATCGGTGCCGTGCAGTTTGATCCGCTCGGGCAGCCAGTAACCGTTTTGCTCGGCGTAGCTGAGGTACTCGACCTGCCAGCCATCCTGTTCCAGGTTGGCCAGGCGACTGTTGTTATCGAGGGACAAGCGGCTTTTGCTGCTTGGCGCAGGCAGGCCACGAACCCACCAGGCCAGATTGGACACCGGCAGTTTCCAGCCGAGTTGCTCTTCGAGCAGCGCTTCTGGCGACTCGGCGTCATAGCGGCCCTGGTTGGCAACTTCCAGCGAAACCTTGCCCGGACGCCCGGTCAGACGCGCAGCGCCACGACCCAGCGGGCCGGACAGGCGAATGTCGTAGTAATCCTGACGCTGCAGCCAGAACAGCGTGCCGCTGCCGGAATCTTTCGGCGCGCGAATACCGATCTTGCCGTCGATCTGCCAGCCGTCGAGGCCGGTCAGCTGCTGCTTGTTCGCGGCCCATTGAGCCGGACTGCCGTGGCCCTCGACCGATTCGCGAGCGCCGAAGCCCGCGCAACCGGCGAGCAGGGCGATGAAGCTGAAAACAATAACGTGGCGCAAAAACATGAGTTAAAGAGTCTCGGATCCGGTCAGGCGCTTGATGGTGCTGCGCAGGATAGTGCTGTCGGGCTGATCCTTGAGGAACTTGCCCCAGATTTGTTTGGCTTCACGCTGATTGCCCTTGGCCCACAGGACTTCGCCCAGGTGCGCGGCAACTTCGTGGTCCGGGAAACGCTCCAGCGCCTGGCGCAGGTATTTCTCGGCATCGTCCAGATTGCCCATGCGGAAGTTGACCCAGCCAAGGCTGTCGAGCACGGCAGGGTCTTCCGGGTTGATCCGGTGCGCCTGTTCGATCAGATCCTTGGCTTCCGCGTAGCGGGTGGTGCGATCGGACAGGGTGTAACCCAGGGCGTTGAGCGCCATGGCGTTGTCCGGATCGCGCTTGATGATCAGGCGCAGGTCTTTTTCCATCTGCCCCAGGTCATTGCGTTTTTCCGCGAGCATGGCCCGGGTATAGAGCAGATTCAGGTCGTCGGGGTATTGCAGCAGGGCTTGCTGCAAGACTTTCCAGGCCTTGTCGTCCTGTTTGTTGGCCGACAGGGTTTCGGATTCGATCAGGTACAGCTGGATCGCATAATCCGGTTGCGCATCGCGCTCGGTCGCCAGTTTGCTTTGCGCTTCGGCGGTCTTGCCGTTGTTCATCAGAATGTCGGCCTGACGCAACTGCGCCGGCAGATAGTCATTGCCTGGGCCCACCTGCGCGTATTCGATCAGCGCGCCCTGCGGGTCGTTGCGTTCTTCGGCGATGCGACCGAGGTTCAGGTGCGCCGAATCGACGTGGCTTTCCCGGGCGATCAGGTCTTCCAGGTAACCCTTGGCCTCGTCCCAGGCCTTGGCTTCCAGGCACACGAGTGCCAGCGAGTAACGCAGTTCGTCGTCTTCCGGGTATTGCTGAACGAGGGTGGAGAACTCGACCTTGGCGTCGTCCATCCGGTCCTGTTCGACCAGCGTGCGCGCATAGGTCAGGCGCAGGCGCTTGTCCTCCGGGTACTTCTTGATGTTTTTGCGCAGCAGCGGCAGGGCTTCGTCGCCACGATTCATGGTTTGCAGCAGACGGGCGCGCAGCAGGATCGGAGCGATCTCGCCGTCTTCCGGCGGGTTGTCTTCGAGCAGGGTCAGTGCGGCCTTGTTGTCGCCGTCCTGTTGCAGCAGCAGGGCCTTGCCGAAAATCAGCTGGCTGTTCTTTGGGTGGCGCTGCAGCAGGCGATCGAAACTTTTCATCAGGCCGTTGCGGGTTTCCTGATCGGTGTCGGCGGCCGACAGCGCGAGGAAATCGAAATGGGTGTCGCCCTTGCCCTGCAGGACTTTCTCCATATAGACCATGGAGTCGTCATAACGCCCGGCGCGGGCCAGTTGCACGGCGGCGGCGCGTTGCGCTTCGAGGTCGTCCGGGGCGTTTCTTGCCCAGATCAGTGCGGTGTCCAGCGCAGGCTGGTCGGCGCCCAGGTACTCGGCGATGCGGAACGCGCGCTCGGAAACGCCCGGATCCTGGGTATTGATGGCCTGGGTCACGTAGTTGTCCAGGGCAATGTCGAAACGATTGCGCTGGCCGGCGAGTTCGGCGCTCAACAGGCTGAAAACGGTTTCCTCGCTGAACGAGCTGTAAACCTTGGGCTTTTCAGGCGTGGGCGTGGTGTCTTCGACCGGCGGGGTACCGTCCGGCGACACGGGTGCCATGGCCTGGCAGCCGCTGAGGAAGACAAAAGCAAGGAGCAACGCGGAAGATCTATTCATATAGGAAGAGGACGACTAACCTGCGGTCGGATCATCATGACACAAGCCTTCGGCCAAACATAACCGCTCAGGCAATTTACGCTATCCCGTGCAGGAGCTGCCGCAGGCTGCGAGCTTTTGATCTGGCTTCTGATCCGCAAAAACCAGAATCAAAAGATCGCCGCCTGCGGCAGCTTCTACGGGGGCGATGTGTACATGAACGAGAATGGATCGCAGCAGGCAGTGGATACAATAAGGGCGATAGATATCCAATAGTTGTTCTGAATCTGACGAAGTAGGACAATTGCCGGCTTCACGTCACCATCAGCGACCATGAATGGCCTTCCTTGCACTCGGTATTAACCACAAGACTGCTTCAGTAGACGTCCGCGAGCGCGTGGCCTTTACCCCTGAGCAGCTGGTGGAGGCCTTGCAGCAGCTCTGCCGACTCACCGACAGCCGCGAAGCTGCGATCCTCTCCACCTGCAATCGCAGTGAGCTTTATATAGAACAGGATCAGGTTTCTGCTGATCTGGTCCTGCGCTGGCTGGCTGATTATCACCATTTAAGCCTCGATGAGCTGCGCGCCAGTGCTTATGTGCACGAAGATGATGCGGCAGTTCGTCACATGATGCGCGTCGCCTCCGGGCTCGACTCGCTGGTGCTGGGCGAACCGCAGATCCTCGGGCAGATGAAATCGGCCTACGCCGTGGCCCGCGAGGCCGGCACCATCGGCCCGCTGCTGGGGCGCCTGTTTCAAGCGACGTTCAATGCCGCCAAGCAGGTGCGCACCGACACCGCCATCGGCGAAAACCCGGTGTCTGTGGCGTTTGCCGCGGTCAGTCTGGCCAAGCAGATTTTCAGCGACCTGCAACGCAGTCAGGCGCTGCTGATCGGCGCCGGCGAGACCATCACCCTGGTCGCCCGCCATTTGCATGAGCTGGGGGTCAAGCGCATCGTGGTTGCCAACCGTACGCTGGAGCGCGCCAGTCTGCTGGCCGAGCAGTTCGGCGCGCATGCGGTGTTGCTCTCGGACATTCCGGCGGAGCTGGTGCGCAGCGATATCGTGATCAGTTCGACCGCCAGCCAGTTGCCGATTCTCGGCAAGGGCGCGGTCGAAAGCGCGCTGAAGCAGCGCAAGCACAAGCCGATCTTCATGGTCGACATCGCCGTACCGCGGGATATCGAGCCGGAAGTCGGCGAGCTCGACGACGTTTACCTCTATAGCGTCGACGATCTGCACGAAGTGGTCGCTGAAAACCTCAAGAGCCGGCAGGGCGCAGCCCAGGCGGCGGAGGAGATGGTTTCGGTCGGCGCCGACGATTTCATGGTGCGCCTGCGCGAACTGGCGGCGGTCGATGTGCTCAAGGCCTATCGGCAACAGAGTGAACGCCTGCGCGACGAGGAGCTGCAAAAAGCCCTGCGTCTGCTGGCCAACGGCGGCAACGCCGAAGAGGTGCTCGGGCAACTGGCCCGTGGCCTGACCAATAAACTGCTGCATGCGCCTAGCGTGCAACTGAAAAAGCTTTCTGCCGAAGGCCGCCTCGATGCGCTGGCCATGGCCCAGGAACTCTTTGCCCTCGAGGGCTCACCGGATAGTTTTTCGGATAAAAAACCGCAATGAAAGCGTCACTGCTCAACAAGCTGGACATCCTCCAGGACCGTTTCGAGGAACTGACCGCGCTGCTCGGCGACGCCGAAGTCATTTCCGATCAGGCCAAGTTCCGCGCCTATTCCAAGGAATACGCCGAAGTTGAGCCGGTCGTCGCCGCCTATAAAAAGCTGCTCAGCGTGCAAAGCGATCTTGAAGGCGCCCAGGCGCTGCTCAAGGACAGCGACCCGGACATGCGCGAAATGGCCGTGGAAGAAGTCCGCGAAGCCAAAGAACTGCTGATCACGCTGGAATCCGACCTGCAACGCATGTTGCTGCCCAAAGATCCGAACGACGGGCGCAACGTGTTCCTCGAAATCCGCGCCGGCACCGGTGGTGACGAGGCGGCGATCTTCTCCGGCGACCTGTTCCGCATGTATTCGCGTTACGCCGAGCGCCGTGGCTGGCGTGTGGAAATTCTCTCGGAGAACGAGGGCGAGCACGGCGGCTATAAAGAAGTCATTGCCCGGGTCGAAGGCGACAATGTCTACGGCAAGCTGAAGTTCGAGTCCGGCGCGCACCGCGTTCAGCGTGTACCGGCCACCGAATCCCAGGGCCGCATCCACACCTCGGCGTGCACCGTGGCGGTGTTGCCGGAGCCGGACGAGCAGGAAACGATCGAGATCAACCCGGCGGACTTGCGCGTCGACACCTACCGCTCCTCCGGGGCCGGTGGTCAGCACGTGAACAAGACCGACTCGGCGATCCGCATCACTCACTTGCCGACCGGAATCGTCGTCGAGTGCCAGGAAGAACGTTCCCAGCACAAGAACCGTGCGCGGGCGATGGCCTGGCTGTCGGCCAAGCTCAACGATCAGCAGACCGCCGCAGCGGCCAACGCGATTGCCAGCGAGCGCAAGCTGCTGGTGGGTTCCGGCGATCGCTCCGAGCGCATCCGCACCTACAACTTTGCCCAGGGCCGGGTCACTGACCATCGCGTCAACCTGACCCTGTACTCCCTCGACGAAATTCTTGCCGGTGGCGTTGACGCGGTGATCGAGCCTTTGCTGGCCGAGTACCAGGCCGACCAACTTGCGGCGATAGGTGAATAAATGACCATCATTGCCAGCTTGTTGCGCGCCGCCGAACTGCCGGACTCGCCCACCGCGCGCCTGGATGCCGAGTTGCTGCTGGCGGCGGCGCTGGGCAAGCCGCGCAGCTTCCTGCACACCTGGCCCGAGCGCATTGTGCCCAGCGAAGCGGTGCTGGTTTTTACCGAGTATCTGCAGCGACGTCGCAGCGGTGAGCCGGTGGCTTACATCCTCGGTCAGCAAGGTTTCTGGAAGCTCGACCTGGAAGTCGCGCCGCACACCCTGATCCCGCGTCCGGACACCGAATTGCTGGTCGAAGCTGCACTGGAATTGCTGGCGGCAACCCCGGCAAGCGTCCTCGACCTGGGCACGGGCAGCGGCGCGATCGCCCTGGCCCTGGCCAGCGAACGCCCGGCGTGGCAGGTCACGGCGGTGGATCGCGTGCTCGAAGCCGTGGCCCTCGCCGAGCGCAATCGCCAGCGCCTGAACCTGAGCAACGCCACGGTGTTGAGCAGTCACTGGTTCAGCGCCCTCGCAGGCCAGCGTTTCAATCTGATCATCAGCAACCCGCCGTACATCGCCGCCACCGACCCGCATCTGGTCGAAGGCGATGTGCGCTTCGAGCCGGCCAGTGCACTGGTCGCCGGTGTCGACGGGCTCGACGATCTGCGCCTGATTGTCGCCCAGGCTCCGGAGCATCTTGAAGCCGCTGGCTGGCTGATGCTCGAACACGGCTATGATCAAGCCGAGGCCGTGCGTGATCTGTTGCTTACTCGCGGTTTCGAAGAAGTCCACAGCCGTACCGATCTGGGCGGCCATCAACGGATCAGCCTGGGGCGCCTGCCGTGCTGAATGATCAGGAGTTGCTGCGCTACAGCCGGCAGATTCTGCTGCAACACATCGACATCGATGGGCAACTGAAGCTCAAGGACAGCCGCGTGTTGATTGTCGGCCTTGGCGGACTCGGCGCGCCGGTTGCGCTGTATCTGGCGGCGGCGGGTGTCGGTGAGCTGCACCTGGCGGATTTCGACACGGTCGACCTGACCAACCTGCAGCGCCAGATCATCCATGACACTGACAGCGTCGGCATGAGCAAGGTCGACTCGGCGCTCAAGCGCCTGGGCGCGATCAATCCCGAGATTCAACTGGTTGCCCATCGTCAGGCGCTGGACGAAGACTCGCTGGCCGCCGCCGTTGCCGCAGTGGACCTGGTGCTCGACTGCTCCGACAATTTTTCCACCCGCGAAGCGGTGAATGCCGCTTGCGTCGCGGCGTGCAAACCGTTGGTCAGCGGTGCGGCAATTCGTCTGGAAGGGCAGTTGTCGGTGTTCGACCCGCGTCGCCCGGAAAGTCCGTGCTACCACTGCTTGTACGGGCATGGCAGCGAGGCCGAGCTGACTTGCAGCGAAGCCGGTGTGGTCGGGCCGTTGGTAGGGCTGGTCGGCAGTCTGCAAGCGCTGGAAGCGCTGAAGGTGCTGGTCGGTTTCGGCGAGCCACTGGTCGGCCGCTTGCTGCTGATCGATGCCTTGGGTTCACGCTTCCGTGAATTGCGGGTCAAGCGCGACCCGGGCTGCAGCGTTTGTGGTTCGCAGCATGCGTGAGGCACCAATCGCGGTGTTCGATTCCGGTGTCGGCGGCTTGTCGGTACTGGCCGAGATCCAGCGTTTGCTGCCCCATGAATCCCTGCTGTATTTCGCCGATTGCGGGCACATTCCCTACGGTGAGAAATCCCCCGAGTTCATCCGCCTGCGCTGTAACGTGATGGCCGGATTCTTCCGCGAGCAGGGCGCCAAGGCCTTGGTGATCGCCTGCAACACCGCCACGGTGGCCGCTGTCGCCGACCTGCGCCGGGATTTCCCTGACTGGCCAATCGTTGGCATGGAGCCGGCGGTCAAACCCGCCGCTGCCGCGACCCGCAGCGGTGTGGTCGGGGTGCTCGCCACCACCGGCACGTTGCAGAGTGCCAAGTTCACCGCGTTGCTCGACCGCTTCGCCACCGATGTGCGGGTCATCACCCAGCCGTGTCCTGGTCTGGTGGAGCTGATTGAAAGCGGTGATCTGCACAGCGCCGAGTTGCGCGCATTGCTGCAGCACTATGTCGAGCCGCTGCTGGCCAATGGTTGCGACACGATCATCCTCGGCTGCACCCACTATCCGTTTCTCAAGCCGATGCTCAAGTCGATGCTCCCCGAAAGCATCAGCCTGATCGACACTGGCGCGGCTGTGGCGCGGCAACTGCAGCGGTTGCTGGCCGAACGTGATCTGCTCGCCGCGGGGCCGAACCGACCGGTCAGATTCTGGACCAGTGCCGATCCTCAGTTCTTCCGCAACACCCTGCCCCTGCTGGGCCAAGTCGCCGGTGACGTTGAAAGATTCAGCTTGTAAAAAAAATGTGAAATATCTAAAAAGTCAGCTGAACTTCTTCTCAAGCGCTGATTTCTATACCGCTGGGTTTACTAGAAAACCAAACGATCGTTCCGGAAAAGGAAGTTTCAAAGTGAAGCGACTATTCTGCTTGGCCGCGATTGCGGCTGCACTAATGGGGCAAAGTTTTACCGCACAAGCCGCAGGCGTTGAGTTTGCAGTGGGTGCAACCAGCGATTCGACAATGACTTATCGCCTGGGCATGAATTTCGACTGGGATCAGAGCTGGCTGCAAAGTGATGTCGGTCGTGTGACCGGTTACTGGAGCGGCGCTTACACGTATTGGGAAGGCGACAAGACGTCGAGCAACAACAGCTTGTCGTTCTCGCCGGTGTTCGTCTACGAGTTTGCCGGTCAGTCGGTCAAACCGTATGTTGAAGCGGGGATTGGTGTAGCAGCGTTCTCCAACACCAAGTATGAAAGCAACAACATTGGCGGTTCCTTTCAGTTTGAAGACCGTATCGGTTTTGGCCTGCGTTTCACTGGTGGGCATGAAGTCGGTATCCGTGCGACGCACTATTCCAACGCCGGCCTGAGCAGTAACAACGACGGTGTAGAAAGTTACGCGCTGCATTACACGATGCCGCTGTAAAAGCTACACACCTGACCTTTGTGGGAGCGAGCCTGCTCGCGAAAGCGGAGTTTCAGTCACTATTGATGTTGGCTGATACACCACCTTCGAGAGCAGGCTCGCTCCCACATTGGTTTGTGGTGTTGCAAGATCAGCGGTACGCCGTGGCAATTCCTTTGCGCTCTTCAAGGCACTCCGGGGCGCCCATCTCGAACTCCCGGCAGATCAGCGGACGTTTCTCGTAGATCGTGCACATCATGCTGTCGCGATCCAGCGCCGCACACCAGCCGTCGTCCAGACGCAGCATGACTTCACCGCCCCATTCATCGGTATCGATAAAGCGCTCAGGCACGCCGGTATCGGTGATCAGCATCACTTCAAGCTGACAGCAACAAGCGGCGCAGGTCGAGCAGGTGACTGCGGGTTCGTCGATTTGATGGTGGGCAATGGTTTTCATGGCGGCAGTGTAAGGCAGTGGCCGGTGACTGTGTGAAAGCCCTGACAGACGCTCAGTGGCTCAGGCGCCGGGCCATGTAATGCAACAACGGAAACAGCAGCGCCCATAGCAGACCGATGCCGATCAGGGTCGGCCATTCGCCGTAGGGAAATTGCACCCCGGCCAACTGTCCGCCCCCGTAGTACGACACGGCACCGCCCACTGCACCGAGTACGCTGGCCAGCCACCACGGCCGGGCGCTCCATTGCAGGCAGTGGCGCAACGTGGTCGCGAGCAGGGCCCAGAGCAGCATCAGCCACAGTGGAATCAGCGGTGACGGATCCTCAAACGCGAACACCCCGGCGGCCCGCAACACGCTGTCCACCGCCGTGCCGACAAGCACCACGCTGAGGATCAAGCGACCTTCCGCCGCCCAACTGCTGATCCAGCCCAGATGGATCACCAGCACCGCCAGTGCCAACAGCAGCCACAGGCTGTTGCCGCCGATCACGCAGGCCAGCCAGCCGACCTGGAACAGCACGGCATTGGCCAGTCGTTCAGGCATCGAAGCGCCCGAGCAGCGGCGCCGGCATCGCCGCCGGTTTGGCCAGGACCAGTTGCGCGGTACCGATGGTGCGCTCCAGGAACCCGCCTTCGCAGTAGCACAGGTAAAACTCCCACAACCGCAGGAAGTAATCGTCGTAACCCAGCTCAGTCAGGCGCCCGTGGGCACGGCGAAAGTTTTCGTGCCACAGGCGCAGGGTGCGGGCGTAATGCAGGCCGAAGTCTTCCATGTGCAGCAGGTTCATGTCGGTCTCGCGGCCGACGATTTCCAGCATCTTCTGCACGCAGGGCAGGGCGCCTCCGGGGAAGATGTAGCGCTGGATGAAGTCGACGCTGCGCCGGGCTTGTTCATAGCGCTGCTCGCGGATGGTGATCGCCTGCAACAGCATCAAGCCGTTGCTCTTGAGCAGTTGCGCGCATTGCTTGAAATAGGTCGGCAGGAAGCGATGGCCGACTGCTTCGATCATCTCGATCGACACCAGTTTGTCGTATTCGCCGGTGAGGTCGCGGTAGTCCTTGAGCAGCAGCGTCACCCGATCCTGCAAGCCCAGTGCCTCTACGCGCTGGGCGGTAAATGCGTACTGCTCTTTCGACAGGGTGGTGGTGGTGACGCGGCAGCCGTAATGCTGCGCCGCGTAGATCGCCATGCTGCCCCAACCCGTGCCGATTTCCAGCAGGTGGTCGCTGGGCTTGAGGGCGAGCTTCTGGCAGATCCGTTCCAGCTTGTTCAGTTGTGCCTGTTCCAGCGTGTCTTCAGGGGTGAGGAACTGCGCGGCCGAATACATCATGGTCGGGTCGAGAAATTGTTCGAACAGGTCGTTGCCGAGGTCGTAATGCGCGGCGATGTTTTTCTGCGAACCCTTGCGCGTGTTGCGATTGAGCCAGTGCAGGCCTTGCACCAGTGGCCGGCTCAGGCGCGCCAGACCGCGTTCCATGGCGTCGAGCACGTCGAGGTTGCTGACGAATACGCGAACCACGGCTGTCAGGTCCGGCGAACTCCAGTAACCGTGGATAAAGGCTTCGCCAGCGCCAATCGATCCGTTGCCGGCCACCATCCCCCAGACCGCTGCATCCTGCACATGGATTTCGCCAAGCAGGTGGCTGCCAGGCGTGCCGAACATCAACCGCTCGCCGTCCTCGACTACCAGCAATTGCCCGTTTTTGAGTTGACTGAGTTGCCGCAAGACGCCGCGACGAAGCAGCGAACCGGTCAAACCGTTGGTGCTGAGGCGACTGACCGACAGGCTAGAGGATTTCATGGCGGTGCTCCTTGGGAGGCACAGTGGCGATTTGAAAGCTGCCGTCGGCAGCCTGATGAGCAAAAATCGGAGCACGCTTGAGCAACAGACGCACGGCCTGCCAATAAATCGCCAGGCAGGTTTTCGCGGTCATCCACGGAAAACGCCACAAGTAGCGATGCAGGCTGCGACGGTCGAGGGGCTCGCGCTGCAAGTTGAGCGTGGCGTCGAACAGTTTCTGCTCGCCTTGCCAGTCGGCCATGTGTACGCCGAGGGTTTGCGCGGCCGGGCTGAAACTCATGCGGTATTCAAGATCGCGCGGCAGGAACGGCGAGACGTGAAAGGCCTTGGCCACCGCGAAATGCTGGTGAAAGTCCTGCAGATCGACCGGTGCACGGGCCGGCAACACGTAGTGGTAACGCTCGCGCCACGGGGTGTTGGTCACCTCGCAGAGAATCGCCGCCAGCTGCCCATCGGCTTCATGGCAATAAAAGAAACTCACCGGATTGAAGGCCAGACCCCAACTGCGCGGTTGGGTCAACACGCAGACCGCGCCTTGCGGCTCATGACCGAGGGCGGCACCGACCTGTTGGCGCACCGCATCGATCAGGCGCATGCCGCTGCCGGTGAAGGTTTTCAGGTAGTCGGTTTCGCGAAACGAAAAGGGCGCAAAGCGGCTGCGGCTGGCGAGTTTCGATAGCCCGAACACGGCGTCCTGCTCGGCCAGATCGAGGTACAGCAGACCGATCCGGTAGCGGAACTCATGGCGTCTGGGCGCAAAGCGTCGATGGCCGATCCAGCCGCTGTACAGGGCGCTGTTCATAAGTTTTCCCCGAACGCGGCCGCCACACGCAATGCACTGACCACGCCGTCCTCATGGAAACCGTTGGCCCAATAGGCACCGCAATAGTGGGTGTGCTGTTCGCCATCCAGCTCGGCCCAACGATTCTGCGCTGCGGCCGCCGCGAGGCTGAATTGCGGGTGGGCGTAGGTGTATTTGGCGAGCACCTTGAACGGGCTGATGCCGGCGCTCTGATTGAGGCTGACGCAGAAGGTGGTATCGCTCTTGATCCCTTGCAGGATGTTCATGTCGTAGGTGACGGCGGCGTGGGTGTGGCCGGCGCCATTCAGCCGATAGTTCCAGCTGGCCCAGGCGAGTTTGCGGGTCGGCAGCAGGCGGGTATCGGTGTGCAACACCACTTCGTTATCGGCATACGGCAGGGCGCCGAGGATCGTACGTTCTGCCTGACTCGGGTCGGCCAACAGTTGCAGGGCCTGGTCGCTGTGGCAGGCAAGCACGACTTTATCGAAACGCTCGATGCCGGCCGGGCTGTGGATCACCACGCCGTGTTCGTCACGGTCGATGCGGGTCACCGGGCAGTTAAGGCGAATCTTGTCATTGAACGCCGCCGTCAGTGGCGCAACGTAGGCGCTGGAACCGCCCTCGATCACCTGCCATTGCGGGCGATCGCTGACCGACAGCAGGCCATGGTTCTTGAAGAAACGCACAAAGAACTGCAGCGGAAAATTGAGCATCTCGGCCATCGGCATCGACCAGATCGCCGACCCCATCGGCACGATGTAATGCAGGATGAAACGTTCGCCGTAGCCGCCGGCCTTGAGGTAATCGTCGAGGGTGGTGTCGGCGGCGATGCGCTGTTCGGCGAGGTCGCGCTGGGCTTCTTTATTGAAGCGCAGGATGTCGCGCAACATGCCCCAGAAACCCGGCGACAGCAGGTTGCGCCGCTGGGCAAACAGGCTGTTGAGGTTATTGCCGTTGTATTCCAGGCCGGTGTCCGGATCGGTCACCGAAAAGCTCATTTCGGTGGGTTTGAACGACACGCCGAGCTGGCCGAGCAAACGGATGAAGTTCGGGTAGGTCCAGTCGTTGAACACGATGAAACCGGTGTCCACGTTGTATTCGCGGCCATCGACGGTCACCTGCACGGTGTGCGTGTGGCCGCCGACCCAGTCGCTGGCCTCGAATACCGTGATTTCATGTCGGCGGTTGAGCAGGTAGGCGCAGGTCAGGCCTGCGATCCCGCTGCCGACAATGGCGATTTTCATAGTGGATCCCGCAGCGGTGGGTTGCTGCGCACCATGCGCTTGCCGATCGCCAGTTGCAGGCGCGCCGGCAATTTCGACAGAGGCCACAGTCCCGCCATGAACAGTGCTGGAAAGGCGATTTCCAGAGGGCGATCCTTGAGCTTGGCGAAAATGTGCCGGGCGGCTTTATCCACAGGCCAGCTCAATGGCATCGGGAAATCGTTTTTGGCCGTCAGCGGCGTTTCGACAAAGCCCGGGCTGATGATGGTGACTTCAATGCCCTCTTCCGCCAGATCAATACGCAGCGATTCAAACAGGTAACGCAGCCCGGCTTTCGACGCGCCATAGGCTTCGGCCCGGGGCAGCGGCAGGTAGGTCACGGAGCTGGCCATTCCCACCAGATGCGGCGCGGTGCCTTTGCGCAGCAGCGGCAGGGCGGCCTCGATGCAATAGCTGCTGGCGAGCAGATTGGTGCGCACCACGTGTTCGATGATCGAGGCGTCGAACTGCCGGGCGTCGACGTACTCGCAGGTGCCGGCATTGAGGATCACGCTGTCGAGCGAGCCCCACTCCTGCTCGATCTGCTGGCCGATCTCGCGCACGGTCTGACTGTTGGTCAAATCGCCCGCGACCACCAGCACTTGCCCCGGGTAGCGTTGCGACAACACTTTTAGCGGCGCCGTCTGCCGCGAACTGACAGCCAGGTGCGCACCGCTTTTCAAAATATCTTCGGCCAGCGCTGCACCGATGCCACTGCTGGCACCGGTCAGCCAATACCGCCGTGGAGCTGTACGACTCATCCCATTCTCCTTTTCAGCCAAGCGATCACCCGGCCCAATACGGGTAAATGTTCATAAAGCAGTGCCCCGGCATCGAAGTAATCCCGGTGGCGATAAACCTTGTCGCGCCACAACAGGTGCGAGCACCCGGCCACGCGAATCATTTGGCCACCCGCCAGCCGCGGGTGGCGGTAACTCATGACCCAGCGCAAGTAACCTTCACCGTCGCCGGTCTGGTCGAATCCGTGGAAGTCGAAGCGTAGTTCGCTGACGTTGGCGTACAGCTCGCTGAAGTAATGCCGCAGTTGCGTCAGGCCCTGGACTTCATGCAGCGGGTCGGTGAAATGAATGTCGTCGCTGTACAGCTCGCCCAGGCGTTGCAGGTTGTCCTTGTCCAACTCGGCAAACTGGCGGGCGAAGCGGCGCAGGAATTCACTCATGGAACTCTCCCGTGGACGCACGCGCGGGCAGGTTCTTGAAGGCGGCCAGCGCCCGTTCCCGTGAGGCCCCAAGATTGACGATCGGCGACGGATAGTCTGCGATGCCGAACAGCCCGCCGGCACTGGCCGGGTTGTGCACTTCTTTCTTGTTCAGCCCGGCCAGCTCAGGCAGCCAGTGCTTGATGAACAGGCCTTCGCTGTCGAATTTTTCCGATTGGCTCAGCGGGTTGAAAATGCGGAAGTACGGTGCCGAATCGGTACCGGTCGAAGAGCTCCACTGCCAGCCGCCGTTGTTCGCCGCCAGATCGCCGTCGATCAAATGTCGCATGAAGAAACGTTCGCCTTCACGCCAGTCGATCAGCAGGTTTTTCGTCAGGAACATCGCCACCACCATGCGCAGGCGGTTGTGCATCCAGCCGGTTTCCAGCAGTTGGCGCATGGCCGCGTCGATGATCGGCAAACCGGTGCGCGCCTCTTGCCACGCGGCCAGATCCTCGGGCGCGTTACGCCAGGCCAGGGCTTCGGTTTCCGGGCGAAAGGCGCGATGACGCGAGACCCGTGGATAACCGACCAGAATGTGCTTGTAGAACTCGCGCCACAGCAGCTCGTTGATCCAGGTCACGGCGCCGACCTTGCCGCTGTCGAACTCGCCCTGATTGCTTTGCAGCGCGGCGTGCAGACACTGACGCGGCGAGATCACCCCGGCGGCCAGATAGGCCGAGAGTTGGCTGGTGCCGGGCTTGGCCGGAAAGTCGCGCTCGCTCTGGTAGTAGTCGATCTGCGCATCGGCAAAGGTATCGAGGCGACGCCGGGCTTCCTGTTCGCCGGCCGGCCACAGTGCGCGCAAGGACTCGCCAGGCGTTGCAAAACCCTCGACGGATGCCGGTACCGGATCGCTGTCGATTTTCAGCTTCGCCTGTTTGCCCGGCGTCTTGACCAACGCGGGTATTGAGCGGTGCAGGCGTTCGTAACAGACCTTGCGAAACTGGCTGAATACCTGGAAATAAGTCTCGGTCTTGGTCAGGACCGTACCGGGCTTGAACAGCAGCTGATCAAGGTAACTGTGGAAGGCGATGCCTTTGGTCTTCAGGCTCACGGCCACCGCTGCGTCGCGACGGCTTTCGTGAATGCCGTACTCTTCGTTGACGTGCACCGCCTGGATATTCAAACGCACGCACAGGTCGAGCAGCACCGCCGGGGCCTGATCCCAATGGGCAGCCGTGCGGATCAGCAACGGGATGTTCAGCTCGCCGAGGGCGGCGCTCAGTTCACGCAGATTGCGCAGCCAGAAATCGACCTTGCACGCGGCATCGTCATGCTCCAGCCATTGCTGCGGACTCAACAGATACACGGCCACCGTCGGGCCGCGCGCAGCGGCAGCCTCGAGGGCAGTGTTGTCATGTTGGCGCAAGTCGCTGCGCAGCCAGATCAATTGCATGGCGGTGTCCATTAAATCAGCCCGCGCTGAACGAGTGCCTGGTGTGCCGAGAGCGAATCTTCAGCCAGGAACAAATCAGCGATTTCAGTTGTTCTTACGGACAACTCGGTCTGGTGGATGCATACCGTTGGTCCGACCAGCATTTTTGGAGCACTGACGCCATTCAGCAGTTTTGGCAGCTGCGCCAGGTTCATGGCTTTACTGGAATACAGCAGTACGCAACGTGCCTGCAGGTGCTCGACCGCCAGTGCCAGTTCTCCGGCCGGTAGCGGCCAGTCGAATACTTGCACCGGGCAATCGGCACTGCTGATCAGCCACGCGCACAGCCACAGGTGCGGTTCCAGTGGCAGGTCGGAGTGATTGATCAACAATAGCGGCGCGGTGTGCAGCTGTCGGTTGTTATGGTAGATGCGCGCACCGAATTTGCTGCGCAACCACGAATAAAAGAACACCCGTTCCATCTGCGCACCGAACTGGCCCTGCCAGCGCTGCTCCAGTTCTGTCAGCAGCGGCAGCAGCAATTGCTCGCACAGCGTGCGTGGCGGATACAGCGCCATGGCCTGGTTGATGTTGTCGTCGAGATCGCGTTCATCAAGCTGGGTGACGGCGCTGAGCAAGGCCTGACGCAGGCGTTGCCAGTCACTTTCCACCGATTCGGCGAAGGCTTGCGGAGTGTCGAGCAGGGGCTTGACCTGACTCACTGCCACACCGCGGTTAAGCCAGGTGAGGATGGTCAGGATTCGCTGCACGTGTTCGCTGGAGTACAGGCGATGGCCCTTGGGTGTTCGCTGCGGCACGATCAAGCCGTAACGACGCTCCCAGGCGCGCAGGGTGATGGCGTTGACGCCGGTCTGGCGCGCGACTTCGCGGATGGGCAGCCAGCCCTCGTCGAGGGCTTTCTTGAAGTCTGCACCCAGGTCTTCCCGGGCGCTGCTGTCGAGTGTGTCGTTCATTAAATGGCGTTTCGCAGGCTGAGGTTTTCCGGATGCGGCTGCAGGTAAACCTGCTGCGCAATGTAAGGATCCGGGTGTTGGCGAAAGTGATGCTTGAGCAGCGTCAGCGGCACCACCAACGGTACGATGCCGTGACGGTACTGGCCGATGATGTGCTGCACTTCCTGTTTGTCTTCGGCACTGAGGGCTTGCTTCAGGTAGCCGCTGATGTGCTGCAGGACATTGCTGTGGGTGCGGCGGGTGGCGCATTTTTTCAAGGCTGCCATCAGCTCACTGAAGTAGCGCGGGCCCAGCTCGACCGGATTGGTCTTGCCCATGTTGCCCAGCAGATTGCCCAGCGCTTTGTACTGCACCGGGTTGTGGGCCATCAGCAGGTATTTGTAGCGCGAGTGGAATTCGGTGAGTGCGCGACGGCTCAGGCCTTGTTTCAGCACGTGTTGCCATTCGCTGTAGGCGAGCACGCGGGTGATGAAGTTTTCTCGCAGCACCGGATCGTTCAGGCGCCCGGCTTCTTCCACGGGCAAATCCGGGTGTTGCGCACAGAACGCCTGAGCGTAGATGCCACGTCCGCCGCCGTTCACCGGTGCGCCGTTGGCGTGATAGACCTTGACCCGTTCCAGACCGCAGGACGGCGATTGCTGCATGAAGATATAGCCGCAGATGTCTGTGAGCTCTGCGGCCATTTTCTCGCCGTAGGCCGCCAAGGGCTGGGTGACGTTGATCGCCGGGTTGACGGTGCCGACTGCCTCAGGATTGTCCGGGTTGCCCACGAGGCGGATCGGCTCACGAGGAATCCCCAGGCCGATCGCGACTTCAGGACATACCGGGACGAATTCGAAATGCTCGGCCAGGGTGCGGCTGCACAGCCGCGATTCCTTGTGCCCGCCGTTGTAGCGCACTTCGGCGCCCATCAGGCAGGCGCTGATGGCGATTTTGGGCCGGATAGCAGAAAGGTCGGACATGCACACCTCGAATCTATTCCTGTACAGGATGTTATTCCTGTACAACTTTTAACAGCATAGATTCATGCGTGTACAAGTCAAATGGTTTGTATAAGTTTTTGCGGACTCCCCAATCCGCTGCAGGAGTGAGCCAACATTGGTGTTGAATGAAACGACGCCCTCGCTAGCAGGCTCACTCCTGCAGGATGTTTATTTCCAGCCCAATAGCCAGTGATCTTTGTTCTTCAGCGTCTGCCAATCGAGGCGTTCGGCGCGTTTGGTCAGCACTGCCTGCAACTCGATCTCCAGCACCGTGCCTTCCTCGTCGCAGAACAACTCGGTCACCAGAAAATGTTTTTCGCGGTTTTGCGGGCGGGCTGCTGTCCACTTCGACAGCAGCAATTTACGCGGATTGATACGGTTCACTGCAGATGCTCGTGCAAACGCCGCGCGGCTTCCTGACCACTGAGCCAGGCACCTTCGACGCGTCCGGACAGGCACCAGTCGCCGCAGGCGTACAGGCCCAGATCGGCATCGGCCAGTGTGCCCCATTCGTGGCCGCTCGCCGGGCGTGCGTAGAGCCAGCGGTGGGCGAGGCTGAAGGTCGGGGCGGGCATGGCGCTGTGCAGCAGTTCGGCGAACGCACCGTGCAGATGCTCGATCACCGCTTCCTTGGACAGGTCGATGTGTTGCCGGCTCCAGGCACTGCTGGCGTGCAGCACCCATGTGTCGCACGTCGTGTCGCGCCCAGGTTTGCTGCGGTTGCGCGCCAGCCAGTCGAGCGGGCTGTCCTGCACGAAGCAACCTTCGATCGGCGTATCCAGTGGCGTGTCGAAGGCGAGGGCGACGGCCCAGGTCGGGTCCATTTTCACTCCGGCGGCGGCGCCGGCGAGCTTCGGTGCGGCAGCCAGCAACGCGGTGGCTTGTGGCGCCGGGGTGGCGATCACGACATGGCTGAAGGGGCCATGGGTGAAGCCTTCGGCGTCCTGCAGGTGCCAGTGTTCTTCGCCGCGAAAGACTTCGGTGATGCGGCAGGCGAAGTGCACTTCCAGACCATCGAGCAAACCGCGGGTAATGGCGCTCATACGCGGCGTGCCGACCCAGCGGGTCTGCTCGTCCGGCGACAGATTCAACTGGCCGCCCTGATAGGTGTAGAGCTGCGGTTGCCATTCGGCGACCCAGCCCAGGCTTTGCCAGCGTTGCACCTCGGTGACGAAGCGCCGATCGCGGGCAGTGAAATATTGCGCGCCCATGTCCAGTGAACCGGCGTCGCTGCGTTTGCTCGACATGCGCCCGCCACTGCCTCGGCTTTTGTCGAAGAGTTGGACGGTATGTCCGGTCTCTGTCAGCGCCTGGGCGGCGGAGAGTCCGGCGATGCCGGTGCCGATGATTGCGATAGGTACAGTCATAGGGGCCTCGTTTACCTTTCTGTACAGACTACGCCGTGAATGAAACCTGTACAATTTTGTTTTTTGGTATAACTTCTAGCGTTCTCGATCTGACAGCTTGGCCTATGGTTAAACAATAGAGCCTGCCCGATAGAAAAGATCCCTGCTTATAAAAATAGACTAGTGATCCGGGTAAAACGCCACGCGAGGAAGATGTCATGCGCATATTGCTGACCGGCGGTACTGGTTTGATAGGACGTCAGCTCTGCCGACACTGGTCAGGGCAGGGGCATGAACTGACAGTGTGGAGTCGGCGTCCGGAAAAAGTCGCGCAAATCTGTGGTGCACAGGTGCGTGGCATCGCGCGTCTGGAGGACCTCGGTGACGAGCCGCTGGACGCGATCATCAATCTGGCCGGTGCGCCGATTGCCGATCGGCCATGGACCCATCGGCGCAAGGCGCTGTTGTGGAGCAGCCGCATCACCCTGACCGAAACCCTGCTGGCTTGGCTGGAAACGCGTGAGCAGAAGCCGGCGTTGCTGATTTCCGGCTCGGCCATCGGCTGGTATGGCGATGGCGGTGAGCGCGAGCTGACCGAAGATTCGCCGCCGGTTATCGACGATTTCGCCAGCCAGTTGTGCATTGCCTGGGAAGAAACGGCCCAGCGAGCCGAAGCCCAGGGCGTCCGCGTGGTGCTGGTGCGCACCGGGCTGGTGCTGTCGGCGGAGGGGGGCTTTTTGTCGCGGCTGTTGCTGCCGTTCAAACTCGGGCTGGGCGGGCCTCTGGGCAATGGTCGGCAGTGGATGCCGTGGATTCATATCGAGGACCAAATCGCCCTGATTGATTTTCTTCTGCACCGCAATCAGGCGAGCGGTCCTTATAATGCCTGCGCACCCAACCCGGTGCGCAATCGCGAGTTTGCCAAGACGCTGGGCAGCGTGCTGCACCGTCCGGCGTTCATGCCAATGCCGGCCCTGGCGCTGAAAGTCGGGCTTGGCGAAATGTCATTGTTGTTGCTGGGCGGCCAACGGGCCATGCCGGCACGCTTGCTGGAAGCGGGTTTCACTTTCCAGTTCACGGATTTGCGCGCGGCCCTGGATGATCTCTCCGGCCGCCTTTGAAATAGGACGATGCATGACCGATCACGCCTTGCTTCTGGTCAACCTGGGTTCGCCGGCCTCCACCTCGGTGGCCGATGTACGCCGCTACCTCAATCAATTTCTGATGGACCCGTACGTGATCGACCTGCCATGGCCGGTGCGGCGTCTGTTGGTGTCGCTGATTCTGATCAAGCGGCCCGAACAATCGGCCCATGCCTACGCCTCGATCTGGTGGGAGGAGGGCTCGCCGCTGGTGGTGCTCAGCCGTCGTTTGCAACAGCAGGTCACTGCGCAATGGAGCCACGGCCCGGTGGAACTGGCGATGCGTTATGGCGAGCCATCCATCGAGACGAAGTTGCTGCAATTGGTCGCTGCCGGGCACAAGCGCATTACCCTTGCGCCGCTTTATCCACAGTTCGCCGACAGCACCACCACCACGGTGATCGAAGAAGCCAGGCGGGTGATTCGCGAGCACAAACTCAGTGTTCAGCTTTCGGTGCTGCAACCGTTTTACGATCAGCCGGAATACCTCGACGCTTTGGTCGCCAGTGCGAAACCGCATCTGCAGCAGGACTACGATCACTTGTTGCTGAGCTTCCACGGCTTGCCCGAGCGACACCTGACCAAGCTCGACCCGACCGGCAATCACTGCTTCAAGAACGAAGACTGCTGCAAGAACGCTTCGCCGGCCGTGCTGGCGACCTGTTACCGCGCCCAATGCCTGCGCACGGCGGCCTTGTTCGCCGAACGCATGGGCTTGCCGGAGGGCAAATGGTCGGTGTCGTTTCAGTCGCGTCTGGGGCGGGCCAAGTGGATCGAACCCTACACCGAAGCGCGGCTCGATGAGCTGGCGAAAAGCGGCGTGAAGAAGATTCTGGTGATGTGCCCGGCGTTTGTCGCCGACTGCATCGAGACGCTGGAAGAGATTGGCGATCGCGGCAAGGAGCAATTCCGCGAAGCGGGGGGCGAGGAGTTGGTGCTGGTGCCGTGCCTGAATGACGACCCGCAATGGGCGAAGGCGTTGGCAACCCTCTGCGAACGAGCGCCGCTGGCCCTGTAGCAGTTGTGGCGAGGGAGCTTGCTCCCGCTGGGCTGCGCAGCAGCCCCAAACCCTGCGGACGCGGTTCAAAGCAATACCGCATCTGCCGAGTTTATGACTGCTTCGCAGTCAAGCGGGAGCAAGCTCCCTCGCCACAGGTAATAAGCCAGATTTTAGATCAGCGGCTCATCCGCCTTCTTGTGCTTCCAGCTGTCATTGCCCGGCAGAATCAGGTTCAGCGCAATCGCCACCACCGCGCACAGCGCGATGCCTTTGAGGCCGAAATCGTCCGGACCGGTGCCGGTGCCGACCAGCACACCGCCGATACCGAATACCAGGGTCACCGAGACGATCACCAGATTGCGCGCTTCGCCCAGATCGATCTTGTGACGGATCAGGGTGTTCATGCCCACCGCCGCGATCGAACCGAACAACAGGCAAAGAATCCCGCCCATCACCGGCACCGGAATGCTTTGCAGCAGCGCGCCGAACTTGCCGATGAACGCCAGGGTAATAGCAAAGATCGCCGCCCAGGTCATGATTTTCGGGTTGTAGTTCTTGGTCAGCATCACCGCGCCAGTGACTTCGGCGTAGGTGGTGTTCGGCGGGCCGCCAAACAGGCCGGCGGCGGTGGTAGCGATACCGTCACCGAGCAGGGTGCGATGCAGACCGGGCTTCTTCAGATAGTCACGGCCGGTCACGCTGCCGACGGCAATCACGCCGCCGATGTGCTCGATCGCTGGCGCCAGGGCTACTGGAACGATGAACAGGATCGCCTGCCAGTTGAACTCCGGTGCGGTGAAGTGCGGCAGGGCGAACCATGGCGCCGCCGCAATCTTCGCGGTATCGACCACGCCGAAATAGAACGACATGGCAAAACCGACCAGCACACCGGAAATGATCGGCACCAGACGGAAGATGCCTTTGCCGAACACCGCCACGATCAACGTGGTCAGCAGTGCCGGCATCGAGATCATCATCGCGGTCTGGTAGTGGATCAGTTCTGCACCATCGCCAGCCTTGCCCATCGCCATGTTTGCGGCAATCGGTGCCATGGCCAGGCCGATGGAGATAATCACCGGACCAATCACCACTGGCGGCAGCAGACGGTCAATGAAACCGGTGCCTTTGATCTTCACGGCCAGGCCGAGGAAGGTGTAGACGAAACCGGCCGCCATCACGCCGCCCATGGTCGCGGCGAGGCCGAACTGACCCTTGGCGAGAATGATCGGGGTGATGAAAGCGAAGCTCGACGCGAGAAACACCGGCACCTGACGCCCGGTGACGATCTGGAACAGGATCGTCCCCAGACCTGCGGTAAACAGTGCCACGTTCGGGTCAAGGCCGGTGATCAGCGGCATCAGCACCAGGGCGCCGAAAGCCACGAACAGCATCTGGGCGCCGGACAGCACCGTGCGCCAGAGCGGATCGTTGAACTCTTGCTGCATGCTCACGCGTCCTTCTGCTTGGTGCCGAAGATCTTGTCACCGGCATCGCCAAGCCCTGGGATGATGTAACCGTGTTCGTTCAGACGTTCATCGATAGAGGCGGTATAGATGGTCACGTCCGGGTGAGCCTTCTCGACGGCAGCAATGCCTTCCGGCGCGGCAACCAGCACCATCGCGCGGATGTCCTTGCAACCGGCCTTTTTCAGCAGGTCGATGGTCGCAACCATGGAGCTGCCGGTGGCGAGCATCGGGTCGATGATCATCGCCAGGCGTTCGTTGATTTCCGGAACCAGTTTTTCCAGGTAGGTGTGCGCTTGCAGGGTTTCTTCGTTGCGGGCGACACCCACAGCGGAAACCTTGGCACCCGGGATCAGGCTCAGCACGCCTTCCAGCATGCCGATACCTGCGCGCAGGATTGGCACGACGGTGATCTTCTTGCCGGCGATTTTCTCGACCGACACGGTGCCGCACCAACCTGGAATATCGTAGGTTTCCAGGGGCAGGTCTTTTGTAGCTTCATAGGTCAACAGGGCGCCGACTTCCTGAGCAAGCTCACGGAAATTCTTGGTGCTGATGTCAGCGCGGCGCATCAGGCCGAGTTTATGGCGGATCAGCGGATGGCGGATCTCGAGGATGGGCATGGAAAAACTCCGGCGGCGGGCAAAAAAACCGGCCTAGATTAATCTATCCGAGGGTGATGTCCTATAGGACATACAGTACGTTAGTCCACAAATGCTTGATTCGGCCGTGCTGGATGCGTACCTTTGGCCGCTTTTCCGAATTCCGCCACCCCTTGGAGAGCGCCAATGTCCGCTGATCTCGAGCATATCCGTCAAATCATGCGAGAGGCTGACTGCCTGTACACCGAATCTGAAGTCGAGGCCGCCATCGCCCGCGTCGGTGCACAAATCAACGAACAACTGGCCGACAGCAACCCGGTGGTGTTCTGCGTGATGAACGGCGGTCTGATCTTCTCCGGCAAACTGCTGACTCACCTGCAGTTCCCGCTGGAAGCGTCCTACCTGCACGCCACCCGTTATCGCAACGAAACCAGCGGCGGCGACCTGTTCTGGAAAGCCAAGCCGGAAGTTTCGTTCATCGACCGCGACGTGCTGATCATCGACGACATCCTCGACGAAGGTCACACCCTGGGCGCGATCATCGATTTCTGCAAACACGCCGGCGCGCGCAAAGTGCACACCGCCGTGCTGATCGACAAGGACCACGACCGCAAGGCACGTCCAGACCTGAAAGCAGACTTCGTCGGCCTGCCATGCGTTGACCGCTACATCTTCGGTTACGGCATGGACTACAAAGGCTACTGGCGCAACGCCAACGGGATTTTTGCCGTCAAAGGGATGTAATCCATGAACACGCCGGGCTTTCTTGATCAAACGCTGTTCGCTGAATTGGCCGAGAAAGCTGCGGCCAACCCTCGTGGGCGTCAGCACCACAACTTCCACCAGATGGAAGAGGCGTGCCATCGCATGGCCGTGGGCTTGCAACCGAGCACTTATATTCCGCCGCACCGGCATCTGGGTGAGAACAAGGCGGAAACACTGCTGGTGCTCAAGGGCCGGCTGGGTCTGCTGATCTTCGATGAAACCGGTGCCGTGGTGAAAAAGCAGGTTCTGCACGCCGGTGGCGAGTGTGTCGGTGTCGATCTGCCGACGGGCGTCTTCCATGGTCTGGTGGTTCTGGAAGCCGACAGTTTGATGTTCGAGTGCAAGGCTGGCCCCTATCGTCCGGTCGGTGAAGGCGAACTTGCTCACTGGGCCCCGCGGGAAGGCGAGGCCGGTGTGGCTGAATACCAGGCGTGGATGCGCGCGCAGTTCGATTGATGCGAGGCTGGAACAAAAAAGGTGCAGGCCGCTGATAACGCGACCTGCACCTTTTTTGCTTTGCAGGACTGCGCAAAACCCGGCTAGAGTGCTCGGCCCCGCCTCCGGAGCCTGTCATGCGCCTTCTGATCCGCAGCCTTGCCGCCCTGTTGTTGGCCCTCAGCTTGCCTCTGGCCGCCGCTCCGGCGCCGATGCACAGTCAATTTCTGCCGCCGGACGACCTGACCCTGCGCGATGCCGAACCCGAGCAGCAGCAACTGTTGCAGGTCACTGACTATTCGGTGGTGGTCGGCGCGCAACGCCAGTCCAATCAACAACCGATTCCGGTGACCTCTTCGCTGATGATCCGCCTCAAGGGCAAATCCCTGAACAAGGGCGCGTCCATCACCCAGGTATTGGTCAACTTCGATGGCGAAAGCAAAAGCCTGAAAAAACCGGTTTACGATGACAAGAGCAAAACCCTGACGCTGTATTACCCGCTGGCGCAATACCGGGTGGTGATCGACCTGCTGCGCAATGACACCGTGTATGTGCAGTTCCTCAGTTACGCCAACGGCCATATCTGGGCCGATTTGCACACCGGTGCCGTTCGATCGCGTTGAGCCCGGCGCCCGGGCAGGGGTAAACTGCCCGCCCCGTGTAATGTCTGCGAGCTGGAGTCGGCAATGCGTAAAGATAAGAAACAGGTGATTGGTGACGAGATCGGCGATGAGCAGATCAAGCTGTTCCTCGATTTCGAGCCGGTCGACGCCACTTCGCCTTCGCTGCACAAACTGGTCAAGGCCTACCGTGGCCTGCGCATCGACGATTTCGAGCGCTTCCTGACGTTCTTCGTGGCTGCCGGTTACGACGTGGATGGCAAGGATGAGCAGGGCCAGACGTTTGTTGACCTGATCAAGGATCAGCGCAACGCTCCGGACTACATCGAGTTGATCGAAAAAGCCCGCGGCTGATTGTTCGCTAACATCAATTTCTGTGGCGAGGGAGCTTGCTCCCGCTTGAGTGCGCAGCGCTCATAAGGTTTTGGGGCCGCTGCGCAGCCCAGCGGGAGCAAGCTCCCTCGCCACAAGGGTCGATGTTTTAAATGTTGGCCATAAAAAACGCCCCGCACTCACTGAGTACGGGGCGTTTTTTATGCCGCGAGATCAAGCGAAGCTTGGGGTCTCGCTGCTCTCTTCAACCAGTTCCAGCGCGATGTTGTTCTGCGTGTTGATCTTGCGATACAGCGCAGCATCGGTTTCCAGGACTTTTTCGCGGGCCGGGAAAATCTCTGCCAGTTTGGCAGCCCACTCACCCTTGGCCTTGGCCGGGAAGCATTTCTCGATCAGTTCCAGCATGATCGAAACGGTCACCGATGCACCTGGGGAAGCGCCGAGCAGGGCGGCGAGGGAGCCGTCTTTCGCCGCGACCAGTTCGGTACCGAACTGCAGGATGCCGCCTTTTTTCGGGTCTTTCTTGATGATCTGTACCCGCTGACCAGCCACTTCCAGACGCCAGTCTTCGGCTTTCGCCTCCGGGTAGAAACGGCGCAGGGAATCCAGGCGCTGCTCCATCGATTGCATCACTTCGCTGACCAGGTACTTGGTCAGGTCCATGTTGTTTTTCGCCACCGCCAGCATCGGCCCGATGTTGCCGGCGCGCACCGACAGCGGCAGGTCCATGAAGGAACCGTGCTTGAGGAACTTGGTGGTGAAACCGGCGTATGGCCCGAACAGCAGGGATTTCTTGCCGTCGACTACACGGGTGTCCAGGTGCGGCACGGACATTGGTGGCGAACCCACTGCTGCCTGGCTGTAGACCTTGGCCTGGTGGTGCTTGACCACGTCCGGGTTGTCGCAACGCAGCCACTGGCCACTGATCGGGAAGCCGCCGAAGCCTTTGCTTTCTTCGATGCCCGAAGCCTGCAGCAGCGGCAGGGCCGCGCCACCGGCACCGAGGAAGACGAATTTGGCGTCGACTTCACGGCTGCTGCCGCTGTTGACGTCCTTGATGCTGACGGTCCAGCCGCTGCCGTTACGCTTCAGGCCGGTCACACGCTTGCAGTATTTGACCTGGGTGTCGGGAGCGCTGGTCAGGTGCTTGAGCAACTGATTGGTCAGGGCGCCGAAGTTGACGTCGGTGCCGTTCATCACGCGGGTGGCGGCCAGCACTTCGTCCGGCGAACGGCCCGGCATCATCAGTGGCATCCACTCGGCCATCTTGGCCTTGTCTTCGGTGTATTCCATGTCGGCGAAGGCGTGGTGCTTGTGCAGCACGTTGAAGCGTTCCTTGAGGAACGACACGCCTTTGTCACCCTGGACGAAGCTCAGGTGCGGCACCGGGCTGATGAAGGATTTGCACGAGCCGAAGGTGCCTTTCTTGGTCAGGTACGACCAGAACTGCTTGGACACTTCGAACTGGGTGTTGATGTGCACGGCTTTCTTGATGTCGACGCTGCCGTCGGCCGCCTGCGGGGTGTAGTTCAGCTCGCACAGGCCGGCGTGGCCGGTACCGGCGTTGTTCCACGGGTTGGAACTCTCCGCCGCACCGGAATCCATCAACTCGACGACTTCCAGCTTGATCGCCGGGTCGAGCTCTTTGAGCAGTACTGCCAGGGTGGCACTCATGATGCCTGCCCCAACCAGAACTACGTCGACTGCTTCGTTATGCGCCATTTAACGCGTCTCCAAAATCTGCAGCACCAAATTGTCGGCATGGCTGCCAGGCGTTCCGGGACAGGTCAGTGATGCCCCAGGTAACGGTGGTCAGGTTCGCCATGTCCGAATCTTCGCAATTTTTCGCAACTTCGACGGATGCATGCGGCCTGGCTTCAAGAGCTCAATGAACTCATTTCAGCACGCGGCTGGCAATTCGACTTATGGTCGAGACATCCGTTTTGTGCAACCAAATCCGTAGCGGACAGGCTTCAGGCTCCGATGTTCGAGGTATCCCCGGTCCTGTGTCGTTGGGCTGTTTCAGACGCTAATGGTGCATGTTCAGACGCAAAACTATTCATTTGCTCGCCACACTCTTGTGAAGTTGTGAAAACCCGTTTTTTTCACGCTCTTTTGAAGACGTGAACCTCAAAAAAGGGCTGTCCCAGCCTGGCACCATGCCGCAAGGGCAAAACAACGCGGTGGCCGAGCGTATGACAGCTCTGCAGATTCGCGAAAAGCGGGGTTTTGCCGGAAGAACAGGCAAGCGCGCCAACTTCACTCGATCTGTGTGGGCGGCTCTCTGTGGGCGATTTTGAGTGCCAATGCCTGGGCATTGACGGTGTTGCGAGGCCCGATCAGGAGACGTCCTTATAATCGGGGGGAGATTGTATCGAAGAAATGCGGGCAGTTGGTCGAGTTTAATGACTTTTATTAGGCATCCGGTCAGATGCTCAACATCGCTTGCACCCGTGCGCGAGGCTGCGACGCTATGACGCGGGCACTGGCAGGCAGTGGCTGGTGCAACCAGTTGAGACGGATTTCTTCGATTTCCACCCAGCCATCGCCCATCGGTTGCAGGCTGCACTGCTTGAATGCCTGGCAATGACCGTTACGGTCGAGCAAGGCGAAGCAGCGGTGCAATGGGCGTGGGGCGAACAACGAGATCAGATAGCGCATGGCCGGGTACCTTGTCTGGAGGACTGGTTTGAAGCTTGCCGAGCGGCCGTGACGCCGAGGTGTATGGGCGGTGAATAATCTGTGACAGGAACCGCATTCCTCAGGGTTTGTCAGACATTTCAGTATTCACTGTCGAGTGCTGGTTACCCGCAGTGGCCCACCGCTATACTGCCGGCCTGTTTGTGCCTGATTCTGGAGAAAAGAGCATGTTGCAACGCCTGTTGTTCGGTTTGATCACTGTGACCAGTTTGACCCTGGTTGGCTGCGCCCACAGCCCGCAACAACTGAGCCCGGAACCGAAGCTGACCACGCAGCTGGCGCCGGTCGGCCATGGCCAGCAAGTGGTGGTGCGCGTGGTTGACGGTCGTCCGTCGCCAACCCTCGGCACCCGTGGCGGCCTGTACCCGGAAACCAGCGCCATCACCGTGCAGCGCGAGCAGATCCTGCCAAAGCTGCAGGCCCAGGCTGAAGCCGCCGTGCGTCTGCTCGGCTTCACCCCGACCAGCAACGCGATGAACGCGCCGCAACTGACCGTGACCCTGACCGAGCTGAAGTATCAGTCGCCGAAAGAAGGCATGTACGTGACCGAGGCCACCATCGGCGCGACCTTCCGCTCCGACGTGCAGAGCGGCAACCGTCGCTACAGCGGTCGCTACGGCGCTTCGCTGGACCAGCGTTTCGGCATGGCGCCGAACCAGGAAACCAATACCAAACTGGTCAGCGATGTGTTGAGCGATGCCTTGACCCGTCTGTTCAAGGACCCGACCGTGGGTCAGATCCTCGCCGAGTAAGCTGTACGGCTGATGTGAAAAAGCCCGGTGCCAGTGATGGCCCCGGGCTTTTTTGTGTCCACTGATTCCCCGCCAATCCGCTGTAGGAGCTGCCGCAGGCTGCGATCTTTTGATCCTGCTTTTGAAAATCAAAGTCAAAAGATCGCAGCCTGCGGCAGCTCCTACAGGAGGGGCGGTATTGCTCAAGCGGCCTGGGAGTAGAAGTCGAGGACACTCACGCCGGTCAGCAGGTCGGTCTCGGGCAAATCCGCATGCTGATGCCCGCCGAGCGCGCAATACACCAGCCAGTGGCGATCCTGGACATTGAAGGCGAGGCTGCCGACGAGGCTTTGTTGTTCGTCGGTCGGGGTGATGAGGTACAGGCGATCCTGGTTTTCAGCGTGGAGCATGTCGCGTTCCATGTGTGTTTCGAGGCGCGCATGGTGGCCGATGTAAATGACGATGCCGTGACACAGGGCAGCCATCGGTCGATTGTCAGGTTATTTGTCGTAAAGGGTAGGGTGGTGGCGGAGGGTTTCGGTAGAATCCGCGCCGCAGTCGTCGATCGGGCGCCTGCCACACCGATTCAGTTCCGAGGTCTGTGATGTCGCTGCACTTGATGACGCTATTTACCGCCCATCCCGCCAAATTGATCAACCTGCTGGCACTGGCGTTGGCCTTCCCGGGCAGTTGGCTGCTGCACGCGACCCGCCGTCGTGAACAACGCGCGATGGCCAGCATTGCTGCTCAGCGTCAGGCGCAACCTAACGCCGAGCCAATCCTCGATTGGGCGACGCTGCGCATGAACCGGTTTTTCTATCGTTTCGGGTTTGCCTGCCTGGGTCTGGCACTGATCATCTCCTGGATCAGCACCCGATTCTAAGGACAGCACAAACCCTTGTGGCGAGGGAGCTTGCTCCCGCTGGGCTGCGAAGCGGCCCCGATTCAGGTAAACGCGGTTTTTCAGGTATTCCGCGTGATGTGGTTTTGCGACTGCTGCGCAGCCGAGCGGGAGCAAGCTCCCTCGCCACAAGGGTTGATTGAATCAGATAAAAAAACGGCGCCCCGAGGGCGCCGTTTTTGCGTCGAGTGGAAAGCGCTTACAACGGCAACCCAGCCTTGACCCGGTACTGATTGCGCACCGGCGTCGCATATTGCAGCACCAGGTACGGACGGTGTTCTTCAGGGCAGGCATCCAGCCGGCTCTGCCATTCTTCCTGCGCCTTGGCCAGTTCCTCGGCCGGGAACACCTCGGCGGCTTTCGGCACATTCAGTTGCGGATCAGCCTCCGCCCACTGCGCGTACGCCAGGTAATGCACCGGGAACAGGCGATATCCGCCGAGAATCTGCTTGTCCATTTCGATCGCCAACTGCTTGGTGTCTTCGAACAATTCAGTGATCGGCGCGGCGAAGTTCACATGCACCCGGCCCTTGTAGCCGGTGATGCCCTTGGCAATGCTCACGTCATCCTCGCCCGGCGCCTTGGCGTAAGTGCCGGTGGTGGCGCGGATGTACAGCTCGCGGGCCTTGGCCTGGTCGCACGGGTCGTATTCGTAGCTGATCGACACCGGGGTCAGGTTCAGCGACTGGATGACTTCGCCGAACGGCTCATCCTTGCGGCTCATGTGGAACATCTTGAGGATCGCCGACTCGGTACGGTCGTCGCCGTCCTTGGCCCGGCCCTCGGCCTGGGCGATCCAGATCGAAGCGCAGTCATTGCGGATCGAGTGGTTGATGTACGCCGACAGCAGCTGGTACGCGGCCATTTTCTCGCGGCGGCCGGTGATTGAGCGGTGCACGATAAAGCTCTTGTTCAGACGCATCAGGTCGCTGACGAAAGGCTTCTGCAGCAGGTTGTCGCCGATCGCGATGCGCGGGGTCGGCAGGCCGGCGTGGTACACGGCGTAGTTGACGAAGGCCGGGTCCATCACGATGTCGCGGTGGTTGGCGATGAAAAGATAGGCGCTGCCGGACTTGAATTGCTCGACACCGGTGTAGGTCACGCCGTCGGTGGCGCGCTCGATGGTGTGGTCGACGTAGAACTCGACTTTGTCCTGCAACGTTGCCACCGAATTGACGTCGGCAAACTCACGACGCAGCCGATGGGCTATAAGTGGTTTGAGCATCCAGCCGAAGGCACCGGCGAAACGCGGGAAGCGGAAGTGGGTGAGGATATCTAGAAACGCCTTGTCGCCGAGCAGTCTTGCCAGTACCGCAGGTACTTCGCTGTCGTCGTAAGGTCGGATGGCATCGAATTCGCCCATCATGCTCTCTTGTTGGAAACGGCTAGGGTAAGTAAAGGTTTTGATCGAAAACCAACGGGGCACGGTCTGAAAAAGTAGCCAGACAAAAATAGCCCTGCAAATAGACCGGCGATTATACGCACAAGTCACCTGGGAGACCGCGATGCTGGAAAGCGCCTATTACGATTGTCCTTATTGTGGGGAAACGGTCGAGACAACAGTGGACTTGTCTGGCGGCGATCAGACTTACATCGAGGACTGTCAGGTGTGTTGTCGACCGATCACGTTTGTCTTGCAGGTGCATGGCGAGGATTGGTTTCTGGAAGCTTTCAGCGAAAACGAGTGAGGGGGCGCCCATGCAGCGAATCTACGAGCCGGAAAACCTGATGGAAGGCGAGATGCTCAAGGGCATGCTCGCCAGCGAAGGCATCGAGGCGCATCTGGTGGGCCGGGATCTGCTCGGCGGCACGGGTGAGTTGCCGATTTTTGGGCTGCTCGGCCTGTCGGTCGATAACGATCAGGCCGAGTACGCCCGCGAACTGATCACCGCGTACAATGCCGCGCTGCCGCTGCCCGGCGATGAACCGGAGAGTTTCCCCGGGACGCTGGTCTGTTAGGCTGACGTTCGTTTTACTTCTGAGTCGTGTTGCCCCATGTGTGGACGTTATGCCCTGTTTCGCTGGAACCGCGACTTCGCGGCCCTGCCTGGTTTTCCCGCCGATCAACAGGCGCAGTGGAACATTTCCCCCAATGATTCGGTGTTGATGCTGCGCGCCGAGGCCGACGGCCAGCGCTCGCTGGCCCGCGCCCGTTGGGGGCTGACGCCGCCGTGGCTGACCGATCTGTCGAAAACACCGGCGCATGCTCGGGCCGAAACCGTGGCCGAGCAACCGATGTTCCGCGAGGCGCTGCGCCTGCGCCGCTGCCTGTTGCCGGCCAACGGTTTCTACGAATGGCGTGGCACCGTGCGCAAACGCCCGTACTGGTTGACGCCGGGGGAGGGTTCTTCGCTGTTTTTCGCGGCGATCTGGGAAGCGTATCCGGTGCAGGAGCAGGTGTGGCTGAGTACCGCCGTCATCACCCAGCCGGCGGCCAGTCAGCGCCGGCCGCTGATTCTCGATGAAGCGGGGCAGGCCGCCTGGCTCGATCCCGAGACGCCGCTGCATGTGCTGCAGGGCTTGCTCGCCAGTGAGCCGGCGGCGTTGCGCGAGCGGGTGTTGGCGAATCTGGTGAATGATCCGAAGCTCAATGGGCCGGAGTGCCTGACCCCGGGTTGATGTGAAAAGCGAAAAGATCGCAGCCTGCGGCAGCTCCTACAGGGAAACGCATATCCCCGTGTAAGAGCTGCCGCAGGCTGCGATCTTTTGATCTTGCTCTTAAACCTTGAACTGATTGATCAGCCGCCGCTGCTGCTCCGCCAGTTTGGTCAGGCCGGCACTCGCCGAACTCGACTCATCTGCGCCACCCGCCACTTCATTGGCCACCTGACCGATATTGATCACGTTGCGGTTGATATCGTCAGCCACCGCGCTCTGCTCTTCCGCCGCACTGGCGATCTGCGTGTTCATGTCGTTGATCACCGACACCGCCTGGGTAATCGTCTCCAGCGCTTCAGCGGCTTTCGCGGCGTGCTGCACGCTTTCGTCAGTGCGGTTCTGGCTGTCTTCCATGACCCGCACCACATCGCGGGTGCCTTGTTGCAATTGCTGGATCATGCTCTGGATTTCTTCGGTGGCCTTCTGGGTTTTCTGCGCCAGATTGCGCACCTCGTCCGCTACCACCGCAAAGCCGCGACCCTGTTCGCCGGCCCGCGCCGCTTCGATCGCCGCGTTCAGTGCCAACAGGTTGGTCTGCTCGGCGATCCCGCGAATCGCGGTGAGGATCGCGTTGATGTTTTCGCTGTCCTTGGCCAGGTTCTGTACCACTTCCACGGCCTTGCCGATTTCCACCGCCAGCACGCCGATCGAATTCGACGTGTCCCGCACAATCTGCATGCCCTGGCCGGCGGCCTGATCCGCGTGACTGGCGGCTTGCGCAGCCTGGGTGGCGTTGCGCGCCACGTCTTGCGCGGTCGCGGTCATCTCCTGCACTGCGGTGGCGACCTGATCGATCTCGGCCATTTGTTTCTGAATGCCGATGTTGGTGCGAATGGCGATGTCGGCGGTGTGTTCGGAAGAGTCGCTGACGCTCTGCACTGACGTCACCACCTGCGTGATCATCGCCTGCAACTTGGCGAGGAAGGTGTTGAAGCCCTTGGCAATCGAACCCAGTTCATCGCTGCGATCACTGCTCAGACGACGGGTCAGATCGCCTTCACCTTTGGCGATGTCATCGAGCATGGCGACCATTTGTTTGAGCGGTCGGGCGATACCGTGACCCACCAGCCAGATCACCAGCAGACCGATGGCGGCGATGATCAGGCCGACCATGGCCATGCCGAAGGTGTCGGATTTGCGCTGGGCGTCGAGGTCGCCTTGGAGTTTCTGCAGATCGGCCATCACCGCGTTCAGCGGCAGTTGCAGCATCAGCGTCCAGCGCGCGTCGGTCTGGCCGATGCCGAACGGCAGGTACAGTTCGATGCGGCCCTTGTCCTTGTTGACGGAATAAGTGACTTCGCCGCGCTTGAGGTTGGCCAGGTTGGCGATTTGCTCAGCGTCGAGAATGTCGCTGACCTTCTCACCGAATTTGCTTGGATCCTTGGTGTAAGCAACGATCCGGCCATTGCCGCCGATCAGGGCCATTTGCCCGGCGCCGCTGTAGAGTTTCTGGTTGGCGCCCAGGAGCATTTCCTGGATGAAGTTCACCGACAGGTCGGCGCCGACGATGCCCTGGAACGCGCCATTGAGCATGATCGGCTCAATGAATGAAGCAAGCATCACGACCTTGTCGCCGACCTTGTAGGGCGCCGGGTCGATCACGCAGGATTTCTTGCTCTCTTTCGAGCACAGGTAGTACTCGCTGGCGCGCACGCCGGTGGACAGGACTTTCTGGTCGTCGACGTCCACCAGTTTATCCAGGCCGAGGGTGCCGTCGTCATTGCGGAACCACCACGGCAGGAAGCGCCCGTTGGCCGAGTCGATGCCGACCACGCTGGTGCCGACGTAGGCGGCGTCGTTGTGATCAAGGGCGTTTTTTTCCCAGCCGATGTAAGTGCCGAGAATCTTCGGGTTCTTTTCGACGTTCTCTTTGATCAGGCTGATCAGTTGTTCGCGGCTGACGGTCAGGCGCGGCTGGCCATCGGCGCCCGGCGTGCCGAGCAGGGCGTTGACCCGTACCAGGCCGCCGGCAATCAGCAGCGGCGCTTCGAGTTCGCGCTGGATCTGGCTGACCTGAGTCTGCGCCAGCGAGGTCAGGCGTTGTTCGATGACTTGCTCGAACTGCGCCTGGGTGCGCTGTTGCACCATCTCCTGGGTGCGGGCGCCGGAAAACAGCGCGTACAGCACCAGCGCGGCGACCACGCTGAGGACGATGGCGCCGGCCAGGGCGGCGACGGAAAACTGGATCGACTTGAACTTCATGGGAGCTCCGCACGCAAGAGGACGTCTGCGCTGTTGTATCGGCAGCGGGCATTGCGCCATGAGTGCCGAGCGGAACAAAGAGCGGGGCATGTCGCAAATGGATCGGTGCGCGACGCAGTGGGCGGGTCTGTCGGGTGCTGTGAATTTTTTACGACAGCAGAAGTGGGAAACATCCGAAAGACACTGCAACACGTCTGTTGTATCTGGCGCCGATACAATTACCCGCCTAGGATACGCGGCATGTTTTCAGGGAGCTTTTGAATGAACAAGACATTGGTTGTAAGTGCACTGAGCGCAGCGCTGTTGCTGGCCGGTTGTCAGTCGGTCAACACCACCAGCGGCGGAGCCGTAGGGGTGGAGCGCAAGCAGTACATGTTCAGCATGCTGTCCTCGCAAGAGGTCGACCAGATGTATGCCCAGTCCTATCAGAAGACCGTTGGCGAGGCGTCGAGCAAAGGCGTACTGGACAAGACCAGCCCGGAGGCCAAGCGGGTTCAGGCCATTGCCAACCGCCTGATCGCCCAGGCGCCGAATTTCCGCCCCGATGCCGCCCAGTGGCAGTGGGAGGTCAACCTGATCAAGAGCGATGAGCTCAACGCCAACTGCGGCCCTGGCGGCAAGATCATTTTCTACACCGGGCTGATCGACAGCCTGAAACTCACCGACGATGAGATCGCCGCGGTGATGGGCCATGAAATCGCCCATGCCCTGCGCGAGCACGGTCGTGAAGCGATGTCCAAAGCCTACGGGATTGAGATGGCCAAGCAGGGTGCCGGTGCATTGTTAGGTCTGGGTCAGGACAGCCTGGCGCTGGCCGACACCGTGGCCAACTACGGCATGACCTTGCCCAACAGCCGTGCCAACGAAAACGAAGCCGACCTGATCGGCCTCGAACTGGCCGCCCGCGCTGGGTACAACCCGAATGCGGCGATCACCTTGTGGAACAAGATGAGCAAGGCCTCGGAAGGCGCACCTCCGGAATTCATGAGCACTCACCCGGCCTCGTCCAGCCGGATCGCCTCGTTGCAGGCAGCGATTCCGAAAGTGATGCCGCTGTACGAAAAAGCCCCGAAGTCCTGAGTTCATCGCGGTTTCTGTGACTGATCTGATAAATGGACTGAAGGGATCCATTGTGGCGAGGGGATTTATCCCCGATGGGCTGCGAAGCAGCCCCAAACCCTAAACATGCGGTATGTCTGACACTCTGAGGCATCAGGTTTTGGGGGCGCTTCGCGCCCCATCGGGGATAAATCCCCTCACCACAGGTCTGTGTCAGATCAGAAAAAGGGGTTAAACCCAGCCACTGCTCTGCATCGCCTTGTACACCGCAACGATCGCCAGAATCAGGAATGCCGAAGCCGCCAGGCGACGGATCAGTGTCAGCGGCAGTTTCTCCGCGGCAAAGTTACCCGCCAGGACCACCGGCACGTTGGCAATCAACATGCCCGCCGTGGTGCCAATAATCACCAGCCACAGCTCAGGGTATTGCGCCGCCAGCATCACGGTGGCGATCTGGGTCTTGTCACCGATTTCCGCGAGGAAGAACGCAATCAGCGTGGTCAGGAACGGGCCGAACTTGCGTGCGGTGCTGGCTTCATCATCGTCCATCTTGTCCGGGACCAACGTCCACAGCGCAGTGGCGGTGAAGCTTGCGGCAAGAATCCAGTGCAGAACAGAGTCTGAGAAGAAACTGCCGAACCAGGCGCCGACCGCACCGGCTGCCGCGTGGTTGGCCAGAGTCGCGGCGACGATGCCGGCAATGATCGGCCAGGGTTTGCGAAAGCGAGCGGCGAGAATCAGCGCGAGCAGTTGCGTCTTGTCGCCGATTTCGGCCAAGGCAACGATTGCGGTGGGAACGAGTAACGAGTCCAGCATCAGGATTTCCTAAGGGGCGGGTCGACACGGCTATGACACGTACAGCCTTCCCGCCCCGGGTAAGGTGTGCGTGTCATAGGTCTTGTCAAACCCTGCGATCCGTCTGGTGCGGACGCTTGGGTCGCATACGCCATGATCTGAGGATCAAGTATGTTGACGTATGCCGGACGAGCTTGGCGCTCGTGGGAGACTACTCCCCTAGGACGGAGCGGATTCTGCCTAGGCAGAATCCATTCGGCAAGTGCTAATTTTCAGCCGCGCTTGGCCCGGTAAATCCGGAAACCATTGCCTTCGGCCTTGATCGCACACACGCCCAAGTGCTCTTCGATCAGCGGCTGATACTTCAGGAAACTGTTCGCCACCAGCCGCAGTTCGCCGCCGTTTTTCAGATGTTTGGCCGCTTTTCGCAGCAAGTTCTCGGTGGCGAAATAATCGGTGTGGACCCCGACATGGAACGGCGGGTTGCTCAGAATCGCGTTCAAACCCATCGGCGCGGCGTCGATACCATCACCGGTGATCACCTCGGCTTCCAGTCCGTTGGCCGCCAATGTCAGGCGACTGCTGGCGGCAGCAAAGGCATCGACGTCGAGCAAGGTCACTTGATTGTGCGGATACCGCCGTTTGACCGCCGCCCCCAGCACGCCCGCGCCACAGCCGAAATCGAGCAGATGGCCGCTCGGCAATTTGTCCAGATGCTCCAGCAGCAGGGCGCTGCCGCGATCCAGGCGACCATGGCTGAACACACCCGGCAGGCTGATAACTTTCAACGGGCCTTCGGCCAATGGCAGCTCATAAGTCTGCGCCAGGCTTTCCAGGGATTTGGTTTGCGGCGCGTTGGCCACGGTGACCTGCCACAGTTGGCAGTGGCGCGCGCTGTCGAGTTTGCGCGGCTTGCCGAACGGGTTGAGCTGTTTCGATGCGCCCTCGATGCCGCTGCGTTTTTCGCCGACCAGAAACACCTCACGCCCGGCCAGTCGTGCAGCCACGGCGTTGAGGATGTAGTCGGTCAGATCCTTGGACTTGGGCAAGAACACCACGGCGCTGTCGAACGCGCGCTCCGGCACGTTCACGCCAAAATGGCTGCGACCCTCGAAGCGTGCATCGAGTGCGGCCTGATCGCCGGCGTGCCAGCACCAGCCGAACGCATTGGGCAGGCGCCCGAGCAGATCGTCGGCAGGCAAACCGGCCAACAGCAGCGAACCCTGGAATAACTCGGCCTGACGAAGCAGTACTTCACTGCGCGGATCCATAACTGCTCCTTGAAAAAAAAGTGCCGCAGTTTATCAACTGACGACCCGCAGCGCTGTACCGCTGAAGAACGCCTGGGCGTTTTCGATCAATTGGCCGACGATGCGTTGCCGTGCCTCGCGACTGCCCCAGGCGTTGTGCGGGGTGACGATCAGCCGTGGAATGTCGGCGGCCAGCAATGGATTGCCGTTGACCGGCGGCTCGACACTGAGCACATCGGTGGCCGCGCCGCCGAGGTGACCGTTGCGCAACGCATCGGCCAAGGCCTGTTCATCGATCAAGCCACCACGGGCGGTGTTGACCACAAACGCGCCGGGCTTCATCGACGCCAGCTCGCGGGCACCGATGAAGTGGCGGGTGTGTTCATTGAGTGGGCAGTGCAGGGTCAGGGCGTCGATCTGCGGCAGCAATTCGTTCAGCGGCAGACGGTCCGGGCGGGCAGGGCGGCCGGGAATCTGCCCGAGCAGTACGCGCATGCCAAACGCTTCGGCCAGTCGCGCGACCGCGCCGCCGAGTTCGCCGTGACCGAGCAGGCCAAGGGTTTTGCCTTCCAGTTCGACGATCGGGTAATCCAGCAGGCAGAACTGTTTGGCTTGCTGCCAGCGACCTTCGCCGACGGCTTTCTGGTAGTCGGCCAGGCGCGTGGCAAGGTTGAGCAGCAACATGATCGTGTGTTGCGCCACCGATGGCGTGCCGTAACCCTGACAGTTGCACACGGTGATGCCGTGGGCGCGGGCCGCTTCCAGATCGACGTTGTTGGTGCCGGTGGCGGTGATCAGGATCAGCTTCAGGTCCGGGTTGGCGGCCATCGCGGCGGCGTCGATGCGGATCTTGTTGGTGATCGCCACGCTGGCACCCTGCAGGCGCTCGCTGACCTGTTCGGGCAAGGTCTGGGCGAACAGTTGCAGATCGCTGAAGCAGGCGCGCAACGGGCTGAGGTCGAGATCGCCGAGATCCAGAGACGGGTGATCGAGGAATACGGCGCGGTGCGGATTGCTCATCAACTGTACCTTTTGTGCGGTGAACGGAAGGCGTAATCTGCCGAGCCTACCAGATGAAACAATTGGTTACGCACAGCGCCCGCAATACCCTGTGGCGAGGGAGCTAGCTCCCGCTGGGCTGCGAAGCAGACCCAAACCCATTCACCGTACTGTGTCAGGCACACCGGTGTTTCAGGTTTTACGACTGCTGCGCAGCCGAGCGGGAGCAAGCTCCCTCGCCACAGGGTTTGAGCCAGTTGATGAATTGTTTTTACTCATTAAAGAGGAGCCCCCCATGTACTGGACCGAGTTCTTGACCGTTGCACTGATCCATCTGTTGGCCGTGGCCAGCCCCGGCCCAGACTTTGCCGTAGTGGTGCGCGAGAGCGTGACCCATGGTCGACGCGCCGGCACCTGGACCGCGCTGGGCGTGGGCTCGGCGATTTTCCTGCACGTGGGTTATTCGCTGCTGGGCATCGGCCTGATCGTGTCGCAATCGATCGTGCTGTTCAACGCCTTGAAATGGGCCGCCGCCGCTTACCTGCTGTACATCGGCTTCAAGGCCTTGCGCGCGCAACCGGCGCCAACCGTCACCGATGACCTGCACGAAGAAGCCGGTGTGCGTACTGCGCGCGGCGCTTTCACTTCGGGTTTCGTCACCAACGGCCTGAACCCGAAAGCCACGCTGTTCTTCCTATCGTTGTTCACCGTGGTGATCAACCCGCACACCCCGCTGGCGGTGCAGGCCGGATACGGGGTTTATCTCGCCGTTGCGACGGCGATCTGGTTTTGCCTGGTGGCGATGCTGTTCAGCCAACAACGCGTGCGCGCCGGCTTCGCCCGCATGGGGCACTGGTTCGACCGCACCATGGGCGCGGTGCTGATCGCCATCGGCGTGAAACTCGCGTTCACCGAGATGCATTGACCAACACTCACTTGTAGGAGCTGCCGCAGGCTGCGATCTTTTGATCTTGTCTTTGAGGATTAAAAGATCGCAGCCTCGTTTCACTCGACAGCTCCTACACGAGTTCGCTCAGCTTGCTCAGGGTATGCAGATATTCCCGAGGATTGTCCCCGAGCAAACGGCGAAACATCGCGCTGAACGCCCGCGCGCTGCCGTAACCCAAATCCTGTGCCACGCTTTGCACGCTGTCCCCGGCGAGCAGGCGCGGCAGGGCTTCCATCAGGCGCAGTTGCTGGCGCCAGGCGTTGAAACTCATCTTCAGTTGTCGCTGGAACAGCCGCGCCAGAGTGCGCGAGCTGGCGCCGACCTGCTGCGCCCAGTCTTCCAGGGTGTTGGGATGATCGGGGGTGTGCAGCAAGGCCAGGCAGATGTTTTGCAGGCGCCGGTCAGTGGGCATCGGAATGTGCAGCGGCAGGTTTTCCAGCCCGGCCAGTTCTTCCAGCATCAATTGCTGGATCAACGGATTGTCCGCATGCGGTGGACCCTGCACGGCGCGCAGGATCAACTCGCGCAACAGCGGCGTCACTGCCAGCACGCAGCACTGTTGCAGGCTGGCCGGTGACAGTTCGGGGGCGATGAACAGCGAGCGCATCTGCACATCGCCGGACATGAAAATCTCGTGCGCGACCTCCGGCGGAATCCATACCGCGCGGCTCGGCGGAATCACCCAGGCACCGAGATCGGTGACCACGCGCATTATCCCTCTGACGGCATACAGCAACTGCGCTTCGCGGTGCAGGTGCAGTGGTTGGTGGGCACCGTCCAGATAATCCCGGGGATAGGCGCTCACCGGGCCGTGTTCGAAATGGCTGATCAACATGTCGGGTTTGATGACCTGAATGGCAGATATGCGCTTTTTCGCCAATTTAGCATAGGCCGCTCATCACAATCCGCCCACAACACACCCAAGCGTGCTGCCATGAATCAAGCCCGAAACGTCATACGCTACGTCAACGCTGCCCATGTGATCGATCACATGTTCATGCTGATTTTTCCCGCCGCCGTGCTCGGCATGATCCAGGCCTTTGGCCTCGATTACGCCGCGCTGATCGGTCTGTCACTGGGCGGCTTCATTGCCTTCGGTGCCTGTTCGCTACCGGCCGGCTGGCTGGGTGATCACTGGAGCCGGCGGCAGATGATGCTGGTGTTTTTCTTTGGCATCGGCGCCTCGGCGATCTTCACCGGGTTGAGCAGCAGCCCGACGATGCTGGTAATCGGGCTGACCCTGATCGGCATTTTCGCGGCGATCTACCACCCGGTGGGGACCGCGATGCTGGTGGCCTATGCGCAGAACCGTGGCCGGGAAATCGGCATCAACGGCATGTGGGGCAACCTCGGCGTGGCGTTTTCGGCACTGCTCACCGGGTTGCTGGTGGCGCAATTGGGCTGGCGCTCGGCCTTTGTGTTACCGGGCGTGGTGGCGATCGTGCTGGGGTTCGGTTTTGCCTTGCAGGTGCGTGAAGAGCCGATCCCGCAGCGTCCGCACACCGCCCTGAAACGTGCTGCCGGTCAGCGGATTTCGATGATCATCGTGTTCGCTGTGCTGGCGCTGGCGACTGCCACTGGTGGTGTGGTGTTCAACGCCACCACCATGACCTATCCGAAGCTGTTTCAGGAGCGTTTGCATGACCTGTTCGCCTCGCCGCAAACCCTTGGCGTGGTGGTCAGCCTGGCGTATGCCTTCGGCGCGGTAGCGCAGTTGAGCATCGGGCAGGTGCTGCACCGGGTCAGTCTGAAATGGCCGTTTCTGGTGCTCACGCTGTTTCAGGCTCCGCTGCTATACGGCATGGCCTATGTCGACGGCTGGGCAGTGATCGTGCTCGGTGCGGCGTTCATGTTCGTGGTGTTCGGCCAGGTCACGGTGAACGACTCGATGGTCGCCAATTTCGTTGCACCGCAGTGGCAATCCCGGGTGTTCGCCCTGCGTTACTGCCTGTCGTTCGGTGCCAGTGCAACGGCGATTCCGCTGATTGCCTACGTCGAGCCGCGCCATGGTTTCGTCGGGCTTTACCTGATTCTGGCGGGTTTTGGTGCGTTGACCTTCCTCGCTGCTGTAGGTTTCCCACGTACACCCTCCGAAGCAGCTGTAGGACAAGCCGCCTGAGTGGAGCTGAATAGCGACAAATGCTGGCGCAAAGCTAGCATTTGTACGGCTGTGCAAATCATTCCTTTGGCTGATTTGGCTGGGGTATAACGGCTCTAGAGTTACGCTCTCTACGCCAACACCGTGCAGCCAGAAAAGGGATTCATATGTTGCAGACTCGCGTCATTCCCCCGGCCGATGGGGCCTACCAGTATCCATTGCTGATCAAACGGCTGCTGATGTCCGGCGCCCGTTACGAGAAAACCCGCGAGATCATCTACCGAGACCAGTTGCGCTACAGCTATCCGACCCTGATCGAGCGCGTGGCGCGGCTGGCCAACGTGTTGACGGCGGCCGGGGTGAAGGCGGGTGACACCGTGGCGGTGATGGACTGGGACAGCCATCGCTACCTGGAATGCATGTTCGCCATTCCGATGATCGGCGCGGTGATTCACACCATCAACGTGCGCCTGTCGCCGGAGCAGATCCTCTACACCATGAACCACGCCGAGGACCGCTTCGTGCTGGTCAACAGTGAGTTCGTCGGGCTGTACCAGGCCATCGCGCCGCACCTGACCACGGTGGAGAAAACCCTGCTGCTGACCGATCTGCCAGAGAAGACCGCCGACCTGCCGAACCTGGTCGGCGAGTACGAGCAACTGCTGGCCGCCGCGAGTCCGCAGTATGACTTCCAGGATTTCGACGAAAACTCGGTCGCCACCACGTTCTACACCACCGGCACTACCGGCAACCCGAAAGGTGTGTACTTCACCCATCGGCAACTGGTGCTGCACACCATGGGGGTGTCGACCATCATGGGCGCGATCGACAGCGTGCGCCTGCTCGGCACCAACGACGTGTACATGCCGATCACTCCGATGTTCCATGTGCATGCCTGGGGGCTGCCGTACGTGGCGACCATGCTCGGGCTCAAGCAGGTTTATCCGGGGCGTTACGACCCGGAATTGCTGGTCGAGCTGTGGCGCAAGGAGAAGGTCACGTTCTCCCATTGCGTGCCGACCATCCTGCAAATGCTGCTCAACGCCAAGGGCGCGCAGGGCACCGATTTCGGCGGCTGGAAAATCGTCATCGGCGGCAGTGCGCTCAACCGCACACTGTATGAAACCGCCAAGGCGCGGGGCATTCAGCTGACGGCGGCGTACGGCATGTCGGAGACCGGGCCACTGGTTTCCTGCGCGCATTTGAACGACGAACTGATGGCCGGCACCGAAGACGAGCGCACCACTTACCGGATCAAGGCCGGTGTGCCGGGGCCGCTGGTGGAAGCGGCGATCGTCGACAGCGAAGGCAACTTCCTGCCCGCCGACGGCGAAACCCAGGGCGAACTGGTGCTGCGCGCGCCGTGGCTCACCGAAGGTTATTTCAACGAACCGCAGAAGGGCGCCGAACTGTGGGCCGGCGGCTGGCTGCACACCGGCGATGTGGCCACCCTCGACAGCATGGGCGTGATCGATATCCGCGACCGGATCAAAGACGTGATCAAGACCGGCGGCGAATGGATCTCCTCGCTGGACCTCGAAGACCTGATCAGCCGTCACGTCGCGGTACGTGAAGTAGCAGTGGTGGGGATTGCCGATCCGCAGTGGGGCGAGCGGCCGTTTGCGTTGCTGGTGATCCGCGAAGGGCACGAGATCGGTGCCCGCGAGCTCAAGGAACACCTCAAGCCATTCGTGGAATTGGGCCACCTGAGCAAGTGGGCGATTCCGAGCCAGATCGCCCTTGTTACGGAAATTCCCAAGACCAGTGTCGGCAAGCTCGACAAGAAGCGCATCCGCCTCGACATCACCGAATGGCAGGCCAACAACAGCACCTTCCTCTCGACGCTCTGAGCGTCTGCTGGCGCGCCGAAAACGGCGCGCCAGACCCACCAAGCAAGCGCTTGGCTTGTTAAATCCGAATTTTCAGCCATCCTTGCCGTGCCGACATGTGTCGGACTGGCGAAAGGACTGTTCCAGAGTGGCCGGCAGCTGCAAATCACACTTTAGAGGGATCAAGCAGTAGCACCTGCTGGCTATAGTCCGCTCAAGGATTTTTAAGAACGGGGCACACGCACAAACGGGGCGATGCAATTTTGGAGTGACGTCGGGCGGCTACTGGCTCCCGGTCTTCCAGGCGTTTTTAAAAGTACTCACTGCCATAACAATAATGCACATGGAGTAGCGTCGATGACATCAGTAAACCAGTTCTGGCGCCGGGCTAAACTGCCTCTGGCCGTCAGTCTTGCCTCTACGCTCGCCGGGCCCGCATTCGGCGTCAGTTTCAACGTCGGTGAAATCGAAGGTCAGTTCGACTCCTCGCTCTCCCTGGGCATGAGTATTTCGACCCAGCAGCCGAACAAGGACCTTATTGGTGTCAACAACGGCGGCAAGGGCCTGTCCCAGACCTCCGACAACGGCCACCTGAACTTCAAGAGCGGGCAAGCCTTCTCGAAGATCTTCAAGGGCATCCATGATCTCGAACTGAAATACGGCGACACCGGGGTCTTCGTCCGGGGCAAATACTGGTACGACTTCGCGCTGCAGAACCAGGACCTGGAATACAAGGACGTCAGCAACCACAACCGCGATGTCGCGGCGCGTTCTTCCGGCGGGCAGATCCTCGACGCCTTCGTTTACCACAACTACTCGATTGCCGATGAGCCAGGTTCGGTGCGTCTGGGCAAGCAGGTGGTGAACTGGGGTGAAAGCACCTTCATCGGCGGCGGCATCAACTCGATCAACCCGATCGACGTGTCCGCGTTCCGCCGTCCGGGTGCCGAGATCAAGGAAGGCCTGATCCCGGTCAACATGTTCTACGTGTCCCAGAGCCTCACCGAAAACCTCTCGGCTGAAGCGTTCTATCAGATCGACTGGCAGAAGACCGTGACCGACAACTGCGGCACGTTCTTCTCGCAGCCGGACATCGTCACCACCGGTTGCGACGACAACCTGCGCGTACTGAACAAGCGTTCGACCATTCCGGCCATCGCACTCGGCCCGTTGGCTGGCGCTGGCGTCGACGTCAACGATGAAGGTGTGCTGGTGCGCCGTTCGCCTAACCGCAACGCGCGTGACAGCGGGCAGTGGGGTGTTTCTGCCAAGTACATGTTCGACCCGCTGGCCACCGAGTTCGGTGCCTACTTCATGAACTACCACAGTCGTGCGCCGATCTTCAGCGCGACCGGTGCGCCACAGCGGATCTATAACGGCGTGGCGGCATTGCCCGGTCCGTTCCAGGCACTGGGGCCATTGGTGGTGGCGGGTAACTCGAACTACTTCATCGAATACCCTGAAGACATCCGCCTGTACGGCTTGAGCTTCTCCACCACCCTGCCTACCGGTACGGCGTGGAGCGGTGAGGTCAGCTACCGGCCGAACGCGCCGGTGCAGTTGAACTCCACCGACATCCTGTTCGCCGGCGTGCGTCCGCTGGGTGGCGCGTTGACCAATGCGTCGATCCTCAACGGCGTGCCGGGCCAGGACCTGCACGGTTACAACCGTAAAGAGATCACCCAACTGCAAACCACCCTGACGCACTTCTTCGATCAGGTGATGGGCGCCAACCGTCTGACCCTGGTGGGTGAAGTCGGTGTGACCCACGTCGGTGGTCTGGAAAGCAAATCCGAAGCTCGCTATGGCCGCGATCCAGTGTTCGGCCCGGGTGAGTTGCCGTCGACCGGTGGCCTCAACACCTGCTCGCAGATCCTCAACACCTCCACCATCAACGGTGCCGGAGCCGGGGCTTCGCGGGATAACGTCTCCAGCAACTGCAACAACGACGGTTTCACCACCGCCACCTCGTGGGGCTATCGCGCTCGTGCGATCTGGGATTACAGCGACGTGTTCGCCGGTGTGAACCTCAAGCCGAACGTGGCCTGGTCGCATGACGTGAAAGGTTACTCGCCAGGTCCTGGCGGCAACTTCGAGGAAGGTCGCAAGGCCATCAGCCTGGGTCTGGATGCCGAATACCAGAACACCTACACGGCGAGTGTGGCCTACACCAACTTCTTTGGTGGCGACTACTCGACCGTGGATGACCGTGACTTCGTGGCCCTCAGTGTTGGCGTGAACTTCTAAGCACAGTTTTTTTCAGGACGAACATACATATGAAAATAACAAAGAGTCTGTTCCACGCCGGTGTTCTGGGATTGTCGCTGCTGGCAACCAGCGTGATGGCGGCCGTTCCCGCCGCCGAAGCCGACAAGCTGGGCAAGAGCCTGACCCCGATGGGCGCCGAGATGGCGGGTAATGCCGACGGTTCGATCCCGGCCTGGAAACCGCTGGCGAAAAATGCCGGCACCGTCGACAGCAAAGGCTTCCTGTCCGATCCGTACGGCAGTGAGAAACCGCTGTTCACCATCACCGCGCAGAACGTCGACCAGTACAAGGACAAGCTTGCGCCGGGCCAGTACGCGATGTTCAAGCGTTACCCGGATACCTTCAAGATGCCGGTCTATCCGTCCCATCGCGGTGCCACCGTGCCGGATGACGTGTTCGCCGCCATCAAGAAAAACGCAACGACTACCACACTGGTGGCCGGTGGTAACGGCCTGGAAAACTTCCAGACCGCCATCCCGTTCCCGATCCCGAAAGACGGTCTGGAAGTCATCTGGAACCACATCACGCGCTATCGCGGTGGCAGCGTGACCCGTCTGGTGACCCAGGCGACGCCGCAGACCAACGGCTCGTTCAGCCTGGTGTATTTCCAGGACCAGTTCGTGTTCCGCGACAAGATGAAGGACTACGATCCGGCGAACCCGGGCAACATCCTGTTCTACTTCAAGCAGAAAGTGACCGCGCCGGCACGTCTGGCCGGTACCGTGCTGCTGGTGCATGAAACCCTCGACCAGGTGAAGGAGCCACGCAAGGCGTGGGTTTACGCCACCGGCCAGCGCCGTGTGCGTCAGGCACCGCAAGTGTCCTATGACGGTCCGGGCACTGCGGCGGACGGTCTGCGGACCTCCGACAACCTGGACATGTACAACGGTGCACCGGATCGTTACGACTGGAAGCTTGAAGGCAAGAAAGAGATGTACATTGCCAACAACAGCTACAAGATTGATTCGCCGACTCTGAAGTACGCCGACATCATCAAGGCCGGTCATATCAACCAGGACCTGACCCGTTACGAGCTGCGTCGTGTCTGGCACGTGGTGGCCACCCTGAAACCGGGTCAGCGCCATATCTATGCCAAACGTGACTTCTACATCGACGAAGACACCTGGCAGGCAGCGGTCATCGACCATTACGACGGTCGCGGTCAGCTGTGGCGTGTGGCCGAGGCGCATGCCGAGGACTACTACGACAAGCAAGTGCCGTGGTATGCGCTGGAAACCCTGTATGACCTGCAATCGGGTCGCTACCTGGCACTGGGCATGAAGAACGAAGAGAAGCAGGCGTATGACTTCGGCTTCTCTGCTACCAAGAGCGAATTCCAGCCAGGCAACCTGGGCCAGGACGGTATCCGCTAAGCTTTGACCCGAGGCCGCATCCTCGAAAAAACGCCCCGACTGGTTCGGGGCTTTTTTTTGCTTTGATTTTGTAGGCGCTGCCGAAGGAGGGCGTAAGCTTGTGCTGGCTCGATCACGGCGTCTGACACCTTTGGTTGTAGTCTTTTTGTAGTCATTTGTAGCAATAACCTTCAAACCCTCTACGTTTACCGCTAGTCTGCGGACATCTGCTACGCCGCCAATAGCCCTACAAACAAGAGCCGGCCATGACTGATCTGTCCCCGCTTCCGGGTCCTGCAAGCGTTGCTGTCGCGACACTGGACGGGCGTTTTTTTCGCCCGCCGTTGCCCGAGGGTTACGTATTGCGACCGCGCCTGTGTGAACGCCTGAGCGCCGGGCTCGGTGGACGCCTGTTGCTGGTCTGCGCCCCGGCGGGTTTCGGCAAGAGTTCGCTGGCGGTGGAGTTCTGCCAGAGCCTGCCGGCGCACTGGCAAAGTCTGTGGCTGGGCCTGAGCCCGCGGGATAACGATCCGGGGCGGTTTCTCGAGCGGTTGCTGGAGGGGCTGCAGGATTACTTTCCGGATCTGGGCAGCCGCGCGCTTGGCCTGTTGAAGATGCGTCAGCGTCATCAGCCGTTCGCCTTCGAAGAATGGCTCGACGGCTTGCTCGATGAACTGGCCCTGCAACTGCAACCCACGGCGCCGTTGTTGCTGGTGCTCGATGATTACCATCTCGCCCAAGGCCCGGTGCTTGACCGCTGCCTGCAGTTTTTCCTCAATCATTTGCCCGATGGCTTGCTGGTCATGGTCACCAGTCGTCAGCGCCCGGACTGGCATCTGGCGCGCCTGCGCCTGTCGCGGCAGTTGCTCGAACTGCATGAACAGGATCTGCGCCTGACCCACGATGAAGCCCTGACGCTGCTTGATCGACACAGCAGTTCATTGCGCGGCGAGGCCCTGGAAAACCTGATCCAGCGCAGTGAGGGCTGGGTCGCCGGGCTGCGTTTCTGGTTGCTCGCGGTCTCCGAGGCCGGCAGCGAGGCGGCGTTGCCTCCGGCGCTGAACGGCGGGGAAGGGCTGATTCGCGATTACCTGCTGGAAGAAGTCATCGATTGCCTGCCGGCCGAGGTGCAGTCATTTCTCTACGACACCGCCCCTCAAGAGCGCTTTTGCAGCGAGCTGTGCGATGCGGTGCGCGAAGCCCACGACAGCGGCGAAATCCTGCGTTTTCTGTTGGCGCATCAAGTGTTTCTGGTGCCGTTGGACGAACACGGTCACTGGTATCGCTACCACCATCTGTTTTCCGATTTGCTGCGCAGCCGACCCGTCACGCAGACGCTGGTGCCGGCGGCCACCTTACACCTGCGCGCCTGCCGCTGGTTCAATGCCCAGGGGTTGCTGGACGAAGCGGTGGAGCAGGCCTTGCGTGCCGGGCATCTGGATGTGGCGGCGAATCTGGTGCAGAACCTGTCCGAGGAACAACTGCTCGCCGAGCAGAATGTCGGCATGCTGCTGCGCTGGAAAATGGACTTGCCCGACAGCCTGCTGATCAGCACGCCACGCTTGATCGTGCTGTACAGCTGGGCGCTGGGGCTGGCTTGTCAGCTCGATGCGGCTGAAGAGTTGTCCAGTCATCTGAGCCGCTTTCTGCCGGCGCCTTCGGCCTCCGCGCAGAAGTCGATGCTCGCGCAGTGGCTGGCGCTCAGCGGGATCATCGCCCGGGGCCGCGGGCATCGTGAGCTGACTCAGCGCTATTGCAGCGAGGCGTTGGAAAGCCTGCCGGTCAAGCGTTACGGGCAACGCCTGATGTGCCTGTCGACCTTGTCTAATCTGGCGATTGCCGACGGCGACCTGTGGCGGGCCCGGGGCTTGAATCGCGAGTCCCTCGAGCTGGCGCAGCGGGTAGGCAACCCGTTGTTCGAGGCGCTGGCGCATTACGACCGGGCTCGGGTACTGCAAGCGCGTGGAGAAATTCTGCGCGCACTGGATGAGGTGCATCAGGGCCTCGATCGTCTGAGCGGGCTGTCGGCGCAACGTCTGTACGCAGTGCGTGCGCGACTGGTCCTGTATGAAGGTTTTCTGCTGTCGATGCGCTTGCAGCCGCAGCAGGCCCGGGCGCGATTGCTGACCGGTCTGGCCGAAGCGCGGGCCTGTCGCGATATCAGCGTGTTGATCGGCCACTGCGTGATCGCCCGTCTGGACGGCAGCGCTGGCGAATTTGCCAAGGCCTTCGCCGAACTCGCCGAAGCCGAGCGCCTGATGCACATCTGGGACGTGCCGCCGATCTACTACCTGGCGATGATCACCCTGGTCAAATGCGAACTGTGGCTGGCGCAGGGCCGTACCGATCTGGCCGAGGCGTGGCTGGCGCGTCTGGGCCAGACCTACACCGGCGAGCGTGCAGCGGCGCCCCCGGAATTTCATCCTCAGCTGCCATTGCACGTCGAGCTGCAGCAGGCGTTGCTGGATGTGATTCAGGGGCAGCCGATGCTCGCTGAAGGGCGGTTGAATGTGTTGCTGGAAAACGGTCAGCAGACCGGACGACAGCTGCTGTGTGTGATGGCGCTGGCGCAGAAGGTGATGTTGCTGCTGGGCAGTGGTCGCGAACCCGAGGCGCGCAAGGCGTTGAACCAGGCGCTGGAAGCTGCGGTTGGCGGCGTGATACAGCCATTTGACGCCCTGGTCAGAGAACATCCGGATTGGCTTCGCAGCCAATTGCAGAACTCACCGGCGCTGGCGGGACAGCAGTTGCTGGCGCATTTTCCGCAGGTGGCTGCCCGGCCCGTGATTGAGTCTTCCGCCGCCGAACAACTCAGCACTCGCGAACTGGCGGTGCTGCGTTTGATTGCCCAAGGCTGTTCGAATCAGGAAATCAGCGAGCAATTGTTCATCTCGCTGCACACCGTGAAAACCCATGCCAGCCATATCAACAGCAAGCTGGGGGTCGAGCGGCGCACGCAGGCGGTGGCGCGGGCCAAGGCACTGGGGTTAATGATCTAGTGCCGGTAAAATCTTCGGCATCAGCGGGTTCCACCGCCGTCGAATATTGATCAGGATTATCCCATGACTGTTCCAGCGCCTGCGCTCATCCGCGAAACCTTCCCCGTCGGCCCGCTGCAGTGCAACTGCACGATCATCGGCGATCCGATCAGCAAAAAGGCTATCGTCGTCGATCCGGGCGGCAATCCTGACCTGATCATGGCGCGCCTCGATGCTCATGGTCTGAAAGTGGTCAGCATCATCCACACTCACGCACATCTCGATCATTTTCTCGCCTCCGGGCAGATGAAGGAAAAGACGGGGGCGACCCTCCATCTGCATAAAGAAGATCAGTTCCTGTGGGACAACCTTGAGATGCAATGCCAGATGTTCGGCGTGCCCTACACCCCGGTGCCGTCGCCGGATCGCTGGTTGAGCGACGATGAGGAACTGGCCTGTGGCTGTGGCGTGGCGCTACATACGCCGGGACATACGCCCGGTTCCATGAGCTTTTGGTTTTCCGAGGCTAAGCTGTTGATTGCCGGCGACACGTTGTTTCGTCGCGGGGTAGGGCGCACGGATTTGTGGGGTGGCGATCAGGCGACCATCGTGCGATCGATCAAACAGCGGCTGTACACCCTGGACGAAGACGCAACCGTGGTTACCGGGCATGGTCCGGACACGCGTCTTGGGGATGAAATGCGCGAAAACCCGTTCGTACGCGCCTAAACATTTTGTCACGAGTGTGCGGCGGAATTTTTGTGCATTGTCATGATCCAACGCCCGCAAAGGTCTATTGCCTAGGGCCGCTGCCACACAGAATGCAAAAACCAGGAGCTCTTCATGTTCACCACGCCTCGTTTGATTATTGTTGCTACCGCTGTGGCCATGTTGGCCGGTTGCGCCTCGCCTAACCCTTATGACAACCAGGGCCAGGCCGACGGCGGCGGTGTGAGCAAGACCGCCAAGTACGGTGGCCTCGGTGCTCTGGCCGGTGCCCTGGCGGGTGCGGCCATTGACCACAACAACCGTGGCAAGGGCGCCTTGATCGGCGCAGCAGTCGTCGGTGCTTCGGCGGCCGGCTACGGTTACTACGCCGACCAGCAAGAGAAAAAGCTGCGCGCCAGCATGGCCAACACAGGGGTTGAGGTGCAGCGCCAGGGCGATCAGATCAAGCTGATCATGCCGGGCAACATCACCTTCGCCACCGATTCGGCGAACATCGCTTCGAGCTTTTACCAGCCGCTGAACAACCTGGCGAACTCGCTGAAAGAGTTCAACCAGAACCAGATCGAAATCGTCGGCTACACCGACAGCACCGGCAGCCGCCAGCACAACATGGACCTGTCTCAGCGTCGCGCACAGAGCGTGGCCACCTACCTGACCTCACAAGGTGTCAGCGGTGCCAACCTGTCGGCCCGTGGTGCCGGTCCGGATAACCCGATTGCCAGCAACGGTGACGTCAATGGCCGCGCGCAGAACCGCCGCGTTGAGGTCAACCTGAAGGCGATCCCGGGCCAGCAGTATGGTGGTCAGCAGCAACCGCAGCCGGGTACGGTTCAGCAGTATCCGTAAGTGAGGCTTGAGTGAAGAAATGCCCGGTCCTGTGACCGGGCATTTTTTTTTCAGGCCTGTATGACCTCATCCACTCCTAGCGGGGAATGCATTTCAAAATGTAGGAGCGAGCCTGCTCGCGATGGCGATCAAATCGGCACCACAGAACCATCAGATACAAAAAAGCCCCCGGACAACCAAATTGTCCGGGGGCTTTTAGTTGGGCGCGAAACCTGATTACTTCTTCAGGCCGTAATGCTCATCAAGCATGCCCGGCGAGTTCGGGGCTTTCGGTGCGTAGTCGCGTGGCGGCTCCTGATCGCGCGGTGGCGTCAGGCGTTCGCGCGGTGCGTGCGCGGCATCGGCGTGCAAAGCGGCGATCAGGCGTTGACGGGTCTGCTCGTCCAGGGCCAGACGGTTGGCGCCCTCGGCGAGATGATCCTGCACTTCCTGATAGCTCTGGGTCAGCTTCTTGACCAGCGTCGCCGTGCTGTTGAAGTGGGTGACCACCTCGTTTTGATAACTGTCGAAACGCTCCTGGATATCATCCAGTTGACGCTGCGTGCGGCTCGGCGCGGCATTTGGCGCGACGCGAGCGATCAGGAATCCAATGGCGACACCCACAACCAGGGCAAGAGTCGGTAACAACCAAACTAAGAGCGAGTGTTCCACGAGTCCTTCCTCTATAAACGGCTTTGCTTTACGTTAACGGCTCGAACCTGCGCTGTATACCGCGATTCACTCGCAATAGATTGGCACAGACAATTTGCTAGACGAGTCGACCCGATTCGAGGTCACGGAGTTCCTTCCTTGCTGATGCGTGAAACCCCTGTAGTGATTGATGGCCCAGTCGGCCAAATCGAAGCGCTGTACCTCGATAACGAGCAGCCAAACGGCATCGCGCTGATCTGCCATCCGAACCCGGTGCAGGGCGGCACCATGCTCAACAAGGTCGTCTCGACCCTGCAGCGCACCGCGCGCGACGCAGGTCTGATCACCTTGCGCTTCAACTATCGCGGCGTCGGCGCCAGCGAAGGTGCTCACGACATGGGCAGCGGTGAAGTCGACGACGCGCAGGCTGCCGCCGCCTGGCTGCGGGAAAAGCACCCGGATCTGCCATTGACCCTGTTCGGTTTCTCCTTCGGCGGATTTGTTGCAGCAAGTCTCGGCGGTCGTCTTGAAGCTCAAGGCGTGCAGCTCAAACACCTGTTCATGGTCGCGCCGGCGGTGATGCGCCTGGGCGATCACGATCAACTGCCGCAGCACGGCGAGCTGACCGTGATCCAGCCGGAAACCGACGAAGTGATCGATCCGCAACTGGTTTACGACTGGTCCGAAAAACTCCAGCGCCCCCATGAGCTGCTGAAAGTGGCAGAATGCGGACACTTTTTTCATGGCAAGCTGACCGATCTCAAGGATCTGATCCTGCCGCGTCTCTCGAATTGATTGCAGTCTGACAAGCGATTACCCATGACGAACCGTACCCGTATCCTCACCGGCATCACCACCACCGGCACGCCGCATCTGGGCAACTACGCCGGCGCCATCCGCCCGGCGATCCTTGCCAGTCGCGACAGCAATGCCGACTCGTTCTACTTCCTGGCCGATTACCACGCCCTGATCAAATGCGATGACCCGCTGCGCATCCAGCGCTCGCGTCTGGAAATCGCCGCGACCTGGCTGGCCGGTGGTCTGGATGTCGATCGCGTGACCTTCTATCGCCAGTCCGACATTCCGGAAATCCCCGAGCTGACCTGGCTGCTGACCTGCGTCGCAGCCAAGGGCCTGCTCAACCGTGCGCACGCCTACAAGGCTTCGGTGGACAAGAACATCGAAACCGGTGAAGACCCGGATGCCGGCATCACCATGGGCCTCTACAGCTACCCGGTGCTGATGGCGGCGGACATCCTGATGTTCAACGCGCACAAGGTGCCGGTCGGTCGTGACCAGATCCAGCACGTGGAAATGGCCCGCGACATCGGCCAGCGCTTCAACCACCTGTTCGGTCAGGGCAAAGAGTTCTTCACCATGCCTGAAGCGCTGATCGAGGAAAGCGTGGCGACCTTGCCAGGCCTCGACGGGCGCAAGATGTCAAAAAGCTACGACAACACCATTCCGCTGTTCTCCAGCGCCAAAGAGATGAAGGACGCGATCTCCCGCATCGTCACCGACTCCCGCGCGCCGGGCGAGGCGAAAGATCCGGACAACTCGCACCTGTTTACCCTGTTCCAGGCATTCGCCACGCCGGCTCAGGCTGACGAATTCCGCAGCGAACTGCTCGGCGGTCTGGGTTGGGGCGAGGCGAAGAATCGTCTGTTCCAGTTGCTGGATAACCAGCTGGGCGAGTCCCGCGAGCGTTATCACCAACTGATCGAGCGTCCGGCAGATCTGGAAGACATCCTGCAACACGGCGCGAAAAAGGCCCGTGCCGTGGCGACACCGTTCCTCAACGAACTGCGTGAAGCGGTCGGCCTGCGTTCGTTTGTCAATCAGGTGCAAGTCGCGGCGACCACCAAGAAGAAGGCGGCAAAAGCTGCACGCTTCGTCAGCTTCCGTGAAGACGATGGCAGCTTCCGCTTCCGTCTGCTGGCGGCCGATGGCGAGCAACTGCTGCTGTCGCGCAACTTCGCCGACGGCAAAGCTGCAGGCCAGGTGACCAAACAGCTGCAATCCGGCCAGCCGCTGGATGTACGCAATCAAGACCTGAGCTTCAGCGTGTGGCTGGAAGGCGAGTGCGTCGGCGACAGCCCGGCGTTCGCTGATGCTGCTGCGCGGGACGCGGCTATCGAAGCTTTGCGTGTTGCACTGACCCCGGTTCAGGACTAATCCGCGGCACGGCCCGACCAAGGGCTGATTGCCATTCCTACGGGCCGTCGCTACAGTGACGGCCCGTTTTTGTTGCCTTGCTAACGAATTATGACGCCCCTAGAACGATACCAAGCTGATCTGAAACGCCCGGACTTCTTCCATGACGCCGCGCAGGAAACTGCTGTGCGTCATCTGCAGCGCCTGTACGACGATCTGATCGCAGCCGAGCAGAACAAGCCGGGTTTGCTGGGCAAACTGTTTGGCAAGAAGGATCAGACGCCGGTCAAGGGTCTGTATTTCTGGGGCGGCGTGGGTCGCGGCAAGACTTACCTGGTCGACACCTTCTTCGAAGCGCTGCCGTTCAAGGAAAAGACTCGCACGCACTTCCACCGCTTCATGAAGCGTGTGCACGAAGAGATGAAAACCCTCGGCGGCGAGAAAAATCCGCTGACCATCATCGCCAAGCGCTTCGCGGCCGAGTCGAGGGTGATCTGCTTCGATGAGTTCTTCGTCTCGGATATCACCGACGCGATGATCCTCGGCACGCTGATGGAAGAGCTGTTCAAGAACGGCGTGACCCTGGTCGCGACTTCGAACATCGTTCCGGACGGCCTGTACAAGGACGGTCTGCAGCGCGCGCGCTTCCTGCCGGCCATCGCGCTGATCAAGCAGAACACCGAGATCGTCAACGTCGACAGCGGTGTCGACTACCGTCTGCGCCACCTCGAACAAGCGGAGCTGTTCCACTATCCGCTGGACGAAGCCGCCCACGAAAGCCTGCGCAAGAGCTTCAAGGCACTGACCCCGGAATGCACGGCGGCGGTGGAAAACGATGTGCTGATCATCGAGAACCGCGAAATCCGTGCCCTGCGCACCTGCGACGACGTGGCCTGGTTTGACTTCCGCGAACTGTGCGACGGTCCGCGTAGCCAGAACGATTACATCGAACTGGGCAAGATCTTCCACGCCGTGCTGCTCAGCGGCGTCGAGCAGATGAGCGTCACCACCGACGACATTGCTCGCCGCTTCATCAACATGGTCGACGAGTTCTACGACCGTAACGTCAAGCTGATCATTTCTGCCGAAGTCGAGTTGAAGGACCTGTACACCGGGGGACGCCTGACGTTCGAGTTCCAGCGTACGCTGAGCCGCCTGCTGGAGATGCAATCGCACGAATTCCTGTCCCGGGCACACAAGCCTTAAACAGATTCGGCAAATAAAAAGGGCCTGCAATTGCAGGCCCTTTTTATTTGCACTGATTTCCCCTGTGGGAGCGAGCCTGCTCGCGAAGGCGGTGTGTCAGCCAACAATTTTGTTGAATGTGAAACCGAATTCGCGAGCAGGCTCGCTCCCACATTGGAATTGCGCTGTTGCAGGAAAGTTATGCAGCCTGCTGAAACTGCTGCCGATACTGATTCGGCGACAGTTCAGTGTGCTGGCGGAACAGCCGCGCAAAGAAGCTCGCATCGTCGTAGCCGACCTCATAACTGATGGTCTTGATGCTCTTGCGACTGCCGGACAACAGGCCCTTGGCGGTCTCGATGCGCAGGCGCTGCAGGTAGTGCAGCGGCTTGTCACCGGTGGCGGTCTGGAAGCGGCGCATGAAGTTGCGGATGCTCATGCCGTGCTCGCGGGCCACGTCTTCGAAGCGGAACTTGTCAGCGAAGTGCTCTTCGAGCCAGTGCTGGATCTGCAGGATGATTACGTCCTGGTGCAGCTTCTGCCCACCGAAGCCGATACGCCCCGGCGAATAGCTGCGCTGCACTTCGTAAAGGATGTCGCGAGCCACGGCTTGCGCCACGTTGGCGCCGCAGAAGCGTTCGATCAAGTAGATGTAGAGGTCGCACGCCGACGTCGTGCCTCCAGCGCAATACAGATTGTCAGCGTCGGTCAGGTGCTTGTCCTGATTCAGGTAAACCTTGGGGAAGCGTTCGGCGAAGGCATTGAAGAAGCGCCAGTAAGTGGTCGCTTCCTTGCCATTGAGCAATCCGGCCTCGGCCAGCCAGAACACCCCGGTGGCTTCGCCGCAGAGCACGGCGCCACGGGCGTGCTGTTCGCGCAGCCACGGCAGGATCTGTGGATAACGGCTGCACAATGTATCGAAATCGTCCCAGAACGCCGGGAGGATGATGACGTCGGCGTTTTCCAGGCCGCCGTCCACCGGCATCACCACGTCACTGAAACTGTTCACCGGTTTGCCATCGGGGCTGACCAGGCGCGTTTCGAACGCCGGTGTCAGGCCGTGGCCCAGTTGTTTGCCGTAACGCAGGCTGGCCAGATGGAAGAAATCCTTGGCCTGCATGAGTGTGGATGCGAAAACCCGGTCGATTGCCAGGATGCTGACGCGCCGCAAGGGCGTGGAGACTTGCTTGGACATAATTCAACTTTTGTTTTGTTTTTATAAGGGAAAGTGGTCACCAGACGGCTGGATCGTCTTATTTTTTGTCGGATGTGTCCAGTGTCCTGTATCAGAGGTGAGGCTTAGTCTCTGAGGGAGACATCCCTCCAACAAGACAGAAAGGTGCCGCATGATCCCCAGAACCTTGTTCAGCTCCGAGCACGAATTGTTCCGCGACAGCGTACGAACCTTCCTCGAAAAAGAGGCCGTGCCGTTCCATGCTCAGTGGGAGAAACAAGGCCACATCGACCGCAAGCTGTGGAACAAGGCAGGGGAGGCGGGGATGCTCTGCTCGCATCTGCCGGAAGAGTACGGTGGCCTGGGCGCGGACTTTCTGTACAGCGCCGTGGTGATCGAGGAGGTGGGTCGTCTTGGGCTGACCGGTATCGGTTTCTCGCTGCATTCGGACATCGTTGCACCGTACATCCTGCATTACGGCAGCGAGGCGCTGAAGCACAAGTACCTGCCGAAACTGGTCTCGGGCGAGATGGTCACGGCGATTGCCATGACCGAACCGGGCGCTGGTTCCGACCTGCAAGGGGTCAAGACCACGGCGGTGCTGGACGGTGACGAGTATGTGATCAACGGCTCCAAGACCTTCATCACCAACGGCTTTCTGGCTGACTTGGTGATTGTCGTGGCGAAGACCGATCCGAAGGCTGGCGCCAAGGGCACCAGTCTGTTTCTGGTGGAGGCGAATACGCCGGGCTTCGAGAAGGGCAAACGCCTGGAGAAGGTCGGAATGAAGGCCCAGGACACGTCGGAATTGTTCTTCCAGGACGTGCGCGTACCGAAGGAAAACCTGCTGGGGCAGGCCGGGGCGGGGTTTGCCTATTTGATGCAGGAGTTGCCGCAGGAACGTTTGACCGTGGCGATCGGCGGTCTGGCCTCAGCCGAGGCTGCGCTGAAGTGGACGCTGGATTACACCCGTGATCGCAAGGCGTTCGGCAAGGCGATTGCCGATTTCCAGAACACGCGCTTCAAGCTGGCGGAGATGGCAACTGAAATCCAGATCGGTCGAGTGTTCGTCGATAAATGTCTGGAACTGCACCTGCAAGGCAAGCTCGACGTGCCCACGGCGGCGATGGCGAAATACTGGGGCACCGACCTGCAATGCAAGGTGCTCGACGAGTGCGTGCAGTTGCATGGCGGTTACGGGTTCATGTGGGAATACCCGGTGGCCCGGGCGTGGGCGGATGCGCGGGTGCAGCGGATTTATGCCGGCACCAATGAAATCATGAAGGAGATTATTGCGCGCTCGCTTTGAGATTTCGGGGACCGCCAGACCGTTATCGCGAGCAGGCTCACTCCTACAGGGAAATGCATTCCAAAATGTAGGAGTGAGCCTGCTCGCGATTGGCTCTATGAATCAATCAAGGTGCCGGATTCGGATGATCCTTGTGAATCGCCTCGATCCCGGCCAGCACTTCGTCGGAAAGCTTCAGGTCGAAACTGGCAATGTTGCTGTCCAGTTGCTCGAGCGTCGTCGCACCAATGATGTTGCTGGTGACGAACGGTTGCTGGGTAACGAACGCCAGGGCCATTTGCGCCGGATCCAGGCCGTGTTCGCGGGCCAGTGCCACGTAGCGGCTGCAAGCGGCTTCCGATTGCGCGTTGAAGTAGCGGCTGAAGCGGCTGTAGAGGCTCAGGCGGCCTTTCGGCGGACGGGCGCCACCTTCGTACTTGCCTGAGAGAAAGCCGAACGCCAGCGGCGAGTAAGCGAGCAGCCCGCACTGTTCGCGGATGGCGATTTCCGCCAGACCGATTTCGAAGCTGCGGTTGAGCAGGTTATACGGGTTCTGGATCGACACCGCGCGCGGCCAGCCACGGGCTTCGGCCAGAGCGAGGAAGCGCATGGTGCCCCACGGCGTCTCGTTGGACAGGCCGATGTGGCGGATCTTGCCGGCCTTCACCTGTTCGTCGAGCGCTTCGAGGGTGTCTTCGAGCGGGGTGAGGTTGGCTTCGATCTTGTGCTTGTAGCCCAGCTGTCCGAAAAAGTTGGTGCTGCGCTCAGGCCAGTGCAGTTGATAAAGATCGATGTAATCGGTCTGCAGGCGCTTGAGGCTGGCATCCACCGCTTCGGTGATGTGCTGGCGGTTGTGGCGCAGGTTTTTGTCGCGGATGTAGTCGATGGTGTTGCCCGGGCCTGCGATCTTGCTGGCGAGGATCCAGTCAGAGCGGTCGCCGCGACTCTTGAAATAATTGCCGATGTAGCGCTCGGTAGTGGCGTAGGTTTCAGCTTTCGGCGGCACCGGGTACATCTCGGCGGTGTCGATGAAATTGATCCCGGCTTCCTTGGCCCGTTCGATCTGGGCGAAGGCTTCAGCTTCGGTGTTTTGCTCGCCCCAGGTCATGGTGCCGAGGCAGATTGCACTCACGTTCAGGTCGGTACGGCCTAGCTGGCGATAGTCCATCGGGTGCTCCTTGGGCAAAACAATCATAAAAGCAGGTTGAAAAATTTTTCGCAATCTGCATAATTGCCGACCTCTTTCTGCAGTGGAAGTGATGCGCCGCCGCCGAAGAATCTTGCCGTTGAACGGACGCGCCGACCCGAGCCCCCGAAAGCGTCTGTATCCGGCTGCCTTTGACTTGTCAAAGTACGCACTATTCAGTAAGATCCGCCGTCTTATTTACAGGCGGCCCCTGAGGCTATAAAGAATGAAAACTTTTACTGCTAAACCGGAAACAGTTAAGCGCGACTGGTTTGTCGTCGACGCTGCTGGTCAGACCCTGGGTCGTCTGGCCACCGAAATCGCGAGCCGTCTGCGTGGCAAGCACAAGCCTGAGTACACTCCTCACGTTGACACCGGCGACTACATCGTCGTAATCAACGCCGAGCAGATCCGTGTTACCGGCGCTAAAACCACTGACAAAATGTACTACTCCCACTCCGGTTTCCCGGGCGGCATCAAGTCGATCAACTTTGAAAAGCTGATCGCTAAAGCCCCTGAGCGCGTGATCGAGACCGCGGTTAAAGGCATGCTGCCTAAAAACCCACTGGGTCGCGACATGTACCGTAAGCTGAAAGTCTATGCGGGCGCTGCACACCCACATACTGCTCAGCAGCCCCAAGAACTGAAGTTTTAACGGAATAGTACATTATGTCGGCGACTCAAAATTACGGCACTGGCCGTCGCAAGACCGCAACCGCACGCGTTTTCCTGCGTCCGGGTACTGGTAACATCTCCATCAACAACCGTTCGCTGGATAACTTCTTCGGCCGCGAAACTGCCCGCATGGTAGTTCGTCAGCCGCTGGAGCTGACCGAGACTGTCGAGAAATTCGACATCTACGTCACCGTGATCGGCGGTGGTGTAAGTGGTCAAGCTGGCGCAATCCGCCACGGCATCACTCGCGCTCTGATGGACTACGACGAAACCCTGCGTGGCGCTCTGCGCAAAGCTGGCTTCGTTACTCGCGACGCCCGTGAAGTTGAACGTAAGAAAGTTGGTCTGCGTAAAGCGCGTAAGCGTCCGCAGTACTCGAAGCGTTAATTCGTTTCCACGTTCAAAAAAGAACGCCCGATTCCTCACGGAACCGGGCGTTTTTTTATGCCTGCGATTTATTAAAGAATTGCGCTGTGACAACTTGCCACATTCGTAGACCCCCTATACTACAAGGCTTGAGGGTGGGAGCCCCGGGTAATTCCCTTGTCAGAATTGGGGCTTTTCATTACCATCTCGGCAAAATTTTTATAAGTAACATTGATTTATTTAGTAGATGCCTGATTTAACAGGCCACAAAGCTGATGGGAGAGGACTGAATGAGCAATGACGGCGTGAATGCAGGCCGGCGTCGCTTCTTGGTAGCAGCCACATCCGTGGTGGGTGCTGCAGGAGCGGTGGGGGCTGCGGTCCCGTTCGTGGGGTCATGGTTTCCCAGTGCCAAGGCGAAAGCCGCCGGTGCACCGGTGAAAGTGAATGTCAGCAAAATCGAGCCAGGACAGCAGATGATTGCTGAATGGCGCGGCCAGCCGGTGTTCATTGTCCGCCGTACTGCGGAAATCCTGGGGAATCTCAAGAAGATCGAGGGCCAGCTCTCCGATCCGACTTCCAAAAACTCCACGCAACCTACCTATGTCGACCCTGAAGTGCGTTCGATCAAGCCGGAGATTCTGCTGCTGATCGGGATCTGCACACACCTGGGTTGCTCACCAACCTTCCGTCCCGAAGTGGCACCTGCGGATCTGGGCAAAGACTGGGTTGGTGGCTATTTCTGCCCTTGCCACGGCTCCCACTACGATCTGGCTGGTCGCGTCTACAAGTCGCAACCCGCGCCTTTGAACCTGCCAGTTCCCCCGCATTCCTATGAGACCGATGACCTGATTGTCATTGGCGTCGATACGGAGAAAGCGTGATGAGCAAGTTCATGGATTGGGTTGATGCGCGCTTTCCTGCGACCAAAATGTGGGAAGACCATCTCAGCAAGTATTACGCGCCAAAAAACTTCAACTTCTTCTACTTTTTCGGCTCGCTGGCACTGCTCGTTCTGGTCAACCAGATCGTCACCGGTGTTTGGCTGACGATGAGCTACACGCCGTCGGCAGAAGAGGCGTTCGCCTCCGTCGAATACATCATGCGCGACGTCGAGTACGGCTCGATCCTGCGTCTGCTGCACTCCACCGGTGCTTCGGCGTTCTTCATCGTGGTCTATCTGCATATGTTCCGTGGCCTGCTCTACGGTTCGTACCAGAAACCCCGAGAGCTGGTGTGGGTCTTCGGCATGCTGATCTACCTGGCGCTGATGGCTGAAGCCTTCATGGGTTACCTGCTGCCGTGGGGCCAGATGTCCTACTGGGGTGCCCAGGTGATCATCTCGCTGTTCGGTGCGATTCCGGTCATCGGCAACGACCTGACCCAGTGGATTCGTGGTGACTACCTGATTTCCGGGATCACCCTGAACCGCTTCTTCGCGCTGCACGTCGTGGCCCTGCCAATCGTGATTCTCGGTCTGGTGGTGCTGCACATTCTGGCGCTGCACGAAGTCGGTTCGAACAACCCCGATGGCGTCGACATCAAGAAGCACAAAGACGAAAACGGTATCCCGCTGGACGGCATCGCCTTCCACCCGTACTACACCGTGAAAGACATCGTCGGTGTGGTGGTGTTCCTGTTCATCTTCTGCTTTATCGTGTTCTTCTTCCCGGAAATGGGCGGTTACTTCCTCGAAAAACCAAACTTCGAGCAAGCCAACCCGTTCAAGACGCCTGAGCACATTGCACCGGTCTGGTACTTCACGCCGTTCTACGCCATCTTGCGGGCAATCCCGGACAAGCTCATGGGGGTTATCGCCATGGGCGCGTCGATTGCCTTGCTCTTTGTCCTGCCATGGCTTGATCGCAGTCCGGTCAAATCGATGCGCTACAAGGGCTGGATGAGCAAGATCTGGCTGGTGGTGTTCTGCATTTCCTTCGTGATCCTCGGCATTCTGGGCGTACTGGCGCCGACGCCGGAGCGCACGCTGGTGTCGCAGGTCTGCACCTTCCTGTACTTCGCCTACTTCATTCTGATGCCGTTCTACACCAGGCTCGAGAAGACCAAACCGGTTCCGGAAAGGGTGACTGGCTGATGAAAAAGTTATTTTTTGCTCTGATTTTTGCTGCGCTGCCTGTGCTTTCTTTTGCCGCTGAACACGGTGGTCCGGAGCTGGAAAAAGTCGACATCGACGTGTCCGACAAGGCTGCCCTGCAAGATGGCGCACGAACCTTTGCCAACTATTGCATGGGTTGCCACAGTGCCAAGTTCCAGCGTTATGAGCGGGTGGCCGATGACCTCGGCATTCCACACGAAATGATGCTGGAGAAGCTGGTGTTCACCGGCGCCAAGATCGGCGACCACATGAACATCGGCATGCAGCCGGCAGACGCCAAGACCTGGTTCGGTGCGGCACCGCCGGACCTGACCCTGGTGGCTCGCGTGCGTGGCACCGACTGGCTCTACGGTTATCTGCGCTCGTTCTACGAGGATCCGGCGCGCCCATGGGGCGTGAACAACAAGGTCTTCCCGAACGTTGGCATGCCTAACGTGCTGGTCGGCCTGCAAGGGCGCCAGGTGGTTGGCTGCAAGCAAGTGCAGATCGTCGAAGACGGTAAGAAGCAATACGATCCGCTGACCGGTACGCCGCTGACTCATGAAGCGTGCGATCAGTTGACCATCGTGCCGAAAACCGGTGCTCTGAACGAAGAGCAGTTCGATGAGAAGGTCAAGAATCTGGTAACCTTCCTGGCTTACTCGGCTAACCCGGTTAAGCTGCAACATCAGCGCATCGGTACTTACGTCTTGCTGTACCTGGCGTTCTTCTTTGTGTTCGCCTACCTGCTCAAGCGTGAATACTGGAAAGACGTGCACTGATACGCTTCAAGCATTGCTGTTAATCGCGCGCGCCCAAGGGTGCCTCCGATAACGCAACGTCTGGTCAGCCAGGCATTGCGGGAGGCGCCCTCTGGGCGCGCGCGTTTTTCCGGTTCCGATAATTTCAACAAGCGAGGAGGATCGCCATGGGCGTGACCAATCGGTTGGCCTGTTACTCCGACCCCGCCGACCACTATTCCCACCGAGTGCGCATCGTGCTTGCAGAGAAGGGTGTCAGCGCCGAAATCATTTACGTGGAAGCTGGTCGCCAGCCGCCTAAACTGATTGAGGTGAACCCTTACGGCAGTCTCCCGACACTGGTCGATCGCGACCTGGCGTTGTGGGAGTCGACCGTGGTGATGGAATATCTGGATGAGCGTTACCCGCATCCGCCACTGATGCCGGTTTACCCGGTGGCGCGTGCCAACAGCCGTTTGCTGATTCACCGTATTCAGCGCGACTGGTGTGGTCTGGTGGATCTGATCCTGGATCCGAAAACCAAGGAAGCCGCGCGTGTCGTGGCGCGCAAGGAATTGCGTGAAAGCCTGACGGGCGTGTCGCCGCTGTTTGCCGACAAGCCGTTTTTCCTCAGTGAGGAACAAAGTCTGGTGGATTGCTGCCTATTGCCAATACTCTGGCGTTTGCCGATTCTGGGTATTGAACTGCCGCGGCCGGCCAAGCCGCTGCTTGATTATATGGAGCGCCAGTTTGCGCGTGAGGCTTTCCAGGCGAGTCTGTCTGGCGTCGAACGCGATATGCGCTAAGGCTTAAGGAGCCGCTATGAACTCCAGTCGACCTTATCTGGTCCGCGCGCTCTACGAGTGGATTGTGGATAACGATTGCACCCCGCACATGCTGGTCAATTCCGAATACCCGGCGGTGCAGGTGCCGCAGGGTTTTGCCAGTGACGGGCAGATTGTCCTGAACATCTCGCCCAGCGCCGTGCGGCATTTGCACATGGACAACGACGTGGTGACCTTCGAGGGTCGCTTCGGTGGTGTTCCGCACAGCCTGTACGTGCCGATCAGTGCGATCCTGGGTATCTACGCCCGGGAGAATGGTCAGGGCATGGTGTTCGACCTCGAGTCGCCGATGGATGACGAAGACGATATCGAGTCGGATGACGACTTGCCGCCGCCGGACAGTGAGCCGCCGCGCCCAAGTGGCCGGCCAAGCCTGAAAGTGGTGAAGTAATAAAAAAGGCGACCCGAGAGGGTCGCCTTTTTTATTACGTAGGAGCTGCCGAAGGCTGCGATCTTTTGATCTTGATCTTCAAACACAAGATCAAAAGATCGCAGCCTTCGGCAGCTCCTACAGGGGGGGTGGTCAGTCGATGTATTCGAACAGCTTCACGATCTTCTGCACACCGGAAACGCTTTGCACCAGATTGGTCGCCTGTTGGGCTTCCTGCTTGGTCAGCAGGCCCAGCAGATAGACGATGCCATTCTCGGTCACGACCTTGATGCGCGAGCCGGGAATGCTGGCATCGGTCAGCATCTGGGTCTTGATCTTGGTGGTCAGCCAGGCGTCGTTTTGACGGGCGAGGAAACTCGAAGGCGCGATCACTTGCAGCTCGTTGTGGACCTTCTTCACGCGCTGGACGTTGGCAGCGGCCTGTTCGGCCTTGGCCTTGAGGTCTTCGCGCGGCGTCTGGCCGGCGAGCAGCACCACGCCGTTGAAGCTGGTGACGACGATGTGCGAGTCCTTGTCCAGGGCCGGGTCGGCCTTGGCGACGTTGACGCCGACTTTGGTCTCGATCAGCGAGTCGTCGATTTTGCTGCCGAAGGTTCGGGTGCCGCGGTCGTCTTCAATCGGCGCTTCACGGCTGGCGTTTACCACCGAGGTGCAGCCGCTGATGCCGAGGCACAGGGTCAAGGCCAGAAGGCCAAGGCGATTAGGGGTCATTCTTCACTCCCGAACAGTTGGCTGTCGATCAGATCGCAGAGGCAATGGATCGCCAGCAAATGGACTTCCTGAATACGTGCAGTGACATGGGCCGGTACGCGAATCTCGACATCTTCAGGCAGCAGCAGTGAAGCCATGCCGCCGCCGTCACGGCCAGTCAATGCTACGACAATCATTTCGCGATCATGTGCGGCCTGGATCGCTTGAATAATGTTTGCCGAGTTGCCACTGGTCGAAATCGCCAGCAACACATCGCCTGGTTGGCCCAGTGCGCGAATCTGCTTGGAGAACACTTCGTTGTAGCTGTAGTCATTGGCGATCGAGGTGATCGTCGAGCTGTCGGTGGTCAGGGCAATGGCGGGCAGGCTCGGGCGTTCGCGCTCGAAGCGGTTCAGCAACTCCGAAGAGAAATGCTGGGCGTCGCCGGCAGAGCCACCGTTGCCGCACGAAAGCATTTTGCCTTCGTTGAGCAGGGCGTTGACCATGATCTGGCTGGCTTGCTCGATGTGCGGTGCAAGTACGTCCATCGCCTGTTGCTTGGTGTCGATACTGGCCTGGAAAAGCTGGCGAATTCGGGATTGCATGTCCATCTGTGTGACCTTAAGTAGCGCGGCTGTTCGGCACGTGAATGTGCAGCCCGCAAAGCAAAGAGCAAAAATTGTCGGTGAAAGTGTCCGGGGTGGTGTGCAGAGAATCAACCATCGAAAGCATTCTGCAACCAGTTCAACTGATCCGGGTGCCTGTCGATGGCCACGACGTCGAAGCGGCAAGGGGAATCGGCCCAGCGCGACTCGCGCTGAAGAAAATACTGTGCGGCGAAAATCAGTTTCTGCCGTTTGCGCTCATCGATGCTAGCGAGCGCGCCACCCCATTGAGTGTTTTTTCTGTAGCGGACTTCGACGAATACTACTGTATCGCCATCAAGCATGACCAGATCAAGCTCGCCGCGTTTGCATGACCAGTTCTGCGCCAGCAGGCGCAGACCCTGGTGTTGCAGATGCTCGAGCGCCTGGCGCTCGGCATCTTTACCGCTTTGCAGGTGCGAGCTGTCGGGCATCAGCGCGGAGTGTCCGGCAGGCGTTGAACCTGACCGTTGACGAACTGCGCCCATGGCAACTGACGCACTACACGCTGAGTCTGGGTCATGCCCAGGCTGCCCGACTGACCTTCGATGCGGCTGTCCGGCAGGGCCTTCAGCTGACCCAGGCGCGGCGCCAGGCGGTAGGCGTCGACGCCCATCGCGTACAGGCGGCCGAGGCTGCCAGCGGCTTGTGGCCATTGTGCGGTGACTTGCTGGCGCAGCGGGTCGTTGGCTTCGAGCAACCAAGGGGTTTCGCAGAAGCGCACGCCGTTCATGTCGTTGTACTGGTTCACGTCGCCGCTGGCGCTGTAGACGTGGGAGGTGGCGTAGACCGGAACGTCACCGGCGTACTGGAAGTTCAGGGTCGGCTTGATCTGCTGCGCCTGTTGCGGCGTGGCAGCCAGGAAGATGAACTCGATATCCTGACGACGCGAAGGCTGCGCGGCGACATTGGTGCCGGCGGCATTCTGCAGGCTCTTGGCGCGGGCTTCGCTTTGACGCAGTTGGAACATGTCGGCGATCTGCTGGGCCAGTTGCACTGGCTGATCAACCCGTTCGGTGGCGACGATGCTGCCGCCGTTGGCCTGCCAATCCTGGCTGAACGCACGCAGTACGCGGTCGCCCCATTCGCCTTTCGGCACCATGATTGCGGCACGGTGCAAGCCGTCGGCACGGGCGCGGCGCGAGACTTCGCGGGCTTCGTCTTCAGCGGCCAGACCGAACTGGAACAGTTGCGCCGGGCCTTGGTCACCTTCGCTGTAGTTCAGCGCGAGGGTGGTGATCGGCAGTTGCGGGCGAGTGCTCAGTTGTTTGACCAGTGGCTTTTCCAGTGGACCCACCACCAGTTGCACGCCATCGGCCTGAGCCTTGCGGTAGAACTCGTCCATCGAGGTCAGCTTGGAGCTGTCGTAGAACTCGATGGCTGGCGGTTTCTGGCCAGCCTGTTGTGCCTGGTAGTGCGCAGCCATGAAGCCTTCACGCAGGGCTTTGCCGACCGAGGCCAGCGGGCCGTCTTGCGGCAACAGCAGGGCGATCTTGCTCAGCGGCTGGCTGGCCAGCTCTTTGAGTTTGGTCAGCGGCAGCGGCAGGTTGATTGCAGCCGGGTGTTTTGGATTTTGCGCGCGCCACGCATCGATCGCGGCTTGCTGCTGTTCCAGGGTGCCGGCGGTTTTTACTGCCAGCGCCAGGCCCATCCAGCCGCCGAGATCATCGGCGGTGTTGGGTTGCAGTTGATCGGTCGGCAGCGAGGCGATCAGGGTCCAGATCGCTTCGTGGTTCTTGCTGGCGGCTTCACCTTTGAGCATTGGCGCGATGAAGATGCGCTCGCGAGCGGCCGCCAGGGTCTGGCCGTCGGCTTCAAATGCGCGGGCATGCACGGTGCCGGTGCGCACCTGCTGCTCTTCCGGCATCTCGCCCAGGTGCTGCAGGCTCGGATGGCTCAGGGCGGTCAACGCCGCTTTCGGCTGATTGCGCGTCATCGCCAGTTCAGCAGACAAGGTGCTGGCGAAGATCTGCTGGCCTGGCTTCAACTGCTCCATTGGCACTTGTTGCAGGATCTGCGCGGACTGGCCAGCGTTACCCTGGCGATAAGCCAGATCGGCCGCGCTCAGGCGCAACAGGGCGGCTTTTTCCGGCGTCTTGGCCTGGGTCGCCTGTTCGAGCAGTTGCTCGATGCTGGCGTCCGGGGTCCGTGGAAGTTCGCCAAGGCTGGAGGAAGGGGAGCTGGCGCAAGCCGCCAGCAAGGCAGCGAGGCAGAGGGCAGTGAACAGCCGCAGGCAAGCGATCATGTAAGTGTTCCTGATACTCGATCAAATTAGCGTGGAATTGTACCCAAGCACTGGCCGGGGCGCGATGTTACTGGCGTTAAACCGTCAATTTAGCTGAAGCAAATGTTGCGGGGCCGCACAAAGACGCGCAAAACCGAGGTCGGCCGGAACGCATCGCAAGCCTCGTGACGCGTTACAATGCCGGCTTTTACCGATCATGAGGTGTGCGCTTTGACTGCTCCAGGTCCTTTGAATTCCGCTGCTGGCTCGCTTTATGTGGTGGCGACGCCCATCGGCAACCTGGACGACATCAGCGCCCGGGCTCTGAAAATCCTTCGCGAAGTGGCACTGATCGCCGCCGAAGACACGCGGCACTCGGCGCGGTTGATGCAGCACTTCGGTATTTCCACGCCGTTGGCCGCGTGCCACGAACACAACGAACGTGATGAAGGTAGCCGCTTTATTACCCGCTTGCTGGCGGGCGACAACGTTGCACTGATTTCCGACGCCGGGACGCCACTGATTTCCGATCCGGGTTATCACCTGGTGCGACAGGCGCGGGCGGCCGGGATCAATGTGGTACCGGTGCCGGGTGCCTGCGCGTTGATCGCGGCGTTGTCGGCGGCAGGGCTGCCCTCCGATCGCTTCATCTTTGAAGGGTTTCTGCCGGCCAAATCGGTGGGACGCAAGGCGCGTCTGGAAGCGGTCAAGGAAGAGCCGCGCACGCTGATTTTCTATGAGGCGCCGCACCGTATCCTCGAATGCCTGCAAGACATGGAAGCGGTGTTCGGCGGCGAGCGTCAGGCGCTGCTGGCCCGTGAGATCACCAAGACCTTTGAAACTCTTAAAGGTCTGCCGTTGGCCGAGCTGCGAGCGTTTGTCGAATCCGACAGCAATCAGCAGCGCGGCGAATGCGTGGTGCTGGTGGCCGGCTGGTCTGCACCGGAGTCCGAAGATGCGGTCAGCAGTGAAGCCATGCGCATCCTTGATCTGCTGCTGGAAGAGATGCCGCTCAAGCGCGCCGCGGCGTTGGCGGCGCAAATCACCGGTGAGCGCAAAAACGTGCTGTATCAGGTCGCGCTGGAACGGCAGAAGGGCGAGTAACCCGTCGCGCAGACGGGTTTCGCGGCTATTAGCGCTTGTTCTTCGGGCGCTCTGCCGTTAACCTTCGCGGCGGAGAGTCGATCGGACAGTCGCTGCCCTCTATGAAAATTAGGGGGGGGAGGAAAGTCCGGGCTCCATAGGGCGAAGTGCCAGGTAATGCCTGGGAGGCGTGAGCCTACGGAAAGTGCCACAGAAAATAACCGCCTAAGCGCTTCGGCGCCGGTAAGGGTGAAAAGGTGCGGTAAGAGCGCACCGCACGTCTGGCAACAGTTCGTGGCTAGGTAAACCCCACTTGGAGCAAGACCAAATAGGGTCCCAAGGCGTGGCCCGCGCTGGGACCGGGTAGGTTGCTAAAGATGTCCAGTGATGGCCATCGTAGACGAATGACTGTTCAAGACAGAACCCGGCTTACAGATCGACTCTCCACCTTTTTCTTTCCCTGCTTGAAACAAAGGCATCAGGGCTGTGTAATATCAGCAGGCCTGCCCTGAAAGTTCGGCAGCGGCGTTTGTGGTAATAGCCATTTCCCACCTGCTTCAATCAACAGCAGAAGCGCTTTTGTAATACCGAAAAAATCTTACTCTTAACAAATTACTTTAACTTCCGAGCGCAGCTATCAGTGCTGTATCAAGTTATTGGTCAAAAGTATCCGCCAGATTCTCGTTACCCCTCCTTTTAAGCTCCTAAATCTCCGTTCTGTAAGGGTTTTCCTTTAATCCGCGCCTTGACGGTGTGGTGGGCGCATTCCTATAGTGTGCGCAAGTGGCGGAAAGTGGCATGAAGTGGGTTTTTTGAGCTCAAAACGATAAAAATTGGAGAAACGCTGACGTGTTTCGCGGAGCTAACGCTATCAGTCTCGATGCAAAGGGCCGTCTCGCCATGCCGAGCCGGTACCGTGACGAGCTCGTTTCGCGTAGTTCCGGCCAATTGATCGTGACCATTGATGCCGTTGATCCATGCCTGTGTGTCTACCCGCTCGACGAGTGGGAAATTATTGAAACCAAGTTGCGCGCGCTCCCTTCGCTCCGCGAAGAGAACCGTCGCCTGCAACGTTTATTGATTGGTAATGCCGTCGACCTCGAACTCGATGGCAGTGGTCGTTTTCTGGTTCCACCGCGTCTGCGCGAATACGCAAAGCTTGATAAGAAAGCGATGCTGGTGGGCCAACTGAACAAGTTCCAATTGTGGGACGAGGATGCATGGAACGCGGTGTCTGCCGCTGACCTTGCTGCTATTCAACAACCGGGCGCCATGCCTGACGAACTGCGTGATTTGATCCTGTGACTATTGATAGCGGCTTTAACCACATCACCGTACTGCTTGACGAAGCCGTCGAGGCTCTCGCCGTACGTCCTGATGGCTGCTATCTGGACGGTACGTTCGGACGCGGCGGGCACAGCCGGCTGATCCTCAGCCAGCTCGGGCCGGACGGTCGGCTCATCGGATTCGACAAAGATCCACAAGCGATTGCCACCGGGCAAACGCTAGCGGCCGAAGACGGCCGCTTTGTCGTTGTGCAGCGCAGCTTTGCCGAGCTGGGTTCGGAAGTCGCCGAGCGCGGTCTGGCCGGCAAGGTCAGCGGCATCCTGCTGGATCTCGGCGTGTCGTCGCCGCAGCTCGACGATGCCGAGCGCGGCTTCAGCTTCCTCAACGACGGTCCGCTGGACATGCGCATGGATCCTTCGCGTGGCATCAGCGCCGCCGAATTCGTCAACACCGCGCCGGTGGAAGAAATCGCCCGGGTGTTCAAGGAATACGGTGAAGAACGTTTCTCCGGCCGCATGGCCCGAGCCGTGGCTGAGCGCCGCGACATCAAGCCGTTCGAGCGCACTGCCGACCTGGCTGAAGTGTTGAAAGTCGCCAACCCGGCGTGGGAGAAGGGCAAGAACCCGGCGACCCGTGCGTTCCAGGGTTTGCGCATTCACGTCAACAACGAACTGGGCGATCTGGAAACCGGCCTCGAAGCTGCACTGGATGCACTGGAAGTGGGTGGCCGTCTGGTGGTCATCAGCTTCCACTCGCTGGAAGACCGCATCGTGAAACTGTTCATGCGCAAGCTGGTGAAAGGCGAAGCCGACAACCTGCCGCGCAACCTGCCGGTTCGCCACGTGGCGTTCGAACCGAAAATCAAAGTCCATGGCAAAGCGCAGACGGCCTCCGATGCCGAACTCAAAGCCAACCCACGTTCCCGTAGCGCCGTCATGCGTGTCGCGGAGAAGTTGCGGTGAGCAAGCTTTTCGCCAAGCCCCTGCCGGGCGGCAGCTTTTTCATGCTGCTGCTGTTTATCGGCGTGCTCGTGTCGGCCATCGGCGTGTCTTACAGCGCGCACTGGAATCGGCAGTTGCTCAACACCCTGTACAACGAACTCAGCGTGCGCGACAAGGCGCAGGCCGAGTGGGGGCGCCTGATTCTCGAGCAAAGCACCTGGACCGCGCACAGCCGCATCGAAGTGCTGGCCACCGAACAATTGAAAATGCACATTCCTGGCGCGGCTGACGTGAAGATGGTGGCGCCATGATGAAGCTCGAAGGGGCACTCTTCCCGTGGCGCTTCCGCTTGATGGTGGCGCTGCTCGGCGTCATGGTCGCGGCAATCTGCTGGCGCATCATCGACCTGCAAGTGGTCGATCGTGACTTCCTCAAGGGGCAGGGCGACGCGCGCAGTCTCCGCCACATCCCGATTCCGGCTCACCGTGGTCTGATCACCGACCGTAACGGCGAGCCTTTGGCCGTGAGTACCCCGGTGACGACGCTGTGGGCCAACGCCAAGGAAATGCAGACGGCCAAAGAGAAGTGGCCAGCACTGGCGGCAGCGCTGGGGCAGGACCCTAAAGCCCTGGCCGAACGCCTTGAAGCCCAGGCCAACAAAGAATTCATTTACCTGGTGCGCGGGCTGACCCCCGAGCAGGGCCAGGCCGTGCTCGACCTGAAAGTGCCGGGCGTTTATGGCATCGAAGAATTCCGTCGCTTCTATCCAGCCGGTGAAGTCACCGCGCACATGGTCGGCTTTACCGACATTGACGACCACGGGCGCGAAGGCGTCGAACTGGCCTACGACGAATGGCTGGCCGGGGTGCCGGGCAAACGGCAGGTCATCAAGGATCGGCGCGGTCGGCTGATCAAGGATGTCCAGGTCACCAAGAACGCCAAGGCCGGCAAGCCCTTGGCGTTGTCGATTGACCTGCGCCTGCAATACCTGGCCAACCGCGAGCTGCGCAACGCGATCATCGAGAACGGCGCCAAGGCCGGCAGCCTGGTGATCATGGACGTGAAGACCGGCGAGATCCTCGCCATGGTCAACCAGCCGACCTACAACCCGAACAATCGTCGCAACCTGCAGCCGGCGATGATGCGTAACCGCGCGATGATCGACGTGTTCGAACCGGGTTCGACCATGAAAGCGATCTCGATGAGCGCCGCCATCGAGTCCGGCCGCTGGAAACCGACCGACACCGTCGAGGTGTATCCGGGCTCCCTGCAGATCGGCAAATACACCATCAAGGACGTTTCGAAGACCGAAGGCCCGGTGCTGGACATGACCGGGATTCTGATCAACTCCAGTAACGTCGGCATGAGTAAGGTCGCGTTCGATATTGGCGGTGAGACCATTTACCGTCTCGCGCAAAAAGTCGGTCTGGGCCAGGACACCGGCCTCGGCTTCCCCGGCGAGCGCGTCGGCAACCTGCCGAACTACCGCGACTGGCGCAAGGCTGAAACCGCGACCCTGTCCTACGGCTACGGTATTTCCGTGACCGCGATTCAGCTCGTGCACGCGTTCTCGGCGCTGGCCAACAACGGTCGTCTGGCACCGCTGACCCTGATCAAAACCGACAAGCCGCCGCAGACGACCCAGGTGCTGCCTGAAGCCGTCGCGAAAACCATGCAGGGCATGCTGCAGCAAGTGATCGAAGCACCGCGCGGCGTGTTCCGGGCGCAGGTGCCGGCGTATCACGTGGCGGGCAAGTCCGGTACTGCACGTAAAACGTCGGTAGGCACCAAGGGCTACGCCGAAAACTCGTACCGTTCGCTGTTCGCCGGCTTCGGGCCGATGAGCGATCCGCGTTACGCCATCGTGGTGGTGATCGATGAACCGTCCAAGGCCGGTTACTTCGGTGGTCTGGTATCGGCGCCGGTGTTCAGCCGTGTGATGTCCGGCACCCTGCGTCTGATGAACGTGACCCCGGATAACCTGCCGACCACCCAACAGGCCAACGCTACCCCGGCCGTTCCGCTGAAAGCCAATGGAGGGCGCGGCTGATGTCATTAAGTCTGAACAAGATATTCCCCCACGCCGGCCACGATCTGTTGATCCGAGAATTGGCGCTCGACAGCCGCAATGTTCGCGCGGGTGATCTGTTCCTCGCCGTGCCGGGCGGCAAATTCGATGGCCGTGCGTACATCGCCGATGCCTTGCAGCGCGGCGCCGCGGCAGTGGCTTATGAAGTGGAAGGCGCCACTGTGCTGCCGATCACTGAAGTACCGTTGATTCCGGTCAAGGGGCTGGCGGCGCAGCTGTCCGACATCGCCGGACGTTTCTACGGCGAACCGAGCCATCACCTGAACCTGATTGGCGTGACCGGCACCAACGGCAAGACCAGCGTGACCCAACTGGTCGCGCAGGCTCTGGATCTGCTCGGCCAGCACTGCGGCATCGTCGGCACGCTGGGCTCGGGCTTCTATGGCGCGCTGGAAAGCGGCCTGCACACCACACCGAATCCGATTGCCGTACAAGCGACCCTGGCCGACCTGAAAAAGGCCGGGGCCAAAGCCGTGGCCATGGAAGTCTCGTCCCATGGTCTGGACCAAGGCCGGGTCACCGCGTTGGCGTTCGACGTGGCGGTGATGACCAACCTGTCCCGCGATCACCTGGATTATCACGGCACCATGGAGGCGTACGCCGAGGCCAAGGCCAAGCTGTTCGCCTGGAATGACTTGAAGTGCCGCGTGGTCAACCTCGACGACGATTTCGGCCGGCAACTGGCCGCGCAAAAGTGCGAGTCGCGTTTGATCAGCTACAGCCTGCTCGACAGCAGCGCCTACCTGTATTGCCGTGAAGCGCAGTTCGATGACCACGGCGTGCGCGCCACGCTGGTCACGCCACAAGGCGAGCACCATCTGCGCAGCACACTGCTTGGCCGCTTCAACCTGAGCAACGTGCTGGCCGCCGTCGGCGCGTTGCTCGGTCTGGACTATGCCCTCGACGAAATTCTCAAGGTGCTGCCGAAGCTCGAAGGCCCGGCCGGACGCATGCAGCGTCTGGGTGGCGGGACTCAGCCGCTGGTGGTGGTTGATTACGCCCACACCCCGGATGCCCTGGAAAAAGTGCTGACCGCGCTGCGTCCGCACGTCAAAGGCCAATTGCTGTGCCTGTTCGGCTGCGGCGGTGATCGCGATCGCGGCAAGCGTCCGCTGATGGCCGAAGTGGTCGAGCGTCTGGCTGACGGCGTGCTGGTCACCGATGACAACCCGCGCACGGAAGATCCGGCGCAGATTTTCGACGACATCCGCGCGGGCTTCACCGCTGTGGATAAAGTCACCTTTGTTGCCGGCCGTGGTCAGGCGATTGCCCAACTGATCGCCAGTGCTTCGGCGGATGACGTGATTGTCCTGGCCGGCAAAGGTCACGAGGACTATCAGGAAATCAACGGCGAGCGCCACGCGTTCTCCGACCTGGTCGAAGCCGATCATGCCCTCACTGCATGGGAGGTGGCCCATGCTTAAGGCCCTGACATTGAGCGAACTGACCAACGTGCTCGACGCACGGCTGATCAGCGGCGATGCCAGCTTCGACGGCGTCAGCATCGACAGCCGCGCGATCAAGCCCGGCCAGCTGTTTATTGCCCTGACCGGTCCGCGTTTCGACGGTCATGACTACCTGAACGAGGTTGCCGGCAAAGGCGCGGTCGCTGCGCTGGTCGAACGCGAAGTGCCGGACAGCACCTTGCCGCAACTGCTGGTCAAGGACACCCGTCAGGCCCTTGGGCAGTTGGGGGCGTTGAACCGTGCCGCCTTCACTCAGCCGGTCGCGGCCATCACCGGCTCCAGTGGCAAGACCACCGTCAAGGAAATGCTCGCCAGCATCCTGCGCACTCGCGGCGCTGTGCTCGCCACTCGCGGCAACCTGAACAACGACCTGGGCGCTCCGCTGACCCTGCTTGAACTGGCTCCGGAACACACGGCGGCCGTGATCGAACTGGGCGCTTCGCGCCTGGGCGAAATCGCCTACACCGTCGGGCTGACCAAGCCGCACGTGGCGATTCTGAACAATGCCGGCACCGCCCACGTCGGTGAATTCGGCGGCCCGGAAAAAATCGTCGAGGCCAAAGGCGAGATCATCGACGGTCTGGCGGCGGATGGTGTTGCCGTGCTGAACCTCGACGACAAGGCCTTCGGTATCTGGAAGACCCGCGCCGGCGCACGCAAGGTGCTGACCTTCGCCCTGAGCAATCCTCAGGCAGATTTCTACGCCAGCGATCTGAGCACCGACGCTCGGGGTTGCCCGGCCTTCAACCTGCATACACCTGAAGGTGTCGAACATGTTCAGCTGAACCTGCTTGGCACCCATAACGTCGCCAATGCCATGGCCGCCGCCGCTGCTGCTCACGCCTTGGGCGTGTCGCTGTTCGGCATTGCCACCGGACTTGGCGCCGTGCAACCGGTCAAGGGTCGCACCGTCGCGCAACTGGCGAAGAACGGCATGCGCGTGATCGATGACACTTACAACGCAAACCCCACCTCCATGTGCGCTGCCGTTGATATACTCGCCGGCTTTTCCGGCCGCACCGTCCTGGTGCTCGGAGATATCGGCGAGTTGGGCGACTGGGCGGAGCAGGGGCACCGCGACGTGGGCGAATACGCCCGGGGCAAGGTTTCCGCGCTTTACGCGGTCGGACCGAACATGGTTCACGCCGTGAACGCATTCGGTAAAGAGGCGCATCACTTCGGCACGCAAGCCGAACTGATCCAGGCCCTCGACGCCGAGCAGGACACAAACACCACCATTTTGATCAAGGGTTCGCGCAGTGCAGCGATGGAAAACATCGTTGCGGCTCTGTGCGGGTCCAGTCTGGAGAAACATTAATGCTGCTGCTGCTAGCGGAGTATCTGCAACAGTTCTACAAAGGCTTCGCGGTCTTCCAGTACCTGACCCTGCGCGGGATCCTCGGTGTGCTGACCGCGCTGGTTTTGTCGCTGTGCTATGGCCCGTGGATGATCCGCACTCTGCAGAACCGTCAGATCGGCCAGTCCGTGCGTAATGACGGCCCGCAATCGCACCTGTCCAAGTCGGGTACGCCGACCATGGGCGGCGCACTGATCCTGTCCTCCATCGGTGTCAGCACCCTGTTGTGGGCTGACCTGAGCAACCGCTACGTGTGGGTCGTGCTGCTGGTGACCCTGCTGTTCGGCGCCATCGGCTGGGTCGACGACTACCGCAAGGTCATCGAAAAGAACTCCCGTGGCTTGCCGAGCCGCTGGAAGTATTTCTGGCAGTCGGTGTTCGGCCTGGGCGCGGCAATCTTCCTTTATATGACCGCCACCACGCCGGTCGAAACCACGCTGATCCTGCCGATGCTCAAGGACTACAGCATTCCGCTGGGCGCCGGTTTCATCGTGCTGACCTACTTCGTGATCGTCGGTTCGAGCAACGCGGTCAACCTCACCGACGGCCTCGACGGTCTGGCGATCATGCCAACCGTCATGGTCGGCGGCGGTCTGGGCATTTTCTGCTACCTGTCGGGTAACGTGAAATTCGCCGAATACCTGTTGATCCCTTACGTGCCGGGCGCGGGCGAGCTGATCGTGTTCTGCGGCGCACTGATCGGTGCCGGCCTCGGATTCCTCTGGTTCAACACCTACCCGGCGCAAGTGTTCATGGGCGACGTCGGTGCTCTGGCACTTGGCGCGGCACTGGGCACTATCGCGGTGATCGTGCGTCAGGAAATCGTGCTGTTCATCATGGGCGGTGTGTTCGTGATGGAGACCCTGTCCGTGGTGATCCAGGTTGCTTCTTTCAAAATGACCGGTCGCCGCGTGTTCCGCATGGCACCGATTCATCACCACTTTGAACTCAAGGGCTGGCCCGAGCCACGCGTGATCGTCCGTTTCTGGATCATCACCGTGATTCTCGTGCTGATCGGCCTTGCCACCCTGAAGCTGAGGTAGAACGAGTGTCTCTGATCGCTTCTGACCACTTCCGCATCGTTGTCGGCCTCGGCAAGAGCGGCATGTCCCTGGTTCGCTTCCTGGCGAACCGGGGCGTGTCGTTTGCCGTCGCCGATACGCGGGACAATCCACCGGAACTGGCCACGCTCAAGCGTGACTATCCGCACGTGGAAGTGCGTTGTGGCGAGCTGGACGTCGAATTCCTGTGCCGTGCCGACGAGCTCTACGTGAGCCCCGGTCTGGCGCTGGCGACCCCGGCCCTGCAAGCCGCCGCGGCCCGTGGCGTGAAGATGTCCGGCGACATCGAGCTGTTCGCGCGTAACGCGCGGGCGCCGATCGTGGCCATCACCGGCTCCAACGCGAAAAGCACCGTCACCACCCTGGTCGGCGAGATGGCGGCTGCGGCCGGCAAACGCGTCGCGGTGGGCGGCAACCTCGGGACGCCGGCGCTGGACTTGCTCAGCGACGACATCGAGCTGTACGTGATGGAGCTGTCGAGCTTCCAGCTGGAAACCACCGACCAGCTCAACGCCGAAGTGGCCACCGTACTGAACATCAGCGAAGACCACATGGACCGCTACAGCGGCCTGCCGGCTTACCACTTGGCCAAGCACCGGATCTTCCGTGGGGCGAAGCAGTTTGTGGTCAACCGTCAGGACGCACTCAGCCGTCCGCTGATTGGCGAGGGCCAGCCGTGCTGGACCTTCGGCCTGAACAAACCAGATTTCAAGGCATTCGGTCTGCGAGAAGAGGGCGGGGAGAAATACCTGGCCTTTGAATTCCAGAACCTGATGCCGGTGCGCGAACTGAAAGTGCGCGGCGCGCATAACCAGTCCAACGCCCTCGCGGCGCTGGCGCTCGGTCATGCGGTCGGCCTGCCGTTCGACGCCATGCTTTCGGCGTTGCGCAACTTCACCGGCCTCGAACACCGCTGCCAGTGGGTGCGGGATCTGGACGGCGTCGGTTACTACAATGATTCCAAAGCCACCAACGTCGGTGCGGCGCTCGCGGCCATCGAAGGCCTGGGTGCGGATATCGATGGCAAGGTCATTCTGATCGCCGGTGGCGACGGCAAGGGCGCCGAGTTCAACGACCTGCGTGCTCCGGTAGCGGCCAACTGCCGCGCCGTGATCCTGATGGGACGCGACTCCGACAAGATCGGCGCTGCCATCGGCGACGCCGTGCCGCTGATTCGCGCCACGTCGTTGGTCGACGCTGTCGAGCAGTGCCGCGCGGTCGCCCAACCCGGTGACGTAGTGCTGCTGTCGCCGGCCTGCGCCAGTTTCGACATGTTCAAGAATTACGAAGACCGTGGTCACCAGTTCGTCCGCGCCGTGGAGGATCTGGCATGAGCCTGCGCAATATCATCAAGCCGTACCCGTCGCCGATTATCACCGGCCGTGGCATCGACCTCGACTTCCCGATGCTCGCCGGCTGCCTGGCGCTGCTGGGCCTGGGCCTGATCATGATTGCCTCGGCGTCCACCGAAGTGGCGGCGGCGCAATCGGGCAGCGCGCTGTACTACATGATTCGCCACCTGATCTACGTGGCGCTGGGCCTGGGTGCCTGCATCGTCACCATGATGATTCCGATCGCCACCTGGCAGCGTCTGGGCTGGATGATGCTGATCGGCGCATTCGGTCTGCTGGTGATGGTGATCGTTCCCGGGATCGGCCGTGAAGTGAACGGTTCGATGCGCTGGATCGGTTTCAGCTTCTTCAACGTGCAGCCGTCCGAGATCGCCAAGGTATTCGTGGTGATCTACCTCGCCGGTTATCTGGTGCGGCGCCAGAAAGAAGTGCGCGAGAGCTGGATGGGCTTCTTCAAGCCGTTCATCGTGCTGCTGCCGATGGCGGGCCTGTTGCTGATGGAGCCGGACTTTGGTGCCACCGTCGTGATGATGGGGGCCGCAGCGGCCATGCTGTTCCTCGGCGGGGTCGGGTTGTTCCGCTTCTCGCTGATGGTGGTGCTGGCGGTCGGGGCCGTGGTCCTGCTGATTCAGATGCAGCCGTACCGGATGGCGCGTCTGACCAACTTCGCCGACCCGTGGGCCGACCAGTTCGGCGCCGGCTATCAGCTGTCGCAGGCGTTGATTGCCTTCGGTCGCGGTGAGTGGCTGGGCGTCGGCCTGGGCAACAGCGTACAGAAACAGTTCTACCTGCCTGAAGCGCACACCGACTTCGTGTTCTCGGTGCTGGCCGAAGAGCTCGGCGCCGTCGGTTCGCTGTGCACCGTGGCACTGTTCGTTTTCGTATGTATCCGCGGCATGTACATCGGTCTGTGGGCCGAGAAAGCCAAGCAGTTCTTCGCCGCTTATGTGGCCTACGGTCTGTCGTTCCTGTGGATTGGTCAGTTCCTGATCAACATCGGAGTGAACGTCGGCCTGCTGCCGACCAAGGGCCTGACCCTGCCGTTCCTCAGTTATGGCGGCAGTTCCCTGGTGATCTGCTGCGCCTGCCTCGGTTTGTTGCTGAGGATTGAGTGGGAGAGTCGAACCCACTTGGGCAGTGAAGAGATGGAGTTCCATGAGAGCGACTTCGCCGAGGAGCCGAATCATGGGCGCTAATGTATTGATCATGGCCGGCGGTACCGGCGGTCACGTGTTCCCGGCGCTGTCCTGTGCCCGCGAGTTTCAGACGCGCGGCTACACCGTGCACTGGCTCGGCACACCACGCGGGATCGAAAACGATCTGGTGCCGGCTGCAGGTCTTGAACTGCACCGCATCAATGCCACGGGTTTGCGTGGCAAGGGCAAGCTGTCGCTGCTCAAGGCACCGTTCATGCTGCTCAAGTCGGTGTGGCAGGCGCGGGCGGTGATTCGCACACTGCGTCCGGTGTGTGTGGTCGGCTTCGGTGGTTATGTGACTGGTCCTGGTGGTATCGCCGCCAAACTGGCCGGCGTGCCGGTGATCGTTCACGAGCAGAACGCCGTGGCCGGCACCGCCAATCGGTTGTTGGTGCCGTTCGCCGCGCGGGTGTGTGAAGCGTTCCCCGACACCTTTACTCTGTCGGACACCCGCCGTACCACCGGAAACCCGGTGCGCAGCGAGCTGTTCCTCGAAACATCGCGACCTGCCCTGGCCGGCCGCAAAGCGCGTTTGCTGATCCTGGGCGGAAGCCTGGGCGCAGAACCGTTGAACAAGTTGCTGCCTGAAGCCCTGGCGCAAGTCGCTGCCGATTTGCGTCCGGAAGTGTTTCATCAGGCCGGCAAAAATCACGATGAAGTGACTGCAGAGCGCTATCGCGCCGCCGGCGTGGATGCGCAGGTGCAGCCGTTCATCAAAGACATGGCCCAGGCCTATGGCTGGGCTGACCTGGTGGTGTGCCGCGCTGGCGCGCTGACCATCAGTGAGCTGGCTGCCGTCGGTCTGCCCTCGATGCTGGTGCCTTTGCCCCACGCGATCGACGATCACCAGACCCGCAACGCCGATTATTTGGCCCGTGAAGGCGCTGCCTTCCTGATGCCGCAAAGAACGACTGGTGCCGCGGACCTTGCCGCGCGCCTGACAGAGGTCTTGATGCAACCGCAACGACTCGAAGAAATGGCCCAAGCGGCCCGCCGTCTGGCCAAACCCGATGCCACCCGTAGCGTGGTCGATACCTGCCTGGAGGTGGCCCATGGTTGAGAATCAGAAAGCCATGCCACAACCGGAAATGCGCCGCATCCGTCGCATCCACTTCGTCGGTATCGGCGGCGTGGGCATGTGCGGTATCGCTGAAGTGTTGTTGAACCTGGGCTATGAAGTGTCCGGTTCCGACCTGAAAGCGTCGCCGGTGACCGAGCGCCTGGAATCGTTCGGTGCGCACATTTATATCGGCCACCGCGCCGAGAACGCCGCGACCGCCGATGTGCTGGTGGTTTCGAGCGCCGTCAACACCTCCAACCCGGAAGTGGCGACCGCGCTGGAGCGCCGCATTCCGGTGGTGCCGCGTGCCGAAATGCTCGCCGAGCTGATGCGCTATCGCCACGGCATCGCCGTCGCCGGTACCCACGGCAAAACCACCACCACCAGCCTGATCGCTTCGGTGTTCGCGGCCGGTGGCCTGGATCCGACCTTCGTCATCGGTGGCCGTCTGAATGCAGCGGGTACCAATGCCCAGCTCGGCACCAGCCGCTACCTGATTGCCGAAGCGGACGAAAGCGACGCGAGTTTCCTGCACCTGCAACCGCTGGTGGCGGTGGTGACCAACATCGACGCCGACCACATGGCGACCTACGACGGTGACTTCAACAAACTGAAGAAAACCTTTGTCGAGTTCCTGCACAACCTGCCGTTCTATGGTCTCGCGGTGATGTGCCTGGACGACCCGGTGGTGCGTGAAATCCTGCCGCTGGTCAAACGTCCGACCGTGACCTACGGCTTCAGCGAAGACGCTGACGTGCGCGCGATCAATGTGCGCCAGCAAGGCATGCAGACCTTCTTCACGGTGCTGCGCCCTGACCGCGAGCCGCTGGATGTATCGGTGAACATGCCGGGCAACCACAACGTGCTCAACTCGCTGGCGACCATTTGCATCGCGTCCGACGAAGGCGTCAGCGATGAAGCCATCGTCCAGGGCCTGTCCGGGTTCCAGGGCGTGGGCCGACGCTTCCAGGTCTACGGCGAACTGCCGGTAGACGGCGGCAACGTGATGCTGGTCGACGACTACGGTCACCACCCGACCGAAGTCGCCGCTGTGATCAAAGCCGTGCGCGGTGGCTGGCCGGAGCGCCGACTGGTGATGGTTTACCAGCCGCACCGTTACAGCCGCACCCGCGACCTGTACGACGATTTCGTCAATGTACTGGCCGACGCCAACGTGCTGTTGCTGATGGAAGTCTATCCGGCTGGCGAAGAGCCGATTCCGGGCGCCGACAGCCGCAAGCTGTGCAACAGCATCCGTCAGCGCGGTCAGCTCGACCCGATCTACATCGAGCGTGGTGTCGATCTGGCGCCGCTGGTCAAGCCGCTGCTGCGTGCCGGCGACATTCTGCTGTGCCAGGGCGCCGGTGATATCGGCGGTCTCGCGCCGAAGCTGTTGAAAAGTGAATTGTTCGCCGGCGCCGTGGCCGCGTCGGTCGAGGGGAAGTTGAAATGACTGCTGCCTACGCCAACCTGTTCTCCACCATTGCGCCGAAAGACTTCGGCCGCGTCGCCGTGCTCTTCGGTGGCATGAGTGCCGAGCGTGAGGTTTCGCTGAAGTCCGGTAACGCCGTGCTCGACGCGCTGCAAAGCGCCGGCGTGGACGCGTTCGGGATCGACGTCGGCGAGGATTTTCTGCAGCGTCTGCTGAATGAAAAGATCGACCGTGCGTTCATCATCCTCCACGGTCGTGGCGGTGAAGACGGCTCCATGCAGGGCCTGCTCGAATGCGCCGGCATTCCGTACACCGGCAGCGGCATTCTGGCCTCGGCACTGGCGATGGACAAACTGCGCACCAAGCAGGTCTGGCACAGCCTCGGGATTCCGACGCCGCGTCACGCCGTGCTGTGCAGCGAAGCCGATTGTATTTCCGCGGCGACGGAACTGGGCTTCCCTTTGATCGTCAAACCGGCGCATGAAGGTTCAAGTATCGGGATGGCCAAAGTGAGTTCTGCGTCCGAGTTGATCGACGCATGGAAAGCGGCCAGTACCTACGATTCGCAAGTCTTGGTGGAGCAATGGATTCAAGGTCCGGAGTTCACCATCGCCACCCTGCGTGACCAGGTGTTGCCTCCTATCGCCCTGGGTACACCGCACACGTTCTACGACTACGACGCCAAGTACATCGCCAACGATACCCAGTACCGCATTCCGTGCGGGCTGGATGCCGCCAAGGAACAGGAACTCATGGATCTCACGGCCAAGGCCTGTGAGGCGCTGGGTATTGCCGGTTGGGGCAGGGCGGACGTGATGCAGGACGCCGACGGGCAGTTCTGGTTCCTGGAAGTGAACACCGCACCGGGCATGACCGATCACAGCCTGGTGCCGATGGCGGCGCGTGCTGCCGGTCTGGATTTCCAGCAATTGGTCCTGGCCATTCTGGCTGCCAGTGTTGAATGCTCCGGTAATAAAGAGGCGCGAGGTTAAGACCATGCAAGGCGCTCAGCTCAGACATCAGCCACCCGCACCCGGCCGCAAGCCGGTGCCGCGGGGTGCCAGCCGAATGGTGGCCAAAGAGCCGATGTCTGCGCGCCTGCCGAAAGCCAATTTCGGCTTTCTGAAAAGCCTGTTCTGGCCGGTGCTGCTGGTGGCGCTGGGGTTCGGTACTTACGAAGGCGCCCAGCGTTTGCTGCCGTACGCCGACCGGCCGATCACCAAGATCGCGGTGCAGGGTGACCTGAGCTACATCAGCCAGCAGGCGGTGCAGCAGCGAATCGCCCCGTACGTGGCGTCGAGCTTCTTCACCATCGACCTGGCCGGCATGCGCACCGAGCTTGAGCAAATGCCCTGGATCGCCCACGCCGAAGTCCGCCGGGTGTGGCCGGACCAGGTGGTGATCCGCCTCGAAGAGCAACTGCCAGTGGCCCGTTGGGGCGACGAGTCGCTGCTGAACAACCAGGGCCAGGCATTCACGCCCAAGGAACTGGCGAATTACGAACACCTGCCACAGCTGTTCGGTCCACAACGGGCCCAGCAGCAGGTGATGCAGCAATACCAGGTGCTGAGCCAGATGCTCAGGCCGCTGGGCTTCTCGATTGCACGCCTGGAATTGCGTGAACGCGGCAGTTGGTTCCTGACTACCGGTGCCGGCAGTTCCGGCCCCGGCATCGAGTTGCTGCTGGGACGCGGCAACCTGGTGGAAAAGATGCGCCGCTTCATTGCCATCTATGACAAGACGCTTAAAGACCAGATTACGAACATTGCGCGCATCGATCTGCGCTACGCCAACGGCCTTGCTGTTGGCTGGCGGGAACCAGTAGCGCCGACGACAGCCCAACCCGCTGTCGCAAAGAATTAAGAAGAGGCAGGACCCATGGCAAACGTGCAAAGCGGCAAAATGATCGTCGGTCTGGATATCGGCACCTCCAAGGTGGTGGCGCTGGTAGGCGAGGTCGCGGACGACGGCACGCTGGAAATCGTCGGTATCGGTACTCACCCGTCCCGCGGCCTGAAGAAGGGCGTGGTGGTGAACATCGAGTCCACCGTGCAATCGATCCAGCGCGCGATCGAAGAAGCCCAACTGATGGCGGGCTGCCGCATTCACTCGGCGTTCGTCGGCGTGGCCGGCAATCACATCCGCAGCCTGAACTCCCACGGCATCGTGGCGATTCGTGATCGCGAAGTCAGCTCGGCCGACCTCGAGCGTGTGCTCGATGCCGCCCAGGCCGTGGCGATCCCGGCTGACCAGCGCGTGCTGCACACCCTGCCGCAGGATTACGTGATCGATAACCAGGAAGGCGTTCGCGAGCCACTGGGCATGTCCGGCGTACGTCTGGAAGCCAAGGTCCACGTGGTCACCTGCGCCGTCAACGCTGCACAGAACATTGAAAAATGCGTGCGCCGCTGCGGTCTGGAAATCGACGACATCATTCTCGAGCAACTGGCCTCGGCCTACTCGGTGCTGACCGACGACGAAAAAGAACTGGGCGTGTGCCTGGTCGACATCGGTGGCGGCACCACCGACATCGCGATCTTCACCGAAGGCGCGATCCGCCACACCGCAGTGATCCCGATTGCCGGTGATCAGGTGACCAACGACATCGCGATGGCGTTGCGCACCCCGACCCAGTACGCCGAAGAGATCAAGATCCGCTACGCCTGCGCCCTGGCCAAACTGGCCGGTGCCGGCGAAACCATCAAGGTGCCGAGCGTAGGCGACCGTCCACCGCGCGAACTGTCGCGTCAGGCCCTGGCCGAAGTGGTCGAGCCGCGTTACGACGAACTGTTCACCCTGATCCAGGCCGAGCTGCGTCGCAGCGGCTACGAAGACCTGATCCCGGCGGGCATCGTCCTGACCGGCGGTACGTCGAAGATGGAAGGCGCCACCGAGCTGGCCGAAGAAATCTTCCACATGCCGGTGCGCCTGGGCGTGCCGCACGGCGTGAAGGGCCTGGATGACGTGGTCCGTAATCCGATTTATTCCACTGGCGTTGGTTTGTTGATGTACGGCCTGCAGAAGCAGTCCGACGGGATCTCGTTCTCGGGCATCGGCAGCCGCGACAGCTACAGCAACGATGAGCCACAGGCGCCGTTGCTGGACCGATTGAAGAAGTGGGTTCAAGGCAACTTCTAACGCTTTACCGCAACACCGCTACAAAAATGCAGTAGGCGAAAAAACTAGAGAATGTAAGGAGAGGGAAAATGTTCGAACTCGTAGACAACATCCCCGCAAGCCCGGTAATCAAAGTTATCGGTGTTGGCGGTGGCGGCGGCAACGCTGTCAACCACATGGTCAAGAGCAACATCGAAGGCGTTGAATTCATCTGCGCCAACACCGATGCTCAAGCGCTGAAAAACATCGGCGCGCGCACCATCCTGCAACTGGGCACCGGTGTGACCAAAGGCCTGGGCGCCGGCGCCAACCCGGAAGTCGGCCGTCAGGCTGCGCTGGAAGATCGCGAGCGCATCGCTGAAGTGCTGGCCGGCACCAACATGGTGTTCATCACCACTGGCATGGGCGGTGGTACCGGTACCGGTGCTGCGCCGATCATCGCCGAAGTGGCCAAGGAAATGGGCATCCTGACCGTTGCGGTCGTGACCCGTCCGTTCCCGTTCGAAGGCCGCAAGCGTATGCAAATCGCCGACGAAGGCATCCGCATGCTCTCCGAAAGCGTCGACTCGTTGATCACCATTCCTAACGAGAAGCTGCTGACCATCCTCGGTAAAGACGCAAGCCTGCTGTCGGCTTTCGCCAAGGCTGACGATGTACTGGCCGGTGCCGTGCGCGGTATCTCCGACATCATCAAGCGTCCGGGCATGATCAACGTCGACTTCGCCGACGTGCGTACCGTGATGAGCGAAATGGGCATGGCGATGATGGGCACTGGCTGCGCCAGCGGTCCGAACCGTGCACGTGAAGCCACTGAAGCGGCGATCCGCAACCCGTTGCTGGAAGACGTGAACCTGCAAGGCGCGCGCGGCATCCTGGTGAACATCACCGCCGGTCCTGACCTGTCCCTGGGTGAGTACTCCGACGTGGGTAGCATCATCGAAGCCTTCGCTTCCGAGCACGCGATGGTCAAGGTCGGTACCGTTATCGATCCGGACATGCGCGACGAGCTGCACGTGACGGTGGTTGCCACCGGTCTGGGCGCGAAAATCGAGAAGCCTGTGAAGGTCATCGACAACACCGTTCACACCTCCATGGCTGCTGCTCAGGTTCAACAACCGGCCGCTGCACGTCAGGAAGCACCGGCGGTGAACTACCGTGACCTGGACCGTCCGACCGTCATGCGCAACCAGGCTCAGGCCGGTGCTGCGACTGCCGCGAAGATGAACCCGCAGGACGATCTGGATTACCTGGACATCCCGGCATTCCTGCGTCGTCAGGCCGATTGATGGAATGTATCAGGGCTATGACGGTGATTGGTGTTCAGCAAAGGCTCGGTCTGCTATTATCGCCAGCCTTTGTTGATACCAGTTCGCAATTTGCGCTGAAGCGGCCCAAGCCATGATTAAACAACGCACACTGAAAAATATTATCCGTGCCACAGGTGTAGGCCTGCACTCCGGGGAGAAGGTCTACCTGACCCTCAAGCCTGCGCCTGTCGACACTGGCATTGTGTTTTGTCGCGCTGACCTCGACCCTGTGGTGCAGATTCCTGCCCGCGCGGAAAACGTCGGTGAAACCACTATGTCGACGACGCTGATCAACGGCGACGTCAAAGTGGACACGGTAGAGCACTTGCTCTCGGCCATGGCTGGCCTGGGCATCGATAACGCCTACGTCGAGCTCTCCGCGTCCGAAGTCCCGATCATGGATGGCAGCGCTGGACCGTTCGTATTCCTGATTCAATCGGCAGGCCTGGAAGAACAGGACGCCGCCAAGAAATTCATCCGCATCCTGCGTGAAGTGACAGTGGAAGACGGCGACAAGCGCGCCACTTTCGTTCCTTTCGAAGGGTTCAAGGTGAGCTTCGAGATCGACTTCGATCACCCGGTTTTCCGGGACCGCACCCAAAGTGCAAGCGTGGATTTTTCCAGCACTTCGTTCGTAAAAGAAGTCAGCCGCGCCCGTACTTTCGGTTTCATGAGTGACATCGAGTACCTGCGCAAGCACAACCTCGCACTCGGCGGCAGCGTTGAAAACGCGATCGTAGTGGATTCCGATGGTGTACTGAACGAAGACGGCCTTCGCTACGAAGACGAATTCGTGAAGCACAAGATCCTTGATGCGATTGGCGACCTGTACCTGCTGGGCAACAGCCTGATTGGTGAGTTCAAAGGCTTCAAGTCCGGTCATGCACTGAATAACCAGCTGCTGCGCAAGTTGATTGAGCAGACAGATGCGTGGGAAGTCGTGACGTTCGAAGACGCCAGCACTGCACCGATCTCTTACATGCGCCCGGTTGCGGCGGTGTAAGTAAAAAACCTCTCTAGTTTTTTGAAGGCCATCCTCGGATGGCCTTTTTTTATGCCTGCGGTTTTTGTGTTACCTGGGCCGGCCTATTCGCGAGCAGGCTCGCTCCCACATTTGAAATGCATTCTCCCGTGGGAGCGAGCCTGCTCGCGAAGGCGCCGGTGCAATCGCCATAGAACGCTCAGGAAGCCACCACCACTCGATTGCGCCCACCTTCCTTGGCCTGATACAACGCCTTGTCCGCCGCAAACAGCAGCTGCTCCAGCGATATCTCGACCGCCGCCGTCCAGGTGCTGATGCCGATACTGACGGTCATCGCCACGTCCGCGCCTTCGACCCGAGGCATCTGCTCGACGGCCTGGCGGATATGCTCGGCAATCTGCGCGGCGCCAGTGCTGTCGGTTTCGGCGAGGATCACCGAGAACTCCTCGCCGCCATAACGGGCCACCAGATCCCCCGGTCGTCGCACGTTCGCCGTGATCACCTTGGCCAGTTCGCGCAGCGCCCGATCGCCGGCCTGATGCCCATGGCGGTCGTTGAAGGCCTTGAAGTGGTCGGCGTCGATCATCATCACCGACAACGGCTGGCCTGAACGCTGGGCGCGGAACCACTCGTGGCGCAGCGACTGGTCGAGCATCCGACGGTTGGCGACACCGGTCAGCGCATCGGTGGCGGCCAGTTGTGCCAGCTCGCGTTCGGCGCGTTGGCGCAAGCGCAGTTCGCGGGCGAGCAGCCACGTCAGCCACAGCAACCCCGCACAGAGCACGCCGGTGGCACCGCTGATCAATATCGCGGTACGCCGCCAGGTGCCGAACACCTCGTCGCTGGACAGCGCGACCATCACCGTCAGCGGCAAGTTGCCGACCCGCGAATAGGTGTAGAGGCGCTGTTGGTGGTCCATGCTCGAGGTGCTGGTGAAGCTGCCACTGCCATCCTTGTCGCCGAGAATCCGCACCACGTTCGGCCGGGTGCCGAAACTCTTGCCGATGGAGTCGCTTTGCAGATAAGGCTTTTGCGCCAGCAGCACGCCGTCGCTGTTGATGATATTCAGTGTGCTGCCTTTGCCGATATCCAGGCTGTTGAACAGTTGATCGAAGTAATCGAGCTTCATCGACGCCACCGCCACACCCATGAATTCGCCGGTGCCCGAGGAGATCCGCCGACTGAAGCTGATGCGCCACTGGTTCGCTTCGTCGCAATCGCAGCGGGTCTTGAACGGGCGGCTGATGAACATGCCCATGTCGCGGTTGAAGGCGTGGGCGAGGAAGTAATCGCGGTCGGCAAAGTTGCCCGGTTTAGGTTCGACTCGCGATGAGTCGGCGACCACATCGCCATGCTTGTCGAGCAGCAGGATGTCGCCCTTGAAGCGCGCGGTGGTCGAGCGGTCGAACAGCGCCAGATGGCGGATCTGCGGAGTGACGTCGCGCAAGTCATCGCGCTGCGCGGCGGCGATCAGGCCTTGCAGGGTCAGGTCGTACAGCTCGACGGTGCGCAGGACGTCGGCGTCGATCAGTTGCGCAATGGTGGTGGCGCTGCGGGTGGCCGATTCTTGAGCATTGGCGTGCTCGCGGATCAGCAGAAACGTGACGATGCACAAAATCGCGATCACGGTCAGCGAGCTGCCGCAGATCAGCAGCAATTCGGGGCGTCCGGTCTTGCCCGCCAGAGGTGGGGTACGGCTCGCGATCATGATGGGCTGTCGGTTGGGGAGTCTTATAAGCGTAGTTGTACAAACACAGAACCCTCTGTGGCGAGGGAGCTTGCTCCCGCCGGGTCGCGCAGCGACCCCTCGCTTTCGAGGAGGGGCCTGCTGCGCAGTCCAGCGGGAGCAAGCTCCCTCGCCACAGGTTTTTTGCCAGTCGCGACTGACCTTGAGGTGATCTTAGAAGACGTTGATCGGGTAGTCGACAATCACACGGTATTCATCTGTGTCAGTGTCGATCGCGCCGTAGCCGTTGCCGCCACGGTTGGACGCCCACTGCAGGCGTACCGCGAGATCCTTCGCCTGGCCGCTCTGCACCACGTACTTCAGGTCGATGTCGCGCTCCCAGTGCTTGGCATTGCGACCGTCGGCGCTGTACCACGAAGCATAGCCTTTGCTGGCCGGGTCGACCTTGGTCAGGTCCACGGTGCCGCGCGAGTAGGAGACCGCCGAGGTCAGGCCCGGCAGGCCGAGGCCGGCGAAGTCATAGCCGTACTTGAGCTTCCACGAGCGCTCGTTGGGGCCGTTGAAGTCCGAGTATTGCTGGGAGTTGTCGAGGTAAACGCTGTCGCCCTGGCTGATGTAGTCGAACGGCGTGTTGCCGTTGACCCGTTGGTACGCGGCAGTGATGCTGTGGCTGCCGATGCCGACGGTGAAATGCAGGCTGTAGGTGTTGTTGTCGATGTCACCCAGCAGCGCGTCGCCAGTGTCTTGCGTGTGATAGAAGTGCAGGCCCGGGTTGAGGCTGACCAGATCGTTCAACTGCCAGGTGTAATCCAGGTCGTAGTAGTACTGGTTCCAGACGTCCTTCAGCTCGGCGGCGTACAGGTTGCTGGTCAGGCCTTCGACGCCGCTCCAGGAAACCCCGGCCCAGTTCAGGTGACGACTTTCGTCGCCCTCGGCGAGTATGCCGTACGAGGTGCCGATGCGCTGGCGACCGCTCTGGTTGTAAGGCTTGGTGAAACTGGCCTGGCCACCTTCGAACATCCAGCCGTCGAAGCTGTGGTTGGTCAGGCTGACGCCACGAAAGGTCTGCGGCAGCATGCGGCTTTCACCGCCGGCAATCACCGGGTTGGTGAGGAACAGGTCGCCGGCCTTCAGTTCAGTATCAAACGCACGCATTTTCAACGTGCCGCCCGCCGTCGAGAACGAGCCGGGGGCTTTGCCGTTGCCATCGCTGATCGGCAGGATGCTCGAGCCATCGGTACCGCCACCGCCATCGAGCTTCAGCCCGAGCATGGCGTGCGCATCGATACCGAAACCGACCGTGCCTTCGGTGTAACCGGACTGGAAGATTCCGAGAAAACCCTGGCCCCACTCAATGTTGTCGTCCGTGTGCTGCAGACGGTTGCGATTCATGTAGTAGTTGCGAGCGTTGAGGTTGAGGCTCGAACCTTCGACGAATCCCTCCTTGGCGGCTTCGTCGGCGTGGGCGGCGGGGGCAATCGTTGCGGCAATTGCAATGAACAGCGGGGTGAAGCTGACTGGGTAACGCACTTGCGATGGAGCTCCTTGGGTCAACTGACACTTCAATGTCTTGAGGTGCGGGTTATTTCTTGTTGTTACAGACGAACCAAACGGCTTTCAGACCACAACGAAAAAAGGCCGCTGAAAGGCAGCGGCCTGGAAGGACGACGGTTGAACGGGAAGAGCCAAACAACCGCGTCGAGGGAAATGTTTCGCGGTGCGCGACTCAGCTGTCTTTCTCGGCCGCTTGCGTCTGGGAAGTGGCGGCCTGAGGTGCTTGCGTAGCGTCTTGCGACTTGGCCATCACTTCTGCCTGAGACTGTTCGAAGGCGTGAGCGCGAGCGGCATTCTGCGCTACGAACGCCTGCGATTCTTCAGCCATCGCCATTGGCGACAGGATCAATGAGGACAAAACGAAAGCGCTGGCAATACCCATACTGTTGGACATTCTGAAAACCTTCTTGCTTGGCAAGTGCTGTTTGGTGCGGGCAAAGATAAGGTTGCCGGGCGTCGGGAAACAGCGTGATTTTCATAAATGACTGTTACAGCACAAGCAAAGATCAAGAGGGGGGACTCTATTCTCTGTGGTGAGGGGATTTATCCCCGATGGGCTGCGAAGCGGCCCCAAAATCAGCGATCGCGATCCTCCTGACACAACTTGCACAGAGGATTCAGGGCTGCTTCGCAACCCATCGGGGATAAATCCCCTCGCCACAGGGGACTTTAATTAGCGGTTAAACCGGAAGGTGGATGCCGAAGGTATTCATCCCGCGATCACTGCGCACAAACACATCCCCACCATGCATCAGCGCAATCGCCTTGACGATCGCCAGTCCCAACCCATGGTTATTGCCACTGTTGCTGCGTGATGCATCCACCCGATAAAAGCGCTCGAACAAGCGTGGCAAATGCTCGCTGGCAATCGGCGAACCGGGGTTGGCCACACCAATACTCACCTGATGGTCCTCGACCTCGATCCGCACCTCGATCACCTGTCCCGGCCCTGTGTGCTGCACCGCGTTGCTCAACAAATTGATCAACGCCCGACGCAAATGGGCGACCTCGATCTGCACCTGCGCATCACCGCTGACCTGCACCTGAACCTGCGCGTCTTCAAGAATGAAATCCAGATATTCCAGGGTCGTCGCCACCTCATCAGCCAGTGACGTCGAGGTCAGTTTGGTCGCCTTGTTGCCCTGGTCGGCACTGGCCAGAAACAGCATGTCGTTGATGATCGAGCGCAGCCGTTCGAGCTCTTCCAGATTCGATTGCAGCACTTCGAAGTAATGCGCGGCAGAGCGGCCGCGCGTCAGCGCCACTTGCGTCTGGCCAATCAGATTGGTCAGCGGCGAGCGCAGTTCATGGGCGACGTCGGCGTTGAACGACTCCAGCCGCGAGTAAGCCTGCTCAACCCGCTCCAGCGTCGAGTTGAACGAGTCGACAAACTGCTCAAGCTCCGGCGGCAACGGCGACATTCGCAGGCGTCCGGCCCGCAGTGGCGGCGCCAGGCGCTGGGCTTCGTGGGACAGTTTGATCAGCGGCTTAAGGCCGATCCGCGCGACCCAATAGCCCAGCGCCGAAGCCATCAGCACACCGATAATGGCCAGGCTGACGAGAGCGATCAGCAGGTTGTGCTGAGTCTCGTGAAAGGTCTCGGTGTCGATGCCGATCATGAACCGTAGCGGCGGGCGTTGATCTTTGGCCGGCAGTTCGGTCAGCAGCACTTTCAGTGGATAAGGCTGGTCGGGCAACTGCAGGTCATGCATGCCCAACGGGCCTTTGGCGAAGGCGCGGATCCGGGCGTCCGGCTCGCCATACTCGTAGCCGGGATCACCGCTGACCACCCAGAAACGAATGCGTTTGTCCTCTTCGCCGAGCAGCTTCAGCTTGGCGTTGATCTTCGCCCAATGCTCGGGTGTGCCGAAGCGATTGAGTGCTGATTCGAGCACGCTGTAACGCGCATCCAGCTCGGCTTCCGGCAGCAGGCCCAGGCCCTTGTCGACCTGTTGATACAGTGCGCCGCCGATCAACAGAAACACCAGCAGCGCCACCAGCGTGAACATGCCGCTCAGGCGAAGGGCAATCGAGTTACTGGACACCGCGGCTCTCCAGCACGTAACCCATGCCTCGGATGGTGTGCAGCAGTTTCTCGTCGAACGGTCCGTCGAGCTTGGCGCGCAGGCGTTTGATCGCGACTTCGACGACGTTGGCATCGCTGTCGAAATTGATGTCCCAGACCATCTCGGCAATCGCGGTTTTCGAGAGGATTTCACCTTGCCGGCGCGCCAGAACGCTGAGCAGCGAGAACTCTTTCGCCGTCAGGTCCAGCCGCGTGCCGGCCCGGGTCGCCTTGCGGCTGATCAGATCGATCCACAAGTCGGCGATGCTCACCTGCACCGGTTCATGGCCGCCGCTGCGCCGGGTCAGCGCTTGCAGGCGGGCCACCAGTTCAAGGAAAGAAAACGGCTTGCCGAGGTAATCGTCGGCGCCATCGCGCAGGCCCTTGATCCGGTCTTCGACGCGCTCGCGGGCGGTGAGCATGATCACCGGGGTCTGCTTGCGTGCACGCAACGCGCGCAGCACGCCGAAGCCGTCCAGGCCCGGCAACATCACGTCGAGGACGATCACCGCGTAGTCGCCTTCCAGCGCCAGGTGCAGGCCCTCGACACCGTCGCGGGCCAGATCCACGGTGTAACCCTGTTCCGTCAGACCGCGATGCAGATAGTCCGCGGTTTTTTCCTCGTCTTCGATAATCAGAACGCGCATGACCCTGCCTCAGTCTGTGGTCGCCAGTGCCGGTGGGGGCGATGATGCTTCTGGGTGTGAGCGCCGATGGAACAGCCGCTCAAGCCACAAGTATATGACCGGCGTGGTAAACAGCGTCAGCATCTGGCTGACCAGCAAGCCGCCCACCACCGCAATCCCCAGCGGCTGGCGCAGTTCGGCGCCAGTGCCGTAGCCGAGCATCAGCGGCAGCGCGCCGAGCAGGGCGGCGAGGGTGGTCATGATGATCGGCCGGAACCGCGTGATGCACGCTTCGAAGATTGCATCTTGCGGCGCCAGTCCGCGATTGCGCTGGGCTTCCAGGGCAAAGTCGATCATCAGGATGCCGTTTTTCTTGACGATACCGATCAGCAGCACCAGCCCGATCAGCGCCATGATCGAAAAGTCCTGACCGCAGATCCACAGCATGATTACTGCGCCCAGACCTGCCGCCGGCAACGTCGAAATGATTGTCAGCGGATGCACGAAGCTCTCATAAAGCACGCCGAGAATGATGTACACCGCCACCAGCGCCGCGAGAATCAGCCACGGCTGACTGGCCAGCGAACTCTGGAACGCTTGCGCCGCACCCTGGAAGTTGCCACTGATCGCGGTCGGCATGCCGATCTCGGCCTTGGCCTGATTGAGCAGGATCACCGCATCACCCAGCGCCACCCCGGGCGCGAGGTTGAATGACAGGTTGGCGGCCGGGAACATGCCGTCGTGGGCAATCGACAGCGGGCCGATGGTCGGCGCGTCGAATTTGGCCAGCGCCGACAGCGGCACCATCTCGCCACTCAGCGGCGAGCGCAGGTAGAAATAATTGAGGCTTTCGGCCTTGCCGCGCTGTTTGGTGTCCAGCTCCAGAATCACGTTGTACTGGTTGACCTGGGTCTGGAACTCATTGATCTGCCGCTGACCGAAGGCGTCATACAGCGCCTCGTCGACATCGCTGGCGGTCAGGCCGAAACGTGCGGCGGCGCTGCGGTCGATGCTGATGTGGGTGATGCTGCCGCCCAGTTGCAGGTCGTTGGAAATGTCGCGGAACGCCGGGTTGCTGCGCAGTTTTTCGGTCAGGCGTTGCGTCCATGTCGCGAGGGTCGCGCCGTCGTTGCTCTTGAGCACGTATTGATACTGCGCGCGGCTCGGGCCGGAACTGAGGTTGATGTCCTGGCCGGCGCGCAGGTACAGGACGATGCCCGGGACTTTCATCAGTTGCGGACGAATCCGGTCAATGAACTGGCTGGCCGAGACATCACGGTCGCCACGTTTTTTCAGGGCAATCCAGAAGCGCCCGTTGGCGATGGTCTGGTTACTGCCGGACACGCCCACCGAGTGGGAAAACGCTTCGACAGCGGGGTCGGCCGCGACGATTTCAGCCATCGCCAAGTGTTTTTTTACCATGTCGCCGTAGGAGATATCCGCAGCGGCTTCGGTGGTGCCGAGGACGAAACCGGTGTCCTGCACCGGGAAGAAGCCCTTGGGGATAAAGATGTAACCGCCAATCGCCATCGCCAGTGACAGGCCGAACACGCCGATCATCAGCTTCTGATGGGCGAGGGCGCGGCGCAGGCCTTTTTCGTACCAGCCGAGCAGGCGTTCGCTGAAGCCCGGTTTATCGCTGGCGTGATGCACCGGTTTGCGCATGAACAACGCGGCCAGTGTCGGTGCCAGCGTCAGCGACACCACCACGGAAATCATGATGGTCGAGGTCGCCGTCAGGGCGAATTCCTTGAACAGCCGCCCGACCACGCCACCCATGAACAGCAGCGGAATGAACGCCGCCACCAGCGAGAAACTGATCGAGACCACGGTGAAGCCGATTTCGCCGGCGCCCTTGATCGCCGCCTCGCGCATGCTGTCCCCGGCCTCCAGATGCCGGTGGATGTTCTCCACCACCACAATTGCATCGTCCACCACAAACCCCACCGCAACGACAATCGCCACCAGCGTCAGGTTGTTCAGGCTGAACCCCAGCAGGTACATCAGGGCGAAACTGGCGGTCAGCGACACGCCGAGCACGGCCGAGACGATCATGGTCGCCGACAGCTGGCGCAGGAACAGCGCCATCACCGCCACCACCAGCAGGATCGCGATCAACAGGGTGATCTCGACTTCATGCAGCGAGGCGCGGATGGTCTGGGTGCGGTCGATCAGGGTTTTCACCTGCACCGAGGCCGGCAACATGGCTTCGAGGCCGGGCAGGGCGGCTTGAATGCGGTCCACGGTTTCCACGATGTTCGCCCCGGGCTGGCGCGAAATCACCAGGTTCACCCCGGGTCGATCACCGGCCCAGGCTTGCACGTAGGCATCTTCCGAACCGTTGACGACTTTGGCGACATCACGCAGATGAACCGGGGCGCCGTCCTTGTAGGAAACGATGAGCTGGCTGTAGTCCTCGGGGTGGAACAACTGGTCGTTGGTCGACAGCGTGGAAATGCTCGATTCGCCGTACAGCGCACCTTTGGCGAGGTTGAGGCTGGTCTGCTGGATCACCAGACGAATGTCGGCCAAGGTCAGGCCGATGGCCGCCAGTTTGTCCGCTGAGGCCTGGACGCGGATCGCCGGACGTTGCTGACCGGTAATGTTGATCTGGCCTACACCGTCGATCTGGCTGATCTGACGTGACAGCAGGGTTTCCACCAGGTCGCTGAGTTCGGTGCCGGGCATTTGCGTCGAGCTGACACTGAGGATCAGCACCGGGCTGTCGGCCGGGTTGACCTTCTTCCAGGTTGGCAGCGTCGGCATGTCCTTGGGCAGTTTGCCGGCGGCGGTGTTGATCGCCGCTTGGACTTCCTGGGCGGCGGTGTCGATGCTCTTGTCGAGGGTGAATTGCAGGGTCAGCAGGCTGGAGCCGAGCGCACTGCTGGAGGTCATCTGGGTCATGCCGGGGATGGCGCTGAATTGCACCTCCAGCGGCGTGGCGACGGAAGAGGCCATGGTGTCGGGGCTGGCGCCGGGCAATTGCGCCGAGACCTGAATCGTCGGAAATTCCGCTTCCGGCAGTGGGGCAATCGGCAATCGCGGGAAGGCAATCGCACCGACCAGCACCAAGGCTATGGTCAGCAGAATCGTCGCGACCGGGTGATCGATGCACCAGGTGGAGACGCCTTTGTGCGCCTTCATGGTTTCGGCTCCGCTTGCACCACCTGCGGCGGCTCACTCATGACCTGCACGGTGGAACCGGGTTTGAGCCGCGATTGGCCATCGGAGACCAGCACGTCACCGGCCTTCACGCCTTTGATGATGTCCTGGCCGCTGCCCTGATAAACCATCTGCACCTGCACCGCTTCGACCTTGTCGCCGTTGACCCGATACACAAAGTGCTGATCGAGACCGCGTTGTACGACGGTGGGCGGTACCACCAGCGCATCTTTGTCGAGGGCTGTCTGAATTTTTACCGTGACCAGCAGGCCCGGCCAGAGCTTCTGGCTGGCGTTGTCGAACTCAGCCTTGGCGCGGATTGTGCCGGTGTTGGCGTTGATCTGGTTGTCGATCAGGGTCAGATGCCCCTCGCCGAGCAGGTTGCCGGTTTCGCCGTCGGTGTCGGCGCCGATGTAGGCCTTGACCTGCGCGTGTTGCGGGTCGTTGATCAGGCCTTGCAGGGTCGGCAGCATTTGCTGGGGCAGGGAGAATTCCACGGCAATCGGGTCGATCTGGGTCACGGTGAACAGACCGGCGGTGTCGGTCATGCGCAGGAAGTTGCCTTCATCGACGGTGCGAATACCGACGCGACCGGTAACCGGGGAGCGAATCTGCGTGTAGGAAAGTTGTACCTGCGCCGCGTCGATCGAGGCCTGGTTGCCTTGGGCGGTGGCTTTCAATTGGTTGACCAGCGCCTGCTGCTGGTCGTAGGTCTGTTTGGAAACGCCGTCGTCGACGCTGAGCAGTTTGTAGCGCTTTAGGTTGACCAGGGCGACTTGCAGTTGTGCCTGGCTTTCGCCCAGTTGCGCGCGGGCCTGGTCGAGGCTGGCGCGGATCGAGCGGTCGTCGATGGTCGCAAGCAGGTCGCCAGCCTTCACCAGTTGGCCTTCCTTGACGAAGATTTTGGTGAGGATGCCGTCGACTTGCGGGCGCACTACCACGCTGTGCAGCGAGAGTACCGAGCCGATGCCGCTGGTGTAGCGGGGGACGTCTTTTTCACTGACGGTGACGACGCGCACCGGGATGGCGGTCGGGGTGGCCAGTTTGGTCGGGGCGGGTTTCGTTGCCCACCATATGCCGGCGGCGGCCAAAGCGATCACGAGGGCTAGCAGGGCTTTGTTTTTCTGGATTCGCATGCGATGGGGCGCCAGGGTCTGGAGTTTGGGCAGGTTGGGTAGTTATAAACTTGTTTGGGGGTCAGGAGGGTGACGGCTGGCTGTCAGCGCTGTCAGTTTTCTCTGTGTGTATATCCGTTTTTGCGGGTGTGGCTGATTACGGTTCCGCCCTTACGGCGGGTCACTTTTGGCAAACGCCCCAAAAGTAACCAAAAACGCTTGCTCCTACGTACGGCCCGCTCGCTGGGGCTCGGGGTTCCTTCGCTGCGGGATCGATCCGGGCGCAGCGTCTACGGTTTGCTTCGCTGCACCTCCTCTCGCTGTGTTTGGCTTCGCCAAACGGTCGCTACGCTCCCACGCCCGGATCAATCCCTGCGCTCAGCCTTCCGACGTCGCCCGTGGATCAAGATCAAGAGCTGCAGCCGAGCTAACGCTCATCCTGTTGAGTGGGGCGGCTGCGCCGCGTTCGGGGCAGTCTGCTGGCGATGGCGGCCTGACAGCCGACCTGTTTCTAACTGAATAAGCCCAATCCCCCTGTAGGAGCTGCCGAAGGCTGCGATCTTTTGATCTTGCTTTTGAGTTGTAAAAGCCAAAGTCAAAAGATCGCAGCCTTCGGCAGCTCCTACAGTGAGTGTGGTTGTGTTTAAGAGTGTGTGGGATAACCAGAACCTTCCCACAAGGTTTTCAGGTTGTCCGTCGGACATGCGCTCTCTAGTCTTGGGTCGTCGCTGAAAACTCGGCGACCGGGTGTGAGAACCTGGAAAAATTAGTGATTCACTCCACGTGTCCGCATAATTGCCGGCGGCTATCCGCTGCCTGCAAATACGTTATGGCGGTTATGTGCGGGCAGACTTCGGTCTGGCCGGTTTCCTATTTTTCCGGTTTCTCACCCCGCACATAGCTGCCACCCACTTCGCCGCGTGAGAAACGGCAAGGGATGGCTCCCATTTGCAAAATAGGGTTTCCAATGACTAAGCCAGTTCCAGATCCACCCATCGATTCCACCACCCCACTCGAAGACGCCATCCGCGCCGAAGATCAGATCAAAACCCGCGAAGCCATAAAACGCGCCCTCGACTTCTACCTCTGCCCCGAACCGGTCAAACCGCGTCAGCCCAGTACGATGTTCCTCATCCATCCGAATATCGACACCGAAAACCTGCTCGCCCATGCCTGCGAATCGCTGGCTTCAGCCAATGTCATGGCCGGTGATCTGGCCGATCAGCTCAGTCGCCCGCAGCGCAGTACGGCGCTGGCGATCCAGCAGATCGTCATGCTTGCCGAGCTGGCGGTGAACCGGGCGCTGGATCGGGTTGATCCGCAGACGTAATCCGTCCGAACAGCATGTCATGGTGCTGCGCGAATAGGCTCGCTTCTACAAGGGGGACCGCATTCCATCAGTAGGTGTGAGCCTGTTCGCGATGGCGATTGTTCTGTGGCTGCAGTCTCTGAAAATATTCGAAAGGTTGATAAGTCCCAAAAAGGGACCTATCGTTCCCTTTTTGGGACTCTTTGGCCTTCACAGTGGAAACGATCTCTCTAAGCGAAGCGCTATTTACCACCACTCAACAAAAAGTGTTGGGTCTGCTGTTTGGTAAGCCTGACCAGACTTTCTATGCAAACGAGATCGTGCGCTGGGCGCGTGTTGGCAAAGGCAGTCTTATGCGTGAACTCGACCGTCTGCAGCGAGCCGGTGTGTTGCGCATGACAAAGGTGGGCAATCAGAACCATTACCAGGCTAATCCCACATGTCCCATCTATGCCGAACTACTGGGCATCGCTCGCAAGACGTTTGGCATAGCCGAGCCTCTGCGTCAGGCATTGCAGCCGTTTACCGAGCAGATCACCTGGGCGTTTATCTATGGCTCCATAGCTAAAGACACAGCAAACACACTCAGTGACATTGATCTCATGCTGATCGGCGAAGGCCTGCACTACAGTGACGTCATGGAACGGCTCATGCCCATGGAGGAACAATTGGGTCGTCCCATCAACCCGACGCTTTACACCCCGCAAGACTGGGCGGCGAAACTGGCTGCGCAAAACAGCTTTGTCTTGCGGGTGGCGCAGCAGGAAAAAATCGATCTTTTAGGGGCAAACCCTTTGGAGTCCAAGGATGGGCAGCAACGAGAGTCTGGAGAATCTTCTACGTAGTGGTGGGCTGAAAGCGGAGCCGCCGGATCGCAAGGAGTGTGAGGGCTTGATGCGCTCGGCCGTGGATCGGCTCCAGGATGCGCAAACTTCTACCTTGTCTTTTTCCAGCCGTTTCGACCTGGCTTATAACGCAGCGCACGCGTTGGCGCTGACAGCGCTCCGATTGAGTGGCTATCGATCGGATAAACGCTATCTGGTCTTTCAATGTCTGGTGCATACGGCGCATATCAGCAAGGTTCAGGTGCGATTGTTCGCGTTGTGTCATGAGCGGCGCAATCTCGCGGAATACGAAGGGTATATGGATGAGGATGACGCACTTTTGGCGCAGTTGTTGGAAAGCGCTTCGCAATTGTTGAGTAACGTCCAGCAACGAATGAACTGACATCCGGCATGGCTTGCGATCCTGATTAATCTCTTAAAGATCCGCCTCTATGAGCTGATACAGCTTGTATGGCTCAGGCCGCGCACGGCCTAAATCTCTCTGGGCCGTCCACTTCGGGAGTGTCTTGAAATGAAGCTGAAAACCGCTGTGCCGTATGTGCTTCTGTTGGTTCCATTCACCGCGTTTGCCGCGCCGGCCAGTCAATCCGGCGAGATCCGTTTCACCGGGCAGATCGTCGATTCCGGTTGTGCGGTGGAGCGTGCCGGGGCGTTGAGTTCCAGTGTGTCCCGGCAGGTCGAAATCAAACCGGGTCTGCAAGTCGATGTGGACACCTATCGCAACGCTTGCAGCCATCAGGTGCTGCCGTTTTCGATGACGTATGAAGCGTTGAAGACGTCGAGCGACAAAGGCATCGTGACCATCACTTACCTGTAAGCCGTTCGGCGTCAGGTGCAAATCTTCAGGTGCTGACTTTGGGCGCACAGGTATACTGCGCGCCTTCGCGGCTCACTCACCGGGCCCGACTTTTTGCTTTGCGGAGCCCCCATGACTTCCCCGACCCAACCGCCGGTTGACGACGCTGTGAGCGATGTCCCGGCCGAACTGGCTGACGCCAGCGAGAGCAAACCCGAGATCCCGGCCTTCAAGTTCCCGTTCAAACCGGGCGAACTGGCCGCAGCCAAAGGCTCGAACCAGCCGTGGTACAAGAACGGCGCCAAGAACGGCCACACCAAGACCCCGGGCATGGCGCCGCCGGGCACCCGTCGTTCGATGGGCAAGCGCTGAGTTTCATCCCGCCTTCAGTCATCGACTGCGATTCTCCGTCGCAGTGATGGCGCGATTCTGAAGATATGGCGGGGCTGGCGGGGGATTTGAGGTTGTTGGCGCGGAAGGTTCGGGATTGATGTCGCCCGGGCCGGCCCCTTCGCGAGCAGGCTCGCTCCCACATTTGAAATGCGATTCATTGTGGGAGCGAGCCTGCTCGCGAAGGGGCCATTCGCCCCGACGAAAATTCCGGATCAAGCCGCCCGCAGAGAGATAAACGCATACGTTTGCGCCGGCTCTGTCACCACTTGCGCCCCAGCCGCCAACAACTGCCCGGCCACGTCATCACCGGACAAATGAAACACCCATTCGCTGGACGCTTCACTCAGCGGCTGCGCAGTAACTTGATCAATCACCGCCGCAAACGCACTCATCTCCGGCAAATACGCGGTAAAGCCATCGCCCTTGAGCGCCGTGGTGCGAATGCCCAGCGCGGCGCAGATCGCATCCTTGGTGCGGATGTCATCGCGATCGGCCTGCCGCGAGCGTTGAATCAATTCAACCAGTTCCTGATCGACCAACGCCCCGCCGGCAATCAGCAGCGGCCCCTGTTGCCACGACTCCGGCGGGCAATCCTTGGCGACTGGGTCGAGCGGGATGTGCGGGTTGATTTCCGCAGGGTAAATCCTGCACACCAGCGGCCGGCGTTCGTAGATGCGGCACAGGTTGTCTTCGTCAAGATTCCGGCAGCGTCCGACGTTGTACGCGGCGAAGGTGATTGCCACGTGGGCATCCGTGTTGCCGCTGCGCACTGCCAGCGAACGCCGTTCGGCGTGCTCACGCTGCTGCGCCGGCAAACCCAGGCCGTTGCCGAGAAAAGCCTCCACCAGCACGATCACCTGCCCGCCATCCGCCGCCCACATACGGGCTTCGGCGAGGGTCAGGGGCACATGGTGGTCGGTGCAGCATTTGCCGCAACCGACGCAGGAAAACGTCGTATTCATGGGGCGATCGGTCTTCAATCAGGGGGTGAATCGGCGACGTAAAGCCGCCAGGCAGAACCGGATCAAAGCAAGTTATGCGCCATTCACTGCGCCTTGGCGCGTGGGCGGATCGAGTCCCATTCGGTGACGAACGCGGTTTTCGACTTTTTGTTGTACAGGCACAACTCGCTGCCTTGCTGGCCTTTCATGTGTTTTTGCGGGTATTGGCCTTGCAACAGCACGGCGGTGTAGCCGACGCGGTCATCGAATTGCGCGGGTGTGCCGACGGGCTTGGCGTCTTTTAGGCCGCTGGCCTTGGTGCAACTGGCGAGCACGGCTTTGTCGTAGGCGGCCCAGGCGTCGGGGCTGGAGGCGTGGGCCTGGGAGGTGAGGGCGGCGAGGCAAAGCAGGCTGGCGGTGAGGGCTTTCATGGTCGGCTTCCTTGGTGGTGTGTGGCCAAGGTTGGAGTGTGCCCGAGAAGGGAAGTTGCCTGTGCCGGCCTCTTCGCGAGCAGGCTCGCTCCCACCGTTTGAAATGCATTCCAGGGTGGGAGCGAGCCTGCTCGCGAAGACGGTCGATCAGTCCGGCACCCGTTCCCGGCGGACCACATACATCCCGGCACTTTCATACAACCGCTGCGCCCGCCGGTTGTCTTCCAGCACCTTCAGATCAACAAACCCTTCACGGCGTTGCTGAAACACCTTGAATGCATTGAGCAACAACGCCCGGCCCAATCCGCGCCCCTGCATGCGCGGATGCACCACCAGATTCTTGATATAGGCGCTGGTCCAGCATTGCGCCACACCGACCACACCTTCTGCATCACGGGCAATTAAACACAGGCTCGGATCGTATTCAGGATCGGTTTCGAACTGCCGCTGCCACACGTCCAGCGCCGGCACTCGGCCGCCACCTTCGCGGTAGCCGAGTTGCATCAAGTCATGCACGTCCGCCGCCAGTTCGACGGAGTACGTGCACAGTTCGATGCCTTGGGGCAAAGGAGCATCGGGTGCGTCCTGACCAAGATCGCGCCGCATCAGGAAGCAATAGCTCTGCGCCAAGACTCAGTGACCGTTGGCCGCGACGTGTTTGGCCGCTTCGATCAGGCGCTGGGTCAGTTCTGGCGAGGAGAACTTGGTCAGCACCGCGTTGGCGCCAGCCAGACGGGCTTTTTCACTGTTCATCGCGCTGTCGAGCGAGGTGTGCAGCAGCACGTAAAGATGGGCGAAGTCCGGGGTTTCGCGCAGGGTGCGGGTGAAGGCGTAGCCGTCCATCTCGGACATTTCGATGTCGGAGACGATCAGGTTGATCTGCTGCGCGGTGCCCTGCAGATCGAGCAGGCAGTCGATGGCTTCCTTGGCACTGCGCGCGGTGTGGCACTGCAGGCCGAGATTGCGCAGGGTGTGCACCGATTGTTGCAGCGCCACCTGGCTGTCGTCGACCACCAGTATGCGTGCGTTGCCGAGCACTTCGGCGTCTTCCATGGTCAGGTCGGTCGGGGCCATTTCGATCTGCGCCGGGGCGATGCTGTGGATGACTTTTTCGATGTCGAGCACCTGCACCAGCGTGCCGTCCACCGAGGTCACGCCGGTGATGTAGGCGCGCGAACCGCCGGAGCCGAACGGCGGCGGCTTGATGTCGGTGGTCAGGCAATGGACGATCTTGCTCACCGCCTGCACGTGCAGACCCTGCTTCGAGCGGCTGACGTCGGTGACGATCAGGCAGCCGCCGTTCGGGTCTTCCAGGGGCCGTTCGCCGATGGCGCGGCTGAGGTCGATAACCGACAGCGAGGCGCCGCGCAGGGTCGCAATGCCTTTAACATGCGGGTGCGACTCGGGCATTTTGGTCAGCGGCGGGCAGGGGATGATTTCACTGACTTTCAGCAGGTTGATCGCCATCAGCTTGCCGCTGCGCAAGGTAAACAGCAGAAGCGAAAGTGAATCTGCGCGGGCTTTGGTGGAAGACATATAAACCTTCTGTGGAAAAAGGTGATGGGCGAGGGTGCAAATCGCCAAAAACTATTGATGCCGGGTTATCGACTTGTCGGGGGCAGGCTTTAGGCTCAATCCCCAATCTCGGCCGAACGGCGGCGAATGCCCTGTGGCGAGGGAGCTTGCTCCCGCTGGAGTGCGAAGCGCTCCCAGTGTCGGTTGCTTGTGCGACTGCTGCGCAGTCGAGCGGGAGCAAGCTCCCTCGCCACAATGGAGGCTTATCTCATTCCAAGGCGTTTAGCCATGCGCCCAAGATTCGCCCGGTCCAGCCCCAACTCCCGGGCCGCGCTCGCCCAATTATCCTGATTACGCTCAAGCGCCGCACTGATCAACTGCCGCTGATATTGCTCGGTCGCACTGCGCAAATCGCCGCTGATCAACGGCATCGCGGGGACCTCGGCAACCGGCTCAACCGAGTTATCCACAACCTCATGCGGCAAATCCAGATCCGCCGCGCTCAAACTGAGAATCTTCGGTCGTACCTTGCAGTTACCCAGCGCTTTCAATGCGCTGCGGCCAATCAAGTGTTCCAGTTCGCGCACATTGCCCGGCCAAGTGTAGGCGAGCAGCGCGTCCTGGGCGTCGCTGCTCAGGCGCAAGCTGTTGAGGCCCATGCGTGAGCGGTTCTGTTCCAGAAAGAAGCCGCTGAGCAGTAACACGTCGCGGCCGCGATCACGCAATGCCGGGACTCGCAGCGGGTACACGCTCAAGCGGTGATAGAAGTCGGCGCGGTAGCGGCCGCTGCGCACTTCTTCGGCCAAATCGCGGTTGGTCGCGGCGATCAGGCGCACGTCGACCTGATGCTCCTTGTCCGAACCCAGTCGCTGCAACTGGCCGCTTTGCAGCACGCGCAACAACTTGGCCTGCACGGTCAGCGACAGCTCGCCGACTTCATCTAGGAACAGCGTGCCGCCGTTGGCCAGTTCGAACTTGCCGCGACGGTCGCTGGTGGCGCCGGTAAAGGCGCCGCGCACGTGGCCGAACAGTTCGCTTTCGACCAGGGTGTCGGGCAGCGCGGCGCAGTTGAGGCTGATGATCGGTTTGTCGGCGCGCGGGGAGGCGGCGTGGATCGCCTGCGCCACCAGTTCCTTGCCGACCCCGGTTTCGCCGGTGATCAGCACGGTCAGGTCGCTGCCGCCGACCAGATTGATTTCCTCCACCAGCCGCTTGTGCGCCTTGCTCTGGCCGATCATTTCGCGCTGCTGCTGACCGCTGGCCTGGCGATAGACCTCGGCGCGCTGGTGTTCGTCTTCGGCACGCAGCGCCAGGCGTTCGATGCGCTCGGCGGCGTTGACCGTGGCTGAGGCGAGGCTGGCGAAGGCTTGCAGGGCGTCGAGTTCGATCGGTTCGAAACGCTCCGGGTCGAGGGCGTCGAGGGTGATCAGGCCCCAGAGTTGTTCATCGACGAACAGCGGGCAACCGAGGCAATCGTGCACTTCGAGGTGATCGCCGTGGCCGTCGACCAGCCCGTCATACGGGTCGGGCAAGTCGCTGTCGGCGGCGAACCGGGTCGGCCCGGCGCCCTCCAGCAGGATGGTGAAACGTGGGTGTTCGCTGACCTTGAAGCGCCGGCCGAGGGTGTCGGTGCTCAAACCGTCCACCGCCAGCGGCACCAGCCATTCGCCGTCCAGGCGCAGCAGCGCGGCGGCGTCGCACGGCAGTAGGGCGCGCATGGCTTCGAGCAGGCGCCGGTAGCGCTCGCCTTCGGGCAGTTCACGGGACAGGTCGGAGACCAGTGGCAGTAAAGCGGTGAGCAGGGATTTGGCAGTCATGGTCTTGTAGTCAAAGAGACACGGTGTAGTCGATGTGACTATAAATCCGTCTAGGTCTAAATGACTACTTAAAATACAACTAGTTGATTTATATGGATAAAAAACATGGCACGAAAACTGATATGCCTAGGGTAATTCTCAAGAAAGCTCAGGAGTCACTCTTATGCTCAGCGTCCAGGATCGTGCCATCGTCAAATCCACCGTGCCTTTGCTGGAAAGCGGCGGTGAAGCGCTGATAACGCACTTCTACCGCATGATGCTCTCCGAATACCCTGAGGTGCGCCCGCTGTTCAACCAGGCGCACCAGGCCAGTGGCGACCAGCCGCGTGCCTTGGCCAATGGCGTGCTGATGTACGCCCGGCACATCGACCAGCTCGATCAGTTGGGCGATCTGGTGGCGAAAATCATCAACAAGCACGTCGCCCTGCAGATCCTGCCGGAGCATTACCCGATCGTCGGCACCTGCCTGCTGCGCGCCATCTCCGAAGTGCTTGGCGACGAGATCGCCACCCCTGAAGTGATGAGCGCGTGGGGCGCCGCTTACGGCCAACTGGCCGAGATCCTGATCGGCGCCGAAGCGGCGATCTACGACCAGAAAGAACAAGCCGTTGGCGGCTGGCGCGGGGCGCGGGAGTTCATCGTGGTGGACAAGGTCGAGGAGAGCGCGGAAATCATTTCGTTCTACTTCGAACCTGCGGACAAGGGGCCGATCCTCGCCGCCGAGCCGGGCCAGTACATCGGCATGAAGCTGATCCTCGACGGCGAAGAAGTCCGCCGCAACTATTCGCTGTCTGCACTGGCCAATAAAGGTCAGTACCGGATCAGCGTCAAACGTGAACCGGGTGGTCGCGCCTCCAACCACCTGCACGATCAACTGCACGTCGGCGCGAGCATTCAGCTGTTCCCGCCATCGGGCGAGTTCACCCTGACCGCCAGCGACAAACCGCTGGTGCTGATCAGTGGCGGTGTCGGCATCACGCCGACCCTGGCGATGCTCGAAGCGGCGCTGCAGACCGAGCGCCCGGTGCACTTTATCCACTGCGCGCGTAACGGCAGCGTGCACGCGTTCCGCGACTGGATCGACGGACTGGCGGCGCGTCATCCGCAGCTCAAGCGCTTTTATTGCTATGCCGAAGACGACGGCGTGAGCCCGGCGGCGGACAAGGTCGGCCTGCTGGATCAGGCCCTGCTTGGCGAATGGTTGCCGGCGCAACGGGATGTCGACGCTTACTTCCTCGGGCCGAAAGGTTTCATGGGGGCGATCAAGCGCCATCTGAAAGCGCTGGGCGTGCCGGAGCAGCAGAGCCGGTATGAGTTCTTCGGGCCGGCTGCGGCTTTGGAGTGATCTGATACCGGGTTGTGTTCATTCGCGAGCAGGCTCGCTCCCACAGGATTTGTGTTCGCCGCAGGTCCAATGTGGGAGCGAGCCTGCTCGCGAAGGCCGTTACACGGTCTGGATTCTTAAAAAGTGTTTAAAGGTTAATCGTTTCTTAACCGGTTTATCGTTTATTCCCCGATGCTGATGATAGGCGCTCGTTCGTTTAACTGATCAGGATCGCCCCATGTCGCACATCATCTTCTCCCCTCGTTTGAGCCTGGCAACCCTAGGCCTGTCGGCCGCGTTGCTGGCCAGTCCGTTTGCCTCGGCCGAATCGGCGTTGATTACACCGCAGAGCCTGATCGTCGATCAGAGCCTGCCCAAGGCGCAGCAACAGGCGATGGAGTTGGCGGCGCGGCGTTACGGCAGTTTCTGGAACAGTGGGGAAGAGGCTCTGGCCACGGCAGCCTTGTCGCCGCAGTTTGTCGACAAGACCCCGCCAGAAGGTCGGGTGCAGGGGCCGACTGGACCCTTGCTGGCGTCGAAGTTCTTTCGCACGGCAGTGCCGGACCTGAGTTGCGAGATCGAGCAAATGATCATCGCCGGTGACCGCGTGGTGGTGCATCTGCACTTTCGCGGGCACTTCAGTGGCACGTTCAAGGCTCTCAAAGGGCAGGGCCAGCGTGTAGACTTCCGGGCAACCGATATCTATCAGATCGACAACGGTCGCATCGCGGCCAATTGGCATATCGAAGACAACATCAGCCTGATGGCGCAACTGCAAGCGCAGCCGCCGGCCAGCTGAACCATGGACATACAAGGGAAACGCGATGAGCGAGGAAACGATTCGACTGGGACGTGAGCGGCGCTTTCTGGTGCTGCTGGGCATCATCTGCCTGGCGCTGATTGGTGGCGCGCTGTACATGCAGATCGTGCTGGGCGAGGCGCCATGCCCGCTGTGCATTCTGCAGCGTTACGCATTGCTGCTGATCGCGCTGTTCGCCTTCATTGGCGCGGCCATGCGCACGCGACGCAGCATCACCGTGTTCGAAGTGCTGGTGGTGATCTGCGCGATTGCCGGTGCGGGTGTCGCCGGGCATCACGTCTACACCCAGTTCTATCCGGCGGTGAGCTGCGGCATCGACGTGTTGCAGCCGATTGTCGACGACCTGCCGCTGGCGAAGATCTTCCCGCTGGGCTTCCAGGTCGACGGTTTCTGCTCGACGCCGTACCCGCCGATCCTCGGCCTGTCGCTGGCGCAATGGGCACTGGTGGCCTTCGTGCTGGTGGTGATCCTGGTGCCGCTGCTGACCTCGCGTAACCGAAAAGCACTGCGCTGAATCAACTCTTCGGCGATTTGGCCGATACAGAAAACGCCCCGATTTGCGGATCAGCCGATCGAGGCGTTTTGCATTTCAGAGTGATTGTGAAATCACCGTGACGAACGGCAATGGAGCGTGCGACAGGTGTGCGACATGTTGTCACACACGACATGTCGCAGGGCATGGCGCCGAGCCGGAATGGCGTAATGTTACAAAAAAGGATTGGTCTGTTCAGGCATTTTTCTGGTTTTGCACGCGTGTGCCAGATCAGACAGTTTTAACAGGTGTCGGTAGATGGCCAGAGGCCTTTGAATATCGGGCTTTGCGCCGATTCGGCTCTGTGAAAAAGCCTTCAGAGCTGTCTGAACTGAGGTGGATAGGCCTACATTTTTTGGTGTTTTTGTTGAGAATTGATTTCGATAACATGCGGAACTTTTGCAAAAACGGTGATGGATTGTTGCTCTGAGCGATAAAAATTATTTCGGGATAAGACATGGTGTATAGGGCGCTACCTATCTACAATCGCCCGCATTGAATTCCCGGCACTGTTCAACCTTTATTAAGGAACTGGACAGGAAGTCGGGTGTCGAGCAGGCCGAAAGGCTTTTGAGACACCCAGGTGTCGGTGCCTTCCAACTTTCCGCACCAAATGGAATTGGTCTGTAACAAGGCCTTTGACCACGAATTCGAATAAGAACTGACCGCTGTCCCAAGGTTTTGTCGAGCGTCTGACGCGCGACGGGCGGCCCTTATTCAATCCAAAGAAAATGCCAACCCTTGGCAGGGTGAAGTGTTGGCGATCAAAACCCAACTGCATTGCGCAAGCTGCTTTAGAGGTCGTGAGATGAGTAAAAACAGGTACCCCAGATTACTAGGCCTAGTGCCGCTGCTCGGCACGTTGTTGCTGGGAGGCTGCAACATGACCCTGCTCAATCCAACGGGCCAGGTCGGCCTGGAACAGCGCAACCTGATCATCACCGCCACACTGCTGATGCTGTTGGTCGTTGTGCCGGTTATCGTCATGACCTTCCTGTTCGCCTGGAAATACCGCGCCTCCAACAAGGACGCCGTCTACACCCCGAAATGGTCGCACTCGACCAAAATCGAAGTGGCGGTCTGGACCATTCCGGTCCTGATCATCATCGCCCTGGGTTACATCACCTACATTTCGACCCACAAGCTGGACCCGTATCGTCCGATTGAATCCGACGTCAAGCCGGTGACCATCGAAGTCGTTGCGCTGGACTGGAAGTGGCTGTTCATCTACCCGGAACAAGGCATTGCCACGGTCAACAAGATCGTGTTCCCGGCGCACACCCCGGTCAACTTCCGGATCACTTCGGACGCCGTGATGAACTCGTTCTTCATCCCGGGCCTGGGCGGCCAGATCTACGCGATGGCGGGCATGACCACCAAGCTGCACCTGATCGCTGACCGCAACGCTGAAATGGACGGTATCTCCGCCAACTACAGCGGCGCTGGTTTCACCGGTATGAAATTCAAAGCGATCGCAACTTCTCAGGAAGATTTCGACGCCTGGGTAAGTGAAGTCAAAAAGGCACCTAAACAGCTTGAACAAGCTGAATACGCAGCCCTTGCCAAGCCAAGCCAGAACAATCCAGTCGAGCTCTACTCCTCGGTCACGCCGAACCTGTTCCAGACCATCGTCGACAAGTACGAAGGCATGAAACCGGGCAAGCCGCTGAAGCACGAGAAGAAAGAGAAAGAAGTGGCGGCAACGGACATGGACTCGAATTCGCATTCAGCTGCCGGGGCAGAGGAGTAAACGATGTTTGGTAAATTAAGTTGGGAAGCGATCCCTTTCCACGAGCCGATTGTCATGGTGACCATCTCCATGATCGCGCTCGGTGGTCTGGCGTTGTTCGCTGCAATCACCTACTTCAAGAAGTGGACCTACTTGTGGACCGAGTGGCTGACGTCGGTCGACCACAAGAAAATCGGCGTGATGTACATCATCGTTGCCATGGTCATGCTGCTGCGTGGCTTTGCCGACGCCATCATGATGCGTACCCAGCTGGCCATGGCCACCGAGGGTTCGCCTGGCTACCTGCCGCCTGAACACTATGACCAGATCTTCACCGCTCACGGTGTGATCATGATCATCTTCATGGCGATGCCATTCTTCACCGGCCTGATGAACCTTGCAGTGCCGCTGCAGATCGGCGCGCGTGACGTTGCCTTCCCGTTCCTGAACTCCCTGAGTTTCTGGCTGCTGGTGTCCGGCGTTGTCCTGATCAACCTGTCCCTGGGCGTCGGCGAATTCGCCAAGACCGGTTGGGTTGCGTATCCACCGCTGTCGGGTCTGCAATACAGCCCTGGCGTGGGGATGGACTACTACATCTGGGCGCTACAGCTATCCGGGTTAGGTACGACGCTGACGGGGGTCAACTTCCTGGCCACCGTGCTGAAAATGCGTACCCCTGGCATGAAACTGATGGACATGCCGATCTTCACCTGGACCTGCACCTGGGCAAACGTTCTGATCGTGGCTTCGTTCCCGATCCTGACCGCTACCCTGGCACTGCTGACCCTTGACCGTTACATGGATTTCCACATTTTCACCAATGAACTTGGTGGCAATCCAATGATGTACGTCAACCTGTTCTGGGCCTGGGGCCACCCTGAGGTTTACATCCTGATCCTGCCGGCCTTCGGCATCTTCTCGGAAGTGATCTCGGCGTTCACCGGCAAGAAACTGTTCGGCCACCACTCGATGATCTACGCTTCGGGCGCGATCTCGGTACTGGGCTTCATGGTATGGCTGCACCACTTCTTCACCATGGGTTCGGGTGCCAGCGTCAACGCCTTCTTCGGTCTGGCGACGATGCTGATTTCCATCCCGACGGGTGTGAAACTGTTCAACTGGCTGTTCACCATCTACCAGGGCCGTCTGCGCTTCACCAGCCAGGTTCTGTGGACCCTGGGCTTCATGGTGACCTTCGCCATCGGCGGCATGACCGGCGTACTGCTGGCCATCCCGGGTGCTGACTTCGTTCTGCACAACAGCCTGTTCGTGATCGCGCACTTCCACAACGTGATCATCGGCGGCGCGGTATTCGGCTACATCGCAGGTTTCGGCTTCTACTTCCCGAAAGCGTTCGGCTTCAAGCTGCACGAAGGCTGGGGTAAAGCAGCGTTCTGGTTCTGGATCTCGGGCTTCTTCGTCGCGTTCATGCCGCTCTATGCACTGGGCTTCATGGGCATGACCCGTCGTCTGAACGCCACCACCAACCCTGAGTGGGTACCGTACCTGTACGTTGCCATGTTCGGTGCGGTGATGATCGCTGTCGGTATCGCCTGCCAACTGATCCAGCTGTACGTCAGTGTGCGTGACCGCAACAAGCCAGAGAACATGTGCGAACACGGTGACCCGTGGAATGCCCACACTCTGGAATGGTCGACCTCGTCGCCACCTCCGTTCTACAACTTCGCTGTGCTGCCGAAGGCTGACTGCATCGACCCGTTCACCGAAGCCAAGGAAAACGGTACCGCGTACCAGGCTCCGGCCAAGTACGAGCCGATCCACATGCCGAACAACACCGCCACTGGCGTGGTGATGGGCGCACTGCTGACCGTCTTCGGTTTCGCGATGATCTGGCACATCTGGTGGTTGGCGATCGCCAGCCTGGCCGGCACTGTCATCTACTTCGTGATCCACGCCGCTCGTGACGACCAGGGCTATATGGTTCCGGTTGAAACGATCGAACGCATCGAAGCCGAGCAGCACAAGCGTCTGGTCGCGGCAGGGAAAATCCCGGCCAATGCCACCCGTGTAACCTCGTTGGAACAGGCTTAAACCATGTCGAACTTAGTGACCAATGTTGGACACGCCCATGGTGACCATGGGCACGATGACCATCACCACGACTCGGGCGAGATGACCGTATACGGTTTCTGGCTCTACCTGATGACCGACTGCATTCTGTTTGCGTCGATCTTCGCGGTGTACGCAGTACTGGTAAACAACGTCGCCGGTGGCCCGTCGGGCCACGACATCTTCGAACTGCCATACGTGCTGGGCGAAACCGCTCTGCTGTTGTTCAGTTCGATCACCTACGGCTTCGCCATGCTGGCGTTGTACAAGGGTAAAAAGCAGCAGGTCCTGGGCTGGTTGTTCATGACCTTCCTGCTCGGCGCAGGCTTCATCGCCATGGAGATCAACGAGTTCCACCTGCTGATCTCCGAGGGCTTCGGTCCTAGCCGTTCGGGCTTCCTGTCGGCGTTCTTCACCCTGGTCGGTACCCACGGTCTGCACGTATCCGCGGGTCTGATCTGGATGGGCATCATGATGTACCAGGTCAACAAGCACGGCCTGACGGCGACCAACAAGACCCGTCTGAGCTGCCTGAGCCTGTTCTGGCACTTCCTGGACGTGGTGTGGATCTGCGTATTCACCGTTGTTTACCTGATGGGGACTCTGTAATGGCTAATGCACACTCCCATGACAGCCATGATGCTGGCCACGGCAGCGTAAAGTCGTACGCCATTGGCTTCATCCTGTCGGTGATCCTGACTGCCATCCCGTTCGGCCTGGTGATGTTTCCGACATTGCCGAAGTCGACCACGCTGGCAATCGTCCTGCTGTTCGCGGTAATCCAGGTGATCGTTCACCTGTACTACTTCCTGCACCTGGACCGTTCGATTGCACAACGTAACAACGTGATCGCGTTTGTCTTTACGGCCATCGTGATCCTGCTGCTGGTTGGCCTGTCGCTGTGGATCATGTTCAGCATCCACACGTACATGATGGCGAAGTGAGGTAGACCCGATGTCGCTCAAGCACTTTATCCAAATCACCAAACCGGGGATCATTTTCGGTAACGTGCTTTCTGTGGCAGGCGGGTTCTTCCTGGCCTCGAAAGGGCATGTAGATCTGGCGGTGTTCCTGGCCGCCATGATCGGCACTTCCCTGGTCGTGGCCTCCGGTTGCGTGTTCAACAACTGCATCGACCGCGACATCGACCTGAAGATGGAACGCACCAAGAACCGGGTGCTGGTGCAGGGCTTGATCTCCCTGAAACTGGCCCTGGTCTACGCGACCATCCTGGGTGTTCTCGGCGTTGCCTTGTTGTACAAGGTGGCCAACCCGTTGGCCGCCCTGTTCGCGGTAATCGGCTTCATCATCTACGTCGGCTTCTACAGCCTGTACCTCAAGCGCAAGTCGGTTCACGGCACGCTGGTGGGCAGTCTGTCGGGCGCCATGCCGCCAGTGATCGGTTACGTTGCCGTAACCAACAGCTTCGACATGGCCGCACTGACCCTGCTGGTGATGTTCAGCCTGTGGCAGATGCCGCATTCCTACGCCATCGCGATCTTCCGCTTCAACGACTACCTGGCCGCATCGATTCCGGTGTTGCCAGTCAAGCGCGGAATCGAAGTGGCCAAGAAGCACATCCTGCTCTACATCCTGGCGTTCCTCGTGGCGACCCTGATGCTGACCTTCAGCGGCTACGCCGGTATGAGCTACCTCGCCGTTGCCGCGGCCATGGGCATGTACTGGTTGTACATGGCCTGGACCGGCTACAAGGCGGTGGATGACACGGTCTGGGCACGCAAGCTGTTCGTGTTCTCGATCTTCACCATCACCGCCCTGAGCGTCATGATGTCTCTGGACTTCAAGGTGCCGGCCGAGTTGCTGCTGACGTACGCGCCGTAAGGCTGTAAGGCTTCAAGAAAAACCCCGCACATTGAGAGATGTGCGGGGTTTTTTGTTGAGCGGACGTTTATCAAGGGTCGAATTTGTTGATAGTCTGTCTATGGGCAAGTTGCCTATAGTTTGTTCATGCGAACCGTATTTTTTGAAACCACAATATTTACCGCGAGCGTTGGTCGTTATCTGACGGACGATGAGTATCGGGAGTTGCAGAATTATCTGCAGTGCAATTCAGTGGCGGGCGACGTAATACCGCGGACTGGTGGCTTCCGAAAATTACGTTGGTCTGATGCCCGACGAGGCAAAGGGCGACGAGGTGGCTTGCGGGTCATCTACTATTGGCTTATGAATGATCGTCAGTTTTGGATGTTTGCGATTTATGACAAAGATGAGCTTGAAAATCTGTCAGCCGAGCAAGAGAAGGCGCTCAAAAAAGCCATTGAAATAGAGTTGAAAAAACGAGGTACCCCATGAAAAAGCGCGACCTGTTTGCGGAATTGATGCAGGGCGTTGAAGAGATGGCCGCCCATCGCGAAGGTAAAATCACGTTGCGCAATACGGTCGTCGAGGACAAGCCGGTTCCCGAGGTTGGTGCACAGGAGATCGTTGCACTGCGTGAAAAATTACACATGTCACAGGCGGTATTTGCAAAGCGAATCAGGACCAGCCCGAGTACATTGAGAAATTGGGAGCAGGAGAAGTCAAAACCCAATGCTCAGGCGGCACTGTTGATCCGCTTGGTGGAGAAATTCCCTGATATGGTTGAGCGATTAGGCGCTGTCTAGATTATTCGTTGATATACGTCCTCAAGCCCCGCGATTCGAGAGAGTCGTGGGGCTAGTCGTTCAGGACGACAGGTTGCGGTATGGTCGCGAACCTTCTAGATTTGGATCCAACCTTCAGTGATAGCGCCATGCCATTCCCTCGGCGCTCAACTGTTCTACTCCGCGAAATTTCACGCATCGATTCAGAGGCTGGGCGAAATGACTGAGAGGATGACCTGCGACGAGCGCTTCATTGCCCTGGCACAAGAGCTGAATTACGACATCTATGGCGAGAACACTGCCGGCGGCAATTACGCGCCGCTGATCCGTCATCGCGATGAGTTGTACATCAGCGGCATGGTGCCGAGGGTCAATGGCCGGATTCTGTATCCCGGCCGCGTCGGTCTGGAGTTGACCCTCAAGGATGCCCAAGCCGCCGCCAGCATCAGCGCCATGCGTTGCCTGGCGCTGATCGTCGATGCGGTGGGGTCGCTGGACAAGATCCGGGCGTTGTTGCGGGTCACGGTGTATGTGAAGTCCACCCCGGACTTCGTTGACCTGAGTGAAGTGGCCAACGGTGCATCGGACGTGTTTAGTCATGTGCTCGGCGACGCCGGCCGGCACACCCGCACCACGGTCGGTGTGTACCAGTTGCCGAAGAACGCGGCGCTTGAAGTCGACATGATCGCGGCGGTGCACCCGGAAGCCTGACCCCTGCGCCGCCCAACAAAAAGCCCCGACTGAACCTCAGAGCGGGGCTTTTTCGTCTGCGCCGGATTTACTGCGCGGCGATGCTGTAGCCATCGAACGCGGTCTGCTGTTGCAGGGCGGTGATGATGTTCTTGCGGTTGATCGCGTGTTCGGTGCCGGCGTTGTCGAGGAAGGTTTCGCCCTTCAGCTCGGCTTCTTCGCCTTCACCGACGAAGGTGAAACCGAGGAACTCCAGCGCTTCGCGGTCAACGCTCAAGCGCGAACGTGGAGTGCGCAGCGGCAGGGTCACACTGGCGCCGTCCTTGCTGATGGTGAAGATTTCGAGTTCTTTCTTCTTGGCGGCCTTGCTCTTGCCGCCACTCGGGTTGCTGATCGCCTGATGGGTCTGGTTCAGCACTTTGAGGGCCAGGCCGTAGACGATTTCCTGAAACGCCGGATCGTCCTTGAAGCTGGACAGGATGCGGCCGATCGAGAACTTGCTGCTCAGGTCTTCGAGGGCGGCGATGTCGGCGGCTTCGGCGTCCTTCAGGCGCTTGAGTTCGCCCATCAGCTCGTAGGCCTTGTCGTCATCGAAGCTGTCATGCGCCTGACGAATCGCCGCGCGCAGCTCGCGGATCTGGTCGCTTTCGCGGGTCGACTGGAAAGCGTCCAGGACCATCTCGCTGATGATTTTGGCTTGTGGAAGGTGTTGTGAAAGATTGATGGAGTTTTCGTATTCCGCTTTGGACGATTCGGTGACTACGGATTCAGCGGTGTTGAAATCGGACATTGAAATTTCACTACTTTTTTAACTTGAGTGGAGATGAGAAAGCGCGAGGTCTTTTTCAGGCCGGTTAATTTAGGGGAGCGGGGCGGTGTTGTCACGGAACAACAGGCCGGCGGTGCGGATTATTTGACCGGGGTGTGCGAATTCATCGAGCGCATCATCCACTGTTCAGCGGTTTGCTGATCGGTCGGCAGCGAGAAGCGAAAAGTCGCGCCGCGCCCCGCGACATCCAGCAACTGAATCTCGCGCCCGTGCAGTTGCAGAATGCGGTGCACGATGCGCAGGCCCAATCCACCGTCGCGCCGCGCGCCGCCGATATTGAACGGCCGCAGGAACAGACCTTCGCGCAACTCCGGGGCGATGCCCGGACCGGTGTCGCTGACCGTCACTTCCACCAAGGCGCCACGCGGCTTCAAATCCAGCGCAATCTCGCCGCCCTGAGGGGTATGGCGCAAGGCGTTGTCCACCAGGTTGGTCAGCACCCGTTCGATCAGCCCGAGGTCGGCGCAGACCGTCGGCAGGTTCGGCACGAAACTGGCCTTGAGTTCGACGTGGCGTGCTTCAGCGGCCAGTTCGAATTTCTGGAAAATGTCCTGCAGCAGATCGATCAGGGAGAAGCGCTCCAGCACCGGCTGCACGAAACCGTGTTCCAGGCGCACCAGTTCCAGCAGCGATTGCGCCAGTCCGCCAACCTTGCGGCTTTGATCCAGGGCGATGCCCAGATAACGCCGGCGCTCTTCGGCGGTGAGCGTGGCGTCCTTCAGCGACAGGGTTTCCAGATACCCGTGCAGCGAGGCCAGCGGCGTGCGCAGGTCGTGGGAGATGTTCGCCACCAGCTCTCGACGTTCCTGATCCTGCCGGGTCAGCGAGCGCCACTGTTCACCGAGACGGGTCTGCATCTGCCGGAAGGCGGCGTCGAGCACGGCGATTTCATCCGGGTCAGCGCTTTTATCCACAGCGGTGAACGGGGCCGGCAGCGCTTGCGGCGCGCCGTCGATATCGAAGCGGCTGACGGTCTCGGTCAACCGGCGTAAGGGCCGGGTGATCAGGTTGAATGCGGTGAGACCGGCAATCAGGCACAACAGCGCGACCAGCCCGATCGACAGCAATGCCGTGTTCAGCGCGGCGCTGGTGGCACCGCGTTCGGCGAAGCGATCGTGTTCTTCACTGAGCAGCACCACGTACAGGTAGCCGGCCGGCTGGCCGTTGACCCGCAACGGCGCGGCACTGAACACCTTGCGCCCGTCGGCACTGCGCGGGTCATCGCCGAGGATCGGCAGCGGCTGGTCATTGAGCAGCCGGCGGATCGGCGCCAGATCGACCGTCTCCCGGCGCAGATGTCCCTCCGGCGCCGCGTTGCCGACAATCCGCCCCTCAGTGTCGAGCAGGTAAACCTCGACGCTCGGGTTGACCAGCATCAGCTTGCTGAACAACTCGCGCACGGCACCGGGCATCAGGCCATTGCTGTCCATCAGCACCGTGTCATGGGCGATGTGTTGCGCCAGGTCCCGCGACAAGCCTTGCACCACTTCCAGTTCATGCATCTTGCTCGAGCGCACCTGCAGCCATGCCGAGGTGCCGCAGCACACCAGCAGCAACACGGCGAACACCAGCGACAGGCGCTGCGACAGGGTCAGTTTCATGGTTGTTCCGTGCCGAATTTATAGCCACGACCCCACACGGTGAGGATGCGGGTCGGTTGCGCCGGATCGCGTTCGATCTTCGCCCGCAGGCGATTGATGTGGGTGTTGACCGTGTGCTCGTAACCTTCGTGGCTGTAGCCCCACACCGCGTTGAGCAGGTCCATGCGCGAGAACACCTTGCCCGGCTGGCGGGCGAAAAAATACAGCAGGTCGAACTCCCTCGGGGTGAGGTCCAGGCGGGCGCCATTGAGGGTGACGTCGCGGGTAATCGGGTCGATGTTCAGGCCATCGAGGCTGAGGCTGCCGGCGTCCATCTTCAGGTTGCGTGCCATGGCGTCGACCCGGCGCAGCAAGGCTTTGACCCGAGCCACCAGTTCCAGCATCGAGAACGGTTTGGCCAGGTAGTCGTCGGCCCCCAGCTCCAGACCGAGGATGCGGTGCAGTTCGCTGGAGCGCGCGCTGGTGATGATGATCGGTGTGTAGCGCGCCATCGCCCGGGCACGGCGACAGATTTCCAGGCCGTCGACGCCCGGCAGCATCAGGTCGAGGATCAGCGCATCCCATTGCCCTTGCTGCAACAGGCGCATGCCTTCATCGCCGTCGGCGCTGTGCACGACGTCGTAATGCTCATCGCGCAGGTGCAGGCAAATCAGGTCGGCGATGTGTTGATCATCCTCGACCACGAGGATGCGTCTGGTCGGTTCCATCAAGCTCAGTCCTTCGGCGCAGTGAACGCATTGTGCGGCTTTTCCCCGCGGCGAGTTATCACGAATTCGTTAACTTCCCGTGAGGATTTGGCGATCAACCCAAGCCTAGGCTGTGTTCCATGACAGGCACCTGGAATTTTTGGAGACGGCCATGTTTTCACGGCGACAGATTCTCGTAGCGAGCGGCGGGCTGGGGCTTGCAGCCCTGGTGGTGGGTGTATTGCCAAAATTGTCCCCGGGCACCGCGCTGATTGATCAGGCGCAGGCCGATGAGGTGTTTGAGGTCTCCCACAGCGACAGCGAATGGCACGCGCGGCTCTCCGACGAGCAGTTCGCCATCCTGCGTGAAGAAGGCACCGAACGCGCCTATACCAGCCCGCTTAACGACGAGCATCGCAACGGCACTTTCGCTTGCGCGGGCTGTGACCTGGCGCTGTTTTCATCGGCGACCAAATTCGACAGCCGCACCGGCTGGCCGAGTTTCTGGGCGCCGCTGGAGCATGTGGTGGCGACGCGACAGGACCGCTCCTTCGGCATGGCCCGCAATGAAGTCCACTGTCGACGTTGCGGCGGGCACCTAGGGCATGTCTTCAACGACGGCCCGAAACCCACTGGCCTGCGCTATTGCATGAATGGCCTGGCAATGACCTTCAAACCCGTGGCGGCATGAGCCATGACACGTATTCGCTCTTCACTTTCTACAGGACGACACCATGTGGCTCTTGGTTCTCGCTTATCTGGGCGGTGTGCTGACAATCGTCAGTCCGTGCATCCTGCCTGTTCTGCCTTTTGTCTTCGCTCGCACCGGGCAGCCGTTTATCAAGAGTGGCTTGCCGCTCTTGGCCGGGATGGCGCTGACCTTCGCCCTCGTCGCCACGCTGGCAGCGGTGGGCGGCGGTTGGGTGGTGCAAGTCAATCAGTACGGTCGCTGGCTCGCGTTGCTGTTCGTTGCACTGTTCGGGCTGACGCTGCTGCTGCCGCGCCTCGCCGAGCGCCTGACCCGGCCACTGGTGTCGGCCGGCAGTCGCCTGTCCGAGGCCGCCGGGCAGGACAATCGTCCGCGTCCCGGCGCCTCGTTTCTGATCGGCGTCGCCACGGGGCTGCTCTGGGCGCCGTGCGCCGGACCCATTCTCGGCTTGATTCTGACCGGAGCCGCGCTGCAAGGAGCAAGCATCGCCACCACGCTGTTGTTGCTCGCCTACGCGGCGGGCGCCGCGACTTCGCTGGCGGCGGCACTGCTGCTGGGCGGTAAGGTATTTGCGCTGATGAAGCGCTCGATCGGCACCGGTGAATGGATCCGGCGCGGGTTGGGCGCGGCGATGCTCGCGGGTGTCGCGGCGATTGCGCTGGGCCTCGACACCGGGCTGCTGGCACGGCTGTCGACGGCATCCACTGGCGGGATTGAACAAGCGCTGGTCGGCCAGCTGTCCGGCAAGTCTCCGTCGGGTAACGCAACGATGATGGCGCAGATTCCTGCGGTGGGCGTTGCGATGAAAGTCGCCGACAAGGCCCCGGGAACACTGCCGATCGAAGGCCAGTTGCCGCCGCTCAATGGCGCCGTGCACTGGCTCAACTCGCCACCGCTGGACGTCCAGGCACTCAAGGGCAAAGTGGTGCTGGTGGATTTCTGGACCTACTCCTGCATCAACTGCCTGCGCACGCTGCCGTACGTCAAAGCCTGGGCCGAGAAGTATCGCGATCAAGGCCTGGTGGTGATTGGCGTGCACGCCCCGGAATTCGCCTTCGAGCGCGATGTGGGCAACGTCACCAAAGCCATGAAAGAGCTGGGCATCAACTACCCGGTGGCGATTGATAACGACTACAAGATCTGGCGCGCTTTCAACAACGAATACTGGCCGGCGCATTACTTTGCCGACGCCCAGGGACGCATTCGCTACCACCATTTTGGCGAAGGCGACTACGCCGAATCGGAGCGGGTCATCCAGCAGTTACTGCGTGAAGCCGGGTCGAAAACCGTGGCCGACGGCTTGATCAACGCCGATGCCAATGGTGTGCAACAGGCGCCGGACATGCATCAGGTGCTGTCGCCGGAAACCTACGTCGGCTACCAACGCGCGGAACATTTCGTACCGGAAACCGGCCTGGTGCCTGACAAGGTCGCGACCTATATCCCACCGAGCAACCTGAACTTGAATGACTGGAGCCTCGGCGGCCAATGGGCCGTCGGTGGCGAGCGCGCCACCGCCAGCGCGCCGGCCAGTCGCATCGTCTACCGCTTCCACGCCCGCGATCTGCATCTGGTGCTGGGCCCGGGCGCGGATGGCAAACCGGTGCGTTTCAACGTGTCGATTGACGGGCAGGCGCCGGGTGACGCCCACGGTGTGGATGTCGCCCCGGATGGCAGCGGTCGCGTGACCGAACAGCGCCTGTACCAGTTGGTGCGGCAAACCGATGCGGTGAAGGATCGCACCTTCACCATCGAATTTCTTGACCCGGGCGTATCGGCCTACGCCTTCACCTTCGGCTGAGCGGGAGTGCGCAACATGAAAACTCAAAACAACTGGCGACGCGGATTGTTGGGCGTCGCGATGGCCGGCGTGATCGGTCAGTGCTCGGCGTTTTCTTTCGGGGCTGAAGACGCGGCGGTCATTGCGCCGCCGACCCTTGATGAAACCACCCAGGCGCACAGTGAAACTGCCGTGTTCGCCGGTGGTTGTTTCTGGGGTGTACAAGGCGTTTTCCAACACGTCAAAGGCGTGCAGAAAGCCGTCTCCGGTTACGCCGGCGGCGCGGCGAACACGGCGGAATACGAGCGGGTCAGTGAAGGCGACACCGGTCATGCCGAGTCGGTGCAAGTCACCTTCGACCCGACGCAAGTCAGCTACGGCAGCCTGTTGCAGATCTACTTCTCGGTGGCCCACAACCCGACCGAACTCAACCGCCAGGGCCCCGACAGCGGCACGCAATACCGCTCGGCGTTGTTCCCGGTCAACGCCGACCAGCAACGCGTGGCCCAGGCCTACATCGCCCAACTCGACGCAGCGCATGCCTACAGCCAACCGATCGTCACCAAACTGGAAACCTACAACGGCTTCTACCCGGCGGAGGACTACCACCAGGACTTCCTCACCGAACATCCGACCTATCCGTACATCGTGATCAACGACATGCCGAAGGTCGCGCAGTTGAAGCAGTTGTTTGCGCAGCGTTATCAGGAGAAGCCGGTGTTGGTGAAGGACGGCTCCTGATTCATTGTGCGGTCAATCCCGGGCGTTGCGCCTGAAGCAAGCGCAGCAACCGGTAGTACTTCAGCGAACGAGCGCCTATCAACCCACAGACGAAACCTGACATTGCAGCTTTGAACTGCAGCATATCCGGAGCAGAGGCTTGCTCCGGATGCACGTCATCCTGATAGCCAAAGTAGTAATTCACGGCAAAAAACAGCAGGTACAACATCAGCACTTTCCATGTGCCGGGCAAGATCAGTCCTGTTTGCGAATCATCAAGCGTCACGTATTGCGCCGAAAACATTAGCCATGCCGTAACGCCGCCCAGCAAGAGGGCGCCGATCCAGCAACTGAGGGACAGGGCTGGGTCAAGCGTCAGATTTATTGAAAAGAGAGACCAGGCTATCAACGCTGGCGGTGTGACCAGCATTGCTAAACGGCTCTTGGGGCTGGGCGTGCGAGCCTTGATCCCGAAATAAACGAGTACCAGGAAAACCGCATAAACCCACAGTGGGGTGTTTTGCAGAGTGATTAGCATCAATGGGCGTCCGTGCTTGAAAGAGAAGATCAATCATAGCGGTTGCCATGGTCGGCGCCGGTTATTTCAAGCGCGGCCGTTCCATGGCAATCAGCGATGTTTCAAACCCCAAACTGGCAAAAAAAGTCTCCGCACCTTCGCGCCCGGCGCGCAGGACCCAAGTGATCTCGGGGTTGTCACCCATCACATGCTCGACCAGCGCGCGGCCGACGCCTGCGCGTCGATGCTGGTCATCGACCACGACCATCGACAGATAGCCGTTGGACAAACCATCGGTGATGCCTCGGGCGAAACCGATGATCTGCTCGCCGCTCAGCGCGACGGCAGTGCGTTGGGAGTTGTCGATGAGTTGGGCGAAGTGGTCGCTGGAGCCTGTTCGGTGGCTCCAGCCATTTTGCCCAAGGAACTGTCGCACTGGCTCCACTTCCACGGGTAATAGATGACGTACGGTGATGTTGTTCATTGGCTGGCAGCGTCCTTGTTGGCAGTTATTCGAGCGTAGTTGATCGCAATCCGCGTCAGGACCTGCCCCAGGTTTGCATCGCAAACTCGACAAACCGACGCAGCTTCGGCAAGCGATAACGATCCGGCGCGTACAGCAGATGCAACGGGCGGCTCGGGGGCTGGTAATCGGGGATCACTGTCACCAGTTTGCCGTCGCGCAAATCCTGTTCCACCAGCGCATCCGGCAACATCACAATGCCCATCCCGGTGCGTGCCGCCTGATGCAGGCCGGCGGAGGTGTTCATCAGCATCGGCCCGCTGACGTCGACCAGAATCTCGCCGTCCGGGCCGCTGAGGCGCCAGCGTTTTTCCACCGATTGCCAGTCATCGCCGGCGGGGTAGGCGAACGACAGGCAGTCATGTTGTTGCAGGTCTTCCGGAGTGATCGGCATGCCGCGTCGGGCGACGTAGGCCGGAGAGGCGCACACGGTCAGGGTGTAGTCGATCAGCGGCCGGGCGATCAGGTTCGATTGCTCGAAATGCCCCAGCCGAAACGCTACGTCGAGGCCACTTTCCAGCAGATCCGGTCGGCTGTTGGTCAGCACCACATCCATTTTGACCTGCGGGTATTGCAGGGAAAACTCGCTGAGCGCGGGGGCCAGGCGTTCGACACCAAAGGTCAGCGGCGCGGTGATGCGCAGCAGGCCGCGCGGCTCATCGAGAGCCTGTTCAGCCAGTCGTTCGGAGTCGGCCACCAAACCCAAAACGTCCAGGCAGCGCTGATAATAAACACTGCCAAATTCGGTCAAGCGCTGCCGCCGGGTAGTGCGCTGCAGCAGTTGTACGCCGAGCCGTTGCTCCAGCGCGCGCAGGTGATTGCCGACCATGGTCGTGGACATTTCGCACTGCAACGCGGCCGCCGTCATGCTCCCGGCTTCCACGACCTTCACGTACACGCTCATCGCCTGCAACAGGTCCATTATCAAGCTCAGCTGTTAAATGATTGAAGTTTCGCCGAGTTTATCCAGTTCTGGTGGCTAACCATACTGCAAACACACCGACCTTCCTGGAGTTTGAAGTCATGACCGCCGCCCTGATGAACACCTACCAACCGCTCGCCCTGAGTTTCATCAGAGGCCTGGGCACTCGCCTGTGGGACCAGGCCGGTCGTGAATACCTGGATGCCGTCGCGGGCGTGGCGGTGACCAATGTCGGGCACTCGCATCCGCGCATCGTCGCGGCCATCAGCGAGCAGGCTGGAATGCTCCTGCACACCTCCAATCTGTACAGCATCGACTGGCAGCAACAGCTGGCGCAGAAACTCACGCAGCTGTCGGGAATGGACCGGGCGTTCTTCAACAACTCCGGCGCCGAGGCCAACGAAACAGCGCTGAAACTGGCGCGTTTGTATGGCTGGAGCAAAGGCATCGACCAGCCGCTGGTGGTGGTCATGGCCAACGCGTTTCATGGCCGCACGCTGGGGACTCTGTCGGCGAGCGATGGGCCGGCGGTGCGTCTGGGCTTTAACGAGCTACCGGGGGATTTCGTCAAAGTGCCCTTCGGTGATCTGGCCGCGCTGGAGCAGGTGCAGCAAAAGCATGGCGAGCGGATCGTGGCGATTCTGGTCGAGCCGATTCAAGGCGAAAGCGGCGTACAACTGGCGCCGCCCGGTTACCTCAAAGCCCTGCGTGAACTGTGCAATCGCCACGCCTGGCTGCTGATGCTCGACGAAATCCAGACCGGTATCGGCCGCACTGGCCAGTGGTTCGCGTTTCAGCATGAAGGTATTGTTCCGGACGTGATGACCCTGGCCAAAGGCCTCGGCAACGGCGTACCGATCGGCGCCTGTCTGGCGCGGGGCAGGGCGGCGGAGCTGTTCACCCCCGGCAGTCATGGCAGCACGTTTGGCGGTAATCCGCTGGCCTGTCGGGTCGGCTGCACGGTGCTGGACATCATCGAAGAACAGGGGCTGCTGGAGAATGTCCGGGTGCAGGGCGAACGCCTGCTGACTCGTCTGCGCGCCGAGCTGGCGGACAACCCCAATGTGCTGGCGATTCGTGGGCATGGCTTGATGATTGGAATCGAGTTGAAACAGCCGATCCGCGATTTGACGCTGATTGCGGCGCGGGATCATGGGTTGCTGATCAATGTGACGCGTGGCAAGACGATACGGCTGCTGCCGCCGCTGACGATTGATGAGCGGGAGGTGGGGATGATTGTCAGAGGTGTCGGGCTTGCTGTAACCGCGCACTGACAGCCGATAACCCCTGTGGGAGCGAGCCTGCTCGCGATGGCGGTGGGTCAGTCGATATTTATATTGAATGATCAATTACCTTCGCGAGCAGGCTCGCTCCCACATTGGAAAATGGGTAACACTAATCAGGATAATCCCCCAACGCCGGCGCCAGCATTCGCGTCTTCAGCGCCGCGTTCGAGTTGTGCTGAATGATCTCGCTCGGCTGCCCCTGGTCATTGAAAAACACCTGGCCGATCCCCGCCGAATTCCATAGGCGCTCGCCCGCTTCGGCATGTTCCGGGGTGTACGGCACGATGCGCATGCGGCGGCGTTTGGTGAACCAGTTGAGTGGCGAGCGTGGCGAGTAGAGCCAGCGGTTGAGGCGGTCGAACCATTCCAGCAAGGTTTTCGGGAACTCATTCTTGATCCCGCTGCTGGTGATCTGCCAGATCCGCGGCCCCGCTTTACGGTGTCGGATAAGCACTTCGTAGACGAAGGAATAATGCACATCGCCGGACAGCACCACGTAGTTACCGGGTGTGCGTGAGTGTCGGAAAATGTTCAGGATCACCTGCGCGGCGCCACGGTGCGCCATCCAGTTTTCCGCGTCGACCAGCAGCGGATAACCGCACCAGCTGAACACCTTTTGCACGGTTTCGATCAGCTTCACGCCGAAGATCGGTGCCGGTGAAACGATGATCGCCGACGGATGATCGAGCAGTTCTTGCTGCAATTCGCTCAGCGCCTCCCAATCCAGAAGCCCCGACGGTTGCTTGAGCGCCATCTCGCTGCGCCAGCGCCGGGTGCGGGTGTCGAGCACCACCAGTGCCGGGCTGGTCGGCAGCACGAAATGCCAATGCTGAAAGCGCAGCAGGTCATCGATCAACGCGTCCTGCACCGGGCTGTCGAGATAGCGATCATCACCGCTGGCGCTCAGGCGTCGGGTGTTCTCCAGCAGATCCTTGAACGCATCCGGATTGTTGCCCCAACCCTGGCACAACATGTAGGCGATCAAGGCGTTGCCGATGATGCGTTTGGAGAACGGATGACCGTAGGCGGTTTCCTCCCATTGCGCGGAAAGGTTCCAGTCATCGGTGATGTCGTGGTCATCGAAAATCATCAGGCTCGGCAGGTGCGCCAACGCCCGGGCGACCCTGCCCAAACCGGCCTTGAAGGCATCGATGCGGGTGTGTTCGAGGGTATAGCGCTGCAAGCGTTCCGTCGTCAGCGAGGGCGCTGTCGGATTGATCAGCGTCCACGCAACCGGCGACCACACCAGCAAGTACATCGCCATGACTTCGGCGAACGTGACCAAGTGATTGTCGGCGCTGCTGCTGGTGAAAATCGGCTTACGCGCGCCGCCGAAAAATCGCTCGCGCAATGTCTCGTTGCTCTCCAGCGCCGGTAACAGATCCGCGCGGTGATAGTAGCTGGCAGGGTGTTCGTAAAGCTTGGCGCTGTCGCTGACCACGGCACCGTCGAGGTGTTCGTCGAACAGACCGAGGCGTTCGATCAAGCCATGAATGGCACGCAGCATCGGGCCGGCAACGTCGTCGGCGTAGACCTGATCGCCGCTCATCATCAGCAGGGCGGGGCGTTGCTGCGGAGCGGTTTCTGCCGCCAACAGTTGATCGACACAGAGCAGACCGTCAGCGGCCGGGTGATGAGGCTTGCGGCAGGAGCCGTGCAGCAACTGATCAATTCGCGAACGCAGCACAAGGTTCGGGCAGCGGGCATCGCCGTACAGCAGATGCGGCGCCCAGTCGGCGATGGGCGTCTGGCCGTCGATCAGCAGGTCATAGTCGATGCGGCTGTCAAAGGGCAGGGCGCTGTCGAGTGTGACGTCAATCAGATGGACGAACGCGTGACGGCCTACAGGAATGACCGTGCATTTCCCGGCATCGAGAGGAATCTCTCCTACACCTTGCAAGCGCAGGGTCAGCGCCAGCTCGCGGCTGCCGACCAGCCACAGCACCAGTCGCGTCGGTTCCAGCCGGCGCAGCAGCGGGCCGGCCAACACGGGAGGTAGCGGGTTCAGGTCAGCAGGTATCGGGGACATTCGGAGGCAAAGCTCAAGGCGCACTGGCTGGCGATGATAGCGCAGCCGGCGCCTTGAACCCTTAAACGAGGCTTAAGAGTCGGTCTTCTGCAGCTTCAGCGCCAGCAGTCGCCATTCGGCAGACGCGGGTTGCTCTTGCACTGAGCAGTCGAAGCGATAAGTGACGTCATCGCCGTTCATGTTGCGCGCGGTGATCTTGTTGCTCAGGGTGTAGACCTGATCCTTGAAGCGCTGGGTGACAATGGCAGAACTGTCGGCAAAGCGCGCCGACGCCGGGAAGCGCAGCGTGCTGGTGACCAGCGGGCTGCACATGACATAGGCGAGCATCGATTTATCGCTGTCGGCGTTTTTCCCAAGCTTGTCGCGCAGCGCGTTAAACGCTTTGCGGCCTTGCGCGTCGCTCTGATCCAGAACGGCTTGTTCCGCCATCGATTTCGGTGCGCGGCTGGCGTAGTTCGGCAACAGTGCGGAGTCCGGCGGCGAAGGTTGGTTGTCCGGCTCGATCGCGGCAAAGCCCGGCGCGTTTTCCAGCGTCGCGGACGTCGAGTCCGACTCGGCTTCCGGCAGCAGACTGGTGGTCACATCGCTCTGCGTGATCACCTCTTCGGCGGGCGCACGATCGTACTTATGCGCCGACGGGAACAACGACAGGAAGATCGACAGCACCACCATGCCGACAATGAAACCGCCCGCCGCGCCAACAACGTTGCCGTAGAACAGATTCCAGCTGCCACGGTTTTTCACCACCCAGCGCCACATGAAACCCCAGGCGGCGATAAATGCCAGAAAACTCAGAAACTCCATTCGATCCTTTCCTTAAACCTGCAAAAACCTGAAATCAGCACACTGCGGATGATCAACCATAACGATGGGCGGCAAGATACCAAAATAGAGGTCTGACGCCACGAAGACATTCACATGCCGAGATTTGGCGGATTAATCTGCGCAAAAAACATGATCGCCGTGATGCCGGCCACAATGCCGCAAAGGCCGGCCAGCAGTTGGCGAAGAACCGGATGTTCGACCTGCGAGCGGTGGGCTACCAGCATCCATACGCCAATCACGGCGGCAGCGAATGACAGCATTTCCACCACGGTGCGCATGAGGCTGGGGACGGTTGGCCGGGGCGCTCCGAACAAGCCCACGTAAAGCTGCTCGACCACCACACCCACCATCAATCCGCTGGCGGCGCCCAGCAAGTTGGCGAGGAGCAGATTCCAGCTGCTACGGTTGCGGACGACCCAGACCCACATGCCTGCCCAGGCGATAAAGAAAAACAAAACATCCATCGTATCCATCCTTCGCAATCAGTTGCAGTGCCTGCCTCAGACACGCTTACCGGCAATGGACGGCAAGATAACAAAATAGTAGCGTCGCGCCACTTTCTTGATTCCTGTAATGGACTACTCATGTCAAAAGTTGCTTCTGCTCTACATACGCTCTGTGCAATCGCACTCGCCAGCGCCATCACCCCGGCACTCGCCGCCTGGAAAGAGCCTCCGGAGAGCAGTTGGCAGTATTACCTCGCCAACTGCCAGCGAATGCAGGAAAAAATGGCCGACGTCCAGAGTGGTCGCGTACCCAGCGCTTATGAGGTGGTCGGCGACCTGGAGAACAGCCTGCGGAGCATGAACCAGCGCCGCTCGAACCTGACGCCCCAATACCTCGGCTCCCGAGAATTCGCTCAATGCGAAAATGTCGCCGCCCAGGCCGAGGCAACCATTGCTCAAGGCAATGCCGAGTTCGCCGCCAGAATGAACCAGGCCGCCGAGCAAGGCCGCATCGCCCACCAGAACTCCCCCGAATATAAACGCGCCCGTTCACTCGGCTACAGCGACGTTGGCGACATCTCCTTCCTGAAACTGCACGAAGACATGGACGGCGAAGCCCGCCTGAAAACCATGCTGATCACCGTCGACGAAATCTGCGGCCAGTACTTTCGCGCCACGCAATATGTGAAACCGTACGTGATCTACACCGTTCGCCCATCCGATGGCGGCTGTGGCGAGGAAAAACGCGTGGCCATCGTCGGTGGCCGGTCGGTGGAGAAGGGTGATTACATCGATGAGCGGGGCGAGTTTCAGTACGTGGGCTGGAAGAAGATTGTCGGTGCGGATGGATTCGCGACGGATATTCGGGTGTTGAAGGCGCGCCGCTAAGGCGCGACGTCAGGTCGGTCAAAGAATGTCTTTCAAATAGCCTTTGAGCGCGAGGAGCGGCGGAGCAAGCTGCTCCAGCGACTGCGCCTGGCTGAAATCGGCTGACAGCTTGTGCAGCTCGCGGCCCAACGGTTTCTCGACGCCGCCCAAGGCTTCCATCGCCAAACCCAGGCACTCATTCATTTTGAACTGAATGGTCTGCACATCCCCACGGCGCACCAGCAATTCGAACACGTCTTTCTGATAATCCCCCATGACCATGTCATCGCGCAGAATCGGGCTCAGGCCCTCTTCTTCGTAAGCGAGTTTGAGGGAGAACAGGGCGACTGTTTCCAGTGAGGTTTCCATGGTTGGCCTTGGATGTCCTTGAGCATGAGTCTTGAAATTCGGTACGACCAACGAAAGCCGCAACGGGCGGCAGACCGCCTGTAGGCGGGGGGTGATTATACTGAGTGGACGCATCAGATGCAGTCCCGAGGCAAAACAGGTTGCACGTACCGCGCTGGAATATTCAATGACCTAAGCAACAGAGCGAGTTTCTCAGGATGGCCAGTGAGAATGAGGTGCCACAAAAACTCGACGTTAATTCAGACATATGAGCGGAGCGACGATCATGGAATACGATGAAAAGTTGATTGATGAGGCTGTGCTTGGCCTTTTGGCCGCGTTCAGTTCCGACGAAGGCAATGCATGGAAAGGGTTCGATTTTGAAGTCATGAACCGATTGCATGAGCAGGGTTTCATCAGTGATCCGGTAAACAGGAACAAATCGATCTGGTTGACGGAGGAAGGCCAGGAACGAGGTCTTCAGATAGCTGAGCGTTTGTTTGGGGGAGGGTCTCAAGCCGAGCGTACGCCTGATCCAGATATCTGAGTTCCTGTCTCGGCTCGTCGTTTGAACTGCGCCGCGCCAGTGGAACGCAACTGGAGGAGTTTTCTCGTTGGAGCATTTTCTGAATGAACCACAACTGACAGAAGTGAGAGCTGCACTCTCTGAGCCATTCAATGATTTTCCCGTAGAATATGACTACGTGTCGGATAAGGTAAGAGGCGTCGCCCCTGAAATACTTTACGAAATTCTTTATTCAGAGGTTGCGCCGGTGTGCTTCACCAATCTCGTTGCAGCTGTGCCTCCGGTGTGGACTGGGTTCGATCCCGACAAACTCAGACAGTCGATAGAAGAAAGGCTGGCAGCTAGAGAGCGCAGCTGGTTTCTTAGGCAGTTCGATAAAGTGCTGGTTCGTTGGCTGAAATACAACTACGCCTACATCTGGAAGGAAGTCGCCAGTAGGCTTTGAACCCAAGCGTTCAATGGACTAGGCGACCATGGCAAGGACTCAGTTGTGGCACAACCTGCAGCACGTTTAACCGATGCGGCCAGTCGCCCATTGCCACGGCATGGCGCCAAAGTCATAGCTGCAGATTCTCTTGCATATTGCTGTGATCAATCGCTCAGCGTTTAGCCCACACTTCTCGTAGCACGGTTACGCAAAAATAATTGCCCAACTTTTCAGCAGACGAAAAAAAAGGCCTTGCTAAGCAAGACCTTTCTTAATTTTGGTGCCCCGAGGGAGACTGGGATTTTCCAGTAAACTCATGGCCTTCAGAGAGGTTTGCTACGGTTGGGATACATTTAGGGATACATGATCGCGTGCGCTGCCCTAGTATGAATAATAGATTCGGTACCATGCAATCCAATCGACAGCCACAGATCGTTACATTCAAGCCCATTTACGCCCGTATTAGAGGGAGCCGGTTTTGGTGCAGTGCGAATGTCGGCACACGCTCTGTGCTTTTCGCATGGGGCCTCCGCTCATTGGTTCGTAGGCCGATTTGACGGAGGGCTACCTGACTCAACAAGGGTTAGGAAATTCCGTATATGCGGGCTCGCCGAGTGAATGCTTCCCTAGCCCCTTCTAGAATCTTGCAGGCGGCATCACGGGCATTGATATCATCAATTGACCCTCTAGCAACAATTTTACTTGTTTCACTATTGCTCTTGAAGACAATGAGCTGCTCTGCATCACCAAGAACAGCAATATTGGCGTTATGAGTGACAATTATAACCTGTCGACGTTCTTTAGCCCTACGGAGCACGGGAACGAATGTATGGAAGATGAATTCGCTGTCTAGATTGTCTTCTGGCTGGTCAATTATCATTGGTCGTTTGCTATCAGATGAAAGTATTAATGCGAGCAGTACGGATTGTTGCTGACCTAACGATAGACGAGAGAAGTCTCTGTGAATATATTTCGGACTCGGTCCCTCATCAATGCGTCGAGTTACCATTAACTTTGGAAGGTCGTCGACGTGACATGTTTCTAACGCCGCGCGAACTGATGGATCTCCTAACTGTGCAATAATGTCTCTGGCGTCTCCAGTTGTGAAGAGCTTTACATTTTTCTCAATTTCGATATCTGATACCGAGCTATATTGCGACTTGGTTATTGCGCTAAGTAATCCGGGGATAGTTAGTTTTTCTACAATTGCTCGGGCTTTAACATGGTTTGATGTACGCCATGTCATTGCTGTGGCAATTATTGAAACGGCTTCTTCGGAATAAGCGCTGTCTATATATTGAAGTTTGACCTGAAGGTCTGATAGGACTTCTGCTAAAGCTTTGGAGGCTTTAACTGCATAGGCTTGTCTCAGTGAAGAAATTTTTCTCCGTGCAGCCCATCTTCGAGCCAAGGCCTCTGAGTAATCCTTATGTAAAGATTTTAAAACAGGTTCCCAAGCTCTTAAGCTAATTAGTGTTTTTTGATGGGTTGCCTCGTCACTGGCTAGCTTAGTGATGTGAGACATATCTAGTTTTACGCCATTCTGTTCAAGCTGCTTTCTCTTTTCTTCAACTTCGTCTCGAAGTGGTTGTTCTTTTGCAGTCCAATCTTCAATTGCTGCTAATGTCGTCTTTTGCAGATGGGTGTATGCACTTTTTATCGCGGCTTTGGCCAAATTTACTGCTTCTGAAAAAACATCCATCTGAGCAATAATTTCAGCTGCTTCGGTTTTTCCAGTCTCAATGCCGTCCGTATCAACAAGAGTCCTTAGCGCAGTAAGTTTTTCATTAAGTTCGTCGCTTTCTACGAGAAGCTTTAGTTCTTTTAGTTTCTCTTGAAGGCTTGTTTTTAGAGCCTTTTCAGTGGCTAGACCCCGTTGAAGCTTAATTATTTCAGAGCCTTTTGCCGCTTCGAACGCTTGGAGCTGTTGCTGTAGAACAGTTAGAGCCCGCTGGGTTTGAGGAATTGCATCTACGTTCTTTCTCGCCATATTTATATCGTTTTGTATCTTCAGTAAGTTATCCAACTCAACCTGTTCTTCCTGTATCGCTTCACCCACGTGAGTGAAAGTATCCAAATACTTCATCAGAGCTAAGGGGTCTGCCTTCGCCTGTTCTCGAACCCTGGCGGCCTCCCCTTGTCCAAAACAATCGATTTCAAAAGCTATGGGTCCATCTAGAGGGTCATCAATATTGACAAGATCACCGCGCATCGCGCGAGAAAGGGTGTGCATTTCTCCTGCTTCGTCTTGCCAGAATAAATCTAATCTCTGCGGCCATACTTCAGAATCTACAACATCAGCATCTGATGGGGACCCAGTAAGGCAGCGTACTGCTTCAAAGGTAGTGGATTTACCAGTTCCGCGGCCTCCGATAATGCAGTTTAAGTTGCTATTGAAGTGAATACTTTGGTTGTTCAGGAAACCACCACCAATCGACACCCCGAGTATGAAAGGGGTGCTCGTTGGGATCTCATCTTCTAGACGTATACGGGAGTCGCCTTCTTCAAGCGCTAGCTGTAAACCACCAAATGATGGCTTCGCCATCTTATAACGAGTCAGTCTTCTATCCTGTGCCGCATTGCGTCCCAAGGCATTAAGAGTATGAGAGTCGGAACTTAAAACTCTTGCCAGGTATTGGCGCTCGCCAAGGCCTAGCCTTGCAGTTCGCTCCTTTCCTATTTGAATTCGAACCGGATCAACGTCTTCAGGAGAGTAGCGAACAACTGATGCTGCGTTTTTTAACTCAATAGCTAGGAGTGCGGGATGACAGATGATGTCTACTTTGTGGGGAGATCCACCTGGATCATTTGTTTCTAAGCCATTCCCACCATCTACATGTGCAAGAATACCAAAGCCACCAAGGGCTTTTATTATTTCTAAGCAAGCATGCATCGAAGTTCGGCATCGGCTATTTGGCAGTCCTCGGTCTGCCAAGTCTAATCGTCCGTGAAAACTAGCGAGTGTTTCATAGGTAGGGAAATAACAAAGTAAATGTCCCTCCGGAGTCGAAAGCTCAACAGCCGGGATTACCAAAATTCCGGCATCACTCCCAGCCTTCAATGCAGCTTGAATGTTAGTTATTTCGTTGTGGTCCGCGATAGCGATAATTTTTAAGTTTTCGCGGACTGCAGTGGCAACGATGGCTTGGGGTGTCATTTCACTGTCGGTCACATCGTGTGACGCTGAATGAGAATGAATATGAAGATCTCCGCGATAAAATCGGGAACCGCTTTCAAGTTCAATGCATTGGCTCAATGCGTCCGACATTTTTGGTAATCCTTGTCGTCTTCGTTTTTGTAGTGGCTGCTGTACCGAAAACAATTTAGCTCAAAAATGTCATGTCCGTGGCTTTCTCAATTTCTTGTGAGCGTATCCGTTCGATAGAAGCAGCTTGTGTCTGAGCGCGGTTTGCTAGGCTTCAAACGGCTGAGGAATGTACCGATCACGGTTTGCGATGTGGATAAGCTGTTGTGCCCTCTCGAGGCGTATGAGCTTTTGAGCTCCGGTATCAGCTGCATTTAGGGCTCATCTCTTTAGGATCATCAGTTCTTGGTGCAGTCTGCCGGGCTGCCGCTTTCCATATGAGGTAAAAACTAATGAGTTCGCTGACTATCTCCATTAAGCATTATTCGTGTTTATTAATTTTATCGGTCTGCGTGGTGGTTTTTTCTTTTGCTAAGTTCATGAGGTTCTCATCCGCGTCAGTCAATAGGATTCGGGAATTAAGTTTTTCTACAATGGCGGCGCTACACATTTGGCGCAGCGAAGAATAAGGCTTCGATAAGTCCGAGATCCAGTCGCTAGGGATTTCTAAAAAATAGTCGTTGCAAGCCTTGGTGATTTCAGCTGTGCTGGCTTGGATGAACTCCGGCAAGTGATCTCTTTTCTGTCCCTCAATAATCTCATCTATCACAGTGGCGTTAAAGACGATGCCTAATTGTGCATCAGCGTCCACACGGGGTTTTGTGAGTTTATTGGTTTTATGTGGAGTGCTGATTCCATTTCCAATCCTACCTACATAAACACCAGCAAGAATTGCAGCCGGCTTTCCAAGCTGATAACTGTGGTTTCCATAACGTACTAGACCAGAGCTATTGTAATAAAGAACTGGTGCGCCGGACATTCCGCTTCGGGACGCACTGTCCACTAAAAACTTTCTTTCTCGATTCCAGCCGGTTTGTATAGATGAAGCGACCGTAGCCCTTTTCCATACGGGTTGATAGGTTCGGTCTTGAACATTCATTGGGTAGCCAGGAATAAATAGCTCGTCAGTCACGTCGACTTTTTCGAACCATTCCTTTACTACGCTTTTGTTTTCTATCAAGTAGTTTTGTATCGGAAATAGCTCGGCGTTGACATAGGCAGGATTGCCAGCTAGATAAAGGCGAAGCGAGTCAGTTGCTCCGTTCTCGTTGGGTAAATTTGCAATGTGTTCTTCTTTTGGGTCGAATGGGATTGCTACTACATCTATCCTTGGATAATTGGTTGGATGTATAAAGTAGTTAGAGGTTTCCTCTCCAAGGATCGGCAGTATTAGTCTTTCACGTAAAACTACTCCGCCTCCTTTTACCGAGATGTTCACAGCCAGGTAATCAGGTACGGCACCCATATCGCTAAGGGTTTTAAGAGTTTCTGGGTGTCTGCCGGTCACATTGTGCCAGGCGGTAATAATGTAATGCTGAGCTTTGTGTAAATAAATAAATCCGGTTCCAATTGCAAGCTCCATGTTTCTGAAGTACATAGTGAGATGAACGACTGAATGGTTTAGTTTTGACATGAGATTACCCAGCGCATGTAATTGGTCAGCGTATTGCACGCATCACTTTGAACGGGAGAGTATGCATCTCTAACCTGACATGCAATGGATCCGTGGAATAAGCCCAAGAACAATAAAGACGGACATCGCTGAAAAAAACTCAGCTAGAGGAAATCCGCGAGTCTGATAACCCGTGTAGGGCCCCCCTTAGGGAGGACCCGTAAAATCTGACGCTCCGACTCCTTCGCCTGGGAGGAATCGGACACAGCAGATCGGCGGATCTGGAGCGATCCGTCGCGTCCGCTCGCGCTGAAGGTTCACGCCGTGAGAAGGGGCGAGGGGAACGCTTATCCATAGGTAGCGAAAACACGGTGTTCCATTTGTTCCATGTGTTCCAGAAACGCTGGACGCCAAGTAAACAAAGGCTTTCAGAGGTGGAACACCAAGTGCGATAAACCAGAACACCAGTTATGCGGAACACGTTTGGTGTTCCGCGAGTGATGTTCCGGTTTAGGGGGAGGAGCGTCACGACTGGTAGTGGCGACGCGGGCAATCAAGCGGCGATCAATTGCTCAATGGAGATTGCACCTGCCTTTGCAGTGACCGTATCTACATTGATTGACCTCGATCCGAACGGTACATGCAGTGGTACGTAGAGGTCAGTCAGAGAGCTTGAACGCCCCATCGCCTTTTCCGTCGCGTGCAGGTGTGCTGCGATGGCGGCGAAGTCCTGAGCTGCCTTGCCTGGGCGGTCGGCCCACATGAACCGTGCTGCACGTAGCTGCTGGTGTCGCAGATCTTTCAAGGTCTGGTTGCTCTCTGCAATGGCTGCTTCTGCTATCTGGTGTAACACTTCTGATGCATGAGAAATGAATGAGCGAGGTCAGGCCAATGATGCAGAAGGACAGAGTGCTACCGCCCCGGCCTGCCCAATAGATACGGTTAGCGGTGTTTAATCATCAGGCCTCCAGCTGTGCGAGCGATTAGACGACAGTAGCAACAGGCCGCTTACGGCCAGAAGATGCTAGTCACAAAAAGTTGTTTTCGACCCAAAGCGGACAATACGGAGAACCTATGTACACAGTGACCGTCGTTAGCGAACGGCCCGACTTCAGGTGTTTTCTGGATTTGCTCTATGGCCCTGGGCGAAACGTAGACACGGATGGTGATTCATACCCTGTGAACAGCCGCTCTTGGACATACCTGTACGTGAAAGACAGAGAGAGCGATGACCCTTGCATCGAAATCCATGCGAGCGAGGTAGATGTCTCAAGGTTTACCGTGCAGTCCGACTCGTCGAGGCTGGAGGCGCTGGCTGCGTTGTACTTGTACCTGACCTGTGGTGGGTCAATCTCTTCTTCAGATCAGGCGCTTGATAAAGCCGCCATCGAAATGTTGTGCGACAGATATTCCGTTGAGCTCTGCCGAGCCCATGGATCTATTTGGCATCAGTCGGCAGATAACGCGCCTTAATCACAGGAGTGAACGACTGCTTGTTTCGAGCGCGCAAACGTCCGCTCTTGGCTGTGGATTCAACCGGTCGAGAAATCCATCCTGCGGGCTATTGCTGAAACTCAGTCTAAGCGGTCCGGGTCTATTGATTTCTGATAAGGTCGCTTTCATAGGCGATCATGACAAGGAGTCAATTGTGGCGAAGCCCGCAGCACGTTTAACCGATCCAACCAGTTGCCCAATGCCAGGACATGGCGCCAAAGCCATCGCCTCAGGCTCTGCTGACGTTTTCTTCGATGGACTTGCTGCCGCTCGAAAGGGTGATACCTGCACATGTGGCAGTGCATTGGTATCAGGTGTATCAGCGACCGTTTTTATCAACGGGAAAAACGCAGCTTTGGTTGATACTGTCGGAACGCATGGTGACGTCGTAGTCGGCGGTTCCGGCACCGTAATCATCGGTGATTCGCATACGCCAGCCCCGTTCGTGCCTCCGACTCCGCTTGCCATCCAGAAATCCTACGGCCAGTCCTTCAGCATCACCGACAGTGAGACAGGCACACCGTTGGCTTTCCGAGACTTCGTGGCGACAGTCAACGGTATAGAGACCACGGGTGTTACCGATGCCAATGGCATTGCCCACGTCAAGACACCTACTCCCGGTGCGAAGATCTCACTGCACGTCATGTTCAGCGCTCCGGCTCGGACGCTCCATGAGCTGGCGGAGGGAGCGCAATGACCAATCCGTTTGCAACTCAAGCCACCGCCCAGGAGCTCAAGCCCGGCGAGTTCATGTGTCCGATACCGATTACTGTGAATGATCGAGCGGCGACGCGTGAAGCGATCATCAAGAAGGTCCGTTCACTGAACACGACGTTTGTAGAGCGATCCTCGTGGGGAGCGGTGAAGGGTAAGCCGGATATGGTGATGGACTGGGATTACACCATGATCGCCCTGCATCACGCTGGGAGAAGCCATAGCTGTACGCCTGGTGCGGAGCAAATGCAGGAGATCCAGAAAGGGCACCTTAGTCAGAAGTACGACGATATCGGGTATCACTTCGGTATTGATTGCACTGGTCAAGTTTACGAGGGGAGAGACATTCGCCTTCAGGGTTCGAGTGTCTTGAAATTCAATACAGGCTTGATCGGCATTGTGTTGCTGGAGAACCTAACGACTCCAGAAGAGGGCGGCGACTGGGTCGCGAAGGGCCGGGTTGCGCTCGACAGTCTCGGATACAGCACGACCAATGTGATACCTGCTGCTCAGATCACCGCGTTGATGCATCTGATTGACGCGCTGAAAAGTGTGTTTGTGATCAAGCATTTTGGCGGTCACCGGGAATACCCAGGTCAAGCATCTGAAGGCAAGATCTGTCCCGGAAATATTGGCATGGAGTTGGTCAGGAATCTCAGAGCAAAAACCCAACTCCTCCCACCTCCGGCGCCGCAACAATGAAGAAACTGATTGCCCTGCTGGTTCTGGTTCTGGTGACGGTGCTTTACGTTGGGTATTACGAAGCGCTGGAAGACGGAGACATCGAAACCATTCTGTTCATCAAGAAGCATCCGACGTTTCAGATGAAGTTTTACAACATCCATGCCAATGACGGGGAGATTCGCCAAGTCGAACGACTCACGGAGCAGGAGCGCAAGTGGATCATTGATTACTGCAGGTATCGGCTCGGCATCGACACCGATCTGAAAACACAAAACGATGTAGAAATTTGCAGGAAGAAATAGCTGATTGGGATAAAGGAAAAGGCCTCAGTAGAGGCCTTTTCTCATCGGGTCGCTGATCACTTTTTCATGGGCGAAAAAAAAGGCCTTGCTAAGCAAGACCTTTCTTAATTTTGGTGCCCCGAGGGAGACTCGAACTCCCACTCCTTTCGAAAACGGATTTTGAATCCGCCGCGTCTACCAATTCCGCCATCAGGGCTCAATGGCGGCGAAGTATAGAGAGGTGATTACCGTTGGTCAATCACGTTTCATGGTCAATTTTTGATAATTCCGCTAGACTTTCCGGCCCTGCTAGACGAACCCCATCATGCGCGTTGCTGACTTTACCTTCGAGCTTCCTGATTCGCTGATCGCTCGCCACCCTTTGGCCGAGCGTCGCGCCAGTCGCCTGTTGACCCTGGATGGGGTCAGCGGCGCCCTCGCACACCGTCAATTCACTGATTTGCTTGAGCATTTGCGCCCGGGCGATTTGATGGTGTTCAACAATACCCGGGTGATTCCGGCGCGGCTGTTCGGGCAGAAAGCCTCGGGCGGCAAGCTGGAAATCCTCATTGAGCGGGTGCTCGATACGCACCGCGTGCTGGCCCATGTGCGTTCCAGCAAGTCGCCCAAACCGGGGACAAAGATTCTCATCGACGGCGGTGGCGAAGCCGAGATGCTCGCGCGTCACGATGCGTTGTTCGAGTTGGGCTTCGATGAAGAAGTGCTGCCGCTGCTCGATCGCGTCGGGCACATGCCATTGCCTCCTTATATAGACCGCCCGGACGAAGGTTCGGATCGCGAGCGCTATCAGACCGTGTACGCCCAGCGCCTCGGTGCGGTGGCGGCGCCGACGGCGGGGTTGCATTTCGATCAGCCGCTGATGGAGGCGATTGCCGCCAAGGGCGTCGAGACCGCGTTCGTGACCCTGCACGTCGGTGCCGGCACGTTCCAGCCGGTGCGTGTCGACAAGATCGAAGACCACCACATGCACAGCGAGTGGCTGGAAGTCGGCCAGGATGTGGTCGACGCCGTTGCCGCGTGTCGCGCGCGTGGTGGTCGGGTGATTGCTGTTGGCACCACCAGCGTGCGTTCACTGGAAAGTGCTGCGCGCGATGGCGTGCTCAAGCCGTTCAGTGGCGACACTGACATCTTTATCTACCCGGGCCGGCCGTTCCATGTGGTCGATGCCCTGGTCACCAACTTCCATTTGCCCGAATCCACGCTGTTGATGCTGGTTTCGGCGTTCGCCGGTTATCCCGAAACCATGGCCGCCTATAAAGCCGCCGTCGACAACGGGTACCGCTTTTTCAGCTACGGTGATGCGATGTTCATCACCCGTAATCCCGCCCCGACTGCCCCTGAACAAACAGGCCCAGAGGAAACAGAATGAGTCGCGAATGTCGCATGTCCTTTGAACTCCTGGCCACCGATGGCAAGGCCCGTCGTGGTCGGCTGACTTTCCCGCGTGGCACCGTCGAGACCCCGGCCTTCATGCCGGTGGGCACCTACGGCACGGTCAAGGGCATGTTGCCGCGTGACATCGTGGCCACCGGCGCGGAAATCATTCTGGGCAACACCTTCCACCTGTGGCTGCGCCCGGGCACCGAGGTGATCAAGGAACACGGCGATCTGCACGATTTCATGCAGTGGAAAGGCCCGATCCTCACCGACTCCGGCGGCTTCCAGGTGTTCAGCCTGGGCGCGATGCGCAAGATCAAGGAGGAGGGCGTGACCTTCGCTTCTCCGGTCGACGGCTCGAAAGTGTTCATGGGCCCGGAAGAATCGATGCAGGTGCAGCGCGACCTGGGCTCCGACATCGTGATGATCTTCGACGAATGCACGCCGTACCCAGCTGACGAAGATGTTGCGCGGGTATCGATGGAGCTGTCGCTGCGTTGGGCCCAGCGTTCGAAAAACGCGCATGGCGACAACACGGCGGCACTGTTCGGCATCGTTCAGGGCGGCATGCACCAGGATCTGCGCATGCGCTCGCTGGAAGGCCTGGACAAGATCGGCTTCGATGGCCTGGCCATCGGCGGTCTGTCGGTGGGCGAGCCCAAGCACGAGATGATCAAGGTGCTGGATTATCTGCCGGGCATGATGCCGGCTGACAAACCTCGTTACCTTATGGGCGTTGGCAAACCGGAAGATCTGGTTGAGGGTGTGCGCCGCGGTGTGGACATGTTCGATTGCGTGATGCCAACCCGTAATGCCCGCAATGGGCATCTGTTCATTGATACAGGCGTGCTGAAGATCCGTAACGCGTTCCATCGCCATGATGATTCGCCGCTGGATCCGACCTGCGATTGCTATACCTGCCAGAACTTCTCCCGCGCTTATCTGCATCACCTGGACAAGTGCGGCGAAATGCTCGGCAGCATGCTCAATACCATCCATAACTTGCGCCATTATCAGGTGCTGATGGCTGGTTTGCGCGAGGCTATTCAACAGGGTACATTGGCCGCCTTTGTCGATGCCTTCTACGCCAAACGCGGGCTCCCCGTTCCGCCTTTGGACTGAGTTTTCTGACCCCAAGATTCAACATTTGCAACTGGAGTGCTAAATGAGCTTTTTTATCTCTAACGCCATGGCTGACGCAGCTGCACCGGCTGCTGCAGGCCCAATGGGCGGCGGCTTCGAGTGGATTTTCCTGGTCGGCTTCCTGGTCATCTTCTACCTGATGATCTGGCGTCCACAGGCCAAGCGCGCCAAAGAGCAGAAGAACCTGCTGAGCAGCCTTGCGAAGGGCGACGAAGTGGTCACCACCGGCGGCATCGCCGGCAAGATCACCAAAGTGGCCGATGACTTCGTGGTTCTGGAAGTTTCCGACACCGTGGAAATGAAATTCCAGAAGGGCGCCATCGCCGCCACGCTGCCAAAAGGCACGCTGAAAGCGATCTAAGGTTCCAACTTCTACTCAATCGACGGGGCGCGCAAGGCGCCCCGCGTTCATAACGGGCGGCGTGATGCTGAACAAATATCCTCTGTGGAAATACATTCTGATCCTGGCGGTGCTGGCGATCGGTCTGATTTATTCCGCTCCCAATCTATACCCCGATGACCCGGCCATTCAGATCAGTGGTGCCAGCACGGCGCTGCAGGTCAATCAGGCCGATCTGGATCGCGTCAGCACGGCGCTGCGTGAGTCCGGAATCAACGTCAAGGCTTCGAGCCTGGCGGCCAACGGCAAGGGCGGCCTGATCCGTCTGACCAAGGCTGAAGACCAGCTGCCGGCCAAAGACGTTGTGCGCAAGGCATTGGGTGATGACTACGTCGTCGCATTGAACCTGGCACAAACCACCCCGCAATGGCTGCGCAATCTGGGCGCGCACCCAATGAAGCTGGGTCTGGACTTGTCCGGTGGTGTGCACTTCCTGCTGGAAGTGGATATGGACAAAGCCCTCGACGCCCGCCTGAAAGTCTACGAAGGCGACGTCAAGAGCCTGCTGCGCAAAGAGAAGCTGCGCTATCGCAGTCTGCCGCAGCTCAATGGCGCCATTCAGCTGGGCTTCAGCGATGCTGACTCCCGCGAACAGGCCCGTGCGCTGATCCGCAAGAACTTCAACGATTTCGACATTGTTCCGGCCGACCTCAACGGTCAACCGGTGCTGCGTCTGGCGATGACCCCGGCCAAGCTGGCGGAAATCCGTGAATACTCCATCAAGCAGAACTTGACCACGGTACGTAACCGCGTCAACGAGCTGGGTGTTGCCGAACCGATCGTTCAGCGTCAGGGCGCCAACCGCATCGTGGTTGAGCTGCCGGGCGTGCAGGACACTGCCGAAGCCAAGCGTATCCTCGGCAAGACGGCCAACCTCGAGTTCCGTCTGGCGGCTGAGCCAGGTGCTTCGAAAGCCACTTCCGAAACCTTCGAGTTCCGTGAAGGCAAGCGTCCTCCTGCACAGATCGAGCGTGGCCTGATCATCACCGGTGACCAGGTGACTGACGCCAAGGCTGGTTTCGGCGAGCACGGCACTCCGGAAGTGAACATCCGTCTGGATGGTCACGGTGGCGAGCTGATGAGCCGCGCGACCCGTTCGAACGTGGGTCGCAGCATGGCGGTGATCTTCATCGAACAGCGTCCGGTGACGACTTACACCAAGCAGGTTGTGGACGGCGTCGAGAAAGACGTGCCGGTACAGACCTTCAAGGAAGAGAAGAAGATCATCAGCCTGGCGACCATTCAGTCGCCGCTGGGTGCGCAGTTCCGTATTACCGGCCTGAACGGCCAGGGCGAGTCGTCCGAGCTGGCGCTGCTGCTGCGTGCCGGCGGTCTGGCCGCTCCGATGTACTTCGCTGAAGAGCGCACCATTGGTCCGAGCCTGGGTGCTGACAACATCACCAAAGGTATCGATGCATCGCTGTGGGGCATGCTGTTCGTCTCGCTGTTCATCATCGCCATCTACCGCTTCTTCGGCCTGATCGCCACCGTCGCGCTGGCGGTGAACATGGTGCTGCTGCTGGCGCTGATGTCGCTGCTGGGTGCAACGCTGACCCTGCCGGGTATCGCCGGTATCGTGTTGACCATGGGTATGGCGGTCGACGCCAACGTGCTGATCTTCTCGCGGATCCGTGAAGAGATCGCCGCCGGCATGACTGTACAGCGTGCAATCAACGAAGGCTTCGGCCGGGCATTCACCGCGATTCTCGACGCCAACCTGACCACTCTGCTGGTCGGCGGCATCCTCTTCGCCATGGGCACCGGCCCGGTGAAGGGTTTCGCAGTGACCATGTCCCTCGGGATCTTTACCTCGATGTTCACGGCCATCATGGTGACCCGCGCAATGGTCAACCTGATCTTTGGCGGACGTGACTTCAAGAAGTTGTGGATTTAAGGGGCTGCCATGTTACGTACAATCAACTTCATGGGCGTTCGCAACTTCGCGTTCGGCGTCACAGTGTTTCTCACGTTGCTGGCTATTTTCAGCGTCTTCCACAAGGGCATGAACTGGGGCCTGGACTTCACCGGCGGTACGCTCATCGAGCTGACCTACGAGCGTCCGGCTGATGTCACCAAGGTGCGTGAGCAACTGGTGACTTCCGGCTATCACGAAGCTGTCGTGCAGAACTTCGGTGCAACTACCGACCTGCTGGTGCGCATGCCGGGTGAAGACCCCCAGCTGGGCCATCAGGTGGCGGACGCTCTGCAGAAAGTCGGCGGCGACAACCCGGCGACGGTCAAGCGTGTCGAGTTCGTCGGCCCGCAGGTCGGTGAAGAACTGCGCGACCAGGGCGGCCTCGGCATGCTGCTGGCGCTCGGCGGCATCCTGATCTACCTGGCTTTCCGCTTTCAGTGGAAATTCGCAGTCGGCGCCATCGTTTCGCTGATTCACGACGTGATCGTGACCGTGGGTATCCTGTCGTTCTTCCAGATCACCTTCGACCTGACGGTGCTGGCGGCGGTACTGGCGATCATCGGTTACTCGCTGAACGACACCATCGTCGTGTTTGACCGGGTCCGTGAGAACTTCCGTGTGCTGCGCAAGGCTTCGCTGATCGAGAACATCAACATCTCGACCACCCAGACCCTGCTGCGGACCATGGCGACGTCGATCTCCACTTTGCTGGCGATCGCTGCACTGCTGTTCTTCGGTGGCGATAACTTGTTCGGCTTCTCCATCGCCCTGTTTGTTGGTGTGCTGGCGGGTACTTACTCGTCGATCTACATCGCGAACGTGGTGCTGATCTGGCTGAACCTGAGCACCGAGGACCTGATTCCTCCGGCCAACACCGAGAAGGAAGTCGACGACCGTCCATAACGGCCATCGCTTTTCCGGCTGTCAGCCCGAAAAAGGCGCGAGTTGAACTCGCGCCTTTTTTTATGCTCCAAGGCTGGGAGAAGCGCGGGCGTGTCCCGCATGTGATGGTCAGGAGGTTCATGTGAACAAGTCGTTGCTGGTTGGTGCGGTATTGGGTGCTGTCGGTGTGACTGCCGGGGGTGCTGTTGCCACCTACAGCCTGGTTAAAAGCGGCCCTGAGTATGCGCAAGTGCTGGCTGTTGAGCCGGTCAAAACACAGATCAAGACTCCACGTGAAGTGTGCAAGGATGTTGCTGTAACCCGTCAGGCGCCGGTCAAGGACCAGCACCAGATCGTGGGTACGGTGCTCGGCGCGGTAGGCGGTGGCCTGCTGGGCAATATGGTCGGCGGCGGTAACGGCAAGAAGATTGCCACCGTTGCTGGCGCGGTCGGTGGCGGTTATGCCGGTAACAAGGTGCAGGAAGGCATGCAGAATCGCGACACCTACACCACCACTCAGACTCGCTGTAACACCGTGAACGACATCAGTGACAAGGTTGTCGGTTACGACGTGCGTTACTCGCTGGATGGCAAGGAAGGCAAAGTGCGGATGGATCGTGATCCGGGCAACCAGATTCCGGTCGATAAGGAAGGTAAGTTGATTCTGTCGCAGAATCAGCCGGGTCAGTAAGGACCGACTGTTAACAAGAAGCACCCTGCGGGGTGCTTTTTTGTGCCCCATTTAAGCCGCACAACAAATCCTCTGTAGGAGTGAGCCTGCTCGCGATAGCGTTTTTCCATTCAAAACAAGTGGCGACTGATACACCGCTATCGCGAGCAGGCTCACTCCTACATAGGGCCGGAGGTGTGTCGGGTGACGAATTTCAGGCATAAAAAAAGCACCCCGCAGGGTGCCTTTTTCGTTTCGCGGGAAGCTTAGCGCTTCAGCGAAGCCGGCAGGTGCGGCTGGATGGCCGTCAGTACTGCCTTGAAGCATTTGGTGTTGCCGGCAACGATGTGGCCTTTTTCAAGGAAATCGTGACCGCCGGTGAAGTCGCTCACCAGGCCGCCAGCTTCCTGGATCAGCAGGGCGCCGGCAGCCATGTCCCACTCGGACAGACCCGATTCCCAGAACGCGTCGAAACGACCGGCAGCCACGTAGGCGAGGTCCAGGCTGGCGGAACCGGCGCGGCGGATGCCGGCAGTCTGGCCAACCAGGGCGCGGAACATGCCCAGGTAGTTGTCGAGGTTGTCCATCTGGTCATCGCGGAACGGGAAGCCCGTGCCCAGCAGAGCGCCGTCGAGGCTGGTGCGACCGCTGACGCGCAGACGACGACCGTTCAGTTGAGCGCCGCGACCACGGCTGGCGGTGAATTCTTCCTGGCGAACCGGATCCAGAACCACAGCGTGTTCCAGGCGGCCACGATATTTGCAGGCAATGCTGACAGCAAAGTGAGGGATGCCGCGCAGGAAGTTGGTGGTGCCGTCCAGCGGATCGATGATCCACAGGTACTCTTCGCCTTCGATGCCGTTACCGACGTGCATGCCGGTCTCTTCGCCCTGAATCGAGTGATTCGGGTAAGCCTTGCGCAGGGCATCGATGATTTTCTGTTCGGCGGCGCGATCCACCTCGGATACATAATCCTTGGCGTCTTTTTCGTCGACCTTGATGGTATCCAGGCGCTCGATGGAGCGGAAGATCAGTTCACTGGCGCTGCGGGCGGCGCGCAGCGCGATATTCAGCATGGGCTGCATGGATGTGTCACCTAAGGTTGTTAAAGAAAGCCGCGCATTCTATCAGAACTTTTCTTCAGGTGAAGGTCGCTGTTCGCATTCATAGCTTAACGGTAGGCTGTTCTGTAAGATTTGCACCCCTTTACTGTGTCCGAGAGCGCCTCCCTTGCTGCAGAACATCCGTGTCGTCCTGGTCAATACCAGCCACCCCGGCAACATCGGCGGGGCCGCGCGCGCCATGAAAAACATGGGTCTGTCGCGCTTGGTGCTGGTCGAACCGCGGTTGTTTCCGCACCACGAAGCCGATGCACGAGCTTCCGGTGCCGGGGATATCCTTGAAAACGCTCAAGTCGTCGCCACCCTGGAAGACGCGCTGGTCGGCTGCAATCTGGTGCTGGGCACCAGTGCCCGTGACCGGCGCATCCCCTGGCCGCTGCTCGATCCGCGCGAATGCGGGAGCAAAGTGGTCGAGGAAGCCGGGCAGGGCGCGGAAATCGCGTTGGTCTTCGGTCGTGAAGACTCCGGCCTGACCAATGACGAGCTGCAGCGATGTCACTTTCACGTGCACATCCCCTCCGACCCAGGGTTCAGTTCGCTGAACCTCGGGGCGGCGGTGCAGGTGTTGAGCTATGAAGTGCGCATGGCCTGGCTGGCCGCTCAAGGGCAGCCGACCAAGATCGAGAAAGAAGAAGTGGCTTCGGTGAAAAGCGCCGAGCTGGCGACCATGGATGAGCTGGAACGCTTCTATGAGCATCTGGAGCAGACGCTGGTCGCCATCGAATTTCTCGATCCGGAAAAGCCGCGACACTTGATGGCGCGCCTGCGCCGGTTGTACGGACGCAGCTCGGTCAGCCGGGCGGAAATGAATATTTTGCGTGGCATCCTCACGGAAACCCAAAAAGCGGCCCGTGGTGAGCTTCTTAAGCGGAAGGACTAAATGATGTTTGAGCGTTTGCGTGAAGATATCCAAAGCGTATTCCATCGAGATCCGGCGGCACGTAACGCTTTTGAAGTCCTGACCTGCTACCCCGGCATGCATGCGATCTGGATCCACCGGCTGGCCGGGATGCTGTGGCGCAACGAGCTGAAATGGCTGGCGCGCCTGGTGTCGAACTTCGGTCGCTGGTTGACCGGCATCGAGATTCATCCGGGGGCCAAGGTCGGTCGGCGCTTCTTCATCGATCACGGCATGGGCATCGTTATTGGTGAAACTGCCGAAATTGGCGATGACGTGACCATTTACCAGGGCGTGACTCTCGGCGGCACCAGCTGGAACAAAGGCAAGCGCCATCCGACGCTGGGTGACGGGGTTGTCGTCGGTGCTGGTGCCAAAGTGCTGGGGCCGTTCACGGTGGGGGCCGGGGCCAAAGTCGGCTCCAATGCCGTGGTCACCAAGGAAGTGCCGCCGGGCGCCACGGTGGTGGGGATTCCGGGGCGCATCATCGTCAAGTCCGATGACGAACAGGATGCCAAACGCAAGGCGATGGCCGAGAAGATCGGTTTTGATGCCTATGGTGTCAGCGAAGACATGCCCGACCCGGTGGCGCGGGCCATTGGTCAGTTGCTCGATCACCTGCAAGCGGTGGACGGGCGGCTGGAGGGGATGTGCGGCGCCCTGAAGGATCTGGGCAGTAATTACTGTGCGAAAGATCTGCCTGAACTGCGTGAAGAAGACTTCGCCTGCGTCAAAGGCAAAGACGAATCCAAAGCTGGCTGACGCCTCTCTGTAGGAGTTGCCGCAGGCTGCGATCTTTTGATTTGCGCTTCTGTAAGATCAAAAGATCGCAGCCTGCGACAGCTCCTACACAGGCAGGCGGCAACCGGTGTGCCATTAGGCCGCAGACCCTGCTATCATTCGCGCGCTCTTTTGCGGGTAAACCCGACTAAAGCACTAGGTCTTATAGTTGACTTAAATGCTCGGGAATTGCATACTCCCGCCCATTCCGAACTCCGTGGTAATTGTCCATGCGACTGACTACAAAAGGCCGATACGCCGTGACCGCCATGCTTGACCTGGCGTTGCACGCGCAGCACGGGCCGGTGTCCCTGGCCGATATCTCCGAGCGCCAAGGCATCTCCCTGTCCTATCTCGAACAGCTTTTCGCCAAGCTGCGCCGCAGTAACCTGGTTTCCAGTGTTCGCGGTCCAGGCGGTGGTTACCAGCTGTCGCGCGACATGCAGGGCATCCAGGTGGCGCAGGTGATCGATGCGGTCAACGAATCGGTCGACGCTACCAAGTGCCAGGGCCAGGGCGATTGCCATTCCGGCGACACCTGCCTGACCCATCACCTGTGGTGCGACCTGAGCCTGCAGATTCACGAATTTCTCAGCGGTATCAGCTTGGCCGACCTCGTAACTCGCCGTGAGGTGCAGGAAGTGGCCCAGCGTCAGGATCAGCGTCGTTGCAATGGCAAGGCGCCGCGCCTGGACAAGATTGAAGCGTCCGCCGTCGAATGACAGCCAAAGAGCTAGCGGCACGCCAGCCAGCCTGATTTAGGAGATAGTCCATGAAATTGCCGATTTACCTTGATTACTCTGCGACCACCCCGGTCGATCCGCGCGTTGCGCAAAAGATGAGTGAATGCCTGCTGGTCGACGGAAACTTCGGTAACCCGGCGTCCCGTTCCCACGTGTTCGGCTGGAAAGCTGAAGAGTCCGTCGAAAACGCCCGTCGTCAGGTGGCCGATCTGGTCAACGCCGACCCGCGTGAAATCGTCTGGACGTCCGGCGCCACTGAATCCGACAACCTGGCAATCAAGGGTGCCGCGCATTTCTACGGCTCCAAGGGCAAGCACCTGATCACCAGCAAGATCGAGCACAAGGCCGTTCTCGACACCATGCGCCAACTGGAGCGTGAAGGTTTCGAAGTGACCTACCTCGAGCCGACTGAAGACGGCCTGATCACCCCGGCGATGATCGAAGCGGCCCTGCGTGAAGACACCATTCTGGTGTCGGTCATGCACGTGAACAACGAAATCGGCACCATCAACGACATCGCGGCCATCGGCGAACTGACCCGTTCCAAGGGCGTCCTGCTGCATGTTGACGCGGCTCAGTCCACTGGCAAAGTCGAGATCGACCTGCAGAAGCTGAAAGTCGACATGATGTCGTTCTCCGCCCACAAAACCTACGGCCCTAAAGGCATCGGCGCGCTGTACGTCAGCCGCAAGCCGCGTGTGCGCATCGAAGCGACCATGCACGGCGGCGGTCACGAGCGTGGCATGCGTTCCGGCACCCTGGCGACCCACCAGATCGTCGGCATGGGTGAAGCTTTCCGTGTAGCCAAGGAAGACATGGCTGCCGAAAACGTGCGCATCAAAGCCCTGAGCGACCGCTTCTACAAGCAGGTCGAGCACCTGGAAGAGCTGTACGTCAACGGCAGCCTGACCGCCCGCGTTCCGCACAACCTGAACCTGAGCTTCAACTACGTTGAAGGCGAGTCGCTGATCATGGCGCTCAAGGATCTGGCGGTATCGTCCGGTTCGGCGTGCACCTCGGCATCGCTTGAGCCTTCGTACGTACTGCGCGCCCTGGGCCGCAACGACGAACTGGCACACAGCTCGATCCGTTTCACCTTCGGCCGTTTCACTACCGAAGAAGAAATCGACTACGCCGCGCAGAAAGTCTGCGAGGCCGTTACCAAGCTGCGCGCTCTGTCGCCGCTGTGGGACATGTACAAAGACGGTGTCGACATTTCGAAAATCGAGTGGGCGGCACACTGATTTCAAGTCGCCGCGAACCGGCCCTGCGACCTCAGGTTGCGGGGCTTAAAGAGCGACTCTCTGATGAGTGAGGATTAAGCACCATGGCTTACAGCGAAAAGGTCATCGACCACTACGAAAACCCGCGTAACGTCGGCAAGATGGACGCGGAAGATCCGGATGTCGGCACCGGCATGGTCGGCGCTCCGGCGTGCGGCGACGTGATGCGTCTGCAGATCAAGGTCAACGACCAGGGCGTTATCGAAGACGCCAAGTTCAAGACCTACGGCTGCGGTTCGGCAATCGCTTCCAGCTCCCTCGCCACCGAGTGGATGAAGGGCAAGACCCTGGACGAAGCCGAGACCATCAAGAACACTCAGCTGGCCGAAGAGCTGGCCCTGCCGCCAGTGAAAATCCACTGCTCGGTACTCGCTGAAGACGCCATCAAGGCGGCCGTTCGCGACTACAAGCAGAAGAAAGGCTTGATCTAAGCATTGGGCGACGAGTAAGGAGTCAACGATGGCTATCAGCATGACAGAAGCGGCTGCTCGACACGTGCGACGCTCCCTCGACGGGCGCGGCAAAGGTGAAGGGATTCGTCTGGGTGTTCGCACCACGGGCTGTTCCGGCCTTGCCTACGTGCTGGAGTTTGTCGACGAGGTGGTTGCAGAGGATCAGGTGTTCGAAAGTCACGGCGAGAAAGTGATCATCGACCCGAAAAGCCTGGCCTACCTGGACGGCACCGAGCTCGATTTCGTCAAGGAAGGGTTGAACGAAGGCTTCAAGTTCAACAACCCCAACGTACGCGGTGAATGTGGCTGCGGCGAAAGCTTCAACATCTGAGGCTTGTCGTGGGTATTCCTTGTCATTTCGCTTTATTCGAGCTGCAACCGAGCTTCCGTCTGGATCTCGAGCAGTTGGCCACGCGCTACCGTGAGTTGGCGCGCGGTGTTCATCCTGACCGCTTTGCCGACGCTTCCGAGCGTGAGCAGCGGGCGGCACTCGAGCAGTCTGCGCGGCTCAACGACGCCTACCAGACGCTCAAGAGCCCGGCTCAGCGCGCACGTTACCTGCTGAACATCGGCGGGCATGAAGTGCCGATGGAAGTCACGGTCCATGACCCCGAGTTTCTTCTGCAGCAGATGCAATGGCGTGAAGAGCTCGAAGACCTCCAGGATAGCGCCGATCTCGCCGGTGTCGCGGTGTTCAAGCGTCGCTTGAAAGCCGCTCAGGAACAGTTGAACGAAAGCTTCGCAGCCTGTTGGGATGATGCGGCGCAACGCGATCAGGCCGAACGCCTGATGCGGCGCATGCAGTTCCTCGACAAGCTCACCTACGAAGTGCGCCAGTTAGAAGAGCGCCTCGACGATTAACCCAGTGCCGCTCCGGTCGCACGCCTGATATACAGATAAGTCCTGATCACGATGGCCCTACTGCAGATCGCCGAACCCGGCCAAAGTCCTCAACCGCACCAGCGTCGTCTGGCTGTGGGGATCGACTTGGGCACTACCAATTCGCTGGTCGCTGCGTTGCGCAGTGGTCTTTCCGAGCCGCTGGCCGACGCTGACGGGCAGGTCATCCTGCCGTCCGCCGTGCGTTATCACGCCGATCGCGTCGAAGTTGGCGAGTCGGCCAAGCTGGCCGCATCCTCCGATCCCTTGAACACTGTGCTGTCGGTCAAGCGCCTGATGGGTCGTGGTCTGTCCGACGTCAAGCAATTGGGCGATCAACTGCCGTACCGCTTTGTCGGCGGCGAATCGCACATGCCGTTCATCGACACCGTGCAAGGCCCGAAAAGCCCGGTCGAAGTCTCCGCCGATATCCTCAAGGTGCTGCGTCAGCGCGCTGAAGCGACGTTGGGTGGCGAGCTGGTCGGTGCGGTGATCACCGTGCCGGCGTATTTCGACGACGCACAGCGCCAGGCCACCAAAGACGCGGCGAAACTCGCCGGTCTGAACGTGCTGCGTCTGCTCAATGAGCCGACCGCTGCCGCAGTGGCTTACGGTCTGGATCAACATGCCGAAGGCCTGGTCGCGATTTATGACCTGGGCGGCGGCACCTTCGATATTTCGATTCTGCGTCTGACCGGCGGTGTTTTCGAAGTGCTGGCGACTGGCGGCGACAGCGCGTTGGGCGGCGACGACTTCGATCACGCGATTGCCGGCTGGATCATCGAGAGCGCGGGTTTGTCCGCCGACCTCGACCCGGGCGCGCAGCGCAATCTGCTGCAAACCGCTTGCGCGGCCAAAGAAGCCCTGACCGATGCCGACAGCGTTGAAGTCGCCTACGGTGACTGGAAAGCGCAACTGACTCGCGAAGCCTTCGATGCGTTGATCGAGCCGATGGTCGCGCGCAGCCTGAAAGCCTGCCGCCGTGCCGTACGTGATTCCGGTATCGAGCTGGAAGATGTGCACGCCGTGGTCATGGTCGGTGGTTCGACCCGCGTGCCGCGTGTTCGCGAAGCCGTTGCCGAAGCCTTCGGTCGTCAGCCATTGACTGAAATCGACCCGGATCAAGTGGTGGCCATCGGGGCCGCGATCCAGGCGGATACGCTGGCTGGCAACAAGCGCGATGGCGGCGAACTGCTGCTGCTCGACGTGATTCCGCTGTCCCTGGGACTGGAAACCATGGGCGGGCTGATGGAGAAGGTGATTCCGCGCAACACCACCATCCCGGTTGCCCGCGCTCAGGATTTCACCACTTATAAAGACGGCCAGTCGGCCATGGCGATCCACGTGTTGCAGGGCGAACGCGAGCTGATCAGCGACTGCCGCTCTCTGGCGCGCTTCGAACTGCGCGGCATTCCAGCGATGGTGGCCGGCGCGGCGAAGATTCGCGTGACCTTCCAGGTCGATGCCGACGGTCTGCTCAGTGTGTCTGCCCGTGAACTGGGTTCGGGCGTTGAGGCGAGCATTCAGGTCAAGCCGTCCTACGGTCTGACCGACGGCGAAATCGCCAAGATGCTGAAAGATTCGTTCCAGCACGCCAACGACGACAAGGTCGCCCGAGTCCTGCGCGAACAGCAGGTCGATGCCCAGCGCCTGATCGAAGCGGTGCAGGGTGCTCTGGAGGCGGATGGCGAGCGCTTGCTCGACGCCGAAGAGCGCATGGTTATCGACCTGCAGGTGCAGGAACTTACCGAACTGATGAAAGGCACCGATGGTTACGCCATCGAGCAACAGACCAAGCGTCTGTCGCAAGTGACCGATGCTTTTGCTGCCCGCCGCATGGATTTGACGGTGAAAGCCGCTCTGTCGGGGCGCAACCTGAATGAAATCGAGGATATCTGATGCCGCAGGTCATTTTTCTGCCCCACGAGAAGTTCTGCCCTGAAGGCATGGTGGTCGAGGCTGCGCCCGGCACCTCGATTCTCGAACTGGCCCACGAACACCACATCGAGATGGAAAGCGCCTGCGGCGGCGTCTGTGCCTGCACCACTTGCCACTGCATCATCCGCGAGGGTTTCGACTCGCTGGAAGAGGCTGACGAGCTGGAAGAAGACTTCCTCGATCGTGCCTGGGGTCTGGAAGCGCAATCGCGTCTGGCCTGTCAGGCTATCGTCGGTGAAGAAGACATCACCGTCGAGATTCCCAAATATTCGCTTAACCATGCGGCCGAAGCGCCGCACTGACTGGTAAGACTGTCATGAGCTACGGTTGGAATGATGTTCAACGTATTGCAGAAGAGCTGGCCGAGGCCCACGAGGGGCTCGATCCGTATTCTGTAGGTTTTGTCCGTCTGCAGCATATGATCGAGGAACTGCCTGACTTCGATAAGGCTTCTGGTCGCGTTGGCGAGAAGGTCTTGGAAAGGGTTCAGGAGCTTTGGGCCGCAGAATTGGACTGATCGTCTCGCAGGTTAGGCAATACCCAAGAACCCGCGTATAATTCGCGGGTTTAATTTTTCGCAAATTACCGTTTCTGGAGTTACACCATGGCTGTTCAACGCACTTTCTCCATCATCAAGCCTGACGCTGTTGCAAAAAACGTCATCGGCGAAATCACCACTCGTTTCGAAAAAGCCGGCCTGCGCGTTGTAGCTTCGAAACTGAAGCAACTGTCCAAAGCCGAAGCTGAAGGCTTCTACGCTGAGCACAAAGAGCGCGGTTTCTTCGGTGACCTGGTTGCTTTCATGATCTCCGGTCCTGTTGTTGTTCAGGTTCTGGAAGGCGAAAACGCTATCGCTCTGAACCGTGAGCTGATGGGCGCTACCAACCCTAAAGAAGCTGCTCCTGGCACCATCCGTGCTGACTTCGCTGAGTCGATCGACGCCAACGCCGTTCACGGTTCGGACTCCGAAGCCGCTGCTGCTCGCGAAATCTCGTACTTCTTCGCAGCTACTGAAGTAACCACTCGCTAAGCATTGGCTTAAGAGTGAAGGTGAATCCATGACTACATCGACTGTTAAAACCAACCTGCTGGGGCTGACCCAGCCGGAAATGGAAAAATTCTTCGACTCAATCGGGGAGAAGCGTTTCCGTGCCGGTCAGGTAATGAAATGGATTCACCACTTTGGCGTCGATGATTTCGACGCCATGACGAACGTCAGCAAGGCCTTGCGCGACAAGCTCAAGGCGATTGCCGAGGTCCGTGGTCCCGAAGTGGTCAGCGAGGACATTTCCAGCGACGGCACTCGTAAGTGGGTGGTGCGCGTGGCGTCCGGCAGCTGTGTCGAGACCGTGTACATTCCCCAGGGCAAACGCGGCACTCTGTGCGTTTCGTCCCAGGCAGGCTGTGCCCTGGACTGCAGTTTCTGCTCCACCGGCAAGCAAGGCTTCAACAGCAACCTCACCGCCGCCGAAGTCATCGGTCAGGTGTGGATTGCCAACAAATCTTTCGGCAGTGTTCCAGCTACCATCGACCGCGCCATCACCAACGTGGTGATGATGGGCATGGGCGAACCGCTGCTGAACTTCGACAACGTCGTGGCCGCCATGCATCTGATGATGGATGACCTGGGCTACGGGATCTCCAAGCGCCGCGTGACCCTGTCCACTTCGGGCGTGGTGCCGATGATCGATGAGCTGGCCAAGCACATTGACGTCTCCCTGGCGTTGTCGCTGCACGCACCGAATGACGCATTGCGTAACCAATTGGTGCCGATCAACAAGAAATATCCGCTTAAGATGCTGCTCGAGTCGTGCCAGCGCTACATGTCCGCCCTGGGCGAGAAACGTGTGCTGACCATCGAGTACACCTTGCTCAAGGACGTCAACGACAAGCTTGAGCACGCGGTGGAAATGATCGAGCTGCTCAAAGACATTCCGTGCAAGATCAACCTGATCCCGTTCAACCCGTTCCCGCATTCCGGGTACGAGCGGCCGAGCAACAACGCCATTCGTCGGTTCCAGGATCAGTTGCATCAGGCCGGTTTCAACGTCACTGTTCGCACCACCCGTGGTGAAGACATCGACGCAGCATGCGGTCAATTGGTAGGGCAGGTGCTGGATCGCACCCGTCGCAGCGAACGTTACATCGCCGTGCGCGAATTGAGCGCCGACAGCGATCTGGCACAGAACGCCGCGAACACTAACTAAGAGAGGATCTCTATGTCCCTGCGCTTTGCGCTGCTGTTGCTGATGGCCAGCCTGTGTGCTGGTTGTGTCCTGTCGGGTGACTACAACCCGATGAAGACCAGCAAGGGCCGCGATGAAGCGCGTGCTGCCTACGTGCAGCTGGGACTGGGATACTTGCAGCAAGGGATGACCGAGCGGGCCAAGGTGCCGCTGAAGAAGGCGCTGGAACTGGACGGTTCCGATCCTGATGCCAACGCTGCGCTAGGTCTGGTGTTCCAGGCCGAAATGGAACCGAAACTGGCCGACGAACACTTTCGCAAAGCCCTGTCCTCCCGTCCCGCCGACGCGCGCATCCTCAACAATTACGGCAGTTTTCTCTACGAAGAACAGCGTTACAAGGAAGCCTACGAGCGTTTTGAACAGGCGGCCGCCGATACCCTGTATCCTGAGCGTTCGCGGGTGTTCGAGAACCTCGGCATGACCGCGGCGAAGCTCGGGCAGCGGGAACTGGCGCAGCAGCAACTGGAAAAAGCCCTGCGGCTGAACCGTCAACAACCGCGTGCTTTGCTGGAAATGGCTGAGTTGTCCTTCGAAGACAGGCATTATGTGCCCGCGCGTGACTATTACGACCGTTTCAGCCTGCTAACCGAGCAAAATGCACGTAGTCTATTGCTCGGCGTTCGGCTGGCAAAAGTGTTTGAAGATCGCGACAAGGCCGCCAGTTATGGCCTGCAACTAAAACGACTCTATCCCGGTACGCCGGAATATCAGCAATACCTGTCGGAGCAATGATGAAAGCGGCGCATCCCGAAGTTGTAGCAGCGACTCGCGTTAATCCCGGTGAGACTTTGCGCCAGGCCCGCGAAAGCAATGGCTGGTCGCTGGCCGAAGTGGCCCTCAAGCTCAACCTCACCGTGACTTCCCTGAGCAATCTTGAAGCTGGCGCTTTCGACAAGCTGCCGGGGCATACCTTCGCTCGCGGTTACATTCGCGCCTATGCCAAATTGCTCGGCATGGACCAGACCGTTCTGGTTCAGCAATTCGACCAGTCCACCGGCACCGATTCCCAGGGCAGCAATGTGCATGCGCTGGGCCGTATCGAAGAGCCTGTGCGGGTGTCCCACACCATTTTGCGCATCGTCAGCCTGTTGTTGCTGATTGCGGTCATCGGCGGCGGTTTCGTCTGGTGGCAGGATCAGACCTCGCAGCGCACCAAAGACTTGACCAGCCTGGCCCCGGAGCACGTTGAAGTCGAAGGCGCCGATGGCACCACGCAGATTCACCCGATCGACGAGCCGGAAGACCAGGCCGTCGCCGAAAATCAGGCCGAGGGCGCGACCGCTCTGGCGCTGCCACAATCCGAAACCACCGCTGAATCGACCGGCGCCGAGCCTGCGGCTCCGGCCACTGCGCCGGCCGCTCCGGCTGCAACGCCAGCTGCACCTGTTCACACCCCGGCCCCGGTGGTTGCTACGCCGGCTGCCTCGGCAGCGAACGTTCCGGCCACTCCGGCACCGACCGTGACTGCGCCTGTTGTCGCGGCTGCCCCTGCACCTACCGCGGAAGCGGCTGCGCCGGCTGCCGGCGATGGCCAGGTGCAACTGCAGTTCACCGCCGATTGCTGGGCGCAGGTGACTGACGGTCGCGGCAAGGTGCTGTTCAGCGGTCTGAAACACAAAGGCGACAGCGTCTCGGTTTCCGGCAAGCCGCCACTGGCGGTACGCCTGGGTGTGGCTCGTGCCGCGCAGGTCAGCTACAACGGCCAACCGGTCGATATCGCTCCGTTCACCAGTGGCGAGACTGCTCGCCTGAAGTTGGGTCAATAAGTCATGCACGGCGAATCTCCAATCAAACGTCGCGTTTCGCGCAAGATCTGGGTTGGTAACGTACCTGTCGGCGGCGATGCGCCTATCGCTGTGCAGAGCATGACCAACAGCGACACCAATGATGTGGCTGCCACCGTCGCCCAGATCAATCGTCTGGAAGCGGCCGGCGTCGACATCGTCCGCGTTTCGGTACCGGACATGGACGCCGCCGAGGCGTTCGGCAAGATCAAGCAACTGGTCAAGGTGCCGCTGGTTGCCGACATCCACTTCGACTACAGGATCGCCTTGCGCGTGGCCGAACTGGGTGTGGACTGCCTGCGTATCAACCCGGGCAACATCGGTCGCGAAGACCGTGTGCGTGCCGTGGTCGATGCCGCCCGTGACCGCGGGATCCCGATCCGCATCGGCGTCAACGCCGGTTCTCTGGAAAAGGATCTGCAGAAAAAGTACGGCGAGCCGACCCCGGCCGCGCTGGTCGAGTCCGCGCTGCGTCACGTCGAGCACCTCGAACGCCTGAACTTCCAGGACTTCAAGGTCAGCGTGAAAGCTTCCGACGTGTTCATGGCCGTCGAAGCCTACCGCTTGCTGGCCAAGGAAATCGTCCAGCCGCTACACCTGGGCATCACCGAAGCCGGTGGATTGCGTTCGGGCACAGTGAAATCCGCCGTAGGCCTAGGTATGCTGCTCGCCGAGGGGATTGGCGATACTATCCGCATCTCGCTGGCGGCCGACCCGGTCGAGGAAGTGAAGGTCGGTTACGACATTCTCAAGTCTTTGCACCTGCGTTCCCGTGGCATCAACTTCATCGCCTGCCCGAGCTGCTCGCGGCAGAACTTCGATGTGGTCAAGACCATGAACGAGCTGGAAGGGCGCCTTGAAGACCTGCTGGTGCCGCTGGATGTCGCGGTCATCGGTTGCGTAGTCAACGGCCCCGGCGAAGCCAAGGAAGCCCATATCGGCTTGACCGGCGGCACGCCAAACCTGATTTACATCGACGGCAAGCCGTCGCAGAAATTGACGAATGACAATCTGGTGGACGAGCTGGAAAAGCTGATCCGCCAGAAAGCGGCCGAGAAGGTCGAAGCTGACGCAGCGGTTATCGCACGCGGCTGACCTGACTGAAGTGCCGAACGAATTTAAGGATTTAAAGTGAGCAAGTCTCTGCAAGCCATTCGTGGCATGAACGACATCCTGCCCGAACAGACCCCGCTGTGGCGTTATTTCGAGGGCACTGTCGCGCGTCTGCTGGATAACTACGGTTACAAGCAGATTCGCATGCCGATCGTCGAATTCACCGAGCTGTTCAAGCGCTCGATCGGTGAAGTCACCGACATCGTCGAAAAAGAGATGTACACCTTCGAAGACCGCAACGGCGACTCCCTGACCCTGCGTCCGGAAGGCACCGCGGCGTGCGTGCGTGCCGTGCTCGAGCACGGCATCACCGGCGGTGGCCAGGTTCAGAAGCTCTGGTACATCGGCCCGATGTTCCGTCACGAGCGTCCACAGAAAGGCCGCTACCGCCAGTTCCACCAGATCGGTCTGGAGGTGTTCAACCTCGACGGTCCGGACATCGACGCCGAACTGATCATCATGACCTGGCGTCTGTGGGGCGAGCTGGGCATTCGTGATGCGGTCAAGCTCGAACTCAACAGCCTGGGCACCAGCGAGTCCCGTGGTCGCTATCGTGAGGCGCTGGTCGAGTACCTCTCGGCGCACCACGACAAGCTCGACGAAGACAGCCAGCGTCGCCTGAAAACCAACCCGTTGCGCGTGCTCGACACCAAAAATGCCGACACGCAGGCGGTATTGGTCGATGCACCGAAAATGGCGGACTACCTGGATGACGAGTCCCGTGCCCACTTCGAAGGGCTGAAGGCGCGTCTGGATGCCGTTGGCATTCCCTACGTGCTCAACCCGAAACTGGTGCGCGGCCTCGATTACTACAGCAAAACCGTATTCGAATGGGTCACCGACAAACTCGGCGCCCAGGGCACTGTCTGCGCGGGCGGTCGTTACGACGGTCTGGTCGAGCAGATGGGCGGCAAGCCGACTACAGGCGTCGGTTTCGCCATGGGCATCGAGCGTCTGGTGTTGATGCTCGAAACCCTGGAGCAGATCCCGGAAGAAATTTCCCGTCAGGTCGACGTCTACCTCTGCGCCTTTGGCGAGCAGGCCGAACTGGCCGGTCTGGCCTTGGCCGAGCGGGTGCGTGACCAGCTTCCAAACCTGCGCCTGCAAGTCAATGCCGGCGCCGGCAGCTTCAAAAGCCAGTTCAAGAAAGCCGACAAGAGCGGTGCGCTGTACGCACTGATCCTGGGTGACGACGAAATGGCCCAGCAAGTGGTAGGTTTCAAACCCCTGCGTGGCCAGGGCGAACAACAAAGCATTGCCTGGGATGCGCTTGCCGCTCACCTGGCCACCTGCGTCGTGCAGGGTTGAAGCTGTCTAAACAGCCGATTTAGCGATTAAGGAGTATTGGGGTGTCGAGTACCGAAGACGAACAGTTGGCGGATTTGAAGGACTGGTGGACACGCAACGGCAAACCTCTGGTCACCGGCGGCCTGTTGGCGCTGGTCATCGTGTTCGGCTGGCAGGCTTTTCACAAGTATCAGAGCAACCAGTCGCAAGGCGCCTCGGTGCTCTATCAGCAACTGCTGGAAACCACGCTGACCCCGGATGGCAAGCCTGACGCTGCACGCGTTGCGGATCTGGCCGGCAAGCTCAACAGCGAGTTCGGCGGCACCGCGTACGCACAGTACGGCAGTCTGTTCGTGGCAAAGGTAGCGGTCGACAGCGGCAAGCTGGACGACGCAGCCACCGAGCTCAAAGCCATCGTAGCCAAACCGGCGAACCCGGCGCTGGGCGAAATCGCCCGTCAGCGTCTGGCTCAGGTGCTGGGTGCGCAGAACAAGGCCGATGAAGCCCTGAAGCTGCTCGACGGCGACGCCGACAAGGCGTTCCTGGCCACTCGCGAAGAACTCAAGGGTGACCTGCTGGTGCAGCTGGGTCGTACCGACGAGGCGAACACCGCGTATCAAAAAGCCAAGGCGGCACTGTCGGATGAAGCGGCAGTCGGTGGCCTTCAAATCAAGCTCGACGACCTGGCCAAAGGGGATGCGTGACGTGATCCGTTGGAAGCATGCAGCATTGCTGGCTCTGGCCATTCTGGCCGCGGGTTGCAGCAGCAACAGCAAAAAAGAACTGCCACCGGCCGAGCTGACCGACTTCAAAGAAGAAGTGGTCCTGCAAAAGCAGTGGAGCCGTTCGATCGGTGACGGTCAGGGCGAAACCTACAACATGCTGGTGCCGGCGATCGATGGTGACACCATCTACGCTGCCGATGTCACCGGCGTGCTGATGGCCATGGATCGCAGCAATGGCGACGTGAAGTGGAAAAAGGATCTTGAACTGCCTGTGTCCGGCGCCGTTGGCGTGGGTTACGGTCTGGTCACGATCGGTACCCTCAAGGGTGAAATCGTTGCCCTCGACGCCATCAACGGCGAAGAGAAGTGGCGCGCCCGGGTGTCCAGCGAAGTCCTCGCGCCGCCGGCCAACAACGGTGACGTGGTGGTGGTCCAGACTCAGGACGATCGTCTGATCGGCCTGGACGCGGCCACCGGCGACCGTCGCTGGACCTACGACAGCACCCCTGCGGTACTGACCCTGCGCGGCACCAGCGCGCCAGTCGTGACCAACCGCCTCGCGGTGGCGGGTCTGTCGACCGGTAAAGTGGTTGCCCTGGACATTTCCAACGGCGTGCCGGTCTGGGAACAACGGGTCGCGATTCCAACCGGTCGTTCGGAACTGGAGCGCGTGGTCGACATCGACGGCGGTCTGCTGCTGTCCGGCGAAACCCTGTACGTCGCCAGCTATCAGGGCCGCGTCGCGGCACTCGATCTGCAAAGCGGTCGTCAACTCTGGCAGCGCGATGCGTCGAGCTATGCCGGTGTCGCCCAGGGTTTCGGCAGCGTCTACGTGAGCCTGTCTTCGGGCACCGTTGAAGGCGTCGACGAGCGTTCGACCACCGCACTGTGGAGCAACGATTCGCTGGCCCGCCGTCAACTGTCGGCGCCGGAAGTGTTCTCCAGCTACGTAGCCGTCGGTGACATGGAAGGTTACCTGCACCTGTTGAGTCAGGTGGACGGTCGTTTTGTAGGTCGTGAGCGTATCGACAGTGACGGCCTGCGTGCCCGTCCGCTGGTGGTAGGCAACACGATCTATGTGTATGGCAACAGCGGCAAACTGGAAGCCCTGACCATCAAGTAACAACTATGCTTGGGGTTAACCCCCCAGGCGGCCCCGGATTCATGGGGCTTGCAGCGCGTACAGGCGTTGCCCCGAGCACCAGCCGCTGCCTCGCAGCGGCTTTTGTATTTTCTGAAATAACGAAGTGGAGAGCCGCATGGTTCCCGTAATCGCCCTGGTGGGCCGACCGAACGTCGGCAAATCCACCTTGTTCAACCGCCTGACCAGGACACGTGACGCCATCGTCGGCGACTTGTCCGGTCTGACCCGTGATCGCCAGTACGGTGAGGCCAAGTGGCAAGGGCGTTCCTACATTCTGATCGACACCGGCGGTATCTCCGGTGACGAACACGGTATGGACGAAAAAATGGCCGAGCAGTCGCTGCTCGCCATCGAAGAAGCGGATGTTGTGCTGTTCCTGGTAGATGCCAAGGCCGGTTTCACCGCCGCCGACCAGATGATTGCCGAGCACCTGCGCAAACGTAACAAGCGTTCTCACGTGGTTGCCAACAAGGTCGACAACATTGACCCGGAAATGGCCCGCGCCGAATTCGCTCCGCTGGGCATGGGCCACGCGATCCCGATCGCCGGTGCTCACGGCCGTGGCATCACTCAACTGCTGGAAGCAGCACTGAGCGATTTCCCGCGTGACGAAGACGAACCGCAGGAAGGCGAAGAGGAAGAGATCGTCGCTGAAGGCGAGGAAGCCAAGCGCATTCCTGGCCCGAGCGAAAAAGACGGGATCAAGATCGCCATCATCGGCCGTCCGAACGTCGGCAAGTCGACCCTGGTCAACCGCATGCTCGGTGAAGACCGGGTTATCGTCTACGACCAACCCGGCACCACCCGCGACAGTATCTACATCCCGTTCGAACGGAATGAAGAGAAGTACACGCTGATCGACACCGCCGGTGTGCGCAAGCGCGGCAAGATCCACGAAGAAGTCGAAAAGTTCTCCGTGGTCAAAACCTTGCAGGCGATCAAAGACGCCAACGTGGTGATCTTCGTGATGGACGCCCGCGAAGGTGTGGTCGATCACGACCTCAACCTGTTGGGCTTCGCGATCGAGTCCGGTCGTGCGCTGGTTATTGCGATCAACAAGTGGGACGGCATGACGCCGAGCGAGCGCGACTTCGTGAAAGTCGAGTTGCAGCGTCGGCTGTTCTTCGTTGATTACGCCGATATCCACTTCATCTCGGCCCTGCACGGCACCGGCGTGGGTAACCTCTACGCTTCCGTACAGAACTCGTTCAAGTCGGCGGTCACCCGCTGGCCAACCAACCGTCTGACCCAGATTCTGGAAGACGCCGTTGGCGAGCACGCGCCACCGATGGTCAACAACCGCCGGATCAAGCTGCGTTACGCTCACCTGGGTGGCGCCAACCCGCCGATCATCGTGATCCACGGTAACCAGATCGAGAAAGTGCCGAAGTCGTATGTGCGCTATCTGGAGAACACTTACCGCCGTGTGCTGAAGCTGGTCGGTACGCCGATCCGCATCGAGTTCAAGGGCGGCGAGAACCCGTACGAAGGCAACAAGAACACGCTGACCGACCGCCAGGTCAACAAGAAGCGTCGCTTGATGTCGCACAACAAGAAAGCCAGCAAGAAGCGCCGCGACAAGAAGTGATTTATCACTTCGTGTAGGAGCTGCCGCAGGCTGCGATCTTTTGATTTTGCTTCAAAGACAAGATCAAAGGATCGCAGCCTTCGGCAGCTCCTACATGGGTTCGGCGATAAGAAGGGCGCTCACCAGAGCGCCCTTTTTTTATGGGCGCCGGATGGGCTATCCTCGGGCTCTCCCGCGCCGCCGTCAGAGCCGGGTGTAGAGCAGGGAACCCCCGATGATCACCAGTAAGCTGCCGAATGTCGGCATCACTATTTTCACGCAGATGTCTCAGCTCGCGGCGCAGACCGGAGCCATCAACCTGTCCCAGGGTTTTCCTGATTTTGACGGCCCGCAGTCGCTGCGTGACGCGGTGGGTCGGCATATTGCCAGTGGCCATAACCAGTATTCGCCGATGACCGGCCTGCCGGCGCTGCGCGAGCAGATCGCGGCGAAAATCGCGCGCAGCTATGGGGTGAAGGTCGATGCCGACAGCGAGGTGACGGTGACGCCGGGCGCGACCCAGGCGATCTTCTGTGCGATTCAGGCGGTTATCCACAGCGGCGACGAAGTCATCGTGTTCGACCCTTGCTACGACAGCTACGAGCCGGCGACGGAGTTGGCGGGCGGTCGGTGTGTGCATGTGCAACTGAACCCGAACGATTTCTCCATCGATTTCGACAAGCTCGCGGCGGCCCTGAGCTCGCGCACGAAAATGATCGTCATCAACACCCCGCACAACCCCAGCGGCGCACTGATCAGCCGCGCCGAGCTGGATCAACTGGCGGAGTTGATCCGCGGCCGCGACATCTATCTGATCAGCGACGAGGTGTACGAACACCTGGTGTTCGACGGCGTGCCACATGTCAGCGTGCTGGCCCACGAAGAGCTGTATCAGCGCGCCTTTGTGGTCAGCTCGTTCGGCAAGACCTACCACGTCACCGGCTGGAAAACCGGCTACGTGGTCGCACCACCGGCGCTGACCGCCGAGTTGCGCAAGGTGCACCAGTACGTCAGTTTCTGCGGGGTCACGCCGCTGCAATACGCCTTGGCCGATTACATGGCCGAGCATCCGGAGCACGTTGAAGAGCTGCCGGGTTTCTATCAGGCCAAGCGCGACCTGTTCTGCGACTTGCTGGCGCCGTCGCGCTTCACCTTCACCCGCGTCACTGGCACTTACTTCCAACTGGTCGACTACTCGCAGATTCGTCCTGACTTGAACGATGTCGACATGGCGATGTGGATGACCCGTGAACACGGCGTGGCGAGTATCCCGGTGTCGGTGTTCTACCAGAATCCACCCGAAGGCCAGCGCCTGGTGCGCTTGTGCTTCGCCAAACGCGAGGAGACGCTGCGCGAGGCAGCGGCGAAACTATGCGTGATCTGAGTGCGTTGCCCGATCTCAATCTGGCGCTGATCCAGACCAGCCTGGCCTGGCATGACCGTCAGGCCAACCTCGAGCACTTCGACGTGCTGTTGGAGCAAGCCCGGGGCGCAGACCTGATCATCCTGCCGGAGATGTTCACCACCGGTTTCTCGATGGAGTCCGAGACCCTCGCTGAAGCCGAGAACGGCCCGACCAGCAAATGGCTGCGAGTTCAGGCGGCCAAGCTGAATGCCGTGATTACCGGCAGCGTGATCATTCAGGCGGCGGATGGCAGCCATCGCAACCGCCTGCTGTGGGCGCGGCCCGACGGCGAAGTCTGGCATTACGACAAACGCCACTTGTTCCGCATGGCCGGCGAGCACAATCACTACACCCCCGGCGAACGTCAGGTGCAGTTCGAGCTCAAGGGTTGGCGCATCCGTCCGTTGATTTGCTACGACCTGCGTTTCCCAGTGTGGAGTCGCGACGCACAGGACACCGATCTGCTGCTGTACACCGCCAACTGGCCGGGTGCCCGGCGTCTGCACTGGAACCGCCTGCTGCCGGCGCGAGCGATTGAAAACCTGTGCTACGTGGCGGCGGTGAATCGCATCGGCACAGACGGCAAGGGTTTTGCCTACACCGGTGACAGTCAGGTGCTGGATTTCCAGGGTGAGACATTGTTGGCGGCGGGGGAGGCGGACGGCGTGTTCAAGGTTGTGCTGGAGGCTGCGCAATTGGCGGCGTATCGCGAGCGCTTTCCGGCGAATCTGGATGCCGACACCTTCGAGTTCACCTGAAAAGCAAAAGATCGCAGCCTTCGGCAGCTCCTACATCGGGACGGTGTACATCCTGTAGGAACTGCCGAAGGCTGCGATCTTTTGATCCTCAATAAAAAGGCCCCGGAGTTCGCACTCCGGGGCCTTTTGCATTTCAGCGATCGATTACGCCGCTTTCGCCTCAGGCTGGCTCAGCGAGCGGTTCAGTGCACTGAACAGCGCCTTGAAGCTGGCGGTGGTGATGTTTTCATCGATGCCCACACCGTGCACCGCACGCTCACCGTTCACGCGCAGCTCGATGTAAGCCGCGGCCTTGGCGTTGGTGCCTGCGCCGATCGCATGTTCGTTGTAGTCCATGATTTCCACTGGGATCGGCAGGCCGGCCACCAGGGCTTCCAGCGCACCGTTGCCCTTGCCGCGCCAGTGCAGGTTGGTTTCGCCCTGCCCCTTGCTCGCCACTTCCACTTCGACGGCGCTGTTGCCGTTTTCTTCCTGCAGGCGATGGCTGACCAGCGCGTACGGGGTGTTGGCTTGCAGGTATTCGCTGATCAACAGCGCGTGGATCTGCTTGGCGGTCATTTCCAGGCCGAGGCGGTCGGTTTCACGCTGCACGACCTGGCTGAACTCGATCTGCATGCGACGCGGCAGGCTGATGCCGTATTCCTGTTCCAGCAGGTAAGCGATACCGCCCTTGCCCGACTGGCTGTTGACGCGGATCACCGCCTCGTAGCTGCGACCGATGTCGGCCGGGTCGATCGGCAGGTACGGCACTTCCCACAGGGTGTCCGGTTTTTGCTGGGCGAAGCCCTTGCGGATCGCGTCCTGGTGCGAGCCGGAGAATGCGGTATGCACCAGGTCGCCGACGTACGGGTGACGTGGGTGCACCTGGATCTGGTTGCACTCCTCGACGACTTTGCGCACGCCATCGATGTCGGAGAAGTCCAGCTCAGGGTCGACGCCCTGGGTGTACATGTTCAATGCCACGGTGACGAGGTCTACGTTACCGGTACGCTCGCCGTTGCCGAACAGGCAGCCTTCGACGCGATCCGCACCGGCCATCAGGCCCAGTTCGGTGGCGGCGACGCCGGTGCCACGGTCGTTGTGGGTGTGCAGGCTGATGATCACGCTGTCACGACGGTTGATGTTGCGGCCGAACCATTCGATCTGGTCGGCGTAGACATTCGGGGTCGCGCATTCGACGGTGGCCGGCAAGTTGAGGATCATCTTGTGCTCAGGCGTCGGGTTCCAGACCTCGATCACCGCGTCACAGACTTCCTTGGCGAATTCCAGCTCGGTAGCGCTGAAGGTTTCCGGCGAGTATTCGAAGGTCCACTCGGTATCCGGCTGCATCGCCGCGTATTTGACGAACAGCTTGGCCGCATTGACCGCGATGGCCTTGATGCCGTCCTTGTCCTGGTTGAAGACGATGCGACGGAAGGAAGGCGAGGTGGCGTTGTACAGGTGAACGATGGCTTTCTTCGCCCCGCGCAGGGATTCGAAGGTGCGCTCGATCAAGTCTTCACGGCCCTGGGTCAGCACCTGAATGGTGGTGTCGTCCGGGATATGGCCTTCTTCGATCAGGGTCCGCACGAAGTCGAAGTCGGTTTGCGAAGCGGCCGGGAACGAGGCTTCGATTTCCTTCACGCCCACCTGAACGAGGGTTTTCCAGAAGCGCAGCTTTTTCACCGCGTCCATCGGCTCGATCAGCGACTGGTTGCCGTCACGCAAGTCGGAGCTGCACCAGATCGGCGCGGTGTCGATGGTTTTCGACGGCCAGGTGCGATCCGGCAAGTTGATGACGGGGAACGCGCGGTATTTCGAAGACGGGTCTTTGAGCATGCTCATCGGGAAATTCCTTATTGTCTGGGCCGAAAAGAGGCGGCCTGCCGGTGGAACGAATGTTCGGGAAAACGCTTGGGACGAGGCGCAGCGATTCAGCCCGGCAGTCGTGCGCTGACGAGGCACAAACTGCGGTGCTGGCGAAGCTGAATAAGGGTGTGAGAGGTTTTCATGTCTTCAACCCTAACCGCGAGGGGAGAGGATGGCAAGCAGTCGAAAAAAATTGAGAGGAATACTCGAAAAGCGAGATTTTGCGCGATTTTATTGTGCGTAATAAACGTGATCGTTTTGTTTTTTGCGCGAGGTTTGATAGGGGCGCAATTGAGGTTTATAGCAATTCAGTAAGTATTGATGTGCTGTATAGGCCGCATTCGCGAGCAGGCTCGCTCCCACAGGGGATCTTTGTTGTGAATAAGATCCAGAGTGGGAGCGAGCCTGCTCGCGAAGAGGCCGATCGCCTCAATACATATTCAGGGCTGGAACGCACCAATGAAAATCGCCGGATCCACCCGCGCATCGTTCAGGCTGATGTTCCAGTGCATGTGCGGTCCGGTCGCCCGGCCGGTCGAGCCGACCTTGCCGACCACCGCGCCGCGGGCCAGTTGATCACCGACCTTCACATCGATTTTCGACATGTGGCAGAACATGCTGATAAAGCCCTGGCCGTGATCGACAAACACCGTGTTGCCGTTGAAGAAATAGTTGCCGGTCAGAATCACCTTGCCCGCCGCCGGGGTCTTGATCGGCGTGCCGGCCGGCACCGCGAAGTCGAGGCCGGCGTGAGGATTGCGCTCTTCACCGTTGAAGAAACGGCGCACGCCGAACTTGCTCGACAGCGGCCCGTTGACCGGTTTGTCCAGCAACAGGTTGCTCGGGGTGTTCGGGCTGAAGCTGCGGTAAGCCTTGATCTGCTCGGCCAGTTCGCCCTCGATGCGCTTGAGGTTGGCCGGGTTCGGATTGACCTGCTGAGTGTTCTTCAGGGTGATGTGCTGTTCCGGGTATTTCTTGTTGCCGACCGTGAACGGCAGATTGCGCCCGCCGCTGCTGATCTGCTGACTGCCGGGTTTGACCGTCAGCGGCACGCCGACAATCGCCAGCCAATTGTTCTGTTCCTTGACCACCAGTACCGGTTTGCCTTGATAAGTGGCTTTCGGCGCCTGCGCGGCGCTGCCCAGATCAACCACTGCCACGCCGCCCGGCACCGGTTTGTTCAGCAGGCGGGTGATGTAGCTGTCGGCATGGGCGTTGAAGGTGGTCAGGCACAGCAACAATAACGGAGCAAAAAAACGCGGCATGGATCAGTCCAGTAAAGAGAGGGTGACGGGCGTCAGGTGATTGTCCTCGACGCGCACTTGCAGTTCGCCTTCGCCCAGTTTGGCTTTAAGGCGCTGGCCGGTGTGGGTCTGCGCGGCGCTGCGGATCGCGTGTCCGCGCTCATCCAGCAGAATGCTGTAGCCACGGCCGAGGGTCGCCAGCGGGCTGACCACATGCAGCGTCTGCATCTGGCTGTGCAGTTGCAAGCGACGGCTTTTCAGGCCTTCGCGCATGGCCCGGGGCAAGCGTTCGGCGAGGCTGTCCAAACGCTGGCGCAACATCGCCAGCTGGCGTCCCGGATGCTGCCCGGCGAGGCGGGTCTCCAGGCGGATCAGACGTTCGCGACGGGTATTGAGCTGACGCTCGAAGGCGCGGCGCATGCGCATGTCCAGATCATCCAGACGCTGAGCCTGCTGGCGCAGACGCTCGCCGGGATGGCGCAAGCGACGGGCCATGCCTTCCAGGCGCAGGCGATCACGCATCAGGCGGTCACGCATGCGCATCACCAGACGGCGATGCAGGCTTTCGACCTGACGGATCAGATGACTGGAGTCCGGGGCGAGCAATTCGGCAGCGGCGGAAGGCGTCGGTGCGCGGACGTCGGCGACAAAGTCGCTGATCGACACATCGGTTTCATGTCCGACGGCGCTGACGATGGGTGTCACGCAGGCATCCACTGCGCGGGCCACGGCTTCTTCGTTGAAGCACCAGAGGTCTTCCAGCGAACCACCGCCGCGGGCGAGGATCAGCGCGTCAAAACCACGGGCATCGGCCATCTTCAGCGCGCGGACGATCTGCGCCGTGGCTTCGCGGCCCTGCACGGCCGTGGGGATCAGCGTCAGTTGCACCTGCGGCGCGCGGCGGCGGAACACGCTGATGATGTCGCGAATCACCGCACCGGTCGGCGAACTGATGATGCCGATGCGCTGCGGATGTGCCGGCAGCGGCACTTTGCGTTCGGCGCTGAACAGGCCTTCGGCGCTGAGTTTTTCCTTCAGCGCATCGAACGCCAGGCGCAGCGCGCCGTCGCCGGCCGGCTCCACGGTGTCGAGAATCAGCTGATAGTCGCCACGCCCTTCGAACAGCGAGACCTTGCCGCGCACTTTCACGGCCAGACCGTCTTTCAACGCCTGACGCACCCGCGCCGCATTGTTGCGAAAGAGCGCGCAACGCACCTGCGCACCGCTGTCCTTGAGGGTGAAATACACATGGCCGGACGCCGGGCGAGCGAGGTTGGAGATCTCGCCTTCGACCCAGATGTTGCTGAACACGTCTTCGAGCAGCACCCGCGCGCGGCCGTTGAGCTGGCTGACGGTCAGGACTTCACGGTCAAGGCCGAGCCTTGAAAAGGGATCTTTAATCATGGGACGCAGTTTAAAGGCATTGTCGCCGTCATTGCACGATCCCTACAGGGGGGTAGTGAAGGTCTGGATGAAGTGTTGGATCAGGGGAGTGGGATTCTGGCGGTAGGCGAGGGCGACGGTGCTTTGGCAATCGGGATCGCGCAGCGGCAGAAAGCGTACGCCGCCGGGCGCAATGTCCTGCATCGATTCGGGCAGCAAGGCGATACCGAATCCGGCCTGGATCAGTTGCAGCTGAGTGGTCTTGCGCGACATCACCCGCGCCGCCTTGGGGAAGAAGCCCTGACGCATGCACAGGTCGGCACACAGGTAGCTGAGCCCGCCACGCTGCGGATGCGGGATCGAAATGAACGGCTCGTCCTTCAGTTGCGCCAGATCGACAGAGCCTGAATCGGCCAGGCGATGAGCGTTCGGCACCGCCAGCAGCAGGCGTTCAGTGAACAGCGGCACCACCTGAATGCCTTCGCGCTGACGCAATACCGGCAGGCGCAGCAGGCCGATGTCGAGGCGACCTTCGGCCAATTCCTCAAGCTGCGCCTCGGAGGAGAGTTTGCCGATGTCCAGCGACACGCCAGTCTGCTGATCCAGATACGTGCTGATCCGGCGTAATAAATGCCCGCTGAGCGACACGGTGCTGGAATGACTCAGGCGCAAAGTCCCCACTTGCCCGTTGCCGACGTCGGTTGCCATCGCGCTGGCTTTGCTCAGTTCATTGAGCAGATTTCTGGCGCGGGGCAAAAATGCCGCGCCTGCCGCCGTGAGCCGGGGCTGGCGCGCGGTGCGTTCGAACAGCGGCGTTTGCAGGCGGGTTTCCATGTCCTTGATTTGCCGACTCAGAGCCGACTGCGCGATGAACAGACGTTCAGCGGCAGCACTGAAGCTGCCGCATTCGGCGATTTCCACGAAGTAGCGCAGTTGACGGGTCGAGAGCACAAGGTATGCCTTTTCGAGATGAGTAAGCGGCTGTGAACATATTAGTCGCAACGCTGGGCGCTGGCTAAAGTCATCTCAGGCTTATAAAGGAAGCAGATTGATGAGTGTGCTGGGGTTGTTGAGCGAGTGGTCGTGGGGCGCGGGCGGCTGGGCGGTGATCGGCTTGGGGATCGCGCTGGCCTATATCGTGTTCGGGATTGCCGGCTTCGGCACGGCGCTGGTCGCCGGACCGATCCTGATTCTGTTCATGCCGTTGTCGAAAATCGTGCCGCTGCTGGTGTTGCTGGATTTCGTCGCGGCGTTCGGCAATCTGCTGCCCTCGCGCCGGGACGTGGCCAAGTCCGAGTTGTTGCGGCTGCTGCCGTGCATGGCGGTGGGGTGCACGTTGGGGGTGATTTTCCTGCTTAATCTCAAATCCGATCTGTTGCTGCTGTTGATGGGCCTGTTCATCAGCGCTTATGCGATTTACAGCCTGTGGGTGAAAACCCGGCCGACGCAGTTGTCCGCCGCATGGGCGCTGCCGATGGGCACGGTGGGCGGGCTGTTTGGGGCGCTGTTTGGCAGTGGCGGCTTTTTATATGCGATCTATCTCAACAGCCGCTTGCCGAAAGACCCGGCCCGGGCCACGCAAAGTGCGTTGATCAGTTGCAGCACGGTGGTGCGTTTGAGCCTGTTCGCCATCGCCGGGGTGTATGCCGAGCTACCCTTGTTGATGCTGGCGGTGTGTCTGTTGCCGGCCATGGCGCTGGGGCTGTGGATCGGGCGGCGATTGACCCTGCGTTTGTCGCGCGAGGCGTTTGTGCGATTGGTGACCTGGCTGGTGCTGGCGAGCGGGATTGCGTTGATCGGGCGTTATCTCAGCACTTGACCGGATTTCGTCAGGGATTAAGCTGCCGGCCGCACTGATGCCATCGCTGGCAAGCCAGCTCCCACAGAGTTTCGGTCGCTCACAAATACTGTGTGCACCAGAAAAACCCGTGGGAGCTGGCTTGCCAGCGATGGCGTCGGAGAGAGCACCGCAGAACTTCCATTTGACGTCACAGGCTGTACCCATGAATTCGCAAAGCATCATCGTCCCGAAAATCTCCACCCTGCCGGTCCACGAACCCCGGGCGCGGGCGATCGTGCGCTGGCTGGTGCGCAAGAACATCATCGAAGAACAGCTGACGACTTGCGGCCGCACCGGCAACCGCATGGCCCACGCGATTGCCGATGGCGCGCGTGCGGTGGTGCTGCACCCGGAAGCGCTGCCGTTCGGTGAGCCGATCAATGGCCTGGAGATCATCGTCAAGCGCTGCATCTACACCCCGGCCAAGGGCTTTCTCGAAGAAGCCGGTTGCGCCGAGTGCCGCCGCGAAGTCGGCGAAGCGCTGTTCGAAAGCCTTGAAGACTGGTTCCCAGGCCGCACCGACAACTTCACCTGCCCGGAATGCGGGCATGAAGACGACATCAACGGCTTTCTGTATTTGCAGGAATGCGCGTTTTCCAACCTGGGGTTCATTTTCAACAACTGGCTGGAAGCCGGCTTCAAGCAGAGCTTTATCGATGAATTTGCCGATTGGCTCGACCAGCCTGTCAGCTGGGTAAAAGTCGAACTCTGAACCTGTAGGAGCTGCCGCAGGCTGCGATCTTTTGACGTGGTTTTTTACAGGCAAGATCAAAAGATCGCAGTCTTCGGCAGCTCCTCCAGAAAACAGCGGGCCCCGTACATCAATTAGGCTGAGTTTTACATTGAACAGCAGGGGGTGTCTGACTATAATGGCGCGCTTCCATTTTCCCGCTCGGGAGCCCCCGCGATGCTGCGTATCAGCCAAGAAGCTCTGACATTCGACGACATTCTCCTAGTGCCCGGTTATTCCGAGGTGCTTCCTAACGAAGTCAGTCTCAAGACCCGCCTTACCCGTGGCATCGAACTGAATATTCCTCTGGTTTCTGCTGCAATGGACACCGTGACTGAAGCCCGTCTGGCAATCGCCATGGCTCAGGAAGGTGGCATCGGCATTATCCACAAGAACATGACCATCGAGCAGCAAGCTGCCGAAGTGCGCAAGGTCAAGAAGTTCGAAGCCGGTGTGGTCAAGGATCCCATCACGATCGAGGCTGATGCCACGGTACGTGATCTGTTCGAACTGACCCGTCTGCACAACATTTCCGGCGTTCCGGTACTGCACGATGGCGACCTGGTCGGCATCGTCACTTCCCGTGACGTACGTTTCGAAAATCGTCTGGAAGCCACTGTCCGTGAAGTGATGACGCCTAAAGAGCGTCTGGTCACGGTCAAGGAAGGCGCCGACAAGAACGACGTACGCGAACTGCTGCACAAGCACCGCATCGAGCGCGTGCTGATCGTCGACGACAAATTCGCCCTCAAAGGCATGATGACCGTCAACGACATCGAAAAAGCCAAAGCCTACCCGCTGGCCAGCAAGGATGACCAAGGTCGTCTGCGCGTTGGCGCTGCCGTCGGTACCGGTAAAGACACCGGTGACCGCGTTGCCGCGCTGGTCAATGCCGGTGTGGACGTGGTGGTGGTCGACACCGCACACGGTCACTCCAAGGGCGTGATCGACCGCGTTCGCTGGGTCAAAGAGAATTTCCCTGAAGTGCAGGTGATCGGCGGCAACATCGCCACCGGCGCCGCTGCCAAGGCCCTGGCCGAAGCTGGCGCTGATGCGGTCAAGGTCGGTATCGGCCCTGGCTCGATCTGCACCACCCGTATCGTCGCCGGTGTCGGCGTGCCGCAAATCAGTGCCATCGCCAACGTTGCCGCTGCCCTCGAAGGCACTGGCGTTCCGTTGATCGCCGACGGCGGCATCCGCTTCTCCGGTGACCTGTCCAAGGCCATCGTTGCTGGTGCATCCTGCGTGATGATGGGCTCGATGTTCGCCGGTACCGAAGAAGCGCCGGGCGAGATCGAACTGTTCCAGGGCCGTTCGTACAAGGCTTATCGCGGCATGGGTTCGCTGGGCGCCATGTCCCAGGCGCAAGGCTCGTCCGACCGTTACTTCCAGGACTCCTCGGCAGGCGCCGAGAAACTGGTTCCGGAAGGCATCGAAGGCCGCGTGCCATACAAAGGCACTCTGAGCGCGATCATTCACCAGTTGATGGGCGGTCTGCGTTCCTCGATGGGTTACACCGGCAGCGCCAACATCGAAGAAATGCGCACCAAGCCTGAGTTCGTGCGGATCACCGGTGCCGGCATGGCCGAATCCCACGTTCACGACGTGCAGATCACCAAGGAAGCGCCAAACTACCGCGTAGGTTGAGGCTTCAAGCAAATCATCAAGCAACCGGGGCTGTTTTATTCAGCCCCGAGTTGTTTCTGAATCACGACTGTTTCTGAATTACTTAAGACGAGACTGAATCATGGCCCTCGACATTCACGCTCACCGCATCCTGATCCTCGACTTCGGCTCCCAGTACACCCAACTGATTGCCCGCCGCGTGCGCGAGATCGGTGTGTACTGCGAACTGCACCCGTTCGACATGGACGAAGAGGCGATCCGCGAATTCGCGCCTAAAGGCGTCATCCTCGCCGGCGGCCCCGAGTCCGTGCACGAAGCCAACAGCCCGCGCTGCCCGCAAGCGGTGTTTGATCTGGGCGTACCGGTCTTCGGTATCTGCTACGGCATGCAGACCATGGCCGAGCAACTGGGCGGCAAGGTTGAAGGTTCCGAACTGCGTGAGTTCGGTTACGCCCGCGTTGACGTGGTCGGCAAGAGCCGCCTGCTCGACGGCATCGAAGACCACATCGACGCCGACGGCCTGTTCGGCCTCGACGTGTGGATGAGCCACGGTGACAAGGTCACCAAGATGCCGCAAGACTTCCACATCCTCGCCAGCACCCCGAGCTGCCCGATCGCCGGCATGTTCAACGACGAACGCGCTTACTACGGCGTGCAGTTCCACCCGGAAGTGACCCACACCAAGCAGGGCGGTCGTATCCTGTCGCGCTTCGTGCTGGACATCTGCGGCTGTGAAGCCCTGTGGACTCCGTCGAAGATCGCTGAAGACGCCATTGCCAACATCCGCGCACAAGTCGGTACCGACAACGTGCTGCTGGGCCTGTCCGGCGGTGTTGACTCCTCGGTGGTTGCCGCACTGCTGCACAAGGCCATCGGCGACCAGCTGACCTGCGTCTTCGTCGACAACGGCCTGCTGCGTCTGCACGAAGGTGAACAAGTGATGGCCATGTTCGCCGAGAACATGGGCGTCAAGGTGATCCGCGCCAACGCTGAAGAGCAGTTCCTCAACAACCTGGCCGGCGAAGCCGACCCGGAGAAGAAGCGCAAGATCATCGGCCGTACCTTCATCGACGTGTTCGATGCCGAATCCTGCAAGCTGGACAACATCAAGTACCTGGCTCAGGGCACCATCTACCCGGACGTGATCGAGTCGGCTGGCGCGAAAAGCGGCAAGGCGCACGTGATCAAGTCGCACCACAACGTGGGCGGCCTGCCGGAAGAGATGAACCTGAAACTGGTCGAGCCTCTGCGCGAACTGTTCAAGGACGAAGTCCGTCGTCTGGGTCTGGAGCTGGGCCTGCCGTACGACATGGTCTACCGTCACCCGTTCCCGGGCCCGGGCCTGGGCGTGCGCATCCTTGGCGAAGTGAAGAAGGAATACGCCGACCTGTTGCGTCGTGCCGACCACATCTTCATCGAAGAGCTGCGCAAGGCCGACTGGTACCACAAGGTCAGCCAGGCGTTCGTGGTGTTCCAGCCAGTGAAATCGGTTGGCGTGGTCGGTGATGGCCGTCGTTACGCCTGGGTCGTGGCCCTGCGTGCCGTAGAAACCATCGACTTCATGACCGCGCGTTGGGCCCACCTGCCTTACGAACTGCTGGAAACCGTTTCCGGCCGCATCATCAATGAAATCGAAGGCATCTCCCGCGTCACTTACGACGTGTCGAGCAAGCCGCCAGCGACCATTGAGTGGGAGTGATCGTGTCTGAGCCGGTCGCTGCCGGTTCGATACGCTAGCAACCAGAAAGGCCCCCGATCGTGAGATCGGGGGCCTTTTGCGTTTTTGCTGAGCATGCGTTACAGCGGCAAGCGACCTACCAGGTCCATGCCCATTCGGCTCAGTCCCCACGACAACTCGACGATGGTGTCGTAAGGCACTTGATTGACCTCGGTCCATGACGGGCGATTGATCAGATAACGCCCGTCGGCTGTGCGTTCGACCAGCGTGCGTGCAATGTGGCCATCGCGGCCGCGATGCAGCAGTGTCCACGTGCCCTCGGACTTCTCGAACGTGAACATGCCCTGGCGGCTCAACAGCCGTTCGAGTTCTTTCGGTGTTCGCGTGAGCAATGGCAGGGGCGTCTGCAGATTCATGTCGGCATACAGCGTGTCGGAATCGCCTTCGAGGGACTCAGGTTGAGAGGCATAGCCACGCCCCAACTCGATGCCCCGGTCTGTTTCGATCAGCGCAGGGTTGGCCGGCAACACTTCCTCGACCCGTAGACCGATGCCCCCCTGCAGTTCGCTGATACCCGCGATACCCCGGAAGGTGTTGGTGTTTTGCTGATCGGTGAGGACCACCCATTTACCGCCGCCGTTGAGGGCCTTGTCGGCTTGCATGATGGTGTGGGTCAGGTAGGTCTTGATGGTTTGCTCGTGCATATCGGGAAGCGGCGCACCCGGATAGCGATAGCTGGCCAGGCAATCGGTGGCCTGCACCCGAATGCCATTGCGCTGCGCAGCTTTGACCACTTCTAGCGGGGTGAAGCGTCCCGTGGGATCGCTTTGCAACTGTCGAAGGTACTGTTCAAGATCGCTGGTCATCTCACCGGAGCGGAAGAACTTGTCGAGTTGCACTTGGTTGAAGTCATTGAGCAGACGCTGGAAATAAAGCGTTTCGACCTTTTGCTCAGCCAGCGCCTGCATGTTCTCGATCAGGAACTGCATGCTGGCGATGCGATCCTGGCTTTCGCCAATGACCAGGCCTGGTGCGACCTCGTAAACCCGCTGAATCAATTGCGATGCGCTGGTCGAGGTGGCCACGTCCGCCATTGGCGGGCGTGCGGGCAGCGTGCGGGTCAGGCCTTCCCGGGACATGAACTGGCGGGCGTCCCGGGATAGATCGGCCCGATGGGGCGCGACATATTCTTCGAAGGTCGGAATTCCTTTCAAACTGCCGTCCGGCTGATGAACGACCTTGAGGTGGGTTTCCCTCTCGCCCATCGCCAATTGTCTGACTCGGGCTCGGGGGGGCGTGTCGTATGACGTGGTCGGGCCGCGCAGCTCTGGACTCACTTGCGCCTGCAGCGGTTGCCGAGACGTTGTCTGCACCGCACTCGCCTGCGCTTGCGGCGGTCGCTGAGCAGCTACCGGCGCGCGAGGGCGTGAGCCGCGGGGCTGAAGGTTGCCGCCCCCCTTGAGCCCGGCTCGCGGCGCCAGTTCCCATTCACCCTCGGCGTTGAGGCGCACGGGGATCGATCCTGAAAAGGCATTCGGTTGCTGTGGGTCAATGATGGCCCAGACCCCGCCGCCGTTGGCGTCGCTTTCATAGCGCACGTAATACGCGCAATCGTCGAGCATGATCGCGGTGGATGGATTCGAATCGAGCCGGTAGATGCCCTGAAATTTTCCGGGTGTGGCATCCGGGGAGAGGTTTTCGAGCAACTCGTTGGCTTCCCAGTTGGCCGGGATGACGGACTGCTCGAGTTCCGGTGATGCCTCGGCAAGCGATTCGACCGGCGACACGCTGCTCATCGCTTCGCCAGCCGCTGGCGGCCATCCCTTGGGCTGCATGCCTTTACTGATCAGGGCCTGTTTCAGCTCCTCCAGAGAGTCCACGGTCATGGATTCGTAGGTGGGGGCGAGCGGTGTATCGAGGTTGATCCGCCCGCCGGGCGTCGAACGAATCACGCTGTCGGCCATCGCGCCGTTGGTGTTGCGATAGACCACCAGCACATTGCTCCTGTAGCGCTGCAGGGTGAACATGCCCGGTTCCGGCAGCAGTGAACGCAGTTCCTGGGATGTGCGGTAGGCCCAGACGCTGGGCAGTTGCACGCGCCAGTCGCCTTTGATCGGCGCCTGAACGCTGTTCAGATCAATCTCACCGTCGACCACTTCATGCACCGAGGAACCGGGATTGTCGTCGTATTCCACGGCCAGTCCGGGGTCGCTGCCGAGCGGTTGCTCGCGGCCCGGAGCGACGTCTTCGAAGCGCGCACACAAGGCATCGGTCTGTTCAGTGATGCCCTGATAGCCCCGGAAGGTGGTCATGTTTTCCTGATTCACCAAGGCAATCCAGCGCCCCTGGCCGTTCAGTTGCTGGTTGAAGCCGATGACCTCGCTGGCAAAGAAGCTGCGTGACATCTGTCTTTGCGGACTCTGGGTGATCGGGCCCTCGTTGATGTGCCAGGTGGTTGTCATGTCGATGGCCTGGACCCGGATGCGCTGGGCATTGGCGGCCTTGACCAGGGCCAGCAGGTTGAATCTGCCTTCGGGATCGTTGCCGGCCTTGAGGTCGAGTTTGTTCAGATAGTTCTGCAACTCCTCGGACATTTCCCCGGTTCTGGCGAACGTATCCAGATCCAGCTGATTGACGTTGGCCAACAGCTCTTGCAGGTACAAGGTCTTGACGTTTTGCTGGGCAAGGGCCGCCATGTTCTCGATCAGAAAGCGTTTGCTGGCGATGCAGCCAGTGCCCTCACCGAGCACCAGCCCCGGCTTTTGCGCGAAGGCGTAATCGAACAGTGCGTCCGGTGTAGTGATCACCGGCGCCGATGTCAGAGGCTGCCGTGAAACAGGCGGACGGTTTGCGTAATACGCGTTGGCGTCGCTGATCAAGTCGCGGCGCGGTTCTTCCTGCGCCAGCTCGAACTCACTCAACTCCTGCACGGACTCGTCGGCGGGGCCCATGAATACGCTGCGGGCGCCGAGGTTTTCGGTGTCGAGGCCGAGCACGTTGCGCACATCGATACTGCCCGGTGCCCACACCCGCCTGAACAGGCTGCGCACGTCTGGCCCGCCGAGTGCCCAGGCCCGCATTTCAGGGTCTTCGAGGCCCGGTACGTGAATGCCCGGTGTTCGTGCCCATTCTTCTACCGCAGGGGCGCTGGATGAGCCGACGCTGGCCGTCGGTGGTTTGATCGTACCGCCGCGCAGTCCCAGTTGCGGGGCGATTTCCCATTGCTCCGCCGCATTCAGGCGCACCGGGATCGAACCGGAAAACGCATCGGGCCGTGCCGGGTCGATGATTGCCCAGGTCCCGCGACCATTGAGGTCGGACTCATAGCGCACGTAATAAGCATTGCCATCGAGCCTGATCGCCGATGACGGATTGGACGCGAGTTGAAAGGTGCCCTTGAATCGTCCTGCTTCAGTAATCAGCCGCGCGTCGTCGAGCACGGTGTCGATCTTGAATGTCTGCGGAATGGGCGTTTGCTCTGCGACAGGCTCGGGACTTTCACTCACGGCTTCGGCTGATACCGGTTCGGCGGGGGCTGCGGTTGCTGACGATTGCTTCAGATCGGCCATCTCCTGCGCCTCGGCGGTCTCAAGTTCAGGACCGACTTCTTCCAGCGAGCCGGGACCTTTGAGCACCAGCAGGTTGAACAGCAGATCAATCCCGGCAAACACCGCGCCGAGCACGCCGGCCTTGCGCTCCTGAGCGGTTTTCGCATTGACCGCCTGATCGATGTTCAGGCCCAGACTGGCGATACTCGCGCCGACCACAGGCAGTGCAACCGGCCAGCCGACGACGGCCATAGGGCCGAACACCTTTATTCCGGCAGTGAGATAGCCGATCCACAGTTTTTCGCGCAGATCACCGTTGGAGGTCAGCAAAAGGTCGGCTTCGGCAAACATCGCATCTTTGCTTGAGTCGCGCAGCCAACTGAACGCGTCACCGTCAACGATGAGGTTCTTGCCGTTGATCAGGTGATGGTCGTATTTGCCCCAGCTACTGACCAGGCGGTTCATCAGGTCGGTGATGTTGTCGTTGATGGTCTGCCGCTCGGCGAGGGGGAAATGCGTCATGAACGCTTTGCGCTCGGCGTCCGTGTTCATCCGCTGCAAGACCCAGTAGTGCATGTCCACCGCGGTTTCCAGCACCTTGAAGGCGCTGCTCTCGCCGGGCAGATATATGATCTGCCGTCCCTTGGGGGCAACGAAACGAAGGAGGTTGGTGGCCGCATGGCCATCGATGTCGACCGCGCGTACGGTGCTCGGGCACGCATACTCTGTTTGCAGCATCTTCAGAGTTACAGGCCAGGTGAGCGGGCCTGTGACGGCCTCGGTAATGAACTGGAAGTCCTCGTCGCTCAGCTCGCGCTTGTCCCGGGCCTTGACGGCTTCGATGAGGAAATTGCATTTGGCCAGGGTGCGGAAGTCAGCGGCAGAGGTCTGCCAGAACGCTGTGAGGCGCTTTCGGTACAGGGCACTGAAGTTGATGTCCCAGAACGCTTTCAATACTTCGTCGCCGTGCAGGCGCACTTCGTTGGTTTCATTGAACCGCTTGGCGCTCGGGCCGGCGGTATAGAAACCGCTGTAAACGTCCAACAGGTCGGCGTTGTCCTGATCGCTGGGCCGAAAGCGCTGGACGACCAACTGCGTCAGGGTGACGGTGGATCTCAGGGTGGCGGGCACGTGCTCCCAACCGGTAAAGGCTTTCGAACGGCTTTCCGCGGTGTCGAACCGGTGGTAGTACACCTGATCCGGGTCGAGGCCGGTGATGCCGAATTTTTTCAGCAGGTCACTGGCGACGTCGTGGGCTGCCTCTTGCACGCTCTGGCAATTCTTGATGACGGTGCTGGCGATGGCCTTCAGTGCGGCTTTGTCGGCAGCATTAGGTAAAGCACGCGCTTCGTGGGTGTCCATGGACTCTCCTTCCTTGGGATGAGGGGGCGCCAAGGATGAGTCGTTTCCGCCGGGTATGTGCACTACATATATATACCGGCGCGCAGGTGCGGTCGCAGGTCGCCCTTACCGTTTCGCAATTGCAGGTGTATCGTATTCGCCTTTTGCGGGCCGCTCGCCCGACGCAGATACGTGAGGTAGTTGAGTTCATGTCCTTTACCCGTCGCCAAATCCTCGGTGGCCTGGCCGGTCTTGTTGTCGTTGGTGTCGGGGCGGGAGGCGCGTCGCGTTACTGGCTGGGCAAGGTCGCCGAGGCCGAAGCCGGTCACGACTACGAGTTGATCGCCGCACCGCTGGACGTCGAGCTGGTGCCGGGGCACAAGACCGAAGCGTGGGCGTTCGGCCCGTCGGCGCCGGGCACCGAATTGCGCGTGCGTCAGGGCGAATGGCTGCGGGTGCGGTTCATCAACCACTTGCCGGTGGCGACCACCATTCACTGGCACGGCATTCGTCTGCCGCTGGAAATGGACGGCGTGCCGTATGTGTCGCAATTGCCGGTGCTGCCTGGTGAATACTTTGATTACAAATTCCGCGTGCCCGACGCCGGCAGCTACTGGTATCACCCCCACGTCAGCAGCAGCGAAGAATTGGGGCGCGGGCTGGTCGGGCCGTTGATCGTCGAAGAGCGCGAGCCGACCGGTTTCAAGTATGAAAAGACCCTGAGCCTGAAGAACTGGCACATCGACGAAGAAGGCAACTTCGTCGAGTTCAGCATTCCCCGTGAAGCGGCCCGTGGCGGTACGGCTGGGCGCTTGTCGACCATCAACGGTGTGCCGGCTCCGGTGATCGAATTGCCGGCCGGGCAGATCACCCGGGTACGGCTGCTCAACCTCGACAACACCCTGACGTATCGCATCAACATTCCCGGCGTCGAAGCGCAGATCTACGCGCTGGACGGCAACCCGGTCGAGCCGCGCCCGCTGGGCAAGGAATACTGGCTGGGCCCGGGCATGCGCATTTGTCTGGCGATCAAGGCACCGCCGGCCGGCGAAGAGTTGTCGCTGCGTAACGGCCCGGTGCGCCTCGGTACCCTGCGTTCGGTGGCCAACAACGATGCACCGACCGAGTGGCCGAAAGCCCTGCCCGCCAACCCGGTGGCCGAGCCGGATCTGGCGAATGCCGAGAAACTCAACTTCAATTTCGAATGGGTCGGTTCGGTGTCGGTGAATGTCGACAACGGCAAGCCGCCGAGCCTGTGGCAGATCAACGGCAAGGCCTGGGACATCACCGACAAGACCTGCGCCGATCGGCCGATTGCCAGCCTGAAGCTGGGCCAGAGCTACATCTTCGAATTGAAAAACATGACCCAGTACCAGCACCCGATCCACCTGCACGGCATGAGCTTCAAGGTGATTGCGTCGAACCGGCACAAGATCATTCCGTACTTCACCGACACCTACCTGCTGGGCAAGAACGAGCGCGCGCAAGTGGCGCTGGTGGCGGATAACCCGGGCGTGTGGATGTTCCATTGCCATGTGATCGACCACATGGAAACCGGCCTGATGGCCGCCATCGAGGTGAAGTGATGCGCCAGATTCGCCCCGCCGCGATCATCGACCGCAGCCGTGACCGGGATTTCATGCGCGAAGCCCTGGCCCTTGCCGCCCAAGGCGCCGCCCTCGGCGAAGTGCCGGTGGGCGCGGTGCTGGTGCAGGACGGCGAGATCATCGGTCGCGGTTTTAACTGCCCGATCAGTGGCAGCGACCCGAGCGCCCACGCGGAAATGGTCGCCATCCGCGCCGCCGCTCAAGCCGTCAGCAACTATCGCCTGCCGGGCAGCACGCTCTACGTGACGCTGGAGCCGTGCAGCATGTGCGCCGGGCTGATCGTGCATTCTCGCGTTGCGCGGGTGGTGTATGGCGCGCTGGAGCCGAAAGCGGGGATTGTGCAGAGTCAGGGGCAGTTTTTTACCCAAGGCTTTTTGAATCACCGGGTGCTGTATGAAGGTGGGGTGCTGGCGGAGGAGTGTGGGGCGGTGTTGACCGAGTTTTTCCGCGCCCGGCGCGCCAAACCCGCTGAATAAACACCATCTAAAACTGTGGGAGTGAGCCTGCTCGCGATAGCGGTGTGACATTCAACGTTGCTGTGACTGTCACACCGCTATCGCGAGCAGGCTCACTCCTACAGGGTTATGCGGCGTCATCGAGTTACTTGCGAGCGACAATCACCGCCCGCATCGGCGCCGGCAGCCCTTCGATCGTCTTGCTGTGATCTTCCGGATCAAGGAAATCACTCAACGACTGATACTTCATCCACTCGGTGCCGCGCTGCTCTTCAACTGTGGTGGTGCTGACGTCCACACAACGGATATCGCTGAAGCCGGCACGGCGCAGCCACAGTTCCAGCGCCGGCACCGAGGGCAGGAACCACACGTTGCGCATTTGCGCGTAGCGATCTTCCGGCACCAGCACCTGATGCTTGTCGCCTTCGACCACCAGGGTTTCCAGCACCAGTTCACCGCCCTTGACCAGGCAATCTTTCAGCGCCAGCAAATGCTCGATTGGCGAACGACGGTGGTAGAACACGCCCATGGAAAACACCGTGTCGAAGCCTTCCAGGTTCGGCGGCAGGTCTTCGAACGGGAATGGCAGGTGCCACGCATTCGGCTCGGACAGGTAACGCTGCACCGCCTGGAACTGGCAGAAGAACAGCCAGTTCGGATCGACGCCGATCACACTGTCGGCGCCGGCACCGAGCATGCGCCACATGTAGTAGCCGTTGCCGCAGCCGACGTCGAGGATGCGTTTGCCCTTCAGGTCCAGGTGCGGAGCCACCCGCGACCACTTCCAGTCCGAGCGCCATTCGGTGTCGACGTGTACGCCGAACAAGTCGAACGGCCCCTTGCGCCACGGCGACAGGCCCATCAGCGCGGTACGCATTTGCGCGCGGGTGGCGTCGTCGCACTCGGTGTCGAGTGTCAGGCCATTGAGCAGATCGACTTTAGTCGGCAGCAGCTTGGGCAGCGCGTCCAGCGCACTTTGCCAGCGCTCCAGATCGCCGTGGCCCTTCTCCATTTTCTTGTCGAGTTGCACTTGCAGGGTGTTGGCCCAGTCGGCCAGCGGGGTACCGGCCAGACGGCGGGCAAGGGGAGACAGATCAATCATGGCAAGGCAATCAACGAGGCAAAGTTAAGACACTGGAACCACGGCACGACTTTCGAGAAGCCGGCGGCCAGCAGGCGTTCGCGGTGTTCTTCGAGGCTGTCGGGCTTCATGACGTTTTCGATGGCGCTGCGCTTCTGGGCAATCTCCAGTTCGCTGTAGCCGTTGGCGCGTTTGAACGCGACGTGCAGATCGGTGAGCAGCGCGTGTTCTTCGGCATCGTTGAAGCGCAGCTTTTCCGACAGGATCAAGGCACCGCCGGGCAGCAGCGATTGGCGGATGCGCGACAGCAACGCGGTACGCTGCTCGGGCGCAATGAATTGCAGGGTGAAGTTCAGCGCCACCACCGAGGCCGGTTTGAAATCCAGCGCGAGGATGTCGCCTTCGATCACCTCGACCGGCAGCAACTCCTGGAACATCGAATCCTGACCGTTGAGGTATTCGCGGCAGCGTTCGACCATCGCCGCCGAGTTATCCACCGCGATCACCCGGCAACCGTCGGTGCGCACGTGGCGGCGCAGGGCCTGGGTGACGGCACCGAGCGAAGCGCCGAGGTCGTACAGCACGCTGTTCGGCTGGGCGAACTGCGCCGCCAGCACGCCGAGGTTTTCGACAATCGTCGGGTAACCCGGCACCGAGCGCTTGATCATGTCCGGGAACACCCGCACCACGTCCTCGTTGAAGGTGAAGTCAGGCACCTGGGCCATCGGCTGGGCGAAAATGCGATCGGGTTCTTTGCTCACGGCGGTTCCGGCGGTGTCGGTGGAAAAGGCCGGCATTTTAGCCAAAGTGGCGCAGGGATGCTTGGGTTGTCGGATAAACCGCCGCACACCAGCCTGAAACACACACCTGTGGCGAGGGAGCTTGCTCCCGCTGGGTTGCGAAGCGACCCCAAAACCGCTGCATACGATGCTGCAGGTATACCTCGTACACAGGTTTAGCGACTGCTGCGCAGTCGAGCGGGAGCAAGCTCCCTCGCCACAGGGGTTTAGCGAGTTTTCTGAGAGAACGCGGAGGCAGCGATGCCCCACTGGCCCAGCCAGTAGCTGAGGATGATCACATACGGCGCGGCATGAAATGGCGATACAAACCGGTCAATGCCAATCACGCTGTCAGAGAACACAAACGCCACTGCACCGCCCGCCGCCAGTAGCGCCGAGCGTTTCGGCACATCGGTGTCCAGACGAGCGAGGGCGCGCCAGAGCATGGCGCTGATCGCCGTGCCATAGACAATCACTGGCACCAGCAATGGCCCAAGACCGCTGGAAATCAGAAGACCCAGCAGCACCGCGCCAACACCGAGAGCGAGCACCAGCGGCAACACCGCCAGACGTTTGCAGTCGCTGAGGTAAGCCTTCAGATACGCCAGATGCGCGACCAGAAACGCACCGAGGCCGAACACAAACAAATCACCCGGCCACGCCAGCAACACATCGCCCAGTAGCGAGAAAATCAGACCGAGGCTGATCCAGCGCCGATAGTCGCTGGGCGGCGCGTCATGCAGCCAGCCGAGCAGTGCGAGGACGGGCAACGGTTTGACCAACAGGCACAGCAGCGCCGCATGGGTGCTGACCCCGTAGAGAAACGTCACCGCGCCCATCAGCGCCAGAATCAGCCAGCCCACGATCAGTTCACCGAAATCGCGCAGTCGAAGGTTTCTGCCGGCGTGACTTCAGGCTCCCATGGCTGCTGCGAAGTCAGGCGCAGGCGCCCGGTCCCCGTAGCGAAGGCCTGAAAGCGCCAGGTGGAAAAACCGCCCGCGCCGACCATGCCGGCATCTTTCGGGCTGCTGTAGACCTCCGGGCTCAGCGCGCGCAGGACGCCGCCGGCAGAATCCTGAATGGCCCAGCGATAACCGGTGGTGGGGTTGCTCGGTAGCATCACGATCAGGGTTTGCCCGTTGGTGAGGCGCACCGGACATTCGCTCTGTTTTTCCACGGTCACGTTCTGTTTCGGTTGCGTGGCGCAGGCGGCCAGCAGAGAAAGGGCGAGGGGGACAAACAGGCGAGTGGGGGACATAAGGTCAGCGGCTCCGACGTTGGCGACGAACGGCGAGCATAACTGAAGATGAGACAAAGTGTGACAGTCTGGGAGTGTTGGTGTCTGGGCTGACGCCATCGCGAGCAGGCTCACTCCTACAGTGGGTTGTGGCGTTCACAAATCAACTGTTCACCACAGAACCCTGTAGGAGTGAGCCTGCTCGCGATAGCGGGGGTCATGTCACCGCATAACTATCAGAAGAGCACCTTCGCCACATCCGCGAACTTCTTCGCGAAATGCACGGTAATCCCTTCCTTCAAGTAGTCCGGCAGTTCCTCGAAATTACCCCGGTTCGGCTCCGGCAAAATCAGTTCGAAGATCTTCTGCCGCCGCGCCGCGATCACCTTCTCGCGTACCCCGCCAATCGGCAGGACGTGCCCGGTCAGGGTCAGTTCGCCGGTCATTGCCACACCTTTCTTCGGCGGCTGGTTGCGGGCGAGCGAGAGCAGGGCGCTGGCCATGGTCACGCCGGCGCTTGGGCCGTCCTTCGGAGTTGCGCCTTCCGGCACGTGCAGGTGGACAAAGGCTTCGTCGAAGAACTTCGGATCACCGCCGAATGCCTTCAGGTGCGAGCTGACGTAGCTGTAGGCGATCTCGGCCGACTCTTTCATCACGTCGCCCAGTTGTCCGGTGAGTTTGAACCCACGGTTGAGCGTGTGAATCCGCGTCGCTTCGATCGGCAAGGTTGCGCCGCCCATGCTGGTCCAGGCCAGACCGGTAATGACGCCGATGCCGGACAGCACTTGTTCGTTGCGGAACACCGGATGGCCCAGCGAGGCTTCGAGGTCTTTCGGCCCGAGCTTGATCACCGCTTTCGGGTCGTCGATCAGCTTCATCACCGCTTTGCGCACCAGTTTGCCCATTTGCTTTTCGAGCTGGCGTACGCCGGCTTCACGGGCGTAACCGTCGATCAAGGCTTTGAGCGCGCTGTCGCTGATGCTCAGGCTGCCCTTGGATACGCCGGCCTTCTCGAGCAGTTTCGGCCACAGGTGGCGCTTGGCGATGGCGACTTTTTCTTCGGTGATGTAGCCCGACAGGCGAATCACTTCCATCCGGTCCAGCAAGGGGCCGGGGATCGAATCCAGGGTGTTGGCGGTGCACACGAACAGGACTTTCGACAGGTCCATGCGCAGGTCGAGGTAGTGGTCGAGGAATTCGACGTTCTGTTCCGGGTCGAGGGTTTCCAGCAGCGCCGAGGCCGGGTCGCCCTGGTAGCTCTGGCCCATCTTGTCGATCTCGTCGAGCATGATCACCGGGTTCATCACTTCGACGTCTTTTAGTGCCTGGACGAGTTTGCCCGGCTGCGCGCCGATGTAGGTGCGGCGGTGGCCCTTGATCTCGGCTTCGTCGCGCATGCCGCCGAGGCTGAAGCGGTAGAACGGCCGGCCGAGGGATTCGGCGATGGATTTGCCGACGCTGGTCTTGCCCACGCCCGGCGGGCCGACCAGCAGCACGATCGAACCGCTGATCTCGCCTTTGTAGGCACCGACCGCGAGGAATTCGAGGATGCGATCCTTGATGTCGTCGAGGCCGGCGTGGTGTTTGTCGAGCACCTTGCGCGCGTGCTTGAGGTCGAGTTTGTCCTCACCGTACACGCCCCATGGCACCGAGGTCGCCCAGTCGAGGTAGTTGCGGGTGACCGCGTACTCGGGCGAACCGGTTTCGAGGATCGACAGCTTGTGCATTTCCTCTTCGATGCGTTTCTGCGCCTGTGCCGAGAGGACTTTGCCCTCCAGGCGCTGCTCGAACTGTTCGATGTCGGCGCTGCGGTCGTCCTTGGTCAGGCCGAGTTCCTGCTGGATCACCTTGAGTTGTTCTTTCAGGAAAAACTCGCGCTGATGCTCGCCGATCTTGCGGTTAACTTCGGCGGAAATCTCTTTTTGCAGGCGCGCGACTTCGACTTCCTTGCGCAGCATCGGCAGGACTTTTTCCATGCGCTTGAGCATCGGCACGCAGTCGAGCACTTCCTGCAGCTCAGGGCCGGTGGCCGAGGTCAGGGCGGCGGCGAAGTCGGTCAGTGGCGACGGGTCGTTGGGGCTGAAGCGGTTGAGGTAGTTTTTCAACTCTTCGCTGTACAGCGGGTTGAGCGGCAGCAGTTCCTTGATCGCGTTGATCAGCGCCATGCCGTAGGCCTTGACCTCGTCGGTCGGCTCGGTCGGCTGGTGCGGGTATTCGACTTCCACCAGGTACGGCGGGCGATGGTGTTTGAGCCAGGTCTTGATGCGCACGCGGCTCAGGCCCTGGGCGACGAACTGCAGTTTGCCGTTTTCGCGGCTGGCGTGATGGACTTTGACCAGCGTGCCGTATTCGGGGAGGGCGCCGGTGTTGAAGTGGCGCGGGTCTTCCTGGGGCGTGTCCATGAAGAACAGGGCCAGGGAGTGGTGCTCGGATTTGCTCACCAGATCGAGGGTTTCGGCCCAGGGTTCTTCGTTGACGATGACCGGCAGCACTTGGGCCGGGAAGAACGGGCGGTTGTGGATCGGGATGACGTAGACCTTGTCCGGCAGGTTCTGGCCGGGCAGGGCGAGGCCTTTGCCGGAGGAGGTGTGTTCGATGTGTTCGGCTTCGGTGTAGTCGTCGGGGTTGTCAGGGAATTCTTGCTGGTCGCTCATGGGGCACCTGCGCAATGGGGTATGGGTCTTAGATGGGGCAGGGCTTGGGTGGTTTCAATGGGGGGCGGTGTTTCTGATTGTGTTCAGGGTTTTGACAGGGGTGTGTTTTTTGGACTTGGCGGCCTCTGGGCCGACCATGCTCTTGGGTTTTGGGTGAATATCCGTTTTTGCGGGTGTGGCGGCTGGCGGTTTCGCTTTTACAGCGAGTCACTTTTGCAGACGCCCAAAAGTAACCAAAACGCTGGGCCCCGGCGTTCGGCCCTCGCCGTGGCTCGGGTTCCTTCGTTGCGGGGTTCATCCGGGGGCAGCGCCTACGGTTTGCTTCGCTGCACCTCCTCTCGCTGTGTTCGACTTCGTCGAACGGTCGCTGCGCTCCCACCCCCGGATGAACCCCTCCACTCAGCCTGCCGAAGGGGCCGGTACGGCAAGATCAAGAGCTGCAGCCGAGCTAACGCTCATCCTGTTGAGTGGTGAGAAGCGGATGCGGTCTGCTGTTGATTTCTGTGTGGCTTGCCAGCGATGGCGGCCTGACAGCCGACCAGTCTCCAGCTGAACGCACCCAATCCAACTGTAGGAGTGAGCCTGCTCGCGATGGCGGCCTGACAGCCGACCAGTCTCCAACTGAATGCACCCAATCCAACTGTAGGAGTGAGCCTGCTCGCGATGGCGGCCTGCGAGCCGACCAGTCTCCAACTGAACGCACCCAACCCAACTGTAGGAGTGAGCCTGCTCGCGATGGCGGCCTGACAGCCGACCAATCTCCAGCTGAATGCACTCAATCCAACTGTGGGAGCGAGCCTGCTCGCGAAAGCGGTGTGTCAGTCACCAGAAGTGTTGGAGGTGCTAACGCCTTCGCGAGCAGGCTCGCTCCCACAAAGGTTCAGCTGTGTGCTGGGGTTTGTGCGATTTCGACATTATCCAGCACGCGATTCACCGCCAGCTCAGCCAGCATGATGATTTGCTGGATCGCGAGGAGGGTGTGCCGCTGCGGCGGGTCGACATAGGCCGCAATGTCGCTGGTCATGATGTTCGCCGAGGCCAGTGATTCGCAGGCGTGGACCAGCAGGCTCTCGTTGTCCATGCCCGGGGCAACCTGGAACAGGGTGCTCGGTTTGTGCAATTTGAGGGCGGCGGACGGTTTCAGGTAGTGGTCGAGAGCGCGTTCGCGGCGTCGTGAAGTTTTTTCGAGTCGATTGATTCGTAGGGCGAGGTGTCGTCGGTTTCAGGTGGGTTTGGTGTTGGCTTTTTCATGATCAAGTCTCAGTTTGTGAAATGGAGCTCCACCCAATTGCCGCGACGCAATGTGAGGTGGCAGCTGTACGCGGGTTCGCGGACCGATAACTGAGAAATCGGCATACCCCCAACGAAGGTATCCCACGCACAGCCGCCATGACACAAACTACAGGCACCGAGGTGCCGTGAGGTTGGCGATTATGCATCAGTTATCGGGCCGCGACGCCCGTTCGCTGAATTTGCAGCGACCCCCCGAGCCTATCCAGCCGATTTCCGAGGCACAACCGACGCGACTTGTCGGAAAACTCCGCGCAACTTTCAACGTCTGTAGGACAAGTACATTTCCCACAGGCCAACACATCTCAAACTGTGGGAGCGAGCCTGCTCGCGAAAGCGCTGTGTCAGGCACCGTAGATGTTGAATGTGCTGACGCCTTCGCGAGCAGGCTCGCTCCCACATGTTTCTCCTGTGGATGCAAAATTGGCGTGCACAAAAAAGGCGGTGCCCCCTGCGGGACATCGCCTTCATTTTTACCGCCGCTAAAACTTATTCCGGCAGTTTGTACGCAATCACGTAGTCACCCATCTTGGTGCCCAGCGAGCCGTGGCCACCGACGACCAGCAGGACGTATTGCTTGCCGTCCTTGCCGGTGTAGGTCATTGGGGTCGCTTGGCCGCCTGCCGGCAGACGCGATTTCCACAGTTCTTTACCGGTGTTCACGTCGTAGGCGCGCAGGTACTGGTCGAGGGTGCCGCTGAGGAAGCCGACGCCGCCCGCAGTCACCATCGAGCCGCCCATGCTTGGTACGCCGAGGGTGAAGCCGATCGGGATTGGCGAGCTGTCGCGGCTGGTGCCGTTCTTGCGTTTCCACACGACTTTGCCGGTGGTCAGGTCGATACCGGCGACGTAGCCCCAGGCCGGGGCCTGGCACGGTACGCCGAGTGGCGACATGAACGGGTGCATGATCACGGCGTATGGCGCGCCAGTGTTCGGTTGCACGCCAGCGGTTTCGCTTTCGCGTTTGCTGCCGGCGGCGACTTTTTCGCGTGGCACCATTTTCGAGACGAAGGCCATGTAGTTCGGGCTGGTGAACAGCATCTGGCGAACCGGGTCGACCGAGACACCGCCCCAGTTGAACACGCCAACGTTACCCGGATAGATCAGGCTGCCTTGCTCCGACGGAGGCGTGTACTGGCCTTCGTAGCGCAGTTCCTTGAACTGGATGCGGCACAGCATCTGGTCGAACGGGCTGGCGCCCCACATGGCTTTTTCGGTCAGTTCCGGTGCCAGCAGGTTGAGGTCCGAACGGGCCTGGGTCGGGGCGGTGTGGTCGCCTTTCACGGCGCCTTGCGGTACCGGGATTTCGCGGATCGGGATGATCGGCGTGCCGTCACGACGGTCGAGGACGTACAGGCTGCCCTGTTTGGTCGGAGCGATCAGCGCAGGTTTCACGCCGTCGGCGGTTTTCATGTCGAGCAGGGTTGGCTGGCTGCCAACGTCCATGTCCCACAGGTCGTGGTGGGTGAACTGGTAGTTCCAGCGCACTTTACCGGTGGCCAGGTCGAGGGCCACGATACCGGCGCTGAATTTCTCGGCGCCAGGGGTGCGGTCAGCGCCCCACTGGTCTGGGGTCTGGTTGCCCAGTGGCAGGAAGACCATGCCGAGTTTTTCGTCGACGCTGGCCAGCGACCACATGTTGGCCGAGTTGCGGCTGTAGGTTTCGCCCGGGGCCAATGGCTCGGTGGCGTCCGGCTTGTCGCTGTCCCAGTTCCACACGAGGTGGCCGTCGCGCACGTCGAAGGCGCGGATCACGCCCGATGGCTCGTTGGTCGATTCGTTGTCGGTAACGTGACCGCCCATGATCACCAGATCACGGGTAATCGCCGCTGGCGAAGTGGAGTAGTAGCCGCCGGCGGTGAACGGGCCGATGCCTTGGGTCAGGTCGACCACACCGTTTTTGCCGAAGCCTTCGCAGATCTTGCCGGTGTCGGCGTTCAGCGCGATCAGGCGGGCATCCGCGGTTGGCAGGTACAGACGACGCGGGCAGGCCTGGGCAACGGCTTTGCCGGCTTCGGAGATCACGGCCGACGCGGCGTTTTCAGACTTGGCGTAAGCGGCTTCGTCGTAGTACGACACGCCACGGCAGGTCATGTGGGCGAAGCCCTTGAAGCCCACCGGGCTCTTGATCTGCGGGTCGAAGCGCCAGATTTCCTTGCCGGTGTCCGGGTCCAGCGCCAGCACTTTGCTGTGCGCGGTGCAGGCATAGAGCATGCCGTTGGCTTTGAGCGGGGTGTTTTCGTTGGTCAGTTCCACCGGGTCATCAGCCGTCGGCAGGTCGCCGGTCTGGATGCGCCAGGCTTCTTGCAGCTTGCCGACGTTGGCCGGGGTGATCTGCTTGAGCGGCGAGTAGCGGTCACCGAATTCGGTGCGGCCGTAGGCCTGCCAGTCGCCATCCGGCATGGCTGGCGCGGTGCTGGTCATTTCCGCGGTGTCGCGGCCCAGTTCGCCGAAGGTTTCACCCGGATGGGTGAACAGGCTGGCCAGGGCCGTGACGCCGGCCAGGACCACAGCGACGGTCAGGCCACCGGTGCCCATCGGCGCCGGGCCTGCGAGCAGCAATGGACGGCGGAACCACGGCAGCAGCATCACGATGCCGAGCACGAACCACAGCGCCAGACGCGGCACCAGTTGCCACCAGTCCAGACCGACTTCCCACAGCGCCCACACGGTGCTGGCGAACAGCACGATGGCGTACAGGCCCAGTGCCGCGCGACGACGCAGCAGCAACAGGATGCCGGACAGGGCGATGCCGATACCGGCCAGCAGGTAGTACAGCGAGCCGCCGAGCATGCTCAGCTTGACTCCCCCGGCCAGCATGGCCAGGCCCATCAGTAGAAGCAGAATGCCGAGCAGGCTCGGTAGCAGACGGCCCCGACTCGAAGCACTTTCGGTGCTCATAGTGTGATTCTCCGTGACGTTTATGTAGTCCCGCGCTGTAGTCACTTTAGATGACGATTGGGCACAGGTATGGTTCAGATAAAACTTGTGTAGCTAACGAAATTCATCTGTAGGAGTGAGCCTGCTCGCGATGGCGGTGTGTCAGTCTCTGGAGATGTCGCCTGAAACACCGCTATCGCGAGCAGGCTCACTCCTACATTTGATCCGTGGTGTGCTTTAGAACGACGACTGGATCTTGATCCCCGCGATCAGCGCGTCATCGACCTGGTCCACACCGCCCGGATGGCGGATGTATTGCAGGTTCGGGCGCACGGTCAGCCAGTTGGCGACGTGCACGCCGTAATAGAGCTCGGCGCTGTATTCGGTGTCTTGCGGCGGCAGGAACGTCGGGTCGTCGTAGTCGTAGACGGCATTGGCGCGGTTGCTCGCTTCGGCGTTTTTGCGAAAGGCCGGGTTGACGTGCACGCGGGCCAGGGCAAAACCGATGTCGTCCTTGGCACGGGCATCGAACGGGCCTTTGTAGACCACCCCGGCCTGCACATAGTTGTCGATCGCGTTGGTTTTCTTGTCGTGCATCGTCGCGTTGGCGAACACGCTCAGGCCGCGCGAGTGGTCACTGGCGATGCTGGTGACTTGCTGTTGCGCGCCGAACCACACGCCGTGCTTGCTCGACGCGCTGCGGTAGGCTTCGCCGCTCAGCGCGGCAGGCTGGCCGTTCTGGTCCTTATAGACGTCGGCAGCCTTGGCGCTGCTGTAGTAGTAACCGGCGCGGTATTCACCCGGCAGACCATTGAGTTTCGGCGTCCACACCAGTTCGACCGGCAATACGGCGCCTTGGGTGCCGCTGCCGCTGAGTTTGAAGCCGTTGCCGCGATCGAGGTTCGACGGGTTCTGCTCGTAGGCGCCGACCTGGGCGTACAGCTCTGGGGTCAGGTGATATTTGACCCGCAGCGCCCACTGGCTGACCGGCCAGTTGTACCAGATGCCGCCGACCCAGTTGCCGACCTGCGAGCCGCAGAACGCCAGGTTCTGGAAGTCGCACGGGAAGCTGTTGAAGTCTTCGCCTTCACCGAACCGGCCGACCTTGATGTCGAGCTTCTGGTCGAAGAATTTCTGCTGGTACCACATCTGCGTCAGGCGCGTGGTCTGGCCACGGCCCCAGACTTCCTGGGCCGAGGTGAAGCCGCCGACGCGCGGATCGTTGATCCGGTCGTTGCTGATGTTGTTGCCGCTGCGCTTGGTGATCGTCAGTTGAAACTCGGCATCGTCCCAGCCGAGGATCTTTTGCAGATCCAGGTGCGTGCCCAGTCCGAACTGGTCGCTGTAGCGCGCGGTGCGATCGTGGTCGTAGCCGCCGCCCAGGTTGCTGCCCATTTCGCCGGTGTAATCGAGTTTGAAGTCGTAGCCTTTTTCCGAAAGTTCGGTACGGGTGCCGTTCCAGTCACCGAGCATCCACGGTGAGTCGCTGTCGAAGGCGGGGGCCGCCTGGGCGTAGGTGGCGAAGCCGAGCGCGGTGCAACCGCCGAGCAGGCGCAGGGCTGAGATAGCGCTGTCTCGAGAGAAGGAAAAATCAGGCATGGATCAGTCTTTTTTGGGTGTTTTCCGGGGGTGAACCGAGCGCTTCAATTTGACGCAGGCAGTGAAGCGATTCAGCTGAAGGGCGGCAGGATAATGATCTGTAACAAAAAGACAAAGGGCTTTTGCAGACATGCAGCGTTTCGGATTCGGTAACAGTGCGGCAAACGGGCGCATTGTGGCGCTGGGCGCAGGCTGCGATCTTCTTCGGTTGGCCTACATTTGATGCAAGGCCTTCCACCTGACCGGCCCCTCGGCTAAGGTGCGCGGCTTGTGCATTTTCACTCCGTCCAAAGGCCTGGCATGAACGACCACACTCCCGATCCGCTGCATGGCGTAACCCTCGAACAGATCCTCAATGCGCTGGTGGCGCATTACGAGTGGTCGGGGTTGGCCGAGCGCATCGATATCCGCTGCTTCAAGAGCGATCCGAGCATCAAGTCGAGCCTGACTTTCCTGCGTAAAACCCCGTGGGCGCGGGAAAAGGTCGAGCGCTTGTACGTGAAACTGATGCGCACCAAGCGACCGCTTTGAGATGGACGCCGTTGCGCGACGACGCCTGCTCACGGTAATCGCCAGCCTCGGCTGGGCCGGGTTGAGCATTCAGTTGTACCTGATTTTCCTCGCGCGGCTGAGTGTCGACGCCAGCCTGCTGGGTGGGCTGGTGAGTTTCTTCAGTTACTTCACGGTATTGACCAACACCCTGGTCGCGACCGTGCTGACCTGCGCAGTCACCCGCCGCGAATCCGCTGCGCAGCGCTGGTTTCTGCAGCCGTGGGTCAGCAGCGGGATCGCCGTCAGCATCGCGGTGGTCGGTCTGGCCTACAGCCTTTTGCTGCGGCACTTGTGGCACCCGCAGGGCTGGCAGTTTATCGCTGACGAATTGCTGCACGATGTCATGCCGCTGCTGTTTCTCGGCTACTGGTGGTGCTGCGTGCCCAAAGGAACGTTGCGCCTGTGGCACTTGCCGCTGTGGCTGATTTACCCGCTGGTGTATTTCATCTACGCCTTGCTGCGCGGGCATCTGCTGGGCGCGTATGCGTACCCGTTCATTGATGTGGCGACACTGGGTTATGCACAGGTATTCATCAATGCCGGGGGGATATTGCTGGGGTTTGTGCTGATTGGGCTGGCGCTGATCGGCCTCGACCGCTGGCGCGGCCTCCGATCCTGAGATCAAACAACATTCTGTGGCGAGGGAGCTTGCTCCCGCTCGTCTGCGCAGCAGTCGCAAAACCTGTACTTGCGATTTACCTGATGCAATGCGATTGCAGTTTTTGGGGCTGCTTCGCAGCCCGGCGGGAGCAAGCTCCCTCGCCACAAAGGTGTTCATTTTCACCGTGGAGTGAACGTCATTCCTCCTCGGAAGTACCCTCGGCCCGCCAGTAGCCGACGGCTTTGATGAGCTGCTCATCCAGCCCATGCTCATCAATCAGCACCCGGCGAATCTGCCGCGAAACCTTGGTCTCGGTCGCCACCCACGCATACAGGTTGCCCTTGGGCACCTGCAGTTGTTTGACGGTGGTCAGCAGGTTGTCCTTGCCGCCCTCGCGCAGCACCCAGATCACATTGACCTGCGCCGCACTCTCCAGCACCTGTTGCTCGGCACCGTTTTCCACTTCGATCACCACCAGCGCCTTGCGATTGGCCGCCAGGCCTTCGAGTCGGCGGGCGATGGCGGGGAGGGCGGTTTCGTCGCCGATCAGCAGATAGCTGTCGAAGATGTCCGGCACGATCATCGAGCCGCGCGGCCCGCCGATGTGCAGAAACTGCCCGGGTTCAGCCTGTTCCGCCCAGGTCGAGGCAGGGCCGTCGCCGTGGAGGACGAAGTCGATGTCCAGCTCGAGTGTGTCCAGATCGTAACGGCGCGGGGTGTAGTCGCGCATCTCGGGCATCGGCCCGGCGCTTTTGCCGGCGCCGAGCACCAGGGTCTCCAGCGCGGCGCTTTGCTCGGCGTTCTGCGGGAACAGCAACTTGACGTGATCGTCCGTGCCCAGGCTGATGAACCCGGCCAGCTCCGGCCCGCCGAGGGTGATGCGACGCATGCGCGGGGTCAGGTCGACCACGCGCAATACCTCAAGCTTGCGGCGTTTGATTTCGTGCATCACGCGGTGAATGGTTTGGGTATCGACTGCAGTCATTCGGCTTTCTCCGGGGCAGATTGAACGGCGGGGCCGTCGACAATGGCTTTGGCGGTGTCGTTGAGCAGGTCTCGCACGCGCAGGATTTCTTCGGCGCTCCAGCGCCCGTGGTGCAGTTGCAACGCATGGCGCAGGTTGTGCACCGCTTCGTGGATTTCCGGCGGCCGATCATGGCCGCGCAACGAGCGCTTGCTGACGTCGATGCGCATGCGCACGCCGTCCAGTGCAACGGCCTGCTCGCTTAAAGACAAACGACCGGCGTCGGTCACGCTGTAGCGTTTTTTGCCGCCGTCGGCATCGCCGCTGATCAAATCGCTTTCTTCCAGAAAGGTCAGGGTCGGGTAGATCACGCCGGGGCTGGGGCTGTAGGCGCCATCGAACATGCCTTCGATCTGGCGGATCAGGTCGTAACCGTGGCACGGCTGTTCGGCGATCAGCGCCAACAGCAGCAATTTCAGGTCGCCGGGGGCGAACACCCGTGGCCCGCGACCGCCGCGTTCGCGACCGGGACGGCGCTCGAGGCCGTCGCCGTGGGCGGGGTGATGATGAGGGTGGGGCGGATGATGGTCTCTCATGGTTCCTTCTCTCTGTCGTCTTTAGATACAACTTAAGATATATCTTAAGGATTGAGCAAGACCTTCTGACGGATGGTCGAGCGGCGTCTGCCTCGACAGCGAATCGACGAATGACACGCATTGACCCGGAAACGGGGCTTTTCAATGCACCGGCAAACGCGCAGATTAGTGCTAACTCTCTAAACTAACGATTCACTTCTTATTTACGGGAAGTGTGGTCCATGTCTGACGGAAATTTCGCTGTTAGTTGTGGCCTGCTCGGTCAGTTATTTGGCCTTTTGTAGTCTGGCTCTTACAGTCAGTCAGGTGTTTCTTTAAATATCGCGGTTTTTTCACTCTAATGTAATGACCTCCAGGCTACACCCCTGTGGGAAGTTTCCGGCTTACTTTGAAGAGCATTTGCTTGATCATCTTTCGGCATTAAAACTTTCGCGGGAACAAAACGCTTGATGACGTTTACTCTGGCGAAACTTTTAATACTTAGCCTTCTTATTTAAAAAACAGGTACTGAAAGATGTTCAAGAAAATCGCATTTGCTGCTCCGCTGGCTGTTCTGGCTTTGGGCTCCTCGATGGCGTTCGCGGCCACTGAAGCCAGGCACTCCATCAATATCGTTGCTAATGTGCCGACCGATGATTTCTATGCAGTGCCAGTCGATTCGGACCTGGTCAACAAGGACCAGGACATGAGCTTCAACCCGGCCACCAACTCCATGCGGGAAGTCAACGGGCACTTCGATGTGCTGCACACCGCCGGCAAGGTTCACGCCCGTCTGGAAGGCGTGCCCAAGTTGATCGCTGGCGCCAGCACGATCGACCTGAAGGTCGAACTCAATGGCAAGGAACTCACCACCACTTCGCAGGAAGTCGTCGGTAAAGAAGAGTCCAACACCCGTTACCGCGCGCCGTTCAAGATCTCGGCCAAAGGCCTGACCGGCAAGCCCGAAGCCGGTGACTTTACCGGTGTCGTCATGCTGGTGGTCGAACCTTCCGTCTAAGTATGACTGCGACGAAAAAACGCTGACTGTTAAAAGTCGCGTCATCGGTCGGCAAACTTTGCGGTTTGTCGGCCGAGCTTCGAATTATTGAAAAAAGAGTACTTTCCATGTTCCCGATGACGCCCATCGCGACAGCGCTTGCGCTGCTGTTATGTAGCAGTGCATTTGCGGCGCCCACGTCCGTTGATAATACGCCGCGAAGTTTATTGGCCCAGGCCAAAGGCTTGCCGGCGGAGTTCGAAGAACACTTCTTCGATGTGCCGTTGGCGGTGCGGGTGGAACTTGATCAACAACCACTGGGCGAAGCCATGGTGGTCTTGTCGCGTGATGACCGGGTGACCTTGCTCGAATTCACCGACACCAGCGACAGCCGCTTCAGTGCCAGCGAACGCGAGACCTGGGCCGAGATCCTCAAGCCCGGTGTAGCGCTGGGCAGTTGTAGCGGGCAATGCCCGGAGCAGATGCTCGCGGTGCACTACAACCTGGAAAACTCGTTGCTGTCGATCGTCACTGCCAATGCCGAGCGCGACAGTGAAGCCAAGCGTTATTACGACCAGCCCGACGGCGGCAGCAGCGGCCTGATGGTGCGTAATCAACTCAACCTCAACGGTGGTCAGGCGCAAGATCTGGGCGGTCGTTTCGGTCTTGAGGCCAGTGCCAGCCTGGGCAACTGGAGCCAGAGCTTCAACATGCAAGTGGCTCGGCTCGGCGGGCCTGACGACAAGACTTATCACGCCGTGCATGAGCTCTATACCCAGCGCGAGCTGCAAGGCAGTTTTTTCCGCCTGGGCTATTTCACCCCCAATTCCGAAGGCTTGACGCGGCAACCGCGCGCGTTCGGCAGCAGCCCCGACACCGCCGTGGGCGTGATGGTGGGCAGTTCCGACAGTCTGGCCATCGACAACCCGACACCCAGCGTGTACCCGGTGTACGTCACCGCCAACCGCCAGGGTTCGGTCGAGATCTACCGCGATGGCTTGCTGATCAATACGCAAGCGGTGCCCGCCGGCCTGCAGACGCTTGATACCCGCTCGCTGCCCGGCGGTATTTACGAGGTGGAGGTGCGGCTGATCGAAGACGGCCAGATCACGTCGACCACCCAGGAGCTGATCTACAAGCCCAATAACTGGCGCAACCATGATGAGCGCTGGCGTTACAACCTGTTTGCCGGGCAGGAAAGCAAACTGCTGAGCAACTGGGAGCAGCAAAACAACGGCGGCGCGACGGCGGGCGCCTCGATCAACTACCTGCTGCACCCGCGCGTGATCCTCGGTCTGTCGGCACGCCAGGTTCAGGACACGTTGCAATACGGCAGCTCCATCGATTGGACGCTGGGCAACAACGTCAGCCTTTACGCCAATCTCTACCAGACCCGCGATCACGGCACCGGCGCCGATCTGCAGGGCTTGTACAACTACGGCGCCGGCAGCCTGGTGGTCAGCCACAATCGCAGCTGGCTCGACACCACCAACCTGTACGACACGCTGCCCGATGGCACGCGTGTGCGTCAGCGCAATGTTTTCACCGGTGAGACCAGCAATTCGTCGCTGGCGCTCAATCACCGGATCAGCCGCAAGAGTTCGCTCAGTGCGCGGGTGTCCCACAGTGAGGGCAATGTCGAGGGGGTCGGCGTCGACCTGGGCTGGACGCAACGCACCGAACTGTTCGGCAGCGACTCCAACTGGCGATTGTCGCTGTTTGACCGCCCGGGCAGTTACAGCAGTGGCGATGCGCGCAATCGCGGGGTCGACCTGAGCCTCAACATGGCGCTCGGCGGTCCCGGTCAGCAGGTCTCCGCCAGCATCGGCAGCCGTACCGCCCGCGACGGCAGCCGCGACAACAATGGTTCGATCGGCTACCGCAAAAACCTGCAGGACCACGTCTTGCAGAGCGTGTCAGTGACGGCGCTCACCGACACTTATGGCGTCGGTCTGTCGAGCCTGGCGACCTTTCGTACCGACGCGATCAATGGCGACGGTTTTGTTCAGCGCTCGTCGTTCAACGACAAGTTCACCGGTGGCCTGAACCTCGACAGCACGCTGGTGGTCGGTGGCCAGCGCCTGGCATTGACCAGCCAGCATCAGGGCCGTGGTGCCGGGATGATCGTCGATGTCGAGTCGGATATCGAAGGCATCGCCTTGCGCGCCGACGACCTCAGCGGTGGCAGCGCCGCGCTACGTCCCGGACGCAATTTCATTCCGTTGACCGCCTACAAAAACAGTTCGGTGAGCTTCGACTTCGAAGGCAATCACGTGCCGGCGGCGAGCATCGAACCGGCGCGCGCCCGCTATCACCTGAACAAGGGCGGGGTGGAGTACCGCACCGTGCGGGTGATGAAAACCCTGACCGTACTCGGCCGCTTGCTTGACCCGCAGGGGCGTCCGCTCAAGGGCCATCACGTGATCAACCACGCCAGCCGCGGGATCAGTGAAGTCGATGGTTTTTTCTCGATGGAAATGAAAGCCGCCTCGCCGACCCTGGAAGTACGGCATGCCGACCAGTTGCTGTGCCAGTTCCGCGTCGACATCGACCAGCACCGCCGTGAAAACAACGTGCTGATGATCGGTGATCTGCGCTGTTCGCCGGACACCCTGGCGGACGCGACCCACAACGTAGCGACGGCGGGCTGAGCATGACTCTTTTCCATTGTTTGGTTTCACGCCCCAGCCTGTTGCTGATGAAGGGGGTGCTGCTTTGGGCTTTTGCCAGTCCGGTCATGGGCCAGGTCGCGACGATCACGGCATTGTTCAAGCCGGATTCGGCGCATCCGCACTTGAACAAATTCACCAACACCACACCGCCCAGCGGCTACTGCCAGAGCCATCCGCAACAGTGCGAGATCAACCGGTTTTTCAGTTTGCAGGTGCCGATTCAGTTCCATTCACGCGCGCCGATCCTGGCCAACCATGCGTCCGGCCGGCAAGGCCCGATGTTCAGGGTCCCGGCCGAGTGGCGTGACCTGACCGTGATCCACGAAGGCACCGGCGCCCCGCAACAGGTCCGCATACGCATCGCCGGCATCGGCACCCGCGTGGTGACCGATGACGTCAAGAAACTGGTGGGCGGTGCCGACGACTATCAAATTGCGCACAACCGTTTGTGGGGGTCGAGCTGGGTCTATGCACCTGCGCCCTGCCAATTCACAGGCAACGGTTTTTTCGACATCAATTTCTATGAGTTTTTCTGGCGAACGCCTTACGCGGGCGTTTGTGCAAAACAGGCGAAGTATGACGTTCCGTGGATGCGTTACGACTATCTGGATTTTGCCTACGAGCTGGAAACACCTGATCCGCTGAAGATGGCCTCCGGTAAATACACCGGCTCGATCTCCTACGCCGTCGGCCCCCTGGGCGATTTCGACTTCGGCGACGTCATGCTGCCGACTGATCCGATGGTGACCCTGGACTTCAGCCTTGATGTGCAGCACACCCTCAAGATCGACATCCCGCCCGGTGGTGAAAAATTCGAGCTGGTGCCTGCCGGTGGCTGGCAGGGCTGGTTACAGGCAGGACGCAAACCGGTGCGGCTGTTTCGCGACCAGACCTTTCAGATTTCCGCGTCATCGCGTTTCAAGATGTACATCGAATGCAAGCGATGGGCGACGCTCGATTGCGTGATCGAGGACGCCACAGGCCGGCGAGCGGTCGAGTTGCAGGTCAGCGTCAGCCTGCCCAATGGCTTGACCGATCTGGCCGGGCAACCGGTCAAGCACCGGCGTCTGCAGGCCGGAGCCAATAACGCGCAAATATTCGAGCCCGGCTTTTACGTCGATAGCGCCCCCGGCGTCCTGCACTTCGAAGTCCCGAAAGACGAAGTGGACTGGATGCTCAGCGCCAGCGTAGCGAGCCCTTATTCCGGCTCCGTCACGGTGATCTGGGACTCGGAAATCTGATGGGCCGCGCAAGTGTTGTGTTCAATGACTGGAGGTACAAGGGTATGAGACGGCTGGGATTGATGGTGGGATTGAGCGTGTGTTCTCTGGCGATTCAGGCCGGGCCGCAGATCAATGTCGGAACGGTTTACGACTATCTGGACGCAGACAAAAGCACCTATCTCAAGCGGGTATTCAACAGCGGCGACAGCACGGCCTTCGTCAAGGTCAACATCCTCGAAATCATCTACGACGCCGATGGCGGTCATCGAGAAGTGCCCGTCAAGACCCAGGCCGATGAAACCGGGCGTGATGGTTTGATGGCCAGCCCGGCGCGCTTGATCGTGCCGGCCAACGGCATGCAGGGCACACGTCTGCTGCTGATGGGCAACCGCGACACCGAGCGCTATTTCCGGGTGCGCTTCGTGCCGGTGGTGCCGGAAAAGGAGGACGAATTTGCCGTCTCCAGCGAAGAGCGGGAAACCTACAAGGAGTCGCTGACGGCGGGGGTCAACGTGATGACCGGTTTCGGCACGGTGTTTTTCGTGCGGCCGAAAAACGCGCGATTCGACAGTGTGGTCGAGGACAGCGCCGGCACTTACCGGTTGCGCAACAACGGCAACACGGTGGTGGTGGTCGATGAGTTTCGCAATTGCTCGTTGAAGAACGAAAACGAGTGCGAGCCGATCACCAAGCATCACGTGCTGGCCGGTAAAACCTTCGAGTTCGACAAGCAGCCGGGCCGTGAATACCGCTTCAAACTGATCGAAGGCTCGGCCAAAAAGACGCTGCGCATCGCCAGTCAGTAACGCCATCGCGAGCGTCTGGCGGGCCGGATATTTTTAACGCAACAGGTAACCCGACATGATCAAGCAATCACCCATTGCCCTGTGGATCGGCGTGATGGCGCTGATGAGTGCCCCGGTATTTGCGGCGAGGGAGGAGCGCACCTTCGAAGTGTCGGTGGATATTCCGACCCTCGGCTTCTATGTGATTCCCGCCGAATCGAACTGGATTCATCTGCAACAGACCCTGCCGTGGAACATCAGCAATTCGACACTGGGCGGGCTGCGCAAGAACTTCGACGTCAAACACGACACCAGTGCGCTGCAGGCACGGCTGGATGCGCAGCCCTATTTGTCCAACGGCCGGCAAGGGCAGGAAATCTACCTGCGCGTGAGCTTCAACGGCCGCGAGCTGAGCCACGACCCGCAACCGCGAGAAGTGGTGACGGCGGCGCAGGCCATGGCCGGCGGGCGCTTTCCCCTGGAAATTCAACCGGTGGTGCCCGCCGGTGGCTACCAACCGGGCACTTACTACGGCAGCGTCCACCTGATTTTCAGCGCCGCCGCGCCCTGATGCCGGCAGGCAGTCAGGGTGTCAGAAACGATAAAAGGATGAAGGTGACATGGCGCCAGATCTCATAAAACGAAGTGGCTGCGCGGCGCTGCTGATGGCATGTCTGGGATTGCCGCCAGTCATGGCGCAGGACGTGAGCATCACCGCCGAGTTCAAGCCGGATTCGGCGAATCCGCATTTCAACAAGTTCAAGAACACCACCCCGGCCAGCGGTTATTGCGCGCAATACCCACAGGAGTGTACGAACAACAACATGTTCAGCCTGCGGGTGCCAATCGTGTTCGAATCCAGCGGCCCTATCCCTGCCAATAACGCGCCACGTCAGGGCGCTACGTTTCAAGTGCCCGCACAGTGGCGAGAACTGATGGTTCTGCACCGGGAGACCGGCACCGCACACCGTCTGAAGGTACGGATTGTCGGCATCGGCTCCCGTTATGAAACAGAGGATGTGATCAAGCTGACCGGCAGCACCGACAATGATTATCGCCTGGCGCATAACCGTTTGTGGGGGTTGAGTTGGGTCTATGCGCCGGCGCCCTGCGGATACAGCGGCTTTGGTTACTACTACCCCACCAACTACGGTTTTTTCTGGAAAACCCCCGAGCAGGCAGCGTGCATCAAACAGGCGAAATTCGATGTGCCGTGGATGCGTTACTCGTATCTGGATTTCGCTTATGAGCTGGAGGCACCGGACCCTTTGCAGATGTTCGCCGGCGATTACGACGGCTCGCTGACTTACACACTGGGGCCCGGTGCGGATTTCGACTTCGGCGATGTCATGTTGCCGAGCAGTCCGGTACTGACCCTCAACTTCAACCTCAATGTGCAACACACCCTCAAGGTCGACATCCCGCCTGGCGGCGAAAAGGTCGAGCTGGTCCCCGCCGGAGGCTGGCAGCGCTGGCTGCACGGCGGGCGCAAACCGACGCGGCTGTTTCGTGATCAGACGTTCAATCTGTCCGCCAGCTCGCGCTTCAAAATGTTTGTGGAGTGTTCGCTCAGCGATGGAAAAGTGTGTTTCCTGACTGATCGGGATTCGATCCTGTCAGTGCCGATGAAAGTCAGTGTGAGCTTGCCGGGTGGCTTGACCGACAGCGTCGGGAGACCGGTCCAGCGCCAGGAACTGGTGACAGAGAGTGGGGCGTTGATTTTTCAGCCCGGCCATTATGTCGACCATCAGCCGGGCACGTTGCATTTCGAGGTCGAGCGATTCGAGCATCTCTTTTTGCCCGGGGCGCCCACACGCTACTCCGGCAACGTCACCGTGGTTTGGGATTCGGAAGTCTGAACCATGCGCGGCAGCGCTCCCGCGTGCTGACGGCTGCAATGGCCGTCAGCACGCGGGCGTGCTGGTGTTACAGGTCGGCGCGCTTCATCGCCTCACGGGTCAGTTGCCGCGAGAGTTCCTTTTCTTCGTCAACCAGATCGATCAGTACGCGGTTATAGATCGCGTCGCTGATCGGCTCGTCGGCAAACACCACGGTGTCCGGCACCGGCAGGTCATGGGCGAGCTCGCGCAACTGGTTGCGCAACGCGATGCGATGCACCCCCGATGTGCGCGCGTCGAGCCATTCGCGCTGGGTGCTGCGTAGCGCCTCGAGCTTGTCGAAGAGCTGCAGATAGCGCTGCTTGTTCGACGCCAGCCGCACTGGGTAACGCTGCTCCAGATGGGTTTGCCAGAAGGCCTGTTCGAGCATCTCGTTGACCAGACCATCGCCTTCGCCCAGCGCCAGCACGGTGTCGCCGGCCTGATCGATCATTGCGTCGGTGACCCCGGAGACCGGCCGGTAGAGCATGCCCCTGGATTGCCAGGGCAAGTCGAGGCGCTCTGCCAATCCGGTCTGATAAGCCAGGTAGACCTCCACATCGTCTGGCGTGCCGCCACGGCTGGCGACATCCGCGCGGGCAATCTCGTTCACCTGTTTGAGCCGCGCCGCGCCTTTGGCCAGGGTCACCAATTGCTGCTCCAGTTCCTTCGCATCGATGGCGTAGGCATAGGCCTCGGACGCCAGCACATGGATGCCCATCTGGTTGAACAACTGGGCGCCGGCATCGGCGCAGTCCACCGGTGCCACGACCATATTGAACAGCTTTTCGCGCAACTGACTGTCGTGATGCACGGCATCGAGCATGCGCCAGACCCGTTGCATCAATTGCTCGCGCGCCGCGCCACCGGCCCGATAGTCGTGGAATTCACGCACACTGAGCAGCGTCGCCATGAACGGCTCCGCAGCGGGTTCTTCCACCAGTTCCGACCACGGCGTTTCCCGGTCGACCCCCCAACCCGGCACATCGCCCCAGTAGTCGGCGCCGTATGAGGAAACGATGGAGGGCACTCGTGTCGGGTCGGCAGGCATGACCGCTTCCGGTGGCAGTGCCATCGCGCGACGATGAGCCTGGTAGCGAAGCTGATTGACCTCCGACAGCGCCGCGACATCCAGCCGCGTGCGCGCCACCAGCCATTGTGCATCCGAACCTTCGACCACTTCGGGCAATTGCGTGAGCGGGTTGCCGCGCAGATCAAGCAGAAACCCCCGAGGTCTGGGCTTGCTCAGAATGCCCAGCGGCCATTCGCTGAGCCCGGTGTTTTTCAGCGCCACCACTTTCAGTCGCGGCATGCGCGAAAGGTCTGGTGAAAGGCCCAGCGGGTTGTCGTCCATTTTCAGGACTTCAAGGTAGGTCAGATTGCGCAGCCGTTCGACGGCGGCAGCATCCAGCACGATGTGGTTGTTGTTCAGCCGCAGGCGTTCGAGGCGGCGCAGCGTGGTGCCGATGCGCACAGGCAACGTCGTCAGCTCGCAATATTTGGCACTGAGTTCGACCAGATTGGGGAAGTCCTTGAGCAGGCCGTTTTCGTCGGTGGCAAAGCGCGTGTTGTCGAGTTTGAGCACAGTCACCCGGTCGAGAAATTTTTTCAGCGCCGGGCGCTTGGCCCACCAGGTTTCGAGGTTAACGGACGTCAGCTCGCGGGACAGATCCAGGGCATAGCAAGCGGGATCCGCGCGGTTGCCCAGCTCCTGGTTCCTGCGCTCGAAGCAGTCGAGCAGGCGTTCATAGATATGCCGCCCGCCACCGCCGTTGAACCCTTGGCGGTCGGGGCCCCAGCTCTCCGGTTGCTGGTAGCGCCAGCGGTGGACAATCTTGCGTAACTCATCAAGGTCATTCTCCTGAGTTTCGATGGCCTTGAGCGGTTCACCCCGTTCGGTCAATGCAGCGGCGAAGGCATCGACCTCGCGTGGACTGAAATGCGGGTGCAGATCCGCGATCCGTTCGTGCAGCGTGGCGCCGTCACGGCTCAGACCGCCGCCGCGTACCAGCAGCAAGGTGTCGGGCTGGGCAACCGGGCGTATCGGCGGTTCGGCCAGCACGGTGCGCCGTTCACTCGGCGCGGCGGTCTTGGCGATGATCCATTGTTTGAATTGTTCGGTTTCACCGGTGCGGTAACCCAGCGAACTGCGCCCATCCTGTTCGACGGCATGGAGCATCGCTTCGTACAAACCGCTGGCTGGATGAACCGGCTGGTCATTGCCATCGCGCACGGCATAGCGGTCGTCGGCGAGGCGCACCAGGACGCGATGGCGTTCGGCCGATTCGGGCCCGGCGCTGCAACGCAACTCGCCGTCGAACGTGCCGTCGCGAATGTCGATGCGCAGCGTCGCAAAGGTATCGCTGTGGTGGCGCAGGGTGCCCAGGATCAGGCGTTCACTGTCGATGTTGCTCAGCGCCTCTCGATGCAAACCCTGAGCGGCCCTGACCGATTGCACCTCGAACTGCAGTTCGCGGGCGGTGGTTTTCAAGCGCAAAGGCACGGTGCGCCGTTGGGTGATCTGCTGCAATTCCGACGGGCGCGCCTGGGCGATCACCCGCTCGGCGAGCACCGTGGTCAATTGCGGGCAATCCACCAGCAGCTGTTTCACCTCGGGCGTAGGTGCGGCGGCGGCTTCGCTCGGTGCACCAGCGTTGCCCAGCCGCTGCAGGGTATCGGCGAGCAGGGGCGGCGGCGGGGCGTTTTCCACGTGCATGCGGCGCAGGATGTCTTCGTCGGTGCCGGTCAGTTGGCGGACCTGCTCCAGTTGCTTATCGGTGAAACCCTCGGTGGCATGACCGATTCGCCGCATCAGTTGCGACCCTTGCCACTGCCGCGGATTCTCCGTTTCGCAGACCCAGGCACCCCGTGTGTTGTGCTTGAGTGTTGGCGAGTACGCCTCGGGGCGTTTCGGGTGGCGGACGCGGTGTTCATTGGTCACCGGGTCCTTGGTCACTTCAAACACCTGCTGGTCGACACGCAGCAGTCGTTTCTTGCCGTGCGTATGCAAACCTTGGGCATCGGGTCGGCTTTGCGATGGCAGCGCCGCTTCAGGCTGGCGATAAGGGCTCAGGTCAGGGTTCCACAAACGGGTCTGGCCGTCGGACAGTTTCACCGGTTTCAAGCCTTCGAAGAAGGACGACAGTTTCGCCTGCGCGACATTGCCCAGCGTCGTGCCTGCGGCGAACACCCCCAGTTGCACCACGCTCTCCAGCACGCTGATGGTCTGCTCGCCGGCTTCCGCCAACCGGCCTTCAGCGAGGTCGACAATGCCTTCGATCACCTGATCGGTCAGTTGATAAGCGGTGTACGCCAGCATCAGGGTGCCCAGCCCGGGCACAAACGGCAGGGCCACCAGCAACGCGGCATTGAGGATGTCCGAGAGTATTCTTTCCAGGTTGTCCCACCAGGCCCAGCGCGCCATGCGGTCGGCGTATTCGGTGGAGATGGCGACTTCCCGGCCGTCGTTGAGGATCTTGTTCAGCTTCTGCTGGTAGAGGTATTTCCACAGATCCCCGGTGAAACGGGTCTCGCGATCGTCCTCGATCCTCGACACGCGAAATTGCAGCCTGGGGTTATCCACCGCCCACTCACGCCAGGTCGGCAAACTGGAGCCGGCGGGCACCGGTTGCCATTTGACGTTGCTCAGTCGTTCGTTCAACCGGGCAAAGAAATATCCGCGTTGCTGATGCGCGACGAACTGGCTGAAGAACTCTTGATAGGACGGTTTCGATTGCGTATCGCGCAGTTGGCGGGACAGTTCGTTCATCAACGCCAGCGCCGTCGGGTATTGCTTGAGCGGGTGCTCTGGATCATTCGGGACGTAAGCGATCACCGGAACGGGGTGGGTGGCGCAGAGCAGGTCGCTGGCAATCAGGACGATGCCTGACAGCGAGGTGTCCATCATGCTCAGCGTGTGATAACGCACGGGCCGGCCATGCCACAGCACCTGGGCGCGGTCTTCGAGCATGCCCTGAATCACGTCGAAACCGCGCTGGTCGATGTCCTTTTTCAGCAGGGCCAGGCGCGCGGCAACCCGCAACGCCTGCTTCTGGCTCTCGATGACCTTGATGCGCAGGTAGTTGCTGGCCACACGGTTTTTCGACAGCACGAACTCGCGCAGATGGCGCTGGTAACTGGCGCCGATATTCAGCTCGCGGCACAACGTCTGGAACTGCTTGATGCTGAGTTTGCTCTTCAGCGGCTTGATCTCGAAATGCCCTCGAGTATCGGGCCGGGTGATGAACTCGGAGTCGGCGCTGAAGGATTCGTCACGGGAAAAATTGTGCAGGGCTGCATCGAGCAGGGACACCGTGCGGCTGCGTTTGCCCGAAGCAAAATCATACGTCCACCACGACGTGTTGACCGGCATGTACAGGCGCACCCAGGTCTCTTCGACGTCATCCTCGACGCCGAAGCGGTCCTTCAAGGCCTTTTGCAGCAAGGGTCTGGCGAAGGTGTAGACATCCTGCAGGTCGCTCAGGGCGCGGTCGACATCGTTCTGGGCGCTCCAGGCCTTTTGGATCTCACCCTTGAGTTGGGCGTGGGCGCTCGCCGCGGCCTGGCGGTGCCAGTCGGGCAGGGTCAGTTTGACGCGTTTCAATGCTGCGACCCGTGCTGGCGACGTTTTCAGCAGCCAGTCCGGGAGGGCTGTCTGGATGATCTTGTAATGGACACTGTGTTCGGCCGAGGCCGACGGGGCCTGCGCTGACTGTTCCACTGTCAGAGGGGGATTGGGCATGGTCTGATCGTCCGTTGATCAAGAATGGAGCGATCAGACTAGGTAAGCGCCTTGCCCGAAAAAAGCGCAAAAAGCCGTTTGAAACGCGGCGGGTTTGCGCGGTGAAACACCCACATTTCAACGCTAAGAAATACAGGAATACCACCCGGTTTTTTACAACTGTGCCGTCACCGTCTCCGGCGGTTGGCACAGGGTGTGGGTGCCCGGTTGCAGATAGGGTGAGAGGATCGGCGCCATGCCTTTGAGCACCTGCACGGGGAGCGCCGAAGTGAACTTGAAGTTCTCTGCCGAGCGCCCGGGGACGAAGGCGGTGAGCGTGCCGAAATGGTTGTTGCCGATGTAAAACACGAAGGTCGCGGTGCGGTTGATCGACTTGGAACTGAGGATGCGTCCGCCGGAGCCGATGGCTTCAATGCGGTTGTCACCGGTACCGGTCTTGCCGCCCATCACCAAAGGTGTGCCGTCGGCAGTCTTGAAGCTGCCGGAGACCCGCTTCGCTGTACCCGAGTCCACCACTTGCGACAGCGCCTCGCGCATCGCCGTGGCGACTTCCGAAGGCATGACCCGTTTGCCCACATGCGGGTCGTTGGTCAGGCGCGTTTCATACGGTGTGTCGGCGGCAAAGTGCAGGCTGTCGATGCGCAGGGTCGGCATGCGCACGCCGTCGTTGAGGATGGTGCCGATCAGCTCGGCCAGTGCCGCCGGGCGGTCGCCGGAACTGCCGATGGCGGTGGCCAGTGAGGGCACCAGATGATCGAACGGATAGCCGACTTTCTGCCAGCGCTGGTGAATCTCGAGGAACGCTTCGATCTCGAGCATGGTGCGGATACGACTGTCGCGAGCGCCCTTGTGCTTGCTCTTGAACAACCAGCTGTAAACCTCCTGGCGTTCGAACTGGCTGGCCTTGACGATCTGAGTGAAGGTGGCGTCCGGGTTGTGCAGCAGGTAGCCCATCAGCCACAGGTCCAGCGGGTGGACCTTGGCAATGAAGCCCTGGTCGGGCAGATCGTAGGTGCCCGGGCCGTAGGCGTCGTACAGCCGAATCAGGCGGTCGTCAGTGAGCTTCTCAGTAAGCTTGGCGCCTTTGAGGTGCGCGCGCACAAAGCTGTTGAAGTCTTCCTGGCTGGCGTTGGGCAGCAGGTAGCGGTGCACGGCGGCCATGCGGATCGGGGTCGGGCGCATGCTGTCGAGGAACGTGTCGAGGCGTGCCTGGGTGTCCTTGTTCTTGTACTTCTTCCAGAACTTGAGCAGGAACGAAGTGCCTTCGCGATCGGCAAAATTGGCCAGGTATTCCTGACGCCGCGGGTCGCGATCATCCTTGAGCAATTCGGCGCTGCTGTTGGGGCCGGAGTAGGTGACGTAGCGCACCACATCGCGCATCAGGCGAATGAACGGCAGGTTGATCGACTCACGCAGGGCATCGCGCAGGGTCGGCATGCGGCCGTTGTCTTCCTTGCGAAAGTTGTGGAACACGTGCAGGCCGCCACCGGTGAAGAACGCCTCGCCGGGGCTGGCCGAATATTTGCGGTCGAGTGCGGCGCCGAGCATTTTCGACAGGTCGTGGTCCTTGTTCTGGATCAGGTAGTCGATCACCCACTGGCTCAAGCGATCCTGATCCGGCACCTCGACTTTCTTCAGCTCCGGCACGCTCATGGCGCCGTACTTGTCGTGCAGCTCGGAGATGATCTGCAGGTAGGTGGTCAGCACGCGCATCTTCGCCGTCGAGCCGAGCTCCAGTTTGCTGCCCTCGTTGATGTCGAACGGCTGGTCAGTGCTGTCAGTCTGCACGCGCACCCGTGAGCCGTCCGGGGTCAGCTCGAACAGGGTGAAGCTGTAGCGCACCTGGGTGGTGCTGGTGGGGGTGAGCAGGCGTTCGCCGATCAGCCCGATCTGCCCGGCAAACCCGGGATCGGCAAGTTTTTTCAAGTACTCGGTGGCCTGGGTCTGCAGATCGCCCTGCAGGGTGCTGGTGGCCGACAGGTCGAGGCGGTCGAGGTCGTACAGCGGGCGATTGAGCATGCTCGCCAGACGGCTGCGGGCGACGCTGATGCCCTTGTTGGTTTCGATCGGCTGAATGGTCGGCTGGGTCTGCCAGTCGCGGTAAGTGACCTTGCTCGCCAGCGCGGCATCGGCCAGGGCGCTGTCGATCACGCCGCCCTGTTTGAGCAGGCGCAGGTGGCTGTCGGTGAGGTCGGCAAGTTCTTCACGGCCCTTGGTCAGGTAATGCGAAGGGCGGCGCTGGGCGATCATCAGCGAGAGCATTTCGCGCAGGGCCAGGCCTTTGTCGGCCATGGTTTTCGGGTCGCTGGCCGGGCTGTTCAGCTGTTCATTGGCCTTGTTGAAATCGCTGCCGTACCAGACCCGCAAGCCTTCGGCCATGCCGTGCACTTCACCGTGGCCCGGCACGGCAGAGAGCGGCACGCTGTTGAGGTAGTCGCGAATGATGTTCTGCCGGGCGCCGAGGGTCTGCGGCCCGGGTTGATAGGCGCGCACGCTGGCGGAAATCATCTGGCGGATCTTTTCGGCGCCGGACACCGTCAGGCCATCGGGCGAATGCCGGTACTTTTCCAGTTGCGTCGCCAGCGTACTGCCACCGGCCGATTGCCCCGGCAGGTGGAGCAGTTTCGCCACCTGCGACCACGCCGCCATGCCGAAGCGCGGCCAGTCCACCGCCGGGTTGGCCAGCGGTTGCCTGGGGTCGAGCAGAAAGCGGTTTTCGATAAACAGCAGGCTGCTGACCACCACTGGCGGGATCGCTGCAAAACTCGCATACAGCTGCTGCGGATACTTGTACTGATACAACGGCGCGGCGCGGCAATCGGTGATCGACAGCCCGGCCTGGATTTTTTCCGAGTAGGGCACGAACAGGCCTTTGTCGGTGTAGCTGAGCAGCGCTGGGGAGAACCGGGTCTGTTCGGTGATCACATAATCGCGCTTGAGCAGGCGTGGCAAAAATTCATCGAGGGAGCTGTAGCCCAGGCGCAGATCGAACGGCCCGTTGCCCGGGTAGCGGATCGCTTCGCTGGGACCGGGTTCGAGCTGATACTTGAGTGAGGCGGCGTATTGGCTCAGCTCCCGGGACTGAAAGCGCGAGGTGCGCATCTCCTTGCTCGCGGCCAGCCCCACCACGATGGCGATTATCACCAGCAATAACCAGAACGCCTTCCAGCCATGCCGGTTGCGGCGTTTTTTTTTGGAGATAGGCGCTTCATCCACACGTTCAGTCGGAACCACGGCTTTACTCGAATCGGTTTGCCACAAAGCGCCCATAGTCGATTGATCCATTCACGCAGATTGATCGGACTTGACTGAAGCTTAGACGGTGGTTGGGGATGGGGAAGAAAAAGTGCGGGGGCAATCGTCTGAACAAAACTGTACCTGTGGCGAGGGAGCTTGCTCCCGCTGGACTGCGCAGCAGTCCCAATCCCTGTAGTCGCAATTTGTCTGAAACACAGCGTGCGCGAGTATTGCGACGGCTTCGCCGCCGAACGGGGCGGTGCGACGATTCGACAAGCTCCCTCGCCACAGGGGAAGCGGGAGCTTTAAAGCCAGCAGGCGTCCCAAAGTGGATAGTCGCCAATTTTTTCCACCAGGCCAGCCCGCAGCGGATTGGCGATGATGTAACGGGCAAACGGCTTCAAGTCCTCATCGTCGCGTATGGCGCGGTCGTGATAACCGGTTTGCCAGAAAGCGCCTTTTCGATTCAGGGCGCGATTGATCGACAATGTGCTTCGGGACTTCACCGCTTGCATCAGGCCTTCCATGTGCATTGCTTCCAGCTGGACCAACCAGTGGAGGTGATCAGGCATCACCACCCAGGCGATCGAGTCGATCCATCGCTGATCATGAGCTCGCCTGAGCTCCGCTACCAATAAACGGCCTACCTGCCAATCGCTGAATATCCTGCGGCGCTGATACACCACTGCAGTGATCAGATAGGCACGCCCCGATTCCGAATAGCGCCCTCGGCGTAGCCTATGTGAATGTAGATGTTTACGCATTCCGTCGCGTCCTTTGTGATTTCAATCCTGATTCACGCTAGTCGCCTCATTCAAGAGGTGGGTCTGCGATGACTGTACGAAGTTTCTGAAAGTATCCAGATGTCGCGCCTTCTGTGGCGAGGGAGCTTGCTCCCGCTGGACTGCGTAGCGGTCCCAATCCCTGTAACCACCGTGTAACTGAATTACCGTGTACCGAGGTTTTGCGGCTGCTGCGCAGCCGGGCGGGAGCAAGCTCCCTCGCCACAGGGGGGAGTAGACAGTCAAGTTCATCGAAACAGCTGTGCTAGAGCTATCATCCACGCAATTCCACCCACGCAGGGGCATGACGATGCACCAACGCTGTGCAATACTCGCCGGCCTTTTTAGTGGGGAAAAATCCTACGGAGTCCAGGTAATGCCTCTCCGTAAACCGGCTTATTGCCCAGACTTCCCGCTGAATGTTGTGGTTTATAGAGTGAAAAGCCCTGTCACAAGCTTTTTATACTGCACGCCCCGCTGATCTTGCAGGTTGGGACCTGCGAGACGCGTTTGCCCACGAGGCTGGCGCGGTTTCGGGAGGCTGAGGCCTATCGGTCGACGCTTCGATACTCGGTGGTCATATCCAATAACAAGACGAGGTTGTATCCCTATGCCAGTCGGCAATCACCTGCCCCATGGCGAGACCGCTCACGGCGGCCCGCTCAAACGCGAACTCGGTGAACGGCATATCCGCCTGATGGCGCTCGGCGCCTGTATCGGTGTCGGCCTGTTCCTGGGTTCGGCCAAGGCCATTGAAATGGCCGGTCCGGCGATCATGCTGTCCTACATTCTCGGCGGTCTGGCGATCCTGGTCATCATGCGCGCCCTCGGTGAAATGGCCGTGCACAACCCGGTGGCCGGCTCGTTCAGCCGCTACGCCCAGGACTACCTCGGCCCGCTCGCGGGCTTTCTCACCGGCTGGAACTACTGGTTCCTGTGGCTGGTGACCTGCGTCGCGGAAATCACCGCCGTCGCCGTGTACATGGGCATCTGGTTCCCCGATGTACCGCGCTGGATCTGGGCGCTCGCGGCGCTGGTCAGCATGGGCTCGATCAATCTGATCGCGGTAAAAGCCTTTGGTGAGTTCGAATTCTGGTTCGCCTTGATCAAAATCGTCACCATCATCGCCATGGTCATCGGCGGCATCGGCGTGATCGCGTTCGGTTTCGGCAACGACGGCGTGGCGCTGGGGATTTCCAATCTCTGGGCCCACGGCGGCTTCATGCCCAACGGCGTGACCGGTGTGCTGATGTCGCTGCAGATGGTCATGTTCGCCTACCTCGGTGTCGAGATGATCGGCCTGACCGCCGGTGAAGCGAAGAACCCGCAGAAGACCATTCCCGACGCCATCGGCTCGGTGTTCTGGCGCATCCTGCTGTTTTACGTGGGCGCGCTGTTCGTGATTCTGTCGATCTACCCATGGAACGAAATCGGCACCCAGGGCAGTCCGTTCGTGATGACCTTCGAGCGTCTGGGGATCAAGACCGCCGCCGGCATCATCAACTTCGTGGTCATCACCGCGGCGCTGTCGTCGTGCAACGGCGGCATCTTCAGCACCGGGCGCATGCTCTACAGCCTGGCGCAGAACGGCCAGGCCCCGGCGGGCTTCGCCAAGACCTCCAACGGCGTGCCACGCCGGGCCTTGCTGCTGTCGATTTTCGCCTTGCTGATCGGCGTGCTGCTCAACTACCTGGTGCCGGAGAAAGTCTTCGTCTGGGTGACCTCGATCGCCACCTTCGGCGCGATCTGGACCTGGGTGATGATCCTGCTGGCGCAACTGAAATTCCGCAAAGGCCTGAGCGCCAGCGAACGAGCCGGCCTGAAATACAAGATGTGGCTGTACCCGGTCAGTTCGTACTTCGCACTGGCGTTCCTGGTGCTGGTGGTCGGCCTGATGGCGTACTTCCCGGACACCCGCGTGGCGCTGTACGTGGGGCCAGCGTTCCTGGTGCTGCTGACCGTGTTGTTCTACGTGTTCAAGCTGCAGCCGACCGGTGAATCGCAAGGTGCGGTGCGTTCGGTTTCGTAAATTGAACGTGCGCTCATAAAGAAGCCCCGGCCAATTGGTCGGGGCTTTTTCATGGGGGCTGCAGGTGCGTCAAGCGCCGGTCTGCAAGAGCGATACTAACCCCCGCAAGCGGCAGGTTGTTGCAGTGGTAAAGCTGACCGTCCGTCGCAATCCAAGGCGCACCTGTAATTTCTGACAGTAGACCGCCGCAGGTTCATGCCCTAGTTTCAACGTCAGCCGGACGAAGCCATGGCGAGGAACCGTTATGAAGGGATTTCCTGCGCTGACCGTGATTGGAATTGCCGATGCACTTATCCACTGGCAGATTTTTTTTGTCCTGTGCAGTGCTGCCGGGCTGAGTCAGGCCGCGAGCAATCTGGCTGCTTTTTGTGTGGCGGCGGCCTTTTCGATTTACGTGAATATGCTCTACACATTCGACGGCAAGACATCGGTGTTCGGCTATTTGCTGTTTATCTGTGGGATGGGGGGCGCAAGCTTCGCGATTGGCTCGATGGCCGATACGCGCAGCTGGAATGGGTTGCTGACGGTGACGGTGTTTACCGCGCTCAACCTGACGTTGGGGTACTGCTTTTTCCGCTTCGTGCTGTTTCGCCAGCAACGATCCTGAGGCGCCAGCCTGTCGATCAGGCTGGCGCATCGCTCATCATGCCGCCGCCACTTCCTGTGGCTCAAAACTGTCCGCCCGCGCCATCTGCCACATCCGCGAATAGAACTCGCCATTCACTTCCCCGGTGAGCAATTCCCCCGGTTTCAGAAACACATGCAGCTGCGAGAACAGTTTGATTTCGGTCGCCGACATGCGCCGCACCAGGTGCTTGGCCGACAGTTGCGACGGGTGTTCAAGGCCGGCGGCGGCGAGCATTTCTGCCAGCGCCTTGAGCGTGTTGCGGTGGAAGTTGTAAACGCGCTGGGCCTTGTCCGGGACGACGAGGGCGCGTTGGCGCAGGGCGTCCTGAGTGGCGACGCCGGTCGGGCATTTGTTGGTGTGGCAGCTTTGCGACTGGATGCAGCCGATGGCGAACATGAAGCCGCGTGCCGAATTGGCCCAGTCGGCGCCGATGGCCAGCACGCTGGCGATGTCGAAGGCGCTGACGATCTTGCCGCTGGCGCCGAGTTTGATCTTGTCACGCAGGTTCAGGCCGACCAGGGTGTTGTGCACGAACAACAGGCCTTCGCGCATCGGCACGCCGATGTGGTCGGTGAACTCCACCGGTGCGGCGCCGGTGCCGCCTTCCTTGCCGTCGACCACAATGAAGTCCGGCAGGATGCCGGTTTCCAGCATGGCCTTGGCGATGCCCATGAACTCCCACGGATGACCGAGGCAGAACTTGAAACCCACCGGTTTGCCGCCGGACAGTTCACGCAGTTGCTGGATGAAATGCATCATCTCGATCGGCGTGGAAAACGCGCTGTGACGTGACGGCGAGACGCAGTCTTCACCCATCATGATGCCGCGGGTGTCAGCGATTTCCTGGGTCACCTTGTGTTTGGGCAGGATCCCGCCGTGGCCCGGTTTGGCGCCTTGGCTCATCTTGATTTCGATCATCCGCACCTGTGGGTTCTGCGCCTGGGTGGCGAAGCGCTCCGGGTCGAAACGGCCGTCGCTGGTGCGGCAGCCGAAGTAGCCGCTGCCCAGTTCCCAGGTCAGGTCGCCGCCGTGTTCACGGTGGTAGGGGCTGATGCTGCCTTCGCCGGTGTCATGGGCGAAGTTGCCGAGCTTGGCGCCCTGGTTCAACGCGCGGATGGCGTTGGCGCTGAGCGAGCCGAAGCTCATCGCCGAGATGTTGAACACCGAGGCCGAATACGGCTGGGTGCACTGCGGGCCGCCGACGGTGACGCGGAAACTGCTCGGATCGCTCAACGGTGCCGGGCGCATCGAGTGGCCGATGAATTCGAAGCCGGACTGATACACGTCGATCAGCGTGCCGAACGGTTTGTCGGCGGTTTCGTTCTTCGCTCGCGAATAGACCAGCGAGCGCTGGGCGCGGGAGAAGGGCAGGGCGTCGCTGTCGGATTCGAGGAGGTACTGGCGGATCTCCGGGCGGATCGCTTCGACCAGATAGCGGATGTTGCCCAGGATCGGGTAGTTGCGGCGCACCGCGTGCGGGCTCTGCAGCAGGTCGAACACACCGAGCAGGCTCAGCACGGCGGTCACGGCGGTGATCGGCCACAGCCAGTCGTGTTCAAGAAAAGGCAGGCTGGCGAGGGTGAAAATCACGCAGACGGCAAAGAAGGCGTAGCGGCTCAGGAGTGACAGGCTCATACGGTTTCCTTGGTTCGGACTCAATGGTTACCCATGGCGCGCAGACTGGCTTGCTCTTGTGGCGAGGGAGCTTGCTCCCGCTGGGTTGCGCAGCAGCCCCAAACTTGTCTGTCACGGTCTGTCTGAGGCATCGCGTGTCCAGGTTTGCGACTGCTGCGCAGTCGAGCGGGAGCAAGCTCCCTCGCCACAGGGGATTCCAAGCCGCAGGGCTCTCCCGCGTGCCGAGGCGTTTCAGGCGTTCTGCGCCTGGAGAAAAATCGAAAACAGCTCCGACTGGGATTTGATCCCCAGCTTGCTGTACATGTGTTTCTTATGGACTTTCACGGTTTCTACGGAGATTTCCAGCTTACGGGCGATTTCTTTACTGGAGCAACCGCTGAGCATCAAGCGCCCGACATCCAGTTCCCGGGCCGTCAGTTGCGCGCCCTTGAGTTGCTGCACCGACGCCTCCAGTTGCACTCGCCAGTCGGCCGGCGCAGGCGCGGCAGCGAGGGCCACGGTTTCGTTGATCTCGTAGGGCAGGCGCTGGCGCAACAAACCCAGCACCCACGGCTGAATCAAAGACAGCACGGCAATCTGTTCGCCAGTGAAACGTTTTTCACTGCCCAGCGACAGGCACAGCGTGCGCTCGCCTTCGAGCTGGCAATTGAACTGGATTTCGTCGGCGACCACATTCAGACGAAAGTATCGCTGGTAATACTCAGTCAGCTCGAAATGCTCCGGCGCCACCTCCGACAGGCGGTACAGACCGGTGCGCGACTGCTCGCGGCAGGCGATGTAGAACGGGTCGAGCAGGTACAACCCGCGCAGATAATCCTGAAACAGCTGGTCGGGGCTGCCGTCCTCGCCGGGGCATTCGGCGAAGACCTGCGGGTGCTGATCGGCGCTGAACAGCAGCGCCACCCAGCTATCGAACGCCACGTACTGATCGAGCAAACGCACCAGTTGCGCCCAGAAATTCGGCTTGTCGAGCGCGTCGATCAATTGGCCGACGGCGCGGTGCCAGGTGATGTCATCAAACGAAACGGACATGAACTACCCCTATCGGGTTACCCCGGCCGCGTGATTCCCTGGCCGGTTGCTTGCTGCGCATACTGGCCCACAGACAGCCACCGGGCAATCTTTCGGCGCCCGCTGCCCATCACAAGGAATTCTCATGAAAGTCGAACTCGCCCAATTGGCGGGCCGTGACAATGGCACCGCGTACAACCTCGAACGCGCCCTCGCGGCGATTGCGGCTTGCGCGGCCGACACGCAACTGATCGTGTTCCCGGAAACCCACCTGATGGGCTTCCCGACGGCCGAGACCGTGGCGCAGATCGCCGAGCCGGTGGACGGCCCGACCGTCAGCGCGGTGCTGGCCGCCGCCCGCGAGCGCAACATCGCCGTGGTCATTGGCATGGCCGAGCACGACAACGGTCGCTTCTACAACACCACGCTGTTGATCACCCCCGAAGGCATCGCCCTGAAATACCGCAAGACCCACCTCTGGGCTTCGGATCGCGGCGTGTTCGAGGCGGGCGACCGCTATGCCACGTGCCTGTGGAACGGGGTGCGGGTCGGCTTGTTGATCTGCTACGACATCGAATTCCCCGAGTCCGCCCGCGCCCTGGCGCAACTGGGCGCCGAGTTGCTGATCGTGACCAACGGCAACATGGACCCGTACGCCCCGACCCACCGCACCGCAATCACCGCCCGCGCCCAGGAGAATCAGGCGTTCGCGCTGATGGTCAACCGCGTCGAGGCCGGGGATGACGGCTTGATGTTCGCCGGCGGCAGTGCGCTGGTCGATCCGCTGGGGACGTTGCTGTTCGAGGCGGGGCGTGAAGAAGGAACGTTCAGCGTCGAGCTGGACTTCGCTCGACTGGGGATTGCGCGCAAGGATTACCGCTATCTGGATGACCAGCGCTTGAAGCTGCCGGGGGAGGTGCTGGAGCGCAGCGATGGTGTTCGCGAATTGTTGATTCCACATCATTGATCGATGCCCTCACCCTAACCCTCTCCCAGGGGGAGAGGGGACTGACCGAGTTGATTGTTCGAGATACACCGACCTGAAGGACCCAGTCGAACTCAGGATTTGAAACTGCGAATTCGAGTCGAACTCAGGATTTGAAATCCATGGAGATTGTCTCCCTTTCCCCCCTCTACCCCCTGGGGGAGAGGGCTGGGGTGAGGGGGAAGGGATTTCAAATCGAACATAAAACTCAGCAACACCCGAACAACAAAAAGAACCGAAACATTCGCCGAACTCGGCTCTGCCATAAATCCAATAAAATTCGGAGTAAGTCGCTCATGGCTCGTTTGCAACGTACCCTGTCATTAGGGTCGGTGGTGCTGTTCGGCATCGCCTACATGACGCCGATCATTGTCCTCGGCACCTTTGGCATCCTCGCGCAATCCACCGCCGGCATGGTGCCGGCCGCGTATCTGGCGGCACTGGTGGCGATGTTCTTCACCGCCCTGAGCTACGGACGCATGGCCGCCGCGTTCCCGGTGGCCGGTTCCGCCTACAGCTACGTGCGCAAGGCGATCAGCCCCAAGCTCGGCTTCATCGCCGGTTGGGCGGTGCTGCTCGATTACCTGTTTCTGCCGATGGCGATCTGGCTGATCGGCGCCGCGTACCTGGCGTCGGCGTTCCCGTCGATTCCGCAGTGGATCTGGGTGCTGGCGTTCATCGGCATCACCAGCGCGATCAACGTCATCGGCCTGAAACTGGCCAACGGCATCAACGCCTTGCTGATGCTGGTGCAATTTTTGGTGCTGATCGCCTTCGTTGCCCTGTGCGTGCACTACGTCGGCGGCGATGCGAGTACGCCGTTGTGGTCGATCAAACCGTTTTTCAACGGCGACATGCAGATGCCGCTGATCATGAGCGGCGCGGCCATCGCCTGTTATTCGTTTCTCGGTTTCGATGCCGTCAGCACGCTGACCGAAGAAACCCGCGACCCACGCCGCACCATTCCACGCGCAATCATGTTGATCACCCTGATCGGCGGGCTGATCTTCGTCGGGGTGTCGTACTTCGTGCAGATCGCGCACCCGTCGCTGCAGTTCGCCAGCGTCGACTCGGCGGCCTATGAAATCGCGCGCAATATCGGCGGCGACCTGTTCGTCTCGATCTTCCTCATCGGCCTGATCGTCGGCCAGTTCGCTTCGGGGCTGTCCGCCCAGGCCAGCGGTTCGCGCCTGTTGTTTGCGATGGGCCGCGACGGCGTGTTGCCCAAGTCGTTCTTCGGCACCCTGCATGCGCGCTTCGGCACGCCGGTCAACAGCATCCTGCTGTGTGCGGTGGTGGCGTTGCTGGCCCTGAAACTCGACGTGACCACCTCGACCTCGTTCATCAACTTCGGCGCGTTCCTGGCGTTCAGCCTGGTCAACCTGTCGGTGATTTTTCACTACTGGATCGGTGGTGAGAAAAAGGGCCTGCGCGAGCTCGTGCTGTTCCTGGTCTTCCCGTTGATCGGGCTGGTCGCGGACTTGTGGCTGATGGTCAGCCTGGATCACCTGGCGGTGTATCTGGGCCTGAGCTGGCTGGCGATTGGCGTGGTTTATCTGGCGGTGCTCACTGGCGGGTTTCGGCGGCAGCCGCCGGAGATGGATTTTCAGGAAGCGACGTAAGATCGCCAACCGTGGCTTTGCTCGGTAACGGCAAGCATGTGATGCTTGCCGTTTTTGCGCCAAAGGCTTGTCTTGCATGTCGACTTTTTCCGCTCCACCTTCCGGCCTCATCCGTATTGCCGCCGCGCTGTTGCTCAACGCCAAAGGCCAGACCCTGCTGGTGCGCAAGCGCGGCACCACGGCGTTCATGCAACCGGGCGGCAAGATCGAGGCGCATGAGTTGCCGGTACACGCGCTGGCCCGGGAGCTGGAAGAAGAGCTGGGCCTGCAGATCGATCCGGCGCAGGCGGCTTTTCTCGGCCAGTTCTCGGCGCCGGCGGCCAACGAGCCGGGGTGTGTCGTTCAGGCCGAGATCTTTCAGCTGACCATCGACGCCGATGTCACGCCGGCCGCCGAAATCGAGGAAGTGCTCTGGGTCGATCCGGCCATTGATCCTGCTGTGGTTCTGGCGCCATTGACACGTGACCTGATCCTGCCGTTTTATCGCAACTCGCTCACCGCGCTCGTCTGACCGTTCACGCAAAGGACATTGCCATGATCCCGCTTCAAGACTTGCTGATCTTCGCCGCCGCTGCGTTGTTGATGGTACTGACGCCGGGGCCGAACATGATTTACCTGATCTCGCGTTCGATCTGTCAGGGACGCAAGGCCGGGGTGACGTCGTTGCTCGGTGTGGTGAGTGGATTCTTTGTGCACATGTTCGCTGCGGCGGCGGGTTTGACCGCAGTGTTTCTGGCGGTGCCGCTGGCTTATGAAGTGCTCAAGTGGGCCGGTGCGTTGTACCTGCTGTGGCTGGCCTGGCAAGCACTGAAACCCGGCGCGCGCTCGCCGTTCGAAGCGCAGCAATTGCCGCCGGACTCGTCACGCAAACTGATCACCATGGGCTTTCTCACCAGTGCGCTGAACCCGAAGATTGCGGTGTTCTACCTCTCGGTGTTTCCGCAATTCATCACCCCGGAACACGGTTCGGTGTTCACCCAGAGCATCATCCTCGGCCTGACCCAGATCAGCGTCAGTTTCAGCGTCAATCTGCTGATCGCGTTGTTTGCGGCAGGCATTGCCTCATGGTTCGTGCGTAACCCGACGTGGCTGGCCATCCAGCGCTACTTCATGGGCCTGGTGCTCGGTGGCCTGGCGGTGCGGCTGATGCTTGAACAACGCCGGACGGCCTGAGCATGTGGATCGAACGGCTGGATGCCAGCCACGCCCTGGCTTACCGCGAGTTGATGCTTGAGGCCTACGACCGCCATCCGCAGGCGTTCACCTCCAGCGTGCGTGAACGCGCGGTGATGCCGTTGAGCTGGTGGGAAGCGCGCCTGACCAGCAAGCTCGATGTGGTGCTGGGGGCATTCGAGGCGGGCACCTTGGCCGGCATTGTCGGCCTGGCATTCGAACCCCGTGAGAAGGCGCGCCACAAGGCGACGCTGTTCGGCATGTACGTGTCGGCGGATTTTCGTCAGCACGGCCTGGGTCATGAACTGGTGCAAGCCGCACTGGCCGAAGCGCAGCAGCATCCCGCGCTGAAAGTCATCCAGCTCACGGTCACCGCCGGCAACGATGCCGCGTTCAACCTGTATCAGCGTTGCGGCTTCATCCAGTTCGGCCTTGAGCCGCTGGCGGTGCGGGTCGGTGAAGACTACTTCGACAAGATCCACATGTGGCGCCAGCTCTGACTGCACGCTGACCCCACATGGGCAGGTGTGTTTCAGGCTGGAGGATCGAGGTTGTCGAGCACCCGGTTCACCGCCAGTTCCCCGAGCATCACCACCTGCTGAATGCCGAGCAACGTGTTGCGATACGGCGTGTCCAGCAACCCGGCGAAATCGCTGAGCATCACGCTGGCCGAGGCCAGCGACTCACAGGCGTGGACCAGCAGGCTTTCGTTATCGGCGCCGGGGGCGACGTGGAACAGTGTGCTGGGGTTGCGGTTGAGGTCTGGCGGCGTGGGCGGCTTGAGGTAATGGTCGAGGGCGCGGTCGGCGGCTTCGTGGAGTTTTCTGGAATCGATGGATGCATAAGGGGAGACCGGGTCTGAATCCGGCGGGTTGGGCGTGACCTTGAACATGGCGAATCTCCTGACCTGGGTTACCCACCATGAGTTGTCGCTAAACAAATTATGGTGGTGGCTGTACGCAGGTTAGCGAACCGGGGGTACAGGAACCCGGCAGGCCCGAAGGCCTCCCGCGCACAGCCACCATAGCGTCAATTGCAGAACGACCATCCTGCAAAGGAGTCTGGAGTGCTGTAGCGCCTGTATCCATTCGAGTCGCTAAACCCGATCGCTGAATGAGTCAGCGACCGATCCACGATAGAGAGCGGGCCACAGGTGCACAAGCCGGCGGATTCTGGCGTAGCCGTAGGCAACGGCGCAAGGTTGTGTAGCCTGCGAGAGTGTCTGGAGGTGTTGCTTAAACAGCGCTGTTTAAGAGCCAAAGATCGCAGCGTCAGCGAACGGCGCTGACCCCGTCCAGGGTCGAGAACGACGTGTCCTTGGCGGTGAGCAGGAAGTCGCGCATGTACGGCGCATCGAGCATGTCCGCACGAATCGCCGCGTACAGCGTGGCAAACAGACCTTTCTCGCCCAGCCGCTTGGCCTTCACATAGCCGCGCGAGCTGTATTCATGCAGCGCCCAGTGCGGCATGCCGCACACGCCACGGCCGCTGGCGACCAGTTGCATCATCATCACCGACAGTTCCGAGGTGCGCACTTGCGCCGGTTCGATGTCGGCCGGTTCGAGGAAGCGGGTGAAGATGTCCAGCCGATCGCGTTCCACCGGGTAGGTGATCAGGGTTTCGGTCAGCAGGTCTTCGGGGACGATGTACGGTTTGCTCGCCAGCGGGTGCTGGTTGGCGACGGCGAGCATCGCTTCGTAAGTGAACAGCGGCACGTACGTGATGCCCACGATGTCCAGCGGATCGGAGGTCACCACCAGGTCCAGATCGCCCCGGGCCAGCGCCGGCAGCGGGGCGAAAGCGAAGCCCGAGGCCAGGTCGAGTTCAACCTCAGGCCAGGCGTCGCGGAACTGGTCGATGGTCGGCATCAGCCACTGGAAGCAGCTGTGGCACTCGATCGCCATGTGCAGGCGCCCGGCGGTGCCACCGGCCAGTCGGCTGATGTCGCGTTCGGCGGCGCGCAGCAGCGGCAAGGTCGCATCGGCCAGTTGCAGCAGGCGCAAACCGGCGCTGGTGAAGCGCACCGGTTTGGTCTTGCGCACGAACAACGGCATGCCCATGCGCTCCTCCAGCTCCTTGAACTGGTGGGACAGCGCCGACTGGGTCAGGTGCAGGCGGTCGGCGGCGTCCACCAGGCTGTCGGCTTCGCGCAGGGCGTGCAGGGTTTTCAGATGACGGATTTCAAGCACGGCTGGCCCCATGAGGAAAATTTGTGATTAAAGCGAATGTGGTGAGTTTGTCTCATGTTGTGGGCGCTGTCGATCCACAAAAAAACAGCGGAGCACGAGGGTGTGCTCCGCTGTGTCTGGCTTACAGCGCTGAAAACAGGCGTTTGCCCAGCGGTTTGCCGATGTCACCGCGCCAGATCGCTTCAACCTGAGCGCCGCCGGCCGCTTGCGCCTGCTGCCACTGCAGACCGAGGTTGCGTTGCTGCGGCAACTTCAAGTGGGCTTTGACGAAGTCCTCGAACGGCACCTTGTCCGAGGTGTAGTGGAAGTGCGCATACCACAAGGTGCGCGGCGGATTGCTGCTGAGGTCGCGCACTTCGTATTCCTGCAGGAAGTCCTTGCGCCCGTCGGGACGCTTACCCAATGCGCGCAGGCCACCTTCTTTGCGGATGTCGACCACCTGTTGCTGTATCAGGTAGTCCAGATAGCCTTCAGTCGGGGTGTGGCTGCGCATCGATTGCTCGATGCGCAGTGTCCGGCCGGCGCTGCGCAGTTCCTGAGCCTGGGCATTCAATTGCAGCACCAGCGATTCGTCGGGTGACAACCGTTCGATGGAGTCCGCCCGGGTACTGAGTTCCAGCGCCTCACTGCTCAACACGTGTTCCAGGTCCACGGGCAGCATGTCCTGCCGGGCGTAGCCCATGACTTTGTTGCGGTAGGCCGCAACACTGGCGAGGCGTTTGCGCGCTTCCTTGAGCAGTGATTGAACATCGGTCGGCGCGGCGGACGCCGTGACGGTCGGTTCGGTCTGCAGGAGGTATTTGCCGCTCGAACGCGGCAGCCAGGTTTCCCGATAGCCGTCGAGACCTTCGACGGTGAAGCGTCGTTGTCGGGTGACGGCATCGATGGTCTGGGTGCCGATCAGCAATTGATTGTCTTCGGTTTCGAACAGTTGCCTGTTGCCGCTCGCCTTGGGTTTGATCGGCTGGCGACTCTTGATGGCCTGTCGTGCATGGGCTTCGATCTTGCTTAGCCCGTCGAGAAACGGCGTGACCTGTTCCAGGTCCAGATGCTGCGGATAGCCAATGCGCCAGGCATTCAACTGGCGACGGAACCCGGCGTAGGTCTCAAGGCACTCTTCGAGTACGCGATTGCGCTGCGCCGCGCTGGCCTGAACCTCGGGCAGATAATGCTGGGTCAGCAGTGTGCGACCGACCTTGGTTCGGGCCTTCTTCATCTGCACCTGAAAGTAGGTCCAGGATAAATCATCGACGGCATCGTAATGGGTGATGAGCTCCAGAATGTGGGTGGTTTTCAGATAGTCGTAGGTGGCCTCGCCAAGGTGCTGATTAAGCGCGGCCACGTTCTCGGCCATCTTCGCCCTCTGGCTCCGGTTGGTGATGCGGGCATTCCACCGGTTGGCTTCTTCGGTGCACGCGCGCAGGTGATCGAACTCTTTCAGGAACTGCTTGCGCACCGCTTTTCGGCGGGTGACCAGTTCCAGATGCGCTGCGGTCTCGGTAAACGGGATGGCGTCGGATTGTGCGACCAGTTCGTCAATCGTGCTCAGATAGTCCAGCAGCCTGGCCCGGGACACATTGAGACGCTGGATGGTGCGGTCGGTGGCGACCCACGCGCAGCGGCTCTGAAAGTCTTCGATCTGTACGCGTCGCCTGCCGTGGCTCATGGGCAGCAGTTCGGAGAGATTGTGATACACGGCTTCGACGGTATCGATGTCGTTGATGCACGCCGCATCGACCTTGGTTTGCAACGGTTTGCGCTCGGCGACGGTCAGGCCCTGGTACTGCTCCAGCAACTGGTTGGAGTTTCGGGTCTGGGTATCCAGGCGCCGGGTGCTGGCGTCGATGCTGTGGGTCAGGGTCAGTTGGCGGCGCAGTTGTCGATCAACCCACCAGCGCGGCAACAAGGCCCGAATGGCGGCAGGCCACAGTGGGTCGAGGCCGTCGGCCACGTGCCCGAGTACCGCGCCACCGCCGACACCGCCGCCGGCGATCGTTGTGCCGTAGACCGCGTAGTGACTGTTCCAGTGGCCCGCTTCATCCAGTGCGACAGGTTGCTTGTAGGTGCGCGTGCGGGTGCCGCTCAGGCGCCATTGCGGCGGGTTCTGGCTCAGTTCGACGCGGTAGATGCGCCCGTGGCTGAGGATGAAGTCGCCGTCGGCATGGCGATAGACCTGACGATAAATGCCTTCGCTGCCCGGCTGCAGGCCGGCGAGGGAGATTGGCCGTTCATACTCGTAACCCTGAAAGCGCTCCAGTGAGTATCGCGCCCGGCGTTGTGTCGCGGCGACCAGGCTGGCAGGGCGTTTGCCCAGTGTCTTCAACTGGCGCAGGCGGGTCAGCGAACGGACGCTGCCGGCAGCGCTGGTGCCGGGCAGCGTGTCCATGGCGGCATCGATCAGCGACAGCAGCACCGCTTCGACTTCGGCCAGGCCATGTCCGACCTCGCCCCGCAGAAAGGCCGCCACCGCCATGTTCGCGCTGTTCCAGGCGTCGTACAGGGCAATGGCGCTGCCGACAAAGGGCAGCATGCCCAGGGCCATTTTCAGGTAGTTGAAGAGTGCCCCGCATTTCAATGCGACGCCCTCCAGGTACAACGCGTCGTTGGAGCGCGAGGTCTCGCGATGTGCCTTGAGCAATCGTCCCATGTGCACGTTGAGCAGGTGCGCGGCCAGCGACGTGCTGGCCGGCCAGGCCTGACCCGTGCCAATGATCGTGTCGAAGTTTTTCAGCTGCGCCTGATTGATCCGGCTGACATGCCGGTCAAACTCGCCAGTGACGGCCCGTCCGGCCAGATACGCGGGCATGGCGCTTTTCAGGCACAGGTTGTACAGCGCCTTGCGCGCCGCTTCGAGGCTGTCGAACTGGCGCAGAAATACCCCGTCAGGGCTGTCGGGCAGGTACAGCAGCGTCTGCCCGCTGATCTGTTCCTCGATGAAGGTAATGCCCGCCAGTGTGCTGGGCCCTTGCGCGTGCGTGTCGTCGCCGCCTGCGCTCAAGTGCGCCGGCAGCAACACGATGCGCCGGCCGTTGGCTGTGTAGGCCGCGCGACTGTCGGCATCGATGGCGATGTCGAGGATTTGCTGGCCATTAGCGTTGATCTCACCTTGTAACCGCGCGAACTCGCCTTGCAGTTTGAGCATCAGCCGCAAGGGTTCGCTCAGGCACTCACGGCGATATTGATGGTTGAAGGCCGATTCCCCCGGCGGGCCGAGAAACGTCTCACGGATCAGTGTTTCGTATTGGCCGGCCAGATCCTGATCGGTCACGAGTGTGCGCAGCCACGGCTGGTTGATTGCCGCTTTGACGGTGCGACATTCCGTGGCGACTGCACCGCTGACCTCGACCTGCATGAACGACAGGCGCCACCACATCGATTGATCGATGTTGCCTTGCAGCAGATCGGCGAGCGCCAGCTTGCTGCGTTGTGCACTGGCGATCAGCCTGTTGCGCTGCGGCGTCCCGGGCGCCGGGGCGGCGATGAGTTCTTTGCGCCAGGATGTGCTGTCGGGAATATCCAGCAGCACCTCAACGTTGGCGCTCAGGTCGAAGGCCTTTTGCAGATAAGCGAAGATCGCCCGGCGGCTGAAGGTGTCGCGCGGTGGCAGTTCGCGCTCGACTAACCGGTGGGAGTGCTTGATTGCCTTGATGTAGGCGCTGAGCAGGGACTTGAGCGATTGGCGTCGCTCCTGTGGCAGCGCGCTCAACCACGACGGCAGGCGCCTGGCCAATGCCGCGCTGTGGTTCTGTTCGACGAGGTGCGAATACGTCAGGTCCCGGGAGGGGGCAGCCGGTACCGTCAGGCGAGCGAGCGCCTGTTCGCGAAGCGCCTGCAGGGCCGACTGGCGTTGCGCCGCGCGCGCGGGAAGGGAATTGGCGCTGAGGATCTGCCCGGCTTCCTGAACGCAGGCGTAGAGCTGCATTTGCAAGGCGTACTCGAACGGATCGCCGCTCAGCGCCAGCAGCTGCAGCGCCTGGGTTTTATCGTTGGCCTGAACCTTGAACAGCGTCGCCTCCAGCGCCTGCCGCGAGTCGAATCGCTGCAGGCCACCGAAGCGCCCGGGCCAGTACAGCAGCAGGCTCTGTTGGGAGGCTGGCGACAATACCGAGGGGTGGCTGAACAGCAGGACGCCATCCAGTTCCTCGGTTTGCCGGCGATGGGGATCGCCCTCGGTATCGTTCGCTGCCAGGACCAGTCGCGCCACCACGACTGTGTCCGGGCGTGGTTGAGCCGGTGCATCCAGAACGGATTCGAGCCATTGGTGCTCTTCAGGGCTGATCTGGTTCAGGGTCAATTGCAATTGGGCTTCGGCGCGCAAACCGCTCAGCCGTGCCTGATGAAGCGCGGTGTATGGCGGGTGGGTCTTATGGCGCAGTTCAAGCATCTGCAAGTCGCTAGCGGGGTTGAGCAACTGCGTGGCGGCCGTATGGCTGGCCTGTTCGGCAGCCTCGAGCGTATCGAGCTGTTGTTTCAAGCGTTGCAGACGCGGGTCGCTGCGGTCACCTTGAAAGTCGCTGCCGAGCAGGTTTTCCAGTGCGCTCTGTTGCAGGCTCAGGGCCTTGAGGCGTTGGCCCAGTGGAATGTCGGGACTGAGCTGGTAGAACGGCGCGAGAGGGTCTTGCCCGTCGATGGCCGGCTGTTCCGGGGGCGACGAGAGCACGGTTTCGCAACGTTGCCGGTCTGGTGCCAGGCGCTTGAACTGCGTCAGCAGCGCCTCGGCGCCTTTGGTCAATGCCGGGGCTTCGAGCGCACTGTATTCAACGCGGATGGCCGTGGTTTCCAGGCGCTGCTGACCGAGCAATTGTGGCTGCTGTTCAATCAGCCATTCCTGCAACTTCTGCCGCTCGGTAAAGCTGATCCAGGCCAAGGTGGACGACGGCAGGTACAGCCAGTGCGCAGCCGGATCGCTGCTCAGGGTGATGAGCAACGCACCGGACAGCTCGACCGTCAGCTGATTCGCGTCTTTGAGCCGCAGTTGCTGGACCGACACGCTGGCAGTCGTCTGCACGGTCGGCTCGATCAGCGTCTGCAGTGCTTTGAGTTGTTCGCCGTTCAATAGGCCGTCGGCGAGTGCCCATAGGCTCGACACTTCGAAATGCTGGCGATACAGGCTGATGGCGTGGGCCTTGCGGCTCACCCGGGTGCCGCGTGCCCGAGCATTCCACCACGGCTCATCGAGCATGGAGGGCGGATCCTGGGCCATGAGCTCAAGCCACTGATCGTGGCAATCGCGCCAGCGCGCCGTGGCGCTCAACAGCAGGTTCAGGTCCTGATCGGCGGATAGCGAGGAGGCGAGGCCGAAGTCGCTCGGTCGCTGCGAGAGTTGGTCGAACATGAAAGTGGCTCTCCAAGAGCGTGAAGGCCGGGCAAACCGGCGTTCGCGCCATTAGAGGTCAGGGACGGCAGGGGCGGGTGGTACATAGTTATCGCGTTGCTTTTTGTACGGTGCTGACGACCGCTCGGCAAACTTCATCAAACTGTCACGCAACTGTGGCAGCGCGCTTGAACAAACTTCATCAGACTCGCGCTCTACTGGGGTTCTGCGTTTCGGTGTTTTTCATGATCAAGGGATTTTTTTCGCTCGCGGCTGTTTTGGTCGCGTTGTTATTCGGTACGCCTTCGTTCGCGGCCGCGCGTTGTGACGTGAACGTGCCGACCGAGCATGTCGATCTGCAACAAGTGAGCATTGCCTACCAGAGCATCGGCCGTGCATCGGATCCGGCACTGTTGCTGGTCATGGGCCTGGGCGGCCAGTTGATTCACTGGCCGGACGAAGTGGTGGTTGCGCTGTGTCAGCAAGGCTTTCGGGTGATCCGCTATGACAACCGTGATGTTGGCTTGTCGACCTGGCGCCAGGCACCGGCCGAGGCCAACCTGACGTTTGAAGTGCTGCGCTACAAGCTCGGCTTGCCTGTATCGGCCCCGTATTCGCTGACCGACATGGCTGACGATGCGCTGGGCCTGATGGACGCGCTGCACATCGACCAGTTCCACGTACTGGGCGCAAGCATGGGCGGAATGATCGCCCAGCATCTGGCGGCGATGGCACCACAACGGGTGGAGAGCCTGACGCTGATCATGACCAGCTCCGGCGCCGAAGGCTTGCCGGCGCCGAGCGCGGCACTGGTGCAATTGCTGGCGCGCCGTGGTGCGCCGAATCGCGAGGTTGCACTGGAGCAACAGGCTGACTTGCTGGCGGCGCTCGGCAGCCCGGCCGTGACCGATGACCGGCAGGCGTTGCTGCATCAGGCGGCGATTGCTTACGACCGCGCGTTCAATCCAGAAGGCGTGAAGCGCCAGATCATGGCGATTCTGGCCGAGCCGAGCCGGGTGGCCTTGCTCAATCAATTGCGCGTGCCAACGCTGGTGGTGCACGGCACGGCCGATCCGCTGTTGCCGGTGATGCACGGCGTGCACCTGGCGGCGCACATCCGTGGCAGTCAGTTGAAACTGATACCGGGGCTGGCCCATCGTTTTCAGGAAGCGTTCAAGGCGCCGTTGCTGGCGGCGGTGTTGCCGTATTTGCAAGAGCACCGTGAAGACACCTCGCACTGGGCGCAGATCGAGCCGGTGGCGGCGGGGAATCTGTTGTAACCGAGGCGACCTTATCGCGAGCAGGTTCACGCTTACCTTGGCATGCATCCCTTGTAGGAGCTGCTGAAGGCTGCGATCTTTTGCTTTTGAAGATCAAAAGATCGCAGCCTTCGGCAGCTCCTACAGGTGTATCTTTCAGACTTCGCGATGTGCGATCTGTCCGCGAGGTGTGTGATGAGTTCCGCTTTGAAAATCGATTTTGTCAGCGACGTGTCTTGCCCGTGGTGCGTCGTCGGTCTGTACGGCCTGTTGCAGGCGCTGGAGATTCTGCGCGATGAAGTGCAGGCCGAGATTCATTTCCAGCCGTTCGAACTGAACCCGAAAATGGGCCCTGAGGGGCAGAACATCACCGAGCACATCGGCGAGAAATACGGCTCGACCCCGGAGCAGTCGCAGAAGAACCGCGAGGCGATTCGCGCCCGTGGCGCCGACGTCGGGTTTGCCTTTCGCACCGATGGCAACAGCCGCATCTACAACACTTTCGATGCCCACCGCTTGCTGCATTGGGCGGGGCTTGAGGGTTTGCAATTGCCGTTGAAAGAAGCGCTGTTCAAGGCGTATTTCACGGACGGCGGCAACCCTTCCGATCACGCGCAACTGACGCAGATTGCCGAAAGCGTCGGTCTCGACCGCCAGCGCGCGGCGGCGATTCTGGCCTCCGACGAGTTTGCCGAGTCAGTGCGCGAAGAAGAACAAACCTGGCTGCAACGCGGCGTGAGTTCCGTGCCGACCGTGGTGTTCAACGGTCAGTACGCGGTCACGGGCGGGCAGCCGGTGGACACCTTTGTCGGAGCGATCCGGCAGATCATGAGTGAAGCCCGCGGCGGCACGGTCAGCTGAAGCGCTGGCCTCAACGTACGATTTTGTCGACGTGGATCCCGAGCTTCTTCAGGCGATACCAGAAGCTGCGCTCGGAGATCCCGATCAACTGCGCCGCGGCAGCCTGCACGCCGTTGCTCTGCTGCAGGGCGGCGAGAATGTAAGCCTTCTCGACTTCTGCCAGCGCTGCGTCGAGGTCCGCCGGCACACCGTTGATGTCGCTCAGCGGGCCGCTGCTGTCAGACGCTTGCGCAGCGAACAGATACGCCGGCAGATCGTGCTCCTCGATGAGGTTGGCGGACGCGACGATGGTCGCGCGCTCGACGCAGTTCTGCAGTTCGCGAATGTTGCCCGGCCATGAATAGCGGGTCATGGCCTGCAAGGCCTGCGCGCTGAAACCACTGATGCGTTTGCCGGCAGCGGCGCCCAGTGTGTGGGCGAAATGCCGGGCCAGCGGTGCGATGTCTTCGACCCGTTCGCGCAGCGCCGGCAGTGGAATGGGGAACACGTTGAGGCGGTAGTAGAGGTCTTCGCGAAACTCTTTGTTCGCCACCGCTTGCAGCAGGTCTTTATTGGTGGCGGCGATCACCCGCACATCGACTTTGCGCTCCTTGGTATCGCCCACTGGCTCGATCACCCGCTCCTGCAGGGCGCGGAGGATTTTCGCCTGTAGCGCCAGCGGCATCTCGCCGATCTCATCGAGAAACAGCGTGCCTTTGTCGGCCTGCTGAAAGCGCCCGATGCGATCGGCCACGGCGCCGGTGAATGCGCCTTTGCGGTGGCCGAACATCTCGCTTTCCAGCAGCCCTTCGGGAATCGCCGCACAGTTCACCGCGACAAACGGTTTGTCGGCGCGATTGCCATGTTTGTGAATGGCCCGCGCGACCATTTCCTTGCCGGTGCCGCTCTCGCCGCTGAGCAGCACGGTGGCGGTGCTTTCGCGGACCGAGTCCACCGCTTGCAGCACGCAGCGGAAGCTCGGGCTGTCGCCGATCAGGCTGTCGATCTGCTGATGTTCGTCGAGTTCGGCGCGCATGCGCTGGTTGTCTTTGAGGATGTCGCGAAACTGCAGGGCCTTGCTGACGGTGATGTCCAGTTCGTCGATGTCGAACGGCTTGGCAATGTAATCGAACGCGCCATTGCGCATCGATTCCACGGCGTTTTTCACCGTGCTGTAGGCGGTCATGACAATCACCGGCATCTGCGGAAAGCGGGTTTTCACTTCCGCCAACAACTGCGGACCGCCCATGCCGGGCATGCGCCAGTCGCTGATGAGCAGGTCGATGTCTTCGCTCTCCAGCACCTTGAGCGCATGCAGGCCATTGCCGGCGGTGAACACGGTGACGCCGTTCTGACCAAGGGCCGAGGCCAGCAGGTCGCAGAGTTTCGGTTCGTCGTCCACCACCAGAATGTTATGCGTCATCGTCAGTCTCGTCGAAGTCTTCGCCATTGGCCGGAATGTACAGGCTGAACGTGGCGCCGGCATCTTTTTCACTGACGCACTCCACGCGTCCGTTGTGGTTTTCCATGACCGAAAACACTTTCGCCAAGCCTAGGCCGGTGCCCGAAGCCTTGGTGGTGACGAACGGGGTGAAGATACGCTCGAGCATGTCGGCTTCTATCCCCTGGCCGGTGTCCGCGACGCTGATGATGGTGTAGTGCGCATCGCTGGCGATGCTCAGCGTCAGGCGACCGCCATCGGGCATGGCGTCGATAGCGTTGACGATCAGGTTCAGGCCGGCCTGTTTGAGTTGCTTGATATCGGCGTAGATCGTTGCGCCGGGCGCCTGGTCGTCGATGTGCAGGTCAATCTTGTGGCTGGCCAGTTCCGGCTCGCAGAACCCGGCCAGTTCATCCACCAGTGCCCGTGCTGACTGGGTGGCGCGGATCGGCGCACTGGGTTTGGCGAAATCGAGGAACTCGGTGATCAAATCGTTGATCCGGCTGACTTCCTTGACCACGTATTCCAGATGGCGCCGGTCGGTCTCCGGCAGATCGGCACGCCGGTGCAGCAGTTGGGTGGCGGTCTTGATGATGCCCAGCGGATTGCGGATTTCATGGGCCAGGCCCATGGCGACCTCGCCCAGCGCATGCAGGCGGTCACGGCGGCGCAGTTGCGACTCCAGATGCTGCAACTCCTCCAGACGCTGGCTCATGTGGTTGAAGGTGCTGCTCAGTTCGGCCAGTTCGTCGCCGCCGTACACGCTCAGGCGCTGATGATAATCGCCGGCGATCACCGCTTGTACGCCCCGGGCCAGACCGCGCAAGGGCTTGGTCAGGCGTTGCGAGACCAGCCAGCCGACCGCCAGCGAGGCTGCCGAGCTGAGCAGGAAAATCAGGATGAACAGGTTGCTCTGATTGACCAGACCGACGAGGCTGGTGTGGCGCAGCAGACCACTGAAAATCACCCCTTGCAGCTGGCTGTTCTCGTTGAAGATCGGCCGGTAGATGCCGCTGTAGTTATTGGTGAACTGTTCGTACGGGCCTTTGGTCTTGCGCAGGATCTGCTCGATGTCTTCCGGCACTTGCAGGGGATGATCCTGGAAACGCTGGGTGGAGAAAATCTCCGAGAAATCATCGCCCTTGGCCAGGTACAGGCGCAGGTCCAGCGAATGCACATCGGCAACGCTGGTCAGGAAGCTGTTGTCCAGATAAGTGCCGACGATCATTTTGTAGTCGACGCCGTCCTGAGCGGTTTCGAACGTCGAGATCACCGTGCCGGTGGCCACGCCGCCCACTTGCAGGGTTTGCAGCACCGCCTTCGGTGCGGTGCTGATCTGGCTGACGATATCGTCGGCGGCGGTGCTGAACACCACTTTTTGATCGCTGTTGCGGATCAGCGCCACGACGTCGATGCCCATCGAGTCGGCGATGTCGGCGGTCAGTTTGTCTTGTCGGGCGGAATGGCGGTCGACAGGCGGGCGGGTGTGGCGCATGAACAACTGCGCGGCCCGGGCGTTGTCACGGAGGATTTCACTGATCTCGTCCTCGACGATCTTCGACGATTCCTGCAGCCAGATGCGCACGTTGCTGTCGAAGATCTGCGACAGCGTGGTGGCCGCCAGTTCGGCCGCGATCATGGTCGGAATCACGCTCACCAGCCAGAACGCCAGCACCAGTTTGCGTTGCAGGCTCCAGCCGGAAAGGGCGAAAGGTCGGGGCGTGGTGCGGCGGTCATTGATCATCGGATTTCGCTTATTGCAGCGGCCATGGCCGGATCGGAGCGATCCGGGCGAACGAATATTTTCACCAGACGCAACAGTTGATCGAACAGCGGGTTGCGATGGCGGAAGAACACGGTGTTGCCAACAAACGAGCAACCCAGGCGCAGCTTACTGGCATAGCCGGCCTGCCCGCACGCGTAGATCGCCAGGTTGTGTTCAATACAGTAGTCGACATTGAACAGCCAGCTGCGGGTGTAAAGGTTGTATTCGCGGGTACGGGCAAGATCGTGGGCAAAAAACTTGTCGACCATCCGCCGCCCGTCGAGCAGCACCAGGTTGAATGCCACCAGTTCATCGTCGAGCCAATAGAGCACGCACGCCGCGCGTTCGTCGAGGTGCGCGAGCACTTCGCGAAAGTACGCGGCGGGCAGGCATTCGAAGGCCAGGTCACTGCGGGCGAGGGTGGCTTCGTAGAGCTCCATCATGCGCGGCAGCACGTCGTGCACCGAACGTCGCCACTCCGTGCGCGGGCCGTGGTTGCGCAAGGTCCGGCGCAGGTCTTTGCGCGTGGATTTGCCGAGGCTGCCGAGGTACGCATCCACCGAGGCGAAGGTGATGGGGAGCTCGGCGCCGGGCAGGCCGGGCATGCTTTGCAAACCGGCCTGGGCGCAGACCTGCAGCCATTGTCGGTCGCGATGCGAGGCGTCCTTGACCGCGAACAGGCCGATCCCGAGCTGATCGGCATCCTCTGTTGCCAGCGCCAGCAATTGCGCGAGCAACGCCGGGCGCCGCGCCTGATCAACCTGCGACGCGGTACCGACATGGCATTGCTCGGCCACCGGCGAGCCGAGGGCGTACAGACGGATGTCGAACAGCCCGGGCAGGCACCGGCGCAGCCATTGGCTGACGCGTTTGCCCGTGCCCTGCAGCGTGGTGTCCAGCGAGTAGGCGGTGGTGAACGCCACGGCGGCTGCGATCACTCGGCCGTCTTCATGCAGCGTCAGGTAACGCCAGTGAAAACCGTCAATCCCTGCACGTTCTACCGCGCGGTAGTAATCCCAGTCTTCCAGCTCATCGGCAAAGCAGTCATTCCAGGCGCAGCGGTCGATCGCTTCGATCGTTGAAAAGGCTTGAGCGGTGATCACGTCGGTTCCTTGTGTCGGCGAGTCGGCTGCAACTGCTCAAGCCAGTTGCCGGGTTTCCAGTGACGGCGTATCGGCCATGACGACCGGTTGCGTGACGCCGCGCTCGATGAAATCGGCGCTCAACTCCACGACCCGGCGGTACTGCAAATCCACGGTGATCATGTGATAGCAGTCGTCGAGCAGCACCTTGGTCACCGGCCCGCCGAGTGTGCGTTCGACGTAATCGGCGTTCCAGCGGCTGGTGATGTCGTCCTCGATGGAGTGCAGCACCAGCGCCGGCGTGGTGATCGACGGCATGCGTTTTTTCACCACGGCATTGAGCCGGTGCAGTTCCCGTACCGTGACGCCTTCCATGGTCAGCAGACCGGCCTGACTGCTCTGGCCTTCTTTCATCTGGCGTTCGACGATGGCGCGCAGGCGCTCGTTCTTGATCCCGTAGGGCGGCTTTTCTTCGAAACTGCACAGATGCACACCGAACGGGATTTTCATCAGCAACGGGGTGAGGAACGCCAGTTTGTTGATGCTCCAGCCGTCATAGCGCAGGGTGGTCGAGTACAGCAGCAAGCCTTCGATCTGCCCGGGGTGTTCGGCGGCCAGGTACATCGACAACACCGCGCCCATGGACAAGCCTCCGACATACACCTTGCGGTGTTTGCGGCGTACGCCGACGAAGGTGTTGCGCGCGCTTTCGTACCAGTCGCGCCAGCCGGTGGCCTGCAGGTCGGCATTGCCGCCGCAGTGCCCGGCCAGCGTCGGCACATAGACCGTGTGCCCGGCTTTCGCCAGGCCCACGGCCACCCGACGCAACTCCGTCGGGGTGCCGGTGAGGCCGTGGATCAACAACACCGCGACCTCCCCGTTGCCGAGAACGAAACCGGCGTTGCCTTCGCCCATGTCGATCTCTGCGTCGATCATCGTTTCATCGCCCGATGCAGCAGGCGGTCGAGCAGGGCCAGGCCCAGATCGATTTCCGGATAGCTGATTTCCAGCGACGGCGCGAGGGTGATGACGTTCTTGTAGTAACCGCCCACATCGAGAATCAGGCCCAGGCGACGGCCGTCGATTTCGATGTCGCCCTTCATGCCTTCTTCGACCATGAAGTCGAGGGTGGCCTTGTCCGGGGTGAAGCCGTCTGCGGTGCAGATCTCGCAGCGCAGCGCCAGACCGAGGCCGTCGACATCACCAATGATCGGGTAGCGTTTTTGCAGATCCTGCAGGCCTTCGAGGAAGTATTTGCCCTTGGCCATGACCATCGCGCCGTAGTCGACTTCGCTGGTCATCTTGAACATTTCCAGACCCACCGCCGTGCCCAGCGGGTTGGAGGCGAAGGTCGAGTGGGTCGAGCCTGGCGGGAAGACTTTTGGGTTGATCAGTTCTTCACGGGCCCAGATGCCGCCCAGCGGGTTGAGGCCGTTGGTCAGCGCCTTGCCGAAGACGATCACGTCGGGTTTGACGTCGAAGTGTTCGATCGACCACAGCTTGCCGGTGCGGTAGAAGCCCATCTGGATTTCGTCAACGACCATCAGGATGCCGTGCTGATCCAGGACGTGCTTGAGTTCGCTGTAGAAGTTCATCGGCGGGATCACGTAGCCGCCGGTGCCCTGGATCGGTTCGACGTAGAACGCGGCGTATTCGCTCTGGCCGACTTTCGGGTCCCAGACACCGTTGTATTCGGTCTCGAACAACCGCGCGAATTGCTGCACGCAGTGGCTGCCGTACTCTTCCTTGGTCATGCCTTTCGGGCCACGGAAGTGATACGGGAACGGGATGAACTGCGCACGTTCACCGAAGTGACCGTAGCGGCGGCGATAGCGATAGCTGGAGGTGATCGACGAAGCACCGAGGGTGCGCCCGTGGTAGCCGCCCTCGAAGGCGAACATCAGGCTCTTGCCGTTGGTGGCGTTGCGCACGACTTTCAATGAGTCTTCGATCGACTGCGAGCCGCCGACGTTGAAGTGCACCCGGCCGTCGAGGCCGAATTTTTTCTTGGCGTCGACCGCGATCATTTCCGACAGCTCGATCTTGCCCTTGTGCAGGTATTGGCTGGCGATCTGCGGCAGGGTGTCGATCTGCTGTTTCAGCGCGTTGTTCAGGCGCGGGTTGGCGTAACCGAAGTTGACCGCCGAGTACCACATCTGCAAATCGAGGTAGGCCTGGTCTTCGGTGTCCCAGACGTAGGAGCCTTCGCAGCGGCTGAAGATGCGCGGCGGTTCGATGTAGTGAACGGTGTCACCGTAGGAGCAGTACTTGGCTTCTTTTTCCAGAAGGACCTGGTCTTCGGCGGTCGCGATGCGGATATCAGACATGGTGCAGGGTTTCCTGTGCTTCAGAAGTGGATTCGGTGCTGAAAGTGACGGCGTTGGCGGCCGCGGCCAGCGGCAGGCGGGCCAGCAGGTGTGGCAGTTCGGCGAAGCTGTCGAAGCGCGCGTAGGCGATGCCGTTGCGCTCGCAATGCTCGGCCAGGCGATCCTTGGCGAAGACGAAATCGGCGGTGGACGCCACGCACATGTCGGACTGGCCGTCACCGATCACCAGCACGCGTTTGCTGCCGGGGGTGGATTTGCATTTGCAGTTGCCGGCGGCGGCGCGGCAGGCGTCGCTGGCGTAAGGGAAATCGATGCGCCACTTGTCGTGATCGATCTGGCGCAGGCGGTTGGCGAGGATCGGCAGCAGCGTCACGTAGTTGCGCGCAAGGATCCGCGCGATGCCTTGCTCGATGCCATCGCTGACCACTTCCAGCGAAGCGCCGAGGCCGATCACGTGGTCGACGAAATCGGGGAAGTCGGGATCGATCTCGATGCTGTCGAAGAACTCGAGCAGTTGCGCAGGCGTGGCCTGGATCAGCGCCAGCTGACGGCTGAGGCATTCACGGGAACCGATCTTGCCCTCCAGCCATTCGTTTTCGATGGCTTCCCAGCTCGGGTCGGCGAAGCGTTCAAGGATGCTGTCGATCACGTCGGTACGGGTGATCGTCCCGTCGAAATCACACACGATATGCCAGTCAATCATCTGCGGTACCTGTTGGGTCGAGGCCGTTGTCAGGGTGCGCGGTCTGCGCCTGGCAAGGGTGGGAGCAGGGACTGTGCCAAATGGCCCAGGCCCCGTAATGGCGGGGGCGATACGGGATTTTTGCGAAGTGCAGCTACAATTTTTGTAGCTTGCTACAAACAACATGAGTGCTTGCGCCCAGGGCGGTATCCGGGGATTGATGCGCGCAAGTTCAGAAAAGGAATCACTCATGCAGAGGAAAACACTGGCGTTATTGAGCGCCCTGGCCTGCTTTTCCGGGGCCGCGGTGGCGGATGGCATCACGGGCGAGGCGGGCCTGGGCCTGGGGTATCAACCGCATGATCCGACCGGCAGCCGTTATGAAACCCGACCGATCCCGTATCTGGATCTGGACTGGGGCGATGTCAGCCTCGGCACCGATGACGGCCTGACCTGGAGCGCTTTGAAAAGCAACGGTTTCAGCGCCGGGCCGTATCTCAATTACCTCGCGGGGCGTACCGCCAACGGCGAATTGCGCGGCCTGCGGGATGTGCCGGACATGGCCGAAGCCGGCGGTTTCGTGCAGTACGCACCGGCCGATTTCTGGCGCGTGTTCGCCTTCGTTGGCCAGGCCGTCGGCGGTGGCAGCGGGCAGGGCGGTGTGTTTGGCAAAGTGGGGGGTGAAATCGGCTATCCACTAGGCGGCGGGGTGATCGGCAGCAGCAACCTGACCGCGCATTTCGCCGATGCGCAGGGCACGCAGACCTTCTTCGGTGTCAGCGACAGCGAGGCGCAGGCCTCGGGTATCCGCGCCTACAACGCCGGTGGCGGTTTGCAGAACGTGGCGCTGACCCAGAGCTTCGAGTTCCCCCTGGCGCCGCACTGGTCTCTGGTCACCAGCGCGAGCTGGATTCACCTGACGCGCTCGGCGGCGGACAGCAGCATCGTCAAGGCGGTGGGCGATACCAATCAGGGCGAAGTGCAGGCGGCCATCGCCTACAAGTTCGACTGATTTCAGCCACGGGCGAATTGGTCTGCGGTTTGCAGACAGCCATGTCGAATCCATTCCTTCAGGATGTTCTTCATGGCTCGCCCCGCTTATCGTCTGTTGGCCCATTCGTTATGGGATTTGATCCCCATCGCCTTGGGCCTGGCCCATTTCGCTTTTGTCCTGTGGCTGGTTTCGGCTTTCCACGACCTTTCCTGGTGGGCCTTCGTGCCGCTGGCGCTGGGCTATGCGATCAGCCTGTCGTGGAGCATCAACAGTATTTCCCACAACCAGATTCACAACGCCTACTTCACCCCGGCGTGGCTGAACCGGGCGTTCGATCTGCTGCTGTCGGTGACCATCGGTTTTTCGCAAACCCTCTATCGCGATATCCATAACCGCCATCACCGCGGCAATTCGGACCGGCCGGGGCCGGACGGCAAGACCATTGATCCGCTGTCGATTTATCAACGCGGCAAGCACGGTCAGCCGGAGAATCCCTGGGCTTATACCTTCCTGAGTTTTTTCCGCGACGATCCCAAACCGATCTACACCGAGATGCGCCGCAAACGGCCGAAGGACGCGCGTTGGGTTCAGGTGGAAATCTATGTGACGGTTGCGTTTTATCTGCTGCTGGCGGTGTTCGACTGGCAGGCGGTGCTGGTGCTGCTGCCGTTCTGGTATCTGGGGCAGGCGTTGTCGTCGCTCAACGGTTACTACGAACATTTTGGCGGCAATCCGGACTTGCCGATGGCCTGGGGCGTGAGTGCCTACAGCCCGCTGTACAACCTGCTGTGGATGAACAACGGCTATCACGCCGAGCACCACTACCGGCCGAAAATGCACTGGACGCAGGTCAAGGCCTATCACCGGCAGATCGCCCGGCAACAGCAGGAGGCGGGGGTGAAGGATATTCCGCTGGCGCACGGATTGGGGTTTCTGCTGAACCACCCAAAGCCTGACGCCTGACCGATTTGTGTAGGAGCTGCCGCAGGCGTTTTTCAAGATCAAAAGATCGCAGCCTGCGGCAGCTCCTACAGGAGGGCGGTGATGCTGGTCTGTTTTTGTAGGAGCTGCCGAAGGCTGCGATCTTTGTTTTTCAAGATCAAAAGATCGCAGCCTGCGGCAGCTCCTACAGGAGGGCGGTGATGCTGGTCTGTTTTTGTAGGAGCTGCCGAAGGCTGCGATCTTTGTTTTTCAAGATCAAGAGATCGCAGCCTGCGGCAGCTCCTACAGGGGGGCAGTGATGCTGGTCTGTTTTTGTAGGAGCTGCCGAAGGCTGCGATCTTTGTTTTTCAAGATCAAAAGATTGCAGCCTGCGGCAGCGCCTGCACAGGGATTTTCAGTGTTCTTCGCCTTCGGCAAGCAAGGCAATCCCGCCCATGATCACCGCCACGCCAACCCAGTGCAGCAGGCTGATCTGCTCGCCCAGGCCCAGCCACGACCCCAGCAGCACACCGACAAACACCAGCGAACTCAGCGGAAACGCCAGTGACAGACTGCTGCGGCGCAGGATCAGCATCCAGACAAAAAACGCGCCGATGTAGCAGGCAATCGCCACCCACACGCCGGGCGTCATGACGATGCCTTGCAGCCATTGCAGGCTGAAGTCCATCTGCCCCAGTTGATCGCCGCCGACCTTGCTCGCGATCTGTCCGCCACTTTCCAGAATGATCAACAGCGCCCACAGCACGATGGTGCCCAGGCGCCCGTGTAGCCAATGCATTGCGTCGTTCCTTTGCAGTTCCAGGCGAACTTCAGACATGGCCGGCACACACGAGCATCACGCCCGCCGTAATCACCAGCGTGCCCAGCCAGCGCCGCCGGCTGACGGTTTCACCAAGCACCAGTTTGCCCGCCAGCACCACGCCGCAATAAGCCAGCGCCGCCGCCGGAAACAGCAGGCTCAGCGGTGCCCGCGACAGGGCGCCGAGCCAGACGAAAAACTCGATGGCGTAAGCGCCGATCCCGGCCCACAGCAGTGGCGCGTTGAACACCTGCCCCCAGAACACCTGAAGGCGAAAACCACCTTCCAGTTCCGGCAGTCGATCCAGGCCCAGTTTGAAACAGAGCTGGCCGATCACATCCAGAACAATCGACAGGGCCACCAGCACAATCACGGTAAGCGTCATGGAAACAACTCCTCGAACAGCTCTATCAAGGCTTGATTGGTCGTCGAATTGCGCAGGATATCGGCGTCGCTCCAGCGCCCGGCCGGCGGCTGGTCGGTCTTCGCCTCCCAGCGTTTGAGCAGGTTGCTGAAGGCCGGGCGGGCGTATTCGCCGCAGATGTCGATGCCGATGATCCGCTTGCTCGCCGCCAGGGCGCGCAGGGCCTGGAGCATATGGCTCAGGCGCATGCCGCCCTGATCCCAATTGGTGGCGGCGTCTTCGCTGGCGAGCACGTCCTTGTCGATGGTGATCCACACCGCATCGGTGGGCAGGCTGGCGATCAGGTTGTCGAGGAACAGGCTCCAGTCCACTTCGGACAAATTGCGCCAGTGCAGCATGTTTTCCTGCTGCTCATGGCCGGCGCCGTCGCCGACCCGTCCCCAGACTCTGGAAGGCGCGTGCTGCCACGGAAACAACTGTAGAACCCCGCGTCTGAGGGCTGCGAGGTTGCCGCCCTTGAGCTGTGGATTCTGCAGGTCATCGCTGCACGGGCCCAGGGTGACGATGCGGCGGATGTTCGGCAGTTTCAGCGCCTGATTGACCCAGGAACCACAATGCCGACGCGGCGCGAAACGCACCCAGTCGGGGTGATTGTCGAAGTGGATCAGGCTGACCGGCTCGGGCAGGTCGGTGAGAAACGCCGGGGTCAGGTGGTGATAATCACCGGAGCCGACGAAGAAGATTTCCGGCGTCGGGCCGGTATGCCGTGGCCGTTGCTGCAAGCGTTCGGCGAAACGCCGCCAGGTGCGTTCGCTGGACCAGAGCCTGAGTTTCGGGCCGAGGTCGAGCAGGTCCAGGCGGCGGGCGCGGCCACTGTCGAGCAGTCGCGCAATGGGCGCCTGGGCAGTCAGGCTGTGGTCGAGATCTAAAATGTTCAAGGTCGCTATTCACCCTTGGCAGACCCTGCCAGACACCGGCCTCATCGATCATGAGCGCCAGCCGGGCAGGGCTTTGGGGGTAAATGCAAGGGGCGGGCCAGCGTCTGGCTCAGGCGTGCAGGCGCACCCACACCGTGACCAGCACGGTCGCGGCGATCAACCACGCCACAACCGCCACCGCGAGTGACGCCTCCAGCCGCATGCGGTCGACCATCACGTACAGCGTCGTCAGGTAGATGAAGTACGGAATGATCGACCACATGCCGAACACGATGGTCGCCTTCAGATCGTCGATCGAGCGGCTCTTGCCGACGATGTAATGGGCGATCAGGGCAAAGGTCGGAAACAGCGGCACCAGCCCGGCGATGTAATAGTTTCGGGTCTTCGACAGTGCGGCGAGGATCACCACCACTGCCGCGCCGAGTGCTGCTTTGAGAATCAGATCCATCAGTGGCTCAACCCGTATTTTTTCACTTTGTCGAACAGCGTGGTCTTGGCCATGCCCAGTTCCAGGCTGGCCTGGGTCAGGTTGCCGCCGCTGCGCTGCAAGGCATCGCTGAGCAGGTTGCGCTCGAACGCTTCCACCGCTTCGGCAAACGCCAGGCCCTGGCCGCCACTGCTGGCGCCGGACTTCTTGAACGCCGGCAGGCCGAGGGCGAAGCGTTCGGCGACGTTGCGAAGTTCACGCACGTTGCCCGGCCAGTCGTGGCTCATCAGGTTCGACAGGGTCTGGTTGTCCAGCTCCGGCAGCACCCGGTCAAAACGCAGCGCCGACTGCTGGGTGAAGTGTTCGAACAGTTGCAGGATGTCTTCGCGCCGCTCGCGCAGTGGCGGCAGTTCCAGCGTCACCACGTTGAGGCGGTAGTACAAGTCGCTGCGGAATTCGCCGGCCTTGCTCGCGTCGTCGAGGTCGGACTTGGTCGCTGCAATCACTCGGCAGTCCACCGCCACACTCTGGTTCGAACCGAGGCGTTCGAGGGTGCGCTCCTGCAACACGCGCAGCAGTTTGATCTGCAGCGGCAGCGGCATGCTTTCCACTTCGTCGAGGAACAGCGTGCCGCCGTCGGCGTGTTCGATCTTGCCGATGCGCCGCTTGCCGGCGCCGGTGAAGGCGTTGGCCTCGTGGCCGAAGATCTCGCTCTCGAAGAGGTTTTCCGGCAGGCCGCCGCAGTTCAGCGCGACGAACTGCTTGGTGTGCCGGCGGCTGAAGTCGTGCAGGCAGCGCGCGACCAGTTCCTTGCCGGTGCCGGTCTCACCTTCGATCAGCACGTTGGCCGAGGTGTCGGCGACGTTGGCGATCAGCTCGCGCAGGTTCTGCATGGCGGGTGAGCGACCGATGATCCGCCCTTCGAGGGAATCGCGTTCGGCCAGTTGTCGGCGCAGCGAGGAGACTTCCCGGGCGAGGCTGCGTTGCTCCAGCGCACGCCGGGCGACGTCCACCAGACGCTCCGGCGAGAAGGGTTTCTCCATGAAGTCGTAGGCGCCTTTCTGCATCGCGCCGACCGCCATGGAAATGTCGCCGTGGCCGGTGATCAGCACCACCGGCAGGCTGCGGTCGCGTTGCTTGAGGCGGGTCAGCAGTTCCAGGCCATCGATGCCCGGCAGGCGGATGTCGCTGATGACGATCCCGGCAAAGTTGTCGCCGACCTGCTCCAGCGCTTCTTCGGCACTGCCGACGCCGATGCAGGGAATGTCTTCGAGGGTCAGCGCCTGCTGGCAGCCGAGCAGCACATGGGGGTCGTCTTCGACGATCAGCACACTAAGGTCGTGGTTCATATTGGCTCGGCAGGAGTAGGGCTTACCAACGGTAAACTGAGGACGAAGGTGGTGCCACCGTTGGCCGGGTGTTCGACACCCAGGTGCCCGCCGGTGGCGGCAGCGAGACTGGCGGAAAGGGTCAGGCCGAGGCCCAGGCCCTGCTCACCGGGTTTGGTGGTGAAGAACGGCTCGAACAGATGCTTGCGCGCCTCGGCATCGACACCGTGACCGTTGTCGCGCACCCGCAGGCGATATTTACCGTTGAATTCTTCGCCCTCCAGCCACAGTTCCGGCTGTGGCTGCGCCTGCATGGCGTCGAGGGCGTTGCCGATCAGGTTGACCAGAATCTGTTCGAGGCGGGTCTGGTCGATCTGTACCTGCACGTCGCTGAACTGGCGGTGCAGTTGCAGCGCCATGCTGTCCACCCGCGCACCGAGCAATTGCAGCGCCGCCTCCACCGCTTTGCCGAGACTGGCCTGACCCTTGTCGTCACCGCGGCGGGCGAACGAGCGCAGGCTGGCGGTGATCCGGCCCATGCGGTCGATCAGGTCGTTGATGGTCTTGAGGTTGGTGCTGGCGACGTCGAGCTGACCGCGCTCAAGGAAGCGGATGGTATTGCCCGACAGCGTGCGCATCGCCGCCAGCGGCTGGTTCAGCTCGTGGGCGATGCTCGTCGACATCTGGCCGATGGCCGCGAGTTTGCCGGCCTGCACCAGTTCGTCCTGGGCGCGACGCAGGGTTTCTTCGGCCTGCCGCCGTTCGCGGATCTGGCTCTTGAGGCGTTCGTTGCTGGCGCGTAGGTCGGTGGTGCGTTCGGTAATCCGACGCTCCAGTTGATTGTTGGCTTCCTGCAAGGCTTCGCGGGCGGCGAGGCGGGTGGCGATGACCTTGCGCCGCTCGTTCCAGGCGATCAGCAGGAACGCCACCAGGGCGAAGGCCACCGACACCAGAATCCCTTGGTTGACCGCCTCGCGGCGCAAGTCCTGCAATGGCGTGAGCAGGGTGAAATTCCACGGTGTGTCGCTCAGCGGCCGGGTTTGCGCCAGGTAGCTGATGCTGTCGTCGTCGGCGCTCAGTTCACTGTTGGCCGGGAAGGTCAGTTTCTCCACGCCCTCGGCCAGGGTTTCGCGGGCCAGTGGTTGCAGTTCGTTGAGCGGGAACCAGTAATACTGCAGGCTGCGGGCGAGTTTTTCCTTGGTTTCGTCGCTCAGCGGTACCACTGATTTCAGGCGTCGCGCGGGGTCGCTGGAGAGGATGATGATGCCGTTCTCGTCGCTGACGAAGGCCTCCAGGCGCGCCCGTTGCCAGCGTTCTTCCAGCGCTTCGAGACGCACCTTGACCACGGCGACGCCGATGATCTTGCCGTGTTCTTCCAGGCCATGGGCCAGGTAGTAGCCGGGTTCGCCGCTGGTGCTGCCGATTCCGTAGAAACGCCCGGGTTCGCCGCGCACGGCTTTCTGGAAATAGGCGCGAAAGGACAGGTCTTCCCCCAGATAACTGTCGACGTCGCGCCAGTTGCTGGTGGCCATCACGCGGCCGGTGGTGTCCATCACGTAGATGGCCCGACTGCGGCTGCGCCGGTTCAGGCCTTCAAGGTACGCATTAACCGTTTGCCGGTGTTCCGCGGTCGGGTCGGCCAGCAGTTGCGGGACACTGGTTTCCAGTTCCAGCAGGCTGGGCAGGTAGGTGTACTTGCTGATCTCGCTTTCGACCGTGCGCGCATGCAGTTCCAGCTGGCGCTGGCCGCTTTCGCTGAGGCTGCGGATGCCGAAGTGTTCACTGGTCCAGAAGCCGGCGTAACCCAGTCCGATCATCAGCACGATGATCAGCGGCGGCAGGAACAGATGGCGAATCAGACGGGGCTTCACGGCAAGTGATGGCGGCGCTGCGCGATAGAGATTGGGGTCGCATTTCATCACAGTTGCCTTGGGTCAACCAGCGCTGCCGCGGACGGCGCACTGGTTTGGTCGAGCCTGGAACCTGTGGCGAGGGAGCTTGCTCCCGCTCGACTGCGAAGCAGTCGTCAATCCATTCAATGCGGTGTTTCAGATAGATTGCATTGGCAGGTTTTGGGGCCGCTGCGCGACCCAGCGGGAGCAAGCTCCCTCGCCACAAGGGCAAATCGGTGTTGCTTTTAGTGCTGCAGGATTTTCTCGAGGAAATGCTGCGCGCGTTCGGAGCGGGCCTTGATGTCGCCGAAGAACTCCTCTTTCGGGCAGTCTTCGATGATCTTGCCGGCGTCCATGAAAATCACGCGGTCGGCCACTTTGCGGGCAAAGCCCATTTCGTGGGTCACGCACATCATGGTCATGCCTTCCTGAGCCAGTTGCACCATCACGTCGAGCACTTCGTTGACCATTTCCGGGTCGAGCGCCGAAGTCGGTTCGTCGAACAGCATGACGATCGGGTCCATCGCCAGCGCACGGGCAATCGCCACACGCTGTTGCTGACCGCCGGACAGTTGCCCCGGGTGCTTGTGGGCATGCGCCGACAAGCCGACGCGCTCGAGCAGTTGCAGACCTTTCTTGGTCGCCTCTTCCTTGCTGCGGCCCAGCACCTTGATCTGCGCGATGGTCAGGTTTTCGGTGATGGTCAGGTGCGGGAACAGTTCGAAATGCTGGAACACCATGCCGACGCGCGAGCGCAGTTTCGGCAGGTTGGTCTTGGAGTCGGCAATCGAGGTGCCGTCGACGACGATGTCGCCTTTCTGGAACGGCTCCAGCGCGTTGACGCACTTGATCAGGGTCGACTTGCCGGAACCCGACGGGCCGCAGACCACGATCACTTCGCCTTTCTTGACCTCGGTGCTGCAATCAGTCAGCACCTGGAAGTCCCCATACCACTTGTTGATGTTTTTGATAGAGATCATACGGCGAACCTTTTTTGCAGACGCTTGACCAGCAGCGAGGCGGAAAAGCTGATGATGAAGTAGACGACACCGGCGAAGATCAGGAACTCGTTGGAACGACCGATGATGTCGCCGCTGGAGCGGGCGGAGTTGAGGAAGTCCACCAGGCCCACGGTGTAGACCAGCGAGGTGTCCTGGAACAGGATGATCGACTGTTGCAGCAGCAACGGGGTCATCTTGCGGAACGCCTGGGGCAGGATGATCAGACGCATGGTCTGGCCATAGGTCATGCCCATCGCTTGCGCGGCGGCCATCTGGCCTTTGGGGATTGACTGCACGCCGGCCCGGACGATTTCACAGAAGTACGCGGCTTCGAACATCATGAAGGCCACGACGCAGGAGGTGAACGCGCCGATCGGGGTGTCTTCGCCGGTGATCCAGCGCAGCACGAACGGCACCGCCAGGTAGAACCAGGTGATCACCAGCAGCAGCGGGATCGAGCGGAAGTAGTTCACATAGGCGCCGGCCACGCGTGACAGCAGTTTGCTGGACGACAAGCGCATCAGCGCGAGGATGGTCCCCAGCACGATGCCGCCGACCACGCCCATGACCATCAACTGCAGGGTCATGACCATGCCGTTCCACAGGCCCGGGATCGCGGGGATGATGCCGCTGAAATCGAAGTCCATTATTTACCCCCCACGGAGATCAGGCCGGGCACTGCGACTTTCTTCTCGACCAGGCGCATCAGCAGCATCAGGCTCATGTTCAGGGTGAAGTAGATCAGCGTGGCCAGGGTGAAGGCTTCAAACAGGTTGGCCGAAAATTCGGCGGTCTGTTTGGTTTGCGCCAGCAGTTCCATCAGGCCGATCAGGGACGCCACGGAGGAGTTCTTGAAGACGTTGAGGAATTCCGAGGTCAGCGGCGGAATGATGATGCGGTAGGCCTGGGGCAGCAGCACGTTCCAGTAGATCTGCGGCAGCTTGAAACCCATGGCGCGAGCGGCAGATTCCTGGCCGCGTGGCAGCGCCTGGATGCCGGTGCGCACTTGTTCACAGACGCGAGCGGCGGTGAACAGGCCCAGGCACACGACGACGCTCAGGTAGGCCGAGGTGGTCGGGTTCAGATCCTGTTTGTACCAGTCCTGCAGGTTTTGCGGCAGCAGATCGGGCACCAGGAAGTACCAGATAAACAGCTGAACCAGCAGCGGCACATTGCGAAACAGTTCCACGTAGCAGGTCGCGATGCCCGATACGAGGCGGCTCGGCACCGTGCGCATGACCCCCAGAATGGAGCCCAGCAGCAAGGCGATGATCCATGCCACGACGGCGATGGCAATGGTCCAGCCCAGACCGGAAATGAACCAGTCGAGATAAGTCTCGCTGCCCACGCCGGTGGACTTGAAGAACACGCCCCAGTCCCAGTTGTAATTCATTAGGGTCTCCCCTCGAAATCGATCGATGTACAAGCACCCGCTTGGGGAAGATCCTTTCCCGTCCGACGTTGAACGCCGGGCACACGCGATCGGCTCGGAAACCGCCAGGTCGAGTGTTCCACAGTAAAGCCAGCAGGTAGTAACAGACGCCTGAGGGAGGGTGGCTCCCTCAGGCGATAAGGTTAGTCAGGAATCAGATTTTTACGTCAGGCGCCGGCTTGTCGCTCGGGTTGGCGATCAGCTCTTTGACCTTGTCGCTCATCGGGAAGTTGAGGTTCAGGCCTTTTGGCGGAATCGCGCTTTCGAACCACTTGCTGTAGATCTTGTTGATCTCGCCGGACTTGTACAGGCCAACGATGGCGTCATCGACAGCTTTCTTGAAGGCCGGGTCGTCTTTGCGAACCATGCACGCATAGGCTTCGAAGGACTGCGGCGTACCGGTGATGACCCAGTCGTCCGGCTTCTTGGCCTTGGCTTCTTCGCCAGCCAGCAGGGCGTCGTCCATCATGAAGGCAACGGCGCGGCCGCTTTCCAGCATGTTGAAGGATTCGCCGTGGTCTTTGGCGGAGATGATGTTCATGCCCATCTGCTTGTCGGCGTTCATCGCTTTGATGATGCGCTCGGACGTGGTGCCGGCGGTGGTCACGACGTTTTTGCCTTTCAGGTCGGCAAAGTCCTTGTAGGACGGGTTGCCATCCTTGTCTTTCTTGACCAGCAGACGGGTGCCGATTTCGAAGATGTTGACGGTGAAGTCGACTTGCTGGGCGCGTTCGGCGTTGTTGGTGGTGGAGCCGCACTCGATATCCGCGGTGCCGTTCTGGATCAGCGGGATACGGGTTTGCGAAGTCACCAGGTTGTACTTGACCTGCAAGTTTGGCTTGTTCAGGTCTTTTTTCAGGGCTTCAACGATGGCCACTTGAATGTCGTGGGAGTAGCCCACGGGTTTGCCGGAAGCATCCGCGATGTAGGAAAACGGGATGGAGCTGTCGCGGTGAGCGAGCGTGATGGTGCCGGAATCGTTGATTTTCTTCAGGGTGCCGGTGAGTTCGGCGGCGAAAACTGGTGTGCTGATCAGAGCGGCAGCAATGGCTGCGCCCAGGATATGGGGAACGATGCGCATCAAATTTTCCTCGAATTGTTTTTTTTATGGAGCCAGTTCGTCGGCCCTTTTGTGCTTCGAATGCCTGACGGCTCCTGAAGTGTTGGCACGGCAGGCATTCGTCGAGAGAGTGTAGAGCATGAGTCGTGCCAGACCAGTTGTAGAAGGTTAACTGTTTGATTTTTAAGGGTATTAAAGTTTTGTGTCGATGTTTTTGGCTGAAACTGATCCGGTTATCCGAATTGACCGGGAGGTCGCGTTCGGAAAACCGAACGTTGTTTTGCCGGTTGTTTCCGGCACGACGATCTTTGTGGCGAGGGAGCTTGCTCCCGTTGGACTGCGCAGCAGGCCCGCTTTTATGAGCGGGGCCGTTACGCGAGCCCGCGTGCGCAAGTGCCCTTGCCACCGATTCAGCGTCCGGCGCGGATAAAAAAAAGCCCCTGAATCTCACAATTCAGGGGCTTTCGATCAAGCGATGTTCAGATCAGGCCGCTTCAATCTTGCGATTCTGCTCGACCTTGCCCAGGTAAGCCGCCAGCTTCTCCTGCTCGACCGGGGTGGTGAACAGGCCCAGTTTGCTGCGACGCCACAGGATGTCGTGGGCAGTGGTGGCCCATTCTTCGCTGCACAGGTAATCGACTTCACGGGTGTAGAGCCCGCCGCCGATGTGCTCGCCCATTTCTGCCAGGGTTTCCACGCCTTCGAGCATGCGCCAGCTGCGGCTGCCGTAGGTGGTGGCCCAGCGGCGGGCGATTTCGCTCGGCACGAAGTCGAACTTGTCGCGAATCTGCGCGCTCAAGGCCTGCGGGGTGGTCATGTCTTCGCCGCCGGGCAGGGTGGCGGTTGCCGTCCAGCTCGGGCGCATCTGGGTGAAGAATGGCAGCAGTTGCGCCATCGCCGATTCAGCCAGTTTGCGGTAAGTGGTCAGTTTGCCGCCGAACACCGACAGCAGCGGTGCCTCTTCGCCGCCACCGGACAACGCCAGGGTGTAATCGCGGGTCACGGCCGAAGGGTTGTCGGATTCGTCATTGCACAGCGGACGCACGCCCGAGTAGCTGTGCTGGATGTCGTCGCGGCTGATCTGCTTCTTGAAGTGGGCATTGACCACTTTGAGCAGGTAATCGGTTTCGCCGTCGGTAATCGCCACTTTGGCCGGGTCGCCGGTGTATTCGCGGTCAGTGGTGCCGATCAGGGTGAAGTGATTCAGGTACGGAATGGTGAAAACGATGCGCTGATCTTCGTTTTGCAGGATGTGCGCGTGTTCACCTTCGTACAGTTTCGGCACGATGATGTGGCTGCCCTGGATCAGGCGGATGCCGTACGGCGATTCCATCTTCAGGTCGTCACGTATGAACTTGGCGACCCACGGGCCGGCCGCGTTCACCAGCGCTTTGGCGGTGATCGAAAACAGGCTGCCGTCGGCACGTTCCAGGTTCAGGTGCCACAGGCCCTTGGCGCGGCGGGCGCTGACGCAACGGGTCTGGGTGTGCACATGGGCGCCTTGTTCCCGGGCGGCCATGGCGTTCAGGACCACGAGACGGGCGTCATCGACCCAGCAATCGGAGTATTCGAAGCCCTTGGTGATTTCACTTTTCAGCGCGCTGTCGGCACCGAACTTCAGGCTTTTCGAACCCGGCAGTTTTTCGCGCTTGCCGAGGTTGTCATACAGGAACAGGCCGGCGCGGATCATCCACGCCGGACGCAGGTGCGGACGGTGCGGCAGCACGAAGCGCATCGGCTTGACGATGTGCGGCGCCTTGGCCAGCAGCACTTCGCGCTCGGCCAGTGCTTCACGCACCAGACGGAATTCGTAATGTTCAAGGTAGCGCAGGCCACCATGGATCAGCTTGCTGCTAGCCGACGAGGTGTGGCTGGCCAAGTCATCCTTTTCGCAAAGGAACACCGAGAGACCGCGACCGGCGGCATCCGCTGCGATCCCCACGCCATTGATCCCGCCGCCAATTACGGCAACGTCGTAGATCTCGGAGATAGGGGGCGTACGCAAGGTAGATGTGGACATCGGCTGGCCTCGGGCTCTTTTGATTTTCTGTCTTGGAAATCGAACATTAATGTTCATTTGCGAAAATGGTAGCCCATAAAGACGCGCACAGCCAGTCAACTTCGATTGAAAAAACTCATCGAAGGGCAGTTAAAAGAAAATTTCCGAACATTTTGAGGCGGGGGATGTTTTTTGTGGCGAGGGAGCTTGCTCCCGCTCGGCGTCGCAGCCGTCGTGAATCCGGTGCGCAAGGCGTGGCTGGATGAATTAGGTTGGATGGTTTTGGGGCCGCTTCGCAGCCCAGCGGGAGCAAGCTCCCTCGCCACAGGGGAGCTGCGCCAAGTAGGGTTTAAACGACTTCCAGGCGAATCTTGTGCTGACTCAACAACTGCGCCAATGCCGGTACCGGCTGCTGGTCGGTGACCAGGCAATCGATCAGGCTGATCGGGCCGAGGCGGATCATCGCGTTACGCCCGAACTTGCTCGAATCCGCCGCCAGAATCACCTGCCGCGCATTGGCAATGATCGCCTGGGAAACGCGCACTTCCTGATAGTCGAAGTCGAGCAGGCTTCCGTCCTCGTCAATCCCGCTAATCCCCACCAGTGCAAAATCCACCTTGAACTGATTGATGAAGTCCACGCTCGCCTGACCCACCACGCCGCCGTCACGGCGTACATTGCCGCCGGTCAGCAGCACATCGAAATCATCCTTGGCGCTGAGCATCGAGGCGACGTGCAGGTTGTTGGTGATGATCTTCAGGTGATTGTGGTTGAGCAGGGCGCGGGCAATCGACTCGGTAGTCGTACCGATATTGATGAACAGCGAGGCGTGATCGGGGATCTGCGCGGCGATGGCTTCACCGATGCGTTGTTTTTCGTCGCGCATCTGGTCGGCGCGCATCGCATAGGCAGTGTTTTCGACGCTGGAATCGTAGGCCGCGCCGCCATGGTAGCGACGCAACAGATTGGCTTCCGCGAGCTGATTGATGTCGCGGCGGATGGTTTGCGGGGTAACAACGAACAGCGTGGCCATTTCCTCGATGCTCACATAGCCGCGTTCGCGGACCAGCTCGAGGATTTGTTGCTGACGGGGAGGCAGATTCATGGGGCGTCCTTTGGGCTGCCGTGCAAAATTTGCCCATGATGCCGCAGGAATCTCCTCCCTACCAGTTAGATGCCTATCTGGATCTGCAGGTTGGCTTATTCAGCGTCTTCACGTGCCCAGTCACGGGTACGGCTGACCGCTTTTTTCCAGCCTTTGTACAGCTTCTCTTTCTCCACTTCGTCCAGGCTCGGTTCGAACTCACGCTCGATCACGGCCTTGCCGCGCAGTTCGTCCAGGCTGCCCCAGAAACCGCACGCCAGACCGGCCAGGTATGCTGCACCGAGTGCCGTGGTTTCGCGCATTTGCGGGCGCTCGACCTGCGTACCGAGGATGTCGGCCTGGAACTGCATCAGGAAGTTGTTCGCCACCGCGCCGCCGTCCACGCGCAGGGCCTTGAGGCGTTCGCCGGAGTCCTGTTGCATGGCGTCGAGGACGTCGCGGGTCTGGTAGGCGATCGATTCCAGTGCGGCACGGATGATGTGATCCACGCGAACGCCGCGGGTCAGGCCGAACAGCGCGCCACGGGCATACGGGTCCCAGTACGGAGCGCCCAGGCCGGTGAACGCCGGTACCAGGTACACGCCGTTGCTGTCCTTCACTTTATTGGCGAAGTATTCGGTGTCGTGGGCGTCGTTGATGATCTTCAGTTCATCGCGCAGCCACTGCACGGTCGAACCGCCGTTGAACACCGCGCCTTCCAGGGCGTAAGCCACTTCGCCACGCGGGCCGCAAGCGATGGTGGTGAGCATGCCGTGCTGGGATTTCACCGCTTTGTCGCCGGTGTTCATCAGCAGGAAGCAACCGGTGCCGTAGGTGTTTTTCGCCTGGCCCGGCTCGACGCACATCTGGCCGAACAGTGCAGCTTGCTGGTCACCGGCGATACCGCCGATGGCGATGCCGCTCTTGGTGCGGCCGTAGATTTCCGAAGAAGCCTTCACTTCCGGGAGCATCTCGCGCGGGATGTCGAGGATTTCCAGCATCTTCGAGTCCCACTCCAGCGAGTGGATATTGAAGAGCATGGTGCGCGAGGCGTTGGTGTAGTCGGTGACGTGCACCTTGCCGCCGGTGAATTTCCAGATCAGCCAGCTATCGACGGTGCCGAACAACAGTTCGCCGTTGCGCGCACGTTCGCGGCTGCCTTCGACGTTGTCGAGGATCCACTTCAGCTTGGTGCCGGAGAAGTACGGATCGGTGACCAGGCCGGTGTTGTCGCGGATGTAGTCTTCGTGGCCATCGCGCTTGAGCTGCTGGCAGATCTCGGTGCTGCGGCGGCACTGCCAGACGATGGCGTTGTACACCGGACGACCGGTGGTCTTGTCCCAGACCACGGTGGTTTCACGCTGGTTGGTGATGCCGATGGCCGCCACCTGGTCGTGATGCAGACCGGCCTGGGCCAGTGCTTCAACCATCACCGCGCTCTGGGTGGCGAAGATTTCCATCGGGTCGTGTTCGACCCAGCCGGCTTGCGGGTAGTGCTGAGCGAATTCGCGCTGGGCGGTGCAGACCACGTTCGCGTCGCGGTCGAAAATGATCGCGCGGGAGCTGGTCGTACCCTGATCGAGGGCAATGATGTAGTTCTTATTCTGAATGTCGGTCATGTCGATTGCCTTGGACGAAATAAGGGAGAGTGGGCCGGGGCGCGGGCTCTAAATGGGCAGGAGCCCGCGCCGACTGTTTCAAGAAGTTCTTGGTTTGCCGTCAATGGCCGGTTCTGCATCCTTTGTAGCAGGTGTGGCGCCGGTCAGGTGACGGGCGATGAGCCCGCGATACCCGGCAGCGCCGAGGCAGGCACCGACAATCGGTGCAAAAATCGGAATCAGGAAGTACGGAATATCGCGACCGCCAGTGACCGAAATTTCACCCCAGCCAGCGAAGAAAGTCATCAGTTTCGGACCGAAGTCACGGGCCGGGTTCATCGCGAAACCGGTCAGCGGGCCCATCGAGCTGCCGATCACCGCGATCAGCAAACCGATCAGCAGCGGTGCCAGCGGGCCTTTCGGCAGGCCGTTGTTGTCGTCGGTCAGGGACATGATCACGCCCATCAGAATCGCGGTGATGATCACCTCGACCAGGAACGCCTGGGCGGTGGACAGCACCGGGTTCGGGAAGGTCGAGAACACCGACGCCAGTTCAAGGCTTGCCGCCGTGCCACGCACCATGTGGTGGGTTTGTTCGTAATCGAAGAACAGATTGCTGTACAGCGTGTAAACCAACAGCGCGCCGCAGAACGCGCCGGCGATCTGCGACAGAATGTAGAACGGCAGTTTGCGCTTTTCGAAGTCAGCGAAAATGCTCAGGGCGATACTCACGGCGGGATTCAGGTGCGCGCCGGAAACGCCGGCGGTCAGGTAGATCGCCATGCTCACGCCGACGCCCCAGATGATGCTGATTTCCCACAGGCCGAAGCTGGCGCCCGCGACCTTGAGCGCGGCGACACAACCGGTGCCGAAAAAGATCAGCAGTGCAGTACCCAGAAACTCGGCCATGCATTGGCTCGATAGCGATGGTTGCTGTAAAGCAGTTGTCATTGAAAACCTCGATTTTTGTTGTTGTCTGGCGCGTTTGCCGACAGGGCAAGGCGCGATTTTCACCGAGGCAGGATCCCCATCCTGTTCCCGGTTTACTGCTGGGTGCTGCGGTGACCATAATTCTTACATTATTCAGATTCGAAAAAATATAGACAAGAAACAAACCTGTCAAAGGTCGAAAGTGAACCGTCGGTCACAATTCAACTATCAGCTTGCTGAATGATCCTGCGGGTGACTGCGGCGATAGTCCGGCGTTTCGCCTGCAAAGCCCGGAAAACGGGGCTTGCGCTAGAGCCTTTTGTCAGGTGATGGCCTAGAATCCGGGGCAGGATTTTTCTGTTGATGCCGAGCCTGGAGCTGCCATGACCCCCGCGTTGGACTTGTTGAAAAAAGTTCGTGCCGAACATCGCGTGCACAGTTACGAACATGATCCCAAGGCGGCCTCCTACGGGCTGGAGGCCGCGGAAAAACTGGCACTGGCGCCGGCGCAGGTGTTCAAGACGCTGCTGGCCGCCAGCGAAAAAGGCGAATTGTTGGTGGCTGTAGTGCCGGTCGTCGGAAGCCTTGACCTCAAGGGCCTGGCACACGCGGCAGGTGTGAAGAAAGTCGAAATGGCTGACCCGGCCGCTGCTCAGCGTTCCACCGGTTACCTGCTGGGCGGCATCAGCCCTTTGGGTCAGAAGAAGCGCCTGCGCACCTTCATTGATCACTCGGCTCAGAGCTTTACGACCATTTATGTCAGTGCCGGCCGCCGTGGTCTGGAAGTCGAACTGGCGCCGGCAGTGCTGGCCGAACATACCCAAGCCAAATTCGCCGACATCGGTCGCGCCTGACGCTGCACGCTGTATGAAGAAAATGGGTCGGTTCTGTCACTGGTGCTCAGCGCCGTGTGGCCGCATGCTCTGCCAACTGACTCAGGGAGAAGGCTATGCAGCTCGAGTTTCATCAGGTCGACGCGTTCAGTGATCGGCCATTCAGTGGCAATCCGGCAATGGTTTATCGACTGGACGCATGGCTCGCGGACGAGTTGATGCAGAAGATCGCCGCCGAGCACAATCTGGCGGAAACCGCCTTCGTGGTGCGCGAAGGCGCGGCGTGGCACATTCGCTGGTTCACCCCGACCACCGAAGTGCCGCTGTGCGGGCATGCGACGCTGGCCAGCGCCTATGTGTTGTTCGAAATCTATAAGGAAAACGCCGAGCGGCTGGACTTCGTCTGCAAGTCCGGGCCGCTGAGCGTCAGTCGCGAGGGTGATCGTCTGTGGCTGGATTTCCCGTCGATCGTGCCGTCAGAGATTGGCGTGACGCTGGATGTCGAGCGCGCGCTGGGCGTCGAGGCGGTGGATGTGCTTGGTTCCAACGAGCTGTTTGTGGTGCTGGAGTCGGAGCAAGCGGTGCTCGACTGCAAACCGGACATGGTCGCGCTGGCGAAACTGCCATGGCTCGGCGCCATCGTGACGGCGCGCGGTCATCAGCATGATTTCGTCTCGCGCTATTTCGCCCCGGCGATTGGCATCAATGAAGACCCGGTCACCGGTTCTACGCATTGCAGCCTGATTCCGTATTGGTCGAAACGTCTGGGCAAATCCAGTTTGACTGCGTGCCAGCGTTCGGCGCGGGGCGGGGAGTTGTTCTGCCGGATGGAAGGTGAGCGGGTGAAGATTGGCGGGAATGCCACGCTGGTTGCGAGCGGTAGGTTGCTGCTGGCTTAAAGTCAAAACATCGCAGCCTGCGGCAGCTCCTACATTGATCCCTGTAGGAGCTGCCGCAGGCTGCGATCTTTTGATCTTAGAGGGCGGTGCTGAAGCGGCGGACGCCGTTTTCCACCGCCGGGATTTGCGCAGCGGTGCTGCCCGAAGCCTGGAACAGGACGAGGTGTTCAGCGGCAACGCGAATTCCCACCTCCGCCCCCACCTGATGATCAGCATGACTGGGGAAGATCGATTCCAGCTGCGCACCCGTCGGCAACTGCAGGCGATACAGGGTTGACGCGCCAAGGAAGGTCTTGCCGACGATCCGGGCTTTCAACGCGCTGTCTGGCGCATAAACGATGTCATCCGGACGCAGCAACACGTCCACCGCACCGCCCACCGGCCAGGTGTAGGCCCGGTTGCCGCGCAGTTCGCCGAGTTCGGTCTGCACCGATTCCGGGCTGCCGAGCTGGCCGCGAATGAAATAGCCCTGACCAATAAAACTGGCGACAAATGGCGTCGCCGGCTCGTGGTAGAGGTTGTAGGGCGTGTCCCACTGCTCCAGCCGGCCTTCCTTGAACACGCCAACGTGATCACTCACGGCGAAGGCTTCTTCCTGATCGTGGGTCACCAGAATCGCACTGGTGCCACGGGCCTTGAGGATGTCCCGCACTTCGTGGCTGAGCTTGCGGCGCAACTCGCCGTCGAGGTTGGAGAACGGCTCGTCGAGCAGCAGCAATTGCGGCTCCGGTGCCAAAGCGCGGGCGAGGGCGACACGCTGTTGCTGGCCGCCGGACAACTCGTGCGGGAAACGCTTGCCGAGGTTCTTCAAGTTGACCAGTTCCAGCAGTTCTTCGGTAACGCGCTCCTTGTTCGGGTGCTTGCGGATACCGAAGGCGATGTTGTCCGCGACGCTCATGTGCGGGAACAGCGCGTAATCCTGGAACACCATGCCGATCCGGCGTTTCTCCGGGGCCAGGGTGAAGCCGGCGCTGGAAATGGTCTCGCCGCCGAGGGTGATTTCCCCTTCGTGCACCGGTTCGAAACCGGCAATGGCGCGCAGGGTGGTGGTCTTGCCGCAGCCGGAAGAACCGAGCAGGCAGCCGATGTCACCGGCGTTGAGGTGCAGATTGAGGTTCTGCACCACACGTTGATCTTGGTAGCCGCAAGCGAGGTTGCGCAGGTTCAGCAGTAATTCATGGCTCATGCGTGGTGATATGCCGGTTCGACGAGGAACTCGAGCAGGGCCTTCTGTGCGTGGAGACGGTTTTCTGCCTGATCCCAAGCGACGGAGCGCGGGTCATCGAGCAGGTCGAGGCTGATTTCTTCGCCGCGGTGGGCAGGCAGGCAATGCATGAACAGCACGTCTTCGGCCGCCAGGTCGAGCAGGGCGCGATTCACCTGGAATGGCGCGAACAGCTTCAGACGCTTGGCGGTCTCTTCTTCCTGGCCCATCGAGGTCCAGACGTCGGTGCTGACCAGATGCGCGCCGCGCACAGCGTCCTGCGGATCGCGGACGATGGTCACACGATCACCGGCCTTGGCCACGAATTCAGGATTCGGCTCGTAACCTTCCGGGCAGGCAACGCGCAACTGGAAGTCGAACTGGATCGCCGCTTCTATATAGCTGTTGCACATGTTGTTGCCGTCGCCGATCCAGGCCACGGTCTTGCCCTGGATCGAGCCACGGTGCTCAAGGAAGGTTTGCATGTCGGCCAGCAACTGGCACGGGTGCAGGTCATCGGACAGGCCGTTGATCACGGGCACGCGCGAGTTGGCGGCGAATTCGGTCAGGGTGCTGTGGGCAAAGGTACGGATCATCACCGCATCGAGCATGCTCGACATGACAATGGCGCAGTCGCCGATCGGCTCGCCACGACCCAGCTGGGTGTCACGCGGCGACAGGAAGATTGCCTGGCCACCGAGCTGGATCATGCCGGCCTCGAAAGAGATCCGGGTACGGGTCGAGGATTTCTCGAAGATCATCCCCAGGACGCGGTTTTTCAGAGGCTCGAACAGTACGCCGCGGTTACGCAGGTCCTTGAGCTCAACGCCTCGACGGATCACGCTGACCAGCTCTTCGGGCGTGCAATCCATCAGGGAGAGAAAGTGCCTTGCGCTCATCATTGACTACCTTTTTGCTACAAACCGCAGATGCTCAAAGCCTTGTTTAACGGAACAACGGGCGAGACCTGCGGCGTAAGCCGCACGGGGCGACGAAATAGGGGGAGGCGCGATATTGACACTAAATGTCGCGTTTTTCCAATAGGCTACGGTTTTTGCAGAATTCGCAGAGCGAACCGCCGGTGGCAGTCACGCAGTTGAAGCCGGGTTCAGGACAGCAGCGAGCCTCTTTGTACACTGGCCCCGGCGGGCTTGGCAATCCGGCGTGGCGGGCAGAGTGGCACTCGGGTCGCTTCGAGACTGTGCAGTTGTGGTTTCGCTTGGTCGGATACGCAGGCTGAAACATTTGCTAAAGCAAAGTGCTGGGTTATAAATAAGTTTCGAGCGACGCAGGAAGCCTCCGCATGGAATCGAAAGAAAAACTGTTAATGGAATTGCTGGGCCACACGGCTCGCTCACTGACTCATCTCACCGCGTCGGTGACTTCGATGTCCTTCGAGTTGCTGCGTAGCGAAGACGACGTGGTCAAGACCGCCGGCCGCCACATGATCGATCGCATGGCTACCATCAGTGCCGGACTCGACGAACACTGGCGACTGATCGGCGAACTCACCGGCGTGCACGTCGCCCACGAGCAGATCGAAACCATTCAGGAAATCCAGCTGCAGCCACCGCCGCAGTTGCCGTCCAATTGAACGTGGCGGGCTATCGGCTCGCCTGATAACCGTCGATTCACAAGACGAACGTCGCTGGCATCGTTCCCGGGCACGGGCCATAGTTTTGTTCCCGCAGGCATCACCGTTGCCTGCCCAGAACAAGACAGAGACTGGCCATGACCAAGACTCTCCACCACCGTGCCTGCCACCTGTGCGAAGCCATCTGCGGCCTGACCATCGAAACCACTGAAACCGATGGCAATGTCGCGATCACCTCGATCAAGGGCGACGCCCTCGATACGTTCAGCCGTGGACACATCTGTCCCAAGGCCGTGGCCCTGCAAGACATCCAGAATGATCCCGACCGCCTGCGCCAGCCGATGCGCCGGGTTGGCAGTGAATGGCTGCCGATCGCGTGGGACGAGGCCTTTGCGCTGGTGGCCGAGCGTCTGGCGGCGATTCAGGAGCGTCACGGGCAGAACGCGGTGGCGGTCTATCAGGGCAACCCGAGCGTGCACAATTACGGGCTGATGACCCACAGCAACTACTTCCTCGGCCTGTTGAAAACGCGCAACCGCTATTCCGCGACCTCGGTCGATCAGTTGCCCCATCACTTGAGCAGTTACCTGATGTACGGCCACGGCTTGTTACTGCCGATCCCGGACATCGATCACACCGATTTCATGCTGATTCTGGGCGGTAACCCGCTGGCGTCCAACGGCAGCATCATGACCGTGCCCGATGTCGAGAAACGCCTGAAGGCGATTCAGGCGCGCGGCGGCAAAGTGGTGGTGGTCGATCCACGGCGCAGCGAAACCGCGGCCATCGCCGATCAGCACTTGTTCGTACGCCCGGGCGGCGACGCGGCGCTGCTGTTCGGATTGCTCAATACGCTGTTCAGTGAAGGCCTGACGCGTGGCAGTCACTTGCCGGTCGAAGGCCTCGATGAGGTGCGCGCGGCGGTGGCGACGTTTACCGCCGAGGCCATGAGTCCATTGTGCGCCGTGCCAGCCGAGCAGATTCGCCAACTGGCGCGGGATTTCGCCGCAGCGCCGAGCGCGGTGTGCTACGGACGCATGGGTGTTTCCACCCAGGCATTCGGCACCTTGTGCCACTGGCTGGTGCAGTTGATCAACCTGGTCACCGGCAACCTTGATCGGGTAGGCGGTGCGTTGTGCACCGAGCCGGCGGTGGATCTGGTGGCATCGACCTCGGGCGGGCATTTCAACAAGTGGCAGAGCCGGGTGTCCGGGCGCCCCGAGTACGGCGGCGAGCTGCCGGTGTCGGCGCTGGCCGAGGAGATGCTCACCGAAGGCGAAGGGCAGATTCGCGCATTGATCACCGTGGCCGGTAACCCTGTGCTGTCGACGCCGAACGGACGGCAACTGGAGCAAGCGCTGGACGGGCTGGAATTCATGGTCAGCATCGACCTGTACATCAACGAGACTACGCGTTACGCCGACCTGATCCTGCCGTCGACCTCGGCACTGGAAAACGATCACTACGACACCACATTCAATCTGTTCGCGGTGCGCAACGTCACCCGCTTCAATCGGGCGATACTCGCCAAGCCCGAAGGCGCGTTGCACGACTGGGAGATCTTCGTCGGCCTGGCCAAGGCCTTTGCCGAAAAGACCGGCAAGGAACTGAAACCGACGATGCCGCCCTCGAAGATGATCGACATGGGCCTGCGCATGGGCCTGTACGGGGATGCGTCCGAGCAGAAACTCTCGTTGGCGACGCTGTTCGATCATCCGCATGGCATTGATCTGGGCGCGTTGAAGCCCAATCTGGCATCGCGCCTGAAAACGCCGAATCAGCATGTGCAGGCCGCGCCGCCAGAGATTCTCGCGGACCTCGCACGCTTTGCGGCACTGCAGGCGCCCGCCGCCGATGAGCTGTTGATGATTGGCCGCCGACATGTGCGCAGCAACAATTCCTGGATGCACAACTACCATCGACTGGTGAAGGGCAAGCCACGGCATCAGTTGCTGATGCACCCGGATGACCTCGCCAGTCGCGGGCTCAGCGATGGGCAACGGGTGCGCGTCAGTTCGCGGGTCGGGCAGATTGAAGTCGAGGTGCTTGGCAGTCTGGACATGATGAAGGGCGTGGTCAGCCTGCCACACGGTTGGGGGCATGCGCGGCCGGGGGTGCAGATGACGATTGCCAGCGGCCAGCCGGGGTCGAGTGCCAACGACCTGACCGATGAATGCCAGCTCGACGAGTTGTCGGGCAATGCGGCGCTCAATGGCGTACCGGTGACGGTGGCGGCGGCTTGAGCATGTCTGTCGGGGAGACCGAGCAGCGCGCTCGGGATTCCGTTACAATGCGCCACCGTGCCGACCCATGAGTCGGAAAGTTCAGCCGAGGTGCTCCATGGATATCATCGAAACGATTAAAGAGCAGATTGCCAACAACACCATTCTGCTTTACATGAAAGGCTCGCCGAATGCCCCGCAGTGTGGCTTCTCCGCGAAAGCTGCGCAGGCTGTGATGGCGTGTGGCGAAAAGTTTGCGTACGTGGACATCCTGCAGAACCCGGAAATCCGCGCCAACCTGCCGAAGTACGCCAACTGGCCGACTTTCCCGCAACTGTGGGTCGGCGGTGAGCTGGTCGGCGGCAGCGATATCATGACCGAGATGGCTGCAGACGGTTCGCTGCAAAGCACCATCAAGGCGGCTGTCGAAGCGGCTGCTGCGAACAAGTCCGAAGCCTGATCCCGGCTTTGGGGGCGGGCTTGCTCGCTCCCACAGGGATTTCAGCCTTGATTGAAATCCGGGCAATAAAAAGCCCCGCGCCTCGAAAGAGGGCGGGGCTTTTTAGTGTCTCGGGTTTAGCGGGCGCTAACTTACTCTTCGCCCATCTGCGATTGCAGATAGTTTTCAAGACCGACTTTATCGATCAGGCCCAGTTGGGTTTCCAGCCAGTCGATATGTTCTTCTTCGGATTCAAGAATGTCTTCGAGCAGTTCACGGCTGCCGAAATCGCCCACCGATTCGCAATGCGCGATGGCGGCTTTCAGGTCAGCGTGACCGGTTTTCTCGATGCGCAGGTCGCATTCCAGCATTTCCCGCGTGTGCTCGCCGATGTGCAGCTTGCCCAGGTCCTGCACGTTCGGCAGGCCTTCGAGGAACAGGATGCGCTTGATCAGCTTGTCCGCGTGTTTCATCTCGTCGATGGACTCGTGGTACTCGTGCTTGCCCAGCTTGTTCAGGCCCCAATCTTCATACATGCGTGCATGCAGGAAGTACTGATTGATCGCGACCAGTTCATTGGCAAGGATCTTGTTGAGATGCTGGATGACTGTAATGTCGCCTTTCATGATGGGAGTCCTGCCCTGTAATAGCTGTATATAAGGCGGAGTTTGAGCTTGGTACTTATAAGTGTCAAACCTAAGTTATTGAATAATAAATGAAATTAAATCTGAATAAGAATGTTTGTGTTCCGCGTCTAGCGCCTAAGCTCTTGATTTGCAGGCATAAAAAAACCGGACATATGTCCGGTTTTTTGAAATAGGGGGGGATTACGCCGCTGTAAATTCTACAGGGTAGGGGATCGCAGCCTGAGCGGTTTGCAGCTTGGTCAGGGTTTCGCGAACCACTTCCTTGGCAAGGCACGCACATTTGCCGCATTGGCTGGCGACGCCGGTGGCCTGGCGGACTTCTTTATAGCTGCAGCAACCTTCATAGATCGCTTCGCGGATCTGTCCGTCGGTGACGCCAGTGCAGAGACAAACATACATAAGTGAGAACCGTCGCTGGTTGTGACTCAATTGCGATGGATCTTAATGTTAACGAGAATGATTGTCAAAGTGCTTTCTGAATGGTTTTCGATCGAAATGCGGGTCACTGACGAACGGTGGTTAATGGCGATTTGCCTGGCCCCGAAAATGCCGGTCCGTTATCCGCCTTGGGCAAAAACCGTTAAGGACAGGCGAAAAACGCAGTGTATGATGGTCGGCCCTTGCGAAGAGGGTTCGTGTCACAGGGCTGTCGTCTGAGGGTGGCAGGCTGGCCCGGACCCTGAACTTCAAGTTATTCACCAGGAGATATCCATGAGCGTACTCGTAGGCAAACAAGCCCCTGACTTCACCGTTCCGGCCGTACTCGGCAATGGCGAGATCGTTGACAGCTTCACCCTGTCCTCGGCCATCAAAGGCAAATACGGCCTGGTGTTCTTCTACCCACTGGACTTCACCTTCGTCTGCCCGTCCGAGCTGATCGCTCTGGACAACCGCATGGCCGATTTCAAGGCACGTAATGTGGAAGTGGTCGCTGTGTCGATCGACTCGCACTTCACCCACAACGCCTGGCGCAACACCCCGGTCAACAACGGCGGCATCGGCCAGGTGAAATACACCATGGCTGCCGACATGAAGCACGAAATCGCCAAGGCCTACGACGTTGAGTCCGAAGGCGGCGTGGCTTTCCGTGGCGCGTTCCTGATCGACGACAAGGGTGTTGTCCGCTCGCAGATCATCAACGACCTGCCGCTGGGCCGTAACATGGAAGAGCTGATCCGTCTGGTTGACGCTCTGCAATTCCACGAAGAGCACGGCGAAGTCTGCCCTGCCAACTGGAAAAAAGGCGACAAAGGCATGAACGCTTCGCCAGAAGGCGTTGCGGCTTACCTGACCGAGAACGCTGCTGCCCTGTAAGGCGCAACGTCGAGGTACAAAAAAACCGGCCCACGTGGCCGGTTTTTTCATGTGCAGGATTGACCCGACGAGGATCAGTCGTCGAAGTCTTCCCAGCCGCCCATCTGCTTCCAGCGATTGACGATGCCGCAGAACAGCTCGGCAGTCTTCTCGGTGTCGTAACGCGCCGAGTGCGCTTCACGGCCATCGAAGTCGATGTCGGCTGCCTGACAGGCTTTGGCCAGTACGGTTTGACCGTAAGCCAGGCCCGCCAGCGTCGCGGTGTCGAAGCTGGAGAACGGATGAAACGGGTTGCGTTTCATGTCCAGGCGCGCCACGGCAGCATTCAGGAAGCCGAGGTCGAAGCTGCTGTTGTGGCCGACCAGGATCGCCCGTTTGCAGCCGTTGGCCTTCAGCGCCTTGCGCACGCCGCGGAAGATGTCGGTCAGCGCGGTTTCTTCGCTGACGGCCATGCGCAGCGGGTGATCGAGCTTGATCCCGGTGAACTCCAGCGCCGCCGCTTCGATGTTGGCGCCTTCGAACGGCTCAACGCGGAAGAAGTAGGTGTGGTCCGGGTAAACGAAACCCTTTTCATCCATGGCGATGGTGGTCGCGGCAATCTCCAGCAGAGCGTCGGTGGCCGAATTGAAGCCACCGGTCTCTACGTCGACGACAACCGGCAGGTAACCGCGAAAACGCGCTGCCATTGGATGACGGGAACCGCCGCCGCCACCTTGACCGTCCAGTTCGTCGTCGAAATGGTCTTCACTCACGCGTGTTCCTCCAGCAGGCGCCAGCGCAGTTTTTCACCGGCGCGCAGCGGGATAACGTTCAGCTCGCCGAATGGCAGGCTGGTCGGGGCGGTCCATTCTTCGCGAACCAGGGTGATGCGATCGGTGTTGGCCGGCAGACCGTAGAAGCGCGGGCCGTTGAGGCTGGCAAACGCCTCGAGCTTGTCCAGCGCGTTGCGCTGTTCGAAGGCTTCGGCATACAGCTCGATGGCGGCGTACGCGGTGTAGCAGCCGGCGCAGCCGCAGGCGGCTTCCTTGGCGTGCTGGGCGTGCGGCGCCGAGTCGGTGCCGAGGAAGAACTTCGCGCTGCCGCTGGTGGCGGCGTCGAGCAGGGCTTCCTGATGGGTATTACGCTTGAGGATCGGCAGGCAATAGAAGTGCGGCCGGATCCCGCCCACCAGCATGTGGTTGCGGTTGTACAGCAGGTGATGCGCGGTGATGGTTGCGCCGACGTTGGCCGAAGCCTCGTTGACGAACTGCACGGCGTCGCCGGTGGTGATGTGTTCGAACACCACTTTGAGCGTCGGGAAACGCTCGACCACACGGCGCATGTGCTCATCGATGAAAATCTTTTCGCGGTCGAAGACATCGACATCGCCACGGGTGACTTCGCCGTGGATCAGCAGCGGCATGCCGACTTCGGCCATGGCTTCCAGCGCCGGGAAGATCTTGTCGATGCTGGTCACTCCGGAATCGGAGTTGGTGGTGGCGCCGGCCGGGTACAGCTTGGCGGCGTGCACGAAACCGCTGGCCTTGGCCTCACGAATTTCTTCGGGCTGGGTGCGGTCGGTGAGGTACAGCACCATCAGCGGTTCGAAGCGACTGCCGGCCGGGCGGGCAGCGAGAATCCGCTGGCGATAGCCGTCGGCTTCGGCGGCGTTGCGCACCGGTGGTACCAGGTTGGGCATGATGATGGCGCGGCCAAAGGTGCGCGCAACATCGGCAACGGTATTGGTCAACACGGCACCATCGCGAAGATGAATGTGCCAGTCGTCGGGACGCAGCAGGGTCAGGCGGTCGGACATGAGGGGATTCCAGGCGGGTCAAACTGAGGGGAATGCTACCGGAAAAGACTCTTGCAGGCACTCGCTATCAAGTTTTGCGGGAACCTTCCGATATCCCGTAGGTATGCCGTAAACATAGTGTGAATCGGTCTTTGTGTTACAGAAGCCAATGGAGCCTCCCGTGCGCCAGCGATATTTAGCCTTGCTCAGTGTGTTTGCCAGCCTCCCCGCGATGGCGCTCACCTACCAGACACGTCTGGAGAACATTGAGTGGACGGTCGAGGGCGACAAGTTCGAGTGCCGCCTGACCCAGCCGATCACCGATTTCGGCTCGGGCCAGTTCGTGCGCAAGGCTGGCGAGCAGGCGATTTTTCGTCTGAACGCCTACAACGCCATGCTCGGCGGCGGTTCGGCGACCCTGCTGGCGGCGGCCGCGCCGTGGCAGCCGGGGCGCAACGACATCTACCTGGGCAGCGTCAGGATCGGCACCGGCAACGTGCTGTTCAACAGTTCGCAATCGCAGGCCGGTGGGCTGATCAGCGGTCTGCTCGACGGTCGCAGCCCGGTGGTACGCCGTGCATCCGGCGATGGCCGGGTGTCTGAAGTGCGCTTGCTGCCGGTCAAGTTCAGCAAGGCTTTCAACGAATACCAGACTTGTGTGGCGAAGTTGCTGCCGCAGAATTTCGATCAGGTGAAACAGTCGCAGGTCGGCTTCCCGGGCGAAGGCACCGATCTGGACGCCGCCGCCAAGGCCAGGCTGCAAGTGATGCTCGAGTACATGAAGGCCGATCCGACGGTCAATCACATCGAACTCGATGGCTACTCCGACAACAGCGGCAATCGTCTGACCAACCGTGAACTGTCGCGCCGTCGCGCGCTGGCCGTGGTCGACTTCTTCAAGGCCAATGGCATCGCCGAGTCGCAGATCACCGTGCGCTTCCATGGTGAGCAATATCCACTGGTGCCGAACAGCAACGCGGCCAACCGGGCGAAGAACCGCCGGGTCAGCGTGAAACTGGCGCGGGTGGCGCCGACCACCGCGCCAGCGCCGCAGGCCAGTACGCCAGCCAGCACTGCGGCGACTTCCTGACTCGCCGGTCATCGTCGCGCTCTCGACAGATTCTGTCGCTTTGTCGTCTTAAGCTGTCGCGCCTCTGTAAATTATCGCATTTGAGCGGTAGACTCCTCGGCTTTCCGTAGAACCCCGTGGAGTGATGGCATGGCGGACGTAAACAAGGTCGTTCTGGCGTATTCCGGCGGCCTGGACACTTCGGTGATCCTCAAGTGGCTGCAGGATACTTATAACTGTGAAGTGGTGACCTTCACCGCTGATCTCGGTCAAGGCGAAGAGGTCGAGCCGGCCCGCGCCAAGGCTCAGGCCATGGGCGTCAAAGAAATCTACATCGATGACCTGCGCGAAGAATTCGTGCGCGATTTCGTGTTCCCGATGTTCCGCGCCAACACCGTTTACGAAGGCGAGTACCTGCTGGGTACTTCCATCGCACGTCCGCTGATCGCCAAACGCCTGATCGAAATCGCCAACGAAACCGGCGCTGACGCCATTTCCCATGGCGCCACCGGCAAGGGCAACGACCAGGTGCGTTTCGAACTGGGTGCCTATGCACTCAAGCCGGGCGTAAAAGTGATTGCGCCATGGCGCGAGTGGGACCTGCTGTCCCGCGAGAAGCTGATGGACTACGCCGAGAAGCACGCGATCCCGATCGAGCGTCACGGCAAGAAAAAATCCCCGTACTCGATGGATGCCAACCTGCTGCACATCTCCTATGAAGGCGGCGTGCTGGAAGACACCTGGACCGAGCACGAAGAAGACATGTGGCGTTGGACCGTCTCCCCGGAGAACGCGCCTGACAAGCCGCAGTACCTGGAACTGACCTACCGCAACGGCGACATCGTTGCGCTGGACGGCGTCGAAATGACTCCGGCCACCGTACTGGCGACACTGAACCAGATCGGTGGTGCTCACGGTATCGGCCGTCTCGATATCGTTGAAAACCGTTACGTCGGCATGAAGTCCCGTGGCTGCTACGAAACCCCGGGCGGCACGATCATGCTGCGCGCTCACCGCGCCATCGAGTCGATCACCCTGGACCGCGAAGTCGCTCACCTCAAAGACGAGCTGATGCCGAAGTACGCCAGCCTGATCTACACCGGCTACTGGTGGAGCCCGGAGCGTTTGATGCTGCAACAGATGATCGACGCTTCGCAGGTCAACGTGAACGGTGTGGTTCGCCTGAAACTGTACAAGGGCAACGTGATCGTGACCGGCCGCAAGTCCGACGATTCGCTGTTCGATGCCAACATCGCGACCTTCGAAGAAGACGGCGGTGCTTACAACCAGGCGGACGCGGCGGGCTTCATCAAGCTCAACGCGCTGCGCATGCGCATTGCGGCCAACAAGGGTCGCAAGTTGTTCTGATGCTTTCAGGCGCATAAAGAAATGGCGGCACTGTTTTCAAACAGGCCGCCATTTTTTTTGATTGTCTTGCTGACACGGCTTATCGGTTTTCACGGGGCATTCTCACGGAAACGTTTTGGCGTCAGCGTCTTCGCAGTACCGTCAGTTCTTGCGAGCACACGTTGTAAATAATACAGAGCGTTGTGATCGTGCCTTTTCCAGCGTGTTTGAATTGCCTGGCCACATGACGTTTGAGCAACTCGTTCGTGGTGTGGCAGGACAGCATCACAATGATTCGTATCGCTCTCTTGTTCCGCGGGCCCGGGGGCAACAGGATCCCGGCCAGCTCGCTTTTGAGCTTTATCTGCCGCGCATCGACGAAGTGCAGATCACGGGTGGTGGCGGGCAAATGAATGAAGTGTTGAAAGATGACGTGAGCGAAGGTACCCGGGTCTGGAGGGTCGGCCACGTTATGCGGGCGGCACACATCATCACGGGTCTCAGCTACGCCTGGGTATCCGCCGTCCGTTGGGGGATCGTTGTGCTGCGCCTGATGCTCTGGTGGAGGTTTATCGGTATTCGCTTTTCCAGCCTTGAGGAAGTTCTTGTCCTTGTCGAAATCGGAAGGCGCATACAAAGAGCGATAGTTGAAGTTCAGGGTGAGAAAGAAAAGAAACAGTAAATAAAATGGAAAGCTGATCAGAAACCAGACATAGATTTCCCGTTCCTTATTGGCAAGAAAGGGCAGAGAGACAGCCGCGGAAGTTTCGGAGATGACGGCGAATATCGCAATCACTGTCATTGGGTTGGTGATTTTGTTTTTGAGTTTTAGCATGTTATTTATTCATCGTCTTTGATGGTTGTAAGTGGCTGTTGTTAGTTGTTGTATGTACGTTGTTTTGCAGGTTGCGCGAATATTTATAGCAAGTAAATTCATGATGACGAACTTTTGTTGTTTTCAGATTGCAAGTCTGCAAGTTGTTTTGAGTCTGAGGGAGTGAGGCGGTTGGCCGTTTGAGATCGGGCCGCAAGCCTTTCCGGGGCGCTTCAGAGCGAAGTTCAGGTGTGTTTTTTAAACACTCTGCGACATTTTATTTCCAGGAAGTACGAGGGGCGTGAATGTTTTTTTTGATTGCGGCAGCAGGCTAGCGTTTTTTTGTAGGAATAATCCTCAATGCTTGTAGGGCATGTCTTTCGCTGCAAGTGCCAGATCGCTCTGATGTGCCATCAAGTAGATGACTACGTTATTGTGCGTGCTCTAAAAATTCGAACAGCGAAACTGGACTTGCCCATGAATAAAGTGCTGATCGTGGATGATCATCCCGTCATTCGTCTGGCTGTGCGTATGCTGATGGAACGTCATGGCTACGAAGTTATTGCCGAAACGGATAACGGTGTGGATGCGTTACAACTTGCGCGGGATCAGATGCCGGATATCGTCATTCTGGATATTGGAATACCGAAACTCGATGGCCTCGAAGTTATTGCGCGGCTGAACGCGACGGCCATGCCATTGAAAGTTCTGGTGTTGACTTCACAGGCACCGGGCCACTTTTCGATGCGCTGCATGCAATCGGGGGCGGCGGGCTATGTCTGCAAGCAACAGGACCTGACAGAGTTGCTCAGTGCGATCAAAGCCGTGCTGTCCGGTTACAGCTATTTTCCAAACCAGGCCCTGCATACCGTACGGACCAGCCTCGGTAATGCCAGTGAGTCCGATATGGTGGACCGCCTCTCCGGGCGGGAAATGATGGTGTTGCAGCAACTGGCGCGTGGCAAGACCAACAAGGAAATTGCCGATGGCATGTTTCTCAGCAACAAGACAGTCAGCACATACAAGACCCGTCTGCTGTTGAAGCTCAATGCCCGCTCGCTGGTGGACCTGATCGAGTTGGCACAACGCAACGGCCTGGTCTGATGGGCTTGCAGCCATTGGACGGTGGGGCGTGGGGTGCCAGATTCGTCAGAAAGTAAAAAGCCTCCGGTTCGGGAGGCTTTTAAGTGTCAGAGATCAAAATCGTAATCGGCCAATTGCTTTTGCAGTCGGCGCTCCTCAAGCAGGTTATCGATGGTGCGGCGTTTACTCAGGTTGGTCTTGGCGACTTCGACCACAGGTTCAGCGTCGTCGGTTTCCGCAGCGGTGAAATCGTCATCTACATCCAGTTGTTCTTTGCTTTCAGTCATAAGGTGAACTCCAGGCTAAGACTGCCTTTGGCGCTCCTTATATCGATATTCCTGCTGCGGGTAAAAAAGATTTTTTCAATCGACGGATCAATAAAAGCAATAGCCAATCAATCGTCCGAGGTTTTGTGTTTGTACTCGCACAAATCCTCAATCCGGCAGCTGCCACAGCGCGGCTTGCGGGCGAGACACACGTAGCGACCGTGCAGAATCAACCAGTGGTGAGAGTCCAGCAGGTAGTCTTTAGGTACAAACTTCATCAGCTTCTTTTCCACTTCAACCACATTTTTACCCGGAGCGATGCCGGTGCGATTGCTGACGCGGAAAATGTGCGTGTCGACCGCCATGGTCAACTGGCGAAAAGCGGTATTGAGCACCACGTTGGCGGTCTTGCGGCCGACACCGGGCAGTGCCTCCAGCGCTTCGCGGGTTTGCGGGACCTCGCCATTGTGCAGTTCGACCAGCATGCGGCAGGTCTCGATCACGTTCTTGGCTTTGCTGTTGTAGAGGCCGATGGTCTTGATGTATTCGGACAGCCCTTCGACACCCAAGGCGTGAATCGCTGCCGGAGTATTGGCCACCGGAAAAAGTTTGGCCGTGGCCTTGTTCACGCCAACGTCAGTCGACTGCGCCGATAGGATTACCGCAATCAGCAGTTCGAAGGGCGAGGAGTAGGCCAGTTCGGTTTTCGGCTCGGGATTGTCTTCATGCAGCCTGCGAAAAATCTCAAGGCGTTTTGCAGCATTCATGGATGATGTGTTTCCTTGGAGAGAGCGTTCGAGCGAGTCAATGCCTGGCGGGCAGCCAGCAGCAGTCCCAGCAGTATGAAGGCGCTGGGAACCAGGGTAATCAGGTGCAGCCCTTGGTTGAACAGGACCAGACCTTGCCAGTGTTCTGACAGACCACGACCCAGATGCCCCTGACCGAACAGCTCACGCACAACGGTAAGCGTCAGGAGCAGCCCGCTCGACAGGCCAAAAAACTTCAGGCGTTCGGTCAGTGCCTGACGAAAGAAGCCATTGTATTCCAGCGCCACACATTGCAAGGCGATCAGCCCGGAATAGATGCCGATTGCCTGATGCCACTGCAACGCCCAGCGCTGCGCGAGAATATTGGCGCAACTGGTCAGGGTGGCGGCCAGCAACAGGCTGGCGAGCAGCACGCCACGGTCAGACAGTCGCACGCGCAGCGGACCGATGCACACTGCGTAAACCGCCACAACCACGCTCGACATCAACAGCATGCCCAGCGCGCCAGCCAATGTGGCGCTGGTACCCAGCAGCAACGTCAGCAACAACGTATTGGTCAGATTCGTCGGCCGGTTCATGGTGCGATCCCCAGCAAGGTTGCCCGATGCTGATCAAAGTAGCGCAGGGCGTCATGGATGGCATTGACGGTGGCGCGAGAGGTGATGGTCGCGCCCGCCAGTTGATCGAATTGTCCCCGATCCTTTTTCAGTGCCCAGCCTGCGTCATCGGGGGCGCTGCGCGACGTGCCGGTAAACGTGTCCAGCCAGGCATTCGGCCAGTCGCCGAGGTGTCCGCCGAGCGCCGGCGTTTCGTTTTGCCGCAGGGTTTTGACACCCAGCAGTCGGCCGTTGGCATCAATGGCAACCAGCAACTCGATGGCGCCGGCATAACCCTCGGTCTGAGTGCGCAACAACACCGCCACCGGCTGCCCGGCTTTGCTTGCGCGGTAACCGCCCAGCAGTGTGCTGTGGCTCAACGTGGTGTCAGCCAGCGTCAGCGGCTGCTCCAGCGGTTGATTGTCGTAGGCATCGGTGGCGAGCACATCCAGCAACTGGCGACTGTCGAGCAGGCGTTGTTCGACGGCAATCTGCGGCGCGCTGCTGCGCTGCAGCCAATAGGTCAGGCCCAGACCGACCGCGGCGATCAGCACCAGGGTAATGACTGAGGCAGTGCGGTTCATGGCGTCACCTGCGCCTGGCGCGATGCGGCGAAACGCTCCAGCGCCGGCACGCAGAGATTCATCAGCAACACCGCAAACGCGACGCCATCCGGGTAGCCGCCCCAGGTGCGGATCAAGTAGGTCAACAGCCCGACACCGACGCCGAACAACAAGCGGGCCAACGGACTTTTTGCGCCGGACACCGGTTCGGTGATGATGAAAAACGCCCCGAGCATGCTTGCGCCGCTCAGTAGATGGAACAGTGGCGAGCCGTGGGAGTCGGAGCCCGAACCGTTCCAGCACAGCAGACTGATGACAAACAGGCTGCCCAACATGCCGACCGGTGCTTGCCAGCCAATCACCCGACGTTGCAACAGCAACAGCCCTCCGGCGAGAAACGCCAGATTGACCCACTCAACGCCGTGCCCGCCGAAACGCCCGAACGCCGGGTTGCTGGCGAACAGCTCATCCATGGTCAGGCTTTTGTTGATCCGCAAGCTGTCCAGCGCCGTGGCCTGCACCCAGGCGTCCGGCGCCTGGCCTACATTGAAAATTTGCTCAACGCTCGCCCACAGATTCATGCCGTGCGCCGGCCAGTGCGTCATCGGTTGCGGAAACAGCACCATCGCCAGCGCAAAGCCAAGCATGGCCGGATTGAACGGATTCTTGCCGATGCCGCCGTACAGGTGCTTGCCGAGCAGCAGGCCCGAGGCAACCGCCGTGACGGTCAGCCACCACGGGCAATAGGGCGGCAGGGCCACCGCCAGCAGGGTGGCGCTGACCAGCGCGCTGCCGTCGCTCAGCGTCGGTTGCAGCGGTAGTCGGCGCAGGCGGGTGACGCCAGCCTCGACCAGCAGCGCGGTGGCTATCGCCAGTAGCAGATTGATCAACACGCCCCAGCCGTACAGCCAGAACAACGCCAGCAACCCCGGCAGCGCGGCGAGCAGCACTAGCTTCATCGCCTGTTGCAGGCGATCGTCCGGTGCTTCACGGGGCGACATGGTCGTGCACCTGACGCTCGGCGTCCTGCAGACGAGCGCGGGCCTTGTCGAGGACTTCGCTCGGCGTGTCGGCGCGGCGTTCGAGTTTGCTCAGGTCGGCGCGGGCGTAGGCCAGTTCGGTTTTCAACTGGCGCAGTTGGCTGTCGATCGGACGTTTTTCCACGCGCACGAGGTCAGGCACCGGCTGCTCACTGCCAGCTTCGGCAGCGTGAAGGGCCTGCTCGGCGTCACGCAGGGCCTGTTCCAGTGAGGCGATCTGCTGCGCTGGCGCCTCGGCGGTCTGGGCCTTTTTCAGTTCGGCACGGCGCATCGCCAACTGGATTTTCGCCCGTTTCAGGTCCGCGTCTTTCGCCGGAACCGGTGCCGCTGCCGCAGCGGCTGGAACGGTGGCGGCGCTGCTTTCGAGTTTCGCCAGCGCCTGCTCGGCGGCTTCAAATTGCTGTTGCAACACCACCAGTTGCGCCTGCTGCTCGAACGTCGGTGGGTGGCCGAAGGCTTTCAGCGATTTGTGCAATTGCGCGCGGCTCATGGCGACGTCGATCTTGGCTTTTTTCAGCGCGGCGTCAGAGCTCGCGGCTTTCTGCGCACGCACGCGCTCAAGGGCTGCCTGCACCGGATCCAGGGTTGCCACCGCCGGTTGCGCTGCCCGCTGCGCTCGGGCCTCGCGCTCCGCCTGTTTCTGCTGCTCTTCGCGTTGCAGGCGGGCGTTGCGGCGTTCGAAGCGCTGGCGCGCATGATCACGTTTGGCCGTGCGTGCGCGTTGCTCCTCCAGGCTGGACGCCAGGCCGCCGACCACCGGCAAGGTGCCGAGCGGCAGTGGATGCATCTCGATGCAATCCACCGGGCACGGCGCCACGCACAGGTCGCAACCGGTGCATTCGTCGATCAACACGGTGTGCATCAGTTTCGCCGCCCCGACAATGGCGTCGATCGGGCAGGCCTGAATGCACTTGGTGCAGCCGATGCACTCGGCTTCGCGGATGTACGCCACTTGTGGCGGTGCCGAACCACGGCTGACGTCCAGCTCCAGCACTGGCACCTTCAGCAGTTCAGCCAGGGCCGCGATGGTCTCGTCGCCTCCGGGCGGGCACTTGTTGATCGGTTCGCCGTCGACGATGCCTTGCGCATAGGGTTTGCAGCCGGGGTGGCCGCATTTGCCGCACTGGGTCTGCGGCAGAAGGGCATCGATGAGTTGAATCAGACTCATGTTTTGATCAGTCCACTGAATCCGAGAAAAATCACTGCGATCAGTCCGGCGCCGATCAGGTCGATCGGCAAGCCGCGAAAGGGCAGGGGAATGTCGTTGTCGGCCGTGCGTTCACGCAAGTCACTGAACAGGCTCAGCACCAGCCAGAAACCCAGCCCGGCGCCAATGCTCAGCGCCGTTGCCTGCAACAGGCCACGATCATGTTGCGCATTGATCAAGGCCAGCCCCAGCACACCGGCATTGCCCAGCAACAACGGCCACAGTCCGTCGAACGGCCAGTCGGGCAGCGCACGTGTCAGCAGTTTCAGCAGCGGTGCGATCAGCAGCACGCTGAGCGGCAAGAACGCGAACAGGTGCAGGGCCTGCAGTTGCAGCGGCACCAGCAGCCAGTGCCAGAGCACATGACCGATGACGCCGACGCTCAGCATCAGGCACGACGTCGCCAGTCCCAACGCATGCACCTGGCGCCGACTGCCGGCCAGCAACGGGTCGACGCCCAGCGGCCAGTGCAACACGAAGTTGTTGAGCAGGGCGGCACTGATCAGCGTAAGCGCAAGTTCGGTCATGGTTCTGCCGGCAGCAACGGGCGGGTGTCATCTTAGGTTAGGCATTATCCGGTACCCGCGAAGGGTGGGCCAGATATGAAAAATCCCACAGGCCTGCAGAACATGCCTGTGGGATCGTTTTCAGCGCTGGGTCTTACTTGATGCGTTGACCCGGCTTGGCGCCGCTGTCCGGGCTCAGCAGGTAGATTTCTTCACCGCCAGGGCCGGCGGCCATCACCATGCCTTCGGAGATGCCGAACTTCATTTTCCGTGGCTTGAGGTTGGCGATCATCATGGTCAGGCGACCGTCGAGTTTCGACGGGTCCGGGTAGGCGCTCTTGATTCCGGAGAACACGTTGCGCTGCTCGTCACCGATGTCCAGGGTCAGGCGCAGCAGCTTGTCCGCGCCTTCGACGTGTTCAGCCTTGACGATCAGGGCGACGCGCAGGTCGACGGCGGCGAAGGTGTCGAAGTCGATTTCCGGCGACAGCGGATCCTTGGCCAGTTCGCCGTTGCCCGCAGGTGCGGCAGCGCCGGTGTCGGTCTGGCTGGCGGTCAGGTCTTCTTTCGAGGCGTCGGTCATGGCTTGCACTTTTACCGGGTCGATGCGGGTCATCAACGGTTTGAATTCGTTCAGCTGATGGTTGGCCAGCAGCGTGGTGTGGTCGTTCCAGGTCAGCGGGGCGACGTTGAGGAACGCCTCGGCATCGGCGGCCAGCAGCGGCAGCACCGGTTTGAGGAAGATCACCAACTGGCGGAACAGGTTGATGCCGGTGGCGCAGATCGCCTGGACTTCATCCTGTTTGCCTTCCTGCTTGTTCAGCGACCACGGGGCCTTGTCGGCGATCCATGCGTTGGCGCGGTCGGCCAGGGCCATGGTTTCACGCATGGCACGGGCGAAGTCGCGAGCCTCATAGGCGTCGGCAATGCTCGGCGCGGCGGCGAGGAAGGCCTCGGTCAGCTCTGGTGCGGCATTGTTGTCGACCAGCAGGCCGCCGTTGCCCTTGTGGATGAAACCGGCGCAACGGCTGGCGATGTTGACCACTTTGCCGACCAGGTCGGAGTTGACCTTCTGCACGAAGTCTTCGAGGTTCAGGTCGAGGTCATCGACGCCACGGCCCAGTTTGGCCGCGTAGTAGTAGCGCAGGTATTCCGGCGACAGGTGGTCCAGGTAGGTACGGGCCTTGATGAAGGTGCCGCGGGACTTGGACATTTTCTGGCCGTTGACCGTCAGGTAGCCGTGCACGTTGATCCCGGTCGGCTTGCGGAAACCGGCGCCTTCGAGCATCGCTGGCCAGAACAGGGCGTGGAAGTTGACGATGTCCTTGCCGATGAAGTGGTACAGCTCGGCGGTGGAGTCCTTGCCCCAGAACGCGTCGAAGTCCAGCTCCGGAGTACGGTCGCAGAGGTTCTTGAAGCTGGCCATGTAGCCGATCGGCGCGTCCAGCCACACGTAGAAATATTTGCCCGGCTCGTCCGGAATCTCGAAACCGAAGTACGGCGCATCGCGGGAGATGTCCCACTGCTGCAAACCGGCGTCCAGCCACTCGGCGATCTTGTTCGCCACGGCGTCCTGCAGGGTGCCGCTGCGGGTCCAGGTCTGCAGCATCTGCTGGAAGTCTGGCAGCTTGAAGAAGAAGTGCTGGGAATCCTTGAGCACCGGGGTGGCGCCGGAGATGGCCGACTTCGGATCCTTCAGATCGGTCGGGGCGTAGGTCGCACCGCATTTTTCGCAGTTGTCGCCGTACTGGTCTTCGGTGCCGCATTTCGGGCAGGTGCCCTTGATGAAGCGGTCGGCCAGGAACATTTTCTTTTCCGGGTCGAAATACTGGGTGATCGAGCGCGTGGCAATGTGCCCGGCGTCACGCAGTTTCAGGTAGATCTGGCTCGACAGCTCACGGTTTTCTTCGGCGTGAGTGGAGTGGAAGTTGTCGAAGTCGACCAGGAACTCGGCAAAGTCGGCGCTGTGTTCAGCCTGCACGTTGGCGATCAGTTGTTCCGGGGTGATGCCTTCCTTTTCCGCGCGCAGCATGATCGCCGAACCGTGGGCGTCGTCGGCGCAGACATAGATGCACTGGTTGCCGCGATGCTTCTGGAAGCGCACCCACATATCGGTCTGGATATATTCCAGCATATGGCCAAGGTGAATCGAACCGTTGGCGTAGGGCAGGGCGCTGGTGACGAGGATCTTGCGTGGTTCGGACATGTGGGGCTTCGCTACTTGATGAAACGGAGGTCGGCCACTATAAAGCGCCGGCGCATATTTTTCACCCTGTGCGCCTGTTTCCGGATGCGGCAGTCACTTAATTTCAGCCTATGAAACCTTTCTATGTGAATGGGCCCCTGTGGCGAGGGGATTTATCCCCGATGGGTGGCGAAGCCGCCCCAAAACCTGATACCTCGGTGTATCAGGTACACCGCGTTCAATGGTTTCACGACTGCTGCGCAGCCGATCGGGGATAAATCCCCTCGCCACAAAGGTTTTCCAGCTCGAGCAATCTGTTCGCCTCAAATCAATGTCCAGCGTACGATACCCGCCATCTTTTCCAGTCTTGTTATCGGAGTTGCCCATGAGTGCCGTCACTCGCGCAGCGGTGGAAGCCGTCCTCAGCCAATACACCGACCCTTACCTGAACCAGGACCCGGTCAGCGCCGGATGCGTGAAGCTCATCGAGATCGATGGTGACCGCGTCAAGGTTGAGCTGGAAATCGGCTATGCCGCCGGCCTGTTCAAAAGCGGCTGGGCGCAATTGCTGCAATTGGCCATCGAAAACCTCGACGGCGTGGTGTCGGCCAAGGTCGAAATCAACAGCGTGATCGCCGCTCACAAGGCCCAGGCACAGATTCCGGGCCTGGCCAACGTCAAGAACGTGGTCGCCGTGGCCTCGGGCAAGGGTGGCGTGGGCAAGTCGACCACCGCCGCCAACCTCGCGCTGGCCCTGGCCCGCGAAGGCGCCAAGGTCGGCATTCTCGACGCCGACATCTATGGCCCGAGCCAGGGCATCATGTTCGGCATCCCCGAGCGCACCCGCCCGGAGGTCAAGGATCAGAAGTGGTTCGTGCCGCTCAAGGCCCACGGTGTCGAAGTCATGTCGATGGCGTTCCTGACTGATGACAACACGCCGATGGTCTGGCGCGGACCGATGGTCTCCGGTGCACTGCTGCAACTGGTCACGCAAACCGCGTGGGGCGATCTGGATTATCTGGTCATCGACATGCCGCCAGGCACCGGCGACATCCAGCTGACCCTGGCGCAGAAAGTCCCGGTGGCCGGTGCGGTGATCGTCACCACGCCGCAGGATCTGGCGCTGCTGGACGCGCGCAAAGGCGTGGAAATGTTCCGCAAGGTCAACATTCCGGTGCTGGGTGTGGTGGAAAACATGGCGGTGCACATCTGCTCGAACTGCGGGCATGCCGAGCATCTGTTCGGTGAGGGCGGGGGAGAGAAGCTGGCGACCCAGTACGGCGTCGAACTGCTGGCCTCGCTGCCGTTGTCGATGCTGATCCGCGAGCAGGCCGATGGTGGCAAGCCGACGGTGATCGCTGAACCGGACAGTCAGATCGCCATGGTCTACCAGGAACTGGCCCGCCACGTCGGCGCGCGCATTGTGTTGCAGGAAGCGGCGACGCCAGCGATGCCGAATATCAGCATCAGCGACGATTGATCGGCATCGTTTGCTAAAAGATCGCAGCCTTCGGCAGCTCCTACAGTTATCCCATGTAGGAGCTGCCGGAGGCTGCGATCTTTTGATCTTGCTTTAGATACGCAACCCGCCATCCATCTCCAGAATCCGCCCGGTGTAGTAGTCGTTTTCGAAGATATACGCCGCCGAATGGGCAATCTCTTCCGGCTTGCCCATGCGCTTGAGCGGAATCCCCGAGGTCATTTTCTCCAACGCCTCCGGCTTCATGCCCAGGGTCATCTCGGTTTCGATGAAACCCGGCGCGATGCCCGCCACGCGAATCCCGTAACGCGCCAGTTCCTTGGCCCAGGTCACGGTGGCCGCTGCCACACCAGCCTTGGCGGCAGAATAGTTGGTCTGGCCGACATTACCGGCGCGGGAGATCGACGAGATGTTGATGATCGCGCCGCTGTTCTTCAGCTCGATCATTTTCGCCGCGACTTCCCGGGTGCACAGGAACACGCCGGTCAGGTTGACGTCGATCACCGCCTGCCACTGGGCCAGGCTCATCTTGGTCATTTCGCCGTCCTTGACCTTGAGCAGCAGGCCATCGCGCAGGATCCCGGCGTTGTTGATCAGGCCATGGATCGCACCGAAGTCTTCGGCCACCTGGGCAACCATGTGCTCGACCTGCTCTTCGTTGGCCACGTTGCACAGATAGCTGCGCGCCTCGACGCCCTTGGCCTTGCAGGCCGCGACCGCGTCATCGAGTTTTTCCTGATTGAGGTCTACCAGGGCCAGCTTCGCGCCTTTGCCGGCGAAATACTCGGCCATGGAGCGGCCCAAACCCTGGCAACCGCCGGTGATAATGATTACTTTGTCGTTGAGTTGCATTCGCATGCCCCGATAGCCGGTCTGAGTGGTTTTTGTTATTGGCGACGCTCGATCTTTACCGGTTACGGCCAGATTGCACATGAGCATTGCCCGATGGCGTGACCGGGACTTATCCCCAGGCGCCTGTCCGTTTTTTCGACGGATTCTATATAAGGAGTCATAAATTGAGCGTTGAAGCGGCCAAGAATGCCCGAGAATTGCTTCTCAAGGAATACCGTGGCGTATTGTCCACCCACTCCAAATCGATGCCCGGTTTCCCGTTCGGCTCGGTGGTGCCGTATTGCCTGGACGAGCAGGGCCGCCCGCTGATCCTCATCAGCCGTATCGCCCAGCACACCCACAACCTGCAGAAGGACCCGAAATGTTCGCTGCTGGTGGGTGAGCGTGAGGCCGACGACGTGCAGGCTGTCGGTCGCCTGACTTACCTGGCCGAAGCACAGAAGCTCGAAGATCCGCTCGCCATCGAAGCCGCCGCCGAGCGTTACTACCGCTATTTCCCCGATTCGCAGAACTACCATAAGGCTCACGATTTCGACTTCTGGGTGCTCAACCCGGTGCGTCATCGCTACATCGGCGGCTTCGGCGCGATTCACTGGGTCGAGCAACTGACCCTGGCCAACCCGTTCGCCGGCAAGGCTGAAATCAGCATGGTCGAGCACATGAACAGCGATCACGCCAAGGCCATCGCTCACTACGTGGAACTCGCCGGTCTGCCGCAAACCGTGCCGGCGCAACTGGCCGGGATCGACAGCGAAGGCCTGCACTTGCGCATTGGTCAGGCGCTGTACTGGTTGCCGTTTCAAGCGCCTTGTCATACGCCGATACAAGTGCGCGAAGCCTTGGTTTCTCTGGCTCACGCCGAGGTTTGGCCAAAAAATGCAGTGGCCGACGCTTGAATTCACGAAAGGGCGACGTCATCTAATGCTTACTGCAAGGCATTTCTTGCGTTGAGGAATCTTTGATGCGCCCTTTTTTGTTGCTCTTTCTGCTGTTTCCGGTGCTGGAGCTGTTCGTATTCGTCAAAGTGGCAGGGGCTATCGGGTTTTTCCCGGCCCTGCTGCTGATCATTCTCGGCTCGATGTTCGGCGTGTTCGTGCTGCGCATCGCCGGTCTGGCCACGGCACTGCGTGCCCGTGAAAGCCTGAATCGCGGTGAACTGCCCGCGCAGACCATGCTCGAAGGCCTGATGCTGGCCCTGGCCGGCGGCCTGCTGATCCTGCCGGGCTTCGTCAGCGACGTGGTCGGTCTGGTGATGCTGTTGCCGTTCACCCGTCGCCTGCTGGCGAACAAAATGCGCCAGCGTGCCGAAGAACAGGCGATTCGTCAGCGTGCCTTCGCCGACGACCTGCAACCCCGTGGCGGTCCTGCACCGCGTCAGCCTCTGGGCCGCGAGGGTGATGTGATCGAAGGCGAGTTCGAACATCGCGACAGCAAATAACCCCTGCATCGACACGGCACCTTCGGGTGCCGTTTCTTTATGCGCGGCATTCAGGGGGCAAATCGATGAAAAATTTTCTGCCCCCGCCCTTGTAATCAGCTCATGCGCCCTTATGTATCGGTCACCGAAAGGTTTCCGGCATTTGAGTCGGACAGACTTCCGCGGTTCGCTCGACGAACCGCAACCGGCGCAGGCCGGATTTGTTAAACCCGCCGGGACTACACCGGCCGATGAAAACCACAATTAGGAGAGATCGACAATGAAGCTTCGTCCTCTGCATGACCGCGTCGTCATCCGTCGCAGCGAAGAAGAAAAGAAAACCGCTGGCGGTATCGTCCTGCCAGGTTCGGCTGCTGAAAAAGCCAACCACGGTGTGATTCTCGCTGTAGGCCCGGGCAAGGCTCTGGAAAACGGTGAAGTGCGTGCACTGTCCGTGAAGGAAGGCGACAAGGTTGTGTTCGGTCCTTACTCCGGCAGCAACACTGTGAAAGTCGACGGCGAAGACCTGCTGGTAATGAGCGAGAACGAAATCCTCGCTGTTATCGAAGGCTGATACCCCGCTCATTTTCCCGTTACTACAAAGTATTTAAGGAATATCGATCATGGCTGCTAAAGAAGTTAAGTTCGGCGATGCCGCTCGCTCCAAGATGCTCAAAGGCGTCAACGTTCTGGCTGACGCGGTAAAAGCGACCCTGGGCCCGAAAGGCCGTAACGTGATTCTCGAGAAGAGCTTCGGCGCTCCGACCATCACCAAGGACGGCGTTTCCGTCGCCAAGGAAATCGAACTCGAAGATCGTTTCGAAAACATGGGCGCGCAGCTGGTCAAAGACGTTGCCTCCCGTGCCAACGATGACGCCGGTGACGGTACTACCACTGCGACCGTTCTGGCTCAGTCGATCGTCAACGAAGGCCTGAAAGCCGTCGCTGCCGGCATGAACCCGATGGACCTGAAGCGCGGTATCGACAAAGCGACCATCGCGATCGTCAAAGAGCTGAAAGCCCTGTCCAAGCCATGCGCTGACACCAAGGCAATCGCTCAGGTCGGCACCATCTCCGCCAACTCCGACAACTCCATCGGCGACATCATTGCCGAAGCCATGGAAAAAGTCGGTAAAGAAGGCGTGATCACCGTTGAAGAAGGCTCGGGCCTGGAAAACGAACTGTCGGTTGTAGAAGGCATGCAGTTCGACCGTGGCTACCTGTCTCCGTACTTCGTCAACAAGCCGGACACCATGGTTGCCGAGCTCGACGGCCCGCTGATCCTGCTGGTCGACAAGAAGATCTCGAACATCCGCGAAATGCTGCCAGTGCTGGAAGCCGTTGCCAAAGCCGGCCGCCCACTGCTGATCGTTGCCGAAGACGTTGAAGGCGAAGCCCTGGCGACTCTGGTAGTGAACAACATGCGTGGCATCGTCAAGGTTGCAGCCGTCAAGGCTCCAGGCTTCGGCGACCGTCGCAAGGCCATGCTGCAGGACATCGCCGTTCTGACCGGCGGTACCGTCATCTCCGAAGAGATCGGCCTGAGCCTGGAAAGCACCACTCTGGAGCACCTGGGTAACGCCAAGCGCGTGACCCTGTCCAAGGAAAACACCATCATCGTTGACGGTGCTGGCGTACAAGGCGACATCGAAGCCCGTATCGCTCAGATCCGTGCTCAGGTTGCCGAAACGTCCTCGGACTACGACCGTGAAAAACTGCAAGAGCGTCTGGCCAAGCTGTCCGGCGGCGTTGCAGTGATCAAGGTTGGCGCGGGTTCCGAAGTTGAAATGAAAGAGAAGAAGGCCCGCGTTGAAGACGCCCTGCACGCAACCCGTGCAGCCGTTGAAGAAGGCGTGGTACCTGGCGGTGGCGTAGCGCTGATCCGCGCTCTGGAAGCACTGACCGAACTGACCGGCGACAACGCTGACCAGAACGTCGGTATCGCTGTGCTGCGTCGCGCTGTTGAAGCGCCGCTGCGTCAGATCGCTGCCAACTCCGGCGACGAGCCAAGCGTAGTCGTCAACGAAGTGAAGAACGGCAAAGGTAACTTCGGTTACAACGCTGCTTCCGGCGAATACGGCGACATGATCGAAATGGGCATCCTGGACCCAACCAAGGTAACCCGTTCCGCTCTGCAAGCTGCAGCCTCGATCGGCGGTCTGATCCTGACCACCGAAGCTGCTGTTGCTGACGCACCGAAGAAAGAAGGCTCGGCTGGCGGCGGTATGCCAGACATGGGCGGCATGGGTGGCATGGGCGGCATGATGTAAGCCAGCCTTACCCCCGTAACGAAAAACCCCGCCTGCGATGAGCAGGCGGGGTTTTTTATTGCCCGGATTTCACACTGCCTCCCTGTGGGAGCGAGCCTGCTCGCGAAAGCAATTCACCCATCACCACAGCAGTGACGGATACACCGCATTCGCGAGCAGGCTCGCTCCCACATTGGGATATGTGTTTCCTGTGCTAACCGGTGCGCAAAGAAAAACGCCCCGGAGCATCAGCCCGGGGCGTTTCTATTAACGATGAATGCTTAACGATCGCTGACTTGCGAGGTGTCTTCCTTCATAGGCTTCCAGCTCAACAACTGCTGTTTGAAGCCATAGCTGGCGGTCTGGTAATAGGTGATCGCCCGGCTGACCAGCGGGTCGTCGCTGGTGACCCGATACTCACGGCTCTCGGTCAACGCATCGTCATGCCGGCGCAAGCCCTGGCGCGGACTGAGGATCGCCAGATCCTTGCCGTCGAACAGACCCAGATGCTGGTAGTTGCCGACCACTACGCGCGGTGGCAGCGGGTTGTCCTGCAACAGGTTGCGGCCAAAGAATGTCGAGGTGTAGTCCAGGTTCAGCAAGCCCAGCAGGGTCGGGGCGAGGTCGATCTGGCTGGCCAATTGCGCGCTCTCGCGAGCTTCGATCATTTTCGGCGCGTAGATGAACAGCGGGATCTGATAGTTGGTGATCGGCAAGTCTTCTTTACCGGCGCTGCCCGCCGTGTGGTCGGCGACGAAAATGAAGATCGTGTTGTCGAACCACGGTTTCTGCCGCGCCTGCTCGAGGAACTGCCCGATGGCGTAGTCGGTGTACTTCACCGCGCCATCACGACCGTTGCCGGACTTGATGTCGATCCGGTTGTCCGGATAGGTGTAAGGACGGTGGTTGGACGTGGTCATCAACTGCAACAGGAACGGTTGCTGCCTGGCGTAATCGGCATCCGCCAGTTTCAGGGTCTGGCGATACAGATCCTCGTCGGCCATGCCCCAGGCGTTCTTGAAGTGGATCTCGGCTTCATCGACGCTGCTCTGATCGACGACGCGATAGCCATTGCCGCTAAAGAAGGCGTTCATGTTGTCGAAGTAACCGCGTCCGCCGTAGACGAACACACTGTCGTAACCCACGGCGCTGAGCTGCTGGCCAAGGCTGGCGAAACCGCTTTCACGGCCAATGCGCTTGACGATCGAGCGGCCCGGCGTCGGCGGGATGGCCAGGGTGATGGCTTCCAGACCACGGTCGGTGCGGGTGCCGGTGGCGTAGAAGTTATTGAAATACAGGCTCTGCTTGCGCAAGGCGTCGAGGTTTGGCGTCAGGTTGCGCCCGTCACCGTTGCTGCCCAGGTACTTGGCGCTCAGGCTTTCGATGGTCACCAGCACAATGTTCGGCTTGCGCGCGGTGCCCGGGTTGTCGATCACCCGGCGAATATCCTGCGGATCCTGGCCGATGAAACGAGCATTGCTCTCACTCAGCTCGGCACGGATCTGACCGGCGACCTGTTCCGCCGACAGGCTCTTGTAGAACTGGGCGTAGTCCAGTTCATTGTTACGGAACGCCGCGAAGAACTGGTACGGACCATTGCTGGCCAGTTCGTTCTGGTAAGCGTTACCGCCCTGCGCACGCGGGGCGTCCTGGCTGAGCAGTTGCAGGCTCAGCCCGGTGACGATCAGCAGGCCCAGAGCGCTGAGCAGGCGTCCGCGCAGCGCTGGCAGGGGGGCATTCATGGCGGCATTGAACGGCTTGCGCAGGGCAAAACTGATCACCACGGCCAGTACGGCGAGGAGGCTCAGCAGTTTGCCGATCGGGTACGACTCGAGGACGTTGTTCAACACTTCGTCCGAGTACACCAGGTAGTCGACGGCGATAAAGTTGAAGCGCACGCCGAACTCGTCCCAGAACAGCCATTCGGCCACCGCCACGAACAGCATCGCGAACAGGCTGATGGTCAGCAGGACGCGCAGGAACCCGCGATGGCCTCGGCGGCGCCACAGGCCCGGCGGGCACAGCAGCAGATACAAGCCCATCGGCAGCGCCGCGTAGGCGAGAAACCCCAGGTCATAGAGCGCGCCAATGCCGAACACGGAAAGGGCAAAGCCACCGGCCTCATCCAGGTGAGTCAGCAGCAATACCGCACGAGTCAGGAGAAAAATAACCAGCCAGGCGCCGGTGATAAGCAGCAGAAAGCGCACGGGCGCGGTCTTGAAAGAGTCCATTGTCTCGTTTTCCTTATATCAATGGCGCGCGAGTGTCGCGGCGCCACTGTAGTCAGGTTGTGAATCGATAGTGAAAACTTTGTTAAAGATTTAATTTGGTAGAGCAAATGGATTTGCGCGCATGCCAGCGCTAGCCCTGAGCCGGCGTTGGCCTTAAGCTGCGCGGGCCGAGACGGCCGTAACTGTGTACGGAGGAAATGCCAATGCGAATTCTATTGGTCGAAGACAACCGCGATATCCTGGCCAACCTGGCCGATTACCTGGGGCTCAAAGGCTATACCGTCGATTGCGCCCAGGACGGCTTGTCGGGTCTGCATCTGGCTGCCACCGAGCATTACGACCTGATCGTGCTCGATATCATGCTGCCCGGAATCGACGGCTACACCCTGTGCAAGCGCCTGCGTGAAGACGCCCGCCGCGACACCCCGGTGATCATGCTCACCGCCCGCGATCAACTGGACGACCGCCTGCAGGGTTTCAAGTCCGGCGCGGATGATTATCTGGTCAAGCCGTTCGCCTTGTCCGAACTGGCGGCGCGGATCGAAGCGGTGATGCGCCGTACCCAAGGCGGCGGACGTCGCGCGCTGCAGGTCGGCGACCTGAGCTACGACCTCGACACCCTGGAAGTGACCCGCGAGGGCAAGCTGCTCAAGCTCAACCCGGTCGGCCTGAAACTGCTGGCGGTGTTGATGCAGAAGAGCCCGCATGTCCTGCGTCGGGAAATTCTCGAAGAGGCGCTGTGGGGCGACGACTGCCCGGACAGCGACAGCCTGCGCAGCCATGTCCACCAATTGCGTCAGGTGATCGACAAGCCATTCGCCAAACCGTTGCTGCAAACCGTGCACGGTGTGGGTTACCGCCTGGCCGAGGGGCGTGATGGAGTTTAAGCAAAGCCTTTCCCAGCGGATCATCATCGCCTTTGCGCTGATGAGTGCGCTGGTGGCCGGGGCCTTCGCCATGGGCATTGTGGCGACCGTGCACCTGGTGGAGGAAAAACTGATTTCGGCGGGGCTGGGCGGCGACCTGCAGCGTCTGCTGCTGATGGACAACGTCTCGGACTGGAGCCATCGTCCGGAACCGGATCAGTTGTTCTATTTCAGCGGCGGCCCGGGTGATTTCGAGTTACCGAAAGACCTGCGCCACCTCGATGCGGGCTTCCACGAAGTTTTCCGCGAGAATCTGTCGTATCACGCGATGGTCGAGGTCGTCGACGGTCGTCGCTACGTCTTGCTGCAGGATCAAAGCGATTTCGAAGAGCGCGAGCGTGTGCTGTTCGCCGTGGTGCTGGTGGGCTTCGTGCTCAGTCTGGCGCTGGCGGTGTTCCTCGGTTGGGTGTTGGCGCGCAAGGTCATGGCGCCCGTGGTGCGACTGGCGCGACAAGTGCGGCACCGCGATCAACTGCTCGGTCTGGCGCCGCCGTTGGCCCCGGATTATGCGGCTGACGAAGTCGGCGAACTGGCGGTGGCGTTCGATGCCACGCTGGGGCGTCTGCGCCAGGCGCTGACCCGCGAGCGGCTGTTCACCAGCGACGTCAGCCACGAACTGCGCACACCGTTGATGGTGTTGGCCAGCTCCTGCGAATTGCTTCTGGAAAACCCGGGGCTGGATCAACGCGGCCGGGCCCAGGTCGAGCGTATCGCCAGGGCCAGCGAGGAAATGCGCGAACTGGTGCAGACCTTCCTGATGCTCGCCCGCGCCCAGCGTGAAGATGCGGGGTCCGCGCCGCAGCAGAATCTCTCCCAAGTGGCTGATGGACTGTTGAGTATCTGGCGCGAACCGATCGAGTCCAAAGGCCTGCGCCTGCTGTTCGAGCCGGGCAACCCGCCGGACACCCGCTTCAATGCCACTCTGCTCAGCGCGGTCATGGGTAATCTGCTGCGCAACGCCTGCCACTACACCGAGCAGGGATTCATTCGCCTTACCCTCAATGACAAGGGGTTTGTCGTCGAAGACTCGGGTGTCGGCATCCCCGAGGAAAAGCGTGAAGCCATGTTCCAGCCTTTTGTGCGCGGTAATGAAAAGCGTGGCGAGGGCCTTGGGCTGGGCCTGTCGCTGGTGCAGCGGATCTGTGAAAACCAGGGCTGGGAGGTGACGTTGAGCACCATGCAGCCCAATGGCTGCCGCTTTGAAGTCACGCTGGGGCTACGCTGAGCCCCACTGATGGCCCCGCGCTATTGCTTTCTCCCTGTAAAACCCTGTAATAGATTGCCGGTTTACCTGACGTAATTTTCACAAAGGGACGACCTGACGCTGACATGCCTCTACCTATGGTAGGGGCATCAGTTATTCAGGAGTCCCGATGATGAGCAGCCCGATCAAGCTCGATTTTTCCGAAAAGTATGATGACCAGCATGCACAAAAATATTTGCGCAAGCACCAGGACGGTCTCGGTCGTCGGTTGTCTCACTGGCGGGATGAGCAGGTAGCTCGCAAGGCGCTGACTCTGGCCGGCGAGCCGGGTCTGGTTCTGGACCTGCCGTGCGGTGCAGGGCGGTTCTGGCCTTTACTGGCGGAAAAGCCCAACCGGGTGATCATTGGTGCGGACAATTCCGAATCGATGATCAAGACCGCGATGCAGTCGCAACCGGCGGATGTGGTGAAACGGGTACAACCCTTGCACACGTCAGCGTTCGACATTGCCTTGCCTGATAACGCCGTCGACAGCATTTTCTGCATGCGTTTGTTGCACCACATCGGTGAAGCCGAGCATCGACGGGCGATTTTGCGTGAGTTCGAACGTGTCACCCGCGACAGCGTGATCATTTCGTTGTGGGTAGACGGTAATTTCAAGGCCTGGAAACGCAAACGTGCCGAGCAGCGTCGTGGGCAGGAAGGTTACCAGAACCGATTTGTGTTACCGGCTGTGACAGTGGAAAAGGAATTCGAAGCGGCAGGTTTTCGCATTCAGGAACAACTGGACTTTATTCCGCTCTATGCCATGTGGCGGGTTTACGTATTACGCAAGAGGTAACAGGATGGCGGTGCAAATAGCAGCAGAAACGGAAGTCGCTCCCCAGGATCGCTTCGACTACTACTGGAACCAGCGCGGTGAATGGGTGGAAGAGCCCAATGTCCGCCGGGGTGGGGAAAGTGGTGTGCAACGAGTCGTGGGCCGTGACGGCCAGTTGCTTTATGCCAAGCGCCAGACCGGACATATCTATCGCAGTTGGTTGCATCCTTTCGGCCGCCCGACGGTATTGCGTGAGCTGGATGCCCTGACCGGCGTCAGCCGTCTCGGTGTGCGTGTACCGCAAATCGTCTTCTGCGGTGCGCAGCCTGATCCGCAATACAAGTGGCGTGCCCTGTTGGTGACCAAGTCGCTGGACGGTTTCGATGAGCTGGAAAAATGGGAAGCCGCGGGTGGTCGTGCCCAATACGGTGAAGCCGTCTACGAACGCGTTCTCAAAGACCTCGCAGAAAACCTGGCGCGCATGCACAAGGGCCGCTGGCAGCACAGCTGCATCTACATCAAACACGTATTCGTACGGGTGACCGGCGAGGGCGATTCGGCTCAGGTCGAAGTGGCACTGATCGATCTGGAAAAATGCCGCCAGCGTCTGACCGCTTATCGCGCGGCCTCCCATGACATGAAGCAATTGCGTCGCCATTCGTCGTTCAGCGACACCGACTGGAAAAAACTCGTCTACTTTTATGAGACGGCGTTTGGCAGCGCTATCAAAGGTTTATAGCGATGAAACTCGAAATTGCACGAGGTTTGTTTTTGGTTGGGGCCTTGGCAGTTGCTTCATTGGCGGTGGCGGCCTGGGAGCAGCCCCGCATGCAGGTGATCGGTGCTACCACGGCCGATGCTCGCTGCGCAGTACCACGGGTGGCGAAAGCCTCCGTGGCCACTAAACCTGATCATGATTTGTTGCTGTTCATGTTTGGATTGTCTCAAGGGATGAGGCCACAGAGTTGAATCGATTGAAGCCCAAATGAAAGGCCTCGCAGATGCGAGGCCTTTTTTATGGATCAATACAAATTTCCTCTGATACACATCCACTGTGTAGGAGCTGCCGAAGGCTGCGATCTTTTGATCTTGAAAGCAAAGAGCAAAAGATCGTCCGAACGCGGCCCGAACCTTCGGCAGCTCCTACAGGGACACAGTCATGATTTGGGATCCGGTTTGGCCAGCAGGGTGTAGATGCACGGCAGCACGAACAGCGTAAACAAGGTGCCGATCGACATACCGGTGGCAATCACCATCCCGATATCGAAGCGGCTGACCGCGCCGGCACCGGTCGCCAGAATCAGCGGCACCATGCCGAACACCATCGCCGCCGTGGTCATCAACACCGGGCGTAATCGTATCGCCGCCGCTTCCTCGACCGCCTCGCGCGCGGTCAGGCCTTTGTCCTTGCGCAACTGGTTGGCGAATTCGACGATCAGGATCCCGTGCTTGCTGATCAAGCCGATCAACGTCACCAGCCCGACCTGGGTGTAGATGTTCATGCTCGACCAGCCCAGAAACAGCGGAATCAACGCACCACAGATCGACAGCGGCACCGTCACCAGAATCACCAACGGATCGCGGAAGCTTTCGAACTGCGCCGCCAGCACCAGAAAGATGATCGCCAGCGCAAGGGCGAAGGTTACCCACAGAGCGCTGCCTTCCTGCACGTACTGGCGCGAGGCGCCGCCATAGTCGAAGGCAAAACCGGCCGGTGCTTCTTCCCGGGCGATCTGCAACACGGTGTCGATGGCCTCGCCCATGCTGACCAACGGGAATCCGGAGATCTTCGCGGCGTTGAGTTGCTGAAACTGGTTGAGCTGGCGCGGTCGCGCCCGATCGGTGACTTTGATCAGCGTCGACAGCGGCAGCAGCTCGCCCTGGGTGTTTTTCACGTAGTAATTGTTCAGCCAGCCGGGGTTCTCGCGAAACGGTCGCTCGACCTGGGCAATCACCTTGTAGCTACGGCCTTCGATGGTGAAGCGGTTGATTTCCGCCTCGCCCAGCAGCGTCGACAGGGTGCTGCCCAGATCCTGCATCGACACGCCCATCTGTGCGGCTTTGGCGCGGTCGATGTCGACCACCACTTCCGGCTTGTCGAACGCCAGGTCGAGATCGACGAAGGCAAACTTGCCCGACTCCATGGCGCGCTTCTTGATCCGGTCGGCGACTTGCAGCAGCAGCTCGTAGTCATTGGCGGTGTTGACCACGAACTCGAACGGCAAACCTTCACCGGTACCGGGCAGCGAGGGCAGGTTGAAGCCGAAGATCTGCAGGCCCGGGATAGCGCCCAGTTTGCCCTGCACCTCGGGCAGGATCTGCATCTGCGTGCGACTGCGCTCGTTCCACGGCTTGAGCAGGAAGCCGCCGATACCCGCTTGCACGCCGTTGTAGCCGTTGATCTGGAACGACGAGTAGTACTCCGGAAACTCTTTGAAGATCTTGATGAAGTCGTCGGTGTAGGTGTTCAGGTAGTCGAGGTTGGTCGGCTGCGGAGCGGTGGCCATCATGAAAATGATGCCCTGATCCTCATCCGGCGCCAGTTCCGACTTGGTGAACTTGAGGAACACCGGGATCAGGCACAGCACGATCACCGCGAAGACCAGCACCACCGGCCGCGTATTCAGTGTGCCGTGCAGCACGCTCTGGTAGCGGCGCTTGAGACCGTCGAAGAGGCGGTCGAGGCGATGCGCGAGGCCACTGGGATTTTCCTCGTGGCGCAACAGCAGGGCGCACATCATCGGCGACAGGGTCAGGGCGACGATCCCGGAGATCACCACGGCGCCGGCCAGGGTCAAGGCGAACTCCTTGAACAATGCCCCCGTCAGTCCAGTGAGGAAACCGATCGGCGCATACACCGCCGCCAGGGTGATGGTCATCGACACCACCGGCATGGCAATTTCCCGGGCGCCTTCCAGTGCCGCCTCCAGCGGTGTCTTGCCTTCCTCGATATGCCGGTGAATGTTCTCCACCACGACAATCGCGTCGTCCACCACCAGCCCGATTGCCAGCACCATCGCCAGCAGGGTCAGCAGGTTGATCGAGTAGCCCATCATCTGCATGAAGAACATCACGCCGATCATCGACAGCGGGATGGTCACCACCGGGATCACCACCGAGCGCAGCGCGCCGAGGAACAGGAACACCACCACGATCACGATCAGCACCGCCTCGAACAGGGTTTTCACCACTTCGTCGATCGAGGCCTGGATGAACAGGGTGGCGTCGTAGGCGATCTCGCTCTTGAGGTTGGGCGGCAACTGGGCTTCGAGTTCCGGCATCAGCTTGCGCACTTCCCGGATCACGTCCAGCGGGTTGGCCCCGGGCGTGGCTTTGATGCCGATGTACACCGACGGCGTGCCGCCGAACGAGCTGATCGAATCGTAGTTTTCCGCGCCCATCTCGACCCGCGCCACATCGCTGAGCAGCACGCGGCTGTCGCCACTGACCTTGAGCGGAATCGCCGCGAACGCTTCGGCGGACTTCAGTTCGGTGTTGGCGTTGATGCTGGTGACCACGTACTCGCCTTTCACCTCACCGGCGGCGGAGAGGAAGTTGTACTGGCGCACGGCGTTGGTCACGTCGCTGGCGCTGAGACCGAAACCGGCGAGCTTCACCGGGTCGAGCCACAGGCGCATGGCGAATACCTGGTTGCCGAGAATTTCCGCCTCGGCCATGCCCGGCAGGGTCGCCAGTTTCGGCTGGATCACCCGCGACAGGTAGTCAGTGATCTGCGGATTGCTCAAGTCCTTGCTGAAGAAACTGATGTACATCAGCGCCGAGGCGTCGGCTGATTCCTTGCTCAGCACCGGGTCTTCGGCGTCCTGTGGCAGCTTGTTTTTCACCTCGTTGGCCTTGGCCAGCAGTTCGGTGAACAGACGGTCGGTGTTGGACCCGATGCGCGCGTAGATCGAGATCACCGAGAAGTTCTGCCGACTGACCGAGGTCATGTAGTCGATGCCTTCGGCGCTCGCCAGGCTCTGCTGCATCGGCTGGGTGATGTAGCCCTGAATGGTCTCGGCGTTGGCCCCGGGGTAGGCGGTGGTCACCGTGATCAGGGCGTTTTCCATTTGCGGGTATTGGCGCAGCGGCAGTTTGCTCCAGGCCTGGAAACCCAGCAGCACAATCAGCAGGCTGACCACGGTGGCGAGCACCGGGCGGCGGATGAACGGATCGGTAAAAGCCATGGGGATTCCTTGATCAGTCGGCGCGAGGCGGACTGTTCTGCTCGCCGAGGGTCTTGTCGTCGCTGATGGCAATGTGTGCGCCGTTGTCCAGTTTGATCTGGCCGGCGGTCACCACTTGTTCGCCGTTCTGCACGCCCTTGTTGATCATCACCAAGCCATCGCGGCGTTCACCGGTTTCGATGAAGCGTCGTTCGGCAATCAGCACCGGCTGGCCCTTGTCGTCTTTTTCGACACTGCCGTCCTCGGCCTTCTTTTGCCCGACCACGTACAGCGAGTTGCCGTAGAGGGTGTAGGTGATCGCGCTCTCCGGCACGACGATGTGTTTCTGCGGATCGGGCAGCAACACCTCAAGGCTGGCGAACATGCCCGGCAGCAGTTTGCCGTCGGGGTTGGCCAGGGTCGCGCGGACCAGAATGTTGCGCGTGCTGCTCTCGACGATCGGGTTGATCGCGCTGATGGCGCCGGGGAAGTTCTGGCCGGGATAGGCCGCGACGCTGATCTGCACCGGTTGGCCGATGGCCAGTTTCGGCACCGATTGCTCAGGCATATAGAAGTCGGCGTAGAGACTGCTCAGATCCTGCAGCGTGGCGATTCTGGTACCGCTGGCGAGGTAGTCGCCGACATCCACCTGACGGATGCCGATGGTGCCGCTGAACGGCGCGACGATGCGTTTTTTCGCCAGCGAGGCATTGAGCTGATTGACCGTGGCGCGGTTCTTTTGCAGAACCGCCGAGAGCCGATCATATTCGCCCTTGGAAATGGCACGACTGTCGACCAGTTGGCTGCCGCGACCGAAATCCAGTTGCGCCAGGCCCAGGTCAGCCTTGGCGGTTTCCAGCAAGGCGGTTTCCACTGCGCTGTCGAGTTGCAGCAGCGGTTGCCCGGCCTTGACCTTCTGCCCGGATTCGAATTTGAGTTCAGTGACGGTACCGGCGACTTCCAGGCTCAGCTCGACGCCTTGCAGCGCCTTGAGCGTGCCGACGGTGGGCAGGCGCATCTGCCACGGCCGCTCGGTGGCACTGGCCACGGCAACGCTGATCGGCGGTTTGGGTTTGGAAAAGCCCTGGATCATGGTGTAGATCGAAAAGGCTTTGTATCCGCCCAATATCAGGACGACCAGCAAGACAACACCCAACATGATCAGCATGCGGCGACGCAGCATATTTCCAGTTCCTTGGATAAATCAGGTGAGACAGTCCCGAACATTACTCCGAGAGAGGTAGGGAATCCAACTGCCATTACTACCGTTGAGATGACACTTCCCCTGTGGCGAGGGAGCTTGCTCCCGCTGGGTCGCGAAGCGGCCCCGCTCTTTTATCAAAAGCAGGGCCTGCTGCGCAGTCCAGCGGGAGCAAGCTCCCTCGCCACAAGTTTCAGTATCAGCTTCAAGTGTTGGTTCAGGCCATCAAGTGCAGATGGTTATCCCAGAGCCCCGCCGGCAGCTCCAGCGGTTTGGCCAGCAGTTCATCCTGGCGGCAATCGTAGTAACGGCAACGGCCCTGGCCCGAGGTCACGACAAAGCCATCCTGCACGGCACCGACACCGGCACAATCGGGCAGCGGCGCGTCGAGACGCACTTCGCCGCTGTCCAGGTCCCAGATGAAGAACCGGTTACCGCGCGGCGCGGTCAGCGCCACCAGCCGCAGTTCGCTGTGCAAGGCGACGCTCGCGGTGTAGTGCCCCATCGACTGCAACTGATGATCCGGCACCGGGAACGCCACGAACGGCTGTCCCGGACGCTTGATCGCCAGCAGCTCCGAGCGCTCATGCGAGGCGCCCATGAACTGCTGACCGGCAACGATGGTGCCGTCGCTGGCAATGCCCAGGTGGCGCACGCTGTTCATCTGCTGGGCCAGGGTTTCCTTGCTCAGCAGGGTGCCGTCGCGCTGCATCAGCACCAGGCTCGGTTCCATGGCGTTGAGGTTCATGTCGACGCGGCTTTCCGCCTCGGTCCGAATCCCGCCGTTGGCCACCACCAGGGTTTCGCCATCGGGCATCCACGACACCTGATGCGGGCCGAGGCCATGGGTGGAAATCTCGCCGCTGTGCACCAGCCGCTCGCCTTCGAACTTGTACACGCCGAGCAGGCCGCGACCCGGGTCGGTGGTGTCGTTCTCGGTGGCGTACAGGTATTCGCCGTCCTTGTGCACCACGGCGTGGCCGTAGAAATGCCGGTTCGGCTGCGCCGTCACGGTTTGCAGCAACGTCCCGTCGCGCAGGTCGATCAGATAGCTCTCGGTGCCCGGGCGACGGGCGACGAACAGTGCGATCGGCAGCGTCGGGTGGTTAATGATGTCGTGACAGCGCTGGCCGACCTCGGTGGCGAATACCCGGGTGCCGTCCAGCCGATAACCGACGGCGTAGTGCTTGCCGTCGGTGTCATCGCGCGCCGAGAGCAACAACGGGCTCTGATCCTTGCGCTTGAACAGCGTCCAGCCGCCCAGTGTCACTGCTCCCAGCAGCAAACTACCTAAAGTCAGAGCCTGGCGTCGCAGCATGGCACTTGCCCTCATCAGTCACCGTCGTTGGCGTTGAAGCCCAGTTGAATGCCCAGCGCCTTGGCCAGTTCGCCTTCGTGCAGGCGATGGACGACGTTGAGGCTGTCGTAGAGATCGTTGAGTTGCTGGCGACCGGCGTCGTCGCCGAGCATTTCGGTCAGCGAGCGCTGAGTGCTGCCGAACAGTTCCAGCGATGCGGCGTAGGCGGCGTCGATCTTGTCCGCCAGTGGCTTTTGCTCGGCCGGCAACAGACCGCGCAGGCCTTTGTTGTCGACGCCTTCCCAGACGGTTTTGGCGGCGGCAAGGCTGGCTTCCAGCGCGGTCAGCGACGACTGGCTGCGCCAGGCATCCGCCTGGAACGGCTGCGGCACACCCTTGCTCTGGCGGCCCATGGGCGTGCCGAGTTTTTTCTTCAGGGTGTCGAGGGCGGTGACCTGCACACGCAGCAGATCGGCGATCGCTTCGTGGGAGTCGGCGTAGCGCTGGTTAGGGAACTTGCTCATCTGCGCGAGCATGCCGTCGGTGTTGTTCCAGCTCTGCAGAATCTCTTCGGCCAGTTGCTTCTGACGCTCGCCGATGGCGATCAGCAGTGGGCAGTATTTGGCCTTCTGCTCGGCGTTGGCGACGTCCGGCTTTTCATCGAACAGGATGTATTCGTAAGCCGACAGGCCTTGCACCACCACGCTCGATTTGGCCAGGGCAGCGGCATCGATCTGCGGCTGGGCGACGACCAGTTGCTCGACCTGACGGCCTACGAGGTTTTTCTTGTCCGGCCAGAACTGCACCTGCCACGAACGGTTGCCCTCGGCCAGCGGCCCGATCAGCAACGGTTGCAGCTCGGCCCAGGCTTTCTGCGCATGCAGGAAGTCGGCGCGGGCGGTTTCCAGGGTTTCCTTGCCCTGGCAGTAGGCGAGGGCGCTGACGGCCAGTTGTCTGTCGGCTTCGACCCAACGGGTGTAGGTCGGCAGGATCACCGATTTGGCGATGGCCGCCGAGGTGACCGCTTGCGGATCCTGCGGCGAACAGGCGCCGAGGGCGAGCGCGGCAAGGCTGGTGAACAACAACTTGGGACGGAACATGTCGGGCTCCCGATTCTTTTAAATGTTTAAAGTGAGTTCAAGAACGCCAGCAGCGCGGCACGCTGTTCGGCGTTGAAAGACAAAACCTGTTGCTGCGCCTTCTGCGCTTCGCCGCCATGCCAGAGCACGGCTTCGAGCAGATTGCGGGCGCGGCCGTCATGCAAAAACTGAGTGTGACCACTGACCGCCTGCGTCAGACCGATCCCCCACAACGGCGGGGTGCGCCAGTCGCGGCCGGAGGCCTGGAATTCAGTACGGTTGTCGGCCAGACCGTCGCCCATGTCATGCAGCAGCAGATCGCTGTACGGGCGAATCACTTGATTGGCCAGTTCAGGTTCGGCCGCATTGGCGGCGGTGGTGTATTTCGGTGTATGGCACGACTGGCAGCCGGCCTGGAAAAACAGGTTCTTGCCGGCCAGCACTTGTTCGTCATTGACGCCACGGCGCGCCGGTACCGCGAGGTTGCGGGTGTAGAACAGCACCAGGCGCAGGATGTTATCGCTGACTTCCGGCTCGCCGTCCGGACCATTGCCGTTTGGCGCCTGTTTGCAGGCAGTTTGCGCGTCGGTGCAGTCATCGAAGGGTCTCAGACTTGTGGTGAGGCCCATGTCACCGGAAAACGCGTGGACATTCTGCTGATTGAGGTTCGGCTGCCCGGCTTTCCAGCCGAATCGACCGACCACGGTTTTCTGCAACTCATCATCCCAGACCCGATTCGCCCGGCCCTTGATGCCGTTGTTTTCCTTGGCCTGTGCAGCGGCGTTGGCGAGGATTGCTTCCTCAGGGATCGCTTCGAGCAGGCCGAGGCCGATCATCGGCGGCGCGACGCGGGCCGAGAAACGCGTGTCCGGGTGCATCGGGCCGTAGCCCAACTGAGTGAATTGCAGGAGCGGTTTGCGCAGTTCCACTTCGGTGCCGTCCTTGAAGCGGATCGGCACCGCGCTGTACTCGACGCGCACCTTGCCTTCCGGCGTGACGCCGGGCACCGCCATGTCCTGGAACTGACCACCGTAGACCGGTTCCGGCACCACGCCGACCTGCTCGATGAGCCTGGCGAACTCCGGCGCATCAGGAATCGACAGGCGCACCAGCATCGACACCGCGTTCGCCGCATCCGGGGCGGGCGGATGACCGCGGCCATCCTTGATGTGGCAGTTCTGGCAGGCGTTGGTGTTGAACAACGGGCCAAGGCCATCGCGGGCGGTGGTGGTCGACGGGGCGATCACCCACGGGCTGCGGAAGAAGCTGTTGCCGACACTGAAATCGACCCGGCGCGACGGCGGCAGGTTGGCCGAGGGCAGCGAGAACGCGTTCTGGTCGGTCTTGCGCACGGTCGTCGCCCCGCCCGAACGCGCTTCACCGGGCTCAGCCTTGGTAAAGCGCGGGGCGTCATCGCAGGCACTCAGGCCCAGGGCCAGAATCAGTGCGGACAAGCGAAGAGGCAGCGAGGGCATCAGACATCCTGCGGACGGGCGAAAACAAAGGCGCAAAGTCTAACAGGGCGTGGGAGTTTGAATAAGAGGAATTATCGTTTGCTTGATACAAGGCAAGCCTTGAAGCTCATGCAAACCCTGTGGGAGCGAGCCTGCTCGCGAAAGCGGTGTCTGCCGCGCTGACGATGTTGCGCCAGATGACGCCTTCGCGAGCAGGCTCGCTCCCACAGGGATTGGTGGTGCACCTGATATCGAACACACCATGGAGAAGGGCTTTGTGTAGGGCAGGCATGAAAAAGGCGACCCGCAGGTCGCCTTTTTAACTCAGACGCGTTGATCAGAACTCGTGATCAGCGTTGTCCGGGTTCAGGTCGCTGATGCCCAGTTTGCCGGCAGCGGCTTCGATCGAACCGGTCTGCTTGACCAGTGCGGCGATGGCGTCACGCACAATCTGGTTACCCGCCGTGTTGCCGGCCGCGATCAACTGGTCGTAGTGCTCACCCTTGTTGGCGTGATCAACCATGACCTGGATCTTGGCTTCGGTAGCAGCCAGATCGGCTTTCAGCGCGGTGTCGGCAGCCGGGTCGGCCTTGGCCACCAGCGACGACAGGCTGGCGCCGGTCATCTTGGTGCCGTCGGTACGGGTGTACTCGCCCAGGTACACGTTACGAATGCCTTTGGCATCGTAGAAGTGCGAGTTGTGGGTGTTGTCGCTGAAGCAATCCTGTTCGTCTTCCGGGGAGTTGGCTTCCAGGGAAACCTTCATGCGCTCGCCCGCCAGTTCACCCAGGGACAGGCTGCCCATGCCGAACAGCATTTTGCGCAGACCGGTTTCAGCCGGCTCGGCTTCCAGGGTGGCGCGGTAGTTGTCGGCCACGTTCGGCTTCCAGTTGCCGACCATTTCTTCCAGGTCGCTGACCAGCAGCTGGGTCACGGCTTTGAGGTACGCACGGCGACGATCGTTGTGACCGCCAGTGGCGCCTGCGCCTTCCAGGTAGTCCGAGGCCGGACGGTTGCCGGCGCCCGGGCCGGTGCCGTTCAGGTCTTGGCCCCAGAGCAGGAATTCGATGGCGTGGTAGCCGGTGGCGACGTTGGCTTCGGAACCGCCCAGCTCGTTGAGGCTGGCGAGTTTTTCCGGGGTGATGTCTTTTACGTCGACCTTGTCTTCGCCGACCTGCACTTCAGTGTTGGCGATGATGTTGGCGGTGGCACCCGGGTTGCCCAGTGCGTGTTCGTAGGATTTGTCGACGTAGTCGATCAGGCCTTCGTCCAGCGGCCAGGCGTTCACCTGACCTTCCCAGTCGTCGATGATGGTGTTGCCGAAGCGGAACACTTCGCTCTGCAGGTAAGGCACGCGCGCGGCAACCCAGGCAGCGCGAGCGGCTTTCAGGGTGTCGGCGTTCGGCTTGGCGAGGAACGCATCGACGGCGGTTTGCAGGGTTTTCGCGGTGGATTCGGCGTCGCTGTAAACGGCGAAGACCATGTCGGCGTAGTGCGCGACCACAGCCTTGGCGGCAGCTTCATCGACTTTACCGGCAGCGGCAGGTGCTGCTGCAGCGGCGGTGCTGGCGGCCGGAGTCGGCGCGGCCGGGGCGGCAGCCTTGTCTTTGCCTTCGCCGCAACCGGCGAGGGAAATAGCGATGGCCAGCAGACTGGCGGTAGCCAGAGGCATACGAATCATGGCGAACATCCTGCTTCGGTAATTGAGTGGACTCACGCTGGGGGCGCAAAACTGCGACATAATGCAAATCTTTCGCATTATGTGTAAAGGGCTGTGGCTGGAAATATTTCTTATTTACGCAGATCAAAAAACGCAGCCAACGGCGCGCAATACCTCTGGAAGCTGCCGAAGGCTGGATCATTTGATCGTTTAGAGAATCGCCGCGTTGCTGCGCTGGGCCTGCTTGAGATAGGCGCTCAGTTCCCGAGACGGCAGCGGCTTGCTGTAGAGGTAACCCTGACCTTCGTGGCAGCCTTCGGAGATGATGTAGGACTCTTGCTCGGCGGTCTCCACGCCCTCGGCAATGACCTGCATGCCCAAGCTCTTGCCCAGTTGAATGATCGCGCGAACGATGGTCGCATCGTCGTCGTCATCCAGCAGGTCCTGAACGAAGCTCTTGTCGATCTTGATCTTGTCCAGCGGCAGGCTCTTCAGATAGCTCAGCGATGAGTAGCCGGTGCCGAAATCGTCGATGGCGATCAGCGCCCCGGAGCGACGCAGGCTCAGCAGGTGCTGGGCGGCGGTGCTGATATCTTCCATCAGGCCGGTTTCGGTGACTTCCAGCTCCAGGCTGCGCGGCGGCAGACGGTAGATCTGCAGCAGGTTGTTGACCACCCGCGGCAGCTCGGCGTGGTGCAGTTGCACGGTGGACAGGTTGACCGCCATGCGCAGATCGGCGAAGCCCTGATCGTGCCATTCGCGCAGTTGCTTGCAGGCCTGATCGAGCACCCATTCGCCGATGGCGATGATCGTGCCATTCTGCTCGGCCAGCGGGATGAACAGGTCCGGCGGCACCAGGCCGTGTTCCGGGTGTTGCCAGCGGATCAGCGCTTCGACCCCGACCACGCGGTGATCGCGGTAGCTGATCTGCGGCTGATAGACGAGGTAGAACTGGTCGCGAATCAGCGCGTCGCGCAGGTCTTTTTCCAGTTCGCGGCGTCGACGCATCTCGCTGTCGACGCTGGCGATGTAGAACTGATAACGGTTGCGCGAGCGGGTCTTGGCCAGCGTCATGGTCTGCTCGGCCTTCTGCAACAGCTTCTCGGTGCTGTCGCCGTCCTCCGGGAACAGGGTGATGCCAATGGTCGCGCGCAGGCGGATTTCCTGATGATCGAGGGCAAACGCCGCTTCCAGATCATCAAGGATGCTCTGCGCCAGTTCCGCCGCTTCGTAAGGCTGTTCGATATCGGCCTGCACCAGTGCGAACTGGTCGCCGCCCAGACGGGCGAGGGCGCCGAGGCGGCCGCTGTGGGCACGCAGGCGATCGGCCAGTGCCAGCAACAACTGGTCGCCGGTCTGGTAGCTGAACTGCTCGTTGATCCCCTTGAAATCATCCAGGCCCACGCATAGCACTGCGACCCGGCGTTGCAGCTTGCCGGCGTCCACCAGAATCTTGTCCAGTTGCTGCTGCAGTTGCTGGCGATTGGGCAGGCCGGTGAGGAAGTCGTACTGGGCCATACGCAGCAGGCTGTTTTCCGCTTCGTGGCGCAGATGAGTGTTGCGTTCGATGGATTCGAGCAGCTGGTTGGCGGTGTTGATCCAGATGCCCAGTTCGTTTTTCTCGTGGCCCTTGATCTGCGGAATCTTGTGTTCGCTGGGACGGTCCGGATTGATTTCGGTCAGGTGCTCGATGATCCGCGACAGCGGTTTGGTCAGCAGCCAGTGATAGACCAGATACAGCACCAGGCCCATGGCCAGGGCGCGCAGCACGCCGGAAATGAAAATGATCACCGAGCTGACGATGAAACTCTCGCCGTAGGTGGCGGTGTCGAGGGTGATGCTCAGGTCGCCGTAATACTCGCTGTACGGGCCGCGACCGACCAATTGCGTGGTGAAGGTGCGTTCCTGGCCGAGAATCAGATCGGTCAGCCAGCGACTGTTGGACTGCTGCAACTCACGGGATTTTTGCGCGAGCATCGCTTCGTTGGGATGGCCAATGGAGGCTTGGCGCACGGCGTCGTCCTGGAACAGGCCTTCGATCACCTGCATGCCCATTTCCCGGTCAAGGCTGTAGACCGCCTGGGTGGACGGATCGCGGAACATGTCGAGGATCCGTTGCGCGTCCCCGGCCACGGCCTGGCGGGTCTTGTAGGCGTCGAAGACGATCTGGGCGCAGCTCAAGACCACGCCGACGATCAATGCCGAAAGGAGCACGACCCGGAGCAACTTCACCGACAAGCTGTTCTTGAGTTCCAGCTTCAAAGGGTTATTCCTTGTTCCGTGCGGGTAGCGTCAAGTTGCCATGAGTATTGGCAATCCCGTGTTGGCAGTCAAAGGGACAATCAAGCCGCGGAACATTTGCCCGTGGCCTTGGCCGTAATGCTGCTATCTGGAGTGTCAGCTCTATTTGTACTGTGTCGGTAGTTTCGGCCCTCAACTTGAGCGCTTCGGAACAATTTTCCTCTGTTTGAGGTTAGTCCGCTGTGGCATGGCAGCAAGCAACGTGAGGCTGCATTTACTGTATGAAAAAAGCCGTCTCATTGTAGGAGCTGCCGCAGGCTGCGATCTTTTGCTTTTTTAGAAGATCAAAATCAAGAGATCGCAGCCTGCGGCAGCTCCTACAGAAATCCGAGGCATAAAAAAACCCGGCAATGCCGGGTTTTTTGTCTGGCGCGCAGCTTAAGCGGTGAAGGTTTTGCCTTCGAACTGCTCGGCAACGAACTTCCAGTTGACCAGGTTCCAGAACGCTTCAACGTACTTCGGACGCAGGTTGCGGTAGTCGATGTAGTAAGCGTGTTCCCAGACGTCGCAGGTCAGCAGCGGGGTGTCGCCGCTAGTCAGCGGGTTGCCGGCGCCGATGGTGCTGGCCAGGGCCAGGGAACCGTCAGCCTTTTTCACCAGCCAGCCCCAGCCGGAACCGAAGGTGCCGATCGAGGTTTTGCTGAATTCTTCCTTGAACTTGTCGAACGAACCGAAAGCCGCGTTGATGGCTTCAGCCAGTGCGCCGGTTGGTTGACCGCCGGCGTTTGGCGCCAGGCAGTTCCAGTAGAAAGTGTGGTTCCAGACCTGAGCGGCGTTGTTGAAGATGCCGCCCGAGGAAGTCTTGACGATCTCTTCCAGGGGCTTGCCTTCGAACTCGGTGCCTGGCACCAGGTTGTTCAGGTTCACGACATAGGTGTTGTGGTGCTTGTCGTGGTGAAATTCCAGGGTTTCCTTGGAAATGTGCGGCTGCAGGGCATCGTGTGCGTAAGGCAGCGGCGGCAATTCGAAAGCCATGATGATTCTCCTAATCAGGTCTGTTGCGGTGAGCGCAAGGCCGATCACGGGCGGCCAGAAATGCACCGACGAGTTTTTACTCTTTGCGGCGCAGGGTTCGGATCATAGCACCGGGGTCAAGGCTTAACCACGCAACAACTGTGTGGGATAGAGGTTCCGGAATAAATCAGTTGGCGATAATCAATTGGCCCGCCACCGTGAACATCATCAACGCCACCACCAGATCAAGAATCCGCCAGGTACTCGGTCGCGCCAGCCACGGCGCCAGCCATGCCGCACCCAGGGCAAGGGTGAAAAACCACAGCAGCGAGGCACTCGCGGCGCCAACGACATAAGCCCCCGGCACCGACTGTTGTGCACCGAGAGAGCCGATCAGCAACACGGTGTCCAGATAGACGTGCGGGTTGAGCAGCGTCACCGCCAGCGCACTGAGCATCACCGCCCGCAGCGAGCGCACGGTCTGGTTTTCGCCCTGGTTCATGCTCTGTTTCGCGCACGCCCGGCGCAGCGCCTGGCTGCCGTACCAGATCAGGAAGGTCGCGCCGCCCCAACGGGCAATCGCCAGCAAGGTCGGGTTCTGCGCGAGGATCGTGGCCAGACCGAAAACCCCGGCCGCCACCAGCAGCGCATCGCACGCCACGCACAGTGCCGCCACCGGCAGGTGATGTTCACGGCGCAGGCTTTGCGCCAATACAAATGCGTTCTGGGTGCCGATCGCCATGATCAGCCCGAACGCCACCAACAGCCCATTCACATAGCTTTGCCACATAACGAGTTACTCCGCGTTGGCTGCGAGATCGCGCAGCACCTGCATGGCGCGGTCGGCGTCGGCCTGACCGACGAACAGGTGATCGTGGTAGTAACCGGCGATCACGTTGCAACTGATCCCGGCCTTGCCCAGCGCCGTGGCGAACGCGGCGGTGAGGCCGACCGCCTCCAGGGCCGAATGCACGTTGAGGGTGATCCACGCGGCTATATAGTCGAAGCTCAGCCCCGCCTGTTCGGCGTGGGCGCGTTGCAGAATCACGGTCAGGCCTTCCTGTTCACGGAAACTGCCGACAATCTCCAGACCGCTCGGTAACTGGCCGTCGCGCAGGGTGCAGAACACGTATTCGCCGGCGTTGAGCTGCGGGCTCATGCTGCGCAGCAAGGTCGTGAGTGAGGTTTCGCCAGCCATGTGGGTGGTCCTTGATAAAGAGTGCTTGCTGGCTATTCTCCGGTGCAAAGCGGTATAAGAAAAACCAATAGTGCTGATCGCTCATTAGGAAAACTGATGTTCGACTACAAATTGCTTTCCGCTCTGGCCGCCGTGGTCGAGCAAGCCGGGTTCGAACGCGCCGCGCAGGTGCTGGGCCTTTCGCAATCGGCGATTTCCCAGCGGATCAAACTGCTGGAAGCGCGGGTCGGCCAGCCGGTGCTGGTACGCGGCACGCCGCCGTCGCCGACCGAGATCGGCCGGCGCCTGCTCAACCATGTGCAGCAGGTGCGCCTGCTCGAACGTGACTTGCAGACGCTGGTGCCGGCGCTCGACGAAGAGGGCCTGCCGGAACGCCTGCGCATCGCGCTCAATGCCGACAGCCTCGCCACCTGGTGGGCTGAAGCCGTGGGCGATTTCTGTGCCGAGCAGCATTTATTGCTGGATCTGGTGGTGGAGGATCAAACCGTCGGTCTCAAGCGCATGCGTGCCGGGGAAGTCGCGGCGTGTGTCTGCGCCAGCGAACGCCCGGTGGCCGGCGCGCGCAGCGTGTTGCTCGGGGCGATGCGTTACCGGGCGCTGGCCAGCCCGGCGTTCATCGAGCGGCATTTTCCTGATGGCGTGCGCGCCGAACAGTTGCCGCGCACCCCGGCGCTGGTGTTCGGCCCGGACGATTTCCTCCAGCATCGCTTCCTCGCATCGCTCGGTGTCGAGGGTGGTTTCGAGCACCATTTGTGTCCGTCTTCCGAAGGTTTTGTTCGCCTGACTGAAGCCGGGTTCGGTTGGGGCCTGGTGCCGGAACTGCAGGTGCGTGAGCAATTGCAACGCGGTGTATTGCGCGAACTGTTGCCAGATAAACCGATCGATGTGCCGTTGTACTGGCATCATTGGCGCAATGGCGGTCAGTTGCTGGGGTTGCTGACCGAGCAATTGGTACGTTCTTCATCACGCTGGCTGGTGCCCTTGGGCTGACGGTCAGCGTCAAGACAGACGTATCAGGTAAACGAAAGACATCGGAGCTTTACATGAAAATTCTGGTCACCGGCGCAAGCGGCTTCATTGGCGGACGCTTTGCGCGTTTTGCCCTTGAGCAGGGCCTGGACGTGCGGGTCAACGGTCGCCGGGCCGAAAGCGTCGAGCATCTGGTGCGCCGTGGCGCCGAGTTCGTCCCGGGCGACCTCACCGATGCGGATCTGGCACGCGAGCTCTGCGCCGACGTCGAAGCGGTGGTGCACTGTGCCGGTGCCGTCGGCTTGTGGGGGCGTTATCAGGACTTTCATCAGGGCAACGTGCAGGTCACCGAAAACATCGTTGAAGCCTGCCTCAAGCAGCGTGTGCGGCGGCTGGTGCATCTGTCGTCGCCGTCGATCTACTTCGATGGCCGCGATCACCTTGGCCTGACCGAAGAGCAAGTGCCCAAGCGCTTCAAACATCACTACGCGGCGACCAAATACCTGGCCGAACAAAAGGTCTTCGGCGCCCAGGAATTCGGCCTGGAAACCATCGCCCTGCGCCCGCGCTTTGTCACCGGCGCCGGCGACATGAGCATCTTCCCGCGTCTGCTGAACATGCAGCGCAAGGGCCGTCTGGCGATCATCGGCGACGGCTTGAACAAGGTCGATTTCACCAGCGTGCAGAACCTTAACGAAGCGCTGCTCAGTAGCCTTTTGGCGGCCGGTTCGGCGTTGGGCAAGGCCTACAACATCAGCAATGGCGCGCCCGTGCCGTTGTGGGATGTGGTCAATTACGTAATGCGCAAAATGGACGTGCCGCAGGTCACCAAGTATCGCTCGTACGGTCTGGCCTACAGCGTCGCCGCGCTTAACGAAGGCGCGTGCAAACTCTGGCCGGGGCGCCCGGAGCCGACCCTGTCGCGGTTGGGCATGCAGGTCATGAAGAAAAATTTCACCCTCGACATCAGTCGCGCCCGGCATTATCTGGACTACGATCCGCAAGTCAGCCTGTGGTCGGCCCTCGATGAGTTCTGCAGTTGGTGGAAAGCTCAGGACATCCGTTGATACAAGTCGGCCGGCCGGCAATGAACCGCACTGCCGCTTGAGGGTCAATCCCTGCGGCTGCGGCGGTTATACTTCGCAGCATTTAGCCATCACCGCGTTCCACAAAGGTTGCCTCAATGTCCATGCGTAACGATGCCAACGACGATTTCGACGATGTACCGAGCCTGCGGGCCGACACCTTTGACGACGATGACATTCCGCCTACCGCCCGCACCTCCGTGCACTCGCGTACGCCGCCGGTGGTCAAGGTCAAGGCCGCGAGCACCGGGCCGTTGTGGGCACTGGTCGGCGCACTGTTCTTTGCCTTTATCGGTCTGGCCTGGTGGAGTTTCCAGCAGATTTCACTGATGGAGCAGCAGTTGGTCGCGACCCAGGAAAGTTTTGCGCGCATCAGCGAGGAAGCGGCGGGGCGCCTGCAGGACATTTCCGGCAAGGTCGTCGCCAGCCAGAGCAACGTCAACAGCGACAGCGAAGCCTTGAAGTTGCAGATCAAACAGTTGGAAACCCAGTTGCTGGATCAGAGTAAACAGCAGCAAGGCGTGGTCGGTCAGACCAGCGATCTGGACAAGCGTCTGGCGCAGATGACCGCGCAGACCACCGAACAGCAGAACGCCAACAGCCAGTTGCAGGCTCAGGTCAAAGCCTTGAGCGCCGAACTGGCGACGCTGAAAAGCGCACCGGCCGACACGGGCAAGTTCGATGCGCAGCTCAAGAGTTATGACGCCCAGCTGAAAAGCCTCGGCGCTGATATCACCGCGCTGAAAAAGCAAGGCAACCCGAGCGCGGCGCTCGAGCGTCTGGAGCAGGAAATCGTCGTCCTCAAAAGCGAGCAGGACAACCGTCCGGCAACGCCACAGGGTGGTGGCAATACCGCCGAGTTCGATGCGTTTCGCGGCCAGATGACCCGCAACCTCAATACCCTGCAGGCGCAGATTCAGAACTTGCAGCAGCAGATCAACGCCCGGCCATAGGGCCTGATGAACTGTAGCCAGGGACCTTTGTGGTGAGGGGATTCATCCCCGATGGGGCTGCGCAGCAGCTCCCTGGTATCAGCTCGGTGTGTCAGGAAATATGCGTTGCCTGAATCGGGGCTGCCTGGCAGCCCATCGGGGATAAATCCCCTCACTACAAGATACCGCAACTTCTGGATTCATCTTCGACCTCCGTCCTGTCCCAAGCCGTCTACGCTCTTGAAACACCAACAAGAACGAGGGATGCGTGATGGGGTTTTTGCATAAAGTGGCGTGGCTCGGGGTGATGCTGCTTGTGGGGGCGGGGCAGGTCAGCGCCGCCACCACGCAAAAGGACGACAGCAAAGCCGCCATCGCTTTGCTGGAAAAGGCCCTGGCCTATTACCACGATAACGGCGACAAGGCCTTCGCCGCGTTCAGCCGTCAGGGTGAATTCGTCGACAAGGATCGCTACGTGTTCGTGGTCGACACCCAAGGCGTGATGCTCGCCAGCGGCGGGCCATCGTCAGCCTTGATCGGTCGTGATGTCAGCGAAGTGCTTGCGCCGGATTTGCAGAAAGCCTTCAAGGACGCCTTGCTGGTGCCAGAAGGTAACGGCATTCAACAGGCCGACTACCGCTGGCAGAACTGGTCCGATGGCAAGGTAGAGCGCAAGCATGTCTACTATCAGCGCATCGGTAAGCGGATTCTGGCGGTCGGTTATTACCTGCCGCGCGCTTCAGCCGAGCAGGCCAAGGCGCTCCTCGAAAAGGCTGCAACCGATCTGGGCAAAGACGAGAAGGGCACGCTCACGGCCATCAACTCGCTCAAGGGCGGTTATCTGCAGGATGACCTGTACGTGTTCGTGGTCAATCTGGACACCCAGCGCTATGTTGCCCACGGCACCAACCTGCGGCTGATCAATACCGATTTCAGCAAGATCAAGGACCCGGAAGGCAAACCGGTGGGCGAGCCGATGCTGGCGTTGATCGCCAAACAGGATGACGGCGAATACGAATACCGCTGGAAAAATCCGGTGACCGGCAAGGTCGAAGACAAGCATGCCTACCTGAAGAAGGTCGGGCATTTTCTGGTGGCAGTGGGTTACTACAGCCCTTGAGGATCAAAAGATCGCAGCCTGCGGCAGCTCCTACATGTGGAATGCTTCTCCCCTGTAGGAGCTGCCGCAGGCTGCGATCTTTTGCTGTTACTTGGCGCCGTGCTCCCGCCCGCGCAGCAGGTTATTCGGCATCGCAATCGCCGCCGCCAGCCCCAGCAGCGACACCGCTGTACTCACCCACAGCAAATGCCGGAACGTCACCGAAAGCTCGGCGCGCAAGGCGTTCTGCGCATCCCCCGGGGCCGCGTTCAAGCCATCCAGCAGCACGTTGCCCGAATGCCCTTCACTGATCAGCGAACTGCTCGCCAGATGGGCGAAACTCGAGTCCTGCAACAAGGCCAGCAACAGCGCCGACATCAACGCCACGCCCACCGCGCCGCCCAGTGAGCGGAACAGGTTGGTGGTGCTGGTGGCGACACCGATGTCGCGTTGTTCCACCGAGTTCTGCGTGCCCACCAGCGAGGTCGGGAACTGCATGCCGCCGGCAATGCCGCTGAGCAGCATGAACAGACCACTGAGCAACGTCGCTTCGGGTGGACTGAAGGCCATGCCGAGGATCGAAATCGGCATCAGCATCGCCCCGGTCAGGATCTGCGGCTTGTAGCGCCCGGTGATCGAGGTGCGCCGGCCGGCGAAATAGGCACCGATCGGCAGGCCCATCGCCAATGGCAACAGGTGCAACGCGGCACTGTCGGCCCCGGCGCCAGTGACGCTCTGGAAGCGCAGCGGCATCAATACGATCAACGAAATGGCCTGGAAACTGGTGAAGAAAATCGTGCACCAGCACAGCAACGCATTGCGGTTGGTGAACAAGTGCATGGGCAGCAGCGGCTCGCGCGCCCGGCGTTCATGCCAGACGAACACCGCCAGCACCAGCACCGCACAGGCGAACAAGCCGAGCACTTCGCGGCTGCGCCATGAATGGCCCTGGCCGACCTGAGTGATGCCCAGCAGCAACGCGGTCAGGCCGATGATCATCAGCAGGGTGCCCAGGTAGTCGATGATCGGCTTGCGCTGCGGAATCGGCAGCCCGCGCAGGTTGCGCCGCGCCACCCAATAGGCGCCAAGCCCCAGCGGCAGGTTGATCAGAAACACCCAACGCCACGACAGGTATTCGGTCATGTAGCCGCCGAGTACCGGCCCGGCGACGCTGGCGACCGCGTACATGCTGCTGAAATAACCCTGATAACGCCCACGCTCGCGGGGCGGAACGATGTCGCCGATGATCGCCTGGCTGACCGAAATCATCCCGCCGGCGCCGATGCCCTGGAGAATCCGCGCCAGCACCAGTTGTTCCATGCTTTGCGCCATGCCGCAAAACAGCGAGGCGAGGGTGAACAGGCCCATGCCGAACAGCATCAGTTTGCGCCGCCCGTACAAATCGCCGAGCTTGCCGTAGATCGGCACCGCCACGGTCATCGCTACCATGTAGCCGGAAATCACCCAGGCCAGCAGGCTGACGTCCTTGAATTGGGCAGAGATGGCGGGCATCGAGACGGCGACGATGGTCTGGTCCAGTGCGCCGAGAAAGATCGCCAGCATCAGCGCGACCAGCACGCTGCGAATGGCCGGTTTGGGTGTTTCAGGCTGATGAAGATTGGTCACGGGCGGAACCTGCGGGCAGTGAGAATCCCGCAGGCCATCGGGCGAGCGGGGATGCTCGCCAGTGTAAGTCGGTAGGAAGCTATTCGATAGCCTCATAAGGAAGTCCGACGTAATTTTCTGCAATGGTTTTTCGACCCGCTTCTGAACTGACAAAGTAGTCCAGTTCCGAGGCGCTGATCCGCTGGCTGAAGTCATCATGCGCGTCGAAACGATGCAGCATCGAGGTCATCCACCAGGAAAACCGCTCGGCCTTCCATACCCGGCGCAGGCAGATTTCCGAATACTTCTCCAGCAGATCGGTGCGGCCGTCGCGATAGACCTTCAGCAGAATATTGAACAGCGTACTGACATCGCTGGCAGCCAGGTTCAGGCCCTTGGCACCGGTGGGCGGCACAATGTGCGCGGCATCCCCGACCAGAAACATCCGCCCGTACTGCATCGGCTCGACGACAAAACTGCGCAGCGGTGCGATGCTCTTTTCAATCGACGGGCCGGTCACCAGTTTCTCGGCAAGCTCCACCGGCAGGCGTGTTTTCAGCTCAGCCCAAAAGCGCTCATCGGACCAGTCCGCGACGTTTTCTTCAGCCGGCACTTGCAGGTAGTAGCGGGTGCGCGTGGCCGAACGCATGCTGCACAGGGCAAAGCCGCGTTCATGCCGGGCGTAGACCAGCTCCTCATGCACCGGCGGGGTGTCGGCGAGAATCCCCAGCCAGCCGAATGGATAGACCCGTTCGAAAATCTTCAGGCAGTCCTCGGGAATCGACTGTCGGGCCACACCGTGAAAACCGTCGCAACCGGCGATGTAATCGCAATCGACGCGCCAGGTTTCACCGTCCTTTTCGAAGGTGACAAACGCCTCGTCGCTTTTCATGCCGTGAGGAACGACATGGCTCACCTCATAAAACGACAGCGCGCCCGCCTCCCGACGAGCGGCCATCAGGTCGCGGGTGACTTCGGTCTGGCCGTAGACCATCACGGTTTTTCCACCGGTCAATGCCTGCAGATCGATGTGCGCCAGACGCCCATCCAACGCGAGGTCGAAGCCGGTGTGCACCAACCCTTCGGCGTCCATGCGCTGACCGACCCCGGCCTGACGCAACAGCTCTACCATGCCTTGTTCAAGCACGCCGGCGCGAATGCGGCCGAGCACATAATCGGGTGTCTGGCGTTCCAGAATCAGGGTGTCGATGCCGGCGTTGTGCAGCAACTGCCCGAGGAGCAATCCGGATGGACCGGCGCCGATGATGGCGACTTGGGTTTTCAGCGTTTTCATTGTTTTTATGACTCGCAAGCTTCACGCGGCATGAACCGGTGAATGATTTTTATGGATCGAGTGCTTGCATTTTTCCCTCGCGGGTCTGTCAATTGAAGGTGAAAACTGAGCCGATACCTGTACATTCTGCCAATCGGTGCGATTATCGCCCGCAACCTCGAGGCCTGGATTGAAGTGATGAACAAGCCTGACCTGCCTTCGATTCCGGTGTTCAAGCTCTACGGTGAAAGCCTGGACTGGCCGACCCCTGACTTGCTGCACTGTGAAACCATTTCCAAACGCAGCCGCGAACATCAATGGGAAATCAAACCCCACCGTCACGCCGATTTGTGCCAATTACTCTTCGTTTTCAAAGGTCAGGCAGAGCTTGAAATCGAAGGTCAACGCACGCAACTCAACGAACCCGCCATTCAAGTCCTGCCCCCGTTGTCGGTGCATGGCTTTCGTTTTTCCGAGGACGTCGAAGGCTTCGTCGTCACCCTCGCCAATCCGTTGATCAACCACCTGCAGGCGCAACTGGGCAACTCGGTGCACGCCTTGGCCCAGGCCGAGCATTACCCGGCGGGCAAGGATGCGGAGTACCTCAACAGTCTGTTTGCAGCGTTGCAGGCCGAATACAACGGCCATCAACCCGCGCGGGAAATGCTCATGCATTCGCTGGTCAGCGTGATCATGGTCTGGGTCAGCCGTCAGGCGATCGTGCGCCACAACGCCAGCCAGCGGCCGCAACGCCAGCGCGAATACCTCAACGGTTTTATTCAGTTGGTGGAGGAAACGTATCGTCAGCATGTGAAGGTCGAGGACCTGGCCCATCGTCTGGGGATTTCCGTGTCGCACCTCAACGGCACCTGCCGGGAACTGGCCGGGCAGCCAGCGCTGCAGATCATGCACGAGCGCCAGTTACTGGAAGCCAAACGTTTGCTGACCTACACCAGCATGACCATTTACGAGATGTCGGAGTTGTTGGGGTTTTCCGATCCGACCAACTTCACGCGCCTGTTCCGGCGCCGGGTTGGGATTTCGCCAAAGGCGTTTCGTGACCGGCTAAAAGCCGATCAGTGATCTTGTAAACGCTGCAAAGTCCTGTGGGAGCGAGCCTGCTCGCGAAGGCGGTTTTTCATTCAGCATGGTTGTTGGCTGACATACCGCTTTCGCGAGCAGGCTCGCTCCCACAGGATCGCATTCCAGTTCAGATCATTCAGCGCAACGCATTAAGCGTCGCGTTATGCGGAATGCAGCGCTCGAAATTGCAGCTGGCGTATTCGCGCGGCAGTTGTCGCAGTTGCTCCACCCGCCAGGCCGCAGTGCCGTACAGCGCCAGCGTGGCGGCACAGGTGATGAAAATGGCGAAATACCTTCTTGTTCTGATGTTCATGGCGTTGACCTCTGAACGCATACCCTGCGGTATTACTTTCAGCATAGAACAAGATCAAAAGATCGCAGCCTGCGGTAGCTCCTGCATATGACCTTTGTGGGAGCTGCCGCAGGCTGCGATCTTTTGCTTTTCTACAACCCGACATCCCACGCCGGATTTTCGGGAAATCGCTGCACCAGAAAATCCAGCATGCTGCGCAACGCCGCCGGCATGTGCTTGCGCGAGGCGTACACCGCGTAGATGTTCATCTGCCGTGGCTCGGCATCCGGCAGCAGGCGCACCAGTTCACCGGCATGCACATGCACCCCGGCCTGATAGGTCGGCAGCATCGCCACGCCCGCACCGGCCAGGGTGGCGCGCAACAGGGTGCTGGCCTCGTTGGCGCTGATGTTGCCCTGCACCGGCACCGACACCGGTTCGCCATGTTCCTCGAAGTGCCACAGGCTTTTACCGAAATACGAGTGGGTCAGGCAGTTGTGCTGGCTCAGGTCCTCGACCCGCTGCGGTGGCGGATTGTCGCGCAGGTACGCCGGCGCGGCGCAGACCACCGAACGGCACACCGTCAGGCGTCGGGCAATCAGGTTCGGGTCCAGGTCATTACTGGTGCGGATCGCCAGATCGATGCGCTCATCCACCAGGTTCACCGTGCGGTCGAGCATCTGCATGTCGATGCTGACCCCGGGGTAGCGCTTGACGTACGCCGCCATGGCATCGGCCAGTTGCGCCTGGCCGAACGAGGTGCTGACGCTGATGCGCAGTAGTCCGCGCGGTGCCTCGTCGGGTTCGCTGACGGCGGCCTGCATGTCGGTCGAGAGTTCGAGCATCTGCCGGCAGCGCGGCAGGATTTCGCTGCCGGCGGCGGTCAGGCTCAACTTGCGCGTGGTGCGGTGCATCAGGCGTGCGCCGACCCAATCCTCCAGCTCCGCCAGATAGCGCGACACCACCGGCCGCGACAGGTCCAGATGATCGGCCGCCGCCGACTGGCTGCCCAGATCCACCACCGTGACAAACACCCGCATTGCTTGAAGACGATCCATGATTTGCCCGCTTTCAGAAACAAACTATGTTCAAGCATCGCATTTTTTGTACCGAGTCAGGCAACTAAGCTCTGTCCCATCGCCAAACACGGCATTCGGACCACGGAGCAACAGATGATCGGCTTCACTACCCTCAAGCGCGTTTTGCTGGCCACCGCCACCCTCGGCTTCGCGGCCCATGCCGCTGCCGCCAACCTGACCCTGGATGTCTACAACCCTGGCGCCCAGGCGATTTTTCCGGTGACCTCGGTATTGGTCAGCGGCGAGAAAGACGCGATTCTGGTCGATGCCCAATTCGGCAAGGCCCAGGCCGAGCAGGTGGTGGAAAAGATCCGCGCCAGCGGCAAGCACCTGACCACCATTTACATCAGCCACGGTGACCCGGATTACTACTTCGGCCTCGACACCCTGACCAAGGCCTTCCCCGACGCCGAGGTGCTGGCTTCGCAGCCGACCGTGGACCACATCAACAAAACCGTCGCCGGCAAGCTCGCCTTCTGGGGCCCGAAAATGGGCGCCGACGTACCGGCCAAAACCATCGTGCCGGGCGTGCTCAAGGGCGACAGCCTGATGCTCGAAGGGCAGAAGTTGCAGGTGGTCGGGCTTGAGGGCAAACAACCGGATCGCAGCTTCGTGTGGATTCCGTCGCTCAAGGCCGTAGTCGGTGGCGTCGTGGTCGCCGAGAACATCCATGTGTGGATGGCCGACACCCAGACTGCGCAATCCCACGCCGACTGGCTGCAAACCCTGCACTCGATCGAAACCCTGAAGCCGAAAACCGTGATCCCGGGACACTACCTGGGCGAAAGCAGCCGCTCGTTGGCCAGCGTGAAATTCACCGCCGACTACATTAATGCTTTCGACGCCGAAACCGCCAAGGCCAAGGATTCCGCCGCACTGATCAAGGCCATGCAAAAGCGCTACCCGAAACTCGGCGAAGAAAGCTCGCTGGAGCTGAGCGCCAAAGTCGCCAAGGGCGAGATGCAGTGGTAAGCCGCTTTATCTGAAACAGAGGTCGAGAGGACTTTTGTGGCGAGGAAGCTTGCTCCCGCCCGCCTGTGCAGCAGGCGTAAAACTGAAAATGCGTTGAATCTGAAATAGGCGGGGAGTGCTTCGCCCTCCAGCGGGAGCAAGCTCCCTCGCCACAGGGAATACCGCTTCAAGATTAGATTTATGCCGTCGTTGAAACTCTCAAGCCAACTGGAGAATGTCATGAGCAAGATCGCAATCATTGGTGCCACCGGCCGTGCCGGTAGCCAACTGCTGGAAGAAGCCCTGCGTCGTGGCCATAGCGTTACCGCTATCGCTCGCGATACTTCGAAGATCGGCGCGCGCGCCGGTGTGGTCAGCAAGAATGTCGATGTGCTGGATTCGGCGGCGCTGCAAGCCGCTGTGGCCGGTCACGACGTGGTGATCAGCGCAGCGCATTTCGCCACCGTACCGGCCAGTGCCGTGGTCGGTCCGGTGAAGCAGGCGGGCGTGAAGCGTCTGTTGGTGGTCGGCGGTGCCGGTTCGCTGTTGCTGCCGGACGACACCCGGGTGATCGACAGCGCCGGTTTCCCGGCCGAATACAAAACCGAGGCCAGCGCTGGCGCGGCGTTTCTCGAGGTGCTGCGTTCGGAGCAGGATCTGGACTGGACCTTCCTCTCGCCCTCGGCAGAGTTCGTCGAAGGCGAGCGCAGCGGTACGTTCCGCGTCGGCAAGGATCACTTGCTGGTGAGTGCCGCAGGTCGTAGCTGGATCACCTTTGCCGATTACGCGATTGCGTTGATCGACGAAGTGGAAACGCCGAAGCATTCGCGTCAGCGGTTTACGGTTGGCTACTGACCTGTAAGCGCAATCCCCGTAGGAGCTGCCGCAGGCTGCGATCTTTTGATCTTGATCTTAAAACAAGATCAAAAGATCGCAGCCTGCGGCAGCTCCTACGGGGTATTTGTGTGCTTCAGCGGGTATGCGCCTGCTCCACCAGCCAGATCATCAATTCCTCCAGCTGCGGCGAGGTTCCCCCACCCTGCGGCATCACCACGTAGTAGCCCAACCCCGTCTTCACCTTCAGCTCAAACGGCATCACCAGCCGCCCGGCGCGCAGGTCATCGCCGATCAGCGACCAGTCGCCAATCGCCACCCCCGTCCCGTGGGACGCCATCGACATCGCCTGATCCAGTGTCTCGAAATGCTGCCCGGTGTTGACGTTGCTCAGCTGCAATTCGGCGGCGGTCAGCCACACCGTCCAGTCCTGTGTGTCGCGGGTCGGATGCAGCAGCAGGTGCTGTTGCAGATCGGCCGGTTCGCTCAGTGCCGGCGGGCCTTTCAATAAGGTTGGCGAACACACCGGCGTCAGTTGCTCATCGAACAGGTGCAGGGCGGTCGACGAGTTGTCCGGCGGCGTGCCGTAGATCACCGCGGCATCGAATTGCTCGCGCTGGAAGTCGACGCCGTGGGCCAGTGTGGTGGTCAGTTTGACCGGCACATCCGGGCGTTCCTTTTGCCATTGCAACAGGCGCGGTACCAGCCAGCGCATCACGCAGCTCGGTGCCTTGAGCTGCAGGGTTTCGCGCTTCAGACCAATCTGCTCGGTGGCTTCGCTGATCAGGTTGAAGATCTTCTCCACCCTGGGCAGCCACTCGCGCCCCTCGGCCGTCAGCTCAAGGCCTCGGGCCAGGCGAATGAACAGCTCATACCCCAGATGATCCTCCAGCCCGGCGATCTGCCGGCTCACGGCCCCCTGGGTGATGTGCAACTGCTCGGCTGCCCGCGTGAAATTGCAGCACTGCGCGGTGATCAGAAACGTGTGCAGGGCGGGCAGGGGAGGCAGTCGTTTCATGTGGATCCAAGGTATGACGTGAGGACATGGCTAGTATGACTTTTAATCGATTGTTGCCGCTACCTGCCGCCCGTTCAATGAGCCCATTGAAGGGCCCTTTGCAGGAGTGAGCCTGCTCGCGATAGCGGTGTGTCAGTCACCGTAATCTTGAAGGCGAAGACGCCATCGCGAGCAGGCTCACTCCTACACAAAGGCCTTGTGTCTCAAATGAACAAGAAGGGCAATCGACATGGCGACGTGTGGCGAAGTACTGGTCAAGTTACTCGAGGATTATGGGGTCGAGCAGGTGTTCGGTATTCCCGGGGTGCACACCGTGGAGCTGTATCGCGGGCTGGCCCGTTCGAGCATCAGCCACGTCACCCCACGGCATGAACAGGGTGCCGGTTTCATGGCCGACGGCTATGCGCGCACCAGCGGCAAACCGGGTGTGTGCTTCATCATCACCGGCCCGGGCATGACCAACATCACCACCGCGATGGGCCAGGCGTACGCTGACTCGATCCCGATGCTGGTGATCTCCAGCGTGCAGACGCGCAGCCAGCTGGGCGGCGGTCGCGGCAAGCTCCACGAACTGCCGAACCAGAGCGCACTGGTCGGTGGCGTGGCTGCGTTCTCTCACACCCTGATGTCGGCGGCGGAGTTGCCGGGCGTGTTGGCCCGTGCCTTCGCACTGTTTCAGGCCGGACGTCCGCGTCCGGTGCACATCGAGATTCCGCTGGACGTGCTGGTGGAAGACGCCGATGAGCTGCTCGCCAGCATCCCGGTGCATATCGACCGCGCCGGCGCTGCACCGGCTGCCGTACGCCGCATGACGGAGTTGCTGGCCGGCGCTCAACGTCCGCTGATTCTCGCCGGTGGCGGTGCCATCGAGGCCGCCGCCGAGCTCACCGAACTGGCCGAACTGCTCGACGCCCCGGTGGCGCTGACCATCAACGCCAAAGGCATGCTGCCGTCCAGCCATCCACTGCTGATCGGCTCGACGCAAAGCCTGGTCGCGACCCGTGCACTGGTGGCCGATGCCGACGTGGTGCTGGCGATTGGCACCGAACTGGCCGAAACCGATTACGACGTGACCTTCGCCGGCGGCTTCGAGATTCCCGGCAAGTTGCTGCGCATCGACATCGACGCCGACCAGACCGTGCGCAACTATCCGCCGCACGTGGCATTGGTCGCCGACTCGCGCAACGCTGCACAGGCGCTGCTCAGTGCGCTGGCGCATCAGCCGTTGGCCGAGCGTCGCAACGATTGGGGTCAGGTGCGGGCGGCGCGTCTGCGCGATGATCTGGCCGCGACCTGGGATGCACCCACACTGGCGCAGACGCGTTTTCTCGAAACCGTCCTGCACGAGTTGCCGGATGCAGTGTTCGTCGGCGACTCCACGCAACCGGTGTACACCGGCAACCTCACCTTCAACCCGGAACGTCCACGCCGCTGGTTCAACTCGTCCACCGGTTACGGCACCCTCGGCTACGCCTTGCCGGCGGCAATCGGCGCGTGGCTCGGCGGCAGCATCGAAGGTGGTGCGCGGCCGCCCGTGGTGTGCCTGATCGGCGACGGCGGTTTGCAGTTCACCCTGCCGGAACTGGCCAGCGCGGTCGAAGCGCGCACCCCGGTGATCATCCTGCTGTGGAATAACCAGGGTTACGAAGAGATCAAGAAGTACATGGTCAACCGCGCCATCGAGCCGGTGGGCGTCGACATCTACACCCCGGACTTCATCGGCGTTGCCAAGGCGCTGGGGTGCGCCGCCGAAGCGATCAGCTCGGTCGAACAACTGCGCGGCGCGCTGCGCGCCGCCACCGATCGTCAGGGCCCGACCCTGATCGAAATCGACCAGAGCCAATGGATGCAGGCGGTGGCCCAATGATCAATTTCCCAACCACACTCGACGGCCTGTACATCAATGGCCAATGGTCGGCCGGTCGTGAGCATCTGCGAGTGATCAACCCGGCCACCGAAGCGCTGCTGACCACGGTCAATGGCGGCGATGAAAGCGCGGTTGATCTGGCCGTCAGCGCGGCCACTCAAGCATTCAAGCGCTGGTCGAAAACCACCGGTGCCGAGCGCGGTGCGATCCTGCGCAACATCGCCAATGGCGTGCGCAACGGTCGCGATCACCTGATGAAGTTGCAATCGAGCAACAACGGCAAACCGCAATTCGAAGCGGCGATCGACGTCGATGATGTGATCGCCACTTTCGAGTATTACGCCGAATTGGCCGAAGGCCTCGACGCACAACTCGACAGCAACGTGGCGCTGCCCAGCGACGATTTCAGCGCACGTCTGCGCCGCGAACCGTGTGGTGTGGTCGGGCTGATCGTGCCGTGGAATTTCCCGATGGTCACCACCGCGTGGAAGCTCGCCCCGGCCTTGGCCGCCGGGTGCTGCGTGGTGCTCAAACCGTCGGAAGTCACGCCACTGCCGGAGCTGGAACTGGCGGCGATCATTGCCGAGTCCGGCTTGCCCGACGGTGTGTTCAACCTGGTTTGCGGCACCGGTCTGGCGGTCGGTGCACCGCTGTCGGCGGACCCGCGTATCGCCAAGATTTCCTTTACCGGCAGCAATGCCGTCGGCGTGCAGGTGATGCAGCGCGCCGCCGAAACGGTGAAGGGCGTGAGCCTGGAACTGGGCGGCAAATCTTCGCTGCTGGTGCTTGAAGATGCGGATCTGGAACTGGCGGTGGAACTGGCCTGCGGCGGCGGTTTTTTCAACGCCGGGCAGATGTGCTCGGCCACCAGCCGGGTGCTGGTCGCTGATGAGCTGGCGGAGGAATTCCTTGAGCGTCTGCAAAAACGCGCGCAAGCGATTCGCGTGGCCGATCCATTCGATCCGGACGTCGAGATGGGCGCACTGGTCAATCAGGCGCAATACCAGCGCGTGCTCGGCCACATCGACCGTGGTCTGAGCGCCGGAGCCAAGCTGGTGTGCGGCGGCAATCGTCCGGCGGATCTGCCGCGCGGCTATTTTTTGCAGCCGACGGTGTTCACTGACGTGCCCCTCGACAGTGCGCTGTGGTGCGAAGAGATTTTCGGCCCGGTGCTCTGCGTGCGCAGTTTCAGCAGCGAAGCCGAGGCGATTGCCCTGGCCAACGACAGCCAGTTCGGGCTGGTCGCCAGTGTGGTGACGCGTAACGCCGAGACCGCCGACCGGGTCGCCAATGCCCTGCAGGCGGGGCTGGTGTGGCTCAACGCGCCGCAAGTGATCTTCCCGCAGACAGCGTGGGGCGGCTACAAGCAGAGCAGCATCGGCCGCGAGTTGGGGCCGTGGGGCCTGGCCGCGTTTCAGGAAATCAAACACGTGATCCGGGCGCTCTGAACGCCCGAAAAAGGTGAGCGCATGCCTCGCAATAAGGCATGCGTCGGTGTCATGGCTTCGATGAGTTTTTATCGATAGTCAGGTGTATTGCACGACCTCAGGATGAACCCGTCGGCAGTGCTGCAGGCCTTTGAAAACAAGGCCTGCAGCGGATCCGGCCGCGCGGATGCAACGGTTGCGACCAACCTCATACTTAAAAGAACAAAGGGAGTCCTTCATGGGCGAGCATGATCTGAACAGGCGTCAATTCATTAAAACCGTCGGCGTCGCCTCGGTAGCGGCGGCAGCCCTGAGCATGCCCTTCATCCGGGCCAGTGCCAGCGACACGCGTTTTGCCGGCAAGACCCTGCGTTTACTGACCTGGTCGGATGACACCGGCCTCGCTGCACTGCGCAACATCGCCGCGACGTTCGAGGCCAAGACCGGCGCCAAGGTCATCGCCGACCGCACCGGCAGCACCTCGGAAATGGTCGCCAAACTCAAGGCCGGCGGTGACCGTCCGCAGTACGACATCATCACCCTGGCCGGGGTTGGTGCCGAAGGTCTGGCCGCCGCCGGGCTGCTGGAAAAACCCGACCTCAACCGCATTCCCAACCTGATCGACGTACCGGAAAAGTACCGCACCGGCGCCGACGGCCACGGCATCGGATACCTGCTGTGGTGCAACAGCCTGGTCTACAGCACCCGCACCCTCAAACAGGCACCGGACAGTTACGCCGCGCTGTGGGACGCCGATCTGGCGCCGAACATTTTCCTGCCGCCGCCGAACTGGACCGAGGCCATGGACCTGATCATCATCGCCGCGAAACTCGCCGGCGGTGACGAACACAACATCGAACCGGGCTTCAAGAAACTCGCCGAACTCAAGGATCGTGTGGTCACCCTCGGCGAAAACCCGAACCAGATCGCTGAGCTGTTTCGCACCGGTTCGCTGGACATGGGCGGCTTGTACGCCCCGGCATTCTTCCCCAAGCAGATCCGCGATCCGAACTACGGCCTCGGTGCCACGTTCGGCATGAAGGAAGGTTTCTACACCGACCTGATGCTCTCGGTGATGCCGAAGAACCGTCCGGGCGACACCGACCTGGCCTACGCCTTCATCGACCACTCTCTGGACCCGCTGGTGCAGGGCAAGATGGCCGAAGACATCTTCAACGGCCCGGTCAACGCCAAGGCAATCATCTCTGCCGAAGCGCGCAAGAGCCCGTACATCCTCACCCCGGAGCAGATTGCCGAGAAGGCGATCATGCACGACAACGCGTTCCTGGCGACCGTGCATGACCAATGGATTCGTCGTTATACGGAAATCTTTTCTTCCTGACCCGAACCCCCTGTAGGAGCTGCCGAAGGCTGCGATCTTTTGCCTTTGATCTTCTCTGAGCAGATGAGGATCAACAGCAAGATCAAAAGATCGCAGCCTTCGGCAGCTCCTACAGGGATGTGTCGTTTGGCTTTCCATTGACGAGATCATTGCTATGGAACATCAATCCCTGACCCAACCGGTCGGTGCCGCCGACGTGCGCCCGGCGCGCGGTATTTCGCCGACCGCCCGGGCGTGGTTTTTCCTCACGCCGTCGATGCTGTTTCTCGGTGTGCTGATCGCCGCCAGCCTGCTGGTGCTGCGCATGAGCGTCGGCACCAAAGGTGCGGAGTGGAGCGGGTTCAGCCTCGCCAGTTACGCGCAATTGCTCGAACCCTATTACCTCAAGTCGCTGCTGCTGACCCTGCGTCTGGCGTTGATCAGCGCGGTGATCGCCGTGCTGCTGGCGATCCCGGTGGCGTACACCATGTCGCGGCTGACCTCGCCCTTTCTGCGGCGGATTTTTCTGGCGGCGGTGTTGTTGCCATTGCTGGTCAATCTGCTGCTGCAAAGTTACGGCTGGCTGGTGATTCTCGGCCCCGGCGGGATGTTGAATCAGGCGCTGATGGGCCTGGGCCTGATCAAGCGCCCGATCATGTTGCTGTACAACCAGAACGGTGTGCTGATGGGCCTGGTGCAGACCGCATTTCCACTGGCGGTGCTGCCAATTGCCAGCGCCATGCGCGGCGTCGCGCGCACCTACGAAGAGGCGGCGGCAACGCTGGGCGCCAGTCGTTTTCAGGTGTTCCGTCAGGTGGTGTTGCCGATGAGTCTGCCGGGGATCATCACCGGGGCGACGCTGGTGTTCGCCTACAACGCCAGCAGTTTTGTCGTGCCGTTGCTGCTCGGTGGCCGCCGTGTGCCGATGCTCGCGGTGATGGTGCATGACCAGATCGCGCCGCTGATGAACTGGCCTGCTGCGTCGGCGGCCGGGGTGGTGCTGATCGTCACCACGCTGGCGATCATGACCCTGTCCGAATACATCACTGGCCGCCGTCGGCGCCTGCTGGAGGCTTCGCAATGAGTTCCTTGATCAAGAAGCGCATGGCGCTGTTGCCCGGCGACACCGGCAAGTTTGCCGGGATTCTTTCCGGGTTCATTTTGCTGCTGGCGGTGTTGCCGATCCTGACCATGATCGTGATGTCGTTCAGCGGGGCGTCGAACCTCGATTTCCCGCCGAGCAGCTACAGCCTGCAATGGTACAAGGCGGCCTGGCACACCTTCGTGTCGCCGGACGCCAGCGACGTGTTGAGCCTCGGCCAGGCCATGGCTACCAGCCTGCTGGTGTCGTGCCTGACCATGGTCTTCGCCACGCTGATCGCGGTGCCTGCCGCCTATGCGCTGACCCGTTGCGAGTTCCGTGGCAAAGCTGTCGCACTGCAACTGATGTCGTTGCCGCTGGTGTTTCCGATGGTGGTGTTGGGCCTGGCCTTGCTGCTGGTGTTCGACAGCCTGCCGTTCCATCTGACCACCTCACGGCTGGTGATTGCCCACGTGATTCTGGCGCTGCCGTTCGTGGTGAAAAACTGCACCGCGGCGATGCTGTCCATCGGCAGCGAAGTCGAGGAAGCGGCGCGGATGCTTGGCGCCTCGCCGTTGCGGGCGATTGTCGACGTGGTGGTGCCGTTGATGAAGTCGGGGATTCTCGCGGGGATGCTGCTGGCGTTCATCGTCTCGTTCAACGAATTCACCGTGACCTATTTCCTCTACACCATCGACGTCATGACCGTGCCGATCTGGATGTACAGCCGCACCGTGTCATCGCTCGACCCTACCGTGTTCTCGTTTGCCGTGCTGATCGTGCTGATCGACTTCGTCCTGATCTGGGCGCTGGAGAAGCTGGTGGGCGAGGGCGGCGTTTCCTTTTGATTTGAGGTGCAACATGACTGGTCTGATTCTGGAAAACGTCGAGAAATTCTATGGCTCGGCTTGCGCGGTACAAGACGTCAACCTGCATTTGCCGGAAGGCAAACTGGTATGTTTTCTCGGCCCGTCGGGTTGCGGCAAAACCACCTTGCTGCGGATGATCGCCGGGCTGGAAACCCTCACCGGCGGCGAGATTCGCCTGGACGGCGAGAACATCGGCCACACCCCGGCGCACCTGCGCAACTTCGGCATGGTGTTCCAGTCGCTGGCGCTGTTCCCGCACATGACCGTCGGCGAGAACATCGCCTATCCGCTGAAACTGCGCGGCGTGAGCAAAACCGAGCAGCAGGCGCGGGTGGTCGAGTTGCTGGAGTTGATCCAGCTGCAAGCGATGATCGACCGTCCGGTGGCGAAGCTCTCCGGTGGGCAGCGGCAGCGGGTGGCGATTGCTCGGGCCATCGCCTCGCGGCCGAAAATCCTTCTGCTCGACGAACCGCTGTCGGCGCTCGACGCCAAGCTGCGCGAGTCGATGCAGGTGGAGATTCGCCAACTGCAACAACGCCTGAACATCACCACGATCATGGTCACCCACGACCAGCGCGAAGCCATGACCATGGCCGACATCGTCGTGGTGCTGGGCGAGCACAAGGTGCAGCAAGTGGGTACGCCGATCGAAATCTACCGACACCCGGCCAACGAGTTTGTCGCCGACTTCATCGGCTCGGGCAACATTTTCCCGGCTACCGCGCTGGGTGACGGCAAGGTCAGCCTGCCCGGTGGTGATGCGCTGCACGTGCCGATCTGCAGCAGCATCGTGGTAGGGCAGAAAGTCAAAATGCTGATTCGTCCGGAGGACCTGCAACTGTCTGCGCCACAGGCGACGGCAGGCAATCGCTTGCTCGGCAAGGTGACATTCGTGCGCGACATCGGCGCGACCATCGAGACCACGGTGGAGTGTTCCGGGGTGACATTTACGGCGCTGAGCACGCCGTGTCAGGGGATTGGTTTGGGGATCGGGCATCCGGTGTCGGTGACGTTGCCGGCGGAGGCATGTCGGGTGTTGGGGGCTTGATCCGGATTTTTAGCTGATCATTCTGGCCTCTTCGCGAGCAGGCTCGCTCCCACAGGGGATTTGTGTCGATCACAGATCCAATGTGGGAGCGAGCCTGCTCGCGAAAGCGTCAGTCGATACGGCGCAATGTCTGGATCAGACCGAAAGCCGTAACCGCGCCAGATCCCGCAACGGCGGCGCACCAAACAATCGGCTGTACTCGCGGCTGAACTGCGACGGGCTTTCATACCCCACGCGATACCCCGCCGCCGAGGCTTCCAGGCCTTCGGTCAGCATCAGGCGCCGCGCCTCTTGCAGGCGCAACTGCTTCTGATACTGCAGCGGACTCATCGCGGTCATCGCCTTGAAACGGTGATGCAGGGTCGAGACGCTGAGGTTCACTTCTTTCGCCAGATCATCGATGCGCAGTGGCTGCTCGAAATTGCCGTTGAGCCATTTGATCGCCTGGCTGATGCGGTGGCTCTGGCTGTTGGCAATCGCGATCTCATACAAACGATGGCCCTGCGGACTGCGCAGCAGGCGATAGAGAATCTCCCGGCGAATCAGCGGCGCGAGCATGGCGATGTCCTTCGGGGTGTCGAGCAGCCGTGCCAGGCGTAGCACCGCGTCGAGCATCGCGCTGTCGATCTTTTCCACATACAGGCCGCGCCCGGTCGGTCGGGTCGGCACGCCCATCGGGCCAGCGTCGGCAATCAGCGCGGTGATTTCGGCCGGGTCGATGTCCAGACGCACGGCGAGGATCGGCTCCTCCGGCGAGACATTCACCACCCGTCCGCTGAGCGGCATCGAGACCGAGACCACCAGGTAATTCAGCGGGTCGTAATTGAAGAACTCATCTGCCAAGCGTACTTCTTTACGACCCTGAGCCATGATGCACAGTGCCGGTTGCGCCAGCACCGGGGCGAATTCGTGGGACTGGGTGTGGCGCGACATGAACAGCGAGCCGACCGCAGTCTGGTAGCTGCCATCGTCGGTGGTGTTGCGACGGATGATCGCCGCCAGTTCTGCGCGCTGTTTCTCCATGTCGGCATCGGGCGGGGTTTGGAAACGATCGAATGACGTCATGCACGGCATCCTCGGCAAGGGAGGTGGAATGAGGCAGAGCTTATGTTTGTGCAAGCGCCAGCGGTAGACACATCCTGTCAAATGCTTGCCTGATTCTGCATGGCCGCTTTTGCGCGCCGGCCACCAGCCGGTGACCACCACCTTACCGCTTGGGCCGAATACCCCTGTAGGAGCTGCCGCAGGCTGCGATCTTTTGATTTTAAAAGCGAAAGTCAAAAGATCGCAGCCTGCGGCAGCTCCTACACAAAGCTCGTATGACAGCGGTGTGACAGGGTTTTACCGGTTATTACCGGGCCTGTGTGCAGTCTCGCAGGATTGTGCAACGCAACGGCAGGAATCGACTAACGGCACCTTGCGCCCGGCCCTTAACCTTGGATCCTGTCGCAGCCCGTCCCCCGGCTGCCACGCGACTCCCTGGGAGGGTTGAACATGTCCAAGCAGATTCCCGTCAGTCATATGGCCTTCGTTCGAGCGCGCGCCGGACGCTCCGCCGAACTGGGTGTACGCCTCAGTGCCTTGATCGAACCGTCGCGCACCGCCCCCGGTTGCCTGAACTTTGCCCTGCAGCATTCGCAGTGCGATCCGGACCTGTGGCTGGTCTCCGGTTTCTGGAGCCATCAACAGGCGATGACCGCGTATTTCAACAGTCCGTCGATGCAGATCTTTGCCGAATTGGTTCAGGACCTGGTGGTCAACAGCCTGGATTTCCACACCTTTAAAGAGGTGTCGGCGGCGCAGGCCCTCGGACAATGCCCGGCACCGATACACAAACTCGCCGGTTGAGGGTTTAATGTCCGGCTTATTCGTCTGAGCCAGGATGTGTGCCATGGCACGTAAAGAGTTCGAACACTTCGAAGCAGTCTCCGCAGTCGTCCCCGTCGAGTTGGGCGGCAACAAGGGTTATCACGCGGCCATCGCGGTCAAGGCCCTGGTCGATGGCGGGGCGCCACGCTTTCATAAACTGCTGGGTGATCAGGTGTTCCCCGGCGCCATCGCCGCCGATGAAGCAGCGACCCAAGAGCTGGACCGTCTGCAGGGCGTCACTGATGACGCCGAGCTGATCTGGTAACTGCGCTTATTTGCCGGCGCCCGGGCGCCACATCTTGAACAGGGCTTCAGGCCCCAACTGGAAATAATCCGCCGGCCCGCCGCCGCGCAGAATCGGTTCTGCCGCGGCGGTGTCGTAGATCCCGTCCTTCAACAGCCATTTGGCGATATGCACGGCGACCACTTCGCCGAGAATCAGCCAGCTCGGCACGGTTTCGCCATCGGCACGCTGCAACTGAATGATCTGCGTGACCTTGCATTCGAAGGACACCGGGCTTTCGGCTACCCGTGGCACCGCAATCACCTTCGACGCCACCGGCGTCAGTCCCGCCAATTCAAACTCGTTGACCTCGGGCGCGACCATCGCGCAGCTCTGGTTCATCTGCTCGGCCAGCGGCCGGGTGGCGAGGTTCCAGGCGAATTCGCCGGTCTGCTCGATGTTGTTCAGGCTGTCTTTGCGCCCGACGCTGGAAAAACCAATGATCGGCGGAATGTAGTTGAAGGCGTTGAAGAAGCTGTAAGGCGCCAGGTTCAGTCGGCCGTGGGCATCCTGCGAAGAGATCCAGCCGATGGGACGCGGGCCGACGATGGCGTTGAACGGATCGTGAGGCAGGCCGTGGCCGTTGGCGGGTTCGTAGAAGTGGATGTCATCGGACATGGCTGAGGTTCCTCAAGAGGGCATTCTGAAAGACGCCATAGTGTAAGAGCGCACCGCGTATTTCCAGTCAAACGCTGATCCCACTGCAGGAGCTGCCGAAGGCTGCGATCTTTTGATTTTGTTTTTAAAGATCAAGATCAAAAGATCGCAGCCTTCGGCAGCTCCTACAGGTAATTTGTGTGGGTTCGAGAAAATTGTCATGCCCCGGAAATGACTAAGCCCGGCCGAAGCCGGGCTGTGCGCTTTACAACTGCAATCAGCTGATCGAAGCGGATTGGGTGCGGTCGTAGCCGTCTTCCGCAAAGGTAGCCGAACCGGTGCGGTCGTAGCCATCTTCGGCGACAGTGGCCGAGCCAGTGCGGTCATAACCATCAGCAGCAACGGCCGAGCCAGTGCGGTCATAACCATCAGCAGCAACGGCCGAGCCAGTGCGGTCATAACCATCAGCAGCAACGGCTGAGCCAGTGCGGTCATAACCATCGGCAGCAACGGCCGAGCCAGTGCGATCAAAACCGTCAGCAGCAAAGGTATTGGCGGCCATTACGGACAGGGCGAAAGCGAGGATCAGTTTGGTTTTCATGTAAGTGACTCCAGATTCGTTGGCGGGTGTGTCTTGCTTGGGGTTAATGCTACGCCAACCAAATTGATTAAAAAGCGCAAAATAATGCTAAAAACTATCGATTAATTTGATATTAAGGGCAGCGTATTGAGAGGCTTCCACTGTCGGGAGCGAACGCCGCGCAGGTCATCGATCAGGTATTGGCAGGATGCAAGGGCAGCATTAATGGGGGATTAATCGCTGTTTTCGCGAGATGACGGATTTTTCATCCGGGGCTGACCGGTTTTTCACCGATGCAAAGCGAATCTGCCCACGGCCAGAACTCCAGGAACCGATCGGAGCGTCGCAGGCGGGCAAGCGGCAGGTTGCCGAGTTGACTTGATAATCGGTTGAAGCGAAAAGATCGCAGCCTCCGGCAGCTCCTGCATGGGAATGCGTTTCCCCGTAGGAGCTGCCGAAGGCTGCGATCTTTTGCTTTTAAAGCCCGATCAGTCAGTCACGATCCGCGAGTGTTTCTGCGTGTCTTTCATGGTGATGTACACCAGCAGCGACACTGCGATGCACGCGGTCACGTACCAGTAGTAACCGGTTTCCATGCCGATGCTCTTGAACCACAGCGCGATGTATTCGGCGGTGCCACCGAAGATCGACACGGTCAGTGCGTACGGCAGGCCGACGCCCAGGGCGCGGATTTCGGTCGGGAACAGTTCGGCCTTCACCACCGCGTTGATCGAGGTGTAGCCGCTGACGATGATCAGTGCCGCCATGATCAGGAAGAACGCGCCCCACCAGGTCTGGATGGTGTGCAGGGTCATCAGGATCGGCACGGTGAAGATTGTGCCGAGCACGCCGAAGGCGATCAGGATCGGACGCCGACCGATTTTATCGGACAGGCCACCGATGATCGGTTGCAGGCACATGAACAGGAACAGCGTGGCGGCAGAAATGGTGGTCGAGTCGGAGATGCTCATGCCGACGGTGTTCACCAGGTATTTCTGCATGTAGGTGGTGTAGGTGTAGAACGCCAGCGTACCGCCCATGGTCAGGCCGACCACGGTCAGCAGTTCTTTCGGGTGACGCATCAAGGTGCGCATTGCGCTTTCCTTGGACTTCTCTTTTTTGGTGAACGATTCGGTTTCTTCCATGCCGCGACGCAGGTACAGCGCGACGACGGCGCACAGTGCGCCGATGGCAAACGGAATACGCCAGCCCCACGCGTACAGCTGTTCGGTGGTCAGCATGTTCTGCAGCACGATCAGCACGCCCAGCGCGATGAGCTGGCCGGAGATCAGGGTCACGTACTGGAAGCTGGAGAAGAAACCGCGACGTTCCCTGGTCGCCATCTCCGACAGATAGGTGGCCGAGGTGCCGTACTCGCCGCCGACCGACAGGCCTTGCAGCAGTCGTGCGAACACCAGCAGGATCGGCGCGCCGATGCCGATGGTTTCGTAGTTCGGGCTCAGGGCGATCAGCAGCGAGCCGAAGCACATCAGGTAGACCGAGGCCATCAAGGCTTTCTTGCGACCGACTTTGTCAGCGTACAGGCCCATCAGCCAGCCACCGATCGGGCGCATCAGGAAGCCCACGGCGAAGATCGCGGCGGTGTTCATCAACTGGGCGGTGGTGGAACCGGCGGGGAAGAAGGTCTTGGCGAAGTACAGCGAGAAAGCGGCGTAGACGTACCAGTCGTACCACTCGACCATGTTGCCGACCGAGCCGCTGAAGATCGATTTGATCCGGCTGGCGGTGGTTCTTTCTTTGGCGGGCGCGGCAGCCGACCCAAGGGGCAGGGCGTTGGAGTTATCCATTGAAGGATCCTTCGTTTAATTGTTTTTGTGGAGCGCGTTAGAACGCAGCCTGCAGGGGCTATAGCAGGAGCTGTGCCAACGAGGAGAGGGCCGGTTTAGAGGGGGTGACGGGATCTGGTGAGCGGAAATCCGCTTATGGCTGGATTGTAGTGAGCGGAAAATCGCTCATTCAGGCCGGTGGATCATCGTTGGCTGTGCCGGCCCCTTCGCGAGCAGGCTCGCTCCCACAGGGGAAACGCATTCCCATTGTGGGAGCGAGCCTGCTCGCGAAAGGGCCATCAGCGACAACGAAAAAATCAACTGCCCGGAACAAACATCTCCCGACTCAACCCATGCCGCTGCAGCTTTTCATTGAACGTTCGGCGCGGCAGCTGCAACTCTTCCAGCACCGCTTTCACATCGCCCTTGTGCCGGGTCAGCGCGGCACGCAGACATTGCGCTTCGAAGGCCTCCTGCTGCGCAGCAAGCGACTGGCCCGGGTCGATGCCTTGCACCGGCTCATCCAGCCCCAGCACCTGACGCTCGGCGACGTTCGCCAGTTCACGCACGTTGCCCGGCCAGTCGTGGCTGAGCAGGTGGCTCAATTGCGCCCCGCTCAACGGTGGGAAGGTACGGCCCAGACGCTGGGCGGCGCTGAAGGCAAAGGCTTCGAACAGCAGCGGAATATCTTCGCGGCGCTCGCGCAACGGCGGCAGACGCAGCTCGGCGACGTTCAGGCGATAAGCGAGGTCTTCACGAAAGCGTCCGGCCCGGGCTTCATCGAGCAGGTCGGGTTTGGTCGCGGCGACAATCCGCAGGTCGACGCGAATGCTCTGGTTCGACCCCAGCCGTTCCAGCTTCTGCTCCTGCAGCACCCGCAGCAGTTTCACCTGCTGGGCCAGCGGCATGCTTTCGATTTCGTCGAGAAACAACGTGCCGCCGTCGGCGTATTCGAGCTTGCCGATGCGCTTGCCGGATGCCCCGGTGAACGCGCCGCTCTCGTGGCCGAACAACTCGGCTTCGAACAACTGCTCAGGGATCGCCGCGCAGTTGAGCGCCACAAACGGTTTGTCCGCGCGCGGGCCGAAGTCGTGCAGGCAGCGGGCGATCAGTTCCTTGCCGCTGCCGGTTTCGCCACGGATCAACACGTTGACCGGCAGCGCCGCCAGATCCAGCACCTGTCGGCGCAAGGTCTGCATGCCACGGGACACGCCGAGCAACGTCGCATCGAGTCTGGCGCGGTGGTCGGCCTGCTCGTGCAGGGCGCGGTTCTCCAGAACCAGTCGACGTTTGTCCAACGCCCGGCGCAGGCTGCCGAGCAGGGTTTCCGGGCTGAACGGTTTTTCCAGAAAGTCGTAGGCGCCGTCGCGCATGGCTTCGACCGCCATCGGCACATCGCCGTGGCCGGTCAGCAGAATCACCGGCAGGTCGGCGTCACGGCGCTGTACTTCGGCCAACAGCTGCAGGCCACTGAGCCCGGGCATGCGCACATCGCTGAGGATCACCCCGGGGAAGTGCGCCGGCAGCGCCGCCAGGCAATCTTCGGCGCGGCTGAACAGTTGCACCTCGAACCCCGACAGGCTCAGCCACTGTTCGACGGCGCTGCGGATGCTGCTTTCGTCATCGACCACCATCACCGAATTGAGCATCAGATGTGCGCCTCCAGATCGATCGGCAGGGTCACGCTGAACACGGCGCCGGCCACGCCATTTTCAACGCTCAGGCGCCCACCGGATTCATGCACGATTGCGAACGATACTGCCAGCCCCAGGCCGAGGCCGTCACCCACCGGTTTGGTGGTGAAGAACGGGTCGAACACCTGGTTCAGGTGTTCTTCGGCAATCCCGCCGCCATTGTCGATCACGCTCAGGCGCCACAATTGTTCGTCCACCTCCAGGCGGATTTCCAGGCGCTTGCCCGGTTTGCCCTGCATCGCGTCGAGGGCGTTGCGCAGCAGATTGATCAGCACCTGTTCGAGACGAATCGCATCGCCACGGACCCATGCCGGACGCGTCAGGTGCAGCACCAGGCTGACCTGTTCGTCGCGCAGGCGGGCGTCGAGCAATTGCAGCGACTGATCGACCACCGTCGCCAGATCCAGCCGTTCGCGCAGGCCACTGGGACTCTTGCGGGCAAATGTCTTCAAGTGCCCGGTGAGCGAGGCCATGCGCGTGAGCATTTCATCCACCGGTTTGAGCGCCTTGTAGGCATCATCGACGCGGCCATGCTCCAGCAGCAGCCGCAACGTCGCCAGCTGCATGCGTTGCGCCGTCAGCGGCTGATTGATTTCGTGGGCCAGCGCCGCGGACATCTGCCCCAGCGCTGCGAGCTTGGCCGATTGCACCAGTCCGTCCTGGGCGGTGCGCAGGTCGCGGGTGCGTGCTTCGACCAGTTGCTCGAGTTCTTCGCGGTTGCGTTGGCGGACTTTCGACAGGCGCCAGCGCTGGTTGAGGAACAACAGCAGAAACACCAGCGCCAGCCACACCCCGGCAGCGGCCAGTCCGGCGTTGCGCAAATCTTCGAAGGCCACTTGCGGACGTCGCAACAAATGCAGGGTCCAGCCTTCGGCGGCCAGCGGCAGAGATTCCCACAAGTAGTCGGCAGTCCCGTCCGGGCCTTCGACCCGGCGCAAGTCGCTGTTGTCGTCGAAGTGGCGCAGGGACAGATGCGTCAACGGCAGCAGCGATTGCTTGTCGTACTGCCGCGTGCGCTTGATCTCGGCCATATCGCGGCTGTCCAGCGGCCGCAGCGAGCGATAGCGCCAGCCCGGCTGGTTGGCGATGAAAATGATCCCACGCGCATCGCTGACCAGCAACGTGTCGCTGCCCTGGCGCCATTCGCGCTCCAGCTCCGGGAACTCCAGCTTGACCACCATCGCCCCGAGGAACTGATCGTTGTCGTTCAGCACGGCACTGGACAGAAAATAACCGGGGATGCCGCTGGTCACGCCCACCGCGTAAAAGCGTCCGCTGCCCTGGGTACGGGTCTGACTGAAATACGGACGGAAACCGTAGTTGTGGCCGACATAGCTGCTGGGCAAACGCCAGTTGCTCGCCGCCACCGCGAGGCCGGTGTGATCCAGCAGTTCGAGCGTCGAGGACTGTGCCGCGCCGTTGATCTTTTCCAGCTTCAGGTTCAGCGCGTTCTGTTGCCCGGCATCGACCGGTCCGGCCAGCGCGCCGCGCAATTGCGGGTCGAGCGCCAGCACGGCGGGCAGCGCGCGATAGCGGTCGATCAGGGTGTGCAGGGAATTGGCATACAACGCCAGCTGCTGGCTGGCACGAGTCGCGTCTTCCTCCATCGCCTGGCGTTCGGCGTGGCGGATGGCAAGGGTGGCCGCAAGCACGGCACCGGCGATGATCAGCAGGGTATACAACGACAGGCGCAAAGTACGGGAAGTCGGCAGCATGCTGGGCTAATGGATAAAGGGACGGGCGGGCACGATAGCATGGGCCTGCCCGTCCTTCTCGTCTGACGCGTTACCTGATCAGACCGCCGTGAACCGGTGTGAGTGTGAAAGCAGCATGGTGCGGGTATAAGCCAGCTCGCCAATGACGGCTTGAGTGGCCTGCGTCAGGCTTTCGACGCTGTCACTCGAACAAACCAAACGCTTGCTGAAAGTGTCAATCGTCGAACTCTTGGCGATGGACGGCGGGGTGATACTGAGGTCTTGATCAGCCATGAGTCACATCCATTGCACAGGCGAAGACGCAGATGGATTGACACTAACAACAATCTCGGCAGCGCACACCTGTCAGATCTGATAGGTGCATTGAGGCCCAAGGTGTGCGTCGTCTCCCAGGCACAAAAAAAGGCCGGCCCGTCGAGTGACGGGCCGGCCTTTTTTACGGCTGCGAAACGCTTACTGCACTTCTACCGCCAGGCTCTCGGCGATCTTCTGCTGCCAGATCGCAGGGCCGGTGATGTGTACCGATTCACCGTTGCTGTCCACCGCGACGGTGACCGGCATGTCCTTGACCTCGAACTCGTAGATCGCTTCCATGCCCAGCTCGGCGAACGCCAGCACCTTGGACTTCTTGATGGCCTGGGCCACCAGGTAAGCGGCGCCGCCGACGGCCATCAGGTACACGGCCTTGTTGTCCTTGATTGCGTCGATGGCGGTCGGGCCGCGCTCGGACTTGCCGATCATGCCCAGCAGGCCAGTCTGCTCAAGGATCTGACGGGTGAACTTGTCCATCCGCGTGGCGGTGGTCGGACCAGCCGGGCCAACCACTTCGTCACCGACTGGATCAACCGGGCCGACGTAGTAGATGAAGCGACCTTTGAGGTCCACCGGCAGGGTTTCGCCCTTGTTCAGCATCTCGACCATGCGCTTGTGCGCCGCGTCGCGACCGGTGAGCATCTTGCCGTTGAGCAGGACGGTTTCGCCCGGCTTCCAGCTCTGCACTTCTTCCGGGGTGAGGGTGTCGAGGTTGACGCGGCGGGCCGACGGGCCGGCTTCCCAGACGATTTCCGGGTAGGCGTCCAGCGATGGTGCTTCCAGCGAGGCAGGGCCGGAACCGTCGAGCACGAAGTGCGCGTGACGGGTGGCGGCGCAGTTCGGGATCATGCACACCGGCAAGGACGCGGCGTGGGTCGGGTAGTCCATGATCTTCACGTCGAGCACGGTGGTCAGGCCACCGAGGCCCTGGGCGCCGATGCCCAACTGGTTGACCTTCTCGAACAGCTCCAGACGGATCTCTTCGATGCGGTTCTGCGGGCCACGGGCTTTCAGTTCGTGGATGTCGATGGATTCCATCAACACTTCCTTGGCCATGACCGCGGCTTTCTCGGCGGTGCCGCCGATGCCGATGCCCAGCATGCCCGGTGGGCACCAGCCAGCGCCCATGGTCGGAACGGTCTTCAGTACCCAGTCAACGATCGAGTCGGACGGGTTGAGCATGGCCATTTTCGACTTGTTCTCGGAACCGCCACCCTTGGCCGCCACGTCCACTTCCACGGTGTTGCCCGGGACGATGGAGTAGTGGATCACCGCCGGGGTGTTGTCCTTGGTGTTTTTACGAGCGCCCGCCGGGTCGGCGAGGATCGAGGCACGCAGCACGTTTTCCGGCAGGTTGTAGGCGCGGCGCACGCCTTCGTTGATCATGTCGTCCAGGCTCATGGTCGCGCCGTCCCAACGCACGTCCATGCCTACGCGCACGAACACGGTCACGATGCCGGTGTCCTGGCAGATCGGCCGGTGGCCGGTGGCGCACATGCGCGAGTTGATCAGGATCTGAGCGATCGAGTCACGGGCCGCTGGCGATTCTTCGCGCAGGTAGGCTTCGTGCATCGCCTGGATGAAATCCACGGGGTGGTAGTAGGAAATGAATTGCAGGGCGTCGGCAACGCTCTGAATCAGGTCATCTTGCTTGATCACGGTCATGAGTCGCGCTCCTCTAAAAGACGGGAACATTCAATAAGGTGCCTGCGGCTTGGGTGCATCGGTCGGTCGCAAGCACCTTTCAAGGCACGCCGGGGCTGCTGGCGCGACGCTAAAAAGGCGCGGCAGTATACCGCGCCTCTTCAGGGCATACACGCGCCGGCAGTCATTCGTTGGTCGCATACCGAACACTGCCGGCCCCGGTGACTATGGAGCTTGTTCCTGCTGGCCTGCGCAGCAGGCCCTAATCCAGCCACCTCAATATTTCAGTTCCACCGCGTATGCCGGTTTACGACTGCTGCGCAGCCGATCGGGAGCAAGCTCCCTCGCCACATGTGGGTGGCATCAATCCGGTCATCGGGTCATGCATTTGACGTCAAATTTTGGCTCCGAAAATCAATGGTCATTTATCGACTACGCCTCTAAAGTGGCATCCGGTCTGTAGAGTAGGACACTCGGTCAGCCTCCTATCGCACGGTGAGTCAACGATTGACCCATAACGCCATTCAACGCCTTCTGCTCAAGCGTTTTGCCCTCGCTGCAGCCACCTACGGATTGGCTTTGCTGCTGCTGTGGCTGGCGTTTTTTACCGGTCATTACCCGCATTCCTTGAGCAGCGTGGCCGTCGGCAGTGCGTTGGTGGTCATCAGTCAGGCCACGTTGTTTGCGTTGTTCTGGTCCGGGCGCAATCTGCGTTTTGATGACCCCAGCATGACCGAGGCGCAAGTGCTGCTCGGGCTCGGCTGGCAGACTTGGCTGATCGCCCATCTGGACGAGGCCCGCGGCGCATTTCTGGTGTTTTATGTGCTGATCCTGCTGTTCGGCCTGTTTCATTTATCCCGCCGCGCGTTCATTCGTTGCGCGCTGCTGGTGTTCTTCAGTTTCTGTGCCATCACCCTTTGGGAGGGTTACCAATTCCGGCTCCCGGATCCGGCGCTGGCGATATTGCAGGTGTGCATTCTGGCGATGGTGCTGGCGTGGCTGGTGATCTACGCACGCTTTGTCCAGGTGTCGCGCCAGCGCATGCGCCAGCGGCGGTTTGCCTTGCAGGCGCATCAGGACACCCTGCGCGGGATGATGCGCCAGCTCGAAGACCTGGTCGCCACCGATGAACTGACCGGGCTGTTCAACCGCCGGCATTTTCTGCGCCTGGCCTCCCGCGAGCTGGGCGAGATGGAACCGGGTGTGGTGCATGGCCTGGCGCTGATCGATCTCGACCACTTCAAACGCATCAATGATTTGCATGGCCATGCAGCCGGTGATCAGGTGTTGCAGGCGTTCGCCGGAGTGGCGGGTGCCTGCCTGCGTGACGGCGACGTACTGGCGCGATACGGTGGTGAGGAATTTGTGGTGTTGCTGCCCGACTGCGATGCCGAACGCCTGACCGCCTGTTGTGAACGCCTGCGCATCGCCTTCACCGACGTCGAGCTGGTGGGCCTGAACGTGCGTAACCTCAGCCTCTCGGCGGGTATGACCCTGCTGGAACTGGACGACGATCTGGACGATGCCTTGCAGCGTGCCGATCAGGCGCTGTACCGGGCCAAGCGCGACGGGCGCAATCGCTGTGCGGCCGCGTGGGAGAATGTGGATGCCTGAACTTCGGGTGGGTGAGCAGCAATGGTCGGTGGCGGCGGGCAGTAACCTGCTCGATGCCCTGAATCAGCGCGGTGTCGCGGTGCCTTACAGCTGCCGCGCCGGCAGTTGCCATGCCTGTCTGGTGCAGTGCGTAAACGGCTTGCCTGCGGATAATCGCCCCGACGCCTTGAGCGCCGAGCAACGGCAGGAAGGCTGGCGTCTGGCCTGTCAGTGTCAAGTGACCGAAGACTTGCAGGTGCACACGTTCGACCCGATTACCGACGGTCGGCCGGCGGTGGTCGAGGCGCTGGACTGGCTCAGCGACAACGTCCTGCGTCTGCGCCTGACCCCGCAACGTCCGCTGCGCTACAGCGCCGGGCAACATCTGGTGCTGTGGATCAACCACATCGCCAGGCCGTACTCGCTGGCGAGCCTGCCGCAAGAAGACCGCTTTCTCGAGTTCCACCTCGACTGCCGCCAGCCCGGCGAATTCAGCGATGCGGCGCGGCGCCTGCAGATCGGTGACCCGATCCGCCTCGGCGAGTTGCGCGGCGGCGCATTGCATTACGACCCGGACTGGCACACCCGACCGCTGTGGCTGCTGGCGGCCGGCACCGGGTTGGGGCCATTGTTCGGTGTATTGCGCGAGGCCTTGCGTCAGGATCACCAGGGCGCCATCCGCGTCATTCACCTGGCCCATGACGCGCGCGAGCACTATCTGGCCAAACCCCTTGCGGCGCTTGCCGCGCAGCGCGAAAACCTCAGCGTCGAGCTGTGGACCGCGGCCGAGTCAGCCGCCGCTTTGGCGCAACTGCGCCTTGTTTCCCGGCAAACCCTGGCCTTAGTCTGCGGCTCACCGACCAGCGTCGATGCCTTTGCCCGGCGTCTGTATCTGGCCGGATTGCCGCGCAATCAACTGCTGGCAGACGTGTTTCTGAGCCGTGGTTGAACGCTGAATTCATTGGTTCGAGGGTTCCTGTGGCGAGGGCGTTTGCTCCCGTTTGAGTGCGCAGCGCTCACAAACGCTTGGGGCCGCTGCGCAGCCCAGCGGGAGCAAGCTCCCTCGCCACAGTGATCTTCGCTGGCCTGCACTGTCGAGACACACCATGACCGACGCCATTCTGCTGGAACGCGAACGCGGTTTACTGACCCTTCGCCTCAACCGCCCCGACAAGAAAAACGCCCTGACCCGCGCGATGTACAGCCGTCTCGCCCAAGCATTGAAGCAGGCCGACAGCGATCCTGAAATCAATGCCGTGCTGATCACCGGTAGCGCCGATTGCTTCACCGCCGGCAACGACATCGCCGACTTCATCCAGCAACCGCCGAGCGACCTCGACAGCCCGGTGTTCCACTTCATGCTCAACCTGCTCGAATGCCGCAAACCGGTCATCGCCGCCGTGGCCGGCGCAGCGGTGGGCATCGGCACCACGTTGCTGCTGCACTGCGATCTGGTTTACGTCGCCCGGGATGCTCGCTTGCGCATGCCGTTCGTCAATCTCGGTTTGTGTCCGGAGTTCGGCTCCAGTCTGATCCTGCCGCGTTTGCTTGGCCAAGCCAAAGCGGCGGAGTTGTTGCTGCTCGGCGAAGGTTTTACCGGTGAACAGGCGGCGCAGTGGGGCATTGCCAGCGAGGCGCTGGGCAGCGGCGAAGCGGCACTGAACAAGGCGCGGGAGATGGCATTGCGTTTCGACGAACTGCCGCCGGAGGCGGTGCGTATCAGCAAACAACTGATGAAAGCGCCGGACCGCGAGCTGATCCGTCAGGTGATCGAGGAGGAGGGCGCATTGTTCACCCAGCGGTTGCGCTCGCCGGAGGCGCTGGCGGCGTTGACCGGGTTTATCAAACGGCATTGAAAGCTTCGCTGACTGGGCTTGCCAGCGATGAGGCCTGAATAGACGCAACACCTTCCGGAGCAGAAAATGAAAAGCCCCGACACTCACATGCCGGGGCTTTTGTTTTTCAGCGCGTCACTCAGACCTGCGGGTCACCCACGTGCAGGATCTTCATGCCGTTGGTGCCACCGGTGGTGTGGTAGCTGTCGCCCTTGGTCAGGATGACCCAGTCGCCTTTTTCCACAACGCCGCGCTTGACCAGTTCGTCGATCGCTTTCTGGCTGACTTCGTTCGGTGCCAGCGAAGCCGGGTCGAACGGAACGGTGTATACGCCACGGAACATCGCCGCGCGGGCCTGGGCTTCGCGGTGCGGGGTGAAGGCGTAGATCGGCACCGAGGAACGGATACGCGACATGATCAGCGGGGTGTAGCCGCTTTCAGTCAGCGCGATGATCGCTTTCACGCCCGGGAAGTGGTTGGCGGTGTACATGGTCGCCAGGGCGATGCTTTCGTCGCAGCGCTCGAACTCTTTGCCGATACGGTGGCTGGAGGTCTTGCTGGTCGGGTGCTTTTCAGCGCCGACGCAGATGCGCGCCATCGCCTGAACGGCTTCCAGCGGGTACAGACCAGCAGCGGATTCGGCCGAGAGCATCACGGCGTCGGTGTAGTCGAGCACGGCGTTGGCCACGTCGGACACTTCGGCGCGGGTTGGCATCGGGTTCTGGATCATCGACTCCATCATCTGGGTTGCAACAATCACAGCCTTGTTGTGGCGGCGTGCGTGCAGAATGATTTTCTTCTGAATGCCCACCAGCTCGGCGTCGCCGATTTCCACACCGAGGTCACCACGGGCAACCATCACCGCGTCGGACGCCTTGATCAGACCGTCGAGGGTTTCGTCGTCGGCCACGGCTTCGGCGCGTTCGATCTTCGCCACCAGCCAGGCCGTGCCACCGGCTTCGTCGCGCAGTTGACGGGCATAGTTCATGTCGGCCGCGTCACGCGGGAAGGATACGGCGAGGTAGTCGACTTCCATTTCCGCAGCGAGCTTGATGTCGGCCTTGTCTTTTTCAGTCAGGGCCGGAGCGGTCAGGCCGCCACCGCGACGGTTGATGCCTTTGTGGTCGGACAGCGGGCCGCCGATGGTCACCACGCAGTGCAGTTCGGTAGCGGTGGCGGTTTCGACGCGCATCACCACGCGGCCGTCGTCGAGCAGCAGCTCGTCGCCCACGCCGCAGTCTTTGACCAGATCCGGGTAGTCGATACCGACCACTTGCTGGTTGCCTTCGGTCAGCGGATGGCTGGTGGAGAAGGTGAACTTGTCACCGATCTTCAGCTCGATGCGCTTGTTGGCGAATTTGGCGATACGGATTTTCGGGCCTTGCAGGTCACCCAGCAGGGCGACGAAGCGACCGTGCTTGGCAGCCAGGTCACGCACCAGCTTCGCGCGAGCCTTGTGCTCGTCGGGGGTGCCGTGGGAGAAGTTCAGACGGGCAACGTCCAGACCAGCCAGAATCAGCTGTTCGAGAACTTCCGGCGAGTTACTGGCCGGGCCAAGGGTGGCGACGATTTTGGTACGACGGACGGACATGCAAAGACTCCTGAGTTCAAGCGCTAGCAGAGGCTACTATGCTCGACGGGTGTAGTCATTGTTCGTTTGCACTACTTTTTGTGAAGAGCTTCGTTAATGCATTCTTTTTTTGAACACGACAATCGGCGCAATCGGTTCTGAAGATTTTCGGCTCCGGGTCGATACACTGCTCAAGACAGGAGAACCCTCATGCGATTGTTGCCCATTGCCGCCCTTGCCCTCAGCGCCCTCGCTGCCACGGGATGTACCCGTTGGGCGATGAACCATCATTTGAACAACGCCTACAGCGCCTATGACCGAGGCAATTGCGAGCAAGTGATGCTCGAACTGTCCAAGGTCGAGCGCGACAGCCGCGCCCGTCCTTATGTGTGGCCGGAAGTGTCGATGATGCGCGGTCAGTGCCTGGAACGGCAAAAGATGTACATCGACGCGGCCCAGACCTACCAGTTCATCATCGCCTCGTACCCCAACAGCGAATATGCCTTCCGCGCCCGTGCGCGCCTGGAAACCTTGCAGAGCCTGGGCCATTACCCGACGCGCAGTGCGGCGGCGGTGCCGAGTCCGCAACGCTTTTGATGTCGGGTGTCATACAAACGCTGGCTGACTGTACAGGTTGAGCTATAGTCCAGTGATCCGGTTTAGAGTCTGGCCTCTAAACATGGGGCAACACCTGCGACTGGTCGATGTTGAGGCGATGGCGTATTGGCGACCATGCCACCGGAAGCGGGGAGAGCGTGCCTGAGACACAGGCGTGTTCCGAAGCAAAGGTGCGGCTCTGTAATGGAGCCTTGCATGGCGTACCTCGCATGTTTACCGACCGACGAATCGAACGGCACCAGTTGCCGTACTTCCTCAGGGTGTTCAACAGCGTCACCGACAAACCCATCGGTTTTCTGGGCAATGTGTCCGAAGACGGGCTGATGCTCATCAGCCAGTTGCCGATGATGACCGGTGTCGATTTCAGCCTGCGTCTCAAAATCCCGTTCGGCGATGGCTGCCAGCAGGTCATCGACCTGACTGCGTACTGCCTGTGGTGCCATGAAGACGCGACCCCGATGCACTACGACGCCGGCTTCAGCCTGCAACGCCCGCCGCCGGAATATGCGCAACTGGTGCAGGCGTTGAAGCAGTACTTCAGTTTTCAGCCCCTGCCGGCGTCCGCCTGATACAGCCAAAACCAAAGATCGCCGCCTGCGGCAGCTCCTACAGTGGGAATGCCATTTTCCTGCAGGAGCTGCCGCAGGCGGCGATCTTTTGATCTTCAAGCCTTCAAGGCAATCGCCCGCTCACTGTCCAGTGTCTTCTCCGCCAGCAACAAACCCATCTCGCTCAACTGATAGATCGCCATCGCCAGATGCCGTGGTTTGTCTTCCAGGCTGTCCGCCAGATCCAGCAGCAGAATGCTTACCGACGAGAAGGTTTCGTAGGTCTGGATGGCGATGGCTTCGGGGTTGAGGTCGGGGGCGACAACGAACATCTGCATGCCGCGATCCACGGAATTGCGTGAGGGCGATTTGGGTTTAAGGTAGTGGTCGAGGGCGCGTTCTGCGGCTTCCTGAAACCTCTCTGAATCAGGGGGGAGACAGCTGGAAGTCGCGTCAGATTCTGGAGGATTTGATGTTGTACTGTTCATGGCTTTATATCCTTTTTGCTTGGCTTCCAGTTCGGGTGAACGCGAATGGAAACTGCTATGAAGAGGTTATTCGGCCGGGGGGGAGGTGAGCTGTTCGGCTCACCTAGAGACGTCCTGCTAACAGCTAAAATGTTACTAGCCTGACTGAAGCTACTGCCTCGACATTGCCCCGGACAATTAATTTCGACCGCTGATCGTCAGCGGCCAAGATCAAGTTACGGAGCCTCACCAATGCGTACAAGACAGAGCATTCTGGTGTGTTCGTAGGCAAAGGCGCCACGTCGTGTAGCCTAAATTCCTAGATTTGGGGAAGACTTCATTCGGATGACGGATATGTGTAGCCGTACGCATCCATCTGTTTCATTTCGATATGAGACGGGGGGGATTTTAGGTGGGGTGTTGGAAGGTGTTTCAATCGTCAAATCGCTTCGATAATCACCCTGTGGATAACACCAAAGCGGTCGACAAAATTCATTGAGTTTTTGAGGCCTAGTCCGTTTCCTTTGCTCTGAGTTTCGCCAAGCCCTGCTTGATATAGCCGGCATTTTCTCCAATGACAAAAAGCGCAGAGCGGACGTTTTCTCCGGTCTCGGTAAACCCACTTTCTTCGACCTGGAGTGTTAGCTCCATTAGGGCTGCCTCCAGCCCAAGCTGATTCTGATAAATCCTTTCCAACACATCAGATAATGAATATTTAGTGGGCATTCTTCGACTCCGTTCGAGAGGCTTCGAGCATGGCTGCATGGGAAAATTTAGCGGGCAATCCGATAGCGCGGGATGGGCCGCTTCAAGGAGCGGACTGGCACTCCTTTAAATAAGTGGAGTGAGATACCGATCAATGGAAAAGCCCTTGTATCAGCGGTATTTCCTATTAAGAAATCTACACCCGCTTGCCAATTTGAAACACCCCGCCAGCGTGAAATCTACAACGTCTATAGGGCTCCAGCTTTCTTCCAGCTTAAGTACATTGATACTAGTTCAGTGTTTAGCTTACTGGTAGGGACATCCAACACAGGTGTGCCATGAGCAATCAGGCGCTCATTCAGTTCGGCCCTAGCGTTTAGGTAATCCACTGCGCCGCAATAGGCCAATGCTTCAGGAAGGGTTTGTACCGAGTCTTGGCGCATTTGGTCGAGCGTTTCTTCACGCAGGCTGACCACTAGCACTTGATGCTGGCGGCTCAGGTATTGGACTGCGTTGGTCAGTTCGCCATGGTCCTCATCCTGCAGGTTGGTCATAAGGATGACCAGTGCCCGTCGTTTCTGACGTGTCAGTAGTTGCCGAATGGCTGCCTGATAGTCCGCCGGACGTTGGCTACTCGCCAGATCGTAGACCGTGTTGAGCAGGACGTTGAGTTGCCCGCTGCCTTTTACCGGAGCCAGATATCGCGGTTGATCGTCTGCAAATGTACTCAATCCCACGGCATCGCCCTGACGCAAGGCGACATAGCTCAGCAGCAGGCAGGCATTCAGCGCATGGTCGAAATGCGACAGCTCGCCATCCTGGCTGCGCATGCGCCGGCCACAGTCGAGCATGAAGATGATTTGCTGGTCGCGCTCGTCTTCGTATTCCCGGGCGATCGGTGTGCGCTGGCGGGCGGTGGCTTTCCAGTCGATCTGGCGCAAGCTGTCGCCTTCGCGAAATTCGCGCAGTTGATGAAACTCCTGGCCTTGCCCGCGCCGTTGGCGCTGGCGCACACCGAGCTGGCTCAGCCAGTTGTCCACCGCCAGCAGTTCACCGCCGTACAGGCGCGCGAAGTCCGGGTAGACACGGGTTTGTGCGGGTACGTCGAGCAGGCGTTTACCTGACCACAGACCCAGCGGGCTGGGCAGGTTGATTTCACACTGGGCGAAGCTGAAGTGACCGCGACTGAGCGGGCGCAGGCGATAGCCCACTTCGCTGAACTGGCCGGGTTCCAGCGCGACCGACAGCGGCAGGTTGTCGAAGGTCAGCCCCTGTGGCACGTGATCGAACATCGCCAGGGTGATCGGCTCACGGAAGTCATGACTGACCTGCAGCCGTACTTCGCTCCAGCGACCCAGTGCCAGACTGCCGGGCATCTGCCGATGCACCCGGGGCGAGGGCAGGCGCTGCAGGCGAATGGCGTCGAGCAGGGCCAGCACCAGCAGCGCCAGCAGCAAGCCCCAACTGATCGCCGACAGGCTGGCGGGTGTCGGCACGTCGAGTGCCTGCACGGTGCCCAGCAGTGTGCCGATGGCCAGCAGAACGGCCAGCCAGATCAGCAGCAGGCGGGACGGTTTCACAGGCGCGGCGCCGGCACTTGGTCGAGCAATTGCTGCAGCACCTGATCCACCTGCAGGCCTTCGATGTCCAGCTCCGGCGCCACGCGCACCCGATGGCGCAGCACCGACAGTGCGCAGCCCTTGATGTCATCGGGGATTACGAATTCGCCGCCGCGCAGCAACGCTCGGGCCCTGGCGCAACGTACCAGTGCGATCGACGCGCGTGGGCCGGCACCGAGGGTCAGGCCGGGCCACGAGCGGGTGCTGCGCGCCATGCGCACGGCGTAGTCGAGAACCTGATCGTCCAGCGGCAGGTCGCTGGCAATCCGTTGCAAGGCCTGCACATCCTTGGCTTGCAGGACCGTGCGCAGCGGCTGCACATCGAGCATGTCGGCGCGAGTCGAGCGGCTGACCTGACGCACCATGTGCAGCTCCTGCTCGGCATCCGGGTAGTCCATGCGCACCTTGAGCATGAAGCGGTCGAGTTCGGCTTCCGGCAGTGGGTACGTGCCTTCCTGTTCGATCGGGTTTTGTGTGGCGAGCACCATGAACGGTTGGGCGATGGGCAGCGCCCGGCCTTCCAGGGTGACCTGGCGTTCCTGCATCGCCTCGAGCAGCGCCGCCTGGGTTTTCGCCGGTGCGCGGTTGATCTCGTCGGCCAGCAGCAGGTTGGTGAACAGCGGCCCCTTGCGCAGCTTGAACTGCTCGGTGTGCAGGTCGTACACCGCGTGGCCGGTGACGTCGCTGGGCATCAGGTCCGGGGTGAACTGGATGCGCGCAAACTCGCCGCCGAAGCATCGCGCCAGTGCCCGCACCAGCAAGGTCTTGCCCAGCCCGGGGACGCCTTCAAGCAGCACGTGACCGCCGGCAATCAACGCCGTCAGCACGTCATCGATCACGCCGTTCTGGCCGATCAAGGCCTTTTGCAATTCTCCGCGCACCGCTTGCGCCAGCTGGCTGGCACGCTGGCGTTGCTGGGCGGCGTGGCTGGCGCTGCCGGGCTCGATCTGTTCACTCATAGCGTGTTCCTCAAGGTTTGCAGGTGGGCCACCTGGCGGCTGAAATCAGCGCTGCTCATGCGCTGTTTCGGCACCGGGCTCAGGGCCTGGCTGATGGCGCGGGTCGGCTGTCGGGTCAGGCGCGACAGCACCAGCCATTGTTCGGCCACGTTCAACTGGTCGAAGCCGGGATGGCGTCGTCGGGCACGGCGTAGCACGTCCTGTTGCAGGGCTTGCAACAGCAGGTGCTGGCCGTTGTGGCGCAGGATGAAATCGGCGCTGGCGCGCAGGTGTTCCTGCAACTGCCGGCGAGCACGTGGGGCGGGCGCGAGCAGTGGTCCATGGCGTACACCGACGTGCCACAAGCCCAGGGCAATCAGCGCCAGCAGGGCAACGATGGCTTGCGGGAAATAACGCCAGAGCAGGGCTGGCAGACTGTCGTGTTCCGTGCTGAAAACCAGCGTGACGTCGGTGTCGGCGCTCAGGTACCAGAGCAGCCAGGCGTTGTCGTGTTGACTGATGGACGGGGTCTTCCACAGCTCGGCATCGGTGACCACGGTAATGGAGCCGAGGCCGTAGGCCAGTTGCATCATGTGCGTGGCCTTGGCGCTGTTGGCCCAGGCTTGCGCGAGATTCTTCGGGTCTTCCAGATGAAACGCGGTGTCGAAGCCGGCGTAGGCCGGGGCGTCCTCATCTTCCAGGTACAGCTTGGTCAGGTCTGGGTACGGATCATCGGCCAGTTCTGCCGGCGGCCCCTTGAGGTTTTTGCTCAGGGACTGGTGCAACTGCACTCGGTCGAGCAACAGGTCATCGCTCTGTCCGGCCTGTTTATCCCACAGGGCTTCGGCGACGAACACCAGACGTCCGCCGGCGCGGGCCCAGTTCAGCACCTGATCGACCTGTCGCGGCGTCATCCGCGAGCGCTCGCCGAACAACAGCAGGGTGTGCCGGCGCGGATCGATGTCGGGCAGCACCGCCAGGGTTTCGGCATGGCTGACGGTGAGGCCGCGCTCGCGCAGGAACATTTCCGCCGCCAGATACGGGTTGGCCTGGGCGGGCGGCGAGGGGCCGTGGTCGATCACTTCCTGATAGGGCCTGGCCTTGAAGTACAGATAGAGGCTCAACGCTGCGAGCAGGGCGACGAGCAGCCCGCCGATCAACCACGCGTTGCGCCGGTTCAAGGGCGCGCTCCCTGGCCGAACAGGGCACGCCAGCCGTCACACAGCTCCTGTTGCAGATGCGCCGCCGGTACGCGATGACCGTAGGCCATGTTCTGCCAGTGCAGCGTCAGCGCGCGGCTGAAGCTCAGCAGTTCGGGGCGCTGTAATTGCTCGACCCGCAGCAGCACCTGGTGCTCGGTGTCGGCGGGCTTCAAGGTCAGGTCAAAGTCGTGCAGCAGGCGGCTGAGCAAGCCGCGATAGAGCAGACCCAGCGCGGCGCGTGGCTGGGTGTGCCAGAGTTGTTCGGCGCTGGCGGCGATGTCGTCGGGCAGGCTTTGCGGGGTCAGGTCCAGGCCGAACGCTTGCTGCGGCGCGGCTGGCCTGACGCGAGCGGGCAGTTTTGCCCGGCGGCTGACGAAAGTGCGCAGGAATTCGCGATAGTGCCAGATCAGCCAGCCGACAGCGGCGATCAGTGCGCCCCACAGCAGCACCTCAATCAGGCTGGCCAGCGCATTGAAACGTTGCCCGTCGAGCCAGCCGAGCAGGGTTTTCAGCCATTGCGGCGCCTCACCGGGCCTGGTTTCGGCCGGGGCGGCCGGGTCGTCGCCGAAGCGATAACGGGTCACGCTTTCTTTGTTCTTGAACGGTGGTTGTTCCAGTAACGCCTTGATGCTGTCGTGCGCGGCCTGGCTGGTCAGCGGTTGCTGCAGCAGACGTGGCGCCTCCGGTGCGCTGGCGGGATCGGCCGCAGCCCAAACCGGTGGCAGCGCTGGCAGCAACAGGCAGAGGGCGAGCAACAGACCGAGGGCGCTGCATTTCAGGCGCTGGCGCAAACGGCGGAACACCAGCTCGATGTCCCACGCTTCGAGGGTGGTGCGCCGGTTTAGATACAGGCTGAAACCGCAGGCGACATACACCGGTTCCCAGACCACCAGCACCAGCGCATAGAAGGCATTGGTCAGGTGCTCCAGCCAGCGCCAATGGTGATCGGCGTCGAGGATCAATGACTGCCAGTCCCAGTCGGTTTCGATCTGCTGCGGCAGCAGCATGTAGAACAGCACCATCAGGCCGATCCACAGCGCGGTCTCCAGGTGCACGCCGATGATCGTCAGCCATTGCGCGGCGCCGGCATTACGTTGCAGCAGCACCTGCAAGCGTTGTTGGCGGGCCGTGCCGTCCAGGCCTTCGAGTTGCAGCACCGGCAGCAGGAAGCTGCGGCTCAGGCTCAGGCGACGCCAGGTCAGGCTGGCCAGCAGTTGCGGTTTGAGCAACCGGGGAAATTCGCGCAAGGCCTGTTTCAGGGTCGGTGTTTCGCCGAACAGGGCCTTGGACAGGATGTACAGCGGCAGGCGTTCGTACGCCGGTTTCAGCCACCAGAAAATGAACACGGCCAGCGACGGCGAATCCCACAGCAATAACGTCAGCAGGGCGAACAGCGGCAGGGTGACGATGGCCCAACTGGTCATCAGCAGGCGTCGGTGCTGCTGGCTCATGAGCACGCCCAGGTCCATGGCTTCCCAGGTGCTGCGCGGGCGGATTGCGACGGTGGCGTCACTCAGGCGCATGGCGGGTCCTTCCGGCGAGCAGCAAGTACGCCGCCACCGCTGCCCACAGCGCCGCACCGACCAGGTATTTGGTCTGCGGGGTGACGCTGGTTTTCGATGACCAATAGGCTTCGACGAAGGCGGCGATCAACAGTAAAAGCATGACTCCGCACACCAGCAGGACGCTCTTGCGCGCCGCTTCCACCAGCGCTTCGCCACGCGTCAGTCGTCCCGGTGCAATCACCGCCCAGCCCAGTTTCAGGCCCGCGGCGCCGGCCAGGGCAATCGCGGTCAGCTCGAACGCGCCGTGGCCGATCACGAACGACCAGAACGTCTGACCGAAACCGATTTCGCTCAGGTGCCCGGCCACCGCGCCGATGATCAAGCCGTTGTAGAACAGGAAAAACCCACTGCCCACTCCCAGCAGCAAGCCACTGGCGAAGGTCTGGAAGGCGATGCCGATGTTGTGCATCACGTAGTAACCGAACATCACCCAGTCTTCGCTGGCGGCACGTTCGGCGGAGCGTCCGAGGTGGCCGGCCACCGGGTCGTACATGCTCTGCATCTCGCGCACCTGTTCGGCGGGGATCAGGTTGTAGATCAGCTCGGGATAGCTGTACACCAGCAGCGCAAAGCCGATCAGGCTGCCGAAAAACAACAGCGCGGCGGCCAGCACGAAGGGCCATTCGGCGCGTACCCGGCGGGGGAAGTCGGCGAGGATGAAACCCAGCAGGTTGGCGCCGAATCGACTGCGATGCCGATACAGCTGCTGGTGGCCGCGCAACACCTGTTGTTGCAGCGAATCGATCAGAAAACTGCTGTAGCCACGTTCCTGCGCCAGCGCCAGATGCTGGCACAGACGTCGATAAGCCTTGGGAAAACTGGCCACCTGCGAAGTGTCCTTGCCGTGTTCGAGGCGTTCGAGGGCCAGCGTGAAGCGCTCCCATTCGGCCTTGTGGCGGGCTTCGAAAAGACTCTGTTTCATGTCGGACCCAACAAGCCGCGGGCGATGCCGTTGAGTTCGCTGACCGCTTTGGGCGCCGAGATGTGCAGCGGCTGGGCCAGCAGGGCGGCCAGCTCATTGACCCGCGCCGGTGACAGGTCTGTCTGGCGTTCGGCGAAGGCGAGCAGCGCGCGTTGCTCGCTGAGGTTGAGTGGCACCGGCGCGCTGCGCGGCTGGGCGTCGGGTAATTGCGGACGCAGCAGGGGGCGTTCGCTGTAGACCACCAGGGTACCGGCGGCGATGTCGCCCAGGCGTTTGAAGGTCGGATGTTGCAGGCAACTGATGGCGCCGAGGCAATAGCCGAACGGCAGCAGATCGACGAAGCGCAACAGGTTGCGCAGCAGCGAGGCTGACCAGCCGATGGGGGTGCCGTTATCGTGGATCACCCGCAGGCCCATCCATTGCTTGCCCGGCGAACGGCCCTGGCGCAGCACTTCGAACAGCACCATGTACCACCAGCTGACGGCAAACAGCAGCAGCGAACCGAGGCCCATGCCGAGCTGGCCGAGAAACGCCAATGCCAGGAACAACACGCCGAGGATGGCGCCGCGAATGCCCAGGTCGATGCTGAAGGCCAGGGTGCGCACCATCAGACCGGCCGGGCGCAACGGCAGGTCGATGCCCTCCGGGGTTTCCACTTGATGGCGGGTATCGAGTGGCGGGTTCAGCGGTGCTTTCCGTGGCGGTGCTGTGTTCTCGAGCATGGGCTACCTGATGGGGCCGGATCGGGAGGCGAGGTCTGTCCGATGCTAGCAGCCTCTTGGGGGAAAACGACATAACTATGTATTGCACATCGTGTGGCGCGCGGTGGTTGAATGACACAGCGCTGGCCGCAATGCCGGTTCAACGCCTAGACTTCGCCGATCTTCAGTTCAGGAACCGCCCGTGACTTCAATTTTTTGGTACGACTACGAAACCACCGGCATCAATCCCCGCAACGATCGTCCGCTGCAGGTTGCCGGGATTCGCACCGACCATGACCTCAATGAAATCGACGAACCGGTCAACCTCTACTGCCAGCCCAGCGAAGACATCCTGCCGCACCCGGCAGCGTGTGCGATCACTGGCATCACCCCGAGCCGGCTTACCGAACAGGGTTTGAGCGAAGCCGATTTCATGACCCGAGTGCACGCGCAACTGGCCGCGCCTGGCACCTGCGGCGCGGGCTACAACACCCTGCGTTTCGACGACGAGATGACCCGTTACAGCCTCTATCGCAACTTCTTCGACCCGTACGCCCGCGAGTGGCAGGGCGGCAACAGTCGCTGGGACTTGATCGATGTGGTGCGCGCCGCCTATGCGTTGCGCCCCGATGGTCTGGTGTGGCCGACCGATGCCGAAGGCAAGGTCACCCTCAAGCTCGAACGCCTGACCGCCGCCAACAACATCGACCATGGGCATGCCCACGAAGCGCTGTCGGACGTGCGCGCAACCATCGCTCTGGCGCGGCTGATCCGGGAAAAACAGCCGAAGTTGTATGACTGGCTGTTTCAACTGCGCAGCAAGCAGAAGGTCATGGATCAGATTCGCCTGTTGCAGCCGCTGGTGCATATCTCCGGACGCTTTTCCGCAGCGCGGCACTATGTGGGGGTGGTGTTGCCATTAGCCTGGCATCCGCGCAATCGCAATGCGTTGATCGTCTGCGACCTGCACCTTGATCCGCAAGGCTTGCTGGATCTGGACGCGCAAACCCTGCGTCAGCGTCTTTACACCCGTCGCGATGAGTTGGCCGAGGGTGAATTGCCGGTGCCGCTCAAACTGATTCACATCAATCGCTGCCCGGTGGTGGCGCCGTTGTCGGTATTGCGTGCCGACGATCAGCAACGCCTGGGTCTGGACATGGCGCTCTATCAGGCGCGTGCACTGCGGCTAAGTGACGCACAACAAGTTTGGAAAGATAAAGTTGCGGCGATTTATGCCAGCGAAGATTTCACCCCGAGTGAAGACCCGGAACAGCAGTTGTACGATGGATTTATCGGTGATCGCGATCGGCGTCTATGCGAGCAAGTGAGAGCGGCGGATCCGGCGCAATTAGCGCAAGAGCAATGGCCGTTCGATGATGAACGTTTGCCTGAATTACTCTTTCGATATCGCGCACGCAACTTTCCCGATACGTTGAATTCTGCAGAGCAAGAACGCTGGAGAATATTCTGCCAGCAGCGTTTGTCCGAGCCGCAAATGGGCGCGCCTAATACCTTGGAATCTTTTGCCGAGGCCGCGCAGCAATGGGCGCTTAGTGCTACGCCGATACAGAATCAAGTGCTCAATGAGTGGCAAAATTATGTCGAGGCATTGCGCAAACGTTTGAATCTTTGAAATCGAACATAGTGCGTCCATGAAAGGCCGGGCATAAAAAAACGCCAGCGTATGCTGGCGTTTTTCATGGGCCGCAGAATCAGTCGGCGACCGGCGTTGCGGCTTAGCCCAGCAGGGTAGCCCAGCCTTCAACCACGTCACCGCCCCACTTGGCTTTCCACTCTTTCAGAGTCTTGTGGTTGCCACCTTTGGTTTCGATGACTTCGCCGTTGTGCGGGTTTTTGTATTGTTTAACTTTGCGTGCGCGCTTGGTGCCGGTAGTTTTTACAGCGGCGCCACGGGTGCCCTTGGTTTTCGATTCTGGATCCAGCAGGGCAATGATGTCGCGCAGGGACTTGGAGTATTCGCCCATCAGGGTGCGCAGTTTGCCTTCGAATTCCAGCTCGGCTTGCAATTTGTCGTCTTGCGACAGGTTCTTCAAACGGGCTTGCAGCTCTTTGATGGCTTCTTCAGTGGCACGATATTCGTTGATCAACGACATGATAACTACCTTATGTGGAGGTGTTGAATGGCAGGGGACAGTGCCGCAATAATAGTCAGGCTGTTTCATCAAGTAAACATTTAACCGGTTTTTTTATTTGAGTTAGTTACGAGAATTAACCGGTAAATTGAATGCGCTGTTAAATAATGTGATGCAGTCATCACGATTATTCACAATTATCGGCCTGAGACAGTGGCATTGGCGCGCCGTCACTTGAGTACGCAGGGCACCGATTACCCGTGAATCGCGCCATCTCGGCGAGACACGGTCATCAATACTGCAGTTTCCGCGCACAATCGCTAGAATGGCCGCCTTTGCGAAGTTCTGGAGTTTTCCCCCCATGCGCACCTTTCGGTTGGTGATTTCCTGCCCTGACCGCGTTGGCATCGTTGCCAAAGTCAGTAACTTTCTGGCATCCCACAACGGCTGGATTACCGAAGCGAGCCACCATTCGGACAATCAGAACGGCTGGTTCTTCATGCGTCACGAGATTCGTGCCGATTCGCTGCCGTTCGGTATTGAAGTGTTGCGCGAGAAGTTTGCGCCGATCGCCGAAGAGTTCTCGATGGACTGGCGCATCACCGACACCGAGCAGAAAAAACGCGTGGTGCTGATGGCCAGCCGCGAATCCCACTGCCTGGCGGACTTGTTGCACCGCTGGCACAGTGATGAGCTCGACTGCGAAATCTCCTGTGTGATTTCCAACCACAATGACCTGCGCAGCATGGTCGAGTGGCACGGCATTCCTTATTACCATGTCCCGGTCAATCCGCAGGACAAGGAGCCGGCATTCGCCGAGGTGTCGCGTCTGGTCAAGCAGCACGACGCCGAAGTGGTGGTGCTGGCGCGCTACATGCAGATCCTGCCGCCGTCGCTGTGCCGCGAGTACGCACACAAGGTGATCAACATTCACCACAGCTTCCTGCCGTCGTTCGTTGGCGCCAAGCCGTACCATCAAGCGTCGCTGCGCGGCGTGAAGCTGATCGGCGCGACCTGCCACTACGTCACCGAAGAGCTGGACGCCGGTCCGATCATCGAGCAGGACGTGGTGCGTGTCAGCCACAGCGACAGCATCGAAGACATGGTGCGTTTCGGCCGTGACGTCGAGAAGATGGTGTTGGCCCGTGGCCTGCGTTATCACCTCGAAGACCGCGTGCTGGTGCACGGCAACAAGACCGTGGTGTTCTGATCGAACTTACACGTACTTGAATAAAGAAGGGCCTGGGCGTTCAATCGTCCCAGGCCCTTTTTCGTTTCCGCCCTTGAGGAACTGCCCGTGACTGACCCACTGGACAAAGCCACTTCGAAAGCGCCGGCCACCCTGGGGGAGGGCTGCCTGAGTCGTTATGACCCGGATGACCTTAGCCCGGACGACGGCACCGAGTTTCCCGGGGCTGCCGAGTTGTGGAAACAGGTGAAACCTGAGCCGGAGGGAGAAGCCTGAAAAGATCGCAGCCTTCGGCAGCTTCTACAGGGATCGTATTTCTATGCAGGAGCTGCCGAAGTCTGCGATCTTTACGCTTGTCGAATCTTCAGCAGCTTCTTGAGCAGCGGCCGTCCCAGCATCAACAGAAAAATCGGCCCGCCCACCAGCAGATAGAAGTAGAACGTCACCACGCGCCAGATCAGAATCGCCGCAGCAGCGGTGGATTTGCCGACCATCGGCGCCAGCAACGCCGCCGACGTCAGTTCCGCCGCGCCTGCGCCACCGGGCAGCAGGCTCATCTGCCCGGCGCCCAACGACAGCATCTGCACCAGAAAGCTCCATGCCCATTGCAGGTCCGCGCCCAGCCCGCGCAAGGCCAGGTACAGCACGCTGTAGCGCAGCAGCCAATGCATGCAGGTCAGGACGAACACCTTGACCAGGGTTTGCCACGGCAACTTGAGCGTGTCGATAAACGCGTCGAGAAAGTGCAACAGCTTGCGCGCCCAGCGCCGGCGCGTGGCGGGTTGCACGTTCAGGCGGGCGAGCAGGCGCCCGCTCAGCAGAATCAGCCGACGGTGATAGCGCGCCAGCAGCACACAACTGAACAAACCGCCGAACAGCGACACCGCGCTGACCATCAGCAGCCACTCCAGGCGGTCGCTGAGGTGCTGAAACAACGCGTAGATCAGAATCCCGCTCAGGGCGCAGAGGAAGAACAGCAGATCACTCAACTGATCCATGGCAAACACCGCGCTGCCCCGGGCCGGGCGCACGCCGCAGCGCGCCAGCAACGCCATGATCGTCAGCGGCCCGCCACTGCCGCCGGGGGTGGCGCAGTAGGCGAACTCGGCGGCCATGACCACGCCCAGGCTTTTCAGCGGCGTTACCCGCTCGCGTTGATCGCCCAGCAACAACCGCAGGCGCAGGGTATTGATGCCCCAGCAGAGCAGGATCATGCCGAACATGATCAGCAGCCAATGCAGCGGAAAGTTCTGCAACCGCGCGCCGATCTCTCCGCCGCCGAGCAGCACCGGGATCAGCACGGCGGCGAGCAGACCGATCAACAGAACAATGCCGCGACTCATGCCGCGCGTCCCATTCGCTCACGTTGTTGGATCAGCCAGTCGATTTTGTTCATGGGCTTGCGTCCTTCCGCCAGCAGCCGTTCAAGGGTGTGTAGCCAGTATTCACGCGAAAATGCGTGGCGCATGTCTACCGGGTGCAAGCCTAGACGAATCACCGGGGCGTCGCGCCATTGCTGTTCGCGTTGATCGCTGACGATTTTTGACAAGCCTCGGCGCCAGGCACTGCGCGCGCTCCAGACCAGACCCGGGGCGTCGATGGCGGTGAAATCCGGTAATGGATAGAGGTGTTGTGGATCGCTGGTGTAGCGCAATGGCAATTCGCGAAGGGCCTGGCGCGTGCCCTCACCCATTAGCCAGGCCGGGGCGACGAAGCCGTGCAACGGCCAGTCATTGCGCTGGAACAGATCGATGCCGGCGCGCAGGCGAGCCAGCGCGGCGTCGCGGGACAAACGATAAAACTCGCCTTCATGGGTGTAGATCCGACGCATGAACCAGTCGCGGGGCGTGGTCGGGGCTGGCTCGCGGTCGTCATGGTAATAGCCGTGCAAGGCCAGTTCATCGCCACGGGAAAGCCGCTCGTCGAGCATCCGGCAAAACGCTGGATGGTCTTCCAGTGCGTCGTGTCTGTGGAAATCCGGCACCACCAGCCAGGTGATCGGTACGCCGCCGATGGCGTCGACCGCTTCGACAAACGGCCGATAGTCCGCCCACGTCGACGGCGCTACATCGTGCAGCACCAGCAATACGGCGCGGCCATTGGAGGAGTCAGCCATTGACCACCCTCGGCAGCGAGTGACCGAGCACCGCGTGATAATGACCGAGCAGGCTGTCGACACACCGTGTCCCAGGCGTAATACTGTTCGACATGTTGCCGGGCTTGTTGGCCGAGCTTTACGCAGCCGCGACTGAACAGCTCGCGGACCGCGTTGGCCATGGCCTGCGGGTTGTTCGGCAGACACAGCAAGCCGCAGGCTTCGTTGACGATTTCCTCGAACGCCCCAGCGGCCACCGCGACGACCGGAATCCCGCAGGCCATGGCCTCAAGGATCACCAGGCCAAAGGTCTCCTGATCACCGGCATGCAGCAAGGCATCGGCGCTGGCCATCAACCGGGCGACGGTGGGTGCCGGGCAGAATGAGTCGATCACGCTGACATTGTCCGGGACCACGGCGGGCATCGACGAGCCGACCAACAACAAGTGGTAGCGCGGGCCGAGGCGTTGCATGCACTTGAGCAGAATGGGCAGGTTTTTCTCTTTGGAACCGCGTCCGGCGAAGATCAGCAGGCGCGTGTCCTCGGCAATTCCCAGTTCGGCGCGCAGGCCGTTATCGCGGGCTTGCGGGTGAAAGGTCTGCAGGTCGACCCCCAGCGGCTGCACGAAGACGTTGCGCACGCCCAGCCCCGTGAGTTTGTCGGCCATCACTTGGCTGGGCGCCAGTACCCGGTCGAAATTGCCGTAGAGTCTGGTCACGTATGCCTCGACATTCGGTGTGACCCAATGGCCCATGCGATTGCCGACCAGCAGCGGCAGGTCGGAGTGGTAAAAGCCGATCACCGGTACGTCCAGTTGCCGCCGTGCGTCGAGCGCCGCCCACGCGGTGAGGTACGGGTCGCCGACTTCGATCAGGTCCGGCTGCAAATCCTGCAGGACATTGCGCCACGGCGCGAGGCGCAGCGGGAAACGATAGCCTTTGCCGAAGGGCAGGGCCGGGGCGGGCACGGTGTAGACGCCGTCGTGTTCACCGAAATGGGCGCCGGGGATCAGCAGGCTGTGGCGAATGGCCGATTTGACGCCCAACCGGCGATGCTTGGCATCCAGGTACGTGCGCACGCCACCGCTGGCCGGGGCGTAGAACATGGTGATGTCGGCGATATGCACGGTAATCAACCCTCCGCTGCGTTGCACTCCCTTGGTTGACCTTTATCCAGAATAGATGTTCGGTCGGGAATCGGCGGTGGGTTTCAAGGGCAAAAAGATCGCAGCCTGCGGCAGCGCCTACACGGGATTTCTATTCACCCTGTAGGCGCTGCCGCAGGCTGCGATCTTTGGATCTTAGATGCGGAAGCTGCCTACCAACTGCTTCAGCCGCGCAGCCTGCTGTTCCAGATCCGAGCAGGCGCGCAAGGTCGCCTGCAGGTTCTCGACGCCTTCCTGGTTCAGCGTGTTGATCTCGGTGATGTCGACGTTGATCGATTCAACCACGGCGGTTTGTTCCTCGGTCGCCGTCGCCACCGACTGGTTCATCCCGTCGATCTCGCCGATGCGTTGGGTCACGCTGTTGAGGCGTTCGCCGGCGAGGTTGGCGATTTCCACGCTGTCCTGACTGTGGCGCTGGCTGTCGCTCATGGTGCTCACCGATTCCCGGGCGCCGACTTGCAGTTCCTCGATCATGGTCTGCACTTGCTGCGCCGATTCCTGGGTGCGGTGCGCGAGATTGCGCACTTCATCGGCCACCACGGCGAAACCACGGCCCGCCTCACCGGCCCGCGCCGCTTCGATGGCGGCGTTGAGCGCCAGCAGGTTGGTCTGCTGAGAGATGCTGGTGATCACTTCGAGGATTTGCCCGATGTTCACGGTTTTGCTGTTCAGCGACTCGATGTTGCTGCTGGAGGCGCTGAGCATGCTCGACAGTTGATTCATCGCCTTGATGCTGCGATCCACCACTTGCTGGCCGTCTTCGGCGAGGCCGCGGGCATCACTGGCCTGGTTCGAGGCTTGCGCGGCGTTGCGGGCGATTTCCTGAGCGGCGGCGCCCAGCTGATTGATCGCGGCGGCGACGCTGCTGGTGCGCGAGGCTTGCTGGTCGGAGTTGTACATCGACGAATTGGAAGCCGCGACCACACGCAGGGCGACCTCGTTGACTTGCCCGGTGGCCGACGACACTTCGCGGATCGAACCGTGAATCCGCTCGACGAACCGGTTGAACGCGGTACCCAGCACACCAAATTCATCGTTGTTGACGATGGTCAGGCGCTTGGTCAGGTCGCCTTCGCCGTCGGCGATGTCCTCCATGGCGCGGGTCATGACGTGCAGTGGCTGGATCAGCAGGCGAATCAGCATGCTCAGCAACGCGATGATGATCACCACTGCGATCACGGTAGCGATCACCGCTGAGGTGCGGAACTCACTGAGCATCGAGAAGGCTTTGTCCTTGTCCACCGACAGCCCGATGTACCAGTTCACCGAAGGCAGGCCCTTGATCGGGGTGAAGCTGACGATGCGGGTCTTGCCGTCGACGGTGATTTCACTGAAGTCGCTGCTGATGCGCGGGGTGTCCTGCGGATAGGCGTCTTTCAGCGTCTTCATCACCAGCGTCTTGTCCGGGTGCACCAGGATCTTGCCGTCGGCGCTGACCAGGAAGGCGTAGCCCATTCCGGAGAAGTCCCGGGCGGTGAGGGTCTCGACCAGGGTTTGCAGGCTCAGGTCGCCGCCGACCACGCCAACGCGCTGACCGGCCTTTTTCGAGGCGGTGGCGATGGAGATGATCAACTGCCCGGTGGCAGCGTCGATGTACGGTTCGGTCAAGGTCGACGCGCTGCTGCTCTCGGCACCTTTGTACCAAGGGCGCACCCGTGGATCGAAACCGTCGGGCATCTTCACATCCGGGCGGATGGTGAAGTGCCCGGTGGCATCACCCAGGTAAGTGGCCATGAACGTCGAGGTCAGGGACTTCTGTTCCAGCAGGCTGGCGACGTTGGCGGGGTCTGGGTTGATGGCGATGTTCTGGGCGGCGTTTTCGACCAGCAGGATGCGGCCGTTGAGCCAGGTCTGAATGTTGTCGGCCGTGACCTCGCCCATCTCGTTGAGATAGTTGTTCAGGTCATCGCGAATCGCGTTGCGTTGCAGCCAGTCGTTGTACAGCGTGAACGAGGCGAAAGCGGCGATGACGATGAGGGCGGCGGCAAGCAAAATTTTATGGCTGAAGCGCAGATTTTTGTTCATGGCTTGGGGTTCCGCTAAGGTCTTAATGTCCTGGGCGTGCTTTTATAAAGACGCGCAATATGGGCAAGGGTGAAACAAACTGATATTTCCGACTCTCCTTAGGGAAATGTCCGACCGACTTTTCAGTCGGGTTCTCGCCTTTATCTATCGGCCATAGCGAATTAAAGATTAACAATAGGTGACAAAATGCCTGACACATCGCAACTCGTTATCGGTGCCGATCTGGCGGGGCAACCGATTGCTCAGGCCATGCGCCTGGCGAACCGACACGGGCTGATCGCCGGGGCGACCGGGACTGGCAAGACCGTGACCTTGCAGCGCCTCGCCGAGGCGTTCAGTGACGCCGGCGTCGCGGTTTTTGCCGCTGATATCAAGGGTGACCTGTGCGGCCTCGGCGCCGCCGGCAATCCTCAGGGCAAGGTCGCCGAGCGCATCGCCGGGATGCCCTGGCTCGACTACAAGCCGCAGGCGTATCCGGTGACGCTGTGGGACATTCACGGTGAATCCGGTCATCCCTTGCGCACCACCTTGAGTGAAATGGGCCCGCTGTTGATCGGCAGCCTGCTGGAACTGACCGACAGCCAGCAGTCGGCGCTGTACGCAGCGTTTAAAGTGGCGGACCGCGAAGGCCTGCTGCTGCTCGATCTGAAAGACCTCAAGGCGCTGCTCAATCACCTCAAGGACAACCCACAGCTGCTCGGCGAAGACGCCGCGCTGATGACCACCGGTTCCAGCCAGGCGCTGTTGCGTCGGCTGGCGACCCTGGAACAGCAGGGCGCTGAAGCATTGTTCGGCGAACCGGCGCTGCAACTGGAAGACATTCTGCAACCGGCGGCGGACGGCCGCGGGCGCATTCATCTGCTCGATGCCAGTCGTCTGGTGCACGAGGCACCGAAGGTCTACGCGACGTTCCTGCTGTGGCTGCTGGCCGAGCTGTTCGAGCAGTTGCCGGAGCGCGGCGATGCCGACAAGCCGCTGCTGGCGCTGTTTTTCGATGAAGCGCATTTGCTGTTCGGCGATACGCCCAAGGCCTTGCAGGAGCGGCTGGAGCAAGTGGTACGGCTGATTCGCTCGAAAGGCGTGGGGGTGTATTTCGTCACCCAGTCGCCGGGCGATCTGCCGGACAATGTGCTGGCGCAGCTGGGTCTGCGGATCCAGCACGGCTTGCGCGCGTTCACTGCTAAGGAACAGAAATCCCTGCGGGCGGTGGCGGATGGCTTCCGGCCGAATCCGGCGTTCGACACGTTGTCGGTGCTGACCGAGCTTGGCATCGGCGAAGCATTGGTCGGTACGCTGCAGGAAAAGGGCACACCGGAGATGGTCCAGCGCGTGCTGGTGGCGCCGCCGCAATCGCGAATCGGGCCGCTGAGCGAGACAGAGCGTACGGTGTTGATCGCCGGCTCGCCGTTCAAGGGGCGGTATGACAAGCCGATCGATCGTGAGTCGGCGTATGAAATCCTCATGGGCCGCAAGGATCTGGCACCGCAGGCCGATGCGCCCGTGGGCAAGCCTGCGCCTGAAGAGCCAAGCCTGGCCGACAGAGCGGGGGAGTTCCTGGGCACGGCAGCAGGGCAGGCGTTGAAGTCAGCCATGCGCCAGGCGGCCAATAATCTCGGCAAACAACTGGTGCGCGGGCTGATGGGCTCGTTGCTCGGCGGCAGTAAACGCCGCTAAAAGCAAAGATCGCAGCCTGCGGCAGCTCCTACAGGGGAAACCCGTTCCAACTGTAGGAGCTGGCGCATCGCTGCGATCTTTTGCTCTCGCTTCAGGCCTTGTCTTTAGCGTGCGCCGCCAGACGCTCCAGCGCCGCACGCAGCCCCGGATCACTGATCCCGTCCGCCGTCGACTGAATGGTCGCCGCCGCATCGCTCGACAGATCCATCGTGTGCCCGACAGCCCCTTGCTGCACGATGGGGGGGCGCACGGTGAATTTGATCCGCGTCAGGTTGGCGAACTCTTCGAACAGCTGCAGTTGCCGTTGCAGGCGTTTTTGCTGGTAGCGCAGACGCGTGGCCCAATGGCCGTCGGTGACCACCAGCGAAAGTTCGCCTTCACGCCATTTGGCCACGTGGCAATGCGCGCGGGCGGCAGGTTGCAGCTGGCTTTCGAGCAGGCGTTGCAGATGAGCGAGTCGTTGGGCATGGCCGAGAATGGCTTTGAGCGGCTTGGCTTCGCGTAGCAGAGCGGCGGGCGCTCTGGCTGCAAGAGGGCGAAATGCCATGATCGAACACCTGAAGTAACAGAAACGCCATGGTAGCAGAAAGCAGCGGAACCACTCGCCCATTGCTTTTGTCCCTGCTTTACCCATTAAATCAACGACTAACTTCTTTCCCGTATGGGTTGAAGTTGAGCAAAACGCCCTTATTTTAAGTGAGCCCCGTCAAAGCGCAGTGCCAGCATCGTGGAATATCGCCACTTTCCTCACCACCGTTTCCGGGTAGAATGCTCGTTCGCATGCGGCCATGAGGGCTGCACGGGCGACTCACGGGGCCGCCCTCCATCCCTTTAGTGTGGAAGATCCTGCCGATATGTTTGCGCCTTTGTTAAAGAAACTTTTTGGAAGCAAGAACGAGCGTGAAGTCAAACGCATGCTCAAGACGGTGCAGCTCGTCAATGCCTTCGAAGAGCAAATGGTGGCCCTTTCGGACGATCAATTGCGTGCCAAGACCAACGAGTTCAAGGCCCGTATCGCCAAAGGGGAATCCCTCGACAAGCTGTTGCCTGAAGCCTTCGCGGTCGCCCGTGAAGCGGGCAAGCGCGTCATGGGCATGCGCCACTTCGACGTTCAGTTGATCGGTGGCATGACCCTGCATGAAGGCATGATTGCCGAAATGCGTACCGGCGAGGGTAAAACCCTCGTGGCAACCCTGGGCGTTTACCTCAACGCGCTGTCCGGCAAGGGCGTGCACGTTGTAACCGTGAACGACTACCTGGCCCGCCGTGACGCCAACTGGATGCGCCCGCTGTATGAATTCCTCGGCCTGACCGTCGGCGTCGTGACGCCGTTCCAGCCGCCGGAAGAGAAGCGCGCCGCTTATGCTGCCGACATCACCTACGGCACCAACAACGAATTCGGTTTCGACTACCTGCGCGACAACATGGCGTTCAGCATGGAAGAAAAATTCCAGCGCGAACTCAATTTTGCCGTGATCGACGAAGTCGACTCCATCCTCATCGACGAAGCCCGTACCCCGCTGATCATTTCCGGTCAGGCCGAGGACAGTTCCAAGCTGTACATGGAGATCAACAAACTGATCCCGCAGCTCGAACTGCACGTCGAGGAAGTCGAAGGTCAGGTCACCAAGGCCGGTCACTACACCATCGACGAGAAGACCCGTCAGGTCGAACTCAACGAAGCCGGTCACCAGTTCATCGAAGAAATGCTCACCGGCGTCGGCCTGCTGGCCGAAGGCGAGAGCCTGTATTCGGCGCATAACCTGGGCCTGCTGACCCACGTCTATTCGGGCCTGCGTGCGCACAAGCTGTTCCACCGTAACGTCGAATACATCGTGCAGGACGGCCAGGTCGTGCTGGTCGACGAGCACACCGGTCGCACCATGCCGGGCCGCCGTCTGTCCGAAGGCCTGCACCAGGCCATCGAAGCCAAGGAAGGCCTGAACATCCAGGCCGAGAGCCAGACCCTGGCCTCGACCACGTTCCAGAATTACTTCCGTCTGTACACCAAGCTGTCCGGCATGACCGGTACCGCAGACACCGAAGCGTTCGAATTCCACCAGATCTACGGCCTGCAGGTCATGGTCATTCCGCCGAACAAGCCGTTGGCGCGTAAAGACTACAACGACCTGGTGTTCCTGACCGCCGAAGAGAAGTACGCGGCGATCATCAACGACATCAAGGAAGGCATGGCCCAGGGCCGTCCGATCCTGGTGGGTACCGCGACCATCGAGACTTCCGAGCACGTTTCCAACCTGCTCAACAAGGAAGGCATCGAGCACAAGGTCCTGAACGCCAAGTTCCACGAAAAAGAAGCGGAAATCATTGCGCAGGCCGGTCGTCCGGGCGCCCTGACCATCGCCACCAACATGGCCGGTCGTGGTACCGACATCCTGCTGGGCGGCAACTGGGAAGTGGAAGTCGCGGCGCTGGAAAACCCGAGCCCCGAGCAGATCGCCCAGATCAAGGCCGACTGGCAGAAGCGTCACCAGCAAGTGCTGGAGTCCGGCGGTCTGCAGGTGATCGCCTCCGAGCGTCACGAATCCCGGCGTATCGACAACCAGCTGCGTGGCCGTGCCGGTCGTCAGGGCGATGCCGGTTCGAGCCGCTTCTACCTGTCGCTGGAAGACAGCCTGATGCGCATCTTCGCCTCTGACCGGGTGAAGAACTTCATGAAAGCGCTGGGCATGCAGCCGGGCGAAGCGATCGAGCACCGCATGGTGACCAACGCGATCGAGAAGGCGCAGCGCAAGGTTGAAGGTCGCAACTTCGACATCCGTAAGCAACTGCTCGAGTTCGACGACGTCAACAACGAACAGCGTAAAGTGATCTATCACATGCGTAACACGTTGCTGGCCGCCGACAACATCGGTGAAACCATCGCCGATTTCCGTCAGGACGTGCTCAACGCGACGGTCAGCGCCCACATTCCGCCGCAATCGCTGCCTGAGCAGTGGGACGTCGCCGGTCTGGAAGCGTCGATTGCCAGCGATTTCGGGGTGAAACTGCCGATCCAGCAATGGCTCGACGAAGACGATCACCTGTACGAAGAGACCCTGCGCGAGAAGCTGATGGTCGAGCTGATGGCGGCGTACAACGAGAAAGAAGACCAGGCCGGTGCCGAAGCGCTGCGCTCCTTCGAGAAGCAAATCGTTCTGCGCGTACTCGACGACCTGTGGAAAGACCACCTGTCGACCATGGATCACCTGCGTCACGGTATCCACTTGCGTGGCTACGCCCAGAAGAACCCGAAGCAGGAATACAAGCGCGAGTCGTTCACGCTGTTCTCCGAGCTGCTGGACTCGATCAAGCGCGACTCGATCCGTGTGCTGTCGCACGTTCAGGTCCGTCGCGAAGATCCGGAAGCCGAAGAGCAACGTCTGCGTGAGGAAGCCGAAGCACTGGCCGCCCGCATGCAGTTCGAACACGCCGAGGCCCCGGGTCTGGATCAGCCGGAAGTGCTGGGTGAAGAGGTCGATGTGGCCCTCGCCACCGCGCCGGTACGCAACGAGCAGAAGCTGGGCCGCAACGAACTGTGCTACTGCGGTTCGGGCAAGAAATTCAAGCATTGCCACGGGCAGATCCAGTAAACCCCGTTTCAATCGCTGATATACCCGCGCCGCGACCGGCTCCTGCCGTCGCGGCGTTTTGCCATTTAAACCACCGCCATCACTGTGAGCGGTGCTGACATCATTGAGTAAGGAGCGCATTCATGGCTGTTGGTCTTGGTCCTTTGCCAACGTTGCACCCGGTTGCCGGTTTTGAACTCGGTATCGCCTCGGCCGGCATCAAGCGCCCCGGGCGCAAGGATGTGGTAGTGATGCGCTGCGCCGAAGGTTCGACCGTGGCCGGCGTGTTCACGTTGAACGCCTTCTGCGCCGCGCCAGTGATCCTGGCGAAAAAACGCGTGCAGAACGCCGTGCGTTACCTGCTGACCAACACTGGTAATGCCAACGCCGGTACCGGCGAGCCGGGACTGGCCGCCGCCGAGCGCACCACTGCGAAGCTGGCCGAACTGACGGGCGTCGATGCCAGCCAGATCCTGCCGTACTCGACCGGGGTGATCGGCGAGCCACTGCCGGTCGAGAAGATCGAAGGCGCACTGCAGGCCGCACTGGACGATTTGTCGGAAAACAACTGGGAAGCTGCCGCCACCGGCATCATGACCACCGACACCCTGCCCAAGGGCGCCAGCCGCCAGTTCCAGCATGACGGCGTGACCATCACCGTTACCGGCATCAGCAAAGGTGCGGGCATGATTCGTCCGAACATGGCGACCATGCTCGGTTACATCGCCACCGACGCCAAAGTCTCCCGCGACGTGCTGCACAATCTGATGCTCGACGGCGCGAACAAGTCGTTCAACCGCATCACCATCGACGGCGACACCTCGACCAACGATTGCTGCATGCTGATTGCCACCGGCAAGGCTGCACTGCCGGAAATCACCCGCGCTGAAGGCGAGCTGTTCGCCAAACTCAAGCAAGCGGTGTTCGAAGTGTGCATGGACGTGGCCCAGGCCATCGTGCGTGACGGCGAAGGCGCGACCAAGTTCGTCACGGTTGAAGTCAATGGCGGCGGCAACCATCAGGAATGCCTGGACGTCGGCTACACCGTGGCGCACTCGCCGCTGATCAAGACCGCGCTGTTCGCCTCCGACCCGAACTGGGGCCGTATCCTGGCCGCTGTCGGCCGTGCCGGCGTGCCGAACCTGGACGTGAGCAAGATCGACGTGTTCCTCGGCGACGTGTGCATTGCCAGCCGTGGCGCCCGTGCCGAGACCTACACTGAAGCTCAGGGCTCGGCGGTGATGCAGCAGGAAGAGATCACCATCCGTATCGAGCTGGGTCGTGGCGATTGCAGCGAAACCATCTGGACCACCGACCTGTCGCATGAATACGTGAAGATCAACGCCGAGTACCGCACCTGATCCAAGACCGAGTCGTGGCTTTCGCGAGCAGGCTCGCTCCCACACGGTGTTCTGCCGTACACACAATTTGTGTGCACTGAAGATCTAATGTGGGAGCGAGCCTGCTCGCGAAGACGGTGGTCCAGACACCGCAAGTCCCAACGCTTTTCCACTGACGAAAAGGCGCCACACCATGTCCCTGCACCTGATCATCGGCGACAAACTGCTTTCCTCCTGGTCGCTGCGTGCCGCACTGGCCGTCGAGCTGACCGGCGCACCCTACACCGAAGAACTGATCAAGCTCGGCAAGCCCGACACCCGCGAGCGGCTGCTCAAGCATTCGCCGACCGCCAAGGTGCCGCTGCTGCAAACCTCCCGTGGCACCGTTGCCGATTCTCTGGCGATTGCCGAATACCTGGCGGAGCAGTTCCCGTCCGAACAGCTTTGGCCTAGCGACCTTTTTGCGCGTGCCCAGGCCCGTTCGGCCTGCGCGCAGATGCACAGCGGCTTTTTTGCCATGCGCAATCACATGCCGTTCAACCTGAGCCACGACGCACCGCTCAACCCGGTGCCGCCGGAAGTGAAGGTCGATATCGAGCGCATGCTCGCGCTATGGGCCGAATGCCGTGCCGCTGCCACCGAGCCTGGGCCGTATCTGTTTGGCCGGGTGAGCCTGGCCGACGCGTTCTTCGCGCCGATTGCCGTGCGTCTGCGTACTTATCAAGTGCAACTGCCGGCCATCGATCAAGCTTATGTTGAAACCGTCTACCAATGGCCCGCCTTCAAGGCGTGGCAAAAGGCTGGACTGGAGGAGTTGAACCCGTGAAACGCGTACACGTCGCCGCCGCCGTCATTCGTGACGAGAGTGGCAAGATCCTGATCGCCCGCCGTGCCGACACCCAGCATCAGGGTGGCCTGTGGGAATTCCCCGGCGGCAAGGTCGAGGCTGACGAATCCGTCGAAAGCGCGCTGGCTCGTGAGTTGCACGAAGAGCTGGGCATCGTCGTTGGCGCTGCGCGTCCGCTGATCAAGGTCCGCCACGATTACCCGGACAAGCAGGTGTTGTTGGATGTCTGGGAAGTCTCGAGCTTCAGCGGCGAACCGCACGGTGCCGAAGGCCAGCCATTGGCTTGGGTCACCGCGAAGGAACTGGTGGACTACGAGTTCCCGGCTGCCAACCAGCCGATCGTTGCAGCAGCGCGCCTGCCAAGCGAATACCTGATCACTCCGGAAGACCTGGAAGCACCGGCCCTGCTGCGTGGGATCCAGAAGGCGATTGCCGGCGGGATCAAGTTGATCCAGCTGCGCGCGCCGAACGGCTATGACCCTAAATACCGCGATCTGGCGGTGGATGCGGTCGGCCTGTGTGCCGGCAAGGCGCAACTGATGATCAAGGGGCCGTTCGAATGGCTGGGCGATTTCCCGTCTGCCGGTTGGCACATCACGTCCGCGCAGCTGCGCAAATACGCCGAAGCGGGGCGACCATTGCCGGCGGAGCGCTGGCTGGCGGCGTCGTGCCATAACGCTGAAGAACTGGCACTGGCCGAACAAATGGGCGTGGATTTCGTCACCCTGTCGCCGGTGCAGCCGACGCTGACTCACCCGGATGCGCAGCCGCTGGGCTGGGAGCAGGCGTCGACGTTGATCGAGGGCTTCAACAAGCCGGTGTTTCTGCTGGGTGGGGTTGGCCCGGCGGAGCGCGAGAAGGCCTGGCGTGTCGGGGCGCAGGGTGTGGCGGGGATTCGGGCATTCTGGCCTGAGGCTTGATTATGTATTGAGGCTGATGGCCTCTTCGCGAGCAGGCTCGCTCCCACATTTGATTGCATTCCAACTGAAGGAATGCATTTCCCTGTGGGAGCGAGCCTGCTCGCGAAGACGTCCTGTCAGGCGCTACTGCTCTTCAGGCTTCGCCGCCGGCTGCCAAAGAATCTCCGCCACCCCCTGGCGCCGCGTAATCAACCGCGCCGCCACAAACAGCAAATCCGACAACCGATTGATATACGCCAGGCCCACCCCGGCCAACGGCTCAATCGCATTCAAATGCTGACAACGCCGCTCGGCACTGCGCGCCAGACTGCGGCACACATGGGCCTGGGCGATCAGCGTTGAGCCACCGGGCAGGATGAAATTCTCCAGTGGCCCCAATTCTTCGTTCCACACATCGATCGCCGCTTCCAGGCGTTCGATTTCCGCCGCGTTCAGCGCCTGATATTCCGGCATCGCCAGCTCACCGCCCAAATCGAACAAACGATGCTGGCAGGGGGCGAGCACTTCGATCAGTTCATCCAAGCCGGGAAACGCTTCACGCTCGGCGATCAACCCGGCCAGCAGCACACCGACCTGACTGTTCAGTGTGTCGACTTCGCCAATGGCTTCGATGCGCGGGTGGTCCTTGGGGACGCGACGGCCATCGCCCAGGCCGGTTTCGCCTGTGTCGCCGGTGCGGGTGTAAATCTTCGACAAGCGAAAGCCCATGGGTTACCTCGGTAGTTGATTGGTTTCGGCAGCGACGGCCGCCGGTTGGGTCAGTGGCAGGCGCAAGGTGAAGCAGGTGCCCTGGCCCGGCGCGGACTGCACTTCCATCTGCCCTTTATGGTTGTTGGTGATGATGAAGTACGACACCGACAGCCCCAGGCCTGTGCCCTGACCGATTTCCTTGGTGGTGAAGAACGGTTCGAAGGTGCGCTTGCGCACGTTCTCGCTCATGCCGATGCCGTTGTCTTCGACCTGTATCTCGGCCCATGGCGGGTTCAGTCGGGTACGCAGAATGATCCGCCCCGGCTCGCTGTCGTCTTCGCGCTGGTGAATGGCTTGCGCGGCGTTTTTCAGCAGATTGAGCAGCACTTGTTCCAGTTCGTTGGCGGTGCCCGGCACCGGCCCGAGCGCCGGGTCGAACTGACGGATGATCGCCTGGCCCTTGAAGTCGAAACCGATCGCCAGATCGAAGTCGTTGCCGGCAATTTCCACCGCCTGGTCGATCAGCGCCGGCAGATCGCACGGGGCCATTTGCCGGGTGCTGCGTCGGCTGAAGCTGAGCATATGGGTGACGATTTTTGCCGCGCGGGCACCGGCCTGCTGGATGCCGTCGAGCAGTTTTGGCACTTCGCGGTTCTGCAGGTAAAGGTTGACCGCGTCCAGCTCGATGCCCAGTTGTTCGGCGGTTTCGAGGTTTTTCGGCAGGTCTGTCGACAGCCGTCGGCGAATGTTCTGCACGTTGTGCAGGATCGCGCCGAGCGGGTTGTTGATCTCATGCGCCATGCCGGCGGCAAGGCCGCCCACCGAGAGCATCTTTTCCGATTGCACCATCATTTCTTCCAGCGACAGGCGCTGGGTGATGTCGTCGATGCGGATCACCACACCGCGCCCGGCGCCGCCCATCAGCGGGTAAAAGGTCAGCGCGTAATGCTTGGGTTCATCATCCTTGAACCAGGTCACCCGCTCGATCTTCGCCACCGTGTGTTCTTCCACGGTCTGCTTGAGTTGCGGCAGGAATGGCTTGAGCGGCTCGAAGGCGAGGAAGATCGGCTGGTTCAGTGCTTCATCCAGGCGCGTCCCGGAGAGCGCGCTGGCCTCCTGGTTCCACTGGGTCACGTAGAGCTGTTCGTCGAGAGCGATCAGCGCCGAGGGCATGGAGTCGATGATGCTGTTGAGGTAGTTCTGGAATCCGGTGAGCTTCTTCTCGATCTTGCTGCGCACCTGGACTTCCAGCTCCAGCTTGCGGTTGGTGTGGCGGGTTTCTTCGGCCAGACCCTGCGCCTGATCGTAGGCGGCTTGCGAGTCATCGCGGGCGCGCTTGAGCTGCTGCTCGCGGGCTTCGATGCGCGAGAGCATGGTGTTGAACGCCTCGGCGAGGCTGCCGATTTCGTCGTGGTTACCGCGCGAGGCGCGCAGGGCGTAGTTCTCTTCACGGGTGACCTGCCGCGAGAGTTCTTCCAGCTCATGAATCGGGCGGGTGATCAGGCGTTTGATCTGCCGGGCAATCACCAGCCACAGCAGCACACTGAAAATCAGGATGCCGAGGCTGGCAGTCAGGGTGCCGGTATAGAACGCCATCGGCAGTTCACTGCTGGCGACCAGCAGCAAATGCCCTGGCGCGGTGCCGGGGCGGGGCAGGGTGATCAGTTGGTTGCTGCGAAACTCGGTGAGTTGCCAGGCTTCGATGTGCCGATAGCGTTCCGGCAGATTGAGCTTGTCGCCACGCTGCACCTGGGCGATTCGATCACCCTTGCCGTCATACAGCGCCGCGGCACGCAACGGCGAATAGCTGTCGAGTTCCTTGAGCAGGCGTTCGGCGCTTTGCGGCGATTCCAGGGCTTGTGAGACCAGGCTCGGGTTGGAAATCAGTCGGCCGATTGTCTGCAGGGCCTGCGGCGCCATGCTTTCCTGGGAGATGTAGTAGGCGGCGCTGATAAAGGTCAGGTTGGCGACCAGCAGAACAGTAGTCATCAACACTAGCAGGGCGGCCAGCAGTTTCTGGCCGACCGGCAGGTTTTCAAGGCGCTGGCGCAATGGCATCAGGTTTATCGCAGCAGAGGAACAAGTGGGCAGCGTAGCCGCTGCTCAGTCGCTGGGCAATCCAAGGCTGCGCAGATGGCCGACCAGGCGCTGCTGCAATTGATTGAGGTGCGGCAGATTCAGTTGATGGCGCGTGGCGACTTTGCAGGCGTGGCCCAACAGATAGCTGATTTCGGTGCGGCGCTGGTTCGCCACATCCTGATACATCGAGGAGTAATTGGCCGCCGTGGCGTGAATCACCCGTTCGACTTCCTGTTGCAGATTGACCGCCGCCGCGGGTTGACCACAACGCTCCAGCAACTCGGCCAGTTCCGCGCACAGCGTGGCGACCTCACATTGATGCTGCTCAAGCCCGCCATTACGGCAATCGTGGAGCACGGTCAGCGGATTGATCGCGCAATTGAGCGCCAGTTTGCGCCACAAACGGGTGAGGATGTCGGTGCTCCACTCGTGGGGAATGTTCGCCGCGTCGAGATCGTCCAGCCAGATCGGTGCTACCGGATGGCCAGCATCGCCCAGCCAGGTGAAACCGTGGCCGGCAAACACCACACGCCAGTCGCCGTCGCGGAAGGCGCCTTCAGTGCTGGACGCGCTGATGCAACGGGCATGGGGAACCAGCGCCGCAACCGCGTCCTGACTGCCAAGGCCATTCTGCAACAGGATCAACTCGGCATCTGCAGTCAGGCGCGGCAGCAGACGGGCGACGGCGCTTTCGGCGTCATAGGCTTTGCAGGCGACCAGCAGGCGGCGGATCGGCTGCGGATCGTCTGCCGTCTGTGCAGGGACGGGGTAGGTGTGGGCTGCGCCATGTTCGACCAGGGTCAGGCCGCCGGCCGCCTGATAGCCGCGCAAACGCTCGGCATCGCGTACGATCAGCCGCACCGGCAGACCGGCCCGGGCCAGGCGCGTGGCCCACAGGGTGCCGAGGCTGCCGGCGCCGAGAACGTGCCAGGGGGTGGACATCAGTTTTTCACTCGGTAAGGTACTGGCATGCAAGGCTCGCCGTATCGGTGGGAAAAGACCCGTTATAATGGGCCGGATTTTAACCGCAAGCCAAGCGCGCTCCATCCTGATCGAGCGCGCCTTTTATTGGAGAGATTACATGCCGTCGTTCGACGTGGTATCCGAACTGGACAAACACGAGCTGACCAACGCGGTCGAGAACGCCGTGAAGGAACTCGATCGTCGCTATGACCTGAAAGGCAAAGGCAGCTTCGAGTTCAAGGAAAAGGACCTGACCGTCAACCTGACCGCTGAAGCCGGGTTCCAGCTGGAAGCGATGATCGAGATCCTGAAGCTGGCCCTGACCAAGCGCAAGATCGATGTGCAGTGCCTTGAAGTAAAAGACGCATACGCCTCGGGCAAACTGATGAAGCAGGACGCCATTCTCAAGGAAGGCATCGACAAGGAGCTGGCGAAGAAGATCGTCGCTCACATCAAGGACGCCAAGCTCAAGGTGCAGGCCGCCATTCAGGGCGAGCAGGTGCGGGTCACCGGCAAGAAGCGCGATGACCTGCAGGAAGCCATTGCAGCGCTGCGTGCCAAGGAATTCGGCATGCCACTGCAGTTCAACAATTTCCGCGACTAAGCTTTCCGGTCGGGGAACCTCTCGGCGTTTTCAACGTCCGAGGGCCAAGCAGCGGCAGAAACGATTGAGCCCCAACAGGTTCAGTCTTTCTGCCGTTGATTTTTTACAGGCCGGGTAGCCGGAAATCAGGAGTTAGAAGATGGATTTGAATGCTGAGGTGGACAACCTGGTCAAGGCATCCCAAGCGTGGATTCCGATGATCATGGAATACGGCAGCCGCGTGTTGCTGGCGGTGATTACCCTGGCGATCGGCTGGTGGCTGATCAACAAGGTCACGCAAAAACTCGGTGGTCTGCTGGCCCTGCGCAATGCCGACTTGGCGCTGCAAGGCTTCATTAGCAGCCTGGCGAACATCATTCTCAAGGTGCTGCTGATCGTCAGCGTGGCCTCGATGATCGGCGTGGAAACCACTTCGTTCGTGGCGGCGATCGGTGCGGCCGGTCTGGCCATCGGTCTGGCGTTGCAGGGCAGCCTGGCGAACTTCGCCGGCGGCGTGCTGATTCTGCTGTTCCGTCCGTTCCGTATCGGTGACTGGATCGAGGCGCAAGGCGTGGCGGGTACGGTCGACAGCATCCAGATTTTCCACACCGTGCTGCGTACCGGTGACAACAAGACCATCATCGTCCCGAACGGCAATCTGTCGAACGGCATCATCACCAACACCAACCGTCAGCCAACCCGCAAAGTGGTGTTTGACGTGGGTGTGGATTACGAAGCGGATCTGCAAAAGGCGCGTCAGGTGCTGCTGGATCTGGCCAAGGACGATCGCATTCTGCAGGACCCTGCGCCGCAGGCGGTCATTTCGACACTGGGTGACAGCTCGATCACTGTTTCCCTGCGTGTGTGGGTTAAAACTGCAGACTATTGGGATGTGATGTTCATGTTTAACGAACAGTCGCGAGATCGTTTAAAGACGGCCGGTATTGATATTCCGTTTCCGCAGCGTGTGATTCGTGTGGTTCAGGAAAACGCTGTGCAGTAATAACGTTGATACCTGGCTTGGCGGTCAGTTAATTAATGTCAGACCCAAGAGGTGTTCGCCCTCTTGGGTTTTTTTATGTTTGATCTAGATGTTCGTTGGCTAATAAGTAGCTAGCTACTATTGTCTGTTATGTCGGTAATAGCAGGCAGGTGCAAACTTTAGCCATAAAAAAACCGCTCACCTGAGTCAGGTGAGCGGTTCTTGTTAGAGCAAAGCTCTACAGTACGTCAGCTGCATATCCCGATTAGAGGATGTTCAGTGGGTACTCAACGATCAGACGGGTGTCGTTGTTGTCAGACGCGTAGCCGCTGTACGCGCCGTTCGAACGGTACATGGCATAACGCAGACGGAACGACAGGTCTTTGGCCGGGCCTTCCTGGATCACGTACTTGGACTCGGCGTTCCACTCGTTCTCTTTACCTTCACCCAGACCGTTGGTCTTGATGTTGTCACCCTTAACGTAGCGGGTCATGAAGCTCAGGCCAGGAACACCATAGGTCTTCATGTTCAGGTCGTAACGAGCTTGCCAGGAGCGTTCTTCACGGCCCACGAAGTCGGAGATCTGAATGGAGTTGGCAACGAAGATGGTGCTGTTGCCGTCAACGCCATAGTAGTAGGCATTGTCGCCACTGGAGCGCTGGTGAGCGATGGTGAACTTGTGCGCGCCGAGGCTATAGGCAGCTGCCAGGGACCACAGTTTGTTGTCTACGCCACGGGTATCGTTGCCGGGAGTTTCGTCGCCGATGGCGCTGACCAGATCGCCGCGCTTCTCGCCTTCGGTTTTATAACCGTTGAAGTCGAAGTTCAGCGACTGGTCTTCGGCGATAGGCAGGGTGTAGTTCAGGTTGACGTATTGCTTTTTGAAGTACTGGTCGGCATCCGAAGCGGCAAATGCACCGGTGAAATTGTCGGTGAAGGCATAGCTAGCGCCGAAGATGTTGATGCTGGTCAGACCCTTGCCACCGTTGCCGTTCTCATCAGGCAAGCCGCCGATGCTGTCGCGGCCCATGCCGGTTTGCTTGCTCAGGGCGGTGAAGCGACCTGCGCTCAGTTCCAGGCCCTTGATCTCTTTGGAAGTGATCAGGGTACCGGTAGCAACTTCTGGCAACAGACGGCTGTCGTCAGTGGCGAAAACCGGGCTGGCAACAAATTGCTGACCGTATTTCAGCACAGTGTCGGAAACGCGGAATTTGACTGCGCCGCCGATCTTGCCTTGGGATTTCTCTTCGTTGCCGTCGCTATCAATCGCGAACAGGCCGTTACCACGACGACCCGAGCCACCGTCCAGTTTGACCGAACCCATGGCCATGGCGTCGAGACCGAAGCCTACGGTGCCTTGAGTGAAGCCCGATTCGTAGGTCAGCAGTTGGCTGACACCGGTGTCCTGGCGATAGCCGCTTTCAAAACCCGGGGTGCCGTCTTTCTTTGCAACGTTACCGGCACCATTTTTGTAATCGCGGTTCATGTATTCCATACGAGTCTTCAGCTTCAGACTCTGGTCTTCCAGGAAACCTTTGGAGTCATCCTGAGAGGACGCCATTGCGAACTGCGAGGTGCCTGCTGCAACAGCCAGGGCGATCATGCTCCACTTCATCACGCGCATCGTGATTTGCTCCTTTGGTTTTAGAAGAGTACTGCCGTCCCACCTGTTTTATTATCTGGGCGGCTCTTTCTTTTTGTGTCGGCGCAAACTTATATCACGCCGACAATGTTGGCGATACTTGCGTATTCAACCATTCATGTTCTTTACGACGCTGTCGCAAATGGCTTGGTCGATGTCGCAAATTCACAGTACCAATGCAGCCGGATTTACAACTTTATCGCTGTTTCTGGGGCTTCCAGCATCGGTAAAAAAGAGTCCCTGGCAAAACACTTGAATCTCCATTGGGCAACCCTGCCACTGTTCTTATGGGGCTTAAAGCTGCCACTTCCAGTGGTGCGCTTATAGTCCATATGGGTACGAATGCAACAAGCGTGCACAAACCGCTTTCTCTGTGCGGTTATTTTTCTGAACACTCGTCGGTCCCTGTAAAAACCTCATAAACACTGGGCTTCAAGCCGTTCTTTATCAGGGCTTGACGCCATCCCTCGCTTGATGTTGCCGTACCGGATCGTGCGCGAGACAACGAAAAACGTTACCGGTTCACCCCGTCGGTGAGTATTCGGCGGATACCCGACGCACTTAGCGTAGACGCGGTGTGCGGTTTTGGTGCAAAAAATTTTACAGCTGTTCCGGATTCATACAGTTAGAGCTGGAGCAGGGGATGAACGCCTTGGGCTTTTCTGGTCATTTCATTGTGCTGGATCGCGCTGTCGGTTCCGTTGTGGTGCGTGCTGGCCAAAAAAGTTGCATGCGGGAGCATTGAGCATCGCCTGTCCGGACACGGTCATCGTGAAGCTCGGCGCATTCGCAGGTATGCTGCCAGCCTGTCGCTTGGTGCGTTGCCCGTCGGGATGGCCGCTAAGCTGAATGATGTAGATCAGCCGGGAGTGCGCGCAGTGTTTGTTTTGGATTCACAACTTCGACAGGACACCCTGACCATCGGCGACTTCCCGCTGTGTCGGTTGCTGCTGTCCAACGATGCCAATTACCCATGGTTCATCCTGGTGCCTCGTCGCGACGATATCAGCGAGTTGTTTCAGTTGGATGTCGCCGACCAGCAGCAGTTATGGCAGGAAACGACCGCGCTGGCCGAGTTGCTCAAGGATCTGTTCGACGCTGACAAGATGAACGTCGCGACTCTGGGTAACGTCGTCAGCCAACTGCATATGCATGTGATCGTGCGCAAGCGTGACGATGCGGCATGGCCCGCGCCGGTCTGGGGCAAGCACCCGGCCAAACCCTACAGCGCCGAGCAGGTAGCGGCCATTCGTGAACGGCTGCGCCTGGTACTGACCGAGCATTTCACGTTTCTGGAGGGCTGAATCATGAGTCTTGAAGCGCGCGTTACCGATCTGGAAAGTCGTCTGGCTTTTCAGGATGACACCATCCAGGCCTTGAACGATGAACTGGTGGCGCAGCAGCGGGTGATTGAACGCCTGCAACTGCAAATGGCGGCGTTACTCAAGCGTCAGGAAGAGATGGTCGGGCAGTTCGACTCTTTCGAGGAAGAGGCGCCACCACCGCACTACTGATGCCGAGGCCTTGGCGCAGGCATAAAAAAACCGCGAACAGTCTGGCTGTTCGCGGTTTTTTGTTGCCTTGGATCAGCGACGCGGCAGAGCGGCGATCACGTCCTCGGCTTGCAGGCCTTTGTCCCGGTTCATCACCGAGAACTCCACGCGCTGGCCTTCGACCAGGACGCGGTGGCCTTCACCACGGATTGCACGAAAGTGCACGAAAATATCATCACCGGAATCCCGGGAAATAAAGCCGAAGCCCTTGGACGTGTTGAACCACTTGACGGTCCCGGTATCGCGGTTGCTCATGTCATAGGTGGTCGGTGCGGCAGCTGGCGACGATTTGTAGAAGCTGACGGCCAGGTGCAGAACCACGGCAACCAGGGCAATCACCAGGCTGAACAGAACAGCCGGTTGACCGGCGATGACGGGCATCGGTGCGATCAGGGTCAGGGTTTGCAGGACGACAGTCAGTACCAGAAGAGCGCTGACCAGATTTTGCAGATGCTGGCGCGGGCCTTTGTTCCAGTAAGGGATCACTGGAGCGATGACCAGGTTCAGCAGGCCGAGAAAGGCCAGGTAAAGTGCATCGGGTTGTTGCAGGTAAGGAACGGCTTCGGATTTCAAGCTAGGTATGAACGACAGCAGCAAAGCCGCTGCGCCCATTAGCAGGTGGACGATTTTTAACATTTTGATTGGCTCACGTTATGACGGCTCACAAGGAAGAGCTGAAGACGCACGGTTCGCTTCGGAACAATAAAGAGGCGTTGGACACGTACGCGATATCAGCCTATGCGCCATACCCCCGAAAAATGGGGCGTAGCGACACACTGCCTATTTAACAGCAAAGCCTGCGGGTTCTCAAATTACCCCGGCCAGCGGCACCCCGCCCGGTCGATTTGTCGCACGGTGCGAGACGATTGCAGGCTGCGAGGTGGCGGTGGCCTTGCTAGAGTGGGACTGCACCTGCTGGATGAATTCAATCGCCTTAGGGGGTAAACATGGCAATCGATATCGGTATCAGTGAAGAAGACCGCAAGTCCATCGTCGAGGGGCTGTCGCGGCTGCTGTCGGACACCTACGTGCTGTATCTGAAAACCCATAACTTCCACTGGAACGTCACAGGTCCGATGTTCAGGACCCTGCACCTGATGTTCGAAGAGCAGTACAACGAACTGGCGCTGGCCGTGGACCTGATCGCCGAGCGCATCCGCGCCCTGGGCTTTCCGGCGCCAGGAGCCTACGCCACTTATGCTCGTCTTTCCTCGATCAAGGAGGAGGAGGGCGTGCCCAGTGCTGAAAACATGATCAAGCAACTGGTCGAGGGGCAGGAAGCGGTAACACGCACCGCTCGAGGCATTTTCCCGTTGCTGGACAAAGTCAGTGACGAGCCGACGGCCGACCTGCTGACCCAGCGCATGCAGGTGCATGAAAAGACGGCCTGGATGCTGCGCGCGTTGCTGGAGACCTGATCGCCAGGTGCGCGGACGTCCGGGGGATGTCCGCGTACTGTTGCAAATCTTACCGATGATGTCGGCTTATCCTACGCAGATGGGCAACTAGTCGTCTGGCGCTAACTTTGCGGCTGCGTTTTTATGAGGGCACAGGATGTTGCCTTAATAAAAAGCACGGATGGCAAAGGAGTGTCAGCGATATGGTGGATGGAGACAGGCGAGGCGAGCGCGTCGGTTCGCAGCAGCAAATGAAGGTCGATCCGTTGGTCAGCGGTTTCGACTTCGAGTTGATCCGGCCGTTGTCCAGGTCGGTGCGTTTGAACGGCTTTGCGACCTGCTTGAGGCTCGAGCAGGTTTACTGGAACATTCTTGGCGCGATGGCCGAAGACAACGGCTGTTCGGTCAGTACGCTGCTGTCCCATGTGGACCGCCAAGTGCACCTGCGCCATGGCGGGGTGAAAAACTTCAGTGGCCTGGTGCGGGTGGTGTGCGTGATGAATGGTCTGCGGGATACCCCGTCGGCCGTCATGCCCTGAACGGGCAATACTTGAAATGACGTGGCGGGCTGTGCAGTCTTACGGCTGCACAGCCCGCATTTAATGGATATAATCCCGCTCTTTCGCCGCAAAGCCCTGCGCGCGGTGGCAATCTGATCGCCGAGACACCCCCATGCCGATGTACGATTATCAATGTGCTTCCTGTGGTCATCAGTTGGAAGCCATTCAAAAGATCAGCGAGGCACCGCTGGTCGACTGCCCTGCCTGTCAGGCGCCAGAGCTCAAGAAACAGCTGTCCATGCCGGGTTTTCGCCTCAGCGGCAGCGGTTGGTACGAAACCGATTTCAAGACCGGAGCCAAGAAGAATCTGGCCGGTGGCGACAAATCTGACTAGGGTTCAGGCCCAGGTCGAACGACACGCGTGAGATTCCGTAATGCTTGATGGCGACGGGATCTCCACCGAATTTCGAATTACGAGAAGCGAAACCACTACCATGATGCGCAGCCATTATTGCGGCCAACTGAACGAAAGCCTGGAAGGCCAGGAAATTACCCTTTGCGGATGGGTTCACCGTCGTCGCGACCACGGCGGGGTGATTTTCCTCGATATCCGTGATCGTGATGGTCTGGCTCAGGTGGTGTTCGACCCGGATCGCGCCGAGAGCTTCGCCGCTGCCGATCGCGTGCGCAGCGAATACGTAGTGAAGATCACCGGCAAGGTGCGTCTGCGTCCGGCCGGTGCCACCAACGCCAACATGGCGTCGGGCATGATCGAAGTGCTGGGCTACGAGCTGGAAGTGCTGAACGAGTCGGAAACCCCGCCGTTCCCGCTCAACGAATACTCCGACGTTGGCGAAGAAACCCGCCTGCGCTATCGCTTCCTGGACCTGCGTCGTCCGGAAATGGCCGAGAAGCTGCGCCTGCGTTCGCGCATGACCACCAGCATCCGTCGTTTCCTCGACGAGAACGGCTTCCTCGACGTTGAAACGCCGATCCTGACCCGTGCGACTCCAGAAGGCGCCCGTGACTACCTGGTGCCGAGCCGTACTCACGCCGGTTCGTTCTTCGCCCTGCCGCAATCGCCTCAGCTGTTCAAGCAGCTGCTGATGGTCGCCGGCTTCGACCGTTACTACCAGATCGCCAAGTGCTTCCGCGACGAAGACCTGCGTGCCGACCGTCAGCCTGAGTTCACTCAGATCGACATCGAGACCAGCTTCCTCGACGAAAAAGACATCATGGGCCTGACCGAAGGCATGATCCGCAACCTGTTCAAGGAAGTGCTGGATCTGGAATTCGGCGAATTCCCGCACATGACCTTCGAAGAGGCCATGCGTCGTTACGGTTCCGACAAGCCGGACCTGCGTAACCCGCTGGAACTGGTTGACGTTGCCGATCAACTGAAAGAAGTCGAATTCAAGGTGTTCAGCGGCCCGGCCAACGACCCGAAATGCCGTATCGCCGCGCTGCGCGTTCCAGGCGGGGCAAGCATGCCGCGCAAGCAGATCGACGACTACACCAAGTTCGTTGGCATCTACGGTGCCAAGGGCCTGGCGTACATCAAGGTCAACGAGCGTGCTGCCGGTGTTGAAGGCCTGCAGTCGCCGATCGTGAAAAACATCCCTGAAGACAAGCTGAACGTGATCCTTGACCGCGTTGGCGCTGTCGATGGCGACATCGTGTTCTTCGGTGCCGACAAGGCCAAGATCGTCAGCGAAGCCCTGGGCGCGCTGCGTATCAAGCTCGGTCACGACCTGAACTTGCTGACCTGCAAGTGGGCACCGATGTGGGTCGTCGACTTCCCGATGTTCGAAGAAAACGACGACGGCAGCTTCTCGGCGCTGCACCACCCGTTCACCGCACCAAAGTGCTCTCCTGAAGAGCTGGAAGCCAACCCGGCTGGCGCGCTGTCCCGTGCGTACGACATGGTGCTGAACGGCACCGAGCTGGGTGGCGGTTCGATCCGTATCCACCGCAAGGAAATGCAGCAAGCGGTGTTCCGTCTGCTGGGTATCAATGAAGCGGAACAGGAAGAGAAATTCGGCTTCCTGCTCGACGCGCTGAAGTACGGTGCACCGCCGCACGGTGGTCTGGCTTTCGGTCTGGACCGTCTGGTGATGCTGATGACCGGCGCCCAGTCGATCCGTGAAGTGATCGCCTTCCCGAAAACCCAGAGCGCTGCGGACGTCATGACGCAAGCCCCGGGTGTGGTAGATGCCAAGGCACTGCGCGAGCTGCACATTCGTTTGCGCGAAACGCCAAAGGCTGAGTAAGACGGGCCTGAAGGCGCATCTTCGGATGCGCCTTTTTTCTATCTATAGAGAGCAGGTCGAGATTTTTTGTTGGCTGGCCGCTGCATGAGCAGGGCGGGCCACGTTTCAAAGAGAATTCGGAGCGAGTTATGGCAGGTCATTCCAAGTGGGCGAACATCAAGCACCGCAAAGAACGTCAGGATGCCAAGAGAGGCAAGATCTTCACCAAGTGGATCCGTGAACTGACCGTTGCGGCCCGTCAGGGCGGCGGTGATCCGGGTTCCAACCCGCGCTTGCGCCTGGCCCTGGACAAGGCGCTCGGGGCCAACATGAGCCGCGACATCATCGACCGCGCCGTTGCGCGCGGCGCCGGCGCGACCGAAGCGGACAACGTTGAAGAGCTGACCTACGAAGGTTACGGCCCGGGCGGCGTGGCGGTGATGGTCGAGTGCATGACCGACAACCGCAACCGTACCGCTGCAGCCGTACGCCACGCGTTCAGCAAGTGCGGGGGCAATCTCGGCACCGACGGTTCGGTGGCCTACCTGTTCGAGCGCAAGGGCCAGATCAGCTTCGCCCCGGGCGTCGACGAAGATGCCTTGACCGAAGCGGCGCTGGAAGCCGATGCCGACGACGTGGTCACCCATGAAGACGGTTCGATCGACGTGTTCACCTCGTTCACCAGCTTCTATGCAGTGCGCAACGCGCTGGAAGCGGCGGGGTTCAAGGGCGATGATGCGGAGATCGTCATGCAGCCGACCACCAGCGCCGAGCTGGATCTGGACGGTGCGGAGAAGGTGCTCAAGCTGATCGACATGCTTGAGGACCTGGACGACGTGCAGAACGTCTACTCCAACGCGGATATTCCGGAAGACGTGGCTGCTCAGCTCGGTTGATGCAAATAGAAAGGTCGCAGTTTTTGCTGGCTCTACACTTCACCTGTAGCAGCTGCCGAAGGCTGCGATCTTTGTGTTTTTAAAAGATCAAAAGATCGCTGCCTTCGGCAGCTCCTACCTGTAACCTCAGCTTTCGCACCCATTTCTGCAGGCGTTATGACTTTAATTCTTGGTATCGACCCCGGCTCGCGCATCACCGGTTACGGGATTGTTCGCGATACCGGGCGCGGTGGCTGCATTTACGTGGCCTCAGGCTGCATCCGTACCGGCGCTGGCGAGCTGCATGAGCGCCTGCAAATCGTTTATCGCGGCGTGCGGGAAATCATTCAGACCTACGGCCCGGTGACCATGGGCATCGAAAAGGTGTTCATGGCGAAAAACGCCGATTCCGCGCTGAAGCTGGGACAGGCCCGCGGGGCTGCGATTGTGGCGGGGGCTGAAGAGTGCCTGGAGATTGCCGAGTACACCGCAACCCAGGTCAAGCAAGCCGTGGTCGGCACCGGAGCGGCCAACAAAGAGCAGGTGCAGATGATGGTCATGCACATGCTCAAGCTGACCGCCAAGCCGCAAATCGACGCCTCGGATGCCCTGGCGATCGCCATTTGTCACGCGCACACCCGCTCCAGTCTGCTGCCGCACGGCTTGGGAGCAGCACGCAGTCGTGGCGGGCGCCTGCGTCTCTGATAGCATCAGCAATCAATTTTCCGGTATATGGATTTTGTGCCTGGGTCGTCGGCCCGAATCCGTATTCTGTTTTGTCGCCAGCCCCCGGCTGGTCAACGCTCAAGGATCTGAAACGTGATTGGACGCTTGCGCGGCACCCTGGCTGAGAAACAGCCGCCGCACCTGATTCTGGATGTAAACGGCCTCGGGTATGAGCTGGAAGTGCCCATGACCACCCTTTATCGTCTGCCGTCGGTCGGTGAACCGCTGACGCTGCACACCCATTTGGTCGTACGTGAAGACGCGCAGTTACTCTATGGCTTCGCCGGCAAGCGTGAGCGAGACTTTTTTCGTGAGTTGATCCGTCTCAATGGTGTCGGGCCGAAACTGGCCCTGGCCCTGATGTCGAGTCTGGAAGTCGATGAGCTGATCCGCTGCGTACAATCCCAGGACACTTCGGCGCTGACCAAGGTCCCGGGTGTCGGCAAGAAAACCGCCGAGCGTCTGCTGGTTGAACTCAAAGACCGCTTCAAGGCCTGGGAAACCGTGCCGGCGATGTTCGCCCTGGTGCCGAACCAGCCGGACGGTCCGGCGCCGGTCAACACCGCCGAAAACGATGCGGTCAGCGCGCTGATTTCCCTCGGCTACAAGCCGCAGGAAGCGAGCAAGGCGATTTCCGCCATCAAGGACAAGAACCTGAGCAGTGAAGACATGATCCGCCGCGCCCTGAAGGGAATGATTTAAGTGATTGAAGCTGATCGTCTGATCGCCGCCGCGCACAGCCCGCGCGAGCGCGAAGAAGTCCAGGACCGGGCGATTCGTCCTGTCAGCCTGGCCGACTACATCGGCCAGCCGACGGTCCGCGAGCAGATGGAACTGTTCATTCAGGCCGCCCGTGGCCGTAACGAATCCCTCGATCACACGCTGATCTTCGGCCCGCCGGGGTTGGGTAAGACCACGCTGGCCAACATCATCGCCCAGGAAATGGGCGTGTCGATCAAGAGCACGTCCGGCCCGGTGCTTGAGCGTCCGGGCGATCTGGCGGCGTTGCTGACCAATCTTGAGCCGCACGACGTGCTGTTCATCGATGAAATCCATCGCCTGTCGCCGATCGTCGAAGAAGTGTTGTACCCGGCCATGGAAGACTTTCAGCTCGACATCATGATCGGCGAAGGGCCGGCGGCGCGGTCGATCAAGCTGGATCTGCCACCGTTCACCCTGGTCGGTGCCACCACTCGCGCCGGCATGCTGACCAACCCGTTGCGTGACCGCTTCGGTATCGTCCAGCGTCTTGAGTTCTACAACACCGCTGACCTGTCGACGATTGTCAGTCGTTCGGCGAACATTCTCGGCTTGCCGCTGGATCCGGAGGGCGCTTTCGAAGTGGCGCGCCGCGCCCGTGGCACGCCGCGGATTGCCAATCGTCTGCTGCGTCGGGTACGCGATTTCGCCGAAGTCCGGGCCAAGGGCCACATCACCAAGGCCGTGGCCGATCTGGCGTTGAACCTGCTGGATGTCGACGAACACGGTTTCGATCATCAGGACCGGCGCCTGCTGCTGACCATGATCGAGAAGTTCGACGGTGGCCCGGTGGGCATCGACAGCCTGGCAGCGGCGATCAGTGAAGAACGCCACACCATCGAAGACGTGCTGGAGCCGTACCTGATTCAACAGGGCTACATCATGCGCACGCCGCGGGGCAGGGTGGTAACGCGGCATGCGTACCTGCATTTCGGTTTAAACATTCCGTCACGAATGGGCGAAATGCCCGTGGTAGACGAGTTTCTCGATGCGGTAGACGATTAGTACACATTTATTGTCGATTTATTCAGCGTTTGTACTGTCACAGGACGGTACTTTTGCGGTAAAGCCTTTGAACAATGAAAAACAGTTGCCTGGCTGGATTGGCAACCCGAGGAGTAAGCACTAGAGTATGCGCGCGCAAAACGGGCTTGAGCCGTTCGCACATCGTTGTCGCGTTTATTACGAGGACACCGATGCCGGCGGCATCGTGTATTACGTTAATTACCTCAAGTTTATGGAACGGGCTCGAACCGAGCGGCTCCGGACGCTGGGCTTTGCCCAGTCGGAACTGGCAGGGGAGGACCTGTTGTTTGTCGTGCATTCCAGCGAAGCGCGCTATCACGCGCCGGCGCGACTGGACGACGAACTGCTGGTAAGCGCTGATGTAATCGAATTGAACCGTGCCAGCCTGCGCTTCAAACAGCAGGTCAGGCGGGCCACGGATAATGTGCTGCTCTGTGAAGGGCAGTTTCTGGTGGCCTGTGTGCGCACCGAAAGTTTGAAACCCCGGGCCATGCCCGAATCCTTGCGTGCGGCCTTTGCCGACGCGGGCGGCACGGGTACACACTCAAAGCAGGAGATAAAGCGTGGAAGCTAACGTCGTCGACCATTCCTCCATGTGGAGCCTGGTCAGCAATGCCAGCATCGTGGTGCAGTTGGTAATGTTGACCCTGGTGGCCGCATCGGTGACCTCATGGATCATGATCTTTCAGCGCAGCAATCTGCTGCGTGCCGGTCGACGCGCCCTGGAGAGCTTCGAAGAGCGCTTCTGGTCGGGTATCGATCTGTCCAAGCTGTACCGTCAGGCCGGCAGCAACCCGGATCCGGATTCGGGCGTGGAGCAGATCTTCCGTGCCGGCTTCAAGGAATTCTCCCGTCTGCGTCAGCAGCCGGGCGTCGATCCTGAGGCGGTGATGGAAGGTGTGGCCCGGGCCATGCGTGTTGCCATTTCCCGTGAGGAAGAAAAGCTCGAGCAGAGCCTGCCATTCCTTGCCACCGTCGGTTCGGTCAGCCCGTACATCGGTCTGTTCGGTACCGTATGGGGCATCATGAACTCCTTCCGTGGTCTGGCTCAGGCCCAGCAAGCGACCCTGGCCACCGTGGCCCCGGGTATCGCCGAAGCCCTGATCGCCACCGCGATCGGCCTGTTCGCCGCGATCCCGGCCGTTATCGCTTACAACCGTTTCTCTGCCCGCAGCGAAACCTTGCTGAGCCGCTACTACACCTTCGCCGATGAATTCCAGGCGATCCTGCACCGCAAAGTGCACACCAGCGAAGAATAAGCAGGTATTTCCCGATGGCTTTAATCGCTCGAGCCCGAAACAAGCGCAAGCCGGTCGCCGAGATGAACGTGGTGCCATACATCGACGTGATGCTGGTGCTGCTGGTTATCTTCATGGTGACCGCGCCGATGCTCAATCAGGGCGTGAAAGTGGATCTGCCCAAGGTTTCCAGTGAAGCCTTGCCGCAGGACAACAACACTCAGGTGCTGACCATTTCGATCAAGGCTGACAAGACCTACTACTGGAACCTTGGCAGCGAAGTCGATACTGAAAAGCAGCAGGACAGGGCCATGACGCTGCCGCAGATGACTGACGCGGTGACCAAGATCATTCGCTCCGGCAACGAAGGCGGCAAGCACACTCAAGTGTTCATCCGTGGCGACAAGTCGGTTGACTATGGCGCCGTCATGGGTGCCATGGGCGGGTTGCAGAAGGCCGGGGTCGGTAATGTTGGCTTGATTACCGAGGCCCCCTGATGCAGCAACAGCGAGAGCCGTCCGCCTCGGAAAGCTACTTCTGGCCTAGTGTCCTGGCAATCGGCTTGCACGTGCTGGTGTTCGGCATGCTGTTCGTCAGTTTTGCCCTGACACCGGAGCTGCCGCCGGCCAAGCCGATTGTCCAGGCGACCCTGTACCAGCTGAAATCGAAAAGTCAGGCAACCACCCAGACCAATCAGAAGATTGCGGGTGAGGCGAAGAAATCCGCCGCGCGCCAGACCGAAGTCGAGCAGATGGAACAGAAAAAGGTCGAGCAGGAAGCGGTGAAGGCTGCGGAACAAAAGAAAGAAGAAGCGGCTCAAAAGGCCGAGGAAGCCAAGAAGGCCGACGAGGCGAAGAAAGCGGACGAAGCGAAAAAGGCTGATGAAGCCAAGAAAGCCGACGACGCGAAGAAAGCCGAAGCCAAAAAGGCCGAAGAGAAACAATTGGCTGATATAGCCAAGAAGAAAGCTGAAGAAGAAGCCAAGAAGGCTGCTGAAGAAGAGGCCAAGAAAGCGGCCGCTGAAGAAGCGAAGAAAAAGATCGTCGAAGACGCGAAGAAGAAAGCCGCCGAAGACGCCAAGAAGAAAGCTGAAGCTGAAGAGGCGAAGAAGAAAGTCGCCGACGAAGCGAAGAAGAAAGCTGCTGCCGATGCTGCGAAGAAGAAATCGCAGGAAGCGGCACGTAAATCTGCTGAAGAGAAAAAGGCTCAGGCCCTGGCAGATTTGCTTTCCGACACGCCGCAGCGCCAGCAGGCCTTGGCCGATGAGCAGGGTGACGAAGTCGCGGGCAGTTTCGATGACCTGATTCGTGCGCGGGCAGCGGAAGGCTGGGCACGTCCTCCTTCGGCACGCAAAGGCATGACGGTCGTGCTGCAAATCGGCATGTTGCCGGACGGTACGGTGACCTCGGTCAGCGTGGCCAAGTCCAGCGGCGACGGTCCGTTCGATGCTTCGGCAGTCGCGGCGGTCAAGAATATTGGACGTTTGACGGAAATGCAGGGAATGAAGCCGAGCGATTTCGCTCCGTATCGTTCATTCAAGATGACATTCACACCTGAGGATCTAGCCTTGTGAGAAACCTTCTTCGAGGAATGCTGGTCGTGATCTGCTGCATGGCAGGGATCGCGATGGCTGATGAAAAGAACATTCTGGTCACCAGCGGCAGCGATCGGGCTACCCCGATCGCCGTTGTACCGTTCGGCATGCAGGGCGGTGCCGTGCTGCCGGACGATATGGCGGAAATCATTGGTAACGATTTGCGGAACTCGGGCTACTACTCGCCGATTCCAAAGCAAAACATGATCAGCCAGCCAAGCCAGCCGAGCGAAATCATCTTCCGTGACTGGAAGGCGGTGGGTGCTCAATACATGATGGTCGGCAGTATTGCTCCGGCGGGCGGTCGCCTGCAGGTGCAGTGGGCACTGTTCAACGTGGCCACCGAGCAGAAAGTGGCTGACGGCAGTGTTTCCGGTACCACCGAGCAGTTGCGCGACATGGCGCACTTCATCTCTGACCAGTCGTTCGAAAAACTCACCGGTATCAAAGGTGCGTTTTCGACCCGTCTGCTGTACGTGACAGCCGAGCGTTTCTCCGAGAAGAACACTCGCTACACCCTGCAGCGTTCGGACTACGACGGTGCCCGGGCCGTGACACTGCTGCAATCGCGCGAGCCGATCCTGTCGCCGCGTTTCGCACCGGATGGCAAGCGCATCGCCTACGTGTCGTTCGAGCAGAAGCGCCCACGTATCTTCATGCAGAACATCGACACCGGTCGCCGTGAGCAGATTACCAACTTCGAAGGCCTGAATGGCGCGCCAGCCTGGTCGCCGGATGGCAATCGCCTGGCTTTCGTCCTGTCGAAAGACGGCAACCCTGACATCTATGTGATGAACCTGGGTTCGCGTCAGATCACTCGCGTGACTGCAGGTCCTGGCATCAACACCGAACCGTACTGGGGCAAGGATGGCTCGACCATCTACTTCACCTCGGACCGTGGCGGCAAACCACAGATCTACAAAACCAGCGCCAGTGGCGGCGGTGCGGAGCGAGTGACCTTCATCGGTAACTACAACGCCAACCCGAAACTTTCGGCTGACGAAAAGACCCTGGTGATGATCCATCGCCAGGACGGTTTCACCAATTTCAAGGTGGCGGCTCAGGATTTGCAGCGCGGAAGTGTAAAAATCCTAACTGATAGCACTCTGGACGAGTCGCCTACTGTTGCGCCCAACGGCACCATGGTAATCTACGCCACCCGCCAGCAGGGCCGGGGAGTCTTGATGCTCGTGTCCATTAATGGACGCGTGAGGCTCCCGCTTCCTACCGCACAAGGCGAAGTCAGAGAACCGTCCTGGTCCCCTTACCTGAACTGACGCGGCGCTTTACGTTTTACTTAACACACTGGGGTTCATTAGGAGTTTCACGATGGAAATGCTGAAGTTTGGTAAATTTGCTGCGCTGGCTCTGGCCATGGCTGTAGCTGTAGGTTGCTCGTCCAAAGGCGGCGACAACGCCGGTGAAGGCGCTGTTGATCCAAACGCTGGTTACGGCGCAAACACTGGTGCCGTTGACGGTTCCCTGAGCGAAGAAGCTGCTCTGCGCGCAATCACCACCTTCTACTTCGAATACGACAGCTCGGACCTGAAGCCAGAAGCCATGCGCGCTCTGGACGTTCACGCCAAAGACCTGAAAGCAAACGGCGCTCGCGTTGTTCTGGAAGGCAACACCGACGAACGTGGTACTCGTGAGTACAACATGGCACTGGGCGAGCGTCGTGCGAAAGCCGTTCAACGCTACCTGGTACTGCAAGGTGTTTCCCCAGCTCAGCTGGAACTGGTTTCCTACGGCGAAGAGCGTCCAGTTGCTACCGGCAACGACGAGCAGTCCTGGGCTCAAAACCGTCGCGTCGAACTGCGTAAGTAATTCGATATGCGAACGTGCCGTCGTGCTGTAACTGTTCTGGCTCTCAGCTTCGCGCCGCTTGCGGCGTGGGCTGCGGTTCCTGTGGTCGATGACAACTCCGGTTATAACAATAGCGGGAGCAGTTATCCGCCTGCGGGTTACGGTACGAACGGCGCCTATGCCGGGGGAGCGGCTTCGGCCCCTGCCTCGGCACAGGGCATGCTGTTCAACCAACTGCAACAGATGCAGGATCAGATATCGCGCCAGCAAGGCGTGATCGAAGAACTGCAGAATCAGGTTGCGCGCATGAAACAGGAATCCCTGGAGCGATACCAGGATCTTGATCGGCGCATAGGATCCGGTGCTGCACCTGCCGCGACTCCTGAGAATTCTTCTGCCGGTGGCGATGCAAGTGCTGCTGCCGGTGCTGCTGCGGGTGCCGGGGCTGCTGCCGCCCAAGCGCCTGCTGCGAGCAGCGAACCGGGTGATCCGGCCAAGGAAAAGCTGTATTACGATGCGGCTTTCGACCTGATCAAGGCCAAGGATTTCGACAAGGCCAGCCAGGCTTTCTCGGCATTCCTGCGCAAGTACCCGAACAGCCAATACGCGGGCAACGCCCAGTACTGGTTGGGCGAAGTCAACCTGGCCAAGGGTGATCTGCAAGGTGCAGGTCAAGCGTTTGCCAAGGTTTCGCAACTGTATCCCAAGCATGCCAAGGTGCCGGATTCGCTGTACAAGCTGGCTGATGTAGAGCGCCGCCTCGGTCATACCGACAAGGTCAAAGGCATTCTGCAACAGGTGGTTTCCCAATACCCGGGGACCTCTGCCGCTCAGTTGGCCCAACGCGATCTGCAACGCATGTAACCCAGCTTCACCCCGTTTGGAAGAAACCCGCGCTTGTCGCGGGTTTTTTCGTTAGAATTCACGCCCTTTTTCTGAAACACGCTTCTGGTGATCTACGCGTTGGCGGGGTTGCTTGAAGTGCCTGACGGAGGCGGACAGCCTGTTTAGCTGTTACGCCCGTGGCGACTATGCAAGACACATTGAGAATTACCGAAGTTTTCTACTCGTTGCAGGGGGAAACGCGGACTGCCGGGCTGCCCACTGTTTTTGTGCGCCTGACCGGTTGCCCATTGCGTTGCCAATACTGCGACAGCGCTTATGCGTTCACTGGCGGTACGATCCGCACCCTCGACGACATCCTTGAGCAAGTGGCCGGGTTCCGACCGCGCTACGTGTGTGTCACTGGCGGTGAGCCGCTGGCGCAGCCCAATGCCATTCCTTTGCTCAAGCGGTTGTGTGATGCCGGCTATGAGGTCTCGCTGGAAACCAGCGGCGCCCTCGACGTTTCAGCCGTCGACCCACGGGTCAGTCGCGTCGTCGACCTGAAGACGCCGGGCTCGAAAGAAGCCCACCGCAACCGTTACGAAAATATCGAACTGCTGACGCCCAACGATCAGGTGAAATTTGTCATCTGCTCGCGGGAAGACTATGACTGGGCGGTTTCCAAACTGATCCAGTACGGGCTCGACCGGCGTGCCGGCGAAGTCCTGTTTTCTCCAAGTCACCATGACCTCAACGCAAGGGATCTGGCGGACTGGGTGGTGGCGGATAACCTGCCAGTGCGGTTGCAACTGCAGCTGCATAAATATCTATGGAATGATGAGCCGGGGCGCTGAGATGACTGAACAACTGAACACTAGCGAAAAACGTGCGGTAATCCTGTTGTCGGGTGGCCTGGACTCGGCCACCGTGGTGGCAATGGCCCGTGCCGAAGGCTACGCCTGCTACACCATGAGCTTTGATTACGGTCAGCGCTCCCATGCTGAACTGCACGCCGCTGCTCGCGTTGCCCGCGATCTGGGTGTGGTCGAGCACAAGGTCATTGGTCTGAACCTGAACGGCATGGGCGGTTCGGCCCTGACCGACACCAGCATCGATATCCCGGAAGAGCTGGGTGAAGGCATTCCGGTGACTTACGTGCCGGCGCGCAACACCGTGTTCCTGTCGCTGGCATTGGGTTGGGCAGAAGTGCTCGGCGCCCGTGACATCTTCATCGGCGTCAACGCGGTGGATTATTCCGGTTACCCGGATTGCCGCCCCGAGTTCATCGAGTCGTTCGAACGCATGGCCAATCTGGCGACCAAGGCGGGCGTGGAAGGCAATGGCTTCCGCATCCAGGCGCCACTGCAGAACCTGAGCAAGGCGCAGATCGTCCAGGCCGGCGTGAAGCTGGGCGTGGATTATGGCCTGACCGTTTCCTGCTATCAGGCCGACGATGACGGCCGTGCCTGCGGCAAATGCGACAGCTGCCGCCTGCGTGCAGAGGGCTTTGCGGCGGCCGGTGTGAGCGATCCAACACCTTATTTTTGATTTTTTTCAAAAAGGTGTTGAATAGTCCTTAAAAATCAGTATTATACGCGCCACCACACAGCGGGTCGTTAGCTCAGTTGGTAGAGCAGTTGGCTTTTAACCAATTGGTCGTAGGTTCGAATCCCACACGACCCACCATATTTGGCGGTTTAGAAAATCCGGAAGGCCCACGAAAGTGAGGATTTCCGGGTTTTTTTTTGCCTGCGATTCCGGTGAGCATTCGTTCAGTGCCGTCGGTGCTGACACAGATCAGAATCATCTTTTGTATCAACGGGATATTCTGTAGCCTTGCGCAGCTTCAACGCTGTCCGTGCCTGATAATACTCACTCTCCCGGCGGTACCCTCAAGCGGTCCGGAGCCGGGTGTATACTCGACTTTCGCGCGAAAGCGCCTGCAGGTCTTGCGAACATGACGCAGATTTCCGAACGCCTTCTGGTCCAAGCCCACCTCGACGCCAAACAGCCTAAACCGCTGAGTGCCGAGGAAGAGGCCTACTACCGTTCCGCCATCGCTGCCGAGCTCAAGGCTCAGGACGCGGTGCTGGTCGCCCACTTCTATTGCGATCCGGTGATTCAGGCCCTGGCCGAAGAAACCGGTGGCTGTGTTTCCGACTCCCTGGAGATGGCCCGCTTCGGCAACGCCCACCCGGCCAAGACCGTGGTGGTGGCTGGCGTGAAGTTCATGGGCGAAACCGCGAAGATCCTCAATCCGGAAAAACGCGTGCTGATGCCGACCCTGGACGCGACCTGTTCGCTGGATCTGGGTTGCCCGGTGGATGAGTTCTCGGCGTTCTGCGATCAGCACCCGGAGCGTACGGTGGTGGTGTATGCCAACACCTCTGCAGCGGTCAAAGCCCGGGCTGACTGGGTGGTGACGTCGAGCTGCGCGCTGGAGATCGTCGAAAGCCTGATGGACAACGGCGAGACCATCATCTGGGGGCCGGACAAGCACTTGGGCACTTATATCCAGCGCAAGACCGGTGCCGACATGTTGCTGTGGGACGGTGCCTGCATCGTTCACGAGGAGTTCAAGTCCAAGCAGCTCGAAGACATGAAGGCGCTGTACCCGGACGCCGCGATTCTGGTGCACCCCGAGTCGCCAACGTCGGTGATCGAGCTGGCCGACGCCGTCGGTTCCACCAGTCAGTTGATCGCTGCTGCGCAAAGCCTGCCGAACAAGACCCTGATCGTCGCCACCGACCGCGGCATCTTCTACAAGATGCAGCAGCTGTGCCCGGACAAGGTCTTCATCGAGGCGCCAACCGCCGGTAACGGCGCCGCATGCCGCAGTTGCGCACATTGCCCGTGGATGGCCATGAACACCCTTGAGCGCACGCTCAAGAGCCTGAAGGAAGGGACGAACGAGATCTTTGTCGATCCGGCGCTGATTCCACAGGCGATCCGGCCGTTGAAGCGCATGCTGGATTTCACCCAGGCGGCGCGGATGAAGCTGGCTGGTAACGCCTAAGCGCCAAAATCTGTAGGAGTGAGCCTGCTCGCGATAGCGGTGTATCAGTCGACTTAAACATTGACTGACATACCGCTATCGCGAGCAGGCTCACTCCTACAGTGGTATCTGGCGTCTGGAATTTACTTGGTCTTCTTCGGAATCCGCACCACGCGGGTGTCGGAATAGATGTCGTGCCACGTGCGCTTCTGCTTGTCGTACAGCGACCAGAAGAACCCAAGCCCCACGCACAGCCACGAAGCGATCGACACCATGAAGCGCAGCAACGCCTGCCACAGGCTGATCGCGCTGCCATCGGCGTTCTGCACGCGAATCCCCCACACCTGCATGCCCAGCGTCTGCCCGCCGTGGGTCCAGAACTTGGCGAAGAACGCGAACAGCACCAGCAGCAACACCGTGGAGTACAGCGGATCGCCATCCATTTTCCCGGCGTCGGTCAGCACCCGCAGGCGTTCTTCGCCGATGACTGCTGCCTGGATCAACTTGTAGACGAATCCAGTGACGATCAGCAGGGCGGTGCACAACAGGAAGTCATAGAACATCGCCGCCAGACGACGGCCAAGGCCAACGGCAGGAAAGTCGCCCTGGGGTGTGAGCAGGTTTTTCGACATGGCAGCCTCTGGACGCAAAATGAAGCGCCATTTTACGGATTCGCGCGCACAAAAAAGCCCCTGATATCAATATCAGGGGCTTTTTCGTAACAGAAGATCAGGCTTCAGCTTGTACTTCGTCAGCCTGCATGCCTTTCTGGCCTTGCACTGCAACGAAGGTCACTTTCTGGCCTTCTTTCAGGCTCTTGAAGCCGTTGCCCTGAATAGCGCGGAAATGCACGAACAGATCCGGACCGCTCTCTGGAGTGATAAAACCAAAACCTTTCTCGTCGTTAAACCACTTGACGGTACCGCTCTGACGTTGGGACATTTCTTATTTCCTTTGACGCAAAAATTGATGACAGTCTCTTTCTCATGAAAGAGTACTGGGGCTGGTTGCAGGAGAGTAAGAAGACGTCGAACGGGATGTAGCTAACTTTGTAGGCTACTGCCCAGGTCACGATTCAAAGCTGACCCATGCAAACACAGTAGACAAACTCTACGCCAACTACGGGAGAAAAAACAAGCCCCGCGAAGGCCCCGGTTTTCCTGCGCTTGCTGGCAGTTAGTCAATTCACTAGTGCGGCTTAGACGATTAGCTTGTTCAAGTGTTTTCGAATGTTATAAGCAAAGTTCATATTCGAATCAGATGTTAGAAAATGCACTTTTTTGTGGCGATTGCGTTACACATTAGTGCACGCATAACGCAATCGCGTTACTTATAGAAACAGTCAATCAACCGCGGTAGTAGCGTTGTGGAACAAATGGCATTTTGCTTACAAGCATTTGCACCTTTTTCCCACGAACGATGGCCCAGACTGGCGTATCGAGGGTGACATACGCGCTGTCGAGATAACCCATCGCCAACGGCCCGCCCAGGGTCGGTCCGAAGCCGCCGCTGCACACGCTGCCGATGATCTCGTCGGCCTCATTGACGATTTCTGCGCCTTCACGCACTGGCGTGCGCTCTTGTGGCAGCAGGCCGACGCGTTTGCGTGCGACACCGTTCTGCTGCTGGGCGAAAACCGTTTCCGCCCCCGGGAAACCGCCGGCCCGCGCGCCGTCGGCACGGCGTGGCTTGGAGATCGCCCACAACAGGCTGGCTTCGATCGGCGTGGTCTCGGTGTTCATGTCGTGGCCATAGAGGCACAGGCCGGCTTCCAGACGCAGCGAGTCGCGGGCGCCGAGGCCGATGGCCTGGACTTCCGGTTCAGCGAGCAGGGCGCGCGCGAGTTTTTCCGCATCAGCGGCGGGCACCGAGATTTCGAAACCGTCTTCACCGGTGTAACCCGAGCGGCTGACGAAGCAATCCACACCCAACAGTTGTACGCGGTTGAACTGCATGAAGGTCATTTTCGCGACCTCAGGCGCGAGGCGCGCCAGCACGGTAACCGCTGCTGGACCCTGCAGAGCGAGCAGGGCACGGGCTTCGAACAGCTCCGTAATGGTGCACTGATCGCCGATGTGTTTTTGCAGATGCGCCAGATCCTGATCCTTGCACGCGGCGTTGACCACCAGGAACAGTTCATCGTTACCAAGGTTGGCGACCATCAGGTCGTCGAGGATGCCGCCGTTATCGTTGGTGAACATCGCGTAACGCTGCATGCCCACCGGCAGGTCGATGATGTCCACCGGCACCAGGGTTTCCAGCGCCTTGGCGGCATTGGCGCCGGTCAGGCGGATCTGGCCCATGTGCGAGACATCGAACAGCCCGGCCTGCTCACGGGTGTGCTGGTGTTCTTTCATCACGCCCAGCGGGTATTGCACCGGCATGTCGTAGCCGGCGAACGGCACCATGCGGGCGCCCAGTTCGATGTGCAGAGCATGTAGCGGGGTTTTCGACAGTTGTTCGGTGGACATGCGTGGCTCCTTGAAAATGTGGTTCGGGATCGGGGGCAAGATCAAGATCAAAAGCCCCTCACCCCAGCCCTCTCCCTGAGGGAGAGGGGGCTAAATACGATCCTCTCCTCGAGGGAGAGGGAGTTAAATGATCAGCACTCGATAATGTTGACCGCCAGACCGCCACGGGCGGTCTCTTTGTATTTGCTTTTCATGTCGGCGCCGGTCTGGCGCATGGTGCGGATGACCTTGTCGAGGGAGACGAAGTGTTGCCCGTCCCCGCGCATGGCCATGCGCACCGCGTTGATGGCTTTCACCGAACCCATCGCGTTGCGCTCGATGCACGGCACCTGCACCAGCCCGCCAATCGGGTCGCAGGTCAGGCCGAGGTTGTGTTCCATGCCGATTTCCGCAGCGTTTTCCACTTGCTGCACGCTGCCGCCAAGGACTTCGCACAACGCACCCGCCGCCATCGAGCAGGCCACGCCGACCTCGCCCTGACAGCCGACTTCGGCACCGGAGATCGAAGCGTTCTCCTTGTACAGAATGCCGATCGCGGCGGCGGTCAGCAGAAAGCGCACCACGCCGTCATCGTTGGCCCCGGGGATAAAGCGCATGTAGTAATGCAGCACCGCCGGGATGATCCCGGCCGCGCCGTTGGTGGGCGCGGTGACCACGCGACCACCGTTGGCGTTTTCTTCGTTGACTGCCAGCGCATACAGGTTGACCCAGTCGAGCACCGACAACGGATCGCGCAGTGCCGATTCCGGGTTCTTGCACAGTTGCCGATGCAGCGCTGCCGCCCGGCGTTTGACCTTCAGCCCGCCCGGCAGAATGCCTTCGTTGCGGCACCCGGCGGCGACGCAGTCCTGCATCACTTGCCAGATGTTCAGCAGACCGGCGCGGGTTTCCGCCTCCGGGCGCCAGGCGCTTTCGTTGGTCAGCATCACCTGGCTGATCGACAGACCATAGGTGGCGCAATGACCGAGCAAGTCCTTGGCACTTTTGAACGGAAAGGTCAGCGGGGTGGCGTCTTCAACGATGCGGTCGGCGCCGGCGGCATCCTCGTCGACCACGAAACCGCCGCCCACCGAGTAGTACTCGCGGCTGCGAATCTGGATTCCCGCCGCATCGAACGCACGGAAGATCATGCCGTTGGGGTGATAGGCCAGCGGTTTGCGGATCATCGCCAGGTGTTCTTTCTCGTTGAACACAATGCTGTGTTCGCCGAGCAGGTTCAGTCGGCCGTTGCCGCGAATGGCTTGCAGGCGCGCAGCGACGGTTTCGGTATCGACGGTATCGGGATGTTCGCCTTCGAGGCCGAGCAGCACGGCTTTGTCGCTGCCGTGTCCTTTACCGGTGGCGCCAAGGGAGCCGTACAGTTCGACGCGCACGCTGGCGGTGGCGGTCAGCAGGTTTTCCCGGCGCAGGCCTTCGGCGAAGCGCGCAGCGGCACGCATCGGGCCGACGGTATGGGAACTGGAGGGGCCGATGCCAATCTTGAACAGGTCGAACACGCTTAACGACATGAGTGGTTCTCCGGTTTCTTGTTATAGGAATTGGCGAAATATCAGGCTGGTTTGATTGCCCTGTAGGAGCTGCCGAAGGCTGCGATCTTTTGATCTTGATCTTGTTTCTAAAAAACCAGGATCAAAAGATCGCAGCCTTCGGCAGCTCCTACAGGTAAAGCGATAAAGCGGTCGAGCGGTGGGGCGGACGAACCGCCCTCCGTTCTTTTAAGCGTAGCTTTCGATCGACGGGCAGGCGCAGACCAGGTTGCGGTCGCCGAACACGTTGTCGACGCGACCGACCGGCGGCCAGTATTTGCCTTCGATCAACGACGCCACCGGATACACCGCTTGCTCGCGGCTGTACGGGTGCGTCCATTCGCCAACCAGCTCTGCCGCAGTGTGCGGAGCGTTCTTGAGTGGGTTGTCGTCCTTGTCCAGCGTGCCGTTTTCCACCGCGCGGATTTCTTCGCGGATGCGGATCATGGCGTCGCAGAAGCGATCCAGCTCTTCCTTGGATTCGCTTTCGGTCGGCTCGATCATCAGCGTGCCCGCGACCGGGAACGACATGGTCGGGGCGTGGAAGCCGAAGTCGATCAGACGCTTGGCAACGTCATCGACGCTGATGCCGCTGCTGTCTTTCAGCGGACGCAGGTCGAGGATACATTCGTGCGCGACCAGGCCGTTGCTGCCGGTGTACAGCACCGGGTAGTGCTCTTCCAGACGACGGGAAATGTAGTTGGCGTTGAGGATCGCCAGTTGCGAAGCACGCTTGAGACCCGCGCCACCCATCATGCGAATGTACATCCAGGTGATCGGCAGAATGCTCGCGCTGCCGAACGGTGCAGCGCACACCGCGCCTTCTTTGCGTTCCATCTGGCCATGGCCCGGCAGGAACGGCGTCAGGTGCGATTTGACGCCGATCGGGCCGACGCCCGGGCCGCCACCGCCGTGCGGAATGCAGAACGTCTTGTGCAGGTTCAGGTGCGAAACGTCGCCGCCGAACTTGCCCGGTGCGCAGAGGCCGACCATCGCGTTCATGTTGGCGCCGTCGATGTACACCTGGCCGCCGTTGTCGTGAATGATCCCGCAGATTTCGCGGATACCTTCTTCGAACACACCGTGGGTCGACGGGTAGGTGATCATCAGCGCGGCGAGGTGTTCGCGGTGCTCGATGGCTTTGGCGCGCAGGTCTTCGATGTCGACGTTGCCGCGCGCATCGCACGCGGTCACGACTACGCGCATGCCGGCCATGTTGGCGGTGGCCGGGTTGGTGCCGTGGGCGGAAGACGGGATCAGGCAGATGTCGCGACGCTCATCGCCACGGCTCTGGTGGTAGGCGCGGATCGCCAGCAAGCCGGCGTATTCACCTTGCGAACCGGCGTTAGGTTGCAGCGAGATCGCGTCGTAACCGGTGGCGGCGCAGAGCATCGCTTCCAGCTCAAAGGTCAGTTGCTGGTAGCCGGCGCTTTGTGCGGCTGGAGCGAACGGGTGCAGGGCGCCGAATTCGGCCCAGGTCACCGGGATCATTTCGCTGGCGGCGTTGAGTTTCATGGTGCACGAGCCCAGCGGGATCATGGTGCGATCCAGCGCCAGGTCCTTGTCCGCCAGTTTGCGCAGGTAGCGCATCAGCTCGGTTTCCGAGTGATAACGGTTGAACACCGGGTGGCTGAGGATCGGCGACTGACGCACCAGCGCCGCCGGGATGGTGCTGTGCACCGAAGCGGCCAGCGCAGCGAAGTCCGGCAGGGTCTTGCCGTCGGCGAACAGGCCCCAGAGGATTTCGATGTCCGCCTGGGTGGTGGTTTCGTCCACCGACAGGCCCAGACGCTCGGCATCGATCACGCGCAGGTTGATCTGCTGAGCGTGCGCCTTGTCGTGCAGCGCGGCGGTGTGTGCGCCGGTGGCCACAGTCAGGGTGTCGAAGAAGCTTGCCTGCTCGACTTTCGCGCCCAGTGCGCTCAGGCCTTTGGCGAGAATCGCGGTGAGGTGATGTACGCGGTTGGCGATCTGGGTCAGGCCTTTCGGGCCGTGGTAGACGGCGTACATGCTGGCGATGTTGGCCAGCAGCACTTGCGCAGTGCAGATGTTCGAGGTGGCCTTCTCGCGGCGGATGTGTTGCTCGCGGGTCTGCATCGCCAGACGCAGGGCCGGCTTGCCGAAACGGTCAACCGAAACACCGACCAGACGGCCCGGCATGTCGCGCTTGAACGCATCCTTGGTAGAGAAGTAAGCCGCGTGCGGGCCACCAAAGCCCAGCGGCACGCCGAAGCGTTGTGCCGAACCGATGGCAACGTCCGCGCCGAACTCGCCCGGGGCGGTCAACAGGGTCAGGGCCAGCAGGTCGGCAGCCACAGCGACCAGCGCGTTGGCGGCGTGGAAGCGCTCGGTCAGTTCGCGATAGTCGAACAGGTCACCGTTGCTCGCCGGGTATTGCAGCAGCGCACCGAAGAACGGAGTGACGTCGGTCAGTTCGCGCTCATCGCCGACAACCACTTCAATGCCCAGCGGCTCGGCACGGGTGCGCAGCACGTCGAGGGTTTGCGGGTGGCTGTGGATCGAGGCGAAGAATTGATGGCTGCCCTTGTTCTTGCTCAGGCGTTTGCAGAAGGTCATGGCTTCGGCAGCGGCGGTGGCTTCGTCGAGCAAGGAGGCGTTGGCGATCGGCAGGCCGGTGAGGTCGCTGATCATCGTCTGGAAGTTCAGCAGCGCTTCGAGACGGCCCTGGGAGATTTCCGGCTGGTACGGGGTGTAAGCGGTGTACCAGGCCGGGTTTTCCAGCAGATTGCGCAGGATCGGCGACGGCGTGTGGCAGTTGTAGTAGCCCTGGCCGATGTAGGTCTTGAACAACTGGTTTTTGCCGGCGATGGATTTGATCATCGCCAGGGCGTCGGCTTCGCTGAGGCCGTCGTCCATGCCGAGCACGCTGGTGCCCTTGATGCTTTCCGGGATGACGCTGGCGCTCAGGGCTTCGAGCGAATCGAAACCGAGGCTGTTGAGCATGGCTTGCTCGTCACCGGCGCGCGGGCCGATGTGACGGGCGATGAATTCGTTGGCGGTGCCAAGGTTTACTTGAGTCATGTCGGTGTTCCTCAGGCTTCGGCTTGGGCTTTGATCAGACGGTCGTAGGCGTCCTGATCCAGCAGTTTGCCGACAGCGGCGGCGTCGCTTGGCTGGAAGCGGAAGAACCAGCCTTCGCCCAGCGGATCTTCGTTGACCAGTTCCGGGGCATCTTCCAGTGCCGGGTTCACTTCCAGCACGTCACCGTCCAGCGGCATGTACACGCCGCTGGCGGCTTTTACCGATTCCACGGTGGCGGCTTCAGCGCCTTTTTCATAAGCCTGCAGTTCAGGCAGTTGCACGAACACCACGTCGCCCAGGGCGTTCTGCGCGAAAGCGGTGATGCCGACCGTAACGCTGCCGTCAGCTTCAGTGCGCAGCCATTCGTGATCTTCAGTAAAACGCAACTCGCTCATGGAAACTCCTAAGGGGCCAGACTCGTCTGGTGGACGCGGTGGAAGGCTTGGGCGGGAAAGCCCTGATTTTATGAGCGGTTACTTAGCAAGAACGCGGCCATCTTGGATTTATCTATATAAATCATACGGTTAGCTATCTTGGGGAGTGTTGGGAATCGAGCCCCTGTAGCGAAATCGCTACAGCTTGGGGCAAAGAGAAAAGCTGAAGCGGATCAAAGCCTTGCACAGCGGTGATCGGAGGAGGGTGTAGCGATATCGTTCCGCTGTAGCGCTTTCAGTACAGATGGAGGTCGTTTTTGAACGGATTTCGAATCCGCCACATAACCTTGTGGGAGCGAGCCTGCTCGCGAAGAGGGTGTGTCAGTCGACAATGATTTTGCTGATATACCGCTTTCGCGAGCAGGCTCGCTCCCACAGGGGGTATTTCCCACACGGGGAATTTGCATTGTCTTCAGGGTTTGTTGGGAATGCCGTACTTGCGCAGGCGATGGGCAATCGCCGTGTGCGAGGTTTGCAGTCGGCTGGCCAGTTGGCGGGTGGAGGGGTAGCTGACGTAGAGCTTTTCCAGCAGCGACTTTTCGAACGACTCGACGGCTTGTTCGAGGCTGTCGACGTCGCTGTCGGTCTGGCGCGCCACGGAGGTGCCGGCGATGTCGAGATCACCGATATCGACCAGGCTGCTTTCGCAGATCGCGGCGGCGCGGAAGATCACGTTCTGCAGTTGCCGCACGTTGCCCGGCCAGCGATTGCCGAGCAGCGCCGGATAGGTACCGGGGGCGAGGCGGCAGACCGGACGCTGGATCTGCGCGCAGGCCTGCTGCATGAAATAGCGCGCCAGCAGCAGGATGTCCTGACCGCGTTCGCGCAGTGGCGGCACTTCGACGTTGAGCACATTGAGGCGATAGAACAGGTCTTCGCGGAACAGGCCTTCGCTGACCATTTTTTCCAGGTCGCGGTGGGTGGCGCTGAGGATCCGCACGTTGACCTTGACCTCGCGATCACCGCCGACCCGACGGAAACTGCCGTCATTCAGAAAACGCAATAACTTGGCCTGCAAGTACGGCGACATCTCGCCGATCTCGTCGAGGAACACCGTGCCCTGGTTGGCCAGTTCCATCAGCCCCGGTTTGCCGCCTCGTTGTGCGCCTGTGAAGGCACCGGGAGCGTAGCCGAACAGTTCGCTCTCGGCGAGGTTCTCCGGCAGCGCCGCGCAGTTCAAGGCCAGGAACGGCGCACTGTGCCGCGCACTGATGGCGTGGCAGGCACGGGCCACCAGCTCTTTACCGGTGCCGGTTTCGCCTTGAATCAGCAGCGGTGCATCAAGGGCCGCGACCCGTTGTGCGCGGGCCTTGAGGGTGCGGATCGCCGGGGATTCGCCGAGCAGCGCATCGAAACCTTCAGCATGGTCGTGGTGCAACGCCGAGAGTTGTTCGCCGATGCGGTTCGGTTGATACAAGGTGAGCAGGGCGCCAGCGTCAGTGATCGGCGTGGCGTCCAGCAGCAAAGTCTGGCCGTTGACGGTGATTTCCCGCAGCGGCAGGCGAAAGCCTTGTTCGAGCAGAGTGTCGAGCAGGCCGGGATCGTTGAACAGCTCAGACACGCTTTCGCCCGCCGGTTCGCGGCCGTACAACGCAATCAATGCCGGGTTGGCCAGCAGCACCTTGCCCGCGCTGTCGAGCGCCAGCACCGGATCGGTCATCGCCGCGAGCAGGGCATCGAGTTGCAAGTGCCGACGCTGACCGGGGAGGATGTCGACCACGGTGATCGCTTCTACACCGCGCACCCGAAACAACGCATCTTTGAGTTCTTCGAGCACTTGCGGGCTCAACGTCGGGGCGTCGATGTAGACGTTGGGCGGGATCATCTCCACGGCATCCAGATTGAGATTGCGCCCACCGAGGATAGCCAGGACTTCCTGGGTGATGCCGACGCGGTCGATGAAGCTGACGTGGATACGCATGGGGCGGTTCAGTGTTCTGCAGAGCGGAGGGTGGCAAGTATGCCTTGGGGCGGGGCAATGGTGAAATCAGATCAAAAGATCGCAGCCTTCGGCAGCTCCTACAGAGAAACGCGATAAATGCAGGCGCTGCCGAAGGCTGCGAGCTTTTGATTCCGGGGTTATTCGAAGTGCTCAAGATTGACCGGATCACCGGAATGCATATCCAACTGCTTGCGGATGTCTTCAAACATCATGTCGTAATGTTTGTGAACCGAGCTGATCTGGCTGTGGGTCTTGGGAATCCCGTATTTTTCGGCGATCCGGGTCACGTCGCGGGCGAAGTTGTAAACCTCTTCCTTGGGCAGGAAAAACGTTTCCTTCACGTCTTTGCCCTGCATTTTTCCATGCAGAGTGAACTGCATCCCTTTGCCTTTTTCCGGATCGGTGAACATTTCATAGTCGAGGCACACGTTGTAGTTGACGTCGTCGTCGGTCAACGCGTGCCGCTCGATATGCAAATGACCGGGTTCAAACTGGGCCATGGGTTTCTCCTTTCAAGGCATGGGAGAAGGGCAGACCCTGAGTCTGCCCCCGGAGTTTCTAATTATCGATAGCTGATGCCCGGCTTCGCGGTGCTGACGCGAGTACCGGCGGTGCCCTGGACGATGGCTTCGATGTCCGCCAGCGAGCCGATCACCGCAACCTTGCCAGTATGGCGCGCGAATTCGCAGGCTGCCTGAACCTTTGGTCCCATGGACCCCGCGGCAAAACCCAATCGTTCGAGTTCATCCGGATGCGCCTCGGCGATGGCTTTCTGGCTCGGTTTGCCGAAATCGATGAACGCCGCGTTGACGTCGGTGGCGATCACCAGCAAGTCGGCCTCCAGTTGCTCGGCGAGCAGCGAGGAGCACAGGTCCTTGTCGATCACCGCCTCGATGCCTTTTAGGTGGCGGTGCTCGTCGTACATGGTCGGGATGCCGCCGCCACCGGCGCAGATGACGATGCTGCCCTTGTCCAGCAGCCACTTGATCGGACGGATTTCGAAGATGCGTTTCGGCCGTGGACTGGCGACCACGCGGCGGAACTTGTCGCCGTCCGCCGCGATGGCCCAGCCTTTTTCGGCGGCGAGTTTTTCGGCTTCGGCCTTCTCGTAGACCGGGCCGATCGGTTTGGTCGGGTTTTTGAAGGCCGGATCGTTGGCGTCGACTTCGACCTGGGTCAGCAGGGTGGCGAACGGCACTTCGAAGTCCAGCAGGTTGCCCAGTTCCTGTTCGATGATGTAGCCGATCATGCCTTCGGTTTCGGCGCCGAGCACGTCCAGCGGGTAAGGGGTGACGGAGGTATAGGCCGCCGCTTGCAGCGACAGCAGGCCGACTTGCGGGCCATTGCCGTGGGCGATGACCAGTTGGTTGCCGGGATGGATCTTGGCGATTTGCTCGGTGGCGATGCGGATGTTGGCGCGCTGGTTGTCAGCGGTCATCGGTTCGCCACGGCGGAGCAGGGCGTTACCGCCCAGAGCTACGACGATACGCATGGTGCAATCCTTTCAGAGTTCGTTAACCCCTGTAGGAGCTGCCGAAGGCTGCGATCTTTTGACTTTGATTGTAGAAAAACAGATCAAAAGATCGCAGCCTTCGGCAGCTCCTACAGGTCAGTGGTCGATCAGGAAATCCCGATCAGCTTTTATAGATCAGCCAGGGTCGAGACCAGGATCGCCTTGATGGTGTGCATGCGGTTTTCCGCTTGCTCGAAGGCGATGCAGGCTGGCGACTCGAACACGTCGTCGGTCACTTCGATGCCGTTGGCCAAGTGCGGATACTGTTCGGCGATCTGTTTGCCGACCTTGGTGTCGCTGTTGTGGAACGCCGGCAGGCAGTGCATGAACTTGGTGCGTGGGTTGCCGGTGGCCTTCATCAGCTCTTTGTTGACCTGGTACGGCAGCAGTTGCTGGATACGCTCGGCCCACGCCTCCACCGGTTCGCCCATCGACACCCAGACATCGGTGTGGATGAAGTCGACGCCTTTGACCGCGGCTTTCGGATCCTCGGTCAGGGTGATGCGTGCGCCGCTTTCTTCCGCGTATTTGTGGCAGCGCTCGACCAGATCGTCATGCGGCCACAGCGCTTTCGGCGCGCAGATGCGCACGTCCATGCCGAGTTTGGCGCCGACCAGCAGCAGCGAATTACCCATGTTGTTACGCGCATCGCCGAGGTAGGCGTAGCTGATCTCGTGGATCGGCTTGTCGGCGTGCTCACGCATGGTCAGCACGTCGGCGATCATTTGGGTCGGGTGATATTCATCGGTCAGGCCGTTGAACACCGGCACGCCAGCGAACTTCGCCAGTTCTTCGACGATTTCCTGTTTGAAGCCACGGTACTCGATGGCGTCATACATGCGACCCAGCACGCGGGCCGTGTCTTTCATGCTTTCCTTGTGGCCGATCTGCGAGGAGTTCGGGTCGATGTAGGTGACGTTGGCGCCTTGGTCGTAGGCCGCCACTTCGAACGCGCAGCGGGTACGGGTCGAGGTTTTTTCGAAGATCAGGGCGATGTTGTTGCCCTTCAGGTGTTGCTGCTCTGTGCCGGTGTACTTGGCGCGTTTCAGGTCGCGGGACAGGTCGAGCAGGTAACGCAGCTCACGTGGAGTGTGGTGTTCCAGGCTGAGCAGGTTACGGTTGTGAATATTAAAAGCCATGATGGATCTCCTTGCCCGACACTGTGAAAGCTACTGCGCTCGGAAATACTGCGTTAAAAACAGGCTCGGAATGCTCATTTACAACCAGTAAACTCCGCTTCCTCGCCTGTTTTTGCCTTGTCTTTCCTTCGCTCGCTACGCTTTCACAGCGCCGGGTCGTGTTAAGAAAAAAGTTAGTAATCGATCGGGTCGCGGATGATCGGGCAGGTCATGCAGTGGCCGCCGCCACGGCCGCGGCCCAGTTCACCGGCGCTGATGGTGATGACCTCCACGCCGGCCTTGCGCAGCAGGGTGTTGGTGTAGGTGTTGCGGTCGTAGCCGATGACCACGCCCGGTTCCACGGCCACCACGTTGTTACCGTCGTCCCATTGTTCGCGTTCGGCGGCGAAGCTGTTGCCGCCGGTTTCCACCACGCGCAGCTTCGGCAGGTTGAGGGCTTTGGCGACGGTGTCGAGGAAGTTGGTTTCTTCGCGGCGAATGTCGATGCCGCCCTGTTTGCTTTCGTCAGGCCGCAGGGTGAAGGCGACGATCTGGTTCACCACTTCCGGGAAAATCGTCACGAGGTCGCGATCGCAGAAGCTGAACACGGTGTCCAGGTGCATCGCCGCGCGGGACTTCGGCAGGCCGGCGACGATGACTTTTTCCACGGCCTTGTTCTTGAACAGGTTCAGCGCCAGTTGGCCGATGGCCTGCCGGGATGAGCGTTCGCCCATACCGATCAACACCACGCCGTTGCCGATCGGCATCACGTCGCCGCCTTCCAGGGTCGAGCTGCCGTGGTCCTTGTCCGGGTCGCCGTACCAGATCTCGAAATCGGCGTTAGTGAACTGCGGGTGGAATTTGTAGATGGCGGTGGTCAGCAGGGTTTCCTGACGGCGCGCCGGCCAGTACATCGGGTTCAGGGTGACGCCGCCGTAGATCCAGCAGGTAGTGTCGCGGGTGAACTGGGTATTCGGCAGCGGCGGCAGGATGAAGCTCGAGTGGCCGAGAAAGTCGCGGAACATCTGGATGGTCTTGCCACCGAAGCTGTCCGGCAGATCATCGGCGGACACGCCACCAATCAGGTATTCGGCGATGTGCCGTGGCTCAAGGCTTTTCAGCCAGGATTTGACTTCGCTGATCAGGCCCAGGCCCACCGAATCGGCGGTGACCTTGCGATCAAGAATCCAGTCCAGCGCTTCCGGGATGGCGACGATGTCGGTCAGCAGGTTGTGCATTTCCAGCACGTCGATGCCGCGCTCACGCATTTTGGTCACGAAGTCGAAGTGGTCGCGTTTGGCCTGGGCGACCCACAGCACGTCGTCGAACAGCAGTTCATCGCAGTTGTTCGGGGTCAGCCGCTGGTGGGCCAAGCCTGGGGAGCAAACCATGACTTTGCGCAGTTTGCCGGCTTCGGAATGGACGCCGTACTTAACTTTTTCCGTGGTCATTTCAGATCCTCCAGATAACAAAACAATCAGGGGTTACAGAGTCAGGAAGCCGTCGTAGAGACCGTAGGCTGCCACCAGGGCACCGACGACCACCGCAGCGAAAATCAGCTTCTCGACGTTGGTGAAAACCGCTTGTTTGAGTTCGAGCTTGGCCTTGGCGAACAGGATCGCGCCGGGGGCGTACAGCAGGGCGGAGAGCAGCAGGTATTTCACCCCGCCGGCGTACAGCAGCCAGACCGCATAGATCAGGGCGATGCCGCCAATGATCAGGTCCTTGCGCCGCTCGGCCGCGAAGCCCTCATAGGTTTCGCCGCGCACCGCCAGCAGCAGGGCGTAGGCCGCCGACCACAGGTACGGCACCAGAATCATCGAGGTGGCGAGGTAGATCAGCGACAGGTAAGTGCTGGCCGAGAACAGGGTGATGATCAGGAACACCTGCACCATCGCGTTGGTCAGCCACAGGGCGTTGACCGGTACGTGGTTGGCGTTTTCCTTGCGCAGGAACTCCGGCATGGTGTGGTCTTTGGCGGCGGCGAACATGATCTCCGCGCACAGCAGCACCCACGACAGCAGAGCGCCCAGCAACGAGATGATCAGACCGACACTGATCAGCACCGCACCCCAGTGACCGACCACGTGCTCGAGCACGGCGGCCATCGACGGGTTCTGCAGTTTCGCCAGTTCCGGCTGAGTCATGATGCCCAGCGACAGCACGTTGACCAGCACCAGGAACAGCAGCACGGTGATGAAACCGATGACGGTGGCTTTACCCACGTCCGAGCGTTTTTCGGCGCGGGCCGAGAAGATGCTCGCGCCCTCGATGCCTATGAACACCCACACGGTGACCAGCATCATGTTGCGCACCTGGTTCATCACGCTGCCCAGATCAGGGTTTTTCACGCCCCAGATGTCGGCGGTGAAGATGTCCAGTTTGAACGCGAAGAGCGCGATCAATACGAACAGCAGCAGCGGCACGACCTTGGCGACGGTGGTCACCAGGTTGATGAAGGCCGCCTCCTTGATCCCGCGCAGCACCAGAAAGTGCACGGCCCACAGCAGCACGGATGCGCCGATGACCGCCGCCACCGTGTTGCCTTCGCCGAACACCGGAAAGAAATAACCGAGGGTGCTGAACAACAGAACAAAGTAACCGACGTTGCCCAGCCAGGCGCTGATCCAGTAACCCCAGGCGGACGAGAAACCCATGTAATCGCCGAATCCGGCCTTGGCATAGGCGTAGACACCGCCGTCCAGATCGGGCTTGCGATTGGCGAGGGTCTGAAAAACAAAAGCGAGGGTGAGCATGCCGACAGCGGTGATGGCCCAACCAATCAGCACCGCGCCGACGTCGGCGCTGGCGGCCATGTTTTGTGGCAAAGAAAATATCCCGCCACCGATCATTGAGCCGACTACCAAGGCAACCAGTGCACCTAGTCGTAGTTTTCCGGGAGCTTCAGACATTGCATGACTCCATTGCAGGAGAGAAGAGTTCACAGCGTAGATCTGTTGTCTGTTCAATCAGCTGACGTAGATCAGTGCATGGCCACATTCCATTGTTAATGAATGACTTATGAAACAACTGGAGGCATAACGCTATTGCCTGGAAAGCCCGTCCTAGAGGGTTTTGCCTGATGTGGTTGGGAATTGGTCTTATTACTATGGAATTAACACGCTAGTTCTTTTTCAGCTTTTGGCAAATTTCGGCGTCTGTTTTCAGTACAGAATTGATTTATCAGGATTCGCCAACAAAACTGTCTAGGCGTGATAGCCGTTAGCATCAGTCGCTATATATAAGAGGGTGTTTCTCGGCATTACTTGATAAACGTGATTCGGTATTAGCCGTTTAGTTAATAGTTGTTACAAATAAATTAAGGGAGACAAGAATGTCGCAACCGACGCAAAAGCTGCGACTGGGTGCGTTGATCGCCCTGGTGGTGGGTTCGATGATTGGAGGAGGGATTTTTTCCCTGCCACAAAATATGGCCGCCCGCGCCGATGCCGGGGCGATCCTGATCGGTTGGGGCATCACCGCCATCGGCATGCTGACCCTGGCCTTCGTGTTCCAGACCCTGGCCAACCGCAAGCCCGAACTGGACTCCGGCGTCTACGCCTACGCCAAGGCCGGATTCGGCGACTACATGGGTTTCTCGTCCGCCTGGGGTTACTGGATCAGCGCCTGGCTGGGCAACGTCGGTTATTTCGTATTGCTGTTCAGCACCCTCGGTTATTTCTTCCCGGTGTTCGGCCAGGGCAACACGCCGGTCGCCATCGGTTGCGCGTCGGTGCTGCTGTGGGCCGTGCATTTTCTGGTGATGCGCGGGATCAAGGAGGCGGCGTTCATCAATCAGGTGACCACGGTCGCCAAGATCGTGCCGCTGATCATGTTCATCGTCATTGCGGCGGTGGCGTTCAAGGCCGACATCTTCACCCGCGACATCTGGGGCCGCAGCAACCCGAGCTTCGGCGGGGTGATGGATCAGGTGCGCAACATGATGCTGGTAACGGTGTTCGTGTTCATCGGCATCGAGGGCGCCAGCGTGTACTCGGCGCGGGCGCAGAAACGCAGCGATGTCGGCCGTGCCACGGTGATCGGTTTTATCGGCGTGCTGGCGCTGCTGGTGCTGGTCAATGTGTTGTCGCTGGGGATCATGAGCCAGCCGGAACTGGCGAAACTGCAGAATCCATCGCTGGCGGCGGTGCTGGAACACATCGTCGGGCCATGGGGCGCGCTGCTGATCAGCCTCGGCCTGGCGGTGTCGCTGCTCGGCGCGTTGCTGTCGTGGGCGCTGCTGTGCGCCGAGATCCTGTTTGCCACGGCCAAGGACAAGACCATGCCGGCGTTTCTGAAAAAGGAAAACGCCAACCATGTGCCGGTCAATGCGCTGTGGCTGACCAACGTGATGATTCAGATTTTCCTGCTGATCACGCTGTTCTCCGCCGGCACCTACACCAGCCTGATTTACCTTGCCTCTTCGATGATTCTGGTGCCGTACCTGTGGTCGGCAGCTTACGCGGTGTTGCTCAGCGGACGCGGCGAAACCTATGAACACGCCTCGGCCGAACGCACCAAGGACCTGCTGATCGGCGGCATCGCCCTGTGTTATGCGGTGTGGTTGTTGTATGCCGGCGGAGTCAAGTATTTGCTGCTGTCGGCGCTGCTGTATGCGCCAGGGGTGGTGCTGTTTGCCAAGGCCAAACATGAGCAGGGCGAGCCGTTGTTCACCCCTGTCGAGAAAGGGATTTTTACTGCCGTGGTCATTGGGGCAGGGTTGGCGGCATACGGTTTGTACAGCGGGGTGCTGTCGTTGTGAGTCAGGTTGATCCTGACTCGTTGGTGTCAGTGCGAACCTCTTCGCGAGCAGGCTCGCTCCCACAGGGGAATACATTGCAAATGTGGGCGTGAGCCTGCTCGCGATAGCGGTTTCAAATTCACCACTGCGGGCGATGTGAACCCAATTCAGTGGCCGGCAGCGCCCAGTGCAGCGGCGTCCCGCTGATCGTCACGGGTGCCAGCAAGCGGTGCGCCGGCCCCCACGGGGTCTGTTCCACCCGAGGGTTTTGATCCTGCTCATCCTCGGCGCGCAGGGCTTCGTTGGGCCCCGGTCCCTGTTCGATCAACAGCTTGGCAGTTCGCGCCAATGACAAACGCGCCGAACCGCCCCGGCCGGTCTTTAAACGTTCCGTCAGAAGACGGATCACACTCGCCGCCATCAGATACCCGGTCGCATGATCCAGTGCCTGCACCGGCAGCGGCGTGGGTTTGTCAGCGTGCTTCCAGCGCTGTCCGGCCTCGGCGATGCCGCTGCTCATCTGCACCAGGCTGTCGAAGCCACGGCGGTTCTGCCATGGGCCACTCCAGCCGTAGGCGTTGAGGCAGACATCGATCAGCCCCGGCGCCAGTTGCCGGCGGCGCTCGGCACCGAAGCCAAGGCGTTCCAGGGCGTCGGCGCGGTAGCCGTGCAGCAGAATGTCGGCGCCCTTCAACAGGTTTTCAAACAGCGCGCGATCCGCCGGAGCATGCAGATCAAGCCGTGCGCAGCGTTTGCCGAGGGTGACTTCCGGCACCACGCCCGGTTCGTTCCAGCTCGGCGGATCGATGCGCAGCACATTGGCACCGAGGCCGGCGAGAAAACGGCTGGCGGTGGGGCCGGCGAGCACCCGGGTCAAGTCCAGCACCTTGAGGCCGGCCAGCGGTTGCGTCTGCGAACCGGACCACGATGACGCGATTTCGTCGTGATCAGCAGTGAAGTGCACCAGCGGTTCGGCATTCACCGCCAGCCCCTGCGGGTGCTGCTGCCACTGTGCCCAACTGCGCATTTGGGCGGCGCAGCCCTTGGCCTCGACCACCGCTTGCTCCAGCTCGGCACTGCTCCATTGCGCGACTTTCGCCGCCATCGCGGCACGGTCGGCGCAGGCACCCAGCACACTTTCAGCAGCGGCGCGGTGGTGCGGGGCGTTGGTGTGCAGGCGGATCCAGCCGTCCCGGGTCGCGTAATCGCCGGCGACCGGATCCCACAGCGGCGGGACTTCCCAGCCAATCGGGCGCAGTGAGGTGGCGAACCAGAACGAAGCCAGCCTTCGGTCGACTTCGACAGCGGGCACGTGCCCGGTCTGCTGTCGGAGCAGCTCGGCGACGGCCTGCCCGGCAGCGCCAATGCTGGCGCAGGCCAGGTCGGTGACGGCGAACGCCGAGGGCAGCGCGCCGCTGCCGGTGAACGGAATCGGCGTGTGGGGCAAGCCGAGTGCGGCTTGAATGGACGTGAGTAAATCAGTCATCGACGGCCCTCCGGGAGAGAGGGCGATGATAGTGCAAAAGAATGTCGGGCCAGATGAAAACGCTAGTGGGTGAACACTTACCTCTGTGGGAGCGAGCCTGCTCGCGAATGCGGTGGATCAGTCACATTAATGTTGTATGTGCTGCCGTCTTCGCGAGCAGGCTCGCTCCCACAGGTTTTTTTGCAGGTTTGCTAGACGCGGAACTGATCCATCAGCTTCATCTGCTGGCTCGCCAGGGCATTGAGCTGACTGCTGATCGCCGCCGATTCAGTGGCTTGCTCGGTCAATGTTTCGGTGACGGTGCGAATCGCCGAGACGTTGCGGTTGACCTCTTCCGCCACGGCGCTTTGCTGTTCGGCGGCGCTGGCGATCTGCAGGTTCATGTCGCTGATCACCGTCACCGCATCGCTGATCTTGCCCAGCGCATCCACCGCCTGACGGATCTGCCCGGCGTTGTTGTGGGCCTGGGTCTGGCTCGAATGCATGGTCGCGACCACGCCTCGGGTGCCGGTCTGGATGCGCTCGATGACGATGCGGATTTCTTCCACCGAATCCTGGGTGCGCTTGGCGAGGTTGCGCACTTCATCGGCGACCACCGCGAAACCACGCCCGCTCTCACCGGCGCGGGCCGCTTCGATGGCGGCGTTGAGGGCCAGCAGGTTGGTCTGTTCGGCGATGCTGCGGATCACTTCCAGCACCGAGCCGATCTGCTCGCTGTTGACTGCCAGCGCTTCGACTTCGGTCACCGCTTTGCTGACTTCGTCGGCCAGTTGATTGATGTCGCGGGTGCTGCGTTCGATGATCGACATGCCGTCCTTGGCCGACTGATCGGCGCCCTTGGCGGCGTTGGCCGCGTTCGAGGCACTGTTGGCGACGTCGTGGGCGGTGGCGCTCATTTCGTTGGACGCGGTGGCGACCTGGTCGATTTCGCGGAACTGCACCTGCATGCCCTCGCTGGTCTGGCGGGCGATTTCCGAAGACTGGTCGGCGGTGCCACGGGCCTCGGTGATGCTCTGCTTGATCTGGGCGATGGTCGGTTGCAGCTTGTCGAGGAAGCGGTTGAACCAGTTCACCAGTTCGCCCAGTTCATCTTGCTTGCTGTAGTTCAGGCGCTGGGTCAGATCGCCTTCACCGCTGGCAATGTTTTTCAGCATCTCGGCAACGCTGTTGATCGGGCGCGTGACGCCGGAAGCGGTGAGCCAGATCAGCAGCAGGCCAATCAGACCGGCCACCACTGCCACTGCCAATGCGGTAAACACGCCGGTTTCCTGAGCATCGTCGAGCACCGCTTGCAGCTTGACCGAATCGGCCAGCAGCACCTGTTTCGGCAGGTCGATGACCACGCCCCAGGCCCGTGAGTTGCCAATCGGATCGACCGGATACACGGCGCGAATCAAGTCGCCCTGTTCGAGAATCTTCGGCGTGCCGCTGCTGACCAGTTGCAGCAGGTCTTTGCCGTCGGCGCCAAGGGTGTCGCTGATCTTTTTGCCGACCTTGGTTGCATCGGAACTGTCGGCACCGAGCACGCCGCTGCCGGAGACGATCAGCATGTGCCCGGCGTTGTTGAACAGGTTGCGCTGGGACTCCACGGCCGCCGCTTGCAGGGCATCGAGGGCGATGTCGACACCGACCACGCCGATGGCCTTGCCGTCGACGATCAGCGGCACGGAAATGGTGGTCATCAACATTTCCTTGGTGCCCACGGTATCGGCATACGGGTCGAGCAGGCAGGTGCGCTTGTTGTCGCGAGGGCAGGTGTACCAGCTGTTGTACGGCGTGCCGCTGAGGCTGAGGGTGGTCTTGGTCATGTCTTCTTCGACCATGATCGTGTTCAGCGCAGAACCGGCAGCGCGGCTCCAATACGTCGCAAAGCGCCCGGCTTCGTTGGACTGGCGCGCGGCATCGTTGACGAATTCGCTGTCCTTGCCATCGAGGCCGTTGGGTTCGAAGGCGAGCCAGATACCGAGCACCTTGTCGTTGCGCTCGAACGCGGTTTTCAGGCTCAGGTTCAACTCTTCACGCAGGGCGCCAGCGTCCAGCGCACGCTTGGCGGCCATCACGCGCATGTCCTTGATCTGATCGGCCAGGGCGGTGATCACCGTCAGGCTTTCGCCAAACGTCTTCTGCACCCGCACCGCCTGCTCGGCCGCCTTGGCCTGCAACAGGTTCTGCACACTGGCGGTGAGCAGCTTGTTGCTCGAGTCGCTGACCAGTTCGTCGTTCTGGTTGGTCTGGTAAATGTTCATGCCGACGATCAGCGCAACCACACCGAGCAGACACAGACCGGAGAGCAGGACGATTTTCAGGCGAATGGAGAGAGAGTCGAACATGGGGCGATCTCGTGAATGAATGAGCAGGTGGCCCGGGCGGAGTAACCGGTTCGCCAAATCCATTCAGCGCCATTCAATGCTCATCGGCGCCGGGCGAGGGCGCATGAGGCCCTTGCCGACGAACGGTCAGCGCAAAACGTTTGCGCAGGGGATTGTGCTGAAAAGGCGATTAATTACAGGGAAGTTTCAGCCTGATGAATGACGGAGTGCTTGTGGGGTGATGAGGCTTTTGTGGCGAGGGAGCTTGCTCCCGCTGGAGTGCGAAGCGCTCCGCTGCATTCTTGTCGAGTCACCCTGTGCAAAGGTTTTGCGACGGTTTTGCCGCCGAGCGGGAGCAAGCTCCCTCGCCACAGAGGGGCTGTGAAGTCAGGAGGAGGAGGTGATGGCTTCCGGGCGCGACCAGATCCACAGGTTGCCCAGGGTCATGCCGGCAATCGCCAGGTACACCGGCCAGCCGTGATCAAGCATCACCAGCATCAGCGTCGCACACAGCAGCATGCTGATCGTGGCGCTGACCTTGGCCTTGCGCGCGATGATCTTGCCGTTGCGCCAGTTGCTCAGGATCGGCCCGAACAGCCGATGGTTTTCCAGCCAGGCGCTCAGGCGTGGCGAGCTGCGCGTGGCGGCCCAGGCGGCAAGCAGGATGAACTCGGTGGTCGGCAAGCCTGGCACGACGATGGCAATCAGGCCGATGCCGAGGCTGACGTAGGCCAGCAGGCCGAACAGCAGACGGGCGAGTTTGGAGGAGGCGGGTTGCGGCATGGGCTCAGCGGTGGCTTCTGAAGCGGAATCGGGATCTTACAGGCTTACACAGTTCCCCTGTAGGAGTGAGCCTGCTCGCGATGGCGTCCGGTCATGCAACATCAATGTCGACTGATACACCGCCATCGCGAGCAGGCTCACTCCTACAAGGGGATTTGTGCTGGATCAGGCCGGCTCGGCTTCGGTTGCGTAAGCCTGTTCCAGCAGCACGGTGAAGCGGTTGAATGCATCCAGCGCGCCTTGCTCGACTTCGGCTTCCTCTTCGGCCGTGAATTGCAGCGAGTCGAGGGTGCGCACGAAGCTTTTCCAGCCTTCGGCACGACCGCCCTCGGGCTCGCCCAAGTGCCGGGCGCCGAAGGTTTCGCTCAGCTCCAGCGCCACGGCGCGCTTGATCAGGAACGCTGCGCCAAGCTTCGAACCTTCGGAGACGAACAGCCAGCCCAAAGCCCGGGCCTTGCCCGGATTTTTCACGGCGCCAGCCACGGGGGCCGGGACTTCAGTGTCCAGGTCCGCCAGGTCAGCCTTGGCCGCTGCAGCGCGGCAACGGGCCGGCAGATCCGGGACGATGGCCGTCAGTTCGGCGTTGTTATAGAGGTCGACCAGTTCCGACTGAAACAGATATTGCGCGACGACGAAGCGCGCAAAACTGGCGCGGGTTTCGAACGGCGCGTGAGCCTTGACCAGGGCGTCGAGCTTGCTGTGCGGCTCGTGAGTGATCTGGTTCAGGCGTTGTGAACGCAGGGCTTTTTCCGAAGTGGTCATGAGAGGTCCTTGATAAAAGAGGCGCTTGATAACGAGACGAACGGGCAGGTGCCGAACCGTAAAAAAAACCCCGCGACGCGCTGATCAATGCGCGCGTCGCAGGGCCGTGCGGATCAGATGTCCCAGACCAGATTGATCGCGAAGTTGCGGCCCGGCTGGGTCAGGCGATCAAGGTTGGCCGGTTGCGTCACCGAGGCTTCGCCGACGCTGTCGTAACCGCGCACGTCATCCCACTGCCAGTACTTCTTGTCGGTCAGGTTGTAGAGGCCGGCATTGACGGTCACGTCGTCGGTGACTTTGTAGAAGCCGGCCAGGTCGAGCACGCCATATCCCGGGGTCTTGAACTGGGTGCTGGTGCCGTCCGGTGTCTTGAACTGAGTGCTGTCGACACGATCCTTGCGCTTGACCAGCGTCCAGCTCAGCAGCGCACCGTAGTTGTCCTGGTCATAACCGAGACCGAACACGCCGGTCAGCGGATTGACGCTGTTCAGTGGCTGGCCGCTGTCGTCGTTGCGCCCGTACAGGTACGCCATTGAGCCTTGGGTGTAGAGGCCGGTCGGCGCGCCAAAGGTGTCGAGGTTCAGGCGACCTTTGAGCTCAACACCTTTGATGGTGGCGTGTTTGATGTTGTTGCTCTGGAACGTGGTCTCGGTATAGCCGGGGGTGATGGCGTTCTCATCGATGAAATCACGGTACTTGTTGTAGAACACCGCGACGTCGAACGTGCCCGCTGCAAATTGGCCACGCAGACCGGTTTCATAGCTTTTGCTTTTTTCCGGTTCAAGGTCCGGGTTCGGCGCGACCTGATAGCCGCCCGCGAGGTTTTCAAATCGACCGTACAAGGCCTTGGCGGTCGGCGTGCGGAAGCCTTCGGCGTACTGGCCGTACCAGGTGTAGTGATCGTTAAAGCTGTAGGTGGTGCCGAACTTCGGCGACAGACGATGCCAGGTTTTCTTCTTGTCGCTGACCTCACCGTTACCACTTTGGTCGGCAGTGGCGAGGAACTCATCGGTGATGTGCGGCTTGAGTTCGGTGTAGTCGTAACGTGCGCCCGGCAGGAACGTCCAGTTACCCCAGCTGATCTGATCCTGAGCGAACAGGCTGTAGCTGTTGATGGTCGGGTCCGGGAAGTCGCTGGCCGGTTTCAAGGTGTCGGCGGCGCTTGGCGCACCGATCACGCGGCATGCGCCGCTGACGGTCAGGCAGGTGCCGTTGCCGGTGCGCAATCCGGTGACTTTGTCCTGCTTGATGGTCGTGCCGTAGGTAACGGTGTGATCGGTGTCGGCGATGGCAAACGACTTGTCAGCCTGCGCATCGAACACCCATTGGCGATCTTTGTAATTGGTGTCGCGGTTGCGCAGTACGGTACGCGACGGTGCGTAGATTTCCTGGGTGCTCTGGTCGGTCTTGGCGATCTGGTAGTTGAGCGACCACTTGATGTTGTCGGCCAGCGCAGTGTCCAGTGCGAAGCGGTGCTCCAGGCCAAAACGCTCGCGCGTGACGGTGTCGTTGCCGGTGCGCGCCTTGTAGAAACCAAACCCGCGTCCAGCGTTGAACGGGCCACCGACGGCGCTCAACTGGTTGGTGTCGCGATCGTCTTTGTAGTGTTCGTAGGTCAGGCCGAAGCGCGCGTCGTCAGCGTAGTTCCAGCCGAGTTTGGCCAGCACGTTGGTGGTGCGCACATCTTCCGGGTTGGCCTCGGTGCGGTTCAGGCCGGTGCCACCGGTTTCGCCGTAGGACTCGGTTTCATGGCCGTTGCGCTGGCTCAGGTGCAGCAAACCATCGAAGTCGCCGGTGCGCCCGGCAACGGTGCCGGAGGTCAGCCAGCTGTCGTCGGCCGAGCTGTAACCGGTTTTCAGACGTGCGCCGACGTCCTGGCCAGGCTTGATGATGTCGTCCGGGTCGAGGGTGTAGTAGCTGACGGCGCCGCCAATTGCATTGCTGCCGTACAGCACCGACGCCGGGCCACGGAGAATTTCCACGCGTTTGACGATTTCCGGGTCGACGTAATTGCGGTTGGTCTGTGCGTAAGGGCCGTTGAAAAAGCTGTCCGGCACTTGCACGCCGTCGACTTGAGTCAGGACGCGGTCACCGTCAATGCCACGGATGTTGTAGCCGGTCAGGCCGGCACGTTGACCGGCACCGCCCACCGAAACACCCGGCTCGTAACGCACCAGATCCTTGATCGAGTTGACGTTGTTGCGATCCAGATCCTCGCGGGTCTGCACGCTGACGGTGGCCGGCACGCTGTTGACCGACTGTTCCTGGCGGGTGGCGCTGATGGTCACCTGATCCAGATTCAGTGCGCCGCTGCTGCTGCGTTTTTCCAGCACGACGTTGTTGTTGCTCAGTTTGCGGAAGCTCAGGTTGGTCCCCACCAACAAGCGCTCAAGGGCTTTTTCCGGTGGCAGCGAACCACGCACGCCCGGCGACGACACGCCCTGACCCAGTTCTGCCGGCAAGCCGACCTGCCAGCCGGTCACGCCGGTGAAGGCGTTGAGCGCCGAGACCAGCGGTTGCTGGGCGATCGAGAACGAATAATCACCCATGTTGCGCGCCGGTTGTTCGGTGGCAGCCATCAGCGGTGCGGTGCCGGCCATGAGGATGGCGGCGGTCAGCAATGACAATACGCGGGAAGGGGAAGCAGTCTGGCGGGTAAGGCGAGAGGACATCGATAGCGCTCCGTGTCGCACGAATCTTTATAGGTGCTGATTCACGTCCGAAGATGCGAATCAATTGCATTGGCTATAACGAGACGAACGGGCTTTCGCTATCGAGTAAAAATAATTCTCATTTAGTTCAGGATCACCAGCGCCGGGAATTCTTGCAGGCGCGCGGAAGTGATGTGGGCGAGGGAGCGCACCACGTCGAGCGGTTGGTCCAGGCGGTAATTGCCGGTGACATTGACGTCGGCCAATTGCTCGTTGGTGTTGATGATCCAGCCCGGGTAGTAGCGGCGCAGTTCGGCCAGCACCTGATTCAGTGGGCAGTTCTCGAACACCAGGCGGCCCTGAACCCAGGCCAGATCGGTATTCGCGTCGAGCTTGGCCGGGCGGTCGAAGCCGTTGGGGCCGATGCGGATGCTTTCCCCGGCGGACAGGCGCACCCGCGCATCGTCATGGGTGGCGCGCAGATCGACGTCGCCGCGCTGCACGTTGACCTGCGCCACGCCGTCCAGGTAACGCACGGCAAATGCAGTGTCATGCACACTGGCCTTGACCGGCCCGGCATCGATTTCCAGCGGCTGGTTGCGGCTGCCGGCAATCTCGAAAAACGCCTCCCCCTGATACAAGCGCGCGACGCGTTGTTGATCATTGATGGTGCTGGAAAACGCCGAATTGGTATTGAGCAGGACTTTCGAGCCGTCCTCCAGTTGCAGGCGCTGGCGCTCGCCGACCACGGTGAGGTGATCGGCCTGCAAGCGCATCGGCAGATTGCTGAAACTGAACAGGCCGAGAATCAGCACCGCAGCGGTGGCCAGCGGTTTCCAGTGCGGGCGCAGACGTTGGAGGACAGTGACTTTTGCAGGTTTCGCCGCGAGGTTTTGTGCGCACTGGGCAATCTGCGGGCCATCCCAGATCGCCTGGGCCTTGGCGAACGCCTCGGCATTCAACGGATCAGCCGCCAGCCACGCGTGAAATTGCCGGGTCTGCTCTTCGTCCGGAGTGCCGAGCACGATGAGCCAGTCCAAGGCCTGGTCCATTGCACTTGCAGCATCCTGCGCCGTTTCGGGCGAAGGCGAGCGGTGGGTGTCCGTCACGGTGTTTCCTCGGGCTTCTGGCGAAGCAGTTTCTAGCGTCAAGCTGCAAGCTGCAAGCCAGATGCGTGTACTGCTTTTCGTTTTTACTTGGAGCTTGAAGCTTACAGCTTGCCGCTGCTGTCGTGTCTTTCGGCAACGCCGATGCAAATGCTCATAATCAGTTTCAGTTCTTTCTGCACGGTGCTGAGGGAGACATTCAGCTCGTCGGCGATTTCCTGGTAGCTGTGTCCGTGCAGGCGGCTGAGGATGAATATCTGCTGTTGCCGCGGGCTGAGTTGACTGAGGCTCACGTTCAGGCGCTCCAGCAATTGTTCGGCGTGGGCGGCGTCTTCGGCGCTGCTGGCGGGGGCGGCGACGCTGTGCACCACGTCCTGCGGCACGTCATCAACCATGGTCCGCGAATGAATCTTGCGCGCGCGCAAATGATCCAGCGCCAGGTTGCGCGCAGTCTGGAACACAAAGGGTTCAAGGTGATCGATGGCACGCTCGCTCAGCGCCCGTGTGACGCGCAGGTAGGTTTCCTGCAGCAGGTCTTCGGCGGTGCTGTGGTTGTTGACCATCCGTTCCAGCGTACGCAGCAGCGAAGTGCGCTGGGTGAGGAAGACGTGGTTGAAGCGCGATTGACTCACGGGGGAACCTGATCCATTTCGAGCGAATGATAATGCTTATCATCTAGCTGAATGGTCAAGCCTTGATTTGTCAAAGAAGGGTAAAGGTCTTGTGCGGATCGAAATGTAGGAGCTGCCGAAGGCTGCGATCTTTTGATGTTGATCTTAAAAACCACATCAAAAGATCGCAGCTTTCGGCAGCTCCTACAGGGGGCGGAAAAACCTTACTCGGCGTTACACAGCGCCAGGCAGTTATCCAGCATACGGTTGGAGAAGCCCCACTCGTTGTCGTACCAGGCCAGTACTTTCAGCAGTTTGCCGCTGGCTTTGGTGTGGTTGGCGTCGAAGATCGACGACAGCGGGTTGTGGTTGAAGTCGCTGGAAACCAGCGGCAACGTGTTGTAACCGAGAATTTTCGAGTGCTGGCTTGCAGCCTTCATCAGCGCGTTGACTTCCTCGGCAGTGGCTTCTTTCTTCAACTGTACGGTCAGGTCCACCAGCGACACATTGATCACCGGTACGCGCACGGCCATGCCGGTCAGTTTGCCCGCCAGTTCCGGCAGCACCAGGCCTACCGCTTCAGCGGCGCCGGTCTTGCTCGGGATCATGTTCTGCGTGGCCGAACGCGCACGGTACGGGTCGGTGTGGTAGACGTCGGTGAGGTTCTGGTCGTTGGTGTAGGCGTGGATGGTGGTCATCAGCCCGCTTTCGATGCCCAGCTCGCGGTGCAGCACTTGCGCGACAGGCGCCAGGCAATTGGTGGTGCACGAGGCGTTGGAGATGATCTGGTGCGACTGGCGCAGAATGTCGTGGTTCACACCATAAACCACGGTGGCGTCGGCACCTTTGGCCGGGGCCGAGATGATCACTTTGCGCGCGCCGGCAGTAAGATGCGCAGCGGCTTTGGCACGGTCGGTGAACAGACCGGTGCACTCGAACACCACATCGATTTTTTCCGCAGCCCACGGCAGGTCGGCCGGATTGCGAATGGCGCTGACCGAAATGCGGTCGCCGTTGACCGTCAGGCTTTCATTGTCATGGGCCACTTCGGCGTCGAATGTGCCGTGAACGGTGTCGTATTTGAGCAGATGGGCGTTGATGGCGCTGTCGCCCAGATCGTTGATGGCGACGATCTGCAAATCCTGTCGATAGCCTTGGGTATACAGTGCACGCAGGACATTACGGCCGATGCGGCCAAAACCATTGATTGCGATTCGAAGAGTCATTGAACAGCGCCGCCGTCGTTTTGTTGTTGGAATTACAAGATTATTCGCATAAAAATAGAAAACAAGCCTTTTTAGTGGCAATATTTTGTTTTATCTACAACGAGTGACCTGAATCAACTGGTCCGAATGGTCAAAAAAGCCGTCTGTCATTCCAACAACAACGGCGTTTGATCAGCATAGACAATCAGGTCGCCACATCCGTTAGCCTGGAGTTCTACACATGCATCCCCGCGTTCTTGAGGTCACCGAACGGCTTATCGCCCGCAGCCGCGCCACGCGTCAGGCTTACCTTGCACTGATTCGCGGGGCCGCAACCGACGGGCCGATGCGCGGCAAGCTGCAATGCGCCAACTTCGCCCACGGCGTGGCCGGGTGTGGCAGCGAAGACAAGCACAGCCTGCGGATGATGAACTCGGCGAACATCGCCATTGTTTCTTCGTATAACGACATGCTCTCGGCGCACCAGCCGTACGAAGTGTTCCCGCAACAGATCAAGAACGCTCTGCGCGAAATCGGCTCGGTCGGCCAGTTCGCCGGTGGTACGCCGGCGATGTGCGATGGCGTGACCCAGGGCGAGCCGGGCATGGAGCTGAGCCTGCCGAGCCGCGAAGTGATCGCCATGTCCACGGCGGTGGCGCTGTCGCACAACATGTTCGACGGCGCGCTGATGCTCGGCATCTGCGACAAGATCGTGCCGGGCCTGATGATGGGGTCGCTGCGCTTCGGCCATCTGCCGACGATCTTCGTCCCGGGCGGACCGATGGTTTCGGGGATTTCCAACAAGGAAAAAGCCGACGTGCGGCAGAAATACGCCGAAGGCAAGGCGACCCGCGAAGAGCTGCTGGAATCGGAGATGAAGTCCTACCACAGCCCGGGCACCTGCACCTTCTACGGCACCGCCAACACCAACCAGTTGCTGATGGAAGTCATGGGCCTGCACTTGCCGGGCGCGTCTTTCGTCAACCCGAACACGCCGCTGCGCGATGCCCTGACCCGCGAAGCCGCGCATCAGGTCACGCGCCTGACCAAACAGAACGGCAACTTCATGCCGATCGGCGAAATCGTCGACGAGAAGGCGCTGGTCAACTCGATCGTCGCGCTGCACGCCACCGGCGGCTCGACCAACCACACCCTGCACATGCCGGCGATTGCCATGGCCGCAGGCATCCAGTTGACCTGGCAGGACATGGCCGACCTCTCCGAAGTCGTGCCGACCCTGAGCCACGTCTACCCGAACGGCAAAGCCGACATCAACCACTTCCAGGCGGCGGGCGGCATGTCGTTCCTGATCCGCGAACTGCTCGAAGCCGGTCTGCTGCACGAAGACGTCAACACCGTGCTCGGCCATGGTCTGAGCCGCTACACCAAAGAGCCGTTCCTCGATAACGGCGAGCTGGTGTGGCGCGAAGGCCCGATCGAAAGCCTCGACGAAAACATCCTGCGTCCTGTGGCTCGTGCGTTCTCGGCCGAGGGCGGCTTGCGAGTGATGGAAGGCAACCTCGGGCGCGGCGTGATGAAAGTTTCCGCCGTAGCGCTGGAGAACCAGATCGTCGAAGCACCGGCCATGGTGTTCCAGGATCAGCAGGACCTGGCCGATGCGTTCAAGGCCGGTTTGCTGGAAAAAGATTTTGTCGCAGTCATGCGCTTCCAGGGCCCGCGCTCCAACGGCATGCCCGAGCTGCACAAGATGACGCCGTTCCTCGGCGTGCTGCAGGATCGCGGCTTCAAAGTCGCGCTGGTCACCGACGGGCGCATGTCCGGCGCGTCGGGGAAAATCCCGGCGGCGATCCACGTCAGCCCTGAAGCTTATGTCGGTGGTGCTTTGGCGCGGGTGCAAGAGGGCGATATCATCCGCGTCGATGGCGTCAAAGGCACTTTGGAACTCAAGGTCGACGCCGCCGAATTTGCAGCGCGCGAACCCGCCAAAGGCCTGTTGGGCAACAACATCGGCAGCGGCCGCGAACTGTTTGGCTTCATGCGTTTGGCCTTCAGCTCGGCGGAGCAGGGCGCCAGCGCCTTCACTTCTGCCCTGGAGACGCTTAATTGAAACTGGCTTTGGTCGGTGACATCGGAGGCACCAACGCGCGGTTCGCGTTGTGGAAAGATCAGCAACTGGAATCGGTTCAAGTGCTGGCCACGGCCGACCATGCCGGCCCGGAGGAGGCGATCAGCCTCTATCTGAGCGGCCTCGGTCTGGCGCCGGGTTCGATCGGTTCGGTGTGCCTGTCGGTGGCCGGCCCCGTGAGTGGTGATGAATTCAAGTTCACCAACAACCACTGGCGCCTGAGCCGCACGGCGTTCTGCCAGACCTTGCAGGTCGAGCAACTGCTGCTGATCAACGACTTCTCGGCGATGGCGCTGGGCATGACCCGTTTGCAGCCCGACGAATTCCGCGTGGTCTGCGAAGGCACGCCGGAGCCGTTGCGTCCGGCGGTGGTGATCGGCCCGGGCACCGGCCTTGGCGTCGGCACCCTGCTTGATCTTGGCGAGGGCCGTTTCGCGGCATTGCCGGGGGAGGGCGGTCATGTCGATCTGCCGCTGAGCAGCCCGCGTGAAACGCAGCTGTGGCAGCACATCCACAACGAAATCGGCCATGTCAGCGCGGAAACTGCGTTGAGTGGCGGTGGTTTGCCCCGGGTTTACCGGGCGATCTGCGCGGTGGACGGGCATGTGCCGACGCTGGATACCCCGGAATCGATCACCGCTGCAGGATTGGCGGGTGACCCGATTGCCCTGGAAGTGCTGGAGCAGTTCTGCTGCTGGCTCGGCCGTGTGGCGGGCAACAACGTGCTGACCACCGGTGGACGCGGCGGGGTGTATATCGTTGGCGGGGTGATTCCGCGCTTTGCCGACTTCTTCCTCGAAAGCGGTTTTGCTCGCAGCTTCGCTGACAAGGGCTGCATGAGCGATTACTTCAAGGGCATTCCGGTGTGGCTGGTAACGGCGCCGTATTCCGGGCTTGTCGGTGCCGGCGTGGCACTGGAGCAATCCACTCTTGTGGTGAAATAAGTCACCTGTGGCGAGGGAGCTTGCTCCCGCTCGACTGCGCAGCAGTCGTAACTTCGGCAAGCTCGATGTCATTGAAAGAACATCGGGCCGCTTCGCAGCCCAGCTGGAGCAAGCTCCCTCGCCACAAAAGCTCGTACGCCATCTGTTTTTGCTCAGGCATAATCCGCCCCAATTCCAACAACAAGGATGCCTTCGAAGTGAGCTCAGTCAACAAGTCGATATTGTTGGTCGATGACGACCAGGAAATACGCGAGTTGCTGGAAACCTACCTGACCCGCGCCGGGTTTCAGGTGCGGGCCACGGCCGATGGCGCCAGTTTCCGCCAGGCCCTCAACGAGGCGCCCAGCGATCTGGTGATCCTCGATGTGATGCTGCCCGACGAGGACGGTTTCAGCCTGTGTCGTTGGGTGCGCCAGCATCCGCGTCAGGCGCAAGTGCCAATCATCATGCTCACCGCCAGTTCCGACGAAGCCGACCGGGTGATCGGTCTGGAGCTTGGCGCTGACGACTACCTCGGCAAACCCTTCAGCCCGCGCGAACTGCAAGCGCGGATCAAGGCGTTGCTGCGTCGTGCGCAGTTCGGTCAGGAGCGCAGTGGCAGTGAAGTGCTGGCCTTCGACGAGTGGCGACTGGACATGGTCAGCCATCGGCTGTTCCACACCGACGGCGAGGAAGTGATTCTCTCCGGCGCCGACTTCGCGCTGCTGAAGCTGTTCCTCGACCATCCCCAGGAAATCCTCGACCGCGACACCATCGGCAACGCCACCCGTGGCCGTGACCTGATGCCGCTCGACCGCATCGTCGACATGGCCGTCAGTCGCTTGCGCCAGCGCCTGCGCGACACCGAAAAACCGCCACGCCTGATCCGCACCGTGCGCGGCAGTGGCTACCAACTGGCAGCCAATGTGGTTGCCGGCAATGGTCACTGAGTCGCTGCGCCGGCTCGCCAGCAAAGTGCCGGTGCCGCGTTCGCTGCTGGGGCGGATGCTCCTGCTGACCTTGTTGGCGGTGCTGTTCGCGCAGACCTTGTCGAGCGTGATCTGGGTCTCGCAATTGCGCGCGACTCAGCTCGAAGGTCTGGTCACCAGCGCCCGCAGCCTCGCCCATTCGATGACCGCCAGCGTCAGCTATTTCCGTTCACTGCCGGTGGCGTACCGGCCGCTGGTGCTCGATCAGTTGCGCAGCATGGGCGGCACCCGTTTCGTGGTCACGCTCAACGACAAGCCGCTGGGCATGGACGTGCTGCCGATTACTCCGCGCAAGGCCGCGGTGATTCAAGCGGTGGACGAGGTGCTGCGTCAGTCGCTGGGCCATGACGCCGATATCTCGGTGACCTTCGTCAGCCCCGAAGACCTGCGGATCTTCAACGCCGGACTGAAACTCGACGAACTGCCACGTTCCTGGGCGCATTACGCGCTGACCCTGGAACCGGTGAACCCGCCGGTGCTGGTCACCCAGATTCAAATGGCCCCGGGCGAATGGCTGTACATCGCATCGCTGTTGCCCGAGCCCTACACCAGCCTTGAAGAGCAAGGCCTGCCGGCGCAGCAGGTGTGGTTCATTGTCCTCACCAGCGGCTTTCTGCTGTTGTTCATCGGCCTGCTGGTGCACTGGCAGAGTCGGCCGCTCAAGCGTCTGGCGCGGGCGGCGCGGGATCTGTCGCTGGGTGCCGACGTCGAACCGGTGGCCGAGGGCGGCGGCAGTGAAGTGGTGGAAGTGGGCCGTGCGTTCAACACCATGCGCGAGCGCATCAGCCGTTACCTGACCGAGCGCAGCCAGTTGTTCAGCGCGATTTCCCATGACCTGCGCACGCCGATCACTCGCCTGCGTTTGCGCGTCGAGCTGCTCGAAGACGAGAAGCTGCAAGCCAAGTTCGGCCGCGATCTGGATGAGCTGGAGCTGCTGGTCAAAGGCGCGCTGCAGTGCGTGAAAGACACCGACATCCACGAGAACATCGAGCCGGTGGACCTGAACCATGTGCTCGACTGTCTGGTAGAGCCGTATCTGGCGCCCAACGGCAATGGCCGCGTGACCCAGCAAGGCAAGGCACTGGCGGCGTATCCGGGCAAGCCTTTGGCGTTGAAACGCTGCATCGGCAACCTGATCGACAACGCGTTGAAGTACGGACAAAACGCGCATCTGTACATCGACGACGATGAGCGCGCGTTTGTCCTGCACGTCGACGATGAAGGCCCGGGTGTGCCGGAGCAACGGTTGGAGCAGGTGTTCGAGCCGCACTTTCGCTTGGCGGGGCAGCAGCAGGGTTACGGGCTCGGCCTCGGGATTGCACGCAACATTGCCCACAGCCATGGCGGTGAGGTGACGTTGCAGAATTTGCGTGAGGGTGGGTTGCGGGTGACGTTGCAATTGCCGCGCAGTGTTGACTGATACCACCCCTGTGGCGAGGGAGCTTGCTCCCGCTGGACTGCGCAGCAGGCCGTCTTTTGGGTGCCGCGTCGCGCCACAGCGGGAGCAAGCTCCCTCGCCACAGTTTCACTTCTGACCTATGTCACTGGCTGGTGACAAAACCCGCCCCCTTCGTTACAAGACCACCCCGGCCCGTTGTTTAGACTGCCCGCAGTCATAACAACAAAAAAGGGCCACTCCATGGACACCTTTCACCCAGGCTTCAGCAGTTGGCTGAACGCCCCTGCCCACCAGCAATGGCTCGCCGACGAAGGTCTGCGCCTGCTGGCATTCGCCAAGGCTTCAAAGCTGCCCGAAGGTTTCGGCAACCTCGACGAGCGCGGCCGTCTGCCGGCGCACGCGCAAGCCGAAACCATGAACACCGCACGCATGACCCACAGCTTCGCCATGGCCCACATTCAGGGCCTGCCGGGGTTTGCCGAACTGGTCGATCACGGCATCGCAGCCCTGCGCGGGCCATTGCGCGATGCCCTGCACGGCGGCTGGTTTGCGGTCGCTGAGCATCGCGATGGCAACACCGGCAAGAATGCCTATCTGCATGCTTTTGTCGCGCTCGCGGCCAGCTCTGCGGTGGTCGCGCAACGTCCCGGTGCCCAGGCATTGCTGGATGACGCCATCGACATCATCGACACGTATTTCTGGAGCGAAGAAGAGGGCGCCATGCGCGAATTCTTCAATCGCGACTGGCGTGAAGAAGAAGCCTATCGCGGCGCCAACAGCAACATGCACGCCACCGAAGCGTTCCTCGCGCTGGCCGATGTCACCGAAGACCCGCGCTGGCTGGTGCGTGCGCAACGCATCGTCGAGCGGGTGATTCACGGCCACGCCGCCGCCAATGGTTACCTGGTCATCGAACACTTCGACCGCGACTGGCAACCGCAGCGCGAGTACAACCACGACAACCCGGCCGACGGCTTCCGCCCTTACGGCACCACCCCAGGCCACGGTTTCGAGTGGGCGCGGCTGTTGCTGCACCTCGAAGCGGCTCGGGTTCAGGCCGGGATGCTCACGCCTGGCTGGCTGGCGACCGATGCGCAAAAACTCTTCGAGCAGAACTGCCGTCACGGCTGGGACGTCGATGGCGCGCCGGGGATCGTCTACACCCTCGACTGGGACAACAAAGCCGTGGTGCGCCATCGCTTGCACTGGACCCATGCCGAGGCCAGCGCCGCTGCCAGTGCCTTGCTCAAGCGTACCGGCGATGCGCAATACGAAACCTGGTACCGGCGGTTCTGGGAGTTCTGCGAAAACCATTTCATCGATCGCTGCGATGGCAGTTGGCACCACGAACTCGATCCGCAAAACCGTCCGAGCGCCGATATCTGGCCGGGCAAACCCGACCTGTACCATGCCTGGCAGGCGGTGCTGATTCCTCGTCTACCCTTGTCACCCAGTATGGCAACGGCTCTGGCGCAATGGTCGCGGAGCGTTCCTGTGTAACCATGTGGTGACATTTGCGCATCCCTTCGTTACCTGCGGGGGGAAACGTCCTGTTTAAACTCCTATGCAGCGCAAGCACCAGACTTGCATGCATAACAACAAGAAAGGTACATCTCAGATGAATGCGATTTCTCGCCTCGCTACTGTCATTTCTGTCGCCTCCCTGTTCCCGCTCGCAATTCTGCCTCTCAGTGTTTCTGCTGCCGAATCCAAAGGTTCGGTCGAAGTCGTGCACTGGTGGACGTCCGGTGGCGAAAAAGCTGCCGTTGATGTGCTCAAGGCGCAAGTCGAAAAAGACGGTTTCACCTGGAAAGACGGCGCTGTCGCCGGCGGTGGCGGTGCCACGGCCATGACTGTGCTGAAAAGCCGTGCCGTTGCCGGCAACCCGCCGGGCGTTGCCCAGATCAAAGGCCCGGACATCCAGGAATGGGCGTCGACCGGTCTGCTCGACACCGACGTTCTGAAAGACGTTGCCAAAGAAGAGAAGTGGGACAGCCTGCTCGACAAGAAAGTCTCCGATACCGTGAAGTACGACGGTGATTACGTGGCCGTGCCGGTGAACATTCACCGTGTGAACTGGCTGTGGATCAACCCGGAAGTCTTCAAGAAAGCCGGCATCACCAAGAACCCGACCACCCTCGAAGAATTCTACGCAGCTGGCGACAAGCTCAAGGCCGCGGGCTTCATCCCGCTGGCCCACGGTGGTCAGCCTTGGCAGGACAGCACCGTGTTCGAAGCCGTGGTGCTTTCGGTCATGGGCGTTGATGGCTACAAGAAAGCCCTGGTCGAGCTGGACAACAAAGCGCTGACCGGTCCGGAAATGGTCAAGGCGCTGACCGAGCTGAAGAAAGTCGCGACCTACATGGACGCCGACGGCAAGGGCCAGGACTGGAACCTGGAAGCGGCCAAGGTCATCAACGGCAAGGCCGGCATGCAGATCATGGGTGACTGGGCCAAGTCCGAATGGACCGCTGCCAAGAAAGTCGCCGGCAAGGACTACGAGTGCGTAGCGTTCCCGGGCACCGACAAGGCATTCACCTACAACATCGACTCGCTGGCGGTGTTCAAGCAGAAAGACAAAGGCACTGCTGCCGGTCAGCAGGACATCGCCAAAGTCGTGCTGGGTGAAAACTTCCAGAAAGTCTTCAGCATCAACAAGGGCTCGATTCCGGTTCGCAACGACATGTTGAACGACATGGAAAAGCTCGGCTTTGACTCCTGCGCGCAAACCGCTGCCAAGGACTTCCTGGCTGACGCCAAGTCCGGCGGTCTGCAACCGAGCATGGCGCACAACATGGCGACCACGCTGGCAGTGCAGGGCGCGTTCTTTGATGTCGTGACCAACTACATCAACGACCCGAAAGCCGACCCGGCCGATGCGGCCAAGAAACTCGGCGCGGCGGTTCAGTCGGCCAAGTAATCCTTGGCCCCTGTAGGAGTGAGCCTGCTCGCGATAGCAGTTTGTCAGGTAACAGATTCATCGACTGACACACCACAATCGCGAGCAGGCTCACTCCTACAAGGGGACGAGTTGCCCAAGTAGTCCTTTTCTCTCGTACTGGATTTCCCCATGAGTTCTGTTGCTGTGTTCAGCAAAGCCTCGCCGTTCGATGCACTGCAGCGCTGGCTACCGAAACTGGTGCTGGCGCCGAGCATGTTCATCGTGCTGGTGGGCTTCTATGGCTACATCCTGTGGACGTTCGTGCTGTCGTTCACCACCTCGACGTTCCTGCCCAACTACAAGTGGGCCGGCCTGGCGCAATACGCACGGCTGTTCGACAACGATCGCTGGTGGGTGGCGAGCAAGAACCTGGCGGTGTTCGGTGGCATGTTCATCGGCATCACCCTGGTGATCGGCGTGCTGCTGGCGGTGTTCCTCGACCAGCGCATTCGTCGTGAAGGCTTTATCCGCACCATTTACCTGTACCCGATGGCGCTCTCGATGATCGTTACCGGTACCGCGTGGAAATGGCTGCTCAACCCCGGCATGGGCCTGGACAAATTGTTGCGTGACTGGGGCTGGGAAGGCTTCCGTCTGGACTGGCTGATTGACCCTGATCGCGTGGTCTATTGCCTGGTGATCGCCGCTGTCTGGCAAGCCTCGGGCTTCATCATGGCGATGTTCCTCGCCGGCCTGCGTGGCGTTGATCAATCGATCATCCGTGCTGCGCAGATCGACGGCGCGAGCATGCCGACCATCTACTGGAAAGTGGTGCTGCCAAGCCTGCGCCCGGTGTTCTTCAGTGCGGTGATGATCCTCGCGCACATCGCGATCAAGAGCTTCGACCTGGTCGCGGCGATGACGGCCGGTGGCCCGGGTTATTCCTCTGATCTGCCGGCGATGTTCATGTACTCCTTCACCTTCAGTCGCGGCCAGATGGGCATGGGCTCGGCCAGTGCGATTCTGATGCTCGGTGCGATTCTCGCGATCATCGTGCCTTACCTGTACTCCGAGCTGAGAACCAAGCGTCATGACTAGTCTCGCTGCCAAACCCGCCTTCAGCCTCAGTCGCGTGGCGATCTACGCGGTGCTGATCCTCGCGGTCCTGCTGTACCTGATTCCACTGGTGGTGATGCTGCTGACCAGCTTCAAGACCCCGGAAGACATCAGCACCGGCAACCTGCTGAGCTGGCCGACGGTGGTCAGCGGCATCGGCTGGGTCAAGGCCTGGGCCACCGTTGACGGTTACTTCTGGAACTCGATCAAGATCACCGTGCCGGCCGTGGTCATCTCCACTGCCATTGGCGCGTTGAACGGTTACGTATTGTCGATGTGGCGCTTCCGCGGTTCGCAGTTGTTCTTCGGTCTGCTGCTGTTCGGCTGCTTCCTGCCGTTCCAGACCGTGCTGCTGCCGGCCTCGTTCACCCTCGGCAAGATGGGCCTGGCGAGCACCACCACCGGCCTGGTGTTTGTCCACGTGGTCTACGGTCTGGCGTTCACCACGCTGTTCTTCCGTAATTACTACGTGAGCATTCCTGACGCGCTGGTGAAGGCTGCACGTCTGGATGGTGCGGGTTTCTTCACGATTTTCCGGCGGATCATTCTGCCGATGTCGACCCCGATCATCATGGTCTGCCTGATCTGGCAGTTCACCCAGATCTGGAACGACTTCCTGTTCGGTGTGGTGTTCTCCAGCGGTGATTCGCAACCGATCACGGTGGCGCTGAACAACCTGGTCAACACCAGCACCGGGGCCAAGGAATACAACGTTGATATGGCAGCGGCGATGATCGCCGGGCTGCCGACCCTGCTGGTCTATGTGGTCGCAGGCAAGTATTTCGTGCGCGGGCTGACGGCCGGCGCAGTCAAGGGGTAATCATGGCAACGCTCGAACTTCGCAACGTCAACAAGACCTACGGTGCCGGCCTGCCGGACACCCTGAAGAACATCGAACTGTCGATCAAGGACGGTGAGTTCCTGATCCTCGTCGGCCCGTCGGGCTGCGGCAAGTCGACCCTGATGAACTGCATCGCCGGCCTCGAGACTATCACCGGTGGCGCGATCATGATCGGCGACCAGGACGTCAGCGGCATGAGCCCGAAGGATCGCGACATCGCCATGGTGTTCCAGTCCTACGCGCTGTACCCGACCATGAGCGTGCGCGAGAACATCGAGTTCGGCCTGAAGATCCGCAAGATGCCGCAGTCGGCGATCGACGAAGAAGTCGCGCGCGTGGCCAAGCTGCTGCAGATCGAACACCTGCTCAACCGCAAGCCGGGCCAGCTCTCCGGTGGTCAGCAACAGCGTGTGGCGATGGGCCGGGCCCTGGCGCGGCGGCCGAAGATCTACCTGTTCGACGAACCGCTGTCCAACCTCGACGCCAAGCTGCGCGTCGAGATGCGCACCGAAATGAAACTGATGCACCAGCGCCTGAAAACCACCACGGTCTACGTGACCCACGACCAGATCGAAGCGATGACCCTGGGCGACAAAGTGGCGGTGATGAAGGACGGGATCATCCAGCAGTTCGGCACGCCGAAAGAGATCTACAACGATCCGGCCAACCTGTTCGTGGCGAGCTTCATCGGTTCGCCGCCGATGAACTTCATCCCGCTGCGTCTGCAACGCAAGGACGGTCGTCTGCTGGCACTGCTCGACAGCGGTCAGGCTCGCTGCGAGCTGCCGATGAGCATGCAGGACGCCGGGCTGGAAGATCGCGAAGTGATCCTCGGCCTGCGCCCTGAACAGATTGTTCTGGCGAGCGGCGAGGGCAATGGTCTGCCGAGCATCAAGGCCGAAGTGCAGGTCACCGAGCCGACCGGTCCGGACACGCTGGTGTTCGTCAACCTGAATGACACCAAGGTCTGCTGCCGCCTGGCACCGGACGTGGCGCCGCAGGTGGGCGAGACCCTGACCCTGCAATTCGATCCGTCAAAAGTGTTGTTGTTCGATGCCAAGACTGGCGAGCGTCTGGGCGTTGCCGGGCAACCACAGACCGATGCGCGGTCTGCGAACGTGGCGCAGTTCAAAGGCCGCTGAATATCAACATGTGTGAGCAAACTTTTGTGGTGAGGGGATTTATCCCCGATGGGGCGCGAAGCGGCCCCAGAAGCCGGGTCTGCTGCGCAGAACATCGGGGATAAATCCCCTCGCCACAGGGTTCGATGCTGCAATTTATGTAAACCACGTTGGAAAAAAACAGTTAATAACAATAAAGACGAGGATGTAGGGATGAAAAAGAAACACGTCAATGCCCGGTTGATCTGCCAAGTGTCAGCTGCGGCGGCATTGGTGCTGGCCGGCAATGCAATGGCTGCCGATGCATTCAGCTCCGATTCGAAATGGATGACCGGCGACTGGGGTGGCGAGCGGACCAAGCTGATCGAGCAAGGTATCGACATCAAGGCTGACTACGTTGGGGAAGTCGGTGGCAACCTGCATGGCGGCTACAACGACGACAAGACTGCGCGTTACGCTGACCAGTTCGGTCTGGGCGTGGCACTGGATCTGCAAAAACTGTGGGGCTGGGACAACACTCAGGCCAAGATCCAGTTGACCAACCGTAACGGTTACAACATCTCCAACGATCGCGTGGGCGATCCGCGTGCCGGCACCCTGTCGTCCTCGCAGGAAGTCTACGGCCGTGGCCACATGGTGCGTCTGACCCAGTTGTGGATTCAGCACCAGTTCTTCGACAACAAGCTCGACGTCAAGGCCGGTTACTTCGGCGAAGGCGAAGACTTCAACACCTTCCCGTGCGACTTCCAGAACCTGGCGTTCTGCGGCTCGCAAGTGGGTAACTGGGCGACCAACATCTGGTACAACTGGCCCGTCAGCCAGGCCGCGATCCGCGTCAAGTACAACATCAACGACGAGCTCTACGCGCAGATCGGCGCGTACAACCAGAACCCGTCGCAGCTGGAACACGGCAACGGCTTCAAGCTCAGTGGCAGCGGCACCGCCGGTACTGTTCTGCCGGTTGAATTGGTCTGGTCGCCGAAGGTCAACAGCCTGCCGGGCGAATACCGCGTCGGTTACTACAAGAGCACCGCTGATGCCAGCGACGTCCGTGAAGACGTCAACGGTCTCGACGCTGCAACCACTCGCGATGCGTACAAGACCCACAGCAGCAAACACGGCTACTGGTTCGTCGCGCAGCAGCAACTCACCAGCCACAACGGTGATGCGTCTCGTGGTCTGAACATTGCGGCCAACGCCACGTTCCACGACAAGGACACCAACTTCATCGACAACTACCAGTCGGTGATGTTTGTCTACAAAGGCCCGTTCGATGCCCGTCCGAAGGATGACGTCGGCATTGGCGCGGCGCGCATCCACGTCAACGATGACGTGAAGAAAAACGCCGAACTGCTGAATGCTTCCAACGGTGTTTCGGACTACGACAACCCGGTGTTCTCGCCGATTCGTGAAACCGAATACAACTACGAGATCAACTACGGCTTCCACGTCACCAACTGGCTGACGGTGCGTCCTAACCTGCAATACATCACTCACCCGGGTGGCGTTGACGCAGTGGACAACGCTTTGGTCGCCGGCCTGAAAATTCAGTCGGTGTTCTAACGCTGTTGCGATAAGCTCCTCTCTATGTGCGCATATTTGCGGACAGCCCAGGCTGTCCGCTTTTTTTTGGAGGGTGGGCGCAACCCATGACAGTCGAATTCGGAACCGTGGCCAATGCATGAGCATCCGCTGCAACGCTTCTTCAAATCCCTGCGCGAACGACCGGTGTTCGCCTGGGAGCGCTATCAGATGCGCGATGTGCTGGTGATCGACCATCCGCTGTGTCAGGCGGTGTTCAGTCGACAGGGCGCGCAGTTGCTGCACTTTCAGCCGCGCGGGCAGAAACCGTGGTTGTGGTGCGCGGCGAAGTGGCCGCACGTTGGCGCCATTCGCGGTGGCGTGCCGGTGTGCTGGCCGTGGTATGGCCGTCATCCGAGTGAAAACGCCTGGCCGTCCCATGGTTGGGCGCGGCTGCTCGACTGGAAATTGATCGACAGCAGCAGTGCCGACGACGGCGTGCGCCTGCATTGGCAGTTGCAGTTGTGCGACTGGCAGGCGGACCTGCATGCGCACCTGGGTGAACGCATGGAATTGCGCCTGAGCACCGAGCATCAGGACGATATGCCGTGCCAGTTGAGCCAGGCTTTGCACGCTTACTGGCGTATTGGCGATGTCGGTGAGATAGCGCTGTCTGGGCTAGAAGGTGCGCAGGGTTACGACCAGTTGAGCCGCCAGTCCTGCCAGCAGGAAGGCGAGTTGCGTGTCGATGGCGGTTGTCAGCGGGTGTTCCAGCACGACGGCGAATTGCAGCTCAAGGATCACGCCTGGCAGCGTGAGCTGTGCATCGATACCGGCGACAGTGCCGACACCGTGGTCTGGCACCCGGGTTCACGGCCGTTGCTGGGCGTGAGCTGGGATGAAGTGACCGAGTTTGTCTGTGTCGAAGCGGCGGCGGGCGGGACGGACAGCCTGCATCTGGCGCCGGGGGAAAAGGCGCATTTGAGTTTGCAGGCGTGGGCGGCGGCTTAGTTATGTGTTGTCGCTGCTGGCCCTATCGCGAGCAGGCTCAATCCTACATTTGAAATGCGTTCCCCTGTAGGAGTGAGCCTGCTCGCGATGGCGGTTGATCAGTCGCCGAGATCCTGGATCAGTTGAATTCATCCCCAACCGGATACCGACTGGCATTCAAGCTCTCTTTGATCTTACGCAGATGCGGCTGGAAATCCACTCCGCGACGCAGGGTCATCCCGGTCGCCAGCACATCCAGCACCGTCAACTGAATGATCCGCGAGGTCATCGGCATATAGATGTCGGTGTCTTCCGGCAGCGGAATGTTCAGGCTCAAGGTACTGGCCTTGGCCAGCGGCGAGTTCTCGGCGGTCAGGCCCAGCACCGAAGCGCCGTTCTCCCGGGCGATGCGCGCCACTTCCACCAGCTCGCGGGTGCGGCCGGTGTAGGAAATGATCACGAACAGCTCGCCGGTGTGCGCCACCGACGCAATCATCCGCTGCATCAGCACATCGGCATGCGCAGTGACCGCCAGGTTGAAACGGAAGAACTTGTGCTGCGCATCCAGCGCCACCGGTGCCGAAGCGCCGAGGCCGAAGAAGTGGATCTGCCGCGCCTGAATCAACAGGTCGACGGCGCGGCTGATCAGGTTCGGATCGAGTGCCTGGCAAGCGCTGTCCAGCGAGGCGATGGCGCTGCCGAAAATCTTCTGCGTGTACGCCTCGGGGTTGTCGTCGGCCTCCACCGCGCGGCTGACATACGCCGCGCCACTGGCCAGGCTCTGCGCCAGCTGCAACTTGAGTTCAGGGTAGCCGCTGACACCGAACGAGCGGCAGAAACGGTTGACCGTCGGCTCGCTCACCGACGCCGCCTGGGCGAGGGCGGCGATGCTGAAGCGGGTGGCCTGCTGTGGGTTGAGCAGGATCACCTCGGCGACTTTGCGTTCGGCCTTGTTCAGCTCTTCAAGGCGACTCTGGATCTGTTCCAGTAAATTTCGCACGCGGTCCATATGGAATTCCTAATTCACCTGCGCAAAGGTGCGCCGGGCTATGCAAATTGGGCCTTTGATATGGCCCGTGACGGTGGCCTATCCTACTGATGGCTCCGACCGACCACCACTCGGAATCTGTATTTTGCGAAAATGTTGTAGTTATTACTACATTTTCCCTTGAGTGATGCCTTGAAAAAAGGTATTTGTAGCTTAACTTGATAAAAGAACAAACATCATGCCTTCGATTACGGTTGAACCGTGCACCTTTGCCTTGTTCGGCGCTCTCGGCGATCTGGCCCTGCGCAAGCTGTTTCCTGCCCTGTATCACCTCGATGGCGCCGACCTGTTGCACGAAGACACGCGCATCATCGCGCTGGCCCGTGAACCCGGCTCCGAGCAGCAGCACCTGGCGTTCATCGCCGCCGAATTGCGCCGTTACGTCGGCAAAGAGCTGGACGAAGCCGTGGCCGAGCGCTTTCTCGCGCGCCTGAGCTACCTGCACGTCGACTTCCTCAAGGCTGAAGATTATGTAGCGCTGGCCGAAGCTGCCGGCACTGCGCAACGCATGATTGCCTACTTCGCCACCCCGGCGGCGGTGTACGGCGCGATCTGCGAAAACCTGGCGAAAGTCGGCCTGGCAGAAAACACCCGCGTAGTCCTGGAAAAGCCGATCGGTTCCGATCTGGAATCCTCGCGCAAAGTGAACGACGCCGTGGCACAGTTCTTCCCGGAGAACCGCACCTACCGCATCGACCACTACCTGGGCAAAGAGACTGTCCAGAACCTGATCGCCCTGCGTTTCGCCAACAGCCTGTTCGAAACCCAGTGGAACCAGAATTACATCTCCCACGTGGAAATCACCGTGGCCGAGAAGGTCGGCATCGAAGGCCGTTGGGGCTACTTCGACAAGGCCGGCCAACTGCGTGACATGATCCAGAACCACCTGCTGCAGCTGCTGTGCCTGATCGCCATGGACCCGCCGGCCGACCTGTCCGCCGACAGCATCCGTGACGAAAAGGTGAAAGTGCTCAAGGCCCTGGCGCCGATCAGCCCGGAAGGTCTGACCACGCAAGTGGTGCGCGGCCAGTACATCGCCGGCCACAGCGAAGGCAAGTCCGTCCCGGGCTACCTGGAAGAACCGAATTCCAACACCCAGAGCGACACCGAAACCTTCGTCGCCCTGCGGGCCGATATCCGCAACTGGCGCTGGGCTGGTGTGCCGTTCTACTTGCGGACCGGCAAGCGCATGCCGCAGAAACTGTCGCAGATCGTCATCCACTTCAAGGAACCGTCGCACTACATCTTTGCGCCGGAGCAACGCCTGCAGATCAGCAACAAACTGATCATCCGCCTGCAACCGGACGAAGGCATTTCCTTGCGCGTGATGACCAAGGAACAAGGTCTGGACAAAGGCATGCAATTGCGCAGCGGTCCGCTGCAACTGAATTTCTCCGACACCTGGCGCAGCGCGCGGATCCCCGACGCCTACGAGCGGTTGTTGCTGGAAGTGATGAACGGCAATCAGAACCTGTTTGTCCGTAAAGATGAAATCGAAGCCGCGTGGAAGTGGTGTGACCAGCTGATCGCCGGGTGGAAAAAATCCGGTGACGCGCCCAAGCCTTATGCGGCCGGGTCGTGGGGGCCGATGAGCTCCATTGCATTGATCACGCGGGACGGGAGGTCGTGGTATGGCGATATCTGATGTGCAACTGCCTGCGGGCGTGAATGCCCACGAATTCAAGAGCCCGGTGCTGTTGGCCGAAGGTCTGGCACTGAACGTAGCCAAGCAACTGACCGATGCCATTGCGGCACGCGGCAACGCAGTGCTGGTGGTGTCCGGTGGTCGCAGCCCGGTGGCGTTTTTCCAGCATCTGGCCAAGCAGGCGCTGGACTGGTCGAAGGTCGTCGTGACCCTCGCCGACGAACGCTGGGTACCAGTTGAACACGCCGACAGCAACGCCGGCCTGCTCAAGCAACATCTGCTCAAGGGCCCGGCCGCCAAGGCGCAGTTCCTCAGCCTCTATAGCGCGGCGGCCAACGTCGAGCAGGCTGCCGAGCAAGCCGACCGTTTGCTGGCCGAATTGCCGCCGATTGATGTGCTGGTGCTGGGCATGGGCGATGACGGTCACACCGCTTCGCTGTTCCCCGACAGCCCGAACCTGACTGAAGCCTTGCAGGCGGACGGCAGCCGTCGCTGCTGGCCGATGCTGGCGCCAAGTGTGCCGCGTCAGCGCCTGACCATGAGCCGTGCGCTGCTGGCGTCGGCGAAGCACAAGATTCTGTCGATTTCCGGTCAATCGAAACTGACCACCCTGAATGCCGCACTGGCATCCGACGACGTCGCGGCCATGCCGGTTCGCGCGTTTCTGCAACCTACGTTAGAGATTTACTGGTGCCCATGAGCCAAGGAACAGCCGCTATGACAACCCCATCCCCGACCGTTTCCATGGCGGACAAAGTTGCCCTGATCGACAGCCTCTGCGCCAAGGCGCGGATCCTGCCAGTGATCACCATCGCCCGTGAACAGGACGTGCTGCCGCTGGCCGACGCTCTGGCTGCCGGTGGCCTGACAGCGCTGGAAGTGACCCTGCGTTCGCAGTTCGGTCTCAAGGCGATCCAGATCCTGCGCGAGCAGCGTCCGGAACTGGTGACCGGTGCCGGCACCGTGCTCGATCGCAACATGCTCGCGGCGGCCGAAGCGGCGGGTTCGCAATTCATCGTCACCCCGGGCATCACCCGTGACCTGCTCGAAGCCAGTGTCGACAGCCCGATTCCGCTGTTGCCGGGCATCAGCAACGCCTCCGGGATCATGGAAGGCTATGGCCTGGGTTATCGCCGCTTCAAGCTGTTCCCGGCGGAAGTCAGCGGCGGCGTGGCGGCGATCAAGGCCCTCGGCGGCCCGTTCGGCGAAGTGAAATTCTGCCCGACCGGCGGCGTCGGCCCGGCCAACATCAAGAGCTACATGGCGCTGAAAAACGTCATGTGCGTGGGCGGCAGCTGGATGCTCGATCCTGAATGGATCAAGAACGGCGACTGGGCGCGCATTCAGGAATGCACCGCCGAGGCCCTGGCACTGTTGGACTAAACGTTTTACCTGACACTTCGTTGTGTGTTCTACGGCTTTACGGTGCGCTTGGTCGGTGCACCGTTTTTTTTTGCCTGGAAAAAGCCGTGGGAAATGGCGCGATACATAGTTACCGCACCGAAGCGCTCGCGCGTCGTTAATCTGCGTTCATCTTATGGAAGAGAGAACGTGTCATGGAACGAGAGACTTCAGCCGCATCACCCAAGCCGGTGTATCAACTGGCCCCGGAGCAGATCGCCGGGCCGTATTTTCGCAATCCCAAGCTGCTCAGGCGCAACATCAGCGAAGGTGCCGAAGGGCTGCCCTTGCTGTTGCGCCTGACCATCGTCGACGCCATGACCGGCGAGCCGGTGAACGGGGCGCTGGTGGATATCTGGCACTGCAACGCACGGGGCGCCTATTCGGGTTGGAGCCGGGTCAACCCGGATCTCGAAGTCGACGCCGAGGCCATCGGCTCGATCCCTCGCACCGACGACGACACCTATCTGCGCGGCAGCCAGTTCTGCGATCAGCAGGGGCGGGCACGATTCACCACGATCTATCCGGGGTTCTACGCCGGTCGAGCGCTGCACATTCATGTCGCGGTGCGCATCGTTGCCGGCAGTGAGTATCTGGAGGAGCGCAACGTGGCCTGGGTCGGCCAGTTGTATTTCCCTGAAGTCGTTTCGCGCTCGGTACTCAGCGCCCGGGACTACCGCGGGCGGGCTTCGACGCCACTGAACAACGCCGAAGACAGCTATTTCACGAACATGGGCGGCGATGGCTCGACGCTGACCGTGTGGCCGATCGGCCGTGAATCTCACGAGGACGGTTATTTCGGCCACCTGACCATCGGCATCGACACCTTCGCGGCCTCATCGCAGATCAAGCCCGAGGACTTCGACAAATACACCGTGTGAACGGATCAGCGCAGCTCGTTGAGCGCGCGGGTCAGCGTCTGCATGTCGGCGGCGGTGGTGGTCAGCCCCGGCGTGATACGGATGCTCGGCCCGCTCGCCGCACCGTTGCGCACCACCGTAAACAGGTTGTAGTCGTTGAGCAGGCGCTCGACCATCGCCTGTTGATCGGCGTGGCGGGTAAAGCGCATCGAGGTGATGCCGCAATACAGGCGTGGATCGTCCGGGGTCATGACTTCGATCCCCGGCAGGTGCCGCACCGCGCTGACCCACAGGTTACGCAAATAATTGAGCCGTGCGCCTTTGGCCGCAGCGCCGCCGAGCGAGCGGTGCTCCTCGAACACCAGCGGCAGGGACATCAGGGCTGGAATGTTCGGCGTGCTGTACGGCGTGCGTGCGCGGATATCGTTGGCAGGGAAGTGCATTTCGCCCATGTCCGGATCGATGTCGGCCAGACGCTGCGGCGCGATGTACAGAAAGCCCAGGGTCAGCGGCGCGCCGATCCACTTGTGCAGGTTGAAGCCGGCGAAGGCGATGCCCATTGCTTCGAGGTTGAACTCGATCTGGCCGAGGGCGTGGGCGCCGTCGAGAATAATGTCTACACCATGTTGCTTCGCCAGCGCGGCAATCGCCTGTACCGGCATCACCAGCCCGCTGCGGTGGGTGACATGGGTCAGGGCCATCAGCTTGATTTTCGGGTAGCGGATGAAGGTTTCGCGGTAAGTGTCCAGCAGGCTGTCGAAGCTCGCCGGATGAGTGTGGTTGATCTCGATCACGTCCACGCCGCGATGCCGCGACAGCCAGCGCATGGCGCCTTTGACCGTGTCGTATTCCAGATCACTGATCAGCACCTGGTCGTTGGGCAGCAGGCGATTGTAGTTGCGAATCAGCGACTGCAGGGCATCCGTGGCATTGCGGGTGAAGGCCACGCTCTGTGCGCGCACGCCGATCATCTCGGCCAGTTGCGCACGAATCTCCAGGCTGTCGTGCTGTTCGAATCGCTGGCGCACATACACCGAGTTGCTGGTGTTGATCAGCTCGATGTTGCGCTGGTAGTCCTCGATCACCGTGCGCGACATGCGCCCGAAGTAACCGTTCTCCAGGTTCAGCGGGCCGGTCTGGGCTTCGTAGCGATCGGCGAAGGTTTGCCAGAACGCTTCGTCACGGGCACGGCGGGTGTTGTCAGGCATGGTCGATTCGGCTCAGGGAGGAGGGCGCTTTCAGTGGCGCGGGGCAGGTTTGCCGTGTTTGGCGCGTAGCGGTTCGAGCAAGTCCGACAGGCCGTTATGGTCGATTTCCTGCATCAGCGCCAGCAGTCCGCCGAGTTCGCCGTGAGGGAAACCTTCGCGGGCGAACCAGTTCAGGTATGGCCCCGGCAGATCGGCAATGATCCGGCCCTTGTACTTGCCGAAGGGCATTTCACGGGTGATCAGCAGTTCGAGTTTTTCAGGATTCATCAGTGGCAATCATCTGGATTCAAAACACGCTGGAAAATACAGGCATTCTGCATGCAGGCCAAATGACAGATCATGCAAATAACCGTGATACAGATGGTTCATTTATTTTTAAGTTATTGAAAAATAAAGAAAATAATCTTTTTGAAAAGCTGGCACGCACACTGCAATAACCCTTGCATCTTCAACCAACCGCAAGGAATTGAAAAATGACTGATATCAATAAAGAAGCCATCTCTGTACTCAACGACCTGATCGAAACCTGCAAGGACGGCCAGGAAGGGTTCAAGACTTGCGCTGAAGACATCAAGCATCCAGAACTCAAAACCCTGTTTGTGACCCGTTCTGCCGATTGCGCGACCGCCGCCGCTGAACTGCAGGCTGAAGTGCGTAAACTGGGCGGTGATCCGGAAACCTCGACCAGCGTCAGCGGTGACCTGCACCGTCGCTGGGTCGACGTCAAAGCCATGTTCACCGGCAAAGACGAAGAGGCTGTGCTGAACGAAGCCGAGCGCGGTGAAGACCACGCACTGAAGGCCTACAAAGAAGCTCTCGAGAAAATCGCCAAGCACCAACTGGTGGGTATTCGTGATCTGGTTGAACGCCAATACCACGGCGTACAACGCAATCACGACCAAGTGAAAGCCCTGCGTAACCAGGCTCGTGCAAACTCGTAAGCGTTCGCCGGTTACGAAAAACGCCAGCTAGTCTGGCGTTTTTTTGTGTCTGTAAAAAGCAGAAGCCCCTCACCCAAGCCCTCTCCCGGAGGGAGAGGTGAAAGCTCTCACTGACACACTACAAAACAATCAGCCAATGCTGATCGCCGGCAGTGTCGGCAGGGTCACGGTCTGCTGTTTACGCGGTGCCAGAATCTCAGCCTCGCCATCCACGACCAATTCATCACGCTGGTTGAACACGCGAGTGGCGATGCGTACGCGAAACTTTGGCAACTTCTCAAGAATTTCCAGGCGCACGGTCAAGGTGTCGCCAATCTTCACCGGCTTCTGAAAGCTCATCTGCTGGCCGATGTAGATGGTGCCCGGGCCAGGCAGCTCGCAGGCAACCGCAGCGCTGATCAGGGCACCGCTGAACATGCCGTGGGCGATGCGTTCCTTGAACATGCTGGCGGCCGCGAACTCGGCGTCCAGGTGCACCGGGTTATGGTCGCCCGACATCGCGGCGAACAGCTGAATGTCGCGCTCTTCGACAGTTTTGCTGTAGCTGGCGGTCTGGCCGACTTCGAGGGCTTCGTAAGGGATGTTGGTAACCTGGGTCATCGGTCTTGATTCCTGTGACGGATTAAAGTGAATCCACAAAACATTATTCGCTGCGATGAGGGCGACGATGGCTCAGCGCCTGGTCGATCCAGGTCAGCACATCGGCAATCACTTCATCGCGATTGGTTTCATTGAACAATTCGTGCCGCGCCTGCGGGTAGATCTTCAGTTGCAGGTTCTGGCTGCCGGCCGCGCGCAACGCATTGGCCAGATCTGTCAGACGCTTGCCTTCGCTCACCGGATCACATTCACCGCCGATCACCAGCAGCGGCAGGCCCGGGTCGATCTGCGCGAGATTGGACGCTTTACTGATCTGCTGCAAGCCGCCGAGCAGATCGATCCACAATTGATTGGTACAGCGAAAGCCGCAGAGCGGGTCGCTGGCGTACCGGTCGACCTCGACCGGGTCGCGGCTCAGCCAGTCGAACGCTGTCCGTACCGGTTTGAATTTGTTGTTGAACGAGCCGAACGACAGCCATTCGATCAACGCACTGCGGCCCTTGCCACCCTGGCGCAGTTTCTCGAAACGGGCGATCTGCCGCGCCGCGCCGTAAAGCGCCACGGGCTGAAAATTCGAACCGCTGAGAATCGCCCCGTGCAGGCTGGCGCTGTGATGCAGCAGGTAGCTCTGGGCGAGGTAGCTGCCCATGCTGTGCCCGAGCAGGATGATCGGCACGCCGGGATGCTGCTGGCCGATGCGTTGATTGAGGCTGGCCAGATCGCCCACCACCTTGCACCAGCCATCGTCATCGGCGAAATGCCCCTGGGTCCCGTGTTCGGCGGTTTTGCCATGGCCGCGCAGGTCCGGGGCGTACACGCCATAACCGTGTGCGCACAACGCTTGCGCCAGCCGCTCGTAACGCGCGCTGTGTTCGGCCATGCCGTGGGCCAGCAGGATCAGCGCTTTCAAGGGCGCGACGGGCAGCCACTGGTTGACGAACAGGCGGCTGCGGTCACTCGCGTCCAGCCAGAAGGTGTGGTGGATCATGGCGGTTCCTTTTCATTGAGCGGCATTTGCTCCGAATCGTTGCATTGTATAGCGCGTCCTATTCGCCCACGCCACGGCAGGAAGATTCATGTAATCAATTACAACATTGTGTGTATTTGCCTGATTGGGCATAGCTGCTAGTGTCCGTGAAGCTCCGCTATTCAGAAATGACAGAAAAGCGGCTCCCGGATCGATTCAGGTAAAGAGGACAAGAACAATGCAACCTGATTTCTGGAATGACAAACGCCCCGCCGGCGTACCGCTGGACATCGACATGGGCGAGTTCAAGTCGGTGATCGAGGTGTTTGAGCGTTCCTGCAAGAAGTTCGCGGACCGTCCGGCGTTCAGCAACATGGGCGTGACCCTGACCTACGCCGAACTGGAGCGCTACAGCGCGGCGTTCGCCGGTTACCTGCAAGCCCACACCGATCTGGTGCCGGGGGATCGCATCGCGGTGCAGATGCCCAATGTCCTGCAATATCCGATTGCCGTGTTCGGCGCCTTGCGCGCCGGGCTGATCGTGGTCAACACCAACCCGCTGTACACCGCGCGCGAGATGCGCCACCAGTTCAAGGATTCCGGTGCCCGGGCGCTGGTGTACCTGAACATGTTCGGGCAGAAGGTCCAGGAAGTGCTGCCCGACACGGACCTGCAATACGTGATCGAAGCGAAGATGGGCGACCTGATGCCCACCGCCAAGGGCTGGCTGGTCAACACTGTGGTCAGCAAAGTGAAGAAAATGGTCCCGGCGTACTCGCTGCCCCAGGCGATCTCGTTCAAGACTGCGCTGCGCATGGGCCGCGGCCTGGGCATCAAGCCGCTGAAGGTCGGCCTCGACGACATCGCCGTGTTGCAATACACCGGCGGCACCACAGGGTTGGCCAAGGGCGCGATGCTGACCCACGGCAACCTCGTGGCGAACATGCAGCAGGTGCGCGCGTGTCTCGCGCAGTTGGGGCCTGACGGTCAGCCACTGTTGCGCGAAGGGCAGGAAGTGATGGTGGCGCCGCTGCCGCTGTACCACATCTATGCCTTCACCGCGAACTGCATGTGCATGATGGTCTCAGGCAACCACAACGTGCTGATCACCAACCCGCGGGACATCGCAGGCTTCATCAAGGAACTGAAGAACTGGCGCTTCTCGGCGCTGCTCGGGCTCAACACCCTGTTCGTCGCACTGATGGATCACCCGGACTTAAAGACCCTGGATTTCTCCAGCCTCAAGCTGACCAACTCCGGTGGTACTGCGTTGGTCAAGGCCACCGCCGAGCGCTGGGAGCAGCTCACCGGTTGCCGCATCACCGAAGGTTATGGCCTGACCGAAACCTCTCCAGTGGCTTGCACCAACCCGTATGGCGACCAGTCGCGCCTGGGCACGGTCGGCCTGCCGGTGCCGGGTACGCTGCTCAAAGTCATCGATGACGAGGGCGTCGAGCAGCCGATGGGCGAGCGCGGTGAACTGTGCATCAAAGGCCCGCAGATCATGAAAGGCTACTGGCAAAAGCCCGAAGCCACCGCCGAAGTGCTGGATGCCGAGGGCTGGTTCAAGTCCGGTGACATCGCCGTGATCGACCCGGACGGTTTCGTGCGCATCGTCGATCGCAAGAAGGACATGATCATCGTCTCCGGTTTCAACGTGTACCCCAACGAGATCGAGGACGTGGTCATGGCCCACCCGAAAGTCGCCAACTGCGCGGTGATCGGCGTGCCGGACGAGCGCTCGGGCGAGGCGGTGAAGCTGTTCGTCGTGGCGCGGGAAACCGGGGTCAGCCTTGAAGAGCTCAAGGCGTACTGCAAAGAGAATTTCACCGCCTATAAAGTGCCGAAGCACATTGTGCTGCGCGAGTCGTTGCCGATGACGCCGGTCGGGAAGATTCTGCGGCGCGAGTTGCGGGACATCGCGTAGAAACCCGGAAGCGAAAAGATCGCAGCCTGCGGTAGCTCCTACAGGAAATGAGTTCCAATGTAGGAGCTGCCGAAGGCTGCGATCTTTTGCGTTCAAGGCCCGGTAAATCAAGGCTTTCAGGGTGGTATAGGATTTTTGCTCTAAAATGACTGCTGGAAAGTCTTGAGTCACTAAAGTGACCATGGAGGCCGCTTTTGGCTCTAGTCGGCCCTTGGCAAAGCTGCTACTCTCGGCGCGCTTTGTGACTTCTCGGCCTGTATAAAAGCCAGATTCACCAATACAAAACACACACCAATAATAATCGCATCAAATGCGGTGAAGAATTCGCGTTGCTGAGGAGTGGGCTTCCATGATCGAAGACTTTTGGAAGGATAAATACCCGGCTGGAATTGCTGCCGACATCAATCCAGACGAGTACCCGAATATTCAGGCAGTGTTGAAGCAATCTTGCCAACGCTTCGCCAACAAACCGGCTTTCAGCAACCTGGGCAAGACAATCACCTACGGTGAACTGTACGAATTGTCCGGTGCGTTTGCCGCGTATCTGCAACAGCATACCGACTTGCAGCCCGGTGATCGAATCGCCGTGCAACTGCCCAACGTCCTGCAGTACCCGGTCGCCGTCTTCGGTGCGATCCGCGCCGGGCTGATCGTGGTCAACACCAACCCGCTGTACACCGCGCGGGAAATGGAACACCAATTCAACGACTCCGGCGCCAAAGCCCTGGTTTGCCTGGCCAACATGGCGCACCTGGCGGAAGCCGTGGTGCCGAAAACCGGGGTCAAGCACGTCATCGTCACCGAAGTGGCCGACCTGCTGCCACCGCTCAAGCGCTTGCTGATCAACAGCGTGATCAAGTACGTGAAAAAGATGGTGCCGGCTTATCACCTGCCCAAAGCCGTCAAGTTCAACGACGTGCTGAGCAAGGGCCAGGGCCAGCCTGTGGCCGAAGCCAATCCGCACAGCAGTGATGTCGCGGTGCTGCAATACACCGGCGGCACCACCGGCGTGGCCAAGGGCGCGATGCTCACCCATCGCAACCTCGTCGCCAATATGCTGCAGTGCAAGGCGCTGATGGGCTCCAACCTCAACGAAGGCTGCGAGATCCTGATCACGCCGCTGCCGCTGTACCACATCTATGCGTTCACCTTTCATTGCATGGCGATGATGCTGATCGGCAACCACAACATCCTGATCAGCAACCCGCGCGACCTGCCGGCGATGGTCAAGGAACTGTCGAAGTGGAAGTTCAGCGGTTTCGTCGGCCTGAACACGCTGTTCGTGGCGCTGTGCAACAACGAAGGTTTCCGCAAGCTGGATTTCTCCAACCTGAAAGTCACCCTGTCCGGCGGTATGGCCCTGCAACTGGCCGCTGCCGAGCGCTGGAAAGCGGTGACCGGTTGCTCGATCTGCGAAGGTTACGGCATGACCGAAACCAGTCCGGTGGCGACGGTCAATCCGATCCAGAACATCCAGATCGGCACCATCGGCATTCCGGTGCCATCGACCCTGTGCAAAGTCATCGACGATGCCGGTGTCGAGCAGCCGATGGGCGAAATCGGCGAACTGTGCGTCAAGGGCCCGCAAGTGATGAAGGGTTACTGGCAGCGTCAGGAAGCCACCGACGAGATCCTCGACAGCGAAGGCTGGCTGAAGACCGGTGACATCGCGCTGATCCAGCCCGATGGCTACATGCGCATTGTCGATCGCAAGAAAGACATGATTCTGGTCTCCGGTTTCAACGTCTATCCGAACGAACTGGAAGACGTGCTGGCGACGCTACCGGGCGTGTTGCAGTGCGCGGCCATCGGCGTGCCGGACGAGAAATCGGGCGAGGCGATCAAGATTTTCATCGTCGCCAAGCCAGGCGTGACCCTGACCAAGGAAACCGTCATGGAGCACATGCGCGCCAACGTCACCGGTTACAAGGTGCCGCGTTCGGTGGAGTTCCGCGACGCGCTGCCGACCACCAACGTCGGCAAGATCCTGCGCCGCGAGTTGCGTGACGAAGAGCTGAAGAAGATCAAGGCGAAGAACGCCGCGTAAAACAAAAAGCCCCGCAGATGCGTAATGCTGTTCACTTAAGTCCGACACTGTGACTGTGGCGAGGGAGCTTGCTCCCGCTGGACTGCGTAGCAGTCCCTCTTTTGGGGGCCGCTTCGCGACCCAGCGGGAGCAAGCTCCCTCGCCACGGGTTTCAATTGAACGGAAAATTTCTTAAGTGAGCAGCATTACCGCAGATGCGGGGCTTTTTGTTAGTGAGGTGGGGCTTTCTTGATTAATCGTTCCCACGCTCTGCGTGGTAACGATTAGCGTACAAATCCTACTGACGGAACGGCGCAAAATTCACGTTGGTCCCCGCCGGACGCATGTCCTGCAGGTACGAATCCTTGTCCGCACTCAGCTCCAGGCTCAACGCCGCCTTGCGCTTGCCTTCGTTGCGAATCACCAGGCCTTCGAGTTTTTCCCGCAGGAACACCGTCGGCACTTTCAGGTGCAGCAGTTCGTCGGTGGCCGGGGTGTGCATCAGCAGGTGAATCCACTCGTACTGACCGACGGCCAGGCGCGACACCGGCAGGTCGAACCACCAGATGTTGCGGTTGCGGTTCAGTTCGGCGAAGTGGCAGTTGTTGGTGCCGAGCACAGCGCCGCCCAGTTCCTGGTTGCGACGGGCAATGGCCTGCTTTTTATCGAGTTTCATAACATTCCTGCGGGATCTGATCGTTGGCGCACGGCGCCCATAGGTGCGCATTCTCGGGGCTTGCGGGGCAAACATAAAGCCCAACCTGCATTGCACGACGAAATGAACGGCAAAAATAAATGAAACTCGTGGCAAACCCGCCCGGTCAATCTTTACGTAATGACTTTTCCTCTTCAATGCACCAAGGAGAAACACCATGAGTAGCACTGGCGATAAAGTAAAAGGCATGGCCAACGAAGCCGTCGGCAACATCAAGCAAGGCGTCGGTAAAGCCACCGACAACACCAAGCTGCAGACCGAAGGCAAGGTTCAAGAGAAAAAAGGCGAAGCCCAGCAAGCTGTCGGCAAAGCCAAAGACGCAGTGAAGAAGACCATCGACAAGGCGTAAATCCAGCCTTGAACGAAACACAGGAACGGCCATCCAAGGATGGCCGTTTTTGTGTCAAAACCCGACGCTCATCCACGAAGGTCGCCAAGTAGGCTACCGTGATGTAAAAACGGCCCCTGAGTCGCCACGACTTCAACCTGTATTGCGGCGAAAGGAGACGCGAATGATTTTTCCAGACATGAAAGGTCTGCCCCTGCACCGGGTCATGGTGCGCACGGTCACTGAGTTCGTCGACGACGAGATGTCGACCTACGCCTCGGCGCTGGCCTACCAGATGCTGTTCTCGCTATTTCCGTTCATTCTGTTTCTGATCGCCCTGATCGGTTTCCTGCACCTGCCGGACTTCTTCACCTGGCTGCGCCTGCAATCGGAACTGGTGTTGCCGCCGCAGGCGCTGGAGCAGGTCAACCCGGTGATCGACCAGTTGCAGCAGTCCAAGGGTGGTCTGCTCTCGGTCGGTATCGTCATCGCCCTGTACACCGCGTCTGCCGGCGTGCGCCTGATGATGAGCGCGATGAACGCCGCTTACGATGTGGTCGAAGGCCGGCCGATCTGGAAGCGCTTTCCGTTGTCGGTGTTCTACACCATCGGCATTGCCGGCATGTTGCTGGTGGCCGCGGCGCTGATGGTGCTCGGGCCGCAGGTGATGGGCTGGATTGCTGCGCAGGTAGGGCTCGAAGACTTTATTGTCACCGTCTGGACGATTGCCCGTTGGCCGGTGATCGTGATTCTGATGATGGTCGCCGTGGCACTGATCTACTACGTGATGCCCGACGTCAAACAGGAATTCCGTTTCATCACCCCCGGCTCGGTGCTGGCCGTGGTGGTGTGGATCGTCGCTTCGTTGGGTTTTGCGTTTTACGTCAAGACGTTCGCCAACTACAACGCGATGTATGGCAGCATCGGAGCGATCATCGTGCTGTTGCTGTATTTCTACATTTCGTCGGCGGTGCTGCTGCTCGGTGCCGAGATGAATGCGGTGATCGAACACATGTCCAGCGAGGGCAAGGACGAGGGCGAGAAAGTCCCCGGCGAACTCGATGAGCATCCCAAACAACATGTCTCTGGCCTGGGGCGTGACCACTCGCTCAAGCCGGACACTGACGAAGTCTGACCATGATCCGTGAAATCCTCAAAATGGGCGACGAACGCCTGCTGCGCATCGCCCCGCCGGTACCGCCGGAAATGTTCGACAGCCCCGAGCTGTGGCAACTGATCGATGACATGTTCCAGACCATGGAAAGCGTCGGTGGCGTCGGCCTGGCTGCGCCGCAGATCGGGGTTGACCTGCAATTGGTGATCTTCGGTTTCGAGCACAGCGAACGCTACCCCGACGCCGAAGCGGTGCCGCAGACCATCCTGATCAATCCGCTGATCACCCCGCTGAGTCCGCTGACCGAAGAGGGTTTCGAAGGCTGTCTGTCGGTGCCCGGCCTGCGTGGCGCGGTGGATCGTTATCAGCAGATTCGCTACGAAGGCTTCGATCCCAAGGGCGAGCCGATCGTGCGCGTGGCGTCGGGCTTTCATGCACGGGTGGTGCAGCACGAGTGCGATCACCTGATCGGCCGTCTGTATCCGTCGCGCATTACTGATTTCAGCAAGTTCGGCTTTACCGAAGTGATGTTCCCGGATCTCGATCCCACAGCCGACGATTAAGCAAAATCAAAAGATCGCAGCCTGCAGCAGCGCCTACAGAGATCGGTGCAGGGGCTGCCGCAGGCTGCGATTTTTTGATCTTCAAACAAGCCCCATCGCAATCATCGGCTTGCTCCGCGCATACCGGCTCAACCGCTCGGCCAGCGCGTAGGGCAGGGCAGGGTCGAAGCTGAAACCGCGCCGCTCATAGAATCCGCGCAAATCCGGATGGCAGAACAGCCACACCGGTTCTTGCAAATCCTGCACCGCCGCCGTGATCAACTGCCCGGCAATCCCTTGCTCACGGCAACCCGGATCGACAAACAACCCGGTCAGCCAATACCCGCCCGCCACCGGCCGCAAGCACAACGCGGCGACGATCTCTTCGCGCCGTGCCACCCACAGTTGCGCATCGCGCACCGCCTTCATCGACGATTGGTGGCAGCGGTAAAACTTGTTCATCAACGGCCATAGAGACGCGTCGAGCTGGCTGTACTGGGTATCGGGCATGGGATCGGACTGGCGGCGGGCAAAGCGCCGATTATAAAAGAACGGGCGACGCAGGATAGGTGTATACCTGAACCTACATCCCTGTGAGTGGAGTACGCATCATGTCCAAAGGTATGGATTCAAAGAAAGCCGCGAAGAAGAAACCGGCCAAGACCGCTATTGAAAAACGTGCAGAGAAGAAGGCCAAGAAGGTCGATATTTTCGGTCATTGATCACGTCCCTCGGGAGCCCGGTTCTCGGGCTCCCGCCTCAGCGAAAAATAATCTGCAAGATTGCGCGGGCTCGTTGCACAGAAGGGGAAGATTCCCGTTCCGAGCGACGCCATGTCCCATTACTTCGACGCCGATCATCGGCAACAGATCGAAACCCTGCGCCAACGTTTCACTGCCCGTACCGAATGGCCGACCTGGTTGCTGTTGATCGGCGTCTACGCCGGCTGGTTCGCCATCCTGCTCAACAGCCAGTGGCTCGGCCGTGGCGTGAGCACATTGGTGCTGATTCCGCTTCTGGTGTTGTGGCTGTCGGTGCAGCATGAGTTGCTGCACGGTCATCCGACGCGCTGGACAGGGGTCAACAAACTGCTCGGCTACGCGCCCTTTGCGGTGTGGTATCCGTACACGCTTTACCGTGACAGCCATCTGTTGCATCACCGCGATGAAGACCTGACCGTGCCCGGTGTCGATCCGGAAAGCCGTTACCTGACCGCGTCGCGCTGGCAGGGCAGTTCGCTGTTCGAGCGCAGCCTGCACTGGCTGAACAAAACCGTGCTCGGCCGTTTCGCGATTGGCGCGCCGCTGGCGTTACTGGCGCTGGCCGCCGAAGCGTGGCGACGCTTGAAGAACGGCGAGCGCCAAGCCTGGCGGATGTGGCTGACCCACGGCGCATTCACCCTGTTGATGCTGTGGTTCATCGCGCGCTTCAGCGTGTTGCCGGTCTGGCACTACCTGCTGCTGATCAGTGTGCCGGCGCTGTCGATTGCGATGATTCGCTCCTACTATGAACACCGCCCGCATGCACAACCGGAGCAGCGCACCGTGCTCAATGAGGCCGGCTGGCCGTGGCGCTGGCTGTTTCTGAACCTGAATTTTCATCTGGTGCATCACGACTTGCCGGGGCTGGCGTGGTACGACTTGCCCAAGGCCTACCGGATGCGCCGCGCGCAATGGGTGGCGCGCAGCGGCGGGTTTCTGGTGCAGGGCTATGGGCAGTTGTGGCGGCAGAACGTGTTCAAACCGATCGACAGTCCGCAGCACCCCTTTCACTAATCTCAAGAACACCGCCGCACCCACAGGGTTATTGATTTGCAGGGATACCGGGTATGCCCCAACACCTCACCGAACTGCTGATGTACACCGCCCCCGAGCCCATCCACGCGGCCAACGAGCAGTGGATCGCGCGCATCCTCGAACACCTCGGCCATTCGCGGCTGAATGCCGAAGGCCTGTCGCTGCCCGAACTCTGGTTATCCCCCGATCTACTTATCACGCAAACCTGCGGCTATCCGCTGATGACCTTGCTGCGCGGTCAGGTGCGGATCGTCGGGCGGCCCCGCTACGAACTGCCTGACGCCAGTGCCGGCAATCACTGCAGCCTGATCCTCAGTCGTGCAGACGATGCACGCCGAACCCTGGCGGACTTTCGCGGCAGCCGTGGGGTGATCAACAGTGACGACTCCAACAGTGGCATGAATCTGTTGCGTCAGCGTCTGGCGCCGTTGCAGCACGACGGGCAGTTCTTCGCCACGCTCGGCCTCAGCGGGGCGCACCGTGAGAGTCTGCGCTGGCTGCGTGAAGATCGCGCCGATCTCGCAGCCATCGACAGCGTGACCTATGCGTACCTTGCGCAATATGCCCCTCAGGAGGTCAGTGGATTGCGGGTTGTGGCGCGCAGCGCGTTCAGCCCGACCTTGCCTTTTATCACCGTCGCTACTGCCACTGATGAGCAGATCGAAAAATTGCGCCGGGTGATGAATCAGGCGTTGCGTGAGCTGCCGGATGTTGCACAGACGTTGGGATTGCCTGAGGTGCTGGTCGCCAGCGAAAGCGATTATCAGATTGTGCTCGACTATCAACATGAGGCGGAAGAGTCGGGCTATGGTCGCTTGCGCTAAAAGATCGCAGCCTTCGGCAGCTCCTACAGGTTGACCGCATTCCAATGCAGGAGCAGCCGAAGGCTGCGATCTTTGGCTCTTATATCTCCAAAAAGAATATAAAAATGAAATATAAATATTATTAATGCATAAGGCGCCTTGCTAGGATCGCGCCACCGGATCACCGGACATTCAGCGACCCCTTACCCAGGAGCCCCTATGTCCGGCGCCGATTCCTCCCATCGCCACACCGTTGACGGCCTGTTCCGCGCCCACTACCACTGGCTGCGCAATTACCTGCGGCGCCAACTGCAAGACACGCCAAGTGCTGAAGACCTGACCTGCGAAACCTTCGCCCAACTGCTCGAAGCGCCCGCACTGACCGCCATCCGCGAGCCCCGCGCCTTGCTCACCACCATCGCCCAGCGCCTGCTTTATCAGCATTGGCGGCGTGCCGATCTGGCGCGGCGCTATGCGCAGCAGTTCGAGGCCGAGTGTGCCGCGTCGCCGGAAGAACTCACGCAGCAGAGACAGACCCTGAGCCGCCTCGACCGCAGCCTGCAGCGCCTGCCCGGCAAGGTCCGCTCGACCTTTTTGCTGGCGCGGATCGATGGCCTGACCTACCCGCAAATCGCCGCCGAACTGGGCATCTCGCAACGGTCGGTCAGCGTTTACATGAGCCGTTCCCAGGCCCTGTGCGATCGCCACAGCGCCAATCAAATCCTGACAGACAAGAGGTCCGCATGAGATCGATCAAAATCCTGCTCGGCAGTTCGCTGCTGGCGCTGAGCCTGAGCGTCGGCGCTGTTTCGGCGGCGGAGAAAACCGCGCCGATCCACTTTGGTGACATCACCTGGGAGAGCGGCAGTTTCATCACCGAAGTGCTGCGCCTGATCGTCGAAAAAGGCTACGGCTACCCGACCGATACGCTGCCGGGCAGCACCGTCAGCCTGGAAGCGGCGCTGGCGAAAAACGATATCCAGGTGATCGGCGAGGAATGGGCCGGGCGCAGTCCGGCGTGGGTCAAGGCCGCGGCTGAAGGCAAGGTGTTCGGCCTCGGCGATACGGTCAAAGGCGCGACCGAAGGCTGGTGGGTGCCGGAATACGTGATCAAGGGCGACCCCGAACGCGGGATCAAACCGTTGGCCCCGGAGCTGAAATCGGTGGCCGACCTGCCGCGCTACAAAGATGTGTTCCGCGACCCGGAAGACCCGAGCCGCGGACGCTTCCTCAACAGCCCGACCGGCTGGACCTCGGAGATCGTCAACAGCCAGAAGCTCAAGGCCTACGCGCTGAACGACAGCTACGTCAACTTCCGCACCGGCTCCGGCGCAGCCCTGGATGCCGAGGTCGCGTCGTCGATCAAGCGTGGCAAACCGGTGCTGTTCTACTACTGGTCGCCGACGCCGCTGCTCGGTCGATTCAAACTGGTGAAGCTCGAAGAACCGCCGTTCGATGCCGAAGCCTGGAAGACCCTGGCCGATGCCAACAACCCCAATCCCAAGGGCACCCGCTCGATGCCGGCGAGTCTGGCGATCGGGGTGTCGGCGCCGTTCAAGGCGCAATACCCGGAGCTGGTGACGTTCTTTGAAAAGGTCGATTTGCCGATTGATCTGCTGAACCGCACGCTGGCCGGAATGAGCGAAAAACGCCAGCCACCGCGGCAGGTCGCCGAAGCGTTTTTGCGCGAACAGCCGCAGGTGTGGCAGGCGTGGGTGCCGGGGGAGGTGGCGAGCAAGGTGACGGCGGGGCTTTGAGTTTCAACTGTTTGATCTGCGTTGTTTGAACGGACGCCTTCGCGAGCAGGCTCGCTCCCACACTGGATTTTTGACGTGCACAAATCCCTGTGGGAGCGAGCCTGCTCGCGAATGATTTGCCGACTTACGCCGCTTCCGCCGCCAACGCCGCCATCACGCTCGGCCGCTGCTCAATCCGCGCTTGAAACCGCGCCAACGCCGGCCACTGCGCCAGTTCGATGCCAAACAACCCGGCCCAGCGCAGCACCACAAACAGCAACGCATCGGCCACGCTGAAGCCGCTTGGCAGCAGATAGTCGTGCTGCTCCAGCGCCGTCACCAGCACGGCAAAACGCCTGAACAACTTTTCCTTGATCACCTCGGCCGGCAGGCGCTCGTCGAACAGCGCGCCGAGTCCGCCGTGAATCTCGCTCGAGATGAAATTCAACCACTCCTGCAGACGCAGCCGTTCGAAACTGCCGGGTGCTGGAGCCAGCCCCGATAGCGGTTGCAGATCCGCCAGATACTGCAGGATCACCGGGCCTTCGGTCAGCACCGCGCCGTTGTCCAGTTGCAGGGCGGCGACGTAGCCCTTGGGGTTGATTGCGAGGAAGTCTTCGCCGCTGGCGGTGCGTTTGCTGCGGTTGTCGACGCGAATCAGTACGAAGGGCAACTTCAGTTCGCGCAGGACAATGTGCGGCGCCAGCGAACAGGCTTGCGGGGCGTAATACAGCTTCATCGGCAGCTCTCTGGTGGGGATTTGGCGCCAGTGTCATAGTGCGAAGCACCCTCGGTAAAATTAATCTTTCAGAAAGCAGCCATAAGGACAGCTACTGGCATGATGAACCTGATGCATTGGCGGCTGGTGGTCGCCGTGGCTGATCACGGCAACATCACCCGCGCGGCCGAACGGGTCGGCATGACGCAGTCCGGCGCCAGTCAGGCGCTGGCGCTGATGGAGGAAACCCTCGGCGTGCAACTGTTCAGTCGCGAGAGCCGGCAGACCCTGCCCACCGCCATCGGCCTGCCAGTGATCGAACAGGCGCGGGTCATGCTCGGTGCGCTTCAAACCATTCGCCAGACTGTCGATAGCGTGCGTCCAATGCTGCGCGGGACGATCCGGCTGGCGAGTTTCCCCATGGTGCTGGCGAGTTTTCTGCCGCCGCTGCTGCGCCAGTTCAATCGGCTGTACCCAGGCATCGAAGTGGTGGCGCTGGAGGTCAGCGACGACGAGGTCGAAACCCTGTTGGCTGCCGGTCTGGTGGACATTGGCGTGGTGCTCAACCCGGCCCCCGAGCGCAATGCCGGGCCGTTGGGGCGCGATGCCTGGGTGGCGGTGGTGCCGGCGGGGCACCCGCTCGCGCTGCGAGGAACCGAGCAGGGCGTCAGCCTGCGAGAGCTGGCGGCATTGCCGTTTGTGCTGGCGACCGGCGGTTGCTCGACCCACGCCCGCAGTCTCGCCGCTGAAGCCGGATTGCCGTTGCAGGATGTGCGGGTCGAGGTGCGCGAATGGAGCAGCGCGTTCACCCTGGTTCGGGAAAATCTCGGCGTGACCCTGGTGCCGGAAATGACCTTGCCGGCCGACAGACAGGGACTGCGCGTGATCGCCCTGTCGCCACCCATCGAACGGGTGTTTTCGCTGGTGCTGCCAGCGGGGCAGGCGGCTTCACCGGCGGTGCAGGCGCTGTTGGATCTGGTGGCGGATACGGCTCGCGCAACGATCCGCTGAACCGATTCTTGTGCGAAAAGTGCCAGATACTGGCCGACTAGTGGCCTTGCACTAGGCTTTGCGCTGGCTATGCTGAGCTGTACTAACCATGTCGATCGTCATCGGTTAGCCGTGATTCAACGCTGCCAGAGTGCGCATTCAAAGGCACCGGACACTGAACCAACAAGGAGCTGTTTTGACATGGAAGTTCTTCTACGCGTTAGGGCTGGCCCGTTCGCGGGCTATCAAGAGAAGGATGTCTTGATTAGAGCGTCGTTACATGGACTCTCGGATTAAACATCATTTATCACCTGACAACTTCCTCCTGTGGAGGAATGCGTGTGCCTGTTCTGTGGAACGTAGTGGTGGATTCTGAAAGACCTGAACTTTCATCAAATCAAAAGACCGCGCGGAAGGTGATACAACCATGTTCAACCTACATCACAAGGCTGACCTGCAGGAAATCGAGCGTTTCAGCTGCGCCTTGACCGAAGCCAACGCCAAGCTCGAAGCGATCAGCCGCTCGATGGCAATGATCGAGTTCACCCCCGAAGGCATTGTTCTGGATGCCAATGAAAACTTTTGCAGGACCATGGGTTACAGCGCCGAAGAAGTGCGCGGCAAACATCACCGGGTGTTTTGTGAGGAGGCGTATTACCGCAGTGAGGAATACGCCAGGTTATGGCGCGACCTGGCCCGGGGAGAGCCGATCAGCGGCACGTTTCTGCGCTTGAACAAAAGCGGCAAGGAGATCTGGCTCGAAGCCAGTTACATGCCGGTGTATGGCGCCGACAAACAAGTCAAAAGTGTGATCAAGGTGGCGTCGGACATCACCGCACGGGTCAACAAGGAACACGAAGAAGAAAGCATGCTGGCGGCGATCAGTCGCTCGATGGCGGTGATCGAGTTCACCCCGGAAGGTAACGTGATTACCGCCAACGACAACTTTCTGAAAACGATGCAGTACTCGCTCAACGAAATCGTTGGCCATCACCACAGTATGTTCTGTCACCGTTCCGAATCCGAATCGGCGCAGTACAAGGCATTTTGGGCGTCACTTAATCGCGGCGAATATCACTCGCACCGTTTCGAGCGCAAGAACAAGTCCGGGCAAATGGTTTATCTCGAAGCCTCGTACAACCCGCTGTTCGATACCAAGGGCCGCTTGTACAAGGTCGTGAAGTTCGCCAGCGACATCACACAGCAGATGACTACGCTGCAGAACGCTGCGGAATCGGCTCACAGCACCTCGGTGCAAAACGACGCCTGCGCGCAAAAAGGTTCGCAGGTCGTGCAGCAAACGGTGCAGATCATTCAGGACATTTCCCGCGACCTCAACGAAGCGGCGCTGAGCATCGATGCGGTGAGCAAACAGTCGGACATCATCGGCACCATCGTCCAGACCATTCGCGGCATCGCCGACCAGACCAACCTGCTGGCGCTCAACGCGGCCATCGAGGCCGCCAGGGCCGGCGAGCACGGGCGCGGGTTTGCGGTGGTGGCGGATGAAGTGCGCAGCCTTGCCGCGCGTACCAGTCAGGCGACGCTGGAGATTGTCGAAGTGGTGCGCAAAAACCATGACCTGTCACTGAGTGCGGTGTCGAGCATGCAGTCCAGTCTGAGCCGCACCGGGCTGGGGGTGGAGCTGGCGAACGAGGCGGGTGAGGTGATCCTGGAAATTCAGCAAGGATCACGGCATGTGGTGGATGCGATCGGGCAGTTCAATGCGACGCTGCAACTGAACTAGCGACTACGTCAAACAACTGCAGGAGTGAGCCTGCTCGCGATTGCGGTGCGTCAGTCACTGGATAAGTAACTGATGTATCGCTATCGCGAGCAGGCTCACTGCTGCATTGGGTTTCATGCAGCCTTCAGATCAAAGCGCCGCGAGAAACTTGTCCGCCAGCTTGTCGCTGTCCTTGACGTCATTGACGTTGGCTTTCTCCGACTGCGCCAGCTGCATCTTGTCCTGCAAACGCTCGGCGATCTCTTTGCCGATGGCCAGTTGTTTCTCCGGCGGCATGGCTTTGATGTCGTCTTCGGTGATGCCCATGCTCTGAAGGATGCTGTCGCGCAGGCGTTGCTCCGGCGACTTGCTCATGTAGTCCTTGAACGCATCGGTGGCCGAGGTGCCGGTGGTGCTGCCGGCGGCCGTGGCATCGGTGGTTTGCAGACCGACCCGGGTCTTGGCGAAGGCTTCGTCGACGTTATCGCTGATACGCGCGGCGGCAGCCACCTGTTGGGTGGCGATCTGCGTGGCCGAATCCTGGACCGTGGAGGTCGCATCGGTGGCTTGCGACTGGGCCTGATTCTGCAGCGATTGCAGCATGGCGCCGTGCAGGCCGCTCTGCAGACCGGCAGCGGCGGTCGTGGTCGCGTCGTCCGCCAGCCGCTTGGGCAGGTGGATGAGTTGCTGCTGTTTGGCACTGACCAACATCATGATGGGGACCTATGAATAATTGCTGACGGGCATATCGGAGCAATTACCGTGCCTTTGTAGAAAGTCTTTTATTTTCAATGGGTTGATGATTTCGCCTGCCGGGCGTAGCGGTCATCCCTTGCCGTCCAGCGGCAGAGGATGACCGTGGCAGACGTCAGCGATGGGCAATGTTTTCCAGCGCCAGGTTGCGCGTGCGCGGGCCGAAATAACCGATGGTCAGCATCACGATCAGCATGCTGCTGACGATAAACGCCAGCACCCCGGGCGTGCCGAAGTTATCCAGAAACAGCCCGATCAGCAGGCTGCTGAACACCGTCGACAAACGGCTGAACGAATAGCAGAAGCCCACCGCCCGGGCGCGGATGTTGGTCGGGAACAGTTCGCTCTGGTACGAGTGATAACTGAAGCTCAGCCAGGCATTGCAGAAGGTGATCATCACCCCGCAGAAGATCAGGCCGAAGGCGCTGGTCTGTAGGGCGAACAAGGTGCCGAAAGTCATGGCGCCGAGGGCCGAGCCGACGATCTGCCATTTGTTCTCGAAACGGTTGGCGAACTTGACGAACAGCAACGGCCCGAGCGGGTAGGCAAGGGTGATGATGAACGCGTACATCAGGCTGTGGGTGACGCTCACGCCCTGGCCGGACAGCAGCGCCGGCAGCCAGTTGCCAAAGCCGAAAAACCCAATCGCCTGGAACACGTGAAACACGATTAGCATCAACGCCCGACGCCGATACGGCGGTTGCCAGATATCGGCGAAGCGGCCCTTGCCCTCGACATCCACGGGCACCGCTTCCGGAGCGTCCAGCGGTTGACGGTGATCCTTCTCGCAGCGGACTTCGATGTCGTCGAGAATCCTGTTCGCTTCATCGAACCGCCCATGCTGCGCCAGCCAGCGCGGCGACTCCGGCAGGCGCTTGCGCAGCCACCAGATAAACAGCGCAAACACCGCACTCGCCAGCACCACCCAACGCCAGCCGGAGACACCGAACGGCGCCTGTGGCACCAGCCACCACGACATCAACGCCACCGCCGGCACTGACAGAAACTGCACGAAAAACGCAAAGGCAAACGCCGAACTGCGCATGCGCTTGGGCACCAGTTCCGAGAGGTAGGCGTCGATGGTCACCAGTTCGATACCGAGGCCGATGCCCACCAGAAAGCGCATGCAGATGATCCCCAGTGCCGAGCTTTGAATGCCCATCAGCACCGTGGCCACCGTGTACCAGACCAGGGCAAAGGTGAAGATCGCGCGCCGACCGAAACGATCGGCCAACGGGCTCAGCAGGCTGGCGCCGAGGAACAGGCCCAGGAAGGTCGCCGAAGCAAACGCCGCCTGATCGGAGAAACCGAACACGCCCTGATTGCCGGTGGCAAAGATCCCGTCGCGGATCAGCCCGGGGCTGATGTAGGCAGTCTGGAACAAATCGTAGAGCTCGAAGAAGCCGCCGATCGACAACAGCGCCACCAGCCGCCAGATCGTGGCGACGGCAGGGAGGCGGTCGATGCGGGCGGAAATCTCGGCGGCGCGTATCGGGTCAATGCCATCGCGTTGCGCGGCGGCAGGGGCGTGAGCAGTCATGGGGCGGGTCCATTTTTTATTGATGGAAAAGCTTAGCCTGCTATCGGAGTTAACGGGTTGTGAATATCGGCGGTTTGCCCGGAAAAACCGCCGATTTCTTGCAATAACTGCTTACATGTTAACGATTTATGCCGCAGCGGCCGAATCTGGCAGCGCCGAGGCCGGCAAGCCGAAGACGCGATCGAACAGCCAGTTGAAGGCGAACGTGTAGCACGGGATGAAAATGATCAGCGCCAGATCCAGCAGAAACGCCTGCACCAGGCTGATGTTCATCCACCACGCGATCAACGGGATCAGGAACACGATCAGCGTCAGTTGAAAGCCGACCGCGTGGGCAATGCGCCGTTTGACCGTACGCGTGCGCGACTGCTGGCGGCTTTCCCAGTGCTCGAACAGCGAGGTGTAGATGAAGTTCCAGGTCACGGCGATGGTGGTGATGATCACCGCCAATGGGCCGGTGCTGCCCGGCGAGGTGCCGGAGAGCAGCGCCAGACCGAGGGCGGAGAAGGTCATGCCGATCACTTCGTAGAGCGACACGTAGACCAGTTTGCGTTTGACGCCTTGCATGGGGATTTGCCTCTGTTTGCAATCGATGGCCAGCGGGACTGGCGGAGGCGGCGAAAGATAGCTTCAATAGCGGTGACAGAAAAAGTCAGTAGCTTTCAGTTTTGGTGATAGGTGGTGGTGTGAATTTCAACAGCGACAGCATCGAATTGTTTCTTGCGGTGATCGAACGCGGCTCGTTTTCCGCGGCAGCCCGGGCGCTGGGTCGGGTGCCGTCGGCGGTCAGCATGGGCATCGGCAACCTGGAAGCGGAGCTTGGATATCCGCTGTTCGACCGTAGCCATCGCGAACCACAGCCGACGGCCATGGCGCTGTCACTGGTGCCCCATGCACGGCTGATTGCCGAGCAGCTCAAGCAATTGCAAGTGCACGCGGTGGAGCTGTCGCTGGGACTGGAGAGCAAACTGTCGATTGGCGTGGTGGCGGATATCGACCGACGCCGCTTGCTCGCCGCGATCAAAGTCATCGCCGAGCGCCATCCGCTGCTCGACATCGAAGTGCTGACCGCACCGCAGGACGACGTGCTGGCGATGCTGCACAGTGGGCGCGTCAGCGTCTGTCTGGCGTTTGCCGGGTTGAGCATGAACGTGCTGGAGCGTTTTCAGTTTGTCGGCAGCGAACGGATGATCGCCACGCTGGCGGCGGACAGTCCGTTGTTGCAGGGGCAGGATCTGTTTCTTGAAGACCTGGTGCACGTGCGGCAGATTGTCGTCGCCAGCCGGGATTTGCCGATCAGCGAAACCCGGTCGCTGGTGGCCGAATCCCACTGGCGCACCGACACCCTGGAAGCGGCGCTGGAGATGGTCGAGGCCGGACTGGGCTGGGGCAATTTTCCGTTGTCAGTGGTGCAGCCGTGGCTGGACAGCGGACGCTTGAAACGGCTGAATTTCCGCAACATCGAGAATGGGTTGGTGTTGCCGGTGCATGCGGTGTGGCTGAAGAGCCAGCCACTGCAGAAGGGCGCGTTGGCCCTCGTCGAATTGCTCGGTCACTAAGCCCAACACAAACCCCCTGTAGGAGTGAGCCTGCTCGCGATAGCGTTGTGTCAGGCGATGCAGGTGTTGAATGACACACCGCTATCGCGAGCAGGCTCACTCCTACAGGGGGTGTGTTTCAACTCAGCATTTGGGAAGGATCAGGTACTCTCGCGAATCTTCAGTTCGAAACCCATGTCTTCCACCGGCCGCGCCACGCTGTTACCCGCCATCAACGTCAACATCTGTTCCGCCGCGCGCCGGCCGATCGCCTCGCGTGGGGTATTGATGCTGCTCAGGCGCGGCACCATGTGTTCGGACATCGGCAAGTCGTTGAAGCCGAGGATCGCCACCTGCTCGGGAATCCTGATGCCGTTGCGCAGCGCTTCAAGCAGGGCACCCTGCGCCAGGTCGTCGTTACCGAAGAAGATCGCATCAACGTCCGGATGTGCCGCCAGCAGTTGCAGGAACAACTCGCCGCCCAGGCCTACCGATGACGCACGCGGGGTCAACACTTCCAGGCCCGGGTCATAACGACCGGCCTTCTGCAGGGCTTTGCGGAAACCTTCGCCGCGCAACAAGGTGCGCTGATCGAGTTGCGCGCCGATGTAGGCCAGGCGCTTGCGCCCACGAGAGAGCAAATGCTCGGCCGCTGTTTCGCCGGCGCTGAGTTGGGAGAACCCCACGCAGTTCACTCCGGCGGCGCTGTCCAGTTCCATCATGTAAACGCAGGGAATGTTGCTGGCCTCGATCATCCGCCGCGAACTTTCCGTGCGATCAAACCCGGTCAGCAGAAAACCACGGGGCTGATAGGCCATGTAGTTGCGCAGCAGGTTTTCTTCTTCGTCGCGTGAGTAGTGGAAGTTGCCGATCAGCACTTCGAAGCCCTTGGGCGTCAAGACCCGATGGATGGCTTCCAGCGTATCGATGAACAGCAAGTTGGATAGCGAAGGCACCAGGACCACCACCGAATGGCTCTGCGCCGAGGCCAAAGCGCGGGCGGCAGGGTTGACCACGTAGTTGAGTTCGAGCGCGGCTTTGCGGACTTTTTCCACCAGTTCGGTGGCCACGGTGCTGACCCCGCGCAAGGCGCGGGACGCGGTAATCGGGCTCACGCCAGCGAGGCGGGCAACTTCATTAAGGGTGGGACGGCCGGTGGTGCGAGTGTTTTTATCGTTTTTAGGGGTGGTCATCGGGCGGCTTGCCAAACAAAAATCAAGGCACTAAGGTAGCGCTGTCCTGATGCAGCTGCAAATGCGTAAGCGAGGTCCTGCCTGATCCTCGCTTTTTGGCGTTGGGCGCAAACCTGCTGCAACCCAAAAAAACGACAAGAAGGCGTCGGCAACTTCTGCCTGTGCACTAGAGTCATAGCTAGCAAAGGTAGCGCTGTCTGCGCGCTGAGGTGTTATATGAGTCATCCCATCACCGCCCTGGTCATCATGGGCGTTGCCGGTTGCGGCAAGACGTGCGTCAGCGAGGCCCTGTGCCGATTGAGCGGCGCCACTGCCATTGAAGGCGATACTTTTCATCCGGCCGCCAACATCGAAAAGATGAGCGCGGGGATCCCCCTGAACGACGAAGACCGTGCCGGCTGGCTCGACAGCCTGTGCGTCGAATTGCGTCGTGTCGATGCACTGGGCGAACGACCGGTGCTGACCTGCTCGGCCCTCAAACACAGTTATCGCGAAGTGCTGCGCAGTGCCTTGCCGGGCCTGGGCTTCGTGTTCCTTGAGCTGACCCCTGAAGTGGCCGCCGACCGCGTGTCCCACCGCCCGGGCCACTTCATGCCGGCGACGTTGATCGAAAGCCAGTTCGCCACCCTCGAATCGCCGGTCGGCGAGCCGTTGACCCTGGCCCTGAATGCTTCGATCCACAGCGTTGAAGAACTGGCGTCCCAGGCTCACGTCTGGTGGCAGGCCCACGGTCTGAAACAGGCGGTATGAGTGTGTTGAAAGAGCTAGCGCTGTCCTCACGAATTCTGTTTAACCCGCTTTAATAACAACAACAAGCCAGGAGACACCCCCAATGTTTGGCATGTCCCACGACGCCTACCTGCTGCTCGATGCAGTGGTCACGGTAATCGGCCTGATTATCCTGATCACCAAATTCAAGATTCACCCCTTTATCTCCCTGACCATTGCGGCCGCGTTCCTCGGCCTGACGTCCGGCATGCCGATCGGCACCATCATCAAGGCGTTCCAGGACGGCTTCGGTGGCGTGCTCGGTTTCGTCGGAATCATCCTCGCGCTGGGCACCATGCTCGGCAAAATGATGGCCGAGTCCGGTGGTGCCGATCAGATCGCCCAGACCCTGATCCGCGCCTTCGGCAAGGACAAGGTGCAGTGGGCGATGATGTTCGCCGCGTTCCTGGTGGGCATTCCGCTGTTCTTCGAAATCGGCTTCGTGCTGCTGATTCCGCTGGTGTTCATCGTCGCCCGGCGTACCGGCGTGTCGATCATCAAGATCGGTATCCCGCTGCTCGCCGGCCTGTCCGCGGTACACGGTCTGGTGCCGCCGCACCCGGGCCCGTTGCTGGCGATCGGTGTGTTCGGTGCCGACATCGGCAAGACCATTCTCTACGGTCTGATCGTTGCACTGCCGACCGCGATTATTGCCGGTCCGATCTTCGGTACCTTCATCGCCAAGCACATTCCGGGTCACCCGAATCAGGAACTGGTCGATCAACTGGCCCGTGAAACCGACTCGCAGAACCTGCCGAGCTTCAGCATCACCCTGATCACCGTGCTGCTGCCGGTGTTCCTGATGCTGCTGAAAACCTTCGCTGACGTGGCGCTGCCGGACGGTCATTTCTTCCGCACGTGGATGGACATGATCGGTCACCCGATCTCGGCATTGTTGCTGGCCTTGCTGCTGTCGCTGTACACCTTCGGTCACAAGCAGGGCATCGGTTCGCAGCAGATGCTCAAGTGGCTGGACGCAAGCCTGGCGCCGACCGCCGCGATCATCCTGATCATCGGCGCCGGCGGTGGCTTCAAGCAGATGCTGGTGACCAGCGGCGTGGGCGACGTGATCGGCCACATGGCGGTCAGCGCGCAGATCTCGCCGATCCTGCTGGCGTGGCTGGTGGCGGCGGTGATCCGTATCGCCACCGGTTCGGCGACGGTGGCAACCATTACTGGCGCGGGCATCGTGGTGCCGGTGGTCGGGATGATCCCGGGCGTCAACCGTGAGCTGCTGGTGCTGGCCACCGGTGCCGGTTCGTTGATCCTGTCCCATGTGAACGACGCCGGTTTCTGGCTGGTGAAGCAGTATTTCAACATGACCGTGGCCGAGACCTTCAAGACCTGGACGGCGATGGAAACCATCCTGTCGGTGGTTGCGTTGGGCTTTATCCTGTTGTTGTCGCTGTTCGTTTAAGCAGCTTCTTGCAGGCACAAAAAAACCGCAGCGATGCGGTTTTTTTGTGGGTAAGCCTTTTGCGGTAATGCGCTTTTTTGTGGCGAGGGAGCTTGCTCCCGCTCGGCTGCGCAGCAGTCGTATCAGTGAGTCAGACAGACCGTGATTGCAGGATTGGGGCCTGCTGCGCAGTCCAGCGGGAGCAAGCTCCCTCGCCACATAAGTGTCCTTGCGCAGAAATTGCGTTAGCCGGTGGTTTTCGGGGCCAGGCCATCCGCCCGGAACATCCCGCGAATCCCGCGCACGGCCTGACGGATCCGGTCCTGGTTCTCGATCAGCGCAAAGCGCACATGGTCGTCACCGTACTCACCAAAACCAACCCCCGGCGAGACGCAGACCTTGGCCTCGGCCAGCAGCTTCTTGGCGAATTCCAGCGAGCCGAGGTGCGCGTACGCCTCGGGAATCTTCGCCCAGACATACATCGAAGCCTTCGGATTCTCGACCATCCAGCCCAGCTCATGCAGGCCTTTGACCAGCACGTTGCGGCGCTGGCGATACTGCTCGGCGATGTCGCGCACGCATTGCTGATCGCCTTCGAGCGCGGCAATCGCCGCCACTTGCAGCGGGGTGAAGGTGCCGTAGTCGTGGTAGCTCTTGATCCGCGCCAGGGCGTTGACCAGCTCCGGATTGCCGACCATGAAACCGATGCGCCAGCCGGCCATGTTGTAGCTCTTGGACAGGGTGAAAAACTCCACCGCGATGTCCTTGGCGCCCGGCACCTGCATGATCGACGGGGCTTTCCAGCCGTCGTAGACGATGTCGGCGTACGCCAGATCATGAATCACCAGCACGTCGTACTGCTTGGCGAGGGCGATCACTCGTTCGAAGAAATCCAGCTCCACGCACTGCGCGGTGGGGTTGGACGGGAAGCCGAGGATCATCATTTTCGGCTTCGGGATCGAGCCGCGAATAGCACGCTCAAGCTCGGCGAAGAAGTCCACGCCCGGCACCAGCGGCACCGAACGCACCTGGGCGCCGGCAATCACCGCCCCGTAGATGTGAATCGGGTAGCTCGGGTTTGGCACCAGCACCGTGTCGCCCTGGTCCAGGGTCGCCAGCATCAAGTGCGCCAGGCCTTCCTTGGAACCGATGGTGACGATGGCTTCGCTTTCCGGGTCGATATCGACCGCGTAGCGTTCCTTGTACCAGTTGGAAATCGCCCGGCGCAGGCGCGGAATGCCCTTGGACGTGGAGTAACCGTGGGTGTCTTCGCGCTGCGCAACCTGCACGAGTTTTTCGACAATGTGCGGCGGCGTGGCCCCATCGGGGTTGCCCATGCTCAAGTCGATGATGTCTTCACCACGACGCCGTGCGGCCATCTTCAGCTCGGCGGTGATGTTGAAAACGTAAGGGGGGAGTCGATCTATGCGCGCAAAGCGGCGCGGCGAACCTTGTTCGGCCATTGTTGCCTCGGATAACGTAAGCGCCCGGAACCGTCCGAGCGACGCTGGTCACTGCGGTGACCTGTTGGCGAAGATAAGGGCTGTGATGGCAGACTGTCCAGCCTGTGCGTAAACAAATTTTTCCCAAGGAAATCGGTAGATGGAATTCACCAGCGGCTTCTTGCTGAGCCTTTCGCTGTGCCTGGACATCGGCGTGGCCAACATCGCGATGATCACCCTGGCGATGCAGCGCGGTTACTTTCAGGGCTTCGCACTGGGCCTCGGTACCTGCGTCGGTGACCTGATCTACGCGGTGCTGGCGCTGGCCGGGATGACCGTGCTGCTGCAGTACGAAAGCGTGCGCTGGGTGCTGTGGATCGGCGGTTCGGCGCTGTTGATCTATTTCGCGGCAAAGATGATCTATTCGGCGATTCACCACGAGGCGCAACTGGCGGCGACGGCGGAAGTGGGGCAGAACTCGCATCGCAAGGAATTCTTTCGCGGGATCTTCCTCGCCATGTCCTCGCCGAGCGCGATTCTGTGGTTCGCCGCCGTCGGTGGCACCTTGATCGCGCGGTCTGGCGGCGGTGGCCCGGTGAGTTCGGCGCTGTTCCTTGGTGGTTTTCTTTGCGCCGGGCTGCTGTGGTCGGCCGGTCTGTGCTTCGCCGCGAGCCACGGTGGCAAGCTACTGGGGGACAAGCTGCTGCGTTACTCGTACATGGCATCTGCAGCGATCTTCTGCTATTTCGCGGTTTACGTGATCGTATCCGGTTATAACGAGTTCATCGGTTCCGGGGCCGCCGACCAGTTGCACGCGTTGTAACATTGCGAATCGGGTTAGGCTTCTATACTCACCTGCCGAACCCCTTTTTTTGTTCCAGGAGTCGCGTCATGGATGAGCAAAAACGCGTCGAAGTGGCTGAACCTCGCTTCGAACATGGACACTTCCTGCTGATTGCAGGATTTCGTGGTCGATTTACCCAGGACACCGCCAAGGACATTCCCCTGCTGTGGGAACGGTTCTTGCCGCACCTTGGAAAGATACAGGGGCAAAAAAACGAAGTGACCTACGGCGTATGCAGCAATTTCGACGGCCAGGGCGGCTTCGATTACATCGCCGGGGTGGAGATCAGCAAGCTCGATGATCTCGACCAGAAGGTCTATCAGTGGGTCGAAGTGCTGCCTCGCCAGTACGCGGTGTTCGAGCACGAGGGGCCGCTCGATCAATTGCCGCAGACCCTGCAATACATCTACAAGACCTGGCTGCCGAGCTCCCACTATGTCGAGCTCAATGCCCCGGAGCTGGAGCGCTACAGCGCCGATTTCAATCCGCGGCTGCACACCGGCAAACTGGAAATCTGCGTGCCGGTCGATACCAAGGTCTGAGCCGGCAACCATGAGGCGGATCACTGATCCGCCTCACGGTGTTCAACCCCGCTTGCCTTTGCCCAACCGTCGCGCCCGCAACAGGTCGATGCCCAAGGTGATAAAGCCGAACGTACTGATGCCCAACACCATCAACAGGCCGATTTCAACGCTGCTCATAAGCGGTTTCCCCCAAGGGTGATCAGAGACACCCCTCAGAAATAGCCCGCCGCCCGCACGAAGAACAGCGCTTATACGCAGGCTTTACGCCCCTTGCGCTGATCGATATGAACACCTTATTCCTTTATGCTTTGCGCACTTTTCTCCGCTGATTTTCGAGCTGCCATGAACACCGTCATCCGCAATGTCACCGCCGCCGACCTAGATCGCTGCTACACCATCGAAACCGTTGCCTACGAAGGCGACGAAGCCGCCACCCGCGAGAAGATCGCCACGCGCATTGCGACATGGCCTGAGGGCTTCATCGTCGCCGAAGTGGATGGCGTGGTCGCCGGTTTCATCAACTCGGGCGCGGCGTTTGATGTGCAGATGTCGGACGAGGCGTTCAAGGAACTGATCGGCCATGATCCGCAAGGGCCGAACGTGGTGATCATGTCGGTGGTGGTGCACCCGGACTATCAGGGCCAGGGCCTGGCGAAGCGTTTGATGGCCGAGTTCATCGAGCGCATGCGCGGGATGGATAAAGCGACGATTCACCTGATGTGCAAGGAGAAGCACATCCCGCTGTACGCCGGGTTCGGTTTTGCCTACATCAAACCGTCGGAGTCCGACCACGGCGGCATGGCGTGGCACGAGATGATCCTCACGCTCTGAACCTCATTCAATCACCCCTGTAGGAGCTGCCGCAGGCTGCGATCTTTTGATCTTGCTGTTGAGAAGATCAAAATCAAAAGATCGCAGCCTGCGGCAGCTCCTACAAGGGGATTGTGGTGGGTCAGTAGAGGGTATCGCGCACGCGCTTCGGTGCTTCGCGATCGTAGGTCTCGGCATCGAATTGCCCGTCATTCAAGCGCTTGTGAAAGGCACCGGCACTGGGCAGGGCAGAGCGGGGTAAATGCGTTTCCGGGTTCCACGCGTCCGAACGCACAAACGCTTTCGAACAATGGAAAAACGCCGCCTCCACCGCCACCAGCAACACCGTTTTCGCCGGTTTGCCATTCACCGCAAAGCTTTCCAACAGCTCAGGCTCAGCACTGATCTGCGCGGTGCCATTGACCCGCAACGTTTCGCCAATTCCCGGAATGATGAACAACAGCGACACCCGTGGATCGTGCAGCACATTGCGCAGGGTATCGATGCGGTTGTTGCCCGGGCGGTCCGGCAGGGCCAGCGTGTTTTGATCAATGATTCGCACAAACCCCGGCGCATCGCCACGCGGCGAATTGTCGAGGCCGTCGGCGCCCACCGAGCTGACGACCACCAGCGGCGAGACTCGCACCATCGCCTGATAGTCTTCGTTGAGAAAAGTGATCTGCTTGCGTACCGCGCGTTCGTGAGGCAGTCCGTAAATAGCTTCCAGTGCTTCGATTGAATCGATCATCGTGCAATCCCTTGATGACTTAGAAAAACAGGCCCATGCGCCGCTCGTAACCGATCCGCCCCTTGTACGCTTCGCCGCTGTCGACGAAGCCGTATCTGGCGTACAGCGCGATGGCGGCGTCGTTATCCGCGTCCACCGACAGCTCCAGGCCCTTGATTTCCGGCCAGGCTTCACGCGCCACTTCGGGCAGCGCTTGCAGGCAGGCCTTGCCGTAACCCTTGCCCTGCGCCCGGTGATCGACCTGCAACGCGTGCAGGGTGGCGCTGTGTTCATCGGCCCAGGCCGGCAACACCGGCGGGCGCTTGAGCAGCAGGAAGGCCACCGGCACTTGATCGGCCAGCAGCGCGAAACCCTTCACGCCGGGGCCGGGTTTGGACAGCAGCGTGTGCAGCGCGCCGTGTATGTCGCCCGAAAACTTGATCTGCTCGGGATGGATTTCAATCGCCTCGACTTGCTGACGCTGCAAGGCGTTCAGGCTGTCGTACGGCACGAGTTGGGCTGACACGGGAATTTCCTTTTTCCTACAAAGATGAGCCTCGGATTCTAGCGACTTTGTCTTCTGCGGAAATTTTTTGTTTCGTCTGTCGATCCGCAGATTTGCCGAACGACTAAGGGTGTCTTCACAACAACAAGCACGGAGAACACCATGAGCGCACAGACTGATATTCAAACCCTGATCGACACTTATCGTCAGGCCGTCATGACCAAGGACGTCGAGAAAGTCATGGCGCTATACGCCGACGACATCGTCTCGTTCGACGCGATCAAGGCCCTGCAATTCAAGGGCAAAGCGGCCTACCGCGCGCACTGGGTGGAATGCATGCAAATGTGCCCCGGCCCGCACATCTTTGAATTTCACGAAGTCGCCATTGAGAGTGCCGACAACATTGCCTTCGCCCATTGGGTGGCCAATTGCGGCGGTACCAACGAAAAAGGCGAGACGCAGAGCTGCTGGATGCGCGTCACCGCGTGCTACCGGCAGGTTGGTGGCGCGTGGCGGATCGCCCACGAACACTGGTCGGCACCGTTCGATCCGATGAGCGGCGCGACCCTGTTCGATGTGACCCCCTGATCTTCAGCCATAGTTGATCCGTTCGATTCAGGAGAACGCCATGAAGTATTTATGCCTGGTCTACAGCGATGAACGCCTGTTGCACACGCTGCCCGACAGCCCGGAAGACGCCGAATGCTGGGCCTACGCCGAGTCGATTCAGGGCAGCGGGCGGATGGTCGCGGCCGAAGCGCTGGAGTCGGTGCAGACCGCCACCACCGTCCGGATGCGCAACGGCAAGCTGTCGATCACCGACGGCCCGTTCGCCGAAACCAAGGAGCAACTGGCCGGTTTCTACCTGATCGATGCCAAGGATCTCAACGAAGCCATTCAGGTTGCCGGCAACATTCCGGCGGCCCGGGTCGGCTGCGTCGAAGTGCGCCCGGTGCGGCAGTTGAATGTCTGACGTTCGGGCGCGGGTCGAGCAGGTCTATCGCGAAGACTCGCGGCGGATTCTGGCGACGCTGATTCGCCTGCTGGGGGATTTCGATCTCGCCGAAGAAGCCTTGCACGAGGCGTTCTTCGTCGCAGTCGAGCGCTGGCAGCGCGATGGCGTGCCAGATAATCCGCGCGCCTGGCTGGTGTCCACCGGGCGTTTCAAGGCCATCGATGTGTTGCACCGCCGCGCCCGCTTCAAAGCCTCGCAGCCGCTGTTGCTGGCGCAGCTCGAAGAACTGGAACAGACCGACTGGAGTGGTGAAGATGTGGAAGACGACCGCCTGCGGCTGATCTTCACCTGTTGTCACCCGGCGCTGGCGGCGGATGCGCAAGTGCCGCTGACCCTGCGTGAAGTCTGCGACCTCACCACCGAGGAGATCGCCCGCGCGTTTCTCTCGGCACCGGCGGCGATTGCCCAGCGCATCGTGCGCGCCAAGGCCAAGATTCGTGACGCCAAAATCCCTTATCAAGTCCCCAGCCTGAGCGAATTGCCCGAGCGCCTCGACAGCGTGTTGCGGGTGATTTATCTGGTGTTCAACGAAGGCTATTCGGCGTCGATGGGCGCTGAGCTGACGCGCGAAGACCTGACCCGCGAAGCGATTCGGCTGGGTCGGTTGCTGATGGAGCTGCTGCCGGAGCCGGAGGTCATGGGCCTGCTGGCGTTGATGCTGTTGCACGAGTCGCGGCGGTCGGCGCGGAGCTCGCCGAGCGGGGAATTGATTCTGCTGGACGACCAGGATCGGTCGCGCTGGGATGCCGCATTGATCGCCGAAGGGGGGGCGCTGGTAGAGCGAGCGCTGACCACGCGGCGATTCGGGCCGTACTGCCTGCAAGCGGCGATTGCCGCGGTGCATGCCGAAGCACCGTCAGCGGCGCAAACGGATTGGCAGCAGATCGTCGGGCTTTATGACGTGCTGTTGCGCGCCGTGCCCTCGCCGGTGATCGAGCTGAACCGCGCAGTGGCGGTGGCCAAGCGCGATGGGGCGCTGGCCGGGTTGACGCTGATCGAGGAGATACTGGACCGCGGCGAGTTGCAGGATTACCACTTGGCGCATTCGGCGCGGGCGGAGTTTTGTCGGCAGTTGGGAAGGGCGGAGGAGGCGCGGGCGGCGTACCTTCGAGCACTGGAGTTGACCCGGCAAGAGCCGGAGCGGCGCTTTATCCAGGGGCGGCTGAGTGAACTGGATTGATCCGCGATCTTTATTGGCAGCGCCAGCCTCAAATCATCAGGCTTGCTGCTGGTGATCGAAGCGGCTTGAAGATCAAAAGATCGCAGCCTTCGGCAGCTCCTACAGAAGAATGCATTCCTATGCAGGCGCTGCCGAAGCCTGCGATCTTTTGATCTATTCCAGCATCTTGCTCAATAGCCAGCTCCCCGCCGGCCCCGGCGGATAAATCCGCGACCACAACGCATCGACATACACCGGCCGCGGCCAGCCGCGCACCGTCAGTTCCACCAGCGAGCCATTCCCGAAGCGCCCGACCAGCCAGCGCGGCAGCGCCGCCCAGCCGAAACCCATTTCCGCCATTTCCATCAGCATCAGGTAGCTCGGCGCCGACCACACGCGGCCTTTCGCCCGGCTGTCATAGGGATTGACGATGGTCGCCAGACGCAACTCGCGATGCTGCTCCAGTACTGGCGAGTCGACACGTTCGACACCGGCCAGCACGTGATCACGTTTGACGAACAACGCGATGTCGGTGTGCTCGGCAACCGTCGAGGTCACCAGATCCGGCGGGTAGCTGTCCTGCATTTCGGCAAATGCCAGATGTGCACGACCACGCTGAACCAGTTCGATCAGGTCGTCGCACTCGGCGATCAGGCATTCCAGCTCCAGGTCGGGATAACGCTGCTCGAAGTCGACCAGTGCCGCTTCGAAGCGCGCCGACTGGTAAGTGTCGGAAATCGCCACGGTTAGCTTCGGTTCGACGCCTTGGGTCAGTTGCCGGGCGGTCATTTCCAGACGGTTGGTGGCCGCCAGGATCGCCTCGGCCCGTTGCAGCATCACATGGCCGGCCGGGGTCAGCGTGGGCTTGCGGCTGCTGCGGTCGAACAGGATCAGGTCCAGGTCGATTTCCAGACTCGCCACCGCGGCGCTGATGGTTGACTGACTACGCCCTAACTTGCGCGCTGCCGCCGAGAACGAACCTTGCGTGGCCGCTTGGACAAACGCCAGCAGCACTTCCTGCGAAGCCATGAACTATCGCCTTGATCGATGGTTATTGGTTATGAAGTATCGGTATCCGGGTGGATCATGGCAACTCTCTTCACTCAAGGAGTCAGGCCATGACGGCTAACAAATCCATTGTTGAACGCATTTGCCAGGCCATCGGTTTCGAACTGCTGGCGATTCTGATCTGCACCCCGTTGCTGGCGTGGATCATGGACAAACCGCTGTTGGACATGGGCGCCGTGACCGTGCTGATCGCTGTGTTGGCGCTGGCGTGGAACGTGCTGTTCAACGGCTTTTTCGATCGCACGCTCAAGCGCCTGAACGTCGCGCACAACGCCTGGACGCGGGTGGTCCACGCGCTGCTGTTTGAAGGCGGGTTGATCGTGATGGGCGTGCCGCTGATTGCCTGGTGGCTGTCGGTCAGCCTGTGGCAGGCGTTCTTGCTGGACATCGGCGTGCTGCTGTTCTTCCTGCCGTACACCTATGTGTATCACTGGGGGTATGACGTGGTGCGGGAGCGCCTCGTGACCCGCCGGGTCTGCGCGGGATAAGTGCAAACTGTGGCGAATGTAAAACCTGTGGCGAGGGGATTTATCCCCGATGGGGCGCGTAGCGGCCCTTCTTTTGATCCAGAAAAGAGGGGCCTGCTGCGCAGTCCATCGGGGATAAATCCCCTCGCCACAGAGGCTCTCACCAAGAAAGTTTTTAGTGAGTCGGGGATTTAAAGAAACATCCCACCCGACGCCTCGATCCGCTGGCCGTTGATCCACTGCGCCCCCGGCGCCAGCAACATCGACAGTGCACCGCCAATGTCATCCGGCTGACCGGCCCGGCCCAGTGCGGTGTTGCTGGCGACCATCGCGTTCAGTGCCGCGTTGTCGCGCACCGCACCGCCGCCAAAATCGGTCTCGATGGCGCCCGGCGCGAGGATGTTCACGCCGATCTGCCGCGCGCCCAGCTCCTTGGCCTGATACCGGGTCAGCACTTCCATTGCACCTTTCATCGCGGCATAGGCGGCATAACCCGGCAGGCTGAAGCGGGTCAGGCCGCTGGAAATGTTGATGATGCGCCCGCCATCGTTGATCAGCGGCAGCAGTTGCTGGGTCAGGAAGAACGGCCCTTTGAGCTGGATGTTCATCAGCAGGTCGAACTGCTCTGGCGTGGTCTCGGCAAACAGTGCGTGCAGACCGATCCCGGCGTTGTTGATCAGGAAGTCGAAGCGCGGACGCTCAAGTTGCTGCAGTGCCTGTTCAACCCGCGTGGCGAAATCGGCGAAGCTGTCGCTACGGCCCACGTCCAGTTGCAGCATCAGCGCTTTGGCACCGCGTTGTTCCAGTTCAGCCACCAGTGCCTGCGCTTCATCGGCGCGGCTGTTGTAGGTGCCGATGATGTCCACGCCCTCGGCGGCGAGGTGCAGGGCGGCGTTCTTGCCCAGGCCACGGCTGGCGCCGGTGATCAATGCGATTTTGTGGCTCATGTGAAGTCCTCGATTGCGGTGAGTGGGTGATGCGCCAAGTTTATTTATCCGCCATGGGGTGATAAACAGAGTGAAACCGGAATCACTGGTCGGCCGGTTCGAACAATCGAGGGTGAGGTCATGAACAAACTGGAACTGCTGCGCACTTTCGTCCGGGTCAGCGAACTGTCGAGTTTCACCCTCGCCGGCGAGAGCCTGGGACTGCCGCGCTCGACGGTGTCCGAGCATGTGCAGGCGCTGGAAACCCTGCTCGGCACGCGTCTGCTGCAACGCACCACGCGCAAGGTGCAGGCGACCCAGGACGGCCTGGTGCTGTACGAGCGCAGCAAGGACCTGCTGTCGCACATGGACGAGATCGAGGGCTTGTTCCGCCAGGATCCGGCGTCGCTGACCGGGCGGATTCGCGTCGACATGCCGAACATTCTCTCGCGGCGCCTGATCATGCCGCTGCTGCCGGAGTTCATGGCGCGCCATCCGAATCTTGAGCTGGAGATCAGCAGCACCGACCGCCGCGTCGATCTGCTCAGCGAGGGCTTCGATTGCGTGGTGCGCGTTGGCGCGCAGCCGGACCAGTCGGTGGTGGCGCGGCACCTCGGTGACTTCCCGATGATCAACTGCGCCAGCCCCGCGTACCTTGAACGCTATGGCGTGCCGCAGACCCTGGAGGATCTGGCGCAGCACCGGCTTGTGCATTACGTCGGCGTGCTGGGCTCGCGCTCGGAAGGGTTTGTGTATGAACAGGACGGACAGGTGCGGCGCCTGCCGATGGCCGGCAGCGTCACGGTCAACAGCACCGATGCTTACGAGTCGGCGTGCCTGGGGGGCTTCGGTCTGATTCAGGTGCCGCGCACCGGCATGCAGCCGCACCTGGCTAATGGTGAGCTGGTGACAGTGCTGCCGCAATTCACCGCGCCAGCGATGGGGATTTCGATTCTGTATGCCCGGCAACGGCACTTGCCGCTGCGGGTACGGGTGTTCATGGAGTGGTTGGGGGAGGTGATTCGCTCGACGCTCTAGCCAACACCACTTCCCCCTGTAGGAGCTGCGGCACGCAGCGATCTTTTGATTTTGCTTTTAAAAAACAAGATCAAAAGATCGCTGCGTGCCGCAACTCCTACAGGGGATTTGTGGGGTCAGAAGATCTGGGTGAACAGCCAGTACAGGCTACCCGACAGCAGAATCGCCGCCGGCAAGGTCAGCACCCACGCCATCAGCAGATTGCGGATGGTCTTCATCTGCAAGCCGCCGCCATTGGCGACCATGGTCCCGGCCACGCCCGAGGACAACACGTGAGTGGTCGACACCGGCAAACCGAACATGTCCGCCGCGCCGATGGTCAGCATCGCCACGGTTTCCGCCGAGGCGCCCTGGGCGTAGGTCAGGTGGGTCTTGCCGATCTTCTCGCCGACCGTCACCACGATTCGTTTCCAGCCGACCATGGTCCCCAGCCCCAGCGCGATGGCCACGGCGATCTTCACCCACAGTGGAATGAAGCGCGTGGCGTTGTCGATCTGCTGCTTGAACAGTTGCAGTTTGTCAGTGGTGTCGGCGTCGAAATTGCCGACCTTGTTCTTGTCCATCAAGCGAATGCTTTCGCTGGCCAGGTACATGTCGTTACGCACGTTGCCCATCGCTTCGGCCGGGACTTTCGACAGCGAGCCATAGCCCTTGACCTCTTGGCCAATGTGCCCGGTGAGGGCGGCGAGGGCGGGGATCAGTTGCGGCGTGGCTTGTTTGCTGCGCACGTAATCCGACAGCACGGGACGCGGATCGGCCGGGGCCGGCAGCGGGGTATTTTTCACCAGCGCTTGCTGGGTGACCTCGGCCACGGCGGCAAACTGCAACGCCTGATCGGCGGGCATGGTGCGGTTCAACGCGTAGGCCATGGGCAAGGTGCCGACCAGAATCAGCATGATCAGGCCCATGCCTTTCTGTCCGTCGTTGGAGCCGTGGGCGAAGGACACGCCGGTGCAGGTGGCGATCAACAGACCGCGAATCCACCACGGTGGCGGGTTGTTGCCTTCCGGCGCCTTGTACAGCGCGCGATTTTTCACGAAGGCGCGCATGGCCAGCAGCAACAGCGCCGCGCAGCCAAAACCCACCAGCGGCGACAGCAGCAGGGCGTAACCGATCTTGGTTGCCTGCGCCCAATCCACGCCACTGGTGCCGTCGCGCCCGTGCATCAAGGCATTGGCTACGCCGACGCCGATGATCGAACCGATCAAGGTGTGCGACGACGAAGCCGGCAGGCCCAGCCACCAGGTGCCGAGGTTCCACAGGATCGCCGCGATCAGCAGGGCAAAGATCATCGCGAACCCGGCGGTCGAACCGACCTGCAGAATCAGCTCCACCGGCAGCAAGGCGATAATGCCGAACGCCACCGCACCGCTGGACAGCAGCACCCCGAGGAAATTGAAGAAACCCGACCAGACCACCGCCACATTCGGCGGCAGCGAGTGGGTGTAGATCACCGTCGCGACCGCGTTGGCGGTGTCGTGGAAACCGTTGACGAACTCAAAGCCCAGCGCAATCAGCAGCGCCACGCCGAGCAGCAGAAACGGCGTCCAGGTGGTGACGGTGGTGTCCAGCTCATGCATGTCGTGCATCAGGCTGTAGGCAGTGAACAGCATGCCCATCGCGAGCACCGCGAAAAAGATCACGTAGGTGAACGGGCCGGTTTTCTTGTCGAGGGCTGGCCTGCCACTGGGGGCGGACGCCTGGCGGGCGGTCAGGGAGGGAGTAGCCATGTGCGGACAATCCTGAGCGAGGGAAGGAGTGTCGGTCATGATCGTTGCTAAATATTACAGAGAGACTGCGGCAGGTCAGTGTTTGCGGTATTAGTCTGACCATTGATTTAAAGCCGAGAGATTCCCCCTGTGGCGAGGGAGCTTGCTCCCGCTGGGGGGCGAAGCGCCCCCGAAACCCCATTCACATGAATGTATCAGTGAGACCGCGTTGGCTGATTTACGACTGCTGCGCAGCCGAGCGGGAGCAAGCTCCCTCGCCACAGGGGACGGTGTCACCCCGCCGCAGGCTGCGATCTTTTGCTCTTAATAATCGCCGCGTTTGCGAAACGCCCAGCGCCCGGCAATCACGGTAAACGTCGCCACCAGCGCCACCAATATCCAGAACCCCTCCGGATCCGTCGCCAGCGGCACGCCGCCGACGTTCATGCCGAAGAAACCGGCGATGATGTTGATCGGCAGCGCCAGCACCGTGACCACGGTCAAAGTGAACAGCGTGCGGTTGCTTTGTTCGTTGAGGTTGGCGGCGATCTCTTCCTGAAGCAGTTTGATTCGTTCGCCGAGGGCGGTGAGGTCGTTGATGATCAGCGCGAACTCCTCGGTGGACTTGCGCAGCTCCTTGACGTCCTCCTTCTGCAGCCACGGCGGCGGACGGTTGAGCAGGCGCAGCAGCGAACCCGGCTCCAGCGCCAACAGCCGTTGCAGGCGCACCAGCACCCGGCGGTTGGCGCCGAGTTCGGCGCGGTTGGTCGACAGGCGCGAGGAGAGCAATTCATCTTCGACCTGGTCGACGCTCATGCTGGTCTTGCGCACGATCTGCGTCAGCACTTCGCCCTGATCGCGCAGCAGGTGCACCAGCAGTTCCGACGGCGAGCGAAAGCATTCGCCGGCCTTTACCGACGAGCGCAGTTTGTCCACCGAGTGCAGCGGTTGCAGGCGCGCGCTGACGATCAGTTTGCTGCGCACGCAGACCCACAGCGTCGACACGTCCGAGGAGACCATGCTGCTGAGGTTGAACACCACGTCGTTGACCACCGCCAGCAAGGCCGAGTCGACGTGTTCGATGCGCGTCGAGCGCGAACCTTCGTGCAGCGCTTCGAAAAATTCTTCCGGCAATTGCAGATGGCTTTTCATCCAGCGCTCGCACGCGGCGTGCGCCAGGTTCAGGTGCAGCCAGAGGAATTCATCACTGTCGCTGTCGTCTTGCAGGCAGCGCAGGGCGGTTGCCGAATCGATTTCCCGGCCACGCTCACCCGGGCGGAAACGGAAGCCGTAAAGCAAACCGAACAAGTCTGGGTCGCGATGACTGATATCGAGGCTGTGGTTCATGGAGGCTCGCTGCGAGGAGGGCGTCTGGCGCGGAGTTTCAGATTCACCTGAGCCGCATCATCGCAATGTCACATGACGTTTGCGTGACAGCAAAATGACGTCAAATCAGCGACTTACCGGCGGTCGGATTTTCTTCAAGAAGCGCTCTGGTACGCCGATCACGCTTAGGTTACGTTGCGCGCGCTTGGCCATGAGCCAAGGCTCGCCGACACGGATGTCCGGCAAAATCCCACGCCTTATCGGGCGTGCCTCATCCCTGTCCTGAGTATCTTGCGATGCTGCAAAAATCCCTGAGAGCGCAAATTCTCGCCCTGCTGAGCGGCAGCCTGCTGGCGATGCTGTTGATCGCGCTGGCCTGCTTTCATTTCCTGTCCAACGGCGTGCAGAACTACAGCCAGTTGATCGCCGGCCCGTTGCACACCTCGCAACTGATCGACGAGGCCAACCTGCAATTCAAGGTGCAGGTGCAGGAATGGAAAAACGTCCTGCTGCGCGGCAAGCAACCGGCGGACCTGGCCAAGTACTGGAGCCAGTTCGAAGACCGTCAGCGCGATGTACAGAATATTCTCGGCGAACTGGCCGGCCAGAAAGGCCTGGAGCCGGCGCTGAAATCCCGCATCGAACGCCTGCGAGATGAGCACCGACAGCTCGGCGCTGCGTACCAGAAAGGTCGCGACGCCTACGTCGCGGCGGGTGCCGATCCAGCGGCTGGCGACAGCGCCGTCAAAGGCGTGGACCGCGCCACCAGCGATCAGATGAGCGAACTGGTGGCCGAGCTGCGCAAGCAGGGCACCGAACAGTCGGCGCAGATCAGCGCCAGTGCCGACAGCACCGTGTTGCTGGGGATTCTGGTGATGCTCGGTTCCGGTCTTTTGATCGGCCTGTTGAGCCTGTGGCTGGTCAACCGCAACCTGATCGATCCGATCCGCAAGCTGATCGATTACGTCACCCAGTTGAGCCGCGGGCGCCTCGCCGAACGCGTCGCCAACGAGCGTCAGGACGAGCTGGGCAACCTTGCCGCGGCCGCCAATACCCTGCGTGATTTCCTCGCCGAAACCTTCACCCACCTGCAACGCAGTGCCAGTGATCTGGACAATGCCAGCGGTGAGTTGAACGCGATCGCCACGACCATGGCCGGTGGCACCAACGAACAGTTCAACCGCACCGACCAGGTGGCGACGGCGATGAACGAAATGTCCGCCACCGCCCAGGAAGTCGCCCGGCATGCGGCGGACGCGGCGCGTGCGGCCGACGATGCCGACCAGTCCGCCCAGCAGGGTGAAAAGGTCATGCAGGGCACCATCCACACCATCACCCAGATGCGCGGTGAAATCGCCAACACCGCCACGGTCATCCGTCGTCTGGAAGCCGACAGCGGACGGATCGGCAAGGTGCTGGAAGTGATTCGTAGCATCGCCGAGCAGACCAACCTGCTGGCGCTCAACGCGGCGATTGAAGCGGCGCGGGCCGGTGAGGCCGGGCGCGGTTTTGCCGTGGTGGCCGACGAGGTGCGTAACCTCGCGCAGCGCACGGCGGAGTCGATCATCGAGATCAACCAGATCATTCAGAACGTGCAGACCGGTGCCGTGGACGCCGCGCAAGCGATCGAAAGCGGTCAGGCGCGCAGCGATGAAAGCGTTGAGCAAGTGACCCAGGCCGGCGCCATGCTCGAGCGCATCACCCATGCCGTGGAAGCGATTCGCGACATGAACCGCCAGATTGCCACCGCCGCTGAAGAGCAGACCTCGGTGGCCGAAGACATCTCGCGCAACCTGACCGAGATCACCTCGATCGCCAGCACCAACCTCAACAGCGTGCAGCGCACCGAAAGCGCGAGCCAGAACCTGCATGGCCTGTCCGGGCAGCTCAACGAAGTCACCGCGCGCCTGAGCGCCTGATCGAGCCGGGGTGTACCGATTCGGATACCGAGTCGGTACACAGTCGATCTCAAATCGCCGCAACTGCCGCCGATGGCCGGTTATCCATAACCGGCATTGGAGCCATCCCATGGTCAGCATCACCTCTGTTTCGATCAATCAGACCGTCACCACCGCCACCAGCAAGACCAAGATCAGCGACGCGAGTGACGACACCTCAACCACTGCAACCAGCAGCACTGGCGTCAGCGCCGACACCAGTAAAGTCGCCGCTGGCAGCGCCGCCGCAGCGTCGGGCGACAGCAGCTCCGACAGCAGCAGTGAATCGGATTCGGTGAAAGAACTGCGCAAGCAGATTGCCGAACTGCAAAAGCAACTGCAGGAACAGCAACAGGCGCTGCAGGCGGCTCAGGCCAAGCAGGAAGACGCCGACGCCAAGGCTGCCGACGTGGCGTCCGCCGAGTCGCAAATCTCCAGCACCTCGGCTTCGTTGCAGACGGCCACGGCGGCGTTGTTGCAGGCGTTGCAGGATTCCGGGTCGAGCAGCTCGGGCTCGCTGGTCAGCACGTCGGCCTGAACATCAGGTCATTCCCCTGTAGGAGCGAGCCTGCTCGCGAAGGCACACTGTCAGTCGCCTCAGATGTGGCAGACAGACCGCTTTCGCAAGCAGGCTCACTCCTACAGGGAACTGCGCTATGTCTCAGGTGGTGGGCAGGCTGAAGGTAAACAGCGTGCCGCTTTGTGCAGTGGACGCCACATGCAGGCGGCCGCCGTGGGACTGGGCGATCTGGCTGGCAATGTACAGGCCCAGTCCGAGCCCGGCCTGAGGTGCGCTGCCGGTCGGGCGCGAGTAGGGCTGGAACAGATGCGGCAGGACCGCCTCGGGAATGTGCCCCTGATTTTTCACCGCGAGCATCAACGCACCGTGCTCGACCTGCGCGATGACCTCGATGTCCCCTGCCGGGTCGCCGTGGGTCACGGCATTGGCCAGCAGGTTCGACAGCAGCTGGGCAATCCGTCCACGGTCGCAGTGCACACCCTGCAAGTCGCCAATGGACGCACTGATCGTACGTCCGGGATGCACGTTGCGGATCTCCGTCACCACCTGCTGCACCGCTTCGGTCAGGTCTGTGCAGTGCTGAATATCCACCGGGATACCCTTGCCCAAGCGTCCGCGAGCGAAGTCGAGCACATCATCCACCAGCCGTGTCGCCCGTTGCGCGCTGCCGAGGATATGGCGCACACGCGTTTCGATGGCCGGGTCCGGGTGTTTGCGCAGGAGCATTTCGGCGCCGGCGCTGATGGCGAACAACGGGTTGCGCAGATCGTGGCCGAGCACGGCGATGAATTGTTCACGCAGCTCGCTGTTCTCGCGCTCGGTCTGCAGCGCGGTTTCGGTGCGTTGCAGGTCTTCTTCGGTCTCGATTTGCAGCGCGAGCATTCGCGCGAACGATTCCATGGTGCTTTGAATGGTGCTGGTCTTGAGCTGAGCAGGGTTCGGATCGAGCGCGCAGATCGTGCCGAAAAAGCGCCCGTCGGTGCGAAACACCGGGACCGAAATGTAGCTCTCGAATTTGTACAGGCGCGGGGTGTGATGTTCGCGGTAGAGCGGATCTTCGCTGGCCTTGTCGATCACCACCGAGAGGTGCGACTGGCGGATTTCATGGCACAGCGTGGTGACGACATCCAGTTCGCCACCGACCTCCAGGCCGAAATCCAGTTGATCGAGCACTGCGCAGGTGGTCCAAGAGTCCTCGGTCACCCGCGCCACGGCGGCAAAGCGCATGCCGGTCAACTCGCGAATCACCTGAAGAATCGCCGGAACCGCGCTGATCCGTCCGATTGTCGCGATGTCTGCTGCCGCTGTATGCCCCATGTCCATCGCTCTCGGCTGCATCGTTTATCTGATGGACGTCATACTAGCGGTCTGATGGTGGTTTTGGCATCCCTGCAGGCGATATACGCGTGATGGGCCGGCCAACGGACGCAAAAAAGCCGCAGGATCGGTGATCGTGCGGCTTTGCGATGGCGGTGTATCAGGTGTCTTGCTTGTTGCTCAGGACCTTGCCGGTGGTGGCATCGAAGTCCACGTCGAACTCTTTGCCATCGGCGGTCTTCAGCTCGACTTCGTATTCGTAACCGTTGAAGTGGTTGTCCAGGTCGGTGTCGGTGATGGTCGCCCCCGGGTGCAGTTTCAGCGCTTCGGCGTTCATCGACTCCAGCGACTTGATCTTGCCGTCCTTCACCAGTTGCGGGATCTGGTCGACGCGCACGTCAGCCTGGGCCAGGCCAGCGGTCAGGGTCAGAGCAGCGGCGGTAAACAGGGCAGTCAAAGTTTTCATGGGTTCGGTCCTTGGTTTGCTTAAGTGTGTGTTCTGTTGAAGTGGGCTCAGGTTAACCACCACAACTTAATTCACCCTTAAAACCCCTCGGCCCCCAAAACAAAGCGGGCAAGCCGCGCCCTGCACAGATTCTGTGGGAGCGTGGCTTGCCCGCGATCAAGGCGCCGCGGTGAGCGATCAGAAGCCGTTGTTCTTCAACACCTGATCAACACTGGCAGCTGCCGGGCGCTTGTAGAACTTCAACAGTTCGCTGGCGCGGTTGGTGAAGATGCCGTCGACACCGGCCGCCATGACTTTCTCGAAGTCCACCGGCTCATCGACGGTGTAGACGTGCACGAGCATGCCTTGATCGTGGGTGTATTGGTTCATCCACGGTTGCACCAGATCCGAATAGCTCTGGTCGCCGCCCTTGGTCAGCTTGGCCGAAGGGCCGGTACCGATGGCGCCCTGCGCCTTGGCGAAATCAACCCATTGCTTGAATTCGGCTTCGGACTTCGGCTCCTGTTTGCCGTAGAACACGTTCTTGTCCTTCTCGCCGGACTCGGCAAAGGTCACTTTCGATTTCGGCTCGATGCTGCCTTCGCCGACCCACAGCAATAGGATCTTCGGCACTTGCGGCATTTCCTTTTGCAGCAGGACGAGGCTGTTTTTCTCGAAGGTCTGCAGGATCACCTTGCCTTTGCCTTGGCCGACGCCCAGCTCGCTCTTCGCCAGTTTCGAACCGGCCGGGCTCAGCCAGCCGCGATCCTGCAGCTTTTCTTTCAGGTCATGCTCGATCCCGGGGAACAGTTGCGGCTCCTTGGTTTCGATGTACAGGCCTGGCTTGTGTTTCGGGTTGGCTTGGGCGATGTCGATGATTTCGTCCAGGGTCAGGATCTTCAGCCCGGCGTAGGTCGGGCGCGCGCGATCCGGGTAAGCCTTGTTGTACCAGCTGCCGGCGTCGAGGGTTTTCAGTTCGGCCATGGTGAAGGCCGTGGCCGGGCTGTCCTTGCGCTCCGGGAACTTGGTGGCGACGTCGGTGGTGCGTTGCAGGTTGTTGTCGTGCAGGGCGAACAGCACGCCGTCCTTGCTGCGCTGCAAGTCCATTTCCAGGTAATCGGCGCCGAGGTCGCGGGCCAGTTTGTAGGAGGCGGCGGTGGATTCCGGTGCATCGAAGGACGCGCCACGGTGGGCGATCACCGCCGGGTGCGGGATGCCATGGGCCGCGGCCAGTGCGTTGACGTCAGTCGCGGCGGCGTGGGCCTGGCCGAGACCGAGCATCAGGCTCAGCATGAGGGCGCTTTTGGTGAAAGTGGCGGACATGTTCGAGTTCCTTTCGCAGGGCATTTTCAAAGACGTACCTTTTAACAAGTGAATCGATTGCGTGCTATCGCCAGACCGACATAAACGTATTAAAAGCGATTTTTCCTGCACTTTTGTGGCACGGTTTGCAGTACGCTTGCCCGTGGCAGACGCCCCGGCAGAGGGCGCGCCGTATCCTGTGCCCTGCGTGTAAACCATCGATGATTTTTCGTGAGGTTTACCATGCGCATCACTTCCCAACTCATCTGCCAGGCCGCCGACGACCTCAAGGGCTTTGTCGGCCTCAACCGCAAGACCAACCAGTACATCGTGCGTTTCAGCGAGGATTCGTTCGGCATGGACGTGGCCGATGACGGCATCATTCCCACCAGCGAATTTGTCTGGGCGGCGGCCTCTGAGACGACCATGACCTTGAAGCGCGAGCTGATTCAGTTGTTGCTGGATCAGAACATCGATGACCGGATCAACATCACCGAGCCGTTGCGGGTGTACATGAGCAAGGTTGAGGTGCCGGAGATTGTGGCGGTGCGCAGTCTGGTGAAGGGCTGAGGTTTTGTAGTGGCTGTGCCGGCCTCTTCGCGAGCAGGCTCGCTCCCACAGTTGATCGCATTCTCCCTGTGGGAGCGAGCCTGCTCGCGAAAGGGGCAGTTCATGTGCCGCAGGGGTCACTGCCCAAACCGATACTCCCGCTCCACCCGACACACCCGCGTCTGAAATGTCGAATACCACTGCGTCCGCCCACGCGCCTGAATCACCCGGTGCTCGGGATGCTCGCGCCAGGCCAGAATCGCCGCCTCGCTCTCCCAGTAGGAAATTGTGATCCCGACCCCGTCTTCCCCGCGAATCGAATCCACGCCGAGAAACCCCGGCTGCTGCACCACCAGCTCCATCATCCGTTCGGAGGCCGCCGCGTAACCGTTGTCACCCTCGGTGCGGGTCGAGGTGAAAATCACCGCGAAGCAGGTCCCGTTCGGCGTCATGGGGTTTGCTCCGCGCATGCTTCAACGAACGCCCGCACCAGCGGCGCCACCTGACCCTTGAGTGCCGCACGTTCTGGTTGAAACAGCGTTGCGACAAAAAACACGTGGTTGTTCAACTCGATCGCCCGCAAATCACCCGCCGAATCATGACCCACGGCATGGAGCTGATGGCCCAGCAATGCCCGTTCGAACTGCGGATTGACACCGAAACGGCAGCGATAGCCTTCACGAATTTCGGACGTTTCGTACGCCTTGGCGATCAACGAGCCGGCGACCAGATGAATGCTGTCGACGGCTTCCACCAATGAACAGGTCAGCGGCGTAAGCACCGCTCGCGGCGAATCCGGCGACGTCTCGCCGTGCTCAGCATCGGCCCAGCCCAGCACGTTGCGGGAAAATTCCAGCACCGCATGCTGAAAACCACCGCAAGTGCCGAGGAAAGGGCGCTGTTGTTCGCGGGCAAAACGGATTGCTCGCAGTGCGCCGTCTTCGCTTTTATAAGGACTGGCGGGTACGCACCAGAAACCGTCGAACTCGCTGAGTGGGGTGTCGGCGTGAATCTGATCGGTGGGCAGCCATTGGAATTGCACGTCCCGGTTGAGGTGTTCGGCAACCAGACCGAGGGCGACAGGAATGGCTTGGTGAGCGGTGACTTGCGGGTCGTAATCGCCAATCAGGGCGATACGGATGGCGCTGTTTTCCATGGGGGGTTCCCTGCGCTTGTTGATTGATCGCAGCCACTATAGATTGGCGTTCACGCACTCAATATTGGCGTTTCCCCAAGTGATCAATGCAGCGGCGCACTATCGACTCGACTACCCGGATCTGGCGCTGATTCTCGCGCTGGTGCGCGGCGGCTCTCTGGCGCGGGCTTCGCAGTTGCTCAGGGTAGACGTGTCGACGGTGTTTCGCGCCGTACGTCGTCTGGAGTCGGCGCTGGGTCAGCAACTGTTCGAAAAGAGCCGCGCCGGTTACTTGCCGACCACGCTCGCGCAATCCCTGGCCGAGCAGGCCGAGCGCGCCGAACAGGCGCTGGAGGCGGCGCGCATTGGTGTCGAGCAGGGCGGGGAAGTGGTCAGCGGCACGGTGCGTCTGACCTGTACCGATTCGGTGTTGCAAGGCCTGCTGTTGCCGGCGCTGGCGCAGTTCATGCCCAACTACCCGGCGCTGACCCTCGAACTGAGCACTTCCAATGATTTCGCCAACCTCAGCCGGCGCGATGCCGACATCGCCTTGCGCCTGACGCGCACACCGCCGGAGCATCTGGTCGGACGGCAACTGGCGAAGATTTCCTACCGGGTCTGTGCCAGTGCGCGGTATCTGCAAAACGTTGATGCGAGCGATCTGGCGGCATTGACCTGGATCGCCCCGGACGAGTTTCTGCCAGATCACCCGACTGTCGCCTGGCGCCGCCAGCACTGGCCTGGCGTAACCCCGGCCTATCGCTGCAACAGCATGCTGTCGGTGACTGAACTGGTGCGTGGCGGACTCGGCGTGGCGGCGCTGCCGGACTTTCTGATCACCGAAGGTTTGCAGGCCCTCAGCGAACCGCTGCACGGCTACGACACCGCCCTGTGGCTACTGACCCGCCCGGACTGCCGAGCCTTGCGCTCGGTGGTCACGCTGTTCGATGAGCTGGGGCGGGCGCTGCGTCTGCCGTGATCAGGGCTGCCGGGTCTGGCATATGTGTTGATGCAGCTCGCGAGTCAGCCCCTCAATACGTTCGGTCAGGCTCTTGGTCATTTCGGTGAGGCGGGTGTTCTGCTCCAGCAGCTCAAGCAATTGCGCGGTGGTCTGCGCCGCTTGTGCCTGGCGCTCGGTGTTGGCCACCGCCAGCGCTTCACGGTGTTGCGCGTCGGCATCCGACAGCGCCTTGTCCCGCGCGGCCTGACGGGTTTGTGCCAGCAGGATCAACGGTGCGGCGTACGCGGCTTGCAGACTGAACGCGAGGTTGAGCAGGATGAACGGGTAGACGTCGAACTGCGTCACGCCCAACACGTTGAGGCCGATCCACACCGCGACGATCACGGTTTGCGCGCCAAGGAACAGCGGCGTGCCGAAGAACCGCGCGAAGGCCTCGGCACGCAAAGCGAAGGTGTCGTTGCCGAACGTGGTGTTGAGATGGGCGTGGGGGCGGTGGAAGCGCAGGTGATCGACAGGGGCGGCAGCGGGGGCGTCGGTTTTTTCGGTGGTCATGATGGGCTCGGCAGGACTCGGGACTGAAGGTCACTATAGTCCTGCATTGCGGCTCATGGCCCTTTCGCGAGCCGGCTCGCTCCCGCATTGGAATGCGTTTCCCGGTGGGAGCGAACCTGCTCGCGAAGGCCGCAACGCGGTCTTTCGACCTGCAAATCCGTCAGCCCGGCGCCCGCTCATTGGCAAACATGCTCACCGCCTGCACTGCTTCACTGGCGCCATCGCGAATCTGCAGAATCACGCTGCCGGCTTGGTCCGCCAATTCAACGCCTTGCGCCGCTCGGCCGCGGGTGCCTTCCATGCTCTTGATTGCCTGGCGGGTTTCGCTCTGGATCAGGCCGATCATGTTGGAAATCTCCGCCGTCGAGCCGCTGGTGCGCGCCGCCAGTTGCCGCACTTCGTCCGCCACCACGGCAAACCCGCGCCCCTGATCGCCGGCGCGTGCCGCTTCAATCGCCGCATTGAGCGCCAACAGATTGGTCTGGTCGGCAATCGCACGGATGGTGTTGACGATGGCGGTGATCTGCTCCGAGCGTTCGCCGAGTTGCGCGATCAAGGTTGACGACTGCGCGATGTCCTCAGCAATTTCGCGCATTTCGCTGGCCGCTTGCTGGATCACCTGAGTGCCTTGTTCGGCGACTTTCCGGGTTTCCACGGAGATGTGGTAAGCGGCGCTGGCGCTGCGCGCATCGTGCTCGTACTGCTCGACGCGGGCGGTGACGTCCGTGGCGAATTTCACCACTTTGCACAAACGCCCGGCGGCGTCGTACACCGGGTTGTAGTTGGCTTCCAGCCACACACTCTGGCCGCGCTTGTCGACACGTTCGAACTGGCCCTGAAACAGCTCACCCTGATTCAGCCGCCGCCAGAAATCCTCGTAAGCGCTGCTGTTGACCAGCTCCGCACGGCAGAACATGCGGTGATGTTTACCCTTCAGTTCGGCGAGCGTGTAACCCATGCGTGTCAGAAAATTCTGGTTGGCCGTGAGAATACCGCCGTCGAGGTCGAATTCGATCACCGCCATCGCCCGGTCAATCGCCTGCAGCTTTGCGTTGGCTTCGCTTTCCTGCTGGACCTTGCTCGTTACGTCCATGGCAAACTTGACCACTTTCACTACGCGCCCCGACGCATCCTTGATCGGGTTGTAGTTGGCTTCCAGCCAGATCGGCTGGCCCTGGCTGTTAAGCCGCTCGAAGGTGCCGGATTGGAACTGGCCGTTTTTCAGGCGCGTCCAGAGATCGCTGTATTGCGCACTGCGGCCAAACTCCGGGGTGCAGAACAAGCGATGAGGCTGGCCGATCACCTGTTCGGCGCGGTAACCCATGGTTTTGAGGAAGTTGTCATTGGCGGTCAACACCACACCGTTGAGGTCGAACTCGATCACCGCCATGGAGCGGTTGATCGCTTCGAGCAGGCCATTCTGTTCGGTAATGGTGTGTTGAAGGTCGTTGAGGGCGGACTGGTGGCGTTTGAAAAACATAGTGGCAGTACCTGGAAGTAGGGCAAGACGAAGTTTGTGTCCCTGTTTCCGCGCTGGCAGAGCAAATGCCGGGTCGGCATTTGTCTTTGACTGCAAAGTGCCAGCATCCAGGCTGGTAGGCTGATCTTATACAAACTGCTAGGAGTTGTACAAGAAAATGAAGATCGATATGTTTATTGGTTTTTCAAAGACTGACGGGGGTTGGCGTCGTTGGAGCTCGGACGGCTCAGCGCCACGCTGATCGTGTTGCGTCCCGTGTGTTTGGCGGTATACAGCGCTTTGTCAGCATCATCCAGCCAGGCCAGCGCGTCGCTGTAAGAAGGCTGAAACCGGGCCAGTCCGATACTCAGGCTGACCCGCAGTTCTGGCACTTCCGGGTGGCGATATTGATCCAGCGCCTGACGCAATCGTTCCATTTGCAGTTCGGCTTTTTTCAGCGGCTGGTCGGGCAGGATCAGGCAGAACTCATCGCCACCATAGCGCCCGGCTCGTTCGCCTTTGACAAGCATGCCTTTGAGCGTGTGGCTCAGTTGGCTCAGCACGGCGTCGCCAATGATGTGGCCGTAGTTGTCGTTGATGGCCTTGAAGTGATCGATATCGATCAGCGCCAGAATGTCCTGGGTGTGGTTTTGCCGGCACAGTTCGAATCTGGCGTGCAGCAGATCCTTCCAGGCGCCGTGGTTGAGCAGCCCGGTGAGGCTGTCGGTGCGGCTCAGGTCGCGCAGCGTGCGTTTGTGCTGGGCGAGTTTGATCGCCAGTTGATAGCAGACCATGCCCAAGGCCAATGGATACAGGGTCAGCATCGGCAGGCAAGCCCAGATTTCGATCTGGGTCATGGTCAGGCTGAACTTGAAACCGAAGAGCGCCCAGCCCAGCAGCACGCCGGCGAGCTGGGCGAGGACGCCGAGCAGGAACAGGCGTCGGCCACCGGCGGCGACGTTGTTCATGGTCATCATCGACAGGATGGTCACGGTGGTCAGCGGATTGAACTGCAAACACGCGGCCCAGAAGCCGCCGCACAGCGAGTCGTACACCAGGTTGCGACGTTCGGCGTGGTAGGGGAAGGTCGCGTGTGTTGATACCTGATAAGCCAGATGCGGCCAGACAAACCCGTTGAACAGCAGCAGCGCCCAGATCCATGCCGGCATGTTCAACGGATACAGCGCTGCCGCGACGCTGAAAAAGCCGATGCCCAGGCCAATGACCCTGGGTAGATAGATCCGTCTGGCGAATGACAAGCCTTTGCCGCGTGGGTTTTCCATGATGTCCTGCGCCAGATTCATCCTGAAATACTTTGCAGTATCTTTTTCAGGTAGACCGTTCGTCGGTCGATTGTCGGACATTGTCATTTATTCCAACGGGAATAATCAGTGTCCTTTCGAGCCATTTAATCGGGGCGGGCGCCGGAGAGGGGCGATTTAGAGCTGGTAGCGCGCCAGAAACATCTCCATTGCCGATTCGGCCACGGCTTTTTGAGTTTCCGCATCCAGCGGCGGCTGACCCATGGAAATCTGCGGCCAGAAACCGAACGACTTCAACAGCCCTTGTACCTGCTGCGCGGCGAACTCTGCCTCCACGGTTTTCAACCGGCCATCCGCCAGCGCGGCGCGAATCCACACGGTCAGGCCTTCTTCCCGCTCGCCCATGCGCGCCACCATGTCTTGCGCGCGTTCAGGGGAGTGGATAGTGGCAGCAATCGCCACCCGGGCCAGGCCGAGGAAGTTGTCATCGGCCATCATCTGCAGTTTAGCCAACAACATGGGCAGCAGTTGCTCGCGCAGCGGCTGATCGGCGCGATAGGTCACGGTCTGCTCGTCGGTGATCCGCGCCCAGAGTTGGTTGAGAATTTCGGCGAACAATTCTTCCTTGCTGGGAAAGTGGTTGTACACCGTGCGCTTCGACACCCCGGCGGTGGCCGCGATCTTGTCCATGCTGGTGACCTCGAAACCGTTGGCGCGGAATTCGGCAATCGCCGCCTGAATGATGGCTTCGCGTTTGCGGTCGGTGAGGCGCTTTGGAGCTGTCATAAGTTCGCTTTGGCAGAAAAAGGGTGAAGTTACACTTGGCAGTTTACTTGTCATCGCGTTTGATGCAACCTAGAAACTACACCGCCCAGTGTAATGTTGCGTTAATCCTCGCAACCTAAAAACCAGAAAGTTCGGCTGATGCGTGCGTGCCTTGGCCATTTATCGTCCCACCGTGAAAAACCGTGAATTGCGCGGTTTTTCTGGAGTCTATCAGCCATGGCCAATCCAGATTTCTCTGCGGATCAAACTTCCACGCCTGAAGCCTCTCGCCAGGATCAAGGGCTATTCCGTAACCATGCGCCGGTGCAACGCGAAGGCGTGCGCAAGATGCTGCGGATCATGTGGAACATGATCTTCCACAAGCCCCGCAATACTCGACCGGCCGCCGCGATCCCGGTGCAGCCGCTGACCCGTGAAGACCTGCTGGCAGCGCCCAACCACAGCGTCTACCGCCTCGGTCACTCGACCCTGCTGTTGAAGCTGCGCGACAAGTTCTGGATCACCGATCCGGTCTTCGCCGAGCGCGCCTCGCCGGTGCAATGGGCCGGTCCGAAACGCTTTCACCAGCCACCGATCAGCATCGACCAGTTGCCACCGATTGAAGCGGTGATCCTGTCGCACAACCATTACGACCACCTCGATTATGAGGCTGTGCTGAAACTGGCGGCCAAGACCAACTACTTCCTGACCCCGCTGGGCGTCGGCGACACCCTGATCAAATGGGGCATCGACGCCAGCAAGGTCCGCCAGTACGACTGGTGGCAGGGCACCGAAATCGCCGGCATCCGTTTCGTCGCCACCCCGTCGCAGCACTTCTCCGGTCGTGGCCTGTTCGACAGCAACAGCACGCTGTGGGCCTCGTGGGTGATGATCGACGGCGACACGCGAATCTTCTTCAGCGGCGACAGCGGCTACTTCGACGGCTTCAAACGCATCGGCGAACAATACGGCCCGTTCGACCTGACCCTGATGGAAACCGGCGCCTACAACGTCGAATGGCCGCACGTGCACATGCAACCGGAAGAAACCCTGCAAGCCCACCTCGACCTCAAGGGCCGCTGGTTATTCCCGATCCACAACGGCACCTTCGACCTGGCGATGCACGCCTGGCATGAACCGTTTGACCGGATTCTGGCGCTGGCGTGGGAACGCAGTGTTGCCATCACCACGCCGCAGATGGGCGAGGCGTTCAATATTGCTCAACCGCAGCGTGGTGACGCGTGGTGGTTGGCGGTTGAAGGGGAGGGTGAGGGCGTGGTGCAGAACGCCTGACGAATTTCAGGTTAAGCAAACACCACTTCAATTCGGCCCTCTTTCCGTGACCGCGGGGCCGATTTCACTACGATCTGAACGTCTCGTCCAAGATGCGAGAGGCACTCCATCATCTTGGCTTCACTGATGCCGCGAAATTTACCCCGCAGCATTTCGGATAGCTTGGGCTGAGACAATCCAAGAATTTCAGATGCCTGAATTTGAGTGAGATGGCGTGCCTTGATGATCTCGCCGATCTTCGCCGCGAGCTGCGATTTAACCTGCATTTCACTGGCATTGGGTAATTCGAGGTCTTGGTAGACGTTCCCGCTACCTTCTTCAATTTCTATCATTTTCTGACCCTTTCGCGTGATCCTGAGCGGCTCGAAGTCGGTTTCGGATCAGATCAATGTCGGACTGAGCCGTTTTGATTCCGGTCGTCGACTTCTTCTGAAAGCAGTGCAATACATAAATGGCACTGCCGAAACGAACCGTATAAATGGCCCGGTAGGTGTTGGTGTCGAAGTCTTCGATCAGCTCCAGCACTCCTGCGCCTCCAAACCCTTTCAGGGGTTTCGCATCCGGATGCTTCAAGCCACTCTGGGCCAAATCCAATGCGTAACCAAAAACATCCTGTACATCTGTGGGCATCTGCTTGAGATCTTTCTTGCTACTGCAAACCCACAAGAGCGGCTTCCTTGCACTCATGCGAAAATATACCTATTTAGGGATAAAGATCAACTTGCCTGTTTATTTAGCCATGGCGTAATCCCCGCGCCCCACTGACTCCGATGCTGAGTTCATGGCACTCACTGATCGCCCCGGCGCAAACCCCGGAAAGAACACCAACCCCTGTGCCTCAAACCGATACGCCAGCGCCAGCCGCGCCGCATCCGCCACGTCCTGCTGCGCTTCAAACCGCTGAATATCGTCCATCGCCACCTCCGCCTCGCGTGACAGCTGTTCCACGCTCCAGCCCAGCATCGCTCGGGCCTGGACGCAGTGCGTCGGGGTGAACTGGAAAAGGGCAATGCGTTCGAGGATGTGGTTCATCGCAAGAGAGGCCATGATGTGCTCCGGGCTCAAGAGTGCTGATTGAAAATGTACTGTGTTTTTGTACAGTTGTTTTCGGCCAGGATCAAACGCATTTTTTGATTTGCCCTAGTTCGCCGCCTCCAACCAGACGGACGGTGCCTGTCCGAGGATGCGCCGGAACATCGTCGAGAACGCTGCCGGGCTCTCATAACCGAAGTCCAGGGCGATCCGCGTCACCGCTTCACCGGCCGCCAGCCGTGCCAGCGCCAGCACGACACAGGCCTGTTGCCGCCATTGGCTGAAGCTCAATCCGGTCTGTTGGCGAAACAGTCTGTTGAAGGTGCGCAAGCTTATGTGCAACTGCTCGGCCCAGTGTTGCGGTGACTGATGGGCGTTCGGCTGAAGCAGAAAGGTCTGACACAAAGCCAGGAGCTTTCCGTCAGTCGGCAGCGGAATGTGCAAGGGCAGGGGCGCACTGCGCGCCAGTTCATGCAGCAACAGATCGATCAGCACACCGTCGCGGCCGTCGAGGTCATAAGTCAGCGGCGCCTCCACCGCCTCCATCAACAAGTGCCGCATCAACGGCGAAACGCTGATCACCTGGCAACGCTGACCCAAGTCCACCGCCCCCGGCTCGATGTACAAGCTGCGCGTGCTCACCCCCAGCATCAACACCTCGTGCGCCACCCCCGGCGGAATCCACACCGCCCGTTGCGGCGGCACCACCCAATTGCCGTCATGGGTGCGAACCTGCATCACCCCGGTCGCGCCGTACAGCAATTGCGCCCGTCGATGCGTATGAAACGGCAACAGATGACCGTGGGAATAATCCGTACCGATCGCCACAACCGGGCGCGGCGTGTCATCCAGCAGATTGATCGAAACATTGCGCATCGAGCGTTTCCCGGTAGTTGGCGTAAACGCAAACATTATTGGCTGAGTTGCTGAAGCAGGCCAAGTCGCGCCGCACTATCGTCGACCGCTCCCCATCACCGGAAGGCGCGCCATGTTCTATCTCCTGCTGACCCTGTTCGGCTGCCTGACCGGCATCACCGCCGTGCTCTTCGGCTTCGGCGGCGGCTTCGTCGTCGTGCCGCTGCTCTACCGCATGCTCACCGCCAGCCACGGCGCCGACGGTCTCATCGGCCAATCAGCAATGCACATCGCCGTCGCCACCTCGACCTGCGTGATGATCGTCAACGCGCTGATCGCCACCGACAAACACCGCCGCGCCGGCAACCTGATCTGCCATTATCTGTGGCCGCTAGGCGGCTTCATCGGCCTTGGTGCGATCCTCGGCGCGGTCGCGGCGGTGTGGGTCAGCGGCGAGGTCATTCGCTACGCGTTCATTGCCTACCTCGGCGTGACCATCATCGACTGCCTACTCAGACGCGGCTTCCTCAGCCGCAGCGAAGGCATCATCCCGCGCCGACTCGGCAGTACAGAAACGTCCGCCGGCGGTGTAGGCATCGGCGCCATCGCCACGTTTCTCGGTGTAGGAGGAAGCGTCATGACCGTGCCGCTTCTGCGCCGCTGCGGGCTGAGCATGTCCCAGGCCACGTCCATGGCCAATCCGTTGAGCGTGCCGGTGGCAGTGACTGGGACGCTGACCTACATGGCATTGGCCGGATTCAGCGCGACGGATCTGGGTGCGTGGTTTGTCGGGTATGTGGATTTGCTGGCGTTTGTGGTGCTGACATTGGGCTCGTTGGTCGGGATTCGAATGGCCACGCCGTGGATCGGGCGGATACCGGATCGGGTACATGCGTGGGTGTACATCGCGCTGCTGATCGTCGTCATGCTGGGCATGCTGCTCAAGTAGAGCCTCGATTCCTGCGCGCATCCTCTGCATACTCCGCAGCCTCATTCATTCAGGGATCGATCCATGCTCAAGGGACTGCTGCGCCTGGCGCCATACGCTGCGGCGCTGTTCACACTGATTTCCACTGCCCACGCCGAAGATGGCCGGCGCGTGTTCACCGGTACGCTGGGCAAGATGCCGATTGTGCTGGAGCTCAACACCACGCAGCAGGACGAAGTCACCGGCCGCTACTTCTATGAGAAGTATCACCGCGACCTGGAACTCAGCGGCTCGCTGCAGGACAGCACGTTGAACCTCGTTGAAGGCAACAACCGCTATGGCGAAGACAAACCGCTGCCAACCCTGAAGCTGAAAACCACTGCCAACGGTTGGCAGGGCGAATGGCAAAACCCCAAGGGCAAGAAGCTCCCGGTGCAACTGACCGAAGCCAAGCTTCCTGCGCCAACTGCTACCACGCTGCCCTTTATTGCCACGTTGCCGAAAGCCGATCCCTACGAGTATTTGCGCTTACAGGGGCTCAAGCTCAAGCCGGAGAAGAAAGAAAACTTCATGGGCTACGAGCTGCAATGGTGGACGGAGCCTCAGTCGAAGATTTCGTTGTTCAGTGTTGAATCTGGCTATACGAAAGAAGAGCAGGAGCGGATTAACAACCACTTGCTCGGACGGCTATGGACCGAAGTTATCGACTATCACCGTTGCATGATGGATGGCGGGGAATACGCCGAGTTCGATCAAGGAGCTGCCCCGGAGTTTCTCTCACCCGACGTGGTCAGCCTGGACATCTCCACTGGTTACAGCTGCGGCGGCGCCCACCCGGACTTCGGTAGTTCGCCGATCAACCTGGACGTCCACACCGGTGAACTGTTGAAACTAAAAGATGTGCTGTGGATCGGTGAACCGAATAGCGCGGCCACCGAATACGATCAGATGAAAGTCATGGCGCCGTGGCTGGTCAAACAGTTCACCACGCTGTACCCCGAAGAAATGAAGAAGCCTGCCGAAGACGACGGCAGTTGCGATTACACCGATGAAAGTGTCTGGGGTTATTCCAACTGGCACTTCACGCCGAAGGGGATTTACCTGGGGGCTTACTTCGCCCGTTACCAACGTAATTGCGATAACCCCGACTGGTCGGTGCTGCCTTACTCGCTGGTCAACCAGCACCGTGGCGAAGCCAGACTGCAATTGCCCAAAGGCTGACCGTCACGCCAGTCCGGGCGCTTCCCGCACAATGAAGTGATCCAGGTTCTCAATGTTGGCACTGAACACCCCGAACGTCTGTTCGGGGTTCTTCTTGCTCGGCACCTGCTTCAACTCCGGCGTCACGCCATAAAAGAAACAGAACAACTCCTTGTCACTGTCGATCGCGTGCTTGATCTCCTCCAGAAACGCCTTGCGCTTACGGTAGTTGTCGATCAGCTTCTTGCTCAAGTACACGTTCACCGAATACGGCTTCTTCTTCGCCTCATCCGCCTGCTTGAACCAGACCTTCTGCTCGAAATCGATGCGAAAACTCTGGGTGTAATCCTTGATCTCCTTGATCTTGCCCCAGTAAATCAGCCCCTTGTTGTCCGTCAGATACTCGATCTTCTTGAAGAACGAGCCATACGGCGCCGTGTGCTCGCCGATCTTCAACGGCATGCGCTTGAGCAAATCCTTGTCGGCGAAATTAGAGACAAAACACTCCACTGGATGCGCAAACACACTGGTCTTGTCCGGCGCCGTCTCACGCCCCGGCGACTCCTTGGAACTCACCTGCGCCACTCGCACCGGATCATCGCGCAACACATCCGCCGCCCCTGCGGGCGCAGCAGGCTTGCGCACATACTCACGCCGCGTCAGCAACAACTCTGATGGGAAATGTTCCTCACGACCGTCATCCGCCTCGCCATCCGCCGTCTCAACGCCAGATGCCGACGCCTTCAAGCTCACATACGGACAGCCCGCCACATGCTGCGTATTGGGCAGATTCTTGAAGTGCGGCGTGCGCACGTAATTCACATTCTTGGCGTTGAACGTGCCCAACTCATTGGAAGCCTCAAACGTCGAACGACAGGCATCGTTGGGGCACTGGAAGTGTTCCTTCGCCGAGTCAAACGCCACCGTCTCATCGAAATTGAGATCGCGAACGTCATAGATCGACAACTTGTCGTCGAGGCTGAGGCAGTAGGCGAGATCGAATTTCATGGTGGGGCTCGGATCCTTGAGTGGGGGAGGGGTATTAATAGCGGGAGGCGGCGTGGGTTGCACTGATTGTTTTCAGGATGATGCGGAATCTGTGGGGGGGGCAGCCTGCTGGCGATTCCAGGCATCAACCAGATTTCAATCCTCACCCCAACATCGCAGGCCACACATCCCCCTGTGGTGAGGGAGCTTGCTCCCGCTGGGCTGCGAAGCAGCCCCAAGATCAGCCAATACGGTTAGTCAGATAAACCGCGATTATTCCTTTTTGAGTCTTCCAACGTTGTCATACAGCCAAGCAGTGAAAGCCTCTCTGTCGTCCGAATGGTGGCAACGTTGGTGACAGTTGGGACACAACGCCACAACATTAGTCTCAAGGTCAGAACCCTTTTGCGACATGTGCTTGACGTGATGTACTTCTAAAAACGGTTTCCCATCCTTTTCAAATGGCGCTGCTTTGCCACAACCTTCGCACTTTCCATTGGCTTGCTGACGAACCCAGCCCCTCAATTCAGGATCGCGAAAGTAAACCTTTCTAGTGGAAGTCGTTTGGATTGGTGTTTTTATCCCTTTGGGAACGTAATCAAATTGCTTTCGCTCAAATTTAGCCGCGCGTTGCTCGAGCAATGCTTCGTCCGCCGTTGGATCAGAATCTTCAAGTGTCAGAACAGTAGAAGCATCAAGTGCCTTACGGATGCTGCGCGCTACATTTGCGCCAACATTCTTGGCAGGTTTGTAGCCTTCAATACGCGTTCGACCCATTTCTACCAGAACGGTAGAGATGTTCTGCATCCGAAACTCGACTGAGCCTTTAGTCCGACCGGCTAAGGGACCGTCACGTAAGATCCGATTTTCCTCAGTCTTGACGAATTTCCGGCCGCTCTGCTCGCGTGCCAGCATTTTGAGATAGGCGTCGACCGCCGCCTGAATCTCTACGTCACTCCAATCGTTATTACTTTTTTCCGTGTCCATACAATCGCCGAGGGTTGAAAACCCTCGGACGATACTGAGTGGCCATCACTGATGTCTACGAAAATTCCTACAGAAAACAGCGACGGATCCCGCGCGATCCTACAAGCCCATGCCTAGCCCATCGAGTGCTTCGAGGACTGAAACACCTGTGTAACTCTTCGCCACCAGGGTTTCTCTAAAGATGCTCGTCGTGGATTTTGATCGTTCAACAGGTAAGGCATATCCCGAAGCCGAATCCAGCCCTCATCCTGCCAATGCAGCAAACTCAATGACATCTCCGGCCAATCCAATAAGCTCAACATTGGCCGATTCGAATCTCCTGAATCCGCAGCATCCCTCAAGGTTGGCACTACCTCATTGGTCAACCACTCACGCAGCAACCGGTTACCCGGAACGTAGTGATAGACCAACAGCGCGTACACCCCGGACTCACTGAGCATCAGATGCTGTTCTGGTTCTCGAAAGTACTCAATCCACATGACGCGGCGCTGATCGCTATCTAGCTTGTTGACCACCCGATCATTCAGATGGAAACCCATCAAGCGGCCGACATCGCGAGCGGAGAACCAAGGCTGGTTTTCTAATAGAAGGGCATGGAGAGAAAGGTTGTGGCGAGAGAACACTATTACCGGGAGCGGATCAGACATATCTATGACCTCTACGTTAGATTTTGGGAGGGCCTGACCCCAACGTAGAGCGGACTTAAGAAATCCCAACGAGCAGAGCAGTTACCACCGACGAATTACACGTCTGTGTCACTGACCGAGCTTTCTACGTTGGGCGTTTCTTAGGCACCTGCGATAGAGCTTAGTAGTGCTTGTAGCGGGCTTCAATGGGACGCGGCTGTAAGTGCTGTAGGAGATTGAGCGCTGTGACGTAGGCGTAAAAAACGATTACCAATCGTCCATAAAAAAGCCCCGATCAGATCGGGGCTTTTTGCTTTCTCGACTTGGCGACTCAAGCAGCAATCGTCAAATCGTGCCGAGCGAGACCATTAGTCCCAGCTCAACGCACCACCAGTTTGGTATTCGATCACGCGAGTCTCAAAGAAATTCTTCTCTTTCTTCAAGTCCATGATCTCGCTCATCCAAGGGAACGGATTAGTCGTCCCTGGGTACTCTTCCTTCAAACCAATCTGCGACAAACGACGGTTAGCGATGAACTTCAAGTAGTCCTCCATCATCGCCGCGTTCATGCCCAGTACGCCGCGAGGCATGGTGTCACGGGCGTATTCGATTTCCAGTTGCGTACCCTGCAGAATCATCTGGGTCGCTTCTTCCTTCATTTCGGCATCCCACAGGTGTGGGTTTTCGATTTTGATCTGGTTGATCACGTCGATGCCGAAGTTCAGGTGCATGGATTCGTCGCGCAGGATGTATTGGAACTGCTCGGCGACGCCGGTCATTTTGTTGCGGCGGCCCATGGAGAGGATCTGGGTGAAGCCGCAGTAGAAGAAGATGCCTTCCAGCACGCAGTAGTAGGCGATCAGGTTGCGCAGCAGTTCTTTGTCGGTGTCCGGGGTGCCGGTTTCGAACTTCGGATCGGAGATCGAACGGGTGTATTTCAGGCCCCAGGCTGCCTTTTTGGCGACCGATGGGATCTCGTGGTACATGTTGAAGATCTCGCCTTCATCCATGGCCAGCGATTCGATGCAGTACTGGTAGGCGTGGGTGTGGATCGCCTCTTCGAAGGCCTGGCGCAGGATGTACTGGCGGCATTCCGGGTTGGTGATCAGGCGGTACACGGCCAGGACCAGGTTGTTGGCAACCAGGGAGTCGGCGGTGGAGAAGAAGCCGAGGTTGCGCATCACGATGCGGCGCTCGTCGTCGGTCAGGCCTTCCGGGTTTTTCCAGAGGGCGATGTCGGCGGTCATGTTGACTTCTTGCGGCATCCAGTGGTTTGCGCAGCCGTCCAGGTACTTCTGCCAGGCCCAGTCGTACTTGAAGGGTACGAGTTGGTTGAGGTCGGCGCGGCAGTTGATCATGCGCTTTTCGTCAACGGCGACACGGGCGGAGGCGCCTTCGAGTTCGGCGAGGCCTTCGGCGACGTCGAGGGAATCCAGTGCGGCCTTGGCACGGGCCACGGCGGCCGAGTCGTCGGCAGTGACGGCGCGGGCTTCCAGCGCTGCGGCACCGCCGGCGCTGTCGAGGCGGTCCATGTTGGCTTCAGTAGCGTGGCCGGCGTTGGCGCCTTTCACGGTTGCTACTTCACTGTCTTCTTTGTCGAATTCGTCCCAGCTCAGCATGACGTGTCGTCTCCTGCGTGAGGGCCTGTCGCCCCGTGTGAAACCTGATTGGTTGGATGGTTCACACGGTCGTACAGACCGCGTTGGATCTTAAGGAATCGTTTTTTGCAGCAGCTAAGGCAGGCAATAAAACAGAATTTTGTTCGGGGTTCCGAGAGCCTCTGACGGGCGCAGCTCGCGTTGAACGCTGCTGCGGGGCTTCAGATTGGCTATTCATCCCTGTAAGGGAATATTGCTGTCCCGATTAGGGCGGCATTATAGGGAAAAAAAACGGGCTGTGCTGAGGCGAATCCGCGCATGGAGCGGTCGAGGAGGCTGGTTTTTCGATGAGAGTGCGGGTTTACAGGGCTTTGCCGGGGATAGATTTTTTTTCGCAGAAATTTCGTAAATGTGGATTTGCTCAAAAAACGAACAAAAAAACCGGTTTTTCACTACATCTAGTGTTTTGCAAGCATTTTTGACGACTCCAGACACAACTGAGCCCGACCGAAATCGGGCTGGAATCGACCCTCAATGTTGCGCTGAGGGGGCCAATTCGGTGCAGTCTGAACGCATCAATTGGTGCAGCCGTTGCCCATGACGCTGTAACGCAGGATGTGACGCTGACCCTTGGAGTCGTCGTACTCCATTTTTGCCGGTACCACTTCGCAGACATTCGGCACTTCGCTCATCGATACCACTTTGGCGATGTCCAGATGAGTCGAGTAAGTGTATTCCTCGATCACCGGTTGTTGCTGTGCGACATCAGTCGGGACCTCGTCTGCCATGGCGGTTGCGCACAGACTGCTGAGGGCCAGAACCAATAAAGCTTTCATTTCAAATTTACCTTTTTGAGGTCGAGTGGGGTCACGCAACCTTTTTAGGGTTGCGTGTGGAACTTCATCGTTTGCAGTTATTACTTGAGAGCTGGATTAACGGCCTTCGTGGGGGCTGTAACGTTGTTAATCGCGTTTGCCTTGTCGGCGAGGTGAATTTTAGGGAGGTGGGGCGGGGGTAAACAGAGCGGGTTTTGATAAACACCTTTGGCAGATTTGGTAACAATCCCCACAAAACACCGCCCAACCCTTGTAGGAGCTGCCGAAGGCTGCGATCTTTCGCCTTTGATTTTTGCAAAGCAAGATCAAAAGATCGCAGCCTGCGGCAGCTCCTACAACCATCGTCGAATGGTTCTATGGGGCCGGCCCGGCTACAACGGGGTCATACAAAAACAACTATTCCACCGAGGTAAGAAAGATGAGTGCGGCTTCTCTGTATCCCGTTCGTCCCGAGGTTCTGGCCAATACGCTGACTGACGAGGCGACCTACAAAGCCATGTACCAGCAGTCGGTCGTCAACCCTGACGGTTTCTGGCGCGAGCAAGCCAAGCGTCTCGACTGGATCAAGCCTTTCACCACGGTGAAGCAGACTTCCTTCGACGATCACCATGTCGACATCAAATGGTTCGCCGACGGCACCCTGAACGTTTCCTACAACTGCCTCGACCGTCACCTGGCCGAGCGCGGGGATCAGATCGCAATCATCTGGGAAGGCGACGATCCTTCCGAAAGCCGCAACATCACTTACCGCGAACTGCACGAACAAGTCTGCAAACTGGCCAACGCCCTGCGTGGTCAGGACGTGCACCGCGGCGACGTGGTGACTATCTATATGCCGATGATCCCCGAAGCCGTGGTCGCCATGCTGGCCTGCACCCGGATCGGCGCGATTCACTCGGTGGTGTTCGGCGGCTTCTCGCCGGAAGCGCTGGCGGGGCGGATCATCGACTGCAAATCCAAAGTCGTGATCACCGCTGACGAAGGCATCCGTGCCGGCAAGAAGATTTCCCTCAAGGCCAACGTCGACGACGCGCTGACCAACCCGGAAACCAGCAGCATCCAGAAAGTCATCGTGTGCAAGCGCACCGGTGGTGACATCAAGTGGAACCAGCATCGCGACATCTGGTACGAAGACTTGATGAAAGTGGCGGGCACCGTGTGTGCGCCGAAAGAGATGGGCGCTGAAGAGGCGTTGTTCATCCTTTACACCTCCGGCTCCACCGGCAAGCCGAAGGGCGTGCAGCACACCACCGGTGGTTATCTGTTGTATGCGGCGATGACCCATGAGCGTGTGTTCGACTACCGCCCGGGCGAAATCTACTGGTGCACCGCCGACGTCGGCTGGGTCACCGGTCACAGCTACATCGTCTACGGCCCGCTGGCCAATGGCGCGACCACCCTGCTGTTCGAAGGCGTGCCGAACTATCCGGACATCACCCGGGTGGCAAAAATCGTCGACAAGCACAAGGTCAATATCCTTTACACCGCACCGACCGCGATCCGCGCGATGATGGCCTCCGGCACCGCCGCCGTTGAAGGCGCGGATGGCAGCAGCCTGCGTCTGCTCGGTTCGGTGGGCGAGCCGATCAACCCGGAAGCCTGGGACTGGTATTACAAGAATGTCGGCAAGTCGCGTTGCCCGATCGTCGATACCTGGTGGCAGACCGAAACCGGCGGCAACATGATGAGCCCGTTGCCAGGTGCGCATGCGCTGAAGCCGGGTTCGGCGGCGCGTCCGTTCTTCGGTGTGGTGCCGGCGCTGGTCGACAACCTCGGCAACATCATCGAGGGCGAGGCCGAAGGCAATCTGGTGATTCTCGATTCGTGGCCGGGTCAGGCGCGCACCCTGTATGGCGATCACGACCGTTTCGTCGACACCTACTTCAAGACCTTCCGTGGCATGTACTTCACCGGTGACGGTGCGCGCCGTGATGCCGATGGTTACTACTGGATCACCGGGCGTGTGGATGACGTGCTTAACGTGTCCGGGCACCGCATGGGCACCGCCGAGATCGAAAGCGCGATGGTCGCCCACCCGAAAGTCGCCGAAGCGGCGGTGGTCGGTGTGCCGCACGACATCAAGGGGCAGGGCATTTATGTCTACGTCACCCTGAAGAATGGCGAGGAGCCGAGCGAGCAACTGCGCCTGGAACTGAAGAACTGGGTGCGCAAAGAGATCGGCCCGATTGCTTCGCCGGACGTGATCCAGTGGGCGCCGGGGCTGCCGAAGACCCGTTCGGGCAAGATCATGCGGCGGATTCTGCGCAAGATCGCTACGGCGGAATACGACGGGTTGGGGGATATCTCGACCTTGGCGGATCCGGGTGTGGTGCAGCATTTGATTGATACGCACAAGACGATGAATGTGGCTTAAGCCTGTCTGATGCATTGAAGAGCCCTGTCCGGTGATTGCCGGGCGGGGCTTTTTTGTGTCTGGAGGTTTTGTGGTGTCTGGGCTGGCCTCTTCGCGAGCAGGCTCGCTCCCACAGTTTGACCGAGTACCTTCAGACAAGATGCAGACCCCTGTGGGAGCGAGCCTGCTCGCGAAGGCAATTTGTCAGGCGCCCGTCTAGTCCGCTGTCGGAACGCAGACCCCACCAACCAATAATTATCGATTTCCCGCGTAAGACATTTCCCGCTGTTACCGCGCACCTTCCACGTCACCAAATGTGTAACCGCCCGCCCCGCAGCGGGGCGAAGGGAAACGCAATGCCCCGTTTTAGAGCCTCAAAGCCCCGGGGAAAAATAAGACATAACGCTGCGCTTGCCGGATTAGAAGGGTTTGCGAATAATAGGCCCGCAATTTGCAGCATAGATCGGTTCACTGTCTTTCGCTTTTGCATGAATTTGCAAGGCTGTCAATGCGCTCAAGCGGGTTTCTCTGTGCATCTGTAATTAGTTGTCGCATTGAAGAAATATCGGCTTCGGGCCTGTCGTTAGAATGCCGATCACTCGCTCATCGTGGCTGACGTTGAAACCCCCGATGGTTTCAATGGGAAATTTCCCACCGATGCTGCGCCGCTTTCCCGATTCACCCATTCGCATATTGGGCTGTCGCTCACTCTGCCGTTTTTGCCCTTTACCGATGGAGTCCCAAGATGAAGAAACTTGTGCTGCTTGGCGCCCTGGCACTGTCCTCCGTGCTGTCGCTGAATTCCTTCGCTGATGAAAAACCTCTGAAGATCGGTATCGAAGCGGCTTACCCTCCGTTCGCCTCGAAAGCGCCGGATGGCAGCATCGTCGGTTTCGACTACGACATCGGCAACGCCCTGTGCGAGCAGATGCAGGTCAAGTGTGTGTGGGTCGAGCAAGAGTTCGACGGTCTGATCCCGGCACTGAAAGTGCGCAAGATCGACGCGATCCTGTCGTCCATGTCGATCACTGAAGACCGCAAGAAGTCCGTGGACTTCACCAACAAGTACTACAACACCCCGGCACGTCTGGTCATGAAGCAAGGCACCGTTGTCAGCGACAACCTGTCTGAGCTCAAGGGCAAGAACATCGGCGTGCAACGTGGTTCGATCCACGAGCGTTTCGCTCGCGAAGTCCTCGCCCCGCTGGGTGCCGAGATCAAGCCATACGGCTCGCAGAACGAAATCTACCTCGACGTGGCCGCCGGTCGCCTCGACGGTACCGTGGCGGACGCCACCCTGCTGCAGGACGGCTTCCTGAACACTGATTCCGGCAAAGGCTTCGCCTTTGTTGGCCCGCAGTTCACCGACGTCAAATACTTCGGCGACGGCGTCGGCATCGCTGTGCGCAAGGGTGACGCGCTGAAAGACAAGATCAACTCCGCCATCGCGGCCATCCGCGAAAACGGCAAATACAAAGCCATCCAGGACAAATACTTCGCCTTCGATATCTACGGCAAGTAACACGTCTCTGCGACAAGTCAGAAATGGCGCAAGCAACAGGATCTCTGCGGTTTGCGCCATTTTTTCATCCCAACTTTCGAGGACCTGAATCATGTTGAAAGGCTACGGGGCTGTCATCCTCGATGGCGCATGGCTGACGCTTCAGCTCGCCTTGTCGTCCATGGCCCTGGCCATCGTTCTCGGGCTGATCGGGGTCGCGTTGCGCCTGTCGCCGATTCGCTGGCTGGCATGGCTGGGCGATCTGTATTCCACGGTGATCCGCGGGATTCCCGACCTGGTGCTGATCCTGCTGATCTTCTACGGCGGTCAGGACCTGCTCAACCGCGTCGCCCCGATGCTCGGCTATGACGACTACATCGACCTGAATCCGCTGGCCGCCGGTATCGGCACCCTCGGTTTCATCTTTGGTGCGTACCTGTCGGAAACCTTCCGTGGCGCCTTCATGGCCATCCCGAAAGGCCAGGCCGAAGCCGGCATGGCCTACGGCATGAGCAGTTTTCAAGTGTTCTTCCGGGTGATGGTGCCGCAGATGATTCGCCTGGCGATTCCCGGCTTCACCAACAACTGGCTGGTTCTGACCAAGGCCACCGCGCTGATTTCGGTGGTCGGTCTGCAAGACATGATGTTCAAGGCCAAGCAGGCGGCAGATGCCACCCGCGAGCCTTTCACCTTCTTCCTCGCAGTGGCGGCGATGTACCTGGTTATCACCAGTGTCTCGTTGCTGGCGCTGCGTCACCTTGAGAAGCGCTACTCGGTAGGCGTAAGGGCGGCTGATCTATGATCTTCGACTACAACGTCATTTGGGAGGCCATGCCGCTGTACCTCGGCGGCCTGCTGACCACCCTCAAACTGCTCGCGCTTTCGCTGTTGTTCGGTCTGTTGGCGGCATTACCGCTGGGCCTGATGCGCGTCTCCAAGAACCCGATCGTCAACGGCGCTGCGTGGCTGTACACCTACGTGATTCGCGGCACGCCGATGCTGGTTCAACTGTTCCTGATCTACTACGGTCTGGCGCAGTTCGAAGCAGTCCGTGAAAGCTTCTTGTGGCCGTGGCTGTCCAGCGCGACGTTCTGTGCGTGCCTGGCCTTCGCGATCAACACCAGCGCCTACACCGCCGAAATCATCGCCGGCAGCCTCAAGGCCACGCCGAACGGTGAGATCGAAGCCGCCAAGGCCATGGGCATGTCGCGCTTCAAACTGTACAAGCGCATCCTGTTGCCATCGGCCTTGCGCCGGGCGCTGCCGCAGTACAGCAACGAAGTGATCATGATGCTGCAGACCACCAGTCTGGCGTCCATCGTGACCCTGATCGACATCACCGGCGCAGCCCGTACCGTCAACGCGCAGTACTACCTGCCGTTCGAGGCGTACATCACCGCCGGCCTGTTCTACCTGTGCCTGACCTTCATTCTGGTGAAGCTGTTCAAGCTGGCCGAGCGGCGCTGGCTGAGCTACCTCGCGCCACGGAAGCACTGATATGGAACGCATTGATCACGTATTGCCGTGGAGTCACCTGGGCAGCGAGCGCAAGATCTCGGTATTCCGCTTCGGCAGCGGTGAGCGCAAGGCCTACATCCAGGCCAGCCTGCACGCTGACGAACTGCCGGGCATGCGCACCGCCTGGGAGCTGAAAAAGCGCCTGGGCGAGCTCGAAGCCCAAGGTCTGCTCAACGGTGTGATCGAGCTGGTGCCGGTCGCCAACCCGCTGGGCCTCGGCCAATTGTTGCAAGGCAATCACCAGGGGCGTTTCGAGGCGGGCAGCGGCAAGAACTTCAACCGCGATTTCGTCGAGTTGAGCGCGCCGGTTGCGGCGGCATTGGCCGACAGCCTCGGTGACGATCCGCACGCCAACATTCGCCTGATCCGTCAGGCCATGGCTGATCATCTGGCGGCATTGCCCGAAGCGAGCAGCCAGTTGCAAGGCATGCAGCGTGTTTTGCTCAGCCACGCCTGCACCGCCGATGTGGTGCTGGACTTGCACTGCGACGCTGAAGCCGCGCTGCACATGTACGCGCTGCCGCAGCACTGGCCGCAGTGGCGTTCGCTGGCCGCGCACCTGAACGTGAAGGTCGGCTTGCTGGCGGAAGACTCCGGCGGCAGCTCCTTCGATGAGGCGTGTTCGTTGCCGTGGCTGCGTCTGTCGCGGCAGTTCCCCGACGCGCAGATTCCGCTGGCGTGCCTGGCGACCACTGTCGAGCTGGGCGGTCAGGCCAATACTGATCGCGCGGATGCGCTGGCGTGGGCCGAAGGCATTCTGGCGTTCCTCGCCGAGCAGGGCCTGATCACCGGTGAGTGGCCGAAACCGGCGCACGAAGCCTGTGAAGGCATGCCGTTCGAAGGCACGCAATTGCTGTTGGCACCGCATCCCGGTGTGGTGAGCTTTTTGCGTAAACCCGGCGAGTGGGTCGAAGCCGGGGATGAGATTTTCGAAGTGATCGATCCTGTGTCCGATCGGGTCAGCACGGTGTGTGCTGGTACCTCCGGGGTGCTGTTTGCCATTGAACGGCTGCGCTATGCCCAACCCGGTTTCTGGCTGGCCAAGGTGGCGGGGCGCGAAGCGCTGCGTCACGGGCGCTTGCTCAACGACTGACTGACTGTTTTTGTGAGAACCGACCGCATGTACAAACTTGAAGTCCAAGACCTGCATAAACGCTATGGCAGTCACGAAGTGCTCAAGGGCGTGTCCCTGAAAGCGGCAGCCGGCGATGTGATCAGCATCATCGGCTCCAGTGGCTCCGGCAAAAGTACTTTCCTGCGCTGCATCAACCTGCTCGAGCAGCCGCACGCGGGCAAGATCCTGCTCAACAACGAAGAGCTGAAACTGGTGGCGAACAAGGACGGCGCGCTGAAAGCCGCTGATCCGAAACAGCTGCAACGCATGCGTTCGCGCCTGTCGATGGTGTTCCAGCACTTCAACCTGTGGTCGCACATGACCGCGCTGGAAAACATCATGGAGGCGCCAGTCCACGTACTGGGCGTGTCCAAGGCCGAAGCCCGCGAGAAAGCCGAGCACTACCTGAACAAGGTCGGCGTGGCCCATCGTAAAGACGCATTCCCGGGGCACATGTCCGGTGGCGAGCAGCAGCGTGTGGCCATCGCCCGTGCACTGGCGATGGAACCGGAAGTGATGCTGTTCGACGAACCGACCTCGGCCCTCGATCCGGAACTGGTTGGCGACGTGCTGAAGGTGATGCAAGCGCTGGCCCAGGAAGGTCGCACCATGGTCGTGGTCACGCACGAAATGGGCTTTGCCCGTGAAGTGTCGAACCAGTTGGTGTTCCTGCACAAAGGTGTTGTGGAAGAAAGCGGCAACCCGCGCGAAGTGCTGGTCAATCCGCAATCGGAGCGTTTGCAGCAGTTCCTGTCGGGTAGCCTCAAGTAATCGCTGCCGTTATGCACCAAATTAGGTCATGCTTCGCGACCTGAAGACTTGCTCCGATCCCCTGTAGGAGCTGCCGAAGGCTGCGATCTTTTGCCCTTGTTTTTGAAGATCAGAAGATCGCAGCGTCGTTTCACTCGACAGCTCCTACAGTGGGAGCTTCGCAGGTTTCGAGATTTGCGTTCATTTACGGGCTAGCATTGGCCCATGCCTTCATCACCGTTCTTCGTTTCGGATTGCCCGCCCATGACTGCCCATCGAATTGGTTTCCTGATTTGGCCCAGCACTAAAGCTCTGACGCTGGCGCTGGCGGAGGAGGCCTTGCGTGTTGCTCAGCGGGTGCACCCGGAGGTGGTTTACGAGCTGTCGTTCCTGCAGGCCGAAGCCGTGACAGACGCCGCAGCCGACGGTGCCTGGCAACTGCCGGGCGAGGCCTGGACCGGCAAGCTGGAAAATTTCCAGAAACTGTTCCTGCTCGCTGACGAGCCGCCGACCACCCTGGCCCCGGCGCTCAGCAGTGCGCTCAAGCAGCTGGTGCGTGCCGGTTGCGTGATCGGCGGTCTGTCGGCCGGTGTCTATCCATTGGCGCAACTCGGTTTGCTCGATGGTTACCGTGCGGCGGTGCACTGGCGTTGGCAGGATGACTTCGCCGAGCGCTTCCCGAAAGTCATCGCCACCAGTCACCTGTTCGATTGGGACCGCGATCGGTTGACCGCCTGTGGCGGCATGTCGGTGCTCGACCTGCTGTTGGCGGTGCTGGCTCGTGATCACGGTGCGGAACTGGCCGGTGCGGTGTCCGAAGAGCTGGTGGTCGAGCGCATCCGCGAGGGCGGCGAGCGTCAGCGCATTCCGCTGCAGAACCGTCTCGGCTCCAGCCATCCGAAGCTCACCCAGGCGGTGCTGCTGATGGAAGCCAACATCGAAGAACCGCTGACCACCGACGAAATCGCCCAGCATGTGTGCGTGTCCCGTCGGCAACTGGAGCGGATCTTCAAGCAATACCTCAACCGCGTGCCGAGCCAGTATTACCTGGAACTGCGTCTGAACAAGGCCCGGCAGATGTTGATGCAAACCAGCAAGTCGATCATCCAGATCGGCCTGTCCTGCGGTTTCTCTTCGGGTCCGCATTTCTCCAGCGCCTACCGCAACTTCTTCGGCGCCACGCCGCGGGAAGATCGCAACCAGCGGCGCAGCAGCAGTCCGTTCGAGCTGTCGTCGGTGCCCCCCGAGCGCGGCTGAGTCGGGTTACTCGTCCGGGCCTGATTCTCCCGAGGACGACACTTCCAGTTCCGCGTTCTCGATCACGGCATCGATACCAAAATCAACGCTGGTCAGCCTGAAGTAGCTGATCAGCAGTTGCAGGCTCGCTTGCGAAAACGGGTTGCCTTGCAGGTCGATGTTTTCGCTGAACTCCCGTGGCCACTCCAGAATATCGTGGGGCACGTCGACGATTTCGTTGTTGCTCAAATCCACCATCTGCAAGTGCTCGAGCTGGCGTAATCCGGAGGGCAACTCGCTGATGCCGGTGTTGCCGAGCAACAGGCTGGACAGCTGAGACATCTGGCTGACATCGGGGGTACGGGCCAAGGGGTTGTTGCTCAGATCGATGAATTCCAGCTGACTCATTTGTGCCAGTTCCAGCGCAGTGTTATGCGACAGGCTGATCGAGCAATCGGCCAGGTTCAGTGAGCGTAATTTGCCCATGGTGAAAATGGCCGGAGGCAAGTGGTCCAGGTCGAACTGACGCAGGGTCAGAGCCTTCAGATTCGGGAAACTTTCCAGAAAACCCGACACGCCACCGGTAAGGCCGTGGCTGCTTTCCAGGAACATCAGCGATACATGGCTGAAGTCGGCTTTCACCCGGGGCAGTGGGCCGGTCCCCTGTGTGTCCAGAGTCAACTGGAAACCCGGGTGCATCAAGTCACTGAAGTCATCCGACTCGACCTCCCGGCGCCAGCAGCGCAATAACTGCTGCCTGAATTCATCCCGACTCAAATGTTCAATTTGCAGCTCCTGGGCGGTGAACGGTTGCTGGCTGCGCGGGTAAAGCGCCGGGACGTCGGCCGTCCAGGCTGCGAGGTCGCTTTCAAGGGTGGCGAGTTCAGCTTCCAGGCGTGTCAGCTCCTGACGTCCTTCGGCCAGATTGCCCGGCAACAGATAGACAAAATGACTGGCCTCTTCTTGATCCATCAGCGGGTACAGCGCCTGTGCTCGCTGAATGTCGGTACCGGCGGCCGACACACCGAAATCGACTTGCGTGCTGGAAAAGTGTCGTTTGATGCGCTCCATGTCGCTGACGGCGAGCGGATTGCCGCCGGCGTCGATCCCTTCCTGAACCTTTGAGGGCAGTTCGAAGAGTTCGGCGGGCAGGTGTTCGATGGCGTTGTCATTGAGCAGGGCGGTACGCAGATGCGGCCGGGTCAGCAGTCCGGCAGGAAGGCTGGAGAGTCCGGTTTCCGACACATCGATGTAATTCAGGTCCGGCATGTGTTCGACGTTTGGCGCCAGGCCCAGCGGGTTCTTGAACAGATCCAGGGTGGTCAGTCGTGTCAGGTTCGCCAGCACGGCGTGGCTTTCCTGGGTGAGGGTGATGGCGCATTCACTGAGTATCAGCTCCTGGATTTGTGAGGACTGCACAAGGTTTTCCGGCAGACGTCCCAGGTTGAAATTGCGTAAAGCCATGCGCTGCAAGCCGGTGAAACTGCGCAGAAACTCATGGACGCCGCGCGTTGCCGGGTGCCCTTCGAGGGTGAGCTGTCTGACGCAGGTAAATTCGCTGTCGAGCACGGGCAACTCGCCAATGACCGGCTGAATAAAACGGAAGTCAACGAAATACTCCTCGGCGTCCGGAATGGTTTCCTGCAGGCGCCAGAGGTTGATCAGGTCGTGCATGAGGCGCTGGCGGATGGAGCGCTGGACGACGATTTGCTCATGCGTGAGCGCGACCCCGGTGACCGGGAATTGTTGCGGGACCGCGTCGCTCCACGCGCTCAGGGTGCTGTGCAGTTGCGTGTGTTGATTCATCATCCGGGTGAGTTCTGCCCGAGGACCGGAGGGGTGACGTTGCAATCGATCGACGAACGATTCGAGCTGGCCGGGCGATAACTGAGGAAACAGCGCGCCGGCTCGCTGCGTCAGGGTCGGCGTGTTTTGCGGCATGAAATTGTAGCCGTCGGTGCCGCCTAGCAGACGCATGACAGTGGGATCGTAAGCGGGTTTGTAGGTTGGCTTGTTTGCCAGAAGCGGACGCAGGGCATCGCGGCCCAGCGCGTTATCCCTGATCGACAGCCTGAGCTTCTCGCCCTCGCCGATGTGCAGATTCAAGGCTGAGCGCTCGCTGTCAGGCATGGCCCGAAGCAGGCAGTTGTAAAACGATTCGCCACCGCTGAGCTCGGCCCCGGCATCGTCAAAGGCCTGATGGTCGCCCTCGGCGCGCAGCACCAGGGTTTTACGCGTCGGTGCATCGGCGGCACCGATGCTGTCGAGCAGTGCACCGTCGGGGGAATAGTGGCGTACTTCGATTCGCAGTTGCCCAGACCAGCCGGGCAACTGCTCCAGCGTGTGCAGTGCAAGTATTTGCGTGTCGGCGTTGTCGGCGCTCGATTGCAGTTCAAGGCCTTCGTAGGCACGTGTCAGGCGCACCTGCAATCCGGCCTCCGCGGCCTGCTCGGTCAGGCGCGGTGACAGCGTGCCGCGCTTGAGTTGCTGGCGCTCGGTGTCGGTCGCACCGTCTAGCAGAGCCTGGGCAACGCTGCGTGGCAGTGCGTCGGCATCCATGACTTTTTGCGTCAGGGCATCGGCGCCCTGTTCCAGTCGGCGATAGCGCTGATCGAACAGGTGTTGGCGTTGGTCTCGCGCCAATTGTGACAACGCCTGCCTCAGCCGCCGGGTTCGGGCTTCCAGGCGCTGGGCCGGGGCACCGAACGGTTCGCCCATCAAGGCCTTGGCTTCGCTTTCCGGCAACAGTGTCAACAGCGTCTTCAGCAGGTCGCCACCCTCGAGTCGGGTCGCCACCAACTCTAGAACGGGCAGTTCGGGAGCGCTGCTTTGCCAGAGTGTGTTACCCAGCTCGTCGCTCAGGCGCAGGCCTCGGCCTCTGGGCCAGTGGCGGCTCTCCTGCAGCAGTTCGAGCTGGGTCCGAAGGTCGGCTTGCAGGTATTCGTCCGGATGTTCGCTGTTCATCTGGTCGATGAAGGTCTGGATGTCCTGATCAATGTTGAAGCGTTTGAGCGTGTCGTCGAACAGGGGCGGCAGACGCTCCTGGTTGACGTGCGCTTTGCGCAGGGCGTTTTCATCGCTGCCGCTGATCAGCAGCAACCGATCGCGTTGGGTCACAGGCACGCGCTGGACATCTGGCCCGCTACGGCTCAGCAAGGTGGCCTGGTCCCAGCTCAGGGGGGTATCGAGCTCGGTTTTCCACGCTCCGGCGTCGTTGTGTTGCAGGCGCGGCTGATAAGCCTCGGGGCGGCTCGGATGTTCGATACGGTATTGACCGTTGCGGCTGTCCTGAGTGACGGCATAGCACTTGTCATCGAGGGGCAGCAGTGTTTTGCCCTGGTGCTGATGCAGGCCTAGTGCATCCGGTTTGGCCTGGGCAGAAGGCTTGATCGACTGTTCATAAGGCTCGAGATCCGGCAGCCAATAGCGAGTGGCGCCGTCGGGGCGTTTCACCGGATTGAAACGTTCGAAGAATTGGCGGCTGGCGTTTGGCAGGTGCGCGCGCAGCTCGCCGGCAACGATCGTGCCTCCCACGGCGAAGGTGCCCAGTTGTACCGCTGAATCAACCACTGCGACGAAGTGCCCGATGGCTTCCCGGCCTTGGCCTTCAGCCCAGTCGATGACGCCCTCAAAGGTGTCGTCGAGCAATTGGTAGGCGGTGTACGCCAGCATCAGCTCGCCCAGGAACGGTACGAAGGGCAGCGCAATGAACGCGGCGATATTCAGCAGCGTCGAGGCTATTTCAGTGAAGGAATCCCACAGCGCCCAGCGTGCTTGCTGATCGACGGTGGCGGTGGAGACCGCGAGGACTCGCGCATCGTTGAGAATCTTGTCGAGTTTGCGTTGATAGAGGTGAGTCAGCAGGTTGCCTGGAATGACGCTGGCATTGATTCGCAGCGACGGGCGCGGGTTGGACTGTTCCCGCCAGGACGGACGTGAATCCCCCGACTGTGTGGCATGCCAGGTCAGCGGCGCGAGCTGGTTGTTCAGTTGCGCAAAAAACTGTCCGCGGTCGGCATGATCAATGAAGCGACTGAAGAACATCTGATAGTCCGGCTCGCGCAAACGTCGGGTCAGCTCCTCGGCGAACGCAGCAGACGAAGGGTATTCCTTGATCGGGTGGGCCGGGTCATCGGGCAGGTAGGCGACAACTTTGTGCACTTCTGCCGTGCTCTCCAGGTCCGGAGCAAACAACAGCAGGCCGGTGAGGCGGGCATTCAGCAGGCTCAGGTCGTAGCTGCGCAGGTCGGAGCTGGCTCGATCATCGAGCCGGTCGAGAATCTGCCGATGGCTGTCGGCGCTCAGCAGTTTTTGCATCTGCGCCATGTGCAGGGCGGCATCCAGTGCGGCTCGCTGGCTCTCATGGGCTTTTGATCGAAGGAGCGCCGCCGCCACCGGATTGCTGATACCCAGGTTGTCTTCCAGGTACTCGCGGTATTGCCGGCCGATGTCCAGTTCGCGGCACAGTTGGGTAAACCCGGTGATGGGCATCGAGTCGGCAATGTGCGTCAGCGTGCTGAACTGGTCGCTGCAATGCGGTGCGGCTATGTAGCTCGAGTCTGATTCGAAGGCCTGCGGTTGGGTTTCGCAGGTTTCGAAGTTGTGCAGGGCAGCGTCCAGCAACGACACGCTCCAGGTGCGCGCGCCCCCCGACTTCATGCGCAGCCAGGGCAGATGGGTCGGGATGTACAGGCGCAGCCAGATCTGGCGAACGTCGAGCGTCAGGCCGAAGCGGTCCTGGATCGCGGTTTCAAGCAAGGGCGCGGCGAAATCACCGGGGTTCTGCAGCCGGGCCAGGGTCTCATCCAGTCGGTTTTGACGGGTTGCATGTCGGGCGATCAGCTTTTTCATCCTGGCGTGCTGGTCCGCTGTTGCGCCGTTGAGCGAAGCTGGCAGTTGCGGTGCGCTGATCCTCAGCGCCAAGCGTCTGTGGGGCGCGGACTGGCGTAACCAGTCCGGAATGCTATCGATCAGCGGCGAGTAGTGCGTGTCGGGTTTCAGGTCGTGGAACGGGTCGGAGTCGATTGCTTCGTTGTTCATTCAGGAAGTAGCCGTCGAATTGGAAAGTCCCCCTAGGAGAACCCGAGAAAGTCGACCGCGTGCGGTACATATATACCGCACTTGAAAAATCGTCTTGGGTTACAAAGCAGCAGGTCTGACGCAAACCCTTGCCGCCAGTTAAACTGCGCCTTTGCGACGCTATATGTCGCATTGCCGTAAACCCGGGAAAATCCGGGGTTTGCGCTATAAGAAGTTGTCGCTTGGCGACAAGGCCGGGCTGAAAACTGTCCTTACAATCCCCCCATCGCTCGCCAGTTTCAGGCGGGTGGCCCTCATCAGGAGACTCCGATGTCCGTTGAGCACGCTGCGGTAGAACGCGCCGATTTCGACCAGGTAATGGTTCCCAACTACGCGCCTGCCGCTTTCATTCCGGTGCGTGGCGCCGGTTCCCGTGTCTGGGACCAGAGCGGCCGCGAGCTGATCGACTTCGCCGGCGGGATTGCCGTCAACGTATTGGGCCACGCGCATCCGGCGCTGGTTGGTGCACTGACCGAGCAAGCGAACAAGCTGTGGCACGTGTCCAACGTGTTCACCAACGAACCGGCCCTGCGTCTGGCGCACAAGCTGATCGACGCCACGTTCGCCGAGCGGGTGTTCTTCTGCAACTCCGGCGCTGAAGCGAACGAGGCCGCGTTCAAGCTGGCCCGTCGTGTGGCGTTCGATCGTTTCGGCAGCGAAAAATACGAGATCATCGCCGCGCTCAACAGCTTCCACGGCCGTACCCTGTTCACGGTTAACGTCGGTGGCCAGTCGAAGTACTCCGACGGTTTCGGTCCGAAAATCACCGGTATCACCCACGTTCCTTACAACGACCTGGCGGCGCTGAAAGCGGCCGTTTCCGACAAGACCTGTGCGGTCGTGCTGGAACCGATCCAGGGTGAGGGCGGCGTGCTGCCGGCCGAACTGGCTTACCTGCAAGGTGCCCGTGAACTGTGCGACGCGCACAACGCGTTGCTGGTGTTCGACGAAGTGCAAACCGGCATGGGCCGCACTGGCCACCTGTTCGCCTACCAGCATTACGGCGTGACCCCGGACATCCTGACCAGCGCCAAGAGCCTGGGCGGCGGTTTCCCGATCGCGGCCATGCTGACCACCGAAGCACTGGCCAAGCATCTGGTCGTCGGCACCCACGGCACCACTTACGGCGGCAACCCGCTGGCGTGCGCGGTGGCTGGAGCGGTGATCGACGTGATCAACACCCCTGAGGTGCTGAACGGCGTCAACGCCAAGCACGACAAGTTCAAGACCCGCCTGCAGCAGATCGGCGAGAAATTCGGCCTGTTCACTCAGGTGCGCGGTCTCGGTCTGTTGATCGGTTGCGTGCTGAGCGAAGCCTGGAAAGGCAAGGCCAAGGACATCTTCAACGCTGCTGAAAAAGAAGGCCTGATGATTCTGCAGGCTGGCCCGGACGTGATCCGTTTCGCCCCGAGCCTGGTGGTGGAAGATGCCGATATTGATGCCGGTCTGGACCGCTTCGAACGCGCAGCTGCTGCACTGACGCAAGTCTGATAGATCCTTCGACGCCCGAGCTTTTCGGGCGTCGAACCCAATTTTTGATACCGGGCGAGTTCCATTGTGGGAGCGAGCCTGCTCGCGAAGAGGGCGTGTCAGTCAACATTTTTGCTGACAGATAGACCGCTTTCGCGAGCAGGCTCGCTCCCACAGTATCCGGTGTTTTTTTCAGTAAATTTTTATAAGAGAAAGGAGTGACACCATGCTGGTGATGCGCCCTGCGCAAATGGCTGATCTGGGCGAGGTACAGCGTCTGGCTGCGGACAGTCCGATTGGTGTCACTTCCTTGCCGGATGACGTGGAACGTCTGAGCGACAAGATCGCCGCAAGCGAAGCCTCGTTTGCCGCCGAAGTGAGCTTCAATGGCGAGGAGAGCTACTTCTTCGTCCTTGAAGACACCGCCACCGGCAAACTGGTCGGTTGCTCGGCCATCGTTGCCTCGGCCGGTTATTCGGAGCCGTTCTACAGCTTCCGCAACGAGACCTTCGTCCACGCGTCCCGCGAGCTGAAGATCCACAACAAGATCCACGTGCTTTCGCAGTGCCACGACCTGACCGGCAACAGCTTGCTGACCAGTTTCTACGTGCAGCGCGAGTTGGTGGGTTCGCCGTGGTCCGAGCTCAACTCCCGTGGCCGTCTGCTGTTCGTCGCCAGCCACCCGGAGCGTTTCGCTGATTCGGTGGTAACCGAGATCGTCGGCTACAGCGACGAGAATGGCGACTCGCCGTTCTGGGACGCCATCGGCCGCAACTTCTTCGACCTCAACTACGCCGAGGCCGAGCGCCTGTGTGGGCTGAAGAGCCGCACGTTCCTTGCCGAACTGATGCCGCATTACCCGATCTACGTGCCGCTGCTGCCGGATTCCGCTCAAGAAGCGATGGGCCAGGTGCACCCGCGTGCGCAGATCACCTTCGACATCCTGATGCGCGAAGGCTTCGAGACCGATCACTACATCGATATTTTCGACGGCGGCCCGACCCTGCATGCACGTGTTTCGGGGATCCGTTCGATCGCCCAGAGCCGTGTGGTGCCGGTGAAGATCGGCGAGCCGGTCAAAGGCGCCGGGCGCCAGTATCTGGTGGCCAACGCGCAGTTGCAGGACTACCGCGCGGTGTTGCTGGAGCTGGATTACGCGCCGGGTAAACCGGTGACCCTGGATCTGGAAGCAGCCGAAGCCCTGGGCGTCGGCGAAGGTGCCAGCGTGCGCCTGGTGGCGGTTTAACGCCTTAGCGAGTTTCACGGGTGGCGAAGGCGGCCCGTTTGAGGAGATAGCATGATTGTTCGTCCCGTACGCAGCAGCGATTTATCCGCGCTGATCGACCTGGCCCGCAGCACCGGCACCGGCCTGACCACGTTGCCGGCCAACGAAGAACGCCTGACCCATCGGGTCGGCTGGGCCGAGAAGACCTTTCGCGGCGAAGCCGGCCGTGGCGATGCGGACTACCTGTTCGTGCTCGAAGACGACAACGGTCGCGTGGTGGGGATTTCCGCCATTGCCGGCGCGGTCGGTCTGCGTGAGCCGTGGTACAACTTCCGCGTCGGCCTGACCGTCAGCGCCTCGCAGGAGCTGAACATCTATCGCGAGATCCCGACGCTGTTCCTCGCCAACGACCTGACCGGCAACTCCGAGCTGTGCTCGCTGTTCCTGCACGCCGATTACCGCACCGGCCTCAACGGTCGCATGCTGTCCAAGGCGCGGATGCTGTTCATCGCCGAGTTCCCTGAGCTGTTCGGCAACAAGATCATCGCCGAGATGCGCGGTGTGTCCGATGAAGCCGGCCGCTCGCCGTTCTGGGAAAGCCTGGGCCGGCACTTCTTCAAGATGGAATTCAGCCAGGCCGATTACCTGACCGGGGTTGGCAACAAGGCGTTCATCGCCGAACTGATGCCGAAATTCCCGCTGTACACCTGCTTCCTGTCGCCGGATGCGCGCAACGTCATCGGTCAGGTGCACCCGGACACCGAGCCGGCGCTGGCGATGCTCAAGAGCGAAGGTTTCAGCTATCAGGGCTACGTCGACATCTTCGACGCCGGCCCCGCCATCGAATGCGAAACCAGCAAGATCCGCGCGGTGCGTGACAGCGAAGCGCTGGTGCTGGCGATCGGTACGCCGGGCGACGACGCCACGCCGTTCATCATCCATAACCGCAAGCGCGAAGATTGCCGCATCACTGCTGCCCCGGCCCGTCTGGCCGCTGGCACGCTGGTGGTCGATCCACTGACCGCCAAACGTCTTCAACTCAACGCGGGCGATCAAGTGCGCGCCGTGGCGTTGTCTGCTGCTCGGGAGTCGAAATAATGAATTCGCTATACATCGCAGGTGAATGGCTGGCCGGTCAGGGCGAAGCCTTCCAGTCGCTGAACCCGGTGACCCAGCAAGTGCTGTGGTCAGGGGAGGGCGCTACTGCCGCTCAGGTCGAGTCCGCCGTGCAGGCTGCGCGTCAGGCGTTCCCGGGTTGGGCGCGTCGCACGCTGGAAGAGCGCATCAGCGTTCTCGAGGCGTTTGCCGCTGCGTTGAAAAACCACAGCGACGAACTGGCCCGCACCATCGGTGAGGAAACCGGCAAGCCACTGTGGGAAGCCGCGACCGAAGTCACCAGCATGGTCAACAAGATCGCGATTTCGGTGCAGAGCTACCGCGAACGTACCGGCGAGAAGAGCGGCCCGCTGGGCGACGCCACCGCCGTGCTGCGCCACAAACCCCACGGCGTGGTCGCGGTATTCGGTCCTTACAACTTCCCCGGCCACCTGCCGAACGGGCACATCGTGCCGGCGCTGCTGGCCGGTAACAGCGTGCTGTTCAAACCCAGCGAGCTGACGCCGAAAGTCGCCGAGCTGACGGTCAAGTGCTGGATCGAAGCCGGTCTGCCGGCTGGCGTGTTGAACCTGCTGCAAGGCGCGCGCGAAACCGGTATCGCCCTGGCGGCAAACCCGGGCATCGACGGCCTGTTTTTCACCGGTTCGAGCCGCACTGGCAATCACCTGCATCAGCAGTTCGCCGGGCGTCCGGACAAGATCCTCGCGCTGGAAATGGGCGGCAACAACCCGCTGGTGGTCGATCAGGTGGCTGATCTGGACGCCGCGGTGTACACGATCATTCAATCGGCCTTCATCTCCGCCGGTCAGCGCTGCACTTGCGCCCGTCGTCTGCTGGTGCCGCAAGGCGCGTGGGGCGACAGCCTGCTCAAGCGTCTGGTTGAAGTCAGCTCGACCATTGAGGTCGGTGCGTTTGATCAACAGCCGGCGCCGTTCATGGGTTCGGTGATTTCCCTTGGCGCGGCGAAAGCGCTGATGGATGCCCAGGCCGATCTGTTGGCCAATGGCGCCGTGTCGCTGCTGGCGATGACTCAGCCGCAAGCTCAGTCGGCGCTGCTGACTCCGGGCATTGTTGATGTGACCGCAGTGGCTGAGCGCCCGGACGAAGAACTGTTCGGCCCGTTGCTGCAAGTGATCCGCTACGCCGATTTTGCGGCGGCAATCGCTGAAGCCAACGACACCGCTTACGGCTTGGCCGCCGGTCTGCTGTCGGATTCCGAAGCGCGCTACCAGCAGTTCTGGCTGGAAAGCCGCGCCGGGATCGTCAACTGGAACAAACAGCTGACGGGTGCAGCGAGCAGCGCGCCGTTCGGCGGTGTCGGCGCTTCGGGCAACCATCGCGCCAGCGCCTATTACGCGGCGGATTATTGCGCGTACCCGGTGGCCTCGCTGGAAACGCCGAGCCTGGTGTTGCCGGCGGCTCTGACACCTGGCGTGAAGATGGTGTAACGGCCATCGCGAGCAGGCTCACTCCTACAGGAATTGTGTCGCACACAACATCTGTGTTCACCGCTAAACCTGTAGGAGTGAGCCTGCTCGCGATAGCCGCGACGCGGTCTGACTGAATTGTTACTTGAAGCCTATAACAACAGATTCTCGTGGAGCCTCGCTGATGAAATCCTATGAAGTCAATTTTGACGGTCTAGTGGGGCCGACCCATAACTACGGTGGTCTGTCCTACGGCAACGTTGCGTCCCAGAGCAACAGCCAGCAGTCTTCGAACCCGAAGGAAGCGGCGCTGCAAGGTCTGGCGAAGATGAAAGCGCTGATGGAAATGGGCTTTCAGCAAGGCGTGCTGGCGCCACAGGAACGTCCGGACGTGGCCGCTTTGCGCCGTCTGGGTTTCAGCGGCACCGACGCGCAAGTGATCGAGCGCGCCGCCAAGGAAGCGATGCCGTTGCTGGTTGCCAGTTGCTCGGCGTCGAGCATGTGGGTAGCCAACGCTGCCACCGTCAGCCCGAGTGCCGACACCGCTGACGGTCGCGTGCATTTCACCGCCGCCAACCTCAACTGCAAATACCACCGCAGCATCGAGCACCCGACCACCAGCCGCGTGCTCGGCGCGATGTTCGCTGATCAGCAGCACTTCGCTCACCACGCCGCCTTGCCGGCGGTGGCGCAGTTCGGCGACGAAGGCGCGGCCAACCACACGCGTTTCTGCCGTGAGTATGGCGAGGCCGGTGTCGAGTTCTTCGTGTTCGGTCGCAGTGCGTTCGACACCCGTTACCCGGCGCCGCAGAAATACCCGGCGCGCCAGACCCTGGAAGCGTCGCAAGCGGTGGCGCGTCTGCACGGTCTGCGTGACGAGGGCGTGGTTTACGCTCAGCAGAACCCGGCGGTGATCGATCAGGGCGTGTTCCACAACGACGTGATCGCGGTGGGTAACGGCGAGGTGCTGTTCTATCACGAGGACGCGTTCCTCGACACCGAGCAGATGCTCGCCGAGCTGCAGGGCAAGCTGGCCAAGGTCGGCGGCAAGTTCCAGGCGATCTGCGTACCGCGTTCGGCGGTCACCGTCGACGACGCCGTACGTTCCTACCTGTTCAACAGCCAGTTGCTGTCGCGGCCTGACGGGGCGATGCTGTTGATCGTGCCGGAAGAGTGCCGTGGCAACGAGCGTGTGTGGGCTTATCTGCAAAGTCTGACCAGCTCCGGCGGCCTGATCCGCGAAGTGAAAGTCTTCGACCTCAAGCAAAGCATGCAGAACGGCGGTGGCCCGGCGTGCCTGCGACTGCGCGTCGCGCTCAACGAAACCGAGCTGGCGGCGGTCAACCCAGGGGTTATCATGACCGCGCCGTTGTACGGTTCGTTGACCGCATGGGTTGAAAAGCACTACCGCGACCGCCTGAGCGAAAGCGATCTGGCGGACCCGCAGTTGCTGCTTGAATGCCGGACGGCACTGGATGAACTGACGCAAATCCTTAAACTGGGCGCGGTTTATCCATTCCAGATCAATTGATGGCCGGCGCTGCGCCTGAGCGCGCCGCGCGGCTTGTCTCACCAAGAGAGTAAAAACATGAGCGATTCCCTGCAGCTGATCCTTGAAGACACCGACGGCACGCAACTGCAAACCTCGTGCACCCGCGTCGCGGTCATGTGGCAAGGCAAAGAGCTGTGGATCCAGCAGGACGGCCGCGGCCAGCTGCTGATCGGCGTGGACGTCGAGGAGGGTGACGAAGAGTACGCCAACCTGCTGCTGCGCCCATTGGCAACTAATCTGGTAAGCCTGCAACTGGAAATGGAACCGGCTGACGTCGGCGACGACGAAGACCACGTGCACGGCCCGGATTGCAACCACGACCACTAAGGAAACCGCTATATGCTCGCCCTCGGCAAACTGCTTGAACTGACCCTCGCCGGCCGCGAACCGGCGGAGAAGACTCAACTGACTGTCGAAGGCGTGCGCATGCGCTGGTTGAGCGACGGTGCGCTGGAAGTCCGGCCACCCGAAGCGCGTGACAATGGCCTGGACCTGCTGCTGTCGGCAGGTATCCACGGCAATGAAACAGCGCCGATCGAATTGCTGGATCGGCTGCTGCATGACATCGCTCGCGGCGATCTGAAACCGCGTGCACGCATTCTGTTCCTGTTCGGCAACCCGGAAGCGATTCGCAAGGGCGAACGCTTCGTCGAGCAGGACGTCAATCGGCTTTTCAACGGCCGTCATGAACAAACCAGCGGTTCTGAAGCCATACGCGCCTGTGAGCTGGAACGCCTGGCGGCGAGCTTCTTCAGCCTGCCGGACCGTCAGCGCCTGCACTACGACCTGCACACGGCGATTCGTGGCTCGAAGATCGAGCAATTCGCCCTGTATCCGTGGAAGGAAGGTCGCCAGCATTCGCGCCGCGAACTGGCACGCCTGCGTGCTGCCGGTATGGAAGCGGTGCTGCTGCAGAACAAGCCGTCAATCGTGTTCAGCGCCTACACCTACGACAAGCTCGGTGCTGAGGCCTTTACGCTGGAACTGGGCAAGGCGCGGCCGTTCGGGCAGAACGAAGGAGTGGATGTTTCACTTCTGGAAACCCGTCTGAAGCAGATCATCGAAGGCAATGAGCCGGACCTGGCCGAAGAAGGCCTGGACGGTTTGCAGCTGTTCAGCGTCGCGCGGGAGATCATCAAGCACAGCGATGCCTTCCGCCTGAACCTGCCGGCGGACATCGAGAACTTTTCTGAATTGGATGTGGGTTATCTGCTGGCCGAAGATCTGGCCAACACCCGCTGGGTCATCGAGGAAGAGGGCGCGCGGATCATTTTCCCTAATCCTAAGGTCAAGAACGGCTTGCGCGCCGGCATCCTGATCGTGCCTGCCACCGACGAAAATCTCGCCTGAGATCGACACCTATCAATGTAGGAGTGAGCCTGCTCGCGATCGCAATGTGTCAGTCGCCAACGTGGTCGACTGACACTCCGCTATCGCGAGCAGGCTCACTCCCACAGGTTTGGTTTCGTGATCAGACCGCTACCGCGTGCGGCTCGGGGCGGCGCAGTGCGCGAACCTTGCGCAGCGTATCTGCGCAAGTCCGTGCCGCTTCCTGGCCCTTGTGCACAAAGTGCTCGAAGAAGAACTTCTGATGTTCTTCACCGGCGTGGAAGTGATGCGGGGTCAGCGACACCGAGAACACTGGCACTTCGGTTTCCAGTTGCACCTGCATCAGGCCGCTGACCACTGACTGGGCGACGAACTCGTGACGGTAGATGCCGCCGTCCACGACCAAAGCAGCCGCAACGATGCCGGCATAACGGCCGGTCTTGGCCAGCAACTTGGCGTGCAGGGGCATTTCAAAGGCGCCGCCGACTTCGAAGAAATCGATGTCCGATTCCTGATAACCCTGAGCCAGCATTTCGGCGACGAAGCCTTTACGGCTCTGGTCGACGATTTCCTTGTGCCAGCAGGCCTGAATGAACGCTACGCGCTCGCCGTGAGGGTGTTTGGTTTTGCTGTCGATAGCGGTGGGTTGCATGTTCTGACTCCTGTTTGTGTGAAAAACAGGGCGTTATGAATCGAATGGGATTCAAGGGTACGCACGAGCACACAAGCGCGCGGGCGGCCCTCTGGCGTCAATCCCGTTCTCTCTTCATCCGGACTATGACCGTCGGCCCCGGAATCACACCGGGTCTGCTGACCTTGCCGCCGTGCACCGCAAATGCCGTGTCCGTCGCCAAGCGCTCGCGGGCTATGCGCATTGCGCGCAATTACCGCCGGTGGGGAATTACACCCCGCCCTGAGAACGTGTTTGCCGCCCTTTGTCGGGCGGCGCAGCGTTTTTAACACATATTTTCCAGCCCTGCACAGAACCTGTGGGAGCTTGTTCTCAAGAGGTAACCTGACCTTTTCGCGCACAAGGGTTGATTAATCGGCGCGATGACCGCAGTAATTCACCTTCGTAAAGGGATTTCCCCTGCTGACTTTGAGGCCAGGTTCATGAGCGTTATCGATCTTCGCAGCGACACCGTTACCCAACCGACTCCCGCCATGCTCGATGCCATGACTGGCGCTGCCACCGGTGATGACGTGTATGGCGAAGATCCGACGGTCAATCGTCTGGAAGCGGAACTGGCTAAGCGTCTGGGTTTTGCGGCGGCGTTGTTCGTGCCCACCGGCACCATGAGCAACCTGCTGGGCCTGATGGCGCATTGCGAGCGCGGTGACGAATACATCGTCGGCCAGCAGGCGCACACCTACAAGTACGAGGGCGGGGGCGCAGCAGTGCTCGGCTCGATTCAGCCGCAGCCGCTGGAAGTGCAGGCCGATGGCTCGCTGGATCTGGATCAGGTGGCGGCGGCGATCAAGCCGGACGATTTCCACTTCGCCCGTACGCGTCTGCTGGCGCTGGAGAACACCATGCAAGGCAAGGTGCTGCCGCTGGACTACCTGGCCCGGGCACGCCAGTTCACCCGGGACCACGGTCTGGCCCTGCACCTGGACGGCGCGCGCCTGTACAACGCGGCGGTCAAACTGGGCGTGGATGCCCGCGACATCACCCAGCACTTTGATTCGGTCTCGGTGTGCCTGTCCAAAGGGCTTGGCGCGCCAGTCGGTTCGGTGCTGTGTGGCACTGAGCAACTGATCGGCAAGGCCCGTCGTCTGCGCAAAATGGTTGGCGGCGGCATGCGTCAGGCCGGGTTGCTGGCGGCAGCGGGGCTGTACGCGCTGGATCACCATGTCGAGCGCCTGGCGGATGACCATGCCAACGCCCAGTTTCTGGCGGAAGGCTTGCGCGAGGCCGGGTTCAGTGTCGAGCCGGTGCAGACCAACATGGTTTACGTGCAGATGGGCGACAAGGCTGAAGCGCTCAAGGCGTTTGCCGCCGAGCGCGGGATCAAGTTGAGCGCCGCGGCGCGCCTGCGGATGGTCACGCACATGGACGTCAATCGCTCGCAAATCGAGCAAGTGGTGGCGACATTCGTCGAGTTTTCGCGCAAGTGACAGCGTTAGCCGTCCAATTGACCGTTACTATCGTATAAACACGCTGTACCCCGCGCGAAGGGCCGATATAATGCGGCCCTTTGCCGTCGTTTCGTCTGTTGACGTTTCGTACAGGCCTTTGGCCGCAGCCTCCGTGGAAGAACCTAATGAAAAGCGCAGAAATCCGTGAAGCCTTCCTTCGCTTCTTCGAAGAGCAAGGCCACACCCGTGTAGCCTCCAGCTCTTTGATTCCGGGCAACGACCCAACCCTGCTGTTCACCAACGCGGGGATGAACCAGTTCAAGGACTGCTTCCTGGGCCAGGAAAAGCGCGCGTACACCCGCGCAACCAGCAGCCAGAAGTGCGTACGTGCCGGTGGCAAGAACAGCGACCTGGAAAACGTCGGTTATACCGCTCGTCACCACACCTTCTTCGAAATGCTCGGTAACTTCAGCTTCGGTGACTATTTCAAGCACGACGCGATTACCTTTGCCTGGACTTTCCTGACCGGCGTTCTGAAACTGCCGAAGGAAAAACTCTGGGTCACCGTCTACGCGTCCGACGACGAAGCGTATGACATCTGGACCAAGCAAATCGGCGTACCGGTCGAGCGCATGATCCGCATCGGCGACAACAAAGGCGCGCCTTACGCCTCCGACAACTTCTGGACCATGGGCGATACCGGTCCGTGCGGCCCATGCACCGAGATTTTCTACGATCACGGCGACCACATCTGGGGCGGCCCACCGGGTTCGCCGGAAGAAGACGGCGACCGTTACATCGAGATCTGGAACAACGTGTTCATGCAGTTCAACCGCACCGCCGATGGCGTGTTGCATCCGTTGCCAGCGCCGTCGGTGGACACCGGCATGGGCCTGGAGCGGATCAGTGCGGTGATGCAGCACGTCAATTCCAACTACGACATCGACCTGTTCAAGAACCTGCTGAAGGCCTCGGCTGAAGCGATCGGTTGCGAAAACGGCGATCAGTCGTCGCTGAAAGTGGTGTCCGACCACATCCGTTCGTGCGGTTTCCTGATCGCCGACGGCGTGCTGCCGTCCAACGAAGGTCGCGGCTACGTGCTGCGCCGGATCATTCGTCGCGCCTGCCGTCACGGCAACAAACTGGGCGCCACCGGCAGCTTCTTCTACAAGATCGTGGCTGCGCTGGTCGCCGAGATGGGCGAAGCCTTCCCGGAACTGAAGAAGCAGCAGAGCAACATCGAGCGCGTGCTCAAGGCCGAAGAAGAGCAGTTCTCCAAAACCCTGGAGCACGGCCTGAAGATCCTCGAGCAGGATCTGCTGGAACTCAAAGGCACCGTGGTGCCGGGCGACGTGGTGTTCAAGCTCTACGACACCTACGGTTTCCCGATGGACCTGACCGCCGACATCGCGCGTGAGCGCGGCCTGACCGTCGACGAAGTCGGCTTCGAGCGTGAAATGGAAGCCCAGCGTGTTCGTGCGCGTTCGGCCAGCTCGTTCGGTCTGGACTACAACACGCTGGTCAAGGTTGACGTGGCCACCGAGTTCACCGGCTACAAGGACACCAGCGGTTCGGCAAAGATTGTTGCTATCTATAAAGATGGCCAGTCGGTCGACGTCTTGAATGAAGGCGAAGAGGCGGTGATCGTTCTGAATCAGACGCCGTTCTACGCTGAATCCGGCGGCCAGATCGGCGACTGCGGTTTCCTCCAGGCTGGCAGCGCGCGTTTCGACGTTCGCGACACCACCAAGACCGGCGGCGCATTCCTGCACCACGGTGTGCTGGATTCGGGCAGCCTTACCATTGGCGCGCCAGTGGAAACCCACGTCGATGCCGACGTGCGTCACGCGACGTCGTTGAACCACTCGGCGACTCACTTGCTGCACGCTGCGCTGCGTCAGGTCCTGGGCGAGCACGTGCAACAGAAAGGTTCGTTGGTGGATAGCCAGCGTCTGCGCTTCGACTTCAGCCACTTCGAAGCGATCAAGCCAGAGCAAATCAAGGCGCTGGAAGACATCGTCAACGCCGAGATCCGCAAGAACTCCGCGGTTGAAACCGAAGAAACCGACATCGAAACCGCCAAGCAGAAAGGCGCCATGGCGCTGTTCGGCGAGAAGTACGGCGACAATGTGCGCGTGCTGAGCATGGGCGGCGATTTCTCCGTCGAGCTGTGCGGCGGTATCCACGCCAACCGTACCGGCGACATCGGCCTGCTGAAAATCATCAGCGAAGGCGGTGTGGCATCGGGCGTGCGTCGTATCGAGGCAGTCACCGGTGCTGCGGCACTGGCCTACTTGAACGCCGCTGAAGAACAACTCAAGGAAGCGGCCAACCTGGTCAAGGGCAGCCGCGACAACCTGATCGACAAGCTGTCGGCCGTGCTGGAGCGCAACCGCGCGCTGGAAAAGCAGCTCGAGCAGTTGCAAGCCAAGGCTGCCAGCGCCGCGGGCGACGATCTGTCGAACTCGGCAGTCGACGTCAAAGGCGTGAAGGTTCTGGCCGCACGTCTGGATGGTCAGGACGGCAAGGCGCTGCTGGCGCTGGTCGATCAGCTGAAAAACAAACTCGGCCGCGCAGTGATCCTGCTCGGCAGTGTCCATGAGGAAAAGGTCGTACTGGTTGCAGGTGTAACCAAGGACCTGACTGGCCAACTCAAAGCCGGTGATTTGATGAAACAGGCTGCTGCGGCAGTGGGCGGTAAGGGCGGTGGTCGTCCGGACATGGCGCAGGGCGGCGGTGTTGACGCCGGCGCACTGGATGGCGCACTGGCGCTGACCGTTCCATTCGTCGAGCAGGGTTTATAAGACGGCCCGTCGGGTCCGCAGTCTAGTGGCGGGCCCGGCGGCTGTTCGAGTGATTATTGGGCGCCCTTCATGGGCAGAGGCGGCTTTGAAATGGCTTTGATCGTACAGAAATTTGGAGGCACCTCGGTCGGCACTGTCGAGAGAATCGAGCAGGTCGCCGACAAGGTTAAGAAATTCCGCGATGCCGGCGATGACCTGGTGGTTGTGCTGTCTGCAATGAGCGGCGAAACCAACCGTCTGATCGATCTGGCCAAGCAAATCAGTGGCGACGCGCAACCGGTTCCCCGTGAACTGGACGTGATCGTTTCCACCGGTGAGCAGGTGACGATTGCCTTGTTGGCCATGGCGCTGATCAAGCGTGGTGTGCCGGCGGTGTCGTACACCGGTAATCAGGTGCGGATCCTGACGGACAGTGCGCACAATAAAGCGCGTATCTTGCAGATTGATGACCAGAAGATTCGCGGTGATCTGAAAGCAGGTCGCGTGGTGGTGGTCGCCGGTTTCCAGGGCGTCGACGAGCACGGCAACATCACCACCCTCGGTCGTGGCGGTTCCGACACCACGGGCGTGGCACTGGCGGCTGCATTGAAGGCTGATGAGTGTCAGATCTACACCGACGTCGATGGTGTCTACACCACTGACCCGCGTGTGGTGCCGGTCGCTCAGCGTCTGGATAAGATCACCTTCGAAGAGATGCTGGAAATGGCCAGCCTCGGTTCCAAGGTGCTGCAGATCCGTGCGGTGGAATTCGCCGGCAAGTACAACGTTCCGCTGCGCGTACTGCACAGCTTCAAGGAGGGTCCGGGCACCCTCATTACTATTGATGAAGAGGAAACCATGGAACAGCCGATCATTTCCGGCATCGCTTTCAACCGCGATGAAGCCAAGCTGACCATCCGTGGCGTGCCAGACACCCCGGGCGTGGCGTTCAAGATTCTCGGCCCGATCAGTGCCGCGAACATCGAAGTCGACATGATCGTGCAGAACGTCGCGCACGATAACACCACCGACTTCACCTTCACCGTGCACCGCAACGACTACCAGGCTGCACAGACCGTGCTGGAAAACACCGCTCGCGAGATCGGTGCCCGGGAAGTGGTGGGTGACACCAAGATTGCCAAGGTCTCGATCGTCGGCGTCGGCATGCGTTCCCACGCAGGCGTGGCCAGCCGCATGTTCGAATCCCTGGCAAAAGAAAGCATCAACATCCAGATGATCTCGACTTCGGAAATCAAGGTTTCCGTGGTGATCGAAGAGAAGTATCTGGAACTGGCCGTGCGCGCCCTGCACACGGCTTTCGAACTGGACGCGCCTGCCCGTCAGGGCGAGTAATCCGGTCACTTGAAGGGCGCGGTCTGACCGCGCCCTTTATTTTTGAATGGCGCGAGCCCCTGAACTGTTCTTTTGCTCGTGCTGGTCAATACTCAGGCATGTAGGGCTACGATCGCTCCGGTTGTAGGTCGGGTGCCTTTTTTTTGCAGACTGTTGTCCCTGAAATGAAATGCGTGAGGAGAAAGGTATGCTGATTCTGACTCGTCGGTGCGCAGAAAGCCTGATTATCGGTGATGGCGAAATCACCGTGACCGTGCTCGGCGTTAAAGGAAACCAAGTGCGTATCGGCGTCAACGCCCCGAAAGAGGTAGCCGTGCACCGTGAGGAAATTTACCTGCGTATAAAGAAAGAGAAGGACGAAGAACCAAGCCATTAATTTTTATCGATTTTTATGTTTGCAAACGGGGAAGAAGGTGGTTAATATACGCCCCGTGTTGCGGAGAGCTGGCCGAGTGGCCGAAGGCGCTCCCCTGCTAAGGGAGTACACCTCAAAAGGGTGTCGGGGGTTCGAATCCCCCGTTCTCCGCCATTATTTGCTTAGTACGTTGTAATCTGGCTTTTTCTGTAAGTTGTTGAATTTATTAGAAAAAGTGGTTGGCATAGAGATTAGACGGGCTATAATGCGGCGCAACAAATGCACTCGTAGCTCAGCTGGATAGAGTACTCGGCTACGAACCGAGCGGTCACAGGTTCGAATCCTGTCGAGTGCACCATTTAAGAGAAGCTTGCAGCAGTGCAAGTGACTCGGCTTCAACCAGTTGTGGTCTGGGTTAAAAACACAAATGCACTCGTAGCTCAGCTGGATAGAGTACTCGGCTACGAACCGAGCGGTCACAGGTTCGAATCCTGTCGAGTGCACCATTTAAGAGTTAGTTGCAGCAATGCAGGTGACTTGGCTTCATCCAGTTGTGGTCTGGTCTAAAAACACAAAATGCACTCGTAGCTCAGCTGGATAGAGTACTCGGCTACGAACCGAGCGGTCACAGGTTCGAATCCTGTCGAGTGCACCATATACTGAAAAGCCCGCGTTTATCGCGGGCTTTTTTTTGTCTGCGATTTGGCTTTTCCTTTCACGCATCCTTTCTCATCAAAATCGACTTGAGCACTGCGGCCTCGTTTCAGGTCGTACCGATAGCTCGTTGTCGATGCGCGGATATTTACCTTGTCCGGTTTGCCGAGCGCGCTTTCGACATCCTGCTGGCTCATGCCGGCAATCACCCGTTGATTGATGACCGCTGCACGGCGCTGCCTGGCATCGATCAAGTTCCCGCATTTGTCCTCCTTGCGGCCAACTATGCCCGGTTCACGTCCCCTGATTGTCATACCGGATATTTCTTCGTGGTTGTGTTCCGGCATGATCGGCACCACGGATCCGGGTGAGTAAGGCTGAACGTGCTGCACTGAAAGCTGTTCATCATTCGCACAGCTCAGGCTGGTGAAAGTGATGCGGCCGTCGGGCGCCTGGCAGCGGTGCAGGGTGGTAGCGGCCTCGGCGTACGGCAGGCAGAGCAGGGTGGCGAGTACAAAACGGGATGTTCCAGAACGCATTCGACGTCCTCCATGACGGTCTACGCTCAAGGGTAGTCGCTACATTTTTGCTCGCCGGTGTGTTTTCTTTTCAGAATGAGTCGTCGCATTTGCAAGGATCAGGACAGTGCTCAGGTTTGTTTCGCAAGCGCTTGTTTCGGCCGAGATTTTTTAACGTTTAAAACCGTCAGGCGGTGTATCATTGCGCCCGTCAGCCCCGCCGGGGCTTATGGAAAACCTCCATGGACTTACCCAGTAGTTATTCAGTAACCCGTTTCACCAATCATGAATTGACTGATTGATCCTTCCGGCGTGCCCCGCTGCTGGGAGTGGAGTTCGCCTATGTCCGAAATCGAAGTAAAGAAAACACAGGAAAGCCTGCAGGATCGCCTGGCTCAGGTCGTTGAGCTGCTGCAGCGCCAAAAGGTCGTCGAAGACCTGACTCATCGCCAGGAAGGCGCGCATCACGACCGGGTCGAGAACCTGGTTCACCGGCAGAACCTTGTCGAGCTGCAACGCAAACTCGATGATCTGCACTCCGCCGACGTTGCCTACATCCTTGAAGCCCTGCCGCTGGACGACCGTCTGACGCTCTGGCAACTGGTCAAGGCTGATCGCGACGGCGACATTCTTCTGGAAGTATCCGATTCCGTTCGGGAAACGCTGATCGCCGACATGGACGATCACGAGCTCCTGGCTGCCGCCAAGGACATGGATGCCGACGAACTTGCTGACCTGGCCTCCGAGCTGCCGCGAGACGTCGTCCATGAGCTGATGGAGACCCTTGACCAGCAGCAACGCGAGCGCGTGCGTTCGGCCTTGTCCTATGACGAGGAGCAGGTCGGTGCGCTGATGGACTTCGAGATGGTGACCATCCGCGAGGACGTCAGTCTCGAAGTGGTTCTGCGTTATCTGCGTCGTCTCAAAGAGCTGCCGGGCCACACCGACAAGCTGTTCGTGGTCGATTACGACGGCGTGCTCAAGGGCGTGCTGCCGATCAAGCGTTTGCTGGTCAACGATCCGGAAAAACAGGTTTCTGAAGTCATGGCCAGCGATCCGGTGAGTTTTCACCCGGACGAAGACGCCTATGACGCTGCTCAAGCGTTTGAACGTTACGACTTGATCTCGGCCCCGGTGGTCGACAAGAACGGCAAGCTGATCGGCCGTCTGACCATCGACGAAATGGTCGACCTGATTCGTGAGGAGAGCGAAAACGAAGTCCTCAACATGGCCGGTCTGCGTGAAGAGGAGGATATCTTCGCCTCGGTCTGGAAATCCCTGCGCAACCGTTGGGCATGGCTGGCGATCAATTTGATCACCGCATTTGTCGCATCGCGGGTGATCGGTCTGTTCGAAGGCTCGATCGAGAAGCTGGTGGCGCTCGCCGCGCTGATGCCGATTGTGGCGGGTATCGGCGGTAACTCCGGTAACCAGACGATCACCATGATCGTGCGCGCCATGGCGCTCGATCAGGTCAGTACCGGCAACACCTCGCGCCTGATGCGCAAGGAACTGGCGGTGGGGTTGATCAACGGTCTGGTCTGGGGTGGGGTGATCGGCGTGGTCGCTTACTTGCTCTACGGCAGTTGGTCGCTGGGCGTGGTGATGACGGCGGCGATGACCCTCAACCTGTTGCTCGCGGCGTTGATGGGGGTGCTGATTCCGATGACGCTGGCGAAGATGGGGCGCGATCCGGCGATGGGTGCCAGCGTGATGATCACGGCCATGACCGACAGCGGCGGCTTCTTCATCTTCCTGGGGCTGGCGACGATCTTCCTGCTCTAACCGGCTGCAAAGAAAAGGCCCGCCAATATGGCGGGCTTTTTTGTGCCTGTTGATGGGTGATTAGTAACCTGTGGCGAGGGGATTTATCCCCGATGGACTGCGCGGCAGTCCTTCTTTTTAGGGCCGCTTCGCAGCCCATCGGGGATAAATCCCCTCACCACGAATGTATGCCTGACGGCTAACGCGTCAAATCGCAAGCAAAAAAAAGCCAGCACTTATGCTGGCTTGAGATGTTCGGTGTAGCTCAGGACGCGTCTGCGGCCATCTCGGCGTCGTGAGCGATCAGCGACACCAGGGCGTTCTGTTGGCGGTGAGACAGCTGACGGAAGCGTTGCAGCAGCTCACGTTCGTGCAGCGACAGCTCCGGGCTGTCCAGGCGCATGCTCAACTCTTCGCCCAGTGCGCCTTCCTGAATAAGACTCTGCTCAAGGCGCGCAATGATCTCGGAGTTCATGCTGCGATGATGATTGCGAGCCACCTCGGCAATGCGTTCACGCATTCCGTCTGGCAGACGTACGACAAACTTGTCAGCCGTACGGCTGGAATAAATTGCCTGTTTCAATGGGCGCATATATTTAACCGGTTAGTTCAGGGGAGCGGTTCTCGGGATTGGCCGCAGGATGTGTGGTAGGACAAGCATCCGCGCCAAATGGTTCAACCTGAATTGTTATGAGGCCCGCATCATGCCTCAAAATTGCCAGATCATTGGCGTCAATTCTGTGACAAATATTGAGCTGGGTAAAGGCGTAATGCCAGCACCAATTGTCAGAAATGCGGACTGGTTTGAAAACTTGGCCCAGGCCCGCATCAATGTCCGCTTCCTGGTACACATCAGTTGATGTCCGAAGACCTCAGAACGTGCATGCTATGCGGCTTTCAATCCTTGTTCCTTACCTGTACAGGATAGTGGCAATTTGCCGATTTACTAGGGGCAAACACCCGTAGGAGGGCGTTTTCAGGATGGATGGCAGGCTTATTTATCTGATAGGGCCTTCCGGTTCAGGCAAGGACACCCTGATCGAGGCTGCGCGTGCGCCATTGCGCGCGATGAACTGCGAAATCATCCGCCGGGTCATCACCCGTTCAGCGGAATCGGTGGGCGAGGATGCCATCGGTGTCACGCCCGAGGAGTTCGAGCAACGTCAGCGTGCCGGCGATTTTGCCTTGGCCTGGAAGGCCAATGGCCTCGCTTACGGCATCCCCATGGAAATGGACGAGTGGTTGCACGCCGGACGGCATGTGCTGGTGAATGGTTCGCGCGCCAATCTGCGCCAGGCGCTGGAACGCTACCCGACGCTGTTGCCGGTTCTGTTGACGGTCAAGGATGAAGTGTTGCGTGAGCGCCTGCTCAAGCGTGGTCGAGAGACGCCTGAACAGATCGACGCGAGGTTGGCGCGCAACGGAATGTTCAAGGACCGCAGGTCCAGCGATGGTCCCGTGCACCTGATCGACAACTCGGGCGCCCTTACGGACGCCGTCAATCAACTGCTGGCGTTGGTCCGGCTTAACGCAGTACCGGATCGAACTTGATTTTGCGCCCGGCTACCAGCGCCAGCACAAACAACACCGCAAACACGCCGCAGCCAACCAGAGGCAGGGTGACTTCGGTTTCCTCGAACAGCGAAAAATGCACAACGCCACTCAATAAGGCGAGGATCAGAAATCCTGCGGCTGATTTGGACATGCTGTACTCCTGAAGATATTTCAAAAAACCAGACGTTCGCTAGCGCGCGTCGGCAAGGCTTGCTCAGGCTCGCTGACCGCCTGTGCAGCGAAGTCGCTGTGACCGCTCAGCACCGCCCACTGCGGTGCTTTCTGCACTTGCAGGTAATGCGGCATGCGCTGAGCCACCGGTTCAGCACTCTCGGGGGCAAAGTGAAAGCCCACCAAAACCGCCAGAGCGATTGCGTTTGCGAGCAGGAGAGTGCTGTTCATGAGGCGGACTCCGTTTGTTCTGTTATGGGAACAGACAAAGCAGCCGTCGTGCCAACAGTCTAACCGCTGTGAAGTCCTTTAAAAACAAGCATTTGGAAGGGTTTTTCCTAGCCGGCGGGTTGCAATCTGCAATGATGGCTTTTTGGGGGAGTGCAAATTGCACGGTAAATGTTCCCGCAGCATTGCAAGGCGCCTGCCTACACTTAAAAAGCCCACGGACGACATGACAAATCAAGGGCTGGCCGTTAACATGCACGCCGTCCGTCGCGCCGCTTACGGCCGCGACAACTCAGTGTCTCAGTAGCTCAATTGGATAGAGCATCCCCCTCCTAAGGGGAAGGTTGGCAGTTCGAACCTGCCCTGGGACACCATATAATTCAAGGCTATTGGCCGTTTTAGACTATTGCCATTAGTTGTCATGGGTGCAGGATGGGTGCACTAAACACTTTTTCCTCGAAGTGAACCCGAGCTAAAAATGAGCGAGTAGGCTCCCTGGCAGCTATATCGTACGGCTGCTCAATGGATTGAGAGAGCGAGATGCAGGAATTTCTTAGCACCAATTGGCTGTCGATGATTTCTATCGTTATCGGTGTTTTTGTTGCCTACGTTTTTTATCGGTTGCAAAAGAAGGATTCTGCGTCAGCGTCTGCCGAGCGGAAGAAACACGCTAATTCTGAACTCATTGATGTGGTTGAAAGCTACATTATCAATAAGCAGGAAATTTCCAGCAGCGTGATCGACAACCTGATAGATGCATCTGAGCGCTTTCATTCAGTTGTCCTGCGACCGAATTGCACCGCAATCGCATTACTTCAGGACGTGGCGTTAAGGCTGCAGAGAAGTAGGCACCTCGACATACCGCAAAAATCCGAATACTCCGTACAAATCGACTCGCTGATCCGAGAGGTCAAAGTGGAGATGACACCTCTCACGTGGGAAGCGATGACGTCTCAAGCCAAGGCCATTATTGAGGAAGTGATTTGCTTGGTTCCGGAGGAAAGGCGGCCATCCGTTGCGGAGAAACTGGGGATCCTGGCCTCTCTCAGTAAGCTTGTGAGTAGTCACGGCGAGCTTTTTAAGCTTGATAGTGAGAATTCAAGGTTAAGCTGGATTACTGCCGCGCTGGCGGGCGTAACTTCTGCTCTAGCCGCATCAGCTATCGGCAAAAAGATTTTTTCAACGTTCGAGGAGCCTACGTTTTTTATCGTAGCTAAGCCTGGCACTACTATTGTCTGGATTTCGGTAATGCTCGTTCTCGGAGCGATCACCGTTTATTTTCTTCGCGACAAGAGAAAAGCTGACTCGTCAAAGGTTGAAAATTAGAGGTTGTCTCGAATGCGCAAGACTGTGGTGGTGGAGCAGGTTGCGTGCCTTGCCGTTGCTCTGACGCCTAGGCCTGCCTTCAGCAGCTCCTTCACTCGTTTGTGCAAATCCTCATCTACCGGCCTCCCCTGATACTTGCCCTCGGCTTTCGCCTTCTCGATACCTTGGGCCTGGCGTTCGCGGCGCTGCTCGTAATCCTTGCGTGCGATTGCGGCCATCATCTCAACCAGCATCGAATTGATTGCACCCAGCATCCGCCCGGTGAACTCGTCGCCCTTAGTGTCCTGCATCCCCTGGTGACTCGTTGGTAGATCGAGCGCGACGATGCGCAAGCCTTTGGAGTCGATCGCCGACTTCAGCTTCTGCCAGTCCTCCACGGGAAGACGCGAGAGGCGGTCTATCGACTCCACCAACAGGACATCACCCTTTCGCGCATCTTTGAGCAGGCGCAGCAGCTCAGGCCGATCTGCCGAGGCGCCGCTGGCGTTCTCCAGGTAAACACTCGCGATCACTTTGTTGTGGTCAGTGGCGAATTGCTCGAGCGATGACCGGGCGCGGCCGGCGTCCTGCTCTTCGGTGGATGCTCGGAGATATGCGCGGATGAACATAATGTGCTGTCCGTATCAGTTAAGGTGTTCTACTAATACTGTTGCACTTTGAGTGTTACTTATCAAGCGGGGAGGGCGAATAAACCCGAATTCGTGCGTATCAGCTCAGGCATACCCTAGTGGAATTTTCTTGATGTCATTATGATCTCAAGCTTTAGCTTGGTGAAAACTCTGGACATGAAGAACCCGTACGCTGTTGGATTTTACTGCGCATTGGTTGCGCTACTTGTTTTGTCTACTGGCGTGTTTTTCGGAAACTTGAGCGTGGGTGGTGCTGATAAGGCATTCAGCTTTATTAGCTCGTTCTCGTCGTTGGTGCAGGCCATTGCAGCCATCGTTGTCGGCGGAATTGCGTTCCACGGCCTAAGTGCTTGGCGGAACCAAATAATTTACGGAAAGGCTCTGGGCGTAATCTGGGATGCCCAAGTCGCATTACGGCAGATTGAAGCTGCTTGCAATGTCTATTTTGAACGAATAAACGTATTCGATCGAAATAGAATGACTAAGGAAGAAATTAAGGTAGAAATTGCCGGCACGGCGCTAGGTGATGCATTTGATCAATTCAAATATCAATGCATTTTGCTCGACAAGGTCGTGGTCAAGCGAAGCTCTGATTGGCAGGATCACGCCTCCCGTTTAGAAAACTCGATCCATAATCTTGCGATTGAGATTAGTAAGCCTCTTCCTCAATCCAAATGGACCCTGGCTGACATTGGGAAAAGGTCTGACGCGGAGGTTGATAAGCACCTTTCTGAAGCAGACGGATACGTTGAACGAATGAGTACGCTACTCGATAGTCTTGCGGAAAAATATACCGTTTGAAGCGATAGTTGTTTAGCTATCAAAGCCATCGATTAAGCACCCAGCAATCACCAAGGTGGTGGCGGTAGCTGGCACAATCCTGTGCACGATTCATCCTAAATCTCTGAACGGCTGGCTTTATACAAGGTCGGCTAGGCCTTGTCTTCGGCGTGAATCGACGCCGAAATGATGATGCCACCCCACCTGCGCTCGCCGATGCAGATCGGCACAGGGTTGCCGCTTGCGGTTGTGTTCTTAGCACTACCGAAGGCGTAGGACGGAGCATTTTCCGGCGATGAGCTTTGTTTAAGGCCGGTAGCCTGTGGGCTCAGCATCTGGATGACGCCGCCGGCGGCGAGTGCAATCCCTGGTGCTAAGGTCGCGCCGTTCGTTACTGAACTCATGGCGATCAGAACCACGCCAAGTACAGTTTGAAACAGACCTGCACGCTTGCTTCCAGCGATTACCGGGACGATCCGGATCTCCTGAGCGCCGCCCATCTTCAGCTCGCGCTCGCCGATGTTCTTGCGGTTCCGGAACACCGCGAATTCGAGACCTTTTCGTTTGGCATCTGCGAGGTACTTTGCAAACCCTGGGTGATTGACGTCGATCGCTTTCACAGCCTCCCGCGTGTCGCCGGTGGAAAGCTCGTAAATGTGTTCGCGACCAAACAGCTTGCCGGCCGAGCCGCCCAGCAGGATTCGGGTTTTGGTGCCGTAGTTGGTGGCCATAGCCATGGTTCACTCCTTGGTGCCCTGGGCGCTGTTGTTGGGTACTTCAACGCCCAGTCGGATGGCGAGTAACGAGCGCGACATACGCGCTTGGTCGACCGTCACCTGTTCGTGACGCGGGTCGTAGTTCCAGATCCGGTCGTAAATCCCCAGGTATGCCCTGGCACCCCTGAAGGTTCTGCGCAGAAGGTCGGCCGAAACCCGGGCTTCGTCCTCGGTGAAGAACGGCCCGTCAATCGTCACCTTCTGGCCGTCGCGGACGTGCTGGACATCCCACACGACGTAGCCAGAATCAGGGCCTTGTTTCAGCGTGTAGGGTGCAAAGCGGGTTGTCTTGCACGCCTCGGCAAAGCGTTCCTGGTAAGTGGTCAAGGTATTTGCTCCCAGTTGGCGGCCGCACCGTGACGACCGCGAGTCGAACCGCTTACGCGGCTTCGGATTCTTCCTCTGCAGCCTTCGGCTTGCCTCGAGCTGGGATCTTTTCCAGCCAAGCGCGCAACGCCTCTGAGCCGTCACAACCCGATCGCCACTTTTCAAATCGACCTGCATAGCCAGTTGAGTTCGCAACCATTCCACTGAGCGATACGCCGACCTGCGAAGTGGTAGCAAGTACATCGTCGTAGACGGCCAGCATTTGGCGAAGAGCCTCAAGGTCATCAGCGCGGGAGGCGGCAATGCCTGCTCGGGAAAGGCTCGCTGCTGCTTCAGAGTTGAGGCCAGAGAGCATCGGGTTTGCTCTCAACACTGCTTCGACGATATCGGGATGGCCACCTTGACGAGCCTCAGACATGAGGTTGCGGCGCTCTTCTGGACTGAGTTCGCGCACAAGCGCTCTGAGCTCTTGGTCTGCGAGAAAGCCCGCGATGTCACTACTCGCGCGCGGAGTGACAGGGGAGAAGCCTTGGGTGACGGTTTCTGCGAGTGTGCGCATATCCTTTGCAACCGACTGCATAGCTGGAAGGAGCGCGGCTGAAACAGCCTCGATTTTTTCTTTGCTCAATCGCTCGATCGCAGACGCGTTGAAATCTTTGTTTTCCCGGATCGAGACGATCTCTTCGCCGAAGTCTTTGAAAGTTTCCAGCGCGAGTGTTTGAAGTTGGCGAGCGGACTTCATCAAACCGCCGGCTTGCCATACACCTTTGGTCCCGTCCGCACGTTGGATGGAGAAGGTGTGAGACTCAATACGAGAGTGCTCGTATTCGGAGTAGTGGAGGTTGGCCAAGCCGACCTTGAGAACTGAGCGTTTGCCGATTTTCATTGCGTTACCTTTGGATTGTTTGGGGGTGGAGTGGGGCAGACGGAGGACGTAGAGGCGTTGAAAGTTTCGAGGAGAGATACTTCGCCAGTGACAGCGGCGCCGCCGACGGCTTCGGCGCTCAACTCGTCCATCAGCTGGCTAATCTGCCGAACGTTGCTGCTAAACTGGGAGTCGCCGGCGGTCTGCTTCAGGCGGGCGATTTGGTTACGGATGTTCATTACGCGCCTCCACGATCCGCTGGTATTGCTCTGCAGCGTGCTGCTCAAGCGAGACACCTTCAGGAGGCCAGGTAACGATCCAAGCCCCTTCCTCGGGCGCGGCGCGCATATCGAGAATGCCGACTTGAGCTGTCCGGCCGGCGCGCTCAATTTGTCGGGTGTGAAGAATGATGGCTTTCGCCATTTGCTCACCTTGGTCGCTATCCATCTCTGCGAAGGGGAAGAAGAGCGATACGTTCCGCCCCTGAATTCGATAGTCGACTTGGTGCCCAGCGGTTTTCGGGAAGTCTTCTTCCGCTTGGATCTCTCTGGTATTTGCTCGGATCACCGCGAGCACAATCAGCAGCACTGTTTCGTCTGCGGCGCCGATCTTCTGGGCGATCCTTTGCAGTTCTGCTTTCAATGACTTGATGCTCATTGCTGCATTCCCTCCATTTGCGTGCGGAGTTCTTCGACGGCCTTTTGAAGCTCAGCGACCTCTATCACCCGGGCTACGGCGCTCAAGCCTTCGATGAGCGACTTACCCTGGTCGGGCGCGAGTTGTCCGCCGGCAACTGCACGCATGATTGACTTGGCTGCGCTCGGTAGGTCCGTATCGTCGAGTTCGAATTGCACCGGCTCGGAGGTCGGTTTGATTGGCGGGACAAGGCGCTCAAGAATCAGTCGGCAAGCCTGCATATCGCCCTTCTTGGCAGCCGTGAGCACCTTCTTCGTAACTGCGTCCGCACCCTCGGCAAGTCGAGCGCGAAGCTGCTGCGTTTGCCCGGAGCGTCCACCTGGGTTGCCTGACTGCCCGGGCTTCCATTTCCCGCTCTTGTCGCGCTCAGTCATGTGGCGGGCGATTCCATGGCAATGACCGGTTTGTTTTCCGCAAGCGCGATGAGGAGGGCGGATGCCTGGATGCTTCCTTCGCTGGCAGCGTCGCGCAGGCGACCCCACGCCGCGGCTACCTCTGAGCGAGTCGGTTTGTGTTGTCGACCTCGAGCGGTCTTGGCTGTGTTCATGGGATGGCCTCGAGTGGATTTGAATAGCTTCAAACCCACATTAGGCATGATCTGATCTTATATCCAGTGTTTTTTGGGTGCACCTAAGGTGCTACACACAACCGGATTAAACGGGACTGAAATAGTTGGTTTTGCCTGATAGGAAGGGGGGAATTTTGTTGCAGTAAGTCGTAGGTAGGCGAAGTGATACACAGCTGAGATTTCAGCCCAGCCATTTCATCCTGCGGTGCAGGTTGGGGAATTATCCGAGGTGACTTTTGACCTCCTCAATTTGAGGAGCTCTCACCAATGGTGGAAGTTAAGCGATCCAACCCCCATTGGGGGCTGGACCTGGTCTCCCATTTCGGTAGGGCAGGTGTCGCGACACGTTTTGCGAGTTATGAAAACGTGTCGCGTACTGATGGCTGGCTTCTGATCTAGCGCGAGCAGGTTTCCACCGTCAGTGGAAACCTCCCCTCAATCTGCGTGTTCCACCACTGGTGAAATACCCCTGAAGGGTGGGAATTTCGAACGCAGGGAAACTCTTACAGGTTTGCGGCCTGGGCAAAGTGAAAAAATCCCACTTGGTCCGGATCACTCAAATGTGAGCCAGTCATTTCGTAAAGCGAGTCTCTAGCACCTGGCCAGACGCTTCATCGATTCGGCAACTGAAGCCAGCAAAGTTCCCAACCCACAGCGGCTCCTCGTTCGTCACGCCGGTATAGGCATCCACGATCCCCATTCCGATGTCTTGCGCGCGCCATAGAAGGTTTCCGGATCGGTCATAGCAAAAGAGGTTTCGAGCAGGAACATCCTTCTCAAAGGCCATCCAGTCGAATGTCACCATCATTCGCTCCTCTATCAGCACTGCTTCAAGGACCGCGTACTCACCCTCAAAGCTTATTCCATCGCCGAAAATGCGTTTACCGCTGACATTGAGTCGCATCCGGCTTTTCCCCCTCTCTTATAACTTGATGCGGTTCACTCACATCTACCCTGGCCTGATTGCCCTGTTCTAACCTGCTGTCAGGTATTTGTCCAATGATGCTTCGGGCACGGCGATATCTGAATGTTTTGATGCCTACATGGTGTATCCAGAGATGCTACCCTCGTCGGATACACGCTTTTGATGGAATATAAATGAAAAACAAGGGAGGTTGGTTATGAGCGAGCATCCGTCTCAAGAATGGTTCGAGATGGCAGAAGTACGCCGACGGCGTCTATCTGCATCGGTTTGGATTCCGCTTAGACGTAGTGAAACAGTAGTTATTCAAGGTGAAAAGAACACCATCGGTTTGCGGGAAGAAGTGGACTGCGTTGGGAGTGTAGCGGTTGCTCTTGAGCATCGTGCGATAGGCGAAAGATTAAGTTGGAGCGATATTGGACTGATTAGAAATCCAGGCCCGAGTGCCTACAAAAACTTACCGTATAAGCCGGCGGATGTTCATTGGTTTAATGATGATCAGCCCATCGGTGTCGATTTGGTCCTTGTGCACTCACTTAATGGTAACCATGAGCGCGAGTGGTTTATTAACCAGGACTTGATAATGGCGTTACGCCTGCTTAAGGAGGGTGATGTCTGGCTTGCTGTTGACGAGGGGTATGAAGAAGTCATTCGCCGACGTCGAGATGCAGGAGGCAATGTAGTTTCAATCGATATTAAGTCCGAATACTTACGTGATTATTTGTGCGCTAGAGGCATGGCTCTAAGGATCTCTCAATATCGTCAGCGGATGGCTTTACTCGACGATCCCTCTTATCTATCTTGGCCAGAAAATGGGCTTCTTGTCGAAGATGACAAGGGACGCTTTAGTAGTCGGGTGTTTGGAGTCGATTCCCGAGGCTGGATGACGGGGGGGAGCGTAGCCTTAATGCAAGTTTGGCGAACTGACGTTGATGAAGGCGAGGATGTTCCTATTTTTGATGGCGAGAGTGACGAAAATACGGAGTATAAATCGTCAACTTACACACGACCGGATACGCCCTACGCATATCGTACAGAGGGCGAATTGTGGCGAGAGGACTGGATTGAGCCAGCGGATCGCAGTACGCGAATCAGAGACGACGATCCGGTTGAAGATTTGGCATATGTAGTTGATGCAAGCGGCGAGCGCCTCCCTGCTTCGGCACTGGATAATGAGGATGTCGGCAGATGGTTGTGGTTTAAACCTCAAGTTATCGAAGCGTTGCTAGGTTTTCGAGGCAGTTCCCTAAGTTGGTATTCTAAAAATACTGGAGGGGTGAAATGTTCTCCAGATTACGATACGCATTTTGGTATCAATGCTGGTGGTTATATTAATGTGTATGCTTACGATATCGCGAAGCTACCACAGTGGCAGCAACGTGTGTGGTATGGGCACAACGCGGCACCAGATGGGCCGGTCTCCGCTGAATTGATGTCTGCTCAAATGGGAAAAGGGCCTGCTGATACTATAGCGCCTGAAGCCAGATTTGCAGAGCTTCTTGAAGAGTTAGATGTAACTTTCGTTAAAGGATTTGGATCTCCACTGTTCCGCCCCCATGACGTCCAGCAAGATGTGCTTTCTAGAGTTCATAGATTTAGATCGCTTGCTCCATCGGGGATTTTATCTCTGGCAAAGGACGTGGCGCGCTTAACGGCGGATTCATTCGATATACCATTCTTGCGTAGTGTTCTAAAGCTTGGTCCAAAGGAAACATTAGGATCTATCAAGCTACTGCAGGCCGTGCTAAGTAAGGCAATTAATGATGAGGCTGAAGCCAGAAAAATTTTAGGTCCGCTGGTAGGCGTCTATGATTTGCGTCTGGGAGATGCTCATTTGCCTTCAAGCAAAATTGATGACGCTTACGCATTGGTCGGAATTGATCGATCAGCGTCTGCAATAGATCAAGCTGTTGGCTTGCTCGATAAGGTCTGTGTAACATTTGAGGCGATTAATTTAGGCATTCAAAGTGCAAAGGAAGGGCAATAGTTTTGCGCCGTTAAGCTGGGAGGTAGGAAGGCTCATTTATAGAGCCTTCTTTCATCCCTCAATTCTGGCACTAGCTGGTATGACACGTTGCGGTCATTAGGTCTCATGAGTCCGGTCCGTCTCACTCCGTTACGCCAGATTGAATGCTCCTGATTGGAAAATTTAATGAGTAGTAGTCATAATATTCACTGCTCGCGCCCGTAATCTTTAGAATAATTCTGTGAAGAGTTAGCTTTAGTAATTTAGTATCTTTTATGAGAGAGATGTAATCCCCGTCTACTAACTCGTTGCCGTGAGCAGCATCGTTGCGCCGTTGCCATGCGTTAACTTCCGCGTCTCCCATGCTCAAATTTATATGCTCAAAGAATCGCTGAGATCTGACTTTTAGAGATATGGTATTCCCATTGCTAATTTTGTCATGAAAAACTTTTCTGATTTCGGGTGTTAAGTCGCAATCCTTAATGGCCTCGAATATAGCTGTTTTTAAGACGTGGTATTCGCGCTTGGGAATAATTAGGTTATTGAATTTGGCGCCCTCTCCATCGATATATTTTTTTTGAATCGTTTCGATGATTGCGCCAAAATATGCCGCAGCCATGTGTGCTGGTGCTGTCACGGCGTGCCAATAAACCCAATTGAGGGAGCTCAGACTGTAATTGTTGTAATTAGCAAAAAAAGAGGTCGCTACTTTTTCAAGTTTTCCCTTGTCGAGCATATTGCTTCCCACTGGCGTGGAGATTGGTGCTGGAGGCATAACAGCAACGTTAAAGGCCCTACCATCCATAGAGTAGGCGTTTATTGCCTTGAAACTGAGCAGCTCCTGCTTTTCGCTATATTTTGCGCACCCCAAATAAACGATGGGGAATCCAAGTGCAAAGGACAAGCTATCTCGAATTCTCTTCCTGGTCTCCTCATCTGGATCTCCTATATAAAGGATATACCCCGGCTTAACATTTTCTCTTCCGGTTTCAGGCTTAGTGGAGCCTAGTATCGCCCGAAATCCTCCGATGTTGAGATCCAAGCAATTTCTTGAACCGCTTTCATCCGTGGAGGTGGTCGTCAGAGTGACCGCTTCATCGCCGTACCCGAAGGTACGGGTTGATATCTCCTGCATTGAGTCTTTTGCGATGTCTGGCCAGATATAATATCCCTTATCAATATTAGCCACCCAATCAAAAATGTAGCTCACAGTACCGGTTCGAGATGTTACGGTCTCAAAATTATGCAGCGAACAGGTCTGAGTTGTTTCATGCGTACCGTGCTGGTGATTTGAATGGCTCTTCGTATTCCTAATATCTACACCATAAGCGCGAGCTGTTGCCCCTCCTGGACTAATAAATTCCACCGCATCTTCATTCATGCGCACCGTGCCAGGCGGATATTCTTGTTCTCTATTTTTCAGGTGCTGCGCTGATTTTGTCTCCATAAAAAGGCGAAGGTTATGGTCTCTCCAGATTTTTACGCTGCGAATCGGAGCCAAGAGCTTCCCTGGATCGGATATTCTGAAAAAGTTCTTTTCTACATACGACTCTAAGCGTTCCCATTCCCAGAACAGCATAAGAACCTTCCTAAATTTTCGACAGTGACCAAAAGATAGCTCGAATCGTGATTATGGTGTGAACGGATGTGCTCAAAGTTGAGTACATCGAAGATGTGAACAGTTATCGACTAAACCTCGCAAATCGAGATTTTTTCCTGTGGCAGCGAGGCTTCTCAGGGGCTTTGCCTGCATTTGGCGATGTCCTCAAATCTCAGGACATCACTCGGAGCCCGTATGTCGTTCGTCAATTGCGATTACCTTCCAACCCAACCAACACCAAAGTCCTCCCGGACTAGCCCTCCTGATCCTGCGCAGAGCTACGTCGGTCGCCGATGAATTCGAGCAGAAGGCGCTGGATCAGCTCACCCGGGACGCGACCTCAGTGATCGCCGCCGACGCCGACCCGCGCCAGGTGATCAGGCAAATACGTCTGTAACTCCAACCGGTGGTGGAAGTCTGGGTCTCCCACTATTGGTGGTGCGTCGAGGTTTCCGCCATTGGAGTAAACCTCTCCGCCTTTTACGACCTTCTCGCGAAAGTGTCGGCAAACCCGACAGATAACAGCAAAGCGGGAATTCCCACTTTCAGATCTCTAATCCAGATGTGAGCAAAAGTCCGCGCATCTCTGGGGGTGTAATTTTTTTGCACCCTTCCTCTTGCGTGACTGCTAACGATGATTCATTATTGGTCTATCGTGACTGCTAACGGAGGTTGTTGTGAAGCAAGATGAATCGAAAGGCCCGCTATCTGCGGCCGATCGCCAGAGGATCTACAAAGAGCGTCAGCGCGAAGCTGGTTTTAGGCAAACAACCGTATGGATTCACGGTGAAACAGAGGAGGAGGGCAGGCAGGCAGCCCGGGATGGCAAGCCACTCAAGCCGATGGGAACGAAAGACCCAATGAGCTGGGCGGCAGGATGGATCAGCGAGAAGGGTAAGCAGTAACAGTTGAAATGGTGGCTCAAATCTGAGCCATCAGAGAAGAAGTGCCAGGCCGCTGCGTCAACAGCGGCCTGGCGATCACACGACGACTCTTGAAGGTGAACGTCATGCAATTTAAACAGAATACCATCCAAATCCTCGATGCGCGTGGGGAAGTCATAGGCTCGATGAATTTGCCGGCCAGCATCAAACTCACTGATCTGGCCTCGCTGAAAATGCTCGGCGCCGTCAGCGTGAAGGTGGTGCCTTGCATCACCCCGTTCAGTGGGATCATCGCTGGAGGTGTGCAATGAGCCAGGCCAACGCTCGCATCGCCGACGATGCTCTTGAGCTACTTCGTGCCACACACGAACGCATCAGCAATATGCGGGTGCTGTTCAACGCCATCACGAAGGACCTGAAGCACGGAAAGTCGCACGATATCGAGGAGCTGGCCAGCCTCGGCAGTTTCCTTGGCTACGACTGGGCGAATTATGTCGACAGTGAAGTCGAGCAGATGCAGAAGGCGCTCGACGCGGCGGAGGTTGTCCAATGAGCGCCGCCTTCAAATCTCGGGACGATCTGAGTTTTACCCAGCGCGATGATGCCGGTCGGCTCATCAATTGGCCTCGGTACAACTACGGCGTGCCTGGGGACTGGGAGAAGGGTATCGCCTGCTTCGATGTCGAGATTGCCGAGCTGGCTGCTCACGACGAAACAGAGGCGTTCCATGCGATCCAATTCGCGATCGTGGGAATGGGAGGGCGATGTACAAGTCTGGAAACGGGCTTCATCGACCGAGTGGCCCGGGCGGCGGTGATTGGGCTGCGCTCACTGCGGGCTGGTGCTGAACAGTTCGCTCCAACAGACATCGACTGACAAACTACGAAAGCTTCGTAGTATCGACGGCACTACCCTGCAACGGGGTGGTGCCTTCTCATCGCCGGCTGGAATGCGGGTATTCCGGGTAGGGCGGAAAGTTGAGCGCGTAACGATCCGGCTTGGTCATGGTTCGGACAATCAGGCCGCGCTCAATCAGGTCGATCAGAGCCCTGCGACACTTCAATTGTTCAGAAAAGGTGACGGCTCTGGATGGAAGGATCTCTCTCGGCCGGGCACTGCACGCTTGAGGCATCAGATTCCACAGGACCACTCTCGACACAAGCGGCATACCTCTCCACTGCTCACTATCCATCACCGACACTGGCAAGACGAGGTTGTCAGTCATGGCCGCACGCATCGGGTTTCTATTCATCCTGATCCTTTCTGGTCTGCACTAAAAGCTCAGACAGCATGGTAGATATCTATAAGGGTGCGCACTTTCTGCGCACGTAAACGGGTAATTACGGCGCACTTTTTGCGCACGTAGACAGAGGTCACAAATACAACCGGACAGAGCCGTACAAACGGATCGTTCTACGTGCGCATTTATTGCGCCGGTATGTGCGCATTTTCTGCGCTGGAAGAATTCGAAATTGCGAGGCTGCGGATTGTTCGTGGAGGTGCGCGGGTTGGACCTATTTCAAGATCTTTGCCAGGGCATTCGTCGATGGCAAACCAGCTCAGTGCGTAGAGCGCGCAACGCGCGCCATGGCGAGAAAAAATACTACTCCTGGTCTGGATGATCCAGCCGCCGGCCTCGAGTTCTGCCAGAGCCTTCCGAAGGGTATTGTCAGAGGCAATGCCCCACTCCTTTGCCATTGTCCGTGTCGCCGATAGATCGCCGTTGTTGTTGCCGCGGTACTGCATCATGAGTTCATTGAGGACGCACCGAGACCAGGGCCCCATAGCCCTGTAATTGGCAGACTGGCCCATGGCAAGAAACAGCATCGCAAAAGGAGGCGTTTTAGCTTTCTTGGTTCGGACTGTTCTTGAAGATGCCATTCAATGGCTCGCAGGCAGGCGCAAGCGCCTCCGATATGGAGGCGCCGGCTAGTCAATGGTTTACGAGGCTTCGCGCATCAAAATGTATTTGGCAACCCGGTGCGGCGGTCGACCCGGCTCGGTCGACTGGTGCGTCCAGTAGGTGCGGATTTCGTGCCCCTTTTTTCTTAGGCGACGAATAGTGCTCGGCGGCTGAACGATGTCGAGCGTTTGAGCTGCCTCGACGGAGGAAACCGGGCCGTTTCTAAGCGCCTCGATCATCTTGCGGTCTTGCTCGGTTGAAGAATGGCGTGTCATAGTTTGCCCTTCACGTTGGTGCTATCCAGTGTGTTTTTGCTAAGGCGGTGCTCGAACACCGCCTTAGCATCCTTCAGCGCGGTCCTGCGCATTCCTCGCTCCTTATTCTCTTCGCAATTCATCGTGAGCCGGCCTTTGCGGCGCGCTCAATGAATGCTTTCAGTTCCGATGCCAAGGCCAATCGTCGCCGGCCGATCTTAAATGTTTTGATTTCGCCCTGAGCAATCAGCTCGTAGGTGGCCGAACGCGATATGCCCAAAATACGGGCAGACTCTTCGACGCTCACCGACAACGGTGCCATCTGTTGTTGACCTTGTTCCATGGATATCTCCCTAAATTCCGACACCCAAAGGGGGGCCAGATGATGCTAGGTTACAATGCATAATTCTTGCGATGCAAGCAAATGCTAAACATGCACGTATTCGCACGGATTGACAGTGGTTTGCGGGTCGAGCAAGCTGTGCCCATCACGTCAGTTAAATTGACCTTCAGAGAGCAGATGGATTGGTATGGCGACGAAGACAAGTAAGCGGGCTGGTGAGACGAGTACAACCGTTAGCGTCGGTATCAGAATTGATCCGAAGATAAAATTCGCTCTCGACATAATGGGAAGAGTGCAGAAGCGATCACTGACGGCCGTTATCGAGTGGGCGATCGCTCAGGCGATGAGCCAAGCCCACGGGGACTTCGATGGGAATAGTCTCTCCAGCGTGATTGATAAAGTCTGGTCGACCGATGAGTCTGTGCGTTTGGTTAACCTTGCGCTCTACATGCCAGAGGCGCTCACGTACGATGAGCTTCGTATCTGGGAGACAATTAAGGCTAGTGCTTACTTTTGGCAGCACTATCCGGATATGACTTTCTCCACGGAGCCGGATAGGCTGGTAATGTTTCTCGTAACAGACAACTGGGACAAACTCTTAGATCATGTGAGTCTGCACAAATCTAGCCCGACCATCGTTCCTATCACGGATAAAGAGTTGATTCCCTTCTAAATCAGCTCTACTGCTGCGGCTTTCGTCCCAGGCGCCAAGTGGGCATACCTCAGTGTCATCTTTATATCGGCGTGCCCCAGCAGATCCCGTACCGTGTTGAGCGGTACGCCGGCCATCACTAGGCGTGACGCGAAATCGTGACGCATATCGTGCCAGCGGAACCCTTCGATATTGGCTCGCTCTAGCAGCTTGAGCCAGGCGCTTTTAACGTCCTCCAGACGTCCGCCTTCCTGACTCGGGAACACATATCGAGATTTGCCGGCCATCTTCTTCCAGTCTTCCAGCACGCGCACCGTTTCCTTGTTCATCGGGATGTGTCGTGTGTCGCTTGTTTTGGTGGTGGCGCCGGCTGCGGTGATCGTCTTCGTTTGGAAGTTCACTGCGGACCATTTCAAGTCGAACAGCTCACCGCGTCTCATGCCTGTGTTCAGGGACACCAGGACCATAGGCTTCAAGTGGTCCGTAAATCGGACTTCAAGCAGGCTTGGCATCGGTTCCTTACCGCGATCCGCTCGCCACTTGTTCGCACTCTCGCGCTCCGTCCTCGCTTCGTCTTGGCGGGCGTCGAGTGCTTCCCGAAGTCGTTTGGTCTCTTCAGCATCTAAGTAGCGGACCAGTCCCATCGAGTCGACCTTTAAGGCTTTGAGCCTGTCCATCGGGTGGGCATCGATGTACTCCCATTCAACGGCTCTGCTGAATACGCCGCTGATCGAGCCCATTTTCCTGTTGACCGTCGACGGCTTATTGCCTGACTGCATCCATCCCGTACGGATCTGGTCCAGGTCGCGGCCAGTGATCGCATTGAGACGCTGGGGCATGATTGCTTCGAAGTTGTGGTCGAGCGTGTGCAGGGTTTTCTCATGCCCTTTGTGGTGCGTCTTGAACCAAGGCATGTATATGTCATCGATGAACTCGCGTAAGGAGGGGAGGGTAGCGCCTTTACGTCCTTGGGTGACGGCTAGCGGTTACCCCAGGGTTCTTGCCTCTGCGAGATATTGAGTAGCCTCCGCTCGCGCTTGCTCCAACGTGAGTATGCCAATGCGACCCAATGTCTTCTTGCGGCCTCTGGCCCAGGTCACTACATAGGACTTGGCGCCGGCGGCAGTGACGCGCACGAACAGACCGCCGACGGTGGTATCGTGGACCTCATATTCCTGGCCGGTTATCTGCAGGGACGCCAGCAGCTTGGCGGTGAGCTTCTCTTTCAATTTGTTCCCATGGGTGCATGGTGGGTGCAAAAAGAACTATACGGCGTCGTTTTTACGGACACAACCGGACGAAAAACCCAATAAATACGGGGTTTTGCCATTGTTTGCTGGGGTTTGGATAGCCCTCCTAAGGGGAAGGTTGGCAGTTCGAACCTGCCCTGGGACACCATCATTCAGAGCCGCATAACGGCTCGCAAAAAAAGCCCCGCACAGGATGACCTGGCGGGGCTTTTTCGTTCAGTTCACCGCTGGCTAATTTGCCGCGCCACCCTCGGCCTTGCCTATCGAAGTGCTGACTCGGGTGATGTGGCGATGCCCATTGACGGTGTAACTTTGTGCCTGTTCTTCAGATCCCGGCTTACGCAGCGTCAGTTGAGCGAACAGCCCAACTTTTTCATCGTAGCTGCCATACCAATTGATCAGTCTGGCGATAAAGCAGTCATCACCGAGAATTACCGGGAAATCGGCGATGGGTTCAATCGCGTAATAACTTGCGCCGTAGCTGTAATAGTCGTCGTCCCCCGGGCCTGATGGCGGGATTGGGCAGAGGGGGGCCGAGTTCTTCGGCGTCGTAGTGCCTATCTTGGACAAACCTTGAGTGAGCGCCTTTTGTACGGCGGGCTCCAGTTCATAGGCTGTCGGATTGTCCTGATTCGCCTGAGTGCGAGGCACGTTCAGTTCATAAAGATATTGCACCGTTACCGTGGGGACCTGGCGGTTGATCCGTAGCGGATTGAGCAGATAGACCTGATCAACGCCGTAGGCACTGTTTCGATAGGCGGCGTAGAGTTTTCCATGCACCTTGATCCAGTTGACCGCTTGGTTGGCACCGCGATCATTGGTGTAGAAAAGGGTGGTCTCGGCGTTGGCTTCTGGTGCAGCTTCGGCACCTCGTCTGATGAATCGGCTGCCCGTGCCGCGCCAGGTTTCGGTGTACCAGAACAACCCGGTGCCGCCGGAATAGGTTTCAACGATCAGGTCGCGCAGCCCATCGCCATCCAGATCGGTGAGGATATAAGTCGTTTGACCGGTGTCGGCGGCTCCCGTGATGTTGGAAGCAGTTAATGCTTTCCACTCTTCCTGGCTCACCCCGTTGGGGATCGCCTCGGGAAAGTGCGTCTGCTCATCATCATCATCGGGGATGCCGGCAAACGAGGTTTTATCAAGGCTCACCGTGAACGCATCAAGGGTCTTTTCCAGGGCAAACTCAGGATCAACCTTGCTCGCTGCCTCGATACGTTGCTGTAGCTCCACCATCGCCTGTTTGTCTGTTTCGTCGGGCGAGTACGCCAGCGTATCGACCCATTGCGCCTGCAGCGATTCCAGTCGCTCGCGATAGCGCTGATTCAGGCAACTGACCTCCTCAGCGCATTGGTTGCGGGTCTTTAGCCAAAGGCGCTGAGCGCTTTTCAGCTCGGCCTTGGTATCTGACGTGGACTTCATGAGCTTGTTGTATGCCGTAGCCATCTGCGCATCCAGCTCATACAACCCCTTGTCCGCACAAATCGCATTTTCCACGGCACTCGCCGCTTTCGCACAATCCATTCCGGTCGCCATCGCCTGCTGAATGAACAGCAGCGCACAGGCGGACACGATGCAACGTCCCTTGATGTACAGGAGATAAACCTTGTAGTGGAAAGATGAGCCGGCGCGCAGGGTAATCGCTGTGCGAGGAATCTTGAAGTGTCCGCTTCAGGGAACGTCACTTGTGGCCGATAACCCACTCGGTGACTTAAAAGTCGTGTGAAATCGCTTGATAGCATTTGGCCGGCAGCTATCATCTGCGCGCCTGAAATTGCCCCCACTTCAACTGCCTGGAAATCCTCGATGCTGTCGTATCACCAAAAGAGTTTTCTGATCGTCGATGATTTCTCGGATTTCCGCAGTTCCGTGCGTTCGATGCTGCGCGAGCTGGGGGTCAAAGATGTGGACACCGCGGATACCGGCGAGCAGGCGCTGAAGATGTGTGCGCAGAAGTCCTACGATTTCATCCTGCAGGATTTCCACCTCGGCGATGGCAAGAAGAACGGCCAGCAGGTGCTGGAAGACCTGATGTCGGAAAAGCTCATCAGCCATGAGGCGGTGTTTGTCATGGTGACGGCCGAGACCAGTCAGGCGATGGTGCTCAGTGCCCTGGAGCACGAGCCGGATGCGTACCTGACCAAACCGTTCAACCGCTCTGGTCTGGCGCAGCGTCTGGAGCGTCTGGAGCAGCGCAAGACGTTGCTCAAACCGATTCTGCAAGCCCTTGATCGCGGGAAGCCGGTCGAGGTGCTCAATGCCTGCATTGCGCTGTGCAAGCAGGACATCCGTTATTCGCCGCTGTGCCTGCGTTATCGCGCCGATGCGCTGCGCGACATGAATCAGAACGAAGCCCTTGAACGCCTGTACGACAGCATCATCGCTGATCGGCCGTTGCCGTGGGCATTTGCCGGGTTGGGCAAGTTGTTGTTCAAGCGTGGGCAAGTGGCGCAGGCCAAAGGCGTCTATGAGAAAGCGCTGAAGGTGTTCCCGATGATGCCGGCGCTGTATGACGGCATGGCCGATGTGCTGGTGGCCGAGGGCGATACCAAAGGTGCGCAGCGCGTGCTGGAGGAGGCGATTCGTTTGTCGCCGCTGGCGGTGCGCCGGCAAGCGTTGCTCGGCAAACTGGCGATGGCCAACGAGGACTTCGACACCGCGTCCCGGGCCTATCGTCAGGCCGTGGCGCAGGGCGCGCAGTCGCGCTTCAAGGATCCGGAAAGCAATCTTGGCCTGGCCCATGCCTTGATCAGCAAGGGCAGTGAGCGTGGTCTCGACACCCGCACTCGGCTGGAGATCAACACCACCCTCAGCGCCGTCGCCAAAGAGAACCCGTCTGACCCGGGCCTGCAGATTCGCGCGCGCCTGATGAAGGCCACCAGTCTGTTGCTCAACGACGCCGAAACCGCTGACAAGCTCACCGAGCAAGCGCTGATGCGTCTCGACGGCATGGAGCAGTTCATGAGCCCTGAAGCAGCGCTGCTGGTTGCCAAGCAGTTGCAGATGCTCGGGCAGGCCGAGGCGGGCACTTCGATGCTCAAGAGCTGCGCGGAGATCTACGGTGACGATCCGGCAGTGATGAAAGACATCGCCAAGCTCACCGACGACCCGACTATCCTCAGTTCGAGCAACGCTGCCGCCGACCTCAACCGTCAAGGCGTGCGCGTGTACAAGACCGGCAACCTCGTGGAGGCCCGCGAGGTGTTCCGCAAGGCGCTGAAGATGCAACCGAAGAACATCAGTATCGCGCTGAACATGGCCCAGTCGCTGCTGCACGGCACCGACACCAGTGTGCCGTCAGCGGAGCTGGAAGAATGTCGGGCCTGCCTGAAAATGGTTGGCCTGATGCCCGACACCGACGCGCGTTTTGCGCGTTATCAGAAGCTGAAAAGCAAGGCGTTTGGCGAATGAACCAAGACGAGCAGGCGCTGGATTTCTCCACGGTGATTGCCTCCACCGTTCACGACATGAAGAACTCGCTGGCGATGCTGATGCAGGCCCACAGTCAATGGCTGGCGCGTCTGCCTCAAGAGCAGCGCAGCGGGACGGAGCAGGGCGTGATCGACTTCGAGTTCGCCCACCTCAACGGCATGCTGGTGCAGTTGCTGGGGCTGTACAAGCTCGGCGTCAACCAGATGCCGCTGCAACCGGCGTATCACGAACTGGATGATTTCATCGAGGCGCAACTGGCGGCGCATCAAGAAGTGTTCGCCAGTCGCGGGATCATCGCCACCTATGAAGTCGATCCGCTGAGCCCGCTGGGTTTCTTCGATCGCGAGTTGATTGCCTCGGTGCTGGGCAACTGCATCAACAACGCGATTCGCTATGCCCGCGAGTCGCTGCTGATTACCGTCAGCGACGAGGCCGGGCAACTGGTGTTGAGCATCAACGATGACGGCGACGGTTACCCGCCCGAGATGCTCGAACGTCAGGCCGATTACGTGCAGGGCATCAATCACGGCAGTGGCAGCACCGGGTTGGGCCTGTATTTTGCCAACCGCATTGCCGCGTTGCATCAGCGCAATGGCGTGGTCGGGCACACCGAAATCAGCAACGGCGGGCCGTTGGGTGGCGGGGTGTTCAGCCTTTATCTGCCGTGACTCGGGTTTTTGTTTGACGCTGCTTGATATTCCGAACAGCCGGAGCCTATTTTGTACGGGTCGCCGTTCGCGGCTCGCACAATAACAAGGATTGCGTCATGACAACCGATGGTCAGCGTTCACTCGCGCAGCGATTGACCGGCATTGATGAGATTGAATGTGTCACGCCGGATTTGAACGGCGTGCCGCGCGGCAAGGTGATGACCGCCGAGGGGTTCCTCGAAGGGCGGCGGTTGCAGATGGCACGGGGAGTGCTGCTGCAATGCATCATGGGCGGCTATCCGCCGGCGCGGTTTTACGGCAGCGATGACGGCGACCTGGCGCTCGTAGCCGAGCCGAGCATGATTCACCCCCTGCCATGGAGCGACGAGCCGCGTGCCTTGGCCATTTGCGATGCCGACGAGCTGAGCGGCGAAAGCTCTAACCTGTCGACCCGCGGTCAGCTCAAGAACGTCATCGCCCGCTACGCCGCGCGCGGTCTGGCGCCGGTGGTGGCGACCGAGCTGGAATTCTTTGTCTTCGCGCCGAATACCGATCCGACGCAACCGTTCCGTCCGCCAGTCGGCCTCGACGGGCGTCGCGAGGACGGGCAGGCGGCATTCAGCGTCAGTTCCAATAACGGTCTGCGGCCGTTCTTCAGCGAAGTCTATAAATGCATGGCAGCGCTCGGTTTGCCGCGCGATACCTTCATGCACGAGATGGGCGTCAGCCAGTTCGAGATCAACCTGCTGCACGGCGATCCGCTGCTGCTGGCCGACCAGACGTTCCTGTTCAAGCACCTGCTCAAGGAAGTCGCACTCAAGCACGGCCTCAGCGTGGTGTGCATGGCCAAGCCGCTGGCGCACACGCCGGGCAGTTCGATGCACATTCACCAGAGCATCGTCGACATCGCCACCGGCCAGAATGTGTTCAGCGACGACCATGGCCAGCCGACGGCAATGTTTCGCCACTTCATCGGCGGACAGCAGGCGGGCATGGCTGACTTCACTGCGTTGTTTGCGCCGAACGTGAACTCCTATCAGCGTCTGTGCCACCCGTTTGCGTCGCCGAACAATGCGTGCTGGTCCCACGACAACCGCGCCGCAGGGCTGCGAATTCCGGCGAGTTCGCCGGTGGCCCGTCGCGTGGAAAACCGTTTGCCCGGCGCCGATGCCAACCCGTACCTGGCGATTGCCGCGAGCCTGGCCGCCGGCTTGCATGGGATCGAACATGAACTGGAACCGAGCGCGGCGATTCAGGGCGAATTCGAAGTGCCGGACAATCTTTCGCTGCCGTGTACCTTGCATGCCGCCCTCGAGCGTCTGAAACGTAGCCAATTGGCCAGGGAACTGTTCGGACAGGAGTTCATCGAAGGCTACATCGCTTCGAAGACCATGGAGTTGACCAGCTTCTTTGATGAAATCACTCCCTGGGAACGGCGTGTTCTAGCAGCCCAGGCCTGACTAACTGTCGCCGTCGGGCTATCGTTTGGATAGCCCGATACTCACTGCAAGGAGCCGCTCGGAACGCCGATGCGCCAAATCTGGAAATCCTTTCGAGCGCTGTATTTCGCCTCGCTGATGATGTTGATCGGCTCAGGCCTTCTATCTACTTATCTGGCATTGCGCCTGGCCGCTGACCATGTCGATGGACTGTGGGTCGGTGCGCTGATGGCGGCCAACTATTTCGGCCTGGTGCTGGGCGGCAAGATCGGACACCGCTTGATCGCCCGGGTCGGGCATATCCGGGCGTATTCGGCGTGTGCCGGGATCGTTGGGGCGGCGGTGCTCGGGCATGGCCTGGTCGACTGGCTGCCGGCGTGGCTGGTGCTGCGGACCATTGTCGGTCTGGGCATGATGTGCCAATACATGGTGATCGAGAGCTGGCTCAATGAGCAGGCCGACGCCAACCAGCGCGGGCTGGTGTTCAGCGGCTACATGATCGCTTCGTATCTGGGGCTGGTGCTCGGTCAGCTGATTCTGGTCATGCACCCGGGCCTTGGTCTGGAACTGCTGATGCTGGTCGCCCTGTGTTTCGCCCTGTGTCTGGTGCCGGTGGCACTGACCCGGCGGATTCACCCGGCACCGCTGCATCCGGCACCGATGGAGCCACGCTTCTTTATCAAGCGGGTGCCGCAGTCGTTGAGCACGGTGCTCGGTGCCGGTCTGATCATCGGTTCGTTCTACGGTCTGGCGCCGCTGTACGCCTCGCAGCAGGGGCTGTCGACCGAGCAGGTCGGTCTGTTCATGGGTAGCTGCATTTTTGCCGGGCTGCTGGTGCAGTGGCCGTTGGGCTGGTTGTCCGACCGTTATGACCGGGCGCTGCTGATTCGCTGCTTTGCCGGGTTCCTCGCGGTGGCGGCGTTGCCATTGGCGATCCTGCCGCAGGTGCCGCTGGAAGTGCTGTTTGTGGTCGGCTTCCTCTGTTCGCTGGTGCAGTTCTGCCTGTATCCGCTGGCGGTGGCGTTCTCCAACGACCACGTCGAAGGCGATCGCCGGGTGTCGCTGACGGCGATGCTGTTGGTGACCTACGGGGTCGGCGCGAGTATCGGGCCTCTGTTGGCAGGTGTGCTGATGAAGCTGTTCGGTAGCCAGAGCCTGTACGCGTTCTTCAGCTTCTTTGCGCTGGTGCTGGTGTGGCGCATTCGTCCGAAAGCGGTGACCAATCTGCATCAGGTCGATGACGCGCCGCTGCATCACGTGGCAATGCCGGACAGCATGTCCAGCTCGCCGCTGGTGGCCGCCCTCGACCCACGGGTGGATGAGCAGGTGGTGCAGGAACAGATGCAGAATACGGTTACGCCGGAGCCGGAGCCGGAACCAGAGCCCGAAGTGCAGCCTGAGGCAGCGGCGGAAACTGATCCGGCTGATGGGGACGATAAACCGACGCCGGACATCAGTGGTGCCAGGCCCTGACCCGGTGACGCTGTAACCGTGGCGAGGGAGCTTGCTCCCGCTGGACTGCGCAGCAGGCCCATAGGTGAGGGGCGCTTCGCGGCCCAGCGGGAGCAAGCTCCCTCGCCACAAGGGGCTCACCGCTGCCGAATTATTTGCCAATAAAAAAGGGCAGTCCCGCCAAGGACTGCCCTTTTTCTGTGTGCGTTCGACTCAGAGATCGTCTTTATCGAAGCGACGTGCTTCACGCTGCAACTGATAGACGAAGCGCTCGACGTTGCGTGCAGCCTGGCCACTGATGTTGTGGAAGCGCAGGCCGGCGAAGGTGATGTTGAGCTTTTCTTCGAAGTGCAGGTAACGCAGTTCGACCGAAGTCGGCTGGTTGCCGAACAGCGGGGCGGCGATGAGGCGGTCATAGACCTGGCCCAGTTGCAGGCGGTCGGTGATGTCACCTTCAAAGCGCAGCTTGCACCCGGTGGCGGAAATATCCAGCAGTTTGCCGTTGATCGGCGCCTTGAGTTTTTCGCCGCCAAGTTCGACGCTGACCAGATCGGTCAGCTTCAACGCGGCGCGGAAGGCATTGCGGCGCTGGTGGTAAACCACTTCGGTCGGCAGCTCGCCGGTGTAAAAGCGATCACCCGCGGATTCTTCAATGTTCAACGTGCCGGTGCATTCCCAGGCGATGCGCACGCCTTCGTGGAAGCCTTCAACCTTGAACGGTTCGCCCGCCAGCAGGAAGCGCTCGCCATCGCGCGGGATCATTTCATCCAAGGCGATGGTCGCGGTTTCGCGGTCGACCTTGATCAGGTAGCTCTGAAAGCGCTGGCTGCGCTCATGGAACGTGATGATCAGCGGATCGTGGCTTTCTTGCAGCTGGCGCAGGTTGCTGGAGATTTCCAGGGGCGTGGTCAGCACCTTTGGTGGCTGCGGACTATCATCCGCGCTTAGGGCGTTTGGCACGTTTTCTCAATCTCCAGACAAAATTTGACTACGACTAGCCAGCATTTTGCCAGCATGTTTCGCGGGTTGATAGTGCAGGCACATCGAATGGCTCACGCCTGGCTGAGCGTACGCGGCTTGGTGGGTTTGGCGAAAGTGCCAGTAGCGTCATACAGCGCTGGCGGCTCGCCCCCGGTGAGGATTTTCAGCTGATTGGCCGTGGCGGCCTGCTGAATCTGGATCGACTGGCCGTTCTTGACGTTGGCCGCCTGGCACTGGGCAATCAGGTCGGTCAACACATCGCTCTGGGCCAGCAACTGGTCGCCAATGCTTGAGTGGCTGGCCAGTTGCTCCAGGCCCTGACGGTCGAGCGGCAGGTTGAGGCTGGCGAGGATTTCGCTGCGCTTGCGGCCATGCTGTTCAAGCAAAATGATCAATGCCTGCTTGCGCGCCAGAATATCTTCGAGCAAGGGCATGTCGCGACCGTGCAAGGCGAGGGACTCGGTTTGCAGTAACTCCAGCAATTGTTGAGCTGGAGCAAAGTCGTCAGTGATCAGTTGCAATAAATTAGTGTCGTGCATGGCTGGCCTTGGGTTCTAAGCGTCCAAAAGCCTGGCGCCGGCGAAAGCCTAGCGCTGGGCTTCGAAGTTGAGCAGTTTGCTGGCTACACGGTTGCTGTCGACTTTATAGCTGCCATCGGCAATCGCTGCTTTCAACTCGGCCACGCGGGCTTTGTCGACGGCAGGCTGATCACGCAGCTTGTCAGTGACCTTCTGCAACTGTTGAGCCTCATTGCTGAGGTGTACCGATTCCCCGCTTTTTGCGGTACTGGCCGTTTCGGCCGGGGTATTCAGCGGCGCGGAGGTACCGGTTTCGGCGGATTCCTTGGCGTTGCTGGTACGTGTACTGCCCGTAAGTGACGAGGAGCTGTTCAAACGGCTGAAATCGATGACCATGTTAAAAACCTCTGGGAATTTGGACGCTTGCCATGTTCTCGGCCATTCCCTGGAAAACTTTAGGCTCACTTTGCAATGAGCTGCATGTGCCGAAGCGTGTCCTGCTGCGGCACAGTTTAGGGAAGGGGCGGGGCTGGCGCCAGTTTTCTGCGAGTGTGTTTTACATGGCCACTTCCACTTGGCCCGGCGCGATGACCTGCGCCTTGATGACCCGGTTGGAATTGAGGTTTTTCACCCGAATCTGTTCTTTCAGACCCCCATTGGCCAGGGCTTCCCCGGGCATGCGCACGGCGAGCGTACCACTGCGGGCGATGATGACCACTTGATCACCCTTGCGCACCACTTCCGCCTGTTCCAGATGCACCAGGGTAATCACCTGATCGGCGACCGTTGGTCGGGTTAATTTCTGCCCGATGGCGTCATCCACCGACGTCAAAAATCCCTGATTGATCTGACTGACGTCGCGTTCACGCAAGGTCACGTCCTGCGGCTCGATAATACCGGCGCGTTTGAGCGGTCGGGTGGTGGTGACAATCTCGCGAAACAGGCGGACTTGAGCGGGCACGAACACCGTCCACGGCGAGCTTCCCTCGCAGCGGACCTTGACCGTTACCCGGCCCAGCGGACGTGCCGGACTCTCCAGCGACGCTGTCAATTCCTTGTCGCACATTGGCATGCGCATACGCGGGTCGAGCTGGTTGACCTCGATTTCGTAGCGGCCTTCCGTTTGACTGGTAGCCAGATAGTCTTCTACGGTGAACTCAAGAAAGCCCTGAGTGACGCCGATAAGCATGTCAGGCAAGGTAACCGTATCAGCACCGGCAGGGCTGCCAGCGAAAAACAAGCAGACGGCAGACGTCGCGCACAGCGCTTTGCGGGTGCGGGAGGTCAGGCGTCGGAAAAATGTCGTTTGAGCGTTCATACGAGTTAAAAAGCAAGCGCCGTGCCGTTTAGCAATGAATGTGCGTCGCAACAACACTTGGCGTTGGTGTAGGAGTCTGGGCATGGCTGGTGTAATGGATTCGGTGAACCAGCGCACGCAACTGGTAGGGCAGAATCGCCTGGAGCTGTTGTTGTTCCGTCTCGACGGTCAGCAGCTCTACGGAATCAACGTGTTCAAGGTGCGGGAAGTGCTGCAATGCCCGTCGCTGACGTTGATGCCCAAGTCCAGTCCTGTCGTGTGCGGGGTGGCGAATATTCGGGGGGCAACCATTCCGATCCTTGATCTGGCAATGGCGACCGGTTCCGGGGCGTTGAAAGACAAGAAAAATCCGTTCGTGATCATCACGGAGTACAACACCAAGACCCAGGGTTTCCTGGTCCGCTCGGTGGAGCGCATCGTCAACATGAACTGGGAAGAGATCCATCCGCCGCCCAAGGGCACGGGGCGCGATCACTACCTGACCGCTGTGACTCGAGTCGACAATCAGTTAGTCGAAATCATCGACGTCGAGAAGGTGCTGGCGGAAGTGGCGCCGACGCCGGAAGCGATTTCGGTGGGGGTGGTCGATGTCGAGACCCAGAGCAAGGCGTTGTCGCTGCGGGTGCTGACGGTCGATGACTCGTCGGTGGCGCGCAAGCAGGTCACGCGTTGCCTGCAGACGGTCGGTGTCGAGGTAGTGGCGCTGAACGATGGCAGGCAGGCGCTGGATTACCTGCGCAAGCTGGTCGATGAGGGCAAGAAGCCGGAAGAAGAGTTCCTGATGATGATTTCCGACATCGAGATGCCGGAGATGGACGGGTACACCCTGACGGCGGAGATCCGCAGCGACCCTCGCATGCAAAAGCTTCATATCATCCTGCATACTTCGTTGTCGGGGGTATTCAATCAGGCGATGGTCAAGAAAGTCGGTGCCGATGACTTCCTGGCCAAATTCCGTCCTGATGACCTGGCATCCCGGGTAGTCGACCGGATCAAAGCAGCAGATATCAGCTAGGGGCCTTTTGCCCCTGGCGGTCAACACGATTTAAGAGGCGGCATCATTGTCTACGGGTAATTTGGATTTCGAACAGTTCCGGGTCTTCCTGGAAAAAGCCTGTGGCATTTTGCTCGGTGAAAACAAGCAGTACCTGGTCTCGAGCCGTCTCAACAAACTGATGGAGCAGCAAGGCATCAAGTCCCTGGGTGAGCTGGTACAGCGCATCCAGACCCAGCCGCGCAGCGGTTTGCGCGAGCAGGTGGTCGATGCCATGACGACCAACGAAACCCTGTGGTTTCGTGACACCTATCCGTTTGAAGTCTTGAAGAACAAGGTACTGCCCGAAGCGATCAAGGCCAGTCCCAACCAGCGTCTGCGGATCTGGTCGGCGGCGTGCTCATCGGGTCAGGAACCGTATTCGCTGTCGATGTCGATCGATGAGTTCGAGCGCAGTAACCTCGGCCAGTTGAAGATGGGCGTGCAGATCGTTGCCACCGACCTGTCCGGCAGCATGCTGAACAACTGCAAGACCGGCGAATACGACAGCCTGGCGATCGGACGCGGTTTGTCCCCCGATCGTCTGCAGCGTTATTTCGACCCGAAAGGGCCGGGCCGCTGGGTGATCAAGGCGCCGATCAAGAACCGGGTGGAATTTCGTTCGTTCAACCTGCTCGACAGCTACGCGAGCCTGGGCAAGTTCGACATCGTGTTCTGCCGCAACGTGCTGATCTACTTCTCCGCCGAGGTGAAGAAAGACATCCTGTTGCGCATTCACAGCACGCTGAAGCCGGGCGGGTATCTGTTCCTTGGCGCCTCCGAAGCGCTGAACGGTTTGCCGGATCATTACCAGATGGTCCAGTGCAGTCCGGGGATCATTTACCAGGCGAAATGATTGCATCGACAACATGAAAAACGGGAGGCCCGCAAAGGCCTCCCGTTTTTTTATGCCTGATGCTTTGTTTCATGTAGGAGCTGCCGAAGGCTGCGATCTTTTGATCTTGATCTTTAAAGGCAAAATCAAAGATCGCAGCCTTCGGCAGCTCCTACAGATCGAGGCGACGGATGCCGTTGGGAAGGGCAAGCGGCAGAAAAGCGGCAGTTGGCGGAAACCGGTTGCCGCTTTTCTGGCATTGCCGCTTTGCCGACTCCCCGCAAAGCCACGGTTTACTTGGGTTTTTCTGTTTGGCACGACGCTTGCTAAAGCTCAGGTACGAAAAACCGGTCACCCGAAGGTTCCCGACATGAGCATCAGCTTCGATAAAGCGCTCGGCATTCACGAAAAGGCATTGGGCTTCCGCGCTCAGCGTGCCGAAGTGCTGGCCAACAACATCGCCAACGCCGATACCCCGAACTACAAGGCTCGGGATCTGGACTTCTCCAAAGTGCTTGAAGCACAGACACAGAAGAACGCCAACGGCACCATCGCCCTGAACATGACCAACAGCCGTCACATCGAAGCTGAAGGCCTGGGCAATGGCGACGAGTCGCTGATGTATCGCACGCCGATGCAGCCTTCGATCGACCAGAACACCGTTGATGCTCAGCTTGAGCAGTCGAACTACGCGGAAAACGCGGTCGGCTTCCAGGCCAGCTTCACCCTGCTCAACAGCAAATTCAAAGGGCTGGTGTCAGCCCTGCGCGGAGAGTAATCCATGTCCCTGTCCAGCGTTTTCAACATTGCCGGCAGCGGCATGAGCGCACAAACCACGCGTCTGAACACCGTGGCTTCGAACATCGCCAACGCCGAAACCGTCTCGTCGAGCATCGACCAGACCTACCGTGCCCGTCACCCGGTGTTTGCCACCATGTTCCAGGGCGGCCAGAACAGCGGCAGCAACTCGCTGTTCCAGAGCCAGGACGCCGCAGGCCAGGGCGTGCAGGTACTCGGTGTGGTCGAAGACCAGAGCAACCTCGAAGCGCGTTACGAGCCGAACCATCCAGCGGCCGATGCCAAGGGCTACGTCTACTACCCGAACGTCAACGTGGTGGAAGAAATGGCTGACATGATTTCCGCGAGCCGCTCGTTCCAGACCAACGCCGAAATGATGAACACCGCCAAAACCATGATGCAGAAGGTGCTGACCCTCGGTCAGTAATAAGGGGCGACTGCCATGAGCGTTACCGATACCACCAGCAGCCTGAGCATGAATGACATCCTGGCGAACTCGTCGAAAAAGACCGGTTCGACCACCGGTGGCATTGCTTCGGCCACCAACAGCGCCACCGGCGGCCAGGCATTGGGCAAGGATGCGTTCCTGCAATTGCTGGTCACCCAGTTGAAGAACCAGAACCCGCTCGATCCGCAGGACAACAGCGCCTTCGTTGCGCAGTTGGCGCAGTTCAGCAGCCTCGAGGGCATTACCACCCTCAACAGCACCGTCAGCTCGCTGGCCGGCAACTACAACTCGTCGCAGGCGTTGCAGGCGTCGTCGCTGGTGGGCCGCAACGTGATTGTGCAGACCAACTCGGTTCAGCTCGACGATCCGAGCAAAGGCATGACCGGTTCGGTCACCGTTCCATCGTCGATTGCCGGCGGCACCGTCAGCATCACCGACAGCAGCGGCACGGTGGTTCGCACCCTCGATCTGGGCAGCCGCGCCGCAGGCAGCGCGAGCTTCACCTGGGACGGCAAGGACAAGGACGGCAATCTGGTCAAGACCGGTACCTATACCGTCAAGGCCAACGCATCGATCAATGGTACCTCGACCGATATGGCGACCTACCTGCCGGCCACCGTCACCAGCGTGACCATCAGCCAGACCGGTGGCGAGCTGATGCTCAACCTGTCCGGCAAGGGCACCGTCGCCCTGTCCAAAGTACAAACCATTGGTATATAGAGCCGACTAACCGGCACAAAGGAGTGGAATATGTCTTTCAATATCGGCCTTAGCGGTCTCTATGCAGCCAACAAACAACTGGACGTGACCGGTAACAACATCGCCAACGTCGCGACCACCGGTTTCAAATCGTCCCGTGCAGAATTCGAAGACGTCTACTCGGCCACTCGCCTGGGTAGCGGCAGCAAGGTCATCGGTAACGGTGTGCGTCTGGCCAACGTTTCCCAGCAGTTTACCCAAGGTGACATCAGCAACACCGGTAACGTGCTGGACATGGGCATCAACGGCTCGGGTTTCTTCACCATGAGCAATAACGGCGCGATCACCTACACCCGTGCCGGTACGTTCAAGGTCGACGATAAAGGTTACATCACCAACACCGACTACACCTCGCGTCTGCAAGGCTACGGTGTGGATGCCAACGGCAAGGTCATCAACGGCGTGTTGACCGACCTGAAGATCGACACTTCGAACCTGGCGCCGAAGTCGACTTCATTGGTGACTTCGAGCATCAACCTGAACTCGTCGGCGCCGGTGATCACCGATACCGGCGCTAACGCGGTCGTTTTTGACCCGGCAAAACTCGAGACTTACACCAAGCAGTTCAGTACTCCGATCTATGACTCCCAGGGCAACTCGCACGTCATGGATCAGTACGTGGTGAAGACGGGTCAGAACACCTGGAAGGTTTACACCCTGGTTGACGGGCGCAATCCGGATGCAACCGGCAGCGATCCAACCAAGACCCCTCCGGTTGCTTCGACGCTGACGTTCGACAGTTCGGGTAACCTGACTCAGGTCAGTACGCCTAGCACCTTGCCGCCTCCTGCGCCGAACCCGATCATCAGCAGTGACTTGAAGCTGACCGGCTGGGTGCCGGGTAAAGTGATCAATGGCACCTTCACGCCAAACGGTGCGTCTGCCAACACCAATGGCGTGACCATTTCCATGGCCAAGACCACTCAGTTCAACGCTGATACCGCGCGTTCGATCCCGACTCAGGATGGTTACGCCACTGGCCAGATCACCAACCTGACCATCGACGGCACCGGTACGCTGTTCGCCAACTTCAGCAACAACCAGAGCAAGGCCATCGGCCAGGTTGCGCTGGCCAGCTTCACCAACGAACAAGGCCTGCAGGCGGTCGGCGGTACCAGCTGGAAAGAGACTTTCGCCTCGGGTATCCCAGGCTACGATGCGCCGGAAACCGGTACTCTGGGTTCGATCGCATCCAACTCGCTGGAAGAGTCCAACGTTAACCTGACCAACGAGCTGGTGGATCTGATCAAGGGCCAGAGCAACTATCAGGCGAACGCCAAGACCATTTCGACCCAGAGCACCATCATGCAGACCATCATTCAGATGACCTGATGTGATCTGAGAGCTGCACTGAAAACCGACGCCCTTGGGTGTCGGTTTTTTTTTGTCCGTTGTCAGGCATTTTTAAAAACTCCTACCGTTCGTCGGTCTCTGTGGTGCAGTAATTGCACGCTCGCCGAGCAAAGAGGGTGTACGCGTCAAACTTTCAGAGGTCATGAAGACCTCTGGTTGCCGAGCTGTAAAACGTCACATTAATGATCGCGCTCAAAGCCGCTCGGTTTCAAAGAAGCGATTCTGCAGCGTTACGTTGACTATCGATTCATCCAACAAGGCAAGGAAGAAATAATGGCGGTTATAAACGGAACATCGGGTACGGACACACTGGTAGGCACGTCAAGTGCGGATGAGCTGTATGGGTTTGCAGGTAATGACTCGTTGAGTGGTGGTGAGGGCGACGATCTGCTGGACGGCGGTGCCGGTGCTGACATCCTGAATGGCGGAAACGGTATTGATACCGCGTCTTACGCCAACTCGACGGCTGGGGTTACGGTCAATCTGTCTACCGGTACGGGTATCGGTGGAGACGCTCAGGGGGATACGCTGACTTCGATTGAAGCCGTGATCGGATCATCCTTCAATGACTCCCTGACCGCCAACGCTGCCGGCAGCAAGCTGATCGGTGGCACTGGCAACGACGTGTATTTCGTCAACGGTAACGCAGTGAACGTGATCGAAACCGCCGGCGGTGGCGATGACGAAGTGCGCACGGTGCTCACCAACCTGCGTCTGGCCGACAACGTCGAGCGCCTGACTTACGTGGGCAACAGCAACTTCGTCGGTTTTGGTAACGGTCTGGACAACGTCATCACGGGCGGCGCCAACAACGACACTTTGTCGGGCGGCGCAGGCGCTGACCAGTTCATCGGTGGTGCGGGCAGCGATACCGTGAGCTACATCGACAGCCCTGGCTCGATCACGATCAACACCAAGACCGGTGTCCACACCGGGATTGCCGAGGGTGATACGTATGTCGGCATTGAAGTGATTCAAGGCTCGAACTACGACGACATCTTCATCAGTGGCGCCGCTGCCGACACGTTCGATGGTTCGATGGGCAACAACGACACCGTTGATTACTCCGGCTCGGCAAGCGGTGTGACGGCGAGCCTGCTCAGTGGCGCGGTCGGTGTTGGCGGTGACGCGCAGGGCGACCGGCTGTACAACATCGAAACCGTGATCGGCTCGTCCTTTGACGACTCGCTGACCGCAAACCTTGCAGGCAGCAAACTGATTGGTGGCACTGGCAACGACGTGTATTTCGTCAACGGTAACGCAGTGAACGTTATCGAAACCGCCGGCGGTGGCGATGACGAAGTGCGCACGGTGCTCACCAACTTGCGTCTGGCCGACAACGTCGAGCGCCTGACTTACGTGGGCAACAGCAACTTCGTCGGTTTTGGTAACGGTCTGGACAACGTCATCACGGGCGGCGCCAACAACGACACTCTGTCGGGTGGTGCGGGGGCTGACCAGTTCATCGGTGGTGCGGGCACCGATACCGTGAGCTACATCGACAGCCCTGGTTCAATCACGATCAATACCAAAACCGGCGTCCACACCGGGATTGCCGAGGGTGATACGTATGTCGGCATTGAAGTGATTCAAGGCTCGAACTACGACGACATCTTCATCAGCGGCGCCGCTGCCGACACGTTCGATGGTTCGATGGGCAACAACGACACCGTTGATTACTCCGGCTCGGCAAGCGGTGTGACGGTGAGCCTGGTCGGTGGCCTGGCGGGTGTTGGTGGCGATGCGCAGGGTGATCGGCTGTACAACATCGAAACCGTGATCGGTTCATCCTTCGACGATTCGCTGACCGCGAACCTTGCCGGCAGCAAACTGATTGGTGGCACTGGCAACGACGTGTATTTCGTCAACGGTAACGCAGTGAACGTGATCGAAACCGCCGGCGGTGGCGATGATGAAGTGCGCACGGTGCTCACCAATCTGCGTCTGGCCGACAACGTCGAGCGCCTGACTTACGTGGGCAACAGCGTGTTCACCGGTTTCGGCAACGGTCTGGACAACATCATCACGGGCGGCGCCAACAACGACACTTTGTCGGGTGGTGCGGGGGCTGACCAGTTCATCGGTGGTGCGGGCAGCGATACCGTGAGCTACATCGACAGCCCTGGCTCAATCACGATCAACACCAAGACTGGTGTACACACCGGGATTGCTGAGGGCGATACATTCGTTGGCATTGAAGTGATTCAAGGCTCGAACTACGACGACATCTTCATCAGTGGCGCCGCTGCCGACACGTTCGATGGTTCGATGGGCAACAACGACACCGTTGATTACTCCGGCTCTGCAAGCGGTGTGACGGTGAGCCTGGTCGGTGGCCTGGCGGGTGTTGGTGGCGATGCGCAGGGTGATCGGCTGTACAACATCGAAACCGTGATCGGTTCATCCTTCGACGATTCGCTGACCGCGAACCTTGCCGGCAGCAAACTGATTGGTGGCACTGGCAACGACGTGTATTTCGTCAACGGTAACGCAGTGAACGTGATCGAAACCGCCGGCGGTGGCGATGATGAAGTGCGCACGGTGCTCACCAATCTGCGTCTGGCCGACAACGTCGAGCGCCTGACTTACGTGGGCAACAGCGTGTTCACCGGTTTCGGCAACGGTCTGGACAACATCATCACGGGCGGCGCCAACAACGACACTTTGTCGGGCGGCGCAGGCGCTGACCAATTTATTGGTGGCAATGGTTTTGACGTCGCCAGCTATGTGGACAGCCCGACCGGTGTGACGATCAACACCAAGACCGGGGTGAATTCCGGCATCGCCTTTGGTGATACGTATGTCGGTATCGAGCAAATTCGGGGATCGAACAGCGGCGATATCTTCGTTGGTGGGCTGGGTGCGGATAATTTCGATGGGAGCGGCGGCACCGACATCCTCAGCTTTGCGAGTGAGACTTCAGGCATCACGCTGGACTTGAGTCCAACGGTGCTTACCGGTATCGCTGCGGGCGACGCCTACACCTCGATCGAGGCGTTCCAGGGTACAAGTTTTGCCGATACCTTCACCGGCAGTGCCAGAGCAGCCGAGAGCTTCATTGGTGGCGGCGGTGCGGACACCATGACCGGCGTGGGGCGTGGTGATGGCGCCTGGTACGTCAATAGCTCCGATGCCGTGCAGATCAATCTTCTGACAGGTGCCGTCAGCGGCGGCGATGCCCAAGGTGATGTGCTGATCAATATCGATAACCTGATCGGTTCGGCATTCAATGACACCTTGACCGGTAATGCCTACGCCAACATGTTGGAGGGGGGAGACGGTAACGACATCCTGTATGGCGGCGATGGCAATGACACTCTCTACGGTCATAGCTTCACAGATATCAGTGCTCTGTCCGCACCTGGCTCGACGGATAACCAGGCCGACACCATTTATGGCGGTAACGGCGATGATTACATCATGGGTTATGCGCGCGATGTGGGGTCGGTTTTCTATGGTGAAGCCGGTAATGACAACATCACGGTCTTTTCTGGCATTGCCAACGGTGGCGACGGTAACGATACATTGACGGGCTTGGGTCATGGCTACGAACTGCGCGGGGGGGCAGGTGCGGACAAGCTGTACCTGAATGCTTCGGGTGACGCTTATGGTGGCGAGGGCAGCGATGCCTATTTCGTGTCCTCCAAAACCATGGTTGCGATTTCCGATGACGGCACCACGGGCATCGATATCGTCACCCTGAAAAACATCCAGAGTTTCAATGATGTCCGCATCATGACTAACGACCAGGGTGTCTACATCTTCAATGCTGCGGACGTGCAGAGCGGCAACCTGGACTCCGGTCTGTTCTTGAAGGATTGGAACAAGGGGGCCAACACCATTGAAACCTTCTACACCAACAATGGCGACTCTTTCACCATCCCGGTGGTAGGGCAGGCAATGACCGAGTCCGTGATGGGCTGACCAAGGCTGCAATGTTGAAACGGCGAGTCCCGTAATAGGGCCTCGCCGTTTTTTATGCTTGTGGTTTTTTCCACGCAAAAGAAAACCCCCGACAAACCAGAAGTCTGTCGGGGGTTTCTTTTGCCCGGAGAGTATCAGGCGTCTCGCAACGCCTGATACAGCTCAGCTTATTGGCAAGCTTCGCAATCCGGCTCGTCGATCGCGCAAGCCTTTGGCACTGGAGCCGGGCCGGCAGGAGCTGCCAGCACCGAATCGTCGCCGTGGTTGCCGCCGCTGGAAACAGCGTTCAGCTTGCCGGTGTTGATGGTCGACTTCTCGGTGCTGGTCGCGGCCAGGGCACGGAGGTAGTAGGTGGTTTTCAGACCACGGTACCAGGCCATGCGGTAGGTCACGTCGAGCTTCTTGCCCGAGGCGCCGGCGATGTACAGGTTCAGCGACTGGGCCTGGTCGATCCACTTCTGACGACGGCTGGCGGCGTCAACGATCCACTTGGTGTCCACTTCGAACGCGGTCGCGTAGAGCTCTTTGAGTTCTTGCGGGATGCGCTCGATCTGCTGAACCGAACCGTCGTAGTACTTCAGGTCGTTGATCATGACCGAGTCCCACAGACCGCGAGCCTTGAGGTCGCGAACCAGGTACGGGTTGATCACGGTGAATTCGCCCGACAGGTTCGATTTCACATACAGGTTCTGGTAGGTCGGTTCGATCGACTGCGAGACGCCGGTGATGTTGGCGATGGTCGCGGTCGGTGCGATGGCCATGATGTTGGAGTTACGAATGCCTTTCTGTACACGGGCGCGAACCGGTGCCCAGTCCAGGGTTTCGTTCAGGTCAACGTCGATGTACTTCTGGCCGCGAGCCTCGATCAGGATCTGTTGCGAATCCAGCGGCAGGATGCCTTTGGACCACAGCGAACCCTGGAACGTCTCGTACGAGCCGCGCTCGTCGGCCAGGTCGCAGGAGGCCTGGATCGCGTAGTAGCTGACCGCTTCCATCGACTTGTCGGCGAACTCGACGGCAGCGTCGGAACCGTAAGGGATGTGCTGCAGGTACAAAGCGTCCTGGAAGCCCATGATGCCCAGACCGACCGGACGGTGCTTGAAGTTGGAGTTCTTCGCTTGCGGCACCGAGTAGTAGTTGATGTCGATCACGTTATCGAGCATGCGTACAGCGGTGTTCACGGTGCGTTGCAGCTTGGCGGTGTCCAGCTTGCCATCCACGATGTGGTTCGGCAGGTTGATCGAGCCCAGGTTGCAAACGGCGATCTCGTCCTTGTTGGTGTTCAAGGTGATCTCGGTGCACAGGTTCGAGCTGTGGACCACGCCGACGTGCTGCTGCGGGCTGCGCAGGTTGCACGGGTCTTTGAAGGTCAGCCATGGGTGGCCGGTTTCGAACAGCATGGACAGCATTTTGCGCCACAGGTCTTTGGCCTGGATGGTCTTGAACAGCTTGACCTTGCCCGGGTACTCGGTCAGGGCTTCGTAGTACTCGTAGCGCTCTTCGAAGGCTTTACCGGTCAGGTCGTGCAGGTCCGGTACTTCGGATGGCGAGAACAGGGTCCACTTGCCGTCATCGAAGACGCGCTTCATGAACAGGTCAGGGATCCAGTTGGCGGTGTTCATGTCGTGGGTACGACGACGATCATCACCGGTGTTCTTGCGCAGCTCGATGAACTCTTCGATGTCCATGTGCCAGGTTTCCAGGTAGGCACATACAGCGCCTTTGCGCTTGCCACCCTGGTTAACGGCTACGGCGGTGTCGTTCACCACTTTCAGGAACGGAACCACGCCTTGCGACTTGCCGTTGGTGCCCTTGATGTACGAGCCCAGAGCACGCACAGGAGTCCAGTCGTTGCCCAGGCCACCGGCGAATTTGGACAACATGGCGTTGTCGTGGATCGCGTGGTAGATGCCCGACAGGTCGTCCGGAACGGTAGTCAGGTAGCAGCTCGACAGCTGTGGACGCAGGGTACCGGCGTTGAACAGGGTCGGAGTCGATGCCATGTAGTCGAAGGACGACAGCAGGTTGTAGAACTCGATCGCACGGTCTTCTTTCTGCTTCTCTTCGATCGCCAGGCCCATGGCCACGCGCATGAAGAAGATCTGCGGCAGTTCGAAACGCACGCCATCCTTGTGGATGAAGTAACGGTCGTACAGGGTCTGCAGGCCCAGGTAGGTGAATTGCTGATCGCGCTCGTGGTTGATCGCCTTGCCCAGTTTTTCCAGGTCGAAGGAGGCCAGCACAGGGTTCAGCAGTTCGAACTCGATACCTTTGGCGATGTAAGCCGGCAGCGCCTTGGCGTACAGGTCGGCCATCTCGTGGTGCGTGGCGCTTTCGGCCACACCCAGGAAGCCCAGGCCTTCGGCACGCAGGGTGTCCATCAGCAGGCGGGCGGTCACGAACGAGTAGTTCGGCTCACGCTCGACCAGGGTACGCGCGGTCATCACCAGGGCGGTGTTGACGTCGTTCAGGGCCACGCCGTCGTACAGGTTTTTCAGGGTTTCGCGCTGGATCAGCTCGCCGTCGACTTCAGCCAGGCCTTCGCAGGCTTCGGTGACGATGGTGTTCAGGCGGCCCATGTCCAGCGGCGCAAGGCTACCGTCGGCGCGGGTGATGCGGATCGAAGGATGCGCCTGTACCGGCTCTTCGGTGGTGGTGCGGGTGGCGCGTTCTTTCGAACGGGCGTCACGGTAGATCACGTAGTCGCGAGCGACCTTCTGCTCACCGGCACGCATCAGGGCCAGTTCGACCTGGTCCTGGATTTCTTCGATGTGGATGGTGCCGCCCGAAGGCATGCGACGCTTGAAGGTCGCGGTGACTTGTTCGGTCAGGCGGGCAACGGTGTCGTGGATTCGCGACGAAGCGGCAGCGGTGCCGCCTTCAACTGCGAGAAACGCTTTGGTGATAGCGACGGTGATCTTGTCATCGGTGTAAGGAACGACAGTGCCATTACGCTTGATCACGCGCAGTTGACCAGGCGCGGTGGCGGCCAGATCCGAATTCGAATCGGCGGCCTGCGGCAAGGTGCCCTGCGGGTTCTCGCGAGTTGTGTCGGTTTGCATGGGGGGTGATCTCCACATTCTCTATGTTTGTTTGAGCACCATCATGGTGCTCACCGTTCTGGTCCGAAGCACTACAACCGACGGGGGTCGGGCATAACAACTTCGGACCAGTAGGAAAAAGGCTAATGACGCCGCATCCTTGCCGAAGTTTTTGGCTGCGAGCCAGGGCTCGAGCCGGATTCCTTCCAGGGTGACAGTACTGACTGCAACACCCGTACCGTTCCGGTCGTTTCCAACCTGAAAAACGGCGCCATCCGCAAGTGCGGTTTGGGCTTTGAAAAACTTGCTTGGTTCAACCGGAAACTGGCAATAAAGCGCTTGAGTTTCAGGTCCGAAATGTGGTTGGGCGTTTGAGTGGAAAACCCTATATGTAGGGTCTCTCCTTGCGCCGTGCTACAAGATAATGCGTTTCGAGGGGGCTTGCAACGTACTAGCTGTGGATAAACCTGTGCGTAAATTGTGTAAGAAACCAGGAATTCCCGTGTAGGCCGCGAACCTGCTGAGCTAGACCGTTTGTCACTGTTTTTCAGTCGGGAAAAACGCTTCAGCGGATTTTTAAGGGCGCGAACCCTACCACAAAAAACCGCCTTGTCCGAACGCATTTGGCGACTTGTGTTCTGGCTGTACGCCGTTTATACAATCGGGCGGTGTTTACCCATTCTTATCCTCCCCAAAGATGACAAAAAGACCGGAGGATCCGAATCTGCGGGCGACCGCACACCTGTGTAGGAGCTGCCGAAGGCTGCGATCTTTTGATTTTAGAAAGCAAGGTCAAACGATCGTAGCCCGCGGCAGCTCCTACAGGGGCAATGCGTTTCTGCCTTATTAATAACAACAGCAAGCAGAGGTCACTGGTGGAGCAAGAAGCCTGGCAGGTATTGATAGTCGAGGACGACCAGCGTCTGGCCGAACTCACCCGCGAATACCTGCAAGCCAATGGATTGCGCGTGGAGATCGAAGGCAACGGCGCGCTGGCGGCGGCACGGATCATCAAGGAGCAGCCGGACCTGGTGATCCTCGACCTGATGCTGCCCGGTGAAGACGGCCTGAGCATCTGCCGCAAGGTGCGTGACCGTTACGACGGGCCGATCCTGATGCTCACCGCACGCACCGACGATGCCGACCAGATTCAGGGCCTCGACCTCGGTGCCGACGATTACGTGTGCAAGCCGGTGCGGCCACGGCTGTTGCTGGCGCGGATCCAGGCGTTGCTGCGACGCAGTGACACAGCCGAGCCGATCGCGGAAAAAAGCCGTCGCCTGCAATTCGGTCCGCTGGTGGTGGACAACGCCTTGCGCGAAGCCTGGCTCAGCGATAGTGGCATCGAACTGACCAGCGCCGAGTTCGACCTGCTCTGGCTGCTGGTGTCGAATGCCGGGCGGATCCTCTCCCGCGAAGAGATCTTCACCGCGCTGCGCGGCATCGGCTACGACGGCCAGGACCGTTCGATCGATGTACGCATCTCGCGCATCCGCCCGAAAATCGGCGATGACCCCGATCACCCGCGCCTGATCAAGACCATCCGCAGCAAAGGCTATTTGTTCGTCCCCGAAGCCTGCGTGGATCTGGCGCTGTGAACTCGATCTTCCTGCGCATCTACGGCGGTATGTGCGCCGCGCTGATCCTGGTGGCGGTGCTTGGCGTGCTGGCGTTGCACCTGCTCAATCAGGTGCGCAGCGAGCAGTACCGCGAGCGCCTGGCCCACGGCACCTTTTCGCTGATGGCCGACAACCTGCAACCGATGAACGAGACCGAGCGCCATCGGGCGCTGCTGGTGTGGGAGCGGTTGCTGGGGATTCCGCTGGCCTTGAAGAGGTTTTCCGAAACTGGTCTGGATCTGTCCCAGCGCACTCGGGTGCAGCGCGGTCAGGCGCTGGTGGAGCAGACCGGCCCGCACGCAGCGCGGGTTTACAAAATGGTCAGCGATAAAGAACAACTGGTGCTCACCGGCGACGTGCAGCAGATCAGCGAGCAATTGGCGCGGGCGACTATTTACCTGTTGGCCGATGAACTGGTGCGTTTCCCGGTCGGCGAACAGCCCAAGCGGCTGGCGCAGTTAAAGGAAGAAAAGGGCTTCGGCTTTGATTTGCGGCTGGTCACGGTGAACGAGGCCGACATGGACGAAGACCAGAGCCGTCGCGTGTCCGAGGGCGATACGGTCATGGCGCTGGGCAAGGGCGGTGATTCGATCCGGGTGTTCGCCGGCATGGTCGGCACGCCGTGGGTGTTGGAGATCGGCCCGCTGTATCAAATGAATCCGTATCCGCCGCAATGGCTGGTGCTGATCGCCGCTCTCGGCTTGAGCCTGATCGGTCTGATCGTTTATCTGCTGGTGCGTCAGCTTGAGCGGCGCTTGCGTGGACTGGAAGCGGCGGCCACGCGCATTGCCAAGGGCAGCCTGGAAACCCGTGTGCCGGCCCGCGGCGCTGATTCGGTCGGGCGCCTGGCGGCGGCGTTCAACGGCATGGCCGAGCACCTGCAGCAGTTGCTGGCCATCCAGCGCGAACTGGTGCGTGCGGTGTCCCATGAACTGCGCACGCCAGTGGCGCGCCTGCGTTTCGGGCTGGAGATGATCGGCTCGGCCACCACCCCGCAGGCACTGGAAAAGTACCGCGAGGGCATGGATCATGACATCGAGGACCTCGATAAGCTGGTGGATGAAATGCTCACCTACGCGCGGCTGGAGCAGGGCTCGCCCGCGCTGACCTTTCAACGCATCGATCTTGATGCGTTGGTCAATCAGGTGATCGAGGAGCTGGCGCCGTTGCGCGCCGAGGTCACGGTGCAGCGCGGGTTGTGCCTGTCAGCGGCGGACAATGATGGCGCCTGGGTCGAGGCCGAGCCGCGCTTTCTGCACCGCGCGTTGCAGAACCTGGTGAGCAACGCGATGCGCCATGCGCGTTCGAAGGTGACGGTGAGCTATCAGGTCGGGCAATTGCGCTGTCGGGTCGACGTCGAGGATGACGGGCCGGGCGTGCCGGAGTCGGCCTGGGAGCGCATCTTCACGCCGTTCCTGCGCCTGGATGACAGTCGCACCCGGGCGTCGGGCGGGCATGGGCTGGGCCTGTCGATTGTGCGAAGGATCATCCACTGGCATGACGGTCGGGCATTGATCAACAAGAGCAAAAGCCTGGGTGGGGCTTGCTTCAGTCTGAGCTGGCCGAGGAATCAGGAGCGGCGCTGAGTTTTGTGGTGGTTTTGCCGGCCCCATCGCTGGCAAGCCAGCTCCCACAGTGTCTGTGGTGAGTACAGTTTTTAGATACATCCCTGAACCCTGTGGGAGCTGGCTTGCCAGCGATGAGGTCCTCACCGGCGCTGAAAAACCTTCAGGCAGGAATGCTCACCAGACTCAACAACTGCCCATCCAGCACCCCAAATTGCGCCTCCAGCTCGGTGCCATGGCGCCATTCAGCGGACAGATCGGTTAACAGCCGCAGCCGCACCTGACCTTGCTCCGTCCACTCCAGCACTTCGGCGTGCTCGAAGTAAAAGCGCTTTTGCACGATCGGATACAGCGCCTTGAACAGGCTCTCTTTCACCGAAAACGTCAGCGTTACGCACAGTCCCAATTGCTCCGGCGAGCCGGCAGCCATGCGCTGCAATTCCGCTGGCGTCAGGATTTCTCCGGCCAGGCGTTCGGCGCGGTCGCTGTCGAGCAGGTTTTCCAGGTCCATGCCCAAGCCGCGCCAGTGCCGTTTATTGGCGACGATGGCCGCCGCGCGCCCGGTGCTGTGGGTGATCGAGCCGCAGATATGCGGCGGCCACACCGGGGCGCGGTCTTCGCCAATCGCCGGGATCACGCTTGAGCCTTCGAGCTGCTGCAACGCGGCGCGGGCACAGATCCGCCCGGCGAGAAACTCTGCCTGACGCTTGGCAACAGAACGCTGAATGCTCGGCGGCGGCTCGATGGCGCTGCGCTGGAAGTCATCGCCCAGCAGTTGCCCGGGGTCGAAACGGGTGCTCAGCAGGACGCTGTCGGCCAACACGTTAGGCAACGGCCAGTGGGCGTCGAGCGGGGTGCAACAGGCGGGGAGGATCGGGCTGGAATTCATGGCGGGCATTTTGCCGGTTGAAGCCACGACTGGGTAGAGGCTGCGTACTTTTGTGGCGAGGGAGCTTGCTCCCGCTGGGGGGGCAAAGCCGCCCAAAAAACTGTGGATGAGGTCTGTCAGGTAAACCGCATCGGCAGGTTTTTGCGACGGCTTCGCCGCCGAGCGGGAGCAAGCTCCCTCGCCACAGGGGCAATGTCAGCCAAAGATTTTCTGGAAGAACGCTTTCATGTCCGCCCACGATTTTTCATCGGCTGCCTTGTTGTAGCCGATATCCGGGCCACCGTGTTCACCGTGGCTCAAACGATCGGCATCCGGGTTGGTAAAGCCGTGCTTGGCGCCGTCGAGGCTGACGAATGTGTAGTCGGCGCCGGCCTTGTCCATTTCCGCCTTGAACGCGGTGACGTTGTCGGCGGTGACCATGCTGTCCAGCGCGCCGTGCTCGACCAGAACTTTCGCCTTCACACTGCCGGGCGTGGCCGGGGTGGTGGTCGCCAGTGCGCCGTGGAAGCTCACCACGCCCGCCAGCGGTTCGCCTTGACGCGCGGCGTTGAGCACTACGCCACCGCCGAAGCAATAGCCGATGGCGGCGATTTTATTCACGTCGGTCTGCGGCTGTTGCTTCAGCAGATTGAGCCCGGCCTCGAAGCGGTTGCTGGAGGCGGCGGCATCCTGGGTCGCGGCCTGCATGAACGCCATCGCATCTTTCGGGTGCTCGGTGTTCTTGCCTTCGCCGTACATGTCGATCGCCAGCGCGCTGTAACCCAGTTCGGCGAGGTCGCGGGCGCGGCGCTTGGCGTAATCGTTCAGGCCCCACCATTCATGCACCACCACCACGCCCGGGCGCTTGCCCTTGATTGCGTCGTCGTAGGCGTAATAGCCGATCAGCCTGGTGCCGTCGGCGCTCTGGTAGGGAATCTCCTGAGTCTTGATCGCGGCGTTGGCCAGGCTGCTGGCAGCGAGCAGGGCGAGGGCGAGGAACAGGCGCATGGTCGGTCTCCTTATCGAAAGTGGTCAGGACAGCCTAGTCGATTTGATTCAGTGCATGTTCACCGAGTGTTCAGGGCAGGTACAGGGGCGGCTTGCTAACCTTGCAGCCTATCGAACAGCAATGAGAAAGTTGTCGCCTGTGCCGTCGCCTTCGCGAGCAGACTCGCCCTCACAAGTATGCTGTTGACGTTGGAGCTTTTTGATTTGCCCGGGAGAGCGTTATGAAACTGTTGGTCGTCGAAGATGAAGCGCTGTTGCGCCATCACCTGCAAACCCGCCTCACGGAGAGCGGTCATGTGGTCGAGTCCGTGGCCAATGCCGAAGAGGCGCTGTACCAGACCGGACAGTTCAATTTCGATCTGGCGGTGATCGACCTCGGTCTGCCGGGCATGGGCGGCCTGGACCTGATCCGCCAGTTGCGTTCGAGCGGCAAGACGTTTCCGATCCTGATCCTCACCGCGCGCGGCAACTGGCAAGACAAGGTCGAAGGCCTCGCTGCCGGTGCCGACGACTACGTGGTCAAGCCGTTCCAGTTCGAAGAGCTTGAGGCGCGACTCAACGCCTTGCTGCGCCGCTCCAGCGGGTTCACCCAGTCGACCATTGTCGCCGGGCCGTTGCTGCTGGACCTCAATCGCAAGCAGGCGTCGCTGGATGCAGAACCGCTGGCGCTGACCGCCTACGAATACCGCATCCTCGAATACTTGATGCGCCACCATCAGCAAGTGGTGCCCAAGGATCGCCTGATGGAACAGCTCTATCCGGACGACGACGAGCGCGATCCGAACGTGATCGAGGTGCTGGTCGGCCGTCTGCGTCGCAAGCTTGAAAGTCCGGGCGGGTTCAAACCGATCGAAACCGTGCGCGGTCTCGGCTACCTGTTCAATGAGCGCTGCACTTGATTCGTTCTCTTCGCGTTCGTTTGATGCTCGCCGCCACCACGTTGGCGGTGTTGTTCATGCTCGGCTTGCTGCCGGCCATGCAAGGCGCGTTCAGCCTGGCATTGCAGGACTCGATCGAGCAGCGCCTGGCCTCGGATGTGACCACGCTGATCTCGGCGGCACGTATCGAGAACGGTCGCCTGGAGATGCCGGCGCAGTTGCCTGACGAGCGATTCAACCTTACCGACGGGCGTCTGCTGGGCTACATCTATGACCGCGAGGGGCATCTGGTCTGGCGCTCCAAGGGCACAGAAGAAGGGCAGATCAACTACAAGCCGCGTTACGACGGCATGGGCAATGAGTTCGCGCGGATTCGCCAGGCCAGCGGTCAGGAATTTTTTGTCTACGACGTCGAAGTCAAGTTGCTCGGGGGCAAGAGTGCGGCGTTCAGCTTCGTGACCCTGCAACCGGTGCACGAGTACGAATCGACGCTCGAAGGCCTGCGCGACAACCTTTATCTGGGCTTTGGTGCTGCACTGTTTGTCTTGCTTGCGCTGTTGTGGATTGGCCTGACCTGGAGTTTGAAAGCCTTGCGCCGGTTGAGTCAGGAACTCGACGAAATCGAAAGCGGCACCCGCGAAAGCCTCAGCGAACAACACCCGCGCGAACTGCTGCGCCTGACCGGCTCGCTCAACCGTCTGCTGCACAGCGAACGCCAGCAGCGCAGCCGCTACCGCGACTCCCTCGATGACCTGGCGCATAGCCTGAAAACCCCGCTGGCGGTGTTGCAAGGCGTCAGTGAGGACATGGCCCAGCGCCCGGAAGATCGCGATCAGGCCTGGGTGCTGCAAACCCAGATCGAACGCATGAGCCAGCAGATCAGCTATCAACTGCAGCGGGCCAGCCTGCGCAAAAGCGGCCTGGTGCGCCACCAGGTGCGTCTGCAACCGGTGCTCAAAAGCCTGTGCGACACCCTCGACAAGGTCTACCGCGACAAACACGTGCGGGTGGCCTTCGATCTACCGGAGCATTGCTACGTGCCGATCGAGCAGGGTGCATTGCTGGAGATGATGGGCAACCTGCTGGAAAACGCCTATCGCCTGTGCCTGGGCGAGGTGCGTATCAGCGTGCGCCAGACCCTGGACGGTATCGAATTGTGCGTCGAGGACGACGGCCCCGGTGTGCCGCCGAATCAGCGCGCGCGGATCCTCGAGCGCGGCGAACGTCTGGATCGTCAGCACCCGGGGCAGGGCATCGGGCTGGCGGTGGTCAAGGACATCATTGAAAGCTACAACGCCAAACTGATGCTCGGCGATTCGCCGATGGGCGGGGCGGCGTTCAGGATTCAGTTTCCTGCGGTTTAGTCGCATGTCTTGCCGGCACCTTCGCCAGCAAGCTCGCTCCCACATTGGATCGGCGGCGTTCACAGCCCCCCTGTGGGAGCGAGCCTGCTCGCGAAGACGCCAGTCGGTTCACCGCGGCACTCACTGCTCCTGCGCCCGATAAGCCCCCGGCGTCAGCCCCGTCCACTTCTTGAACGCCCGATGAAACGCCGACGGCTCGGAAAATCCCAGTTGCTCGGCGATCTGTTGCAACGACAGATCCGCCCGGCCCAGGTGGTAAATGGCGATATCCCGCCGCAACTGATCCTTCAATTCCTGAAAACTGGTGCCTTCCTCGCGTAAATGCCGACGCAGGGTTTGCGGGCTGATGTGCAGGTGCGCGGCCACCGCTTCCAGGTCCGGCCAGTGCGCGCTGTCGCGGCTGAGCAAACGGCGCAGGCGGCTGCTGAGGCTGTCGCCGTCGTCGGGGCGTGACAGCAGGTCGGCGGGGGAGCGTTCAAGGAAATGCTTGAGGGTGCGTTCGTCCTGCAGCAGTGGCATCGACAGATAGCGGCTGTGAAACAGCAGACTGCTTTGCTCGGCAGAAAACACCAACGGGCAGGGGAACAGCAGGTCGTACTCGGCGCCGTGCGGCGGTTTCGTATAGCTGAACGTGGCCTGCTCCAGACGAATCCTCTGGCCGATCAGCCAACTGCCGAGGCGGTGCCAGATCACCAGCAGGCTTTCGCTGAGAAAGTGATCCGGGTCCCATAACTGCGAATCATCGAGGCTCAGGCGCACCCATTCGTCTTCGCGCTGCAGGCTCAGGCGCGTGGCCGTGGGGAATAGGCTATAAAACAATAAACCGCGTTGCAGTGCCTTCTCCAGGTTGCGGCAGTGAATCAGGGCGTGGCACATCATCGCGAAACTGCCGGGTTTGCTCGGTGCGTTGCCAAAGCCCAGGTATTCGTCATCCAGGGCCAACCACAGGCTCTGCAGCAGTTGGGTGAATTGCTCCGGGGCGATGCGCGCCCGCGGCTCATCCAGCAGCTCCGGGCTGATGCCCAGCTGTTGCAGCAGCGGCAGATAATCAAACCCCGAGCGGCGTGCGCCACCGAGGGCGGCACGGGCGAAATGACTGGCGATGGTACGTTCGCGCATAAGCGGCAGATCCTTCCTCAGGCGCCGGATGTTAGCCGCGGGCATCATCGCCAACAAGGCGGATTTCCGCCAAATTGTAGGACGAGATCCGGCGAGTTGGCGGAAATCCGCCACATTTGAGTCACCAAACAGTGACACAGAACAAGCTGTAAGTCCTGATATCAAAAGGCTTGCAGCGAATTGCACCAAAGTGGCACGGCGTTTGCGATAAGAGCGACAGAAGTGTGCGTCTATCCCGTGGGAAAAGCGCCGCTCGAACAACAAATCCCTCCAGTGCAGGAGGGTTCGCAATTCAGGTTCTGCGCTCAACAGATGGATGTTGCCCGCGGGACGCTTGAGGAAACTTGCAATGACGACTCGTCAGCCACTGTACAAATCCCTGTATTTCCAGGTGATCGTCGCGATCATCATCGGTATTGCCCTTGGTCACTACTACCCGCAGTTCGGTGTGGCGGTTAAGCCACTGGGTGACGGGTTCATCAAGCTGATCAAAATGATCATCGCCCCGATCATCTTCTGCACCGTGGTCAGCGGTATTGCTGGCATGCAAAGCATGAAGTCGGTCGGCAAGACCGGTGGTTACGCACTCCTGTACTTCGAAATCGTTTCGACCATCGCCCTGTTGGTCGGCCTGATCGTGGTCAACATCGTGCAGCCGGGCAATGGCATGCACATCGACGTCAGCACCCTGGACGCCTCGAAAGTCGCGACCTACGTGCAACAAGGCGCTGACCAGAGCGTTGTCGGCTTCCTGCTCAACGTGATCCCGACCACCATCGTCGGCGCGTTCGCCACAGGCGATATCCTGCAAGTGCTGATGTTCTCGGTGATCTTCGGTTTCGCCCTGCATCGCCTGGGTGACTACGGCCGTCCGATCCTCGACTTCATCGATCGCTTCGCCCACGTGATGTTCAACATCATCAACATGATCATGAAGCTCGCGCCAATCGGTGCCTTCGGTGCGATGGCCTTTACCATCGGTGCCTACGGTGTCGGCTCGCTGGTGCAGCTGGGTCAACTGATGATCTGCTTCTACGTCACTTGCCTGCTGTTCATCCTGATCGTGCTGGGCGGTATTGCCCGCGCTCATGGCTTCAGTGTGCTGAAGATGATCCGCTACATCCGTGAAGAGCTGCTGATCGTGCTGGGTACTTCCTCCTCGGAATCGGTACTGCCACGCATGCTGATCAAGATGGAGCGTCTGGGCGCGAAGAAATCGGTAGTGGGTCTGGTGATCCCGACCGGTTACTCGTTCAACCTCGACGGTACTGCGATCTACCTGACCATGGCCGCCGTGTTCATTGCTCAGGCCACCGACACGCACATGGACATCACCCATCAGATCACCCTGCTGGTGGTGTTGCTGCTGTCCTCCAAAGGCGCCGCCGGTGTGACCGGTTCGGGCTTCATCGTGCTGGCCGCCACTCTGTCGGCAGTAGGTCACCTGCCGGTGGCCGGTCTGGCGCTGATCCTCGGTATCGACCGCTTCATGTCCGAAGCTCGCGCTCTGACCAACCTGGTCGGCAACGCCGTAGCGACCATCGTGGTTGCCAAGTGGGTGAAAGAGCTGGACACCGACGTGCTGCAGTCCGAGCTGGCCTCGGGCGGTCGCGGTATCGCTGACACCCGTCCTGAAGACGACCTGGGTGTGGCTGAAGGCCCAACGCCTAACAGCGTCAAGTAAGCTGTATTTGGCAATACCTTGTGGCGAGGGAGCTTGCTCCCGCTGGACTGCGCAGCAGGCCCCTCTTTGAAGAGCGGGACCGCTTCGCGCCCCAGCGGGAGCAAGCTCCCTCGCCACACAGGCACTGAAGAACCTGCCTCGGCAGGTTTTTTATTGCCTGCGATTTGAGCATTACGGTCACAACTGCTGACACATAAGGTGATTGCCGTACGCGGCAGCGCTGCCTAGGCTGGGTGCATCGCCCAAGGAGATCGCCCATGTCCGCACCGCTGGCCTCACTGAAGATCCTCGATTTCTCGACATTGCTGCCAGGTCCGTTCGCCTCGCTGCTGCTGGCGGACATGGGGGCCGAGGTGCTGCGCATCGAATCGCCGACGCGCCTGGATCTGCTGCGAGTGCTGCCGCCCCACGATCAGGGCGTGTCAGCCAGTCATGCGTACCTGAACCGCAACAAGCGCAGCCTCGCACTGGATCTCAAACAACCTGAAGCGCTGGAGGTGGTCAAGCAACTGCTGGCCGATTACGACATCGTCCTGGAGCAGTTCCGTCCCGGCGTGATGGAGCGTCTGGGCCTGGGTTACGAGGCGCTGAAGGCGATCAACCCGAAGCTGATTTATGTGTCGATCACCGGCTACGGCCAGACCGGGCCGTACAAGGATCGCGCCGGGCATGACATCAACTACCTCGCACTGGCCGGGCTTGCCAGCTACACCGGCCGCGCCGACAGCGGTCCGTTGCCACTGGGCATGCAGGTGGCGGATGTGGCGGGCGGGTCTCTGCACGGGGTGATCGGCCTGCTGGCGGCGGTGATTGCCCGTCAGCAGACCGGGCAGGGCACCCATCTGGACGTGAGCATGACCGATTGCGCGTTCAGCCTGAACGCCATGGCCGGTGCCGGGTATCTGGCCTGTGGCGAGGAGCCGGCGTGGGAAGACCAGATGCTCAATGGCGGCAGCTTCTATGACTACTACCGCTCGCGCGACGGGCGCTGGATGTCGGTAGGCAGTCTCGAGCCGGGGTTCATGCAGCAATTGTGCACGGCGCTGGGCCGCCCGGAGTTGGCGGCGCAAGGTTTGTCGCCCAAGCCTGAGCAGCAGCGGGCGTTGAAATACGCGCTGACGGTCGAGTTCGAAAAACATGCCTTTGCCGAGCTGTGCGAGATGTTTGCCGGGATCGATGCGTGTGTCGAGCCAGTGTTGAGTCTGGGGGAGGCGGTGCGCCATCCACAGTTACAGGCGCGGGAACTGGTGACCCAGGTGCCGCGCGGGGATGGCACGACCCAGGCGCAAATGGCGTGTCCGTTGAAATTTTCCGAGGCGTTGCCGGCGCCACGGCATGTTGGCGCGGGGTTGGGGCAGCATACGGATCAAGTGTTGTGGGAGTTGGGCTTCAGTGCTGAGCGAATTGCTGAATTGCGGGCCTTGAAGGTAGTTGCGTAGCTCGTTCCCACGCGGAGCATGGGAACGATCAGGGAGTCACTCGACGCGCATCTCACCACTGAACACCAAGGTGTTGCGGCATCTGCGGCACAAATACCGCCGCCCCTGCCTTACCAGGCTGTGCCGTTGCGCCGAGAACGGAAAATCACTGTCGGCGCACGGGCATTTGTAGATGTAGCGCGTCACGCTGCGGCGTTTCACGGCGTAGGTGTGGCAACGGTCCGGCGGCAGTTCATAGACCCCGCGCATGATCAGTTGCCACTCCTCGCCGTGCGGCTGGATGCGGTCGCCGAACAGTTGATGGGCGATCAGGTGCGCGACTTCGTGGGCCACGGTCTGCTTGAGGAAGTGTTCGGTGTTTTCCCGGTACAGCTGCGGGTTGAAGCGCAGCAGGTTCTCGTGCAGATGCGCGACACCGGCTTTCTGCCCGCGCAGCTTGAGGCTGACGACGGGGCGTTGGAAATGACGTTTGAAAAAGGCTTCAGCGAGTTGGTAACAGTCTTCGACGCGGGTATTGAGTTGCTCGGGCATGCTTGATGGATCTCCAGAGGCGTCGAGTATGCCGCAACCTCCCGGACTTGCGAATCGCCGACCTGCCGAATGGTCATCCGCCATACGAGAAGGCCGCCTTGCGGCGGCCTGTATTGGCAGATCTTGTTGTTCTCGGGGGTGAATCATGTCAGTTGGTATACACCGGCCCCACGCCGAGGCCCCAGACGATCACGGTGAACGCCATGATGGCCACCAGCACCACCAGGCCTACCGCGAGCACTGAGCTGGAAAACAGAAAGCCTTCGTCCGACGGAATGTTCATGAACGTCGGCAGCCCCACGTACAGCAGGTACACCGTGTAGCAGATGGCCGCCGTGCCGACGATCATCCCCAGCCACATGTGCGGATACAGCGCTGCCAGCCCGCCGACGAACAACGGTGTCGCGGTATAGGTGGCGAATGCCACGCAACGGGCCAGGCTCGGGTTGGCGTCATAGGTGCGGGCCATCCAGTGCACGAAGGCGCCCATCACCGCGACCCCGCCGAGCATCGCCAGGTACGACATTACGGTCATCCAGATCGCGCTTTCCACGGTGAGCATCACCGGCGCGCGGTTGCCGATCACCCAGCCGACCTGGGTGGTGCCGATGAACGCCGAAACGGCTGGAATCGCCGCCAGAATCAGCGTGTGCGTCAGGTACATGTGGCTGATGCTTTCCTCTTGGTCGCCACGGATTTCCTTCCATTCCTGATCGGGGTGGGTAAACAGTCCCACTACGTGATGGATCATGCCAGTCACTCCTCTTGTTATTGCCATCGCCCCCCAACGGAGCGCCTACGGGCCAAGGTGGCCGAGCAAATACAGGTCTTCAGATGTGTGCGACCTTATGTCGCAGTATAGAAAGGACTTAACCGCACAGGGACTAGGGGCTTAGAGCAAATCGCGCTGTAAACACGGGGCGTAATCGCCTTGGGGTCTTGGCATCAGCTCTTTTTTATCTCTGAAATACATTTGTGGTGAGGGGATTTATCCCCGATGGGGTGCGAAGCATCCCCAAAACCTCAGAACTCTATTTTCCCGATACTTCGCGGTGGATGGTTTGGCGACATGCTGCGCAGCCGATCGGGGATAAATCCCCTCGCCACAGAGGGCAATGCAGACCTCGGAAGAATGGGGCAGACCCACGGCCCTTCGCCCCCGGCGGGTTTTTTGCGTAAAATGCCGGCCTTTCGTCACACCTCACGGATTTCGCGTCATGGGCACTCTTACGGTCAACCAGAACAAACTGCAAAAGCGCCTGCGCCGCCTGGCCGGCGAAGCGGTCGCCGATTTCAACATGATCGAAGACGGCGACAAGGTCATGGTCTGCCTGTCCGGGGGCAAGGACAGCTACACCATGCTCGACGTGCTGATGCACCTGCAGAAGGTTGCACCGATCAAGTTCGAGATCGTCGCCGTGAACATGGACCAGAAGCAGCCGGGCTTCCCCGAGCACGTGCTGCCGGCCTACCTGAAAGAGCTGGGCGTCGAGTACCACATCGTCGAGAAGGACACCTACTCGGTGGTCAAGGAGCTGGTGCCGGAAGGCAAGACCACCTGCTCGCTGTGCTCGCGCTTGCGTCGCGGCACGCTGTACACCTTCGCCGACGAAATCGGCGCGACCAAGATGGCCCTCGGTCACCACCGTGACGACATCGTCGAGACGTTCTTCCTCAACATGTTTTTCAACGGCACCCTCAAGGCGATGCCGCCGAAGCTGCGCGCCGATGACGGCCGCAACGTGGTGATCCGCCCGTTGGCCTACTGCAACGAGAAGGACATCCAGGCTTACTCGGACTTCAAGGAGTTTCCGATCATCCCGTGCAACCTCTGCGGTTCGCAGGAAAACCTGCAGCGTCAGGTGGTCAAGGAAATGCTCCAGGACTGGGAGCGCAAGACACCGGGTCGAACCGAAAGCATCTTCCGCAGTCTGCAGAACGTGGTGCCGTCGCAACTGGCCGACCGCAACCTGTTCGACTTCACCAGCCTGAAGATCGACGAGACGGCGGCTTCGCGCTTCGTTAACGTCGTTAACCTCTAATCAAAACTGTAGGAGTGAGCCCTGTGGTGAGGGGATTTAGCGAAACGTCGCACCGCCCCGATGGACTGCGCAGCAGGCCCAAGCTCCTCTGGGGGCGCTTCGCGCCCCATCGGGGATAAATCCCCTCGCCACAGGGCCTACTCCTACATTGGATTTTCGTTTCATTTCCCAGGAGAGGGCATGCGCGATTACAAGTGGCTGCACGAATACTGTCTGAACCGCTTCGGTTCGGCGGCTGAACTGGAAGCCCATCTGCCCGTTCCCAAGACCCCGGCGCAATTGCGCAAGATCAGCGACGATCGCTACCTCTCGACCATGGCCCTGCGCGTATTCCGCGCCGGGCTCAAGCACAGCCTGGTAGACGCCAAGTGGCCGGCCTTCGAAGAAGTGTTCTTCAAGTTCGACCCGGAAAAAGTCGTGCTGATGAGCGCCGAACACCTCGAACGCCTGATGCAGGACGCGCGGATTATCCGCCACCTGGGCAAGCTCAAGAGCGTGCCGCGCAATGCGCAGTTCATCCTTGATGTCGAGAAGGAGAAGGGCAGTTTCGGCGCGCTGATCGCCGACTGGCCGGTGACCGATATCGTCGGTCTGTGGACTTACCTGAAAAAGCACGGCAGTCAGTTGGGCGGGCTGTCGGCGCCGCGCTTCCTGCGCATGGTCGGCAAGGACACCTTCGTGCCGAGCTATGACGTGGTCGCGGCGCTGAACGCGCAGAAGATTGTCGACAAGGCACCGACCAGCCTGCGCGATCTGGCGAGTGTGCAGGATGCGTTCAACCAGTGGCATGAACAGAGCGGCGGGCGGCCGATGAGCCAGCTCTCGATGATGCTCGCGTACACCGTCAACCATTAAGACCGCGTCGCCCCATTCGCGAGCAGGCTCGCTCCCACAGAGGGAATACATTTCAAATGTGGGAGCGAGCCTGCTCGCGAAGGCGTCAGATCAGGCGACGCTGATCTCGCCCTCGCCAGCCAGCTTGCGATTCAACTGATACCGCCAGCGCACATACAGCAGCGCCGAGCAGAACAGCGCCAGGCTGGCGACCATCTCCAGCACACCAAACAGCTGTCGGTTCGGGTCATAGGCCGCCAGTGCGCCTTTGATGAAGTACAGATTCACCACAAAACACATCCACGAATGCCCGCGGGCGCTGCCCATGATCATCGCCGGTGCGAGGACGATCCACGGGATCAGCTCGACCAGCAGAATCACCCACGGCCGCGCGCCGTGCAGGTCGGCGAACACCAGGTAGTAAGCGGCGAGCAGCCCGGCGAGGCCGAAGAAGCACAGCAGGCTGATGACCCGCATCGCCTTGACGCGCGGTTCGAGCCACTCGATCGAGGGCAGGATTTTCGGCTTCTTCGCCACCCTCAGCCCTCCAGCTTTTGCGCAGTCTTGGCCAGACGCAGGCCGAGGGCGCGACACAGCGCCATTTCGTGCTGATCGAGGCCTTTTTTGCCGTCCGCGCCGGCGTGGTGGCTGGCGCCATACGGCGTGCCGCCGCCCTGGGTTTCCAGCAGCGCCGACTCGCTGTACGGCAGGCCGGTGATCAGCATGCCGTGGTGCAACAGTGGCAGCATCATCGACAGCAGGGTGGTTTCCTGGCCGCCGTGCAGGCTCGCGGTTGAGGTGAACACGCCGGCCGGTTTGCCGACCAGCGCGCCGGTCAGCCACAGGTTGCTGGTGCCGTCGAGGAAGTATTTGAGCGGCGCGGCCATGTTGCCGAAGCGGGTCGGGCTGCCGAGGGCCAGGCCGGCACAGTTCTTCAGGTCATCGAGGGTCGCGTAGAGTGCGCCTTCATCGGGAATGCCCGGGGCCACGGCTTCGCACTCGGTGGAAATCGCCGGCACGGTGCGCAGACGCGCTTCGAGGCCGGCCTGTTCGACACCGCGGGCAATTTGCCGGGCCATCTCGTTGGTCGAGCCGTTGCGGCTGTAATACAGCACCAGAATGTACGGCGCGCTCACGGCAGCAACTCCAGGATCTGCTCCGGCGGACGACCGATCACGGCCTTGTCGCCGACTTCAAGAATCGGCCGTTCCATCAGTTTCGGATGCTCGGCGATGGCGGCGATCAGTTGCGCTTCGCTGAGGCTCGTGTCAGCCAGCTGAAGCATTTTGTATTCATCTTCTCCGGTGCGCAGCAGTTGCCGCGCGCTGATCTGCAGCTTGCCAAGCAAGGCCTTGATCTGCGCGGCGTCCAGCGGCGTTTCCAGGTAACGCACCACGTTCGGGGTCAGGCCACGGGCCTCAAGAAGTTCCAGCGCGCCGCGGGATTTCGAGCAGCGCGGATTGTGATAAAGCGTCAGATCGGTCATGGCGGGTCGCTTCTGGCGTAAAGTGGCGGCTATTCTAACTGTGCAGCGCGCAATCCAGAACCTTCAGAGGCGATGGGTCGCAGGCGCATTCAATTTTTGACCAGGGAACATGACATGACACGGCGATTGGCAGCGGCATTGACGATAATCGGGGCGTTGATGCTGGGGGGCTGCGGGAACGACTACGGCATTGACCAGAACGGTCAGAAAGTCGCGTCCGAGCGTCTGGACAAACAATGGGTGGTGCTCAATTACTGGGCTGAATGGTGCGGCCCGTGCCGCACGGAAATTCCGGAACTCAATCATCTGGCGGACGAGTTGAAAGGCAAGAACATCGGCGTGTTCGGGGTCAACTTCGACAACGTACAGGGCGAGGATCTCAAGTCTGCCAGCGAGAAGCTGGGCATCAAGTTCACCGTGCTGGCGCAGGATCCGGCGGACCTGTTCGACCTGCCGCGCAGTGAAGCGTTGCCGGTGACCTACATCATCGACAACAAGGGCAAGGTGCGCGAACAGTTGATGGGCGAGCAGACGGCGGCGGGGGTGATGGCCAAGCTGGAGGCGTTGCAGGCTACAAAGTAGGGTAAGTGAGGTTTTGTGGTGAGGGGATTTATCCCCGATGGGCTGCGCAGCAGCCCTGAAACCCGAGAGCTCGGTTTATCCTGAGCCTCCGAAGGGGGGCGCTCCGCGACCCATCGGGGATAAATCCCCTCGCCACAGGGTAGTCTCAGCAGCAGGAGGGGGTTAACCCTCTTCCAGCCACCAGCGCAGCGGCTTGCCTTCAGCCGGCCAGAAGCGCATCTGCTCGATCGGCGAGATGTCCCAGCGTTCGACGCCTTGCAGCGCCTGCAGGAAGCGTTGTTCCTGCTCCATCAGCGCCGGCGCGCAGAGTTTGCGGGTCTTGCCGATCGGGCCGAAGCTCAGCTTGTCGCCGTCGAGGGTGTACGGCGCGAACCAGTGGTTGCAGCCGCCGTTGCCGTAAGCACGACCATCGTCGCCGAGGGTCACGGTCAGGTGGCTGTAATCCATCAACGGCCGCTCGCCGATCCACTCCAGAATGTAGCTGCGGTTTTGCTGCAATTGCACAGGCTCTGCAGCACAGCCCACCAGAGCGGCACCGACCAGCAGGGGCAGGGCAAGGCGTTTCATCACGCAGGCTCCTGGCATTTCGGGCACAGGTGCTTGTCACCGACGGCTTTCCAGCCCAGCTCGGCGATGCGCGCGGTGGCGGCCGGTTTCTCGGCAGGCTTGCCCAGCTTGGCGTCCACCGCGAATTCGAAGTTCAGCTCTTTGGCGCAGCTGTCGCAGTTGACCTGCCAGGTGTGGATCGCCAGTTCGCCGAATACCGGGCCGGAGGTCATCGCGGTCCATTGGCCCGGCGGATTGATCAGGTGGCGCACAGTGTCGACGGTCAGGCGCATGGACAAGTCCTTGCTGCCTTTGAGGGTGACCAACAGGACGTCACCGTTGCGGATCGAGCCACCATTGCCGGTGACCTGATAGCGGCCCGGTACAAGGGCGCGGCATTCGGTGAGGGTGTGTTGCGGGTTCATCAGGGTGTAGCGGAAATCGTGTTCGACCATGGGTCCTCCAAATATGCGCGACATGCTAGCACGGGCTTGATTGCAGGATGGCGTACGCGTGCGACCTTCGATCCGGTTCAAATCGGCCGGCGCTCATGGCAAACTGCCGCCCTTCACTCTGAGGGAACGGAACATGGCGCTGATTGAATGTTATGAATGCAAGCGGAGCATCAGCTCGGAAGTAAAGGCGTGCATTCATTGTGGTGCTCCGATGGCGCAGCAGCACGAGCACAGCCCGGCGCAAGCAGCGACCACGATTTCATTTGGCAGCCTGCCACGTAACAAATCCGTGCCCGAGGCTTTTGTCCTGCCACCGGCGCCTGAGCCGGCGCCGAAAGTTCTACCGGCCGCAGTCGGTCGCCGTCGTCGGCAATCCGCGCCAGTCCCTCAAGTCCAGCCCAACGCCGACGGCTCGCGTCCGGTGGAAGGCTGGTTGAAGATCATGGTGTTCCTGTTGCCGATGGTCTTTGTCTGGTTCCTGCTGCGTAACGGCCACTCGATGAAGCAACGCTTTTTCGGTTTTGGCTGGCTGGCGCTGCTGATCCTGGCCTCTTCGCTGTCGCCGAAATAATTCGACAAACCTTCAACCTTCAACCTTCGACCTGGTTCTGCGGCGCACCTGCAGCCCAGGTCGCGATGTTGTGCAAGGTGGTCGCGGCAATCGCGCCCAGGGCCTCATGGGTCAGAAACGCCTGGTGCGCGGTGATGATCACGTTGGGGAAGGTCAGCAAGCGCGCCAGCACATCGTCCTGCAACGGCAGGTCGGAGCGATCCTCGAAAAACAGTTGCGCCTCTTCTTCATAGACATCCAGTCCCAGATAGCCGAGTTGACCGTCCTTCAACGCGTCAATTAGTGCTGGCGTGTCCACCAGACCGCCGCGTCCGGTGTTGATCAGCATCGCCCCCGGTTGCAGATGCGCCAGTGAATGACGGTTGATCAAATGTTTGCTCTGCGCGTTGAGCGGGCAGTGCAGGCTGATGATTCGCGACTGCGCGAGCAGCTCCGGCAGGCTCAGATAACGTGCGCCCAACGCCACCACCTCGGGGTTGGGAAACGGATCGTAGGCCAGCAATTCACAACCGAAACCGTGCATGATTTTCGCGAACGTGGCGCCAATCTGTCCGGTGCCGACGATCCCGACGGTCTTGCCCACCAGATCGAAACCGGTCAGGCCGTGCAGGCTGAAATCCCCTTCGCGGGTGCGGTTGTAGGCGCGGTGCAGGCGTCGATTCAGGGCGAGGATCAGCGCCACCGCATGTTCGGCCACGGCATGCGGCGAGTAGGCCGGAACCCGCACCACGGCCAGCCCCAGGCGTTTCGCTGCAACCAGGTCGACGTGGTTGTAACCCGCCGAGCGCAGAGCGATCAGCCCCGTGCCGCCGGCGGCGAGACGCTCCAGCACCGGCGCACTGAGGTCATCGTTGATGAACGCGCAGACCACTTCGTGCTGCTCGGCCAGGGCCGCGGTGTCGAGACTGAGCCGGGCCGGCTGAAAGTGCAGCTCGATAGCGGCCGGGCAGTCAGCGGCGAGGAAACTGTCGCGGTCGTAGGTCTGGCTGCTGAAAACGATCGTGCGCATGCATTCCTCCTGGAGCGGGATGGCGGGCCAGTGTTGACCCGCCCTCACTTTAGCGTGGGACGGCAAGCGCGACATTGCCGTGGATCAGGCGCTGATCCTGGCCTGCGCCGCGAGGCGATTGATCGCGCGCTCGAGCTCTTCGAGCGCCGCCACCGCTTTCGGGTCGCCCTGTTTGAGCAGGGTTTCACTGCGCTGACAGGCCGCGCGCAGTTGCGGTACGCCGCAATACCGGGTGGCACCGTGCAGGCGATGCACACGCTCGATCAGCGCGTTCTGGTCACGGGCTTCGCTGGCGGCGTGAATGGCTTCGCGGTCGGCTTCCAGCGAAGCGAGCAGCATCGCCAGCATGTCTGCTGCGAGGTCGGCCTTGCCGGCGGCCAGGCGCAGGCCTTCTTCGTGGTCGAGCACCGGCAGTTCATGGCTGCCCGCCGCGCTGTCGATGGTCCGTTCCGGTCCTTGATTGCGCAAGGCCAGACCGGTCCACTTCAACACCACTTGCGCCAGTTGCCGCTCGCTGATCGGTTTGGTCAGGTAGTCGTCCATGCCACTTTGCAGCAACGCGCGTTTTTCGTTGGCCATGGCGTGGGCGGTGAGGGCGACGATGGGCAGCGGCGTGCAATGCCGTTCGCTTTCCCACTGGCGGATGGTTTCCGTGGTCTGGCGTCCGTCCATGCCCGGCATCTGCACGTCCATCAGCACCAGATCGAAGGATTCGCTCTGCACCGCTTTGACCGCCGCATAGCCGCTTTCCACGGCCAGGACCTTGGCGCCCATGTCTTCGAGTAGTGTCTGCACCAGTAACAGGTTGGCCGGGTTGTCGTCGACACACAGCACTTTCGGCGCGCGGCTCGATAGCGGTTCGCCCGGTTCGTTGCGTGGCTGGCGCGGGTTGGCCAGGTCCGCCAGGGCCCGGCGCAGTTTGCGCGTGCACGCCGGTTTCGCCTGCAGTTGACTGTGCGGGTTTGGCACCGACAGATGGAACAGTGTCTGTTCGGTGGTCGGGCACAACACCAGGACTTTGCAGCCCAGGTGTTCGAGGTCCCAGATGTGCTGGTTCAGGCGCTCCGGAAGCATGTCGTTGCTAGTGATGCCGAGCACGGCGAGGTCGATCGCCTGATCGGTCTGATGTGCGCCGGTGACGCCGTTGGTCAGGCTTTCCAGGGTGTTGAAGGGCGTGACATCGAGGCCACAGTCTTCCAGTTGATGCTGCAGCGCCTGACGCGCCAGTTCGTGACTTTCCAGCACCGCGACCCGGCGCCCGAGCAGCGGCGGGCCCGGCAGGTCTTCGGTGTCGTCGCGGGTTTTCGGCAGGCTCAGGCTGATCCAGAATTCCGAGCCTTCGCCCGGGGTGCTGTCGACGCCGATTTCGCCGCCCATCTGTTCGATCAACCGCTTGGAGATCACCAGCCCCAGGCCGGTGCCGCCGGGTTGGCGCGACAACGAATTGTCGGCCTGACTGAAGGCCTGGAACAGCGCGCGCACATCCTGACTCGACAGGCCGATGCCGGTGTCCTGAATGCTGATGCGCAGTTGCACGCTGTCTTCGTGCTCTTCTTCGAGCATGGCGCGGGCAACGATGGTGCCTTCGCGGGTGAACTTGATCGCGTTGCTGACCAGGTTGGTGAGGATCTGCTTCAGGCGCAGCGGATCGCCGACCAGCGACAGCGGCGTGTCGCGGTACACCAGACTCACCAGCTCCAATTGTTTGGCGTGGGCGGCTGGCGCCAGAATCGTCAGGGTGTCCTGCAACAGGTCGCGCAGGTTGAATGGAATATGGTCGAGCACCAGTTTGCCGGCCTCGATTTTCGAGAAGTCGAGGATCTCGTTGATGATCCCCAGCAGGCTGTCGGCGGATTTCTCGATGGTGCCCAGATAGTCGAGCTGGCGCGGGGTCAGTTCGCTTTTCTGCAGTAGATGCGTGAAGCCGAGAATGCCATTGAGCGGGGTGCGGATCTCATGGCTCATGTTGGCGAGGAATTCGGATTTGATCCGGCTCGCTTCCAGCGCCTCTTTGCGCGCAAGGTCCAGTTCGATGTTCTGGATCTCGATGGTTTCCAGGTTCTGCCGGACGTCTTCGGTGGCCTGATCGACGCTGTGCTGCAGTTCTTCGCGGGCGTTCTGCAGGGTGCCGGCCATGCGGTTGATGCCCGAAGCCAACTCGTCCAGCTCCTGGCTGCCGAGCGGTGGCAGGCGGGTTTCCAGATGACCGTCCTTGAGCTGGGCGACCGCGTGTTTGATCTGGCTCAGCGGGCGGTTGATCGTGCGGCCCATGCGCAATGCGAGCAGGGCGGCGCCGGCAAGGCCCGCGGCAATCAACAGCAGGCTGGCAAACAGGCTGCGATAGCCGCGCAGCAGCATGCCATTGTGCGACAGCTCCAGTTCGACCCAGCCGAGCAGGCGCTCGGATTCTTGCGGGATCACGTCGCCGGCCAGATTGCGATGCTTGCCGAACACCGGCATCAGGTAGCGGGTGGCGTCATTGCCGCTGCGCCGTTGCAACAGCGCGCTGTCGCCGCTGGGGGCCTGATTGAGCATGGTCGGGCCGGCGTGCGCCAGCGGTGTGCGGTCAGGGGCGAGGAAGGTGACGGCGCGCACGTCAGGCTGTTCAAGGGACTGGGTGGCGATGCGTTCCAGCAGATCGGTGTTGCCGTGGCCCATGGCGGGCGCCACCAGCGGTGCCAGCTGTTCGGCGATCATCTCGCCGCGCTGCATCAATTGGGTCTGCAGGTCGGACTGTTGCATCCAGGTGAAGTAGCCCCCGAGCACCAACGCCATGAGGCTGGTCGGCAACAGGGTCAGCAACAATACGCGACCTTTGATTCCCAGTTTCTTGAGCACACCCATCTCCTGCATCCCGCTGAACTGTTGACTCGCACGTGCGTCCGGCACGCGGCATTGGCGCAGTGTAGCGATTTGCAGGCAGGCAATCTTCGGAAAAATCATCTCGGCATCGGTCGGCAGGGTCCGGCTCGTTTGTCCCGCCAGTCAACCTTGGGTTGCCCGATGGCGGGCAATCTTGAATAATCGCTCAACTGAGAATTATTTGCAGATACTCATGACTTCTGTTTCCGCCTCTCCGCCACGCATTCTTGCTATCGAGGACGACCCGGTCCTGGGTGCCTACCTTCACGAACATCTGGGCCGTAGCGGCTTTGCGGTGACCTGGTGCCAGAACGGTCAGGACGGTCTGAACATTGCCCGCCACCAGCCGTTCGACGTGGTGCTGATGGACATTCTGTTGCCCGGGCTCGATGGCCTGAAGGTGCTGACGCAATTGCGCCAGAGCCATTCGACGCCGGTGCTGCTGATGTCGGCCCTGGGCGCCGAGGCCGATCGCATCAGCGGTTTCCGCCTGGGGGCCGACGATTACCTGCCCAAGCCGTTCAGCATGGCCGAGCTGCATGTGCGGATCGAGGCGATCCTGCGTCGCGTGGCGCTGGATCGACGTCCGCCAGCGATTGCGCTGCCCAGCCTCAGTGGCGGGCTGCATTTTGACGATGCGCAGTGCGACGTCTTTTATAACCAACAGGCCGCCGACCTGACCCGCAGCGAATACCGTCTGCTGGAAACGCTCAATCGCCACGACGAGGAAGTGCTGAGCAAGGCTTTCCTCTATCAGCACGTTCTGCAACGCGGCTACGCGCCACACGACCGCAGCCTCGACATGCACATCAGCCAGATCCGCCGCAAACTCAAGGCCATCGGTTACGCCGAGCGGGAAGTGCGCACGGTGTGGGGCAAGGGTTATGTGCTGAGTGCACCCGATGAAACTCTCTGACCTGCCGGGGCGGCACTCGCTGTTCTGGAAGCTGGCGTGTCTGCTGGTGGCGTTCTGTCTGCTGATGATCTGGCTGAGCTGGTCGTGGGGGCGTTACATGGAGGAGCGCAACCAGTTCCTCTCCGACGAGGCGCGCGGCACCCTCAGCCGTTATGCCGCCGAAGCCGAGCGGGCGTGGCAGCGCGGCGAGCGTGACGGGATCGATAATTGGTTGCAGAGCATGGAATTGCGCGAGGCGGGTTGGGTCGGGGTGATCGACCGCAACCTGCAATCGTTGAGCAGCGATCCGTTGAGTGAGCAGGAAATCCAGCACCTGACCTTTTTGCGCGGCCTGGATTGGCCGATTCACAAGAAAAGCCGGCCGTGGCTGCGCGTGCCGTTTCCCCGGGACCCCTCCGCCGGCAGTCTGGTGATCGAGCTGCCCGAGCGTTTCCTGCCGGGGAAATACCGGGTGTTCTGGCGAGTGATCACCAACGGCGTGATTCCGGGGCTGTTCACCTTGCTGCTGTGCGTCGGCCTGTATCGCTTGCTGGTGGTGCCGCTGAACAACTTGCGCGAGCAGGCCAACGCCTGGCGCGCCGATCAATTGAATGTGCGCCTGTCGAGTGGCATCACCCAGCGCCCGGACGAACTCGGCGAACTGGCCCGGGCCTTCGACTCGATGTCCGAACGCCTGCAATCCAGCGTCGCCTTTCAACAGCAGTTGCTGCGCGACCTGTCCCATGAACTGCGCACGCCGCTGAGCCGGCTGCGGGTGGCCAGTGAAAGCGAGCAGGATCTGCGGCAACTGCGCGAGCGCATCGGCCGTGAAGTCGACGGCATGCAGCGCCTGGTCGAAGACACTCTGCAACTGGCCTGGCTCGACACCGAGCGTGCACCGCTGCCGGACGAGGCGATCCAGATTCAGGCGCTGTGGGAAATGCTTACCGACAACGCCTGCTATGAAAGCGGCTGGCCGAGCCTGCAATTGCAGTGCGCGCTGCCGGCGTCGTGCTGGGTGCGCGGCCACCTCAATACCCTGGCGCAGGCGCTGGAGAACATTCTGCGCAACGCCATTCGTCATTCGCCCGAGGGCGGCATCGTGCGCCTCGATGGACGGCGTGATGGCGATCACTGGCATTTGTGGCTGGAAGATCAGGGCGGTGGCGTGGCCGAGGGCGATCTGCAACGGATCTTCTCGCCATTCACCCGCCTCGACGGCTCGCGCCCGGGAGATGGCGGGTTCGGGTTGGGCTTGAGCATTGCGAGGAATGCGGTGCAACGCCAGGGCGGGATGTTGTGGGCGGAGAATACCGGGGCTGGGTTGCGGCTCAATCTGCGACTGCTTGCTGATGACGGCGCTGTCAGTCCCGACACCATCGCTGGCTTGCCAGCGATGAGGCCAGTCGCATCGTCTCAACTCAAAAGTCTCACCGCTGGCAAGACTTTTACTGCTTATTCCCAGAAACCATAAGCACCGCACTTTGCGTGATATGGCCCGCGCAGGTTTGCCGTTATGATAGTCGCCCCCGCACGTCTGGATTGCGAATACGCCATGACCCTGCAGTACCCAACCATCGCCGATTGCGTCGGCAACACTCCGCTGGTGCGTTTGCAGCGCCTGCCCGGTGCCACCAGCAACACCCTATTGCTCAAGCTCGAAGGGAACAACCCGGCGGGTTCGGTCAAGGACCGTCCGGCGCTGTCGATGATCACCCGTGCCGAACTGCGCGGGCAGATCCACGCCGGCGATACGCTGATCGAAGCGACTTCGGGCAACACCGGCATCGCCCTGGCCATGGCCGCCGCGATCAAGGGTTACAAGATGATCCTGATCATGCCGGACAACTCCAGCGCCGAGCGCAAGGCAGCGATGACCGCGTACGGTGCCGAGCTGATTCTGGTCAGCCAGGAAGAGGGCATGGAAGGCGCTCGCGATCTCGCTCAGCGGATGGAAGCCGAAGGCCGTGGCAAGGTGCTCGATCAGTTCGCCAACGGCGACAATCCGGAAGCGCACTACACCACCACCGGCCCGGAAATCTGGCGCCAGACCCAGGGCACCATCACCCATTTCGTCAGCTCCATGGGCACCACCGGCACCATCATGGGCGTCTCGCGCTACTTGAAAGAGCAGAGCGCCAGCGTGCAGATCGTCGGTCTGCAACCGATGGAAGGCTCGGCCATTCCCGGTATCCGTCGCTGGCCGCAGGAATACCTGCCGAAGATCTATCAGGCCGACCGCGTCGACCGCATTGTCGACATGGCGCAAAGCGAAGCCGAGGACGTCACCCGACGGTTGGCCCGCGAAGAAGGCATCTTCTGTGGCGTGTCCTCGGGCGGTGCGGTGGCAGCGATGCTGCGCCTGTCCAAAGAAGTTGAAAACGCGGTGATCGTCGCGATCATCTGTGACCGTGGCGACCGTTACCTGTCGACCGGCATTTTCGACGCGGCCAACTGATGGCCAAGCACGAGAGAGGCTTGCGCTTCCAGCCCACCGGCGGTAGCAAGGCCGCGCAAATTCCGACCGGCAAGAAGCAGCGCCTGAACATCGAGCGCCTGGCCAATGACGGTCGCGGTATCGCGTTTTTTGAAGGCCGCACCTGGTTCGTCCTTGGCGCCCTGGCGGGTGAAGAGGTCGAGGCGCGGGTGCTCGGCGCCCACGGCAAAGTGGTCGAGGCGCGCACCGAGCGCGTGTTCAAGGCCAGCGACGTGCGCCGTCCGGCCGCCTGCCCACACGCCGGCCGCTGCGGCGGTTGCAGCGTGCAACATTTGCCCCACGCCGAACAGCTTGCCCTGAAACAGCGCATGCTCGCCGAGCAATTGTCGAAGGTCGCCGGTATCGCGCCTGAAGAATGGGCCGCACCATTGAGCGGCCCGGAGTTCGGCTATCGCCGTCGCGCGCGGATCGCCGTGCGCTGGGACATGAAGGCGAAGAAACTCGAAGTCGGTTTTCGCGCCGCCGGCAGCCAGGACATTGTCGCGATCAGCGAATGCCCGGTGCTGGTACAGCCCTTGCAACCGATCATGACCCGTTTGCCGGAGATGCTCCGTCGCCTGAGCAAACCGCAAGCGCTGGGCCATGTCGAGTTGTTCAGCGGTTCATCGCTGGCCGTGCTGTTGCGGCACATGGCGCCGTTGTCCGAAGCGGATCTGACGATTCTCAAGGACTTCTGCCAGTTCCATGAAGCGCAACTGTGGCTGCATGGCGAAGGCGAACCGCAACCGGTGGATGCCACCCAGTCGCTGGGCTATCGCCTGGAACAGTGGGACCTGGACCTGGCCTGGCGGCCGGGGGATTTCATTCAGGTCAACGCCGGGGTCAACGAGGCGATGGTGGCGCAGGCGCTGGACTGGCTGAAACCGCGTGCCGACGAGCGCGTGCTGGACCTGTTCTGCGGCCTGGGCAACTTCGCCCTGCCGCTGGCCAAACGTGTGCGTGAAGTGGTGGCGGTGGAGGGCGTGCAGACCATGGTCGACCGTGCCGCTGCGAACGCCGCTAGTAACAATTTGCATAACACAAAGTTTTTTCAAGCCGATTTATCCCAGCCTTTGACCGATGCCCAGTGGATCGCAAACGGCTTTTCTGCGGTACTCTTGGACCCACCGCGTGACGGTGCTTTCGAGGTGGTGCGCAAGCTCGCGACCCTGGGTGCCGAACGGTTGGTGTATGTGTCGTGCAACCCTGCAACTCTGGCGCGCGATACGGTCGAATTGATCAAGCAGGGCTACCGGTTAAAACGTGCCGGGATTCTCGATATGTTTCCTCAGACGGCGCATGTCGAGGCCATGGCGTTATTTGAAGCGAGCCAGGATGGCTCGTCTGAATCCGCCTGATCTGTCCGCGCAGCGCTCGCTTTAGCCCCGCGAGCGCAAACGGGCAATAAGGATCAGCGATTTGACGCATTGAATCTGCGTCGTAGGGAAGGTAAAGCAAGATGGTACAGGTGAGAGCACACCAGCCGATCAACACTGACGGCAGTATCAATCTCGAGGCTTGGCTCGATCACGCGGTCAGTGTCGACATGGCACTGGATCGCGAAGCCTTGAAAGAAGCCTGCGAGTTCGCTCGCGAGGCCGAACAACAGTCCAATGCCAAGAAGAACCTGTGGGCCGAAGGCACCGGCAGTTTCAGTACAGGCCTGGAAATCGCCGAAATTCTCGCTGACCTCAAGCTCGATCAGGATTCGCTGGTCGCTGCGGTCCTGTATCGCGGCGTACGTGAGGGCCAGATCGAACTCGCGGCAGTCGGCCAGCGCTTCGGTCCGGTGGTGGCCAAGCTGATCGACGGCGTGCAGCGCATGGCGGCGATCAGTGCCAGCCTCAGCCCGCGCCAGTCGATGGTGATGGGCACCCAGGGCCAGGTGGAAAACCTGCGCAAGATGCTGGTGGCGATGGTCGACGACGTGCGCGTCGCACTGATCAAACTCGCCGAGCGCACCTGTGCGATCCGCGCGGTGAAAACCGCAGACGACGAGAAGCGCAACCGGGTCGCCCGGGAAGTCTTCGACATCTATGCGCCGCTCGCGCATCGCCTGGGCATCGGTCATATCAAATGGGAACTGGAGGACTTGTCCTTCCGTTACCTGGAGCCCGATCAATACAAACAGATCGCCAAGTTGCTCCACGAGCGGCGGCTGGACCGTGAGCGCTTCATCAGCGACGTGATGACCCAGCTCAAGGACGAATTGCAGGCCACCGGCGTCGATGCCGACATCAGCGGCCGGGCCAAACACATCTATTCGATCTGGCGCAAAATGCAGCGCAAGGGTCTGGAATTCAGCCAGATCTACGACGTGCGCGCCGTGCGCGTGCTGGTGCCGGAAATGCGCGATTGCTACACCGCGCTCGGTATCGTCCACACCCTGTGGCGGCACATTCCGAAAGAATTCGACGACTACATCGCCAACCCGAAAGAGAACGGCTACCGCTCGCTGCACACCGCCGTGATCGGTCCTGAAGGCAAGGTGCTTGAGGTCCAGATCCGTACGCATTCGATGCACGAAGAGGCCGAGCTCGGTGTCTGCGCGCACTGGCGCTACAAGGGCACCGACGTCAAATCCGGTTCCAACCACTACGAAGAGAAAATCTCCTGGCTGCGGCAGGTTCTCGAGTGGCACGAAGAACTGGGCGACATCGGTGGTCTGGCCGAACAGCTGCGGGTCGATATCGAACCGGACCGGGTCTACATCTTCACCCCCGACGGCCACGCCATCGACTTGCCCAAGGGCGCGACGCCGCTGGACTTCGCCTACCGCGTGCACACCGAAATCGGTCACAACTGCCGTGGCGCGAAGATCAACGGCCGCATCGTACCGCTCAACTACAGCCTGCAGACCGGTGAACAGGTCGAGATCATCACCAGCAAACACGGCACCCCGAGCCGCGACTGGCTGAACCCGAACCTGGGCTACGTCACCACCTCGCGGGCGCGGGCGAAGATCGTTCACTGGTTCAAGCTGCAGGCTCGTGACCAGAACGTGGCGGCCGGTAAAACCCTGATCGAACGCGAGCTCAATCGTCTCGGTCTGCCGGCGGTGGATTTCGACAAGCTGGCCGAAAAGGCCAACATGAAAACCGCCGAAGACATGTTCGCCGCCCTCGGTGCCGGCGACCTGCGTCTGGCGCAACTGGTCAACCTGGCGCAGCAACTGGTCGAGCCGGAACGCGGCAACGAACAGCTGGAGCTGATCCCGCGCAAGGCCACCGGTTACAAGCCGGGCAAGCGTGGCGACATCCAGATTCAGGGCGTCGGCAACCTGATGACGCAGATGGCCGGCTGCTGCCAGCCGCTGCCGGGTGATGCGATTGTCGGTTACATCACCCAGGGGCGCGGTGTGAGCATTCACCGTCAGGACTGCGCCTCGGTGCTGCAACTCGGCGGGCGCGAGCCAGAGCGGATCATCCAGGTCAGCTGGGGCCCGGTGCCGGTGCTCACCTATCCGGTGGACATCGTCATCCGCGCCTACGACCGTTCCGGTCTGCTGCGTGACGTGTCGCAGGTGCTGCTCAACGAGCGCATCAACGTGCTGGCGGTCAACACCCGCTCGAACAAGGAGGACAACACCGCGCTGATGTCCCTGACCATCGAGATCCCCGGGCTGGATGCGCTGGGACGCTTGCTGGGGCGGATTTCGCAGTTGCCGAACATCATCGAGACGCGGCGTAACCGTACCCCATAACGCGGTCCCCTGTAGGAGCTGCCGCAGGCTGCGATCTTTTGACGTTGTTTTTAGGATCAAAAGATCGCAGCCTGCGGCAGCTCCTACACGGTTGAATGAGATTTTGTATGTACAGCCTTGAAGACCTGCTCCACCTGATGAGCCGTCTGCGCGACCCGCAGTACGGTTGCCCGTGGGACATCAAGCAAACCTACGCGACCATCGTCCCGCATACCCTTGAGGAAGCCTACGAAGTGGCCGATGCCATCGAGCGCGGCGACTTCGATCACTTGCAGGGCGAGTTGGGCGATCTGCTGTTTCAGGTCGTCTATTACAGTCAGTTGGCCCGGGAAGAAGGGCGCTTCGAATTTGCCGGCGTGATCGACAGCATCACCCGCAAGCTGATCCGCCGTCATCCGCACGTGTTCCCCACCGGGGATCTGTATGCGCCGCTGGACGTGCCGCGTTTGAGCGAAGAACAGGTCAAGCAGCGCTGGGAGGAGATCAAGGCCGAAGAGCGTGCGGAGAAGTCCGCCGCGCCGCAGCAACTGTCACTGCTCGATGATGTGCCAGCCACGCTGCCGGCGCTGTCGCGTTCGGCCAAGTTGCAAAAGCGCGCCGGACAAGTCGGTTTCGACTGGCCGGATGCACTGCTGGTGCTGGACAAGGTGCGCGAGGAGCTTGATGAAGTGCTCGAAGCCATGTCCGAAAACGATCCGCAAGCGGTGGCCGACGAGATCGGCGATCTGCTGTTTTCCGTGGTCAACCTGGCCCGGCATCTGAAGGTCGATCCAGAAACCGCGCTGCGCGGTGCCAACGCCAAGTTTGAAAGACGTTTCCGTTTTATCGAACAGGCATTGCGCGACACCCGTCGTCCCATGGAAGATTGCACCCTCGAAGAGTTGGACGCCCTGTGGGGTGAAGCCAAACGCCAGGAAAAGAATGTGCCCAGCTGCGGCTGAGCCGTTGCCCAAGTGAGTAAGCATTAATGAGCCTTTCCCTTCGCGACCAGTTGCTCAAAGCAGGCCTGGTCAACCAAAAGCAGGCCAAGCAGGTCAGCAAAGACAAGCAGAAGCAACAGCGTCTGGCCCACAAGGGGCAGGCCGAGCTGGATGATTCGCAGCAGCGTGCCGCGCAGGAAGCCATGGCCGAGAAGGTCAAGCGCGATCAGGAGCTGAACCGTCAGCAGCAAGAGAAAGCCGAGGCCAAGGCGCGTGCCGCGCAGGTCAAACAGTTGATTGAAGTCTCGCGTCTGCCGAAGCTGAACACCGAGGACTACTACAACTTCGTCGACGACAAAAAGGTCAAGCGTATCTCGGTCAACACGCTGATGCGCAACAAGCTCAGCAGCGGTTCGCTGGCCATCGTGCACCATGGCGGCGGCTATGAAGTGATCCCCCGTGAAGCGGCCCTGAAGATCCAGGAGCGCGATCCGCAGCGCATCGTGCAGCTCAATGTGCAGACCGAAGAGGTCAACGCCGAGGACGATCCGTACGCGGCCTATCAGATCCCTGATGACCTGATGTGGTAAACCGATAAAGCTGTAACAACGACACATTGTGGCGAGGGAGCTTGCTCCCGCTGGACTGCTTAACGGGCCCTGCTCTTGAGTTAAAGAACAGGGCCGCTTTGCGCCCCAGCGGGAGCAAGCTCCCTCGCCACAAGTTCAATATTCGCTAAGCGGATTTCAGATCCCGTTGCTGTTCTTGCAGTTCGAGTTCGGCCTTGTAGTTGTGGGCATCGATCTCGTTGTGGAACATGCCGACCAGCAAGTCTTGTTGATGCACATCCCAGATCCGTACACCGGCGGCTACGCCTTCATGGGACATGTGTGAATCGTCGCGTTCAGTTACTTTTACAGTCATCTGCTAGCTCCAAATCTCAAGTTATCTGCAGCAAGGCGTGTGCAGGACTCTTTTATATGATTTGTTAGCTTGCTAAGTAAACGCTTGATTTGTGCAAGGTGTTGTTGCGGTTTTTGCAACAGTGCTGCAGCCCGCTAAACCCGCGACATTCGGTCGCAGGGCGGGAAGTTGCATGACAGAAGTTTCATTTTCAGATGCTCCGCAAGGCCACTTGTGGGAGCGAGCAGGCTCGCTCCCACAGGGTTTTACGGTGTAACTGCCATTTATTTCAGACAAAAAAACGCCCCGAACCAGTCGGGGCGTTTTCAGGTGTGGCTCAAGCGTGGGGAATTACTTGCCTTCCCAGCGCTTCAGTACCAGCGTGGCGTTGGTGCCGCCGAAGCCGAAGCTGTTGCTCATCACGGTGTTGATGGTGGCGTTCTCGCGGGTCTTGGTCAGCACCGGCAGATCGGCCACTTCAGGGTCCAGCTCGTCGATGTTGGCGGAACCGGCAATGAAGTTGCCTTCCATCATCAGCATGCAGTAGATCGCTTCGTGAACGCCGGCGGCGCCCAGGGAGTGACCGGACAGGCTCTTGGTCGAGCTGATCGCTGGTGCCTTGTCGCCGAACACTTCACGCACACCTTTCATTTCCGCAACGTCGCCGACCGGAGTCGAGGTGCCGTGGGTGTTCAGGTAGTCGATCGGGGTGTCGACGGTGGACATTGCCATTTGCATGCAACGGATCGCGCCTTCGCCGCTTGGGGCAACCATGTCGTAGCCGTCGGACGTTGCGCCGTAGCCAACGATTTCGGCGTAGATCTTGGCGCCACGGGCCAGAGCATGTTCCAGCTCTTCAACCACGACCATGCCGCCACCGCCAGCGATGACGAAACCGTCACGGTCGGCGTCGTAAGCGCGCGAGGCTTGTTCCGGGGTGTCGTTACGCTTGCTGGACAGGGCGCCCATCGCGTCGAACAGGAACGACTGGCTCCAGTGTTCTTCTTCACCGCCACCGGCGAAGACGATGTCCTGTTTACCCATCTGGATCTGTTCCATGGCGGTACCGATGCAGTGAGCACTGGTGGCGCAGGCAGAAGCGATGGAGTAGTTCAGGCCCTTGATCTTGAACGGCGTGGCCAGGCACGCGGAAACGGTGCTGCTCATGGTCCGCGTGACGCGGTATGGGCCCACGCGCTTCACGCCTTTCTCGCGCAGGATGTCCAGCGCTTCCATCTGGTTCAGGGTCGACGCGCCGCCCGAGCCGGCGATCAGGCCGGTACGCGGGTTGGACACTTGCTCTTCGGTCAGGCCGGAGTCAGTGATCGCGTCTTTCATGGCCAGGTAGGCGTAAGCCGCTGCGTGGCCGACGAAACGATAGATCTTGCGATCGATCAGTTCTTCAAGGTTGAGGTCGATGGAGCCGGAAACCTGGCTACGCAGACCCATTTCAGCATATTCCGGGTTGAACCGGATGCCAGGGCGGCTTGCACGCAGGTTAGCGGAGACGGTCTCTTTGTCATTGCCCAGGCACGAAACAATGCCCAGACCAGTGATAACGACGCGGCGCATGCGAATAACCCTTAGAAGTTGTCAGTGGAGGTGAACACGCCGACGCGAAGGCCTTCGGCGGTGTAGATTTCGCGACCGTCGACAGTCACCGAACCATCGGCGATGGCCAGGTTCAGCTTGCCCTTGAGGACGCGTTTGATATGAATGTTGTAGGTGACTTTCTTGGCGGTCGGCAGGACCTGGCCGAAGAATTTCACTTCGCCCGAACCCAGCGCACGGCCGCGGCCCGGCAGGCCTTGCCAGCCCAAGAAGAAGCCGACCAGTTGCCACATGGCGTCCAGACCCAAGCAGCCCGGCATCACCGGATCGCCTTCGAAGTGGCACGCGAAGAACCACAGGTCAGGGTTGATATCCAGCTCGGCGACCAATTCACCTTTGCCGTACTTGCCGCCTTCTTCGCTGATCAGGGTGATGCGATCCACCATCAGCATGTTCGGGGCGGGCAGTTGCGCGTTACCTGGGCCGAACAGCTCACCGCGACTGCAGCGCAGCAGATCTTCCCGAGTAAAGGCGTTTTGTTTGGTCATGCGAGCTCCTCAATAATCCCATGCGGCAGGTGGGGCAAATCTTCCCGGCCGATCGACGCGTTCATGCCTCGTACCGGCAGCCTACTCATAGACTATTGCGTTGTGGTGAAAGTCACAGCACCAAGGACATGAATGTACACTTGTGCACTGAAATTTTTATTCAAGCCTCTTTTGAGGCTTGTTCGGGTGCCTAAGACTGCCGCACTTTCGCTTTTCACGCCAGTCGCAGATGGTCGAAAAACCGTCACTACTGCACCCAGCGCTGCAGAATCTGTTGTAGGTCATTGCGTTTGAACGGCTTCGCCAGGTAATCGTTCATGCCCGCCGACAGGCAGGTTTCGCGGTCGCCCTGCAAGGCATTGGCGGTCAGCGCGATGATTGGCACCTTGCCGCGTCCGGGCAGTTGGCGGATCTGCCGGGTCGCTTCGTAACCGTCGATGATCGGCAGGCGGCAGTCCATCAGAATCACTTCGAAATCATTGCCCTCGGCGCTGCGCACGGCTTGCGCGCCATCGGTGGCGACGCTGACGCTAAAGCCGAGGCTGCGCAGCATGGCTTCGATGACCGTCTGATTGACCGGATTGTCCTCGACCAGCAACACATTGCGTCCCTCGCCATGCCCGTTGCCACTGGCGGCGCGCGGTGCCGTCAGTGGGGGCGCCGTCTGCTTATAGAGGGCCAGCGGAATTTCCAGGGTGAACACCGACCCCAGGCCTTCTTCACTTTGCGCCCGCAACGTCCCGCCCATGCGTTCGGCCAGGGTGCGGGCGATTGGCAGACCGAGGCCGGTGCCGCCATAGCGCCGGGAAATCGAACTGTCGGCCTGCTGGAAGGCATTGAACATCAACTCCAGACTCTGCGACGAAATCCCGATGCCGCTGTCGCGCACCGAGCAGGTGAACCAGAGCAATTCGTGATCCAGCGACTGCCATTGCGCCTCGATGCTGACCCGACCGCGCTCGGTGAACTTCAAGGCGTTGCCCACCAGATTGACCAGAATCTGCCGGATCCGTGTCGGATCGCCTTGCACCTGCAAGTCGCGCATGTCCTCGGGAATCCGCAGGCTCAGGTCCAGGCCACGCTGCACCGCGCTGTGCTGGAAGGATTGGGCGCAAGCGCCGATCAGATCGGCGAGATTGAACGGGATGTGCTCCAGCTCCAACTCCGAGCGCTCGATCCGCGAGAAGTCGAGAATGTCGTTGATGACTTTCAGCAGATGCTCGGTCGACTCCGAGGCGAGCGCCGCGTACTCGATCTGCTCCTCGGTCATGTCCGTGGTTTCCAGCAACTGCAACATGCCCAGCACTCCGTTCATGGGTGTGCGCAGTTCGTGGCTCATCATCGCCAGAAAGTCGGATTTGGCATTGTTGGCCTTTTCCGCTTCCTCACGGGTCTGGATCAGTTGCGCCATCGCCTGATGCTGCTCGCGGCTGGCCTGCTCCAGAGCCTGGGCGAGGTTGTTGATGTGCTGCGACAGGGCGCCCAATTCCGTGTCATCGACGATCGGCAGCGGGGTCTTGTAGTCGCCTTGCTGGATCGCCTTGACCGCGTTGCCGATATCGCGGATCGGCGCCGACAGGCTGCCGGCCAGACGCCGTGCCAGAACAAAGGTGAAGAGCAAGGCGAACAACGCCAGAATTGCGGCTTTGAACAGGATTTCCTGCTGGCGCTGACTGAAAGCATCGTTGGACAGACCGACGATCACTCGGCCCAGATAATCCTCGCTGGTTACGTTGTTGCTGGCTTTGGCGTCGTGAAAGAAATCGCTGTTCAGGGCAATCCGTTGCAGGCGCACCGGGGCCTGGAATACCTCGACCTGATGCGGCCGGTTGTGCACGTCGGCGGCTTGTTCAACGTAGGCCAGGATCCGGTTGGCGCTGTCCTGCACCTCGAGAAAACGCACGTTCGGTGTGGCCAGGGTCGCTTTGAGCAGGCTTTCCAGCACTTCATTGTTGCCGGAAATCACCCCGTACTCGGTGGCCGGGGCCAGTTGATTGGCGATCAGTTGCCCGGTGTGATTGAGCTCCTGGCGCAAATCCTGGATCCGCACGAAGGTAAAGAAACTGATCAGCAACAGCGTGAGCAGCAGTGCAGGGCCCAGGCTGATCAATTGCGTGCGGGTATTGATGTCCCAGCGGCGACGCAGATTCATGGGTGGCTTTCTCCTTCAGCCAACTGGCGGGCAACAGATGCTTCATCGATTGGCTCGATACCCAGGGAACGAGCGACCTGCGCATTACTTGAAACTTTAAAGCGCTCGGGATAGAGCGTTCGCGGCCAGGTGGCCGGCGGGCGGTCAAGCAATTGGTCGAGGATGGTCAGCCAATCGGACTGATCGCTGTACGTGCTGGCCAGGCTGCCGGCACGGACAAATGCCGCGTTGGGCCCGACCAGTGCGATTTGCCTTGAGTAACTGCTGAGCAGCAGGTTCTTCGCGGTTTTCGGGTTGTACAGGTCGGGGTCGTCAAGGCCCAGCAACACGTCACTGTTTTTCAGGACTGTCTGCAACGGGCGGCTGTCCTGGGTGTTGTCCCAGCGTTGACTGACGATTTGCAGGTGCAACGGCGCGGCAGCCAGTTGCAGCTCCTTGAGCAGGAATTCGCTGTGTTGATCGAACAGCACCCCCACTCGCCGCGCCTGCGGCAGAATCCGCTGAATCAATTGCAGTTGCCGTCCCAGCGGTGGATCGCTCCACAGCAGACTCAAGTGCGCCGGTTGTGTGCCACCCAGACGTTGCCGGGCCTGCAGGCGGCTGATGCGCAATACCAGCGTCGCCGGTCCCTGGGGTTCTTGCAGGCGCCAGTCGAGGCTTGGCAGGTCGAGCAGAATCATCCGCAGGTTGCCCGGCAACTTGCCCGGCGAAGGCAGGCTGGCCAGCGGTTGGAAGCGCACGCTGTCGGTGGGGCGCAACTCACTCAGGGCCTGGACGAAGGCCTGCACACCGGGACTGTCTTCAGCGCCGGTCAACAGAATATCGGCGGCTTGCACCGCCACGCCGTGCAGCCACGCGGTCAAAAACAGACAGGCACCGGCCAGCCAGTGGCCAAGGGTTGGCGTCTTGTTTGCCGTGCCGCAGCGCACCCTAGAACTCCAGCTCGGCGCTGAAATACATCACTCGGCGTTCGTCGTAATTGTTGTCGACGAAGGTGGTCGGCTCGTTGTCGAGGCGCTGTTGCAGCACGCCGGCCAGTTGCAACTGAGCTTTGCCCAAGGGAATGCGTTTGGCGATGCGCGTGTCGACCCGTTCGAAGCGGTAGCCGTTGAGTGCGTTGTCGCCGTAATAGAACAGGGCGCTGTTCCAGCCGTGGCCCCAGTCGCGCAGCCAACCGGCGGAGCCGCTGTTGCGCGAGGTGAATTGCTGATCCAGCGGATTGCTCGCCTCGGCGTCGACGAAGGCGTAAGTGAAGCGCAGGCGATCGATCGTGCTCAGGCGCCAGTCGAGCTGGGTTTCAGTGCCGCGAAAGCGTGAGCTGTTGGCGTTGCTGGCGATGTATTGGTTGTTGCGCAGCGGCTCGCTGATCATCCCGGTGATCTCGTCGTAAAACAGCTTCACATCGACCGCCAGGCCCAGCTCGGCGAAATAGCCGTTGTAGCCCAGCTCGCGCGAGCGCATGTGTTCCTGGTCGAGATTGCCCGGGCCGCGGGTCTTGACGAAGTAACGGGCCGAGGACTGACCGTAGGCCGAGGGCCGCAGGTTACTCACCTGATAGCTCCAGTTGACGTTGTTCTCGAACATGTCCGGCGAGCGGATCGCCTCCGAGTACACCGCGCGCAGGCCGTGGCGCGGGTTGATCAGGTAGTTGACCGCGAAGCGCGGCGTCAGCGAGCTGCCGATCAATTGGGTGTTTTCGAACATGGCGCCACCCTGCAGCAGCCAGTGTTCACTGGCGCGCCACTCCAGTTGGCCGAACGCACGCCAGGTGGTGTCGTCCAGCGTGCCGTTGAAGTAGGTTTCGGAATCCGCCCGGTCGTAACGATAGTTCATGCCGCTGACCAGTCGCAGACTGTCGGACAGGCTGAGGGTGTCCTGCAATTCGAGGTCGTAGCGCGATTCGCGGGCGCTCTGGTCGATGTCGCCACACAGGGTCTGGCTGGCACCGTTGCGCCACTGATCCAGCACTTGATTGGCCAGGGCCATCTCCTGCGGCGTGCCAGCCTCCGGGCCGGGTCCGGTGAAACGGGTGATGTTGCGCGCCAAGCGTTCGGTGTAGTTCGGGTTGAGCTGCCACAGCTGCGTCAGTTGTGGGCTGAACGACACTTCGGCATCACAGGCGCGCCACACCTGTTGGCGATCCCAATGTTGGGCCGAGCCTTGTATATAGAGGCTGTGTTGCGGATTGATGTCGAGGTTCCAGCGCACCGAACCGGCATAATCCTTGGCGACCACGTCGGAATTGTTCCCGGCAGCGGTAATCCCCGAGAACACCGGGCGGTAGGTGTAAGGCCGCTGGTTGCTGCCGTCCTTCGCGTTGATCTGCCAGTCGAGGCTCTGGTTGTCGCTCAAGGTCTGGCTGACGGCGAGGCTGAAGCGGTTCAAGCGGCGGCTGTCACGGTAATCGGCGCCGCTGCGGTCGTGGTCGAAACCATCGTCTTCCTGGCCGGACAGCGACAGGCGCAGATCGCCGCCATTCCAACCGGTGCCCTGGCTGGCATAGAAATCGTTGATACCGCGTTGGCCACGGGTGTACTTCAGGCGCGTGCCGTGGCTGTCCGCCGGGTTGCGGGTGATGATGTTGACCACCGCCATCAGCGCGTTGGCGCCGTAGCTGACCGTGTTCGGCCCACGGAAAACCTCGATGCGCTCGATGTCTTCCATGGCCACCGGAATATCGCTCCAGTCCACCGTGGCCAGACCCGCGCGGTACACCGAGCGGCCATCGATCAGCACCTGCATGCGCCGTGCTTCACTGGCGTTGGTCCCGTGATAGTTGACCGCAGCCTGATTGCCGCTGATGTTGCCCACCATCATCCCCGGCACCAGGCGCAGCAGTTCGCTGATGTCGCGGGCGCCGCTGGCGTTGATCAATTCACTGTCGAGTACGGTCATGCTCCCCGGCACTTCCGCCGGTGTTTGTTTCAGGCGCGTGGCCGTCAGCACCTGCGGCAGCGTTTCGCTGTCGACAAACAGGTCGTCCGCCTGCAATGCCGGGCTGATCAGCAGCGCCAGCAACAAGGATGAACGCGAGGGGGGAGAGCCAAAAGACACGACGCAGCCTTGATCACAGAGAATTGGCGCGCATGTTAACCGAGGGCAGCGACTTTTCCAGTCACGATGCGGGCATTTTCCTCGGTTTTCTTGGTCTTCTTCCTACAAGTGCCGGTAATTGACGCAGGGGCTGGCCGCGACCCGGTCGCCCCGTATAATGCCGGCATCGCCACTGGTATGGATTAACGGATTGCATATGACTGAACAGCGCCCGATTGCGGTCCTGGGAGGCGGAAGTTTTGGTACCGCCGTGGCCAATCTTTTGGCCGAGAACGGCCATCAAGTCCGGCAGTGGATGCGTGACCCCGAGCAGGCCGAGGCCATCCGGGTCAATCGCGAGAACCCGCGTTACCTCAAGGGCATCAAGATTCTGCCGGGAGTGACCGCCGTCACCGACCTGCAGGCCACCCTCGACGCCTGCGAGCTGTGCTTCGTCGCGCTGCCCTCGAGTGCCCTGCGCACGGTGCTGGCCGCCCAGGCCGAGCGCCTGAGCGGCAAGATGCTGGTCAGTTTGACCAAGGGCATCGAAGCCCACACCTTCAAACTGATGAGCCAGATCCTCGAAGAGATCGCCCCGCAGGCACGCATCGGCGTGTTGTCCGGGCCGAACCTGGCGCGGGAGATCGCTGAACATGCGCTGACCGCCACGGTGGTCGCCAGCGAAGACGAAGACCTGTGCAAACAGGTGCAGGCTGCGCTGCACGGTCGCACCTTCCGCGTTTACGCCAGTGCCGACCGCTTCGGTGTCGAGCTGGGCGGGGCGCTGAAAAACGTTTACGCGATCATCGCCGGCATGGCGGTGGCGCTGGAGATGGGCGAGAACACCAAGAGCATGTTGATCACCCGTGCCTTGGCCGAGATGACCCGGTTTGCGGTGAATCAGGGTGCCAACCCCATGACTTTTCTCGGTCTGGCCGGGGTCGGCGACTTGATCGTGACGTGCTCGTCACCCAAGAGCCGCAACTACCAAGTGGGATTTGCCCTCGGTCAGGGCTTGAGCCTCGACGAAGCGGTTTCGCGTCTGGGCGAAGTCGCCGAAGGCGTGAACACCCTGAAGGTGCTCAAGGCCAAGTCCCAGGAGGTTGGCGTGTACATGCCGCTGGTCGCCGGGCTGCACGCGATTCTGTTTGAAGGACGCACGCTGGAGCAGGTGATCGGTCTACTGATGCGGGCCGAGCCGAAAACCGACGTCGACTTTATTTCCACCAGTGGTTTCAACTGATTCAACGGGAAGCGAGCCATGAACGAACCGAAAACCGAAGCCAAGTACGAATCCATTCTCCTGCGGGTGCTGTGGATGATCGTCTACGTGCTGGTCTGGCAAGTGGCACAGTTCATCCTCGGCGCGGTGGTGCTGGTGCAACTGATCTATCGTTTGATTTACGGCGCCCCGAGCGCCAGCCTGATGAATTTCGGCGACAGCCTGAGCCAGTTCCTGGCGCAGATCGGCCGCTTCGGCAGCTTTCACAGCGACCAGAAACCGTGGCCGTTCGCCGATTGGCCAACCCCGCGCGCGCCGGAAGGCGAAGCGCCGCACGCCGTGCCGCCAGCCCCGCATCCGGCCCGGGATGAGGAACCCAAGCTATGAAACTCTGGGTATTGCGTCACGGTGAGGCGGTGCCTTATGGCTCGTGCCCGGACTCCGAGCGCGAGTTGACCGAGCATGGCCGTCAGGAAGCCCTGAGCAGTGCGGCCCGGTTGATCGGGCAGCCGCTGACGGCGATCTACGCCAGCCCTTATCTGCGAGCGCAGCAGACCGCGCAGATTGTCCGCGAGGCGTTGGGGTTCGAGCCGGAAATTCGCACCGTCGAATGGCTGACGCCCGAGACCGATCCGGACAAGGTCACCGATCAACTGGTGTCGGTGAGCAATGTGCTGCTGGTCAGCCACAACCCGCTGGTGGGCAATCTGCTGAGCTATCTGCAGCATGGCGCCGGGTATCCGCCGGAGCAGGTTGGCACCGCGGGTCTGGCCGAGCTGGAAAGCCCCGAGCTGTTGATCGGCTCGATGACGCTTAACAGCCTCAAGCATCCATAAAAGCAAAAGATCGCAGCCTCCGGCAGCTCCTACATTGGAGCGCTTTCTTGTAGGAGCTGCCGGAGGCTGCGATCTTTTGATCTTGTTTCTTTTGGTAAAAAATCCAACCAAGCACTTGCTTGGTTGACTACGCTTGCTCCAGACCAAAAAAACAGGAGCGAGTCGCATGTCTGCCGCCTTCCGTTTGCCGCTGGACGTTTTTTACGAGCGTGAGGCCCGGCACCCGCGCCAGCGCTTCCTCGTGCAGCCCATCGGCGGCGGGCAGGTCGAGACTGTGACCTGGGCCGACGTCGGTCATCAGGCCCGTTGCGCCGCGCACTGGCTGCGCGCGCGGGAATTACCGCAAGGCAGCCACATCGCGCTGATCTCGAAAAACTGCGCGCACTGGATCATCGCCGATCTGGCGATCTGGATGGCCGGGCACGTGTCGGTGCCGCTGTATCCCAACCTCACCGCAGACTCGGTGAATCAGGTCCTCACCCACTCGGAAAGCGTCCTGGCGTTCATCGGCAAACTCGATGACTGGCCGGGGATGTCCAAAGGCATTCCGCCGGGGCTGGCGACCATCAGCCTGCCGCTGCATCCGCCGGGCGAGTTCGATTTCAGTTGGGACGACCTGCAAAAGAGTTCGCCGATCCAGGACGATCCGCGCCCGGCGGGCGAGCAACTGGCAACCATCATCTACACCTCCGGCACCACCGGGTTGCCCAAGGGTGTGATGCACAGCTTTGCCAATCTGGGATTTGCCACGACGCATGGCACGCAGTTGTTCGGGCTCAACGAGAACGATCGGCTGCTGTCATACCTGCCGCTGTGCCATGTCGCCGAACGGATGTTCGTTGAACTGGCGTCGATCTACACCGGGCAAACGGTGTTCTTTGCCGAAAGCCTCGACACCTTCATCACTGATCTGCAGCGGGCGCGGCCGACCGCGATGTTCGGCGTGCCGCGCATCTGGACCAAATTCCAGATGGGCGTGTACGGCAAGATCCCGGCCAAGCGCCTGGATTTCCTGCTCGGTCTGCCGTGGATTGGCAAGCGGGTCGGGCACAAGGTGTTGGCCGGGTTGGGGCTTGATGCACTGCGCGTCGCCCTGTCTGGCGCGGCGCCGGTGCCACAGACCTTGCTCAGTTGGTATCAGAAGCTCGGCCTCGATGTGCTGGAGGTCTATGGCATGACCGAGAGTTGCGGTTATTCGCACATCTGTCTGCCGGGCCAGTACAAACAGGGCTGGATCGGCAAGCCGTGCCCGGAGGTCGAAGTGCGGATCGACGAATCGGGCGAGGTGCAGGTGCGCAGTCAGGCGAACATGCTCGGCTATTTCAAGGAGCCGCAGAAAACCGCCGAGACCCTGGCCGAGGACGGCTTCCTGCGTACCGGCGACAAGGGCGAACAGGATGCCGAGGGGCGCTTGCGCCTGACCGGGCGGCTCAAGGAAATCTTCAAGACCAGCAAGGGCAAATACGTCGCCCCGGCGCCGATTGAAAACCGTCTGGCGGTGCATTCACGGATCGAGCAGGTGTGCGTGGTCGGTGATGGTCTGAGCGCGCCGCTGGGCTTGTGCGTGCTGTCGACGGTCAATCAGGACGAGGGGCGGGCGAGTCTGCATTCGAGCCTGGAAAAATTGCTCGAAGAGGTCAACGCGGTGCTCGACAAGCATGAACGCCTGCGCCGGCTGGTGGTGGTCAAGGACAGTTGGGCGGTGGAAAACGGTTTTCTCACGCCGACGTTGAAGATCAAGCGCAACGTCATCGAAGACACCTACGGCGCGCGGTTTGAAGAATGGAGCGCGCGCAGCGAGGCGGTGCTGTGGCAGGATTGAGCGACGATCAAAACAACAAAGGAAGCCTGCGATGACCTTGTGGCGCACCACTCCGAACATCGAGCAGTTGAATGCAATCCAGAAAAACACCATCGGTGAAGTGCTGGACATCCGCTTCGAGTCCTTCGACGAAGCGTCGCTGACGGCGAGCATGGTCATCGACCACCGTACCCACCAGCCTTACGGTCTGCTGCACGGCGGCGCCTCGGTGGTGCTGGCGGAAACCGTCGGTTCGATGGCCAGTTACCTGTGCATCGATGCCAGTAAGTTCTACTGCGTGGGGCTGGAGATCAATGCCAACCATTTGCGCGGCTTGCGCAGCGGGCGGGTGACGGCCGTGGCCTCGCCGATTCATATCGGTCGCACCACGCACGTCTGGGATATCCGCCTGACCAGCGATGAAGGCAAGGCCAGTTGTGTCTCGCGCCTGACCATGGCGGTGGTGCCGCTGGGCGAGCAGCCGCCGGCCCGTTGATGTTCGATGCGCCATAGCCATGACCGGACTGTCATCATTCCTGGCAGTTACGGTCATTGCTCAGGGCCGCGCTCTTGCGGACAATCAGCGCATGTTTCCGCTCATGGATTTACCGGCATGTCGCAACCGATCTTTTTCACCCACGCCAACGGGTTCCCCTCGGGCACCTATGGCAAGCTGTTCGCGGCGCTGGCGCCCGAGTATCGGGTCGCGCATCTGGACGTGCATGCCCATGACCCGCGGTTCCCGGCGGACGACAACTGGTACAACCTCGTCGACGAGTTGATCCACCATTTGCAGCAACAGGATCAACCGGTGTGGGGCGTCGGTCATTCCTTTGGCGGCGTGTTGCACCTGCACGCGGCGCTGCGTTGTCCTGAGCTGTATCGCGGCGTGGTGATGCTCGACTCGCCGGTGCTGACCCGCACCGACCAATGGGTGATCCGCGCGGCCAAGCGCTTCGGTTTCATCGACAGACTGACCCCGGCCGGGCGCACGTTGGGCCGTCGCGAAGAGTTTGCCGACCTCGAGAGTGCGCGCCGCTACTTTGCCGGCAAGAGCCTGTTTCGCGGTTTCGATCCGGAGTGCTTCGACGCCTACCTGCAACACGGTTTGCACAAGGTCGGCGACAGGTTGCGCCTGCGCTTCGATCCGGCTACCGAAATCAGCATCTATCGTGGCGTGCCGCACACCAGCCCGGGCCGCACCCGGCAGCTGAAAGTGCCACTGGCGGTGGTGCGCGGGCACAAGAGCCGCGTGGTGATGCGTCATCACGGCAGTTTTGTGTCGCGCCTGCCTCAGGGTGAATTGCTGAGCATGCCCGGCGGGCACATGTTTCCCCTGGAACGTCCACAGGACACCGCACGGCTGCTGAAAAATCTGTTCAACCGCTGGGAAGGTCGTCAGGACAAGGACTGCGCATGAGCCCGACCTTCGAAGAAGTGCGCCTGAGCCTGCCGCATATCGAACTGGCGGCGCATTTGTTCGGTCCCGAGGACGGTCTGCCGGTGATTGCCTTGCATGGCTGGCTCGACAACGCCAACAGCTTCGCGCGGCTGGCGCCCAAGCTCAAAGGCCTGCGCATCATTGCCCTGGACATGGCCGGGCACGGTCACTCCGGGCATCGGCCAAACGGCGCTGGTTACGCCTTGTGGGACTACGCCCATGATGTGTTGCAGGTGGCCGAGCAACTGGGCTGGAAGCGCTTCGGCCTGCTCGGGCATTCGATGGGGGCGATCGTTTCGCTGGTGCTGGCCGGCTCATTGCCGGAGCGCATCAGCCATCTGGCATTGATCGACGGGGTGATTCCGCCGACGGACAAAGGTGAAAATGCGGCCGAGCGCATGGGCATGGCGCTGCAGGCGCAACTGGACCTGCGCGAGAAGCGCAAACCGGTCTACAACACCCTCGATCGCGCCATCGAAGCGCGCATGAAAGGCCTGGTGGCGGTCAGTCGCGAAGCCGCCGAACTGCTGGCGCAACGCGGCTTGATGCCGGTGCCCGGCGGTTATACCTGGCGCACCGACAATCGCTTGACCCTGCCATCGCCGCTGCGCCTGACGCAGGAGCAGGCCATGGCCTTCGTTCAGCGCATCACCTGCCCGGCGCAACTGGTGGTCGCCGCCGACGGCATGCTGGCCCGACATCCGGAGTTGCTGGAACGTCTACCCTTTAGCCAGGAACAGCTGGCGGGCGGGCACCATTTGCACCTGAACGACGAGTCCGGTGCCGACCTTGTCGCAGACTGTTTCAATCGCTTCTTCGCCATTCCTTGACTTGCACCGGGCAACTGTCGAGGCTGGGCGGGTTGAAATGGGAGACAAACACGATGGATTTCTATACCGCTGCGACCCCGACCCGCCAAGCCATGCCGATCCGATGAGCCTGACTATGCGGTCACTCAGTCTGTTGGCGCTGTGCTGTTTCAGTCCCGTTCTATTCGCTGCCGATGTGCCGGGCAGCCAGGATCTGCAGATCGTGCCGCGTCTGGCCGATGCGCAGATCGTCGACTATCGCCCTCCCGTGGAGCTCGAGCGGATTTACCCGCTGGGCTCGATCCGCAAGATCAGCGGCCAGTTACGCTTCGATGGCCAGGTCACGGCGCGCGGCCAGACCACGTCGGTGACCTACGAGTTGCCACCGGAACACGCCGCCACCGAAGCCTTCACCGCTGCCCGTGAAGCCCTGCAAAAACAGGGTGCCGAGCTGCTGTTCTGGTGTCAGGCCCGCGACTGCGGCGAAAGCAGCCTGTGGGCCAACGAAGTGTTCGGCAATGCCAAGCTGTATGGTGCCGACGAGCAACAGGCCTATCTGCTGTTGCGTCTGGCCGCACCGCAGGACAACACCCTGGTGGCGCTCTACAGCATCACCCGTGGCAATCGCAAAGCCTATCTGCATGTCGAGCAGTTCGAGGCGGGCGCCCCGCTGGGCGAGCTGCTGCCGACCTCGGCCACGCTGTTGCGTCAACTCAAGAGCACTGGCGAGCTGAGCTTGCCAAAACTGGCGGGCGATCCGGATGACACCTGGTTGCGGTTGATTTCCCGTGGCTTGAACCTCGACACCACCCAGCGGGTGACGATTTCCGGGCCAAAGGCCGAGGCCTGGCGCCAGGCGCTGATCGGTCAGGGTGTGCGTGCGGCACGGATGGAGGCGGGGAGTGCCGACAGCGCGGGCCTGCGCATCGATCTGTTGCGATAAGCTGTACCGGGCGAGCACGCGTGGCGTGTTCGCCTACTCTTTGACGGACTGACTTTCTCGAGACCTTACATGCTCAATAACGATCGGCTGTTGGTGCAAATCCTCCTGCTGGTGCTGTTTGGCGCCAGCCTGTGGGTGATGGCGCCGTTCTGGTCGGCGCTGTTCTGGGGCGCGGTGCTGGCGTTCGCCAGTTGGCCGCTGATGCGTCTGCTGACCCGTTGGCTCAATGGTCGCGAATCGCTGGCCGCAGGTATCTTGACCCTGGGCTGGATGTTGCTGGTGGCGGCGCCGCTGGTGTGGCTGGGGTTCAACCTGGCCGATCATGTGCGCGATGCCACGGCGTTCATCAAGGATGTGCAGGTTGATGGCTTGCCGGAAGCACCGGTCTGGCTCGGCACTGTGCCGCTGGTGGGGGAGCGCCTGGTCGGGGTCTGGAACAGCATCGATCAGCAGGGCGCGGCACTGATGGTGTCGATCAAGCCGTATCTGGGGCAGGTCGGGAACTGGTTGCTGGCGCGCAGTGCGCAGATCGGCGGCGGGATTCTCGAGCTGACCCTGAGCATTGTTTTCGTATTCTTTTTCTACCGTGACGGGCCGCGACTGGCGGCGTTCGTGCACGGTCTGCTGCAGCGACTGATCGGTGAGCGGGCCGGGTATTACATCGAGTTGGTGGCCGGCACCGTGCAGCGGGTGGTCAACGGGGTGATCGGTACGGCGGCGGCCCAGGCGATTCTGGCGTTGATCGGGTTTCTGATCGCCGGGATTCCAGGGGCGCTGGTGCTGGGGATCGTGACCTTTCTGTTGAGCCTGATTCCGATGGGGCCACCGTTGGTGTGGATTCCGGCGACGGCCTGGCTGGCGTGGAAGGGTGAGTATGGGATGGCGGTGTTTCTGGGGATCTGGGGGACGTTCATCATCAGTGGCGTGGATAACGTGTTGAAGCCTTATCTGATCAGCCGTGGCGGGAATCTGCCGTTGGTGATTGTGTTGCTTGGGGTGTTTGGCGGGTTGATTGCGTTTGGGTTTATCGGGTTGTTTATTGGGCCGACGTTGTTGGCGGTGGCTTATAGTTTGTTGACGGATTGGAGCAAGAGTCAGGCTCGGGTTTAAGCATTGCGGCAGGCTTTTTGGGGATGGCGGGCATATCCGTTGCTTCGGGTGCTGCCGCTGGCGGTTTCGCCCTTACGGCGAGTCACTTTTTACAGCCGCCCGGGATGCCGGCCCAGTCAAAAGTAACCCAAAACGCTTGCCCCAACGTTCGGCCCTCGCCGTGGCTCGGGTCCCTTCGCTCCGGGATCCATCCGGGGGCATCGCCTACGGTTTGCTTCGCTGCACCTCCTCTCGATGTGTTCGACTTCGTCGAACGGTCGCTGCGCTCCCACCCCCGGATGAATCCCTCCACTCAGCCTGCCGACGGGGCCTTAAGATCAAGAGCTGCAGCCGAGCTAACGCTCATCCTGTTGAGTGGTGAGAAGCGGATGCGGTCTGCTGTTGATTTCTGTGGGAGCTGCGGTGCGACGATTCGACTTGCCAGCGATGGCGGCCTGACAGCCGACCAGTCTCCAGCTGAACGCACCCAATCCAACTGTAGGAGTGAGCCTGCTCGCGATGGCGGCCTGACAGCCGACCAGTCTCTAACTGAATGCACCCGATCCAACTGTGGGAGCTGGCTTGCCAGCGATGGTGGCCTGACAGCCAACCAGTCTCCAACTGAACGCACCCGATCCAACTGTGGGAGCTGGCTTGCCAGCGATGGCGGCCTGACAGCCAGCCAATCTCTGACTGAAAACACTGAATCAAACTGTGGGAGCGAGCCTGCTGGCGAAGAGGCCCTCTCAGCCAGCCACCCTCTTCCTGCTGCATTCAGATGACCGTTCCCACACCACTCCCATGGAAACGATCACCCTTCACCTCATCGACTCAAGTCGCCACATTCAGGTATTTGCCTACCGGCGCAGCATTGTCGAGTGAATACTGTTTGCTCAAGTTGGCAATCATCCGGTTCAGCGCTTCGGTGGTGGTCTGGGTGCTGGCGGTGTTTTCCTCAGGCGGGCGTTCCCGGCCGGCTTGCAACGCGGCTTTCAATTCGTCGCTGCTCACGCCGCCGCTGCTGTCGCTGTCCAGCACCTTGAGCAGTGCGGCGCTGGTATCAGTGCTGTTCGTTGAGGTGTTGTCGCTGCTGCTCTGTAACGCGCTACTGAGTTCGGTCGCGCTGATGCTGCCGTCGCCGTCGGCATCCAGTTGGCTGAACAGTTCGTCGCTGGAGGCTTGTTGCGGTGGTGGCGGCGGGGGCAGGCTGGCGGTGAGTTCGTCCTGGCTGACGGTGCCATCCTTGTTCTTGTCCAGGGCCGAGAAGATTTGGTTGCCGTCGGCGCTGCTGCCGGCGCTGGTCAGGCCGTTGTTCAGTTCATCGCTGCTGATGGCGCCGTCGCCATCGGTGTCGAGGGCGCTGATCAGGGCGTCGGCCAGGTCGGTGTTCGGGGCCTGGTCGCGGGGTGGCGGTGGGGGCGCCATGGCGGTCATTTCTTCGGCGCTGAGGCTGCCGCTGGCGTCGCTGTCCAGATCGCCGAATTGTTTGCTCAGGTTGACCAGCAGGCCGTCGTCGGACTTCTGTGACAGGGCGCTTTTCAGTTCGTCCTGGTCCACCGCGCCGTCGCCGTTGCTGTCGAGTTTGGCGAACAGCTGCTTTTGCAATTGCTGGCTGCGGGCGTTCTGGGTGGAGGTGCTGCTGGTGCTGGTATAGCTCGTGTAGTTGCTGACGCTACCGATCATGGGCTCACTCCTTGGACTGTAAAACCGGTGGGCGTACCGGCTTGTGCAGACTCAAGGGGCAAGTTGTCCTGGGTGTTTGGTTTTTGTACCGGTGGATACACACGATGCAATGAGCGCCACCGAAATCTGTGGCAGCGAGCCTGCTCGCGAAGAGGCCGGCACATTCAAAAGAGAGGTTGGATCAGCCGACGCCTTCGCGAGCAGGCTCGCTGCCACAGGGAATTGGGTGGTTCTCAGGTGCGCGGCAGGCGGATGATTGCGGTCAGGCCGCCGCCGGGTGTTTCGGCCAGGTTCAATTGCCCGCCCAGTCGTTGCGCCGCTTCTCGGGCAATGGTCATACCCAGGCCGACACCGCCGGAGTTGCGGTTGCGTGAGCCTTCCAGGCGATAGAACGGTTCGAACACTGCTTCGCGCTTGTCCTCGGCAATACCGGGGCCGTGGTCGATCACGCGGATCAGCAGTTGCTCGCGCTGATCCTGCAGCTCGATGCGCGCCTGTCCGGCATAGCGCAGGGCGTTGTCCATCAGGTTGTTGATGCACGAGCGCAATGCCATCGGCTGCACCTGCAGCGGTGCGCAATGGCCGCTGACCTGCACGTCCGCGCCTTGGTCCTGAGCGTTTTCGCACAGCGATTCGACCAGCGCCTGCACGTCCATCAACTGCAGGGCTTCGCTGGTGCGCTGTTCGTGCAGGTAGGTGAGGGTGGCGTCGAGCATGCCGATCATGTCGTTCAGGTCCTGGCGCATCTGGCCCTGCAGTTTGTCGTCGTCGATCTGTTCCAGCCGCAGTTTCAGCCGTGACAGCGGGGTGCGCAGGTCGTGGGAGACGGCGCCGAGCATGCGAGCCCGTTGCTGCACCTGTTCGCGAATGCGTTGTTGCATCAGGTTGAAGGTGTGCGCCGCTTGCCGTGCCTCACGCGGGCCGGACTCGTCCAGTGGCGGGCTGTCGAGGTCTTCGCTCAGGCGTTCGGCGGCGTCACTCAGGCGCTGAATCGGCCGGCTGAGCAGTTTGGCGCCGTACCAGGCAGCGATCATCAGCGAGATGAATTGAAACGTCAGTGGTACCAGCGGCCCGCCGAACCAGGGGCGTGGCGGGCGATGGGCGAAGCGTGGATCTGGCGGTGGCCGTTGGCCGTCGACGCCCTCGGCGAATTCCGGCGGGGGCGGCGGTGGGGGGGGCGGGCCGTAATGGTGGAACCAGGCAAAGGCCAGCAAGTGCGCCAGGACGATCGCCACGAACAGCATGCCAAACAGGCGGCCGAACAGCGTGTCGAAGCGCGCTCGCATCAGCCGATGTCTCGCGCGTCGAACAGGTAACCTTCACCGCGCACGGTTTTGATCAGCTGCGGGGCTTTCGGATCGTCGCCGAGTTTTTGCCGCAGGCGCGACACCAGCAAATCGATGCTGCGGTCGAAGGCTTCGATCGAACGGCCGCGGGCTGCGTCCAGCAGTTGTTCGCGGCTGAGCACGCGGCGCGGGCGTTCGATGAAGACCCAGAGCAGGCGGAATTCGGCGTTGGACAGTGGTACCACGAGGCCATCGTCGGCGATCAGCTGGCGCAGGACGCTGTTCAGGCGCCAGTTGTCGAAGCGGATGTTGGCGCGCTGTTCGGTGCGATCATCGCGCACCCGGCGCAGAATGGTCTGGATGCGTGCCACCAGTTCCCGCGGTTCGAACGGTTTGGCCATGTAGTCGTCGGCGCCCAGTTCCAGGCCGATGATGCGGTCGGTGGGCTCGCAGCGGGCGGTGAGCATCAGGATCGGGATGTCCGATTCGGCGCGCAGCCAGCGGCACAGCGACAGGCCGTCTTCGCCGGGCAGCATCAGGTCGAGGACCACCACGTCGAAATGCTCGGCCTGCAGCGCCTGACGCATGGCCGCGCCGTCGGTGACGCCGCTGGCGTGGATGTTGAAGCGGGCCAGGTAGTCGATCATCAGCTCACGGATCGGCACGTCATCGTCGACGATCAGCGCGCGGATGCTCCAGCGCTTGTCGTCTTTATGCTCATCAGTCACGGTCGTTTGGGTGTTGTGCATGGGGCTGTTCATCTGCCAGTAGGCCGCCAACCACAAAGATGGGCTGCGAGGTGGTGGTTTCAGCATAGGCGTCCTGCCGTGAGGCGGGAAGTGCTGATGTAAGGACGTGTTGCGGCTGGCGAGGCTAGCGCGGGCGCTTGTTGGCGGCGTGTCGGTTGTGTATCGGGTTCGACACAATAGCAGCGAGCGCTATGCTGATCACGTTTGCGGCGACGATTTACCGATCATCGGGTGCCGCGCCGCCGCCGCTTCCGCTACAATGCGCGCCGATTTCGACTTGCCTGAGAGCCCATCCATGTCCGCCTGCCAGACTCCCATCATCGTCGCCCTGGATTTCCCCACCCGTGACGCCGCACTGAAGCTGGCCGACCAGTTGGACCCGAAACTGTGCCGGGTCAAAGTGGGCAAGGAACTGTTCACCAGTTGCGCCGCGGAAATCGTCGGCACCCTGCGTGACAAAGGCTTCGAGGTGTTCCTCGACCTGAAATTCCATGACATCCCCAACACCACCGCGATGGCGGTGAAAGCCGCTGCCGAGATGGGCGTGTGGATGGTCAACGTGCATTGCTCCGGTGGCCTGCGCATGATGGCGGCCTGCCGCGAAGAGCTTTCCAAGCGCAGCGGCCCGCAGCCGTTGCTGATTGGTGTGACCGTGCTGACCAGCATGGAGCGCGAGGATCTGGCCGGTATCGGTCTGGACATCGAGCCGCAGGAGCAGGTGCTGCGCCTGGCTGCGCTGGCCGAGAAAGCCGGGATGGACGGTCTGGTGTGCTCGGCGCTGGAAGCCACCGCACTGAAGTCGGCGCACCCGTCGCTGCAACTGGTGACCCCGGGGATTCGTCCGGCGGGCAGCGCGCAAGATGACCAGCGTCGCATCCTGACCCCGCGTCAGGCGCTGGATGCCGGTTCCGACTACCTGGTGATCGGCCGTCCGATCAGTCAGGCGGCGGACCCGGCCAAGGCCCTGGCTTCGGTCGTGGCCGAAATCGCCTAAGCAACACCGCAAAACCCTGTAGGAGTGAGCCTGCTCGCGATAGCGGTCTGTCAAACAACGGTAATGTTGACTGACAGACTGCTATCGCGAGCAGGCTCACTCCTACATTTGTTTTGTGGTGGTCTTAAACTTTCAGCACCAACTTGCCGAAATTCTCCCCGCTGAACAACTTCATCAGCGTCTCCGGAAAGGTCTCCAGACCTTCGACGATGTCTTCCTTGCTCTTGAGCTGTCCCTTGGCCATCCAGCCGGCCATTTCCTGCGCGGCACTCGCGTACTGGGCGGCGTAGTCCATCACCACAAAGCCTTCCATGCGTGCACGGTTGACCAGCAGTGACAGGTAGTTGGCCGGGCCTTTGACCGCTTCCTTGTTGTTGTACTGGCTGATGGCACCGCAGATCACCACCCGGGCTTTCGGGGCCAGGCGACTGAGCACCGCGTCGAGGATCTCGCCACCGACGTTGTCGAAGTACACGTCGACGCCTTTCGGGCACTCGCGCTTGAGGCCGGCCAGCACGTCTTCGTGCTTGTAGTCGATCGCGCCGTCGAAGCCCAGTTCATCGATCAGGTATTTGCACTTGTCGGCGCCACCGGCAATGCCGATGACCCGGCAGCCTTTGATCTTGGCGATCTGCCCGGCAATGCTGCCCACCGCACCGGCAGCCCCGGAAAGAACCACGGTGTCGCCGGCCTTCGGCGCGCCGACGTCGAGCAGGGCGAAGTAGGCGGTCATGCCGGTCATGCCCAGCGCGGACAGGTACACCGGCAGCGGCGCCAGTTTCGGATCGACCTTGTAGAAACCTCTGGGCTCACCGAGGAAATAATCCTGCACGCCCAGGGCGCCATTGACGTAGTCGCCGACGGCAAAGCCCGGGTTATTGGAGGCGATGACTTTTCCGACGCCCAGGGCGCGCATCACTTCACCGATCGCGACCGGCGGGATGTAGGACTTGCCCTCGTTCATCCAGCCGCGCATGGCCGGGTCGAGGGAGAGGAATTCGTTCTTTACCAGGATCTGCCCCTGCGCAGGTTCGCCAAGCGGAACCTCCTGATAGGTGAAGGTCTCACGGGTGGCGGCGCCCACCGGGCGTTTGGCGAGCAGGAACTGGCGATTGGTCTGGGTGGTCATGGCAGGCACTCGAACTGAATGAAGCCTTGTTGATAGACCCTCAAGGTCAATGCTGCAAGGTTGGCTGATACGGCGAATGCGCAATGATCCAGTGCAGTGATAGTCCCCCAGCGGGTTTTATCACTGCGACGCATGGGCGCATAAACAGCCTTCTGATAGTGCTGACGCGCGGCGAACGTCGATGGCTATGCTGCGATTCTGAGCATCCCTCCCGCATCTCTCCTTCGAGGACATAACAATGAGCATGACGTTTTCCGGCCAGGTTGCTGTAGTGACGGGAGCGGCCAACGGCATCGGCCGTGCGACCGCGCAGGCGTTCGCTGCCGAAGGCCTGAAAGTGGTGGTGGCCGATCTAGATGCGGCGGGAGGCGAGGGCACCGTGGCACTGATTCGTACGGCCGGTGGCGAAGCGACCTTCGTGCGCTGCAACGTGACCGTCGAAAGTGAAGTAAAAAATCTGATGGACGAGGTGATCAACACCTACGGTCGCCTCGACTACGCCTTCAATAATGCCGGTATCGAAATCGAGCAGGGCAAGTTGGCCGATGGCACGATGGATGAGTTCGACGCGATCATGGGCGTCAACGTCAAAGGCGTCTGGCTGTGTATGAAATACCAGTTGCCGTTGCTGCTGGCGCAGGGTGGCGGCGCGATCGTCAACACCGCATCGGTGGCGGGACTAGGGGCGGCGCCGAAGATGAGCATCTATGCGGCATCCAAGCACGCGGTGATCGGCCTGACCAAGTCGGCGGCGATCGAGTACGCGAAGAAGAAAATCCGCGTCAACGCCGTGTGCCCGGCGGTGATCGACACCGACATGTTCCGCCGAGCCTACGAGGCCGATCCGAAGAAAGGCGAGTTCGCCAACGCGATGCACCCGGTCGGGCGTATTGGCAAGGTCGAGGAAATTGCCAGTGCCGTGTTGTATCTGTGCAGTGATGGCGCAGCGTTTACCACCGGTCATTCCCTGGCCGTGGACGGAGGCGTCACCGCTTTCTGACGCGGTACGGCATGACATGAAAAAACCCGCCAGCGTGCGGGTTTTTTCATGTCGGGCCGTCGGTTCTGTGTATTCGCTAAACAATGTGTATCAAACGGTTAGAACGGTCGCTTTTGACGGCGTTGTCGCACAGCCTGTACGGCGTGGCTGTGATTTACTGCCGCCAGCAAAACGGACGGGAGTTTGCGTGCTCATGGAATTGAGAATTGACCGACAGGCAATGGTGCCGGTCGTACAGCAGATTGTTGATGGAATGACCGACTGGATCTTGCGCAGTGGCGTGGCGCCGGGCACACGTCTGCCCTCCGTCAGACAAATTGCGCGCGCCAGTCTGCTCAGCCAGTCGTGTGTGGTCGAAGCTTGTGAGCGGCTTGTGGCGCAGGGCCTGCTGTCCGCACGCCAGGGGGCGGGATTCATGGTGGCCGCCGCACCGTTGAATGCCGGGTACAACAACCGGTTGGCCGGCATCGACGGCGGACCGCCGGCGGGCGGGTTGCACCTGGGCGAGGGTGGTTTGCCGCAGGGCTGGCGCGAATCCGATGACCTGAGCTACGCAATCCGTCAGGTGGCCCGGACCGACATGGCGAGCCTGTTCAACTACAGCAGCCCGCTGGGGCTGCCAGCGCTGCGTGAGCAGATCGGCAAACGCCTGCGGCTGATCGACATCCAGGCCGATGATGATCAGTTGCTGACCACCGCCGGTGCCAGCCACGCGCTGGATCTGCTGGTGCGCACGCTGCTCAAGGCTGGCGACTGCGTCGTGGTGGAAAATCCGGGCTACGCGCCGCTGTTCGAACTGTTGCGCCTGCACGGCGTGCAGTTGCTGGAAGTGCGCCGCACGCCGAGCGGTCCGGACCCTCAGGCGCTGGAGGCACTGCTGCAGCAATGTCGGCCGGTCGCTATGTTCATCAACAGTCATCACCATAATCCCACCGGTTCCTGCCTGACCACGGGCGTGGCGCAACAGGTCCTGCAATTGTGCAATGCTCATGATGTGCAACTGATCGAAGACGATGTCTACGCCGACCTGCACAACGGCAACGGGATTCGTTTGGCGGCTCTGGATGAGCGGGTGATCTACGTCGGCAGTTTTTCCAAGACGCTGAGCAGTTCACTGCGCGTCGGCTTCATCTGCGCCGGGCACGCGCTGATTGCGCGTCTGGCCCGGGTCAAGACAATCAGCAGCATGGGCGCCTCGAGTTTCAATGAGGCGGTGCTGGCCAGCCTGCTGGGCAGTGGCGCGTATCGCAAGATGGTGCAGCGTCAGCGGCAGCGCCTGAATACCGATCGGGCTGCCGCTTTGCAGGCGCTGGAAGACGCCGACTGGGAGGTGTTCGGCAAACCCTGTGGCGGGCTGTTCATCTGGGCCCGTTCGACGCAGAGCGATCCGGCCCGATTGCAGCGTCAGGCGCAGAGCAGTGGCGTGCGCCTGTGCGCCCCGGGGGCTTTCAGTCCGACTGGCGAAGCCGGCGCGTGGCAGCGGATCAATGTGGCCTATGCTTGTGATCCGCGGGCCCGACAGTTTTTTCGCAGTACCCGTGCGAATCGACCTCAAGCGTTCTGAAAACGACGCAGGCCTAGCTTTTTGCCATTATTCCGACGCCAGAGACTTGTGCTGCTTCATGGCCGTTGCGAATCTTCGTCAACAGACTTTGGCAGGGGACTACGCGCAATGATTTCGGCCGTGCAAGGACGTTTTGCCAACCTCGGTATGGCGAAAAAACTGGGTGTCGGGTTTGTACTGGTGCTGCTGTTGACCGCGCTGGTGGCCGCCATGGGTGTCTGGTCCCTGCAGACCATCAGTCAGCGTTTCGACGGCCTGAAACAGATGTCGGCGCTCAACAGCGCGTTGCTCAAAGTGCGGCTGCTTGAGCAGGACTATGCGCTGCACAGCAACCCGAAAACCGTCGATGCCTTGCACGAAGGCGTCGACGGCCTGCTGGCCCAGGCCGCGCAACTCAAGGCCAAATCGCCGGCGAACGTGGCGGTGATGAGCGATGTCGAGCAGTCACTGGGTGCCTATCGCAAGGCGTTCGACGAGTTCGTCTCGCTGACCCAGGCCAAGGATCTGGCGCTGGAAATGGCCAGTTGGTCGGTGTCCAGCGTGGCCAATAACCTGGATGTGCTGCAAGCCGGGCTGGCCGATGATGGCGCGTATACCTTGAAGGACACCGAAGGCAAGGACGGTGCGCAGTTCATCGAGCAGGCCAGTCAGGTCAGCCAGGTGTCGCGGCTGATGTTGCAGGCGATGAACGAGGCGCGGATTCGCCTCGACCAGAGCCGCAAGGGCGATGCCGACAGTGCCGGCAAGGGCAACATCGAACAGGCTGCTCAGGCCCAGGCTCAGGCCGAGCAGTTGAAGACCACGGTCAAGGATGAGGGCTACCTGACAGTCCTCAACGAAGTGTCCGGGCACATCGCCGGTTTCAACGACAAGCTGGCCGAATACACCGGCTTGCTCGCCCAGGAAAAAACCGTCTACGAACAGTTGCACCAGCGTGCGGCCCAAGTGGTGGAGCGTGTCGATCAGGCGTATGTCGCCGAGGACGGCGCGATGCAGGCGGAGCTGAAAAAAAACTCGGTGCTGATCATCGGTTCTTCGGCGCTGGCGTTGCTGGTCGGGCTGATTGCCGCGTGGGTCATTACCCGGTTGATCGTCGCGCCGTTGCGCAGCGTGATGCGCGTTGCGCAGCAGATCGCCGCCGGGGACTTGAGTGCGCGGGTCGAGGTGACCCGTCGTGATGAAATCGGCCAGTTGATGCTGGCGATGCAGCAGATGGGCACCGGCCTGAGCACGATCGTCAGCGGTTTGCAGGCGGGGATCGAACAGCTGGCCAGTTCTGCGCAATCGCTGTCGGCGGTGACTGAGCAGACCAATCTCGAAGTCAGCAGCCAGAAGGAAGAAACCGAACAGGTGGCCACCGCCATGAACCAGATGACTGCCACCGTGCATGATGTCGCGCGCAATGCCGAGGAGGCCGCATTGGCTGCGCAAACGGCGGATGGCAAGGTCGAGAGTGGGCAGCAGGTGGTGCGCCAGAGCATGGCGCGGATCGAGCAACTGGCGGATTCGGCGACGTCGGCCAGTTCGAGCATCGAAAGCCTCAGTGCGCAAATCCAGAATATCGGTACGGTGCTCGATGTGATCAAAAGTGTGGCCGAGCAGACCAATCTGCTGGCGCTGAACGCGGCGATCGAAGCGGCGCGGGCCGGGGAGCAGGGCAGGGGCTTTGCGGTGGTGGCCGATGAGGTGCGCGCGTTGGCCCGGCGTACCCAGCAGTCGACTGAAGAGATCGAACGGTTGGTCAGTGCGTTGCGTTCGGCGGCGCATTCGTCGGTGCAGCAGATTCAGAGCAGTGGGGAGTTGGTGAAGCTTGCCGTCAGTGATGCGCTGCAGACGGAGAGTGCGCTGGGCAGTATTGCGGCGGCGGTGTCGTTGATTCAGCAGATGAATCAGCAGATTGCGGCGGCCGCCGAGGAGCAGAGTTCGGTGGCTGAGGAGATCAATCGCAGTGTGACGAGTATTCGTGCGAGTGCGGATCAGTCTTCGATTGCGATGCGGGGGAATGCGGCTTCGAGTATTGAGCTGGCGCAGTTGGGGAGTGAGCTCAAGGGGATGGTTGGGCACTTTCGGCTTTGAGCTTTGAGCTTTTAGCTTTGAGCCTTGGCGGCCTTTGGGCCGACCAGGTTCTTGGGGGTTTGGGTGTATATCCGTTGCTTCGGGTGTTGCCGCTGGCGGTTTCGCTCTTACAGCGAGTCCCTTTGGCAGACGCCCCAAAGGAACCAAAGGTCTGGGCCCCGGCGTTCGGCCCTCGCTTAGGCTCGGGTTCCTTCGTTCCGGGATTCATCCGGGGGCATCGTCTACGGTTTGCTTCGCTGCACCTCCTCTCGATGTGTTTGGCTGCGCCAAACGGTCGCTGCGCTCCCACCCCCGGATAAACCCCTCCACTCAGCCTGCCGAAGGGGCCTTAAGATCAAAAGCGAGGCGAGCTGACACTCGGCCTGTGGGGCGCAGGTACGCGATCATTGTGAGAGCTGGTTTGCCTCCTCGGCGGCCTGACAGCCGACCAATCTCTAACTGCCTGTCCCAATCCAATGTGGGAGCTGGCTTGCCAGCGATGGCGGCCTGCGAGCCGATCAATCTCCAAATGAATGCACCCAATCCCTTGCCGGCAGCCATCCACCCACAAAAAAGCCACCTATCGGTGGCTTCTCTTGACTATCGAACCATCAGTCGTAGATCACTTTCTTTTTCCAGTCGGCATCGGCTTCGACTTCCTTGAGGCCTTCGGTCAATTGGTTCACTTCGCCTTCGACCGGGGCAATCTTGTCCATGACTTGGGCATTGGCGCGGGCCAGGAGTTTTTCCAGGTATTGCAGTTGTTCCGAGTAGATCTGCGGGTCTTGCTGTTTGCGCAGGTATTGCACGCCGCGTTCGAAGGCGAGGCGGGCCTGGCCCGGTTGGTTTTGTTGCAGGGATTGTTGGCCGAGGTTGTTGAAGAATTCGATGTGCAGCAGCACCAGGATGTGCCGGACTTCTTTGATCCAGTGCTTGGCTTCGTTCGGTGCGAGGAAGCCGTCATGGGCGGCACGGGTGATCTGGCCGTGCAGGGCTTCGAGCAGGAAGCGCACGTCCTTGGCTTTGGCTTCGGTCAGGATCGGTGCCGGCGGGTTGTTGACCGGGATCGATTCGCCCTGTGCTACCAATGCGCTGAGTTCGGTGATGCGTGCCTTGGTCGTCGCGCTGGTTTTTTCCAGGTTCAGCAGGCGCTGGCAGACGTTCAGTTCCAGGCGGGTCAGCAGCAGCTTGAGCGCAGGCGTCATGAACTGGCCGGGGAAGGTTTCGGTCAGTTCGCCGCAGCGGCGCAGGCGGTCGTTGAGTTCGACTTTGGTGCGGGCCTTCTCCAGTTTGTTGTTTTCCACCACATGGTTCATGTAGCCAATGGCGATCAGAATTGCGATCCCGGCTACGACTAGCAGGGTGATCATGAGTGGTGTCACCGGTAAGACCTCTTTATAGGGTTCGCATGCGAGTGTAGTGGCTGGGCATTTATGCGCCTAGCGCCGCTCGACGAGTTGGATCGGCAGGTGCAATCTGTATCGGCCGCAGGCTGCTTATATGAATGCTGGCGCTTGTGGTGCAGATTGCCATCACCGTGTTGCGGACTATAACGTCTTGGCGAGTGGCGGAATATAGGCGTCAAACGTTGGTCGACGGAAAAGCTTGCGATGGGCCTGAAACCAGGTCGAAGTCATTGATTTAAATAAATTTATATCTGGGGGTTGACGACCTCTCAATCCATCCATAGAATGCGCGCCACTTGCAGCGTAAAGCACACAGCGAAGCGCCGCAGGGAGTGAATGTTGTAGCGTGTCCCCTTCGTCTAGTGGCCTAGGACACCGCCCTTTCACGGCGGTAACAGGGGTTCGAGTCCCCTAGGGGACGCCAATGCGGGAATAGCTCAGTTGGTAGAGCACGACCTTGCCAAGGTCGGGGTCGCGAGTTCGAGTCTCGTTTCCCGCTCCAATTTTAAACAGCACTGCTTTCGGGCGGGGTTGAGTGAAACCAGAACCCAATCTTCGGATGCGGATCTGGACACCGAAACACACACCATGTGTTCCGGGTAGCGTGTCCCCTTCGTCTAGTGGCCTAGGACACCGCCCTTTCACGGCGGTAACAGGGGTTCGAGTCCCCTAGGGGACGCCATTTGCGGGAATAGCTCAGTTGGTAGAGCACGACCTTGCCAAGGTCGGGGTCGCGAGTTCGAGTCTCGTTTCCCGCTCCAAATTCAAAAACGCCGCTCAGTAATGAGCGGCGTTTTGTTTCCAAACAGCGCTGCTTTCGGGCAGAGCTGAGTGAAACCAGAATCCAGTCTTCGGATGCGGATCTGGACACCGAAACACACACCATGTGTTCCGGGTAGCGTGTCCCCTTCGTCTAGTGGCCTAGGACACCGCCCTTTCACGGCGGTAACAGGGGTTCGAGTCCCCTAGGGGACGCCATTGCGGGAATAGCTCAGTTGGTAGAGCACGACCTTGCCAAGGTCGGGGTCGCGAGTTCGAGTCTCGTTTCCCGCTCCAATTTCACAAGAACGCCGATCAGTGATGATCGGCGTTTTTGTTTGTGCGGTATTTGTCGCGCAACAAAAAAGGACCTTCGGGTCCTTTTTTATTTTTACGTCGTTCAGTAATGGGCCCGCCTGAACAGCGGGGCCCGTACCTCATCAGAGCTTCGGCAGTTGGCCGACACGCCCCATCATTTCGGTGACGATCTGCAGGTCCAGCAGGAACTGGTCAACCGTCTTGAACTCGCCGTCGGTGTGCCCGGTGTATTTCACTTCAGGCCGGGCCAGGCCGAATTGCACGCCGTTCGGCAGTTCATGCACCGAGGTCGCACCGGCCGAAGTGCCGAATTCGTGCTTCATGCCCAGGTTTTCGGTGGCCACTGCCAGCAGCGCTTTCACCCATTCGCCTTCCGGATTGCGGAACATCGGTTCGGCGATCGAATAATCGAAGGTCACGGCGATGTGGTTCTGGCTGGCCCAGGCGCTCAGCTTGTCGGAGATTTGCTTCTTCAGGACGTCTGGCGACTTGCCCTTTGGCACCCGCAGGTTGACGGCCAGTTTGAACGCTTGCTCATCTTCGCCCACGTAGGTCAGGGACGTGGTCAGCGGGCCCATGAAAGCATCGGAGAAGCCGACGTCGAGTTTTTTACCCAGGTAATCCAGGCCCCAGTTATCGGCGGCGTAACGCGCCGCGTCGGTGAACTGGTTGTGTTTGAGGGCGATTTTGCCGTCCAGGCCATTAATGAAGCTCAGCATCCGCGCTACCGGGTTGACGCCGGACTCGGGTTCGGAGGAGTGCGCGGAAACCCCGGTCACTGTCAGTTTGACGTCTTTGCCTTCAACTTTGGCTGTTACCTGGAAGTCGCCACCGTGCTGCCTGGCGTATTCATTGCCGGCCTTTTGCAGGCTCGCCGCCAGCTCGGCAGGCTTGTCGGTCACCAGGGTGACGACTGAAGCCGAAGGAATCTGGTTTGCCGCCATGCCACCGGTCATCGAGGTGATTTGCGCCCCGCTGCCTTCGGCTTTGCGTTTGGCAAATTTCGCCATGATCGTGCCGTAGCCTTTTTCGGCGATCACCACCGGGTAGCCGCCGTCCAGCGCCATGTTGTAGTTCGGCGTCGGGTTGTGTTCGAAGTAATACGGGATCGCGTCACCGGTGGTTTCTTCAGTGGTGTCCACCAGCAGTTTGAAGTTGCGTGCCAGTGGCAGCTTTTCTTCTTTGATTACTTTCATCGCGTACAGCGCGACGACGATGCCGTTCTTGTCGTCCTCGGTACCGCGGCCGTACATGCGGTCGCCGATCAGCGTCACCTTGAACGGGTCGAGTTTGGTGCCGTCTTTCAGCACCCAGTTTTCCGGGGTAACGGGTACCACGTCAGCGTGAGCGTGGATGCCGACGACTTCGTCGCCTTGGCCTTCGAGGGAGATTTCGTAGACGCGGTTATCGACGTTGCGGAAGTTCAGATTGAACGACTCGGCCAGGCTTTTGATCTTGGCAGCGATCTTGATGAATTCCGGGTTGTCGTGCTGGGCCACGCCTTCCTTGCGATAGGTCGGGATTTCCACCAGTTCACGCAGGTTTTCCAGTGCGGCCTTGCCGTACTTTACCCGGGTGTAGATGCCCAGCAGTCGATAGATCTCGTTCTGCTGCTCGGCGGTCAGGGTCTTGTTGTCGAGAAAGCCATTGATGGCCGGGGTGAGGTTGTCGGTCTTGCTCAGATCGCTTTTGGCCACAGCACCGAGAAACTGACGAAAATCGCTGACTGTCGTATCGCTGAAGGTCTTGAGGATCGCAGCACTTTGCTCAGGTGTGATGTTGGCCTGGGCAGGCAGGGTGAACGACGAAAGACTGGCCAGAACCAGGCTGGCAGCAGCCAGACGCTTGAGGGAAAAATCCATTGCGATGGGCATTCCTTTGCAGGCAGTTGAGTGGGAAGTGTTTGAAAGATGAAACAAATCTTTTCCAAACTAACACCACGAGGGTGTTGAAGGGGAGTCCCCGAAGTGGGATCCGTCGCACAGAAATGCAAAAGCGACGCACAAACGAAAAAGGCCCGAACAGTGTTCAACTGATCGGGCCTTTTGTTTGAGCGCAGCGTTTACATCGACAACACCAGCCTGCCGGCGAACAGAATCAGGATCACGCCCATGCTGCGTTCGAACCAATGACCCATGCGCATAAACAGCAAGCGCACTTTACTGCTGGAGAAAAACAGCGCGACGATCACGAACCACAGCGCATTCACGAAGCACATCCAGATACCGTACAGGGCCTGGACTTCCAGCGGGGTGCTGGTGCTGATGATCGTGGTGAAGATCGCCAGGAAAAACAGCGTGGCCTTGGGGTTGGTGGCATTGGTCAGAAAACCGGTGCTGAACGCCTTGAACAACGACTGCTCGACCAGCGGTTCGTCGGTGTTTTTTTCGCCCTCGAGCGTAGTCTTCGGTTTACTGCGAATCAGGCTGATGCCGAGGTAAAAGATGTACGCGCCGCCGATCACCTTGGCCACGGTGAGTAGCCACGGTGTGGTGTGCATAAGGGCGCCAACGCCGAGCAATGTGTAGAGAACGTGCACGGAAATCCCTGCACCGATCCCTAGTGCGGTGCAAATGCCCACCAGTCGGCCAAAGCGCACGCTCTGGCGGATGGTCACGGCAAAGTCCGGGCCGGGTGCGACCACAGCCAGAAAGTGAATGGTAGCCAGCGCCAGAAACTCGCCCAGGTAGTTCGATAACATCTCAGCTCCAGAAGGTCAGGGGTGAAGCGTTGCCGCGATAGCCGACAAAGAAGGAAAGGCTCAGCCGCGGATCCGCCACGCCCGGTGTCACCGAGTGCATGCAGCGCGAATTGAACATGATGAAATCGCCCGGCTCCGGCCGTACTTCAAGGGTCGGCGGGCCGAGCAGTGCCGGGTCGATGCCGTAGCTGTCACCGCGCATTTCGTCGAATTGATCCGGGGTAATGTCGTCATCCCACACCTGCAACGCACCGCCCTCGGTCGGCATGTTCAGGTAGACGTTGCAGGCAAACTGCGCCTCCAGACTGCGGGCCTGGAAGCTGTCCGGGGCGTCCTTGGCAAAAATGTCGTGGTGGGCGAGGAAGCACACGCCGGGTTTGACCACCCGCGACAGGCCGACATACATCTTGCGGCCATAGAGGTTTTCCAGATGCGCACCGGCCGGCCATGACTCGTCGAGCATGCAGCGCAAAGTGTCGACCGGGGATGAGTAGGGCGCACAACGATTGCGCAGCTCGGCGATGTTGCTGGTGGCGCGTTCGAAGTAGTCCTCGATCAGCAGAGGCTGGTTTTCCGCCTCGTAAAACGCCATGCCGATGCGGCCTATGCTCGGCGCGTTGATGTAGCCTTCGAAGCCCGGAGCAAGAATTTTGTCGCCAATCTGGATCGCCAGCGGTTCGGGCAAAAAGCCTTTGACGCGAATGGCGAGGACTTCTTCGTTGGCCAATTTTTTTATGCACGTCTCATCGAGACGCTCGACGTCTAGCATCATTGTTTTTAGGTCCATCTATCGATAGTCAACGGAACCGGCGAGCGCGGTTCCCCCGGCGCCGGACGCTGCGCGGAGCAGCGCCCGAAATGCTTAATCCACGGTGTAGTGGACGGATAACGTGCCCTTCTTCTGCGAAAGGGAAGCGATCGTGACTGTGCCCAAATCCTTCAGGCTGCGTACATGGGTGCCGCCGCAGCCATAGGCGGGCAACTCGCCAAAGCCGATTTCCCGCGCGCCTTCACGCAGCGAGGTCAGGCGTGGCAGATCGTGTTCAATCCACTGATTGATACCGTGTTGAACGGTGGGCGCGTCGACCTCCTGCGCGGCATCGCCTGGCTTGAATTGCACCCGGCCTTCGTCTGGCCAGTGGTGTGCCTTGATCGGCGTCCAGCCCAAGGCCTGCACAAAGTGCCCGATCAGGTGCCCCGCCGAGTGCATGCGGGTGTTGTAACAGCGACGTTGCTCATCGACGTGGATGCAGGTCATGCCGAGTTTTACCGGACGGTCGACGTAGTGAACGATCCGGTCCGGCTCCTGAACTACGCGCAGCACCTGGCTTTCGCCGATCCGGCCGGTATCGCAGGGCTGGCCACCGCCTTGCGGATGAAACAGCGTGGCGCGCAGCACGACAGCGAATTCGTTCTCGTGGGGCGTGCAGTCGAGGACTTCCACATTAGCCTTGAGGTCATCACTATGGAAAAAGAGGCGAAGCGTCATATTCCATGCCCTTATTAAAGTTTCTTTTTTTATTATATGAATCGTGTAATAACGTGATAATCCGTTCAAACATCAAAGGACTTGTGCGCTGTGAGCATCAATCTCCCGTTGCCACTGCTGGGTGAAATGGCGATTTTCGTCAAGGTCGTGGAGACCGGAAGTTTCTCCGAGGCCGCTCGCCAGCTGGGCTCTTCGCCGTCCGCGATCAGTCGCAGCATTTCCCGCCTGGAAAAGGCCCTGGCCACGCGTCTGTTGCAGCGCACCACACGCAAACTGCGCTTGAGTGACGGTGGCGAAGAAGTGTTCAAGCGCTGTCAGGAGATGGTCAGCGCCGCCAAGTCAGTCATGGAGATCAGCGGCCAGTTCACCCATGAGGCGGAAGGACTGGTGCGGGTCAGCGTGCCGAAAGCCGTTGGGCGTTTCGTGATTCATCCGCACATGCCCGAGTTTCTGCGGCGCTATCCCAAGGTCGATGTCGAGTTGCTGTTGGAGGACCGGCAGGTTGATCTGATTGACGATCATGTCGATCTGGCGATTCGTATCACTGACCGTCCGCCGGCCGGACTGGTCGGACGCCAGTTGCTGACCATCGACCATTTGCTCTGCGCTACCCCGCAATACCTGGCCGAACACGGCACACCGACGCATCCGCATGACCTGCTCAATCACAGCTGTATTTATCTGGGTGAAACGCCGAGCGATGCGCGCTGGAAATTCAAGAAGGGCAGCAAAGCCGTGACAGTCGGTGTGCGCGGCCGCTATGCCGCCAACCATACTGGCGTGCGGTTGGGGGCGGTGTTGCAGCACATCGGTATCGGCAGCCTGCCGTATTTCACCGCGCGTTATGCGTTAGAGCAGAAGTTGATTGTGCAGGTGTTGCCCGAGTGGACATTCCTCGCTTCCTACCACGGTGGGCTGTGGCTGCTGCATTCACCAACGCGTTATCTGCCGCCGAAGCTGCGGGTGTTCATCGATTATCTGGTGGAGTGCCTGGAGAAGGAGCCGACATTGAGCAAGCCGGGGAAGGCGGGGGCGCCGAACAATCTGGCGATGGCGTATGAATTACCGGAGAGCGAGGGGCTGCTTTAAAGCAAAAGATCGTCCGAACCCGGCCCGAGCCTGCGGCAGCTCCCACAGTGGTTACGTGTATTCCCTGTAGGAGCTGCCGCAGGCTCGGGCCGCGTTCGGACGATCTTTTGATCTTCAAACCATTAAATCAGTGCTTGCTGTCCTGGGCAGACATCGCCAGCAGCTGTTTTTCCTGATTCCAGTCGAACGGTTCGTCGTTCTGTTCGGCTTCGTAGCGACGTTCTTCCAGTGCCTGATACAGGTCGATTTCTTCATCGGACAGGTAGTGCAGGCAGTCGCCGGCGAAGAACCACAGCAGATCCCGCGGGATCAAGTGGGCAATTTGCGGGTAACGGGTGATGACCTGGCACAGGATGTCCTGGCCCAGGTACTGGCTTTCGATCGGATCGATCGGCAAGGATGCCAGCAGTTCGTCGAAGCGCTCCAGGAACAAGGCATGGCTTTCTTCGGGAACCTGTTCGGCCTCACCTACGGCGACCAGGATACTGCGCAGGTGGTCGAGCAAAACAAGATGATCGGCAACGACGTTGGACACGAGATAAGTCCTCAAGAGCAAAACGGGCGCGGGAGTATAAAGCCCCCGCGCCCGTTTTTCACAAATAAACAGCTACACGGTGGTCAGCATCAGCGGACTTTGCCCTCTGCCGGCTTCAGCTCCTCTTTGTCGAAATCATCGACGTCGATCACCTTGCGCCGTGCCGCTTCGGCATCGCGCAGGGTCTGTGCTTCCTGCGCTTGCAACACCCCGGCCTCCAGTGCGGCATCAATGGCGTGTTCGCCCGCCACCGGTTTGACCTGACCGCTCTTGAGCGCGGTGTGCAGTTTCTTGTGCAGCGGTTGTGCGGCGTTCAGCAGGTCGCTGGCATGTTGCAGGGCGCCGACGGCATCGTCGGCGGACTGCGGGCGATAGCAGCCGGCGAGCAGTTCTTCGAGGGTCGGATCGCCTTTGGCCCGACCAATCACTGCAGCCACTTCGGCACCGAGCTTGTCCGAAGGGCCTGTGTGGCGCCGGCCGAACGGGAACACGATCACTCGTAACAGGCAGCCGAACACCTTGTTCGGGAAGTTGCTCAGCAGCTCATCCAGTGCCCGCTCCGATTGACCAAGGCTTTCTTCCATGGCCCAGCGGAACAGCGGCTCCATATGCGCCGGCGAATCCAGATCGTGATAACGCTTGAGCGCGGCGGAAGCCAGATACAGGTTGCTCAATACATCGCCAAGACGCGCCGACAGGCGTTCGCGGCGCTTCAGTTCGCCGCCCAGCAGCATCATGCTGAAGTCGGCCAGCATGGCGAAAGCCGCTGCCTGACGGTTGAGTGCGCGGAAATAACCTTGGCTGATCCTGTCCCCAGGCGCATGTTCGAAGTGGCCGAAGCCCAGGTTCAGCACCAGCGTGCTGGCGGCGTTGCCCACCGCAAAACCAATGTGCTTGAGCAGCAGACCATCAAACTCTTTCAGCGCCTGATCCTTGTCCTCGCGTCCGGCGAGGGCCATTTCCTTGAGAACGAACGGATGGCAGCGAATGGCGCCCTGACCGAAGATCATCAGGTTACGCGAGAGGATGTTCGCGCCTTCCACGGTGATGAAGATCGGCGCCCCGTTCCAGCTGCGCCCCAGGTAGTTGTTCGGGCCCATGATGATCGCCTTGCCGCCATGTACGTCCATGGCGTGGCTGATGCACTCGCGGCCGCGTTCGGTCAGGTGATACTTGAGGATCGCCGACAGCACCGAGGGTTTCTCGCCCAGATCCACCGCGTTGGCGGTGAGCATGCGCGCTGCATCCATCATCCAGGCGTTGCCGCCAATGCGCGCCATGGCTTCCTGAATCCCTTCGAAGGCCGACAGCGGTACGTTGAACTGTTCACGAATCTGCGCGTACTGACCGGTCACCAGGCTGGTGAACTTGGCCGCGCCGGTGCCGACTGCCGGCAGCGAAATCGAACGCCCGACCGACAGGCAGTTCATCAGCATCATCCAGCCCTTGCCGAGCATCTCCTGACCGCCAATGAGGTAGTCCAGCGGGATGAACACATCCTTGCCCGAGTTGGGGCCGTTCATGAATGCGGCACCCAGTGGCAGGTGACGGCGGCCGATTTCCACGCCCGGCGTATCGGTGGGGATCAGCGCCAGGCTGATACCGAGGTCGTCCTTGTCGCCCAGCAGATGCTCCGGATCGTAAGCCTTGAAGGCCAGGCCGAGCAGGGTCGCCACCGGGCCGAGGGTGATGTAACGCTTTTCCCAGTTCAGGCGCAGGCCGATGACTTCCTGGCCTTCCCATTGACCCTTGCAGATGATCCCGGTGTCCGGCATGGCGCCGGCATCGGAGCCCGCCAGCGGGCCGGTGAGGGCAAAGCACGGAATATCGTCGCCACGGGCCAGCCGTGGCAGGTAGTGATTGCGTTGTTCATCGGTGCCGTAATGCAGCAACAATTCGGCCGGGCCGAGGGAGTTGGGCACCATCACGGTGGAGGCCAGATCGCCGCTGCGGGTGGCGAGCTTCATTGCCACTTGCGAGTGGGCATAGGCGGAAAAGCCCTTGCCGCCGAATTCCTTGGGAATGATCAGGGCGAAAAAGCCGTGTTCCTTGATGTGGGTCCAGGCTTCCGGCGGCAGGTCCATCGACTGGCCGATCTGCCAGTCACTGACCATTGCGCAGAGTTCTTCGGTCGGGCCGTCGATGAAGGCCTGTTCCTCTTCGCTCAGTTGCACCTTGGGGTAGGCCAGTAGCTTGTCCCAGTCCGGACGGCCGCTGAACAGCTCGCCGTCCCACCACACGGTGCCGGCATCGATCGCGTCGCGTTCGGTCTGCGACATCGGCGGCAGGGTTTTCTGGAACCAGTTGAACAGCGGCGCGGTGAAGTGTTTGCGGCGCAGGTCAGGCAGCAGCAACGGCGCGGCAACCACCGCGAGCACGACCCAGAACAGCAGCAGCAACCAGCCCGGGGCATGGCTGAAAATGCCCATCGCCAGCAGGTAAATGGCAACGATGCCCAAAGCGGGCAGCGGGGCGATGCGGCGGTGGGCGAGGTACGCCACACCGACGATCAGAACCAGTATCCACAACAACAGCATATGTAATCCTCCGTGAACCAAGGCAAACCGACCCTCCAGAGCTTAGACGGCATCTGTAAAACGGGGTGGTCAGAACATGGTGATTGAACGCGTGGGAAACCCTGGATGGCGTTTGTAGGTTCGGTGGGCAACGCCCGTGAGAAATCGTTCGCTATTCCCGCGTCTTCGCGTGCATGTTTGGCCGAAACGTCGTTATCTCTGTGCTTGAGCTGTCGCTAGACTCGGGGCTCACCCAGGAGAAAAACGTCATGCGTGAGTATCTGAGCCCCGGCCGCTTCATCGATAGTGACCACCCGGCGGTGGTGGAGTTCGCCGAACAGCAGCGTGGCGCCAGCCGCGATCCGCTCGCGCAGGCGATCAATCTTTATTACGCCGTGCGCGAGGCCGTGCGCTACAACCCGTATACCTTCAGCCGCGATTCGCAGACCTTGCGCGGCAGTTACGCATTGGCAACAGGGGAGAGCTACTGCGTGCCCAAAGCCACGCTGCTCGCAGGCTGCGCCCGCCATTGTGGGATCCCGGCGCGTATTGGTCTGGCGGATGTTAGAAATCATCTGTCGACTCCGCGTCTGCTGGAGTTGCTGAAAAGCGATATGTTCGCCATGCACGGCTACACCGAGCTGTTCCTCAACGATCGCTGGGTCAAAGCCACGCCGGCGTTCAACCAGCAACTCTGCGAATTGTTCAATGTGGCACCGCTGGAATTTGATGGCATCAATGACAGCGTGTTCCACCCGTACAACCGGGATGGCGCGCAGTTGATGGAGTATCTGGTCGATCACGGTCAGTTCGCCGATGTGCCGGAAACCTTCTTCTTCGAACACCTGGAGAAGTGCTATCCACACCTGTTTGGCGATCATCAGCCGCAACAGTTGGGTGACATGCTCGGTGATGTAAGCCGCCTCTGATCCGGCGTATGCTGCTCGCCCACGCATTTGAAAAGAGGCGGTCATGCTGAAGATCTGGGGACGGAAAAACTCATCGAATGTCAGGAAGCCGCTGTGGGCCGCCGAGGAACTTGGCCTGGCTTACGAGGCGATTGACGCCGGCGGGGCCTTCGGTGTGGTCGACACGCCTGAATATCGGGCGATGAACCCGAACGGCCGGGTACCGGTGATCGAAGATGACGGCTTCGTGCTGTGGGAATCCAACGCCATCGTGCGTTACCTGCTGGCCAAACATGCGCCGAACAGTGCGTGGTACTCGGCAGATCCACAGGCCCGGGCCATCGCTGACAAGTGGATGGACTGGGCCACTTCGAGTTTCGCCGGGCCGTTCCGTACCGTGTTCTGGGGTGTGCTGCGTACGCCGGCCGGGCAGCAGGACTGGCCGGCAATCAATGCCGCGATCAAGGAGTGCACGGCGCTGCTGGCCATGGCCGATCAGGCGCTTGCCAGCCAGCCGTATCTGTCTGGCAACGAAATCGGTATGGGCGATATTCCCCTCGGCAGTTTCATTTATGCCTGGTTTGAAATGCCCATCGAACGCGCCTCGCAGCCCTATCTGGAAGCTTGGTACGCACGCTTGAAGCAGCGTCCGGCGTATCAGAAAGCGGTGATGACCGCGTTGACTTGATAATTACTATCGACACACTTGACTGTACTTGTGTGGCGGGGGCAAGCACCATTGCGTTCACGCGCTGCGGTTGTTTCCCTCGCCGTGCGCCCTTATTTGTTTCTTTCCTCCCTTCTTGGTGCGTAAATCCGATATGAGTTCCGCTCTGTCCATCCGGCAGCTAACCAAAACCTACGGCAACGGGTTCCAGGCCTTGAGTGGTATCGATCTGGACGTTGCCGAAGGTGACTTTTTCGCCTTGCTCGGCCCCAACGGTGCCGGCAAATCCACGACCATCGGCATTCTCTCGACCCTGGTGAACAAGACCAGCGGCACGGTGAATATCTTCGGCCATGACCTGGACAAGAACCCCGCCGCGCTCAAGCGCTCGATCGGCGTGGTGCCCCAGGAATTCAACTTCAACCAGTTCGAAAAGACGTTCGACATCGTGGTGACCCAGGCCGGTTACTACGGCATTCCGGCGAAGATCGCCAAGGAACGCGCCGAGCAGTACCTGACCCAGCTCGGCCTGTGGGACAAGCGCGATGTGCCGTCGCGTTCGCTGTCCGGCGGCATGAAGCGGCGCCTGATGATTGCCCGCGCGCTGGTGCATGAACCGCGCCTGCTGATCCTCGATGAACCGACCGCTGGCGTGGACATCGAACTGCGTCGCTCGATGTGGACCTTCCTCACCGAGCTGAACCAGAAAGGCATCACCATCATCCTCACCACGCACTATCTGGAGGAGGCTGAGCAGCTGTGCCGCAACATCGGCATCATCGACCACGGCACCATCGTCGAGAACACCAGCATGAAACAACTGCTGGGCCAGTTGCACGTCGAAACCTTCCTGTTGGACCTGAAAAACGACTTGAACACCGCGCCGCAATTGATCGGCTATCCCGCCCGGTTGCTCGACAGCCATACCCTGGAAGTCCAGGTCGACAAATCCATGGGCATCACCGCGCTGTTCACCCAGCTTGCGCAGCAGAACATCGAAGTGTTGAGCCTGCGTAACAAAACCAATCGCCTCGAGGAGCTGTTCGTGTCCCTGGTGGAGAAAAATCTGTCGAAGGTGGCGGTATGAGTTCCGAGTTCCGCCCCAACCTCGTCGCCCTCAATACCATTGTTTACCGTGAAGTCCGGCGTTTTACCCGGATCTGGCCGCAGACCCTGCTGCCGCCGGCGATCACCATGGTTCTGTATTTCGTGATCTTCGGTAACCTGATCGGCCGGCAGATCGGCGACATGGGTGGCTTCACCTACATGGAGTACATCGTGCCGGGGCTGATCATGATGTCGGTGATCACCAACTCCTACGGCAACGTGGTCTCGAGTTTCTTTGGCAGCAAGTTCCAGCGTTCCATCGAAGAACTGATGGTCTCGCCGGTTTCGCCACACACGATTCTCATCGGTTACACCTGCGGCGGCGTGCTGCGCGGTTTGATGGTCGGGGTCATCGTCACCATCCTTTCGCTGTTCTTCACGCATCTGCAGGTGCATCACTTGGGCGTGACCATCCTGGTCGTGGTGCTGACGGCGACGATCTTCTCGCTGCTGGGGTTCATCAACGCGGTATTTGCGCGCAACTTCGATGACATCTCGATCATCCCGACCTTTGTGCTGACGCCGCTGACTTACCTGGGCGGGGTGTTTTACTCGATCACCTTGCTGCCACCGTTCTGGCAGACCGTATCGCTGGCCAACCCGGTGCTGCACATGGTCAACGCCTTCCGTTACGGCATTCTCGGGGTGTCGGACATCCGCATCGGCATTGCGATCAGCTTCATGCTGGTGGCGACGGTGGTGCTGTACTTCGGCTGTGCGCGGTTGCTGGTGAGTGGGCGCGGGATGCGGACCTGATCCAAAACCGTGTCGCTGCCATCGCGGGCAAGTCCGCTCCCACAGGGATTTGTGTCGTTCACATAATTGCGGGCAAACCAGATTCTGTGGGAGCGGGCTTGCCCGCGATGGGTCCCATTCAAACGCTACAAAAAACGGCCTCCACTGCGGAGGCCGTTTTGCATTCAAGACTTGCGGTTCTTCTTGCGCCGCGCCCATTGCCGCGCCACCCACCAGCGCCAGTACAGCATCACCGTGAAGTAGGCGAGGACGCCGAGTATCAGCCCGCATACCAACGATCCCAGCAAAAACGGTTGCCACATGGTCGAGAGCTCGCCGCTGATCCATTCCCAGGTCAACGAGTCGGGCAGGGTGCGGGCGGGCACATTCATCAGCCAGGCCCCGGCCTGATACGTGCAGAAGAACACGGCCGGCATGGTGATCGGGTTGGTCAGCCACACGAGGCTGACCGCAATCGGCATGTTGCCGCGCACGGTGATCGCCAGTGCCGCCGCCACCAGCATTTGCGCCGGTATCGGCAGGAACGCGGCGAACAGGCCAACGGCCATCGCCCGGGCGACCGAGTGACGATTGAGGTGCCAGAGGTTCGGGTCATGCAGCAACTTGCCGAGAAAGCGTAAGGATTTGTGTTCCCTGATGCTCGTCGGATCGGGCATGTAACGTTTGAATAAGCGCCGGGGCATAAGGCTTCTCGGTCGGTTAAGGCGGCAAGTATGTCTGGATTCTACGAAGCGCCCATTCAGACTTTGTGACAATTGTTGACGACGAGCATGCGCCGCGCCAGCTACGCCTAAGGAGGGACTCTCAAGGACGGGCGTATGCGCACAGGGATGGTGGCGCTGGCAGCCGGTCTGCTGGTGGTGGTTTTTTTACCGGTGTCACCGCCGGTCGGGTTGCTGATGGTGCTGTCCGTGGTGGGGCTGATGTTGCTGCCGTTTCGCAGTTATCCCCTGGCGTTTCTGCTGTTCGGTTTCACTTGGGCGTGTGTCAGCGCGCAGTGGGCACTGAATGATCGCTTGCCCAGGCAACTTGACGGCGAAACCCGCTGGGTCGAGGGGCGGGTGGTCGGCTTGCCGCAAAACAGCGAGGGCGTGGTGCGTTTCGAGTTGGCCGATGCCCGTTCACGGCATGAGCAACTGCCGTCGTTGATGCGTCTGGCGTGGTATGGCGGGCCGCCGGTCAACAGCGGTGAGCGCTGGCGTTTGGCGGTGAAGCTCAAGCGTCCCGGCGGTTTGCTCAATCCTGATGCCTTCGATTACGAGGCCTGGTTGCTGGCGCAACGCATCGGTGCGACCGGCACGATCAAGGACGGTCAGCGTCTGGCCGAGGCCAGTTGGGCCTGGCGCGACCGCATTCGTCAGCGCTTGCTGGAGGCGAACGCCCAGGGCCGGGCCGGGGCCTTGGCGGCGCTGGTGCTGGGCGACGGCTCCGGGCTCAGCCGCGAGGATTGGCAGATCCTGCAGGACACCGGCACCGTTCATCTGCTGGTGATTTCCGGCCAGCATATCGGGCTGTTGGCGGCGGTCATGTATCTGCTGGTCGCCGGGCTGGCACGTTACGGGCTGTGGCCGTTGCGCTGGCCGTGGCTGCCCTGGGCTTGCGGTCTGGCGTTTGCGGCGGCAGTCGGTTACGGGTTGCTGGCGGGGTTCGAGGTGCCGGTGCAGCGGGCCTGTGTGATGGTCGGGCTGGTGCTGCTGTGGCGCCTGCGATTTCGCCATCTCGGCGCGTGGTGGCCATTGTTGCTGGCGTTCAATGCGCTGTTGTTGCTTGACCCGTTGGCCAGTTTGCGCCCCGGTTTCTGGTTGTCTTTTGCGGCGGTGGCGGTGCTGATCTTCACCTTCGGCAACCGTCTCGGCGCGTGGCGTTGGTGGCAGACCTGGACCCGCGCGCAATGGCTGATCGCGATTGGCCTGTGCCCGGTGCTGCTGGCGCTGAACCTGCCCATCAGCCTCAGCGGGCCGTTGGCGAATCTGCTGGCGGTGCCGTGGGTCAGTTTTGTCGTGTTGCCGCCGGCGCTGCTCGGCACTGCATTGTTGCCGGTGCCCTATGTCGGCGAAGGCCTGCTGTGGCTGGCGGGTGGACTGATCGATGTGCTGTTTCGCGGGCTGGCGTTGATTGCCGGGCAATGGCCTGCGTGGATTCCAGCCGCGATTTCGTGGTGGATGTGGACACTGGGCAGCCTCGGCGCGCTGCTGTTGCTGTTGCCACGCGGCGTGCCGATGCGGCCGTTGGGTTGGCCGTTGCTATTGATGCTGGTGATGCCACCGCGTGAGCGACTGCCCGAGGGCGTGGCCGACATCTGGCAACTGGACGTGGGCCAAGGCCTGGCAATTCTGATCCGTACGCGCAATCACAGCGTGCTCTACGACGCCGGGCCGCGCTTCGGCGATTTCGATCTCGGCGAGCGGGTGGTGGTGCCGGCCCTGCGCAAACTCGGCGTCGAGCAACTGGATTTGATGCTGCTCAGCCATGCCGATGCCGATCATGCCGGCGGCGCCCTGGCAGTGGCGCGCCGCTTGCCGGTCGCTCAGGTCATCAGCGGCGACCCGCCGGGACTGCCCGCCGCGCTGAATGCCAGTGGGTGTGACAGTGGCCGGCAATGGCAATGGGACGGTGTACGTTTTCAGCTCTGGCAGTGGTCCGAGGCGCACGACAGCAACCAGCGCTCCTGTGTATTGCAGATCGAGGCCAATGGCGAGCGCCTGCTGCTGACCGGCGATATTGATACGGCCGCCGAACGGGTTTTGCTGGAGAGTCCGCTGGCGGTGCCGACGCAATGGCTGCAAGCGCCGCACCATGGCAGCCGCAGTTCATCCTCGATGGCTTTGCTCAGGGCCTTGAAGCCACATTCGGTGCTGATCTCCCGGGGTCAGGGCAATTCGTTCGGCCACCCGCATCCCACCGTGCTCGCGCGTTATCGCCAGCAGCGGTTGCGGATTTACGACAGCACCGAGCACGGCGCCATTCATCTGCAACTGGGGACCTTCAACGCACCATGGACGGCGCGTCAGCAACGGCGTTTCTGGCGCGATCCGCCCGTGTCGGCCCGTTGATCGGCGCAGGCACGCTTGCGACATCACGGTCGTCGGGGCAGCGGGTCTTAATCGCGAACCGGTATGGTAAAGTGGCGCACTTTTTCGAGGGGACTGTCACTGTGTGGGAATTGGTCAAATCCGGCGGCTGGATGATGTTGCCGATCATTCTGAGTTCCATCGCGGCCATGGCGATTGTCGCCGAGCGCCTGTGGACCCTGCGCGCCAGTCGCGTCACCCCCGAGCATCTGCTGGGCCAGGTCTGGGTGTGGATCAAGGACAAGCAGCTCAACAAAGAAAAACTCAAGGAATTGCGCGCCAATTCGCCGTTGGGTGAAATCCTCGCCGCGGGCCTGGCCAACTCCAAGCATGGTCGCGAGATCATGAAGGAATGCATCGAAGAAGCCGCTGGCCGGGTGATCCATGAGCTGGAGCGCTACGTCAACGCGCTGGGCACCATTGCCGCCATGGCGCCGCTGCTCGGCCTGCTGGGTACGGTGCTGGGCATGATCGACATTTTCAGTGCCTTCACCGGTTCCGGCATGACCACCAATGCCTCGGTGCTGGCGGGCGGTATTTCCAAGGCGTTGATCACCACGGCGGCGGGCCTGATGGTCGGTATTCCGTCAGTGTTTTTCCACCGTTTCCTGCAACGCCGCATCGACGAGCTGGTGGTGGGCATGGAGCAGGAAGCGATCAAACTGGTCGAAGTGGTGCAGGGCGACCGTGACGTCGATCTGGCCGGGGAAAAAGCGTGAAATTCCGTCGCAAACCCCGGGAAACGGTGGACATCAACCTTGCGTCGCTGATTGACGTGGTGTTCATCCTGTTGCTGTTTTTCGTCGTGACGACAACCTTTACCCGCGAGACCCAGTTGCGTGTCGATCTGCCGGAGTCGGTCAGCGGTTCGCCCGCCGAAGACCAGCAGCTCAAGCAACTGGATGTCGCGATCAGCGCCGAAGGCGTGTTCTCGGTGAACAACAGGATTCTGCCGAAAAACGACCTGGCGACGCTGATGGAAGCCATGCAGAAAGAATCCAACGGCGACACCAACATGCCGTTGTCGATCAGTGCCGATGGCAAGACTCAGCACCAGTCAGTGATCACCGCCATGGACGCGGCCGGCAAGCTCGGTTTCAGCCATTTGCGCATGACCACGGTCGAGGCGGCGCCCAAATCCTGATGAGCCTGTCCGATCGCTTGCTCGCCGCGTGGTACAAGGGGCATCCGGCCCTGACGCTGCTGCGGCCGCTGGAAATGCTCTACCGCCGCGTGGTGGTCAACAAACGCCAGCGCTTTCTCGACGGCGAAGGCCAGATCTACCAGCCGCCGGTGCCGCTGATTGTGGTCGGCAACATCACCGTCGGCGGCACCGGCAAGACGCCGATGATCCTGTGGCTGATCGAACACTGCCGGCGCAGCGGTTTGCGCGTCGGCGTGGTCAGCCGTGGTTATGGTGCCAAGCCGCCGCAGTTGCCGTGGCGGGTCGAGGCCGACCAGAGCGCCGACATCGCCGGCGACGAACCGCTGTTGATCGTGCAGCGCACCGGCGTGCCGTTGATGATCGACCCTGATCGCAGCGCTGCAGTCAAAGCCTTGCTCGCCAGTCAGCCACTGGATCTGATCCTCTCCGACGACGGCATGCAGCATTACCGTCTGGCCCGGGATCTGGAGTTGGTATTGATTGACGCCGCCCGGGGCCTGGGCAACAAACGCTGTCTGCCGGCAGGTCCGTTGCGCGAGCCGATCGAGCGCCTGCAAAGCGTCGACGGTGTGCTGTTCAATGGCGCCACGGCCGACCGCGACGACGGCTTCGCGTTTCGCCTGCAACCGACCGCACTGGTCAATCTGCGCAGCGGCGAGCGCAAGCCGCTGACGCATTTTGCGCCCGGTCAAACGGTGCACGCGGTGGCCGGGATCGGCAATCCGCAACGTTTCTTCAATACCCTCGAAGCGCTAGACTGGCGGACAATCCCCCATGCGTTTGCCGATCACGCCGAATACAGCGTGCAGGCCTTGAATTTCACACCGTCATTGCCGTTGGTGATGACCGAAAAGGACGCGGTGAAGTGCCGTGCCTTCGCCGCAGACGACTGGTGGTATCTGGCGGTCGATGCCGTGCCGTCACCGGCCTTCGTGGCCTGGTTCGACACCCAGTTGATGCGCCTGTTGCCCGATCGTCTTTTGCCTTAACTTTTTATCCAGGGAATGTTCATGGACACCAAATTGCTCGACATCCTCGCGTGCCCGATCTGCAAAGGCCCGCTCAAGCTCAGCGCCGACAAGACCGAACTGATCAGCAAGGGTGCAGGTCTGGCCTACCCGATCCGTGACGGCATCCCGGTGATGCTCGAAAGCGAAGCTCGCACCCTGACCACCGACGAGCGTCTGGATAAATGACCACTGCCTTCACCGTTGTCATCCCGTCGCGTTACGCCTCGACCCGCCTGCCGGGCAAACCGCTGCTGGACATCGCCGGCAAGCCGATGATCCAGCACGTCTGGGAACAGGCGAGCAAAAGCAGTGCCACCCGCGTGGTGGTGGCGACTGACGATGCGCGCATCGTCGAGGCGTGCCAGGGTTTCGGCGCTGAAGTGGTGCTGACCCGTGAAGACCATAATTCCGGGACTGACCGTCTGGCTGAAGTCGCGGCGAAACTGGGCCTTGCGCCGGACGCGATCGTGGTCAACGTGCAGGGTGACGAGCCGTTGATCCCGCCGAGCGTGATCGATCAGGTCGCGGCCAACCTCGCGGCCCACACCGAAGCGCGCATGGCCACGCTGGCCGAGCCGATCGAAGACGTGGACACGCTGTTCAACCCGAACGTGGTCAAGGTCGTGAGCGACCTCAACGGCCTGGCGCTGACCTTCAGCCGCGCGACCTTGCCGTGGGCGCGCGACGCCTTTGCCAAGAGCCGCGAGCAGTTGCCTGAAGGCGTGCCGTATCGTCGCCACATCGGCATTTATGCCTACCGCGCCGGGTTCCTCCAGGATTTCGTGAGTTGGGGCCCGTGCTGGCTGGAAAACACCGAATCGCTGGAGCAACTGCGTGCCCTGTGGCACGGCGTGCGGATTCATGTGGCCGACGCGTTGATCGCGCCGCCGACCGGCGTCGACACCGTTGAAGACCTCGAGCGCGTTCGTCGCCTGCTGGGGGCCTGATGCGCGTTCTGTTCGTGTGCCTGGGCAACATCTGTCGTTCGCCCACCGCTGAAGGCGTGTTGCGCCACAAACTGCGCGAAGCCGGGCTGGCCGATCAAGTCGAAGTGGCCTCCGCCGGCACCGGTGACTGGCACGTCGGCAACCCGCCGGACAAACGCAGCCAGGCAGCGGCCAAAGTGCGTGGTTATGACCTGTCGGCGCAACGCGCGCAGCAGGTCAGCCGCGCCGATTTCGCCAGTTACGACCTGATTCTGGCGATGGACAACAGCAACCTGCGCAACCTCAAGGCTTTGCAGCCTTCCACCGGCAAGGCCGAGCTGGACCTGTTCCTGCGCCGCTATGCCGGGGTGGTCGATGAAGTGCCGGATCCGTATTACGACGGCGATCAGGGTTTCGAGCAGGTGCTGGACCTGATCGAGGCGGCGTGTGACCAACTGTTGATCGAAGTGAAGGGCCGGTTATGAGTTTGCAGCTGCAACCACAGGTTTCGCTGAAACCGTTCAACAGTTTTGGCGTCGACGTTCGCGCGCAGCTGTTTGCCGAGGCTCACAGCGACGCCGATGTTCGCGAAGCCCTGGCCTGTGCCACTGCGCATGACCTGCCGTTGCTGGTCATTGGCGGTGGCAGCAACCTGTTGCTGACGGCTGATATTCCGGCGCTGGTGCTGCGCATGGCGACCCGGGGCATTCGGTTGATCAGTGACGACGGCAACCGCGTGGTGATCGAGGCTGAAGCCGGCGAGCCGTGGCATCCGTTCGTGCAACACACGCTGGCGCAGGGTTTTTCCGGTCTGGAAAACCTCAGCCTGATCCCGGGAACGGTGGGCGCCGCGCCGATGCAGAACATCGGCGCCTACGGTGTCGAGATCAAGGATGTGTTCGCCGGCCTCACCGCGCTGGATCGCCAGACCGGTGAGCTGCGCGACTTCAGCCTGGAACAATGCAACTTCGCCTACCGCGACAGCCTGTTCAAGCAGCAGCCGGGGCGGTGGCTGATCCTGCGCGTGCGCTTCAATCTTGATCGCGTTGCCCACCTGCATCTGGAGTACGGCCCGGTGCGTCAGCGCCTGACCGAGCAGGGCATCGAGCAACCGACACCCAGCGACGTCAGTCGCGCAATCTGCAGCATCCGCAGCGAAAAACTGCCGGACCCGGCGGTGCTCGGCAACGCCGGCAGCTTCTTCAAGAATCCGCTGGTGTCGGCGGCGCGGGTGGCGCAGATCAAGCAGCAGCACCCGGACCTGGTGGCCTATGCGCAACCGGACGGGCAGATGAAACTGGCTGCCGGCTGGCTGATCGAGCGCGCTGGCTGGAAGGGTTTCCGTGAGGCCGATGCTGGCGTGCATAAACTGCAGGCGTTGGTGCTGGTCAACTACGGCGCAGCCACTGGCCTGCAATTGCTCGATCTGGCCCAGCGCATCCAAAAAGATATTGCCGAACGTTTCAATGTCGAGCTGGAAATGGAGCCCAATCGGTATTGAGGCTACGCTCTCATAGCTGAATCGAAAGCCCTGCACTCAACAAAAAGTGCAGGGCTTTTTTGTTAATGGTGGGTTAACTTAGCCAGCTAACGATAACCGTCATTTGCTCCACCAAAGGCCCGGTGCAGACGTTCGCGTCGGCACGAGAGAGCCTGTGCCAACCACATATCAGTCAGCGATGACCCTGTGGCGAGGGAGCTTGCTCCCGCTGGACTGCGGAGCAGGCCCTTCTTGAAAGCGGGGCCGCTACGCGCCCCAGCGGGAGCAAGCTCCCTCGCCACGAAGTCAGTATTCAGCTTCACTGATGTGTATCGGCCGATTAGCCTGAGTCGATCTGCGCGAACCACACCGCTGATTTCCAGCGGCAGATTGCTCGACCCCATAACCACTAGAAATATGCGGGCGTGCCCATGATTACCCTGAAACTCAATGGCCAGAACCATCAACTGGATGTCACCGAAGACATGCCACTGCTGTGGGCTATCCGTGATGTCGCCGGTTACAACGGCACCAAATTCGGCTGCGGCATGGGCCTGTGTGGCGCGTGCACCATTCATATCGACGGCTTGCCAGCACGCAGTTGCATCACCCCGATCGGCTCGGTGATCGGGCAGAACGTCAGCACCATCGACAACCTGCACGCCGATCCGGTCGGCCAGGTGGTCCAGCAAGCCTGGCTCGACAGCGCCGTGGCGCAGTGCGGTTTCTGTCAGGGCGGGCAGATCATGTCCGCCACCGCGTTGCTCAAGACCCACCCCAATCCGAGCGACGAGCAGATCGAAGAGGCGATGGTCGGCAACATTTGCCGTTGCGGCACCTACAACCGGATCAAGACCGCCATCCGCCAGGCCTCCACTCACTTGAAGGAGGCCAAGGCATGAGCCGCCTGCCAAATGATTTCGCCCTGAGCAACCTCAGCCGCCGTGGTTTTCTCAAAGGCGTCGGCGCCACTGGCGCATTGGTGCTGGCCGCCAGTTGGGGCTGGCAGGATGCGTTGGCCGAAGAGGCACCGAAGAAGTTCGGCGCCGACGGCATGCCCAACGGCTGGATCGACGATCCCAAGGTCTACGTCAGCATTGCCGCGGATGGCACGGTCACCGTGGTCTGCAACCGTTCGGAAATGGGCCAGGGCGTGCGCACCAGCCTGAGCATGGTGGTTGCCGATGAACTGGACGCCGATTGGGCCAAGGTCAACGTGCAGCAGGCACCGGGCGATGAGGTGCGGTTCGGCAACCAGGACACCGACGGTTCACGCAGCATGCGTCACTGGTATGAACCGATGCGTCGTTGCGGCGCGGCTGCCAGGACCATGCTCGAGCAAGCCGCCGCCGCGCAATGGCAAGTGCCGGCAAGCGAGTGCCGGGCACAGTTGCACAAAGTCATTCACAAACCGTCCGGTCGTGAGCTGGGTTATGGCGAACTGGCCGCCGCTGCCAGTGCGCTGGCGGTGCCGGCGCGTGACAGCCTGCGCCTCAAGCAACCGTCGGAATTTCGCTATATCGGCAAGGAAGGCACCAAGGCCATCGACGGTGCCGACATCGTCAATGGCCGCGCGGTATATGGCGCCGATGTGCATTTCGACGGCATGCTGTACGCCACCATCGCCCGTCCGGCGGTGTACGGCGGCAAGGTCAAGTCGCTGGATGACAGCGCGGCGCTGAAGGTTCCGGGCGTGCTCAAAGTGCTGCAAATCGAAAGCCGTCCGCTGCCGTCGGAATTCCAGCCGCTGGGCGGCGTGGCAGTGGTTGCCAGCAATACCTGGGCGGCGATCAAGGGCCGCGAGGCGCTGAAAATCGAATGGGATGACGGCCCCAATGCCAGTTACGACTCGATCGCTTATCGCAAGGAACTGGAAGCCGCGTCACGCAAACCCGGCAAAGTGGTGCGCAACACCGGCGATATCGACAAAGCCCTGAGCGGCGCGGCCAGCAGCCTCGAAGCGTCTTATTATTTGCCGCACCTGGCCCAGGCACCGATGGAGCCGATGGTCGCCATCGCTCGCTACAACAATGGCGTGTGCGAAGCATGGGCGCCGAGTCAGGCGCCGCAGGTAACCCGCGAGCGCATCGCCGAACGCCTGGGGCTGCCGTTCGATAACGTCACCGTCAACGTCACCCTGTTGGGCGGTGGTTTCGGCCGTAAATCGAAACCGGATTTCGTTATCGAGGCGGCGATCCTCGCCAAGGAGTTCCCCGGCAAAGCCGTACGGGTGCAATGGACGCGTGAAGACGACATCCACAACTCGTATTTCCACACGGTCTCCGCCGAGTACCTGAAGGCCGCTGTCGGCAAGGACGGCATGCCCTCTGGCTGGCTGCATCGCACGGTGGCGCCGAGCATTACCGCGTTGTTCGCCCCGGGCATGAACCATGAGGCGGCGTTCGAACTGGGCATGGGCTTCACCAACATGGCCTACGCGATTCCCAATGTGCGTCTGGAAAACCCCGAAGCCACGGTGCATACCCGCGTCGGCTGGTATCGCTCGGTGTCGAACATTCCTCATGGCTTTGCGATCCAGAGTTTCGTCGATGAACTGGCGCACAAGGCTGGTGTGGATCCGCTCAAGTATCAGATCAAATTGCTCGGCCCCGATCGGCAGATTGACCCGCGCACCCTCAGCGAGGAGTGGAACTACGGCGAATCCCCCGAGCGCTATCCGATTGACACCGGGCGCATGCGCACCGTGCTGGAGACCGCGGCCAAGGCTGCCGGTTGGGGGCGGACATTGCCCAAGGGCCGAGGCCTGGGGCTGGCGGTGCATTACAGTTTCGTGACCTACGTGGCGGCGGTGATTGAAGTCGAAGTCAAGGACGATGGCACGCTGATCGTGCACAAGGCTGACATCGCCGTGGATTGCGGGCCGCAGATCAACCCTGAACGTATCCGCTCGCAATTCGAAGGCGCCTGTGTGATGGGCCTGGGCAACGCGGTGCTGGGGGAAATCAGCTTCAAGGATGGCAAGGTCCAGCAGGACAACTTCCATATGTACGAAGTGGCGCGCATGTCCCTGGCGCCGAAGGAAGTTGCCGTGCATCTGGTGACGCCGCCGGGCGAGGTGCCGTTGGGTGGCGTCGGTGAACCGGGCGTGCCGCCGATTGCGCCGGCGCTGTGCAATGCGATCTTCGCCGCTACCGGCCAGCGCATCCGCAACTTGCCGGTGCGTTATCAGTTGCAGAGCTGGCAGAAGGCGCAGGCGTAATGGACAGCGCCCATCTCAACGTCCTGCGCAGCGTGCTCGAATGGCGCCGCGCCGGGCAGCGGGTGGTGCTGTTCAGCGTGGTGCAGACCTGGGGCACCGCACCCCGGGCGCCGGGGGCGATGCTGGCCTTGCGCGAGGATGGTGTGGTGATCGGTTCGGTGTCCGGCGGTTGTGTCGAGGATGACTTGATCGCCCGCCTGCATGACGGGCGCATCGCCAGCGATGGCCCGCCGGTGCAACTGATTACCTACGGCGTTACCCGGGAGGAGGCCGCGCGGTTCGGTTTGCCGTGTGGCGGCACGTTGCGCCTGACCGAAGAGCAGGTCGCCGATCCGGCATGGGTCGCCGAGTTGCTCGCGCGGTGTGAGGCCCATGAGATTGTCGCCCGCGAGCTGAACATCGCAACCGGTGAGGTGCTGCTGTCGGCGGCGAGCAAATCCGATGTGCTGGAGTTCGACGGCAACACCCTGCGCGCCATTTATGGCCCGCGTTGGCGTCTGCTGTTGATCGGTGCCGGACAGCTGTCGCGTTACGTGGCTGACATGGCCCGGCTGCTGGATTTCGAAGTGCTGATCTGTGATCCGCGCACCGAGTTCGTCTACGGCTGGGAAGCGCACCACGGTCGTTTTGTCCCGGGAATGCCGGACGATGCCGTGTTGAGCATTCAGACGGACGAGCGCACGGCCATCGTCGCGCTGACGCACGATCCGCGTCTGGACGACATGGCCTTGCTCACGGCACTCGATTCGCCGGCATTCTATGTCGGCGCACTCGGTTCGCGAGTCAACAGCCAGAAGCGCCGGGACAACCTGGCTCAACTAGGCTTGTCAGCCGAGGCGATCAACCGTTTGCACGGGCCGATCGGCCTGCACATTGGCAGCCATTCGCCGGCGGAGATTGCTCTGTCGTTGTTGGCGGAGATCGTTGCGATCAAGAACGGCGTCGAGTTGAAACAGAAGAAAACGCTGGAGGGAGCATGAGTCGATCCATCGCAGTAATCGTCCTGGCAGCGGGCGAGGGCAGCCGCTTTCGTCAGGTGGCCGGTGCTGACAATGACAAGCTGCTGGCCGATTGCACCGGGCGCGATGGCGCGGTGCGGTCGGTGATCGAGCAGGTGTTGTTGAATCTGCCGGCCGATCTCGACCAGCGGGTGCTGGTGACGACTGAGGCAAGGCCGCAGGCGATGCGCATGGCACAGGCTTATGGTTATGACGTGGTGTCGATTGAATCGAGCGGTATGGGCGAGAGCATCGCGGCTGGCGTTGCGGCATGCCCGGATGCGGATGGCTGGCTGATTGTGCTGGGGGATATGCCGTTTATCCTGCCGTCGAGTATTGCGCGGGTGGTGGCAGCGATGGCCGACGACGCCGTGAGCGTACCGGTGCAGGAGGGCGAGTTCGGCCACCCGGTGGGGTTTGGGCGTTCGTTCGGGCCGGGGTTGCAGGCGTTGAGCGGTGACCGTGGCGCCAGGCCGTTGTTCAAGCAGGGCCGAGTGGTGGAGGTGACGGTGGATGATCCTGGGGTGTTGTGGGATATCGATGTGCCTGAAGCGTTGGTGTTCAAATAAAGCCAGATCAAAAGATCGCAGCCTTCGACTGCTTCTACACAGGTCTTCTGTAGGAGCTGCCGAAGGCTGCGATCTTTTAATCTTCCAAATGGAATAAAAAAGCCCCGCCTGATTGCTCAGGCGGGGCTTTTTATGGGCTTTCGGAATCAGACGAGCGGTTTAGGCTCGTGTTCTTTTTCCTCGGCCGCTTGGTGATGCTCAACCGCGTCCTGAACGGAGCGTGGTGCTTCGGCGATGACCGATTCAACCACGGCTTCTTCAGTCACGACAGCAGCCTCGACCTCTTCAGCCGCCGGGGCAGCAGCGGCAGCCAGTTCGGCTTCCTTCTGCAGACGCTCGGCTTCACGCTTGCGGCGACGCACTTCACGTGGGTCGTTCGGTGCGCGGCCGTTTGGCGTCAGGGCGCTGACCGGAGTGGCTGCGACCACTGGGGCTGGCTCTTCGGCAGCGACTGGCGCTTCGACGACCGGCGCTTCAACCACTGGCGCTGGAGCAGGTTCGGCAGTTTCAACCACCGGCTCGGCAGCCTTGGCTTCTTCAACCACCGGGGCGGCTTCAACCACTGGCGCCGGGGTTTCAGCGACAGCCGGCTCGGCAACCCAGTTGAACGCGGTCTGTTCTTCGCGAACTTCACGCACGGTTTCGGTCACGGTTTCAGCGACGGTTTCAGCAACCGGCTCTGCAACCACGACTGGCGCTTCGACAACCGGAGCAGGCTCGGCAGCGACTTCAACCTGAGGCTGAGCTTCGCGAACCGGGGCGACTTCGACTTCCGGAGCTGCAACCACTTCCACCGGAGTGGTCGCTTCAACCACCGGCGCTTCCACTGGAGCGGTGTCCAGGGTGGCAGCGGTGGCGCGTTCAGCTTGCTCGTGAGCCTGTGCTTCGGCTGGAGCACTGATCACGCTGCTGGCAACAGCGGCGGTGACGGCCAGGCCGGCAGCCAGATCGGCAGCGTTTGGCGCCTCAGCGTTTTCGCCGGACTCGGACTCTTCCGAACCTTCGATCACGTTGCCGTTGGCATCACGCTGACGCTCGCGACGGTTGCTGCGACGACGCTGACCACGGGAGCGACGACGTGGACGATCGCCTTCGGCGTTGTCCTGACCGTCTTCCGGCAGTTGCTCTTCGTTGCTGTTCACTTCTTCTTCAGCGACGGCAGCAGCGGCCTGTTCGGCACGCGGTTGACGCTCTTCACGCGGCGGACGCGGTGCGCGCTCTTCGCGTGGCTGACGAGCCGGACGCTCTTCTGCGACAACAGCGGCAGCGGCAGCCGTTACTGGTGCAGCCGGGGCAGCGTCCAGAGGTTCGCGCAGTTCACGTACACGCTCTTCGCGCTCGCCACGTGGCTTGCGGTCTTCGCGTGGCGCACGCGGTGCACGTTCTTCACGCGGGGCGCGTGGAGCACGTTCTTCGCGGGCGGCTGGCGCTTCGGTGCGGGCTTCACGCGGCTCGCGGACTTCACGGGCTTCTCGTGGCTGGCGCTCTTCACGCGGCTCGCGTGGAGCGCGTTCTTCACGCGGTGCACGTTCTTCGCGCGGCTTGCGCTCTTCATCGCGGCGACCGTTACGGTTGCGGCTCTGCTGACGACCGTTGCGACGCTCTTCATTACGGGCCGGACGCTCGGTGGCCGGTTTTTCAACCACAACCGGAGCGACTGGCTCTTCTTTGGTGGCGAACAGGCTGACCAGCGACTTCACCAGGCCTTTGAACAGGCTTGGCTCTGGCGCGGCAACCGGAGCCGGTGCAGCGGCGACAGGCGCGGCAACTTCGGTCGGAACCGGAGCGTTGGCGCGGGCCGGAGCTGTCTTGACCGCAGCTTCCTGGCGAACCAGGGTGCGGGTCGCAGCGGCTGGCTGGACTTCTTCGACTTCGGCAGCGGCAGCAGCGATTTCGTAGCTGGACTGGTTGGTCGCGGCTTCCGGGCTGTCGTCACGCAGACGCTGAACTTCGAAGTGCGGGGTTTCGAGGTGATCGTTCGGCAGGATGACGATACGGGCACGGGTGCGCAGTTCGATCTTGGTGATCGAGTTGCGTTTTTCGTTGAGCAGGAACGCGGCGACCGGGATCGGCACCTGAGCGCGCACTTCGGCAGTGCGGTCTTTCAGGGCTTCTTCTTCGATCAGGCGCAGGATTGCCAGCGACAGCGATTCAACGTCACGGATGATGCCGGTGCCGTTGCAACGCGGGCAGACGATGCCGCTGCTTTCGCCCAGCGATGGACGCAGGCGCTGACGGGACATTTCCAGCAGGCCGAAGCGCGAGATGCGGCCGATCTGCACGCGGGCGCGGTCGGCTTCCAGGCATTCGCGGACTTTCTCTTCCACGGCGCGCTGGTTCTTGGCAGGGGTCATGTCGATGAAGTCGATGACGATCAGGCCGCCGATGTCGCGCAGGCGCAACTGACGGGCGATTTCTTCGGCGGCTTCAAGGTTGGTCTGCAGGGCGGTTTCTTCGATGTCGCTGCCTTTGGTGGCGCGCGCCGAGTTGATGTCGATGGACACCAGGGCTTCGGTCGGATCGATAACGATGGAGCCGCCGGAAGGCAGTTCAACGACGCGCTGGAAAGCGGTCTCGATCTGGCTTTCGATCTGGAAACGGTTGAACAGCGGCACGCTGTCTTCGTACAGCTTGATCTTGCTGGCGTACTGCGGCATCACCTGGCGGATGAAGGTCAGGGCTTCGTCCTGGGCTTCAACGCTGTCGATCAGCACTTCGCCGATGTCCTGGCGCAGGTAGTCGCGGATGGCGCGGATGATCACGTTGCTTTCCTGGTAGATCAGGAATGGCGCGGAGCGATCCAGCGAGGCTTCTTTGATGGCGGTCCACAGTTGCAGCAGGTAATCGAGGTCCCACTGCATTTCTTCGCTGCTGCGGCCCAGGCCGGCAGTGCGCACGATCAGACCCATGTCGGCCGGTGCAACCAGGCCGTTCAGCGCTTCACGCAGTTCGTTGCGCTCTTCGCCTTCGATGCGACGGGAGATACCGCCGGCACGCGGGTTGTTCGGCATCAGCACGAGGTAACGACCGGCCAGGCTGATGAAGGTGGTCAGGGCGGCGCCCTTGTTGCCACGTTCTTCTTTTTCGACCTGAACGATGACTTCCTGGCCTTCGCTCAGGACGTCCTTGATGTTGACGCGGCCTTCAGGAGCTTTCTTGAAGTATTCGCGGGAGATTTCTTTGAGGGGCAGGAAGCCGTGGCGCTCGGAGCCGAAATCGACAAAGGCAGCCTCAAGGCTTGGTTCGATGCGAGTGATACGGCCTTTGTAGATGTTGGCCTTTTTCTGCTCGCGTGCACCGGATTCGATATCCAGGTCGTAGAGGCGTTGGCCATCTACCAGTGCAACACGCAACTCTTCGGGTTGAGTTGCGTTAATCAGCATTCTTTTCATGTAGTACCGTCGGTTTCCGGGCTGCCGGAAACGGCGTTCGGCACACACGACTTCTCACGGTCGGTGTCAGGTGCGTCGGGAGTGGTTGGCCATTCCCGTGTCCAGCGATGTCAGGCCAATTGGGCCGATATCGCGACGTACGCGTCCTGCTTGCTGTGGCTACTTAAGCACTCAGTCAGGAGGAGGAATCAACCAGTGGCTGTGGACGAGATGAAGCGTCTTGATAAAGCCTATTGCTACACAGTCCAGCGGTTGTGCATCTCCACCCTACACGTATCCCTGATAATTCGGGTGCTGCCGCGCGCAGAATCCGCAGCGGGTTGGCATTTACCGTGAGCTCCGAAAGGGGAGGTCACGCATCATGGCTAATTCAGGCGATGTTTCCGAAGCCTTCGCTCGGGGTCATCTGCAGCTGACTGCACTTTGTGAACTGGCCTCGAATATTTGCCTGTCAGGCGAGTGAAAACTCTGCTCGACGGTGTAATTCAGGCCTCATGTCACCTGCGCTTGTTACAACTGCAAACTCCACCGTTACGTAGCGAAAGCCCCGTAGGACGGCCTCGCGTCCTGGTGAATTGCGTTGGTCAGGGCCGGTTTTTGACCGTGGTTCCGCTGTCCAGGCCGCTTTTGGCGGCGTTCGCGACTATAGCAGCAATGATTAAGTGCTTCAATTCCATAAAAATTGTTATCATCCGCGGCATGACAACTACTGCCCCTTCGACTCCAGGCGTTCAACTGCTTGAAGTCTCGCCGGAGTATGCCGGCCAACGAATCGACAATTTCCTTCTTGCCCGGCTCAAAGGCGTGCCCAAGACCTTGATTTACCGCATTTTGCGTAAAGGCGAAGTGCGTGTGAACAAGGGGCGGATCAAGCCCGAATACAAGCTGCAGGCCGGCGATATCGTGCGCGTGCCGCCGGTTCGCGTGCCGGAGCGCGACGAGCCTGTGCCTCTGGCTCAAGGGCTGTTGCAGCGTCTGGAAGCCTCGATTGTCTACGAAGACAAAGCCCTGATCGTGATCAACAAGCCCGCCGGCATTGCCGTTCACGGCGGCAGCGGCTTGAATTACGGCGTCATCGAAGCCTTTCGTCAGTTGCGCCCGGATGCCAAGGAGCTGGAACTGGTTCACCGTCTCGACCGTGATACTTCCGGCCTGCTGATGATCGCGAAGAAGCGCAGCATGTTGCGTCACTTGCACGCTGCATTGCGCGGTGACGGTGTCGACAAACGCTACATGGCGCTGGTTCGCGGCAACTGGGCGACCTCGATCAAGCAAGTCCGTGCGGCGCTCGGCAAGAGCAATCTGCGCTCCGGCGAGCGCATGGTCGAAGTCGACGAGGAGGAGGGCAAGGAGTCGGTGACCGTGTTCAAGGTCCTGCGTCGCTTTGGTGACTTTGCCACCCTGATCGAGGCCAAGCCGATCACCGGCCGCACGCACCAGATCCGCGTCCACACGTTGCATGCCGGGCACTGCATTGCCGGCGACACCAAGTACGGCGATGACGGTTTCAGCAAGGAAATCCGTGATCTGGGCGGCAAGCGCCTGTTCCTGCACGCCTACATGCTGACCGTACCGCTGCCTGACGGTGGTGAGCTGAAGTTGCAGGCCCCCGTCGATGAAATGTGGGCCAAGACCGTGGAGCGATTGAGTGCGCCCCTCTGATTACAAACTGCTGATTTTTGATTGGGACGGCACCCTCGCCGATTCCATTGGTCGGATTGTCGAGGCGATGCATTCTGCGTCCGCGCGTTCCGGTTTTGAGTTGCGTGATGATTTTGCCGTCAAAGGCATTATCGGCCTGGGCTTGCCCGAGGCGATCCGCACCTTGTACCCGGACATCAGCGATGCCGAGATGACCTTGTTCCGCGAGTATTACGCTGATCACTACATCGCCGCAGAAGCCGTGCCTTCGCCGTTGTTCGAGGGCGTAGTGGAGTCGATGGCGTCGTTTCGTGAGCAGGGTTATCACCTGGCGGTGGCCACCGGCAAGAATCGTCGCGGACTGGATCGGGTGCTCAAGGCCAATGGCTGGGAGGATTATTTCGACATCACTCGCGCCGCCGACGAGACCGCGAGCAAGCCCCATCCGCTAATGCTTGAGCAGATTCTCGCGCATTGCGGTGTGCGGCCCGAGCAGGCGTTGATGGTGGGGGATTCGTCCTTCGATCTACTGATGGCGCGTAACGCGGGCATGGCGTCTGTGGCGGTCAGTTATGGCGCGCAGTCCATTGAGTCGCTGCAGCAGTTCGAGCCGCGCCTGTCGATCGACCGTTTTAGTGAATTGCACGCCTGGCTGGGGCAGCAGGCTTAATACGATTTTGCTGGGGTACAGCGCATGACCGACGAATGGAAAGCACCCGCCAAGGCAAGTGCCGACGACGGTGACGAGAAAAGCTGGAAGCTGTTGGAAAAGACCTTGCTGGCCAGCGTGCAGGAGCAGCGCCGTTCACGACGTTGGGGGATTTTCTTCAAGCTGCTGACGTTTGTTTATCTGTTTGTTGCGCTGATCCTGTTTACGCCGTTGATGGACATGGAAAAGAGCGCCACCCGGGGTCCGAACTACACCGCGCTGATCGACGTCACCGGCATGATCGCCGACAAGGAGCCGGCCAGCGCCGACAATATTGTCGGCAGTCTGCGGGCGGCCTTCGAGGACAAGAAGGTCAAGGGCGTGATCCTGCGGATCAACAGTCCGGGCGGCAGCCCGGTGCAATCGGGTTACGTGTATGACGAGATCAAGCGTCTGCGTGGTCTGCATCCGGATACCAAGGTGTACGCGGTGATTTCCGATCTCGGTGCGTCCGGCGCTTATTACATCGCCAGTGCAGCGGATCAGATCTATGCCGACAAGGCCAGTCTGGTTGGCTCCATCGGTGTGACGGCGGCGGGTTACGGCTTTGTCGGCGCCATGGACAAGCTGGGTGTCGAGCGCCGCACTTACACGTCGGGTGAGCACAAGTCGTTCCTGGATCCGTTCCAGCCGCAGAAGCCTGACGAGACCGCGTTCTGGCAGACCGTGCTGGACACCACGCACAAGCAGTTCATCAGCAGCGTCAAGCAGGGCCGTGGCGATCGCCTGAAGGACAAGGAGCATCCGGAGCTGTTCTCCGGGCTGGTCTGGTCCGGCGAGCAAGCACTGCCGTTGGGGTTGATTGATGGTCTGGGTAACGCCAGTTCAGTGGCGCGGGATGTGATCGGCGAGAAAGAGCTGGTGGATTTCACTGTGCAGGAATCGCCGTTCGATCGCTTCTCGAAGAAGCTCGGCGCCAGCGTGGCTGAGCAATTGGCGATGTGGATGGGTTTCCACGGGCCATCGTTGCGTTAAGTCAGTAGAAGTGTTGAAAAAAACCGGCCTTGATGGCCGGTTTTTTGTGCGTCAGGGAATTTGCACGCCTTCGACCAGCAGCATGTCGATCAGGCGAATCAGAGGCAGGCCGATCAGGCTGGTGGCGTCAGGGCCTTCGGTGTACTGAAACAGGCTCACGCCCAGGCCTTCGGCTTTGAAGCTGCCAGCGCAGTCGTACGGCTGTTCCAGGCGCAGGTAGCGCTCGATGCGCGCTTCGTCGAGTTGACGCATGTGGACGGTGAACGGCACGCAGTCGACCTGGCAGTGGCCAGTCTGGCTGTTGAGCAGGGCGAGGCCGGTGAGGAAGGTCACGCTGGCGCCACTGGCGGCCAGCAGTTGCTCGCGGGCCTTGTCGAAGGTGTGCGGTTTGCCGATGATGCGTTCGCCGAGCACGGCAACCTGGTCCGAGCCGATAATCAGATGAGCAGGGTGGCTGGCAGTCAGTGCCCGGGCTTTATGTTCGGCGAGGCGCTTGACCAGCTCGATGGCTGATTCGCCCGGCTGGTGGCTTTCGTCGATATCCGGCGAGCTGCAGACGAACGGCAGGTGCAGGCGGGCGAGCAATTCCCGACGATAAGTCGAGCTGGAAGCAAGTAATAAAGGCAGCATTGGCGTCTCCTGAGGCAGGTGCGAATTCTAGCGGAGGCACGCAAGTGACGGACAGGGCACAATTTCCTTTGACATGGGTGGGGGCATCCCTATAATGCTGCGCCTATGTTGAATGACCCGATTCCACCTCACGTTGACCCGCGCAAATTGGCTGACCGTGGCACCACCCTTCAAGGTGAGCTGCTGCTGGCCGATTTGAAGAGACTTTGCGACCCGCTTTCCGACGATGTCGGTACGGTGCAGGCCAAATTCGTTTTTGAACGAGATGAACGTAAATCTGTGGTAATCCACAGCTTTATCGACACCGAAGTCAAAATGGTTTGCCAGCGTTGTCTTGAGCTGGTCACCCTGCCGATCCACAGCGAATGCAGTTACGCTGTAGTGAAGGAGGGTGCGAATACCCAGTCGTTACCGAAAGGTTATGACGTGCTGGAACTGGGCGAAGATCCATTGGATCTGCAGTCACTGATCGAGGAGGAGCTTTTGCTCGCCTTGCCCATTGTGCCTGCTCATCATCCGGAAGAATGCCAGCAGCCGGCGGGAGCAGATGAACCCGAACCGAGCGAGGACGAGGTAACGCGGTCCAACCCGTTCAGTGTATTGGCGCAGTTAAAGCGTGACCCAAACGTTTAGGAGTTAATCAATTATGGCTGTTCAGCAGAACAAAAAATCCCGCTCTGCCCGTGACATGCGCCGTTCGCACGACGCTCTCGAGGCTAGCACCCTGTCTGTAGAAAAAACCACTGGTGAAGTTCACCTGCGTCACCACGTATCGCCAGAAGGCGTATACCGTGGCCGTAAAGTGATCGACAAGGGCGCTGACGAGTAATCACTTGTCTGCTCAAGTCATCGCGATTGACGCAATGGGCGGGGACTTCGGTCCCCGCAGCATTGTTCAGGCCAGCCTTGCTTGCCTTTCTGCTACGCCCTCGCTGCACCTGACCCTCGTCGGTCAACCCTCCCTTCTTGAAGAATTGATCAACGGCCAGTCGGCTGCCGATCGCGCGCGCCTGACGATTGTTCCGGCGTCTGAAGTCATCACCATGGACGAAAAGCCGACCCAGGCCTTGCGTGGCAAGCCGGACTCGTCGATGCGTGTCGCCCTTGAATTGGTGCGTGACGGCAAGGCTCAAGCCTGTGTCAGCGCCGGCAATACCGGTGCGCTGATGGCGTTGTCGCGGTTCGTGCTCAAGACGTTGCCGGGGATTGATCGGCCGGCGATGGTCGCGGCGATCCCGACGCAGAAAGGTTATTGCCAGTTGCTCGACCTGGGCGCCAACGTCGATTGCAGTGCCGAGCATCTGTTGCAGTTCGCGGTGATGGGGTCGGTGGCGGCGCAGACGCTGGGTATCGCCCGGCCGCGGGTGGCGCTGCTCAACATCGGCACCGAAGACATCAAGGGTAATCAGCAGGTCAAGCTGGCAGCGACCTTGTTGCAGGCGGCGCGCGGCATTCACTACATCGGTTTTGTCGAGGGCGATGGCCTGTATCGCGGCGAAGCCGACGTGGTGGTGTGTGACGGCTTTGTCGGCAATATCCTGCTCAAGTCCAGCGAGGGCCTGGCGACGATGATCGCGGCGCGCATTGAGGCGTTGTTCAGGAAAAACCTCGCGTCACGCGCTGTGGGCGCGTTGGCGCTGCCATTGATGAAGCGTCTGCAGGCTGATCTGGCCCCGGCGCGACATAATGGCGCAAGCTTTCTCGGGTTGCAGGGCATTGTCGTGAAAAGTCACGGTTCGGCCGGGGTTCAGGGCTTTCAAAGCGCGATTCAGCGCGCGCTGATCGAGATTCAGGAGAATCTGCCCGAGCGCCTCCACGGTCGTCTGGAGGATTTGTTGTCTTAGGCGTTTTCGTCGGACAATGCTTAAATGTGACCGCCCGGTTCAAAGGGCCATCCAACTGTCAGTTTCTTGCGTCCCTCAGTGGGGCGTCATTTTCCGACGACAAGATCATTAGGGGCTTGTTACATGTCTGCTTCCCTCGCATTCGTCTTTCCAGGACAGGGTTCGCAGTCCCTCGGCATGCTGGCCGAGCTGGGCGCGGAACATCCGCTGATCCTCGAAACATTCAAAGAAGCCTCCGCTGCTCTGGGCTACGACCTGTGGGCACTGACCCAGCAAGGTCCGGAAGAACTGCTCAATCAAACCGACAAAACCCAACCGGCCATTCTGACCGCCTCGATCGCCCTGTGGCGTCTGTGGCTGGCTGAAGGCGGCGCGCGTCCTGCATTCGTTGCCGGTCACAGCCTGGGTGAATACAGCGCACTGGTGGCTGCCGGCAGCCTGACGCTGGCTGATGCGGTGAAGCTCGTTGAACGCCGTGGCCAACTGATGCAGGAAGCCGTTCCGGCCGGGCAGGGCGGCATGGCTGCGATCCTCGGTCTGGAAGATGCTGACGTACTGGCAGCCTGCGCTGAAGCGGCGCAGGGTGAAGTGGTCAGCGCCGTCAACTTCAACTCGCCAGGTCAAGTGGTCATCGCCGGTGTCAAGGCGGCTGTCGAGCGCGCCATCGAAGGCTGCAAGGCTCGTGGTGCCAAGCGTGCCATGCCGCTGCCGGTCAGCGTGCCGTCGCACTGCGAACTGATGCGCCCGGCTGCCGAGCGCTTCGCCGAATCCATCGCCGCCATCGACTGGCAGGCGCCGCAGATCCCGGTAGTACAGAACGTCAGCGCGCAGGTGCCGGCTGATCTGGAAACCCTCAAGCGTGATCTGCTCGAACAACTGTACAAGCCAGTTCGCTGGGTTGAATCGGTCCAGACTCTGGCAGCCAAAGGCGCAACCAGTCTGGTCGAGTGCGGCCCGGGCAAGGTGCTGGCCGGTCTGAACAAACGTTGCGCCGAAGGCGTTTCGACTTCCAACCTCAATACCCCAGACGCTTTCGCTGCCGCCCGTGCAGCGCTGGCCTGAATCAGGAGAAACTTGCATGAGTCTGCAAGGTAAAGTTGCACTGGTCACCGGTGCAAGCCGCGGTATCGGCCAGGCTATCGCCCTCGAACTGGGTCGCCAGGGCGCCACCGTTATTGGCACTGCGACCTCCGCCAAAGGCGCCGAGGCGATTGCCGCTACGCTGAAAGAGCACGGTATCCAGGGCACGGGTCTGGAACTGAACGTCACCAGCGATGAGTCGGTCAGCGCCGTGCTGGCGAGCATTCAGGAGCAGTTCGGTGCGCCGGCGATCCTGGTCAATAATGCCGGCATCACCCGCGATAACCTGATGATGCGCATGAAAGACGATGAATGGTACGACGTGATCGATACCAACCTGAACAGCCTGTATCGCCTGTCCAAGGGCGTTTTGCGTGGCATGACCAAGGCGCGCTGGGGTCGAATTATCAGTATTGGCTCGGTGGTGGGTGCCATGGGCAACGCAGGCCAAGTAAACTATGCAGCCGCCAAGGCCGGTCTGGAAGGTTTCAGCCGTGCAATGGCGCGTGAAGTCGGTTCGCGTTCGATTACGGTCAACTCGGTAACCCCAGGGTTTATCGACACCGATATGACCCGCGAGCTGCCTGAAGCACAGCGTGAAGCCTTGCAGACGCAGATTCCGCTGGGTCGTCTGGGACAAGCTCAAGAGATCGCTTCTGTGGTCGCTTTTCTTGCATCCGACGGTGCGGCATACGTTACTGGGGCTACAATCCCGGTGAACGGTGGGATGTACATGTAAGTAAAATGTGACGGATTGCTTCAAAAAAATGTCATACGAGCTGTCTAAAATCCGTTATAAAGCTGCAATCTATTTATAGGCAGAGGGTCGCAGGGTTTGAGGAGTGAAGCTTTCAGTTGAAAAGCTGAAAAGCCTTTCTATACACTTACCCACTGGCCAGCTGCCTGAATTTGTCCATTAGGAGTGAAAACAAGGTATGAGCACCATCGAAGAGCGCGTCAAGAAAATCGTTGCCGAGCAACTGGGTGTTAAAGAAGAAGAAGTGGTCAACACTGCTTCCTTCGTTGAAGACCTGGGTGCCGACTCCCTTGACACCGTTGAGCTGGTGATGGCTCTGGAAGAGGAATTCGAGACCGAAATCCCTGACGAAGAAGCTGAGAAGATCACTACTGTACAAGCTGCAATCGACTACGTTACTAGCCACCAGGCGTAATAGTTTGTAATCGTTGTCTGCTGTCATGGAAAAACCGCACTGCCATCATGGCGTGCGGTTTTTTCTTTAGGCCTGATGCAAAGTCGTCATTTGAAAAAGGAGAGTGCTGTGTCGCGTAGACGCGTCGTAGTCACCGGTATGGGTATGTTGTCGCCACTGGGCACGGATGTGCCGAGCAGTTGGCAGGGCATTCTGGCTGGCCGCAGTGGCATTGGTCTGATCGAACACACCGACCTTTCTGCCTATTCCACCCGTTTTGGCGGCTCGGTAAAGGGCTTCAATGTCGAGGAATACCTGTCGGTCAAGGAAGCACGCAAGCTCGACCTGTTCATTCAGTACGGTCTGGCCGCGGGTTTTCAGGCTGTTCGCAACGCTGGTCTGGAAGTCACCGATGCCAACCGTGAACGCATTGGCGTGGCCATGGGTTCGGGGATCGGCGGGCTGACCAACATCGAAGAAACCAGCCGTACCCTGCATGAGACGGGCCCGCGTCGAATCTCGCCATTCTTCGTGCCAGGCTCGATCATCAATATGATTTCCGGTTTTCTGTCCATCCACCTGGGTGCACAGGGACCGAACTACGCCATTTCCACTGCCTGTACCACCGGTACGCACTGCATTGGCATGGCGGCACGCAACATCATGTACGACGAAGCCGACGTCATGATCGCCGGCGGTGCCGAAATGGCCGCGTGCGGCCTGGGCATGGGCGGTTTCGGCGCGTCCCGTGCGCTGTCGACCCGCAACGACGAGCCGACTCGCGCCAGCCGTCCTTGGGACAAGGGCCGTGACGGCTTCGTGCTGTCCGACGGTGCCGGTGCGCTGGTACTCGAAGAACTCGAGCACGCCAAGGCTCGCGGCGCGACCATCTATGCCGAGCTGATCGGCTTTGGCACCAGCGGCGATGCGTTCCACATGACCTCGCCACCCGCTGATGGCGCCGGTGCTGCGCGCTGCATCACCAATGCCCTGCGCGATGCGAAGATCAATATCGACCAAGTGCAGTACATCAACGCCCACGGCACCTCGACCCCGGCCGGCGACCTCGCCGAAGCCAACGCGATCAAGACCGTGTTCGGTGATCACGCCTACAACCTGGCGGTCAGCTCCACCAAGTCCATGACCGGTCACCTCTTGGGTGCGGCGGGCGCGGTCGAAGCGATCTTCAGTGTGCTGGCAATCAACAGCCAGGTGGCACCGCCGACCATCAACCTCGATGAGCCGGATGAAGGCTGCGATCTCGATTTTGTGCCGCACACCGCGCGCAACATGGACATCGACGTCGTACTGTCCAACTCCTTCGGGTTTGGCGGCACCAACGGTACGTTGGCATTCCGCCGGTTCGCCGGTTGATGGACTGCTGGGTCGACGGTCAGCCGGCTGACGCTCTGTCGCTGAAAGATCGCGGCCTGGCTTACGGCGATGGTCTGTTCGAGACCATTGCCGTGCGGCGCGGCCAGCCTGTGTTGCTGGATCGTCACCTGGCGCGTCTGGCCGGTGGCTGCGCACGTCTGGCGATCGCCGCTGATCTCGAGCTGGTTCGCCAAGAGCTGCTGAGCTATGCGGCAGCGATGGGCGAGGGTGTGCTCAAGTTCATTCTCACCCGGGGCGATGGCTTGCGTGGCTACGCGCCCGATCCTGCGGCGCCGGGCCGGCGCATTCTGCAAGGCAATCCTCCTGCTGCTTATCCTGTCGTGCATGGCGAACAAGGCGTGCGCCTGTTCCCCTGCGTCACGCGGTTGTCGAACCAGCCCTTGCTGGCCGGGCTCAAGCATCTGAATCGTCTGGAGCAAGTGCTCGCCCGTGCCGAGTGGCGCGACAGCGAGCATGCCGAAGGCCTGATGCTTGATCAGGCCGGACGCGTCATAGAGGGCGTGTTCAGCAACCTGTTCCTGGTGCGCGACGGCGTATTGATCACCCCGGATTTGAAGCGCTGCGGCGTCGCCGGTGTGATGCGTGCTGAAATTTTGTTTCAGGCCGAGTCATTGGCCATCCCCACCCAAATCACCGACATCAGCCTCGAACAGCTGCAATGGGCTGATGAAGTCTTTGTTTGCAACAGCGTGTATGGCGTCTGGCCGGTACGTGCCTACGCTGCGCTGAGCTGGCCGGTTGGCCCGCTCACCCGTAAACTGCAAACCATTTCCCGCGCCCTACTGGATGCCTGATTCGTGAGACGTAAACTCTTGCTGCTGCTGGAAACCGGACTGGTTCTGGCAGGGCTGCTATTGGGCGCCAGCGCCTGGAAAATCCATTCGGCACTGGAACAGCCTCTGAACATCACGCAGGAAGAACTGCTGGATGTGCCGAAAGGCTCGACGCCGACTCGTACCTTCCTCGAACTCGAAACCGATGGCGTGATCAAGGACGCCTTCTGGTTGCGCATCTACTGGCGCTTCAATCTGGCCGGCACGCCGATCCATACCGGCGAATACCGCATGCAGCCGGGCATGACCGTCAACGGTCTGATCGACCTGTGGAAGCGCGGCGAAGTGGTGCAATACAGCCTGACGCTTGTCGAGGGCTGGAACTTCCATCAGGTCCGCGCCGCGCTGGCAAAAGATGACAAGATCGAGCAGACCCTCAAGGGCTTGAGCGACAGCGAAGTGATGGAGAAAATCGGCCATCGTGGGCTGTTCCCGGAAGGCCGTTTCTTCCCGGATACCTACCGTTTTGTGCGCGGTGTTTCCGACGTCGAGTTGCTGAAGAAAGCCTTCGATCGCCTCGACGAGGTGTTGGCCAAGGAGTGGGACAATCGTTCGCCCGACGCGCCGTACAGCGAGCCTTATCAGGCGCTGATCATGGCGTCGCTGGTGGAGAAGGAAACCGGCGTGCCACAGGAACGCGGGCAGATTGCCGGCGTGTTCGTGCGGCGGATGGCGCTGGGCATGCAGTTGCAGACCGATCCGACCGTGATCTACGGTTTGGGCGATCGCTACACCGGTAAATTGACTCGCGCGCATCTCAAAGAGCCGACGCCGTACAACACCTATGTGATTCCGGGGTTGCCGCCGACGCCGATTGCCATGGTCGGCCGCGAGGCGATTCATGCCGCGCTCAATCCGGTGGAAGGCAACAGCCTGTATTTTGTTGCCCGTGGCGACGGTAGCCATGTGTTCTCCGATGACCTGGAGGCGCATAACAGTGCGGTGCGCGAGTTCCAGCTCAAGCGTCGTGCCGATTACCGCTCCAGCCCGGCGCCGGCCGCTCCGGCCCCGGCTACCGAACAGGCGACTCCTGCTGCGTCTCCTGACACCGCGCCAGAGGCGGTGCCGCAGGTTCCGCCGCAGGACCCTGCGCCAGCCCCGGCACCTGCTGCCGAGCCTGGGGCGGCGGCGCCGCAAAACGCGCAATGACTTTGATTAAGGACTGCCTGTGACTGGCTTGTTTATTACCCTGGAAGGCCCGGAAGGCGCCGGCAAGAGCACCAACCGCGAGTACCTCGCCGAGCGTCTGCGCGCTGAAGGTATCGAAGTGCTGCTGACCCGCGAGCCCGGCGGCACGCCGCTGGCTGAACGCATTCGCGATGTGCTGCTGGCCCCGGCAGATGAAGTCATGAACCCCGACACCGAGCTGTTGCTGGTGTTCGCCGCCCGCGCCCAGCATCTGGCCGAGGTGATTCGCCCGGCGCTGGCCCGCGGCGCGGTGGTGCTGTGTGATCGTTTCACCGATTCGACGTATGCCTATCAGGGCGGCGGTCGCGGTTTGTCGCTGGAACGCATTGCCGCGCTGGAGACGTTCGTCCAGGGCGATCTGCGCCCGGATCTGACGCTGATTTTCGATCTGCCGGTGGAAGTCGGCCTGGCCCGTGCCAGTGCTCGCGGACGACTGGATCGCTTCGAGCTGGAAGGCCGGGCGTTCTTCGAAGCGGTACGCAATGCATTTCTCAAGCGCGCCGAAGCCGATCCTGCGCGCTATGTGCGCATCGATGCCGGTCAGCCATTGGTCAAGGTTCAGCAATCGCTGGATACCTTGATTCCGAACTTGCTGGAGCTGATTCGTGGCTGAGGCCTATCCATGGCAGGACAGCCTTTGGCAGCAACTGGCCGGGTGTAGTCAGCACGCCCACGCGTATCTGTTGCATGGCCCGGTCGGGATCGGCAAGCGTGCGCTGGCTGAGCGGCTGATGGCCAGCCTGCTGTGCCAGCGTCCGACGCCCGAGGCCTGTGGTGAGTGCAAATCCTGCCTGTTGCTCAAGGCCGGCAGCCATCCGGACAATTACATCCTGGAGCCGGAAGAAGCCGACAAGGCGATCAAGGTCGACCAGGTGCGCGATCTGGTCAGTTTCGTGGTGCAGACTGCGCAACTGGGCGGGCGCAAGGTGGTGCTGATCGAACCGGTGGAGTCGATGAACATCAACGCCGCCAACGCCTTGCTCAAGAGTCTCGAAGAGCCTTCGGGCGATACCGTGCTGTTGCTGGTCAGCCATCAGCCGAGCCGTTTGTTGCCGACGATAAAGAGTCGTTGCGTGCAGCAGGCATGTCCGCTGCCGGGCGAGGCCATGAGCCTGCAATGGCTGGCACAGGCGCTGCCGGAGTGTTCCGAAGAGGAGCGCGTCGAATTGCTGACGCTGGCGGCCGGTTCGCCACTGGCGGCGGTCAGCCTGCAGTCCCAGGGTGTGCGCGAACAGCGTGCGCAGGTGGTCGAAGGGGTGAAGAAGCTACTCAAGCAGCAGCAGTCGCCGACGCAACTGGCCGAGGAATGGAAAAACATTCCGATGCTGCGTCTGTTCGATTGGTTCTGCGACTGGTCGAGCTTGATCCTGCGCTATCAACTGACCCAGGATGAAGCCGGCCTGGGTCTGACTGACATGCGCAAAGTGGTGCAGTACCTGGCGCAGAAAAGCGCCCAAGGCAAAGTCCTCGATATTCAGGACTGGATTCTCGCTCAGCGGCAGAAAGTCCTGAGCAAGGCCAACCTCAATCCGGCGTTGCTGCTGGAAGCGCTGTTGGTGCAATGGGTGAGTCTGCCGGGCCAACGGTAATCGCCCTGGAATGACTGTGTGCGCCTAGACTCTGAAGATCAGCAGAGGAGGTCAACATGAATGAACCCATGAGCCCGGGACCGCGCAACGGCATCCTGTCCCTGACCATCAAGGACAAGTCGGTGCTGTACGCGGCCTACATGCCGTTCATCAGAAACGGCGGCTTGTTCATCCCGACCAACAAGAGCTACAAGTTGGGCGACGAGGTGTTCATGCTGCTGAATCTGATGGACGAGGCGGAAAAGATTCCGGTGGCCGGCAAGGTTGCCTGGATTACCCCCAAAGGCGCCCAAGGCAATCGTGCCGCCGGTGTCGGTGTGCAATTCAACGATGGCGACAACACCGCTCGCAGTCGCATCGAAACCCATCTGGCCGGAGCCCTCAAGTCCGACCGTCCCACTCATACGATGTAAGTTGCAGTCCTTTTATGCTCGTAGATTCTCATTGTCACCTTGATCGCCTCGACCTCGCCGCCCATGACGGTTCGCTGGATGCTGCCCTCGATGCGGCCCGGCAGCGCGGGGTCGGGCACTTCCTGTGCATCGGCGTCAGTGCCGACAACGCCGCCGACGTCAAAGCCCTGGCCGAACGTTATGCCGACGTCGATTGTTCGGTCGGTGTGCATCCGCTGGATGTGCAGCCGGGTGCGGCGCCCGCGCTGGATTGGTTGCTGCACGAACTCAATCACCCGAAAGTGGTGGCGATCGGCGAAACCGGTCTGGATTATCACTACGAGCCGGAAGCCGCCGAGTTGCAGCAGGCATCGTTCCGTCTGCACTTGCAAGCTGCCCAGCAGACCGGCAAACCGGTGATCATCCATACCCGTGGCGCCCGCGCCGACACCCTTGAACTGCTGCGCGAGGCCGCGCTGCCCCAGGCCGGTGTGCTGCATTGCTTCACCGAAGACTGGGACATGGCCAAGGCCGCGCTGGACATGGGCTATTACATTTCCCTGTCGGGTATCGTCACCTTTCGCAATGCAGACGCCCTGCGCGATGTGGCCAGCAAAGTGCCGGCCGACCGGCTGCTGGTGGAGACCGATTCGCCGTACCTGGCGCCGATCCCTTATCGCGGCAAGCCGAACCTGCCGCAGTACGTGCGCGAAGTGGCCGAGTTCCTGGCAATGCTGCGTGGGGAAAACTACGAGCGATTTGCCGAGCAGACCACCGAGAACTTCAAGCGGCTGTTCCCGCTGGCGAGTGTTAAATCTGCTTGACTGCGAAATGGACGTCGCGTGCGGGCAGATTCCACCGCGAACGCCAAATCGCAGGCAAAAAAAACCCGGGTTCTGGGGGGTGAATCCGGGTTAAGACCATTAGGAGTAAAACAAAGGCACGCGGTCCCTTGGTACCTTTATCGGCACGGCACTTGGGGGAGATGCCGTCCGACAGTTCAAGTATTGATCAGTCTGGCGTTGAGTCCAGTTGAGCGGCCGGGGTTTTTAAACAAATTTGGAATACGTGCGCTTCAGTTGAGTTCTCATTGCACCCCCAGCGTTCGCAAAATGAACAAGAAACGCAGATATGGTCGGATGATCCGTGCATTTTTGTGCAAGTTAGGCATAATACGCGGCTTCGAATTTTGACCCCTACAGACCTTTTCTTATGCACAAAGAACCTCGTAAGGTCCGTGAGTTTCGTCGCCGCGAGCAAGAAATTCTCGATACCGCGCTTAAGCTGTTCCTCGAACAAGGTGAAGACAGTGTCACCGTCGAGATGATTGCTGATGCCGTGGGTATCGGCAAAGGCACGATCTACAAGCATTTCAAATCCAAGGCCGAGATCTACCTGCGGCTGATGCTCGATTACGAGCGCGATTTGAACGAGCTGCTGCATTCGGCCGATGTCGACAAGGACAAGGAAGCGCTGTCACGTGCCTACTTCGAATTCCGCATGCGCGACCCGCAGCGCTACCGCCTGTTCGACCGTCTTGAAGAGAAGGTCGTAAAAGGCAATCAGGTGCCGGAGATGGTCGAGGAGTTGCACAAGATCCGCGCCTCGAACTTCGAACGCCTGACCTTGCTCATCAAGGGCCGCATCAGCGAAGGCAAGCTCGAAGACGTGCCGCCGTACTTCCACTACTGCGCATCCTGGGCGCTGGTGCACGGCGCGGTGGCGCTGTATCACTCGCCGTTCTGGAGCAACGTGCTGGAAGATCAGGAAGGTTTCTTCCAGTTCTTGATGGACATCGGTGTGCGCATGGGCAACAAGCGCAAGCGTGATCCGGAAACCCCGAGCAGCTGAATCATTCAGCGGCCTTATTGCGTCATGATTTCGCTGCATGACGCAGTACCGCAGGAATATACTCAGGCATAGGGCTTGCTAAAACTTGATTTGTGAGTCAAGTTTTAACAGCTCGAAATTCTATCGCCGGAGTGATCATGATCGTTGACCGTCAAGGCAGGCGTTTTCGCAATTTGCGCATCAGCCTGACTTCAGCCTGCAATTACGCCTGTACCTACTGCGTGCCCAACGGCAAGCGGCTGGTGGCTGCGCAGGATGAACTGTCGGCCGAGGCCATGGCTCGTGGCGTCGCTTACCTGATCGAAGCTGCCGGCATCGAGCGTCTGCGCATCACCGGCGGTGAGCCGCTGGTCAGCCCCAAACTCGAATCTTTCATGAGCGCCGTCGGCAAGATGGGCCTGGAAGACATCAGCCTGACCACCAACGGTCAACTCCTGGCGAAGAAGCTGCCGCTGCTGGTGGACGCCGGTTTGCGCCGGATCAACGTGTCCCTCGATACCCTCGACGCCGGTGCGTTCCGCAGCATCGCCCGTGGCGGCGACCTGGCGACCGTGCTCGATGGCATGGACCAGGCAAAAGCGGCGGGTCTGAAGATCAAGGTCAACATGGTGCCGTTGCGCGGGCAGAACCTGGATCAGGTGATGCCGCTGCTCGATTACTGCCTGGAACGTGGCTACGAGCTGCGCTTTATCGAGCTGATGCGCATGGGCCACCTCGCCACCGACTCCAATACCTTCCTGCAACAGTTCGTCAGCCTGCAGCAACTGTTGAGCCTGATCGGCGAACGCTACGAGTACGCCCAGGCCGATGCGCCGGTGGACGCCACAGCCGTGCGCTATGCGATCCCGGGCGTCGGTCATTTCGGCGTGATTGCCAACGAAAGCGTGCCGTTCTGCCGGACGTGCTCGCGTTTGCGCCTGTCGTCGACCGGCTGGCTGCATGGCTGCCTGTCGTCGAGCAACCGCCACTATGTCGGTGACCTGCTCGACAAGCCGCGTCACCAGGCACTGCCGGCGTTGCAGCGCTTGCTGGTCAAGGCCTTGGGCGACAAACAGGAAGTGGCGTTCTCCGGTGGCGCGACCGTCATGAAGATCATCGGCGGCTGAACTGGCTTTTGTGGCAAGGGAGCTTGCTCCCGCTGGGTTGCCAGCCAACCCGAGAACCATTCATCTCAGGGCGTCCGGCTTACTTCAAATCCCGGATTTGCGACGGCTGCGCCGCCGAGCGGGAGCAAGCTCCCTCGCCACAAAAGCTTCATTTGAGGCCTTTGGGGCGTCATTTCAAATTCGATACCTGCACATTTTCAAGGACTGGCGCAAAAGCTGCATCCAACGGCCATTCGCCGGTTTTCCGTCACCGGCTTCTGGAGGATGAGGATGCGTAGCCTGGTTTTGCTGCTGGCCGTTTTGGCGCTTGGCGGCTGTATGACTGTCAGCGATATGGCCGAAGGCACTCGCTATCAGATGAGCGACGCGGGGCTGCTGGATCACAGCGACAGCCGTCGGGTGAACAATTTCCGCATTCAGCCGGACTCGTTCATCTACATCGCCCAAGGCGCGTTCGCACCGCCGGGCGGCTCTTACCCGCGCCCGAATGTGGTGGCCGAAGAAGCCTTCAAGGGCTTTGTCGAATACTTCCCGATGGTTCGTCGTGCCCGCGCTCCAGAAGGTCTTGATCAGGCGATGGGCGAAGCTCGCGATGCCGGCGCCCATTACCTGCTGTACACCCGTTTTGCCAAGGCTGACGACCGCATCGGCAACTCCGACGAGTGGCTCGATCAGGAAGCCGTGGATCGCTTGGGCATCGACGGTGGGGTGATTCAAATCATGTTGATCGAGACCAGCACCCAGTATTTGATTGATACTGCACGGATCAAGAGTCGTGGCGGTTTACTGACGTTCCACGACAACAAGCCTGAAGACCTGATCGGCCCGCCACTGGCGCAATACGCGCGCAGCCTGCTCGGAGTCGGCGACCAATAAACCAAGGAGTACGCCATGAGTGGCCCGCAAAAAGCCAATGACCTGTTGGGACAGATCCCCAAAACCAAAGGCCTGCCGCCGGTGCACTTGTGGAACCCGGACTTCTGCGGCGACATCGACATGCGCATCGCCCGCGACGGCACCTGGTATTACCTGGGTACGCCGATCGGGCGCAAGCCGATGGTCAAGCTGTTCTCCACGATCATCCGCCGCGACGGCGATGACTACTTCCTGATCACCCCGGTCGAAAAGGTCGGGATCAAGGTCGACGATGCGCCATTCGTGGCGATTGCCGTGGAAGTCGAAGGCGAGGGCGAGGCGCAGGTCCTGCGTTTCACCACCAATGTCGAAGAAACCGCCGAAGCCGGGCCGGAACATCCGATCCGTGTCGAGATCGACCCGACGACCCAAGAGCCTGCACCTTATGTGCATGTGCGCACCAACCTTGAAGCGCTGATTCATCGCAATGTGTTCTACCAACTGGTGGAACTGGCAGTCAGTCGCGAAATCGATGGGCAGCGCTGGCTCGGTGTGTGGAGCGGCGGAGAGTTCTTCCGCATCGGCCTCGAACCCTGATCAATACACATCACTAACTGTGGGAGCGAGCCTGCTCGCGAAAGCGCTACGTCAGTCACCATCAATGTTGATTGATACACCGCCTTCGCGAGCAGGCTCGCTCCCACATTGGGTTTGTGGATTGTCTGAAAAATCCCATTGACGGTTATTCGTATGATGATTAGCGTGAACACCCATCGCGAACCGCTTTGAGGTTTTCATGTCCAGCAGCTTTCATGCGTCAACGGTCGATTGGCTGGGCAGCTGGATTGCCGCTGGCCAGGTCAAACCGGGGCAGACGATCAAGGTCGAGGCCGATCTGGGCCTGCAGCTTGGTGTCAGCCGCACGGTGATCCGCGAAGCGATCAAAACCCTCGTCGCCAAAGGCATGCTCGAAGTCGGCCCGAAGGTCGGTACCCGGGTGTTGCCGGTGCGGCGCTGGAACCTGTTCGATCCGCAAGTCGTCGGCTGGCTGTCACGCAACGGCTTGCCGGAAAACTTCGTCGATGACCTGCTCGACCTGCGGCGCACCATTGAACCGATGGCCGTGCGCTGGGCCTGCGAGCGCGCCAGCCTCGAGCAGATCGAAGCTGTGCGACTGGCGTATAACGCGCTGGAGCGGGCGGTCGACAGCGGCATCGATTACAACCGTGCCGACCAGGTATTCCACGAGTGCATTCTGGCGGCCAGCCACAACCAGTTCATCGAACAAATGGTTCCGGCCCTTGGCGCCTTGCTCGCCGTGTCGTTTGAAGTTTCCGCCGCCGACCCTGACGAATTGCGCCGCACATTACCCATTCACAAGGACATGGCCGACGCCATCGCCGCCCGGGATGCCGCGCGCGGGGTATGGGCCTGCATGACCCTGATCGACAACGCTGACCTGGCGATCAAACGCTTTTACCCAAAGGTCATGGCCGACAAGAAAGCCAGCTGACAACACAAATTCCCCTGTAGGAGTGAGCCTGCTCGCGATGGCGCCGTACCAGAAAAAGCCACTTTGACTGAACCACCGCCATCGCGAGCAGGCTCACTCCTACAGTTAAAACAACATGAAGGATTCAACATGACGTGGACCGCCGTAACTCAACACCGCGCCAAGCTCGGTGAAGGCCCGTTCTGGGATGCCCCGACTCAGGCGCTGTATTGGGTCGATATCGCCGGCAGGCAGGCGCTGCGGCTGATTGGCAACAATGTGCAGATCTGGCAGATGCCCGAGCACGTTTCCGCGTTCATCCCCTGTGCCAGTGGCGATGCGCTGGTGACCCTGAGCAGCGGCGTGTATCGACTGGACCTCGATTCCCCGGGGCTCGAGCCACGCCTGGAATTGTTCTGTATCGCCGACCCGCAACCGGGCAATCGGCCCAACGAAGCACGCTGTGATGCGCTGGGTCGACTGTGGCTCGGCACCATGCAGAACAACATCGGCGACCACGGCGAAGACCTGCCGATCATCCGTCGCTCCGGTGGCTTGTTTCGCATTGATCCCGACCAGCGCGTCACGCCGTTGCTGCGCGGCCTGGGGATTCCCAACACGCTGTTGTGGAGTGAAGACGGCACCACGGTGCTGTTCGGCGACAGTCTTGATGACACGCTGTATCGCTATTTTATTCACGCCGACGGCAACCTTGATGTAGCTGATCCCTGGTATGGCCCGGATCAGCACGGCGGTCCCGACGGTTCGGCGATGGATGCCGAAGGTTATGTGTGGAACGCGCGGTGGGACGGCAGTTGCCTGCTGCGTCTGACGCCGGAAGGCAAGGTCGACCGCAGGATCGAACTGCCGGTCAGCCGCCCGACCAGTTGCGTATTCGGCGGCGAGGATCTGAAAACCCTGTACATCACCAGCGCCCAGAGTCCGCACAACCACCCGCTGGATGGCGCGGTGTTGTCGATGCGCGTCGATGTGCCGGGCAAACTCTGCACACGATTCGCCGGTTAAATCCCAAAATATGGGATGCAAAATTATATATTGAGATTATTTGGCGGTCGGGTTTATAGTCGGTTCCAGCAGTAACACGCACTCACACTTAAAAAGAACAAAACAGGTGAAGTGATGCAGCGAATCTCTATCGCACTCCCCAGCGGAGTCAGCGTCTCGCAACGGCCCGGCGTCGCTCGCCGCGCCTGCCTGTCTTGTTCTCACAGTCTTCCAGACCGGACATCGTCAGATGCCCGGTTTTTTTGTGCTTACGAGCAGGAGTCCTGATCCATGGCTGAACCTCTTTCCTTGCCGCCGGTGCCCGCGCCGCCGAAAGGCGAGCGTCTGAAAAACAAAGTGGTCCTGCTGACCGGCGCCGCTCAAGGCATCGGCGAAGCCATCGTCGCCACCTTCGCCTCGCAGCAGGCCAAACTGGTGATCAGCGATATTCAGGCGGAGAAAGTCGAGCAGGTTGCCGCCCACTGGCGCGAGCAGGGAGCCGACGTGCAGGCGATCAAGGCTGATGTGTCGCGTCAGCAAGACCTGCACGCCATGGCCAGACTCGCCGTCGAACGCCACGGGCGCATCGACGTGCTGGTCAACTGCGCCGGGGTCAACGTGTTCCGTGACCCGCTGCAAATGACCGAAGAAGATTGGCGCCGCTGCTTCGCCATCGACCTGGACGGCGCCTGGCACGGCTGCAAAGCGGTGCTGCCACAGATGATCGAGCAGGGCGTCGGCAGCATCATCAACATCGCTTCGACCCATTCCAGCCACATCATTCCCGGCTGCTTCCCGTATCCGGTGGCCAAGCACGGCCTGCTCGGGCTGACCCGGGCGCTGGGCATCGAGTACGCGGCGAAAGGCGTTCGGGTCAACGCCATCGCCCCGGGCTACATCGAAACGCAACTGAACGTCGATTTCTGGAACGGCTTTGCCGATCCGCATGCCGAGCGTCAGCGCGCCTTTGACCTGCACCCGCCAAAACGCATCGGCCAGCCGATCGAAGTGGCGATGACCGCGGTGTTTCTGGCCAGTGATGAAGCGCCGTTCATCAACGCCTCGTGCATCACCATCGATGGTGGCCGTTCAGTGATGTACCACGACTGAGCGGACCGGGCTTGAGGCGGGTGAGTCCGCCTGAAATCCAATCATCATACGATATGACTATTTTCAACAAAGGCTGCTGTTACACGCTGTGAACGATTGAACGCCGCTATTCGTGGCGAGTGAGCAAGCTCCCTCGCCACAGTTTTCAAACATTGCTCAAAAAAAATAACAAGGAGTCAGCTTATGAAACGTCGTTTCGGGATTCGTACCCTGTGCAGTGCCGCGCTGGCGGTCACTGCGTTCAGCCTGAGCAGTTCGCTGCTGGCTGCCGATGCCGTGAAAATCGGTTTCCTGGTCAAACAGGCTGAAGAGCCCTGGTTCCAGACCGAATGGGCCTTCGCCGAGAAAGCCGCCAAGGACAAAGGCTTCGAACTGATCAAGATCGCCGTGCCGGACGGGGAGAAAACCCTCTCGGCCATCGACAGCCTCGCCGCCAACGGGGCCAAGGGCTTCGTGATCTGCCCGCCGGATGTGTCGCTCGGCCCGGCGATCATGGCCAAAGCCAAACTCAATGACCTCAAAGTGATCGCCGTGGACGACCGTTTCGTCGACGCCAACGGCAAGTTCATGGAAGACGTGCCGTACCTCGGCATGGCCGCATTTGAAGTCGGCCAGAAGCAGGGCAACGCGATGGTCGCCGAAGCGAAGAAACGCAACTGGGACTGGAAAGACACCTACGCCGTGGTCAACACCTACAACGAACTCGATACCGGCAAGAAGCGCACCGACGGCTCGGTCAAATCCCTGGAAGACGCCGGCATGCCGAAGGATCACATCCTGTTCGCAGCGCTCAAGACCCTCGACGTGCCGGGCAGCATGGACGCGACCAACTCGGCGCTGGTCAAACTGCCGAGCGCGGCGAAGAACCTGATCATCGGCGGGATGAACGACAACACCGTACTCGGCGGCGTGCGCGCCACCGAAGCCGCCGGGTTCGCTGCGGCCAACGTGATCGGCATCGGCATCAACGGCACTGACGCCATCGGCGAGTTGAAAAAGCCCAACAGCGGTTTCTTCGGTTCGATGCTGCCGAGCCCGCACATCGAAGGCTACAAGACTGCCGAGATGATGTACGAGTGGGTCACCACCGGCAAAGAGCCGCCGAAGTACACGGCGATGGACGACGTCACCCTGATCACCCGCGAGAACTTCAAGCAAGAGCTGGAAAAAATCGGCCTGTGGAATTGATGGCTGCTCGATCGGTGTGAAGAGGTGACTCAGATGCACGCGCAAGTACAGACACATGCAAGCAGCGCCGGCGGCAGCCTGCGCTTCAACGGGATCGGCAAGACCTTTCCCGGGGTGAAGGCGCTGGACGCGATCAGCTTCGTCGCCCATCCGGGGCAGGTGCACGCCTTGATGGGCGAGAACGGCGCCGGCAAGTCGACCCTGCTGAAGATCCTCGGCGGGGCCTACATCCCGAGCAGCGGCGAGTTGCAGATCGGCGAGCAGACCATGGCCTTCAAGTCGACGGCCGACAGCATCGGCAATGGCGTCGCGGTGATCCACCAGGAGCTGCATCTGGTGCCGGAAATGAGCGTGGCCGAGAACCTGTTTCTCGGCCATCTGCCGGCCAGTTTCGGCCTGATCAATCGCGGCGCATTGCGCCAGAACGCCTTGGCCTGCCTCAAGGGCCTGGCCGATGAAATCGATCCGCAGACCAAGGTCGGGCGCCTGTCGCTCGGCCAGCGGCAGTTGGTGGAAATCGCCAAGGCGCTGTCCCGTGGCGCGCATGTGATCGCTTTCGACGAGCCGACCAGTAGCCTTTCGGCCCGCGAGATCGACCGTTTGATGGCGATCATCAGCCGCTTGCGCGATGAGGGCAAAGTGGTGCTCTACGTCTCCCATCGCATGGAAGAAGTGTTCCGCATTTGCGATGCAGTGACGGTGTTCAAGGACGGCCGTTACGTGCGCACCTTCGACGACATGAGCCAGTTGACCCACGATCAACTGGTGACCTGCATGGTCGGGCGCGACATCCAGGACATCTACGATTACCGCAGCCGCCCGCGTGGCGCGGTGGCGCTGAAGGTCGACGGTCTGCTCGGCCCGGGCCTGCGCGAGCCGGTGAGTTTCGAGGCGCACAAGGGCGAGATTCTCGGGCTGTTCGGCCTTGTCGGTGCCGGGCGCACGGAATTGTTCCGGCTGCTCAGCGGGCTTGAGCGCAACACCGCCGGACGTCTGGAATTACGCGGCCATGAACTGAAGTTGCGCTCACCGCGTGACGCGATTGCCGCCGGTATCCTGCTGTGCCCCGAGGACCGCAAAAAGGAGGGGATCATCCCGCTGGCCAGCGTCGCCGAGAACATCAACATCAGCGCGCGCGGTGCCAATGCCAGCCTCGGCTGTCTGCTGCGCGGGCTGTGGGAGAAGGGCAACGCCGACAAACAGATCAAGGCGCTGAAAGTGAAAACGCCGCATGCCGGCCAACAGATCAAATTCCTGTCTGGCGGCAATCAGCAGAAGGCCATTCTTGGGCGCTGGTTGTCGATGCCGATGAAAGTCCTGCTGCTCGACGAACCCACTCGCGGCATCGACATCGGTGCCAAGGCCGAGATCTACCAGATCATCCATAACCTGGCCGCCGATGGCATTTCGGTGATCGTGGTGTCCAGCGACCTCATGGAGGTGATGGGCATTTCCGACCGCATTCTGGTGCTGTGCGAAGGCGCGCTGCGCGGCGAAGTCAGCCGCGACCAGGCCAATGAATCCAACCTGTTGCAACTGGCTTTGCCGCGCCATCGCGCTGACGGCGCGGCGAACTGAGAGGTGAACATGATGACCATCCAAAACAAGGCGCTGCCGACTCCCCGCAAACCGCTGGACCTGCGCCGCTTCCTCGACGACTGGGTCATGCTGCTGGCGGCCATCGGCATCTTCGTCGCCTGCACGTTGCTGATCGACAACTTCCTGTCGCCGCTGAACATGCGCGGGCTCGGGCTGGCGATTTCCACCACCGGCATCGCCGCGTGCACCATGCTCTACTGCCTGGCGTCGGGGCATTTCGACTTGTCGGTGGGTTCGGTGATCGCCTGCGCCGGGGTGGTCGCGGCGGTGGTGATGCGCGACACCAACAGCGTGTTCCTCGGCGTCAGTGCGGCGCTGGTGATGGGCCTGATTGTCGGGCTGATCAACGGCATCGTGATTGCCAAGCTGCGGGTCAATGCGTTGATTACCACGCTGGCAACGATGCAGATCGTTCGTGGCCTGGCCTACATTTTTGCCAACGGCAAAGCGGTGGGCGTGTCGCAGGAATCGTTCTTCGTCTTCGGCAACGGCCAATTGTTCGGCGTGCCGGTGCCGATCCTGATCACCATCGTCTGCTTTCTGTTCTTCGGCTGGCTGCTGAACTACACCACTTACGGCCGCAACACCATGGCCATCGGCGGCAACCAGGAAGCGGCGTTGCTTGCCGGGGTCAACGTTGACCGGACCAAGATCATCATCTTCGCCGTGCACGGTGTGATCGGTGCGCTGGCCGGGGTGATTCTGGCGTCGCGCATGACCTCCGGGCAGCCGATGATTGGCCAGGGTTTCGAACTGACCGTAATCTCGGCGTGTGTGTTGGGCGGGGTGTCGCTGAGTGGCGGGATCGGCATGATTCGGCATGTGATTGCCGGGGTGTTGATTCTGGCGATCATCGAGAATGCGATGAACCTGAAGAACATCGACACGTTTTATCAGTATGTGATTCGCGGTTCGATCCTGTTGCTGGCTGTCGTCATTGATCGCCTGAAACAACGCTGATTCTATCTGTAGAAGCATAGTTTTGTGGCGAGGGAGCTTGCTCCCGCTCGACTGCACAGCAGTCGCAAATCCGGACAATGCGGTGTGTCAGACTCATCGTTGTCACGGGTTTTGGGGCCACTGCGCAGCCCAGCGGGAGCGAGCTCCCTCGCCACAGTTATGCATCCTTCTGTCCGAACCCCTAAAAACCTCTTGCCCGCCCGCACCCGTTTCGGGTATCACTTTGTACATGATTAGACAGGTACGATTTGACAAGAAACAACGGGTGGTCGACGAACTCGTCCGGCGCATCGAAAGCGGCCTCATGGAGGACGGCTTTCTGTTGCCCGGCGAGCATCAGTTGGCTCAGGAATTCAACGTCAGCCGTGGCACGTTGCGCGAAGCGCTGGCCGAACTGAAGCGGCGCAATTACATCGCCACGCAAAGCGGGGTCGGCTCCATCGTCACGTTCGACGGTGTGGTGCTCGATCAGCGCAGCGGCTGGGCGCAGGCGCTGGCCGACAGCGGGGTGCTGATCAATACCGAAGTGCTGCGTCTGGAAGCCGTGACCCGGCCCGACCTGCTCTCGCGTTTCGGCACCGATCAATTCATCACCCTCGACCGGCGCCGGCGTTCCAACGACGGCACGCTGGTGTCCCTCGAGCGCTCTTTGATGCCGGCCACCGGCGGCCTGGAAAGCCTGCCGCGTGTCGGTCTGATCGACAATTCGCTGACCATCACCCTGGCCGCCTACGGCTACATCGGCGAGCGCGGCGATCAGTGGATCGGCGCCGAGCCGCTGAATGCCGAAGATGCCGAACTGCTCGGGCGCCCGGTGGGGACGGTTTTCCTCAAGGCCCTGCGCACCACCTACGACCGGCAGAACCGTTTCATGGAGCAGGTCGAAAGCCTGCTCGACCCGGTGCATTTCCGCCTGCACCTGCAATTTGGAGAATCGAAATGACCGCGCTCAACCGTGCCCTTGGTGCGTTTTATGGCCTGGCCCTCGGTGATGCGCTGGGCATGCCGACGCAATCGCTGAACCGCGAAACGATCAAGACCCGCTTCGGCCGGATCACCGACCTGCAGGACGCCGGCCCGCTGCAACCGATCGCCGCCAACATGCCCAAAGGCTCGATCACCGACGACACCGAACAGGCGATCCTGGTCGGCGAGTTGTTGCTCGAAGGCAAGGGCCGGATCGAGCCGGCAGTGCTCGCCCAGCGGCTGATCGAATGGGAGGCCGAGATGCAGGCCAAGGGCTCGCAGGACTTGCTCGGGCCGTCCACTAAACGCGCCATCGAAATGATCCTCGCCGGACACTCGCCGGAGGAGGCCGGACGCTACGGCACCACCAATGGCGCGGCGATGCGCATCACCCCGGTGGGCATCGCCGCGGACGTGGCCGATCCCCAGCGCTTCATCGCGGCGGTGGTGCAGGCCTGTCAGGTCACCCACAACACCACGCTGGGCATTTCCAGTGCGGCGGCGGTGGCGGCGGTGGTCTCGGCCGGGATCAACGGCGTAGACCTGGGCGAGGCGTTGAACCTCGGCCAGCAGATTGCGCAACAGGCCGAAGCGCACGGGCACTGGGTCGCCGGTGGGCGTATCGCTTCGCGCATCAGTTGGGCGCGCACCATCAGCGTCGACAGTGACAAGGCGCTGCTGGCGGATTTGCTGTACGACGTGATCGGCACATCGGTGGCGTCGCAGGAGTCGGTGGTGGTGTCATTCGCCCTGGCGCAGCAAGTGGCGGTCGGCGAGATGAACGCGTTCGATGCGCTGTGCATGGCCGCCAGTCTTGGCGGTGACACCGACACCATCGCGGCGATTCTCGGCGCCATGCTCGGGGCCTGCCTGGGCCTCGAGAGCTGGCCGGTGCCGATGATTGCCACGGTGAAAGCGGTCAATCATCTGGAGCTTGAGCCCCTGGTGCAGGGGCTGTTGGCCCTGCGCTGATCACATAACTGTGGCGAGGGAGCTTGCTCCCGCTGGGCTGCGAAGCGGCCCCAAACCCTGCTGACTGGTGCGAAAACATCGTACTGACTGGGTTGCGACTGCTGCGCAGCCGAGCGGGAGCAAGCTCCCTCGCCACAAAAGCACTAAATTTTGCGTCATTGCCACAACCACAATAAAGGCAAACAGGAGCACTGTTCATGAGTTCATCAAACGCCGGGCAAAGCGCCGGACAGCTGGAAACCCGGGGTATCGAACCGGTGCCGGAAGCCGAGTGCAACGGCCACCCGCTGCAGCTGTTCTGGGTCTGGTTCGCCGCCAACATTTCCATTCTCGGTCTGCCGCTGGGCGCCACGCTGGTGGCGTTTCGCGGGTTGGCGATCTGGCAGGCGATCATCGTCGCGATTGTCGGTGCGGCCGGTTCGTTTGCGGTGGTGGGGATCATCTCGATTGCCGGCCGCCGTGGCCGTGCGCCGAGCCTGACCTTGTCGCGGGCGATCTTCGGCGTACGCGGCAATATCGGCCCGACGCTGGTCTCGCTTATGTCGCGCCTGGGCTGGGAAACCGTCAACACCACCACGGCGGCATTCGTGTTGCTGTCGCTGTGCTCGATCCTGTTCGGCTCGCCGGTGGAAGCCAAAAGTGCGCCGGTCCTGACCCTGATCTTCATCGCGATTTTCGTCCTGCTGACCCTGTCGGTTTCCGGCCTCGGTCATGCCACGTTGCTGGTGATCCAGAAGTGGGCGACCTACGTGTTCGGTGCGCTGAACATTCTGGTCGGCGGCTTCCTCTGCGCGACCATCGACTGGAGCGCGGTGTTCAACGCCACCCCGGCGCCGCTGAGCGCGATGATCATCGGCATCGGCACCATGGCCGCCGGCACCGGGATCGGCTGGGCCAACGCCGGTGCCGACATGTCGCGCTATCAACACCGCAGCGTCAAAGCCGTGCGTCTGGTGGCGTCGGCGGCGTTCGGCGCCGGGATTCCGCTGGTGCTGCTGATCACCCTCGGTGGCCTGCTGTCGGTGGGCAACAACGACCTGGCGTCGGCAACTGACCCGATTGTGGCCATCCGCGACATGCTGCCGACATGGATGGCCGTGCCGTACCTGATCACCGCGTTCGGCGGTCTGCTGCTGTCGAACAACCTCTCGGTGTACTCCGCCGGTTTGACCACGCTGACCCTGGGCCTGAAGGTCAAACGCGTGTACGCGGTGGTGGTGGACATCGTCGCGATCTTCGCCGGCTCGATCTATTTCATGCTGATCGCCGACAGCTTCTACGGTCCGTTCATCACCTTCATTTCCCTGCTGGCGGTGCCAATCACCGCGTGGGTCGGGATTTTCGTGGTCGACCTGATTCACCGCCATTACTACAGCCCCAAAGACCTGCTCGACGTCAGCCCGAGCAGCGCCTACTGGTATCGCGGCGGCATCGAGTGGCGCGCGTTCGGCGCCTGGGCGATTGCCATCGTGCTCGGCTTCAGTTTCACCACCATCGGCACCACCGCCGAGAACGTCTGGTTCAAGGGCTTCCTGTCCGACTCGTGGCTGGGGCACAACGGTCTGGGCTGGATCGTGACCTTCGTGGTGGCCGGTGGCATTTACTTCGTCCTTGGCGGGGCGAAAGATCGCCGCGCCGCGCAAGTCGAGAATGCTCATGCCTAAGATGTTGCACACCGGCCAGGTCATTATCGACCTGGTCATGGCGGTGGATCAGCTGCCACAAGTCGGCGGCGATGTGCTGGCGCAGTCTGCAGGTTTCGAGGCCGGCGGCGGGTTCAACGTGATGGCCGCTGCCGTGCGCAATGGTCTGCCAGTGGTGTATCTCGGCCGCCACGGCACCGGGCGTTTCGGCGATCTGGCACGCCAGGCAATGAGTGAAGAGGGCATTCACATCGGCATCAAAACGCCTGCGCTACGCGACACCGGGATTTGCGTGGCACTGACCGATGCGTCGGCCGAGCGCAGTTTCATTTCTTACATCGGCGCTGAAGGAGAAGTCACCGAGGAAGACCTGAACAGCGTGACGGCCGAGGCGGGCGATTACGTGTATCTGAGTGGCTACAGCCTGCTGCATGAAGGCAAGGCGCAGGCGTTGCTGGACTGGACGCTGGCGCTGGCGCAGACGATCAAGGTGGTGTTCGATCCGGGCCCCTTGGTCGAGTCACCGGATTCGCCGTTGATGCAGGCGCTGCTGCCGCGCATCGATGTGTGGACCAGCAACAGCGTCGAGGCGTTGCGGTTTACCGGGGCTGCGGACCTCGCTGAAGCCCTGGATCGTCTCGCTGAGCATCTCCCGAAAGAGGTGCTGTTGGTGGTGCGTGACGGGCCGCAGGGTTGCTGGATTCAACAGCGTGGCGAGCGACGGCATGTGCCGGGGTTTGCAGTAAAAGCCGTGGACAGCAACGGGGCGGGCGATGCCCATGCCGGGGTGTTTGTCGCCGGATTGGCGCAGGGTTTGAATGCGCATGAGGCAGCACGGCGGGCCAATGCGGCGGCGGCTGTGGCAGTGACGCGGTGGGGGCCGGCGACATCGCCGGGGACTGCTGAGGTTGATGCATTAATACGCGGCGACTGAACAACCGTCATCGCCAGCAGGCTGGCTCCCACAAGGGAATCACGTCGCTCACAAAACCCCTGTAGGAGCTGCCGCAGGCTGCGATCTTTTGATCTTGAAAGATCGCAGCCTGCTGCGGCTCATACAGGACTCTACTGCTCGCGGATCTACCGTCAGCTATCGAGCTTTCGCGCCGCTTCAACCCCAGCCGCACTGAGCTTGATCGGCAAATTCAACGAGTGTTCGCCGGCCTCGTTGCAGGTCACATGACCATGGTGGATCAGTCCGCGTTCCTGCAGGGCGGCGAGGGCGCTGGCCACGACTTTCTCACCGCGATAATTGTCCAGCACCTCTTTGCCCAGTCCGCTCGGATGGGCGTGCAGCAGGCGGGTGAGGACTTCTTTTTCCAGGTTTTTATCGACGTTCATGGTTACCTCTTCATGGATGTGAATAGGACGCTCGCGTCGGCGAACTACTGGCCGCCGCCCTCGGAGCCCGAACCACCGGTGGTGGTTTTCGAGCCGATGCCGGGGCCGGCGTTGTCGGGTGTGGCGGGGGAGTCAGGGGTGTTCATGCCACCCTGGCGGCCGGGGTCACTGCCCTGGGTACGTGGGTCAGTGCCGGTGGCGGGCGGCTGGTTGATCAGGGGGACGCCGGAGCCATCGGTATTCATGCCTGGGGCACTGTTGATGACCGGGGCTCGTGGTGGGGTCGGATCGGTAGGGCCGGTGCCTGCGGCAGTTGCAGCGAAGGCTGCGGGGCAGAGCAGGGCGGTGAAGACAACAGCGGTCAACCTTGACGAAATCATAGGGCTTCTCCAGTGATTGGAATCCTTACCTTTTATTGGTCTGCCCGCGAATTGGATTGGTGCCTGAGGAACGACGAACGGTCGGTTCTCGGCACCGGTATTTTCACGTCAGTGCCACGCCGGGTCCGCTGAAACCTGAGCATCAGCCCAGCGCAATAACCGCTTCAGACGATGCCGATCTCTTCCTTGAACTGCTCCATAAACCCCTTCAGGCGTTGATGGCGGATCTGCGCCAGACGCTGACCCGCAGCGGTCTGGAAGCCTTCGGCGAGGTGCAGCAGCTTGGTCTGGAAGTGGTCGAGGCAAAAGCGCGTGTCGTTGTAATCGCGATGTTTAGCCTCCGGATCCTGTGGGTCGTAAAGCGCCGAGCCCATGCGCCCGGCAACATAGAAGGTGCGGGCGACACCGAGCATGCCCAGTGAGTCGAGCCGATCGGCGTCCTGAACCAGTTTCGCCTCAAGGGTGAGCGGGGTGATGTTGGCGGAAAAACTGTGGGCTTCAATGGCGTGGGCGACGGCGCTGATGTTGCTTTGGGACCAGTCCAACGCGGCCAGCACGTTGGCGGCTTTTGTTGCGGCGAGACGTGAAGCCTGCGAGCGCAGCGGCGAGTTCTTTTCGACGGCGACGCAATCGTGCAGCAGCACGGCGGCAAGCAACACCTCAAGGTCTCCGCCTTCCTCGGCCTGCAAGGTGCGCACGTTGTGCCAGACCCGTTGCAGGTGCGCGAGGTCGTGGGCGCCGTCGTCGGAGGGTTCAAGGGCGTGGGGCAGCAGTGCGCTGGCGAGGGTGGTCAAAGGGGCAAAAGCGCTGGCAGACATTAGTGTTCTTTCAGTTGAGTTGAGCTTTGTTGGCAAGGGAGCTTGTCGAATCGTCGCACCGTCCCGCTCAACTGCGTGACAATCGCAAAACCCGGAAACAAGCCCTGTCTGATGGATCACATTGAAGGGTATTGGGGCCGTTGCGCAACCCCGCGGGAGCAAGCTCCCTCGCCACAATAGCAATGCAGCTTTAGTATGGCGCTTTCCCTTTTCCGACAAGGCCCGTCCATGACGATCGAAATCCGCCCGGCGACCCCCAGCGATGCACCGCAGATCCTCGCCTTCATCACCGAACTGGCAGATTTCGAAAAGGCCCGTCACGAAGTGATCGCCAGCGTCACCGACATCGAGCGTAGCCTGTTCGGCGAAGGCGCCACGGCCCACGGCCTGATCTGCCTGCGTGATGGTGTGCCGATCGGTTTCGCGGTGTTCTTCTTCAGCTATTCGACGTGGCTTGGCAGCAACTGCCTGTACCTCGAAGACCTCTACATCACCCCCGAACAACGAGGCGGCGGCGCCGGCAAAACCCTGCTGCGCCACTTGGCGAAAATCGCCTGCGACAACGACTGCGGCCGTTTCGAGTGGAGCGTGCTGGAGTGGAACACCCCGGCCATCGATTTCTACAAATCCCTCGGCGCGCAGCCGCAGGAAGAGTGGGTGCGTTATCGCATGGATGGCAAGGTGTTGCGGGAATTTGCCGAGGGATGATCCTCAGGGCTTCGATGTGGTTTTGGCTGTTTCATCATCAGTCATTTCCCAATTGCCGCTCAGCAATCCATCAAGTGTCTTGCGCACGGAAATCTTGAAAGCCCCGGCCTTCCTTTCATCGAAAGCCGCTTTCCAGTAGGTGTAGCCCTGACTGAAATCCGGAATCTGCGCCGTTTCGCCCAAGCGCCGGGTCAGGCTGCGCTGCAATGCTGCGGCTTGAAAAGGCAGATGCGGCATTTCGTTGAACTCGCCTCCGGTGACCGGGTTGGTCATCCGGATGCCATCCACGCGGATATGCACGACGGTGCCGTAGTGCGGATAGTTCTCGATTTTGAGGATGGTCACGGTTGAGGCTTCTTCGCCCGCGCGGGTCTTATAGGCCCAGATGTCGCCTTCTTTGATAGCGGGCAAGGCGCTGGCAATCGCCGCGAAGCAGAGCGCGCCACAGAGCAGTAACGCCGTTAAAGCGGTTTTCATTTTTTCTTCCTTGAACAGGTCGTGAGCAATCGTTGCGTGGACGCGACCGGCATTTTAGAGATTTGGCAAAGAAACGGTTGTTACACTTGTAAATCCCATAATATGGGAGAGATATTTATATATTGAGATTTTCCTGCGCCAAGGTTTATAGTCCATCGCACTCACTGCCAAAAACAAAACAGGTGAAGCGATGCAGGCGCAATTGATCGCGCTCGATTGGGGGACGACCTCATTACGTGCTTACAAACTCGCCGCGGGCGCAGTGGTGCTGGAGCAGCGTGCGCTGTCGTCCGGGATCATGCAGCTGCCCAAGACTTCGCGAGTCATCAACGGTGGTGAATGCGCCGACGGTTTTGAGCTGGCCTTTGACGAGGCCTGTGGCGACTGGCTCGATGCGCAGCCGGATCTGCCAGTGATCGCTTGCGGGATGGTCGGCAGCGCCCAGGGTTGGCGCGAAGCGGCCTACTGCGAAACACCGGCGAACGTCGCCCATCTCGGAAACTCCCTACAAACATTGGTCAGTCTGCGCGGTACGCGAGTGCATATCGTGCCGGGCGTGATCCAGCGCTCACGGCTGCCCAACGTGATGCGCGGTGAAGAAACCCAAGTGCTCGGCGTACTGCAGAACCTGCCGGTCGATGCTGGCGACGATCTGTTGATCGGCCTGCCGGGCAGCCATTCCAAGTGGGTGGACGTGGTCGATGGCTGCATCACGCATTTCGATACGTTCATGACCGGCGAAGTGTTCGCCGTGCTCAGTGAACACAGCATTCTCGGTCGCACCCAGCAACAGGGTGCGACGTTCGATGGCCAGGCGTTTGACCGTGGCGTTCAGGTGGCGCTGTCGGCGGACGGTGAACTCGGCGTGCTTTCCACGCTGTTCAGTGCGCGCACCCTGGGCCTGACCGGCGAACTTGCCCCGACGGCGCAAGCGGATTACCTGTCCGGGCTGATGATCGGCCATGAGCTGGCGGCCCTTGCCCCGGTTCAGCGGCGTCGCCGCAACAACACGAATCTCCCTTCGATCATCCTCATCGGCAACGCGCAACTCTGCGCCCGCTACAGCCGCGCCCTCGACGCTTGCGGTTTCGCCCCAGTGACGCTGGCCGAGCAGGCCACCGAGCGCGGCCTGTGGCAACTGGCGCTGGCCGCCGGACTTATCGATTCCTCATCCCGTTAACCCTGACTGGAGGCCTGACATGCTCAAGCAAGCACTGGCACAAAACGGTCTGATCGCGATCCTGCGTGGCCTGCATCCGCAGGAAGCTGCCGCTGTCGGAGAAGTCCTGTATGCCGCCGGATTTCGCGTCATCGAAGTACCGCTCAATTCCCCTTCGCCGTACGAAAGTATCCGCACCCTGCGCCAGACCTTGCCCGCCGATTGCCTGATCGGTGCCGGTACGGTGCTGACTGCGGAACATGTCGAGTTGGTCAAAGAGGCGGGCGGCCAGGTGATTGTCATGCCGCACAGCGACGCCAAGGTACTGCGCGCGGCGAAAGCGGCGGGGCTGTTTCTGTCGCCGGGTGTCGCCACGCCGACCGAAGCGTTCGCGGCGCTGGAGGAGGGCGCGGACATTCTCAAGTTGTTTCCGGCCGAGCAGATGGGCCCGGCGGTGGTCAAGGCCTGGCTCGCGGTGTTGCCATCGGGGACGGTGCTGGCGCCGGTCGGCGGGATCACCCCGGACAACATGCAGGCATTTATCGACGCGGGCGTCAAAGGCTTCGGCCTCGGTTCCGGGCTGTTCAAACCGGGCATGACGCCTGAGCAAGTGGCGGTGAATGCCAAGGCCTATGTGGCTGCGTGGAAGGCTCTTCGTTAAGACTTTTTGGCGCTGCGTGCGCTTCATCCGAATAAGAGAGACAAGCCGATGAAAATCACCAAACTCACCACCTTCATCGTCCCGCCGCGCTGGTGCTTCCTCAAGGTCGAAACCGACGAGGGCGTCACTGGCTGGGGCGAGCCCGTGGTCGAAGGTCGTGCGCACACCGTTGCGGCTGCCGTTGAGGAATTGTCCGACTACCTGATCGGCAAAGACCCACGCAACATCGAGGACATCTGGACCGTGCTGTACCGCGGCGGCTTCTACCGTGGCGGTGCGATTCACATGAGTGCGCTGGCCGGTATCGATCAGGCGTTGTGGGACATCAAGGGTAAGGCGCTCGGCGTGTCGGTGAGCGATCTGCTCGGCGGTCAGGTGCGTGACAAGATTCGTGTGTATTCGTGGATCGGCGGCGACCGTCCGGCTGACACTGCGCGCGCTGCGAAGGAGGCGGTGAGCCGTGGGTTTACCGCGGTGAAAATGAACGGCACCGAAGAGCTGCAATTCCTCGACTCCTTCGAGAAAGTCGACCTCGCTTTGGCCAACGTTGCTGCGGTGCGTGATGCGGTCGGGCCGAACGTCGGCATCGGCGTCGACTTCCATGGTCGGGTGCACAAGCCGATGGCCAAGGTGCTGATGAAGGAACTCGACCCGTACAAACTGATGTTCATCGAAGAGCCGGTGCTCAGCGAAAACTACGAAGCGTTGAAGGAGCTGGCGCCGTTGACCAGTACGCCGATTGCTCTCGGTGAGCGGCTGTTTTCGCGCTGGGACTTTAAACGGGTGTTGAGCGAAGGCTACGTCGACATCATCCAGCCGGATGCCTCCCACGCCGGTGGCATCACCGAAACCCGCAAGATCGCCAACATGGCTGAGGCCTATGACGTGGCGCTGGCGCTGCATTGCCCACTGGGGCCGATTGCGCTGGCAGCGTGTTTACAACTCGACGCGGCTTGTTACAACGCGTTTATCCAGGAGCAGAGCCTGGGCATCCATTACAACGAGAGCAACGACTTGCTCGACTACGTGAAGGATCCACGGGTGTTCGACTACGACCAGGGTTTCGTGAAGATCCCGAACGGGCCGGGGCTGGGCATCGAGATCAACGAGGAATACGTGATCGAACGCGCCGCCGTCGGCCACCGCTGGCGCAACCCGATCTGGCGCCATGCCGATGGCAGCTTTGCCGAGTGGTGAGTGCCTTCTGATCCACCACAAATCCCCTGTAGGAGTGAGCCTGCTCGCGATGGCGTCTTGTCTGACACATCAATGCCAGATGTGCCACCGAATCGCGAGCAGGCTCACTCCTACAGGGATTGGTGCAAGGCCATAGGCCGACCTCAAATAATCATAAGAAGAGGCACCCCCTCATGCCACCGCAAACCCTCACCGGGCAGGCGTCTTTAGTCACGCCCAGCCGCAAGCGGTTTTTCATCATGGTGTTGCTGTTCATCACCGTGGTCATCAACTACCTCGACCGCAGCAACCTGTCGATTGCCGCGCCGGCGCTGACCAGCGAACTGGGCATCGATCCGGTACACGTCGGGCTGATTTTCTCCGCGTTCGGCTGGACCTACGCCGCGATGCAGATTCCCGGCGGCTGGCTGGTGGATCGGGTACCGCCGCGCATTCTCTACAGCGTTGCGCTGCTGCTGTGGTCGCTGGCCACGGTGATGCTCGGCTTTGCCGCGAGTTTCATTGCACTGTTTGTGCTGCGTATGGCGGTCGGTGCGCTTGAAGCGCCGGCGTATCCGATCAACAGCCGCGTGGTCACCACCTGGTTTCCCGAACGCGAGCGGGCCACGGCGATTGGTTTCTACAGCTCCGGGCAGTTTGTCGGGCTGGCGTTTCTGACCCCGGTGCTGGCGTGGCTGCAACATGAATTCGGCTGGCACATGGTGTTCGTCGCCACCGGCGCGGCGGGGATTGTCTGGGCGGCGATCTGGTACGCGGTGTATCGCGAGCCGCGAGACTTCAAGGGCGCCAACGATGCGGAAATCGATCTGATCCGCGAGGGTGGCGGACTGGTGGATATTCAGGCGCAGACGACCAAGGCCCCGTTCAACTGGACCGACCTGGGCATCGTCCTGACCAAGCGCAAGTTGTGGGGCATCTACCTCGGCCAGTTCTGCCTGAACTCGACGCTGTGGTTTTTCCTGACGTGGTTCCCGACCTACCTGGTGAAATATCGTGGCATGGATTTCATCAAGTCCGGCCTGTTGGCGTCGCTGCCGTTCCTTGCCGCGTTCATTGGCGTGCTGTGTTCGGGGTTCTTTTCCGACTGGCTGATCCGGCGGGGCTGCAGCGTGGGGTTTGCGCGCAAGTTGCCGATCATTGGCGGGCTGCTGATTTCCACCTCGATCATCGGTGCCAACTTCGTTGAGTCGACGCCGCTGGTGATCGCCTTCCTGGCGCTGGCGTTTTTCGGCAACGGGCTGGCGTCGATCACCTGGTCGCTGGTCTCGACGCTGGCGCCGGCGCGGTTGCTGGGCCTGACCGGCGGAGTGTTCAATTTCATCGGCAACCTGTCGGCGATTGCCACGCCGATCGTGATTGGCTTCCTTGCCAGCGGCGATTCGTTCGCCCCGGCAATCACCTACATCGCCGTGCTGGCCTTGATCGGTGCGTTGTCTTACGTGCTGCTGGTGGGCAAGGTCGAGCGTATCGAGTTGTAGTGGTCCGCATCGGGCGACCATAATGCCGCCCGTTCCCTCGCTCAACGGTAAAAGGCTGGATATGCAGGAAGACGCCCCGGAAAAAACCAAGGACGCCGCCCCCACCGGCACCCAGACGCTGCTTCGCGGACTGGGGGTGGTGCAGGCGGTGGCCAGTGGCGCCCGCGATCTGAAAGAGATCGCCCGGCTGATCGGCACCACGCGCAGCACCACCCATCGTCTGGCCAGTTGCCTGGTGGACGAGCGCTACCTGCGCGTGGTGCCGCAAATCGGTTATCTGCTGGGGCCGAAGCTGATCGAACTGGGGTTTCAGGCGCGCGAAGAATTGCCGCTGGTGAATCTGGCCGGGCCGTATCTGGACGAGTTGTCGGCGCTGACCGGCGACACCGTGCACCTGGGCATTCGTGAAGGCGACGAGGTGTTGTACCTGCTGAAGAATCCGGGGCGCAATGGCCCGGAAATGCGTTCGCGGGTCGGCCATCGCATGCCGCTGGCGCGCACCGGGATCGGCAAGGCGTTGATGCTCGATGATGCCCCGCAGGATTGGCAACGGCTGTACGACATCAGCCTGCCGGCGGGTGGGAAAAGTCAGTTCTGGCCGCAGCATCCCCAGCAATCGTGGGAACAGCTTGAGCAGCGCATGACCGAGTACGTTGCTGGCGGCTACGCGTTCGATCTGGAAGACAACGAACCGTCGATCCGTTGCGTGGCGGCGCCGATTCGTGATGCGAGCAAGCGCATTGTCGCGGCGATCAGCATCGCCAGCACCGTGCCGTACATGCCGCTGGAAAAAATGGCCGAGCTGATCCCCCTGATCAAAGGAGTCACAGCCCGGCTGTCGGCGGAGCTTGGCTTGAAGGTTTGAAGCCTTAAACCTTGAGCGTCGCCATGTCGATCACGAAGCGATACTTCACGTCACCGGCGATCATCCGGGCGTAAGCCTCGTTGATCTGGCGGATGTCGAGCATTTCGATGTCGCAGGTGATGTTGTGCTCGGCGCAGAAATCCAGCACTTCCTGGGTTTCGGCGATGCCGCCGATCAACGAGCCGGCCAGCACGCGGCGGCCCAGCACCAGGTTGGCGGCGTGCACCGGCGGGTCGATCGGCTCGATCAGCCCCACCAGGATATGCACACCATCAAAGCGCAGGGTTTGCAGGTACGGGTTGAGGTCGTGCTGCACCGGAATGGTGTCCAGCAGGAAGTCGAACCGGCCTGCGGCGGCGGCCATCTGCTCGGCGTCGGTGGAGACGATCACATGATCGGCGCCCTGACGACGACCTTCCTCGGCCTTGCTCGCCGAGCGGGTGAACAGCGTGACTTCCGCGCCCAGCGCCTTGGCAAACTTGATGCCCATGTGGCCCAGGCCGCCCATGCCGAGAATCCCGACCTTGTCACCGGCCTTGACCCCGTAGTGCTTGAGCGGCGAGTAGGTGGTGATGCCGGCGCAGAGGATCGGCGCGGCGCTGGCCAGGTCGAGCTTCTCCGGGATGCGCACCACGAAGTGCTCGCTGACCACGATGCTGTCCGAATAACCGCCCATGGTGTTGCTGCCGTCGACCCGGTCCGGGGTGGCGTAGGTCATGGTCGGGCCTTCGAGGCAGTATTGTTCGAGGTTCTGCTGGCAGGCGGCGCAGGTGCGGCAGGAGTCGACCATGCAGCCGACACCGACCAGATCGCCGACTTTATGTTGGGTGACGTTCGCACCGATGGCGGTGACTTTACCGACGATCTCGTGGCCGGGCATCAACGGGTAAACGGCGATGCCCCATTCGTTGCGCGCCTGGTGGATGTCGGAGTGGCAGACGCCGCAGTAGAGGATCTCGATCGCCACGTCGTCAGCGCGAGGGCTGCGGCGTTCGAATTTCATCGGGGCGAGGGGAGTGGTGGCCGATTGAGCGGCATAACCGATAGCGGTGTACATGAGAAACCTCGCAGAAGCAGTGACAGGTGAGGTGGTGCATTTTGGGCGCCGTCTGTCGCGGCGGCCATGACGATTCCTCCGGGTCTCATGCCTAATCCTCCGGCATGCAGGTCTGCGCGAGCGCATTGGCAAAAGGATCTGCGATGATGCTTGCATGCCTCTTTCCGTGACTTTTTTGAAGACCCCTCCGATGCAGTTGACCCGCCACCTTGATGCCAATGCCACGCTGGTTTCGCTGATCGAACCGCTGGCGCTTCGCGACGGTTACAGCCAGACCGGGTTGCCCGGCGTGCAGGTCTTGCGCGCCAGTTGCGACGTCGCGCGCGGCCCGCACATTTATGAGCCGAGCCTGATGATCATCGCCCAAGGCAGCAAACTGGCGTTCCTCGGCCCGCGCACCATGGAATATGGCGCCGGGCACTACCTGATTCAGGCGCTGCCGGTGCCGTTCGAGTGCGAAACCTTTGCCTTGCCGGATGCGCCGTTGCTGGGGGTGTCGGTGGCGATCGACCGGGTGTTGCTCGGTGAACTGGTGCTGGCCATGGGGCTGGCGCCGGGGCGGCACATTCCGGCGCAGACGCCGGAGTCGATGACCTCGGTGGTGCTCGACGATGACATGCGCGGCTGTGTCGAACGCTTGCTGCGCTGCCTGCACGATCCGCTGGAGTGTCAGATTCTGGGGCCGGCACGGGTGCGCGAATTATTGTTCACCGCGCTGCGCGGACCGCAGGCCGATGTGTTGCGCGCGCTGGTGGAGCAGCAGGGACAGTTCGCCCGGGTGGCGGCGTCGATCAGCCATCTGCACGCGCACTACACAGAGCCGCTGAATGTCGAGATCCTGGCCAGTTGCGCGAACATGAGCGTTTCGTCCTTTCACGAACACTTCAAACGCAGCACGTTGCTGTCGCCGGTGCAGTACCTGAAGCGTTTGCGCTTGCTCAAGGCGCAGACCTTGCTGATCGCTGAAGGGTTGGGTGTGGCGCAGGTGGCGCATCGGGTGGGGTATCAGAGTACGTCGCAGTTCAGTCGCGAGTACAAGCGCTACTTCGAGCGCAGCCCGGGTGATGAGCGCGCGGCTTGAGTCAGTCGCAACGCTCTCGATGGACCCGCGATCCTTGTAGGAGCTGCGGCACGCTGCGATCTTTTGATTTTTCAGATCAGCGTCAAAAGATCGCAGCCTTCGGCAGCTCCTACAAGAGGAATGCTGGAATCGTGGGCAACAAAAAGGCCCCCAATTCGGGAGCCTCGTTGTTCAGCGATACGCCTTACATGTTCGGGTAAGTCGGGCCGCCGGCGCCTTCCGGCGTGACCCAGGTGATGTTCTGCGAAGGGTCCTTGATGTCACAGGTCTTGCAGTGCACGCAGTTCTGGGCGTTGATCTGGAAGCGCTTCTCGCCGTCTTCCTTGGTAATCACTTCGTAGACGCCGGCCGGGCAGTAGCGCTGCGCCGGTTCGTCGTACAGCGGCAGATTCTTGCTGATCGGGATGCTCGGGTCGGTCAGCTTCAAGTGGCACGGCTGCTCTTCTTCGTGGTTGGTACCGGAGATGAACACCGAGCTCAGTTTGTCGAAGCTGAGTTTGCCGTCCGGCTTCGGATAGTCGATCTTCTTGCAGTCGGCCGCCAGCTTCAGGCAAGCGTAATCCGGCTTGGTGTCGTGCAGGGTGAACGGCAGTTTGCCGCCGAAGATGTTCTGGTCCAGCCAGTTGAAACCGCCGCCGACGATCGCGCCGAACTTGTGGATCGCCGGGCCGAAGTTGCGGCTGGCGAACAGTTCGTCGTAGAGCCAGCTCTTCTTGAACGCGTCCACATAGGTGGTCAGTTCTTCGGTACCGTCCTTGTCAGCGAACAGTGCGTCAGCCACCGACTCAGCGGCGAGCATGCCGGACTTCATCGCGGTGTGGCTGCCCTTGATCTTGGCGAAGTTCAGGGTGCCGAGGTCGCAACCGATCAGCGCGCCGCCCTTGAAGACCATTTTCGGCAGCGAGTTCAGGCCACCTTTGCAGATTGCGCGGGCGCCGTAGCTGACGCGCTTGCCGCCTTCCAGGTACTGGGCCAGCACCGGGTGATGCTTGAGGCGCTGGAATTCGTCGAACGGCGACAGGTAGGTGTTGCTGTAGGACAGGTCAACGATCAGACCGACCACCACCTGGTTGTTTTCCAGGTGATAGAGGAATGAGCCACCGGTGTTTTCGGTGCCCATGATGTCCAGCGGCCAGCCGGCGGTGTGCACCACCAGGCCAGGCTGATGTTTGGCCGGGTCGATTTCCCAGATTTCTTTCAGGCCGATGCCGTAATGCTGGGCGTCGGCATCGCTGTCGAGGTTGTAGCGCTTGATCAGTTGCTTGCCGATGTGGCCACGGCAACCTTCGGCGAACAGCGTGTATTTGCCACGCAGTTCCATACCCGGGGTGTACAGGCCTTCTTTCGGATGACCTTCACGGTCGACGCCCAGATCACCGGTGATGATCCCGCGCACGATGCCGTTTTCGTCGATCAGCGCTTCCTGAGCGGCGAAGCCCGGGTAGATTTCCACGCCGAGGTTTTCGGCCTGCTGCGCCAGCCAGCGGCACAGGTTGCCCAGGGAAATAATGTAGTTGCCTTCGTTGTGCATGGTCTTGGGCACAAAGAAGTCTGGAATTTTCTGCGCGCTGTCGGCGTTTTTCAGGACGAAAATATCGTCGCGGGTGACCGGGGTGTTCAGCGGGGCGCCGAGTTCTTTCCAGTCCGGGAACAGTTCGTTCAGAGCGCGTGGTTCGAACACGGCACCGGAAAGGATGTGTGCGCCGACTTCGGAGCCTTTTTCGACCACGCAGACGCTGATTTCCTTACCGGCTTCGGCGGCCTTCTGCTTCAGACGGCAGGCGGCGGACAGGCCAGCGGGGCCGGCACCGACGATGACCACGTCGAATTCCATGTATTCGCGTTCCACAGGCTATCTCCTACTCAAGGCTCAACAGTTTTTTTTCTAATTTGGAGGTTTGATGTCGCTTCCGTTATGCCTTTACGTTAACGTCAAGGGGGATAAAGGAAAAGCCACCTTTCTCTCTGGGCGGCGCATTATATCTACACCACTCTGAGCGTCCAATACAAACGTTTGTTTGAATCGGCTCCAGCCCAGAGAAATCAAAGAAGCGCGGCTTATGAACGGCCATTTTGCCGTATTGACCGGAATAGGCGTTCCGGTCAAGATACGGGCGGTTTTGCGCTCGCCGTAGGCAGACTGGCGGTTTCAAGAGCACCTCTAAAGACAGGGCACAGGCAGTTGAAGGTGATGCGCAGCGCAGGTCCGGCGCGCAGTTTACACACCGTGCAGAGCAATGACTTGTTGGTCACCACTGACGAACGGTCATCGCCCCCAGCCGGCGTTTTTAGAGGTGCCCTTGTGCCCGATGAGCATCATCCGCCAGGTTCGCCTAGGCGACTTTCTTTTCACCGGAGAGTAACGAGGAATCCATGAAGGTTCTTGTAGCTGTCAAACGCGTTGTGGATTACAACGTCAAGGTCCGCGTCAAGGCGGACAATTCCGGCGTAGACCTCGCCAACGTCAAGATGTCGATGAACCCGTTCTGCGAAATCGCAGTGGAAGAAGCCGTACGCCTGAAAGAGAAAGGTGTTGCGACTGAAATCGTCGTCGTCTCCATCGGCCCGTCCACCGCTCAGGAACAGCTGCGTACCGCACTGGCTCTGGGTGCCGACCGCGCCATCCTCGTCGAATCCGCTGAAGACCTGACTTCGCTGGCCGTGGCCAAGCTGCTCAAGGCCGTGGTCGACAAGGAACAGCCTCAGCTGGTGATCCTGGGCAAACAGGCCATCGACAGCGACAACAACCAGACCGGCCAGATGCTCGCTGCACTGAGCGGCTACGGTCAGGGCACTTTCGCTTCGAAAGTCGAAGTTTCCGGCGACAGCGTTGCCGTGACCCGCGAAATCGACGGCGGCGCGCAGACCGTTTCCCTGAAACTGCCGGCCATCGTCACCACCGACCTGCGTTTGAACGAGCCGCGCTACGCGTCCCTGCCAAACATCATGAAAGCCAAGAAGAAGCCTCTCGAAGTGCTGACTCCGGACGCTTTGGGCGTTTCCACCGCCTCCACCAACAAGACCCTGAAAGTCGAAGCGCCGGCTGCACGCAGCGCAGGCATCAAGGTCAAGTCGGTGGCTGAACTGGTCGAGAAACTGAAAAACGAAGCGAAGGTAATCTAAATGACTATCTTGGTTATTGCTGAACACGACAACAAAGTGCTGGCCCCGGCCACGCTGAACACCGTGGCTGCGGCTGCGAAAATCGGCGGCGACATTCACGTGCTGGTTGCTGGTCAGGGCGCTGGCGCCGTGACTGAAGCCGCGGCGAAAATCGCTGGCGTGAGCAAAGTCCTCAACGCTGACAATGCCGCTTACGCGCATCAGCTGCCGGAAAACGTTGCTCCGCTGGTCGCTGAGCTGGGCAAGGGTTACAGCCACATCCTGGCTGCCGCTACGTCCAACGGCAAAAACATCCTGCCGCGCGTTGCTGCTGCGCTGGACGTTGACCAGATCTCCGAGATCATCTCGGTCGAAAGCGCTGACACCTTCAAGCGCCCGATCTACGCCGGTAACGCGATTGCCACCGTGCAATCGACCGCCGCGATCAAGGTGATCACCGTACGTGCCACCGGTTTCGACCCGGTTGCTGCAGAAGGTGGTTCGGCTGCCGTTGAAGCCGTTGCTGCTGCCCACGACGCTGGCATCTCCAGCTTCGTCAGCGAAGAGCTGGCCAAGTCCGATCGTCCTGAACTGACCGCTGCCAAGATCGTCGTTTCCGGCGGTCGCGGCATGCAGAACGGTGACAACTTCAAACACCTGTACGCCCTGGCCGACAAGCTGGGCGCTGCTGTCGGCGCTTCGCGCGCCGCGGTCGACGCAGGTTTCGTACCCAACGACATGCAGGTCGGTCAGACCGGCAAGATCGTTGCACCACAGCTGTACATCGCCGTCGGTATCTCCGGCGCGATCCAGCACCTGGCCGGCATGAAAGACTCCAAAGTGATCGTTGCGATCAACAAGGACGAAGAAGCGCCGATCTTCCAGGTGGCCGACTACGGTCTGGTGGCGGATCTGTTCGAAGCAGTTCCTGAGCTGGAGAAGCTGGTCTAATCCGGCGGCTTCACTTATAAAGAGCCCGGCCTTCTGGTCGGGCTTTTTTTTGTCTCGGATTTGAGTGGGAGTGTTTTGCCATGGATCTGCGCCGCAGGTTGTTATTGGGATTGATCCTCTTGCCGGGGATGGCTGCGGCCGCCGGCAAATGCGAGCGCCTGGTCGTCACCGGCAGCCCGGATGCACCGCCGTACCTGTGGCAGGACCCGCAGAATCCCAAACAGCTGATCGGCGCCAGTGCCGACCTGTTGCAGCAAGTGGCCAAGGACCTCGGCATCAAGGTCGAGCTGCTTTATGCCGGCAAACGCGCGCAGGCCCTCGATGAGGTGCGCAGCGGGCGCATGGACATGCTGGCCGACACGCCGCTGATGTTCAACGAGCTGGAAAACCTCGACTACATCTATCCGCCGTTGCTGGAAAACGACTATCTGGTGTGGACGCGCAAAGGCTCGACGCTGGTCTACAGCGAAGCAAAGGACCTGCACGGACACACCGGCGGGGTGTCGGAAAAGTCTCGCATGACCCAAGAATTCGGCACTTTCGCCGAGCAGAATCTGACCCTGACTCGGACGGCAAACATCACCCAGGCCTTTCAGAAATTGCTGCTGGGCGAGGTGGAATATGTACTCGCCGGCCGCTACTCGGGCATGGCGGCCGCGCAGGCACTGGGCATGGCCAATGATCTGCTGGCCTTCGAGCAACCGATCGACCGGCCGGGCCTGTTCCTCGCGGTTTCGCACAACTCCGCCTGCAACGATCCGTGGTTGCGCGGACAGCTCGCTAAAAAGATGACAGAATTGCCCGCGTCCGGACTGACCGAAGCCGCGCTGCAACGCAATATCGAGCGCTGGAAGGCGCAGCAGCAACAGCCGCAGCCATCTGTCAGCGCCCCAAAACAGTAGGGATTCTTAGTGAGTATTCGACCTCTTTTCGCGGCCATGGCCGTTCTGGCCCTGGCCGGCTGCGCCAATGATCCGGCACCCAATGAACAAATGCGTCTGACAGAGCAGGCCATCGCCCAGGCCAAGGCCGTCGGTGCGACGGCTGATGACATGCCGGAAATGAAGCTGGCCGAAGACAAGTTCAACCGGGCCAAGGGCAACATGGCCGACGAGTCATTCAAGAACGCGCGCATGCGTTCCGAGCAGGCCGAGCTGGATGCACGTCTGGCCGAAGCCAAAGTGCTGACGCAAAAGAGCGAAGAGCAATTGAATGTGCTGAACACCCGCATCATCCGTCTGCGCAAGCAACTGGGAGATGCCCAATGAGCCTCCAGTCAAAAGTCCTCGGCGGACTGATTCTCGCCGGTTGCGCGAGCCTCTACGGTTGCGCCGGCCAACACAGCGAAGCCGCCTTGCAGCAGGCCAGCAGCGACTTTCAGAAGGTCAAGGAAGATTCCAACGTGCTGCGCATCGCGCCCAAGGACGTGATCCGCGCCGGTGAGTCGCTGGCCCGTGCCGATCGCCTGTCGACCTATTGGGGCAGTGGCTCGGACGTGGCGCATTACGCCTACCTGAGCCAGCGCTACAGCGAAATCGCCCGCGAACACACCAATCTGGTGCTCAACGAAGAGCGCGCGGCGAAGCTCGAGCTGGAACGCCAGCGCCTGCAACTGGCCCTGCGCGAGTCCAAACTGCTGAGCGTGCAGCAGCAGGGCAAGTGGCTCGAAGAGCAGATCGTCGCGCTGGCTACCACGCAAACCGATCGCGGTCTGGTCATGACCCTCGGCGACGTGTTGTTCGACACCGGCGAAGCGGAACTCAAGAACTCCGCCAACCGCGTGGTGTTGAAGATCGTGCAGTTCCTCCAGCTCAATCCGAAACGCGTGGTGCGGATCGAGGGTTACACCGACAGCACCGGCGGCAAGCAGGAAAACCTCAAGCTGTCGCGTGATCGCGCGCAGGCAGTAGCGGATGTGCTGATGGACTTGGGCATCGAGGACAAACGGATTCAGGTCGAAGGCTACGGCGACGAGTACCCGGTGGACGCCAACGCCTCCGAGCGTGGGCGGGCACAGAACCGTCGGGTGGAAATTGTGTTCTCCGACGAAAAAGGCCAGCTCGGCGCTGCCCGCTGAGGGCTGCGTCTCTGGAAAGCCCGGGCTGTCATGCAGCGCCGGGCTTTTTTACGTCTGTCGAGGGGGGCGCAAATCCATACAGTTGTGGCTGACACAGCACTGTATGGTTGACTAAAGTGGCAACTGTCCCAGTACACTTCTAAACTGTTCCGGTATTGTTTCACACAAGAATAAAACGCCCGTGAAATCGAGTACTGCGTCATGACCAATCTCTTGCTCTACCAGCGTATTGCTCAGCAACTGGCCGAGGACATCCGCCGTGGCGTCTATCAGCCCGGGGAACGTGTGCCGTCGGTGCGCAAGATGAGTTCGCAGCTCAACGTCAGCCATGCGACGGTGTTGCAGGCTTACGCCAATCTCGAAGATCAGGGCCTGATCCGCGCACGGCCGCAGTCCGGTTACTACGTGCATCAGACCCCGGCACTGACGGCCCCGACGCCGGATATCGCCCGGGTCGAACGGCCGGGTCTGGTCACCCGCGCCAGCATCATTCAGCAAGTGTTGGTCGAATCCCGTCGCGAAGGGGTATTCCCCTTGGGCGCGGCGGTGCCGAGCGTCGAGTATTTGCCGGTGCGTGCATTGCATCAGCAATTGGCCAAAGTCACCCGATTCCATAGCCCGCGGGCGTTCAGCTACATGTTCAGCCCAGGTTTCGAACCGTTGCGCCGGCAAGTGGCAATCCGCATGCGCGACGCTGGGGTGGTGGTCGATCCTTCAGAAGTGGTGATCACCCACGGTTGCGTCGATGCATTGCAGATGTCGTTGCGCGTGCTGACCCGTCCGGGCGATCTGATCGCCGCCGAATCACCGACCTATTACGGCCTGCTGCAACTGGCCGATCTGCTGGGCCTGAAAGTCATCGAGATTCCCAGCGATCCGGCCACCGGCATGAGCCTCGAGGCCCTGCAACTGGCGGCCAACCAATGGTCGATCAAGGCCTTGGTCCTGACCACGCGCCTGAGCAATCCACTGGGCGGCACCATGCCGGAAGAGCGGCAGAAACAATTGCTGCGCCTGGCCTCGGACTTCGACATCCAGATTGTCGAGGATGACATCTACGGCGAGTTGATGTTCGAACAGGGCCGCACCAAAGCCCTGAAGGCCTACGACCGGCTGGATCGGGTGATCTACTGTTCAAGCTTCTCCAAGACGCTGTCGCCGGGTGTGCGGGTCGGCTGGATGATTGCCGGCAAGTATCAGCAGGAAATCCAGCGTCTGCAGACGTTCACCACCCATTCGGCGTGCAGCGTGACGCAAATGGCGATTGCCGCTTATCTGGAAAATGGCGGTTATGACCGGCATTTACGGTACATCCGCCAGGAATACCGAAAAAACCTCAGCGCGTTCCAGCTGGCAGTGCAGCAGTACTTCCCTGAAGGCACGCAAATGACCCGGCCCACGGGCGGTTTCATCCTCTGGGTGAGTCTGCCGGGCAGGGTCAATACCCAGGAATTGCACGTGCGGGCATTGCAGCAGGGCATCAGCATCGCGCCGGGTCTGATCTTCAGTAATACCGAGCAGTTCAACCACTGTATCCGCCTCAATTGCGGCACGCCGTGGAATCGCGAGGCGGAAAGGGCGCTGATGACACTCGGTTTGCTGGCGACGCAACTGTGTCAGGAAACTGCGGGCGGTTTCTGAACGAGCGGCGCGTCGTGCTTGTCTTGTGACGCTCAACAGGCGAGCATATGGCTCTCTGCCGTCAGTGTTGTTGGGTTCATGAAAGCGATTTTTCCTGCTGCCTGGTTTGTGCTTTGTGTATTGACGATGGGCCACGCGCCCGGAGTCATGGCAGCCGCCGTTCAGGAAAAACCCGCAGCGTCCGCACCCGCGAGCAAGGCGACCGCCAGCCAGAAAACCGTTGCCGGCAAGCAAACTCAGGATAAGAAATCCCCGCAGAAGAAAGCCGCCTCGGTGAAGAAACGGCCTCCGGTCGCTTCCAAGTCGAAACCGGCCAGTGAGGTGGTGAAGACCAAACTGCCGCCGGCCAAGCTCGATCTGAGTCTGCCCAAGGACATGGTCCAGCAACTCAAACCGGCCGGTACCGTGCCGATGCCCAAACACGATGCGATCCTGCCGCAGATGTTTGGTGAGAAGAACAGCGGTTTCCAGCTCAACGGCCGTTTGCTCAGCAACGAAATGCAGTTGCAGTTGCGCAACGAAGAGCGCCGTGAAGTTGAAGGCGCTGCGCTGGATTTCGAGTTCAAGCAATAAATTCAATCGATCCGTGACCCGCAGACCAGACGCTTTGTCGGAGACTGGTCAGTCACATTCAGTTATCGATAAAAACCCCGATTCAGGGAATTTGAAACAACCGTTTTAGCGGTTACTCTGTCCGTGTCTCTTTAACACATTGCCCGTCGCGAGGACTTGCTCGTCATGAAATGCCGTGAAGGCTGTGGCGCTTGCTGCATTGCCCCTTCCATCAGTTCTGCCATTCCGGGCATGCCCAATGGCAAACCTGCCGGCGAACGTTGCGTGCAGCTGTCGGTCGAAAACCTGTGCAGCATTTTCGGCCAGCCGGAACGTCCAGCGGTCTGTTCAGGATTTGCCGCCGATGTCGAAGTCTGTGGCAGCAGCTCGGAAGAAGCGATCAGGTTGATCGGCTGGTGGGAGCAGATGACGGCGGCGTGATGTGTCAAACGAACGGAACTTCAACAATAAGGAATAAGACTATGGGTTCGCTGCATCGTATCGCTGTGTTGTGTGGTTTGACGGCCGTGCTGGCTACTTCGGTTGCTCAGGCCGAAGACTGGAAAGTCGCTAAAAATGAAGACGGTATCAAGGTCTCGCTGGCCGAAGTGCCGGGTTCGGACTACAAGTCCTATCAGGGGGTTGCCCTGATGAAAACCACCGTTGCCAAACTGCGCGCCTTGCAGGAAGACGTGTCCGGTGCCTGCGCCTGGATCTACGAGTGCAAGACCCAGAAGTTGCTCAAACACGAGGGCGATCAGAGCTGGACCTACACTCAGTTCAACACGCCGTGGCCCGTCACTTCGCGTGATTCGGTGCTGCACATCACCACCGTCGAAGGCGCTGATGGCAGCCTGACGCGCAACCTCGAAGGCTTGCCGAAGTACATTCCGGAAGAAAAAGGCTTTGTCCGTGTCACTCAGGTCAAAGGCTTCTGGAAGTTTGTACCGAAAGGTGATCAGGTGGAAGTGACCTATCAGGTGCACACCGAACCAGGCGGCAGCGTGCCAGCCATGGTCGCCAACAAGTTTGTGGTCGACGCGCCGTTCAACACCCTTAAAGCCTTGAAAGAACGCGCCGAGAAGTAATCCGCGCTTAAAGCAAAACGCCCCGATCGATTCGGGGCGTTTTTGTTTTGTCGTTATATTGTGTTTCCAGATATGCGTTGCACGAAATTTTCACAAAGCGTTCCAGACAATTCGCCCGCGCAATTCACTTCGTCCCCTTACGGCTGCCTGTATGAAAGAGTCGGGCAGTGGGGCAGTAATCAATGGCAATGCTGTCGTTGATCGGGCAACATTTGCGCACCGCGCACGCCCCGGGGCCTGGAATGGCCAATAGAGGGCATGGCGCCGCTGTATTTTGCAACTTCAACTTCCAATGGGTCCTAAAACGACATGGCAAACCCGGACGCCCTGAATCAGCAGCGATCTTCCACTCGCCTGCTGCAACCGACCGTCAAATCGCATCTGGCCTACACCCTGTTGTGTGCCCTGGTCATGATGGTGATGTTTTCCGTGCTGCGCCTCGCGCTGCTGGTCTACAACCGCGAGATGATCCTCGATACCCCGGCCTCGACCTTCCTCGAAGCCTTCGCCAACGGCCTGCGTTTCGACCTGCGCCTGGTGGTCTACGTCTGCGTTCCGCTGCTGCTGGCACTGTTCAGTGCCCGCGCTATGGCGGCGCGCGGCTTCTTCCGGCTGTGGCTGACCGTGGTGTCCAGCATCGCGCTGTTCCTCGGCCTGATGGAGATGGACTTCTACCGCGAGTTTCACCAACGCCTCAACGGCCTGGTGTTCCAGTACGTGAAAGAAGATCCGAAAACCGTGATGAGCATGCTCTGGTACGGTTTCCCGGTGGTGCGCTATCTGTTGGCGTGGGCCGTCGGCACGGTGATCCTGACCCTGGCCTTCAAGGGCGCCGATCGTGCGACCCGTCCACGCGGCCCGTTCAGCGGTGGCAACGTCGGCACCCGTCAGGTGGCGCCGTGGTACACCCGTCTGGCGGTGTTCGTGGTCTGCCTGCTGATCTGCGTCGTGGCGGCCCGTGGCACCCTGCGTCAGGGCCCGCCGCTGCGTTGGGGTGACGTGTACACCACCGAATCGAACTTCGCCAACCAGCTCGGCCTCAACGGTACGCTGTCGCTGATCGCGGCCGCCAAGGACCGCATGGGCGAGGATCGCAACAACATCTGGAAAGCCACCCTGCCGCAGGAACAGGCGCAGAAAGTGGTGCGCGAGATGCTGGTGATGCCGGACGACAAACTGGTCGATGCCGATATCGCCGCCGTGCGTCGTGACTACACGCCACCGGCCGACAAGACCCTGCCGATCAAGAACGTGGTCGTGATCCTGATGGAAAGCATGGCTGGTCACTCGGTGGGCGCTTTGGGCGCATCGGGCAACATCACGCCGTACCTCGACAAGCTGTCGAAGGAAGGCCTGTTGTTCGACCGCTTCTTCTCCAACGGCACGCACACCCACCAGGGCATGTTTGCGACCATGGCCTGCTTCCCGAACCTGCCGGGTTTCGAATACCTGATGCAGACCCCGGAAGGCAGCCACAAGCTCTCCGGCCTGCCGCAGCTGCTCAGCGCGCGCAAGTATGACGACGTCTACGTCTACAACGGTGACTTCGCCTGGGACAACCAGTCGGGCTTCTTCAGCAACCAGGGCATGACCAACTTTGTAGGTCGTAACGACTTCGTCAACCCGGTGTTCTCCGATCCGACCTGGGGCGTGTCCGACCAGGACATGTTCGACCGTGGTCTGGTGGAGCTGAAGGCGCGGGAAAACGGCAAGCCGTTCTACGCGCTGCTGCAAACCCTGTCCAACCACACACCGTACGCCTTGCCGACGCCATTGCCGGTCGAGCGCGTGACTGATCGCGGCACGCTCAACGAACACCTGACTGCCATGCGTTACGCCGACTGGGCCCTGGGTCAGTTCTTCGAGAAGGCGCGCAAAGAGCCGTACTTCAAGGAAACCCTGTTCGTGATCGTCGGCGACCACGGTTTCGGCAACGAGCGTCAGATCACCGAAATGGACCTGGGCCGCTTCAACGTGCCGATGCTGATGATCGCACCGGGCATCCAGGAGAAGTTCGGTACCCGTGACCACACCGTCGGCACCCAGATCGACATCGTGCCGACCATCATGGGGCGTCTGGGTGGCGAAGTGCGTCACCAGTGCTGGGGTCGCGACCTGCTCAACCTGCCGGCCGGCGACACCGGTTTCGGTGTGATCAAGCCGTCGGGCAGCGAGCAGACCACGGCCATCGTCACTGCTGACCAGATTCTGGTGCTGCCGAAAGAGAAGGAAATGGCGCCGAAGATCTATCAGTACCAACTGGGCGCGAACCCTTCTGCCGAGATCATTCCGGACGCACCGCGTACCGCTGAATTGAAACTCAAGCTCGAAGCGTTCCTGCAAACCGCGACCAAGAGTCTGATGGACAACACCGCCGGTGTGATCAACGGCAAGCCGGACTGATAATCCGCTGGACAAAAAAAGAGGCCCTCAGGGCCTCTTTTTTTTGTCTTGGGGTTTTATATCCTGCCAAGCAACAGCAGAACCAACAGCACCACCAATACCACACCGATAATGCCCGACGGACCATAACCCCAACTTCTGGAGTGCGGGAAGACCGGCAGACCACCGATCAGCAACAGGATCAGGATAATGATAAGAATTGTGCCCATGTCGATTTTCCTTGTTGATAGTGTTCGAGAAGTCTTGATGTTCAGGGGCGACTGGCGACTAACTAATTCCAGACGGCTTACAAATTCCGACTGGTGTGTATCAAAGAAAATTCAATGTTTTTTTAATGTATTTAGATCGCAGGCTTATTTCCTTTGAAGCCAGGATCAAAAAGATCGCAGCCTGCTCCAGCGCCTGAAAAAAATGTGTGTAGACGCTGCCGAACGCTGCGATCTTTTGATCCTGTATTCAGCATTCTGATGGAGCGTGGGGTGTGAAAGATCCTTCGCTACACTCCGCGCATCTCCTACGGAACAACAAGGCTGTCTGCTATGCAAAATCGCATGATGATTACGGGCGCGGGCTCAGGTTTAGGTCGCGAAATCGCACTGCGCTGGGCGCGTGAAGGCTGGCAACTGGCCTTGTCCGACGTCAGCGAGCCCGGCCTGCAGGAAACCCTGAAACTCGTGCGCGAAGCCGGTGGCGACGGGTTCACCCAGCGCTGCGATGTGCGCGACTACAGCCAGCTCACCGCGTTGGCCCAGGCCTGCGAAGTAAAGCTGGGCGGTATCGATATCATCGTCAACAACGCGGGTGTGGCGTCCGGCGGCTTCTTCAGCGAACTGTCGCTGGAGGATTGGGACTGGCAGATCGCAATCAACCTGATGGGCGTGGTCAAGGGCTGCAAGGCGTTCCTGCCGCTGCTGGAGCAGAGCAAAGGCAAGATCATCAACATCGCTTCGATGGCGGCGTTGATGCAAGGCCCGGCCATGAGCAATTACAACGTGGCGAAGGCCGGGGTGGTGGCCTTGTCCGAAAGCTTGTTGGTGGAACTTGCGCAGCAAGAAGTCGGGGTGCATGTGGTCTGCCCATCGTTCTTCCAGACCAACTTGCTCGATTCGTTCCGTGGCCCGACGCCGGCGATGAAAGCGCAGGTCGGCAAGTTGCTGGAAAGTTCGCCGATCAGCGCCGCTGACATCGCCGACTACATCTATCAGCACGTGGCCGCCGGCGAGTTCATGATCCTGCCGCACGAACAGGGGCGCATGGCCTGGGCGATCAAGCAGAAGAACCCGCAACTGATCTACAACGAAATGACCACCATGGCCGATAAAATGCGCGCCAAGGCCAAACCCGCCAACGGTTGAACTTGCCCGCCGGGTGTCGCCTCGTTAGGGTGGCCGCCATGGTCACCCTGTCGAGACGTATCAATGCTCAATTACTTGTGGTTCTTCCTTGCGGCGTTGTTTGAAATCGCCGGTTGTTTCGCTTTTTTCATGTGGCTGCGCCAGGGCAAAAGTGCCTTGTGGGTGATCCCGGCGCTGCTCAGCCTGACGCTGTTTGCCCTGTTGCTGACCCGCGTCGAAGCGGCTTATGCCGGTCGTGCCTATGCCGCGTATGGCGGAATCTACATTGTTGCGTCGATCGGCTGGCTGGCGGTGGTCGAGCGGGTGCGCCCGCTGGGTTCGGACTGGATCGGCGTGGCGCTGTGCGTGATCGGCGCCAGCGTGATTCTGTTCGGGCCACGTTTTTCCGCCGCTTGAGGCGAGACTGTTTAGCGATTTGCGGGAAATGTCTGAAGGGCGCCGCGCTTGCGGGTGTAGGGCAAGACTGAATTGCTCGCCACGCATTGTCGAGCGTGCGCCTACCGCGCATCTTCAGGGCTGGCTAACCCTGAAGGACGAATTCCATGCTTGTACTCAGCCGTGTTGTGGGCGAGTTGATTTCCATCGGTGACGACATCTCCGTGCGCGTTTTGTCGGTCAACGGATCCAGTGTGCGCTTTGGTGTCGAGGCGCCGCAGAAGGTCAATGTGCACCGTTCTGAAGTCTACGAGCGGATCCAGCGCAAACAGATCAGCGAGAAAGTCCGCTAGTCGAACAGATGCTTGGGCACGTCGTGTTTGAGCATCAGCTGGCATTGCTCGCTTTCCGGGTCGAACACGATCAGCGCCTGGCCTTTGGTCAGCGCCTGACGCACGCGCAGCACGCGGGTTTCCAGCGGCGTGTCATCACCGTTGTCGGTGCCGTCGCGGGTGACGAAATCCTCGATCAGGCGGGTGAGGGTATCGACTTCAAGAGCGTCGTAGGGAATCAGCATGGGCACCTCGGCTAAATCAATGGCGGGATGCTACGGCGATTGGTGGCTGGCTGCCAGTTTTGTGTGGGCAGTATCGGCCCTATCGCTGGCAAGCCAGCTCCCACAGCGTTTGATGGTGTACGCAAACAACTGATCACCCCGAAAACTGTGGGAGCTGGCTTGCCAGCGATGGGGCCAGTCCAGCCACCAGGGAAGGCCGGATCAGCTGTCGGAACGCTGCCCCACCAGACTGTCCACCGACGGCACCCGGGTATCGCTCTCCATCTGCGTCTCATGCTCGATCTGGTGACTGAAGCGATCGAGCGACGCATTGGCCGGCGCGGCATCGCTGGCGAACACTGGCGGGCTCAGGATGTACGCCCCGAGCAGGCGACTGAGCGCCGCCAGGCTGTCGATGTGTGTGCGCTCGTAGCCGTGGGTGGCGTCGCAACCGAAGGCCAGCAGGGCAGTGCGGATGTCGTGCCCGGCGGTGACCGCCGAATGCGCATCGCTGAAGTAATAGCGAAACAGGTCGCGGCGTACTGGTAGTTCGTTGTCACCGGCCAGGCGCAGCAAATGACGCGACAGGTGATAGTCGTAAGGCCCGCCGGAATCCTGCATGGCCACGCTCACGGCATGCTCGCTGGAGTGCTGGCCCGGAGCGACCGGCGCAATGTCGATGCCGACGAATTCGCTGACATCCCACGGCAAGGCCGCCGCTGCGCCACTGCCGGTTTCTTCGGTGATGGTGAACAGCGGGTGACAGTCGATCATCAATTCCTGACCGCTCTCGACGATGGCTTTGAGCGCGGCGAGCAGCGCCGCAACCCCGGCCTTGTCATCAAGGTGTCGGGCGCTGATGTGGCCGCTTTCGGTGAACTCCGGCAGCGGGTCGAAGGCCACCACGTCGCCGACGCTGATACCCAGCGAGTCGCAATCGGCCTTGGTTGCGCAGTAGGCATCCAGACGCAGTTCAACGTGGTCCCAACTGATCGGCATCTCATCCACGGCGGTGTTGAACGCGTGCCCGGACGCCATCAATGGCAGCACGCTGCCGCGAATCACGCCGTTGTCGGTGAACAGGCTGACGCGGCTACCCTCGGCAAACCGGCTCGACCAGCAGCCGACCGGAGCCAGGGTCAGGCGCCCGTTGTCTTTCACTGCGCGCACAGCGGCGCCAATGGTGTCGAGGTGCGCGGAGACGGCGCGGTCAGGGCTGTTTTTCTTGCCCTTGAGGGTGGCGCGGATCGTGCCGCGCCGGGTCATCTCGAAGGGTATGCCGAGTTCTTCCAGACGCTCGGCAACGTAGCGCACGATGGTATCGGTGAACCCCGTAGGGCTGGGAATGGCGAGCATTTCCAGGAGGACTTTCTGCAGGTAGTTCAGATCCGGTTCGGGGATTTGTGTGGTCATGGAAACTCCTGATGGGTTGAGCACATCGATGGTTTCGATGAGGAATTGGGGGTGGATTTAAGGACCTCTTCGCGAGCAGGCTCGCTCCCACATTTGGAAAGCATTCCCCTGTGGGAGCGAGCCTGCTCGCGAAGGCGTCAGCCCAGGCAAAGCAAAATCAAGAAACCGCCGGCTGACTGTGCGGAAACAGCAAATCGACAAAGCGCTCCGCCGTCGGCTGCGGTTCGTGGTTGGCGAGTCCCGCGCGTTCGTTGGCTTCGATGAACACGTACTCCGGTTGATCGGCCGCCGGCACCATCAGGTCGAGGCCGACCATTGGAATGTCCAGCGCCCGCGCCGCACGCACGGCGGCATCGACCAGGGTCGGATGCAGAATCGCGGTGACATCTTCCAGCGTGCCACCGGTGTGCAGATTGGCCGTACGCCGCACGAACAGATGCTCGCCGGCCGGCAGGATGCTGCTGTAGTCATAACCGGCCGCGTGCAGGGTGCGCTGGGTTTCGTGGTCCAGCGGGATCTTGCTCTCGCCACTGGTGGCCGCTTGCCGACGGCGGCTCTGGGCCTCGATCAGCGCACCAATCGAATGGTGCCCGTCGCCGACCACTTCGGCCGGACGGCGAATCGCCGCCGCCACCACCTCAAAACCGATCACCAGAATTCGCAGGTCCAGCCCTTCGTGGAAGCTTTCGAGCAACACGCGGCTGTCAAAACGCTTGGCGGACTCGATGGCTTGCTGCACCTCTTCGATGCTCTGCAAATCCACCGCCACGCCCTGGCCCTGTTCACCATCGAGTGGCTTGACCACCACCCGTTGATGCTCGTCGAGAAACGCCAGGTTGTCGTCGGCATTGCCCGCCAGTTGCTGCGAAGGCAGCTGCAGGCCGGCGGCTTTCAACACTTTGTGGGTCAGGCTTTTGTCCTGGCACAGGCTCATGCTGATCGCGCTGGTCAGGTCGCTCAGCGATTCGCGGCAACGCACCCGGCGCCCACCATGGCTGAGGGTGAACAACCCGGCTTCGGCATCGTCCACTTGCACATCGATGCCGCGCCGATGCGCTTCCTCGACGATGATCCGCGCATAAGGATTGAAGTTGGCTTCCGGCCCGGGCCCGAGGAACAGCGTCTGATTGATGCCGTTCTTGCGCTTGATGGCGAACGTCGACAGGTTGCGGAAACCGAGCTTGGCGTAGAGGTTCTTCGCCTGGCGGTTGTCGTGCAGCACCGACAGATCCAGATAGCTCAAGCCGCGGCTCATGAAATGCTCGACCAGGTGTCGCACCAGCACTTCGCCGACACCGGGCCGCGAACATTGCGGATCCACCGCCAGGCACCACAGGCTGCTGCCGTGTTCCGGGTCGTTGAAGGCTTTCTGGTGATTGAGGCCCATGACGCTGCCGATCACCGCGCCGCTGTCTTCATCTTCAGCCAGCCAGTACACCGGGCCGCCTTGATGGTGCGGGGTCAGCCGCGAGGCATCGATCGGCAGCATGCCGCGCGCTTGATACAGCAGATTGATCGCCTGCCAGTCCGCTTCGCTCTGTGCCCGGCGGATGCGGAAGCCGCGAAACACGCGGGTGGCCGGGCGGTAATCGCTGAACCACAGGCGCAGGGTGTCGGACGGGTCAAGAAACAGTTGTGTCGGTTCCAGACCGAGAATCTGTTGCGGCGCGGCGACGTACAGGGCGATATCGCGCTCGCCGGGCTGCTCGTTGAGCAGTTCCTGGGCCAGCGTCGCCGGATCAGGAAAGGTGTGACCGATGAGCAACCGGCCCCAGCCGCAATGCACGGCGATCGGCTCGGCGCCGAGTTTGCTGCCGTCTTCGGCCAGGCGCGCCTGCAAGCGTTCATACGACGGTGTCTGACCGCGCAACAGGCGTTGGCTGATAGCCGTGGCGTGAGGTTTCATCGATCAGATTCCTTGTTCACTGAGCCACAGGTTCAGGGCCGCCAGTTGCCACAGTTTCGAACCGCGCAACGGCGTCAGTTGGCCTTGCGGATCGGTCAGCAATTTGTCGAGCATGGCCGGGTTGAACAGGCCGCGATCCTGGCTCGGATCCAGCAGCAGTTCGCGTACCCAGTTCAAGGTGTCGCCTTGCAAGTGCTTCAGGCCCGGAACCGGGAAGTAGCCTTTCTTGCGGTCGATCACTTCGCTTGGAATGACCAGGCGTGCCGCTTCTTTCAGCACCTGTTTGCCGCCGTCGGGCAGCTTGAACTGGCCGGGGATTCGCGCGGAGAGTTCCACCAGGCGATAGTCGAGAAACGGCGTGCGTGCTTCCAGGCCCCAGGCCATGGTCATGTTGTCGACGCGTTTGACCGGGTCATCCACCAGCATCACCGTGCTGTCCAGACGCAGGGCTTTGTCGACCGCTGCATCAGCGCCGGGTTGAGCGAAATGTTCCTTCACGAAGTCGCCGGCCGCGTCATTGGCGGTCAGCCATTTCGGTTGCACGGTGGCGGCGTAGTCGTCGTAGCTGCGGTCGAAGAACGCCGCGCGATAGGCCGCATACGGATCGGCCGCACCATCGACTTGCGGGTACCAGTGATAACCGGCAAACAACTCGTCCGCGCCCTGGCCGCTTTGCACCACTTTGCAGTGTTTGGCGACTTCGCGGGACAACAGATAGAACGCGATGCAGTCGTGGCTGACCATCGGCTCGCTCATCGCGCGGAATGCGGCGGGCAGTTGCTCGATGATCTCTTTTTCGTCGATGCGCAATTGATGGTGTTGGGTGCCGTAGTGTTTGGCGATCAGATCCGAATACTGGAATTCATCGCCACGCTCGCCGCCGGCATCCTGGAAACCGATCGAAAAGGTCGACAGGTTTTCCACGCCGACTTCCCGCAACAGGCCGACGAGCATGCTCGAATCGACACCGCCGGACAGCAGCACGCCGACATCCACCGCCGCCCGTTGACGGATCGCCACGGCTTCGCGGGTGCTGTCGAGCACGCGGTCACGCCAGTCTTCGAGGGTCAGATTCTTCTCGTCGTCGTGTGGGCCGTAAGGCAGGGTCCACCAGGTTTTCTGCTCGGTGCGGCCATCGGCTTCAACGCGCATCCAGCTCGCTGGCGGCAGCTTTTCGATGCCGGCGAGCAAGGTGCGTGGCGCGGGCACCACCGCGTGGAAATTCAGGTAGTGATTGAGCGCTACCGGATCGAGAATCGGGTTGATGTCGCCGCCCTTGAGCAGCGCCGGCAGGGCCGAGGCAAAGCGCAGGCGCTGACCGGTGCGCGACAGGTACAGCGGCTTCACGCCGAGACGGTCGCGAGCGATGAACAGGCGCTGGGCATCGCGTTCCCAGATGGCGAAGGCAAACATGCCGTTGAGCTTTGGCAGCAGCGCTTCGCCCCAGGCGTGGTAGCCCTTGAGCAGCACTTCGGTGTCGCCACCGGAATAGAAGGCGTAACCGAGCGCTTCGAGTTCGGCGCGCAGTTCCGGGAAGTTGTAGATCGCGCCGTTGAAGGCCAGGGACAAGCCGAGTTGGCTGTCGATCATCGGCTGCGCCGAGCCGTCCGACAGGTCCATGATTTTCAGGCGACGATGGCCCAGGGCAATCGGCCCTTGGGCATGGAAGCCCCACGCGTCGGGGCCGCGAGGGGCCAGGTGATGGGTGATTCGCTCAACGGCTGCAAGGTCTGCAGGTTGATGATCAAAACGTAACTCGCCAGCTAATCCGCACATAAGTCCTTACCGGTTTTTCCGTTGGGGAGGGTTGATTCCGAGTTCGACCAAAATGGCCGGTACTCAGAAACTGACCCGCTGCAGATGTGGGAGTTTTAGAACGATGAGTTATAAGAGGGAGCGACTGACCAGCGGCCAGTCGCGATTTTTCACTTGCCGCGAATCAACTGGCGCAGCGCGAAACGGTTGGGGTGACAGGCCTCGGCGACGCTTCTGGGCAGTGGCAGCGGCTCGTTGTCCAGCCATGCCGCGAGCAGTTCGCCGGACAGCGGCGCGGTGATCAGCCCCCGTGAGCCATGGCCACTGTTGACGTACAGACCGTCGAGCCACGGGCAGGCGATGTCTGGCACTTGTCGCGCATCCTTGCTCAACGCCGCGTAGGCCTGAGTGAAGGCTGCGCGGTCGGCGAGGGGGCCGACGATCGGCAGATAATCGGGACTGGTGCAGCGGAACGCGGCGCGTCCCTCCAGTGTTTCCGCCGGCAGTTCATTGATGTGCAGGCGCGCGACCAGATCGCTGGAGATCTCTTCGAGCATCGCCAGATTGCCCAGGTGTTCGGCGGTGGTCGGGGTCAGGTCATCGCTGTTGAAGTCGAAGCTGGCGCCGAGGGTGTGTTCGCCAAGGCGTGCCGGCGCCACATAACCTTCGGCGCAGACCACGGTGGTCAGTGCCTGACTCTCGGCGGTTTGCGCCAGGCGCGTGATTTGCCCGCGAATGCGCTTGAGCGGCAGCTCGGCACTTTGCGCAAAGCGTTTGATCTCCGCGGCGCCGGCCAATACCACCACCGGGGCGCTGGCGAGCAGGCGTTCGTTGTCGAGGGCCTGCCACTGACCCTCGACCTGGCGCAGTTCCAGCGCGTGGTGATGCTTGAGCAATTCGATGTTCGGCTGTGCAGCTTGCATCTGGCACAGCGCCGGCGGATGCACCCAGCCGCCTTCGGGGTAGTACAAGCCGCCGTGGCGCAGGCCGATCCCGGCCTGAGTTTCGGCTTGCGGCTGATCGAGCCAGTGCACCAGGTCTTCCGGGAATGCTGCTGCCAGTTGCGCCTGACGCTCGGCTTCCTTGGCATTGAAGGCCAATTGCAGCACGCCGCAATCGTCCCAGTCCGTGCCGCGTTGCAGGGTTTCCAGCAGCCGGCGGGTGTAGCCGAAGCCGCTGACGATCAGTTGTGACAACGCCGTGCCGTGGGCCGACAACTTCAGGTAGAGCACGCCCTGCGGATTGCCCGACGCCTCCTGCGCCACGGCCTCGTGACGCTCCAGCAGACTGACTTGCCAGCCGCGCGCGGCGAGACTGGCAGCGGTCGCACAGCCGGCCAGCCCGGCGCCGATCACCAGCGCCCGCCGCTCACCGCTCAGCGGGGCAGGGCGGGCGAACCACGGTTTGTCCGGCAGCGGGGGCGCGACGTCCTGCGGCCAGCCGAGAAACGCGCCACGCAGGATTTCCCACTTGTGGCCGATGCCCGGCGTGCGCTTCATCTTGAACCCGGCAGCATTGAGCAAGCGCCGCACCCAGCCAGTGCTGGTGAAGGTGCTGATGGTCGAGCCGGGCGCGGCCAGACGCGCGAGTTCGACGAACAGTTCGGCGGTCCACATGTCCGGGTTTTTCGCCGGGGCGAAACCGTCGAGAAACCACGCGTCGATCTGCGCATCAAGTTGCGGCAACTGCTCCAGTGCATCGCCGATCAGCAGCGTCAACGTCACCCGGCCATTGCCGAGAATGATCCGCTGAAAGCCCTGATGGATCGCCACGTATTGTGTCAGCAACTGATCGGCCAGCGGCTTGAGCTCCGGCCACAAGGCCAGCGCCCGTTGCAGATCCGCCGGGCTCAGCGGGTACTTTTCGACGCTGACGAAATGCAGCCGTGCGCCGGCCACCGCGTGCTGCTCGAACAACTGCCAGGCGCAGAGAAAATTCAGCCCGGTGCCGAACCCGGTTTCGCCGATCACCAGTCGTCCGTGCGCCGGCAGCGCGGCAAAGCGCTCGGCCAGACGGTTCTGTTCGAGGAACACGTAGCGGGTTTCGTCCAGCCCCGACTGGTCGGAAAAATACACATCATCGAACACCCGCGAACGCGGGCGTCCCTGGTCATCCCAGTCGAGTTGGGCGTGGGGCAATACAGGTTTCATGGCAGGCTCGGCAACGACAAGGCGGCCATTCTAGCTGATCGGGCGCAGGGTGCTTGATCCATGGCAAGGCCGGGTTGAGTGGGTTCAAGGACAATCGACGATTTGAGGTTGAAGGTGAGTTTGTTGTGGCGAGGGAGCTTGCTCCCGCCGGGTTGCGCAGCAACCCTCAAACCAGGCGACTCAGCCATATCTGAACCACCGTGTCGGTCTGAGTGACGTCTGCTGCGCAGCCGAGCGGGAGCAAGCTCCCTCGCCACAGGTTTTCATTCATTTAACTCAACTTCGTGGGGGAATTTCCCCTCCATCGCCGTGCCCAATCCGCTAGTCTTGCTGAATCCTGGAAGGAGCCGTCCCCATGTTTGAATCCGCTGAAATCGGTCACGCCATCGACAAAGAGACTTACGACGAGGCTGTGCCGGCGCTGCGTGAAGCATTGCTGGAAGCGCAGTTCGAGTTGCAGCAGCAGAAGCGTTTTCCGGTGATCATTTTGATCAACGGCATCGAAGGCGCCGGCAAGGGCGAAACCGTCAAGTTGCTCAACGAGTGGATGGACCCGCGCCTGATCGAGGTGCGCACCTTCGATCAGCAGACCGATGAAGAGCTGGCGCGGCCACCGGCCTGGCGTTACTGGCGGATGCTCCCGGCCAAGGGGCGGATGGGCGTGTTCTTTGGCAACTGGTACAGCCAGATGCTTCAGGGGCGGGTCCATGGTTTATTCAAGGATCCGCGCCTGGATCAGGCGATCAACGCCGCCGAGCGCCTGGAAAAGATGTTGTGCGACGAAGGTGCGCTGATCTTCAAGTTCTGGTTTCACCTGTCCAAGAAACAGATGAAGGCGCGCCTCAAGGCACTGGCCGACGACCCGCTGCACAGCTGGCGCATCAGCCCGCTGGACTGGCAGCAGTCGCAGACCTACGACAAGTTCGTCAAGTACGGCGAGCGCGTGCTGCGCCGCACCAGCCGCGACTACGCGCCGTGGCACATCATCGAAGGCATGGACGCCAATTACCGCAGCCTGGCGGTCGGCAAGATCCTGCTCGAAGGCCTGCAAAACGCGCTGAAGCGTCCACAGGTGCAGACCGAGGAAGTCAACGCCGCACCCCTGGGCACCGCTGTCGATCAACTGAACCTGCTCGACAGCCTCGACCTGAACCAGCTGCTGGACAAGAAAGACTACGAAGAACAGCTGATCACCGAGCAGGCGCGCTTGTCCGGGTTGATGCGTGACAAACGCATGCGCCGCCACGCCTTGGTGGCGGTGTTCGAAGGCAATGATGCGGCGGGCAAGGGCGGGGCGATTCGCCGGGTGGCGGCGGCGCTCGATCCGCGTCAGTACAGCATTGTGCCGATTGCCGCGCCAACCGAAGAAGAGCGCGCGCAGCCGTACTTGTGGCGCTTCTGGCGACACCTGCCGGCGCGCGGCAAGTTCACCGTGTTCGACCGCTCCTGGTATGGACGGGTGCTGGTGGAGCGGGTCGAGGGCTTTTGCAGTCCGGCCGACTGGCTGCGCGCGTACAGCGAGATCAATGACTTCGAAGAGCAGATCGCCGACGCCGGAGTCATCGTCGTCAAGTTCTGGCTGGCGATCGACAAGGACACGCAGATGGAGCGCTTCCAGGCTCGGGAGCAGATTCCGTTCAAGCGCTTCAAGATCACCGAGGATGACTGGCGCAATCGCGACAAGTGGGACGCCTATCGCGCGGCCGTGGGCGACATGGTCGACCGCACCAGCACCGAGATTTCGCCGTGGACGCTGGTCGAGGCCAATGACAAGCGCTGGGCGCGGGTCAAGGTGCTGCGCACGATCAACCGCGCGCTCGAAGAGGCGTTCAAGAAGTCCGACAAGCATGCGAAAAAGCACAAGGACTGAGCCGATGGAGGCGCATACGCGGGGTGAATGATTGTCGCGGTCGGCGGCGGGGTGGACTTATGCTCGGTTCACTCTCTTCCGACAACAACAATTGAGGTATGCCATGCGTGAAGTGGTGATCGTCGACAGCGTGCGGACCGGCCTGGCCAAGTCCTTTCGCGGCAAGTTCAACCAGACCCGTCCTGACGACATGGCAGCCCATTGCGTCAACGCGCTGCTGTCGCGCAATGACATCGACCCGGCCAGCGTCGAGGATTGCATTGTCGGCGCCGGCTCCAACGAAGGCGCGCAGGGCTACAACATCGGCCGCAACGTAGCAGTGCTGTCGCGCCTGGGCACTGGCGTGGCGGGCATGACCCTCAATCGCTTCTGTTCCTCGGGTTTGCAGGCGATTGCGATTGCCGCCAACCAGATCGCGTCGGGTTGCAGCGACATCATCGTTGCCGGGGGCGTCGAGTCGATCAGCCTGACCCTGAAAAGCGTCAACACCGATCACCTGATCAATCCGCTGCTCAAGCAGCAGGTGCCGGGCATCTATTACACGATGGGCCAGACTGCCGAAGTGGTGGCGCGTCGTTACCACGTCAGCCGCGAGGCGCAGGATCGGTATGCGCTGCAAAGCCAGTTGCGCACCGCCCAGGCGCAGGCTGCCGGCCTGTTCAATGATGAAATCGTGCCGATGGCGGTCAAGTACCGGGTCGAGGACAAAAACAGCGGTGAGGTGCAGATTCTCGACGGCAGCGTCGATCACGACGACTGCAACCGCCCGGACACCACCTATGAAAGCCTCGCCGGCTTGAAGCCGGTGTTTGCCGAGGACGGCTCGGTGACGGCCGGCAATTCGTCGCAACTGTCTGACGGTACGTCGATGACCCTGGTGATGAGCCTGGAAAAAGCCCTGCAACTGGGGCTCAAGCCCAAGGCGTTTTTTCGTGGCTTCACCGTGGCCGGTTGCGAGCCTGACGAGATGGGCATCGGCCCGGTGTTCTCGGTGCCGAAACTTCTCAAGGCCAAGGGCTTGCAGGTGGCGGACATTGATTTGTGGGAACTCAACGAGGCGTTTGCTTCGCAATGCCTGTACGCCCGCGATCGGCTGGAGATCGATAACGAAAAGTACAACGTCAACGGCGGCTCGATTTCCATCGGCCACCCGTTCGGCATGACCGGTTCGCGGCAGGTCGGGCATCTGGTGCGCGAGTTGCAGCGGCGCAATCTGCGCTACGGCATTGTGACCATGTGTGTGGGCGGCGGGATGGGGGCGACGGGGTTGTTTGAGGCGGTACGCTGACCGGCCAAAACAATCCTTGTGGCGAGGGAGCTTGCTCCCGCTGGGCTGCGGAGCAGATCTGGATTTTCCCGGTAAAGCCTGAAGCGAGGGCCGCTTCGCGCCCCAGCGGGAGCAAGCTCCCTCGCCACCGGTTTACGCTGTCTGCGCCTGCATCCGCGCGATATACGCCTTTATTTCCTGCTCGGCTATCTCTGGACTGTCGAACGGCCCCTCAAGCGTGTTCTCCCGCGTACAGAAAAACAGTTCGCCATTGACCCGACACAACCGGTCGCTGCGAAAGTGCGTGGCGGGGGCGCTGTCCTGGGCGCGCATTCCGTACATGATCGGCCTCCTTGAGTGATGCGCTGAAAGGGATCCAATGAGCTTATGCCTGAAGCACTTGGCGCGCCCGGCCAGGCGATCAACGGTGATCCGTCAATTTAATGCTGCGACCTGCACAGTTTCATTAGCGGCCTGGCCCGAACTGTCCCTGTGTTGCACCTGCGTGCGGGCCTAGAATGACCGATCTTGTCAGCAGGCATTGGGGTTCGCATGCACATTTCATCCGGTCGCTGGGTTTACGGTCTGTTCCTGGCGCTGCTGACCGCTTTTCTGTGGGGCATTTTGCCGATCAAGCTCAAACAGGTATTGCAGGTGATGGACCCGATCACCGTGACGTGGTTTCGCCTGTTGGTCTCCGGCGGTTGCCTGTTCATGTATCTGGCGGCCACCCGGCGCCTGCCGAGTCGCAAGCAGCTCGGGGCCAGGGGCGGCTGGCTGGTGCTGATGGCGGTGCTCGGGCTGGTGGGCAACTACGTGCTGTACCTGATGGGCCTCAATCTGCTGAGCCCCGGTACCGCGCAACTGGTGGTGCAGATGGGCCCGATCATGTTGCTGATCGCCAGCCTGTTTGTGTTCAAGGAGCGTTTCAGCATCGGTCAGGGCATTGGCCTGGCGGTGCTGTTGATCGGGTTTGTGTTGTTCTTCAATCAGCGCCTGGCCGAATTGCTCACCTCATTGTCGGACTACACCGCCGGCGTGTTGCTGGTGCTGTCGGCCTCGACGGTCTGGACTTTCTACGCGCTGGGCCAGAAGCAATTGCTCACGGTGTGGAATTCGCTGCAGGTGATGATGGTGATCTACCTGTTCTGCGCCGTGTTGCTGACGCCATGGGTGCATCCGCTCGAAGCACTGGCGTTGAGCCCGTTGCAGGGCTGGCTGCTGCTGGCGTGCTGCATGAACACGCTGATTGCCTACGGCGCCTTCGCCGAGGCGCTGGCGCATTGGGAAGCATCGCGGGTCAGTGCGACGTTGGCGATCACGCCGTTGGTGACCTTTGCGGCGGTGGCGCTGGCGGCGTGGATGTGGCCCGAGTATGTGCACGCCGAGCAGATCAATGGTCTGGGCTACGGCGGGGCGGTGCTGGTGGTGTTGGGGTCGGCGCTGGTGGCGTTGGGGCCGTCGTTGATGGCCGGGCTGAAGGCGCGGCGGTTGCGAATGGCCTGAAAAGCAAAAGATCGCAGCCTGCGGCAGCTCCTACAGGGCAACGCATTCCCCTGTAGGAGCTGCCGCAGGCTGCGATCTTTTTGCTGTTAGCCCTTGGCGCCAGCCTCGATCATGTTTTCCGGCCGCACCCATGCATCGAACTCTTCATCGGTCAGATACCCCAGTTGCAGCGCCGCCTCTCGCAAGGTCAGGCCTTCGCTGTAAGCCTTCTTGGCGATCTCCGCCGACTTGTCGTAACCGATGTGCGGGTTCAGTGCCGTCACCAGCATCAGCCCGCGCTCCAAGTGTTTGGCCATGACTTCGGCGTCTGGCTCGAGACCGGCGATGCAGTGCTGCTGGAAGTTGCTGCAACCGTCGGCGAGCAGGCGGATCGACTGCAGCACATTGTGGATGATCACCGGTTTGTACACGTTCAGTTGCAGGTGACCCTGACTCGCCGCGATGCCGATGGTGACGTCGTTGCCCAGCACCTGGCAGGCGAGCATCGACAGCGCTTCGCACTGGGTCGGGTTGACCTTGCCGGGCATGATCGAGCTGCCCGGTTCGTTGGCCGGCAGCTTGACCTCGGCAAACCCCGCGCGGGGACCGGAGCCGAGCAGGCGCAGGTCGTTGGCGATTTTCATCAGGGCCACGGCGAGGGTCTTCAGGGCGCCGGACAGGCTGGTCAGCGGTTCATGCCCGGCCAGTGCGGCAAACTTGTTCGGCGCAGTGACAAACGGCAGACCGGACAGCGCGGCGAGTTCGGCGGCAATCGCTTCGCCAAAGCCGTGCGGTGAATTCAGACCGGTGCCGACTGCAGTGCCACCCTGTGCCAGTTCACACACGGCCGGCAGCGCGGCGCGGATCGCCCGTTCGGCGTAATCCAGCTGCGCGATAAAACCCGACAGCTCCTGACCGAAGGTGATCGGCGTCGCGTCCATCATGTGCGTGCGGCCGGTCTTCACCAGTTTCATATGGCGTGCCGCCAGTTCAGCCAGACCGCCGGACAGCTCGGCGATGGCCGGCAACAGTTGCTCCTGCACGGCTTTGGCGGTGGCGATGCTCATGGCGGTGGGGAAGCAGTCGTTGGAACTTTGCGAGCGGTTGACGTGATCGTTGGGGTGCACCGGCGTCTTGCCGCCGCGCGGGTTGCCGGCCAGTTCGTTGGCGCGGCCGGCGATCACTTCGTTGACGTTCATGTTGCTCTGGGTGCCGCTGCCGGTCTGCCAGACCACCAGCGGGAACTGGTCGTCGTGCTGGCCGTCGAGGACTTCGTCGGCGGCCTGTTCGATCAGGCGGGCGATGTCGGCGGGCAGGTCGCCGTTGCGGTCGTTGACCCGGGCGGCGGCCTTCTTGATCAGGGCCAGGGCGTGCAGGACCGGCAACGGCATGCGCTCCTGACCGATGGCGAAGTTGATCAGCGAGCGTTGCGTCTGAGCACCCCAGTAAGCGTCGTCCGGGACTTCGATCTGGCCCAGGCTGTCGGTTTCGATACGGCTCATCGTGCACACTCCTGTTGGTCTGTTTGCGCAGTTTAGGCCCGGTCAGGCCCAGGTGGTTCCCTCGAACCGATTGTTGACCGGTAAAACCCGGCCAATCAAGCACGGCAAGGGCCGGGGGTTGAGCCACGAGGTTTTTTAGGCGCAGAATGGTCGCCCTTGGGGTTTTACCTCGTTAGCTAGAAAAGGAAACTCGATGACTCGTCTTCGTGCCATCTGTACCGCGGTTGCACTGGTTTGCGCCAGCGGCCAGGTGCTTGCCGATACCGCCAGCCACAACGCCAGTGCCGAAGCTTTCCTGACCCTGGCGCACGCTGACAAACTGGGCACTCCGGTGTACATGCAAGTGCAGCAGATGTTTGCTCAGCGCTTTGAACAGACCAAAGCCCCGGAATCCAAGAAAGCCGTACTGGAAACCTACCAGGCCAAGGCCAACGCCGCCCTGGACCAGGCCATCGGCTGGAACAAGCTCAAGCCTGACATGGTCAAGCTCTACACCAGCAACTTCAGCGAATCCGAGCTCAAGGACCTGGTCGCGTTCTACCAGTCGCCACTGGGCAAGAAAGTCCTGGAAAAAATGCCGCAGCTGACCCAGCAATCGGCCCAGATGACCCAGGCCAAACTGGAAAGCGCCGTCCCTGTCGTCAACAAGCTGCTCGACGACATGACCAACGAGCTGGCACCGAAAGGCGCTGCGCCGGCCAAGAAGAAGTAAGCGGAGTTCGTGATGACCATGCAACAACGCATCGAATCGACGCTGGGTCTGCTTCAGCCTGAGCATCTGCAGGTGCTGGATGAAAGCCACATGCACAGTCGCGGGTTACAGACCCACTTCAAGGCGGTGGTGGTCAGCGCGCAGTTCGAAGGCCTGAACCGGGTCAAGCGCCACCAGAAGGTCTACGGCACGCTCGGCGAGCTGATGGGAGAGTTCCATGCGTTGGCGCTGCACACCTTCACCCCGCAGGAATGGGCAGAGATTGGCGCCGCTCCGGCGTCGCCGACCTGTGCCGGCGGTAGCAAACATTAAGATCAAAAGATCGCAGCCTGCGGCAGCTCCTACATTGGATTGAGTTCCCTGTAGGAGCTGCCGCAGGCTGCGATCTTTTTTGCTAGAATCCGCAACGCGCCGCTACCCGGCGCGTTTTTTTTGAATCCGGTTCACCCTTTGCGAGGGTAGCCACCTGGAGAAATACCCATGACACAACCGATTGTCGTGGCGGCACTGTATAAGTTCGTCACCCTCGAAGATTACGTTGACCTGCGCGAGCCACTGCTGCAAGCGATGGTCGACAACGGCATCAAAGGCACGCTGCTGATTGCCGAAGAAGGCATCAACGGCACCGTGTCCGGCAGCCGCGAAGGCATTGATGGCCTGCTCGCCTGGCTGAAGAACGACCCGCGCATGATCGACATCGACCACAAAGAGTCGTACTGCGACGAGCAGCCGTTCTACCGCACCAAGGTCAAACTGAAAAAAGAGATCGTCACCCTCGGCGTCGAAGGCGTGGACCCGAACAAAAAGGTCGGCACTTACGTCGAGCCGCAGGACTGGAACGCGCTGATCAGCGACCCGCAAGTGCTGCTGATCGACACCCGCAACGACTACGAAGTGGCGATCGGCACCTTCGAAGGCGCCATCGATCCGAAAACCACCAGTTTTCGCGAATTCCCCGACTATATCAAAGAGCACTTCGACCCGGCCGTGCACAAGAAGGTCGCGATGTTCTGCACCGGCGGCATTCGCTGCGAGAAAGCCTCGAGCTACATGCTGGGCGAGGGTTTCGAAGAGGTCTACCACCTCAAGGGCGGCATCCTGAAGTACCTCGAAGAGGTGCCGCAGGAAGAAACCAAGTGGCAGGGCGACTGCTTCGTGTTCGACAACCGCGTGACCGTGCGTCACGACCTCAGCGAAGGCGACTACGATCAATGTCATGCCTGCCGCACACCGGTCAGTGTTGAAGATCGCGCCTCCGAGCATTACGTGGCCGGCATCAGCTGCCCGCACTGCTGGGACAAGCTGAGCGAGAAAACCCGTCGCAGCGCCATCGATCGGCAGAAGCAGATCGAACTGGCCAAGGCGCGCAACATGCCGCACCCGATCGGCTACAACTATAAACAAGCATCCACCGAGGCTTAATCATGTCTGCGCGCCTGCTCTATGTGATGGATCCGATGTGTTCCTGGTGCTGGGGTTTCGCTCCGGTCGCCAAGGCATTGGTCGAGCAGGCGCAGGCAGCCGGAGTGGAGCTGCATCTGGTGGTCGGCGGGTTGCGCACCGGCAGCGGTGCGGCGCTGGAGCCGACCACGCGGCGCTACATTCTTGAGCATTGGCAGGCGGTGGCCGAGGCCACCGGCCAGCCATTCAAGTTCGAAGGTGCATTGCCCGACGGTTTTGTCTACGACACCGAGCCGGCCTGCCGGGCGATCGTCACCGCGCGCAGTCTGGCGCCGGATTGCGCGTGGACACTGGTGGGACTGATTCAGCAGGCGTTCTACCAGCAAGGGCGCGACGTCACCCAGGCCAGCGTGCTGGTGGAGCTGGCCGAACAGGCCGGTGTGCCGCGTATCGAATTTGCTGCGCTGTTCGATCACGCCGAACAACACAAGGCGACTCAGGCTGATTTCAGCTGGGTGCAGGATCTGGGCATCGCCGGGTTCCCGACCCTGCTCGCCGAACGCAACGGCCAACTGGCGCTGCTGACCAACGGCTATCAACCGCTCAGTGAGCTGTCGCCATTGCTCGGTCGCTGGCTGGAGCGCGCAGCCTGTGCCTGACCGGGCCGATGACACGCCAGCCGTAAAGCGTGTCGACCGGCTGAGCTGGGCAGAGGTCCGGCGCCTGGCACTTCATCACAAAAAATCCCTGTGGATCGCCAACGGCGTGGCCGTGCTGGCGACGCTCTGCAGTGTGCCGATTCCGTTGCTGTTGCCATTGCTGGTGGACGAAGTCCTGCTCGGCCATGGCGATGCCGCGCTGAAAGTCATGAACCACGTGCTGCCGTCGATGTGGCAGCAGGCAGCGGGCTACATCGGCCTGATGCTGGTGGTCACCTTGACCCTGCGTTGCAGCGCCCTGTGTTTTGGCGTGTTGCAGGCGCGGCTGTTTGCGCGATTGGCGAAGGACATTGTCTACCGCATTCGCGTGCGCCTGATCGAGCGTCTCAAGCGCATCTCCCTCGGGGAGTACGAAAGCCTCGGCAGCGGCACGGTGACCACCCATCTGGTCACCGATCTGGACACCCTCGACAAATTCGTCGGGGAAACCCTCAGCCGTTTTCTGGTGGCGATGCTGACCCTGGTCGGCACCGCCAGCATCCTGATGTGGATGCACTGGAAACTGGCGCTGCTGATCCTGCTGTTCAATCCGCTGGTGATCTACGCCACGGTGCAGTTGGGCAAGCGGGTCAAGCACCTGAAGAAACTGGAGAACGACAGCACCTCGCGTTTCACTCAGGCCCTGAGCGAAACCCTCGATGCGATCCAGGAAGTGCGTGCCGGCAACCGTCAGGGGTTCTTCCTCGGGCGGCTCGGATTGCGTGCGCAGGAAGTGCGCAACTACGCGGTCAACTCACAGTGGAAGACCGATGCGTCGAACCGCGCCAGCGGTCTGCTGTTCCAGTTCGGCATTGATATCTTTCGCGCCGCCGCCATGCTCACGGTGCTGTTCTCCGACCTGTCGATCGGCCAGATGCTCGCGGTGTTCAGTTACCTGTGGTTCATGATCGGCCCGGTCGAACAACTGCTCAATCTGCAATACGCCTACTACGCGGCGGGCGGTGCGCTGTCGCGGATCAACGAACTGCTGGCGCGCGATGACGAGCCGCAGTACCCGGGCGGCGTCGATCCGTTCAAGGGCCGGGAAACCGTGGGCATCGAGGTGCAAGGGCTGAGCTTCGGTTACGGTGATGAGCTGGTGGTGGATCAGATGAATTTGTCCATTGCCCCCGGGGAAAAAGTCGCGATTGTCGGCGCCAGTGGTGGCGGCAAAAGCACCTTGGTGCAGCTGTTGCTGGGGCTGTACACGCCGTCGGCAGGCACTATCCGCTTCGGCGGTTCGACCCAGCAGGAAATCGGCCTGGAGCTGATTCGCGAAAACGTCGCGGTGGTGCTGCAGCATCCGGCGCTGTTCAACGACACGGTTCGGGCCAACCTGACCATGGGCCGCACGCGCAGCGACGAAGCCTGCTGGCAGGCACTGGAAATCGCCCAGCTCGAGGCGACCATCCGCGCCTTGCCGGAAGGCCTCGACAGCATTGTCGGGCGTTCCGGCGTGCGCTTGTCCGGTGGTCAGCGCCAGCGCCTGGCGATCGCGCGGATGATCCTCGCCGAGCCGAAAGTGGTGATCCTCGACGAGGCCACCTCGGCCCTCGATGCCGCCACTGAGTACAACCTGCATCAAGCCATGGCGCGTTTCCTCAATGGCCGCACCACGTTGATCATTGCCCATCGCCTGTCAGCGGTGAAGCAGGCGGACCGCGTGCTGGTGTTCGATGGCGGGCAAGTGGCCGAAGATGGCGATCACCAGCAACTGATCGCGGATGGCGGCTTGTACGCCAAGCTGTATGGCCATCTGCAACGGATCTAGATCAACTCCACAACACCTGCAACGCGCCCGCTGAACCGTCGTGGCCGAACTCTTTCATGACCACGGCGCATGACTCGCACGGGCGCATGGTCGTGGCGACATCGACCGAGCGCAGCTCCTTGGGGGCGGGGTATTTTTCCCTGATCACCTGAATCAGCTTGCTTTCACTGTCCAGCGACGTGGGGCGGGCGGACAGGGTTGGCCGGTAGGTGACGATGTCTTTGATAGTCAGGGGCACTGCCAGCAACTGCCCCTGCGGGGTGACCGTCAGCGACGTCTTTGGAAAGCTGCTGCTGTAGTCGATGTTGATGTAGGTGGTGTCGCCGATGCGCACGTGGTTGGCGCCCAGATGGCGGAATAACGGCAAGCGGGTGGTCGTGCCCTGTGTACCCGAGACACTGACATAGACCTCGCGCTGACCGCTCACCGTGGTGACTTCGGCGTAGGCAATGTTGCGCGCGTTGAGCGGCCTCTCGTATCGCGGCAGCAGGTTATGCAGCTTCTGCATCGACTGGTCGATGCGCAGCGCGGCGTCAGTGTTCTTCGGCGGAACGGTGGGTGACAGAAACAGCGTGTCGAAGATTTCTGCTGTCCGCAGGCGAAAGGCCTGCGGCGCTTCCTTGCTGCGTGTCCAGCTGCTGGCGCCATTGGGCAGGCGGGTGACGATCATGCGTGTGGAGTGATCGAACATCAGCGCCTCCCCCGGGCTGGTGTCGACTTTCAGCCATTTCAGGTTGGCCGGCGGATGGGCGGACGTACCCAGGGGAATGGCCAGGTCCTCCATGGTTTTCATCGCCCGCTCGACGGCCTCGAGGCCATGGATGCGCACGATGTTGTTGGCGTTCAACGAGCCGGTATACACCGTCAACAGCTCGGCGCCCAGCGTACCGTCTGCCATGTCGGCGGGTAGCAGGCGGGTGAAGCTCAATTGATTGCCCGGTACCTGGCCTTTTTTGATCGTCGCCTGGTAGTACTCCTGAGTATTGACCCGAAAGAACACGTAGCTGGCCGAGTCATCGATGGCGGGCAGCATGATTGCGCCGACTCGGTGTGAGTCATTCAGATGGTCATACGTGGCGCCGATGTCCAGGCGTGCATAAATGCCTTTGCGAAATTGCAGCGTCGCGTTGATCTGCCGCTTGGGCACAAGCCTGCCGCCTGTGAATCCCAGTCGGGCAAGGTCGCCGCGAAACAAGGTCGAACGGCCATCAATGATCGAGTAAAGCTTGCTGTCGACGGCCATGAACTCGCCGCGCTGGTTGGGCAGCGGAGCGGGAGTTGAAAGCCTGTCGCCGAACCATGGCGCATACCCCTTGGTCTTGTCGATGCTACCGATGGCCGGCGTCGACGCGGGCTCGCCGGTGACGTAGCTGGCGAGGCAATCAGGCGAGCTGCCCGGCATGCGGCGCGGTCGGCAAGAGGGCAGGGTCCATTGCTTGCTGTCGTCGAGCATGTCGACGCGACGCAGTTCATCGCCGTCCAGCCGATAGGGCACATCGTCAATGAATACCGTGGAACGGCCGTCAACCTCCAGCAACTGATGCACCCGTGAATCGTCTGCGAGTTCGACGAAAATCTCCTCGTCGGTCTTTTTCAGCGGGCTGTAGTGGGAGCGGCCGAAGGACACCTGATGCCGTTCTGTCGTCAGCGCCGGCCCAAAAGGCTGGCCTGATAGCGGATCGAGCAGAAAGTGGCGATTTCCTGGCCCGCCGATTCGACGGACCGGGACGTCTTCAATGCCCTTGATCACGGCCAGTCGATCAGCGTGGTTCAGCGGCTGCCAGCGTCCGGGGGCGGTGGCCTGCGGCAAGTGGCTGAGCAGGTCGTAGTCGTCTGCTCGGCCGGCCAGTCTTTTCAACTGGAACAAGGCTTGATTCTCCAGGGCAGCAACCGCGCGCCCGGCGCTTTTCACCCCACGCGCGGACAACCGCACCAGGTCGGGCAGGCCATCCAGCGGATTGAGGTTTTTCAGCGTGTCAGTAAGGAATTTGCGTGACAGTTTGGTAAATCCCGGAATCGTCGCGCGAATGTTCATTCTGCCGGCCTGGACCACGAGCCTGATACTGCCGGCGGCGAATTTTCCCAAGGGAATGCCGAAGGACACGATATCGATTATCAGACTGATGGCGCCCATGACGCGGTCACCGTACTGGTCCGACATGAGGTCCTCCAGGCTGCCCCAGAATGGAATGAAAGGCTTGATGCTGTGTAACCAGTGTTTGCGGTTACTGTCGCGTTCGAACGCCGTCACGCCGAAAGCGTCTTCACGCATTTTCGCCTCATCGGTATAGAACCAGTGATGGGCGATATAGCTGGCAATCGCCGCGCAGCGAGCGGAAGACAACGTCAGCTCGTGGGTCATCTCAAGGTGTACAACCGGGAGTGGATGCGGCAGCTCGGGGGTGTCGTTCAGGGCATCAAGGATGCCGACGCACCTTGCGTCGCGTGCAGGCTTCGTGCCTTGTTCATGGGCTTTCCAGTCGAACGGCAAGGGGCGAGCCTTGAACCGGGAAATCAATTGTTCGCGGGTTCGCCCTCGTTGCGGCTCAAGCGCTGGCGTGAATCGGCCACCTTTGAGGCCCTTGTTCAGATCCGGGCGGGGGCGGATTACGCCGGCACGGGGTATGCACTCGATGAAGCGCACGGTGGGGCCACAGGTCACTTGCAGGACAAACCCCATGCGTACTCTGAACGGCAATCTGTTCTTCGCGTTTTCAAGCAAGGCTGGAACGAGCCGGGTTGCCTTGCGCAACGTCAGGATCTGGATCTGCCCGTGCTCAAGGGCCTGGCGATCTTCCCAGGGCAGCGTCGCCAGTTGGCATCTGATCAGGTGCTCGTAAGCGGCTTTGGTCTTGGTCAGGTAGTTGGTGAACCGTTGGTCGAACAGTTTGCCGATGTCGGGCAGCGTGCAGTTTTTTGGAAACACCGATGATCGGTTGTCCGCGGTGGCAGAGGCCAAAGTGCCCGTTTGCAGCACGTTTGCGGCGTTCAGACTGATCCATTCACTGGCGGTCCGACCATTGGTGGTGACGTACCATTTTGTGTCGGTCGTCAGTCCCCCGGAGGCGTAGACCTCAGGCAGTGGCCAGTGTGGTTGGGGCACATCGGGGCCATCGATCAGGGCGCGCGTGCTGCGTGTTGTGGTGCGCGGAGCGTTACGCATCAAGCGTATGTTCAAAAGCAGGCCCGTCCTCGCCCACAGATCATTGGACATCGCCCCCTTCAGTTGCTCTTTTGCCAGTTGCAGACGTTGGGGTGGTTCAAGGCTCAGTTGGACAATGGTCTGGTTCAGCTGCGTATTGTGTGCGTCCAGTGCCTTGATCGCTTCCAGCTGATTGTCGTGCGGCGCTGTGCCGGGTGAGTCGGTCACCGTCGCACCGGTGGCTGCCGCCCAGCGCATGGCGGCCGGGATGCGCGTGAGGGTGATCAACTGCAGCTCGGCTTCAGTGGCGTCGGCGCTTCTTTTCAGCGGCAGATCGACCAACTGTTGAAAGGTCAGGCGCTGCAGCAGACCCGGGTCGAGCGTCTGGGCCAGATGCACACCGTGCACGAAGTTGACCCAGACCGGTGAGGTGCAATAGGGCAGATCGGGCGGAATATCGCGCACCTGAAACTCGATGGGAAACCAGGGTACGCAGAGTCGTCCCAGCAGGGCCTGCTCGGTCGGGGTGGTGGCGCGCACCGACGTCATCAGGTGTTGCAGGAAATCCTTGCGGATATCCGCGTAGCTCCGGCCATGGTTGGCAGGGTTCTGCAGATCGTAACCAACGATGCTCTGCGGTGCCTCGGCAGGCGTCAGCTCATACCAGATCCGCAAGGCTTCAAGTACCAGGCGTGCCGCGATGTCCGGGGCGGTGGGTTCATCCGCTGCCGCCGCGCCGTACCAGTTCAGGGTTTTCAGCAGGCGCAGGCCAGTATCGCGTGCCGTGGGCGTGTCGAGCATGGCGGCGAGGCAGGCGGTAGGGGTGGTTTGCAGTTGGTGAGCCGTCAGCGCAGGTTTTACCTCGCCGATCAGCCGTTCGATAACCGAGCCGGCTTCACCGCCAAGAAGCTCGCTGATGATCAAGCTGACGGCGTAATGCTCGCTGGGGTCGATCAGCGTGCCGAGTGGCGTGCCCTGTTCAAGATTGAGTCGGTGGATGGCGCGTTTTTCTTCAATCTCTTCCGTAAGCCGGACCAGGCTCGCCTCGGTTTGTCTGGCCGGAACGCTGAGACCATAAAACTTCAGTACCTGAGGCAAGGGCAGCAAGCTGTCGGAGCGAAGATGTCCGCCGATGCTCAGGATCGCTCGTTGAAAGGACTGAACGCTACTAAGCAACTTTTCAGTGTCGCTGATTTTGTAGGTGGTACCGCTGCCATCAAGGAGGGTCCCGCTAATAACGCACTGTTCGCCAACGCTGTCGATTTCCGTGGGCCTCCCTTCAACGGTTCGCAGGTATTTGGACAGCTCGTTGTCTCCCGGCGACGTGAGCAGCGACTGCCAGCGATTTCGCGCGTGAGCGTGCTCGATGGATAACGGCGAATGGCTGCGCGGTGAAAAGTAGAAATCGCCGAGCGAGGTGGCGTGACGTTTTACGTCATGCAGGGCGCTTAACAGCGCCGTATATTCAGCCTGTTGGCCGGCGTGACGTTGTAACGGCGTGGGCGTGGGCGTGGAAGTTGTTGAAGTCGTTGAGGTCGTTGAAGTCATGTAAAGGGCTCTTGAGTGAGAAAGAGCCGCAGTGTCAAACCTTCGCTTGCTGGCTGTGCGGTACATACGTATCGCAGGTTCATTTGCGTCCATGCTTGCCGGAAGGGTAATCGCCCCCTAGGCTAGCTTGAGCGGTCTCCTCTTGAAGTTGGCAGTGCGTGCACAAAGGACCTCATGAAGCAAAAAAGGACTCTCGGAACGCCACGGTTGTTGGGCATCGTCTGGCCATTTATTGCCGTCGTGTTATTTCAGGCGTTATTGGGGGGCGTGAGTCTTTACGTCCTGTCGGCCGTTCGCGGCTATGTGGCCGGTGAGAGCCTGTGGTCCAAGGGCCAGAAGGACGCCATCTATTACCTGAACCTCTACGCCGATAGCCGCGACGAGGCGATCTTCCTCAAGTACAAGGGCGCAATTGCCGTGCCGCAGGGCGGTCATGAGTTGCGTCTGGCCCTCGATCGACAGCCGCCGGACCTGCAGGCGGCGCGGGAGGGGATCCTCAAGGGGGGCAACCATCCCGACGACGTCTCGAGTCTGATCTGGCTGTACCTCAATTTTCGCCATTTCAGTTATCTGGAAACCGCAATCGACCGCTGGACGATTGGCGATGCCTATCTGATCCAGTTGGACAATGTCGCGCGTGAGATGCATCAAGGCATCAGCCAGAACGTCGCGACAGCGGCTGACATCCAGCGCTGGAAAGCACGGATCTTTGCCATCAACGACGGCGTGACGCCGGCGGCCAAGGCGTTCAGTGATGCCTTGGGCGAAGGTTCGCGGATGATCCTGCGGCTGCTGCTGTTCACCAATCTGGCCACGGCGCTGGGGTTGATCGTGCTGGCACTGTTGCGCACCCACAAACTGCTCAAGCAACGCCACGCCTTCGCCCAGGCGCTGCAACTGGAAAAGGATCGGGCGCACATCACCCTGCAATCGATCGGCGACGGGGTGATCACCACCGACGTCAACGGCGCGATCGATTACATGAACCCGGCGGCCGAGGCCATGACCCACTGGAAGGCCGAGCACGCCGCGGGCCTGCCCCTGGCCGCGCTGTTCAACCTGCTGGACGACAATGCCCAGACTGAAGGGCTGACGCTGATCGAGCATATCCTCAGCGGCAAACTGGTCGGCGGCAGCGAGCACTCGAAGCTGATTCAGCGCCTGGACGGCAGCACGGTGTCTGTGACGCTGGTCGGTGCGCCGATCCGCAATGCGGAAAAAATCAGTGGCACGGTGCTGGTGCTGCACGACATGACCCAGGAGCGGCAATATATCGCAAACCTGTCGTGGCAGGCGACCCACGATGCGCTTACCGGTCTGGCCAACCGCCGCGAGTTCGAATACCGCCTGGAGCAGGCGCTGCACAACCTGACGCGCCAGACTGGCCGGCATGCGCTGATGTTCCTTGACCTGGACCAGTTCAAACTGGTCAACGACACCTGCGGTCACGCGGCTGGCGATGAATTGCTGCGGCACATCTGCACGCTGTTGCAGTCCGGCCTGCGCGAGGGCGACACCCTGGCGCGGCTGGGCGGAGACGAGTTCGGCATCCTGCTGGAAAACTGTGCGCCGGAGGCTGCAGAAAAAATCGCCGAGAGCCTGCGCCAGACCGTGCAGAACCTGCACTTCGTGTGGAAGGGCAGGCCGTTCTTGACCACGGTAAGTATCGGCCTGGTGCACATCGCCCAGACCCCGACCACCCTTGAGACGTCGCTGCGCGCGGCCGACATGGCGTGCTACATGGCCAAGGAGAAGGGCCGTAACCGGGTGCAGGTCTACCACGCCGACGATTCGGAATTGTCCTTGCGCTTCGGGGAGATGGCCTGGGTGCAGCGCTTGCACATGGCGCTGGAAGAAAACCGCTTCTGCCTTTATGCCCAGGAGATCGCCCCGTTGGGCGCCACGGCTGACAGTGGCGGGCACATCGAAATTCTCCTGCGCCTGCATGACGAGGCTGGCCGGATGATTCTGCCGGACAGTTTCATTCCGGCGGCCGAACGTTATGGCCTGATGAGTCAACTTGACCGTTGGGTCGTCGAAAATGTTTTTAAAGTCATTGCCCAATGTATTGCTGAACAACATGAAGGCCCATTGGCAATGTGTGCGATTAATCTTTCAGGCATTACTATCGGAGATGACGCGTTCTTGCACTTTCTGCGCGAACAGTTTGTTAGTTACGCCATACCACCTGAAATGATTTGTTTTGAAATTACCGAAACCAGTGCAATTGCCAATCTCGGTAGTGCAATTAGATTTATTAATGAACTCAAAGGCTTAGGTTGTTACTTCTCGCTCGATGACTTTTGTGCCGGAATGTCTTCATTCGCTTATTTGAAACATTTGCCTGTAGACTTCCTGAAGATCGACGGGAGTTTCGTAAAGGATATGCTGGACGACCCGATTAACCGTGCAATGGTCGAAGTGATCAATCACATCGGACATGTCATGGGTAAGCAGACAATTGCCGAGTTTGTTGAAACAACCCAGATCGAGCAGGCATTGCTTGAAATCGGGGTGGATTACGCTCAGGGTTACGTCATCGAACGCCCGCAGTTGTTTACCTGCGACAGTTTGCAAAGTCGGCCCGCCAGACCGCAGCCGTTGTTGTTCAAGGCGCCTGGCACGTTCCGTTGAAATCTCTTGCCGATCCTTACAATCACAAATCAAAAGGAGCCGAACAGTGATCGACACATTCAACCGAACCGGACCACTCATGGAAGCTGCAAGTTATCCAGCCTGGGCACAACAGCTCATTCTGGACTGCAGCGAGAGCAAGCGCCGGGTTGTTGAACATGAACTGTACCAGCGCATGCGCGATAACAAGCTCAGCGCCAAGACTATGCGTCAGTACCTGATCGGGGGCTGGCCCGTTGTTGAACAGTTTGCGTTGTATATGGCGCAGAACCTCACCAAGACCAAGTTTGCCCGCCATCCTGGGGAGGACATGGCGCGCCGCTGGTTGATGCGCAACATTCGCGTCGAACTCAACCATGCCGACTACTGGCTGAACTGGAGTCGCGCCCATGGGGTCAGCCTTGAGGATCTGCAGGCTCAGCAAGTGCCGCCCGAGTTGCATGCCTTGAGTCATTGGTGCTGGCACACCAGTTCGGCGGATTCGCTGATCGTCGCCATCGCCGCCACCAACTATGCCATCGAGGGCGCGACCGGTGAGTGGTCGGCGCTGGTCTGCTCTACGGGTGTGTACGCTGCGGCGTTCCCCGAAGAGGAGCGCAAGCGCGCCATGAAGTGGCTGAAGATGCACGCCCAGTATGACGACGCCCATCCGTGGGAAGCGCTGGAAATCATCTGCACGCTGGCGGGCATGAACCCGAGCCAGGCGTTGCAGACCGAGCTGCGCCAGGCAGTGTGCAAGAGTTACGACTACATGTACCTGTTCCTGGAGCGCTGCATGCAGCTGGAAACCACCGAGCGCGCGATCCACGGTCGTGAACGTCTGGCGTTGGTAGAGAGCTGATTCATGGTCTGACGCATAGCAAAAAATGTGGGAGCGAGCCGGCTCGCGAAGATGGCGTTTCAGTCAGCACGGGTTTGACTGATCCATCGCTTCGCGAGCCGGCTCGCTCCCACACTGCTTTGTACTGTCTGAAAGCACTCAGCCCGCCATCGCCAGGCGATTACGCCCCTCGCGCTTGGCCACATACAACGCGCTGTCGGCGCGGCGCAACAGGCTGTCGGCCGACTCCCCCGGCAGCAGGGTCGAGCAGCCGAGGCTGACCGTCAGGTCGATCAACTGGCCGTCAGCAAAATATTCCGCAGTCTGCGCGGCATGGCGCAACCGCTCGCCGACCATCGCCGCCGCTTCCCGGCCGGTGTTGGACAGCAGGATCAGAAACTCTTCCCCGCCATAGCGAAACACCATGTCGACGTTGCGCAGCTGGCCCTTGATCGACGCCGCCACCGCTTTGAGTACGTCGTCCCCGGCGCTGTGCCCGTGGCTGTCGTTGACCCGTTTGAAGTGGTCAATGTCGAGCATCAGCACCGACAACGGTTGCAGGTGCCGTCGGGACATGTCGATCTCGCGTTGCAGGGTCTGTTCCATGGCGATGCGGTTGCCGGTCCCGGTCAACGGATCGCGCAGCGCACTTTGGGTCGCCGCGCGGTAGAGCAGGGCGTTGCGCATCGGGAACAGCAGCGACGACAGCAGCGATTCGAGATTGCCCTGGTCTTGCTCGGTGAAGCGCTGGTTGCGGCGAAATACCAGTTCGCCCAGGTGCTCGCCTTCGTGGCTGAGGCTATAGCTGACCGAATGGTGACCGCGGGCGCCGAACTCCAGGCGCAGGTCGCTGCCCGAATGCACGTAGCTCAAGGCATCCAGCGGCACCAGGCGTTGGACTTCGCGGAAAAACAGACCGAGGATTCGTTGCGGCTCAAGACTGGTTTGCAGTTGCAGGCTCATTTGTTGGCGCAGTTGCGCCAGGCTGGCCGGGCGTTCCAGAAGCGGAGGCAGCTGACCAAAGCCCAGGCGTTGCAATTTGGCACTGTCAAAGTCAATTGCATTGGTCTGGGAAGGTGATTTCATATGGCGTGAGCCCCTAAGCAGTAAGTCTGTCTTACAGGCTGGGTGAGAGCGGCTATGGGCTGCGCGTCATACTGATCCATCAGTCCCGTAGGACATTTGGCGTAAGTTTAGTCTGCCTGATGACGAATAGTCAGCTATCGAAATCGGCCTTGCCCCAGTGCCTTCACACGGCATGCTTTGAGGAAAATTAGAGCGAAAGTCATGCCATTCGGTTCATGTAAATTAAAACCGTTATAAATCAAGTGGATGGCTTTTTGCTTTGAGGTGGGGTGGCGGTTATTTGACCAAAGTGTGACGGCGGGAGGCGGCAAATGTATGCCGCGACGGTAATCCGCCACGGCAACAAAAGCGACGTATGGCAGTTATTGCGCGTTGAATGCCTGACCATTGATACCCGCGCTGTCCGGGCCCATCAGGTACAGGTAGACCGGCATGATCTCTTCCGGGGTCGGATTGTTCAGCGGGTTTTCCCCCGGGTACGCCTGTGCGCGCATGCTGGTGCGGGTGCCGCCCGGGTTGATGCTGTTGGCGCGTACCGGCGCTACGCCGTCAACTTCATCGGCCAGGGTTTGCATCAGGCCTTCGGTGGCGAACTTCGATACGCCGTAGGCGCCCCAGTAGGCCCGGCCCTTGCGTCCGACGCTGCTGGAGGTGAACACCACCGAGGCATCCTGCGACAGCTTGAGCAGCGGCAGCAGGGTGCTGGTCAGCATGAACATGGCGTTGACGTTGACCTGCATGACGCGCATGAAGTTTTCGCCCGACAGTTGTTCGATCGGCGTCCGCGGACCAATGATCGAGGCGTTGTGCAACAGGCCGTCGAGATGGCCGAACTCGGTCTCGATCATCGCCGCCAGCTCATCGTACTGATGCGGCAGGGCGGTTTCGAGGTTGAACGGGATCACCGCCGGCTGCGGATGGCCCGCCGCTTCGATCTCATCGTAGACCTGTGTCAGATTGGCTTCGGTCTTGCCCAGCAGCAGCACGGTGGCGCCGTGGGCGGCATAGGTTTTCGCGGCAGCCGCGCCGATGCCACGACCGGCACCGGTGACCAGAATGACCCGATCCTTGAGCAATTCGGGACGGGCGGTGTAATCAAACATAAAAACCTCACAATCCATTCATGAAGACCTGCTTCCTTGTGGTGAGGGGATTTATCCCCGACCGGCTGCGAAGCAGTCGTAAACCTGCATGGCGAATCGACCTAAAAGAGCGCGGGGGCTGCTTCGCAGCCCATCGGGGATGAATCCCCTCACCACAGGGGTGTGTCAGGTCAGCAGCTGCAAAGCGCGCTGTCGAGCACCTTGCGCAATTCCAGCGGATGATCCACCACCACGTCCGCGCCCCAGTGCCGCGGGTTGTCGTCCGGGTGAATGTAGCCATAGGTCACGGCGCAGGTCTTGGTGCCGGCATCGCGCCCGGATTCGATATCGCGCAGATCATCGCCGACAAACAGCACCGTCGACGGATCCAGATCAAGCATCTTGCACGCAAGGATCAAGGGCTCCGGGTCCGGCTTGCTGTTTTTCACGTGATCCGGGCAGATCAGCAGCGCCGAACGCTCGGCCAGCCCCAGTTGCTGCATGATCGGCTCGGCAAAGCGCACTGGTTTGTTGGTGACCACGCCCCAGATCAAGTTGGCCCGTTCGATATCGGCGAGCAGTTCGCCCATGCCGTCGAACAGCTTGCTGTGCACGGCGCAACCGGCCAGGTAGCGTTCGAGGAACTCAAGACGCAGCGCTTCAAAGCCCGGCGATTCCGGGTCCATTGAAAAGGTCACGGCAACCATCGCTTTGGCGCCGCCGGAGATTTCATCGCGGATGTGCTTGTCGTTCATCGGCGGCAAGCCACGGTCCGCGCGCATCGCCTGACAAATGGCGATGAAGTCCGGCGCGGTGTCGAGCAGGGTGCCGTCCATGTCGAAAAGGACTGCTCTGATGGTCATCGGCTTATTCCTCGCGCAGGGTCTGGATCATGTAGTTGACATCAACGTCGTTGGCCAGCTTGTAGTGCTTGGTCAGCGGGTTGTAGGTCAGGCCGATGATGTCCTTGACGGTCAGGCCGGCGATGCGGCTCCAGGCGCCGAGCTCGGACGGGCGGATGAATTTCTTGAAGTCATGGGTGCCGCGCGGCAGCAGCTTCATGATGTATTCGGCACCAATGATGGCGAACAGGTAGGCCTTCGGGTTGCGGTTGATGGTCGAGAAGAACACCTGGCCGCCCGGCTTGACCATGCGGTAGCAGGCGCGGATCACCGAGGATGGATCCGGTACGTGTTCGAGCATTTCCAGGCAGGTCACGACGTCAAACTGCTCAGGCATTTCCTCGGCCAGGGCTTCGGCAGTGATCTGCCGGTATTCGACGCTGACGCCGGATTCCAGCTGATGCAGTTGCGCGACCGCCAGTGGCGCTTCGCCCATGTCGATGCCCATCACCGTGGCGCCGCGCTGGGCCATGGCTTCGCTGAGGATGCCGCCGCCGCAGCCGACGTCGAGGACTTTCTTGCCGGCCAGATTGACCCGCTCATCAATCCAGTTGACGCGCAGCGGGTTGATGTCGTGCAGCGGTTTGAACTCGCTTTCGCGGTCCCACCAGCGATGGGCCAGGGCTTCGAATTTGGCGATTTCGGCGTGGTCGACGTTGCTCATGATCAATTCCTCTAAAACTTGAAAAAGGCTGTAGCCGCGGAGTCTGCTCCGCGGTGTTTACGATTCGGTGTGGCCGCTGATGCGCTGGCCCCAGGCCCGGGCGGTGGCGCCCAGCTGTTGTTCGTCCAGACGGGTCAGACGCCGGTCGTCGAGCAGTTGTTTGCCAGCGACCCACAGGTGTTTCACGCAGTCGCGACCGGTGGCATAGATAAGCTGCGAAACCGGGTCGTAGACCGGTTGCTGGGCCAGGCCGGACAGGTCGAAGGCGACGATATCGGCGGCTTTGCCGATTTCCAGCGAGCCGACCTGCGTTTCGATCCCCAAGGCCCGGGCGCCGTTGAGCGTGGCCATGCGCAACGCGCGGTGCGCGTCCAGCGCAGTGGCCGAACCGGCGACGGCTTTGGCGAGCAGGGCGGCGGTGCGGGTTTCGCCGAGCAGGTCGAGATCGTTGTTGCTCGCCGCACCATCGGTGCCGATGGCCACATTGACCCCGGCCTGCCACAGACGCTCCACCGGGCAGAAACCGCTGGCCAGCTTCAGGTTCGATTCCGGGCAGTGGATCACGCTGGTGTTGCTTTCTACCAGCAATGCCAGATCGTCATCGCTGATCTGGGTCATGTGTACGGCCTGGAAGCGCGGGCCGAGCAGGCCCAGCCGACCGAGGCGGGCCAGTGGCCGCTCACCGCGATGCTCCAGCGCTTGCTGCACTTCGAAGGCGGTTTCGTGGACATGCATATGGATCGACGCGTCCAGCTCTTCGGCGATCACGCGGATTTTTTCCAGATTCTCGTCGCCCACGGTGTAGGGTGCATGAGGACCGAAGGTGATCTTGATCCGTTCGTGATGCTTCAGATCGCCGAACAGCTCGACGCCCTGACGAATGGCCTCATCGGCACTGGCAGCTCCGGGAATCGGGAAATCGAGGATCGGGATTGCGATCTGGGCGCGAATGCCGCTGTTGTGCACGCGTTCACTGGCGACTTTCGGGAAGAAATACATGTCCGAGAAACAGGTGATGCCACCCTTGATTTGCTCGGCAATCGCCAGATCGGTGCCGTCACGGACGAAATCTTCATCGACCCATGTGGCTTCGGCCGGCCAGATGTGATTTTCCAGCCAGGTCATCAGCGGCAGGTCGTCGGCCAGGCCACGGAACAGCGTCATCGCTGCGTGGCCGTGGGCGTTGATCAGGCCTGGGGCGAGCAGCACGTCCGGCAGTTCGCGGATTTGCGTGGCGTTACACTTGAGTGCTTCGGCGCGTGGGCCGATAAACACGATGCGACCGTCGCGGATGCCCAGCCCGTGCTCCTTGAGCACCACGCCAGCGGGTTCGACGGGTACCAGCCAGGTCGGCAGCAATAATAAGTCGAGCGCAATGGCAGGTTTCGGCATCGAGGGTCGGTTCCAGTGCTTTTGTAAAGGATGGCGAAGTATACCCGAGCGTCTTCGCGGGGGGATCGCTATAATCGGCGGCTTTTGTTCATGAGTGCGGGGTGAGGGATGCGCGATCGACTGTTGGCTGCGGAGAAAGTGAAGGCCATCGATTGGCGAGATGGCGCGCTCCACCTGCTGGATCAGCGTATTTTGCCGTTCGAGGAAACCTGGATTGCCTACACCAGCGCCGCCGGCGTGGCTGAGGCGATTCGTTCGATGGTGGTGCGCGGCGCGCCGGCCATCGGCATCAGCGCAGCCTATGGCATTGTGCTGGCGGCCCGTGCTCGGGTGGCCGAAGGTGGCGACTGGTATGCGGCGCTGGAAGAGGATTTCGCCTTGCTGGCCGACTCCCGGCCGACGGCGGTCAACTTGTTCTGGGCGCTGAACCGCATGCACGATCGACTGGATCGTCTGAAGGACAATGCCGATCCGCTGGTGGCGCTGGAGGCCGAGGCGATCGCCATTCACGAAAGCGATCGCGAAGCCAACCTGACCATGGCGCAACTCGGCGTCGACCTGATCCGCAAACATCAGGGTAATGCCCAGGCGATCCTGACCCACTGCAACACCGGCGCGCTGGCCACTGGCGGTTTCGGTACGGCGCTGGGGGTGATTCGCGCCGCTTATCTCGAAGGCATGGTCGAACGCGTCTATGCCGATGAAACCCGGCCGTGGCTGCAGGGCTCGCGCCTGACCGCGTGGGAGCTGGCGAACGAGGGCATCCCGGTCACGCTCAATGCTGACTCCGCCGCCGCGCACATCATGAAAACCAAAGGCGTGACCTGGGTGATCGTCGGCGCTGACCGCATCACCGCCAATGGCGACGTGGCGAACAAGATCGGCACCTACCAACTGGCGGTCAACGCCATGCACCACGGCGTGCGGTTCATGGTGGTGGCGCCGAGTTCGACCATCGACATGAATCTGGCCAGTGGCGACGACATCCCGATCGAGGAGCGTGACGGCGCCGAGTTGCTGGAAGTCGGTGGCAAGCGCGTGGGGGCGGACGTCGAGGCGTTCAACCCGGTGTTTGACGTGACCCCGGCGGATCTGATCGATGCGATCGTCACCGAGAAGGGCATCGTCGAGCGTCCGGACACGGCGAAAATGGCCCAATTGATGTGCCGCAAGCGCCTGCATTGATTGGCTTGATGTCTGCGTTGTCCCCTTCGCGAGCAGGCTCGCTCCCACAGGTTTTGTGATCAGCATAGAACGTTGTGGGAGCGAGCCTGCTCGCGAAGGGGCCTTAAAAGTCAATAAACATCCCCAAACCAAGCTTCAAATCTGCATTCAAAGAAGCTCTGAGCTTCTCTCGTCCCCTTTACGCCTGTCATCGGTCAACTAACTATGCTCCATGCGCATCTGGGGGATAGGTGCGTGGCGGCTCTTGTGATAACATCCGGCGTTTTCCGAGGCGGCTTCACGGAGCTGTCTTTACTGCGCAAATCCACTGTTCAATTTGTTGATTTGTCGTAAGTCGGCGCATGGCACTCGGCCTGCCCCGACGAGCTTCGTACATCCCATATGGATATGACGAAGTTTCACCAGAAAAAGGAATCAGGCTTCTCATGGGCGAACTGGCCAAAGAAATCCTCCCGGTCAATATCGAAGACGAGCTGAAACAGTCCTACCTCGACTACGCGATGAGCGTAATCGTCGGCCGTGCACTGCCGGATGCGCGCGATGGCCTCAAGCCCGTGCACCGTCGCGTACTGTTCGCGATGAGCGAGCTGGGCAACGACTTCAACAAGCCGTACAAGAAATCTGCCCGTGTTGTCGGTGACGTGATCGGTAAGTATCACCCGCACGGTGATACGGCGGTGTACGACACCATCGTCCGCATGGCTCAGCCTTTCTCCCTGCGCTACCTGCTGGTTGACGGTCAGGGCAACTTCGGTTCGGTCGACGGCGACAACGCTGCGGCCATGCGATACACCGAAGTGCGCATGACCAAACTGGCGCACGAGCTGCTGGCCGACCTGCACAAGGAAACCGTGGACTGGGTGCCGAACTACGACGGCACCGAAATGATCCCGGCGGTGATGCCGACGCGCATCCCCAACCTGCTGGTCAACGGTTCCAGCGGTATCGCCGTGGGCATGGCGACCAACATTCCGCCGCACAACCTCGGTGAAGTCATCGACGGTTGCCTGGCCCTCATCGACAATCCCGAGCTCACCGTCGATGAGCTGATGCAGTACATCCCCGGTCCGGACTTCCCGACCGCCGCGATCATCAATGGTCGCGCCGGCATCATCGAAGCCTACCGTACCGGTCGCGGCCGCATTTACATGCGTGCGCGCTCGATCATCGAAGACATCGACAAGGTCGGTGGCCGTCAGCAGATCGTCATCACCGAACTGCCTTACCAGTTGAACAAGGCGCGTCTGATCGAGAAGATCGCCGAGCTGGTAAAAGAGAAGAAACTCGAAGGCATCACCGAACTGCGCGACGAGTCCGACAAGGACGGTATGCGCGTCGTGATCGAACTGCGTCGCGGCGAAGTGCCTGAGGTGATCCTCAACAACCTCTACGCCCAGACCCAGCTGCAATCGGTATTCGGCATCAACATCGTCGCGTTGATCGACGGCCGTCCACGGATTCTGAACCTCAAGGATCTGCTGGAAGCCTTCGTCCGTCACCGTCGCGAAGTGGTTACCCGTCGTACTGTGTTCGAGCTGCGCAAGGCCCGCGAGCGTGGTCACATCCTCGAAGGCCAGGCCGTTGCCCTGTCGAACATCGACCCGGTGATCGCCCTGATCAAGGCTTCGCCGACGCCGTCGGAAGCGAAAGAAGCGCTGGTCAGCACGCCGTGGGAGTCCTCGGCAGTGGTGGCGATGGTGGAACGTGCCGGTGCCGATTCGTGCCGTCCGGAAAACCTCGATCCGCAATACGGTCTGCGCGAAGGCAAGTACTTCCTGTCGCCAGAACAGGCGCAAGCCATTCTCGAACTGCGTCTGCATCGTCTGACCGGTCTGGAGCACGAGAAGCTGCTGGCCGAGTATCAAGAGATCCTCAACCAGATCGGCGAGCTGATCCGCATCCTCAACAGCGCCGTGCGCCTGATGGAAGTGATCCGCGAAGAGCTGGAAGTCATCCGTGCCGAATACGGCGACGTGCGCCGCACCGAAATTCTCGATGCGCGTCTCGACCTGACCCTGGGTGACATGATCCCGGAAGAAGAGCGCGTCGTGACCATTTCCCACGGCGGCTATGCCAAGACTCAGCCATTGGCTGCGTACCAGGCGCAGCGTCGCGGCGGTAAAGGCAAGTCGGCGACTGGCGTCAAGGATGAGGACTACATCGCTCACCTGCTGGTTGCCAACAGCCACACCACGCTGCTGCTGTTCTCCAGCAAGGGCAAGGTGTACTGGCTCAAGACTTACGAAATTCCGGAAGCGTCCCGCGCCGCCCGTGGTCGTCCGCTGGTCAACCTGCTGCCGCTGGATGACGGTGAATACATCACCACCATGCTGCCGGTCGAGGAGTACACCGAAGGTCACTACATCTTCATGGCAACCGCCAATGGCACCGTCAAGAAGACCCCGCTGGAGTCCTTCAGCCGTCAGCGCAGCGTCGGTCTGATCGCGCTGGAACTGGACGAAGGCGACGTGCTGATCTCCGCGGCCATCACCGATGGCGAGCGCGAAGTGATGCTGTTCTCCGACGGCGGCAAAGTGACGCGCTTCAAAGAGTCCGACGTCCGTGCCATGGGCCGTACCGCTCGTGGTGTGCGCGGCATGCGTCTGCCGGAAGGTCAGAAGCTGATTTCGATGCTGATCCCGGAACAAGGCAGCCAGATCCTCACCGCTTCCGAGCGTGGTTATGGCAAGCGCACCGCGATCACCGAGTTCCCTGAGTACAAGCGTGGCGGTCAGGGCGTGATCGCCATGGTCAGCAACGAGCGTAACGGCCGTCTGGTCGGTGCGGTTCAGGTGCTCGACGGCGAAGAAATCATGCTGATCTCCGATCAGGGCACCCTGGTACGTACCCGTGTCGACGAAGTGTCGAGCCTGGGTCGTAACACCCAGGGCGTGACCCTGATCAAGCTGGCCAAGGATGAAACCCTGGTCGGTCTGGAGCGGGTTCAGGAGCCATCGGAAGTCGAAGGCGAAGAGCTTGAAGGTGAAGAGGGTGCCGAGTTCGAGGGAGATGTCGTAATCGACGACGTTGCCGAGGACCAGCAACTCGACGCCGCAGCTGACGAAGAGCCGCAGGAATAAGCGGACAAGCGAGGGGGCGGATGAAAATTCGCCCCCTTGTTATTTGTCCGAACGGAAAGTTTCGATTTTCAGGGAAATCCCTTGTGGGAGCGAGCCTGCTCGCGAATGCAGGCGCTGCGGTAACTCTGAAGCACCGCGGTGATGCATTCGCGAGCAGGCTCGCTCCCACAGAGTTCCTGCCTCAGCAGGAGCCCTGTGTTGATTGATGTGATTTATTGCGTGATACCACCAAATCAGAGCGAGATTGGATGTGAGCAAGCGAGCCTATAACTTCTGTGCCGGTCCTGCGGCGCTTCCTGAAGCTGTCCTGCAACGTGCTCAGGGTGAACTCCTTGATTGGCACGGCAAGGGTCTGTCGGTCATGGAAATGAGCCATCGCAGCGATGAGTTCGTGTCCATTGCCACCCAGGCCGAGCAGGATCTGCGTGACCTGCTGAATATCCCGTCGAACTATAAAGTGCTGTTTCTGCAGGGTGGCGCGAGCCAGCAATTCGCGCAGATTCCGCTGAACCTGTTGCCTGAAGGCGGCAGCGCCGACTATATCGACACCGGTATCTGGTCGCAGAAAGCCATCGAAGAAGCCTCGCGCTACGGCCACGTCAATGTTGCCGCCACTGCCAAGCCTTACGACTATTTCGCCATCCCGGGCCAGAACGAGTGGAACCTGTCGAAAGACGCTGCTTATGTTCACTACGCGCCGAACGAAACCATCGGCGGTCTGGAATTCCAGTGGATCCCGCAAACCGGTGATGTGCCGCTGGTGGCCGACATGTCCTCGGACATCCTCTCGCGCCCAGTGGATATCTCGCGTTTCGGCATGATCTACGCCGGCGCGCAGAAGAACATCGGCCCGAGCGGCATCGTGGTCAACATCGTTCGCGAAGACCTGCTGGGCAAGGCCCGTGCCCTGTGCCCGACCATGCTCGATTACAAGGTCGCGGCCGACAACGGCTCGATGTACAACACCCCGCCGACCCTGGCCTGGTACCTGTCCGGCCTGGTATTCCAGTGGCTGAAAGAGCAGGGCGGCGTCGAAGCGATTGCCAAACTCAATGACGTCAAGCAGCGCACGCTGTATGACTTCATCGACGCCAGCGGTCTCTACAGCAACCCGATCAACAAGTCGGACCGCTCGTGGATGAACGTGCCGTTCCGTCTGGCTGACGATCGTCTGGACAAGCCGTTCCTCGCTGGTGCCGATGAGCGCGGTCTGCTCAACCTCAAGGGCCACCGCTCCGTGGGCGGCATGCGCGCCTCCATCTACAACGCTGTCGACATCACCGCCGTTAACGCGCTGGTGGCGTACATGGCTGAATTCGAGAAGGAACACGGCTGATGTCCGAGCAAGAACTCAAGGCACTGCGCGTTCGCATCGACGCTCTGGACAGCAAAGTCCTCGAGCTGATCAGTGAGCGTGCGCGTTGCGCCCAGGAAGTCGCGCGAGTAAAGATGGCCTCGCTGGCCGAAGGCGAAGTGCCGGTGTTCTATCGTCCCGAGCGTGAAGCTCAGGTGCTCAAGCGGGTGATGGAGCGCAATCAGGGGCCGCTGGGCAACGAAGAGATGGCGCGGCTGTTCCGCGAAATCATGTCCTCGTGCCTGGCGCTCGAGCAGCCGCTGAAAGTGGCTTACCTCGGCCCTGAAGGCACCTTCACCCAGGCGGCGGCCATGAAGCACTTCGGCCACGCAGTGATCAGCAAGCCGATGGCGGCGATCGACGAAGTGTTCCGTGAAGTGGCGGCGGGTGCGGTGAACTTCGGCGTGGTCCCGGTGGAAAACTCCACCGAAGGCGCGGTCAATCACACCCTCGACAGCTTCCTCGAGCACGACATGGTGATCTGTGGCGAAGTCGAGCTGCGCATTCACCATCACCTGTTGGTCGGTGAAAGCACCAAGACCGACAGCATCAGCCGCATCTACTCCCATGCCCAGTCGCTGGCCCAGTGCCGCAAGTGGCTGGACGCGCATTACCCGAATGTCGAGCGCGTGGCGGTGTCGAGCAACGCCGAAGCGGCCAAGCGGGTCAAGGGCGAGTGGAACTCGGCGGCGATTGCTGGCGACATGGCGGCAGGCTTGTATGGCCTGACGCGTCTGGCCGAGAAGATCGAAGACCGTCCGGACAACTCGACGCGCTTCCTGATGATCGGTAACCAAGAAGTGCCGCCGACCGGCGACGACAAGACTTCGATCATCGTCTCGATGAGCAACAAACCTGGCGCGCTCCACGAGCTGCTGGTGCCGTTCCATGACAACGGGATCGATCTGACCCGGATCGAAACCCGTCCGTCGCGCAGCGGCAAATGGACCTACGTGTTCTTCATCGACTTCGTCGGCCACCACCGTGATCCGTTGATCAAGGGGGTGCTGGAAAAGATCAGTCAGGAAGCAGTAGCACTCAAAGTGCTGGGTTCCTACCCGAAAGCAGTTCTCTAAGGGCGGTAGCAAATGAGTGGCAACTTCCTCGCTCTGGCACAGCCGGGCGTGCAACAACTTTCGCCGTACGTTCCGGGCAAGCCTGTGGACGAACTGGCGCGCGAGCTGGATCTGGATCCGGCGAAAATCGTCAAACTGGCGAGCAACGAAAACCCGCTGGGCGCCAGCCCGAAAGCGCTGGCCGCCATCCGCGAAGAGCTGGCCGAGCTGACCCGTTATCCGGACGGCAACGGCTTTGCGCTGAAATCCCTGCTGGCCGAGCAGTGCCGCGTCGAGCTGAACCAGGTCACCCTGGGTAACGGTTCCAACGACATTCTGGAGCTGGTGGCGCGTGCCTATCTGGCGCCGGGTCTCAACGCCGTGTTCAGTGAGCACGCGTTCGCCGTTTACCCGATTGCGACCCAGGCCGTCGGCGCCGAGGCCAAAGTGGTTCCGGCCAAAGACTGGGGGCATGATCTGCCGGCGATGCTTGCGGCCATCGATGCCAATACCCGCGTGGTGTTCATCGCCAACCCGAACAACCCGACCGGCACCTGGTTCGGTGCCGAAGCGCTGGACGAGTTCCTGCAGGACGTACCGGAGCATGTGCTGGTGGTGCTGGACGAGGCGTACATCGAGTACGCCGAAGGCAGCGAACTGCCGGACGGTCTGGATTTCCTCGCGGCGTACCCGAACCTGCTGGTGTCGCGCACCTTCTCCAAGGCCTATGGTCTGGCGGCGCTGCGCGTGGGTTATGGCTTGTCCACCGCCGTAGTAGCGGACGTACTGAACCGCGTGCGCCAGCCGTTCAACGTCAACAGCCTCGCTCTGGCCGCTGCCTGTGCGGCTTTGAAGGACGAAGAGTATCTGGCGCAAAGCCGTCAGCTCAACGAATCCGGCATGCAGCAGTTGCAGGCGGGTTTTCGTGAGTTGGGTCTGAGCTGGATCGAGTCAAAAGGCAACTTCATCTGTGTCGACCTCGGCCAGGTAGCCGCGCCGATTTTCCAGGGCTTGCTGCGTGAAGGCGTGATCGTGCGTCCGGTGGCCAACTACGGCATGCCGAACCACCTGCGGGTGACCATCGGTCTGCCGGCGGAAAACAGCCGCTTCCTCGAAGCGCTGCGTAAGGTTCTGGCTCGTGGGTGATGTCACTGCTCTGCAATCTGCTGCACCTATGATCGGTCGCCTTGTGGTGGTCGGTCTGGGATTGATCGGTGGTTCGTTTGCCAAAGGTTTGCGTGAAAGTGGGATCTGCCGCGAAGTGGTCGGGGTCGATCTCGACCCGCAATCGCGCAAGCTGGCGGTGGAGTTGGGTGTGGTCGATCGTTGTGAAGACGACCTGATCGCTGCCTGTCAGGGCGCCGACGTGATTCAACTGGCGGTGCCGATCCTGGCCATGGAGAAAGTGCTGGCCCGTCTGGCGAGCGTTGATCTGGGCCCGGCGATTCTGACTGATGTCGGCAGTGCCAAAGGCAATGTGGTGCGCGCGGCAACCGAGGCGTTCGGCGGCATGCCGGCGCGTTTCGTGCCGGGTCACCCGATTGCCGGTTCCGAGCAGAGTGGGGTGGAGGCTTCGAATGCCGAGCTGTTCCGTCGGCACAAGGTGATCCTCACGCCGCTCGAGCAAACCGATCCGGCGGCGCTGGCGGTGGTTGATCGCTTGTGGCGCGAATTGGGCGCCGACGTGGAACACATGCAGGTCGAGCGTCACGATGAAGTGCTGGCTGCGACCAGTCATATGCCGCACCTGTTGGCCTTCGGTCTGGTCGACTCGTTGGCCAAACGCAATGAAAACCTTGAGATCTTCCGTTACGCTGCCGGCGGTTTCCGCGATTTCACAAGAATCGCCGGAAGCGACCCGGTTATGTGGCACGACATCTTCCTTGCCAACCGCGAGGCTGTTCTGCGCACACTCGATACATTTCGCAGCGACCTCGACGCCTTGCGCGACGCGGTCGATGCAGGGGATGGGCACCAATTGTTGGGCGTTTTCACGCGCGCCCGGGTTGCCCGCGAGCATTTCAGTAAAATCCTGGCCCGCAGGGCCTATGTGGACGCTATGAATTCCAACGATCTGATTTTCCTGGCTCAACCTGGTGGCCGCCTGTCCGGTCGGATTCGCGTACCAGGTGACAAATCGATTTCCCACCGTTCGATCATGCTCGGCTCGCTGGCCGAAGGCGTGACCGAAGTCGAAGGTTTCCTTGAGGGTGAAGACGCCCTGGCCACCTTGCAGGCGTTCCGTGACATGGGCGTGGTCATTGAAGGCCCGCACCACGGTCGCGTGACCATTCACGGCGTCGGCCTGCATGGCTTGAAGCCTGCGCCGGGCCCGATCTATCTGGGCAACTCCGGTACTTCGATGCGCCTGCTGTCCGGCCTGCTGGCTGCGCAGGACTTCGACAGCACCCTGACGGGTGATGCTTCGCTGTCCAAGCGTCCGATGAATCGCGTGGCCAATCCACTGCGTGAAATGGGCGCCGTGATCGAAACGGCTGCCGAAGGTCGTCCACCGATGACCATTCGTGGCGGGCACAAGCTCAAAGGCCTGACCTACACCATGCCGATGGCCAGTGCGCAGGTGAAGTCCTGCCTGCTGCTCGCCGGTCTGTATGCTGAAGGTAAAACCACGGTCACCGAGCCTGCTCCGACCCGCGACCACACCGAACGCATGCTGCGTGGTTTCGGCTATCCGGTCAGCGTCGATGGCGCTACCGCGTCGGTTGAGTCCGGCGGCAAGCTGACCGCGACCCATATCGAAGTGCCGGGCGACATTTCGTCGTCGGCATTCTTCCTGGTGGCGGCCTCGATCGCCGAAGGTTCCGAGCTGGTGCTGGAACACGTCGGCATCAACCCGACCCGTACCGGTGTCATCGACATCCTGCGCCTGATGGGCGCGGACATCACTCTGGAAAACCAGCGTGAAGTTGGCGGCGAACCTGTAGCCGACCTGCGCGTGCGGGCAGCTAAACTCAAAGGTATCGAGATTCCGGAAGCGCTGGTGCCACTGGCCATCGACGAATTCCCGGTGCTGTTCGTGGCAGCTGCCTGTGCCGAAGGCCGTACCGTGCTGACTGGCGCTGAAGAGCTGCGCGTCAAGGAATCGGACCGCATTCAAGTGATGGCGGATGGCTTGCTGGCACTGGGCGTGAAATGCCAGCCGACCCCGGACGGCATCATCATCGATGGTGGCCAGATCGGCGGCGGCGAAGTGCATGGTCACGGCGATCACCGTATTGCCATGGCTTTCAGTGTGGCTTCGCTGCGCGCCACCGCGCCGATCCGCATCCATGATTGCGCCAACGTCGCGACGTCGTTCCCGAACTTCCTTGCGCTGTGCGCGCAGGTCGGTATTCGTGTGGCTCAAGAGGCTCAGTCGTGAAAAACATTGCACCGGTCATCACCATCGATGGGCCAAGCGGTTCGGGCAAAGGCACGGTCGCCGGGATCCTGGCCAAACGTCTGGGCTGGAATCTGCTGGATTCCGGTGCGCTGTATCGCCTGCTGGCGTTCGCGGCGCACAACCATGGTGTCGACCTGACCAATGAAGAGCTGCTGAAGAAACTGGCCGCTCATCTGGATGTGCAATTTATCGCGGCGACCGACGGTCAGTTGCAGCGCATCATTCTGGAAGGTGATGAAGTCAGCGACGTCATCCGTACTGAAAGCGTCGGTTCCGGCGCTTCTCAGGTGGCTGCGTTGCCGGCGGTGCGCGAGGCGCTGCTGCAGCGTCAGCGTGCTTTCCAGGAGGCGCCGGGCCTGGTGGCCGATGGCCGGGACATGGGGACGGTGGTGTTTCCGGATGCCCCGCTGAAGATTTTCCTCACCGCCAGTGCCGAGGAACGAGCGCGCCGCCGATATTTGCAGTTGAAGGGCAAAGTCGAGGGTGTTAGTCTGTCGAGTCTGCTAGATGAGATCCGTGCACGCGACGAGCGTGATACCCAGCGCGCAGTGGCCCCGCTCAAACCGGCGGCCGACGCGATACAGCTGGATTCCACGGAGTTGTCCATCGATCAGGTGCTTGAACGCATCATGAGCGAGATCGCCATTCGCGATATCGCCGGGTGACCAAGAAGGCCGCAGGGGACCAGTCATAGTCCTGCAGCGCTTCTTTTAAATGAAACTAACCCACACCGTCTGGGGTGTGGAGATGGGCGTATTCTTCGCCCTCATCTACAGGAATTAAAATGAGCGAAAGCTTTGCGGAACTCTTTGAAGAAAGCCTAAAGACCCTGAACCTTCAGGCAGGCTCCATCATCACCGGTGTTATCGTTGATATCGATTACCAAGCTCGCTGGGTAACCGTTCACGCTGGCCTGAAGTCTGAAGCACTCATCCCGCTGGAACAGTTCTACAACGATGCTGGTGACCTGACTATCAATGTCGGTGACGAAGTTCACGTAGCTCTGGATTCGGTTGAAGACGGTTTCGGTGAAACCAAGCTGTCCCGTGAAAAAGCCAAGCGCGCTGAATGCTGGATCGTTCTGGAAGCAGCCTTCGCAGCTGAGGAAGTGGTCAAGGGCGTTATCAACGGTAAGGTTAAAGGCGGCTTCACTGTCGACGTTAACGGCATCCGTGCGTTCCTGCCAGGTTCCCTGGTTGACGTCCGTCCAGTGCGCGACACCACGCACCTGGAAGGCAAAGAGCTGGAATTCAAGGTCATCAAGCTGGACCAGAAGCGCAACAACGTTGTCGTTTCCCGTCGCAGCGTCCTGGAAGCCGAGAACTCCGCCGAGCGTGAAGCTCTGCTGGAATCCCTGCAGGAAGGCCAGCAAGTCAAAGGTATCGTCAAAAACCTCACCGATTACGGCGCATTCGTCGATCTGGGTGGCGTGGACGGCCTGCTGCACATCACCGACATGGCGTGGAAGCGCATCAAGCATCCTTCCGAGATCGTCAACGTTGGTGACGAAATCGACGTCAAGGTTCTGAAATACGATCGCGAACGCAACCGTGTTTCCCTGGGCCTTAAGCAACTGGGCGAAGATCCATGGGTTGCTATCAAAGCCCGTTACCCAGAAAGCACTCGCGTTACCGCGCGTGTAACCAACCTGACCGACTACGGCTGCTTCGCTGAGCTGGAAGAAGGCGTTGAAGGTCTGGTACACGTTTCGGAAATGGACTGGACCAACAAGAACATCCACCCTTCGAAAGTCGTACAAGTCGGCGACGAAGTGGAAGTTATGGTTCTGGACATCGACGAAGAGCGTCGTCGTATCTCCCTGGGCATCAAGCAGTGCAAGTCGAACCCATGGGAAGACTTCTCTGGCCAGTTCAACAAGGGCGACAAGATCTCCGGCACCATCAAGTCGATCACCGATTTCGGTATCTTCATTGGTCTGGACGGCGGCATCGACGGTCTGGTTCACCTGTCCGACATCTCCTGGAACGAAGTGGGCGAAGAAGCCGTACGTCGTTTCAAGAAGGGCGACGAGCTGGACACCGTCATCCTGTCGGTTGACCCAGAGCGCGAGCGCATCTCCTTGGGCATCAAGCAACTGGAAAGCGATCCGTTCTCCGAGTACGTCTCGGTTAACGACAAAGGCGCTATCGTTAAAGGCACCGTGAAAGAAGTTGACGCCAAAGGCGCCATCATTGTTCTGGCTGACGACATCGAAGCGACTCTGAAAGCCTCCGAAATCAGCCGTGACCGCGTTGAAGACGCGCGCAACGTTCTGAAAGAAGGCCAGGAAGTTGAAGCCAAGATCATCAGTGTTGACCGCAAGAGCCGCGTAATCCAGCTCTCGATCAAGTCGAAAGACGACGCTGAAGAGAAAGAAGCTATCCAGAGCCTGAACTCCGTTCAGGAAGCTCCAGCCGATACCACTATGGCTGCTCTGCTGAAGCAAGCAATGGCCAAACAGAACTAAGTTCTGCTTGATCATAAAAAAGGGCGACTTCGGTCGCCCTTTTTTGTGCCTGCGATTTGGTGCGAAACGCTTTGGGTGTGTTGGTTTTCCGGTGAAACCAATCGTTATTCGTTGTGGTCTGTTTCTTTAATCGGATCAATCGCCTATTCGCGACTAAGCTGGGTATTAGTCGTGCAGTAGTCGGGCGTTGCCTGGCATAAGGAAGTGGATGAACAGATTTATAGTCTTTATGGCGGTGTTGGTGCTGGCCGGCTGCACAACGAGTGCGAAGACGCATGCAGTGCGTGGCGTCAGCGGTATCGAGATCGACTGCTCCGGCCTGGGTTCGGGGTGGGAGAAGTGCCAAAAGCGTGCGGCGAAGGAGTGCAAGGGGGCAGGTTATAAGGTCATCACCCGATCTGACGCTGCAAAGGATGAGGATGAGTTTCCATTTGGCTTCAATCCCGCAGGCTACGTCACTCGAACCATGCTCGTGATGTGTCGCTGAATGCGCTCTGATCCGGTTTGGTGCTTCTGTGTCCTGAAAGCGGGCGTTTCAACGCTGAGGAAGATATGTCAATCCCTGGGCTGTTCAAAATCTTCCGGGCGTGCTAAAACCTTTCAAGCGCTGATCTAGCTGCTTGAAAAAGAAGGGAAAAATATGACGAAGTCGGAGTTGATCGAACGAATTGTCACCCATCAAGGGCTACTCTCATCCAAGGATGTGGAGCTGGCCATCAAGACCATGCTTGAACAAATGTCCCAATGCCTGGCCACGGGTGATCGTATTGAGATTCGTGGTTTTGGCAGCTTTTCCCTGCATTATCGTGCGCCACGTGTAGGTCGCAATCCTAAGACCGGTCAGTCCGTCAGTCTTGATGGGAAATTTGTTCCGCATTTCAAGCCAGGTAAGGAGCTTCGGGATCGAGTGAATGAAGATGAGGGGGAGGCGTTGTGATTCGCGAGCGTCGGAGCAATGCAGCGTTTCGTTACCTATCCTCTCTATTTCTGATGCTATTGGCGGTTTCGATAATTGCATTCGTGCTTGAAAACCAGGAGACAGTTGAGGTGCAATTTTTGGGGTGGCTGATGCCTAGGCTCCCCGTCTCACTCTATATATTGTTGCCATTATTATTTGGATTGGCTGTTGGACCGTTGCTAAGCTGGTATTTTCGCTCCAAAAAGCCCCGAGGCTAGCGCCTGTTACGTTTTAAAGTAAAATTTTCTTAGGGATGAGTAAAAGTAGCTTTTCAATGCTGAGCACTTTGTTTTGAGTGGCTGGTTATTAATTTACAAATAAGGATACTGTTTTCCATGTCACAGATCTCAGCCGCCTCAAAAAACAGCGATGAAATAGATATTGTTATGTTAATCAAGGTGCTTTGGGCTCAAAAATTCATGGTCGCTGGTATTACGATGCTAGTGCTAATGGGTGCAGCAGCTTATGCCTTTACCGCAAAACCTCTGTACGAAGCTAGAGTTTATATGTCACCTCCTACCCAGAATGACATTGCCGATTTCAACTACGGTAGGGCATTGAATTCTGATTTACCCCCATTTGCTGTTAAAGATATTTTTGATGTTTTTACCCGTAATATTTTTAGCGAGTCTTTGCGCCAGACTTTCTTCGAAGAGGTCTATTTACCCTCGTTGAGTGAAGCAGCTCGTAAGACATCTCGTGATCGACTTTATCAAAGTTTCTCGAAGCGGCTCGTTGTTGCTGCTGGAAGTAAAGAAAATCCTGATCATTATTCAGTCGTTGTGCAAAGCTATGATCCTGCTGAGGCAAGTCAATGGGCGCGATCTTATGTTAGCAAGGCCGGTGATGCTGCAAAAAATGAAATGATCAAAAACGTTGTCCGAGAGGCTGAAGTTAGAGCAAGAAACCTGGAACAGCAAATTAATGGTCTCCGTGAAAGTGCACGTCGTGAACGAGAGGATAGGATAAAAGTTTTGGGAGAAGCTCTTACAATTGCCAAGTCGATAGGGCTAACTAAGCCAGTTATTATAAGTGGCAAAAATCCGGCGGAATTATCTCTAGGTGTGGACAGTCCAGCTTTGTACATGCGTGGAAGTGAAGCTCTTCAGGCTGAAATTGAAGGGTTGGAAAGCCGTGAATCCGATGATCCTTTTATTCAGAATCTTCGAGTTCTTCAAGTCAAGTATTCTTTTTTGAAAAATCTTAAGATCGATCCATGTAGTGTGGCGGTGTTTCGCCAGGATGGGTTGGTTGACGACCCTGATAGTCCGATCAAGCCGAATAAGTTGTCGATATTAATGCTCGGGGCCGGGCTTGGGATTTTCTTAGCGGTGCTGGTGGTTTTCTGTAGGCATTTTTTACCTTTGTTGCGCTCAAACAACTAATATTTTCCTCTTCTGGTGGGGCGTTCGATTTGCTACGTCGAGTGCCTCAGCTGCCTCAGCACGGTTCACTCCCTATGGTTGGAGCGGGCGTGGCTAAATTTTCTTGAGTAAAAATTCGTTTTTTCCGAGATTCTCAGTATTGGCTGACGCTTTTCGAGGTGCTGGGTTCGTTTCTTTCGAGTGACAATGTGCTGCCCTGCGTGTGGAGTTGGCTGAGGATGATGCATATAAAAAATCTGGTAACGCTATTGTTATATCTGAGAGATAATGGCCGACGTAGAGCCGTGCTGCTTGGATGCTTTGAGGGTGTCCAAAATTAAATTAATGCAGCAACGAGCTATACTGTGTTGTTTTTTTTCTGAAGATGTGGTAGGCGGAAGATTATGATTGTCGGACAGGGATGCAGAGAGGAATGATTAAGCCAATCATCAATATTGGTTTTCAGGCAATCTTCAAGTTAATATTTGCTATCGCGTCTCTGAAGGTGGTTGCTTTTTATGTCGGACCTAACGGAATGGCAGTGGTCGGACAGATACAAGCTTTTCTTCAAATTCTTAGTGCTGGTGCATCATCGGTAACTACCACCGGTGTAGTTAAGCTAATAGCTGAAGATAAAACTCCAAAAGAGCGAGCTTTGCAATCTTCATTAGTATTGCTTACAGCCTTTAGCTTTTCTTTTTTTCTTATTCTGCTTTTCGCTGATGATGTTATATCAAATTTCTTCTTGCAAGGGGAGTGGGGTCGAGCGTTACTGCTTTTGCCGTTAGGCGCATTTTTTTTAGGCTTGAATAATTTATTTGTCTCTTATTTTAACGGTTGTCAAAAATATAACGAATATTTTTGGTTCTCTGTTATAACTGCGCTACTTACGGCATTGTCAACGTGTGCTCTAGCGATTTCATTCGGAAAGTCTGGGGCGATCTACTCTATTGCGTTAGCTCCAGTCATCGCTGGACTTTTTGTGTTGCTTTTGCCTGCACGATTTCGGCTTCCAAAGTTTAATTTAATGGTCTTGGATATAAAGACTATAAAAGTGTTGTTGTCATATTCATTCATGGCTTTAGGGTCGGTAATCGTTGTCTATGGGGTACAAATAGCTCTGCGGGATTATATAGCTATTAACGGCTCATTAGCGGAGGCGGGGGTATGGTATGCGGCCACCCGGTTGTCTGACATATACATGGGTATTTGTAGTGTGCTGTTTTCTACTTTATTGCTACCAAAGTACAGTTCGGAAGAGAATAGTAACCTGACTCGAATGGTGCTGAAGGTTGGCGGTGTGGCTTTTGGCTTCGTCTTAATGATGGTTGCTTCAATTATCTTGTTTGCGGATTTTGCGATATCTCTTGTCTATGGTGACGCTTTTTCTAAGGCGGCTGGAGTTATGAAAGTATATGTGGTTGGTGATGGTCTGAAATGTTTGAGCTGGGTTTTTCTTTATATAATGATAGCCAAACAGCATGTAAAATTTTACATCGCTTATGAGGTATTCAGTGCATTGCTGTATCTGGCTTTTTGTGTGATGTTCTTTCGTTTTTATGGTTTTCAGAATATGGCTTTTGGATATGTATTGCAGGGAGGTATTTCCCTGTTTGTGGTGCTGATATGGTTTTTTGCGGGGAAATACAAAACTTCACAATCAGATAAGAAAGATAGGTATGACCCAGTATAACGTTGTATATGGTTTGGTTTGGTTGTTGGCTATTTTTTCGCTAAGAAAAAATAGCAAAGCTTCTGTCTATCTTTTTCTTGTGCAAGTAATATTGCTCGCATTTTTTGTAGGTCTTAAGTTTCAAACTGGCTACGACTGGCCTATTTATGAAGCCCATTACGCCGCAGTAGCTAATGGTGAAACGTTTTATCTTGAATTTGAATTCGGATACGGATGGCTTGTTCAGATTGCAACGAGTATAGGGTTGACTTTCGAGCAGTTTTCCGCTGTGGTTAGTATATCAGAGGTTTTATTTATTGCTTTGGCTGTCAGGCGTTTTTTTCCTCGCTACTGCTTGGTTGTTATGGCGGTAATGTATTCCGTTCCAGATTTTTATTTAATACCGACATTTTCCCTGCTTCGCCAAGGTCTTGCAGTAAGCATTTTTTTAATAGGTGTTTATAAGTTTTTTTCGGGTAGTAAGTTTGTTGGTATTGTTCTCTTTGCGATAGCTTGTTCGTTCCATTATTCAGTCGCAGGTGGAATCTTGTTGCTTATTCTGGTAAGCACGGTTCCTTTGGGGCGAGTGACATTTTTATTGGTTTTTTTGATATCGGTAGTGCTGTATATTTCTTCATTTGATATTATACGAGGTGTTGTTGAGATTTTAATTGTTTATGTAAATCCGAAATATATGATTTATCTTGATCGTGATGTTTTTAATGCTTCCTTTGCCTATCGAGGCGCATTTGCAATTATTTCTTTAGTATTTTTTGTATGTGTATATTTGGCTTGGGTGAAGCGTGAGTCTGTTACTGGTCAACAGCAATTCAAAAGCACAGACGTGCTCACTTATAAGCTGGCATTTCTAGGGGTCTTAATACCTCTGATTATATTTGGATTTCCTACCTTATCTACTCGTTATCAATTCTTTTTTGCAATTTTTCTAGTGGGCGGTGCCCTTGAGGCTTTGCAAAAATTAACATATGCAAGTCGTTTTGTTATGGTGTTCCTCATTGCAATAATTGCATATCTGCCGTTCTATAGATTTCTTTCAAGTCCGCTTTCGATAGTTTATATACCCTATCAAAGTCAGATGTTTTACGATCATACAAATTCAACTGGGCAGGATCGCACTAACGATTTGCTTAACCAATTAGACGTACTATGGTCCAAATAATGAAGAAAAGTAAAGATATCGTTTTGCTTACAACTAAATATGCAGATGATAAGAAGGATGCTTGGCTGACCAATGAGTTAGCCTATTCTTTGCTTGATGAAGGAAATAAAATTTCAGTAGTTGTCTTTTCCTGGTTGAAAAATGAGCCTGCTTCCTTTGCCAAGATGATTGATGGCATAGATGTTATCAGAGTCAAGCTTCCATCATTTTTTTATAATACTGGCGTCGTCGGCACGGCGCTTAAGGTTTTTCTGTTCCCTTTCTTCGCTCGTCATGAGGTTAAGAGGCATGTGAAGAAATGCGATTTATTAATCGCCAATACACCCTGTGTAACTATATTGGGAATGTCGCGTTATTTTCGGAAGAAATATAATTCCCAGACCTATTTGGTGCTTTGGGACTTTTTTCCATATTATCTCAAAGATCTTGGTGCTATACGGAATAAATTTTTCTTCGGTTTTTTTCGTTATCTCGAACAGTTGATGTATAAAAGCTTCGATCGTATTGGTTGTATGACAGATGGCAATGCGAAGTTTCTGTTTGACAACTTCCCTGAAGTTGATCCTAAGCGTGTGGAAATATTGCCGCTTTGGGCCAAAATCAAGCAAGTTGATCCTGTAGACAGGTCGGCGATTCGGGCGAAGTATCACCTACCCTCTACCGGTTTTATTGCGGTTTATGGTGGGGCTATGTCTATTGTTCAGGAGTTGGATAATATTCTCGATTTGGCCGAGCTTTATTCTGGCAGTGATATAACTTTTCTCTTCATAGGGAGAGGAACTGAGAAAGAAAGGCTAGAGACGTCTGCCGTAAATCGCGGCCTGCGTAATATAAGATTTATCGATTACGTTCCCCGGGATGAGTATCAGCATGTGGTACAGGCCTGTGATGTCGGTTTGATTTCGCTTTCAAAAAAATTGACTGTTCCAAGCTTTCCTTCCAAATCATTGGATTATTTTAAGGTCTCTCTCCCTGTGCTCGCGTCCTTGGATCCAGTCACAGATTTTGGAGATATTCTTGAAAATAAAATTTGTGCCGGATTTGCGGTCGTTGCTGGAGATGTTGCCAAACTAAAAGACAAATTGGATTTGTTGATTAATGATGCTGAACTGTGCAAGGCGCTAGGAGCCAATGGTCGGCAGTATTACGAAAAATACTTGAGCGTTGAGAACGCAAGAAGTATTATCATTTCATCACTATAAGTAGGGTCTTCTCATGGCTATTTCTTTCAATAACTCGACGCTTCTAATCACCGGCGGTACTGGCTCCTTTGGTAATGCTGTACTAAAGCGTTTTCTTGATACAGATATCAAAGAAATCCGCGTGTTCAGTCGTGATGAAAAAAAGCAAGATGACATGCGTAAAAAATACGCAAATTCCAAACTGAAATTCTACATTGGTGATGTTAGAGACTTTCAAAGTGTTCTCAACGCTACTCGTGGAGTAGATTATATTTTTCACGCTGCCGCGTTGAAACAGGTTCCTTCATGCGAGTTTCACCCCATGGAGGCTGTCAAAACTAACGTCCTGGGTACTGATAACGTTCTAGAGGCGGCAATTCAGAATAACGTCAAGCGCGTTGTTTGCTTGAGTACTGATAAGGCTGTTTATCCGATCAATGCAATGGGTATCTCCAAGGCAATGATGGAAAAAGTGATGGTTGCCAAATCGCGCAACGATAACAATACAGTTATTTGCGGTACACGTTACGGTAACGTAATGGCTTCCCGTGGTTCTGTAATTCCATTGTTTGTAGATCAGATTCGTTCGGGTACCCCCCTTAGTCTGACCGATCCAAACATGACCCGTTTTATGATGACCTTGGCGGATGCTGTCGACCTGGTCTTGTACGCGTTCGAGCATGGAACAAATGGTGATATGTTTGTCCAAAAAGCTCCTGCGGCTACCGTGGAAGTATTGGCAAAAGCATTGGTTAATATGCTTAACGTTCCGGATCACCCTATTCAAGTGATCGGTACTCGTCATGGCGAGAAGCTTTTTGAGGCGTTGCTCAGCCGTGAAGAAATGGCTTGTGCTGAGGACCGAGGCGACTATTTCCGCGTCCCACCAGATCTGCGTGATCTGAATTATGCTAAGTTTGTCGAACAAGGGGAAACTAAGATTTCCCGTACAGAAGATTATAATTCGCACAATACTGAGCGACTTGATGTGGAAGGAATGCAAAAGTTGCTTCTCAAGTTGAACTTTATGCGCGCTATTCAGCGTGGCGAGCACGCGACACCCGAGGAATAAGAGATGAAGGTTCTGATTACAGGTGCCAATGGTTTTGTCGGCCAGAATCTTATTTCGCATCTGAGCGAGAAGTCGGATGTTGAGGTGCTCCGTTTTACTCGTGAAGATGCGCTTCAAAGCCTGCCAGAGCTAGTGGCTCAAGTTGATTTTGTTTTCCATTTGGCTGGTGTCAATCGTCCACAGAACCCGCAAGAGTTCTATGCTGGTAACACTGATCTGACTCGCGAACTTTGTGATTCTATTCGACTAAGTGGTCGAAAAGTTCCTGTTTTATATACTTCGTCCACTCAAGCTGGATTGGATAATGCATACGGGCAAAGCAAGCTGGGCGCAGAGCAAATATTGCTTGATCTTAGCTCAGAGTATGGTTCGGATGTTCACGTATGCCGCTTGCCCAACGTTTTTGGAAAGTGGGCCCGCCCGAATTATAATTCGGCAGTTGCAACGTTTTGTAATAATATTGCTCGTGATCTGCCAATTACGATTAATGATCCGCTTGCGCGCATTAACTTAGTTTACATCGATGATGTCATTTCATGTTTTGTTGATGTAATGGAAGGCCGGAAATCAGGTGCGCCGTTTGTTACTGTTGAACCGCAATATAATGTTTCGGTCGGTGAAATTGCCAAGCAGTTGACTACCTTTCGTGAAAGTCGTGAGTCGCTGATTACCGAGTCGGTAGGTACGGGATTTGTCAGAGCTCTGTACTCCACTTACCTGAGTTATTTACCGCCGGAAGATTTTACTTACGAAGTTCCCAAGCACGGTGATCCGCGTGGCGTCTTTGTAGAGATGCTCAAAACCAAAGATGCCGGACAGTTTTCATACTTTACTGCGCACCCTGGGATCACGCGTGGAGGGCATTACCATCACTCAAAGACCGAGAAATTCCTCGTCATTAAGGGCACGGCATGCTTCCGCTTTCGGCATATTGTCTCAGGTGAGTTCTATGAGTTGGTGACCACCGGAGACAAACCGGAAATCGTCGAAACAGTTCCCGGTTGGAGTCATGACATTACCAATATGGGAGTTGAGGAGATGATCGTGATGCTTTGGGCGAACGAAATTTTCGATCGCGAAGCCCCTGATACCTATACTTATCCAGTTGGTACTCAGGCTTAGATTAGTCTAGGCGCCGTTCTGTTTTTTAAATCAGGCAGGACGGCGTCGTATTTACGCTAATCTCACCCCCCTTAAAGGCTGTGATCGGGCTAACTTTATTTTCCGACAATTTATTATACTAATTATGGTTCTGTGGTCTGATAGTTGTTCGCTATTGAATGTTTTGTTGATATCGTTTTTTCCGATTGGTTGCGATTTGACGTGCTTTTCCAGGTCGACTTGGCTGAACCTACATTGGAGTGATGTGGCTCTTCGAGCTTCAATTCGGCTATTTAGCGGCTCAGAATCGTGTCCGCCCGTCCAGTAATGGTCCCAGTTGGACTTCTTGCTTGCCAATGGATGGCGTTCATGGCGGTTGGAGATTAGAATTGTCGATTGTTTTTATCACTTATTAAAATGTGACATTTAAAAATGAAAAAATTGAGAATCGTTACCGTAGTGGGTACTCGCCCAGAAATTATTCGTTTGTCGCGGGTTATGGCTGCTCTGGATAGAGACTGCGACCATATATTGGTACACACCGGTCAGAACTATGATTATGAATTGAACGAAATTTTTTTTCAGGATCTCGGAATTCGGAAACCTGACCATTTTCTGAATGCTGCAGGTGCGACTGGTGCAGAAACCATTGGTAACGTCATCATCGCTGTTGATCGTGTATTAGCAGAGGTTAAGCCTGAGGCTCTTCTTGTGCTGGGCGACACCAATAGCTGCATGGCTGTAATTCCCGCTAAACGACGGAAAATTCCGACGTTTCATATGGAAGCAGGCAATCGTTGCTTCGATATGCGTGTACCCGAAGAAATTAACCGACGTATAGTCGATCACACAGCAGATATTAATCTAACCTACAGCACCATTGCGCGTGACTATCTGCTGAGCGAAGGGCTGCCGCCAGATAGAGTTATTAAAACTGGTAGTCCAATGTTTGAAGTGCTCAATTATTATCGAGAAGGTATTGAGGCTTCGGATGTTATTGAGCGACTTGGCCTTGAGTCGGGTAAATATTTTGTTGTAAGTGCGCACCGAGAAGAGAATATTGATTCCGATACCAATTTCGGAAAGCTAGTAGCCGTACTAAATGCTGTTGCGACTCAGTATGATTATCCAATTATTGTGTCCACTCATCCTCGGACGCAAAAACGTGTTGACGCAATGGGTGCGAAATTTCATAAGAACATCTGCCTATTGAAGCCACTTGGCTTTAAAGATTACAACAAGCTGCAATTAGAGTCCAAGGCGGTACTTTCTGACAGTGGTACGATTAATGAAGAATCGTCGATTCTTAATTTCCCGGCGTTGAATATCCGTGAAGCGCACGAACGTCCAGAAGGTATGGAAGAGGGCGCCGTAATGATGGTTGGTCTTGAGTCTCAGCGGGTCATGCAGGCTCTACAAGTACTTGAAGGGCAAAGCAGAGGGGAAGTTCGCAGTCTGAGACTTGTAGCGGACTATAGTATGCCGAATGTAGCCGATAAAGTAGTTCGAATAGTTCACAGCTATATTGACTATGTGAATCGTGTTGTTTGGAAGAAATACTAAACTGAGCTGCAGGAATGTCTGATAATAAATTAAGGATTTTAGTAGTTACTCAGTATTTTTGGCCTGAAAATATGCGCATCAATGATTTGGTGCGCGATTTTTCTGATAACGGTCATGAGGTAACTGTATTGACGGGGATGCCAAACTATCCTGAAGGGACGGTGTTTCCTGAGTATAAAAGCGATCCCGAGGGGTTCAAGAGTTATTTTGGTGCGCGTGTAGTTCGCGTTCCTCTTATCGCTCGTGGTAAAAATAGTATTCGCTTGGTACTAAATTACCTTTCTTTTTTTATCAGCGCTTCTGTATTTGGTTCAGCTAAATTACGCAATGAAAGGTTTGATGCCATTTTTGTGTATGCTGTCTCACCAATTATGGCAGCGATACCTGCTATTTTGATCGGCCGAATGAAAAGGGCTCCGGTTTATATTTGGGTTCTCGATCTGTGGCCGGAGACCCTTCGAGCCGTGGGTGTATTGCGAAGTCCCACCCTTTTAGCCATGGTAGGGAAGGTCGTTTCGTGGATTTATAATCGTGCCGATTACTTGCTGTTACAGTCTAACGGGTTTTCAGATGATGTAATAAAGTACTGCACAAACCATATTGATACGGAACGCCTGGTCTACTTTCCCAGTTGGGCCGAGGATGATTTTTCCAATGTTTCTGTAAAGACATCCGATTTGTTAAAGCGAGATGACTTTAACTTTACTGTTGTCTTCGCCGGCAACTTGGGCGATGCACAGGATCTGCCCGCAGTGTTAGAAGCTGCAGAATTATTGAAAGATACAGCATCCGTCCGTTGGGTTATAGTTGGCGATGGGCGCATGAGTAAATGGCTTAGTGAGCAAGTTGAAGCAAGAGATTTGCGAAATGTGTTGTTGTTAGGTCGCCACCCTGTTAGCGCTATGCCGGAAATATTTGCTTGTGCGGACGCATTACTTGTGTCGTTGAAGACAAACGACGTTTTTGAAAAAACGGTTCCTGGAAAAGTTCAGGCATATTTAGCGTCTAGCAAGCCTGTCTTAGGCATGATTAATGGTGAGGCTGCCAAGATTATTGAAGAGTCTGGGTGTGGATACGCTTGTGCGTCAGGGGATGCCCAATCACTTGCCGACATTACTTTGAAAATGGCAATGACTGATGCGGTGCAACGCGAAGAAATGGGGCGGCTGGGTCGCTCTTATTACTTAAGTCATTTTTCTAAAAAAACGCTATTAAAACGTCTAGAAGACTTGTTTCACTCTGGGACGTTACGCAAGGATGTGAAATAATGTCGAGGTCCATCTTTTTAACCGGCGCCACTGGATTTGTTGGTAAGGCAATACTTGGTCGTCTGGTCCGTGAAAGTTATGCGGTTATTGCTCCTTTACGTAAAGGATCGGAGACACCTGTCGGCGATATAAAAAAAATCAATATTGATACTATCGACGGCTCCACTGAGTGGCAAGGAAGTTTTGCCGATGTAGACGTAGTCATACATTCGGCGGCTCGTGTTCATGTAATGACCGACACAGCGGTTGATCCTTTAGCTGCATTTCGACAGATTAATGTTGAAGGCACTTTGAATCTGGCTAGGCAGGCTGCTGCAGGAGGCGTCCGGCGATTTATCTTCATCAGCTCAATCAAAGTCAACGGCGAAGGAACCTCGATAGATACTGCTTATTCGCCGGATGATGTACCCGCTCCTGTGGATCCTTATGGGATTTCAAAAAAGGAAGCAGAAGAAGCTCTTCAAGCGCTGGCGGTCGAAACCGGCATGGAAGTTGTCATCATTCGGCCAGTATTGGTTTATGGCCCCGGCGTGAAGGCTAATTTCCAAAGTATGATGCAATGGCTTGACAAAGGTGTGCCTTTGCCTTTTGGAGCAATTCACAATAGTCGCAGTCTCGTCGCTGTTGACAATCTAGTGGACTTGATTCTTGTCTGTATCCGTCATCCGGCCGCCTCTAATCAAATTTTTTTAGTGAGCGATGGCGAAGATCTTTCAACTACGCAGCTGCTGAAAAAAATGGCGTTCGCTCTCGACCGACCGCCCCGTCTCTTACCTGTACCGGCATGGACATTCAAGTTTGGCGCAGCAGCGCTGGGTAGAAAGGATATATCCAATCGTTTGTGTGGATCATTGCGTGTAGATATCACTAAGACACGTGTGCTACTGGGTTGGTCTCCTCCAGTTTCTGTGAATGAAGCACTAAAAGTCACTGCACAACATTTTCGAGAAAGTAGAATAAAATGATCTATTGGTGGTTGGTACCGACAGTGGTCTTAGTGTCGTTGATTCTGACAGCGGTTTTGCGACGTTATGCTTTGGCTCGCAGCATTCTCGATGTTCCAAACTCCCGAAGTTCTCACTCGATGCCCACTCCGCGCGGTGGTGGGGTAGCGATAGTTATAGCTTTTTTGTTGGTATTGCCGGTTTTGGCTTGGGCGCATTTGGTTGCGCTACCGCTGCTGATTGGCATGGGGGGGGGCGGGACAATAGTCGCAATAATCGGATTCATGGACGATCACGGTCATATTGCTGCCCGTTGGCGATTGCTTGGGCATTTTTTTGCAGCCGCCTGGGCTTTATTCTGGCTGGGAGGCATGCCTCCTGTCAGTTTGCTGGGACTGAGCGTAGATCTTGGTTGGCTCGGCCATTTTTTGGCTGCCATCTATCTAGTGTGGATGTTGAATCTCTATAACTTTATGGACGGGATTGATGGGATCGCCAGTGTTGAGGCCATCTCGGCCTGTCTAGGAGCTTGCCTGATTTATTACTTGAATGGATTCGAATCCCATATCTGGATCCCGAGTATGTTGGCTTTGGCGGTGACAGGATTTTTATTCTGGAATTTTCCTCCAGCACGTATTTTCATGGGGGATGCGGGTAGTGGATTTTTGGGCGTAGTTCTTGGCGTGATCTCTATTCAGGCTGCCTGGATAGCGCCGCATCTGCTTTGGACCTGGTTGATTCTGCTAGGCGTGTTCATCGTTGACGCCACTTTTACCTTGATACGACGTCTTCTCCGTGGAGACAAGGTTTACGAAGCCCATCGTAGCCATGCCTACCAGTTCGCTTCACGCCGATATCGCAAGCACCTGCCTGTGACCATAGCGGTCGCAGCAATTAACCTAGGGTGGTTGCTACCTATCGCTCTGTGTGTTTCCTACTTCAACTTAGATGGTGCATTAGGTCTGATAATTGCCTATGTTCCTTTGGTTGTTCTGGCGGTGAAATTCCGTGCGGGTGAGCTCGAGATAAAATCTAGCCCTCGCTGAGAGATTCAGAGTTTTTTAAGTGGCGAGTGCGTCTGGCTCGTCACAAGCGTTCAACAGGGGGGCAGTACGAGGTGTACGACGGAGTTATGGATAAGTTACGCACACTGTTGCTAGGGTTGCCACGCCGGCAAAAGCGCTTCATTCAGGTCTCGGCGGATGTCGTCTTGGTGTGGGCTGCGCTGTGGTTGGCTTTTTTGGTGCGGCTTGGTATCGACGATATGGTAAACCCGTTGATAGCTCACACTTGGCTTTTCTTGATCGCGCCGGTGGTGGGTATACCACTGTTTATTCGTTTTGGAATGTATCGTGCCGTGATGCGATATTTTGGCAACGACGCACTTGTAGCGATTATCAAGGCTGTCAGTTTGTCGTCATTGATACTCGGCGTGATTGTATTTTGGTATAGCAACCACCAGACACTGGTCCCACGCTCGATCATTTTCAACTATTGGTGGTTGAGCATGATCATGATCGGTGGTTTGAGATTGGCTATGCGTCAATACTTTCTGGGTGATTGGTTCGCTGCCGCGCAGCACGTACCTTTTACTAGTCGGGACGACGGCTTGCCAAGAGTCGCTATTTTCGGGGCCGGCGCCGCGGGTAACCAATTAGTTGCTGCGCTTCGCATGGGACGTATCATGCGCCCGGTAGCGTTCATAGACGACGACAAGAGCATTGCTGATCGAGTTATATCCGGGCTTCAGGTGTACAAGCCGAAACACATCCAGCAAATGATCGACGACACGGGGGCTCAGGAAATTCTGTTAGCGATTCCTTCTGCAAGTCGTGGCCGGCGTCGTGAAATTCTTGGTTTCCTTGAAGGCTTTCCGCTCCATGTCCGAAGTGTTCCAGGATTTATGGACCTAGCCAGTGGCAGGGTTAAAGTTGATGATATCCAAGAGGTCGACATCGCCGACTTATTGGGACGTGATGCCGTTCCGGCGCAGGGCGATTTGTTGGAACACTGCGTTACGGGTTTATCGGTCCTGGTCACAGGTGCCGGAGGATCAATCGGCTCGGAGCTTTGCCGACAGATTCTGGCCTTACGTCCGAAGATGCTTCTCCTGTTTGAGCATAGCGAGTTTAACCTTTACAGCATCCTCTCCGAGCTTGAACAAAGAGTCGCTAGAGAATCTCTTTCCGTTCGTCTTCTACCCATTCTAGGATCAGTACGAAATCAAGATAAGTTACTGGATATCATGAAAACTTGGCGCGTCGACACGGTATATCACGCGGCAGCTTACAAGCATGTTCCAATGGTTGAGCACAATATCGCCGAAGGTGTGCTTAATAATGTAATCGGCACGCTCAATACTGCGCAGGCAGCGTTGATGGCAGGTGTCGCCAATTTTGTTTTGATCTCTACAGATAAAGCTGTGCGCCCTACAAATGTAATGGGTAGTACAAAGCGTTTGGCCGAGATGACATTACAAGCACTCAGCAGGGAACTCGCCCCCGTTCTCTTCGGTGACGTGACCAATGTTTCCAGGGTTAACAAGACGCGCTTTACTATGGTGCGATTCGGTAATGTGCTGGGCTCCTCGGGTTCGGTAATACCGTTGTTCTATAAGCAGATCAGGTCTGGTGGGCCTTTGACAGTCACCCATCCAAAGATCACACGTTACTTCATGACCATTCCAGAAGCCGCTCAGCTCGTTATTCAGGCCGGCTCGATGGGGCAGGGAGGCGATGTGTTTGTATTGGATATGGGGGAGCCGGTAAGAATTGTGGAGCTCGCCGAAAAAATGATCCATCTTTCAGGCTTGAGCGTTCGCTCGGAAAAGAATCTGCATGGCGATATTTCCATAGAGTTCACTGGCTTGCGGCCTGGTGAAAAGCTCTACGAAGAGTTGCTGATCGGCGATAACGTGGCGGCCACCCAACATCCGATGATCATGACTGCCAACGAGGATCATCTGCCCTGGGACGTGCTTAAAATCAAGCTGACTGAATTGCTCAGTTCAGTCGAGCAGGATGACTACGTTCGCGTTCGCCAGCTTCTTCGTGAAACCGTCAGCGGTTACGCTCCTGATGGTGACATTGTCGATTGGATCTACCAGCAGCGCCGATTGGAGCCTTGATCGTTTCACATTCGGTAACGTAGGCGTTTTTGACAGCTCCAGCATATCGACTAAATTTGGGAAGCAGCTTAGGAAAAGCTGCTTCCCAATTAATGTCATGGAGCGTCATCTTATGCGTACAAGCTACTTTTACTCGCTGGTATTTGCCCTTCTAAGCGGAGCATCGATTGCCGCTATCGCTGCTCCGGAGGCTAAAACGGCGCCTGTCGAGTCTTCCGTAGTGATGGACTCGGTTGTTAAAGCGAATACTGATAAGGTTGACCTCAATGCTGCAGACGCTTCCACGCTTCAGCGCGAGCTGAGTGGTATTGGTGAGGCAAAGGCCAAGGCGATTGTTGCGTACCGTGACAATAACGGACCATTTGCATCAGTGGATGAACTGCTTGAAGTCAAGGGAATCGGGAAAGCAATTCTGGAAAGGAATCGTGACAGGTTGGAAGTAAATTAATAAAGATATAAAAAGCCGATCATTGATCGGCTTTTTTATTACTGACTCGTTCAATAGTAATATGCTAACTGCTGGTCACTGGTCAACCCTTTTTTTCGGAAACATAACTATTCGTGCCAGCGCAAGCATTGTGCCGAGCAACAATCCAAACACCAAGCCCAAGCCCACGATCAATGCTTTCTTCGGTTTTATCGGTGATTGGGGTGGCGACGCTGGTCTGTCGATATTAACCAGATCAAATTGTTCAAAGTCGACATGAAGATTTTTTAGATGCGCCAGTTCCTCGCGTATATCACTCAGGCCTTTGAGAAACAGTTCCTCGTTTCTACGTTGTTTAAGTAACGCAACCTGACGATTGTTGGCGAGCAGACTGAGCTCTTTCTGAATTTCGTCAACGCGAGTTTCGGTGAAATCATCAGAGTTTCGTGAAACCAGTGTTGCGCGTTCTGCTTCCAGTGCCGATTGACCCATGAAGTACAAAGGTATTGTCTGGTTGCTCACCTCGGTACGAATCATATTGCCCTGCCTCGTCTGCGATGCTTCACCAAACGCGGACGGTGTAGTCGGGGAGACAATACCCAGTTTCTTGGCAATGGATATTGCTTCGTCCAATTGCTTGATCCGATTCTGCCGACGAGTTTGCAGTTGCTGACGCAGAGCCTTCAGCTCGTCCTGAAGGTTTTCCTTCTTGAGTTGGTCTTTCTCCAGAAGCTCTGCAATTTTTGAATCAGTTTCAGCTTCATATGCAGCTTTCTTTGAAACGAGCTTTCTCTCGGTCTGGGCGATGCGGTTGGCAATGATTTTATTAAAGTCTGCTTCGACTTTTTCTTTTTCGCGCTTGATTACAAAGTCGGTGAAGTTGTTGACGATAGAAACGCCATCCATCCCCGACGGATACTCCGCGCCAAATTGGATCGCGTCGGAAAGACTGGCGGCTTTTTTAGAGTCTATCTGCTCAACTGAAAAAGCATTTGCGTTGAAACTGTTGAGTGCATCTTTTGTGGACATCCCATCGCGCTGTAGCGGAGATAGCAACTCGGGATTTGCCTGGAAAAATTGCAGGCGTACATAATAGGACTCAAGCGACGAACCGACGCGTTTTAGCGCTTCTTGCGGCTCAATTTTATAGAGACCGGACTCGTTCAGCGTGTCCAGTTCTGCAGAGGCAACAGGTGTAATGTAGTTTTGGACTTTATATTGCGGTTTTGCCGTTAAAACATAAGTAACTGCAATTGCCGTAGACAGCCCGGTAAATAGCAGAATTATGCCTCTTTGCTTCCAGATATCCCGAAGGAGTGCGGGAATATCGATCTCGTGATGCTCATTCTCTGAACGTATTTTTGCAGGGAGATTCATTAAACGCTCACGTTGAAAAATTAGGTGCTGTCGGAAGCCGCGCAGTACGCTGTGGAAAAATATTTAGCAATATTTTGCATTCTCGCGTATCTAAAATCTGTCCACAAGCTATTGACAGCAAAACTGTCATATTCCTCTGAACGCTCTGCTCTCGGGTTTTCAAAGGCAACGAGGGCTCTTTGTGAACCCAGACTGAGCTCCCGGTGGGCCACGCAATTCGTTTGCAGTCTGTAAGATTACATCTGTAATATTTTCCAGGGGCATGGCTATACTCATGCCTCATGTCATCACCTACGCCCACCGGGAGCACATTTATGAATGCTGTCCAGTCTCAGGGCTCAGCCCTTATCACCGGCGCCTCTTCCGGCATCGGTGCGATTTACGCCGAGCGTTTGGCGTCGCGCGGCTACGATTTGCTGCTGGTCGCGCGCGATGAACAGCGACTGCAGGCTGCCGCCAGTAAGCTGCGCATGGAGCATGGCGTACAGGTTGAAGTGCTCAAGGCGGATCTCACCCACAAAGACGACGTACTCAAGGTCGAGCAGCGCCTGCGCAGCGATTCGGTCATCAGCCTGCTGGTGAACAACGCCGGGGTCGCCACCGAGGGGCTGTTGGCCAATGCCGACATGGAGCAGCTGGAGCGTCTGATCCAGCTCAACATCACGGCGGTCACCCGCTTGGCGTCGGCCGCCGCGGCCAGTTTCACCAAGGCCGGTCGCGGCACGATCATCAACATCGCCTCGGTGGTGGCGTTGTTTCCGGAGCGCTTCAACGCGACCTACAGCGCCAGCAAAGCCTACGTATTGAGCCTGACCCAGTCGCTCAACAGCGAACTCGAAGGCACCGGCGTCAAAGTGCAAGCGGTGTTGCCTGGCGTTACCCGCACCGAGATCTGGGAGCGCTCTGGCATCGACGCCAGTGGCATTCCGGCGGAGATGGTGATGGAGGCCGGCGAGATGGTGGACGCGGCGTTGGCCGGTCTGGATCAGGGCGAGTTGATTACTATCCCGTCGCTGCCGGACGAAGGTGAATGGCAAGCGTTTGTACGTGCGCGGCATGTCATGGCGCCGAATCTGTCGCGCAGCTCGGCGGCTCAACGCTACAAAAATTGATCAGAGGTAACTGCGGTATGAGTCAGCGTCGAATTGTTGTCACCGGCATGGGTCTGGTTTCGCCTTTGGGCAGTGATGTCGAAATTGTCTGGCAGCGTTTGCTGGCCGGGCGCTCGGGCTTGCGCAATTTGCCGGACGCGGTGAGCGCCGATCTGCCGACCCGGGTCGCCGGGATGGTGCCAACGGCGGCGGATGACGCCGAGGCCGGTTTCGATCCGGACCTTGCTACGCCGCCCAAAGAGCAGAAGAAGATGGACCGCTTCATACTGTTCGCCATGGAAGCGGCGCGCCAGGCATTGGCGCAGGCCGGTTGGCAGCCGTCCGAGGAGCAGCATCAGGTGCGTACCGCAACAATCATCGGCTCCGGTGTTGGCGGATTCGGTGCAATAGCCGACGCCGTACGCACGACCGACAGTCGTGGCCCGCGTCGTCTGTCGCCGTTCACCATCCCATCGTTTCTGGTCAATCTGGCAGCCGGGCATGTATCGATCCAGCACGCTTTGAAAGGCCCACTGGGTGCACCGGTGACTGCCTGTGCTGCCGGAGTGCAGGCGATTGGCGATGCTGCGCGGATGATTCGTGCCGGTGAAGCGGATATCGCTGTTTGCGGCGGTGCGGAAGCCTGTATTGACCGGGTCAGTCTGGCCGGTTTTGCCGCAGCCCGAGCGCTGTCCAGCGGCTACAACGACACCCCCGAACGTGCCTCAAGACCGTTCGACAGCGGGCGTGATGGGTTCGTGATGGGCGAGGGCGCCGGTCTGCTGGTAATCGAATCGCTGGAACATGCGCTGGCACGTGGTGCGCAACCTTTGGCTGAGCTGGTCGGTTATGGCACCACTGCCGATGCTTATCACCTGACCGCCGGGCCGGAAGATGGCAGCGGTGCACGACGGGCGATGCAGTTGGCGCTGGCTCAGGCAGGTGTCGCGCCGGATCAGGTGCAGCATCTCAATGCGCATGCGACGTCCACGCCAGTGGGAGATCTCGGCGAGTTGGCTGCCATCAAGGCGTTGTTCGGCACTGAAAATAAAATTGCCGTGACCTCGACCAAGTCGGCCACGGGGCATTTGCTCGGGGCAGCGGGCGGGCTGGAAGCGATCTTCACCTTGTTGGCCATCCGCGATCAGGTTGTGCCGCCGACGCTCAATTTCGACAACCCGGACCCGGCGAGCGCAGGTGTAGACATCGTTCACGGCCAAGCGCGTTCGATGCCGATCGAATATGCGTTATCCAACGGTTTCGGATTTGGCGGAGTGAACGCCAGCGTGTTGTTCAAACGTTGGCAGGCTTAATCCTGCGACTGCTTGAGATGATCGCGAGTGACGTCGAGGATGCGTTGGGCCAACTCGACGTCGGCGACACTGCGCGACAGCAACAACGCGCCCACCAGCGTCGACATGATGACGATGGCCTGGTCGGCTCTGTCGTCGCCGTTCAGCGTATTTGCGATCTGATCCAGTCGACTGCTGAGCACATGATCACTGGTCGGGCTAGGCTGCCCGCGCAGGCCCAGTTCTGAAGAAATGGTCAGCAGCGGGCAGCCTTCGTGCGGTGAGGTCTGATGCCATTCGGACAGATAGGTGTCGATAAACGCGTGCAGCGGATTTTCCTGGGCAAAGATCTCGGCGCACAAGCCGTCGACTTGATCGCTCGCTGCCTGCAGGGCTTTTTCGACCAGTTCGTCCTTGGATTTGAAGTGTGAGTAGAAGCCGCCGTGAGTCAGCCCCAATGCTTTCATCAGCGGTTGCAGGCCGGTGGCACCGATGCCGTCCTTGCGAAACCGCGCGGAGGCTTCCTTGATGATTCGCTGATGGGTCTGAGCTTTATGATCTTGCGAGTAACGCATGTGGAACTCTCCGCAACAAGACCGCCATCTTAACCAAGGAAAATGACATGGTGACTGTACTTCTACTGCTTAAAATTCGGTTGTTGAGTTCAATATGATCCTTATGTGCGAGTAACGGCAACGAAACGTGCCTAAAAAAACAAACCCCGCCGATTCAGGCGGGGTTTTTCGTTCAACGGTCTTGCGCGTCCTTGATGTCCGCTTCGGCATTGCGCTGCGCAACGCGCTTGCGTTCTTCGTCGGTCAGTTCGACCTTGTTGGCAGTGTCGCGCAGCATCATCAATCCGCCAACGATCGAGCCGATTGCAACGACCAGAATCAACCAGGCATACCAGGGCATAACGGCTCTCCTTAATGGCAGCTCGACGGGCGAGGATTTCGCCTGCAATGCTGCATACCACTTTTGAGCGAAGTCAGTTCGCAGTGGTTCCATTCTAGGCCCGAGATCCCCGCTATGCCTTAATTCCCTGTAGGCGCTGCCGAAGGCTGCGATCTGTTGACTTTGCTTTTTCAAAAACAAAATCAAAAGATCGCAGCCTTCGGCAACTCCTGCATGATGGGTTATTGGCCGGTCAGCATCGCATCGGCCGGCGCATCGGCGCGCAACTGGCCGGTGAGCAGGAAGTAGCCGAAGCCCACCGCCATGAAGCCAAGGAAAATCAGCCCGATCAGCGCGTTGAACCAGGCCATCGCCACCAGGCACACCACCGCCAGCACCAGCGCAATCATCGGCACCAGCGGATAGCACGGCGCGCGGAAAGTCCGCTCCAGATTGGGTTCGGATTTTCGCAGTTTGAACAGACTGAGCATGCTCATGATGTACATCACGATGGCGCCGAACACGGCCATGGTGATCATCGCAGCGGTCAGGGTCATGCCGCCGAGGTTGATCAGGCCGTCGCTGTAGATCGCGGCAATGCCGATCACGCCGCCGGCAATGATTGCCCGGTGCGGGGTCTGGAAGCGCGAGAGTTTCGCCAGCGAGGCCGGCAGGTATCCGGCGCGGGCGAGGGCGAAAAACTGTCGCGAGTAGCCGAGGATAATCCCGTGGAAACTTGCCACCAGACCGAACAGACCGATCCACACCAGCATGTGCAGCCAGCCGGAGTTGTCGCCGACCACGGTTTTCATCGCCTGTGGCAACGGGTCGTTGATGTTGGCCAGGGTGCGCCAGTCGCCGACACCACCGGCGAAGAACATCACGCCCATCGCCAGCAGCACCAAGGTCAGAATGCCGCTGATGTAGGCCTTGGGGATTGTGCGCTTGGGATCCTTGGCTTCTTCGGCAGCCATCGCCGCGCCTTCGATGGCGAGGAAAAACCAGATCGCAAACGGAATCGCGGCGAACATCCCGGCAATCGCTGGCGCACCGAACACGTCGGAACCGGCCCAGCCATTCAGGGCAAAGCTGCTGAAGCTGAATGCCGGCGCGACCACGCCCATGAACACCAGTAATTCGATCACCGCCAGCACGCAGACGATCAACTCGAACGTCGCCGCCAGTTTCACCCCGAGAATGTTCAGGGTCATGAACACGATGTAGGCTCCGACCGCCGCGTGTTTCGGATCGAGTGCCGGAAACTGCACATTCAGATAGGCGCCAATTGCCAGGGCGATGGCCGGTGGGGCGAAGACGAATTCGATCAGCGTCGCCAGCCCGGCGATCAGTCCGCCTTTTTCACCGAACGCCCGTCGGCTGTAGGCGAATGGCCCACCCGCGTGGGGAATCGCCGTGGTCAGTTCGGTAAAGCTGAAGATGAAGCAGGTGTACATGGTGGCGACCATGAACGAGGTCACCAGAAAGCCCAGTGTACCGGCCACGCCCCAGCCGTAACTCCAGCCGAAATACTCACCGGAAATCACCAGCCCGACGGCGATGCCCCAAAGGTGCAATGTGCCCAGCGTGGGTTTGAGTTGTGTGTTCATGCGCATGCTCCCTGAACGGTTTGGAAAGCTCGGGGGAGGGCGTGTGCAGTGGGCGTGCCATTGCTGTGAAACAAGTCGTAATGAGTTGAAAGCTGTCGTATCGGGGATGTTCGCGGCTGGATGCCAACATATTTGTGCGCCAGTTGGGTGCGATGTTGACTGTTATGCCGTCTTCGCGAGCAGGCTCGCTCCCACAGGGGAATGCATTTCAACGTGTGGGAGCGAGCCGGCTCGCGAAGAGGCCCGGCCTGACGGCGCAAAAAACCTGTTGTAAAGCCCGCATAAACCCACTCTTTACGCTTTCTTTATGCCCCGCTGCACCCCTCGGTCTCGTTCCTTTACAGCCTCCTTTCCGACAATGCCTCCACACGCGGCAATACGCCGTAACACGGAGATCTTCCATGAGCGTTCTGGACGGGGTGTCCCTGCTGTTGGCAGCCGGGCTGTTCATTTATCTGTTGGTTGCGCTGTTGCGCGCGGATCGGAACTAGGAGCGGCTATGCACAGTTATGACTATTGGCTGATCCTCGCGTTTTTTGCGGTGGTCTTGCTGCCGGCGCCGTTCCTCGGGCGCTTTTACTACAAAGTGATGGAAGGCCAGCGCACCTGGCTGACGCCGATTTTCGGCCCGGTCGAGCGCGGCTGCTATCGCATTGCCGGGGTTGATCCGCAGGCGGAACAGAGCTGGCAGAAATACACGCTGGCCCTGCTGGCGTTCAACCTCGCCGGTTTCCTTCTGCTGTTCGCGATCCTGTTGTTCCAGGATCACCTGCCGCTGAACCCGCAAAACCTGCCGGGCCAGGAATGGACCCAGGCGTTCAACACCGCGGTCAGTTTCATGACCAACACCAACTGGCAGTCCTACAGCGGTGAAGCGACCCTCAGCTACCTGAGCCAGATGGTCGGCCTCACCGTGCAGAACTTCGTCAGCGCCGCCACCGGTCTCGCGGTGCTGGTTGCGTTGTGCCGCGGCATCGGGCGCAAGTCGGCCAAGACCCTGGGCAACTTCTGGGTCGACATGACCCGCGCCACCCTCTACGGCTTGTTGCCGCTGTGCCTGCTGCTGGCGCTGTACCTGGTGTGGCAGGGCGTACCGCAGACCTTCGCGCAGTATGTGAATGCGGTGACGATGCAAGGCGTTGATCAAGTGATCCCGCTCGGCCCGGCCGCCAGCCAGATTGCGATCAAGCAACTGGGCACCAACGGTGGTGGCTTCTTCGGTGTCAACTCGGCGCATCCTTTCGAGAACCCGACCGCCTGGAGCAACTTGTTCGAACTGGCGTCAATCATTCTGATTCCGGTGGCCCTGGTGTTCACCTTCGGCCATTACGTCAAAGACCAGCGTCAGAGCCGCGCAATCATCGCCTGCATGCTCGCACTGTTCCTGATCGGCGGCGCGACGTCGCTGTGGGCCGAATATCAGCCTAACCCTGCGCTGAACAACGTTGCCGTCGAACAGACCGCGCCGCTGGAAGGCAAGGAAGCACGCTTCGGCACCACCGCCACTGTGCTGTGGTCGGTGACCACCACCGCCGCGTCGAACGGTTCGGTCAACGGCATGCACGACAGCCTCAACCCGCTCAGCGGCATGGTTGCGCTGGTCAACATGATGGTCGGCGAAGTGATCTTCGGCGGCGTCGGTGCCGGGCTCTACGGCATGTTGCTCAACGTGCTGATCGCAGTGTTCCTCGCCGGCCTGATGATTGGCCGCACCCCGGAATACCTCGGCAAGAAACTGCAGGCGCGCGAGGTGCAATTGCTGGTGGTGACCTTGCTGGTGATGCCGGTGGGCGTACTGGTGCTCGGCGCCATCGCGGCGGTCCTGCCAGGCCCGGCGGCGACCATCAGTAACCCAGGCCCGCACGGTTTCAGCCAGTTGCTCTACGCCTACACCTCGGCCAGCGCGAACAACGGTTCGGCGTTCGGTGGCCTGAGCGCCAACACGCCGTTTCACAACCTGATGCTGGGTCTGGGCATGTTGATCGGCCGCTTCGGTTACATCCTGCCGGTGCTGGCACTGGCCGGCAGCCTGGCGATGAAGAAAACCGCGCCGATTGGCCAGAACAGCTTCCCGACCCATGGTCCGCTGTTCGTGACCCTGTTGACCGTGACCATTTTGCTGGTGGGCGGCCTGACCTTCCTGCCAACCCTGGCGCTCGGCCCGATCGCCGAACACCTGAGCATGGGCTTCTAAGGAATCCATCATGAATATGCATGTTCCTGCAAAACCTGCGGTGCCGACCAAGTCGGCAGAAGCACCTAAAACCGCGATCTCGGCGCTGTGGCGTCCGGCGCTGGTGCAAGCGTTCGTCAAGCTCGACCCGCGGCAGCTGGTGCGTTCGCCGGTGATGCTGGTGGTCGAACTGACCGCGATCTTCACCACCGTGCTGTGCTTCATTCCGGACAACGTCGTGCCGACTTTCGTCGCCGCGCAGATTGCCCTGTGGCTGTGGTTCACCGTGCTGTTTGCCAACTTCGCCGAAGCTTTGGCCGAAGGTCGCGGCAAGGCCCGCGCCGACAGCCTCAAGGCGGGCAGCGAAGGTCTTAGTGCGCGGCGCAAACTGGCCAATGGCAGCTTCCAGGTGGTGCCTGCCGCCAACCTGCGCAAGGGCGATGTGGTGCGCGTTGAAGCCGGGGAGATGATCCCCGGTGACGGCGAAGTCATCGAAGGGATCGCGGCGGTCAACGAAGCGGCGATCACCGGTGAATCGGCGCCGGTGATTCGCGAGTCCGGCGGCGATCGCTCGGCGGTCACCGGCAACACGCGTCTGGTGTCCGACTGGTTGTTGGTGAAGATCACCGCCAACCCGGGTGAATCGACCCTCGACCGCATGATCGCACTGGTCGAAGGCGCCAAACGCCAGAAAACCCCGAACGAAATCGCCCTCGACATCCTGCTGATCGGCCTGACCCTGATCTTCCTGCTGGTGGTGGTGACCCTGCAACCGTTCGCCCATTTCGCCAACGGCAGCCTGCCGCTGGTGTTCCTGGTGGCGCTGCTGGTCACGCTGATTCCGACCACCATCGGTGGTTTGCTGTCGGCCATCGGTATCGCCGGGATGGATCGTCTGGTGCGCCTGAACGTGATCGCCAAGTCTGGTCGTGCAGTGGAAGCGGCTGGTGACGTGCACGTGCTGCTGCTGGACAAGACCGGCACCATCACCTTCGGTAACCGTCGTTGCAGCGCGGTGTATGCCGCACCGGGTGTGAATGGTCGCGAACTGGCCGAAGGCGCGTTGTTCGCCTCGCTGGCTGACGAAACCGCTGAAGGCAAATCCATTGTCGAATACCTGCGCGGTCTGCACCCGCAAACCGAGCCGGCGCTGGATACCTTGACTGCCGTGCCGTTCAGCGCTGAAACCCGCTTGTCCGGTGTCGACTATCAGGGCCGCGTGTACCGCAAGGGCGCCGTGGATTCGCTGCTTGCCTTCCTCGGTCAACAACGCTCCGATCTGGCCCCTGCGCTGTCGCGGGAAATCGACAAGATCGCCCAGAGCGGCGGCACCCCGTTGCTGGTTTGCGCCGACGGCAAACTGCTCGGTGCGATCCACCTCAAGGACGTGGTCAAGCCAGGCATTCGCGAGCGCTTTGCCGAGCTGCGCAAACTGGGGATTCGCACCGTGATGGTCACCGGTGACAACCCGTTGACCGCAGCGGCCATCGCCGCTGAAGCGGGCGTCGATGACGTGCTCGCCGAAGCCACCCCGGAGAAAAAACTGGCGCGCATCCGCCTTGAGCAGAACGACGGTCGTCTGGTCGCCATGTGCGGCGACGGCGCCAACGACGCGCCGGCGCTGGCTCAGGCTGACGTCGGCATGGCGATGAACGACGGCACTCAGGCAGCACGCGAAGCGGCGAACATGGTCGACCTCGACAGCGACCCAACCAAGCTGCTGGACGTGGTGCAGATCGGCAAGGAATTGCTGGTGACCCGTGGCGCGCTGACGACCTTTTCCATCGCCAACGACGTGGCCAAATACTTCGCGATCCTGCCGGCACTGTTTGCGGCGATCTACCCGCAACTGGGCGTGCTGAACATCATGCACCTGACCAGTCCGCAGAGCGCGATTCTCTCGGCCATCGTCTTCAACGCCCTGATCATCGTGGTGCTGATTCCGCTGGCCCTGCGCGGTGTGCGCGTGCAGGCGGCGAGTGCGGCGGCATTGCTGCGTCGCAACCTGCTGATCTACGGACTGGGCGGGATTCTGGTGCCGTTCGTGGGGATCAAGGCGATCGACATGCTGCTGACGGCGCTGCATCTGGTGTAACGACTGACTGGCCGGGCGCCGCTTTTTGTGGGGAGGGAGCTTGCTCCCGCCGGGCTGCGAAGCAGACCCGACCCGGCCACCACGGATCGCCAGACACGCCGCATTGAACGCTTTACGACTGCTGCGCAGCCCAGCGGGAGCGAGCTCCCTTGCCACAGGTGGCGCAGCGTTGCCAATTTGGAAGAGGATTTTGCAATGTCCACAATGATACGTCCGGCCCTGAGCCTGCTGGTGCTGATGACCCTGATCACCGGCGTGGCCTATCCACTGGTGGTGACCGGCGTTGCGCAGGTCGCTTTCCCTGAACAGGCCAACGGCAGCCTAGTGCACGATGCCGACGGCAAGGTGCGCGGCTCGTCGCTGATCGCCCAGGATTTCGTCGGTGATGCGTGGTTCCATCCGCGTCCTTCGGCGGGTGCCTTCGCAACCGTTTCCAGCAGTGCCAGCAACTTCGCGCCGAGCAATCCGGCGCTGGCCACTCGCGTGATCGATGACGCTCACAAGTTGCAGGTGCCAGGCCAGGGGCCGGTGCCATTGGCGTTGCTGACCACCTCCGGCAGCGGCCTCGATCCACACTTGCCACCGGCGGCAATTGCCTATCAACTGGCGCGTGTCGCGGCCGCTCGCAACCTGCCGGTGTCGACCTTGCAGCAACTGCTCGATGCGCATATCGAACAGCCGCTGGTGGGGCCACCGGTGGTAAATGTGCTGGAGTTGAACATGGCACTGGAAAAGCTGTAGATCAAAAGATCGCAGCCTGCGGCAGCTCCTACAATGGATCGGCGTAAGCCCTGTAGGAGCTGCCGAAGGCTGCGATCTTTTAATGCCTCACCTCAATTTCAAACCGAACAAGGCAAACCCCGATGAGTGACTCCGGCCGCGCCGACGCGCTGTTAGCAGACCTGCCCCGCGACGGCCGTGGCCGGCTCAAAGTCTTCCTCGGCGCCGCCCCCGGTGTCGGCAAGACCTACGCAATGCTCCAGGCCGCGCACACGCAATTGCGTCAGGGCGTGAAAATCATCGCCGGCGTCGTCGAAACCCACGGCCGCGCAGAAACCGAAGCGCTGCTCGGCGGCTTGCCGCAGCAGCCTTTGGTGCGCTCGGAATACCGTGGCGTGATGCTCGAAGAAATGGACCTCGATGGCCTGCTCGCGGCCAAACCGAAACTGGTGCTGGTGGACGAGCTGGCCCACACCAATGCCCCCGGCAGTCGCCACGCCAAGCGCTGGCAGGACATTCAGGAACTGCTCGCCGCCGGCATCGACGTCTACACCACGGTCAACGTCCAGCACCTGGAAAGTCTCAACGATCAGGTGCGCGGCATCACCGGTGTGCAGGTGCGCGAAACCCTGCCGGACTGGGTGCTGCAGGAAGCCTACGAACTGCTGTTGATCGACCTGCCGCCGCGCGAGCTCCTGGAGCGTCTGCGCGAAGGCAAGGTCTACGTGCCGGAGCAGGCGCGGGCGGCGATCGATGCGTTTTTCACCCAGACCAACCTCACCGCGCTGCGCGAGCTGGCGATGCAAACGGCGGCCGCGCAGGTCGATAACGATCTCGCCCAAGGCTATCGCCAATTGGGCCAGGCCGCCCCGGCGGTGCGTGGACGTTTGCTGGTCGGCGTCGACGGCGATGCGCAGGCTGAACGCCTGGTGCGTCACGCCAGCCGCGTCGCCCAGCGTCGGCATTTGCCGTGGAGTCTGGTGCATGTCGACAACGGCACGGTGCGCGACGAGCAGTCGCGGCTGCGCCTGCAAAGCGCCCAGCAATTGGCTGAACGCCTGGGCGGCGAAGTGGTGTTGCTGCGTGCCGGTGAAGTGGCGAAGACCCTGATTCAGCATGCCGCCGAACGCCGCGCCAGTCTGGTGCTGGTCGGTCAGTCACGGCCGAGTCTGCGTCGTCGTCTGTTCGGTGGCGGGCTCGCCGCGCGTTTGCTGCGGCAGGCTCACGGCCTGGAAATCAACGTCCTCGACAACGACCATGATCACCCGCAACCGCGCCAGCGGATAACGCCGACGCTGGTCTGGTTCGACTATGCGCTGGCGCTGGTGGCCACGGTGTTGGCCAGTGCGCTGGCGTGGGCGGTATCGAGTCTTTTGCCGTTGCCGAACATCTCGCTGGTGTTCCTTGCGGCGGTGCTGCTGGTGGCGGTGCGCAGCAGCCTCGGACCGGCGCTGGCCTGCGCGGCGTTGTCCTTCCTGACTTACGATTTTCTGTTCATCCCACCGAATTTTTCCTTCGCCATCCAGCGCGAAGAAGACGTCCTGACCTTGCTGTTTTTCCTGCTGATGGCGGCGCTCACCGGCAACCTCGCCGCACGCCAGCGCCGGCAGCTGCAGGCCCTGCGCGATACGCAGGAAGAAACCAGCGAACTGCTCGACCTGTCGCGCAAACTCACTGCCGCGACGGACCGTCAGGCGGTGATCAGCGCTGCCGCGCAGCACCTCAATGGCTGGAGCGATCTGCAGTTGTGCCTGCTCAATCGAGACGGGCAGGGCGGCTGGAAAGTCGAGACCGGCGGGCCGCTGGAATTTACCGAATCCGAACGTGCTGCCGCCGACTGGGCCTGGCAGCACGATCAACCGGCTGGCATGGGCACCGGCACGCTGCCGTTCGGTCGCTGGTGGTGGTGGCCGCTGTCGGTGGAGGACGGGCCGCTGGCGTTGCTCGGGGTCTGCGCCAAAGAGGGTCAGACCTTGAGCGGCCAGCGTCGACGCCTGCTCACCGCGTTGAGTCAGCCACTGGCCCAAGCCCTGGCCCGGGCGCAACTGGCGGATGATCTGGAGGCTGCGCGCCTGCACGGCGAAACCGAGCAATTGCGCAGTGCGCTGCTGGCGTCGGTGTCCCACGATTTGCGCACACCGCTGACCGCCATGCGCGGCAGCATCGACAGCCTGCTGGCCCTCGGTGAAGCCATTCCGCTGGAGGATCGTCGCGAGTTGCTCGAAGGCACCCGCGATGAAGCCGAGCGCCTCGACCGCTACATCCAGAACCTGCTGGACATGACCCGTCTCGGCCACGGTGCGTTGAAGCTGGCGCGCGACTGGGTGGCGCCGGCCGACATTGTCGGCAGTTCGCTCAATCGCCTGCGTGCGGTGTTGGCGCCGTTGCAGGTCAGCACCGATGTGCCTGCCGAGTTGCCGCTGCTGTTCGTGCATGCGGCGCTGATCGAACAGGCGCTGGTCAACGTGCTGGAAAACGCTGCACGCTTCTCACCACCGCACGGTCGCTTGCAACTGAGTGCTGGCGCGACATACGACGAGATTTTCTTTACGGTCAGCGACGAAGGCCCGGGGATCCCCGAGGACGAGCGGGCGAAGATTTTCGACATGTTCTACACCGCCGCGCGCGGTGATCGCGGCGGGCAGGGCACCGGTCTGGGCCTGGCGATCTGTCAGGGCATGGTCGGCGCGCATGGCGGGCGGATCAGTGTCGCCGACGGCATCGACGGGCGCGGCACCAGCATCACCCTGCACCTGCCATTGCAGACGCAACCGGGAATGGACAATGAAGCCTGAGCCCGGCTGCGCTACTCTCTTGCCAATCTTTTGTGTTGATGTGAATTCATGAGCCAGACCGCGACCATTTTGGTCATTGATGACGAACCGCAGATCCGCAAATTCCTGCGCATCAGCCTCGCCTCGCAAGGCTACAAAGTGCTGGAGGCTGGCACCGGTGCCGAAGGCCTGGCCCAGGCGGCGCTGAACAAACCCGACTTGCTGGTGCTCGATCTCGGCCTGCCGGACATGGACGGCCAGCAGGTGCTGCGCGAGTTTCGCGAGTGGGCCACGGCGCCGGTGCTGGTGCTCTCGGTGCGGGCCAGCGAAGGGCAGAAAGTCCAGGCGCTGGATGGTGGCGCCAACGACTACGTGACCAAGCCGTTCGGCATTCAGGAATTTCTCGCCCGGGTCCGCGCCTTGTTGCGTCAGGCGCCGGCCGGTGAGGCCCAGCAAGCGGCGCTGACGTTCGGTCCGCTCACCGTGGATCTGGCCTATCGGCGGGTGTTGCTCGACGGCGTCGAAGTGGCGCTGACCCGCAAGGAGTACGCGGTGCTGGCGCAACTGGCGCGGCATCCGGGGCGGGTGATCACCCAGCAGCAATTGCTCAAGGACATCTGGGGGCCGACGCACACCGAGGACAGCCACTACCTGCGGATTGTGGTCGGGCATTTGCGCCAGAAGCTGGCGGATGATCCGACGCGGCCGCGGTTTATCGTGACAGAAGCGGGGGTTGGGTATCGGCTGTTGAGCGAGAACAGTCTTTAGTTTTTTATTGGATGATCTGGCGCCTTCGCGAGCAGGCTCGCTCCCACAGGGGAATGCATTCCAAATGTGGGAGCGAGCCTGCTCGCGAAGGCGGCCTTGAGGCAACGCAAAGCTTCAGGGCTCTCTGCTCTGTTCGCTGTCATACCGATCCAGCGTATCCCGCGCAATCTCGCGTCCCAGCGCGATCAATTCCGGCGCCTTGTAGAACTCGAAAAACCGGCACACGCGCTTCGGCACGTTGATCAGGATGTCCGGCGGATACCCGGCAATCTTGTATTGCGCCAGCGAGGTCTGCATCACCTCGAAACTCTGGTTGATCAGGTCCAGCAGTGACGCGGGCCCGACGTTGTCGATGATGAACGAGCCCGTAGCGGATTTCGGTGCGCCCTCACGCTCGGGCGCGGCAGCCGGTTGCTGGGCTTCGGGTTCGGCACCTTCTAGCCACGGGTTGATGTCCGCCGCCTCGGCCCTCAAGGCTTCCTGTTCCAGGCGCAATAATTGTTCAGCCTGGGTGCGACGGAATGGCATCTTCGAACCCAGCGAACTGATCAAACTGTCGAAGCGCGAGCGAAACGCTGGCGGACGCTGGATCACCGGCAGTTTGTAATGGCGCTGGTTGGTCGAGTTGAGATTGACGGCAATGATCAGATCACAGTGGCTCGACACCACCGGGACGATCGGCAACGGGTTGAGAATGCCGCCGTCGACCAGCATCCGGTTGCCCTGCATCACCGGGGTGAACAGGCTGGGAATCGCCGCCGAGGCGCGCATCGCCTGATGCAGGCAGCCTTCCTGGAACCAGATTTCCTGCTGGTTGGTGAGGTCGGCAGCGACGGCGGTGTAGGGGATGCGCAGGTCTTCGATGTTGATCTCGCCGACGATCTTGCGGATCTGTCCGAAGACCTTTTCGCCTCGGATCGCCCCGAGGCGGAAGCTCACGTCCACCAGCCGCAGCACGTCCAGATAATCGAGGGTCTCGATCCAGTTGCGGTACTCCTCGAGTTTGCCCGCCGCATAGATCCCGCCGACCACCGCGCCCATCGAACAACCGGCAATGCAGGCAATGTCGTAACCGCGTCTTTCGATCTCCTCGATGACCCCGATATGGGCATACCCCCGGGCGCCACCGGAGCCCAATACCAGTGCGACACGCTTTTTCATCAAACTTCCTCCCCGACAAGGTTGCACAATGCACCCATCCGGGGGCGGGCGACAATCGGCAGGGTCGTTCGAGACGGCAGGGGCGTCGTTTTTTCGATACTCCGTGACCACTCGGCGTTATGCTTTCGTCACCGCAGATTCATGGGGCGCCAAGGCACTTTTTCCTCGCCACACCGTCTTAACTGCACGACTGTTGACCTATTTTGAGGTGTAAGTGATGAAAGCCTGGATCTGTGTGCCGTTGATCGCGCTGGCATTGGCCGGTTGCGCTGGCAAGACTGCTTATCGTGACAGCTGTGGCAGTCAGCTGGATGCGGCGTGGCATGAACTGGACCTGGCCAAGGCCGAAGGGTTTGCCGGCACGGTCAGCTACTCCAAGGCGCTGTCGTTGCTGACGGCTGCCAAGACCCAGCAGCAATTCGAAGGCTTCGAAGGCTGCAGCAACAAGGCCGAGAAAGCCCGTTTCTATATTCGCGAATCCCGCGCCGGACGCTAAGCTGCTGACGTAACGCAAGGATGCTGCTGTCTTGCAACGGCAGACTTGTGTTTCAGGCCATTGGAATCAGGAGCGAGTGATGTCGGCGTTGGTGGATCGGTTGGTGGCTCATGTCCTGAGCCTGGAAGTACGGCTGCTGGCCTGTCAGGCGCGTTTGACCGCGCGGACCGACCCTGAGGCGCTGCACGACTTGCGCACCACGGTGCGGCGCTTGCGCAGCCTGCTCCGGCCACTGCGTGGTTTGCCCGGTGTCGAGCAACTGGAGGGTGCCGCGTCGGCGGTGGGCCAGTTGACCACGCCGTGGCGCGACCGTGAGGTGCTGGCGGCGTATCTGCTAAAGCACGATCAACCGCACGCGGCGCAACGGCGCTTGGCGCAAATGGCCGAAGCCTATCCGACCCTGGCCGCGAGCGCGGAAGTGGCGTCGCTGCTGATCATCCTCGATGCCTTCCCGCGATTCCTGCGCGCTTCCGAGCGCCAGGGCCTGCTCAAGGGCCTGGGCAAGCGCATTGAAAAACGCCTGCACAAGCAATGGGAAAAACTCGACGAGGCGCTGCACGATCCAGCCCACGACCGACATCGTTTGCGCTTGCTGATCAAGCGCGTGCGCTATGGCATCGAAGCCTATCCGGAACTGGATCGTCTGCCCGAACCAGCGCTGGAACGGCTGAAGTCGGCGCAGGGCGCACTGGGCGACTGGCACGATTGCTGGCAGTGGCTGGCGCGGGCCGAGCAGGAAAGCGATCTGCAACCCTGCGTGGCGACCTGGCAGGCCGGCCTGATCAAGGCTGAAGCCAAGGCGGACCGGGTGCTGGAAAAGCTCAGTTCAAGCTGCTTCAAACAATCCTGATATCACCTGAACCCCTGCAGGCGCTGCCGAAGGCTGCGATCTTGGCTTTTGAAGGTCAAAAGATCGCAGCCTTCGGCAGCGCCTGCAGGGGTTTTTCTTTGAACAGGAAATCGGGGTAAGGCCTTTCTGTCAGTCCATTTGACCGGAATAGACGCTGCGGTGCTCTGCCATGCTGGTTAAGATCGCGGCATCCACATTTCGCTTGCTGAGGTTGTCATGCGCTTTTCCGATCTGCTCGAGGCGGTCCGTCGCCAGCCAGAACTGACCATTCCCGCCGAGTGGGGCCAGGGCCGGGCCAGCTTCGGTGGCCTGGTGGCGGCGCTGCAATACGAAGCCATGCGCGCGAAAGTGCCGGCGGAGCGCCCGGTGCGCTCGCTGGCGATCACCTTTGTCGGCCCGGTCGAGCCGGAGGTGCCGGTGAGTTTCGAAGTCGATGTGTTGCGCGAAGGCAAAGCGGTCAGCCAAGTGTTGGGCCGCGCCCTGCAGAACGGTCAGGTGGTGACGATCGTGCAAGGCAGCTTTGGGGCGTCACGACCTTCGGAAGTGGCGGTTGCCGCGTATCCGGCAGCCGAAATGAAGCACTGGGAAGAATGCCAGGAACTGCCCTATATCAAGGGCGTAACCCCGGAGTTCATGCGTCATCTGGCCATGCGCTGGAGCGTCGGCGGCATGCCGTTCACCGGCAATCAATCGCGGCAGATGGGCGGCTGGGTGCGCTTGCGTGGGGACGTCAAGGAAGAGCCGGTCAATGAGGCGCATCTGCTGGCGCTGGTGGACGCGTGGCCACCGGCCCTGTTGCCGTATCTGAAGAAGCCGGCACCGGGCAGTACGCTGACCTGGACCATCGAATTCGTGCAGCCGCTACGCGACTTGAGCACGCTGGACTGGTGTAAATACCTGGCAGACATCGAGTACGCCGCCGACGGTTACGGTCACGTCGCGGCCAAGCTGTGGAGCGCGGAGGGAGAGTTGATCGCCATGAGTCGGCAGACCGTGACCATTTTTGCCTGACTCAATGCCGACGGTGACGCTCACGCCAGGCGCGCCACCAGCCGCCGCTGAGGAAAAACCGGGGAAAGGTCAGGAACTGTTCGACCAGCAAGCGTGACACGGCATCCTGGCGATCACTGAACGGCTCGGAGGCTTGCGCCTCCAGGCTGTGGCCGTGGCGCTGCAGACCCAGCGCCGCGACGATCCCGATCACGCCGATGGCGACACTCGCCAGGCTCAGGCTGAACACCCCGGAGACGATCAGCAGAAACGCGACGATGAACAACGGCACGGCAATCAGGTGCAACACCAGATTGGCCGGGTGCTGGTGATTGTTCGGGTATGCGCGCCATTGCCACGCGGGAAGATTGGGGTGACGTTTGCCCATGTTGGCTACTCCTCGATCCATGTTGAACACATGGTTGAAGAATAGGCCGGGGCGGGTGGGGCGGCGAATCAAGGTTGGCTATTGGCATCATAGTAATGATGCAAAAAAGATCGCAGCCTTCGGCAGCGCCTACATTGAAATGCGTACACCTGTAGGAGCTGCCGAAGGCTGCGATCTTTTGATCTTCAGAGCTTCAACTGCCCGATTGCCTTGCTCAGCTCCCCGGCCAGCGTCGCCAGTTCATTACTGGTGGTCGCCGAATCCACCGTCTGCTGCACGGTGTTCTCGGTCACATCACGAATGCTCACCACGGCGCGATTCATCTCCTCGGCCACCTGACTCTGCTGCTCGGCCGCCACTGCAATCTGCGTGTTGCTCTCGCGCATCTGCGCCACCGCGCCAGTGATTTCCGCCAGCGCCTCGCCAGCCTCCTGCGCCTGTTGCACGCAGTCGTCGGCCTTGTACGAACTCTCCTGCATGAAGTCCACCGCATCGCGGGTACCGGCCTGCAACGCCGAGACCATGGTGGTGATTTCATCGGTGGAGGTCTGCACACGTTTTGCCAGATTGCGTACCTCGTCGGCAACCACGGCGAAGCCCCGGCCCATCTCGCCAGCGCGAGCGGCTTCGATGGCGGCGTTGAGGGCCAGCAGATTGGTTTGCTCGGCGATGCTGTGAATCACGCTGACCACACCGTTGATCTTCTGGCTGTCTTCGGCCAGGCGCTGGATCATCTCCGCAGTCTGCTGCACGCCGCTGGAGAGTCCGGCAATCGACTGCTGCACGCGACTGACCACTTGCTGGCCGCTGCCAGCGAGGCCATCGGCGGTCTGCGAGAGATCGCGGGTGGCGCCGGCGTGCTGGGCGATGTGATAAACCGTGGCAGTCATTTCATTGATCGCGGTGGCAGCCTGATCGGTTTCGCTCTGCTGACCGAGCATGCCGTGGCGCACTTCGTTCATGCTCGCCGCCAGACGCGCAGCGCCGACGTCCAGTTGCCGCGCGGTGTTGGCAACCGTCGTGACCACCCGCTGATAACCGGCCTGCATCGCGTTGAACGCATTGGCCATCTGCCCGACTTCATCTTTGCAGGCCAGCGGCACACGGGCCGAGAGATCGCCGCTTTTCTCGACATGCAGCATCACGTCTTTCAGCGTGTTGAGTTGGCTGAGCAGGAAGCGGATCAGCAACTGCGAAGCGCCGAGCATCGCCAGCATCAGGATGAACACGGCAACGGCGTAGTTGGCAAAGCGTTCACTGAACACTTGCGCCAGGCTGGGGCCGTAGGCGATGACCGCCACTTGCTGGCCGTCGGCACGGCTGAACACGTCGGCGCCCATCAACGGGTTATTACCGAACAGCGGCAGGTGATTGATCTCGTTCCAGCCGTTGTTGTCGCTGATCTCCAGCACGGGCTGGTCGTTGAGGCGCGGCGCTTCCCCGCGTTTGAACGTCAACACCTGATCGCCTTTGGGCAACGCCTGCCCGGCCGGCCAGGCCTTGAGCAATTGCGCCTGAGCCTGAGCAGAGGTTTTGGACGCTTGGCTGCGGGCCTGTTGCTCGAGTTGCACGGCATACAGCACCAGCAGCAGAGTGGTGACGAAGGCGACCGCGTTGACCGCCCAGAATTTGTATTTCAGCGAGATGTTGCTAAGCCAGGCACCCATGGAGGTCTTCTCTGATAGCGGAAACAGTTTTGGCAAGGTGCCAGCATTGTGCCGCTACGCAGGTCTGAAGATCTTGATACGGGTCAATAGACCGCACCGTCCCGCCCTTGTAGGAGTGAGCCTGCTCGCGATGGCGGTGAATCAGCTGACATCGTTATCGACTGACACACCGCCATCGCGAGCAGGCTCACTCCTACATTGGGCTTCGGCTGTGTCAGGAGAGGGATGGGAGGTTGAAGAATGCGCGAGCACAAGCGGTTGAATGCGCCGCCAGATCCTCCTCTGTCTCACCCCGATGCAACGCCACCTCGCGCAACACTTCGGTCAGATACGCCGGTTCATTGCGGCCATTTTTCGGCTTCGGGCGCAAAGTGCGCGGCAGCAGGTACGGCGCGTCGCTTTCGAGCATCAGTCGTCCGCGCTTGATCTCTTTGACCAGCGGATGCAGGTGCGTGCCCCGGCGCTCGTCGCAGATCCAGCCGGTGATGCCGATGTGCAGGTCCAGGTCCAGATAACTGAACAGGGCTTTTTTCTCGCCGGTGAAGCAATGCACCACGGCGGCGGGCAGTTGATCGCGGAAGTCCCGGAGGATTTCCAGCAGGCGCTGGCTGGCGTCACGTTCGTGCAGGAACACCGGCAATTGCAGTTCTACCGCCAGCGCCAGGTGTTCTTCGAGGACCTTTTCCTGTTGCGGACGCGGCGAGAAATCGCGGTTGAAGTCCAACCCGCATTCACCCACGGCGACCACGTTTTTCTCTTGCAGCAGGCTGCGCAAACGGCGCGCGCTGTCGGCGCTCCAATCGCTGGCCGAATGCGGGTGAATGCCGGCGGTGGCGAACAGCCGTTGACCGCTGCCATCCAGTTGCTGGCACAGCTCCAGCGCCTGCTCGCTACCCTCGACGCTGGTGCCGGTCAGCACCAGTTGGCAGACCCCGGCAGCGTAGGCGCGGTCGAGCACGGCCTGATATTTTTCGGCGAAACTGGGATTGGTCAGGTTGACGCCGATATCGATGAGTTGCATGGTTGCTACCTCGGGCCGAAGGCCGGAAAGCATACCAGAGCTGTAGATTCATAAGAAAAGCCAAGAACTACAAAGAGTTATAGCTGTCTCTTGATGCCGTGACGCAGCCCGGGTTGGCAGAATTGCCATCACTGTGCCAGTCTCTCGCACTTTGCCAGCGCTCCAGGCGCTCTGTTTTCGTCGGTGTTTGCGACCGTTCAGCGGTGAAAAACACCCCGTATTCTTTCCGGAGAGTGGATGCATCGTCCCTCGGTTTTGCTCCTGTTGTGTGCGTCGCTGCTGCTGCCGATAACGGCGGTTGCGCGCCTGCCCGGGCCACTGCAAGCCGTGCCGGCCGCCAAGGTCCGCGACCTCACGGAGATACGCAGCAGCCGTGTGCTGCGGGTGCTGGTCAACCAGAGCCGCAACAGCTCCGGGGAAGTCCAGGGCCAGGCCATCGGTGTCGAATACCATCGTCTGCGCGCCTTCGAGCAATACCTCAATGGCCACGCCCGCGATGGCCAGGAAATCACCCTCAAGATCATTCCCAAAGCCAAGGATCAACTGCTCGGCGCCTTGCAGCGCGGCGAAGGTGACCTGGTCGCGCCTGGAGAACTGCTCGATCTGCAGCCGGGCCATGCGGTCGCCAGCAGTGAGCCGATTGCCCGCAACGTGCCGCTGGTGCTGGTCGGCATCAAGGGCGAGCGTCGCTACACCAAGGTTGAGCAGTTGTCCGGCAAGACCTTGGCGTTGCCCACCGGCAGCGCTGCCGGCGAGGCCGTCAGCCAGCTCAATCAGAAACTTGCGTTGCACAAACTGGCGCCGATCAAGATCGAGTGGGTCGATCCCACTCTCGCGGTCGAGGATGTGCTGGAGATGGTGCAAGGCGGGATATTTCACCTGACCATCGTCGAGCAGCCCATCGCCGAGCGCTGGGGCAAGATCCTGCCCAAGCTGCGTTTTGATCGGCAGTTGATGATCAGCGAGCCGGGTGAGGAGTACTGGTTCGTGCGCCGCGATGCTTCGATGCTGCGGTCGAGCATCGATCGCTTCCTGGTCGGCTACAAGCGGCCGTCGAACGAGGATGCTGAATTTCTGCGGATCTATCGGCGCCTCTATCAAGTGCACTATCCGTTGGCCAAGGCTGACCGCCAGCGTCTGGAAAAACTGCGCCCGACCCTGCAGAAACACGCGGATGCGCAAAACATGGACTGGCTGAATCTGGCGGCGCTGGCGTTCAAGGAATCGGCGCTGCAACCCAGTGCCCGCGGTGGCGGCGGGCCGACCGGTTTGATGCAGATCACCCCATCCGCGGCGCAGCGGGTTGGCGTCAACAATATCCAGAATCTCGATGCGAATGTGCAGGCCGGGGCCAAGTATCTGGCGATGATCCGCCGCAAGTTTTTCAACAGCCCGAAACTCAATGAGCGCGAGCGCATGGCGTTTACCCTGGCGGCCTACAACATCGGTCCGGAGCGTGTGCAAGGCATGCGCGCCGAGGCACGGCGACGCGGGCTGAATCCGAACCAGTGGTTCTTTCAGGTCGAGCGCATCGCCATGGAGCAGGTGGGCATGGGCCCCGTCAGCTATGTTAATAGCGTGAACAAGTATTACTTGGCGTTCGACCGGGAGCGAGAGTCGTTGGAGCCCCGGGGCCAGAAAGTTGCCTCACGGAAATGATCGAATAAGTTGATGTTAATGGCGGAATAATTGCGCTTTTAACATGAATTTAACTGATTAATATAGCGGCCAATCCCAACACACTTCTCGCACAACAAGGAATGCACCATGAGCTCTCTGATCAACAAGGTTCTGTTCACCCGCGCCGGTTACGGCCTGACCATTCTGCGCATTGCTGTCGGCGTGATTTTCGCCGCCCACGGCTCGCAGAAGCTCTTCGGTCTGTTTGGTGGGTACGGTCTGGCGGGTACCGCGCAATATATGGACAGCATCGGCCTGCACCCGGGTTACCTGATGGCGACGCTGGCCGGCGGTACCGAGTTTTTCGCCGGTCTGGCGCTGATCATCGGCCTGCTGGTGCGTCCGGCTGCGCTGGGTCTGACCTTCCTCTCGCTGGTGGCGATCTTCACCGTGCACATCAGCAATGGTCTGTTCATGGCCAACAACGGTTACGAGTTCGCCCTGGCGCTGCTCGGTGGCAGCCTCGCCGTAATGATCGAAGGCGCTGGCAAGCTTTCGGTGGATCGCGCCATCGCCGGTTGAGCGCTCTGGCTCCAGCAAAAGGCCCGCATTGTGCGGGCCTTTTTTGTTGCGGCTGATTCTTGACACTCATCGGTCACGTTATCTAGGATGTTGCTCATGCGCCGATTTAAACAGCTACTTGCGGGGCGCCAGGTGACTCAGACAGTTGCCGTCAGAAGCCGGAACAGGGCTTCGAAATACCGCTAAAGCGCTGGTTCGGTGTTGCCTCTCACCTGCCATGCAGACTTTTGAGGCAGAGACACGACACGATGAATGCACTACGCCCTCCAGCACGTCCCGCGCCGATCACGGCACATATCACCCAGCGCAATCCAAAAATCCTGCTTGGCGGCAAACACCAGCCGACGCTGTTGCGTTATCTCGATGGCTGGCCACGTCGCAGTGGCGGGCCTGCCGCGTTCCTGATCCAGTTTGTCGAAGACGGCGAGTCCCTGGCACGTTTTGCCAGCGACAGTTTCGATCTGGCGGTGATTCAGGCGCCGAGCGCGGAAGACGCCCCGGAAATGATCAAGCAACTGACCCGCGTTGCGCGGCAAGGCTTGATCACCCGCCGCTGAGATTTACGGGTAGTCGATCGCCACGATATAGACGCACTGCTCACCGGTGGGCGTCTGCACCCGGACTTCAGCGTCCAGCGCCTTGCCGATCAAGGCGCGGGCCAGCGGTGAGTCGATGCTGATCAGGCCGAGTTTCAGATCCAGTTCATCCGGGCCGACGATGCGGTAGCGCGACTGCTTGCCGTCTTCGTCCTCGATGGTCACCCAGGCACCGAAGTAAACCTTGTTCGGATCGCTGGGCTTTTCGCTGACAACCTTCAAGGCTTCCAGGCGCTTGGTGAGAAAACGCACGCGACTGTCGATCTCGCGCAGCATCTTTTTGCCGTAGGTGTACTCGGCGTTTTCCGAGCGATCGCCCTGCGCCGCTGCCTCGCTGACCGCCTGGGTGACTTGCGGTCGGCGCACATGCCACAGCTCATGGAATTCGGCGCGCATCCGCGCTTCACCTTCAGGGGTGATCAGCGCGGTGCCGGCGGTGCGGGGAGGGCGATAACGGCTCATGGCAACTTCTTGTGGTGACGAAGGCTGGAGTCTATCAACCCTCGCGCAAGACTGTCAGCGGGCTCGCATTCAGCGCTCGCCGCGTACCGAAGACACCCGCGCCGCCAATCAGCGCCGCACCGATCAGCGGCAGCACCAGCAGCCACGGATGCGGATGCCACGGCAGGTCGAAGGCAAAGCGATACAACACCAGACTCACCACCTCCGAACCGATGGCCGCGAGCAAACCGCTGACCGCTCCGAGCAAACCGAACTCGATGCGCCGCGCCTTGATCAGCAACTGCCGTTCCGCACCCAGTGCGCGCAACAGCGCGCCTTGGCGAATGCGTTCATCCAGCGTTGCCTGCAAACCGGAGAACAACACTGCCATCCCTGCGGCCAACACGAACAACAACACATACTCCACCGCCAGCGTGACCTGAGCGAGGATGCTGCGCAGTTGTTCGAGCAAGGCTTCGACCTGCAGGATGGTCACCGCCGGGAACGCTCGCGACAGCTCGACGATCTGCTGATCATGCCCCGGCGCCAGGTAGAAACTGGTCAGGTAGGTGGCCGGCAGATCCTTCAACGTGCCGGGCTGGAAGATCATGAAGAAGTTCGGCTGGAAGTTGTCCCAGTTGATCTCGCGCAAACTGGTGACCTTCGCTTCACGATTGACCCCGCCGACGCTGAACACCATGTGATCGCCGAGCTTGAGCTTGAGGCTTTCGGCGACTTTGCCTTCCACCGACACGCCCGGTACGTCATCCGAGGGCTGCTCGGTCCACCACGAACCGGCCGTGAGTTTATTGCCGGCCGGCAGGTCGGCGGCCCAGGTCAGGCTCAGGTCACGCTGAACCGCGCGGTCGCCGGCCGAATCCTTGCTGACGATCTGCTGCACCGGTTCGCCATTGATGCTGATCAGCCGTCCCGGCACCACTGGGTACAGGGGCGCCGCTTGAGCGGATACGTTGACCAAGTGATCGGTGAAGGCCTGTTTGTCCGCCGGCAGGATGTTCAGGGCGAAATAGTTCGGGGCGTTTTTCGGCAGCTGGTTTTGCCAGGTGTCGAGCAGCTCGCCACGCAGCAGGGCGATCAGCGCCATCGACAGCAGGATCAGACCGAACGCCAGCGATTGCCCGGCAGCGGCCAGCGGATGACGCAACAACTGGCCCAGGCCCAGGCGCCACGGCAGCGATGCTCGGGCCAACAGGCGACGCAGGCTGTTCAGCAGCAACAGCAACAGCCCGCCAAGAATGAGCGCCGCCACGACGCCGCCCCCGAGCAGGGCGAAGGTCAGCAGCAGGTCGAGACTCAGGCGCCACATGATCAAACCAAGTGCGCCTAATGCTGCGCCATAAACCATCCAGGTGCTCGACGGAATCGGCAGCATGTCGCGGCGCAGCACTCGCAGCGGTGGCACCCGCCCCAGCGCGGCAAGCGGCGGCAGGGCGAACCCGGCGAGCGCTACCAGCCCGGTACCGATCCCGGCCAGCGCCGGAAACAGTCCGCCCGGCGGGACGTCCGCCGGCAGCAGATCATGCAGCAGGGCAAACAGTCCCAGTTGTGCCAACCAGCCGATCACGGCGCCGCTGAGGGCGGCGAACAGACCCAGTACAGTCAATTGAATGCTGAACAACAGCATGGTTTCCCGACGCGACAAACCGAGGCAGCGCAGCAGGGCACTGGCATCGAAGCGGCGACTGGCAAAGCGGTTGGCCGATAAGGCCACGGCCACGCCGGCCAACAACACCGCGACCAGACTCGCCATGTTCAGGTAGCGCTCGGCCTTGCCCAGCGCACCGCCGATCTGTCGGTTGCCATCGCGGGCATCCTGAATTCGCTGGTTTGCCGCCAGTCCCGGTTTGAGCAGTTGCCGATAGGTTTCCAGCGCCTGCGGTTCGCCGCGCCACAGTTCGCGGTAGCTGACCCGGCTGCCGGGTTGCACCACGCCGGTGGCGGCGAGGTCGTCGAGGTTGATCATTACCCGAGGCGTGAGGCTGTAGAAATTGCCGGCGCGATCCGGCTCGTAGGTCAGCACGCGGGTCAGCTTAAGGGTCTTCATGCCGACATCGATGCTGTCGCCGATCTTCAGATCCAGCGCGGTCAGCAGACGTGCTTCGACCCAGGCTTCGCCGGGTTGCGGTTCACCGCCAGAGGTTTGCGGAGCAAACGGGGCCGGAGCACTTTTCAGTTCGCCGCGCAGCGGGTAGGCGCGGTCGACTGCTTTGATACTCGATAACTGAATGCCGTTGTCAGTGGCGATGACACTGGAAAACTCGACAATCTGCGCATGAGCCAGACGCAACTCGGTGCCGCTCTTGATCTGTTCCACGCGTGCCGGCGAACTGCCTTCCAGCACCAGGTCGGCGCCAAGGAACTCGGTGGCGCGCAGCATCATGGCGCCATTGAGACGGGCGCCGAAATAGCCGATGGCAGTGCTCGCCGCGACTGCGACGACCAGGGCGAAGAACAGCACGCGCAATTCACCGGCGCGGGCATCGCGCAGCAATTGGCGGATGGCGAGACTGAACAGACGCAACAGCGGCAGACGTGCCATCAAGGCTCCAGAGGGGCGACCAGCAGCCCGGCTTCAAGTCGGATCAGGCGCCGGCAGCGATGGGCCAGGCGTTCGTCGTGGGTCACCAGCACCAGGGTGGTGCCGCGTTCCTTGTTCAGTTCGAACAGCAAATCGCTGATGCGCTCGCCGGTGTGGCTGTCGAGGTTGCCGGTGGGTTCGTCGGCGAACAGCACGTCCGGCTCGGCAGCGAAAGCCCGGGCAATCGCCACGCGCTGTTGTTCGCCACCGGAGAGCTGGCGTGGCGAGTGCGTCAGGCGCTGGCCGAGGCCGACCCGTTGCAGCAGTTCAGTGGCGCGCTCGCGGGCGTCTTTGCGACCATCGAGTTCCAGCGGCAGCATGACGTTTTCCAGCGCGTTGAGGCTGTCGAGCAACTGGAAGGATTGAAAGACGAAACCCACGTGTTCGGCACGGATGCGTGCGCGCTGGTCTTCGTCGAGATTACTCAGGCCTCGCCCGGCCAGCATGACTTCGCCGCTGCTCGGCAAGTCGAGGCCGGCGAGCAGGCCGAGCAGGGTGGATTTGCCGGAACCGGACGCGCCGACGATGGCCAGGCTGTCGCCCTTGTTCAGTTCCAGGCTGAGTTCGTGCAGGATGGTCAGTTCACCTTCCGCGCTGGGAACCACTTTGCTAAGGTTCTTCGCGGTGAGAATGCTTGCGCCCATGGAGAATCCGATGCGTGTGTGGTTTTTGAGTGCTGGCCTGGCCTTGATGTGCATGGCCCAGAACGCAGCGGCGGGTACTGTCCTGATCGTTGGCGATAGTATCAGCGCCGGTTTCGGACTGGATACCCGCTTGGGGTGGGTATCGCTGCTCGAGCAACGGCTTAAGCAGGAGGGTTTTGACGACAAAGTGGTCAATGCTTCGATCAGTGGCGACACCAGTGCCGGAGGCCAGGCGCGGCTGCCGGCGCTGCTTGCAGAGCATAAGCCGGAGCTGGTGATCCTCGAGCTGGGCGGCAATGATGGCCTGCGCGGAATGCCGCCAACGCAATTGCAACAAAACCTTGCGGCGATGATCGACAGCTCGCGCCAGAGTGGTGCCAAGGTGCTGCTGCTCGGCATGCAACTGCCGCCCAACTACGGCAAGCGTTACACCGATGCCTTCGCCAAGGTTTACGGCGAGCTTGCCGACGAGAAAAAGATCCCGCTGGTGCCGTTTTTCCTCGACGGTGTGGGTGGCCATCCCGACCTGATGCAGGCCGACGGACTGCACCCGGCGGCCGGGGCTCAGGGCAAGTTGCTGGAAAATGTCTGGCCGACGCTAAAACCGCTGTTATGAGGCTTTTCTAGTGGCAGGCTTTCGGCTAATGTGGCGCCCCCTTATTTGGAGCCCCCGATGCCGCGTCCTGCCTGGTCCCTGTTTGCCTACCAACTGATCGAGCCTGACGAACAGCTGGATCTGTTCGCCTGCCAGGAAGTACGGGTGCATCTGGTGACCCGTCAGCTCGAACTCGGTGGCTCGGCCGACCGGACGTTGTGCGGCAGCCTGCTGCCGGCGCAACCACGCTGGTCGAGTGTCGATCGCCGGGTGTTCCAGGATCAGCGCCTGTGTTCGTTGTGTCGGGCGATTCTCGAATCGCAGAAGCGCGGCACCTCGCCGATCTGGCCCGAGTTGCGTTTCGAACTCTAGGGCCGCGCGCGAACCATTGTGGCGAGGGCGCTCGCTCCCGTCCGGCTGCGCAGCCGTCGCAAAAATGTTAAACACAATTTCATGAATGCGTTTGCTGGCTACCGTCAAGGCCTGCTGCGCGGTCCTGCGGGTGAAAGCTCCCTCGCCACAGGTCTCGTGTCTCCCCGAATATTCAAAGCGCGGTGTACAATCGCGCGCTTATACCCTTGTTGATCATGCGAAGGATTTTCCGGATGTTGCCGCGCTTTCCTGCCGTCACCCGCTGCCTGTCACTTGCCGCCCTGTGTGTGGCCGGTCCCGTTGCTGCATTGGAGTTTCCCCTGCCACCACCCGGTGAGGACATCATCGGCCAGGTGCAGGTGATCAAGGCCAAGTACGAAGACACCTTCGCTGACCTGGGAACCAAATACGACTTGGGCTATTCGGAAATGGTCGCGGCCAACCCGGGCGTCGATGCCTGGCTGCCAGGCGCCGGTACGGAAATCGTCCTGCCGACGCGATTCATCCTGCCGCCGGGTCCGCGCGAAGGCATCGTGATCAACCTCGCCGAATACCGCCTCTACTACTACCCGAAAGGCCGGAACGTGGTGTACACCTTCCCGCTGGGTATCGGCCGTGAAGGCTGGGGTTCGCCGATCGCGCACACCACCATCACCGCCAAGACGCCGAACCCGACCTGGACCCCTCCAGCGTCGATCAAGGCCGAGCACGCCGCGGATGGTGATCCGCTGCCGAACGTGGTGCCGGCCGGTCCTGACAACCCGCTGGGGCCGTTCAAGTTCACCCTGGGCACGCCGGGCTACCTGATCCACGGTTCGAACAAGAAATTCGGCATCGGCATGCGCACCAGCCACGGCTGCTTCCGCATGTTCAATAACAACGTGCTGGAAATGGCGGCGATGGTGCCGGTCGGCACTTCGGTGCGCATCCTCAACGACGCGTACAAGTTTGGCAGCAGTGGCGGCAAGGTCTATCTGGAAGCGCACACGCCGATCGACGACAAGGGCAACCCGTCGGTGGTCGACAAGCACACGGCGGTGATCAACGCGATGCTCAAGCGCGAAGACGTGACCAACAACCTGCGCGTGAACTGGGATGTAGTGCGTGATGTGGTGGCGGCCGAAGATGGCTTGCCAACTGAAATCGGCACGCCGAATACCTCGGCACCGATAGTCTCGAGTGCGCCGATCGACCTGCAGCAATAAGATCGATCCAGACCCGCCGATGCGTGAAGCGTCGGCGGGTTTTTTATTGCCCGGACAAAAACTGCAGGCACAAAAAAGCCGACCCAGAAACTGGGTCGGCTTGATAACAATCCCGAGGGATTATTACTTGCGGCTAGCTTTGTCCAGCATACGCAGAGCACGCTCGTTAGCTTCGTCAGCAGTCTGTTGTGCTTTTTGAGCAGCAGCCAGAGCTTCATCAGCTTTACGGTATGCTTCGTCTGCACGAGCTTGAGCGCGAGCAGCTGCGTCTTCAGTAGCGGTCAGACGTGCTTCGGTTTCTTTCGATGCGCTGCTGCAACCGGTAGCCAGAACTGCGGCCAGAGCCAGAGCAGAGAATTTCAGAACGTTGTTCATCGTGTTCCCCTTCAAGGACTTTCAATTAAGTGGCTTTCTCCTCCGATTGAGGAAATAGCCGGCGTACATACTACCCATTACTTGTAGTAAGTAAACTGACGTAGCGCAAGAAGCAAAAAAAATTGTAGGCGTTGATTCTTTTTCGAGCAACTTTTAACGGGGCTGTATAAAAAATATCCAGCTGCAAGCCCCGGCTTGAGCCGGTTAATGAGAAAAAGTTCCCATTGCCCTGTACAGTTTTTGCCGTCTTGCACCAAGTCTGTCTAGATGAATTCGTCTACACTTTTGTTCCGATTTTGCATGACACCTCACATATCTTTGTCCCTCTTGAGGTGACTTTAAAGAAGAGGCTGCGTCTTAAGTCTCGACATCCGGCAATGTTCAGGTGAGCGCACTGGGAAGATCGTCCCCGCGCCTGCCGCTGCGCCCCTCGGAGTCACCCGGTCAACGAGCATGATGACGAGCGCACCTTGAGCATTTTTGCCAATGGTGCCTACTATTTAGCAGGTGCTCGGTTGCGCGAGATCGGTGTGGCTCTTCTCGGTGTCCATCAGGCACGGGGTGGCGTAGATGTTCCTTCGCCGGAAAAACATCGGTAAGGTAGGGGTCAGAATTCAAGACCCGCGAGGAGTAGTGATGAGCGAGGCGTTGTCCATCCACCATGACCAGGCTGGTCATCAGTTCGAGACCAATGTGGACGGTCATCGTGCCTACCTGACCTATATGGATCTGGGGAAACAGACCCTGGATATCTATCGCACCTTCGTGCCCAACGCCCTGCGTGGCCGAGGCATTGCGGCAGCGCTGACCGAAAGTGCGCTGCAATACGCCGAGGAAATGGGCTACACGGTGATCCCGTCGTGCTCCTACGTCGAGCGCTACATGGAGCGCCATCAGAAGCGCGCCGCGAAAATCTGAAAAATCCCCTACACACAAAAACGCCGGGCAATGCCCGGCGTTTTTTTATGCCTGCCAAACGCTGATCAGCTGCGCTGACGTTTCGGCAGAACATCCTTGAGCTTGGCGTGCATGCTGCGCAGGGTGTTCTCGGTGGCGGCCCAGTCGATGCAGGCGTCGGTGATCGACACGCCGTATTGCAGGTCGGCGAGGTCTTTCGGGATCGCCTGGCAGCCCCAGTTCAGATGACTCTCGACCATCAGGCCGATGATCGAATGGTTGCCTTCGAGGATCTGGTTGGCGACGTTTTCCATCACCAGCGGTTGCAGGGCCGGGTCCTTGTTGGAGTTGGCGTGGCTGCAATCGACCATGATGTTCGGCTTGATCTTCGCTTTGTTCAGCGCCTGCTCGCACAGGGCGACGCTGACCGAATCGTAGTTCGGCTTGCCGTTGCCGCCACGCAGCACTACATGACCGTAGGCGTTGCCCTTGGTGGTGACGATCGACACGCCACCTTCCTGGTTGATCCCCAGGAAGCGGTGCGGGCTGGAGACCGACTGCAGGGCGTTGATCGCCACGGTCAGGCCACCGTCGGTGCCGTTCTTGAAGCCGACCGCCGAGGACAGGCCAGAAGCCATTTCACGGTGAGTCTGGGATTCGGTGGTACGCGCGCCGATGGCCGACCAGCTGATCAGGTCCTGCAGGTACTGCGGGGAGATCGGGTCGAGGGCTTCGGTGGCGGTCGGCAGGCCTTTTTCGGCCAGGTCCAGCAGCAACTGGCGACCGATGTGCAGACCGTCCTGGATCTTGAACGAGTCGTCCAGGTACGGGTCGTTGATCAGGCCTTTCCAGCCGACGGTGGTCCGTGGCTTCTCGAAATACACGCGCATAACCAGATACAGGGTATCGGAGACTTCCGCCGCCAATTCCTTCAGGCGGTCAGCGTATTCGTGGGCAGCCTTGATGTCGTGGATCGAGCACGGGCCGATCACTACGAACAGACGGTGGTCGGTGCCATCAAGAATGTTGCGAATGACTTCGCGGCCCTTGGTGACGGTGCGCAGGGCAGCGTCGCTCAGAGGGATATCACGCTTGAGCTGATCGGGAGTGATCAGGGTCTCGTTAGAGGCGACGTTTAGGTCGTTGATCGGTAAATCAGCCATCGTTTACTCGTCAGGTCACGGGTGCCGGCCGCCAGCGATCCCCGCGCGGCGGAGCACAGCAGATTTAAGCGCGTCGGGGAGCCGAACCTTAGCGCGTCAGACGCGGCTCGACAATGGGCAAACGCCGCTTTAATCCAGCACTGGCTGGGCAAAAGCCTTGCGCACGCTGTCGTGGGAGAACTCGTCGGCGTGTTGTTCGACCCATTGCAGGGCCAGCGCCTGAATATCCTGCAGGTCGTCGTGGGCTTCGTTCATGCGGCAATAGCGTTCGATCTGGCACACCTGTTCGCCCATCCGGGCGCTGAACAGCGTCTGCTCATCGGTGAACGCGATCCCCACCAGATAGCCTTTTTTGCGCCGCAGGCACCACGCCACATAGCCCGGATAACAGATGTCGGCGTTGAGCGTCGGCAGGCGCACCTCAAGGGCGGTGCCGTGGCGCCAGGCACGGTGATAATTGCAAGCGATCCCGCCGAGGCTGATAGTGTGCAGCTGTTGCCTGGAAATGCACTCGGGCTTGAGTAACGTTAATTCGACAGGCACTTCGTCCGGATGAGGAATGAAACGTCCCATGAGCACAGACTCCCTGTGTCGGCCATTTGACATTGTTTCCCCCAGTATAGTGGTCGAATCGCAACTGACCGATTTCGACGCCGACCAGCGGCTGCTGGCGATGAGCGGCATTTCTCTGGTGATTTTCACCAGCGTCGGCTGTTCCAGCTGCCGCTATGCCAGAGAGGTGTTGCCCGGCTTCGAGCTGGCGGTCGATCGGCTGTGCTGGATCGATGCCGGTGACAACGGCGGGTTGGTGGAGCGCTATCAGGTCTTTCATTTGCCGGCGCTGTTTGTGGTGCGCGACGGCGAGTTTTTTGGGGCAATGCATACGCGCCTGACCGCCGATGCGCTGAACGCGGCCGTGGCGCAGGCGCTGGGGCGAATTGCAGAGGAGTTGCCATAGATGGTGGAAGCAGACAACAAACCAGTGATCGGGATCATTGGCACCGGGGCAATCGGCGGGTTCTACGGGTTGATGCTGGCGCGAGCCGGGTTTGATGTGCACTTTTTGCTGCGCAGCGAATTCTCGGCAGTGGCCGAACGTGGTTTGCAGGTGGACAGTGCGGTCCACGGCAGCCTGACGCTCAATCCGGTGCAAGCCTACGCCAAGGCCGACGACATGCCGGCCTGCGACTGGCTGCTGGTCGGCGCCAAGACTACCAGCAGCGCCGGGCTGGCCCCGGCGATCATTGCTGCAGCCAAACCCGGAGCGAAGGTGCTGGTGCTGCAAAACGGTCTGGACGTCGAAGACAGCCTGCGGGAGTTGCTGCCCGAGACCCTGCATCTGCTCGGTGGCCTGTGTCTGATCTGCGTGCATCGCGAAGGGCCGGGGCACATCACCCATCAGGCACTGGGCGCGGTCAACGTCGGCTACCACAGTGGCCCGGCAACGGACGACGCGGCGCGCATGGCGATCGTCGAGGCGGGTGCCGGGCTGTTCCGTGCCGCCGGCATCGATTCCCAGGCGATGCCCAACCTGCAACAGGCTCGCTGGCAGAAACTGGTCTGGAATATTCCCTACAACGGTCTCTCGGTTGTGCTCGGTGCCGGCACCACGCCGCTGATGGCCGACGCTGACAGTCGCGCGCTGATCCAGGCGTTGATGGCCGAAGTGGTGCTGGGCGCCAAGGCCTGTGGTCACGACATGCCGCCCGGTTATGCCGAGTACCTGTTCATGATGACCGAGAAGATGCCCGACTATTGGCCGAGCATGTACCACGATTTTCTGCACAAACGGCCGCTGGAACTACAGGCGATTTATGCCCGGCCATTGGCGGCAGCCAAGGCGGCAGGGTGTGAACTGCCGCGTATCGAAGCGTTGTATCGCACGTTGAGTTTTATTGACCGACGCAACACCTGAGTCGGTTCTTTGCGGGAGTGGGGGAAGGCATGGCCAAGAACATCGATGACAAACTGGTGCTGGCGATTTCGTCTCGCGCCTTGTTCGACCTGAGCGAGAGTCACAAGGTCTACCTGTCGGGCGGCGTCGAAGCCTATCGGCAATATCAGATCGAACACGAAGACGAGATTCTCGCGCCCGGCGATGCCTTTCCGCTGGTGGAAAAACTTCTGAGCCTCAACAGTCGCCTTGACCGTGCCCGGGTCGAGGTGATTCTGGTTTCGCGTAACAGTGCCGACACCGGTCTGCGCGCTTTCAACTCGATTCATCACTATGGGCTGGACATCTCCCGGGCGGCCTTCGTCGGCGGGCGCAGTCCGTATCCGTACCTCAAGGCCTTCGGCTGTGACCTGTTTCTGTCCACGCATGCCGAGGATGTGCGCGCCGCGCTGGACGCCGGATTTGCGGCAGCGACGATTCTGTCCGGTGGCGCCAGCCGTGCCGCCAGTGATGAGTTGCGCATTGCCTTCGACGGCGACGCGGTGCTGTTTTCCGATGAGTCCGAGCGCATTTATCAGTCCGGCGGGCTGGAGGCGTTTCAGGCCAAGGAGCGAGAGGCGGCGCGCGAGCCCTTGCGCGGCGGGCCGTTCAAAGGCTTCCTCGCGGCGCTCAATGCGCTGCAACGCGAGTTCCCCGAGAACGACTGCCCGATCCGCACCGCGCTGGTCACCGCGCGTTCGGCGCCGGCCCATGAGCGGGTGATCCGCACCTTGCGCGAGTGGGACATCCGTCTCGACGAATCGCTGTTCCTCGGCGGGCTGACCAAATCGGCATTTCTCGAAGCCTTTGCCGCCGACGTGTTTTTCGACGATCAGGCCGGCCATTGCGAACTTGCCCGCGAAGTGGTTGCCACCGGTCACGTGCCTCACGGCATCAGCAACGAACCATCGATCTAAAGCCCCAGTGCTTCAAGACGTTGCGTCACACGTCGTACTCGCCAAGGCACTGCTAAGCTGAATCAAATCTCCGCCATGTTGGCACGCGAGGAGGTCACATGATTCGTTCGATGCTGTATGCCACTGACCTGGGTCTGTACGCACCGTTAGTGATGCAGCATGCCCTGGCGTTGGCGCGAACATTCAATGCCGACTTGTATGTGGTGCATGCGGTGGAGCCCATGGGGCTGTTTGCCGAGTCGGTGTTGCAGAGCTATCTCGACGAGCAGGCGTTGAACGAATTCCACAGTCAGGGTCTGAAAACTGTCATCGCCAGTATCGAGCAGCGGGTGCTGGACAGTTTTCGCGAAGAGCTGGGCGAGGAGGGCGAGCAGGATCTGCAGCGGATTTGTGCGGTTCGGGTGGTGCAGGGAGATCCGTCGCAGGTGATTCTCGACCAGGTGCAGAAACTCTCGGTGGATTTGCTGATCGTAGGCACTCACAGCCACGGTGTTGGGGTGGAAACCCCTTTGGGGCGCACGGCGACTCGAGTCCTGCAATTGGCCAAGGTGCCGGTCTATCTGGTGCCGTTGGTGGAGCGTCGGCGCCGGGGGGATCGCTGAAGCGGGAATAATGGCGCTTTGATAAAAAAGTTCTAGATTTATTCATCAAACCATTAATATAGTTATATACCGTCGCTGATGCCCGTGGCGTCTACCTGCTTTGAGGGATACATATGAAGCTTCAACAATTGCGCTACATCTGGGAAGTGGCGCACCACGACCTCAACGTTTCCGCTACAGCCCAAAGCCTTTACACCTCGCAACCGGGTATCAGTAAACAGATCCGCCTGCTGGAAGACGAACTGGGCGTTGAAGTGTTCGCCCGCAGCGGCAAGCACCTGACGCGCGTTACCCCGGCTGGCGAGCGCATCATCACCACCGCTGGCGAGATCCTGCGCAAGGTCGAAAGCATCAAGCAGATCGCCCAGGAATTCTCCAACGAGAAAAAAGGCACCCTGTCGATCGCCACCACCCACACCCAGGCGCGTTATGCACTGCCGCCGGTGATCAGCAATTTCATCAAGCAATACCCGGACGTGGCGCTGCACATGCACCAGGGTTCGCCGATGCAGATCGCCGAGATGGCCGCTGACGGCACCGTCGATTTCGCCATTGCCACCGAAGCGCTGGAGTTGTTCGGTGACCTGGTAATGATGCCGTGCTATCGCTGGAACCGCTGTGTGGTCGTGCCGCAGGGCCACCCGCTGACCAAACTGCCGAAGCTGACCCTCGAAGCGCTGGCCGAATATCCGATCGTGACTTATGTATTCGGTTTCACCGGCCGTTCGAAACTCGACGAAGCCTTCAGCCATCGTGGCCTGACGCCTAAAGTGGTGTTCACCGCAGCTGACGCCGACGTGATCAAAACCTACGTGCGCCTCGGCCTGGGCGTGGGCATCGTGGCCAAGATGGCGGTCGACACCAAACTCGACAACGACCTGGTGGTGCTGGATGCCAGCGAGCTGTTCGAGTCGAGCATCACCAAGATCGGTTTCCGTCGCGGCACCTTCCTGCGTGGTTTCATGTGCGACTTCATCGAGAAGTTTGCCCCGCACCTGACCCGCGAAGTGATGGCCAAGGCCATCCAGTGCCACAACAAGCAGGAGCTGGAAGAGCTGTTCGACGGTGTCGAACTGCCGGTCCACTAAGACCCCGCCTCAGAGCACCTCGGTGACAGCGAACTGTTGCCGGGTGCCCGCCACCAGAATCTCCACCTCATCACCTTCGAGCTTGCCCAGCAGGCTTTTGCCCAGCGGTGAGCGCGGGGTGATGACGGTAATCGGCTGACCCACCACATCGACTTTCAGGCCCGCCGCATCCGGGGCCAGGAACAGCCATTGCTCGCGACCCTTTTCGTCTTCAAGGCCGAGCAGGGCGCCGACCTCGATGCCACGATTTTCGTCGTAGGCACGCAACGTCAGGTTCTGGCACAGCGCCAGCGACTGACGGATTTCCTCGACCCGTTTCGCCTGTCCCGCCGCCAGATACGACGCCTCGAGCCCGAGCGTGTCGTACTTGTTCTCAGCAATGTTCTCTTCGTGGGTCGCGGTTTCGTAAGCGGTCTGCGCGGCGCGTTCGGCGATGTCGAGATCGACGCGCAGTCTGTCGAGGATCAACTGGTGGACAGTGTGCTTGTTCATGATCAATCGCAGAATTGCAAAACGTTGGCGCGGCTCTTTTCGCTCGGCGCGGTCTGATCCTGTTGCAGCCAGAACTGGCATTTGGGGTTCGACTGATTACGCGTGCTGCCGCGCGCCTGATCGAGCCGTGCCTGCTGCTCGTTCTTGCGCAGGTTCTCTTCGTACTGCTCGAACAGCGGACTCTGTGGCGCAGTGTCCGGTTGGACCTGGACGGTCGCGGGTGGCCTGGCCAGTTGCTGCACCGCCTGAGCGACGGGCGCCAGTTGTTCGGTGAACACGAAACGCGAGAGCAGCCAGCAGGTCAGGGCGATGGCCAGAAAGCCCAGCCACATGCCCAGGGCGATACTGCCGGTCAGTCGCAGCGCACTAAGCTGAACAGGCAACGGACGACGTGGGTTGGGACGGTAGGGCATGGCGGCCTCCTGGCGGATGATTGCGGGCAAGTGGCGATTGTCGCACGAAGATTAATCGCCGTCGGCTCTTCTGCGCGAGGTCATTTATGCGGACAATCAGCGCTTTTGCCAACGGGAGTCTTGCATGCCGGTACCGAAAACCCGCTGGGATATTTTTTGCACCGTAGTCGATAACTTTGGCGACATCGGCGTGACCTGGCGTCTGGCCCGGCAACTGGTGGCCGAACAGGGGCTGGCGGTGCGCCTGTGGGTCGATGACCTGCGTGCCTTCGAGCGCATCTGCCCCGAGATCGATATCCACCTGGCGCAGCAATCGCAGCAGGGCGTCGATGTTCGGCACTGGCCGAGCGACTGGCCGAATACTGAGGCGGCGGACGTGGTGATCGCCGCGTTCGCTTGCCAGCTGCCGTCCGCGTACATGGATGCCATGGCCGAGCGACAACGGCCGCCGCTGTGGATGAACCTCGATTACCTGAGTGCCGAAGACTGGGTCATTGGTTGTCACGGTTTGCCCTCGGTGAAATATAAATCGGTGCAGAAGTTTTTCTTCTTTCCCGGTTTTCAGCCGGGCACTGGCGGGTTGCTGCGTGAGCAGGGTTTGCTGGAGCGCCGCCGCGCGTTTCAAGCGGATGACGAGGCGCAGCGACAATTCCTGCAGCATCTGGGGGTCGAGCGCGCACCGGGTGCACAACTGATTTCACTGTTTGCCTATGAGAACGCCGGTCTGGCCAGTTGGCTGGACGTGCTGGCCGCCGATGATGCGCCAACCCATCTGCTGGTGCCAGAAGGGCTGATTCTCGGTGATGTCGCACGCTGGCTCGGGGTTGATTCACTGGAGGTCGGCGATCTGAACGTGCGTCAGGCGCTGACGGTGCAGGTGCTGCCGTTCGTCCGTCAGGATCAATACGATCAGTTGCTGTGGTGCTGTGACTTCAATGCGGTGCGTGGGGAAGATTCGTTCGTCCGGGCGCAGTGGGCCGGGCGGCCGATGCTCTGGCACATCTATCAGCAGGACGAAGACATCCATCTGGACAAGCTTGATGCCTTCCTGGCGCTGTATACGAAAGGACTATCGCCGGCGGCGGCCGAGGCGATGAACGGGCTGTGGCGGGCGTGGAGCGCCGGGCAACCAATCGGCGAGCACTGGCTAGAGGCCCGTAAACACTGGCCAGAACTGCAGGAGAACGCCGAGAAATGGTGTCTGGAACAAGGCTTGCAGGCGGATCTTGCCACGGCGCTGGTACAGTTTTACCTAAATTGGATATGATACGCGGCCTAGATTTTTGTAAATCCCATCCAAATTCGGATATTCGCAATGAAAACTGGTAAAGAACTCAAACCCGGTACCGTGATCCGTATCGACAACGATCCTTGGCTGGTTCAGAAAGCTGAATTCACCAAGTCGGGCCGTAACAGCGCGATCATGAAGACCAAGCTGAAGAACCTGCTGACCGGTTACAAGACCGAAACCGTTTACGGTGCGGACGACAAGCTGGACGACGTGATCCTCGACCGCAAAGAAGCGACCCTGTCCTTCATCAGCGGCGACACCTACACGTTCATGGACACCACTGACTACACCATGTACGAACTGAACGCCGAAGACATCGAAAGCGTTCTGCCTTTCGTTGAAGAAGGCATGACCGACGTTTGCGAAGCCGTGTTCTTCGAAGAGCGTCTGGTTTCCGTAGAACTGCCGACCACCATCGTGCGTCAGGTTGACTACACCGAAGGTTCCGCTCGCGGTGACACTTCCGGCAAGGTGATGAAGCCTGCCAAACTGAAGAACGGTACCGAGCTGTCGGTTGCTGACTTCATCGAAATCGGCGACATGATCGAGATCGATACCCGCGAAGGCGGTTCCTACAAAGGCCGTGCCAAATAAGCACTGCTTTTCGCGGAAAGAAAAAGCCCGACCATTGAGTCGGGCTTTTTTGTGCCTGCAGAAAGATCAAAAGATTGCTGTTACACGGTGGTGTGCAGGCGGACGTCAACGTTGCCACGGGTGGCGTTGGAGTAAGGGCAGACCTGATGCGCTGCTTCGACCAGGCTCTGTGCATCCGCTTGCTCGAGGCCCGGCAGGCTGATGTGCAAGTCGATGTCCAGACCGAAACCGCCGGGGATCTGGCCGATGCCGACGTGCGCGGTGATCGAGGCGTCGTCGGGGATCTTGCGTTTGGTCTGGCTGGCAACGAACTTCAGCGCACCGATGAAGCAGGCCGAGTAACCGGCAGCGAACAATTGCTCAGGGTTGGTCGCGGCACCACCGGCACCACCGAGTTCTTTCGGGGTGGCGAGTTTGACGTCGAGAATGTTGTCGCTGGAGATCGCACGACCGTCACGGCCGCCAGTGGAGGTTGCGATTGCAGTGTAGAGAGCTTGCATGGTGTGGGCCTCGTTGAGTGTGTATTTCTGCGCTAATTGTTTGCGCGCTAAGTAAGTGCGAAGTGAATGTATCGCGCGAATATTTAGTGCGCAAGAAAAATTTTTGAGCAGATTGAATTTCGATCCTGTAACGGAGCTGTCGATCACCTTGAAAGTGAAGATTTAGAGCGGCTGGTGGGGATATCGGGGGACTGAAAATATTTTTTCAGGTGACGCGCTCCCTTGTAGGAGTGAGCCTGCTCGCGATAGCGGCAAGACAGGCACCACAGAAGTCGACTGAACCACCGCTATCGCGAGCAGGCTCACTCCTACAAGGTGGGCAGCGTTGTTATCAGGTCAAGCTGTCCTGCAAATGGCTGCGCAGCGCTTGCAACTCCGCTTGCAGCTTCTGCAGGCGTTCCAGAGAAAAGCCGCTGGCGCCGAGGATGCATTGCGGGACCGTCTGGGCTTTTTCTTTCAACGCTCGGCCTTGCGCGGTCAACTCGACAATCACCACACGCTCATCCTCGCGACTGCGCGTGCGGCTGAGCAAACCTTCGCCTTCCAGGCGCTTGAGCAGGGGCGTCAGCGATCCCGGATCGGTCAGTAGTCGCGTGCTGATTTCTCCGACGGTCAAACCATCCTTCTCCCACAGCACCATCATCGCCAGGTACTGCGGATAGGTCAGGCCGAGCGCTTGCAGCAGCGGCTTGTAGACCTTGGTCATCATCAGCGAAGTGGAATGCAGGGCGAAGCAGGCCTGGTTGTCCAGCAGCAGGTGATCGCAGTTGTCGAGGGTGTTGGATTCGGTGGTCATGGTAAAGCCTTGTTCGATGATGGGCTCGAATCTAGCGTCCGAATGTTTAATGCGCCAGATAAATCTCCGGATCTAGTGGTGGCCCAGCTCGCGCTGCAGCGCCAGATACCAGCCTGGACTGGTAGGATGGGGCGCCTGACGGATGAGGACATCGCTGTGATCGAGTTTTTGTTGTACCTGCTGTTTGGCGCCGCCCTTGGCACATTGGGCGGCATATTCGGCATCGGCGGTGGTTTGATCGCGATTCCGCTGCTGGGTGTGTGGTTCGGCCTCGACCAGCAGATTGCCCAGGGCACGGCGCTGGTGATGGTGGTGCCCAATGTGATGCTGGCGCTGTGGCGTTATCACCAGCGCAATCGCATCGAGCTGCGTCATGCATTGCCGTTGGCGGTCATGGGCTTTTGCTTTGCCTGGATCGGGTCGATCTGGGCGGTGGGCATCGATGCGCAAACCATGCGCATCGGCTTTGTCGCCTTCCTCGTGGTGCTGTCGGCGTACAACCTGCTGAAGATGTTTGGCAGGCAACCCGCAGCGACTTCCGAAATGCGTTACTCCTGGCCATGGCTCGGCGTGCTCGGCGCGGCGTCCGGGACCATGGGCGGTCTGTTCGGTGTCGGCGGGGCCGTGGTGGCGACGCCGGTGCTGACCAGCCTGTTCGGCACCAGCCAAGTGGTGGCCCAAGGGCTGTCGCTGGCCCTGGCGTTGCCAAGCACCGGGGTGACGCTGGTGACGTACGCGGTGCATCACGAGGTGGACTGGATGATCGGCCTGCCGCTGGCGATCGGCGGGCTGGCGAGCATCAGTTGGGGGGTGAAAGTCGCCCACGCCATGCCGGAAAAGCTGCTGCGCGGGCTGTTCTGCGGTTTCCTGGTGCTGTGTGCGGTGATGCTCGCCTTTAAAGTTTGAAGCCTTCGACGATGTGCTCGGCCAGGCACTCGGTGATCGGCGACGGATTGTTCAGGTTGCGGATCAGCATGATGCTGGCCTCGGGCAGCAACGGCAGGTCTTCGTTGGCACCGAGAATGCGCATGTCCGGGGTGATCAGGCTTTCCAGTTGCGCGGTGATCGCCAGACCTGCGCTCACCACCGCCATCAGCGCCGACAGGCTGGTGCTGTTATAGGCGATGCGGTAGTCGCGACCCATCGCGTCCAGCGCATTGCACGCCCACAAGCGGCAGAAACAATCACTGTTGAACATTGCCAGCGGCAACGGCGTCTGCTCGTGGGCGCTGAAGTTTTGCGCCTCGGCCCAGACGAAACGTTCTTTGCGCAGCAACTGGCCGATCTCGTTGCCCGGCTCGCGGGTGACGATCGACAAGTCCAGGTCGGTGCGTTGCAACAGCTGTTTGCTGGATTCGCAGTGCACTTCGATCTGGATCAGCGGATAGAACTGGGCGAAGCGCGAAAGTATCCCCGGCAGGAAACGCATCACGTAATCGTCCGGCGTACCGATGCGTACGGTGCCGACCATGTGCGGCTCGCGCAGGGTGTTGAACACTTCACTGTGCAACTTGAGGATGCGTCGCGCATAGCCGAGCAGCACCTGGCCCTCGGCGGTCAGCCGCACCTGGCGTCCATCACGCTCGAACAGTTGCCGCTGCAGCACGTCTTCTTCCAGACGCTTCATCTGCATGCTCACCGCCGATTGCGTGCGGTTGACCATTTCGCCAGCGCGGGTAAACCCGCCCTGATCGGCAATCGCGACGAAGGTGCGCAGGACATCGGTATCGATACTGGGGTAAGCCGACAATTGATGAATCTCCGTGATGAATGCCATCAGAAACATTCGTTGGATTGATCTTAGCGCCAGGGCGAGACTTGAGCCATCCACAAGGAGGGCAACACGATGAAAGGTCAAAGAGAGTATGTAGACGACACAAAGTTTTCCGGCCACGGCCATATCGTTTCCGACCTGCTGCACAAGTTCAGCCGCTGGTACGAACTGCACCGTGAACGCGAGTTGCTCGCCAGTCTGAGCGACGAAGCGCTGAAGGACATCGGGGTCAGCCGTGCCGACGTCGAACACGAGGCTGTCCGGCCGTTCTGGGACGATCCGATGCATAAATGATCAGGGCCTTACTACACAAACCACTTTCAGGTGAGGTAGGTTGCGAGCAGACAAGGAGATGTTCATGCCCGCGACTCTGGCCTTTTCCCTCAAACAGGCGCGACGTCTGGCGCTGGCTGCCCAAGGGTTCAACGGGCGCCAGCCGCCAACCGTCCGCGCGCCGCAGGTTAACCGTCTGATCGAACGGCTGGGCCTGCTACAGATCGACTCCGTCAACGCCGTGGTGCGCTCGCACTACCTGCCGCTGTTTTCCCGTCTCGGTGCCTATTCCTCAGATTTGCTCGACCAGGCTGCCTGGAGTTCGGGGCGCCGTCGCACGCTGTTCGAATACTGGGGGCATGAAGCGTCGTTGCTGCCGCTGGCGATGTATCCGTTGCTGGGGTGGCGGATGCAGCGCGCCAAACGGGGCGAGGACATTTATCAACAACTGGCGAAGTTCGGCCGTGAGCAACAGGACGTTGTTCGCCGCGTGTTGCGCACGGTTGAGGCGCAGGGCGCGTTGGGTGCCGGCAGTCTGTCGACCCGCGAAGACAAGGCCGGGCCATGGTGGGACTGGAGCGCGGAAAAGCAGGCGCTGGAATGGTTGTTCGCAGCCGGTGAAGTGACCGTGGCCGGGCGTCGCGGTTTTGAGCGTTTGTATGATTTGCCGGAACGGGTGATCCCGGCGCCGATCCTGCAGCCGCCGCTGCCGGATGAAGCCAGCGCACAGCGCGGCTTGCTGCTGCACGCGGCCCAGGCGCTGGGTGTCGGCACGGAAAAGGACCTGCGGGATTATTTCCGCTTGAACCCGGGAGATGCGCGGCCGCGTCTGGCGGAACTGGTCGAGGACGGGCAATTGCAAACCTGCGAAGTCGCCGGTTGGCGGCAGATCGCCTATTGCCTGCCGGAGCCGAAAGTGCCGCGCAAAGTCATCGCCAGCGCGTTGTTGTCGCCCTTCGATTCGTTGATATGGGAACGTAGTCGCACCGAGCGATTATTCGATTTCCGCTATCGATTGGAGATCTACACGCCGCAGGACAAACGGGTCTACGGCTATTACGTGCTGCCGTTTCTGCACAACGAGCGGATTGCTGCGCGGGTCGATCTGCGTGCGGAAAGAGCGTCGGGACGCCTGGCGGTGCATGCGGTGCATGAGGAAGAGCCGGGGTTGGCGGATGAGGGGATGCTGGCGCTGGCGTTGAATTTGCGGCGGATGGCCGATTGGCTGGGGCTTGCGCGAGTGCAGCTCAATTGTCAGCGCGAAAGTGCGGGGCGGTTGCGGGTGGCATTGGCGCAGATCGGCGGTGATTGAGCTGGCCTCTTCTCGAGCAGGCTCGCTCCCACATTGGATCTGCGTCGTACACAAAACCAAATGTGGGAGCGAGCCTGCTCGCGAACCGGGCGACGCGGTTTAGCGGCGAACCTGCTTCAGCGTTTCGGCAATCAAAAACGCCAGTTCCAGCGACTGATCGGCATTCATCCGCGGATCGCAGTGGGTGTGATAACGATCCGACAAACCATCTTCAGTGATCGGCCGCGCACCGCCAATGCACTCGGTGACATTCTGCCCGGTCATCTCGATATGAATCCCGCCGGCATAAGTGCCTTCGGCTTCGTGCACCTGGAAGAACTGTTTCACTTCGCCGAGGATCTGCGCGAAGTCGCGGGTCTTGTAGCCGCTGCTGGCCTTGATGGTGTTGCCGTGCATCGGGTCCGAACTCCACAGCACCTGCTTGCCCTCACGCTGCACTGCACGGATCAGTGCCGGCAGGTGATCGCCGACCTTGTTCGCGCCCATGCGGGCGATCAGGTTCAGACGACCCGGATCGTTGTCCGGGTTGAGCACATCGATCAGGCGGATCAGATCGTCCGGGTTCATGCTCGGGCCGACCTTGACGCCAATCGGGTTGTTCACCCCGCGCAGGAATTCGACGTGGGCGCCGTCGAGCTGCCGGGTGCGGTCGCCGATCCACAGCATGTGCGCCGAGCAATCGTAGTAATCGTTGGTCAGGCTGTCGCGACGTACGAAGGCCTCTTCGTAGTTCAGCAGCAGCGCCTCGTGGGCGGTGAAGAAACTGGTTTCGCGCAGTTGCGGCGAGCTGTCCATGCCGCAGGCGCGCATGAACGCCAGGGTTTCATCGATGCGGTCGGCGAGGTGGCTGTATTTCTCGGCCAATGCCGAGTTGGCGATGAAGTCCAGGTTCCACTTGTGCACCTGATGCAGGTCGGCAAAACCGCCCTGAGCGAAGGCGCGCAGCAGGTTGAGGGTGGCGGTGGACTGGTGATACGACTGCAGCAAGCGCTCCGGATCCGGCACGCGACTCTTTTCGTCGAAACCGATGCCGTTGACGATGTCGCCACGGTAGGCCGGCAGGGTCACGCCGTCGAGGGTTTCGTCATTGGCCGAACGCGGTTTGGCGAACTGGCCGGCCATGCGCCCGACCTTGACCACCGGGCAGCCGGCGGCGAAGGTCATGACGATCGCCATCTGCAGCAACACTTTGAAGGTGTCGCGAATCTTCGCCGCAGAGAACTCGGCAAAGCTTTCCGCGCAATCGCCACCCTGCAGCAGAAACGCCCGGCCCTGAGTCACTTCTGCAAACTGGCGACGCAACTCGCGGGCTTCGCCGGCAAACACCAGCGGCGGGTAGCTGGCCAGCGTCTGCTCGACCTGGCGCAAGTGCGCGGCGTCGGGGTATTGGGGTTGTTGCTGGATCGGCAGGGCGCGCCAGCTGTCAGGGCTCCAGGGTTGGCTCATCACGGTCTCTAATTGGTTCTACGCACGGGAAGCCCATGGTAGCAGCAATTAGTGCGTGACCTGCTCCCGCCCCATCACCGACAATCGCCGCTTTGCCACGGTGCCAGAGCGGTGCCATCGCGTCACCGCGCCCGGTGACCATCAGGAGACGAAATGACTGAGGAGCGCGTCGAGCTGTTGCTCGCCGAGGTACAGGATGAGTTCGGCGTTATTCGCGTGCTGGAAGTGGCCGATTACCGCTTTCTGGAGTTCGGCGATGCCATCGAACAGAGCTGCGTGTTCACCGCCGATCCGAGCTGGCTCGAATACGACTACACCCGGGCGATGCTGATTGGCGCGTTGTGTCACGAACAACCGGAGAGTGCGCTGTTCCTCGGCCTCGGTGCCGGCACACTGACGCAGGCCTGCCTCAAGTTCCTGCCGCTGGAAGACGTCGAAGCCATCGAACTGCGCCCGGATGTACCGCGCCTGGCCATCGAATACCTGGGGCTGGATGACGACCCGCGCCTGTATATTCGGGTCGGCGATGCGCTGGAACTGCTGCCGACGGCCGAGCCTGCGGACCTGATCTTCGTCGACCTGTATACCGACGTCGGCCCGGGTGTCGGGCATCTGGCCTGGAGTTTCCTCGGAGACTGTCAGAAACGTCTGAACCCGGGCGGTTTGCTGGTGATCAACCAGTGGGCCACCGATGACGGCAAGCCACTGGGCGCGGCGCTGCTGCGCGGGCTCTATCACCGGCACTATTGGGAATTGCCGGTGAAGGAGGGCAATGTGATTCTGATTGTGCCGGCGGACCTCGATCAAACACTCGACATGCAGGCCCTGACGGCCCGGGCCGAGGCGCTGGCGCCGCGGTTGGGGTATTCGTTGCAGTCGTTGATTAACGCCATTCGCCCGGCTACCTGAGTGGCGACTTGGTTAATTGTAGGAGCTGCCGAAGGCTGCGATCCTTTGATCTTGTTTTTATAGGATCAAGGTCAAAAGATCGCAGCCTTCGGCAGCTCCTACAGGGCGGGTTAGATCCCTTTGAAGATCCCGGGTCGGCGCTCCACCAAAGACCTCACCCCCTCCTTGGCATCCTCACTGCCCAACAACTTCTTCACCAACGCCGGCAACCCCTGCGCCGCCGCTGTCTCACCTTCATAGCGCGCCTGCCGCGCCGACATCAGCGTCGCCTGCACGCCCAGCGGTGCCTGCCGGGCAATCCGTTCGGCCAGTTCGATCGCCCGCGGCAGCAGATCCTCGCTGGCCATCACTTCCTGCACCAAGCCAAGGCGCAACGCATCATGTGCATCGAACTCATCACCGGTCAGCAGCCAGCGCATGGCATTGCCCCAGCCGGCCACCTGATGAAAACGTAAAGTCGCGCCACCAAAAGGAAATATCCCACGCTGCACTTCCATTTGGGCGAAGCGGGTATTGCTGGCGCAGAGGTTGATATCCGCTGCGAGCATCAACTCGATGCCAATGGTCAGGCAGTAGCCCTGCGCGGCGACGATCACCGGTTTGCTGACCCGTGGCCCGACGAATACGCCCCACGGGTCGCAACCACCGGTCGGCACCTCCCAGCCTTGCGCCAGCGCCGAGCTGGCATTCACCAGATCCAGACCGGCGGTAAAGTGCTCGCCATGGCCGAACACCACGGCCACCCGCGCTTCACTGTCGGCCTCGAACTCGCCATAGGCCATACTCAGCGCGTTGAGCAGGTCGAGATCGAACGCATTGCGTTTGGCGGCGCGATCCAGGCCGATCAGGTAGACATGACCACGACGTTCACGGCTGACGCGGCCGGGGCAGGGCTGATTCATGGGTAAATCCTCGGGCGGGAAGGGCGGGGGCAGCGACGGTATGCCGCACATCGGTGAATCGTTTAAGCGGCTTCACCCGCAGGGCCGGGCCTTTTGAAAAATAGACCTTCGCACGATTATCCGCAAAACCCCGTTACACAGCGGCGACACACGGATTCAGACGATAAAAAAAGCTCCCTTTTTGGGCAAAATCCGGTATAGTGCGCGCCGGCCTTTAACCGGGCCGCGTTTAGGTAGCGCAATTTCCCGAAGTCAGCTTCGGCTGCACGTCCGCATTGCGGGCTCTTCCCGGACGATTCTTTTTTTCATTCATTCGTTTTCGCAAATCCCCGCCGACAAAGCTGCCAGGGCGACTCTTGAGTCTCAACACGGCATGCGCAGCTTTGGAGCATGGGTCTTTGCGGATGCACTTAGAGGCAGACCCATGACCCAGGAAACCGGCGGATTCGCCGCTTTTAATCTTAACCCGAATATTCTTGCAGCCGTCGCAGCGACCGGCTACGAAGAGCCTTCGGCGATTCAGCAGCAATCGATCCCGATCATCATGGCCGGCCAGGACATGATTGGCCAGGCGCAAACCGGTACCGGTAAAACCGCCGCGTTCGCACTGCCTATTCTGCACCGCATCGATCCTGCCAAGCGCGAACCGCAAGCCCTGATCCTGGCGCCAACTCGAGAGTTGGCGCTGCAAGTAGCAACCGCTTTTGAAACCTACGCCAAGCAAATGCCAGGCGTCACCGTTGTCGCCGTTTACGGCGGCGCGCCGATGGGCCCGCAACTCAAGGCTATCCGTAACGGCGCACAGATCGTTGTCGCCACTCCGGGCCGTCTGTGCGACCACCTGCGTCGCGACGAGAAAGTCCTGTCGACCGTGAACCACCTGGTTCTCGACGAAGCTGACGAAATGTTGAAACTGGGCTTCATGGATGACCTGGAAGTCATCTTCAAGGCTCTGCCAGCGACCCGTCAGACCGTTTTGTTCTCGGCGACCCTGCCGCAGTCGATCCGCGCCATTGCCGAACGCCACCTGCGCGATCCGCAACACGTCAAGATCCAGACCAAGACCCAAACCGTTACCGCGATCGAACAGGCTCACCTGTTGGTTCACGCTGACCAGAAGACTTCGGCCGTTCTCAGCTTGCTGGAAGTGGAAGATTTCGACGCTCTGATCATGTTCGTGCGCACCAAGCAAGCGACCCTGGATCTGGCCAGTGCCCTCGACGCCAAAGGCTACAAAGCCGCTGCGCTGAACGGTGACATCGCCCAGAACCAGCGTGAGCGCGTCATCGACTCGCTGAAAGATGGCCGTCTGGACATCGTTGTGGCGACCGACGTTGCTGCCCGTGGTCTTGACGTTCCGCGTATCACCCACGTGTTCAACGTGGACATGCCGTACGATCCAGAGTCCTACGTTCACCGTATCGGCCGTACCGGCCGTGCCGGTCGCGAAGGTCGTGCACTGCTGCTGGTAACTCCACGTGAGCGCCGCATGCTGCAGGTGATCGAGCGTGTAACCGGTCAGAAGGTTGCCGAAGTGCGTCTGCCGGACGCTCAGGCTGTTCTCGATGCCCGCATCAAGAAACTGACCAACAGCCTGTCGCCGCTGGTTGCTGATGCCGAATCGACTCACGGCGAACTGCTGGATCGTCTGACCGCCGACATCGGTTGCACCCCGCGTGCCCTGGCTGCAGCTTTGCTGCGCAAGGCTACCAACGGTCAAGCGCTGAACCTGGCTGCGATCGAGAAGGAACGCCCACTGGTGCCGAACAACGCACCGCGTGGCGACCGTCCTGAGCGTACCGGTGATCGTCCGGATCGTGGTGACCGCGAGCGTCGTGCGCCAATGCCTTTGGGCGAAGGCCGTGCCCGTTGCCGTACCGCGCTGGGTGCGCGTGACGGTATCGCCGCCAAGAACCTGCTGGGCGCCATCCTCAACGAAGGTGGTCTGGCCCGCGAAGCGATCGGTCGCATCCAGGTGCGTGACAGCTTCAGCCTCGTCGAGTTGCCGGAAGATGGTCTGGACAAGCTTCTGACCAAGCTGAAGGACACTCGCGTCGCTGGCAAGCAGCTGAAACTGCGTCGCTACCGCGAAGATTGATCCGCCCTCGGGCTGATTGATCGAACATAAAAAATCCCCGACTGGTTCGGGGATTTTTTTTGCTTGTCTGAAAGATCAAAAGATCGCAGCCTTCGGCAGCTCCTACACAGGGTGTACTCATTCCCCACTGTGGGAGCTGCCGAAGGCTGCGATCTTTTGATTCTGCGTTTATCCGAAGCGATAGATATCCATGCCTAACGCACCCATCGTGAATCCCCGGTGCGCCACGCTGAACTCGCCCCCCGCACCCCGTGCGAAATACAACGGCAACAAATGCTCATCGCTCGGATGGCTGCGCACCGCGTTCGGCGCCTGCTGACGATAGTCGTGCAGCGCCGCCTGATCATCCGCCGCCAGCTTGTCGATCATCCAGTCACGAAAATCCCGTGCCCACGGTTCGACGCTTTCCGGGCCGGCGTGCCAGTCCAGTTCGCGCAGATTGTGGGTGATGCTGCCGGAGCCGATCAGCAAAATGCCTTGGTCGCGCAGATTCGCCAGTGCTCGTCCGACCTGGGTTTGCAGCGCCGGGCCGCCGCGACTCGGCAGCGACACCTGCACCACCGGAATATCCGCCTGTGGGTACATCAGCGACAACGGCACCCACACCCCGTGGTCGAACGGTCTTTGCGGATCGAGGCGTGCTGGCAGATGCGCGGCCTGCAGCAATTGGGCGACTTCGGCCGCCAGTAGCGGATCGCCCGGTGCCGGGTACTGCACTTCGAACAGGGCGCGCGGGAAGCCGCCGAAGTCGTGCCAGGTTTCTGGGTGTGGGTTGCTGCTGACCAGCAACTCCTGACTTTCCCAGTGGGCAGAAACGATGACGATGGCTTTGGGTTTTGGCAGCTCGGCCGCCAGACGCGCGAGGGCCGGGCCGCTGGCGCCGGGCTCCAGCGCCAGCATCGGCGAGCCGTGGGAGATAAACAGGCTGGGAAACATGGAAAGGTTCCTGAGCGGTAAGATGGCCCATCTTCTGTCAGTTCATTGATCTAAATCTAATATAAGTTTTAACGCCTTTTGATCGATTTTTTTGGGGTGATGCATGCAGCCTGAGTTTTGGCATAAGAAGTGGGAATCCAATCAGATCGGCTTTCATCTGCCTGAGGTGAACCCGTATCTGCAGCGGCACTGGGCGGTACCGGCAACGTCGCGAGTGCTCGTGCCGTTGTGTGGGAAAAGTCTGGATTTGGCGTGGCTGGCCGGGCGCGGTCATCAGGTGCTTGGGATCGAACTGTCGGAAAAGGCCATCGAGGGCTTTTTCAATGAGCATCAGGTGCAGCCGCAGATCAGCCAGAAGGGTGCGTTCAAGGTCTATCGCGGTGACGCCATCGAGTTGTGGTGCGGCGACTTTTTTGCGCTGACAGCGAGCGATGTAGACGATTGCACCGCGTTATACGACCGCGCCGCGCTGATCGCCTTGCCAGCGCCGATGCGTGAACGTTATGCGGCGTATCTGCAGCAGATCCTGGCGCAGGGTGTGCAAGGGCTGTTGATTACGCTGGATTACGATCAGGCGCAGATGCCAGGGCCACCGTTTGCGGTGGGGGATGATGAAGTGCAGCGGTTGCTGAGCGAAGTCTGGCAGGTGCAGGTGCTTGAGGAGCAGGATGTGCTGGCGGAGAGTGTCAGGTTCCTGCAGGCGGGCGTGACGCGGTTGGAGGAGCGGGTTTACCGGGTTTCCTCCTGATAGATTTTTGCTGACAGTGCCGGCCCCTTCGCGAGCAGGCTCGCTCCCACACTGGACCCGTATATAACAATCCAATGTTGGGGCGAGCCTGCTCGCGAAGAGGTCATCAGCAACAACCATTATTCGTATGTATAAAAAAGGCCCGCATCACTGCGGGCCTTTTTCATGGTCACACCGGTCGAATCAACCGCGACGACGCAGGGCGTCGATACGCTCTTCCAGCGGAGGGTGGCTCATGAACATGCGGGCAAAGCCCTGTTTGATACCACCGTTGATGCCGAAGGCATTCAAGGTGTCCGGCATGTGCACCGGCAGGCCCTGTTCGGCGCGCAGGCGTTGCAGGGCGCCGATCATCGCGTTGGTACCCGCCAGACGTGCGCCGGCTTCGTCGGCGCGGAATTCGCGTTTACGCGAGAACCACATGACGATGGCGCTGGCGAGAATGCCCAGTACCAGTTCGGCGAAGATGGTCGCCACGTAGTAGGCGATGCCTTGGCCTTCTTCGTTCTTGAAGATCACCTTGTCGACGAAGTTGCCGATGATCCGCGCAAAGAACATCACGAAGGTGTTCACCACGCCCTGGATCAGAGCCAGGGTGACCATGTCACCGTTGGCCACGTGACCGATTTCGTGGGCCAGCACGGCTTTCACTTCATCCGGCGAAAAGCGCTCGAGCAGGCCCTGGCTGACCGCGACCAGCGCGTCGTTCTTGTTCCAGCCGGTAGCGAAGGCGTTTGCTTCGTAGGCCGGGAAAATACCGACTTCGGGCATCTTGATCCCGGCTTCACGGGACAGTTGCTCGACGGTTTGCAGCAGCCATTGCTCATGCCGGGTGCGTGGCTGGGTGATGATCTGGGTGCTGGTGCTCATCTTCGCCATCCACTTGGAGATGAACAGCGAGAACAGCGAACCGGCGAAACCAAAGACCGCACAGAAAACCAGCAGCTGACTGAGGTTGAGATCAACCCCGTTGGCCGCCATGAACCCGTTGAAGCCGAACAGGCTCAGGGTGATGCTGGCTATCAGCACGACCGCCAGGTTAGTGGCCAAAAACAGCAGGATGCGCATCATGGTTGTAGAAATCTCCTCAAGCTAAAGATGTAGCGTACTGCGGGGTATATAAGGTGCGGCACCGGGTGATTCAACCGAGTGACTATTTCAAACTGTGTCCTACAGCGCATTGCGGGGTCTGCAGGTCATTGCCCACGATCAAAACCGAAAGGGCTGACAGGCAGCCGCCTCCCGCCGCCATTACGTCAGACGCGTTTAAGCCATATGAATCGCAAGTGTAGAAGGCGCAGCGAGGCGGGGAGGGCAGAAGTGTTGCTGAATCAGACAGTGCGCAACGTGGGGGCCGTTGCGCACTGTTGGCCGGTTATTGGCGGTAGGACTTGAGGAAGTTGCCGATGCGGCCGATGGCCATCTCGAGATCGTCGACACGCGGCAGCGTGACCACGCGGAAGTGATCCGGCCACGGCCAGTTGAACGCCGTGCCTTGCACCACCAGCAGCTTCTCGGAGAGCAGCAGGTCGAGGACGAATTTCTCGTCGTTGTGGATTGGGCAGACCTTCGGGTCGATCCGTGGGAACGCATACAGCGCGCCCATCGGTTTCACGCAGCTGACGCCCGGAATGTCGTTGAGCAATTCCCAGGTGCGGTTGCGCTGCTCGAGCAGGCGACCTTGCGGCAGCACCAGATCGTTGATGCTCTGGTAGCCACCGAGGGCGGTCTGGATCGCATGCTGGCTCGGCACGTTGGCGCACAGGCGCATGTTGGCCAGCATGTCGATGCCTTCAATGTAGCTCTGGGCATTGTGTTTCGGCCCGGAGATGGCGATCCAGCCGGAGCGGAAACCGGCCACGCGGTAGGATTTCGACAGACCGTTGAAGGTCAGGCACAGCAGGTCCGGGGCCAGCGAAGCGGTGCAGATGTGCACGGCGTCGTCGTAGAGGATCTTGTCGTAGATCTCGTCGGAGAACACCACCAGGTTGTGCGCGCGGGCAATTTCCAGCATCCCCAGCAGCACTTCCTTCGAATACACCGCGCCGGTCGGGTTGTTCGGGTTAATGATCACCATGGCCTTGGTGTTCGGGGTGATCTTGGCCTTGATGTCGGCCAGATCAGGGAACCAGCCGGCCCCCTCGTCGCACAGATAATGCACGGCGTTGCCGCCGGCCAGGCTCACGGCCGCGGTCCACAGCGGGTAGTCCGGGGCCGGCACCAGCACTTCGTCGCCGTTGTTGAGCAGCGCCTGCAGCGACATCACGATCAGTTCGGACACGCCGTTGCCCAGGTAGATGTCTTCAATGCCGACACCTTCAACGTTTTTTTGCTGGTAGTACTGCATCACCGCTTTACGGGCGCTGAACAGACCTTTGGAGTCGCTGTAGCCCTGCGCCGTCGGCAGGTTGCGGATCACATCCTGGAGAATTTCGTCCGGCGCTTCGAAACCAAACGGCGCCGGGTTGCCGATGTTCAGCTTGAGGATGCGCTGGCCTTCCTCCTCCAGACGTTTGGCGTGCTTGAGCACCGGGCCGCGAATGTCGTAGCAGACGTTGGCGAGCTTGTTCGATTTGCTGAACTGCATGGCGATGTGATCCCGAAAATGAACGATCCAGACGGCGGATGGCCAACCGTACTGGGATTCCTGCGTCTTCGCACAGGCGGAGTCTTGCGCCCTGGCGCCGAGAATCCGTTTGAATGCGCCCGGTCTGGCTGCCAGACTGGCGTGTGACGAGGCGCAATCATACGTGCCACCCGATCCGTGGAAAAGGTACAGATCGGGCTTTTTCAGCCGCTGAGGTGTGATGATGGAAAAGTTGGAAAAAACCCTGGAAGAATGGCGTGCGATGCTCGACCCGGAGCAGTACAACGTGTGCCGTCTCAGTGCGACCGAACGGCCGTTCTCCGGCAAATACAACGCCACCAAGACCGCCGGTGTCTATCACTGCGTCTGCTGCAACGAGGCGCTGTTCGATTCCACGACCAAATTCGATTCCGGCTGCGGCTGGCCGAGTTTCTACGCGCCGATCGGCGAAAGCGCCATGACCGAAATCCGCGATACCAGCCACGGCATGATCCGCACCGAAGTGAAATGTGCCAGATGTGATGCGCATCTGGGGCACGTGTTCCCTGACGGACCGCCGCCGACCGGTCTGCGCTATTGCATCAACTCGGTGTGCCTGAATCTTGAGCCGCGCGAATAATCGAGCGGGCGACCTTCGGGTCGCCTTTCGGATAATTAAATTGCACGCAATTTAATTGCTCGCTATGTTTGGCCTTCCCGATAACCCGCGGAGCCAACCCATGAGCGCCAACCTGCTGAATATCCCGGTCACCAACATCAAGGGTGAGCAAAAGACCCTCGCCGATTACGCTGGCAAAGCGGTGCTGGTGGTCAACACCGCCAGCAAGTGCGGTTTCACCCCGCAATACAAAGGCCTGGAAGAGCTGTGGCAGACCTACAAGGATCAGGGCCTGGTGGTGCTGGGTTTCCCGTGCAATCAGTTCGGCAAGCAGGAGCCGGGCAACGAGGGCGCGATCAGTGAGTTCTGTGAGCTGAACTACGGCGTCAGTTTCCCGTTGTTCAAGAAGATCGACGTCAACGGTGCCGACGCGCATCCGCTGTTCGTGCAGTTGAAAAAGCGTGCTCCGGGCCTGCTCGGCTCTCAAGGCATCAAGTGGAACTTCACCAAGTTCCTGATTGGCAAGGATGGTCAACTGGTCAAGCGTTTTGCCCCGACCACCAAGCCGCAGGAGCTGAGCGGCGAGATCGAAGCCCTGCTCAAATGAACAGCCTGCCCGTCGATTCGCTGAAGCTCGACAGCCAGTTGTGCTTCAAGCTGTACGCCGCGTCCCGGGCGGTGATTCGTGCCTACAAACCGATGCTCGATCAGCTTGGCCTGACCTACCCGCAGTACCTGGCGATGCTGGTGCTGTGGGAATGGCAGGACAGTGCGCCGGAGCAACCGACGGTGAAGGCCTTGGGCGAGCGCCTGGTGCTGGATTCCGGCACGCTGACGCCGCTGCTCAAGCGTCTTGAGCAGCTGCAGTTGGTGCAGCGTCAGCGCTCGGCGCGCGATGAACGCGAAGTCCACCTGAGCCTGACCGCGCAAGGGCAGGCGCTGCGCGAACAGGTCGGGCCACTCAAGGCCCGGTTGTTGTGCGACAGCGGGGTGGACCTCGATCGGCTCAACGATTTGCGCAACGGCCTCGATCACCTGCTGGGCCAGATCAAAGCACTGTCGTAGTCGGGATCCACTGGTCGAGCAGCGCCGCCAACTCTTCACGGCGGAACGGCTTGGCCAGGTAATCGCTCATGCCGGCGGCGCGGCAACGCTCGCGTTCCTCGGACATGGCGTTGGCCGTCAGCGCGACGATCGGCAGATGCGGCCAGCGCCCGCTCTGGCGGATCTGCCGGCTCGCTTCGTAGCCGTCCATCACCGGCATGTTGCAGTCCATCAGCACCAGATCGAATTCATCGTGTTCCAGCTGATCGAGCGCTTCGGCGCCGTGGGCCGCGACCACCACGTCGCAGCCGAGCTTGCCGAGCATGCCTTTGGCCACCAGTTGGTTGACCGGATTGTCCTCCACCAGCAGCACCTTGCCGCGCCGTTGGACCGGCAGGCTCTCGAGGCGCGCATCATTGATTGTGATGACATCGGCCAGCAGGATGCGCCGCAGGATCTGATACAGCGCGTTGCGCGCCAGCGGGCGGGCCTGTTGCTGCAACGGGGCGAGCGCGGCGGCCTCTTCCCCGGGCATGAAACTGCCGTAGGCGGTGACCACCAGGATCGGTGTGCTGAGGGTCGGGCGCAGACTGAACAGGCACTCCGGGCAATCGGTGATCACCAGGTCGGGCGACAGGCCCAGCAACGGATCGTCCATGGTGCGCTGTTCATAGGTCACGCCCCACACCGGCAGCAAGGTCTTGAGCAACTCCGCCAGCCCGCTGCTGGAGGCGGTGATCGCCAGGACCTTGCCGTGCAGCGGTGGCGGCATGACCGCCCGGGTGTGGCATGGCAGCGGCAGCTCGGCGCAGAACTGACTGCCGAAACCGGCTTCGGAACTGATGGTCAGTCGGCCCTGCATGGCTTCGCACAGGTTGTAGGTCAGCGCCAGACCGAGGCCGGTGCCACCGTACTGACGGGTGATGCCGGCACCGGCCTGGGTGAACGGCTGGAAGATCTTCACCTGAGCGTCCTGGGCGATGCCGATGCCGGTGTCGCAAACTTCGATGCGCACCCCGTTCTGATGGGCGGAGAGGCGCACATCGACCCGGCCGAACCGGGTGAATTTCAGGGCATTGGACAACAGGTTGCTGACGATCTGCCGCACCCGGGTCGGATCGCCCAGCACCAGCGCCGGGAAATGCGGGTCGATCAGGCACGTCAGTTCGACACTGGGCGCCGCGTTCTGCGACAGCAGGTTGGCGGTGTCCTCGACCAGCGAGCCGAGGTCGAACGGGATGTGTTCAAGCTCCAGTTGCCCGGCATCGAACTTGGACAGGTCGAGAATATCGTTGAGCAACTCCACCAGGACCTTGCCCGAGTCATGGGCAATCGACAGCTGTTGCTGCTGCTCGGCATTCAGCGGTCCGTCGAGGGAGAGGGCGATCATTCCCAGCAAGCCGTTGAGCGGCGTGCGGATCTCGTGGCTCATGTTGGCGAGGAACGCCGAACGTGCTTCGGCCATGTCCAGTGCGGTGCTGCGGGCGATTTCCAGCTCCTGGTTGGACTGGCTGAGCCGCGCGTTGATGGCCTTGAGCTCGGCGGTGCGGGCCGAGACAATGTGCTCCAGTTGCCCGAGGTAATCGGTCAGGCGGTTTTCGGCGTTGCGCCGTTGCTGGATTTCCGTGGCGATGTTGTCGAACTGCTGGTTGGCGACCCTGACCAGTTCGCCGATTTCGTCATTGGCGTGTCCGGCCGGGCATTCCAGCTTGGTCGGCTCTGCGCTGCGCGCGTCGCGTCCGCTGAGTTCGCGGATCAGCCGCACCAGTGGCTTGGTCAGCATTACGTAGAACAGCGCCAGGAGGATCCCGGTGAGGATCAGGCTGCGGGCAAAGCCGTTGAGCAGGGTCACCTCGGCGCGGCGCAGGAAGCGGCTGCCGAAGGCGTAGGTGTCGACTTCCAGGCTCAGCGTGCCCAGCGATTCGTTGGGCAAGTGATCGAGGTACAGGCGGTCTTCGAACTGGCGCTTGGCGCCGAACAGGAAGTCGCTGATCACCCGATAGCCGCTTTGCAGCTCGGGGCGTTTGACGCTGGCCAGTACATTGCCGTTGTTGTCGGTCAGCTGCGCAGAGATGATCGCCGGCGAACGCAACAGGCCCAGGGTCAGTTCCTGAGCCAGTTCCGCGTCGATGTTGTAGGCGATCCGCGACGCCGGATTGTGGCTGATTTCCAGCAACGACAGGATTTCACGGTTGATGGAGGCGTCTTCGCTGGCATAATCGATGCCGATTTGCAGCAGGCTGAGCAGCGTGCCCAGAATGAACCCGACCAGCACAGTGAATCTGGCTTGCTTGTAAGACAGCCGGTGGGTGAATTTGATATCCATGGGGTGTTGAACCACTTCCGTTTCCCTTCGCTGCTCAAGCATAGTCGATCATGTATGGATACCGAGGTTCCCGAATCGCCTTGTAACAAGGCCCGAGCGGGGAGTTGAGATCTGTCTGTCGTCGCTGGATCGACATCATCACTGTGAACGTGCCCGAGGAGAAGACGTGGATTCCCGATTGAATGCTTTTCTTGAACGTGCCGAGTCGGTTCTGGCGCGGATCGAACCCTTGCTGCCGGCGCCGCGTCCGCTGATCGACTGGGGCACTTGCCTGGCGGCGCGCTGGCAGCGTGACGGGCGCAGTGGGTATCTGCTGCCGCTGGAAGTCAGCCTCGACATGCGCCTGTCCGACCTGATCGGTGTCGACCGGCAACTGGAGCAACTGGGGCGTAACACCCAACAGTTTCTCGATGGCATGCCGGCCAACCACGCGCTGCTGTGGGGCTCGCGCGGTACTGGCAAATCCTCGCTGGTGCGCGCGTTGTTGGCCGAGCACGCCGACGCCGGCCTGCGTCTGATCGAGATCGAGCGCGATCATCTGGCGGACTTGCCGCGCGTGGTCGAGCAGATTGGCAAACTGCCGCAGCGCTTTGTGCTGTTCTGTGATGACCTGTCGTTCGAATCCGGCGAAGGCGATTACCGCGTACTGAAAAGCGTGCTCGACGGCTCGCTCGAACAAGCCCCGGACAACGTCTTGCTGTACGCCACCTCCAACCGTCGCCATCTGGTGCCGGAGAAGGAAAGCGACAACGAAAACTGGAAACGCGTCGACGGCGAACTGCATCCGAGCGAAGCGGTGGAAGACAAGATCGCGCTGTCGGATCGCTTTGGCCTGTGGCTGTCGTTCTATCCATTTACCCAGGAACACTTTCTCAACGTCGTCGAACACTGGATCGGCCAGTTGGCGGCCAAGGCCGGACTGAGCTGGCAGCGTGACGAAGCGCTGGACATTCTCGCTGTGCGCTGGGCAACCGGGCGCGGCAATCGCAACGGACGTTGCGCGTACCAATTCGCCCGTTACTGGGTGGGACTGAAATTGCTGGAGCACAAGGCATGATTGATTTGCAACAAAGCGGCCAGGGCCTCGAAGGCTATTGCCTGTTGGCCGCGCAACTGGAGTCGCTGCTGGCGGACGAGCGTGATTTCATCGCCAACGCCGCGCAGTTTTCGGCGTTCCTGTTCAACCAGCTCGATGACCTGAACTGGGCTGGCTTTTACCTCAATCGCAACGAAGAACTGGTGCTTGGCCCGTTCCAGGGCCAGATCGCCTGTGTGCGCATTCCGTTCGGGCGTGGCGTATGCGGCGCGGCGGCGGCCAGCCTGCAGACCCAGCGCGTCGAAGACGTGCATGCCTTCCCCGGGCACATCGCCTGCGACAGCGCCTCGAACAGCGAGCTGGTGGTGCCACTGGTCAAGGACGGTCGACTGATCGGCGTGCTCGATCTCGACAGCCCGAAACTGGCACGTTTCGGCGTGGACGATCAGGCCGGTATCGAGCATCTGGCGGCCATTTTCCTGCGTCTGACCGACTGCTGATCAGGCGCTCAGGCCAGCCTTGCGCAACAGGCTGGCCGGTTCCACCGCATCGATCTGCCGTGGGTCGAGAAACCGCGCGGCGTACTGCATGTACACCCCGTCGTTGATGAACAGCCCGAACAATTCTGCATCGATGTGCGCCTCGCGGCACATGGTGGCCATGATCCCCAGCGCCTCGCTCAGGGATTTGGCCTTCTTGTAGGGTCGGTCAGCCGCGGTCAGTGCTTCGAAAATATCGGCAATCGCCATCATCCTTGCCGGCAGGCTCATCTCCTCGCGCTTCAGGCGTTTGGGGTAACCGCTGCCGTCCATTTTTTCGTGATGCCCGCCGGCAATTTCCGCGACGCTGTCCAGGTGCCCGGGGAAGGGCAGGTGGCTGAGCATCAGGATCGTCTGCACCATGTGGTGATTGATGATGTAGCGCTCTTCGCGGGTCAGCGTGCCGCGGGCAATGCTCAGGTTGTAGAGTTCGCCGCGGTTGTATTTGTAGCGCGGCACATCCAGTTTGAATCCCCACGGATTGTCTTCTGGAATCAGTTCGCTGTCGGCGCGTTCGATCAGGTGTTCGGGTCTGTCCGCCAGCAGCGGTTCGCTGACCGGCAGCGTCGGCGCCGGCGTGCGCGCCTGCCGGCGGTTCTCCTCCCAGGATACGCCGAGACGATCATCGAGGGTGCGCGTCCAGCGGCGTTCGGCGATGCGCTCAAGGCGTTGCAGATCGGCTGGCGCCATGGCCTCACCGCCGAGATTGCAGCGGGCGACAAACGCAAAGTCGTCGTCCAGCTCCGTCAGCGTGGTATCTCGCTGCTCGCTCAGTTGTGCCTTGTCACCGCCCAAGGCCAGCGCCTGCCAGTAGCTGATCCAGGTGTCGCGCTTGAGCACTTCGAAGCGTGTGCGGATTTCGTGGATGCGGTCGTTGAGGGTTTCCAGTTTGGTGGCCTTGTCGACGACATACTCCGGCGTGGTGACCTTGCCGCAGTCGTGCAGCCAGGCGGCGATGTGCAGGGCTTCCCATTCGTCTTCGTTTGGCTGATAGCTGCGAAACGCCGGGGCCTGACTGGCGGCAGCGGCCTGCGCGAGCATCAGCGTCAGTTCCGGGACACGCTGGCAGTGACCACCGGTGTACGGACTCTTGGCGTCGATCGCACCGGCCAGCAACTGGATGAACGCATCGAGCAACTGCTTCTGCTTCGCCTGCAGGCGCTGGCTTTCGATGCTGACCGCTGCAGCGCCGGAAACCGCTTGCAGAAAAGCGATGCGGTCCGGGCGCAGTTTCTCCAGATCCTGGGCGCTGCCGCTGTCATTGATCAGCAGAATCAACAGACCGATGGTCTCGTTGTGCCGGTTGCGCAGGCGAATGCCGATCAGATGAATGCGCGGCGACTGCATTGCCAGCAGCACTTTCTGCAAGTCGCCGGCCTGGTCGAAGCCAAGGCTGGTCACCACGTTGTCAGCATTGCTCAGTTGCTGGAACCACGCCGGCCCCTGACCCGCCAGAAGCTCGCCGCCCAGCACATTGAACGCACCCGGTTCCTGGGAGACGCCGTCGATCACCAGCCCATAAGGTTCCATCCGGTTGCCATCGCTTTCGCGCAAATAGATCAAGCCGGCCTGGGCCTGGGCGATCTGCACTGTTTCAAACAGCACCCGTTGCAACAAGGGGGCGAAGCGGGTTTCCGCGCACAGGCTGTCGGTGATGCGGAAGAAACTGGCGAGCGTGTCCTTCATCCGCGCCATCGACAGGCTCAACTGGTCCACCTCCAGCACCGGCGAGCGACGGGTGACCGGAAAATTGAAATCGAAACTGCGAATCGCGTCGGCTTCCTTGACCAGCGCGTGCAGCGGCTTGACCAGAATCCGCGATATCAGCCAACCCAGCGGCAGGCACAACAGCAACGTCGCAAGGGTGATCAGCGCGCCTTGCCAGCGCATGCGGTAGGCGTCGGCGAGCAACTCGTTTTCCGGCACCAGCAGGGCCATCTGCAGCCCTTGCGGCCCGCCTTCCTGCAGATGGGTGCGGGCGACGATCCAGTGGCGGCCATCGACGTCCAGCCGTTTGCCCTGATGCGCGGTGGACAGCAACGCGTGCAGGCTAGGGCTCAGGTCAGCGGCCTTGGCCAGGCGGGCGCTGCTGTCGTCGACAATCAGCCGGCTGCTGTCCGGATAGGCCACGGCATTGCCATCGGCGTCGAACAGCACGATTTCGGTGGAAGGGGTGACCACATGTTTGATCAGAGTGGCCGACAGCGCGGCCAGGGTCAGGTCGGCGCCGATGACGGTGGTTGCGCTGCTGCGTCGGGCCAGGGTGGTGCCGACGTTGTGCGTGGAGAAAAACACATAGGGTTCGGTGGTGATCTGATCGCCCTGCGCCAGCGCGTTGCGGTACCAGTTGCGGGTGCGCGGGTCGTAGCGATCGTCGGGGTTGTCCTGGCGTCCGACCGGGTTCAGCGCCTCATCGAAGAACAACGACTGTGAGGACGCGGTGCCACTGGCCGCGTGTTCGATGCTCCAGACCTGGTAGGCCGCTGCCGGGGGCGCCTTGAGCAGGGTCTTCAGGGCGCTGGTGCGCAAGGGGCGCACCATGAAAAAGTCGCCGTTGCCGTACCCCAGATACAGTGACGCGAGGTTGGTGTTGTCCTTGAGCGACTGGCTGAACGGCTTGAGCAGTGCCAGACGCTGTTGCAGGTTTGCAGCCTCGGCCGCCTGGTTGACCGACAGCAAGCTCAGCAGATGCCGGATCGGTTCGTAGGTGGCCTGCAGGTCCAGGCGCACGTCCTGCTCGATGCGATTGAACAGGTTTTCGCTGCTCGACAGGATGATCCGGGTGGTCTGGCGATAATTGAACAGTCCCAATACGACGCCGGTCAGCAACAGCAGAAAGGTGAACATGACGCTGATGTGCACGTGCAGAGGAAATCGGCGTTGATCCGGGCGCAGTGGGCTGGGCATTGCTGACTCTCCATTGAAGTAAACACACTGCTCAGCGCCAAAGCATAGTTAAGGCTCGGTCATTGTGCTTTTTTCAAGCGAGTCCATTTGTTGCTGCAAGGCCTGCTCCAGTTCGACCATGGCGGTGTCCGTGGCCTGAATGCAGCGCACGATCGTGGGCAAAGGCGAGCCGGGTGTGCAGGCTTGTTCGAGTGCCTCGCAATGGGCTATCAGGCGCGACGCCTGAGCGATCCGGGCTGCGCCCTTGATCTTGTGCGCCATCATCGCCAGCGCCTCACGATCATTATGCGGGGCCAGGGCCAGCAATTCGTGTCGATCAAGGCGGCTGCTCTTGAGCAACTCCGCGAGCAGGCGTCGGGTCTGAAGCGGGTTGCCGCCCGTCAACTGATTCAGCCCGAGGGCATTGTAGGCAGGCTCGGGTGCCACGGGTTGCAAGCCGTTGACCCACTGGCTCAGCGCGCTGAGGCTCAAGGGTTTGAACAGGCAGTCATCCATCCCGGCCTGTTTGCAGCGTTGTACTTCCTCAGGCTGCGCGTTGGCCGTGAAGCCCAGCACCGTGCACGGCGCGCGCCCCGTGCGTTGCTCGTGCTGGCGGATGGCGGCGGTCAGCTCATAGCCGTTCATCAGCGGCATGTTGCAGTCAGCGATGACCAGGTCGAATTCGCCGGCCTGCCACTGTTCGAAGCCGCTGCGCCCCTCTTCGGCCAGGCTGAAGCGATGCCCGAGAAACTCCAGTTGCTGGCACATCAGCAAGCGATTGGCCGGGTGATCATCGACCACCAGGATGTTCAGCGGTGTAAAGGACGTACGAACCGGCGGCTCGGCTTTCACCGGGGTGGCTTTGCAGGGCAGGGTTTGCAGGGGCAGCGACAGGCAGACCTGGGTGCCGATGCCGGGCTGGCTGCTCAATTGCAACTGGCCACCCATCATTTCGCAAAGGTTACGGCAGATGACCAGCCCCAGACCCGCGCCGCTGCGGGCCTGCTGACGGCCATTTTCGGCCTGGGCGAAGGGTTCGAACAGACGCTGTTGATCTTCGATACAGATCCCGACGCCGGTGTCCTGGATCGTCAACTGAATGAGCGAACACTTGCCCGGGCCGTTGGGCTGCACATCCAGCGTCACCCGCACTTGCCCGCACTCGGTGAATTTGATCGCGTTGCTGATGAGGTTGGAGAGGATTTGCTTGAAGCGTAACGGATCCAGTTCGACATCGACCTGGAGTCCGGGCGGATTGACGGACAAGGCCAGGGCAAGGTTTTTCTGGCGGGCCAGGCCGTCGAAGATCCTCACCACCGATGCCACCGTCTCCACCAGATTGACCCGCTCCGGACTCAGGCTCAGGCGCCCGGACTCGATTCGGGCGATATCGAGGATGTCACCGATCAAGCCCAGCAGGTCCTTGGCCGAGCAGTAGGCCGTTTCGATCGATGCGCGGTCCGGGTGTTGCGCGGCCATGCGCTCGAGCGTCAATTCGAGCATGCCGATGACGGCGTTCATCGGCGTACGGATTTCGTGGCTCATGGTGGCCAGGAAGGTGCTTTTGGCGCGGTTGGCTTTGTCCGCCTGTTCCTTGGCCATGCGCAATTCATCGAACAGTTGGCGGCGCTCGCTGATGTCGATCCAGCCGCCGATGATCCCTTGTACATCGCCGCTGGAATCGCGGTACGGCAGGATCCAGTGGTAGATCGTCAGACGCCGGCCGCCAATGTGCAGCGGACGGTCCAGCACCAGCGGCGTGCCTTCGGCCATGACCCGCTGGTAGTCCGCCTGAAACGCTTGTGCTTCGAAGGCATTGCTCAGGGTGCCTTGCATGACGCTTTTGCCGATCACGTCTTCGCGCTTGGCGTTGAAGGCTGCGAGGTAGCTGTCGTTGCAGCTGTGCAGCAGGCCTCGGCGGTCACGCACATAAATCGGGTGCGGCGTGCCATTGACCAGTGAACGCATGAACTCGAACTGATCGTTCAAGGCGCGTTCGGCCGCCTGGCGCTGCTTGATCTGCCGACGCATGTAGGCATTCCACAGCAGTGACAGCACCAGCAACAGACACGCTGCGCCGATCAGTTGATAGAACAGGCGCTGGTAGTGATGCCAGTTGCCTTGCGCGGCGTTGGAAAAACCGCGCCAGCGACTGTTGATGACCCCCAGCTCCTCGGGCGTGATGCTCAGCAGCGCCTTGTCGAGGATCGACGCCAGTTCGGTGTTGTCGCGGGCGGTGGCCAGCGAAAAAGCCGCCTGGCGGGTGCCCAGCGTGGTGGTGATCTGCAACTGATGCTCGAAGATCCGCGACGCAATCAGGTAGTTGGCGATCACCAGCGAGGCGACGGCGCCATCGACCTTGCCTTCGGCGAGCAAGGTCGCAGCACCGAACGTATCGGAGGTTTCAGTCAGGTGGATATTGGGGAATTGGCGGCGCAGGTAATCGGTCATGGGATTGCCCTGGGCGATTGCCAGGAATCGGCCCTTGAGCTGAGTGGGGTGCGTCGGGCTGTCGGCGGACTTGCGTGTCAGCAGGACATAGGAGTTTTCCAGGTAGGGCCGACTGAACAGCAGGGACTGTTCCCGCTCGGGACTGGGCAACAGCGCGGCGATGAGGTCGGCCCGATGCTGCTTGATCTGCTCGATCATGTCGCCGTCGCTGCGGCTGCGCACCAGTTCGAAACGCATGCCGGTACGCAGGCTGAGCAATTCGAGCAAGTCTGCGGTGATGCCCCGCAGATTGCCGTCGCTGTCGAAGAATGTCAGCGGGGCGAACGCCTCATTGACGACGACACGCAGCACCGGATGTCGCTTGAGCCACTGCTCTTCATGGTGAGTCAGTTGCAGCTTCTGGTCGGTCAGCAGGATGTCGCTGCCGGCGCTCCAGCGCTTGGCGATGCTGTCCCGTTCACTGGCCGGGACGGCCTGCAGCGCGGTGTTGATGACGGCGAGGAGTTGCGGATTGTCCGCGCGGACGGCAAAGCTGAAACCGTGGGCTTCCTGTTTGCCGAAATTGGCCATGCGAATGTTGTTCAGATAGCCCTTGTTGATCATGTAGTGAGTGGAAATGGTGTCGCCCAGAAACACGTCGGCCTGATCGAAAGCCACCGCGTTGATTGCATTCTGATAGGACGGGTAAGACGTCAGGATGGCTTTGGGGTACAGCGCCTTGACTTCACTCTGCGGCAGGTAGTGATAAACCATGCTCAGCCGCAGTCCGGCCAGGCCTTCGGTGAGTGTGCGGGTTTCGCCTTCGCGGGTGACCAATACCGGTTGATCGATCGCGTAGGGAGCAGACAGCGCGACGTTTGCGGTGCTCGCCTCGAAACCGTTGGCGGTGCCGAGCATATCGACCTGACCGGCGACCAGCGCTCGCAGAGCAGCGTCCCTTGAGGCAAAGCGTTTGACCCGGATCGGCAGATCGACGGCCTGACCGACGAGGCCGGCGTAATCAGCGGTGAAACCTTCGTAATCGCGCCCGCTGGCGGTCATGTCGAACGGTGGATAATCCGGTGCGGAAGTGCCCAGGACCAGTTCGCTGCGAGTCTGCAACCAACGGCGTTGCGCCGGCTCCAGAGATACGGAGAGCGCCTCCTGGCTCGAACGGCTGCGTAGCACGTAGTCTTGCGCCGGTACGAGGTCGGCATTGACCTGAGTCGTCAGGCACAGGCTTGCGCACAATCCAGCGAGATAGATCTTTAGACAACTGGGCATTGGGCTCTCACACTAGCGCGTTGCGTTTGGCCATCTCGATAAGTTCCACCAGGGATCTGGCCTTGAGTTTCTGCATCAGACGTTTCTTGTAGGTGCTGACGGTCTTGTTGCTGAGAAACATGCCTTTGGCGATTTCCTTGTTGGTGCGACCTTGGGCAAATAATTGCAGAACCATAAGTTCGCGGTCATTGACGGACTTGAACAGTTCCAGTTCGGCATAGCGCACATCGTCGCTGCGAACCGGATTCAATGCCTGGCTGGGGAAATAGTTGTAACCGGAAAGTACAGCCTTGATCGCACTGACCAGTTCGCTCAAGTCTTCTTCCTTGCAGACATAACCGGATGCACCGGACTGCATGCAGCGAATACCGAACAGGGTCGGGCATTGTGCCGTCAGCACCAGGGTCTTGAGCGGGGTGCCCATGGCGTTGAAGCGGGCGAGGACTTCGAGCCCGTCGAGTTTGGGGATGCTGATATCGAGGATGATCAGGTCGGGCATGCATTCGCGGACCATCTGCATGGCATCGACCCCATTATCGGTTTCGCCGACGACCTTGTAACCTTCATGTTCGAGCAGCATTCGAACGGCAAGTCGGATGACGGGGTGATCATCGACAATAAAAACGGAGTTCATAATCAAATCCCATACGTGCGCGAATAAAGCGCGCACCTTAGCTCAGATAAATGAGCGGCCGTATGAACTCACAGGGCTCTAGCGGCAATATAGGATAAGTCCTACACACTTAAAGGATTTCGACTACGACCAAGCTCTTTGTCGCGTAAGGAAGTGTTGAGGTTATTTGTTTAGCCGAATGTTTAAGTTACGCGGTGATTGTTGAATAAACAGCGTTTTCCTGAGTTGTTTCGCGGTCAAACGGCTTACGTTTCGATCCCGGCAACGATTGCTTACGGCATCAGCGGTTTAATGGGTAAACCGTTCAACCGGTCAGGGGCGCTGACCGGTTGAACGGGGCGCGATCAATGACTGGAACGTCCGGTCATTTCCAGCGCCATGTCACTGGCGTAGCTGTCGGTCATCCCGGCGATGAAGTCGATCATGCGCAGAAAGGACGCGTGCAGCGGTCCGTGGGGATCGGGCGCATTGTTGCCCAGCAGGTCGAGGATGCGCCGGCTCTTGAACGACGGCGTGCGACCACCGTGTTGCTCCAGCGCGGCGCCGCAGAACGCGTTGAGGAGAATTTCCAGGGTGGTGTAGGCGCCGATTTCATGCAGCGTCTTGCGCTTGTCCTGGAAGATCTTCTTGCGGGCGATGTCCTTGGCGTTGAGCACGCAACGTTTGGCCGGACCATGCATGTGCTCGACGAGGTCACCGTGCAGGGTGCCGGCCAGCAGCGCGTCCTGCTGCTCGACGAACGCCCGGGCGGCGGCATTGGTCAGGTGTTCGATGGCCTTGCCGCGCAGGATCGCCAGTTTGCGTCGACGCGAATCCTGCGGGCCGAGCTGGCGATAAGTCTCCGGCAGGTCATCACCGACCAGACCGAGCAGCAGCGATTCGACTTCCGCGTATTCCAGCAACTCCATTTCCAGGCCGTCTTCAAGGTCGATCAGCGCATAGCAGATGTCGTCGGCAGCCTCCATCAGATACACCAATGGATGACGCGCCCAGCGCTGGTCTTCCAGCTGCGGCAGGCCGAGCTTGTGGGCGATCTGCTCCAGCAGTGGCAGTTCGCTCTGATAGCAGCCGAACTTGTGTTTCTTGTAGCCCAGCGAGTCGGCATGACGCGCGGTCCACGGGTATTTCAGATAGGTGCCAAGGGTGGCGTAAGTCAGGCGGGTGCCACCGTCGAACTGATGGTACTCAAGCTGAGTCAGCACCCGGAAACCTTGCGCGTTGCCCTCGAAATTGAGGAAGTCCCCGCGTTCGGCTTCGCTCATTGCGTCGAGCCAGCCGCGCCCCGCCGCTTGCTGGAACCAGTGACGAATCGCGTCCTCACCGGAATGGCCGAAGGGCGGATTACCGATGTCATGGGCCAGGCAGGCCGACTGCACCACCATGCCCAAGTCACTCGGTTCGCACCAGTCGGGCAGGGCGCTGCGCAGGGTTTCACCGACACGCATGCCCAGCGAACGGCCTACGCAACTGACTTCCAGCGAGTGGGTCAGGCGGGTGTGGATGTGGTCATTACTGGAGACCGGATGCACTTGGGTCTTGCGTCCCAGACGCCGGAAGGCGCCGGAGAAGATGATGCGGTCATGGTCTTTGTGGAACGGGCTGCGCCCCAGCTCTTGCGGGCTGTGCAGCGGTTTTCCAAGGCGTTCGCGGTTGAGCAGGGTCTGCCAATCCAAGGCTGGTTCTCTCCGTCGGTGACTGGGATGACTGTGGCCCTAGCTTCCCGGTTCGAGCCTGCACCTGCAAGCGGAACTACAGGCCCGCAGCATCGATATCGATCAGCAGCAGGCGTTCGCCGTTGTCAAAGAACTGGCCGGCAGTCAGACAATACTGGTTGCTGGTGGCATCGCGATAGGTATTGGACAGGGTCAGGCGTCGCTCTTCCCAGCCTTCGGCCAGCAAATGATAGAAGTACGGACGCCATGACCAGTTGTGCCCCAGGTAACGGTTGTCGGCAACCCAACCGCTCTGGCGCCACTCAAGGTTCGGCGTCAATTGCGTGCCGTGGCGATCGCATTGGTAGAACCGCAGCAACCACGGATAGTCGGTCAGTTGGGGCAACGCACTGAGCGGTGCGTGGCTCTGGGCCCAGGTCTGGAGGATCGCCATCAGTTCCGCGAGTTGCTGGCGCATCTGCATCAGGCGCCCGCGTTCGGCCAGCTTCTGTCGCACGTAACGCTGGCGCAGTTCGGCGAAGCGCTGCACGAAGGCATCCGTTGCGTGGAACGCTTCCTGCGCCCGGGCGAACAGGAAGCCCTGCACATAACGCGATCCGCATTCCAGGGCGAAATTCAGCTGAGCCTCGGTTTCCACGCCTTCGGCAATGATCCAGCAGCCGGTCTTCTCGGCCATTTGTGCGAGTGCCTTGACCACGTCACTGCTCGGCCCGCCCAGTGCCGCCGCTTGAAACAGGCGCATGTCGAGTTTGAGAATGTCCGGCTGCAAGGCCAGCACCCGATCGAGCTGCGAATAACCGGCGCCGAAATCGTCGATGGCGATGCGTGCACCGGCGTCGCGATAGCGGGCGACCACGTCGGCCAGGCGCTGGCTGTTGCCGCCCAGTTCGGTGATCTCGAAGACGATGCGTTGCGGATCGACCCCGTGGCGCCGCATCTGTTTGAAGCTGGGCAGCGGCTGATCCGCGCGCAAGCGACTGATCCAGCGCGGCGACATGTTCAGGCTGAGAAACCACTCGGCGGGGGCTTCATGCAATCGGCTCAAGGCATTGTCGCGAATCTGCCGGTCGAGGCGCCGCAGGGCGATGGCGGGTATGCGCGGGTTGGCGAACAATGGCCCGACCGAGGTCAGTTGACCGTCTGCCTGGCGCAGGCGACCCAATGCTTCGACGCCTGCAATACGTCCGGTGGCGGTATCGATGAAAGGCTGAAAGCAGGCGAGCGGTTGCCCGTCGATCACGGGGCCTCCTTAGTCGTTCTTGTTCTGGATGAACCCGCCGACCGGGTAGGCGCGCGGGATTGAACCTCCGGATAAGGACGTCCATCCCGCGGGTATTGCAAGAATGCAGCCAGATGTTACGGGCTCAGCGTTTGCTTGAGCTCAGCATCACCAGTTTGATCAGCGGCCCGAGACTGGTGCCCAGACGTATCAGCCGGGTCAGCCCACCGACGCCACCGCTTTTCGCGCCTTTGCCGGTGATAAAGCCCAGCAGCGTGACGGCGGCCACGCCCCACAGTGGCGCGTGCTTGATGCCGAAACCGCCTTGCAGGTTTTGCGTCATGCCGCGCATGCGCTGCAAGGGTTGCAGCACTTGCCCGGCTTCATGGCGGATTTCCTGGCGATGCATTTCCATGCGCAGGCGGATCAGCGCCTTGCGCATCTCCCGGCGTGAGCCGTTATGTGGCAGTTCAGGCAGGCTCATGGCAACAGGCGCTCCCGATCGTTGGCCAATTCTTCCAGGGTGCCGTGGAAGGGTGAGGATTCATCGAAGATCGCGGCCTTGAGGCGCAATGCGCAAAAGATCGCCGCCAGGGTGTAGAACACGCACAGGCCGATGATCCCGGCCAAGCGATAGGTGTCCCACAGCAGGATCAACACCAAGGCTGACAGGCCGACCAGCAACAGCAACGCGAACACCAAAGCCAGCCCTGCGAACAGCAGCAGGCTGACGGTGCGTGACTTTTGCTCCTGCAGCTCGATGCCGAACAGCTCGACATGGCTGTGCAGCAAGCCAAGAACGGCGGCGCCCAGACGCCGCGTGGAGGAGGATGTGCCCGACCCCAGGCCGGATTCGCCGGTCGACATGATCAGCGCCGGGTGGCCAGCAGGCCAATCAGGAAGCCCACCCCGGCGGCGATGCCCACCGACTGCCATGGGTTGGCCGACACGTAGTCTTCGGTGGCGGTGACGGCGGCCTGGCCGCGATCGCGCAGGGTGTCTTCGGTCTGCTTCAGGGTTTCACGGGCGCGCAGCAGGCTGTCGTGGATCTGGTCGCGCAGTTCATCGGCCTGATCGCCTGCCAGAGTCGCGGTGTGCTCGAGCAAGCGCTCAGTGTCGGCGACCAGAGTCTGGAAGTCGTTCATCAGGATTTCTTGAGCAGTCTTTGCCTTGATGCTGGCCATGGGTGGATCTCCGTAAGTGGCGTTTGAAGCGTTCGAGTATGAGCCTTGCGCGAAGGTTCAGTACAAATGACTGGTACAGCTTTTGCTATGTCGTGGTGCGTTCTGCGTCCGCCGTGCGCTGTTGGCGGGCGTACAGGCTGCAAAACCTTAACTCAAATAATCCGGGTTCGTGTCAGACATCGACCTTGTGCGCCAAAGCGGGTCATCGCAGCTCCCGTGCGATGCCTGGCGGGGCACAACTTGGTGCGTGAATGGTCGGCGCGAACCGCTTTGGTGCCTTTTTAGCCTTCAGGTCTGCCTCTTCATGGAAAATCTGCAAAGCGCTGTGGACACGCTGGTTCACAGCTCCAACACGTTGTTCATTCTGATCGGTGCGGTGATGGTACTGGCGATGCACGCCGGTTTTGCCTTCCTCGAAGTCGGCACGGTGCGCCAGAAAAACCAGGTCAACGCCCTGTCGAAGATCCTCAGCGACTTCGCAGTCTCGACCCTGGCCTATTTCTTTATAGGCTATTGGATCTCCTACGGGGTGACCTTCATGCAACCGGCGGCGGTGCTCAGTGCCGATCACGGTTATGGTCTGGTGAAGTTTTTCTTTTTGCTGACCTTCGCCGCAGCGATTCCGGCGATCATTTCCGGCGGCATCGCCGAACGCGCGCGGTTCGTTCCGCAACTCTGCGCCACGGCGCTGATCGTGGCGTTCATCTACCCGTTTTTCGAAGGCATGATCTGGAACGGCAATTATGGTCTGCAGGCCTGGCTGACGGCGCGGTTCGGGGCGGCGTTCCATGATTTCGCCGGTTCGGTGGTGGTTCACGCCATGGGCGGCTGGCTGGCGCTGGCCGCCGTGCTGTTGCTCGGTCCGCGCAACGGCCGTTATCGCGACGGGCGGCTGGTGGCATTCGCGCCGTCGAGCATTCCGTTTCTGGCGCTGGGTTCGTGGATTCTGATTGTCGGCTGGTTCGGCTTCAACGTGATGAGCGCGCAAACCTTGCAGGGCGTCAGCGGTCTGGTTGCGGTCAACTCGTTGATGGCGATGGTCGGCGGCACCGTGGCGGCGCTGATTGTCGGGCGCAATGACCCGGGCTTTCTCCACAACGGCCCACTGGCCGGCCTGGTGGCGATCTGCGCCGGTTCCGACCTGATGCATCCGGTCGGCGCGTTAGTCACCGGCGCGATTGCCGGTGCGCTGTTTGTCTGGTGCTTTACCGCGGCGCAGGTCAAATGGCGCATCGACGATGTGCTCGGGGTCTGGCCGTTGCACGGATTGTGCGGGGTGTGGGGCGGCATCGCCTGCGGCATCTTCGGCCAGAGCGCGCTCGGCGGCCTGGGGGGTGTCAGCCTGATGAGTCAGTTGATCGGCACCGCCCTCGGTGTGCTGGTCGCGCTGATCGGCGGATTCGCCGTCTACGGTTTGATCAAGGCGTTGCATGGTCTGCGCCTGAGCCAGGAACAGGAGTATTACGGCGCCGACCTGTCGCTGCACAAGATCGGCGCGGTGAGTCAGGACTAAGTTTCCTTGTCGTCGGTGCCGGGGTAAAAACCGTGCAACAGGCGATAACGGTTGATGCGCACCTGATCGACGTTCTCCTGCACCTGATGGGCTGGCAGACCGAGCATGATCAGTGCGTGAGAGGCGAGCATCAGGCTCGATTCCAATAGCTCCGGCACCACTTCGGTGGCGCCGGCGGCTTTGAGTTCGGCCCATTGGCTGTCGTCGCGAGTGCGCACCAGAATCGGGATCTGTGCATTGAGCCTGCGGGCCTCCTTGAGGATTCGCAGGCTGATGTCGCTTTGGTCCACGGCGATCACCAGCAGCCGGGCGCGCAACAGGCCGACGGCAGTCAACAGATCGCCGCGCGACGAGTCGCCGTAATGCACCTCGCTTTCGCCGGACGCGGCTTCCTGCACCCGCACCGGATCGTTGTCCAACGCGATATAAGGCTGATGGGCGTTGCGCATGAAACGACCGATGGACTGCCCGACACGGCCGTAGCCACAGATCACCACGTGTTTATTCAAACCGGCGTTGAGCGCACTGATCTCTTCGATTTGCGCTTCCTGGTTCGGCTTGCGGTGCAGGCGCAAGGCAATTTTCGGTGCCGCGCGCAGCAACAGCGGGGTCAGCAGCATCGAGCAGAACGTTGCCGCCAGCAGCAGGGCGCCCAATTCGGCAGGCAGCATCTTGTTCTGCTGCATCTGTGCCATCAAGGCAAAGCAGAACTCACCACCCTGGGCCAAAGCCAGGCCGCTGCGCCAGGCAGTTTCGTGATCGCTGCCGCGCCACTTCACCAGCAGCGCCACGACCGTGCCTTTGATCAGCATCAGGCCGAGGGTCAGGCCGAGAATCAACAGGCTGTGGCTGACGAACAGTTGCAGGTCGATCAGCATGCCGATGCTGACGAAAAACACCCCGAGCAGAATGTCGCGAAAGGGCCGGATGTCGGCCTCGATCTGATGGCGATAGTGGCTCTCGCCCAGCAGCATGCCGGCCAGAAAAGCGCCAAGGGCAGGGGACAGGCCCAGCAGGTGCGTCAGCCATGCGGTCAGCAGCACAATCACCAGCGCCAGCAATACGAACAATTCCGCCGAGCGCGATGCAGCCACTTCATGGAACAGCCGTGGCAGCAACCAGCGGCTGGCCAGCAGCAGACCGAAAAACAGCACCACGGTTTTCACCAGCGTCAGCGGCAAGGCCCAATACCAGGCTTGCGCGCTGCTCCCGGCGAACACCGGCACCAGGGTCAGCAACAACACCGCGACCACGTCTTGAAACAGCAAGACCCCGACCGCGTTCTGCCCGTGACTGCTGAACACTTCGCCCAGACTGCTCAACTCCTTGGTGACTATCGCCGTCGACGACAACGACAGCCCGGCGCCGAGCAACAGGGCCGGAGTCACTGGCATGCCCAGCAGGATCAGCACCAGCCCCAGCAGTCCGGTGCTGAGCAACACTTGCTGGCTGCCCAGACGAAACACCACCTGGCGCAGCGCGATCATTTTCGACAGCGAAAACTCCAGGCCCAGCGAGAACAACAGGAACACCACGCCCAGTTCGGCCACGTCCGGCAGGTGCTCGCTCTCGTTGACCCAGTTGAAAGCGGTCGGCCCCACCATCAGGCCCACGCAGAGATAGCCCAGCACCGGCGGCAAGCGCAGGCGGCGGAACAGGGCAATCATCACCAGGGATGAGGCGAGGATGATCAGCAGGTTGGCAAACACAAGGCACTCCGATGTCGGGCTCAGGCTTCTCAAGCGTAGAGGCAAAAAGCCCGGGAGCATCGCCTGATTGGCGTTTGGACGAGCTGATTTGCGTCAGGCTTTTGCTGATTCTTCGCCGTGTTCGGGCCTTCGGGTTGCTGCGGCTCGACGGGTTTTCGAGGCAGGCCTAGAATGAACGCTCATTTTTCCGGTTGATCGATCATGCCTCCTGAATGTCAGTTGTTCGGCACCTTGGGATGCCATCTGTGTGAGTTGGCAGAGGCCGAGTTGATGCCTTTCGTCGAGCACGGTCTGCTGGTGGAACTGGTAGATATTGCCGACGATGAATCCTGGTTCGAGGCTTACAGCCTGCGGATTCCGCTGCTGCGCCGGGTCGATACCGGTGCGGAACTGGGCTGGCCGTTCAATGCCGATCAAGTAGTGGACTTCCTGAGCTGAGCCGTCTGTTCGCTGACGCGCCACGGTTTCCGCTGGTCGTGACGGGCATCGTTCCCTTGGCACTCTGCGGTTTATTCGGTTACTGTATGCGCATACAGTAATTGGATGGGCCTGCTGCTTTGGATGACCTGAGCAGGTGAATCCGGCAGTCAGAGGGACGAACCGTGGTCAATGTCGAACAGTTGAAGAACAGCGTGAACCGGATGTCGGTTGACGTGGTGCGCGAGGCGGTCCTCGAGCTGCGCCTGGACGGGCTGGTCACGGAGGGCAAGACGCCTTTCAACAAACTGCACTTCAACACCTGCTTTGCCGAAATCGAGGCGCTGTTCCAGCGTGCCGGTTATCACAAGCAACTGGACGTGGTCGGTTATCAGGGGTTGTTGTACGCCTTGTATGACCCTGGGCGTTGGGAGGCGGTCGATGTGCTGCGCTGGCTCAAGGAATTCACCGAAGCCGCAGCGCTGAAGGCGATCCCGGCCTGAGGCGGGCAGGGAATCTGCGCTAGGTTCGTATCGCTCAGTGTTGGATAATGCCGACCTGCATCGAGGGTTCGAATTTCCGTATGTCCACACCAACATTTTCCGCTGCTCAGAATCAGGCCAGCACCCTTTACCTGCCGCCGGGCACCTGGCTGACCGTGTTTGATTGCCTGTGTGAGCATTTCAGGGCGATCAGTCGCGAGCAATGGCTGGACCGGATCGCCCGCGGGCGGGTGCTGGACGGCCAAGGCCAGCCGATTGCGCTGGACCTGCCGTACAAGGAAGGCCTGCGCATTCACTACTTCCGTGAAGTGCCGGATGAGAAGCCGATCCCGGTACTCGAGTCGATCCTGTATGCGGACGAACATCTGGTGGTGGCGGACAAGCCGCATTTCCTGCCAGTGACACCGGCCGGCGAGTATGTCGAGCAGACGTTGCTGCGCCGACTGATCCGGCGCCTGGACAACCCGCATCTGGTGCCGCTGCACCGCATCGACCGGCACACGGCGGGGCTGGTGATTTTCTCGGCCAACCCGCAGACCCGTTCGGCTTATCAGTCGTTGTTCCCGACGCGGCAGATCGATAAACGCTATGAAGCGATCGCCCGTGCGCTGCCTGAGCTGGAGTTCCCGCTGGTGCACAAAAGCCGACTGGTCGACGGCGAACCGTTTTTCCGCATGCAGGAAGGGCCGGGTGTCGCCAATACGGAAACGGCGGTGGAAGTGCGGGAAAAGAACGGTGATCTGTGGCGCTACGGCCTGTACCCGGTGACCGGCAAGAAGCATCAGTTGCGGGTGCACATGACCGCGTTGGGAGCCAGCATCTGCAATGACCCGTTTTATCCGGACGTGTTGAAAGACGCTGAGGATGACTACGCCAATCCGTTGAAGCTGCTGGCGCAGGGGCTGCGGTTTGTCGACCCGGTAACGGGTGAAGAGCGTTCATTCGAGAGCCAGATCACCCTGCAGTGGTGATATCACCCGCTTTTCCGCGCCCATGAAAAAGCCCGCAGCAATGCGGGCTTTTCTGTATCCGGTATCGACCTGAAGCTTACAGCTCTTTAACGGTACGAACCTGATCCTTGTTGAGGCGGGTCTCTTTGCCGTCGAGCTGCTTGAACTCGTAGAAGCCCGAATCTTCGTCGTATTTCGGGGTGTCGACGGCCTGGATTTCGCGACCGTCATTCAAGGTGATCACTGTTGGCGAGGAGCAACCAGCGAGCGTTGCCAGGCCCAGTGCGAGCATGAAAGTGGCGAGGGTCCGTTGAGTCATGAGTGTGTCTCCGAATGGGAATACTTTTGGTTACTGAGCTTGAGACGTATACAAGGCGTGAGAGTTCCTTGAATGCTGTCAGTCTGACACAGTGTTATGCGCATTTAACAGTTCGGGGGTGTTCAGGTTGGCCAGTCGCGGGTCATTGTCCGGGCATTGCAGGGCCGTGGCGTCGAGGTTGCGCATGATCCGGCCGGGGCTGCGCTCACCAGCGTTCCAGGCGGTTTCGAAGGCGGGCAGCAGGGCCACCGGAATCACGCAAAGCAGGGGCTCCCAGTGGTCGTCATGACGCAACATTAAAGGTTTTTCAGGAAACCGGGCGGCGGTTTCGCGCATGCCGTGCAGCAGTTCAGCGTCAATGCGCGGCACGTCGCAGGGCAGGACCAACAGTTGTGGCAGGCGCGCAGCCTTGAGCCCGGCGAGGATCCCGGCCAATGGTCCGGGAAAGTCGCCTTCTTCATCACTCACCAGTTGGTCGGCGAACGCCGCATAACGTTCGTGATTGCGGTTGCAGGAGATGATCAGGTCTTCGGTCAGCGGCCGCACCTTGCGCTGCAGATGCGCTATCAGTGGTTCACCCTGCCATTCGATCAGCCCCTTGTCCTGGCCGCCCATGCGCTGCCCGCGTCCTCCCGCCAGGAGCAGAATGGAGCAGGGGGGCAATGGCGTATTCGAGGTCATGCGGCTCTCCAGCGGGCGGCGAAAAATTCAGGCGCTGTGATATAACACCGGGCTGTTTCCCCTACAACTGGACGAGCCTAATGAAAGCCAAGGCCGATGTACCTTTTGCACCGCTGAACATTGCGGTGCTGACTGTCAGTGATACCCGAACCCTGGAAACCGACACCTCAGGCCAGGTCTTTGTCGACCGTCTGACCGCTGCCGGCCACCACCTGGCGGAACGGGTCCTGCTCAAAGATGATCTGTACAAGATCCGTGCGCAAGTGGCCCACTGGATTGCCGAAGACGTGGTGCAGGTCGTGCTGATTACCGGCGGCACCGGTTTCACCGGGCGTGACAGCACGCCGGAAGCCGTGGCGTGCCTGCTCGACAAGCAGGTCGACGGATTTGGTGAATTGTTCCGCCAGATATCGGTGGCGGATATCGGAACATCGACCGTGCAATCGCGGGCGCTCGCCGGTCTGGCCAATGGCACCCTGGTGTGCTGCCTGCCCGGTTCGACCAATGCCGTGCGCACCGGTTGGGACGGCATTCTGGCGGAGCAACTGGATTCGCGTCACCGTCCGTGCAACTTCGTCACGCACCTGAAACAGGCGGCACCTTGTGAATCCCGTGGGTAAGCCGGGCAAGACCGGGAGCCTGATGCCTGTTGAAGATGCACTGGTTCGGCTGCTGGCAATGGCCGATGCCACGCCGATTGTCGAGCAGGAGTTCCTGCCGTTGGCTGAGGTCGAGGGGCGGGTGCTGGCCGACGACTTGATCTCGACACTCGACCTGCCGCCCTGGCCAAACAGTGCCATGGATGGTTACGCGCTGAATCTGGCTGACTGGACCGGAGAACCGCTGCCGGTCAGTCAGAAGGTGTTCGCCGGGCAGGCGCCCGAAGCATTGAAGCCCGGCACCTGTGCGCGAATCTTCACCGGTGCGCCTGTGCCTGCCGGAGCGGATTGCGTGCAGATGCAGGAAAACGCCGAGGTTCAGGACGATGGCCGGGTGCGTTTTACCGAAACCATGAGCGTCGGCCAGAACATTCGCCCGCAGGGCCAGGAAACCACCGTCGGTGAGCTGATCCTGCCGGCAGGCACCCGGTTGGGACCGATCGAGCAAGGTTTGGCCGCGTCGTTGGGGTGCGCCGGGTTGAACGTGGTGCGCAAGGTGCGGGTGGCGGTGCTCTCCACCGGAGATGAGCTGGTCGAGCCCGGCCAGGCGTTGGGGCCGGGGCAGATCTACAACAGCAATCGGGTGGTGTTGTGCAGCTGGCTGCAGCGCCTGGGATGCGAAGTGATCGATGCCGGTATTCTGCCGGATAATCTGGAGACTACCCGTGCCCGTCTGGGCGACTTGCAGGATGTCGACCTGATCCTCTCGACGGGCGGCGTCTCGGTTGGCGAAGCGGACTTCCTTGGCATCGCGTTGCGGGAAGAAGGCGAGCTGGCGCTGTGGAAACTGGCCATCAAACCGGGAAAACCGCTGACGTTCGGTCATTTTCGTCATGTGCCGGTCATTGGTCTGCCGGGTAACCCGGCTTCGACGCTGGTGACCTTTGCCTTGCTCACGCGGCCCTATCTGTTGCGCCGTCAGGGTGTGCAGGATGTCGAGCCGCTGAAGTTCACGGTGCCGGCAGGTTTCGTCTGGCCGGTGGCCGGCAATCGGCGTGAATATTTACGGGGCCGACTTGAGCAGGGCCAGGCAATCATCTACCGCAATCAAAGCTCAGGGGTGTTGCGCAGTGCAGCCTGGGCGGATGGATTGGTCGAAGTGCGGGAGGGCCGGACGCTGGTAGAAGGCGATCAAGTCGTCTTCATTCCTCTGAGTGATCTGCTCGGCTGATCCCGTCCAGCAAGTGCAGGCTCGACCCATATTAGCGTCGATGCCTGCATTCCTCGATCAATGGCTCATCAGTGTGACCAACTGATCGAACCGGCTGTTGGCAACCCAGCCCAGCAACCCCAAAACAACGGCCATGGCACCTGCCGAATAGGCGAGACGGTGTTTGATGGTTTTGACATCACTGCGGACTTCGTCCATGTCCCGGCGAATGTATTTGAGGTGGGTTTCCAGTTCGGTCACACGCGGTTCCATATCTACGTCTCCAGTGTTTCTAGCGCTCTTTTTGAAATCGGGTGTGTGACTGGCGCGGCTTTCATTAAGGGGGGCGACCGGACTGGTTGAAATTCTGGCTTCATGGCTGTGCATGGAAATGTCCGTCAGCTGTTTCAAATGTCAGCTCGCTAACCTTTCCATGGTTCAAACAGTTGCCAGCCCCGAGGGTGTATCCACTCATTACCTGCACATCCTTGTGTTGTTAAATCGAAGATTGATGCCACCTGCACACGGTGAATCAATGATCGTGATGGGTCAATTGAGCCGATTCCTCACATGTTGTAAGAAAAAATACCGCTGTGTAGGACGCTGCAGGTCAGACGCTTGAATTAAAAGTGAATCTTGCGGCTTTTTTGCGTGCGTCAGTGGTCAAGATAGTTCATACCGATTCAATCTTGGGGAGTGACCATTATGAGTGAACGCAAGGCGCTGTTGATTCTGCATGGCAAGCAGGCACTCAATGAGGCGGTTCGCGCCGCCGTCGAAGGAAAGCGCAAGCAGGGCTGGGAGCTGGCGGTACGGCTGACCTGGGAGGCCGGTGATGCGCAGCGGCTGGTGCACGAGGCACTGGCCGCTGGCTACAAACAGATTATTGCCGGCGGTGGCGATGGCACGTTGCGCGATATTGCCGAGGCGCTCGCCGCCCATTCGCACCAGGCCAGTCTGGTGCTGTTGCCGTTGGGCACGGCCAACGACTTTTCCCGTGCTGCCGGAATCCCGCTGGAGCCGGCCGAGGCCCTGGAGCTGCTGGATGTGCCACCGCGAAACATTGATCTGGGCGCCGTCGGTGGGCAGATCTTCCTCAACATGGCGACGGGTGGTTTCGGCAGCCAGGTCACGGCTAATACCTCTGAAGACTTGAAAAAGGTGCTCGGCGGGGCGGCCTATCTGTTTACCGGTCTGTCGCGTTTCAGTGAGTTGCATGCGGCCTACGGCGAACTGCAGGGGCCGGATTTTCACTGGAGTGGCGAGCTGCTGGCGCTGGGTATCGGCAATGGTCGCCAGGCGGGTGGCGGGCATGAATTGTGTCCGCAAGCCCTGGCGGATGACGGGCTGCTGGATATCAGCATCCTGCCGGCGCCGCAGGAGCTGGTCGGCACGCTGAAAAGTCTGCTCAGTGACGGTTTCGGCCTCGACAATATGTTTGTCCGGGCCCGGTTGCCCTGGGTCGAAATCAAGGTCGCCGAGGGCCTGAGCATCAATCTTGATGGCGAGCCGCTGGAAGGCGACAGCCTGCGCTTCGAGGCACGTCCGGGGGCCTTGCAGGTGCATTTGCCCGAGCATTCACCGCTGCTGGGCGGCGCCCGGTCGATCAGTCGTCGAGACTGATGATCTGCTCGCGCACGGCGAACAGCACCAGACCCGCCACGTCGTAGATCTGCAGGCGTTTCATGATCTGCGAGCGGTGGGTTTCGACGGTCTTGATGCTCAGGCCCAGGCCATTGGCGATTTCCCGGGTGGACTTGCCGCGCACGATCAACCGCAGGATTTCCAGCTGACGTGCCGTCAGGTTGTGCGAGTCGGCCACTTCCGGCTGGTTTTTCTGCGTGCGGGTCAGGGCCTGGTTGATTACCGTATGGGCAATCGCCGGGCTCAGGTAGCGTTCATTGTTGCGCAGCGCTTCAAGGGCGTGCTCAAGCTCGGTGGCCGTGGTGTCCTTGAGCAGATAACCGTGAGCACCGGACTCCAGAGCTTGCATGATCAGCGCCGGATCGGTGTGCATCGACAGGATCAGCACCTTGCTCTGTGGGCGCACCCGCTTGAGCCGTTGCAGGGCTTCCAGTCCGCTGGTTTCCTTCATCGAGATATCCAGCAACACGATGTCGGGCGCCAATTGCTCGACCATTTCGAGCAACTGCGAGCCATCGCTGGCTTCGCCAACGACCGCGTAACCGGGAATGTCGAGCACCAGAGCGCGCACGCCGGCCCTGATCAGCGAGTGGTCATCCACCAGAAGTAAGTTACAAGTCAACGCATAACCTTATTCGTACTGGCCCGCTCGAGTGCACGGGGCGCCCAGGGGAATAGTGCTTCGATTTGAGTGCCTTTGCCCGGCTCGCTGATGACATTCAGCGTACCGCCCAGTTGTTCGATTCGCTCGGCCATCCCGGCCATGCCACGTTGTCCTTCGCGGCCCGGGTCGGCGGCAGGCGCAAATCCCAGGCCATCGTCGCTGATGAACAACGTCAGGCCTTGCGGCAGGCGTTGCACGCGGATCAGCAGGTTTTTCGCCTGCGCGTGACGCAAAATGTTGGTGACCGCTTCCTGGGTAATGCGAAAAGCGGCGACCGCCATTTCTTCCGGGATGCCATTGAGCCGCTGCTGGCAGTCGAGGCTCCAGTGGACCGAGGAGTTGGCCAGCGTCTTGAGCAGGTGCGCGCGCAGGCTGGCTTCGAGGCCGAGGCTGGTCAGTTGGCGCGGATTGAGAATGGCTGACACATCGCGCACCTTGTTCAGGGTTTCTTCAAGGGTGTCGCAGAGTGTCGAGCATTGCTCTTGCAGATCCTGCGGCAGGCGTCTCTTGAGCCACTCGCTTTGCAGCTTGGCGGCGGTCAGCAACTGGCCGATATCGTCATGCAGTTCGCGGCTGAGTCGGTGCCGCTCGTTTTCCTGAACTTCGAGTAGACGGTCCGCGAGTTCCTGGGGCTGGAACTTTATCGATTTGCGCGACAGCCGATATTGCACCCATACACACGCGGTGGCGGCCACGTTCAACAGCAGCAGACCCAATGACAGTGGCGCGGACAGACCGTAGGTCAGCAGGCTGCCGACGGTGGCGATGACACACAATATGAGTGTGAACCGGCGTGCATTTTCCCGGGAGGGTGGCCATGTGGTGATTGACTTGAGGCTGGCGTACATAACGGATGGAGCCAATGGATGTTCGCTGCGGGTAGACCGGCCGGTGGCGGGCGGATCTCTGTCTGAAAATGCTGTCAATTATGTTATTGATTTTAACGAGGTTCAGTGAACGATATTGACCGCCAACTTCGGTGGATGCCTGTCACTGAATCACTGTGCCATTAATTGGGAACAACTAATGGTCGGCATAATACCACTTAAGATACCGTTGGTCGCGTTTGCCATATATGTCCAATGAGTCAGGAAAACGCCCTGTTGGACGTGAGTTCCATTATGGAAAAAACTCGCTTTATTGTGCTCGATGGACACCGATATTGCCTGAAGTTGCTCGTTATACAGACACAGGCAAACCCTGAGGCGGCGGGAAAATATCCGCGGCAATCAGGTGTGATTATTTAGTTCGGTTTGTCGCTGGCAGGTATGAACTATTCATTTGCGACATTCAGCAATCCGCATCTACAACCTCGATTTACGCATTGATAGCGGCAAATCAGGCCTGGCGCTCCGAGTAGGACGCAAGCAATGGCGAATGGCTCGATAGTTGCGGTTGAAACTGGCTTTGACCGACCTGGAATGCAAAAGCTTCGATCAGGGATGTCTGCTCGCTGTTATCCAGACTCAACTGGCCAGTGTTCTGATCGACCAGCTCGATTTGCCAGGCCATCAGGGTGAAACAATCCTTGAGCGCATCCAAGGCCTGGGCGTGCAGATCAATGTGATCCGGCGCGTGATTGAGCAGGCTGTGAATGTGCAGGGAAAACTCGGAGATCGCTTCCAGTGCCAACGCTTCAGCCCGGCTCGCAAGCTTGAGCAGGGTGCTGCGCATGCAGTCGATGGCGTCCTTGTCGTTGCTGATCAGTTGCAGGTGACTCAGGCATTCTTCGGACTTGGCCAGGAGTGTTTCAGCCTCGACAAGAAATTCGGGAAAGCGTTGTGCCCAGTCTTTGCGGTCGATTGGCATGCTTATCTCCACAGCGTCATGTCTGATGAGGGAATGCCGTGTGTGTCGACGATCGTGAATCGTCGCGAGACCGCGCCCCGGCGTGCAAGTGCACAGACTGAGGGTGTCGAGAGGATACGTTTCCACCGAACTGCGATCGCACACAATAGCCTGACTCCGTTCATGCAATGAGAATGGCGTCACATTAATGGCTATTGGATATTGCGAACATCAGGTTGGGCCTGATTGCTACTAGGGGATTCCCTTACACGCGGGAACCTGTGGCGCAAACCGTGGTCGCGCCAGAAGAGAATGTAGCAGATGAAAACACTGGGTCAGTAAAGCATGATGTTAATGTGACATCAATGCTCGTGTATGGCATTTTGATAGTAATTTTTACGGGGATCAAGATTCGCCATAAACAGCCGATAACCCCTCTTAGTGAATTCATCAGAACAAGCCCAGGAGTCATTGATGGCCGGCATTCTCGACACGGTAGACCAACGCACGCAACTGGTGGGTGAGAATCGCCTGGAAATTCTCATGTTTCGACTGGCCGGACGCCAATTGTTCGCGATCAACGTGTTCAAGGTTCAGGAAGTTCTGCAACTGCCGAAGCTGACCCTGATGCCGCAGCGCCACCCGTTTGTCTGCGGCGTGGTCAACCTGCGCGGCCAGACGCTGCCGGTGATCGACCTGTCCCAGGCGATCGGCATGCGCCCGCTGGTGCCGGGTCCGAACAGCACCATCATCGTCACCGAGTACAACCGTTCGGTGCAGGCCTTCCTCGTCGGTGGCGTGGATCGCATCGTCAACATGAATTGGGAAGCCATCCTGCCGCCGCCGACCAGCGCCGGACGCCAGCATTACCTGACTGCGATCAGCAAGGTCGACGAGCAACTGGTGGAAATCATCGACGTCGAGAAAGTCCTCGCCGAAATCGTCCCGTACAACGCCAAGGTCTCGCGCGACAAGCTCGATGACCCGGTGCTGGAGCGTGCCCGCGGTCGTGAAGTGCTGCTGGTGGACGACTCCAACGTCGCGCTTTCGCAATTGCGCGACACCCTCGGCCAGCTCGGGGTGAAAATGCACATCGCCAGCGATGGCCTGAAGGCGCTGAACATGCTCAAGGCCTGGGCCGATACCGGCGTGAACATGACCGACAAGCTGCTGATGGTGTTCACCGACGCGGAAATGCCGGAAATGGACGGTTATCGCCTGACCACCGAAATCCGCAACGACCCACGTCTGCGTGGGCTGTACGTGGTGCTGCATACTTCGCTGTCCGGCAGCTTCAACGACTCGATGGTGAAAAAGGTCGGCTGCGACAACTTCCTCTCCAAGTTTCAGCCGGACAAGCTCGTTGATGTGGTGCGTCAGCGTCTGATGCTCGATGAAGTGCCGGCCTGAAGCAACGTCCTGTGGCGAGGAGATTTATCCCCGACGGACTGCGCAGCAGTCCTGCTTTGTTGTTGCAAGTGGGGCCGCTTCGTGCCCCATCGGGGATAAATCCCCTCGCCACAAAATATCTTTGCAGGGGCGTGCATCAGCCTTTGATTCGCAGATAAAGCTCGTATAGGGTGGCTTTTTTAGCCACCAGGAAGCTGGCCATGCTGCGTCTGAGCGCGCTTTATCGTTACCCGTTGAAATCCGGCAAGCCTGAAGTTCTGCAATCGATTGGCCTGGACAAACTGGGCCTTGAAGGAGACCGCCGCTGGATGCTGGTGGACGAGGCCAGCGGGCGCTTCCTGACCCAGCGCGCCGAAGCGAAAATGGTCCAGCTGTCGGCACTGTGGAATGCGCAGGGCGGTCTGACCCTGAGCGCGCCCGGGCATGCGGCACTTGATGTGCCGTTACCCGAGGCGGATTCCGACCTGCGCGGCGTGACCATCTGGCGCGATACCTTGCGCGTACCGGATGCCGGTGACGAAGCGGCCCGTTGGGTCAGCGATTTCATTGGCAAACCCACCCGGCTGGTGCAGGTGCCACTGAATCGCGCCCGCCTGACTCAGGACGGCTATGGTCGCGAGGACGATCAAGTGGCATTCGCTGATGGCTTCCCGTTGTTGCTGATCGGCGAGGCGTCGTTGCAGGATCTGGCGCAAAAGGTCGGGCGGCCGCTGGAGATGCTGCGTTTCCGGCCGAATCTGGTGATCGAAGGCAGCACGGCGTTCGCCGAAGATGGCTGGAAGCGCATTCGTATCGGCGATGTCGAGTTCCGTGTGGTGAAACCCTGCGCGCGTTGCATTCTGACCACGATTGATCCGCAAACCGGGGAACGCAGTGCCGATCGTGAACCGCTGGCGACCCTGCAGAAACACCGTGCCCAGGCCGATGGCGCGATGTTCGGCCAGAACCTGGTCAACGACAGCAATGGTCAGCTGGAAGTCGGGATGCCGGTGGAAATCCTCGAGTAACCGGCCCTGAAATGAAAATGCCCGTGTCCTGAGACACGGGCATTTTTTTGCGCCGGGAAAAACCGTGGGCTTAGCCGCGGTATTCGCACAGGTAAGCGGTGTCGACGGCGACTTTCAGCTGGAACTTGCTGTTGGCCGGGACGTTGAACTGGCTGCCGGCCGCGAAGGTTTCCCAGTCGCTGCTGTCTGGCAGTTTGACGGTCAGGGCGCCGGAGACCACGTGCATGATTTCACGCTGAGCGGTGCCGAATTCGTATTCGCCCGGGGCCATGACGCCAATGGTCGCCGGACCTTCAGCGGTGCCAAAAGCGATCGACTTGACGGTGCCGTCGAAGTACTCGTTGACTTTGAACATGGGCGATTCCTCTCGAAAAGGGCAAAAAAGGGTTAAAAAAGGCTGGCCAGTATGCACAACGCTCCTGGCGCCGTCACCTGCCCGGCGCGTGTCCGGCGAGTTCCCGCCCTGACTCTAGAGTGGCAACACCAGCGGCAACAACCGTGCGGTATTGCGTGCGTCTTCCAGCGCCCGGTGCTGTTGACCGCTGAACTGCATGCCCGCCAGTTGCAGCGCACCATTGAGCCCCAACGGCCGATCCAGGCGCCGGGCCTTGGCAAAGCGCTGTTTGAGGTTCATGTGCGGCACCCGGCTCAACACGCTGTCGAGTTGCAGGCGCTGCCATTCCTGGAGCAATTGCTTGCGGTCGTAGTCACCCCAACTGACCCAGCCCTCGAGCCGCGTCTGGTGCTGGCCCAGCCAGCGTTCGAAGGCCGGCCAGACCTCGTTCAACGGCTGCGCGGCGTCGATATTGGCCTGAGTGATGTGCGTGAGCTCACGGCAGAACGCCGTCAACAACGGCCGCCGGGTGGGTTTGACGAAGCGCTGAAAGTGATCCTGCTCGCGACCGGCACGATCGACCAGCGTGGCGCCGATTTCGATGATTTCCATTTCCGTAACCGGCCAGCCACCTTCATCGGTGGTGGCTTCCAGATCAATGACCAGCCAATGGGGCATCGCAGGTTTCCTGATTTACGCGTCCTGATAGATCAGAGCGTAGTCAAACCTTGCGTTTGCGCCTGGCGACTCACTCGACCTGCAACAGAACCTGACGATTCTTTACCTGATCGCCGACCTTGACCTGCACCCGCTTGAGCACGCCGTCGATGCCGGCCTTGAGCGGGTGCTCCATTTTCATTGCCTCCAGCACCACCAGCAACTGACCTTTGCTGACCGGGCTGCCTTCGCTGACCAGTACGTCGACGATGGCACCGTCCATCGGCGCCTTCAGCGTGCCGGAGCTGACGCTGCTCTGACTGCTGACCCGCGCATGAGTTCGATCCTCCAGCCGCAGGTTGCCAGGATGGGTGAACAGCCAGAGCGCTTCACCCTCTAGTCGGTAGGCGTGACACTGGCGCAGGCCATCGATCTCCAGGGTCACTGAGCGCGTGTCGCCATCGATAACCTTCAGGATCAGCGAACGCTCCATCACAGTGACGGTGAAGCGCCCGTCGCTGCCCGCCAGCAGTTGCAGCGCCCAGTCCTGCTCTTCAAGGCCGAGGCGGTAATTCAGCGGTACTCCGGCATTGTTGCGCCAGCCCTTGAGCGATGCCCGATGCGCTTGCGCGCCTGACTGATAAAACAGCACGGCAGCGATGGCCAACTCCTCGGCACCGGGGGCGTACGCGTGCAGGCAAGGGTGGTCGGTGAAATGTTGGGCGATGAACGCGGTGCTGAATTCGCCGCTGATGAACTGCGGATGTTGCAGCAGGCTGTCGAGCAAACGTTGATTGCTCTGTACGCCGAGCAGCACGCTGTCCTGCACCGCACGCAGCAACTTGCGCCGCGCCTCTTCGCGGGTGGCGCCGTGGGCGATCAGTTTGCCGAGCATCGGGTCATAGAACGGACTGATCGACTGACCTTCACGCAAGCCATGATCGATCCGCGCCCCTGGGCTCAAGGCCGGTTCCCAGGCCTGAATAAGCCCGGTTTGCGGCAGGAAATTCTGCGTCGGGTCTTCGGCATACAGACGCACTTCCATGGCGTGGCCGTTGAGGGTGACCTGATCCTGGGTCAAGGGCAGCGGCTGCCCTTCGGCGACTGCCAGTTGCCAGGCGACCAGGTCCAGCCCGGTGATCAGCTCGGTGACTGGATGCTCTACCTGCAGACGGGTATTCATTTCCAGAAAATAGAATTGCCCACGGGCATCGAGCAGAAACTCGACCGTCCCGGCGCCGACGTAATTCACCGCGCGGCCAGCCTTGAGCGCCGCTTCGCCCATGGCCTGACGCAACGCCTGCGTCATGATCGGGCAGGGCGCCTCCTCGATGACTTTCTGGTGGCGCCGTTGCACCGAGCAATCGCGTTCGCCGAGGTAAACCAGGTTGCCGTGGCAATCGCCGAACAGCTGCACCTCGACGTGCCGCGGTTCGATCAAAGCCTGTTCGAGGATCAGTTCGTCACTGCCGAAACCGTTCAAGGCCTCGGAGCGCGCCGTGCGCAATTGCGCCGGCAGGTCGTCGCTGTTGTGCACCAGGCGCATGCCGCGCCCCCCACCGCCGGCGCTGGCCTTGATCATCAGCGGATAGCCGATGCGTTCGGCTTCGCGCAGCAAGGTGGCGTCGTCCTGCGCCGCGCCTTGATAGCCGGCGATGCACGGTACGCCGGCGTCGAGCATGGCGATTTTCGACAGGCGCTTGCTGCCCATCAGCTCGATGGCCTCGGCACTTGGGCCAATAAAGGTCAGGCCAGCTTCTTCGCAGGCGCGGGCGAACCCGGCATTTTCCGAGAGGAAACCGTAGCCGGGGTGGATCGCGTCGGCGCCGCTGCGGCGCGCGGCGTCGAGGATCGCCGGGATGTTCAGGTAGGACTGTTGCACCGGTGCCGGGCCGATGTTCACCGCTTGGTCGGCCACCTGCACGTGCAAGGCCTCGGCGTCGGCGTCGCTGAACACGGCGACGGTGCGATAGCCCAGGGCCTGGGCGGTGCGCTGGATGCGGCAGGCGATTTCACCGCGGTTGGCGATCAGGATTTTGTGGAGGGTGGGCATGGCTGTTTCCTCGGAATTTGCGGTGCATGTGCTGGCCTCTTCGCGAGCAGGCTCGCTCCCACATCTGGAATGCGTTGCCCCTGTGGGAGCGAGCCTGCTCGCGAAGCTTTTAAGGTGCCCACTTCGGTTTACGCTTTTGCACGAAAGCCAGGGTGCCCTCGATCCCTTCTTCGCCAGTCACCGCGTCGCTGAACCATTGCGCCGCCTCATCCAGCAATTCACTCGACGGCTGCCCGGCACTGGCGAGCAGCAGTTTCTTGGTCATGGCATTCGCTTCGGGCGCGCAGCACAGGACATGATCGAGCACTTCGTCGAGGCGCTCGGCCAGCGCTTGCGGGTCCTGCTCGACAAAATGCACCAGGCCCAGACGCCGCGCCTGATGGCCGTCGAAGCGTGCGGCGGTCAGCGCCAGTCGGCGGGTTTCGGTCAGGCCGATGCGCTGCACCACGAACGGCGCGATCTGCGCCGGCAGCAGACCGAGGCTGGTTTCCGGCAGGCCGAACTGCGCCTGGTGATCGGCCATCGCGATGTCACTGACGCAGGCCAGTCCGAACCCGCCGCCGAGCACCGCGCCCTGCAATACGCTGATCAGCACTTGCGGAGCGTGTTGCGCTTCTTGCAGCAGGGCGCCGAACGCACGGTTCAACGCGCGGTAGGCGTCGGCCCCCTGCGCACGGGCATTGGCCATGTCCTTGATGTCGCCGCCGGCACAGAAATGCCCGCCGGCGCCACTGAGCACCAGGGCGCGCACGCGGCGTTCATCCCGCACTGCCGCCAGTACCGCGCGCAGTTCGGCGACCATCTGCAGGCTCATCGCATTGCGGCTGTCCGGGCGATTGAGGGTGATGTGCAACACGCCGCCATGTTGCTCCAGCAGCAGGGTCTGGCAGTCGGGCAGGGGGCTCATTTCTTTTTCCCCGGCAGGATGCCCATCAGTTTGCAGATGATCCCGAGCATGATTTCGTCGGCGCCGCCGCCAATCGACACCAGCCGCACATCGCGGTAGGCGCGGGCCACCGGGTTGTCCCACATGAAGCCCATGCCGCCCCAATATTGCAGGCAGCTGTCGCTGACTTCACGACCGAGGCGCCCGGCCTTGAGCTTGGCCATCGACGCCAGCCGGGTGACGTCCTGGCCTTTGATGTACTGCTCGGTGGCCTGATACACCAGCGCCCGCAGGCATTCGATTTCGGTCTGCAGTTCGGCGAGGCGGAAGTGGATCACCTGATTGTCGATCAGCGCGTTGCCGAAGGTCTTGCGTTCCTTGCAGTACTCGATGGTGCTGTCGACGCAGTATTCCAGGCCCTTGATCATGTTCGCTGCGCCGAACAGACGTTCCTCCTGGAACTGCAGCATCTGCATCATGAACCCGGCGCCTTCGTGGCCGATGCGGTTGCGCTGCGGCACGCGCACGTTGTCGAAGAACACCTGGGCGGTTTCCGAGCTGCGCATGCCGAGCTTGTCCAGGTGCGAGCTGAGGCTGATGCCCGGGGTGTTCATCGGCACCATGATCAGCGACTTGTTGATGTGCGGCTTGTCATCCGAGGTGTTGGCCAGCAGGCAGATGAAGTCGGCGCTCGGCGAGTTGGTGATCCACATCTTGCTGCCGTTGATCACGTAGTCGTCGCCGTCCTTGCGCGCGGTCGTCTTGAGGCCGGCGACGTCGGAGCCGGCGCCGACTTCCGAGACGCCGATGCAACCGACCTGCTCACCGCTAATCGCCGGACGGAGGAATTGTTCACGCAACTCATCGGAGCCGAAGCGGGCCAGCGCCGGGGTGCACATGTCGGTCTGCACGCCGATCGACATCGGAATGCCGCCGCAATGGATGGTGCCGAACTCTTCGGCGGCGACAATCGAGTAGCTGTAGTCGAGGCCCATGCCACCGAATTTTTCCGGTTTGGAAATCCCCAGCAGACCGAGGTCGCCGGCCTTGCGGAATATCTCGTGGATCGGAAAACGCCCGGCCTTTTCCCACTCATCGACGTGTGGATTGATCTCGTGCTCGACAAACTGGCGAACGGTGCGGCGCAGTGCTTCGTGTTCCGGGGTGAAGATCATTTTTATTGTTCTCCTTGGGATCCGTGGCAGTCAGAAGCGGCTGACGCCGAAGCTGTTGGGTTGCAGCGTGCGAATGTCGGCCTCGTGACAGATATCCAGCAGGTAGCCGAGCAGGGTGCGGGTGTCGCGCGGGTCGATCAGCCCGTCGTCCCACAGGTTGGCGCTGCCGTAGAGCGCAGTGGACTGGCTGTCGAGCTTCTGCGCGGTGACCTGTTCGAGCATGTCGAGCATTTTCGGGTCCGGTGTCAGGCCGTCCTTGAGCTGCTTGGCTTCGGTGACGATGCGCAAGACTTTGCCGGCTTGTGCGCCGCCCATCACCGCGGTGCGGCTGTTGGGCCAGGCGAAGATGAAGCGCGGATCGAGGCCACGCCCGCACATCGCGTAGTTGCCGGCACCGTAGGAGCCGCCGACGACCATCGTCAGTTTAGGCACCCGCGCATTGGCCACCGCTTGAATCAGCTTCGAGCCGTGCTTGATCACGCCTTGCTGTTCGGACTCGGTGCCCACCATGAACCCGGTGGTGTTGTGGAAGAACAGCAGCGGCGTCTGACTCTGGTCGCACAGCTGAATGAACTGCGCGGCCTTGCTCGCGCCGGCCGGGGTGATCGGGCCGTTGTTGCCGATCAATCCACAGGCGCGGCCCTGGATTTTCAGTTGGCCGCACACGGTCTGTTGATCGAACTCACCTTTGAATTCGAGAAAGCAGGATTCGTCTGCAATGCGCGCGATGATTTCGCGCACGTCATAGGGCTTTTTCGGGTCGTCGGGAATCAGTCCGAGCAGTTCATCGATGGGGTAGAGCGGCTCTTTATATTGCGGCTCCGGCAACCACGGCAGTTGTTCGTTCCACGGCAGCATGCGCAGGATCTCGCGCACCAGGCGCACGCCGTCGGCATCGTTTTCCGCCAGGTATTCGGCGGTGCCGGCGACCTGCGCGTGCATCTCGGCACCGCCCAGTTCTTCATCGGTGGCGATTTCACCGGTCGCGGCTTTGAGCAGCGGCGGCCCGGCGAGAAACAGTTTGGCCTTGCCGCGCACCACCACCACGTAATCCGACAGGCCCGGCTGATAGGCGCCACCGGCCGTGGCCGAGCCATGCACCACAGTGATCTGCGGCAGGCCCATGGCCGACATCCGTGCCTGATTGGCAAAGCTGCGCGCGCCTTCGACAAAGATCTCGGCGGCGTAGTTGAGATTGGCGCCGCCGCTTTCGGCGAGAGTGATCACCGGCAGTTTGTTTTCCTGGGCGATCTGTTGCAGACGCAGGGATTTTTTCAGTCCGCTTGGCGAGATCGTGCCGCCCTTGATCGCACTGTTGTTGGCCACCACCAGTGCGCGCACGCCGGATACGTAGCCGATGCCGGCGATCAAACCACCGCCAGCGGCGCTGCCGTCCTTGTCGTCGTGCAGTTTGTAGCCGGCCAGGCTCGCCAGTTCGAGGAACGGTGCGCCGGGGTCGAGCAACAGGTTCAGGCGTTCGCGAGGCAGAAGCTGTCCGCGCTTGGCGAATTTGGCCTTGGCTTCGGCGGCCTTGTTCAGCAGGTTCTGTTCCAGTTGCTGGACGTGCTCGATGGCCGTGAGCATCGCTGCGCGGTTGCGGGCGAAGGCTTCACTGTGCGGATCGAGTTGGGACTGGATCTGCGGCATGGCTTACTCCTTGTCCTTGAGGACGTCGGGCAAGTACGCCCGATGGAAACCGTTGAACGACTCGCTGTGGCTCGCCTTGTGCAGCGGCCACGCGCGGCTGCCGAGGCTCGCGGCACCATCGATTTTCAAAGTGCTGCCACTGATGAACGCCGCCGCCGGACTGAGCAGGAAAACGATCGCCGCGCTGACTTCCGATTCAGTGCCGATGCGCTTGAGCGGCACGTGTTCGCGCAAGGTCGGGATCACCGCTTTGAACGCGCCTTCGTAGGTGTCCATGCCGCTGGAGGCGATCCAGCCCGGCGCCACCGCATTGACCCGCACCCCGGCGTAGCCCCATTCGAACGCGGCAGTCTTGGTGAAATTGTCCATGCCCGAACGTGCTGCGCCCGAGTGGCCCATGCCGGGCATCCCGCCCCACATGTCGGCGAGCATGTTGACGATGTTGCCGCCGTGCTTGCTCATCGACTGGTTGAACACTTCCCGGGCCATCAGAAAGCCGCCGACCAGATTGGTGCGCAGCACGGTTTCAAAGCCTTTCTGATTGATCGAGGCCAACGGTGACGGGTACTGGCCGCCGGCATTATTGACCAGACCGTGGATCGGCCCGTGTTCGGCGATCAACCCGGTGACCAGTTGCTTCACCGCGTCCTCGTCACGGATGTCACAGGCTTGCCAGTGGGCGCGGCCGCCGTCTTCGGCGATTTCGGCGGCGACCTTTTGCAGCTTTTCCGGTTTGCGCCCGACCAGCAGCACCGTGGCCCCGAGGGCCGCCAGTTCATGCGCGGTGCAGCGCCCGATACCGCTGCCGCCACCGGTAACGATGATGGTCTGGCCGCTGAACAGATCGGCTTTGAAAATCGATGCGTAAGCCATGAAGCCCAACCTCTAGTCGAGTTGTTCGGCGATGCTCTGCGGCACCGGGATCTGGATTTCCAGCAGTTGCTGGGCGAAGGCCTTGCCCTGTGGGTCGATGCGCAGACTCGCGACACCGCCGCCGCCGAGGGCGTTTTCCAGCAGGAAGTTCAGGCTGTGGGTGCCGGGCAGATACCAGCGTTCGACCCGACCGTGAATCGGGTCGAGCACATGGCGCATCCAGTCGACGATCACTGCCGGGGTCAGCGCTTCGGCGATCCACGGCAGGTATTCCGGCCGGCGCGGCAGCACGCCGATATTGCTGTGGTTGCCCTTGTCACCGGAGCGCGCCACCGCCAGTTTCACCAGCGGCACACTGGCGTCGGCACGGCCCTGGGGTTTGGGTGGCTGGTCCGGGGTGGGCAGGTCGTGGCTGTCGAGTGGCGCCTGCGCGGGCAGGGTGCAGGGATGCTGTTCACCGGCCATGTCGACGTGCAGGGAACAGACCGTTTTATCGATCAGGAACGAGAACAGGCGGATCAGCGGGTACACCGTCGGGCGCCCGCCAACGATGCCGGTCAGCCCCGGTGCCATGCCGGTGGCGGCTTGGGCGATCTCCCGGGAGAACAGCACCAGCGCCTGTTTCTGTGGATGGCGCACGGCGAGTTTGATCACCACCTCGCGGCTGTCGCGGCGCCGGCCGTGAGGGCCGTAGGTGGCTTCGCTGCCGAGCAGTTCGATGTCGACTTCGCTGTAGGGCGGCCAGCCGCGCTGGCTGAACATTTCGGCAGTCTTATCGATGATTGCCTGACTGACGCGGCGCGCCTTGTCCACCGCATCGATGCCGGCGATCAGGCAACTGGCGGTGCAGCGAAAGCCGTCCGGCCAGGTGGCGCTGACCTTGTATTTGTCGCTCGGTGGCAAGCCTTTGGCACCGTGCACATGCACGGCGTTTTTGCCTTGCTGCTGGAGTTTGACCTGGCTGAAATCGCAGACCACGTCCGGCAGCAGATACGCCTGCGGGTCGCCGATTTCGTAGAGCATCTGTTCGCCGACGGTCAGCGGTGTCACCAGGCCGCCAGTGCCTTCGGCTTTGCTGACGATGAACTGGCCGTCGGCGCTGACTTCCACGATCGGAAAACCGATGTGTTCGTAATCCGGCACGTCGCGCCAGTCGGTGAAATTGCCCCCGGTGCACTGCGCGCCGCACTCGATGATGTGCCCGGCCAGCGCGGCCTGGGCGAGTTTGTCGTAGTCGTGCCACGCCCAGCCGAATTCATGCACCAGCGCCGCACTGACCACCGCGCTGTCGACCACCCGCCCGGTGATGACGATGTCGGCGCCCAGACGCAACGCCTCGACGATGCCCGGCGCGCCCAGGTAGGCATTGGTTGACACGCACATCGGCGGCAGCGGCGTGCCGTTGAACATCTCATGGATGCCCTGCGCGGCGAGTTGCTTGAATTGCGGTTGCAGGTCGTCGCCCAGCAGCACGGCGATTTTCAGCGCCACACCGGCCTTGTCGCAGGCCGCTTGCAGGGCGGCGGCACAGGCCCGTGGATTGACCCCGCCGGCGTTGCTGATGACGCGGATGTGCTGTTCGGCGAGTTGCGGCAGCAGCGGCGCGAGCACTTCGATGAAGTCCGCGGCGAACCCGGCCTGCGGGTCCTTCATGCGGGCGCCGGCCATGATCGACATGGTGATCTCGGCCAGGTAATCAAACACCAGATAATCCAGGCGTCCGCCTGTCACAAGCTGAGCGGCAGCGGTGCTGGTGTCACCCCAGAATGCGCTGGCGCATCCGATGCGAACGGTGGTTGGCATGGTTGTCTCCGACTCAGGAACCTGCGACAGAAGTGTCTGGAGGCTACCAAGCAAGCGCTTGGTTTGTAAACAGCTGAAATAACTTCTGCCCAAGCGCTTGCTTGGTCGCGGCCCGCGGCTTAAATTGCGCGCAACCCTGCGTGTTCAGGGGGCAACAGACTGATCGACTGTAGGAGAGAACGGGTGGACGAGCAAAAAGCCCTGAGGGTCATGCGCGAACTGGTCGACCAGGGCCAACTGACCGACCCTGACAGCGCCCGCGGCAAACTGCTGCAGGTCGCCGCTCACCTGTTTCGCAACAAGGGTTATGAACGCACCACCGTGCGCGACCTGGCCGGCGCGGTGGGGATTCAGTCCGGGAGCATTTTTCATCACTTCAAAAGCAAGGATGAAATCCTCCGGGCAGTGATGGAAGAGACCATCCGCTACAACACCGCGTTGATGCGCGCCGCGCTGGCCGACGCGAGCAACGTGCGCGAACGGGTGCTGGCGCTGATCCGCTGCGAGTTGCAGTCGATCATGGGCGGCAGTGGCGAAGCCATGGCGGTGCTGGTCTACGAATGGCGTTCGTTGTCCGAAGAGGGCCAGGCCAAAGTCCTGGCCCTGCGCGATGTCTACGAAGATATCTGGCTGCAGGTGCTGGGCGAAGCCAAGGCGGCCGGGTTCATTCGGGGTGATGTGTTTGTAACCCGACGTTTTCTCACGGGCGCGCTGTCCTGGACCACCACCTGGTTCCGTGCCGGCGGCAGCCTGAGCCTCGATCAGTTGGCCGATGAAGCGCTGATTCTGGTGCTCGAAGAGCGCTGACCCACTGTCTAACCGGCCGGGAAACTGGCTAACTGGGCGAAACCGCCTAGCTTGAATGCATTGATCGGTATTTTTTCGGGGAGTGGGGTGTTTTGAAGTCTTCGCCAATTCGGATGGCCACGGGTCTGGTACTCGTCGCGCTGACGGCATTTTCAGGGTTGCCTGCACAGGCTGCGCAACTGGTTCGAGTGGGCGCCGCGCACTTTCCGCCTTACACCATCCGCCCGGAAAGCGGTGCCGACACCGGTCTGCTGCCGACATTGGTCCAGGCGCTCAATGAGTCGCAAAGCGACTATCAGTTTGTCCTGGTACCGACCTCGATTCCCCGGCGCTTCGGCGACTTGAAGGAGGGTCGCACCGACATGGCGATTTTCGAAAACCCGGACTGGGGCTGGAAGGACATTCCACACACCACGGTGGATATGGGCCTGGAAGATGCCGAAATTTTCGTCGCGCAGAACCAGGAAGGTCGCCAGCAGAACTATTTCGCTGACCTCAAGGGCAAGCGCCTGGCGCTGTACAGCGGATATCACTATGAGTTCGCCAACTTCAACGCCGACCCCAAATACCTCACGGATACTTTCAACGCCACGCTGACCTACTCCCACGACAGCAACCTGCTGATGGTCCTGCGCGGGCGCGCTGATATCGCCCTGGTGACGCGCTCCTACCTGTCCGATTACTTGCTGCGCAATGAAAAAGTGCGCAAAGAGTTACTGGTGTCGCAGCGCATCGACCAGATCTACCACCATTACGCGATTCTGCGCCCGACCGCGCCCCTCACCGGCGAGGCCTTCGCCAGGCTGCTGCAGGGTTTGCGCGACAACGGGAAGATGCTGGAGATCTTCGATCCGTACAAGATTGCCGTAGTGCCGGTGCCGCGCCCCTGAGCGATTTTCCTCCGCGTGGCTAAATTTCCGCGCTCGGCTCACGTCCCATCGTTGAACTGTCGACGATTATCGTGAGCCCGACCCATGTCCAATCTGAATGACCTGACTGTCCTGGCCTTGCCTTCGGGCAGCCAGCTGCTAGCCGATGCCACCGAAAGCCGTTTGAGCCTGAGCCTGGACGGACAGCCGCTGATTCGCCTGCGGCTGGACCGTGAAGGCAACGGCCCAATCCAGCTCGATGAGCGTTTCACGCTACCGCCCGGCCTGGCGTTGTGGGCGGCGTGCTATTGGCTGTTCGCCCGCGAGCCGGAGCGTCAGCAACTGATCTGGCAACTGGATCAACCACCCACCGAAGCCTTGCTCAGCGGTCTGTTGATCAGCACCGAGGTCGCTGGCGAGTATCGCTGCGAACGCACGCTGTTCTGGCAACTGCCGCAACCATGGCTCGGTGCGTGCCTGAGCGGCAGCTACCCGCAACACATGGTCATCAGCAATGGCAAGCGCCATCCGCTGCGCCCGGTGAAGCCGCGTGGCGAGGTCTATCGGCGTTTCGATGCGCGCCTCGGCGCGTGGATTTCCCTGCGCACGGTGGAGATCGAGCAGGATCTGGCGCGTTTCAATCGCTGGCAGAACAACCCTCGGGTCGCCAGTTTCTGGCAGGAAGAGGGCAGTCTCGAGCAGCATCGTGAATACCTGAGCAAGCTTGAGGCCGATCCGCACACTCTGACCCTGATCGGCTGTTTCGACGATCAGCCCTTTGCCTACTTCGAAGCCTACTGGGCCAAGGAGGATCGCATCGCGCCGTTCTACGACGCCGACGATTACGACCGCGGCATTCATATGTTGGTGGGGGAGGAGGGACACCGTGGTCCGCACAAGGTCGCGAGCTGGTTGTCGGCCCTGGTGCACTATCTGTTTCTGGATGATCCGCGCACCCAGCGCGTGGTCGCCGAACCGCGAGCAGACAACGCGAAGATGATCGGCCACATGCACAACCAGTGCTTCCACTGCGAGAAGGAGTTCGACTTCCCGCACAAGCGTGCGGCGTTGATGATTCTGGGGCGTGAGCGGTTTTTTGATCGGTGCAAGTTGGCGTAAAAGCAAAAGATCGCAGCCTTCGGCAGCTCCTACAGAGGCAAACATTGCATGTAGGAGCTGCCGAAGGCTGCGATCTTTTTTTGCGATGAACCGGGCTTAACGACGACCCATCGAAGCCGCATCCCCACGACTGCCCGACACTTTGCGGCAGTGCACCAGCGCATCGCGAATCATGAAGTTGACCAGGGTCGGCGAGACGCCGAGTTCCTTGGCGATGTCCTTCTGCGGCACGCCATGCAGGCGGTACATCTCGAAGGCATAGCGAGTGCGGCTTGGCAGTTCGGTCAGCGCGTCGGCGATGTGTTCCAGGGTCGAGAAGTTGATGTGTGAGGTTTCCGGCGAAGCGCCCTGAATGACCACGTTCAACCCTTCCTCCTCGGGGCCCGAATACTTCTGCTCCAACGCCTGCTTGCGGTAGTGATCGATAGCGAGGTTGCGCACGATCTGGAACAGGTAACTCAATTGCGCCTTGATCGACGAGGTGATCGGTGGGGCCGACTGCAACCGGAAGAACGCATCCTGCACCACGTCTTCGGCGCGCGAACGGCAGCCGGTAATGCGCGCGGCAATTTTCACCAGAATCAGTCGATTGTCGACGAAGGCCTGAAGTAGCGGTGAATCGCACCTGCTTGTGGATACTTGTTCCGTCATGGAAATCACCTTGCTGCCAATAGGTTAGTGGGACGGCTGGGGGAGGGGCCGTCCTACACATCGAGCGACAAATTATGTTGAATGATAATGATTGTCAATTGAGAAAGAGAAGTAATGCTCCGTAAAGGTGCGAAGCGAGAACTGCGACACACCGCCACACGCCCGCCCCGGTTGGCGATCCCGCCCGCCGACTAATTATTTCCAGACGTCATCCGTTCTCATTGGTGAATGGCTCCGGCTACCCAGCCCCGGCCCGCCAGCATTCCCAAGCCTTGCGTGGTCGGCACAGACCGCGCCCCGCACGCCTCCAGACAGGCGTGACGCAGCACATCGATTCCATTAGCAAGCCGAATTCAGGCAGGAAACCTCATGACCGACGCGTTCGAACTCCCCAGCACCCTGGTCCAAGCCCTCCAGCGCCGCGCGGCCCTGACACCGGATCAACTGGCCTTGCGTTTTCTCGCCGAAAACCCAGAGCAGGCTGTGGTGCTGAGCTACCGCGAACTCGATCAGCGCGCCCGCAGCATCGCGGCCGCGTTGCAGGCTGAAGCCGGATTCGGCGAGCGTGCGGTGCTGCTGTTCCCCAGCGGCCCGGATTACGTCGCGGCGTTTTTCGGTTGCCTGTATGCCGGCGTGATCGCAGTGCCGGCCTATCCGCCGGAGTCCGCCCGCCGTCATCATCAGGAGCGCCTGCTGTCGATCATTGCCGACGCCGAGCCGCGCCTGCTGCTGACCAGCGCCGACCTGCGCGATGCACTGCAGCAGATCGAGGGCGCGCCGCCGTTGCTGTGTGTCGACACGCTCGACAATGCACTGGCCGAAAACTGGGTCGAGCCGAACCTGCCGCCAGAGCATATCGCCTTCCTGCAATACACCTCTGGCTCCACCGCGCTGCCCAAAGGCGTGCAGGTCAGCCACGGCAACCTGGTGGCCAACGAGCTGTTGATTCGCCACGGTTTCGGCATCGATGTGAATCCTGACGACGTGATCGTCAGCTGGCTGCCGCTGTACCACGACATGGGCCTGATCGGCGGTCTGTTGCAACCGATCTTCAGCGGCGTGCCGTGCATCCTGATGTCGCCGGCGTACTTCCTCGGTCGCCCGTTGCGCTGGCTCGAAGCGATCAGCCAATACGGCGGCACCATCAGCGGCGGCCCGGATTTCGCCTACCGTCTGTGCAGCGAGCGCGTCAGCGATTCCGCACTGGAGCGCCTCGACCTGAGCCGCTGGCGCGTGGCCTATTCCGGCTCGGAACCGATCCGCCTCGACACCCTTGAACGCTTCGCCGAAAAATTCACCGCCTGCGGTTTCAGCGAAAGCAGCTTCATGGCCTCCTACGGGCTGGCCGAAGCGACCCTGTTCGTCGCCGGCACACCGCGCGGCACCGGCATTGCGGCGCTGCGCGTGAACGATCAGGCGCTGGCGCAAAATCGCGCCGAGCCGGGCGAGGGCAGCCCGATCATGAGTTGTGGCATCAGTCAGCCCGATCATGCGGTGCTGATCGTCGAGCCGAGTAGCCTCGAAGCACTGGCCGACAACGCCATCGGCGAAGTCTGGGCCACCGGTCCGAGCATCGCCCATGGCTACTGGCGCAACCCCGAAGCCAGCGCCAAGACGTTCGTCCAGCACACCGGCCAGACCTGGCTGCGCACGGGCGACCTGGGCTTTATTCGCGACGGTGAACTGTTCATCACCGGGCGCCTGAAAGACATGCTGATCGTGCGCGGTCACAACCTGTATCCGCAGGACATCGAGCAAACCGTCGAGCGCGAAGTGGAAGTGGTGCGCAAGGGCCGGGTCGCGGCATTCGCGGTCACTCAGGGCGGCGAAGAAGGCATCGGCATCGCCGCAGAAATCAGCCGCAGCGTGCAGAAAATCCTCCCGCCTGAGGAGCTGATCAAAGCCATTCGCCAAGCGGTGGCCGAGGCGTATCAAGAGGCGCCGAGTGTAGTGGTGCTGCTCAATCCGGGCGCGTTGCCGAAGACCTCCAGCGGCAAGCTGCAACGCTCGGCGTGCCGCAATCGTCTGGCCGACGGCAGCCTCGACAGCTACGCAGTGTTCCCGTCTGCCAGCGAATCCCCTGAAAACGCGGAGACCTCGGTGTCGGGGCTGGAAGCGCTGATCGGCAAGATCTGGGCCGAGCAACTCAACCTCAAACAGGTCACTGCCGACGACCACTTCTTCCTGCTCGGCGGCAACTCGATTGCCGCTACGCAAGTGATCGCCCGGGTGCGTGAAGAGCTGGCGCTGGAGTTGAATCTGCGTCTATTGTTCGAAGCCCCGACCCTGTCGGCATTCGCCGCTGCCGTGGCGCTACAGCAGCAAGACGGCGGCAGCGCCCAGGGCGACATCGGCGTGTTGTCGCGCACTGGAGCGCTGCCGCAATCGCTGGCGCAAAACCGTTTGTGGATCACCTGGCAACTCGACCCGCACAGCAGCGCCTACAACATTCCCGGCGCCCTGCGTCTGCGCGGTGAACTGGACGAAGACGCACTGCGCGCCAGCTTCCAGCAACTGATCGAACGCCACGAATCGCTGCGCACACGCTTCTTCGAACGTGACGGTGTAGCGCTGCAACAGGTCGAAGCGGCGCCTGAATTCAACCTGCAATTGATCGACATCAGCGACTTGCCGGCGTACGAGCGCGAAGCCCGTGCGCAACAGATCCGCGAAGACGAGGCGCGCACCCAGTTCGATCTGGAAAAAGGCCCGCTGCTGTGGGTGACGCTGGTGCGGCTCGACGACGAAGATCACCAGTTGCTGGTGACGCTGCACCACATCATCGCCGACGGCTGGTCGCTGAACGTGCTGATCGACGAATTTTCGCGCCTGTACGCCGCGGCAACCCAAGGCCAGCGCGCCGACCTCGCGCCACTGCCGACCCAATACGCCGACTACGGCAGTTGGCAGCGTCAATGGCTGGCGCAAGGCGAGGGCGAGCGGCAACTGGCGTACTGGAAAGCCCAGTTGGGCGATGAGCATCCGATGCTGGAACTGGCCACCGACCACCCGCGCTCGGCCAGGCAATTGCACAGCGCCGCCCGCCACAGCGTGAGCCTCGGTGTCAGCCTCAGCGACGCGATCAAGCAGACTGCCCTGGCGCACCAATCGACGCCGTTCATGCTGTTGCTCTCGGCGTTCCAGAGCCTGCTGCATCGCTACAGCGGTCAGCGCGATATTCGCATCGGCGTGCCCAATGCCAACCGTCCACGCCTGGAAACCCAGGGCCTGATCGGCTTCTTCATCAACACCCAGGTGCTGCGCGCCGAGGTCGATTCGCGCCGGTCGTTTGTCGAGTTGCTGGCACAGACCCGCGAAGCGACACTCGGCGCTCAGGCGAATCAGGATCTGCCTTTCGAACAACTGCTCGAAGCCTTTCCGCAGGCCCGTGAGCAGGGGCTGTTCCAGGTCATGTTCAACCACCAGCAGCGCGACTTGAGTGCGCTCAAGCGCCTGCCCGGGCTGCTCGCCGAAGAACTGCCGTGGCACAGCCGCGAGGCCAAGTTCGACCTGCAACTGCACAGCGAAGAAGACCGCAACGGGCGCCTGACCCTGTCCTTCGACTACGCCGATGAATTGTTCGATACGGCGAGCATCGAGCGTCTGGCCGAACACTTCTGCAACCTGCTGCGTGCCGTCTGCGAGCAACCGCAACAGGCGATCGGCGACCTGCAACTGCTGACCCCGTGCGAGCACGAACAGCAGCACGCATGGAGCGTCGCGCCGTGCACCCCGGCACAACAATGGCTGCCGGAACTGCTTAACGAACAAGTGCGCCAGACCCCGAACCGCACCGCGCTGGTGTGGGACGGCGGCAGTCTCGATTTCGCCGAATTGCACGCCCAGGCCAACCGCCTCGCGCACTACCTGCGCGACAAAGGCGTCGGCCCGGACGTGTGCGTGGCCATTGCCGCCGAGCGTTCGCCGCAACTGCTGATCGGCCTGCTGGCGATCATCAAGGCCGGCGGTGCCTACGTGCCACTGGATCCGGATTACCCGGCCGAACGTCTGGCCTACATGCTCCGCGACAGCGGTGTCGAACTGCTGCTGACCCAGACCGCATTGCTCGACCGTCTGCCGGCCAGCGACGGTGTCAGCGTGATCGCCATGGACGCGCTGCACCTGGAGAACTGGCCGAGCCAGGCGCCGGGTCTGCACCTGCACGGCGATAACCTCGCCTATGTGATTTACACCTCCGGTTCCACCGGCCAGCCGAAAGGCGTCGGCAACACTCATGCGGCGCTGGCCGAACGTCTGCAGTGGATGCAGAACAGCTATCGTCTGAACGACACCGACGTGCTGATGCAAAAGGCGCCGATCAGTTTCGACGTGTCGGTGTGGGAATGCTTCTGGCCGCTGATCACCGGCGCACGCCTGCTGCTTGCCGCGCCGGGCGAGCACCGCGATCCTCATCGCATCGCGCAACTGGTTCAGGCGTACGGCGTGACCACGCTGCACTTCGTGCCGCCGCTGCTTTCGCTGTTCATCGACGAGCCGTTGAGCGCCGAATGCACCAGCCTGCGTCGGCTGTTCTCCGGCGGTGAGGCGCTGCCGGCGGAGCTGCGCAACCGGGTATTGGCGCAACTGCCGGCGGTGCAATTGCACAACCGTTACGGCCCGACGGAAACCGCGATAAACGTCACCCACTGGCACTGCACCCGCGCCGACGGCGAGCGGTCGCCGATTGGCCGCCCGCTGGGCAACGTGATCTGCCGCGTCTTCGACGCCGATCTCAATCCTGTCCCGGCCGGTGTGCCGGGCGAGCTGTGCATCAGCGGCATCGGCCTGGCCCGTGGCTACCTCGGTCGCCCGGCGCTGACTGCCGAGCGTTTCGTGGTCGATCCACTGGGCGAGCAGGGCGCTCGCCTGTACCGCACCGGTGACCGTGCGCGCTGGACGGCAGACGGCGTGATCGAATACCTCGGGCGTCTCGATCAGCAGGTCAAACTGCGTGGCTTTCGCGTCGAACCGGAAGAAATCGAAGCGCGCCTGCTGGCTCAAGACGGCGTCGCCCAAGCTGTGGTGCTGGTGCGGGAAACCGCGGTCGGCGCGCAATTGATCGGCTACTTCACCGCTGTCGATGCCAGTGAAGATCAGGACGTGCAGATCGCCCGCCTGAAAACCGCGCTGGCCGCCGAGCTGCCGGAATACATGGTCCCGGCGCAACTGCTGCGTCTGGACACTATGCCGCTGAGCCCCAGCGGCAAACTTGATCGCCGCGCCTTGCCCGAGCCGCAGTGGCAAGTGCGCGAGCACGTCGAGCCGGTCACCGAACTGGAACAACAGATCGCCGCGATCTGGCGCGAAGTGCTGGGCCTGGCGCAGGTTGGTCTGCGCGATGACTTCTTTGCCCTCGGCGGCCACTCGCTGCTGGCCACGCAAATCATCTCGCGCAGCCGTCAGGCCTGCGACGTCGAGCTGCCGCTGCGCGCCTTGTTCGAACACAGTGAACTGGGCGCTTTCGCCGAGCAGATCCGGTTGATCCAGGCCAGTGGCCGCACCAACAAACAGCCGCCGATCGACAAGGTTGATCGCAGCAAACCGGTGCCGTTGTCGTATTCGCAACAGCGCATGTGGTTCCTCTGGCAGATGGAGCCGGACAGCCCGGCGTACAACGTCGGCGGCATGGCGCGCCTGCGCGGTGTGCTGCATGTCGAGCGTTTCGAGGCCGCGTTGCAGGCGCTGATCCTGCGCCACGAAACCCTGCGCACCACCTTCCCCAGCGTCGATGGCGTGGCGCGGCAGCAGGTGCATGCCGAGACCGGCGTGCGCATGGGCTGGAAGGACTTCTCGAAACTGCCGGCTGACCAGCGTGAACAGAACGTCCAGCAACTGGCCGACGCCGAAGCGCACCTGCCGTTCGATCTGGAAACCGGGCCGCTGCTGCGCGCCTGTCTGGTCAAGACCGCCGAGCACGAGCATTACTTTGTCCTGACCCTGCACCACATCGTCACCGAAGGCTGGGCGATGGACATCTTCGCCCGCGAACTCAGCGCACTGTACGAAGCGTTCGTCGATGACCGCGACTCGCCGCTGGAGCCGCTGCCGGTGCAGTACCTGGACTACAGCGTCTGGCAGCGCAACTGGCTGGAGTCCGGTGAGCGTCAGCGTCAACTCGACTACTGGACCGCGCAACTGGGGCGCGAACATCCGCTGCTGGAACTGCCTGGCGACCGTCCGCGTCCGCCGGTGCAAAGCCATCAGGGCGAATTGTTCCGCTTCGACCTCAGTGATGATCTCGCTGCGCGGGTGCGGGCGTTCAACGCGCAAAACGGTCTGACCCTGTTCATGACCATGACCGCCGCGCTCGCCACCTTGCTCTATCGCTACAGCGGCCAGACCGACCTGCGCATCGGCGCCCCGGTGGCCAACCGTATTCGCCCGGAAAGCGAAGGGCTGATCGGCGCGTTCCTCAACACTCAGGTGCTGCGTTGCCAGCTCGACGGCCAGATGTCGGTCGGTGAGTTGTTCGAGCAGGTGCGCCACACCGTGATCGAAGGCCAGTCGCATCAGGACCTGCCGTTCGATCATCTGGTCGAAGCCCTGCAGCCCCCGCGCAGTGCCGCGTACAACCCGCTGTTCCAGGTGATGTGCAACGTGCAGCGCTGGGAATTCCAGCAGAGCCGCATGCTCGCCGGGATGACCGTCGAGTACCTGGCCAACGATGCGCGGGCGACCAAGTTCGACCTCAACCTGGAAGTCACTGATCTCGATCACCGCCTCGGTTGCTGCCTGACCTACAGCACCGACCTGTTCGACGAGCCGACCATCGCGCGCATGGCCCGGCATTGGCGCAATCTGCTGGAAGCGTTGATCGCTGATCCGCAGCAGCGCCTGAGCCAATTGCCAATGCTCGCGGCGCCGGAGCAACAGCAACTGCTCGACAGCCTTGGGGTCGAGCCGGGCGAGCGTCGTCTCGACCAGTGCATCCATCACCTGTTCGCCGAGCAGGCGCTGGCTCGCAAAGATGCGCCGGCCCTGACCTTCGCCGGACAGACCCTGAGCTACGCCGAACTCGACGCCCGCGCCAACCGTCTGGCCTGGGCACTGCGCGAGCGCGGTGTCGGCCCGCAAGTGCGGGTCGGTCTGGCGCTGGAGCGCTCGCTGGAAATGGTCGTCGGCCTGCTGGCGATCCTCAAGGCCGGCGGCGCGTATGTGCCGCTGGACCCGGAATACCCGCTCGACCGCTTGCATTACATGATCGAAGACAGCCGCATCGGGCTGCTGCTCAGCGATCGGGCGATGTTCAAAGCGCTCGGCGATTTGCCGCCGAGCGTGGCGCGCTGGTGCCTGGAAGAGGACAGCGCTGCGCTGACGGATTACCCGGCGACCGAACTGCCTTTTATCAGCCTGCCGCAGCATCAGGCGTACCTGATCTACACCTCGGGTTCCACCGGCAAGCCGAAAGGCGTGGTGGTGTCCCACGGGGAAATCGCCATGCATTGCCAGGCGGTGATCGCGCGTTTCGGCATGCGCGTCGACGACTGCGAGCTGCACTTCTATTCGATCAACTTCGATGCCGCCACCGAGCGTCTGCTGGTGCCGCTGCTCAGCGGCGCGCAGGTGGTGCTGCGGGCGCAAGGGCAGTGGGACGCGGAAGAAATCTGCGGTTTGATTCGGACGCACCGGATCAACGTGCTCGGCTTCACCCCGAGCTACGGTAGCCAGTTGGCGCAGTTCCTCGCCACGCAGAATGAAACTCTGCCAGTGCGGATGATCATTACCGGCGGCGAAGCGCTGACTGGCGAACACTTGCAGCGGATTCGCGCGGCGTTCAAACCGAGCCTGTTTTTCAACGCCTACGGCCCGACCGAAACCGTGGTCATGCCGCTCGCCAGTCTGGCGCCGGAGGTGCTGGAAGAGGGCGCCGGCAGCGTGCCGATCGGCAGCGTGATCGGCGACCGCGTCGCGTACATTCTCGACGCTGACCTGGCGCTGGTGCCACAAGGCGCGACCGGCGAATTGTTCGTGGGCGGCGCCGGGCTGGCGCAGGGATACCATGACCGTCCGGGCATTAGCGCCGAGCGCTTTGTCGCTGACCCGTTTGCCGCCGATGGCGGACGCATGTACCGCACCGGCGACCTGGTGCGCCAGCGTGCCGACGGGCTGGTGGAATACCTGGGGCGGATCGACCATCAGGTGAAGATTCGCGGTTTCCGTATCGAACTGGGCGAGATCGAAACCCGTCTGCTCGATCACGCGTCGATCCGTGAAGCGGTGGTGCTGGCGCTGGATGCGCCGAGCGGCAAACAACTGGTGGCCTATCTGGTCAGCGAAGTCGCCGAGCAAGGTGAAGCACAACAGGCCGAACTGCGCGAAGCACTGAAGGCGCACCTCAAGGCACAACTGCCGGATTACATGGTGCCGACGCATTTTATCCTGCTGGCGAGCATGCCGCTGACCGCCAACGGCAAACTCGACCGCCGCGCCTTGCCGGCACCGGACCCGGAGCTGAATCGTCAGGACTACGTCGCCCCGAGCAATGCACTGGAGCAGACCCTGGTGCAGATCTGGTGCGAAGTGCTCAACGTCGAACAGGTCGGTCTCAACGACAACTTCTTCGAACTCGGTGGCGATTCGATTCTGTCGATTCAAGTGGTCAGCCGGGCGCGGCAGCAGGGCATTCATTTCAGCCCGCGGGATCTGTTCCAGCATCAGACCGTGCAGACCCTCGCCGGGGTCGCCAGCCGCAGCGAACAGGTGACGGCTGAACAAGGTCTGGTCAGCGGTGAGTCGGCGCTGACGCCAATCCAGCACTGGTTCTTCGACACTGCAATCCCGCAGCGTCAGCACTGGAACCAGGCCTTGTTGCTGGAGCCGAGCGTGGCGCTGGAACCGCATCGTCTCGAGCAGGCGCTGCTGGCCGTGATCGAGCAGCATGACGCCTTGCGTCTGCGCTTTACCCAGAACAACGATCAGTGGCAGGCAACGCATCAACCGGTGTCCGACGCCGAGGTGTTGTGGCAGGTGCGGGTGGCGGCGATGGACAAGTGCGAAGCATTGTTTGCCGAGGCCCAACGCAGCCTCGATCTGCAAACCGGTCCGCTGCTGCGCGCGTTGCTGGTCGATGGTCCGCAAGGTCAGCAACGCTTGTTCATCGCGATCCATCACTTGGTGGTCGACGGCGTGTCGTGGCGCGTGCTGCTCGACGATCTGCAAACCGTGTATCGCCAACTCGACGCCGAACAGTCGGTGAAACTGCCGGCGAAAACCAGTGCCTTCAAAGACTGGGCGGCACGCTTGCAGGCCTACGCCAGCAGCGAATCGCTGCGCGAAGAGCTGAATTGGTGGCAGACGCAACTGGCCGGGCCGAGCGCCGACCTGCCTTGCGAAAACCCCCAGGGCGGACGGCAGAACCGGCATGCGAAAACCGTCAGCGTGCGCCTTGATGCCGAGCGCACTCAACAACTGCTGCAACAGGCGCCGCGTGCCTATCGCACCCAGGTCAACGACCTGTTGTTGACCGCGCTGGCTCGCGTCTTGTGCCACTGGAGCGGGCAGCCGTCGGCACTGATTCAACTCGAAGGCCACGGCCGCGAAACCCTGTTCGACGAGATCGACCTGACCCGCACCGTCGGCTGGTTCACCAGCGCCTATCCATTGCGCCTGACCCCGCACACCAGCGAAGAGGCTGCCGAGCTGGGCGCTTCGATCAAGGCGATCAAGGAACAACTGCGCGCGGTGCCGCACAAAGGCCTGGGCTATGGCGTGCTGCGTTATCTGGCCGATGACCTCAGCCAGCGCAGCATGGCGGCGTTGCCGAACGCACCGGTTACCTTCAACTACCTCGGCCAGTTCGACCAGAGTTTTGCCAGCGATGCGCTGTTCCATCCACTGGACGAAGCGGTCGGCGCGGCCCACGATCCGCAGGCACCGTTGCCCAACGAGTTGAGCATCGACAGTCAGGTGTATGGCGGTGAACTGCTGCTGCGCTGGACTTTCAGCGCCGAGCGTTACGAGGCGCAGACCATCCAAGCGCTGGCCGACGCCTACCTCGGCGAACTGCAAAGCCTGATCGCCCATTGTCTGCACGATTCGGCTGGCGGCCTGACGCCGTCGGACTTCCCGCTGGCGAAGCTGACCCAGGCGCAGCTCGATGCGTTGCCGGTGCCGGCGGCGCACATCGAAGACGTCTATCCGCTGACGCCGATGCAGGAAGGCATGCTCCTGCACACCTTGCTCGAACCGGGCACCGGTCTTTATTACATGCAGGATCGCTACCGCATCAACAGCGAGCTCGATCCCGAGCGTTTCGCCCAGGCGTGGCAAGCGGTGGTCGCCCGTCACGAAGCGTTGCGTGCGTCGTTCTGCTGGAACGTCGGTGAAGACATGCTGCAAGTGATCCACACCCCGGGGCGCACGCCGATCGAGTACCTGGACTGGAGCGCCGTAGCCGAAACCGAGCAAGAACCGAAGTTGCAGGCGCTGCTCAAAAGCGAGCGCGAGGCCGGCTTCGATCTGCTCAATCAGGCGCCGTTCCACCTGCGTCTGATCAAGGTCGGCGCAGCGCGCTACTGGTTCATGATGAGCAACCACCACATCCTCATCGATGCCTGGTGCCGCTCGCTGCTGATGAACGATTTCTTCGAGATCTACACCGCCCTCGGTGAGGGGCGCGAAGCACAGTTGTCAGTGCCTCCGCGTTACCGCGATTACATCGCCTGGCTGCAACGCCAGAGCCTGGCCGAGGCGCGTCAGTGGTGGCAGCAGAACCTGCAAGGTTTCGAACGCACCACGCCGATCCCGAGCGACCGGCCGTTCCTGCGCGAACACGCTGGCGAAAGCGGCGGCATGATCGTTGGCGACCGCTACACCCGCCTCAATGTCGAGGACGGTGCGCGTCTGCGTGAACTGGCCCAGGCCCATCAACTGACGGTGAACACCTTTGCCCAAGCGGCATGGGCGCTGGTGCTGCGCCGCCTGAGTGGTGATCGCGACGTGCTGTTCGGCGTCACCGTGGCCGGGCGCCCGGTGGAGATGCCGCAGATGCAGCGCACCGTTGGCCTGTTCATCAACAGCATCGCGCTGCGGGTGAAAATGCCTGAAGACCACCAGCGCAGCAGCGTGCGGCAGTGGTTGAGCGCTCTGCTCGACAGCAACATGCAACTGCGCGAGTACGAATACCTGCCGCTGGTGAACATCCAGGAGCAGAGCGAACTGCCGAAAGGCCAGCCGCTGTTCGACAGCCTGTTTGTGTTCGAGAACGCGCCGGTGGAAGTCTCGGTGCTGGACCGTGCGCAGAGCCTCAACGCGACCTCGGATTCCGGCCGTACCCACACCAACTTCCCGCTGACGGCGGTGTGCTACCCGGGCGATGACCTCGGTCTGCACCTGTCGTATGACCAGCGTTACTTCGACGAATCGACCATCGAACGCATGCTCGGCGAGTTCAAGCGGCTGTTGCTGGCGCTGGTCGAGGGTTTCCATGGCGACATGGCCGATCTGCCGCTGCTGGGTGCCGAGGAGCAGGACTTCCTGCTGCACGGTTGCAACCAGAGCGCGCACGACTATCCGCTGGAGCAGAGCTACGTGGCGCTGTTCGAAGCGCAGGTCGCGGCGCATCCGCAGCGCATCGCCGCCACTTGCCTCGATCAGCAACTGAGCTATGCCGAGATGAACCACAACGCCAACCGCCTCGGCCATGCACTGGTCGCGGCCGGGGTGCAGAGGGATCAACCGGTGGCGCTGCTGGCGGAACGTAACCTCGACCTGCTGGGCATGATCATCGGCAGCTTCAAGGCCGGTGCCGGTTACCTGCCGCTGGATCCGGGTCTGCCGAGCCAGCGTCTGCAACGCATCATCGAACTGAGTCGCACGCCGTTGCTGGTGTGCACGGAAGCCTGCCGCGAACAGGCGCAGACCTTGCTCGATGAATTCAGCTGCGCCAATCGCCCACGGTTGCTGGTCTGGGAAGAAGTGCAGGCGCTGGCGACGGCGCTGCACAACCCGGGCATCTACAGTGGCCCGGACAACCTGGCGTATGTGATCTACACCTCGGGCTCGACCGGCCTGCCGAAAGGCGTGATGGTCGAGCAGCGCGGCATGCTCAACAACCAGTTGAGCAAGCGGCCGTATCTCGATTTGAGCGACGCCGATGTGATCGCGCAGACCGCGTCGCAAAGCTTCGACATTTCGGTCTGGCAGTTCCTCGCCGCGCCGTTGTTCGGTGCGCGGGTGGACATTGTGCCAAACAGCATCGCCCATGATCCGCAGGGTTTGCTGGTGCACGTGCAGGCCCAGGGCATTACCGTGCTGGAGAGCGTGCCGTCGCTGATTCAGGGCATGCTCGCCGCCGAGCGCCTGAGCCTCGACGGCCTGCGCTGGATGCTGCCGACCGGCGAAGCGATGCCGCCGGAACTGGCGCATCAGTGGCTGTTGCGTTATCCGCAGATCGGTCTGGTCAATGCCTACGGCCCGGCAGAATGCTCCGATGACGTAGCGTTCTTCCGTGTCGATCTGGCTTCGACCCGTGGCAGTTACTTGCCGATCGGTACGCCGACCGACAACAACTTGCTCTATCTGGTCGATGGCGCGCTGGAACTGGTGCCGTTGGGCGCGGTGGGTGAGTTGTGCGTCGCGGGTACCGGCGTCGGTCGCGGTTACGTCAGCGATCCGTTACGCACTGCACCGGTGTTCGTGCCGAACCCGTTCGGTGCGCCGGGCGAGCGTCTGTATCGCACCGGTGACCTGGCGCGGCGTCGCAGTGACGGGGTGCTGGAGTACGTTGGCCGGGTCGACCATCAAGTGAAGATTCGCGGTTATCGCATCGAACTGGGCGAGATCGAGGCGCGTCTGCACGAGCAACCGGAAGTCCGCGATGCGGCGGTGGGTGTGCAGGAGGGTGTCAATGGCAAGCATCTGGTCGGCTACCTTGTCGCTGCGGATTCGGCACTGAATCCGAGCGAACGTCTGGAGCGGATCAAGCAACGCCTGCGCAGCGAGTTGCCGGAATACATGGTGCCGCTGCACTGGTTGTGGCTGGATCAGTTGCCGCACAACGCCAACGGCAAACTCGACCGCAAGGCCCTGCCGGCGCTGGAGATCGGCCAGTTGCAGAGCCAGGATTATCTGGCCCCGCGCAACGAGCTGGAACAGACCCTGGCCGACATCTGGGCCGAGGTGCTCAAGGTCGACAAGGTCGGTGTGCGCGACAACTTCTTCGAGCTGGGTGGTCATTCGCTGCTCGCCACGCAGATCGCCTCGCGGGTACAGAAAACCCTGCAACGCGACGTGCCGCTGCGAGCCATGTTCGAGTGCAGCACCGTGCAGGAACTGGCCGAGTACATTGAGGGCCTGGCGGCCAGCGACATCACCGAGGACAAGGCGGATCGCTTGAATGATCTGATGGCGGAGCTGGAGGGGCTGTAATCTCCGGCGTCTGTTGCGGCCTCATCGCGAGCAGGCTCGCTCCCACATTGGAAATGTATTCTTCCTGTAGGAGTGAGCCTGCTCGCGATTGGGCTGCAGATTTTCAGACCTTTACACGGTTGACGATCAACAACCGGCAGCTCAGTCTGCCGGTTCTCTTTTTCATCGCGGGGGTGGTCGATGCCTTTCTTCACGGTTGACGGACAAGCGCTGCACTACATTGATCAAGGCACCGGCCCGGCCGTGCTGCTGGCGGGCAGTTATCTGTGGGACACCGCCATGTGGGCACCACAGATCGCTGCGCTGGCGCCGCACTATCGGGTGATTGCCCTGGATCTGTGGGGCCACGGCGAATCCAGCACGTTGCCGCCAGGCACCACGTCGCTGGATGACATTGCGCGGCAGGCCGAGGCGTTGCTCGATCATCTGGGTATCGATCAAGTCACGTTGGTCGGACTGTCGGTCGGCGGCATGTGGGGCGTTCGCCTGGCGTTGTCGGCACCGCAACGGATCAATGGCCTGGTGCTGATGGACACGTACGTCGGCGTGGAGCCGGAGCCCACCCGCCAGTATTACTTCTCGCTGTTCAAACAGATCGAGGACAGCGGCGAGATCTCCGAGCAACTGCTGGACGTCGTGGTGCCGATCTTCTTCCGCCCGGGCATTGATCGGCAGTCGGCGCTGTATCAGGACTTCCGCGCCAAACTGGCGGCGTACAGCACTGATCGCCTGCGCGACAGCATTGTGCCAATGGGGCGAATCACGTTCAGTCGGGATGATCGGTTGCCGCGTCTGCGCGAGTTGAACGCCGCGACCACGCTGGTGATGTGCGGCGATCAGGACAAACCACGACCGCCGTCAGAGGCCAAGGAGATGGCGCAGCTGATCGGTTGCCCGTGGGTGCTGGTGCCGGAGGCGGGGCATATCTCCAGTCTGGAGAATCCCGAATTTGTCACTGAGGCGTTGCTCGCCTTTCTGGCTGAGCGCCACTGAAAAGATCGCAGCCTGCGGCAGCTACTGCAGAAAACGCGTTCCCATGTAGGAGTTGCCGCAGGCTGCGATCTTTTGATCTGGCTTATTTAGGACCGAGAATCTTCGCCAGTTTGTCCGGCGAAGGCGCGCCTTGCTGCTGTTGCAGCTCACCCTTGTCGTCCATGTAGAAGATGGCCGGCGTCGCCTGCAACTCCAGGTCTTCCATCAACTGCATGTTGGCCGCGAGTTTGGTCTGCACCGCCGCCGGAATATCCTTCAATGGCTTGAGGGTGCTGGCCTTGCCAGCCTTCTCATGGTCTTCCAGCGCCTTGGCCGGGTCTTTCGCCGCCAGCAGGGCAGCGGATTTCGCCGGGCTGTCTTCGCGGATGATGCCGACCATGATGTGCCGCAGTTGCACCTTGCCGGCCTTGACCCATGGCCGCGCCTGTTCCCAGAACATGTTGCAGTACGGGCAGTTCGGATCGCTGAACAGGTACACCGTGCGCGGTGCGTCCTTGTTGCCGTCCTGAATCCAGTTGCTGGCTTCGAACTTGCCCCAGATTTCCTTGGCCATCGGCGCGTAGACCATTTTCTGCAGCGGTTCGCTGCTCAGGTCCTTGCCGTCGGCGTCGTACAGATTGCCCAGCAACACATGTTGGCCGTCCGGCGTCAGGTACAGCGCCATGCCACGGTTCTGGTACTGCGCCGCATAACCGCGCAAGCCGTCCGGGGCGTCGAACTGGCCGACGATTTTTGCGCCCTTGGCTTCGATCTGCTTGATCGCGGCGGGCAATTCTTCGGCGGCCTGTACCGACGGCAGGTGCAGCAGGGCAGTGCCCAGAGTCAGCGTCAGCAGGTGGCGGAGGCGGGGCATGGCAGTTTCCTTGCAGAGGTGGCCGGTGCGGCGGTTGGATTGGGGCTGTCGAAGTTTTCCAGGGCGCGCGCCAGACTGGCGTTCGACAGCTCGCCCAGGTGGCTGCTCAGCAAGCGACCATCAGGGCTATAGAACAGCGTAGTCGGCAGCGCCATGGAACCCACGGCCTGACCGAGTCGGCCGCTGCGGTCGAACAGCACGTTGTTCAGACTCAAGCCCTGGGTTTCGAGAAAAGTCGCAACGCTTTGCATGCTTTCGGCCTGATTGACGAACAGAAAGGTCAGGTCCGGGCGTTGTTGCTGGGCGTTTTCCAGCACGGGCATTTCACGCCGGCACGGCGGGCACCAGGTGGCCCACAGGTTGATCACCAGCGGACCGCCCTGATAATCGCGGAGCTGGATGGTCTCCCCGGCGGCGTTGCGCAAGGTGATCTCCGGCAGCCGAGTGCCTTGTTCGTAGATGTTCAACGACAGGGTCGCCAGCAGCCAGAACAGCACACCGCTGGCCACGCCGAAACCCAGCGGCCGGCGCAGGCCCGGGCGGCGCCAGCCGCGATACAGCGCCGCCAGCAACAGTACGATCACCCCTGGCCAGGCGAGAAAGCCGCCATCGCGCAGGTCGATGATCTGCCACGGATCGTTGCGATAATGGCCCCAATACAACGCGACAAACGCCACGCGCGCCGCGAGCAGGCCCAGCAGAAACAGGCTGAACAGCGCCGACTCGGGGTTATCGCCGCCACGCTTGGCGACCCGCCAGCCGACAAAGGTCGCCAGCGCCAGGGCACTGATCAGCAGCAGGTGGTTAAGCGCGATGGCAAAGGTGCCGAGGGTGAACGTCAGCATTAATTGGCGTCTCGGGTGGTGGTCCAGCGTTGCAGGAAGGTATCGGCATCGACCTCACCGGTGATGCGCTGGCTGCGCCGTTCTTCGCCGTCGGCGCCGATCCAGACGAAACTCGGTGGCCCCGGGACTTTGTAGCGGCCCAGCAGTTCGCGGCTGGCGGCATTGTCGGCGGTGACATCCAGGCGCAGCAGACGCACATCGCTGAGTGCCTGCATCACCGTATCCTTGCCGAACACTTGTTTCTCCATGACTTTGCACGACACACACCAGTCGGCGTAATAATCGAGCAATACCCACTGACCCTTCGCCTTGGCGGTATCCAGCTCACGTTGCAGCGCTGCCGGATCCTTGATCGTGGTGAACGCGTCATGCCCGCTCGGCGTGGCGCTGGCAACCCGGCCGGCGCTGTACACCTGCAACGGCTGATACGGATCGTCACTGCCACCGGCGGCACCGATCATCAACAGGCTGCCCCACAGACCGAGCAGCAACGAACTGGCGCCGAATACCTGGGCGACACGTCCAAAGCCTTCGGATTGTTTCCAGGCGCAGAACGCGGCGATCAGCAGCAGCGCGCCACACAGGCCCAGCCACAGCGAAGCGTCCAGCACCGGGCGCAACATCAGCAGCGCAGTGGCCAGGAACAGGAAACCGAAGATGCCCTTGAGCAGGTTCATCCACGCGCCGGGTTTCGGCAGGAAGCGGTTGCCGACGGTCACCAGCAGCAACAGCGGCACACCGATGCCAATGCCCAGTGCGAACAGAATCAGCCCACCGTGCAGCGCATTGCCACTCTGCGCGATGTACAGCAAGGCGCCGGCCAGCGGCGCGGTCATGCATGGACCGACCAGTAGACCGGACAAGGCGCCGAGCACCCCGGCACCAATCAGGCTGCCGCCGTTGCGGCTGCGCGAGGCGTGTTCGAGGCGATCACGCACCGCCACCGGCAATTGCAATTCGAAGAAGCCGAACATCGGCAACGCCAGCACCACGAACACCAGCGCAAACGCACCGAGCAGCCAGGGGTTCTGCAACCACGCCTGCAGGTTGGCGCCGAGCAGCGCGGCAACCACGCCCATCGCCGCATACACCAGCGCCATGCAAATCACATAGCTGCTGGCCAGGGCGAACCCGCGACGTGGCGTGGCGCCGCTGCCGACGATCATCCCCGCCAGAATCGGCAGCATCGGCAGCGAGCACGGGGTAAACGCCAGCAGCAGGCCAAGACCGAAGAACACCAGCAGACTCCAGCCCAGTGCGCGCTGTTCAAGGCTGCTGGCCAGGGCCTGATCCGGCGCTTCATTGCCGGCGGTTGGCGTCGCTTTGCCGCCCAGCTCAATCACCCGGGTTTGCGGCGGATAACACAGACCGGCATCGGCGCAGCCCTGATAACTGACCTTGATCTGACCGCTGGCCGAGGCCGGGACTTTCACCTCCAGCCCCTGGCGGTATACCGGTTGTTCACCGAAGAATTCGTCGCTGTGGGACTCACCTTCGGGCAGAGCCGGCTGCTGTTCGGCCTTCAGGCCATCGAACTTCAGGCGCTTCTGATACAGGTAGTAGCCGTCGGCGATCTGCCAGAACAGCTGGGTTTCCCCGGATTCCAGGCGTTCGGAGGTCAGCACGAATGCTTTATCGACCGGAAGAAACTCCGGTTTGGTCTCGAATGGATTGTTTCCCGCCTGGGCCAGGCCGGAGATCAGCAGTGCAAACAAAAGAAAAAAATGACGCATGGAGGAGCCTTGTCCCTGTGCAAGTCTGGTGCACAGTGGCGGGTGGCGATTAACCGATGATTAACCGCCCCGCACGATGTCGGATGGGCGACCCGACGCCGATTCACTGGTGCCTGCGAGTGGCCTCAGTCTTTCAGCAGCCCGGGCCAGGTGGATTCGGAGATTGTATACGGGCCAAATACTTTTTTCGCGCCCTGTTCATAACGCAGGTACTGGTTGTCGTTGAGGAAAACATAAAAGTAAGTGTCGAAGGTCGGGTAGTCGTTGGTGGCAGCAGTCATCATTCGGCCTTTATATTCTTCCAAGGGTGCCCACGGCGAATCTTTGAGTGGCAGCACTTCCAGGTATTCTGAATAAAGGTCGTAGATCAGATAGTTGCCGTTATTCAGCAGAAACCAATAGGTTTCTTTGGTGGCCGAACTCTCGGCCCACATCACGCCGACGATCTGATAGTAGTAAGGAAGTAACTTTGCCCAAGTGGATTTTGCCACGGAAGTTTTCGACAGGGCTGTGTCGGACCTCTGGCTGATCTCACAGACACTGGGTGTATCACCCTCGTCGTAGAACATCCAGAGGGTATCGATGCCACCGTTATAGCTGCGGGTTGTCGTGGTGAAACCAAAGCGCAGATCGGCAGCAGGCTTGTCCAGGCCTTCCCAATGACCGTCAACGGACTTGGGGTAACCGGAGAGCACTTTGTTGTCCTCGAAATCGAAGCGGGCATAGGTGTTCTTTTCTTTGAAAAAGAAATAAATACGATCGGGGCCGGTGCGCCAGTCAACCGCAATGAAGTTTTTGCCAATGGTCATGTTTAAAATTCTTTTAATAAAATATTGATTAAGAGTGATGGTGGTTTGTTGTTTCTGTGTTGCGGGCCAAGATTAGTTATCGGGTTTATATTTGTACAGTGCGGGGATGTTGTTAGTTGTTTCGTTAGTTGCTGTTTGGGTTTGATTGTTTAGTCGGTATTAGTTGTTGTGGCCAGACAAGTTTCGATCAAACAGATCGGAGCCTGCCGCCTGCGTTGTGGCTCTGCCATAATTGCGGCTTAATCCTGCTCTGTTTGACTCACCTTTTTTCTCAGGGAATCGCCATGCACGTACTGGTTTGCGAAGACGATGAATTGATCGCCAGCGGTATCGTTGCCGGGCTCACAGCCCAAGGGCTCACCGTGGAGCACGTCAATACCGCTTCCAAGGCGCGGGCGATGCTCAAGGTCGCCGAATTCGACGTGATGGTGCTCGATCTTGGCCTGCCCGACGAAGATGGCCTCAAGTTGCTGCAACAACTGCGGCAACAGGGCCTGGAAATTCCGGTGCTGATTCTGACCGCGCGCGATTCGGTGACTGACCGGGTCGATGGCTTGCAGGCCGGAGCTGACGATTACCTGCTCAAACCGTTCGATCTGCGCGAGCTGTTCGCCCGCCTGCAAACCCTGCTGCGCCGGGTCGCCGGACGCAGCGTCAACCTGATCGAACACGGCGCACTGACCTACGACCCGAGCAGCCGTGAAACCACCCTGGCCGGGCAGCCGGTGGACTTGTCGCGCCGCGAGCAATCGCTGTTGCAGGCACTGTTGCACAACCGTGGACGGGTGCTGTCCACCGAGCAATTGAAGGACAGCGTCTACGGCTTTAATGACGAGCTGGAGAGCAACGCCCTCAACGTGCACATCCATCACCTGCGCAGCAAACTCGGCAAGGGTATCGTCGAAACCGTGCGCGGTCTGGGCTACCGCCTCGGACCGGCCGATGGTGGAGAGCAACAGAAGTGATGAGTCTGCGTCTGCGCCTGAGTCTGACCCTCGGCGCCGCGTTCGCCCTGATCTGGGCCTTGGCCGCGGCCTGGATGCTCAGCGACTTGCGCAATCAGATGATGTTTTCCCTCGACCAGCGTCTGGTGGCGTCGGCGCGCATGGTCGCCGGGCTGCTGGAGCAATTGCCGGCGCTGCCGAGCAAGGGCGAGGGCACCCATTTCAGTGCCGAACAGTTGAACATTCCCGGCGGCATGGCCTGTCAGGTCAGTTCGTTGCGCGGGGAGATTCTGGCCCGTAGCCACAGCAGCCCCGAGCAAACCCTGGAAGCGGAAAAAATGGGCTTCCACGACCAGATGATCGACGGTGCGCCGTGGCGCAGTTTCACCCTCGCGCGGGGTGACGTGCGGATCACCACCGCTGACCGCCAGATCGAGCGCGAAGCCCTGAACATGTCGATCCTGCTGGCGGCTTCGGTGCCGGTCGGCGTGGCGTTGCTCGGTTGCCTGTGCCTGTTGTGGCTGGGTATCGGTCAGGGTCTGGCGCCGCTCAATCGCCTGCGCGAAGCCTTGATGCGGCGTAACGCCGACTCGCTGGAGCCGCTGCAATTGCAGTCGTTCCCCAGCGAGCTGAAACCGCTGCTCGATACCCAGAACCAGCTGTTCCAGCGCATCGGCAAAACCATCGAGCGCGAGCGGCGGCTGACCGGTGACGCCGCCCATGAACTGCGCAGCCCGCTGACGGCGATCAAGACCCACTTGCAAGTGGCGCGCATGACCGAAGGCAGTGCCCGCGATCAGTCGCTGGCCCGGGCCGAAGAGGGCGCCGATCGCATGCATCGCACGCTGGAGCAACTGCTGTTGCTGGCACGGGTGGAGGGCAGCCTGTCGTTCGACGACGGTGTGCAGTGCAGCGCCGAGCAGGTGGCGAAACTGGCGATGCAGGATGCGGCCGGCGGCGAGCGCCAGCGAATCAAACTGCACTTGCCGACAACCTTGTCCAGCGCACCGGTGCAAATGCCGGCGGTGCTGTCGATTGCCGCGCTGCGCAATCTGCTCGACAACGCTCTGCGCCATACCCCGGCGGACGCCGCGGTGGAGTTGAGCCTGGAAACGGTCGGCCAGCGCGCACGTTTTGTCGTGCGTGACCACGGCCCGGGGATTGCTGCGCAGGATCTGCAGCATCTGACCCAGCGCTTCTGGCGCAACGGCCAGAGCACCGGCTGCGGCCTCGGCCTGGCGATTGTGCAAGCCATCGTCCAGCGCTGTGCCTGCACCCTGCATTTCGACAGTCGTCCGGATGGCCTGCGAGTGGAACTGACGATGCCGCTGCAACCGGTCTGAAAACTCAACAACCTTTGTAGGAGCGAGCCTGCTCGCGATTGCGGTCATTCAGCCGATGAAGATCTGGACTGACACGACGCTATCGCGAGCAGGCTCGCTCCCACAAGGGGATGAGGTTTGGGCACATCAAATGTAACGTCTGCGCATTGGTGATCCGCCGGTCGCAGCGTTATGGTCGGGGCTGCTCTGACTCAATGGATTGAGGGACCGCAGCATGCAAGCACCGATCTGCATCTACCCGGCGACAGCGGCCGACGCCGGCATCATCAGCCGTATCATCGAGCGTTCGATCCGCGTCGGGTGTGCGCTCGAACACCGCAACGACCCGCAACTCGTCAGCCGCTGGATCGCCCGGCAATCCGCCGACGTCATCAGCGCTCGGCTGGCCGACCCGCATTGCTACCTGAACATCGCCTTGCTGCAGGACAAACCGGTGGGTGTCGGCATGGCCACGGCCAGCGGCAACATCGGCTTTTGTCATGTGCAGCCGGAATGGTTTCGTCGTGGTGCCGGGCGGGCGTTGCTGACGGATCTGGAAGGCTGGCTGCGGATGCGCGGCGTGCCGCAGGTGAGCATCGCCAGCACCCGCACCGGCGCGACTTTTTATCGGCATCTGGGTTACTGCGAAGCGGCGTCACCCGCCAGCGAGCAGGGCTTGCACTGCGTGGCGTTGCACAAGCCATTGCCAGTGCCCGGCTGACAACTCGATCAGGGGTCTAAATCCTCGCCGCGCTTAAGCGTTTCCAGAACAGGAAAACCTGCATGTGCGCCCCGCGACCGGAACGCGCACCTGTGCGGTGTGCTGTTTTGGTCACTATCCATAGCGTATTGAGGGGTCGAGAGATGTCAGTCGCCACCAGCCTTATCGAAGAGTCGTCGGCCCGGGTTACTTCGGCGCCGGCCGAAACGTTGTACCAGTTCAACGAATCGCCCCTGCTGGCCCGCCAGAGCCAGCAGGAATCCAACGCCCGCAGCTACCCGCGCCGCATTCCGCTGGCACTCAAGCGCGCCAAGGGCCTGTATGTCGAAGACGTCGAAGGCCGCACCTTCATCGATTGCCTGGCCGGTGCCGGCACCTTGGCCTTGGGCCACAACCACCCGGTGGTGATCGAGGCGATCCAGCAAGTGCTGGCCGATGAATTGCCGCTGCACACCCTCGACCTGACCACGCCGGTCAAGGATCAGTTTGTCCAGGATCTGTTCGGCCTGCTCCCGCCAGCGCTGGCGGCCGAAGCGAAGATTCAGTTCTGCGGCCCGACCGGCACCGATGCGGTGGAAGCGGCGTTGAAACTGGTGCGCACCGCCACCGGGCGCAGCACCGTGCTGTCCTTCTCCGGCGGCTATCACGGCATGAGCCAGGGTGCGTTGAGCCTGATGGGCAGCCTGGGGCCGAAGAAGCCACTGGGTGCGTTGCTCAGCAACGGTGTGCAGTTCATGCCGTTCCCGTATGACTACCGCTGCCCGTTCGGCCTCGGTGGCGCGGCGGGGGTCAAAGCCAACCTGAGCTACCTGGAAAACCTGCTCAACGATCCCGAAGCCGGGGTGCAGTTGCCGGCGGCGGTGATTGTCGAGGCGGTGCAGGGTGAGGGCGGGGTGATTCCGGCCGATATCGAATGGTTGCGCGGCTTGCGCCGGATCACCGAGAAGGCTGGCGTGGCGCTGATCGTCGACGAGATCCAGAGCGGTTTTGCCCGCACCGGCAAGATGTTTGCCTTCGAACACGCCGACATCGTCCCGGACGTGGTGGTGTTGTCCAAAGCCATTGGCGGCAGTCTGCCGTTGGCGGTGGTGGTCTATCGCGACTGGCTCGACACCTGGCAACCGGGCGCCCACGCCGGCACGTTCCGGGGCAACCAGATGGCGATGGCGGCCGGTTCTGCGGTGATGCGTTATCTGCTTGAGCACAAGGTCTGCGAACACGCTGCGGCCATGGGCGAGCGTCTGAGCGAGCACCTGCGCATCCTGCAACGCGACTTCCCGCAGCTGGGCGATATTCGTGGGCGCGGCCTGATGCTCGGCGTGGAACTGGTCGACCCTGACGGTGCGCCAGATGCCCTCGGTCACCCGCCGGCCTTCGCCCGCCTGGCGCCACTGGTGCAGCGCGAATGCCTCAAGCGCGGACTGATTCTGGAGCTGGGCGGCCGGCATGGCGCGGTGGTGCGTTTCCTGCCACCGTTGGTGATCACTGCGGCGGAAATCGACCGCGTCGCGGAGATCTTCGGCCGGGCCTTGGCCGCCGCCACGGCCGCCGAGTAAATTTTTCGCCGCGCCCAACGTTCTTTCTACATACCCGGCTGCACCCGGTGTGCAGCCCACCCTTACCGTGATGGAGAACCAGCATGACGTCAGTATTCGACCGCGAGGACATCCTCTTTCAGGTCGTGGTCAACCACGAAGAGCAATACTCGATCTGGCCGGACTACAAGGCCGTGCCACAAGGCTGGCGCACCGTGGGCAAGAGCGGCCTGAAAAAGGAATGCCTGGCCTACATCGAAGAAGTCTGGACTGACATGCGTCCGCTGAGCCTGCGCCAGAAGATGGAAGGGCAGGCGGCTGCTCAGTAAGCCGACAGGCAAAAACAAACCCGCTGGACTGGTGACAGTCAGCGGGTTTTTTCATGGCCTGCAAAAGATCGCAGCCTTCGGCAGCTCCTACAGGGTGTAAGTATTCCCAAGTAGGAGCTGCCGAAGGCAGCGATCTTTTGATCTTAGGCCGAAGGCCCGCCGCTCAACCCCTTGAGCAGCAAATCCACATTCCCCTCCAGCTCCGCTACCGGGTCCGCCGCATCGGTGCTCAGCACCAGCAGATGACTGCCCGACTCGGCAATCGCCGCTTTCACCGCATCTGAAGGCTGACGATGATGCAGCACCAGCGCCACGTCGTTGTCCTTGAGTGTCGCCGTGAGTTTCTTCAGGTCTTGCGGCGTCCATTCGGCATCCGGGCGTGGATCCTGGCCGATCAGCTCCAGATTCAGGCTGCCGATCAGGTAACCGAAGTGATCGCTCAGGCTCATGACACTGAGGTTGTCGGCCTCGGCCAAACGCGCTTCGCTGTCGGCGCTGAGCTTGAGCAAGCGCTGTTTCAGCGCCGCCAGATTGGCCTCGATCTTCGGCTTGGCGGACGGTGCCAGGCGCACCAGATCCGCCGCCATCACGTCGGCCATGCGCCCCATGTTGTTGCTCGCCAGCCATGGCTGACTGCTCAAGCCATCGACTTTCAGCCCCGGTTGCACGGCAATCCCGGGCAGGGCGCCATCGACCGGGCGCGCCGCGTCGACCTCGACAATACGAATGTTGCTGCGCCGGGCAATCGGGTACAGCGGATCATCGGCCCACAGCGATCGCACGCCGATCACCGCGTCGGCCTCGCTCGCCAGTTTGCCCAGTGCCGGCGCGCCGCGACCGGTGAAATACGCGGTCTGGCGGCTGCCCGGCAGATTCGCCGGGGCCGCGCGTTCGAGGCTGACGTCGGTGCCGTTGAGCAGGACCTCGCCCAACCCGTAGGTGATCGGCAACGAGGCCAGCACGCGTAACGGCCTGGCGTTTTCGGCAGCCATCAAAGGCGTACAGAACACGCCGCACAGAGCGAGGGCCAGGGGCAATTTGCGCAGTGAGAAAGCCATTTATCCAAGGTTCCCTTTCAGACTCGGAACAACCCCGCGCGCAACGGCGGCGAGGGCGAAGGCAATGCCGGCGACCAGAATGATCGCGGCGCCGGACGGAATCGGCAGATCGAAGACGATCGGCGCGAGAATCCCGCACAAGGTGCTGACGGTGGCAATCAGCACCGAGCACCAGAAGAAGCCCTTCAGCGACTGGCTGAGCAAGCGCGCCGCGGCGGCCGGAATCACCAGCAGTGCACCGACCAGAATCGCGCCGATGACCTTTACCGCCGCGACAGTGATCAGCGTCACCAGAATCACGAACAGATAATCCAGGGCCTTCACCGCGACGCCGCGCACCGCCGCCAGTTGCGGGTTGAAACTGGCGAGCATGATCCGGTTGTACAGCGGCAACGCCAGGGCCATGACCAGCGAACCGACGATCGCCAGCACCAGCAGGTCATTTCCGTTGACGGTCAGCACTGAACCGAACAGCACGTTCTCCAGAATGTGCACGTTGATCTTGCCAGCCAGGATCAGCAGCAGGCTCGCCCCCAACGCCAGCGACACTGAAAGGAACACGCCGATCAGCGTATCCGGCGCCAGACCGGTGCGATTGCGCAGGTAGTTGAGCAGGATGCCGAACAACAGGCAGTAGCCGAACAGGCTGCCGTACGGACCGGTGTAGGGTTCGCCGAGCAGAATGCCGATGGCCACGCCGGTCAGCGCCGCGTGGCCGACGGCTTCGGAGAAAAACGCGAAGCGCTTGACCACTACCAGCGTGCCGAGGCCACCGAGCACCGGGCCGATCAGCAGACCGGCGAGCAGCGCATTGACCACAAAACCATAGGCCAGCGCCTCCGGCAGATAACCGGCGGTGGCCCAGCCCTGAACCATCAAACGAAAGGCTTCGTAACTCATCAGACCGCGCTCCGTGGATGGGTGGAAAACAGCGTCAGCAGACGCTCCGGCGTCAGCGCCTGTTGCGGCGTGGCGTCGAACAGCACACGACGGTTGAGGCCGGTAACCCGGTCGGCCAGACGCTTGACCGCCTCCAGATCGTGCTCGATCCACAGCACGGTGATGCCGGCGGCGCGCCAGTCGCCGAGCAGGCGTTCGAACACCTGGATCCCGGCTTCATCGAGCGCCGACATCGGCTCATCCAGCACCAGCAATTGCGGAGGTGGAATCAACCCTTGGGCGAGCAGCACGCGTTGCCGTTCACCGCCGGACAGTGCGCCCATGCGTCGTTTGCGTTTGTCCTGCATGCCGACCCGTTCCAGCGCCTCGCCAATGGCCTTGGCGTAATGCTTGCTCAGGCCGAGAAACGCCGGACGGCGCTGGCACATGGCGGCCATGAAATCGTCGACGGTCATCGGCAGGCCGCGATCGAACTCCAGCGCCTGCGGCACATAACCGATGGTGCCGGGCGCGCCGGGCCAGTGCAGGCGCAGTTGACCCTGATGGGGCATCTGCCCGAGCAACGTCTTGATCAGCGAACTCTTGCCGCCACCGTTGGGGCCGACCAGGGCGTGTACATGGCCGGGTTGTACCTGGAAGGTGACCTTGTCGAGAATTGTCGTGCGCCCGAGCGTCAGAGCGACTTGCGCAAACTCCAGCGTCGGTCCCAATCCTTGTGAGAGCGAGCCTGCTCGCGAATGCGGTGTGTCATTCGATGAAGATGTTGGCTGACCCGGCGCCTTCGCGAGCAGGCTCGCTTCCACAGAGGATTGGTGGGTATCAGAGAGGGTTTCTTTTACCGTCATGCCCCGGACTCCTGAATCGCCCGCACCACGGTGTTGAGGTTGCCGGTCATTTCTTTTTCGTACTTGTCGGCGGTGTATTCGCCGTAGGAAATGTGCGACAGCGGGTACAGCTTCACGCCGGACTCGCGCTGGATGGTTTCGACGTAGGTCGATGGAAAGTCCATCTCCGAGAAGATCACCTTCACGTCGAGTTCGCGCAATTGGTCGATGGTCTTTTTCAACTGGCTCGGGCTCGGCTCGATGCCGTGAGCCGGCTCGACCACGGCGGTGACTTCCAGGCCGAATTCGCGCAGCAGATAGTCGTAGGCGGCGTGCACCGTGGCCACTCGCAGTTCGGCGTTGGGGGCCTGGGTCAGTTTGGCCAGGGCGTCGGCACGCATCTGCCGCAGGCGTTTGCCGTAGGCGCGGGCGTTCTGCGTGTAGGTCTTGGCGTTGTCCGGGTCGAGCTTGCCCAGTTCGCGGGCGATGTTGTTGACCTGGGCAATCGAGGCGCTGATCGACAGGAAGGTGTGCGGGTTGACCACTTTGCCCGCGCCGCGCGCGGCGGTACCGGTGGCGGCCAGCAGCGGCACGTTTTCGTTGGCTTCGATGGTCTTGATGTTCGGCGTTTCGCTGGCGGAGATCATGCGGTCGGCGAAATCGTCATGGCCGACCCCGTTGAGCACGATCACATCCAGCCCGCTGATGCGTTTGATGTCCTCGGCCCGTGGCTCGTAGGCGTGCGGGTTGAATCCGGCGGGGATCAGCGGCACCACGTCGGCCTTGTCGCCGACGATGTTCGCCACATAGCTGTAATACGGGTGCAGGGTGATGCCGATGCGCAGGCGTTTGGCGGGGTCGGCGCTGACCAGCGGGCTCAGCAGGCAGGCACACAGACTCAACAGCAGCAAGCGCAGGAAGGGACGGCGAGGCGATGAAATAGACATGGGCAAGCGGTCTTCTCTGGGGTGAAGGCGAAGGTTCAGTGGCGATGCTCGCGGGTCACGCCGGCATCGAATCGGGCGACGATCTGCTTCCAGCCAGCGGCGGAGAGTGCGGCGTCGCTCAGTTCGGCGGGCGTCTGCAGATCGGCGGCGCGGTTGAGCCAGATGTCCGGCGCGGCATTGGCGTCGGCACTCAACAGCATCACGAACGAACCGGCCACGGCGGGCGACTGGCTGTGGCCGAAATAGGCGCTGTCCGCCAGCAATTGCCAGGCATGGCTGCCACGGCTGACCGAGCTGGCGTCCTGCGCGAACGGCGCGAAACCTTCCTCGGCCAGGATTTGCGGGGTTGGCAGGCTTTGCTGCTCTTCACGCAGCAGGCGGATCTCGTCGAGGGTCACCCGCAGGTCGGCATAGATGCCTTGCTCGGCCGCGCTGAGGTCGCGCCGCGCATCGAGCTGATGGCTGGAAACCGGCTCCGGTTCATGGGACACCCCGCGCCACGCCACCACCGCAGCAGCGACCGCGAGAATCAGCAGACACAACAGCAGGACGTTAAGAGTTTCATGCCCGGCGCCGGCCGGGCGTACGACTTGGGTGGTGGGCGTGCTCATGGGGCCTCGATGTCCGCTTGGTCGATTTCCACGACGTGGCCGGGGCCGGCGTCGAACAACACGTAAAACTCGGCCGCCGGTTTCTTGAAGGTCAGGCTCGAGTCGGCGCCGAGCTTGCCCGGCAGCAGAATGGTTTCGTCGTAACCGATCACGTCCAGGGTCACCCCCGGCGCGCCGCTGCCATCGGAAAAACCGCCGGTGCATTTGATCTGTTCGGCATCGACGGCTTTGCATTCGCACATCGGATTGTGGGCCAGGGCGCCGGCGCTGAAACCGCTGCACAGCATCAGCAATGCGGCGCGCCACCGCAGACGGGAAGGGCGTTGAACGCGGTTCATGGTTTGGCTCCTTGTTTGTTCAGCCAGGCGATCGTGGCGGGAGATGCCTGGCTCAGGGGAATAGAGGCCTGGTGCATGCTGCCGTCCCAGCCTTCCATGGTGATCCACAGTTCGGCGTCGGCCTGGGTCTTTTCCGCAACCGGCAATTGCGCGCCCATGCGATACGGGGTGCCGAAGAAGATCACCCCGGCGGCGCGCAGGCTGCGCGGTTTGCCGATGCGCAGGTACGTGGCCTTGACCTGCCCGACGCAGGCGTCGCACAGGGCGGCGTTGAAATCTTTCATGTAACCGGCGGGGCCATCGGGATGCGGCGCTTCGTTACGCAGTTCGGCCAGGCGCAGGCTCCAGGGACCGACCTGGATGTCGCCGATCTCGTGCTCACCCAAGCCGACGTCACCGCGAAACAACGCTGCATCGGCGAAATATTTAGGCATGAAGCCCAGCGGAATCAGCAGCAGCAAGACGTTCAGGTGAAAGCGCCATTTATGCCAGAAGCGGCGCAGCGCTGACGGCTGGGAAATGCGCTTGGACTGGCTCACAGGCTGACCTCCGCCGGTTCACGGCTGACGCTGGCGCTGCGGGCCTTCTTGTGCTCGCGCTTGAACGCATTGGCGGTGGCCAGTGCGGTGCGCTTGGTCCAGATCAACAGGCCGCTGAGCACCATCATGCTCAGCAACAGGCCGAAGAAAAACCAGATCAGTTTGATCCACAGCCCGCCGAAATCACCGGTGTGCAACGGGCGCATCGATTCGGTGACGAACTCCAGCGAGGAGCGGTCGGAGATCAGCCGCGAGGCGGCCATGTCGCCGTTGTACGGGTTGAGCGTGGCGGTCTGGAACATCAGCGGATACCAGCCGCGCCCGCCGACACTCAGGTGGCTGTAGGCATTGCCTGGCATGCTGATGAAGCTGACTTCCAGTCCCGGGATTTTTTCCTCGGCGATCTGCACTGCCCGATCCAGACTGATGCGTGGCGGCGGGCCGGCATTGGCCGACATTGGCACGTCTTCGCGAGCCATCGCCGGAATGATCGGCTCGGTGGTGATGGACACTTGGTTATCGAACAGAAAGGCCTGGATCAGAAACCACGTGGCGGTGATGGAAATCACCGCAATGAACCAGATCGACCAGATGCCGCTCAGGCGATGGAAGTCGCCCCAGAAAATACGCGCGCCGTGGCGAAAACGCAGGGTGGGGTTGAAGAAGCCTTTCCAGAAGCGCTTGTAGACCACCAGCCCGGTGATCAGCGAGGCGAGCATCGGCAGGCCAAGAAACGACACCAGGTACCAGCCCCAGCTGTAGCCGTTGGTGAACGGCACCAGCCACCAGCCATGCAGGGCGCGGGTGAATGCCTTGAAATCGAAATCCGGTGCCGGGCCTTGAATGACGCCTGTGTAAGGGTTGACGTAGACCGTTTGCGAGCGACCATCGGGGTAGCTGACCTCGACGTCCAGCGCGAAGTGTGACTCGTCGGGGCGGCTGATGCTTTCGACCAGCGTCTGCGGTTCGGCTTGTTTGATCGCGGCCAGCACCTGGTCGTAACTGAGCAGCGGCGCGTCGTCCGACGGCTGGCTGGCGCGCATCTGCGGGTTGGCCAGCCAGACGATTTCCTGACTGACCACCGCCAGCGTGCCGGTGACGCAGACGATCAGGACAAAAAACCAGATCGGCAGCGCGAGCCAGCTATGCACCAGGAACCACAGTTTGGAACGGGATTTCTTCGACATGATTGCGCGTCTTGATTGCGATGAAGGGCACGCGGCTACGGGCTTCGCAGCGCGGTTGTGCCTGAAAGGCGCGATCGTGGCGGTTGCCTGTGCGAACGGCCTGCATCTCTATAGGACGGATGAGCGGGGCAAATCCCGATGGCTTATATGAAAGTAAATGTTTCGCACTTCGCAAGGAGCGACGAGACCCCTGTAGGAGCTGCGGCACGCTGCGATCTCTTGATCTTGATCTTTAAAAACACGATCAGAGATCGCAGCCTCGTTGCACTCGACAGCGTCTGCAGGATTTTGCGGCCCGGCAGATCAGACACGATTCATGAATGCCGCCCTCGCTGTCCGCCAATTGATGGCCGCCACCCGCTCCCTATGATGGAAATCACCGGATTCCCCTGAGCGAGCGCCTTGATGAGCCCCAGAACCCTCTATGACAAACACATCGATTCGCACACCGTGTGCCGCCTCGACGATCAGGGCCATGTGCTGCTGTATATCGATCGACAAGTGATCAACGAATACACCAGCCCCCAGGCCTTCAGCGGTTTGCGCGCCGCCGGGCGCGAGGTCTGGCGGCCGGGCACGGCGCTGGCGGTGGTCGATCACGTCAACCCGACCACGCCGCTGCGGGTGGCGGCGATGCCTGATGCGGGTGGGGCGCGGCAAGTGTCGTATCTGGCGGAAAACTGCCGGGACTTCGGCATCGAACTGCTGGACATCCTCGACAAGCGCCAGGGCATCGAACATGTGATCGCCCCGGAGCAAGGCTTCATTCTGCCGGGCATGGTCATCGCCGCCGGCGACAGTCACACCACCACCTACGGCGCGCTGGGGGCGTTCGGGTTCGGTATCGGCACATCGGAGATCGAACACCTGCTGGCCTCGCAGACCCTGGTCTACAAGCGCCTGAAAAGCCTGCGTGTGACCGTCGATGGCGAACTGGCCCCGGGCCTGACGTCCAAAGACGTGATCATGGCGCTGATCGGCCAGATCGGTGCCTCCGGTGCCAGCGGTTATGTCATCGAATTCGCCGGTTCGACCATCGATGCGCTTAGCGTCGAAGCCCGCATGACCATTTGCAACATGGCGGTCGAGGCCGGTGCGCGGGGTGCGTTCATGGCGCCGGACGAAAAAGTCTTCGCTTATCTCAAGGGCAAGCCTCGGGTGCCGCAGGGTGAGCTCTGGGAACGCGGGGTGCAGAAGTGGCGTGCACTGCGCAGCGATCCCGGCGCGGTGTTCGACCGCGAAGTGCACCTCGACGCCAGCCTGCTGGAGCCCATGGTCACCTGGGGCACCAGCCCCGATCAGGCGGCGGCGATCGGCGCGCAGGTGCCGGACCCGCAACGCCTCGACGATCCGATCCTGCGTCAGGGCATGCGCCGCGCGCTCCACTACATGGGCCTGGAACCGGGCATGGCGCTGTGCGATATCGTCATCAGTCATGCGTTCATCGGCTCCTGCACCAACGCGCGGATCGAAGACTTGCGCGATGCCGCCGCTGTCGTGCGCGGGCGGCGGGTGGCCGGGCATGTCCGGGCGATGATCGTGCCCGGTTCCAGCGAGGTCCGCGCCCAGGCCGAAGTCGAAGGCCTGGCGCAGATCTTCATCGATGCCGGGTTTGAATGGCGTCAGTCCGGCTGCTCGATGTGCCTGGCGATGAACGATGACGTGCTTGCGCCCGGCGACCGCTGCGCCTCCAGCACCAACCGCAATTTCGAAGGCCGGCAAGGTGCCGGCGCGCGCACCCACCTGATGAGCCCGGCGATGGTCGCCGCCGCTGCAATCAGCGGTCACCTGACCGACATTCGCCACTTTGGAGAACGCCCATGAGCCTGCAACCCTTCACTCAGGTCAGCGGTCAGGCCGCGCCGCTGCTCGCGGCCAACGTCGACACTGACGTGATCATGCCCAAGCAATTCCTCAAAGGCATCGACCGCCAAGGGCTGGATCGCGGGGTGTTTTTCGACCTGCGTTTTCTTGCCGACGGCACGCCCAACCCGCAGTTCGTGCTGAACCAGCCAGCCTGGCAGGGGGCGCGCTTTCTGGTGGTCGGGGCGAATTTCGGTTGCGGCTCCAGCCGTGAACACGCGGTCTGGGGGCTGCAGCAAATGGGCATTCGTGCGCTGATCGGCAGCCGTTTTGCCGGGATCTTTTATGACAACTGCCAGCGCAACGGGGTGTTGTTGATCACCCTGGATGAGGCGCAGGTTCAGCGCATCGGTAGGCTGGTGAGTCAGCCGGACACGGCGCAGATCAGTGTCGATCTGGAGGCGCAACAGATCCGTCTGGCGAACGGTGAGGTGATGGGTTTTCAGATTGATGGCTTGCGCAAGACCGCGCTGCTGCTGGGGCTGGGTGCGATTGGCAGCACTCTGCAGCGGCGCGAGCAGATCAAGGCGTTCGAGCGTGAACACCTGGCCGCCAACCCATGGCTGACCTGACCACAAAACCCGTGGGAGCTGGCTTGCCAGCGATGAGGCCAACACCTCCAACATTTACATTGGCTGGGCTGACGCCTTCGCTGGCAAGCCAGCTCCCACAGGGTTTTGTACTGAACCCGCTACAGCGACAAGTCTTTGAAATGCCCCTGCAAAAACTCCACACACGCGCGCAACTTCCCGGAGTTGGCCAGCCGCGTCGGGTACACCGCCCAGACATTGGCGCTCTGGCTGTAATCGGCCAGCACCGGCACCAATCGACCCTGTTCCAGCAACGGCTTCACATCCCACAATGAGCGCAGCAACACGCCGCGTCCGTCGAGCGCCCATTGCAGGACGATCTCGCCGTTGTTGGACGACAACGGTCCGCTGACCCGCACGCTTTGCGGCGTGCCGTCGCGGTCCAGGTGCCAGATGCCGAAGGCGTTGTCGCGCTCCTTGATCACCAGGCAGTCATGCTGTTGCAAGTCGTCCAGTGTCTGCGGCGTGCCGTGGCGTTGCAGGTACTCGGGCGCGGCGCACAGCACCCGACGGTTGCTCACCAGTTGCCGGCCGATGTGCTGGCCAGGCAGGTCGTCGCCGACACGAATTTCCAGATCGAAGCCCTCGTTGACGATGTCCACCGCGCGGTCGAACAGGTCGAGGCGAATCTGCAGTTGCGGATGAAGTTCGGCCAGTTGCGAAACGGCGGGCGCCACATGGTTGCGGCCGAAGCCGAAACTGCTGCAGATGTGCAAGCGCCCGCGCGGGCTGTCGTGGGCGTCGGCGAGGTCGTCGCGCAGTTGCTGGAAATCATCAAGGATGCGCAAGGCCCAGCGCTGCACCCGTTCACCGTCCTCGGTCAGCGACACGCGACGACTGGTGCGGTGTAGCAGGAGGGTACCGAGGGTCGATTCGAGGATCTGGATGCGTTTGCTGACGTAGGCCGGGGACAGGCCCAGCTCATCGGCGGCGGCTGCGAAATCGCTCTTGCGGATCACCGTCAGCAGCACGCGCAGGTCTTCGGGCAGGGGCACAGGATCTTGGTTCTGGGACATGTTGGCACGAGCACTGACGGCACAAGCCGCCAGCATAGCATCGGCAGGCAGGGCTCGATTCAGCGCAGGAACTCCAGGGCTTCGGCGAGCAACTGTTCAGGCACTTCCTCGGCCAGGTAATGCCCGGCCGGCAACGCCTTGCCGCTGACGTGGGTTGCTACTTGCTGCCATTCCTTGAGCGGATCGAAGCAGCGTCCGACCGTGCCGTCGGCGCCCCACAGGATGCGCAGTGGCAGATTCAGTTGATGGCCGGCGGCAATGTCGGCGCGGTCGTGCTCCAGGTCAATGGCGGCGCTGGCGCGGTAATCCTCGCAAATGCCCCGGGCGCTGCCGGGACGCTTGAGGCAGCGCAGGTATTCGCTGAACGCTTCCTCGGTGAACGGCTTGAGCCCGGCGCTGCGGCTGCCCATGACGCTGCGCAAATAGGTTTCGGGATCGGCTTCGATCAGGGTTTCCGGCAACGGTGCCGGGCGAATCAGGAAGAACCAGTGCCAATAGGCGCGGGCGAATGCTTCGTTGGTCTGCGCGTACATCGACAGGGTCGGGGCGATGTCGAGCAGCATCATTCGCTGCACCGCAGCAGGATGATCAAGGGCCAGGCGATGGGCGACCCGCGCGCCACGGTCGTGGGCCAGCACCGCGAACTGCGCGAAGCCCAGCGCCTGCATCAACTCGAGGTTGTCCCTGGCCATTTCCCGCTTCGAGTAATGGCGGTGTTGTTCATCGGCGGGCGGCCGGCTGCTGTCGCCATAACCGCGCAGGTCGGCGGCGACCACGGTGAAGTGCTCGGCCAGTTGTTCGGCAATCTTGTGCCAGATCACGTGGGTCTGCGGGTGCCCGTGCAACAGCAACAGACCCGGACCGCTGCCGCCGAGGCGGTAGGCGATGTCGACGCCGTTGACGTGGCGCTGGTCTTTGACGAATCCGGCAAACATCGGGTTGATCCTTGTTCAGGTGCGGGTTGGATGCATCCTGAAAGTGTCTGGCATTCGGGGCAAGGGGTGAAGCGTGGTGTGGCGGTTCATGAAGTGTGATGTATCCGCACTGGCCTCGTCGCGAGCAGGCTCACTCCTACACTTGAAACGCGTGCCAATTGTAGGAGTGAGCCTGCTCGCGATAGGGCCAGCCCAAAGCTGAAGATCTCAACCCTGTTCAAACATCTCCATCGCCCGTTGCTTGATCTGCTCCTCGGTCAGATCCTCCTTGCGCGAAGCCAGAAACCACAGGTGCCCATACGGATCCTTGAACGTGCCGCTGCGGTCACCATAAAACTGATCCTTGACCTCGGAGACCGACGTCGCCCCGGCCTCCAGCGCCCGCTGGAAGGACTTATCGACATCGGTGACATACAGGTGCAAACCGACCGATACCGCCTCGTCCGGACCGCTCAACGGCCCTTGATCGCACGGTGTGCCGAGCATGATCGCGCTGTCGCCAATCCGCAGTTCAGCGTGGCCGATGCGGCCGTCGGGCATGTCGAGGCGCATGACCACCGTGGCGCCGAAGGCTTTTTTATAGAACTCGATGGCTTCGGCGGCATTGAGGATGCCGAGGTACGGGGTAATGCTGTGATACCCCTCGGGAATGGGTTTGACGCTCATGACGTTCTCCCTGTTCTTTGTTTTGTGAGGTGTACGGCTCCACCGGATTTGTGGAAGGTTCAATATAGAACTGTCTGCGCGGCCAGGATTTTTGCCCGACGAGCAGTCAACCGAGGAAATGCGCGCCCGGCCCTTGTTCACCGAGCACATCCCCCTGATTGCGCAGCGGACAGGCCTCCATCGACAGACAGCCACAGCCGATGCAACCGGTAAGTCGGTCGCGCAGCAGGGTCAACTGGTTGATCCGCTCATCCAGCTCGCGGCGCCACTGCTCGGACAGGACTTTCCAGTCCGCCGCGGTCGGTGCGCGGTCGTCCGGAAGTCTCTTCAACGCCTCGCCGATTTCCGCCAGCGGAATGCCCAGCCGCTGCGCGACCTTGATCAGCGCCACCCGACGCAACACTTCCCGAGGGTAGCGGCGCTGATTGCCGGCATTGCGCTGGCTCTTGATCAGGCCTTTGGTTTCGTAAAAGTGCAGGGCGGTGACCGCCACACCGCTGCGTGCGGCGACTTCGCCGACGGTGAGCTGCTTATGCAGGGTTTCTTTGCTGATCATTGGCAAAATCACTCTTGACCTTGACTTAACTAGAGGTTTTACCCTGCAGGCCTTCGAGTCGCAAGACGCGTCTTACGGTGAATGGGGACTTCTCATGCAAACGTCAGCGAAAAATCGCAGCTTTACCCAATTGATCGAATTCGAGATCGAACCGCGTCAGCAACCGGCGCTGGTGACGGCGCTGGCGCAGCAGACCGAGCATCTGGCGCAGCGCTATGCAGGTTTTGTCAGCGCCAGCGTCCAGGTCAGCGACGACGGTCGGCGGGTGCTGAGCCTGTTGCAATGGCAAAGCCGCGAGGCGGGGGAAGCGGCGTTCAGCCGTTTTGAAAGCGGTGAGCAGGATTTCTGGCAACTGATCCGCGCCCATCAGGCGAAAACCGTGATCTTCAATTCATTCCAGGTGTTGAGCAGCATCGCCCGCAGTCATGACGATGCGCTGCACTGCCATCTGGTGGGCTAGATCGACAACTGAATCAGGCGTTCGCCTTGCAGGTTCTCGCTGAGACGCCGCTTGTTCACCGCCAGTTCGCCGATCTTGATCAGCCGCGTGCGGGTGACGTTGCGGCTCAGCCCGAGCAGGGCGGCGGTGTGCACCTGGTTGTAATGGCAGAAGCGATAGGCGGCACGCAGCAGGGCATCTTCGACCTTTTCGTGGAGAGCACCGGCCTGTTGTTCGAAGAGTTTTTGAAAAGCCCGCTCAAGCAACACTTCCGGTGAATCGTCGGCGCTCGACTGCTGATCGTCCGGGCGCTCGATGCGCAGGTTCGACAGGCGCAAATCATCGCGCTCGATCACGCCGTTGCGGCAGATCAGCAGGGTGTGATGGATGACGTTTTCCAGTTCGCGGATGTTGCCCGGCCAACTGTAGCTGCGCAGTTTGTGCTCGGCGCCGGGGCTGATGCTGACCCGCCCGTAGCCCAGACGCTGACTGTAGGCTTCGATGAAATGCCGGGTCAGCGGCAGGATGTCGCCGGGCCGCTCGCGCAACGGGCTGAGTTCCAGATTGACCACGTTCAGGCGATAGAACAGGTCTTCGCGGAAGTTGCCGGCATTGATGGCTTTCTCCAGTTGCACGTTGGTCGCGGCCAGCACCCGCACATCGATCGGAATGCTCTTGCGCGAGCCGAGGCGCACCACTTCGCGCTCCTGCAATACCCGCAGCAGCTTGACCTGAATCGCCATCGGCAAATCGCCGATTTCGTCGAGGAACAAGGTGCCGCCGTCCGCCTCTTCGAACCAGCCGGCCTTGGCACTGAGGGCGCCGGTGAAGGCGCCTTTTTCATGGCCGAACAGTTCAGCTTCCACCAGCGACTCCGAGAAGGCCCCGCAGTTGACCGCGACAAACGGCCGATGACGACGGTTGCTCAGGTTATGGATGTGCCGCGCCACCAGCTCCTTGCCGGTGCCGGTCTCGCCGATGATCAGCACGCTGGCTTCACTCGGCGCGACTTGTTGCAGGTGCGCGAGCAGGGCCTGGGATTTCGGGTCTTCGAAGACCTGCGCGGTGGCGCGGATCGACGTCGCCAGGGCGGGTGAGGGTGGAAGGGTCAGCAGTTGCCTGGCTCGCTCCAATAAAGGAAAGATCAGGAATAGAACGTCGGCACCGGCAGCGCCTGGTTCAGCGCCCAGTCGCCCAGCTCATGGAGTTTGTAATCGAGCGGGTCGTGCAGGGTCTGCGTGCGCAGGTTGCGCCAGTGGCGATCCAGGCGCAGCGAGGCGTGGGTCGAACGCGCGCCGGTGACTTCGAACAAGCGGCTGCAAATCTCCAGCCCCTGACGACTGGCGGCGACCTTGGCCGTGGCAATCGCCGTGGCCAGCTGCCCGCGTTCCTCGGCACTCAGGTTCGGGCCTTTGGCCCAAGCGTCATCGAGCAGTGCGGCGGCCCGTTCGACCAGCAGGCGAATGCCTTCCAGCGCCACCCAGAACTCGCCGAAATGGGCGAGTACGTACGGGTCTTCACGCACGTTGCGGGCTGCGGATTTGTGCCACAGACGGGTTTCGCTCAGGGTGTATTGCCGGGCTTCTGCAAAGGCGCCTTCGGCGATGCCGAGAAACAGGTGGGTGAAGGTCAGTTGCGCGATCAGCGGGCGCAGGCAGGCGAACGGTGTACTCAACGGGCCGGGGTCGAGCAGCAGCTCGGACTCTTCGACCCGCACCCGCTCGAACGTGGCGCTGCCGCTGTCGGTCTGGCGCTGGCCGATGTTGTTCCAGTCATCGTGCAGGGTGATGCCGCTGCGACCGCTGGGGATTGCCGCGATCAGCAATTTGCCGCCGGCACTTTCGTCCACCGCCGAGGCGATCAACATCTGCGAATCGCTCGCGCCGGAGCAGAAGCTTTTCTTCCCGGAAAACTCGCGCCAGCCACCGCAGTCCTTGACCACGGTGCGGGTGTCGAGCGGGTTGAGGGCGTTGCCCCAGAACCAGTTCTGCCGCGCGGTCTGTTCGAACCACGGCTGCCATTGTTCCGGGCGCGAGAACAGGCGCACGGTGGCGAGCATCAGGTGATGAAAGCCGAAGACATGGGCGATGGAACTGTCGACCTTGGCGAACTCGCGCACGACCTGCAGGGTTTCGCTCCAGCGCGCGCCGAGGCCGCCGTAGCGCGTGGGAATGCTCAAGGCCAGCAGGCCGCTGTCGCGCAGGGCATCGCGCTCGGCCTTCGGCGTACCGCCACGCTCGTCGCGTTCGACGGCGGTGAGGGCGAATTCGGCGGCCAGTTGGCGGGCAGTCAGCAGCGGGGAGAGCAGGGTGCTTTGTGGTTTGGCGGTCACACCAAATCTCCTATTTTCTATAACTTTCCTGTAGGAGCTGCCGAAGGCTGCGATCTGTTGATCTTGCTTGTATAAGTCGAAGTCAAAAGATCGTCCGAGCGCGGCCCGAGCCTTCGGCAGCTCCTACAGTGGGCGTTTTCAGGCCTTGGCTTGGGCGGGCAACACATCGTTGGCGATCATTTCGCCAAACGGCCCGGTGAGGTTGGTCACGCCGCGTCCGGCGAGGCTCGCGTACGGTTCCGGCAGCAGCGGGAACACCAGTTCGGCAAAGCGATAGGCCTCTTCCAGGTGCGGATAGCCGGAAAAGATGAAGCTCTCGATGCCCAGGTCCGCGTACTCCTTGATCCGCGCCGCCACTTGCTGCGGATCGCCCACCAGCGCAGTCCCGGCGCCGCCACGGACCAGGCCGACACCGGCCCACAGGTTAGGAGCGATTTCGAGGTTGTCGCGACGCCCGTCGTGCAACGCCGCCATGCGCCGCTGGCCTTCGGAGTCGAAGCGCGAGAAGGATTTCTGCGCCGCCTCGATGGTCTCGTCGCTGATGTGTTCGATCAGTTTGTCTGCGGCTTTCCATGCGTCTTCGGCGGTTTCGCGGACGATCACGTGCAGGCGGATGCCGAATTTCACCTTGCGTCCATGACGAGCGGCGCGTTCACGCACATCGGCGAGTTTTTCGGCGACGGCGGCGGGTGGTTCGCCCCAGGTCAGGTACACGTCGACTTGTTCGGCGGCCAGATCATGCGCTGCGTCGGACGAACCGCCGAAATACAACGGCGGATACGGTTTCTGCACCGGCGGATACAAGGCTTTGGCGTTCTGCACTTTCAGGTGTTTGCCCTCGAAATCCACCGATTCGCCTTGCAGCACCCGGCGCCAGATCTTGAGGAATTCGTCGGTGACTTCGTAGCGTTCGCTGTGGCTGAGGAAGCTGCCGTCGCCACGGTTTTCGTCGGGGTCGCCGCCGGTCACCACGTTGATCAGCAAGCGGCCGTTGGACAGTCGATCGAGGGTTGCCGCCATGCGTGCCGACACGGTTGGCGAGATGATCCCCGGGCGGATCGCCACCAGATAACGCAGGCGCTCGGTCAATGGCACTAGCGCCGAGGCGATCACCCACGAGTCTTCGCAGGAGCGCCCGGTGGGAATCAGTACGCCGTGATAGCCGAGGCTGTCGGCAGCCTGCGCCACTTGTTTCAGATAGTTGAGGGTCACCGGGCGAGCGCCTTGCGTGGTGCCCAGGTAATGGCCGTCGCCGTGGGTTGGCAGGAACCAGAAAACATCCATGAACAGCTCCTTAAGCGATTTTCAGCAACGGTTTGATTTGCGTGCCGAACAGCGGCGCGGCGCGTTCGGCGGCCAGGCGGATGCGCGCTTTCAGCGGCTCGCTAGTGATCTGGTAGTCGGCGAAATCGGCCTCGGTGGCGTACACCCCGATCGGCAGGGTCACGGCCTGGAAGAAACTGAACAGCGGACGCAGTTGGTGATCGAGCACCAGCGCATGACGCTCGCTGCCGCCAGTGGCCGCCAGCAGCACCGGGGTGTCGATCAGCGCATTGAGGTCGATCAGGTCGAACAGATGCTTGAGCAGGCCCGGGTAGGATCCGCGATACACCGGCGCCGCAACGATCAGCAGATCGGCCTGTTCGATGGCTTGCAGTTCGGCTTCGACCTCAGGGCTCAGTTCCTGGCGCGACAGCGCAGCACCCAGTGGGCGGGCGATGTCACCGAGTTCGATCAGGTGACTGTCGATCGACAGGTGCCCGGCCAGCTCGGCCAGCAGGGCTTGGGTCAGCACCAAAGTGCGGGACGGACGCCAGGTGCCGCCGGACAGGGCGACGACTTTCAGGGGACGCGACATGATGAGTTCCTTTTTAGCAACAGTTGCTCAGCGAGCAGTGAGTAAGTGCCAAGGCTTGAGCAAGCGCTGTACCAATTCCTGAGAGGCCCGGTTTACCGGGGGTTGAGCGTTCTGGGGCAAGTCGGTTGTGCAGATTTCAGGCGGGTTTGCTGATCTGCTGTTGCCTGGGCAACAGTTGCTGGAGCAACAGTTGTTCGCCGTGTGAAGGGATTTATAACGGCTGTCTTTTATTCCGTAAAAGAACGTTAATCGATATTTATAGATCTTTAAGAGATATGAGGGCGTTAAAGCTGAAATCCTGATAGCCACTATTGAGCGTGTTGATTTTTGCCCGGGCGGGCGCGGGCGTAGCCTTTGTCCATCGACTCACACCGCTCGCCAGGACGCTCCCCATGAATCATTTACTGACTGTTTCGCTGCTGCTCGCTGTCTCCGTACTTGCCGGTTGCGCCAGCCACGTGTCCCCCGAACAAAGGCCGTACACCGCCGAAGAAACCCGCGAGTTGGCAATGGAAGCGCTTAACCGCGGCGGCTTGTCCTTCGACGAATACCATGCGAAGAAAGCCGCGCTGCTGGGCCAATCGCAATTCGACAAGAAAGCTGAAATGAGTGCCGGACGAGCAATACAGCTGCACGGCCGTCCAAGCTGATAGCAAACTGTACTGCTCGAAGTTTTACCCAACTGTCCGTGGGTTTGCGGGCTGGCGTGCGATAGGGTCAACACCTGAATGACCCCCACGGATTGCTCCCATGACCCTCTCGCTTGATCTGCTGTTGGGCTTTGCCCTGTTTGCCCTTGTCACCTCGATTACACCGGGGCCGAACAACACCATGTTGCTGGCGTCAGGGGTGAATTTCGGTTTCAACCGCACCATTCCTCACATGCTCGGCATCACCTGCGGTTTCTTCGTCTTGGTGGTCGCAGTGGGCTTTGGCCTCGGCGCGGTGTTCCAGACTTATCCGCTTCTCTATACGGTGCTGCGTTATGTCGGCGCCGCGTATCTGCTGTATCTGGCGTGGAAAATTGCTCATTCGGGCCCGGTGGGCGAGGGCGTGGAAGGCGAGGCCAAGCCGATCAGCTATCTGGGCGCTGCCGCGTTTCAGTGGGTCAATCCCAAAGCCTGGATCATGGCCATCGGCGCAATCAGCACCTACACACCGATGCAGGGTTATTTCACCAACGTCGTGGTGATCGCGGCGGTGTTCGCCATCATCAACCTGCCCAGCGTCGGCGTCTGGGCGGCGTGCGGCACGCTGTTGCGTAACGTGCTGAAGGACCCGCGCTGGTTGCGCGTATTCAACTGGGGCATGGCTGCGCTGCTGGTGATTTCCCTGTACCCGTTACTTCTCGAAAGCTTTCACTGACGCATTGCTTCAACCGCCGGCCCGATGCCTGTTAAGCTCGGCTTCAGGAGCGTTCCTACGCACTTTTAAATGAAGTTGTTCTTCTTTAACGGCATCCGATCAGGTATTGATGACGCTCTCGAACCGACGCGCAGCTCACAAGGCTGCGCTGTGCCGTTTGCAGACACGAGCCTCCTGATCCCGGAACACGCTCTGCGAGTCTTTTATGAATAAACGTCCGTTGTATTTCGATTACGCCGCCACCACCCCGGTGGACGAGCGGGTCATCCAGGTGATGATCGATTGTCTGGGGTTTCACGCTAACTTCGGCAATCCGGCCTCCAGCTCCCATGCCTTCGGCCAGCAGGCCCGGCAGACGGTTGAGCATGCCCGTCGGCAAGTCGCCGAACTGGTCGGGGCCGAGGCCCGGCAGATTGTCTGGACCTCCGGCGCCACCGAATCCAACAACCTTGCCCTTAAAGGCGTGGCCCAGGCGCGCGGTGTTGCCGGCGGCCACATCATCACCAGCCAGATCGAACACAAAGCCATCCTCGATACCGCCCGGCAACTGCAGGACGCCGGCGTTGCGGTGACCTATCTGGTGCCGGACGCCGAGGGTCTGATCACCCCGCAGGCCGTCAGCGAAGCGCTGCGCGACGACACGTTTCTGGTGTCGCTGATGCTGGTCAACAACGAACTCGGCACGCTCAACGACATCCCGGCCATCGGTGAAGTCGTGCGTGGCCGTGGCGCGCTGTTCCATGTCGATGCGGCGCAGGGCGCCGGCAAAGTGGCGATCGATCTGCAGCAGTGGCCGGTGGACTTGATGTCGTTTTCGGCGCACAAACTCTACGGCCCCAAGGGCATTGGCGCGTTGTATGTCGGCCCGCGCGCGGAGCAGCGCTTGCAGGCGCAGATTCACGGAGGCGGTCACGAAGGCGGGCTGCGCTCCGGGACTCTGGCGACCCATCAGATCGCCGGCATGGGCGCAGCATTCGCTTTGGCCGCGGCCGAATTCGATGCCGAGAAGAAGTCCATCGTGGCGTTGCGCGAGCGCCTGCTTGAACAGTTGCTGAGCCTGCCGGGCGTGCGCCTCAATGGCAGCGTCAGCCAGCGCATCCCGCACACTTTGAGCCTGACCTTCAGCGAAGGTGACTTCAACAGTGCGGCCTTGAGCCATTCGATCGCGTTTTCCGCGACCTCGGCCTGTAACTCGGCGAGCAACACGCCATCTCACGTGTTGCTGGCGCTGGGGCATGACGCCCGGCTGGCCGGTCGCACCATTCGCCTGAGCCTTGGCCGTTTCACCACCGCCGACGATATCGACCAGGCGGCAGCACTGATCAAAGGCGCCTGCGCCAGTGCCCCGGCATTCTGGGCGACAGGGCTTTAACCAGCCGATTTCCACGGCTACGAACAATAACGATGAAGTGATTGGCAGGAGACATGATGAGTACCCAGACTTTGACCGAAGGAACGGTTCCCCAGCGCCTGGCGCACACCCGTGAACTGATGCGCCGCGAAGGCATCCATGCGTTGCTGGTGCCATCGGCCGACCCGCACCTCTCGGAATACCTGCCGGGCTACTGGCAAGGGCGGCAATGGCTGTCGGGCTTTCATGGTTCGGTCGGTACTTTGATCGTCACCGCTGATTTCGCCGGAGTCTGGGCCGACAGTCGTTACTGGGAACAGGCGACCAAGGAGCTCAAAGGCAGCGGCATCGAACTGGTCAAGCTGCAACCGGGGCAGCCGAGCCCGCTGGACTGGCTGGCCGAGCAAACGCCGGAAGGTGGTGTGGTGGCGGTCGACGGTGCGGTGATGGCCGTCGCTTCGGCGCGGACCCTCAGCAGCAAGCTCGAAGCCCGTGGCGCGCGTCTGCGCACCGACATCGACCTGTTGAATGACGTCTGGGCCGATCGCCCAAGCCTGCCGAACGCGCCGATCTATCAGCATCTGCCGCCGCAAGCGACGGTCAGCCGTGGCGAAAAACTCGCCAAACTGCGTGAGACCCTGCAGGAGCGCGGCGCCGACTGGCATTTCATCGCCACCCTCGACGACATCGCCTGGCTGTTCAACCTGCGCGGCGGTGATGTCTCGTTCAACCCGGTGTTTGTGTCTTTCGCCTTGATCAATCAACAGCAAGCGACACTGTTTGTGGCCTTGAGCAAAGTCGATGCCGAATTGCGTGCGGTGCTGGAGCGGGACGGCGTGACCCTGCGTGATTATCACGAAGTGGCCGATGCCTTGCGCGCGGTGCCGGGTGGCGCGAGCCTGCTGGTGGATCCGGCGCGGGTGACCACGGGGTTGCTGGATAACCTGGACAGCGGCGTGAAACTGGTCGAAGGCCTGAACCCGACCACCCTCGCCAAGTCGCAAAAGAGCGAGGCTGATGCGCAGCACATCCGCAAGGCGATGGAGCAGGATGGCGCAGCGTTGTGCGAGTTCTTTGCCTGGCTGGAGTCGGCCTGGGGCCGCGAGCGCATTACCGAACTGACCATTGACGAGAAACTCACCGCTGCCCGTGAGCGCCGTCCGGATTACGTGTCGCTGAGCTTCAACACGATTGCCGCGTTTAACGCCAACGGCGCAATGCCGCACTATCACGCTACCGAAGAAGAGCACGCGGTCATCGAGGGCGACGGCTTGCTGCTGATCGACTCGGGTGGCCAGTATTTGGGCGGTACGACCGACATCACCCGAATGGTGCCGGTCGGTACGCCAACGGACGAGCAGAAGCGTGACTGCACGCGCGTGCTCAAAGGCGTGATTGCACTGTCGCGGGCACACTTCCCCAAAGGCATTCTTTCGCCGCTGCTGGATGCCATCGCCCGCGCGCCGATCTGGGCGGAGAGCGTCGATTACGGCCACGGCACCGGTCATGGCGTCGGCTATTTCCTCAACGTTCACGAAGGCCCGCAGGTGATTGCCTACCAGGCTGCGCCGGCACCGCAAACGGCGATGCAGCCGGGGATGATCACATCCATTGAACCGGGCACTTACCGCCCGGGCCGTTGGGGCGTGCGGATCGAGAACCTGGCGATGAACCGCGAGGCGGGGAGCAGCGAGTTTGGCGAGTTCCTCAAGTTTGAAACCTTGACCCTGTGCCCGATCGACACGCGCTGCCTGGAGCCGTCCTTGCTGACGCAGGAAGAGAAACAGTGGTTCAACGCCTATCACGCTGAAGTGCGTGAGCGTCTGAGTCCATTGCTCGAGGGTGCCGCACTGGAGTGGCTGAACACGCGCACTGCGGCGATCTGAATGGCTGAAACCCAGGCGCTGCTGGCAGCGCCTGGGTTCTGCTCTTTTCTAAGCCTGACGCAGGGCTTCTTCGACGAAGTCGAGGCGGTCCTGACCGAAGAACAACTGATTGCCGATAAACATGCTCGGCGCCCCAAACACACCGCGTTTAACGGCTGTCTCAGTGTTGTCCTTGAGAGTTGTCTTGACCGTTTCGTCGTGAGTCATGGCCAGGACTTCATGGGGATCGAAGCCATGTTCGCTCAATACCGCTGCAACGGTCGCCGGCTCATCGAGAGGGCGTCCCTCCACCCACAGTGCCTTGAACAGACAGTCGATAAACGCCTGAAAGCGTTCCGGCTGGCGTAGCTGAATGCCGGTGACGGCGCGCATCAGCATCAGCGTGTTGATCGGGAAGTGCGGATTGAACTTCAGTGGCACGCCATAGCGTTTGGCGTAACGATCCAGATCCTGAAACATGTAGCGACCCTTGGCCGGAATCATCGCCGGCGAGGCGTTGCCGGTCGCCTTGAACACGCCGCCCAGCAGCATCGGAATGTAGATCAGCTCGCTATGGGTGTCGGCACAGATCTTCGGTAACTGGGTGTAGGCCAGGTAAGTGGCGGGACTGCCGAGGTCGAAATAGAACTCCACGGTTTTGCTCATCTTTGCTGCTCTCTGTTTATTGTTATGGAGGAGGGCTTACCAGGGTTCATTCCACGGGCGCAAATCCAGTTCGAAGGTCCAGGCATCCCGTGGCTGACTGTGCAGATACCAGTAGTTTTCGGCGATGTGCTCGGGGTTGAGAATGCCGTCCTGATCCTTGGTCGCGTACTTCTCCGGAAAACTGTTACGGATGAAGTCAGTATCGATCGCGCCATCGACCACCACGTGGGCGACATGGATGTTCATCGGGCCCAACTCACGCGCCATGCTTTGTGCCAGTGCGCGGATGCCGTGTTTGGCGCCGGCGAACGCGGCAAACCCGGCCGCACCGCGCAGCCCGGCAGTGGCGCCGGTGAACAAAATGGTGCCGCGCTGGCGGGTGACCATGCGCTTGGCCACTTCGCGGGCGTTGAGGAAACCGGAGAAACAGGCCATCTCCCAGATCTTGAAATACTTGCGCGCGGTTTCTTCAAGAATACTGCAAGGCACGTTGGCGCCGATGTTGAAGACAAACGCTTCGATCGGGCCGAGGCGGGTTTCGATGTCCTCAATCAGCGCAATGACGTCTTCCTCCTTGCGCGCGTCGCAGGCGAAACCGTGGGCCTCTCCACCTTCGGCTTGAATCGCCTCGACCAGCGGCTGCAGTTTGTCGGCACTGCGGCGTGTCACGCAGGCGACAAAACCTTCCTTGGCAAAGCGCTTGGCGATTGCTCCACCGGTGGCATCGCCTGCACCAACAACCAACACGACCTTCTTGTTATTCATGGGCATATCCCTTTAGTAAACGATCGTTAAGTGAACGAACGTTATGCTAGGATCCGGGTAACGTCAAGGCGCTCGATCAAGAGGGTAAGCACATGCGGTATTCCGCCAGTCACAAGCTGGAAACCCGGGAAAAACTGCTGAACAGCAGTGCGCTGTCAGCCAAGCGTTCTGGATTTTCGACCGTTGGGGTCGATGGTTTGATGAAGGCGATCGGCCTGAGTGGCGCTGCGTTTTATAGCCACTTTTCGTCGAAAGACGCGCTGTTCACCGCCATCGTCGAACGTGAACTGTGCCAGAGCCTGGAGCGATTGGGCGGGAGGGGGGAGCAGGACCGCGAGCGGCTGGAGCGCTGTCTCAAGCAATACCTGAGTATGGCCCACGTCGAACAGCCCGAGTCGGGTTGCGCCTTGCCGACACTGGGGGCGGAAATTGCCCGTTCAGATGATCAGGTACGGGAGCAGGCAGAGTTGTGGATTTGTCGGCTGCAAGCCAGTTGGGCACAGATTCTGGAGAGTGACAGCCTGGCGTGGGCGATTCTGTCGCAATGCGTTGGAGCATTGGTGGTTGCGCGGATGCTGGTGACGCCGGCGATTCAGCAGACGGTATTGAAGTCCAGTCATGAAGAGATCGAGCGTCAACTGGCTGCTCGGCGAGACGAGCAGCCAGAGTGATTCATTTGCAGATGACAATCATGCTTCGACTGGTATAACCAGCCGGGTTGAGACCGAACGGGTAGTCACCTGGCTCCTCCACAGCATCTCCCGATTTGGCGATGACCTTGTAGCCTTTCGGGGCGCAAGCATTGGCGGCGCTGGTGTAGCACTTGTCCCAAGAGGACGACAGCCCGGAACAGTTGATGTGCAGCCCTTTTCGACCGTGCTTCACTTGAGTCTTGGAGGTCGCTGCGCACCCGGCAATAGCCAGCACAGCGATCAGTATCAAAATTCGTTTCATTACCGTCCTTATGGTAGCCACGAGTCTGGCGCTCGGGTCTGCCTGTATTCGCTTGCGCTGTAAGCGTGTCGATGTCCCTGTCCGAAAAATCCATATCTGGCACTAAGTTAAGGGGTCTAAACATGGCCTAAATAAGCGCCAATTGCCAGACCTTCGTCAAATCCTGTTTCAATCTGCCGCGACGGCAGGCTTGGCGGAACTGCCCATGGTCATGGTTGCGCCGACGGAGGCCAGAATAATGCAGAGGATCGCCAGCCATTGCGACAGCGTGAGGTACTCCTGCAGAAACAGCAGCCCCGACAGCGCGCCGAAGGCCGGTTCAATGCTCATCAAGGTGCCAAACGTTCGTGCGGGCATGCGGGTGAGGGCGACCATCTCCAGTGTGTAAGGCAGCGCGGTCGACAAAATGGCGACACCAATGGCAACAGGAATCAGTGAGGGCGTCAGCAAGGCAGCGCCGGCATGCACGATGCCGATCGGCGCAACAAACAGCGCGGCAATCATTACGCCCAGAGCTGCGGTGGTGACACCGTTGTCAGCGCCGGCCTTCTGGCCAAACAGAATATAGAGTGCCCAGCACACGCCAGCCCCCAAAGCATAACCGGCTCCGACCAGGTCAATTCCGGCAGTCGTCGCACCTGTGGGGATCAACAGCAGCAAACCGACCGCCGCCAAGGCAATCCAGAGAAAGTCGATGGCGCGACGCGATGCGTAAATGGCGACGGCCAGCGGACCGGTAAATTCGAGCGCGACGGCGATCCCGAGCGGCACGGTGCGCAATGACATATAGAAGAGGAAGTTCATCCCGCCCAGCGCCATGCCGTAAACGATCACGGTGCGCAGGGATTGAGCGGTCAGCCTTGCTCGCCAAGGGCGCAGCAACAGCAGCATGATCACACTGGCGAAGATCAGGCGCAGAGTGGTCGTGCCTTGAGCGCCAACCACCGGGAACATGCTTTTGGCTAGCGACGCGCCGGACTGAATGGATGCCATGGCTATCAGTAACAGGCCTACCGGAAACAGCATTGAGGCCAGAGAGCGAGGTTGGTCAGTCATTGCGAGGCATCATCCGAAGGTAAGAGCGGGGTATTGTTTTAGGGGTTGGGCAATATACTGCGCATTCACTGCTGTTGCGTCTATATATAAGCAGGCTTTTTCGTAGTCTCGATAGAAAACTGAAATTAACGGTTGACGGCAGATTCCAGAGGTCTATAATTCGCCCCACTTTCGGCGCAGTCGAAACGGAAAACTCCTTGAGATTCAATGAGTTACGCAGTTTTCGGCAGTGGGTCGCTTCAGTTCATCGAAGCCTGGAAGGAGTTGAAAGAGTGGTGATGTTTGGCTCTTTTAACGGTTCGATCTTCTCGGTCGAAAGCGGAGAAAAAGAGGTGTTGACAGCAGCGTGTAACGCTGTAGAATTCGCCTCCCGCTGACGAGAGATCGGAAGCGCAAGTGGTTGAAGTTGTTGAAGAAATCTTCGAAAGCTTCTGAAAATAATCACTTGACAGCAAATGAGGCTGCTGTAGAATGCGCGCCTCGGTTGAGACGAAAGATCTTAACCAACCGCTCTTTAACAACTGAATCAAGCAATTCGTGTGGGTGCTTGTGGAG
>NZ_JAAQYM010000023.1 GCF_012986595.1 Pseudomonas koreensis | reverse complement strand
CTTCCTCTCTTTCCCTCTTCCTTCTCGCTGCCTCCGCCGCCCTCCGCTCGCGTTTCTCTTTCCCTTTTTTCCTCCTCCCTCCTCTCCGCCCTGTTTTTCCGTCCCCCGGCCGCCCGCCTCTTCTTGCTCCGGGCGGCCCTTGCTGGGCCTCCTTCTTCTCCTTCTCCCCCCTTTTTTTCCTTTCTTCCTTCCTTCCCTTCCCCTCCCTCTTCCTTCCTTTTCTCTCTTTTTCTTTCCTTCCTCCCCTTCCTCTTCTTTTCCTCTTTCTTCTTCTCTCCTCTCTCTTTTTTCCTTCCTTTCCCGCTTTTTCTTTTCTCCCTCCTTTCTCTTCCCTTTTCTCCCCTTTCTCCTTCCCCCCTTCCTTCCTCCTCCCTCCTTTTTTTCCCCCCTCTTCTTCTTTTTTCTTCTTTTTTTTTTCTCTTTTTCCCCTCTTCCTCCCCCTCTCCTCTCCTCCTCCCCTTCTTCTTCCCCCCCCTTTCCTTCCCTTTCCTTCTTTTCCTCTTTCTTCTCCTTCTTCCTTTTTTTTTTTTTTCTTTTTTCTTTTTTTTCTTTTCCTTTCCCTTTTTTCCTCCTCCCTCCTCTCCTCCCTTTTTTCCTTCCCTCCTCCCTTTCTTTCTCCTTTCTTCCCTTTCTTTTCCTCCTTCTTCTCCTCTCCCCCCTTTTTTTCCTTTCTTCCTTCCTTCCCTCCCCTCCCTCTTCCTTCCTTTTCTTCTTTTTCTTTCCTTCCTCCCCTTCCTCCTTCTCCTTCTTTTT
>NZ_JAAQYM010000022.1 GCF_012986595.1 Pseudomonas koreensis | reverse complement strand
AAAGAGGAAAGGAGAAGAGAAAAAAAGGGGGAAGGGGGAGGAAGGGAAGGAGGGGGAAGGGAAGAAGGGAAAAAGGGGGGAGGGGGAGAAAGGGGAGGGAGGGAGGAAAAAGGGAAAGAGGAGGGGAAAGGGGGAGAGAGAGAGAAGGGAGGGGAGGAAAAGAGAGGAAGAAGGAAAGAGGGGAAAAGAAGAGAGAGAAAGAGAAGGGGGGGGAGGAAGGGAGGAGAGGAGAAGAGAGGAAGGAGAAAAGGAGGGAGAGAGAGGAAAGGAGAAAAAGAGAAGAAAGAAAAGGGGAGAAGGAGAGGAGGGAGAGAAAGAGAAAGAGGAAAAGGAGAGAGGGGGAGAAGGAGAGGGAGGAGAAGGGGGGAAGGAGAAGAAAGGGGGGGGGGGGAGGGGGGAGGGGGAGGAGGAAAGGGGGGAGGAAGGGAGGGGAGAAAGAGAAAGGAAAGAGGAAAGGAGGGAAGGGAAAGGAGGAGAGGGAAAAGAAAGAGAAAAGAAGGGAGAAAGAAGAAGAGAGGGAAGGGAAAGAGAGGAAAAAGGGAGGAGGGGAAGAAAGAAAAGGGGAAAGGAAAAGAAAGAGGAAGGAAGGGGAGAGAGGGGGAGGGAAGGAAGAAAAGGAAGAAGGGAGGGGAGGGAAAAAGGAGGAAAAAAAAAAAGAGAGAGGGGGAGGAAGGGAGAAAGGAAAGAGAGAAAAAGAGGAGAAAGGGAAGGAGGAAAGGGGAGAAAGGGGAAGAAGAGAAGGAAAAGAGGAAAGGAAGAAAAGGGGGAGAAAAAAGGGAAAGAAAAAGGAGAAAAGGAGAAGGAGAAAAA
>NZ_JAAQYM010000021.1 GCF_012986595.1 Pseudomonas koreensis | reverse complement strand
AGCGCCTTCACGGGCCAAATAATCGGCGTTGCGTTTCTGGTTATCTTCTCTCTCTTTTTTCAACTTGCCCCTCCTCTCTTTCCTCCCTCCTGCAGCCCTCTCCCTTATGTTCCTCTCTCCATCGCTTCCAACCCCCCTTTCCTCCCCTCCCTCTTCTCTTTCCGTTCCCTTCTTTTTTCCCCTCCCCTTTCCTTTTTCTTTCCCTCTTTTTTCTTTTCTCTTCTCCTCTCCTTTTTTTTCCCTTTCCTTTCTTCTCCCTTCCCCTTCCTTTCTTTTTTCTTCTCTCCCTTTCTCTCTCCTTTTCTTTTCCTCTTCTCTTTTTTTTTCTTTTTTCCCTTTTCTTCTCCTCCCCCTTCCCCTTTCTTTTCTCTCCCTCCCCCCTTTTTTTCTCTTCTTCTTCTTTTTCTTTTTCCCCTCTTTTTTTTCCCCTCTTCCCCTTTTTCTTCCTTTCCTCCTTTCTCCCCCCTTCTTCCCTTCTCCTCTCTCTTTTTTTTTTCCTCTTCCTTTTCCCCCTTTCTTTCTCCTCTTTCCTCCCCCCTCCTTTCTCTTTTTTTCTTGCCTCTTTTCTTTCTTCCTCTCTCTTTTTTCTCTTCTTCCCTTCCTTCTCTTCTCTTCCTTTTCTCTTCTTCTTTTTCCTTTCCTTTTTTTTTTTTCCCTCTCCTCTCTTCTTTCTTCTTCTCTTCCTCTCTCTCCCCTTTCCTTTCCTCTTTCCCCCTCCTCTCTTCCTCCTCCCCCTTCCTCCCCGCTCCCCCTCCTTTTTTCTCCCTTTTGCCTTTTTTCCCTTTTCTTTCTTTCTTTCCTCTCCTTTCCTTCTTTCCTTCTTCCTTCTTCCTCTTTTTTTCCGTCCCTCTCCTTCTTTCTCTTCCTTCCTTTTTCTCCCTTCCCCTCTCCCTTTT
>NZ_JAAQYM010000020.1 GCF_012986595.1 Pseudomonas koreensis | reverse complement strand
AAACAGAAGGGGGAAAAAGAAGAAAAGGGGCCTGAGAAGAGAAAGAGAAGAGAAAGAAAGCCGGGAAGAAGGGAAGGCACCAGGGGGGGCATGAGCAGGGGGGAGAAGGGAAAGGAACAAGTAGGAGGAGAGAGGGGGGACGACAACCTGAAAAGCGAAAGACGGGGGAAAAAAGCAAGGAAAAGGGCCGAGAGAGAGAGGGAAAAGAAGAAGAAGGAAAAGGAGAGAAAGAGAAGGGGGGAGGGGGAAGGAAGAAGGGGAGAGGGAGGAGGGGAGGAGGGAGAGAGAAGAGAAAGAAGAGAAGAAAGAGAGGGGAAGGAGAAGAAGAAGGAAGAGAAGAAAAGGGAAAGAAAAGAAAGGGGAGGAAAGGAAAGAAAAAGAGAAAGAGGGGAAAGGGGGGGAAAGAGGGAAGGAAAGGGAAAAAGGGAGGGAGGAAAGAAGGGGAAAAGAAGGGAGGAGGGAAAGGAGAGGGGAAAGAGAGGAGAAGAGGGGAAGGGAAGGGGAAAAAGGAGGAAGGAAAAGAAAGAAGGAGAGGGGGAGGAGAGAAAGGAAGGGAAAGGAGGAAAGAAAAAGAGAGGGGAAGGGGAAGGAGGGGAAAAGAAAGGAGGGAAGAAGAGGGGGAGGAGAGAAGAAGAGGAAAGAAGGAAAGAGGGGGAGGAGGAAAGAGAAGGAAGGGAAGGGGAAGGAGGAAAAGGGAAAAGAAGAGAAAAGGAAAGGGGAGGGGGGGAAGAGAAAGGGGAAAAGGAGAGGGAGGAAGGAGGAGAGGGGAGAAGGAAAGGAGGAGGGAAAGAGGGAAAGAGGGGGGCGGGAAAGCGAGACGCAGCGGGAGCGGAGGCGAAAAGCAGCAGCCGAGACCAAGAAAGGGAGGCGCGAAGAGGAGGGAGGAAGGAGGGGGGAAGGGGGAGAACGACGGGAGAGGGACGGGAAGGACGGGGGGGAAGGAGGGAGGGGAGAGGAG
>NZ_JAAQYM010000019.1 GCF_012986595.1 Pseudomonas koreensis | reverse complement strand
TTATTCTTTCACCCATTTATCCAAAGGAAGTTTCTCAGTTTTTTTTGCAAACAATTCTTTTGCTTCCCGAAGAGTCATGTGGTTTGGGCCGCTATACGTGTCAAGGTTGCTAGTTCCATTGTCTTCCCATTTGCATAGGTCGCAAATTTCATAATTACCAAGCACTGAAAGCGTGCGATATTTACAGCACGGGCAAGGCATCAGAGTTTCAATTTCTCCGGATACCTCGTACTCTCCAATATTCAATTGCTTTATTTTTTGTGATAGGAATGCGTTTGTTACGCCTTTATAGCTTGATGTTAGGGCAAGCATGATAAGTTCGTCATATTTTTTGTCATTGATGTCGCTAGGTAAGTCGTCCCCGCTAGTAATAAGGCTTTGCATTTGCTCTGATAGCGCGAAGAATTCAGGATTGCTCTCATCAATACTCCACCAATCGAGGAGATGAGATTCTCGCTCGTCATGGTCAAGCAAAATCAAAATTGCCTTTGAGATTTTTTTTATAGCATCGTGTCTATCAATTTTGGTCATTTTATAAATCCTTAGCCAATTCGATGGCGGATTGGAAGGCGTCGGCACTTCTACCATCATCTCTATAAAATGTTCTAATTTCTCTGGATTTCAAGTGCCCAACAAATATTCGTCCAGTTGCTGGATCATGTTTGATTACAAAATTTCCGACATTCATTTCGTTAAAGCTTCCTGATTCTTTCGAGAATTCTTTCGCCTGTTTTAAGTATTCAGTTTGGCTTATGTTTCCGAATTCTTTTTGATCGATTACATGCTTTTGATAATGAGGTTGCAACTTCCCAGAAGAAAATCCCTTCCAATTGACAGATGCGGCCGCCGTTGGAACCTGCGCATCTCCTTGATTTACTTTGGTTTTGTCCTCAGGCACCTCAGCGCTTTGGCCAGGAATGCATTTATCTCCGCCAGGACAGTGTTCAGACCAAGCGGATCCACCCAACCCGTAGGGCTAGGCACGTACTGATAGTTGTTCAACCCACCCGCAAGCTTGATTGGATCCGGCGTCAAAAACCGCCCAGTGCCCGGATTGTAGTAGCGGTGCCGGTTGTAATGTAACCCCGTCTCGGCATCGAAGTACTGACCTTGGAAGCGCAGCGGATTATCAATCTCGCT
>NZ_JAAQYM010000018.1 GCF_012986595.1 Pseudomonas koreensis | reverse complement strand
GGTGTCGTTGCGATTCGCCGAGCCACATCGCGCGCGGCTTCATGGACGCTGCGGGCGATCTTGCGGAGCGCAGTGTTCGGGCAGCACTTGGCTTTCATCGGACAGGCAACGCAGTCGCTCTGCCTGGATCGGAAGATGATGGTGTTGGCTTTGGTGACGTGCGAACGCTCGTTCTTGAAGGCTCGCCATTCGCTACGTAATGCATTGCCAGCCGGGTAGCAGTATTCCTCAGTCTCTTCATTCCAGCGGAAATCGTTGCTCGAAAAACTGTCGTTCTTACGTTCGGTTTTGTCCCACACCGGCACATGTGGCTCGATGTTCTTTTCCTCCACCATCCAGGCCAGCATCGGCGCGGTACCGTAAGCGGTGTCGCCAATGAGGCGTTCCGGCTTGATGTCGAACTGCGCTTCGACCCGATCGATCATTGTCTTGGTGCTCTCGACTTCTGCGGTTCGATGAGCCGGTGTGGGTTCCACATCCATGATCACGCCGTGCTCGGTATCGATCAGATAATTCGTGGAGTAAGCGTAGAACGCTGGGCCACCTGGAGCTGCGGTCCAGCGGGCCTGAGGATCCGTCAGCGACAGGCGTTTCGGTAGCGTTTCGGCCAAAGCCTCCTCATCGAGGCCTTCAAGGTACTCACGCACGGCGCGAGTGCTCAGGGCCGGATCGCTCCAGTTGATCTGTTCATCACCCGGTACGCCGCGCTGCCGACTCGCATCCGCCTTGATGATGCTGGCGTCCACGGCAAAGCCTTCACCTTTGACCAAGCCTGCGTCCATGCAACGACGCAGCACTTCATTGAACAACCAGCGAAACAGATCGCTGTCCCGAAAACGGCCGTGTCTATTTTTGGAAAATGTCGAGTGGTTGGGGACTTCATCTTCAAGGTTTAACCGGCAGAACCAGCGATACGCCAGGTTCAAATGGGCCTCTTCGCACAGCCGCCGCTCTGAGCGAATGCCGTAGCAATAGCCCGAGATCAGCATGCGGATCATCAGCTCAGGATCAATCGACGGACGTCCAATCGGGCTATAGAAATCGGCGAGGTAATGGCGCAGGTCGCTCAGATCGAGACACCGATCAATGCTGCGCAGAAGATGATTGGCTGGGATGTGATCTTCAAGGTTGAACGAGTAAAACAGCCGATCCTGCCCACTCGATAACTGTCCAATCATGCTCTGTGATCCCCCGCCGGCCAATGAAGCAATTTTGCCGCAGGTCAAACAGGGGAGCTACTTTTTCAACAGAATCG
>NZ_JAAQYM010000017.1 GCF_012986595.1 Pseudomonas koreensis | reverse complement strand
ACCGAAATATAGGTAAAGGTAATTAAAAAGATGAGAGGTGAAAAAGGATGGATATGATTATGGATGGTGGAAGAGGAGTAATAATAAAGATAGGTGATGTTGTTAAGTGATGAGAGAAAGTAAAAGTAATTGAAGAGGTAGAAGAAAAGAGAATAAAAAAGGAAGGAAAAAGGAAAAGAAAGGGGAGAGAAGAAGAAAGGAAAAAGAGAGGGGAAAGGAAAGGAGGGGGGAAAAGAAAGGGAGGGAGGGAGAAGGGGAGGAAAGAAAAAAAAGGAGGAAGAGAAAAAAAGGGGAAGAAAAAGAAAAAAGGAGAAGAAAGAGAAAGGAAAGGGGGGAAGGAAAAGGAAAGGGAAGGGGGAGAGAGAAAGAAAAGGAAGGGGGGGAGAAAAGGAAAAGGGGAGGAGGGGGAAAGAGAAAGGGAAGGAGGGAGAAAAAGGAAGGGAGAGAGGAAAGAAAGGGAGGGGGAAAGGGGGGGGAAGGAAGGGAGGGGAGAAGAGGAGAAAAGGAGAGAAAGAGGGGGGAGAAAGGGGGGGAGGGAAGGCGGGAAAAAGGAGGGGAGAGGGGCGAGGGAAGAGAGAAGGGGGGAGAAAAAGGGGGGAAAAGGAGGGAGGAGAAGAAAAAGAAAAGAGGGAAGAGAAAGAAAAGAAAGGGAGAAGAAAAAGAGGGGGGGGGGAAAAAGGGGGGGGGGAGGAGGGGAGGGGGGGAGGAGAAAGAAGGAGGAAGGGGAAGGAGGAGAGAAAGAAGAAAGAAAGAGAGGGAAGAAAGAAAAGGAAGTGAGAATCACACGAGGAGAAAAGAAAGGGAGGAGAGGAGGGGAAGGAAAGGAAAAGAAGAGAAAGGGGGGGGAGGGAGAGGGAGAAAGAGGGGAGGAGAAGAGGAAAAAAGAAGGGGGGAGGGAGGAGAAAGAAAGAAGGAGAAAGAGAAAGAGAAAAAGGGGGAAGGAGGAAAGGGAGGGGAGGGGGAGAAAGAACAAAGAAGGGGGGAGGAAGAAAGGGCGGGAGGGAGAGGAGAAAGAGGGTGAAGGAGAGAGGAGGTAAGGGGGGATGAGGGGGGAGAAGGGAAGGAAGGAAAGAGGAAAAAAAAAAAGGAGAAGAGAGGAAGAGAGGGCAGGAGGGGGGGGGGAGGGGAGAGAGGGGGAGGAGAAGGGAGAAAAAGAGAGAGGGAAGGGAAAAGAAAACCAGAAAAAGAAGGGGAAGGGAAGGGGAGAAGAAAAAGAAGAAGGGAGGGAGGGGAGAGAAGGAGGGAGGGAAGGAGAGAAAAAGAGGAAGAAGAGGAAGAGAGAGAAGGAAGAGGAAGGGAGGAGAAGAGGAAGGAGAGAAGAAAGGAAAAAAAAAAGAGAAAAAAGAGAAAGGGGAAGAGGGAGGAGAAGAGAAGAAAAGAAAGGAGGGAGGGAGAGGAAGAAAAAAAAGAAGGAAGAAGGAAGAGAAGGAGAAACCAGATCAAGATCAACACCCCCGCCGAGAT
>NZ_JAAQYM010000001.1 GCF_012986595.1 Pseudomonas koreensis | reverse complement strand
GAATTTCTTGACGACCATAGAGCGTTGGAACCACCTGATCCCATCCCGAACTCAGAAGTGAAACGATGCATCGCCGATGGTAGTGTGGGGTTTCCCCATGTGAGAGTAGGTCATCGTCAAGATTAAATTCCGAAACCCCAATTGCGAAAGCAGTTGGGGTTTTGTTTTGCCCGCAGGAAAGTTCCTACGGCATGCAGATGCCCCTTCCGGCTGTCACAGCCAGCCGACAGTGCTAAGGTTCTGCCCTGGCTTTTGTACTTTTCCAAGGAAGCTTTTATGCCGGACGCCTCGTCCCTCAACGCTGCATTCATGGTGGTCCAGAGCAATAGCCTGGATGAGCTGCGCAGCCTGGTGGTCAGTATCATGCGCCGCTACCCATTGGCGCCCTTGGAGAATGAAATCGCTCTGGTGCAGAGCAACGGTATCGCCCAATGGCTCAAACTGGCCTTGGCTGAAGACCCTGAAGAAGATGACCTCGGTGGCTGCGGAATAGCCGCGGCCATCGATGTGCAGCTCCCCGGCAGTTTCATGTGGCAGCTCTACCGCATGGTGTTAGGCCGAGACGAAATCCCGGCCACATCCCTGCTCGACAAAGCCCCGTTGACCTGGCGGCTGATGCGTCTGTTACCGCAGGTGATTGATCGCCCGCATTTCGAACCGCTGCAACGCTTCCTCACGCATGACACTGATTTGCGCAAGCGCTACCAGTTGTCCGAGCGCCTGGCGGACCTCTTCGACCAGTATCAAGTGTATCGGGCCGACTGGCTCGAGGATTGGGCCGACGGCCGGCATCAGTTACGCAATGTCAGAGGCGAGGCGAAGCCACTGCCCCCCGTCAGTTGCTGGCAGGCTGAACTGTGGCGTGCACTGCTGGATGATGTTGGTGAGCAAGGCATGGCGCAGAGTCGAGCCGGCGTTCATCAGCGCTTTATCGAGCGCATAAACTCCCTTGAACATGCACCAGCGGGGCTGCCCTCGCGAGTGATCGTGTTCGGCATATCGTCATTGCCGGCCCAAGTGCTTGAAGCGTTGGCCGGACTCGCGCGTTTCAGCCAGGTGCTGCTGTGCGTGCACAACCCTTGCAGACACCATTGGGCCGATATCGTCGCCGACAAGGATCTGCTGCGACATCAATACAAGCGTCAGAGTCGCAAGAGCGGAATGCCCGCCGTACTCGATCCTGATGCGTTGCATCAACACGCCCACCCGCTGCTCGCCGCGTGGGGCAAGCAAGGTCGTGACTACATCAACCTGCTCGACAGCTATGACGACCCCAACAGTTATCGCGCCGCCTTTCGTGATGGGCGAATCGACCTGTTCGGCGAAAACCAACCGCAAAACCTGCTCAATCAACTTCAGGACGATATTCTCGAGTTGCGGCCACTCAACGAAACACGTGAGCACTGGCCTGCTGTTGATCTCGAGCACGACGACTCCATACGGTTTCACGTTGCCCACAGTGCGCAACGCGAAGTGGAGATTCTCCACGATCAGTTACTCGCACGCTTCAGCGCCAATCCGGATCTGCGTCCACGCGATGTGATCGTGATGGTCCCGGACGTCGACAGCTATGCACCGCATATCCGGGCGGTATTTGGTCAACTGGACCGACAAGACCCACGCTTTGTCCCATTCACCCTGGCCGACCAGGGTCAACGCGGTCGGGACCCGTTGCTGATTGCGGTCGAGCACCTGCTCAAACTGCCGGACAGTCGCTTCCCGGTCAGTGAGATCCTCGACCTGCTCGACGTTCCTGCATTACGCGCCCGTTTTGGCGTGCAAGAGCGTGATCTGCCAACGCTGCACCGCTGGATCGAAGGCGCGGGTGTGCGTTGGGGAATGAACGCCGAGCAGCGTTCCGGTCTGGGTTTACCGGATGAGCTGGAGCAGAACAGCTGGCATTTCGGCTTGCGGCGAATGTTACTGGGGTACGCTGTCGGCAGCTCCAGCGCCTGCGCGGGCATCGAGCCTTACGATGAGATTGGCGGACTGGATGCTGCGTTGATCGGGCCGTTGGTGGCCTTGCTCGACGCATTGGAACTGGCCCACAACGAGCTCACTCAGGCTGCTCAACCCAAGGTGTGGGGGCAGCGTCTGCAAGTCCTGATGCAGTTGTTTTTCAAGGCCAGTAACGAGCACGACGATTATCTGCTGACGCAACTTGAAGAGCTGCGCGAGACCTGGCTGCAGACCTGTGAGTCTGTAGGGCTGGTAGATGAGCTGCCGTTGACGGTGGTTCGCGAAGCCTGGCTCGCGGGATTGGATCAGGGCCGTCTGTCCCAGCGTTTTCTTGCCGGCGCAGTAAACTTTTGCACGTTGATGCCCATGCGGGCGATCCCGTTCAAACTTGTCTGTTTGCTGGGGATGAACGATGGCGACTACCCCCGAGCGCAACCGCCGCTGGACTTCGACCTCATGGGCAGCGATTACCGCCCAGGTGACCGGTCGCGGCGTGAGGACGATCGTTATCTGTTGCTCGAGGCGCTGCTGTCTGCACGGGATCAGCTTTACGTCAGTTGGGTTGGCCGCAGCATTCGCGACAACAGTGAGCGACCTGCTTCGGTACTGATTGGCCAGTTGCGCGACCACCTCGCCAGCGGCTGGCGGCTGCGCGATGAGCAGCAGGATCTATTGAGCGCCATGACCGAGGAGCATCCACTGCAACCTTTCAGCTCGCGCTATTTCCATGAGGGCGATCAGCTCTTCAGCTATGCCCGTGAATGGCAGGTTCTGCACCAGAGCCATGAACCGCGACACGAGGCAGAGCTACTGACGCCGCATGTTCAAGAAGAGCCATTGAGCCTGGCCTTGCTGCAGGACTTCCTGCGTAATCCGGTCCGGCACTTTTTTACCCAGCGACTCAAAGTCTATTTCGAAGCTGCCGAAGCGCCCCTGGCGGACGAAGAACCTTTCGTGCTGGATGCATTGCAGCGTTACACACTCAGCGACAGCCTGCTCGAAGCCGCACTCCGGCAACCGGACAATATTGATCGGGCGCTTGAGGATCAGGCCCGGCGCCTGCAAAACAGTGGCCTGCTGCCCATGGCCGGTTTTGGTGAATGCCTGCAACGGGAGCTGATCGAGCCGTTGCCCGACTTGTTGCAACGGTATAAACAGCTATTGGCGTTGTGGCCAACGCCGGTAACCAGTGCGATCCCGGTCAACCTCGACTTGCAAGGCGTGCGTATTGAGGGCTGGCTCGCCGGTTTGCACCAGCGCGCCGACGGTGGCGTGTTGTCGGTCACGGCTATTCCCAACAGCATCGGTTCGATCAAAAGTCGAAAATGGCATCGGTTGACCAAGCCCTGGGTCAATCACCTGGTGGCCAGCGCCAGCGGACTCACGCTGACCACGGCGTTGGTGGCGAGTGACGATACGCTGCTGCTTGAGCCGATGGAGCAGGACCGGGCCATGCGCTTTCTTGGCGATCTGCTGCTCGCCTGGCAGGCCGGCATGCGCCAGCCGCTGCCGATCGCGGTTAAGACAGCTTTCGCTTTGCTTGCGCAGACTGACCCGCTCAAGGCCGAAGCTGCTGCCAGAAAAACTTACGAAGGCGACGGCCAGAACAGCGAAGGCGAGCGCCGTGAAAGCCCTGCGCTGTCCCGCCAATTCGCCGACTTTGATGCATTGATTGCCGACGAAACATTCTCCGGTTGGTGCGACGCGTTGTATCGCCCTCTATATGAAGCGCCGTGGCGCTCCTTGACCAGCGAAGGGGCACGCGGATGACCACCAAGACACCTCTGGCCCTGGCGTTCCCGCTGCACGGCAGTCAGCTCATCGAAGCCAGTGCCGGGACGGGCAAGACCTTTACCATCTCGGCGCTGTATCTGCGGCTGATCCTCGGGCACGGCGGCGAATCGAACGGCTTCGGCCGGGAACTGCTGCCCCCGCAGATTCTCGTGGTGACCTTCACTGATGCCGCCACCAAGGAGCTGCGTGAACGTATCCGTACGCGGCTGGCTGAGGCCGCACGATTTTTCCGTGAAGAAACCCCGGCCCCCGATGGACTGATCGCCGAATTGCGCGAGCAGTTTGAGCCGGCACAATGGCCCGGTTGCGCCAATCGTCTGGACATCGCCGCGCAATGGATGGACGAAGCGGCCGTTTCCACCATCCACAGTTGGTGCCAGCGCATGTTGCGAGAACATGCGTTCGACAGTGGCAGCTTGTTTACCCAATCCCTGGAGACGGATCACAGCGACTTGCTTGGCGAAGTGCTGCGCGACTACTGGCGGCTGTTCTGTTATCCGATGCAGGGCGATGCGCTGAACTGGGTTCGCGCTAACTGGGGCGGTCCGGCCGCTTTATTGCCACGGGTGCGCGGTCTGTTTGGCAGTGAGCGCGACAGCGATGAAGGCAAGGCCCCCGCAGAGTTGATCGACGAGTGCCTGCAGGAACGCCGCGCCGCGTTGCTCGAACTGAAGATGCCGTGGCGTCAGTGGGCAGATGAACTGCTGGTGATCTGTCATGAGGGCGTTGCGAACAAAGCCGTTGATGGCCGCAAGATGCAGGCGCGCTACTTTGAACCCTGGTTCGAGAAGCTCAAGGCCTGGGCCGTAGACGAGACCATGGAGCAATTGGACATCGGTACCGGTTTCACCCGGCTGACGCCTGACGGCATGGCCGAAGCCTGGAAGGGCCAGGCACCGAGTCATCCGGGGCTGGATGCGATGCCGGGGCTCAAGTCGAGCCTCGACTCGCTGCCAACCCCCGATGCTGCGGTATTGCAGCACGCCGCGAGATGGGTGGGGGCACGCTTTGAGGAAGAGAAGCGTCGCCGTGCGGAAATGGGTTTCGATGACATGCTGTTGCGCCTCGATGCGGCGTTGCAATCCGACAGCGGCGAGCGCCTGGCGGCGGTGATCCGCGAGCAGTTTCCGGTGGCGCTGATCGATGAGTTTCAGGATACCGACCCGGTGCAATACCGGATCTTCGAGAGCATCTATCGCATCGAAGATAACAGTCCGGACACTGGCCTGTTCCTGATCGGCGACCCCAAGCAGGCGATCTACGCGTTCCGTGGCGCCGATATCTACACCTATCTGCGTGCGCGTCAGGCTACCACCGGCCGCCTGCATACGCTGGGCACCAACTTCCGCTCCAGCCATGGCATGGTGAACGCGGTCAATCATGTATTCGAACGCGCCGAGTCTCGTGAGCAGGGACGCGGCGCGTTTTTGTTTCGGGAAAAGAACGGGGAAAACCCGGTTCCGTTCCTGCCGGTTGATTCGCAGGGACGCAAAGAGCGGCTGCAGATCGCCGGCCAGGATGTCGCGGCGCTGAATGTCTGGCACCTGCCGACGGACCAGCCGCTGTCAGGCGCGGTCTATCGCCAACAGTTGGCGGCGGCCTGTGCCAGCGAAATCACCGCATTGCTCAACGGTGGGCAAAGCGGTGCAGCGGGGTTCGTTCAGGACGCAGAAGACTTCAGAGGCTTGCGGCCTTCCGATATCGCCATTCTGGTGCGCGATGGCAAAGAGGCTCAAGCCGTGCGCACAGAGCTCGCCGCCCGTGGGGTCCGCAGCGTGTATCTGTCGGACAAGGACTCGGTCTTCGCCGCTCAGGAAGCGCATGACTTGCTGTCTTGGCTCAAGGCCTGTGCCGAGCCGGATGTCGAACGTTCGCTGAAGGCCGCACTGGCCTGCATTACCCTGAATTTACCGTTGGCTGAGCTGGAGCGGCTGAATCAGGACGAGTTGGTGTGGGAAGCGCGCGTCATGCAGTTCCGGGGATATCGTGAGCTTTGGCGCAAGCAGGGTGTATTGCCGATGTTGCGACGCCTGCTGCACGACTTTCACTTGCCGCAGACCCTGATCGCCCGCAGTGATGGTGAACGGGTGCTGACCAACCTTTTGCACTTGTCGGAACTGATGCAGCAGGCCGCAGCGGAGCTCGATGGCGAGCAAGCGCTGATTCGACATCTGGCCGAGCTGCTGGCGTTGTCCGGTCAGGCCGGAGAAGAACAGATATTGCGTCTGGAGAGTGACGAGCAACTGGTCAAGGTGGTGACCATCCACAAGTCGAAAGGGCTTGAATATCCGTTGGTGTTCCTGCCCTTCATCTGCTCGGCAAAACCGGTGGACGGCAGCCGCTTGCCGCTGCATTACCACGACGCAACCGGCAAGGCTCAGGTGACGCTGAAACCGACTGCCGAGTTGATTGCCCTGGCGGACGATGAGCGTCTGGCCGAGGACCTTCGTCTGCTCTACGTCGCTCTGACGCGTGCGCAACATGCCTGCTGGCTGGGTGTCACGGATCTCAAGCGCGGCAATAACAACAGTTCGGTGCTTCACCTTTCGGCGCTGGGTTATCTGCTGGGTGGCGGCGAAAAACTGAGTGAGTCAACCAGCCTGAGCCGTTGGCTGCTGGATCTGCAGCAGGACTGCGCAGCCATACACTTGGCTGAAATGCCGCAAGCGACCGACGAGATTTATCGCCCCGAGCGCAATCAGGCGATCCTCAGTGCCACTTTGGTACCCAAGCGCAAGGCCAGTGAGAACTGGTGGATTGCCTCCTACAGTGCCTTGCGCATCAGTGACGTGTTGAGTGTCGGCAGTGATGAGGCGCCGGACAGTCCACAAGCGCAAAAACTGTTTGATGACGAGCGCCTCGACCCGGATGCGCCGCGCGAGATCGTCGCCGGAGGTGCCGATATCCACCGATTCCCCCGCGGCCCTAACCCGGGCACCTTTCTCCATGGTTTGCTGGAGTGGGCCGGCGACGAAGGCTTTGCCGTTTCCTTCGAGTCGCTCATGGATGCGATTGGTCGGCGCTGTAACCTGCGCGGCTGGGAGGGCTGGATCAACACCCTCAGTGAATGGCTGCACCATTTGCTCAATTCGCCGCTGCCAACGGGTGGCAGGCAGCCTCCGGTCGTTCTCGAGCAATTGAAACAGTACCGTGTCGAGATGGAGTTCTGGTTCGCCAGTCACAAGGTCGATGTGCTCAAACTCGACGAGTGGGTGCGCCAATACACCCACAACGGTGTGGCTCGGGTGGCTGCCGAGCCTGTACAACTGAACGGCATGTTTAAAGGCTTTATCGACCTGACCTTCGAACACGAGGGTCGGTACTACGTGGCCGACTACAAATCCAACTGGCTGGGCGTTGATGATGCGGCCTATACCGAGCAAGCCATGGAACGCTCGATCCTCGACAACCGTTACGACCTGCAATACGTGTTGTACCTGTTGGCGCTGCATCGGCAACTGAAGGCGCGGCTGCCCGATTACGATTACGACCGGCATGTCGGTGGTGCGTTGTATGTATTCCTGCGCGGGACCCGGTCAGACAGTCGCGGCGTGTATTTCGCGCGCCCGCCACGGGAGCTGATCGAACGACTGGATCGCCTGTTCCAGGGTAAGCCGGAACCCAAGAGCGAACCCGCCTGGGAACAGGGAGTCCTGTTATGAACCGCACCTTCGCCGACCTGTCATTGGCCAGCGACAACCCGTCGGGCCTGTCGCCGCTGACGAGTGCCGCCGATCTCCTGTTGTTGCTCGATCGTTGGGTCGAACGAAACTGGCTCCGTTCGCTGGACAAGGCCTTCGTTGGCTTTCTGCACGAGCTGGCACCAGAGTCCGATCCTCTGGTGCTGCTCGCGGCCGCACTGACCAGCCATCAACTGGGTCACGGGCATGTCTGCCTGGACCTGTTCGAAACCCTCAAGGCCCCGGATTTCGCGCTGTCTCTGCCACCCGAAGGCGATGAGCAGGGCGGCTTGTTGCTGCTGCCGTCGCAATTACTTGAAACGCTGGATGGCGCCCATTGGTGCAAGGCGTTGGCGAGCAGTGCGCTGGTGGCACTGGCGGCAGACGCCAGCGACGCGGCACAACAGCGACCGTTGGTGCTGTCCGGCAAGCGTCTGTATCTGCGGCGCTACTGGGCGTATGAGCGCCGTATCGATGCAGCGTTACGCACGCGTCTGGCTCAAGGTGAAACGCCACCCGATGACTTGCCCCAGCGTCTCGACGAGTTGTTCGGCCCTGCCGGGGCGGGAGCGGTCATCGACTGGCAGAAACTCGCCTGCGCCCTTGCCACGCGCGGTGCCTTCAGCATCATCACCGGCGGTCCGGGGACCGGCAAGACCACCACTGTGGTGCGCCTGCTCGCCCTGCTCCAGGCGCCGGCGGTGGAGGCCGGCCAGCCGTTGCGCATTCGTCTGGCGGCACCGACCGGCAAGGCGGCGGCGCGGTTGACCGAGTCCATCAGCCAGCAAGTGCAGTCGCTGAAAGTCGCCGAAGCCGTGCGCGAGAAAATCCCGTGTGACGTGACCACTGTGCATCGACTGCTGGGCAGTCGTCCCGGCACTCGACACTTCCGTCACCATGCCGGCAACCGCTTGCCGCTGGATGTGCTGGTGGTCGATGAAGCCTCGATGATCGACCTGGAGATGATGGCCAACCTGCTTGATGCATTGCCGGCGCATGCGCGTCTGGTGCTGCTCGGCGACAAGGATCAGCTCGCTTCGGTGGAGGCCGGGGCGGTACTGGGTGATTTGTGTCGTGATGCCGAGGCAGGCTGGTACAACCCGCAGACCCGGCAGTGGCTGGAGTCGGTCAGTGCTGAGTCCTTGCGGGACAGTGGCCTGCAAGAGGATCGCGACGGTTCCCATCCGCTGGCCCAGCAACTGGTGATGTTGCGTCATTCCCGGCGTTTCGGTGAAGGCAGCGGCATCGGTCAGCTTGCGCGCCGGGTCAATCAGCAGTTGCCGGAGGAGGCGCGCCAGTTGCTGGCGGCCGGTCACTACGACGATGTGTTTTCACTGCCGCTCAAGGGCGAGCACGATCACAAGCTTGAGCGGCTGTTGCTTGAGGGCCATGGCGACGGTCCACAAGGCTATCGCCACTATCTAAACGTGCTGCGCCAACAACGTCCGCCGGCAGGCAGGCCGCTGGAGCATCCGGACTGGGTCAACTGGGCGCGGGATGTGCTGCAGGCGTTCGACACCTTTCAATTGTTGTGTGCCGTGCGCAAGGGGCCTTGGGGCGTTGAAGGGCTGAATCTGCGGATCATCGAAGCCCTGCTCAAGGCGCGATTGATCGAGCATGACCAGCAATGGTACGAAGGCCGGCCAGTGTTGATGACCCGCAATGATTACGGTCTGGGCCTGATGAACGGCGATATCGGCATCGCCCTCAAGTTGCCCGAGCGAGAAGGCCCGGATGCCGGCAAACCGGTGCTGCGCGTCGCCTTTCCGCGTAACGATGGCCAGGGTGGCGTGCGTTTCGTGCTGCCGAGCCGGCTCAACGATGTGGAAACGGTGTACGCGATGACGGTGCACAAATCCCAGGGTTCAGAGTTCGCGCATACCGCGCTGATCCTGCCGGACGCGTTGAACCCGGTGTTGACCAAGGAATTGATCTATACCGGTATTACTCGGGCCAAGCACTGGTTTACCTTGATTGAACCCCGGGCCGGCGTGTTTGAAGAGGCGGTGCAGCGCAAGGTCAAGCGTCTGAGCGGACTGATGCTGGAACTGGAAGAGTGGAACGTGGCTCAGGGGTGAGAAGTCGGGTGGTCGGCGGAGATTACTGACCAACCGGTCAGAGGTCACTGTTTCGCGGGTGTTACTCCGCTGTGCTATCGTTGCGGCATCATTTCGGTACGATCCAAGAGAATCCCTGCATGAAGGTGGCTGTCTGGGCGACAGAGCGCGTAGTTGGCTGCAAGCAGGCGTTGCTTGTCGGACTGCTCTGGTTGCTGGCGGGCGTGGCTGTCGCCCAATCACCAACACCGGTCGGCATGGCCGAGCAACGGGCCAAATCGGTGACGCAAGTCGTCCTTGGCATTCTCAGTTACGCCCGCTGGCCGGTGGAACCAGCGCAACTGCGCCTGTGCATCGTCGGCCCCACCGAGTACACCGACGATCTGGTCAAAGGCACCACGCAAGCCACAGGGCGGCCGGTGACCGTACGTCGTTTACTGGCCGACAATCCGGTGATCGTCAGTGAATGCGACGCCGTGTACATCGGCAAACTTACGGCGGATGAACGCAGTCGGCTGTTTGCTTCGTTGATCGGTCATCCGGTGCTGAGCATCAGCGAAGGTGGCGATCAGTGCACGGTCGGTAGCCTGTTCTGCCTGCGGGTCGGCGATGAGCAAGTCTCCTTCGAGGTCAATCTCGACTCCGTCGCTCGCAGTGGTGTACGCATCCATCCGAGCGTGCTGCAGTTGTCGCGCCGCAAACCGGCGGCACCATGAGCCTGTTTCGTTCGAAAATCCGCCCGACACTGGGCTCGGTCATCGGCCGTGGACATTTGATTGTCGCGCTGGTGGCCGTGGCGATGGCCAGCGTGTCGCTGACCCTGCTCGGGGTTCTCGCGCTGCGGGTCTACGCCGATCACAATCTGCAACTGATTGCGCGCTCCATCAGCTACACCGTGGAAGCGGCGGTGGTGTTCAACGACAAGGCCGCCGCCACCGAAGCGCTGGCCTTGATCGCGTCCACCGAAGAAGTGGCAGATGCCCAGGTCTTTGATGCGCGGGGCCAGTTACTGGCGCGTTGGCAGCGACCGGAAAACGGGCTGTTCTCCGGGCTGGAAATGCAGATCGCTCGCGGCATTCTGGAAAAACCGATCAGCCTGTCGATCGTGCATCAGGACCGTGAAGTCGGCCACGTTCTGCTGGTCGGCCATGGTGGCAGCCTGATGCGATTTTTGCTCAGCGGTCTGGCAGGGATCATCCTTTGTACCGCGATCAGTGCCTGGGTCGCGCTGTATCTGGCGCGCCGCCAGTTGCGCAGCATCACCGGCCCGCTTCGCAGCCTCGCGGCGGTGGCCCATGCCGCTCGCAGCGAGCGCGCGCTGGATCGACGCGTACCGCCAGCGCAGATCGCCGAGCTGGATAACCTCGGCAACGACTTCAATGCCCTGCTCGACGAACTCGAATCCTGGCAAACCCACCTGCAAAGCGAGAACGAAACCCTCGCCCATCAGGCCAGCCACGATAGCCTTACCGGCTTGCCGAACCGGGCGTTTTTCGAAGGTCGGTTGATTCGCGCGCTGCGCAATGCCGGCAAGCTCAACGAACGGGTCGCGGTGTTGTTCCTCGACAGCGACCGCTTCAAAGGCATCAATGACAACTTCGGCCACGCCGCCGGCGATGCGGTGCTGGTGGCGGTCGCCAACCGGGTACGCGCGCAGCTGCGTGAAGAGGATCTGGTGGCACGGCTGGGCGGCGATGAGTTCGCCGTGCTGCTCGCGCCGCTGCACAAGATCGAAGATGCCGAGCGTATCGCAGACAAGATTCTTGCCAGCATGGACATGCCAATTGCACTGCCAGGCAATACCAGTGTGGTGACCTCGCTCAGTATCGGCATTGCGGTCTTTCCCGATCATGGCGTCACGCCAGGCGCCTTGCTCAACGCCGCCGACGCGGCGATGTACCAGGCCAAGCGCTTGTCGCGTGGCGCTCAATTCACTGCCGGGTCGGAGAACCCGGTCGTCAATTTTCAAACCAGGAGCTGATTCCCGTGTTCACATTTCCCGCTCGATTGTTTTCCGCCTTGCTGATGATTGCCGTATTGGCGTTGACCGGTTGCCAGACCGCACCGCAAAAAGGCCTGACCCCGGCGCAGATCGCCGTACTCAAACAACAGGGCTTCGAGCCGACCGACGAGGGCTGGGCGTTCGGCTTGTCGGGCAAAGTGCTGTTTGGCAGTGATGTCGAAAGCCTGAACTCGCAGAGCACCGAGATCGTCGAACGCATCGGCAAGGCGCTGGTGGGGATCGGCATTGAGCGGGTGCGGGTCGACGGTCACACCGATGCGTCCGGTAAAGAAACCTACAACCAGCAACTGTCGCTGCGTCGGGCCAAGAGCGTGGCCAAGGTGCTGACCACCGTCGGCATGAAGGAAGAGAACATCCAGTTGCGCGGATTGGGCAGCAGTGAGCCGGTGGCGTCCAACAACACCGCCGCAGGACGCACCGAAAATCGCCGGGTGTCGATTGTGGTCAGCGCCGATTAATCGGCGAACTGCATCTCCCGCGTCTGCCCCATCAGCAGACCCTGATTGCGCTCGGTCACCTCGCGGATGTAATCCCACAACAGGGTGATCCGCTTGAGTTTCCTCAGGTCCTCCCGGCAGTACATCCAGAACTGCCGGGTGATGTCGATTTCCTCGGGCAATACCGGCAGCAGGCGCGGATCCTGCGCGGCGAGGAAGCACGGCAGAATCGCCAGTGAACGCCCTTGCTGCGCCGCGACGAATTGCGCGATCACGCTGGTGCTGCGCAGATGGGCGCTGGCGCCGGGCAGCACGTTCGCCAGGTACAGCAGCTCCGAGCTGAACGCCAGGTCATCCACATAACTGATGAATTGATGCTTGCCCAGATCGGCCGGGCGGCGGATCGGTGGGTGTTGGTCGAGGTAGTCCTGGGTGGCGTAGAGCTGCAACCGGTAGTCGCAGAGTTTGCAGCACACATACGGGCCGTGCTCCGGGCGTTCCAAGGCGATGACGATGTCGGCTTCGCGTTTGGACAGGCTGATGAAGTGCGGCAGCGGCAGGATGTCCACCGAGATCGCCGGGTAGGCGTCGACGAAATGGCTCAACTGCGGGGTGATGAAAAAGCTGCCGAAGCCTTCGGTGCAGCCCATGCGCACATGCCCGGAGAGGGCCACGCCAGAACCCGAGACCTGCTCACACGCCATGTGCAGCGTGCTTTCAATCGACTCGGCATAACCGAGCAGACGCTGGCCTTCGCTGGTCAGCACGAAACCGCTGGTGCGCGACTTTTCGAACAGCAATGTGCCCAACGCGGCTTCCAGCGAACTGATGCGCCGCGACACGGTGGTGTAGTCGACGGCGAGCCGTTTGGCCGCGGTGCTGGCCTTGCGGGTGCGGGCGACTTCGAGGAAAAACTTCAGGTCGTCCCAGTTCAGCGACCCCAGGGAGGTGATGTTTTTTTGCATGATGGACGGGCTTATATGTGCGTTCTTATTAGAAGTTTGCACATCTATACTCCAAAAACAGTCCGACAACCAATTCGTGACACACGCCTCATCTCAAGGCGAACCTATCGCCTTGGCTCCTACGATAAAAACAAGTTTCGGAGACCAGCATGAACGCATCGCTTACGCCCAACGAAACCACGGTCCAGAAGGTCAAGCTGCTGATCGACGGCGAGTGGGTCGAATCGCAGACCACCGAGTGGCACGACATCGTCAACCCGGCGACCCAGCAAGTGCTGGCCAAGGTACCGTTCGCCACGGCCGCTGAAGTCGATGCCGCGATCAGTGCCGCACACCGCGCCTTTCAGACCTGGAAACTGACCCCGATCGGCGCGCGCATGCGCATCATGCTCAAGCTGCAGGCGCTGATCCGCGAGCACTCCAAACGCATCGCCGTGGTGCTGAGCGCCGAGCAGGGCAAGACCATTGCCGACGCCGAGGGCGACATTTTCCGTGGCCTGGAAGTGGTCGAGCACGCCTGCTCCATCGGCACCCTGCAAATGGGCGAGTTCGCCGAAAACGTGGCGGGCGGCGTCGATACCTACACCCTGCGCCAGCCAATCGGTGTGTGCGCCGGCATTACGCCGTTCAATTTCCCGGCGATGATTCCGCTGTGGATGTTCCCGATGGCCATCGCCTGCGGCAACACCTTCGTCTTGAAGCCTTCGGAGCAGGACCCGCTGTCGACCATGCTGCTGGTGGAACTGGCGATCGAGGCCGGCGTTCCGGCGGGCGTGCTCAACGTGGTGCACGGTGGCAAGGACGTGGTTGATGGCCTGTGCACCCACAAGGACATCAAAGCCGTGTCGTTCGTCGGTTCGACCGCAGTCGGCACCCATGTCTATGACCTGGCGGGCAAGCACGGCAAACGCGTGCAATCGATGATGGGCGCGAAGAACCACGCCGTGGTGCTGCCGGACGCCAATCGCGAGCAAGCGTTGAATGCGCTGGTCGGCGCCGGTTTCGGTGCGGCCGGTCAGCGCTGCATGGCCACGTCGGTGGTGGTGCTGGTCGGTGCGGCGAAACAATGGCTGCCGGATCTGAAAGCGCTGGCGCAAAAACTCAAGGTCAACGCCGGCAGCGAGCCGGGCACCGATGTTGGCCCGGTGATCTCGAAGAAAGCCAAGGCGCGGATTCTCGATCTGATCGAAAGCGGCATCAAGGAAGGCGCCAAGCTTGAGCTCGATGGGCGCGACATCAAGGTGCCGGGTTACGAGCAGGGCAACTTCGTCGGCCCGACCCTGTTCTCGGGCGTGACGACTGACATGCAGATCTACACCCAGGAAATCTTCGGCCCGGTGCTGGTGGTGCTGGAAGTCGACACCCTCGACCAGGCCATTGCGCTGGTCAACGCCAACCCGTTCGGCAACGGCACAGGCCTGTTCACCCAGAGCGGTGCGGCGGCGCGCAAATTCCAGACGGAAATCGACGTCGGCCAGGTCGGCATCAACATCCCGATTCCGGTGCCGGTGCCGTTCTTCAGCTTTACCGGGTCACGTGGTTCGAAACTCGGCGACCTCGGCCCGTACGGCAAGCAAGTGGTGCAGTTCTACACCCAGACCAAAACGGTCACGGCGCGCTGGTTCGACGACGACAGCGTCAACGACGGCGTGAACACCACCATCAACCTGCGCTGAGGAACGGCCATGAAAATCGCATTTATCGGTCTGGGCAACATGGGCGCGCCGATGGCGCGCAACCTGATCAAGGCCGGCCACTCGCTGAACCTGGTGGACCTGAACAAGACCGTGCTGGCGGAATTGGCGCAACTGGGCGGCAGCATCCGCGCCTCGGCCCGTGAAGCGGCCGAAGACGCTGAACTGGTGATCACTATGCTCCCGGCGGCGGTGCATGTGCGCAGCGTCTGGCTCGGCGAGGACGGTGTGTTGGCCGGCATTCGCCAGGGTGTGCCGGCGGTGGATTGCAGCACCATCGATCCACAGACTGCCCGTGATGTCGCGGCCGCAGCGGCCAAGCAAGGCGTGGCGATGGCGGATGCACCGGTCTCCGGCGGCACCGGTGGCGCGACCGCCGGCACGCTGACCTTTATGGTCGGCGCGACGCCCGAGCTGTTTGCCACCCTGCAACCGGTTCTGGCGCAGATGGGCCGCAACATCGTGCATTGCGGTGAAGTCGGCACCGGGCAAATCGCCAAGATCTGCAACAACCTGCTGCTGGCGATCTCGATGGTCGGCGTCAGTGAAGCGATGGCCCTTGGCGATGCACTGGGGATCGACACCACAGTGCTCGCCGGGATCATCAACAGCTCGACCGGGCGTTGCTGGAGTTCGGAAATGTACAACCCGTGGCCGGGCATCGTTGAAACAGCTCCAGCCTCGCGTGGTTATAGCGGCGGCTTCGGGGCCGAACTGATGCTCAAGGATTTGGGGCTGGCCACCGAAGCGGCGCGTCAGGCGCACCAACCGGTGATGCTCGGCGCGGTGGCGCAGCAGTTGTATCAGGCGATGAGCCTGCGTGGGGACGGCGGGAAAGACTTCTCGGCGATCATCAACAGCTATCGCAAGCCGCAATAAACAGGCAGCAAATTGTGGGGGTGATCTTCTGTGGCGAGGGAGCTTGCTCCCGCAGGTCTGCGCAGCCGGGCGGGAGCAAGCTCCCTCGCCACAGGTTTTTATAGGACGCACAAAAGATCGCAGCCTTCGGCAGCTCCTACATGGGGAAATGTACCCCTGTAGGAGCTGCCGAAGGCTGCGATCTTTTGCTTGTCAGGCGAAGACAAAGTATTTGCGCACGGTCTCGACCACTTCCCACGTGCCTTTCATCCCCGGTTCAACCACGAAGATATCGCCGGCGCGCAGATGGATCGGCGCCATGCCGTCCGGGGTGATGATGCAATAGCCTTCCTGGAAGTGGCAGTACTCCCACTTCACATAATCGACCCGCCACTTGCCTGGGGTGCAGATCCAGGTGCCCATGATCTTGCTGCCGTCTTCGCTGGTGTAGGCATTGAGGTTGACGGTGTGCGGGTCACCTTCGAGTTTTTCCCATTTGCAGGCGTCGAGAACCGGCAGCGGGTGGGTGTCGCGCAAAACGGTGATGGGGGCGGTCGCGGTCATGAGAACTCCGGGCAGTGGGCGGATGGCAAAGAAACCAGCTCGCACCCTATAGCGCCCGATTGCCGCTCAGTTGTCTGTGCTCGACATCGAGCTGCTCAGAAACGCGCAAACCGTCACAGATTCTCCAGCGGGCATTCGGCCCGCGCCCGTTCAAGATCGATTTCGAAGCCTTCCAGCTGGGCGTATTGCCGCGTCAGCTCAGCGATGCTGCTGTTGATCTCGCGTTTTTTTGCCTCGATGGCCTGTTGTGCCAGATCCCACGGCATGGCTTGACCATGATGCGCGGCGAATAGTGTCTGCAATTCCCGCAGCCGGAAGCCCATTTCTTTTGCGCATTTGATGAAGATCAGCAGTTCGATGCTCTGCTGGTCGTAGAGGCGGTATTTCCCCAGGCGCCGGGGCTTGGGCAGCAGACCGATCGCCTCGTAGTGACGAATGCTTTTGATGGTGGTGCCGGCACGTTGCGCGGCTTGGCCGATGTACATAAAAGTCCTTTTTCAATGTGAAACCCTGCGGCGCATTATCGGCAGACTCAGCCGCGGGCGATAGCGTGCGCCTGTTGCAGCCAGCGCTGGCGCTGTCGATCACTGGAGTCAAGCAGCGGGCCGAAGGTCAGCGTGCGCAGGGGTTTGATACCACAGAACTGCAGGGTGGTCTTGCGCACCTGATGCAGTCCCGGCATGCGGTAGATCCAGCGGTAATACCAGGAGGGCGTGTCCATCGTCACCAGCAAATGCGCGGTGCGCCCCTTGAGCAATTGCTCGGGGAACGCTTTGCCTTTTCGGTATTTGAAGGCGAATCCCGGCAGCAGTACGCGATCAAAAAAACCTTTGAGCAGCGCCGGAATACCGCCCCACCAGATCGGGTAGACCAGCACCAGATGTTCGGCCCAGAGGATGTCGGATTGCGCGCGGCTCAAGTCTTCTTCCAGCGCTTGATCCTGTTGATAACCCTGGCGCAGCACCGGGTCGAAAGCCATTTCCCCCAGACGCAACTGACGCACCTGGTGTCCGGCATCAAGCGCCGATTGTGCATAGCGCTCGGCGAGTGCGGCGCAGAAGCTCGACGCGCCGGGATGGCCGAGAATCAGCAGAATGCGTTTGCCCATGGTCATGCTCCTTGCCGTTGAACGCCAAGGATGAAGTCTGCCCCTCAGGGGAGAGTCAAGGCTTTCAGCAAGGCTTTGGCATAACCGGGCAGGGTGCTGAAATCCCGAGCGCAGAGCATCAGGGTGCGACGCGCCCATGGCTCATTGAGGGCAATGCTCTTGAAGGTGCGCGGCGTCGCGCGTTCGATGGCGGCCACCGGCACGATGGCGAGGCCGGCGCCTCGGGCGACCATGCGCAGCACCCCGTCGAAACCGTCGGCGCGGATGCGTACCTGCATGCGCGAGCCGCTGTGCAGCGCCTGTTCTTCGAGGTAGATCGCCAGTGCGCTGTCGGTGCTCAGACCGACGAAATCATGCTGCAGGGCGTCGCTGAAGCTGACTTCGGCGGCGTCGACCAGTGGATGCCCGAGCGGCACGATCAGCCGCAACGGGTCGTCGCGAAACCGCTGGGTCTGCAGATCGGTGGTGTCCACTGCATCGGAAACGATGCCGATATCGGCTGCGCCCTGGCGCAAGGCGTGGGTGATGCGCGCACTGGGCAGTTCCTGCAGGTCGATGTCGAGGTTGGGATGCTCGCGCAGAAAGTCTGCGAGCACTTCCGGCAGGTATTCGGTGATGGCCGTGGTGTTGCACAACAGCCGCACCTGACCTTTGACGCCCTGGGCGTACTCGGCCAGATCCTGCTGCATGCGCTCGGCCTGTTGCAGGAGGATCCGTGCGTGGCGAGCCAGCGCCTTGCCGGCCGGTGTCGGTGTGACACCACGGCGCCCGCGTTGCAGGAAGTCAGTACCCAGTGAGGCTTCCATGGCCCGGATCCGCGCGCTGGCGGCGGCGAGCGAGAGATGGCTGCGTCCGGCACCAGCGGTGATGTTGCCGCTGTCGAGGATGTGCAGGTAGAGGCGCAGGTCGGTGAGGTCGAAGTGCATGGGGCAGCCTCTGGTTTTTGTGGTGTCTGGGCGGCCCCCATCGCTGGCAAGCCAGCTCCCACAGGATTTGTATTGTGCACAAATCCTGTGATCCACACTGAAACCAAGCTGGCTTGCCAGCGATGAGGCCAGAAGTCTTGATCGAATACGTAGCCTTCTGCATTGGCAGAGGCAGCCTCAGTATATGGCAGATTTTCAGCACACTCGCCAAAGCGCACAGTAGCGCCATGAACACACTTCTTGATTTCTACCAGAACCTCGGCCTGGCCTTGTCATTGCTGGTCCTCGCCACGTTCATCATGGCCGGCCTGATCAAAGGCGTGATCGGCCTCGGCCTGCCTACGGTCGCGATGGGCCTGCTCGGTCTGGCTATGGCGCCGTCGCAGGCTGCGGCATTGCTGATCATTCCGGCGACGCTGACCAACGTCTGGCAACTGGCATTCGGCGGGCATTTGAGAGGGTTGCTCAAACGCCTGTGGCCGATGCTGCTGATGATCTTCCTCGGCACCGGTATTGGTACAGGGTTGATCGGCATGACGGGTGGGCATTGGGTGGTGCGCGGGCTAGGTGCGGCGTTGTTGCTGTATGCGTTGAGCGGCTTGTTGCTGCCGACGCTGCAGGTCAATCCTCGGCATGAGCCGTGGCTCGGCCCGGTGTGCGGGGTGGTCACGGGCGTCATCACATCGGCCACCGGGGTGTTCGTGATCCCCGCCGTGCCTTACTTGCAGGCGCTGGGTTTGAACCGTGATGAACTGGTGCAGGCGCTGGGCCTGTCGTTCACGGTCTCGACCCTGGCGCTGGCCGGCGGCTTGTTCTGGCGCGGTGCGCTGGGCGCGGCTGAGTTGAACGCCTCGCTGCTGGCGCTGATCCCGGCGCTGCTGGGCATGTGGCTCGGCCAATGGCTGCGCCAGCGGATCAGCGCCGGGCTGTTCAAGCGCGTGTTTTTTCTCGGACTGGGCGCGCTCGGCACCCATCTGCTGATCAGCGGTTAGCCGACGACGTGCTGAGCATCTCGATCGGGCGGATATCGAAATCACGCTCCAGGTACGTCATGCGGTTGTCGAAAAACTCGCGCATGTGCGGCAGGTTCGAGTGCACGTCCAGATGCGCCTGGCTTTCCCAGATCTCGTAGAAGATGAACAGCGTCGGGTCCTGCTTGTCGCGCAGCATGTGGTACTCGATGCAGCCGGGTTCGGCGCGGCTCGGCTCGACATAGGCGCGAAACAGCGCTTCGAAGGCCTCGGCTTTTTCCGGGCGGGTCTTGGCGTGCAGGATGAAACCGTGGCGTTCACTCATCGAAACAACTCCTCAAATGCTGATGGCCGGAAATGCTATTGCAACAATCGGTATTCGATTCGTGCTTTTTGATCAAATGTATTTTGCGCCGACGTGGCTTATTCCGCGCGAGATGGGTGGTTAACCTGCCGCCATTCGTTTTTCCATCTTTCTCCAGCCCATGGCTGCACGAGGCGTTCTCATGAAAAAAGTGTTGTTGCTCAATGGCGGCAAAAAATTCGCTCACTCCGACGGTCGATACAACGCCACCCTGCACGAAACCGCGCTGAGCGTGCTGGATCGCGGCGGCCTGGATGTCAAAACCACGTTCATCGACGAGGGCTACGACGTCGCTGAAGAAGTCGCCAAGTTCCTCTGGGCCGATGTGATCATTTATCAGATGCCGGGCTGGTGGATGGGCGCGCCATGGACCGTGAAAAAATACCTCGACGAAGTCTTCACAGAAGGCCACGGCAGCCTCTATGCCAGCGATGGTCGCACCCGTTCCGACGCGTCGCAAAAGTACGGCAGCGGCGGCCTGATTCAGGGCAAGCAATACATGCTGTCGCTGACCTGGAATGCGCCGCAGCAGGCCTTCGATGACCCGACTGACTTCTTTGAAGCCAAGGGTGTCGACGCGGTGTACTTCCCGTTCCACAAGGCCAACCAGTTTTTGGGCATGACTGCTTTGCCAACGTTCCTCTGTGTGGACGTGATGAAGCGTCCGAACATCGAGAATGATGTGGCGCGCTATGAGCAGCATCTGAAAGAGGTGTTTGGCCTCAAGGCTTGAGTGAATCAAGCTACTATCGAATAGCTTGGCCAAGTCCTGTGGCGAGGGAGCTTGCTCCCGCTGGACTGCGCAGCAGTCCCACAGAACTTGCGACCGCTGCGCGCTCGAGCGGGAGCAAGCTCCCTCGCCACAATGAATATGCATTCGATTAGAGAGTTTCCGTGAAAGCCAGATCCGATGAGTTGCAGATTTTCGTCTGCGTGATCGAGTGCGGTTCGATTTCCGCTGCCGCCGAGCAGGTCGGGCAGACGCCGTCGGCAGTCAGCCGCACGTTGTCGCGGCTGGAAGCCAAGCTCGACACCACGCTGATCAACCGCACCACGCGGCGCATGGACCTGACCGAAGAGGGCAAGTATTTCTTCGAGCAGGCCAAGCTGATTCTCGATCAGATGGATGCCCTCGAAGAGCGTCTGTCCTCACGCCAGCAAACCCCGTCCGGACGCCTGCGAATCAATGCCGCGTCGCCATTCATGCTGCACGCCATCGTGCCCTACATCGACGAGTTTCGCGGGCTGTACCCGGACATCCAGCTCGAACTCAACAGCAACGACCTGATCATTGACCTGCTGGAACAAAGCACCGACGTCGCCATCCGCATCGGCACCCTGGCCGATTCGACGTTGCATGCGCGTTCGTTGGGTTGCAGTCCGTTGCTGATCGTCGCCAGTCCGGCCTATCTGGAGAGGCGCGGAGCGCCGCAGCAAGTGGCGGACTTGAGCGAACACACTTTGCTCGGCTTCACCCACAACGAAGGCCTCAACCAGTGGCCGCTACGATACGTGCACGGTGACCGCTGGCCGATCACCCCGGCGATCAGTGCTTCCAGCGGCGAGACCGTGCGCCATCTGGCGCTGGAGGGCCAGGGCATTGCCTGCCTGTCGCACTTCATGACCATCGACGACATTCGCGCCGGGCGCCTCAAGGTGCTGCTGGCGGAATTCAACAGCGGTTATCGCCAGCCGATCAACGCCGTGTACTACCGTAACTCGCAACTGGCGCTGCGCATTCAGTGCTTCCTCGATTTCATCCAGAGCAAACTCGCGGCCTACGCCAGCGCCGACTTCAAGGGCTGATTCGTGATCCCTGCGCAAGAGTGAATTGGGCGAGGACGGGTTTTTCCATCGGGGTGACCGGTCGATACTCGCTGCATCAATTACTCACGCAGGGAGTTTCTCCATGAACGTATTCATCACCGGCGCCGCCGGTTTTATCGGCGGTTCCATCGCCACCGGTCTGGTTCAAGCCGGCCACCACGTCACGGGCCTGGTGCGCAGCACCGAACAGGCCGATGAGCTGAAAGCACTGGGCATCACCCCGGTGATCGGCACCCTCGAAGACAGCGCGTTGCTGGCCGGGCAGGCTCGCGCCGCTGACGCCGTGATCAACGCCGCCAGCAGCGACCATCGCGGAGCGGTCGAAGCCTTGCTCGACGCCTTGCGCGGGTCGAACAAAGTGTTCCTGCACACCAGCGGATCGAGCATCGTGGGCGATGCGTCGGGAGGAAAATCCAGCGACGTCATCTACTTCGAAGACCACCTGCCGGCACCCACCGTCGACAAGGCGGCCCGCGTGGCGATCGACAACCTGATCCTCGCGGCAGCGAAGGACGGGGTGAACTCGGCGGTGATCTGCAACACCCTGATCTACGGCCACAGCCTGGGTGTGCAGCGCGACAGCGTGCAATTGCCGCGACTGTTGAAGCAGGCGCGCAAGAGTGGTGTGGTGCGTCATGTCGGCACCGGGCAGAACATCTGGTCCAACGTGCACATCGAAGACGTCGTCGCCCTGTACCTGCTGGCGCTGACCAAGAACGTGCCGGGCACCTTCTACTTTGTCGAAAGCGGCGAAGCGTCGTTCATCGACATGACCACCGCCATGGCCCAGGCCTTGAATCTCGGCAAGCCACAAGACTGGCCATTGAAAGACGCCGAAGCCGAATGGGGCTATGAAATGGCCAACTACGGCCTCGGCTCCAACAGCCGGGTACGCGGCAAACACGCCCGCGAACTGCTGGGCTGGGCGCCGAAGCGTACGTCGGTGGTGGAGTGGATTCGTAACGAAATGGTGTGAATCCTGCTGCAGCGCATCAAGCCCTTCGCGAGCAGGCTCGCTCCCACAAATAGAACGCATTCTGGCTGAAGGAATGCAATCAACCTGTGGGAGCGAGCCTGCTCGCGAAAGCGCTGGATCAGACAACAGAAAAGTTGAATGGCACGCCGTCATCGCCCGTTTTTTTGTCCCGGTAAACCCCCGCAAATACGCCGCATGCCAGTGGAATTTAATTTTTAGCAGGGCCTTCGACGGGCGCTCGGGAAATAACCGACTAGGCTGCTACCCCGGTGAAACGAAGGCGGCTGCGATGCCTGTCGCCCTCGACGTGTTGCAGGCATGAGGCCTGTTCAGCACAGCACCGCCCCTGGAGTTTTCTGGCAAAAGGAATTTGCGATGGCAGCACACATTGATGCCTTCTTCTGAAGGTGTATCTCCCGGCGGACACACATGAATCCGCTTACTCCCCGTGAGTGATGGTCGGCCATGACGGCCGGCATCTGTCATTGACTCTGGTTGGCGCATTGCACGCTACGCGCGTGGGCGAAGCCGTCACCTCAATTGGCGAAGACAAGGAATAGTTATGATCATTTTGGGTGTTACGAACAACGATTTGGCGGGTGCTTGCCTGGTGCGTGATGGTCAGATTCTGTCCGCGGTCAGTGAAGAGCGGTTCACCCGCATCAAGGACCATAAAATCTGGCCGGCCAAATCCATCGAGTTTGTGTTGAGCCAGGCCGGTGTATCACTGGAAGACGTCGATCATGTCGCCTACGGATGGAACGCCGGCTTCAGTGCCGACAAACATCTTGAGCTGTATTTCGACCGCATCGTTGAAGAGGTCAGGAACAACCCGCAAGGCTTGGCGCAGTTCCGGCAACGGGTGACCGACGAAATAAACAACGACAAGGAAAAGCGCGGCGAATTTGACCAGTTCATCGCTGCCAATGGTTTGCAGGGCAAGGCGTACTACATCGATCACCACGAATGCCATGCGCTCGGTGCCTATGTCTGCTCGCCGTTCGAAGATGCGTTGACCCTGACCTGCGACGGACGCGGCGACTTTCAATCGCTGACCGTCACCTGGTACAGCCCCACGGAAACCACCGTGCTGCAACGTGAAACCAGCATCGACAGCCTGGGCTATTTCTACGGCCGCATCACCCACCTGCTCGGTTATAAACCTAACCGGCACGAGGGCAAGGTCACGGGGCTGGCGGCCTTCGGTGATCCGCAGAAACTGTTGGGGGTGATGCAGCAGATGATCCGTTTCGAAGACGGACGCATCAAGGCCTGCTGCGGCGATCTGTTCCTGCCGTCCTACAACACCTACAGCGAGCCGTTGGAAACCCTGTTTGCCCGGGAAACCCCCGAGGACATCGCCGCCGCCGTGCAGCGTCACAGCGAAGACCTGCTGGTGGCGACCGTCACTCATCATCTGGCGCAGCGCGGCAGCGCCAACCTGTGCCTGGCCGGCGGCGTGTTTGGCAACGTCAAACTCAACCAGCGCCTGCGCGAAATCCCGGGCGTGAAAAACGTTTACGTGCTGCCCTGCATGGGCGATGGCGGCCTGGCACTGGCGGCTGCAGTCGGTGTCGCGTACCTGGAAAACGGCACTCGCTTCAAAACTCCGTCGATGATGCTCGGGCCGCAATCGCGCAGCGTTTCGCAGAACATCAACCTGATCAACCGCGACTACCCTGAACTCGGTTATCACACGCCGTCGAACATCATCGACATGCTGACTGAGGCGCTGATGGAAAATCAGGTGCTGGGCATGTTCAAGGGCAAGATGGAGTTCGGTCCGCGTTCGCTGTGCAACCGCAGCATCGTCTATCACGCTCAGGACGCCGAGGTGAACGACTGGCTCAACAAGCGCATGCACCGCACCGAGTTCATGCCGTTCGGCCCGGTCACCGCCATCGAGCAGGCGCCGGCCTGCTACGTCGGTTGGGATGAGGATCAGGTGGCCGCCGACACCATGACCATGACCTACGACTGCCACCCGCAGTTCACCGAGGCGAGTCCGGCCGTGGTGCACATCGACGGCACCGCGCGGCCGCAGATCATTCGCCCGCAAAGCGATCCGTTCATGCATCGCCTGCTGACGGCCTGGCACCAGAAAACCGGTCAGGCGGCGCTGATCAACACCTCGTTCAACCGCCATGAAGAACCGATCGTGTGCTCTTCCCAGGACGCACTGGATGCGCTGAAAGAAGGCATGGTCGATCTGGTGGTCATGAGTGAATCGCTGATCGTCTGGCGCAAAGGCAAAAACAGCTTCACTCAGCAACGCTTTGAATAAATGGAAGGTATTCAGGGCTCCTGCGGGAGCCCTGTTTCTGGAGTGTCAGGCGTATGGTTGACGAATGTATTTAATTTTTTTCGGATTCTTCGCGGCGGAAGGGATCATCTATCCGTTCTGGCCGACCTGGCTGGATTCCCTGGGCTTCAGTGCCAGTGAAATCGGCTTGCTGATCGCTGCGGCGTATTGGCCGCAAGTGTTCACCGGGGTGTTGATCACCTACGTCGCCGACTGGCGTGTGGACCAGTTGCGGCTCGCGGCTTTTCTGGGCTTTACCGCCGCGTTATGCACGTTGCTGTTCTACTTCATCCCGGCGCACCTGTGGATGTTCGTGTGCCTGAGTGTGCTGTTTGGCGGGGTGTGGATGGTGGTCTTGCCGTTGTCCGAGTCTTACCTGCTCAAGCGCGACAAACTGGCCCTGCAGAATTACGGCTGGGTGCGGGCGGTGGGCTCCTCGGCGTTCATCCTGACCTCGACGCTCGGCGGCTTTCTGTTTGCCCGGTACAGCCAGTCCTGGGTGCCGCTGGTGATCGCGGCGAGCATGTTGCTCACCGCCGTGGCCTGCCTGCGCCTGAAGCGTCAGGTGTCGCGGGCACATCTGGCGCCGCCCGGCCCGGCGCGCACACGGCCTGACTGGAAGGCGCTGTTGGCCCACAAGAGCCTGCTGATCGCGATTGCCGCCGCCAGCTTCATTCAACTGAGCCACACCCTGTACTTTGCCACCGCCTCGATCGGGTGGGGGGTGAAGGGCTTCTCTTCCTCCGCCATCGGCATGTTCTGGGCGGTGGCGGTGATGGCGGAAATCACCTGGTTCGCGCTCTCCAACAAGGTCCTGGCGTTTTGTGCGCCGTTGTCCCTGGTGATGTTTTCCAGCGTCTGTGCGGCGCTGCGCTGGGCGCTGTTTTCCAACAGCGACGCGGTGGCGCTGATCCTGCTGGGGCAGTGTCTGCACGCACTGAGTTTTGCCGCCTACCACGCGGCGATCATGCGCTTCATTCGCGATCAGGCACCGCAGGCTATTCAGGTCTTTACTCAAGGGGTTTATTACTCCCTGGCAGTGGCCTTGCCCATGGGCCTGGCCACACCCTTTGCCGGCTACCTGTACGAGACCCAGCCGCAGTGGTCGTACTACGTGATGGCGCTGTTCGCGCTGGTCGGGACGGTGCTGGCATTCATTGCTCATCAGAAAATGCGAAGTTCAACTCATGGCACAACAAACGTTTACAGCCGTCTGCTTTGACATGGACGGCGTACTGATCCAGTCGCGCGAGGTGATCGAGCGCGCCTGGACCACCGTGGCGCGCCATTACGGAGTCAGCGTCGATCAGGCGTTCATCGACGAGCACATCCACGGCCGTCCCGGCGGCTATACCCTCAAGGCGCTGTTTGCTGACTTCGACGAAGCGCAGCGGGTGGCGATCAAGCGTGAAGTCGACGCCATCGAGCAGGTGTCGAACTGTGCGCTGGTGCCGGGCGTCGCGACGTTGATCGCTCGACTCCGCGAGCACGCCGTGCCCCTGGCGCTGGTCACCAGCAGCTGGCGGGCGCGGGTCGAACACGTGTTGCAGCAACACGACCTGACGTCGGCGTTCGACAGCATCATCTGCCGCGACGACGTGCACCGCGGCAAACCGGCGCCCGATCCTTATCGCCTGGCGGCGGCCCACCTGGGCCGACAAAGCGACGAATGCCTGGTCTTCGAAGACTCCGTCAGCGGTGTGCAGTCGGCAGTCAGCAGCGGCGCCCTTTGTATCGGCATTGGCGACGACCCGACGCTGACCGCGCATGGCGCCGCCGGCACGTATGCCGATTTCACCCAGCTTGCGCTGGCGTTGAACGGCAGGGGCGCGCACGGTTACGCCGACGGTGCGCTGTACATCAGCGAGCAACCGAGCCGGAGGTTCGCCCGGCCATGACACTGACCTTGCAGCACGCCAGCGTGCTATGGCAATTCCTCGGTGCGGGGCGCCAGCACAGCGCTTGTGAACTGATCGTGGTCTGCGGCTCCTACGACCTGCGGGTCTGCGATTACGCCTGCCAACTGTTGAAAGACGGCGTGGCCCCCCACCTGTTGTTCACTGGCAATACCGGCAACTGGACGAAGCATTTGTGGGCACGCACCGAAGCCGATATTTTTGCCCAACGGGCCCTGGCGCAAGGGGTGAAGGCGGCGCAGTTCACCCTGGAAACCCGCGCGACCAATTTTGCCGAAAACATCGCGTTTGCCCGAGCGCTGTTTCCCGACGTGCGCCGCGCGACCTTTCTAACCAAGCCCAATTCGATCCGGCGCGTGGCATTGACCTTGCCCGTGCAATGGCCGGGCCTGGAAGCCTGGGTGGATGCGCCGTCGTTCCGTTTTCCCGATGACGTCAGCAACCTGATCGGGGTCTTGGGCCTGATCGACGAAATGGTCGGCGATGTGCACCGCATCATGGTTTACCCTGCGCTGGGGTTTCAGGTCGAGCAAGCCATCCCCGATGAGGTTCAGGTGGCCTGGCGGTATCTGGTGGAGCAAGGCTTCGATCACCATTTGATCAAGGGCAGGAGTTGACGCTGACTCCTGCCGGGAGACAGACATGCAGTACGACACGCTGATTCGCAACGCCCTGGTCATCGATGGCAGCAACACACCCGGCTACCGCGCCGACGTGGCGATTCTCAACGGGCGCATCGAGCGCATCGGCGACTTGCACGATGCCCGCGCCAGCGAGGAAATCGACGCCGCCGGTCGCGTGCTGGCGCCGGGGTTCATCGACGTGCACACCCACGACGACACGGTGGTCATCCGCCAACCCGAGATGCTGCCCAAGCTCAGCCAGGGCGTGACCACAGTGATTGTCGGCAACTGTGGGATCAGCGCCTCGCCGGTCAGATTGAAGGGCAATCCGCCGGATCCGATGAACCTGCTGGGTACGGCGGAAGCCTTCGTTTATCCGCGCTTCAGCGATTACCGCGCGGCCGTCGAAGCGGCCAACACCACGCTCAACGTCGCCGCACTGGTCGGCCACACGGCGCTGCGCAGCAATCACCTCGACGACCTGTTCCGCACCGCCACGCCAGATGAAATCGCTGCCATGCGCGAGCAATTGCGCGAAAGCCTTGAAGCCGGCGCGCTCGGGTTATCCACAGGCCTGGCCTACGCCAGCGCCTTCAACGCCTCCACCGACGAAGTGCAGCAACTGACTGAAGAACTGACGGCATTCGGCGCGGTGTACACCACCCACCTGCGCAGTGAATTCGAACCGGTGCTGGAGGCGATGGAAGAAGCGTTCAGCATCGGCCGCCACGCGCAGTCGCCGGTGATCATCTCCCACCTCAAATGCGCCGGTGTCGGCAACTGGGGGCGCAGTCCGCAGTTGCTTGCGGCGCTGGAGGAAGCCGCGAAAACCCAGCACGTGGGCTGCGATTGCTATCCCTACGCGGCGAGTTCTTCGACCCTGGATCTGAAGCAAGTCACTGATGCCCATCGCATCACCATCACCTGGTCAACGCCGCACCCGCATGTCAGCGGTCGCGACCTGATCGACATCGCTGCCCAATGGAACATGCCACTGCTCGAAGCGGCCAAGCGCCTGCAACCGGCGGGCGCGGTGTACTACGGCATGGACGAGGCGGACGTACGAAAAATCCTCGCGCATCCACTGTCGATGGTCGGTTCTGACGGACTGCCGGAAGACCCGTTCCCGCATCCACGCCTGTGGGGCGCTTTCCCACGGGTATTGGGACATTTCAGTCGCGATGTCGGGCTGTTTCCGCTGCATACCGCCGTGCACAAGATGACCGGTCTGTCGGCGGCGCGCTTTGGCTTAAAGGGGCGCGGCGAGATTCGTGAAGGCTATTGGGCGGATCTGGTGTTGTTCGATCCGGCGACGGTGCGGGATGTGGCGGATTTCCATGATCCGCAGCAGGCGGCGCAGGGCATTGATGGGGTGTGGGTCAATGGCGTGTTGAGCTATCGCGACGGGCAGGCGAAGGGGCGCCGGGAAGGGCGGTTTCTGGCGCGGGAAGGGGATTTGCGCGAAGGTTTTCGTTGATTGTGATGACGCCAAAAGATCGCAGCCTTCGGCAGCTCCTACAGGAGATCGCATTCCAATGTAGGAGCTGCCGAAGGCTGCGATCTTTTGATCTGTGTCTCATAGTGGCACTGTGCAATTAAAGAAAGCCATCAACAAGCCGAATTGCTGACATCTACCCCGTCTACACGGTGGGGCCAACCAGTCAGGGAGCACCCCATGAGCTTCGGCAAAACCACCCCGATCCTGCGGATCTTCGATGAAGCCAAAGCCGTAGAGTTTTACGTCGACTTCCTCGGCTTCAAGATCGACTGGCAGCATCGCTTCGAAGCGAACTTCCCGTTGTATGTGCAGGTGTCGCGTGGCGAATGCGTGCTGCACCTGTCCGAACATCATGGCGATGCGACGCCGGGTTCGGCGTTGCGCATCGAGACCGATGAGCTGGAGGCGTTTCAGCAGCAGTTGCTGGCCAAGGCTTACAAGTTCTCGCACCCGCAGATTCAGGCGATGCCGTGGGGCAGTCAGGACATGACGATTGCGGATCCGTTTGGGAATCGACTGGTGTTCACCAACGCGATCAGTGTCTGAGCCGAGGCATACAAAAAAGCCCGCTGCCCAACCATTAAGGTCTGGCCGCGGGCTTTTTTGTTACTCGGTCGGCACTAACTGATCAAGCACGCGGTTGACGGCGATTTCCGCCACCATCACCACCTGCGCGATGCCTTGCAGGGTCTTGCGATGCGAGCCTTCCAGCAGGCCGGCGAAGTCGTTGAGCATCACGGTGGCCGAGCCCAGGGTTTCGCAGGCATCGGCCAGCAACGGTTCGGTGCCGCTGTCGGGGTGGGCCTGGTAGAGGCGATTGGGCTGGTACGGGGTGGCCATGATGGCGGGCGTCGGCGGGCCGAGATAGTGGTCGAGGGCGCGCTCGGCGGCTTCGTGGAATTTCTTTGATTCGGGGGATGCGTAGGGCGAGGCCGCGTCGGTGGGCGGTGGGTTGGGCGTAACTTTGAACATGGGAGCGTACCTTGTAAGGCCGCATCCATTTCGCCGCTAAGCAAAAGGGAGGCAGCTGTGCGCAAGTTAGCGGACCGGTCGCATCCCACCCCGGCGCACCCGAAGGTGCCATGCGCACAGCCACCATCAAGCGCAGGCAAATACCTGACTGGATAATTACTTGTGCAACCGGGAGCGAACGTAGCCGAGCCGCTAAGCTCGATCACTGGGAATCAGTGACGGAATCAAGTTACCGACGGCCTCCGGGGCGCACAAGCCGGCGGATTCTGGCGTAGCCGTAGGCAGTGGCGCAAGGATTTGTAGGCAGTAGGGCGTAACACTGAGTGTCTTTAAACACGGACGATGTGAAGTGTTTGTTGTGCGCCACGGTTTGACGATTTGTCTGTCGGACGCTGCTGCGCCCACTGACGCCTTCGCGAGCAGGCTCGCTCCCACATTGGGTCGGCGGCGGACACCAAACTGATGAACAACCTATATCAACTGTGGGAGCGAGCCTGCTCGCGAAGAGGCCGACAGCATCACCCCCGATGCATCTGCCGAAACTCCCCCGGCGGCATCCCGCGCCGGCTCTTGAACGTGCGGTGAAACGACCGTGGCTCGGTAAATCCCAGATACTGCGCAATGTCCTGAATCGGCAACGTACTGTTGAGCAAATAATGCTCGGCCAGCTCCTGACGCAAATCATCCAGAATCTGCTGATACGACGTCCCCGCCTGATGCAACTGCCGTTGCAACGTGCGCACCGACACCGCGAGCTGCTCGGCCACCTGTTCCTTGCGCGGCAAGCCTTCCTTGAGCAACTGGCGCAGGATGCTTTTGACCCGTTGTTCCAGCGACGCATCTTCCAGCGTCGCCATCAGCCCCATCGCGTGTTCTTCCAGCGTGCGCAGCAATTGCGCGTCGGCCTGGCGTAACGGCAATTGCAGATAAGGCAGCGGCACGATCAGCGCGGAATAGGGCTGCTCGAATAACACCGGGCAATCGAAGAACGCTTCGTACTGCGCCTGTGTGGCGTCTGTCGGGCATGGATGTTCCAGCCACACAGCGGCTGGCGACATCTGCGTGTCAGCGATCCAGCGCGCATATTGCAGCCACGAACCGAGGACGTTTTCCACCAGATGCCGGCGGATCCGTGGGCGCTCGTAGCGGCACGTCCAGATCAGGTGCACGTGACCGTCCTGCACCTCGGCGCGGCTGACGCCCATGTCGCCCACCAGTTTTTCGAACGGCATGATCCGGCTCATGGCCTCACCCAGGGTCGCGCAGTTCATGGTGATGTAACCCAGCACGCTCCAGGAATTGGGCAGCACGAAGTTCGCGGCGTTGAGACCGAACAGCGGATCGCCCGAGTGTTCGCAGAAGTAATCCAGCAGGCGCTCATGCACCTCACCCGGCAGGCGCAGGCTGTTGTCGCTCAACTGCGGCGCCTGCAAACCGGCCGCCGCCAGCGCCGGCTCGATGGCCATGCCCAGTTGCTCGGCATGACGCACGTATTTGAGCAGCGGCGGAACGGAGGTGAAGCCGAGCGATTGCATGATCCAATTCCCTTGATCAAGGCCTGCGTGAGCGAATGAATGGCTGAAAGGTAATTTGAAACCCCGACTAAAGTAAATGGCTGGCACTTGCGCGACGTTTGACTCAATTGGCTACTCGAACTGGCCGGATGCGACCGTGACACTTTTCGGCCGCTGACTAGTATGGAGGCCTGCCACATCACTGATCAGACTGCAGAAGAAGGACACACGCATGCGACGCTGGAACGGCTGGGGAGATGCAACCACGGTGGTCGAACTGCCGGCCCAGGGCGCGAGTTTTCTCCATGAACGACTGGGAGCCGGGCGCGCGCTGCCCGATGCCACGCTTGAAGCGGCATTGGCGCGGGTGCCGGTCTCGCGGCTGGCGCCGCACGCCTTGTACAGCGTCGACGCCCATGATCGCCTGCTGCATGCCCGGGGTCAGAGCCTGCCGGACTGGCTGGCGCTGCGCGAGGGCGCGCTGGGCATCTATCCCGACGCGGTGGCATTCCCCGAGACTGCCGAGCAGATCCGCCAATTGCTGGCGCTGGCCCATGCGCAGGACCTGTGCCTGATTCCCTACGGCGGCGGCACCTCGGTGGCCGGGCACATCAATCCGCCCGATTCGATGCGGCCGGTGGTGACGGTGTCGCTGGCGCGGATGAATCGCCTGATCGATCTCGATGAGCAGAGCCAGTTGGCAACGTTCGGCCCCGGCGCCAGTGGCCCGCAGGTGGAAAGTCAGCTGCGCGCTCGCGGCTACACGCTGGGGCATTTCCCGCAGTCGTGGGAGCTGTCGACGCTCGGCGGTTGGGTGGCCAGTCGCTCCAGTGGTCAGCAGTCGTTGCGTTATGGGCGCATCGAGCAATTGTTCGCTGGCGGCACCCTGGAAACCTTTGCCGGACCCTTGGACATTCCGACGTTCCCGGCCTCGGCGGCGGGGCCTGATCTGCGCGAAGTGGTGCTCGGTTGCGAGGGCCGTTTCGGGATCATTTCCGAGGTCAAAGTGCGGGTCAGCGCACTGCCCGCTGACGAACGTTTTTACGGTGTATTCCTGCCGAGCTGGACCAAAGCACTGCAAGCGATTCGCCAACTCGCTCAGGCCCGCGTGCCGCTGTCGATGCTGCGTTTGTCCAACGCCGTGGAGACCGAAACGCAATTGGCGCTGGCCGGTCATCCGCAACAAATCGCCTGGCTGGAAAAGTATCTGAACCTGCGCGGGGCGGGCGAGGGCAAGTGTCTGCTGACCTTCGGCGTGACCGGCAATCGTCGGCAAAACGCGCTGTCACTGAGCCAGGCCCGCCAGCATCTGAAAGCCTTCGGCGGGGTGTTCACCGGCACCTTGCTCGGCAAGAAATGGGCGCAGAACCGCTTCCGTTTCCCCTACCTGCGCGAGAACCTGTGGAACGCCGGCTACGTGGTCGACACCCTGGAAACGGCCACCGACTGGAGCAACGTCGACACTCTGCTCAACCTGATCGAAAACAGCCTGCGTGACGCGTTGGCGGCGCAGGGCGAGCGGGTGCATGTGTTCACCCATTTGTCCCACGTCTACGGCGAGGGTTCGAGCATCTACACCACCTACGTGTTTCGCCCGGCGGCGGATTACCCGGCGACGCTCGCGCGCTGGCAGGCGCTCAAGCACGCGGCCAGCCAGACCATCGTCGACAACCACGGCACCATCAGCCACCAGCACGGCGTCGGCAAGGATCACGCGCCGTACCTGCTGCGCGAGAAAGGCGCGCTGGCGATGGACACCTTGCAGGCGCTGAGCAAGCACTTCGATCCGGCCGGGCGCCTCACCCCCGGCACGCTGTTGTCGGAGTGACGGCCATGAATCAGCACTGGAATGCCGCATGGCGCCAGCAGATTTTGCCGACGCTGGCCAAGGAGACCTGGGATCTGATCGTCATCGGCGGCGGCATCAGCGGTGCCGGCATCCTGCGCGAAGCGGCGCGGCGTGGCTGGCGTTGTCTGCTGCTGGAGCAGCGGGATTTCGCCTGGGGCACCTCCAGTCGATCATCAAAAATGGTCCACGGTGGTTTGCGCTACATCGCCAAGGGCCAGTGGCGCCTGACCCGCGATTCGGTGCGCGAGCGTCAGCGTCTGCTCGACGAAGCGCCGGGGCTGGTGGAGCCGATGAGTTTCATGATGCCGCACTATCGCGGCGGCTTTCCCGGGCCGCGTGTGCTCGGCGGCTTGTTGTCGGTTTACGACGCCTTGGCCGGACGGCGCAGCCATCGTTTTCATGACGCGCAGCAACTGCGGTTTCTGGCGCCGGGGGTGAAGGAAAACGGTCTGCTCGGCGGCACCTGTTTTGTCGATGCGCTGACCGATGACGCACGGCTGGTGATGCGCGTGTTGAGCGAAGCGCGGGCCGATGGCGCGGTGGTGCTCAACGGTGTGCGGGTCGAACATTTGCTGCGCGAAAACGGGCGAGTGTGCGGGGTTCAGGTCGAGGATTGTGAGGCCGGTGCGTCGCTACAACTGCGCTGTGGTGTGCTCGCGGTGGCCACCGGTGCCTGGGCGGAGCGCTTGCGACCGACAGAAGCGGCAAGGCAATTGCGCCCGCTGCGTGGCAGTCATTTATTGCTGCCGGGCTGGCGCTTGCCGGTGGCCCAGGCGTTCACCTTTCTGCATGAACGGGATCGGCGTCCGGTGTTCGTGTTTCCGTGGGAAGGGGCGACGGTGGTTGGCACCACTGACCTCGATCACCGCGAGAACCTGGACCAGAGCGCGAGCATCAGCGCCGAAGAACTCGACTACCTGCTGGCGGCTTGCACGCAACAATTTCCAAGTGCCGAAGTGACGGCGGCGGATGTGCTGTCGACCTGGTCGGGCGTGCGCCCGGTGGTGGGCAGTGCGGCGGGTGAGCAGCAAGGCAAACCGTCGAATGAAACCCGTGAACATGTGCTGTGGCGGGAGCCGGGTTGCGTGACCCTGGCCGGCGGCAAACTGACCACGTTTCGCCCGCAAGCCATCGAAGTGCTCAAGGCCTGTGCCGACATGCTTGGCCGCAATTTCGAAGATGACGGCGCAGCGGTTTTTGCCGCGGTAGCGCCACTGCCGATCCCCGGACTCAGCCCGCAACAGTGGCGACGTCTGGCCGGACGCCACGGCCGTGATCTGCCGAGGCTGGCGCAGTTGATCACCGAGCTGGGGCACGCCAGCGTCGGCAATACCGACACCCTGTGGGCAGAGCTGGCCTTCGCCTGCGAGGCGGAAATGGTGCTGCACCTCGATGATTTGCTGTTACGCCGTACCCGTCTGGGCCTGTTGCTGGCGCGCGGTGGCGAAGCGCATTTCGCCGCCATCCGCCAGCTCTGCCAGCCTCGTCTGGGCTGGGACGATGCACACTGGCAGCAAGAGCTGCAGCGTTACCGGGCGTTGTGGCAACGCCATCACGGTTTGCCGGAGGCCGCGCCTTGATGCCCCTCGAAGAGAGCTCCATGGATAAGCAACCGAACACGCGTTACCTGCTGGCGATCGACAACGGCACCCAGAGCGTGCGCGCGCTGCTCTTCGATCTGCAGGGCAATCTGCTGGGCAAAGGCAAGGTGGAGTTGCAGGCGTATTACTCGACGCAACCGGGCTGGGCCGAGCAGGACCCGGATTATTACTGGGCGAAACTCGGCGAGGCCTGTCAGCAGGTGTGGGCGCAAACCGGGATCGATCGCTCGCAGATTGCCGGGGTGTCGCTGACCACCCAGCGCGGCACGGTGATCAACGTCGATGCCGAGGGCAAGCCGCTGCGCCCGGCGATTTTGTGGCTCGATCAGCGCCAGAGCGAAGTCGAGGGCGGGATCAAGGGGCCGTGGGGCTGGCTGTTCAAACTGGTCGGCGCGCAGGCCACCGTCGATTATTTTCGCGCTCAGGCCGAGGCCAACTGGATCGCCAGACATCAGCCCGAAGTGTGGGCCGCGACCGACAAGTTTCTGCTGCTTTCGGGGTTTCTCACCCATCGCCTGTGTGGGCGCTTTGTCGACTCTGTCGGATGCTGCGTCGGCTACCTGCCGTTCGATTTCAAACGCCTGAAATGGGCCGCGCCCAGCGACTGGAAATGGCAGGCGCTGGCGGTGCGTCCCGAGCAATTGCCGACCTTGCACAAACCCGGTGAAACCCTCGGCTACATCAGCGCCGAGGCCAGCCGTCACACCGGGATTCCCGAGGGCTTGCCGCTGATTGCGGCGGGCGCTGACAAGGCCTGCGAAGTGGTCGGTTCCGGGGTGGTCGATGCGAGCACCGTGTGCCTGTCCTACGGCACCACGGCGACGATCACCAGCACCCGCTCGCGTTACCTGGAAATCGTCCCGCTGATCCCGCCTTACCCGTCGGCGGTGCCGGATCAATACAACTGCGAGGTGATGATTTATCGCGGTTACTGGATGGTCAGCTGGTTCAAGAACGAATTCGGCCTGCGCGAGATGCAGCAGGCAAAAGAGCAGGGCATTGAGCCGGAGCAACTGTTCGATGCACTGGTCAACGCGGTGCCGCCGGGGTCGATGGGCTTGATGCTGCAACCCTACTGGTCGCCGGGGATTCGTGAGCCGGGCGTCGAGGCCAAAGGCGCGATGATCGGCTTCGGCGATGTGCACACTCGCGCGCACATTTACCGGGCGATTCTGGAAGGGCTGGCGTATGCGTTGCGCCAGGGCATGGAGAACATCGAGAAGCGTTCGAAGGTCTCGATCAAGCGTCTGCGTGTGGCCGGTGGCGGCTCGCAGAGTGATGCGGCGATGCAGCTCACGGCGAATATTTTTGGCCTGCCGGCGGAGCGTCCGCATGTGTACGAAGCGTCCGGATTGGGCGCGGCGATTTGCTGTGCGGTGGGGTTGGGGTTGTATGCGGATTTCCCCAGTGCGATTTCGGCGATGACCCGCGTCGGCACGGTATTCACCCCGCAACCCGAGGCGCAGCAGGTCTACGAACGGTTGTACAAAGAGGTGTACCTGCGCATGTATCGCCAGCTCAAACCGTTGTACCAGAGCATCCGCAAAATCACCGGTTACCCCGCCTGAAAAAAACTCCGCACACCTTCCTGTAGGAGCTGCCGAAGGCTGCGATCTTTTGCCTTTGATTTTTAAAAACGAGATCAAAAGATCGCAGCCTTCGGCAGCTCCTACACAGGTGGGCGGTGAGCCTCATATGGCGCTATCGGAGACTTTTTCTGGTGAGATTGGACAGTGTCAGCGCCGGGGGCGGTTGCTAGGCTCAACCCCCACAGCACCTCCAATAAGAACTAAAAGCAATGAAGCTGACTTTTCTCCTGTTGCTGCTTTGTGCAATGGCCCCGACGGCGTGGGGCTGGTCGAACCACACGGTGGGCAGCTATCTGGCGTTGCAGCAACTGCCGGCGCTGCGTGATGCACCACCGGTCGAGGTCGAGCCGCTGGAGCGTTTTCTCGCCGAGCAATATCCGGCCGTGGTCGCGCTGCTGGAGCAACAGGAAAGCTTCGCCCGTGAGCACTTCGCCCAGTACCCGCCACGCCCCGACAATCTGCAACTGCCCGCCGTGCCGGGCGACAATCTGCGCCACGACTTTCTCACTGCGTTGCGCCTCAATCCGCGCATTCATCTGGCGATGGTCATTCAGCCGCTGCCGGGTAAGGATCTGCCCGAGCGCGAGCATCTCGGTGCCGATCAGGTGATGGTCGAGCAGACGCTGTCGCCGTGGAATCGTCAGCGTTTCATTCGCGTGGCCGATGGCGAAAAAGTTGCGCCGCTGGCGGTGCTGGCCAGCGCTGCCGATGAGCCGGATTACGGCCACGACATCAACCTGTTCAGCGACAACCCCGGTGAGGTCGGCGCGCTGTATGGCTTCGGCCCGCAGCCGTTCGGCGACGCGCGGTTTCAGTACAGCTCGCAGGCGCCGTTCCACATGGGCTTCTTCCATGAGAGCGCGGTGGTGTATGCCGCTGCCGGATTTCTTCAGCGCAGTTGGCCGGACTGGCGCGCCTATCAATACCTGGGCCTGGCGCGACTGGCGTTCGCTACTGGCCATCCTTACTGGGGCTACCGCTTTCTCGGCTGGGGCGTGCACCACGTGCAGGACCTGACCCAGCCGTATCACGCCAAGCCATTGCCCGGGGTCGAGCTGCCGAGTCTGTTGCTATTGGAAGGCAAGGCGCTGGCCGGTTTTGCCGATGATAAAAAGGCCTCGATCGAACGCGTCGCCACCCGCCACATGGAAATCGAAAAGTACCAGTCGACCTGGTTGCGCCGGGTGCTGCGTGCCGGTCAGGCGCATCCGATGCTCGCGGCCTACGCCGATGTGGCTCAAGACCAACAGTATCCGCCGTACTCGGTGGACTACTTGCGCAACGTGGTCAGCGCCGAGTCGGTCGAGGACTCGGCGGCGTTCGATGAAGCCATCGGCCAATGGCTGGAGACGGCGCCGGTGACCAGCGATTTCAGCAGCGGCAACGCGTTGCAGCGCGAGACCTTCGAGCATCCCGCGCTCAATCAGCAGTTGTTCACGTTGCTCGGACATTTCGGCGCGCACAGCCGGATTTATGTCAGCGCCGCACTGGCGCCCCCGCCCTAGCGGTATTGCACCCCACAACAATAAAACCAGGGAAAGAGGAACAGATCATGAAAGCTCGATTTCGCCTGTCTGGCGTAGCGCTCCCCGGCGTCGGTCTGGCAGGGCTGCTGCAACTGTGCGCAGTCGATGGCGTGCAGGCCAAGGAGTTCAGCGTGCTGGACAATCAGGTCACCGGCTCGATCGACACGACCCTGTCCTATGGCCGCTTGTGGCGGGTGCAGGGGCGCGACAAGAACAACGATGACGTCAACACCAACGACGGCAATCGCAACTTCGACACCGGGCTGGTTTCCGAGGTGTACAAGATCACTTCGGAGCTGGAAGCCAACTATCAGAACTACGGGATGTTCCTGCGTGGCACGGCGTTCTACGACACCCAGCTGATGGACAAGCGCAACGATTACTACCGCAACAACAACCCGTCGCAGCCGAGTCAGAGCTACCCGCAGGACGACCGCTTCACCCGCCAGACCCGCGACATCGCCGGCAGCCGGATCGAGATGCTCGACGCCTATGTCTACGGCAACTGGGACGTGGCGCAGATGCCGCTGACTGCGCGCATCGGGCGTCAGGTGTTCAACTGGGGCGAGGGGATTTTCTATCGCGGCGGGATCAACACCACCAATCCGGTGGACGCGGCGAAGTACCGTTTACCGGGCGCCGAGGTCAAGGAAGTGCTGATGCCGGTGGAGGCAGTGAGCTTCAACATCGGCCTCAGCGATTCGCTGACCCTGGAAAGCTTCTATCAGACCAACTGGAAGGAAACCCGCATCGACCCGGTCGGCACCTTCTACTCGCAGACCGACCTGTTCGCCGATGGCGGCAACACCGGTTACAACAACTTCAGCGGCACCGCGCTCGATACGCCGGTGCCGGGTTTTGGCAACGTCATCGGCCTGTACAGCGCGCTGGGCAACAACCCGTTGCTCGGTCCGGCGCTGAAAAGCACCGGCCTCTACGCCAACGGCGTGACCCCGGCCTACGGCAACACACTGAAAGTGGCGTCGATCGGCAAGGACTACAACGCCCGTAACGACGGCCAGTTCGGCTTCGCTTTCCGCTACATCGCCGAAGCGCTCAACAGCACCGAGTTCGGCCTGTACATGGTCAATTACCACGCCAAGGAACCGACCATCGCCGCTGACTTGGGCGGCTACAAGGGCATCGACATGAATGCCCTGACCAACATGCTTTCCAGCGTCGCCGGCAGTCAGGCCGGGGCGCTGGCCAACGGTCTGGCGACTGCCGATGTGATGGGCAACATCCAGGCGCATCGGCGTTATGCCGAAGACATCCGCATGTACGGCTTCAGCTTCAACACCACCCTGGGTCAGGCCTCGGTGTTCGGCGAAATTGCCTATCGGCCAAACCTGCCGATCGGCGTCGCGGCCACCAACGATCTGATTGGCGACCTGGCCAACGGTGCCGCGGTTGCGGTGACCGGCAAGCCCGTCAACGTCGGCGGGCAGATGGTCACCCTCGACAGCGAGATCAATAACGCCGAACGCGTCGAAGCGTTCAACACCTCGCTGGGCAGCATCTACAACTTCGGGCCGACGCTGTCGTTCGACTCGATGTTCGGCATCTTCGAACTGGCCTCCGAGCACCTGCGCGGCAGCAGCCTGCAATACACCGCTTATGACGGCAGCACGCGTTATTACGCCGGCACCGGCAACACTTCTTATGTGTCCGGCGGTGATCGCGACGATCAGGTCAACCGCAATTCCTACAGCTACACGGTGATGTTCAACGGCACCTGGAACGATGTGTACGCCGGGGTCAATGTTTCGCCCTACTTGGTCTACAAGGACGACTTCAAGGGCAACAGCTATCAGGCCGGCAACACCATCGAGGGGCGCAAGGCCTACACCCTGGGGATCAAGGCCAACTACCAGAACAAGCTCGAGGCCGAGGTGCAATACACCAACTTTTGGGGCGGCGGGCAGAACAACGGCATTCGCGACCGCGACAACGTCGGGTTCAACCTCAAGTATTTCCTTTGATATCCAGAACACAGGCGCACCCCCTTGTAGGAGTGAGCCTGCTCGCGATAGCGGATTTTCAGTCGCAGTCGATGTTGTCTGTCACACCGCTATCGCGAGCAGGCTCACTCCTACAAGGGACTTGCGGTGATTTTCAGACCTCACTCCCATCTCGGAGATCGATCATGTTTTACACATCACGATTCAGCAAAACCATGCTGGCGCTTGTTCTGGGCCTGAGCGCCGGTGGTGCCCTCGCCGCCATCACCCCACAACAAGCCGAACAACTGAAAACCACCCTCACGCCCATGGGCGCCGAGCGTGCCGGCAACGCCGCCGGCACCATTCCAGCGTGGACTGGTGGCATCACCCAGGCGCCGGCCGGCTACAAACCGGGGCAGCACCATCCGGACCCGTACGCGGCGGACAAACCGTTGTTCACCATCACCAAGGCCAACCTGGAGCAGTACAAGGCCCACCTCAGCCCCGGGCAGATCGCGCTGTTCAACAGCTACCCGGACACGTTCCAGATGCCGGTCTATCCGTCGCGTCGTTCAGGCTCGGCGCCGCAGTGGCTGTATGACAACACCCTCAAGAACGCGACCTCGGCCAAGCTGCTGGAGGGGGGCAGCGGGTTCGCCGATGCCTACGGCGGCGTGCCGTTCCCGGTGCCCAAGGACGGCGTCGAAGTGTTGTGGAACCACATCACCCGTTATCGCGGCATCTACGTGGTGCGTCGTGCATCCGAAGCGCCGGTGCAACGCAACGGCAGCTTTGCGCTGGTCACTTCGCAGCAGGAAGCCCTGTTCAACTTCTACCGTCCGGGCGGCCAGTACGCCGACCTGAAAAACATCCTGTTCTACTACCTCGCCTTCGTGAAAAGCCCGGCGCGACTGGCCGGTGGTGCGGCGCTGGTGCACGAGATGCTCGACCAGCTCAAGGACCCGCGTCAGGCCTGGGTCTATGACGCCGGTCAACGCCGCGTGCGCCGTGCGCCGAACCTTGCCTATGACACGCCGATCGCCTCGTCCGATGGCCTGCGCACCGCCGATGACACCGACCTGTTCAATGGCTCGCCGGACCGCTACGACTGGAAGCTCAAGGGCAAGCAGGAAATCTACATCCCCTACAACAACTACAAGGTCGGCAGCCCTGACGTGAAGTACGCGCAACTGCTGACCCCGGGCCACCTCAACCCGCAATTCACCCGTTATGAGCTGCACCGCGTGTGGGTGGTCGAAGGCAACCTCAAACCGGGCGCGCGGCATATTTATTCCAAGCGCGTGCTGTTTCTCGACGAGGACAGCTGGGGCGCGGCACTGGTCGATCAATACGACGGGCGCGGGGAGTTGTGGCGGGTGTCGATGGCCTACCTGAAAAACTTCTACGACCTGCCGACCACCTGGAGCGCACTGGACGTGTTCCACGACCTGCAGGCCCGGCGTTACTACGTGCAGAACCTCGACAACGAAGAAACCTCCACCGTGGATTTCTCGCAACCGCTGCCGGAAGACGCGTATTTCATGCCGTCGGTATTGCGCCAGCGCGGGACGCGGTAATAAATAAATGCGCTGATTGCGAGCGCGTTAATTGCCATCGAGTCTAAAGACCTGTCATTTATGACAGGTCATTCTTTGCGGTGCTTGCGGCATGCTTACCGGACTCCAATCGTTCGGTTGAGAGACAACGGGAGATATCCATCATGGCAGTCAGCGGCACTATGTACGGCAAGATCAAGGAATACAGGCGGATTGACCAAAAACTGATGGCAACAATCGATTTTGTCTCGAATCGAGTGGGGCGGATGAATTATGAAGGCATGCGAGTTCATGCCGATATGACCTCCCCGAGGCAGATAGGCATGGGCTTCAACCTGTCCGAGGAGAATCAGCCGACCGGTACTTTTGAGTTTCCGAAGGATGACAAAATCATCAAAAGCATTTTTTATTCTGATGATCTGGGTAAGCTTCTGTCTGCAACGAAGGGCTTTGTGAGGCTGAAGAACCTTGCTCCGGATAAGGTGCAGATCAGCGGCAAACTGGAGTTCACCACGGAAGACTATAACGGGCGGTACTTTCAGATCCATGTCAATTACGACATCGCTGGCATGGGTGAAATGCCCTGAAATAGATCATGGCACCGCTGCAACTGACCACCCGGGCGCGTCAGTTGGAATGAGAGTGCCGTCTGGAAGTTCATCGAGTTTTAGCCAGAAAAGAAGTGCCAGCATCACCATCAGAAACCTCGACGAGAAGCTCAAGGAACAGTTGCTCCAGTGAGCATGGGGTGCCTGGGCTGACGCCATCGCGGGCTTGCCCGCGATTGGGTTTACGCTTAGCCGCTGACTGAAGGTCAGACGCGGAAGTGGCTGACCATCTGCTGCAACTGACCGCCCAGGCGCGCCAGTTCAACGCTGGACGCTGCGGTCTCGTCGCTGGCGGCGGCGGTCTGTTCCGACACGTCGCGCACGTTGATGATGCTGCGGCTGATCTCTTCGGCCACGGCGCTTTGCTGTTCGGCAGCGGCGGCGATCTGCTGGTTCATCGACTGGATGTTCGACACCGTGCGGGTGATGTTTTCCAGGGAATCGCCAGCCTTGCGGGTCAGGGCCACGCTGCTGTCGGTCAGGGCGCGGCTGTTGTTCATCACGGCCGCGACTTGCTGGGTGCCGTTCTGCAGACCGGCGACCAGGCCTTCGATTTCCTCGGTGGACTTCTGCGTGCGCTGGGCCAGGCCACGGACTTCGTCGGCAACCACGGCAAACCCTCGACCGGCCTCACCGGCGCGCGCCGCTTCAATGGCTGCGTTGAGCGCCAGCAGGTTGGTCTGTTCGGCGACGGCCTTGATCACGTCCATGACGCTGCCGATCTTGTCGCTTTCCTGTTGCAGCACGCTCATGGCTTCGGTGGACCGCACCACTTCGCTGGCCAGACGCTCGATCTGCGCGATGGCTTCGTTGACCACTTTGTCGCCTTCACGGGCTTCGCCGTCAGCGGCGGCAGCGGCTTGCGAGGCTTCCTCGGCGTTGCGCGCGACTTCCTGCACAGTGGCGGTCATCTCGTGCATGGCGGTGGCGACCTGATCGGTCTCGACCTTCTGGCTGTTCACACCGGCGCTGGTCTGTTCGGTCACGGCCGAGAGTTCTTCGGCGGCGCTGGCGATCTGGGTGACGCCGTCGCGGATGCCGCTGATCAAGTCGCGCAGGGTCACGCCCATGCGCGCGATGCCTTGTTGCAGCACGCCGAGTTCGTCGCGACGGGTGACGGTGACGTTCTGGGTCAGGTCGCCGCTGGCGATGCGTTCGCCCACGGCCAGGGTTTCCTGCAGCGGACGGGTGATCTGACGGGTGATGATCACCGCAGCAATCACGCCCACCAACAGCGCCAGCAGGGTGCTGATCAGCTGGAAGGTACGGGCCTGGGCGCTTTCGATGTCGCGACGGTCAAGCTGGATCTGGTACAGCTGCTCGCTGGTGTTGACGATCGCGGTGCCTTGATCGGTCATCTCTTTACGCGCCTGCACGGCGTCGCTGTTGGCGTTCTTGTACGCCTGCAACGCGCTGCGGTAGTTGGTCAGGGCGGTTTCCAGCTGGCGCAGGGCGTCCTGTTGGCTCGCGGCGAAATGCACGTTCAGTTGCTTGAGGCTGGCAATCGCCACGTCCAGCTGACGAACGGCTTTCTGCTCGGTTTCTGCATTGGTGGTGGCGGTGTAGCCGCGCACTTCGTAGCGGGCGAGGATGAACGCTTCCTTGGCTTCGGTGATCGCCTGGAACTGCTCGAAACGCTGCTCGCTCATGTCCATCTGCTGCACGCGTTTGCTGATCGCTTCGATCAGGCCGTACGCGGTATCGGCGTTGGTGCCCATCACGTCGCGCGCGCTGTTACCGGTGCGGTAGGCGTTGCGCATCTTGTTCAGCGAGGTCTGGTATTCAGCGATGGTCGCCGCCTGCTCCTTGAGCAGTTTGACGTTTTCCGGGCTCTTGAACTTGTTGATCAGTGCCTGCTGTTGCGCGGCAAAGCTTTCGAGGGTGGTCTGCACATTCTGCGCGGCGGTTTCGTCGCCGTTGGTCAGCATGTATTGCAGGCGCACCACGCGCAGTTTGGTCAGGCCGGCGTTGAGCTGGGTGATGTCGCTCATCCAGTTGCTGCGGTCGATCAGACCGCCGAGGCTGGTCCAGCCGGTCAGGGCCAATACGCAGGTCAGGGCCAGGACCAGGCCGAAGCCCAGGCCCAATTTCATGTTCACGCTGATGTTGCCGAACCAGCTATTCATCACAATTCCTCCAGGAACGTAGAGCTACTTGATCGTCGGTCAGGCTGGAAGATTGTTGTTTTTTTGAGCCAGCAAGGGTGTTAGCAGGTTTGTATCGGCCGCAAACACGAGAGCTGAAAGGATTTTGTCCTACGGAATTTGTAACAAAGGCATCTCAAGACTTTTTTCACATGCGTTTCACTCGCTGCTTACGCCCGTTTCTCTACCCTCGCCGCATCGAATTGACTGTGATGCATGCCGACGAGGCGGCCCGATGTGGAATTGAGACTGAGTCTGTTCGGCGTCAAACGCTCGATCTCCCTGAGCGGATTGGCCCGCTATCGCAATACCTGGGTCGTCCTGGGCGCCTTGCTGCTGGTGATTCCGCTGACCCTGTGGCTGCTCGCCCCGGCGGCGGTGCCGGACCTGGCGCATGGCAACGTGTCCGGCGCCCGCGCGCTGGCGGCGGGGTGGGCCAAGGGCGAGATGATTGTGCTGGTGCGTCACGTCGAGCGCTGCGACCACTCGCCGGCGCCGTGCCTGACCGGCGATGACGGCATTACCGATCGCTCGCGCAGTGTCGCGGTCGGTGTCGGCGCGCAATTCGAGCACCTGGGCCTGAATAACGCCGAAATCTATAACAGCCCGATGCTGCGCACCGTGCAGACCGCCGGCTACATGTTCAACCGCGCGGCCAGCGGTGAAGACTGGCTGATCAGCTGCAAGGGCCGCATTTTGCAGGAAGCGCTGGCGCACAAGCTCCCGGGCCGCAATCTGATCCTGGTGACTCACAGCGAATGCATGGCAGAGCTGGAAAAGGACCTGGATGTACCGGTTTCCGACCCTGGTTACGGCTCCTCGCTGTTCGTCTCCGCCGCGAACAAGGCGGCCCCGCGCATGTTGGGCTTCATCGAAGCCTCCGACTGGCACTCATTGACCACTCGATGAACTGAGGTGCGCAAAGCGTCAGCCCAAACAAAACCCGCCAGTTCCGGCGGGTTTTTTATGGTCTGGCGCGACGGCCGTCAGTAGCTGACGAAATAGTACGCCTGCCGCCCGACCATCATGGTCTTGAGCACCTTGAGTGGTGCGGCGGGTTCGCTGTCTGCCGAGATTACCGCGACGTTCGCCGGCGAGGCGCTGAGGAAATCGTGCAGTTGCGCATCGGTGTCCAGCCCTTTGAGCACACGCTGGGTGTAGAACACGCTGGCGCCGCCGACCCGCTCATTGGCCTGGAACAGCGCGACGTGCTGGCCGTTGGCTTGCAGGGTCTGAATGTGTTCGGTCAGCGGCAGGAACGACAGCTCCTTGTCGGCATTGGGCAAGGCCCACTGGGCGGCGCCGAGGTAGCTGGCGATCACCACCGTGAGCAAACCGGCGGCAAGCGCTAGACGATGACGGGCGATTTTTCCGATGAAGCGGTCGGCGGTTTCACGCGCCTGCAAGCGCTCGAACAACACGCGTGCGTACTCGGCGGCGATCACGGCGGCGGCCGGGGTCATCGACATCAGGTACACCGTGCGCTTGCTGGAAGCCAGGGTCAGCATGATGAACTGCGCCACGATCCACAGGCTGAAAAACAGCAGGTAACGGTTGGCCTTCAACTGCTTGCGGAAATGCCACAGCCCCAGGTACACGAGAATGTTCCACGGCAGGAACGCTTCCGGCAGTTTGGCCAGGTAGTAATAGAACGGCTCATAGTGCCCGGCCTCGACGAACGAACCGCTGAAGCGACCGACGCTGTTGGTCAGCAGCACTTCCGCGACGGCGTGCGAACCACCGCGTTGATAGAGCACGGCGAGCCAGATCAGCAACGGAATCAGGCCCACGGCCGTGAGCAGGCCGGGACGCAGCCAGGCGCCGACCTTCAAGCGTTTGTCGATCAGGTTGTCCGCCAGCAGGTAGGCAAAAATCACCACCCCGGGCATTGCCAGCCCGAGCACGCCCTTGCTCAAGGTGGCGATGGCGATCCCGACGATAAACAGCAGCGAGTTACCGGCGTTCGGCGCGCGTTGCGCCTGAAAGAACGCCAGCAACGCGGTGGTCACGCCGAGCGCCAGCAGCGCATCCTCGCCGACCCCGCGCACGTTGCTCCAGTAACTGGCCATGGTCGCCAGCAGAATCCCTGCCGTCCACGCGACGGCTTTCGGGCGCCCGAAGCGACGCAGCATGCCGTACAGCAACATCACGCTGAGCAACCCGGCCACCGCCGACGCCAGCCGCACCGCCCACGGTGAAACACCGAACACGCGCATGGCGCCGGCGTCCAGCCACAGGCTCAGCGGCGGTTTTTCCAGAAACGGCTCGCCAAACAGGCGTGGCGTCACCCAGTCATCGTCCAGATGCATCTCCATGGCGATCCCGGCGACCCGGGCCTCGGTGGAGCCTTGCAACTGGTGGTTACCCAAGGCGAAAAAAAACAGCAGGGCGGCGAGTAGAAACAGCGAAGTGGCGGCACGCGGCATGGATTTCAGGCAACCGGAGAGGGCAGGAGCCCTGAGCATACTTCGCCAATGCTTAACGAATTGTGAAACTCACGCCAATTGGCGCGACCAGCGCTTCTCGGGCGTCTCGAACAACGGGTTGACCAGCGCCGTCAGCACATGGTCCTGCCAGCGCCCGGCGATGTTCAGGTAAGCCTTGGCATAGCCTTCGCGCTCGAAACCCAGGCGCTCCAGCAGCCGCGCACTGCGCTCGTTGCCGGGCATGTAGTTGGCCATGATTCGGTGCAGGTTCTGCGTGTCGAACATATAGCCGATACCGGCCACCAGGCCTTCCTGCATCAGGCCCTGGCCCTGATGAGCGTGGTCGATGTGATACCCCAGATAACACGCCTGAAACGCGCCGCGGATGATCCCGCTGAAGTTACACGCGCCGATCATCTGCTGACCATCCGGCGTCAACAGGGCGAAATGCATCGCCAGCCCGCTCTCGTAGGCGCTGGCCTGAATCTCAAGGCGTCGGCGAATCTGTGCGGTGGAAAAGTACTCGGTGGTGCGAATCGGCGACCACGGCGCGAGGTGGCGTTGGTTGCGGTGGTAGAAATCACTTTCCAGTTCGGCCTGGTCCGGGGCCAGGATGGCGAGCGTCAGGCGTTGGCAGGGCAGACTCAGCAGTGACATCGGGCGCTCCGGTTGGCAGGGTCGAGGGACAGGATTGATCACGGGGCGGAAAAAAACAAACCGCGTGTATCGCTTCGGCACCAAACGCCAGGCAAAAAAAAGCCCGCGGGAGAGCGCGGGCGAACCGTAGTTTCTTGAATGAGCGAGCGGACTGTACCGTGTTGATCGAACGGGGGCAGTGAAGAAAAATTCATCTCGGCAGCGAACGCTCTGCAACGCTTCAGGGCAGATGATCCGCAGCGAAATCGGCTTCCGAACGAGCCCTCAGCCGGCCCTTGCGACAAGCGTCCTGAAAGCGTTCGAAGTCGCGCTCGTTCTGCGCGGTGTAACGGCGGGCGTATTTGAACAGGGCGTCGGCCAAGGCATCGCCCTTGCCGAGGTAGCCGCTGATGACCGCCGCGTTGCCTGAGGCTTTGGCGTGGGCGCGGGCCAGGGCGCGACCGCAGACCCGGGCATAGGCGGCGAAGGTTTCGGCGTCGAAGTTTTCCAGTTCGGCGGAGATCTTCATGTCGCGCAATTGCCGGACATAGAAATAGCGCCCGTTGGGACCGGTGGTCCAGCCAAGGAACAGATCGCTGGCCGACTGCATCAGCCGTTGGCCCTCGACCACCCGTTGACCTTCATGGCGCATCCGGGACTTGGCTTTCACGTAATCGGCGAGCACCGAACGCCGCGCCTCCTTGAACTGCAGAAACAACGGAAATTCCTGATCATCGGTCAGCAGCGCCACCAGACAGCGCGTGCCGACGCTGCCCACACCGACCACCTTGAACGCCAGATCCTGCACCTTGAACCGCGAGAGCAGTTCCCGCCGGTCAGCCTGCAGGCTGGATCGATAATCCCGCATGAACGTGTCGAACAACGGTCGCCAGTCCGCCAGCCGCAACCAGTCATCATCGGCGTCGAGCAGCGTGGTGTTCTTGTGCAGGTGGAAGATTTCCGGCAAATCATCACGAATGACCAACCGTCCGTGGGCGTCGCGCTCGCTGATCTTCGGCAGCAACTCGGCGTGGGTACGCCGCTCGGCTTTGTCGACGGCCCGCTGCACATGCTCCAGCGCACTCTTGCGCGCCTGATCGAGCAGGTCTTCGTACTTGATCGAGTCGTACCAGGTTTCCAGCGCACTCTGTTCGGCACACTCCAGCATCGTCGCCTGATAGGCGCCGACCATCTGCCGACACACGTCTTCCTCAACCGATTCGCCATGACGCAAATCCCGAGCCGCCACCACGAAACTCGCCGCCAAGCGCTTCACATCCCACTCCCACGGGCCTGGATGCGCCTCGTCGAAATCATTGACGCTGAACAACAGATTGCGCTCGGGCGTGGCAAAACCGCCGAAATTCATCAAATGCGCGTCACCGCAGATTGGCCCGACCAGCCCCATGTTTTCTGTGCTCGACAGATCATGCGCCTGAACCAGCGCATTGCCACGAAAGAACGTGAACGGCGACACCAGCATTCGTCCGTAACGCAACTCCACCAGCGAGGCGACACGGCCCTGACTGGAGGCCTTGATCAGTGGGATCGGATCTCGGTTCATCTTTCCGGTGGTGGCGTGGGCGCTGCGCGAGCATTGTTTGCGGGCGTCCTTGCCTTGCTTCATGCGGTCTTGGAGGGTGGTCATGGGGGCTTGTCGTGGCGGTGGGGGCGGTGTGAGTGTAGAAGCGGTTTGAAGGTTTATCCGCCGGCCGCAACGCGCCCAGTTATTTCAAAACGCCGTGACCTTGTCCTCACGCAAAATCCAACCCGCTTCACCTGCGACCAACCTGTATTGGACCTGGCGCATGGGCAGGCGGAGACGCGATTCGGTGGGGAAGGTCGGTCATAACTGTCCATGTCGAATCGCAAAAGCGCTTCAGCCAGGCTGAGAGGGCGCGAATCCTACGCGGGCTCTTGTGCGTCAATAAGCTGGTTTTTAGCCACTTGAAGTCATTTGCAATCGATCGTTTGAGGGGAAACGTGCTGAATTCCAGGCACAAAAAAAGACGTCCGAGGACGTCTTTTTTCGTTGAGTTGGTGGAGCCGGGGGGATTTGAACCCCCGTCCGCCAGTGCTCCGCTGTCGGTACTACATGCGTAGCCGTGTCTATTAAGTTAACCCTCAGCGACCCGACGGGCAGGGTGCTTTGGGCGAGTTGTGTAAGTTTTAGCCGCTTCGTCCACAACGTACTGCACGGCGATTCTGTTCTATATGACAATCATTTCGGGTTTACAGACATCCCCTGATGATTGCTGGGCCCGAAGGCACCAGGAGTGCATGTCAGCTGCAATTAAGCAGCGAGAGCAGCACCGTATTGGTCGTCATTGGCAACTATAAGAAGTTGCAACAGTGGATTTACGACTTCTGTTACCAAGTCGGCATGCACCTAAAGTTTCGTCACCGGCGTCGAATCCTAATCGGCCCCGAACTCATTGCCTCGTACATCAGATGAGGCAACAAGCCTGCGCAGTGTACGCCAAACGGCCGGCGAGGCCAACCCGAAGGTTGGCCTCGTGGCATATCAGTTGCGTGTTGGATTGCGGATTTGCATTTTGGTGATCAAGGAAGAGGTCACCTCAACGCAATCCTTGTCATTGCCGGCCGCCTGCGCGGCTTCAGCTTTTTCCTGCGCTTCTTTGACGTTATTCATGGACGACTCAGGAATGGACGGCTGGCTGGTAACAAAGTCTTTGATGGTTTGAAGATTCCCGGCACAAAGGTCTTTGTCTGCCGCAAACACCGGCGACGTCAGCAGGGCACCAGCGATGAACAATCCAGCAATTGCAGAATGCTTCATGGGTATCTCCTTGAACGGTTGGTCTCGGTGCTGCCGGACGGTCTGGCGGCGATGCCGAGGTCGTAACAGGCCGTGTTTGGTAGTGGGCCTGTTCAATCGACCGCGGCCGTCCGCAGGAATTCGGTTTTTTTTACATCGTGGCCCTTCAACCAAACCCCCGCTGGATCAGGCCAACCTGAACGCTGGTCGGCCCGAGGTTTACTTCTTGGTGTCCCCCGTCGAGTTCTGGATTTCCAGGAGGGTTTGCTGGGTTTCCGCCAGGCAGTCGTCGATCCTGCCCTGGGCCTTGAGGGCCTGGGCTTTGCTGACGCTTGCCGATACGCGCGAATTCAGATCCGGCGACGTTTGATATTGTGTCTTGGCGCTTTCGATTTTTTGCAAGTTCGCCTCGCACAAGTCAGAAGGCTTGCCGTCGGCGAACGAAGTAGAAGCCATCATCGATGCAGTAACGAACAGACCTAACAGTACAGAATGCTTCATGAGTATCTCCTTGCACTGGGGAATCCAGACTCTCGCTGACCGTCAGAGCAGGCCAGCGAAAGGAGGAAGCGCCCCGCAAGTTCGGGGCTTGTTCTGTGGACTACCACCTCGCTCAAGGGTTCTAACTTTCTTTAGCAGGCTTTCGCTCGAGTGACCCGATCCACCAGATAGACCAGCCCGTGATAGTCGATGCCACCGTGTTGCGTCAGGCCGATTTCACAGGTGCGGCTGGTGGAAATCCCTTCGCTGCAATGCTGCACCGCGTCCTTGAGCGTGCGCAGCGAATGGCTGTTCAGCTCCGGGGTGGTGAAGCCCTTGTCGCCGGCAAACCCGCAGCAGTGGATGCCTTCGGGGATGACCACGGTGTTGCTGCATTTGCGCGCCAGATCGATCAGCGCCTGGCTCTCGCCAAGGTGCTGCGTGCTGCAGGTCACGTGAACCGCAATCGGTGCTTCTTGCGGCGTAAAGTCCAGTCGATCGAGAAGATGCGTACGGATGAAGCGCACCGGGTCGTACAGGTCCAGGCGCACATCTCCCACGTCCTGCACCAGGCGCAAGGTGCACGGGCTGGTGTCGCAATAGATCGGATCGAGCCCGCCGCGACTGGCGTGCAGCAGGGCGCTGATCAACTCCTGACGCTTGTGCTCGGCCTGTTCGGCATAGCCTTTGGAGGCGAAGGGCTGACCGCAGCAGAGGTTGTCCTGATTGTCCGGGAACACCACTTGGTAACCGGCCTTTTCCAGCAGGCCACGGGTTTTGTCGTAGAGCGACATTTGCTCCTTGTCACCGGCCGCCGGGCCCATGACCCGCGATACGCACGCCGCCAGATAGACCACGCGCGGACGCTCATCGGACACGCTCGGACTGAAGCGAATGGCTTTTTCCGGCTGCGGCATCGCGTTGGTCCACAGCGGCACCTGGCCTTTGGACAAACGCGTTAGCGTCGCCGAAAGCTTTGCCAGACGCGGTGCGCCGAGCAGCATTCGCGCGCCGTTGGCCACGTGCAGGGTGAAGCGTGCGCCTTGTAGGGTCTTGGCGAAATTTCCTTCGATCCAGTCAGCGGTTCTCTGATGCGTGGCGGTGCGGGCGCGAAGCTTTTTCACCAGCTCACCGGTATTGATGCCGACAGGGCAACGCTGCGCACACAACCCGGTCGCCGCACAGGTGTCGATGCCTTGATATTCGTAGGCTTTTTCCAGCTCGGTGGTGTCGATGCCGGCGCGTTTTTTCGCCTGAATGTCGCGCCAGATCACGATGCGCTGACGTGGGCTGAGGGTCAGGCCTTTCGACGGGCAGACCGGTTCGCAGAAGCCGCACTCGATGCATTTATCGACAATTTCATCGGCTGCCGGCAGCGGCTTCAGGTGCTTGAGATGGATCTGCGGATCTTCGCTGAGCACCACGTCCGGATTGAGGATGCCGTTGGGGTCGAGCAGGCGTTTGAGCTGCCACATCAGTTGATAGGCATCGCTGCCCCATTCCAGCTCAACGAACGGCGCCATGTTGCGCCCGGTGCCGTGCTCGGCCTTCAGCGAGCCGCCGAACTCCACCGCCACCAACTGCGCCACGTCGTCCATGAACGCCTGATAACGTGCAACTTCTTGCGGACTGTTGAAGCCTTGGGTGAAGACGAAGTGCAGATTGCCTTCCAGCGCGTGTCCGAAAAGGATCGCTTCGTCGTAGGCATGTTTTTCGAACAGCTCGATCAGGCGATTGACGCCGATGGCCAGCTGCTCGACCGGGAAGGTCACGTCTTCGATGATTACCGTGGTCCCGGTTTTGCGCACCGCGCCGACGGCGGGAAACGTGTCCTTGCGGATGGCCCAGAGCTTAGCGTTCTCGGCCGCATCTTCAGTGAAATCGACCTGCTTCTCCACGGGGAAACTGGCCAGCGATGCCATGATCTGCGCCAGTTGTTCCTGCAGCAAAGTGGAAGAGGCGGCGCGGGATTCGATCAGCAGGGCGCAGGCATTGTTCGACAGGTGTTGTACGAAATCCGGCATGCCGGGTTTGTCTTGCACCGAACGCAGGCTGCGTCGATCGAGCAATTCGACGGCCGACACCGGTTGGCTTTTCAGCACGGTGACCGCGTTGCAGCAGGTTTCCACATCCGGAAACACTATCAGCGCCGACGCCTTGTTCGGGTGGTCGATCACCGTGTCGTAAGTCACCGCGCTGATGAAGCCGAGGGTGCCTTCGGAACCGACCAGCAGGTGGCTCAAGATATCCACAGGCTCGTCGAAATCCACCAGCGCATTGAGCGACAGGCCGGTAGTATTTTTCAGACGGTATTTGTGGCGAATTCTGGCGGCCAGTTCGGCGTTGGCGCGGGTCTCGCGGCCCAACGTCGCCAGGCGCTCCAGCAGCTCGCCGTGACTTTCGCGGAATGCGGCGACACTGGCGGCGTCTTCGGTGTCGAGGCGCGTACCGTCGGCCAGCACCAGGCGAATCCCGGCCAGCGTGTGATAGGTGTTTTGCGCCGTGCCGCAGCACATGCCGCTGGCGTTGTTGGCGACGATACCGCCGATCTTGCAGGCATTGATCGACGCCGGGTCCGGACCGATCTTGCGGCCGAACGGGGCTAGCCATGCGTTGGCCTGCGCGCCGATGACGCCCGGCTGCAGGCGGATTTGCATGCCGTGATCACGAATCTCGCGGGCGTTCCAGTTATCCCCAAGCACAATCAGCACCGAATCGCTGATCGCCTGCCCGGAAAGGCTGGTCCCGGCGGCGCGGAAGGTCACCGGGACCTGATCGCGCTGGGCCAGTTTCAGCAGCGCGACCACTTCATCTTCGGACTCGACGCGGATCACCAGTTGCGGAATCAATCGATAGAAGCTGGCATCGGTGCCGAACGCCAGGGTCGACAACGGGTCGTCAAAGCGGCGCTCGGCCGGGATCAGTTGTTGCGCATCTCGCAGGAAAGTCGCCGGTAACGTCATTGGTCCTCCAGGATCAGCACCACCAGGTCTTTCGGGCCGTGGGCGCCGTAGGCCAGCACTTGTTCGATGTCGGCCGTTTTCGACGGGCCGGAAACCAGCAGCGCGTTGGTCGGCAGGCCTTGTGCCCACTCGAATTCCTGTTGCACCTGATAGAAGTTGTCGCGGATTTCGCTGGCCTTGAGCAAGGCGAAATGCACCGGCGGCACGAGGCTCATCAAGCGCGGTTCTTCGCGGGTGGGCCAGATGATCAGGCTGCCGGTCGCGGCGATCGCCCCGAGGGTGCTGGTGAGGCTGGCCGGGGTGTCATTGAACAGCTCGGCTTTCCACTCATCCATCGGCCGGTCGTAGGATTTCAGTACCGGCAGCTCCGGATGGTTCGCCCAGTGCTGTGTGATGCGTTGACCGTGGGCTGTCGTCGGTGCGATCAACAGGCTCGGTAACTGACGGTCACGCAGCAATTGCGCGAGCAGCGCCGGCCAGTCTGCGCCGGTCGACAGATGGATCTCGGTGTGCACCGCTTCCATCAGTTTGCGCAGTTGCGGGATGCGTTGCTCGGCGCTGTAGGTGTAAGGCTGCGTCACCAGATCGACGTCGAAGTCGTCGGCAATCGGCGTGGTGCCAGTCAGACTTTTCCGTAACTTGGCGAGGATATTTTGCTTGGCGCTCATCAGCGGTCTCCCTGTTTGGCCAGATGCTCGCGGGCCATATCGTGCAGCGAGCGGGCGGCGGGTTTCGGTGCGCTGTGGTTTTGCGTCCACGGGCCGACATTGTTCGGTGTCAGCGCACGCAGGCGCGTGGCGAGGAAGCCGAACAGTCGATACAGGGTCGGCGAGCTGTTGAGTTTCGCCCAGGCGTTCCAGATGAAGCGTTCCTTGCGCGAATACTTGCTGCCCTGGCCGCGCATCACTTGATGCGGCGCGTCCGGGGCTTTGACGTTTTCTTCGCGCAGACGGCGCAGCAGGGCAGGGATCGGAATTTTCACCGGGCATACTTCACCGCAGGCGCCGCACAGCGACGAAGCGCTCGGGTGATCCGGGACTTTCGCCAGGCCGACCATGTGCGGGGTGATGATTTTGCCGATAGGGCCCGGGTACACCTCGCCATAGGTGTGACCGCCGACGCGGGTGTAGACCGGGCAATGATTCATGCACGCGCCGCAGCGGATGCAGTTGAGGGTCTGGCGCAGTTCGCTGTCGGCAAAGGCCTGGCTGCGACCGTTGTCGAGCAGCACCAGGTGCACTTCCTGCGGGCCGTCGAGTTCGTGTTCCTTGCGCGGGCCGGAGATCATGTTGACGTAGGTGGTGATCGGAATGCCCAGCGCCGAGCGGGTCAGCAATGACAGCAGCGGCACCACGTCGCGCAGGTTTTCCACAACCTTTTCGATACCGGTGACGGCGATGTGCACCGGCGGCACGGTGGTGGTCATACGCCCATTGCCTTCGTTTTCCACCAGCAACAGGGTGCCGGTTTCGGCGACGGCGAAGTTGACACCGGAGACGCCGATGTCCGCTTCGAAGAATTTCTGCCGCAGGACTCTGCGACCGATCTGAATGAGTTGGTCAACGTCCTTGGTGTATTCCACGCCAAGTTTGTCGTGGAACAAGGACGCGACCTGACCGGCATTCTTGTGGATCGCCGGCATAATGATGTGTGAAGGCTTCTCGTGGTCGAGCTGGACGATGTATTCCCCCATGTCGGACTCCAGGCATTCAACACCTTGAGCCTCGAGGAAATGGTTCATCTCCATCTCTTCGCTGACCATCGATTTGCCCTTGATCACTTGCCGCGCCTCGTGAGCGCGGATGATCGACAAGACGATGCCATTGGCCTCGTCCACCGTTTCCGCCCAGTGCACTGTCACACCGTTGCGGGTCAGGTTCTGTTCCAGTTGCTCGAGCAGGTCGGGCAACTTGGAGAGCGCGCGGGCCCTGATCGAGTTGCCCAGGGCGCGCAAATGTTCTCTTTCGTGGGCGTCGCTGAAAGCCGCTGCCCGCTTGGTCATCAGTGAATCCATGGCAGTGCGGAAGTTGTTCCGCAACTGCGCATCGCCCAGGGCGTTGTGGGCCCGAGTGCGGAAATCTTCTTCTACGGCAACCGTAGGAATAATCGTCGAGGTGCTCATTGCGCACCCCCGGTTCGTTGCCACAAAAAGCTGGCGAGATGTTGCCCGCGCAGCGCTTCTTTTTGTTTCTCCAATGCGCCGTTGATGTTCATCAAACAGCCGCAGTCGGCGCTCAAGACCTTGTGCGCACCGGATTCCTTCAGCGCCCGGGTCTTGTCAGCCACCATCGCGCCGGAAATGTCTGGCATACGGACGCTGAATGTCCCACCGAAGCCACAGCATTCGCTTTCGTGGTCGTGGTTGACCCGTTCCACGTTGCTCAACTGCGCCAACAACTCGCGGCCGTGCAGGTGGGTGTTCATTTCACGGCGTGCCGAACACGAGGTGTGCAGCGCGACCTTGACCGGCTCGCCACTGTCTTTGAGTTGCACCTTGCAGACGAACAGCAGGAACTCGGCCAGCTCATAGGTCCGGGCCGCGAGGGCCTTAACCTGTTTCAGTGTTTCCGGCTCGTCCTTGAACAAGTCGGCGTAATGCTCGCGCAGCATCCCCGCGCAGGAACCCGACGGCACCACCACCGGATAATCCCCGGCAAACAGTGCCAGTTGCGAGCGCGCGACCGTCCGCGCCTGCTCGGTGTAACCGGAGGTGTAGGCCGGTTGTCCGCAGCAGCTTTGCCCTTGCGGGTACTCGACCTTGATCCCTTCGTGTTCCAGCAAGTGGATCGCGTCCATCCCGGCTTCGGGGTAGAACAGATCGACCACGCACGTGCCGAACAGGTAGACCCGCGACGGTTTCTCGCTGGGGTATTGCCGAGGTTCGGGCAGTCGCGGTGCAACGCGGGTCGCGTTTGGCACAGCGTTGTAAAAAAGCTCGCTCATCAGGCGTGTCTCCGGGTGGTCCCGGTTATCCGTCCGTTGAGGCCGCTGAAATATAGAGCGTGTTGCTTTCAGCAGCCTTACAGACCGGGGTGTGAATTGCTGACGCCGGAATCACGAACCGGCGTCGGTTATTTCCATGTTGCTTGTAGGCTTCTTGCAGGTTTAGTGCACCAGCATGCCGGTGAACCAATAGGCCTGAGCCAAAGTGATCAGGCCGACAATCGTGGCAAAGAATAGGCTGTGCTTGAGGGTGAAGCGGAACAGATCCGATTCCTTGCCCACCAGGCCGGTCGCAGCGCAGGCCACGGCGATCGACTGTGGCGAGATCATCTTGCCGGTCACGCCGCCGCTGGTGTTGGCCGCCACCAGCAGGGTGTCATTGACGCCGATCTGGTGTGCGGTGGTCGCTTGCAACGAACTGAACAGGGCGTTGGACGAAGTATCCGAGCCAGTGAGGAACACGCCCAGCCAACCGAGGAACGGCGAAAAGAACGGGAACGCTGCGCCGGTGGCCGCCAGCACCAGGGCCATGGTCGACGACATGCCCGAGTAGTTGGTGACGAAGGCGAAGGCCAGCACCATGCCGATCGACAGGATAGGCCAGCGCAGTTCGTAGAAGGTCTCTTTCAAAGTGGTAAGACCAGTTTTGAAGTTGATCTTCAGCACCAGCATTGAGATCAGCGCGGAGAAGAAAATCGCGGTGCCGGTCGCGGAAATCGGGTCGAGTTTGAATACCGCCGGGATGGCGGTTGGGGTGGCGACGATCGGTGCGGTCTTGATGACCAGTTGATCAAGGTGCGGGATCGCAAAGTTGAACACCCAGGCGTACATCGAACCGCCGGCGGCGAACATGGCCTTGAAGGGTTTGAGGGTCCAGATGGTTACCAGCACGGTGAGGATCAGGAACGGCGACCAGGCAATGAAAATTTCCCAGAGGCTGTAAGGCGATGCCACGGTGCTGCGCTTTTGGCCGAAACCGCCGACGCTGGCAGTTACCACTGAGGCTGACACGGCACCGGCGATGTGTTGGCCAGCGGCGCGCCGTGGCTGCCAGACTTTGAGGAACAGGGTCAGCGAAATCAGACTGGCCAGGGCCGAGGTGATGTCCGGCAGTTCCGGACCGATGAAGTTCGACGTGAAGTATTGAGTCACGGCGAAGCTCAGGCCCGCGACCAGGGCTGCCGGCCAGGTTTCACGTACGCCGCGCAGACCGTCCATCATGAATACCAGCCAGAACGGCACGAACAGCGACAGCAGTGGCAGTTGGCGACCAGTCATTGCGCCAATCTTGAATGCGTCGATACCAGTGACCTGGCCGGCGACGATGATCGGGATGCCCAAGGCGCCGAAGGCTACGGGGGCGGTGTTGGCAATCAGGCACAGTCCGGCGGCATACAGCGGGTTGAAGCCCAGGCCAACCAGCAGCGCGGCGGTAATCGCCACGGGTGCACCGAAACCGGCGGCGCCTTCCAGGAACGCACCGAAGCAGAAACCGATCAGCAGCACCTGCAGACGCTGGTCGTCAGTGATCGACAATACCGAGCTGCGAATAACCTCGAACTGACCACTTTTGACCGTCAGTTTGTAGAGGAACACCGCCGCAACAATGATCCAGGCAATCGGCCATAGACCGTAGGCAAAGCCGTATCCGGCCGCGGCGAAGGCCATGTCGACCGGCATGTGAAAGGCGAAAATTGCCACGGCGATCGACAGCGCCAGCGTGATGCTGCCGGCTACATGCCCCTTGAGGCGGAACACCGCCAGAGCGAGGAAGAAGAAAACGATGGGAATGACGGCCGCAAGTGCGGAAACGCCGAGACTGCCGAGCGGGGTATAGAGCTGTTGCCAGGTTTGCATATGGGGTGGCCCCTAATTGTTGTTGGTCAGGCACTGTCAGCGTTCTTGGTTAATTGGTAATACCAATTTACAATCGCTGTTGGCTAGGGTAAAAGCCTTGATATCGGTGTGTCAATTTGTCGCCCTGAAACTTTTGTCGAATAAGCGGTGCAGATGCCATCTGATCCGCTTGGGCGAATGTGCTCTGACAGGTGTCGGCGGGGCGCCGATAGGCCAGAATAGAGAGCCCGGCGAGCGGTCGGGATCGTGGAGAAATGAGTTATGGGGTTTGATCAGATTCGTCAGCGCCGTTTGTCTGACGATATTGTCGAGCGACTCGAGGGGATGATTCTCGAGGGCACGCTGAAGTCCGGTGAGCGGCTTCCGGCCGAGCGTGCGCTGGCCGAGCAGTTCGGCGTATCGCGCCCGTCGTTGCGCGAAGCGATTCAGAAACTGGCGGCCAAGGGCTTGCTGGTCAGTCGTCAGGGCGGCGGCAATTATGTGGTGGAAACCCTCGGTTCGACGTTCAGCGATCCATTGCTACTGCTGCTGGAGAGCAATCCCGAGGCGCAGCGCGACTTGCTGGAATTTCGGCACACTCTGGAGGCATCGTGCGCCTATTACGCAGCATTACGCGCTACCGACGTGGATCGCGAACGGCTGACAGCGGCGTTCAACGAGCTGCAGGATTGCTATACGCGGCATGACGAAGTGAGTCGGGTGGAGGAGGGCGCGGCGGATGCGAAATTTCACCTGGCTATCGCCGAAGCCAGCCACAACGCGGTGCTGCTGCACACCATTCGCGGGCTGTTCGATCTGCTCAAGCGCAACGTCGTGACCAACATTGGCGGCATGTACAAACAACGCACGGAAACCCGCGACATGCTGATCTCTCAGCACCGCGAACTGTATCTGGCGATTATCGAGGGGCGTGCGGAGCAAGCGCGGGAAGTCTCCAGCCGGCACATTCTGTATGTGCAGGAAGTGCTGGAAGAGGTGCGGCAAGAGGTTCAGCGCATGGCTCGGGCGGAGCGGCGCAAAGGAATGTAGCGTTTAGATGCAAAAAGATCGCAGCCTTCGGCAGCACCTACAGGGAAATTCTAATTCCTGTGTAGGAGCTGCAGTAGGCTGCGATCTTTTCAGGCAGAAGAAATTATTCTTCCTTGCCCTTGTTGCGCACGGCGCGCTGCAGCTCTCGACCGGCGTCGCGTTCACGCTCGGTGTTACGCTTGTCGTATTCCTTCTTGCCCTTGCCCAGAGCGATCTCGCACTTGACCATGTGCTTGCTCCAGTAGAAGGACAGGCAGACGCAGGCGTAGCCTTTCTGTTGCACGGCAGCGGCGAGTTTTTCCAGCTCGCGTTTGTTGAGCAGCAGTTTGCGGGTGCGGGTCGGGTCGGCGATGACGTGGGTGCTGGCGGTCATCAACGGTGTGATGTGACTGCCGAGCAACCAGGCTTCACCGTCCTTGAGCAGCACGTAACTGTCGACCAGTTGCAGTTTGCTTGCCCGCAGACTTTTTACTTCCCAGCCGGCCAGGACCAGACCAGCCTCGAACCGATGTTCGATGAAGTAATCGTGTCGCGCCTTTTTGTTCTGCGCGATGGTCCCTGTTGGGTGTTTCTTCTGTTTAGCCATAGGGGCGGCATTATATGGAGATAAACGGTCCTCGGCTACGGTGATGCTGCGTGCTTGAGCAGGTTGAGTGAATCCCGGACAATGCGGCCTCTTTTTCTGATGCTTGGGCGTGATATTCGATGTCGACAGACAAGGTTTCTGTCCACGGCAGTTGGGCTAGCCGCTGGGTTTTCATATTCGCCGCGACCGGTTCGGCCGTGGGACTGGGCAGCATCTGGAAATTCCCCTACATGGTCGGGGTCTACGGTGGCGGCGCCTTCGTGCTGATGTTTCTGGCCTGCATCGCCCTGATCGGGGTTCCGGTCATGCTGGCTGAAACCCTGATCGGCCGGCGCGCGCGGCAGAGTCCGGCGAACGCCCTGAAGGTGCTGGCCCAAGAGGCCGGGCATTCGGGCAAGTGGTCGTGGGGCGCGTTTGCCGGGATGATCACGGCGCTGCTGATCCTGTCTTTCTATAGTGTGGTCGGCGGCTGGTCGCTGGATTACATCATCGACATGGGGCGCGGGGACTTCCAGGGCGCTACGGCGGAGCAAGTCGGCGCTTATTTCGGCAACGTCATCTCCGACCCTTGGCGCCTGACACTTTGGCACACAGTTTTCATGCTGTTGTCGGCGGTGGTGATTGCCAAAGGCGTGGTCGCCGGGCTTGAGCGCAGCCTGCGAATCATGATGCCGCTGCTGTTCGTGATGGTGCTGGTATTACTGGGTTACAGCATGACCACCGGGCATTTCATGGAAGGCGTGCATTTCATGTTCGACTTCCACCCGGAAAAAGTCCTCGACGGCTTGCTGCCGGCGATGGGCCACGCGTTCTTTTCCCTGAGCGTGGGCGTCGGCTCGATCATGATCTACGGCGCTTACATGACCAAGGAAGCCTCGCTGTCCGGCACCGTGGTGGGTGTGGCGTTGCTCGACACCTTCGTGTCGCTGGTGGCGGGGCTGGCGTTGTTCCCGATCGTATTTGCTGGCGGTTTGAACCCTAGCGAAGGCCCGGGCCTGATGTTCGTCAGCCTGCCATTTGCCTTTGGTAACGTGGTATTCGGCCAGTTGATGGGCGTGGTGTTCTTTGTCCTGGTGGCGATTGCGGCGTGGAGTTCGGCGATTTCCCTGCTCGAACCGATGGTCGCCTACCTGGTTGAGCGCACTAAAATCAGCCGCGGCTGGGTGACGTTCTGGCTGGCATTCATCTGCTGGTTCGTCGGTCTGGGCACGGTGTTCTCCTTCAATATCTGGAAGGACGCCAAATTTTTCGTGAACGAAGGCGGACTGTTCCATCTCTACCAATGGGGGGCGACGGGCGGTCTGGACTTCTTCGGTGTGATCGACTTCTTTACCTCGCGGATCATGCTGCCGCTCGGTGGCCTGTGTTTTGTGCTGTTTGCCGGTTGGGTGATGGGGCGTGATGCGGTGCGCGAGGAATTGGCGATCCGCAATCCGCTGCTGTTTGCCCTGTCCTTGTTCTTGATGCGCTACGTGGCGCCTATCGGCATTCTTGTAGTGTTTGCCGCTCAGCTCTGGAAGTAACGCTTACATGACGACACATATTCAACGTTCGGCGTTGCTGCCATACCCGGCGCAATTCCTCTACGACCTGGTCAACGACGTCGCGCGTTACCCGGAATTCTTGCCATGGTGCTCCTCCGCGGAGGTGCTGGAGAGCTCGCCCGAGCACATGCGCGCCAGCGTGGGCGTGGCCAAGGGCGGTCTCAGCCAGCACTTCGTCACGCGCAATACGCTGGTGCCGGGGCAGTCGATCGAGATGAATCTGGAAGAAGGTCCGTTCAACCAGCTGCATGGTGTCTGGGTGTTCAAGGCGTTGAACGAGAAGGCCTGCAAGATCAGTCTTGACCTCTCGTTCGACTACGCCGGTCCGATAGTGCGCGCGACACTCGGCCCGCTGTTCAATCAGGCGGCGAATACGCTGGTGGATGCGTTCTGCCAGCGCGCCAAGCAGATGCATGGTTGAGCCGGTGATCGAGATCGAGGTGGTGTATGCCGCCGTGGATCGTCAGGTTTTGCGCACGGTCTGCGTTCCTGAAGGGACAACCGTGCGTGATGCGGCGCAGAAGTCCGGTATCGGTGCTGAGTTCCCGGAGCTGGACATGGGCGAGTGCCCGTTGGGTATCTTCGGCAAAGTGATCGCGGATCCGCAGGTACGCCTGATTCAGGCGGGGGATCGCATCGAGATCTACCGGCCATTGCTGGCGGATCCGAAAGAGGTGCGGCGCCTGCGCGCGGCCAAGGCAGCCGAGGCCAAAGCGCGAAATCAGTAGATGGGCCAAATCGCAGGCAATAAAAAACCCGGAATTTCCGGGTTTTTTATTGCCTCGCACATTATTGCGGCGAGGTGTCCAGCGGCTCAGGCGTCGGAACCGGAACGGTTTCAACACCGTCCACGTCCTTCTGGATCGAATCCAGCAAGGAGCCTGGCTTGGCAGGTTGTTCCGGCTTCGGCTTCTCGGCGTTTTCAGCAGGGGCGGTCACGCTAGTGCCACTGTCCTTGCCGAGAATGGCTTCGTCACGGCTCACGCCCGGCATGAAGTCACCGGACAGGCTGACAAGCTGGTCGTTAGAGTTGAAAATTACACTCATGCGTTCCTGTTGGCGTTCACCGCCGCCAGGTTGCAGGCTGTACAGATAATCCCAGCGATCGGCATGGAACGTGTCGGCCAGCAGAGGGTTACCCATGATAAACCGTACTTGCCGGCGGGTCATTCCCGGGCGTAACTGGTCTATCATGTCCTGCGTGACGACATTGCCCTGCTGGATGTCGATTTTGTAAACCCCGGGGAATGAACAACCGGCGAGTGCGAGCAGTCCCACAAAGGTGAAACTGGTTAGCAAGAGCTTGGTGTTTTGCATCGGTGGGCGACTTCCACTATCTTGGCTGGGACAACGTAAACGCCGATCATACCCGCATTAAGAGAAGCTGCGAAGCAGCATCGCGAGAAAGCTGACCATGGTTGAAAATAGCGAACTACGCAAAGCCGGCCTCAAAGTGACCCTGCCACGGGTCAAGATCCTGCAAATGCTTGACTCTACCGAGCAGCGTCACATGAGTGCCGAGGACGTCTACAAGGCGTTGATGGAAGCGGGCGAGGACGTCGGTCTGGCCACGGTTTACCGTGTTCTGACCCAGTTCGAAGCCGCTGGCCTCGTGGTCCGTCACAACTTCGACGGTGGCCACGCGGTATTCGAATTGGCCGACGGTGGCCACCACGACCATATGGTCAACGTGGAGTCGGGTGAAGTCATCGAATTCTTCGACGAAGAAATCGAAAAACTTCAAAAATCGATCGTCGAGAAGCATGGCTTCGAAATGGTTGATCACAATCTGGTGCTGTACGTCCGCAAGAAAAAGTAAGCATGTCGCGCGAATTTCAGGTTCGCGAAACGAACGAAGGCGACCCAAGGGTCGCCTTCGTGCTTTCTGTCGTACCTGAATCTGAGGTCAGGCCTTTGCGGTGACCACCATCTTTTTCGCGTGAGCCAGGGATTCTTTGGTCAGGTCTATGCCACCGAGCATCCGCGCCACTTCTTCTATACGGTCGTTCTTGCTCAGTTTGGACACGGCGGTATGAGTCGCTTGATCGCCGCGCACCTTGTGTACGAACAGATGCTGATGCCCTTGCGCCGCCACTTGCGGCAAGTGCGTCACGGTCAATACTTGCCCGCGCTCACCGAGGCGGCGCAGCAACTGGCCGACAATCTCCGCCGTTGGCCCGCCGATGCCCACGTCCACTTCGTCGAATACCAGCGTCGGCACCCGTGAGGTTTGTGCGGTGATCACCTGAATCGCCAAGCTGATCCGCGACAGCTCGCCACCCGACGCTACTTTGGCCAGTGCCTTCAGCGGTTGACCAGGGTTGGCACTGACCAGCAGTTCGACTTGTTCCAGGCCGTTAGGCAGCAACTCATCGCTGCTGTTGGCGCGTAATTCGATGGTGAAACGACCACCCGGCATGCCCAGGCGCTGGATTTCTTGCTCCACTGCGCTGGCGAGGCTGCCGGCCGCCTGATGGCGCAGGTCGCTCAGCTCGCGAGCCTTCTCCTGATAATGACGGGCATAGGAGGCCAGTTCCTCACCCAGGCGTTCGATGGATTCATCATTGGCGTTCAATGTCTCGATTTCATCGAGCAGTTTCTGTTGCATCTCGGCGACTTCGGTCGGCTGGATGCGGTGCTTGCGTGCCAGGGTGTAGATCGCGTCGAGGCGTTCTTCCAGATATTGCAGACGCGCCGGATCGGCATCGAAGTTGTCGAGGAAGCGATTGAGCTCGCCGACTGCCTCTTCGACCTGAATCTGCGCGCTGGTCAGCAGGCTGCTGGCTTCGCCCAACGCACCAATCGAGTTGTTTACGCTCGACAGGCGGTTGAGGCTGGCGGTCAGCGCGTTCAGCACATTGCCGGAATCACTCTCGCTGCACTGCTCGACCACTTGTCGGCAAATGCCGAGCAGGGTTTCGGCGTTGGTCAGGTTCTTGTGTTCCTGCTCCAGCTGCTCCAGCTCGTTTTCGCCGAGACCGAGGTTTTCCAGTTCCTCGAGCTGGTAGCTGAGCAATTGATGGCGCGCGCGCTGTTCGTCGCCGGAGTTGGAGAGACGCTCCAGTTCCTGGCGGGTCTGGCGCCAGCGCTGGGCGGCCAGTTGCACCTGGCGGGCCAGATCGGTCGCGCCAGCATATTCATCGAGCAGGCGCCGGTGGGTATCGGTCTTCAGCAGCGACTGGTGTTCGTGCTGGCTGTGGATATCGATCAGCAGTTCGCCGAGGGCCTTGAGATCGCCGAGCGGGCAGGGCGTGCCATTGATATAGCCGCGTGAACGGCCTTCGGCGGTAATGACCCGGCGCAGGATGCACGGGCCGTCGCTTTCAAGGTCACGTTCGGCCAGCCAGGCATGGGCCTCGGGGATGTCGACCAGGTCGAAGGTGGCCAGGATGTCGGCCTTGTCTGCGCCAGGGCGGACCACGCCGCTGTCGGCGCGATCACCAAGGGTCAGGCCCAGCGCGTCGAGCATGATCGACTTGCCGGCGCCGGTTTCCCCTGTGATCACGCTCATCCCGCGATCGAGTTCGAGATCGAGATGTTCAACGATGGCGTAGTTGTGTACGGACAGGTGCACCAGCATAAAGGCCGCTCCCAGGCTTTAGGTCTGGTTATTTATACAGTGTTTTGTTTCGGACTGACAATGGGCTCGCTTAGCTCGATTTGCTTGATCCGATCAAATGCTTAGTTCGACCTGGAATGACAATGCAGCACTTTTTTGTAGGGTTAATCATTGCAGGCCCTTGAAGCCTGATTTTGCGGCCCCATATATCGGGGCAGAAGCGCGAGTACTGCTCGCGGACGTAATTGAAAGGAGAATTCTATGGCTGACGAACAGACAGTAGATACGCAAAATCCAGAAGCCAATCAGGCGCCCGAGACTTCGGGTGACGACCTGGCGACCCGTGTACAAGTGCTCGAAGAGCAGTTGGCCGCCGCGCAGGATCAGTCGCTGCGCGTAGCTGCCGATCTGCAGAACGTCCGCCGTCGTGCCGAGCAGGATGTCGAGAAGGCGCACAAGTTTGCGCTGGAAAAGTTTGCCAGTGACCTGCTGCCGATCGTTGACAGCCTGGAGCGCGGCCTCGAGCTGTCGAGCCCGGACGACGAAAGCATCCGTCCGATGCGCGAAGGCATCGAGCTGACCCTGAAAATGTTCCACGACACCCTCAAGCGCTACCAGCTTGAAGCGATCGATCCGCATGGCGAACCGTTCAACGCTGTTCACCATCAGGCGATGGCCATGCAGGAAAGCGCCGACGTCGAACCGAACAGCGTTCTGAAGGTGTTCCAGAAGGGCTATCAGCTCAACGGCCGCCTGCTGCGTCCGGCGATGGTTGTGGTCAGCAAGGCGCCAGCACCGATTTCGCCTTCGATTGACGAGAAGGCTTGAAATTAGCCGCAAGGCCCCCATTTAGAAGTCAAGCGTTTAAGTATTACCGCAGTTAGCCACCACTGCTGCGGCAAAAAAATCCAAAGTTTCGGGAGAGTGAACATGGGCAAAATTATCGGTATCGACCTGGGGACTACCAACTCCTGCGTCTCCGTGCTGGAAAACGGCAAAGCCAAAGTTATTGAAAATGCTGAAGGCGCGCGCACCACGCCGTCGATCATCGCTTACGCCAACGATGGCGAAATCCTGGTAGGTCAGTCGGCCAAGCGCCAGGCAGTGACCAACCCGCACAATACTCTGTACGCGGTCAAGCGTCTGATCGGTCGTCGTTTCGACGAAGAAGTTGTGCAGAAAGACATCCAGATGGTCCCTTACAAGATCGTCAAGGCTGACAACAACGACGCTTGGGTAGAAGTGAACGGCCAGAAAATGGCGCCGCCACAAATCTCGGCTGAAATTCTGAAGAAGATGAAGAAGACCGCCGAAGACTACCTCGGCGAGCCAGTGACCGAAGCGGTGATCACCGTTCCGGCCTACTTCAACGACAGCCAGCGCCAGGCGACCAAAGACGCCGGCCGCATTGCCGGTCTGGATGTTAAACGTATCATCAACGAACCAACCGCAGCTGCTCTGGCTTACGGTATGGACAAGGCCAAGGGCGATCACACCGTGATCGTTTACGACCTGGGTGGCGGTACTTTCGACGTTTCCGTGATCGAGATCGCTGAAGTTGACGGCGAGCACCAGTTCGAAGTGTTGGCCACCAACGGTGACACCTTCCTCGGCGGTGAAGACTTCGACATTCGTCTGATCGACTACCTCGTTGACGAATTCAAGAAAGAAAGCGGCATGAACCTCAAAGGTGACCCGCTGGCCATGCAGCGCCTGAAAGAAGCCGCTGAGAAAGCCAAGATCGAGCTGTCGTCCGCTCAGTCGACCGACGTCAACCTGCCGTACATCACTGCAGACGCGACCGGTCCTAAGCACCTGAACGTGAAAATCTCGCGTGCCAAGCTCGAAGCACTGGTTGAAGACCTGGTTCAGCGCACCATCGAGCCTTGCCGCATCGCCATGAAAGACGCCGGTATCGACGTTGGCGCGATCAACGACGTGATCCTGGTCGGCGGTCAGACTCGTATGCCGCTGGTACAGAAGCTGGTCACCGATTTCTTCGGCAAAGAAGCACGTAAAGACGTTAACCCGGACGAAGCGGTTGCCATGGGTGCTGCCATCCAGGGTGCGGTTCTGGCCGGTGACGTGAAAGACGTTCTGCTGCTCGACGTCAGCCCGCTGACCCTGGGTATCGAAACCATGGGTGGCGTGATGACCGCGCTGATCGAGAAAAACACCACGATTCCTACCAAGAAATCGCAAGTGTTCTCGACTGCCGACGACAACCAGGGCGCCGTGACCATTCACGTCCTGCAAGGTGAGCGTAAGCAAGCTGCGCAGAACAAGTCTCTGGGCAAGTTCGACCTGGCCGACATTCCACCTGCTCCACGTGGCGTGCCGCAGATCGAAGTGACCTTCGACATCGACGCCAACGGCATCCTGCATGTCGGCGCGAAAGACAAGGCGACCGGCAAGACTCAGTCGATCGTGATCAAGGCCAACTCCGGTCTGTCCGACGAAGAAATCGAGCGCATGGTGCGTGACGCCGAGGCGAATGCCGAGGAAGACCGCAAGTTCGAAGAGCTGGCTGCTGCCCGTAACCAGGGTGATGCACTGGTTCACTCGACTCGTAAAATGGTTGCTGACGCGGGCGACAAAGTCACCGCCGAAGAGAAGACCGCGATCGAGGCTGCCGTGGTTGCACTGGAAGCCGCTGTAAAAGGCGACGACAAGGCTGCCATCGAAGCCAAGGTTGAAGAGCTGTCGAAAGTCTCGGCTCCGGTTGCCCAGAAGATGTACGCCGAACAGGCTCAGCCTGCTGAAGGCGCGGCACCGCACGACGAGAAAGCTGAAAAGGCTGACGATGTTGTCGATGCCGAGTTCGAAGAAGTCAAAGACCACAAGTAAGTTGTTGGTCGGCCGGTTGACTGCCTTGCGGCGGTGACTGGTAGGATGTCGCCGCGCGGGAGCTTGCTCCCGCGTTGGCGTATCTGGAATACGTGAATTTTTACAGCATGCGACAAGCCTCGTGTGTTGCTGGTATGGCCGGAAATGCTCCTGCTTTTCGCGCCGCAAGTACCACAAGAAACAAAGACCAGGATCGTTGAATTGACGTGAGTTGGGTCCGGGCCTGTATTGGGGCTCAACGAGTTTGGCCATCCTCAGGAGGGGTTTGCCGGACGTCCTCAAGAGTGCAAATGACTTATGGCAAAGCGTGACTATTACGAAGTGTTGGGTGTTGAGCGTGGCGCAAGCGATGCGGACCTGAAGAAGGCCTATCGTCGTCTGGCGATGAAGCACCACCCTGACCGTAATCCCGATGACAAAGCGTCGGAAGAACTGTTCAAAGAGGCCAACGAGGCCTACGAAGTATTGTCCGATTCCAGCAAGCGCGCGGCGTACGACCAGTACGGTCACGCCGGCATCGACCCGAGCATGGGTGGTGGTGGCGCCGGATTCGGCGGGCAGAATTTCTCTGACATCTTTGGCGATGTCTTCAGTGATTTCTTCGGTGGCGGTCGCGGCGGTTCCCGTGGCGGCGCCCAGCGTGGCAGCGATTTGCGCTACACCCTGGAGCTGAATCTGGAAGAAGCGGTACGTGGCACCACCGTGAATATCCGCGTTCCGACACTGGTCAACTGCAAGCCGTGCGACGGTTCCGGCGCGAAGAAAGGTTCGTCGCCATCGACGTGCCCGACCTGCGGCGGTATCGGCCAAGTGCGTATGCAGCAAGGTTTCTTCTCGGTGCAGCAGACCTGCCCGCGCTGCCATGGCCAGGGCAAGATCATTTCCGATCCGTGCGACTCCTGCCACGGCGACGGTCGCGTAGAAGAGTACAAGACCCTGTCGGTCAAGGTGCCGGCTGGCGTCGATACCGGTGACCGCATTCGCCTGTCCGGCGAAGGCGAGGCTGGTACGCAGGGTGGCCCGACGGGCGATCTGTATGTCGTCATCAACGTGCGCGAGCACGACATCTTCCAGCGCGATGGCAAACATCTGTTCTGCGAAGTGCCGATCAGCTTCGTCGATGCGGCACTCGGCGGCGAGCTGGAAATTCCGACCCTCGACGGTCGGGTCAAACTGAAAATCCCTGAAGGCACCCAGACCGGCAAGCAGTTCCGCGTGCGCGGCAAAGGTGTAGCGCCGGTGCGGGGCGGTGGTGCGGGCGACCTGATGTGCCGTGTGGCCGTCGAAACCCCGGTCAACCTGAATCGTCGTCAGCGCGAATTGCTCGAAGAGTTCCGCAGCTCCCTGGCGGACGACAACAGCCACTCGCCGAAAACCACCGGTTGGTTCGATGGTGTGAAGCGCTTCTTCGGCGATCTGTAAGGAGTCGGCATGCGACGTATAGCTGTGATGGGCGCCGCCGGGCGCATGGGCAAGATTCTGGTCGAAGCCGTGCAGCAGCGCGCGCCGCTGACCGGCCTGACCGCGGCGATCGTTCGTCCCGGCAGTACGCTGATCGGGGTCGACGCTGGTGAGCTGGCTTCGCTGGGGCGTATCGGTGTGCCGTTGTCCGGCAACCTGGAATCGGTGGCAGAAGAGTTCGACGTGTTGATCGACTTCACGCTGCCGGAAGTCATGCTGAAAAACCTCGCGTTCTGCCGCAAGGCCGGCAAGGCCATGGTCATCGGCACCACTGGGCTGGACGCTGCGCAGAAGCAGTTGCTGGCCGAGGCGGGCAAGGACATTCCGATCGTTTTCGCGGCCAACTTCAGTGTCGGGGTCAATCTGTCGCTGAAGCTGCTCGAGATGACTGCCCGGGTGCTTGGCGATGATGCCGACATCGAGATCATCGAGGCGCATCACCGGCACAAGATCGATGCCCCTTCGGGCACGGCGTTGCGTATGGGCGAAGTGATCGCCGATGCGCTGGACCGTGATCTGCAGAAGGTCGCGGTCTACGGTCGGGAAGGCCACACCGGTGCGCGGGAGCGCGAAACCATCGGTTTCGCTACCGTTCGTGGTGGTGATGTGGTGGGTGATCACACCGTGCTGTTCGCCTGTGAGGGCGAACGTCTGGAGATCACGCACAAGGCTTCCAGCCGTATGACATTCGCCAAGGGCGCGGTGCGTGCGGCGTTGTGGCTGGATGGTCGCGAGCCGGGTCTGTATGACATGCAGGACGTGCTCGACCTGCATTGATTGACTGTTTTACCCAGCGCAAACGCCCTGTTTGCGCTGGTTTTTCTCTACCGCGCGACGGCCTGTCGCATTCTCCGGCCTTTAAGGCTCTTTAGCGGTGGACCAAAAAAGCCTTTTTCTGTAAGCTACAGCTTTAGTGTGTCCACTAAAAGCGCGCAGAATAATTCAGTGAAGAAGCGGGGTGACGTGTCCATACGTCACTCCGCTTTTTTACAACCTGCGATTGCCCTTTCATGCGTTATTTACGGGAGGTCTTCTTGACTAAGCCAGCCATACTCGCCCTTGCTGATGGCAGCATTTTTCGCGGCGAAGCCATTGGAGCCGACGGTCAAACCGTTGGTGAGGTGGTGTTCAACACCGCAATGACCGGCTATCAGGAAATCCTTACCGATCCTTCCTACGCCCAACAGATCGTTACCCTGACTTACCCGCACATCGGCAACACCGGCACCACGCCGGAAGACGCCGAGTCCGACCGCGTCTGGTCCGCTGGCCTGGTCATCCGTGACCTGCCGCTGGTAGCGAGCAACTGGCGTAACACGATGTCTCTTTCCGACTACCTGAAAGCCAACAACGTTGTGGCGATCGCCGGTATCGACACCCGTCGCCTGACCCGCATCCTGCGCGAGAAAGGCGCACAGAACGGCTGCATCATGGCCGGCGACAACATCTCCGAAGAAGCGGCAATTGCCGCTGCGCAAGGCTTCCCGGGCCTGAAAGGCATGGACCTGGCGAAAGTCGTCAGCACTAAAGAACAGTACGAATGGCGCTCCACTGTCTGGGACTTGAAGACCGACAGCCACGCGACCATCGATGCCTCCGAGCTGCCTTATCACGTGGTTGCCTACGACTACGGCGTCAAGGTCAATATCCTGCGCATGCTGGTCGAGCGCGGCTGCCGCGTCACTGTGGTGCCGGCGCAAACCCCGGCGGCCGACGTGCTGGCCCTCAAGCCGGACGGCGTGTTCCTGTCCAACGGCCCTGGTGACCCGGAGCCATGTGATTACGCGATCAAGGCGATCAAGGACGTGCTGGAAACCGAGATTCCGGTATTCGGCATCTGCCTCGGTCACCAGTTGCTGGCCCTGGCCTCCGGCGCCAAGACCCTGAAAATGGGCCACGGCCACCACGGTGCCAACCACCCGGTTCAGGATCTGGACACTGGCGTGGTGATGATCACCAGCCAGAACCACGGTTTCGCGGTTGACGAAGCGACCCTGCCAGCCAACGTGCGCGCGATCCACAAATCGCTGTTCGACGGCACCCTGCAAGGCATCGAGCGCACCGACAAGAGCGCGTTCAGCTTCCAGGGCCACCCTGAAGCGAGCCCGGGCCCGAACGATGTGGCTCCACTGTTCGACCGCTTCATCAACGAGATGGCCAAGCGACGCTAAGCGTTCGCCTTGAGACTGTAGCGAGAAGCCCTCGAGGGCGGCCCCGACACCGGTGGCGCCCCTCAGGGCTTCAGAAATCGATCAAGACGGCTTGCCGACTGACCTGCGGATTTGAGTGACAAACCCATGCCAAAACGTACAGACATTAAAAGCATCCTGATTCTCGGCGCTGGCCCGATCGTTATCGGCCAGGCCTGCGAATTCGACTACTCCGGCGCCCAGGCCTGCAAAGCCCTGCGCGAAGAGGGTTACCGCGTCATCCTGGTGAACTCCAACCCGGCCACCATCATGACCGACCCGGACATGGCTGACGCCACGTACATCGAGCCGATCAAGTGGCAGACCGTGGCCAAGATCATCGAAAAAGAACGTCCGGATGCAGTGCTGCCAACCATGGGCGGCCAGACTGCTCTGAACTGCGCCCTGGACCTGGAGCGCGAAGGCGTTCTGGAGAAGTTCGGCGTGGAAATGATCGGTGCCAACGCCGACACCATCGACAAGGCTGAAGACCGTTCGCGTTTCGACAAGGCGATGAAATCCATCGGCCTGGCGTGCCCGCGTTCCGGTATCGCCCACAGCATGGAAGAAGCCTACGCGGTTCTCGAAACCCTCGGCTTCCCTTGCATCATCCGACCGTCCTTCACCATGGGCGGCACCGGTGGCGGTATCGCCTACAACCGTGAAGAGTTCGAAGAAATCTGCGCCCGTGGTCTGGACCTGTCGCCGACCAAAGAGCTGCTGATCGACGAATCGCTGATTGGCTGGAAAGAATATGAAATGGAAGTTGTCCGCGACAAAAAGGACAACTGCATCATCGTCTGCTCGATCGAAAACTTCGACCCGATGGGTGTGCATACCGGTGACTCCATCACCGTGGCTCCGGCTCAGACCCTGACCGACAAGGAATACCAGATCCTGCGTAACGCCTCCCTGGCAGTTCTGCGCGAGATCGGCGTCGAGACCGGTGGTTCCAACGTTCAATTCGGTATCTGCCCGAACACTGGCCGTATGGTCGTGATCGAAATGAACCCGCGCGTATCGCGTTCCTCGGCGCTGGCTTCGAAAGCCACCGGTTTCCCGATCGCCAAGGTCGCGGCCAAACTGGCTGTGGGCTACACCCTCGACGAACTGTCGAACGACATCACCGGCGGCAAGACTCCGGCGTCCTTCGAGCCGTCGATCGACTATGTTGTGACCAAGCTGCCACGTTTCGCCTTTGAGAAATTCGCCAAGGCCGACGCCCGCCTGACCACCCAGATGAAATCGGTGGGTGAAGTCATGGCCATCGGCCGTACCTTCCAGGAATCCCTGCAGAAAGCCCTGCGCGGTCTGGAAGTCGGCGTGTGCGGTCTGGATGAGAAGCTCGACCTGAGCAACCCGGAAAGCATGAGCGTGCTCAAGCGCGAACTGACCGTGCCAGGCGCCGAGCGTATCTGGTACGTGGCAGACGCGTTCCGCGCCGGCATGACCGTCGAAGACATCTTCGGCATGAACATGATCGACCCGTGGTTCCTGGTGCAGATCGAAGATCTGATCAAGGAAGAAGAGAAGGTCAAGACCCTCGGTCTGTCCGCTATCGACCGCGACCTGATGTTCAAGCTCAAGCGCAAAGGCTTCTCCGATCAGCGTCTGGCCAAGCTGCTGGGTGTGACCGAGAAGAACCTGCGTACTCACCGTCAAAAGCTGGAAGTGTTCCCGGTTTACAAGCGCGTTGACACCTGCGCGGCCGAGTTCGCCACCGACACCGCTTACCTCTACTCGACGTACGAGGAAGAGTGCGAAGCCGCGCCGTCCGGTCGCGACAAGATCATGATCCTGGGTGGCGGTCCGAACCGTATCGGCCAGGGCATCGAGTTCGACTACTGCTGCGTGCACGCTGCCCTCGCCCTGCGCGAAGACGGCTACGAAACCATCATGGTCAACTGCAACCCGGAAACCGTTTCTACCGACTACGACACTTCCGACCGTCTGTACTTCGAGCCGGTGACCCTGGAAGACGTGCTGGAAATCTGCCGCGTCGAGAAGCCGAAAGGCGTGATCGTCCAGTACGGCGGCCAGACTCCGCTGAAACTGGCTCGCGCCCTGGAAGCGGCTGGCGTGCCGATCATCGGTACCAGCCCTGATGCCATCGACCGTGCCGAAGACCGTGAGCGCTTCCAGCAAATGGTTGAGCGCCTGAACCTGCGTCAGCCGCCAAACGCCACCGTGCGCAGCGAAGACGAGGCTGTTCGTGCTGCTGCCAAGATCGGTTATCCGCTGGTGGTGCGCCCGTCCTATGTATTGGGCGGCCGCGCGATGGAAATCGTTTACAAGGAAGACGAGCTCAAGCGCTACCTGCGTGACGCGGTGCAAGTGTCCAACGACAGCCCGGTGCTGCTCGACCACTTCCTCAACTGCGCCATCGAGATGGACGTGGATGCGGTCTGCGACGGCAAGGACGTGGTGATCGGCGCGATCATGCAGCACATCGAGCAGGCGGGCGTTCACTCCGGTGACTCCGCTTGCTCGCTGCCGCCGTACTCGCTGCCGGCGCACATCCAGGACGAGATGCGCGAGCAGGTCAAGAAAATGGCCCTGGAGTTGGGCGTTGTCGGCCTGATGAACGTACAGCTGGCGCTGCAAGGCGAAGACATCTATGTCATCGAAGTCAACCCGCGCGCTTCCCGTACCGTACCGTTCGTGTCCAAGTGCATCGGTGTGTCCCTGGCGATGATCGCTGCTCGCGTGATGGCCGGTAAGACCCTGAAGGAAATCGGCTTCACCAAGGAAATCATCCCGAACTTCTACAGCGTGAAAGAGGCGGTGTTCCCGTTCGCCAAATTCCCTGGCGTTGACCCGATCCTCGGCCCAGAGATGAAGTCCACCGGTGAAGTGATGGGCGTGGGCGACACTTTCGGTGAAGCTTTCGCCAAGGCCCAGATGGGCGCCAGCGAAGTGCTGCCGACTGGCGGTACCGCGTTCATCAGCGTGCGTGACGATGACAAGCCGCTGGTTGCAGGCGTGGCCCGTGATCTGATCAACTTGGGCTTCGAAGTGGTTGCCACTGCCGGTACTGCCAAGCTGATCGAAGCTGCAGGCCTGAAAGTGCGCCGTGTGAACAAGGTGACCGAGGGGCGTCCGCACGTGGTCGACATGATCAAGAATGACGAAGTCACCCTGATCATCAACACCACCGAAGGTCGTCAGTCGATCGCCGACTCGTACTCCATTCGCCGTAATGCCCTGCAGCACAAGATCTACTGCACCACCACCATTGCTGCGGGCGAAGCTATCTGTGAAGCGCTGAAGTTCGGTCCCGAGAAGACCGTGCGCCGCTTGCAGGATCTACACGCAGGATTGAAGGCATGATCAAATACCCAATGACCGTCCAGGGCGCGAAAGCCCTGGAAGAAGAACACGCTCATCTGACCAAGGTCGTTCGTCCGAAGCTCAGCCAGGACATCGGTACGGCCCGCGAGTTGGGTGACCTGAAGGAAAACGCCGAATACCATGCCGCCCGCGAACAGCAGGGCATGGTCGAGGCGCGGATCCGTGACATCGAAGGTCGCATGCAGAATGCCGTGATCATCGATGTGACGACCATTCCGCACACCGGCAAAGTGATTTTCGGCACTACCGTCGAGATCGCCAACGTCGAGACCGATGAAAGCGTGACTTACCAGATCGTGGGTGAGGATGAGGCGGACATCAAGCTCGGCAAGATTTCGGTCGGCTCGCCGATCGCCCGCGCCTTGATTGCAAAGGAAGAGGGCGACACGGTTGTCGTGAAAACACCGGGCGGCGATATCGAGTATGAGATTGTCGAAGTCCGTCACATCTGAAGGCAGGCGCCCGCTACAAGCGGGCGCCATGCTTTGGCAACTGACCCAAACGTTGTGGGTCGGCGGCTTCTGGTTGATTCATCTCGGTTTGCAGTCGGTGTTGGACAGAATTGGTCTGGCACCGCTGTTGATCGATGAGGTGGCAAGCGCAGTACAAGTGCCGGTGGTGGGATTCGCCGCCGCCTGCGTGATTTTTCAGGCTTTGGTGCTGGTAAAGGCCGATGGCCTTGTCAGTCTATGGCGGGATTTTCGCGGGCAGGTGTTGCTGATGGCGTTATACGCGTGTGCGATGTTTGTCGCAGTGCGTGTCGGCTGGCCGGAAGCGCAGCGCTGGCAGGAATTCAGTTTTCTGGTGTTGGGTTTTTCCGGTGTGGTGCTGGTGCTGCAGCCGGTCCCGGGATCGAGTGGCAGGGTGCGCGAAGCACACCCTTGACCCTTGTCATCACTTGAAGCGATGAACGTTCGACAGCTGCTTGTTGACGCTGAAGTTCTTGCGGTAAACCAGTGCCATCTTGCCGATGACCTGTACCAGGTCTGCTTTGCCGACCTTGCACAGTTCGGCAATGTGCGCCAGGCGCGACTCGCGATCGAGGATGTTGAGCTTGATCTTGATCAGCTCGTGATCCGCCAATGCGCGTTCGAGTTCGGCTAACACACCCTCAGTCAAACCGTTGTCAGCCACCGTCAAAACCGGTTTCAGATGGTGGCCAATGGATTTGTACTGTTTCTTCTGCTCTGGAGTGAGCGGCATAATCTGACCCTTTCGTCTGGATTCTGTAAAATGGCGGCCATTTTACCCGAGGGTTCGTGGATCCGCCCAATAAATCACGACCCTAATCATCGAGGTGCCCAATGGCGCGTTCCAAGACAAGCCTTGGTTGGCTGAAACGACATGTCAACGATCCTTATGTGAAGCAGGCGCAGAAGGATGGCTACCGCTCGCGTGCGAGTTACAAACTTCTGGAGATCCAGGAGAAATACAAGCTGATCCGTTCCGGCATGAGCGTTGTCGACCTGGGCGCGGCGCCCGGTGGCTGGTCGCAGGTCACTAGTCGGCTGATCGGTGGTCAGGGGCGCCTGATCGCTTCGGACATTCTGGAAATGGACAGCATTCCGGACGTGACCTTCATCCAGGGTGACTTCACCGAGGATGCAGTGCTCGCGCGGATCCTTGAGGCCGTGGGTAATTCGCAGGTGGACCTTGTGATTTCCGATATGGCCCCCAATATGAGTGGTACGCCCGAAGTGGACATGCCAAAGGCGATGTTCCTTTGTGAGCTGGCACTTGATCTGGCAGAGCGGATCCTCAAGCCGGGTGGTAATTTCGTGATCAAGATTTTCCAGGGCGAAGGGTTTGATGTGTACCTGAAGGATGCTCGTCGGAAATTCGACAAGATTCAGATGATCAAGCCAGACTCCTCCCGTGGCAGTTCCCGAGAGCAATACATGCTGGCTTGGGGGTATCGCGGCGGTGATGAGTAAAACGAGATTTTTTCGTGGGGTGATAGGTTTTTCGTATTTCGCCCCGCGTGCATAAGCGAATATTGTGTAGAAAGTGTTTCACAAAGGGTTACAGACGGCGCCTGCCAGAGTTGTAGGTAATGTAGTAAGTTAGGCCGGTGAATATCATGCGAAGCGCGCGCCAGTAGCGGAGCTTGCTTCAGAGGGTAGTTAATTGAACGATATGGCAAAGAATCTGATCCTGTGGTTGATCATCGCGGCAGTCCTCGTGACGGTGATGAACAACTTCTCCAGCCCTAACGAGCCGCAGACCCTCAACTATTCCGACTTCATCCAGCAGGTCAAGGATGGCAAGGTCGAGCGCGTAGCGGTTGACGGCTATGTGATTACCGGCAAGCGCAACGATGGCGACAGCTTCAAGACCATTCGTCCGGCGATTCAGGACAATGGCCTGATCGGTGACCTGGTCGACAACCACGTTGTGGTCGAAGGCAAGCAGCCGGAACAGCAGAGCATCTGGACCCAGCTCCTTGTGGCAAGCTTCCCGATCCTGGTGATCATCGCGGTGTTCATGTTCTTCATGCGCCAGATGCAGGGCGGTGCCGGCGGCAAGGGCGGACCGATGAGTTTCGGCAAGAGCAAGGCACGCCTGCTCTCCGAAGACCAGGTGAAAACCACTCTGGCTGACGTCGCCGGTTGCGACGAAGCCAAGGAAGAGGTTGGCGAGCTGGTGGAATTCCTCCGCGATCCAGGCAAGTTCCAGCGCCTGGGTGGCCGTATTCCTCGTGGTGTGCTGATGGTCGGTCCTCCGGGTACCGGTAAAACCTTGCTCGCCAAGGCGATTGCCGGCGAAGCCAAGGTGCCTTTCTTCACCATCTCCGGTTCCGACTTCGTTGAAATGTTCGTGGGTGTCGGCGCCAGCCGCGTTCGCGACATGTTCGAACAGGCCAAGAAACACGCGCCGTGCATCATCTTCATCGACGAAATCGACGCCGTCGGTCGCCATCGTGGCGCCGGCATGGGTGGCGGTCACGACGAACGCGAGCAGACCCTCAACCAGTTGCTGGTCGAGATGGACGGCTTCGAAATGAACGACGGCATCATCGTGATTGCTGCGACTAACCGTCCCGACGTTCTCGACCCGGCGCTGCTGCGTCCGGGCCGTTTCGACCGTCAGGTGGTGGTTGGCTTGCCGGACATCCGTGGTCGCGAGCAGATCCTCAAGGTGCACATGCGCAAAGTGCCCATGGGCGACGACGTTGCTCCGGCAGTTATCGCACGTGGTACTCCGGGCTTCTCCGGTGCTGACCTGGCAAACCTGGTCAACGAAGCGTCCCTGTTCGCTGCGCGCAGCGGCAAGCGCATCGTTGAAATGAAAGAATTCGAACTGGCCAAAGACAAGATCATGATGGGCGCCGAGCGCAAATCCATGGTCATGTCCGAGAAAGAAAAGCAGAACACCGCTTATCACGAAGCCGGTCACGCGATCGTTGGTCGCGTCGTGCCTGAGCATGATCCGGTGTACAAGGTCTCGATCATTCCGCGCGGTCGTGCGCTGGGTGTAACCATGTTCCTGCCGGAAGAAGATCGCTACAGCCTGTCCAAGCGCGCGCTGATCAGCCAGATTTGTTCGCTGTACGGCGGCCGTATCGCTGAAGAGATGACCCTTGGTTTCGACGGTGTCACCACCGGTGCTTCCAACGACATCATGCGTGCCAGTCAGATTGCACGGAACATGGTGACCAAGTGGGGCCTGTCGGAAAAACTCGGTCCGCTGATGTATGCCGAAGAAGAGGGCGAAGTGTTCCTCGGTCGCGGCGGCGGTGGTCAGAATGCAAGCTTCTCCGGTGAGACAGCCAAATTGATCGACTCCGAAGTGCGCAGCATCATCGACCAGTGCTACGGCACGGCCAAGCAGATCCTCACGGATAACCGCGACAAGCTCGATGCCATGGCTGATGCATTGATGAAGTACGAAACGATCGATGCCGAGCAGATCGACGACATCATGGCGGGTCGCACTCCTCGCGAGCCTCGCGACTGGACGGGCGGTACCGGCACTGGTACGCCACCTCCAGTGGTTCAGGATGAGCGTCCGGAAACACCGATTGGCGGTCCGGCTGCTGACGTTTAAGGTTTGAAATGACTTCTGTTCAGTCCCTGACCCGGTTGCCTTGTGGCAACCGGGTTCTTGATTTGGCCCAGACGCATGTCATGGGCATTCTTAATGTCACTCCCGATTCCTTCTCCGACGGTGGCCGTTACAGCCAGCTGGACGTGGCCTTGCGTCACGCCGAAGCCATGGTGGCAGCCGGCGCGACGTTGATCGACGTCGGCGGTGAATCGACGCGCCCTGGTGCTCGTGCGGTTTCGCCGCTGGAAGAGTTGGAGCGCGTAGCGCCGATCGTGGAGTTGATCAATCGCGAACTGGACGTGATCATCTCGGTCGACACGTCGACCCCTGCGGTGATGCGCGAAACTGCACGCCTCGGCGTAGGATTGATCAACGATGTGCGTTCGCTGCGCCGTGATGGCGCACTGGATGCCGCTGCGGCGACCGGCCTGCCGGTCTGCCTGATGCATATGCTCGGCGAACCGGGTGATATGCAGGATAATCCGCACTATCAGGACGTGACTCGGGAAGTTGGCGAGTTTTTGTCCGAGCGCATGGAGCGGTGCGCGGCAGCGGGTATTCCGGCAGAGCGGATCATTCTTGATCCCGGTTTCGGTTTCGCCAAAACCCTGCAGCACAATCTGAGTTTGTTCAAACATATGGAGGCCCTGCATGCGCTGGGGCGTCCGCTGTTGGTGGGTGTTTCACGCAAAAGCATGATCGGCCAGGCGCTGAACCGTCCCGTGGGCGAGCGCCTGCACGGTGGTCTGGCGTTGGCTGCGCTGGCATCGGTGAAAGGAGCGCGTATATTGCGCGTCCATGACGTGGCGGAAACGGTAGACGTGGTGCGCATGCTCGCGGCCGTGGAATCAGCCGAATAAGAATGATGGAGCACTTATGAGCAAGAAATACTTTGGTACTGACGGCATTCGTGGTCGTGTCGGTGAATACCCGATTACCCCTGACTTTATGCTCAAGCTCGGCTGGGCGGCGGGGATGGCGTTTCGCAAAATGGGCGCCTGCAAAGTGCTGGTCGGCAAGGACACGCGGATCTCTGGCTACATGTTTGAGTCCGCGCTCGAGGCTGGTCTGACTTCGGCGGGTGCCGACGTCATGCTTCTCGGCCCGATGCCAACGCCGGCCATTGCCTATCTGTCGCGTACCTTCCAGGCCGAAGCCGGGATCGTGATCAGCGCTTCGCACAATCCGCACGACGATAACGGTATCAAGTTTTTCTCCGGCCAAGGCACCAAGTTGCCTGATGAGCTGGAACTGATGATCGAAGAGTTGCTCGACACCCCGATGACCGTTGTGGAGTCGAGCAAGATCGGCAAAGTGTCGCGCATCAATGACGCGTCTGGCCGCTACATCGAATTCTGCAAAAGCAGTGTGCCGACCGGTACCAGTTTTTCTGGCCTGAAGATCGTCATCGACTGCGCGCACGGTGCAACCTACAAGGTGGCTCCGAGTGTCTTCCGCGAGTTGGGCGCAGAAGTGGTTGTGCTGTCGGCCCAGCCCAATGGCCTGAATATCAATGACAACTGCGGTTCGACCCATATGGGTCAGCTGCAGGCTGCTGTTCTGGCCGAGCATGCTGATCTGGGTATCGCCTTTGATGGTGATGGTGATCGGGTGCTGATGGTCGATCACACCGGTACCATCGTCGATGGTGACGAGTTGCTGTTCATCATTGCGCGGGATCTGCATGAGCGTGGAAAACTGCAGGGCGGTGTCGTCGGTACGCTGATGAGTAACCTGGGGCTTGAGCTGGCACTTGCCGAGCTTTCGATTCCATTCATTCGCGCCAATGTGGGCGATCGCTATGTGATTGCGGAACTGCTTGAGCGAAATTGGCTGGTGGGTGGTGAGAATTCGGGGCACATCGTTTGCTTCAATCACACCACCACCGGTGATGCGATCATCGCTGCGTTGCAGGTGCTGATGGCGTTGAGGGCGCGTAACGAAGGGCTGGCGCAAACACGTCAGGCGCTGCGCAAGTGTCCTCAGGTGCTGATCAACGTGCGTTTCGGTGGCGGCGAAAACCCGCTTGAGCATCCAGCTGTCAAGGAAGCCAGTGCGCGCGTAACCCAGGCAATGGCAGGTCGTGGCCGGGTGCTTCTGCGCAAGTCCGGCACAGAGCCGCTGGTACGTGTAATGGTCGAAGGCGAGGACGAAACTCAGGTTCGCAGCTATGCCGAAGAACTGGCAAAACTGGTAAGTGAAGTTTCTGCCTGATTCGGCTTGCCAGCCATGATTGTGTTGGGTAACATCTGCGCCCACTTTGACCGACGAGGTACAGCATGCGTCGCCCTATGGTAGCTGGTAACTGGAAGATGCACGGTACCCGCGCCAGCGTCGCTGAGCTGATCAACGGCCTTCGTCATCTGGCCTTGCCTAGCGGTGTTGATGTCGCGGTATTCCCGCCTTGCTTGCATATCAATCAAGTGATTGATGGTTTGAAAGGCAAGTCGATTTCGGTCGGCGCGCAGAATTCTGCGGTGGAATCCATGCAAGGTGCATTGACCGGTGAGATTGCGCCGAGTCAGTTGGTGGATGCAGGGTGTTCCCTGGTACTTGTTGGGCACTCCGAACGCCGCCAGATAATGGGTGAGCGAGACGGGATGCTGAATCGCAAGTTCGCAGCGGCACAGGCATGTGGCTTGATTCCGGTGTTGTGTGTGGGGGAGACCCTCGAGCAGCGCGAAGCCGGAAAAACTCTTGAGGTTGTCGGGCGTCAGCTGGGCAGCATCATCGAGGAGCTGGGTGTAGGTGCCTTTGCCAAGGCAGTCATTGCTTACGAGCCTGTCTGGGCCATTGGCACCGGACTGACTGCAACGCCGCAACAGGCTCAGGATGTGCATAAAGCCATTCGCGAGCAGTTGGCGGCAGAGAATTCTGAAGTCGCACGAGGTGTGCGGCTTCTATACGGCGGCAGCGTGAAGGCGGCCAATGCGGTCGAACTGTTCGGCATGCCGGATATTGATGGGGGGCTCATTGGTGGAGCTTCCCTGAATGCAGATGAGTTCGGTGCGATTTGTCGCGCCGCGGGAAACTGAAAAAATGCTGGAAACAGTCGTAGTCGTTTTTCATCTGCTGGGTGCATTGGGCGTAGTTGCTCTGGTTTTGCTGCAGCAGGGTAAAGGTGCGGACGCTGGCGCGTCTTTCGGAGCAGGTGCTTCAAATACTGTGTTCGGAAGCCAAGGTTCCTCTACCTTTCTTAGTAAGTTTACTGCTATACTTGCCGCCGGTTTCTTCATAACCAGCTTGGGGTTAGGTTACTTTGCTAAAGAGAAAGCTCATCAGCTGACTCAAGCAGGTTTGCCAGATCCAGCAGTGTTGGAAGTACCTAAGCAGCAACAACCGGCTTCTGATGATGTCCCGGTGCTTCAAGAGCAAAAGTCGGCTACTCCAGCGACTGACGTGCCTCCAGCTCAAGAGCAGAAGTAAGAAGGGTTTCAAACGTAGTTTTGCCGAGGTGGTGGAATTGGTAGACACGCAACCTTGAGGTGGTTGTGCCCATAGGGTGTAGGGGTTCGAGTCCCCTTCTCGGTACCAATTAGTCAGGAGAGCCCGCTGTTGCGGGCTTTCTTGCAGGTGGAAGGTTACATTGACCCTATAAGGGATCGGTCGTATACTTCCGCCCCAGCTTTGTCGCGGGGTGGAGCAGTCTGGTAGCTCGTCGGGCTCATAACCCGAAGGTCGTCGGTTCAAATCCGGCCCCCGCAACCAGTTTAAGGAGCCCCTTTTAAGGGGCTTTTTGTTAGCTGGACACTTTCTACGCCGCTGTTCGACGGCGTTTCAAGGATGGGCGTTTCGCCCATTTTTTTATTTTGCATAGCATGCACATACATGCACGAGGGGGTTCAGGTGTCGAGCAAGCTAGAAGAGTTGCAGGCCTTGTTGGCCCCGGTGGTCGTGGCCCTAGGCTATGAATGCTGGGGTATTGAGTTTTCGGCTCAAGGTCGCCACTCAATGTTGCGCGTTTATATCGATAAAGAAGGCGGCGTACTGGTGGACGATTGCGCCATCGTCAGCCGTCAGATCAGCGGTGTGCTGGATGTTGAAGATCCGATCTCCGTTGAATACACGCTTGAAGTTTCCTCGCCTGGCATGGAACGCCCGCTGTTCACTCTTGAGCAGTTTGCAAGATTTGCCGGTGAACAAGTAAAGATCAAGCTGCGCTCGCCTTTTGAAGGTCGGCGCAACTTTCAGGGCCTTCTGCGCGGTGTAGAAGAGCAGGACGTCGTGGTGCAGGTAGACGACCATGAGTTCCTGTTGCCGATCGACATGATCGACAAGGCCAACATTATTCCCAGTTTTGACTGAGACGCGGATCCCGCGGATCCAATGGCTTGCGAAAGGCGAGGCGTACGATGAGCAAAGAAGTACTGCTGGTTGTTGAGTCGGTATCCAATGAAAAGGGCGTACCGGCAAGCGTAATTTTTGAAGCGCTGGAGCTGGCCCTGGCCACTGCTACCAAGAAGCGTTTTGAAGACGAAGTTGACCTGCGTGTGGAAATCAACCGCCACACCGGTTCCTACGAAACTTTCCGTCGCTGGACGGTCGTCGAAGAGAATGACCTCGATGATCCGGCGATCGAAACCTGGCCAAGCAAGGTTGCCGAAACGCATCCTGGCGCCAAGGTCGGCGACGTCGTCGAAGAAAAAATCGAATCCATCGAGTTCGGCCGCATTGCCGCACAGACTGCCAAGCAAGTCATTGTGCAGAAAGTGCGTGAAGCCGAGCGCGCTCAAGTGGTCGACGCCTATCGCGAGCGCCTGGGAGAAATCATCTCCGGCACCGTGAAAAAGGTGACCCGCGACAACGTGATCGTCGATCTGGGCAACAACGCCGAGGCGTTGCTGGCTCGTGAAGACATCATTTCTCGCGAAACCTTCCGTGTCGGTGTGCGTCTGCGTGCACTGCTCAAGGAAATCCGCACCGAGAACCGCGGCCCGCAGTTGATCCTGTCGCGTACCGCGCCGGAAATGCTGATCGAGCTGTTCCGTATCGAAGTGCCGGAAATCGCTGAAGGCCTGATCGAAGTCATGGCCGCATCCCGTGATCCGGGTTCGCGTGCCAAGATCGCTGTCCGCTCCAAGGACAAACGCATCGACCCGCAGGGCGCGTGCATTGGTATGCGCGGTTCGCGCGTCCAGGCCGTGTCGGGCGAGTTGGGTGGCGAGCGTGTCGATATCGTCCTGTGGGACGATAACCCGGCGCAGTTCGTAATCAATGCCATGTCGCCGGCAGAAGTGGCGGCCATTATCGTTGACGAAGATGCCCATGCCATGGACATCGCCGTTGGCGCAGACAATCTTGCTCAGGCCATCGGTCGCGGTGGTCAGAACGTGCGTCTGGCTAGCCAATTGACTGGCTGGACCCTGAACGTGATGACCGAATCGGACATCCAGGCTAAGCAACAAGCAGAAACCGGCGACATCCTGCGCAACTTCATCGACGAGCTGGAAGTCGACGAAGAACTGGCTCAGGTTCTGGTTGATGAAGGCTTCACCAGCCTGGAAGAGATTGCCTACGTACCGTTGGAAGAAATGCTCAACATCGACGGCTTTGACGAAGACATCGTCAACGAGCTTCGCGCTCGTGCCAAGGATCGTTTGTTGACCAAAGCCATCGCTACTGAGGAAAAGCTGGCAGACGCCCATCCGGCCGAAGACCTGCTCTCGCTTGAGGGTATGGACAAGGATTTGGCGATGGAACTGGCGGTGCGCGGCGTAATTACCCGCGAAGACCTGGCCGAGCAGTCTATTGACGATCTGCTCGACATCGACGGCATTGACGATGATCGTGCCGGCAAGTTGATCATGGCCGCCCGAGCCCACTGGTTCGAGTAATTAGGCGCGGCCTGAGGAGAGAAGTGCATGACGCAAGTCACGGTGAAACAACTGGCCGATGAGGTCAAAACACCGGTAGAGCGCCTGTTGCAGCAGATGCGTGAGGCAGGTCTGCCGCACACCGCCGCCGAAGAACATGTGACTGACAGTGAGAAGCAATCCCTGCTGACTCACTTGAAAAGCAGCCACAAGGCGAAAGTGGAAGAACCACGCAAGATCACGCTGCAGCGTAAAACCACCAGCACCCTGCGTGTGGCTGGTAGCAAGAGCATCAGCGTAGAAGTTCGCAAGAAGAAAGTTTTCGTACAGCGTAGCGCGGAAGAAATCGAAGCCGAGCGCCAGCGTGAACTGGAAGAGCGTCGCGCAGTAGAAAATGCTGCCCGCAAGAAGGCTGAAGAAGAAGCCAAGCAGCGCGCTGAAGAACAAGCGCGTAATCAGCCTGCTGCAGCGCCGAGTGCAACTGCCGAAGCTGTTGCTGCACCTGCTCCAGTGGCCGAACCTGTGCGCGAAGCTGCGCCGGTTGTTGCCGCTGCGCCAGCTGCCGACGCTCGCAAGCGTGACGAACAGCGCCGTCCGGACAAACCACGTGCCGACGACAACAATCGTCGCGGCGGTGGTGGCGATGGCGAGCGCAAAAACGCTCCGCATCGCGCATCGGTCAAAGAAAAAGCGCCGGCTCCACGTGTGGCGCCACGCACTACCGACGAAGAAAGCGATGGCTTCCGTCGTGGTGGTCGCGGCAAGGCCAAGCTGAAGAAGCGCAACGCTCACGGTTTCCAGAACCCTACCGGTCCTGTCGTGCGTGAAGTGAAGATCGGCGAGACCATCACTGTGGGCGATCTCGCCCAGCAGATGTCGGTCAAGGCTGCTGAAATCATCAAGTTCATGTTCAAACTGGGCACCCCAGCGACCATCAACCAGGTACTCGATCAGGAAACTGCTCAACTGGTTGCCGAAGAGCTGGGCCACAAAGTGACCCTGGTCAGCGACACCGCCCTGGAAGATTCCCTGGCCGAGTCCCTGAAGTTTGAAGGTGAGGCAGTTTCCCGTGCACCAGTCGTGACCGTAATGGGCCACGTTGACCACGGTAAGACTTCCCTGCTCGACTACATCCGTCGTGCCAAGGTAGCTGCAGGCGAAGCCGGCGGCATTACCCAGCACATCGGCGCATACCACGTTGAAACTGACCGCGGCATGGTGACGTTCCTCGACACCCCTGGTCACGCTGCGTTTACCGCAATGCGTGCCCGTGGTGCCAAGGCGACCGACATCGTGATCCTGGTGGTAGCGGCGGACGACGGCGTGATGCCACAAACCATCGAGGCTGTTCAGCACGCTCAGGCGGCTGGCGTTCCTCTGGTGGTTGCAGTGAACAAGATCGACAAGCCGGGTGCCGACCTCGATCGCATTCGCAGCGAACTGTCGGTTCACGGCGTGACTTCCGAAGAGTGGGGCGGCGACACTCCATTCGTACCGGTCTCGGCGAAAATGGGTACCGGTGTTGACGAACTGCTCGAAGCCGTTCTGCTGCAGGCCGAAGTGCTCGAACTGACTGCCACTCCATCGGCTCCTGGCCGTGGTGTTGTCGTCGAATCGCGTCTGGACAAGGGCCGTGGCCCGGTAGCAACTGTTCTGGTTCAGGACGGTACGCTGCGTCAAGGCGACATGGTGCTGGTCGGCTCGAACTACGGCCGCGTGCGCGCCATGCTCGACGAGAACGGCAAGCCGATCAAGGAAGCAGGTCCGGCCATTCCGGTCGAGATCCTGGGTCTGGATGGTACGCCGGACGCTGGTGACGAGATGAGCGTGGTTGCCGACGAGAAGAAAGCCCGTGAAGTGGCTCTGTTCCGTCAGGGCAAGTTCCGCGAAGTCAAACTGGCTCGCGCTCACGCCGGCAAGCTGGAAAACATCTTCGAAAACATGGGTCAGGAAGAGAAGAAGACGCTCAACATCGTCCTCAAATCCGACGTCCGTGGTTCGCTGGAAGCTTTGCAGGGCGCTCTGAACGGCCTGGGCAACGACGAAGTGCAAGTGCGCGTGGTCGGTGGCGGTGTCGGTGGTATCACCGAATCCGACGCCAACCTGGCACTGGCTTCCAACGCTGTACTGTTCGGCTTCAACGTGCGTGCCGATGCTGGCGCACGGAAGATCGTCGAGCAGGAAGGTCTGGACATGCGTTACTACAACGTGATCTACGACATCATCGAAGACGTCAAGAAAGCCCTGACCGGCATGCTTGGCAGCGATGTTCGCGAGAACATCCTGGGCGTGGCCGAAGTGCGCGACGTGTTCCGTTCGCCGAAGTTTGGCGCGATCGCCGGTTGCATGGTGATCGAAGGTGTTGTCTACCGTAACCGTCCGATCCGTGTACTGCGTGAAGACATCGTTATCTTCGAAGGCGAGCTGGAATCCCTGCGCCGCTTCAAGGATGACGCTTCCGAAGTACGTGCCGGCATGGAATGCGGTATCGGCGTGAAGAGCTACAACGACGTCAAAGTCGGCGACAAGATCGAAGTCTTCGAGAAGGTTCAGGTTGCTCGCAGCCTCTAACTCGCGCACTTCAGGAGCCGTGATGGCCGGCCGCACTCAACTGTGCGGCGCATCACCCGGACTCTAAACGCAACGCCCGGTCTGGCATTTGTCAGGCCGGGCGTTTGCCGCTTTCAGACCTTGCGGGTTTCACCGCAGGGCAGTAACAGGTAACAAATCATGGCAAAAGAATACAGCCGTACCCAACGTATCGGCGATCAGATGCAGCGTGAGCTGGCCCAGCTGATCCGTCGTGAAGTCAAAGACCCACGTGTTGGCCTGGTCACCATTACCGCTGTGGAAGTCAGCCGTGACGTCGGTCACGCGAAGATCTTCATCACCGTGATGGGGCAGGACAACGCCGAAGACATCGCGCAAAGCATCAAGGTGCTCAACGCTGCTGCAGGTTTCCTGCGCATGCAGTTGGCCCGTGAAATGAAGCTGCGCAGCGTGCCGCAGTTGCACTTCCACTACGACGAAAGCGTCGTGCGTGGTGCGCACCTGTCGGCCCTGATTGAGCGTGCCGTGGCTGAAGACAATCAGCACCTGGCCACCGCTGAACCTGAAGACACCAAGGAGTAATTCGGTGGCTCAGGTCAAACGTATCCGTCGTAACGTCAGCGGTATCATCCTGCTCGACAAGCCGTTGGGGTTCACCTCCAACGCCGCGTTGCAGAAGGTTCGCTGGTTGCTCAACGCCGAGAAGGCCGGTCACACCGGCAGCCTCGACCCGTTGGCCACCGGTGTCTTGCCGTTGTGCTTTGGCGAGGCAACCAAGTTTTCGCAATACCTGCTCGATTCCGACAAGGGTTATGAAACCCTGGCGCAACTGGGCAAGACCACCACCACGGCCGATGCCGAGGGTGAGGTTTTGCAGGAGCGCGCGGTGACCGTTGGTCGCGCCGATGTCGAAGCGGTCCTGCCGAAATTTCGCGGTCAAATCAGTCAGATACCGCCGATGTACTCGGCACTCAAGCGTGACGGGCAGCCGCTGTACAAGCTGGCTCGTGCAGGCGAAGTAGTGGAGCGCGAACCGCGTTCTGTTACTATTGCGCGCTTGGAATTGCTGGCCTTCGAAGGCGATACTGCGCGTCTTGCGGTGGATTGCAGCAAGGGCACCTATATTCGCACCCTGGTGGAGGATATCGGTGAGCAGCTCGGTTGTGGTGCGTACGTCGCAGAACTGCGTCGTACCCAGGCCGGGCCTTTCACCCTGGCGCAGACCGTCACCCTCGAAGAGCTGGAAGCGGTACATGCCGAAGGCGGCAACGAAGCGGTCGACCGCTTCCTGATGCCATCGGACAGCGGCCTGCAGGATTGGCCGCTGCTGCACTTCTCCGAAGCGAGCGCGTTCTACTGGCTCAACGGCCAGCCGGTACGTGCCCCGGATGCTCCGAAGTTCGGCATGGTACGGGTACAGGATCACAATGGTCGCTTCATCGGTATCGGTGAAGTGAGCGAAGACGGGCGCATCGCGCCACGTCGACTGATTCGGTCAGAATGACCGAACGAGTGTGGCTGTTAACAGGCACGGTCACTACTCATTTATAGATACAGGGATTTGTCCCTGGCCTGTTGAAACTGTTTTTGAAACAGTTTCCTGATAAAAGGATTGCCTCATGGCTCTCGACGTTCAAGAAAAAGCTCAAATCGTTGCCGACTACCAGCAAGCTGTTGGTGATACTGGTTCGCCAGAAGTGCAAGTTGCACTGCTGACCGCCAACATCAACAAACTGCAAGGTCACTTCAAGGCCAACGGTAAAGACCACCACTCCCGTCGTGGTCTGATCCGCATGGTAAACCAGCGTCGTAAGCTGCTGGACTACCTGAAAGGCAAAGATCTGAGCCGTTACAGCGCTCTGATCGGCCGCCTGGGTCTGCGTCGCTAATCAGCGATTGCGCTATGAGGTTGGTTGTCTGTCAGGCATCAGCGGTTTTCCGCTGGTGGCTGGCAGGCTCCCAGCCTCAAGTTTTATCTGCACTACCGTTTTACCCGGACAGTCAGCGGGCCGATTCCCGACATTGCCCAAGAATTTCGCAAGAAACCAGTTCCCCCAAGAGCCACAAAGAAGGTAGGACACCGTGAACCCGGTAATCAAAAAATTCCAGTTCGGTCAGTCGACCGTTACCCTCGAGACTGGCCGTATCGCCCGTCAGGCCTCCGGCGCAGTATTGGTCACCGTTGACGACGACGTCAGCGTATTGGTGACCGTAGTCGGTGCCAAGCAAGCCGATCCAGGCAAGGGCTTCTTCCCTCTGTCCGTTCACTACCAGGAAAAGACTTACGCTGCCGGTAAGATCCCTGGCGGTTTCTTCAAGCGCGAAGGCCGTCCTTCCGAGAAAGAAACCCTGACTTCCCGACTGATCGACCGTCCGATCCGTCCGCTGTTCCCAGAAGGCTTCATGAACGAAGTGCAGGTTGTCTGCACCGTTGTTTCCACCAGCAAGAAGACCGATCCGGACATCGCTGCGATGATCGGTACCTCGGCTGCCCTGGCCATCTCCGGCATTCCGTTCGACGGCCCGATCGGCGCCGCTCGCGTGGCTTTCCACGAAAGCACCGGCTACCTGCTGAACCCGACTTACGAGCAGCAAGCTGCTTCGAGCCTGGACATGGTCGTTGCCGGTACTTCGGACGCCGTACTGATGGTTGAATCGGAAGCCAAAGAGCTGACCGAAGACCAGATGCTGGGCGCGGTACTGTTTGCTCACGACGAGTTCCAGGTGGTGATCAACGCCGTTAAAGAACTGGCCGCTGAAGCTGCCAAGCCAACCTGGACCTGGGCGCCTGCTCCAGAAGCCACCGAACTGCTGGGCGCGATCCGTGCCGAGTTCGGCGAAGCGATCTCCCAGGCTTACACCATCACCGTCAAGGCTGACCGCTACGCACGTCTGGGCGAGCTGAAAGACCAGGTCGTTGCCAAGCTGTCCGGCGAAGAAGGCCAGCCATCGGCTGCCGACGTCAAAGCTGCTTTCGGCGAAATCGAATACCGCACCGTTCGCGAAAACATCGTTAACGGCAAGCCACGTATCGACGGCCGCGACACCCGTACCGTACGTCCGCTGAACATCGAAGTCGGCGTTCTGCCGAAGACTCACGGTTCGGCCCTGTTCACCCGTGGTGAAACTCAGGCTCTGGTCGTTGCGACCCTGGGTACTGCCCGTGACGCGCAGCTGCTGGACACCCTGGAAGGCGAGAAAAAAGACCCGTTCATGCTGCACTACAACTTCCCTCCGTTCTCGGTGGGCGAGTGTGGTCGCATGGGTGGTGCTGGTCGTCGTGAAATCGGTCACGGCCGTCTGGCGCGTCGTTCGGTTTCGGCCATGCTGCCAGCCGCTGACGTGTTCCCGTACACCATCCGCGTGGTGTCGGAAATCACCGAATCCAACGGTTCGAGCTCGATGGCTTCCGTTTGCGGCGCTTCCCTGGCCCTGATGGACGCTGGCGTGCCAATGAAGGCGCCGGTTGCCGGTATCGCCATGGGTCTGGTTAAAGAAGGCGAGAAGTTCGCCGTCCTGACCGACATCCTGGGTGACGAAGACCACCTGGGCGACATGGACTTCAAGGTAGCCGGTACCGCCAAAGGCGTCACCGCGCTGCAGATGGACATCAAGATCAAGGGCATCACCGAAGAGATCATGGAAATCGCTCTGGGCCAAGCCCTGGAAGCGCGCCTGAACATCCTCGGCCAGATGAACCAGATCATTGGCCAGTCGCGTACCGAACTGTCGGCCAACGCTCCGACCATGATCGCGATGAAGATCGACACCGACAAGATCCGTGACGTTATCGGTAAAGGTGGCGCGACCATCCGTGCGATCTGCGAAGAGACCAAGGCTTCGATCGACATCGAAGACGACGGCTCGATCAAGATTTTCGGCGAAACCAAGGATGCTGCAGAAGCTGCTCGTCAGCGCGTTCTGAGCATCACTGCAGAAGCCGAGATCGGCAAGATCTACGTCGGTAAGGTTGAGCGCATCGTCGACTTCGGCGCATTCGTCAACATCCTGCCGGGCAAGGACGGTCTGGTGCACATCTCGATGCTGAGCGACGCTCGTGTAGAGAAAGTCACCGACATCCTGAAAGAAGGCCAGGAAGTGGAAGTGTTGGTACTGGACGTGGACAACCGCGGCCGTATCAAGCTGTCCATCAAAGACGTGGCAGCGGCCAAGGCTTCGGGCGTTTAATCACCCCATCGCTTTAGCGCAATAAAAATGCCCCGCCGTGAAAACGGCGGGGCTTTTTTTTGTCTGCCATAAACGCATTTGTGGCGAGGGCGCTTGCTCCCGCCCGGCTACGCAGCAGTCGTAAAAAACATCAGCCTCAGAAAGCTTGGTCGCTCCGCAGCCCAGCGGGAGCAAGCTCCCTCGCCACAAGTGATAATCAGCAAAGACAACGCACAAATTTGCCGCAGCCCGAGACCGGTGCTAGGTTTAGCCCACCGCCCGTGTAGCTCAGCCGGTAGAGCAGCGCACTCGTAACGCGAAGGTCGCAGGTTCGATTCCTGTCTCGGGCAAAAATTATTTCACCTTGCGGCTCAGATCCTCGACGGTACGTTTGAGCTGATCCATGGCGCGATCCTGATCGTTGATTTTCTGCTTCAGGCTGGAAATTTCGCTGCTGGCGGAATTCGAGCTCGAACCGCTGTTGCGCTTGAGGTCTTCGACTTGGCGTCCGAGGGTATCGAGTTGACGGTCCTGATCCTTGACCTTGTTCTTCAGGTCGTCGATTTCCTTACTGCTGGAATTCGAACTGGAACCGCTGTTGCGTTTGAGTTCTTCAATCTGGCGTGACTGCTCGCGGACGGTATCGCGGATCTTTTGCAGTTCATCGATGCTGATATCGCTTTTGATGACGACATCTTTGCCGTAATCGTTGTGAATCAGCGAAACCTTGTCGCCATAGGATGAGCTGCTGTTGCTCAGTTCAAGCGCCATGGCGCTGGCCGGCAACATCATGGCGGCGAGCAAGGTACTGGCAGACACAACGGAACAAATCTTCGAAAAGCTGCGCATCACTGGTTTTCCTTGTGAACAGCAAGAGTGAATGCCGATATGGCACATCGCTATGACTTGAAATCCGGATTTATGTTCCGCAGGTCAACTTTTTGTGAGACAGATGTAAAGAGCCGTGTAATTCGTCATGCAAACGTCCTATATTCGGTGCCTGCATGAGCATCGCTTAGCAGTTTTCAGATGATCCCGAATGGTTCCGAAGGCCGGACAATCCGCGTCAGAGAGATCCTTGATGATCCAGATCCATCCTCCATTCTTACGATCAGCGAGAACGCCATGACCGAATTAACTCAAGAGCAACGTCACGAACTAGCACTGGAAAAGTACGTCCTGGACGTACCGGACCTGAAAGAAGAGATCAAGGACCTGAGTCCTGATGATCAGAAGGACCAGATCCAGTGGGCATTCGAAGACGAAGCCGAAGCCCAGGGCTTGCAGCCGTGGGAGTTGACGCTCAAGTACACCAGCACCCCTGAAGAGTTCGAGGCTCAGCGTCTTGTGCTGCACAAGGAGGCGGCCGAAGTGTTGGGCGTCGAGTGGGATGAGTACTGCGAGATGAACAATCTGGTGGTTTGAAACAAAAACGCCAGCCTCAACCGGGCTGGCGTTTTTTATTGCGTGACGGCTTCAGAGGCTCAGACGCATCGACAGATCCACCGCCTTCACATCCTTGGTCATCGCACCGATCGAGATGTAATCCACCCCGGTCTCGGCGATCGGCAGCAGCGTGCTTTCGTTGATACCGCCGCTGGCTTCCAGTTTGGCCTTGCCGCCGTTCAGGCGCACGGCTTCGCGCATGTCATCCAGGCTCAGCTCGTCGAGCATGATGATGTCGGCGCCGGCTGCCAGCGCTTCCTTCAGTTCCTCCAGGCTTTCCACTTCGACTTCCACCGGTTTGCCCGGCGCGATCTTGTGCGCGGCGGCGATGGCCTGGGCGATGCCACCGCTGGCGGCGATGTGGTTTTCCTTGATCAGGAACGCGTCGTAGAGGCCGATGCGGTGGTTGTGGCAACCGCCGCAGGTCACCGCGTATTTCTGCGCCAGACGCAGGCCCGGCAGGGTCTTGCGGGTATCCAGCAACTTGACCTGAGTCTGCGCTACGAAGTCCGCCAGATACTGCGCCCGCGTGGCCACGCCGGACAGCAGCTGCAAGAAGTTCAGCGCACTGCGCTCGCCGGTCAGCAGCGAACGGGCCGGGCCTTCCAGGTGAAACAGTGGTTGATTGGGTTTCACCCGTTCACCGTCACGTACCTGCCAATGCACCGCGACGCGCGGATCGAGCTGGCGAAACACGGTGTCGACCCACGCCGTACCGCAGATAACAGCGTCGTCGCGAGTGATGATGGTGGCTTTGGCCAGACGTTCGGCGGGGATCAGTTGCGCGGTGATGTCGCCGCTGCCGATGTCTTCGAGCAACGCACGGCGCACGTTGGCTTCGATTTCGGCGGTCAAATCGGCGAGACGTAGATTCGGCATAACGGGCTCCACAAACTAAGTGCGCCGATTATAGGGGTATGGCAGGAGCCAACCCAAGGCAAGAACTCGCGTGCCTGACTGCAACTGGTCGATTTCCCGTGAGCAAAGCACCGTTATTCGTGGTCACTGGAGGGGGGGCGCGGGTATAGGGGAAACCCTGAGAGCTGTAGCGCCCGGGACAAGTTTTGCAAGATAATCCGCCTTGCATTTGACGTCATAGCTTTGACGTCTGTCTGGGAACCTCGCTCTCACAGGGATTGCCCTGTAAGTGACAGAAGAATCACCGTTTCAGGAGGCTTGGATGCACAACGACGGGAATGTAGTGGCTTTGCACAAGGCTGCTACCGATCAGGCGAACCACTCGCCGCTCGCCCGCCTGCCTGTGATTCTGCTTCAGGTTCGCGACAAGGCTGCCCAGCAACTGCGTCATGGTTTGCAGGAGTTGTTCGATAACGCCGACGACACCCTGTTCGAGATGGCCGACCGGGCGCGTAACGACGTCGAACAGAACATCTTTTTCGAAGCCATGCGCGACCTGCGCCTCAAGCGCAAAAACATTGAGCGCGGGTTTCTCGAGCAATTCTTCGAAGCCTTCGTTGCCCTCATCCAGTACGACGCCGTACAGCAGACCCTGCCCGATTCACTGATGTTTGAGGAGTCGGCGCCGCGCACCGATGACATGGAGCGCAGCGTGGCGGTCGAGACCATGGTCGGCCGGGTGCTCAAGCGCGATGGCTTTGCCCTCGATCAGCTGACGGCGCGGCTCAACGCGCTGCTTGGCAAACACATCGACGATCAGCACAACCCGCTCGGCCCGGCGATGCTCTGCGAGTTTTTCCTGCAGGCCGGTCGCAATCTGGGCGTGGAGATCAAGGTCAAGCTGATCCTGCTCAAACTGTTCGAGCGCTATGTGTTGGCAGATATCGAGCAGTTATACGCCGAGGCCAATCAATTGCTGATCGCCACCGGCGTATTGCCCGATTTGAAGCCGGCCCCGGCACGCCGCGCGATCGAGCGTGCCGCAGCGAGCATCAGCAGCGAAGAAGGCGACGAGCCGGCACCCGCCGACGAAGGCGTGCAAGAAGTCTTCGCCGCGCTGCAGGAGCTGCTCCTGCACGTACGCGGCAGTGTCGCCCCGACCCTGGAGCCGAGCGTTGCGACGCAGCCGATCAGCACCCGCGACCTGCTGCGCCTGCTCTCGCACCTGCAACAGTACGTCCCGGCGCTGGCGGCGCAGGATGACTTCGATCTGCGCAACCAGCTCGAACAATTGCTGACGCGGGTCAGCGTCCGGAGCGGCAAGTCGCGCATCGTCGATGGCGCCGACGAGGACGTGATCAACCTGATCGCCATGGTCTTCGAATGCATCCTTGAGGACCGCAACCTGCCGGATTCCCTCAAGGCGCTGATCGCCCGTCTGCAGATTCCGATGCTCAAGGTCGCGGTGCTCGACAAGAGCTTCTTCAGCCGCAGCAGCCATCCGGCGCGGCGCCTGCTCAATGAGATCGCCGATGCGGCCATGGGCTGGGGTGATTGCACCGGCGAGGCGCGTGACAGCCTGTATCTGCGTATTGAACAAGTGGTGCAACGCCTGCTGAGCGAGTTTGTTGACGACCCGGCGATCTTCTCTGAATTGCTCGCGGACTTTCTGGCCTTCACCAGCGATGAGCGTCGGCGCAGTGAATTGCTTGAGCAGCGTTTGCGCGACGCCGAAGAGGGGCGGGCGAAAACCGAACTGGCCCGGCAGCGGGTCGAACAGGCAGTGAATCAGGCGCTGCTGGGTAAAGTCTTGCCACCGTCGGTGGTGACGTTCGTCGGCGATGCCTGGAGCAAGGTGTTGCTGCTGACGTGCCTCAAGCACGGTGATCAGTCCGCCGAATGGCAGGCCGATGTACAGACCCTGGAGCAACTGATCTGGAGCGTTCAGCGGCATGACGAGGCAGACGCTGGCATGCGTTTGCTGGCGCTGGTACCGGGCTTGCTCAAGTCACTGCGCGACGGCTTGAGCAGTTCGGCGTTCGATCCGTTTGCCACCAGCGAATTTTTCAGCGAACTGGAAGCGTTGCATGTGCGCTTGCTCGACCCGGCCGCCGAGCAGGATCCAGCCGAGGCGGCGTTGGTCGAGGTGTCGCAGCACATTACCCTGCGCACGGCCGACGAAGGCTCAGGCAGCCTGAACCCCACAGGTCTTGCCCAGGATGACGCGGGGCTGCGGCAGGTCGATCAGTTGCGCGTGGGCAGTTGGGTCGCGTTCCAGGAGGACGACGAGCACACCCTGCGCTGCAAGCTGGCGGCGATCATCGAAACCACTGGCAAGTATGTGTTTGTCGACCGCACCGGGATGAAAGTGCTGGAGCGCAGCCGCATCGGCCTGGCCCTGGAGTTCCGCCGCGGCGCGGTGCGTGCGCTGGATGACACCTTGCTGTTCGACCGCGCGCTGGCGTCGGTGCTCGGCAATCTGCGACGACTCAATCGCGGCAAGTGATCGCGCGCCAGGGGCCGATCGCGGCATACTGGGCGCCAACACAGTCGGCGTTGAAGGAATCGGTATGCAGTTGGATCCCGCTAGCGGGTGGTGTCACGGGGTGCAGGTCTGCCCATCGCCCAACTTCAATGAACGCCCTGCGGGCGAAATTTCCCTGTTGGTGATTCACAACATCAGCCTGCCGCCGGCGCAGTTCGCCACCGGCAAGGTGCAGGAATTTTTCCAGAATCGCCTGGATGTCACCGAGCATCCCTATTTTGCAGGGATCGCCGACCTGCGCGTCTCGGCGCATTTTCTGATCGAACGTGACGGCAGCGTCACCCAGTTTGTCTCCTGTCTTGAGCGGGCGTGGCATGCTGGCGTGTCAATGTTCGAAGGCCGCGAAACCTGTAACGATTTTTCCGTGGGCATCGAGCTCGAAGGCACCGATGATCTGCCCTTTACCGATGCGCAGTATCAGGCGTTGATCACGCTGACCCGTCAGCTGCAAACAGCATTTCCGGCTATCACCGGCGCCCGTATCTGCGGGCACAGCGACATCGCACCCGGGCGCAAGACTGATCCTGGCCCGGCATTCGACTGGGCGCGTTACCGCGCCGCCCTGGCACAAGAGGAAGGACAATGAGTTTTCTGGTGTTACTGCTGGCGCTCTGGATCGAGAAGTTCTCGGCCCTGCGCCATCGGGTTCAACGCGACGGCGGATGGATTCGCGAACTGCACAAACTCGAAAGCAGCGCGCGTCTGGCCCAGCGGCCGTGGCTGGTGCTGACGATTCTGGTGTTGCTGCCGGTGGCACTGCTCGGCTTGTTGCTGCTGGTGCTGGAACCGGTGGCGTACGGCTTGCTGGCCTTGCCGGTGCACTTACTGGTGGTGATTTACGCTTTGGGGCGCGGTGATCTGCTCGGCGGTCTCGGGCCGTTCCGTGACGCCTGGCGCCGCGAAGACCTGCAAGCCGCCGCACACGTGGCCAAGCGTGATCTGGACATCTGCGCCGACAGCGGCGAGCAGTTGCTGGATCAGGTACAGGGCCATCTCTTGTGGCAGGCCTATCAGAGCTTCTTCGCGGTGATCTTCTGGTATTTCGTGCTCGGTCCGGTGGCAGCGCTGGCCTATCGCTTGCTGGCCCTGGCGCAAGAGCATGGGCAGAGTCCGGCGGTGGTGGAAAGGGCGGGGCAGTTGCGCCATGCCTTCGACTGGGTGCCGGTGCGTCTGTTGGCTGCCAGCTTTGCCCTGGTCGGCAACTTCGTCGCGGTCAGTCGGGTGATGTTGCACGAGCTGCTGAACTGGAACATCAGCGCGGCGCACCTGATCAGCAAGGTCGGGCTGGCTGCCGGCGAGATCCCGCCGCCGGTGGTCGGGCCTGAAGGCATCAACACCCTCGATTGTCTGTGGGAGCTGCTGCTGCGCGCGGCGGTGCTGTGGTATGCCGGGTTTGCCTTGTGGACAGTCTTGATTCACTGATCCCTCAGGGAAATTCATTGTGGCGAGGGAGCTTGCTCCCGCTGGGTGGCGAAGCCGCCCTCGCTGTTCATCATTAACAACGCGTCCAGGCGATTTGCGTCTGCTGCGCAGCCGAGCGGGAGCAAGCTCCCTCGCCACAGGGTGAGCGATCTGCCCAGGCAGTCGTTAACCTTAAGTTACAAAACCTCCCCTCGATTTGAGCTATACAGAGACAGCGCCCGATAGTGGCTATCTGCTGTCGCCCCGCGCCTGCCAATAAAAACAAGAAAAGCCAAGGGAGACTTCCAGTGAAGAGCTTGCTCTATCCCGCCGTCTCGCTGATGAACCGTCTGAGCTTCGGCATGAAGTTCAGCCTGATCAGCGTGCTGTTTCTGGTGCCGATGCTGGTGACCAATTTTTATCTGGTGCGCGATTCCTATCGCGAATTCCAGGGCACTCGCGTCGAGTTGCAGAGCCTCGACCTGCTGGGCAGCAGCCTGACCCTGCGCCGGGATCTGGAAACCCTCAATAACCGGGTGCAAATCAACGTCATCCTCGGCCAGTCCGGCAAGGCCGACAATCTCGAGGCGCAGATCAGCAGTCTGGAACAAGCCGTGCTGGCGCGTCTGCAAGGGCTGAAGGCGACGACCGAGGATCCGGAGCAGATCAAGGTGTTCGACGGTAAACGCGATGAAATGATCAGCGCGTTCAAGGCCCAGCAGGCAGAAAATTCCCTGCAAAGCAAAAGCGGGATGATCGGCAAACTGCTGGGCAACGCGCAGATCTTCAGCCAGATCATCGCCAGTCAGGCCGGTCTGAGCCGTGACAATCAGGGCGACATCCGTCAGCTCAGCGAACTGGTGACTAACATTACGCCGGCGGTGACCCAGACCCTCGGTGAAGGCCGCGCCATCGGTTCGTATTCGTTGGGCCAGGGCTTTCTCAATAGCTCGTCGAGCACCCGTTTCGACGAGTTGCTGGCGCAGATCGAAAAACTTCAGGCCGAGTACGCCCTGAAACTGGCGGACGCCCTCGACTCGAGCAAAGCCGCACGCGCCGGCCTCAGTGCTCAGGCCGACAGCAGCAAGGCGTCGCTCAAGCAGGCCAGCGAACTGTTCGAAGAAAAAGTGGTGGTTGCCGAGACCCTCGATACCCCGTGGCAGGCGTTCTACGACCAGGTCACCGGGTTGATGGACATGACCTACCAGCTCAACGACGCGACCCTGAAATTCCTCGAGACCCAATTGCAGCAACGCCTGGCGCAAAACCGTACGCACATGCTGTTGCAGGCTGTGGCGTTGACGGTGGTGTTCGTGCTGATTTTCTATCTCTACGGCGGTTTCTACGCATCGACCCGCACCACGCTCAAACGTCTGGGCGCGATGATGGACAAGGTCGCGGCCGGTGACATGACGGTCAATTTCGTCGCGCAGAGCCGTGATGAACTCGGCGAGCTGGGCGAGGTTTTCAATGGCACGGTGAGGAAGATCCACGACCTGATCGAACGGGTTGGTCATACCGTGAGCGAAGTCGAGCGTCAGGCCGGGCAGGTGGAAAATGTCTCCGCACAAAGCAATCAGGCGGTGGCTGGACAGCGCACGCAGATCGAGCAAGTGGCGACGGCGATGAACCAGATGTCGGCGACCTCGCTGGAAGTGGCACGCAGCGCAGCGGCGGCGGTGAGCAGCGCCCACAGCGTCAACGACGAAACCATCAGCGGTCGCGGGCTGGTCGAGTCGCAGCAGGGCAGCATTGCCGCGCTGGCCAGCGAGATCGATCAGTCAGTGCGGGTGATCAACCAACTGGCCAGTGACAGCCAGTCGATCAGCCGCGTGCTGGAAGTGATCAAGAGCATCGCCGAGCAAACCAACCTGCTGGCGCTCAACGCCGCCATCGAAGCGGCCCGCGCCGGTGAGCAGGGGCGTGGGTTCGCCGTGGTCGCGGACGAGGTGCGCACCCTGGCCAAGCGCACCCAGCAATCGACCGAAGAAATCGAGCAGATGATCACCAAGCTGCACGGTGGGGTCGGCGCGGCAGTGAAAGCCATGGGTGTCAGCCATCAGATGGCCAATGGCACGGTCGGGCAGTCGGAAAAGGTCCAGCAGGCGCTGGAAAACATTCTTGGCGCGGTGGGCATGATCGTCGACCAGAACCAGCAGATCGCTGCTGCCGTGGAGCAACAGACCGCCGTGGCGCACGACATCGACCAGAACATCGTCGAGATCAACCGCGCCGGCGAGCGCACGGCCCAAGGCGCGCATCAGACCGAGGATGCCAGCCGGGCCCTGTCGGCGCAGGTGGTGGAACTCAAGCAGTTGATCAGCGCGTTCCGCGTCTGAATCCTGACCCGGCGCAAGGCCCTGTAGTGAGGGGATTCATCCCCGATGGACTGCGCAGCAGTCCCTGATCACTTACAGACATGGGGGACGCTTCGCGTCCCATCGGGGATGAATCCCCTCGCCACAGGGTTCACGCCTGCAAGGGTGATGTCAGAACATTTTGTAATGCATTGATCCTTACGTTTGTAAGCCAAATCCTGTTTTCTTTCGACGGCTGGCTTTTCGTCATTAATGAGCCAGTATCCCTGTTCCGCTGACTGCGTCGAGGAGGCCGCTCATGTCCGTTGCAACCCTGGGGATCCAGGGCCGTTGTGCTCATTGCCAGACCACGCAAGGGCTCAAGCCGTGGCAACTGAATGCCATCGCGATCAACGAACCGTTCACCTGCGCGCACTGCCAGAAAAGCCTGGAGTTGCGCTGCCCGAAACAGATCAAACGCTTCCGATCTCTCGATTCGCTGGGACTGTTGCGTTTCAGTGCGTCACTGACGGTGTGCACCGCATTGCTGGTAGCGCTGGTCATGGAATGGATCGGGCTGCTCAGCGTGACTGAACAGCTGAACGCATCACTGATCGTGATTTTCGTGTACTTCGCGCTGCTGCGCTTTGTTCACCATCGCCAGCACATGACCTTGATCCTCGACGCGGCCAAGGCTCACCGCGACTGATTACCAGCCGAACACTTCGCAGCTGTTGGCGGTGCTGGCGACGGCCAGTTGCTGTGGGCTGATCTTCATCAGTTCGGCGAGCGCCGTGCAGATTGCCGGCAGGTGCGCGGGGCTGTTGCGCTGGCCGGGGAACATCGCGGGGGCCATGTCCGGTGAATCGGTTTCCAGCACGATCGACGCCAGCGGCAGATCCGCCAACACCCGATGCATGCGCAACGCCTGCGGCCAGGTCGGTGCTCCACCCAGTCCGAGTTTGAAACCGAGTTTGATGTATTCGCGCGCCTCTTCACGGCTGCCGGCGAAGGCATGGATGATGCCAGCGCGTTTGAGCTTGAAGCGCTTGAGCGTGGCGATCACCGCCGCGTGGCTGCGGCGCACGTGGATCAGCGCCGGCAGCTCGAAGTCCGCCGCCAGTTGCAGCTGCGCGTCGAACAGCGTCTGCTGGCGTTCGCGGTCGAGGGTTTCGATGAAGTAATCCAGACCGATCTCGCCCACCGCGCACAACTGCCGATGGCCGTGCAGGCGGGTCAGCCAGTCGCCCAACGCGGTCAGATCCTGCGGGCGATGCTGATCGAGGTACACCGGGTGCAGACCGAATGCCGCGTACAGCTCGGCATCGTCCTGGACCAGATCCCACACCCGTTGCCAGTTGCCTTCATGGACCCCCAGCACCACCATCCGCCGCACCCCGAGGGCACGGCTTTCGGCGAGCAACGCCGAGCGGTCGGCGTCGAAGTCGGGGAAGTCGAGGTGGGTGTGGCTGTCGATCAGCTCCACGGTTCAGTCCCGGTGAATACGCTGCTTGAAGGTACGGGCGATGGCCTGCACACCGGGCTCGTATTCGGATTGCTCGACGGCAGCCAGCGCCAGTTCCAGTGCCTTGTCGGCGATCAACTGGTGCTGCTGGGCCATGGCGTTGACGGGCAGCGGCAGGAAGTCCAGCAACTGCGTGTCACCGAAGGTGCCGAGGCGCAGCGGACGGGATTTGAGCGGGAAGTCATGCAGAGCATCGAACACGCCTTGCAGCAGCACGTAGGAGGTGGTCACCAGCGCATCCGGCAAATGCCCCAGACGCTGCAGGAGTTCTTCCATCAACTGCTTGCCGCACTCGCGGCTGAAGGACTCGGCGTGTTCGACCAGCACGTCGCCTTTGAAATCGACCAAGGCTTGCTTGAACCCGGCGGCACGTTCCTGGCTAATGCTCAGCTCCGGTCGCGCGCCGAGCAGCACGATCTGTTTTGGCTGCGGGTCGAGCAGGCTTTGGGTCAGGTGCAGGCTGGCTTCACGGTCGTCACTGATCACCGAGCAGAAATGCTCCGGTTCCATGACCCGGTCGATGGCGATGATCGGCAGCCCCTTGGCCTGCAACTGACGGTAACTGTCGTCACCGGCCGGCAGGCAACTGGCGACGATCAGCGCATCGCAGCGGCGGGCGCGGAACAGTTGCAGCAACTGGCGCTCGCTGTCCGGCGCATCGTCGGAACTGGCAATCAGCAGCTGATAGCCGCGCGCCCGGGCACCTTGTTCCAGCAGTTTGGCGATCCGCGCGTAACTGGGGTTTTCCAGGTCCGGCAGGATGAACCCCAAGGTGCGCGTGTGCCGACTGCGCAGCCCGGCCGCTTGTGGATTGGGCGTGAAGCCGTGCTGCTCGACCACCGCACGCACCCGCTCGACGGTCGCGGTGCTGATGCGTTGCTGTTCGGCCTTGCCGTTGATGACGTAGCTGGCGGTGGTCACGGACACTCCGGCCAACCGCGCGATATCACTGAGTTTCAACCCGGTATTTCCTTGTTTTTTCGAGCTAGCCCCGACATTTTCGCCAATCCTACCCGATTAGGGCAGGCGACTATTGTCGCAGCGCATCCGACAAGTTGGACTTCAAGGATGAGACATTATCGAGTAACGTGCCGATCAATCTAGATTAAACGTTTCAGCAAGCGTATTTTCTACGTTTTAGACGCCTTTGGCCGGTTCTGCCGTGAAACCGCCAAAACTGCTGCTGAAAAGCAGGCTGACCAGCGCCTAAGCTGTGACTATTCAAAACAATACCTGGCGCATCCATGTGCCAAAAAGGAGATCGCATGCTCGAGCTCACTATAGAGCAGATATCCATGGGCCAATCGGCCGTGGATAAACCCGCCGCCCTGCAATTGCTCGCCAATCACCTGGTGGCCGATGGTCTGGTCGCCGATGGCTACCTCGCCGGCTTGCAGGCCCGGGAAGCCCAGGGCTCGACCTTTCTTGGTCAAGGTATTGCCATCCCCCACGGTACGCCCGAGACCCGCGATCAGGTATTCGCCACCGGCGTGCGCCTGATGCAGTTTCCCGAGGGCGTGGATTGGGGCGATGGGCAGATCGTTTATCTGGCGATCGGCATTGCGGCCAAATCCGACGAACACTTGCGCCTGCTGCAACTGCTGACCCGCGCCCTCGGCGAGACCGATCTGGGCCAAGCCCTGCGCCGCGCCAGCTCCCCGGAAGCGCTGTTGAAACTGCTGCAAGGCGCACCGCAGGAATTGGCGCTGGATGCCCAGATGATCGGTCTCGGCGTGTCGGCAGATGATTTCGAAGAACTGGTCTGGCGTGGCGCGCGTCTGTTGCGTCAGGCCGATTGTGTGAGCAACGGCTTTGCCGGCGTATTGCAGCAAGTCGAAGCGCTGCCGCTGGGCGATGGCCTGTGGTGGCTGCACAGCGAACAAACCGTGAAGCGTCCGGGTCTGGCCTTCGTCACCCCGGACAAACCGATGCGCTACCTCGGCCAGCCGCTCAGCGGTCTGTTTTGTCTGGCCAGTCTCGGTGAAGCGCATCAGGCCTTGCTTGAACGTCTGTGCGCGTTGTTGATTGAAGGTCGTGGCCATGAATTGGGCCGCGCCACCAGCAGCCGCAAAGTCCTCGAAGTGCTCGGCGGCGAACTGCCCGCCGACTGGCCGAGCGCCCGCATCGCGCTGGCCAACGCCCACGGTCTGCACGCACGCCCGGCGAAGATCCTCGCGCAACTGGCGAAGAGTTTCGACGGCGAAATTCGCGTGCGCATCGTCGACAGCCAGGACAGCGCCGTGTCGGTCAAGAGCCTGAGCAAGCTGCTCAGCCTCGGTGCCCGTCGCGGTCAGGTGCTGGAGTTGATCGCTGAACCGAGCATCGCCGCCGACGCCTTGCCGGCGCTCTTGGCCGCCATCGAAGAAGGCCTGGGTGAAGAAGTCGAACCACTGCCAGCGGTAAGCCAGCAACGCGAAGTCATTGCCAATATCGCCGAAGTGCTGATCGCCCCGGCGTCCGGCGCGCAGTTGCAGGCGATCCCCGCCGCGCCGGGCATCGCCATCGGCCCGGCGCACATTCAGGTGCAGCAAGCCATCGATTACCCGCTGCGCGGCGAGTCCGCCGCCATCGAGCGTGAACGCCTCAAGCAAGCGCTGGACGATGTGCGCCGCGACATTCAGGGTTTGATCGAACGCAGCAAAGCCAAGGCAATTCGCGAGATCTTCATCACCCACCAGGAAATGCTCGACGACCCGGAATTGACCGACGAAGTCGACACCCGCCTCAAGCAAGGCGAAAGCGCCGAAGCGGCGTGGATGGCAGTGATCGAAGCGGCGGCCCGACAACAGGAATCTTTGCAGGACGCGTTGCTCGCCGAGCGGGCGGCGGACCTGCGTGACATCGGGCGCCGGGTTCTGGCGCAACTCTGTGGTGTGCAGACGCCGAGCGAACCGGAGCAACCGTACATTCTGGTGATGGACGAGGTCGGCCCGTCGGACGTGGCGCGACTCGATCCGGCGCGCGTCGCGGGGATTCTCACCGCGCGTGGCGGCGCCACCGCACACAGCGCCATCGTCGCCCGTGCCTTGGGCATCCCGGCGCTGGTGGGCGCCGGTGCTGCGGTGTTGTTGCTCAAACCCGGCACGCCGTTGCTGCTCGACGGCCAGCGCGGTCGCCTGCACGTCGACGCCGACGCCGCGACCCTGCAACGCGCCGCCGAAGAACGTGACACCCGTGAGCAGCGCCTCAAGGCTGCCGCCGAACAACGCCACCAACCGGCGCACACCACCGATGGCCACGCCGTGGAAGTGTTCGCCAACATCGGCGAAAGCGCCGGGGTCACCGCTGCGGTGGAGCAGGGCGCCGAAGGCATTGGTCTGTTGCGCACCGAACTGATTTTCATGGCTCACCCGCAAGCGCCGGACGAAGCCACTCAGGAGGCAGAATACCGCCGCGTCCTCGATGGCCTCGCCGGACGGCCGCTGGTGGTGCGTACGCTGGACGTCGGTGGCGACAAACCGCTGCCGTATTGGCCGATCGCCAAGGAAGAAAACCCGTTCCTCGGCGTACGCGGCATTCGCCTCACGTTGCAGCGTCCGCAGGTCATGGAAGCGCAACTACGTGCCTTGCTGCGTTCGGCGGACAACCGGCCGTTGCGCATCATGTTCCCGATGGTCGGCAGCGTCGAAGAATGGCGCCAGGCCCGAGACATGACCGAGCGCCTGCGCCTGGAAATCCCGGTTGCGGACCTGCAACTGGGGATCATGATCGAAGTGCCGTCCGCGGCCTTGCTGGCGCCGGTGTTGGCGAAAGAAGTCGATTTCTTCAGCGTCGGCACCAACGACCTGACGCAATACACCCTGGCCATCGACCGGGGGCACCCGACGCTCTCGGCCCAGGCCGATGGCCTGCACCCGGCGGTGCTGCAACTGATCGACATCACCGTGCGCGCCGCGCATGCCCATGGCAAATGGGTTGGCGTGTGCGGCGAGCTGGCGGCAGATCCGCTGGCGGTGCCGGTGCTGGTCGGCCTCGGCGTCGATGAGCTGAGCGTGTCCGGGCGCAGCATCGCCGAGGTCAAGGCGCGCATCCGCGAACTCAGCCTGACCCAGGCGCAAACCCTTGCTCAACACGCCCTCATCGTGGGCAGCGCGAACGAAGTGCGTGCATTAGTGGAGGCCCTGTAATGGCCAAGATTCTCACCCTGACCCTCAACCCGGCGCTGGACCTCACGGTCGAGCTGCCGCGCCTGGAGGCCGGTCAGGTCAACCGCAGCGACGAGATGCACACCCATGCCGCCGGCAAGGGCGTAAACGTCGCCCAGGTGCTCGCGGACCTCGGGCATCAACTGACGGTCAGCGGTTTTCTCGGCGAAGACAATCTGCAGGCCTTCGAAACCTTGTTCGCCAAGCGCGGCTTTGTCGACGCGTTCATCCGCGTGCCGGGCGAGACGCGCAGCAACATCAAGGTCGCCGAGCACGACGGGCGCATCACCGACATCAACGGCCCGGGGCCGGTGGTCGACGCGGCGGCCCAGCAGGCGCTGCTCGATCGTCTGGTGCAGATTGCACCGGGGCATGATGCGGTGGTGGTGGCCGGCAGTTTGCCGCGTGGCGTCACCGCGCAGTGGTTGCGCGAGCTGATCGAACGGCTGAACGAACTCGGCCTGAAAGTCGCCCTCGACAGCAGCGGCGAAGCCTTGCGCGCGGCCATTGAAGCGCGCCCGTGGCTGATCAAGCCGAACACCGAAGAACTCGCCGATGCACTGGATTGCGATGTGGTCTCGCACGCTGCCGAAGCACAGGCGGCGGCGTGCTTGCACGCCAAGGGCATCGAGCATGTGGTGATTTCCCATGGTGCCGATGGCGTGAACTGGTTCAGCGTCGGTGCGGCGCTGCATGCCACGCCGCCCAAGGTGACGGTCGCCAGCACGGTGGGTGCTGGTGACTCGTTGCTGGCCGGCATGCTCCACGGTCTGCTCAGCGCCGATACGCCCGAGCAGACCTTGCGCAGCGCCACGGCGATTGCCGCGATGGCGGTGACGCAGATCGGTTTTGGCATCAACGACACCGCGCAACTGGCGCGGCTCGAACAGGGCGTGCGCGTGCGTCCCCTGACAGAACAATAAGAGGGTTTGTCATGAAGTTAGCCATTGTCACGGCCTGCCCGAACGGCATGGTCACCAGTGTGCTGTGCGCCCGTCTGCTCGACGCGGCAGCCCAGCGTCAGGGCTGGAGCACCAGCGTTGAAGTGGTGGATGCGGCGCACCCGGAACGTGAACTGTCGGCCGCGACCATTGCGGCGGCGGAGTGGGTGCTGCTGGTGGTCACCGGCGACATCGACATGACACGTTTCGTCGGCAAGCGCGTGTTCCGCATTGCCCCGGCGCAAGCGCTGCAGGATGTGGAAGCGGTGCTACGCCGGGGGGCGCAAGAGGCTGAAGTGTACGTCGCCTCTGACGCTGTCCCGGCGCCCGCTGCGCAACGTGCGCCGCGCATCGTCGCCATCACCGCGTGCCCGACCGGCGTCGCCCACACCTTCATGGCGGCCGAGGCGTTGCAGCAGACGGCCAAGCGTCTGGGCTATGAACTGCACGTCGAAACCCAGGGTTCGGTCGGCGCGAAAACCCCGCTCAGCGCCACGGCGATTGCCGAGGCGGACGTGGTGTTGCTGGCGGCCGACATCGAAGTCGCCACCGAGCGTTTCGCCGGCAAGAAGATCTACCGTTGCGGCACCGGCATTGCGCTCAAGCAGTCCGAAGCGACACTGAAAAAGGCCCTCGCCGAAGCTCAGGTGGAGAGCGCCGCGAGTGACGGCAAGGCACCGGCCAAGCAGGAGAAAACCGGGGTCTACAAACACCTGCTGACCGGTGTGTCGTTCATGCTGCCGATGGTGGTAGCCGGTGGTTTGATGATCGCGTTGTCGTTCGTCTTCGGCATCACCGCGTTCAAGGAAGAAGGCACGCTGGCGGCGGCGCTGATGCAGATCGGCGGCGAGACTGCGTTCAAGCTGATGGTGCCGCTGCTCGCCGGTTACATCGCCTATTCGATCGCCGACCGTCCGGGCCTGGCGCCGGGGATGATCGGTGGTTTGCTCGCCAGTACGCTCGGAGCAGGGTTCATCGGCGGTATCGTCGCCGGGTTTATTGCCGGGTATGCGGCCAAGGCGATCAGTCGTTATGTCGCCTTGCCGCAGAGTCTTGAAGCGCTCAAACCGATTCTGATCATCCCGTTGTTCGCCAGCCTGTTCACCGGGCTGGTGATGATCTACGTGGTGGGCAAACCGGTCGCCGGCATGCTCGCGGCGCTCACGCATTTCCTCGACAGCATGGGCACGACCAACGCGATCCTGCTTGGCGTATTGCTCGGCGGCATGATGTGCGTCGACCTCGGCGGCCCGATCAACAAAGCCGCGTATGCGTTCTCGGTGGGCCTGCTGGCCTCGCAGAGTTATGCGCCGATGGCCGCGACCATGGCCGCCGGCATGGTGCCGCCGATCGGGCTGGGCATCGCCACCTTCATCGCCCGGCGCAAGTTCGCCCAGACCGAGCGCGAGGCCGGTAAAGCGGCGCTGGTGCTGGGGCTGTGCTTCATCTCCGAAGGGGCGATTCCGTTTGCCGCCAAGGACCCGCTGCGGGTGATCCCGGCGAGCATCGCTGGCGGTGCGTTGACCGGCGCTCTGTCGATGTATTTCGGCTGCAAACTGATGGCGCCGCACGGTGGCCTGTTTGTGTTGGCGATCCCGAATGCGATCAATCATGCGTTGTTGTATCTGCTGGCGATTGTCGCGGGGAGTTTGTTGACCGCTCTGGTCTATGCGACGGTCAAACGCCCAGAGGCCGTCGAGCTGGCGCTGGAACCCGCCAAGGCCTGACTGACAACAAAAATCCCCTGTGGGAGCGAGCCTGCTCGCGAATGCAGTCTGCCAGCGACATGTATGTTGACTGGCACACCGCTTTCGCGAGCAGGCTCGCTCCCACAATGGTTAGTGGTGTCATGGCGAGTTCACACAGCCGTGCTTAAGTTTTCCTTTTTTCAGGGAGAACAGCATGAGCGATTTCAATCCGGGGCGGCGGCGGGTCATGCAAGTGGTGGGTGCCGGGCTGCTGATGCCGGGGCTGGCGCCGGCAGTGATCGCGTCGGTCAAGGATCGGCCGCAACTGACTGACGGCGTGCAATCCGGTGACCTGCAGGGCGACCGCGCGATGATCTGGAGCCGCAGCGACCGTCCGGCGCGGATGGTGGTCGAGTGGGACACCCGCAGCCAGTTTCGCCACCCGCGCCGGGTCGTCTCGCCATTGGCCGATGCGCGCACCGATTTCACCGCCCGGGTCGAACTGACCGGGCTGCCCGCCGATCAGGCGATTTTCTATCGGGTGTATTTCAAAGACGCGCAGACCGGCGTCGCCAGCGAACCGTGGCTCGGTCACTTGCGCAGCGCACCGACGGCGCGGCGTGACATCCGTTTCGTCTGGAGCGGTGACACCGTCGGCCAGGGTTTCGGCATCAACCCGGACATCGGCGGCATGCGCATCTACGAATCCATGCGTCTGCGCCTGCCGGACTTCTTTATCCACAGCGGCGACACCATCTACGCCGACGGCCCCGTACCGGCGCAACTGACCACCGAAGGTGGCCGCGTCTGGCGCAACCTCACCACCGAAGCCAAGAGCCAAGTCGCGCAGACTCTCGATGATTATCGCGGCAATTACCGCTACAACCTGATGGACGAAAACATCCGCCGTTTCAACGCCGAAGTGCCGCAGATCTGGCAGTGGGACGATCACGAAGTGGTCAACAACTGGTCGCCGGGCAAGCAGCTCGACGAGCGTTATCAGGAAAAAGATATCCACACCCTGGTCGGTCGTGCGCGCAAGGCCTGGCTGGAATATTCACCGATGCGTTTGCAGGCGGCCGACGGCGGTGGGCGGATTTATCGCAAGCTCAGTTACGGGCCGATGCTCGATGTGTTCGTGCTCGACATGCGCAGCTATCGCGGCGCCAACGACGACAATCTCGGCGCGGCCAAGCCGTTCCTTGGGCGTGAGCAACTGGACTGGCTCAAGCGTGGGCTGAAACACTCCAAGGCACAGTGGAAGGTGATCGCCGCCGACATGCCGATCGGCCTCGGTGTGCCGGACGGTGAAGTCAGCCCGGGCGTGGCGCGCTGGGAAGCCGTCGCCAACGGTGATCCTGGCCCGGCTCAGGGCCGCGAGCTGGAAGTTGCCGAGCTGCTCGGTTTTCTGCGGGCGCAGCAGGTGCGCAACTTCGTGTTTCTGACGGCGGACGTGCATTACTGCGCGGCGCATCACTACCACCCCGATCGCGCCGCGTTTCAGGATTTCGAACCGTTCTGGGAGTTTGTCGCCGGGCCGCTGAATGCGGGGAGTTTCGGGCCCAACCCACTGGACAAGACCTTTGGCCCGGAAGTGGTGTTCCAGAAGGCGCCGCCGACCCAGAATGCTTCACCGTTTGCCGGGTTTCAGTTTTTTGGCGAGGTGAATATCGAGGGGCAGAGCGGGGAGATGAGTGTGGTGTTGCGGGATTTGAATGGTGTTGCGGTGTTCGAGCAGAAGTTGCAGCCAGTCTGATCACTCCACCTGTAGGAGCTGCCGCAGGCTGCGATCTTTTGATCTTGCTCTTAAAAACAAAATCAAAAGATCGCAGCCTGCGGCAGCTCCTACAGAAGTGAGTCAGTACACGTCGCGGCGGTAGCGCCCCTGTTCGATCAGGCGCTCGACTTCGGCGGCGCCGAGGATGTCGTTGAGTGCCTGATCCACGCCAGAGGCCATGCCTTGAAGGCTGCCGCAGATGTAGATCACTGCACCGTCGGCCAGCCATTGCTTCAACTCGTCAGCGGATTCACGCAGGCGATCCTGGACGTAAATCTTCTGTGCCTGGTCCCGTGAAAACGCGAGGTCCAGGCGTGCCAGATCGCCGTTGATCAACCACTCTTCCAGCTCCGCCCGGCAAAGGAAATCGTGCTGGCGATTACGTTCGCCGAACAGCAGCCAGTGGTGCTGTTGACCCTCGGCGATCCGTGCCTTGAGCAGGCTGCGCAACCCGGCGAGGCCGGTGCCGTTACCCAGCAGAATCATCGGCACGGGTTCATTCGGCAGGTGGAAGCCACTGTTGCGGCGCACGCGCAGGCTGATGTTGCCGCCGACCGCGGCGTGTTCGGTCAGCCAGCCGGAAGCGATGCCCAGGCGGCCATCGGGGTGCTGTTCCTGACGCACGATCAGCTCCAGCACACCGTCAGCGGCGATCGAGGCAATCGAGTACTCGCGCATCGCCAACGGCACCATCGCATCCACCAGCGCCTGCGCGTGCAGGCCGACCAGATGCGCGCGGTGTTCAGGCAATTGGCGTGAGGCGAGGGCCACTTCCAGCGGCTCTTCGAGGCCGTTGATCGTTACCCGGGTTTCGCCACGAATGCCGAGGCCGTCGAGGAAGTGCTCGACCGCCCATGCGCAATTGCGCGGCAGCACTTCCACCAGGTCGCCGGCCAGCCAACTGCTGGTGCTCGGTGCGCTCAGGCCCAACAGGTAGACCGGCGAGCCGCTGCTGTCGGGGTTCATCAGTTCGCGGCGCACCAGCGTCCAGTTCTCATAGCTCGGCGCTTGCCAGGTGTCGACCGGTGTCTGTCCGGTGAGCAGCCCGAGTTGAGTCTGCCAGTGACGCAGGGCGTACGGATCGCCGCTGTCGACTTCGACCGGGGCGAACAGGGTCTTGCCGCCGTGCTCGCTCAGCCATTGATGCAGGCGTCGGGCGAAACCGCAGAAGTGCGCATACTGGCGATCACCCAGGCCGAGTACGGCGTAGTTCAGGCCCTCGAGGCTCGCGGCGTTGCGCAGCACCTTGCGTTCGAAACCGCGAGCGCTGTCCGGTGCCTCGCCGTCGCCGAAGGTGCTGACCACGAACAGCGCGTTGTTCGATTCACGCAGATCCTGCGCGCTGACATCCGCCAGCGGCTGCACCTTCACCGGCAACCCGGCGGCCTGCAATTGCCCGGCGGTCTGCCACGCCAGTTGTTCGGCAAACCCGCTCTGGCTGGCGAAACCGATCAGCCATCCGGGCGCGTTGCCGGCCGGTGGTTCGAGGCCTTTGCGTGCGTCCTGAATCTGTTTTTTCTTGCGCCGACGGTCCAGGTACAGCAACCAGCCGGTGATGAAAAACAGCGGCATGCACACCGCAGCGAGAGTGATGATGATCCGTCCGACGAGGCCGAAATAGCTGCCGACGTGCAGTGCGTAAATGCTGGTCAGCAGTTGCGCCTTGAAACTCTTGTCGGCGTAGCGGTCGACCCGGTTGACCACGCCGGTGGCCGGGTCGAGGGTGATCTGGTTCAACGCGCGATCATGCGGCGAGCTGTCGAGCAGGTAGAACACGGTCGCCGGTTGCCCGGCCACGGCCGGCATGCGGATGTTGTAGGCGGACAGGCCCGGGCCGGCGGCGCTGTAGATGCTGCTCCACATCGCCGCGTAGTCGGCGGTCGGAGCCGGGCCTGCCGGTGCCGGACCGCGACCACCGCGCACGCGTTCGTTTTGCGGCGCGTCGGACAACAGTTTGGTCAGTCCTTTGTTGTACCACTCGTAGGACCAGGACAACCCGGTCAACGCCAGCAGCAGATACACCAGCAAACACCAGGTGCCGGCTACCGAGTGCAGGTCCCAGTTGAAGCTGCGGCCCTTTTTCTTCCAGTCGAGGGTCAGCCACACGCGCCAGCTGTTCCACTGCCGTGGCCAGCGCAGATACAGCCCGGAGAGGCAGAAGAACAACAGGATCAGGGTGCACGCGCCGGTGATGTTGCGCCCGGTGTCGCCCATGGCGAGGAAGCGGTGCAGTTGCAGCATCAGGCCGAAGAAGTCCTGGCCCACGGCATCGCCCATGAACTCGCCGGTGTACGGGTCGAAGTAGCGCATCTCGCCACGGCGTTCGCCTTTGGGCGGAGTGAAGTAGACGCGTGCGGCGTTGCCGCTGTCGCTCTCGACCCAGAGCATCGCGACCTTTTTGCCGGACGTCGCTTCAATGTGCTCCACCAGTTCGACCGGCGGCAGGACGCCGGCGACCTGTTTTTCCACCTGCAGCACCGACGGATTCAGCGCCCGCAGGATTTCGTCCTGGAACGAATAGGCGGCACCGGTAATGCCCATCAGGGCCAGCACCAGTCCGGCAGTGATGCCAAAAAACCAGTGCAGCTGGAACAGGGTTTTCTTCAACACGTCACTCGCCGTCCGTTCGAAAGTTGGTTTCACGGCGCGCATTATGCCGTGGGTGATCGAGCGCTTCTTTGATTACGCACAAAAGCCCCGTTCACATGAATGAGCGGGGCTTTGTTCTTTGTAGGCGCTGCGGCACGCTGCGATCTTTTGATGTTGGTTTTCAAGAATCAAGATCAACAGATCGCAGCGTACCGCAGCGCCTACAGGTTCCTTAGAAGTGGAAGTTGGCGCTCAGCAATGCTGTACGACCCGACGCCACGTGGGCGTAGTGGGTTTGGAACACCTGGTCGAAATAACGCTTGTCGGTCAGGTTCTGCACGTTGAGTTGCAGGTCCACGTTCTTGGTCAGGGCATAGGTGGCCATGGCGTCGTAGCGCCAGTAGGACGGGATCTCCACCGAGTTGGCGACGTTGCCGAACTGCGAGTCGACGAAGGTCGCGCCGCCGCCAATGGTCAGTTTTTCCGGGATCAGGTCATAGGTCGACCACAGCGTGAAGTTGTTTCGCGGTGTGCTCGGCATGTGGTTGCCCTTGTCGGCGGCGAGGGTGGTCTTGACCACTTCGCTGTCCATGTAGGTGTAGCCGCCGAAGACTTTCCAGTTGCGTGTCAGCTTGCCGCTGTAGGTCAGTTCCAGACCATTGACGACCTGCTCGCCGTCGAGCACCTGGGTGGTGGCGCCGTCCGGATCGTCGATGCGTGCGTTGGTTTTCTCGGTGCGGAACAGCGCAGCGGTCAGCGACAGATCGTCACCGAAGAAGTCCCACTTGGTACCGATCTCGTAGTTGCGGTTTTTTTCCGGGTCCAGGTCGCTGTTGTTCGCCGCCAGTTCCAGGCTGCCGTTGCCGCTGGTTTCGCCGGCCGGGTTGCTGGAGGTGGAGTAGGCCGCGTAGACACTGCCGTTAGGCAGCGGGTTGTAGACCACGCCGATCTGGTAGTTGAGCAGGTCGCTGGTGTTCTCGCGGGAGAAGTTGCCCGCCACCGCGCCGCGACCGCCGGTGCTGTAACCGCTGGATTCGGTCTGATAGTTGTCGTAGCGCAGGCCCAGGTTCAAGGACCATTGCTCGTTGAACTTCAGGGTGTCGAACACGTAGGCCGCTGCGGTTTTGGTGTCGGTATCGGTGTACGCGGCGCTGTCAGTGATTTTGCCCGACCAGTTATCCCCAGGGGTTGGCTTGTACAGGTTGGTGCAGTCGCCGGAGCGGAACAGCGCAGCGTTGCACGTGGTGCCACTGGCGGACGAGGTCAGGACGTACGGCCGGTTGTGGGTGTCCTGATAGGAAAACTCCAGACCGGTGACCAGGCTGTGCTCGATGCCGGCCGTGTTGAACTTGGCGCTCAGATCGGTCTGGTTGACCCAGCCGCTGGACGTCGAGTTGCGGCTCTTGGCGCCACGATAGACGCTGCCGTTGGCCACGTTGCCCTTGCTGTCGTCCGGGTTGCTGACGATGTAGTCCAGGGTCGAGCGCGACATGCGGAAGCTGTTGGAGACGGTCAGGTCATCGTTCAGGTCGTGTTCGATCTTGAAGGTGCCGCTGTCGTCGCTGGTCTGGCGATAGTCACGGCTGGTGAGACCGTAGAAGTTGTCGCGGTTGACGTTGGCCGGTTTGTCGACGTGGTATTTGCTGCGATTCGAACTGGAGGTCAGCGGGATGCCGTAGTCCGGAATGTCGTCGGTTTCGTTGTGGTAGTAACCGACGATCACCCGGGTGTCGGTACCCAGGCCGAACGAGAAGGTCGGCGCCACGCCCCAGCGGCTGACGTCCACGCCATCACGTCCGGCGACGTTGGCTTCATGCTTCATCAGGTTCAGGCGGAAGGCCGAGGTGTCGGTCATCTGCTGGTTCAGGTCGAGCGTGGTGCGCTTGGTCTGGTCCGAACCCCAGGTGAAACCACCGTTGTAGAAACTGCCCAGTTTGGCGGTCTTGCTCACCAGGTTCAGGCTGCCACCGGTGGAACCGGCACCGGTGAAAGCCGAGCCCGGGCCTTTGCTGACTTCGACCGATTCCACGTCGAAGATTTCGCGGCTTTGCGAGGCCGGGTCGCGCATGCCGTCGATGAACACGTCGCTTTCGGCATTGAAGCCACGAATGATCGGGCGGTCCCCGGCCGGGTTGCCGCCTTCGCCGGCACCGAAGGTGATGCCCGGCGTCGTACGCAGCGCATCGACCAGGCTGGTGGCGCCGGTGTCTCGGATCACCTGTTGCGGGATGACGGTCACGCTTTTTGGCGTTTCGCGCAGCGGTGCGGTGTATTTCTTCGATTGCGATGCATCGGTTTTGTAGGAGGTGTCCTGCTGCTCGCCAACCACGCTGGTGGCGTCCAGCGCAATCGCATTGCCCGAAGCTTTTTCATCGGTTTGCTGGGCTGCAAAAGCCATGTGTCCGGCGGAGCCCGCAGTGATCGCCATGCCGATGGCAGAGGCGAGCAAACGCGGTGAACTGACGGCGGATTGTTGTGGTTGGCGTGACATGTGAATTCCCCTCCCCAAGGATTTGAGGTCGCGGAATATAGGGTAAACAGGTATTCGTATCAATTGCGAAATATTGTTATTCGCGACGAATTTACATTCTTTACAATTTAACCTTACGGTTTTTGGCGATTCATCCGTCGTGCGGGTTTTACACGACCAATAAGAATCAATACCATTGGCACCCCTTTACCATCAGGTACGATCGCCATGCTGCTGCACATCCCCGGCCTGTTCGCCAAAGACGAAGTGCAGCGCATCCGCGAGGCGCTGGAGCAGGCCGATTGGGCCGATGGCAAGATCACCGCCGGTTATCAGTCGGCCAAGGCCAAGCACAATCTGCAACTGCCGGAAGGTCATCCACTGGCCCAGGAAATCGGTGCGGCGATGCTCGAACGGCTGTGGAAAAATCCGCAGTTCATGTCCGCTGCGCTGCCGCACAAAGTATTCCCGCCGTTACTCAACTGCTACACGGCGGGCGGCAGTTTTGATTTTCATATCGACAACGCCGTGCGTCAGCCCAAGGGCAGCATTGAGCGAGTGCGCACCGATCTGTCGGCCACGCTGTTTTTCAGTGAGCCCGAGGATTACGACGGCGGCGAACTGGAGATCCAGGACACGTTCGGCACCCAGCGGGTGAAACTGCCGGCCGGCGACCTGGTGCTGTACCCGGGCACCAGCCTGCACAAGGTCAACGCCGTCACGCGCGGTGCGCGTTATGCGTCGTTCTTCTGGACGCAAAGTCTGGTGCGCGAAGACAGTCAGCGCGCGTTGCTGTTCGAGATGGACGAAGCGATCCAGCAACTGACGCAAGACATGCCCGATCACCCGTCGCTGATCCGCCTTACCGGCACCTATCACAACCTGCTGCGGCGCTGGGTCGAGGTATGAGCTACCTGCTGCGGCGCGAAGAAGTGCTCGACGGCACGCAGCTCGGCGCCATGCTCGAAGAAAGTCCGGCCCGTGCCGCGCAGGCAATTCTGCTCGCGGCAGGCCAGGGCGTGGTTGAAGCGCAGGCGCTGCTCGGGCAGATCCTGCTCGACGGCCGGGGCATCGCCCGGGATCAGCCGCTGGCGCTGCGTTGGTTCGGCATCGCTGCCGGGCAGGGGCATCTGATGGCGCGCAACATGCTCGGCCGTTGTCATGAGCATGGCTGGGGTTGTGCGGCGAATACCGCGATTGCCGCCCGGCATTATCGAATTGCCGCAGACGCGGGGCTGGATTGGGCGATGTACAACCTGGCCAATCTGCTGGCCACCGGGCGCGGGGTGGTGTTGGATCATGCTCAGGCACTGGCGCTGTATCAGCGCGCCGCTGAAGCCGGCCACGCCAAGTCGATGAACCTGCTGGGACGTTATCTGGAAGACGGGCAGGCCTGTCAGGCCGATCCGAGCGCCGCGCGCGATTGGTATCGTCGCTCGGCCGAGGGCGGAGATTTTCGGGGGCAGTTCAGTTACGCCGCCGTGCTGGCGGAAGAAGGACTGATCGATGATGCACTGGGCTGGTTGCGCAAGGCACTGGCGGCAGGGAACGTGAACTTCCTGCGGGTGAGCATCGATTCATTGCTCAACGCCCGTCACCCACAAATTCGCCAGATGGCTGAAGTTTATCAACAGCGGCTGAGTGAGTTGCGCGCGGCTTGACTGATTGAAAAAATTTAACAACTAACACTTGGTCAGGTGCTTTTGTAGTTGGCTGTTAGTTGTTGTTTTATCGATTCTTCTAGTTTGGTATTTAATTTTAATAGTTAATGACTTGTGTGGGCGCGCACTGCTTGATTAGTGTTGTCTTCGATGTTTGTGGTCAAGTTGTTGGGAGTGGCTTGTAAGCATCAAAATAACCGTTAATACATTCCGAAGAAGACAAGGAGTCTCTGATGGAGCCGAAGATTAATAACACGGTCGCGGAAGTTGCGGCCAAAGCACCACTGGCGTTTGTGAATGCCTCGCTGGGCGTGGGTGAGGAATACAACCGCGATACCGGCATTCAGCTGACCAAGGAACAGATTGTCAGTCTGAGAAAGTATGAAGTTCTGGGGCTGTCCCTTCCGGTACGTCTGCAAGACGTTATTGCCTATTTGAATTATGGCGCCGGTGATCAAGGTGGCGTGGGCCTGAAAGCTGCGGATTTTCTGCGCACCTTTACCATGACGTATGACCATGCGAAACGCTGGTCGCCGCTGCGCGAGCAAATCATGCTGACCGGCACTGACCTGAAAATTTTTGCCGGCAGCATTATCCGTACCGGTAATGCCATCGTGGAGGTGTATGAGGATCTCAAAGCGTCGAGGTATCTGGAAGAACACAATATCAATACGCCTGAGGAATATCTGAACCTGAAACGGCAGATTCCGGGGCTTCCTGATCTCGACCTGTCGCCAGAAGATATCCCGGATATCAAGGCGTATCTCAATGACCTGCTGATGAAAGTTGCGCAATGTCATCAGAAAGCCGAGCGGGTGCGAGAGCAACTGGACAGTTTCGGTATCGATATGCGCGAAAAAGTGCTGCCGGAAATTGCCTTGCGCCTGGCGTTTGTTTCCAGGAACACCTACCAGAGCGACATCAAGGCATTGCAGGGAACCATTGATCAGCGCTCGAAAGAAATTGATGAGCTGAACAAGCAGTACGATCAGTTGGTTCAGGAAGCGATCAAGTCGGCGGCTACCCTGAATATTGGTGGCTTGATTCTGGGCATTTATCAAGGCGTCAAGGCGGAAAGAATCCGTAATGAGCGTAACCGCTTGAAGCAATTGCAACTGGCTGATAATCAGCTCATGGCCAGCAGGAACCAGACGCTGAGTTCGTTGAACAAAGTTCGAGATGATCTGCAGAATCTAAGTTACGTAGCCATTGAGGCTGAAGTCGCTACGCAGAATCTCATGCTGGTGTGGAATGCGCTCAGTGATTATGTCGCGGCTTCCTTTAGTGAGGTCGACGGTATATTCGAGGCGGCTTCGTTGCGCCGCTTCAAAAATCAGTTGCTGAATATCATTGACCCCTGGGAACAGATAAAGGTCAGTTCCGATCAGTTGCTGAAAGTGTTTGAAGAAGCGGATAAAGAGTATGAGAAAAATCGTCTGGTTGTTCGGAGTCGGTCCATGAGATCTTTGCTGTCGGTTAATTCGGTTGTTCCAACGTTCAATATGGCAAAACTGCGTGAGCATAATGCGTCGGTGCAAAGCCTGAATACGACGGCGCAGATGCTGTTTGAACAATTCGATTACATGCCCGGTACCGTTGGCGCCATGAATAACCTGGCCATCGCGATCAACAAGGCCACGTTCGACCTGCGCAGCCAGGCGCTGGCCACCGGCATCTATCTGGAGCGCGCGGAGAGGAAACTGCGAGGCTATCAGGCGGAACTGGAGTACCCGGATGATGCGGACGAAGTACGCGAAGACATGGAGCTCGAGTTAAAGACCATCTTCAATAAGGTGTCTGTCCAGACGCAGGACTTGAACGTTGTTCACAAGAGCATCAATGCGCACTATGACCGCAACGCTTCGGCCGGCTGGCTCGTGACCCTGAGGGATGATCGCGCGGCGACTGTGGCACTCAAGAGCAAGTGCGATGAAAAACTCGCAGACCTGACGGTCGAGATGAAGTCTGTTTCCAAGGGGATTGATCTGATCGCCAAGGCAGGCATCGAAAAAATTGGCGAACAGGCACAGTTGTCGCTCGAAAATCTCAAGGCATTGGGCTTGGCGCCACCTCAGGTGCAGGTCGCGATGTTGGCCATCGATACCCTGAAGAAGTTGATTTCCGGTATTGGCGAGGCGATTTCGTTTCTCAATATGCTGGCGGCGTACAACCGGCTGAATGACAAGGCGGGTGAACTGCGTGCGCAGATCAACCAGTACGTCAAAGACATCGGCCGTTTTGATGGGCGTATCGAACTGGTCGAGACTCTGGATCAACTGGACGCCGGCCGTTCTGGCTATGCCGCCGAGTTTGCCAGTCTGATTGAAGACTTTGCGCAGTTCACCCGTGATTTCCGGCAGAACACTTCGCTTCCTGTCGAAGCGCGAGCGCAAGCGGCGATCGTGCGAATGGCCGACGTCATCAAGCATTTGAAGAGCATTCATCAATAACAAGGGGCTGAGGGGGTGGGCTGTAAGCCCATCACCTCTGAAACAGCATGAATGTACTGGCTTATGAATTTACGGTGGCGCAACGGCGTGTGCTGGACCGTTACATTCGGTTTCTCGGTGCCTTGCCCGCAACGTTCAACGCGATACCGATGGTCTTCGAGCGTCGCAGGAGGAGTGGCCATCAACTGGCGGTTCTGGCCAGGGACTCGCGGCTGGAAAATGCCCGCTTCAATCAGCGCTATCTCGAAGCGTTCTGGGGGCGTACCCAGGCATTGAAAGTGCTGGGCGCAGGCTATGTTGCAGATCTGCAAACGTTCACCCGTGAAACGCTGGAAATCACCGGCAGAACCTCCCGGAACGAACCTGTCAGCCAAGTGGACTTCCGGGTCTACAGTCTTTCCAGGTCGCCGACCTGGAAGTTGTTTCCCCCTCAAGATGTTTCTGACTTGCTGCACGAACTGGCGCTTCGGTTCTTTGAACTCAGAGCGCAGACGCGACAGCTGAAATATACCGTCGTTGAGGTGTACGAAGAGTCGTTCGGCGTGAAGTCGGTATTTGTCAGCGCCATGGATCACCGTTCGTGCCTTTGCCATGCAACCCCCACTGTTGCGCAGGAGTTGTTTGCCGACGCCGCGACAACCCCGGTCTGGGACATCGCTTACTCGTCGAGGGAGCCTGCGGTCAGAGCGGCGGAGTACAAGGCCGACATCGTCGAGTTGTTCAATGGATGGGGTCAGGTGAATACGCAGAAGGGGCTGTTCATTGAAGCGCTTTATCAGCGCCTCGATGGCGTATGCAATCAATTGTTGCAGGCCAAGAGTGCAACGAAACTGGGCGAGTTGAACTTCAAACTGGCGGCGATCATCGACGGCACCAACGAATGCCTGGCGATGCTGAGTCACCTGGAGGCATGGCTGCGCCGATAAAAAAAAGGCCCATGATCGCTCATGGGCCTTTTCTCAATCGCCGCGTATTACACGTAGAACGATTTCAGTGGCGGGAAGCCATTGAATTCCACGGCGCTGTAGCTGGTGGTGTAGGCACCGGTCGACAGCCAGTACAGACGATCACCGATTGCCAGGTTCAGCGGCAGACCGTACTTGTAGTTTTCGTACATGATGTCGGCGCTGTCGCAAGTTGGACCGGCGATGACCACTTCTTCCATCTCGCCTTTCTTCTCGGTCCAGATCGGGAACTTGATCGCTTCGTCCATGGTTTCGATCAGGCCGGAGAACTTGCCCACATCGGTGTACACCCAACGCTCGACGGCGGTGCGCGATTTACGTGCAACCAATACCACTTCACTGACCAGAATGCCGGCGTTGGCGATCAACGAACGGCCCGGCTCCAGAATGATTTCCGGCAGGTCATCACCGAAGTCTTCTTTCAGGAAGCGGATGATTTCTTCAGCGTAGGTTTCCAGGCTGTTGGTGCGGGTGATGTAGTTAGCCGGGAAGCCGCCGCCCATGTTGATCAGCTTCAGGTGAATGCCGTCTTCTTCTTTCAGGCGTTCGAAGATCACTTTGACCTTGGCGATCGCCGCATCCCAGACGCTGATGTCGCGCTGTTGCGAACCGACGTGGAACGAGATGCCGTACGGCACCAGGCCGAGGTCGCGAGCGAGGATCAGCAGGTCCATGGCCATGTCGGTCTGGCAGCCGAACTTGCGCGACAAAGGCCAGTCAGCAGTGGTCGAGCCTTCGGTGAGGATCCGCACATAGACTTTCGAGCCCGGCGCGGCTTTGGCGATGTTGCGCAGGTCGGCTTCGGAGTCGGTGGCGAACAGGCGCACACCCTTCTCGTAGAAGTAGCGGATGTCCTTGGACTTCTTGATGGTGTTGCCGTAGCTGATCTGGTCCGGGCTCACGCCACGGCCCATGACTTTGTCCAGCTCATAGATGGAGGCGATGTCGAAGCTCGAGCCTTTCTCTTTGAGCAGGTCGATGATCTCGACGGCCGGGTTGGCCTTGACCGCGTAGTAGACCTTGGCGAATTCGAAACCGGCGCGCAGGTCGTCATAGGCCTGGCTGATCATCGCGGTGTCGATCACCACGAACGGGGTTTCCTGTTTGTCGGCGAACGCCTTCATTTTCTGAAAGGTTTCGCGCGCGAAATAGTCTTCGACCTGGATCGACATACTTGGGAACTCCTACTGGCAAACGTTAGTAATCAATGGGTGCGAGGGTGTGTCATCAATGAATTCGCGAGTGCGTTGAACCTGAGCGCGTGCCAGGCAAGGCGCAGGCCGCCGCTAATGGCCACTCCCTTCGCAAGGCCTGCAACGCAGCATGGCGCGCGCTCAGGCTCAACCCGAAGGGCCGGGCCCGCTTTTGCGCAGGGCTGCGTTGCTCGTCCCTTATTTGGAACAACGAAACTGCGGGCCTCGCGCCTTGCCCTGCGCAAAAGCGGACTCCGGCGCACTCGTGAATTCATTGATGACACACCCTCCTGAACGCCCTCCGTATCCCCACTTTGGTTCGCCTACTTCCCAAGGCATGTCGCCGAAAGCAAAAAGGCCATGGGAAATGCAGCTTTTTTCCCTTGGCCTTGCTGTCTCGTCGTCAGTACTTGAGCCGGATGGATCGTTTCCAGCATGGACGTTCGGCGCGAACTTTAGGGCGTGAGGGGCGTGAGATCAACTAAAAATGTCGCGTTTTTGCACGCTTCTGACGTGCGTCGCGGTTATCACTCTTTGTAGCCGACCGAGATGACGGACAGATGTTCCCCGGGAATTTTCGAGTGTTAAAAATACCTGCACGTTCGCGGCTTTTGTCGGCTAACTCTGGGGTAAGTGTGATAGGCGCAACATCGGCGACGTTGCCCGCGAGAGGTGGGTGTGTGGGGGATTTTGATGAGTGTGACGGGTGGTTTCTCAATGCCAGAACCCACCTTGGTGTTGATATTTTTTTCCAGCCTTTGCAAACACTGAAAAACCTGTGGCAAGGGAGCTTGCTCCCGCTGGACTGCGAAGCAGTCCCCGCTTTTTATGAAAAGAAGGGCCGCTGCGCGACCCAGCGGGAGCAAGCTCCCTCGTCACAGGTTAAATGTTCGACCTTTTAATCGATCAGGCGACGACTGCCTCAGCCGGCGAGACGATGCTGGTTTTCATCCCGCGCGAGCGCCCCGAACTCAGATAAGCCGCAATCGACTCCTGGGTGACTTCACCCAGGAACACCCGCTCGGCATCCATCACCGGCAGCCACGAACGATTGAACTCGTACATCCGCGACAACAGGATGCGCAAATGCTCGTCGTACGCCGCGGTGGCGTTGAATTCGCGCAGATACTGCGCGCAGGTGCCGGTCTGGCGGTGCAGGTCGCGGCGACGCACATAGCCCAGCGCCTTGTTCTCGGCACAGGTGACCACCACGTAGCGGCGGTCATGCTCGTCCATCAATTCCAGCGCATCGGCGACCGGGGTTTCCGGACTGACCGACGGCGCGTTATCGGCAGCGTCTTCGGCTTTCACCAGCAGCAGACGCTTGAGCGTGCTGTCCTGACCAACGAAGTTGCTGACAAAGTCGTCCGCCGGATGCGCGAGCAGGGTGTCCGGGTGATCGATCTGCAGCAGTTTGCCGGCGCGGAAGATCGCGATCTTGTCGCCCAGCTTGATCGCTTCGTCGATGTCGTGGCTGACCATGATCACGGTCTTGTTCAGCGCCCGTTGCATCTCGAAGAACTCGTTCTGGATCATCTCGCGGTTGATCGGGTCGACCGCACCGAACGGCTCGTCCATCAACAACAGCGGGGCATCGGCCGCCAGTGCGCGGATCACGCCGATCCGCTGTTGCTGGCCGCCGGACAGTTCACGCGGGTAGCGATGCAGATACTGCTTGGGTTCCAGCTTGATCATGCTCATCAGTTCGCGAGCACGGTCGTGGCATTTCTGTTTGTCCCAACCGAGCAGTTTCGGCACCACGACGATGTTCTCTTCGATGGTCATGTTCGGGAACAGGCCGATCTGCTGGATCACGTAGCCGATGTTGCGACGCAGGGTCACTTCGTCGAGGTCGGTGGTGTCTTCGCCGTTGATCAGGATCTTGCCCGAGGTCGGTTTGATCAGGCGGTTGATCATCTTCAGCGTGGTGCTTTTGCCGCAACCCGATGGCCCGAGGAACACACAGATTTCGCCTTCATTGACGGTCAGGCTTACCGAGTCCACGGCTTTGACATCTTTGCCGTTGCTTTGGAAGGTCTTGCTGAGGTTTTGAAGTTCGATCATTTGAGGAGTCCTTTTGGAGTCAGCGTGCGTTGCAGCCACTGCAGGAGGAGGTCGGCGAAGATCGCCAGAAGACTGACCAGCAGCGCGCCGACGATGAGCATCGACATGTCGCTGCGGCTGATGGAGGCGAGGATCAGCACACCAAGGCCACCGGCGCCGATGGTCGCGGCGATGGTCATTACGCCGATGTTCATCACCACCGCGGTGCGCACGCCAGCGAGGATCACCGGCACCGCTATCGGCAGCTCGACCATGCGCAGGCGCTGGCCGAACGTCATGCCGATGCCGCGAGCGGCTTCACGGATGCCCGGTTCGACGCCGGTCAGGGCGAGGTAGGTGTTGCGCATGATCGGCAGCAGTGAATAGAGGAACACCGCGGTGATCGCTGGCATCGGCCCCAGGCCCTGACCGAACTTGGAATAGAACGGCAGCAGCAGGCCGAACAGCGCAATCGACGGTACGGTCAACAGCACCGTGGCGCTGGCTTGCAAGGGGCCGGCGAGTGTCGGGAAGCGCGTCATCAGAATGCCCAGCGGCACGCCGACGACGATCGCCAAAGTAACGGCAATGCCGACCAGGGTGATGTGCTGCCAGGTCAGGTGCATCACCTGCTGCCAGTCGAGGTGGGAAAAGGCGTTCAGAAATTCCATGACTTTTCCTCCTTAGTTCAGTGGGTGCTGGCGCAGGAAATCGGCGGCGACTTTCGATGGGCTCTCGTGATCGACGTCGACCCGCGCGTTGAGCTGGCGCATGGTTTCGTCGTCGAACAGTTCGGCCAGTGGCTTGAGCTGCTCGGCCAGTTGCGGATGGGCGTCGAGGTAAGCCTGACGCACCACCGGCGCGGCGGTGTAGTCGGGGAAGTAGTGCTTGTCGTCTTCCAGCAGCTTCAGGCCGAAGGCGTTGAGGCGACCGTCCGTGGTGTAGACCAGACCGGCAAACACCTGACCGTTACGCAGCGCGGTGTAGACCAGCCCCGCGTCCATCTGCCGGATGTTCTTGCGGGTCAGGTTCATGTCGTAGAGCTTGACCATGCCGTCCAGACCGTCGGAGCGGTTGGCGAACTCGGTGTCCAGTGCCACCAGGTGGTTGGTCTTGGCTTCAGCGCGCAGAACCTCGTTCAACTGGCTGATGTTGTTGATCTGCGGATAAGCCTCGGCGACTTTTTTCGGCAGGGCGAGGGCGTAGGTGTTGCTGAACTTCGACGGAGTGAGCCAGACCAGTCCTTTTTTCGCGTCGAGTTCTTTGACCCGGGCGTAGGACTGTGCGCTGTCGAGTTTCTCGGTGACATGGTTGTAGGCCACCAGCGACACGCCGGTGTATTCCCAGAGCATGTCCAGCTGCCCGCTTTCGTGGGCGCTGCGGGCCAGGTTGCTGCCCAGACCGCCGGTGATCTGCGCGTCGTAACCCTTGCTGCGCAGGTATTGCGCGGTGATTTCCGCGAGCAAAGTCTGCTCGGTGAACACCCGGGCGCCGAGGCGGATAACGGGTTTTTCAGCGGCTTGCGCCAACCCTGCAAACAGCAGGATGCAACTTAAGATCAAGCTAAGTCGTTTCATATTCATTCCTTCGCAAGAGCCTTAAGACGGGCGCAAACCGCGTTCCAGCCAGAGACGGCTGGCGAGGGTGACCACGCCATCGAGCAGCAGGGCTAGCAGCGCGGTGCACGCAGCGCCGAGCAGCAGTTGCGGCTGATTGTTCAGGGCGATGCCAGGGAAGATCAGGCTGCCGAGGCTGTTGGCGCCGATCAGGAACGCCAGCGGCGCGGTGCCGACGTTGATCGCCAGCGCCACCCGCACACCCCCGACGATGATCGGTACGGCGTTGGGCAATTCGACTTTCCACAGCACCTGACGCGGGGTCATGCCGATGCCGACGGCCGCTTCTTTCAGCGAACCCTGCACATTTTTCAGGCCTTCGTAGGTGTTGCGCACGATGGGCAACAGGGAGGCGAGGAACAAAGCGAAGATCGCCGGGCCACTGCCGATGCCGAGGACGCCCAGGGCAATCGCGAGCACGGCCAGCGGAGGCACGGTGTTGCCGATATTGAAGATCTGCATGAAGCGTTCAGCGCGGCCGACCATGGTCGGACGACTGAGGAAGATGCCGGCGGGGATGCCCACGACCAGGGCGGCCAGCATTGAAGCGAGGACGAGAATCAGATGAGCTTGCAGGTAAAACAACAAATCGTCGCGGTAGTGTTCGATCGTGTTGATGCCGATCCAGTGGACCAGCAGGGCCAGGAGCGCGATCACCACCGCACCTCCCATCAGCCCTTTGCCATAGCGGATAGCCACAGGCGGACTCCTTTTCTTGTAGTCGGCGAACGCTCTCCCGAGTGGCATGCCAAGCCTTGGCTGCCGGGAATAAACGTTCGCGAGAAGCAGCTCCCTCAGTACCGGCAAAAAGCGGTCTGAAAGCGAGCCATGAGCGCAGCCTCGTCAGGCTAACTTGCTGATTTTTCAGCCCCTGACGAAATGTCGTAACAGGGGATGGACGTCTCCGTGCTTTAAAAGGTTCCCACATAAGATGCCATCTGGCCACCTGTAGGAGCTGCCGCAGGCTGCGATCCTTTGACTTTGTTCTAGAGCAACAGATCAAAAGATCGCAGCCTGCGGCAGCTCCTACGGGGTTTTGCGGGTCCGAGGGACGGTGGTCTGTCGATCACTTTTTAAGCTATACTCGCCGCCCTTTTTTGAATCACCGCCAGGCGATTTCCCATGACCAACCAGGCCGCCGAAGTCGCGAAACGCCGCACTTTCGCCATTATTTCCCACCCCGATGCCGGTAAAACCACGATCACCGAAAAGCTCCTGTTGATGGGCAAGGCGATTGCAGTGGCCGGTACGGTGAAATCCCGTAAATCCGATCGCCATGCGACATCCGACTGGATGGAGATGGAGAAGCAACGGGGTATTTCCATTACCACCTCGGTCATGCAGTTCCCATATCGCGAACACATGATCAACCTGCTCGACACCCCGGGCCACGAAGACTTCTCCGAAGACACCTACCGCACCCTGACGGCGGTCGACTCGGCATTGATGGTCCTCGACGGCGGTAAGGGTGTAGAGCCACGGACCATCGCCCTGATGGACGTCTGCCGTCTGCGTGACACGCCGATCGTCAGCTTTATCAACAAACTCGACCGCGACATCCGTGACCCGATCGAGCTGCTCGACGAGATCGAAGCCGTTCTGAAGATCAAGGCCGCGCCGATCACCTGGCCGATCGGTTGCTACCGCGACTTCAAGGGCGTGTACCACCTGGCCGACGACTACATCATTGTCTACACCGCCGGTCACGGTCACGAACGCACCGAAACCAAGATCATCGAGAAACTCGACTCCGACGAGGCGCGCGCGCACCTGGGCGACGAGTACGACCGCTTCCTCGAACAGCTGGAGCTGGTGCAGGGCGCCTGCCACGAGTTCAACCAGCAGGAGTTCCTCGACGGTCAACTGACCCCGGTGTTCTTCGGTACCGCACTGGGCAACTTCGGGGTCGACCACGTGCTCGATGCTGTGGTTGATTGGGCACCGCGTCCGCTGGCCCGTGTCGCCAACGAGCGCACCGTGGAGCCGGTGGAAGAGAAGTTCTCGGGCTTCATCTTCAAGATCCAGGCGAACATGGACCCGAAACACCGCGACCGCATCGCCTTCATGCGCATTTGCTCGGGCAAGTACGAGAAAGGCATGAAGATGCGCCACGTGCGTACCGGCAAGGACGTGCGCATCGGCGACGCCCTGACGTTCTTCTCCTCCGAGCGTGAGCAACTGGAAGAGGCGTACGCCGGCGACATCATTGGTCTGCACAACCACGGCACGATCCAGATCGGCGACACTTTCAGCGAAGGCGAAGCCCTCGGTTTCACCGGTATTCCGCACTTTGCGCCGGAGCTGTTCCGCCGCGTGCGTCTGCGTGATCCGCTGAAGTCCAAGCAGTTGCGTCAGGGTCTGCAGCAACTGGCCGAGGAGGGTGCAACGCAGGTGTTTTTCCCGGAGCGCAGCAACGACATCATTCTTGGCGCCGTCGGTGTGCTGCAGTTTGATGTGGTCGCGAGCCGTTTGAAGGAGGAATACAAGGTTGAGTGCTCGTATGAGCCGATCACGGTGTACTCCGCGCGCTGGATTGAATGCAGCGACAAGAAGAAGCTTGAGGAGTTTTCCAACAAGGCTGTGGAGAACCTGGCACTGGATGGCGGTGGTCACCTGACTTATCTGGCGCCGACGCGGGTTAACCTGGCGTTGATGGAAGAGCGTTGGCCGGATGTGAAATTCCGTGCGACGCGTGAGCATCACTAAGCTCTGAATTGTTTTGTCCGAAGCCCTCTAGGTGTATGCCTAGGGGGCTTTTTTTTGTTTGGTTGGTTTGGGTGTATATCCGTTGCTTCGGGTGTTGCGGATTAGGGTTCCGCCCTTACGGCGGGTCACTTTTGGCAAACGCCCCAAAAGTAACCAAAAACGCTTGCTCCTACGTACGGCCCGCTCGCTGGGGCTCGGGGTTCCTTCGCTCCGGGATCGATCCGGGCGCAGCGTCTACGGTTGGCTTCGCTGCACCTCCTCTCGCTGTGTTTGGCTTCGCCAAACGGTCGCTGCGCTCCCACGCCCGGATCAATCCCTGCGCTCAGCCTTCCGACGTCGCCCGTGGATCAAGATCAAGAGCTGCAGTCGAGCTAACGCTCATCCTGTTGAGTGGTGGAAGAGCATGCGGTCGGCTTTTGTTCGGTGTTGGATTCACCCCTCACCCCTCACCCCAGCCCTCTCCCGAGGGAGAGGGAGCCGATTTTTGGGCTTTTCAGAATCAGAGTTCGGCTCGTAATTTCATGTCGGCGCACCTCTCCCCAACACCTCTCTCAGTTCCCTCTCTCTTTGGGAGAGGGAGAGGGTGAGGGGCTTTTGGCCTGATGTGAATTGGCTGTCAGGCGACTCGGTATTTTGTGCTTTCGATGTTCTTGAGCGCGACAACCGGATCGCCGGCCGTTAGTGTTCCAGTTCCCCGCAAGTCGTTTTGAGAGGTCAATGGAGTGACGCGCAACCTCGTCCATCTGCTTCGCCCCAACGGCTATTTCAGTCTGATGGCCTGGGTGCTCGCGGCGTTGTTGTTCATCAATCGCTTGAGCAGCATGGTCAAGCTGTTCATGGCGTTGTATCTGCGTCAGGAGCTGGGGCTGGCGATCGAGACGGTTGGCTGGCTGTTGTCGGCGTACGGTGCAGGGCTGTTGGTCGGTTCGATGCTCGGTGGGCTGCTCAGTGATCATGTGCGGACGGCGCGGCTGACGGCGGCGTTGTTCTTCGTGTCCGTGTGGGTGCTGATCCTGCTGGGGGTGGTGACGCAGGTGCCGTTGCTGGCGGTTTTGCTGTTGCTCAGCGGCACCGTCGACGGGGCGATTCGAACGCTGCATCAGCGCTTGATCATGGAGTATTGCGAGCCTGCGCAGCGCTCCCGCGCCCAGGCCTTGAGCCGGGTGGCGCGCAATCTCGGCATGGCGGCTGCCGGTGTCGCCGGCGGGGTGTTGGCGCAGACGGATTTCCGTTGGGTGTTTTTCGTCAGTGCGGCGATGACGTTGCTGGCGTTGCTCTGGTTTGTGCGCACGACCTGGCGTCGCGCGGTGCTCAAGCCCGATGAGGTGGCCGAGGCAGGTGCCGGCGCAGGCGTGCCGTTACGTGATACGGCGTTCCTCTGGCTACTCGGTGCGGCCGTGTTGCTGGGGATGGCCTTCGACACGGTTTACAGCACGCTGGGCAACTACCTGCGCGACTACTACCACTTGAGCACCGAGGCCATCGGTTGGCAGTTCGGGCTTAACGCGATGCTGGTGGTGGCGCTGCAGATTCCACTGACACACTGGGGCGAGCGCTGGGGCGTACGTAAACAACTGCTGGCCGGGTGTGTGCTGCTGGCTCTCGGGCTGGGCATGCTGCCGTTGGGTTCCGGGTTGTTTTACGTGTGCCTGTCGACGGTGATCTGGACATTGGGTGAAGCTTTTTTCATGCCGCCGATGAATGTGCTGGTCATGCAACACGCGCAGAGCGGCAAAAGCGGCCAGTATTTCGGTCTGTTTTTCATGAGTTGGAGCGCGAGTGCGCTGCTGTCGCCAGTGCTCAGTGGTCAGCTGTATGGACACTTCGGAGGCCACAGCGTGTGGTTTGCGAGCGCGACACTGGCGTTGTTGACCTTGCCGCTGATCCTCCTCGCGACGCGTTCATCGACCCAGGCCAAGAGGCTCCCGGCCGGCAAAGATGTCAGCTCGCTTAGCTGATTCGGTTATAGGGGTTATTCACAAGTGATCTGCCCGGCCTGGGCATTTCCGGGGTCTCGTTAGCGTCCTATCTGGTGAACCACGCTGATCGGAACTAGATTTCATTCAGCGCCGGGTCGGCACCCCAGGCTTCAACCACGAAAGGATGGAATCAGCTATGAGCATTTTTCAACGCATTGTGCTGTTGCTTAAGGTTTTTGTGATGCTGTCACTGGGTACGTCTGCAGCCTGGGCGAGTACCGCCAGTCCTCAGCAGGGGTTTAATGCGCCACATGGGCACGGCGTGATCATGCTGGCCAAGTCCGAATCCGAGCCGGGCGATCAGGACCAGGGCGGCAGCAAGGATGACGACGACTCGACCACTGATGAGCCGGACACCGACGACGATGAAGACGGCGACAGCCAGACGTAGATCGCCGGCAAAAGAAAACCCCTTCTTCCTCGACTGATGCGCAATCGGAGGAGAAGGGGTTTGGTTAACACATTACTTGCGGATAAACACGATCCCTGTAGGAGCTGCGGCACGCTGCGATCTGTTGATCTTGATTCTGAAAATCAACAGATCGCAGCCTCGTTTCACTCGACAGCTCCTACAGGTTTTGTGTCGGTCTTCGGTTTTGCTTACGCCGCGCCATCCAGGAACTGCTCGGCGTAGTGGCACGCCACCTGGCGGTTGTCGAGTTCACGCAGGGCCGGTTCTTCCGTGCTGCAACGCTCGGTGGCGTACGGGCAACGCTTGTGGAACGCGCAGCCCGGTGGCGGGTTCAGCGGGTTGGGCAATTCGCCGACGATCTTGATTTTCGGCTTGTCCGGATCCGGGTGGATGGTTGGCGTCGCCGACAACAAGGCCTGGGTGTACGGGTGCAGAGGGCGGGTGTAGATGTCCTCTTTCGGGCCCATTTCCACCGGTCGGCCGAGGTACATCACCAGCACCGAATCAGCAACGTGACGCACCACTGCCAGGTTGTGCGAGATGAACACGTAGGCGGTGTTGAATTCCTGCTGCAGGTCCATGAACAGGTTCAGCACCTGTGCCTGAATCGACACGTCCAGTGCCGAGGTCGGCTCGTCCGCCACCAGCACTTTCGGTTGCAGCATCATCGCCCGGGCCAGGGCGATCCGCTGGCGCTGACCGCCGGAGAACATGTGCGGATAGCGCTGGTAGTGCTCAGGACGCAAGCCCACCTGCTTCATCATCGCCTGGACTTTCTCGCGACGCTCGGTGGCCGACAGGTTGGTGTTGATCAGCAACGGCTCGGCCAGTTGATCACCGATTTTCTGCCGTGGGTTCAACGACGCGTACGGACTCTGGAACACCATCTGCACGTCTTTGCGCAGTTGCTTGCGCTGGGCTTTGTCGGCACCGGCGACTTCCTGACCGGCGATTTTCAGCGAGCCGGACGACGGCTCTTCAATCAGGGTCAGGGCACGGGCCAGGGTGGATTTGCCGCAACCCGACTCGCCGACCACGGCGAGGGTCTTGCCGGCTTCCAGTTCGAACGACACGCCGTTGAGGGCGCGCACGGTCGCGTGGCCCTTGAACAGGCCTCGAGAAACTTCGTAGTGACGGGTCAGGTCGCGGGCGGTAAGTACGACGGCCATTACGCCACCTCCTGATTCAGCGGGTAGAAGCAACGGGCAAGGCTGTTGGCTTTCGGGTCCAGGCTCGGACGCTGCGCACGGCAGCTGTCCTGCACGTACGGGCAGCGCGGCGACAGCAGGCAACCCTGCGGACGGTCGTAGCGGCCCGGCACGATGCCCGGCAAGGTCGACAGGCGCTCGGCGCCCAGGCTGTGTTCGGGAATCGCCTTGAGCAGCGCTTCGCTGTACGGGTGCGCCGGGATGTCGAACAGTTGCGGCACCTGACCGACTTCAACGGCTTGACCTGCGTACATCACGCACACGCGCTGGGCGGTTTCGGCGACAACGGCGAGGTCGTGGGTGATCAGCACCAGGCCCATGTTCTGTTCTTTCTGCAACGCCAGCAGCAGATCCATGATCTGCGCCTGAATCGTTACGTCGAGTGCCGTGGTCGGCTCATCGGCGATCAGCAGTTTCGGCTCGCCGGCAATCGCCATGGCGATCGCGACACGCTGGCTCATACCGCCGGACAGTTGGTGCGGGTAAGCGTCCATACGGCTGGCGGCGCCCGGGATTTCAACTTTTTCCAGCAGTTCGATGGCGCGTTTGCGCGCTTGCTTGCCGGACATTTTCAGGTGCAGGCGCAGCACTTCTTCGATCTGGAAACCGACGGTGTAGCTCGGGTTGAGCGCGGTCATCGGGTCCTGGAACACCATCGCCAGGTCTTTGCCGACGATCTGCCGACGCTGGCGGTTGCTCAGCTTGAGCATGTTCTTGCCGTCGAAGCTCAGGGCATCGGCAGTGACGATCCCCGGGTGCTCGATCAGGCCCATCAGCGCCATCATGGTCACCGACTTGCCCGAACCGGACTCGCCGACGATCGCCAGGACTTCGCCCTTGTCCACTTTCAGGTCGAGGCCATCGACCACCGGAACGGCGTTCTTGTCGCCGAAGCGAACGTTGAGATTCTTGATTTCTAGCAATGACATGGGAATCTCCTCAGGCGGCGTTCTTGAGTTTCGGGTCCAGCGCATCGCGCAGACCGTCGCCCATCAAGTTGATTGCCAGCACGCTGAGCAAAATGGTCAGACCCGGCAGGCTCACCACCCACCAGGCGCGTTCGATGTAGTCGCGGGCCGAGGCCAGCATGGTGCCCCACTCAGGGGTTGGCGGTTGTACGCCAAGGCCGAGGAAGCCCAGCGCCGCAGCGTCGAGAATCGCCGAAGAGAAACTCAGGGTCGCCTGCACGATCAGCGGCGCCATGCAGTTGGGCAGCACGGTGATGAACATCAGGCGTGGCAGACCGGCACCGGCCAGGCGCGCGGCGGTCACGTAGTCGCGGTTCAGTTCGCCCATCACGGCAGCACGGGTCAGACGCACGTAGGACGGCAGCGAGACCACCGCAATGGCGATCACGGTGTTGATCAGGCCAGGGCCGAGGATGGCGACGATCGCCACAGCCAGCAGCAGCGACGGCAGGGCCAGCATGATGTCCATCAGACGCATGATGGTCGGGCCGATCATTTTCGGGAAGAAACCGGCGAACAGACCCAGCAGGATCCCCGGGATCAGCGACATCACCACCGACGACAGACCAATCAGCAGCGACAGGCGCGAACCCTGGATCAGACGCGACAGCAGGTCGCGACCCAGTTCATCGGTGCCGAGCAGGAACTGCATCTGCCCGCCTTCGAGCCACGCCGGTGGCGTCAGCAGGAAGTCACGGTATTGCTCGCTCGGGTTATGCGGCGCGACCCACGGCGCGAAGATCGCGCAGAAAATCACCAGCAGCATGAACAGCAGGCCGGCAACCGCGCCCTTGTTTTTGGAGAAGGCTTGCCAGAATTCTTTGTACGGCGACGGGTACAGCAGGCTTTGATCCGCGCTTGGGGCGGCATTGGCTACTGAGGATGTTGGAGTGCTCATGGTATGGACCTCAGCGCTGATGACGGATGCGTGGGTTGGCAAAGCCGTAGAGGATGTCCACTACGAAGTTGACCAGAATCACCAGGCAGGCGATTAACAGGATGCCGTTTTGCACGACCGGGTAGTCCCGGGCGCCGATGGCTTCGATCAGCCATTTACCGATGCCGGGCCAGGAGAAAATGGTTTCGGTCAGGACTGCACCGGCCAGCAGGGTGCCGACTTGCAGGCCGACCACGGTCAGCACCGGGATCAGCGCGTTGCGCAGGCCGTGGACGAACACCACGCGCGACGGCGACAGGCCTTTGGCCTTGGCGGTGCGGATGTAGTCTTCACGCAGCACTTCGAGCATCGACGAACGGGTCATCCGCGCGATCACCGCCAGCGGAATGGTGCCCAGTACGATGGCCGGCAGGATCAGGTGGTGCAAGGCGTCGAGGAACGCGCCCATGTCATCGGCCAGCAGCGTGTCGATCAGCATGAAGCCGGTGCGCGGCTCGATGTCGTAGAGCAGGTCGATCCGTCCGGACACCGGGGTCCAACCCAGGCTTACGGAGAAGAACATGATCAGGATCAGGCCCCACCAGAAGATCGGCATCGAATACCCCGCCAGGGAGATGCCCATCACCCCATGGTCGAACAGCGATCCTCGCTTGAGGGCCGCGATCACCCCGGCCAGAAGACCGAGGATGCCGGCGAACAGCAGGGCGGCCATGGACAGTTCCAGGGTCGCCGGGAAGAGGGAGGTGAACTCGGTCCATACGCTTTCACGGGTACGCAGGGATTCGCCGAGATCGCCATGAGCCAGTTTGCCGATGTAGTCCAGATACTGGGCGTACAGCGGTTTGTTCAGACCAAGGCGTTCCATTGCCTGAGCGTGCATTTCGGGGTCGACCCGACGTTCGCCCATCATCACTTCCACGGGGTCGCCCGGAATCATGCGAATCAACGCGAAAGTCAGCAAGGTGATGCCGAAAAACGTGGGGATCAACAACCCCAGTCGGCGGGCAATAAAACTAAACATCTTGTGTGGTACCTCATCAGCCGGTTAGGCGTGCCCGGCTTCCCTGGGGTCAGGGAGGCCGGGAGTTTCTTATCTACTTCACCTGGGTGGTGGCGAAGTTATTAGTGGTGAGAGGGCTGATGTGATAACCCTCTACGTTGTTGCGCATTGCGGTAAACATCCGGGTGTGGGCCATGCTGATCCACGGCTGGTCCTGATTAAACAGCACCTGGGCCTGTTCGTAGAGCCTGGCGCGTTCGGCCGGATCTACTTTAGCCCGTGCTTCGTCGAGCAGCGCCTGGAATTTCTCGTTGCACCAGCGCGCATAGTTTTCGCCGTTCTTGGCCGCCTCGCAACTGAGCATAGGCGTCAGGAAGTTATCCGGGTCGCCGTTGTCGCCCGCCCATCCGGCAGACACCATATCGTGTTCGCCGTTCTTCGCGCGCTTGAGCATTTCGCCCCATTCCATCACGCGAATGTCGATCTTGATCCCGACTTTCGCCAGGTCAGCCTGCATCATCTGTGCGCCGAGCATCGGGTTCGGGTTGGTAGGACCGCCACCGTTACGGGTAAACAGGGTAAACACGGTGCCTTCCGGAACCCCGGCTTCCTTGAGCAGGGCGCGCGCCTTGTCGAGGTCGCGTGGCGGGTTCTTCAGGTCGTGGTTGTAGCCCAGCAGGGTCGGCGGGTACGGGTTGACCGCGACCGAGGCGTTGCCTTTGCCGAACAGGGCGTTGACGTAGGCTTCCTTGTCGAAGGCAATGTCGATGGCCTTACGCACGCGCACGTCGCTCATGTATTTGTGCTGGGTGTTCATCGCGATGTAGGACACGGTCATTGCATCCAGTTCGTCGACTTTCAGGTTGCTGTCTTTCTTGATGCTCGGGATGTCATCCGGCTTCGGATACAGCGCGACCTGACACTCGTTGGCCTTGAGCTTCTGCAGGCGCACATTGTTGTCGGTGGCGATCGCCAGGATCAGCGCGTCGGCCGGTGGCTTGCCACGGAAGTAGTCCGGGTTGGCCTTGAACCGTACCTGGGCGTCCTTGGCGTAACGCTGGAAGATGAACGGGCCGGTGCCGATCGGTTTGCTGTTCAGGTCGCCGGTCTTGTTGGCCTTGAGCAACTGGTCGGCGTATTCGGCCGGGTAGATCGAGGAGAATGCCATGGCGATGTCAGCCAGGAACGGCGCTTCGCGGCGGGTCAGGGTGAACTTGACCGTGTTGTCGTCGACTTTTTCTACGCTTTTGAGCAGTTCCTTGAAGCCCATGCTTTCAAAGTACGGGAAGCCCACGCTCGACAGTTTGTGCCACGGGTGATTCGGGTCCAGCTGACGCTGGAAGCTCCAGACCACGTCGTCGGCGTTCATGTCGCGGGTCGGCTTGAAGTATTCGGTGGTGTGAAACTTGACGCCTTTGCGCAGGTGGAACGTGTAGGTCAGGCCGTCTTCGCTGATGTCCCAGGATTCGGCCAGCGCCGGAATCACTTCGGTGGTGCCGGGCTTGAAGTCCGCCAGACGGTTGAAGATCGTTTCGGCCACCGCATCGGCAGTGACTGCAGTTGTGTACTGGACCATATCGAAGCCTTCCGGGCTGGCTTCGGTGCAGACCACCAAGGGTTTGGCCGAGACGCCGATGGCGGCGCTCAACAACGCAGCCGCGACGGCCGCACGTAGGGGAAGCATTTTCATCGATAACCCTCTGCAATCGGTTGAAGACAAAAAACCGAACGGCCGACTCTTCATGAGTCAGCCGTCGGTTGGCGTTTTTTACAGGATGTTGAACGGGATGGTGGTCACCAGACGGAACTCGTTGATGTTGCCGTCAGCCTGGTGCTCGCTCGCGCGGTGAGTGGTGTAGGTTGCGCGAATCGCGGTGGCCTTGAGCGGGCCGCTCTGCACGGCGTAGGACGCGCCAACGCCGTATTCGTAGTGGCTTTCGCCGTCCATCAGGCTCAGGTCGCCGCGCTTGGCGCCCGGATCGGTGTAGGCGGTGCCGGTGTAATGAGTACCGTCGATGCCCCAGCCGCGTGCCTGGTAGATGTTGAACTTCAGGCCTGGCACGCCGTATTCGGCCATGTTGATGCCGTAGGCGATCTGGAAGGACTTCTCGTTCGGGCCGTTGAAGTCCGACAGCAGGGAGTTGGCCAGGTAGATGCCGTTGGTTTCGTGCAGGTAGTCGAAGTACTCGTTACCGTTCACTTGCTGATACGAGAAGGTCAGGCTGTGCGCCTGGTGGGTCAGGCCGAACGACAGGGAGTAGGTGTCGTTGTCGATGTTGCCCATCAACTTTTTGCCTTCGTCGACGGTCTTGTAGTAGTTCAGGCCGGTGGTCAGGCTCAGCACTTGGCTGTCACCCAGTTCGTGGGTGCCGCCGAAGTAGTACTGGTTCCAGAAGTCTTCGACGTTAGCAACGTAGAGGCTGGTTTTCAGGCTCTTGAGCGGCTGATAGTTGACGCCGGCGGTGTAGACCTTGTCGGTTTCAACGCCAGTGGCCGAGTACTCGGAGCGGAATTTCGACAGGCTCTGCTCGGTACGTGGCGAAACTCGGTCAAAACCGGCCAGGTCGAACGACAGGTTGTTGAGTTCTTCGCTGTGCAGGCTGATCCCTTCAAAGCTCGAAGGCAGCGGACGGTTGCCGATGACGTCGACGATCGGCGTGCTGAAGTTCTGGCGACCCGCGGTCAGGGTGGTGTTGGACACACGGAACTTGACGTTGGCCAGACCCAGTTTGCTCCACTGGTCTACGGCATCGCCGTCGGAGTGTGCCAGGGTACGGTTGGAACCGCCGGCGATGTCCTTGCGATCACGATCCAGAACGATGGCGTTGTACGCCGCGACTTCAGTGCTGACGCCAACGGTGCCTTGGGTGAAGCCCGAGGTGTAGTTGACGATGGTGCCTTGCACCCAGTTGATACGACGCGGGGTCGGTGTCTTGACCACTGGCGAAGTGTTCTTGTCGCTGTTCTTCACGTAGCTGAAGGTGTCATCACGACGCTTCAGTTCGTTGGCGTACCAGTTGCGGGTCGTGCCGCCCAGGCTTTGTCCTTCGATAAAGCCTTTGGCCTCGCTCTGGGCGCTGCTGCCGGCCAGAGTGGTCGGTACGAATTCCTGACTGACAGGTTCTGCATACGCCGTGGCGGTGATGCTGCTGATGGCCAGGGCCAGTATCGCGGTGCTGCTCAGTTTCATGGGTGAAGCTCCTTTACTTTCTTTTTATGCCGGCTTTTTTGGGTGGGCCGGTTATTGGTTTAGAACTCATTCACACATCGCAAACGTTTGCAAAAGGCCTGATTGGCGAATTTCGGCAAAGCGCTTGCGTGAGGGGGATAGACGGCCCCCCTCAGCATTGCGGCTAATCGGTTGGGTTAATCGATACTGACGCCCGAAAATACGTTGCGACCGAAGGGGCTGACCTTGAAGCCTTCAACCCTGGCGCTTAGCGGCTGGTTGACCGTCGAGTGGGCGACAGGCGTGATCGGCACTTGCTGCTTGAGCAACTGCTGCGCCTGTTTGTAGAGCGTGGTGCGCTGGTCGCGGTCGGTGACGACCTTGGCCTCTTTGATCAGCTTGTCGTAAGCCGGATCGCACCACATGGAGTAGTTGTTGCCGCCAATCGCGTCGCAGCTGTACAGGGTGCCCAGCCAGTTGTCCGGGTCCCCGTTGTCGCCGGTCCAGCCGATCAGACTGATGTCGTGCTCGCCATTTTTGGTGCGCTTGATGTACTCGCCCCATTCGTAGCTGACGATCTTCACTTTCAGACCGATTTTTGCCCAGTCCGCCTGGAGCATTTCGGCCATCAGCTTGGCGTTCGGGTTGTACGGACGCTGCACCGGCATCGCCCACAGGGTGATCTCGGTGCCTTCTTTGACGCCGGCAGCCTTGAGCAGCTCTTTGGCTTTTTCCGGGTTGTAGGCGGCGTCCTTGATCGTCTCGTCGTAGGACCACTGGGTCGGCGGCATGCCGTTGACGGCCAGTTGCCCGGCGCCTTGATAAACGGCGTTGAGAATCCCTTGTTTATTCACCGCCATGTCCAGCGCCTGCCGTACTTCGAGCTGGTCGAAGGGCTTGTGACGCACGTTGTAGGCGATGTAACCGAGGTTGAAGCCCGGCTTGGAAATCAGCTGCAGTTTCGGGTCGGCCTTCAGCGCTTCGACATCGGCAGGGCGCGGATGCAGGGTGATCTGGCATTCGCCGGCCTTGAGCTTCTGCACGCGCACCGAAGCGTCGGTGTTGATCGCGAAGATCAGGTTCTTCAGTTTGACCCGGCTCGGGTCCCAGTAATGCTCGTTGCCGGTGTAACGGATGTTCGAGTCTTTCTGATAGCTCTTGAACACGAACGGCCCGGTACCGACCGGCTTCTGGTTGATGTCGCTCGGTTTGCCCGCGGCCAGGAGCTTGTCGGCGTATTCGGCGGACAGGATGGCGGCGAAGCTCATGGCGATGTTCTGGATGAACGCGGCGTCGACGCTGTTGAGCGTGAACTCCACGGTCAGCGGCCCGGTCTTTTCGACCTTGGCGATGTTCTTGTTCAGGCTCATCCCGTTGAAATACGGGAACTCGGTCGGATAAGCCTTACGGAAGGGCTGTTGCGGATCGAGCATGCGGTTAAACGTGAACAGCACGTCGTCGGCGTTGAAGTCGCGCGTCGGTTTGAAGTACGGCGTTGTATGAAATTTCACACCTTCACGCAGGTGAAAGGTGTACTTGAGACCACCCTCGGAAATATCCCACTTGGTTGCCAGCCCCGGTACGACATTGGTCGCGCCTTTTTCAAACTCGACCAGACGGTTATACAGCGGCTCGGCGGCGTCGTTATCGGTCGCCGTCGTGTACTGCGCCGTATCGAAACCGGCCGGGCTGCCTTCGGAGCAGAACACCAGGCTGTTGCTGGCGGCGTAACTGGCGGACGTGGCGGCCAACAGGCCGGCGCCCAGCAATGCGGAAAAAACCAAGGTATGGCGCATGACGCTCCCTCTTTTTGTAGTGTTGTTCAATGCACCGCGATCCCGTCCAGGGAAGTTGAGGTTGCATTGAGCTCAATCCAGTACGTACAGCAAGCCGGTGGCCCACGCAGAAACTGGTCAGAACCCGACGGTAGGGGCCGTGGGTCTGGCAGTAAATGCGTAATTGCCTGAAAACTCGTAGGAAAAGTCGACGCGTCCTTCGCCGCTGCAGTCATCCGCAGCGGAATTGGCTGTAGGCAAATTCCTGACTTCCCGGCAGCGAAAGCAACGGCGACGTCATGAACGCCGCCGTTGCAATGGCTTAATTGCTGACGCTGACGCCGTAGAAGGAATTCAAGCCGAATGGGCTGATCTTGAAATCCTGCACGTTGGCGCGCATGGGTTGGAACACCGTCGAGTGAGCGATAGGTGTGTATGGAACAGCATCTTTAAGGACGTGTTGCGCCTGTTTGTACAGTTCGGTGCGCTTGGCCTGGTCGGTGGTGCGTTTGGCATCCTTGACGAGACCGTCGTACTTCTTGTCGCACCACTTGGAGAAGTTGTTGCCGCTGAGCGAGTCGCAGCCGAACAGCACGTTCAGCCAGTTGTCCGGATCACCATTGTCACCGCTCCAGCCAATCAGCATGGCCTGGTTCTCGCCGCCTTTGGAGCGCTTGATGTACTCGCCCCACTCGTAGCTGGTGATCTTCACTTTCAAGCCGATCTTGGCCCAGTCGGACTGGAGCATTTCAGCCATCAGTTTGGCGTTTGGGTTGTATGGACGCTGCACCGGCATTGCCCACAGAACGATCTCGGTACCTTCCTTGACGCCAGCTTCCTTGAGCAGTTGCTTGGCTTTTTCAGGATCGTACTTGGCATCCTTGATGGTGGTGTCGTAGGACCACTGGGTCGGCGGCATGGCGTTCACGGCCAACTGGCCGGCGCCCTGGTAAACCGAATCGATGATCTGCGGCTTGTTTACCGCCATGTCCAGCGCCTGACGCACACGCAGGTCGGCCAACGGGTTCGGCTCGTTGCTGCCCTTGACCTTGTCCATCACGTTGTAGGCGATGTAGCCCAGGTTGAAACCGGCCTGGTCAGGCATCTTCAGGGTCTTGTCGGCTTTCAGCGCCGCGAGATCTGCCGGACGCGGGAACAGGGTGACCTGGCACTCGTTCTTTTTCAGCTTCTGGATGCGCACCGACGGGTCGGTGGTGATAGCGAAGATCAGGTTGTCGATCTTCACGTCTTCAGGCTTCCAGTAGTCCTTGTTGCCGGTGTAACGGATGTTCGAGTCTTTCTGGTAGCTCTTGAACACGAACGGGCCGGTGCCGATCGGCTTCTGGTTGATGTCGGCAGCCTTGCCTTCCTTGAGCAGCTGGGCAGCGTACTCGGCGGACTGGATCGAGGCGAAGCTCATGGCCATGTTCTGGATGAACGCGGCGTCGACTTCTTTCAGCGTGAACTTGACGGTGTTGTCGTCGACTTTATCGATCTTGGTGATGTTGGTGTCCATCCCCATGTCGGTGAAGTACGGGAATTCGGTCGGGTACGCCTTACGGAACGGGTCATCCTTGTTAATCATGCGATTAAAGGTGAACAGCACGTCGTCGGCGTTGAAGTTACGCGTCGGCTTGAAATACGGGGTGGTGTGGAACTTCACGCCTTCACGCAGGTGGAAGGTGTAGGTCAGGCCATCCGGGGAAATGTCCCAGCTGGTGGCGAGGCCCGGGATAACGGCGGTGCCGCCACGCTCGAACTGGCTCAGACGGTTGAACATGGTTTCGGCTGAGGCGTCGAAGTCGGTTCCGGTGGTGTACTGGCCTGGATCAAAACCGGCCGGGCTCCCTTCGGAGCAGAACACCAGGTTAGTCGCAGCGGATGCGAAAGGTGCGGAGGCTAACAAGCCTGCGCCGACTAAAAACGGAATGACCGCGTGTTTAAGCATGTTGGCCTCATGATTTGTTGTCATTTTTTAATATTGAGGTACGACCTCGTGAGTCGTGCCTGCGGATACTTATGCAGGGGCCATACCCAATGCAAGATCCAGAGCGGCTGCCGGCCTCAAAGCGTGGCACGAACGTACCTTAATGTCGCATTTGTGTAAGAGTTGACGCATTTGACCGTTTGCGGGTGTTTTTTACGGTGCAAACGAAGCCCCAAAACGGTGCGCTGGTCACGTTGTGCGCGCCGCCTTGGGGCTTGGTGTTACTTATTTATACCCACGCCGTAGAAGGGTGTAAGGCCAAACGGGCTGATCTTGAAGTCGGTCACTTCCTTGCGCAGCGGCTGGAACACCGTGGAGTTGGCGATCGGGGTGATCGGCACCTGCTGTTTAAGGATCAGTTGCGCCTGTTGATACAGTTTTACCCGTTGCGCCTTGTCGGTGGTCACCTTGGCCTGTTGCACCAGTTTGTCGTAGGCCGGGTCGCACCACTTGGCGTAGTTGCTGCCCTTGACCGCCGCGCAGCTGTAGAGCACGCCGAGCCAGTTGTCCGGGTCGCCGTTGTCACCTGTCCAACCATAGATCATCGCGTCGTGTTCGCCATTTTTCGCGCGCTTGATGTACTCGCCCCATTCGTAGCTGACGATGTTGGCCTTGATCCCGATCTTGTCCCAATCCTGCTGGATCATCTGCGCCGACATCCGCGCGTTCGGGTTGGAGGCGCGCTGCACGGTCATCGCCCACAAGTTGATGGTGGTACCCGGTGCAACCCCGGCTTCCTTGAGTAGCGCCTTGGCTTTTACCGGGTCGTAGGGCGCGTCCTTGATGTTCGGGTCATATGACCATTGCGCGGGTGGCAGGGCGTTTTGCGCCAACTGGCCAGCACTCTGGTAGACGGCTTTGATGATCGCCGGTTTGTCGATGGCCATGTCCAGCGCTTGGCGGACCTTGAGCTGATCCAGCGGCGGGTGAGTGGTGTTGTAGGCAAGGAACCCGAGGTTGAAACCGGCCTGCTTGAGCACGCGCAGGTTCGGGTCTTTTTCCATGACCTCGATGTCGGCCGGGCGCGGGTAGCCGCTGACCTGGCATTCGCCGGCCTTGAGTTTCTGCAGGCGCACGGCGGCGTCGGGGGTGATCGAGAAGATCAGGTTGTCGATCTTCACGTCTTCGGGTTTCCAGTAGGCCTTGTTCGCGGCGTAGCGGATTTGTGAGTCCTTCTGGTAGCGCTTGAACACGAACGGACCGGTGCCCACCGGTTTCTGGTTGAGGTCGGCGGCTTTGCCTTCATTCAACAGCTGGGCGGCGTATTCGGCCGATTGCACCGAGGCGAAGCTCATGGCGAGGTTTTGCACGAAGGCGGCGTCGACGTTGTTCAGGTTGAAGCGCACGGTGTGGTCGTCGAGTTTTTCTACCGATTTGATGGTGGTGTTCAGGCCCATGTCGGTGAAGTACGGGGACTCGGCGGGGTAGGCCTTGCGGAAGGCGTTGTCCGGGTCGAGCAGGCGGTGGAAGGTGAACAGCACGTCGTCGGCGTTGAAGTCGCGGGTCGGGGTGAAATATTCCGTTGTGTGGAATTTTACGTTTTGGCGCAGGTGGAAGGTGTATTGCAGGCCGTCGCTGGAGACGTCCCATTTGGTCGCCAGGCCGGGTTCGATGTCGGTGCCGCCGCGCTGGAATTGGGTGAGGCGGTTGAAGACGGTTTCGGCGGAGGCGTCGAAGTCGGTGCCGCTGGTGTATTGGCTGGGGTCGAAGCCGGCGGGGCTGGCTTCCGAGCAGTAGACCAGGGTGGTGGCTGCGTTGGCTATGGGGGTGGTTGCGGCCAGGGCCAGGGAGATCAGGAGCGGTTTGAGGGTGGATCTTGGCATGGAGTCCCCGGGATTTTGGAGGTGGTTGTTTGTTGAGGTTAGCGGGGATTTGGGGGTGTTCGGAAATATCGTTTTTCTTGTTGGGGTGTCTATCTCGGTATATCTGGGCTGTGTGTACATATCCGTTGCTGCGGTAACGGCGGCTTGGGGTTCCGCCCTTACGGCGGGTCACTTTTGGCAAACGCCCCAAAAGTAACCAAAAACGCTTGCTCCTGCGTGCGGCCCGCTCGCTGGGGCTCGGGGTTCCTTCGCTCCGGGATCGATCCGGGCGCAGCGTCTACGGTTTGCTTCGCTGCACCTCCTCTCGCTGTGTTTGGCTTCGCCAAACGGTCGCTACGCTCCCACGCCCGGATCAATCCCTCCACTCAGCCTTCCGACGTCGCCCGTGGATCAAGATCAAGAGCTGCAGCCGAGCTAACGCTCATCCTGTTGAGTGGGGCGGCTGTGCCGCGTTCGGGGCAGCCTGCTGGCGATGGCGGCCTGACAGCCGACCTGTTTTTAACTGAATAAGCCCAATCCCCCTGTAGGAGCTGCCGAAGGCTGCGATCTTTTGATCTTGCTTTTGAGTTGTGAAAGCCAAAGTCAAAAGATCGCAGCCTTCGGCAGCTCCTACAGCGAGTGTGGTTGTGTTTAAAAGTGTGTGGGATAACCAGAACCTTCCCACAAGGTTTTCAGGTTGTCCGTCGGACGCCGGCTCTCTAGCCTTGAGCTGTCGCTGAAAACTCAGCGACCGGGCGTGAGAACCCGGCAGTTCATAGTCATTCAGTGCCCATACCCGCATAATTGCCGCCAGCCAATCCGCTGCATGCAAATGCGTTATGGCGGCTCTGTGCGGGCAGACTTTATGTCTGGCCGGGTGCCTATGACCGGTTTTCTCACCCCGCACACAGCTGCCACCTCTTCGTCGTGTGAGAAACGGCTTGAGGTGACCCCAAGTCATAGGTGAAATGCATGTCCAAGCCAGTCCCCGATCCACCCCTCGACACCACAACCCCACTCGCCGAAGCCCTCCACGCCGAAGACCTCGCGAAAAACCGCGAAGCGATCAAACGCGCCCTCGACTTCTACTTAAGCCCCGAAGCCACAAAACCACGTCCACCCAGTTCGATGTTCCTTGTCCATCCGGGCATCGACACCGAGAGCCTGCTGGCCCACGCCTGTGAGTCCTTGGCGTCGGCCAACACCATGGCCAGTGATTTCGCCGATCAGCTCAGTCGCCCGCAGCGCAATACGGCGCTGGCGATACAGCAGATCATCATGCTGGCTGAACTGGCGGTGAACCGTGCGCTGGATCGGGTTGATCCGCAGACCTGAGACCGCGTTATCGTTCTTCGCGAGCAGGCTCGCTCCCACAGGGAGAATGCATTTCAAACTGTGGGAGCGAGCCTGCTCGCGAAGGCGTCAGATCATTCACTACAAATCCCGGGCACAAAAAAACCGGCGATCATTCACGGATCGCCGGTTTTTCATTCAGCGCACATCAATTCACTGCATCAGTACTTCAATCGAGCCGTCGGCGGTCAGGCTGACCTGGCTGGTGCCGGCTTCGACTTCCGGCGTGACCGGTGCAGAATCCGCCATGCCGGCGGCTTTCATCATCATGGGGGCGCGCATGTACGGTTGTGGATAACCGTTGCTGTTGAGGTTCAGGTTGACGATTTTGTAGCCCTTGCCGCCCAGTGCATCGGTGGCCAGTTGGGCGCGGGCCTTGAAGGCGCTGACGGCTTCTTTGAGCAGTTGGTCTTCGCTGGCCTTGCGAGTCGGCTCGGCGATGGCGAAGTCCATGCCGCCCATTTTCAGGTCGGTCAGCAGTTCGCCGGTGAGTTTGGACAGGGCGGCGAAGTCGGCGCTTTCCAGACGCAGTTCGGCGCGTTCGCGCCAGCCGGTGATTTTCTGGCCTTTGGTGTCGTAGATCGGGTAGCTGTTGCGGCTGCCCTGGCGCAGGGTGATGTCTTTGACTTGCTTGGCCTGGGCCAGTGCCTTGTTCATGGTGGTGCTGACGTCGGCGGCGAGTTTGGCCGGGTCGGTGTTTTGCGCTTCGGTGTAGAGCGTCACGATCATCAGGTCGCGGGCCACTTCCTGGCTGACTTCGGCGCGCAGGGAAATCTGGTTGTAGTGCAGCTCATCGGCGGACAGCGCCGGTAGGCTGGCGACACTGCCGACGGTCAGGGCGAGAAGGGCGGCGCTGCGGCGAAAGGTGTGCATGGAGGCTCCTTGAAGTGTGCGCAGGTGTTGGTTCGTCCCTGCGTGAAACCATCAGACTCTAGCTTCTGCGGCCTGGTTCGCCCAGTTACAACTTCTATACAGATGCGCCGGATTAGCCAGGGAGTGTTTTTGTGGCGAGGGGATTTATCCCCGATCGGCTGCGAAGCAGTCGCAATTCAGCGGATGCGGTCTGCCTGTGAAAAGCGGATTGCAGGTTTTGGGGCGGCTTCGCCACCCATCGGGGATAAATCCCCTCACCACATTGATCTCGAAAAGTCGCGGGAGTAGATGAATTTACCGCCAGCGCCATGTGGTCGTTTGCCGCACTTTCGCCTCTCAAGGCCGCGGCTTGGTTATACTCCGTGCGATCCGCCTGGAGCGCTCATCAGGAGAGCTCATGCTCGCCCCCGTACAATTGACTTCCGCCACTCGCCAGAACCTCTGGCGGCTGACTTTCATCCGCACCCTGGTGCTCGCCGCGCAGGCCGGTTCCGTTGGCCTGGCCTACTGGCTGCAATTGTTGCCGTTGCCGTGGGTGCAACTGGCGATGACCCTCGGCTGTTCGATTCTGCTGTGCGTGTTCACTGCCGTGCGTCTGCGCACGTCGTGGCCGGTGACTGAACTTGAATACGCCCTGCAACTGGCCTGTGATCTGGTGATCCACAGTGCGCTGCTGTATTTCTCCGGCGGTTCGACCAACCCGTTCGTTTCCTACTATCTGGTGCCGTTGACCATCGCCGCGGTGACGCTGCCGTGGCGCTATTCGGTGATTCTGTCGGGCATCGCGCTGGCGCTGTACACCGTGATGCTGACGCGTTTCTACCCGCTGGAAACCCTGCCGGTGGCCCGCGAGAACCTGCAGATCTACGGCATGTGGCTGAGCTTCGCGCTGGCCGCTGCGGTCATCACTTTCTTCGCTGCGCGCATGGCCGAGGAGCTGCGCCGTCAGGAAGAGTTACGGGCGATCCGCCGCGAAGAAGGCCTGCGCGATCAGCAGTTGCTTGCGGTCGCGACCCAGGCGGCTGGCGCGGCGCATGAGCTGGGCACACCGCTGGCGACCATGAGCGTGTTGCTCAAGGAGATGCAGCAGGATCACCCCGACGCGATGTTGCAGGACGACCTCAAGGTGCTGCAGGATCAGGTCAAGCTGTGCAAAGAGACCCTGCAACAGTTGGTGCGCGCCGCCGAGGCCAACCGCCGTATGGCGGTGGAGATGCAGGACGTCACCCAATGGCTCGACGAAGCATTGAACCGCTGGCACCTGATGCGTCCGGAAGCCAGTTATCGCTTCCAGCGTCTGGGCCAGGGCAGCGTGCCGCGCATGGCGCCGCCGCCGGATCTGACCCAGGCGCTGCTCAATCTGCTGAACAATGCCGCCGACGCCTGCCCGGAAAATCTCCAGGTGACGCTGGACTGGGACGCGGAAACCGTGACCATCAGCATTCGTGACCACGGCGCCGGTGTGCCGCTGGCCATCGCCGAGCAGATCGGCAAACCGTTTTTTACCACCAAGGGCAAAGGTTTCGGCCTGGGCCTGTTTTTGAGCAAGGCCAGCGTGACACGCGCCGGCGGCTCAGTGAAACTCTATAGTCATGAGGAAGGCGGCACGCTCACCGAGCTGCGCCTGCCCCACGGCGCCCGAGGAGACCAACATGAGTGACGAAATCCAAGTCGAAGGCGAAGAACTGCCGCATCTGCTGCTGGTCGACGACGACGCGACCTTCACCCGAGTGATGGCCCGTGCCATGGCCCGCCGTGGCTTTCGCGTCAGCACCGCCGGTTCCGCCGAAGAAGGCCTGACCATCGCCCAGGCCGACCTGCCGGACTACGCCGCGCTGGACCTGAAAATGGACGGCGACTCCGGCCTGGTGCTGCTGCCCAAGCTGCTGGAGCTGGACCCGGAAATGCGCGTGGTGATCCTCACCGGTTATTCGAGCATTGCCACCGCGGTCGAAGCGATCAAGCGCGGCGCCTGCAACTACCTGTGCAAACCGGCCGACGCCGACGACGTGCTGGCCGCGCTGCTCTCCGAGCACGCCGACCTCGACAGCCTGGTGCCGGAAAACCCGATGTCGGTTGACCGTCTGCAGTGGGAGCACATCCAACGTGTGCTGACCGAGCACGAAGGCAACATCTCCGCCACTGCCCGCGCCCTGGGCATGCACCGCCGCACCTTGCAGCGCAAACTGCAGAAGCGCCCGGTTCGTCGCTGAACCTGCGCTGAACGGCCATCGCCAGCTCTCGCGATAACGCGCACCGATCAACTATGATCGGTGCGTGTCTGTTCTTTTCTTTATCGAGCCTTTTCCATGAATCAGAACGCTGAATATTCCGCGGTCAACGATGCTGTGCGCGGGCAGTTTTTTCGCAAAGTGTGGGCGATGATCACGCCTTATTGGCGCAGTGAGGAGAAGGTCAAGGCCTGGACCCTGCTGATTGCCGTGATCGCACTTTCGCTGGTCAGCGTGGGCATCTCGGTGTGGTTCAACACCTGGTACAAGGATTTTTACAACGCGTTGCAAAAGAAGGATGAAGCGGCGTTCTGGAATCTGATTCTGTACTTCTGTGCAATCGCCGCCGTGGCAATTGTCGGTGCCGTCTACAGACAATATCTGACACAGATGCTGACGATCCGCTGGCGGGCGTGGCTGACCGAAAAGCATTTCTCACGCTGGCTCGCTGACAAGAATTACTACCAGCTGGAGCAGGGCGGTTACACCGATAACCCGGACCAGCGGATTTCCGAAGACCTCAACAACTTCACCTCCAACACCCTGGAGCTGGGTATCGGGCTGTTGCGCAATATCGTCAGTCTGGTGTCGTTCTCGATCATTTTGTGGGGCGTATCGGGCAGCATCGAAGTTTATGGCATCACCATTCCCGGCTACATGTTCTGGTGCGTGCTGGTGTACGCCGTGGTGGGTAGCTGGCTGACGCATTTGATCGGTCGTCGCTTGATCGGCCTGAACAACCAACAACAACGCTTTGAAGCGGACTTGCGTTTTTCCATGGTGCGGATTCGCGAGAATGCCGAGAGTATCGCGTTGTACAACGGCGAGCCGAATGAGAACCGTCGCTTGAGCAACCGTTTCGGCATGGTCTGGCATAACTTCTGGGACATCATGAAAGTGTCCAAGCGCCTGACGTTTTTCACCGCCGGTTACAGCCAGGCGGCCATTATCTTCCCGTTCATCGTCGCGTCCCCGCGTTACCTCGCCGGCAAGATCGAACTGGGCGAGCTGATGCAGATCAGCTCGGCATTCGGCAACGTGCAAGAGAGCTTCAGCTGGTTCATCAACGCCTACCAGAGCCTCGCGTCCTGGCGCGCCACCTGTGATCGTCTGCTGAGTTTCCGTCAGGCCATGACTGACAACGAAGACCGCGCGCCGGCCATCGATGTGCAGAATCAGGGCAGCGAGTTGAAAGTGTACAACCTCGGTCTGGACCTGGCCGACGGTCGTCATCTGCTGACCCATGCCGACATGACGGTTGAGCCGGGCGAGCGGGTAATGCTCAGCGGTCGTTCCGGCAGCGGCAAGTCCACGTTGCTGCGGGCGATGGGGCACTTGTGGCCGGCGGGCCACGGCAATATCCGCTTGCCGGCGGCGCGCTATCTGTTCCTGCCGCAGAAACCGTATCTGCCCATCGGCACGCTGCGAGACGCGCTGAGTTATCCACAACCGGGTGACACGTATGCGCCGCAGCGCTACGTCGAGGTGCTGGAGACCTGCCGTCTGCCGCATCTGGTCGCGCGTCTGGATGAAGCCAACCACTGGCAGCGCATGCTGTCGCCGGGCGAGCAGCAACGACTGGCCTTCGCCCGCGCGCTGCTCTATGCACCGCAATGGCTATACATGGACGAAGCGACATCGGCGATGGACGAAGAAGATGAGGCGACGCTGTATCAGGCGCTGATCGATCAACTGCCGGGGCTGAGCATTGTCAGCGTCGGCCATCGCAGCAGCCTGAAACGCTTCCATCCACGCCATGTGCGGATCGACAGCGGCCATTTGGTTGAGCAAACCGTAACCGCCTGACACACACACTCCCCGGTAGGAGCTGCCGCAGGCTGCGATCTTTTGATGTTGTTTTTCAAGATCAAAAGATCGCAGCCTGCGGCAGCTCCTACAAGGACGGTGTTTTGACTCGACAGTGATCGTACAACCCGCCTGCGCTATGATGCGAACCAAGCCGAATTTTCGAGACAAGATGCACACCATGGAAAACCCGATCGACACCCCACGCCTCCCGCGCAAGCGCCGCAGCCTGGCCCAGGAGCTGGTGACGGTGCTGACCGAGCAGATCCGCGACGGTCTGCTCAAGCGTGGCGACAAGTTGCCCACCGAGTCGGCGATCATGCAGGCGCATGGCGTCAGCCGCACCGTGGTGCGCGAGGCGATTTCCCGGTTGCAGGCCGCAGGGCAAGTGGAAACCCGCCACGGCATCGGCACCTTCGTGCTCGACACGCCGAGCCCCAGCGGTTTCCGCATCGACCCGGCCACGGTCGTCACCCTGCGTGACGTGCTGGCCATTCTCGAATTGCGCATCAGCCTCGAAGTGGAGTCCGCCGGCCTTGCCGCACAACGCCGCAGCCCCGAGCAACTGGCAACCATGCGCGCCGCCCTCGATGCACTGAACGACAGCGTGTCCCACGCCAGTGATGCGGTGGCCTCGGACTTTGCCTTCCATTTGGAAATCGCCCTGTCCACCGGCAACCGCTACTTCACGGACATCATGACCCACCTAGGCACCAGCATCATTCCGCGTACGCGGCTGAATTCGGCGCGGCTGGCGCATGATGACCAGCAGCACTACATGAACCGCCTGAGCCGCGAGCACGAAGAAATCTACGAGGCGATTGCCCGTCAGGATTCCGATGCGGCGCGTGCGGCGATGCGCCTGCACTTGACCAACAGCCGCGAGCGGTTGCGTCAGGCGCATGAAGAGGCGCAGGCGCAGCGGGGGTGAGTGTCTGGCGGTCTGTTCGCGCCTGATACACCGCTATCGCTGGCAAGCCAGCTCCCACAGGCTCATGTGTTGAAGCGGATGTCGTGTACACCATAAGTCACTGTGGGAGTTGGCTTGCCAACGATGAGGCCGGTGAGTTCAGCGCGGCAATATCGACCGGTCCACCCGCACCGCCAATTGCGCTGTCCCCGGCGTCACGGCAAACGCGACCAACCCTTGCTTATCCACAACCCCCCGCGCAATCGGCTTGCCGTCCGCCAGCAACTCCAACGGCGCGCCTTTAAGCGACTGCCCCGACGCCAGTTCCAGTTTCAATGTGATCGTCATGGTCGTTCTCCTTAATTGACGTTGCCCGTCGGGTGGTAGTCCTTGAGCAGCAGATACGTGCTCCAGCCCCACCAGTCGTCGATGGTGGCGGTGTCGTTGAGGTTGTTCACGTCTTTGCGCCGCAGCACCTTGCCGCCCTCGACGCGGAACAGCGGCGAGAAATTGTTGGAAAGATTCAGCACCGCCGTCAGGTCCGGTAGCCGTTGTAGCGCAGCAAACGTCGAAGGCGCAGGCACGTTGCCGCTGAGGTAGGCGGCGAAGATTTCATCCGCCGAGGCCTGCACCGCCAGATTGACCTGGGTGCGGTTGTCCGCGTCGCTGGCTTCGAAGTAGCGCTTGTCGCCGAAGGCGCGCCATTGATCGCCATGGGCGTTGCGCACCTTGAGGCCGAATTTGCTGTCCTCGTCGTGCATGAAGCGGGTCACCAGCGAGCCGAGATCGCTTGGGGTCACCACCGCCGCCATCTCTTTGCGCGGCACGCGCAGATGGCCAGAGGAGAACAGGTCGGTGAGGAAGTGGTCGGCAAACGCGTTCATCGCGTAGGCCCGTTCCAGTTGTTGCTCATCGTGATTGGCGCGGGCCGCGACGGCGGACTGCAGGGCGGCGGTGTGACCGGCAATGTAGGCCAGTTTTGCCCATTCGCCGAAATGGTCGGCGTTGTTCGCCGCCAGTTTCAGGTAGCGCCCAAGCGGGAACAGCGCCGAGACGAAACTGCCGCCGCCGGTGACTTTGTTCCACTCTTCCGACAACGTATCTCCCAGCGCATCATAAGCTTCGTGCGGTTGTTTGCCGTCCTTGATCGCCTGTTTAACCGCGTCGATCTCTTTTTGCATGATCGCCAGAATCTGCTGGGCCTCGGTGCGGGAAGCCGGCAGTACGGCGAGGGAATCGAATGCGGCGTTGAAGCGGTTCAGGCGGTCGGCCGGGGTCGCGCCTTCGTTGATCGGTCGGTCGACGACACCGTAGAAATCACCGGCCAGCGCGACTACCTGGCCGTAGGTCAGGGCGAGGCCGTTGGGCAGGTGCAAGGGCACGTTTTGCGCACGAATCGGTTCGGCGTTTTCGACGAAGCGCAGCAGAGTGTTGTCGCCGATGGCCGTGTGTTCAGCGCCTTCGAAGCGCAGTGGCGGTCGAATTTTCAAGGCTTTGCCGGGGAGGGCGGTGGCCGGTTCGACATCGCTGTGGGCATCGGCGATGTGCATCACCAGATGCGGGTTGTCGGCGCTGAAGCGAATGCCGTTTGGGGTGAACAGATCATCGAAACGGGCGATGACCGGCTTGGGTCTTTCCTGTGGTTTGGGGTGCAATCCGGACATTTCTTTCTCCTTGATATGTCGTCGGTGGGTTTAATTTAACTGTATGCATATACAGTCAAATCGAGCCTAGACGAGAATTTTCCTACGTCAAGAAAGAATCCTGTCCGACAAAAAATGCCGTCCAGCGATGAAATGCAGTTGACGGTTATCTTTTAAGTTGTACGATGACCTACAACTTCAGCGCTGGCTGAATCATAAAACTCACAAAAAACGTTGCTACCCAGGGTGTTCGAAAAATGAATCCACAAGAACTGAAGTCCATCCTCTCCGCCGGCCTGCTGTCGTTTCCGGTCACCGATTTCAACGCCCAGGGCGATTTCAACCGCGCCGGCTACATCAAGCGTCTGGAATGGCTGGCCCCGTACGGCGCTTCGGCTTTGTTCGCGGCGGGTGGCACGGGTGAGTTCTTCTCCCTGGCGGCCAGCGAATATTCGGAAATCATCAAGACCGCGGTCGACACCTGCGCGACCAGCGTGCCGATTCTGGCCGGTGTCGGCGGTTCGACCCGTCAGGCCATCGAGTACGCGCAGGAAGCCGAGCGTCTGGGCGCCAAAGGTCTGTTGCTGCTGCCGCACTACCTGACCGAAGCCAGCCAGGACGGCGTCGCCGCCCACGTTGAAGCGGTGTGCAAATCGGTGAACATCGGCGTGGTGGTCTACAACCGCAACGTCTGCCGCCTGAACGCGACGCTGCTGGAACGTCTGGCCGAGCGTTGCCCGAACCTGATCGGCTACAAGGACGGCCTGGGCGACATCGAGTTGATGGTGTCGATCCGTCGCCGCCTCGGCGATCGCTTCAGCTACCTCGGCGGCCTGCCGACCGCTGAAGTCTACGCTGCGGCCTACAAGGCCCTCGGCGTGCCGGTCTACTCGTCGGCGGTGTTCAACTTCATCCCGAAAACCGCCATGGATTTCTACCACGCGATTGCCCGCGACGATCACGCCACCGTCGGCAAGATCATCGACGACTTCTTCCTGCCGTACCTCGACATCCGCAACCGCAAGGCCGGTTACGCCGTGAGCATCGTCAAGGCCGGGGCCAAGATTGCCGGCTATGACGCAGGCCCGGTGCGGGCGCCGCTGACCGAACTGACCGGCGAAGAATTCGAAATGCTCGCCGCGCTGATCGACAAGCAAGGCGCGCAATAACACCGACCCACAAGGCCGCTGAGCAATCAGCGGCTTTTGCGTAGAGAGGAGAATTTTCTGTGGCTGATTCCAAGCGTTACGACAACTACATCAACGGTGAATGGGTCGCCGGTGCCGACTACTCGGCGAACATCAACCCGTCCGAGTTGAGCGACACCATCGGCGACTACGCCAAGGCTGACCTGACTCAGGTGCACGCGGCCATCGATGCGGCCCGCGCCGCGTTCCCGGCGTGGTCGGTGTCGGGCATTCAGGCCCGTCACGATGCGCTGGATAAAGTCGGCACGGAAATTCTCGCCCGTCGCGAAGAGCTCGGCACCCTGCTGGCCCGGGAAGAGGGCAAGACCCTGCCCGAAGCCATCGGCGAAGTGACCCGCGCCGGCAACATTTTCAAATTCTTCGCCGGTGAATGCCTGCGCCTGTCCGGCGACTACGTGCCGTCGGTGCGTCCGGGCGTCAACGTTGAAGTCACCCGCGAAGCCCTCGGCGTGGTCGGCCTGATCACTCCGTGGAATTTCCCGATTGCCATTCCTGCGTGGAAGATCGCCCCGGCCCTGGCCTACAGCAACTGCGTGGTGCTGAAACCGGCGGACCTGGTGCCGGGCTGTGCCTGGGCACTGGCGGAAATCATCTCCCGCGCAGGCTTCCCCGCTGGCGTGTTCAACCTGGTGATGGGCAGCGGGCGGGTGGTTGGCGAAGCGCTGGTCAACAGCCCGAAAGTCGATGGCATCAGCTTCACCGGTTCGGTCGGCGTGGGCCGGCAGATCGCGGTCAACTGTGTGTCGCGCCAAGCCAAGGTGCAGCTGGAAATGGGCGGCAAAAACCCGCAGATCATTCTCGACGACGCCGACCTCAAACAAGCGGTCGAGCTGTCGGTGCAAAGCGCGTTCTACTCCACCGGCCAGCGTTGCACGGCCTCGAGCCGCTTGATCGTCACCGCCGGCATTCACGACAAATTCGTCGCGGCGATGGCCGAGCGCATGCAGTCGATCAAGGTCGGCCACGCGCTGAAATCCGGTACCGACATCGGTCCGGTGGTCTCGCAGGCGCAGCTGGAACAGGACCTGAAATACATCGACATCGGCCAGAGCGAAGGTGCGCGGGTGGTCAGCGGCGGTGGTCTGGTGACCTGCGACACCGAAGGCTACTTTCTCGCGCCAACGCTGTTTGCCGACAGCGAAGCGTCGATGCGCATCAGCCGTGAAGAAATCTTCGGCCCGGTGGCCAACATCGTTCGCGTGGCGGATTACGAGGCGGCGCTGGCGATGGCCAACGACACCGAGTTCGGCCTGTCGGCCGGCATCGCCACCACCTCGCTGAAATACGCCAACCACTTCAAGCGCCATGCGCAAGCCGGGATGGTGATGGTCAACCTGCCGACCGCCGGTGTCGATTACCACGTTCCGTTCGGTGGCCGTAAGGGTTCATCCTATGGCTCACGTGAGCAAGGCCGCTATGCGCAGGAGTTCTACACGGTGGTGAAAACCGCCTACGTCGGTTCCTGAAGCAATACCCCTGTAGGAGCTGCCGGAGGCTGCGATCTTTTGATCTTCGGCGTCGTCCGAGACGCCAGAGAATCAAGATCAAAAGATCGCAGCCTCCGGCAGCTCCTACAGGGAATACATGCAGCACAACAGATTTACCCGCGCATAAAAATAATCAGTGGGAGTACATCTACATGCAATCGTCCAAGCCGACTCACGTCCGCTATTTGATCCTGCTCATGCTGTTCCTGGTGACCACGATCAACTACGCCGACCGCGCGACCATCGCCATCGCCGGTTCCAGCCTGCAAAAAGACCTCGGCATCGACGCGGTCACCCTCGGTTATATCTTCTCCGCCTTCGGTTGGGCCTACGTCGCCGGGCAGATTCCCGGTGGCTGGCTGCTCGATCGTTTCGGCTCGAAAAAAGTCTATGCCCTGAGCATTTTTACCTGGTCGCTGTTCACCGTGCTGCAAGGCTTTGTCGGTGAGTTCGGCATGTCCACGGCGATCGTTGCGCTGTTCATGCTGCGCTTTCTGGTGGGGCTGGCTGAGGCGCCATCCTTTCCCGGTAACGCGCGCATCGTGGCCGCGTGGTTCCCGACGGCTGAACGCGGCACCGCTTCGGCGATCTTCAACTCGGCGCAATACTTCGCAACCGTGCTGTTCGCGCCGCTGATGGGCTGGATCGTCTACAGCTTCGGCTGGGAACACGTGTTCATTGTCATGGGCGTGTTCGGCATCGTCTTCTCGGGGATCTGGCTCAAGGTTATCCACAGCCCGCGGCAACATCCGCTGGCCAACGCAGCGGAAGTGCAGTTCATCGCCGACAACGGCGGCATGGTCGACATGGATCAGCAGCAAGGCAAAAAGTCGGACGGGCCGAAGTGGGACTACATTCGCCAGTTGCTGACCAACCGCATGATGCTCGGCGTTTACCTGGGCCAGTACTGCATCAACGGCATCACCTATTTCTTCCTGACCTGGTTCCCGGTGTACCTGGTGCAAGAGCGTGGCATGACCATTCTCAAGGCCGGTTTCATCGCCTCGTTGCCAGCGATCTGCGGCTTCATTGGTGGCGTGCTCGGCGGGGTGATTTCCGATTACCTGCTGCGCAAAGGGCATTCGCTGACCTTCGCCCGCAAGGCACCGATCATTGCCGGTCTGCTCGTTTCAAGCAGTATCGTCGCCTGCAACTATGTTGAGGTGGAATGGATGGTGGTTGGCTTCATGGCCTTGGCGTTCTTCGGCAAAGGCGTGGGTGCGCTGGGTTGGGCGGTGGTCTCCGACACTTCGCCAAAACAGATCGCCGGTTTGAGCGGTGGCCTGTTCAATACCTTCGGCAATATCGCCTCGATCACCACACCGATCGTGATTGGCTACATCATCAGCTCCACCGGTTCGTTCAAATGGGCGCTGGTGTTTGTCGGCGCCAATGCGCTGGTGGCGGTGTTCAGCTATCTGGTGATCGTCGGCCCGATCAAACGTGTGGTGCTCAAAGAGCCGCCTGCCAACGGTGGTTCTGAAGTCACCGGCAACTTGTCTCAAGCGCATTCCTGAGGAGCGGCGTCATGCAGTTGATTGAACATTCCGACTCGCCGCGCTACATCCGCCTGCACGAGCGGGACAACGTAGTGATTGTGGTCAACGACCAGGGCGTGCCGGCCGGCACCGAATTCCCGGACGGTCTGGTGACCGTGGACTTTGTGCCGCAGAGCCACAAGGTCACCCTCGAGGACATTGCCGAGGGCGGTCAGGTGATCCGCTACGGCCAGACCATCGGCTACGCGTTGCAGCCGATCCCGCGTGGCAGTTGGGTCAAGGAAGATCAACTGCGCATGCCGACCGCGCCGCCGCTGGACAGCCTGCCGCTGTCCACCGAAGTGCCGGACGCGCAATCGCCGCTTGAGGGCTTCACTTTCGAGGGTTACCGCAATGCCGACGGCACCGTCGGTACACGCAACATCCTCGGGATTACCACCACCGTGCAGTGCGTGACCGGCGTGCTCGATCACGCGGTGAAACGCATCAAGGATGAGCTGTTGCCCAAATACCCGAACGTCGATGACGTGGTGGCGCTGACCCACAGTTACGGCTGCGGCGTGGCGATCACTGCCACCGATGCCTATATCCCGATTCGCACTGTGCGCAATCTGGCGCGCAACCCGAACCTCGGCGGCGAAGCGCTGGTGATCAGCCTCGGCTGCGAGAAATTGCAGGCCGGGCAAGTGATGCACGAGGACGATGCGTCGGTCGACTTGAGCGAGCCGTGGCTGTATCGCCTGCAGGATTCCAGTCACGGTTTCACCGAGATGATCGAGCAGATCATGGCGCTGGCCGAAACACGTTTGAAAAAGCTCGACCAGCGCCGCCGGGAAACCGTGCCGGCCTCCGAGCTGATCCTCGGCATGCAGTGTGGCGGCAGCGATGCGTTCTCCGGGATCACCGCCAACCCGGCGCTGGGGTATGCCTCGGATCTGCTGCTGCGCGCGGGGGCGACGGTGATGTTTTCCGAAGTCACCGAAGTGCGCGATGCGATCTACCTGCTGACCTCCCGTGCCGAAACCAAGACCGTGGCGCAGGAACTGGTGCGCGAGATGGACTGGTACGACCGTTATCTGGCCAAGGGCGAAGCGGACCGCAGCGCCAACACCACGCCGGGCAACAAGAAGGGCGGGTTGTCGAACATTGTCGAAAAGTCGTTGGGCTCGATCGTCAAATCCGGCAGCAGCGCGATCAACGGCGTGCTCGGCCCGGGCGAGCGCTTCAAGCGCAAAGGTTTGATCTTCTGCGCGACCCCGGCCAGTGATTTTGTCTGTGGCACGCTGCAACTGGCAGCGGGGATGAACCTGCATGTGTTCACCACCGGGCGTGGCACGCCGTATGGCTTGGCGATAGCGCCGGTGGTGAAGGTCTCGACCCGGACCGAGCTGGCGCAACGCTGGCCGGACCTGATCGACATCGACGCCGGGCGGATTGCCACCGGGCGCGCGACGATCGAACAGTTGGGTTGGGAGTTGTTTCACTACTATCTGGATGTGGCGAGCGGCAAGCAGCAGACCTGGGCGGAGAAGCACAAGCTGCACAACGACATCACCCTGTTCAATCCCGCGCCGATTACCTGAGACCGAGTTGCCTTGAAAAGATCGCAGCCTGCGGCAGCTCCTACCTTGGAATGCATTTTTCCCTGTAGGAGCTGCCGCAGGCTGCGATCTTTTGATCTTCAATTGGGCTCAGTGGCTTATCATTAGCCCCCTGACGACGCTCACCCAAGGCTCCCCCGGCATGCTGGCAATCTTCCTCGAAACCCTGAACATCACCGCGCCGGTGTTCGCCATGCTGTTTCTCGGGGTGTTGCTCAAGCGCATCGACTGGATCAACGACAACTTCATCCACACCGCTTCGTCGCTGGTGTTCAACGTCAGCATGCCGGCGCTGCTGTTTCTCGGGATTCTGCATGCGGATTTGCACGCGGCGCTGCAACCGGCGCTGTTGATCTATTTCGCGCTCGCCACGCTGGCCAGTTTTGCCCTGGCCTGGGGGTGGGCGATCATCAAGTGCCCGCGCGAAGATCGGGGTATCTACACCCAGGGCGCGTTTCGCGGCAACAACGGGGTGATCGGCCTCGCGCTGGCGGCGAGCATGTACGGCGACTACGGGATTTCCCTCGGGGCGATTCTCGCGGCGCTGGTGATCCTGTTCTACAACACGCTGTCGACTATCGTGCTCGCGGTGTACAGCCCGGTGATCAAGTCCGATCCGTGGAGCATCTGCAAAAGTGTGTTCAGCAACCCGCTGATCATCAGCGTGATTGCGGCGGCACCGTTTGCCTGGTTCAAGATCGGTTTGCCGGGCTGGCTGGAAACTTCCGGGCAGTATCTGGCGCAGACCACCTTGCCGCTGGCGCTGATCTGCATTGGTGGCACGTTGTCGCTGGCGGCATTGCGCAAGAGCGGCAGCATGGCGCTCAGTTCGAGTCTGGTGAAGATGATCGGCCTGCCGCTGTTGGCAACGCTCGGCGCGTGGTTGTGGGGCTTTCGCGGGGCGGAGCTGGGGATTCTGTTTCTGTACTTCGGCAGCCCGACAGCGGCGGCCAGTTTCGTCATGGCCCGGGCGGCGCAGGGCAATCATGAGCTGGCGGCGGCGATCATTGTGCTGACCACGCTGATGGCGGCGGTGACCACCAATGTCGGGATCTTTCTGTTGCAGTGGGGTGGGTGGATCTGAGGGGCAAGATCAAAAGATCGCAGCCTGTGGTGTAGTGGTTCAGTTTTTTTAAACCACTCCGTAGGAGCATTAGGCCGCCTGCTGCTCAAACAGCGCAGGCGGCAAGTGGTTCGAGGCAGAGTGGCAACGACGATGGTTGTAATGATGAACAAAATCCATCACATCCTTCTCCGCTTCGAAATGGTTTTGGTAGCCGTTTTCCGGCATCCAATCGTGTTTCAAAGTCCTGAAATAGCGCTCAACAACTGCGTTATCCCAGCAGTTCCCTCGACGACTCATGCTCTGAACTATCCGGTTTTCTGCCAAGCAGCCAGCAAATCGATCAGCGGTGTACTGGCAGCCCTGGTCTGAGTGAAATAGCAGCTCAGGCATCGGACGGCGTAGTGACACTGCTAACCTTAGCGCCCTTGCAGACAGTTCAGCATCGGCAGTTCGGGAACAAGCCCAACCCACAATTCTGCGTGAAAACAGATCCATCACCACCGCGAGATAAAGCCAGCTATTTCCGACTCGGATGTAGGTAATGTCACCGGCCCAAAGTGTGTCTGGCTGGGTCGGATTAAAACGACGATCAAGAATGTTCGGTGCAACAATCGCTGGTTTCGTAGCACGTCGATAGTGGGCATAACACGGTCTGCGTCGGTGTAGGCCAAAGGTGTTGATCAGCGTGCGCATTCGACAGCGCCCAATAAAAATCCCCTCTTTTCTTAGCTCCCTGGAAAACCCACGAGTACCTAACGCCTCACGATGTTCTTTATGCAACGCACGAAGTTTACGCCTCAGCAAGCGCAGTTCGGGCTTCAGGCGCCTGGGTTTTCGCTTGGTGTAATAGCTGCTTCGGGCAACGCCAAGCACTGAGCACATGCGCCGAATCGACATTGCACCTCGAACGCCATCAATCACTTGGTTCGACCGAACAGAACCTTTAGATGAGAGGGCAATTGCTTTTTTAGCACTTGGTTCTCGGCTTCAAGCAGTGCCAGCTTTGCCTGGAGCGATTCGATCAGTTCCTGATCCTGCAATCGCGGTGGCTGCGACATACCTTCCTGCTCTCGACGCCAGCGCGAAACCCAGCGACGCAGGGCCGTAGGGCCCACACCAGTAGCTTCACAGGCTTTAGGGATGGAGTAATTCATTTCCACGACCAAGCGAATGGCTTCTGCTTTTTCCTCTGACGTGACAACCCGATATCCCATGATGCTTCCTTAAATCGACGCTCCTACATCATGGTCTAAAAAAATTCGACCACAACATGGCAGCTCCTACAGTGGAACGCATTCCAATGTAGGAGCTGCCGCAGGCTGCGATCTTTTAGCTTTTCTGGTAACTGTCGATCACTTCCTGCGCCGCGCGAAACGCATCAATCGCCGCCGGCACCCCGGCATACACCGCGCAATGCAGCAGCGCTTCGCGGATCTCCTCGACGGTGCAGCCATTGTTCAGCGCACCGCGCACGTGGCCTTTCAATTCCTGCGGGCACTTCAAGGCGGTCAGCGCGGCCAGGGTGATCAGGCTGCGGGTCTTGAGTGGCAGACCTTCTCGATTCCACACGCCGCCCCAGGCGTGTTCATTGACGAAATCCTGCAGCGGCTGGGTGAACTCGGTGGCGTTGCCCAGCGCGCGATCGACGAACGCATCGCCCATCACCTGGCGGCGGATTTCAACCCCGGTTTTCTTCGCATCGGTCATGGCACATCCCTCTTGTGGTGTTGGCGGCGCCAGGCGCGTACGGACGTGAACAACAGGAACGCCAGCAGTGTCGGCAGCACGTAAAACAGCATCAGCTTTTCGAGTTTGCCGGCCAGCGGCATGCCGGTGGTGAACGACACCACGTGCAGCCCGTAAGCGGCGTACAAACCGAGCAGCAACAAACCTTCGGCGCGGGTCACGCGGTAACCGGAATAGAACACCGGCAGGCACAACGCGGCGACGCCGAGCATCACCGGCAAGTCGAAATCCAGCGCGTTGGGCGAGACCGACAGTGGCGTCGGCGCGATCAGCGCGGTGACCCCGAGCACCCCCAGCAGGTTGAACAGGTTGGCGCCAATCACGTTACCCACGGCGATGTCGCGCTGGCCGCGCAATGCCGCGATCAGCGAGGTGGCGAGTTCCGGCAACGAGGTGCCGACCGCGACCACCGTCAGGCCGATCACCCGTTCGGAGAAGCCCAGATCAGTCGCCACCGCCACCGCTGCGCCCAGCAACAGATGCCCGGCGAACACCAGCAGCGCCAGCCCGACAACGATCATCAGCAGGCTGCTGAACCACGGGGCCTGCGGCGTCAGCGGCAATGCGGAATGCGGCCGCGCCGAGTGTCGCGACTGGCGCAGCAGCAAGCCCAGGTACAGCGCCAGCGCTGCGAGCAACAGGACGCCGTCGAAACGGCCAATCTGTTCATTCCAAGCGAGGACGAACACCAGCAGGCTGGCGCCGATCATCAGCGGAATGTCCAGGCGCACCAGTTGCCGCGAGACCCGCAGCGGAATGATCAACGCCGACAGGCCGAGGGTCACGAGGATGTTGAAAATGCTGCTGCCGATCACGCTGCCGACGGCGATGTCCGGGTTGTGCGTCAGTGTCGCCTGCAGGCTGACGGCCATTTGCGGGGCGCTGCTGCCGAGGGCGACGATGGTCAGGCCGATGATCAGCGGCCGCACATGCAGGCGCGCCGCCAGACGCACGGCGGCGCGCACCATCAGTTCGGCGCCGACGATCAGCAGGAACAGACCGCTGAGCAGTTCGATCACGTTGATCAGCGGTAAATCGGCGAGAGCAAAAATGGTCAGCGCTCCATCAGTCGTCGAGGGCCTGCAGGCGAACCCGCGCCGTGCCACTGCTGAGCATGCCGAGGCGTTCGGCCGCTTCGCGCGAGACATCGATCAAGCGGCCACGGGTGTGCGGCCCGCGATCGTTGATGCGCACAATGCAGGATTTCTGGTTGTTCAGGTTGGTGACCTTCACCCGCGTGCCAAACGGCAGTTGGCGATGGGCGGCGGTCAGGGAATGCTGGTTGAACGCTTCGCCGCTGGCGGTGCGTTTACCGTGGTGTTGGGCGCCGTAGTAGGAGGCGACACCGGTCTGGTCGTACCCGTGCGGGTCGATGATGTCGTTGCTGGCGCAACCGGCCAGTAGCGAGAGAAGGGCGCAGGCGCCGAGCAGGCGTTTCATTCGAAAGCTCCCAAAATAATCGTGGCGAGGGCTTCTGTTATGAGGCTCTTATTGTAGTGAGGGGATTTATCCCCGATGGGTCGCGAAGCGGCCCCAGTTTCTGAATTCACAGGAATTGGGACTGCTGCGCAGCCCATCGGGGATAAATCCCCTCACCACAAAAGCCCTTCAGCCACAGAAGGTCACTTCCACAAGGGATGGAGCCAGGCTTTGGGTCTGGCTCCATTGTGGTCAGCCTTCGAGCTTGCTTTTCAGCAGTTCGTTCACTTGCTGCGGGTTGGCCTTGCCTTTGGAGGCTTTCATGGCCTGGCCCACAAAGAAGCCGAACATCTTGCCGCGCTTGGCTTCGTCTGCCGCACGGTACTGCTCGACCTGCTCGGCGTTGGCCGCGAGCATTTCGTCCAGTACGGCGGAGATCGCGCCGGTGTCGGTCACTTGCTTGAGACCACGCTTGTCGATGATCTCGTCCGCGGTGCCTTCGCCGTTGGCCATCGCTTCGAACACCACTTTGGCGATCTTGCCGGAGATGGTGTTGTCCTTGATGCGCTGCAGCATGCCACCCAACAGTTCAGCGGAAACCGGAGAATCGTCGATGTCCAGGCCTTGCTTGTTGAGCAGGCTGCCCAACTCGACCATCACCCAGTTCGCCGCCAGTTTGGCGTCGCCGCCGATGGCTGCGACTTTCTCGAAGTAGTCCGCTTGCTCACGGCTGGTGGCCAGCACGTTGGCGTCGTAGGCCGACAGACCGAACTGGCTCTGGAAGCGCTCACGTTTTTGCGGCGGCAGTTCCGGCAGGGTGGCGCGCACCTCACCGAGGAACGACTCTTCGATGACCACTGGCAGCAGATCCGGGTCGGGGAAGTAACGGTAGTCGTTGGCTTCCTCTTTGGAGCGCATCGGACGGGTTTCGTCCTTGTTCGGATCGTACAGACGGGTCTGCTGGATCACTTTGCCGCCGTCTTCGATCAGCTCGATCTGACGCTGGATCTCGGAGTTGATCGCCTTCTCGATGAAGCGGAACGAGTTGACGTTCTTGATCTCGCAGCGAGTGCCGAACTCGACCTGGCCTTTCGGCCGTACCGAGACGTTGCAGTCGCAACGCAGCGAACCTTCGGCCATGTTGCCGTCGCAGATGCCCAGGTAGCGCACCAGCGCGTGGATCGCCTTGACGTAAGCCACGGCTTCCTTGGCGCTGCGCATGTCCGGCTCGGAAACGATTTCCAGCAGCGGCGTGCCGGCACGGTTCAGGTCGATGCCGGTGGCACCGTTGAATTCTTCGTGCAGGCTCTTGCCGGCGTCTTCTTCCAGGTGCGCGCGGGTGATGCCGACGCGTTTGACCGTGCCGTCTTCCAGCGCGATGTCCAGGTGGCCCTTGCCGACGATCGGCAATTCCATCTGGCTGATCTGGTAGCCCTTCGGCAGGTCCGGGTAAAAGTAGTTTTTACGCGCGAACACGTTGTGCTGACCGATCTCGGCGTCAATCGCCAGACCGAACATCACCGCCATGCGCACCGCTTCCTGGTTCAGCACCGGCAGTACACCGGGCATGCCCAGGTCGATCAGGCTGGCCTGGGTGTTCGGCTCGGAGCCGAACTGGGTGGAACTACCGGAAAAGATTTTCGACCGGGTAGTGAGCTGAGTGTGAATCTCCAGCCCGATCACGACTTCCCATTGCATGTGTGTCTCCTCAGAAGCCGGTTGGGGTGCGGGTGTGCCAGTCAGTGTTCAACTGATACTGGTGCGCAACGTTGAGCAAACGGCCTTCCTGGAAATACGGCGCGAGCAACTGCACGCCAACCGGCAGACCGTCGACAAAACCGGCCGGCATCGACAGGCCCGGCAGGCCCGCGAGGTTGGCGGTGATGGTGTAGACGTCTTCCAGATAGGCAGCGACCGGGTCGCTGTTCTTGGCGCCGAGCTTCCAGGCCGGGTTCGGCGTGGTCGGGCCAAGGATGATGTCGACTTCATTAAAAGCCGCCATGAAGTCGTTTTTCACCAAGCGACGGATCTTCTGCGCTTTCAGGTAGTAGGCGTCGTAGTAACCGGCGGACAGCGCGTAGGCACCGACCATGATCCGGCGCTGTACTTCAGGGCCGAAGCCTTCGCCACGGGAGCGCTTGTACAGGTCGATCAGGTTTTCCGGGTTCTCGCAGCGATGGCCGAAACGCACGCCGTCGAAACGCGACAGGTTCGAGGACGCTTCTGCCGGCGCGATCACGTAGTACGCAGGGATGGCGTGCTGCATGTTCGGCAGGCTGATTTCCTTGATCACGGCACCGAGCTTCTGCAGCTCTTTGATGCTGTTCTGGATCAGCTCGGCAATACGCGGGTCGAGACCGGCGCTGAAGTATTCCTTCGGCACGCCGATGCGCAGGCCTTGCAGCGAGTCGCCGAGGCTGGCGGAGTAATCCGGCACCGGCTCATCGATGCTGGTGGAGTCGTTCTGGTCGAACCCGGCCATACCTTGCAACAAAATTGCGCAGTCTTCGGCCGTGCGTGCCAGCGGGCCACCCTGATCGAGGCTGGAAGCGTAAGCGATCATGCCCCAGCGCGAAACACGACCGTAGGTCGGCTTCAGGCCAGTCAGGTTGGTGAACGCGGCTGGCTGACGGATCGAACCGCCGGTGTCAGTGGCCGTGGCCGCTGGCAACAGACGAGCAGCGACTGCCGCCGCAGAACCCCCGGACGAACCGCCCGGCACGTGTTCCAGGTTCCACGGGTTTTTCACCGCGCCATACCAGCTCGACTCGTTGGCCGAACCCATGGCGAATTCGTCCATGTTGGTCTTGCCCAGGGTCACGGCGCCGGCAGCGGCCAGTTTCGCGACCACGGTGGCGTCGTACGGGGCCTTGAAGTTGTCGAGCATCTTCGAGCCGCAGCTGGTGCGGATGCCCTGGGTGCAGAACAGGTCCTTGTGGGCGATCGGCGCGCCGAGCAGGGCGCCGCTCTCACCGTTGGCCCGACGCGCGTCGGCGGCTTTCGCCTGCTCAAGCGCCAGCTCTTCGGTGAGGCTGATGAAACTGTTGAGCTGCGGATCGAGCTGGGTGATACGCGCCAGCAGGACTTTGGTCAGCTCTTCGGAGGAAAACTTTTTATCGGCGAGACCGCGGGCGATCTCGGCCAGAGTCATTTGATGCATTGCAAGCTCTTTCCCTTTAGTCGATGACTTTCGGAACCAGATACAGGCCGTTTTCGACCGCTGGTGCGATGGACTGATAGGCCTCGCGATGATTGGTCTCGGTCACGACGTCGGCGCGCAGGCGCTGACTGGCTTCCAGCGGGTGGGCCAAAGGCTCGATACCGTCGGTATCGACGGCCTGCATTTCGTCGACCAGCCCGAGAATGCTGTTGAGGGCGGAAGTAATGTGCGGAAGATCGGCATCATTCAGGCCAAGACAGGCCAGATGAGCGATTTTTTCCACGTCGGAGCGTTCTAGCGCCATCGGGATTCTCCAGTGGAAAACAGAACGGACGGCGTCCGTGTGTTAGATTGTCGGAACACTACCGCACTTCTACGGTCATAAGGCCGCGATTGTGGGGCTTGGTGCACAGAAAAGCGGCCAATTTAACATATTGGCGCCTTGCCCAAAATCCCTGTCGTTGTTAGAGTTTGCCGCACTTTTTTACCCACGCGTTGCCTAGGGTCCCTTTCCCATGTTCAAGAAACTGCGTGGCATGTTTTCCAGCGATCTTTCCATTGACCTGGGCACTGCCAACACCCTTATTTACGTGCGCGAGCGCGGTATCGTCCTGAATGAGCCATCGGTTGTGGCCATTCGGACACACGGTAACCAGAAAAGTGTCGTTGCTGTCGGCACCGAAGCCAAGCGCATGCTCGGCCGTACGCCGGGCAACATTGCTGCCATTCGTCCGATGAAGGACGGCGTGATTGCCGACTTCAGCGTCTGCGAAAAGATGCTGCAATACTTTATCAACAAGGTTCACGAAAACAGCTTTCTGCAGCCCAGCCCTCGTGTGCTGATCTGCGTTCCATGCAAATCCACCCAGGTTGAGCGTCGTGCCATCCGTGAATCGGCCCTTGGTGCCGGTGCTCGTGAAGTGTTCCTGATTGAAGAGCCGATGGCGGCTGCGATCGGTGCCGGCCTGCCGGTAGAAGAAGCACGCGGTTCGATGGTTGTCGATATCGGTGGTGGTACCACTGAAATCGCGCTGATCTCCCTGAACGGTGTGGTCTATGCCGAATCCGTCCGCGTTGGAGGCGACCGCTTCGACGAAGCGATCATCACCTATGTGCGCCGCAACTACGGCAGCCTGATCGGTGAATCGACGGCCGAGCGCATCAAGCAGGAAATCGGTACGGCCTACCCAGGCGGCGAAGTTCGCGAAGTCGATGTTCGCGGTCGCAACCTGGCCGAAGGCGTTCCACGCGCATTCACCCTGAACTCCAACGAAGTGCTGGAAGCTCTGCAAGAGTCTTTGGCAACCATCGTTCAGGCCGTGAAAAGCGCTCTGGAGCAATCGCCGCCGGAACTGGCTTCCGACATCGCCGAGCGTGGCCTGGTGCTGACCGGTGGTGGCGCGCTGCTGCGTGACCTCGACAAGCTGCTGGCCCAGGAAACCGGTCTGCCGGTGATCGTTGCCGAAGACCCGCTGACCTGCGTTGCTCGCGGCGGTGGCCGTGCATTGGAAATGATGGACAAGCACACCATGGACCTGCTCTCCAGCGAATAACTCGCTGGTTTGCAATACGTGGGTGAGCGCGCAGGCAGCACTTTGCAGTGCTGCCTGTTGGCGTTTATCTTCTGTCAGTCTTCATCCAGGCCGGTTTGATGCCGTATGAATAAACAGAACATTTGCCTGGGAGGAGCGGCTTATTAAACCGCTTTTCGCCAAGGGCCCTTCGCTGGGCGTGCGCCTGTTGGTGCTGGCCGTGCTATCGATCGCGCTGATGGTGGTCGATGCCCGCTTTGACCTGCTCAAGCCTGCGCGCAAACAAGCGTCGCTGGTGCTGATGGATGCCTACTGGATCACTGACCTGCCCGGACGGTTGTGGGAAGGTGTTGCCAGTCAGTTCGGCAGTCGCACCGAGCTTGTCGCCGAAAACGAAAAACTCAAGACCGAAAACCTGCTGTTGCAGGGTCGCATGCAAAAGCTTGCCGCCCTCACCGAGCAGAACGTTCGGCTGCGCGAGTTGCTCAATTCCTCCGCACTGGTCAACGAAAAGGTCGAAGTGGCCGAGCTGATCGGCATGGACCCCAATCCCTTCACCCATCGCATCATCATCAATAAAGGTGAGCGCGACGGCGTGGTGCTCGGTCAGCCGGTGCTTGATGCGCGTGGCCTGATGGGTCAGGTGGTCGAGTTGATGCCGTATACCTCCCGGGTGCTGCTGCTGACCGACACCACTCACAGCATTCCGGTGCAGGTGAACCGCAACGGTCTGCGAGCGATTGCCAGCGGCACCGGCAACCCGGAACGCCTGGAACTGCGCCACGTCGCCGATACCGCGGACATCAAGGAAGGCGATCTGCTGGTCAGCTCCGGTCTCGGTCAGCGCTTCCCGGCCGGTTACCCGGTGGCGACGGTCAAGGAAGTCATCCACGACTCCGGCCAGCCTTTTGCGATTGTCCGCGCCGTGCCGACCGCTGCACTGAACCGCAGCCGTTATCTGCTGCTGGTGTTCAGTGACAATCGCACCGCCGAAGAGCGCGCCAACGATGCGGCGCAAGCCCAGGAAAATCTTGATGCGCAGGGCGGTGGTCCGGTGATTCCGGCTACGGTGCCGAAGGCCGTGACGCCGCCCGCAGCAGCGGCAGCGGCAGCGGCGGCGGCGGCGGCGCCTACCGCGGCAGCTGCTCCGGCAGCCAGCGTCACGCCGGCCAAACCGGCCGCCAGCAAACCGCCTGCGACTGCCAAACCACCTGCAGCTACACCTGCGAACAGCAGGCCTGCGGCATCCCAGCCAGCGACTCGACCGGCGGCCAAACCGCCTGTCACCACGCCGGCCAACACCGGGAGACAAGAATAATGGTTGGGGCTACCGCTTCCCATAACGGCTGGATGGTCTGGCTGACGTTTCTCATTGGTCTGCTGCTCAGCGTGTCGCCGATGCCGCAATTCATGGAAATCCTGCGCCCGCTGTGGCTGGCGCTGCTCCTCGCGTTCTGGGCCCTGGCCCTGCCGCAAACCGTCGGCATGGTCACGGCGTTTTGCCTGGGGCTGGCCGAGGACGTGCTGTACGGCACCTTGCTGGGGCAGAACGCCTTGATCCTGACGCTGATCACCTTCCTGGTGCTGTCTCTGCAGCAACGCCTGCGGATGTTCCCGATGTGGCAGCAATGTCTGGTGATCCTGGTGATCTTCGGCCTCGCGCAACTGGTTCAACTGTGGCTCAGCGCCCTGACCGGCAACCGTCAGCCAACCCTGGCCCTGGTGCTGCCGGCCTTGACCAGCGCCTTGCTCTGGCCGTGGATCAGCTTCGCTTTGCGTGGACTGCGCCGCCGCTACAAAATCAACTGATCCGGTAAGGCTGGGCACTGAACAGGGAGATGTTTTGATGAAGCCGCTGTACCTTGCCTCTGGATCACCGCGTCGACGTGAATTGCTCACGCAGATCGGCGTGCCATTCTCCGCCATCAGTGCGGACATCGATGAAACCCCGCTACCCGAAGAATCGCCTTCGGCCTATGTCGAGCGCCTGGCGCGCGGCAAGGCCGAGGCCGGTCGCCGTTCGCTCGCGTCCGACGCGGCGTTTTGCGTGCTGGGGGCGGACACCGCCGTGGTGCTCGACGGCAAAATTCTCGGCAAGCCGGTGGACGAAGCCGATGCATGCGCCATGCTGATGATGTTGTCCGGCAAGGAGCATGAAGTGCTGACGGCCATCGCCGTGCTCGAAGGCGCGCGCTGTGAGTCGCGAGTGGTGCGCAGTCTGGTGCGGTTCCGCCCGATCAGCCGCGACGAAGCCGCCGCCTACTGGGCCAGCGGCGAGCCCCGGGACAAGGCCGGCGGTTACGGCATTCAGGGCCTGGGCGCGGTGTTTGTCGCGGGCCTCAACGGCAGCTATTCGGCCGTGGTCGGGCTGCCGGTTTGCGAAACCGCAGAACTGTTGGGCCATTTCGGCATACCCTGTTGGCAACACCTGCACGCGCAATGAGCGTCGTACGAATCAAGATGCGGCCATTATCGTGAACATGCCTGAACGAGATCCTGCCATGAGTGAAGAGATTCTGATCAACATCACGCCGATGGAATCGCGTGTGGCGGTGGTCGAAAACGGTGTGCTGCAAGAAGTCCATGTCGAGCGCACGCAAAAACGCGGGATCGTCGGCAACATCTATAAAGGCAAGATCGTGCGCGTGCTCCCGGGCATGCAGGCGGCGTTCGTCGACATTGGCCTGGATCGCGCCGCATTCATTCACGCCTCGGAAATTTCCCTGCGCGAAGGGCCAGCGGTGGAGAGCATCAGCTCACTGGTGCACGAAGGCCAGAGCCTGGTGGTGCAAGTCACCAAGGACCCGATCGGCTCCAAAGGCGCGCGCTTGACCACACAGCTGTCGATCCCGTCGCGCTATCTGGTGTACATGCCGCGCACGGCTCACGTCGGCATTTCCCTGAAGATCGAAGACGAAGCCGAACGTGATCGCCTCAAGCAGGTGGTCAGCGACTGCGTGGCCAAGGAAGGGATCAAAGAGGCCGGTGGCTTCATCCTGCGTACCGCGGCCGAAGGTGCCGGGGCCGATGAAATCCTCATGGACATCCGCTACCTGCGGCGCCTGTGGGATCAGATCAACGCGCAGATTCAGACCATTGGCGCGCCGAGTGTGATTTACGAAGACCTCGGCCTGGCCCTGCGCACCCTGCGCGATCTGGTCAGCCCGAAGATCGAGAAAATCCGCATCGATTCCCGGGAAACCTTTCAGAAAACCACGCAGTTCGTCGCCGAACTGATGCCGGAAATCGCTGATCGTCTGGAACACTATCCGGGCGAACGACCGATTTTCGACCTGTATGGCGTCGAAGACGAAATCCAGAAAGCCCTCGAGCGCAAGGTGCCACTGAAGTCCGGCGGTTACCTGGTGGTCGATCCGGCGGAAGCCATGACCACCATCGACGTCAACACCGGGGCGTTCGTCGGGCATCGCAATCTCGAAGAAACCATCTTCAAGACCAACCTCGAAGCCGCCACCGCCATTGCCCGCCAACTGCGCCTGCGCAATCTGGGCGGGATCATCATCATCGACTTCATCGACATGGAAGATGAAGAGCACCAGCGTCAGGTGCTGCGCACCCTGGAAAAACAGCTGGAGCGTGATCACGCCAAGACCAACATCATCGGCATCACCGAGCTGGGCCTGGTGCAGATGACCCGCAAGCGCACCCGCGAAAGCCTCGAACAGGTGCTGTGCGAGCCGTGCAGCAGTTGCCAGGGGCGCGGCAAACTGAAGACTCCGGAAACCATCTGTTACGAGATCTTCCGCGAGATTCTGCGCGAAGCCCGTGCCTATCAGGCCGAGGGCTACCGGGTCTTGGCCAACCAGAAAGTGGTGGACCGCTTGCTCGATGAAGAATCCGGTAACGTCGCCGAGCTTGAAGGGTTTATCGGTCGGACCATACGCTTTCAGGTCGAAACCATGTATTCCCAGGAACAATATGACGTGGTGCTGCTCTGAACCCCTGCGGCACATTTAATCCACAACGGCTGGCCTCAGCTTTTCGCAGTTTTTTCGCCATGGGAGCCAACTGACATGGAGCGTCTGACACGCATTTTGGCCGTACTCACCCGCTTGGGGCTGGGCCTGTGCGCGTTGGTTCTGGTGTTGATGGCGTTGTACGTCAGCCTCGGTCGGGAACTGACGCCACTGGTGGCGGAGTACCGCACCGAGATCGAAGACAAGGCCAGTGCAGCCCTTGGCATGCCGCTGCAGATCGGCGAACTGGAAGGTAACTGGAGCGGATTTGCACCGATCCTGCTGGCCCATGACGTGATGGTCGGCGACGGCGCCAATGCCTTGCGTCTGGATCGGGTGCGCGCTGTGCCGGATCTCTGGGCCAGCCTGCTGGCACGTGAAGTGCGTATTGCCCATCTGGAATTGAACGGCCTGAAGATCAGTGTCAAGGAAGCACAGGACGGCACTTGGGCGCTGGAAGGCCTGCCGGTGCAGAACGATCAGCCGCTGGATCCCGAGCAACTGTTCAACCGTTCACAAATGATTCAGCAACTGTCGGTGCTCGACAGTCAGGTGACCGTGCAGCCGCTGGATCACGCGCCGATGACCTTCACGTATGTTGGCATCAACCTGAAAACCGGTGCCAGCCGGCAGCGTCTCGACGCGCGTTTGACCTTGCCCGACGGGCAGCCGGTGGCCATGAGCCTGCGTACGCGGATTCGCCCCACTCAGTTACCAGACAGCGCCGTGGAGGGCTACGTCAGCCTGCCGCAAAGCGACTGGTCGAAGTGGCTGCCCGAGCGCTTGACTCAGCAGTGGAATTTTTCCGAGATCAAGGCCGGTGGCGAACTCTGGGTGAACTGGAACGACGGTGCCCTGCAGAGCGCCGCCCTTCGTTTGAACGCGCCACACCTGACCGGCGCCTACGCCGAGCGCAAGCCGATCCAGATCGATAATCTGGCGCTCAACGGCTACTACCAGCGCGACGATGACGGCGCGATTGTCACCCTCGACTCGCTGGCGATGAATTTCGGCGAAACCCGCTGGGAATCTCACGTACAGATCAAGCAGACAGCGGCCACCGATAAAGTCGAAGAACTCTGGCATTTACAGGCTGACCGCCTCGATCTGACGCCGATCACCCCGTTGCTCAATGCGCTGGGGCCGTTGCCGGAAAGCTTCGCCACCGTTGTTGATCACCTGAAAGTGACGGGTGGCCTGCGCAACGTGCTGCTGGATTTCCGTCCCAACGCCACCGACGGCTCGAAATTCGGTTTCGCGGCCAATCTGGATCAAGTCGGGTTCGATGCCTATCACGGTGCTCCGGCGGCGCGAAACGTCAGTGGCAGCCTCAGCGGCAACCTCGACGGTGGCGAGTTGCGCCTGGACAGCAAGGATTTTGTCCTGCACCTCGACCCGATCTTCGCCAAGCCATGGCAATACATTCAGGCTAACGCGCGGCTGACCTGGAAGCTCGACAAGGACGGTTTCACCCTGATTGCGCCGTACCTGAAGGTGCTGGGCGAAGAGGGCAAGATTGCCGGCGACTTCCTGATTCGCCTGCACTTCGACCATACCCAGGAAGACTACATGGACCTGCGCGTCGGTCTGGTCGATGGCGACGGTCGCTACACCGCCAAGTACCTGCCCGAAGTCTTGAGCCCGGCCCTCGACGAGTGGCTGCGCACGGCGATCCTCAAGGGGGCCGTGGACCAAGGCTTCTTCCAGTACCAGGGGTCGCTGAGCAAAAACGCCAAGGATGCTGATCGCAGCATCAGCCTGTTTTTCAAGGTGCATGACGCCGAGCTGGCGTTCCAGCCGGGCTGGCCGCACGTGAGCAAGGTCAGTGGTGACGTGTTCATCGAGGACAGTGGCGTGCGTATCGTGGCTGATAAGGGCCAATTGCTCGACACCCAGGTCAGCGACGTTTTCGTCAACATTCCCCATGTGCCGGCCGGGCAGCCTACGCATCTGCTCCTCGACGGCGGGTTTGCTGGCGGGTTGGGCGATGGCCTGAAGATTTTGCAGACTGCGCCGATCGGCACCGGCGAAACCTTCGCTGGTTGGGAAGGCGAGGGTGATCTGCAGGGCAAGGTCAAACTCGACATTCCGCTGGAAAAGGGCGATCTGCCGAAGATTCTCGTCGATTTCAAAACCGCCAATGCGCGGCTGAAACTGGCCGAACCGAAACTGGAACTGAGCCAGCTCAAGGGCGATTTCCGCTTCGACAGCGCCAAGGGCCTGAGTGGACAGAACATCTCCGCCAGGGCATTCGATAAGCCGGTGACCGCACAGATTTTCGCCGATGGCAGCCCGAACAAGCTCAAGACACGGGTCGCGGCTTCCGGGCAGGTCGAGGTCAAGAAACTCACCGACTGGCTGGGTGTGAGCCAGTCATTGCCGGTGTCCGGGACCATTCCGTATCAACTGCAGGTCAACCTGGACGGCACCAACAGTCAGCTGACGGTCAGTTCCAGCATGAAAGGCGTGGCGGTGGACCTGCCGGCGCCGTTCGGCATGCCGGCCGAACAGGGCCGTGACACGGTGTTCCGCATGACTCTGCAAGGCCCGGAACGGCGCTTCTGGGTCAGCTACGATCAGTTGGCCAGTTTCACCTTCGCTGCGCCACCGGGCAATATCGCCGAGGGTCGCGGTGAGCTGTTCCTCGGTACCGGCGACGCACTCATGCCGGACGCCAAGGGCCTGCGCATCCGCGGTGTACTGTCAGAGCTGGACGTCGCGCCTTGGCAGGATCTGGTCAACAAATACGCCGGCAACGATCCGGGTGGCAGCGCCAAGCAACTGCTCAACAGTGCTGATTTCAAGGTGGGCAAGCTCACCGCATTCGGCACCACGCTCGATCAGGCCGCCGTGCAGGTCAATCGCAAGCCATGGGCGTGGAATCTGTCGCTCGACAGCCAGCAGGCCAAGGGTTCGGCCAGCCTGCCCGATGCCAAGGGCGCACCGATCGCGGTCAACCTGCAATACGTGCGGCTGCCGGCGCCGGATCCGACGGTGCAGGCCGACGAGAATGCGCCCGATCCGCTGGCGTCCGTCGACCCGACGAAGATTCCTGCGCTGGATATCACCATCAACCAGTTGTTCCTGGGCCAGGATCTGGTTGGCGGCTGGTCGTTGAAGGTGCGTCCGACGGGCAAAGGCATCGCCCTGAACAACCTCGACATGGGCCTCAAGGGCATCCTGTTGCAGGGCAATGGCGGCTGGGAAGGTGCGCCGGGGTCGACCAATAGTTGGTTCAAGGGCCGCATCAGTGGCAAGAACCTCGCCGACGTGCTCAAGGGCTGGGGCTTTGCGCCGAGTGTGACCAGCGAAGAATTCCACATGGACGTCGATGGCCGCTGGCCAGGCTCGCCGGCATGGCTGGCGACCAAGCGCTTCTCCGGCACGCTGGATGCCTCGCTCAATAAAGGTCAGTTCGTCGAAGTGGACGGCGGCGCGCAGGCATTGCGGGTGTTCGGTCTGCTCAACTTCAACTCCATTGGTCGCCGTCTGCGTCTGGATTTCTCCGACTTGTTCGGCAAAGGTTTGAGCTATGACCGGGTCAAGGGTCTGCTGGTGGCCAACGCCGGTGTGTACGACACCCGCGAGCCGATCCGCCTGACCGGGCCGTCGAGCAACATTGAACTCAACGGTACGCTGGACCTGGTGCGTGATCAGGTCGACGCGAAATTGCTGGTGACCTTGCCGGTGACCAACAACCTGCCGATTGCTGCGTTGATCGTCGGTGCACCGGCGGTCGGCGGGGCGTTGTTCCTGATCGACAAGCTGATCGGTGACCGCGTGGCCCGCTTCGCCAGCGTCAAGTACACCGTCAAAGGCCCGTGGAAAGAGCCGAAAATCACCTTCGACAAGCCTTTTTAACTAGCAGAAACTACCCCTTGGCAGGAGCTGCCGAAGGCTGCGATCTTTTGATTTGGTTTTTTGAGTCAGATCCAAAGATCGCAGCCTTCGGCAGCTCCTGCAAAGTTATGTGCAGATCCCGAGGAGCGGCCATGTCTTTAGCGGTGATTCAAATGGTCAGCCAGAGCGATGTGCTGGCCAATCTGGCCCAGGCCCGACGCCTGCTTGAGCAGGCTGCTGCCGGCGGCGCGAAGCTGGCGGTGCTGCCGGAGAACTTCGCCGCCATGGGCCGTCGCGACATTGCCGCCATCGGCCGCGCCGAAGCACTCGGCGAGGGCCCGATCCTGCCGTGGTTGAAACAGGCCGCCCGCGACCTCAAGTTATGGATAGTGGCCGGCACGTTGCCGTTGCCACCGCTAGGTCAGCCGGATGCCAAATCGCATGCCTGTTCGCTGCTGGTCAACGATCAGGGCGAAACCGTGGCGCGGTATGACAAGTTGCACCTGTTCGATGTCGATGTGGCGGACAATCGCGGGCGGTATCGCGAATCCGATGACTATGCTTATGGTAGTGGCGTGGTGGTGGCGGACACGCCGGTGGGCCGAGTGGGTCTGACGGTGTGTTACGACCTGCGCTTTCCGGAGCTGTACAGCGAGCTGCGCGCCGCCGGTGCCGAGTTGATCACCGCCCCGTCGGCCTTCACTGCAGTGACGGGGGCAGCGCACTGGGACGTGCTGATTCGCGCCCGGGCCATCGAGACGCAGTGTTATGTGTTGGCGGCAGCACAGGGCGGGACCCACCCGGGACCGCGGGAAACCTTTGGTCATGCGGCGATTATTGATCCGTGGGGCCGCGTGCTGGCGCATCAGGATCAAGGCGAAGCGGTGTTGTTGGCCGAACGCGACAGTGATGAACAGGCGTCCATCAGGGCGCGAATGCCGGTGACGAATCATCGGCGGTTTTTCTCGCAGGGCGCACAGCGGCCTGCTTCAGAACATGAATTTAAGGCGTAAACCTATGAGCGAGTTGTTGTCCTCAGTCAGTGATCACCTGTTGGCGCCCGGCGGCGTGACCCTCGAGAGCCTGCAAGGCGTGCTCGGCGATCTGGCAGGTCCGGGCATCGATGCGGCCGACCTGTATTTTCAGGGTCAGATCTCCGAGTCGTGGTCGCTGGAAGACGGTATCGTCAAGGAAGGCAGCTTCAACCTCGACCAGGGCGTTGGTGTGCGTGCGCAATCCGGTGAGAAAACCGGTTTTGCCTACAGCAATGCGATCACCCTCGAAGCCCTCGGCGCTGCGGCCCGCGCCGCACGCTCGATCTCCCGCGCCGGGCAGAACGGCACGGTGCAAGCGTTCTCCACCCAGGATGTCGCGCAGTTGTATGCGCCGGACAACCCGCTGGAAGTGCTGAGCCGCGCCGAGAAAGTCGAATTGCTCAAGCGTATCGACGTTGCCACCCGCGCTCTCGACTCACGGATTCAGCAGGTCAGCGTGAGCATGGCCGGGGTCTGGGAGCGGATTCTGGTGGCGTCCACCGACGGTGGTCTGGCTGCCGATGTGCGTCCGCTGGTGCGTTTCAACGTCAGCGTGATCGTTGAGCAGAATGGCCGCCGCGAGCGCGGCGGGCATGGCGGTGGCGGGCGTACCGACTACCGTTACTTCCTCGCCGAAGACCGCGCCATGGGGTATGCCCGTGAAGCGCTGCGTCAGGCGCTGGTGAACCTGGAAGCGATTCCGGCCCCGGCCGGCACTTTGCCGGTGGTATTGGGTTCGGGCTGGTCCGGCGTGCTGCTGCATGAAGCGGTCGGCCACGGTCTGGAAGGCGACTTCAACCGCAAGGGCAGTTCCGCCTACAGCGGGCGCATGGGTGAGATGGTTGCGTCCAAGCTGTGCACCATCGTCGATGACGGCACCCTGAGCGGTCGTCGCGGTTCGCTGAGCGTCGACGACGAAGGCACCCCGACCGAGTGCACCACGCTGATCGAGAACGGCGTGCTCAAGGGCTACATGCAGGACAAGCTCAACGCGCGCCTGATGGGTGTGGCACGCACCGGCAATGGTCGGCGCGAGTCCTACGCGCATCTGCCGATGCCGCGCATGACCAACACCTACATGCTCGGTGGCGAAAGCGATCCGGCGGAAATCATCGCGTCGGTGAAGAAAGGCATCTACTGCGCCAACCTTGGCGGCGGTCAGGTCGACATCACCAGCGGCAAGTTCGTATTTTCCACCAGCGAAGCGTACCTGATCGAAGACGGCAAGATCACCGCACCGGTCAAGGGCGCGACATTGATCGGCAACGGCCCCGAGGCGATGAGCCGGGTATCGATGGTCGGTAACGATCTGGCGCTGGACAGCGGAGTGGGGACGTGCGGCAAGGACGGGCAGTCGGTGCCGGTGGGTGTCGGTCAGCCGACGCTGAAGATCGATGCGATTACCGTGGGTGGCACGGGTGCATAAATAAACCAGCTGCAGGAACTGCCGCAGGCTGCGATCTTTGCTTTTTCAAGATCAAAAGATCGCAGCCTGCGGCAGCTCCTACAGGGGCGAATATCAACGCAGGCCGCGTTGGGTATCGTCCAGCTCACGGATGTATTTGAAGATCTTGCGGCTGGAAGCAGGAGGTTTGTTTTGCGCAACCTCGTGCTGAGCCTGACGGATCAGGGAACGCAACTGCTGGCGATCGGCGTCCGGGTACTCGACGACGAATTTCTCCAGCACGGCATCGTCACCGGCGATCAGGCGGTCACGCCAGCGTTCGAGGTTGTGGAAACGCTCGTTGTACTGACGGGTGGAGGCATCGAGTTGATCGAGCAATACCAGAATCGCGTCAGTGTCCTGATCGCGCATCAGTTTGCCGATGAACTGCAAGTGCCGTTTACGCGCAATGTTCGCGGTGTGCTTGGGCGCATCGGCCAGGGCCCGGCGCAAAGCGTCGGTCAATGGCAGTTTTGCCTGCAAGTCGGGCTTGAGTGTTGTAAGGCGCTCGCCAAGGTCAACCAGAGCATGCAGCTCGCGTTTGACCTGAGATTTGCTTTTTTCTCCCGTATCGAGGGAGTCGTCGTAAGAATCAACCATGGTGGCAGTCCGCAAAGAAACGCCGCCATGATAACCAGTCGGGGGCCGCTTGTCCGGCCCGGTCGCTCGATGACCCCAGCCGAAAGCAGAATTTGAGTGGAGATGAGCATGAGTGCAGTTCAAAGCGTCGGCCCGCAGGCATTGCCGGCACTGCAGGAACAGGTCGAGCAGATCATCGCCGAAGCCAAGCGTCAGGGCGCCAGTGCCTGCGAAGTCGCAGTGTCGCTGGAGCAGGGTTTGTCGACGTCGGTGCGCCAGCGTGAAGTCGAGACGGTCGAATTCAACCGCGACCAGGGTTTCGGCATCACCCTGTACGTCGGCCAGCGCAAAGGCTCGGCCAGCACCTCCGCCACCGGGCCTGACGCGATTCGTGAAACCGTCGCCGCCGCACTGGCGATCGCCAAGCACACCTCTGAAGACGAAGCTTCGGGCCTGGCTGATGCGGCGCTGATGGCCAAGGATCAGCAGGATTTCGACCTGTTCCACGAATGGGACATCACCCCGGAGCAGGCCATCGAGAAGGCGTTGCTCTGTGAAGCGGCGGCGTTCGACGCCGATGCGCGGATCAAGAACGCTGACGGCACCACCCTCAGCACCCATCAGGGCTGCCGCGTGTATGGCAACAGCCACGGTTTCGTCGGCGGTTACGCGTCGACCCGACACAGCCTCAGTTGCGTGATGATCGCCGAGGCCGACGGCCAGATGCAGCGTGATTACTGGTATGACGTCAATCGCCAGGGCAGTCTGCTGGCGGATCCGGTGAGTATCGGCCAGCGTGCCGCACAACGAGCAGCGAGCCGTCTGGGCGCGCGTCCGGTACCGACCTGCGAAGTGCCGGTGCTGTTTTCCGCCGAGCTGGCGGGCGGATTGTTCGGCAGCTTCCTCTCGGCGATTTCCGGCGGCAGCCTGTACCGCAAGTCCTCGTTCCTTGAAGGCACGCTGGGGCAGAAGCTGTTTCCGGAATGGCTGACCATCGACGAGCGTCCACACCTGATGCGCGCCATGGGCAGTGCGTCCTACGACGGTGATGGCCTGGCTACCTATGCCAAACCGTTCGTCGAGAAGGGTGAGCTGGTGTCGTACATCCTTGGTACGTACTCCGGGCGCAAACTCGGCATGCCGAGCACCGCCAACGCTGGCGGCGTGCACAACCTGTTCGTGACCCACGGTGATGAAGACCAGGCGGCATTGCTGCGCCGTATGGGCCGTGGCCTGTTGGTGACCGAGCTGATGGGCCATGGCTTGAACATGGTCACTGGCGACTATTCGCGCGGGGCGGCGGGTTTCTGGGTCGAGAACGGCGAAATCCAGTTCGCGGTGCAGGAAGTGACCATCGCCGGCAACATGCGCGATATGTTCAAGCAGATCGTTGCGGTCGGTAATGATCTGGAACTGCGCAGCAACATTCGTACGGGCTCGGTGCTGATCGAGCGGATGACTGTCGCGGGCAGCTGACCTCCAATTCCGCTACGCAAAAAGGCGCGCCACCCAATTCGGATGGCGCGCCTTTTTTATGTCCAGCTTCGGCAGCTCCTGCCAAGGCACTCTTGTTTTGGTTCTCATTATCATCTAATAATGAATCTCATCTCCGAACGAGTCCCGGATCATGAGTTCTGCCTTGCACGAGCAGCCGTACCTCGAAAGCTGGCGCTGGATGAGTCGCCAGATCCGCTGCGCGATGGATCCTGACGAACCGCGCCTGATCGAACATTACCTGGCCGAGGGCCGTTATCTGGCCTGCTGCACAGCTACCTCTCCCTGGACCATCGCTGAAACCGCCTTCCGTCTGCTGCTCGACACGGCCACCGACATCGCGTTGCCGTGGCACTGGCGCAGCCTGTGTCTTGATCAAGCCTGGCGTCCGTTGCGTGAAATGGAGCGCCTGTCGCTGTGCAACTGCCGGCTCCAGCGTTGGCAGCGCTACACCTGGCAGCTCGCCACCTGCGAGTTGCAACCCTCGATTCCTCTCATTGAATTAGTCCAAGGATTTACCGATGACCAAGACACGTATTGAGCGCGACAGCATGGGCGAACTGCAGGTGCCGGTGGACGCTCTCTACGGCGCGCAGACCCAGCGTGCGGTGGATAACTTCCCGATCAGCGGTAAACCGATGCCGACCCAATTCATTCGCGCGCTGATCCTCGCCAAAGCCGCCGCGGCGCGGGCCAACGTCGAACTCAATCAGCTCAGCGCGGCGCAAGGCAAGGCCATCAGTGACGCGGCGCAAGGCCTGCTCGAAGGCGACTTCATGCAGCATTTTCCAGTGGATATCTTCCAGACCGGTTCCGGCACCAGCTCCAACATGAACGCCAACGAAGTGATCGCGACCCTCGCCAGCCGTCTGCTGGACGAACCGGTCAATCCGAACGATCACGTCAACTGCGGCCAGAGCAGCAACGACATCATTCCGACCACCATCCACGTCAGTGCCACCCTGGCGTTGCACGAGCAATTGCTGCCGGCGCTGCTGCACCTGGTACAGGTCATCGAAAACAAAGCCGGGCAGGTGCACCAGCACGTCAAAACCGGTCGCACGCACTTGATGGACGCGATGCCGGTGCGCATGAGTCAGGTGCTCAATGGCTGGGCGCAGCAGCTCAAGGCCAACATCGCTCACCTGCAGGATTTGCTGCCAAGCCTGCAATCGCTGGCGCAGGGCGGCACGGCGGTGGGAACCGGGATCAACGCCCACCCGGAATTCGCCGCGCGCTTCAGTCGCCACCTGAGTCAGCTGACCCATGTGCAGTTCACCCCGGGCAAGGATCTGTTTGCCCTGATCGGTTCGCAGGACACCGCCGTTGCGGTCTCCGGCCAGCTCAAGGCCACCGCCGTGTCGCTGATGAAAATCGCCAATGATCTGCGCTGGATGAACTCCGGTCCGCTCGCCGGTCTCGGTGAAATCGAACTCGAGGGCCTGCAACCGGGCTCGTCGATCATGCCGGGCAAGGTCAACCCGGTGATCCCGGAAGCCACCGCGATGGTTGCCGCCCAAGTGATCGGCAACGACTCGGTGATCACCATCGCCGGGCAGTCGGGCAACTTCGAGCTGAACGTGATGCTGCCGGTCATTGCCCAGAACCTGCTGAGCAGCATCGAGTTGTTGGCCAATGCCAGCCGTCTGCTTGGTGACAAGGCCATCGCCAGCTTCAAGGTCAATGAGGCACGACTCAAGGAAGCGTTGGCGCGCAACCCGATTCTGGTCACCGCGCTCAACCCGATCATTGGCTACCAGAAAGCTGCCGAAATCGCCAAGCAAGCCTACAAGCAGGGCCGCCCGGTGATCGACGTCGCGCTGGAGCACACCGACCTGTCACGCAGCCAGCTGGAAGAGTTGCTCAACCCCGAGAAACTCACCGCTGGCGGCGTGTAAATACCGCAACCGCTTTGGAGGTTCACCATGGAGCACTGGAAACGCACGATCGAACGGGCCAATCGCTGCTTCATGCTCGGCGAGCTGATCGATGCCCGCGAGGCTTACCTGCAAGCCCTGGCCCTGGCGCAAGTGCTGTTCGAACGCTGGGCCGATGCCGACGAAGCGGTGGCGGCCTGCGTCGTCTCCCACCACAACCTCGCGGATCTGCACCTGCGCCTGAATCAACCGGAGGAGAGCGCCGAATACCTTTGCGCGATTCATCAACGGCTGTTGCAGACCATGCAGGACGAGCGCCTGCGTCCGGCCCTGCGGGAAGCGGCGTTGCGCCAGAGCAGCAAGACCTACGTCGAACTGCTGAATTTCATCAGCGAGCACGGCGAATACCCGCGCACCCAGCGTCTGCTGCATCCGGATACCGGCAATGCGCGTCGCGCGCCAGCCACACATCACCATGGAGTTCACTGAAAATGGCTTTTACGTTGCCTGCCTTGCCGTACGCCTACGACGCCTTGGAACCGCATATCGATGCGCAGACCATGGAAATCCACTACACCAAGCACCACCAGACCTACATCAACAACCTCAACGCGGCGGTTGAAGGCACCGAGTTTGCCGAGTGGCCGGTTGAAAAACTGGTCGCCAGCGTCCAGCAATTGCCGGAAAAACTCCGCGCGGCCGTGATCAATCAGGGCGGCGGACACGCCAACCACTCGCTGTTCTGGGAAGTCATGGTGCCCAACGGTGGTGGCAAGCCTGATGGCGCGCTGGCCCAGGCAATCGATGAACAACTGGGCGGGCTCGAGCGTTTCAAGGAAGCGTTCACCAAAGCCGCGTTGACCCGGTTCGGCAGTGGCTGGGCCTGGCTCAGCGTCACACCCGACAAGAAACTGATCGTGGAAAGCAGCGGCAATCAGGACAGCCCGCTGATGAACGGCAATACGCCGATTCTCGGTCTGGACGTCTGGGAGCACGCCTACTACCTGCGTTATCAAAACCGTCGCCCGGAATACATCAACGCGTTCTACAACGTGATCAACTGGCCGGAAGTCGCCGCGCGTTATCAGGCCGCACTGGTTTAAGTCTTCTATAAAAACAATCCAAGGCTGACTATGGGCACTGAGACACTGACGATCGGCGGTGGGCGTATGTTTCGTTACGCCGTGGGATCGTTGTTGCTGTTGGCGGGCATGACCTTGCTGGTCGCCCATGGACTGGAGTGGCTAAGTCTGGAGCCGCGACTGTCGCGGGCGTTGCAGGGTGGTGCGATCTGCGCACTCGGCACAGCGCTTGGCGCTGTTCCGGTGCTGGTCATTCGCAACATGCCACAGGCACTTGGCGATACGTTGCTGGGGTTTGGAGCAGGGGTGATGCTGGCCGCGACGGCGTTTTCGCTGATCGTGCCCGGCATCGCAGCCGCTGAAAGCCTGGGTCTGACACCATGGGCCGCCAGTGGCCTGATCTGCTTTGGCATCCTGCTCGGTGCGTGTGCCCTGTATCTGGTGGATCTGCGCTTGTCCGGCGCCTCTGCGCAAATGCTGGTCGGCACCCTTGAACACCCGGTGATTCCACCGCGAATCTGGCTGTTCGTCTTCGCGATCATTGCCCACAACATTCCTGAAGGCATGGCGGTCGGCGTGTCGGCGGGCGGCGGCATGCCCGACGCGGACAGCCTGGCGATGGGCATTGCCTTGCAGGATGTGCCGGAAGGGCTGGTGATTGCGCTGGTGTTGGCCGGGGCGGGGATGTCGCGGGTCAAGGCGTTCGTGATCGGCGCAGCGTCAGGTCTGGTCGAGCCGGTGTTTGCCCTGTTGTGTGCGTGGCTGGTCGGCCTGGCGGAGCTGTTGTTGCCATTGGGGCTGGCACTGGCGGCGGGAGCGATGTTGCTGGTGGTGACCCATGAGGTGATCCCCGAGTCGCGACGCAATGGTCATGACAAGCTCGCCAGTCTTGGCTTGCTGATCGGGTTCTGTCTGATGATGGTGATGGATACGGCGTTGGGTTGAGTTGAATTGTGGCGAGGGAGCTTGCTCCCGCTGGGCTGCGAAGCGGCCCCATTCGCTATCTGCCAGTTGCACCGTATTGACGACTGCTACGCAGCCGAGCGGGAGCAAGCTCCCTCGCCACAACAGGCGATCAACCGCCTTCGTCGAAGTAGTTGTTGATCAATGCCACCAGCGCATCCAGCGCTTCCTTTTCCTGATGGCCTTCGGTGCTCAGATAGATTTTGGTGCCCTTGCCGGCGGCGAGCATCATCATCGCCATGATGCTTTTGCCGTCAACGGTGGTCTCCGGCGTGCGCCCCACTCTGATCGTGCAATCCGGGAACTGGCCCGCTACCCCGACGAACTTGGCCGACGCTCGGGCATGCAAACCCAGTTTATTGATGATTTCGATTTCCAGAGCAGGCATCGCGGTGTGAATCCTTTAAGTGAGGTCGCGGTGGCGAACCTGGACGTTCTTCAGGGTTTTCTGCAGGGCCTGACCCAGGCGTTCGGTCAGGTAAACGGAGCGGTGATGCCCGCCGGTGCAGCCAATGGCAATGGTGACATAGGCGCGGTTGCTCGCGGCGAAGCGCGGCAGCCATTTATTCAGATAGCCGTAGATGTCCTGAAACATCTCTTCGACTTCCGGCTGCGCCGCGAGGTATTCGGCGACCGGTGCATCGAGACCCGATTGCGCGCGAAGTTCCGGCTTCCAGTACGGATTGGGCAGGCAGCGTACGTCGAACACCAGGTCCGCATCCACCGGCATGCCGCGCTTGAAGCCGAACGACTCGACCAGAAAGGCCGTGCCCGGCTCTGGCTGGTTCAGCAGGCGCAGCTTGATGGTGTCGCGCAACTGGTACAGGTTCAGATTGGTGGTGTTGACCTTGAGGTCGGCCAGGTCGGCGATCGGGCCGAGCAGGGCGGTCTCGTCATGAATGGCTTCGGCCAGCGAGCGATTGGCGGTGCTCAACGGGTGGCGCCGACGGGTTTCCGAGAAACGCTTGAGCAGGGTTTCCTCGTCGGCATCCAGATAGAGCACGTCGCACTGGATGTGCCGGCTGCGGACTTCTTCCAGGAGCTCGGGGAAGCGCGACAGGTGGCTTGGCAGGTTGCGGGCATCAATCGAAACAGCCACCAGCGGCTGGGCCAGTTCGGTGTGAACCAGAGCGCGTTCGGCGAGTTCGGGCAACAGGCCGGCCGGCAGGTTATCGATGCAGTAGTAGCCGTTGTCCTCAAGGACATCCAGTGCGGTGCTTTTACCCGAGCCGGAGCGGCCGCTGACAATGATCAAGCGCATGATTAGTGACCGTTCTGCTCGCTCAGGACGACCTGATACAAGGCTTCGTTACTCGGTGCGCTGCGCAGTTTTTCGCGCACTTCCTTGCGATCGAGCATGCTGGCGATCTGGCGCAGTAATTCCAGGTGGGCATCGGTGGCCGCTTCCGGGACCAGCAGGACAAACAGCAGGTCAACCGGTGCGCCGTCGATGGCATCGAAATCGATGGGGGCATCAAGGTGCATCAATGCGCTGATAGGCGCTTCGCAGCCTTTGAGGCGGCAGTGGGGAATGGCGATGCCGTTGCCGAAACCGGTGGAACCGAGTTTCTCACGGGCGATCAGCGCCTCGAAGACATCCTGCATCTCCAGATCCGGCACTTCGCGGGCGATCAGGTTGGCAATCTGTTCGAGGGCTTTCTTTTTACTGCCGCCCGGCACGTTCACGAGGGAACGGCCGGGGGTCAGGATACTTTCAAGTCGGATCATGGGGTGGGGGGTTATCGACCGGTCGCGCCCTGGAGCAGGCTCTGGGTCTTTTCCTTATGCTTTTTGAGTTGTTTATCCAGCTTGTCGGTCAAGGCGTCGATCGCCGCGTACATATCGGTATGTTCCGCGTTGGCGACCACTTCGCTGCCGGGTATATGCAAGGTGGCTTCGATTTTCTGCTTCAGTTTTTCGACGCACATCGTGACCTGCACGTTGGTGATCTTGTCGAAATGGCGCTCCAATCGCTGGAGTTTCTCGTTGATGTAAGCGCGCAGAGGTTCGGTCACTTCCAGTTGGTGTCCACTGATGTTGACTTGCATACAGCTTCTCCTTCGTTGCCAGTGCATAAAGCGGCAGGCCGGATAGCCTGCCACTGGAACGCTGTAACGTGGCTTACATCAACCGCTTGCGTTCGCTCGAAGGCGCGATCCCGAGGGATTCGCGGTACTTGGCGACGGTGCGGCGAGCCACCTGAATGCCTTGTGCCTCCAGTAAACCAGCGATCTTGCTGTCACTCAACGGCTTTTTCTGATTTTCCGCCGCAACCAGTTTTTTGATGATCGCGCGGATCGCCGTGGACGAGCATTCGCCGCCTTCGGAGGTGCTGACGTGGCTGGAGAAAAAGTATTTCAGTTCATAAATACCGCGCGGGGTATGCATGAATTTCTGGGTGGTGACCCGGGAAATCGTCGATTCGTGCATGCCGACCGCCTCGGCGATGTCGTGCAGGACCAACGGTTTCATGGCTTCGTCACCGTATTCCAGGAAGCCGCGCTGATGCTCGACGATCTGGGTGGCGACTTTCATCAGGGTTTCGTTGCGGCTTTGCAGGCTCTTGATGAACCAGCGCGCTTCCTGAAGCTGATTGCGCATGAAAGTGTTGTCGGCGCTGGTGTCGGCACGGCGGACGAAGCCTGCATATTGCGCATTGACCCGCAGGCGCGGTACCGACTCCTGGTTCAGCTCGACCAGCCAGCGTTCGTTGTCCTTGCGCACAATGACGTCGGGCACCACGTACTCGGCTTCGGTCGATTCGATCTGCGAACCCGGGCGCGGGTTGAGGCTCTGCACCAGTTCGATGACCTGACGCAGCTCATCTTCCTTGAGCTTCATGCGTCGCATCAGCTGGCTGTAGTCGCGGCTGCCCAGCAGATCGATGTAGTCGCTGACCAGACGTTTGGCTTCGTTCAGCCAAGGGGTCTTGGCGGGCAGCTGACGCAGTTGCAGCAGCAGGCATTCGCTGAGATTGCGCGCACCGATTCCGGCTGGTTCGAATTGCTGGATGCGATGCAGGACGGCTTCGATCTCGTCCAGCTCGATGTCGAGCTCCGGATCAAAGGCGTCGAGAATTTCTTCGAGGGTTTCGTCGAGGTAGCCCTGATTGTTGATGCAGTCGATCAGGGTCACGGCAATCAGGCGATCCGTGTCGGACATTGGCGCCAGGTTCAGCTGCCACAGCAGATGGCTGTGCAGGCTTTCCCCGGCGGAGGTGCGGGTGGTGAAGTCCCACTCGTCGTCATCGCTGGTGGGCAGGCTGCTGGCGCTGGTCTGGTAGACGTCTTCCCAGGCGGTATCGACGGGCAACTCGTTAGGGATGCGCTCGTTCCATTCGCCATCCTCCAGGTTGTCCACCGTCGGGGCGGTTTCCTGATAGGACGGTTCCTGAATCTCGGTATTGGGCTTTTGTTCGGCGTTGTCGGCCAAAGGATCGGAGTTGTCGAAGTCGTCGCCGTCTTCCTGGCGTTCGAGCATCGGATTTGATTCCAGGGCCTCCTGGATTTCCTGTTGCAGGTCCAGGGTGGACAATTGGAGCAGGCGGATGGCCTGTTGCAGCTGCGGTGTCATCGTCAGCTGCTGGCCCATTCTCAAGACTAGCGATGGTTTCATGGCAGGGGCTTAACACCTTATTCGCCGGCGCGCATGCGCCATCCACTACAGGGCGCCGAAGCGCCAAACTTAAGCAAATTATATGCCTGAAACTGTCGTGTTTGCCTAGAGCGCTGTAACAATAAAAGCGTATAAAAATCAGCTTCAACGTTACAGCACCCCAACGGCTGGCCGGGTGTGCTCGCGCTTTAGAGGCGGAACTCGTGGCCCAGGTACACTTCCTTCACCAGATCGTTGGCGAGGATGGTTGCAGCGTCACCTTCGGCGATCAATTGACCGTCGTTGACGATGTAAGCGGTTTCGCAGATATCCAGGGTCTCGCGGACGTTGTGGTCGGTGATCAGTACGCCGATGCCCTTGGCTTTGAGGTGATGGATGATCTGCTTGATGTCGCCGACCGAGATCGGGTCGACACCGGCGAACGGTTCGTCGAGCAGGATGAATTTCGGTGCGGTGGCCAGGGCCCGAGCGATTTCCACCCGGCGGCGTTCACCACCGGACAGGCTCATGCCGAGGTTGTCGCGGATGTGGCTGATGTGGAATTCCTGCAGCAGGCTTTCCAGTTCCTTGCGACGCCCGGCCTTGTCGAGTTCGGCGCGGGTCTCGAGGATCGCCATGATGTTGTCGGCTACCGACAGTTTGCGGAAGATCGACGCTTCTTGCGGCAGATAGCCGATACCGGCCTTGGCGCGGCCGTGCATTGGCTGGTGGCTGACGTCCAGATCGTCGATCAGCACACGACCCTGATCGGCCTGCACCAGGCCAACGATCATGTAGAAACAGGTGGTCTTGCCGGCGCCGTTCGGGCCGAGCAAGCCAACGATCTGGCCGCTGTCGATCGACAGGCTGACGTCGCGCACGACCTGGCGGCTTTTATAGGCCTTGGCCAGGTGCTGAGCTTTCAGAGTTGCCATTACTGGGTTTTCTCGTCGGTTTTCTTCTTCGGCTGGATCACCATGTCGATGCGCGGACGCGCTTCAGTGACCTTGCTGCCGGTAGCGCGACCGGCGCTGGCCAGTTTCTTCACGGTGTCGTAGACGATTTTCTCGCCCTGGGTGGTGTTGTTGTCCTTGTCGACAACCTTGGCCTTGTCGATCAGCACGACGCGGTTTTGCGCGGCATGGTACTGGATCGTCACGCCCCAGCCCTGAACTGGCTTGGCGTCGCCAGCGGTTTGCAATTGCTCGAAGTAGGCAAGGTTGCCGACCGAGGTCACGACATCGATGTCTCCGCTCGGGGTGCGGGTGATGGTCACCGTGTTGCCTTTAACGATCATCGAGCCCTGGGTGATGATCACATCACCTTTATAGGTGGCGATGCCGTTCTTGTCGTCCAGTTGTGCGTCGTCGGCCTGAATGCGGATAGGTTGCTGCTGATCGTTCGGCAGAGCCCAGGCGCTCACGCTTCCCAGTGCTGCGCCCAGACTGAGCAAAATAGGGAGGGTTTTAACGAGCCTCATACTGTCCTCTTACGTTCGATTGCAGGTGTATCCTGCTTTCCTTCAAATACGCCTTCATTCCCACGCCAGTCGATACACCGCCAGCGCCGTCGATTCTAACGGGTTGCTCGGTCTGCGCATATTGCTGCTGAGGGAACACCGTCATTCGTGTACTGGTGATCAGGGTGTCGCGGTTCTTTTCATCGGTGCGCTTGATGCGTACCGAGTCGATCAGTTCTACCTGCGTTCCGTCAGGATTCACCTCGCCACGCTCGCTGGTCACGTGCCATGGGAATTCGGTGCCGCGGAACATGTTCAGGTCGGGTTTGGTGACCAGGGTCACGTCCGTCGCTTTCAGGTGCTCGGCCTTGTCGGAGGTCATCTCGTACTGCAGCTTGCCGTCCGGAAGGTATTGCAGGGTATGTGTGTTGGTGGCGTACCAGTCGATGGCCGTGTCTTCGACCTTGACCACAGGTTTGTCGAGGAAACGCTCAGGGCTGATGTTCCAGTAGCCGACCGCCGCAAACATGGCAGCGATACAGCCGAACAGCAGGAAGTTGCGAAATTTTTTGCTAAACATGATTTGGCTCACAGGTACGCGGCGTTGGCCGCATCGAGGCGGCCCTGGGCGCGCAGGATCAATTCGCAGAATTCGCGGGCAGCGCCTTCGCCACCGCGAGCCCGAGTGACGCCATGGGCGTGTTCGCGCACGAAGTCGGCAGCATTGGCAACGGCCATGCCCAGGCCTACACGGCGGATCACCGGCAGGTCAGGCAAGTCGTCACCGAGGTAGGCGACCTGTTCATAGCTTAGGCCCAGTTGCGCCAGCAGGCCGTCCAGAACCACCAATTTGTCCTCGCGACCCTGAAACAGGTGCGGGATACCGAGGTTCTTCGCCCGGCGCTCGACCACAGGTGTCTTGCGACCGCTGATGATCGCAGTTTCGACGCCAGCGTTCATCAGCATTTTGATGCCCTGGCCATCGAGGGTATTGAAAGTCTTGAATTCGCTGCCGTCCTCAAGGAAGTACAGGCGACCGTCGGTGAGGACGCCGTCGACGTCGAATACCGCCAGTTTGATCGCTTTGCCGCGCTGCAGCAGATCGGTTGTCATTACATCACTCCTGCACGCAGCAGATCGGAGAGGTTGAAGGCGCCGATCGGGCGATCTTCTTCATCCACGACAACCAGTGCGTTGATTCGGTGGTCTTCCATGATTTTCAGCGCTTCGGCGGCGAGCATTTCGGGCCGTGCGGTCTTGCCGTGCGCGGTCATGACCTGGTCGATGGTGGCGCTACGGATGTCGATGCTGCGGTCCAGCGTGCGGCGCAGATCGCCATCGGTGAAGATCCCGGCCAGTTTGCCGTCGGCTTCAACAATCGCGGTCATGCCCAGGCCCTTGCGGGTCATTTCCATGAGCGCGTCTTTGAGCAGGGTGCCGCGTTGCACCTGTGGCAGCTCCTGGCCGGCGTGCATGACGTTTTCGACTTTCAGCAGCAGACGTCGGCCCAGCGCGCCGCCCGGGTGGGAAAAAGCGAAATCTTCAGCGGTAAAACCACGGGCTTCCAGCAGCGCCACGGCCAGCGCGTCGCCCATGACCAATGCAGCGGTGGTCGAGGACGTTGGCGCCAGGTTCAACGGGCAGGCTTCATGCTCGACATGCACGTTGAGATTGACCTCGGCGGCCTTGGCCAGCGGCGACTGCGGATTGCCGGTCACGCTGATCAACTGGATGCCCAGGCGTTTGATCAAAGGCAGCAGGGTGACGATTTCGTTGGTCGAGCCGGAGTTGGACAGGGCGAGGATCACGTCGTCGCGGGTGATCATGCCCATGTCGCCGTGGCTGGCTTCGGCTGGATGCACGAAAAACGCCGGGGTGCCGGTGCTGGCCAGGGTTGCAGCAATCTTGTTGCCGACGTGCCCGGATTTGCCCATGCCGACCACGACCACACGGCCTTTGCTGGCCAGAATCATCTCGCAAGCGCGTACGAAATCGGCGTCGATATGGGGCAACAAGCCTTGTACGGCTTCCACTTCGAGGCGGATGGTGCGTTGTGCCGATTGAATCAGGTCGCTGGATTGGCTCATGTCAGAAATCGTATAGCCCGATGAAAAGGCGGCGATTATAGCGGTTATGTTGAAAAGCCTCACGCAAGTTCGTCGTGCTTTGTCATTCCTCGTCACTAAAAACGCCTGAAAAGAGCCGTCAGGCCTGTCATAACGCTGAACACGGACGGCCTTGGGCCTTGGGGGCTTGGCGATTGCAGTGATATAGTTCGCCGCCAGTTCGGCCCGCCCGGGAGGTATGTGCTTTCCAAGGAAAGCCAGGCGTCCGAGTGAGAGGCTGCATCGCAAGGAGTTTAGATGAGTGCCGATAACGCCTACGCGGTCGAGCTGAAGGGAGTCTCCTTCAAGCGCGGTGCGCGCAGCATTTTCAATAACGTCGATATTCGCATCCCGCGCGGCAAGGTCACCGGCATCATGGGGCCTTCCGGGTGTGGCAAGACCACGCTGCTGCGTTTGATGGGTGCGCAATTGCGTCCTTCCAGCGGGGAAGTGTGGGTCAACGGTCAGAACCTGCCGACGCTGTCGCGCAGTGATCTGTTCGATGCGCGAAAGCACATGGGCGTGCTGTTTCAGAGCGGCGCACTGTTCACCGATCTCGATGTGTTCGAGAACGTCGCTTTCCCCCTGCGTGTTCATACCCAATTGCCGGATGAGATGATCCGCGACATCGTCCTGCTCAAATTGCAGGCGGTGGGTCTGCGTGGCGCGATCGAGTTGATGCCCGACGAGCTTTCGGGAGGCATGAAACGTCGTGTTGCCCTGGCTCGTGCGATTGCCCTCGATCCGCAGATTCTCATGTATGACGAGCCGTTCGTCGGTCAGGATCCGATCGCCATGGGCGTGCTGGTCCGTCTGATCCGTCTGCTCAACGATGCGCTGGGCATCACCAGCATCGTGGTGTCCCACGATCTGGCCGAGACCGCGAGCATCGCTGACTACATCTATGTAGTAGGTGATGGTCAGGTGTTGGGGCAGGGTACGCCGGACGAGTTGATGAATTCGGATGAACCCCGTATTCGCCAGTTCATGACCGGTAACCCCGACGGCCCGGTGCCGTACCATTTTCCAGCGACGGATTACCGCGCAGATCTTCTGGGGAAGCGCTGATGCGCAGAATTTCATTGATAGAACGTGTGCGCCGCTTCGGCGAAGCCGCGATCGACGCTGTCGCGGTGTTTGGCCGCGCGACCCTGTTCCTGTTTCACGCCTTGCTCGGTCGTGGTGGCATCAGCGGCGGTTTCGGTCTGCTGGTCAAGCAACTGCATTCGGTTGGCGTGATGTCGCTGGTGATCATCGTCGTGTCCGGGATCTTCATCGGCATGGTGCTGGCGCTGCAGGGCTTCAGTATTCTGTCGAGCTACGGTTCGGAGCAGGCGGTGGGGCAGATGGTGGCCCTGACGTTGCTGCGTGAGCTGGGGCCGGTGGTCACGGCGCTGCTGTTTGCCGGGCGTGCCGGTTCGGCACTGACCGCCGAAATCGGCAACATGAAGTCCACCGAACAGCTTTCCAGCCTGGAAATGATCGGCGTCGATCCGCTCAAATACATTATTGCCCCGCGTCTGTGGGCCGGTTTCATTTCCCTGCCGGTGCTGGCGATGATTTTCAGCGTGGTGGGCATCTGGGGCGGTTCGTGGGTGGCTGTCGACTGGCTTGGGGTGTATGAAGGCTCCTACTGGGCGAACATGCAAAACAGCGTGAACTTCACCAGCGATGTGCTCAACGGCGTCATCAAAAGTGTCGTTTTCGCCTTCGTCGTGACCTGGATCGCCGTATTCCAAGGCTATGACTGTGAGCCCACTTCCGAGGGCATCAGTCGCGCCACCACCAAGACCGTGGTATTCGCCTCGCTGGCGGTACTGGGCCTGGACTTTATTCTGACCGCTTTGATGTTTGGAGATTTCTGATGCAAAACCGCACCCTGGAAATCGGTGTCGGCCTGTTCCTGCTGGCAGGGATCCTGGCCTTGTTACTGCTTGCTCTGCGGGTCAGTGGCCTGTCTCCGACTTCGACCACCGACACCTATAAGCTTTACGCCTACTTCGACAATATCGCCGGTTTGACGGTCAGAGCCAAAGTGACCATGGCCGGTGTGACCATCGGCAAGGTCACGGCCATCGATCTGGATCGCGACAGCTTCACCGGTCGGGTAACCCTGCAGGTGGATAAAAAGGTCGACAACCTGCCGACCGACTCCACAGCGTCTATCCTGACCGCTGGCCTGTTGGGCGAGAAGTACATCGGTATCAGTGTGGGCGGGGAAGATACTCGCCTGAAGGATGGTGGAACCATCCATGACACGCAGTCGTCTCTGGTACTGGAAGACCTGATCGGTAAATTCCTGCTCAATACCGTTAGCAAAGACGCCAAATGAGGAGCTTTTGAATGATCTCTACCTTGCGACGTGGCCTGTTGGTGTTGCTCGCGGCACTGCCGCTGCTGGCCAACGCTGCACCCGGACAGTCGGCGCACGATCTGGTTCAGGACACCACGAACCGGATGCTGGCCGATCTTTCGGCCAATAAAGCGAAGTACAAGCAGGATCCGGCCGACTTCTATGCCGCCCTGAACAGCATTGTCGGTCCGGTGGTGGATGCCGAAGGCATTTCCAAAAGCATCATGACGGTCAAGTATTCGCGCAAGGCTACGCCTGCCCAGATGCAGACCTTCCAGGAAAACTTCAAGAAAGGCCTGTTCCAGTTCTACGGCAACGCCTTGCTCGAATACAACAACCAGGGCATCACGGTTGACCCTGCCAAGGACGAGTCGGGCGATCGCACCAGCGTCGGCATGACCGTCAAGGGCAGCAACGGCGCGATCTACCCTGTGCAGTACACGCTGGAGAAGATCAACGGCGAGTGGAAACTGCGCAACGTGATCATCAACGGCATCAACATCGGCAAGCTGTTCCGTGATCAGTTCGCCGATGCGATGCAACGCAATGGCAACGACCTGGACAAGACCATCAATGGTTGGGCCGGTGAAGTGGCCAAGGCCAAGGAAGAAACCGACAAAGCTGCCGCGAAGCCAGCGCAATGAATGAGGCGGCAGTTCGTATGAGTGATGTCGACGAGCTACTGCTCAGCGGTGTGCTGGACTACCGCACAGGTCCCGACCTGCGCAAGGAAGGCCAGGCGCTGATCAAGTCCAGCAAGGCGGCATCGCTGGTGATCGATTGCTCGGCAGTCAAGAAGTCCAGCAGCGTCGGCTTGTCCTTGCTGCTGTGCTTCATGCGCGATGCCCAGGCGGCCGGCAAGGCCGTCAGCATCCGCGCGATGCCGGAAGACATGCGCGAGATCGCTCAGGTCAGTGAACTGACCGAGTTGCTGGCGCACCCCTGAACCCGCATCGATAAAGAAGCCCCCCGTCAGAGTCCTGCCAATGCGGGGTTCGCAGGCGCGGGGCTTTTTTGTATGATGTCCGACCCGTGCGCACAGGGCGCCGATTGAGGTTGAGCATGCAGGCCGTAGAAGTGAAGAGCTTCCTTGAAGGAAAGCTGCCCGGAACGTTGGTAGAAGTTGAGGGCGAAGGCTGCAATTTCCAGCTGAACGTGATTAGCGATGAACTGGCGGCGTTGAGCCCGGTGAAGCGTCAGCAGCAGATCTATGCCCATTTGAACCCATGGATCACCGATGGCAGCATCCATGCGGTCACTATGAAATTTTTCAGCAGCGCGGCCTGGGCCGAGCGCACCTGAGCCTAAGGGCGTCGAGATTCTTATGGATAAATTGATTATTACCGGCGGCGTTCGTCTTGATGGCGAAATCCGCATCTCCGGGGCAAAGAACTCCGCCCTGCCGATTCTGGCTGCCACCCTGCTGTGCGATGGCCCGGTGACCGTTGGCAACCTGCCACACCTGCACGACATCACCACCATGATCGAGCTGTTCGGTCGCATGGGCATCGAGCCGGTGATCGACGAGAAGCTCAGCGTCGAAATCGATCCGCGCACCATCAAGACCCTGATCGCCCCGTACGAACTGGTGAAAACCATGCGTGCGTCGATCCTGGTACTGGGCCCGATGGTTGCCCGCTTCGGTGAAGCTGAAGTCGCACTGCCTGGCGGTTGCGCCATCGGTTCGCGTCCGGTGGACCTGCACATCCGTGGCCTCGAAGCCATGGGCGCGGTGATCGACGTCGAAGGCGGCTACATCAAGGCCAAGGCGCCTGAAGGTGGCCTGCGCGGCGCAAGTTTCTTCTTCGATACCGTCAGTGTGACCGGTACCGAAAACATCATGATGGCGGCTGCCCTGGCCAAGGGTCGCAGCGTGCTGCAGAACGCCGCGCGCGAGCCGGAAGTCGTCGACCTGGCGAACTTCCTCAACGCCATGGGCGCCAAGGTTTCCGGCGCCGGTACCGACACCATCACCATCGATGGCGTAGAGCGCCTGGGTTCGTGCTTCTATAAAGTCATGCCTGACCGTATCGAAACCGGCACCTACCTGGTGGCCGCAGCGGTTACCGGTGGCCGTGTGAAGGTCAAGGACACCGATCCGACCATCCTCGAAGCCGTTCTGGAAAAGCTCCGCGAAGCCGGTGCTGAAGTCACCAGCGGTGAAGACTGGATCGAGCTGAACATGCACGGCAAGCGTCCAAAAGCGGTCAACGTGCGCACTGCGCCGTACCCGGCGTTCCCGACCGACATGCAGGCCCAGTTCATCTCGCTCAACGCCATTGCCGAAGGCACCGGTGCGGTGATCGAGACCATCTTCGAAAACCGTTTCATGCACGTGTACGAGCTGCACCGCATGGGCGCCAAGATCCAGGTCGAAGGCAACACCGCCATCGTTACCGGTACTGATGTGCTGAAGGGCGCGCCTGTGATGGCGACCGACCTGCGTGCGTCGGCCAGCCTGGTGATCTCGGCCCTGGTCGCCGAAGGCGATACCCTGATCGACCGCATCTACCACATAGATCGTGGTTATGAGTGCATCGAAGAAAAACTGCAGATGCTGGGCGCCAAGATCCGTCGCGTTCCGGGCTGATTGCTGCATGCGGACACAGGGAAGTGTCCACTGAATTTGTTTCGAGTCGAGCCGGTATCCGGCTCGATGTGTGTCCGGCGCCGATTGCGACCGGACATGAGTACCTTGATAAGGACTGACGTTTCCCATGTTGACCATCGCACTGTCCAAGGGCCGCATCCTTGACGACACCCTGCCGCTTCTCGCTGAAGCGGGCATCGTGCCGACCGAGAATCCGGACAAGAGCCGCAAGCTGATCATCCCTACCACTCAGGATGACGTACGTCTGTTGATCGTGCGTGCCACCGACGTGCCGACCTATGTCGAGCATGGCGCGGCCGACCTCGGTGTCGCTGGTAAAGACGTGTTGATGGAATACACCGGCCAGGGCCTGTACGAGCCGCTGGATCTGCAAATTGCCCAGTGCAAGCTGATGACCGCCGGCAAGATCGGTGCGCCGGAGCCCAAGGGCCGTCTGCGCGTGGCGACCAAGTTCGTCAACGTCGCCAAGCGTTACTACGCCGAGCAGGGCCGTCAGGTCGACATCATCAAGCTCTACGGCTCGATGGAACTGGCGCCGCTGATCGGTCTGGCGGACAAGATCATCGACGTGGTCGACACCGGCAACACCCTGCGCGCCAACGGCCTGGAACCTCAGGAACTGATCGCCACGATCAGCTCGCGCCTGGTGGTCAACAAGGCTTCGATGAAGATGCAGCACGCCCGTATTCAGGCGTTGATCGATACCCTGCGCAACGCAGTGGAATCGCGACACCGCGGCTGATTCACCTGCGCGACGCTGAGTCGCGCCCGTCTATCCGCCTCATAGCCAGAATCTCAGGTGCCCAAGCGGAAACGACTGCTAAGTTAGGGCGCCTGAGTTTTTGCCATTCCTATGAGGCTCTCGCTATGACCGCACCGACTGCAATTCGCCGACTCAACGCTGCTGACCCGGATTTCGCGCATCATCTGGATCATCTGCTGAGCTGGGAAAGTGTGTCTGACGACTCGGTCAATCAGCGCGTGCTGGACATCATCAAGGCAGTGCGCGAGCGCGGTGACGCGGCGCTGGTCGAGTTCACCCAGAAGTTCGACGGTCTGCAAGTCGCTTCGATGGCTGACCTGATTCTGCCGCGCGAGCGTCTGGAACTGGCCCTGACCCGCATCACCGTGGCGCAGCGCGAAGCGCTGGAAAAAGCCGCCGCGCGGGTGCGTAGCTACCACGAAAAACAGAAGCAGGATTCCTGGAGCTACACCGAAGCTGACGGCACCGTGCTCGGCCAGAAAGTCACGCCACTGGATCGCGCCGGCCTGTACGTGCCGGGCGGCAAGGCCTCGTACCCGTCGTCGGTATTGATGAACGCGATTCCGGCCAAGGTCGCGGGCGTGACCGAAGTGGTCATGGTCGTGCCGACCCCGCGTGGCGAAATCAATGAGCTGGTGCTGGCGGCGGCGTGCATCGCCGGCGTTGACCGGGTGTTCACCATCGGTGGCGCCCAGGCGGTTGCCGCGCTGGCTTATGGCACCGAAAGCGTGCCGCAAGTGGACAAGGTGGTCGGCCCGGGCAACATCTATGTCGCCACCGCCAAGCGCCACGTGTTCGGCCAGGTTGGCATCGACATGATCGCCGGCCCGTCGGAGATTCTCGTGGTGTGCGACGGCCAGACCGATCCGGACTGGATCGCCATGGACCTGTTCTCCCAGGCCGAACACGACGAAGACGCCCAGGCGATTCTGGTCAGCCACGACGCCGAGTTCCTCGACAAGGTGGCGGCCAGCATCGACAAGTTGCTGCCGACCATGGACCGCGCGACCATCATCGAAACCTCGATCAACGGTCGCGGCGCGCTGATTCACGTGCGTGACATGGCACAAGCCATCGAAGTCGCCAACCGCATCGCCCCGGAACACCTGGAGCTGTCGGTGGCCGACCCGCAAGCCTGGCTGCCGCAGATTCGTCACGCTGGCGCGATCTTCATGGGCCGGCACACCTCCGAGGCGCTGGGCGATTACTGCGCCGGCCCGAATCACGTGCTGCCGACCTCCGGCACCGCGCGTTTCTCCTCGCCGCTGGGTGTGTACGACTTCCAGAAACGTTCGTCGATCATCTTCTGCTCCGAAGCCGGTGCGTCCGAGCTGGGCAAGACTGCTTCGGTGCTGGCCCGTGGCGAATCCCTGAGCGCGCACGCACGCAGCGCCGAATACCGCATCAAAGACGCAGACTTTCTTGAAGGGAAGGGGGAGTGAACATGAGTAAATTCTGGAGCCCGTTCGTCAAGGATCTGGTGCCTTATGTGCCCGGCGAACAGCCGAAGCTGACCAAACTGGTCAAGCTCAATACCAACGAAAACCCGTACGGCCCGTCGCCCAAAGCCTTGGCGGCGATGCAGACCGAGCTCAACGACAACCTGCGTCTGTACCCGGACCCGAACAGCGATCTGTTGAAGTCTGCCGTCGCGAAATACTACGGTGTACAAAGCAATCAAGTGTTCCTCGGCAACGGTTCGGACGAAGTGCTGGCGCACATCTTCCACGGCCTGCTGCAGCACGAGCAGCCGCTGCTGTTCCCGGACATCAGCTACAGCTTCTACCCGGTGTACTGCGGTCTGTATGGCATCCAGTTTGATGCCGTGCCGCTGGACGCGCAGTTCCAGATCAACCCGGCGGACTACGCCAAGCCGAATGGCGGGATCATTTTCCCCAATCCGAACGCACCGACCGGTTGCCTGTTGGCGCTGGAGGCGGTTGAACAAATCCTCAAGGCCAGCCCGGATTCGGTGGTGGTCGTGGATGAGGCGTATATCGACTTCGGCGGTGAAACCGCGATCAGCCTGGTGGATCGTTATCCCAACCTGCTGGTGACGCAGACCCTGTCCAAGTCCCGTTCGCTGGCGGGGCTGCGGGTCGGTCTGGCGGTGGGGCATCCGGATCTGATCGAGGCGCTGGAGCGGATCAAGAACAGCTTCAACTCCTATCCGCTGGATCGTCTGGCAAATGTCGGCGCGACGGCAGCATTCGAAGATCGCGAGTACTTCGACAAGACCTGCCGTCTGGTGATCGAGAGCCGTGAGTGGGTGGTCGCGCAGTTGCAGGCCAAGGGCTTTGAAGTGCTGCCGTCGGCGGCGAACTTCATCTTCGCCCGGCACCCGCAACATGACGCGGCGGGCCTGGCGGCGAAGCTGCGCGAGCAGGGTGTGATCGTGCGTCACTTCAAGCAGGAGCGGATTGCCCAGTTCCTGCGGATCTCGATCGGTACGCCGGAGCAGAATCAGGCACTGATCGACGGCCTCGGCGAGCTCTAAAAGCAAGGCCCTCACCCTCTCTCTCCGGGAGAGGGTGAGGGTCTGCTTCTATTCGTGATGCGGCTCGCCAAGGAAGGTCAGTGAGGTAAACAATCCACGACTATCCACATCGGCGCTGCCCTTCACCGGCATCTCAACCTGCGCCGCAATCACATTCAACCCCTCATTTCTCACCAACACCTGTGCGCGGCCATCCTTGTCGGTCTCGGTACTCAGTGTGTTCGGCGCGCTGCGATAGTCGCCAATCAACTTCACCCCAGCCGCCGGTTTGCCATCAAGCAATACCTGCACTGGCAGTGACTTGCCCGGCCCAACGGTCAACGGATCGACCTCAGGTAAAATCAGCAGCTTGATCTGATCAAGCTTGGGCAACTTCGCCCCCGGCTGATAAATCGCCAAGCTGTACTTGAACGTCTCCGTCGCTTCAACCGCGCCCGGGACTTTACTGCGGCCTTCGTTGATCCACCTCTTTTCAGCCGTCTGCGACCACATGCCATTGTTCAGCGCTACCGCCATCACTGCGGGGGACTTCAATGGTTTCAGTCGTGCGTGATCGGCCAGGCGCTCGACGCTGACCGGAATCATCTTGCCACCCGCGTCATATGCCCAGGCGCCGCTGATTTTCTGCGCCTTGAACGCGTTGTCCTCAGCGCCATGACCGTAGACCACTTCGATGTGGCCGCGACGCTGTTCTGTCCACAGGCCATGGGCCGAGACTTCGCCTGCGAACAGCGCGGCGATGAGCACAAGTGATTTGCCGTATTGCATGGTGACGTCCTTTTACAGGTTGAGTGTCAGGCTGACGGTGAAATTGCGCGGCTCGCCGGGGTTGACCCAGTAGTTGCTGTAAGCGCGCTCGTAGTACTTTTCGTCGAAGAGGTTGTTCAGATTGAGTCCGACGGTGACGTTGTCGCTGGCCTTGTAATGCGCCAGCAAATCGACGGTGTGATAGGCCGGCAATTCGAAGTCACTGCCGGATTCTCCCGAGCGATCGCCGACATAAGTGAATGCCGCGCCGACGTCCGAGCCGCGCAGATGACCATCCTGAAACTCATAAACTCCGAGCAGACTGCCGCTGCGTTTGGCCACGCCGAGGATGCGGCTGCCGGTGGGAATCACGGCATCGCCCCGGGTGACTTCGGCGTCGATGTAAGCGAACGCGCCGATCACCCGCACGGCGTCGGTCACTTGCCCGCTGACCTGCAGATCGAAACCGCGGCTGCGGGCCTTGCCCATCGCGCGGCTGGTGTCGGTGGCCGGGTCGAGGGCGAGGACGTTTTCCTTATCGATGTGGAAGAAGGCGAGGGTGCTGCTCAGGCGCTCGTCGAACAGCTCACTCTTGATCCCGACTTCGTAACCGACACCTTCCTCCGGATCGAAGGATTTACCGGCGGCGTCGAGGCCGTTGTTCGGTTTGAACGAGGTTGAGGCGTTGGCGAACAGGCCGGTATCTGGTGTGAGTTGATAGAGCAGGCCGACCCGTTGGGTGAGCGCGTCGTGACGTTGATTGCTGGTGGCGTTGCGGCTGTGATCGTCGATGTGCTGGTCGAAATGCTCGAAACGCGCACCGATCATCCCGCGCAGTTTGTCGGTGAAGACGATCTGGTCCTGCAGGTTCAGTGCATGACTTTCGACCTGTTCGAAGAAGTCAGTTCCCGAGCGCGCGCCGTTGGGTTTCGGCTGGCCATAGATCGGCTTGTAGATGTCGATGGCATAAGGGACGCCGGCAATGGTGGTGACACGCTCATTCTTGCGGAAGTTTTCGTACTCGCTGCCGATCAGCAGTTCGTGTTGCCACGGGCCGAGATCGAACATGCCGCGCAGTTCCAGTTGAGTAATGCTGTCGTGCCAGTTGGTGTCACGTTCGCGATAGCGGCGGTTGACGGTGTGGCCATCGGCATTCACTGGGCGTGATTCGGAGGCGTCGCCCCAGAGTTTGCCTTCCTTGTAGTGACTGGCCAGGCGCAGCTTCCAGCTGTCGTTGAGGTGATGTTCCAGCGTGGCCTGAAGCAGGTTGTTGTGGTTGTCGATGTTGCCGTCGTTGGGTTCGCCGAGGAAAGTCGAGCGCGAAACACCGCCCCATTTATTGTTGGGCGCGACGATACCGCGATCGAAGGTGGAGCTGTGGCGGACGATTTCGCTTTCTACCGACAGCGAGGTGTCCGGGTTCAATTGCCAGCTGATCGAAGGTGCGACAAACACGCGCTGGCTGTCGACGTAATCGCGAAAGCTGTGGTTGTCCTCGACCGCGAGGTTGATCCGCGACAGCACATTGCCCTGCTCATCCAGCGGCGTGTTGACGTCCAGCGCGGTGCGATAGCGATCCCAGCTGCCGGCGCTGGTTTGCAACGTGGTGAAGGCTTCGGGTTGCGGTTTCTTCGTGACAATGTTCACCGTACCGCCAGGATCGCCACGACCGTAGAGGCTGGCGGCCGGGCCTTTGAGTACTTCGATGCGTTCGATATTTGCCGCGTCCGGCGTGCTCGGATAGCCGCGATTGGCACTGAAGCCGTCCTTGTAGAACTCCGAAGTGGTGAAACCACGCACGCTGTATTCGTAAAGGGTCAGACCGCCGAAGTTGTTTTGCTTGGACACGCCGCCGGCAAAATCCAACGCGCGCTCGACGCTGCTGCTGCCCAGATCTCTAAGCACGCTGGCCGGTACTACGCTGATCGCTTGCGGGATATCGCGGATCGCGGTGTCGGTTTTCGTCGCGCTGGACGAACGTGTGGCGCGGTAGCCCTTGACCGGGCCAGTGGGCGACTCGTAGTCGGAGATGACGCTGATGGCGTCGAGTTCGAGGGGTTTGGGTTCTTCGGCGAACGCTGGATCGACCAGCAAGCCCAGGCTCAGGCCGAGCAGGGAAGCCTTTGTTCGAGACGACATGTTATGTTGTTCCAATTGCCATAATTGAAACAATATAACATGCCTGTTGAGAATGTCTTTTATCCGCGCAATTTACGCGGAAAAAGTCTTACTCCTCTTTTTCCTGCACCGGCGCCGGCGGCGGACGCAGGCCGATTTCAGCGGTCAGCTTCAGCTCCTTGCCATTGCGCATCACTTGAATCGTGACCTTGTCGGTCGGTTTGATCCGCGCCACCTGGTTCATCGACTTGCGACCATCACCGGCCGGTTCGCCATCAATGCTCAGAATCACGTCGCCCAGTTGCAGGCCGGCCTTCTGCGCCGGGCCATCGCGGAAGATCCCCGCAACGACAATCCCCGGACGCCCGGACAAGCCAAATGATTCGGCCAGTTCCTGGGTCAGCGGCTGCACTTCAATACCGAGCCAGCCACGAATTACCTGACCGTGCTCGATGATCGACTTCATCACTTCCATTGCCAGCTTCACCGGAATCGCGAAACCGATGCCCTGCGAGCCGCCGGACTTGGAGAAGATCGCCGTGTTGATCCCGGTGAGGTTGCCGTTGGCGTCGACCAGCGCGCCGCCGGAGTTGCCCGGGTTGATCGCGGCGTCGGTCTGGATGAAGTCTTCGTAATTGTTCAGGCCCAACTGGTTGCGCCCGGTGGCGCTGATGATGCCCATGGTCACGGTCTGGCCGACACCGAACGGGTTGCCGATGGCCAGTGCGACGTCGCCGATGCGGATGCTGTCGGAACGGCCGACGGTGATCGCCGGGAGGTTCTTCAGGTCGATCTTCAGCACCGCGAGGTCGGTTTCCGGGTCGCTGCCGATCACTCGCGCCAGGGTTTCGCGACCGTCCTTGAGGGCGACCACGATCTGATCGGCGCCGGTGGTCACGTGGTTGTTGGTCAGGATGTAGCCTTCCGGGCTCATGATCACGCCGGAACCGAGGCTCGATTCCATGCGTTTCTGTTTCGGCGAGTTGTCACCGAAAAAACGTCGGAATTGCGGATCTTCAAACAGCGGGTGCGCCGGTTTGGCGATGACTTTGGTGGTGTAGAGGTTGACCACCGACGGCGCGGCGATGGTGACCGCGTCCGCGTAGGACACCGGCCCCTGCTGCACGCTGGTGGTCTGCGGCGCCTGTTGCAGGTTGACGTCGAGGCTCGGTAGCCCGACCCACTGCGGGTAACGCTGAATAATCAACAGAGCGATAAGCACACCGGCCAACAGCGGCCAGCCGAAAAAACGCAGCGCCTTGAGCATTAAGCACGTCCTGGAAAAGTTGCAGGCGGGGTCAGACCGCCCATAATGTCGCGCATTATACGAGGCCGCGCGCGCCTCTGAACGGGATATTTAGGAGTCTTTCATGGCCGTCGCCCTCAGCACCCTCGTCGAAGAAGCCGACCGTTACCTGGGCAGTGCAAAAATCGCCGATTATTGCCCCAACGGCCTGCAGGTCGAAGGCCGTCCGCAGGTGATGCGCATCGTCAGCGGCGTCACCGCCAGTCAGGCCTTGCTTGATGCGGCTGTCGAAGCGCAGGCGGATCTGATCCTGGTGCATCACGGCTATTTCTGGAAGGGCGAGAACCCGTGCATCACCGGCATGAAGCAGCGTCGCCTCAAGACCTTGCTCAAGCACGACATCAGTCTGCTCGCTTACCACTTGCCGCTGGACCTGCATCCGGAGGTCGGCAACAACGTGCAACTGGCGCGGCAACTGGACATCACCGTCGAAGGGCCGCTGGATCCGGACAACCTGAAGATTGTCGGCCTGGTCGGCTCGTTGAGCGAGCCCATGACCCCGCGTGATTTCGCCCGCAAGGTGCAAGACGTCATGGGCCGCGAGCCGCTGCTGGTCGAAGGCAGCGCGATGATCCGCCGCGTGGGCTGGTGCACCGGGGGCGGGCAGGGCTATATCGATCAGGGCGTGGCGGCGGGTGTCGATCTGTTCCTCAGCGGTGAAGCCTCCGAGCAGACCTTCCACAGCGCCCGGGAAAACGACATCAGCTTCATCGCCGCCGGCCACCACGCCACCGAGCGCTACGGGGTGCAGGCACTGGGCGATTATCTGGCGAAGCGCTTCGCCCTCGAGCACATCTTTATCGATTGCCCGAATCCGATCTGACGACTCCCGGCGAGCTTGATCTGAAATGCTGTCCTGTAGGAGCGAAGGCTGCGATCTTTTGATCCGGAAAACAAAGGCAAAAGATCGCAGCCTTCGGCAGCTCCTACAGGGTGGGATGGGGCAAACCAGTGGGCATATTCATATGCCCTTTCGTTCTAGCTTGCGCCCTGATTAGAAGAAGGACGCTGTGCTAGGATTCCCCGCTCGAACACGGCCCGCTGGCCGTTCATAAGAAAGCTTTCGTGAGTAGCCATGGTCGACAAACTGACGCATCTGAAACAGCTGGAGGCGGAAAGCATCCACATCATCCGCGAGGTGGCCGCCGAGTTCGACAACCCGGTGATGCTGTACTCCATCGGTAAAGACTCCGCCGTGATGCTGCACCTGGCACGCAAGGCGTTCTTCCCGGGCAAACTGCCGTTTCCGGTGATGCACGTCGACACCCGCTGGAAATTCCAGGAGATGTACAAGTTCCGCGACAAGATGGTCGAGGAACTGGGCCTGGACCTGATCACCCACATCAACCCCGATGGCGTGGCGCAGAACATCAACCCGTTCACCCACGGCAGCGCCAAGCACACCGACATCATGAAGACCGAGGGCCTGAAGCAGGCACTCGACAAGCATGGTTTCGACGCAGCATTCGGCGGCGCCCGTCGCGATGAAGAAAAGTCCCGCGCCAAGGAGCGCGTATATTCGTTCCGCGACAGCAAACACCGCTGGGACCCGAAAAACCAGCGTCCGGAGCTGTGGAACGTCTATAACGGCAAGGTCAACAAGGGCGAATCCATTCGTGTGTTCCCGTTGTCGAACTGGACCGAGTTGGACATCTGGCAGTACATCTACCTCGAAGGCATCCCGATCGTGCCGCTGTACTTCGCCGCCGAGCGTGAAGTGATCGAGAAGAACGGCACGCTGATCATGATCGACGACGAGCGCATCCTCGAACACCTGTCCGACGAGGACAAGGCACGCATCGTCAAAAAGAAAGTGCGTTTCCGTACCCTTGGCTGCTACCCGTTGACGGGCGCGGTGGAGTCCGAGGCCGAAAGCCTCACGGACATCATTCAGGAAATGCTCCTGACGCGAACTTCCGAGCGCCAGGGCCGAGTCATCGACCACGATGGCGCAGGCTCGATGGAAGACAAAAAACGTCAAGGCTATTTCTAAGGGGTTGTCATGTCGCACGCATCTGATTTGATCAGCGAGGACATCCTCGCCTACCTGGGCCAGCACGAACGTAAAGAGCTGCTGCGCTTTTTGACCTGCGGTAACGTCGATGACGGCAAGAGCACCTTGATCGGGCGCCTGCTGCACGACTCCAAGATGATCTACGAAGATCACCTGGAAGCCATCACCCGCGATTCGAAGAAAGTCGGCACCACCGGCGAAGACATCGATCTGGCGTTGCTGGTCGACGGCCTGCAGGCCGAGCGTGAGCAGGGCATCACCATCGATGTCGCCTACCGCTACTTCTCCACCGCCAAACGCAAATTCATCATCGCCGACACCCCCGGCCATGAGCAGTACACCCGCAACATGGCCACCGGTGCTTCCACCTGTGACCTGGCGATCATTCTGGTCGATGCCCGTTACGGCGTGCAGACCCAGACCCGTCGCCACAGCTTCATCGCCTCGCTGCTGGGCATCAAGCACATCGTCGTCGCCATCAACAAGATGGACTTGAAGGACTTCGATCAGGGTGTGTTCGAGTCGATCAAGGCCGACTACCTGAAGTTCGCTGAAGGCTTGAAGATGAAGCCGACCAGCATGCACTTCGTGCCGATGTCCGCCCTCAAGGGCGACAACGTGGTGAACAAGTCCGAGCGCTCGCCGTGGTACACCGGCCAGTCGCTGATGGAAATTCTCGAGACCGTGGAAGTGGCGGGCGACCGCAACTTCACCGATCTGCGTTTCCCGGTGCAGTACGTCAACCGTCCGAACCTGAACTTCCGCGGTTTCGCCGGCACCCTCGCCAGCGGCATCGTCAAGAAGGGCGACGAAGTCGTGGTGCTGCCGTCGGGCAAGAGCAGCCGCGTGAAATCCATCGTCACCTTCGAAGGTGAGCTGGAGCACGCAGGTCCCGGGCAAGCGGTGACGCTGACCATGGAAGACGAGATCGATATCTCCCGTGGCGACCTGCTGGTGCATGCCGAAAACGTGCCGCCGGTCACCGACAGCTTCGAAGCGATGCTGGTGTGGATGGCTGAAGAGCCGATGCTCCCGGGCAAGAAATACGACATCAAACGCGCCACCAGTTACGTGCCGGGCTCGATCGCCAGCATCGTCAACAAGGTCGACGTGAACACCCTCGAAGAAGGCCCGGCGAGCGCGTTGCAGCTCAACGAAATCGGCAAGGTGAAGATCGCGCTCGACGCGCCGATCGCCCTCGACGGTTACGACAGCAACCGCACCACTGGCGCGTTCATCATCATCGACCGCTTGACCAACGGCACTGTCGGCGCCGGCATGATCGTCGCTCAGCCGCTGGCTCACGGCACGGCCTCGCACCACGGCAAACTGGCTCATGTCGCCACTGAAGAACGTGCCCAGCGCTTCGGCCAGCAACCGGCCACCGTGCTGTTCAGCGGTCTGTCGGGCGCGGGCAAGAGCACGCTGGCCTACGCGGTTGAACGCAAGCTGTTCGACATGGGCCGTGCGGTGTTTGTGCTCGATGGTCAGAACCTGCGTCATGACTTGAACAAAGGCCTGCCACAGGATCGCGCCGGTCGCACCGAGAACTGGCGTCGTGCCGCGCACGTGGCGCGTCAGTTCAACGAAGCGGGCCTGCTGACCCTGGCAGCGTTCGTTGCGCCAAGCGCTGAAGGTCGCGAGCAGGCCAAGGACCTGATCGGCAAGGATCGTCTGCTGACCGTTTACGTGCAGGCCTCGCCGGCTGTGTGCGCCGAGCGTGATCCGCAAGGTCTGTATGCCGCCGGTGGCGACAACATCCCGGGCGAATCCTTCCCGTACGACGTGCCGCTGAACGCCGATCTGGTGATCGACACCCAGTCGCTGTCGCTGGAAGAAAGCGTCAAGCAAGTGCTGGATCTGCTGCGCAAGCGTGGCGCGATCTAAGCAATAAAGCAGCGACAAGCTTCTAGTTTCAAGCTGCAAGAAAAAGCCCGCCGATGAGTGATCATCGGCGGGCTTTTTTATTCGGGCCAACTCGGTCAATTGTAGGAGTGAGCCTGCTCGCGATAGCGGTGTGTCATTCAAGATTGTTGGTGGCTGATCCACCGCTATCGCGAGCAGGCTCACTCCTACAGGGGATTAGAGCTTGTCTGTGTATTCGCGGTGCATCTGTTCCAGCAACGCGTCCTTGTCTTGCCACAGCTGATTGATCCAGCCCTGGAACTGCAGGCGATACTCGCCGTCCTGATCGTAGTTCTTGCCGATGAACGCCGGCGGAATCTGCAGCTCTTCAAAGTGCACCACCACGTCCCGCACATTGCCGCACAACAGGTCCCAGAAGCCCGGACGCCCACCCGGATAGTGGATGGTCACGTTGACGATCGACTCCAGCTGTTCACCCATCGCATCCAGCACAAAGGCGATGCCGCCGGCCTTGGGCTTGAGCAGGTATTTGAATGGAGATTGCTGCTGCGCATGCTTGCCTTCGGTGAAACGCGTGCCTTCGACGAAGTTGAAAATCCCCACCGGGTTGTTGCGGAATTTCGCGCAGGTCTTGCGCGTGGTTTCCAGGTCTTTGCCTTTCTTCTCCGGATGCTTTTCCAGGTAGGCCTTGGAATAACGCTTCATGAACGGGAAGCCCAGCGCCCACCACGCCAGTCCGATCACCGGGACCCAGATCAGCTCCTGCTTGAGGAAGAATTTCAGCGGTTGAATACGCCGGTTGAGCACGTATTGCAGCACCAGAATATCGACCCAGCTCTGGTGGTTGCTGGTGATCAGGTACGAGTGTTGGTAGTCCAGGCCTTGCAGGCCGCTGATGTGCCAGCGCGTGCGGCGCACCAGGTTCATCCAGGCCTTGTTGTTACTGATCCACGCTTCGTGGGTGTGGCTCATCAGCCACAGCGAGGCGCGGCGGGCGAGGTCGAACGGCAGCATTTTGATCAGCGCCACGCAGAACAGGAACGAGCACAGCAGAATCGTGTTGAGTGCCAACAACAGCGAGGCGATCACGCCGCGCAACGGTGCAGGGAGAAAATCCAGCATTTACACATCCATAGGTCGGTTGGCGGCTTGAATCGCAGTGAGGGCGATGGTGTAGACGATGTCGTCGACCTGCGCGCCGCGCGGCAGATCATTCACCGGTTTGCGCAGGCCTTGCAGCATCGGCCCGAGGCTGACGCAGTCGGCGCTGCGCTGCACGGCTTTGTGGGTGGTGTTGCCGGTGTTCAGGTCGGGGAACACGAACACCGTGGCGCGACCGGCGACCTGGCTGTTCGGCGCCAGTTGCCGGGCGACTTCCGCGTTGGCGGCGGCATCGTATTGCAGCGGACCGTCGATCAGCAGCGAATGCTGTTGCTCGTGGGCCAGCAGGGTGGCCTCGCGCACCTTCTCGACTTCCTCGCCGCTGGCGGATTCACCGCTGGAGTAGCTGATCATCGCCACCCGTGGGGTGATGCCGAAAGCCGCGGCCGAGTCAGCGCTTTGCAGGGCGATCTCGGCCAGTTCCGCAGCACTCGGGTGCGGGTTCATTACGCAGTCGCCGTAGACCAGCACTTCTTCGGGAAACAGCATGAAAAACACCGACGACACAAGCGTGCAGCCCGGTGCCGTTTTGATCAGCTGCAGGGCCGGGCGGATCGTATTGGCAGTGGTGTTGATCACCCCGGAGACCAGTCCGTCGACTTCATCGAGGGCGAGCATCATGGTGCCGATCACCACGGTGTCTTCCAGTTGCTGTTCGGCCATCGGCGCGTTGAGGCTTTTGCTCTTGCGCAGGGCGACCATCGGCTCGATATAGCGTTCGCGGATCAGGTCCGGATCGAGAATCTCCAGCCCCGGCGGCAACTCGATGCCCTGAGCGCGGGCCACGGCCTCGACGTCCTCGGGTTTGGCCAGCAACACGCAACGGGCGATTCCGCGCTCCTGGCAGATCGCCGCCGCTTGCACGGTGAGCGGTTCGCTGCCTTCGGGCAGGACGATGCGTTTGTTCGCCGACTGCGCGCGTTGAATCAGTTGATAACGGAACACGGCAGGCGACAGACGCATTTCCCGTGGTGTGCCGCAGCGCTGGTGCAGCCATTTGGCGTCGAGATGGCTGGCGACGAAATCGGTGATGATCTCCGCGCGTTCGCGGTCATCGATGGGGATTTCCTTGTTCAGGCCATTGAGCAGGTTGGCGGTGTCGTAGGAGCCGGTGCTCACCGACAACACCGGCAAACCGGCCTGCAACGCGCCACGGCACAAGTCCATGATGCGCGGATCGGGCAGGGTGTCGCTGGTCAACAGCAGGCCGGCCAGCGGTACGCCATTGAGTGCCGCGAGGCTGACCGCGAGGATAATGTCGTCACGGTCGCCCGGGGTCACCACCAGCACACCGGGCTTGAGCAGCTCCACGGTGTTGCGCATGGTGCGCGCACAAATGATGATTTTGGTCATGCGCCGGGTTTCGTAGTCGCCGGCGTTGAGCACCTGCGCGCCCATCAGGTCAGCGACGTCGCGGGTGCGTGGCGCGTTGAGTTCCGGCTGGAATGGAATGCAGCCGAGCAGGCGGAAATCCCCGCTGCGCAACAACGGCGAATGTTCCTTCAGCCGCGTGGCGAAGGCGTCCATGCTCTCATCGGTCTTGACCTTGTTGAGGATCACGCCCAGGACCTTCGGGTCTTTCGGGCCGCCAAACAACTGCGCCTGCAGTTCCACGCGACCGGAGAGTTCGGCGAGCACTTCGTTTTCCGGGGCCGAGACCAGAATCACTTCGGCATCCAGGCTCTTCGCCAGGTGCAGATTGACCCGCGCGGCGTAGCTGGCGCTGCGGGTCGGCACCATGCCTTCGACCACCAGCACGTCTTTGCCAATGGCGGCTTGCTGATAAAGGGCGATGATTTCTTCGAGCAGTTCGTCGAGCTGACCGTCGCCAAGCATCCGCTCGACGTGGGCCAGGCCCAAGGGTTGTGGTGGTTTCAGGCCATGGGTGCGCGCCACCAGTTCGGTGGAGCGCTCAGGACCGGTGTCGCCCGGATGCGGTTGGGCGATCGGCTTGAAGAAGCCGACTTTCAGTCCGGCCCGCTCCAGGGTACGCACCAGCCCGAGGCTGATGGAGGTCAGACCCACGCCAAAATCGGTGGGCGCGATAAAAAAAGTTTGCATGCGAATTCTCTAAGGGTGCATGGCAATGGTGGCGATCTATACGTGACTGCCTACCGAAATTCAGTCGCCAAGGTTATCGCTAACCGAGCCTTGTGCGCACCAACCGCAGGCAAAGGGTTGGCCTATTTTTTCAATACGTTGCGCCGGGTCAAGGACCCAGGCGCGCGATTGCCATGGCGGCTGATGACGCAAGTGTTGAGTATGGCCACAGGAAAGCTCGGCCACCCAGTGACCGTCCTCGTCCTGATGGAAACCGGTGATCGTCGAATCCCGTTTGTCCGGGTTGTGTTCGCTTTCGCGCGATTGCTTCGCTAAACTTGGCCTTTCTATATTCTTCTGCAAAAGGTCTCGCCCCATGCTGATCGCCGCCAATAAGGCTGTCTCCATCGACTATACCCTGACCAACGACGCTGGTGAGGTCATCGACAGCTCCGCCGGCGGCGCTCCGCTGGTCTACCTGCAAGGCGCAGGCAACATCATCCCGGGCCTGGAAAAAGCTCTGGAAGGCAAGGCTGTTGGTGACGAGCTGGAAGTTTCCGTTGAGCCGGAAGACGCTTACGGCGAATACGCTGCCGAACTGGTCAGCACCCTGAGCCGCAGCATGTTCGAAGGCGTTGACGAGCTGGAAGTCGGCATGCAGTTCCACGCTTCGGCGCCGGACGGCCAGATGCAGATCGTGACCATCCGTGACCTGGACGGCGACGACGTCACCGTTGACGGTAACCACCCACTGGCCGGTCAGCGCCTGAACTTCAAAGTGAAGGTCGTTGATATCCGTGACGCCAGCCAGGAAGAAGTCGCTCATGGCCACGTCCATGGCGAAGGTGGCCATCACCACTGATTTTCTGCGCTAAGCTTCGAGTACTGGAGAGGCGCCCGCGGGCGCCTTTTTAGTCCGCGGCTGTCCTTGGTGCTCTCGCCAAGTGGCTGTTTCGAGTAGAACACGGGAATCCTGGAGTACGTCATGAGTGCTTTTCACGACCTTAAGTTGACAGCCCTGGATGGTCAGGAGCTACCGCTGGCGCCTTTCAAGGGCCAAGTCGTGCTGGTGGTCAACGTCGCCTCCAAATGCGGCTTGACCCCACAGTACGCAGCGCTGGAAAACCTCTATCAGCAATTCAAGGACAAAGGTTTCAGTGTGCTGGGCCTGCCGTGCAACCAGTTTGCCGGGCAGGAGCCAGGCAGCGAACAGGAAATCCAGGAATTCTGCAGCCTCAACTATGGCGTGACATTTCCGTTGTCGAGCAAGCTCGAAGTCAACGGTCATGATCGTCATCAGCTCTACCGCTTGTTGGCGGGCGAGGGCGCGGAGTTTCCCGGGGATATCACCTGGAACTTCGAGAAGTTTCTGCTCGGCAAGGACGGCCGGGTGCTGGCGCGGTTCTCGCCGCGCACCGCGCCGGATGATCCGACCATCGTTCATGCGATTGAAAAAGCGCTGAGCTGAAACAAAAAAATCGCAGCCCTCGAGCTGCGATTTTTTTCGCCTGCCTTTTGAGCCTTAATCATTCTTATCAATAGTGCTATCGCGTGAGAACGGAGCTGCATATTATCGCCGTCATATAGATTGATGCCTGTCGATAACTTTTCGTGGAGCCTCCCGATGCCCGTTCAAGCCTTGTTCAAACCCTTCCACCTCGGTGCCCTCGAACTGCCGACCCGTGTGGTCATGGCGCCGATGACCCGCTCGTTTTCCCCGGGTGGCGTACCGAACTCCAAAGTCATCGAGTACTACCGTCGTCGTGCCGCCGCCGGCGTCGGCCTGATCATCACCGAAGGCACCACCGTTGGCCACGTAGCCTCCAATGGCTACCCGAATGTGCCTCAGTTCTTCGGTGATGCCCCGTTGGCTGGCTGGAAAAAAGTCGTCGACGCGGTGCATGCCGAGGGCGGCAAAATCGTTCCGCAACTGTGGCACGTGGGCAGCGTACGCCGCATCGGCACCGAGCCGGACGCCAGCGTGCCGGGTTACGGCCCGTCGGAAAAACTCAAGGACGGTCAGGTCGTGGTGCACGGCATGACCCGGCAGGACATCCAGGACGTGATTGCTGCGTTCGCCCAGGCCGCCAAGGATGCGCAAAGCATTGGCATGGACGGTGTGGAAATCCACGGTGCCCACGGCTACCTGATCGACCAGTTCTTCTGGGAAGGCAGCAACCAGCGCACCGACGAATACGGCGGCAGCCTGGCCAACCGTTCGCGTTTCGCCATCGAATTGATCCAGGCGGTGCGTGCCGCGGTCGGCGAAGGGTTCCCGATCATCTTCCGTTTCTCCCAGTGGAAGCAGCAGGACTACACCGCACGTCTGGTGCAAACTCCGGAAGCGCTGGGTGAATTCCTCAAGCCGCTGTCTGACGCGGGTGTGGACATTTTCCACTGCTCGACGCGGCGTTTCTGGGAGCCTGAGTTCGACGGTTCCGAGCTGAACCTGGCCGGCTGGACCCGCAAGCTGACCGGCAAGCCGACCATCACCGTGGGCAGCGTCGGCCTCGACGGCGAATTCCTGCAATTCATGGTCAACACCGACAAGGTCGCGCAACCGGCGAGCCTGGAGAAACTGCTGGAGCGTCTGAACAACGACGAGTTCGATCTGGTGGCGGTGGGCCGTGCGCTGCTGGTGGACCCGGACTGGGCGCTGAAAGTGCGTGAAGGGCGTGAACAGGACATTCTGCCGTTCAGCCGCGAGGCGTTGATGACGCTGGTTTAAGCGCTGTCAGTACCGACGCCATCGCGAGCAGGCTCACTCCTACACTGGAATGCGTTCCAAATTGTAGGAGTGAGCCTGCTCGCGATGGCTGTTTCAAAATCTGCAGAAACCTAAGGCAATGTCTGCGCATCCGGCAACACCTGCTCCCCGACACACGCCCCCCGCAAATGCTTTTCAAACTGCTCGATGATCGCCGCCCAGCCCTGGCGACTGGCATGCTGGCGCGCATTCAGACGCACGCAACGCAACGTCTCGTCCTCTTCCAGCAACCACGCCGCCGCATCGCAGAATGCCTGTTCATCACCGGGCATGGCCAACACGCCGTTGTAGCCATGGCGGATGTGCTGCGCCGCTGCAGCCTGATCGTACGCCACCACGCCCAGACCGGAGGCCAAGGCTTCGAGCACTACATTGCCGAAGGTTTCGGTCATGCTCGGAAACAGAAAAAGGTCCCCGGAGGCATAGTGCGCCGCCAGCGCTTCGCCGCGTTGTGAACCGCAGAAGATGGCCTGCGGCAGCTCCTTTTCCAGCGCAAGCCGTTGCGGTCCGTCACCGACCACGATCAGCTTCAGGTTGCGCTGTGGATACGTGCTGCATAGTTTGTCGAAGCAGCGCCTGAGCAGTCCCAGATTCTTCTCCGGGGCCAGGCGTCCTACGTGAATTACCGCAATGTCCTGCTCGCTCAGTCCCCATTGCTCACGCAATCCGTTGAGTCGCTTGGCCGGGTGAAACAACTGGCTGTCCACGCCTCGAGAGAGCAGGGCGAGGCGGTCGAAGTGCCGGCGCTCCAGTTCCAGACGTTGACTGACACTCGGCACCAGGGTCATCGCCGAACGGTTGTGGAACCAGCGCAGATAGTGGGTCAGCAAGCGCGTGAGCAAGCCCAGCCCGTATTGGTTGGTGTACTGCTGGAAATTGGTGTGAAAGCCGCTGACCACCGAGATCCCCAACCGTCGTGCTGCGCGCAGGGCCGACAAGCCGAGCGGGCCTTCGGTGGCGATGTACAGCACGTCCGGCCGCTGGCGTTTCCAGCGCCGCAGCAGCTTGTGCATCGACGACTGTCCCCATTGCAGCCCCGGATACCCGGGCAGCGGCCATCCCCGACACAGCAACAGCGCATCATCCTCGGCGCGCTGCGGATCGCCGGCCTGGCGCGGCCGCACCAGTTCCACCTGATGCCCACGCGCGCGCAAGCCATCGCACAGGCGGCCAAGCGTGTTGGCCACCCCATTGATTTCCGGTGGGAAGGTTTCGCTGATCAAGGTGATATGCAGAGCTGTCGTCATGACCTCAGTGTCGGCTGAGGCCATGTCGTGCCTGTGACGCTTGCGTGATGGATTTGTGAAAGGGTGTGCTGTCACCACGGCACTGGTGGCGGATGGGCTGCTGCGCGCGCGACCACCGAGAGTGATTGGTGGCGGGCCGGGGCATTCGGTGAGTCCCAGGTGCGCTGCCCCAGCGGAAGCAACCACGCTTTTAGCTGTGGCCAGATTTCCTCCGGTGAACTGAATGATGGCACCTCTATCCATAGTTGGATGCCCGCGCCCACCATGGCCGGACTTTGCGCAGGAATATCCGTGTAGTCCCCACCGGCCTTGTCCATGAACCGGTTGGCGCGCCATACGTCATAGAGGCCGTGAGGCGAGTGCCTGGTGTGCAAGAGGTTGTCCCAGGTCGGGTTAACAACGAAGTAGAAATCTCCGTGAGCGTTGAGCACGCGGTAACCGGCATCAACCAGTTGCTGCACGTTCAGTTCACCCCGCAGGCTGCCCCAGATACTCCAGCATTCGATTTGCACGCGTTTATCGAGCGCGATGATTTGGTTTGTCTGTACTGCGCCATCGTTCCAGACCCGCGCTGTTCTGCCCTTCACCCTCAGGAATTCGGCCAGTTCGTTGACCAGGCATCGGACCGCATCCTCCGAGTTGGCCGCAGGATTAGCGGAAGCTTTACGGGCGTATTCAGCCAACTGAGGGGTATTTTGCGGGGTTATCGGGTTAAGAAAGTATTCATCTGCGCCCAAATGGATGTATTGGCTTTGCGCGAACATTTGCATGAGATCGGAGAACAGCACCTTCAGAAAGTCCCGTGCTTCTTCAAGGCTGAAGTCGATTGCTTTCGAAACGACCTGTTGGTTGCTGAGCTTCAGTTGAAACTGCGGGCGGTTGCGCAATATCCAGTCCATGTGTCCCGGCATATCGAGTTCTGGAATCACTTCGATGTGGTAAGCCGCAGCGGTGTCGAGCACGCGCTCGAGATCTGCTGCACTCCAGGCATCATCGCTGGAAATGTCTGGAAAGGAAGGGAATATCACCCTGACGCCCTCATTGTCGGTGAGGTGTAGATGCAGGGTGTTGAGCTGGTTCCAGGCCATTTCCTGAATCAGATTGATGACCCACTCGGGACTGAACCCACGGCGTCCCAGATCAATCATTACCGAGCGCTCTGCGAAAGCCGGGGCATCAATGACTACGACCGGGTCAAGCTCAGTGGACAGTCGGACGGCCTTATGCAGGGTTGTCAATGCGCGCGCCATGGCCCCCAGGTTGGCCGCGGTGACGTGAATGGCTCGCGTGATGTCGATTCGGTAGGTCTCACTCTCGCCATTGGAGGGGACCGTAACACCAGCGGTGTCTGGCGTGGACAGTCTCAGCGCCACGTCGCCTTCACCGATGTGAGACATCTGATTTGATTGCAGTACGACGGCCGGTGGCTGTTTGAGTTCGGCGGCACTCGCGAAGCCGAATGCCAGGCGTGTTGCCAAAGGACGCAGGCGTTCGTCGTCAATGACGATGCGGGTACTGGTACTGATGACAAATCCAGTGCATGGCTGGGCGTGAAGTACGGAGGGGCTCATGCCAAGCCAGGGGAATCTTTGATTCTCAAGGTGCGCATGACGATCTTCTGCAACAGTTTTCATTGTGACGCTCTCCAAAGTCAGAGGGCGTCACTCATGCGTGCAGTTCATGGGAGGTTGGCTTGAGCAGGCCCAGACCGGATTGGATAACGAAAGCAGAGGAGGCACAACTGTCAGAAATGACAGTTGTAAATGGATGCCGACTGATGAATCAACGATCTTGTTGCAGGCAGCCCCAGTGTGTCACGCCAAATTTAACGGCTGACGTGTGTCTCCAGCGCTTCCGCACCCCGCTCCCGTACCCAGAACAAGGTCGCGCCCGCGACGGCGGCCGGCATCATCAGAATGTTCACCACCGGAATCAGCAGCACCAGATAGACGATGCCGCCGAAACTCATGCTCTGCCAGCGCTTCTGCCGCAGCCAGGCGAGCATTTCGTTCCAGCCCAGTTTGTGGTTGTCCGCCGGGTAGTCGATGTACTGGATCGCCATCATCCATACGCCGAACAGCAGCCACAGCGGCGCGGCGACGATGTTCACCACCGGGATGAACGAGAGGATGAACAGGCCGATCGCTCGCGGCAGGAAGTAGCCGAGCTTGCGCATTTCCCGGGCGAGGGTGCGCGGGATCATCGCGATCAGTTCGCCCCAGCTGAACGCCGGGAAATCATCCGTGCCGCGTACCACCACTTCGACCTTTTCCGCGAGAAATCCGTTGAACGGCGCGGCGATCACGTTGGCGAGCATGGTGAAGGTGAAGAACACCATCAGCGCCACCAGCACCACGAACAGTGGCCAGAGGATGTAGCTGAGGAAACTCAGCCAGTCCGGCAGTGACGGCATCAGGCTGTCGACCCACAGGCTGAACTGATGGCCGGCCAGATAGATCAATCCGACGAACAGCACCAGGTTGATGGCCAGCGGCAACAATACGAACAGGCGCAGGCCCGGGCTGAGGACCAGTTTGAGGCCTTCGCGCAGGTATTGCGGGCCGGACAGAACAGGGGCGGGCATAAGGTGCTCCGAGCAAGGGAAAACGCGCCGACCTTACCGACTTTGCACTACGCGGGAAAGCGCGGCAGAGCGATCGACATTCACTGTAACAAAGACGTTCATCTCGTCAGTGTCTGCGCATAGAGACCACCTATGAGCTGGATTGTTAAACCGTATTTCCTTAATCTTGCCCCCCTCGATACGCTGCACCCAACTTTTTACAGGACTGTCGAGTTCATGCCTTCCCCAAGGTTATCTACAGTCCTTTTTTATTCCCGCCGGCAGTCCGGCGTTCCGCGCCAGTCTTTCGGCGCGGTCAACAGGAGCAGGTCATGTCTGAAGTCCGTCATTCGCGAGTGATTATTCTCGGTTCCGGCCCTGCCGGTTACAGCGCTGCGGTCTACGCCGCCCGTGCCAACCTCAAGCCGCTGCTGATCACCGGCATGCAGGCCGGCGGTCAACTGACCACCACCACCGAAGTCGACAACTGGCCGGGCGACGTGCACGGTCTGACCGGTCCGGCACTGATGGAGCGGATGCGCGAGCACGCCGAGCGTTTTGAAACCGAGATCGTTTTCGATCACATCAACGCTGTGGACTTCGCCGCCAAGCCGTACACCCTGACCGGCGACAGCGCGACCTACACCTGCGACGCGCTGATCATTGCAACCGGTGCCAGCGCTCGCTACCTGGGCCTGCCGTCGGAAGAAGCGTTCATGGGCAAAGGCGTTTCCGCCTGCGCGACCTGCGACGGTTTCTTCTACCGCAACAAGCCAGTGGCTGTGGTTGGTGGCGGTAACACCGCGGTTGAAGAAGCGCTGTACCTGGCCAACATCGCCAGCACCGTGACCCTGATCCACCGTCGCGAAACCTTCCGCGCCGAGAAGATCCTGATCGACAAGCTCAACGCCCGTGTGGCCGAAGGCAAGATCATCCTCAAGTTGAACGCCAACCTCGACGAAGTGTTGGGCGACAACATGGGCGTGACCGGTGCGCGCCTGAAGAACAACGACGGCAGCTTCGACGAAATCAAAGTCGACGGCGTGTTCATCGCCATCGGCCACACCCCGAACACTTCGCTGTTCGAAGGCCAGTTGACCCTGAAAGACGGTTATCTGGTGGTGCAGGGCGGCCGTGACGGCAACGCGACGGCAACCAGCGTCGAAGGCATTTTCGCCGCCGGTGACGTGGCTGACCACGTTTACCGTCAGGCCATCACCTCGGCCGGCGCCGGCTGCATGGCGGCACTGGACACCGAGCGTTACCTGGACGGTCTGCAGAACGCTTCGTTCTAAATCGCAGACACAAAAAAACCGGCCTCGGCCGGTTTTTTTATGAGAATCAAAAGATTGCAGCCTCCGGCAGCTCCTACGGAGATCGGTGTAGGAGCTGCCGGAGGCTGCGATCTTTTGATCTTGAATCAGCGGCGGGTCAGCGGCTGTGCTTCGAACTTTACACCGTCCAGACCATGCTTGATCAGCGCACGAATATTGCCGTGGTCGCTGCCCTCAGGCGTCGCCACCACCGAACGGTAATGCTCGCCGAACGCCAGCAGCGCCTCTTCATCGCTCAAGCCTTCCAGCAGTGCCAGACCCAATGTCTTGCACGAACCTTCGTTTTGCCCGGCAGCGTTTTCCACGCCACCGTTGTTGAACGCCTGAGGCTGGTAGTCGTAACCGGCGGCGATGAAGGCCAGGGTGTCGGCGAAAAGATGTTCGCCGCTCTTGAGGCTGACGCGCAGGGTGTTCAAATCACTCATTGGGTTTTCCTTTGGCGAACGCCGCCTGTTGTTCGGCGCTGGCTTCTTGCTGGTATTGGGCTTTCCACTCGGCGTAAGGCATGCCGTACACCACTTCACGGGCGTCGTCGAGGCTGACCTCGATCTGACGGTCATCGGCGGCGGCCTTGTACCACTTGGACAGGCAGTTGCGGCAGAACCCGGCAAGGTTCATCAGGTCGATGTTCTGCACGTCCTTGCGGCTGTCCAGATGGGCGACCAGCCGGCGGAAGGCGGCGGCTTCGAGTTCGAGGCGTTGTTGCTCGGTCATGATGGGCTCTGTGCAGTCTATTCGTGGCGCGGATGATAAAAGTCTGGCGAGCAATGCGCCAGACACGCTCAGCGGCTGGCGGCGAGGGTGATTGACACCGATTCGGCAAACCGCAGCGCATGCGGCTTGTCGACTTCGACTTCGGCATACAGCACGGCGCTATTGCTCATCACCAGATCCAGCAACTCCTGGGTCAGGCGTTCGAGCAGCGCAAAACGGTTACCCTCGACGTGGGCGATGATCGCCTTGGTGATGGTGCGGTAGTTCAGCGCGTGATCGATGTCATTGTCGCGCACCGCTTCCTGCGCGGCATACAGGATGGTCAGGTTGATCAGCACATCCTGTTTGTTGAGGATCTCGTCCTCGTTGATTCCGATAAAGGTGCGCAAGCGCAGATCCTTGACCCGGATGCGCGCCATTCCCGGTTGAAGTTGTGACATTTACTTGCTCCGTCCAATCAATTGCAGGAACTCCTGACGGGTGTTGCTCGAGTCGCGAAAGGCGCCGAGCATGACCGAGGTGTTCATGGTCGAATTCTGTTTTTCGACACCGCGCATCATCATGCACATGTGTCGGGCCTCAATGACCACCGCGACGCCGGCGGCATCGGTGACTTGCTGCACCGCATCGGCAATCTGCCGGGTGAGGTTTTCCTGAATCTGCAGGCGCCGGGCGAACATGTCCACCAGCCGCGCAATCTTCGACAGCCCCAGCACCTTGCCCGTCGGAATATAAGCCACATGGGCCTTGCCGATGAAGGGCAGCAGGTGATGTTCGCACAACGAGTACAGCTCGATGTTGGCGACGATGATCATCTCGTCGCTGTCGGAGGCGAACAGTGCGCCGTTGACGATCTCATCCACACGCTGTTCGTAGCCGTGACACAGGTATTGCATGGCTTTGGCCGCGCGCACCGGGGTGTCGAGCAGGCCTTCGCGGTCAGGGTCTTCACCCAGGCCGATGAGGATCTCGCGGTAATTCTCGGGCAGGGTACGGCTCATGGGCGATCCTCGCGCAGCAGCTTATTTGACGTGCCGTCCGCCGTTGACGGTCAGGGTCGTGCCGGTGACATAGGGGTTGTCGAGCAGATAGCGCAGGCTCTGGTAGATCACTTCGCTGCCGGGCTCGATGCCCAGCGCAGATTTGGCCAAAGCCTTGGCGCGGTACGCCGCGTCGTCGTCGGGATTGAACAATAGCAGGGCTGGCGCGATGCCGTTGACCTTGATCACCGGCGCGTAACGCGCAGCGAACGACAGGGTCAGGCTGTCGAGCCCGGCCTTGCTGGCGCAATAGCCGATGTGCTTGCTGCTGCCCTTGCGGGTGACGTCGTCGCTGATGTGAATGATGTCCGCCGGGGTCGAGCGCTTGAGCAGCTCGGCGCAGTGCAGGTTGATCAGGTACGGCGCGAGCATGTGCACGTTGATCATGCGCACGAACGCGTCGGCGTCGTTGTCCGGGGTTTCCGCCAGCCATTCGGAGGCGTTGTGGACGATGGCGCGCAGGCGGTCGGTGTGGCTTTTCAATGCTTCGATAAAGGCGAGAATCGTGCTTTCGCTGGAAAAGTCCGCATACACCCCGACCGCGCCCAGATCACGCAGGGCTTGTACGCCCGGACGTTCGCTGCGGTAGCTGAAGATGACGCGATGGCCGTCTTCGAGCAGGCGTCGCGCGCAGTGCAGACCGACCCGCTGGCCGGCGCCGGTGATGAGGATCGGGGCGGAGGAAGTGCTCATGAAGGGCTCGCGTCGCGGTTAGAGTAAAAACTATAACAGCGGCGCTGCCGAAAAGATCGCAGCCTTCGGCAGCTCCTACAGGGACGCATCGATCCTGTCGGAGCTGTGGCGCAATGAGGCTGCGGTCTTTCAGCGATTTTGTGCAGAAGGTGTCACAGGCAAAGGACGCGTCGGCGTGCTGTTCAACCAGTTGGCCAGCAACCGCGTCGACAGCGGGATAAAGAAGTAGACCATCAGCGGTGTCAGGCACGCCGTGCTGATCAACACCCGTGGCAGCAGGCTCATTTCGGCGAGCAAAGGCCCGAGGACAAAATTGAACAGCAATGACACCGGGAAGAACGCCAGCCAGATCGCTACGGCCTGTTTCCAGCGCGGTGGTCGTTGTCCTGCGGCACCGAACCAGCCTTCGATGCCACTGACCCGATGTTCCTTGGGATGTTCGAACAGGTCGCTGCCACGCGCCAGCCAGGCCGTGCGCGAGGCCGAGTATTCCCAGGCATGCAGGGTCTGCTCGTCGCCGAAGCGGAAAATGATCTGGAATTCGTTATCACCGGGCGGCGGAGCGAGCACGCCAGAGCCGAGATAACCGGGAAAGTCGGTGGCCAGCTGTTCGCCTTCGCGCAACCAGGCAATCATGTCCTGAAAGCGACCTGCAGCAACACGACGTGCGACCATCAATGTGACGGGGGAAGTAGACATTATGTATCTCCGTATTCCGAGAGCGGCACTCCGGGTAGGAGATTCGCCAGACGCAGAGCCGTGGGTAGAGGCCTGCGTTTTTCAACAAGCAAGGATTATTCCTGAATTTGATTACCGTTTCAGCGACTTTCGTCGTAGTTCATGCTTGAGCCGATAGAGGGCATCGGATGTAGAATGGGATCCAATTAATTCCAGCGGACTCACTACACCATGCCTGTCATCACGGACATCAAACCTGCTTCGCAGGCATCTGTCGCACTGGAGCGTGAAGAACTGTTTCCCATTCGTGAGGTGTCTCGGCTCACCGGCGTCAATCCGGTCACGCTGCGCGCATGGGAGCGCCGCTACGGATTGATCGAACCGGTACGCACCGAAAGTGGGCATCGCCTGTACTCGATGACCGATATTGAGCGCGTGCGCAGCATTATCGAATGGATCGACCGCGGCGTGGCGGTCAGCAAGATCAGCAAGATCCTCGCTCGAACCGAGCCGTTGAAATCGCTGGCGCACATCATTTCCGATGACTTGGTGGCGGCTGATTATCAGCAGTGGCAGGACCAGGTGCAGCGCGCGGTCAGCGCTTTCGACGATGTGGAACTGGACCGCGTCTACTCGCAGATCTTTGCTTCGTACCCGTTGCCGGTGGTGTTCCAGGACATTCTGTTGCCGCTGTGGCGGCGTCAGCTGCAGCATCGCGACGCCTTCGGGCAAACCAGCGAATGGCTGTTTCTCGATGGCTTCCTGCGCACCCGGGTGCTGGGGCGGATCATGGTGTTGCGCAAGCCGCAGCCGCGCAAAATCATCGTCAGCGCCTTGGCCGGCCAGTGCCGTGAGCTGGAGTTGCTGGTGGCTGCGCTATTTCTCAGTGGCAGTGACATCGGTGTGCGCGTGCTGACCACGGGCCAGCCATTCGATGAACTCACCCTGGTCTGCGAAAAGATCAAACCCCAGGCACTGGTGCTGTTTTCCAATCATGCACCGACGCCGGAACTGCCGCGTCGTCTGAATCGACTGGCGCTGAGCCTCGATTGTCAGGTGTTGCTGGCCGGGGATGCAGCGGATCTGGCGCAAGACACGCTGGCCGGTTCGTCAATCGGTTGCCTGGGCAACGAAGGGGCGACGCTGCAGCAGCGCCTGACGCAATTTCTCGCGGGCAAACTCGGTACCTGATACTCAGGTGTGCAGGGCAGGGTGGGTCAGGCGGTGTTGTTGCAGGATGAACTGGCGCAGGCGTTCGGTTTCATCGGGATCGGTCTGGCTCAGTTCGTAGGCGTAGAAACCGTGTTCGGTTTCACGCTCGAAATTGCCGCGCAGGGAAATGCGCTCATAACCTGAAGGGCTGAACCACAAGGCGAAATGCTTGGGTGGCTTGGTCTTGTTGCGCATTTCCAGCAGCACGCCTTTGTGCGACACCTCGTGCACCCACATCGTGCCAGGCTGACCCTTGGCATTTTCCAGCGCCACCGGCTCTTCCAGCGTCAGTCGCCAGGGACGAATCATCGGCCCGTCTTCGTAAATGCTCGGCACGCCCAGTCGCAGGTGCAACGCGTGGAATTCGTCTTCCACCAGATGCAACGGAAAGGTCATTTGTTGATTTTCGAAGTTGGCCTGGATCGTCACTTGTTCGTGAGCGGCCAGGCGCGTGAGCAAATCACGGATCTGCGAACCACCATTGACCAACAGGCTCGACGTCGCATCCCGCACATTGAGTTGCGGGTTGTGCTGCATGGTCTGGATGAAATCCAGCTCGTCCTGGGTCAGGAGGGCGTCGCGTTGCATGATCTGGCTCGAAAAATATAGTTACAAAGTCATTGGTGATTGTAGTTACTGACACTTAGTTCGCATTTTTGTTTTCGCCGTTCGTCGCTTTGAGGGCTGCGAGTTCGGCTTGCAGGGCGGCGACCTCGCTTTCCAGTTGCACCACGCGCTGCTGTGCCTTGACCTGAGCGGTCACGTCCTTCTGCACACCGATGAAGTACGTCAGGCCGTCATCGGCGTTTGTCACCGTCGACAGCGACAGTTCATTCCAGAACGGCGTGCCGTCCTTGCGGTAGTTGCGCATGATTTCCCTGCACGAAGCATTGTTGCGCAGGGCCTCGCGAATTCGCGCCAGACTCGGCTGGTCACGGTCTCCCGCCTGCAGGAAACGGCAGTCCTGATAGAGCACTTCTTCACTGGAGTAGCCGGTCATGCGCTCGAAGGCCGCGTTGACATAAATCAGAATATTGTCCTGTTCGCCTTCTCTCTCGGCTATCACGATGCCATCGTTCGAGGCGTTGATCATCATCTTCAGGAGGCTGGCGTTGATCACGTATGAAACCTTTCAGCACTGTCGGTGGTGGCATTCTAGAAGATCATTGGACGCTGTCTATAGGCCTGCACTGTGCATTGAGAGCCAATCGCAACTTCTCCGTTCGGACTGGTACTATCGCCGCTCTTTTTTCGTTGCAGGATCCGTTTGATGAAAGTCGCCATTCTCTCCGGTTCGGTGTACGGCACCGCCGAAGAAGTCGCTCGCCATGCTCAGAACCTGTTGAACACCGCCGGTTTTGAAACCTTCTACAGTCCGCGCGCCAGCCTGGCGGAGCTGCTGTCTTTTGGCCCTGAAGCGCTGCTTGCGGTGACCTCGACCACCGGCATGGGCGAGTTGCCGGATAACCTCACGCCGCTGTATTCGACGATCCGCGATCAATTGCCAGCGGCTTGGCGCGGCTTGCCGGGCGCGGTGATCGGTCTGGGCGATGCCAGTTATGGCGATACGTTCTGCGGTGGCGGCGAGCTGATGCGTGAGTTGTTCGCCGAGCTCGGCGTGCGTGAAGTGCAGGAAATGCTGCGTCTGGACGCCAGCGAAAGCGTGACACCGGAAACCGACGCCGAGCCTTGGCTGGCGCAATTGATCGCCACCCTCAAGGGCTGACCGCGCGCTCGCGCAGCAATGCCAGCCAGGCCTGGGCGGCTTTCGACAGATAGGCGCCCTGCCGCCAGATGAACGCGATGTCCCAGCGCAGATAATCCGGCGCGCGCAAGGTCAGGCGCACCACGCCCGGACGCTCCAGCGCCCGGGCGACCACGCTGGGCAGCAGCACCACGCCTTGCCCGGCGGCCACCAGTGCCACGAGAAAATCCGCCTGGCCGCTGCGCCCGCCTTCCTTGGGGGTGAAGCCCAGTTGCTGGCAGGCTTGCAACAACCGATCGTTGAGCACGAAGCTGCGCTGATAGAGCAGGAACGGTGTCTCGGCCAATTCTTCCAGACCAATCTCGCCGCGTGCCGCCAACGGATGATCCACCGGCAGCAACGCATCGAGTTTCTCATCGCAGAACGGTTGGAAGTCGAACTGCGGGTCTTTCGGCAGCAGGCTGCCGCCCAACTCCAGTTCGCCACTGAGCACCGCTTGCTCGACGTTGCGACTGCCGCCCTCGAGCAACTGAATGCTGATGTTCGGATAGCGCCGCCGGTACTCGGCGAACAATCCGGCGAACAACGCATCACTCCCCAGCAGCGGCAGACCGAGGCGTAATTCGCCGCGCGCCAGTTGGCTCAGATCATCCAGCTCCATGAGCAATTCATTGCGCAGGCGCAACATGCCTTCGGCCCGCTGCAGCACCACGCTGCCGGCGGCAGTCAGGCGCAGTTGCGAACCCAGCCGCTCAAGCAGCGGCGTGCCAAGGCTTTGCTCGAGTTGCGCGACCTGTTTGCTCACCGCCGACTGGCTGATGTGCAGGGTTTTCGCCGCTTGGGTAAAGCCGCCTTGATGCATCACTTCGACAAAACTGCGCAGTTGTTTGAATTCCATGGCCTGATTCCGTTTTGGAATAGCTTTGAGTCTAACAATTCGCTTCGGGGATGGCAGTCGGCTTCGTAAAATAAGCGCCTGTCAGGAGCCAAAACCATGAAACCCACCCTCTTCAAGCATCTTGCCCGTCTGTTGGCCGAATTGGCCGTACTGCTCGGCCTCTACCTGCTCGGCTGCCAACTCGGCGCATGGCTGGCCTGGCCGATTCCCGGTGGAGTGATCGGCATGGCTTTGTTGCTGCTGGCATTCGCCTTCGGCTGGGTCAAACCGGCGGCACTGCAATTGGGCGCGGGACTGTTGATGGCCGAGATGCTGCTGTTCTTCATTCCGGCGTTGATGAGCCTGCTCGATTACGGCGCGCTGTTGCGTCATGACGGCTGGCGGATCCTGCTGGTGATCGGCGCCAGCACCCTGATGGTGATGCTGGTGACCGCGTTCACCGTGGAACTGGCCGTGCGGATGAGGCGTTCCCATGAAGCTTGAACTGATGCCGATGTTCTGGCTGGCCTTCACCCTGGTGGCATACCTGTTCAGTCGCTGGATCTATCGACGCACCGGACGTTACTTGTTGTCGCCGCTGATTCTGGTGCCGGCGCTGCTGCTGGCGCTCGCGGTGCCGCTGCACACGGCATATGCCGAATATGCCAGCAACACCCACTGGCTGATGCTGGTGCTCGGCCCGGTCACGGTCGCCTTCGCCGTGCCGATCTGGCAGCAGCGGCGTCTGCTGATGCAGCATTGGTCGGCGTTGCTGCTTGGGATGCTGGCCGGCAGCAGCGCTTCGATCGCAACCTCGTTCGGATTGGCAAAGGCCTTGGCGCTGGACAGCTCGGTGACGATGTCGCTGGTGCCGCGTTCGATCACCACGCCGTTCGCCATGCCGCTGGCGCAGGACCTCGGCGGCGTGCCGGAACTGACCGCGGTGTTCGTGATGTTCACCGGGGTCTTTGGCGCGATGCTCGGCGGGGTATTGCTCAAGTGGTTGCCGCTGCGCAGTGCCCTGGCACGCGGTGCGTTGTTCGGTGTCGGCGCGCACGGTGCCGGTGTCAGTCGGGCTCATGAAGTGGGCGGTGAAGAGGGTTCGGTGGCGGGGCTGGTGATGGTCCTGACCGGGTTGCTCAATCTGTTCGCCGCACCTTTATTGGCGTCGCTGCTTTGACATGGATCCAAGCTGTCTGCATTGCTGACCCGCTCAGTCATCAAGCTGGCTGGCAATGCAACTACGTGAGCCCCAGGAGCTGACTAGACTGCTGACACGTGCCAGACAACAAGAACAGAGGTGCATACAGTGAGCGTAGCCCCCGTCCAATCGTCCCTTAATGTCAAAGACCAGGTCAGTGCCGCGGAGTGGCAGACCCGGGTCGATCTCGCCGCCTGTTATCGCCTGGTCGCGCTGCATGGCTGGGACGACCTGATCTTCACCCACATTTCCGCCAAGGTGCCGGGCACCGAAGATTTCCTGATCAATCCGTTCGGCTTGATGTTCCATGAGATCACTGCGTCGAGCCTGGTCAAAGTCGATCAGGCCGGCAACAAGCTCATGGACAGCCCTTACGACATCAATCCCGCCGGTTACACCATCCACAGCGCCGTGCACGAAGTGCGGCACGATGTGGTTTGTGTACTGCACACCCACACCGCGTCCGGCGTGGCGGTGTCGGCGCAAAAGCAGGGGATTTTGCCGATCAGTCAGCAGTCGTTATTTGTGCTGTCGAGCCTGGCTTATCACGGCTATGAAGGCGTGGCGCTGAATCACGAAGAAAAGGCGCGCTTGCAGGCTGATCTGGGCGAGAACAATTTCCTGATGCTGCACAACCACGGGTTGCTGACCTGCGGCGGCACCATCGCCGACACCTTTCTGATGATGTTCACCTTCCAGCGCGCCTGCGACATTCAGGTCATGGCGCAGACCGGCGGTGCCGAACTGATTGCCATCGAACCGCAGATTCTGGCGGGCGCCAAAGCGATGATCGCCGGCGTCACCAAGAGTGCTCAAGGCATGGGTGGCGCGTTGGCCTGGCCGGCGTTGCTGCGCAAACTCGATAAACAAGACCCCGGATATAAACTCTAATGCCTCTTGCCGAGATTCCACTGTGTGTCTGGCGCAAGCACAGCCGGACGTTTGTCTTTCGCGGCCACTCGATCCGCTACTGGACGGCAGGGCAGGGCGAGCCGCTGCTGCTGATCCACGGCTTTCCGACCGCCAGTTGGGACTGGCATTACCTGTGGCAACCCCTGGCCCAGCGTTATCGGGTGATCGCCTGTGACATGCTCGGTTTCGGTGATTCGGCCAAACCGTTGAATCACAGCTACAGCCTGCTGGAACAGGCCGACTTGCAGCAAGCGCTGCTGGCAGATCTTCAGGTCGAGCAGCCGATCCATGTACTGGCCCACGATTACGGCGACAGCGTTGCCCAGGAACTGCTCGCCCGGCATTACGAACAGCGCATTGAAGTCGCCAGTTGCGTGTTCCTCAACGGCGGGCTGTTCCCGGAAACCCATCGTCCGGTGCTGATGCAGAAACTGCTGCTCAGCCCCTTGGGCTGGATGATTGGCCGAGCGTTCAACCGCGACGGTCTGGTGAAAAGTTTTCGGCACATTTTCGGCCCGCAGACCGGCCCGTCCGAAAGCGAGCTGGATGATTTCTGGAGCCTGATCGAGACCCATCGCGGTCCGCGCATCATGCACAAACTGATCGGCTACATCCCCGAACGCCGGGTGCAGCGCGACCGCTGGGTGGCGGCCATGCAGCGCGATGAAGTGCCGCTGCGGGTGATCGACGGCGAAGTCGATCCGATCTCCGGCGCGCACATGGTCGAGCGTTACCGGCAGTTGATTGCTGACGCGGACACCGTGCTGTTGCCGGGCATCGGCCACTATCCGCAGATCGAAGCACCGGTGCAGGTGCTCAAGCATTACCTGGCATTTCGGGATCGCCTGGCGCTGCCGCCGCGCAAAGTGGCGTGCTCCTGAGGTTTGAGCTTTATCGAATCATTTGTGGCGAGGGCGCACGTTCCCTCGCCACGCTAAAAAGTGGCATTCATCATCCCCCAGCCTTATCGCCCACCATTCAGCCCCAACCGTGTTCGTTGTGACCGAAAGCCCCGTGCCTGACACTCGGGTCACTGTCCCTCGGCCTGCTGGAGTTGTCCCGATGAATGAGTCCGTACGTTTCGAAGATAAAGTCGTGATCGTCACCGGAGCTGGTGGTGGCTTGGGCCGGGCGCACGCGTTGCTGTTCGCCCGGCACGGCGCCAGAGTGCTGGTCAACGACCTCGGCGGTTCGACCCAGGGCGAGGGCGCCAATGCCTCCGCCGCTGATCGCGTGGTGGCAGAAATTCGCGAGGCCGGCGGGATCGCCGAGGCCAACCACGACTCGGTCACCAACGGCGACAAACTGGTGCAGAACGCACTGGATGCGTTCGGCCGGGTCGACGTGGTGGTGAACAACGCCGGGATTCTGCGCGACAAGACCTTCCACAAGATGGATGACGCCGACTGGGATCTGGTCTATCGCGTCCACGTCGAAGGCGCCTACAAAGTCACCCGCGCCGCGTGGCCGCACCTGCGCGAGCAAAACTACGGCCGGGTGATCTTCACCGCCTCGACCTCGGGCATCTACGGCAACTTCGGCCAGTCCAACTACGGCATGGCCAAACTCGGCCTCTACGGTTTGACCCGTACCCTCGCCATTGAGGGGCGCAAGAACAACATTCTGGTCAACGCCATCGCCCCGACGGGCGGCACGCGCATGACCGAAGGGCTGATCCCGCCGCAGGTGTTCGAACAGCTCAAGCCAGAACTGGTCAGCCCGTTGGTGGTGTACCTGGCCAGCGCACAGTGCGAGGAAACCTCTGGTTTGTTCGAGGTCGGTGGCGGCTGGATGGGCAAGGTGCGTTGGGAACGCAGCCTCGGCGCCGGCTTCGATCCGCGCAGCGGCTTCTCTCCGGAAGATGTCGCCGCACACTGGCAGCAAATCTGCGACTTCGAGGGCGCGGCGCATCCGAAGGACAATATTGAGGCGTTGAAGGAGATGATGGGGAATTTGCAGAAGTATTCGTTATAAGACCTGATGGCCACCCGACGTCCAGATAACAGTCGGGTGGCTTTTTGATGTTTACTCGTAGCGTTTTTCTATCATGAATGGCGGTGCAGTCCAATTTGGACCTTTAACGGTTTTCCCGTTTTCGTCGCTGGACAATATCCCGTCTTTGAATAATGAAGTGTAAGTGTCTATCAGAACACCCTCCGATATTACTTCGTGGCGATATCGCCCATACATACTGTCAATGCGCATTGCCGGCCATATCAGAGCGAAGAGGGATAAAGCATCGGCAACGGGTTCATTTTTGATGATCTTTTCGACAGTATTCATTGGCCGAAGCTCCTCATGTCTTGTTCGTACTCTCTCTGGTCTTGCGCATTCATTGCATTAATGGCTTCCTCGGTATAGAGAAGTGTCAGTTCATTACCGAGTTTGTAGTCTTCAAGTGTTGCCGTGTGAGCGTTGTTCCAAATAGGGGTATCTTCGGGAGGTGATATGTTGTCGCTGTAGCCGAATGCCCGATAACGCTCCAGCTCTCGTATTTCATGAGTGTAGTAGCGCAAATCGGTATGGGTAACTTCCGTGTACCCTCCCAGTATTTTTTCCAGACGTTGAATCATGATGTCGTTTGCGTCCGATTGGTTTAAACGGACGGTATGCATCTTTACCGCATCTATGCCCGCGCGGTTGATGACGGCCTTACGCCAGTCCAGATCAAGTACCGGTCCACCCGCCTGCTCCGGATTGAACAGGCGGCCACTGTATTTGCCTCGGACGGTGGCCCCCTCATATGGACTGCTGAACACCACATACAGTGGTGCAATCCCCGAATCATCCGGGAAGACGATGATGAAACGTTCCCAGCCGTCCACCACGATGGGGTGCAGGTCCAGGCGCCCCTCGATCGGTATGATCGATGCTCCGGTTAGAGGTGCGGTTCGGGTTTCGGTGGTCGGCAGGACAGTGGAACTGTCACCCGGTGTGACTATCGGGGTCCAGGTCAGGAAGTCACCCGGCGATCCCGGCATGGCGATTTGGTAAAGGCCGGTTTGCTCGTTGTAGTCGGCATTCACCACGGGAACGTCAGTGCGAAGATCGAAGCCATCTGTGGTGATGGCGAAGGCTTCTATGCCGCTGCTGATGGATCTGAAGCCCAGGCCCAGCGGGAGATCCACGGAGCCCTGACGGTCGGCGATTTCACTCAGGGAGGAGCGGTGTTCAGTTGTCAGTTCCGCCAGCGGCACGCTCATCACCCAGCGTTCGCCATTGCCCAGTCGTGACGGCATCAGCAGTGCGGCGAAACCGACGAGCGCCGACCCTAGCGCCGCAGTGCCGGCTGCCGTGACGACTTGCACCGCTGAGCGCAGCGCGCTGTGTATCGCCAGGACTTTGTCAGGTGAGAGCGCAATGACTGTCGAGGCCGCAGCGAAGGTCGGGACCGATGCTGCTGTGCCTGACGCAGGGAAAACACTATGGATCTCGGGCGTTGCCGTTCTCTCGTATTCCTGTCGTTCGGCTTGCGCTCGGAGAAGTTCGGCCTGACGCTCGGCTTCGGCCAGGGTTGCAAGCCGTGTCTGTTCTTCCGCCACTTGCCGGGCGGCTATTTCGGCAGCGATTCGTGCTTGTTCGGCGGCTTGTCGCTGCGCTTGCGCCAGTGCTGCCAGTCGCGCGTTTTCGCGCGCCTGCAGCTGGGCGAGCGCTTCTGCCTGCGCTTTGGCTTGTGCCTGAATTTGCGCGTGTTCGGCGGCGATACGTTCGGCCGCCAAACGCGACTGTTCAGCAGCTTGCAGCACCGCCAGGATATTTTGCAGATCGGCCGTGCGCTGTTGGAGCGACTGCAGAAACCGGGCAGCCAACCGGGCATCGTTGGCGGCATGCAGCGATCTTTGCAGTGCTTGCATGGCGATGCCATTGGGACCCGGCCATTTTTCCATGGTCGTGGCCTTGGTCATGAACGCGTTGACATGCCGATTGAATGGATCGCCGCCATAAAACTCATGGGCTGCCAGCGTCTTGCTGTGAAACTCGTTCGCCTTGCGTTGGCTCAGTGTGTGCAGCACGCCAAGTTCCCGGACAACGGACTGCAGGGGTGGAAGTGGATGAGTGGCGCCTTCGGATCGGACGGTTGCGAGGTCGGCTTCGATGGCCTGCGGTAGTTGGCCGAGTCTGTTTTGAAAGTCCTGATCCAGCGCTTGAGTCGTTGTGCGGATTGTTTGCAGATTCTGGTTGTAGGCACTTACGCCGTGACCAAATGGACCCGCGCGATTGTCATTCGAAGTACGCGGGCCTGGCCGCATATGGTCAGGAGCAACGCCTTTTATTTCGAGCGGCGTGTCGATCTGCAGAAAACCTGGCCTGTTGGGTGGCCTCGGTGGGTTTTGCATATTCATATCCTTTTGAATGTGCGTGATGGCGTTATCGGCTTATGGAAAAAGTCATTGCTGTCGGCAATACGATCCTTCACCAGGCAATGCATGAGTCGTTTCAGGCTACAACAAAGCCTGAGTTCACAAGTCTGAGAACCCCGTAGGTCAATGCTTCTTGTGTTGAATGAACTTTCGAACGGTTTTTGATGCGCAGGGTTGCGTACTGCTATGCAACGAGAAATTTCCGATGGTTTTATCGGAGTTTTCCTGTGGGAAGGGACGTCTGCTTTTCATCAGGCAAAAAAAGGCCGCTGCAAACGCAGCGGCCAAGGTAAGACGTTGGATCAAGGAGCTACAAATCAACGTCAGTGAACACCGGGGCGATCAATCGACAATTCGACTCATCTGAAATTGGTCAGCCATGACGCGAATTGCTCAGTGGCCAAGGCGTCGTGCTGTGCGGCGTGTGCCGCGAAAGCCCGTGCAGAATAAGCGCTTGAGCGCAAAGGAAAAATAGCGATTCCGGACATGCACTGTTACGGGGCATGCAACAGTCCGACGTCTCGATTACGTCAGCCTGCTCTGCGCGGGCGAATATTTATGCTGCCGGTACCCTGTGCAGCAGGGCTGCGATTGACTGCGCCTCACCGGTCAAGCGTGAACAGCAGTCGGGGGCTCACGATCTTCTAATCAATATATTGCCGACTTCCTACTGATAACTTTGCATGATGTGAAACTGTCGGGCCGATGCGGATGTGAAGTTATAGTTACGAGTAAGCCAGGCAGGGCATTGGCAAGAAAAGTTAGTTAAATGGCTGTTAAGGTGGGCGATTTTTTGTTTCAGTGTAATTGCAGCGTCATATGCCGTTAAGTTTGTGGTTTTTTAGTATTGGTTATGATGTTTGATGCTTGTTTGTTCCGAATTAGATTGGTTGTCCAATTCTTGAATTGGCTAATCAACTTTAATAGGGGTAATTAATGAACGTCATGAATGTAAACATTCCTGCTCAATGCACTTCGCCGACATGGCTGAACGATATCGGTGCCGGCGAAAAACTTCAGTATTGCGAGCTGGAGCGGGAGTGGCTCGACAGTCAAGCGGAGTTGGACCGGCAACTGCAAGGCGCCAGCAGTTCGCGTGCTTACGCGCACTCACTGATGAGCCGTGCGCTGCAATTCGAGTTCGGCTATGCGCTGGATCCCGATTTGATCACCACTCACGAGCGCTATGTTTTCCAGGCGGCGGACCGCACGTACATTCAGGAGGACCGGCGTTCACTGGTAGACCTTTTACTGCATGGCCTGCATGAGCCGGGCAGGCGTGGGACCCTGACTTTTTCCGGGGACGGGCTGCCAACCGGTCTGAACCAGCAATGGCTGGAAGAGCACTTTACCTTCAGTTTTCGAGTGGCGTTCGCGACGGACTTGCGTAAAGCCTATGAACGCAAGGGCGTATTGGCGGCCATGAATGACCTCATACGTCGTCAACTGTTACTGAGCGGTTTTGCCGCCAAGTGTCAGGGGCATCTGGACGACCACAACTGGCAGCGGATTCAACGTGCCGTTGCCGGCGACCCGGCGCTGATCATTGCGCCGTTACTGCTGCAGGCTGACGCTCGCCCGCTCAAGGATCTGGTTGCAGTCGGCAATAGTGGTGAAAGCCAAGAGAGCTGGTTGCTGTATGCCCCGGGTTCGCCCGACGGTCGGGACTGGTACGAGAAGCCCTCCTTCAGGGTTCTGAGTCTTGAGATCGGGGCATGGACAGCCACGGCACGTGGGCGTGACTATCTGGCCTGGCAAAGCCATGCGCTGGATCGCGAGCGTATCACCGCTTACCTCAAGCAAGCGTCTCAGCGTGCCAACGCCTGGGTCGGCGTGGCATTGGCGCCGACACCCTATCAGGGTGACGAAGTCCTCCTTCCCTTGGTCAACAACGAGCGGGCGTGGCGCGTGTCGGAGGAAGAAAGTCAGACGCCTTACGGCTACCGCACCGCTGATGAAGAGCTGCGTCAGCAGTTCACCAGGATCAATGACGAGCTCAAGGCGCTGCAGACCGTGCACGTGCGGCAAGGCGGATTCGCGTCCTATGAAAAATTCTGCCGCGACCTGATCAAGTCGCGCGTCGAAGAAGTCTTGCAGCAACGAGGCCATAAGGTGGTCATCAACCCTGAGCTGATCGAAGTGCAGATCGACGAACGACAGAGGATGACCCTGCATGAGTTGATCGTTGGTGAAGTTGCCTTTTACGCCGATCAAACGGGCCAACCGCTGTACCCGCGCTTCGTGCTGCTCGAAGGGCACCCGCCGGTGACCGGCCTGGACATTCGTGATATCGCCAGTTGGTCCAGAACATTGCGGCCAGGAGAACAGTACATTGATCAGTTACGTTCGGTTGACCTCAACGCCTCCCATCCCGAAGGCCTGTTCAAGCGAGGTCTGGCTTTGGCCATTCTGCAACGGCGGATGCGGGTGGCAATCATGCAGGCGAAGTTCAATAGCCAACTTCCCGAGGCGGACTTTGCTGCACTGTTGGGTGTAGTCGACCTTTACGCGGAAAATGATCGAAACCGAATCAACAAGAATGCCGATGCATTCGGCAACGTGACGCACAGTGTTCTGCACCAGTTGTTTCTATTGTTACGGCCGGTGGAGGGTGTCTATGTGTTCCGGCTGAAACTGGAAGGGCGCGTCGCTGAATACCTGTTCACGCCTGATGCTCCGGATGGACGCGAGTTGCGCCCGTTCAGCGAGTTCGTCAGTGCGGTCAAGACGCGAGGTCTGGGCGACTATCTTTATGATCGGCTCCATGTAAAACATCAGCCGCAGGTGGGCACCTATCTGCGTGATCTTGAAGAGTTGTCGCGCGTCACGACCCCACCAACGCTGAACGGCAGGATTCACGTCACCGATTTCAATGACTGTTACAAAAGCCTTTTGAACAAGGTTATTTCCGATGTGGATGAAAAGACCCGAAGCTTGCGGGAAATCGTCAATGGCCTGTTCTTCGACGCGGCCGTGGCGGCAGCGGGCGCCATCAGTATCGTATTCGCGCCTGTCGGAATTGCGCTGAGCGCCGTGTTGTTCACCAAAGCGATGGTGCAAGGTTTTGAAGCGCATGGACTCGGTGACCGGGCTAAGGCTTTGAGTCATCTCAAGGATGCGCTGATCGAGCTGGCATCGCTGGGCAAGGCCGGGTTTGCCAAGTCATCGGTCACTAAGACACAGAAAACCCTGATCGATCTGCTGGGTGATACGTACACCATCGAAAAGCTGGTCGCCGAGGCGTCTGGTCAGCCTCGACTGCATAAGCGGGTGCTGGAAGTGATTCAGGAGATCCTTGACGATCCGCAAGGCACCTCCAGTAAAACCACCCTGGTCTGATTGCGACCCATGGTCGGCGGCCCTTCAGGGAAGGCGGTCGTCGGCCTGATAACCCATGCGCCAACTCACGGCCTGTGCGGCTGCCAGCAATCGCTGCGCCGCCGGGCCGTTCTCGTCGGCGTGGAACAGCGAGGTCGGTCCGACTATGGTCAGCACGGCGGCGATCTGCCCGACCGCGTTGAACACCGGCGCCGACAACGCGTCCACGCCCGGCATCAACAACCCGTGCACATGATGCAGGCCGCGCTCGCGGATCTGTTCGCACAAACCTGTGTAGGCGTTTTGCTCGGCCAGTGGATGTCCGGCGACGGCGATTTCCTGCTCACGCAATTCATCGGTTTCGCGATGCGGCAAGTAGGCGCTGAACACCAGGCCTGTCGAGGAGCTGAGCAGCGGCAATACCGACCCCAACTGAGTCACCACGGTCACTGCGCGCACCGCCGGCTCGATGTGCACCACCGTCGCGCCCTGATTGCCCCACACCGCCAGGAAGCAGGTTTCGTTCAACTCGTCGCGCAACTCGGACAGGGGCAGGGCGGCGACTTTCAGCACGTCCATACTGTTGAGGGCGGCCAGGCCCACGCGCAACGCTTCGCGACCGAGGCCGTAGTGGTTGGTGGCGGCATTCTGTTCGGCAAAGCCGCTGGCAATCAGTGCCTGAAGATAACGGTGCACCTTGCTCGCCGGCATCTGCACATGCTCTGCCAGACGCGACAGCGAGGTGGAGGGCGACAACTCGGCCAACGCCTTGAGGATGTCGGTGCCGACTTCGGCGGAGCGGACTTTCTGTTTGCCGTTGCTGTCGCTGGTTTTTTCCATGGTGCGGCCGGGATCCGAAAACGAATGGGCGTCTTTATAGCTTGACGCTGGATAGCGAGCAAATTACGTTATGCGTAATCGAATTACGATAATAACAACCCCGGCGTGCCGAAACCTCTGAGCCAGAGCGATGGGCCACTGCCGACTCCCTGTTCAGGAGGCTCCATGAACCTCGAATCAAACGCGTCGGAGCTGGCGTACCAGTCCGGTTTCGGCAACGAATTCAGCAGTGAAGCGTTGCCCGGCGCCCTGCCCATCGGCCAGAACTCCCCGCAAAAAGCCCCGTACGGTCTCTACACCGAATTGCTCTCCGGCACAGCGTTCACCATGACCCGCAGTGAAGCGCGGCGCACCTGGCTGTACCGGATTCAGCCGTCGGCCAATCACCCGGCCTTCGTCAAACTGGAGCGGCAACTGGCCGGCGGCCCATTGGGTGAAGTGACCCCCAATCGCCTGCGCTGGAACCCGCTGCAGATCCCCGCCGAGCCGACCGACTTCATCGACGGCCTGGTCGGCATGGTCGCCAACTCGGCGGCGGAAAAACCAGCCGGCATCAGCATCTACAACTATTGCGCCAACCGCTCGATGGAGCGGGTGTTCTACAACGCCGACGGCGAACTGCTGCTGGTGCCGCAACTGGGGCGGCTGCGCATTGCCACTGAACTCGGTGTGCTCGACGTCGCGCCGCTGGAAATCGCCGTGCTACCGCGTGGTCTGAAATTCCGCGTTGAACTGCTCGATCCGCAGGCGCGCGGTTACGTTGCCGAGAACCACGGTGCGCCACTGCGCCTGCCGGATCTGGGGCCGATCGGCAGCAACGGCCTGGCCAATCCGCGGGACTTCCTCACCCCGGTCGCCGCTTACGAAAACCTGCGGCAGCCGACCACGCTGGTGCAGAAATTCCTCGGCCAGTTGTGGGGCACCGAGCTCGATCATTCGCCGCTGAACGTGGTCGCCTGGCACGGCAACAACGTGCCGTACAAATACGATCTGCGCCGCTTCAACACCATCGGCACGGTGAGTTTCGATCATCCCGATCCGTCGATCTTCACCGTGCTGACTTCGCCGACCAGCGTGCATGGTATGGCCAACCTCGACTTCGTGATCTTCCCGCCACGCTGGATGGTCGCCGAGAACACCTTCCGTCCGCCGTGGTTCCACCGCAACCTGATGAACGAGTTCATGGGCCTGATCCAGGGCGAATACGACGCCAAGGCTGAAGGTTTCGTGCCCGGCGGCGCGTCGCTGCACAGCTGCATGAGCGCCCACGGCCCGGACGGCGAGACCTGCACCAAAGCGATCAATGCCGAGCTCAAGCCGGCGAAGATCGACAACACCATGGCCTTCATGTTCGAGACCAGTCAGGTGCTGCGCCCAAGCCGCTTCGCCCTCGACTGCCCGCAACTGCAATCCACTTACGACGCCTGCTGGGCCACGCTGCCCGCCACGTTCGACCCGACCCGGAGATAACCCATGACTCAGACTTCCATTACCCGCAGCTGGGTTGCTTCGGCCAACGGCCACGCGGATTTCCCGTTGCAGAACCTGCCGCTGGGCGTGTTCAGCCTCAACGGCTCGGCGCCGCATGCCGGCGTGGCGATCGGTGAACACATCTTCGATCTGCAGGTGGCGCTCGAAGCCGGCCTGTTCGATGGCGAGGCGCGTCGTGCAGTCGAAGCCATGCAAGGCGGCCTGTTGAACGCCTTCTTCGACCTCGGTCGCGAGGCTCGCGTAGCCTTGCGCACCCGCTTGCTGGAATTGTTCAGCGAGGGCAGCACCCATCGCGGCGCCATCGAAGCCCAAGGCGCAACACTGCTGCCACTGGCGGCCGATTGCCAACTGCACCTGCCGGCGCGCATCAGCGATTACACCGACTTCTATGTGGGCATCGAGCACGCACAGAATGTCGGCAAACTGTTCCGTCCGGACAATCCACTGCTGCCGAACTACAAGCACGTGCCGATCGGCTACCACGGTCGCGCCTCCACCGTGCGCGCCTCCGGCACCGGCGTGCGCCGCCCGAAAGGCCAGACCCTGCCGGCCGGCGCGAGCGAGCCGACCTTCGGCCCTTGTGCACGTCTGGACTACGAACTGGAACTGGGTATCTGGATCGGTCAGGGCAACGAAATGGGCGAGCCGATTGCCATCGGTGACGCCGCTGAACACATCGCCGGTTTCTGCCTGCTCAACGACTGGTCGGCCCGTGACATCCAGGCCTGGGAATACCAGCCGCTGGGGCCGTTCCTGTCCAAGAGTTTCATTACCAGTGTTTCGCCGTGGGTGGTGACCGCCGAGGCGCTGGAGCCTTTCCGCACCGCGCAACCTGCGCGTCCGGAAGGTGATCCGCAGCCGCTGCCGTACCTGTTCGACAAACGCGATCAGGACGGTGGCGCTTTCGATATCGAGCTGGAAGTGCTGCTGCTCACTGAAGCCATGCGCGAGCAGAATCTGCCGGCCCATCGCCTGACCCTGAGCAACACCCGCTACATGTACTGGACGGTCGCGCAAATGGTCGCGCATCACAGCGTCAACGGTTGCCAGTTGCAGGCCGGTGACCTGTTCGGCTCGGGCACCTTGTCCGGCCCGCAAAGCGGTCAGTTCGGCAGCCTGCTGGAAATCACCGAGGGCGGTAAAAAACCGATCGAACTGGCCTCCGGCGAAGTGCGCAAATTCCTTGAGGACGGCGACGAAATCATCCTGCGCGCGCGCTGCGCCCGTGACGGTTTTGCCTCCATCGGCTTCGGCGAGTGCCGTGGCAAAGTGCTGGCGGCGCGCTGACAGGAGCGGCTCATGGATCTTTACACCTACTACCGCTCCACATCGTCGTACCGCGTGCGCATTGCCCTGGCGCTGAAGGGCCTCGACTATCAGGCGCTGCCGGTCAACCTGATCGCGGCGGCCGGTGGCGAACATCGGCAAGCGGCGTATCTGGCAATCAACCCACAGGGCCGGGTGCCGGCCTTGCGTACCGATGACGGCGAGTTGCTGATTCAGTCGCCAGCGATCATCGAGTACCTGGAGGAACGTTATCCACAGCAGCCGCTGCTACCCGAAGACCTCACTGCCCGCGCCCATGTGCGGGGGGTGGCGGCGGTGATCGGCTGCGACGTGCATCCGCTGCACAACGTCAGCGTGCTCAATCGCCTGCGTCAGTTGGGCCACGAAGAGCCGCAGGTGGTGGAGTGGATCGCGCACTGGATCGGTCAAGGGCTGGCGACCGTCGAGCAGTTGATCGGTGACAGCGGTTTCTGTTTCGGTGAGTGGCCGTGCGTGGCGGACGTCTACCTGATCCCGCAGTTGTACGCGGCCGAGCGCTTCAATGTGTCGCTGGAGGCTTATCCACGAATTCGTCGGGTGGCGGCGTTGGCCGCTGATCATCCAGCGTTCATCAAGGCGCATCCGGCCAATCAACCAGACACACCGTAATCCCCCTTGTGGGAGCGAGCCTGCTCGCTCCCACAAGGTTCGGCGTTGATCCACGCAAAAAAATCATAAAAACAAAACAGGTACCTTGCGATGCATAACCAGATTGCCAGCTTCCGCGCGGCACTCGACGCCCGTCCTGTGTCCCGCTATCAATGGTTGCTCTTGATCCTGCTCGCCTTGTTGCTGGTCACCGACGGTTATGACGCCCAGGTGCTGGGTTACGTGGTGCCGGCGCTGGCGCAGGATTGGGGGCTGGAGAAAGCCGCGTTCGGGCCTGTTTTCAGTGCCAACCTGTTGGGCCTCACCCTCGGTTCCCTCGCGGTCACGCCACTGGCCGATCGCTTCGGCGTGCGGCGGATTTTGCTGGCGTGCGTGCTGATCTACGCCAGCCTGACGGTGCTGATGGTCTTCGCCGATTCCCTCAACACCCTGATGGTCGCGCGCTTCATCTGCGGCATCGGCATGGGCGGGGCGATGCCCAGCGCCATGGCCTTGATGTCGGAATACTCACCGCCGCGTCTGCGCACGTTGATGGTGACCCTGGCCGCCTGTGGTTTTTCCTTTGGTGGTGCGGCGGGCGGTTTTGTCGCGGCGGGCTTCATCGACCGCTTTGGCTGGCAAGCGGTGTTCCTCGCCGGTGGCGTCACGCCGCTGCTGCTGTTTCCGTTTTTGTGGTGGATGCTGCCCGAATCGCTGCCACGGTTACTGCGTGACGCACCGCCCTATGCGCGCCTGCGCAAAGTCACCGCGCGGATGTTGCCGGACTGGCAACCGCCGGCCGCCTCGCTCGAACAGAACGAGCGCGAACAGGGCAGCACACTGACGGTGGTCGAGTTGTTCCGCAATGGTTATGCACGTCCGACACTGCTGATCTGGGCGACGTTTTTTGTCAGCCTGATTCTGTTGTATTTCATGATCAGCTGGCTGCCGACCCTGCTGCTGGAAAGCGGCCTGAAACTCAATGAAGCCAACCTGGTGACCTCGATGTTTCTGTTCGCCGGGACCTTGGGCGCCGTGTGCATGGCGTGGATCGCCGACCGCTTGAAACGCAAGGTACGCCTGCTCTGCGCGGTGTTGGCCGGGGCGGCGGTGTGTACGATTCTGTTGGGGCTGAATCACGACAATCCGCGTTATCTGGTGGCCTGCGTGTTTGCGGCCGGCTTCTGCATCATTGGTGGGCAACTGACGCTGAACGCCTTCGCCAGTAACTTCTACCCGGCCCATGTGCGCGCCACGGGCACTGGCTGGGCGCTGGGGGTAGGGCGATTCGGTTCGATCCTCGGGCCGCTGTTAGGCAGCATGTTGCTGGCGATGCACATTCCGGTGGCGCAGATTTTCTTTTTCTGCGCGATCCCGGCGGTCATCGCGGCGTTGCTGATCATTCAGGTGCGCGCACCCTCCGAGTCCATCCCGTCGAATGCGGGAGCCAGCCTGCTGGCGAAGAACGATAACGCGGTCTGACAGGAAGATCGGCGTCGCCTGCATCGCGAGCAGGTTCACTCCGGCAAAAAGGCGTTTAGTGGACCACGGAATTTGGCGGTAAGTGACCAAGCCGTTCAGTCAGGCGCAGGCGCTGGATCGGATCGTCGCTGAGCAGCAAGGCGTGTTCCAGATCAAAGCGCTCGGCGTTGGGGCAGTCGAGGCGTTGGTAGAGGCTGGCGCGGGCCAGATAATCGGCGGCGCTGGCGCTGCCCAGTTCCAGCACCCGTTCGGCATCGATCAACGCGGCGATGTAGTCCTCGTGGCTCAGGTGCAACTGCCGCAGATTACGAGACAAGCGTTGCAGCATCTGCATCGGTGTGGCCGCTGCCAGGTGTTCGGCGTTGAGTTTCAGGTGCGCGCCGTACTGGCGCTGCAACAACTCGCGGCAATCGTTGGGATACAGCCGCCGGCCGCCGCAGGGATCAAGCAAGTGATCAGCACCGGGCACCCGCAGCAGGAAATGCCCGGGGAAGTTCACGCCCACCAGCGGAATTTCCAGCCCGCGCGCCAGTTGCAGGGCAATCAAGGACAGTGTCAGCGGCTGCCCTCGACGAGTTTGCAGCACCTTGTGCAGCAGCGCGACCTGCGTGCGTAGCGGCAGAAAATCATCCTGAGCAAACCCCAGATCATTCATGCGCCGCAACAACGGCTGCGCCAGTTCGCTGACCGGCAGCATCGGCAGACCGTAGCTGACGCGCTGTTGCAGTTCCTTGAAATCCTGTTGCAGGGCTTCGACATCCAGGCCTTTTTCGTGCTCGGCGGCCATCCACAGCGCGGCTTCGAACAGCGCGGGCGGTGATCGGTGCAGACACTCGAAAAAACGTTGGCGCGGGCTCATCTGAATCTCCGGGGAATGCCTCGTTTTAGCCCCGTCCGTGCCATTCGTCCAGTGCTGAGCCGTGACGGCCTCAGGTTATGCCGCAAAGTCGCCGTCAACGCGGGCGCTTATTCCGGCGCGCTTCAGCAATTTTTGGGCGCAAGCCTATACTGGCGTCTACCAGAAGTGATTCGGGAGCCTGCCGATGTTCGCTCTCATGCAAAGCACTCGCCTGGAATCGCTGCACCTCAGCGTTGACCCGATCACCGGGTTGAAGGCGGTCATTGCCATTCATAACAGTCGCCTCGGCCCAGCCCTGGGCGGTTGCCGTTATCTCGCCTATCCCAACGACGAATCCGCAGTCGAGGACGCCATTCGCCTGGCGCAAGGCATGAGCTACAAGGCTGCACTGGCCGGTCTCGACCAGGGCGGCGGCGTTGCGGTGATTGTGCGCCCGGCGCATGTGGAAAATCGCGCGGCGTTGTTCGAAGCCTTTGGTCGCTGCATCAATCAGCTCGACGGTCGCTACATCACCGCCATCGACAGCGGCACCTCGGTGGCGGACATGGATTGCATCGCCCAGCAGACTCAACATGTCACCAGCACAACATCAGCGGGCGACCCGGCACCGCATGCGGCGATGGGCGTGTTCACCGGGATTCGTGCCACGGCGATGGCGCGGTTGGGCAGTGACAACCTCGAAGGCCTGCGCGTGGCGATTCAGGGCTTGGGCAACGTCGGTTACGCACTGGCCGAGCAACTGCATGCGGCAGGCGCTGAATTGCTGGTCAGCGACATCGATCACGGCAAGGTGCAACTGGCGATGGAGCAGCTCAATGCGCATCCGATCGCCAACGATGCGTTGCTCAGCACGCCTTGCGACATCCTCGCACCGTGCGGCCTGGGCGGGGTGCTCAACAGTCACACGGTGACGCAACTGCGCTGCTCGGCGGTGGCGGGCTCGGCGAACAATCAGTTGACGCATCTGGACGTGGCCGACCAACTCGAGCGACGCGGGATCCTCTACGCGCCGGACTATGTGATCAATGCCGGTGGCCTGATCTACGTCTCGCTCAAGCATCGCGGCGAAGCGTTGGGGACGATTACCGCGCATCTGTCGAAGATTTCCTCGCGACTGACCGAAGTGTTCGCCCATGCACAGGCCGAGAAGCGCTCGCCGGCGCGGGTGGCCGATGAGTTGGCGGAGAAGGTTTTGTATCGCTGAAATGCAAAAGATCGCAGCCTTCGGCAGCTCCTACAGGGAATACACATTCCAAATGTAGGAGCTGCCGCAGGCTGCGATCTTTTGATCAGGCGACGATTACTTGGCAGCTTTCGCCGCTTTTGCCGGTTTGGCCGGCGCTTCATCGGATTCTGCCGACTCAGCCACTTCAGCCACAGGTTCGGCCGGTGCGTTGATCAGCTCGGACAGCGCATCAGGCTGGCTCTTGAAGGCTTTGGCGAACACATCGCGGTTCTTTGCCATGTAGATCCCGACTTCTTCAACCTGTTGCTCGTTCAGCGACGGCACGGCTTTTTGCAACACTTCGGACAGCATCTCGGCCAGTTCGAGCATTTTGTCATGACGGTCAGCTTCGGCTTTATCCATGAACAAGCGCTCCAGATCTCGGCTGCTGCGGTATACCACTTCGACGGCCATTCACCACCTCACATGCCTTCACATTTAGTTGTCTTAGCGACTACTGTATTTATATACAGCGAAAGGATAAGCGAATCCCTGCGCTTTGGGTAGTGGCTTTTCAATGTAGACCGGATTCGGGGTTTGTCAGGGGATGATGGTCTGGCGGCCATTCGCGAGCCGGCGCGCTCCTACAGGTTTGGATGCCAGGCTGGCATGTGCGACCAAACGCCACGGCGCGGGTTTTGCGCCAGCTCGCCATGATGGCGTGGCCTCTTTTCTGCATGAAACTCAAAACGTGCAGAAAACCGTCACGTCCAACACGCATCATCCGCCCGAGTCGGGCTAAGGAACATCATCGTGAAAATCAACTGGGCCGAGAAACTGCGGCAAAACGTGCATCAACTGGCCGAGTCCCTGGGCAACCTGTTCGTCGAGACCTTCCACTACCTGGCGCTGTTCGCCATTGGTGCGGTCACCGCGTGGGCTGCGGTGATGGAATTTCTCGGCATGCTCGAAGAGGGCCATATCAAAATCGATGACATCCTGCTGCTGTTCATCTATCTCGAATTGGGGGCAATGGTCGGGATCTACTTCAAGACCAACCACATGCCGGTGCGCTTCCTGATCTACGTGGCGATCACCGCGCTGACCCGTCTGCTGATCTCCAACGTCTCGCACCACAACCCGCCGGACATGGGCATCATCTACCTGTGCGGCGGGATTCTGCTGCTGGCGTTCTCGATCCTGGTGGTGCGTTACGCCTCGTCGCAATTTCCCTCGGTGAAGATCGAGAAACCGCAACGCAAGCTCGGCGCCGGTTCCGGCGAACACCCCGAGATCGAGAAGGGCGAGCTCTAAAGACCTGCCGACGGTCGAGACTGGCCGTCGATTGGCTGCGGTGGCGGCGGCAGCCCGGCGCCGCTGGTCATCGCTTCGAGGATCGCCATGGCGCTGTGGCCCTGTTCGATGGCGATGCCGAATTGAATGCTTTGCACCAGTCGCTTCAAGCGCTCTGGATCGTTGCGTTGTTCGCTGCTGATCATGCGTTTGGCCACGATGCGGCCCCTGTCCGACAGGGTCAGCATGATGCTGCCGTCCAGCCCCTGAATGCTCAGGTTGATCTGATAGTCCGGCGCGAAGGCATCGGTAATGATCTGAAAAGGGTTGTCCATGATGCGTCACCGCCTGATTGAACGTGCAGTTGTTGACCGGCCGTGATCGGGTTGGTTCGCCATACCGGACCATCGGCCATTCCGTGGCCATTTCGCCAAGTGCTTCTGTGTAGGCGCTGTCGCAGGCTGCGATTTTTTGATCTTCAATGTTTTGATGTCGGTCACGAAGATCAAAAGATTGCAGCCCTCGGGAGCTCCTACAGGTGTGTAGCAAGGGCTGTGCCGGGAAAATTGTCGAACAATGAATACGGCATAAAAAAGGCGAGCACACAGCTCGCCTTGTTTGTTTATGGCCCGTTTCAGGGCAGAACCGAATAGATGATCGCCGACAGTGCAATCAAGCCGATCAGCACCACGAACACGTTAGACACCTGTCCCGAATACTGGCGCAAGGCTGGCACGCGGCGGATGGCGTACATCGGCATCAGGAACAACAGGCAAGCGATGACCGGCCCGCCAAGGGTTTCGATCATTCCGAGGATGCTCGGGTTGAAGGTGGCGACGGCCCAGCAGCTGAGGATCATGAACAGTGCGGTCGCACGGTTCAGCCAGCTTGCCGACATCACCTTGCCTCGACCGCGCAGGCTTTTGACGATCATGCCCTGAAAGCCTTCGCTGGCGCCGATGTAGTGGCCGAGGAAGGATTTGGTGATCGCCACCAGCGCGATCAGCGGGGCGGCGTAAGCGATGACCGGGGTCTGGAAGTGGTTGGCCAGGTACGACAGGATCGAAATGTTCTGCGCCTTCGCCGCGGCCAGATCCGCCGGTGACAGCGCCAGCACGCAACTGAAGCAGAAGAACATCACCGTCACCACCATCATGCCGTGGGCCATGGCGAGGATGCCGCTGCTCTTGCGCTCGGCCTGGGCGCCGTAGCGCTGCTTCTGGTCAACGGCGAACGCCGAGATGATCGGCGAATGGTTGAACGAGAACACCATCACCGGAATCGCCAGCCACAGGGTCTTGAGGAACGTCGACAGCGGCATCGCCTCTTGAGCGCTGGCAAAGAACGCGCCGTTCCAGTTGGGGATCAGGCTCAGACCGAGCAACAGCAGGGCGGCGACGAACGGGTAGACCAGCACGCTCATGGCTTTGACGATCACGTTCTGCCCGCAGCGCACGATCGCCATCAGGCCGAGGATCAGCGCCAGTGACAGGACCGCCCGGGGTGGTGGGGCGATGTGTAACTGGTGTTCGAGAAAACTGCTCAGGGTGTTGGTCAGCGCGACGCTGTACACCAGCAGGATCGGGAAGATCGCGAAGAAATACAGGAGGGTGATCAGCTTGCCGGCACCGATGCCGAAGTGCTCTTCGACGACTTCGGTGATGTCGCCCGAACGCCCGGATAACACAAAGCGGGTCAGGCCCCGGTGGGCGAAGAAGGTCATCGGGAACGCCAGCAGCGCCAGAATCAGCAACGGCCAGAAACCGCCGACACCGGCGTTGATCGGCAGGAATAAGGTGCCGGCACCGATCGCCGTGCCGTACAGGCCGAGCATCCAGGTGGTGTCGGCTTTGCTCCAGCCCTTGTCGGCCGTTTCGGTGTTGCGAGGGATATCTACAGCGGGATTTTCGGCAGCAGGTGTACGTACATCGGTCATCGTTTTTGCCTCGTTATTATTTTTGCTCGGGCTCACGGTTGGCCGGCCGCAAGTTGCGACCGGCCGGGGCGGTCAGGGAATGCGCGTCAGCACTCCACCCAGCTCACGGCCAGGCCGCCCCGTGAAGTCTCTTTGTATTTGTCGTGCATGTCGGCGCCGGTATCGCGCATGGTGCGGATCACCCGGTCGAGGGAAATGAAATGTTTGCCGTCGCCGCGCAGGGCCATTTGTGTGGCGTTGATCGCTTTCACCGCGGCGATGGCGTTGCGCTCGATGCACGGCACCTGCACCAGGCCGCCGACCGGGTCACAGGTCAGCCCGAGGTTGTGTTCCAGGCCGATTTCGGCGGCGTTTTCCAGTTGCTCGGGGGTGGCGCCGAGCACTTCGGCCAGGCCCGCAGCGGCCATGGCGCAGGCCGAACCGACCTCGCCCTGGCAGCCGACTTCGGCGCCGGAGATCGAGGCATTTTTCTTACACAGAATGCCGACGGCGGCGGCGCCCATGAAGAACGCGACGACATCATCGTCGGACGCGTCCGGATTGAATTTCATGTAGTAGTGCAGCACCGCCGGAATGATCCCGGCCGCACCGTTGGTCGGCGCGGTCACCATGCGCCCGCCGGCCGCGTTCTCTTCGTTGACGGCGAGGGCGAACAGGTTGACCCACTCCATCGCCGACAGCGTCGAACTGATCACGTTCGGCTTGCCGATTTCCAGCAGGCTGCGGTGCAGTTTCGCCGCACGGCGTGGCACGTTCAGCCCGCCGGGCAGGATGCCTTCGTGGCGCAGGCCCTGTTCGACGCACTCGCGCATCACCGACCAGATGTGCAGCAGGCCTTGGCGAATTTCATCGTCGCTGCGCCAGGCCCGTTCGTTGGCCATCATCAGCTCCGAGACCCGCAAGTCGTGCTGCTTGCACAGACTGAGGAGTTCGGCGGCGCTGGAAAAGTCATAGGGCAGCACGACGTCACCGGCAGGGGCGACACCGGATTCGGCTTCCGCCGCTTCGATGATGAAACCGCCGCCGATCGAGTAGTACGTTTGCGTGAACAACTCGGCGCTTTCGCCAAAGGCTGTCAGCGACATGGCGTTGGGGTGGTAGGGCAGGCTCTCGTCCAGCAGCAGGAGATCGTGCTGCCAGTTGAAGGCAATGTCTCGCTGCCCGGCCAGCGACAGCAGACCGCTTTCGCGCAGGTGCTGGATGCGCGGGTCGATGGTCGCCGGATCAACGCTGTCCGGCCATTCGCCCATCAGCCCCATGAGCGTGGCGCGGTCGGTGGCGTGGCCAATACCGGTGGCCGACAGCGAACCGTACAAACGGATTTCTACCCGACGTACATCGTTGAGCAACCGTTGGTCGATCAACGCCTCGGCGAAGGTAGCTGCGGCACGCATCGGGCCGACGGTGTGGGAACTGGACGGACCGATGCCGACTTTGAATAGATCGAAAACACTGATAGCCATGCTAAACCCTTACAAGCAATGGAGTAGGAATCGCTGCCATTTTTTGTAGGACAAGCGCAATGTCGGCGATACTGCCTACCTCGGTCCTACGTGACCAACGAAACTTCCTAAGAAAGCCTTTAGCAGGACTAAACGATGAGTCGTCAATTGCACGCCCAGACCTACGTCTGGCTGCAGGTGTTTTCCTGTGCCGCGCGGCACCTGTCGTTCACCCGTTGCGCAGAAGAACTGCACATCACCCCGGGGGCCGTCAGTCAGCAGATTCGCCAACTGGAAGAGCGCCTCGGCTTTCGCCTGTTCCACCGCCGGGCGCGGGGGGTGGAACTGAGTGCGGAAGGGCAGCGGCTGGCGATTACGGTCAATGAGGCCTACGGCAGCATCGATGCTGAATTGCGCCGACTGGATGCCGGAATGATCAGCGGGATTCTGCGGGTGCGCTCGATTCCGTCGTTCCTCAGCAAATGGCTGACCCCGCGTCTGCCCCGCCTGCAACAGCGCTATCCGGACATCCAGTTGCGCCTGGTGGCCGAGGACAGCAGTGTGCCGTTGCACGAGGGCGACTTTGATCTGGCGATTGACCTGAACGACGGCAGCTACCCGGGACTGTTATCCACAGCCTTGCTCGATGAGCAGATTTTCCCGGTGTGCGCGCCGAGCCTGCTGCGTGGGCGCCCGCCGCTGCATGGGCCGGCGGATCTGGGGCATTTCCCGCTGCTGCACGACATCACCGCCTGGCGCGGCAGTTACGAATATGCGGAATGGGAGTTCTATCTCAACGCGATCGGCTTCGAAGGCGCCGATGTCCGGCGCGGCCACACCTTCAATCGCAATCACCTGACCATCGAAGCGGCCATCGCCGGCATGGGTGTGGCGATTGCCCGGCGGACGTTGCTCAACGATGAGCTGGAGCGGGGGACTTTGATTGTGCCGTTCGGGCTGTCGGTGCCCAATCACAAACGTTACGTTTTGTTGTATGCGCCGGGGGCGTTGAGCCATCCGGGCGTGCGTGCCGTACATGACTGGCTGGTGGAGGAAGCGGCGATTTTCCGCAGCTTGCACCCGTTGAACGACGGGCAATTGTGAGCAGATTTTGCAGGGTTGCGTGGCGACCCAACTCCCGACCTTACCAGTGACTTGCTCGGTTGTCCGGCTTTTTTTGCGAATGAATATTTATCTTTTTTCAGGGGTTGAAATGTTCGTCAGTCGGGCCGATTGTTGTAACCAAGAGGTCAAGAAATTCAATTCAAGGCCTCTCGCGAGCTAGCTGAAATAAGGGATGAACTATGCAAATCCAAGTCAACAGCGATAACCATATTCAAAGTAGTCAACGACTGGAGGAGTGGGTACGTACAACCATTGAGAGCACGCTCGAACGTTATGAAGAAGACCTGACCCGTGTCGAAGTCCACCTGAGCGACGAGAACGGTGACAAACCAGGTCCCCATGACTTGCGCTGCCAACTGGAAGCGCGGCCAAAAGGCCATCAACCGATTTCCGTCACCCATAAAGCCGATTCGCTGGAACAGGCGATCGACGGTGCAGCCGAAAAACTGGAACACGCGCTGGAGCACCTGTTTGGCAAACTGCGGGGCAAACCCCGCGCCGCCATCGTGCCATTCAGCAAGGCGAATGACGCACTGCTGGAGGAAGAATTTCTCGAGAATGAACAGGCAGCGATCAACAGTTGATGCGCTGATTTTTCAAGCCACCCCATGAGAACGGGCCTGCGCAAGCAGGCCCGTTTTTGTTTGTGTTGCTGAACAGTGTGGCGAGGGAGCTTGCTCCCGCTGGGCGGCGAAGCGGCCCCAACACCTGCAAAGGCGTCCAACAGCCAGACCGCATTAGCAGGATTTACGTCTGCTTCGCAGCCGAGCGGGAGCAGCTCCCTCGCCACAGTTTTTTTAGAAAGCTACAGACGTCTGCACATAAACCGTGCGCGGCTCACCCACGTACTTGCCCTTGTTGTTGTCATCGAACGAGCGGGTGAAGTACTGGGTGTTGAAGATGTTCTTCACCCCCACCGCCACATTCAAATCCGACAGTTGCGGGCCAAAGTCGTAACCCGCACGGCTGCTGAACAGCATGTAGCCCGGGATCTTGCCAGTGCTGCCGTCGGCGCTTTCTGTCGAGGTGTTGGCGTTGTCGGCAAACTGGTCGCTCTGGAAGCTGCTATCCAGATTCAGCTTCCACGGCCCTTCGGTATAACCGACGCCAATCGTGCCTTTGTGTTTCGACGAGAACGGCACGCGGTTGCCCTTGTTCGGCCCGTCTTCGCGGATGGTCGCGTCGACGTAGGCGTAAGTCGCGTACACATCGAAACCGGCCAGCGCCGGGCTCAAGGCATCCAGTGCGTAATTGACGCTGGTCTCGATGCCTTGATGGCGGGTCTCGCCACGGGCGATCACCGAATCGTTGGTCTGGTTGCTTTCGTACTGGTTGTCGAAGTTGATCAGGAATGCGCCGATTTCCGCTCGCAGGGCGCCGTTGTCGTAACGGGTGCCGAGTTCCCAGGTGCGGGCCTTCTCCGGTTTGACTTCGCCGCTGCTCACGCGATTGGGCATCTGGCTGTACTGCACGCTGCCGAATGAGCCTTCGGTGTTGGCGTACAGATTCCAGCTGTCGCTCAGGTGATACAGCACGTTCAGCGCTGGCAGCGCGGTGTTGTAGTCGCCCTTGTATTTGGCGTTGGTCAGGTTGTTGGTCTGCTGCGACTCGATCATCTCGTAGCGCACGCCCGGGGTGATGGTCCATTTGCCGATGTCGATGCGGTCGTCGACGAACAATGCATTGGCTTCGGTGCCACCCCGAGTGTCGCGGTCGTTGCGGCTGTCGGTGGTCGGGTATTGGTTGCTGCTGATCGGCGTGCGGTAGCGCAACTCATGGCCGGCCTCGTTGATGTAGCGGTAGCCGACGCCGACTTCATGGCTGGTCGGGCCGAGATCGAAGCCTTGGGCGAACCGGGTTTCGAAACCGCGTACCCAGTACTCGCGCGGCGACAGCGAGAGGAAGCTGCCCTGATCCAGATAACCGCTGCGCAGGGTCTTGGTGAAGAAGGTGTTGGCGGTGAATTCGCGACGGTCTTCCTGATAGCGATAGCCGAAGTTGAACATCGTCCGACGGCCCCAGAACTGGTCTTTCGGGCGTGTTGACTGATACGGATCAGCGTCGTAATCGGCGACGTTGAGGCCGCCGGGCATATCGGCCTTGCCCTCGTAATACTGGGCCATGGCGTTGAAGCTGTTGGCCTCGTCGAGCTGGTATTTGCCCTTGAGGATCAGGTCGTCAATCTCGGTATCGCTGTGTTCACGCCAGTCGCCGCCCCGGGTGCCGGAGTACAGCAGCGCGCCGCCCAGGCCATTGTCATTGGTGCCGCCCGCGAGCAGGTTGGCGCTGGTCTTGAAGCCGTCATGGCTCGACGACGGGCTGGTTTCCGTCTGGAAGCCGCCCTTGACCGTCGGTTCGTCGGGGATGGCGCGGGTCACGAAGTTGACCACGCCACCGACGTTCTGCGGGCCATAACGCACGGCGCCGCCGCCACGCACCACGTCCACCGCATCCATGTTGCCCATGCTGATCGGCGCAAACGACAACTGCGGCTGACCATAAGGGGCGAAGGGCACGGGAATGCCGTCCATCAGCACCGTCGAGCGCGCCGCCAGCCGTGGGTTGAGGCCACGGATGCCGAAGTTCAGCGCCATGTCGTGACTGCCGGTGCCATTGTTTTCCGGGGCGTTGACCCCGGGAATGCGGTTGAGCACGTCGCGCGCCTGAGTCGCGCCCTGACGTTCGAAGTCTTCGCGGCGGATCACGTCGCGGGCGCCCGGATGCTCGAAGACGTTGACCTGCGCCGCGTCGCCGAGCCAGTCGCCAACGACTGTCGAGGTGTCCAGCTCCAGCGCGGTGTCGCTCACCGGTTGCAGGCTGAAGGCATTGTCGCCCTCGGCGCGGGCTTGCAGACCGGTGCCTTCGAGCAGGGCATCGAGACCTTGCGCAGCGGTGTAGCTGCCTTCCAGGCCACGGCTTTGCACGCCGTGGGTGATCTGCGAGCCGAAGGAAATGAGCACGCCGGCTTCACGACCAAACTGGTTGAGGGCGTTTTCCAGCGACGCCGGGGCGATGTGATAGGCCTTGGTTTCGGCGGCCAGGGCGGGCAGGGCGCTGAAGCTCAGGCTGGCGCCGAGAACGAGATGACGCAGGCTGCGGGCCAGTGGCGTGAGGCGGGTCGGGTGCATGAACGATGATCCTGAGAAGGTTGAATCAAGGGGGCTTTCCTTCTCTGTCACGCCAGATCTGAAAAACGGCTCACGGTTTACGAATATTTTTTTGAACGACTGTTTTCTGTGGCGAGGGAGCTTGCTCCCGTTGGGGCGCGAAGCGGCCCCTTTATTGAAGAAGGGGCCTGCTGCGCAGGCCAGCGGGAGCAAGCTCCCTCGCCACAGTTTTGTTTCAAACCCGGGCTTCGACGCTCACCCAATAGCGGGTAAAACGCCGCACGTTCACTGGCAGACTGATTTGCAGCAGATCGAGAATCCGTTCGCTGTCGTCCAGTGGATAAGTCCCGGAGATCAGCAGGTCGGCCACTCTGGCATCGCAATGCAACTGCCCGCGACGGTAGCGACCGAGCTCATCCAGAAAGTCCCCCAGGCGCATGTGCGCGGCAACCAGCATGCCCTCGGCCCATGCGCCGCTGTTGGCGTCCAGTGCCTTGGCTGCGCTGATCGAGGTGGCGCTGAAACTCAGCTGACGGGCGACGGGCAATAACATCGGTGCGCGCCCGTGGGCGTTCAATTCGACCTGGCCTTCAAACACGGCCACTTGGGTGCGATCGGCAAATTGCCGCACGTTGAGGCGCGCCGCCCGGGTTTTCAGAATGCCCTGTGCCGTGCGCACTTCGAACGCTTGCGTGGTGCTCAAGAGGATCTCGCCTTCCAGCAGACGGATCAGCCGGCGCGTGTTGTCCACGTCCGCCGCACTCGCGGTGTTGATCTGCAACTGGCTGTCCGCGCCGAGCGCCACCTTGCGTCGCTCACCCACCGGGCTGCGGTAATCGGCGAGCAGCGACGGCAGCGGATTGTGCTCGCGCACGCTCCAGGTGACGGCTGAACCGGCACCGACAATCAGCAGCAGTTTCAACGCCTGACGACGGCTGGCGGACTTCGCTCCGTTCAAGGTCGCGTGTGCCAGCGGCGAAGACACACCGCGCAAGCGCTGGTTGACTCGCTGGATGTGGTCCCATGCCCGACGGTGTTCACTGTGCGCGTCCAGCCACTGCTGCCAGGCCTGTTGCTGGCGCGGGGAGAGCGTGCCCTGCTGCATTTCCATCAGCCAATGCACCGCCTGCTCGGCTACGTGCGCGGAGAAATCCGGGACGCGGTTCATAGCGCGAAGTAACAGCGCATGGCTGCCTTGTTCAAATGACGTTTGACCGTGGCCACCGAGATGTTCAATTCAGCGGCGATCTGCGGGTAAGTCAGGCCATCGACCTGCGCCAGCAAAAAGGCGCGCTTGACCAGACGCGGCAAGCCGTCGAGCAACTGATCCAGCTCAATCAGGGTTTGCAGGATGATCGCTTTGTCTTCTTCCGACGGTGCAGTCATCTCCGGCATCTGCGCCAGGGTTTCGAGGTAGGCGCGTTCCAGATCCTGGCGGCGGTAATGATTGAACAGCACGCGTTTGGCGAGGGTGGTGAGGAAGGCGCGCGGTTCGATGATCAGCGCCGGTTCGCGCGCGGTCAGTACGCGGATGAATGTGTCTTGAGCCAGATCGGCCGCGCTCTCCGGGCAGCCGAGTCTGCGCCGCAACCAGCCGGTGAGCCAACGGTGGTGGTCGTGATAGAGCGATTCGACGGGATGGGCGGACGGCAACGGTATTACTCCGGGCGCATGCGGCATGCGTTAGAGAACAAGAACTGTTCGCATTGTAGAGGCGAGGAAGGTCGTCCGGCAATCAGATGCTTTTGCGTATGAGAATATTTATCATTAATATTGCTCGCCTGTTGGTTCGGCTTGTCGGCCGGACGTTTTTTCGTTTCAGGGTCGAAACATGAAAGGCAAAATCGCCTCACTTCCCATGTCCTATCGTCTGGCGGTCACCTCGCGGGTGCTGGCAGCGGTGTTTGGCGGCTATCTGGTCGCGGCACTGGCCAGTGTCACCCTGACGATGTGGCTGCCGTTGAGCCGCGCCGAAGCGGTGGTGACGGGCATGATCATTTCCTTTCTGGTGTATCTGGTCGCGGTGCTCTGGTGTTTCGCCTGCCGCACCGCGTGGTCGGCGTGGGTCGGGTTGCTGGTGCCGAGCGTGATTCTGGCGACGGCTTCCGGTGCCGCGCGTGGCTTGGGGTACGCATGAAAGAGGGCTTCCGCCAGGCCATGGCCTGGCTGCACACCTGGGCCGGATTGCTGTTCGGCTGGCTGCTGTTTGCGATTTTCCTGACCGGCACGCTGGCCTATTTCAAGGATGAGATCAGCCACTGGATGCAGCCGGAAATCCCCGCGCACGCTATCGATTCAGCGGCCAGCCTGAGCCTGGCGCAAGGCTATCTGCAGCAGCATGCCGCTGATGCCTCGCGTTGGGTTATCGACCTGCCGAATGCCCGTGATCCCGCGTTGTCCGTGCGTTGGCAAGACGCGCCGGCCGAGCGCGGTCAGCGCGGGCGCTTCACGCAAAAGACCCTCGACGCGCAGACCGGCGCCGAAATACAACCCCGGGACAGCCGGGGTGGCGAGTTCTTCTACCGCTTCCACTTCCAGTTGCAGATGCCTTATCCCTGGGGCCGCTGGCTGGCGACGATAGCCGCGATGGTGATGTTCGTCGCGCTGATCAGCGGGATCATCACCCACAAGAAAATCTTCAAGGACTTCTTCACCTTTCGCCCGCGCAAAGGCCAGCGTTCATGGCTCGACGGGCATAACGCGGTGGGTGTGCTGGTGCTGCCGTTTCACCTGATGATCACCTACAGCAGTCTGGTGATTTTCATGGCGATGGTCATGCCGGCGAGCATCCTGGCGTCCTACGGCACTGATCGCGATGCGTTTTACCAAGCGCTGTTTCCCGAAACGCCGATCCCGGAGCGCGCCGGCCAGGCGAGCCTGCTGCCAGCGCTGGCACCGTTATTGGCAAAGGCCAGCGAGCAATGGGCGGGTGGGCACACGGCTCGGGTCAGCGTCATCAACCCGGGCGACGCCAATGCCACGGTGCAGCTGTCCCGCGCCAGCTCCGACAGGATCGCCTATGAGTACGGCCACGACGTGACCTTCAACGGCGTCACCGGGCAGCTTCTTGGCGCCACGCCCGACAAACCGTTGCCGATGACGGTTGCCAGTGGTTTCTACGGATTGCACCTCGGCCATTTTGCCGGGCCGATCCTGCGTTGGCTGTACTTCATCTGTGGCCTGGCCGGCACCGCGATGATCGGCACCGGGCTGGTGATCTGGCTCGGCAAGCGTCAGCTCAAACACGCCAAAAGCGGCGTGATGCCGTTCGAGTTGCGGCTGGTGGAGGTGCTGAACATCGCCAGCATGGCCGGGTTGGTGCTGGCCGTGGCGGTGTTCTTCTGGAGCAATCGGCTGTTGCCGCTGAGCTTGAGCGGGCGGGCAGAGTGGGAAGTAAACGGCTTTTTCATCGCCTGGGGTTTGAGCGTGCTGCACGCGCTGCTGCGCCCGGGGCGCAAGGCCTGGATCGAGCAACTGACACTGGCGGCAGCGTTGTTCATCGCGCTGCCGCTGCTCAACGCCTTGACCACCGCGCATCACCTCGGTGTCACGCTGGTTCAGGGGGACTGGACACTGGCCGGATTCGATCTGACCTGCTTCGCGGCGGGCCTGTTCCTGGCGTGGGCCGCGTGGAAAATGCAGCGCGCCGGCCATAGCGTGCGGGTGAAAAAAGCCGCTCGCACCGCGCCCCGGCCAGTCACCCTTGAGCAGGGGACGCACTGATGCTGCTGGCGCTGCTGCTGTGCTATGCCGGGTTCACCGCGCTGTGTCTGTCGATGCCGCGACACCACGATGAACTGCTGGGCAACAAACCTTCGGCGCGGCGCGCCCGTCATTTGAAGCTTGCCGGATGGCTGTTGCTCGGCGCTTCACTGTGGGCTGCAGTGGCTGCCAACGGCTGGAGCTTCGGCCTGGTCGACTGGTTCGCGGTGTTGATGGGCAGCGCCTTGGTGCTGGTGTTGCTGATGCCGTATCGACCGAAACTGGCCTTGCTGCTGGCGGCGCTCAGCCTGCTGGCCACGCCGGTCGCCGCCTGGGCGCAGTGCTGAGATGCTGACCGGTCATCCCCCGGAATCCCGCGACGACGAGCCGCACGGCGCGCGTGCGCATTTTCTTCAGGTGTTCCTCTCCCAGCGTTCGCAGATGGAAGCGCTGGTGAACCGGCGCGTCGGCTGCCGGGCCACGGCGGCGGACCTGGTGCAGGACCTGTTCCTGCGCTTCTGGCGTCGGCCGCTGGTGCAGGTCGAAGAGCTCAGCACCTACCTTCTGCGCTGCGCCGGCAACATCGCGATCGATCATTTGCGTAGCGAAGGCACGCGGGTGCGAGTCAACGAGGGCTGGCAACCGGACGCGCCGGACAGCCACGGCAGCGAGCCGCAAGCCGCGCTCGAAGCGGGCAATGATCTGCGCCATGTCGAAGCGGCGTTGCGCGCCTTGCCCGAACGCACCCGGCAGATCTTTTTGCTCAATCGCATCCACGGTCGCAAGTACGCGGACATCGCCAAGGCCATGGGCCTGTCCCAAAGTGCTGTGGAAAAACATATGATGCGCGCCCTCGAGGCCTGCAAGGCCAGCCTGCGCGAACCCGCGCCACGCCTGCCAGGGAAAGCACCGTGAAACCCACCGACCGCGTCGCCCCGACGCCCGCTCAGGAACAGGCCGCGCTCGCCTGGCTGAGCCTGTTGCACGACCGCCCGAGCACCGGCGATCAACTGACGTTCAGCCACTGGCTGCGCGCCGACCCGGCTCACGCCGAGGCCTATGCCCAGGCGCAAGTGCTCTGGGAGTTGAGCGAAAGCCCGGCGCGGAGATTGGCCGATGAAGACGCGTTGGCGTTGCAGGGCTACCTCAATGCGATGGATCGTCCACGTCGCTCACCGCTGCTGCGCTGTTCGGGAGCGCTGGCGATGGCCGCGTGCCTGTTGCTGATGCTCAGCCTCGGCACGGGCTGGCAGCCGCAGCGCTGGATCGATGATCTGGGCGCCGATTACGTCTCGGCGCCGGGGGAAATCCGCACGGTGACCCTGGCCGATCAATCGCAAGTCACGCTGGACGCCGACAGCGCCATCGCCGTGGATTTCAGCCGGGGCGAGCGACATATACAACTGCGTCGCGGCGCCGGTTTTTTCACTGTGACGCACACCGGCGAGCCCTTTGTGGTCGAGGCCGAGAAAGGCCAGGCGCGGGTGCTCGGCACGCAGTTCGAAGTGCGTTTGCAACCGCAGGGCGCACAGGTCACGGTACTGTCCGGACGTGTTGGCGTGACGGCGGATCGCGATGCGCCACAGCAGATTCTGACCGCCGGCCAGCAAGTGGCATACGGGCAGGGCCGCGCTGAAAAACTGCACGCCGTGGACAGCGAAGCGCAACTGGCTTGGCGTCAGGGCTGGCTGACGTACTACAAGTCGTCGCTGGCCGAGGTGGTGGAGGATTTGCGGCGCTACTACCCGGGGCGGATTGTGTTGCTCAACGCTGAACTGGGCGCGCGCAGGGTCAGCGGCAGTTTTCCGAGCAAGGACCCGCAGGCGGTGTTGAGTTCGTTGCAAGGGGTGCTGGGGTTTGAGCAGCATCAGGTGCTGGGGCATCTGATCATTCTGCGCTGAGGCTGCCGGCGCCATCGCGAGCAGGCTCACTCCTGCATTTGGAATGCGTTCCCCCTTTAGGGGTGAGCCTGCTCGCGATAGCGTTCTTTTTCAGACTCCAAAAAATATTTTCCAAATGTGGTGAGGTAAACCCTGGGCCCATCCGTGTAGTGACTGAAACTGCGAGTCATTCGCATCCGTTGCGGTTCTACACAGGTCATTGAGTAATGAAGTCCAGGGCAAAATCGGGTTCGGTCAAACAGTGGTTGGGTGTTTCGGCATTGAGTTTTTCCGCATTGGCGCTGTTGCCGATGAGCGTGGCGCTCGCCGCTGAGGCCCTCAGCAGCCCGGCGCAACAGCAGTTCAGTTTTTCCCTGAATGCCAAACCGCTGCCGCAAGCCTTGAGCGACTTCAGCCGCGTCACCGGGCAAAGCGTGGTCTACACCGATGAAGCGCCGTATGGCCTCAATGCGCCGGCCGTCAACGGCCAGATGAGCGCCGAACAAGCATTGCAACGCCTGCTCAGCGGCTCCGGCATGACCTTCCGCCGCACCGACAGCCACACCCTGGCGCTGGAACCGCAACCCACCGAAGGTGCGCTCAATCTTGGCGCCACCACCATCACCTCGACCCGTGATGAGTCGATGACGTATCAACCGCCGCAAACCAGTTCGGTGATGCGCTCTTCGGCTTCGCTGCAGGAAATCCCGCAGACGGTCAACGTGATCCCGGCCCAGGTCATCCGCGATCAGACCCCGCGCAATCTCGACGACGCGCTGGCCAACGTCAGCGGCATCACCCAGGGCAACACCTTGGGCAGCACCCAGGATTCGGTGATGACTCGCGGTTTTGGCGACAACCGCAACGGCTCGATCATGCGTGACGGCATGCCGATCGTGCAGGGTCGCGGGATGAACGCCACGGTCGATCGCGTCGAAGTGCTCAAGGGGCCGGCCTCGCTGCTTTACGGCATCCAGGACCCGGGCGGCGTGGTCAACCTGGTCAGCAAGAAACCGGAATTGACCCAGTACAACGCCCTGACCCTGCGCGGCTCGAGCTACGGCGACGGCAAGAACGGCAGCGGCGGTACCTTCGACAGCACCGGTGCGCTGGGTGAGTCCGGGCTGGCCTATCGGCTGGTGCTCGATCACGAAGACGAAGATTACTGGCGCAACTACGGCACGCATCGCGAGACGCTGATCGCGCCGTCGCTGGCCTGGTTCGGCGAACGCACCAAGCTATCGTTCGGCTACGAGCATCGCGAGTTCCTCACGCCGTTCGACCGTGGCACGGTGATCGACCCGCGCACCAACCACCCGTTGGACATCTCGCGCAACGAGCGTCTGGACGAGCCGTTCAACGACATGGAAGGTCGTTCCGACCTTTACCATTTCGAGGCCGACCATGAACTCAACGACGACTGGAAAGCCCACTTCGGCTACAGCTGGAACCGCGAAACCTACGACGCCAGCCAGGTCCGTGTGACCGCCATCGACACCAAGAAAGGCACGCTGACCCGCAGCATGGACGGCACGCAAGGCGCGATCAGCACCGACCGCTTCACCACCGCCAGCCTCGAAGGCAAGGTCAACGTGCTGGGCATGCAGCATGACCTGGTGTTCGGCGTAGACGACGAGTACCGCAAGATCTATCGCGCCGACCTGATCCGCCAGAAAAGCCTGAGCACCTTCAGCTACGTCAATCCGGTGTATGGCCGCGAAGTCGAAGGCACTACGGTCAGCCCGGCGGACAGTGCGCAGACCGATCTGCTGCGCAGTGATTCGGTGTTCCTGCAGGACTCCATTCACCTCAACGACCAGTGGATTCTGGTCGCCGGCGGGCGTTTCCAGGAATACGACCAGTACGCCGGCAAAGGCGTGCCGTTCAAGGCCAACACCGACAGCAACGGGCAGAAGTTCGTGCCGCGTGCCGGTCTGGTGTATCGCTACACCGACGAGCTGTCGTTCTACGGCAGCTACACCGAATCGTTCAAACCCAACTCGACCATCGCCCCGCTCAGCGGCAGCAGCACCGTGCTCGACGGCAGCATTGCGCCGGAAGAAGCCAAGTCGTGGGAACTGGGCGCGCGCCTGGATATGCCGGGGCGCCTCACCGGTAACATCGCGCTGTTCGACATCAAGAAACGCAACGTGCTGGTGGCCAACTCCGAAGGCCCGACCACGATCTACAGTGCCGCCGGCGAAGTGCGTTCCCGGGGTCTGGAACTGGACCTGACCGGTCAACTGAGCGACCGCTGGAGCATGATCGGCGCCTATGCCTACATCGACGCCGAGGTCACCGAAGATCCGACTTACAAGGGCAATCGCCTGCAAAACGTGGCGAAGAACAGCGGCTCGCTGTCCGCGGTGTATGACTTCGGCAGCGTGATCGGTGGCGATCAATTGCGGGTCGGCGCCGGGGCGCGCTATGTCGGCGAGCGAGCGGGCAACGCGGTGAATGATTTCGACCTGCCGAGCTACACCGTGGCCGATGCGTTCGCTACTTATGACACCAAGCTCGAAGGGCAGAAGGTCAAGTTCCAGCTCAATGTGAAGAACCTGTTCGACCGCACCTACTACACCTCGGCGGCAAGCCGGTTCTTTGTGTCGATGGGCGATTCGCGGCAGATCTCGTTGTCGAGCACGCTGGAGTTCTGATTCGAAAACAGCAAAAGATCGCAGCCTTCGGCAGCTCCTACAGTTGGAATGCGTTTCCCCTGCAGGAACTGCCGAAGGCTGCGATCAGCGCAAAAACGCCTGCCGATATTCCCCAGGCGTCCCACCCAACACCTGCTTGAACCGATTGGTGAAATGACTGGCACTGGCAAAGCCGCACGCCAGCGCAATCTCCCCCAACGGCAACGCCGTGCTACGCAACAACTCCCGCGCCCGGCTCAAGCGGCGTGCCAGCACATACTGATGCGGCGGCAAACCGAAACTGGTGCGGAACATCCGCGCAAAGTGGTATTCCGACAGCGCACACAACCCGGCCAGTTGCCCGAGGCTGATGGGCTCGGCCAACTGACTGTCGATGAACTCCACCAGTTGCCGACGCTGATGCGGCGCCAGCCCGCCCTTGAGGCGCAACCCCTGGCGGGCGCCGACCTGGCTGAGCAAGGTGTGGCTGATCAATTCATGGGCGAGGCTACTGGTCAGCAGACGCTCGGCGGGTTCGTCCCAGTTCAGGGTCAACAGTTGCCGAAAGCGCCGCGCCTGTTGCGGGTCTTCGAGAAAAGTCTGCTCGCGCAACTGCATTTCCCGAGGTTCGCGATCAAGCAGGGTGACGCAACCCAGGGCGAATTGTTCGGCGCTGAAATACAGGTGTGCCAGGCGAATGTCGCCGTTGATCACCCAGCCTGACTCATGCTCGGCGGGCAGGATGCAGAGTTTGTCCGGGCCACCCTTGTGCCCCGGCTGACCGCGCCGAAACGTGCCGGTACCGCCGGCGATATAGCAGGACAACGTGTGGTGACTTGGTGCTTCGTATTCCTGGGCGTCGTGGTGGTTGGTCCACAGCGCCGCAGACAAGCCGTCTCCGAGCTCGGCGCTGTGCACAAGGCGTGCGTTCGGCGAGCGGTTGAGGGCTTGAAAGACTTGCAGGGTATCGATAGCGGCCATATGCGGTTCTCTCCAACGCCTTGCATCCTACTCCGTAGGCGTCGCGCTGCCAGCCAGTACGCCGACAAAAGCGCAAGATTGTGCAAGCGCTCCAACCCTTGCTACCGCACCCTGATTCTCAATTAAACGCGAAACCTGTGGCGAGGGAGCTTGCTCGCGCTGAGTGCGCGGCACTCACCAATGGGGCTGCTGCGAAGCCCAGCGCGAGCAAGCTCGCTCGCGACAGAAAAGCGCTCAGCGTTGCCGCATCAAGGAGTGTTTGCCATGAACCTGTCGTTGTATTTGTTGACCGTGCTGATCTGGGGCACCACCTGGATAGCCCTGAAATGGCAACTGGGGGTGGTGGCGATTCCAGTGTCGATCGTCTATCGCTTCGGCCTCGCCGCGCTGGTGTTGTTCGTGCTGTTGCTGCTCAGCCGCAGGCTGCAGCCGATGAACCGCCGTGGCCATCTGATCTGCGTGGCGCAGGGTTTGTGCCTGTTCTGCGTCAACTTCATGTGTTTCCTGACGGCCAGCCAGTGGATCCCCAGCGGCCTGGTGGCGGTGGTGTTTTCCACCGCGACTTTGTGGAACGCGCTCAATGCGCGGGTGTTCTTCGGCCAGCGCATTGCCCGCAATGTGCTGATGGGCGGGGCGCTGGGCTTGTTCGGGCTGGGGATGTTGTTCTGGCCGGAACTGGCCGGCCATCACGCCAGCCCGCAGACCTTGCTCGGTCTGGCGCTGGCATTGTGCGGAACCCTGTGTTTCTCGGCGGGCAACATGCTCTCGAGCCTGCAACAGAAGGCCGGTCTGAGACCCTTGACCACCAATGCCTGGGGCATGGCCTACGGCGCGGCGATGCTGTCGGTGTGGTGCCTGGTCAAAGGCATTCCGTTCAACATGGACTGGTCGCCGCGCTACGTCGGCGCGCTGCTGTACCTGGTCATTCCGGGCTCGGTGATCGGCTTCACCGCGTACCTGACGCTGGTCGGGCGCATGGGGCCGGAGCGTGCGGCGTATTGCACCGTGCTGTTCCCGGTGGTGGCGCTGAACGTATCAGCGTTTGCCGAGGGTTATCAGTGGACGGCGCCGGCGCTGGTCGGGCTGGTATTGGTGATGCTGGGTAATGTGCTGGTGTTTCGTAAGCCGAAAACGCTGGTGGCACCGGTACAGGGAAAGTTGGCATGAAATAAACGGACGCTGGATATCAGCGCTCGACTTTCAAAGTAATGTAAATCATCACCGGGAATACGAAGTCAACGATATGCCGTGCCCAGTCCTTGGCATTCCATGATTGCGAAGTGTCCATGTCAAACCATTCCACACCCACAGTTTGCAGGCACACGTAATAAATGAAAATGGCCGCCAGTATGCCCATGATCGAGAACTTTTTTGCCTCGTGGAATACTTCGGCAGGCGCATTGATATGGCGCAGCAATTGATAGGTGCCCATCACGCACAGCAAGGTATACGTGACCTCCAGTGTGATGATGAACCAATAGATCCGGTGATGGATCAGCGATGATTCAATCGCTCGATACTTTATGGATTCACTGGCGGTAGTGGTGTCCATGCTCAGGATATGCGCCACGTAAGTGTAATTAGAGTCGTAGTCGGTAAAGTTGTGGATTATCACCAGTACGCCAAAGAAACTGATGTAAGCCATCAAGATAACTTTGCTGTAACGAATGAGTTTGTCGGTTGTCAGGGTGTTCACGGGTTCAGCTCTCCATAGCGTTAGTCGATCATTCGATCGCCAGGCAGAGCTTATAATGCTGTTGTTTAATTGGGGTTGTTGTTCAATTTCAAGTTGTGTGGGGCGGCCACTGACGGGCAAGTGCGGTTATGCACTTGCCCGTTCTTTTTTATCCGCGCCAGACTTGCGGGTTGACCAGATCTTGCGGGCGTTCACCAAGCAGCGCGCTGCGCAGGTTGGCGAGGGCGCGGTTGGCCATGGCTTCGCGGGTTTCATGGGTGGCGGAGCCGATGTGCGGCAATGTCACGGCGTTTTTCAACTGGAACAGCGGCGACTCGGCCAGCGGTTCTTTTTCGTAGACGTCGAGGCCGGCGCCACGGATGCGGTTGTTTTGCAGGGCTTCGATCAGCGCCGGTTCATCGACCACCGGACCGCGAGAAATGTTGACCAGAATGGCGCTCGGTTTCATCAGCGCCAGTTCGCGGTGGCTGATCAGGTGGCGGGTCTTGTCGCTGAGCGGCACGACCAGGCAGACGAAGTCGGCTTCGGCCAGCAGTTGGTCGAGGCTGCGAAATTGCGCGCCGAGTTGTTGTTCCAGTTCGGTCTTGCGGCTGTTGCCGCTGTAGAGGATCGGCATGTTGAAGCCGAAGTGGCCACGGCGGGCGACGGCGGCGCCGATGTTGCCCATGCCGACGATGCCCAGGGTTTTGCCGTGGACGTCACAGCCGAACAACGGTGCGCCGACGCTGGCTTGCCACTGGCCGGCCTTGGTCCAGGCGTCGAGTTCGGCGACCCGGCGGGCGCTGCTCATGATCAGGGCGAAGGCGAGGTCGGCGGTGCTTTCGGTGAGCACGTCGGGGGTGTTGGTGAGCATGATGCCGCGTTGGTTGAAGTAGTCGAGGTCGTAGTTGTCGTAGCCGACGGAGACGCTGGAGACGACTTCGAGTTTGGCCGCGTTTTCGAGTTGGGCTTTGCCGAGTTTGCGGCCGACGCCGATGAGGCCGTGGGCGTGGGGGAGGGCTTCGTTGAATTGGGCGTTGATGTCGCCGTTTTTGGGGTTGGGGACGATGACGTCGAATTCCTGTTGCAGGCGTTCGATCATTGGGGGGGTGATGCGGCTGAAGGCCAGGACTGTTTTTTTCATTGGGCTGGGGCTCGGCTGTCTGGATTACCAAGCACGCTATCATTTCTGGCTTGGGGTTGTCTTGGCGGCCTTTGGGCCGACCAGGTTCTTGGGGTTTTGGGTGTATATCCGTTTCTGCGGGTGTTGCCGCTGGCGGTTTCGCTCTTACAGCGAGTCCCTTTGGCAGACGCCCCAAAGGAACCAAAGGTCTGGGCCCCGGCGTTCGGCCCTCGCTTAGGCTCGGGTTCCTTCGCTCCGGGATTCATCCGGGGGGCATCGCCTACGGTTTGCTTCGCTGCACCTCCTCTCGATGTGTTTGGCTGCGCCAAACGGTCGCTGCGCTCCCACCCCCGGATAAACCCCTCCACTCAGCCTGCCGAAGGGGCCGGTACGGCAAGATCAAGAGCTGCAGCCGAGCTAACGCTCATCCTGTTGAGTGGTGAGAAGCGGATGCGGTCTGCTGTTGATTTCTGTGGGAGCTGGCTTGCCAGCGATGGCGGCCTGACAGCCGACCATCTCCAGCTGAATACACCCAATCCAACTGTAGGAGTGAGCCTGCTCGCGATGGCGGCCTGACAGCCAACCAATCTCCGACTGAATGCACCCAATCCAATTGTGGGAGCTGGCTTGCCAGCGATGGCGGCCTGACAGCCGACCAGTCTCCAACTGAATGCACTCAATCCAACTGTAGGAGTGAGCCTGCTCGCGATGACGGCCTGATAGCCAACCAATCTCCGACTGAATGCACCCAATCCAATTGTGGGAGCTGGCTTGCCAGCGATGGCGGCCTGACAGCCGACCAGTCTCCAACTGAATGCACTCAATCCAATTGTGGGAGCTGGCTTGCCAGCGATGGCGGCCTGACAGCCGACCAATCTCCAGCTGAATGCACCCAATCCAACTGTAGGAGTGAGCCTGCTCGCGATGGCGGCCTGACAGCCGACCAGTCTCCAACTGAATGCACTCAATCCAATTGTGGGAGCTGGCTTGCCAGCGATGGCGGCCTGACAGCCGACCAAGTCTCCAGCTGAATACACTCAATCCAACTGTGGGAGCGAGCCTGCTCGCGAAAGCGGTGTGTCAGTCACCAGAAGTGTTGGAGGTGCTAACGCCTTCGCGAGCAGGCTCGCTCTCACAAGGGTTCAGCTGTGTGCTGCTGGCTGGGTGATTTCGACATTATCCAGCACTCGATTCACGGCCAGTTCCGCCAGCATGATGATCTGCTGAATCGCCAGAAGGGTGTGCCGCTGTGGCGGATCCACATAGGCCGCAATGTCGCTGGTCATGATGCTCGCCGAGGCCAGTGATTCGCAGGCGTGCACCAGCAGGCTTTCGTTGTCCATGTCGGGGACGACCTGGAACATGGTGCTGGGCTTGTGGGATTTCAGGGGGGTGGAGGAGGGTTTGAGGTAGTGGTCCAGCGCACGCTCGGCGGCGTCGTGGAGTTTTTTCGAGTCGATGGATTCGTAGGGGGAGGTGCAGTCCGTCTCGGGCGGATTGGGCGATGGTTTGATCATGGTGAAACTCCATTCGGGGTGTGGAGTTCGCCACGTACTGCGACCAAGCAATAGGGTGGCGAACCGTACGCAGGTTGGTCGACCAGGGAATGGAAACCCGGCAGGGCCAAGGCCCTCCCACGCACAGCTCGCCATTAAGCAAGCTTAAAAAGTGCGCCATTCTAAACCCGGACGACCAAGTCCGGTCGTTGATTCGTCAACGACCCCCTGAGCCTATCCACCCAATTTCCGACCCACAACCTTCAAAACCTGTCGGAAAACTTCCGCCAAATCACTCCTTTGTAGGAGCTGCCGTAGGCTGCGATCTTTTGATGTTTAAACATCAAGCTCAAACGATCGCAGCCGGCGGCCGCGCCTGCAGGTTTCGCGATATGTTGAAAATCAGTTGGCGACGCGGGCTCCGGCGAGGCTGCCGCTTAACTCGTAGGCGGCCAGTTCTGCTTGGTGCGCCGCCAATATTTCCGGCAGCGATCCGCGCAAGTACTCCACCCAGGTTTTGATCTTCGCATCCAGGTATTGCCGCGATGGGTAGATCGCGTACAGGTTGAGTTCCTGCGAGCGGTAGTTCGGCATCATCCGCACCAGCGTGCCGTTGCGCAGGCCTTCGATGGCGGCGTACACCGGCAGCACGCCGACGCCCATGCCGCTGATGATCGCGGCTTTCATTGCGTCGGCGGAGTTCACCAGGAATGGCGAGCTGTTGATGGTGACCATTTCCTGGCCGTCCGGGCCGTTGAAGGCCCATTTTTCCAGGGGGATCACCGGGCTGACGAGGCGCAGGCAGGCGTGGTTCAGCAGGTCGCTGGGCTTTTGTGCGCAGCCGTTGGCTTTCACGTAGGCCGGCGAGGCGCAGACGATGCTGTAGGTGATGCCCAGGCGTTGCGAGACGAAACCCGAGTCCGGCAGTTCGCTGGCGAGCACGATGGACACGTCGTAGCCCTCGTCGAGCAGGTCCGGCACGCGGTTGGCCATGGTCAGGTCGAAGGTCACGTCCGGGTGGGTCTTGCGGTAGCGGGCGATGGCGTCGATCACGAAGTGCTGGCCGATGCCGGTCATGGTGTGCACTTTCAGCTGGCCGGCGGGGCGGGCGTGGGCTTGGCTGGCCTCGGCTTCGGCTTCTTCGACATAGGCCAGGATCTGTTCGCAGCGCAGCAGGTAGCGCTTGCCGGCTTCGGTCAGGGCGATGCGCCGGGTCGTGCGATTGAGCAGGCGGGTTTGCAGGTGGGCTTCCAGGTTGGAGACCGCGCGCGAGACGTTGGCCGTGGTGGTGTCGAGTTGCACGGCGGCGGCGGTGAAGCTGCCGGCTTCGGCCACGCAACTGAAGGCGCGCATGTTTTGCAATGTGTCCATGGGGTGCTCTCAAGGGAGATGGCAAATTGTGACACGAAGTTTCAGGGGCTGAGACCCCCGACCAAGGGATTATCTCGTTAACGGTAACAAAGATTCACAGGAATCCCAGCTTATCGCCGCACAGGGCGTTCCATAGAATTGCGCCGTTCCCATGTAGGAGCTGCCGAAGGCTGCGATCTTTCGATTTTGTTTTAAGGGAATCAAGATCAAAAAGATCGCAGCCTTCGGCAGCTCCTACAGAGGGGAACACGCCCCGCCTTATCCTCTTTCAGGAATTCGCAGCTGTGCCGCGTCGCATCAACAGAGCGCTTTTGCCGCTCAGTGTTCTGGCTTTCACTTTGGCTCTCGGCGGCTGCATCGGTACCGCTGGCATTGCCCCGCAAGGCAAGGCGTTGGAGGCCAATACGCTGGCCACCGACGACGCGATTGCCCATGCCGCCCAAGACGCCCACTGGCCCACCGCGCAATGGTGGCAAGCCTACGGCGACCCGCAACTCAATCACTGGATCGACCTCGCCGTGCAGGGCAGCCCGAGCATGGCCATGGCCGCGGCGCGGGTGCGTCAGGCCAAGGCGCTGGCCGGTGCCGCCGAAGCCGCCGAGTCGTTGCAGATCAATGGCGAGTCGACGCTCAAGCGCCACAACTGGCCGACCGACCCGTTCTACGGTCCCGGGGACCTGGCCAACACCACCACTTGGGACAACAACGCTGCGCTGGGTTTCAGCTACGCCCTCGACCTCTGGGGCCGGGAAAGCAATGCCAGCGAACGCGCGGTGGATCTGGCGCACATGAGCGCCGCCGAGGCGCGGCTGGCGCAGCTGGAATTGCAGAACAACCTCGTGCGCGCCTACATCGAGCTGTCGCTGCATTACGCCCAGCGCGACATCGTTGCGGCGACGCTCAAGCAGCAACAGCAGATTCTTGATCTGGCGCAGAAGCGTCTGGACGGTGGCATCGGTACGCACTTCGAAGTCAGCCAGGCCGAAACGCCGTTGCCGGAAACCCATCGGCAGCTGGATGCGCTGGATGAAGAAATCGCCCTGAGCCGCAACCAGATCGCCGCGCTGGCCGGTAAAGGCCCGGGCGCCGGTGCGCAGTTGCAGCGTCCAACCCTGGCGCTGAATGCGGCGTTGAAATTGCCGTCGGCATTGCCTGCCGAGTTGTTGGGCCAGCGCCCGGACGTGGTCGCCAGTCGCTGGCAGGTGGCGGCGCAGGCGCGCGGTATCGATGTCGCGCATGCCGGGTTTTATCCCAACGTCGATCTGGTCGGCAGCCTCGGCTACATGGCCACCGGCGGTGGGGCGCTGGAGTTTTTGACCGGCAAGAAACTCAACTACAACGTCGGCCCGGCGATCTCCTTGCCGATCTTCGACGGTGGCCGTTTGCGCAGCGAACTGGGAGAAGCGTCCGCCGGGTACGACATCGCCGTGGCGCATTACAACCAGACACTGGTCAATGCGCTGAAGAACATCTCCGACCAGTTGATCCGCCGCGAGTCGATGGACAAGCAGCAGGCCTTCGCCGCCGAATCCGTGGCCACTGCGCAGAAGACTTACGACATCGCGATGATCGCCTATCAGCGTGGCCTCACCGATTACCTCAACGTGCTCAATGCGCAGACGCTGTTGTTCAAACAACAGCAAGTGCAGCAGCAGGTGCAGGCGGCGCGGTTGAGTGCGCATGCCGAGTTGGTGACGGCGCTGGGTGGTGGACTTGGCGCCGGCAACGACGTGCCGACTGCCGAACAAACTGCAGCCCCGAAAACCCCGGCACTTTTGCGGTGAACACAATCCCGACGGCATGCGCAAACCTGTGGCGAGGGAGCTTGCTCCCGCTTGAGCGCGCAGCGCTCACAAGATTTTGGGGGCCGCTTCGCAGCCCAGCGGGAGCAAGCTCCCTCGCCACAGGAATTGTGTGATCCACAGATTTTTTCTTCATTCATTGAGCAAGACCAAATGACTCCCTTGCCCGCACCTCTACGCTGGCTCTACTCCCTGGAATGGCGCCGGGGTCTGTTTGACTGGGCGCGCAGCGATGGCGTGACCTGGGTGTATATCTTCAAGGTTTTGCTCGCCGCGTTCCTGACGTTATGGCTGGCGATGCGCCTGGAGTTGCCGCAACCGCGCACGGCGATGATCACCGTGTTCATCGTCATGCAGCCGCAGAGCGGTCATGTGTTCGCCAAGAGTTTCTATCGCTTCCTCGGCACCCTGGCCGGGTCGGCGATGATGGTCACGCTGATCGCGCTGTTCGCGCAGAACACCGAACTGTTCCTCGGCTCGCTGGCGATCTGGGTCGGCATCTGCTCGGCCGGTGCGGCACGCTGCCGTAACTTTCGCGCCTACGGTTTTGTCCTCGCCGGCTACACCGCAGCGATGGTCGGGCTGCCGGCGCTGGCCCATCCGGACGGGGCGTTCATGGCCGCGGTGTGGCGGGTGCTGGAAATCTCTCTGGGGATTCTCTGTTCGACCGTGATCAGCGCCGCGATCCTGCCGCAAACCGCCAGTGCGGCGATGCGCAACGCGTTGTATCAGCGCTTCGGCGTGTTTGCCCTGTTCGTCACCGATGGCCTGCGCGGGCGCAGCAAGGCCGACGCCTTCGAGACCAACAACGTGCGCTTCATCGCAGAAGCGGTGGGCCTGGAAGGGCTGCGCAGCGTGACCGTATTCGAAGACCCGCACATGCGTCGGCGCAACGGTCGCCTCAGTCGCTTGAACAGCGAGTTCATGGGCATCACCACGCGTTTCAACGCCTTGCATCAGTTGCTCGAACGCCTGCGCGGCAACGGTGAAGAACACGTGGTGGCTGCGATCAAACCGGGTTTGCAGGACCTGGCCGAAGTGCTCGACGGTTTCAGCGGCCGCGCCCTGACCAGCCCGGACGCTGCACGTTTGGCGACCGCTTTGGCGGCCTACAAGGAAGGCCTGCCGACGCGCGTGCGAACCTTGCGCGGCATCTTTCAGGAAACCGGCCCGAGCGAAGCCGAGCAACTGGATTTCCACACCGCGTACGAGCTGCTGTATCGCTTCGTCGACGACCTGCACAGTTATGCACAGACCCACGCCTCGCTGGCCGATCACAGCCACGAACGCGAACGCTGGGACGAGCCGTTCACCCCGCAGACCAACTGGTGGGCCGCCGCCGCTTCGGGCATTCGTGCCTCGTTCATCCTGATCGTGCTGGGCAGTTACTGGGTCGCCACTGCGTGGCCAAGCGGCGCGACCATGACCCTGATTGCTGCGGCCACCGTCGGCCTGTCCGCCGCCACGCCGAACCCGAAGCGCATGGCGTTCCAGATGGCGTGCGGCACGTTTCTCGGGGCGCTGATCGGCTTCGTCGAGATGTTTTTCATCTTTCCGTGGATCGACGGTTTTCCCCTGCTGTGCGTGATGCTCGCACCGGTGATCGTGCTCGGTTCGTTTCTCGCTTCGCGGCCGCAATACGCAGGCGTGGGCTTGGGGTTGTTGATCTTTTTCAGCACCGGTTCGGTGCCGGACAATCTGACCGTCTACAACCCTTACACCTTCATCAACGACTACATCGCCATGGTCATGGGCATGCTCGTTTGCGCCGCTGCCGGCGCAATTATTCTGCCGCCCAACAGCCGCTGGTTGTGGAAGCGTCTGGAGCAGGATCTGCGCGGCCAGGTGGTGTACGCGATCAGCGGCAAGCTCAAGGGCCTGGCGTCAAGTTTCGAGAGCCGCACCCGCGACCTGCTGCATCAGGCTTACGGGCTCGCCGCCGGGCAGCCGACCGTGCAGAAGAACCTGCTGCGCTGGATGTTCGTGGTGCTGGAAGTCGGCCACGCGATCATCGAGTTGCGCAAGGAACAGGCGATTCTCCCGGTGCACCCGGCGTATGCCGAATCGCAGCCGTGGCGTCAGGCGATCCGCGTGATGGGCCGGGCGCTGGTGCGGCTGTTTCTGCAACCGAACCAGAGCAATCTGGAGCGCGCATTGGTGGCGGTGGATCACGCGATCAGCCGGGTCGCCGCGACTGACGAGCCATTCGCGCCGCACTTCGATACGTCCGCGTTGCGCCGGGTGAAGAGCTACCTGCACTTCATCCGCACCTCGTTGCTCGACCCGCAATCACCGCTCGCCGCCTATGCCGTCGCCAAGCCCGAAGGACTTGCCCATGCCTCGTGAAATCGCCTTCCACGGCGTGTACATGCCGACCATGACCCTGATGTTTTTCGTCGCTGCGGCGCTGGCCTGGGCGCTGGACCGGTTCCTCTCGGGGTTCGACCTGTACCGCTTCTTCTGGCACCCGGCGCTGCTGCGCCTGAGCCTGTTTACCTGTCTGTTCGGCGCCATGGCGCTGACTGTTTACCGTTGACTCTCTCTCTGAAGAAGGCCCTGATGAAAAAGTTTTTCAGCCTGCTCGCGACCCTGCTGGTGCTGGCCCTGGCGTTGTGGATCGGCCGCACGTTGTGGGAGCACTACATGAATACTCCGTGGACCCGCGACGGTCGGGTGCGCGCCGACATCATCAACGTCGCGGCCGACGTCACCGGTGAAGTCATCGAAGTGCCGGTGCGCGACAACCAGTTGGTGAAGAAGGGCGATTTGCTCATGCAGATCGACCCGGAGCACTACCGCATCGCGGTCAAACAGGCGCAGTCGCTGGTCGCCTCGCGCAAGTCGACCTGGGAGATGCGCAAGGTCAACGCGCACCGCCGCGCCGACCTCGACAACCTGGTGATCTCCAAGGAAAACCGCGACGATGCCAGCAACATCGCCGACGCCGCGCTGGCCGATTACCAACACGCGCAAGCGCAACTGGAAGCCGCCGAACTCAACCTCAAACGCACCGAAGTGCGCGCGGCGGTGGACGGCTACGTGACCAACCTCAACGTGCATCGCGGCGACTACGCGCGCATCGGTGAAGCGAAAATGGCCGTGGTCGACATGAACTCGTTCTGGGTCTACGGCTTCTTCGAAGAGACCAAGCTGCCGCACATACGCGTGGGCGACAAGGCCGACATGCAACTGATGAGCGGCGAAGTGTTGAAGGGCCACGTGGAGAGCATTTCCCGCGGCATCTACGACCGCGACAACCCGGAAAGTCGCGAACTGATCGCCGACGTCAACCCGACCTTCAACTGGGTGCGCCTGGCGCAGCGGGTGCCGGTGCGCATTCACATCGATGAAGTGCCGGAAGGTGTGCTATTGGCGGCGGGGATTACCTGCACGGTGGTGGTGAAGCAGGACACGGGAGAGTAAACCTGTGGCGAGGAAGCTTGCTCCCGCTCGGCTGCGTAGCAGTCGTCAAAGCTGACGGCGCGGTTTGCCTGACAGGGTTGTGGGCAGGTATTGGGGCTGCTGCGCAGCCCAGCGGGAGCAAGCTCCCTCGCCACAAAGGGATCGCATCAGCCTTGGCAAAACGTTTCGTGCAAATGCCGCCACAGCACCCGACCGGTCTCGGTTCTTTCAAACACCACCGTCGAGCGCCGATCGGTGTGCACCCCGCTCGCATCGGTCTGCTGCTCGCGGTAACTCAGCGTCGCTCCCTGCGAATGCAGGGCAATCCCGCGCAGCTCACTGAGCTCGATCCTGAACCCGGGCTTCTTCCCGCCCGCCGTCTGAAACAGCGCGCGCAAGGCGTCGATATCCAGCGCCCGGCCCAGCGGCGTGACCATGGAAAAATCCGCCGAGAACCGGCTCAGCAAGCGCTCCAGTTCTGCCGAATCCTGCTCCACGGCAAACCAGCGTTCGATGACCAGGTGGGCCTGGATCACTTCATCAAAATATTCGTTGTAGTCAATCATGTGGATTTTTCCTGAAGGGGCGGTGTGCTCAGCAGCGCGAGCACTTTGGAGGCGTCGAAACGCAGCACGGCGATCATCGGCAGCAATGTGAGCAAGGCAGCCGCGAGAAAACAGTATTGGAAACCGTGGCCGCCCAGTGCGCCCAACAGCGAACTCAGCAGCGCCGCGCCGAGGCAGAAACCGAGTTGGCGATTGATGTTCCACAAGGCGCTGGAGTGGCCCATTTTTTCCGGGGTCATACCGACAAACGCCAGGGTCTGCGCGGTCACGCTGCACAGGCTGCCGCCCAGTCCCATCAGGGCGTAAGCGATGATCAGCGGCGCGGCGGCGGGCTGTTCGATGCGCATCAGCAGGACAATGCCCAGGCACTGCAAAAGCATGCCGGCGATCAGCAACGGTTTGGGACCGATACGGTTGAAACTGCGTTTGCCGAGCATGATCGCCACGCCCGAGGCGGCGGCCCAGGCCAGCATCAGCGCACCGGTTTGCGCGGCGCCGACACCGAGCTGGTGCAGGTACAACACGGCAATCATGTTGGTCCCGGTAAAGATCCCGGGCACGAACAGGTAGATCAGCATCGCCAGGCGCAGCGACGGACTCTTGATCAGTTGCAGGTCGAGGACGGCGTCGGGTTTGTGCCAGCCATCACGCAGGTATAACCACAGGAGCAATGCACCGAGCAGCAGGACCCCGCCAGCGAGTTGACGAGTTGCGGAGGCGCTGGCCAGGCTCACGGCCACCAGCAACAGGCTCAGGGCTGACACCGCCAGCAGCAGGCCGCGCAGATCCAGCGTCGGGCGTTCGGTGCTGGGCTGATCGGCTTTCAGCCACAACAGGCCCAGGGCGAACGCCAACAATGCCAGCGGCAGGTTCAGGTAGAAAATCCAGCGCCACGACAAGGCCTCGACGATCAGGCCGCCCGCCGCCGGCGACAGGGCCGGGACCATCAGCGCGACCAGCAACACCACGCCAGTGAGGTGCGCCCGCTGCGCCACCGGGAATTGCCGATACGCCAGGGCTTGCCCGACCGGCAGCAACAAGCCGCCCCCGAGCCCTTGCAGCAGGCGCCAGCCAATCAGGCTTTCAATCGACCCGGCCTGGGCCACCAGCCCCGAGGCGATGCCGAACAGCAGCAGTGAACCGAGAATCAGCCGGCGCTCACCCAGTCGTGCAGCCAGCCACACGCTCATCGGAATGATCAGCGTCAGCCCGAGCATGTAGGCGTTGCTGATCCACGCCAGTTGCGGCACCGAGGCGTGCAACTCCCGCGCGATGTCCGGGTAGGCAATGCTGGCGGCGAACATGTTCAGCAGGTCGAGGGCGAACCCGAACAAATACACCAGCGCGACTTTCGAGCGATAGGCCATGGCAGCTTCCCTGTGATGAGACGTGCAGGGTAGGGCGCTTGTGGCGATAGGAAAACGCTGGTTTGCCTGCTAGTTTGTCAAAATTATTTTGACAGGGAGGGCCGTGACGATGGTCAGTCTGGACCGTTTCGACACGTTCAAAGCGGTGGTGGAGGCCGGGTCACTGACGGCCGCCGCCGACACCCTGGGCCAGACCCGTGCCGTGGTGAGCTTCAACCTCAAGCGCCTGGAAGAGGAATTGGGCGTGACGCTGCTCACGCGCAACACCCGCCAACTGGCCCTGACCGATGCCGGCGAGCGTTTTTATCGCCGCTGCCTGCGCACCCTCGACGAGGCGCGCCTGGCGATCGAGGAAGCGCGCTCCGAGCATTCGCAACTCAAGGGCACGCTGCGCATCACCACCACCGTGGAGTTTGCCCTGGCCCAGGTGGTGCCGGCGCTGGAGGTGTTTCGTCAGCAACAGCCGCAATTGAACATTCACCTGTCGACGTCCTCGACCCATGCTGATCTGATCTCCGAGCGCTTTGACCTGGCGATTCGTCTGGGGCGCATGCACGACTCCAATCTGCGCGCGGTGCGGCTGTCGACGTTCGAAGTGTTTGCAGTGGCCGCGCCGCAACTGGTCGAACGCTTTGCACCGGTGGCCACGCTGGCGACGCTGGAGTCGATGCCGACGCTCGGCCATGGCCGCGTCCCGGAAATGACCGTCACCGACCCGGCCGGCAGCGAGCATGTCTACCAGCCCAAACCGGGGACCACTGCCATCGTCGCCGACAACTCGGCAACGCTCAGGGCCTTTGCATTGACCGGGCAAGGCGTGGCGATTTTGCCGCAATGGCTGATTCAGGATGATCTGGAGGCCGGGCGATTGGTGCGGTTGCTGGCGGATTACCGCTTTGCCCAGCAGGGTGTGTATGCGCTGTATCCGGATACCCGGCATTTGCCGCTGAAGGTGCGGGCGTTTATTGATTTCATGAAAGCGTGGGGATGACTGTTGGCTGACCCGGCCTCTTCGCGAGCAGGCTCGCTCCCACAGAGGACCTTCGGCATGACAGAGATCCAATGTGGGAGCGAGCCTGCTCGCGAAGGTGTCGACTCCGGGTCAGAGCTTTGCGCGCAACCCGAACCGCTTCATCAACGCAGACTCCAGCAACCCCTTGGGCAACAAAGTAGCCAGCAACGGCAACGCCCGGCTGCCATTGCCAATGCGAACTAACCGTGGCGGCTTGTCCTGCTTCACAGCCTTGAGCAATTCAGCGGCAAATTCAGTGGCCGGTGTCGGCTTGTCCTGCGAGGCCTTGGCCCGCGCGCGAATCCCTTCACGCAGCGCAAACCACGGCGATTGCTCGTTGATCAACTGCTCGGCTTCATGCCCGGCGTTCTTGGCGAAGCTCGACTGGATCGCTCCCGGCTGGACCTCCATCACGCGGATGCCGAACGGTGCCAGCTCCATGCGCAAGGCATCGCTCAAGGCATGCACGGCGGCTTTCGAGGCGCAGTAGGCACCGGCGAATGGCGTGACCAAAACCCCTGAGACACTGCCGATGTTCACCACCAGCCCCTTGGCCCGGCGCAGCACCGGGAACAGTGCGCGAGTCACGCCGACAATCGAGAACACGTTGGTCTCGAACTGGCGCTGCATGGCCGGCACGCCGCCATCGAGCAGCGGCCCCATCGCGCCATAACCGGCGTTGTTGATCAGCACGTCGAGGCCGCCGTGTTGCTGGTTGATCCGTTCGCCGAGTTGTTCCAGCGCGGCGCTGTCATTGACGTCCAACTGGATCGCGGTGAACCCGGCAGCGGCGAGGGCCGAGACGTCCTCGGCCTTGCGCGCACTGGCCCAGACCTCGTAACCGGCGGCTTTGAAGGCGTCAGCGAGGGCGCGGCCAATGCCGCTGGAGCAACCGGTAATCAACGCAACGGGCATGGCGCATTCCTTGTGCAAAAAAGGGGGGAGGGGATCAGTCGGAGAAGCTGCCTTGCAAACGCTCGGCGCGGAATTCCAGGGTTTGCGGACGGTAACCGGCACGCAGCGGTGGCATCGGCAAACAGTCTTCCCATTCGCCGCCGGCCTGCAATTCGCCGGGGCCACGATAGCGCGGCGCGGTGTATTGGTTGTCGGCCAGATTGACCGTGTCGCCCGGCGCGTAGGCGGCGATGCGCCAGCGCAGTTCGGTCAGCGGGACGTCGTTGCCGTTTTTCATTTTCAGTTGCAGCGGGCGGTCCGCCGGGCACTGCTCTGGGGCGTAGGCAATGCGCATTTCCAGACGCGCCAGTTGCTTGAGCTCGCGGTTGTCCAGCCACACCACCCAGACCGCCACCAGGCCCAGGCCAACAGCGGCCGCCACCGACACCGGCAACGCCTTGGCCGGATAGCGGAGCAACAGGATCAGCCAGGTGATGACCAGCAAAATGCCGATGAACATGTCGCACAACCTCGCAGGGTAGAGGGGCATCCTACCTAAGCGTAGGTGAGGTTGGCGATGGGCAGGGCAAAGTCAAAAGATCGCAGCCTGCGGTAACGCCTGCAGTTGGAACGCGTTTTCCCTGTAGGAGCTGCCGCAGGCTGCGATCTTTTGCTTTTAAAAAAAAGCCCCCGCCCAACCCACTGAGGATAGGGGACGCAGCGGGCTGGACGGGGGCTTCTTGTTACGCGGTGATCACTGCGCGATGGTTTTCACCGACACGCCGCGTTCGATCGGGGTCGAGCGACCGTAGATGTCTTCGAAACGCTCGATGTCATCTTCGCCCAGGTAGCTGCCCGATTGCACTTCGATGATTTCCAGCGGGATCTTGCCCGGGTTGCGCAGGCGGTGCACCGAGGCGATCGGGATGTAGGTCGACTGGTTCTCGCAGAGCAGGAACACGTTGTCATCGCAGGTCACTTCGGCGGTGCCGCTGACCACGATCCAGTGTTCGGCGCGGTGGTGGTGCATCTGCAGCGACAGGCACGCGCCCGGTTTGACCGAGATGTGCTTGACCTGGAAACGGCCGCCCATGTCCACCGAGTCATACGAGCCCCACGGACGGTAGACCTCGCAGTGGTTCTGGGTTTCGCTGCGGCCCTGCTCGTTGAGGGTGGCGACCATCTGCTTGACGCCCTGCACCTTGTCCTTGTGGGCGATCATCATCGCGTCCTTGGTTTCGACCACGACGATGTTCTCCAGGCCGATCACCGACACCAGTTTGCCGTTGCCGTGGATCATGCAGTTCTTGCTGTCCTGGATCACCACGTCGCCTTTGCTGACGTTGCCGTTGGCGTCTTTCTCGTTGACTTCCCACAGCGACGACCAGCAACCGACATCGCTCCAGCCGGCGGTCAGCGGCACCACGCAGGCGCGCTGGGTTTTTTCCATGACGGAATAGTCGATGGAGTTGTCCGGGCAGCAGGCGAAAGTGGCTTCGTCCAGCGTGACGGTGTCGGCGTCCTGCTGGCTGCGCTCGAGGGTCAGCAGGCAGGTGTCGTAGATGTCCGGATCGTGCTTTTTCAGCTCTTCGAGGAAGCGGCTGGCGCGGAACAGGAACATGCCGCTGTTCCAGTAGTAGCCGCCGGACTCGACGTATTCGGTGGCGCGTTTGACGTCGGGTTTTTCGACGAAGTGCGAGACGCGACTGACGCCTTCGGGCAGCAGCGAATCAGCAGTGGACTTGATGTAGCCGTAACCGGTTTCCGGTTTGGTCGCCGGCACACCGAACAGCACCATCTCGCCATTTTCGGCAGCGACGGTGGCCAATGCGAGGGCGCGTTGCAGGGCTTTCTGGTCTTCCAGCACGTGGTCGGCCGGCAGTACCAGCATCAGTTCGTCACGACCTTCGTTGACCAGCATCATCGCGGTCAGCGCCACGGCTGGCGCGGTGTTGCGGCCGAACGGTTCCATCAGGATGCGCTGGCATTCGAGGTTACGGTTGGCCAACTGCTCGTTGACGATAAAGCGGTGATCCTTGTTGCAGACCACGATCGGCGTGTCCATGCCTTCGAACACCAGGCGCTCCAGGGTTTGCTGGAACAGCGTGTGTTCACCGGTCAGGGCCAGGAATTGTTTAGGGAATTGCTTGCGCGAAAGCGGCCAAAGACGTGAACCGCTACCACCTGACAAGATCACCGGAATCATATTGTTACTCCATAAAATCGATTGGTTAGAGGCACGAACGTTGTGTCGTTTCACTCTTGTTTTTGTCTCGTACCGAGAGGCCGCCGCATTCCCCTGTAGGAGCTGCCGAAGGCTGCGATCTGTTGATCTTGATCTTCAAAAACAAAGTCAAAAGATCGCAGCGTGCCGCAGCTCCTACAGGGGTCAGCGTCTCATCGGAAAAATAATTAGCGGGTCGACACCGGGCGTTTTACCCAGACTGGCGACAGGCTGCTGCCGCTGCCGGTGACGTACAGCACCGCGGCCTCACCGCGCTCCAGCGCGACCGGTTTCACGTCGCCGACTTTCTTGTCGCCTTCGTACAGCGCCAGGCTGACTTTCACCGGGTTGATTTCACGTTCGCCACGGCCCTTGGCGGCCACGTTCGGCACCACGTCGGTCTTGCCGTCGGCGGTCTTCAGGGTCAGCGGCTTGTCGCTGAGGTTCTGCACGCGCACCAGGGATTTCTGCTTGTTCTTGAACGGCGGCTCTTCGATCAGTTGCGGTGCGCCGGAAGCGTTGTTGACCAGGGTGTAGTAGTGGTCACCGGCCAATTTCACCGGCAGGGTCTGGCTGCCGACCTTGGCGCTGTAGTCGCCGCCCGGCATGAAGCTGAAGTCGCTGCTGGCCAGTGGTGCAACGTCGCTCAGATTGGTGCTGCCGACGGTGGCGCTGACTTCGGCGTTGCTGGCGTTGTAGACCCGTACAAAGGTCGAGCCTTTCGGCGCGGTCGGGCCGTACAGCGCGGCGTCGCCACCGGCAAATGCAGGCACCGAGAGCACGCTGAGGCCAGCGACCAGAGCGAAGCTTTTAGCGAGACGACGAGGAGTAGTAGTGAAAGTCATGGTGTACCTCTCTTTCAGTTTTGCGCCCGATCGGGCGTCTCGGATTTAGTGTTGATTGCTACGTTTTGTTGGCGCGCGCCGGCTTGTTTGAGCTCTGCGACCCACTGCGGGTCGGCGTCGCCGATTTCGTTGTTCACAGGCAGATATCGTTCAGGAAACTCCCAGATCAGCACCTGCGGCGGGCTGTTCTTGAAGTCATCGCTTTTCAGGTAGCTGAGCATCGGCAGGATCGGGCCATGGCCGTCTTCGGCGTAATTGACCACGTCGCTGTGCAGCGCTTGTTTCAGCGCACCGACGAAGTTCCAGTTGGGGTTGGCGCTGTAGCTGGTGCCGACCAGTGCCACCGGCACTTCATGGCTGGCGAACAGCGCGTCGTCACCGGCAGGCTGCTCGCCGGCCGCGACGGTGTTGCGCTTTTGCAGCGGCTCTTGCGCCGGCATCAGGTTTTCGAACAGCGGGTCCAGCGGCAGGAACAGGCGTAGGTCGCCCTTGTGCGTGACCTTCTCCGCTGGCGTGGTGACAAAGCGCTGCGGCTCGCCGCTGAGCGGGAACTTGTCGGCGATGGTTTTCGCCAGGGTGTTGGCCGCGATCTCAGCGCCCTCAGGCGTCCAGTGGGTGTCGGTGCGCAGGAACACTTGCTGACCGTTGTGCTTGGCCTGTTGCAGCGGGCCGAGCAGGTCCGGGGCGAGGATCTTGTCCGCCGCGACACGGGCGTGGAAGTCCTGATAGAGGTTGGCGTGGATGCTCGCCGGTTTCACTTCACCCAGATGCTCCGGGTACAGGCGGACCTTGGCCGGAACGATCGCCATCACCAGTTTCACGCCTTTGGCCTTGAGGGTCTGGCGCACGCCTTCGACCAATGCGTAGTTGCCTTGCAGGTTCAGCTCTTCGTTGACGATCGGGTTGAATTCCTCGTCGCTGTACAGCCACTGATCGCGACCGAGCACCACGCCCGGACGACCTTCGTTGAACAGTTTGAAATCCAGCGCGGCCCAGAGGTTGGTGCCCAGACGCTTGATCGGGAATTGATCGTCGTAATGGGTTTCCACGGCTTTGCTCCAGCGACCGTTGAGCACCGTCGCGTCGGCATTGGTGCTGAAGCCGGAGAAGCTGCGCACCGACCACAGACCGAGCACCAGCAGGGTCACCAGAAACAGCGCGATGTAGAAGATGCGTAATGAGCGGGTCATGTCAGATCCCTCAGAACTGGAAGTAAAGGAACGGCGAGAAGCTTTGCGCCGAGAGTTTGAGAATCGAGGCGATGAACAGCAGCAGGATCAGGCCGCGCATCACGTAACGCGACCAGTCCGCGGTCCAGTAGGCCGGTTGCACCTGGGCTTCGACGCCGACGGTGTAGCCAGGCTCGTGGATGCTCGCCGGGTTTTCGCCAGGCGCGGCTTTGATCATTCCCGGGGTCGCAGTGGCAGGGCCGTTGGCCTCGACGTTGACTTCGGGTTTGCTCTTGACCGGCGGCTGGTTGGTGTACAGATCACGCAGGCCGAAGAACGCCAGCGTTGCATACGCCACCACCAGGGTTGCCACTTGTAGACCGGTGAGGCTGGCGCGGTTGAGTTCCGACAGCGACCAGTCGCTGAAGCTGAACATTGCGCCGTACATGCGACCGGCGACGTGCAGGTTTTCGGCACGGAAGATCACCCAGCCCATGACCACCAGCAGGAAGGTCAGCGCCCAGCGGATCGGGTTGAGGCTGCGCGGCGAGGTGTTGATGCCGAGCATTTTTTCGATCGCCAGCCACATGCCGTGCCAGGCGCCCCAGACGATGTAGGTGATGTTCGCGCCGTGCCACAGACCGCCGAGGAGCATGGTCAGGAACAGGTTGCGATAGGTCATCAGCGTGCCTTTGCGGTTACCGCCGAGGGTGATGTACAGGTAGTCACGCAGCCAGGTCGACAGGCTGATGTGCCAGCGGCGCCAGAACTCGGTGATCGACTGGCTGATGTACGGCTGCTTGAAGTTTTCCATGAAGCGGAAACCCATCATCAAGCCCAGACCGATGGCCATGTCGCTGTAACCGGAGAAGTCGAAATACAGCTGCGCGGTGTATGCCAGTGCGCCGAGCCAGGCATCACCCGTGGTCGGGTTTTGCAGGGCGAAGCAATGGTCGGCGACCACCGCGAGGGTGTCGGCGATGAAGACCTTCTTGATGAAACCCTGCATGAACCGCGTGCAGCCCTCGGAGAATTTGTCGAGGGTGTGGGTGCGGTTGTTGAACTGGTCGGCGAGGTCGCGGAAACGCAACACGGGGCCGGCAATCAGGTGCGGGAAGATCGCCACGAACGCTGCGAAGTCGATAAGGTTGCGGGTGGCCGGGGTGTCGCCGCGGTACACGTCGATGATGTAGCTGATCGACTCGAAGATGTAGAACGAGATGCCGATCGGCAACAGCACGTGGGTCAGGATGAACGGCTCCAGACCGAACGAGGTCATGATCGCGTTGATGCTGTCCACACCGAAGTTGGCGTACTTGAAGTAGCCGAGGATGCACAGGTCGACCGCCACACCGAGCAGCAGCCAGCGCTGGGCCGGTTTGGTGCGCACGCCGGCGGCACCGACTTTCAGGCCGATCCAGTAGTTCCACAGGGTGACACCGGCGAATAGCGCCAGGAAGTCCACCCGCCACCAGGCGTAGAACACGTAGCTGGCGATCAGCAGCAGCAGGTTGCGATAGCGTTGCCCGCTCAAGTAGTACAAGCCGAGAAAGATCGGCAAGAACAGAAACAGGAACACGTTGGATGAAAATACCATCCCGATCTCTCCATGTTTGAACCAACAGTCAAGGGCCAAAGCCCCCCCAAACCCCCCACGAAAAACCGGCGGGCCAACTCAAATTCGATGCCCCCTGTAGGAGCTGCCGGAGGCTGCGATCTTTTGATCTTGATCTTCAAAGGCCAGATCAAAAGATCGCAGCCTCCGGCAGCTCCTACAGGGTTGTGGTCTTACGAGCCTTTATTGCCCTTTTCATGCGCCGGGTCATAGACCTTGGTCAGGTCGCCACCGAGGCGGAAGGTCTTGAACGGCTGCATGCCGCGCTTCTTCTCGATCACATCCGGCGGGCAGGTGTAGAGGGTGCAGAACGGTTCGAGCCAGGCGAATTTCATGTCCTCTTTGAGGTCGGTCATGTCCTGCTCTTTGCCGTTCTTCTTCTCGAATGCATCCGGGTCTTTCACCCCGGCCAGAACCCGATCACCCAGGCGCTTCAGCGCACTGTTGTTTTCCTGACGCAGATCGACACCGTTGACCTGGGCGAAACTGGCGATCATCGCCAGCGGCGGCAGGGCGTAGTTGTGGTAGGCGAGGGCGCGTTGCTGGCGCTTGAGTTCGTTGGGCAGGAAACCGTCGGCGTCGACTTGATTGACCCCGACCTTGTATTCCTTCACGGCCCAGTCGAACAGGTCGCGACGGTTGGTCGCGACCGACGTTGCCATCACCGACCAGGCAGCCCAGTAGGAGTGGTTGTTGGTTTTTTCCAGCGGCAGGTTGTCCCAGTCGCTGACCACCTGATCGGCCATCTTGCTGAACCACGCCTCGATCTGCCGCGCCTCTTGCTGATGCGCCGCCAGCGGATGCGAGTCGGAGAATTTCAGGCGAATGTAGGACGAGGCCATGCTGCCCAGCGCCCATTTGCGCATCGACTTGCCGGTGTGGTTGAAGTCTTTCGACATCAGCGCGTCGGCCTTGGCCCACGCGGTCAACCAGTTGAGCGTGCAGTCGAGCTGCTCCGGGCGACCGTCGCGCATGAACTGCATCACCCGTTTGGCGGTGCCGCGCTCCAGGGTGGTGATGTCTTTGGTGGTGTCGCGGAAGGCTTTTTCCGACTGCACGTTCAGCGTCGCGCGGGCCTTGTCCGAACCTTCGTATTTGCTGCGAAACTGCAGCGGCCCGGTGTACGGCGCCGGCATCGCGTCGCAGCCTTCGCTCTTGTCGCCGGTCTTGAATTTATCCACCGGGGCGAAGTAGCCCTGTGGTGGACGCAGTGGCGCGGCGGCCTGCGTGGCGCCGGCGAACATCGCCAGGCTCAACAGGGTGGGGGCCAATAAAGATTTCAATTTCGGATTTCGCATAGCAGACCTCATTGCCCGACCTGAGCGGTTTGTGGCCCAGCGCCCGGGAATACGTTGCGTTTGCAGATTTTCGCTTCGACTTTTTGTGGCGCGGTGCCCGCTTCCGGGCCCTGGACTTCGACTGCCAGCAGGTTTTGCGAGGCCCAGTCTTCGTCCGTGCGCAACTCAAAGGCGAAACGACCGTCGGTGTCGGAGGTTTCCGGTTTCTCGATCTTGATGTCCTCGTGGCGACCGTTCATGTACCAGAGGGTGGCTTGCAGGGTTTTCACCGAGGGGTCGGCGAAGCGGATGTCGACCTGATGGCTGCTGTTCTGCAGGTTCAGGTTTTTGCTGTTGACCAGCAGTTCCTGTTTGCCGCCAGGCTTGAGCGTGGTGCTGGCGGACATTTGCGTGTCTTTGCCTTCGCAGCCGTTATCGAGCAACGACATCATCTGGCGGTAGATGGTCTCTTGGTCGAGGCGGTACAGCGGCGAGAATTCCCAGATGAGAATCTTCGGTGGCGTCTTCTGGAATTCGTCGCTGCCCAGGTACTGCAGCATCGAACCTTCCAGACCACCGCCGGGGAACGCGACATTGAGAATGTCGGCGCCAATGGCTTCTTCGAGGAAGCCGGCGAAGTTGTAGTTCTTGCCGCTGTGCGAGGTCCCGACCAAAGTAATTTGCGGGTTGCCGGAATCGCCGAACAGGTCGCCGTCACCGGCTTCGCCTTTCGGCTCGGTGGTGAACTGGTCCATGTACTGGATTGCGTAACTGGTGCCGCACAGTTGCCCGGCCATGTTGTGCAGGGTGCCGGTCTTGCCCATGCGTCCGGTGCGCTTGGTTTCGAACTCACGCTTGGGAATGTCGGCGAAGGCCGGGATCTGCTTGACCTTCTCGGCGACGATTTTCGCCGTGCGCTGGGCGCCGTACGGGGTCCAGTGCTGGTCGCCGCGGAAGTAGAAATCGTGCGCGGGCAGGGTGTCTGGCAGCGATTCGTTGGTCAGCGGCGACAGGTCTGGCACCACGTAACCCATCTTGGCGAAACGGCCGAGCATGGTCTTGTAGTTGCCCAGCGCTTTCTCGTAATCGAACGCGGCTTTTTCCGCCGGGTTGAGCTTGTTGCGGTTCACCAGGCCACGGGTCGGCTGGTAAACGATCACCAGCTCGACGCCTTTGGCCTTGAACGCATCGTGCAGCTGTTGCAGGCGTTTGTAGCCGGCCGGCGTGGTGTTGAACTCGGTGCGCAAATCTTCCTGGGTGCGGAACAGCCAGTCGCCCTGCGCCTGCACCAGGGTGGTGAAGTTCTGCTGATAGCGCGTGGTGTAGTTCTTCGCGTCATGCGCGGCCGGGCACAGGTTGCAGCACGGTTCGGCGCTGAACTTCGGCGGGGTGGCGCCTGCCGCTTCATCGGCACGGGCGCCATTGCTGGCCGCCAGAATGCCCACGGTCAGGGCCGACAGGCTGAGTAATCTGATCAAGTGTGGGTGCATAAAATTATCCTCAGTCCTGCAGTTCGGTCTGGCGTTCGACAGGGTCGATCAGCACGGCTTTCTGCTGGCGCACCAGCAGGTCGAGAATTTCATCCTGGCGCTCGCCGAGGATGCCGTTGAAGCTGATGCCGCTGGATTTGGTCGGCGCCAGCATCGACACGCGATACAGCTCGACACTCAAGGGCGAATCGATCGACAGCGGGCCGCTGCCGTTGGCCGCCAGTTCACCGCCGACCACGATCAGCGAGACCTGGGCGTCGAACGGGTCGAGCTTGATGTCACGGTCGGTGTCGGTCAGGTCCTTGATGTGGCCGTAGACGCCGGTCAAACCGTTGGCCATGGCGACGTTTTCGTAGAGGCGGATGTTCACGCTGTTACGAATGCGGATGCCGTGGCGCTTGTTGCTGATGACCTTGTTGCCCCACAGCAGGTTGTCGGCAGACTCGTAGAGGGTGATGCCGTCGGTGTGGTTCTTGTAGATCTCGTTGTAGGCAATGATGTTGTTGACGCTGTTACGGTCGATCACCAGGCCCGAGAGGTGGTTGTCGAAGCTCTTGTTGTTGAAGATGAAGCTGTCGTTGACCTCACGGGAAATAATGATCCCGTGCTTCTTCTTCGTACCGTGGACGGTGTTCTCGGCAATGATCAGACCGTGGGAACGGTCATGTGGGTCGATGCCGTAGACGATGTTGTCCTTGTAGGTGTTGCCCTTGACCACGAAGTCGCGGGTCTCGTAGCAATAGAAGCCGTACCACATGTCGGAGAACTCGGAGCCGACGATCCAGCCGGTCGGCTCGGGACGCTTGAGCACCTTGGCCATGTTTGGCGTGTACTGGGAAATACTCACCCCGTACGACTTACTGTTGGCGTAGCCGAAGCTGGCCATCTTGCTGTTGACGATGTAGGTCTCGGTGCCACCCCAGGCCAGCAGGAACGGCCGGAATTCCTTCGGCGAACGGAAGGTTGCCGGGCCATTGTCCTTCTCGCGCCAGCCGGTGACCTTGGTGTCACGCACGAACAACTGTCCGTCGTTGACCAGGAACGAACCGGCCTCTTGCGACAGACGCAACTCCTGGGTCTGGCCGTCGATTTCGAGGATGCCTTTGCGGCCGACCACGATCGGCAGCTTCGCCAGGTACACGCCCGGCGAGGTTTCGCTGAAGTACTGCTTGGGCAGTTTCTGCGCCAGATCCTTGAGGTTCATATAGCCGTCGTCAACGAAGATCGCCTGCGGGATGCCGTGCTGACGCACCACCCATTCGGCCATCTTGTTGTCGCCGCCGATGAAGTCTTTCAGGGCGTCTTCCTGCATCATCCGGCGCACGCTGATCTTGCCCGCTTTGCTGCGGTTGATCTTCGCGGCGGCGGCCTCGGCGGTGAAGCCGGACAGGTCAGGCAGTTTCGGCTTGGCCAGTTCCAGCGCCTCGGTCGGCGCGCTGCTGACGGTGTAGGTCTTGGCTTGTTGCAGCTCTTTGGCGGTGGTCACCGGTTTGCCCTGTTGAGGCACAGCCGGTTCCACCGTGGCGAAGGCGCCAGCGGAGGCCAGCAGCATGGCGCCGGCCAACAGGCTGAGCGAGCCTTTCCTTGCATGGTGCATGTCGGGCACTCCCTTGGCGGTTTGCATCAGAAGCGCCAGATCACGTCGATGAACGCGCGGTGCATGTACGAATCAACCTGGCTGCCATAGGCATCACCCGGCTTGAACACGCCGCCACGGAAGCGCACGAGGGCCGAAGGCTCGTCGATCGACTGGCTCAACGCCGCCGGCAGCAGGCCTTGCTTGAAGTATTTGGTGACCACCAGGTCCATCTCCTGCCCCAGGTCCTTGTTGCCATCCTGCAGCGGCAGCGAGGTGCTGGAGAGGATCGCGCCAGTAACGTCGTCGGTGTTGTTTTCCACGGCGTTGATGCCGTTGCTGCCCACCGGCTTGTTGCCGTCCACGCGCCAGAACTTGTGGTAGATCAGGCTGGCGTCGTACTGGTCGTTGAGCATCCACGAACCGAACAGGGTGGCGGTCTGCATGTTGCTCATCTCGCCACGGAACGCTTCGCCGAAACGGTGCACTCGCGAGCGCGTACCGGTGTAGTTGGAGCGGTTGCTCTCCAGACCGTTCTGTTGGTAATCGGCGCTGGCGCGGGCATACGCCGCACCGACCTGCCACTGCGGATCGAGGCGCAGGCGCACGCCGAGGTCGGTGGCCCAGCCGTTGATGTCGTCACTGCGCTTGGCTTGTGCCGGGGCGCTGCCGTCTGAGTTCAGCGGGTTGACCGAGTCGCGGTCGCCGCTCATGCCGGTGATGCTGCCCCAGTAGTTGACGGTGTTGGTGTTGCGCCAGTTGTAGGCGTCGCTGTCGGCGGTCAGGCCGAGCCAGCTGATGTCACCGTTCTGGGTCTTGTCGAGCGAGTCGCGGGGCACACCCGGTTCGGCGTAATCGAGTTTGCCGTCATCGTGGGTGTGGTGGCCGCGAATGCCGACCCATTGCCCCGGCGTCCACTGGTAAGCGGCGTCGGCGTAGGCGTGCAGGCGATCCTTGTCTTTCGGCGCCAGCTCTTTGAGGTCGGTGCGGTATTCGCTGAAGCGTTCGGCCACACCGACGTTGGCGCGCAACAAGGTGGTGTCGAAGGTCCAGTTCAGCGCTTCGATGTTGGTGTCGCGCCACTGGCCGTCGTCGTTGCGCAGACGCTGGCGACCGAACTTGAGCATCTCGCCCGGGTAAGGCGTGAGGCCGCTGTAGCCGACCCAGAACTCGCGCATCGCCAGGTAGTTTTTCTTGGTCTTGCGATCACCGTTGTCGGTGGCCTGGGTGCCGTCGGTGTCGGACTGCTGCAGGGTGTCGGTCTCGATGATGTCGGTCGAGGTCACGGCCTGGCCCATGGCGTAGGCGCTCCACGCGCCGCTTTCGCCGTAGACCCACGGACGCAGGTCCAGGCCCACACCGTTGACGTCGCCACCGGGGGCCGTGCCGAGGTCGCGGTCGTCTTCGGACTGGCCGGTGATTTTCACTTCCAGGCCGAAGTTTTTGCTTTCAGTCATCGCGGCCAGTGTCGGGCAAGACCAGATCAGCGCGAAGGTGAGGCCAATGCCGGCCTTCACAAAGGGATTCAACTTCATAGGGATTCCTCGCCGTCTTCTTCTTGCAGGGCGTGCAGTTGCAGCGTGTTCTGGTTCAAGGCGCCACGGCTGGCCTGTTCCTGTTGCAGCAGGCGCTGGGCTTCGGCCAGACGCTCGGGCGGCAATTGCGCTGCGAGGGTGGTCGCCAGTTCATCGGCTTGCGGGGTGTTCTGCGCCTTGGCCAACTGACTGAACACGTAGGCGTTGAGCGGGTCGGGCTGGGTGCCCTTTCCTTGGGAAAACAGTTGGGCAATGGCGAAATCGGCGCTGTTCTGGCCGTTGCGCGCGGCGGTCAGCAGATGGTCGAGGGCCTTCTGCGGATAGACCTTGCCCAGGTAACCACGGCGATAGATCTGGCCGAGGTAGTAGTCGGCGGCGACTTCGCGGCCAACGGCTTTCTGGAAGTGTTCTTCGGCGACTTTCGCGTCGGCCGGGACCAGTTTGCCTTCGTAGTAGAGCTTGCCCAGCAACAGTTCGGCGCGCGGCTGATCGGCGGCGCGGCCGTTGTCCAGGTACTGCATCATCTGATCGACGTCACCCAGTTCCGGGAAGTCGTAGAGCAGTTGCGCGAGGGTCACCCACGACGCCGGGTAGCCCGGGGCGGTCGGTTCAAGCAGCGCTTGCGCGGTCTTCTCGTCGGTCTTGCCCAGGGTCGCATCGGCCAGCACGCGGGCCACCGAATCGACGCGCTGCGCGCTGACCGTGCCACGGCTGTAACCGGCCTGCATCTGCTTGATCAGCTCGGCCTGTTGCTCCGGCTGGGCACGTTTCTGATAGACCGTGGCCAGTTCGACGTAGCAGATGTCGGTGCTGTTGAGCGCGGCTTTGCAGATCTTTTCCACGTCATCCAGATGCTGGTCGTAAGTGCCCTGGGTGCGATACAGCAGCACCTGCGCCAGACCCGCTTCCGGGTAACCGGATTTGCGCCACTGATCGATCTGCCGCTGGGCGTTGATGTTGGGGAAACTGTGCGGGTATTGCAGGTACAGCATCGCCAGCGGGATCAAGGTATTGCCTTCGCCATGGGCGGCGGCCTTTTTCAGCAGGCTTTCGGCTTCGTGATGCTCAGCCTCGGTAGAGCCTGGCTTGGCCACCAGCAGGCGCCCGAGACGGGCCTGGGCCCGTGGCGAAACGTCGGCGGCAGCGCGGTAGGTCGCCTCGGCCTGCTTGATCTGCGCGGGGTCGCGGCTGTCGACCTGGATATCGGCGAGGCCGACTTGCGCTTCGCTGTAACCCAAGTCCGCCAGCGCGCGGTAGTTCTGCGCGGCGGTGGCCGTGTCGCCGCGCTTGAGCGCTTCGTTGGCCAGACGCTGGTCGGGCAGGCCGGCGCAACCGGCCAGACTGACTGCCAATGCCAAGGCACACACTGTTCCCATGTAGGAGTGAGCCTGCTCGCGATTCAGGCAACTCGGTACATCAGACAAACCGCGGCGCTCCCATCGCGAGCAGGCTCGCTCCCACAGGGTCGGCGGTGTGTTGAAGATATGAGTAGTCACAGGCATGTCCTCGACTTAAAGACCGGCAGCCGTGGCTTTGTCGATCAGCCAGTTCAGGTTCGGGCCACGGTCGCTGTTCACTTCCACCGGGCGACCGGCGAAGCGGCTGTCCAGCGGCTCGTCCGGCTGGATCTGCACGCGGATGTCGGAGGACAGGTCGGCGCTTTTCAGGCTGGTGCTGCTGACGACCTTGCCGGTGCGGGTCTGGTCTTCGCCGGCGATCTGGAAGCTGACGGGTGTGCCCGGACGCACGTCGCCGAACTGGCGATAGGAGAAGCGTGCATCGACGGTGGCCTGGGTGTTGCGCGGTACCAGGGTGAAGATCACGTCGCCCTTGCTCGCGTACTGCCCGTCCGCCACCAGTTGCTGGGCCACGGTGCAATCGCAAGGGGAGGTCAGGGTGCCGGTCATCTGTTTGCCGAACAGTTCTTCCACCTTGGCCGGCGACAGTTGATCTTCGTCCAGATGACCCTTGAGCACATCGAGCATGCTGGTGCTGAAGGTCGCCAGCGGGGCACCTTTGGCCGCCACGCCGTCGGACTTGACCAGGCTCTGCACGGTGCCGTCGCGCGGCATGGTGATGTTCATCCCCGGTACGCTGACCAGACCAGCCTGCGCGTGACTGACGAAGTACATGCCGTACACCGATTTGGCGACAAAACCGAAGGCCAGCAAGCCGACGGCGAAAATCCCGGCACTGAAGGTCACCGCTTTCAGACGCCCGAACGGGGTCATGCCGCTGCCGCCGTCCTTGACCTTGCGCGCCTTGGTGAAGTTGTCGCGCTGCAGGGTCGCCAGCACTTCACCCATGCTGACGATGTCGCCGGCCAGGTGCGAGGTGATCAGGTGACGCAGGGTCGAGATGTCCTGTGGTTCCAGATTCTGGAACTGGCAACCGGCGCGGCCGGTCTGGCGGTCGTAGGAGCGCACTTGCAGCTCGACGTCCATGGCCAGGCCGAGGTTGTCGATCACGAACTGCAGGCGTGCCTTGTACACCTCGCCGAGGGTCAGCGGCATCTGCCCGGCGTTGAACGCCAGACCACCGGCGGACAGGTCCAGGACCCGGGCTTCGACTGGCGTCCTGTCAGGGCCGAAGAAGCGCAGTTTGGCCGGGATTTTCACGCGGGCGTGTTGGCGCTGGGCTTCGGATTCATGCACTACGTTGGCGTTGACGGCGGTATTCATAGGGGCGATTTCCTTGTTAATTCAATAGGGGCGGGTCAGACCATCATCAGCAGCACGGCGACGAAAATGCTGCCGGCGGAGAAGGTCATGGTCCGAGACGACCAGGTGTTGAACCAACGTTGAAAGCTGGCGAGATCACGGGTCAGGGAAGTGGGTTGGCGAGTCCAGGATTGTTGGTCGAGGCGGAAGAACACGTAGATCTTCACCAGCGCGCCGACGATCTGGTTGTAATAGAGGATCACCGGGTAAGCCGGGCCGATCCGGTGACCGGAGCACGACAGCAGCAGGGTCAGAATCAGCCGGGTGATGCCGATCCACAGCAGGTAGGCGAGGATGAACGCGCCGCCGTACTTGAAGCTGGCGATGATGGCCACGGTCAGGCCCAGCAAGGACGTCCACATCGATACGCGCTGGTCGAACAGCACCACCGAGGTGAAGGCGCCGAGGCGTTTCACACCCAGGCCCAGCGCTCGCGAGTTCTGGCGCAGGTTGTTGCCGTACCAGCGGAACATGAGTTTGCGGCTGGCCTTGATGAAGCTCTTTTCCGGCGGGTGTTCAACGGTATTGATCGCCGCGTCCGGCACGTAAAAGGTGTCGTAACCCAGGCGCATCAGGCTGAACCAGCTCGACTTGTCGTCGCCGGTGAGGAACTTGAAACGGCCCAGGCGCCAGTGTTGCAGCGAGTCGCTTTCGACGTCGGCGATGAATTCCGGGTCGGTCACCACGGTGGCACGGAACACCGACATACGACCGGTCATGGTCAATACGCGCTTGGACAGGGCCATCGAGCACATGTTGATGTGGCGCTGGGCGAAACGCAGCTTGTGCCATTCGCTCATGATGTAGCCGCCGCGCACTTCGCAGAACTCGTTGGTGGTCAGGCCGCCGACGTTGCCGAACAGCTGGAACCACGGCACGGTCTTGCGCACGGTGCCTTCGCCGAGCACGGTGTCGCCGTCGATCACGGCGACCACCGCGCGGTCGTCCGGCAGGTGACGGGAGATCGCGCGGAAACCATAAGCCAGGCCATCGCGCTTGCCGGTGCCGGGAATGCGCACGAAGTCGAGCTTGACCCGGTCTGGCGGATTCATCCGCGCCCACAGCGCTTTGACCAGCAGCTCGTCGGACATTTCGACGATCGAGCAGACCACGGTGGTCGGCAGTTCGCAGTCGATGGCTTCGCGGATCACCGAGCTGTAGACCTGCGCCGTGGTCAGCGCGTCGATACGGAAACTGGTGACCATCAGAAACACATGCGACGGGTCCGCCGCTTTACCCAGCTTGCGCACTTTGCGGCGCAGGTGCGGGTAGACGATGTAGAGAAAAATCATGCCGCGCACAAAGTGCGTAGCACCCATCGAATAGCGCCAGATACCCACGGCGCCAATCAGGAAAATGAAGTCTTTCGACTCGGAGTCGAATGTGGACGTGGGCAGCATCAAGGCCAGGCCCATCAGCAGACTGAGATAAAAAAGCCAGCCGGCTGATTGCAGAAAAAAATGTTTGAGCTTGCTCATCAGCGTCATCCGAAGGTGATGGAGGCTTCAAGCCGCAAGCGAGGTGCTTTTGCTTGCGGCTTGAAGCTTGAGGCTTGCTGCTGCCTTACCAGCAAATGCCTTCGGTGCGAGTACCGGCGTTGGTGGCTTTGGCCATGAAGCCGACCAGGTCGATGACCTGTTTGCCTTGCGGTGCTTCCTGGGCCAGCGAGCGGAATTTCTCGTCGCGGTTGCCGAGGATGATCACGTCGGAGTTATTGATCACCGAATCGAAGTCCGAGTTGAGCAGGGACGACACGTGCGGGATCTTCGACTCGATGTAGTCCTTGTTCGCGCCGTGGACACGGGCGTACTCGACGTTGCTGTCGTAGATGCTCAGGTCGTAGCCCTTGCCGATCAGCATTTCGGCCAGTTCCACCAGCGGGCTTTCGCGCAGGTCATCGGTACCGGCCTTGAAGCTCAGACCGAGCAGGGCGACTTTGCGTTTGTCGTGGCTTTCAACGATGTCGAAGGCGTTCTGCACTTGCGATTCGTTACTGCGCATCAGCGAGTTGAGCAGCGGTGCTTCGACGTCCAGCGAACCGGCACGGTAGGTCAGGGCGCGCACGTCTTTGGGCAGGCACGAACCGCCGAAGGCGAAGCCCGGGCGCATGTAGTACTGGGACAGGTTGAGGGTCTTGTCCTGGCAGACCACGTCCATCACTTCACGGCCATCGACGCCGACCGCTTTGGCGATGTTGCCGATCTCGTTGGCGAAGGTCACTTTGGTCGCGTGCCAGACGTTGCAGGTGTACTTGATCATCTCGGCGACGGCGATGTCCTTGCGGATGATCGGTGCGTCGAGTTCTTCGTACAGCGATTGCAGAACGTCGCCCGAAGCCTTGTCGAACTCGCCGATGACGGTCATCGGTGGCAGGTCGTAGTCCTTGATCGCGGTGGATTCACGCAGGAATTCCGGGTTGACCGCGACGCCGAAGTCGACGCCGGCCTTCTTGCCCGAGCAGTCTTCGAGAATCGGGATCACCACGTTGGCGACGGTGCCCGGCAGCACGGTGCTGCGGACCACGATGGTGTGGCGGGTGGTTTTTTCACGCAGCACGAAACCGATCTCGCGGCACACGGCCTCGATGTAGTTCAGTTCCAGGTCGCCGTTCTTCTTGCTCGGTGTACCGACGCAGATCATCGACAGGTCGGTGTCACGAATCGCCTCGGCGAAGTTGGTGGTACCGCGCAGACGACCGGTCTCGATACCCTGGGCCAGAAGTTCACCCAGACCTGGTTCAACAATCGGCGACTTGCCGGCGTTGATCATGTCGATCTTGTCTTTGGCAACATCGACGCCAACCACGTCATGGCCCCGTGCAGACAGGCAACCGGCACACACTGCGCCAACGTAACCCAAACCAAATATGCTGATGCGCATCGCAATTACCTCTGTGTTTTATCAGGCCATTAGATGGCCGGAGTTAATGGTGTTCAGCGGTCGTAGTGCACTCGAAAGTGCGGCAAACAGGCGCCACAATGCCGTGTGCAGGCATACTAAGTTCCGAGTGTCTAAATAAGTGCACTCAAGATGTGCGCAACTAGGCCTGATTGTTATTGCTTGCCCTGTTATGCAGCCGATCTTCTTGTAGAAAGACTCTTGTGCATGTGTTCAGTCCACCTGATGTCGGGCGAAAAGCCCGTAGATCAAGCGGTTGGGTGCTCAGGCGAGCACGTTTACAGGGGCGCAGCCTCGGCCTTGTAGAGGATGTTTCTGGTGCGTATCACCTATCCATCGCTAGTTCATCAGATGAGTGAACCATCTAGGCAAGTTGCTGTGACAACTTGGTTACATGGTTCTCCGCTCTGCGTAAGTTATCTCGTACAAACTCGGTGAGAATCGTTACCGGTGGTATGAGCTATGCATTTGGACATAGTTCCTACCCACTCATCGCGAAATCTGAAATTTTTTGAAATATTGCCAAAGATGGCACTGGTCTCAATTTGATAGCACTTTCGATTTGGGCCTTTATTAATCGGTGCGTAATCGAGCTAGATAGTTTTGTGCCACTACCGTAAAAAATTTTACGTGCCACTACTGAAAAAAAGTGCGGCTGTCGAGTGAAACTAAAATTAGAATTGGGGAGGTCGGTTTTATGGCGCCAATAAATCGGCGAAATGTAGCGGGGGATTTTTGACGTCGTGCGAGCTGCACGACTCTTTATAGAAAGAGTCGTGCAATGGGCATGCTTTATTCAGGGGCGTGATCGCGCAGAAACACCAGATTGTCCGGTTTGGACTGTTCGGCGCTGTAGCGATAACCCTGCACATCGAACTGTTTGAGGGCAGCCGGATCGTTGATCTGCTCCTGAATCACGAAACGGCTCATCAGGCCCCGGGCCTTCTTCGCATAGAAGCTGATGATCTTGTACTGGCCGTTCTTCAGGTCCTTGAACTCGGTGTTGATGATCCGCGCGTTCAGGGCGTTGCGCTTGACCGCCGAAAAGTACTCGTTGGAGGCCAGGTTCAGCAGCACGTCGTCGCCTTGTTCGGCGAGCGCTTCGTTGAGCCATTCGCTGATGCGCGTGCCCCAGAAGGCGTACAGGTCCTTGCCACGGGCGTTGGCCAGTTTGGTGCCCATTTCCAGACGATAGGGTTGCATCAAGTCCAGTGGACGCAGCAGGCCATAGAGGCCAGAGAGCATGCGCAGGTGCTGTTGCGCGTAGTCGAACTGGGCCTCGCTGAACGATTGCGCGTCGAGGCCGGTGTACACGTCACCCTTGAACGCGAGCAGGGCCTGCTTGGCGTTTTCCGGAGTGAAGGCGGGCGTCCAGCTGCCGAAACGAGCGGCGTTGAGGCCGCCGATCTTGTCGGACACGTGCATCAGTTCGCTGATTTGCGCCGGGCTCAGTTCGCGCAGTTGCTGGATCAGCTCCTGGGAATGGTCCAGGTATTGCGGCTGGGTAAAGCGCTGGGTCGCCGGCGGTGTTTCGTAATCGAGGGTCTTGGCGGGGGAAATCACCATCAGCATGAAGTCGTCTCCTTTAATCGTGGAGGCGATTCTAGGGGGTTGGCCGGGTTGACTCCAGCTATCAAGCCCATAGGTGATCGACGGCAAAAGTATTCTTGCGGATAACCCTGTGGCGAGGGAGCTTGCTCCCGCTCGAGTGCGCAGCACTCGCAAACCCGGTACCTGGGGCTGCTGCGCAACCCAGCGGGAGCAAGCTCCCTCGCCACAGAGTGCGCCATCCTTGAGGAGGTTGGGGTGGCTTATCAGCTATAGTGCCGCGCGGGTTTGGTTATGGAGACACCCCTTTGCGCATTGTTCTTTTTTTCACCGCGTGGCTGTTGAGCTGCGGTGCCATGGCGGCACCGGGAGACGCGGCGACGCTGGATCGCAGTACCTGGCCGGAGCAGCTCGGCAGCCCGACGCTGTTCGACGTCGCGTCCCGCGCGGAAATCCTCATGTTCGCCCGTGGCCTGCTTGGCACCGAAGCGCTGGACGAGGCCGCGCTGGCTCAGCGTCTGGGGCTGCGCACGGTGAATGTCGACGCGATCAACAGCCTGCGTCAGCGGTTGTGGGAACGTCTGTTGGCCAACTACAACTTCGCCCAGCAAAGCTGCGACCAGGATGCTTCGTTCTGCTTCCTCGTCGAAGACTTGCCGACCCTGCGTGAGCAGGCCGCCAAGTTCGTGGTCAGCGACGACAGCTATTACACCAAGTGGGCCGAGCCGAGCCGACTGTTTCATTTGCAATACCTGGACGAGCTGATGCGCAAGGCGGCGCTGTCGCCGCAGACCAGCAGCGAAATCGATCGTTTTGGCGACTACGAGCGCAATGGCGACGAGATGCACGATCGGCTGTTTCTGCTGAGTTTCGACAGTGCCGCCAATCTGCAGCCGGACAACACCGACTGGATCGCCGAGTACCTGCGCAAATCCAACCTCAGCGGCACCTTCTTCCTGTTGGGCAAGGACGTGCAGGCGCGGCTGGCGGATCGCTCGGTGAACAACCTGCAGTCGTTGTTCTCCAAACAGTGCGTCGGTGTCCAGGGCTGGGAGTTCCGCTCTCACAGCCATTGGCAGGACTGGCAGGACTCGGTGCGCCGCAGCAGCGATCTGGTGAAGAACAAGCTGCCGGAAAACTACGTGCCGCTGTTCCGGCCGCCGGACGGGCAACGGCGCAGTGATGCCGGCAGTTTCTTGCGCAATCAGGGCCTGCAAGTGGCGCTGTGGGACATCGATGCCCAAGACGGCGCGGGCAAGCTCAAGGGCGCACCGAGCGCGCAGCGGGTGCTGACCCTGATGCTGTTGTGGCGTCACGGGGTGATCAATTTCAACATGAAACAGGACGCGGTGAAGACCGCGTTGCCGTGGTTGATCACGCAAACCGCGCAAAGCGGAATCGGTTGGGAGGATTGTCAGGACGCGTTTCGCTGAAAAACGGAAAAAGCCCGGAAACATTGGGCTTGGGGCGATTTTGTTTGAGAATTCGATGCAGGCGGACTTCCGACTTTAGCGGGGTCTGGACGGTCCGCCAAGGGCTTTTCGTCACTCTGCAAAATAAACTTAAAAAAACCGTCAAAGTGCTTTTTTATGTCATGGGTTTTGGAGTATTACGAAGACAGACCGCCGAAACCTGCAACACAGGTGGCGTCTTCCAAGACCCACTTTGTGTGCAGTTCATCCGGGCCCTCGCGGATGAATTCGGCAGTCACTTCGAGGCGCAGCACCGCCCAGGTATTGCGTCGAATGGCTCCCACAAAGGTGACCGAGTATGGATGATCACGGACGTAGCCCTTCTTCCAACCAGCCAATCCTTTATGTACTCGATACCAACGTATTGATTCACGATCCAAATGCCCTGCTGAATTTCGAAGAACACCACGTCGCGATCCCGATGACCGTGCTCGAAGAGCTGGACAAGCTCAAGAGCGGGCATCACAGCGTTGCTGCCGAATGCCGCCAGGCGATCCGGCTGATCGACAAGACCCTGGGCGATGCCTCCCCCGAGGACGTCGAGCTGGGTGTGCCGATCCAGCGCGGCAAGGGCGGGCCGAAGGGCTTGCTGTCAATTCTGATGAGCAAGCAGGCCGAGTCGAACCTGATTCTGCCCGAGCACCTGAACGACAACAAAATCATCAACCAACTGATCGACCTGCACACCCGTGATCCGCAGAAGGCGGTCGTGCTGGTCACCAAAGACATCAACATGCGCCTCAAGGCGCGCGCCTGCGGGATCGCGGCCGAGGACTACAGCACCGACCAGTTGGTCGACGACGTGTCCCTGCTGCCCAACGGTTACCACAACATGACCGGTTCCTTCTGGGACCGCGTGAGCAAGGTCGAAACCCGCCAGGATCACGGCCGCACCTGGCACCAGGTGCAACTGATCGACAACCTGCCGGCGGTGCACATCAACGAGTTCATCATTGACGAACAAGGCTTCGTCGGCTGGATCAAGGAAATCCAGGAAGACAAACTGCTGATCCTCGATCTGCACCAGGAACCGCTGCTTCACCAGGAAGCCTGGGGCCTCAAGCCACGGGACATCTATCAGAGTCTGGCGCTGTATGCGCTGCTGGACCCGGACATCCATCTGGTCAACCTGTCGGGTGCGGCGGGCTCGGGTAAAACCATTCTGGCGCTGGCCGCTGCCATCGAGCAGACCATGGTCAGCAAGCGTTATCGCCGCATCATCGCCACCCGCAGTGTGCAGGGCCTGGACCAGGAAATCGGCTTCCTGCCCGGCACCGAAGCGGAAAAAATGGAGCCTTGGCTGGGCGCCATCACCGACAACCTCGAAGCCTTGCACATGGATGACGAAAACACCCATGGCAGCGTCGACTACATCCTCAGCAAAGTGCCGTTGCAGTTCAAATCGCTCAACTACATTCGCGGTCGCAGCTTCCAGCAGAGCCTGATCCTGATCGATGAATGTCAGAACCTCACGCCGCACCAGATGAAAACCATCATCACCCGGGCCGGCGCCGGTTCCAAAGTGGTGTGCCTGGGCAACCTGGCACAGATCGACACCCCTTACCTGTCCGCGACCAGCTCCGGGCTGACCTACCTGACCGAACGCTTCAAGGACTTCCCGAACGGTGTGCACATCACCCTGCAGGGCGTGCCACGCTCGATTCTGGCCGAATACGCCGAATCGCATTTGTAACCCTTCACACAAAACCGGGCGGCCGAATAGCCGCCCGGTTTTTTATGGATAAACACAAGGCCATTGTAGGAGTGAGCCTGCTCGCGATAGCGGTGCGACATTCAGCGTGAGTGTCGACTGATACACCGCTATCGCGAGCAGGCTCACTCCTACAGGGGATTTACGGGGCAACAGTAATCTCACTCGCAGATATTTGACCCGCAGGTTTACAATCCCTGCTCCTGATCAGGAGTAATCCCGTGCTGACTCATCTCGATTCCCAAGGTCGCGCCAACATGGTCGACGTCACCGAAAAAGCCGTGACGTTCCGTGAGGCGACCGCCCAGGCGCTGGTGCGCATGCTCCCCGAAACCCTGCAGATGATCGTCAGCGGCGGCCATCCCAAGGGCGATGTGTTTGCCGTGGCGCGCATTGCCGGCATTCAGGCGGCGAAGAAAACCAGTGATCTGATCCCGCTGTGCCATCCGCTGATGCTCACCGGCGTCAAGGTCGAACTCAGTGCCGAAGGCGATGACAGCGTGCGCATCGTCGCCCGCTGCAAGCTGTCCGGGCAGACCGGGGTCGAGATGGAAGCGCTGACCGCCGCCAGCGTCGCCGCGTTGACTATCTACGACATGTGCAAGGCCGTGGACCGCGGCATGACCATCGAAAGCGTGCGTCTGCTGGAGAAGGTCGGCGGCAAGAGCGGGCATTTCCAGGCGGAGCAGCCATGAACCTGACCGTGAAGTTTTTCGCCCGTTACCGTGAAGCGCTGGGTGTGGACTCGGTGAAGGTCGAAGGCGATTTCGCCACCGTCGATGACGTGCGCGCACTGCTGGTGCAACGTAATGGTGCCGAGGTGTTGAGCGAACAAAACCTGATGTGCGCGCGCAACGAAGACCTGTGCCAGCTCGACGAGCCGGTGAGTGATGGCGACGAAGTGGCGTTTTTCCCCACCGTGACCGGAGGCTGAGGCATGGCGATTCGTGTGCAGTCCACAGCATTTGATCCCGGTGCTGAAGTCAACGCGATGCACGCGGCCAATGTCGGCGTCGGCGCGGTGGTGAGTTTTGTCGGCTACGTGCGCGACTTCAATGACGGGTTGGAGGTGGCCGGGATGTTCCTCGAACACTACCCGGGCATGACCGAAAAAGCCCTCGGCAAGATTGCCGTCGAGGCCGAGCAGCGCTGGCCGTTGTTGAAGCTGGAAGTGTTGCACCGCATCGGCGCGCTGGAACCGGGTCAGCCGATCGTGTTTGTCGGCGCCGCCAGCGCCCATCGCCAGGCCGCGTTCGATGCCTGCGCCTTTGTCATGGACTACCTGAAAACCCGCGCGCCGTTCTGGAAGAAAGAAAACACCAGCGACGGCCCGCGTTGGGTCGAAGGGCGTGACAGTGACCATGCCGCTGCGGATCGCTGGAACAAGTAATTTCTGTAGTGCCCTTCAGTCAGTTTTCGCGAGCAGGCTCGCTCCCACATTGGATCTTCATGAACGCAGATATTGTGTTCGCCACAGATCCCCTGTGGGAGCGAGCCTGCTCGCGAAGGCGTCACCTGCATCACCAAAATCCTCTGTCTTTGCCCAATTGACGAAATGTACATATAAGTCCAACATGGATTTATAAGTACAAAAAAGCGTCAATCTTGCCGCTCGTAGCTCCCCGCTCCCAGCTGCTTTTCTTCATCTTGCCAAACCAACAACAACCCGCGAGAGAACGAACATGAAGAAACTCCCCCTCATCACCGGTCTGGCCCTGAGCCTGTTGGCGTGCACCAGCGTGTATGCCGCCGAGCAAACCCTGCGCATCGGCATTGAAGCCGCCTATCCGCCGTTCGCCTCGAAAACCGACAAGGGCGAAATCGTTGGTTTCGACTACGACATCGGCAATGCCCTGTGCGCGCAGATGAAGGTCAAGTGCGTGTGGGTCGAGGGTGAGTTTGATGGCCTGATTCCGTCGCTGAAAGTGAAGAAAATCGACATGGCATTGTCGTCGATGACCATCAACGAAGACCGCAAGAAGTCGGTGGATTTCACCCACAAGTATTACTTCACCTCGTCGCGACTGGTAATGAAGGAAGGCGCCACGGTCGATGATCAATACGCCAGCCTCAAGGGCAAGAACGTCGGCGTGCAGCGTGCGACCACCACCGACCGTTATGCCACCGAGGTGTTCGAGCCCAAGGGCATCAACGTCAAACGCTACAGCAACAACGAAGAAATCTACATGGACCTGGCGGCGGGGCGCCTCGATGCGATTTTCGCCGACACCATTCCGTTGAATGATTTCCTGTCGATGCCGCGCGGCAAGGGTTACGCATTTGTCGGGCCTGAGTTGAAGGACCCGAAATACGTGGGCGAGGGCGCGGGGATTGCGGTGCGCAAGGGCAATACTGAGTTGGTCAGCCAGTTGAATGGCGCCATCGATGGCATTCGCGCGAGTGGCGAGTACCAGAAGATTTCCGAGAAGTATTTCAAGTCCGATATCTACGGCGACTGATAAAAAAGATCGCAGCCTTCGGCAGCTCCTACATGGGAATGCGTTCTCCTGTAAGCGCTGCCGAAGGCTGCGATCTTTTGATCTTCAGCCCTTCAATTCCTTCAAATGCTTGTACACCGTCGCCCGCCCCATGTTCAGCACGTTGGCCACATAGTTCGAGGCGCTTTTGCCCTTGAACGCACCCTCGGCGTGCAGCGCCAGCACCAGTTCGCGCTTGTGGTCACGGGTCAGCAGATTCAGGCTCAGCTGACGTTCGCGCAGCCAGGCGTGGAGGAAGGTGTTGATGCGTTCCTGCCAGTCATCGCGAAACAGGGAGTCCGGTTGCGGGATCAGTTTGCTCGGCGACAGGAACAGGTCCAGCGCGGCCTTGGCATTTTCGAACAGCGAAATATTCAGGTTGATGCACAGCACGGCCAGCGGCCGACCTTCGCTGTCGCGCAGCACCGTGCTCAGGCTGCGAATCTTCTGACCGTCCCAATTCAGTTTTTCATACGGGCCGATGTTGCGGTCGCTGACATCCTCGCTGAGCATGTCTTCGAGCGACGAATCGTCGCCGATCTCGCGTTTGGACAGGTTGTTGGCGATGTAGTCGACCTTTTGCGTGCGCAGGTCGTGCAGCACCACTTCGGCGTGGGGAAAGAACAGCGTGGCGATGGCGTCGGCGACGGCACGGAAGTTATCCAGTGCCGGATCGAATTCGGGGGCGGTCATGATTGTGGAGCTCCAGGCGGCGTCAACGCCCCCGTGAACAGGGGGCGCTGCGAGTGTGCCGCAATCCGTTGGGCGCGTCATCCGCGAGGGTGTTCAGCCAAGGCGTGTAGGGGAGAGCATGGCGCTGCTCAGCCCGGCCTGCAGCAGCGCCTCAGGCAGCGGCTGACCCCGCACCAATGCCGCGCTGGCCTGGCCCATGGCTGGTGAGGTCTGAATGCCGTAGCCGCCCTGCGCCGCGACCCAGAACAGCCCCGGCACCTGTGGATCGAAGCCGCTGAGCAAATCACCGTCGGCGACAAAGCTGCGCAACCCGGCCCAGGTGCGGGTCGGGCGGCGAATGGTCAGGGTCGTGGCTTCTTCGATCTGGTAGATGCCCATGGCGATGTCCAGTTCTTCCGGCTGCACGTCGTGCGGTTCGACCGGGTCGGCATTCGCCGGCGAGCCGAGGAACATCCCGGCGTCGGGTTTCATGTAGAACGATTCGTCGAGGCTGACCAGCATCGGCCAGTGATGGATGTCGACGCCTTCCGGCCCGGCGAAAATGAATGCGGCCCGGCGCTTCGGTTGCAGTCCCAGTGGTCTGGCGCCGGCCAGCGTACCGATCTGGTCGGCCCAGGCGCCGGCGGCGTTGATCACTACTGGCGCGCTGAAGGTCTGGCCGTTGGTCTGCACTTGCCATTGGCCATCGGTGTCACGACTCAGCCCGAGCACTTCGCAATCGGTGTGCACTTCACCGTGGTGACGGCGGATGCCGCGCAGGTAACCTTGATGCAGGGCGTCGGTGTCGATGTCGCTGGCGGTCGGGTCGTAGATCGCGCCATGGACCTTTCCCCGACGCAGGATCGGCAGGCGGGCGCAGGCTTCTTCAGCGCTGAGCAATTGCATCTCCGGCACCGTGGCCTTGGCGCTGAGGTACTGGTTATTCAGTTCGGCGGCGTCACCGGTGAAATCGACGGTCATTTCGCCGCGCGGTGTCAGCAGCGGATGCTCGCAGAAGCCACTCGGCGGCTGATCGAAAAACTCCCGGCTGGCCAGGGTCAGCGCCCGCACTTGTGGCGTGCCGTACGCAGCGGTGTAGAGCGCTGCGGAGCGTCCGGTGGAGTGGTAGGCCGGGTGCGACTCACGTTCCAGCACAATCACTTTGGCGTGCGGCGACAGCCAGAACCCGGTGGAAGCGCCGGCAATCCCGCCGCCGATGATGATGAAGTCTGCCTGGCTCATGAAAGTCTCCGGTGTGGACGCAATATCGAGGAGTTCGCGATCTCCTACAGGGGATTTGTGGTGTTAGTTGGTCAAGTGATAAACCGCATTGGCCAGGGCAATGTCCTCCAGGCCCAGGCCGATTGAGCGGAAAAATACGTGACGGTCGTAACCGGGGCGCGAGACTTTCTCGCTGAGCAGATCGGCCAGGTCACCGACAATCGCCGACGAGTCCCAGCCATGCTGCTCGGTCGCGATCAGCATCTCACCGGCCGAGCCCGGCGTGGTCAGCCGATAATCGCAGAACACCTGCATGGCGTTGAGGCTCTGCGGCGGCACTTCATGGGCGCGCGGGGCGTTGGTGCTGATCGAAGTGATCAACGCCGGTTTGCTCAAGCTGGCCGGGTCGATCACCGGGCCGGCGGATGAGGTGCAGAGCATGATCACATCGGCCTCGGCGAGCGCGGCTTCGCGGCTGTCGGCAATTTTCAGATCGGGCGCGATGGCTTTCAACTGTGCCTGCGTTTCAGCGTCTGCCAGCAAGGAGGGCGAATACACGCTGATGCTCTGCCAGTCGCGCAGACCCTTCACGTAATGCAGATGGGCCTGTGCGACCTTGCCACTGCCGATGATCGTCAGTCGCGCAGCATTCAGCGGGGCGAGGGCATCGACTGCCACCGCCGTGGTCGCGGCGGTACGCGCGGTGGTCAGTTCACCGGCATCGCACAGCAGCAGCGGCTGGCCGGTTTGCATCGACATCAACAGGGTCCACGCCGTCACCAGCGGCCCCTGTTCGCGGACGATGTACGGCGACGTCTTGACCCCGTACACGCCGTCTTCGGCCAGCACCCCCAGATAATTGATGAAGTCGCCAGCGCCCTGCGGGAACTCCACCAGCTGCTGCGCCGGTTGCACGGCGTGACCGGCGGCGAGGTCGCGAAACAGTTTGCGCAGGATCTGCGGCACGTCGATGCGTGCCAGCAGTTCGCGGGCCTGAGGTTGGTCGATCACGTAGGGCGTAGTGGCCATGGCAGGCTCCGGCGTCTAGAATTAAACTAATTTGTCCATTATGGACTTTTAGTTGTCTATCGCAAGTGCCCGGTGAAACGCCGGGCGAAAAAAAAGCGCAGTCGTTGCCGGCTGCGCTTTTCTTTATGGGCTCGCTTATTGCGGACGCTTGCGCTCTACCGCACGCAGCAGGTGCGTCGGCGGGGTTTCGCAGCTGATCTTGCGACCAAGCTTCTCTTCGATGGACGGCAACTGGTAGGAGTCGTCCTCGCCGGCGAAGCTGATCGACACGCCGTCAGCGCCTGCGCGACCGGTACGGCCGATGCGGTGCACGTAGTCGTCCGGCACTTCCGGCAGGGTGAAGTTGATCACGTGGCTGATGCCGTCGATGTGAATACCGCGACCGGCGACATCCGTGGCCACCAGCACGCGGATCTTGCCTTCGCGGAAGCCTTCGAGGGTCTTGATGCGCTTGTGCTGCGGCACGTCGCCGGACAGTTGCGCGGCGTTGATGCCGTCGCGCACCAGGCGCTCTTCGATGCGGCGCACTTCGTCCTTGCGGTTGGCGAAGACGATGACCCGTTCCCAGCCGTTATCGTTGACCAGGTTGTAGAGCAATTTGTATTTGTCAGCCGCGGCCACCGCATAGATGTGCTGCTCGACGTTTTCGTTGGCGACGTTGGTGATTTCGATTTCGACGATCGCCGGATCGGTGGTCCATTGCTTGGCCAGGTTCATCACGTCTTCGGTGAAGGTCGCGGAGAACAGCAGGGTCTGGCGCTCGGCCTTTGGCGGGGTCTGGCGAATGATCTGCCGCACTTGCGGGATGAAACCCATGTCGAGCATGCGGTCGGCTTCGTCCAGCACCATCACTTCGACCATGTCCAGGTGCACGTCGCCGCGCTGGTTGAAGTCGAGCAGACGGCCCGGGGTGGCGACAAGAATGTCGCAATGGCGCGCTTCGAGGTGCTTGAGCTGCTTGTCGAAGTCCATGCCGCCCACGAACGTCATGACGTTGAGGCCGGTGTACTTGGTCAGGTCAGCGGCGTCCTTGGCGATCTGCACCACCAGCTCGCGGGTCGGCGCGATGATCAGCGCACGGGGTTCGCCCATGTAGCGTTCTTTCGGCGGCGGGGTCTGCAACAGCTGAGTGATGATCGAGATCAGGAACGCGGCGGTCTTGCCGGTACCGGTCTGCGCGCGGCCGATGGCGTCTTTGCCGGCGAGGGTGAAACCCAGCACCTGCGCCTGGATCGGCGTGCAGTACGGAAAGCCCAGGTCCTGGATGGCGTGCATCAGTTCCGGAGCGAGTTTGAAATCGTGGAAGCGGGTTTTGCCTTCCTGGGGTTCGACGACGAAGTCTTCGAGTTTCCAGGGAATGACCGGTGCCTTGGGCTTCGGTTCGCGGCGCGGGCGGGGCGGTTTCGGCGCTTCGGCGCGGACCGGTTCGGCGGCGGCAGCGGGTTGTGGCTCAGGCTCGGGTGTCGCTACCGGAGCCGGACGTTCAGCCTTGGGCGCATCGCTGCGAGGGCCGGGGGCGTGCGACGGCGCACTGGGAACTGGCGCGAGCTGCTCAGCCTCGCTTTTACCGAACATTTTCTTGAGTGCTTTGAGCACGGTCATCTCATCAATTGGTTAAGGAATGTACGCCGGCCAGTGTAATGCAAGAAACGGGCGCGGCGTAGTGGGATGATCAAAGGGGGGACGCAGCTGAAACGATCAACGCAGGCGTTCAGCCAGCCAGACGCCGATGTCACGAATTTCTTCGGGTAACACTTCGTGCTCCATTGGGTATTCCTGCCATGTCACGGTGACACCATGCTTCACCAAATGCTCATAGGCACTGCGCCCCATCGAGTTTTGCACCACCCCATCGAACTGGCCATGCAGGCACAGTGCCGGAATTCGTTGCTGGCTGGCGCAAAGCTCCATTTCGTCGCTGAAGGTCGGGGCATAGGTGGACAGGGCAAGTACGCCACCCAATGGACCTTGCCACTTTATATAAGCGGTGTGCAGGACCACGGCGCCACCCTGGGAAAACCCCGCGAGGAAAATCCGCGAGGCGTCTATTCCGGCCGCTCGCTGTACATCGATCAGTTTGGCGATGCGCGCTGACGATTCTTCCAGTTGCTCACGGTCAATCGCCCGCGCCGGGCTCATGGCCTTTATGTCGTACCAGCTCGGCATCGCATAACCGCCATTGATGGTGACGGGCAGGGTCGGTGCCTGAGGCAGCACGAAGCGCGTGCTCAGCAGGCTTTCCTGCAGCGCTTCGGCCACCGGCAGGAAGTCATAGCGGTCCGCGCCGAGGCCGTGCAGCCAGATCACGCAGGCGTCTGCGGGCTTTACGGGTTCAAGAATCAGGGGCTCGGTCATGGCTGCTCCAAAAATGTGCGGGCGCTCTCAATAAGTGCGTGATTGAGGTGCGCGCCCGGTCGATCCGTTAAGAAGATGTCGCAAGGCTACAAGTTTTGCTATTGACCTGTCGCGCAATCGCTTCAGCAAGCGGTGTGGTACGGGCTTTGCTATGAAGGATTCTGTACGAAGCATCCCACGTCTGGCGGTAACACTATCAGTGTACGTCTTGCGACGGGATTGCAAAGAATCCGGTGATGGATGTTCGCCAATGGCCGCTACGGGCAAAGCGAACGTGAAAGGGCTACAGCCCGTTCGGCCGATTGGTGAGAAGTGAGTTGTCCATGATGTGGATTTTCTCCTACTAGACTCATAGCGAAGGTCTTACGTCGGTTGACCCCAAAAAAAGCCAACACGGGTCAACAACGCCTCAAAAGGGTGCGACTGGACTCAAGCTCCGACACAACAAGAGCAAAACTGGAGGTTTGAATGAAGATGTTGAAATCCACTCTGGCGGTCGTGACTGCTGCAGCAGTACTCGGCGTCAGCGGGTTCGCTCAGGCGGGTGCAACCCTGGATGCCGTGCAGAAGAAAGGTTTCGTGCAGTGTGGCGTGAGCGACGGTCTGCCGGGCTTCTCGGTACCGGACGCTTCGGGCAAGATCCTCGGGATCGACGCTGACGTCTGCCGCGCTGTGGCCGCTGCCGTATTCGGCGACGCCAACAAGGTCAAGTTCAGCCAGTTGAACGCCAAGGAGCGCTTCACTGCGCTGCAGTCCGGCGAAATCGACCTGCTCTCGCGCAACACCACCATGACCAGCTCGCGTGACGCCGGCATGGGTCTGAAATTCCCGGGCTTCATCACCTACTACGACGGCGTGGGCTTCCTGGCCAACAACAAGCTGGGCGTGAAAAGTGCCAAGGAACTGGACGGTGCAACCATCTGCATCCAGGCCGGTACCACCACCGAGCTGAACGTCTCCGACTACTTCCGCGCCAACGGTCTGAAGTACACCCCGATCACGTTCGACACCTCCGATGAAAGCGCCAAGTCGCTGGAATCCGGTCGTTGCGACGTGCTGACCTCCGACAAGTCGCAGCTGTACGCACAGCGCAGCAAACTGGCCTCGCCAAAAGACTACGTGGTGCTGCCGGAAACCATCTCCAAGGAACCGCTGGGCCCGGTCGTGCGTAACGGCGACGACGAGTGGCTGGCGATCGTTCGCTGGGTTGGCTACGCGCTGCTCAACGCAGAAGAAGCCGGCGTGACGTCGAAAAACGTGCTGGAAGAAGCCAAATCCACCAAGAACCCTGACGTTGCCCGTCTGCTGGGTGCTGACGGTGAATATGGCAAGGACCTGAAACTGCCGAAGGACTGGGTTGTGAAAATCGTTTCGCAGGTCGGTAACTACGGTGAAATCTTCGAGAAAAACCTCGGCAAGAGCACTCCGCTGGAAATCGACCGTGGCCTGAACGCGCTGTGGACCAACGGCGGCATTCAGTACGCACCACCAGTGCGCTAATGGTTCTATCACCCGGCGGGCCAACCGCCGGGTGATGTTCTGTTCCATTTCTTCCGGGGCACTTCATGCAAAATTCAATCGGCGCACCAAAGCAGAGGCTCAGCCTCAGCGATCCGCGAGTGCGTGCGTGGCTGTTTCAGATCATCACCGTTGTGGCGGTGGTCGCCATGGGCTGGTATCTGTTCGATAACACCCAGACCAACCTGCAGCACCGGGGCATCACCTCCGGTTTCAGCTTTCTGGAGCGCAGTGCCGGATTCGGCATCGCTCAGCACCTGATCTCCTACACCGAAGCGGACAGTTACGCCCGGGTGTTCGTGATCGGCTTGCTCAACACGCTATTGGTGACCTTCATCGGCGTGATCCTGGCGACCCTGCTGGGCTTCATCATCGGCGTGGCGCGGCTGTCGCCGAACTGGATCATCAGCAAACTGGCGACCGTGTATGTGGAAGTGTTCCGCAACATTCCGCCGCTGCTGCAGATCCTGTTCTGGTACTTCGCGGTGTTCCTGACCATGCCGGGACCGCGCAACAGCCACAACTTCGGCGACACCTTCTTCGTCAGCAGCCGTGGCCTGAACATGCCGGCCGCGCAAATGGCTGACGGCTTCTGGGCGTTTGTGATCAGTGTGGTATTGGCGATTGTCGCCATCGTGCTGATGTGCCGCTGGGCCAACAAACGTTTCGAAGACACCGGCGTACCGTTCCACAAGTTCTGGACCGGCCTGGCGATTCTGCTGGTGATCCCGACCTTGTGCGCGCTGATCTTCGGCGCACCGCTGCACTGGGAAATGCCGCAGCTCAAGGGCTTCAACTTCGTCGGCGGCTGGGTATTGATCCCGGAACTGCTGGCATTGACCTTGGCGCTGACCGTGTACACCGCCGCGTTCATCGCGGAAATCGTGCGTTCGGGGATCAAGTCGGTCAGCCACGGCCAGACCGAAGCGGCTCGCTCGCTCGGCCTGCGCAACGGCCCGACCCTGCGCAAGGTGATCATTCCGCAAGCACTGCGGGTGATCATTCCGCCGTTGACCAGCCAATACCTGAACCTGGCGAAAAACTCCTCGCTGGCCGCCGGTATCGGTTACCCGGAAATGGTTTCGCTGTTCGCCGGCACCGTGCTCAACCAGACCGGCCAGGCCATCGAAGTCATTGCCATCACCATGAGCGTGTACCTGGCGATCAGTATCAGCATTTCCCTGCTGATGAACTGGTACAACAAGCGCATTGCGCTGATCGAGCGGTGAGGAAACGCGCATGACAACCCATACTTTCAAACCCGACATGCCACCGCCGGCCAAGGTGTTCGGCCCGATGGCATGGATACGCGCCAACATGTTCTCCAGCTGGCTCAACACCCTGCTGACTCTGTTTGCGTTCTATCTGATTTACCTGGTGGTCCCACCGATCCTCAGCTGGGCGATTCTCGATGCCAACTGGGTCGGCACCACCCGCGCCGACTGCACCAAGGACGGCGCCTGCTGGGTGTTCATCCAGCAGCGTTTCGGTCAGTTCATGTACGGCTACTACCCGGTGGAACTGCGCTGGCGCGTCGACCTGACCGTGTGGCTGGCCGTCCTCGGCGTGGCGCCACTGTTCATCTCGCGCTTCCCGCGTAAAGCGGTGTACGGCCTGAGCTTCCTGGTGGTCTACCCAGTCGTCGCGTGGTGCCTGCTGCATGGCGGCGTCTTCGGCCTCGACAGCGTGGCGACCAGCCAGTGGGGCGGGCTGATGCTGACGCTGGTCATCGCCACGGTCGGTATCGCCGGCGCCTTGCCGCTGGGGATCATCCTCGCGTTGGGCCGGCGCTCGAACATGCCGGCGATTCGCGTGGTCTGCGTGACGTTCATCGAGTTCTGGCGAGGCGTGCCGCTGATTACCGTGCTGTTCATGTCGTCGGTGATGCTGCCCTTGTTCCTGCCCGAAGGCATGAACTTCGACAAGCTGCTGCGGGCGCTGATAGGGGTGATCCTGTTCCAGTCGGCCTACGTCGCCGAAGTGGTGCGTGGCGGTCTGCAAGCGATCCCCAAAGGTCAGTACGAAGCCGCGGCCGCGATGGGCCTCGGTTACTGGCGCGCCATGGGCCTGGTGATCTTGCCGCAAGCCCTGAAGCTGGTGATCCCGGGCATCGTCAACACCTTCATTGCGCTGTTCAAGGACACTAGCCTCGTGATCATCATCGGCCTGTTCGACCTGCTCAACAGCGTCAAGCAAGCCGCTGCCGATCCGAAATGGCTGGGCATGGCCACCGAAGGCTACGTGTTCGCCGCCCTGGTGTTCTGGATTTTCTGTTTTGGTATGTCGCGCTATTCCATGCATCTGGAACGCAAGCTCGACACTGGCCACAAGCGTTAGGAGTTCTCTGTAAATGAGCGAAGCAATCAAAAAGCCTGTGGGCCCTGAAGGCATTATCCAGATGCAGGGCGTGAACAAGTGGTACGGCCAGTTCCACGTGCTGAAAGACATCAACCTCAACGTCAAACAGGGCGAGCGTATCGTGCTGTGCGGCCCGTCGGGTTCCGGCAAGTCGACCACCATCCGTTGCCTCAATCGCCTGGAAGAACACCAGCAGGGCCGCATCGTGGTCGACGGCGTGGAACTGACCAACGACCTCAAGCAGATCGAGGCGATCCGCCGCGAAGTCGGCATGGTGTTCCAGCACTTCAACCTGTTCCCGCACCTGACCATCCTGCAGAACTGCACGCTGGCGCCGATGTGGGTGCGCAAGATGCCCAAGCGCAAGGCCGAGGAAATCGCCATGCATTATCTGGAGCGCGTACGCATTCCGGAGCAGGCGCATAAATTCCCGGGGCAACTGTCTGGCGGCCAGCAACAGCGTGTGGCGATCGCCCGCGCGCTGTGCATGAAACCGAAAATCATGTTGTTCGACGAACCGACGTCGGCACTCGACCCGGAGATGGTCAAAGAGGTGCTGGATACCATGATCGGCCTCGCCGAAGACGGCATGACCATGCTCTGCGTGACCCACGAAATGGGCTTCGCCCGCACCGTGGCCAACCGCGTGATCTTCATGGACAAAGGCGAGATCGTTGAACAGGCGGCACCGAATGACTTCTTCGACAATCCGCAGAATGATCGGACCAAGTTGTTCTTGAGTCAGATCTTGCATTGATGGCTTGATCACCGCGTCAAACAGAAAAGCCCTGCCGGATGCCCGGCGGGGCTTTTTTCATTGTGCGGAATCAATCTGCGCCGGCTTGGCGCTCAAGGGCCAGTTGCACGGCGCGCAATGCGTTGAGGCGGCCGTGCCCGTAGTAATGACTGTGGCCGTTTGCATCGTATTGACCGAGCGGCCCGTCGTCGGGGTGGCCGATCTTGTCGCAGCAGTCGGCAAGTATCTGCCGCACCGCCAGGCGATCGAGGCCGGGGTTGACGCTCAGCACCAATGCCGCGATGCCCGCGGCGCCAGGGCAGGCGCTGGAGGTGCCGCTGAAGGCGTCGGTGTAGGCCGGCAGCGTTTGCGTGGCGAAGCGTCCACTCAAATCTGTGGTGCGGATGCCGCGGGTCTGCGGGATCGAGGTGGAGGGTTTGAACTTTGGATCAGGGTGTTGCTGATCGCCGCTGGGAAAGCAGCACCAGAGCGCCTTGCCATAATCGCTGTAGGCACTGCGCCGGCTCTGGTCATTGCAGGCACCTACGGCGATCACCTGCGGGTGGCTGGAATAGCCGTCATTATCAGCGCTTTCGTTACCGTTGCCGGCACCGAAGAAAATCACGCAGCCTTTGCCATTACGGCCCTGGGTGGCCGCATATTCGATGGCCAGCCGAGTGCTCGCCGCCAACGGAAATATCTGGGTGTGACGCGGATCCGTCGGGTCGGCCCAATGCCCTTCAGCCGGTCCCCAGCTGCAGGAAATGATGTCGGCCCCCTGCTCGGCAGCCCAGAAGAAGGCGTCGGCCTCGGCGCGTGCACCCAAGGGGCGCGTGAGTTTCAGCGGCATCAGACTGGCCTTGGGGGCGACGCCACTGGCGCCGGACGCGCCATTGGCACAAGCCACCCCGGCAGCGGCAGTGCCATGACGCTCCATGGCATTTTTCGGCCGCGGACCCTGTTTGGCGTTGCGTCGGTCAAAATTCTGCGCGCCGACGACTTTGCCTTCCCCGGCGAACTCGGGATGGTCGATATCAAAGGCATCATCAATGACCGCTATGACGACACCTGCGCCCTGCGTGAGCGCATGGGCGGCCTCGACATTGGCGCTGGCGTCGATGTCGACCTGATAGGTCACGGTGGTTTTTTTCAGGTGCCATTGATTGGCGTGAATTGCCCGGCGCTCACCTTGGCGCAACATTTCCGGATGGCAGTATTCAATGTCGTCGCGCTTGAGCCATTCACAAGTGAGTGGGCAAACATCGGTGCCCCGGGTGCCCGGGTGGTAGACGAAAAAGGCATTTTTTGCGTAAGCCACTTCTTGTTTGATCATCAGACCCAGCTCGTCGAGTGTTGCCATGCACTGAGTGGGTTTCAGCGAGTCGATGAACTTCAGAAAGATGTTTTCGGTGTAAAGCACGGGCTCCTGCGTGACAGGGTCCATCAGCACGCTGCCAGCGAAGCGAACATCCGGCAGCGCTCGTAACAGCGCCTTGCGCTGCGCCGGGTCCGAATGCTCAGGCAGTTTGAAGACTTGCACATCCGCATCTTCGACATGCAGCAACAGCTCGCAGCCTTCCAGCGCCGTGTCGGCAGATTCGCAGCACAGCGCGTGCGCCAGTTGTTTTCCCGCGTGGCTGCGCACAGCCAGCCATTGGCGGTTCTTCTCCAATATGAAAGGGCGCCCGTGCTGCTTGCCGAATTGGACTTCTACCATGGTGTTTCAAATCCCTTTGGATGAAAAAGGGCGAGCAAAAGGGCGCTCGCCGTTCAATGCCCGAAGTCTGAAACCCCGAGGGGCCGGGGTATGTAGGAGCATTCTTTCCGGTTCTGTGGGAAAGCACTTTGCTTGAAGGGGGATTTGGCTACTTGAGGTGTAGGTCGGTCGCTGCTCGGTCGCGGCGCACCCAAAGGTTGCCTACGGATGCCATCCTGACTACCATGTCAGAAAATTCATCCTATGATTGGATGAAAGGGCGAATCCATGTCAGACATTTCTCCACTCATTAAACGTTCTCTTGTCGATCAGGCCCTGGATCAGTTGCGGCAGCGCATCAACAGCGGTGCCTGGAAGGTGGGCGAGCGCCTGCCGACCGAGCCGGAACTGAGCGCCGAACTGGGCATCAGCCGCAACACCGTGCGCGAGGCCATGCGCGTGCTGGCGTTTTCCGGGTTGATCGAAATCCGCCAGGGCGACGGCAGTTATTTGCGCGCGGTGGTCGACCCGATGGACACGCTCAAGGCGCTGTCCCGCTGTTCATTGGAACAGGCGCGCGAGACCCGGCACATTCTGGAAGTCGAGGCCATCGGCTTGGCGGCGTTGCGCCGCACCGATGAGGATCTGATCGCCTTGCGTGAAGCGCTTGGCACCAGCGGCAGCCACTACCACGGCGATCTCGACACCTACATTGCCTGCGATCTGGTGTTCCACCGCCGTCTGGTGGATGCCGCGCATAACCCGACCCTGAGCGAGTTGTATCGCTATTTTTCCAGCATCGTCGGCGCGCAATTGCGCCAGACGCTGAACATCGTCCCGCGCCGTCAGGAAGTGTTCGACTTGCACATCGAGCTGCTCGATGCGGTCGAACAACGCGACCCGGAACGGGCCAAAGCCATATCGAGGCAGTTGATCAATGAACCTTGAAAGCGAGAAAAACTTCTCAACCCCCAAGCGCACGGCAGAACTTGAAGAGCTGCTGATCGACGCCGAGGCCGATGATGAGCAAGTGCAGCAAAGCCATCCGCTGGTGCGCCGGCCGTGGCTGTTGCTGCTGGGGCTGATTCTGGTGGCGCTGAACCTGCGCCCGGCGCTGTCGAGCATGGCGCCACTGCTCAGCGAAGTGTCGAAGAGCCTGGGCCTGTCTGCCGCGCAGGCCGGTCTGCTGACCACGTTGCCGGTGTTATGCCTTGGCTTGTTCGCACCGCTGGCGCCGATTCTGGCGCGGCGTTTCGGTGCCGAACGGGTGGTGCTCGGCATTCTGCTGACCCTGGCCGGCGGGATCATCCTGCGCAGCAACTTCGGTGAGATCGGCCTGTTCGCCGGCAGCGTGCTGGGCGGTGCGAGCATCGGCATTATCGGCGTGTTGCTGCCGGGCATCGTCAAACGCGACTTCGCCAAACATGCCGGGACCATGACCGGCGTCTACACCATGGCCCTGTGCCTGGGCGCGGCGATGGCGGCGGGTTCTACCGTGCCGCTGAGCGAACACTTCGACAACAGTTGGGCGCTGGGCCTGGGTTTTTGGGTGATCCCGGCGCTGGTGGCGGCGCTGTTCTGGCTGCCGCAAGTCGGGCAAAAACACGGCGCGCACAACGTGGCCTATCGGGTGCGCGGGCTGCTGCGTGATCCGCTGGCCTGGCAGGTGACCTTGTACATGGGCCTGCAATCGTCGCTGGCGTACATCGTGTTTGGCTGGTTGCCGTCGATCCTGATCGGCCGCGGACTGACCCCGACCCAGGCCGGTCTGGTGCTGTCCGGCTCGGTGATCATCCAGCTCGCCAGCTCCCTCGCGGCGCCATGGCTGGCGACCCGTGGCAAGGATCAACGCCTGGCAATCGTGCTGGTCATGGCGCTGACCCTCGGTGGTTTGTTCGGTTGCCTGTATGCACCGATCGAAGGGCTGTGGGGCTGGGCGATTTTGCTGGGGCTGGGGCAGGGCGGTACGTTCAGCCTGGCGCTGACGCTGATCGTGCTGCGTTCGCGCGACTCGCACGTCGCTGCGAATCTGTCGAGCATGTCTCAGGGCTTCGGCTACACGCTGGCGTCAATGGGGCCGTTCGCGGTCGGCGTGGTGCATGACTGGACCGGCGGCTGGAATGCGGTGGGCTGGATCTTCGGCATCATTGGCACCGGTGCGATCATCGCCGGGCTGGGTGCCGGGCGTGCGTTGTACGTGCAAGTGCAAAGCGAAAAGATCTGATACCTGGAGCTGCGGCACGCTGCGATCTTTTGATGTTGATCTTGAAAATCTTAAAGATCAAAAGATCGCAGCGTGCCGCAGCTCCTACAGGATTTGGGTACTGCGGGTATTCGGTGCGCGAATGCCGATAGTGTTTCTGCGGTCTTCCGCTTATCGTGCTGGCAATCTGTCCATCTTCTGGAGTTTGCCCATGAGCGAAGCCCACGCCGCCCTGATCACCCGCTTCTACCAGGCCTTCCAGCGCCTCGACGCCGAGGCCATGGCCGCCTGCTACACCGACGACGTGGTGTTCAGCGATCCGGCGTTCGGCGAGTTGCGCGGGCGGGATGCCGGCGACATGTGGCGCATGCTGACCACCCGCGCCAAGGATTTCTCCCTGACCTTCGACAATGTCCGCGCCGACGAGCGCAGCGGTGGCGCGCACTGGGTGGCGACGTATCTGTTCAGCCAGACCGGCAACGTGGTGATCAACGATATCCAGGCGCGATTCGTGTTCCGTGACGGCAAGATCTGCGAGCACCACGACCACTTCGACCTGTGGCGCTGGTCGCGTCAGGCCCTGGGTTTCAAAGGCTTGCTGCTGGGCTGGACGCCACTGGTGCGCAACGCCGTCCGTGCGCAGGCGCTGAAGGGACTGAAGGCATTTCAGGCCGGTCGCTGATAAGATCGCGGCCTGTTTCCTACACATCCTGATCCCGAAGTGACCAGCCTTAGCGAAAATTCTGTCGACGTTGCCGAACCGGTGAGCAAGTCCTGGTTCGTCTACCTCGTGCGCGCGGCCAACGGTTCGCTGTATTGCGGGATCAGCGACGACCCGGTGCGCCGTTTCGCCAAGCATCAGAGCGGCAAAGGCGCACGCTTCTTCCTGTCCAGCCCGGCGATGGCACTGGTCTACACCGAGCGCTGCCGCGACAAGAGCGATGCCTTGCGCCAGGAACGCTTGATCAAAAAGCTGCGCAAGAGCGCCAAGGAATGCCTGGTGGCGTCTTATCAATCTGACTGATTGGTTCCCATCAGCCAGATCTGTAGGCTGCTAAGCAAATGCACGCTAAGCTGCCGGCTCACTAATTGAGCGGCGGAGCCGAGCATGTCCGAGTTGATCCTGCATCATTACCCGACCTCTCCATTTGCCGAAAAGGCCCGCCTGTTGCTGGGCTTCAAAGGCCTGTCCTGGCGCTCGGTGCACATCTCGCCGGTGATGCCGAAGCCGGATCTGACGGCCCTGACCGGCGGCTATCGCAAGACCCCGGTGCTGCAGATCGGTGCCGACATCTACTGCGACACATCGTTGATCGCCCGTCGTCTGGAGCAGGAAAAAGCCCTGCCGGCGTTTTTCCCCGAAGGTCAGGAAATGACCAGCGCCAGCTTCGCGGCGTGGGCCGATTCGGTGGTGTTCCAGCATGCGGTCAGCCTGGTGTTCCAGCCGGAGTCGGTGGCGGTGCGTTTCGGCAAATTGCCGCCGGAAGCGATCAAGGCGTTCATTGCCGACCGTGCCGGTCTGTTCAGTGGCGGCAGCGCCACCCGGCTGTCGGCCGAACAGGCCAAGCATCAATGGCCAACGATCATGGCGCGCCTGGAGCAACAGTTGCAGCGTGAGCAGGGCGACTTCCTGTTTGGTGAGCCGTCGATTGCCGACTTCGCGCTGGCGCATCCGCTTTGGTTCCTCAAAGCCACCCACGTGACCGCACCGCTGGTGGATGAGTATCCGGCTGTTTCGGCCTGGTTGGGGCGTGTGCTGGGCTTTGGCCACGGTGCGGCGAGCGAGATGACCTCGGAAGAGGCGTTGGAGGTTGCGCGTAACGCGACACCGGCGGCCTTGCCGAATGAGCAGTTCGTTGACCCGAACGGCTTCAAGGCCGGCCAGCAGATGGCGATTGCCGCGACGGATTACGGGGTTGATCCGGTGGTGGGCGAGCTGCTGTTTGCCGGCCGCGAAGAGCTGATCATTCGCCGCGAAGATCCGCGTGGCGGTGTGGTGCATGTGCACTTCCCGCGCTTTGGTTTCCGCATCGAAGCCAAGTAACGATTACACACAACATCCTGTGGCGAGGGAGCTTGCTCCCGCTCGACTGCGCAGCAGTCGCAAAATATGCGAACGCGCGCTCGCCCTGAAAAGCGGGGGCCGCTTCGCAGCCCAGCGGGAGCAAGCTCCCTCGCCACAGGTGTGTGTGCTATTTCAGGGCAGCGAGAATTTCGTCCGGGTCGAATCCACGAATCAATGTGCCATTCACGTCGATCAACGGAATCCCGCGCCCGCCCAGTGCCTCATACGCCTTGCGCGCCTCGGCATCCTTCTCGATGTCGAATTCCTTGAAGGGAATCCCCTTGCTGTCCAGAAAGCGTTTGGTCTGCTTGCAGTAGCCGCACCAGTCGGTGGCGTACAGCACAACACGGGCCTGGGCCCGCGTCTGCTCAGAGACCATTTGCGACGGATTGAATACCCGCTCGATCTTGCCCCAGTTCTGATAGATCACCACCACCAGCAGAACCAGCGCGACCTTCTTCAGCACATTACCCAGCATCAGTTGCGGCGCTTGAGCTGATCGGTGAGCGAGGTCGGCAGGCCCTTGATGATCAGGGTGCCGGCTTCTTCGTCGTACTCGATCTTCGAGCCCAGCAGATGCGCTTCAAAGCTGATCGACAGGCCTTCGGCGCGGCCGGTAAAGCGGCGGAACTGGTTGAGCGTGCGTTTGTCCGCCGGAATCTCCGGCGACAGGCCGTAATCCTTGTTGCGGATGTGGTCGTAGAAGGCTTTCGGGCGCTCTTCGTCGATCAGCTCCGACAGCTCTTCCAGGCCCATCGGCTCGCCCAGTTTGGCCTGGCTGCTGGCGTAATCCACCAGGGTCTTGGTTTTCTCGCGGGCCGAGTCTTCCGGCAGGTCTTCGCTTTCGACGAAATCGCTGAAGGCCTTGAGCAGGGTGCGGGTCTCGCCCGGGCCGTCGACGCCTTCCTGGCAGCCGATGAAGTCGCGGAAGTATTCCGAGACTTTCTTGCCGTTCTTGCCTTTGATGAACGAGATGTACTGCTTGGACTGCTTGTTGTTCTGCCACTCGGACACGTTGATCCGCGCCGCCAGGTGCAGTTGGCCGAGGTCGAGGTGGCGCGACGGGGTCACGTCCAGCTCGTCGGTCACCGCCACGCCTTCGCTGTGGTGCAGCAGGGCGATCGCCAGGTAGTCGGTCATGCCTTGCTGGTAGTGGGCGAACAGCACGTGGCCGCCGACTGACAGGTTCGACTCTTCCATCAGCTTCTGCAGATGCTCCACCGCGACTTTGCTGAACGCCGCGAAGTCCTTGCCGCCGTCCATGTATTCCTTCAGCCAGCCGCTGAACGGGAACGCGCCGGACTCCGGATGGAACAGGCCCCAGGCTTTGCCCTGTTTGGCGTTATAGCTTTCGTTGAGGTCGGCGAGCATGTTCTCGATGGCCGCGGACTCAGCCAGTTCGGAGTCACGGGCGTGCAGAACTGCGGGCGTGCCGTCGGGTTTTTTGTCGATCAGGTGGACGATGCAATGACGGATCGGCATGGGCTTCTCGGCTGGTGGAAGGGAGGAGGGCAGGCTCCCCCGAAAAAGCGCCCAGTGTACCGCAACCACTGGTTTTGGCGCGGGGTGAAGGGCAAATCCGGGGCGGGTGGCGGCGCTTATGCAGTTTTTTACCGATTTAGAGCAATAAACCTGACCAAATGGGTAGCTAGAGGCGGATATTTCCCCGTCTCTGTGCTAGTTTTGCCCGGTCTTACGCGAAGTCACTGCGTTAAGCGTGCATTCAGCATTTGTCAGGTCGAACCAAACCCTGATTTCGGCATCTATAACCCCGACTCGTCGTGGTTATCGCCGAGGGTGCCAGATCCAGAAGATCGGGCTCGATGGCTGACACTGCACTCTGCAATCCATATGAATTTGATAGGGAAGGAACACTACATGGCTCTTACTAAAGACCAACTGATCGCTGACATCGCTGAAGCTATCGACGCGCCGAAAACCACCGCGCGTAACGCTCTGGACCAACTGGGCCAAATCGTTGCTGATCAGCTGGAAAATGGCGGCGAAATCACCTTGCCAGGTATCGGCAAGCTGAAAGTGACCGAGCGTCCTGCCCGCACTGGCCGTAACCCTTCGACTGGCGCTGCCATCGAAATCCCTGCCAAGAAAGTGATCAAGCTGGTTGTGGCCAAAGGCCTGACCGACGCTGTGAACAAGTAAGACGCAGCGATAAAAAACCGTGCACCGGAGCGATCCGGGCACGGTTTTTTTGTGCCTGCGATTTGGCGAGGAGTTGAGCCGCCCTGTAGGAGCTGTCGAGTGAAACGAGGCTGCGATCTTTTGATCTTGTTCTCAAGGATCAAGATCAAAAGATCGCAGCGTGCCGCAGCTCCTACAGGTTCGCCGGTGCGGGCGTTAGCGCGTCCAGCGCTCGCGACGCCAGATCTGCTGTTCTGACTTGGTCTGGAAGGTCCACGCCACGAAGCGGCTCTGCTTCTGCCCTTGCGACATCTCCACCACCTGGCTTTCCAGCACGCCGGCCTTCTTCAGCGCGGTTTCGATGGCGGGCAGGTTCGAGGCTTTCGACACCAGCGTGCTGAACCACAGCACCTTGTGCTGGAAGTTCGCGCTCTCGGCGATCAGTTGTGTCACGAAACGGGCTTCGCCGCCCTCACACCACAGCTCGGCCGACTGACCGCCGAAGTTCAGCACCGGCAGTTTGCGTTTCGGATCGGCTTTACCCAGTGCGCGCCATTTGCGCTCGCTGCCCTTGGTCGCCTCTTCCATCGAAGCGTGGAACGGCGGGTTGCACATGGTCAGGTCAAAGCGTTCACCCGGCTCCAGCAAGCCAATCAGGATGTGCTTGCGGTTTTCCTGCTGGCGCAGCTTGATGACCTTGTTCAAGTCGTTGGACTGGACGATGGCCCTGGCCGCCGCCACGGCCGTCGGGTCGATTTCCGAGCCGAGGAAGTGCCAGCGGTATTCGCTGTTGCCGATCAGCGGGTAGACGCAGTTGGCGCCCATGCCGATGTCCAGCACATTGACGATCGCGCCACGCGGGACCTTGCCGTCGTTCATGCTCGCCAGCAGGTCGGCGAGGAAGTGCACGTAATCGGCACGGCCCGGCACCGGTGGGCACAGATAATCTGCCGGGATGTCCCAATGTTCGATGCCATAGAACGACTTGAGCAGCGCCCGGTTGAACACGCGCACCGCATCGGGGCTGGCGAAGTCGATGCTTTCCTTGCCGTACGGGTTGGTGATCACGAACTTCGCCAGTTCCGGCGTGGTCTTGATCAGCGCCGGGAAGTCATAGCGACCCTGGTGGCGATTGCGCGGGTGCAGGCTGGCCTTTTCACGCGGCTCGACGGCTTTGGCCGGGGTCGCGACATCAGGCTTCTTGCGCGCAGGTTTGGGGGTGCGGGGGGCGTTCATGGGTGTGATCGATTCGGGTATGGCTGAAAGTGGCGGGTATTGTCCCACATCCAGCCGCTGTGAACCCTATTCCCTGTAGGAGCTGCCGCAGGCTGCGATCTTTTGACTTTGATTTTTAAAAACAACATCAAAAGATCGCAGCCTGCGGCAGCTCCTACAGGGGAGAAATGTGGCAGGAACAAAAAAGGGAGGCCGTTGCGGGCCTCCCTTTTTCATTGCGGCTTGCCCTTACAGGCTGGAAATCCGCGCGTGCTGCTCGGCCAGCTTGCCCAAAGCCTGTTCAGCCTCGGCCAGTTTGGCGCGTTCCTTCTCGATGACTTCGGCCGGAGCCTTGTCAACGAAGCCGGCGTTCGACAGCTTGCCGCCCACCCGCTGGACTTCGCCCTGCAGACGCAGGATTTCCTTGTCCAGACGTGCCAGCTCGGCGCCCTTGTCGATCAGACCGGCCATTGGCACCAGCACTTCCATCTCGCCCACCAGCGCGGTTGCGGACAGTGGCGCTTCTTCGCCGGCCGCCAGCACAGTGATCGATTCCAGACGCGCCAGCTTCTTCAGCAGCGCTTCGTTCTCGGTCAGGCGACGCTGATCTTCAGCGCTGACGTTTTTCAGGTAGATCGGCAGCGGTTTGCCCGGGCCGATGTTCATTTCGCCACGGATGTTGCGTGTGCCGAGCATCAGGCCCTTGAGCCATTCGATGTCGTCTTCGGCCGCCGGATCGATGCGCTCTTCGTTGGCCACCGGCCAAGGTTGCAGCATGATCGTCTTGCCCTGAATTCCGGCCAGCGGCGCGATGCGCTGCCAGATTTCTTCAGTGATGAACGGCATGAACGGATGCGCCAGACGCAGCGCCACTTCCAGTACGCGAACCAGCGTGCGACGGGTGCCGCGCTGACGTTCAACCGGCGCGTTCTCGTCCCACAGCACAGGCTTGGACAGTTCCAGGTACCAGTCGCAGTACTGGTTCCAGATGAACTCGTACAGCGCTTGCGAGGCGAGGTCGAAACGGAATTGATCCAGTTGGCGGGTCACTTCGGCTTCGGTGCGTTGCAGCTGCGAGATGATCCAGCGATCCGCCAGCGACAGCTCGTAGGCTTCGCCGTTCTGGCCGCAGTCTTCGCCCTTGTCCAGAACATAACGCGCGGCGTTCCAGATCTTGTTGCAGAAGTTGCGATAGCCTTCGACGCGGCCCATGTCGAACTTGATGTCGCGACCGGTGGAAGCCAGCGAGCAGAAAGTGAAGCGCAGGGCGTCGGTGCCGTAGCTGGCGATGCCGTCGGCGAACTCGTCGCGGGTCTGCTTCTCGATCTTCTTCGCCAGTTTCGGCTGCATCATGCCGGAGGTGCGCTTCTGCACCAGTTCTTCCAGCTCGATACCGTCGATGATGTCCAGCGGGTCAAGGACGTTGCCCTTGGACTTGGACATCTTCTGGCCCTGGCCATCACGCACCAGGCCGTGCACGTAAACGGTCTTGAACGGCACCTGCGGGGTGCCGTCCTCGTTCTTGATCAGGTGCATCGTCAGCATGATCATCCGGGCAACCCAGAAGAAAATGATGTCGAAACCGGTGACCAGCACGTCGGTGGAGTGGAATTTCTTCAGGAATTCGGTCTTTTCCGGCCAGCCCAGGGTGGAGAAGGTCCACAGGCCCGAACTGAACCAGGTGTCGAGCACGTCGTTGTCCTGCTGCAGCGCAACGTCCGGACCGAGGTTGTGCTTGGCACGCACTTCGGCTTCGTCGCGACCGACGTAGACCTTGCCCGACTCGTCGTACCAGGCCGGAATCCGGTGGCCCCACCAAAGCTGACGGCTGATGCACCAGTCCTGGATGTCGCGCATCCACGAGAAGTACATGTTTTCGTACTGCTTGGGCACGAACTGGATACGGCCGTCTTCAACGGCAGCAATCGCCGGTTCAGCCAATGGTTTGGTCGACACGTACCACTGGTCGGTCAGCCACGGCTCGATGACGGTGCCGGAGCGGTCGCCTTTCGGCACTTTCAGGTTGTGATCGTCGACGCTGACCAGCAGGCCGGCGGCGTCGAACGCAGCGACGATCTGCTTGCGCGCTTCGAAGCGCTCGAGACCTGCGTATTCAGCCGGGATCTTGCCGTCGACGCTGTCGTTCAGCGTGCCGTCGAGGTTGAACACCTGCGCCGCAGGCAGCACGTTGGCGTTCTTGTCGAAGATGTTCAGCAGCGGCAGGTTATGGCGCTTGCCGACTTCGTAGTCGTTGAAATCGTGGGCCGGGGTGATTTTCACGCAGCCGGTGCCGAATTCAGGGTCGCAGTAATCGTCGGCGATGATCGGGATGCGGCGGCCAACCAGTGGCAGCTCGACAAACTTGCCGATCAGGGCTTTGTAGCGCTCGTCGTTCGGGTTAACGGCCACGGCGGAGTCGCCGAGCATGGTTTCCGGACGGGTGGTCGCGACGATCAGGAAATCGTTGCCTTCAGCGGTTTTCGCGCCGTCGGCCAGCGGGTATTTCAGGTTCCACAAGAAGCCTTTCTCGTCGTGGTTTTCCACTTCGAGGTCGGAAATCGCCGTGTGCAGCTTGGTGTCCCAGTTGACCAGGCGCTTGCCGCGATAGATCAGACCGTCTTCGTGAAGGCGTACGAAGGCTTCTTTAACCGCTTCCGAGAGGCCGTCGTCCATGGTGAAGCGCTCGCGGCTCCAGTCCACGGACGAACCGAGACGGCGGATCTGCCGGCTGATGTTGCCGCCGGACTGATCCTTCCATTCCCAGACTTTCTCGAGGAATTTCTCGCGGCCCAGGTCGTGGCGGTTCTGGCCGGTGGCTTCCAGCTGACGCTCCACCAGCATCTGCGTGGCGATACCGGCATGGTCGGTGCCCGGCTGCCACAGGGTGTTGCGACCCTGCATGCGGCGGAAACGGATCAGGGCGTCCATGATCGCGTTGTTGAAACCGTGACCCATGTGCAGGCTGCCGGTGACGTTCGGCGGCGGGATCATGATGGTGTAGGAATCGCCCGCGCCTTGCGGTGCGAAATAGTTCTCGGACTCCCAGGTGTTGTACCAGGAAGTTTCAATGGCGTGCGGCTGGTAGGTCTTATCCATGCGCGGCGGGACCCTATTGGCATTTATTCAGGAAAAGCCGGGAAGTATAGCGGGGCATGGGGCCGAGGGCGAGCGGGGCGGGACCGGCTGGAGAAAGCTTTCTGTAGGAGCTGCCGAAGGCTGCGATCTTTTGATGTTGCTTTTAAAAAACAAAATCAAAAGATCGCAGCCTTCGGCAGCTCCTACAAGGGACGTTATTCGTACTGGCTGAGCAACCGTTCCATGCGCGCCTCAAGGCGGCGTTTGATTTCGGTTTCGATGTGCGGCGCGAAGTCGTCGATCACGTCTTGCATGATCAATTGCGCGGCGGCGCGCAGTTCGCGGTCCAGGTGCAGCAGGGAGTCCGGGCCTTTATCCACAGGTGCAGCAGGTGCGGGGGCCGGCGCGGCCGGCGGTTCGATGGCGGGCGGCGTGGCGTCGACGGCCTCGAACAGCATCGGAATCTGTTCCTGTTCGCCCTCATCGACCGTGTCGGTCAGCAGGGGCGGTTGCAGGTTGTCATCGCCGAGCAGTTGGCGGATCGATTCGAGATCGTCCAACAGATGCGCGGGCTTTTGCAGCGGTTTTGGAGTGTCCATCGGCGTACTCAGAGTCGCTGTAAACGGTGATCTTGCAGAGGATAGCCCTGTTCGCGGTAGAAACGGAAACTCTCCCGAGCCGCCGCGCGAATCGTCGGATCTTCCACCACCACTTCCGCCACACGGGCGAATTTGCTGGCGAAGGCCGGGACTTTCAGGTCGAGATTGACCAGCAGATCCTGGTGCGCGCCACAGTCAGCGCCCACCCCCAGCACGATCAAACCGTCCGGTTCGCTGTCGGCGGGGCCGTGAGGCACGAAGGTTTCGCCCTTGAACGCCCACAGGCGTGCATCGAGGTCGTCACGCTGGGCAACATCGCTGCAATGCAGGTAGATGCGGTGGCCCATGCGCCAGGCTTTCTCGGTGAGCTTGCAGGCAAAGTCCAGCCGGGCCGAAGGGTCGGCGCTGGGCAGGATATAGAAGTCGACTTTGGTCATTGCGGTTCCTGAGCCTCGAACGGCATCACCGCAAAGTGACGCCGCTCAGGTTCATCGGTTTCAGGCTTTGGCGCGGTCCAGCAGGTATTGGGTCAGCAGTGGGACCGGACGGCCAGTGGCGCCCTTGTCCTTGCCGCCGCTGGTCCATGCGGTGCCCGCGATGTCCAGGTGCGCCCAGTTCAGGTTCTTGGTGAAGCGCGACAGGAAGCACGCGGCGGTGATGGTGCCGGCCTTTGGTCCGCCAATGTTGGCGATGTCGGCGAACGGGCTGTCCAGTTGCTCCTGGTATTCGTCGAACAGCGGCAGTTGCCAGGCGCGGTCGTCAGCAGCCTTGCCGGCGCTGAGCAGTTGCTCGATCAGTTCGTCATTGTTGCCCAGCAGGCCGGAAGTGTGTGCACCCAGTGCCACGACGCAGGCGCCGGTCAGGGTGGCGATGTCGATCACCGCTTGCGGCTTGAAGCGCTCGGAGTAGGTCAGGGCGTCGCACAGCACCAGACGGCCTTCGGCGTCGGTGTTGAGGATTTCCACGGTCTGGCCGCTCATGGTGGTGACGATGTCGCCCGGACGCGAAGCGGTGCCGCTCGGCATGTTTTCCGCGCAGGCGAGGATGCACACCAGGTTGATCGGCAGCTTCAGCTCAAGCACGGCACGCAGAGTACCGAACACGCTGGCGGCGCCGCCCATGTCGTATTTCATCTCGTCCATGCCGGCGCCCGGTTTCAGGCTGATGCCGCCGGTGTCGAAGGTGATGCCCTTGCCGACCAGCGCGTAAGGCTTCTCGGACTTCTTGCCGCCGTTGTATTGCATGACGATCAGGCGTGGCGGTTGGGCGCTGCCCTGGCCCACGGCGTAGAACGAGCCCATGCCCAGGGATTTGATCTTCTTCTCGTCGAGGACTTCGACTTTCAGATCCTTGAACTCTTTGCCGAGGTTCTTCGCCTGTTCGCCGAGGTACGTCGGGTGGCAGATGTTCGGCGGCAGGTTGCCCAGGGTGCGGGTGAAGGCCATGCCGTTGGCGATTGCCGTAGCGTGGTTCACGGCGCGCTGCACTTCGGCCTGAGCGGCCTTGATGGTCAGCAGGGTGATTTTTTTCAGGGCGCGCGGTTCGGCTTTCTGGCTCTTGAACTGGTCGAAGGTGTATTCGCCGTCCACCAGGGTTTCGGCCAGCAGGCGGGTCTTGCCGTAGCTGTCGCGGTTTTTAACGATGATTTCATCCAGCGCCAGCACGGCGTCGCTGCCGCCCAGGCCTTTCAGGGTGTTGAGGATGCCGGCAACGATTTTGCGGAACGGACGGTCGCCCAGTTCTTCATCCTTGCCCACGCCGACCAGCAGCACGCGCTCGGCCTTGAGGTTCGGCAGGCTGTGCAGCAGCAGGCTTTGACCGACCTTGCCGGCCAGATCGCCACGCTTGAGCACGGCGCTGATCGCGCCACCGCTCAGCTCGTCGACCTGTTTGGCGGCGACGCCGAGTTTGCGGCCTTCGCCGACGGCAACCACCAGGGTGGCGGTTTTCAACGTTTCTGGGCTAACGCTTTTTACAACCAGTTCCATGTCCGGATCCCTGAATGAATGGTCAACACACAGGCGTTCGACGGTGTCCGCAGTCGCCTGCTTATAGATAGAAGAGACGCAGGCCAGTGCCCGCGACAAAGGCCGCAGTTTGAACCTCGCTCCCTGCGCCTGACAACCCTCGGCGGCACGATCTTCAACCGATTACACGCTTGGGTGAGTGTGCGCAGTGACAGGCGCCCTCAATCACAGGATAATGCCGCATCTTTTTTCGACGGCTCTGCCTTGCGGGTCGCTCGAAACGTTTGCTTGTTTGGCCGCCTTAGCCTGACAACCCTGGAGTGTCTGGTTTGATCGTCTTCCGTTATCTGTCCCGTGAAGTGATGTTGACCCTGAGCGCCGTCAGCGCCGTGCTGCTGGTCATCATCATGAGCGGTCGCTTCATCAAATACCTTGCCCAGGCCGCTGCGGGCCAACTCGATCCGGGATCGCTGTTCCTGATCATGGGTTACCGTCTGCCCGGTTTCATGCAACTGATCCTGCCGCTGGGCCTGTTTCTCGGGATCCTGCTGGCGTACGGCCGGTTGTACCTCGAAAGCGAAATGACCGTGCTCTCGGCCACCGGCATGAGTCAGCAGCGTCTGCTGCGCATGACTCTGTTTCCGGCGACCCTGGTGGCACTGGTGGTGGCGTGGTTGAGCCTGAGCCTGGCCCCGCAGGGCGCCAATCAGTTCCAGCTGTTGCTGAACAAGCAGGACGCCCTGACCGAGTTCGATACCCTCGAGCCCGGCCGTTTCCAGGCGCTGCGTGATGGCACCCGGGTGACCTACACCGAGACCCTGACCGACGATCGCGTCAACCTCGGCGGCGTGTTCATCTCGCAGAAGAACCTCGGGGCCAATCAGAAGGACCGCGGGATTTCCGTGCTGGTGGCCGAGAAGGGTCGTCAGGAGATCCACCCGGACGGCAACCGCTACCTGATCCTGCACAATGGCTATCGTTATGACGGCAGCCCGGGTCAGGCCGATTACCGCGCAATCAAATACGACACCTACGGCGTATTGCTGCCCAAGCCCGATGCCAGCGACGAAGTCACCGACCGCGACGCGATGCCGACCTCGACTCTGCTGAGCAACGACGACGAGCGTTCCAAGGCTGAACTGCAATGGCGCCTTTCGCTGCCGTTGCTGGTGTTCATCGTGACCCTGATGGCGGTGCCGCTGTCGCGGGTTAACCCGCGCCAAGGGCGTTTCCTGAAGCTGCTGCCGGCGATTCTTCTTTATATGGCTTACCTGACCATCCTGATTGCCGCCCGCGGCGCCCTAGAAAAAGGCAAGATTCCACCGGCTCTCGGCCTGTGGTGGGTGCACGGGATCTTCCTGGTCATCGGTCTCGGCCTGCTGTACTGGGAACCATTGCGCCTGAAGCTGGCCAGCCGTCGCAGCGCTGCGCTGGAGGTGGCCCGTGGTTAAACTCGACCGTTATATCGGCAGCAGCGTATTCGTGGCGATCATCGCCGTGCTGGCGATTATTCTGGGTCTGGCGACCCTGTTTGCCTTCATCGACGAGATGAGCGACGTCAGCGATACCTACACGCTGACCGATGTGCTGAGCTTCGTCATGCTCACCGCGCCGCGCCGTCTCTATGAAATGCTGCCGATGGCCGCGCTGATCGGCTGCCTGATCGGCCTTGGCAGTCTGGCCAGCAGCAGTGAGCTGACCGTCATGCGTGCGGCGGGTGTGTCCATCGGGCGCATCGTCTGGGCGGTCATGAAGCCGATGCTGGTGCTGATGCTGGCCGGCGTGCTGATTGGCGAGTACGTGGCCCCGGCCACCGAAAGCATGGCCCAGGCCAATCGCTCGCTGGCGCAAGGCAGCGGCGACGCGCAAAGCGCCAAGCACGGCATGTGGCATCGTCAGGGTGAGGAGTTCATCCACATCAACGCCGTGCAACCCAACGGCCTGCTGTATGGCGTGACCCGCTATCACTTCGACAAGGAGCGCCACCTGCTCAGTTCCAGCTTCGCCAAGCGTGCGGAATTCGACGGCAAGCGCTGGCTGCTCAGCGACGTGACCACCACAGTGTTTCACGAGCGCAGCACGGAAGTGCTGAACGCGCCGAGCGAGGAGTGGGACGTGTCGCTGAGCCCGCAACTGCTCAACACCGTGGTGATGGCGCCTGAGTCGCTGTCGATTTCCGGTCTGTGGGGCTACATCCACTATCTGGCGGACCAGGGGCTGAGCAACGGTCGCTACTGGCTGGCATTTTGGGTCAAGGTGTTGCAACCGCTGGTCACCGCCGCGCTGGTGCTGATGGCGATCTCCTTCATCTTCGGTCCGTTGCGCTCGGTGACCCTCGGTCAGCGGGTGTTCACCGGTGTGCTGGTGGGCTTCACCTTCCGCATCGTTCAGGATCTGCTCGGCCCATCGAGCCTGGTGTTCGGCTTCTCGCCACTGTTCGCGGTGCTGGTACCGGCCACGGTGTGTGCGCTGGCCGGGGTCTGGTTGCTGCGACGGGCCGGCTGATGGCCGCGTTGTTGCCAGCGCTTTAACCGCGAAAACGCCTCGGTCGACAGATCGGGGCGTTTTCGTATGCAATCCGGGTGACAGGTGAACGTGACGCTTGCGCCGTGTATCAGGTACAATTCCCGGCTATTTTTCGGCGGGCCAAGCCTGCAGCCTTTTTGAGTGTTGATCCGTGAGTGATTTGAGTCATATCCGCAATTTCTCCATCATCGCCCACATTGACCATGGCAAGTCGACGCTGGCTGACCGTTTCATCCAGATGTGCGGTGGCCTGGCCGAGCGTGAAATGGAAGCCCAGGTACTGGATTCCATGGATCTGGAGCGCGAACGCGGGATCACCATCAAGGCCCACAGCGTTACTCTCTATTACAAAGCCAAAGATGGCGTCACCTACCAGCTGAACTTCATTGACACCCCGGGCCACGTCGACTTCACCTATGAAGTCAGCCGTTCCCTGGCCGCGTGTGAAGGTGCGTTGCTGGTGGTCGATGCCGGTCAGGGTGTTGAAGCCCAGTCCGTGGCCAACTGCTACACCGCGATCGAGCAGGGCCTCGAGGTCATGCCGGTGCTGAACAAGATCGACCTGCCACAGGCCGAGCCTGACCGCGTCAAGGACGAGATCGAGAAGATCATCGGCATCGACGCCACCGACGCCGTTACCTGCAGTGCCAAGACCGGCCTGGGTGTCGACGAAGTGCTCGAGCGTCTGGTCGCGACCATTCCCGCGCCAACCGGCAACATCGAAGATCCGCTGCAAGCGTTGATCATCGACTCCTGGTTCGACAACTACCTGGGCGTTGTCTCCCTGGTGCGCGTGCGTCATGGCCGCGTGAAGAAGGGCGACAAGATCCTGGTCAAGTCCACCGGCAAGATCCACCTGGTCGACAGCGTCGGCGTGTTCAACCCGAAACACACCGCCACCGCAGACCTCAAGGCCGGCGAAGTGGGCTTCATCATCGCCAGCATCAAGGACATTCACGGTGCACCGGTGGGTGACACCCTGACCCTGAGTTCGACGCCGGACGTCCCGGTACTGCCGGGCTTCAAACGCATCCAGCCACAGGTTTACGCCGGTCTGTTCCCGGTCAGCTCCGACGACTTCGAGGACTTCCGCGAAGCGCTGCAGAAACTGACCCTGAACGACTCGTCGCTGCAGTACACCCCGGAAAGCTCCGACGCCCTGGGCTTCGGCTTCCGTTGCGGGTTCCTCGGCATGCTGCACATGGAGATCATCCAGGAGCGCCTGGAGCGCGAATACGACCTGGACCTGATCACCACCGCGCCAACGGTAATTTTCGAGCTGGTGCTGAAAACCGGTGAAACGATTTACGTCGACAACCCATCCAAGCTTCCGGATGTGTCGGCCATCGAAGACATGCGCGAACCGATCGTGCGTGCCAACATCCTGGTTCCGCAGGAACACCTGGGCAACGTCATCACCCTGTGCATCGAGAAACGCGGTGTGCAGGTCGACATGCTGTTCCTCGGCAATCAGGTGCAGGTCACTTACGACCTGCCGATGAACGAAGTGGTCCTGGACTTCTTCGACCGTCTCAAATCCACTAGCCGCGGCTATGCTTCGCTGGATTACCATTTCGATCGTTACCAATCGGCTAATCTGGTGAAACTGGACGTGCTGATCAACGGTGACAAGGTCGACGCCCTGGCGTTGATCGTGCACCGCGACAATTCGCACTTCAAAGGTCGCCAGTTGACCGAGAAGATGAAAGAACTGATTCCTCGTCAGATGTTCGACGTGGCGATCCAGGCGGCCATTGGCGGTCAGATCGTTGCACGGACAACCGTCAAGGCACTCAGAAAGAACGTATTGGCCAAATGCTACGGCGGTGACGTAAGCCGTAAGAAAAAACTGTTGGAAAAGCAGAAGGCCGGTAAGAAACGCATGAAGCAGGTCGGCAACGTGGAAATTCCACAAGAAGCCTTCCTTGCCGTGCTCAGGTTGGAATAGTCAGGTCCTATGTCACTAAATTTCCCGCTGTTGCTGGTCATCGCCGTGTTCGTCTGCGGCCTGTTGGCGTTGCTCGATCTGTTGATCCTGGCACCGCGTCGGCGTGCTGCCATTGCCTCTTATCAAGGCAGTGTCAGCCAGCCAGAAGCCGTGGTGGTCGAGAAACTGAACAAAGAGCCGTTGCTGGTTGAATACGGCAAGTCGTTCTTTCCGGTGCTGTTCATCGTGCTGGTGCTGCGTTCGTTCCTGGTGGAACCGTTCCAGATCCCGTCCGGCTCGATGAAACCGACCCTGGACGTTGGCGACTTCATTCTGGTGAGCAAGTTTTCTTACGGGATCCGCCTGCCGGTGATCGACAAGAAAATCATCGAAGTCGGTGATCCGCAGCGCGGTGATGTGATGGTGTTCCGCTACCCGAGCGACCCGAACGTCAACTACATCAAGCGTGTAGTCGGCCTGCCGGGCGACACGGTGCGTTACACCGCCGACAAGCGTCTGTTCGTCAACGGCGAGTCGATTGCCGAGCAACTGGTCGGTTCCGAGCCAGGCACGCTGGGCAGCGCGGAGCTGTACAAGGAAAAACTCGGCGCTGCCGAACACCTGATCCGCAAGGAAATGAGCCGCTACCGCGCTACCCCGGACCATACCTGGACCGTGCCGGCCGGTCATTATTTCATGATGGGTGACAACCGCGACAACTCCAACGACAGTCGCTATTGGGATGATCCGAACATTCCCAAGGATCTGCTGGGCATGGTTCCCGACCAGAATATCGTCGGCAAAGCCTTCGCCGTCTGGATGAGCTGGCCGGAACCGAAACTCAGCCACCTGCCGAATTTCTCGCGGGTTGGCCTGATCAAGTAATCAATCACGGCGCTGTTGACCACAGCGCCGAATGCATTTCTGGAGTCGACACAAATCGGCGCCAGGGCATGAAGCCACGATATTCAGGACGTCATTTTTGAACACAGCGTTAATTGTCCCAGGCCTGCGCCGTACCCCGGCGATGGCGGTGGAATCCAGCCACGAACTCAGCGTGGGTAAACCGTGAGCGTTTCTCTAAGCCGTCTCGAGCGCCAGCTCGGTTACACCTTCAAGGATCAGGAGCTGATGCTGCTGGCCCTCACGCACCGCAGCTTTGCCGGGCGTAACAACGAACGCCTGGAATTCCTCGGCGATGCCATCCTCAACTTCGTTGCCGGCGAGGCACTGTTCGATCGCTTCCCGCTGGCCCGCGAAGGCCAGTTGTCGCGTTTGCGCGCACGCCTGGTGAAGGGTGAGACACTGGCCGTGCTGGCCCGTGGTTTCGACTTGGGTGATTACCTGCGTCTGGGCTCGGGCGAGCTGAAAAGCGGTGGCTTCCGTCGCGAATCGATTCTGGCCGACGCCCTCGAAGCGTTGATCGGTGCGATCTACCTCGACGCCGGCATGGACGTCGCCCGCGAGCGCGTACTGGCCTGGCTGGCCGGCGAGTTCGAAGGCCTGACGCTGGTCGATACCAACAAGGACCCCAAGACCCGTCTGCAGGAACACCTGCAATCGCGCGGTTGTGAACTGCCCCGCTATGAAGTGGTGGATATCCAGGGTGAGCCGCACTGCCGTACCTTCTTCGTCGAGTGCGAAGTTGTCTTATTGAATGAAAAAAGCCGAGGTCAGGGTGTGAGCCGTCGTATTGCCGAACAGGTAGCGGCCGCCGCAGCACTGATTGCCCTGGGCGTGGAGAATGGCAATGACTGATACAAACGCAACTCGCTGTGGCTACGTTGCCATCGTCGGCCGTCCCAACGTCGGTAAGTCGACGCTGCTCAACCACATCCTTGGCCAGAAGCTGGCGATCACCTCGCGCAAGCCGCAGACCACCCGCCACAACATGCTCGGGATCAAGACCGAGGGGGACGTGCAGGCGATCTATGTCGACACCCCCGGCATGCACAAGGGTGGCGAAAAGGCCCTGAACCGTTACATGAACAAGACCGCTTCGGCGGCGTTGAAAGACGTCGACGTGGTGATCTTCGTGGTCGACCGCACCAAGTGGACCGAAGAAGACCAGATGGTTCTGGAGCGCGTGCAGTACGTGACCGGCCCGCTGATCGTCGCGCTGAACAAGACCGACCGCATCGAAGACAAGGCCGAGCTGATGCCGCACCTGTCGTGGTTGCAGGAACAGCTGCCGAACGCGCAGATCATTCCGATTTCCGCGCAGCACGGGCACAACCTCGAGGCGCTGGAAAAGGTCATCGCCGATCATCTGCCGGAGAACGATCACTTCTTCCCGGAAGACCAGATCACCGACCGCAGCAGCCGCTTCCTTGCCGCCGAACTGGTGCGCGAGAAAATCATGCGTCAGATGGGCGCCGAGCTGCCGTACCAGATCACCGTCGAAATCGAAGAGTTCAAGCAGCAGGGCAAGACCCTGCATATTCACGCGCTGATCCTCGTCGAGCGTGACGGTCAGAAGAAAATCATCATTGGCGACAAGGGCGAGCGCATCAAGCGCATCGGCACCGAGGCGCGCAAGGACATGGAGCTGCTGTTCGACTCCAAGATCATGCTCAACCTGTGGGTCAAGGTGAAGGGCGGCTGGTCCGACGACGAACGTGCACTGCGTTCACTGGGTTACGGCGACCTGTAAGCGATTCGAAGATCAAAAGATCGCAGCCTTCGGCAGCTCCTACAGGTGTACACAAGACATTGTAGGAGCTGCCGAAGGCTGCGATCTTTTTTGCAATCCCGACCGGGAAACAACGTTTATGTCGCAAACCCCACCTCCCGCCCAACTCGCCTACGTCCTGCACTCTCGCGCCTATCGCGAAACCAGCGCGCTGGTCGATTTCCTCACGCCGCAAGGTCGGTTGCGGGCGGTGCTGCGCAGTGCGCGGGGCAAGGCCGGGACGCTGGCGCGACCGTTCGTGCCGCTGGAAGTGGAGTTTCGTGGCAAGGGTGAGCTGAAGAATGTCGGGCGCATGGAAAGTGCCGGTAACGCGACCTGGATGGTCGGCGAGGCGCTGTTCAGCGGCCTCTATCTCAATGAACTGCTGATCCGTCTACTGCCCGCCGAAGATCCGCACCCGGCGGTGTTCGAGCATTACGCCGCGACCTTGCTGGCGCTGGCCGAAGGTCGTCCGCTGGAACCGCTGCTGCGTTCCTTCGAATGGCGCCTGCTGGACGATCTCGGTTACGGCTTCTCGATGAACACCGACATCCACGGCGAGCCGGTGGCTGCGGATGGCCTCTATCGCCTGCAAGTGGATGCCGGGCTTGAGCGTGTCTACCTGCTGCAACCGGGCCTGTTCAACGGCGTTGAATTACTGGCCATGGCCGAAGCCGACTGGACAGCCCCCGGTGCACTCTCGGCAGCCAAGCGTCTGATGCGTCAGGCGCTGGCGGTTCATCTGGGCGGTCGTCCCCTCGTCAGCCGCGAGCTATTTCGCAAGCCCTGATATGCTGTGCGCCGAATCTTTCCCTTCAGGAGCGCATCCGTGACCACCAGCAATCGCATTCTTCTTGGCGTGAACATCGACCACGTCGCCACCCTGCGTCAGGCCCGTGGCACGCGCTACCCGGATCCGGTCAAGGCAGCGCTGGACGCGGAAGAGGCGGGCGCCGACGGCATCACCGTGCACCTGCGTGAAGACCGTCGGCACATTCAGGAGCGCGACGTGTTGCTGCTCAAGGATGTGCTGCAGACCCGCATGAACTTCGAAATGGGTGTCACCGAAGAAATGATGGCGTTTGCCGAGCGCATCCGTCCGGCGCACATCTGCCTGGTCCCGGAGACCCGTCAAGAGCTGACCACCGAGGGCGGTCTGGATGTGGCGGGGCAGGAAGAGCGCATCAGGGCGGCGGTCGAGCGCCTGTCGAAGATCGGCAGCGAAGTGTCGCTGTTCATCGATGCCGACGAGCGTCAGATCGCCGCGTCCAAGCGCGTCGGCGCACCGGCCATCGAGCTGCACACCGGGCGTTACGCCGATGCCGAAACACCGAGCGAAGTTGCTGAAGAGTTGAAGCGTGTGGCGGACGGTGTGGCGTTCGGTCTGGCTCAGGGTCTGATCGTCAATGCCGGGCACGGCTTGCACTACCACAACGTCGAAGCTGTGGCGGCGATCAAGGGCATCAACGAACTGAACATCGGCCATGCGCTGGTGGCGCATGCGTTGTTCGTCGGCTTCAAGTCGGCTGTTTCCGAGATGAAAGCGTTGATCCTGGCTGCCGCTTTGAAGGGCTGAAGATCAAAAGATCGCAGCCTTCGGCAGCTCCTACAGGTTTTTGAGTACACCTGTAGGAGCTGCCGAAGGCTGCGATCTTTTGCTTTTAGAGCGGGGCTGGCTCCTGCGCCGGCTTGGTCTTGTCGATCCCCGGCACATGCAGATTGCCTTCAGCCACCTGGTCGCCTTCAAGCTGCGGCTGGGTTACCCAGGTCAGGATGTCGTAGTAGCGACGGATGTTCGCCACGAAATGCACCGGCTCGCCGCCCCGGGCGTAGCCGTAGCGGGTCTTGCTGTACCACTGCTTCTGCGACAGGCGTGGCAGCATCTTCTTCACGTCCAGCCACTTGTCCGGGTTCAGGCCCTCGCGGGACGCCAGTTTGCGTGCGTCATCGAGGTGGCCGCTGCCGACGTTGTAAGCCGCCAGGGCGAACCAGGTGCGGTCCGGCTCCTGAATCGATTCGTCGAGCTGATCCTTCATGTAGGCCAGGTATTTGGCGCCGCCCATGATGCTTTGCTTGGGATCGAGACGGTTCGATACGCCCATGGCCTGAGCCGTGTTCTGGGTCAGCATCATCAGGCCGCGCACGCCGGTCTTCGAGGTGACCGCAGGTTGCCACAGCGACTCCTGATAACCGATGGCCGCGAGCAGGCGCCAGTCGACTTTCTCTTTCTTGGCGTAGGTCTTGAAGTGCTGTTCGTATTTGGGCAGGCGCTGCTGCAAGTGCTGGGCGAAGGTGGTGGCGCCCATGTAGCCGAGGACATCGACGTGGCCGTAATAACGGTCCTTCAGGCGCTGCAGGGTGCCGTTTTTCTGCACCTTGTCGAGGTAGGCGTTGATCTCGTTGAGCAGGCTGTTGTCTTCGCCGGCGGCCACGGCCCAGCTCTGGCTGCGCGCATCGCCAAGGTCGAAGGCCACGCGGATGTTGGTGAAGTACACCTGGTTCATCGCCACTTCGTTGGAATCGACCAGCGTCAGGTCGATCTGGCCTTCATCGACCATGCGCAACAGGTCGACCACTTCAACGGCGTCGGATTCTTCGTATTCGATACCAGGAAATTTCTTTTTCAGCTCCGCCAGCTGTTCGGCGTGGGTGCTGCCCTTGAGCACCATGATCTTCTTGCCGACCAGATCACCGGGATCGGTCGGCCGCGACTGGCCGTTGCGGTAGATGATCTGCGGGGTGACTTCGAGGTAGGAGTGGGAGAACCGCACCTGCTTCTTGCGTTCTTCGCTGCTGACCAGGCCGGCCGCCGCCAGCACCGGGCCGTTCGGTTTGCCGATCTGGTCGAACAGGTCGTCGAGGTTGTCGGCCGTCTCGATCTTCAGCTCGACCCCCAAATCGTCGGCGAAGCGCTTCACCAGCTCGTATTCGAAGCCGGTTTCACCGCTGCGATCCTGAAAGTAGGTGGCGGGGCTGTTACGGGTAATCACCCGCAGCACACCATCCTCCTTTACGCGCTCGAGTGTGTTGGGTTTATCAACACAGCCACCGAGCATCAGGAAGAGTCCGGTTGCGATCAGCCATTTGGCGTACCGCGGACGCAAAGCCGTTGGGAAAAACATCTGCGCAGTATACGCAAACGGCTGCGGGCGCCATATCTCGACAGTGAAGGGCTTGTCTGCTAGAGATCACAAATCTGGCCGAAACCCCGCAGGAATGGGGCTAAAGGGCATTTTGTTACAGTAAAAATAAGCCGGCGTCACAGCCCCGTTAAATCTGACTTCAAAGGCAGAAACACAGATTGATATCCGAGTGCAACCGTGCGTAGCGTTTCGGGTGATGTTGAGGGCGGTTTAGGCTAGAATGCACGGCCTCAAAGCACACCCCTTCCCGAGGCTGTCCCGAAGATGTTGATCCTGCGCGGCGCTCCTGCCCTTTCTGCCTTTCGCCACAGCAAACTCCTTGAGCAACTGAGCCAGAAGGTTCCAGCTGTCAGTGGCCTGTATGCTGAATTCGCTCACTTCGCCGAAGTCACCGGCGTCCTGACCGGCGACGAACAGCAGGTGCTTGCGCGCCTTCTGAAGTACGGCCCAAGCGTTCCGGTACAAGAGCCGACCGGTCGTCTGTTCCTGGTGTTGCCGCGTTTCGGCACCATCTCGCCATGGTCGAGCAAGGCCAGCGACATCGCCCGCAACTGCGGCCTGAGCAAGATCCAGCGCCTGGAACGCGGTATCGCGTTCTACGTGGCCGGCCAGTTCAGCGAAGCTGAAGCTCAGCAAATCGCCGACGTGCTGCATGACCGCATGACCCAGATCGTTCTGGCCAACCTTGAACAGGCCGCCGGGCTGTTCAGCCACGCCGAGCCGAAGCCGTTGACCGCGATCGACATCCTCGGTGGCGGCCGCGCCGCACTGGAAAAGGCCAACACCGAGCTGGGCCTGGCCCTGGCCGAAGACGAGATCGATTACCTGGTCAACGCCTTCAACGGTTTGAAGCGCAACCCGCACGACATCGAACTGATGATGTTCGCCCAGGCCAACTCCGAGCACTGCCGCCACAAGATCTTCAACGCCAGTTGGGATATTGACGGCGAGAGCCAGGAAAAAAGCCTGTTCGGCATGATCAAGAACACCTATCAGATGCACAACGAAGGCGTGCTGTCCGCTTATAAGGACAACGCTTCGGTGATCGTCGGCAACGTGGCCGGCCGCTTCTTCCCGGATCCGGAAACCCGCCAGTACGGCGCGGTGCAGGAACCGGTGCACATCCTGATGAAGGTGGAAACCCACAACCACCCGACCGCGATTGCCCCGTTCCCGGGCGCCTCCACCGGTTCCGGTGGCGAGATTCGCGACGAAGGTGCAACCGGCCGTGGCGCCAAGCCAAAGGCCGGCCTGACCGGTTTCACCGTATCCAACCTGCAGATCCCGGGCTTCGAACAGCCGTGGGAAGTGCCGTACGGCAAGCCTGAGCGCATCGTTACCGCGCTGGACATCATGATCGAAGGCCCGCTGGGCGGCGCCGCGTTCAACAACGAATTCGGTCGTCCGGCCCTGACCGGCTACTTCCGTACCTTCGAACAATCGATCAGCACCCCGCACGGTGATGAAGTTCGCGGTTACCACAAGCCGATCATGTTGGCTGGCGGCATGGGCAACATCCGTGAAGAACACGTCAAGAAAGGCGAAATCGTCGTTGGCTCCAAGCTGATCGTGCTCGGCGGCCCGGCGATGCTGATCGGTCTGGGCGGCGGCGCCGCTTCTTCCATGGCCACCGGCACCAGCTCGGCGGATCTGGACTTCGCTTCCGTTCAGCGTGAAAACCCTGAAATGGAGCGTCGTTGCCAGGAAGTCATCGACCGTTGCTGGCAGCTGGGCGACAAGAACCCGATCAGCTTCATCCACGACGTGGGCGCGGGCGGTCTGTCCAACGCCTTCCCGGAACTGGTCAACGACGGCGACCGCGGTGGCCGTTTCGAACTGCGCAACATTCCGAACGACGAGCCGGGCATGGCCCCGCACGAAATCTGGTCCAACGAATCCCAGGAACGTTACGTTCTGGCGGTCGGCCCGGAAGACTTCGAGCGCTTCCAGGCGATCTGCGAACGCGAGCGTTGCCCGTTCGCCGTGGTCGGCGAAGCCACTGCCGAGCCGCAACTGACCGTGACCGACAGCCACTACGGCAACAACCCGGTGGACATGCCACTGGAAGTGTTGCTGGGCAAGGCGCCGCGCATGCACCGTTCGGTGGTTCGCGAAGCCGAGCTGGGCGATGACTTCGATCCGTCGAACCTCGACATCACTGAAAGCATCGAGCGCGTTCTGCACCACCCTGCAGTGGCGAGCAAAAGCTTCCTGATCACCATCGGCGACCGCACCATCACCGGCCTCGTGGCCCGTGACCAGATGGTCGGCCCATGGCAGGTCCCGGTGGCCGACGTGGCCGTCACCGCCACCAGCTTCGACGTCTACACCGGTGAAGCCATGGCAATGGGCGAGCGCACTCCGCTGGCTCTGCTGGACGCTCCGGCGTCGGGCCGCATGGCCATCGGCGAAACCCTGACCAACATTGCCGCTTCGCGCATCAACAAGATCTCCGACATCAAACTGTCGGCGAACTGGATGTCCGCTGCCGGCCACCCGGGTGAAGACGCACGTCTTTACGACACCGTGAAAGCGGTCGGTATGGAACTGTGCCCTGAGCTGGGCATCACCATCCCGGTGGGCAAGGACTCGATGTCCATGGCCACCCGCTGGAACGACAATGGCGAAGAAAAAACCGTGACCTCGCCGATGTCGCTGATCGTGACCGGTTTCGCGCCAGTGGCTGACATCCGTCAGACCCTGACCCCGGAACTGCGCATGGACAAGGGCACCACCGACCTGATCCTGATCGACCTCGGTCGCGGCCAGAACCGCATGGGCGCCTCGATCCTTGCCCAGGTTCACGGCAAGCTCGGCAAGCAGGCGCCGGACGTCGATGACGCCGAAGACCTCAAAGCCTTCTTCGCGGTGATCCAGGGCCTCAACGCCGACGGTCACCTGCTGGCTTACCACGACCGTTCCGACGGTGGTCTGCTGACCTCCGTGGTGGAAATGGCCTTTGCCGGCCACTGCGGTCTGAGCCTGAACCTGGACAGCGTTGCCGAAAACTCGGCAGAAATCGCCGCGATCCTGTTCAACGAAGAGCTGGGTGCCGTTATCCAGGTTCGTCAGGACGCGACGCCAGACATCCTCGCGCAGTTCAGCGCGGCCGGTCTGGGCGACTGCGTGTCGGTGATCGGTCAGCCGATCAACAATGGCCAGATCAACATCACCTTCAACGGTGACACCGTGTTCGAAGGCCAGCGTCGTCTGCTGCAACGTCAGTGGGCCGAGACCAGCTACCAGATCCAGCGTCTGCGCGATAACGCCGACTGCGCCGAGCAAGAGTTCGACGCGCTGCTGGAAGAAGACAACCCGGGCCTGAGCGTCAAGCTGAGCTTCGACGTCAACCAGGACATCGCCGCGCCTTACATCAAGAAAGGCATCCGCCCACAGGTTGCCGTGCTGCGTGAGCAGGGCGTCAACGGTCAGGTGGAAATGGCCGCCGCGTTCGACCGCGCCGGTTTCAACGCGATCGACGTGCACATGAGCGACATTCTGGCCGGCCGCGTCGACCTGAACGAGTTCAAAGGTCTGGTGGCGTGCGGTGGTTTCTCCTACGGCGACGTTCTCGGCGCCGGTGAAGGCTGGGCCAAGTCGGCGCTGTTCAACAGCCGCGCCCGCGATGCGTTCCAGGGCTTCTTCGAACGTAACGACAGCTTCACCCTCGGCGTGTGCAACGGTTGCCAGATGATGTCCAACTTGCACGAGCTGATCCCGGGCAGCGAGTTCTGGCCGCACTTCGTGCGCAACCGCTCCGAGCAGTTCGAAGCGCGCGTGGCGATGGTGCAGATCCAGGAATCGAACTCGATCTTCCTGCAGGGCATGGCCGGTTCGCGTATGCCGATCGCCATTGCTCACGGTGAAGGCCATGCCGAGTTCTCCAGCGAAGAAGCCCTGCTGGAAGCCGATCTGTCCGGTTGCGTGGCGATGCGTTTTGTCGACAACCACGGCAAGGTCACCGAAGCCTACCCGGCCAACCCGAACGGTTCGCCGCGCGGGATCACCGGTCTCACCAGCCGTGATGGCCGTGTGACGATCATGATGCCGCACCCGGAGCGTGTGTTCCGTGCGGTGCAGAACTCGTGGCGTTCGGAAGACTGGACCGAGGATGCTCCTTGGATGCGCATGTTCCGTAACGCGCGCGTCTGGGTGAACTAAGGCCTGTGTACAAGCTGGCGTTTTTTGTTCCTGACAGTCATGTCGAGGTGGTCAAAGGGGCTGTGTTCGCTGCCGGTGGTGGGCGGATCGGTGACTATGACCACTGTGCTTGGCAGGTGCTTGGCTTGGGCCAGTTTCGTCCGTTGGATGGCAGTCAGCCGTTTATTGGGGAAGCGGGGCAGGTCGAGCAAGTTGAGGAATGGAAGGTTGAGCTTGTCGTTTGTGACGAGTTGATTCGTGATGTGGTGGCTGCCCTTAAGGTGAGCCACCCTTACGAGACGCCGGCTTATGAGGTGTGGCGGTTGGAAGATTTCTGATCTTTCTGCCGCTGGAACGAGAAACCCGCAGATGAGTGATTGTCTGCGGGTTTTTTGTTGCCTGCGATTTGCTTTTCTGTAGGAGTGAGCCTGCTCGCGATGGCGCCCTGACAGGCGACCATGCTCTGTCTGATTGAGTGAATATCCGTTTCTTCGGGTGCTGCGGCTGGCGGTTTCGCCCTTACGGCGACTCACTTTTTTTACAAACGCCTAAAAAAAGTAAGCAAAAAAACGCTTGCTCCTACGTTCGGCCCGCTCGCTGGGGCTCGGGGTCCCTTCGCTCCGGGATCGATCCGGGCGCAGCGCCTACGGTTTGCTTCGCTGCACCTCCTCTCGCTGTGTTTGGCTTCGCCAAACGGTCGCTGCGCTCCCACGCCCGGATCAATCCCTGCGCTCAGCCTGCCGACGTCGCCCGTGGATCAAGATCAAGAGCTGCAGCCGAGCTAACGCTCATCCTGTTGAGTGGTGGGAAGCGGATGCGGTCTGATGTTGGTTTTTGTGGGGGCTGGCTTGTCAGCGATGGCGGCCTGAGAGCCGACCAATCTGCATTACTCACCTGTAGGAGCTGCCGAAGGCTGCGATCTTTTGATCTTGCCTTTGATTGTGGGAAGCCAAAGTCAAAAGATCGCAGCCTTCGGCAGCTCCTACAGGGGGATGTTCTGTGTTTAAGGGTGTGTGGAATTACCAGAACCTTCCCACAAGGTTTTCAGGTTGTCCGTCGGACGTCCGGTCTCTAGGCTTTTCTTGTCGCTGCCAATTCAGCGACCGGGCGTGAGATCCCCGGAAAGCTTGCAACTAGCGCCAACGCTACGATAATTGGCGCCAGCTCAATCTGCTGCCTGCTTTATGGCGGCTGTGTGCGGGCAGACTTCGGTCTGGCCGGTTGCCTGCTCCGGTGGATCTCACCCTGCACATAGCTGCCACCTCTTCGCCGCGTGAGATCCGGCGAACGATGGCATTCACGCTAGCTGTAGCAGGAGTTGAACTTTGGACAAGCTAATCCCCGATCCACCCCACGAACCCACCACCCCACTCGCCGAAGCCATCCGCGCCGAAGACCTCGCCAAAAACCGCGAAGCCATCAAACGCGCCCTCGATTTTTACCTGAGCCCGCAACCGGCCCAGCCGCGCCAGCCGAGCACGATGTTCCTGGTCAATCCCGGCATCGACACCGAAACCCTGCTGGCCCACGCCTACGAATCGTTGGCCTGCGCCAGTGCCATGGCCAGCAACTTCGCCAACGAACTCAGCGGCCTGCAACGCAGCACCGCATTGGCGATCCAGCAAATCGTCATGCTCGCCGAACTGGCGGTAAACCGTGCACTGGACCGAGTTGATCCGCAGACCTGACAAAAAAAACCGGCAATAGCCTAATGCTGTTCACTTAAGAAATTTTGCGTTCAATTGAAACCCGTGGCGAGGGAGCTTGCTCCCGCTGGACTGCGTAGCAGTCCCTCTTTTGGGGCCGCTTCGCGACCCAGCGGGACGGTGCGGCGATCCGACAAGCTCCCTCGCCACAGTTACAGTGTCGGGCTTAAGTGAGGAGCATTACGGCAATAGCCGGGTTTTTTACGTAGCGCAAAAGCTCACCGGGAGCTTATTGAGCAACCTCGCCGCCCATGTAGTCGGCGAGATATTCCTCCCATGTGATGACACCGTCACCATTGGCATCCAGTGAATTCAGCAGGCTGGTCATTTCCTTTTTGGCAATCGCTCCGTGAACTTTTTGGTAGTTTTCCCGGAAGTCTTCCACCTTTACGCCGGCTTTCTCGGAGCCACCGTAAGACTTGAAACGTTCAAGTTCAGAGCGGCGCTCTTCATCAGATAGTGAGCTCATATTGATCTCCTCCATGTCAGATCGAATCGAACAAACATCACGGCGACGGCTACTGGATGTACTGCCTGATACAGCCAACGTAGGCTTGGCGTTTGAGAGGGTCAACTGTCAGACCTGACAGTTGACAGGCCCCTACACAGACAGTGGCTCACGTCGATTGACCAAGGCCTCAATCGCCCCACTCAAACTCGCCGCTTTCTCGCCAATCAGCAAATGCCAGACCCCACCTTCCAACTGGCTGACGCCCTGACACCCCAACTCTTTCAATTGAGCCTCGGACAACGCTTTACCATCGGCCAGTTGCAGGCGAATGCGCGTCAGGGCGATGCACTCCAGTTGCAGCACATTGTCGCTGCCGCCCAGTGCCGTCAGCCATTGCTGAGCTTCGGGGGCCGCGACCAGCACGGCTTTGGATTCCTCGATCACCGCAGCAGGCGCGGCCATCAGTGCGCGACCCAGTGCCGGCATCGCCAGGCGAATCTCATCGGCAATGCTGTCGGCCAGCGGCCCGACAACCACTTGCAAGCTGCCACCCTTGCCCGGACGCACAACCGCCATCGCACCCAGCGCTTTCAGATCAGCATCGGATGCCTTGTTGCGATCGACCATCTCCAGGCGCAGACGCGTGGTGCAGGCGCCGACCGTCAGCAGATTCTCAGCGCCACCCAATGCCTTGATGTAAGCACTGGCCCTTTCGTTTTCAGTGAGTACGGCTTTTTCACTAACAGCCACGTCCTCACGTCCCGGCGTCTTCAGATTGAAACGGCGAATACAGAAATCAAACACCGCGTAATACACCACGGCATACGCCAGCCCGACCGGGATCACCAGCCAGCCATTGGTTGAGCGCCCCCAACCCAGCACCATGTCGATGAAGCCGCCGGAGAAGGTGAAGCCGAGGTGGATGTTCAGCGCATTGGTGATCGCCATCGACAACCCGGTCAGCAGCGCATGCAGCAGATACAGCAGCGGTGCCAAAAACATGAAGGCGAATTCAATCGGCTCGGTCACGCCGGTCAAAAACGAGGTCAGGGCCATCGACAGGAAGATCCCGCCCATGACCTTACGGCGCTCCGGCAGGGCGTTGCGGTACATCGCCAGGCACGCCGCCGGCAGGCCGAAGATCATCATCGGGAACATGCCGGTCATGAACTGGCCGCCCTTCGGATCGCCGGCGAAGTAGCGCGACAGGTCGCCGGTGACCAGTGCGCCGGTAGTCGGGTCGGTAAAGTTGCCGAACACGAACCACGCCATGTTGTTGAGGATGTGGTGCAGGCCGGTGACGATCAGCAGGCGGTTGAACACGCCGAAGACGAAGGCGCCGAAGCTGCCGCTTTCCATCATCAGGGTGCCGAAGCTGTTGATGCCGTGTTGGATCGGCGGCCAGATGTAGCCGAACACCACGCCCAGTGCGACCGCCGCAAAACCCGTGACGATCGGCACGAAACGCCGCCCGCCGAAGAACGCCAGGTATTCCGGCAGTTTGATGTCCTTGAAGCGGTTGTACAGCGCGCCGGCCATCAGGCCGCTGACGATTCCGGCAAGCATGCCCATGTTGATGCTCGGGTCGAGCACCTTGAGGGTGGAGATCATCACCAGGTAACCGATCACCCCGGCCAGACCCGCAGTGCCGTTGTTGTCCTTGGCGAACCCGACGGCGATGCCGATGGCAAAGATCATTGCCAGGTTGGCGAAGATCACTTGGCCGGCATCGTGAATGATCGCGATGTTCAGCAGGTCGGTGTCACCCAGACGCAGCAGCAGGCCGGCAATCGGCAGGATCGCGATCGGCAGCATCAGCGCACGGCCGAGGCGTTGCAGGCCTTCGATGAAGAGTTGGTACATGGTGGTTCTCCCTGCTCTTTAATAGAGAGCTTGTTGTTAGTGCAGAGGCCAATGCTGGTGGCAGGCGTGACGTACCGCAGCGGCGCTGTTCAGTTTGAGCAGGTCGTGGCTGAGGCGTTGGCATTCGGCCTCGTGCAACTGGCGCACGCGGTCCTTGATTTCACCGATCTGCACCGGGCTGACCGACAGTTCAGTAACGCCCAGGCCGATCAGCACCGGCGTCGCCAACGGATCGGAGGCGAGGGCGCCGCACACGCCGACCCAACGCTTGTGCACCGCCGCGCCTGCGCAGGTCATGGCAATCAACCGAAGCAGCGCCGGGTGCAAGGCATCGACCCGGGCGGCTAAACCTGCGTGGTCGCGGTCCATCGCCAAGGTGTATTGCGACAGGTCGTTGGTGCCGATCGAGAGGAAGTCGGCGTGTTCGGCCAGTTGTTCGGCTTGCAATGCCGCGGCGGGGACTTCGATCATCACGCCGATTTCCGGACGCTGGCTGATGCCCAGCTCCAGGCACAGCGCATCGACCCGTTGACGGATGTGCAGCAGTTCGTCGACTTCGGTGACCATCGGCAACAGGATCCGGCAACGGCGCAGCGGGCTGACTTGCAGCAGCGCGCGCAGTTGTTGATCGAGGATTTCCGGGCGGGCCTGAGCCAGACGAATGCCGCGCAGGCCCAGTACCGGGTTGGCTTCGGCGGGTAGCGGCAGGTAGTCGAGTTGCTTGTCGCCGCCGACGTCGATGGTGCGGATGATCACCGAATGCTCACCCATGGCATCGAGCACGGCTTGATAGGCGATGCGCTGTTCTTCGACGTCCGGCGCGGTTTGCCGGTCAACGAACAGAAACTCGGTGCGCAGCAGGCCGACGCCATCGGCGCCATTGGCGAACGCGTCGGCTGCTTCATGGCTGGAGGCGACATTGGCGACCACTTCGATGGTCACGCCATTGCGCGTCTCCGCCGGCAGATGCGCTTTGGCTTGTTGGGCGTCGCGGCGTTGTTGGCGGTCGATTTGCGCTTGCTGGACTTCGGCCAGACGCTCAGTGTTCGGCGTCAATTCAAGGCGACCGCCGTCAGCATCCAGCACCACTGATTGCCCTTGCGGCTGATCGAGCAAAGCCGAGCCCAACGCCACCAGGCACGGCAGACCTTTGCCCCGTGCCAGAATCGCTACGTGCGACGTCGCGCCGCCTTCGGCCATGCACAACCCGGCGACCCCTTGGGCGCTGAGTTGCAGCAGATCCGACGGGGTCAGTTCATGCGCGGCGACGATGGCGCCGGCCGGCACCTCGTAATGCCAGGCTTCTCCGAGCAGCGCGCGCAGCACCCGTTGCTTGAGGTCGCGCAGGTCGTTGGCGCGTTCGGCCAACAGCGCGCTGCCGGTGTGTTGCAGCACCTCGCACTGCACATCGATCGACTGGCTCCAGGCGTGAGTCGCCGCGGTGCCTTGATCGATGGCGTGCTGCGCGGCGTCGAGCAGGGCCGGGTCGTCGAGCAATGCCAGATGCGCGGCGAAGATCGCTTCTTCGTCGGTGTTCTTGTGCCTTTTCGCTTGAGCGAGCGTGGCGTGGATTTCGTCGCGTACCTGATTCAGCGCCGCGTCCAGAACCTGCTGTTGCACCCGCGGATCATGCTTGCCCGCATCCGCCGGCAGGTTGATCGCGTTCAAGCGGAACAGTGGTCCGCCGACCAGCCCCGGTGCGGCGCACACGCCCTGCAGCACACCCGCTTCGGCCGGGCGCTGGCGCGGTGCCACGCTGACCGGTGCGGCAGCGTGATGCTCTTCGGGCAGAGCGGTCGCCAACGCGTTGAGCAAGGCGTGCAGCGCGGCTTCGGCATCCGGCCCCTGACAGCTGACTTGCACGTCATCCTGCTCGCCGATGGCCAGTCCCATCAGACCGATCAGGCTGTTGCACGGCGCCGATTTGCCGGCGAAGTGCAGCTGCGACTGGCTCTTGAAACCTTGTGCGGTCTGACGAATCAGTGCGGCGGGGCGCGCATGCAAGCCGCCGCGATGAGCGACCAATACATGCCCACGCACCTCAGGTCCGCCAATGTCTTCAACATCCGCCGTGGCGCCGTTGCGGGCAATGATGTGCAGCAAGGGGTCGCCGACCTTCACCGCTTTGAGCGTGATCGGTCGTACCTGAAAATCCTGGCTGTTGGTCAGGATCAACAGGCTGACCAGGCTTTTGCACTGCTGGCCGACCTTGTCCAGGTCGTAGCGCAACAACGGTTGGCCCTTGCTGACCCGCGTGCCTTCCTTGACCAGCATCGAGAAACCTTCGCCGTTCAGTTCAACGGTGTCGAGGCCCAGGTGCAGGAGGATTTCTGCGCCGTTGTCAGCGCGTACCGTCAGTGCATGGCCGGTGCGGGCGACATGGATGATCACGCCGGCGCAGGGCGAATACAGGGTGTCGTTCAGCGGATCGATGGCAATCCCGTCACCCATCGCGCCGCTGGCGAACACCGCGTCCGGGACTTTGGCGAGCGTGAGCACCGGGCCGCTGAGCGGGGCGCTGAGGGTCAGCTCTTTATTGTTGTTGTGCATGGCTCGGTCTCATCAGTAGTTCGGAATGTCGCGATTCCACGGTGTTGCTGAATGCCTGCATCGCGATCTCACGGTTTCGCTGAGCCCTGTAGGAGCTGCCGAAGCCTGCGATCTGTTGATCTTGATCCATAAAAACCAGATCAAAAGATCGCAGCCTTCGGCAGCTCCTACAGGGGGATTCGTCGTCCGTCTTGGTTATCAGTGGGTACGGGTCACTTTGCTCAGGTGGCGCGGCTGATCCGGGTCCATGCCCCGGGCCACGGCCAGGCCTGCGGCCATCACGTAGAAACTCTGGATCGCCAGAATCGGGTCGAGGGCCGGGTGTTCGGCGCGGCTCAGGGTCAGGTCGCGTTCGAGAATGTCGTCCGGCGCGGCGAGCAACACGCGGGCGCCGCGTTGACGCATCTCTGCCGCCAGGCTGACCAGGCCCGCCTGCTCGGCACCGCGCGGGGCGAACACCAGCAGCGGGTAGTGCTCGTCGATCAGCGCCATCGGGCCGTGACGGACTTCGGCGCTGCTGAACGCTTCGGCCTGGATCGCCGAGGTTTCCTTGAACTTCAGCGCGGCTTCCTGCGCGATGGCGAAACCGGCACCACGGCCGATGACCATCAGGCGTTCACAATCGCGCAGCGCATCGATCGCTGCGCTCCAGTCCTGTTGCGCCGCTTCGCGCAGGCCTTCGGGCAGGGCGTTGTGCGCTTGCAGCAGTTCGCTGTCTTCTTTCCAGTGCGCGATCAGACGGGCGCTGGCGCTGAGGGTGGCGATGAAGCTCTTGGTCGCCGCGACACTGCTTTCGGTACCGGCGAGCAACGGCAGGCTGAATTCACAGGCCGCTTCCAGTGGCGAATCGGCGGCGTTGACCATCGACACGCTGAGTGCGCCACGCTTGCGCAACAGGCGCAGGCTGTTGACCAGATCCGGGCTCTGACCCGACTGCGAAAAAGCGAACGCGACCTGACCGCTGACCTTCAACGGCGCCTGTTGCATGGTCACCACCGACATCGGCAACGACGCCACCGGCACGCCCAGCTGCTGCATGGTCAGGTAGGCGAAGTAGCTCGCCGCGTGGTCGGAGCTGCCGCGCGCGACGGTCATCGCCACTTGCGGCGGCTGACGGCGCAGGCGCCCGGCGATCTCGATCATCTGTGGATCGAGTTGCTCCAGTTGGGCTTGCACGGCCTCGAACGAGGACAGTGCCTCTTCAAGCATTTTTGAAGTCAATGTCTTCTCCTTCGACCATGACGGCGGTCAGTGTGAGTGAGCGATCCAGCCGCACGCAGTCGGCCCAGGCGCCTGGTTCAAGGCGCCCGCGTTCGGTGATGCCGAGGTAGTCGGCGGGGAATTGCGAAAGACGTTGCGAGGCCTGGCTGATCGGCAAACCGATCTTCACCAGATTGCGCAGGGCCTGATCCATGGTCAGGGTGCTGCCGGCCAGCGTGCCGTCGGGCAGGCGCACGCCGCCCAGGCATTTGGTCACGGTGTGGCTGCCGAGTTTGTATTCACCGTCGGGCATGCCGGCGGCGGCGGTCGAGTCGGTGACGCAATACAGGCACGGGATCGAACGCAGGGCCACGCGGATCGCACCGGGGTGCACGTGCAGCAGATCCGGGATCAGCTCGGCGAACTTGGCGTGGGCCAGCGCGGCGCCAACGATCCCCGGCTCGCGGTGATGCAGCGGGCTCATGGCGTTGTACAAATGGGTGAAGCTGGTGGCACCAGCCTCCAGGGCGGCGACGCCTTCCTCGTAGCTGCCGAGGGTGTGGCCGATCTGCATGCGGATGCCACGACTGCTCAGCTCACGGATCAAACCGTCGTGGCCGGCGATTTCCGGGGCGATGGTGATCACGCGGATCGGCGCCAGTGCCAGGTATTCCTCGACTTCGGCCATCAACGCGGTGTGGGCGAAGTTTGGTTGCGCGCCGAGTTTGCCGGGGTTGATGTACGGGCCTTCCAGGTGCACGCCGAGTACCCGCGCGGCGCCTTGCGGACGCTGTTCGCAGAATGCTCCGACCTCTTTGAGCACACTGGAGATCTCGGCGCTCGGCGCGGTCATGGTGGTGGCCAGCAGCGAGGTGGTGCCGAAGCGCACGTGGGTTTTGGTGATGGTTTCGAAGGCGCTGGCGCCTTCCATGATGTCTTTGCCGCCACCGCCGTGGACGTGCAGGTCGATGAAACCCGGCAGCAGATAGGGCAGGTCATTGTCGGCCGGATCGCACGGCACGCCTTCGATCGACACGACTTTGCCGTGTTCGTGGATCAGCCGGCCGCGAATCCAGCCGCTGGCGGTAAGGATGTTGTCTTCGGACATTTTGGTTCTCGCTTTTGGCCGCGCTTATCGACGCAGCTCTTTATCTACGAAGCTCTTTTATCTACGAAGCTCTGCAACAAAGTCGTAGTAGTCGTTGCGGCAATAGGTGTCGGTGACTTCGATCGGCGTGTTGTCTTCGAGGTAGCCGACCCGGGTCATCAGCAGCATGGCGGTGCCGGGGGCGATGCCGACCAGTGCGGCGAACTCGTCCGAGGCGTTGATCGCCTGAATGTGCTGCAGGGCGCGGACGATCGGTTTGCCGATGCCGTCGAGGTATTCGTAGAGCGAATCGCCGACCTGTTGCGGCTTGGGCATGATCGAGGCGGGCAGGGTGCTCATCTCGATCGCCATCACCGTGTCGTCGGCCTTGCGCAGGCGTTTCATGCGCGCGACCTTGTCGTTCGGCGACAGGCTCAGGCGGATCAGTTCTTCGTGGGTCGGCAGGGTTACTTCGCGCTCCAGCCACTGCGAGCTGGGCACGAAGCCCTTGAGGCGGAGCATTTCGCTGAATCCCGAGAGGCGCGACAGTGGTTGTTCCAGGCGGGGTGTGATGAAGGTGCCGGAACCTTGCAGGCGGCGGATCAGACCTTGATCGAGCAGGACTTCCAGCGCCTTGCGGGCGGTGACCCGGGAGATCCCCAGTTGCTCGCTGAGGTTGCGCTCGGACGGCATCGCCTGCTCGGCCTTCCACTGCCCGGCATGGATCGCCGATTCCAGATTGCGCGCCAGCTGCAAGTACAGCGGGGTCGGCTGGGAGTCATCTGGGCGTAGGGCCTGGAGGTCGTTCATGTAGGTCATTTCCGGCGCGAGTATAGGATTGTTGTTGCTCGCTTGTGGGGCGAAAATTAATACCACTTGAATACCATGTCAACGCAGGGAATTGGCCTGTAGTCCAATGAAATGGCGGGTTATGGGCGGGTTGTCTTGAAGTGGTATTAGAGGTGGCATGCAGAAAGCAAAAGATCGCAGCCTGCGGCAGCGCCTACAGTCGAGAGTGGTATCACCCCTGTAGGCGCTGCCGAAGGCTGCGATCTTTTGATTTATTTTTTCGAGAGCGACCAAAGGTAGCGGTGGTTGGTCACATCTGTGGCGAGGGAGCTTGCTCCCGCTGGGCTGCGAAGCAGCCCCAAACCCAGTCACCGCTAACTGTCTGACGTGCCGCGTGTTCAGCTTTTACGACTGCTTCGCAACCGAGCGGGAGCAAGCTGCCTCGCCACAGATTGTCGGTCCGTTTAAGGGCGAATCTCGATCATCGTGCCGTCCGGCACCAGGCCCCAGACCTCGCGCATGTCCATGTTACGCATGGCGATGCAGCCGTCGGTCCAGTCCAGGGTGTGGAACAGATCTTCGGGCGTGTCCTCGGTGTCGGGCGTGCCGTGGATCATGATCATCCCGCCAGGCTCGACGCCTTCACGCCGGGCGCGCGCCGAATCGCTGATGTTCGGGTAGGAGATGTGCATCGCCAGGTTGAATTTTTCGCTGACCTTGCGCCAGTCGATCCAATAGAAGCCTTCCGGGGTGCGTTTGTCGCCTTCAATCAGTTTCGGACCTTTTTTCGCGCCCTTGCCCAGGGAGATGCGATAGGTCTTGATCGGCTTTCCATCGGCAATCAACTGCAGTTGATGCGCCGATTTGAGCACCAGGATTTTTTCGATCATCGGGGTATTCGACGGCGTCACGGTGGTCACGAAGGACGCTTGGGAGACTGAGACGAACGACAGGCAAAACAGGGCAAGCAACCAGCGCATTGAAACGATTCCCCAAGAATGACGCAGTGTTAAGTGTAGGAGCTGCCGAAGGCTGTGATCTTTTGATCTTTGGATTTTTTGAGTCAGTCAATGGCAGGCTGAGCCAGCGGCGGTATCGACTCGGAGCGAACCGGGTAGGTTTCGGCGCGGCGGTCAGCGAAGAAGCATTCTAAGGTACGCCCCACCGTGCGGAAAGCCAGCTCGTCCCAGGGAATGTCGGCTTCGTCGAATAGTTGCACTTCGAGGCTCTCGGGGCCGGCGGCGAAATCCAGATCGGCCAGTTCGGCCCGAAAGAACACGTGCACCTGGCTGATGTGCGGCACGTCGATCAGGGTATAGATGCTCAGGTTGCGCACCCGGGCGCAGGCTTCCTCGGCGGTTTCGCGGACGGCGGCCTGCTCGATGGTCTCGCCGTTTTCCATGAACCCGGCGGGCAGCGTCCAGTAACCGAGGCGCGGTTCGATGGCGCGGCGGCAGAGCAACACCTGGCTGCCCCAGGTCGCGACACAACCGGCCACGATATTGGGGTTTTGATAGTGAATGGTCTGACAGCTGTCACAGACAAATCGCAGCCGCGAGTCGCCTTCGGGAATACGCTGGGTCACCGGGTTGCCGCACTGGCTGCAAAATTTCATGCTGGGGTTCCTGAATGCTGCGCCTATCTTGGCGTGCAGCGGTGCCGGTCGGCAAGTTGTCGTTTCGCGACATGGCCCGGCGAGGGGCTTGGGCGGCTGCCATGATTGGTGCATGATGCAGGGTAAGGCACAGATCGAGAACACTCATGCTGGACGAGCTACTGCATCGGGTAAGCAACCACACACCGCGCACGCTGGAGACCGATAAACGTTTCCCCGAGGCCGCTGTTCTGGTGCCGATCACCCGCAGTGACGAGCCCGAGCTGGTGCTGACCCTGCGCGCCAGCGGCCTCTCGACCCACGGCGGCGAGGTTGCTTTTCCCGGCGGACGCCGCGACCCGGAAGACCCTGACCTGATTTTCACCGCCCTGCGCGAGGCCGAGGAAGAAATCGGCCTGCCGCCGGGGCTGGTCGAGGTGATTGGCCCGCTCAGCCCGTTGATTTCGCTGCACGGGATCAAGGTCACGCCTTATGTCGGGGTGATCCCGGACTTTGTCGAATACCAGGCCAACGATGCCGAGATCGCTGCAGTCTTCAACGTGCCGCTGGAATTCTTCCGCAAAGACCCGCGCGAACACACGCACCGTATCGATTACCAGGGCCGTAGCTGGTATGTGCCGAGTTATCGTTACGGCGAATTCAAGATCTGGGGGCTGACGGCGATCATGATCGTCGAGTTGATCAATCTGCTCTATGACGAGCAGATCAGCCTGCACCATCCCCCCAAAAGCTATATCAATACCTGAAGCCATCGCTCGAATGGCCCGTCATCGTGAGCCCTGAGGAAAACAAGATGAAATACCGCCTGGGCGACGCCCGCGTCGACACCCACCCACAGAGCTGGGTCGCGCCCAATGCCGTGCTGGTGGGCAAGGTCAAACTGGAAGAGGGCGCCAACGTCTGGTTCAACGCCGTGCTGCGCGGCGACAACGAACTGATCCTGATCGGCAAGAACAGCAACGTCCAGGACGGCACGGTGATGCACACCGACATGGGCTATCCGCTGACCATCGGCACCGGCGTGACCATCGGTCATAACGCCATGCTGCATGGCTGCACCGTCGGCGATTACAGTCTGATCGGCATTAACGCGGTGATACTCAACGGCGCAAAGATCGGCAAGAACTGCATCATTGGCGCCAATTCGCTGATCGGCGAGGGCAAGGAAATTCCGGATGGTTCGCTGGTGATGGGCTCGCCGGGCAAGGTCGTGCGTGAGCTGACCGAGCCGCAGAAGAAGATGCTCGAAGCGAGCGCCGCGCACTATGTGCATAACTCGCAGCGCTACGCGCGTGATCTGGTAGAGCAAGAACAATGAGCACGCCTGAAAGACCTGTCGCCTCGCCATGCGTGAATATCTGCGCACTGGATGAGGATGACATTTGTACTGGCTGCCAGCGTACGGTCGCGGAGATCACCCGCTGGGGCCGCATGACCAATGACGAGCGCCGCGTGGTGCTGGGGTTGTGTCATGAGCGGGCGAAGGCGAGTGGATTGGTGTGGATGATCCCGGCCAAGCGCTGAGATATCGGTCGAAGCGCTTTTGTGGCGAGGGAGCTTGCTCCCGCCGGGGCGCGAAGCGGCCCCCTCTTTTGCTCTTGAAAGCAGGGACTGCTGCGCAGCCTGACGGGAGCAAGCTCCCTCGCCACAGGTAAGCCTCAACCTTGTATACAAATCGTAAGCTGACTTGGCCGAAATCTTCTCCTCAAGTAACCTGTGCGCCAATTTCCCAGGTCGCCGCCATGATTTTTCTCATCGCCTACATCAGCAGCGTCGTGCTGATCAACTTCGCCTTTTCCACCGCCCCCCACCTGGACATCATCTGGTCGGCGTGGGGCGGGTTGGTGTTTGTGTTGCGCGACATGGTGCAGACCCGTTTCGGCCACGGCGCCATCGTGGCGATGCTGGCAGCGCTGGTGCTGTCCTACGTCACTTCCGATCCGTCCATCGCCCTGGCCAGCGCCACGGCGTTCGCGATCTCCGAATGCATCGACTGGCTGGTGTTCAGCGTCACCAAACGCCCGTTGCGTGACCGCTTGTGGATCAGCTCGGCGCTGAGCATTCCTCTCGACACCTTCATCTTCTTCGGCATGATCGACCTGATGACGCCGCCGGTGATCATCACCGCACTGGCCTCGAAGTTCGCCGGCGTGACTGCGGTTTGGCTGATCATGGCCTGGCGTGAGCGCAAACAGGCTGTCGCCAGCTGAAGCCAAACCCTCGGGTTCATGTAAAATGCCGCGCTTTCTCCCCATGGAAAGCGCGTCTGGCGTTGCTTTCCTCGATGATCCGCTTCTTTGAGGACCTGAGATGACCCGTATCGGAACTCCATTGTCGCCGACCGCGACCCGCGTATTGCTGTGTGGCTGTGGTGAGTTGGGCAAGGAAGTGGTGATCGAGCTGCAACGCCTGGGCGTTGAAGTGATTGCCGTCGACCGTTACGCCAACGCGCCGGCCATGCAGGTTGCGCATCGCAGCCACGTGATCAACATGCTCGATGGCGCCGCCCTGCGTGCGGTGATCGAAGCCGAGAAGCCGCACTTCATCGTGCCGGAAATCGAAGCGATCGCCACCGCCACTCTGGTCGAACTCGAAGCCGAAGGCTTCACCGTGATTCCGACCGCGCGCGCCGCACAACTGACCATGAACCGTGAAGGCATCCGTCGTCTGGCGGCTGAAGAGCTGGACCTGCCAACGTCGCCGTACCACTTTGCCGACACCTTCGAGGACTACAGCAAAGCCGTCCAGGACCTGGGCTTCCCGTGCGTGGTCAAGCCGGTCATGAGCTCCTCGGGCAAAGGCCAGAGCCTGCTGCGCAGCGCCGATGACGTGCAGAAAGCCTGGGATTACGCGCAAGAAGGCGGCCGCGCCGGCAAAGGCCGGGTGATCATCGAAGGCTTCATCGATTTCGATTACGAAATCACGCTGCTGACCGTGCGCCACATCGGTGGCACCACGTTCTGCGCACCGGTCGGTCACCGTCAGGAGAAGGGCGACTATCAGGAGTCCTGGCAGCCACAGGCCATGAGCCCGATTGCCCTGGCCGAGTCCGAGCGCGTGGCCAAAGCCGTGACCGAGGCACTGGGTGGTCGCGGTCTGTTCGGCGTCGAGTTGTTCATCAAGGGTGATCAGGTGTGGTTCAGCGAAGTTTCGCCGCGCCCGCACGACACCGGTCTGGTGACCCTGATTTCCCAGGACCTGTCGCAGTTCGCGCTGCATGCCCGCGCCATTCTTGGCCTGCCGGTGCCGCTGATCCGTCAGTTCGGCCCTTCGGCTTCGGCGGTGATTCTGGTGGAAGGGCAGTCGACTCAAACCGCCTTCGCCAACCTCGGCGCCGCGCTGAGCGAGCCGGATACCGCGTTGCGTCTGTTCGGCAAGCCGGAAGTCAACGGTCAGCGCCGCATGGGCGTGGCGTTGGCGCGGGATGAGTCGATTGAGGCTGCTCGTGCCAAGGCAACCCGTGCGTCTCAGGCTGTTGTTGTAGAGCTGTAAACCGAGGCGCGGCATTCGCGAGCAGGCTCGCTCCCACAGGGAAATGCATTCCAAATGTGGGAGCGAGCCTGCTCGCGAAGCTTTTGATCTTCTGTCAGGCAACCTGATTCAGATCGTTGCCACGCGTTTCCTTCAGGCACAGCACCGCAATCAAACTCAGCACCGCTGCCGCCGACACATACCCGCCTACATAACTCAACCCCCCCATCGCCACCAGTTTCTGTGCGAAGAACGGTGCCGCCGAGGCGCCGACAATGCCGCCGAGGTTGTACGCGGCCGATGCGCCGGTATAGCGCACGTGCGTCGGGAACAGCTCCGGCAGCAGTGCACCCATGGGCGCAAACGTCACGCCCATCAAGAACAGCTCGATGCACAGGAACAGCGCCACGCCCCAGGTCGAGCCCTGTGTCAGCAACGGTTCCATCAGGAATCCGGACAGAATCGCCAGCACGCCACCGATGATCAGCACCGGTTTACGCCCGTAACGGTCGCTGGCCCAGGCGGACAGCGGCGTTGCGGCGGCCATGAACAGTACGGCAAAGCAAAGCAATCCAAGGAACGTTTCCCGGCTGTAGCCGAGGGTGGACACGCCGTAGCTCAGGGAAAATACCGTCGAGATGTAAAACAGCGCGTAGCACACCACCATCGCCGCCGCGCCGAGCAGGGTTGGCGCCCAGTACTGGCTGAACAGCTCGACCAGCGGCACCTTGACCCGCTCCTGACGAGCGATGGCATTGGCGAATACCGGGGTTTCGTGGAGCTTGAGGCGCACGTACAGACCGACCATCACCAGCACCGCGCTGAGCAGGAACGGAATCCGCCAGCCCCAGCTGCGGAATTGTTCGTCGTTGAGGGTCATGGCCAGGGTCAGGAACAGGCCGTTGGCCGCGAGAAAACCGATAGACGGGCCGAGCTGCGGGAACATGCCGAACCACGCCCGTTTGCCCTTGGGCGCGTTTTCCGTCGCCAATAGCGCCGCGCCACCCCATTCGCCGCCCAGCCCCAAACCCTGACCGAACCGCAGCACACACAGCAGAATCGGTGCCCAGGCGCCAATGCTGTCGTAACCCGGCAGTACGCCAATCAGCGTGGTGCACACGCCCATCAGCAACAGCGAGGCGACCAGGGTCGATTTGCGCCCGATGCGGTCACCGAAATGGCCGAACAGCGCCGAACCCAACGGTCGGGCGAGGAAAGCGATGCCGAACGTGAGAAACGCCGAGAGCATCTGCGCAGTGCCGGAGGTTTGCGGGAAGAACACCGGCCCGATCACCAATGCGGCGGCGGTGGCATAGACGTAGAAGTCGTAGAACTCGATGGCGGTGCCGATGAAACTCGCCGTCGCCACGCGGGTGGCAGAGTTGGTCGGCTGGGCAGGCGCGGTGGCGCTGTAAGCGGTACTGGTCGTCATGCGGTGATCCCTGACAGTCATGAGCTCCGTTGGAGCGAATTATTATGGTCGAGCACCCAGGGATGTGGGATGAGGCGCGGTCGCTGTTTCGAGTAGGAACAGTCGCCGGGGTGATGTGGAAATAGCCGAAACCTGTCTTGTGCGGGGTAAGCACGAGGTTCGGCGGCGCTTGGGTAAGCGCCTCGATTATAGGAAGGGGGCTAACGATCAAACAAGAGCAAAAGAATGCAGCGGATTGACGTCGATTGATCTTCCAGTGGTGAGGGAGCTTGCTCCCGCTGGGTGGCGAAGCGACCCCAACACATTTACGGCCGCTGCGCGCCCGAGCGGGAGCAAGCTCCCTCGTCACAAAAACGCTTAAACCTTGGCGGGCACCGAGCTCGTATGCCAGATCAACACCTTGCTCACGCGGTTCTCCTCGGTCTCGAGAATTTCCAGCCGGTAACGTCCGATTTTCAGGCACACCGCGCTTTCCGGAATGGTCTCCAGCGCTTCGGTCACCAGGCCGTTGAGGGTTTTCGGCCCGTCGCTGGGCAGGTGCCAGCCCAGGCATTTGTTCAGTTCGCGGATCGACGCGGTGCCGTCGATCACCATGCGCCCGTCGCCCTGGGGATGAATGTGCGGATTGTCCAGGCTGTGCTCGCTTTCGAATTCGCCGACGATCTCTTCGAGAATGTCTTCCAGGGTGACGATGCCCAGCACTTCGCCGTACTCGTCCACCACCATGCCCAGGCGACGCTGCTGTTTGTGGAAGTTCAGCAGTTGCAGCTGCAGCGGCGTGCTTTCCGGGACGAAGTACGGTTCGTAGCTGGCGGCCAGCAACGCTTCGCGGGTCAGCGTGCCATCGTTGAGCAGGTGGCGGATCTGCCGGGTGTTGAGCACCGCTTCGACCTGGTTGATGTCGCTGTGAAACACCGGCAGGCGCGTGCGCTTGTTGTGGCGCAGTTGTTCGATGATCTCTTCGATCGAGTCGTCGAGGTTGATCCCGTCGACATCGCTGCGCGGCACCAGAATGTCGTTGACCGTGATGTTGTCCAGCGCGTGGATGCCCGAAACCGGATGGCTGCGCGACGGATGTTCCGGGTCTTCGTGGTGATCAGTCGGATCTTCGTCGTCGCTCTGCTGCACCACTTGTGGCTTGCGGGCGAAAGGGCGCAGCAGCACGCCGCTGATGCTGCTCAGCAGCCAGGCCAGCGGATAAAGGATTTTCAGCGGTACGGCCAGCAGGGTATTGCCGAAGGACAGCACGGCCTCCGGATAGCGCTGGGCCACGGTGCGCGGGAAGTAATCGGCAAACACCAGCAGCACGGCAGCGGCGCCGAGGCAGGCTGCCCACGGGCCGTTCTCTTCGCACAGGAAGATCGCCAGCAGCGTGGCGATGACCACCGCGAGGGCGCGGCACAGGGTGTTGCAGAGGATCAGGCTGTCGAGCGGGAAGCTCAGCTTCGCCAGCGGTTTATCGCTGGCGCGTGAGGCGGTGCGTTTGGCGAGCAGGTGCTGCTGCGCGATTTCGACGGCGGTAAACAGCCCCGACCATAAAATCAGCAGGACAAATACCGCGAGCATCGGCCCTATGGGCAAACCGTCCATTTATGCCGCCCGTCAGATGTGCAGGATGTATTCACGAACCAGTTTGCTGCCGAAATACGCCAACATCAGCAGGCAGAAACCGGCGAGGGTCCAGCGAATCGCCTTGTGACCGCGCCAGCCGAGACGATTGCGGCCCCACAGCAGCACGCTGAACACGATCCAGGCCAGGCACGCCAGCAGGGTCTTGTGCACCAGATGCTGGGCGAACAGGTTCTCGACGAACAGCCAGCCGGAGATCAGCGACAGCGACAGCAGCGTCCAGCCGGCCCAGAGGAAGCCGAACAGCAGGCTTTCCATGGTTTGCAGCGGCGGGAAGTTCTTGATCAGGCCCGACGGGTGCTTGTGCTTGAGCTGGTGATCCTGCACCAGCAGGAGCAGGGCCTGGAACACCGCGATGGTGAACATGCCGTAGGCGAGGATCGACAGCAGGATGTGAGCGAGAATGCCCGGCTCTTCGTCGATGATCTGTACGGTGCCCGCCGGGGCGAATTGCGCCAGCAGCACGGTGGCCGCGCCCAGCGGGAACAGCAGCACCAGCAGGTTTTCCACCGGGATCCGCGAGCAGGCCAGCAGTGTCAGCGCGATAACGGCGGCGGCGATCAGGCTGGCGGCGCTGAAGAAGTCCAGGCCCAGGCCGATCGGCGTCAACAGGTGAGTGAGCAGGCTGGCGCTGTGGGCGAGCACGGCGAGGACGCCGAGCGTAACCAGCAGGCGCTTGTTCGCCTTGGCGCCGGAGGCCAGGCGGGTGCCCTGATAAAGGGTCGCAGCGGCATAAAGAAGCGCGGCGGCGAGTGTGGTCAGCAAACTGGGTGACAAGGGGAGCATAAATCCTGTTAAGCAGGCCCGAAAGGCGCTGAGTTTGGCATAGAACCGTCATGCCACGAAAGTGCGAGGTGTCCGCCCGACGCAGTCTTCGCTATAATCCGCGACCTGCCCACGCCGCAGGCTCGCCGAGCACAAGTTGAATCCGGTCTGGGCCGCCATTATCCCGGTCTACACAGGGCCTGAAAGGATCGCGCAATGTTTGAAAACTTAACCGACCGTCTCTCGCAGACGCTGCGCCATGTCACCGGCAAGGCGAAGCTGACTGAAGACAATATCAAAGACACCCTGCGCGAAGTGCGCATGGCGTTGCTCGAAGCCGACGTCGCCCTGCCGGTGGTCAAGGACTTCGTCAATTCGGTCAAGGAGCGCGCTGTCGGCACCGAGGTGTCGCGCAGTCTGACGCCGGGCCAGGCGTTCGTGAAGATCGTCCAGGCCGAACTCGAAAGCCTGATGGGCGCGGCCAACGAAGACCTGAACCTGAGCGCCGTGCCGCCAGCGGTCATTCTGATGGCTGGTCTGCAGGGTGCCGGTAAAACCACCACGGCCGGCAAACTGGCGCGCTTCCTTAAAGAGCGCAAAAAGAAGTCGGTGATGGTCGTGTCGGCGGACGTTTACCGTCCTGCGGCTATTAAACAGCTGGAAACCCTGGCCAACGACATCGGCGTGACGTTCTTCCCGTCCGACCTGAGCCAGAAGCCGGTGGATATCGCCACCGCAGCTATTAAAGAAGCCAAACTGAAGTTCATCGACGTGGTCATCGTCGACACCGCCGGTCGTCTGCACATCGACGAAGAGATGATGGGCGAGATCAAGGCGCTGCACGCCGCGATCAACCCGGTCGAAACGCTGTTCGTGGTCGACGCCATGACCGGTCAGGACGCCGCCAACACGGCCAAGGCCTTCGGTGATGCGCTGCCGCTGACCGGTGTGATCCTGACCAAGGTCGACGGTGATGCCCGTGGCGGTGCCGCGTTGTCGGTCCGCGCAATCACCGGCAAGCCGATCAAGTTCATCGGTATGGGCGAGAAGAGCGAAGCGCTCGATCCGTTCCACCCTGAGCGTATTGCTTCGCGGATCCTCGGCATGGGCGACGTGCTCAGCCTGATCGAACAGGCCGAAGCGACCCTCGACAAGGACAAGGCCGATAAACTGGCCAAGAAGCTGAAGAAGGGCAAGGGCTTCGACCTCGAAGACTTCCGCGATCAGCTGCAACAAATGAAGAACATGGGCGGCCTCGGCGGGCTCATGGACAAACTGCCGAGCATCGGCGGCGTCAACCTGTCGCAAATGGGCAATGCCCAGAATGCTGCAGAGAAGCAGTTCAAGCAGATGGAAGCCATCATCAACTCCATGACCCCGGCCGAGCGCCGCGACCCTGAGCTGATCAGCGGTTCGCGCAAGCGCCGGATCGCCATGGGTTCCGGCACTCAGGTGCAGGACATCGGCCGCTTGATCAAGCAGCACAAGCAGATGCAGAAGATGATGAAGAAATTCACCGCCAAAGGCGGAATGGCGAAAATGATGCGCGGCATGGGCGGAATGTTGCCCGGCGGCGGCATGCCGAAAATGTAAGGTGTCCCGTCTCACCCATTCTGCTCATTTATGGCGCGTGGCTGAGACGGGACACAAGAATCTCGCCGGTCGTCGCACCGGCGCAGACCCCGCAAGGACGCGGGATCAACAGCAAACCCGCACTCGGCGGGAGCTGACTGGCCGTTTTCATCGACGGCTCTACATGCAAATCCGCACGGCATGCCATAGGCGCCGGAAAAAGTCATTTGCAAAAGTCCGGATATTCCTTAGAATATGCGGCCTTTCGGGCACCCATGCCCGCTGTGCATTTAGATTTGCAGCACCGACTACAGGAACGATGTTCACATGCTAACAATCCGTCTTGCCCTTGGCGGCTCCAAAAAGCGCCCGTTTTACCACCTGACCGTAACCGACTCGCGTAACCCGCGTGACGGCTCCCACAAAGAACAGGTTGGTTTCTTCAACCCTGTTGCCCGTGGTCAGGAAATCCGTCTGTCCGTGAACCAAGAGCGCGTAGCCTACTGGCTGAGCGTTGGTGCACAGCCTTCTGAGCGTGTTGCTCAGTTGCTGAAGGAATCTGCCAAGGCTGCAGCCTGAGCAGTATGAGCGCGACGCCAGAAAAAGCTGATGACCTGATCGTTGTCGGCAAGATTTTTTCGGTTCACGGCGTTCGCGGCGAGGTGAAGGTCTTTTCCTTTACCGATCCGATTGAAAACCTGTTGGACTACCGCAACTGGACGCTTCGGCGCGAAGGCGTGGTGAAACAGGTCGAGCTGGTCAGCGGCCGATCCACTCAAAAGGATCTGGTTGCCAAGCTCAAAGGCCTCGACGATCGCGATGAAGCCCGTCTTCTGAGCGGTTATGAGATTTGCATCTCGCGAAGCCTTTTGCCCAACCTGACAGGCGACGAGTACTACTGGTACCAGTTGCAGGGTCTGAGCGTCATCAACCAGGACGAGCAATTGTTCGGCAAGGTTGATCACTTGTTGGAGACCGGTGCGAACGATGTATTGGTGGTCAAGCCCTGCGCGGGCAGCCTGGATGATCGCGAGCGGTTGTTGCCCTACACAGAGCAATGCGTGCTGGCAATCGACCTGGATGCAGGCGTGATGAGGGTGGAATGGGACGCGGACTTCTAAGCAATGGCCAGCCTGCGCGTAGACGTCATTACGCTGTTCCCCGAGATGTTCTCGGCCATCAGTGAGTACGGCATTACCAGTCGTGCGGTCAAACAGGGGCTGTTGCAGCTGACCTGTTGGAATCCGCGGGATTACACGACGGATCGGCATCACACTGTGGACGATCGCCCGTTTGGCGGTGGTCCGGGCATGGTGATGAAGATCAAGCCCCTGGAAGATGCTCTGGTTCAGGCCAAGGCAGCAGCCGGGGAGGCGGCGAAGGTGATTTACCTGTCCCCCCAAGGCCGTCAACTAACTCAGTCGGCGGTACGCGAGTTGGCAAAATCGGATGCATTGATCCTGATTGCCGGCCGCTATGAAGGCATTGACGAGCGCTTTATTGAGGCTCATGTCGATGAAGAGTGGTCGATTGGTGACTATGTACTGTCTGGCGGCGAGCTGCCGGCCATGGTCATGATCGATGCGGTTACACGACTGCTGCCTGGAGCTTTAGGGCATGCGGATTCCGCTGAGGAAGATTCCTTTACGGATGGTCTGCTGGATTGCCCGCACTACACCCGACCTGAGGTGTATGCGGATCAGCGTGTTCCCGACGTGTTGCTAAGTGGCAATCACGCGCATATCCGGCGTTGGCGTTTACAGCAGTCCCTTGGTAGGACCTATGAACGACGCGCCGATCTTCTGGAAAGCCGCTCGCTTTCTGGAGAAGAGAAGAAGCTGCTCGAGGAATACATCCGCGAGCGGGACGATAGTTAACAACGTATCGATGGTAGATCAGTTGATTTACCTTAGGAGCACAGCATGACCAACAAAATCATCCTTGCACTCGAAGCAGAGCAGATGACCAAAGAAATCCCTACCTTTGCCCCAGGCGACACCATTGTCGTTCAGGTGAAAGTGAAGGAAGGCGATCGTTCCCGTCTGCAAGCGTTCGAAGGCGTTGTAATCGCCAAGCGTAACCGCGGCGTGAACAGTGCGTTCACCGTTCGTAAAATCTCCAACGGTGTTGGCGTAGAACGTACTTTCCAGACCTACTCCCCGCAGATCGACAGCATGGCTGTTAAACGTCGCGGTGACGTACGTAAAGCCAAGCTGTACTACCTGCGCGACCTGTCGGGTAAAGCAGCTCGCATCAAGGAAAAACTGGCTTAAGTCCAGCTTCCGATGCAGAAAAAAGCAGCCTACGGGCTGCTTTTTTGTTGCCCGCAATAAACTGTCCTCACTATGTAGGAGCTGCCGAAGGCTGCGATCTTTTGATCTTGCTTGTGTTTCGGGAGCCAGAAATCAGAGCCATTCTTCATGACCACCCGCGACCAGGAAATCGAACGCCGCACCGAACTCTCGGTGACCCGCGTGACCAAAGCCGTCTTCCCGCCGACCACCAACCACCACAACACCTTGTTCGGCGGCACCGCACTGGCGTGGATGGACGAAGTGTCGTTCATCACCGCCACGCGCTTCTGTCGCCTGCCGTTGGTGACCGTCTCTACTGACCGCATCGACTTCAATCACGCGATCCCGGCCGGCTCCATCGTCGAGCTGGTTGGCAGGGTGATCAAGGTCGGCAACACCAGCCTCAAGGTCGAGGTGGAAGTGTTCGTCGAGAGCATGAGCTGTGATGGGCGCGAGAAGGCGATCCACGGGCAGTTCAGTTTTGTGTCGATCGATGATGACAAGCGACCGGTGCCGGTGCTGCCGGGGTTTGCCGCCTGATCTGAAACCGGGTCGCGTCGTTCGCGAGCAGGCTCGCTCCCACAGAGTTCGTGTCGACCACAAAAATTGTGTCAGGCACAGAACCTGTGGGAGCGAGCCTGCTCGCGAACGGTGCCAGATCAAACGCCGCTGATCTCAGGTTGAATCAACGCCAACAACGTCCACCCGGCCCCCGGTTTCACCGTGGTCTCCGGCGTCACCACATGCACCCAGCCGCTGTCATCGCGCATGAACAGCAACGTCGCGCGATTGCCATGCAAGGCGCGGTAATCCTCCCAACCGAAGCCGTCGGTCAGCGTCGTGCTGTACAACTCGGCACCTTGGCCCATCTGGCTCGCCAGTTTCGCGTAGGTGAGTGCCTCGCTGCCCAGTTGATTGCCACGGTGCTCGAGGCTCGCGCGATGCTTGTCGCTGCGACGGCTTTCATGTCCGCTGGCCAGGCCAAACAAGCGTTGATGACCGAAGTCGTGGCGAAAGCGCATGGCCGCCAACGTATTGAGTTCGCCCGACGGCGACAGCGCCAGCAGATGCCCCAGCCCGACCAGGTCCAGATGCGCATCGGCGTGCTGCGAGGCCGGATTGCCAAAATACGTTGGCAAGCCTTCCATGCGCGCGGCGCGGATGTTCTCCCAGCTCGAATCGGTCAACAGCACCCGGCTGCCCAGTTGCTGCAGTGACTTGCCCAGCTCCCGCGCCGGACCGTTGGCGCCGACGATCAGGAAACCACTCGGCGCCGGCTCGGCCACGTTGAGCAAGCGAGCCAGTGGCCGAGCGGTGGCGCTTTGCAGGACCACGGTGCCGATGATCACTGCGAATGTCAGTGGCACCAGCAGCAGCGCGCCTTCATGCCCGGCTTCATCCAGGCGAATCGCGAAAATCGCCGACACCGCCGCCGCCACGATGCCGCGCGGGGCAATCCAGCACAGCAAGGCGCGCTCACGCCAGCTCAGGCTGGAGCCGGCGGTGCTCAGCAGCACGTTCAGCGGGCGGGCGATCAGTTGGATCACCAGCAGCAGAATCAGCACCAGAGGGCCGAGGCCGATCAGCGCATTCAGGTCCAGGCGCGCCGCCAGCAGAATGAACAGCCCGGAAATCAGCAGCACGCTGAGGTTTTCCTTGAAGTGCAGAATGTGCCGCACATCCACGCCCTTCATGTTTGCCAGCCACATGCCCATCAGCGTCACGGCCAGCAGGCCGGACTCGTGCATCACCTCATTGGAGGCAATGAAAATCCCCAGCACCGCCGCCAGCGAGGCGAGGTTGTGCAGGTACTCCGGCAGCCACTGCCGGCGGATGACCGTGCCCAGCACAAAGCCCCCGACGATGCCGAACACGCTGCCGCAGAGAATCACGCCACCGAAGGTCAGCAGACTCTGCTTGAGCCCATGGCCTTCGCCGCTGGCGATGATGAAGCTGTAGATCACCACCGCGAGCAGCGCACCGATCGGGTCGATGACAATGCCTTCCCAGCGCAGGATGTTGGCAATCGAGGCTTTCGGCCGCACCACCCGCAGCATTGGCACGATCACCGTCGGGCCGGTCACCAGCGTCAGGCTGCCGAAGAGGATCGCGAGCAGCCAGTCGAAGCCGAGCAAGAAGTGCGTAGCAACGGCGATCACCACCCAGGTGACCAGGGCACCGAGGGTCACCAGGCGATGCACGACACTGCCGATCTCGCGCCACTCGGACAGGTGCAGGGTCAGGCTGCCCTCAAACAGGATCAACGCCACTGCCAGCGAGACCAGTGGCATCAGCAGCGGGCCGAACATTTCCTGCGGATCGAGCCAGCCCAGCACCGGACCGGCAAGAATCCCGGTCAGCAGCAGAAACAGGATCGCCGGCAGCTTCAAGCGCCACGCCAGCCATTGGCAACCCAGCGCCGCGGCGCCAATCCCGCCAAATGCCAAGAGAATTTGCTGCTCGTTCATTGATGCTCCCTGTTCCTTGAAATTGCGGGCTATGAAAGACTAGCGGCCATTCCGACAGTTCACTCTACATTTGCGCGCAGTCCCTGAGGCTGCGTGTCTTGAGCGCCCATGCCTGCCATCGACCATCCGCTGATTGATCAATTCCTCGACGCCCTGTGGCTGGAAAAAGGCCTGTCCGACAACACCCGTGGTGCCTACCGCAGCGACCTGGCGCTGTTCAACGGCTGGCTGCAGGAGAAAAACCTGGAGCTGATCAATGCCGGTCGCGAGTTGATCCTCGATCATCTGGCCTGGCGTCTGGAACAGAACTACAAGCCACGCTCCACGGCCCGGTTTCTCTCCGGCGTGCGTGGCTTTTATCGCTATCTGCTGCGGGAAAAGTTGATCACGGTGGACCCGACGTTGCGCGTCGACATGCCGCAACTCGGCCGACCGCTGCCCAAATCCCTGTCGGAAGCTGACGTCGAAGCGCTGCTCAAGGCGCCGGATCTGAGCGAAGCCATCGGCCAGCGTGATCGCGCCATGCTTGAAGTGCTGTATGCCTGCGGTCTGCGCGTGACCGAACTGGTGAGCCTGACCCTGGAGCAGGTCAACCTGCGTCAGGGCGTGCTGCGGGTGATGGGCAAGGGCAGCAAGGAACGGCTGGTGCCGATGGGCGAGGAGGCGATTGTCTGGATCGAGCGCTATATGCGCGATGGCCGCAGCGAGCTGCTTGGCGGGCGCCCCAGCGATGTGCTGTTCCCCAGCCAGCGCGGCGAGCAGATGACGCGCCAGACGTTCTGGCACCGAATCAAGCATTGGGCCAAGGTCGCCGGGATCGGCAAAACGCTGTCGCCACACACCTTGCGTCATGCGTTTGCCACGCACCTGCTCAACCACGGCGCGGATCTGCGGGTGGTGCAGATGCTGCTCGGCCACAGTGATCTGTCGACCACGCAGATCTACACCCATGTGGCGCGGGCGCGACTGCAGGACCTGCACGCCAAACATCATCCGCGCGGTTGATGAAAACCGCGCTTTTTGTGGCGAGGGAGCTTGCTCCCGCTGCGGCGCGAAGCGCGCCCAAAATTTGTCAGTCGCATCGGCTTGGCAGTCTTTGCGACTGCTGCGCAGCCGAGCGGGAGCAAGCTCCCTCGCCACGTGGTAATTCTGGTCACGTTGCAATGAATGTGTGGCGACAGGCGCATTCGGCCCTGCGAGCCTTATGTGTTAGGCTTTGCCGGTTTGCACGATGGACGGTTATGACCCGGTGTTCCGGCACGGGCGTTCTGACCGTTTCATTTGTCCGCCTTCAGGAGTTCTCATGCGTCTGACCCAGATTTTCGCCGCCGCAGCCATTGCGTTGGTCAGCACCTTTGCCGTCGCCGATGACGCGGCCGACAAAGCGATTCGTCAAAGCCTGGAAAAACTCGAACTCGAGGTTCCGGTAGAAAGCATCAGCGCCAGCCCGTTGCCGGGCATGTATGAAGTCAAGCTCAAGGGCAGCCGCGTGCTGTACGCCAGCGCCGACGGCCAGTACATCGTTCAGGGCTATCTGTTCCAGCTCAAGGACGGCAAACCGGTCAACCTGACCGAGAAGACCGAACGCCTGGGCATCTCCAAACTGATCAACGCCATCCCGGTGGCCGAAACCGTGGTGTATCCGGCCGTGGGCGAGACCAAATCGCACATCACCGTGTTCACCGACACCACCTGCCCGTACTGCCACAAGCTGCACGCTGAAGTGCCCGAGCTGAACAAGCGCGGCATCGAAGTGCGTTATGTGGCGTTCCCGCGTCAGGGCCTGGGTTCGCCGGGTGACGAGCAACTGCAAGCCGTGTGGTGCTCGAACGACAAGAAAGCCGCCATGGACAAAATGGTCGATGGCAAGGAAATCAAGGCCGCCAAGTGCGCGAACCCGGTTTCCAAGCAGTTCGCCCTCGGTCAGTCGATCGGCGTGAATGGCACACCGGCCATCGTTTTGGCCGACGGACAGGTCATTCCGGGCTACCAGCCGGCGCCACAAGTCGCCAAACTGGCACTGGGCGCCAAGTAATTCGCATCGTCGCGGTCAGCCGTGACGATCATGGTCCGGCGGTAACATTGCCGGGCCATTAATAGAGAGCCGCGAGCACGCGGTTGTTTTCCGGCCGACCTTGCGTCGGCCGTTTCATGGGGAGTTCACAGTGAATCCGGTCAAAGTAGGCATCTGTGGGTTAGGGACCGTCGGTGGCGGTACCTTCAACGTACTTCAGCGCAACGCCGAGGAAATTGCTCGTCGTGCCGGGCGTGGAATCGAAGTGGCACAAATTGCCATGCGCACGCCAAAGCCTCAGTTCCAGACGACCGGTATTGCGATTACCAACGATGTCTTCGAAGTGGCCACGAACCCTGAGATCGACATCGTCATAGAGCTGATGGGCGGCTACACCGTTGCCCGCGAGCTGGTACTCAAGGCCATCGAGAATGGCAAGCATGTGGTCACCGCGAACAAGGCACTGATCGCCGTTCACGGTAATGAGATTTTCGCCAAGGCACGCGAGAAAGGCGTGATCGTGGCGTTCGAAGCGGCGGTGGCCGGTGGCATTCCGGTGATCAAGGCGATCCGTGAAGGCCTGTCCGCCAACCGCATCAACTGGGTCGCCGGGATCATCAACGGTACCGGCAACTTCATCCTCACCGAAATGCGCGAGAAGGGTCGCACCTTCGAAGACGTGCTGGCCGAAGCGCAAGCGCTGGGCTACGCCGAAGCCGATCCGACCTTCGACGTCGAAGGCATCGACGCGGCGCACAAGCTGACGATTCTGGCGTCGATCGCGTTCGGCATTCCGCTGCAATTCGACAAGGCTTACACCGAAGGCATCACCAAGCTGACCACCGCTGACGTCAACTACGCCGAAGCGCTGGGCTATCGCATCAAGCACCTCGGCGTGGCCCGCAGCACCGCTGCCGGCATCGAGCTGCGCGTCCACCCGACGCTGATCCCGGCCGATCGTCTGATCGCCAACGTCAACGGCGTGATGAACGCGGTGATGGTCAACGGTGACGCTGCCGGTTCGACGCTGTTCTACGGCGCTGGTGCCGGCATGGAGCCGACCGCGTCGTCGGTGATCGCTGACCTCGTCGACGTGGTTCGCGCGATGACCTCCGACCCGGAAAACCGCGTACCGCACCTGGCCTTCCAGCCGGATTCGCTGTCGGCCCATCCGATCCTGCCGATCGAAGCCTGCGAAAGCGCCTACTACCTGCGCATTCAGGCCAAGGACCATCCGGGCGTACTGGCCCAGGTGGCGAGCATCCTCTCGGAGCGCGGCATCAACATCGAGTCGATCATGCAGAAGGAAGTCGAAGAACACGACGGTCTGGTGCCGATGATCCTGCTGACCCACCGCGTGGTCGAGCAGCGCATCAACGATGCGATCACCGCCCTCGAAGCGCTGGCCGGCGTCAACGGTCCGGTTGTACGGATCCGTGTCGAACACTTGAATTAACACCAGCAGCAAGTTTCAAGCTTCAAGCTGCAAGTAAAAGCACAGCCGCTTTTCACTTGTAGCTTGTAGCTCAAAGCTTGTAGCTCAAACCGAAGGTTTGCCCCTATGCGTTACATCAGTACCCGCGGCCAGGCACCGGCCCTGAATTTCGAAGACGTCCTGCTGGCCGGTCTCGCCACCGACGGCGGTCTGTACGTCCCGGAAAACCTGCCACGTTTCACTCAGGAAGAAATCGCTTCCTGGGCCGGCCTGCCGTATCACGAGCTGGCTTTCCGCGTCATGCGCCCGTTTGTCACCGGCAGCATTCCTGACGCCGATTTCAAAAAGATTCTCGAAGAAACCTACGGCGTGTTCTCGCACAGCGCGGTTGCGCCGCTGCGTCAGTTGAACGGCAACGAATGGGTGCTGGAGCTGTTCCACGGCCCGACCCTGGCGTTCAAGGACTTCGCCCTGCAACTGCTCGGTCGTCTGCTCGACTACGTGCTGGAAAAGCGCGGCGAGCGCGTGGTGATCGTCGGCGCCACCTCCGGTGATACCGGTTCGGCTGCCATCGAAGGCTGCAAGCATTGCGAAAACGTCGACATTTTCATCCTGCACCCGCACAACCGCGTGTCCGAAGTGCAGCGTCGGCAGATGACCACCATTTTCGGTGAGAACATCCACAACATCGCCATCGAAGGCAACTTCGACGACTGCCAGGAAATGGTCAAGAACAGCTTCGCTGACCAAAGCTTCCTCAAGGGCACGCGTCTGGTGGCGGTGAACTCGATCAACTGGGCGCGGATCATGGCCCAGATCGTTTACTACTTTCACGCCGCCCTGCAGCTGGGCGGCCCGGCGCGTTCGGTGGCGTTCTCGGTACCGACCGGCAACTTCGGCGACATCTTCGCCGGTTACCTGGCGCGCAACATGGGCCTGCCGATCAACCAGTTGATCGTCGCCACCAACCGCAACGACATCCTGCACCGCTTCATGAGCGGCAATCAGTACGTCAAGGAAACCCTGCACGCCACGCTGTCGCCGTCGATGGACATCATGGTCTCGTCGAACTTCGAACGCCTGCTGTTCGACCTGCATGGTCGCAATGGTGCGGCGATTGCCGGGCTGATGGATTCGTTCAAGCAGGGCGGTGGTTTCAGCGTCGAGCAAGAGCGCTGGACCGAAGCACGCAAGTTGTTCGACTCACTGGCCGTGGACGATGCGCAAACCTGCGAAACCATTGCCGATGTCTACGCGCAGTGCGGTGAAGTGCTGGATCCGCACACGGCCATCGGCGTGCGTGCTGCCCGCGAATGCCGTCGTAGCCTGGACATCCCGATGGTGATCCTGGGCACCGCGCATCCGGTTAAATTCCCGGACGCTGTGGAGAAAGCGGGTGTAGGAAAAGCTCTCGAACTGCCTGCACATCTTTCTGATTTGTTTGAGCGAAACGAGCGCTGCACCGTTCTGCCAAACGAGCTGAAAGCCGTGCAGGCCTTTGTCAGCCAGCATGGCAACCGCGGCAAGCCGCTGTAAGCCGAAAAAGCTGTCACATTTTGAAGCCCGTCTCCTGACGGGCTTTTTTGTTTCTGCTGCCACACTGCTCGGGTTTTCGCCCATGAAGGACGGGTGAGTCGATCACGAAGGAAGTGGCAATGCTGTTTGAACGAGCAATTAAACCAGCCCTGGGCTGGCTTCTGTTGTTGTGCCTGAGTGGCATGGTCCGCGGGGGCATGGCGGCACAAATGGTGCTGAACGAACAGGTGCAGGCACAGAAGATCGAAAGGATTGAGTTGGACGAGCGCGAGCGGCGCTGGATACGTGAAAACCCTCGCGTGACGGTCGCTTCGGTGCAATACCCCCTGTATCTGTTTCAGGACGAGTACGGGCACTGGATTGGCTTGAACAGCGATGTGCTCAAGCGCATCAGTGCCATGACCGGTTTGCAGTTTGTGCACGAGGAATCGTTTTCCACCGATCAGATGCTGGAGCGCCTGCAAAGCGGCGCGGCGGATCTGAGTACGACGCTGGCCATGAATGACCAGCGCAAAACGTTCCTCGATTTCAGTCACGCGTTCGGCGGCGCCGGCTGGGTGTTCGTCGGGCACAGGGATCAGCCGGCGATCCAGTCGCTGGAACAACTGGTCAAGCGAGTGTTGGTACTGCCCGCGAGGCACGCGCTGGAGGAAGTGATTCGCCGCGAATACCCGTCAATCGAGATTCTGTCGGTCAAGACGTATGCCGAAGCGCGGGCGCTGGTCGAGAGCGGTGAGGCCTACGCCACCATCGAAAATGAAATCGGTGCGCAGCTGTTTCCTTCCGGCCTGCTCAAGGTCGGCGCTTTGGTCGAAGGGCGCTGGGAAGCCGATCACCTGGCGGTGCGCAAGGGCATGCCTGAACTGGTGAGTATCCTCAACAAGGCCTTGGGTGCCTTTCCCGCCGCAGAGCTGCGCGCCATCCGCCTGAAATGGCTGAGCGGGGTCGCTCCGCCGGCGCCGCGTTCGCCGTGGGACGAGATCGTCAATTGGTGCTTTTGGGGGATGGGTGGGCTCGGCGGCTTCGGGCTGCTGTCACTGCTCTGGAATCGGCGGCTGACGGCGGTCATCCGGCAACGCTGCGAAGCCGAAAAGCTCTTGGGCGACCAGTTGGCCTTCCAGCACGCGTTGATCGATGCGATGCCGGATCCGGTCTTCGTACGCGATCTGCAAGGACGCCTGGTGATGTGCAATCGAAGCTACGAAGAGGCGCTCTCGATCCGCTTCGAGCAGACGCAGGGCCGGCTGCTGTTCGAAGTCGATACGCTGCCCGAAGCCACGGCGCGGATGCTGCACGACGAGTTCATGGTGCAGATGCATACGCGCAAGGCGCGCTTCAGCCAACGCCAGTTGGCATTCAAGAGTGGCCCCAAGTCGATCTATCAGTGGACCGTGCCGTTTTACAGCGCCGATGGAGAGTTGCGCGGCCTGCTCGGGGGCTGGATCGACATCAGTCAGCGCCGCGCGCAAAGCGGTTGCCAATGTCCGCCGTGAAGAAGGGAAATATCCTATGCGATGCGGCGCCTTTTCCGATGGGAGGCTGAGGACGGCTCCCCTAGAGTGAACGGCCAATGCGGCGAAAGTCCGCCACCGCCGTTTCCGAGGTCGCCGATGCGCTCGTTAAAAGTCCTGATACTTGAACCCAATCCGTTCCAACTGATGGCCTTGCATCAGATGCTCAATGCCATCGGCATCTACAACGTACTGACCGCGCCGACACTGGCCTCGGCGCTGGTTTCCCTGGGCCATCGTGGTGCCGTGGACATCGCGATCTGCGATCCGCAGCTCAAGGGCGGTGACGGCCTGGCACTGATCCGCCACCTGGTGGCACAGCGCCAGGCACGCGGGCTGATTCTGCTGGGTCCGGTGGCGGCAGGCTTGCTGGCCGATCTCGAGCGCTCGCTGCAGGGGCATGAGCCGATATTGCTGGGGCGCCTGCATACGCCGGTGTCGGCCGTCCTGATGAGAGGCCTGCTGGATGCGTATCTGGCGTCCAGGGACGTGCCGGTCATCGCATGAGCCGGGTGGATATTTTTCTGTCATCTTCAGCGTGCATGCTCTGACAGACCGGTAACTGTTCAGGGAGCAGTCCGGTATTCAGAACTTTCTTCTCGGGCCGGTGGTCATTTATTGTGGACACGCCCCAGGCACAATGTTTTCGGACTATTGAGTGGAGATCGAGATGGAAAGTATCAGTCTATTGCTCGGTGAGGCTCTGAGCCCGTATGAGGTGACGTTGACCCCTTGTGGCGCCCATGGCGAATGCCTGGTGACGCTCAAGAACAGCAACGGCGCCCTCGTGGTGGAGCGCGAATTCAATCAGGCGCAGTTGACCGACAAGCGTCTGCTGACCGATGTGGTCGATGGTTTGCACCGCGACGTCCTGATCGCCGAAGGGCGACTGGAACCCTGTGTCATCGCGGCCTTGCGCAATGCGGCGCTGGACAAGCGCGCGGCCCTGTGAAGATGAAATATTTTTTGTGGGAACCTTCCTGCATCCCTGTCAGTCAGACCCCATAACAGCAGTATCAAGCATTGTGCTCCGGTGCTTGTCGCTTGCTGCTACGGGTCTTTATGTAGACCACGTTTAACCCCGAGTCGTCTCCCCACTTCTCGGGGTTTCTTTTTGCCCGCAGGTTTTACGGCGCGGTCTGTTGCTCGAAAAATGTCCGGGCCTGTTCGAGATAATCGCTGCGCATGCCCGGGTCCAGCCAGTCCGCGTAGAGCTCGTCCAGACGCTGGTGGGGCAGGGTGCGCAGCAGTTGGTTGATCTCGATGATGGCCTGCCGACCCTCGGCGGTGTCAGAGCAGCCGATGTATCCCGACAGATATTTTCCCGTGCCCTGAATCGGGTAGAACACCAGCTCATCTTCGGCAATTTGTGCTTGTTGAGCCTGGTAACGGATCTCCGGCCAGTAGCCCAGCACGACTTGAAGACGGCCCAGACGCTGCATCGACAAGAGGTTGCTGAGCGCTTCGTTGCCGTAGTGGGGGGTGAGTGCACCGTCGGGCGCCTGTTTCAGCAGACTGTCGACAAACTCACCGTAACTGCGCTGGGCCACGATCCCGACCTTTTGTTCGGCGTTCGCCAAAAAAGCCCCCAGATCGACTTCGCCGTTCACCACGTAGGGCTCCAGCACTTCACGATCTTTCTGACGCACGACCAGGCCGTTACTGACAGCGCGAAACGCCGGGATGGAGAACGCGATCCATTGCGCCCGTTCTTTGCTCCAGATCAGCGACGGATCACAGGTGAACGAGGCGTCTTGCATCATTTGCATGCCACGGGCGCGATTGACCCGCATCAGCGTGTGTTCGTATTGCGGCATGCCGGCAATCAGCAGCGGCAGCATCTGATCAATCACCCCCTGACCTTTTTTCGGGCCTTCGAAAATGGTCAGGGGCGGCAGATCGCGCAATAACCAGGTCAGCGTCGGTTTCGCCTCGGCCAGGGCCGACAGGGCCAGCAGAAACAACAGGCCGAACAGCCGCCACGTCCACCAGTGGTGGGCGCGGTTGGCGACCGGTGTCTGCCGATGTTTCAGCTTAAATGGCTCCGTCGGCGCGCAAGCGGGCGATCTGCTGTTCGTCATAGCCAAGATCGTGGAGTACCTGCGCGTTGTGTTCACCGAGCTGTGGTCCGACCCATTCGGACGTACCCGGTGTCTCTGAGAGTTTCGGCACGATGCCCGGCATCTTGAAAGGCTTGCCGTCCGGCAGTTTGGCCTGCAGGAACATTTCCCGAGCCAGGTACTGCGGATCGCTGAACATGTCCTCGGCGCTGAAGATGCGGCTGGCCGGTACTTCCGCTTGATTAAGCAGGTCGAGCACGCTTTGCAGCGGCAGCGAATTGACCCAGCGGTCGATCACCCCATACAACTCGTCACGGCGCGTATCGCGCCCGTCGTTGCTCGCCAGCGTCGGGTCGTTGGCCAGGTCTTCACGGCCGATGATCAACATGAAGCGCTTGAAAATCGCGTCGCCATTAGCCCCGATCTGCACGTGCTTGCCGTCGGCACTGGTGTGAATCGATGACGGCGTGATGCCCGGCATGATGTTGCCGGTGCGCTCGCGGATGAAACCGAACACGTCGAACTCCGGGACCATGCTTTCCATCATGGCGAAAATCGCTTCGTACAGTGCGACATCGACCACTTGGCCGAGCCCGCCATTGACCTCGCGATGACGCAGCGCCATCAGCGCACCGATCACGCCCCACAGCGCGGCGATCGAATCGCCGATGGAAATCCCGGTGCGCACCGGTGGCCGGTCTTCGAACCCGGTGATGTAGCGCAAGCCACCCATGGATTCGCCGACCGCGCCGAAGCCTGGTTGATCTTTCATCGGTCCGGTCTGGCCAAAACCCGAGAGACGCACCATCACCAGTTTCGGGTTCAGCGCATGCAGGGTCTCCCAGCTCAGCCCGAGTTTTTCCAGGACACCGGGGCGAAAGTTCTCGATCAGGATGTCGGCTTCGCTCAGCAGTTTTTTCAGGATCGCCAGACCCTCGGGGTGCTTGAGGTTGAGCGTCAGCGATTTTTTATTGCGCGCCTGGACGAACCACCATAGCGAGGTGCCTTCGTACAACTTGCGCCATTTGCGCAATGGATCGCCGCCGTCGGGCGATTCGATCTTGATCACTTCGGCGCCGAACTCGCCGCAAATGCGTGAGGCAAACGGCCCGGCAATCAACGTACCCAATTCAATGACTTTCACGCCGCTGAGCGGTTTGTTGGCGAACGACATACTGAATCCTGTAGGACAAGGTTGTGCGGATACAGCGTTTTAACATAGCCGGCTGTCAGGCGCCCGAAGTTGATCGCCATCAATTCGATGATTGCCTACCGCATCGGTTAGACTTGCCGACTTTCCTCGTATCAAGAAGCCCGTTCATGGCCCAGCCGTCCACTACCTATAAATTCGAACTGAACCTCACCGATCTCGACCGCAGCGTCTACGAGAGCGTCAAGCAGACCATCGCCCGTCACCCTTCGGAGACCGAAGAGCGTATGACCGTGCGCCTGCTGGCCTACGCGCTCTGGTACAACGAGCAGTTGTCGTTTGGCCGTGGTCTGTCGGACGTGGATGAACCTGCGCTGTGGGAAAAGAGCCTGGATGACCGTGTCCTGCACTGGATCGAAGTCGGCCAGCCGGACGTTGATCGCCTGACCTGGTGCTCGCGTCGCACCGAACGCACCAGCCTGCTCGCTTACGGCAGCCTGCGCGTCTGGGAAACCAAGGTGATCCCGGCGATCAAGAACCTGAAAAACGTCAACATCGCCGCCGTCCCACAAGAAGTGCTGGAGACCCTGGCCAAGGACATGCCTCGCGTCATCAAGTGGGACGTGATGATCAGCGAAGGCACGATCTTCGTCACCGACGACCGTGGTCAGCACGAAGTCCAGTTGCAATGGCTGCAAGGCGAGCGCGGCTGATCCCGCGTTACGACTGATTAATCCCACGTATTCAAGAGAAGTTTCCGTTACCCCATGCGTATTGATCCTCGACCGTTGCCTGCCACTCTGCCGTTTCTCGGCGACCTGCCACCGCTGCTGACCCGCTTGTACGCGGCGCGGGGCGTGCAGTCCGAGGCGGAGCTGGATAAAAGCCTGGCGCGGTTGATTCCGTTCCAGCAGCTCAAGGGCATCGAGGCAGCGGTGGATCTGCTGGTGACGGCGCTGGAGCAGCGCCAGCGGATTCTGATCGTCGGCGACTTCGACGCCGATGGCGCCACGGCCAGTACGGTCGGCGTGCTCGGTTTGCGTCTGCTGGGCGCGGCGCACGTCGATTATCTGGTGCCAAACCGCTTCGAATACGGCTACGGCCTGACCCCGGAAATCGTCGAAGTGGCCCTGACCCGCGAGCCGCAGTTGTTGATCACCGTCGACAACGGCATCTCCAGCGTTGAAGGCGTGGCCGCTGCCAAGCGCGCAGGGTTGAAAGTATTGATCACTGACCACCACTTGCCCGGCGATGAGCTGCCGCTGGCCGATGCGCTGGTCAACCCGAACCAGCCGGGCTGCGAGTTTCCGAGCAAGGCACTGGCCGGGGTGGGGGTGATTTTCTACGTGTTGATGGCCTTGCGCGCGCGCCTGCGTAGCCTCGGCTGGTACGAGAGCAAACCGCAACCGAACATCGGCGAACTGCTCGATCTGGTGGCGCTGGGCAGCGTCGCCGACGTAGTGCCACTGGACGCCAACAACCGGATCCTGGTGCATCAGGGCCTCGAGCGGATTCGCGCCGGGCGTGCACGGCCGGGGATCAAGGCGATTCTCGAAGTGGCCAAGCGTGATGCGGCGCGTATCACCTCGACGGACTTGGGTTTCATCGTCGGCCCGCGCCTGAACGCGGCGGGGCGCCTTGACGACATGAGCCTCGGGATCGAATGCCTGCTCACCGCCGATGCCAATCTGGCGCGGGAAATGGCCGCACAACTGGACGGCATGAACCAGGATCGCAAATCCATCGAGCAGGGCATGCAGCGCGAGGCACTGGCCCAGCTCAAGGACTTGCCGGTGGAATCGATGCCGTTCGGCCTGTGCCTGTTCGATCCCGAGTGGCACCAGGGCGTCATCGGCATTCTCGCGTCGCGGATGAAAGAGCGTTATTTCCGTCCGACCATTGCCTTCGCCGATGCCGGTGACGGTCTGCTCAAGGGCTCTGGGCGCTCGGTGCAGGGCTTCCATATTCGTGATGCCCTGAGCGTGGTGGCCGCGCAGCATCCGAACCTGATCGCCAAATACGGTGGTCACGCCATGGCGGCCGGCCTGACTTTGCCGCAAGAGAATTTTCCGCTGTTCGCCGAGGCCTTCGACGCCGAAGTGCGTCGGCAACTTCGCGAAGAAGACCTCACCGGGCGGATGCTGTCGGATGGCACCTTGGCGGTCGAAGAATTCCACCTCGAACTGGCCCGCGCCCTGCGCCATGCCGGACCTTGGGGCCAACACTTCCCGGAACCGCTGTTCCACGGCGTGTTCCAGTTGGTCGAACAGCGGGTGGTGGGCGAGCGGCACCTCAAAGTGGTGCTGAAAAGCGAGTGTGGTTCGGTGAAGCTCGACGGGATCGCCTTCGGCATCGACCGTGATATCTGGCCGAATCCGACCATTCAGTGGGTTGAACTGGCCTACAAACTCGACGTCAACGAGTTCCGTGGTAACGAGACGGTGCAACTGCTGATTGCCCACATCGAACCGCGTTGACGCCATTCGCGAGCAGGCTCGCTCCCACAGGGATATGCATTCCAAAATGTGGGAGCGAGCCTGCTCGCGAAAGCACCCTTTCACACACTGAATCACTCTGAACCCTCCCTCATCCCCGGTTGTCGACTAGGCTCTAAGCACTGCTTGATTGGCCTTGTGACGTCTTGTCGATTTTTTTGCCCGCGGGGGCGGGTGCTGCACCTTTTCCTGTCACTCGTCGACTTTTCAAACAGAACCCTGGAGCCTGCCCACTGATTTGAGAGGTGCCCCATGAGTCTGCTGCTCGAACCCTTTACCCTTCGCCAACTGACCCTGCCCAACCGCATCGCCGTGTCGCCGATGTGCCAGTACTCCAGCGTCGACGGCCTGGCCAACGACTGGCACCTGGTGCACTTGGGCAGCCGCGCCGTGGGCGGTGCCGGACTGATTTTTACTGAGGCCACGGCGGTCACGGCCGACGGGCGAATCACCGCCGAAGACCTCGGTTTGTGGAACGACGAACAGATCGAACCGCTGCAACGCATCACCCGGTTCATCACTGCCCAGGGCGCTGTCGCCGGTATTCAACTGGCTCACGCCGGGCGCAAGGCCAGCACCCATCGGCCATGGATCGGCAAACATGGCAGCGTCAAACCTGACGATGGCGGCTGGACCCCGGTCGGGCCGTCGCCGATTGCTTTCGACCCGCAGCACACGCAACCCAGACAGCTCGATGAAGCGCAGATCGGTGAAGTCATTCAAGCCTTCGTCGCCGCGGCCAAGCGCGCGCTGACAGCAGGTTTTAGTGTGGTCGAAGTGCATGCCGCCCACGGCTATCTGCTGCATCAGTTCCTGTCACCGTTGAGCAATCAGCGCCGCGATCAATACGGTGGTTCGTTCGAAAACCGTATTCGGCTGGTGCTGCAAGTCACCGAGGCCGTGCGTGAAGTGTGGCCGCAAGAGTTGCCGGTGTTCGTCCGGGTGTCGGCCACCGACTGGGTTGAAGACGGCTGGAATCCGGATGAGACCGTGGAGCTGGCGCGCCGCCTCAAGTCCTTGGGGGTGGATCTGATCGACGTTTCCTCCGGTGGCACCGCCGCCAACGCCGAAATTCCCGTGGGGCCGGGTTATCAGACGCGCTTCGCCGAACGGGTGCGCAAGGACTCAGGCATCGCCACCGGCACCGTCGGCATGATTACCGAGCCGGCGCAGGCCGAGCATATTCTGCGCACCTGCCAGGCCGACATCATCTTCCTCGCCCGCGAGCTGCTGCGCGATCCGTACTGGCCGTTGCACGCTGACGATGATCTCGGCGGGCGCCAGGCAGTGTGGCCGGCGCAGTATCAGCGCGCGACGCATCGTGACCAGCCGATTCACGAATCCGACCTGCGCGATTGATTCCAAAGCAGAGTAACGTCTATAAAACCCGCCATTGAACCGGCGGGTTTTTTCTTGCCTGCCATTTGCCAAGGACGTCGAGCATGTTGATTGAACGTGAACTGACCGAACACGATTTGCCGTTGCTGGCGCAGATCGACCGCAGCGAGCTGGTGGAAGAGTGCTATCGCCTGGAGAACGGCGTGCTGGCGCTTTTTCCGGCGCGTTTCGACATGCGCGGATGGCCTGAAGGCGAAGCCGAAGAGAATGCGCTGGCGCTGGAGCAGTGCTTGCGGCGAGGTGGCTGGTTGTATGGGGTGTTCGATGGGCAGGCGCTGGTCGCGGCGGTGGTTGTGGATAACCGGGTTATTCACAACCAGGTGCTGAACATGCGGCAGTTGAAGTTTCTGCACATCAGCCGTGATTACCGGGGGCAGGGGCTGGGGACGAAGCTGTTTGCGCTGGCCGCTGAACAGGGGCGGCGGTTCGGTGCCGAGGCGTTATATGTTTCAGCCACCGAGTCGCGCAATACCGTGGAGTTCTATCAGCACCAGGGTTGCCGGTTGGTTGATCAACCGGATCCTGAGCTGTTTGATGAAGAACCCTGCGACATCCATCTGTACTGTCCTCTTGGCTGACAACATTCCCCGTAGGAGCTGCCGAAGGCTGCGATCTTTTGACTTTGACGGAGCATGAACAAGATCAAAAGATCGCTGCCTTCGGCAGCTCCTACGGGGATTCGTTTTGCTCAAAAATCCAACGTAGGAGCCTGCTCGCGATGAGGCCCATGCAGGCACCTCTCGTCATCAAGGATACTTGCGCTTGTCCGGTGCCGGCGGGAAGTACTGGTACAGCCAGGTCTCGCTCAGCGTGCGGTCATTGGTGCGGATGAACAACCGCAGCTCCACCGGATCGACGCTGTCGTTGGTCGGGTACCAGTCGAACAGGATCCGGTAACCCTTGATGTCGTCCAGCACCAGCACGCTGAAGTCCTGCACCTTGCCGTTGGAGCAAGTGACCACCGGTTCGATGCCGGTGCCCTGCGGCAGGCGATCCAGGCCGCCACCGGTGAAGTCCACGGCAAATCGACGGGCCCAGACCGGTGGGTAATGCTCGCCCGGTGCCCAGCCTTCGACGAATCCACCCATGCCCGAACGGGTCGCATGCACCCGCGCCAGCGGCGTGCCGACCGGCGGCAGGGCGCTCCAGTAGAGCTTGTAGCCATAGTTCAGCGAGTCGCCGGCAGCCACCGGTTTTTTCGGGGTCCAGAAGGCGACGATGTTGTCGAGGGTTTCGCCGGTGGTCGGGATTTCCAGCAGATCAATCGAGCCCTCGCCCCACGCGGTGGTCGGTTCGACCCACAGGCTCGGGCGCTTGCTGTACCAGTCGACGGTGTCCTGATAGTTGGCGAACTCATGGTCGGTCTGCACCAGACCAAAGCCCTTCGGATCGGTGTCGGCGAACGCGTTGAACTGCAGGGTCGCCGGGTTGTTCAGCGGGCGGCAGATCCACTCGCCGTTGCCACGCCACATCGCCAGGCGATCAGAGTCGTGGATCTGCGGGTGAATGGTGTCGCACATGCGGCGTTCGTGGGTGCCGCAACTGAACATGCTGGTCATCGGCGCGATGCCCAGTTGTTCGATGGCGGTACGCGCGTTGATATGGGCGTCGATCTCCATCACCACGCGCTCGGCCTGGCAATCGATGTCGAAGCGGTACGCACCGGTGGCGCTCGGTGAGTCGAGCAGGGCGTAGACCACAAAACGGGTGGCGTTCTGATCCGGGGTCTCGAACCAGAATTTGGTGAAGTCAGGAAATTCTTCGCGTTTCTTCGCGTAGGTGTCGACGGCCAGGCCTCGTGCCGAGAGGCCATATTGGCCAGTGGCGTCCACCGCGCGGAAATAGCTGGCGCCGAGGAACGACACCACGTCGTGGCGATCCAGCTCTGGGGCCTTGAACAGTTTGAAGCCGGCAAAACCCAGGTCGCCCTTGAGCTGCTGGGTGTCGACCGAGGTGTTCTCGTAGTTGAACAGTGTCGGACGGAAATGCACTTCGCGGGCAGTGCGGGTCTTGGGATCGACACTGTACATGCGCACCGGCTGACGGAAGCCCATGCCGACGTGGAAGAACTGCACGTCCAGCTGACCCTTGTTCTCTTTCCACAACGAATGATCGCCGTCGTAGCGGATCGCGTTGAAGTTCTGCGGGGTCATGGTCGCCAGGGTCGGCGGCAGCACCTGTTTGGTGTCCTGGTAGGCCGAACCGGCCAATTGCTTGGCCTGACGCTTCAGCGTTTCGAAATCGAAAGCCTGGGCTTCACCATCAGCGGCGCCACCATTGGCTGCCCAGGCACGGGCGGCCAGCAGGCCGGAAGCCGAGAGACCGGTGTAAGCCGCAATGGCCATCGACGCTTTGAGCAAATTCCTGCGGTGCATAAATACAACCTGTCGTGAGCAATCCCGCGCCGTTCCTGGCACGTGCTGGATCAGAAATTACGGTTCGGACAAGCCTTCGGCCAAACGCAACGGACTATAAACAGATGCCGGCTAGCTTAAACGGTTCGCTCGCGGAGCAAAATTCGTTGATAGCACAGTGACAGAGTGTCAATGAAACAAGACATGTCGGTTAAATTTCTGACGGCACTTTCTGATTTATAGGGCATATCTGCTTTTCTCGACTAATTACTCTAAAAACCGCTTTTCAGCGCCGATTAAATTTCTATTCTATGGGCATGGCCGGCACAACCGGCAGGGCACAGGCGCTGCTGTAAGGGGCAGGGCGATGTGGTGATCAAGCAGTTCTTTGACGTATTAGAGAAGGACATCGTCCATGGCAAAAGTACAAGACATCACCGAAATGCTCGGCATCTTCCCCTGCCTGAGCAGCGCACGCAGAAGGCGTAGATTGAGCTCTGAGGAATTGAAACTGGTGGAGCGCTATCGCGAGTTGTCGGAGAGCGACCGGATTGCGATGAGGTATCTGGTGGATGCGATGAGGAGTGTTTCGCGGTTTTAACCCTGGGGTAGGTGCCTTGATAGCCATTTGGCATTTACGGTGTGCAAATCAATCAACTTGCGGAGTAAACCTGTGGCGAGGGAGCTTGCTCCCGCTGGACTGCGCAGCAGTCCCCTGCTTTTGCAGAAGGGCCGCTTCGCGACCCAGCGGGACGGTGCGACGATTCGACAAGCTCCCTCGCCACAGGATTTTTGTTGAATGGACTTGTTAGCGACAAGTACCCAATACTGGATACGGCCGCTGTCCATTCTGGATCGCTTCGAAGCTGTTAGAGGTAAAGCCGATATCAAATGGCGTACTTATGAATTGATGGCAGTGCTTCGAGGAAACCCCGGAATCAAATCTCGATTCCGGGGTGATTCTTCTTAGCGACTCACCTTCCACGCATCCCCAGCCGGCGCCTTCCCATGGTCATACGGCTTGCCAATCCACATATAAACCAACCCCAATCCAATCACGATCGCCGTGCTCAACACCATCGCATAGTTCACGTACCACGCCGCATCCGGCGTACGTGGCCAGGCCATGTTGATGATTGCGCCGACGCCATACACCAGCGCGCCGATGTTCACCGGCCAGCCCCACGCGCCGAGGGTGAATTTGCCGCTCGGTTTCCAGCCTTTGCTGCGGGCGTACAGCGCAGCCAGGACGATCATCTGGAACGCGAGGTAGATGCCGATGGCCGCGAAACTGACGATGGTCGCTACGGCGTCTTGCAGGAAGAAGCCGAGGGCGATGATCAGGGCGGGCAGGACGCCGGACACGAACAGCGCGGCAACCGGGACTTGGGTTGTAGGAGAAATCTTTTTCAGCAGGCGGCTGCCGATGACCATTTCATCGCGAGCGTAGGAGTACAGCAGACGACTCGCTGCGGCTTGTAGGCTGATGACGCAGGAAATGAAGGAAATCATTACCACGCCCATCACCACTTTCGAGCCGATCGGGCCGAAGGCGTTGTTGAGGATGGTGGTGACAGGGTCTTTGTCGGTGCCGTTGATCACCGCTTGCATGTCCGGCACGGCGAGGATCAGCGCCAGGCAGGCGAACATCGCCGCGATACCGCCGATGTAGATGGTCATGCGCATGGCCACCGGGATTTTCGCGCTCGGGTTCGGGGTTTCTTCGGCAACGTCGCCGCAGGCCTCGAAGCCGTAGTAGAGGAACATCCCCGCCAGCGAGGCGGTGAGGAACGCCGGTAGGTATGAGCCGTCGACGCTGATGTCGAAGGTGTTGAACAACACGCTCAGCGGCTGGTGACGTTCGAAGATCAGCAGGTAAACGCCGACGATCACCGCGCCGACCAGTTCGCAGAGGAAGCCGAACATGGCAATCCGGGCCAGCACTTTGGTGCCGCTCAGATTGACCAGGGTGGCGAACAGCGTCAGCACCAGGGCGATAACGATGTTGGTGTTGTTGCTCGGCTCAAAACCGAGCATCGCCGCCAGATACGGTCCAGCACCGACGGCGACTGCAGCAATGGTGACGCACAGGGCGATGGAGTAGATCCAGCCGACCATCCACGCCCATTTCTTGCCTACCAGGCGCCGCGCCCACGGATACACCCCGCCGGAAATCGGGAACTGCGAAACCACTTCGCCGAAGATCAGGCACACCAGCAATTGGCCGCAACCGACCAGCAAATAGGCCCAGAACATCGGTGGCCCGCCAGCGGCGAGGCACAAGCCGAACAGGGTATAAACCCCTACGACCGGTGACAGATAAGTGAAGCCCAGGGCGAAGTTTTCCCACAGGCTCATGCTGCGGTTGAAGTTGGAGGTGTAGCCCAGTTTGCGCAGTTGTTCGGCATCGCTGTCGGCAACGGCTGTGGCGATATCGGGTGAGGAACTCATGTGTGTTTTACTCCGTGAAATCGGCAGATTTCGGATGGCCGAGGCCGTGGCGGGGCTTTGTGGGCGCCGCCCGGTTCGGTAGTTGTTGTTTTGGTTTTGGTGAAGCCTGGTGGTGAATCGCCGACATCATCCGTGTGTCGCGGAAAAGATCGCAGCCTGCGGCAGCTCCTACAGGGTAACGGCGTCCATCATGTAGGAGCTGCCGCAGGCTGCGATCTTTTCGCTGTTAATGCTTGAACATCACATGCCGAACGGTGGTGTAGTCCTCCAGCCCATACATGGACATGTCCTTGCCGTAACCGGACAATTTCTGACCGCCATGGGGCATTTCACTGACGAGCATGAAGTGCGTGTTCACCCACGTGCAGCCGTACTGCAAACGCGCCGACAGGCGATGTGCGCGTCCTACATCGGCGGTCCACACCGAGGACGCCAGGCCGTAGTCCGAATCGTTGGCCCACTCCAGCGCCTGCGCTTCATCGGTGAACTTGGTCACCGAAACCACCGGCCCAAACACTTCGCGGCGGACGATCTCGTCATCCTGCTGCGCATCGGCCAGCACCGTCGGTTCGAAGAAGAAACCGGCGCCTTCAACAGCCTTGCCACCGGTGATCAAACGGATGTGCGGCTGAGCCACGGCACGCTCGACAAACCCGGCAACACGGTCGCGATGTTGCGCAGTGATCAACGGCCCCAGCTCAGTCGACGGATCATCCTGCAAACCGTATTTGATGCTGCTGACCGCCGCGCCAAGCTTCTCGACAAACTTGTCGTAAATGCCTTGCTGCGCATAAATCCGGCACGCGGCGGTGCAATCCTGCCCGGCGTTGTAGAAACCAAAGGTGCGAATGCCTTCCACCGCGGCATCGATGTCGGCGTCATCGAAGATGATCACCGGGGCTTTGCCGCCCAGTTCCATGTGCATGCGTTTGACGCTGTCGGCGGTGCTGGAAATGATGTTCGAACCGGTGGCGATCGAGCCGGTCAGCGAAACCATGCGCACTTTCGGGTGTGTAACCAACGGACTGCCGACGGTAGGACCACGGCCGAATACCAGATTGAGTACACCGGCCGGGAAGATTTCCGACGCCAGTTCGGCCAGACGCAACGCGGTCAGCGGGGTTTGTTCCGACGGCTTGAGCACCACCGTATTCCCGGCGGCGAGCGCTGGGGCGATTTTCCAGGCGACCATCATCAGCGGGTAGTTCCACGGCGCGATGGAGGCGATCACCCCGACCGGGTCACGGCGAATCATCGAGGTGTGGCCGGGCAGGTATTCGCCACCGGCCGAGCCGCTCATGCAACGGCTGGCGCCGGCGAAGAAGCGGAATACGTCGGCGATTGCCGGGATTTCGTCATTCAGCGCGGCGCTGTAGGGTTTGCCGCAGTTGGCCGATTCGAGCTGCGCCAGTTCCTCGCCGTGGGCTTCGATGGCGTCGGCGAGTTTGAGCAGCAGCAGCGAACGGTCTTTCGGCGTGGTTTGCGACCACTCGGCAAAAGCGTTGTCGGCGGCACGCACGGCGGCATCGACCTGGGCTTCAGTGGCTTCGTTGATCTCCACCAGCACTTCGCCGCGCGAAGGGTTGAGCACCGGTTGCGCCGGGCCTTCGCCGTTGACCAGATGGCCGTTGATCAAGAGTTTGGTTTGCATGGTTTTGTCCTCACTAACACTTTTATTGTTCTGTCGAAACCGAACTCTGGGTAGGAGCTGCCGCAGGCTTCGATCTTTTGATCTTGATCTTCAAAGCAACCTCAAAAGATCGCAGCCTTCGGCAGCTCCTACAGGAATCCGGTTTCTTCGGTTATTCAGTTATTTGCCGCCACTGCCCGCCACGCTCTCACCACCCCGGGTCAGGTAATACGCGCCGAGAATCGGCAGCATGGTCACCATCATCACCAGCATGGCGACGACGTTGGTCACCGGCACATCCCGTGGGCGGCTTAGCTGGTTGAGCAGCCACAACGGCAAGGTGCGCTCATGCCCGGCGGTAAACGTGGTGACGATGATTTCGTCGAACGACAGCGCAAACGCCAGCATGCCGCCGGCCAGTAACGCCGAGCCGAGGTTCGGCAGGATGATGTAGCGGAAGGTCTGCCAGCCGTCGGCGCCGAGGTCCATCGAGGCCTCGATCAAACTGTGCGACGTACGGCGCAGGCGGGCGATGACGTTGTTGTAGACGATCACCACACAGAAGGTCGCGTGGCCGACGATGATGGTGAACATCCCCGGCTCGATCCCCAGCGTCTTGAACGTCGCCAACAGCGCGATGCCGGTGATGATTCCCGGCAACGCGATTGGCAGGATCAGCATCAGCGAAATGCCCTGTTTGCCGAAGAAGTCGCGGCGGTACAACGCGGCCGATGCCAAGGTGCCGAGCACCATCGCAATCAAGGTGGCGATGGCCGCAATCTGCAGTGACAGCTTGATTGCTTCCAGCACGTCCGGCCGGGAAAACGCCACGCTGAACCAGTGCAGCGTGAAGCCCTTCGGCGGAAAGCTGAACGCGGCCTCTTCAGTGTTGAAGGCGTAAAGAAAGATGATCAGGATCGGGAAGTGCAGAAACACCAACCCGCCCCAGGCGGCGATGCGCAGACCCAGTGAAGCGCGCTCAGAGTGCATCGAAGGCCCCCAGTCGTTTAACGATGGACAGGTAGATGGCGATCAACACAATCGGCACCAACGTAAACGCGGCGGCCATCGGCATGTTGCCGATCGCACCTTGCTGCGCATACACCATGCTGCCGACGAAGTAGCCCGGCGGCCCGACCAGTTGCGGCACGATGAAGTCGCCCAGGGTCAGCGAAAAAGTGAAGATCGACCCGGCGGCAATCCCGGGAATCGACAACGGCAGAATCACCTGCATAAAGGTCTGACGCGGCTTCGCGCCAAGGTCGGCAGAGGCTTGCAGCAGTGACGGCGGCAGGCGTTCCAGCGACGCCTGGATCGGCAAAATCATGAACGGCAGCCAGATGTAGACGAACACCATGAACCGCCCCAGGTGCGAGGTCGACAAGGTGCTGCCACCGACGCCGGGAATCCCCAGGATGAACTGCAACACCGGCTCCAGCCCCAGGTGCTGCACAAACCATTGCGCGACACCGCCCTTGGCCAGCAGCAGCGTCCACGCATACGCCTTGACGATGTAACTGGCCCACATTGGCATCATCACCGCGATGTAGAAAAACGCCTTGGTTTTGCCGGTGGTGTAGCGCGCCATGTAGTAGGCAATCGGGAACGCCACAATGGCGCTGGCAATCGACACGACGATGGCCATGCTCAATGTGCGCAGGATGATGTCGAAGTTCGACGGTTGAAAAAGCGCAGCAAAATTCGCCAAAGTCAGGTCAGGCGTGACCGCCATGGTGAAGTCGTCGAAGGTGTAGAAACCCTGCCACAACAGCACCAGCAGCGAGCCCAGATAGATCGCGCCAAACCACAGCAATGGCGGCACCAGCAACATCGACAGATACAGGTTCGGCTTGCGGTAGAGCAGGTTGGAAAACCGGCGCAACGGCGGCGCTTGAGTCATCGCGAGCGTGCTCATTTCACACCCCGCTCGTCACGGTGTCGTGCAACGGAATCATCGCTTCCCGCGCCCAGCGTGCGCTCAGGCGCTGGCCAGTCTGGTGCTGGGCGCTGCTGTCGATCCACTGATTGTTGGCGTGGCTGATGCTCAGGGTCTGGCCGTTTTCCAGGGTCAGTTCATAGCGCGTGGCACTGCCCTGATACTGGATATCGTGGAGCAGACCGCTGACTTCGATCTCGTGGCTGGCGAGCGGACCCTCGGCGAAACGCACGTGCTCCGGGCGGATCGAAAACGGCTGCGGGTGACCGCTGAGCTGGCGCGCCAGATCGCCACGGATCACGTTCGAAGTGCCGACGAATTCGGCGACGAAGGTGGTGCTCGGTTTCATGTACAGGTTGCGCGGGGTGTCGACCTGTTCGATCCGTCCCTTGTTGAACACCGCAACCCGGTCGGACATTGACAGCGCTTCGGTCTGGTCGTGGGTAACGAAGATGAAGGTGATGCCGAGCTGGCGTTGCAGCTTCTTCAGTTCGCTCTGCATTTGTTCGCGCAGTTTCAGGTCGAGGGCGCCCAAAGGTTCATCAAGCAACAGCACGCGCGGACGATTGACCAAGGCGCGGGCGAGGGCCACGCGCTGGCGCTGACCGCCGGACAACTGCACCGGTTTGCGTGCGCCGTAACCGCCAAGGGCGACCATGTCCAAGGCTTCTTCGGCGCGTTTGTGCCGTTCGTTTTTGCTCACGCCTTTGACCTTCAAGCCGTAGGCGACGTTGTCCAGCACGTTCATGTGCGGGAACAGCGCGTAGTCCTGGAACACGGTGTTTACATCGCGTTGATATGGCGGCAGGCCGGCCGCTTCGGCGCCGTGGATGCGGATCGAGCCGGCGCTCGGTTGCTCGAACCCGGCGATCAGGCGCAGGCAGGTGGTTTTGCCCGAGCCGGAAGGGCCGAGCATGGAAAAGAACTCGCCGTCCTGAATATCGATGGAAACCCGGTCAACGGCCTTCACCTCGCCGAACTGCCGGGAAACGTTGGTGAACTGGACTGCAAGCGTCATGGTGCGGTGCTCCAAAAAGGCGACAGCCTTCGCAGCGGCCCTGCCTGGACTTCTGAGAAAACTGAAACGTTTTGCTTGTGTGGCGAGGGAGCTTGCTCCCGCTGGGTGGCGAAGCCGCCCCAAAACCAGCCAATGCGGTCTGTCAGTTGAGTCGCATCAAGCCATTTGGGAGTGCTGCGCACTCCAGCGGCAGCAAGCTCCCTCGCCACAGATGAATGTGGATTACCTGCCGCCCATGATCGCGATGTAGTCCTGGGTCCAGCGGCTATACGGCACAAACTTGCCGCCCTCAGCCTGCGGGGTTTTCCAGAAGGCGATCTGGTCGAACTGGTCGAAACCGTTGGTCTTGCAGCCTTCGGCGCCGAGCAGTTCGCTGCCCTTGCACGCCGCTGGCACTGCCGGCAACGAGCCGAACCACGCGGCCACGTCACCCTGGACTTTCGGTTTCAGCGACCAGTCCATCCACTTGTAGGCGCAGTTCGGGTGCTTGGCTTCGGCGTGCAGCATGGTGGTGTCGGCCCAGCCGGTGGCGCCCTCTTTCGGAATGGTCGAGGCGATCGGCTGCTTCTCGTTGATCAGGCCGTTGACCTGATACGGCCAGGCGCTGGAGGCAACCACGCCTTCGTTCTTGAAGTCGCTCATCTGCACCGTGGTGTCGTGCCAGTAGCGGTGGATCAACGGTTGCTGCGCGCGCAACAGATCGAGCACGGCTTTGTATTGATCTTCGGTGAGCTGGTACGGGTCTTTGATGCCCAGCTCAGGCTTGGCAGTCTTCAGGTACAACGCCGCATCGGCGATGTAGATCGGCCCGTCATACGCTTGCACGCGGCCCTTGTTCGGCTTGCCATCGGGCAGCTCCTGAGCCGCGAACACTACGCTCCAGCTGGTTGGCGCGGTCTTGAACACGTTGGTGTTGTACATCAGCACGTTCGGGCCCCACTGGTACGGGGTGCCGTAAGTCTGCTTGTTGACCACGTACCACGGCGCATCTTTGAGGCGTGGGTCGAGGGTGTTCCAGTTCGGGATCAACGCGGTGTTGATCGGTTGCACGCGCTTGCCGACGATCAACCGCAGCGAGGCATCGCCCGACGCGGTCACCAGGTCGTAACCGCCCTTGGCCATCAGGCTGACCATTTCGTCGGAGGTGGCGGCGGTCTTCACGTTGACCTTGCAGCCGGTTTCCTGCTCGAAACCGGTCACCCAGTCGTAGGCCTTGTCGCTCTCGCCACGTTCGATGTAACCCGGCCACGCGACGATATCCAGCTGACCCTCGCCGGCGCCGACGGCCTTCAGCGGTTCTGCCGCTTGCAGGCTGGCGCTGGCCAGCAAGGCCGTGGTGATTGCACTGAACAGTGCGGTCTTGTGCACGAACATGGTTGAACCCTCTTCTTCAAATTATGGTCGGGGCAGTTTGTGAACGCGGTGCAGCGATGCCGTTTTGGCTTGTTATTAGCGTAGTCAGAGATGCTGGCCGTGGCGGGCCATGATGTGCCGCACCACGCTGTAGTCCTGCAGCGAATCACTGGATAAGTCTTTGCCGTATCCGGAGCGTTTCAGCCCGCCGTGGGGCATTTCGCTGACCAGCATGAAATGGCTGTTGATCCAGGTGCAGCCGTACTGCAAGCGGGCGGCGACCTGCATCGCCTTGTCCAGGTTCTGCGTCCACACCGACGAGGCCAGGCCGTATTCGGAGTCGTTGGCCCAGTCCACCGCTTGCGCGAGTTCGTCGAAGCGGGTCACGGTGACCACCGGGCCGAACACTTCGCGCTGGACGATTTCATCGATCTGTTTGCAGCCAGCGAGCAGCGTTGGTTGGTAAAAGAAACCGGCGCCGGAATGCACCGCCGCGCCGGTCACCCGCTCGATGTGCGGCTGACCGAGGGCGCGCTCGACGAAACTGGCGACGCGGTCGCGCTGGCGAGTGCTGATCAGCGGGCCGATCTCGTTGTCGGCGTCGCGTTTGCCGGCGAAGCGCAGGCTGCTGACCGCTGCGCCGAGTTCGGCGACCAGTTTGTCGTGGATTCCCGCCTGGGCGTAGATCCGGCAAGCAGCGGTGCAGTCCTGGCCGGCATTGTAGTAACCGTAGGTGCGCACGCCGTCGACCACTGCTTGCAGGTCGGCATCGTTGCAGACGATCACCGGGGCTTTGCCGCCGAGTTCAAGGTGCGTGCGTTTGAGGGTTTTAGCGGCGGCCTGGAGGATCTTCTGCCCGGTGACGATATCGCCGGTCAGCGAGACCATGCGCACCTTGGCGTGGCCGACCAGATGGCTGCCGACGCCTTCACCGCCGCCGCAGATGATATTGATCACCCCCCGCGGCAGGATCTCGGCCAGTGCGGGCGCCAGCGCGAGGATCGACAGCGGCGTGTGTTCCGAGGGCTTGAACACCAGCGTATTGCCGGCGGCGAGGGCCGGAGCGATTTTCCACGCGGCCATCATGATCGGGTAGTTCCACGGCGCAATCGAGGCGACGACGCCAATCGGATCACGACGGACCATGCTGGTGTAGCCCGGCAGGTATTCACCGCTGAGCTGGCCGGTCTGGCAACGCACGGCACCGGCGAAGAAGCGGAACACATCGACCGTGGCGGTCAGGTCGTCCTGCCGCGCCAGGTGCAGCGGCTTGCCGCAATTCAGCGCTTCGAGGCGGGCGAGGTGGTCGGCGTGTTTTTCGACGGCGTTGGCGATCTCCAGCAACAGGTTCGAGCGTTGCTGCGGTGTGGTCCGGGACCATTCGGCAAAGGCGTGATGGGCGGCAAGGATCGCGGTTTCGACCTGCTCGGTGCTGGCCTCGGCGATGTGCGTAAGGATCTCACCGGTGGCCGGGTTGAGGATCGGTTCGACAAAACCTTCCCCGGCGACCAGTTCACCGTCGATCAACAACGCGGTACACATCGGGGTCTGCACGCCAGCCATTTTCCGCGATCTCTTTTCTTGTGTGGTCATTGTTGCTCCCGTGCCCGGGAGCCAACCGTCTTATAGATGCAGCAAGACTAGTGCGCGGCTCCGAGGTCGACAAATTCTAAATACTGAAGGTGGCATTCGATTAAATAGATGGCTTGCGTCCGCCGTGCGGCTGCTCGCGGGCCACGGTCAGGAACGGATCGACCAGCGCCGGTCGCGCGGTGCCCCGGCGCCAGGCCAGGCCGACGTCGAGGGTCTGGTTGAGGTCGGCAATTGGCCGCGCTTCGATGATGTCGCCCTCCAGCGACCACGGGCGATAGGTCATGTCCGGCTGGATCGACACGCCCAGCCCCGCCGCGACTAGGCTTCGCACCGCTTCGGTCGAGGCTGTGCGCAGGGTGATCTTCGGCTGCAACCCGGCGCCGCGCCACAGGCGTTGGGCATTGCGATCCATTTCATCGACGTTCAGTTGAATCAGCGGCTCGCGGGCGACATCGGCGAGGTTGATACTGTCGTGTTCCAGCAACGGATGCTGGGCCGGCAGCCATAAACGATGCGGCGAGTGGGTCAGCACTTCGGTCTGCAAAGCGTGGCGGTCTTCGAGATTGGAGAGGATCAGCACGCCGACATCGATCTCGCCGCTGACCAACAGATGCTCGATGTAGGGGCGTTCGTCCTCCATCACGCGAATTTCGACGTTGGGATAAGCGCGCTGAAAACGGGTGAGCAAATCGGCGAGGTAGTAACCGGCGACCAGACTGGTCACGCCGACGATCAACTGCCCGGCGACCTGATCGGTGCTTTGTTGCAGGCTGCGCTTGGCGTTGTCCACCGTTGCCAGAATCAGGTGCGCCTGGCGCAGGAATTGATGACCCTGGTGCGTCAGCGTCATGCCCTTGGCGTGGCGGTTGAACAGGCTCACGCCGATTTCCTCCTCCAGTTGCTGGATCGCCAGGGTCAACGTCGATTGGGAAATGAACGCGGTTTGCGCCGCTGCGGAAATCGAGCCGGTCTCGGCCACCGCGATGAAGTGACGGATTTGACGCAGGGTCATCATGAGCAGGGTACCCGGTGGGCGGTTTTTATAGATTGGCTTGAGTGTATATCGGTTTTTTAGAGGGTAGCTGCAAGCTCCCTCGCCACAGAAGTTGCGGTGCAAACCTTTGAGCAACATCTGGAAGCACACTCGCCGGCATGGCAGGGGCACTTTCGAACTAGGCTGAGGGCCATATAGATCCGGATAACCCCTGTTTTGGAGGCGGCACATGAACACCCGTGGATTGCTCGATCAACTACTCAAATCCGGCCAGGATCTGTTGCAGAACAAAGCCGGCGGCGCGCAGAACAAACCGGCGGCTGGCGGTCTGGGCGGTTTGCTGGGCGGGTCTTCAGGCTCCGGTGCGCTGGGTGGCCTGCTCTCGGGGGCGGGCGGTGGCGCATTGGCGGCCGGGGCAATGGGCCTGCTGCTCGGCAGCAAAAAGGCGCGCAAAGTCGGCGGCAAAGTGGCGGTCTACGGTGGCCTCGCGGCTCTCGGTGTGCTGGCCTACAAGGCTTATGGCAACTGGAACGCGCAGAAGGGCACGGCACCGCAAACCGAACCGCAGACACTGGATCGGCTGCCGCCCGCGCAAGCCGAGCAGCACAGCCAGGCGATTCTCAAGGCACTGGTCGCCGCCGCCAAGGCCGACGGTCACATCGATGACCGCGAACGCCAGTTGATCGAGGGCGAATTCACCCGACTCGACAACGATCAGGAACTGAAACAGTGGCTGCATGCCGAACTCAACAAGCCCCTCGACCCTGCCGATGTCGCCCGCGCCGCCAGCACGCCGGAAATGGCGGCGGAGATGTACATCGCCAGTGTCATGCTGGTGGATGAGGAAAGCTTTATGGAAAAGGCCTATCTGGAAGAGTTGGCGAAGCAACTGAAGCTGGAGCCGGGGTTGAAGGTAGAGCTGGAGAAACAGGTTCGCTTGACCGCTGCGTAATGCCGGCGGGCCCTTCGCGAGCAGGCTCGCTCTTACCTTTGGAATGCGTTCCCTTGTAGGAGTGAGCCTGCTCGCGATTGCGTTTTCAGCCTCGCATCAACAGCAATGGCCGATCCATCGCCCCCTTTTGCCATTCCATCACTGGCACGCCAGCCCCGGATTGTCGGACAGTCCCACCCCAGAGCCTTCCCGCAAACCACGTCGGGTGGGTCCGAGGGTTAAAAAGCGTCTTATAAATGAAACACCGCCCTCGGCTATACTCCCCGCATTTCGACTTAGGCACGAGGACTCACTGTGAAGAACTGGACGTTGCGCCAACGCATTTTGGCGAGCTTTGCGGTGATTATCGCCATCATGTTGCTGATGGTCGTCGTCTCTTATTCGCGGTTGCTGAAGATCGAGGCCAGTGAAAGCAGCGTGCGTGACGACGCGGTTCCCGGCGTCTATTACAGCTCGATGATTCGCGGTGCGTGGGTCGACAGCTATCTGCAGACCCAGGAACTGCTGGGCCTCAAGGAAGGGCAGGGCATCAGCAGCGAAGACGCGGCGGACTACAAGGCGTTCGAGAACCGTCTGCAAGAGCAGATGGCCAACTACCGCAACACCGTGACCACCGACGAGGACCGTGTCGAGTTCGCCGCGTTCGAGAAGGATCACGACACTTATATGCAGATCCAGGACCAGGTGCTCGATCTGCACAAGCGCAATCTGGAAGCCGAGGCGGTCAAGCTGTTCACCGAGAAGCTGACCCCGGCCTGGTACACCGGTCGCATGAAACTCAACGACATCATTGGCGAGAACAAGCGGGTCGCTGATCAGGCCATGGCCAACATCGACGAGGCGGTGGCGGCGGCCAAGGTCAGCATGTTCGTCTCGCTGCTGGTGGCTGTGCTGGCGGCCGGTGCCTGCGGCTTGCTGCTGATGCGCGCGATCATGGCGCCGATGAACCGCATCGTGAAGATCCTCGACATCATGCGCACCGGCGACTTGAGCAGCCGCCTGAATCTGGACCGCAAGGACGAGTTCGGCGCGGTGGAAACCGGCTTCAACGACATGATGACCGAACTGACCTCGCTGGTGTCCCAGGCCCAGCGCTCCTCGGTGCAGGTGACCACTTCGGTGACCGAGATCGCTGCCACCTCCAAGCAGCAACAGGCCACCGCCACCGAAACCGCCGCCACCACCACCGAAATCGGCGCGACCTCGCGGGAAATCGCCGCCACCTCGCGGGATCTGGTGCGCACCATGACCGAAGTGTCCACCGCTGCCGATCAGGCCTCGGTGCTCGCCGGTTCCGGCCAGCAAGGTCTGGCGCGCATGGAAGACACCATGCACTCGGTGATGGGCGCGGCCGATCTGGTCAACGCCAAACTGGCGATCCTCAACGAGAAGGCCGGCAACATCAATCAGGTGGTGGTGACCATCGTCAAGGTCGCCGACCAGACCAACCTGCTGTCGCTCAACGCCGCGATCGAAGCCGAGAAGGCCGGTGAATACGGCCGTGGTTTTGCCGTGGTCGCCACGGAAGTGCGACGTCTGGCGGACCAGACCGCCGTCGCCACGTATGACATTGAACAGATGGTCCGCGAGATCCAGTCGGCGGTGTCCGCCGGGGTGATGGGCATGGACAAGTTCTCCGAAGAAGTGCGCCGCGGCATGGCCGAAGTGCAACAGGTCGGCGAGCAGCTGTCGCAGATCATCCATCAGGTGCAGGCGCTGGCGCCTCGGGTGTTGATGGTCAACGAAGGCATGCAGGCCCAGGCCACCGGTGCCGAACAGATCAACCATGCGCTGGTGCAACTGGGCGACGCCAGCAGCCAGACCGTCGAGTCGTTGCGTCAGGCCAGTTTCGCCATCGACGAACTGAGCCAGGTGGCCGTCGGGCTGCGCAGCGGCGTTTCGCGATTCAAAGTCTGATGAGCGAAATCACCGCCAAACGCAGCGCTGCGCCGGTGGCGAAGCAGGCGTTGTTCCTGCTGTTTCGCATTGGTAAGGAGCGCTATGCCTTGCGCGCCACGGAAGTGGCCGAGGTCTTGCCGCGTCTGCCGCTGAAGCCGATCGCCCAGGCACCGAAATGGGTGGCCGGAGTGTTCGCCTATCGTGGTGCGGTGGTGCCGGCGATCGACCTCAGTGCGCTGACCTTCGGCCATCCCGCCCAGGAGCGCACCAGCACCCGACTGGTGTTGGTGCATTACCGCCCGGATGAGCTGCAGCCGCCGCGCTGGCTCGGACTGATCCTTGAGCAGGCGACCGACACCCTGCGCTGCCATCCCGACGATTTTCAGCCTTATGGCCTGGACAATCGGCAGGCGCCGTACCTCGGTCCGGTGCGTGAGGACGCTCAGGGGCTGGTGCAGTGGGTGCGAGTCAACGATCTGCTGGATGACGCCGTGCGCAATCTGTTGTTCCCCGCGCCGCTTGAGGCGCAGTCATGAGCAGCGACCAACGTTTTTTCGATTTCCTCAAGGAACGCATCGGCCTGGATGTCACTTCGGTCGGGCCGGCGATCATCGAGCGTGCGGTGCGTCAGCGCACGACGCTCTCGCAGGCCGCGCACAGCGACGAATACTGGCAGTTGCTGCAAGGTTCGCGGGACGAACAGCAGGCGCTGATCGAAGCGGTGATCGTTCCTGAAACCTGGTTTTTCCGTTACCCGGAATCCTTCGCCACGCTGGGCAAACTGGCGTGCAAACGGCTGGGCGAACTGAACAACATGCGCGCGCTGCGCATCCTCAGCCTGCCGTGTTCCACCGGTGAAGAACCCTATTCGATTGCCATGGCCTTGCTCGATGCCGGACTCAAGCCGCATCAGTTCAAGGTCGATGGCATGGACGTCAGCCCACTGTCGGTGGACAAGGCGCGGCGGGCGCTGTACGGCAAGAACTCGTTTCGCGGCCAGGACCTGGACTTTCGCGAGCGGCACTTCAGCGCGGAACAAGATGGGCATCGCGTCAACGAGGCGGTGCGCGAGCAGGTGCGCTTGCAGGTCGGCAACGTGCTGGATCCGACGCTGCTGGCCAGCGAGCCGCCGTTCGACTTTGTGTTCTGCCGCAACCTGCTGATCTATTTCGATCAGCCGACCCAGCAGCAAGTGTTTGCGGTGCTCAAGCGCCTGACTCACGTTGACGGGGTGCTGTTTATCGGCCCGGCCGAGGGCAGTCTGCTCGGGCGTCTGGGCATGCGCTCGATCGGCATCCCGCAGTCGTTCGCGTTCAGCCGCCACGCTGAGCCGCTGCCCGAACCCGTGGCACTGCCGACGCCCACGCCGTTGCCGGTGCGCCAGCCGTTGCGCAGTCCGCCGCCACCGCCACCGGTGCGCCCGCGTCCGTTCGCCAGCGTCGCGCCGGCGCCTGCCAGCAGCAAAAGTGCCAACCCGGACGCCGCGACGTTGTTGGCGCACATCGCTGCGCTGGCCAACGAAGGCAAAAGCGCCGAGGCCCGTGCGGCGTGCGAACAATACCTGCGCAGCCACCCACCGGTGGCGCAGGTGTTCTATTGGCTCGGCCTGCTCAGTGACGTGGCCGGCTCCGCGCTCGAAGCCCAGGGTTATTACCGCAAGGCTTTGTACCTTGAGCCGCAACACCCCGAAGCGTTGATGCACCTGGCCGCGCTGCTCCAGGCCCAGGGTGACAGCGCCGGTGCCAGACGATTGCAGGAGCGCGCCGCCCGCAGCGGCCGCACCGCCGACAGTGAGCGTAAACGATGATCCCGTCCGACACCTTGAACGTCACCCATGAAGACGCCCGGGCCATCGATGATTGCTGGAACCGCATCGGTATTCACGGCGACAAGTCCTGCCCATTGCTGGCCGAGCATATTCATTGCCGCAACTGCGCGGTGTATTCCGCCGCCGCCACGCGCCTGCTCGACCGTTATGCGTTGCAGCAGGACGAGCGCGACCCGGTCGCCATCGCGGTTGAAACTGATGTTAAAACCCGTTCGCTGTTGATGTTCCGCCTCGGCGAAGAGTGGCTGGGCCTGGCGACCCGCAGCCTGGTTGAGGTGGCGCCGCTGCAGGCGATTCACTCGTTGCCGCACCAGCGCTCGCGGGCCTTGCTCGGTGTGGCAAACGTGCGCGGGGCATTGGTGGCGTGCCTGTCGCTGGTCGAATTGCTCGACCTTGACGGTAACGCCGCACCGGCCACCGGCGCGCGGATCATGCCGCGCATGCTGATCATTGCCGCCCGCGGCGGGCCGGTGGTGGTGCCGGTGGATGAGGTCGACGGCATCCATGCCATCGACGAACGCATTCTCGACGCCGCATCACGCGCCGGTGGCGAGCACAACAGCACGGCCAGCGCCAAATACACCCGTGGAGTCCTGCAATTTCGGGGGCGCAGCCTGCGTTGGCTGGATGAAGAACAGTTGCTGTCCGCCGTGACCCGGAGCCTCACATGACCCCCGAGCAAATGCGCGACGCCTCGCTGCTGGAGCTGTTCAGCCTCGAAGCTGAGGCCCAGACCCAGGTTCTCAGCAGCGGGCTGCTGGCGCTGGAGCGCAACCCGACTCAGGCTGATCAACTGGAGTCGTGCATGCGCGCGGCGCACTCGCTCAAGGGTGCGGCGCGGATCGTCGGCATCGACAGCGGCGTCAGCGTTGCCCATGTGATGGAAGATTGTCTGGTCAGCGCTCAGGAAGGGCGGCTGTTGCTGCGTCCGGAACACATCGATGCGTTGTTGCAGGGCACCGATCTGCTGATGCGCATCGCCACCCCGGCCAATGCCCCGCAAGCGCCGGATATCGAAGCGTACGTGGCGTTGATGGGGCGTCTGCTCGATCCATCGGCGCCGCCTGCAGCAGCGCCGCCACCCATGGCCGAATTGCAGTTGCAGGCCCCTGCACCGATTGAAACCCCGGCGCCAATGCCCACGCCGGCGCTCGATACACCGCTTGAATCTTCTGACTCGGGCCCGCGCAAGAACAAACGCACCACCGAAGGTGGCGAGCGCGTGCTGCGGGTCACCGCCGAGCGCCTGAACAGCCTGCTCGACCTGTCGAGCAAATCGCTGGTCGAAACCCAGCGCCTCAAGCCGCATCTGGCGACCATGCAGCGCCTCAAGCGCATGCAGAACAACGGCCTGCGGGCGCTGGAAAGCCTCAATGTGCATCTCAAGGAACATGCGCTGAGCCTCGAAGCCCAGGAAGCCCTCGAAGATGCGCGGCGCCTGCTGGCCGAATCCCAGCAGTTGCTCGCGGAGAAAAACGCCGAACTGGACGAGTTCGCCTGGCAAGCCAGCCAGCGCGCGCAGGTGCTCTACGACACCGCGCTGGCCTGCCGCATGCGCCCGTTTGCCGATGTGCTCACCGGGCAGGTGCGCATGGTCCGGGATCTGGGGCGCAGCCTCGGCAAACAGGTGCGGCTGGAGATTGAAGGCGAGAAGACTCAGGTCGATCGCGACGTGCTGGAAAAGCTTGAAGCGCCGCTGACTCATCTGCTTCGCAACGCGGTCGACCATGGCATCGAAACCCCGGAACAACGCCTGCTCAAGGGCAAGTCCGAAGAAGGCCTGATCCGCCTGCGCGCCTCGCACCAGGCCGGTTTGCTGGTGCTGGAACTGAGCGATGACGGCAATGGTGTCGACCTGGAAAAGGTCCGCCGCAGCATTGTCGAGCGTCAGCTGTCGCCAGCCGAAACGGCGGCGCAGTTGAGCGAAGAAGAGTTGCTGACGTTCCTGTTCCTGCCGGGTTTCAGCCTGCGCGACACGGTCACCGAAGTGTCCGGGCGTGGAGTCGGCCTCGACGCGGTGCAACACATGGTGCGGCAACTGCGCGGTGCGGTGGTGCTGGAGCAGACGGCAGGCGAGGGCAGTCGCTTTCATCTCGAAGTGCCGCTGACCCTGTCGGTGGTGCGCAGTCTGGTGGTGGAAGTCGGGGAGGAGGCCTACGCCTTCCCGCTGGCGCACATCGAGCGCATGTGCGATTTGCAGCCGCAGGACATCGTCCAGGTCGAGGGCCGCCAGCATTTCTGGCATGAGGGCCGGCATGTCGGGCTGGTCGCCGCCAGCCAGTTGCTCAATCGCCCGGCGAGCCAGAGCAACGGCGAAACCCTCAAGGTCGTGGTGATCCGTGAGCGCGACGCGATCTACGGCGTGGCGGTCGAGCGGTTTGTCGGCGAGCGCACGCTGGTGGTGCTGCCGCTGGATGAGCGGCTGGGCAAGGTTCAGGACATTTCCGCCGGGGCGCTGCTCGACGACGGTTCGGTGGTGTTGATCGTCGACGTCGAAGACATGCTGCGCTCGGTGGACAAACTGCTCAATACCGGGCGCCTGGAGCGCATCGCACGGCACGGCAATCAGGCCGCCGAGGTGGCGCGCAAACGGATTCTGGTGGTCGACGATTCGCTCACCGTGCGCGAGTTGCAACGCAAGCTGCTGCTCAATCGCGGCTATGACGTGGCGGTCGCGGTGGACGGCATGGACGGCTGGAACGCGTTGCGTTCGGAGGATTTCGATTTGCTGATCACCGATATCGACATGCCGCGCATGGACGGCATCGAACTGGTTACCCTGTTGCGCCGTGACAACCGTCTGCAATCGCTGCCGGTGATGGTGGTTTCGTACAAGGATCGTGAAGAAGATCGCCGTCGTGGACTGGATGCCGGGGCGGACTATTATTTAGCCAAGGCCAGTTTTCATGACGACGCCCTGCTTGATGCAGTGGTTGAGCTCATTGGAGGAGCGCGGGCATGAAAATCGCAATCGTCAACGACATGCCCCTGGCGGTGGAGGCGCTGCGCCGGGCGCTGGCCTTCGAGCCAGCGCATCAAGTGGTCTGGGTCGCCAGAAATGGCGCCGAGGCGGTACAACTGTGCGCCGAAAATACCCCGGACCTGATCCTGATGGACTTGATCATGCCGGTGATGGACGGCGTCGAAGCCACCCGCCGGATCATGGCCGAGACCCCGTGCGCCATTGTCATTGTCACGGTAGATCGGCAGCAAAACGTGCACCGCGTCTTCGAAGCCATGGGCCACGGTGCACTGGACGTGGTCGACACCCCGGCGCTCGGTGCCGGTAATGCGCAGGAGGCGGCGGCACCGTTGCTGCGCAAGATCCTCAACATCGGCTGGCTGATCGGCGAGAAGACCAGCCGCACGCGCCCGGTACACGCGCCGCCGCGCAGCTCCGGTTCATGCAAGCGGCTGGTGGCGATCGGCTCTTCTGCCGGCGGGCCGGCGGCGCTGGAAGTCCTGCTCAAAGGCCTGCCGCGTGATTTTTCGGCCGCCATCGTGCTGGTGCAGCACGTTGATCAGGTGTTCGCTGCCGGCATGGCCGAATGGCTGGCCAGCGCCAGCGGCCTGGACGTGCGCCTGGCCCGCGAAGGCGAGCCGCCGCAGGCCGGCGCGGTGCTGCTGGCCGGCACCAATCACCATATTCGCTTATTGAAAAACGGCACGCTGGCCTACACCGCCGAGCCGGTCAACGAGATTTACCGACCGTCGATCGACGTGTTTTTCGAAAGCGTCGCCAGTTATTGGAACGGCGATGCCATCGGGGTTTTATTGACCGGGATGGGACGCGACGGGGCGCAAGGGCTTAAGCTCATGCGCCAGCAGGGTTATTTGACCATCGCGCAGGACCAGCAAAGCAGTGCGGTGTACGGCATGCCCAAGGCCGCAGCGGCGATCGATGCGGCTGTCGAAATCCGTCCACTGGAAAAGATAGCGCCACGGTTGCTGGAGGTTTTCCCCAAATGAACAGGTTTTTCCGCAATCCTGGCCCCCGCAGTATTCAGGTGACCGCCCATGAATGACTTACAGATCGACGACATTAAAACCGACGAAAACGCCGCCATGGTGTTGTTGGTGGACGATCAGGCGATGATCGGCGAAGCCGTGCGCCGTGGGCTGTCGAACGAAGAGAACATCGACTTCCACTTCTGCTCCGACCCGCATCAGGCCATCGCCCAGGCGGTACGGATCAAGCCGACGGTGATTTTGCAGGACTTGGTGATGCCCGGCCTCGATGGCCTGAGCCTGGTGCGCGAATACCGCAATCACCCGGCCACCAAGGACATCCCGATCATCGTGCTCTCGACCAAGGAGGACCCGCTGATCAAGAGCGCGGCGTTTTCCGCCGGGGCCAACGATTATCTGGTGAAACTGCCGGACACCATCGAACTGGTGGCGCGCATCCGCTATCACTCGCGCTCCTACATGACCCTGTTGCAACGGGACGCGGCTTATCGCGCGTTGCGGGTCAGCCAGCAGCAGTTGCTCGACACCAACCTGGTGCTGCAACGCCTGATGAACTCCGACGGCCTTACCGGACTGTCCAACCGCCGACACTTCGACGAATACCTGGAACTGGAATGGCGTCGCTCGATGCGCGATCAGAGCCAGTTGTCGCTGCTGATGATCGATGTTGATTACTTCAAGTCGTACAACGACAGCTTCGGCCATGTCGAGGGCGACGAGGCGCTGCGCAAGGTGGCCACGGCGATCCGTGATGCCAGCGCCCGGCCGTCGGACCTGCCGGCGCGCTACGGCGGTGAGGAGTTCGCCCTGGTGCTGCCGAACACCTCGCCGGGCGGCGCGCGGCTGGTGGCGGAGAAACTGCGCCAGACCGTGGCGGCGCTGAAAATTCCGCACAACACCCCCAGCGAAGGGGCGAGCCTGACCATCAGCATCGGCCTGGCGACCATGGTGCCGCAGGCGGGCAGTGACTGCCGGCTGCTGATCTCGGCGGCGGATCGCGGGTTGTATCAGGCGAAGAACAATGGGCGTAATCAGGTCGGTATCGAATAAGCGCCGCCATCCCCTGCAGGAGCTGCCGCAGGCTGCGATCTTTTGATTTTGTTTTTTGAAGATCAAAAGATCGCAGCCTGCGGCAGCTCCTACAGTTTGAGATTGCGCGATTCGCCCCGCCAGACGGGCTGCCGTCACAGCCTGTTTACGTTATACTCGCCGGCTTTCAAAAGTTCGCCAACGAGTGCTGCCCGTCATGGAAATCAACCCGATCCTGAACACCATCAAGGACCTGTCCGAGCGCTCCGAAACTATTCGGGGGTATCTTTGACTACGATCAAAAGCATGAGCGTCTGACCGAAGTCAATCGCGAGCTTGAAGATCCGAGTGTCTGGAACAAACCTGAATACGCCCAGGAACTGGGCCGCGAGCGCTCGGCGCTGGCGCAGATCGTCGACACCCTCGACGAACTGAACGCCGGTCTGGCCGATTGCCGCGACTTGCTGGACATGGCCGTCGAAGAAAACGACGAAGGCGCAGTGGGCGATGTTGTCGCCGAGCTGGCCCGTCTCGAGGAAAACCTCGCCAAGCTTGAATTCCGTCGCATGTTCAGCCACGAGATGGACCCGAACAACGCCTACCTGGACATCCAGGCTGGCTCCGGCGGTACCGAGGCCCAGGACTGGGCCAACATCCTGCTGCGCATGTACCTGCGCTGGGCTGACAAACGTGGTTTCGACGCGACCATCATGGAACTGTCGGCCGGTGAAGTCGCCGGTATCAAAGGTGCGACCGTGCACATCAAGGGCGAATACGCCTTTGGCTGGCTGCGCACCGAGATCGGCGTGCACCGTCTGGTGCGCAAGAGCCCGTTCGACTCCGGCAACCGTCGCCACACTTCGTTCTCTGCGGTGTTCGTCTCGCCCGAGATCGATGACAAGGTGGAAATCGAGATCAACCCGGCAGACCTGCGGATCGACACCTATCGTTCCTCCGGTGCCGGTGGTCAGCACGTAAACACCACCGACTCGGCCGTACGTATCACCCACGTACCGACCAACACCGTGGTCAGCTGCCAGAACGAACGTTCCCAGCACGCCAACAAGGACACCGCCATGAAAATGCTGCGGGCCAAGTTGTACGAGCAGGAAATGCAGAAACGCAACGCCGCGTCGCAAGCGCTGGAAGACACCAAGTCGGACATCGGCTGGGGTCACCAGATCCGCTCTTACGTGCTCGATGCGTCGCGGATCAAGGATCTGCGCACCAACATCGAACGCAGCGACTGCGACAAGGTGCTCGACGGCGACATCGACGAATACCTGGAAGCCAGCCTGAAATCGGGGCTGTAAAAGACGCACACAGGATCGCTGATGCAACGCGATCCCTGTAGGAGCCAGCCCTGCTGGCGATTCCCGGGCCGCCAGGCCCGGGGGCAACGAACCTGATGGAATATCTAAAGACATGAGCGACCAACAACTCGACCCGCAAGCCCTGCAACAGGAAGAAAACTCCCTGATCGCCCTGCGCAAGGAAAAGCTGGCTGCCGAGCGCGCCAAGGGCAACGCTTTCCCGAACGACTTCCGCCGCGAAAACTACTGCGAAGATCTGCAGAAGCAATACGCGGACAAGACCAGGGAAGAGCTGGCCGAGGCTGCAATCCCGGTCAAGGTTGCCGGTCGCATCATGCTCAACCGTGGCTCGTTCATGGTGATCCAGGACATGACCGGTCGCATCCAGGTCTACGTCAACCGTAAAACCCTGTCCGAAGACACCCTGGCCGCCGTCAAGACCTGGGACATGGGCGACATCATTGCCGCTGAAGGCACCCTGGCGCGTTCCGGCAAGGGCGACCTGTACGTCGAAATGACCCACGTGCGCCTGCTGACCAAGTCGCTGCGCCCGCTGCCGGACAAGCACCACGGCCTGACCGACACCGAACAGCGCTACCGTCAGCGTTACGTTGACCTGATCGTCAACGAAGACGTGCGCCAGACCTTCCGCGTGCGTTCGCAAGTGATCGCGCACATCCGCAGCTTCCTGATGAAGCGCGACTTCCTGGAAGTCGAAACGCCGATGCTGCAGACCATCCCGGGCGGCGCTGCGGCCAAGCCGTTCGAAACCCACCACAACGCGCTGGACATGGAAATGTTCCTGCGTATCGCCCCTGAGCTGTACCTCAAGCGTCTGGTGGTGGGTGGTTTCGAAAAAGTGTTCGAGATCAACCGCAACTTCCGTAACGAAGGTGTTTCGACGCGTCACAACCCGGAATTCACCATGTTGGAGTTCTACCAGGCTTACGCCGACTACGAAGACAACATGGACCTGACTGAAGAACTGTTCCGTGAACTGGCGCAACTGGTTTTGGGCAGCACCGACGTGCCGTACGGCGACAAGGTGTTCCACTTCGGCGAGCCGTTCGCCCGCCTGTCGGTGTTCGACTCGATCCTCAAGTACAACCCTGAGCTGACCGCAGACGACCTGAACGACATCGACAAGGCACGCGCCATCGCCAAGAAGGCCGGCGCCAAGGTGCTGGGCTTCGAAGGTCTGGGCAAGCTGCAGGTGATGATTTTCGAAGAGCTGGTCGAGCACAAGCTGGAGCAGCCGCACTTCATCACTCAGTACCCGTTCGAAGTGTCGCCGCTGGCCCGTCGCAACGACGAGAACCCGAACGTCACCGACCGTTTCGAGCTGTTCATCGGCGGCCGTGAAATCGCCAACGCCTACTCCGAGTTGAACGACGCGGAAGACCAGGCCGAGCGTTTCATGGCGCAGGTGGCCGACAAGGACGCCGGCGACGACGAAGCCATGCACTACGACGCCGACTTCGTGCGTGCGCTGGAGTACGGCATGCCGCCAACGGCCGGTGAAGGGATCGGTATCGACCGTCTGGTGATGTTGCTGACCAACTCGCCGTCGATCCGCGATGTGATCCTGTTCCCGCACATGCGACCGCAAGCGTAAACGTTTCAGTTAAAAAGCCGCCTAAAACAGGCGGCTTTTTATTGCCTGTCTGGTACAAATGTATCAATTGGTTAATTTTGCAATAGCAGAGGAAGTCCAGTCGTGATGGTTGCAATCGCTCAAGAAGGTGCAGCGGGTATCGCCACTGCGGTCGCTGAAAGTGTTCAGTACCAGGGCCGCAAGGCCAGCCGACAGGGCAGTGAGCAGCGTCGACAGGACATTCTCGACGCGGCGATGCGCATTGTCGTGCGCGACGGCGTGCGCGCCGTGCGCCACCGGGCCGTGGCCGCGGAGGCCGGCGTGCCGCTGTCGGCCACCACCTATTACTTCAAGGACATCGATGACCTGCTCACCGATACCTTTGCCCAATACGTCGAACGCAGCGCGGCCTACATGGCCAAGCTGTGGAACAACAACGAAGGCCTGTTGCGCGAGATGGTGGTCAGTGGCGACGGCAGCCCCGCGTCGCGCTCGCAGCTGGCGGACGATATCGCACGGCTGATGGCCGACTATGTGCACCGGCAACTGGTCAATCGTCGCGAGCATCTGATGGCCGAGCAGGCGTTCCGCCAGGAAGCGCTGCTCAACCCGCGTCTGGCGGATCTGGTGCGCTCTCATCAGCAGATTCTGCTGCAGGGCACCTGCCAGTTGTTCCAGGTGCTGGGCTCGCGCGAACCGCAGCAGGATGCCAAAGTGTTGACGGCGATTATCGGACGGATGGAATATCAGGGCCTGCTCAACGAAGCCGAGCCTTTGGCCGAACAGGACATGCTCGGGATTCTGACGCGGTATATGCACTTGGTGCTCGCGTCGGTGTAACGCAATCCCTTGTATGAGTGAGCCTGCTCGCGATAGCGGTGTATCAGACAACTAAAGTGTTGAATGCAAATCCGCTATCGCGAGCAGGCTCACTCCTACAGGAGAACGCAATCACCGTGAGGGCGGCGTGTATTCATAGGGAGTGTTGAATGAAAGCCTGGCGTGGCGTGCTGATCGCCCTGTCGTTCCTGCTGCTCAGCGGTTGTCTGGTGACCTTCAAGGACCCGCTGCCCGCCAGCGAGCCCGCGCCCAAGGGGCTGCTGGGCAAATGGGCGAGCACCAATGCCTGGGGCGAGCCGATGAACCTTGAGTTGACCCGGGTCGGCCCCGATCGCTATCAGGCCGTCACCTGGTTCAAGGCCAGACCCCACGAGCGCGAGGCGTATCCGTTCACCGTGTCGCACCATGGCAGTCGCTGGTACCTGTCGGCGAAAGTGCCGGCGCGTTATGGCGGGCAGTACACCATTGCCGGTTTCGAACTGACCGACAAACACGAACTGGTGGTGTACAACCTCGACCTCGAGCAGATCAATCAGGCGATCAAGCAGCAAGCCCTCGACGGCCAGTCTTTCCAGACTGACGACGATGGTGACGGTGTACAGGTCGACAGCCGTCTCGACAAAGTCTTTGCTTACCTCGACGATCCGGCCAATTCCGATGTGTTCGTCGAGGCCGCGCGCTATCAGCGCCAGGCCCGCGCCAAATAATTCAGTACGTCACGTTTTCTACAGGAGTTTCGGGTGGACGATTACCAGCAGACGATACGCACGCTGTCCGATCGCATTGTGCTGGCGCAGACACCGATCCGCGTCCTCGATGCGGTGAAATGGGACGAGAACATCCGCAAGGGCTTTCTCAAGGCCAAGGGCAAGGAAATGCCGGCGGTGGATCGCGACTACTACCTCAATCGACCGCTGTCCTTCGATTCGAGCAAGGTCAAACTGGAATTCCAGAATATCGAGCGCGACATCACCCGTCAGCTCGGTCAGTTCAATCCGGTCGGGCAGATCATGCGGCGCATGTGCAAGGAATACCGGATGGTGGTGCGCATGCTTGAAGCGCGCGGCACCGAGGATTTCGGCCTGATCTCCCAGGAACTCTATGGCGCCGCCTCCGATGCGTTCCACGCCGGCGACCCGACCCTGGCCGACCTCGGCCTGATGATGTCCGACTACCTGAACAACATCGACGGCCGTGGCGACCTGAAGGACGAGCCGAAAATCCTCACTGCCAAGGACGCCGTGCACCTGCTGCAAACGCGCTTGAACAAGGTGTTCGGCGAGGCCGAGGAAACCATCCGCGTGTTCGAGTCCGACGGCATCGTTGCCGACGCGGCGGCGGGCGCCGATTACATCAAGATCCGCACTGACGCGCTGTTCAACGACCGCGATGTGCGTGCACTGGAAGTCCACGAAGGCCTGGTGCACGTCGGCACCACGCTCAATGGCTTGAACCAGCCGATCTGCACTTTCCTGTCCAAAGGCCCGCCTTCGTCGACGGTGACGCAGGAAGGCCTGGCGATCCTGATGGAAATCATCACCTTCGCTTCCTACCCGAGTCGCCTGCGCAAACTGACCAACCGCACTCGCGCCATTCACATGGTCGAGGAGGGCGCGGACTTTTTGCAGGTGTTCGAGTTCTTCCGCGAGCAGGGCTTCGAAATGGCCGAAAGCTACGGCAACGCCAGTCGGGTGTTCCGCGGCTCGACCCCGACCGGTCTGCCATTCACCAAAGACTTGTCCTACCTCAAGGGCTTTATCATGGTTTACAACTACATTCAGTTGGCCGTGCGCAAGGGCAAGCTTGAACAGGTGCCGCTGCTGTTCTGCGGCAAGACCACGCTGGAGGACATGCGCACCCTGCGGCAGTTGGTGGATGAAGGCTTGGTGGTGCCACCGAAGTATCTGCCGGAACAGTTCCGCGACATGAACGCGCTGTCGGCGTGGATGTGCTTCTCCAACTTCCTCAATCATTTGAGCCTGGACCGGATCGAGGCGGATTATTCGAATATCCTCTAGACCACACACTAACCCCCTGTAGGAGTGAGCCTGCTCGCGATAGCAATTGGAGCATTCAACATTGATGTTGTCTGATTCACCGCTATCGCGAGCAGGCTCACTCCTACAGTTTTTGACTGTATTCCAACCCGAATCTTTTGCGAGGTTTCACCGGATGAGAATCCTCGGCATTTTTTGCCTGCTCCTGACCCTCGGCGGTTGCAGTTCGTTGTTGTTCTACCCCGAACCGGGCCAGATCTTCACCCCGGAAAAAGCCAAACTCCAATACCGCACCGTCACCCTGACCACGGCCGACGGCCTCAAGCTGAATGCCTGGTGGCTGCCGGCCAAACCTGGTGTCGAGGTCAAAGGCACGGTGCTGCACCTGCACGGCAACGGCGGCAATCTGCCGATGCACCTCGGCGGCAGTTGGTGGTTGCCGAAAAACGGCTATCAAGTGCTGCTGGTGGACTATCGCGGTTATGGCCTGTCCGAAGGCGAGCCGAGTCTGCCGGCGATCTATCAGGACATCGACGCCGCGTTCGCCTGGCTGGACCAGGCGCCGGAAGTCAAAGGCAAGCCGCTGATCCTGCTCGGCCAGAGCCTCGGCGGCTCGATGGCGGTGCATTGGCTGGCGCAGCATCCGCAGCGGCAGAAACAACTCAAAGCCTTCGTGCTCGACGGTGTGCCCGCCAGCTATCGCAGCGTCGGCCAGTACGCCCTCAGCACTTCATGGCTGACCTGGCCGTTTCAGGTGCCGCTGTCATGGCTGGTGCCGGACGGCGACAGCGCCATCAACTCGATGCCGCAGCTCAAGGGCGTGCCGAAACTGATCTTTCACAGCATCGACGACCCGCTGGTACCGCTTGCCAATGGCATCCGCCTGTATCAAGCGGCGCCACCACCACGGGTGCTGCAATTGACCCGTGGCGGCCACGTGCAGACCTTCGGTGACCCGGTCTGGCGCCAGGTGATGCTGCGTTATCTGGAAGACCCCGAACATTTCAACGGCCTGCGCCGCCTCGGCGAGATCCCGAATTATCCGCAATCTCCGAATTCTGAAGATGAGAGTCCGCAATGAGTGAAGAACGTAACGCCATCCCGCTGATCATCACCGGTATCTGCAGCATCCTCGGCACCGTCGGGGCGCTGTGGTACTACGGTTACCTGCACTTCGCCAAACCCGAGGATGCGCTGCTGCTCAACGAATTCACCATGCTCAAGACCGTGCCGGGCGAAGACTACAAGGTCTCGCTGGACCCGGCGCCGCAAGTGGCGCAGTGCATCGATGGCGTGCTGGTGTTGTTTGATACCGAGCAGAAGGGTTTGACCGGTGTGTTGATCAATGCGCAGAAAAAAGCCGTGCGCTGCATGGGGCAGGAAACCCCACAAAAACTCGAACCTTAAAAGCAAAAGATCGCAGCCTGCGGCAGCTCCTACAGGGATCGCGTTCCGATGTAGGAGCTGCCGCAGGCTGCGATCTTTTGATCTTCAACAAAAAAGCCCCGCCTGACTGAGTCAGGCGGGGCTTTTACGTTACCGCGTGCTGTTTAGTTCGAGCTGACTGCCGAACGTGGCACCACTGGCTGGTTGTCGTTGGAAATGGTCACTTCCACACGACGGTTCATTGCACGGCCGGACACGCTGCCGTTATCGGCAACCGGGTATTCCTTGCCATAACCCTGAACCACGATGCGCGAAGGATCTACGCCCATCTTGATCAGTGCAACTTGTACGGAAGTCGCACGACGCTCGGACAGCGACTGGTTGTACGAAGCCGCGCCGGTGCTGTCGGTGTAACCCTCGACGATCACTTTGCGATCAGGGTTTTCCTGGAGGAATTGCGCCAGTTTGTTGATGTTCACCAGACCGCTGGATTTCAGGTCGGCCTTGTTGGTGGCGAACAGCACGTCACCGAAAGTCACCAGCGTACCGCGATCGGTCTGCTTGGCGTTCAGGCTCTGCTGCAGCTGTTTGATCTGCTGGTCGCGAGCGTCCAGACGCGCCTGGGCACGTTGCGCGGCAGCGTTCTTCAGGTTGTTTTCAGCGGTGCGCAGGGCGATGGTCTGCTTGGCCACTTCCACGCGCTGGTTGGTCAGGTAAGCCAGTTGGTCAACCTTGGCCGCGTCTTGCTTGTCCAGGTAAGCCTTGTCGGCTTTGTCCAGGTAATCGCTCGCGTCTTTGGTTTCCAGGGCAGCGACTTTGCTGGCCTGTGGGTTGGCCTGCAGGCCGGCGTAGTTGGTGCGTGCCTGTTCCAGGTTCGGGTTAGGCGGGGTGGAGCAGGCAGCCAGGGCAACGCTTGCAGCCAGGAGAGCGGGGATCATCAGTTGCTTACGCATAATTTGTCGTCCTTTCTATCGATAAAAGTTTCAGCTTTGCGATTCGGGATGCGCGCTTACTGCACGGTGCGCTGACTTTCCTGACGCAGTTCCTGAACACCTTTCTGGGAATCCTTGACAGCCTGTTCGGCCTTGGCGGCCTGAGCCTTGCGTTCTGCTACGCGAGCATCCCATTCAGCCTGCTCGGCGAGGGTGCGTGCTTGCTCATACTTCTTGTCGTGCATGGCGATTTCGGCTTGCTTGAGCTTGTCCTGAGCCTGCTTCATTTCCACTGCAGCGAACTCGGTACCGCCGGCGCTCACGGCGCTGTTGACTGCCGATTGGGTCACAGCGTACTGCTCGGTCGGTGGGTTACCCGCGCAACCGGCCAGCACGAAGCTGGTGCCGATTGCCAGAGCAGCCAGTTTCAGACCGCGCAGGTGAGAGAACGAGGTTTGGGTCTTCATGGTCTTCAACTCCATTGTTTAACTCCTGATAAAACCGAAAATCCATCCTGGTCGAGGAGCCGCAAGCGTCGTGTAAAAGCGCGTTTTTGAAACGCTCGTTCCAGGCGTGGTTACAGCTTCCGACCGGAGGCGTTTTTCAAAAGTTCAGAAAAGATGGCCCATCGCCGCAAATTTTTTTGACTAAACGGACAAGGCTCTAAACCGGGAACTTTGGCGGTTCGCAGAGGTACGCGCGGGGAAAATCAGACAACTTTTCAACAGGAAACACGAGCCCTGTAGGAGTGAGCCTGCTCGCGATAGCGGTGTGTCAGTCAGCATCAATAGCCACTGACACACCGCTATCGCGAGCAGGCTCACTCCTACAGTTGATCTATGTTGTGTCAGTGTTTCTGTTTACCGGTAGCCGTCGACAGATCCTGCAGATGCCGCCTCGACAGCGCCAGAAAACGCGGGGTCGGGCCGACGTCTTCGTACAGCGGATCGCCTTCTTCATCGGTGGCGACCACGGTCGAGCCTTTCACATACGGCAGGCTCGCCTCGAACTCTTCAAGCGCGGCGCCGATCAGTTCGCCGAGCAGTTCTTCGGGGTGGCGTTTGGGGTACATCTCGGCAATCGCCGCCAGCCGCGCGGCGGCCTCGACGTCCAGATGAATCGTGTAGCCGGTGTCGGTCAGGCGACCCTTGGCGTTTTCTTCCCAATGCTGGGCGAGTTCACGGATTTTCATGATGACCTCATTCGTGCCTGCTCGTGGCAGGCCTGGGTGAGTGTCCGGCGGGGCCGGCGGCAAGCCGTTGTACGGCTTACTGTTGAGACTAGCTTCAAGCCACAAGGTTTAAAGTCCCTTCGTCGTCTGCTTGTAAGAAGCGCCGTAGAGCGGCACTCTCTGGGCAAAGCATTCGTTTCTGAGCCGTCCCGATTACCGCTGGAGAACTGCTGATGACCGATATTGATGCACGCTTGCGCGAGGACGTTCACCTGCTGGGTGAGCTGTTGGGCAATACCATCCGCGACCAGTACGGCGAGGAATTTCTCGACAAGATCGAGCAGATTCGCAAGGGCGCCAAGGCTGACCGGCGCGGTTCGATGGACGCCGAACTGAGCGCCAGCCTCAACCAGTTGAGCGAAGACGAATTGCTCCCGGTGGCGCGGGCGTTCAACCAGTTCCTCAATCTGGCCAACATCGCCGAGCAGTATCAGCTGATTCACCGCCGCGAAGCGTCGCAGCCGGCGCCGTTCGAGTCCCGCGTGCTCCCGGAACTGCTCGCCCGCCTGCGCAACGAAGGCCACAGCGCCGAATCTCTGGCCCGGCAACTGGCGCGTCTGGAAATCGAACTGGTGCTGACCGCGCACCCGACCGAAGTGGCGCGGCGCACGCTGATCCAGAAGTACGACGCGATCGCTGCGCAACTCGCCGCGCAGGATCATCGCGACCTGACCAGCGCCGAGCGCGAACAGATCCACAAGACCCTGCAACGGCTGATCGCCGAAGCCTGGCACACCGAAGAAATCCGCCGCACCCGACCGACCCCGGTCGATGAAGCCAAGTGGGGTTTTGCGGTGATCGAACATTCGCTGTGGCAGGCGATTCCCAACCACATGCGCAAGGCCGATCAGGCGTTGTTCGCCGCCACCGGCCTGCGTTTGCCGCTGGAGGCGGCGCCGATTCGCTTTGCTTCGTGGATGGGCGGCGACCGTGACGGCAATCCCAACGTCACCGCTGCGGTGACCCGCGAAGTGCTGTTGCTGGCGCGCTGGATGGCTGCCGATCTGTACTTGCGCGATGTCGATCATCTTGCTGCCGAACTGTCGATGCAGCAGGCCAGCGACGCGCTCAAGGCCAAGGCCGGTGACAGTGCCGAACCTTATCGTGCGGTGCTCAAGCAATTGCGCGAACGCCTGCGTGCCACGCGCAACTGGGCGCAGGCGTCGCTCAGCGCCAGCACACCGGCACCGGCCGACGTGTTGCACAACAACCGCGACCTGCTCGATCCGCTGGAGCTGTGCTTCAACTCGCTGCACGAGTGCGGCATGGGCGTGATCGCCGACGGGCCGTTGCTCGATTGCCTGCGCCGGGCAGTGACCTTCGGCCTGTTCCTGGTGCGCCTCGATGTGCGCCAGGACTCGACGCGGCACAGTTCGGCGATGACCGAAATCACCGATTACCTCGGCCTCGGTCGCTACGAAGACTGGGACGAAGAACAACGCATCAGTTTCCTGACCCGCGAATTGAGCAATCGCCGGCCACTGCTGCCGGCGCATTTCAAACCGTCCGCCGACACCGCCGAAGTGCTCGCCACTTGCAAGGAAATCGCTGCCGCACCGAGCGCTTCGTTGGGTTCTTACGTGATCTCGATGGCGGGCGCCGCCTCCGACGTGCTGGCCGTGCAACTGCTGCTCAAAGAGTCCGGGGTGTTGCGGCCGATGCGCGTGGTGCCGCTGTTTGAAACCCTCGCCGACCTCGACAACGCCGGGCCGGTGATGGAGCGTCTGTTGCTGCTGCCGGGGTATCGCGCCAGGTTGCAGGGGCCGCAGGAAGTGATGATCGGGTATTCCGACTCGGCCAAGGACGCCGGCACCACGGCGGCGGCATGGGCACAATACCGGGCGCAAGAACGCTTGGTGGACATCTGTCGTGAACAGCAAGTCGAACTGCTGCTGTTCCACGGTCGCGGTGGCACCGTGGGCCGTGGCGGCGGCCCGGCGCACGCGGCGATCCTGTCGCAGCCACCGGGGTCGGTGGCGGGGCGCTTCCGCACCACCGAGCAGGGGGAAATGATTCGATTCAAATTCGGCCTGCCGGACATCGCCGAGCAGAACCTCAACCTGTATCTGGCCGCCGTGCTCGAAGCGACGCTGTTGCCGCCGCCACCACCGACGCCCGAGTGGCGGCACCTGATGGATGAACTGGCCGCCGACGGCGTCGCCGCGTATCGCGCCGTGGTGCGGGAGAATCCACAGTTCGTCGAGTACTTTCGCCAGTCCACGCCGGAGCAGGAATTGGGGCGCTTGCCGTTGGGCAGCCGCCCGGCCAAACGCCGCGCCGGCGGCATCGAAAGCCTGCGGGCGATTCCGTGGATCTTCGGCTGGACCCAGACCCGCCTGATGTTGCCGGCCTGGCTCGGTTGGGAAACTGCATTGAGCAAGGCGCTGGAGCGGGGTGAAGGCGAACTGCTCGGGCAGATGCGCGAACAATGGCCGTTCTTCCGCACGCGCATCGACATGCTGGAAATGGTCCTGGCCAAGGCCGACGCCGACATTGCGCTGTCCTACGATCAGCGTCTGGTCGAGCCGGACCTGCTGCCGTTGGGCGCGCAGTTACGCGACCTATTGTCGCAGGCGTGCGCGGTGGTGCTCGGCTTGACCGGCCAGTCGCAGCTGCTGGCACATAGCCCCGACACCCTGGAATTCATCCGTCTGCGCAACACCTACCTCGACCCGCTTCATCTATTGCAGGCCGAACTGTTGGCTCGTTCACGGCAGCAGGATGTCGAGCAGGGCAGCCCGGTGGAGCAGGCGCTGCTGGTGTCTGTGGCGGGGATTGCCGCCGGTTTGCGCAATACCGGCTAAGGTTCTTGCGGTGGCGTCAGGCACCCGGTGCACAGGCCGGGTGCCGCTTTGTACACAGGCAGAACGTGCGGGCAGGCGACAGTTAATGATGGGGTTGCGACTTGGGTTACCGCGTCGCAAGGTCGCGGCGGGCGCCGGTTTCTCCGACTTTTGGCGTCTTGTGTGGGCGCAGCCTGCTGTGTATCTTGATCAGCCTTTGGCCGTTTGTGCGGCCACGACCCGTTTTTTGAGATTGGCCCAAAGAGGCGAATCCCGTTGTTTTCTATATAAAAAATTGAGGAGCACATCGATGCGCGTCATTCTGCTGGGAGCTCCCGGGGCCGGTAAAGGTACTCAGGCTAAGTTCATCACCGAGAAATTCGGCATTCCGCAAATCTCCACCGGCGACATGCTGCGTGCAGCGGTCAAGGCTGGCACTCCACTGGGCGTTCAAGCCAAGAGCATCATGGATGCCGGCGGCCTGGTGTCGGATGACCTGATCATCGCGCTGGTGCAGGATCGCATCGCTCAACCAGACTGCGCCAACGGCTTTCTGTTCGACGGTTTCCCGCGCACCATTCCACAGGCCGAAGCATTGGTAACTGCCGGTGTCGAGCTGGACGCTGTGGTTGAAATCGCTGTTGAAGACGAAGAAATCGTTCAGCGCATTGCCGGTCGTCGCGTTCACGAGGCCAGCGGCCGCGTTTACCACATCGTCTACAACCCGCCGAAAGTGGCTGGCAAGGACGACGTCACCGGCGACGATCTGGTGCAGCGCAAGGACGACACCGAAGAAACCGTGCGTCATCGCCTGTCGGTTTACCATTCGCAGACCAAGCCACTGGTGGATTTCTACCAGAAGCTTTCCGCTGCCAACGGCAAGCCGAAGTACAGCCACATCCCGGGCGTTGGTTCGGTCGAAGCGATCACCGCCAAGGTGCTCGAAGCGCTGAGCTGAAAAAGCTGATTGGCTGCATCATCCACGGCCCGCTTGCGGGCCGTAGTTGTTTATACTGACGCACTTTTTCTCCCACCTGTTTTGGATACATCGATGAGCACCTTGCTGGCCCTGGACACCGCGACCGAAGCTTGCTCCGTTGCCTTGCTGCATGACGGCAAGGTCACGAGCCATTACGAGGTGATCCCGCGTCTGCACGCGCAGAAGCTGCTGCCGATGATCCAGCAATTGCTGGCCGACGCCGGCACTACGCTGCAAGCGGTGGACGCCATCGCATTTGGGCGTGGTCCGGGCGCGTTCACCGGCGTGCGGATCGCCATCGGTGTGGTGCAGGGCTTGGCGTTTGCCCTGGATCGTCCGGTGTTGCCGGTGTCGAACCTGGCGGTGCTGGCGCAGCGTGCGTATCGCGAACACGGCGTGAGCCAGGTCGCGGCGGCCATCGATGCGCGGATGGATGAAGTGTATTGGGGCTGCTACCGCGCGACGGCCGGCGAGATGCGTCTGGTCGGTGCCGAAGCGGTACTGCCACCGGAAGTGGCGGCGCTGCCGGCCGATGCCAGCGGCGAATGGTTCGGTGCCGGTACCGGTTGGGGTTATGGCGAGCGGATCGCGGTCAGTCTGTCCGGTCAGGACGCCGGCATGCTGCCTCACGCTGAAGACCTGCTGACCCTGGCGCGGTTTGCCTGGGAACGCGGCGAGTCGATCCCGGCCGATGATGCGCAACCGGTTTATCTGCGCGATAAGGTCGCCACGCCCAAGGCTCGCTGAGGCCTTACTTCTAGTGGGGAAGCTTCTGTGGTGAGGGGATTTATCCCCGATAGGCTGCGAAGCAGCCGCTGATTTTGGGGCCGCTTTGCGCCCCATCGGGGATAAATCCCCTCACCACAAAAGCCTTCTGCGAACCCTCACGGGGCCGCCAATCGTCAGTTTCCAACCCCGCGCTTTAAACCTTTTTCGCTTTATGTGTTCTAGTTATCACTCGGCAGTTTGCTAAGTCGGTCAGGTGCCGCTAAATTGCCATCATCGATACCGAGCATGAACTTATGCGTATAGACGGCCTTTCCTCTCAGTCTTACCCCATCAAGCGCAAGCCTCGCAAAGGCAACGTGGCGCTGGATGAGTCCGTCGACGATATCGACGGCGAGCTGGAATTCCCGACCGAAGAGCAACTGGCCGCCCGTGCTGCCAAAGCCTCCGCACAACGCCTCGCTAATCTGCCCGCCCGTCAGCAAGACATGATTTATCACCGCGCCATGAGCAAAAGCGTAGCGATGGCCCTGGCCAGCTACCTGAGCACCGCCGGTTTTGTCGATTGGGATGCGGATGTGCTGGGCCTCGATCTGTACATCTGATGGCGCTGCCTTACTACCTCGGTTGCCCGTCCTGGAGCGAAAACGCCTGGCGCGAGTATCTGTACCCCGAGGACGCCAAGACCTCCGATTTTCTCAGTCTCTATTCGCAAGTGTTCAACGCCGTGGAAGGCAACACGACCTTCTACGCCAGCCCCTCGCCGGCCACCGTGCAGCGTTGGGCCGAGACCATGCCCGAACACTTTCGCTTCACCGCCAAATTCCCCGGCGACATCAGCCACAGCGGTGACCTGCGCGATCAACTGACCGCCGCCGAAACCTTCGTCAACCTGCTCAGCCCGCTCGGCGAACGTGTCTCGCCGCTATGGCTGCAACTGTCGAAAAGCTTTACCCCGCATCGGCTGCCCGAGCTGACTGCGTTCATCGACGCGCTGGACCGGCCACTGGCGGTGGAAGTGCGCCACGAGCAGTTCTTCGCCAAGGGCGAGAGCGAGCGCCTGCTCAATCGCCTGCTGCTGGAGCGCGGAGTGGAGCGCATCTGCCTCGATCCACGGGCGTTGTTCAGTTGCCTGTCGACCGAGTCGTCGGTGATCCACGCGCAATCGAAAAAGCCCCGGGTGCCGACCCGTCCAGCGGCGTTCACCCAATGCCCGCAGGTGCGTTTCATCGGCCATCCCGAGCTTGAGGCCAACGACCCGTTCCTGGTGCCGTGGGTGTCGAAAATCGCCGAGTGGATCGAAGAGGGTCGCACGCCGTACATCTTCCTGCACACCGCCGACAACATCATGGCGGCGAAGCTGGCGCAACGTTTTCACGCACAATTGATGCAACGTTTGCCTGGCCTGCCATCCCTGCCTGAGCTATACAGAGAACCCGCCGCCGAGCAACTTGGCCTGCTCTGAGGCGGATGACTACTGCCAGGAGTTCGCCAATGGATGCGCAAACCCGTAAAGCCCAAGCCTTCAAAGCCCTGCATGAGCAATCGCGGATTTTCGTCATGCCCAATCCATGGGATGCAGGCTCCGCGAAGATGCTCGCCAGCCTGGGCTATCCGGCGTTGGCGACCACCAGCGCCGGTTATGCGTTTTCCCAAGGCAAGGCCGACGGCGCCTTGAGTCTCGATGAGACTCTGGCCAATGTCCGGGCGATTGTTGCGGCGACCGATCTGCCGGTGGCGGTGGATCTGGAAAACGGTTTTGCCGATGACCCGGGCGAGTGCGCGAAAAGCCTGTTGCGCGCCGCCGAAGCGGGCGCGGTAGGCGGTTCGATCGAGGACGCCACGGGCCGTGCCGACGCGCCGATCTATTGCTTCGAGCACGCCGTGGCGCGCATCGAAGCCGCCGTCGCTGCTGTGCGCACGCTGCCATTTCCCTTCACCCTGACCGCCCGCGCCGAAAACTACCTGCACGGCAACCCCGATATCCACGACACCATTCGCCGCCTGCAGGCCTTTGCCGAGGCCGGCGCCGACGTGTTGTACGCGCCGGGTCTGCGCAATGCCGAAGAAGTGCTGGCGGTGGTGCGCGCAGTGGCGCCGAAACCAGTCAACGTGTTGATGTCCGGTGGTTTGCAACTGACGGTGCAGGAGCTGGAAGAAATGGGCGTGCGGCGCATCAGTACCGGTTCGGCCTTGGCGCTGGCGGCGTTCGGCGAGTTTTTCCGTGCGGCTGAAGAGATACAGCACAGCGGCACCTTTGGCTTCACCTCCCAATCGATGCCGTACGCCAAGGCCAACCAGTTTTTCCAAGGCTGAGCGTGGGTCGCTGGATCGCGCTGTCGATACTGCTGATCATCGCCGGGGCCGTGGTCAGTGTCTGGCGCGGTTGGCTCGACGTGCCGACCGAGTGGAATCCGTGGGCGCCGCTGGACGTGAAGGCCGCGCCGAACTGGCTGACCGGTTTCAAACTGATGCGCCTGCGCGGCAATCCCGAGTTATGCGCAGAGGTACTGAGCCACTCGGGGCTGCGTGTCACAGCGCAAGCCGACAGCCCTGACGCCAAGTGCCCGCTGATCGGCGTCGTGCGCGTGCAGGGCGGCGAAGTGGCGCTGAGCAGCAGCTTCCTCGCCAGTTGTCCGCTGGTAGTGGCTTACGCGATGTTTGAACGGCATACCCTGCAACCTGCCGCACAGTCTGTTTACGGTCAGCGAGTGGCGCGGCTCGAGCACCTCGGCAGCTTTGCCTGCCGCAACGTCTATAACCGTGAGAGCGGGGCGCTCAGCCGTCACGCCAGTGCCGATGCGCTGGACATCGCCGGTTTTCGTCTGGCGGACGGACGCAGCATCAGTGTGCTCAAGGATTGGCCGAAACAAAATCAGGACGCACAGTTTCTGCGGCAGGTGCGCGACGGCGCCTGCGAGGCGTTCAGTGTGGTGTTGAGCCCGGATTACAACGCCGCCCATCGCAATCACTTTCATGTCGATGTCGGACGCTGGAGCGTGTGTCGCTGAGGGATCAGGCGGCGAGGCGCAGGTTCTGCAGGACGATCGGGCGTGCCCAGCCGTTATCGAAGTCCAGCGCTTTCTGCTGCTCGACGATTTCTTCCGGCGGGAACGGCGGGTTAGGCTTCTGCAGCAGGTCGAGGTCGAATTCGGCAATCGGCAGGTACAGCGGCTTTTTCTGCGGTGCCGGGCCAGGCTCTGGCGCAGGCTGACCGTTGTTGACCACAATCGGGCGGACCCAGCTGCTGTCGAAATCCTGCTGCAGTTGTTGAGCCTGGATTTCTTCTGGCGGGAATGGTGGGAATGGCTTGTCCAGCAGTTCCATTTCGAACTCGGCGATCGGCAGGAACAGCGGCTCCGGCGGACGCACTTCGGTGTCGACCACATCACACTGACGTTGCTCGACGATGTGTGCGTGCAGCTCGCTGCCCAGGGTCGGTTCTTCCGGGCTGTTCAGGTCAACCGGCGGAAACGTGCCACAGGCCGGCACCACATCACTCGTCTGTTCGGCTAGGGCCTGGGCAAAGAAATCCTGCCACAGGTGACTGACGCCGCTCAGTGCTTGAGTGTTATGACGGCTAAAGTCGCCATGGGGCGAGATGTAGCCAATCGATGTGGGAAGAATGCCTGACATTTTTTTCGGTTGACGCTCAGCTCTGGCAAAATGCGCGTTGATTGGTTTATCGGCCACTTTTTGCCGATCCTTAACTTTTTTGAGCGTGTTTTCATGATTGAGCAACCCGCGGCCTGCCGCATCCATGTCCAGGCCTTGAGCCCGACGTTTGAAGCGCAAGCCGAGCAGTGGGCCGAGCGTCTGGGCCTGCCGATGCAAGTGGCCGACGGCGAGTTCGCCCTGCAACTGGGCGAGCAGGGTTTGCAGCTGCAACAGCTCGGCCCGGATGCACCGGGGCCGGTGCGGGTCGATTTCGTCGAGGGCGGTGCGGCGCACCGGCGTCTGTACGGTGGCGGCAGCGGGCAGATGATCGCCAAGGCGGTCGGCATCGCTCAGGGCGTGCGTCCACGGGTGCTGGACGCTACGGCGGGGTTGGGCAAGGATGCGTTCGTGCTGGCCAGTCTGGGCTGCGAGATGAGCCTGATCGAGCGGCAGCCGCTGATCGGTGCGTTGCTCGAGGACGGTCTGGCGCGGGCGGCGGCAGATTTCGACGTGGCGCCGATTGTCGCGCGGATGACGTTGCTCAAGGGCAACTCGATCGAGGTCATGCGCAACTGGGAGGGCGAGCCGCCACAGGTGATCTACCTCGACCCGATGTTCCCGCATCGCGAGAAGACGGCGCTGGTGAAGAAAGAGATGCGCCTGTTCCGGCCGCTGGTCGGGGATGATCCGGATGCGCCGGCGCTGCTGGAGGCGGCGCTGGCACTGGCGACGCACCGCGTGGTGGTCAAGCGCCCGCGCAAGGCACCGTGTATCGAAGGGCCGAAGCCGAGCCATGCACTGGATGGCAAATCCAGTCGGTATGACATCTACCCGAAGAAAGCGCTCAAGCCCTGAATCCGAGTCGCCCCCTTCGCGAGCAGGCTCGCTCCCACCTTTGAAATGCATTCCAATGTGGGAGCGAGCCTGCTCGCGAAGGGGCCAGACCAAACACCAAATCTCTAGGGTTTGTAAGCCCGCATAAACAACCCCACCACCTCCTGCACATGACTCTCTGCAGCTTCTTCGCTCAGCGGCTCACCGCAGCAATACAGCAAGCGAAAATTCCCCGCGCCCTTGATCAGGCAGAAGAAATGCTCGGCCGCGTTGCGTGGCTGGTCGATGCTCAGCGCGCCGGTCTCGTCGATGCGCTTCAGCAGCCGCTCCATCCCTTGCACCATGCGCTCGGGGCCGGCCTCGAAAAAGATCTGCGACAGCTTCGGGTCCTGCGTCCCCAGTGCCATCATCAAACGGTGCAGATTCACCGACTCATCGCTGTTGATCAGTTGGTGAAAGCCCCGCGCAATGTTCAGCAACACATTTTCCACGGCGATGCCGGCGGGCAATTCGAAGAACAGCGGCGGTAACTGCTCCTCGCATTTGGCCATCACGGCCGAGGAGAACAGGGTTTCCTTGTCGTTGAAATGGCTGTAAACGGTCAACTTCGACACGCCGGCCTCGGCGGCGACCGCGTCCATGCTGGTGTTGGCGTAGCCGTGACTCAGAAACAGGGTTTTCGCCGCATCGAGGATCGCCCGGCGCTTGGCCGGATCCTTCGGACGGCCCGGGCCGTTTGGAGCTGCAAGATTGTTCGACATTCTTCGCTTTTAATACTGGACTGGTGAGTTTGCTATTAATACCATACCGGCCAGTATAAATATTCCAAGCACCATTAGCGAAAGGTCCGTCACCATGTTCCGCCATGCGTTGTCCTTTGCCGTGCCAGTCAGCCTGGCCTTTTTATTGTCCGCATGCGGTCAGGAAGAGGCGGCGCAAGTCAGCATTCGACCGGCCATGGTGGTGCAGCCAGAGCCTTCGGCGCAGGCGATGGAAAGTTATCCGGGGGAGGTTCGTGCCCGCTACGAACCGGATCTGGCGTTCCGCATCGGCGGCAAAGTCAGCCGACGACTGGTCGAAGAAGGTCAGCGGGTGAAGGCCGATCAGCCACTGGCCGAACTCGATCCGCAGGACGTGCGCCTGCAATTGGAAGCCACCCGTGCACAGGTCGCCGCTGCCGAAGCCAATCTGAACCTGGTGCGCGCCGAGCGTGACCGCTACAAAACCTTGATGGAGCGGCAGATGGTCAGCCGTTCCGCCTACGACAACGCGGAAAACCTCTATCGCTCCGGCGAAGCCCGGCTCAAGCAGATCAAAGCCGAATTCAACGTCTCGACCAACCAGGCCAGCTACGCCGTGCTGCGCGCCCCGCAGGATGGCGTGGTGGCCAAGCGTGCGGTGGAAGTCGGGCAAGTGGTCGCTGCCGGGCAAACCGTGTTCACCCTCGCCACTGATGGCGAGCGCGAAGTGTCGATCAGCCTGCCGGAGCAGAGCTTCGGGCGCTTCAAGGTCGGGCAGCCCGTGACTGTTGAATTGTGGACCCAGCAGAACCAGCGCTTCGCCGGGCAGATCCGTGAGCTGTCGCCGGCGGCCGATCCGAAATCCCGCACCTTCGCTGCGCGCATCGCGTTCACCAGCGGCAAGGTCCCGGCCGAACTCGGTCAGAGCGCCCGGGTGTTTGTTCAGTCGGCCGATGCCGTGCCGTTGTCAGTGCCGCTCTCTGCGCTGACCGCGGAAAACGGCGCGACCTACGTCTGGGTCGTCAGCGCCAACAACACCTTGAAAAAGACCCCGGTGCGCGTCGGCCCGTTCGGCGAGAAAAGTGTCCCGGTGCTCGAAGGCCTGAGCGCCAGCGACTGGGTGGTCGCCGCCGGCGTTCACGTGTTGCTCGAAGGTCAGCAGGTGCGTCCGGTGGATCGCTCCAATCGTGCCGTTCATCTGGCGGACAAGGAGTAACCCCCGATGCGCTTCAACCTTTCCGAATGGGCGCTGCGTAATCGCCAGATCGTACTGTTCCTGATGCTTTTGCTGGCCATCGTCGGCGCCTTGTCCTACACCAAACTGGGCCAGAGCGAAGACCCGCCGTTCACCTTCAAGGCCATGGTGATCCAGACCCGCTGGCCGGGCGCGACCGCGCAAGAAGTCTCGCGTCAGGTCACCGAGCGCATCGAAAAGAAACTGATGGAAACCGGCGAGTACGAACGCATCGTGTCGTTCTCCCGCCCGGGTGAATCCCAGGTCACCTTCATTGCCCGCGACTCCATGCATTCGGTGGACATCCCCGACCTCTGGTATCAGGTGCGCAAAAAGGTCAGCGACATTCGCCAGACCTTGCCGCCGGGGATTCAGGGGCCGTTTTTCAACGACGAATTCGGCACCACGTTCGGCAACATCTATGCGCTGAGCGGCGACGGTTTCGACTACGCGGTGCTCAAGGATTACGCCGACCGTATCCAGATCCAGCTGCAACGGGTCAAGGATGTCGGCAAGGTCGATCTGCTCGGTTTGCAGGACGAGAAGATCTGGGTCGAGCTGTCCAACGTTAAACTCGCCACCCTCGGCTTGCCGCTGGCCGCCGTGCAGCAGGCGCTGGAAGAACAGAACGCGGTGTCCACCGCCGGCTTCTTCGAGACTGGCAGCGAGCGCTTGCAACTGCGGGTCTCGGGGAATTTCCGGACCGTGGACGAGATTAAGAATTTCCCGATCCGGGTCGGTGACCGGACGTTCCGCATTTCCGATGTCGCCGATGTGCATCGCGGGTTCAACGACCCGCCAGCGCCGCGCATGCGCTTCATGGGCGAAGACGCCATTGGCCTCGCGGTGGCGATGAAGGATGGCGGCGATATTCTGGTGCTGGGCAAGGCGCTGGAAGGCGAGTTCTCGCGTCTGCAGAAAAACCTGCCGGCCGGCATGCAACTGCGCAAAGTGTCCGACCAACCGGCAGCGGTGAAAACCGGGGTTGGCGAGTTCGTCCAAGTGCTGGTCGAGGCGCTGGCGATCGTGTTGCTGGTGAGCTTCTTCTCCCTTGGTGTGCGCACCGGCATGGTGGTCGCGCTGACCATTCCGCTGGTGCTGGCGATGACGTTCGCCTGCATGTATTACCTCGGCATCGGCCTGCACAAGATTTCCCTCGGCGCGCTGGTGCTGGCGCTGGGCTTGCTGGTGGACGACGCGATCATCGCCGTGGAAATGATGGCGATCAAAATGGAGCAGGGCTTCGACCGGATCAAGGCGGCGAGCTATGCCTGGACCAGCACCGCGTTCCCGATGCTCACCGGTACGCTGATCACCGCCGCAGGCTTTTTGCCGATCGCCACGGCGCAGTCCGGCACCGGCGAATACACTCGCTCGATCTTCCAGGTGGTGACCATCGCGTTGCTCGCCTCGTGGGTGGCCGCGGTGATGTTCGTGCCGTATCTGGGGGAAAAACTTCTGCCGGACCTGGCGAAGATTCACGCCGCCAAACACGGTACGGTTGACGGCCACGCGGACCCGTATGGCACGCCGTTCTATCAGCGGGTTCGGCGCCTGGTGGCGTGGTGTGTGGCGCACCGCAAGACTGTGATTGTGGCGACGGTGGGGCTGTTCATCGCGTCGGTGATGCTGTTTCGTTTCGTGCCGCAGCAGTTCTTCCCGGCCTCCAATCGACTGGAGTTGATGGTCGATCTGAAACTGGCCGAGGGCGCGTCGCTGGCCAACACCACGGCCGAGGTCAAACGCCTGGAAGCGATGCTCAAGGATCACGCCGGCATCGATAACTATGTGGCGTATGTCGGCACCGGTTCGCCGCGTTTCTACCTGCCGCTGGACCAACAACTGCCTGCGGCGAGCTTCGCCCAGTTTGTGGTGCTGGCGAAAAACATCGAGGAGCGCGAGACCCTGCGCACGTGGTTGATCAGCACCTTGAACGAGCAATTCCCGGCCTTGCGCTCGCGGGTGACACGTCTGGAAAACGGCCCGCCGGTCGGCTATCCGGTGCAGTTCCGTGTCACGGGTGAACACATCGACGAAGTCCGCGCGCTGGCGCGCAAAGTGGCGGCCAAGGTTCGCGAGAATCCACACGTGGTCAATGTGCACCTGGACTGGGAAGAACCGAGCAAGGTGGTGTACCTGAACATCGATCAGGACCGTGCCCGGGCGTTGGGCGTGAGCACGGCCAATCTGGCGAAATTCCTTCAGAGTTCGCTCACGGGTTCGAGTGTCAGCCAGTACCGCGAAGACAATGAATTGATCGAGATTCTGCTGCGCGGCACGGTGCATGAACGCACCGAGCTGTCGTTGCTGCCGAGCCTAGCGGTGCCGACCGATAACGGTCGCAGTGTGGCGTTGTCGCAGATTGCCACGCTGGAATACGGCTTTGAGGAAGGCGTCATCTGGCACCGCAATCGTCTGCCGACGGTGACGGTGCGTGCGGATATTTATGGCAAGGAGCAGCCGGCGACGCTGGTCAAGCAGATCGCTCCGACACTTGATCCGGTTCGCGCCGAATTGCCCGATGGTTACTTGCTGGAAGTTGGCGGTACGGTGGAGGACTCGGAGCGGGGTCAGAAGTCGGTGAATGCCGGGGTGCCGATGTTCATTGTGGTGGTGCTGACCTTGCTGATGGTGCAGTTGCGCAGTTTTTCGCGTACGGCGATGGTGTTTCTGACGGCGCCGCTGGGGTTGATCGGGGTGGTGTTGTTTCTGATGGTGTTCCGGCAGCCGTTCGGGTTTGTGGCGATGCTGGGGACGATTGCGCTGTCGGGGATGATCATGCGCAACTCGGTGATTCTGGTTGATCAGATCGAGCAGGATATTGCTTCGGGGCTGACGCCTTGGGAGGCGATTATCGAGGCGACGGTGCGGCGGTTTCGGCCGATCGTGTTGACGGCTTTGGCGGCGGTGCTGGCGATGATTCCTTTGTCGCGCAGTGTGTTTTTTGGGCCGATGGCGGTGGCGATTATGGGCGGGTTGATTGTGGCTACGGCGTTGACGCTGTTGTTTTTGCCTGCTTTGTATGCGGCTTGGTTCCGGGTTCGCAAAGACTCCGTTTGATTTGAGGTTTGCGTGGCGGCCTTCGGGCCGACCATGCTCTGGTTGTTCTTTGTGAATATCCGTTGTTTTGGGTGTTGCCGCTGGCGGTTCCGCTCTTACAGCGGGTCACTTTTGCAGACGCCCAAAAGTAACCAAAACGCTGGGCCCCGGCGTTCGGCCCTCGCCGTGGCTCGGGTTCCTTCGTTACGGGGTTCATCCGGGGGCATCGTCTACGGTTTGCTTCGCTGCACCTCCTCTCGATGTGTTTGGCTTCGCCAAACGGTCGCTGCGCTCCCACCCCCGGATAAACCCCTCCACTCAGCCTGCCGAAGGGGCCTTTCAGATCAAGAGCTGCAGCCGAGCTAACGCTCATCCTGTTGAGTGGTGAGAAGCGGATGCGGTCTGCTGTTGATTTCTGTGGGAGCTGCGGTGCGACGATTCGACTTGCCAGCGATGGCGGCCTGACAGCCGACCAGTCTCCAGCTGAATGCACTCAATCTAACTGTGGGAGCGAGCCTGCTCGCGATGGCGGCCTGTCAGCCGACCAATCTCCGACGGACCACACCCAATCCCATTGTGGGAACTGGACTGCTCGCGATGGCGGCCTGAAAGCCGACCAATCTCCAACGGACCACACCCAATCTCCTGTAGGAGCTGCCGAAGGCTGCGATCTTTTGACCTTGGCTTTTCAAAATCAAAAGCCGGATCAAAAGATCGCAGCCTTCGGCAGCTCCTGCATTGAGTCTGGTTGCGTTTAAGAATGTGTGAAAAAACCAGAACCTTCCCACAAGGTTTTCAGGTTGCCCGTCGGACGCGCGATCTCTAGCCTGAGTCTGTCGCTGCAAAAATCAGCGACCGGGTTTCGCAGCCCGGTTAAACTTCAGACGCACAGCGTCCACCATCCGAAAGCGGGCGCTTTTTTGTGCCTGTGTCATGGCGGTTGTGCGCGGGATACCTTCGGGTATGCCGGGTGCCTGAAGTCCCGGTCTGCGAACCTGCGTACAGCTGCCACCCTACATTCGTTTCGCAGCGAACTGTGGCGGCTCCACTACTTCAGGAGTTCCACCATGTTCAAACACACCCCCAACCCCCCAGAACCCGAAACCACCCCGGAACGGCCCACCGACCCCGTTTCCCCCTACGCCTTCCTCGATTCAAGAAAGCTTCACGATGCGGCCCTGCGTGCCCTTGATCACTATCTGAGGCCTGCGGATAAACCACCAAAACCCGTCGGCCATCCCAGCACAATCTTCACCGTCATCCCTGAAGTCGATTCGGAAACCCTGCTGGCCCATGCCTGTGAAACACTCGCCTCAGCCAATGTCATGGCCGCTGAGTTGGCGTTTACCTTGAGCGGTCCGACGTGCAGTCAGTTGCTTGGCATCCAGCAGATGATTTCGCTCGCTGAGCTGTCGGTAAACCGCGTTCTCGATCAAGTCGATCCGCAAGGCTGACAAGTAATAAAAAGCCCGCTGACCTTCACAGGTTCAGCGGGCTTTTGCGTGCAGCGGCAAAAATTACAATGTGCCGAACACTTTCTTGGCAAGGCCAGTCGCCGCAGCGGCCGGGTTCTTGCGAAGGGTTTCTTCCTGTTTGCCGATCATTTCGAACAGGCCGTTCAGCGCTTGTTCGGTGACGTAGTTTTCGACGTTGGCGCTCTTTGCGTCCACCACGCCAAAGGTCGCGGCCTGGCCGGCGAAGGCGTTGTATTTCTGCGCTACGCCGACCTTGTCGGTGGCTTGTTTGACGATGGGCAGGAACTTGGCGCGGATCTGTTCGCGGCTGGTTTTGTCCAGGTATTGGGTGGCCGAGTCGTTGCCGCCGCTGAGGATGCCTTTGGCGTCGGCCACGCTCATTTTTTTCACGGCGTCGACGAGGATCGGCTGGGCCTGGGTCACGGCGTTTTCCGCAGCCTTGTTCATCGCGGTTTCGAGTTCTTCGACCTGGGCGCCCATGCCGAAGGCTTTCATTTTGCTGGCGGCTTTACCGAGTTTGCCCGGCAGTTCGATTTTCACCTCCGGGTTGTTGCTGAAGCCACCCGGGGTGCCCAGTTGTTTGACGGCCAGTTGCGCGCCTTGGGTCAGGGCGTCCTTGAGACCGCCGGTAGCGTCTTGTTGCGACAGGTCGCTGAGCGACAGCGCGAGCACGTTGGCGGAGATCAGCAAGCCCGCGCACAGGCCGGCGAAGCGAAGGGTAGGGCGGAACATGGCAGCTTCCTTGATAGACAATTAGCGAATCGCGTCGACGCGGATTTTCAGCGGCTGCGGATCGTTGCCGTCCAGTTGCACGGCGTGGTTTTCGGTGGTGATGAACATCAGTTCGCCGTTGACTTCGATGCGCGCGCTGACCGAGTAGCGGTGGCCGGGTTTGACCTGCGCCGGATCGTAGCTCAAATGGAACGGCAGCGGCACCTGGCCTTTGACCGGGCCTTTCTGTTCGTCGAGCACCACGGCCGGGGCGTCGGCCAGCGAGACATCCTGCAGGCTCACGCTGAGGGTTGCGCTCGGTGGCAGGGCGATGCGCTGCAGGTAGAACACTTCGCCGTCGAGGCCGACTTTGCCGGCGGGGGTGGTCGACTGGCAGGCGCTGAGCAGGGTGGCGGCGGCAAGCAGAGTCAGTTTTTTCATAGTGTTCTCCATTCAATTGTAGGCGTGAGCCTGCTCGCGATAGCAGTGTGTCAGACGACAGTGATGCCGACTGACACGACGCCTTCGCGAGCAAGCTCGCTCCCACCAGGTTTACATCAGGCTTGTGGCTGTATGGCCGGTTGATCCGCCGCATCTTCACTGCGATGCAACGCCACCTGTCGAATCGACAAGCGAATATCCGCCGGCAACACGCGTTTGGCCGCGCCCTCGGCCAATTCGCCGAGCAGTTCGTGGTAGCTCAGCTTGCCGGCTTCGTCGCGACGCAGCACGTCGAGGTCGAGCAGGGTCTGGATGAAGTGGCGGAACAGGCTCTTGTCGAAGAACTCCGGGGCATTCAGGCCGTGCAGGATCGACAGGCGCTGGGCCATGACCGTGCACAGGTCTTCCAGTTCTTCGGCGCTGATGCTGTTCTGCCCGGCGTTGAGCAGCAGCGAGACGGTCATGTAGAAGCGCTGCAGGGTCTGCGCGATGCTTTTCGACAGCAGGGTCAGCAGCACAAAGTGTCGCGAACTCGGCGCGGGGCGCAGGTACACCTCCTTCTCGAACCGCAGCAGTCCTTGCTCGACGAAGGCTTCCAGCCATTGATCGACCACAGCGTCGAGTTCGTCCAGGCTCCAGCGAATGAACAGTTCCGCCTGCAGGTACGGGTACAGCGCGCGGGTGTAGCGCAGGATCTGTTCGCGGCTCATGCGCGAGGTGCTCTGGAAGAAGCTCGCCAGCAGCGCCGGCAACGCGAAGATGTGCAGCACGTTGTTGCGGTAGTAGGTCATCAGGACGGCGTTTTGCTCGTCCAGATAGAGAATCTTGCCCAGTGCATCGTTCTGCTCGGCGAGCAGGTCCATGTCTTTCACATGCTCGATCAGCGCGCGGCCATCGCCTTCCGGCAATGTCGTGTGCGGCGAATACGGGACTTTGCGCAGCAGCGCCAGGTAAAGGTCCAGCACCCGCGCCATGGCGCGGTCGTCCAGCGCCAGGCGGGTGGTCGAGAGCAGCGCCAGCGCCACCAGGTTGACCGGGTTGATCGCCGCCGCTTCGTTCAGGTGCTGCGCGACTTTCTCGCCGAGGCGGTTAGTGGTCTCGTTGAGCCATGCCGGTTTGTACTGCGGGCCGAGTTCCTGCTGGCGCCAGCCCGGCTGTTCGCTGTCGAGGAATTCTGCGAGTTTGATTGGCTCGCCGAAGTTCACCGCGACCTGGCCGAAGCGCTGCTTGAGCGCGCCGATGACTTTGAAGATGTCGAAGATCGACTCTTTCTTCTTGCTCGCGCCGCGCAGCTCGCCGAGGTAAGTGCGACCTTCCAGCACGCGCTCATAACCGATGTACACCGGTACAAAGACGATCGGCATCCGCGACGAACGCAGGAAGCTGCGCATCGTGATGGCGAGCATGCCGGTTTTCGGTTGCAGCATGCGCCCGGTGCGCGAGCGGCCGCCCTCGACGAAGTACTCGACCGGGAAACCTTTGGTGAACAGGGTGTGCAGGTATTCGTTGAACACCGAGGTGTACAGCGGATTGCCCTTGAACGTGCGACGCATGAAGAACGCGCCGCCACGGCGCAGCAAGCTGCCGATCACCGGCATGTTCAGGTTGATCCCGGCGGCGATGTGCGGCGGGGTCAGGCCGTTGCGGAACAGCAAGTACGAGAGCAGCAGGTAGTCGATATGGCTGCGGTGGCACGGCACGTAGATCACTTCGTGACCCTGAGCGACCTGCTGCACGCCTTCGATGTGGTTGACCTTGATGCCGTCGTAGATCTTGTTCCAGAACCAGCTCAGCACCACTTCAAGAAAGCGGATCGCGGTGTAGGTGTAGTCCGAGGCGATCTCGTTGCCGTAGCGCAACGCCTGGGCCTTGGCCTTTTCCGGGGAGATGTTCTCGCGCTCGGCTTCCTCGAGGATCGCTTGTTTGACCAGTGGCTGGTTGAGCAGGCCCTTGACCAGATTGCGTCGGTGCGAGATGTCCGGGCCGATTACTGCCGCCTTCAGGTTGCGGAAGTGCACGCGCAGGATGCGCTGGGCCATGCGCACGGTGCGTTCGTGGCCCTTGTTGTGCTCGATCAGTTCGCGCAGGTGAATCGGCGCCGAGAACTGCACACGGGTTTTACGCCCCAGGACGATGATGCTCAGCAGCCGGCGCAAGCGCCCGGTGACCGCCCAGCTATCGGCGAACAACAGCTTCCATGGGCTGTTTTCGCTGTCCGGCGACTGGCCCCAGAACACGCTGACCGGAATGATCTGCGCGTCTTCGGCGGCGTTTTGCGTCAGGGCGCTGACCAGTCGGGTCAGGGTCGGCGGCGCACCGCGCTTGTCCTGACGGCCGAGCCAGTCCGGGTCCGGCGTCAGGTAGAAGAACGCCGCTGGCTCGATCAGCGAACCCACCGACACCGGCAACACCGGACGTGGCAGGCCGGCCTTGGTGCACTCGGTATCGACCACCGCCAGATCGGTGAGCGAGGGGTTTTGCAGGACGTAGAACACCGGACGACTGCGGTCGAGGTTGAGGGTGAGCGACGACTGGTTGATCGTCTCGGAGCGAACCCAGAGGTACAACAGTCGGCGCAAGGTGCCAAACACAAGACGGCGGAACGGGGAACGGGTCATACGGCTTCTGCGTGAGTGAATAAAACCGAGCAACTGCTCGGGCGGTCGACAGTTTGCCGTATTCGCCGAAAATCGGCAAAAAAGCGGCGAAGTAAACTCCTGTTGAGAGTTTTCGTGCCTGTCATATACTCGGCAATCTGTCGCCGGGGCCCTTTATGGACGTCGGGCGCAGTCTGACGTTCCGCTAAGGCTTTCCTGCGAAAAGCCTGTTCAATAATAAAAAAGGAGTATGAACAGATGGCAACACGTGAAACCGGCAATGTGAAGTGGTTCAACGACGCCAAGGGCTACGGCTTCATTCAGCGCGAGGACGGGGTGGACGTGTTCGTGCACTACCGCGCGATTCGCGGTGAAGGGCATCGGTCGCTGACCGAGGGGCAGCAGGTCGAGTACGCGGTGATTACCGGCGAGAAGGGTTTGCAGGCTGAGGATGTTGTAGGCCTGTAACCTTGAAGATCAAAAGATCGCAGCCTCCGGCAGCTCCTACAGGTGTACACATGACCCTGTAGGAGCTGCCGGAGGCTGCGATCTTTTGCTTTTAGGCGGTCTTCCAGGTGATCTCTTCTTCACCGTCGGCACTGATGCGAATCCAGCGATCCGCTGTCTCTTCACCTTCTTCCTCGACCCACGTCCCCGGAGCGCAGCGCACTTCGACGTTCAGCGCGGCAAACGCGGCGCGGGCGCAGGCGATGTCGTCGTCCCAAGGGGTCGCATCGCTTTCCAGATACAGACTGTTCCACTTGCCCACGGCTTTCGGCAGCCAGGTCACCGGGATGTTGCCGGCCTTGCACTTCCAGGTCTGGCCTTTCTGTACCCAGTCGCTGCACGGGCCCAGTGCTTCGCCGAGCCAGGCGGAAATCGCCTTGTGGTCGACGTCGGCGTCTTTCAGGTAAATCTCGATATCCGGTTGGCGCATGGATGTCCTCACTGCGGGTCTGAAAAATCCATTCGCGGATTTAGCCGGCCCCGGGCACTCGCCCGAGACCATAAGTTATTGAAGAACGAAATAATCGTAGCGCATCGACACGGTGGTCACGAACGGCTCGGCCTGTTCGATCACCGCGGCGCGGCGTTCGGCACTGGCGCGCCAGCCGTGGGGGGTCATCGCCAACAGGTTGGCGCGATCCTCGGGCTTGTCCAGCGTCAGCTTGAATTCCAGGGTTTCGCTGTGCGCCAGCGCCATGCCTTCGGGCACCAGGGCCAGATGCTTGTCGTCGGTGTATTCGCGCACTTCGTCGTACAGGCGTTCGCGCAGCTCCATCAGGTGGCCGCTGGTCGGGCCGACCTTCATCAGGCCGCCGCCGACGCTGAGCAGACGCTTGGCTTCTTGCCAGTCCAGCGGGCTGAAGACGCTGGCGAGAAACTGGCAACTGCCCGACGCCAACGGCACGCGGGCCATGCTGGCAATCAACCAGGTCAGCGCCGGGTTGCGCTTGCAGGCGCGTTTGACCGCCTCGCGGGAGATGTCCAGCGCGTAGCCATCGGCATCCGGCAAGGCCTCGGCGATTTGCGCGGTGTAGTAACCCTCGCCACAGCCGATGTCGACCCAGCGTGCCGGCGCATAACCCGCCGCCAGCTCGGCCAGACGTTTGGCCACCGGCGCGTAATGCCCGGCATTCAGGAAGTCGCAGCGCGCTTCCACCATCGCCTGATTGTCGCCAGGGTCGCGGCTGTTCTTGTGCTGCACCGGCAACAGGTTCAGGTAACCCTGGCGCGCACGGTCGAAGCGGTGGCCGGCGGGGCAGACCACGCCGTTGTCCACGCTGTTCAGCGGTTCACTGCAGATCGGGCACGCGAGCATCAGGCGAGCAACTTGATCAGGGTCTGGTAGTAGATCTCGGTCAGCACGTCGAGATCGGCCGCCAGTACGCGTTCGTTGACCTGATGAATGGTCGCGTTGACCGGGCCCAGTTCAACCACTTGGGTGCCCATGGTCGCGATGAAACGGCCATCGGACGTGCCGCCGCTGGTCGACGCCTTGGTCTCGCGGCCGGTGATGTCGCGGATGCTCGACGACACCGCGTCGAGCAGCGCGCCCGGCTCGGTGAGGAACGGCAGGCCGGACAGCGCCCAGTCGATGTGCCAGTCCAGGCCGTGCTTGTCGAGGATATCGGCCACGCGCTTCTGCAAGCCTTCGACGGTGGATTCGGTGGAGAAACGGAAGTTGAACACCGCCACCAGATCACCCGGGATCACGTTGGTCGCGCCGGTGCCGGAGTTGATGTTGGAAATCTGGAAACTGGTCGGCGGGAAGAAGTCGTTGCCGTGGTCCCAGTGCTCGGCGGCCAGTTCGGCCAGTGCCGGAGCGGCGAGGTGGATCGGGTTCTTCGCCAGATGCGGGTAGGCCACGTGGCCCTGAATACCGCGCACGGTGAGCTTGGCACCGAGGGAGCCGCGCCGACCGTTCTTCACCACGTCGCCTACCAGCGTGGTGCTCGACGGTTCGCCAACGATGCACCAGTCCAGACGCTCGTTGCGCGCCGCCAGACGTTCAACCACAGCCTTGGTGCCGTGGTGCGCCGGGCCTTCTTCGTCGCTGGTGATCAGGAAGGCGACCTTGCCTTTGTGGTTCGGGTAGTCGGCGACGAAACGTTCGGCGGCCACGGTCATCGACGCCAGGCTGCCTTTCATGTCGGCCGCGCCACGGCCGCAGAGCATGCCGTGCTCGTCGATGACGGCGTTGAACGGGTCGATCTGCCAGGCCGTCACCGGACCGGTCGGCACCACGTCGGTGTGGCCGGCGAAGCACAGCACCGGGCCGTCGCCGTTACCGTGTGTGGCCCAGAAGTTGTCCACGTCTTCGATGCGCATCGGCTCGAGGGTGAAACCGGCATCGCCCAGGCGCTGCATCATCTGCTTCTGGCAATCGGCGTCGACCGGCGTCACGGACGGACGGCGGATCAGGTCGATGGCGAGTTGGAGGGTCGGCGAAAGGTCGGCGTGGGCCGTCATGTAATAACTCCGGGGTGCGCACGGTAAACCTGTAGGAGCTGCCGCAGGCTGCGATCTTTTGATTTTGTTTTTTAGAATCTACAGCAAGATCAAAAGATCGCAGCCTGCGGCAACTCCTACAGGATGTGTTGGCATTGAAAAAGGCGACCATTCTAATGCAAAACGGCGACCCGAAGGCCGCCGTTTGACGTTCAACAATAACTGATCAAGCGGCGGCCGCTTCAGGCTCCGGCGCCGGTTTTGGCAGCGACGAGAGAAACGCCATGATCAGCGCCGCGACGTACGGCAGCGATTGCACCAGCAGCATCGCCACCCAGAAGCGCATGTCGTTGCTCGGAATGCCTTGCACCAGGTAGATCCCCAGCGCCGCGCCCCACAACAGCAGCATGATGAACAGCTCTTCCCGGGCCTCGGAAATCGCCACCCAGAAGCCGTGGTTGTCGGCGTTTTTCGGTGTGCGGAAGAACGGAATGCTGCTGGTGAAGAAACCGTACAGCACCGCTTTGGCGATGGTGTGCGACAACGCCAGGCCGGCCAGCGCCGCGCAGAACGCATCCTTGAGGTTCACGCCGACGGCGCGACGGTACAGGAAGATGATCTTGCCGACCTTGAACACGAACAGCGCCAATGGCGGGATTGCGAAGATCAGCAGTGGCGGATCGACCCGTTGCGGCACGATGATCATCGCCGCCGACCACAACAGTGCGCCGACGGTGAAGAAGATGTTCATGCCGTCCGCGACCCACGGCAGCCAGCCCGCGAGGAAGTGGTAACGCTGGCCACGGGTCAACTCGGTGTCCTTGCCGCGCAGCAGGCTGCGGGTGTGACGCTTGATAATCTGGATCGCGCCGTAGGCCCAGCGGAAACGCTGTTTCTTGAAGTCGATGAAGGTGTCCGGCATCAGGCCCTTGCCGTAACTGTCGTGGTAATACGCCGCCGACAGACCTTTTTCGAACACGCGCAGACCCAGTTCGGCGTCTTCACAGATGCACCAGTCGGCCCAGCCCAGTTCTTCCAGAACCGAACGGCGGGTCATGGTCATGGTGCCGTGCTGGATGATCGCGTCACGGTCGTTGCGGGTGACCATGCCGATATGGAAGAAGCCTTTGTATTCGGCGTAGCAGAGCTTCTTGAAGGTGCTTTCGTTCTGGTCGCGATAATCCTGCGGCGACTGCACCACGGCGATTTTCGGATCGGCGAAGTGCGGCACCATGTGCTTGAGCCAGTTCGGATGCACGCAATAGTCGGAGTCGATGACGGCAATGACTTCGGCGTCCTTGGCGGTGTGCGGAATCAGGTAGTTCAGCGCGCCGCCCTTGAACCCTGCCAATGGCGCAACGTGGAAGAACTTGAAGCGCGGGCCGAGGGTGGCGCAGTAGTCGCGCACCGGTTCCCACACGGCCGGGTCTTTAGTGTTGTTGTCGATGATCAGGACTTCATAGTCCGGGTAATCAAGGGCCGCCAGGGCGTCGAGGGTCTGTTTGACCATGTCCGGCGGCTCGTTGTAGCAGGGCACGTGAATCGAGACTTTCGGCCGGTAGTCCGAATCACCGATCACCGGCAGGAATTCACGTCGACGCTTGTGAATCCACACCGCTTCGGCCAGTTCATGCGCCTCGGTGAGCAACACGATGAACACCCCGAGCGCACCCAGCGCCAGGAGGAAACCCACCGTCAAGCTGAACCACGTGCTGTATTGCTGGCTGTAGTCGTAGCCGATCCACACCAGCACCGAACCGCAGAGGAACGCGATAAAGGTCAGGAAGGTACGGCCACGCTGACGCAGCGCCGAGCCGTCGATCATCAGCAGGGTCAGCGACAGCAGCGCCAGCACTACCGAACCGATGGCCAGCACGCGCCATTGCGGGATCGCTACCACCGGGCCTTCGAAGTTGAATTTCTGCTGGCGCGCGGCGTTGAACACGCCCCAATACGCGCCCACCGAACCTTCGTCACTGGCCTTCCACGGCTGATCGAAGGCTTCGATCACGAAGTAGTTGAAGCCTTGGCGGTTGAGCTTGTTGACCAGCGTACGCAGGTAAATAGCCTGATCCGCTGGCGACGCATCGGCACCACCGCGCATGCGGCCGTTGCTCGGCCAGCCGACTTCGGACAGCAGCAACGGCTTTTTCGGGAACATCTTTTTCAGGTCGCGGGCACGGTCGAAGACGAACTGCCCGGCCTTGTCGACGGGGATGAATTCCCAGTAAGGCAGCACGTGCGCGGCGATCAGGTCGACGTGTTTGGCCAGTTCCGGGTGTTCTTCCCAGACGTGCCACTGCTCGGAGGTGGTCACCGGCACTTTCACCGCTGCGCGTACCCGATCCAACAGCACGCTCAGTTGTTCGGCGGTGATTTCCTTGCGGAAGATCGCCTCGTTGCCGACCACCACGCGAACCACGCTGCGCGAAGTGTTGGCCAGTTCGATGGCGCGCTGGATTTCCCGCTCGTTGCGTTCCTGATCGGGGCTGATCCAGATCCCGAGGGTCACGCGCAGACCGAACTCTTCCGCCAGTTTCGGGATGTCCTGCAGCGAACCGTCGACCGAGTAGATGCGGATGTTGTCCGTCAGCTTGCTCATGATCTCCAGATCGCGGCGCATTTCATCGTCAGTCGGATATTGATCCTTCTGTGGGAATTGTCCCTGCTGGAATGGCGAATAGGAGAAACCGGAGATCTGCTCCGGCCAGTCGGGCGCGGAGACCGGGCGGTTGATCAGCGCCCAGAAACCGGTGAACAGGGCGGCGATTGCCAGAACCACCACCAGGTTGAGACCAAATTTACGCGATGACATAGCTATTTCGGGTTCCAAAGGCTGTGGAACGAAGGAACGGATCGGCTTACGCCAAAAGGGCGCGAATCCTACACCGGCAGTTCACCGCTCGTACACCAGACAGGGAAATGCCGGACATTGGGCAGTCCAACCTGATTTAAGTTCTTTAGTAACAGCTTGTAAGAGAAAACTTTGTTCAGTGTGGCATCAATTTCCTGTGGCGAGGGAGCTTGCGCCCGCTGGACTGCGCAGCAGGCCGCTTTTTTGGGCCGCTTCGCGACCCAGCGGGAGCAAGCTCCCTCGCCACAAAGGTTGTGTGAAAACGGCTGTGGTTGCCGCTCATAGCGTCAAAGATGCTCTTGGCCGCCGACAGCCCTATAATGCGCGCCGGTTTTTGGGGTAATGGTCATGAGTACAGAAGATCCACGGTTTGCAGGCATCGCCCGTTTGTATGGCATCGAGGGCCTCGAGCGCCTGCGTGCGGCCCATGTGGCGATTGTCGGCGTCGGTGGCGTCGGTTCCTGGGCGGCGGAAGCCATGGCCCGCTGCGGCGTGGGCGAGATTTCGCTGTTCGATCTGGACGACGTCTGTGTCAGCAACGCCAACCGCCAGTTGCATGCGCTGGACAGCACCGTCGGCAAACCCAAGGTCGAGGTAATGGCCGAGCGCCTGCGCGGGATCAACCCGGATTGCACGGTGCATGCGGTGGCCGACTTCGTCACCCGCGACACCATGGCCGAATACATCACGCCAGACATCGACTGCGTGATCGACTGCATCGACGCGGTCAACGCCAAGGCTGCGCTGATCGCCTGGTGCAAGCGCCGCAAGATCCAGATCATCACCACCGGCGGCGCCGGCGGGCAGATCGATCCGACGCTGATTCAAGTGTGCGACCTCAACCGTACCTTCAACGACCCACTGGCCTCGAAAGTGCGTTCGACCCTGCGTCGTGACTACGGCTTCTCGCGCACCGTGACCCGTCATTACAGCGTGCCGTGCGTGTTCTCCACCGAACAGCTGCGCTATCCGAAACCGGACGGCAGCATCTGTTTGCAGAAGAGTTTTGTCGGCGATGGCGTGAAACTCGACTGCGCTGGCGGGTTTGGCGCGGTGATGATGGTCACGGCAACGTTCGGCATGGTCGCGGCGACCAAGGCGGTGGACAAGATTGTGGCGGGTGTTCGGCGCCCGGCGGATCGCATTAAACCGACTAGCTAGCAAATCTTGTGGCGAGGGGATTTATCCCCGATGGGGTGCGAAGCGCCCCCAGATCTGCTTCCTCGGAGTGTCAGGCAGACCGCATGTGTAGATTTTGGGGCCGCCTTGCAGCCCATCGGGGATAAATCCCCTCGCCACAGGGTTAACCTGCCAGCTCATTCATCCGCTTGAGCACGGCATTCAAGCCATTGCTGCGCGACGGCGACAACTGCCGCGACAGCCCCAGCTGATTGAACCAGTCCGGCAGATCAACTTGCTGCAATCCAGCAGCGCTCAGGCCATTGACCCGCAACAGCAACAACGCCACCAACCCGCGAATCATCCGTGCATCACTGCTTGCCGAAAACTGCCAGTGGCCGGCATTCAGCGAGCCCACCAGCCACACTTGGCTTTCACAACCATGCACGCGGTTGGCGTCGTTTTTATCCGCATCGTCCAGCGGCGGCAGACGATCACCGAACTGCATCAGCAATCGCGCCCGTTGTTCCCAACCGGCAGCGTTCTGAAAGGTCTGCAGCGCTTCGGCAGCGGCCCGCGGCAGGCTCATCGCAACAACTCCAAGGCCTGATCCAGCGCTTCAAAGAAACGCTCCAGATCCTCGGAATCGTTGTACAGCGCCAGCGACACCCGAATCGCCCCGGCCAGCTCGAAGCTTTTCAGCAACGGCATGGCGCAGTGATGCCCGGCGCGCACGGCGATGCCTTGCTCGGTCAGCAGGTGCGCCAGGTCGGCGTTGTGCACACCGTCGACGACAAAACTCGCCAGCGCCAGTTGCGGCTTGCCCAGCAGGCGAGTGCCATTGCGGGCGGCGAGGCCTTGCAGCAGATAGTCGTGCAGTGCCGCTTCATGGGCCGACACCGCGTCCTGATCCAGCCCGGCCAGATAGTCGAGGGTCGCACCGAGGCCGATCACGCTGGCAATCGGCGGCGTACCCGCCTCGAAACCCAGCGGGGCAGGGCGGAAGCGTGAATCGTGATAATTGGCTTCCAGCACCATTTCGCCGCCGAACTGCCACGGCTTCAGGTGCTCGAGCGCCTCGTTGCGCCCGAACAGCACGCCGAGGCCATCGGGGCCGTACAGCTTGTGGCTGGAAAATACATAGAAGTCGCAACCCAGCGCCTGCACGTCGTGGCGACCGTGCACCACACCTTGCGCGCCATCGACCACGGTCAGCGCGTTCTGCGCCTTGGCCATCGCCAGCAGCGCCGGCAGCGGTTGCCAGGCACCGAGCACGTTGGACAACTGACTGACCGCCAGCAAGCGGGTGCGTGGACCGATCAGGCCTGCGGCGGCGTCGAGGTCGATCACGCCGTCGGCGTCCAGCGGCAGGATCACCAGTTTCAGGTCGCGACGTTGCGCCAGTTGCTGCCACGGCAGCAGGTTGGCGTGATGCTCCAGGGCGCTGATGACAATTTCATCGCCCGGATGGAAAAAATGTTCCAGGCCATACGCCAGGAGATTCAGCGCACTGGTGGCGCCGTGGGTGAAGATGATTTGCCCGCTGTCACCGGCATTGAGCCACTGGGCAACCTTGAGCCGACTGTCTTCGAACGCCTGTGTCGCGTGAGCCCCGGGCAGGTGTTGCGCACGATGAACATTGGCCGCGCCGTTGGCGTAGTAATGGGTCAGTGCGTCAAGCAGGGCTTGCGGTTTTTGCGTGGTGGCGGCGTTGTCCAGATAGGTCTGGTCTTGCCGTTGCAGGGCGGCGATGGCCGGAAAGTCGGCGCGCCAGGGGGAGGGAATCATCACAGTTTTTAGCCCTGGTGAAGAGGGGCGGGATTTACGCCAAACCCTGTAGGAGTGAGCCTGCTCGCGATGGCGCCCGTGAGGACGCCAAAAAGCATCGCGAGCAGGCTCGCTCCTACAGTGAATCGTTTAACGCTTAGTTGTGAGCGTGCAGCGCTTCGTTCAGCTCGATCGCCGATTTGTGGGTTTTGCACTCCACGGCACCGGTTTCCGAATTGCGACGGAACAACAGGTCGGTCTGACCCGCCAGCTCGCGGGCTTTCACCACCTTGACCAGATTGTTGTGCTCGTCCAGCAGCGCCACCTTGGTGCCGGCGGTCACGTACAGGCCCGACTCGACGGTGTTGCGGTCGCCCAACGGAATACCGATACCGGCGTTGGCGCCGATCAGGCAGCCTTCGCCAACCTTGATCACGATGTTACCGCCACCCGACAGGGTGCCCATGGTCGAGCAGCCGCCGCCCAGGTCCGAACCCTTGCCGACGAATACGCCAGCGGACACGCGGCCTTCGATCATGCCCGGGCCTTCGGTGCCGGCGTTGAAGTTGATGAAGCCTTCGTGCATCACGGTGGTGCCTTCGCCCACGTAGGCACCCAGACGCAGACGTGCGGCGTCAGCGATACGCACGCCGGCCGGCACCACGTAGTCGGTCATTTTCGGGAACTTGTCCACCGAGAACACTTCCAGCAACTCACCGCGCAGACGGGCTTCGAGTTGCAGCTCGGCCAGTTCGCTCAGGTCGATCGCGCCCTGGCTGGTCCAGGCGACGTTCGGCAGCAGCGGGAAGATCCCGGCCAGGCTCACGCCGTGCGGCTTGACCAGACGGTGGGACAGCAGGTGCAGCTTGAGGTAGGCCTCAGGTGTCGAGGTCAGCTGTGCGTCTTCGGCCAGCAGGGTGGCGACCAGCGGCTTGTGGCTCTCGGCCAGACGGGTCAGCAGCTTGCCTTGAACGGCGTCGATGCCTTTGACCGCTTCAGCCAGTTGCGCAGCCTGCGCGGTGGTGAAGGTGATGGCCTGGTTGCCTTCGGTGTAGCCGAGGATCGGCGCAACGGCGGCGACCAGTTCGTCCGACGGGTTGAGCAGCGGCTGGGCGTAGAACACTTCCAGCCACGCGCCTTGACGGTTCTGAGTGCCGACACCAAAGGCGATGCTGAACAGGGATTTGGACATGTGAATACCTCTAGCAATAAGTGACGGGCTGCTTTACTTGAGTGCGGCCGCGTAGATGTCTGGCTTGAAGCCAATCAGGGTTCGGTCACCGAGATCGAGCACCGGGCGCTTGATCATCGAGGGTTGAGCGAGCATCAGTTCGATGGCTTTCGACTGGTCGAGATCGGCTTTACGTTCGTCGTCGAGTTTGCGAAAGGTCGTGCCTGCACGGTTCAACACCGTTTGCCAGCCGTGCTCGTCACACCATTGGGTCAGGTGCTCACGGTCGATACCGGCGGTTTTGTAATCGTGGAAGTCGTAGCTGACAGCGTGTTCATCGAGCCAGGTGCGCGCCTTCTTCATGGTGTCGCAGGCTTTGATGCCGAAAAGGTGCAACGTTTTACTTGAAACGGTCAAGGAATCGCCCCCTTTACAGGTGCTGGAAAAAAATGGTGTCGGATTATGCCATGACCAAAGCGTTTCGGGCGCCCGGCTTCATTACCCTGCACAAATCCCTGTAGGAGCTGTCGAGTGAAACGAGGCTGCGATCTTTCGATTCTGTTTTTAACATCAAAAGATCGCAGCGTGCCGCAGCTCCTACACGGGGATCAGTGTCGGCGTGCGACATAGGTGCAACGGCCAGACGCATCCTAAGCCGCTAATATGGCAGTTCAACGCTGTCGATTGTCTGAGATTTCCGCTTTATGCAAACCGCCTATACCGGCCTGATCCTGCTGATGCTGGTCAGCGTCTCGCGGCTGGTCGGCCGGGTCATCCCGCTGCCGCTGCCCCTCGTGCAAATCGCCGCCGGTGCGTTGCTGGCCTGGCCAACGCTGGGCCTGCACGTGGCGCTGGACCCCGAACTGTTCCTGTTTCTGTTCTTGCCGCCGCTGCTGTTTTCCGACGGTTGGCGCATGCCCAAGCGCGAGTTCTGGCATTTGCGCGGCCCGATCCTGACGCTGGCGGTCGGGCTGGTGCTGTTCACCGTGGTCGGCGCCGGGTATTTCATTCACTGGCTGTTGCCGAGCATTCCGCTGCCGGTGGCCTTCGCACTCGCTGCCGTGCTGTCGCCGACCGACGCGGTGGCGGTCTCGGCCATTTCGCAAAACCGCTTGCCGACGCCGCTGATGCACATCCTGCAAGGCGAGGCGCTGATGAACGATGCGTCGGGCCTGGTGACGTTCAAGTTCGCCTTGGTGGCGGCCGTGACCGGGGTGTTCTCGCTGGCCAATGCGAGCCTGACGTTCGTGCTGGTGGCGGTCGGCGGGCTGGCGGTCGGCGTGGTGCTGAGCTGGCTGGTCGGGCGCTTGCGCGCGTGGATGATCGCCCGCGGCTGGGACGATCCGGCCACCCACGTGGTGTTCATGTTGCTGCTGCCGTTCGCCGCTTACGTGCTGGCCGAGCGCTTGGGGGCTTCAGGCATTCTTTCCGCGGTGGCGGCGGGGATGATGCAGAGCTGGCTCGATCTGTTGCCACGACAGACCAGCACCCGCCTGCTCAATCGCAGCGTCTGGTCATTGCTGGAGTTTGCTTTCAACGGTCTGATCTTCCTGCTGCTCGGCCTGCAATTGCCGGACATCATCAAGGCCGTGGTCAGTCATGAACCGACGCTGTGGCCGACGCTGTTGTATCGCGGCCTCGACGTGGTGGCGATTTTCCTGGCGTTGGTGCTGTTGCGCTTTGTCTGGGTGCAGAGCATCTGGCGTCTATCAGTGTTGCTGCGGCGTTGGCGCGGCAAGGGCGCCCTCACCCAAGTGCCCACGGCCCGCTCCTGCTGGCTGCTGACCGTCGGCGGTGTGCGCGGGGCGGTAACGCTGGCCGGTGTGATGTCGGTGCCGATGTTGATGGGCAGCGAGGCGTTCCCCGAGCGTGATCTGCTGATTTTCATCGCTGCGGGGGTGATTCTGCTGTCGCTGATCTGCGCCTGCATCGCCTTGCCGTTGCTCTTGCGCGGTATCGAGAAAAGTCCGGACGACAAGCGCCGCCAGGAAGTGCGCGATGCCTGGCGCAAGACCGCCGAGGCGGCCATTCATGCATTGGAAACCGAAGAGGTCGGCCCGCAGGACGCTGCGCAGGCCGCGCTTTCGGCGGAACTGAAGGCGCGGATCATGTCCGAGTACCGGCATCAGCTCGACGTCTTCAACGATTCGGCCGAAGCCCAGGCGCTGGCGTTCCAGATGGATCTGCTGGAACGCCGCTTGCGTTTGAAGGCACTGCGGGCGCAACGCCTGGAGCTGTATAGCCTCAGCCGTCAGCACCAGATTGGCGATGACGTGCTGCGGGAAGTGTTGGGCGAACTGGACTTGAGTGAGGCGAATCTCGGATCAGTGAAGTGATGCCGGACATATTGCTGATTTCAAGCTGAACCCGTTTCCTGTGGGGCGTCGGAGTGAGGGTAAGCGGTTGTCATGAATCCTTTGTCTTTCTCACTGATGACTGGATTGAGGTGTATCTGAAAGTCACCCTTGGTCCAGTTCTGGCGAATGGCGTAATGCATGATGGATTTCGGGTCGTAAGAAGAATGGTTGACCTCCGATGCATCAAGAAGATTGAAGTAAGTCAGGTCTATCCGGCTACGATCCTCATCACTCGTTGCGCCGAAGTATTGGTAAACCGCTTCCTTGTCCCACGGAATGGTCATTTCAGGATGCAAGTGCTCATGCTCGGCCCCGAGCATGTGACCGAATTCATGAGTGGCCTGGGCCATGAAGAATCTGATTGAAAGGTCCTGATCCGGGGACAGGTTCAGTGTGGCTTGGGCTTGTTCTTCAACGGTCAACGCGTCGGTCCCGATCATCGACCAGTAAGCACCTGGGTCGCTGGAAATACGAATCTCGGCTTCACCTTCTTCAATGAACTGCAAGTTCAAGTTAACGTGAGGTTGCCAGTTCGCGAGCGCCGCTTTCGTCGCCTCTTTGAAGGACGAACTGCCGTTCAGAAACCGGATGCGTAAAAGACGACCGGGTGTCCAGAATTTCGTGTGCCGAGCGACTGCCCGTTTCTTTCGAGTACCCGTGGCGGTTTTGCGATTGTCAGGGTTTTCCCCGATAGCAATGTCATAAGACTTGTTGAAGTCATTCAATGTGACGAGTTGGCAGGGATTCAGATTGTCCATCATCAGGAAACTCCATGTAAGAAAACGCGAGGGCTCAGGGTTTAGGATAAGCCTTGCGCATATTGCGCCGATCAAGTTTGCTGATTCGGGTGTTCGGAGCAACTTCCCAATCGCCGATAGTAAATTCGTTGGGTACGGGGTAATGCATGATGGAGTTCTTGTCGTAAGGTCCTTTCAGTGACGTGCTGGCATCGATCCTGTTGAATATATTTTCATCGACTTCTTCCTTGGTCCATTGGGTGTGTAACCGGTAATACTCATAAACGACGGGCATGTCCCAGGGGATGTTTGCGGAGGGGTGCTGATGCTCGTGTTGCATTCCCAATGCATGACCGAACTCATGGAGCACTGTCGCATCGAAAGCCGAATGAGCCGGGTCGATGCCGAGTTTCAGGGTAGGCTGGTCCGATGCCACCAACAGTGCGTCGGTGCCAAGGTATGAACTGGATATGTTGCCCGATATGGAAATGCGTATGTCCCCTGCAACGCCATCATTAAACTTGAACGTCAGATTAGTGGAGGGTTCCCATTGTCGGATCAAACCTTCAATACGCTGCTGGAGATCAACAGGCAAAACTTCCATAAAACTGATGGTCAATTCTCTACCACTGGCCCAGAATTTTTGCCAATGGCCTGTAGAACGTTTACTGCGACCACCCTGTGAGGAGAGGATTTCGTTATGAGGGTTTTCTTCGACGGCGGCGTGATATGACGCTAGTTGATCTTCTGGTTGAATAAGTTTGCACGGAGCAATGATTTTCATTGGCGGTTCCAATTTATATAAGGGGTGGCTGTTTATTTAATGTCGCCTGGGTTTTTAAGGCTAATTTGTTTTGAAGGTTTTGTTAAGTTTGATGGTGGGGGATGTTGTTGCTTGATGTTGGTAGGGGCGAGCGCGTGGAATAAAAGTGCGGCGAAGAGCAACTAGTCAGTGGCAAAAACATGTAGCGATTGTGAGAGAGAGTACTGCCAACAAGAAAAGATTTAATTGCAGTTGAAACAATATCCCGCCCGGCATTGCACCGGACGGGCTGGGTCTTGTTACTGTTTACGCTTGATGAAGGCGCGAATGCGTTCTGCAGCTTCGACGCATTCAGCCAAGGGTGCAACCAGCGCCATGCGCACACGGCCGGCCCCCGGATTCACGCCGTCGACATCGCGGGACAGGTACGAGCCCGGCACCACGGTCACATGTTCTTCGGCAAACAGATCCCGGCAGAATGCCGCGTCGTCGCCTTGTACATTCGGCCACAGGTAGAAGCTGCCGTCTGGGCGTTGCACGTCCATCACCGGGCTGAGGATTTCCAGCACCGCGTCGAACTTCTCACGGTACAGCGCACGGTTGGCGCGCACATGCACTTCGTCGTTCCAGGCGGCAACGCTCGCCAGTTGGGTTTGCACCGGCATCGCGCAGCCATGGTAGGTGCGGTACAGCAGGAAGCCCTTGAGGACGTCGGCGTCACCGGCGACGAAGCCGGAGCGCAGGCCTGGCAGGTTGGAGCGCTTGGACAGACTGTGGAACACCACGCAGCGCTTGAAGTCCTTGCGGCCCAGTTCGACGCAGGCGCTGAGCAGGCCTGGCGGCGGGGTCTGTTCGTCGAAGTACAGCTCGCTGTAGCACTCGTCGGCGGCGATCACGAAGTCGTGCTCGTCAGCCAGGGCGATCAGTTTTTTCAGCACGTCGACCGGAATCAGCGCGCCGGTCGGGTTGCCCGGCGAGCACAGGAACAGGATCTGGCAGCGCTTCCAGATCTCTGGCGATACCGCGTCGAAGTCCGGGTTGAAGCCATTCTCATCCAGGCACGGCAGGTAATGCGGCTTGGCGCCGGCGAGGAACGCTGCGCCCTCGTAGATCTGATAGAACGGGTTCGGGCTGACCACCAGCGCGTCGTCGCCACGGTTGACTACGGTCTGGGTGAAGGCGAACAGCGCTTCACGCGTACCGTTGACCGGCAGCACGTTGCGCGCCGGGTCAATCCAGCCACTCGGCACGCCGAAACGACGTTCGCACCAGCCGGCGATGGCTTCGCGCAGGGCCGGGATGCCGAGGGTGGTCGGGTACACCGCCATCTGATCCAGATTGTGCGCCAGCGCTTCGGCGACAAAGCTCGGCGAGCGATGTTTCGGCTCGCCGATCGACAGCGCGATCGGGCGTTTGTCCGGGTTCGGGGTCACGGTGCCAAGCAGAGCGCGGAGCTTTTCGAACGGGTAAGGCTGCAGCTGGTTCAGAGCGTTGTTCATGGATGCCTCGTTCAATGTGGAAAGAAAACTCTGATACTGACCAATGCACAAAACCTGTAGGAGTGAGCCTGCTCGCGATGAGGGCTGCACATCCAACATCCATGCAAGCTGATGTGCCGCTATCGCGAGCAGGCTCGCTCCTACAGAGGTTTGGTCTAACACGCCGGTAACGGAGTGATCCTTCCCACCTGGGTAATGGATTAATTCAATTCAGATACTGATACGTGAAAGCTTGATATCCGGTTCCTGATTGACGCTCAGTTGTTCAACGATTGCGTCCTGCAAGCGGCTGCACAGCAGCGGGTCGGAGAGCGGCTGATTGTGGGCGTCGGTGATGAAGAACACGTCTTCCACCCGCTCGCCCAGGGTCGCAATCTTGGCGTTCTGCAGCGACAGGTCGAACTCGAGGAAAATCCCGCCAATGCGCGCCAGCAGGCCCGGGCGATCCGGTGCCGTGAGTTCCAGCACCGTCACCGGACGCTGGGCGTCGTTGTGGATCGTCACCTGCGGCGCAAAAGCGAAGTGCTTGAGCTGGCGCGGCACCCGGCGCTGGATGATCGTCGGGTAGTCGTCCGGGTTGCGCAGCGCTTCGGTCAGGCCGTCGCGAATCTGTTTGACCCGTGCCGGATTGTCGCCGATCGAGTCACCGTCGGTATCGAGCACGATGTAGGTGTCGAGGGTGAACTGGCTGCTCGAGGTGATAACCCGGGCGTCGTGAATGTTCAGGTTGAGCTGGTCCATCGCGGCCACAGTCACGGCGAAGAAATCGTGCTGATCCGGGGCATAAATGAAGATCTGCGTACCGCCCTCGAATTCGCGCTGGGTGGTTTCCTTGATCAGCACCAGCGGGCCGCCATCGGCCGGCTGCTGCAGGATCGCGTCACTGTGCCAGGCGACGTCGCCGGCGGTGTGGCGCAGGAAGTAGTCATCGCCCAACTGTGCCCACAACTGCTCGACGTCGTCCGGGTCGGTGCCGCCGCGCACCAGAATATCCAGTGCTGCGCTCTGGGTCTGGCGGATCTGCTCTTCGCGATCCACCGGGTTTTCCAGGCCTCGGCGCAGGGCACGCTTGGTTTCGGTGTAGAGCTGGCGCAACAGACTGGCGCGCCACGAGTTCCACAGCGTCGGATTGGTGGCGTTGATGTCGGCCACGGTCAGCACGTAGAGGTAGTCCAGACGGGTTTCATCGCCGACGATCTGCGCGAAATCGTGAATCACTTGCGGGTCGGACAAGTCCTTGCGCTGTGCAGTGGTCGACATCACCAGATGGTTCTGCACCAGCCAGACGATCAGTCGGCTGTCCCAGGTTGGCAGTTGATGGCGCTGGCAGAACGCTTCGGCATCGACCGCGCCGATGTCCGAGTGATCGCCATGCCGCCCCTTGCCGATGTCGTGGTACAGCCCCGCCATGTAGATGAGTTCGGGCTTGGGCAGCTTGGCCATGAGCTTGGCGGCCAACGGGAATTTTTCCGACACCTGGGTGTACTGCAACTTACGCAGGTGCTTGATCAGATTGAGGGTGTGCGCATCGACCGTATAGATGTGGAACAGGTCGTGCTGCATCTGTCCGACAATGAAGCCGAACTCCGGCAGGTAACGCCCGAGGATGCCGTAACGGTTCATCCGCCGCAGGTTGCGATGGATGCCGATCTTGCACTTGAAGAGCTCGATGAACAGGCTGGTGTTGCGAATGTCGTTGCGGAAGTTGTCGTCGATCAGGTGACGGTTCTCGCGCAGCAGACGAATGGTGTCAGCGCGCACGCCTTTGATTTCCGGTTGCTGGGCCATCAGCACGAAAATCTCGAGCATGGCTAACGGCGTGCGGCGGAATACGTTGTCGTTGCGGGCCTCGATGTAGCCGTCGTGCAACTGGAAGCGCGAATTGATCGGCTGCGGCGGCGCTTCGTCTTCCGGGGCGAGGATGACTTCCTCGAAATGCTGGATGATCAGGTCACTGAGCTGGGCGATGCTCATCACCACGCGGAAATACTGCTGCATGAAGTTTTCGACAGCCTGTTTGGCGTCGTCACCTTCAAAACCGAGCAGGCCGGCGATGGTGCGTTGATGGTCGAACAGCAGGCGGTCTTCGGAGCGACCGGCGAGCATGTGCAGGGCGTAGCGCACTTTCCACAGGAATTCCTGGGAGGAGGCCAGCAGCGCGTTTTCGCTCTCGACCAGAAAACCTTCACCGGCGAGGGCGCGCAGGTTCAGGGTGCCGTACTGCCGACGGGCCACCCACAAAATGGTCTGGATATCCCGCAGTCCGCCAGGCGAGCCTTTGACGTTGGGTTCCAGGTTGTATTCGGTATCGTTGTACTTGTGGTGACGGGCCTTCTGCTCGGCGCGTTTGGCCAGGAAGAATTCCTTGGCCGGCCACATGTGTGCGGTGCTGGTGACATCGAGCATGCGCTGGCGCAGGCGCTCGGGGCCGCAGATGGTGCGGCTTTCCATCAGGTTGGTGACCACCGTCAGGTCGGCCCGTGCTTCCTCGGCGCATTCATCGACCGAGCGCACGCTCTGACCGACTTCCAGGCCGATGTCCCACAGCAGCGTCAGAAAGCGCTCGATGGAATCGCGGAAAACTTCGTGATCGGCGCTGTCCAGCAAGATCAGCAGGTCGATGTCGGAATACGGGTGCAACTCACCCCGGCCGTAGCCACCGACCGCGACCAGCGCGATGTCGGCGTCTTCACTCCAGTTGAACTGCTCCCAGGCCTTTTGCAGGATGTTATCGACGAACCAGGCACGGTCTTCGATCAGGCGGCGGATGTCGCGGCCGCTGCGAAAACGGCTGTCGAGCACCTCGCGGGCCTGGCGGATCGCCTTCTTGAACGCGGCGATAGGGCTCGCTTTCAGGGCCAGTTCAGCCTGGAACTGGCCACGGTCGAAGAGTTCGGGATCCACCTGCGGCATTGATTGGCTTTCCTTCTATAAGGCTGGGAGCGTTCCGGGTGTCAGGCCGAGACGCGCGGGATGGTGTCATCGGCGCGCAGGGTGAAGATCTCGTAGCCGGTGTCGGTCACCAGCAGGGTGTGTTCCCACTGTGCCGAGAGCTTGCGGTCCTTGGTGATTGCGGTCCAGCCATCGCCCAGCACCTTGGTGTCGGCCTTACCCTGGTTGATCATCGGTTCGATGGTGAAGGTCATGCCAGCCTTCAGTTCCATGCCGGTGCCGGCGCGACCGTAGTGCAGGATCTGCGGTTCTTCATGGAATACCTTGCCGATGCCGTGGCCGCAGAACTCGCGAACCACCGAGAAACCATTCTTTTCCGCGTGCTTCTGGATGACTTCGCCGATATCGCCAAGGCGGCAGCCGGGTTTGACGATTTCAATGGCCTTGTACATGCATTCCTGAGTGATCTGCGACAGGCGCTCCGCCCAGACCGGTACTTCACCGACGTGGAACATGCGGCTGGTGTCGCCGTGGTAGCCGTCCTTGATCACGGTGACGTCGATGTTCAGGGTGTCGCCGTTTTTCAGCGGCTTGTCATTCGGGATGCCATGGCACACCACATGGTTGATCGACGTGCAGATCGACTTCGGGAAACCCTTGTAGTTGAGCGGGGCGGGAATGGCCTGCTGCACATTGACGATGTAGTCGTGGCAGATCTTGTCCAGTTGTTCGGTGGTCACACCCGGCTTGACGTGTTCGGCAATCATTTCCAGCACATCGGCGGCCAGTTTGCCGGCGACACGCATGCCAGCGATGTCCTCGGGGGTTTTGAGGTTGACGGTCATACAGGCTCTCTCTGCGCTCGGCGGCGCTTACTGATACGGATAGGGCGGCAGGTAAGCGTTTTGCGACCCTGAAAAACCCGATTCTAACAGACGAAAGGCGCAAATCCGCGCCTGCTTGCTTCGTCTCTCTCTATACAATGGTGTGCCTCAAGGCGATTCCAAGGGGGCTGCGCCCATGTCCTTGGTGCGATTACAGATTCCGGGTTCCGTTTCTGCGCACCCTGTGGTATAAAATGCGCCGCTTTCCGGGGATACCCCGAAAAGCTTAAATCCACACACGTGTCGACACGATGACCTGGGTGCTTTTGGCTTTATGCCACTGGTTGGTCATTGGGATACGTGGAGGCCAAACCCGACTTATTAAGGAACTATCATGTCCCAAGTCAACATGCGCGATATGCTGAAGGCCGGTGTGCACTTCGGTCACCAAACCCGTTACTGGAATCCGAAAATGGGTAAGTACATTTTCGGCGCGCGTAACAAGATTCACATCATCAACCTTGAAAAAACCCTGCCAATGTTCAACGAAGCTCTGACTTTCGTAGAGCGTCTGGCCCAGGGCAAAAACAAGATTCTGTTCGTCGGCACCAAGCGTTCCGCTGGCAAGATCGTTGCTGAAGAAGCAGCACGTTGCGGTTCGCCGTACGTCGATCACCGCTGGTTGGGCGGCATGCTGACCAACTTCAAGACCATTCGTGCTTCCATCAAGCGTCTGCGTGACCTTGAAGTTCAAGCCGAAGACGGTACTTTCGCCAAGCTGACCAAGAAAGAAGCGCTGATGCGCTCCCGTGACCTGGAAAAGCTGGATCGCTCCCTGGGCGGCATCAAGGACATGGGCGGTCTGCCAGACGCACTGTTCGTGATCGACGTTGACCACGAGCGCATCGCGATCACCGAAGCCAACAAGCTGGGCATCCCGGTTATCGGCGTTGTCGATACCAACAGCAGCCCGGAAGGCGTTGACTACATCATCCCAGGCAACGATGACGCAATCCGCGCTATCCAGCTGTACATGGGTTCGATGGCTGACGCAGTGATCCGTGGTCGCAACAATGTTGCTGGCGGCACTGTTGAATTCGCAGCTGAAGAAACTCAGGCTGCAGCTGAGTAATCGACGCCCTGGCGTTGACTCAGTAAGCAAAAAGGGGGCTTGGCCCCCTTTTTGCCACCTCGAAAACCGTTTGTTGGCGCCCGTTTTTGGTGGCGCAGCCCCTGCATCTGTAACGTGCGGCGGGTACAAGGTGATTCGGGAAGAATTGAACGCCCGTTCGATCGGGTGGAATGGTTGAAAACCTATCCAAGAGGAATTTGAAAATGGCAGCAATTACTGCAGCGTTGGTTAAAGAACTGCGCGAGCGTACCGGCGAAGGCATGATGGACTGCAAGAAAGCCCTGGAAAAGGCTGACGGCGACATCGAAAAAGCCATTGATGACATGCGTGCTTCGGGCGCGATCAAGGCTGCGAAAAAGGCTGGCAACGTTGCCGCTGAAGGCGCAATCGCAATCAAGGACGACGGTAAAGCTGCCGTTATCCTGGAAGTGAACTCGCAGACCGACTTCCTGGCTCTGCAAGACGACTTCAAAAACTTCGTTGCTGCCAGCGTTGAAAAAGCGTTCGCTGACAAGCTGACCGACGCTGCTCCGCTGATCGCTGCTCAAGAAGCCGCTCGCGAAGCACTGGTTGCCAAAGTGGGCGAGAACGTCAACATCCGTCGTCTGACCCGTGTCGAAGGTGACGTTGTTGGTTCGTACCTGCACGGCAACAAGATCGGTGTTGTTGTGGCTCTGAAAGGCGGCGACGTCGAGCTGGCCAAAGACATCGCGATGCACGTCGCTGCAAGCAACCCTGAGTTCCTGCTGCCTTCGCAAGTTTCGGCTGAAGCGATCGAGCGTGAAAAAGCTGTGTTCCTGCAGCTGAACGAAGAGAAGATCAAAGGCAAGCCAGAAAACATTGTTGAGAACATGGTCAAAGGCCGTATCAGCAAGTTCCTGGCAGAAGCGAGCCTGGTTGAGCAGGCGTTCGTCAAGAACCCTGAAATCAAGGTTGGCGAGCTGGCCAAGAAAGGCGGCGCAGAAATCGTTTCCTTCACCTACTTCAAAGTAGGCGAAGGCATCGAGAAGCCGGTCGACAACTTCGCTGAAGAAGTTGCTGCCCAGCTGGCTGCCGCCAAGCAATAAGACGGTTTTTCAACTGTCGCCCGAAAGAGGCTGCCCGCTCACGCGCGCAGCCTCTTTTCAGATGGGGTTACCAATTTTTAATTGGTTTCCACTTGGAACTGACTTACAAAGCCATGTTCCGATGGCGCTGAAGCAGCGCCAAGCTAGAGTGAACGCCAGCTGTAAACAGCTCGCAAAGAATTTTTAAATACGCCGCAGGAGAGATTCGCAATGGCTCAGCAGGGCAGTGGTTATCAGGCTCGCTATAAACGCATTCTACTCAAGCTTAGCGGCGAGGCCCTGATGGGCTCGGAAGAGTTCGGGATCGATCCAAAAGTGCTGGATCGGATGGCGCTGGAAGTCGGCCAACTGGTCGGTATCGGCGTACAGGTCGGTCTGGTGATCGGCGGTGGCAACCTGTTCCGTGGCGAAGCCTTGAGCAAGGCTGGCATGGATCGGGTAACAGGCGACCACATGGGCATGCTGGCCACTGTGATGAACGCCCTGGCCATGCGCGACGCGCTGGAACGTGCCAATATCTCGGCCATCGTGATGTCGGCCATTTCCATGGTTGGCGTTACTGATCACTATGATCGCCGCAAAGCCATGCGCCACCTGAACTCCAAGGACGTCGTGATTTTCGCCGCCGGTACCGGCAATCCGTTCTTTACCACGGATTCGGCAGCCTGCCTGCGTGCCATCGAAATCGATGCCGACGTCGTGCTGAAGGCGACCAAGGTTGATGGCGTCTACACCGCAGACCCGTTCAAGGACCCGCATGCCGAGAAGTTCGATCATCTGACTTATGATGAAGTGCTGGATCGCAAGCTGGGTGTAATGGATCTGACAGCAATTTGCCTGTGCCGCGACCATAAGATGCCGCTGCGCGTATTCAACATGAACAAGCCTGGCGCCCTGCTGAACATCGTACATGGCGGCGCTGAAGGAACCCTGATCGAGGAAGGTCAACAATGATCAACGAAATCAAGAAAGACGCTCAAGAGCGCATGCAGAAGTCCATCGAGTCGCTGGCTCATGCATTTGGTCAAATCCGCACCGGTAAGGCTCACCCGAGCATCCTCGGTAGCGTGATGGTTCCGTACTACGGCGCCGATACTCCGCTCAGCCAAGTGGCGAACGTCACTGTAAAAGACTCCCGCACCCTGCAAGTCGTTGCTTTCGAGCGCAACATGCTGGCGGCTGTCGACAAAGCGATCCAAAGCGCTGGTCTGAACCTGAACCCGACCAACCTCGGCGAACTGCTGCTGATCTCCATGCCGGCCCTGACCGAAGAAACCCGTAAGGGCTTCACCAAGCAGGCACGTGCGGCTGCTGAAGATGCGCGCGTCGCTGTACGCAATATTCGTCGCGATGCACTGGGTGATCTGAAGAAGCTGGTCAAGGACAAAGAGATCAGTGAAGACGAAGAGCGCCGTGCGGCAGCTGATATCCAGAAACTGACCGACAAGGCTGAAGCTGATATCGATGCGGCCACCAAGGAAAAAGAAGCCGATCTGATGGCCGTATAAGGGTCGCGTTTCAATGGAAAAGACCAAGCAGTCAGCGCCGTCCGCGGTGCCGCGCCATGTCGCGATCATCATGGATGGCAACAATCGCTGGGCGAAGAAACGCTTCATGCCGGGTGTCGCCGGGCATAAAGCCGGCGTGGATGCTGTGCGGGCCGTGATCGAGGTGTGCGCCGAGGCCAAGGTCGAAGTGCTCACCCTGTTCGCCTTTTCCAGTGAAAACTGGCAGCGCCCGGCCGATGAAGTCAGTGCCTTGATGGACCTGTTCTTCAAGGCGCTGCGTCGTGAGGCCAAGCGTCTCAACGACAACAACATCAGCTTGCGCATCATCGGCGATCGCTCGCGCTTCCACCCTGAACTTCAGGCGGCGATGCGCGAGGCTGAAGCGATGACGGCCGGTGCCAACCGCTTTATCCTGCAGATCGCCGCCAACTACGGCGGTCAGTGGGATATTGCGCAAGCGGCACAGCGTCTGGCGCGTGAAGTTCAGGCCGGGCACTTGCGCCCGGAGGACATCACCCCGGATCTGCTGCAAACCTGTCTGGCGACCGGCGACTTGCCGCTGCCGGACTTGTGCATCCGCACCGGTGGCGAACACCGCATCAGCAACTTCCTCTTGTGGCAACTGGCGTACGCCGAGTTGTACTTCTCCGACCTGTTCTGGCCGGACTTCAAACACGAAGCCATGCGCACGGCGCTGGCCGATTTCGCTTCACGCCAGCGCCGCTTCGGTAAAACGAGCGAGCAGGTCGAAGCTGGAGCCCGGGTTTAATGCTTAAACAACGAATCATCACTGCGCTGATCCTGCTGCCGATCGCCCTGTGCGGGTTTTTCCTGCTCGAGGGTTCCGGTTTTGCGCTGTTCATCGGTCTGGTCGTAAGCCTGGGTGCCTGGGAATGGGCGCGTCTGGCTGGCTTTACCGCACAGGCGTTCCGTGTCGGCTATGCCGCTGTCGTTGCGCTGATGTTGTTCGTCATGTACGTGCTGCCGGGCCTCGCCCCTTGGGTATTGGGGGCTTCGGTGCTGTGGTGGGCGGTGGCGACTTACCTGGTGCTGACGTATCCGCGTTCGAGCGAGCACTGGTCCACGGCAGCCACCAAACTGGTGATCGGCTTACTGATCCTGCTGCCGGCCTGGCAAGGGCTGGTGCAGATCAAGCAATACCCGCTGGGCAACTGGTTGATCATGGCGGTGATGGTGCTGGTCTGGGGTGCCGACATCGGTGCCTATTTTTCCGGTCGGGCCTTCGGCAAGCGCAAGCTGGCGCCACAAGTCAGCCCGGGCAAAAGCTGGGAAGGCGTTTACGGTGGCCTGGCGCTGAGTCTGGTCATTACCGCTATCGTCGGCCTGGTGCGTGACTGGACCGTGGGCGAACTGCTCAAGGGCTTGATCGGTGCGGCGTTGATCGTCTTCATTTCGGTGGTGGGCGACCTCACCGAAAGCATGTTCAAGCGTCAGTCCGGCATCAAGGACAGCAGCAATCTGCTGCCCGGTCATGGCGGCGTGCTTGATCGGATCGACAGCCTGACTGCCGCGATCCCGATTTTCGCCGTATTGCTGTGGATGGCTGCGCCGTGAGCCGCCCGCAACAGATTACCGTTCTGGGGGCTACCGGCTCGATCGGTCTGAGCACCCTGGATGTGATTGCTCGCCATCCTGAGCGCTATCAGGTCTTTGCCTTGAGCGGCTTCACGCGCTTGAGCGAGTTGCTGGCCTTGTGCGTTCGGCATGTGCCGCAGTTTGCGGTGGTGCCGGAAGTGGCGGCGGCGCGTGGTTTGCAGGATGACTTGCGGGCTGCCGGCCTGTCCACTCGCGTGCTGGTAGGGGAGGAGGGCCTGTGTCAGGTCGCGTCCGCTCCTGAAGTCGATGCGGTGATGGCGGCCATCGTCGGTGCCGCGGGTTTGCGCCCGACGCTGGCAGCGGTGGAGGCTGGCAAAAAAATCCTCCTGGCCAATAAAGAAGCGCTGGTGATGTCCGGCGCGCTGTTCATGCAGGCGGTGCACAAGAGCGGCTCGGTGCTGCTGCCGATCGACAGCGAGCACAACGCGATCTTTCAGTGCATGCCGCAGGATTTTGCGCGCGGGCTGGGCGCCGTCGGCGTGCGGCGGATCTTGCTCACGGCTTCGGGCGGGCCTTTCCGCCAGACGCCGCTGAGCGAGCTGGCGCACGTTTCGCCGGATCAGGCCTGTGCGCACCCGAACTGGTCCATGGGGCGCAAGATTTCGGTGGATTCGGCCAGCATGATGAACAAGGGCCTGGAGTTGATCGAGGCTTGCTGGTTGTTCGACGCCAAACCTTCGCAGGTCGAGGTGGTGATTCATCCGCAGAGTGTGATTCACTCGTTGGTCGATTATGTCGATGGTTCGGTGTTGGCGCAGTTGGGCAATCCCGACATGCGCACGCCGATTGCCAATGCACTGGCGTGGCCCGAACGTATTGATTCAGGCGTGGCACCGCTGGACCTGTTTGCCATTGCGCGTCTGGATTTCGAAGCGCCTGATGAAGAGCGTTTTCCTTGTCTGCGGCTGGCGCGACAGGCGGCTGAGGCGGGCAACAGCGCGCCGGCCATGCTCAATGCGGCCAACGAAGTGGCGGTTGCAGCGTTTCTCGACGGACGCGTGGGTTATCTGGAAATCGCGAGTATCATCGAGGATGTGTTGAATCTCGAGCCGGTGGTTGCGCTGGAGGATCTGGATGCGGTGTTTACCGCAGACGCGAAAGCGCGGATTCTGGCCGGACAATGGCTGAGTCGGCACGACCGATAGCCTTTACAGAACCATGGCGTCACGCGGCACTGAACAGGATTGCGGAGAAAGTAGATGAGCGCGCTCTATATGATTGCCGGCACCCTGATCGCTTTGGGTGTGCTGGTCACCTTTCACGAATTCGGCCACTTCTGGGTCGCGCGTCGCTGTGGCGTCAAGGTTTTACGTTTTTCCGTGGGCTTCGGCATGCCCCTGTTGCGCTGGCACGACAAGCAGGGCACTGAGTTTGTCGTCGCCGCGATTCCGCTGGGTGGCTACGTCAAAATGCTCGATGAGCGTGAAGGCGAAGTACCGGCCGATCAGCTTCATCAGTCTTTCAATCGTAAATCGGTTCGCCAGCGTATCGCCATTGTCGCGGCGGGTCCGATCGCCAATTTCCTGCTGGCCCTGGTGTTCTTCTGGGTGTTGGCGATGCTCGGCAGTGAGCAGATTCGTCCGGTCATCGGGGCTGTCGAGTCCGGTAGCATCGCGGCCAGGGCCGGTTTGAGTGCCGGCCAGGAAATCGTCGCTATCGATGGTGAGCCGACCTCCGGCTGGGCCGCCGTCAATCTGCAACTGGTGCGTCGTCTGGGGGAGAGTGGTTCCCTGCAATTGCTCGTGCGCGAGCAGGGTTCGACCGCAGACACGCCTCGTGAGCTGGCGCTGGACCATTGGCTCAAAGGCGCTGACGAGCCCGATCCGATCCGCTCGCTGGGTATTCGCCCATGGCGCCCGGCCTTGCCGCCGGTGCTGGCCGAACTTGATCCGAAAGGCCCGGCGCAAGCCGCTGGTCTGAAAACCGGTGACCGTCTGCTGTCGCTTGACGGCCAGGCGCTGAATGACTGGCAGCAGGTGGTGGATACCGTTCGTACGCGTCCTGATACCAAAATCATGCTGCGCATCGAGCGCGACGGTGCTCAAATCGACATCCCGGTGACCTTGGCGGCGCGCGGCGAAAGCAAGTCGCCAAGCGGTTATCTCGGTGCAGGCGTAAAGGCCGTAGACTGGCCGCCGGAAATGATCCGCGAGGTCAGTTATGGGCCGCTGGCCGCGATTGGCGAGGGTGCCCGTCGTACCTGGACCATGAGCGTGCTGACGCTGGACTCACTGAAGAAAATGCTGTTCGGCGAGCTCTCGGTAAAAAACTTGAGTGGACCGATAACCATTGCTAAAGTGGCGGGCGCTTCTGCCCAGTCGGGCGTTGCTGATTTCCTGAATTTCCTTGCTTATCTGAGTATTAGCCTGGGAGTTCTGAATTTGCTGCCCATTCCTGTACTGGATGGGGGGCATTTGTTGTTTTATCTGATTGAGTGGGCGCGTGGTCGTCCCTTGTCGGATCGGGTGCAAGGTTGGGGGGTGCAGATCGGTATCAGTTTGGTGGTCGGAGTGATGTTGCTTGCTCTGGTCAATGATCTGGGTCGACTGTAAAGCTTCGCTGAATTGCGAATCTGCCGCATTTTGCGGCAGTTTGTTTATTGCCAGTTGGAATAAGAAAGGACTTCATGAAACGTCTGCTGCTAACTGCGGTTCTCACCGTATTGATGATCGCCGAAGTTCACGCCGAGTCCTTCACTATCTCTGATATTCGCGTCAACGGCCTCCAGCGGGTCTCCGCGGGTAGCGTGTTTGGTGCCTTGCCGTTGAACGTCGGCGAGCAGGCGGATGATCGTCGCCTGGTGGAATCCACTCGTGCGTTGTTCAAAACCGGTTTCTTTCAAGATATCCAGCTGGGCCGCGAAGGCAACGTTCTGGTGATCACGGTCGTCGAACGCCCGTCCGTCGCCAGTATCGAGATCGAGGGCAACAAGGCCATCTCCACCGAGGACCTGATGAAGGGCCTCAAGCAGTCCGGTCTGTCTGAAGGTGAAATCTTCCAGCGCGCCACCCTCGAAGGTGTTCGTAACGAGCTGCAACGCCAGTACGTTGCACAGGGTCGCTACTCGGCTACGGTCGATACCGAAGTGGTATCGCAGCCGCGCAACCGTGTTGCGCTGAAAGTGAAGATCAACGAAGGCACCGTGGCTGCGATCCAGCACATCAACGTGGTCGGTAACACGGTCTTCCCTGATGACGACCTGATCGACCTGTTCGAGCTGAAGACCACCAACTGGCTGTCGTTCTTCAAGAACGACGACAAGTACGCCCGTGAAAAGCTGTCCGGTGACCTGGAGCGTCTGCGTTCCTACTACCTGGACCGTGGCTACATCAACATGGACATCGCTTCGACCCAGGTGTCCATCACCCCGGACAAGAAGCACGTCTACATCACCGTCAACATCACCGAAGGCGAGAAGTACACCGTCCGTGACGTCAAGCTCAGCGGTGACCTGAAAGTCCCTGAAGACCAGATCAAGTCCCTGCTGCTGGTGCAGAAAGGCCAGGTGTTCTCGCGCAAGCTGATGACCACCACGTCCGAGCTGATCACCCGTCGCCTGGGTAACGAGGGTTACACCTTCGCCAACGTCAACGGCGTACCTCAGCCGCATGACGACGATCACACCGTGGACATCCTGTTCGCCGTCGATCCGGGCAAGCGCGCCTACGTCAACCGCATCAACTTCCGTGGCAACACCAAGTCCGAGGACGAAGTGCTGCGTCGCGAAATGCGTCAGATGGAAGGTGGCTGGGCTTCGACCTACCTGATCGACCAGTCCAAGACCCGTCTTGAGCGTCTGGGCTTCTTTAAGGAAGTGAACGTCGAGACTCCGGCTGTTCCGGGTGTCGACGACCAGGTGGACGTGAACTACGCCGTTGAAGAACAGGCGTCCGGTTCGATCACCGCGAGCGTCGGTTTCGCCCAGAGTGCCGGTCTGATTCTCGGTGGTTCGATCACCCAGAACAACTTCCTCGGTACCGGTAACCGCGTCAGCGTCGGCCTGACCCGCAGCGAATACCAGAGCCGCTACAACTTCGGCTACGTTGACCCCTACTGGACCGCCGATGGCGTGAGCCTGGGTTACAACGCGTTCTATCGCACCACCGACTACAAAGACCTCGACGTCGATGTAGCGAGCTATGCGGTAGACAGCCTGGGAGCCGGCGTCAACGTTGGCTATCCGATCAGCGAGACTTCGCGTCTGACCTTCGGTCTGTCCGCTCAACAGGACAAGATCAAGACGGGCCAGTACACCGTTGACGAGATCTTCGACTTCGTTAACAAGGAAGGCGACCAGTATCTGAACTTCAAGGCGTCGGCCGGCTGGTCCGAGTCGACCCTGAACAAAGGCGTATTGCCGACCCGTGGTCGTTCCCAGAGCCTGACGCTGGAAACCACGATTCCGGGCAGCGACCTGTCGTTCTACAAGCTCGACTACCGTGGTCAGTTGTTCCAGCCGATCACCGAGAACTACACCCTGCGTCTGCACACCGAGCTGGGTTATGGCGACGGTTATGGTTCGACCGACGGCTTGCCGTTCTATGAAAACTACTATGCTGGTGGTTTCAACTCGGTTCGCGGCTTCAAGGACAGTACGCTGGGTCCTCGCAGTACCCCGAGTCGCGGTTTCGACAAGACTGGTAATGTTGGCACTATCGCCGACCCGGATCAGGATCCGCTGCCGTTCGGTGGCAACGTATTGATCCAGGGCGGTGTTGAAGTCCTGTTCCCGCTGCCGTTCGTGAAAGATCAGCGCTCCTTGCGTACCTCGGTATTCTGGGACGTCGGTAACGTGTTCGACTCGACTTGCAAGTCGACCACCAACGCAGATGGTACAAAGGCCAACACTCAGTGCAACGACATCAGCCTGAGCAACATGGCAAGTTCCGTCGGTGTTGGCGTGACCTGGGTCACCGCACTGGGTCCTCTGAGTTTTGCTCTGGCGATGCCGGTCAAGAAGCCGGATAACGCTGAAACTCAAGTGTTCCAATTCTCCCTCGGCCAGACGTTCTAAGCGCCTGACCCAAGACAACGACAATGGATTTTGTAGGAGTGCATCGTGCGTAAGTTGACTCAATTGGTTCTCCTGGCCTCCGTACTGGTGGCAGGCCCGGCGTTCGCCGACATGAAAATCGCCGTGCTGAACTATCAGATGGCACTGCTGGAATCCGACGCGGCCAAGAAGTACGCCGTGGATGCCGAGAAGAAGTTCGGTCCGCAACTGACCAAGCTCAAGACGCTGGAAAGCAGCGCCAAGGGTATTCAGGACCGTCTGATGGCCGGTGGCGACAAGATGCAGCAGGGCGAGCGTGAGCGTCTGGAGCTTGAATTCAAGCAAAAGGCCCGTGACTTCCAGTTCCAGTCCAAGGAGCTGAACGAAGCCAAGGCAGTTGCCGACCGCGAAATGCTCAAGCAACTGAAGCCGAAACTGGATAGCGCAGTGGAAGAAGTCATCAAGAAAGGTGGTTTTGACCTGGTGTTCGAGCGTGGCGCAGTCATCGATGTCAAACCGCAGTACGACATCACGCGCCAGGTTATCGAGCGCATGAATCAGCTGAAGTAACCCATGACCGTGACTATCAAGCTCGGCCAGTTGGCCGAGTTCCTCGGCGCCACCCTGCGTGGCGACCCCGAGAAGCAAATTACTGGGCTAGCCACCTTGCAGGAGGCTGGCCCAGCTCAGTTGAGCTTTCTGGCAAATCCTCAATATCGCAAATACCTGGCAAGTTCCCAGGCGGCTGCGCTATTGCTCAAGGAGGCGGATGCCGACGGTTTTGCCGGTAACGCGCTGCTGGTGCCGGATCCTTACCTGGCTTATGCACGCATCTCGCACCTGTTCGATCCCAAGCCAAAAGCCACTGCGGGTGTTCATCCCACAGCGGTAATTGCGCCGGATGCGGTGGTTGATCCAAGCGCCAGCATCGGCCCGTTCGTGGTGATCGAGGCCGGTGTGCGTATCGGCGCGCAGGTCACTCTGGGGGCACATTGCGTCATCGGTGCCCGCAGTGAAATCGGCGAGGGCGGCTGGCTCGCGCCGCGGGTAACGCTGTACCACGACGTGCGCATCGGCAAGCGTGTGGTGATCCAGTCCGGTGCTGTGCTCGGCGGTGAAGGCTTCGGCTTCGCCAACGAGAAAGGTGTCTGGCAGAAGATCGCCCAGATTGGCGGTGTCACCATCGGCGACGATGTGGAAATTGGCGTGAATACCGCCATCGACCGTGGTGCGCTGGCCGATACCGTGATCGGCAATGGCGTGAAGCTCGACAACCAGATCCAGATCGCCCACAACGTCCAGGTCGGTGATCACACCGCCATGGCGGCGTGCGTGGGTATCTCCGGCAGCACCAAAATCGGCAAGCACTGCATGCTCGCCGGTGGCGTTGGCCTGGTGGGGCATATCGATATTTGCGACAACGTTTTCCTGACCGGGATGACCATGGTGACCCACTCGATTACCGAGCCGGGTGCCTATTCTTCCGGCACAGCCATGCAACCAGCGGCCGAATGGCGCAAAAGCGCGGCACGCATCCGTCAGCTCGATGACCTCGCGCGACGTTTGAAGCAGCTGGAAAAGCGCGTTGGGGAAGTGACCCCCGGCGGCAATGCTTCATCTGATGGCTGATACCATTTCCATATCAAGTGTGCACAGCCTCTAGACTGCCTCCTTGATTTGCTAGAGGAGTGCGCGTCAGTCGCGCTCCCAATCTTTACATAGGCTTCCCCCCGAAATGATGGACATCAACGAGATTCGCGAATACCTGCCTCACCGTTACCCGTTCCTGCTGGTGGACCGGGTGGTGGAACTGGACACTGAAGGCAAGCGCATTCGCGCCTACAAGAATGTCAGCATCAATGAGCCATTCTTCAACGGCCACTTCCCGGCGCATCCGATCATGCCGGGCGTGCTGATCATCGAAGCGATGGCCCAGGCTGCCGGGATCCTCGGTTTCAAAATGCTTGATGTAAAGCCTGCAGACGGCACCCTGTATTACTTCGTCGGTTCCGACAAGCTGCGCTTCCGTCAGCCGGTTCTTCCAGGTGACCAGTTGATCCTTGAAGCCAAGTTCATCAGCTGCAAGCGTCAGATCTGGAAGTTCGAGTGCCAGGCTTCGGTTGACGGCAAGCCAGTCTGCTCGGCTGAAATCATCTGTGCGGAACGCAAACTATGAGTTTGATTGACCCTCGCGCAATCATCGATCCGTCGGCCGTTCTGGCTGACGGCGTCGAGGTCGGCCCGTGGTCGATCGTCGGCGCAGGTGTGGAAATCGGCGAGGGTACCGTGATTGGGCCGCACGTGGTCCTCAAAGGCCCGACCCGAATCGGCAAGCACAACCGCATCTACCAGTTTTCCTCGGTAGGCGAAGACACGCCTGATCTGAAGTACAAAGGCGAAGAAACCCGTCTGGTGATCGGCGACCACAACGTCATTCGCGAAGGCGTGACGATTCACCGTGGCACTGTGCAGGATCGTTCGGAAACCACCCTGGGCGATCACAACCTGATCATGGCTTATGCCCACATCGGGCATGACAGCGTCATCGGCAACCACTGCATTCTGGTCAATAACACAGCGTTGGCCGGGCATGTGCACGTCGACGACTGGGCGATCCTTTCCGGGTTCACTCTGGTTCACCAGTATTGCCATATCGGCGCCCACAGCTTTTCCGGCATGGGTACCGCCATCGGCAAGGACGTCCCGGCGTTCGTGACGGTGTTCGGCAACCCGGCTGAAGCGCGCAGCATGAACTTCGAAGGCATGCGTCGTCGCGGTTTCAGTGAAGATGCCATTCACGCCCTGCGCCGTGCGTACAAAACCGTTTATCGCCAGGGGCTGACCGTCGAGCAGGCGCTGGCCGAACTCGCCGAGCCTTCTGCGCAGTTCCCGGAAGTCGCGGTGTTCCGTGACTCGATCCAGTCGTCGACCCGCGGCATCACCCGCTGATCATGGCCAGTCTGCGTATTGCGCTGGTGGCGGGCGAAGCTTCCGGTGATATTTTGGGCGCCGGCCTCATGCGCGCGCTCAAGGCGCAACACCCGACAGTCGAGTTCATCGGCGTCGGCGGCCCGTTGATGCAGGCTGAGGGGCTGACGTCCTACTTCCCCATGGAGCGCCTGTCGGTCATGGGGCTGGTGGAAGTGCTCGGGCGGCTGCGCGAGTTGCTCAAGCGCCGCAAGGACCTGATCGCCACGTTGATTGCCGAGAAACCGGATGTGTTCATCGGCATCGATGCCCCGGATTTCAACCTCAATATCGAACTCAAGTTGCGTCAGGCCGGGATCAAGACCGTGCACTACGTCAGCCCGTCAGTGTGGGCGTGGCGGCAGAAGCGCGTGCTGAAGATTCGCGAAGGCTGCGACCTGATGCTGACGCTGTTGCCGTTCGAAGCAAAATTCTACGAAGAGAAGGGCGTGCCGGTACGGTTCGTCGGTCACACGTTGGCCGACACCATTCCGCTTGAGGCCGATCGCGCCGCTGCGCGGGCCGAACTGGGCCTGCCGGATGGGCCGCTGGTCGCCTTGATGCCGGGCAGTCGCGGCGGTGAAGTCGGGCGTCTGGGCGCGTTGTTCCTCGACACGGCCGAGCGCCTGCGGGCCATGCGTCCGGGGCTGCGCTTTGTCATGCCGTGTGCCAATGCCGAACGTCGCGTGCAGCTCGAAGAACTGCTCGCGGGTCGTGACTTGCCGGTAACCTTGCTCGACGGCAAGTCCCATCTGGCCCTGGCGGCGTGCAACGCGGTATTGATCGCTTCGGGCACCGCCACGCTTGAGGCGTTGCTGTACAAGCGGCCGATGGTCGTTGCGTATCGCCTGGCGCCGCTGACGTTCTGGATTCTCAAGCGCATGGTCAAGAGTCCGTATGTGTCCTTGCCGAACTTGCTGGCCCAGCGCCTGTTGGTGCCGGAATTATTGCAGGATGATGCGACAGTCGAGGCGTTGGCACAGACCCTGTCACCGCTGATCGACGGTGGCGAAGAGCAGACCCGTGGCTTCGACGAGATTCACCGCACGTTGCGGCTGGACGCTTCCAATCAGGCGGCGGATGCCGTCCTCAACCTGATCGGTCAGAAATAATGAGCAAGACGATGCAAATGGGCCTGGATTTCACCCTGGTCGCCGAAGTCGAAGAACTGGTGGCCGGTGTCGACGAAGTCGGTCGCGGCCCGTTGTGCGGTGCGGTGGTGACGGCGGCGGTGATCCTCGATCCGAACCGGCCGATCCTCGGTCTCAACGACTCGAAGAAACTCACCGAAGCCAAACGCGAGAAGCTCTACGACGAGATCATCGAGAAGTCCCTGAGCTGGTGCATCGCCCGCGCCGAAGTCGAAGAAATCGATGAGCTGAACATCCTCCACGCCACCATGCTCGCCATGCAGCGTGCCGTGGCCGGGCTGCATGTGCAGCCGAAACTGGCGATGATCGACGGTAACCGCTGCCCGAAATTGCCAATGCGCGCCGAAGCGGTGGTGCAGGGCGACGGCAAGGTCCCGGCAATTGCCGCGGCATCGATTCTGGCCAAGGTCAGCCGCGACCGCGAAATGGCGGCGTTCGAATTGATCTATCCGGGTTACGGCATCGGCGGTCATAAAGGCTACCCGACGCCCGTTCATCTGGAAGCGTTGGCACGGCTGGGGCCGACGCCGATTCACCGGCGCTCGTTCGCCCCGGTGCGTCAGGCTTACGAGGCGCTCGAAGGCCTGACGCAGGTTTAGTCGCAAGGCTGATGTTTTGTTCGAGGCCCGGTACAATCCGGGCCTTGTTGTCTCTATGTAACTGGACAGGATCACTATGCCGGCTTCATTCGTTCATCTACGCCTGCACACTGAATACTCCCTGGTCGACGGGCTGGTGCGGATCAAGCCACTGGTCAAGGCGCTGACCGGCATGAACATGCCGGCCGTGGCGGTCACCGATCAGAACAACATGTGTTCCCTGGTCAAATTCTATAAAAACGCCATGGGCGCGGGCATCAAGCCGATCTGCGGCGCCGACCTGTGGCTGTCGAACAAGGATCCGGACGCACCGCTGAGCCGGCTCAGCCTGTTGGTGATGAACGCCAAGGGCTATCGCAATCTCACTGAGTTGATTTCCCGCGGCTTCATCGAGGGCCAACGCAACGGCATGGTCATCGTCGAGCGCGAGTGGGTCGCTGAGGCCAACGAGGGCCTGATCATGTTGTCCGCCGCCAAAGAAGGCGAGATCGGCATGGCTCTGATCGGTGGCAACCCGGCCGAGGCCGAGGCTCTGGCGCGTGACTGGATGGCGGTGTTCCCGGATCGGTTCTACCTGGAAATCCAGCGCACCAATCGCCCCAACGATGAAGAGCAACTGCACGGCGCCGTGGCGCTGGCCGACAAGCTCGGCGCGCCGCTGGTGGCGACCAACGATGTGCGTTTCATCAAGCAGGAAGACTTCGCGGCCCACGAAACCCGCGTGTGCATCGGCGAAGGCCGCGCCCTCGACGATCCGCGGCGCTCGAAGAATTACAGCGATCAGCAATACCTCAAAAGCGCCGAGGAAATGGCCGAGCTGTTCAGCGACATTCCCGACGCGATCGAAAACACCGTTGAGATTGCCAAGCGCTGCAACATCGAAGTGAAGCTGGGTACGCACTTCCTGCCCAACTTCCCGATTCCCGATGGCATGACCATCGACGAATACTTCCGCAAAGTGTCTTTCGAAGGTCTCGAAGAGCGCCTCGCGGTGCTGCTGCCCAAGGACACCACCGAAGACTACGAAGCCAAGCGTCAGGTCTACGTCGACCGGCTGAATTTCGAGCTGGATATCATCATCCAGATGGGGTTCCCCGGTTACTTCCTGATCGTGATGGACTTTATCCAGTGGGCCAAGAACAACGGCGTGCCGGTGGGGCCTGGCCGGGGGTCGGGTGCCGGCTCGCTGGTGGCTTATGTGCAGAAGATCACCGACCTCGATCCGCTGGAATACGACCTGCTGTTCGAACGTTTCCTTAACCCGGAACGGGTCTCGATGCCCGACTTCGACGTCGACTTCTGCATGGACGGTCGTGACCGGGTGATCGACTACGTGGCCGAGAAATACGGCCGCAACGCGGTAAGCCAGATCATCACCTTCGGTTCCATGGCCGCCAAGGCTGTGGTGCGTGACGTGGCGCGGGTGCAGGGCAAGTCCTACGGCCTGGCGGATCGTCTGTCGAAGATGATTCCGTTCGAAGTCGGCATGACCCTGGAAAAAGCCTACGAACAGGAAGAGATCCTGCGCGATTTCATCAAGGTCGATGAAGAGGCGGCGGAAATCTGGGAGATGGCGCGCAAGCTTGAAGGCGTGGTGCGTAACGTCGGCAAGCACGCCGGTGGCGTGGTGATCGCCCCGACCAAACTGACCGACTTCTCGCCGATCTATTGCGACGAGGCCGGTGACGGCCTGGTAACCCAGTTCGACAAGGACGACGTGGAAGCGGCCGGTCTGGTGAAGTTCGACTTCCTTGGCCTGCGGACCCTGACGATCATCGACTGGGCGCTGAAAACCATTAACCGCGACCGCGCCAAGGTCGGCGAAGAGCCGCTGGACATCGCGTTTATCCCGCTCGACGACAAGCCGACCTACAACCTGCTGCAAAAAGCCGAAACCACGGCGGTGTTCCAGCTTGAATCGCGCGGCATGAAAGAGCTGATCAAAAAGCTCAAGCCCGACTGCCTGGAAGACTTGATCGCACTGGTAGCGCTGTTCCGCCCGGGCCCGCTGCAGTCCGGCATGGTGGACGACTTCATCAACCGTAAGCACGGTCGCGCCGAACTGGCGTACCCGCACTCGGACTACCAGTACGAAGGCCTCAAGCCGGTATTGGCGCCGACGTATGGCATCATCCTGTATCAGGAACAGGTGATGCAGATTGCCCAGGTCATGGCCGGTTACACCCTCGGTGGTGCGGACATGCTGCGGCGAGCCATGGGTAAGAAGAAACCCGAGGAAATGGCCAAGCAACGCGGCGGTTTCATTGAGGGTTGCGCGACCAACAATATCGATGCCGACCTCGCCGGTAACATTTTCGACCTGGTAGAGAAATTCGCCGGTTACGGCTTCAACAAATCCCACTCCGCCGCTTACGGCCTGGTGTCCTACCAGACCGCCTGGCTGAAAGCTCACTACCCGGCGCCGTTCATGGCCGCGGTACTCTCGGCGGATATGCACAACACCGACAAGGTCGTGACCTTGATCGAGGAAGTGCGCACGATGAAGCTGCGCCTCGACGCGCCGGACGTGAACACTTCGGAGTTCAAGTTCACGGTGAACGACGACGGCCGCATCGTCTATGGCCTCGGCGCGATCAAAGGCGTCGGTGAAGGTCCGGTGGAAGCCATCACCGAGGCGCGTCAGGAAGGTCCGTTCAAGGATCTGTTCGATTTCTGCGCCCGTGTCGACCTCAAACGCATCAACAAGCGGACGCTGGACGGCTTGATCCGCAGTGGCGCGCTGGATCGTCTGGGGCCGTACTTCCATGACGAGCAAAAGGCTTATCAGGCCAACATCGACCGCAACCGCGCCGTGCTGCTGGCGGCAATGGAAGAGGCAATCAAGGCCGCCGAACAAACTGCTCGCACCCACGACAGCGGCCATGCCGACCTGTTTGGCGGATTGTTCGTCGAAGCCGATGCCGATGTGTATGCAAGCCACCGCAAGGCCAAGGAGCTGACCCTCAAGGAACGCCTCAAGGGTGAGAAAGACACTTTGGGCCTGTACCTGACCGGTCACCCGATCGACGAATACGAAGGCGAAATCCGCCGTTTCGCCCGTCAGCGCATCATCGACCTGAAACCGGCCCGCGATACGCAAACCGTGGCGGGGATGATCATTGCCCTGCGTGTGATGAAGAACAAGAAGGGCGACAAGATGGGTTTCATCACCCTTGACGACCGCTCGGGACGGATCGAAGCGTCGCTGTTCGCCGATGCGTTCCACTCCGCGCAGTCGCTATTGCAGACCGATGCGATGGTGGTGGTCGAAGGCGAGGTCAGCAACGACGACTTCTCCGGCGGCCTGCGCCTGCGGGTCAAGCGCGTGATGAGCATGGAAGATGCGCGCACCAATCTGGCCGAGAGCCTGCGTTTGAAGCTGCAGACTCAAGACCTGAAGGGCGATCAGCTACGCTGGTTGGGTGAGTTGCTCAAGCGTCATCGCGGGGCGTGCCCGATCACCATGGAGTACACCAGCCCCGATGCGAAGACCTTGCTGCAGTTTGGCGAGACCTGGCGAATCGACCCGGCGGATGCCTTGATTCAAGCCCTGCGTGACCAGTTCGGGCGAGACAACGTCTTCCTCCAATACCGTTGACCGGCAGGTGCCATCATTGCGCTTGCCCGCAACCTGAATTTTTAATCTCGACCTCAGCGCGCCTCTCCCTTAAGGTAGGGCGCGAATAGACAACCGGCCGGCCCAAGCTCATTTGGGACACGACCCAAGACGGACGCCTATGAACCCGAATTTTCTAGATTTCGAACAGCCGATCGCCGACCTGCAAGCCAAGATCGAAGAGTTGCGCTTGGTCGGTAATGACAATTCGCTGAATATCGGCGATGAGATCTCCCGCCTGCAGGACAAGAGCCGCACGCTGACCGAAGACATCTTCGGCAAGCTGACCAGCTGGCAGATCGCTCGTCTGGCGCGTCACCCGAAACGCCCGTACACCCTCGACTACATCGAGCACATCTTCACCGAGTTCGACGAACTGCACGGCGACCGTCACTTCTCCGACGACGCGGCCATTGTTGGCGGCGTGGCACGTCTGGAAGATCAGCCAGTGATGATCATCGGTCACCAGAAAGGCCGTGAAGTACGCGAGAAGGTGCGCCGCAACTTCGGCATGCCGCGTCCGGAAGGCTACCGCAAGGCCTGCCGTCTGATGGAGATGGCCGAGCGCTTCAAGATGCCGATCCTGACCTTCATCGACACCCCGGGTGCCTACCCTGGGATTGACGCTGAAGAGCGCAACCAGAGCGAAGCCATCGCCTGGAACCTGCGCGTGATGTCGCGCCTGAAGACCCCGATCATCGCCACCGTTATCGGTGAGGGTGGTTCCGGTGGTGCACTGGCCATCGGCGTCTGCGACCAGCTGAACATGCTGCAATACTCGACCTACGCGGTGATCTCGCCGGAAGGTTGCGCTTCGATTCTGTGGAAAACCGCCGAGAAGGCGCCGGACGCTGCCGAGGCGATGGGCATCACCGCCGAGCGCCTGAAAGGCCTGGGTATCGTCGATAAGGTGATTGGCGAGCCACTGGGCGGCGCCCACCGTGACCCGGCCGCTGCCGCAGCTTCGATCCGTGCCGAGCTGAGCTCGCAACTGGCGATGCTGAAGAAGTTCGACAACGAAGCGCTGCTCAAGCGCCGTTATGATCGACTGATGAGCTACGGTCTCTAAGTCGAAGCGCAATACCCATGTGGGAGCGAGCCTGCTCGCGAAAGCGGTATAACACTCGACGAATGAGTTGAATGTTAAACCGTCTTCGCGAGCAGGCTCGCTCCCACAGTTGTTTGGGGCAAAGAGAAAGGTATGAGTCAGTCCATGATTGATTTGCCCTCACGGCTTTTGCGCAACCTTGAGCCTTGGCGCGACGCCGCTCATTGGCGCATCGCGTTTTCCGGTGGTCTCGATTCCACCGTCCTGCTGCACCTGCTTGCCGATCTGGCAAAAACCGAATCACTCCCTGCGATCAGCGCCATCCATATCCATCACGGCCTCCAGGCTGCGGCTGATGCGTGGCCGGCGCATTGTCAGTCGGTCTGCGATGCGCTGGGCGTCCCATTGCAGGTCGTTCGGGTGAAGGTGCAACCCGGCGCCAGCCTGGAGCGGGCGGCGCGGGAGGCGCGTTATGCGGCGTTCACCTCGCTGATCGGGACGGGGGACCTGCTGCTGACCGGGCAGCACCGTGATGATCAGGCCGAAACCCTGCTGTTTCGCTTGATGCGCGGTGCCGGCGTTCGCGGACTTTCGGCGATGCCGACGCAGCGCCCGTTGGGGCAGGGCACGCTGCTGCGGCCATTGCTCGACGTCACGCGTGCCGAACTTCAGGCTTACGCTGGCGCGCATCAGTTGCGCTGGATCGAAGATCCGTCGAACGAAGATCGGCAGTTCTCGCGCAATTACCTGCGTCATCAGGTGCTGCCTCGGTTGGCCGAGCGCTGGCCGCAGGCGCAGACGAGCATGGCCCGTAGTGCGGCGCATCTGCGCGAGGCGCAAGGCCTGCTCGACGAGCTGGCGCAAATCGATCTGGCGCAAGCCGCCACGCCTGGCGAGTTCCAATGGCTCGGCCTGCCGTCACTGGAACTGGCGCCGCTGGCCACCCTGTCCGCCGCTCGTCAGCGCAATGCGCTCAGCCATTGGCTCGAACCCCTGACCCGACTGCCGGACACTGACCATTGGTCGGGTTGGACAAGCGTGTGCGACGCCGCCAGCGATGCGTCCCCGGTCTGGCGTCTGGCCGATGGCGAGTTGCATCGCAGCGCCGGCCGGATATGGTGGCTGAGTGGCGACTGGCTGCACGCGCCAGCGCTCGGTGTCGAGTGGCATGACCCGTCGACAGCGCTACGCCTGCCGAATAACGGGCGTGTCATGTTCAGCGGGCAGACTCCCGTCGGGCCGTTGCAGATTCGCTATCGGCAGGGCGGCGAAGTGATGCATCTGGCAGAGCGCGGCCACCGCGATCTCAAGCGCCTGCTCAATGAGCGCGCGGTGCCGGCGTTCGTCCGTGGCAGATTGCCGCTGCTGTTTCGCGGCGCCGAATTGCTCGCCGTGGCGAACCTGCCGGGCCTTGACGGGCATGGGCCACACGCCTGGAAATTGCATTGGCAGCCAACAGACGAAGATCAAGGTTTGAGATGAAAGGGGCATTCCGGTAGACTACGCTCCCTTCTTGATACAACTTCTGTGGATTCGCCTGAATTGCAGGAGTTGCCGATTACCAAGCAGTCTTTGCTGGGCGATTCCAAAAAATGTGTAGCGAGCAACGTACCGGTGTTTCACCTGCCGGTCTGTCCCAACGCGGCGGTTTTTTTGAAAGGTGCACTGTGATTAATGCAGGTGATCGGGGGCTTCGGCCTTCCTTCGCTTTCCCCGGCGGCTCGTACCGCTTTAACGCAGACTTCTAGGGTTTTTCATGACGCGCTACATATTCGTCACGGGCGGTGTTGTTTCTTCATTGGGGAAAGGCATTGCCTCGGCTTCATTGGCGGCCATCCTGGAGGCGCGGGGGCTTAAGGTCACCATGCTTAAGCTGGATCCGTACATCAACGTCGACCCGGGCACCATGAGCCCGTTCCAGCACGGTGAAGTGTTCGTCACCCACGACGGCGCCGAGACCGACCTGGACCTGGGCCACTACGAGCGGTTCATCCGCACGACCATGACCCAGAACAACAACTTCACCACCGGCCGTGTCTACGAGCACGTGCTGCGCAAAGAGCGCCGTGGTGACTACCTGGGTGCAACCATCCAGGTGATTCCGCACATCACCGACGAAATCAAGCGTCGCATCATCAAGGGTGCCGGCGATGCCGACGTGGCCCTGGTGGAAATCGGCGGCACCGTTGGCGACATCGAATCGCAACCGTTCCTCGAAGCCATCCGCCAACTGCGTGTGGAAGTCGGTTCCAAGCGCGCGATGCTGATGCACCTGACGCTGGTTCCGTACATTGCCACCGCCGGCGAGACCAAGACCAAGCCAACCCAGCACTCGGTAAAAGAGCTGCGTTCGATCGGCCTGCAGCCAGACGTGCTGATCTGCCGCTCCGACCATCCGGTGGATGTGTCGTCGCGTCGCAAGATCGCCCTGTTCACCAACGTTGAAGAGCGTGCGGTGATCTCCCTGGAAGACGTCGACACCATCTACAAGATCCCGGCCGTGCTGCACGCTCAGGGTCTGGACGATTTCGTCGTCGAGCGTTTCGGCCTGCAATGCAACGGCGCCGACCTGTCCGAGTGGGAAAAGGTCGTCGATGCCAAGCTCAATCCAGAGCACGAAGTCACCATCGCGATGGTCGGCAAGTACATGGAGCTGCTGGACGCCTACAAGTCGCTGATCGAAGCGATGAGTCACGCCGGCATCACCAACCGTACCAAGGTCAACCTGCGTTACATCGATTCCGAAGACATCGAGAACCAGGGCACTGCGCTGCTCGAAGGTGTCGACGCGATTCTGGTACCGGGCGGCTTCGGTCTGCGTGGCGTTGAAGGCAAGATCACGGCTGTTCAGTACGCTCGTGAAAACAAGGTGCCGTACCTGGGTATCTGCCTTGGCATGCAAGTAGCGGTCATCGAGTTCGCCCGTAACGTGCTGGGCTGGAAAGACGCCAACTCCACCGAGTTCGATCGCGCCAGCGGTCATCCGGTCGTGGGTCTGATCACCGAGTGGGAAGACGCCACCGGCGCGGTTGAAGTGCGTACCGAATCCTCCGATCTGGGTGGCACCATGCGTCTGGGCGCTCAGGAATGCCTGCTGGAAGCCGGCTCCAAGGTGCACGATTGCTACGGCAAGGATGTGATTGTCGAGCGTCACCGTCACCGCTATGAAGTGAACAACAACTTGCTGCCACAAATCATCGAAGCCGGCCTGAAGATCTCCGGTCGCTCCGCTGACGCCGCGCTGGTTGAAGTGGTCGAAGCCCCGGATCATCCATGGTTCGTCGCTTGCCAGTTCCACCCTGAGTTCACCTCGACGCCACGTGACGGTCACCCGCTGTTCAGCGGTTTCGTCAAGGCAGCGTTGGCACAACACCAGAAGAAGGCGTAATCCCCGATGGCACAGAAGATCATCCGCGTTGGCGACATCGAGATTGCCAACGACAAACCCATGGTGCTGTTCGGCGGCATGAACGTGCTGGAAAGCCGCGACATGGCCATGCAGGTTTGCGAAGAGTACGTGAAGGTCACCGAGAAACTCGGTATCCCTTACGTGTTCAAGGCCAGTTTCGACAAGGCCAACCGATCTTCTGTGACCTCCTATCGCGGTCCTGGCCTGGAAGAGGGCATGCGCATCTTCCAGGACATCAAACAGGCCTTCGGCGTGCCGATCATCACCGACGTCCACGAGCCTGACCAGGCCGCGGTCGTCGCTGAAGTCTGCGACATCATCCAGCTGCCGGCCTTCCTGTCGCGCCAGACCGACCTCGTCGTCGCGATGGCCAAGACCAACGCTGTGATCAACATCAAGAAAGCCCAGTTCCTCGCGCCTCAGGAAATGAAACACATCCTGAACAAGTGCGTGGAAGCGGGTAACGATCAACTGATCCTCTGCGAACGTGGTTCGAGCTTCGGCTACAACAACCTCGTGGTGGACATGCTCGGCTTCGGCATCATGAAGCAGTTCGAGTACCCGGTATTCTTCGACGTGACCCATTCGCTGCAAATGCCTGGCGGTCGTTCCGACTCCGCCGGCGGTCGCCGTGCACAGGTCACCGATCTGGCCAAGGCGGGCATGAGCCAGTCGCTGGCGGGTCTGTTCCTCGAAGCGCATCCGGATCCGGACAACGCCAAATGCGACGGCCCTTGCGCCTTGCGTCTGGACAAACTGGAGCCATTCCTGGCCCAGCTCAAAGCTTTGGACGAACTGGTGAAGAGTTTTCCGACGGTAGAAACCGCGTAAACCTCATTTCTCCGGTAAAGTACCGCACGATTTGTCGCACCTGCCCTCGGGCGGGTGCGTTGTCGTCTGCAAGCTGCCCGCTGCACACCACTTGCCGACGGTAAAAAGATTTCCTCTAGCTGCGTCGTTTTCGTCAACTTTGGAGTGTTTACAACAATGGCAAAAATCGTCGACATCAAAGGTCGTGAAGTTCTCGACTCCCGTGGCAATCCCACCGTGGAAGCGGACGTGCTTCTCGACAACGGCATCATCGGCAGCGCTTGCGCGCCGTCCGGTGCATCCACTGGCTCGCGTGAAGCGCTCGAGCTGCGTGATGGCGACAAGAGCCGTTACCTGGGCAAGGGCGTGCTCAAGGCGGTAGCCAACATCAACGGTCCGATCCGCGATCTGCTGCTGGGCACCGACCCAAGCGATCAGAAAGCCCTGGATCACGCGATGATCAAGCTCGACGGTACTGAAAACAAGGCAACCCTGGGCGCCAACGCCATCCTCGCGGTGTCCCTGGCTGCGGCCAAGGCGGCTGCACAGGATCAGGACCTGCCGCTGTACGCACACATCGCCAACCTGAACGGCACCCCGGGCGAGTACTCGATGCCGGTTCCGATGATGAACATCATCAACGGTGGCGAGCACGCCGATAACAACGTCGACATCCAGGAATTCATGGTGCAGCCGGTTGGCGCCAAGACCTTCTCGGAAGGTCTGCGCATGGGCACCGAGATTTTCCATCACCTCAAAGCTGTGCTGAAGGCCCGTGGCCTGAGCACCGCCGTTGGCGACGAAGGCGGTTTTGCACCGAACCTGGCGTCCAACGAAGACGCGCTGAAAGTGATCTCCGAAGCCGTGGCCAACGCCGGTTACAAGCTGGGCACCGACGTGACCCTGGCGCTGGACTGCGCAGCGAGCGAATTCTACGAAGACGGCAAATACAACCTGTCCGGCGAAGGCCAGGTGTTCACCGCTGAAGGTTTCGCCGACTATCTGAAAGGCCTGACCGAACGTTATCCGATCATCTCGATCGAAGACGGTCTGGACGAGTCCGACTGGGCTGGCTGGAAGATCCTCACCGACAAGATCGGCGAGAAGACCCAATTGGTCGGTGACGACCTGTTCGTGACCAACACCAAGATCCTGAAAGAAGGCATCGATAAAAAGATCGCCAACTCGATCCTGATCAAGTTCAACCAGATCGGCACCCTGACCGAAACCCTGGAAGCCATCCAGATGGCCAAGGCTGCCGGTTACACTGCGGTGATCTCGCACCGTTCGGGCGAAACCGAAGATTCGACCATCGCCGACCTGGCCGTGGGCACCTCGGCTGGCCAGATCAAGACCGGTTCGCTGTGCCGTTCCGACCGCGTTTCCAAGTACAACCAATTGCTGCGTATCGAAGAGCAGTTGAATGGCAAAGCCAAGTACAACGGTCGCTCCGAGTTCCGCGGTTAAGCAGTAGATGTTAAAAAGACACCGGATTGTGTCGGAAAAGTCGTGACAGCGATGGATTTGCCACTAATCTGATGCCTTACATGCACAAGCCTGGATCTTCCAGGCTTCGTGCTATCAGACGTTTCAAAGTTTTCGCGTGGCTGTCTTTTTTCACTGGATACCTGATATTCGATGCGCAGTCCTTACTGGTTGTTTCTCGTTTTGCTCTTGCTGCTGGCCGGTCTGCAGTACCGCCTGTGGGTGGGCAATGGCAGTCTGGCGCAGGTCGCCGAGCTGAAGCAGCAGATTGCTGATCAGCACGCCGAGAACGAAGGCTTGCTGGAGCGCAATCGGGTGATGGACGCTGAAGTCAGCGAGCTGAAGAAAGGCATGGAGACCGTTGAAGAACGGGCTCGTCACGAGCTGGGCATGGTCAAGGACGGTGAAACCCTTTACCAGCTGGCCCAATGATCGATTCCCTGCCGGCCTTCTGGGCCGTGATTCCTGCCGCGGGCGTTGGTGCCCGAATGGCCGCGGACCGTCCCAAGCAATACCTGCGACTGGGCGGGCGCACAATTCTCGAACACAGCCTCGGCTGTTTCCTCGATCACCCGCGCCTCAAGGGGTTGGTGGTCAGTCTGGCTGTTGATGATCCGTATTGGCCGAACCTGGCGTGCGCCAGCGATTCGCGGATTCAGCGCGTCGAGGGCGGCTCGGAGCGCTCCGGGTCGGTGCTCAACGCCTTGCTGCATCTGCATGCGCAAGGTGCCGATGACGAAGACTGGGTGCTGGTGCACGATGCGGCACGGCCCAATCTGAGTCGCGACGATCTCGATAAGCTGCTGGCTGAGCTGGCGAATGATCCGGTAGGCGGTCTGCTCGCTGTGCCGGCACGCGACACGCTCAAGCGCGTCGACAAGCACGGTCGTGTGGTCGAAACCGTAGATCGCAGCGTGATCTGGCAAGCCTATACGCCGCAGATGTTCCGCCTCGGTGCCTTGCATCGAGCGTTGGCTGACAGTCTGGTGGCGGATGCGGTAATCACTGATGAAGCTTCAGCGATGGAGTGGGCCGGTCTGGCGCCACGTCTGATCGAAGGGCGGGCGGACAACCTCAAGGTCACCCGGCCGGAAGACCTGGAGTGGTTGCGTCAACGCTGGGCTAACCGCCGCTGAATTTCTGTGGTGCCTGTTGAATCGCAATCGCGAGCAGGCTCACTCCTACATTTTGAAATGCGTTCCCCTGTAGGAGTGAACCTGCTCGCGATAGCGCATTTACAGCCAACCCAATACTCATTCCTGATACTCCGGCCGCACAGCCAACCCTTCCTTCAAAAAATCCACCAGCTTGCGCACCTTCGGCGACAAATGCCGCTGCTGTGGATACAACGCCCAGACCGCGGTGTTCGGCGGTTGATGTGCCTCCAGCAACGAAATCAACGCGCCACTGTGCAGATGTTCGAGCACGTAGTAGTCCGGCAATTGACACAAACCGACCCCTTGCAGCGCCGCATCCAATACCGCTTGCCCACTGTTGCAGCGCCAGTTGCCCTGTACGCGCTGGGAAAATTCCCGCCCGTTCTGTTCCAGTTGCCACAGGTCCGAGCTGCCGATCAGGCAATTGTGTCGACTCAGTTCCGACAAACTGTGTGGGCGACCGTACCGTTCCAGGTAGGACGGTGACGCACACAGGTACATGCGCCGGGGCGCCAGTCGCGTGGCGACCAGTCGCGAATCCTGCAGTCGGCCCAGCCGGATCGCCAGATCGAGCCCCTCATGCACCAGATCGAGCTGGCGGTTGCTCAGTTCAATGTCGACGCGCAATTGCGGATATTGCCCCATGAAACGCGTCACCAGTGGCACGATGAACCGCTCGCCATACGCCACGGCGCAGGTCATGCGCAGCATGCCTTTGGGCTCGCTGGTCAGGTCGCCGACCGCGCGCAGGGCTTCTTCGCGACCGTCCTGCAGGCGTTGGCAATGCTGCAAAAAGGTCTGTCCGGCTTCGGTCAGGGTGACGCGGCGGGTACTGCGGTAGAGCAGACGTGTCTGCAAACGCTCTTCCAGCCGTGCGATTTGTCGACTGATGTGGGAGGAAGACACCCCAAGACGTTCCGCCGCGGCGGTGAACTGGCTGCATTCGGCAACGGCGACGAATTCGTCGATACCTTCCCAGCGGTTTTCGGACATCGGGATTATCCCTGTATGGCAATAATGTTTTGCTTTTGTCCGGATTATTCATCAGAACGCGCTGTACTACACTGCCTGTCTGGTTTTTTAATCAATGGATTCACTGGAGAGTCAGCATGATCAAGTCGCGCGCCGCCGTTGCCTTCGAGGCCAAGAAGCCGCTGGAAATCGTAGAAGTCGATGTCGCCATGCCCAAGGCCGGTGAAGTGTTGCTGCGCGTGGTGGCTTCCGGGGTTTGCCACACTGACGCCTACACCCTGTCCGGTGCTGACCCGGAAGGTATCTTCCCGTCGATCCTCGGTCACGAAGGTGGGGCGATCGTTGAAGCCATCGGCGAAGGCGTGACCTCGGTCGCCGTCGGTGATCACGTGATTCCGCTGTACACCCCGGAATGCGGCCAGTGCAAATTCTGTAAGTCGGGCAAGACCAACCTGTGTCAGGCGATTCGCGCCACCCAGGGCAAAGGCCTGATGCCGGACGGCACTTCGCGCTTTTCCTACAAGGGTGAAACGATTTTCCATTACATGGGCACCTCGACCTTCTCCGAGTACACCGTGCTGCCGGAAATCTCCGTGGCGAAAATCTCCAAGGATGCGCCGCTGGAAAAGGTCTGCCTGCTCGGTTGTGGCGTAACCACCGGTATCGGTGCGGTACTCAACACTGCCAAGGTCAAGCCGGGCGATACCGTAGCGATCTTCGGTCTGGGCGGCATCGGTCTGTCTGCCGTCATCGGTGCGGTGAAAGCCAAGGCTGCGCGGATTATTGCCATCGACATCAACCCGGCCAAGTTCGAGATCGCCAAGCAACTGGGCGCTACCGACTGCGTCAACCCGAAAGACTTTGATCGTCCGATCCAGGAAGTGATCGTCGACATGACCGACGGCGGCGTCGACTTCTCCTTCGAATGCATCGGCAACGTGCAGCTGATGCGCGCCGCGCTGGAATGCTGCCACAAGGGTTGGGGCGAATCGGTGATCATCGGCGTGGCCGGTGCCGGTCAGGAAATCGCGACCCGTCCGTTCCAGTTAGTGACCGGTCGCGTCTGGCGCGGTTCGGCGTTCGGCGGCGTGCGCGGTCGCACCGAGCTGCCAAGCTACGTCGACATGGCGCAGAGCGGCGAGATTCCGCTGGATACTTTCATCACTCACACCATGGGCCTGGAAGACATCAATAAGGCTTTTGACCTGATGCACGAAGGCAAGAGCATCCGTACCGTCATTCATTTCTGATCAATCGCGACGCCACGGCTACAAGTGTTGAAAGCTTTTAGCCGTGGCCGCGTAGGAGTCTTTACATGAGCCTGGAAAACATCTCCTGTCAGAAAAGTTTCGGCGGTTGGCACAAGCGTTATCGCCATCGCTCCGAGGTGCTCGGCTGCGACATGGTGTTCGCTGTGTATCTGCCGCCGCAGGCAGAGCAGGGCGGCAAGTTGCCGGTGCTGTACTGGTTGTCGGGGCTGACCTGCACCGACGAGAACTTCATGCAGAAGGCCGGCGCCATGCGCATGGCGGCCGAGCTCGGCCTGATCATCGTGGCACCGGACACCAGTCCGCGCGGCCCGGATGTACCGGGTGACCCTGACGGGGCCTGGGATTTCGGCCTCGGTGCCGGGTTCTATCTGAATGCCACGCAGGAACCGTGGTCGCGGCACTATCGGATGCATGACTACGTCGTGCAGGAATTGCCTTCACTGGTTGAAGCGCATTTTCCGGCGTCGGACAAGCGCAGCATCAGCGGCCACTCCATGGGCGGCCACGGGGCGTTGGTCTGTGCGCTGCGCAATCCGGGGCGTTATCAGTCGGTGTCGGCGTTCTCGCCGATCAACAATCCGATGGATTGCCCGTGGGGCCAGAAAGCCTTTTCCCGTTACCTGGGCGAAGACCGTTCGAAATGGAAAGAATGGGATGCCTGCGCACTGATCGCGGAAGCCGACGAGAAACTGCCGTTGCTGGTCGATCAGGGTGATCGCGACGATTTCCTCTCCACCCAACTCAAACCTGAAGCGCTGCAACAAGCGGCAAAACAAGCTGGTCATCCGCTGACGTTGCGCCTGCAACCGGGCTACGACCACAGCTATTTCTTCATCGCGAGCTTCATAGACGACCACTTGCAGCATCACGCACGCGCTCTAGGCGCCTAATGCCTGACAAAGCGGGTAGAATCACGCCCTGACAAAAATCGGGGCGTTTTTTTTATGCGTATTGGCCACGGCTACGATGTGCACCGTTTCGCTGAAGGCGATTTCATTACTCTGGGCGGCGTGCGTATTGCACACGGCTTCGGGCTGCTCGCTCACTCCGACGGTGACGTCCTGCTGCACGCCTTGAGCGATGCCTTGCTCGGCGCCGCGGCGCTGGGCGATATCGGCAAACACTTTCCGGACACCGACCCGCAATTCAAGGGCGCCGACAGCCGTGTACTGCTGCGGCATGTGGTCGCGCTGATCCACGCCAAGGGCTGGAAAGTCGGCAACGTCGACAACACCATCGTCGCCCAGGCGCCGAAAATGGCGCCGCATATCGAATCGATGCGCGCGCTGATCGCCGCCGATCTTCAAGTTGAATTGGACCAAGTGAACGTGAAAGCTACCACCACCGAAAAGCTGGGCTTTGTCGGTCGCGAAGAAGGCATTGCCGTGCATTCCGTTGCCTTGTTGCTGCGCGCATGAACGAACTGCAATTGCTCGGCCCGCGCGCCTATGGCGAACCCCTCGGTACTGCGGTACTGAAAGCCATCGCCGAAGATTTTCAGGTCGATGAAGTGCTCGACATCCCGTTTAGCGGCGATGGCGAACACCTGTGGATCTGGGTCGAGAAGCGTGGCCTGAACACCGAAGAAGCGGCGCGGCGGATTGCCAAGGCCGCCGGCGTGTCGCTGCGTACCGTCAGTTATGCCGGGCTCAAGGATCGTCAGGCGCTGACCCGCCAGTGGTTCAGCGTGCAGCTGCCGGGCAAGGCTGATCCGGATTTGTCGGCGGCGGAAAACGACACGCTGAAGATCCTCAAGACCACGCGCCACAAGCGCAAGCTGCAGCGCGGTGCGCATTCGGCCAATGGCTTTACCTTGCGCCTGACCCAGTTCGCCGGCGACAAGGAAGCGATCGAACAGCGGCTGCAGTTGATCGCCAAACAAGGTATTCCCAATTATTTCGGCGCCCAGCGTTTCGGCCATGACGGCGGCAACGTCGTTGATGCGCGTGCCTGGGCGGCGCGCAAGGCGTTGCCGGAGCAGCGCAATGTGCGCTCGCGCTTGCTCTCGACAGCGCGCAGCTTTCTGTTCAATCAGGTCTTGGCCGCGCGGGTTGCCGACGGCACCTGGCAGCAGGCGCAGGTCGGCGATCTGCTGGCGTTCACCGACAGCCGCAGTTTTTTCCCGGCCGGTGAAGCCGAATGCAGCGATCCGCGCCTGGCGATTCTCGACCTGCACCCGACCGGACCGCAGTGGGGCGAAGGTGACTCACCGGCCGCCGGGGCTGTCCATGAACTGGAGCAGGGGATCGCCGAGCGTGAAGCGGATCTGCGCGATTGGTTGATCAATGCCGGAATGAGCCACGAACGTCGCATCCTGCGGCTGCCCATTGGCGGGTTGTCGTGGCATTATCCCCAGCCTGACATTCTGCAACTGGAATTCGTCCTCCCGGCCGGATGCTTCGCCACTGTATTGGTGCGCGAACTCGTTGATCTGGTGCCGGTGGGGCAGACGGACAGCCCATGCGTATTCTGATTTCTAACGACGATGGGGTAACCGCACCCGGTCTCGCCGCGCTTTATGCTGCGCTGGCGGATTACACCGAATGCGTGGTTATCGCCCCGGAGCAGGACAAAAGCGGCGCCAGCAGTTCGCTGACGCTCGACCGTCCGTTGCACCCGCAATACCTGGCCAACGGTTTCATCAGCCTCAACGGTACGCCGACCGACTGCGTGCACCTGGGCCTCAACGGTCTGCTGGAGCGCGAGCCGGACATGGTGGTTTCCGGGATCAACCTCGGCGCCAATCTGGGCGATGACGTGCTGTATTCCGGCACCGTGGCGGCAGCCCTTGAAGGGCGCTTCCTTGAACGTCCGTCGTTTGCGTTCTCACTGTGTTCACGGCAGGTGGACAATCTGGCGACAGCGGCCCATTTCGCGCGCAAACTGGTCGAGGCCCACGCCGGGCTGGACCTGCCGCCGCGCACGGTGCTGAACGTGAACATCCCCAATTTGCCGATCGACCACATCCGTGGCATTCAACTGACGCGTCTGGGCCATCGCGCCCGCGCGGCAGCGCCGATGAAAGTGGTCGACCCGCGTGGCAAGGCCGGTTACTGGATTGCCGCCGCCGGCGATGCTGAAGATGGTGGCCCGGGTACTGACTTTCATGCGGTTATGCAGGGCTATGTGTCGATTACGCCGTTGCTGCTTGATCGCACCTTCAACGACGCCTTCAGAAGTCTGGACGGCTGGCTGGAGGGACTGCGCTGATGGCCCGTGAACACGAAGACAGAATGCGCAGCGGCATCGGCATGACGTCGCAGCGCACGCGCGAACGTCTGATCCAGCGTCTCTATGAAGAAGGCCTGTCCAACGCCAAGGTGCTGGAAGTGATCCGCCGTACACCGCGTCATCTGTTCGTCGATGAAGCGCTGGCGCACCGTGCCTACGAAGATACTGCGCTGCCGATCGGCCACAACCAGACCATCTCCCAGCCTTATATGGTGGCGCGCATGAGCGAGCTGCTGCTGGAGGCCGGGCCTTTGGACAAGGTGCTGGAGATCGGTACCGGTTCGGGCTATCAGACGGCGGTGCTGTCGCAACTGGTTGAGCGGGTATTTTCGGTCGAGCGGATCAAGGTCTTGCAGGACCGGGCCAAGGAACGCCTGGTTGAGCTGAACCTGCGCAACGTGGTGTTCCGCTGGGGCGATGGCTGGGAAGGTTGGCCGGCACTGGCGCCTTACAACGGCATCATCGTCACGGCGGTCGCGACGGATGTGCCGCAGGCGTTGCTCGATCAACTGGCACCGGGTGGGCGGATGGTGATTCCGGTCGGCTCGGGGGAAGTGCAGCAACTGATGCTGATCGTGCGTGAAGAACATGGCTTTTCCCGTCACGTTCTGGGAGCGGTGCGCTTCGTGCCACTGCTCAATGGCCCACTGGCCTGAGCATTTGTTCAGCGGCGCTGAATTCCTTTCGCAGGACTCGGTCTTACACCGGCAGCGAGGGTTTAAACGCAACGAATTGTCCACGGGCAAACGTGTGCGTGAAGCGTTTTCGCATCTTTAACGGTAAAGCCTGTTCGGCCCGTTATACTTGCGACACTACGTGCCGCAATACGGCATTCCACATATTTCAGCCACCACAAAGGGAGCGGCGGGTGAGTCTCACAGTCATTGCGCAGCGTATGGGTAACACGAGCTTTCAGCGCCTGGTGACTGGCCTTGTATTGAGCACCTTGCTGGTCGGTTGCTCCAGCACCAAGTCGAGTAACGTGCGCGTGGTCGATCGCAACAACGCGGCGGCCCAGCGTCCGGCCGTCACGACCGGGCAGTATGTAGTCCGTCCGGGCGATACGCTGTTTTCCATCGCTTTTCGCTACGGCTGGGACTACAAAGCCCTCGCGGCGCGGAACAATATTCCTACGCCGTATACGATCCATCCGGGTCAGACAATTCGCTTCGATGGTCGTAGCGGTTCAACACCCGCAGCAGTAGCCAGCAGCAGCTCCTCGCCGTCTTCGTCGAGCAAAACCACGGTAATCCGGCGCCAGGCAAATGGCACGACGACCACCACGGTGACCGGTTCCGGTGCCGGTTCTGCGGGGGCTGCACCGTCCGTCGCCAACAAATCGACCGCGGCTCCACTGCCTCCACCGGGACCAGCCCCGACCGGCTGGGGATGGCCATCTAATGGCATTCTGATTGGAAAATTCTCTTCAAACGGTAGTTTGAATAAAGGAATTGATATCGCCGGAGATTTGGGACAGCCTGTTTTAGCTGCGTCTGATGGGACGGTGGTTTACGCCGGGAGTGGCTTAAGGGGCTACGGCGAATTAGTCATCATCAAACACAGCGAAACCTACGTCAGTGCCTACGGACATAACCGCAGGCTGTTGGTACGGGAGGGGCAGCAGGTCAAGGTCGGACAGACAATTGCCGAAATGGGGTCAACGGGTACAGACCGGGTGAAACTGCATTTTGAGATTCGCCGCCAAGGTAAACCTGTAGATCCGCTGCAGTTCCTGCCCAAACGTTGATTTGAGGCCAGCCTGTTCCGTCGCGTAGAGGGGACAGGCTCCAGCGCTGCCAAGGATAAAGGCGTCGCTTGAGCTTGGGGTCGAACTCACCAAAGGACTATAACAATGGCTCTCAGTAAAGAAGTGCCGGAGTTTGACATCGACGATGAGGTTCTCCTTATGGAGACCGGCATCGATTCGGAATCTTCGATGTCGAATGATGAAGGGGCTGCTCCACCTTCCGTTCGTTCCAAATCCAAACACTCCGCTTCACTTAAACAACACAAGTACATCGACTACACTCGGGCACTCGATGCCACGCAGCTGTACCTCAACGAAATCGGCTTTTCCCCACTGCTCTCCCCGGAGGAAGAAGTTCATTTTGCGCGTCTGTCGCAAAGTGGCGACCCTGCCGGGCGCAAGCGCATGATTGAAAGTAACCTGCGGCTGGTCGTGAAGATCGCCCGGCGTTATGTCAATCGGGGGCTGTCGCTGCTGGATCTGATCGAAGAGGGCAACCTCGGCTTGATCCGCGCGGTGGAAAAGTTCGACCCTGAGCGCGGCTTCCGTTTCTCGACCTACGCGACCTGGTGGATTCGTCAGACCATCGAGCGCGCGATCATGAATCAGACCCGGACCATCCGATTGCCGATCCATGTGGTCAAGGAGCTCAACGTGTACCTGCGGGCTGCGCGGGAGCTGACGCAAAAGCTCGATCACGAACCCTCACCCGAAGAAATCGCCAACCTGCTGGAAAAACCGGTGGGCGAGGTCAAGCGCATGCTCGGCCTGAACGAACGCGTTTCTTCGGTCGACGTCTCGCTGGGTCCGGATTCGGATAAAACCCTGTTGGACACCCTGACGGATGACCGTCCGACCGATCCATGCGAACTGCTGCAGGATGACGATCTGTCGCAGAGCATCGATCAATGGCTCTCGGAACTGACCGACAAGCAGCGCGAGGTGGTCGTACGCCGCTTCGGCCTGCGCGGCCATGAGAGCAGCACGCTGGAGGATGTAGGCCTGGAGATCGGCCTGACCCGGGAACGGGTGCGGCAGATCCAGGTGGAGGGCCTCAAGCGCCTTCGTGAAATTCTCGAGAAGAATGGCCTGTCGAGCGAGTCGCTGTTTCAGTAAGCACCTCTGACGACCGCCCATAAAAAGCCCCGACTGGTTCGGGGCTTTTTGTTGCCTGCTCGAGCACGGAATGGAATTCCTTGTGGCGAGGGAGCTCGCTCCCGCCGGGGTACGAAGTGCCCCGCTTTTATCTCGAACAGGGCCTGCTGCGCAGTCCGGCGGGAGCAAACTCCTTCGCCACAAAGTTCATTGTCGGACGTACGGTCGGCACTTCCATCGTTTGTAGTCTCGCGGTGTAAGCCTTGGCTTACTCTGTCGTAAGAATTCCCTATTTTTGCAAGACGGCAGACGTCGATTATGTTTGGCGCTGACGATTAAATAACTGATTTATAAGCTTATTTTTTAATGTGAAGTGCTTATTACAGCGTTTTTCGCCCGTCAGGGTCGATTGCTCTCGCCGGGGAACTCTTTAGTATCAGCACTGTGTCGACGGACAGACACGCCCTTCACGGAAGAGGGGAATGGACATCGCAGGACGCGATTCATCAGGACGATGAAAAGGAATACAGGGAATAGGGAAAAAATGTGGGCGGGTCAAACCGCCCCTTTTTTTTGCCCTTGAAAAGCCAAAGGCCAAAAAGCAAAAAGGCCCGCAAGGGGCCTTTTCAGAACACGCGACAGATCAGCGTTCGAGGTCTTTGATCTTGCCTTTGACGCCATCCCACTCTTCGGCGTCCGGCAGCGATTCTTTCTTCTCGGTGATGTTTGGCCAGATTTCGGCCAACTCAACGTTCAGCTGGATGAACTCCTGCATATCTTCCGGAACTTCGTCCTCGGAGAAAATGGCCACGGCCGGGCATTCTGGCTCGCACAGCGCGCAGTCGATGCACTCGTCCGGGTGAATTACCAGGAAGTTCGGGCCTTCGTAAAAGCAGTCCACCGGACACACTTCTACGCAGTCGGTGTACTTGCACTTGATGCAGTTGTCGGTGACGACGAAGGTCATTTCTAATTTTCTCCTCAGGCGGCGGCAGCGTTGCCCCTTCACGGTTGGGGTCGCCAGGTTCGGGAGCGATGTCTGCCAGCCAGGCTATTAGCCAGCAGCATCCCAAACCGCGCGAGATTCTAACAGCTTGAAGCCGTTTGCGTTATATCCGGTTCTTCGGTGCTTAGATCCGGTTCTTAAGTGCATATAACAATTCGAGCGCTCGACGCGGGGTCAGGTCATCGAGATCCACTTTCGCCAACTCATCCAGCACCGGGTGCGGCAGGCTGGCAAACATGTCGCTTTGCTGCGGGGCGGCCGGCTTGCCTTTGACGGCTGGCTTGGGCGCCTCATGCGGCAATGCGGTGTCTTCCAGTCGGCTCAGGTGCTCACGGGCACGCACGATCACTTCGCTCGGCACGCCGGCCAGTTGCGCTACAGCCAGGCCGTAACTCTGGCTGGCAGGCCCCGGCAATACATGGTGCAGGAACACGATGCGCTCGTTGTGCTCGGTGGCGTTGAGGTGCACGTTGGCCACCAGCGGCTCGGCTTCCGGCAACACGGTCAGTTCGAAGTAGTGCGTCGCGAACAAAGTATAGGCGCGCAAATGAGCCAGGCGCTCGGCGGCGGCCCACGCCAGCGACAGACCATCGAAAGTGCTGGTGCCGCGACCGACTTCGTCCATCAGCACCAGGCTGCGTTCGGTGGCGTTGTGCAGGATGTTGGCGGTTTCGCTCATCTCGACCATGAAGGTCGAGCGGCCACCGGCCAAGTCATCGCTGGAGCCGATCCGGGTAAAGATCCGGTCCACCAGCGACAGTTCGCAACTGGCTGCCGGGACGAAGCTGCCGATGTGCGCCAACAGCACGATCAACGCGGTCTGGCGCATGTAGGTGGATTTACCGCCCATGTTCGGACCGGTAATCACCAGCATCCGGGTGTTGTCATCCAGGCTCAGGTCGTTGGCCACGAACGGCGTGGTCAGCACTTGCTCGACCACCGGGTGACGACCTTGGGTGATGCGCATGCACGGCTCGCTGACGAACCGCGGGCAGTTCAGGTCAAGGTTCAGTGCACGCTCGGCAAGGTTGCTCAGCACGTCCAGCTCGGCCAGTGCCGCAGCGGTGTCCTGCAGGGGCGGCAGCTGACTGATCAGATCTTCCAACAGGGCTTCGTAGAGCATTTTCTCGCGGGCCAAGGCACGGCTCTTGGCCGACAGCGCCTTGTCTTCGAATTCTTTCAGTTCCGGCGTGATGAAGCGCTCGGCGCCCTTGAGAGTCTGGCGACGGATGTAATCGGCCGGCGCGGATTCCGCCTGCTTGCTCGGCAGTTCGATGAAGTAACCGTGAATGCGGTTGTAACCGACTTTCAGGTTGGCCAGGCCGGTGCGGGCCTTTTCCCGGGCTTCGAGGTCGATCAGGAACTGCCCGGCGTTTTCGCTCAGCGATTGCAACTCGTCGAGTTCGCTGTCGTAACCAGTCTTCAGCACGCCGCCATCGCGGATCACTGCCGGCGGGTTGTCGATGATGGCTTTTTCCAGCAGCGCCGCCAGTTCCGGGTAGGTGCTGGTGGTGGTGGCCAGGCGTTGCAGGTGCGGCGCTTCCAGGTCGGTCATTGCCACTTGCAGTTGCGGCAGGGCACTGAGCGCGTCGCGCAGGCGCGCGAGGTCACGAGGCCGCGCATTGCGCAGACCGATCCGTGCCAGAATCCGCTCGATGTCGCCGATTTCCTTGAGCTGCGGTTGCAGCTTTTCAAAGCGGTAACCGTCGAGCAGGCAAGTGATCGAGGTCTGGCGCGCCAGCAGCACGGTCAGATCGCGCAGCGGACGGTTTAGCCAACGGGTCAGCAGGCGGCTGCCCATGGCGGTCTGGCAACGATCAACCACCGATTGCAGGGTGTTGTCGCGGCCACCGGCCAGGTTGGTGTCGAGTTCGAGGTTGCGACGGCTGGCGCCGTCGAGCACCACGGTGTCATCCAGGCGTTCGTGACGCAGACTGCGCAGATGGGGCAGGGCGGTGCGCTGGGTTTCCTTGGCGTATGCCAGCAGGCAACCGGCGGCGCCGATGGCCAGGGTCAGGGTTTCGCAACCGAAGCCTTTCAGGTCTTGCGTGGAGAACTGCTGGCAGAGACTTTTCAGCGCCGAATCACGCTCGAAATCCCACGGCGCGCGACGACGCACGCCACGGCGTTTTTCCGCCGGCAGGTCTTTCGGCCAGTCGTCCGGGATCAGCAGTTCCACCGGGTTGACCCGCTCCAGTTCCGCCAGCAGATTTTCCCAGCCCTTGATCTCCAGCACGGTGAAATTGCCGCTGGTGATGTCCAGCACGGCCAGACCGAACAGGCGCTCATCGCCCAGTACCGCCGCAATCAGGTTGTCACGACGCTCATCAAGCAGCGCTTCATCGCTGACCGTGCCCGGGGTGATGATCCGCACCACCTGACGCTCCACCGGACCCTTGCTGGTAGCCGGATCGCCGACCTGCTCGCAGATCACCACCGACTCGCCGAGCTTGACCAGTTTCGCCAGGTAACCTTCCGCCGCGTGGTAGGGAATCCCGCACATCGGAATCGCCTGTCCCGCCGACTGCCCGCGCGCGGTCAGGGTGATGTCGAGCAACTTGGCAGCCTTCTTCGCATCTTCATAGAAGATCTCGTAGAAGTCGCCCATGCGATAGAACATCAGCTGATCCGGGTGCTGATTCTTCAGGCGCCAGTATTGCTGCATCATCGGAGTGTGGGAGGACAGGTCGGAGACGGCTTTATTCATCGGATTGTCAGGCAACTCGTTAAAAGATGTAGGGCAAAAGCGGGGGCAACGGCCGGGCTTTTCCGCGATGGGCGCAAGGTTACCATGGGTGGTCTGCTCGACGCAGGCACGACGGCCCGCTGACACTTTTCTGCGGTCATTTGTGATTTATGCACGTTTTATGCAAATCAGCATTTGTCTTCGGAAAAAACTTCAAGCACTATGCGCGTTATGCAAAAACGCAACGTATCCTCCGTCTTAAGAGCACTGCTCGACCAGCACGGGATCTCCCCCACGGAGCTCCACCGTCGCACCGGCGTGCCTCAATCCACGCTCTCGCGGATTCTCAGCGGGAAGATCGTCGATCCTTCGGATAAACACATTTCGAAGATTGCCGAATACTTCAATGTGAGCACCGATCAATTGCGCGGCCGCGCAGATGTCGCGACCGCGACCGGCGGCGCGCGCGATGACGTGCATGCGGAACTCAAGGACATAAGCCTGTGGGACGACGATACCCCTGTCGATGACGACGAGGTGTCGGTGCCCTTTCTTCGCGAGGTTGAATTGGCTGCTGGATCAGGAAGATTCGTCATTGAAGAGAGCGAACGCTCTAGCCTGCGCTTCGGCAAGCGCAGCCTGCGCCATAACGGTGTGCAGTTCGACCAGGCCAAATGTGTGACGGTGCGCGGCAACAGCATGTTGCCGGTGCTGCGTGACGGCGCCACCGTCGGTGTGAATGCGGGCAAGTGTGGCATCGGCGACATCATCGATGGCGACCTGTACGCGATCAATCACAACGGTCAGTTGCGCGTGAAGCAGCTCTACCGCCTGCCGACCGGGATCCGTCTGCGCAGCTTCAATCGCGATGAGCATCCGGACGAGGACTACAGCTTCCAGGATATGCAGGACGAGCAGATCGTCATCCTCGGTCACGTCTTCTGGTGGGGCATGTACGCCCGTTAACCGCAATCCAGTCAGATAAAACCCGCCGTCGGCGGGTTTTTTTTCGTCTGCGCAAAACCTCAAACCCTTGTACAACGCGGCTTTCATGCATATGCGCATTTCTTATGCATAAATAAATGCATTTACGCATTGACTGGATATGCATGCATGCATATTCTTGCCACCAAGCCGCTCGACAAAGCGGCTGGCAAGACAGCTCTTTAGTTCCACAAGAACAGGCAGCGATGAACCGGCCTCAACGGTTCAGAGGGTTGGCAACTGACCCGGGTGTGCAGCGTAAAGCACCAAGAGCAGTTATCCGGCGGGCAGGGACCGCGGTCGGAAAAACAATTTGAATGGACTCGTACCGCGCCAGTAGCGCCGAAAAGTCAGCTTCCTTCTTGAACACAGGATTTGAAGGAAGGCGAAGGAGCGCATTACTGAAAAGCCCGGTGCTCAGTGCCGGGCTTTTTGGAATGCCTGCCTTGTTCGCAATAACACCTGAGGCATTACCCATCAATCCTTTCACGGAAGAGAAACCCGAATATGTTTAAGAAATATCTTGCTCCGTTCCTGGCCAGCGCAATGTTGCTCGGTGCAGGCACGAATGTGCTGGCAGCCAACCTGTTGGTCAACGGCAGTTTTGAACAGTCGACCTGCGGTGGTGGCTGCATTCTGGACACCCCCGCCAAAACCAATGCAATCACCGGTTGGACAACCTTTCTGTCCGGTGCCGAGTACTTCAACATGCCAAATGCAATTGGCGGCTCCGTCGCAGCCGACGGCGTGATGATCGTGGATCTGGCCAATTATGTTTATGGCAATGGTGGCGGGATTCAACAGAACTTCGCCACGACCATCGGGGCGAAGTACCGACTCACCTTCAGCGCAGGCAATTCACGGTTTGCCAGCCGCTCCGGTGACGGTGTCATCCAGGTCAAAGTGGCCGGGCAAACGTCGACGTTCAATACCCCGACAGCTAAAGGTGTTGCTGTGGAGTGGAGCACCATCACTTACGAATTCACCGCCATCACAGCGCAGACAACGCTCGCGTTTTTCAACGAGCAAAACCCGTACGCCAACTTTGCCTTTATCGATAACGTCATTGTTGAACGCCTGTAGCGCCCAGAACCGAGGAGCTGCGTTGGTTGGCTTCTCACAGTTCTTTTATTCATCCGCACTCCCGGGAGGCGTGACATGACAAACGAGCAACAAGCATTGGCCGACATGCCGATCTGGCTGGTCATCCTCCTGGCTGTCGTCGGCGGGGTGTCCGGCGAAATGTGGCGCGCGGACAAGGAGGGCGCCCGCGGCTGGCCATTGCTGCGGCGTCTGGCCCTGCGCTCCGGCGCCTGCATGATCTGCGGCGTGTCGGCAATCATGCTGCTGTACGCCGCCGGCATGTCGATCTGGGCGGCTGGCGCCTTCGGCTGCCTGACCGCCATGGCCGGGGCCGATGTGGCCATCGGTCTGTACGAGCGCTGGGCCGCAAAACGCATTGGCGTTTGTGAAGTACCACCGCCGCGCGATCCACAGTAACCCCCTCACTTTCCTGCCTCGCTGCAACAGTTGCGGCGGGGCTGCGCGTGGACATTTGAAAAGGAGGTCACGCATGCCCGCACCGATCCAGCAGCCTTCGCAGATGTTCACGGCGATGGCGACAATCTTGCGCAACAGCGCCGGCCTGAATCTGCAGGTCGGCAATCACGAAGACTTCACAACACCAGGCGCTCAGGCCTGGGCGTTGATCGACTTTGATCGTAATGCACCGGGAGTACGCTCCGCTGACGGGCGTATTGCCCACGTCATGACCGTATCGCTGCAAGTCATTCCGGCCGTATCCGCCAGCGCTTTCGCCGCCTGCGACCTGATTGCTGTACTGAAAAACCTGATCACCGACAACCGTTGGAGCCTGCCGGGCGATCAATGTGATGTGCCGATGAATATTGATGGATTGCCGTCACTGTTGATTCGAGGCGACCAGCAATTCAAAGCCTGGACGCTGACCTTCACCCAGACCCTCTACCTCGGCCCGACCCTGCTCGACGACCCGCTCGGTACGCCGAAATTCGCCCGCACCTGGGAAGTCAGCGACATCGACGACCCCGACCAATACACCGCGCTGGAGGCCTGATTGATGTTTGACGCATTACTGCGCATGCAACTGGGGCCGATCATCGAGCGGCTGGCGGAAATGGAAGCGGAAATCGACGACCTGCACCGCCGCGCTGAAAGCTTCTGCCGCATCGGTATTTGCCAGACAGTCGACGCTGCGAGCAACACCTGCCAGGTCAGCCACGGCGGGTTGCTCACGCCCTCGATCAAATTCTTCAACCCGAGTGCCGGCGCCCAAAGCGAATCGCGGATTCCCACCGTGGGCGAGCAGTGTCTGCTGTTCAACTACGGCAGTGGCGAAAGCGGGGCGCAGAGTGTGGCGTTGTTCGGCCTGAACAGTGACCGCTTTCCGCCGGCGGCAACGGTGCCGACGCTGACGCGCCGGGTGCATGTCGATGGCAGTGAAAGCGGTTACGACGACGCCAGCCACACCTTGCACTGGCAGAACGGGCCGGCAGCTTTCACCGGTTCCCGCGAATCGCTGGAACTGAGCATCGGCCCGGCGCGACTGGCGATGACCCCACAGGCGATCAACCTGCAACTGGGTGCCGTCGGCCTGAGCATCGACGCCTCGGGCGTGCACTTCAGCGGCCCGTTGGTGGATCACCAGGGCCGCGTCATCAGCCCCTGAATCAAGAGCTTCCCATGATCGGAATCGATAGAGACTCCGGGGCCACGGTCGACGACTGGCTGCAGTTTGTGCAGCGCGCGACCCGGGCCCTGACCACGCCGCTGGGCACCCGTCAAAAAAGGCCCCTTTATGGCTCGCTGATCCCCTCGCTGCTGGGGCAGAACCTCGGTGACGACGTTCTGCTTCTGGCGCAAAGCCACGCGGCGCAAGCGTTTTACAACACGCAGAACGGGATCAGCGATTTTCAGCCGAGCGTGATCGTCGCCAGCCGTCAGGGTGCCGGTTTGCTGCTGCGTTTCGCCGGCACCTGGAAAAACCGTCAACAGACCTTCGAGGTAGTGACATGAGCATGTTGATCCCCGGCCAGAATCAGTTGGCCGAACCGGCGCTGATCACCGTCGACGCCTTCGAAGACCTGCTCGCCGAGTTCAAGACCTTCGTCGTCGAATACGTCGGCGCCCGAGCACCGGACAGCGCGGCAAAACTCAAGACCAGCCTGGAAAACGAGAGCGAACTGCTGACCCTGGCGCTCGAAGCTTTCTGCGTACGCCTGCAAACCCACGAACGCAAATACAACGCCCGCATCAAGCAGATGCTGGCGTGGTGGGCGACCGGCAGCAATCTCGATGCGCGGCTGGCGGACATGGGCCTGGAGCGGCAGTTGCTCGACCCGGGCGATCCGGCGGCCTTCCCGCCAGTACCACCGATTTATGAAAGCGACGACGACGCCCGGCTGCGTTATTACCTGGCGCCGCATGCCCCGGCAGCGGGCTCGCGGATGCAGTATCGCCGTGAGGTGTTCACCCTCGGCGAACGGCCGACGGTGAAGGTCGAATCCACCGACGCCGGTGTGGTGAATGTCACCTACACCTTCAACCCGGACGGCCTTGCTGCACAGGTCAAGGACGGCAATGGTCGGCGCACGGCGCCGGGTGAAGTGCAGGTCACAGTATTGTCCCGCGACGGTGATGGCACGCCATCCGCAGCATTGCTCGATGGTGTGCGCCAGCACTTCGCCCGCCCTGATGTGCGACCGGAAACCGACCTGGTCACGGTCAAGGCTGCTGAGATTCAGCGTTACAAGATTCGCGTGGTGGCGAAGATCAATTCCGGCCCCGATTCGGGTCTGACCAAAGTCGCCGCGCAACAGCAATTGCAGGCCTACGCCGACAGTTGCCATCGCCTCGAAGGGCGGGTCGATCCTAGCTGGATCGACTACACGTTGCACAGCGCCGGCGCCGTGCAGTTGCAGATTCTTGAACCGCTGGCGCCGATCGTGACCACTGCGTTTCAGGCGCCGTACTGCACGGCGGTCGAGGTCGAGGTGCTGACGCTATGAGTGAGCCAACGCATCGTCCGAGTTTGTTGCCAGCTAACAGCTCGGCACTTGAGCGCGGGCTGGATCTGGGCTTCGGCGCACTGCTTGATCGCATCGTGCCGCCGTTCCCTGAATTGATGAATCCGAGCGAGACACCGGTCGCATTCCTGCCGTATCTGGCAGCGGATCGCGGTGTAAGTGAATGGGACGCCGATGCTAGCGAGTCTGAAAAGCGTCTGACAGTTTCGCTTTCCTGGCAGATCGAGCGTCAGGCTGGTACCCGCAGAGCGCTGAGCCATGCGGTGGAATCACTGGGTTTTACGCCGAACATTTCAGCGTGGTATCAGCAGAGGCCGCTCGGCGTTCCTTACTCCTTTGATGTGCAGGCACTGATTGGTACTCGTTGGTCGAGTGGTGATCACAATCGATTGATACGACGAGTCAATGCGGCCAAAAGTGAGCGTGATGAAGCAACCATCACCATTGTTCACACGACCCACGCAGGTTTGCAATTTGCTGTCGCCGTCGATCCTGGCCTGAACATGCATGACAACAACCAGGCGACGGCTTTGCCAGAAATCAAGATGTTTGCTCTGGCTGAGTTCAACGCAGGTGCATCGTTTCCGCTTTCTGAATGTGAGTGGTCTCTAAGCTCTGCGCTTCCTGCGTGAGTAATGACGCGAGGCCAATCCGCGCTGGGAGCCCCAGCGCATCACAATTAATGATTGAAGAGCGCAGTTATGACGGATGAAATTACACGCCTGGTTCGCTTCACCTCTGTGGGATTGGGTGAAGTGTTGCAGGCAAAAAACCAGGGTTTGAAAGGCGAGATTACTCATATCGGCGCCGGTACGGCTCGATATGACCCGAGTGGGAGCGAGACAGCGCTTCGAGATGAGCGCCAGCGCGTTGCGATTGTTGATTATGAGGACCTGGGGTCGGGGCAACTCAGGATGGGCGCGCTGTTCAGCGGCCCCGATGAATATGAAATCGGAGAGTTTGGTTTCTATCTCGCCAGTGGCACCCTACTGGCAGTTTACTCGGTGGCCGGAAAGTTACTGACATATAAAGCAAGTGCTGCTCGCATATTGCAAAAATTCACCTTGGACGTTTCTCCACTGCCGACGGACAGTGTGAGCGTTACGGTGGGGACGGAGAATCTCAATATTCTATTGAGTGAAGAGTTTACGGCTTTAGCATGTGCTGATATCGATAATATGGCACGTCATGTTCAGCTTTTATTGCGCGTGATGGCGCTTGAAACCAGATAGAAAACGCGATTGCAATTGTCAGTTTTCGAATGTTTTCGTCAGTCTGTTGCGTCAGCTTATTAATAAATAGGAAATTTAACGTGAGTCTAGAAACCACTGTTGCATCGCTGGTTACGGCTGCAAATAATTTGACCAGCGTCGTGAATGGAAAAATTGGCAGCATTAATACCACTATGGCTACTGCATTGAGTCAGTTCAATGAGTGGCGAAGTCTAAAGGATGTCGAAGGCGATCCCTATGCGCTCGGTACTATCCGTCGAAACATACTGCAAGGCTTTGTTACGGGCACGGGTGGTGTTCAGACAGTGGGGGCACAGGGAGATTTTGTCGCTACTGATCTTGGCACCAGTTTGAATGTTTATATGCATTTCAAAACCCCGCTTAACATCAATGTTAATTCGGAGATGTTCTGGTTTAATATAAAAGGTTATAGCTACGGTACCGCGAAAATTATCGAAGAGACGTTGGTTGGCTATTGCTATCAGCCAGAGCGTAAGCTGCAGAATGTTTCGGCCTTTGGCAATATGGCGCCTGCTGTTTACGTCGACTCAAACGGCAATGTTGTTATGCGCATACTGCTTTCGAATATTTATTACACAACGATACGGATTGATACCATGCGAGTGGGTAACGGCCGCCTATTCAATTTAGGTGATTTGAAAACCAAGTTGTCTTTGGCTGAGACTGTTTTGTTCAATTAAGGAGTAAGTATGACCGAGCAACCAGAAAACACGACGGGCGATCTGCCCTTGGCAGTGCCCATGCCTGAAATCGAATGGGCTGCAATTCGAAACCGTCGGGATCAACTGTTGCGCGCAACTGACTTCACTCAATTGCCTGATTATCCCGTTACTGCAGAGCAACTGGAGCACATCAAGGCTTACCGGAAGGCACTTAGAGACATTCCTGAAACGGTGGAGCAACCATCGGAACTGGTCTGGCCTGAATTGCCCTCTTTTGTGAAGTAATCCCCCACACCGCGAAAGCGGTTTTTTTTCGTCCACATAAAGCCTCTTCATGGGGCTTTTGTGTTTTGCGTCTGGAGAAGTTCGCAAATGTCTGTTCGCCAAACCTACACCGTGCTCGTCCCATTCCCCACCGGCGGTGGGCACTGGTCGAGCGTCGGTCAAGACCTTGATCTGCTCGACGTCGAAGCCAACGCGCTGCACAGCGCCGGTCGACTTGAACTGAAAACACCCTCCACCCAGGCCAAAAAGGCCGCTGCCAAGAAGGCTGACTAACCATGGCTGAGGTTCTGAACTTCGAGCACAACGGCATTACCGTCAATGCCACCGAATCCCCCGAGGCCATGGGTGGCCTGGGTGACAACGTCATCGGTCTGGTCGGCACCGCGCCGAAAGCCGATCCGCTGATTCCGCGTAACGCCCCGTTCCGCATCAACAGCTTCACCACCCACGCGCTGCTCGATCCGACCGGCGCCGAAGAGGGCACGCTGTACCACGCGGTTTACCAGATCCTCAAAGTGGTCAAGGTGCCGGTCTATGTGGTCATCGTCGAAGCGGGCGCGACTCCGGCTGACACCGTCAACGCAGTGATCGGCGGCGTCGATCCAACCACCGGCCGCAAGCTCGGTCTGGCCGCACTGGGCAGCGTCCCGGAAGACCTGACCATCATCGGCGCGCCGGGCTTCACCGGCACCAAAGCGGTGGCCAGCGAGTTCGCCTCGTTCGGCAAGCGCATCAAGGCCCGTGTGGTTCTGGACGGCAAGGATGCTTCGGTCGCTGACCAAGTGACTTACAGCCAGGAACTGGGTGGCGCCGATCTCGGTTTCGACCGTTGCCTGGTGGTGCACAACATGCCCGCCGTGTACTCGAAAGCGGCGAAGAAAAACGTCTTCCTCGCGCCGTCCAGCCTGGCGATTGCCGCGCTGGCCAAGGTCAAGCAGTGGGAGAGCCCGGGCAACCAGGTGACCTACGCCGAAGACGTGTCCCGCGTCGTTGAGTACAACATCCTCGACACCTCCACCGAAGGCGATCTGCTCAACCGTTACGGCGTCAGCTACTACGCCCGCACCGTGCTCGGCGGCTTCTCGCTGCTGGGTAACCGCTCGATCACCGGCAAGTTCATCAGCTACGTCGGTCTGGAAGACGCGATCAGCCGCAAGCTGGTCAAGGCCGGCCAGAAAGCCATGGCCAAGAACCTGACCAAGTCGTTCATGGATCAGGAGGTCAAGCGCATCAACGACTGGATGCAGACCCTGGTCGCCGACGAAACCATTCCTGGCGGCAGCGTCTATCTGCACCCGGAACTCAACAGCGTCGAGAAGTACAAGAACGGCACCTGGTACGTGGTCATCGACTACGGCCGCTACGCGCCGAACGAACACATGGTTTATCAACTCAACGCCCGCGATGAAATCATCGAGCAGTTCCTGGAGGACGTTCTCTAATGTTTACCAACCGCGTAAGACAGGCCATCGCGGCCACCCTGCAAGGCCTGCCGCTGTCGGCGACCGTGGAAGAGTTCACCCCGCCGAAAATCGACTTCGACATGGAGAGCATGACGGGCGGGCGCTTCATCGTTGAGGAAATGGCCAAGAGCGCCAAGCCACTGAACGCCACGCTCAAGCTGCAAGGCACCGGTGCTGAAGTGTTGCTGGCGATGGGTGTGAAGCTGGGCGACGACATTCTGTTGAACGTGCGTGAAGCCGGTCAGGATCAGGACGGCAACACCTGGTTCACCTATCACACAGTAGGCGGCAAGCTGAAATCTCTGGCTGAGGATGCGCTGAAAATGGGTAGCAAAGCCATCACCACACTGGAGCTTTCCTGCCGCACCTACAACCGCCTGGAAAACGGCATCCCGGTGATCGACATCGACGTACGCACCCAGAAGTTCGTGCTCAACGGCGTCGACATCCTCGGTGATGCGCGTCGTGCGGTGCTGATGCCGTAACCCTCCCATCACCACAAAACCCTGTAGGAGTGAGCCTGCTCGCGATGAGGCCAGCACATTCAACATCAATGTGCCTGAAAGACCGCTATCGCGAGCAGGCTCACTCCTACAAGGGAATTGCTACACCCCTCAAGAATCACCAAGGAATTCATTCATGTCGTGGATGCCACCCCAGCATGACCTGCTGTCGCCGATCACCGGTGACGACGGTTCGCAGATCGAATCGATCCAGCTCAAGCCACTGTTCTACGCCGCGCAAAAAGAAGCGCTGGAGCGCGCCGGTGATGATGAAGACGATCAGTTCTTCGAACTGGCGCTGCTCGCCACCGGCCTGTCGGTCAAGGAACTCGACCAACTCAAGCGCCCGGACTATGTGAGCATCGCCCAGTACGTGCACGAGATGTCGACCCGTCCAGCGGCGTACTTTCTCGAGCAGGTCGAAGACGCGGAAAAGTCTGACGATCCCGACCAGGTGCAACTGCTGCAACCGCTCGCCGTGACCGGCCGCACCGTGACCTCGCTGTCGCTGGAAATGCCCGCACTGCGCGCCACCAAAGTGATGAAGAAACTGAAAACGGCCAAGGAACGCGCCGAGTTCATCACCGCCCATTGCACCGGTCTGATGATCCCCGATCTGGCCCAGTTGACTGTCCCTGACTGGACCCAATTGCAGGTGCGCATCGACGATTTTTTAAACCAGCCGGCGGCCTACTTTCGGAACGCGACATCGAAGTAATCCTCGATATCGTCCCGCTCATTTACCCGGTAAGTGAGGCGGAGATTCTGGAATGGGACGCCGAAAAGGCGTTGCGCCGCTACGACATAGCGATCACTCGCCTTGGCGTGAAACAGGAGTAGAGCGGCATGGCAGAGAGCAAGTATGCGCTCGCATACGCCGGTGAGAGCGGCAACACAAACGGCGGATTTACGTTGCCCGATAACCTCGGCAAACCGCTGCAGGATCTGAACCTGACACTGGCGTTGGCAAGCCAGGACATCCGGTTGCTGACGCAGGAGCAGATCAAGCTGCGCGAGCTGTTGGTGAGCCAGCAATCGTTGTTCAAGGTCGTCGCGGCGCCGCCAGCCGCCAATAGTGAGACGAAGTCAAAACTCAAGGCGGAAATCGAGCAGCGTCCGCCACCGAAAAAACTGCAATCGGCGATGGCTAACGAGACGGCGCTGGTTGAGCTCAATCAGTTGATTGGACTCAACAAAGACCAGCTTCAAGCGCATTCAGAGCAAACCCTCGAACTTGCGACTCAGCGGTCGGTTGCAGCCAGTGGCGCGACTGGTGCGGATCTGTTGCAAATCCAGCAGGTCGGTGCGCGATCTGGTATTGCCGACGGCGCCAAGGGTGATCAGCGGGCGACAGAGCTAAGAGCGTATTCCGGCGACGCTGCGATCAATGCCACAGCCTTCCGGATTGACGTCAAGGCCGCGGGGGAAATGCTCGCGGTCTGGCGTTCCTCCTTGAAGCTTGATCGATACCAGGGACAGGATCTGGCCGATGCGGTCAGTTACCTGGGCAGCAGCGGTCTGGATGCCAAGCCTGCCGATATCGGCGCGGTCGTTCAGCGCTCGGGCGAGAGTGCCGTTGCATCGGGAATGAAACCGGAACAGGTGGCAGCGTTTGCCACTGCGCTGTTGAACAGCGGGGCGGACAAGGACGGTGCCAGTGCGGCATTGAAGAGCTTTACGTCTGCCTTCGGCAAAGGAAACGCTGCTTCAACCGAACAGCGTTCAGCGATGACCCGGTTGCACCTGGACCCCGAATCGTTGCGTGAGAAGATGCGCACGGATGCGCCAGGTGCGATTGATTCGGTGCTCGCAGCACTCAGTAAACAATCCGTACCCGAACGTGCAGCCACGGCGAAGACGCTGTTTGGCGAGAGCAGTACAAGCATTCTCGAGTTGCTGAAGAAGCCCGACGACGTCAAGACAGCCTTCACACGAGTGTCCGACAAGCACCAATATGCAACCTCGGAACTGGGTTCTGGGGGCGGTGCCGCGACGAAAACGGCCGAAGCTTTTGGCGATACATCGCAAGGGCGCTGGAATGCGTTGGATGCCAGTCTCAATCGGCTATCCACTGCGGTTGGTTCCGCATTGGCGCCGATCACGGATGGCCTCGCGGTCGCACTTACGGCGCTGGTCAATGTAGCGAGTACAGCGGCAGAAGCATTCCCCGCCCTCACCGCAGGGTTGGTCGTGCTGGGCGCTGTCACCGTGCCATTTGTGGCGGCTGCCCTGAAGAGCGGTGCGACGGCTGTGCTCGGTGCGGTTACGACAAAGCTGTTGCGTCTGGCCACCACCCGATTGCCGCCTGAAATCGGTGATGTGATTACCGGAGATGAAGGCGGTGATCGCCCTCGAAAAAAGAACAAAACCAGTCGCTCACCGACTCGGCAAAAAACTGCCAGGGTATTGTCGCGTTCAGGCGGCGGGGGTGGTCGTTTGCGGGGCGTTACGGCAAGAGTGCTGCCCTTCATTGACAACGCGAAAATCGGCCTCGAGATGTGGGCTGATAAAATCGGCAGTTGGACGCCGCGTTCAATCGAGAAGATTGCCGCCCGACAGGTGCCGGCGGTACAGCGTCTCGGCGGCAGTTTGCTGCCCAGACTTGCCAGTGCAATGCCGGCAGTGAAGGCCGGCGCGCCGCTGGCCATCGTGAGTGCAGCCTACACTGGCCTGAAGGGCTGGCGAGAGGGTGATGACAAAGCGGTCAAAGGCGCCGCCGGCGAACTGGCCGGAACTGCAATTGGTGCCACGATCGGATCGTTGATTGCGCCTGGCATCGGTACTTTCATCGGGGGGACTTTGGGCGGCATGCTCGGTTCTTACGTCGGTGAACAACTGGCGACGCCTGCCGAGGACAAACTCGCGCCCCCCGCGCAAGTGGCCAAGGATCTGTCCAGCGCTCAGACGTCACTCCCCAATTACACCTACTCGCCGTTAGTGCAGATCAGCGGCAGTGATGCGCTCAATGCCGAAAAAATCGGCGATGTGGTTTCGCAGGTTATGCGCAACCATTTCGATACCGCATTCACACCCGCTGTGGGCACCAACGCTCTCGCCACCCGCCGTGACGCAGCCCTGACCGATGGAGTCGCCTGATGAAACAACAAATGGCGCTGGGCAGTTTCATCTTCGGCCTTTCGCGCAACTTCGCCTACAGCACACTGGCGCGAAAGTCCGACGGTGGCTGGAGCGACATACAGATCCTGACCAGCAAACCCAAGTCCAGTCAGACCGGGCAGAAAGCGGAAACGCTGACCATCAGCGGCACCTCGATGTATGCCGTGGCCATGGAGCGACTCGATGAGTTGCGCGCCCTTCAGGCGCTGCGGGTGCCGCTGCCGTTGATTGATGGTATTGGTCGCAACTGGGGCCTGTGGCGGATCAACAGCATCGATGAAAACCAGAGCGAGGTCATCGATGACGGCACCGCGATGGTGATCAAGTGGGTGGTCGGATTAACGGAGTTCAACAATGCGTAAGGTACGAAGCGTGGCCGGTGATTCGGTGAATCTGTTGCTCTACCGCGAAACCGGGCGCAGTGATGACGCCATTGAAGAAGCCCTGTGGAAACTCAATCCGACATTGGCTGAACACGGTCCGATCCTGCCCGCCGGCGTGTGGGTGGTGCTGCCGGAACTCGATTCGAAACCGGCGGCGATCAAACCGGTCACGGCCTGGGATTAAGGAGGTTGCATGGCACTGGGTTTCACGCCTGCGGTAAGACTCTACGGGGCTCATTCGGCCCTGCTCAATCAACGCCTGATCAGTTGGGAGCACATCGATGCTGCCGGTTTCGAGTCCGATCAGCTGACCTTGACGATCGATCTTGAAGGCCTCGAAGGGCTGCCGGATCTGGGCGGGAAAATCGGCCTGGAGGTCGGTTATCTGGAATCGGGAATGGTCGACAAGGGCCAGTTCAAAGTGACGCGCCTGACGCCGACGCTGTTCCCGTTTCGCCTGACCCTGGTGGCCACGGCGGCGCCGTTCAGCAAGGAGGATGAGACGGGCTTCAAGCAACGCCGCACGGCCAGTCATGGCCCGACCACCTTGGGTGCGCTGTTTGAAAAACTGGTGTCGCTCCACGGCTTTTCACCGCGCGTCGCACCCGAGGTGTCGATGATCAGGATCGAGCACGTCGACCAGTCCAACGAAACCGATATGAGCTTTCTGACGCGCCTGGCGAAAAAGTACAACGCGGTGACCAAACCCTACAACGACATGTACGTGCTGGCCCGTCCCGGCCAGGTCAAATCGTTGTCGGGCCAGGTGCTGGCGGACGTGACATTGTCGGTGACCAGCAATAACCGTCCCGGCGATCACGCGTTCGTCAGCGCCACGCAGGAGGAGTCTGCCCGCGAGCAGACCAAGGGTTGCAAGACCTGTTTCTGGGATGGCGCCGCAGGTGTATTGCGCTGGGTTGAAACGGGGCTTGCGCCGTTCAAGACCCTCCGCCAGAAACAACCCAGCGAAGCCGACGCGATCGCCGTCGGCGAGGGCGAAGTGCGCAAGATGCTCCGGCAGAAATACAAGGTGAAAATCACCTGTCCCGGCAATCCACTGCTGGCGGCCGAAGGTCTGGTGTTGCTCGATGAGACCTGGCCGGACTTCATGCGCGGGCGCTGGTCGATCGAAAAAGTCACCGCCAGTGGTAATCGCGAGAACAGCTATCGCTGCGTGATCGACGCCGCTTGCCTCGATCCAAAGGCTGAAGCCAAGGACTGATCTCACAGCCCACGAGTCCCCTGTAGGGGTGAGCCTGCTCGCGATAGCGGTGTGTCAGGCACATTGATTTTGAATGTGGCACCGCCTTCGCGAGCAGGCTCGCTCCCACATTGGTCCTGCGGTAACTCCCCCACACTCTGGAACACCACCATGAAGATCACCCCGATCCTCACGCAACTGCGTGGGCAATGCCCTGGCTTTGCCAATCACATTTCGGTGGGTGTCGATCTGGCGTTGCTGCAAGGCAATGCCGATCTGCCAACACCCTCGGCCCACGTGCTGCCGCTGGCCGATCTGGCCAGCAACAGCACCGCGCAAAACCTCACCACCCAACCGATCCGCGACCGCTTGGAAATCGTCCTCGCGCTTGACGCAACCGACGCTACAAAAGCGCTGGATCTGTTGCACGACCTTCGCGCCGAACTGTGGCGCGCACTGGTGGGGTTCAAGCCGGGCACCGACTACAGCGCCATCGTCTACGACGGCGGCGAAATGGTCTCGATCAACAGCAGCCGGGCCTTCTATCGGCTGCGCTTTTTTGCCGAGTTCCAGCTCGGCCGCAATCTGCCGAGTCAGCCTGCGGAGAGTTGGTACGAACGTGAACTGGACGGTTTGTCGTCCTTTACCGGGGTCACCGTGCGGGTCGATGCAATCGACCCGGCCGACCCCAACCTGAAACACCCGGGCCCTGACGGGCGCGTGGAACTGACTTTCTCTGGAGACGTAACCCCATGAGCAATCGCATCACCGTACTGCCGGCCGCTGGCCGTGCCGTGCCAGACCCGGAAGCGGGCGATCTGCTGCCCAAGGAAGGCCGTGAAGTGCTGGACAGCGCCTGGTGGCGCCGGCGTCTGGCCGACGGCGATATCACACTCAAAACCGCAAAAGCGGCTAAACCACAGGGAGCCAAATAATGGCGATCGGATTCAGCAACATCCCCGCGGACATTCGTGTACCGCTGTTCTATGCCGAAATGGACAACTCGGCCGCCAATAGCGCGAGCTCGACCCTGCGTCGTTTGATCGTGGCTCAGGTCAACGACAACATTGCCCCGACCGAAGTCGGCAAACTGGTGCTGGTTTCCAGCGTTGCGCTGGCAAAAAGCATCGGTGGTCAGGGCTCGATGCTCGCCTCGATGTACGAGACCTTCCGCAAGTCCGACCCGATCGGCGAGATCTGGTGCCTGCCGCTGCACAACGCTGAAGGCGCCATCGCCAAAGGCGTGCTGACCCTGACCGGCACCGCGACCCAGGCTGGCGTGCTCAACCTGTACGTCGGTGGTGTGCGTGTGCAGGCCACCGTGGTCAACGGTGCCACCGCTGCTCAAGCGGCCACTGCACTGGCGCAGAAAATCAACGCCACGGCCGATCTGCCGGTCAGCGCTGCGGCAGCCGAAGGTGTGGTCACCCTGAACGCCAAATGGACCGGCGACAGCGGTAACGACATCAGCCTGCAGTTCAATCGCCTGGGCAAGAGCAACGGCGAAGAGACCCCGGCCGGCCTGACCACCGCCATCACCGCCATGACTGGCGGCGCCGGCGTACCGGATCAGGTCGCAGCCGTCGCGGCACTGGGTGACGAACCGTTCGAGTTCATCGCACTGCCATGGTCGGATCTGTCGACCCTCAACACCTGGCAAGCGGTCATGGATGACAGCACCGGTCGCTGGTCCTGGGCCAAGCAACTGTTCGGTCACGTCTACAGCGCCAAGCGCGGCACCGTCGGCACGCTGGTCGCAGCCGGCCAGGCGCGCAATGACCAGCACATGACCATTCAGGCGCTGGAGCCGGGCGTACCGCAACCGTTCTGGGTACAAGCAGCAGCCCTGGCGGCGCGCACTGCGGTGTTCATCTCCGCCGACGCCAGCCGTCCAACCCAGAGCGGCAGCCTGCCGGGCGTTGATCCGGCGCCGGCCAGCGAGCGTTTCACCCTGACCGAGCGTCAGTCGCTGCTCAACTACGGCATCGCCACCGCTTACTACGAAGGCGGTTACGTGCGCATCCAGCGTTCGATCACCACCTACCAGAAGAACGCTTACGGTCAGGCCGACAACTCCTACCTGGACAGCGAAACCATGCACCAGTCGGCGTTCATCGTGCGTCGTCTGCAAAGCGTGATCACCAGCAAATACGGTCGCCACAAACTGGCTTCCGACGGCACGCGTTTCGGCGCCGGCCAGCCGATCGTCACCCCGGCGACCATTCGCGGTGAGCTGATCGCGCAGTACGCCAAGCTGGAACTGGAGGGCCACGTGGAAAACGCCGAGCTGTTCGCCGAGCACCTGATCGTCGAGCGCGACGTGCAGGACCCGAGCCGCGTGAACGTGCTGTTCCCGCCGGATTACATCAACGGTCTGCGAGTGTTCGCACTGCTCAACCAATTCCGTCTGCAGTACGACGACGCGGCTTGATAACCGCGTTTGACCGTAAGCATTCAGCCCACCTCGCGTGGGCTTTTTATTTGAAGGGAGTAACACCATGGGTCAAGTGATTGCAGGCACCTGCTACGTCAAAGTCGACGGTGCACAACTGACTATCAACGGCGGCTGCGAAGCCCCGCTGATGGCCGTCAAACGCGAAACCGTCGTACCGGGTTTCTACAAGGAAACCGACGTCGCGCCGTCGTTCAAAGTGACCGCGCTGCACACCGCCGACTTCCCGCTGAAAAAGCTGATCGAAGGCACCGACATCACCGTCACCTGCGAATTCAGCAACGGCAAAGTCTACGTGCTGGCCGGTGCCTACCTGGTCGAAGAGCCGGTTTCCAAGGGCGATGACGCCACCATCGAACTGAAATTCGAAGGCATCAAGGGGACCTGGCAATGAGCGGCGCCGTGAAGCTTCAGGTTGCGATCGAAGCTCACGGCGAGCCCCTGACCGAACTCGTCCTGCGCCGTCCGACGGTGCAGGAAGTGCGAGCGATCAAGGCGCTGCCGTACAAGATCGACAAGAGCGAAGAAGTCAGCCTCGACATGGACGTGGCGGCCAAATACATCGCCGTGTGCGCCGGTATTCCACCGTCGTCGGTCAACCAGCTCGATCTGGCTGACCTCAACGCGCTGAGCTGGGTCGTTGCGAGTTTTTTCATGAGTGCGGCGTCGGAGCCATCACCGACCTGATCGCAGTCGCCTATGACCTGGCCTGGTTCTGGAAGGTTGACCCCGAACAGATGATGGCCAGGCCACTGGATGTGCTCCGCGAATCGCTGGAGCACGCGCAACGGATCAATGCGATGCAGCAGGTGCAGTGATGGCAGACGAAGAAAAGAAAGTGAAAGCGCCGGTGCTGATCACGGGCATCGATGAACTGTCGCCCAAACTCGGCGCCCTGCGAGTAAAGGTCGAGAGCTTCAAGAAAAATCTCGAACAGACCGGACTCGGCAAACTGGACATCAGCGGTCTGTTCAAGGGCGGCAGCGTGATCACGCCGTTCGTGGAAGGGATCAAATCGGCGGCGGCATTTCAGGGCAAGTTGACTGAAGTCAGCGAGACGGCGAAAACCGTCGACCTGCCCGCCGCACCGAAAGTCGCTGCGCAGAACATGAACGTGTTCAGTGCATCGATGGAGAAGGTCTCCAATGCGGTGAATGCCGCATTGGTGCCGGCGGTCGGTGCTGTGGTCGTTGGGCTTGAGCCGATGCTGACTCAGTTCGGCAGCCTGCTTGCCGACAACCCGAAACTGGTGGAAGGCCTGGCTGCGGGGGCAATTGCCTTCTCGGCGATGCAAACCGCTGTCACCGGCGCCACGCAAGTGTTCGATGTAATGAGCATGGTGCTCAAGACCAATCCGATCATGCTGATCGCCATGGGCATCGCGGTGGCGGCCGGTTTGATCTATGCCAACTGGACACCAATCAGCGCGTTCTTCACCGGCATGTGGGAAAGCGTGAAAAGCGCCGGGGCGAGTACCATGGCGATCTTGCGCTCGGTGCTCGACTGGCAACCGCTCGATACGCTGGCGGCGCTTTGGCAACCCGTCACGGGCTTCTTCTCGGGGATCTGGGACAAGGTCAAAGCGGTCACCCGCCCGGTAGTCGACTTTTTCAAAACGGTTTTCTCCTGGACACCGTACGGCATGATCCTCGACAACTGGGGGCCGCTGACCGGACTGTTTTCGGCGATATGGGAACTGCTCAAGGCCTTGAGTGTGCCGGTGATGACGTTCCTCAGAAACCTGTTCGATTTCTCGCCGATGCAGATGATCAACAGTGCGTGGGGCGGTGTTGTCAGGTTTTTCGAACCGATGTTCAGCGGCCTGCGAAAAGTCGCGCAGCCGGCTAAAGAGTTTCTGGTGTCGTTGTTCGATTTCTCACCCATGCAGATGATCACCAGCGCGTGGGGCGGTGTTGTTGCGTACTTGCAGCCGGTGTTGACGACGCTGCAATCGGCTGTGCAAAGCACCCGGGATACATTGCGGGCACTGTTCGATTATTTCCCGATGGAAATGATCACCAGCGCATGGGGTAGTGTCGTCGGGTACTTCGAACCAATCTGGACGGCACTGCAAACGTCAGTGCAGCGGGTCAAAGGCTTTTTCACCAGCCTGTTCGAGTGGTCGCCGCTGGAGCAGATTGCTCAGTACTGGCAGCCGATCGGCGAAGTCTTTTCGGCGCTGTGGGATGTTGTGCTGGCAGCGTCTGCGCCGGTCGTGGACTTTCTGCACACCCTGTTCGAATGGAAACCTCTGGACCAGATCATCGAGAGCTGGGGGCCGATTGTCGGGTGGTTCGGCGAATTGTGGCAAAAGCTGCAAACCGTCATCGCGCCGATCAAGGAGCTGTTCGACGGAGGTTTCGCCGGGTTGATCGCCAAGGTCACCGGCAAGGTCGAAACTCTGACCCAGGCGCAGCGCCAGACCAATGCCGAAGGCAAGGGTGAGCTGGCGCCGGCATTCTTTGGCGCGAGTACCGTACGTGCTGGAAACGGAGCGCTGCAAGGCGGATCGCTGCCGCAATCCTCCAGTGCCCTGATCCAGCAAAGCGCCGCCAACAACCGTACGCAACTCGAAGGCGGCCTGACCGTGCGCTTCGAAAATGCGCCGGCAGGGCTGCGTACCGATCAACCGCAAACCAATCAACCCGGGCTGGCGCTGTCTTCGCGCATCGGCTATCGCTCGCTGTCGGCAGGAGGTTCCAATGAACTGGCGTGACCGTTTGTTGCCGGCATCGTTTCGCGGTGTCGGGTTCTGGATCGATCAGGCGAAAACCCCGGTCGGTCGCAAAGGTCAGTTGCACGAATACCCGCAGCGCGACCTGCCGTATTTCGAGGATCTGGGCCAGCAGGCCAAAACCCACGATCTGACGGCGTTCATCATCGGCGCCGATTGCCTGGAGCAGCGCGACAAGCTGCTCAAGGCGCTGGAGCAGGGCAGTGGCGAGCTGGTGCACCCGTGGCTGGGACGCTTGCAAGTCAAGGTCGGTGAGTGCGACATGACCCACACCCGCCAGGACGGCGGGCTGGTGACGTTCAATCTGAAGTTCTACCCCGACCGGCCGTTGCCGTTCCCGACCGCCACCGTCAGTACGCAAAAAGTCCTGTTGGCCAAGGCTGACACTTTGTTGGGTTCTGCGGTGGCGCGCTTCGAGCAGGCGATGACGTTGATCAAGGCCGCGCGGATCGGCATCGCCAATCTGCGCAACAGCCTGACCGGGGTCTATGAGGTGATCAAAGAGCAGCTCAAACCGCTGATCGAGCAGTACAAGCAAATCACTGAACTGGTCAAAGCCGTCAAGGAATTGCCCAAGGAAGTAGCGGCGGAGTTCAAGGGTTTGCTCGGCGATATCAAGGAGCTCAAGGAGTTCGCGAAGGAGGGCTACCGTGGCGTGATTGCCGACGTGTCCCAACAACTCGAAGCCATCCGCAAGGCTGACGCGCCGAAGATCACCACCGGCAAGGACACCAACGCCGCGGCGCAAGCCATGGCCGATCTGGTGCAGGACACGATACTGGTCAAAGTCGCGCAGTGGGTGGCGTCGATGCCAGTGGCGACCACGCCGGTGAAACTGCAGTCGACAACCACGGTCGGGCAGCAGGCGACAAGCCCGGTGACCCGTCAGGAAGTCCCGGTCAGTGACGACATGCAGGCATTGCGTGACGCCGTGGCAGTGGCGATCAATCCGATGCTGGACAAGGCCGATCCTGCGCACTACCAGGCCATCAGCGATGTGAAAGAGGCGCTGATTGCGCATCTCAAAGCCGTGGCGTCGTCCGGTGTGCGGCAGGTCAGCAAGTCGTTCCAGGAAAGCTTTCCGGCGCTGGTCGTGGCCTACAAGCAATTTGGCGATGCGACACGGGTGACCGAAGTGGTTCAGCGAAATGCGATGAACCATCCGGGGTTCTCACCCAACGATGTGAAAGTGTCGGGGGAGTAAGCCATGAGCGAGATGGATAACCGCGTCACGCTGACCGTCGACAACATGGAATACGGCGGCTGGAAAAGCGTGGAAATCACCGCTGATCTGGAGCGCCAGTTCCGCACCTTCAAACTCGACATCACCTGGCAATGGCCGGGGCAGACGGTGGACAAACCGATCAAGCCCGGCGACCCGTGCGAGGTGAAAATCGGCAACGATCTGGTGCTCACCGGCTACGTATTCAAGGCACCGATCAGCTATGACGGACGGCAGATCAGCCTGAGCATCGAAGGCAGTTCCAAGACTCAGGATCTGGTCGATTGCGCGGCCACCAACCGGCCGAATCAATGGCATGACCAACCGCTGTCGAGCATCGTCCTGGCGCTGGTGCAGGAGTACTCGCAATCGGTGGTCAATGAGATCCCCGAGACAACGCGACTGACCCGGCACACGATCGTGCCGGGTGAAACGGTGTTTCAGTCGATCGACCGTCTGCTCTCGTTGTTGCGGGTGTTTTCCACCGATGACGAGCAGGGCCGGCTGGTGCTGGCCAAACCCGGCAGCGGTGGACGCGCCAGCGATGCGCTGGAACTGGGCAAGAACATCCTGTCGGCCAACGCGCCAATGGATTACAGCCAGGTGTTCTCCGAGTACCGGGTGATCGGCCAGCAAAAAGGTTCGGACAAGAAGAGCGGGGCGGCGGTCAGCGAGGTTGAATCCAGCGCGGCCGACCTGTCCTTCAAACGCCGCCGGACCACAGTGATCAACGAAGGCACGCAACTGACCTTCGAGCTGGCCCAGCAACGCGCCCAATGGGAGAGCGCCACCCGTATGGGGCGGGCGCTGACCACCACTTATCAGGTACAGGGCTGGCGCCAGTCCAACGGCGATCTGTGGCGGCACAACACGCTGGTCAAGGTCAAGGACCCGGTGCTCGGCTTCGACGGTGACATGCTGATCTCCAAAGTGACGTATTCGCTGTCGGCGCAAGGCTCGGTGACCACTCTGCAAGTGGCGCCGCCGCATACCTTCGATCCTGATCCGATGCCCCCGAAAAAATCTTCGGCCTGACACCGCCCCTGTAGGAGTGAGCCTGCTCGCGAAAGCGGTAGACCGGCCACTGAAAGGTCGACTGCACTGACGCCATCGCGAGCAGGCTCACTCCTACAGTTGACCGCGTCGTGCCCATCTTTTGAAGGACAAATTCATGAGCCTACTGACACGCCTGCTGGCGCGCGGCACTGTCGTGCTCGCCAATTCGGCATCCAAGCTGCAATCGCTGCAAATGCGCCTCACCGCCGGCGAGGTGAACGACGATATGGAGCATTTCGAACCCTACGGTTTCACCAGCAACCCGCTGGCCGGCGCCGAGGGCATCGTCACCTTTCTCGGTGGCGATCGCTCCCACGCCATCGCCCTGGTGGTCGCCGACCGCCGTTATCGCCTGCAGTCGCTGGCCGCTGGCGAAGTGGCGATCTACACCGACGAGGGCGACAAAATTCATTTCAAGCGCGGGCGGATCATCGACATCGAAACCGCCACGCTGAACATCCGCGCCAGCAGCGCGGTGAACTTCGACACGCCGGTGATCAACCAGACCGGCAAGATCGTCTCCACCGGCGATCAGCTCGCCGGCGGCATCAGCCAGATCAAACACGTGCACGTCGGCGTGCAGGCCGGTAGCGGCCAGACCGGTGCGCCGGCAGGAGGCAAATGATGCTTATCAGCCAGAACCTCCACGCCGCACTGACCCGCGCGGTGCTCATCAGCCTGTTCACCTGGCGCCGCGCCGCCGATGACGACGCCCTCGACGACGAAGAGCGCTTCGGCTGGTGGGGCGACACCTTTCCCACCGTCGCCGACGACCGCATCGGCTCGCGGCTGTGGCTGTTGCGCCGGGTCAAGCTGACCCGACAGACCCAGATGGACGCCGAATTCTATGCCCGCGAAGCCTTGCAATGGCTGATCGACGACGGCCACTGCAGCGCCATCGACATCATCAGCGAACGCCTCGACGCCCAGCGCCTGAACCTGCGCACGGTCCTGACCCTGGCCGACGGCGAACGTCTGGACATCAACCCCGATAACAGTTGGCAGGTGATCTATGCCGTTTGAAACCCCTTCGCTGCCGGTGCTGATCAAGCGCACCCAAAGCGACCTGGCCGGCGATTCGCTGCGCCAGTCCGATGCGCAAGTGCTGGCCCGTACTCTCGGCGGCGCCGCTTATGGCCTGTACGGTTATCTCGACTGGATTGCCGAACAGATTCTGCCGGACAAGGCCGACGAATCGACCCTTGAACGCATCGCCGCCCTGCGTCTGAACCAGCCACGCAAACCGGCACAAGTCGCCACCGGCAGCGTCAGTTTTACCGCGACTGCCGGTGCGGTGCTGGATGTCGACACGCTGCTGCAAGCGAGCGATGGCCGGACTTACAAAGTCACCTCCGCCCGGACAACGACTAACGGCAGCAACACCACCACGATCGCGGCGCTGGATGCCGGCAGCCTCGGCAATGCCGATGCCGGTCTGGCATTGACGCCGGTGCAGCCGATTGCCGGCGTTGTCGGTAACAGTTTCGTGGTGCTGGCGCCGGGCCTCAGCGGCGGCGTAGCGCGGGAAAGTCTGGAGTCGCTGCGCTCGCGGGTGATCCGTTCCTATCGCGTGATTCCCCACGGTGGCTCGGCCAGCGACTACGAGACCTGGGCGCTGGAAGTGCCGGGCGTGACCCGCGCGTGGTGCCGTGGCGGTCTGCTCGGGCCGGGCACGGTGACGGTGTTCATCATGCGTGATGAAGACCCGCAACCGGTGCCCAACGATGAGCAATTGGCAGAGGTTCAGGACTACATCGAACCGCTGCGCCCGGTGACCGCGGAAGTGCACGTGCAGCGGCCGATTCAGGTGCCGGTGGTGTATCGCTTCAAGAGCGTCAATCCGGACACCAGCGCCGTGCGCGCCGCCGTCGAAGCGCAACTGCGCGACTTGCACAACCGCGAGGCCGATCTGGGCGTGCCGTTGCTGATCAGCCATATCCGCGAAGCCATCAGCAGCGCCGGCGGTGAGTACGACCACACGCTGACCGCGCCGGCCGCTGACGTGCCTGCCGGGAAAAGCGAACTGCTCACCTTCGGAGGTTGCGTATGGGGGGCATAAGAACCGCCGCGCAATACCAGGCGCAGCTGCGCGCGTTGCTGCCGAGCGGCCCGGCGTGGGATCCGGAGCGCGTTCCGGAGCTCGAGGATGTGCTGCAAGGCGTTGCCGTCGAACTGGCGCGCCTCGACGCCCGCGCCGCTGACCTGCTGAACGAGATGGACCCGGCCGGCGTCAGCGAACTGGTGCCGGACTGGGAACGGGTGATGGAACTGCCCGACCCGTGCCTGGGCACCACGCCGCTGTTCGACGACCGCCGCCTCGCGGTACGCCGGCGCTTGCTCGCGGTGGGCAGTCAGGCGGTCGGCTACTACCTCGACATCGCCAAAAGCCAGGGCTACCCCAACGCCAGCATCACCGAACACGAAGCCCCCCGCATGGGCCGCTCGCGTTTCGGCGCGGCGCACTGGGGCACCTGGGAAGCGCAATTCATGTGGACGCTCAACACCGGCGGCCGCCTGCTGCTCGGTCGACGCTACGGCGCGAGCTACTGGGGCGAACGCTTCGGCGTCAACCCGGGCTCGGCACTGGAGTGCCTGATCCACCGCAGTGCGCCGGCGCATACCAAGGTGCATATCAATTATGACTAGGGAGGAATGAGGGGATGGATTATCCGAAAAGCATGCCCGGTGTCGGCCTGGTCAACAGCCGTTTTGTCGATGAAAACCCGATCACCGGAACCCCCGGCTCGTTGATTCCTGCGGAGTGGGGCAACGCTCTGACCGAAGAGGTTTTGACGGTTATCAAGGCTGCCGGTATCGAACCCACCGAGGGACTCAACACGCAATTGCTTGAGGCGTTGCGCGGCAAGAAACTGTATGAGACGCCGCCGCAGTTCGATGCCAGTCAGAAGGTGGCGACGACCGAATTCGTTCAGCGCGCGCTGGGCAGTCTGGCAGGGCAGACCAACTATGTCGGGGATGTGGCGTTGACGGTCGCTGATGTTGGCAAGCTCTCGATCTTCACTGGAGCGAGCACCGCAACACTGCCGGAATGGTCGAGTGTTCCCCCGGGTGGATTGGTGTCTCTCGTCGCTGGACCTGGTGGTTTGACCGTGAAAGTCAAAAGCGGTGAAAGCCTGGGTACGACCAATGGAACGGCGGGAGCTTCCTTGTCTTTTGCCGCCGGCAGTTACATGACCTTCCGCCGGCTGTTGCTGGGCGGTGGGTGGGGATTGGACGGCGGTGATGGAGCACTTAAGTATTCGCCTGCGTTCACCGCTTCGTTGGGTACTTCGGGTGGATATCAGCGCTTGCCCAGTGGCCTGATCCTGCAATGGGGCTTCGCCACCGGTGGTGCACTGAGTGAAACCATCACCTATCCGATTGCCTTTCCGAACTCTGTGCTTTTTCTGTCCGGTAGCGATATCTCACCGGCATTCGCGGATCTGCGTTTTTCTTTTTACAGACTCTCGCTCAGCCAATTCCAGCGCTTTTCCAATGTCGATCCCGGCGGCTGGAACTGGTTCGCCATGGGCTTTTGAAAGGTGAACACGATGAAATACATTGATTTCGATGCCCAGGGCGAACTTCTTGGGCGCTACGACTCGGCCATCCACCTGCAGATCCCTGTCAGCGCTGTGGAGATCTCCGAAGAACTGTTCCTGCGCACGATTGAGGAGCGCGACGGCATCTGGCGATACACCGATGGCAAGGTCACCAAGCATGCGCTGCCGAACACTTCGCAGATGATTGATGGCGAGCGGCGCGCGGCCGCCCTCGCTCGCCGCGATGAGCTGTTGGCTGAGGCAGATCAGCAAACCGTCGGCATGGCGGACGCTTATATCGCGGGGTTGCTTGAGGCAGACGATATGCAGCGATTCAAGGCATTTGCCACCTACAAACTGGCTCTGAACAAGATCGACAAGCAACCGGGGTATCCACACGACGTGGTCTGGCCCGATCTGCCCGCCTGAGATCCTTTCTGGCCCGAAGCCTGAAATAGATTCTTGTAAACCATCACTCTAATTAGCGGGAGGTCCCTCCATGGATTATCCGAACAGTGTGCCCAGCGCCGGATTGGTGAATGGGAAGTTTGTTGATGAAAACCCGTTGACCGGCACGCCGGGATCGCTGATCCCCGCGGACTGGGGCAACGGGGTCACGCAGGAAATTCTCAACGTGATCAAGGCCGGGGATCTGACACCGGACGAAAAGAAATACGATCAGCTGTTGCAGGCGATCCAGAGCGTTTCGGCCAAGGGCTGGAATCTGGATTCGGCGTCGCCGATCGGGTCTTTGCCGGCTGCCACGGTCGCAACGCCGGATGGTCGTCTGGCGATCACGCCAGCAGCGGTTGCCACCAGTGGCGGGCGGGTTTCGATTCCGGCCGGCGTGCTGATCAGCCTCGGCCAAGAAGTGATAGCGGGGCAGTTGGGACGCTCGCGTACGTTCACTACACAGTTGTGGAGCAGTCCCGATTTGCTGCCAAGTACCGGCTACTTCCTCCGGGCGCAGGTGATTGCGGGCGTGCTGACCTTTTACATGCAGCGCGGCACGATCTATGACGCTACTCCGGAAGGTTTGAAGGGCACGGTCAATGGTGCGGCGGGCGGTGGTTTTCAGTCGACACCACTGGATATCTGCCTGGCGTGGGTCGTCACGGCAGGACCGGGTTCGATTCCCACTGTCAGAGCGATCTACAACCGTAGTCGCTTGTCCTGGACGCAGACGGTCAATGGCAATGGGGTGGTTTATCTGCCACTTGATCCGCATGCCCGAGCGGCGAGATTGGTGGTGGGTAACCCCACGCCGCATCCGACCGGTATTACCACGGTGGCCTTTGCTCCGGGAGGATGGCTGGGGGGCAACTATTCTTACCTTAATCCGACGGTTACTACTTCCAGCAACTGGGATGGCTGGAGCACCGTCGGTGCTTCGGTAGGAATCTTCACGAGTAACGTTGTCAACGACACGACGGTTTCCACACTATCGGCCAGTTTCGACCATGCAGAGTTGCGTTCGCTTTGGCAGGTCTTTCAAAGCGAACACACCCTCGGCTCGGGGAATGCCTCAAGTGATGAGTTGTTATTTGGTATGGGAATCAAGAGTTTTTCTCAAGCCGATTACTCCAACGGTATTGCGATCAACTTTGCCTCAGCCATCAATGTGCATTTGTCCTGGGAGTTGATCCGATGATCATCATTCAAGAACTGCATCAGTTCGAGGAAGGCTTGCGCCCGGCCCAGCCGTCCAGTGCCCATGACTGGGATGGAGAAAAATGGCAGGTGAACGCATCCAGAGTCGCCGAACTGCAACTGCAGGAAGCCGAGCAGCTGTGTTCCAAGGTCGACGCGGCGGCCGACAGTGCTCGCGCCGTTTTGGCCGGTGATCCGCTCAAAGCCATCGAATACGCCCAGGCTGCCGCCGACGCCCAAGCCTATCAGGACGCCGGTTACCCGAAAAAAGAGGTGCCGCTCTCGGTTGCGGCGTGGGTAGTCAAAGGCCGTACTGCCAAACAGGCAGCCGAGCAGATCCTGAGCAAGGCCGACCAACTCACCGACCATTTGCTGACCCTGCGCACCTTGCGCCTGAAGGCCAAAAATCAGATCCGTGCGCACGCCACCAAAGGCGACCTCAATCTGGCGCGCAGTGCTGGCGATGAGGCGTTGGTGGCGATTCGCGAACTGCTCGGCAGCCAAAACGTCTAGGCGCAAATCCTTCCTTCTGCTTCGCCCAAGCCCACTTCACCGTGGGCTTTTTTATTTTCAGAAAACAGACCGCCGCAGGCTCGCACCAGCGATCGCCCCGACGCGGTTCATTTGTTATTTCAGAGGAACGAAAGACCTATGGATTATCCAAAAAGCGGCCCCAGCGTCGGTCTGGTCGATGGCCGCTTCGTCGATGAAAACCCGGTGGCGGGAACGCCAGGGTCGCTGATTCCGGCGGTGTGGGGGAATGCCGTCACCGAGGAAATACTCAACGTTGTCAGCGGAGCGGGGCTGGCCCCCGCTGAAGGTGATAACCGGCAATTGCTCAAAGCCTTGCAAGTGCTGTTGGCATTGGCCAGCCCAATGGCAACGACCGTGACCAGTGTGTCGACCTCCAAAGCGTTGGCGGCAAATGAACTCGGGCTGGTGCTCGTCAATGCGAGCAGTGGTGCGACCACCATCAGCCTACCGCCGGCGGACCATACGTTGGGGGTTCGCGACGTCATAGTACGTCGGCTCGACAACTCGACTTCGCGCTTGGCAGTGCGCGCGTCGGGCACCGACAACATCAGATTTCATACCCATCTTGCCTCAGCCGGGTATCCCTTTTTTGTACTGATGGGTTCGGGTGACTGGTGGCATCTGCGCAGTGATGGGGCAGGCAACTGGTGGCCCATCGGACGGTTCGATGGCACGCCGTTGGGCCGGACTGTCTTCGAGACTACGGCATTGCTTAACCCCGGAGGATACGGTCCGCTTAACGGGGCAGTGTTCAGTCGCAGCGAATGGCCGTGGTTGTGGGATCACGCGCAGCAGTCTGGCGCCTTGACCACTGAAGCCACGAGAGTCGGGGCCGAAGGCGGCTGGACCAGCGGAGATGGCTCGCTGACCTTTCGCGGGCCCGAGGGTCGAGGTGAGTTCATCAGAGTGTGCGATGAGGGGCGTGGAGTTGATGCAGGTCGCTCAATTGGTAGTTGGCAGGTCGACATGTTCCGCTCTCATCGACACGAACTCAAAAGCGACATGTTGGGCGTTCCGTTGGTGTCGGCACCGAATGCGGCGCCTGACGCCTTGTTTAATCAGGCCAACATCAGTCTCGGGTTTACCGAGAACACGGGCGGTGTCGAAACCCGTCCGCGCAACATGGCCTATCCCGGCAGGATCAAACTCATCTGACACCGCTGCTCTCTAGCGTTTCTCAGCCGCCAAAGGAAGTGAACAATGACTTACTACTATGTTGTAAATGAAACGACCCAAGAATTGACCGGGCCTATCGATTTGCCGATTACGCCTGGAATAGGCGTTCAGGTTCCCGGCAATGTGATTGAGTTGGCGGAACAATTGCCAGTCGCCGAGCCAGGGTATGTCTGGGTTCGGCGCAATGGCCTAACAGCGCAGTTGATCGATTTGCGCAACCGGTTCGTCTATCGCAAGGACGATGGCAATTATGTCTACTGGACCGAACTGGGACCACTGCCTGATGACCTGACGCCCAAGCCACGTCCCAATGCGTATTATTTCTGGAAGGACGATGACTGGGTGCTGAACTTCGAAGCTGAACGTGCCGGTCTTGCAGCGCAGGCGGATGTCGAGCGCGACAGTCGTCTGCGTGAAGTGCTCATTCGCGTCGCGCCACTGCAATACGCGTATGACCTGGGGGAAGCCACCAGTGATCAATTGGCTTCGCTGCAGGCTTGGAAACGATACGCCCTGAACCTGGCTCGAATTGAATTGCAAGCAGATTACCCATCGATCATCGAGTGGCCGAGCGCACCAGCCCGACTCTTGGTTTCGCCCACCGTTTAACTCGCAAGTCATTCATTAAAAACTACCGGCGGCATTGTGCTTCCAGCATTCGGCTGCCTGTAAAACTGAAAGGTTCTGACGTGGATTATCCAAAAAGTATTCCCGGGGTCGGGCTGGTCAACGGCGGCTTCGTCGATGAAAACCCGATCGCCGGTTCGCCCGGCTCGTTGATCCCCGCCGCCTGGGGCAACAGCGTCACGCAGGAAATTCTCAATGCGATCAAGGCAGCCGGGCTGACGCCCGATGAAGCCAGAACCGACCAGTTGGCAACGGCCATCGGTGCACTGGTCGATTTCACCAAACTGAAAAACACCCCGACCACGTTGGCCGGTTACGGCATCACCGATGCAGTGGGGCGTTTGCTGGCGGTCAGGCAGATCGAGACGGTCGGGATCACGGTTTACAAGCCCAATCCCAGGGCCAAACGGATTCGCGTGCGGTTGGTGGGGGCGGGTGGTTCGGGTGGTGGTTGTGAGCCTGTGCCGGCAGGTAGCCAGATGCTTGGTGGCGGTGGTGGTTCCGGTGCTTACGCGGAAAGCCTGTATGACGTTACCGCCCAAATGCTGGCTGGCGTACCGGTCTCGTTGGGCGCGGGCGGTGTAGTCAGCAACACCACAGGTCTAGCGGGTGGTGGTGCTTCTTTTGGCGCCTACATGAGCGTTTCGGGAGGCGGCGGTGGGCAAAAACTGGCGATCGTGACTTCGGCTACATCGTCCGGATTCATTCAGGGCGGGGTCGGCGGGACGGTAACTGGAGGCAACTTGTGCAGCGCCCGCGGCATCACGGGGGGATTCGGGATGAGTAACGCCAATTGGGGGCTGCTCTCAGGTTGCGGGGCTCCGAGTCCGTTCGACGGCGGGGCATCTTTTACCGGGTCCAACACAGCTGGCAACGCAGGTATCCGTGGTTCGGGCGGCAGCGGTTCGTGCTCGGTCAATGCTTCGGCTTCGGTCGTCAGTGGTGCTGGCGGCAACGCCTTCTGTGAAATCTGGGAGTACGAATAATGGCCCGTTATGCACGAGTGGAAAACGGTGTCGCGGTCGAGGTGATCGACACCGGTGACTACGCGATCACCCAACTGTTTGCTCCCGCTTTCGTCGAGGCAATGGTGCCGGTGCCGGAGGGCATGCAGATTGAAATCGGTGCACCCATCGGCGAACTGCGCCAGGAGATTGCGCCGCTGCCTGTAACGATCAGTCCGGTCGTTACCCCTGAAATCGTTGCCGAGCAGCAAGAACCTTTGGTGGCAGCGCGCGCTTGGCGCCAGTCCAGCCTGTCGGCCACGGAATGGTGGGTGACGCGACATCGAGACGAGCAGGAACTGGGGCGCGGGACGACGCTCAAGGCCGCGCAGTATCTGGAGTTGCTGGAATACCGTCAGGCGCTGCGGGACTGGCCTGATTCAAGTCGTTTTCCATCGGAAGTTTCCCGGCCTTTGGTCCCCACGTGGCTCGCCGCTGATGTTGGCTAACGCCATCAAGTTGTATGTGTTTTCAGATCAGGAGATGAGCAATGGATTATCCAAAAAGTGTTCCCAGTGCAGGTCTGGTGGACGGTAAGTTTGTCGATGAGGACCCGGTAGCGGGCAAACCGGGATCGTTGATTCCGGCGAGTTGGGGGAACGGCGTCACGCAGGAGTTGCTGAAGGTTATCCAAAGTGCAGGTCTTACGCCGACAGAGTCCGCCAATGATCAACTGCTGGGGGCTTTACGCAGCAACAAGTTGTTCGTGACTGCGCCGCAATTCGACAGTGGCAAATCGGTCGCAACTACTGAGTTCGTAACCCGAGCAGGTTTGCAGTTTTCAGGTTTCGTGTCCTACGGCACTAGTACAGTTCTGGGCGCCGCCAATATTGGTGGAGTCGCCAGCTTTGCGAGTAACTCTCCAATCACTGCGACGTTGCCTTCAATCAACGGAGTTGCCCACGCCAGTACCCTTCAAGTGATCAATGCGGGCACCGGTATTTTGACTATCAATCCGGCGGCTAATGAACTGATCGAAACCTGTAATGGCACATTCGGACCGCTGAAGCTGGATCTTGGTGATTCCGCTTGCCTGATCAAACTGAGCAATCAATGGCGGTTGTATGGGGGATCGATCAGCGACAGGTATGCCACAGCTCATTCCGGTGTCGTAGGTAACGTCGGTTATCAGCGCTATCCCAGCGGAAACATCGACCAGTGGGGGGTTGGCGCCACGGATGCCAAAGGCGACGTTAATATCAGCTTTCCCATCTCTTTTCCCAACGCGTTTTCATCGATCGTGGCCATCCACTCGGGGGGCGACGGCGCGATGGTCGTTATGTACTCCAACTCTGCGACGAAACAGGGTTGCCGGCTGAAGGTCCGAAGCTACACCGGTGACGTCAATGCGAATTGGGGTGTTTTTTACCTTGCAAAGGGCTACTGAATGAATCCGTTCAATGTATTGTTCAGCGCCAGCACCCGGGGCGCGTATGTGCCGGGTATCAATTCGACGGACATTCCCGACGACGTTATCGAAATTCCCCAGGGCTACTGGATCTCGCTGCTGCAGCAGATGGCGGTCACCCCGAAAGTGATTGGCGTGCGTGCTGACAACGGCTATCCGATTCTGGTCGATCCACCGCCGCCTTCGCCGGATGAAGCAGCGGACATCGAGCGCTCATGGCGTACGGCGCAACTGGCCGCCACTGACGGTCTGGTGGCCCGTGACCGCGATGAACTCGAGGACGGCGGCGGCACCACGTTGACCACCGAGCAATACGCCCAATTGCAAACCTATCGCCGTGAGCTGCGGGACTGGCCACAGGGTTCTTTTTTTCCGTTCAGCGAGCATCGGCCGGTAGCGCCGAAGTGGTTGGCTGCAGCGCTTTGATTCTTCAGGGATGTTGAAATGGATTATCCAAAAAGCGTTCCCAGCGTCGGGCTGGTGAACGGCAAGTTCGTCAATGAAGACGCCGTCGCCGGCCTGCCCGGATCGCTGATCCCGGCCACCTGGGGTAACAGCGTTACCGATGAACTGTTGAACGTCGTCAAATCTGCAGGTCTTGAACCCAGCGAAACCGATGCGACGCAGCTGTTGCAGGCGTTGAAAAAAATCAGTCAGGCCGGTGAAGACAAGCATGCTGCGGACATCGGTGCGGCCAATCTGTACATGGCCAACTACGTGCCAGCCATTGCTACGTTGAAGGACGGTCTGGCGCTGCGCTTTACCGCTGGCAACGCCAACACCGGGGCGAGTACGTTTGCTCCGAACGGCTTGCTGCCCAAGCCGCTGGTGAGTCTGGCGCTGAGTGCGTTGCGGCCTGCCGAGATTGTCGCCGGCAGTGTGTGTTCGGTGGTGTACAGCGCGGCGCTGGACAGTTGGGTGCTGGTGTATGCCAGCGGTGGCGGTGCGGCGAGTGGGCGCTTATTGGGAGTGAAGACGTTTACCTCGTCTGGCACTTATGTGCCGACGGTGGGGATGAAGAATGTGCTGGTCAAGGTAGTGGGTGGTGGTGGCGGGAGTGCGGGAGTTGCCGCAACCAGCGGCAGCGAGATCGGAGTTTCGGGTGGTGGGGCTTCCGGCAGCTATGCCGAAGCCTGGATTCCATCTTCAAGCATAGGTAGTAGCCAGATCGTTACAGTAGGGGCGGCAGGTATCGCGGGTGCTATCGGGGGGAGTGCAGGGCCCGGGGGGACCAGTTCAATTGGATCTCTTGTCTCTGCGCCTGGCGGTAGCGGAGCGATGAACGTCGGGGTCGTTGGCGTTTCACAATTCGGACTGTTTGTCGGCGGCGTGCCTGGCATTGCGGCCACTGGCGCCAACATTGTCAGTAGCGCAGGGGCAGCCGGCAGTCCTGGAATTTGCGTCAACGGTTCGATTCTTCCTGGACATGGTGCGTCTTCACCCTTGGGGGCTGGGGGCGCTGGTACCAGTGCCAGCGGAGCTGTCGCTGCACCCGGCTCGGGCTATGGTTCCGGTGCTGGCGGCATCGCCAATGCCATGAATCAACCGGGCAGACCAGGCGCCGCCGGTGCCCGTGGCGCTGTGATCATCTACGAGTACGCCTGATGAAAACCTACGCACGCATCGTCAATAACACCGTGGTCGAGCTGTTTTCGACTGAAGGCAACATGGTCGAGATGTTCCACCCCGATCTGCAATGGGCCGACATCACCGATGTGACACCGGCACCGCAAATCGACTGGAACGCCAACTTCGGCACTCTCGGCTGGGTGTTCGCGGCCCCCGAGGTCGCGGTACCGAACAACATCCTGACAACTCTGGCAAAAAAATGGCTGGGGGGCGTTGTCCGCCAACCATGATTCAATCGGAGCATCCAGGGAGGATTACGCATTATGCAAATAACTGAAGACAACCTTAAAACCATCATGCCCAACGCCCGCTCCCAAGCGGGCGTTTTTGTTTCTGCACTTAATAACGCAATGACTCGGCGCCATATCGACTCGCCAAAACGCATCGCTGCGTTCCTCGCGCAAATCGGTCACGAGTCGGGGCAGTTGCAATACGTGCGGGAACTGGGCAACAACCAGTACCTGAGCAAATACGACACCGGCACGCTGGCGCTGCGCCTGGGCAACACGCCCGAGGCCGATGGCGACGGGCAGAAGTACCGCGGTCGCGGGCTGATCCAGATCACCGGTCGCAGCAACTATCGCCAGTGCAGCCTGGGCCTGTTCGGTGACGAACGCTTGCTGTCCTTGCCGGAGTTGCTGGAGCAACCGCAATGGGCGGCCGAGTCCGCCGCCTGGTTCTGGGAACAGAACGGCTTGAACGGTCTGGCCGATCGCGACCAGTTCAACAGCATCACTCGCCGAATCAACGGCGGGTTGAATGGCCTGCAGGATCGTCTCGACATCTGGGCGCGGGCGAGGGCGGTGTTATGTCCATCTCCTGGCGCGTGATCGGCTTTTTGGTGCTGGCAGCCGTGGCGGCCGCTCTGGCCTGGCAGTTTCAGGACTGGCGCTACGGGCGGCAACTGGCCGAGCAGGCGCGGCTGCACGCCGACACCCTCAATCAGCTGACCTCGGCCGCGGCCACCGCGCAGCAGGCCGAGCAGGACAAGCGTCTGGCCCTCGAGCAACGCCTAGCGGCCAGTGAGCAAACCCACTATCGAGCACTCAGTGATGCCCAACGTGATCAGGATCGCCTGCGCGATCGTCTTGCCACTGCTGATCTGCGCCTGTCAGTCCTCATCGACGCAGGCGACGCTGCCCAAGGCTGCGGGGTGCCAGCCACCACCGGCACCGGCAACGTGGATCATGCAACCGTACGCGCCCGACTTGACCCGGCGCATGCTCAACGAATTATCGCCATCACCGACACCGGCGACCGCGGACTGATTGCCCTGCAGGCCTGTCAGGCGTATGTCAGAGCGTTGGCGCCCGAACATTTTGAATGAGTCTGTGTATTGAAAGCGCAACCGGGTCGTGTACGGTGGTGTCATTCCACCCGATCCGGAGCGCACCGTGAAAGAGATCACTCAACTGGCTGCCGAGCTTGGCCGACGTCTGCAGTTGCTCAATGCCCACGTCACCACCGCCGAATCCTGTACCGGTGGTGGGATTGCCGAAGCGATCACACGGATTCCGGGGAGTTCGGCGTGGTTCGAGGCCGGTTACGTGACCTACTCCAACCGGCAGAAAACCCGGCAACTGAATGTCCCCGCCGAATTGTTCGACACGGTGGGCGCGGTCAGTCGCGAGGTGGTCGAGTCGATGGTGCGTGGCGCGCAGAAGCACAGCCTCGCGCGGTTTGCCGTGGCAGTCAGCGGCGTGGCCGGGCCCGATGGCGGTACCCCGAACAAACCGGTGGGCACGGTGTGGCTGGCGTGGGGTGTGGGCGACGCGGTGTCCAGCGAGGTTCAGCACTTTCCCGGCAACCGCGACGAAGTCCGCCGACAAACGGTGAAGGCCGCGCTAGAGGGGCTCCTGCGACTAGCGGCACGAGAAATCGAAAATCAGGGGTAGGCGATCCGCGAACGCTGTGGAATAATACTGGCTACTTATACAGGTGTTGGCCGTCAGGCCTTATTGATTACGTGAGGACTTTAATGGACGACAACAAGAAGAAAGCCTTGGCTGCGGCCCTGGGTCAGATCGAACGTCAATTCGGCAAGGGTGCCGTAATGCGTATGGGCGATCAGGACCGTCAGGCGATCCCATCCATCTCCACTGGCTCTCTGGGTCTGGACATTGCACTCGGCATCGGCGGTCTGCCAAAAGGCCGTATTGTTGAAATCTACGGTCCTGAATCCTCCGGTAAAACCACACTGACACTGTCCGTGATCGCCCAGGCTCAAAAAGCCGGCGCGACCTGCGCTTTCGTCGACGCCGAACACGCCCTCGACCCTGAGTACGCCGGCAAGCTGGGCGTCAACGTCGATGACCTGCTGGTGTCCCAGCCGGACACCGGCGAACAGGCCCTGGAAATCACCGACATGCTGGTGCGCTCCAACGCCGTCGACGTGATCATCGTCGACTCCGTGGCCGCGCTGGTACCGAAGGCTGAAATCGAAGGCGAAATGGGTGACATGCACGTGGGCCTGCAAGCCCGTCTGATGTCCCAGGCGCTGCGTAAAATCACCGGTAACATCAAGAACGCCAACTGCCTGGTGATCTTCATCAACCAGATCCGCATGAAGATCGGCGTGATGTTTGGCAGCCCGGAAACCACCACCGGTGGTAACGCGCTCAAGTTCTATGCTTCGGTTCGTCTCGACATCCGCCGTACCGGCGCGGTGAAGGAAGGCGACGAAGTTGTCGGTAGCGAAACCCGCGTCAAGGTTGTGAAGAACAAGGTCGCTTCGCCGTTCCGTCAGGCCGAGTTCCAGATTCTCTACGGCAAGGGTATCTACCTCAATGGCGAGATGATCGACCTGGGCGTACTGCACGGTTTCGTCGAGAAGTCCGGCGCCTGGTATGCCTACGAAGGCACCAAGATCGGTCAGGGCAAGGCCAACTCGGCCAAGTTCCTGGCAGACAACCCGGAAATCGCCGCCAAGCTCGAGAAGCAACTGCGTGACAAGCTGCTGGCACCAGCAGCAGACGTCAAGGCTTCGGCGACTCGTGACAAGGTCGACGAGATGGCCGAGGCCGACATCGACGTTTGAAGTCTTTGAATGACACTTGTACTCGATACCCTCGTCGCGGTGCGGCGAACCGCCATGGACCTGCTCGCTCGACGCGAGCACGGTCGAGTCGAACTGACGCGTAAACTGCGTCAGCGCGGCGCTGAGGCGGAAATGATCGAAACAGCCCTCGACCGTTTGACGGAAGAGGGGCTGCTTTCCGAAGCACGTTACCTTGAAAGCTTTGTTTCCTACCGTGCCCGTTCCGGCTACGGCCCTTTGCGGATTCGTGAAGAACTGGGCCAGCGTGGTTTGCAACGCACCGATATCGAACTCGCCCTACGTGAAAGCGGTATCGACTGGCAGGAGCAGCTACGGGATACGTGGCAGCGCAAGTTCTCCGGGCACCTGCCCATTGATGCCAAAGAACGGGCCAAGCAAGGCCGGTTCCTCGCGTATCGGGGCTTCTCGATGGAGATGATCAACCGCTTGTTCAGCGGCAGAGGGATGGACGACTAAGTCGGATTAAATAGAAACGGCCCGCTATGAAAATAGCGGGCCGTTTTTTTTGCCTTCAAATGACCTTCGAGGGCTCACGTGCGCGTTGTGGGGTTGGCGGTCGGGTGTCGGCCCAGTTTTCCGGAAGGTTGATGTAGTCCACCAGCTCCCTGAGCCGGCCATGATTCCGGGCATTGAACGCGAAGGCCAACCGCACCAGATGGCTGTACTGCGCTTCGTCGTATTCCTCGCCGCTGTAGGCGTGTTGATGGAACTGGTCACTCAGGCACAGATCGGCGAAAGCCTCCTGCATATGCGCCAACGCCTGGTCGCTGAGTTTATGGTTCATGCGGATCACGAACTGGCGCTTGAGCCAGCGACTGGAGTGGAAGTTGCTGTAGAACTGGTTGATCTGCTCCACCGCCTCGTCGACGCTGTAGACCAGCCGCATCAGTTTCAGGTCGGTAGGCAGGATGTAGCGATTGTCTGCGAGTTGCTGGCGTATGAAATCCAGCGCGCCTTGCCAGAACGTTCCGCCCGGCGCATCAAGCAACACCACCGGCACCAATGGACTTTTACCGGTCTGGATCAGCGTCAGCACTTCCAGTGCTTCGTCCAGTGTGCCGAATCCGCCAGGGCACAGCACCAGCGCATCGGCTTCCTTGACGAAGAACAGTTTGCGGGTGAAGAAGAAATGGAATGGCAGCAGGTTGCCGGTGCCGTTCACGGTCGGGTTGGCATGTTGCTCGAAGGGCAGGGTGATGTTGAACCCGAGGCTGTGATCGCGACCGGCACCTTCGTGTGCAGCGGCCATGATTCCGCCGCCAGCCCCGGTGATGACCATCATGTTCGAGCGTGTCAGGGCCGCGCCGAGTTCTCGGGCCATTGCATACAACGGATGCTCGACCGGCGTGCGGGCCGAGCCGAACACAGTGACCTTGCGGCGTCCCTTGAATTGTTCCAGCACGCGAAACGCCTGTTCCAGCTCGCGCAAGGCTTGCAGGGTGATTTTGGCGTTCCAGCGATTGTGGTCTTCCTGGGCCATGCGCAGCACGGTCAGGATCATGTCGCGATAAATCGGCAGGTTCGGGCTGTTGGGGGAAATCTGCTTGAGCTGTTCTTCGACCTTGCTGATGAGGTCGGGGCCGCTTTCCTGAAAATGACGGCTGAGCAGGTCATTCGGTTGGTAAGGCATTCAACGTCTCCTTCTGCACAGAGCTTGTGGCCCTGACGTGCGGCGTCAGTGCCGCGCTGCAAAAAACACACACATTCGGCAGCTCCTTTTTTCTGCCGTGAACAGGTGATCGGAAATACTTTGAATCTAGACCCTCGCGAGCCATTGCGCTGAGTTGATCATTACGCCGCGAGGTCTTTTCTGGCAACCGCTGGTTATCGATTGGCAACAGCGTTCACCGCTCGTCCGAACGTCCGCCGTAGAGCAATCACTCTGATTTACTAACCTACAGGCACTGTACGACAGCTTGGAGTCAGTAACCGTACACAGGGTGCGCGCTTTATCAAGGATTCGCGGGTAGCAGGCAAGGAGGCGGGACAGATGGCCAGAGTGGTTCTGGAAATCGATACGCAGCTGTATCGGATGCTCAAAGCATCAGCCGAGACCAATCAAGTGAGTCTCGAAGAGGAGTGCTGCCGTCGGTTGGCAGGTGGAGAACGACGTTCTCGTTACTTGCAGGCCTTGGTGGCCGAATTGCGCGCCGAGGATGAACAGCGGCGCGCCAACACCGGGTGATTACTTCTTCTTCGCCGGGGCCGCTTTCGGGCAATCGGACTCTTGATAGCTGGCCGAGCCGATTGCGCGGTTGGTCTTCACTTCACTGAAGTCATAACGCATGATCGCGCCCTTGGCCATCAGCTTGCGGTAAGACGGGTTATTGCACACCGATGCACCCAGCTGGAAATACACGGCTTTTGGATCAGCACGCATTTTGTCGGCGTGGCTGGCTTGCACGCTCAGGTGGTTGATCAGGGTAACGCCCTCAACGGTGTAGCCTTGGTCAAGAATGTCTTCATTGATTGCCCGAGGCGTGCCGACGCTACTTTGGGCGGCGACGTTGCGCAGCTCTCTGTTCAGATTCTGCTCACTCAAGGACGCTGCCTGAGCGGTGAAGGACGACGCCAGCAGAATGGCAGCGGTAGGAACGATAAGGCGCAGCATGAAACTCTCCTGATTCAGTGACTGGTGGTTCGACCAGCCCTGTGGCTGTGCGTTCAGTGGCGGCGGATTATAGGGGAGCCGGTCGGGACGGTACAGGCTTGTGCCCGTCGCTCTGGTAAACTGCCGGCCTTTATTGCCTTGCCGAGTGCTGTGCGTGTCGAGTTTTCCTGCAGTGGGGCGTTGCCCGTGACCCATCATGCCCCCAACGCCGTAGCCCGCTTGCGCGACCAGCGCGAGGACGAGGGTATCAAGCCGATTCAGGCCCGTGGTTTTCGCTCCGAGCGTTGCCGCGACTGCCGGGTGATCATCAGCCATTGCCTGTGTGCCTGGCGACCGACGGTCGAAGCCCGCTCCGGTGTGTGCTTGATCATGACCGGTAAGGAAGTGTTCAAGCCGAGCAATACCGGCTGGTTGATTGCCGATGTGCTGCGCGACAACCACGCGTTTATCTGGTCGCGCACCGAGCCTGATCCGCAGATGCTGGCGCTGCTCAACGACCCGCAATGGCAGCCCTACCTGGTGTTTCCCGGCGAATACGTCGAGCCCTCGCGCGTGACCAACACCGTCGCTCTCGATAGCAGCAAGCGTCCACTGTTTATTCTGCTCGATGCGACCTGGACCGAAGCGCGCAAGATCTTCCGCAAGAGTCCGTATTTCGAGCGCTTGCCGATTCTCAGCCTGTTGCCCGACAAGCTCTCGCGCTATCGCCTGCGCCGCTCCACCCGCAGCGAGCACCTGTGCACCGCCGAAGTCGCGGCGTTGTGCCTGGAACTGGCCGGGGACAGCGACGCGGCGTCGGCGCTGGACGCTTATTTCGATGTGTTCAGCCAGCATTACCTGGGCGCCAAGCAACAGTTGGATGTCAATGAGTCGACCCCGGCCCACGCCGAGTTGTTGCCCTATATACGAAAGCCGCAAGCGGTGTTGGCCCCATAGTGGCCCATACTTCACCCAGCGCCGGCCGTGCTGCTTGACCACCCCGGCTACGCTGGGCATGCTTGGCGCCGATTGGGGTGCGGCCAAGGTTTGAAACGCCGTGTTTGCAAGTGATTGGCGTTGAACGTGCCCCTGTGGATAGCGCTGTGCGGCGGTATCTTGAGTTGCTTTGGCGAGACCCGAATGCGTCGGGTCTGCCATCAAAAACAGGATCATTTGAAAAATGGCCACATACGACATCCTGATTGCCGATGATCACCCTCTGTTTCGTAGCGCACTGCATCAAGCGCTGACCCTGGGCCTTGGCCCGGATGTACGACTGGTAGAGGTGGCGAGCATCGCCGAACTGGGAGCGCGCCTGACCGAAAAGGCTGACTGGGATCTGGTCCTGCTGGACCTGAACATGCCCGGCGCGTTCGGGTTTTCCGGTCTGGTCATGTTACGCGGGCAATACCCGCAGATTCCGGTGGTGATGGTCTCGGCCCAGGAAGAAGCCTCGGTCATGGTCAAGTCCCGGGAGTTCGGCGCCAGTGGCTTCATTCCCAAGTCCAGCGATCTGAAAGTGATCCAGGAAGCGGTGCGCAAGGTGCTCGATGGCGACGTGTTCTGGCCACCGCAGGCATTTGAAGCAGTGAGTGTTTCCGACGAGGCCAAAGCCGCCAGCGATGGCCTGGCCAGCCTGACCCCGCAACAGTTCCGCGTATTGACCATGGTCTGTGAAGGCTTGCTGAACAAGCAGATTGCCTATGAGCTGAGCGTGTCCGAGGCGACCATCAAGGCCCACGTCACGGCGATCTTTCGCAAGTTGAACGTGCGCACCCGTACCCAGGCGGCTTTACTTCTGCAACAACTTGAGTCAATTCCGAACCCATAAAGGCTGGCGTCTTCACGCTTTTTTGACTTTTGTTGCTCTAGCTTTCCCACTCCTTTTTGGTTGGTTTCTACTTTATGTCACCTTTCAAGGGCCAGACCGGCCTGAAACGCATCCTCAACGCTTCCGGTTACTCGCTGGACGGCCTGCGCGCAGCCTTCACCGGCGAAGCGGCGTTCCGCCAACTGGTGCTGCTCAATGTGGTGCTGATTCCGCTGACGTTCTTCCTGAATGTCAGCCGTGTCGAGCAGGCGCTGTTGATCGCCGTGTGCCTGCTGGCGCTGATCGTCGAGCTGCTGAATTCGGCGGTGGAAGCGGCCATCGACCGCATATCCCTTGAGCTGCACCCACTGTCGAAGAATGCCAAGGACATGGGCAGCGCCGCGCAATTCGTGGCCCTGAGCATGATTGCCTTGGTATGGGCGGTGATCCTGCTTTAAGCGATGCTCGGCAACACGATCTCGTCGCTGCGCTGCACCCCGGCGGTGAAGGCGCGGCACAGCTCGAGAAACTCGCGCATGGCCGAGGTCTGGTATTTCTGCTTGTGCCAGATGAAGTAGAACTGCCGGGACAGATCCAGATCCGGCGTTTCCACGGCCACCAGACTCCCGCGCCGAAATGCATCGCGCAGCGCCAGCCGCGAGATGCAGCCAATCCCCAGCCCTGATTCCACCGCGCGCTTGATCGCTTCGGTGTGCTCCAGCTCCAGACGGATATTCAGCGCGCTGCGATGGTGCCGCATGGCCTGATCGAAGGTCAGCCGTGTGCCCGAGCCCTGTTCACGCAGAATCCATGCCTCACGGGTCAACTCTTCCATGGTCGCGCTGCCGCGTTTGGCCAACGGATGTTGCGGCGCGCAGAACACTACCAGCTCATCCTCGACCCAGCTCTGCACTTCGATGTCCGGATGGCTGCAATCGCCCTCGATTAGACCCAGATCAATTTCGTAGTGGGCGACCTGGTGCACGATATTGGCAGTGTTCTGTACGTGCAGTTTCACCTGGCTTTCCGGATGGCGTTGCATGAAGCCGCCGATCAACAGCGTCGCCAGGTAATTGCCGATGGTCAGGGTAGCGCCTACCGACAGCGAGCCGAAACCGGATTTGCCGTTGAGCAGATCTTCGATTTCCTTGGACTGGTCGAGCAGGGCCACCGCTTGCGGCAACAGCTGCTTGCCGAGAGCGTTGAGGCTCAGCCGTTTGCCGGCGCGATCGAACAGCTGGCAGCTGGACTGGCGCTCCAGTTCGGTGATCGAGGTGCTTGCCGCCGACTGCGAGAGGTTGAGCAGACCCGCAGCACGGGATACGCTTTCCTGCTGGGCGACGGCGACGAAGACTTGCAGTTGACGAAGAGTAAATCGCATATCGATATAACCGATAACCCTTATCTTAATAATCCAGTTAACAGATATTGTCGTCGCTATTAGAATGCGATGCAATTGCGCACTGTCGGCCGCAAAGGCGAGCGCAGACCCAATATCCAGGAGTCCCACGTACATGAGCAACATGAACCACGAGCGTGTCCTCAGTGTTCACCACTGGAACGACACTCTGTTCAGCTTCAAGTGCACCCGCGATCCGGGCCTGCGCTTCGAGAACGGTCAGTTCGTGATGATCGGCCTGCAACAGCCCAACGGCCGCCCGCTTATGCGCGCTTACTCGATTGCCAGCCCGAACTGGGAAGAGCATCTCGAGTTCTTCAGCATCAAAGTGCCTGATGGTCCGCTGACTTCGCAGCTGCAGCACCTGAAGGAAGGCGATGAGATCATCATCTCCAAGAAACCTACCGGTACCCTGGTACTCGATGACCTGAACCCGGGCAAGCATTTGTACCTGCTGAGCACCGGTACCGGTCTGGCGCCGTTCATGAGCGTGATCCAGGACCCGGAAACCTACGAGCGCTTTGAAAAAGTGATCCTGGTGCACGGCGTGCGTTACGTCAACGAAGTCGCCTACCGCGAATTCATCACCGAGCACTTGCCGCAGAACGAGTTCTTCGGCGAAGCACTGCGTGACAAGCTGATCTACTACCCGACCGTGACCCGCGAGCCTTTCGAGAACCAAGGCCGTCTGACCGACCTGATGCGCAGCGGCAAGCTGTTCAGCGACATCGGTCTGCCACCGATCAACCCGCAGGACGACCGCGCAATGATCTGCGGCAGCCCGAGCATGCTCGACGAGACCAGCGAAGTGCTCGACAGCTTCGGCCTGAAGATCTCGGCGCGTATGCGTGAGCCGGGTGACTACTTGATCGAGCGTGCGTTCGTCGAGAAGTAAGCTCCACAAAAAAGCCCCCATTGCCTATGCAGGCAATGGGGGCTTTTTTATGCTCGAAATATTTCCTTGATGCCCGCCACCATCCATGTAGGAGCTGCCGAAGGCTGCGATCTTTTAAGATCAAGATCAAAAGATCGCAGCCTTCGGCAGCTTCTACATAGAGCGAGGTCTCAGGGTGTGGCGGGAATGACTTCGAGCACGCGTATCTGCTCCGCTGTCGGGTAATGCCAGCGCACGTCCAGGTCCCAGAACTGCGCGCCGTACTCGCGCTCCGGCGCCGGTGTCTGATACGCCGGGCGCGGATCCTGCGCCAGACATTGCTCGATCAACTCGACCAAAGGCTCGGCAAGGCGCTGCGCATGCGCGTGCGCCTGTTGCAATGCCGTCTCCGTCCACTGCACGGCGATCCGCTGTGGCGCGGCGCTGGCGATGCTGTTGGCGGCGTCAGGGATGATGTCGGCGTAAGGCACATACGGTTTGATGTCGAGAACCGGTGTGCCGTCGAGCAAGTCGATACCCGAGATGAACAGCCGGTTGGCCTCGACCTTGTCCAGCTTCACCACCGATTGACCGATGCCATTGGGGCGGTGCGTGGCGCGGGTGGCAAACACGCCCATGGACTTGTTGCCACCCAGCCGTGGCGGGCGCACCTTCAGGCGCGGTTTTTCTTCCAGCGCCTGATGAAACAGGAACAGCAGCCAGACATGGCTGACCTGCTCCAGCCCTTGCACAGCGTCACCCTGATCGAACGGCGCCACCAGTTCCAGCACGCCACGGGCGGCGGGGGCCAGTTGCGGCTGGCGCGGGATGGCGAACTTCTCCTTGAAGCAGGAACGCACGAAGCCGATGGGGGAGACGCTGTAAGTCATGTTCCGCGATCAGCCGCGAACGCGCAGGGTCAGGCCCTTGAGGAAGTTGCGCAGCAACTGGTCGCCGCACGGGCGGTAGTTGGTGTGGCCGACCTTGCGGAACAGTGCGCTCAGCTCAGGCTTGGACACCGGAAACTCGGCGGCCTTGAGGATAGCGTGCATGTCGTCTTCCTTCAGTTCGAAGGCCACGCGCAGCTTTTTCAGGATGATGTTGTTGGTCACCGGCACTTCGATCGGCTGTGGCGGACGGCTTTCGTCCTTGCCACGCTTGAAGATCACCAGGCCATCGAGGAAGTGCGCGATGACTTCGTCCGGGCAGCGCACGAAGCCTTCTTCGTCTTCTTCTTTCTTGTCGAGCCAGGTGATCACGTCGGCGAGGGTGACGTCCATGCCGCCGAGTTTGATGATCTCGACAACCTTCTTGTCGCTGATGTCGAGCATGTAGCGCACGCTGCGCAGTACGTCGTTATGAATCATGTGGGCAATCCTGATAATCGTTGTGGGCAGCACGCAGGCGCGCTGCCGGAATGTGTGACGGCAGTGGAAGTCTTAGAACTTCTCTTTGCCGGACAGGTAGCGCCATTGGCCGAGCGGAACCTTGCCGATCGACACACCGCCAATGCGGATGCGGCGAATACCGATGACCTTCAGGCCAACCGCTTCGCAGAACTGGGCGATGATCCCCGGCTGCGGGTTCTTCATGGCGAAGCGCAGACGGTTTTCGTTCTGCCAGCTGGCCTTGACCGGCGGCAGCTCCTTGCCCTTGTGGGTGAGGCCGTGCTGCAGGCGGTTGAGGCCGTGGGCGACCATGTCACCTTCGACTTCAACGATGTATTCCTGCTCGATCTTCGCTGCGTCGGCGGTGAGCTTGCGCAGCACTTTCCAGTCCTGGGTAAACACCAGCAGACCGCTGGCCTTGGGCTGCAGGTCGGCGCTGGCGGTCAGGCGCAGGAAGTGGCCGCGCAGTGGCCGTTTGCTAAAACGGTGCTCTTCGCTGAGGGTTTCGGCGCTGAGCGATTGCATGGCCGTGTCGACGTCCATGCCTGCCGGGACGTTGAGCAGGATAGTCACCGGCTCCGGCGCGGTGGCCTGAGCGTCCTTGTCGAGCTCGACTTTCTGGTCGCCGACCTTGAACTGCGGCTCGTCGATCACTTCGCCGTCCACGGTGACCCAGCCGCCCTCGATGAACAGCTCGGCCTCGCGGCGGGAGCAACCCACCAGTTCGATGAGGCGTTTGGAGAGGCGAATCGGGTCAGTCATGACAGGGCCGTAACAAAAAAGGGGTGAGCATTGTACCTGTGTGGCGCCGGTTAAGCCCGGTTCCATTTGTAGGAGCTGCCGAAGGCTGCGATCTTTTGATCTTTGAAAGCAAAGATCGCAGCCTTCGGCAGCTCCTACACAGGGCTTTGGGTTATGTCAGCCATTGCTGGAGCGCTGCTGATTCTGCCGCAAGCGCATATGCAGCAACGGGTACGGCTGGCCCATGCCATCCACCTCCGAGCGGCCGATCACTTCGAAGCCTTGCTTGAAATAGAACCCCAGCGCCTGCGGATTCTGTTCGTTGACGTCCAGTTCATCGGCGTTCAGGTGCTGCATGGCGTAATTCAACAGCTTCTTCCCCAGCCCTTGGCCTCGATGGGCGGGATCGATGAACAGCATCTCGATCTTGCCCGCCGCGACCCCGGCGAATCCGGTGATGCGCTGTTGGTGATCTTTGGTACAGATCAACATCACCGCGTCCAGGTAACGGGTGAGCACCAGATTGCGCAGCAACTGGATGTAGCTGTCCGGCAGAAAATCATGGGTCGCGCGAACCGAGGCCTCCCAGACCCGGGTCAGTTCCTGATAGTCGCTGAGTTTCGGCGTGTGGATGACCGAATGCTGACGCATGCCCGTCTGCCTCTTTTCAAGTGGATAAGCGGGAGTCCTTCCCACAGCAAACGATAGCCGTAAAAAAGCCCCGCATCTTGTAAAAAGAGCGGGGCTTTTGATATCAGCGCAATCCCTGTAGGAGCTGTCGAGTGAAACGAGGCTGCGATCTTTTCAAGATCAAAAGATCGCAGCCTCCGGCAGCTCCTACAGTGGCTTCTGCGTCAGATCTGTTCAGCCCACAGGTCGTATTCGTCAGCGTCAGTCACTTTGCACCAGACCTTGTCGCCCGGCTTCAGATTGCTGCCGTTGTCGATAAACACGTTACCGTCGATTTCCGGGGCGTCGAAGAAGCAGCGGCCGACCGCGCCTTGCTCGTCGACTTCGTCCACCAGCACTTCGATTTCACGGCCGATGCGCATTTGCAGGCGTGCCGAGCTGATTGCCTGCTGGTGCGCCATGAAGCGCTCCCAACGGTCTTGTTTGACTTCGTCCGGCACCACTTCCAGGTCCAGATCATTGGCCGGAGCGCCATCTACCGGCGAGTATTGGAAACAGCCAACGCGGTCGAGCTGGGCTTCGGTCAGCCAGTTCAGCAGGTATTGGAAGTCTTCTTCGGTTTCGCCCGGGAAGCCGACGATGAAGGTCGAACGGATGATCAGGTCCGGGCAGATTTCGCGCCAGTTCTTGATCCGTGCCAGGGTCTTGTCTTCGAACGCCGGGCGTTTCATCGCCTTCAGCACTTTCGGGCTGGCGTGCTGGAACGGGATGTCCAGGTACGGCAGGATCTTGCCGGCGGCCATCAGCGGGATCAGCTCGTCAACGTGCGGGTACGGGTAAACGTAGTGCAGACGGACCCAGACGCCGAGGGTGCTCAGCGCTTCGCAGAGTTCAGTCATGCGGGTTTTCACCGGCGCGCCGTTCCAGAAACCGGTGCGGTATTTGACGTCGACGCCGTAGGCGCTGGTGTCTTGCGAGATCACCAACAGCTCTTTGACGCCCGACTTGACCAGGCGCTGGGCCTCATCGAGTACGTCGCCGACCGGACGGCTGACCAGTTTGCCGCGCATCGACGGGATGATGCAGAAGCTGCAGCTGTGGTTGCAGCCTTCGGAAATCTTCAGGTAGGCGTAGTGGCGCGGGGTCAGCTTGATGCCTTGCGGCGGCACCAGGTCGATCAGCGGGTTGTGATCCTGACGCGGTGGCACCACTTCGTGCACGGCGTTGACCACTTGCTCGTACTGCTGCGGACCGGTCACGGCCAGCACGCTCGGGTGCACGTCGCGGATATTACCTTCTTCCACGCCCATGCAACCGGTGACGATCACCTTGCCGTTTTCCTTGATCGCTTCACCGATCACTTCCAGCGATTCAGCCTTGGCCGAGTCGATGAAACCGCAGGTGTTGACCACCACGACATCGGCGTCCTGATAGGTGGACACCACGTCATAGCCTTCCATGCGCAGCTGGGTCAGGATGCGCTCGGAGTCGACCAGTGCTTTCGGGCAACCCAGAGATACGAAGCCAACCTTTGGATTGGCCGGCGCAGGAGTGGTGGACATGTCTAACCTCGGTATTTTGTGACGTCGCTCACCGTGAGGGAAAGCCGACGGACGGGCGCTTAGGGCGCGCCTCTGATCAAAAAGTGCGCAATTCTAGCGGTGAGCAACGCACTTGACCAGCTTTATGCAGGGAAATACGACGAGTGCTGCGCTATGCTTCGCGCCGTTGAGCTTTACCAATTTTTTACAGTCAACAAAACGTCTGTAACAACGGGTAAAACAGCGCATGCTGCACCACAAAGCATAGTGCTTCATTCAAAGAAGCCGGTTCTGAGAAGTAGGAGTGTTGGATGGGTCAGGCAAGTAGTCAGGCGGCGGGCGCCGAGCATTCGGCTGCAAAACCGTTGAGCATGCTGGTCGCGGCAGTCGGGGTGGTTTACGGCGACATCGGCACGAGCCCGTTGTACACCCTCAAAGAAGTTTTCGCTGGTCACTACGGGGTGCCGGTCAATCACGATGGAGTCTTCGGGATTCTCGCGTTGATTTTCTGGTCGTTGATCTGGGTGGTCACGATCAAGTACGTGTTGTTCGTCCTGCGCGCCGACAACCAGGGTGAAGGCGGGATCATGGCACTGACCGCCCTGGCGCGGCGCGCATCGAGTCGCTATCCGAAGTTGCAGGCGGTTCTGGTGATTCTGGGGCTGATCGGTGCCGCGCTGTTTTACGGCGACAGCATGATCACGCCGGCGATTTCCGTGTTGTCGGCAGTTGAAGGTCTGGAGCTGGCGTTCGACGGTCTGGAGCGCTGGGTGGTGCCATTGGCACTGGTGGTGCTGGTCGGGCTGTTCTTGATTCAAAAACACGGTACCGATCGCATCGGCAAGCTGTTTGGCCCGGTGATGGTGGCGTGGTTCCTGGTGCTCGGCGGTCTGGGTGTCAGCGGGATCGTCAGACACCCTGAAGTGTTGAATGCGCTGAACCCGATCTGGGGCGTGCGTTTCTTCATGGTGCACCCGGGCATGGGCGTGGCGATTCTCGGCGCGGTGGTGCTGGCATTGACCGGTGCCGAAGCGCTGTACGCCGACATGGGCCACTTCGGTCGCAAGCCGATTGCCCGTGCGTGGCTGGCGCTGGTCCTGCCGGCGCTGGTGCTGAACTACTTCGGTCAGGGTGCATTGCTGCTGGAAAACCCGGAAGCGGCACGTAACCCGTTCTACTTGCTGGCGCCGAACTGGGCACTGGTGCCGCTGGTGGTGCTGGCAACCCTGGCCACGGTGATCGCTTCGCAAGCAGTGATCTCCGGTGCGTTCTCGTTGACCCGTCAAGCCATTCAACTCGGCTACATCCCGCGCATGCACATTCAGCACACGTCCAGTGCCGAACAAGGGCAGATCTACATCGGTGCGGTGAACTGGGCGTTGATGGTCGGCGTGATCCTGCTGGTGATCGGTTTCGAGTCCTCCGGCGCGCTGGCGTCTGCCTACGGTGTGGCGGTGACCGGCACCATGCTGATCACCAGTATTCTGGTGGCGGCGGTGATTCTGCTGCTGTGGAAATGGCCACCGCTGCTGGCGGTGCCGATTCTGCTCGGCTTCCTGCTGGTCGATGGCATGTTCTTCGCCGCCAACGTACCGAAGATCATCCAGGGCGGTGCGTTCCCGGTCCTCGCGGGGATTGTGCTGTTTATCCTGATGACCACGTGGAAGCGCGGCAAGGAGCTTCTCGTCGATCGCCTCGACGAAGGCGCGCTGCCGCTGCCGATCTTCATCAGCAGCATCCGTGTGCAACCCCCGCACCGGGTGCAGGGCACCGCGGTGTTCCTCACCGCGCGCTCCGACGCCGTACCGCACGCGCTGTTGCACAACCTGCTGCATAACCAGGTGCTGCATGAGCAGGTGGTGTTGTTGACGGTGGTCTACGAAGACATCCCGCGCGTACCACCATCACGACGCTTTGAGGTCGAGGCACACGGGGAGGGCTTCTTCCGGGTGATCCTGCACTTCGGCTTCACCGACGAGCCGGACGTGCCGCAGGCGCTGAAGCTGTGCCATCTGGATGATCTGGATTTCAGCCCGATGCGCACCACCTACTTCCTCAGCCGCGAAACGGTGATTGCCTCGAAACTCGAGGGCATGGCGCGTTGGCGTGAAGCGTTGTTTGCGTTCATGTTGAAGAATGCCAACGGCAATTTGCGCTTCTTCAATCTGCCGCTGAACCGGGTGATCGAGTTGGGGACGCAGGTGGAGATGTAAGATTCTCCTCAACTGAAAAGCCCCCGTCGGCCTTGTGGCTGGCGGGGGCTTTTTTGTGGGCGGCAACTTCAGATCAAAAGATCGCAGCCTTCGGCAGCTCCTACATGGAATGCGAAACCTGTAGGAGCTGCCGAAGGCTGCGATCTTTTGATCTTCAAACCTCTAAAACCTCACAGGCACATCTACTTCAGACTCGGTATCCGTTCGCGCAGGTCGATGGATCAGCGCTTGGATCACGTCATCAATCAAGGCTTTGCCCATCACCGTCAGGTAATGCGCAGCCCAGGCATGGCGGTCGGTGTCTTTGATGAAGGCAGCGTCCTCGGCGAAGGATTTGGCGAGGGACAGTAGGTCGGAGGATTGGGACAGGGCATCCATGATCGGGATGCCGGCGCGGACGTTGAAGAACGCTTGATCCGAGTTGTAGAGCAAAGGGGTGAAGCCGACGGTTTTAAGGTGTGCGAGTCCGTGCTGATCAGTTTCGGTCATCGTGTTACTCCTTGGTTCGAAGTGCCGCGACTTTCGTTACCACGCGAAAGGGAGGCAGCTGTACGCAGGGTGGTAAACCGGGAACCAAAGAAACCGGCACGCCCGAAAGCGTCCCACGCACAGCCGCCAAAACTCGATGAGCTTGCTGTCGTATTGGTTTCTCCGGGTTACCACACCCGATCGCTGAATGAGTCAGCGACGTCTGGAGAGTATCCCGTCAAAAAACAGCGCAACAGGGCAGCAAGCCGCTCAAATATGAGATTCGGAGTTTGCCTACAAGGTCTGTGGGCGTCATCCGATATTGAGAGACGGGAAGTAAACAAAACTACACGTCGGACACGCAATTCCCTGTAGGAGTGAGCCTGCTCGCGATAGCGGAGTGTCAGCTTGCAAATCAGTGACTGACACTCCGCTATCGCGAGCAGGCTCACTCCTACAGGGGAATGGGATCATCGTCCGAGATGTAAAAAGCCCCCGCAACCGTAAGGCTGCGGGGGCTTTTGGTTTTGTCTGCTCAGATCACTCTGCCGGTTGATCCTTGTTCTGACGTTTCTCGATCAAGTCCACCAGACGCTTGGCCAGCGCCGGGTAGTTCTCGTCGAAGTGGTGGCCGCCAGGAAGCTTCACAGCTTCGCCCACTGCGGTCTTGTCGGTGCAGCCGCTTTCGTCGGTTTCCTCGGCGCCGTAGATGCACACCACTTTGGCGGCTGGCAGCTTGGCCATTTCCGGGCCGGTGGCGGCTTCTTTACCAGCGTTGCCGAGCCAGCCTTCGACTTCGATTTCGAAGCTGCCGGTGCGGGCGAAGGCCAGCAGGATAATGGCGTCGACGCGCTGCTGCTCGGTGTCCGGCAGGCGGTTGTAGATCGCCGGCAACACGTCAGCACCGAACGAATAACCGGTGAGGATGAAGCGCTTGGTGCCCCACTTCTGCCGGTAGTGCTGCATCAGTTCGGTCAGGTCCAGCGCGCTTTGCTCCGGGCTCTTGTGCTGCCAGTAGTAGCGCAGAGTGTCGATGCCGACCACCGGATAACCGATCTTGGCCATCTCGCCCGCCACATCGCGGTCGAGGTCGCGCCAGCCGCCGTCACCGGAGAGGAACAGGGTCACAGTGTCTTTGGCCTGACCGGCCGGCACTTCAACCACCGGGATCGCCAGACCACCGTTGGCCTTGTCGCCGCCGACGAGGATTTTGCGCAGTTCGTTGTTCAGCACTTGCGGCAGGTTGATGTCGTAGTCGCTGATGCTGGTTTCGGCGTTCGGTTGATCGCGTACGAAACCGGCGCTGGTATCGTCCGGGTTATCGTTCCACGCCACCAGCCAGTGACCGTGGGCAGCGGATTTCGGCAGCAGGTGGGTGCAGCCGGGTTTTTCCAGGGCCAGGTCAACCGAGATGGCCTGGGCCTTGTCGTCCTTTTGCTCGGACAACCAGCGCCAGGCCAGCACGGCGCCAGGGCCGATACCGCTGACCAGCGTGGCCGGGCCATTCAGTTCGCGCAGGCCGGTTTGCAGGGCGCGGCTCTGTTGCAGGCAGTCCTTTGGCAGAATCACCTGAACGATTTGCGCCGAGGCGCTGCGGCTCAGGGTGCTCAGTTGGTTGTCGGTCAGCTTCTGGTCGTCATTGACCGCCACCAGCACCTGCGCCTTGGGCTGGGTGCCCGGAATGACGCGGGTCATGACCGTGCCGTCGGCGGCCGTCAGCGGTTGCAGGGTCGGTTGCGGTGCCGGGCGTTTGAGGTACCAGTAACCGCCGCCGGCAATCACGGCCAGCACGATCAGTGCGGCCAGGATGTACTTCAGGGAGCGTTGAATCATCAGCGTTTCACCAATCCAGTCAAGCCGCCCGCGATCAGGGCAGCAGTATCGGCCAGCGCCACCAGCGGATCGAGTCCGGCGGGCACGGCCATATAACGGGGTTCCCAGTCAGGCTGGAACTTGTCTTTGAAGCGGCGCAAGCCTTGGAAGTTGTACAGCTGCTCACCACGGCGGAAGACCATCGAGCCCAAGCGCTGGGTCAGCGGTGCACCACGCCGGGGTTGCAACCCCGACAACGGCACCATGCCCAGGCTGAAGCGCGCGTATCCGTGACTCTTATAGTGTTGAATCAGGCCGACCATCATGAATTCCATGGTCAGCTTGGGGGCGTCCGGGTGCGCGCGCATCAGGTCGAGACTGGCCAGGTCATGGCTGTAGGTCTCGAGCAGGTTGGCGAACGCCACCGGGCGGCCTTCGAAGCGAATCACCGCAATGCGGAAATGCTTCAGGTAATCGTCGCTGAAGCGGCCGAGGGAGAAACCTTTCTCACGCACGTTCTTGCCCGTCAGCCACGCATCGGAAATCACTTTCAGTTCGTCCATCGGCGCCTGGCCCGGCTCGTGGATTTCCAGCGACAGGCCATCGCGGGTGCCACGGTTCCAGGTGTAGCGCAGGTCCTTCATCTCTTTGCCCTTGGCTTCCAGATCAAAGCGATGCAGATCGACCCGGGCTTCTTCGCCAAGCTTGATCGCGGTCAGGCCGATGTCCATGTAGTACGGCAGGTTCTCCGCGCGCACTTGGTAGAACACAGGGCGGGCGTGATGGATGTCGCACAGGTCGCGGAACTGCCAGATCATTTCTGCGCGCTGCTGGCCAGGGCCGATCGGGTCGTACAGCGCCACGAGGCTGCGGCCACGGCGGGCGTACATCAAGAAAGCTTCGTCGTTCTGATGAAACAGCAACGCCTTGTCGCCGGTCAGGGCGAGGCCGCCGTCGGGTTGCGACGAGGCCATCAGAATCTTCGCGGCGCGATCCAGTTCGTCCGGAGTCGGCAGATGGATCACCGGACGGGCAGTGCGCAGCAGCCAGGTCAGGGCGATCACCAGCAACAGCACGGCGGCACCGAGCAACGAACGCAAGCCGCGCGGTGCGTCAGCGTCGAGGGTGAACTGCCACCACAACTGATGGCTGTACGGCACGTCTTGATAGGCGAACAGCAGCAGCCAGGTCGACGCACCGAGTACGCACAGGCTGGCCACCAGATACAGCGGCGAGAACGGCAATTCGGTCAGGCGGCTCGGGCGATAGAACGAGCGCCGGAACACACCCAGCAACGCCGCGGTAAGGGTCATCAGCGTGGCTTCTTCCCAGTCGAAGCCTTTAAGCAGGGAGAGCAGGGCGCCGACCAGCAACAGAATGGTGGTCAGCATCCACGCGGCCGACAGACGACGGCGCAGGCCCTGAGCGAGCATCAGGCACAGTACGCCGATCAGGCTGGCACCGAAGTGCGAGGCGTCGACCAGACGATGCGGGATCAGGAAGCCGATGTGTTCCAGACGAGTGTCGATCTCCGGTGTCGCGCCGGAAAACAGCAGGACCACGCCAGACAGGAACACCAATACCGCCAGAATCGGCGCCGCCAGACCAGACGCCGCGCGCATGGTCTGGGTCTGGAACAGGCGCTGGCCTTCGTTGATCAGCAAAAACAGGCAGGCCACCAGCAACGGCAGCACCACGTAGATCAGGCGATAGAGCAGCAGAGCAGCGGCCAGTGGCGCGGCACCGAGCGTGTCGGCGAATGCGGCCAGCAGGATCGCTTCGAAAACCCCGACCCCTCCCGGTACGTGGCTGAGGACGCCAGCGGCCAGGGCCAGCAGGTACACCAGCAGGAAGGCGCCGAACGGTGGGGCTTCCGGCAGCAGTAGATAAAGCACGGTGGCCGCAGCGGCGACGTCGAGGGCGGTGATGATCAGTTGCAGGAAGGTCAGGCGTCGGCCCGGCAGGCGCAACGTCCGGCGACCGGCCCGGACCAGCAGGTTGTCGCGGTACGGCTGCTCCGGCAGGCGTCGGCGATAGATGCCGATCGCCAGAATCGCGCCAAGCCCCAGCACCACCATGGCTATCGTGCCGAGCAGGCCTGCTGACAGGCCCAGGGCGGCAGAGGCAGCGGGCAGGTTGCTCAGGGTCGCGAGGGCGGCCAGCGGGGGCAGGGCGCAACCCAGCGAGAGGCTGGCGAACAGGGTCATGTGCGCGACTTCCGACGCCCCCAGACCATGTCTTGCATATAAACGGTAGCGTACCGAGCCGCCGGACAGCAGCGACAGGCCGATGGCGTTGCCAATTGCAAACGCGGTGAAGCCGCCCAGCGCCAGCGTGCGCGGCGGCAGGGTCACGCCGGCATAGCGGCTGGCCGACCATTCATAGCCGAGCAGGATAATGAAGCCGACGACCGTCGCACCCAAGGCACCGAGCAGAGCCGGTTTTGGCACAGCCAGGATCGAGTCGTGCAGGGCGTAGAGATCGAGTTCGCTCAACAGGTGGCGACAGGCAATCAGCGCAATGGCAAACAGCAGCAACGTGACCGCCAGACCGATCGGCTGGCGATATTTGCTCAACCGATCCAGCAAGCGCAGGCGCTCGGGCTTGATCGGATGGTCTGCTGTGACGGTGTCTTGTGAATCAGACGAGTTGGCGCGCATCAATCACCTCTTGGATTGTGCGCGACAGGATGGAGGTATCCAGCCAAGTTACCAATCCCTGTAGAAAAAAATAATCACAAAATACTACGCCTCTCATCGGGTATCGGCGAGGGCGGGTCATGGATTGCAGACGTCTTGCCTGCGACTCAAGCATAGTCGCAACGCGGTGGGTCTGACGATCCTGAGCGTTTCACTGCAGCGTGACAGATCATTGTTGCGAAAGGACTTTTTCCACAGATACAAAAAAGGCCACTCTTTCGAGCAGCCTTTTTTGATGTTTGGTTGCGGGAGCCGGATTTGAACCGACGACCTTCGGGTTATGAGCCCGACGAGCTACCAGACTGCTCCATCCCGCGTCTGTGTGGCGGCATTCTACAGGCGAACGGCGAGGTGTCAACCGCTAATCCCGTAAAGGGTCAAATAAGTGTGAATTTGCGTCAAACGGTCGCAGCGACGCGGTAAGTTTCGGAAATGCAAAGAATTCCTGTGCGCGTCTCAATGTGTGATGCAGAGGCTGGCTGGAAAAACGAGCACGCACAAAAAAGGCCACTCTTTCGAGTAGCCTTTTTTGATGTTTGGTTGCGGGAGCCGGATTTGAACCGACGACCTTCGGGTTATGAGCCCGACGAGCTACCAGACTGCTCCATCCCGCGTCTGTGTGTCGGCATTCTACAGAGGATCGCCGGGCTGTCAACCTTGAATCTGGATAAATCTGTTCCTGTTCAATTGGTTAGCGGCTTTTTGGGGGCTGCGTAAGGGGCCGCAGGGCAGGTGGGGCAAGGCTTTCAGCTCTATCAGTGTGCGATTTACGATTGAGAAAATAAATTCAACGGTATTTTCCTACAGCCGGAAAAGAACATTCAGACCACTGGTGCTATATACAGGTGTCAGTGAGATACTGCGGATCCGGCTCGCCATGTTTCCTTTTCTGTCATGACCCAGCGAAAAATCATCCACGTCGACTGTGACTGTTTCTACGCCGCCATCGAGATGCGCGACGACCCGAACCTGGCCGGCAAACCGTTGGCGGTGGGCGGCTCGGCGGATCGACGCGGGGTGATTGCCACCTGCAACTATGAAGCGCGGGCCTATGGCGTGCGTTCGGCGATGTCGTCCGGGCATGCGCTGAAGCTGTGTCCGGACCTGACCATCGTCAAGCCACGCATGGACGCCTATCGCGAAGCCTCTAAAGAGATCCACACAATCTTCCGCGATTACACCGACCTGATCGAGCCCCTGTCGCTGGACGAAGCGTATCTCGACGTCTCCGATAGCGCGCATTTCGGCGGCAGCGCCACGCGCATCGCGCAAGATATTCGGCGGCGGGTGTCCAATCAGTTGCACATCACGGTTTCTGCCGGGGTCGCGCCGAACAAGTTTCTGGCCAAGATCGCCAGCGACTGGAAGAAGCCCAACGGGTTGTTCGTCATTACCCCGGATCAGGTCGAGGATTTTGTCAGCGGCTTGCCGGTGAGCAAGTTGCACGGTGTCGGCAAAGTCACCGCTGACAAACTGGGCAAGCTCGGCATCGTCGATTGTTTGCAGTTGCGCGAGTGGGACAAGCTGGCGCTGGTGCGTGAATTCGGCAGTTTCGGTGAGCGAATGTGGAGTCTGGCCCGTGGGATCGATGACCGGCTGGTGCACAACGACAGCCGTCGTCAGTCAATCAGCGTGGAAAATACCTACGATGTTGATCTGCCGGATCTGCGCAGTTGCCTGGACAAGTTGCCGGAGCTGCTGGAAACCCTGAAGACCCGTATGGAACGGATCGACAGCAGCTACCGGCCGGGCAAGCCATTCGTCAAAGTGAAGTTTCACGATTTTACCCAGACCACCCTGGAGCAGGCCGGGGCGGGGCGGGATCTGGGCAGTTATCAGTTGATGCTGACGCAGGCGTTCAATCGCGGTGGGAAACCGGTGCGCTTGCTGGGAGTGGGGGTAAGGCTGGAGGATTTGCGCGGTGGGTTTGAGCAGATGGAGTTGTTTGAGCGTTAAAAGTCAAAAGATCCCAGCCTGCGGCAGCTCCTGCATTGGAATGCGTTCCCTGTAGGAGCTGCCGCAGGCTGCGATCTTTTAAGGCTTAATTCGGTCCCGGATCCGCCACTAAGCGCCCGGCATCCTTGGTCAGCGACTTGAGAAACTCCGCCTGCAACTCAGGATCGTTGCGCGTCAGTTCGATCAGGCTTTGTTCCAGCTCGCTGGCTTCTTCTTCCAGACCCAGTTCCGACAGGCGTTTGACCCGGTGCACCCACTGGCTCACTTCGTCATCTTCCAGATCGTCGTAGATCAGACCGTGCGCTTCGAGCAGTTTGCTGCGCAGGTGGCTGCTGATGGTCAGGGACGTGTCGCTGTGCACGTCATCCTTGCCGTCCTCGACGCTGATCTGCAGCTTGCCGACATGATTGAGGTCATTTTCGGCGAACGGGCTGTCCAGCAGGTTCAGGCGCAGCACGCCGTTGCGGTCGGTGGTCATGTCGAAGGTCTGCTTGCCGGCCTTGACCTGCACCGGTCGCTCGCTCCACGGCAGGCTTGAATATTCCATGCGCTTGTCGCGCTGGACTTCATCGATACCGGCCAGGTTCTGTTGCGCACGACCATGGGACGGCACGTTCATGAACGGGTTGATCCCGGCAATGCCGTAGCTCAGCCAGTCCTTGGTCACGCTGTCCGGCAGGTTGCCCAGGGCGAACACGTTGACCACATTCGCGCCGACACCCGCCACCACGGCCACCGCACCCAGCGGAATCTCGTAGATTTCGCGCCAGGGCTGGTAAGGCGTGTAACGGTCATAACGGCGGGTGACTTCGAACTCGGTGACTTCGAAGGTCTTCTGCTCGTTGATTTTCACGCGTCGCTCCGGCAGCTCAAGCACCTTGGGCTCACCGACATCGATCTGCAGGCTGTGATCGAGCAATTTGCGCTCGACCCGCTCTTCGTGCTCGCTGCGCTGTGACATTTGATTGGCACAGCCGCTGACCAGCAGGGCGCCGCACAGGGCGGCGCCACCGAGGCCCAAGGTGTTTCGCTTGAACATGAGGTCTCTATCTGGATTCAGCGGCGGATACGGGCCTGAAGGAAGGACACCACATCGGCGACCGGCAGCGCTTGCGCTTCGGACTCGGTACGGCTCTTGTATTCCAGGTTGCCTTCGGCAAGACCGCGGTCGCTGACCACGATCCGGTGAGGAATGCCGATCAGCTCCATGTCCGCGAACTTGATGCCCGGGCTGGTTTTCTTGTCGCGATCGTCCAGCAGCACTTCGAAACCGGCCGCAGTCAGTTCTGCGTACAGCTTGTCAGTGGCTTCGCGCACCTGCTCGGTTTCGTAACGCAGCGGTACCAGGGCGATCTGGAACGGCGCCAGGGTGTCGCTCCAGATGATGCCTTTTTCGTCGTTGTTCTGCTCGATGGCAGCAGCGACCACGCGGGACACGCCAATGCCGTAGCAACCCATTTCCAGGGTGACCGGCTTGCCGTTCTCGCCCAGCACTTCGCACTTCATCGCCTTGCTGTACTTGTTGCCCAGCTGGAAGATGTGCCCGACTTCGATGCCGCGCTTGATTTCCAGGGTGCCCTTGCCGTCCGGGCTTGGGTCGCCAGCGACCACGTTACGCAGGTCGGCAACGGTCGGAACCGGCAGATCACGCTCCCAGTTCACGCCGAAGTAGTGCTTGTCGTCGATGTTCGCACCGATGCCGAAGTCGCTCATCAGCTCGACCGAACGGTCGATGATGATTGGCAGCGGCAGGTTCAGCGGGCCGAGGGAGCCGGCGCCGGCGCCAATGGCGTCACGCAGTTCGGCGTCGGAAGCCATGACCAGCGGGCTGGCAACGCCTGGCTGCTGGGCGGCCTTGATTTCGTTGAGCTCGTGGTCGCCACGGATGACCAGGGCAATCAGCTTGCCTGGCTCTTCGGCGTGGACGATCAGGGTCTTGATGGTCTTTTCAATCGGCAGATTGAATTTTTCCACCAGTGCGGCAATGGTCTTGGTGTCTGGGGTATCGACCAGGCGCAGTTCTTCGGTCGGCGCTGGACGCGAGGTTTCCCGTGGCACGGCTTCGGCTTTCTCGATGTTCGCCGCATAGTCGGAGCCGTTGCTGAAGACGATATCGTCTTCGCCGGACTCGGCCAGCACGTGGAACTCGTGGGAACCGGCACCACCGATCGAACCGTTGTCGGCTTCAACCGGACGGAATTTCAGGCCCAGACGGGTGAACACGTTGCAGTACGCCTGATGCATGCGGTCGTAGGTGACCTGCAGCGAAGCCTGATCGGCGTGGAACGAGTAGGCGTCCTTCATGATGAATTCGCGGCCGCGCATCAAACCGAAGCGTGGGCGGATTTCGTCACGGAATTTGGTCTGGATCTGGTACAGGTTGATCGGCAGCTGCTTGTAGCTGCTCAACTCGTTGCGCATCAGATCGGTGATCACTTCTTCGTGGGTCGGGCCCGCGCAGAAGTCGCGACCGTGGCGGTCTTTGATGCGCAGCAGCTCAGGGCCGTATTCTTCCCAGCGCCCCGATTCCTGCCACAGCTCGGCCGGTTGGGTGCTCGGCATCAACACTTCAAGAGAACCGGCAGCGTTCATTTCTTCGCGAACGATGGCTTCAACCTTGCGCATGACCCGCAAGCCCATCGGCAGCCAGGTGTACAGGCCCGAAGCGAGTTTGCGAATCATGCCGGCGCGCAGCATCAGCTGGTGGCTGACGACGACCGCATCGGAAGGCGTTTCTTTCTGTGTGGCGAGCAAAAATTGACTGGTGCGCATGGTTGGCCGTTGTCGGTTGCTATGACTGGAAATGACGGAGCAGTGTACCGGCGAGAGTTGCCGACGTACAGGATTGCGCTCGGCGGTGAGGCTCAACGGCGGGATTCCTCCCGCCGTATGTGAAATGTCCTACGACTCTTCCACGACGGACGTCGGCAAAGGCTCGGGCGTTGGTGTCGGGCCTTCGCGGCGGTTTTCCTGGAACCAGTGCAGGGCGATCAGCAACAGGGTCGGAACACCGAGCAGCGCGGTGATCATGAAGAAGTTGTGATAACCGAACTTCTCGACCATCACCCCTGAGTAACCGCCGATCAGGCGCGGCAGCAACAGCATGATCGAGCTGAGCAGGGCGTACTGGGTTGCCGAGAACTTCAGGTTGGTCAGGCTCGACAGGTAGGCGACGAACGCCGAGGTCGCGAGCCCGGAACTGAAGTTGTCGAGGGAAATGGTCACCACCAGCATCTGCAGGTTCGGGCCCATGTCGGCCAGCATCACAAACAGCAGGTTGGTGGCGGCCGAGGCCGCGCCGCCGATGAACAGGATCGGCAGGATACCGAAACGCACGATCAGCAGGCCGCCCATGCCCGCGCCGACGAGGGTCATGATCAGGCCGAAAATCTTGCTGACGCTGGCAATCTGGTCCTTGGTGAAGCCCTGGTCGATGTAGAACACGTTGGCCATCACGCCCATCACCGTGTCGGACATCCGATAGGTGGCGATCAACCCTAGCAACAGCAGCGCCTGCCAGCGGTAGCGCACGATGAAGTCGTTGACCGGGGTCAGCACCGGCGCCAGGCCGCGACGGCCCATGGTCGACAGGCACAGGCCGGTCAGCAGCGTATAGAGGATGGCGCGCAGGAAGGCACGGTCTTCGAGCAGCAGGTCGAGCGGGCTCATGCTGCCGAACAGCACGCTGGCGAAATCAGTGTTGTACAGCTGGGTGAACATGGCCGGAACGGACACCAGCAGCACGATCAGCACGAACACCGAGGCCAGTTGATGCACGAAGCTGTAGCGGCCGGCCTGCAACTGTGTGCGCAGCGGCACCGGCGGTTCGCGCATCAGCAGCGAGGTCAGCAGGGCAGGGACCATCAATGCCCCGAACAGGGCGTAGGTGCCGGTCCAGGCCGAATGCTGATAGTTGAACCCGGTGGAACCGAAGCCCTCGGCGAAGAACAGCGCGCCCGCCGTGGCGAGCAGGGCGGCGACGCGATAACCGGACATGTAACTGGCGGCGAGCGCGGCCTGACGACTGTCGTCGGCGATCTCCAGGCGATAGGCATCGACCGCAATGTCCTGGGTCGCGGACGCGAAGGCGACGATGACTGCAATGGCGATCAGCCAGGACAGGTGTTTCTGCGGGTCACAGAAGCCCATGCCGATCAGGCCGAGGATCACCAGCGCCTGCGAGAGCACCAGCCACGAACGGCGGCGGCCCAGCTTGCCCAATAAAGGCAGGCGCCATTGGTCGAGCAACGGCGACCAGACCCATTTGAAGGCGTAGGCCAGGCCGATCAGGCTCGCGTAGCCGATGGTTTCACGGGCCACGCCGGCTTCACGCAGCCAGACTGAAAGCGTGGAAAATACCAGCATGTACGGCAGGCCGGCAGCGAAACCGAGCAACAACAGCACGAGCGTCGAAGGACTGGCATAGGCGGCGAGCGCGGCGCGCCAGGTTTTACGGGGCATGGGCTGAAGTCTGCCTCAAGATTGCGAAAACAAAGCGCGCACTCTAACCGCTGTGCTCTACCGGACGCCAGCCATGGCGCTGAATATCCACACGATTGTTCAGGACGGTGACCCCTTCAGCGCGCAAGCGTGCCCGTTGCTCGTCCCCTGAAGGACTGCCCAGCGGCAGGCTGAGCCGACCGCCGGCGCCCAGAACCCGGTGCCATGGCAGTCGCGTATCGGCGGGTAACTGGCTCAGGGTCCGGCCGACCCAGCGGGCGGCGCGCCCCAATCCCGCCAGTTCGGCCAACTGACCATAGCTGACGACTTTGCCTTCCGGCACTTGGGCGAGTGTCGAGTAGAGCACCGTGCGTCGGATTTGCGCTTCGCTGTCTGGCTCGCGGGGTGTGTCTGTCACGTGCGCAATTCCTGAACATGGGGTTGTTGATGAGGCCAAGCCTAATCCGTGATGTGCCCATTGAGAAATGAACTCAATGGAAATCGCCCGGTCAGTCCTTGTCACGGGCGTATTCCTACGGATAATGCCGACCTTTTTGTAATCCTGAGCCCTCGATCCGCTTATGTTGTCCAGAACCCTGCTGTGCCTTGCTGTCTTCAGCGCGTCCACGCCCCTGCTTGCCGATACCGTCTGGTTGAAGAACGGTGACAAGCTGAGCGGCAAAATTTCCCTGTTCGATGGCGGCAAACTGCTGATCCAGACCCAATACGCGGGTGCGGTCACGATCGACTGGAAGCAGGTCAAGACCCTGGAAAGTGATCAAGAGTTGTTGGTCAAACAGGACGCTTACAACGGCGAAAAAGCCAAATCACTGACCGCCGCCGAAGACGGCAAGGTCACCCTGGCCAATGGCGAAGCGCCGAAAACAGTGGAACTGGCGAGTATCCAGCAGATTCTCAAGCCTAAACCGGTGGTCGAGGATCTGGTCTGGAAAGGCAACGTCGGCCTGGCCCTGGATTATCAACGCGCCGAAAAAGACACCGACGACTACGACATCGACTTCAAGACCACGGCACGTCATGGCCGCTGGCGCCATACCGCCGAAGGCGAATACAACCGCGAAGTGCAGGACGAACAGGTCACCACCAATAACTGGCGCGCGGAATATTCCCTCGACCGCTTCCTCACCGACAAGTGGTTCTGGCAGGGTCGTCTGAACTACAAGCGTGACTTCGTCGAAGAGCTGTCGCGTCAGCGTGTGGTCGGTACCGGTCCGGGTTACCAGTTCTGGGATGACGAGTTGGGCGCCTTCTCGCTGGGTTCGCTGCTCAACCGTACCGATTACGAGTATAGCGATGGCGGCAAGGACAACTTCTACTCGGTCGCCATGAAGTGGGATTACAACCGCTACCTGATTGGCAAGAAAGTCGAGTTCTTCACCAATGGCGAATTGGGCAAGCCACTGTCTGACGTCGCCAACTACGCGCTGGATGCCGAGATGGGCCTGCGCTACAAGGTCACCGACTGGGCGTCGCTTAACCTCAAGGCCGAGCGCGACATCATCAGCGGCACCAGGGACGCGGATTTGAACAAGACCCGCTACACCGCAGGGTTTGGCGTGGCCTGGTAAGTCAACAGCAAAAGATCGCAGCCTTCGGCAGCTCCAACGGGATGTACATCAATCCTGTGCAGGCGCTGCCGAAGGCTGCGATCTTTTTTTGCGCCCGGAAAACAAGCGCCCACAAAAAAGCCCCGCTTTTGAGGGCGGGGCTCTTTTCTAAAGAAGCTACAAGTTAGATAACTTGTACTTCTTCAGCTTGCATGCCTTTCTGACCGCGGGTAGCGATGAAAGAAACCTGTTGGCCTTCTTTCAGGCTTTTGAAGCCGTCGGATTGGATAGCTTTGAAGTGAACGAACAGGTCGTCACCGGATTGTGGAGTGATGAAGCCGAAGCCTTTTTCATCGTTGAACCACTTAACGGTACCGGTTTGGCGATTAGACATGGTGTAACTCCTTGAACAAAGATAACTGCGACTCAGGAAGAACCCTGGCCGAGACTGAGTGCAAAGAGCAGGAAAAATTCTTGTAGATGGTTGGATCGAAATTCAACATATCGTGTAGAGATTCTCAGTGACACAAGCAACACAGTGGCGCCACCTTAACCCTTTTTCCGGAACGTGCCAATGTTTCTTGCGAAGGTTTCTCTGATTTAGGGATCGGCGGTGTGACAGTTCGTCGCCACAGCCCGTATTTCCGGCGTGTTCGGCGAGAATTGCAGCGCGCACTTTGAACCCGGCGGCGCGCCCGGTAAGATGCCGGACAGATTTTTTCCACCTCGCTATTCAGGACACCCGCCATGAGCATCAAATCGGACAAGTGGATTCGCCGCATGGCGCAGGAACACGGCATGATCGAGCCTTTCGTCGAGCGCCAGGTGCGTGGCAGCGACGACAGCCGTGTGATCTCCTACGGTGTGTCGAGCTACGGCTACGACGTGCGTTGCACCAACCACTTCAAGGTGTTCACCAACATCAATTCGGCGATCGTCGATCCGAAAAACTTCGACGCCGGCAGCTTTGTCGACATCCACAGCGACGTCTGCATCATTCCGCCAAACTCCTTCGCCCTGGCCAGCACCGTCGAATACTTCCGTATTCCGCGCAATGTCCTGACCATCTGCCTGGGTAAAAGCACCTACGCGCGTTGCGGCATCATCGTCAACGTCACCCCGCTCGAGCCAGAGTGGGAAGGCCACGTGACCCTGGAATTCTCCAACACCACCAACCTGCCGGCGAAAATCTACGCCAACGAAGGCGTGGCGCAGATGCTGTTCCTCGAATCCGACGAGCAATGCGAAGTTTCCTACAAGGACCGTGGCGGTAAATATCAGGGCCAGCGTGGCGTGACTCTGCCGCGTACCTGATCCATCCGGCAGTTCTCGGGAATTCTTTGGCGGGCAGACACTCTATGGGGTGTACTGCCCGTTTTTGCTTCTGCCAAAGCGGGCCTTCGCCGAGGAGGGTTCCATGAAGATCGATCCGCATATCACTGCCGAGCTGGCAAGGCTTGAGCCCAACCAGGTTGGCGTATTGGCCTGGTCGCTGCTGGCACACCCGTCTATTCACATGGCTGGCGGCATTCCCGGCCAGCCTGATCCCGATACCCCCAACGAACAACCGACCGAGCCTGGCGAGCCGACGCTGCCGGACGAACCGCCACCCGCGCCTGTCGCCTGATCGCTACCCCGACAATGGCCTGTCCGCTCTGGTTTGCCGAAGACCTCAGCTGACGGGCCATATTTCGTTATCGCCGATGACGAATATTCTGCACTGAAGGTCTTTCTCTACCTGATAGCCGCCGGTAAAGGCGCCAAAGGCCGGCAGCAGGCTCAACCGCTCACCCAGTCTGAAGCACGCCAGGCGCAAACTTTGCCGCCCCCGTCCATTGAGCCGATAAACCGGATGCACGTGCCCCGCCAGCACGTGGCGTTCGGGGTGTGGATCAGGTTCGTGTTGCAAGGCGAATGGCCCCAGCAGCAGCGGCTCGGGCACCACGCGGATGTTCAGCGATGCCGGTGGGTCGCCGGCGCGCTTGTCGTGGTTGCCGCGAATCAACGTCATCGGCAGATTCGCGTGACGTGCACGCCATTCGGCCAAGGCATTCAGTGTGCCCGCCGCATGCGAACCGGGGCCGTGCAGGAAGTCGCCGAGGAAAATCAGCTGCCGGCAAGGCAGCTTCGCCAGCAGACGGTCGAGCACCGCGATGTTCGCCGCCGTGGTGCCCAGCGGCACTGGCTGACCGAGGCTGCGATAGGCCGCGGCCTTGCCGAAGTGTACGTCGGCAATCAGAAGGGCCTCTTGCGCCGGCCAGTACAGGGCTTTTTCCGGCAGCAACCAGAGTTCTTCGCCCGCCAGACGCACCGGATAGCCGCTGCTCATCAGGCGTTACCCTTGTCGGCGGATTTCTCCAGGTCGCCGACCATGCGTCTGATGCGATCGGCGAGCTTTTCCGAGCTCATGCTTTCACGCATGCGCTCGACCAGCAGCGGAAAGCCCAACGGTGTAGGGCGTTTGATCAGGTGCAGGTCCAGTTTCATCCGGTTGATCCGTTCCAGTGTCTGTTCCAGACGACGAATATCCAGCTCTTCGCGCAGGACTTCTTCCCCGGCCTGGGCCAGCAGCAGGTTGTCGGCGTCGTATTGCTTGAAGACTTCAAAGAACAACCCGCTGGAGGCCTGCACCTGACGCGTGCTTTTCGGCGCGCCAGGGTAGCCGGCGAACACCAGCCCGGCGATCCGGGCAATTTCACGGAAGCGCCGCAGCGCCAGTTCTCCGGCATTGAGGCTGGCCAGTACATCGTCCAGCAGATGCAGCGGGCTGAGCAGCGCGGCATCGAGTTGCTCAGACCAGTCGACCGGCGTGGCGCAGAGCAATTCCAGGCCGTAATCGTTCACCGCGATCGAGAACGTCAGTGGCTGGCGCTGGCTCACGCGCCACGCCAACAGGCTGGCGAGCCCCAGATGCACCTGGCGGCCGGCAAACGGATAGAGGAACAGGTGCCAGCCCTCGCGGGACTTCAGTACTTCTGCCAGCAGGTTATGGGTGGTGGGCAGCCCCGACCAGCGCGCCTGGGTTTGCAGCAACGGTTGCAGCGCGTGCATTTCCGGTCCGGCAAATTCCCCCTGCGCAGCAGCACTGAAGCGGCTGACCACTGCGGCAGCCAGCTCGTTGGAGAGCGGCATGCGTCCACCATTCCAGCGCGGCACGGCGGCTTTTTTCGCCGTGCTGCGTTTGACGTAAGCGGTCATGTTTTCCACCCGCACCAACTCCAGCAGACGCCCGGCAAACAGAAAGCCGTCGCCCGGTTTCAGCCGCGCAATAAAGCCTTCTTCGACGCTGCCCAATTGCTTGCCGCCGCCACCCTTGCTCCAGAATTTCAGATTGATGCTCGCGTCGCTGACGATGGTGCCGATGCTCATGCGATGCCGGCGGGCGAGGCGTGCATCGGGTACGCGCCACACGCCGTGTTCGTCCGGCTCGACCCGGCGGTAATCCGGATAAGCCGTCAGAGAAAGTCCGCCGTGGCGTACGAATGCCAGTGCCCAGGCCCAATCCGCCGGCGTCAGGTCGCGATAGGCCCAGGCGCCACGGACTTCTTCGTACAGCTCCTCGGGAATAAAGCCACCGCCCAAGGCCATGCTGACCAGGTGTTGCACCAACACATCCAGTGGTTGGTGCGGCGACAGACGCGGTTCGATGCGCCGTTGCTCCACGGCATCGAGTGCGGCCACGGCTTCGATCAGCTCCAGGCTGTGGGTCGGCACCAGCGTCACCCGCGAGGTGCGGCCCGGCGCGTGACCGGAGCGCCCGGCCCGCTGCATCAGCCGCGCCACGCCTTTGGCCGAGCCGATCTGCAGCACCCGTTCCACCGGCAAGAAGTCCACGCCCAGATCCAGGCTCGAGGTGCAGACCACCGCTTTCAGCTGGCCGTTTTTCAACGCTTGCTCGACCCAGTCGCGGGTGTCACGGGACAGTGAGCTGTGGTGCAGCGCGATCAGCCCAGCCCAGTCTGGCCGTGCTTCGAGCAACGCCTGATACCAGATTTCCGACTGCGCGCGGGTGTTGGTGAACACCAGACTGCTGGCGCAGGCGTCCAGTTCAGCGACCACTTGCGGCAGCATCTTCAGGCCGATGTGCCCGGCCCAGGGAAATCGCTCGATGGCGGGTGGGATCAAGGTGTCGACCTGCAGCGTTTTGTCGCTTTGGCCCTGCACCGTCACGCCGCCGCCCTGTGGGATCAGTACCTGTTCGGCGTGGGATTGATTACCGAGTGTCGCGGAAACGCCCCACACGATCAGCTCGGGCTGCCAGTGGCGCAAGCGTGCCAGCGCCAGTTGCAGTTGCACGCCGCGCTTGTTGCCGAGCAGTTCGTGCCATTCATCGACGACGATCATGCGCAGGCTCGATAGCGCGGTTTTGGCATCGGCGCGGGCGAGCAGCAGGGTCAGGCTTTCCGGGGTGGTGATCAGTGTGGTTGGCAGGCGCCGGCCTTGACGGGCGCGTTCGGCGCTACTGGTGTCGCCGGTGCGCAGGCCGATGCTCCACGGAATCTGCAAGTCGCTGAGCGGCGCTTGCAGGGCTCGGGCGGTATCGGCGGCGAGGGCGCGCATCGGCGTGATCCACAACACGGTCAGTGGTTCGGCCGGGGCTTTGCGTTTTTGGGGGGCTGTGGCGGGTGGCTTCGTGCGGGCGAAGCGGTTGAGTGCCGCGAACCACACGGCGTAGGTTTTACCGGCGCCGGTGCTGGCGTGGAGCAACCCCGACTCACCGCGTTTGACGGCGGCCCACACCTGCTTTTGAAAGGCGAACGGCTTCCAGCCGCGTGCGCTGAACCAGGTTTTTGCGAGGTCGGGAAGTTTCGCCATGCCGGCTGCGCGCGCTCTGGAAGTGTTCTTCCAATGACCACGCCGACGTACGAAAGGTTTAAAAACACCGCAATCTCAATGTAGGAGCTGTCGCAGGCTGCGATCTTTTGATCTTCAAAGGCAACATCAAAAGATCGCAGCCTGCGGCAGCTCCTACAGGGGGATTCGCGGTTACTTGAGGTTACCGCTCAGGAACTGCTTCAGCCGCTCGCTCTTCGGGTTGCCCAGCACGTCTTCCGGCGCGCCTTCTTCTTCCACCAGCCCCTGATGCAGGAACAGCACCTGGCTGGACACCTTGCGTGCAAAACTCATTTCGTGCGTCACCATGATCATCGTCCGGCCTTCCTCGGCCAGCCCCTGAATCACTCGCAACACTTCGCCCACCAGCTCCGGGTCGAGTGCCGAGGTCGGTTCGTCGAACAGCATCACTTCCGGCTCCATCGCCAGCGCCCGGGCGATCGCCACCCGTTGTTGCTGGCCGCCGGAGAGAAACGCCGGGTACTGATCGGCGACCCGCGCCGGCAGGCCGACCTTGTCCAGGTAACGGCGGGCGCGGTCTTCGGCCTCCTGCTTGCTGCAGCCGAGCACCCGGCGCGGGGCCATGGTGATGTTTTCCAGCACGGTCATGTGGCTCCACAGGTTGAAGTGCTGGAATACCATCGCCAGGCGCGTGCGCAGGCGTTGCAGTTCATTCGGGTCGGCGACGTGCATGCCGTGGCGGTCGGTGACCATGCGGATCGCCTGGCCGTCCAGGCTCATGGCGCCGTCGTTGGGTTGTTCGAGGAAGTTGATGCAGCGCAGAAACGTGCTTTTGCCTGAGCCGCTGGCGCCGATCAGGCTGATCACGTCGCCAGTCTTGGCCTTGAGCGAAACGCCTTTGAGCACCTGATGGTCGCCATAGCTTTTGTGCAGGCCTTCAACGGTCAATTTGTACATGGGACAGACATCCTCAAGGCGAAAGTAGGTAGCCGCTGCGATAGGCTTCGGCGCCCGCCACGTGGGCGATCACCATGCCGGCAGTGGCCATGCGCCGCAGCGAGCGGGCGTACAGCAGGCCGGCGGCAGAGCAATGAATGGGGGTGACCCGGTCGTGGATCGGGTCGATGATTTCGGCAATCTGTTGTCCGGCCTGCAGGTATTGCCCGGCCGTGGCGGTGTACACCAGCAGGCCGCCCACCGGCGTGGTCACCGGTTCGACACCGGCCAGCGGCGTGGCGGGGAAGGGCAAGGGCGGCTGCGGCTTGGTCTCGCCGACGATTGCATCGAACTGGATCAGGTAATCGATCAGTGCCTGGCAATCACGGCTGGCCATCGGATGATTGACGTCGCCCTGGCCGCGCAATTCGACGGTCACCGAGAAACTGCCCAGCGGAATCTCGAAGTGTTCGCCAAAGCGCTCCTTCAGTTGCCACCACAGCAGGGTGAAGCATTCGTCGAACGACTGGCCGCCGGAATCGGTGGCCAGCAGGCTCGCCTGAGATTCGATGTAACGCGCCAGTGGCTCGACCTGCGGCCACGCCTCGGGGGTGGTATAGAGGTGCACCACGGATTCGAAATCGCAGTGCAAGTCCAGCACCATGTCGGCATCGCACGCCAGCCGTTGCAGGGTCAGGCGCTGGGATTGCAGTTGCGTGGCCGGTGTCTGGCGGGCGAGGGCGTTGCGCAGGCTGGCGCGGATCAGCTCAAGGTTGCGTTGCGGGTCAGCGCTCAGCTGGCCTTCGATGTCATTGCCGATTTCTTCGCTGAGGTCGATGAAACAGCGATTGAAATTCTGCCCGCTTTCCATCTCGTAGCGGCCCAGTGGCACGTCCATCAGCACTTGTTCGAGGCCGACCGGATTGGCCACCGGCACCAGCACGATCTGGCTGCGCAGGCGCCCGGCGGCTTCCAGCTCCGCCAGGCGCTGCTTGAGGTGCCAGGCCACGAGCATGCCGGGCATTTCGTCGGCATGCAGCGAGGACTGGATGTAGACCTTGCCTTGGGCCTGCTCCGGGCCGAAGTGGAAGCTGTGGATCTGTCGTGCGGTCCCCGGCACCGGGGCCAACAGGTCATGGATCTGGTGTCGCATTACAGGTTTTCCTAGTGGGACGGCCCGAGGAAGGCCAGCCATCGGCGTTCGGCGAGGCGGAACAGGCCGACCAGCGCAAAGGTAATGGTCAGGTAGATCAGCGCGGCGATGCCGAACGACTGGAAAGTCAGGTAGGTCGCCGAGTTGGCGTCCCGTGCGACTTTCAGGATGTCGGGAATGGTCGCGGTGAAGGCCACGGTGGTCGAGTGCAGCATCAGGATCACTTCGTTGCTGTAATACGGCAACGACCGGCGCAGCGCCGAGGGCATGATCACGTAGGCGTACAGCTTCCAGCCGGTCAGGCCATAGGCCTTGGCCGCTTCGACTTCGCCGTGGTTCATGCTGCGGATCGCCCCGGCGAAAATCTCCGTGGTGTAGGCGCAGGTGTTCAGGGCGAACGCCAGGATCGTGCAGTTCATCGCATCGCGAAAGAAACTGTCGAGCAGCGGCTGCTCACGCACGGCGGCGAGGCTGTAGATGCCGGTGTAGCAGATCAGCAACTGGATATACAGCGGCGTGCCCCGGAACAGGTAGGTGTAGAACTGCACCGGCCAGCGCACATAGAAGTGCGACGAGACTCGGGCAATCGACAGCGGGATCGACACCAGGAAACCGATGAAGATCGAGGCGCTGAGCAGCCACAGCGTCATCGCCAGCCCGGTGATGTTGGTGCCGTCGGTATAAAGGAAGGGTTTCCAGTATTCCTGCAGGAGTTCGATCATCGCACGGCCTCCCGTGCGCCCGCGGCGTAACGGCGCTCGAGCCAGCGCAGGATGACGTTCGAAGCACTGGTGATCAGCAGATAGATCAAGGCGGCGAGTACCAGGAAGTAGAACAGTTGATAGGTGCTTTTACCGGCGTCCTGCGCGGCTTTGACCAGGTCGGCCAGGCCGATGATCGACACCAGTGCGGTGGCCTTGAGCATCACCATCCAGTTGTTGCCGATGCCCGGCAGGGCGAAACGCATCATTTGCGGGAACACCACGAAGCGAAAGCGCTGGCCGCGTTTGAGGCCGTAGGCGGTCGCAGCTTCCACCTGACCGCGCGGCACGGCAAGGATCGCCCCACGGAAGGTTTCGGTGAAATACGCGCCATAGATGAAGCCCAGGGTGATCACCCCGGCGGTAAAGGAGTCGATTTCGATGTAGTCCCACTCCATGACATCGGTCAGGGCGGTCAGCCAGGTTTGCAGGCTGTAGAAGATCAACAGCATCAGCACCAGGTCCGGCACCCCGCGGATCAGCGTGGTGTAGAGCTGGGCAGGCAGGCGCAGCAGTTTGGATTTCGACAGTTTGGCACTGGCGCCCAAGAGGCCGAGCAACACGGCCACCAGCAGCGACAACGCCGACAATTTGATGGTCATCCAGGTGCCTTCCAACAGCAACGGGCCGAAGCCCTTGAGGCTGAAGGCGGAGAGCCCCAGATTTTGTAAGAGGTTTTCGAACATAAATCAGCAACCTGAGCGAACGGAAAAGGCGCCCATCGCGTGATGGGCGCCAGGGCATTATTTACCGCTGTACAGATTCAGATCGCCAAAGTGTTTCTTTTGAATCTCGGCGTATTTGCCGTCATCGTGTAACGCTTTGATACCTTTATCTAAAAGCGCCTTCAGGTCTTTGTTACCTTTCTTAATACCGACAGCGGTTTTGGCGGGCAGCAATTCGCTGTCGACCGGCTTGCTGACTTCGTAGTTGGCCCCATCAGGCGACTTCAAAAAGCCCAGTTCGGCTTGCAGCATGTCCTGGATCGAAGCGTCGAGGCGGCCGTTTTTCAGGTCGGCGTACACTTGGTCCTGGTTGGCGTAAGCCTGGATTTTCACCCCGGCCTTCTCCAGAACGGCCTTGGCGTAGGCTTCCTGGATGGTGCCTTGCTCGTAACCGACGGACTTGCCCTTGAGGGAAGCGACGTCATCGCTCAGGCCGGAACCCTTCTTGAACACGTAGGAAGTCGGGCCGGAGAACAGCTCGCTGGAGAAGTCGATCGCCTTTTCACGGGCCGGGGTCACGGTCATCGACGAGATCACACCGTCGAACTTGTTGGCGTTGAGGCCCGGAATCATGCCGTCGAAGTCGCTTTCAACCCATTTGCACTTGACCTTCAGCTCGGCGCAGATCGCGTTGCCCAGGTCGATGTCGAAGCCCACCAGGCTGCCGTCGGCCGCTTTCGACTCGAACGGTGCGTAGGAAGGATCAACGCCAAAACGCAGCTCTTTGTATTCCTTGGCCAGCGCGGAGCCGGCAGCCATGCACAACGCCAGTGCAGAAAGGGTCAGCAATGCTTTTTTCATTATTCAATCCCTAAGAACCAATATGAGCGCTTGTGGCGCAGAATTATTGTTACTGGAACGCGTACGACCTATAGAAAGTAGCAATTTCCGAACCAGAGTCCCGAACAAGTGTTTTAAAAGGTTGGGGGAGGGAGCAGCGAGAGGGATTGGTGCACGGAAATGGGCGGTGGGAATGGGCTGCACCATTTCGGGTCGTGTGCGGGATTTGTGGGCGTGAAATTTCCTGTGGCGAGGGAGCTTGCTCCCGCTCGGCTGCGCAGCAGTCGCAAACCTGTCAATGCCCTATGCAATGCCAGGGAGTGCTGCGCCCTCCAGCGGGAGCAAGCTCCCTCGCCACAGGATTTCATTCAGTTAAAAGTGATAAATGTCCCGGGAAACCGGGTCAGACCAGCAAGTCCTGCAGTGTCGCCAGGCTATCGGCCTCATCCACGCTCTTGTCCTGGCGCCAGCGCAGCATCCTCGGAAAGCGCACGGCAATGCCGCTCTTGTGCCGTCGCGACAGGGCGATGCCTTCGAAACCCAACTCGAACACCAGGCTCGGCTTGACGCTGCTGACCGGGCCGAATTTTTCCACGGTGGTCTTGCGCACAATGCTGTCGACCTGGCGCATTTCCTCATCGGTCAGCCCCGAATAAGCCTTGGCGAACGGCACCAGCGCTCGTTGGCTGGAGTCGGGCGGGCCGTCCCATACCGCGAAGGTGTAATCGCTGTACAGACTGGCCCGGCGGCCATGCCCGCGCTGCGCGTAGATCAACACCGCATCGACGCTGAACGGGTCGACCTTCCACTTCCACCACACGCCCATGTCCTTGGTCCGGCCCACGCCATACAGCGCATCGCGGGCTTTGAGCATCATGCCCTCGACCCCCAGCCGGCGCGAGGCTTCACGCTGGCGCGCGAGGTCGAACCAGTCGCTGCCGGTGAGAACCGGTGAGGGCAGTAACACCGGGTTGTTACCGTGGGCGATGACCTGTTCCAGTTGCGCGCGCCGTTCGGCTTGCGGGCGGTTGCGCCAGTCTTCGCCTTGCCATTCCAGCAAGTCGTAGGCGAGCACTACCACGGGCAGATCTTCGAGGATCTTTTTATCGAGGGTCTTGCGGCCGATGCGTTGCTGCAGCAGGGCGAACGGTTGCACCGCCGGTGGCGTTGTCGATTGCGGATCGAAGGCGTCTTCGGTGGTCGGGTGGGTGCTTTTCCAGACCACGATCTCGCCGTCGATCACCGTTCCATCGGGCAAGCTGTGCACCAGTGTGTCGAACTCGGGGAACCGTTCAGTGACCAGCTCTTCGCCGCGCGACCAGACCCACAATCGCCCCTCACGCTTGACCACCTGCGCCCGGATGCCATCCCACTTCCACTCCACCTGCCAATTGCTTGCCGGCCCCAACAGCCCTTCAAATTCCTCGACCGATTGCGACAAGCCATGGGCGAGGAAGAACGGGTAGGGCTGGCCGCCACGTTGTGCGTGTTCGTCGGCGGACTCCGGTGCGATCAGTTTCAGGTAGCTGGCGGCGTTCGGCCGGTTCGACAGGTCGGTGTAACCCACCAGGCGCTGCGCCACGCGTTTGCTGTCGAGGCTGGCCATCGACGCCAGAGCGCGGGTGACCAGCAGTTTCGACACGCCGACGCGAAAGCTACCAGTGATCAATTTGATGCACAGCATCAGGCTCGGCCGATCCAGCTGCGCCCACAGCGCCGGCAACTGGCGGGCGAGGTATTCCGGGGTTTCACCGCGCAGCGGCAGCAGTTTGTCTTCGATCCATTCGGCCAGGCCGGCTTCGGAACTGTGCGGGTTTTCCGGCAGCACCAACGAAATGGTCTCGGCCAGATCGCCGACCGCCTGGTAGCTCTCTTCGAACAACCAGGGTTCAAGCCCCGAGACGTCGACGGCCAATTCGCGCAGGGTGCGCACCGGCACCAGTTGCCGCGGGCGACCGCCGGACAGAAAGTACACCGCCCACGCCGCGTCCTGCGGTGCAGCCTGGGCGAAGTAGTTTTGCATGGCCGCCAGTTTGGCGTTGCTGGACGTCGTGGCGTCGAGTTCGGCGTACAACTCGGCGAACGCTTTCATGCTTGCACCTCGGCAATAACCGGTTCGGCGTCGATGTTTTCCTCCTCATCGTCGCCGTATTCGGTGGTGAACCCCTGGGCATCCAGACCTTGTTCGCGCAGATGACGGACCAGTACCCCGATCGAGCCGTGGGTGACCATCACCCGTTCGGCGCCAGTCTGTTCGATGGCCCAGAGCAGACCGGGCCAGTCGGCGTGATCCGACAGCACGAAGCCACGATCCACCCCGCGCCGCCGGCGAGTGCCACGCAGACGCATCCAGCCGCTGGCGAAGGCGTCGCTGAACTCACCGAAACGCCGCATCCAGGTGCTGCCACCGGCCGAGGGCGGAGCGATGACCAAGGCCTGACGCATGATCGGGTCTGACTTTTTCACGTCGCCGGCGTAGATCGTCGGCGGCAGATAAACCCCGGCCTCGCGGTAGACCCGGTTCAGCGGTTCGACCGCGCCATGACTGAGGATCGGCCCGAGGCTGGCGTCGATGCCATGCAGAATCCGCTGGGCCTTGCCGAACGAATAGCAGAACAACACGCTGGCCTTGCCGGCGGCGATGTTCGCCTGCCACCACTGGTTGATTTCGCTGAACACCTGCGCCTGCGGCTGCCAGCGATAAATCGGCAGGCCGAAGGTCGATTCGGTGATGAAGGTGTGGCAACGCACCGGTTCGAATGGCGCGCAGGTGCCATCGGGTTCGATCTTGTAGTCGCCGGAAGCGACCCAGACTTCGCCGCCGTATTCCAGGCGCACCTGGGACGAACCGAGCACGTGGCCGGCAGGATGAAAGCTCAGGGTCACCCCGTGGTGGGTCAGGCGCTGGCCGTAGGCGAGGGTCTGCAGGTTGATGTCCTGCCCCAGGCGTGCGCGCAAGATCCCTTCGCTGGCGCTGCTTGCCAGATAGTGCTGGTTGCCGGTTCGCGCGTGATCGCCGTGGGCATGGGTGATCACCGAACGCTCGACCGGGCGCCACGGATCAATATAGAAATCCCCGGCGGGGCAGTACAAACCTTCGGGGCGGGCAATAACAAGGTCCATGTCGTTACCAGAATGGAGGACTTGTTAGCTAAGAGGCTGGTGCGGGTCTGGAAGTTCTATCGATTTTTTTCAGGGCGACACTGCGCCCATGTAGGAGTGAGCCTGCTCGCGATCGCGTTACATCAGTGACTTTTTCAGAAACTGGCACACCGCGATCGCGAGCAGGCTCACTCCTACAAGGGGGCTGCGCTTATTTGCCCGGCGTCAGGGTCAAGCGCGTCTTGCCATACACCCGGTCAAAGTTCTGCGGCTGCATCGGCAAGCCGATGTACTGGCCCTTGAGCCAGGCATCGATGCCGTTAAGGTAGTTCGGGCTGGCCGGGTTGCCGGACTGGCCGGTGCCGTTCTGCCCCATCAGCGGCTCGGTCTGGCTGAAGTCGACGATGAAACGCATCGACGGCGCGCGCGTAGTGTTGAAATCTTTACCCCAGGCAAACGCCGCGGTATTGAGCGTGGTGTGATCGCCGCCGGCTGCCAGTGGGCCGCGAACGGTCTGGCCGCTGGCGTTTTTCCACGTGTAGCCATGCAGTTTGCCCCACTGCCAGGCCTTGTGATCGCCACCCAACTGGCTGTCGCCGGCGCTGATCGCTGCCGCCAGGCTGCGGGCGAGGATCACCGCTTTGTCTTCTTTCTGCGGGGTGCGGATGTCATCCCAGAACGGGCTGTCTTCGCGACCGAGCAGGTGGTCGGCTTGTGCTGCGTAGGACAGGTCGCCATTGGCGATAAAGGCTTTCCACGCCGGGCTCGACTCGGGGCCGAGCTCGTCGAGGAAGATCTGTTTCATGCTTTCTTGCAGGAACAGTTCGTAGATCGCCGCATCGGCCGACGTCGGGCTGAGTTTGCCGTCGAACGCCATCAACCGGCTGAACGCCTCACGGGCCTTGCTGCGATCGGCTTCCGGCAGGGCGTCGATCGCCTGTTTCAGCGGCTGCTTCATGCCCGGGGCTTCAAACATTTTCTTCAGCTTGGCGGCAAATGTCGTGGTCTGGTCGTACTGCATGGCGATCACGCTGCGCCCGTCCTGTTTGCCGCTGCCGGCCAGTTCTGCCAGGCGCTCGCCACGCTCCGGCGCGGCCCAGGAGTTGGACAGCTGCATGCCGTAGCCGTGAGGAATCACCCGCTGGTTGGCGGTGCCGAGCCAGCCTTGGCTCGGGTCTTGATCGTACGGGTGCAGCATCGGGTCGGCGTAACCGTCCCAATCGTAGCGACCTTCCCAGCCCGGCGATGGCAGCAGGCCTTCGCCTTCGCGGCGGTTGGGGAAACGCCCGGTGACTTGCCAGCCGATGTTGCTGGCGTCGGCGAACACCATGTTCAGGGCGATGGCGCGGATCTCGCGACTGGCGTCCGAGGCGCGTTCAACGTTCTGTGCGCGGGTCAGGTCAAAAAACGCGTCCAGCGATTTGTCGTCGGTGAAGCTCGGTGTTTGCAGGGCGAGGCCAAAGCCATTGCCCTGCGCCGCAGCCTGGGCACTGTTGAGCAGCGCACCGTGGCGGGTTTCGTACACCGCTTCGCGAATCGGCCGCTGGCCTTTGACGAAATAGGTTTCGTTGCGCACGCCCAGCGGCTGCCATTTACCATTGACCTCATAGGTCAGGCTGCTGCCCTGACGGCGGATTTTTTCCAGGAACAGGTCCTGGTTGTCACCGAGCACGCTGGTGGCGCTCCAGGCGACTTTGCCGTTGAAGCCGCCGAGGACCATCGGCAGACCGGCGATGGTGACGCCGGCGGCCTGATATTTCGGCGCGCGGATCTGCACGAAGGTCCACAGCGACGGCGCCGTCAGTGGGCCATGGCTGTCGCTGGCGAGAATGCTCTTGCCATTGCGGCTGCGTTGCGGGGCGATGGCCCAGTTGTTCGAGGTGCTGGTGCCCAGCGGATTCACTGCGGCCAATTGTTGACTGGCGTTGCTCAACTCGCTGAGGCCAGGGATCTGCCCGTTGAGTTTGAGGCCTTGCAGTTTGTCGGCTTCGGCCAGCGGCAGGTTCTCGTCCGGTGCGGACGGGGTCAGCCAGGCGAGTTTGTCGGTGGTCACGGTTTGCGCCAGCACCAGGGAGGCGATCTCTTCCGGCAGGTTGGCCGACTGGCTGAAGTTCAGCAGCGCGAAGATCAGCGCCGAATCTTCCGGTTTCCAGTATTCAGGCTTGTAGCCGCTGGAGGCGAGGTCGCCCGGCAGTTTGTCGGCATAGCGGAACAGGTAAGCGTTGACGCCCCGCGCATAGACTTCGAAGAACCGCTTGAGCCGTGGCGACGAGGCCTTGTACAGCTCGTCGGCGCTTTTCTTCAGGTTGACTGCGCGCATGTAGCGGTCGGCGTCGAGCATCGACGCGCCGGACATTTCCGCCAGACGGCCCTGAGCCAACAGGCGCAGGGTGACCATCTGATTGATGCGGTCGCTGGCATGCACGTAACCGAGGGTGAACAGCGCGTCGTGGAAGCTGTTGCTTTCGATCAACGGCATGCCCATGGCGTTGCGGCGGACCGAAACGTTCTGCGCCAGGCCCTTTAGCGGTTGCACGCCGGAGGTCGGCGGGAGGGTGTCCTGAGCGTTCCAGGTCTGGCAACCGGACAGGCTCAAGACACCGGCCACTGCTGCGGCAACGCCGAACCGGGGAAGAAAATGTGTAAGGGCTGGCGAGGCCATGGCAAAGCTCCTGCGGGGGTGTAGAGGCTGGGGGCGCAATAAAGCCGCTACGTTAGTGAGCAGGCGGTGGCCGCGCAAGCGGGGCGAGTGGTTATTTCTGTATTTGTCTGACCAACAGCCAATCAGCAGAGAGAGCAGTGCTTTTGTGGCGAGGGAGCTTGCTCCCGCTCGGCTGCGCAGCGGTCGTTATCCAGGCTGCGCATTTTTCTGATAAATCGCGGCGAACAGTCTGGGAGCGCTTCGCACTCCAGCGGGAGCAAGCTCCCTCGCCACAAAAAGGGTTCATCCAAATATCAGGATTTCGGCGGGTTGGCATACGTGTTCACCGTCGCCGGGTGATCGTTGATTGGGTTGAACCAGCCCTTGCTCACCCTGTGGCGATGATGCTGAAGTGCGGGAAATTCAATGACCCTGCGTGAGACACATCGCCATGGAGCTTCAGACCAACGCCGCACTGATCATCATCGACCAGCAACAAGGCATTCTGGAACCGCGCCTGGGGCGGCGGAATAACCCGCAGGCCGAAGAACGCATGCTCGATTTGCTGGGGGCATGGCGCAGCAGTGGGCGACCGGTGATTCATGTGCAGCATCTGTCGCATTCGCCGCAGTCGGTGTTCTGGCCCGAGCAGCCGGGCGTGGAGTTTCAGCCGCGGTTTGCGCCACAGAAGGGCGAGTGGCTGATTCAGAAGCGCGTACCGGATGCGTTCTGTGCCACGGGACTGGAAGCGCAGTTGCGTGAGGAGGGAATCGGGCAATTGATCATGGTAGGTGTGGCGACTAACAACTCGGTGGAGTCCACGGCGCGCACGGCCGGCAATCTGGGGTTTGAGGCGTGGGTGGTGGAGGATGCGTGCTTCACCTTCGACAAGGCCGATTATTTCGGCACGCCGCGTTCAGCCGAAGAGGTGCACGGGATGTCGCTGGGGAATTTGCACGGGGAGTATGCGACGGTGAGCAGCGCTGCGCAGATTCTGGCGGCCGGCTGAAGGTTTTTGGTGAATGTACCGTCGGTATCGCGAGCAGGCTCACTCCTACAGTTGAACGCATTTCAATTGTAGGAGTGAGCCTGCTCGCGATAACGATGTTTCAGGCGAAGAAGGACTTCGCCCAAGGCATCAAGCGCCGTGGCACTTCTTGAATTTCTTGCCGTTGCCGCAGGGGCAAGGGTCGTTGCGGCCGACGTCTTTCAGGGCGTTGCGCACCGGTTCCTGGTGGGCGTGGCCGCAGTTCGGGCCGTGGACATGGCCATGGTCATGATCGTGATGATGGTCATGATCGTGGTTGCAGTCTGGGCCATGGACATGAGGTTGCTGAGTCATCGGTTTTGCTCCGGAATTAAATCGGCGGGGATTATCACGCCATTGCGCTCCAGGTGCACGTAGTGGGCGATGAATAAACCGGTTTCCATCTCGCCTTGCAGTCGATAAGGCACCTGCTGGTGCGGACTCTTGAGCATTTTCACCACGTCCTTCACCCGCGGCCACAGGTTTGTGCGGATCGGTATCCGGTAGAACGCGCTGCTTTTGGGCGCCACCGTGATCCAGTGTTCGTGCTCGCCTTCGGCCAGCAGCAGATCCGCCAGATGAATGCGGTATTCCATGCCGCGCACGGTCAGGTCGCTGTCGTTGGGGTTGTCGATGCGAAAATGCAGGATGAATTTCTGCTCGAGCAGCTTGGCCCGCACCACCTCGACTTTCACCAGGTGGACGGCGGGGTCGACGCTGTCATCGCTGAACCACGAGGCGCAACCGCCGAGGTTCAGGATCAGCATCAGCAACAAGCCATGTAGTGTGCGGCGGTGACCGAGCATCGATAAAACTCCCTTTGTGCCCCAGTCTAGTCGGCGCTTCCCTTTATGCGGCGAAATACCCCGCGCAGCACTTCTTGAACTTCTGCCCGCTGGCACAAAGACACGCATCGTTGCGCCCCGGCTTCACCTGCACGGTCGGGTCGATAAAGTACCAGCGATCGCCGTTCTGCACGAATGAGGAGCGCTCACGGTGGCTGTGTTCGCCCTGGCTGTCGTGCCAGCGCGCGGTGAAGGTGACGAAGGCGTGCTCGGGCTGGCCGCCAAACACTTCCGAGCTTTCGACATCAAGGCCGAGCCAGGTGCTCTGCGCACTCCAGGCGCTGATCGACTGGCGATCCAGACCCGCCTGTTGGGCGGGCAGGGTGGTGGCCACCAGATAATCGATCAGCCCCAGCACGTAGGCGCTGTAGCGCGAACGCATCAGCGCTTCGGCGCACGGCGCCGGGTGGCCGGCGTGATAGTGGCCGCAGCAGGCCTCCAGCAGGTTGCCGCTGCCGCACGGGCAAATGGCTGTACTCATTGCATTACCACCAGTATTTCCCGAAGTTTTCCGGATTAGCCCAGAATCGCGAGTTGAGCCAGTCGGGGACTTGTTTGTAGTCAAGCAGATCGTAGGTGAACAGGGTCAACACTTGATCGTCACGCTGGAAACGTTCACTGGCCTGCAGTGCCAGCGAGTAGAAATCGGTTTCCTGCCAGCCGCTGGCCGACAGATCCGCCAGCACCGCAATGCGGCTGGCGTTGAGGTTGCGGATCCCGCCCAGCAGGTTCAGGCCATCGCGCTTGGGCAGATGCTCCAGGCAATCGACCACCAGCGCCAGGTCGAAGCGCCGCGCCGCGAGTTCGGCGGGTAACGCACCGGGTTCGGCGTGGGCGACGCAACATTCCGGGTGCGCTTCTTTAAAGGCGGCGAGCGCCGGAAATTCGCTGGCGCCGATCAGCAGCAAGCGCGCCGGGGCATAGCGATCCAGTAAAGCAGCCAGCGCCTGTTGCGGCGTGCGCGAAGAAATGGCGACGTTCATCGAAGCTCCTCAATCAGATCGCCAAGACTAGCGCGCCAGACGGATCCGGCCTAGACCCCGATTTGCCGCGGGCAACAAAAGTGCCGAATCACTGTGAACACGGTCCCAAATGCCAGTGGCCTATTGCTGGCGGAGATTAAAACTCCGGTCTTTACTCCGTGAATCGGTTCTAAGCCGATCCCTCAGGAGAAAACCAGATGAGCATAGTTCGGACAGCATTACCTTTGATTCTGCTAACCAGTGTGTTGACTGGTTGCGCAGGTTTGCAGAAAACCGACTGGCCGACCTGTGCGGCGGTCGGTGGTGTAGTCGGTGCCGGTCTTGGCGCCACGGAAAGTTCGGCGTGGGCCGGTTATGGCGCACTGGTGGTCGGTGGTACGGCAGCCGCCTATTGCTGGGTGCACGGTGATGGCGACGAAGACGGCGATGGTGTGCCGGACAGTCGCGACAAGTGCCCGCACACGCCTAAAGGCGTGCAGGTCGATGCTGACGGCTGCCCTCCACCTGCCCCGGCGCCAGTGGTAGAAGAGGCCGTTGTGGTCAAGGAAGAAACCATTGTCATCCGCGACGTGCACTTCCAGTTCGACAAAGCCACCCTGACCGCTTCCGACAAACAGGTTCTGGACAAAGTCGCCACGCGCCTGAAACAAGAGTCGTCCACGGCGCAACTGACCGTGACCGGCCACACCGACAGCGTCGGCAGCGATGCCTACAACAAGAAACTGTCGGATCGCCGTGCGCACTCGGTGGTGGAATACCTGATCCAGCAAGGTGTGCCGCGCGCCAGCTTCGTCTCGGTCTCTGGCATGGGCGAGAGCCAGCCAGTGGCGGATAACAAAACCGCTGACGGTCGCGCACAGAACCGCCGTACCGAAATCAAAATCGTCCGCTAGCCCCTCTCGCATCCGCGGCTTGTGCAGTCGCGGATGCGGGTCTTTACTCCTGTGTAACCGGTATGGGCCGGTGACACAGGAGCTTTCACAATGACTGTTTTCTCAAGGTCCGTCTTGCCGGTGCTGCTGCTAGGCAGCTTGCTCACCGGTTGCGCCACCCACAGCGATGGCGATGCCCCCCTCAATCAACGTACGTGGCCAATCTGCAGCCTGATCGGCGGGCTGGTCGGTGGCGGTCTTGGCGCCATTGAAAGTGGCGGCTGGGCCGGTGGCGGTGCGGCGCTGGGGATTCTGACTGGCGGGCTGATCTGCTATGCCCAGGATGGTGATGAAGACGGCGATGGCGTGTTCGACCGCCGTGACCGTTGCCCTGACACCCCGGCCAATACCCCGGTTGATCATCGTGGCTGTCCGTTACCGCAATATCCGGTCACGGTAAAAGCCCCGGAGCCTGCGCCGCAATCGGAAGTCATCACCCTCAGCGATGCGGGCAATGTGCTGTTCGATTTCGACAAGTCGGACCTGACCCCGGCCGCCAAGGCCCAGCTCGACACGCTGATGGACAAGCTGCGCAATGCCGACGTGGTCAGCATCAAGGTTATCGGCCACACCGACAGCAAAGGTTCGGATGCCTATAACCAGGCGCTGTCCGAGCGGCGCGCCAGCAGTGTCGCGGCGTATCTGCTGAGCCAGGGCCTGGAACCGAGCAAACTCACCAGTGAAGGGCGTGGCGAGAGCGAGCCGGTAGCGGATAACGCAACGGACGAGGGCCGGGCGAAAAACCGTCGGGTGGAGTTGCATATCAATCGCTAGGACGTGTCTGTAGTCCGCAAGCTAGAGCTGCCGGGCGACGAAAATCGTCGAACCGGCAGCCATCCGACGACTGACAAAAGTTTTTTCTTTTGCCCCTCTGGCTTATCCCCCGTCGAAGCCGTTACTGTGCGCCCAAAGAATAATTCCGACACGGGGGAGCGTATGAAGGTTTTCTGGGGGCTGGGGCGTTTGTTGACCCTGCTGTTCTGGTGCGTGGTGGTGGTCAATCTGCTGCTGCCGTTTGTGCATCCGCTGCATGCGCTGGTCAATCTGGCCGGTGCCTCGCTGCTGGCGCTGCATGTGCTGGAGTTGCTTTTCTCGCGCCTCAAGGGGCGTCCCAACCCGTGGCGCGACCGTCTGCGCATCCTGCTGTTCGGCGTTTTTCACCTGCAAACCATCCCGGCCCCGGCCGCTCCGGAGGCTTCTTCCCATGCGTAAACTTTGCCTGCTCGCTGCATTGATCAGTCCCCTGGCCTGTGCCCAGGTGGTCAGCGTCGAACCCAACTCGCTGATGCGCCTGCCCAACACCGCCAGCACCTTGCAGCTGGAACGGCTGGAAGTGGCGGACTACGGCACCCTGCTGATTCCTTCGAACGTGACCGAGCTGAGCATCGGCGAATTGCGTCTGGGCCACGAAGCGCGCATAGCGATCGTCCCCAGCGAACAGGCGCTGGACCTGAAAGTCGGACAAGCGCAGTTGGCCGAAGGCAGTCTGATCACTGCTCGCGGTGCGCCGGGCACTTATGAAAAAGCCGCCCGCGCCGGACGCAATCTGAATTTGCAGTTCAAGGCGTTGACCGCACCCAAACTGTTTGTGGATGCTCGCGGCGGCACCGGAGCACCGGGTTTCGTCGGCCTCGATGGCGGCAACGGTGAAGATCCGGGTTGCACCTGGGGTGAGGCCGGTCACGGTTTTGATGGCAGCAACGGCAGCGACGGCCAACCCGGAGCGCCGGGAGCGCTGGTGCGTCTGGAAGTGCCGCGCGAGTTTCCGGCTGAGCTGATCAAGGTCAACGTCGCTGGCGGCGCCGGTGGTCCGGCGGGTGTCGGTGGCAAGGCCGGTAAGGGCGGCAAGTCCAAAGGCTGCCTGGTGTATCGCGCCGATGGCGGTAAGAACGGCAAGGCCGGGGCTGATGGTCAGCCGGGGCCGGTGGGGGCGGCGGGGGCCGTGACTGTGCAGCGCCTCTAAATAACAGCACTGTTCACCATTGTGGCGAGGGAGCTTGCTCCCGCTGGGCCGCGTAGCGGCCCCACCCCAGATACCGCGTTTCATCAGATTGAACGCGCCAGCTGATGTGGGGCTGCTGCGCAGCCCCGCGGGAGCAAGCTCCCTCGCCACAAAAAGTGTTTGTCTTCAGCCGCTCAGAACATCGGTCGAGCGGCGGCAATCGCCACCAGCACCAGCCCGACAATCAGATTGATCCCCACCACCCGGCGAATTCGCCCCAGCACTGCCGCACCCGCCGGCCAGTCCTTGGCTTCAACCGCTTTACGCAGTTCCGGGAGCATCAAACCCTGAATGCGGATAAACAGCGCAGTCATCACCACATACAGCCCCATCATCACCTGCACGTACTTCGGTGCGGTCTCGAAGCCGATGTGCTGCAAGTGCAGCATGCCCACGCCGCTGATCGGCAGCAGGATCACCGCCACCCAGACCCAACGGAAAAAACCTTGAAACACTTCCACCCACAGGGTCAGGCGGGCGGGGCCGTCGAGGGCCTTGACCGCCGCCGGGCGCAGGACCATCCAGGCGAAAAACATGCCGCCGACCCAGACCAGGGCGGCCAGGACATGCAGCGGATAAACGAGGCTAAAAGGTGTCATTGGGGCACTCCGTTCTGCGCGGGATTAATTAGCGGGGTATGATAGCCGCCATCCGAAACCACTGAAAATTTATCCAGCGTTTTTTGCGCCCGACAATCCATGATCAGCACTGAACTCAAAACCACGATCCAGGGCGCCTATTCGCGTTTTCTTGAAGCCAAGAGCCTCAAACCGCGTTACGGCCAGCGCCTGATGATCGCTGAAATCGCCAAAGTCCTCGGGGATATCGACACCGACGACGAAGGCCGGCGCAGTGGCGACCCCGCGATTGTCGCGGTGGAAGCCGGCACCGGTACCGGCAAGACCGTGGCCTACAGCCTGGCGGCGATTCCGACGGCGAAGCTGGCTGGCAAGCGCCTGGTGATTGCCACCGCGACCGTGGCCCTGCAAGAACAGATCGTCTACAAGGATTTGCCCGACCTGATGCGCAACAGCGGGCTGAATTTCAGCTTCGCGCTGGCCAAGGGCCGTGGCCGCTACATGTGCCTGTCCAAGCTCGACATGCTGCTGCAGGAAGGCCACGCGCAAACCGCTACCGCGCAGCTGTTCGAAGAAGAAGGTTTCAAGATCGAGGTCGACGAAGCCAGCCAGAAGCTGTTCACCAGCATGATCGAGAAGCTCGCCGGCAATAAATGGGACGGCGACCGCGACAGCTGGCCCAATGCGCTGGAAGACGCCGACTGGGCGCGCCTGACCACCGATCACAGCCAGTGCACCAACCGCCATTGCCCGAACTTCGGCCAGTGTGCGTTCTATAAAGCGCGCGAAGGCATGGGCAAGGTTGATGTGATCGTCACCAACCACGACATGGTCCTGGCTGACCTCGCGCTCGGCGGCGGTGCGGTGCTGCCGGACCCGCGCGACACCATTTATGTGTTCGACGAAGGCCACCACCTGCCGGACAAGGCCATCGGCCACTTCGCTCACTACACGCGGCTGCGTTCCACCGCCGACTGGCTGGAAACCACCGCCAAAAACCTCACCAAATTGCTGGCCCAGCATCCGCTGCCGGGGGATCTCGGCAAGTTGATCGAGCAGGTGCCGGAGCTGGCGCGGGAGATCAAGACCCAGCAGCAGTTCATGTTCACCGCGTGCGAGCAGATTGCCGATTTCAAGCCCGGGGAAGACGTCGAAGGTCGCGAGCGGCCCCGCCATCGTTTCGTCGGCGGGGTGATTCCCGAGCACATGCGCGAAATGGGCATCGAGCTGAAAAAGGGCTACTCGCGGCTCAATGACCTGTTCACCCGCCTGACCGACCTGCTCAAGGAAGGCATGGACGGTGAGGTCAACATCGGCATCGCCAGCAATCAGGCCGAGGAGTGGTATCCGCTGTTCGGCAGCCTGTTGTCCCGGGCTTCGGGCAACTGGGAGCTGTGGACCGCGTTCACCGCCGAAGACCCGGAAGACAGCCCGCCGATGGCGCGTTGGCTGACGCTGGCCGAAAGCGGTTCGCTGTTCGACATCGAGGTCAACGCCAGCCCGATCCTTGCCGCCGAGACCTTGCGCCGCAGCCTGTGGAACGTGGCCTACGGCTGCCTGGTGACGTCGGCGACCCTGACCGCGCTGGGCACTTTCGACCGCTTCCGCATGCGCGCCGGCCTGCCGAAAAAAGCCGTCACCGCCGTGGTGCCAAGCCCGTTCCACCACGCCGACGCCGGCGTGTTGCGGGTCCCGGACCTGAAGGCCGACCCGCGGGATGCCGCGGCTCACACGGCGGCGATCATCCGTGAGCTGCCGGATCTGGTCGAAGGCTCGCGCGGTACGCTGGTGCTGTTCTCTTCGCGCAAACAGATGCAGGACGTGTTCGACGGCCTCGACCGCGACTGGCGCAAGCAAGTGTTCATTCAAGGCAACCTGTCGAAACAGGAAACCCTGAACAAGCACAAGGCGCGGGTCGATGGCGGCGACTCCAGCGTGCTGTTCGGCCTCGCCAGTTTCGCCGAAGGCGTGGACTTGCCGGGCGCCTACTGCGAACACGTGGTGATCGCCAAGATCCCGTTTTCGGTACCGGACGATCCGGTCGAGGCCGCGCTGTCGGAGTGGATCGAAGCCCGTGGCGGCAATCCGTTCATGGAAATCTCGGTGCCGGACGCCTCGCTGAAACTGGTCCAGGCCTGCGGCCGCCTGCTGCGGACCGAAGAAGACCGCGGCACCATCACCTTGCTTGATCGGCGGCTGGTCACCCAGCGCTATGGCAAGGCGATCCTCAATGCGTTGCCGCCATTCCGTCGTGAAATATCCTGAGACAACGGTGGGCAGTTTTGCCCGCCGCGCTGTCTATCTCTCTGCCATGCTTTTCCATTGGCCTTTTGGTCGTTAGGGAGAACTCCGTTCTTATGATTCGCCGCTCGTTGCCTGCCGTGTTTGCCTTGATCTTCGCCGCCCCCTTGTTGGCGGCGCCTGCTGGTCAGCAGACCCTGTTCAACTTCGTTCGCCCCGCGGATGTGGTGAAAGTCGTCACCGAAAACACTGACTTGCCACAAGCCAACGCCGAGCAAACCGCGGAAGGTGAAGTGCTGCGCCGGGTGACGTTCAACCCGGTTGCGCGCCCGACCCTGCGCCTGACCCCGCAGACCGGCGCGTGGGACTGGTCGCAGTCGGGCATGATGAGCCTGCGCCTGCAAAGCGCGATGAACTGGGCCGTGACGGTCTACGTGCAAATCCAGAGCAACAACGGGCAGACGCTGACCAGTCGCGTCGACCTGCCCGCCGGGCCTGCGCAAACCCTGCTGGTGCCGCTGGTGGCAACCTCGCCGCTGAGCCAGGGCATGAAGGCCGGGCCGCCGATGCCGATGACCGTCGACGGTCAGCGGATTCTGCTGGCCAGCAGCAGCGGTGAACTGGACCGCAGCCAGGTGGTGTCGGTCAGTCTGTGGATGGATCAGCCAAAAGCCGCGCAGAGCTTGCTGCTCGAGCGTTTCGGCGTGCAGGACGGTGAGGCGGTGACCCGCGCCGTCTACGGCAATCTGGTGGACGCTTACGGTCAATCGACCCGCAGCAAATGGCCGGAAAAAATCAGCAGCGACGAGCAACTGAAATCCGCCGCCGCCAGGGAAGAGCAACAGCTGAAAACCTGGCTGGCCGAGCGCGAAAAGTCCTCGCTGGACAAGTTCGGTGGCTGGAGCAAAGGCCCGGCGTTCAAGGCCAGCGGCTTTTTCCGCACGGAAAAGCGTGACGGTCGCTGGTACCTGGTGACCCCTGAAGGGCATCCGTTCTATTCGCTGGGGGTCAACACTGTCAGCCCGGAGGTCAACCAGACCTACGTGGCCGGGCGCGAGTGGATGTTCGAATCCCTGCCCAAAGCCGACGAGCCACTGGCCAGCCATTTCGGCGAGGGTGATAACCGTGGCGGCAACGGCGCCGATCAGGGCCGGGGCTACAACGCCGGGCGCTGGTACGATTTCTACGCGGCCAACCTGCAACGCCTGTACGGCGAACCTTGTGCAGCGCAGGCGAAAAGCGCAGCGGCCGCAGAACCGACGAGCGCCGCGCCATGCAAGGCCACGGTCGATGAGAAGAAGTGGGCCACACACACCCTTGATCGCCTGCAAGCCTGGGGCTTCAACACCGTCGGCAACTGGAGCGCCGATTCGTTGAGCGATGCCGCGCGGGTGCCTTACACCTTGCCACTGTCGATCGTCGGCGATTACGCCAGCATCAGCACCGGTAATGACTGGTGGGGCGGTATGCCGGATCCGTTCGATCCGCGTTTTGCCATGGCCACCGAGCGCGCCGTGGCCATTGCCGCGCGCGATCACCGCGACGACCCCTGGTTGATCGGTTACTACGCTGACAACGAGCTGGCCTGGGCCGGTCCCGGCGATGATCCGAAATCGCGCTATGCCCTGGCTTACGGCACGCTGAAACTGACCACCGACGTGCCGGCCAAACGCGCGTTTCTCAAACAATTGCGCGACAAATACCGCAATCAGGAAGGGCTGTCGAAAGCCTGGGGCATTGAGTTGCCCGCCTGGGAATTGATGGAAGACCCGGGTTTCGTGCCGCCGGTGCCGAATCCGGAGCACCCGGAAATCGAAAACGATTTCAAATATTTCCAGAAGGTGTTCGCCGACACCTACTTCAAGACCATCTCCGATTCGCTGAAATGGCACGCGCCGAATCAGTTGCTGCTGGGCGGCCGTTTCGCTACCAGCACCCCGGAAGCCGTGGCGTCCTGCGCGCAGTATTGCGACGTGCTGAGCTTTAACATGTACACGCTGAAACCGCAGGACGGGTATGACTTCGCCGCCTTGCGCGCCCTCGACAAACCGGTGCTGATCACCGAATTCAACTTCGGCTCCAGTGATCGTGGCCCGTTCTGGGGCGGCGTGACGCAACTGGCGCGGGAAGAAGACCGCGGCCCGGCGTACGCCAACTTCCTCAAGCAGGCGTTGAGCGAACCGTCGATTGTCGGCGTGCACTGGTTCCAGTATCTGGACCAACCGGTGACCGGGCGTCTGCTCGACGGCGAGAACGGACACTTCGGTCTGGTGGGGGTTACCGATCTGCCGTATCAGGGGTTCGTCGAGGCGGTGCGCAAGAGCAACCTGCAGGCGCTTGATCAGTTGGGCAAGGAGGCTGAGAAAGCTGCTGCCGCCGCTGGTCATGAAGCCGAAGGCGGGCGCAAGGGTGAAGCCGGCAAAGGCCCGGGGGCCGGGCATGCGGGTGGGCATTCGGGCAATGGCCATTAAGGCTTGATGCCTTGAAAGATCGCTGCCGCAGGCTGCGATCTTTTGATTGCTCTTTGAAATGACCACCCGGCCCGCAGCTGTTCCCAAATCCCTCAAGGGCTGGAACAATGCGGGCCACTTTGTAGAGCGTTTTCGCGGGGGAGTTGCGGGTGCAGATTCAGGGACATTACGAACTTCAATTCGAAGCGGTGCGCGAGGCGTTCGCGGCACTGTTCGACGATTCCCAGGAACGCGGCGCAGCGTTGTGCATCAAGGTCGGCGGAGAAACGGTCCTCGACCTCTGGTCCGGTACCGCCGACAAGGACGGCACCGAGGCCTGGCACAGCGACACCATCGCCAACCTGTTCTCCTGCACCAAGACCTTCACTGCGGTCACCGCGTTGCAACTGGTGGCCGAAGGCAAACTGCAACTCGATGTCCCGGTTGCCCGTTACTGGCCGGAGTTCGCTGCCGCTGGCAAAGAATCCGTCACCCTGCGCCAATTGCTCTGCCATCAGGCCGGTTTGCCGGCCCTGCGCGAGTTGCTGGCGCCGGCTGCTCTCTACGAATGGCAAACCATGGTCGACGCCCTCGCGGCCGAAGCCCCGTGGTGGACGCCGGGCACCGGTCATGGCTATGCCGCCATCACCTATGGCTGGCTGGTCGGGGAATTGCTTCGTCGCGCTGACGGTCGCGGGCCGGGCGAGTCCATCGTCGCCCGTGTGGCCAAGCCGCTGGGGCTGGATTTCCACGTCGGTCTGGCTGACGAAGAGTTCTACCGCGTGGCGCATATCGCTCGCGGCAAGGGCAACGTCGGTGATGCCGCTGCCCAACGCCTGTTGCAGGTGACCCTGCGTGAGCCGACCGCGATGACCACCCGGGCCTTCACCAATCCGCCGTCGGTGCTCACCAGCACCAACAAACCGGAATGGCGGCGCATGCAGCAGCCGGCCGCCAACGGTCATGGCAATGCACGCAGCCTCGCCGGTTTCTACGCCGGTTTGCTCGATGGCAGCCTGCTCGAAAGCGACATGCTCGAAGAACTGACCCGCGAACACAGCTACGGCGAGGACAAGACCCTGCTGACCCGCACCCGTTTTGGTCTGGGCTGCATGCTCGATCAGTCGGACATGGCCAACGCCACCTACGGCCTCGGCCCGCGTGCGTTCGGTCATCCGGGGGCAGGTGGTTCGGTGGGTTTTGCTGATCCGGAGCACGATGTCGCGTTCGGTTTTGTGACAAATACCCTTGGGCCATACGTCTTGATGGATCCGCGCGCGCAGCAGCTGGCGCGGGTACTTGCCACTTGTCTGTAAAGCACGACATGCGGTTCCAGGGTTGGAACCAGATTCGGATTTTTGATTCAAAGCGTCTGTTTATCCGGGCAAAAGAGCTCTGATCTTTCATTACTTCACTTTGTGGATTTTCAATGTCATCCAAAAAAACTCTCGCCCTGGCCCTGTGCGTTGCGATTACCGGTTGTGCACAGACTCCTAAAAACGATGCGGACGGCAGCAGTTGGTGGCCGTTCGGGTCTTCCGACAAAGTGGCGGCCAAAGAGCCGGCACCGGCTCCAGCCCCGCTCAAACCTGCCGCCACGGCACCCGTGGCCAAGACTGAAAGCAGCAGCCACTGGTACTGGCCGTTCGGCGGTTCGGATGATGCGGCGGCCAAGGCTGATGTGAAGCCTGAAGTAAAACCTGAAGCCAAACCGGTCGCGGTTGCCAAGGCCGATGCCGACACTGGCAGCAAGTGGTGGTGGCCGTTCGGCGGCAAGGATCAGTCCACTGCCAAAGCAGTGCCGATGCCTGATCCGAAAGTCACCCAAGCCTGGCTGGATGACTACGAACCGCGCCTGCGTGCGGCGATCAAGGACAGCAACCTGCAACTCGAACGCCGGGACAACGTGCTGGTGGTAATCGCGCCGGTGGAAGGCTCGTTCAACCCGAAGCGTCCGGCCATGTTGCTGCCGGTGACCCTCAGCCCGTTCACCAATGTTGCGAAAATCCTCGAAGCTGATCCGAAAACCGCAGTATTGGTGCTCGGTCACAGCGACAACACCGGTGCTGCACCGGCCAACGTCAAACTCAGCCAGGAGCGCGCCCAGTCCGTGGCGGCGATCTTCCGCCTGAGCGGCCTGCAGCGTGATCGCCTGATGCTTCGCGGCATGGGCGGCGATGCCCCGCGTGCCGCCAACGACAGCGCCGAAGGCCGTGCCCTGAACCGTCGCGTGGAGTTGCTGGTGACCCCGCAGAACACCATGGTGGCCCTGCTGAGCAAGTACAACATGCCGGCGCCGGCACCGACCACGATGATTGCCGCCCAGGACGTCAAGCCTGCGGCCAAGCCGGTAACCCCGGCGCCAGCAGCGGCGAAGGCTGCGGTACCTGCGAGCAAAAAGGCGCCAGCGAAGAAAGCGGCGGCCAAGGCACCTGCGAAGAAGGCAGCGACCAAGGCTCCGGCGAAAACCCCTGCCAAGAAAACCGCTCCAGCCAAGGCAGCAACGGCTGACAAGAAAGTCGCCGCCACCGATACTGCCAAGCAGTGATCCGCTAACGAAAAGGAATGCGCCATGACCCAGGCTCTGGCAGATATGCGTCGTGATTACACCCGGGACGGTCTGACCGAGGCGCAAGCCCCGGGCGAACCGTTTGCGCTGTTCCACCAATGGTTTGCCGACGCGGTGAAAACCGAACAGGCGCCGGTGGAGGCCAACGCCATGACCCTGGCCACGGTCGATGCGGACGGTCGACCGCATTGCCGCATTCTGCTGCTCAAGGGCCTGGACGCGCAGGGCTTCACCTTCTTCACCAACTACGACAGCGCCAAAGGCCAGCAGCTGGCGGCCAACCCGTTTGCCGCCATGACCTTCTTCTGGCCGAGCCTGGAACGTCAGGTGCGCATCGAAGGGCGTGTGCAGAAGGTCACGCCTGAAGAGTCCGACGCGTATTATCAGGTGCGTCCGCTGGGCAGCCGCCTCGGGGCCTGGGCCTCACCGCAGAGTCGGGTGATCAACGGCCGTGGCGAGCTGGAGGATCTGCTCAAGGCGACTGAACAGCGCTTCAGCGACACCCAGCCCGACTGCCCGGAACACTGGGGCGGTTATCGTCTGCTGCCGGAGCGCATCGAGTTCTGGCAAGGCCGTCCGAGCCGCCTGCACGATCGCCTGAACTACCGTTTGCAGGACGCCAACTGGATTCTTGAACGTCTGGCGCCTTAAGCAGTCTACCGAGCGTGATAGCCTGCCGCAGTGGCCTCAAGCCACTTCGGCAAGTCCCGACGCTTGATTTTCTGCGCCCGGGCATGGGCCAGTTGTTCGAGCATGAAGGCGCGCTTGCCCTCATCCTTGCCCGCCAGGGACAGCGCCAGGTCACGATCCATCCAGCGTCTTATCCGCACGTACAGCCACCCGTGGAAGTACAGACCGGCGACGGTGGTGACGAAAATGATCAAGTAATCCATGAAAATCCTTGGCTCGGCAGGGCAGGTTGGGCGATTTGGCGCTACTGTTGGGTGGGTCTGCAGGTGCCTGTACCGGGCCTGAATAAAATCAAGTTTATCCAGGCTGTGTCGTGACAGGCGTCAAGCAGCGGGGTTTAATGAATACATGTTCTTTTGGAGTTGATGCTATGCGTAAGTCTGTTCTGCTGGTTGCTTCCTTTTCCACGATGGCGATGTTGCTGACCGGCTGCCAGTCGAGCCTGACCGGTGACTCCTACTCCCGTGACGAAGCGCGTCGTGTGCAGACGATTCGCATGGGCACCATCGAATCCCTGCGTCCGGTGAAAATCGAAGGCACCAAGACCCCGATCGGCGGCGCTGCAGGCGCAGTGGTCGGCGGTGTCGGCGGCAGCGCCATCGGTGGCGGCAAGGGCAGCATCGTCGCTGCGGTCATCGGTGCTGTGGCCGGTGGTCTGATCGGTTCCGCGACTGAAGAAGGCCTGACCCGCACCCAAGGCGTGGAAATCACCGTGCGCGAAGACGACGGCAGCATGCGCGCCTACGTGCAACAGGTTCAGGAAAACGAAGTATTCCGTGTTGGTGAGCGCGTGCGCATCTCCACCGTCGGTGGCACCAGCCGCGTTTCGCACTAAGCGGCAACGAGCGGTAAAGAAAAACCCCGATCAGGTGACTGGTCGGGGTTTTTTGTTTTTAGATTTCTCAACTGCGATGGCTATATCTCTATGCCAATAAACAATTCCAGGTTTGTTGGAATGGGCTCATCAGTCAGCGCGGCAATATGTTGCGCCTGCTCGGCGGTCAACAACCATTCTCCTTCTGCCATGGCGTCGAGGCTTTTATGGCCTAGAAGCTTCACGATTCGGTCGTTAAAAGCAGGATCAACATCCAGTTCATACTTGAGTGAGCTATCGTCGAAACTGTCGGGTAAGAACCCAGTGATGCACAAGTACATAAGCGCCTCTTGATTACTTGGGAGTGGTTCGCCCGGGTTTGGCAGGTTTGGTCTGTTCACCAGTTTGAGGGTTGAACTCTCCAAGGTGTTTCCCCTGTTTGTCGTACATTTCTACGGTTCCGTGTTGGCTATCCCATTCAAAAATGCGTCCTTTGAGATCTCTCCAGCGCTTACGACGCGCACCGCCACCTTGAACGCTGCTTTTTGACTTGTCTTTCATCGCGTCAGGAAATGCTGTTAAGCCTTTCGGAGCTTGATGGTAGTTGTGATCGCCTATGCTTAGAACAATGTAAACCGGCTTAACCCCTGAATCCGCCGGAAACACCAGAATGAAATCCCGATACTCCGGCGGATAAACCGGATTCACCAGAATTCCGTCAGCCGCTTTGGTCGGTGGATACACCCAGATGTGCGGCGCTTGCGGTGCAGCCTCCAGTGCTGGAATGCCAAGAGTTTCAGAGCCGTCCACCGCCGGCGTCCAGAGCAGTTCGATGCCTTCACCCAGGTCTGCAATGAACTGACTACCGCGCGTGCTGAACTGCACGACATCGACGGGAATCGCCGTGGCGCCGATTTTCTTCAGGGCAACGCCGCCGTTTTCATCGCTTTCGCGAGCGCCAAGCAGGATCAGCTCGCCGTAATCGTTGAGGCTGTCGGTCGGCACCATCCCTGAAGGATTCGAATAATCAATGATCGCGTCCGGCAACTTGCAGGACTTGGCGAACACGCACCCGGCGCGTACGGGATCAGGCTTTTTCGCCGCAACCTCTCGACTGCGCTCGAAAGCCTCCTGCCGCGCCAGCATGGCCTCGTAAGCGTTTTGTCGGGCTTCGCGCTCGGCCACTTCAGTGGCCGTCATGTAGCGGTAGGTGACGTGATGCCCATCGCCCGCCGGTGGGTTGGGAACCCGGGGAATGTCCTTGTTGCGAGCCACTGAGCGTCCTTTCGTTCATCCATCGACAGCCCTTCGAGAGGGCTGTGCGACGTTAACGAAGCAGGCAGAGGGTGGCTGTAGGACGCGTCGCTATTGAGGTGGGGATTAGTCGCTATCTGTCAGATAAGCCGGCTTGTGGTGAGGGGATTTATCCCCGTGATTGTTCGCTGGTTTTCAGACGAGCCTGGACTTGTGGCGAGGGAGCTTGCTCCCGCAGGAGCGCGAAGCGATCCCAATATCCCGGGTCTGCTGCGCAGCCCAGCGGGAGCAAGCTCCCTCGCCACAACGAGCCCATTCACAGGTCCTATGCAGGTGAATGTACGTTATGGCGACTCGCCGCCGCCGTCACCGCATACCCGATCAACGCCGCCAGAATCGAACCGGTCAGGATGCCCATCCGGTCCATCCCGGCGTAGTCGCTCACGCCCGGTTCAAAGGCCAGCGAGCCGACAAACAGGCTCATGGTGAAACCGATGCCGCAGAGGATCGCCACGCCCAGCACTTGACCCCAATTGGCGCCCTGGGGCAGGGCGGCGATGCCGATTTTCACTGCCAGCCAGGTCAGGCCGAACACGCCGACGGTCTTGCCCAGCAGCAGGCCGACGGCGATGCCCATGGGGACGTGATGGGTGAAGCTTTCGACGGTGACGCCGCTCAGCGACAGCCCGGCGTTGGCGAAGGCGAACAGCGGCAAGATGCCGTACGCGACCCACGGGTGCAGCGCGTGTTCGAGGGTCAACAGCGGCGAAGTCTCGGCATTGCGGGTGCGCAGCGGAATGCAAAACGCCAGCGTGACCCCGGCCAGCGTCGCGTGGACGCCGCTCTTGAGCACGCACACCCACAGGATCAAACCGATGATCATGTAGGGCCCAAGCTTGACCACCCCGAGCCGGTTCATCGCCACCAGCGCCGCGATGCACGCCGCCGCCAGCCCCAGCGACAGGGTCGAGAGCTCGCCGGAATAGAAGACCGCAATGATCACGATGGCGCCGAGGTCGTCGATGATCGCCAGGGTCATCAGGAACAGTTTCAGCGACACCGGCACCCGGTTACCCAGCAGCGCGAGTACACCGAGAGCGAAGGCGATGTCAGTGGCGGTGGGAATTGCCCAGCCGTCGAGGGCTGGCGGGTTGTCCCGATTGAGCCACCAGTAAAGCAATGCCGGCACGACCATGCCGCCAATCGCTGCGGCGCCCGGCAAGACGATCTGCGACGGTTTCGACAGCTGCCCGTCGAGCACTTCACGCTTCACCTCCAGGCCTATCAGCAGGAAGAACAGCGCCATCAGCCCGTCGTTGATCCACAGCAGCAGCGGCTTGGCGATCTTCAACGCCCCGATCTGCGCGACAACGGGGGTGTCGAGCAGCCCGGTGTACAGCCACGACAGCGGTGAGTTGTTGATGATCAGGGCGAGGAGGGCGGCGGCGATCAACAGCAGGCCACTGGCCGCTTCCAGCTGAAAGAAACGCGTGAAGGTTCTACGCAGCGGCAAGGTCGCTCTCCATCAACATTCGCAAAGGACTGACACCCGCGCACAACGCCTGTAACGGGTGACACTTGCACAGAGCCTAGCAGTTGGCGGATATATTGGGCCTCAGCTGTATCTGTGAGCCTTGTAGGTTTTTTCCTATGCTGGGTGACTGAGCCTGTGACGAGGCCATTCCTGCCCGATTCAACGAGAGCATGACCATGAGCGACAACCGACAGTGGGCCCGCGAAGCCATCCGCATCATCGAAGCGGACTTCCAGCGCAGCGCCGACACCCACCTGATCCCCTTGCCGCTGCCGGGTTTTGCGGGCATCGAGTTGTACTTCAAGGACGAGTCCAGTCACCCCACCGGCAGCCTAAAGCATCGCCTGGCGCGCTCGTTGTTCTTGTACGCGTTGTGTAACGGCTGGCTCAAACCCGGCGCGCCGGTGATCGAGGCGTCCAGCGGTTCGACGGCGATTTCCGAGGCGTATTTCGCGCGCATGCTTGGCCTGCCGTTCATTGCGGTGATGCCGGCGACCACCTCCAAAGAGAAGATCGCGCAGATCGCCTTCTACGGCGGCCAGAGCCATCTGGTAAAGGATCCGACGCAGATTTACGCCGAATCCGAGCGTCTGGCTCGCGAGCATGGCGGCCACTTCATCGATCAGTTCACCTACGCCGAGCGGGCCACCGACTGGCGGGCGAACAACAACATTGCTGAGTCGATCTTCCAGCAGATGCGTTTCGAGAAATACCCGGAGCCGAGCTGGCTGATTTCCAGCCCGGGCACCGGCGGCACCACCGCGACCCTTGGCCGTTACGTGCGCTATCGCCAGCATTGCACGCGGGTGCTGTGCGCCGATGCCGAGCGTTCGGTGTTTTTCGATTACTACCAGACCGGCGACGCCAGCCTGCGTCTGGACTGCGGTTCGCGGATCGAAGGCATTGGCCGGCCACGGGTGGAAGCGTCGTTCCTGCCCAAGGTGATCGATGCAATGGTCAAGGTGCCGGATGCCTTGTCGCTGGCGGCCATGCATTACCTGGCGCAGCGCCTGGGGCGGCATGTCGGCGGGTCGAGCGGCACCAACCTGATCGGCGCGCTGATGGCGGCGCAGCAGATGAAAGTGGCGGGGGAGTCGGGGTCGATCGTGGCGATTCTGTGCGATGGCGGCGAGCGCTATGCCGACACTTATTACGATCAGGCCTGGCTGAAGGCGCAGGGCTATGAGCTGGAGGGGTTGATCGCGGCGGTGGCGGCGAGTGCCGAGCGCGGTGAGGCGCTGCCGACTTCAGTGTTGCGCGCCAATATCTAAAAGCAAAAAGATCGCAGCCTGCGGCAGCTCCTACAGGGGAGTACATTCCTGTAGGAGCTGCCGCAGGCTGCGATCTTTTGATCTTGAGAATTAAGCCTCAATCCCCAGAATGTCGCGTGCCACGGCTTCGGCAATACGAATCCCGTCCACACCCGCCGACAGAATCCCGCCGGCATAACCCGCGCCTTCGCCGGCCGGGAACAGACCCTTCACGTTCATGCTCTGCAGCGACTCATTACGCGTGATGCGCAGCGGTGACGAGGTGCGGGTTTCGATCCCGGTCAACACCGCGTCATGCAGCGAGTAACCGCGAATCTGCTTCTCGAACGCCGGCAATGCTTCACGAATCGCTTCGATGGCAAAGTCCGGCAGCGCCAGGGCCAGGTCGCCCAGGGCCACGCCCGGTTTGTACGACGGCTCGACTTCGCCCAGTTCGGTCGAAGGAATGTCGTTGATGAAGTCGCCAACCAGTTGTGCCGGGGCCTTGTAGTCGCTGCCGCCGAGGATGAACGCGTGGGATTCCAGGCGCTCCTGCAACTCGATGCCGGCCAGCGGGCCACCCGGGTAGTCGACTTCCGGGGTGATGCCAACGACGATCCCGGAGTTGGCGTTACGCTCGTTACGCGAGTATTGGCTCATGCCGTTGGTGACCACGCGGTTCGGCTCGGAAGTCGCCGCCACCACGGTGCCGCCCGGGCACATGCAGAAGCTGTAGACCGAACGGCCGTTCTTGGCGTGGTGCACCAGTTTGTAGTCGGCGGCGCCCAGCTTGGGGTGACCGGCGTACTTGCCCAGGCGCGCACGGTCGATCAGCGATTGCGGGTGTTCGATGCGGAAACCCACCGAGAACGGCTTGGCTTCCATGAACACGCCACGGCTGTGGAGCATGCGGAAGGTGTCACGGGCACTGTGGCCGAGGGCCAGGACCACGTGTTTCGAATGCAGGGTTTCGCCGCTCGCCAGTTGCACGCCGACCAGTTGGCCGTCGTCGATCAGCACGTCAGTGACGCGCTCCTGGAAACGCACTTCACCGCCCAGAGCGCGGATTTCTTCACGCATGGTCTCGACCATGCCGGTCAGACGGAACGTACCGATGTGCGGTTTGCTGACGTAGAGGATTTCTTCCGGCGCGCCGGCCTTGACGAATTCGTGCAGGACTTTACGGCCAAGGAACTTCGGATCCTTGATCTGGCTGTACAACTTGCCGTCGGAGAACGTGCCCGCGCCGCCTTCGCCGAACTGCACGTTGGACTCGGGGTTGAGCACGCTTTTACGCCACAGGCCCCAGGTGTCCTTGGTGCGCTGACGCACTTCGGTGCCGCGTTCGAGGATGATCGGCTTGAAGCCCATCTGTGCCAGCAACAGGCCGGCGAAGATCCCGCACGGGCCGAAACCGACCACGATCGGGCGCTGGCTCAGGTCGCTCGGCGCCTGACCAACGAATTTGTAGCTGACATCCGGCGCCACGTTGACGTTACGGTCGTCGGCGAACTTGCCCAGCACCTTGGCCTCGTCGCGTACGTTGAGGTCGATGGTGTAGATGAAGCACAGTTCGGAGGACTTTTTGCGCGCGTCATAGCTGCGCTTGAACAAGGTGAAATCGAGCAGATCATCGCTGGCGATGCCCAGGCGCTGCACGATGGCGGCACGCAGGTCTTCTTCGGGATGGTCGATTGGCAGCTTGAGTTCGGTGATTCGTAACATGGCGAGGATCCGGATTCGCGGGGCGCACAACTGCGCCAGGGCGTTTGAAGGCCGCGATTATAAGCCGCAAAGGCCGGATCCGGTGAGGCTAAAACGCTCAGTCGTTGCGCGATCCGCCGAAATACCCGCAACCACGCTCGACCTTGCCGTCGATGCGCAGCTCGGCGCTCATGTGCTGCACGCTGCCGGTGCTGCTGTCGACGCAGCGTTGTGGCGCGACCCACAACTCGATGCGCTGGTTGTTGGCTTCGCTGCTCAGGTTGAAGCGGCCATCGCCCAGTTGTTCTTCGACATAAGGCACGGCCAGCGCCGGTTGGCCTTCACGGTCGATGACCATGCCCTTGCCGCTGACTTTGACGTTCCACTCGGGCGTGTGGCCGGCGGCACGCAGGATCAACAGCTTGAAGTTCGGGTCATCGCACGCGGTGCCGGAGCGCTCGACGCGGTACAACTGGGCGAGGTCGAGGCGGTCGCCGGCGATCTTCCCGCGCACGTCGGCAAACAGCTTGCCCTGCTGATCGGCAAGGGTCGCGGCCTCTTGCAGCACGCTGGTGCCGCCGATGTCGTTGACCACGTACTGACGCTGTTCGCCACACGGCTGGAACACCAGTCTGCCGTCAGCCGCCGTCAACTGCCCCTGCATCCGGCTCTGCCCGACGTGGGAAGCACTTTGACGCGGGCCATCGAGCAATTGGCAGGCGGCGAACAACGGCAGCAGGGCAACAACGATCAATGAACGGGCAACACGCATCTTCGGCTCTCCAGACAAGTGCCGCCACGTTACGCAGGCTGACAATCAAATGCAAAAGATCAGCTCCTACATGGAAACGCACGTTCCTGTGCAGGAGCGGCCGAAGGCTGCGATCTTTTGCTCTTAACCGACGTGAAAGGTCTGCCCTGTTTGCAGACCTTCGACACTTTTCGCGTAGGCCAGCGCCACATCCGCCGCCGGAACCGGTTTGTAGCCACGGAAGTACGGGGCGTAGCTGCCCATCGCTTCCAGCAGCACCGTCGGGCTGATCGAGTTCACCCGCAGACCGCGCGGCAGTTCGATGGCGGCGGCTTTCACGAAGCTGTCCAGTGCGCCATTGACCAGTGCCGCCGAGGCGCCGGAGCGGATCGGATCGTGGCTGAGCACGCCGGTGGTGAAGGTGAACGAGGCGCCGTCGTTGGCGTATTCGCGGCCGATCAACAGCAGATTGATCTGGCCCATCAGTTTGTCTTGCAGGCCCAGGGCGAAGCTGTCGGCGTTCATCTCGCCGAGTGGGGCGAAGGTCACGTTGCCGGCTGCGCAGATCAATGCGTCGAACTTGCCGGTTTGCTCGAACAGCCGGCGAATCGAGTCGCTGTCGCTGATGTCGACCCGGAAGTCACCGCTGCTGCGACCGATGCGAATCACTTCGTGGCGCTGACTCAGTTCTTTGTCGACGGCCGAACCAATGGTGCCGGCGGCACCGATCAACAGAATCTTCATGGGCTGTTCCTCAATGGGTTGAACGAGGTTTCAGTCTAGAGTGGTTTTTTCTGCGGATAAGCGCACTAATAGGCAACCTTTGGTTTTCAAATGGAAACAATCCATGAGTGAAATGGATGATCTGGCGGCGTTTGCGGTGTTGATCGAGGCGGGCAGTTTCACTTTGGCGGCGCAGCAATTGGGCTGCAGCAAGGGCCAGTTGTCCAAGCGCATCAGCCAGTTGGAAGCGCAGTTTTGCGTGGTGTTGCTGCAACGCACCACCCGCCGCTTGAGCCTGACCGCGGCGGGCGCTGCATTGTTGCCGCAAGCCCAGGCGCTGGTGGTGCAGGTGGAGCGCGCGCGTCAGGCGCTGGCGCGGCTGAAGGATGACATGGCCGGGCCGGTACGGATGACGGTGCCGGTGTCGCTGGGTGAAACCTTCTTCGACGGATTGCTGCTGGAGTTTTCACAAAAATACCCCGAGGTGCAGATCGAGCTGGAGCTGAACAACCACTATCGGGATCTGTCTCGGGATGGCTTCGATCTGGCGATTCGCACCGAGGTGGCCAATGACGAACGCCTGGTGGCCAAACCCTTGCTGGCGTGGCAGGAAATGACCTGCGCCAGCCCGACCTATCTTGAACAGTTTGGCGAGCCGCTGACCCCGCAGGAGCTGGCCGAACACCGGTGCCTGCTCAACAGCCATTACAGCGGTCGCGAAGAGTGGCTGTATCACCAACAGCACGAATTGCTCAGGGTGCGGGTCTGCGGACCGTTCGCCAGCAACCACTACAACCTGCTGAAGAAAGCCGCCCTGGCCGGCGCCGGCATCGCCCGCCTGCCGTCATATTTGTTGCAGGCGGAACTGGCTGACGGCCGTTTGCGCTGGCTGCTGCGCGACTTTCAGACCCGGCGCATGCCGATGTACCTGGTGCATCCCTATCAGGGCGGCTTGCCCAAACGCACGCAAGTGCTGGCGGATTATCTGATCGGCTGGTTCAAGCGCAGCGGCGAGGCGCTGGATCGACTTCAGCGATAACGTCGGGCGATCAGGTGATCGATCGACAATTTCCCAGGTCCGGTCGCCATCAGGTACAACAGCACCGCCGCCCAGGTGCCGTGGGTTGGATACGCATCCGGGTAGACGAACAGTTGAATGGTCAGGGTCATGCCCAGCAGCGCCAGTGCGGAAAACCGTGTGGCAAAGCCGATCAGGATCAGCACCGGGAAGAAGTGCTCGGCGAACGCCGCCATGTGCGCGGCGATTTCCGGTGACAGCAACGGCACGTGGTACTCGCTTTTGAACAGAGGAATGGTCGAGTCCGCCAGGCGTGGCCTGCCGAGTTGAAAGGTGCCGTCGATCAGGTCGATGGCCAGGCCTTCGACCTTGGTCTGCCCGGACTTCCAGAACACCGCGGCAATCGAAAAACGCGCGATGAAGGCGATCAGGCTGTGGGGGATTTTCTCCAGCAGCGTGATGGCGCGGACGATGAGGTTGTTCATGGCGATTCCTTGTTGTTCAGGTCAACGATGGCGTTGTGCGCAATCAGCAGCGCGAGGGTGTTGCTGAGGTCGAATGGCGGACTGTTTTGGGCGGCCGCCAACAGCGGCTGGTCATCGAGCAGGTGGCGCAGAAACACGCTGGCGCCGGTTTCGAGGGCAAACACCTCGACGTCGAGGCCATTGCGCAGCACCAGGGCGTGCTGCCCGTGGTGGATGTCGATGCCGGCCAGCGTTGCGTCCCCTTGATGTGCGGCCCAGATCGCGACCACAGCGTGGTGCGAATCCAGTAGATGCAGGGACGGATGAAGCATGAAGCGCAGGTGGCTCAGCCCATCGGGATTGGCCAGCGCTTCGGTGATCCGTTCAGGACGTACCGGCAACGCATCGGCGGCGTGGTAGGCGCGGGTACGCAGGCGTTCCAGACGTGCCACGTCGGCCAGATACGGCACGCTCGCCGCCGGTTCGAAGGCGTCGATGAAGGCTGGCAGGGCGTCGCCGTAACGGCTCATCAACGGGCTGTCGGGTGGCTGCTGTTGTACGAACACCGCGGCCATGGCGCGGAAGAACGCCTCACCGACCAATTGTTGCACCACCGGATAACTGTCTGCCAAGGCATTGATCAGCGATCCCTGCACATTGTTGCGGTACACCGAAAATCGACTTGCCGGATCGGCGCCATTGGCGCTGCACAAACCTTCGGGGCAGGGCCGTTGTGGGTCGAGCAGGGCCGCAGCAAAAGCCGCTTGAGCGCTCATGGCCGTGCTCCCGCGCCGAGCAAGATCTCGTCGGCCTGCCGTGCCTCCGCCAGCAACACATTGAAGGCTGGCACCTGATTGTCGCGCTCGATCAGGGTCGCCACCGCGCCAGTGCGCTGCAGCGCTTGCCGGTACAAGGTCCAGACCGCCTGATCGACCGGCGCACCGTGATCGTCGATCAGCAAGCGGTCGCCGAGGCTGTCACTGTCTTCGGCAAATCCGGCCAGGTGAATCTCGCCCACGGTGTGCAGCGGCAGGGCGTCGAGATAGGTCAGTGGATCGCGCTGATGATTGATGCACGAGACGTAAACGTTATTCACGTCCAGCAACAGGCCGCAGCCGCTGCGCCGCACCACTTCGGCGATGAAGTCCGGCTCATCGAGGGTGGAGCGCTGGAATCCCAGATAGGTCGCCGGATTTTCCAGCAGCATCGGGCGTTTCAGGGTGGTTTGCACCTGATCGATGTGTTCGCAGACCCGGTTCAGGGTCGGCGTGTCATAGGCCAGCGGCAGCAAGTCATTGAGGAACACCGGGCCGTGGCTCGACCAGGCCAGGTGTTCGGAAAAGGAGTGTGGTTGATAGCGCTCGATCAGGTTCTTCAGGCGTTGCAGGTGCTGAATGTCCAGTGGCCCTTCGGCCCCGATGGACAGCCCGACGCCGTGCAGCGACAGCGGATACTGCTCGCGGATCAAACCGAGAAAGTGATGAAACGGACCGCCGTCCACCATGTAGTTTTCGGCGTGGACTTCGAAGAAACCGAGGTCCGGCAGTGAACCGAGCACTTCAGTAAAGTGCCCGGTCTTGAGCCCCAGCCCGGCACGGGGCGGGAGCCCGGGGAGGGCTGCCTGAGTGCGGGGTGGGACAGGTTCGTCGAGGGTGAACATGATCGTCACTCAGGCAGGCCGTGGATCAGGACTTGGCTTTGAACGCTTCCATCTGACCGAAACCGGTCGGCGAGGTCTTGCTCTCGGTGGTGGCGCAGGTGCCTTTTGGCACGAGTTTCCAGGCGTTTGGCTGGTAGTCCGTTTTCGCGGTGCCGGCACAGGTGGTGCCTGCGCCCGCGGCGCAATCGTTGTGACCTTTCATGGCCACGCCGAAGCATTTTTCCATGTCGGCATCAGCGGCGTGGACGGTCGACACGGCGGCCATGCTCAGGGCAGAGCCAAGGGCTAGAACCAGGGCGGTAGCGGACAGGGTGCGGGTGGTAGCAGTCATGATGTTTCTCCAGGTTTGAGCTTGGGTTTTGCAAGCGAAGTGCGCTTGCTTACCCCACTAGAGAACGCTCATGGCGATGCGTTACAGCGCAGCCGAAATTTTTCAGAAAAAATGCAAAACCGTGTAGGAGCTGCCGAAGGCTGCGATCTTTTGATCTTGCTTGAAAAGGCAACGGCAAAAGATCGCAGCCTGCGGCAGCTCCTACAGGGGGATGTGTGAGGTAAAAAAAAACGGCCCGAAGGCCGTTTTCTTGTTCAACGAAAAGCATCAACCGCCGAGGTACGCCTCGCGCACTTTCGGGTCGGTGAGCAGCGCTTCACCGGTGCCTTGCATGACCACGCGACCGTTCTCCAGAACGTACGCACGGTCAGCGATTTTCAGCGCCTGGTTGGCGTTCTGTTCGACCAGGAACACCGTCACACCGTCCTTGCGCAGCTGTTCGATGATGTCGAAGATCTGCTGGATGATGATCGGCGCCAGGCCCAGCGACGGCTCGTCGAGCAGCAGCAGTTTTGGCTTGCTCATCAGCGCACGGCCGATGGCGAGCATTTGCTGTTCGCCGCCGGACATGGTGCCGCCGCGCTGGTTGAAGCGTTCTTTCAGGCGCGGGAACAGTCCGAGGACCTTGTCCATTTGCGCTTGATAGTCGCCCTTGTCGGTGAAGAAGCCGCCCATCGACAGGTTCTCTTCGACGGTCAGACGGGCGAACACCCGACGACCTTCCGGCACCACCGCGATGCTCTTGCGCATGATTTGCGACGAGTCCTGGCCGACCAGTTCCTCACCCATGTAGCGGATGCTGCCGCTGTGCGCCTGCGGCGAACCGCAGAGCGTCATCAGCAACGTGGACTTGCCGGCACCGTTGGCGCCGATCAGCGTCACGATCTCGCCCTGACGGACCTCGACGTTGACGCTGTGCAGGGCCTGGATCTTGCCGTAGAAGGTGGAAACGTTTTCGAACTGCAGCATTTACGCTTCCCCCAGGTAGGCTTTGATCACTTCAGGATTGTCGCGGATCTGTTCCGGCGTACCGTCGGCCAGAGGCGTGCCCTGGTTGATCACGACGATGTGGTCGGAAATGCTCATGACCAGTTTCATGTCGTGCTCGATCAGCAGCACGGTGACGTTGTGCTCTTCACGCAGCACGCTGATCAGCGCCTTGAGGTCTTCGGTTTCCTTCGGGTTCAGACCGGCGGCCGGTTCGTCGAGCATGAGGATCCGTGGGCGGGTCATCATGCAGCGGGCGATTTCCAGGCGCCGTTGCTGACCGTAGGCCAGGGTGCCGGCGGTACGGTTGGCGAACTCTTTCAGGTTGACCTTTTCCAGCCAGTACTCGGCATATTCCATGGCCTCGCGTTCGCTCTTGCGGAACGCCGGGGTCTTGAACAGGCCGGCCAGGAAGTTGGTGTTCAGGTGACGGTGCTGAGCGATCAACAGGTTCTCGACCGCTGTCATGTCCTTGAACAACCGCACGTTCTGGAAGGTGCGCACCACGCCCTTGAGGGCGATCTTGTGCCCCGGCAGGCCCTGGATCGGCTCGCCGTCCAGCAGGATGCTGCCGCCCGAAGGCTGATAGAAACCGGTCAGGCAGTTGAACACGGTGGTCTTGCCCGCGCCGTTCGGCCCGATCAGCGCCACCACTTGTTTTTCCTTCACGGTCAGGGCCACGCCATTGACCGCCAGCAAGCCGCCGAAGCGCATGCTGAGGTTTTCGACTTTAAGAATCTCGCGGCTCATTTTCGCAACTCCATGTGTGGGCGTTGCATCGGCAGCAGACCTTGTGGACGCCAGATCATCATCAACACCATCAGCGCACCGAACATCAACATCCGGTATTCGCTGAACTCACGCATCATTTCCGGCAACAGGATCATCACCACGGCCGCGAGAATCACGCCCAGCTGCGAGCCCATGCCACCCAGCACAACGATGGCGAGGATGATCGCCGACTCGATGAAGGTGAACGATTCCGGTGTCACCAGACCCTGACGGGCAGCGAAGAAGCTACCGGCGAAACCGGCGAAGCTCGCACCCAGGGTGAACGCCGACAGCTTGATGATCGTCGGATTCAGACCCAGCGCCCGGCAGGCGATTTCATCTTCACGCAGCGCTTCCCACGCACGGCCGATCGGCATGCGCAGCAGGCGGTTGATGATGAACAGCGCCGCCAGTGCCAGCAACAGGGCCACCAGGTAGAGGAAGATCACCTTGTTGATCGAGTTGTATTCGAGGCCGAAATACTCGTGGAAGGTTTGCAGGCCTTCCGCGGCCTTGCGTTCGAAGGTCAGGCCGAAGAACGTCGGTTTCTCGATGTTGCTGATGCCGTTCGGACCGCCGGTGATGTCGGTCAGGTTACGCAGGAACAGACGGATGATCTCGCCGAAGCCGAGGGTCACGATCGCCAGGTAGTCACCGCGCAGACGCAACACCGGGAAGCCCAGCAGGAAGCCGAATGTCGCCGCCATCAGGCCGGCAATCGGCAGGCAGATCCAGAAGCTCAGGCCGTAGTAGTGCGACAGCAGCGCGTAGCTGTAGGCGCCGACGGCGTAGAAGCCGACGTAACCCAGATCGAGCAGACCGGCCAGACCCACGACGATGTTCAGGCCGAGGCCGAGCATCACGTAGATCAGGATCAGCGTTGCGATGTCCACCGCGCCCCGGGAGCCGAAGAACGGCCAGATCAGCGCACCCAGAATCAGCGCGATGATGATGTAGCGCTGGGTGGTCGGCAGGGTCAGGAAGTTGCTGGCCTTGGCCGGGATCAACGGCAGGCCCGGCGAGGATTTCCACGCCTTGCTGATCTGCTGGTTGAACAGCACCCGCAGGAACATCAGCACCGAGCACACGGCGATGGTCGCCAGAATGGCCGGGCTGGTGCCGTGCACTTCGAGGTTGATGCCGACGATGGTCAGTTTCAGACCGAGTACCGGGTAGGCCACGGCCCACACCAGCAAAGCGCTGAACAGCGCCTGTTTAAGATTCCTAGTCATACTTTCTCAACCTCCGGACGGCCCAGAATGCCGGTCGGACGGAACAACAGCACCAGAACCAACAAGCCGAAAGCCACGACGTCCTTGTACTGGTCGCCGAAGATATCGGCACCGAACGCTTCCGCCACCCCAAGCACCAGCCCGCCGAGCATCGCTCCGGGGATGCTGCCGATGCCGCCCAGTACCGCGGCGGTGAAGGCCTTGAGGCCGACGAGGAAACCGGCGTTCGGGTTGATCACGCCGTACTGCATGCTCAGCAGCACAGCCGCGACGGCCGCCAGCGCAGCACCGATGACGAAGGTCAGGGCGATGATGTTGTTGGTGTTGATGCCCAGCAGGTTGGCCATCTTGATGTCTTCGGCACAGGCGCGGCAGGCGCGGCCCAGGCGAGAGCGGGAGATGAACAGCGTGAGGCCGAGCATGGCGACCAGGGTCACCACGAACACCACGATTTGCATGTAGGAAATCAGCACTTCATGTGCGCCACCTGGCCCGATGGAAATGTTTCCAGGGATCAGGTTGGGGATGGATTTGTCCTTGGAGTCTTGCGCCAGCAGAACCGTGTTCTGCAGGAAGATCGACATACCGATGGCGGAAATCAGCGGGATCAGACGGTTGCTGCCGCGCAGGGGGCGGTAGGCGATCCGTTCGATGCTGTAACCGTAGGAACTGGTGACGACGATGCTCGCGATGAACGCTGCGGTCATCAACAGCGGGACGTTGTCGATTCCCATCATGGCCAGCCCGGCAATGGCGATGAACGCCACATAGGAACCGATCATGTACACCTCGCCGTGGGCGAAGTTGATCATTCCAATGATGCCGTAGACCATCGTATAGCCGATGGCGATCAGGGCATACGTGCTGCCAATGGTCAGGCCATTAACCAGCTGTTGGAAGAAGTGATAGATGTCAGGCATTACAACGCTCCTAAAAACCTGATACGCATTTCACTGGTGGAGTCATTTTTCCGCCCGGCCCCGTGGATCTTTATCCACTTCGAATCCGGGTTTTGCCAGCGAACCGCTGATGACGGTTTTGAGATTTTCAGGTGGGGAGACTGGCGGATCACGCCAGCGCGGCCCATACATTCGTAAAACAAAGCCCACGGCACGCCGTGGGCTTTATTGGCAGTCAGTCAGGGCGCGCCTTACTGAGGCGAAACTTCAGTTTTTGGTTTGCCGAAGTGCCACTCGTAAACCACAAATTTGAAGTCCTTCAGGTCACCTTTGGCGTCGAAGCTCAGGTCGCCGGTCGGGGTCTTGAAGGTGCCGGCGTGAATGGCTTCGGCCACTTTGGCAGGGTCTTCGGATTTGGCTGCGGTGATACCGCCGGCAATCACTTCAACCGCCGAGTAGGAAGGGAACACGAACGGGCCGCTCGGGTCTTCTTTCTTGGCCTTGAAGGCATCTGCCAGGGCGACGTTGGCCGGATCCTGGTCGAAGGATTTCGGCAGGGTCACCAGTAGGCCTTCGGAGGCGTCTTTGGCGATCTGCGAAATGGAGTCGTTACCCACGCCTTCCGGACCCATGAACTTGGCTTTCAGGCCTTTTTCCTGGGATTGACGCAGGATCAGACCCAGCTCCGGGTGGTAGCCGCCGTAGTAAACGAAGTCGACGTTGGCTTGCTTGAGTTTGGCGATCATCGAGGAGAAGTCTTTGTCGCCGGCGTTGACGCCTTCGAACACGGCGACTTTCACGCCTTTCTTTTCCAGGGTCGCTTTAACGGCGGTGGCGATGCCTTCACCGTATTGCTGCTTGTCGTGCAGTACAGCAACGATTTTCGGCTTCACGTGGTCGGCAATGTAGTTACCGGCGGCAGGGCCCTGGGCGCTGTCCAGACCGATGGTGCGGAAGACCATTTTGTAACCACGAGCGGTGATGTCCGGGCTGGTGGCAGCCGGGGTGATCATGATCACGCCTTCGTCTTCGTAGATGTCCGAAGCAGGCTGAGTGGAGCTGGAGCACAGGTGACCGACCACGAACTTGACGCCGTCGTTGACGACCTTGTTCGCGACCGCAACGGCTTGTTTCGGATCGCACGCGTCATCGTATTCAACGGCTTCGAGTTTCTTGCCGTCGACGCCGCCCTTGGCGTTGATCTGCTCGATGGCCATTTTCGCGCCACTGAACTGCATGTCGCCGTATTGGGCAACAGGGCCGGTTTTAGGGCCGGCGATACCGATCTTGATGGTGTCAGCTGCGAACGAATGGCTGGCAACCCCGGCCAGAACCATAGCGGCAAACAGTTTGGAAATCTGCTTAGTAGCCTTAGTCATAGTGCTCCACTCTTACTGTTGTAATTTTTTTGAGTTCTGGCGCCGTAGCAGCAGAACCGGGTCAGATATCTTTGCGATACCCTCCGGAAATGCCCCCGGCAACTGTACCGGTACAGTGTAGAGCGCCGGTTGTTGGCCTGGGAAGCTGGCGCCAGGGGGCAAAACTTGTGGGTGTCGCATTTTTGAATGAAAAAGACAGAATTGCGGCGGGGCTTTCGTGGGGCTTATGCCCCAAACAGCAGCATTCCTTGGCGTTCCTGCTCTTTTCGTTCGGTGAAGCCATTTGCAACCGGGTTTTTCTGCCGGACCACCGACGTTATCATTCGCGTCGATTTCTTTTCCGGACAGTCCCATGAATCAAGAACCTAGCACCCTCTATGCCAAGCTGCTTGGTGAAACCGCATCTATTACCTGGAAAGAGCTGGAGCCGTTCTTCGCCAAGGGTGCCCTATTGTGGGTCGACCCGGCCCTGGATTTGATCGCCGCTGCCGAGGCCGTGGCATCGGATGATGGCGAGAAAGTCGCCGCCTGGCTGGCCGAAGACAAGGTCGCGAAGCTGTCTGAAACGCGGGCGCTGGATATTTTCGAGCGGGATCCCGCGCTGTGGGCGGTTGTGGTGAGTCCGTGGATTCTGATCCAGGAAAGGGCGTCGGCTTGAGCGGTCGCACCTTGATGGTGCGCGCCTCACCTGTAGGAAAGTGTGTAGCCGAGTAGCGTGATGGCACGTTGCCGTGAAGAAATGCCACAAGCAGGGGTGGCCTCACGGTGACGTAAACGTAACGGGAACAGTTTAGTAAGCAGCCTAACGGCTGCTTAATTGTTTCTGGATATTGGAAAAGCTGAGATTTTCAGGGGATTTGATGGCCTCATCGCGAGCAGGCTCACTCCTACAGGGGAATGCGTTCCAACTGTAGGAGTGAGCCTGCTCGCGATGGCGGCGACTCGGTCTCGGATCAGACCGAGTAAGTCTTGCCCGTATGGTTATTCAGGGAAATCACCTTGGTCTTGCCGATCCGGTGACGGTAGATCTCGCGTAGGTACTTGATCGACTTCTTCACGCAATCGCGTGACAGGCGAATGTCATTGATCGAGACGAACTTGTCCTTGTCGTTGATCAGTTCGCGGTATTTCTTCTCGTACATCGGTTTGATCGCGTACCAGTTGGTGTCGAGGATCTTCGCCGGGTTCTCGAACTCGTTGAGCAGGTCGTCGATGCGGTCTTCGTCGAAGTCTTCATTAATGATGAAGTCGAGGATCGAGTTGTCCAGGGTCTCATCGAAACGGTATGGCGTCTTCGCAAAGCAGCGCTTGATGAACGCCACGATCAACGTCAGGAAGTCGTCCGACAGGCACGGGCTCTTGGCGATCAGGGTGGTCAGCGACAGGTTGGCCGACGCACCGATCACCAGTGCATAACGCTTGAGCGTGGTGTTGGGGAATAGGCTGTTGAGGTGGGTCTTCAACCGGTTCAGGTCCATGTACGACAGCTTGTAGTCTTTGGGCAGCGAGACGATCGAGACCACCGACGAGCAGTTCTTGAAGAAGTGCAGGTCATGCAGGGCGGCGGCGTCGTAGCCGGAATTCTTGTACTGCTCCAGCGACGCACGATAGCGCTTGGACTCGATCGGCAGCAGGCTGATGCCTTCGATCGCCTGGGTGACCTTGTTGAAGTGCGGCAGGTCGATCGAGCGGAAAAACAGGTCGTCGATGTTCAGGCGCTGCGGCTCTTTGTCGAACACCTTGAACTTGTCGCTGCTCGGCGGCGGGGTTTCCGGCACCACCGATTCGGCGTAGGCGATTGCCACCGGACCGGCCAGGCTCATGAACAGGTCGTTGGCGTCCAGGCGAATGGTTTCGCCGATGTCGATGCCGGCGCGACGGAAGTAGTTCTGGTCGTAGTCGGTGGTCACCGCCTGCGCTGTCAGAATGTTGAAGATCTGCTGCGAGATGTACTGGTTGGCGTGCTTCTCCATTGCATTGACATCAATGTTCTGGATGTTGCCGTCATCGCTCTCTTCGGCGTAACGCATGATGTCGTTGGAGATCAGCATCATCGCGTTCCATGGGCGGATACGCCCCATGACGCTGGCTTCGCTGCTGTCTTCATTGGCGAAGTTGTACGAGAAATCCCATTCTTCCGACAGGTATTTGCACAGCAGGCGTCCGGCGTTGATGTGCAGCGCCTCGGACATTTCACTGCGGTGGTCGGAAATGTTCGGCAGCACGCAGATGCCGCTGGTGAAGATCGGCTCGAACACGAACGAATGCCCGCTCTTGCCGTCGTGCTCGTCCATCGGCTTGGTGTCGAACGTCTTGTTCATGTACGAGTGCTGCTGGGCCAGGCCGAACTCCGAGGCCATGCCCGAGCCGGTACCGCCGCCGGCACTGAAGATCGAGAAGTACAGGCGCGACTGGTTGGCCTTGATGCCGCAGCTGTCGATCAGGTACGAGTGGATCATTTTCCAGTCAGGGCTGGAGAAACGCTGGGTGTCCTTGTTGAGGATGATCTTCGCCAGGTACTGGCCGAGGATCGGCGCGTTACCGGCGCCACCGGCGTGGACTTCGGACAAGTCCATGATCTTCATTTTGCTGTAGTCGCGCAGGAAGCCGCTTTTTTCGCCCTTGCGCGAGAAACGGATGCGCCCGGCGATGTCCTTGTCGAGGTCGCCGAGCATCACCAGCGGTTCCACCAGGAACACCGGCTTGGTGGATTTGTTCGGGCCGATCCGCAGGTTGTGCTTGATCCACTGGGCCGGGCTGTAGCCCTTGTCGGCCAGCCGCCGATCAGCCGCGCGGTCTTCATTGTTGAATTCGTTGAGGTAGAACTTGCGCGCGTTGTACACCAGTTCGGCGACGTCGAGCGCGATGTTCGAGCCGCAGCGACCGAGGCCGATCAGGCACACCGACGGAAATTCCTGGTCGTTGTGCTGTTCGTTGTCGCCTTCCAGGTGCGGCGGACGCGGGAACACCAGGTCACGCAGGCCGTCGAGGTTATCGAGGATGCGGTCGGTATTGGTCTCGGTGTAGTACAGATATTGGTGAGTGCCCAGCGGGCGCGAAGGAGGCAATGGCTTCATTGGCGCCGGGCTGTTCGCCGCAGGGCTCAGGGTCAGGTCGGATACCGCAGTGGCCGGATTGTTTTTAGAAGTCATTGTGCGCCATATACCTGGACAGGATTGGCTCGGCGACCGGTGTCATCGAGCCTCAAGGAAAAGAGGATCTCGCGTCTTTGACTGCGCGTATTTGGCCCGGGCGTCAGGGGCTTGGCCTGATCGTCGCGCGGGGGAATCCTTTCCTGATCGTTCATGAATCGGCCATTATTCGGTGATCTTTAATCGAAAAGAGGCGAAATGATGTCAACGCTACCTTCGTTGGGCTTTGCCGGAATCGGCTTGATGGGCTTGCCGATGTGCCGGCGTCTGCTGGCCGCGGGTTACCCGCTGACCGTGTGGAACCGCAACCCGGCCAAGTGCGCACCCCTGGTCGAAGCCGGCGCCCGGCAAGTCGCGACCCCGGCCGAACTGTGCGAACACGCGGACGTGGTGATGCTCTGTCTGGCTGACACGGCGGTGGTGCGCGAGGTGGTGTTTGGCGCCGGCGGTGTCGCTGAAGGTGCAAAAGAAGGCCAGTTGCTGGTGGATTTTTCCAGTCTGGAACCGACCGCGACGCGTGAGATGGCGGCCGCACTGGCAGACCAGACCGGCATGCGCTGGCTCGATTCTCCGGTGTCCGGCGGCGTGGTCGGTGCCGAGGCGGGCAGCCTGGCAATCATGGTCGGTGGGACAGCGGCGGATCTGGATCGGGTGCGCCCGCTGCTGCTCAACCTCGGTCAGCGCGTTACCCACATGGGCGGCATTGGCGCCGGGCAGGTGACCAAGGCCTGCAATCAGATGATCGTCGCCTGCAATGCGCTGGTGATTGCCGAAGTGGTGGCGCTGGCCGAACAGGCCGGGGTCGATGCCGGCCTGATTGCCGAAGCGCTGGCCGGTGGTTTCGCCGATTCGAAACCGTTGCAGATCCTCGCCCCGCAAATGGCCGAGAGCCGTTTCGAGCCAGTGAAATGGCACGTGCGCACGCTGCTCAAGGATCTCGATACCGCGGTGAAGTTCTCTCGCGAACAGGGTTCGGCCACGCCCATCAGCGGATTGGCCGCACAACTGATGCGCCTGCATGGGGCGCAAGGCTTTTTGCAGCAGGATCCCGCGACACTGGTTCAAATGTACCGCGCGCCAGAATCAGCGGATTGACCGCGTGCGAGTGTTTGCGCTGATTGATTTCTTCCAGCACCGGGCGTAATTCGTCCAGCGGCACCGGTCGGCTTAGCAGATAACCCTGAATGTAGTCGCAGCCCGAGCGCTCCAGAAACTCGTACTGCTCCAGGCTTTCCACGCCTTCGGTCACCACCTGCAGATGCAGGGTGTGGGCCATGACGATGATCGCCTGGACGATCTCCATGTCGGCGGTTGCCGTGGGAATGTCGAGAATGAACGAGCGATCGATTTTCAGCGTGTTCAGTGGCAGGCGCTTGAGGTAGGCCAGCGACGAATAACCGGTGCCGAAGTCGTCGATCGACAGCGACACGCCGAGGGCGCGGATCTGCCGCAGCAGCACCAGGGTGTTGGCAATGTTGCCCATCAGTGCGTTTTCGGTGACTTCCAGTTCCAGCCGTTCCGGCGCAACCCCGGCGCTGCGCAGTGCGCTTTCGATCTCGTCGGCCAGCTCTTCCCGGGCGAGATTGAGTGGCGAGCAGTTCCAGGCGATTTTCAATTCTTCGCAGCCGTGCCGCGTCAGTTCGCCAAGGTCCGCGCAGGCTCTGCGCAGCACCCAGTTATCCAGTTCGGCGATCAGGCCGTTGGTTTCGGCAATCGCAATGAAACGGTCCGGGGCCAGCAGGCCATGCACCGGGTGCTGCCAGCGGATCAACGCTTCGAGTTTGGTTACCCGACCGGTTTTCAGCTCGAAGATCGGTTGGTAATACAGCGTTAACCCGTGCTCTTCACGCAGGGCCTGGCGCAGTTCTTCTTCCAGTTGCAGTTCGAGGCTGGCGCGGGTCTTCATGTTGGAACTGAAAAAGTGCAGGCCGTTACGCCCGGCCCCCTTGGACTGATACAACGCCAGATCGGCGTGCTTGAGCAGTTCTTCGCAGGTGGTGCCGTCGTCGGGGAACAGGCTGATGCCGATGCTGGTGGTCATCACCATGCGGCGTCCGGCGAGTTCGATCGGCTCCTTCATTTTCAGCATGATCCGTTGCGCCATGCTGCGCGCTTCCTCACGGTCACGCAGGCCGATCAGGATGCAGAACTCGTCGCCACCGAAGCGCGCAACCACGTCGTCATGGCTGCGCACCGAATTTTTGATGTGATTGGCGATGACTTTGAGCAGGGCGTCACCGGCGTCGTGGCCCAGGCTGTCGTTGATCCGCTTGAAGTGGTCAATGTCGAGAAACATGACCGCAAGCATGCCGCCTTCGCTGGTTTTCTGGCTGAGTTTCTCGGCGAAGATCTGATTGAAGCCGCGGCGGTTGATCAGGTTGGTCAGGGCGTCGTAGTTGGCCACTTGTTGCAGCGACATCCGCGCCTGATCGAGTTGGCTGAGCAGGGCGTTGACCCGACGCAGGTCGTGCTCCTTGCTCTGCAGTTTCTTGTCGGCCAGCGCCGCGCTGATCGCGCTGCCGAGAATCAGCAGGATGATCAGCGCCACCGTCAGGCCCAGTTGCAGGTGATTGGTTTCGCCGCTCAGGGTCGGCGCAGTGCCTTCGGGCAACACCAGGTGCAACGCGGCCATCGCGGTGAAGTGCATGCTGATGATGCCGGCGCCGAGGATCATCGCGGCGGTGTATTTGAGCAATTGATGAAAACGCCCACTGCCTTCACGCAAATAACCGGCAACCCACAACGCGGTGAAGCTGGCGCCAATGGCAATCATGATCGACAGGCAGAACAGCAGCGGCTGGTAGTAGGCAGTGGCCACCGAGTGCAGCGCCGCCATGCCGACGTAATGCATGCCGGCGATGCCCAGACCAATGACGATGGCGGTTTTCAGGTAGTGCACCAGGCGGGTTTGCGGATGACTCAAGGTGTGCATCGCCAGCCACGCCGCGAGCAGTGCGATCAGCAGGGAGAACAGGGTGATCGCCAGGTCGTAGTGGATTTCGATCGGCGCCTGGAACGCCAGCATGGCAATGAAGTGCATGGCCCAGATACCGCCGGCCAGGCAGGTGGCGCCGATCCAGCGCCACATCCGTTGCGAACCGAGGTCTTCCGCATGGGCGACCCGCTCGGCCATGTCGAGAGTGGCAAAACTCGCGGCGCAGGCGACCAGATAGGCCACCAGCACCAGCAGCGGGTTGTGGGTGCAATCGAGGATGACCTGCCCGCTGTCCGGCAGCTCGGTAACAAACTGCAAACCAAGCCACTCCATAGCATGCCCCGTCTCTGAAGTCGTCCCTGCGCCATCAACGCAAGCGAATGAAAGCAGTATAGAGGCGGTTTTTAACGTGCAAGCGGTAGTGGCATATTGCAGTCAACGATTTCGGCATTAGCGTCATAGCGATTGGCGCTAAGCGTCAGGCACTCCGGTCGTAATGGATCTGGTTCCACTCCGGGTCAAGAGGCGGCAAGCCGAATCGGGCACGGGCGGCGTCGCAATCGACGTTCTGTTCACCGTTCTCCCACGAGGCCTCGAACTCGCGGCAGGGGCTGGAGCGCTGTTCGTAGATCGAGCACTGCACGGTATTGCCCACCTCACCGACCAATGCCGTGCAGCGCGGCGATTTGCAGTCGGTGCCGTTCATCGCGACCCGGCTGGGGGTGATCTGCGTGACCAGTTCATCGGGCACCGTCCCCCCGGACGAGGCACACTCACCCCAGAAAAATGACACGCGAAAATGGGAACAGCAGGCACCGCAATTCAGACACGGACTGACTTCGGACATTAGGAGGGCATCAAAGGGGTTGATCGGCGAATCCGGACGGATCCGGCGGCTATTCTAGGCTTCGCCATGAACTTGGGAAGGGGGGCGCGAAAGTATTTTTTTGTAGCCGGGTTTTGCCATGAAACCCCCGGTTTACGGGGGATTTCATTGTTATCAAGGGCTTACGTTTCGTTACAGTGCCATGGCCTGTCATCAGCTTGACGAATGATCACAGACAGCCCCGGCAGGCCTGTCTAGATTGCAGGTTCCGGGCTCGGATGCGACGGCAGTGAAGCCCTATGACAATAAAGAGACGGACCCATGCAGAACTCGACCCAAGCGGCGAATGCCTGGCGCATTCTGTTCCTGTTGTTCCTTGCCAACCTGTTCAATTTCTTCGACCGCACCATTCCGGCGATCATCATCGAGCCGATCCGCATGGAATGGCACCTCAGCGACTTTCAGCTGGGGATCGTCGGCACGGCGTTCACTCTGGTGTATGCAATTGCCGGCCTGCCGTTGGGGCGGATGGCCGACACCGGTTCGCGCAGCAAACTGATGGGCTGGGGGCTGGCGACCTGGAGCGCGCTGACTGCGGTCAACGGTCTGGTCGGCAGTTTCTGGAGTTTCCTGCTGGTGCGCATGGGCATCGGCATTGGCGAAGCCAGTTATGCGCCGGCGGCCAACTCGCTGATTGGCGACCTGTTTCCGGCGCACCGGCGGGCCCGGGCGATGGGTATTTTCATGCTCGGGCTGCCGCTGGGACTGCTGCTGGCATTCTTCACCATTGGCGCGATGGTCAAGGCGTTCGACAGCTGGCGCGCGCCGTTCTTTATTGCAGCGGTGCCGGGGCTGATCCTTGCGGTGTTCATGTTCTTCATCAAGGAGCCCAAGCGCGGCGCGGCGGAAACCGTGCAGGTGTCCCAAGAGAAAGTCGACAAGCCGATCCGCCGGGTGCTCGCGGTGCCGACGTTCCTCTGGCTGGTGATGGCCGGTTTGTGCTTCAACTTCGCCACCTACGCCTGCAACTCGTTCATGGTGCCGATGCTGCAGCGATATTTTTTGATGCCGTTGCACGATGCGGCGGTGGCCACCGGGGTGATTGTTGGTATCACCGGGTTGCTCGGCCTGACCCTCGGCGGCTGGATCGCCGACAAGATCCATCAGCGGGTCGCCAACGGCCGACTGTTGTTTGCCGGGTTCAGCCTGATCATCTCGGCGTTGTGCACGGCGTGGGCGCTGCATGCCGGACGGGTCGAGATCGGCGTGTTCGTCGCGCTGTTCAGCGTCGGCTGGCTGTTTGCCTATAACTTCTACACCTGCGTGTACACGGCGATTCAGGACGTGGTCGAACCGCGCCTGCGGGCAACGGCGATGGCGCTGTTCTTTGCCGGGTTGTACCTGCTGGGCGGTGGTTTGGGGCCGGTGGTGGTCGGTGGCCTGTCGGATCACTTCGCCCAATCGGCGATGCTTTCAGCAGGGGCTGAACAGATGACCGAGGCGTTCAAGGCCGTGGGGCTGCATGACGCGATGTACCTGATCCCGGTGGCGCTGTTCTTGACCATGGTGTTTCTGTTTCTGGCGGCGCGGTGTTTTGTCCGGGATGCGCAGCGGATGAAGGAGGGGTTGGTGGCGGTGGTTGAGCCTGATGTTGCTGTAGCGACTGCATGATAGCTAACGCGAGCAGGCTCACTCCTACAGTTTGAAACGCATTCCAATTGTAGGAGTGAGCCTGCTCGCGATAGGACCATTAGCATCACCCGATAAATAACAGACAAACAAAAAGGCCCGCATCACTGCGGGCCTTTTCATTTATAGCGGTGGAGCAGAGGGCTTAACCCGCTACCAACACCCGGATCGCTTCCAGACGCAGCGCCGCTTTGTCCAGCATCGCCAGACCCTGTTCACGTTGCTTGCGCAGCGCATCCAGTTCGCTGTCACGCACGGTCGGGTTGACCGCTTGCAACGCGGTCAGGCGCGCCAGTTCTTCGTCGGTGTCGGCCGCCAGACGGCGACGGGCCTCGGCCACGCGCTCGGCGTGACGCGGGGCGATCTTGTCTTCACCGGCGTTGATCCGTGGCGTCAGCTGATCGCGCTGGGCCTGGATGAACTTGTTGGCGCTGGCGCGTGGCACGCTTTCCAGTTGATCGTTCAGGGTTTCGAACGAGACCCGTGGCGACAGGTCGTTGCCATTGGCATCGAGCAGGCAGCGCAGTGCAGCCGGTGGCAGGTAGCGGCCCAGTTGCAGCGAACGCGGGGCAACCACTTCGCTGACGTAGAGCAGTTCCAGCAGCACGGTGCCCGGTTTCAGCGCCTTGTTCTTGATCAGCGCGACGGCGGTGTTGCCCATCGAACCGGACAGCACCAGATCCATGCCGCCCTGCACCATCGGGTGTTCCCAGGTGATGAACTGCATGTCTTCGCGCGACAGCGCCTGGTTGCGGTCGTAGGTGATGGTCACGCCTTCGTCGTCACCCAGCGGGAAGCTGGCGTCGAGCATCTTCTCGCTCGGCTTGAGGATCAGGGCGTTTTCCGAGTGGTCTTCGCTGTCGATGCCGAAGGCGTCGAACAGGGTTTCCATGTAGATCGGCAGGGCGAACTGGTCGTCCTGCTCAAGGATCGCCTCGACCAGTGCGTCACCTTCGCCAGCGCCACCGGAGTTGAGTTCCAGCAGGCGGTCGCGACCGGTGTGCAGCTCTTGCTCCAGACGCTCGCGTTCGGTGCGCGCCTCGTCGATCAGCGCTTGCCACTCGCTGTCGTCGGCTTCTTCGAGCAGCGGCAGCAGGCGTGGGCCGAACTGGTGCTGCAAGGCGTTGCCGGTCGGGCAGGTGTTGAGGAACGCGTTCAGCGCTTCGTGGTACCACTGGAACAGGCGCTCTTGCGGGCTGGTTTCCAGGTATGGCACGTGCAGTTCGATGATGTGCTTCTGGCCGATCCGGTCGAGACGACCGATACGCTGCTCGAGCAGGTCCGGGTGCGACGGCAGATCGAACAGCACCAGATGGTGCGCGAACTGGAAGTTGCGACCTTCACTGCCGATTTCCGAGCAGATCAGCACTTGCGCGCCGAACTCTTCGTCGGCGAAGTAGGCGGCGGCGCGGTCACGTTCGAGGATGTTCATGCCTTCATGGAACACCGTGGCCGGGATGCCGGAGCGCACGCGCAGGGCGTCTTCCAGGTCCATCGCGGTTTCGGCGTGGGCGCAGATCACCAGCACTTTGGTGCGCTTGAGCATTTTCAGCTGATCGATCAGCCACTCGACGCGTGGGTCGAATTTCCACCAGCGCTCTTCTTCGCTGGCGTCCGGCTGGGCCTGGAAGCTGACTTCCGGGTACAGCTCGGCGTGATCGCCCAGCGGCAGTTCGAGGTATTCGTCCGGGCACGGCAGTGGGTACGGGTGCAGCTTGCGTTCCGGGAAACCCTGCACCGCGGCGCGGGTGTTACGGAACAGCACGCGGCCGGTGCCGTGACGGTCGAGCAGTTCACGCACCAGGCGGGCGCTGGCTTCGGTATCGCCATCGTTGACCGCGGTCAGCAGGGCTTCGCCCTCGTTGCCGAGGAAGCCGTGAATGGTCTTGTGCGCTTCCGGCGACAGGCGCCCTTTGTCGAGCAGTTCCTGAACGGCTTCGGCCACCGGGCGATAGTTGTCGCTCTCGGCGCGGAAGGCGGCCAGGTCATGGAAACGGTTCGGGTCAAGCAGGCGCAGGCGCGCGAAGTGGCTGTCCTGACCGAGTTGTTCCGGGGTGGCGGTGAGCAGCAGCACGCCGGGAATCACTTCAGCCAGTTGTTCGACCAGCGAATACTCGGGGCTGGCTTTCTCTTCGTGCCACACCAGGTGGTGCGCTTCGTCGACTACCAACAGGTCCCAACCGGCGGCGAACAGTGCGTCCTGGGCTTTCTCGTCATCGACCAGCCACTCCAGCGCCACCAGCGCCAGTTGGGTGTCTTCGAACGGGTTGGTGGCATCGCTTTCGATGAAGCGTTCTTCGTCGAACAGCGCGACCTGCAGGTTGAAGCGGCGGCGCATTTCCACCAGCCACTGGTGCTGGAGGTTTTCCGGGACCAGGATCAGCACGCGATTGGCGCGGCCCGACAGCAGTTGGCGATGGATCACCAGACCGGCTTCGATGGTTTTACCCAGACCCACTTCGTCCGCCAGCAATACGCGCGGCGCGATGCGGTCGGCGACTTCACGGGCAATGTGCAACTGGTGCGCGATCGGCTGCGCACGCACGCCGCCCAGGCCCCAGAGCGAGGACTGCAACTGGCGGCTGGTGTGTTCCAGGGTGTTGTAGCGCAGGGAGAACCACGACAGCGGGTCGATCTGCCCGGCGAACAGGCGGTCGCTGGCCAGACGGAACTGGATGAAGTTCGACAGCTGGGTTTCCGGCAGGGTGACCGCTTCGTTCTGCCCGTTGAGGCCGTGATAGACCATCAGCCCGTCGACGTCGTCGACTTGCTGCACGGTCATCTTCCAGCCTTCGAAGTGAGTAATGGTGTCACCCGGCGAGAACCGCACGCGGGTGAGAGGCGCATTCCGTAGCGCGTACTGGCGGGTTTCGCCAGTGGCCGGGTAAAGCACGGTCAACAAGCGGCCGTCCTGTGCCAGAACGGTGCCTAAACCAAGCTCTGCTTCGCTGTCACTGATCCAGCGTTGCCCCGGTTGATACTGCTGCGCCATGCTGCCTGACTCCCACCTTGAAAAAGCGGGCTATCTTAACGGAATGCAGGCTTCAGGGCCAAAGATTACTGGGTAGGAGCTGCCGCAGGCTGCGATCCTTTGATCTTTGGAAACACTTGAGATTTGTGGTGTCCGATTAAAAGATCGCAGCCTGCGGCAGCTCCTACAGGTGCCAAGTGCGTCACAGATTTGCGACGGATGGCTCAAGGCGCCTTTGCCGCAGCCGATAGCCTGCTGACAGGAGACCTTTATATGCTGCCACCGATGCTCCCCCTGAGCGCTGTGCCGATCACTTCCCAGCAGGATCCGATTCGCCAGCGGCCGGACATTCCTCCGGTGGTGCCGGTGCAGGAAAGCTCCAACGAAAGCACGATCGATCTGCAGAAACGCGACCCGGAAGAGGATCGACTGCTGGCGCGCGAAGAACAGCGTCGTCAGCAGGAACGTGATCGTCGCCGCCGCGAAGCCGACGAAGACCCGGAAGAACACCTCGCCGTGCCGGGCACCGAGCTCAATGCCGACAATACCGTGCCGGTGGTTCCGTTGATGGAAGATCAGCCGCGTCAGGGCTTGTGGGTCGATATCGAGATCTGAATCCGGTCATTCACATCAATTGTTGTCGAGCGCTGGTGTCAGGCTGCATGATTGGCGCAGTCCTGTCGGTGATTCGGCAGTTGTGAATTCTTCAAGCGATGCACCGAACGCCATGAGCCAAGACGACAAACTGATCGACCTCAGCACTGAACGCGCCAAGCGTGTGCATGACCTCAACGAGAAACGCCTGAACGAAGTGCGCAAGGCCTTCGAGCAGGCGATGCCGTTGGGAAAAGCTCAGAAAAAGTCGAAAAAGAAACCGAAAAAGCGTTGATCTCCCGCTGCATCCTTTGATGCAGGTCAGTTATTTTCCCGCCTTTGCCGTCTGAGTTGACCGGACTTGATCCTGGTCAATTTCTGCGCCTGCGTGATTGGTTAACTTAGCTCCATCGCAGCAAAGCAGGGGCCAGGAGGCCACAGTCATGTTTTTCGATAACGTGGTGTTTGCCGGGGTTCTGACCGTTGGGCTCATGGTTCTGTTTTTTGCAGGGTTTGGATTTTTTATCTGGAAGGATGCGAATAAGCGCAAGAAGCCTTAGTCCTTCTGGGTTTGATGAGCACGCAAGGCATTTTGGGCAACTTCGGTTGCCCTTTTTTTTGTGTCTTGGCGGCCTTTGGGCCGACCATGCTTTGGGTGTTCTTTGTGAATATCCGTATTTTTGGTAACGGCTTCCTATGGTTCCGCCCTTACGGCGGCTCACTTTTTCAAACGCCAAAAAGTAAGCAAAAGGCTTGGCCCCGGCGTTCGGCCCTCGCCGTGGCTCGGGTTCCTTCGTTACGGGGTTCATCCGGGGGCATCGTCTACGGTTTGCTTCGCTGCACCTCCTCTCGATGTGTTTGGCTGCGCCAAACGGTCGCTGCGCTCCCACCCCCGGATAAACCCCTCCACTCAGCCTGCCGAAGGGGCCGGTACGGCAAGATCAAGAGCTGCAGCCGAGCTAACGCTCATCCTGTTGAGTGGTGAGAAGCGGATGCGGTTTGCTGTTGATTTGTGTGGGAGCTGCGGTGCGACGATTCGACTTGCCAGCGATGGCGGCCTGACAGCCGACCAGTCTCCAACTGAACGCACCCAATCCAACTGTAGGAGTGAGCCTGCTCGCGATGGCGGCCTGACAGCCGACCAGTCTCTAACTGAATACACCCAATACCATGTAGGAGCTGCCGAAGGCTGCGATCTTTTGATCTGCTTTGGCTTTGGCTTTGGCTTTTGATGTGGTTTTTGACCTTCAGCCCCTTCGGCAGGCCGTACGCCGGGGCACAGCCTTTTGGGTTATTTTTTCGCTGGGCCGGCATTCCGGCGTTTGGAAAAAGTGACTCGCTGTAAGAGCGAAACCCGCCAGCAGCAACCCCCGCAGCAACGGATATGCTCATAAATCCAAACCCAAAAAAAAGGCGCGATCCTTAAGAATCGCGCCTTTCTCATGTGCTGCGGTTTATCAACTACCCAACGCCTTCGACGCCAGCCAGAACAAACCAGCCGACAGCGCCACCGTCGCCGGCAGGGTCAGGACCCAGGCCAGCAGAATGGTGCGCACGGTGCCACCTTGCAGGCCGCTCTTGTTAGCAACCATGGTGCCGGCCACGCCCGAGGACAGGACGTGGGTGGTGGACACTGGCAGGCTGAAGATGTTGGCCAGGCCGATCATGCTCGCGGCAGTGATCTGGGCCGACATGCCTTGGGCATAGGTCATGCCTTGCTTGCCGATCTTCTCGCCGATGGTCAGCACTACGCGTTTCCAGCCGATCATGGTGCCCAGGCCCAGCGCCAGCGCCACTGCCAGAATCACCCAGAACGGGGCGTATTCGGTGGTGGTGGTCAGGTCTTTGCGCAGTTTGTCCAGGTCAGCCTTTTCGCGGGCTTCAACGCCTGGCAGCTTGGCGACTTTCTTCGCGGTGTCGTCCAGGCACAGCAGGTAGCGACGCACTTCGATGCGGCTTTCAGCCGGCAGCGAGTGGTAGTCCGAGACCCCTTTGAGCGTGTGCAGCAGGGCGGAAATGGTCGGTTCGGTCTGCTGCGGGTTGCAGCGGAATTTCTCCGGCAGGTCGCCTTCTACGCTCTTGCCCAGGGCCAGAAACTCGCCGAGGGTCGCGGAGTTGCGCTGGTAGAACTGGCTCAGGTGCAGGGTCGCATCGCGGGTGCGTTCGATCTGGTAGGTGGTGCTGTTCAGGTCGAGGACGAACTGCGCCGGCACGATACCGATCAGCACCAGCATGATCAGGCCGATGCCTTTCTGACCATCGTTGGAACCGTGCACGAAGCTCATGGCCATGGCCGACATCACCAGCACCAGGCGATTCCAGAACGGCGGGTGCTTCTTGTCGTCGATCTTGCGGCGCTGTTCCGGCGTCTTGTGCATCTTCGACAGCGGGCGCCACCATTTCAGGCCGATCAGCACCAGGGCCGCGACCAGGAAACCGGCCATTGGCGAGAACACCAGCGAGGCGCCGATGTCGATCGCTTTCTGCCAGTTCACGCCGTCGCCCAGCGGAATGTCGTTGATCAGGGCGTTGGCCAGGCCAACACCGAGGATCGAGCCGATCAGGGTGTGCGAACTCGACGCCGGGATACCGAAGTACCAGGTGCCCAGGTTCCAGGCGATAGCTGCGGCGAGCAACGAGAACACCATCGCCAGGCCATGGCCGGTGTTCACATTGATCAGCAGTTCCACCGGCAGCAGGTGAACAATGGCATACGCCACGCCAACGCCGCCCAGCAACACGCCGAGGAAATTGAACACACCGGAGAAGAACACCGCCAGGTGAGGCGGCATGGCTTTGGTGTAGATAACAGTGGCTACCGCGTTAGCGGTGTCATGAAATCCATTGATGAACTCGAAGGCGAGGACAAACGTCAGGGCGAGCAAGAGGCTCACAAGCACCCAAGCATCCAGTCCGCTGAATAAATCGATCATGAAGGTTTTCTGACCCGGTCATAAGGGGGCGCGATTATGCCAGAAAAGACTGGAAATCGATCCCCTACCTGCTCATCGGTTGCCCACTTCAACGAATTAAATTGTTGCAAGGTGCAATGGCCGAGTGTTTTGCAGGGTTTTACAACTGCTTGATTCGCCTGAAAAAATACCGCGCAGGCAAGGGTTTTGCCGGGTTCGGAGACGGCTCAAACGCTTGTGTGAAATATCTCTGAAACCTGTACGACACGCTCCATTACCGTGCAGGACGGGGGGAGGTGGCCGCTGCCCGCGGGTAGCGGGCGCGCAAGGCATCGTCGCATCACCGCGCTTGTAACCGGTGCCGACGCAAACCCTCGAAAAACTCAGAATTGTCCGTTCATGGCTCTTCGGTTTTGAGTTCTTCTTCCATTTTTTTCAGTTCTTGCTGGAAAACCTGATCCTGGACAGTCGGGCGTTTACGCCATGCCTTGCGTTCCGGTTCGGGTTGAGCGGCGTAGGTGGTGACTTCCCCGCCGTAAACTTCCTTGTAACGTTGTTCCTGGCGCTCAAGTTCCGCGCGCAGTTCGTCTTTCGTCACAGTGCTACCTGTTTGAGTTGAGATAAATGTCTGGTGAAACGCACTGCAACGAATCGATTGAGCGGGTCCACCGACAGGTAATACCCGGACGGGCATTGGTGTTATCGGCAGGGCGATCAAGACTTCCATGTTGCAGGCGGCTACGGCACCAGATTAAAACTGACGCAGCATCAGTTTCCTGTTTCAGCGAGTGCTGGCGTTGCATGAGTCATGCGCGTCAGCGCTGGCCGGGGCTGTCGGCGATTGGCATCGCTTCGGCGGGTGGCGGTCTCGGCGAATAAAACCGGGCGCCACTGAAATGCATTATAGCGGTCGATTCGGGAATGACTATCTTTGCCAAGTTAAAAACGGTTCCGGATGTGTGATTGTTTTGTGACTGACGTTTTTTATCGATAGTTGCAGTCGCGCCGGATGTTTATTGGCCGAGTGTTGAGTTTCTGGCGTCATTAAGTCGAACAACTAAGCGATCGATCCAGCGGCTCGACAAGTTGAAAAAACATTCTCTGCAGGCCGGACAGTGCCGGCGAGGGCGATTGCGATAATCGGTCGACGGTTCGATAATCGCCCAATCTTGGCATCCCGGCCCTTGTGCATCGGCCGGCGAGCCGTTTGTATAGCCATTGATCCGTGCCGGAAAAAAGGACAAGAAATGAACGATCAAATGCGCAACTCCTTCACCTCCGTGGCGCCGCCGATCGTCGCTTCGCCGGCCAAGCGGATTCAGGCGCTGACGGGCGATCCGGATTTCATGACCTCGCTGGCCCGTGGTCTCGCGGTGGTGCAAGCGTTTCAAGAGCGCAAACGCCATTTGACCATCGCCCAGATCAGCCATCGTACGGAGATTCCCCGCGCCGCCGTGCGCCGGTGCCTGCACACCCTGATCAAACTGGGTTACGCCACTACTGATGGCCGCACCTATTCGTTGCTGCCCAAAGTGCTGACCCTCGGCCACGCGTATCTGTCTTCGACGCCTCTGGCGGTTTCGGCCCAGCCGTACCTCGACCGGATGAGCGAGCAGTTGCACGAGGCCTGCAACATGGCGACGCTTGAAGGCGACGACATTCTTTATATCGCCCGTTCGGCGACCACGCAGCGGCTGATCTCGGTGGACCTGTCGGTGGGCGGGCGTTTGCCGGCCTATTGCACATCGATGGGCCGCATCCTGCTGGCGGCGCTGGATGACACTTCGCTGGGCGAATACCTCGACCATGCCGAACTGGTGGCCAAGACCAGCCGCACCCTGCACACCCCGCAAGCGTTGCTCGAGTGCCTGCAGGAAGTGCGGCAGCAGGGCTGGTGCATCGTCGATCAGGAACTCGAACAAGGCCTGCGTTCGATTGCGGTGCCGGTCTACGATGCGTCGGGCCAGGTGGTCGCGGCGCTCAACGTCAGCACCCACGCCGGTCGCGTCAGCCGCACCGAGCTGGAGCAGCGCTTCCTGCCGGGCCTGCTCAGCGCCAGCCGCGACCTCAGCGCGCAGTTGTTCGCCTGATGAAGCTGTTCGATAAACGCACAGTGTTGCGTTTATCGAATTGACGCTAAAACCCTTCGCTCATTAATGTCGCGGCAGCGTCATCCGGCGTATGTGAATGAGCCTGCCGGATTGTCGACTCCCATAATAATGACAAGAGGCAACTCACCATGCGCATGCTCCCCGACTGTCTCAGCCCCATTCCCTGTTGCCGGATTCACCGCAACGCCTGATCCCGATCTTCTATTCTTGTGACCGTGCCGCGCTTTGGCCGGCCGCCGTTCGACTGCGTTTTTTGCGTGGAATAAAAATAATGAACCAGCCTCAGTCCGCTGTAGGTAACTGCCTCGACGTGCAGACCTTCATCAATGCCCAACCGATCTCGCGCTATCAATGGCGGGTGGTGATCCTGTGTTTCCTGATTGTATTTCTCGACGGCCTCGACACCGCCGCGATGGGTTTTATCGCCCCGGCCTTGTCCCAGGATTGGGGCATCGACCGCGCCAGTCTCGGCCCGGTGATGAGTGCTGCGCTGATCGGCATGGTCTTCGGCGCGCTGGGCTCCGGCCCTCTGGCTGACCGCTTCGGGCGCAAAGTCGTACTGGTCGGCGCCGTCCTGTTGTTTGGCGCCTTCAGTCTGGCCTCGGCGTACAGCACCAACGTCGAGCAACTGCTGGTGCTGCGTTTCCTCACCGGTCTCGGGCTGGGCGCGGGCATGCCCAACGCCACCACGCTGCTGTCGGAATACACCCCGGAGCGCAAGAAGTCGTTGCTGGTGACCAGCATGTTCTGCGGCTTCAACCTCGGCATGGCCGGTGGCGGCTTCATTTCGGCGAAGCTGATCCCGGCGTTCGGCTGGCACAGCCTGCTGCTGATCGGCGGGGTTCTGCCGCTGATCCTCGCGGTGGTGCTGCTGTTCTGGCTGCCGGAATCGGCGCGTTATCTGGTGGTGCGCAATCGCGGCACCGACAAAGTCCGCAAGACCTTGTCGCCGATCGATCCGGTCGCCGTGGCCCAGGCTTCGAGCTTCAGCGTGCCGGAGCAGAAAACCGTCAAGGCGCGTAACGTGTTCGCGGTGATCTTCTCCGGCACCTACAGCGCCGGCACCTTGTTGCTGTGGCTGACTTACTTCATGGGCCTGGTCATCGTGTATCTGCTGACCAGTTGGCTGCCAACCCTGATGCGTGACAGCGGCGCGAGCATGGAGCAGGCGGCGTTCATCGGTGCGCTGTTCCAGTTCGGCGGGGTGTTGAGCGCGGTCGCGGTGGGCTGGGCGATGGACCGCTTCAATCCGCACAAGGTCATCGGCACGTTCTACTTGCTGGCCGGGGTGTTTGCCTACGCGGTGGGGCAGAGTCTGGGCAACATCACCTTGCTCGCGACCCTGGTGCTGGTGGCGGGGATGTGTGTCAACGGCGCGCAATCGGCGATGCCGTCGCTCGCGGCGCGGTTTTATCCGACTCAGGGCCGGGCGACCGGTGTTTCGTGGATGCTCGGGATCGGCCGCTTCGGCGCGATTCTCGGGGCGTGGATGGGCGCCACATTGCTGGGCCTGGGCTGGAACTTCGAGCAAGTGCTGACGGCGCTGGTGATTCCGGCGGCATTGGCGACCACGGCGGTGGTGATTAAAGGCATGGTCAGTCATGCGGATGCGACCTGATATTTCGATGTAAAGCGAAAAGATCGCAGCCTTCGGCAGCTCCTACATGTGAACGCGTAACCCTGTAGGAGCTGCCGCAGGCTGCGATCTTTTTGCTGACAACGCGGAACGATAGGTAGACAACAATCTGTTCGATAAACGAACACTCAGTCGATTATCGGATTGTTTGGCGATTTTCAGCGGCTTAATCTGCAGTGACTCCGGCGCTGAACCTCGCGCCTTTTTATCACTGGCGATTCACTACAAAAACGGGAGCCTGCTCCATGGCTGAGATCCTTTCGCTGCACGACGCGGTGAAGCAATTCGTCAACGACGGCGACACCGTCGCGCTCGAAGGCTTCACTCACCTGATCCCTACGGCGGCAGGTCATGAAATCATTCGTCAGGGCAAGAAAGATCTGACCCTGGTGCGGATGACGCCTGACCTGATCTACGACCAACTGATCGGTGCCGGTTGTGCACGCAAGCTGATCTTTTCCTGGGGCGGCAACCCGGGTGTGGGTTCGCTGCACCGTCTGCGCGATGCGGTCGAGAAGCAATGGCCGCATGCGCTGGAAATCGAAGAACACAGCCACGCTGACCTCGCCAACGCCTACGTCGCCGGCGCGTCCGGCCTGCCTTTCGCCGTGCTGCGGGCCTACGCCGGCTCTGACCTGCCGAAGGTCAATCCGCTGATCAAGTCCGTCACCTGTCCGTTCACCGGTGAAGTGCTGGCGGCGGTGCCGTCGGTGCGTCCGGACGTCACCGTGATCCATGCGCAGAAAGCCGACCGTCAGGGCAACGTGCTGCTGTGGGGCATTCTCGGGGTGCAGAAAGAAGCGGCGCTGGCCGCCAAGCGCTGCATCGTCACCGTCGAGGAGATCGTCGACAACCTCAACGCACCGATGAACGCCTGCGTGCTGCCGACCTGGGCCTTGAGCGCGGTCTGCCACGTACCCGGCGGCGCGCACCCGTCCTACGCCCACGGTTACACCGAGCGCGACAATCGCTTCTATCAGGCGTGGGATCCGATCGCTCGCGACCGTGAGACGTTTACCGCGTGGATCAACGAATACATCCATGGCTGCGCTGACTTCAGCGAGTTCCAGGCCAAGTTGGCCGCTGCTTCGGAGGCCAAGTAATGACTTACACCACCAATGAAATGATGACCGTCGCGGCGGCCCGTCGCCTGAAGAACGGCTCGGTGTGCTTCGTCGGCATCGGTCTGCCGTCGAAAGCCGCCAACCTCGCGCGCCTGACTTCATCGCCGGACGTGGTGCTGATTTACGAATCCGGCCCGATTGGCGCCAAGCCAAGCGTGCTGCCGCTGTCGATCGGTGACGGCGAACTGGCGGAAACCGCTGACACGGTCGTCCCCACCGGTGAGATTTTTCGTTACTGGCTGCAGGGCGGACGCATCGACGTCGGTTTTCTCGGCGCCGCGCAGGTCGACCGTTTCGGCAACATCAACACCACCGTGGTCGGCGACTATCACGCGCCGAAAGTGCGTCTACCGGGTGCCGGTGGCGCGCCGGAAATCGCCGGTTCGGCGAAAAGCGTGCTGATCATCCTCAAACAGTCGGCGCGGTCGTTCGTCGACAAGCTCGACTTCATTACCTCGGTCGGTCACGGCGAGGGCGGCGATTCGCGCAAACGTCTGGGCCTGCCGGGCGCCGGTCCGGTCGGGATCATCACCGATCTGTGCATCATGGAGCCGGAAGCAGGCACCCACGAATTCGTGGTCACTGCGCTGCACCCGGGCGTGACCCGCGAGCAAGTGGTTGCCGCCACCGGTTGGGCAATCCGTTTTGCCGATGAAGTAGCCACCACCGCTGAACCGACGGAAGTCGAGTTGACCGCACTGCGCGATCTCGAAGCGCGCACTGCCGCGGCCCACGGCCAGGCACCGGGAGAAGCATGATGCGTGACGTGTATATCTGCGACGCGATTCGTACCCCCATCGGCCGGTTCGGCGGTGGTTTGTCCGCCGTGCGCGCCGACGATCTGGCCGCTGTGCCGATCAAGGCACTGATGGAACGCAATCCCTCGGTGGACTGGAACGCGATCGACGAAGTGTTCCTCGGCTGCGCCAACCAGGCCGGCGAAGACAACCGCAACGTGGCGCGCATGGCGCTGCTGCTGGCCGGCCTGCCGGAAACCGTCCCGGGCGTGACCCTCAACCGTCTCTGCGCTTCGGGCATGGACGCGATCGGTACCGCATTCCGTGCGATTGCCAGTGGCGAGATGGAGCTGGCGATTGCCGGCGGCGTCGAGTCGATGTCCCGCGCGCCGTTCGTGATGGGCAAGGCGGATGCCGCGTTTTCGCGCAACATGAAACTGGAAGACACCACCATCGGCTGGCGCTTTATCAATCCGTTGATGAAAGCCCAGTACGGCGTCGACGCGATGCCGCAGACCGCCGATAACGTCGCCGACGACTATAAAGTGTCGCGCGCCGATCAGGACGCCTTTGCCCTGCGCAGCCAGCAACGCACTGCCGCCGCGCAGGCCGCCGGCTACTTCGCCGAGGAAATCGTCGAAGTGCGCATCGCCCACAAGAAGGGCGAAACCGTGGTCAGCCAGGACGAACATCCACGCGCCGACACCACGATTGAAGCTCTGAGCAAATTGAAACCGGTCAACGGCGCGGACAAGACCGTCACCGCCGGCAATGCCTCGGGGGTCAACGACGGTGCTGCGGCGCTGATTCTCGCTTCGGCTGAAGCGGTGAAAAAACACGGCCTGACCGCCCGCGCCAAAGTGCTCGGCATGGCCAGCGCCGGGGTTGCGCCACGCGTGATGGGCATCGGCCCGGTGCCCGCGGTGCGCAAGCTCATCGAACGCCTCGGCGTGGCGGTCAGCGATTTCGATGTGATCGAACTCAACGAAGCTTTCGCCAGCCAAGGCCTGGCGGTGCTGCGTGAATTGGGTCTGGCCGACGACGCGGCGCAGGTCAATCCGAACGGTGGCGCGATTGCTTTGGGTCACCCGTTGGGCATGAGCGGCGCGCGCCTGGTGCTGACCGCGCTGCATCAGCTGGAAAAGACCGGCGGCAAGAAAGGTCTGGCGACCATGTGCGTCGGTGTCGGCCAAGGTCTGGCCCTGGCCATCGAACGCGTCTGACGCAAGCCGTGACGACTAAGAACAGAGGAAAGCGAAATGACTGACAAGCCTGGCTACCGTCGTCCGCAGGAAGGCACCCAGCCTGAGTACCTGCACCCGACGTATCAATCCACCAACCTGCGCTCGCCGTCCAAGCCGTTGGTGTTTCTGCCGCATTCGTTGTCGGAGATCACCGGCCCGACCATCGGTGCGGAACGCGTCGCCGAGAAAGACAATGACCTGACCGCCCAGCACGACGGCGAGCCGTTGGGCGAGCGGATCATCATTCACGGCCGTGTGCTCGACGAAAACGGTCTGCCGGTGCCGGGGATTCTGGTGGAGATCTGGCAGGCCAACGCCGCCGGCCGCTACAACCACAAGCGTGACCTGCACGACGCGCCGCTGGACCAGAACTTCACCGGCACCGGCCGCACCGTGACCGACGCCGACGGCTGGTATCAGTTCCAGACCATCAAGCCCGGCGCCTATCCGTGGGGCAACCACCACAACGCGTGGCGCCCGGCGCACATCCATTTTTCGCTGTTCGGGCCGAGCATCCTCACCCGTCTGGTGACACAGATGTACTTCCCCGGCGATCCGCTGCTGGCCTACGACCCGATCTACAACTGCGTGCCGGACACGTCCGCCAAGGAACGTCTGATCGCCGCTTTCGATCTGGAAAAAACCATTCCGTCCTACGCCCTCGGCTATCGCTGGGACATCGTCTTGCGCGGCCGCGACGCCACGCCGATGGAGAAATAAGATGACGCTGACTGCCACCACGTCCCACACCGTCGGGCCGTACTACCACATCGGCCTGACCTGGCTGAACCGCGAAAACCTCGCGGTCGAACAAACCCTCGGCGAGCGCGTGGCGATCACCGGCCAAGTCGTTGACGGCAATGGCGATGTGGTCAACGACGCCATGCTCGAAGTCTGGCAGGCCAACGCCGCCGGCAAGTACGCGCACCCGGAAGACGAGCAGGACAAACCGCTGGACCCGCATTTCGAAGGTTTCGGCCGGGTGCCGGTGGACGCTGAAGGGCGTTTCCGTTTCACCACGATCAAGCCGGGCACGGTCGAAGGCCTGAAGGGCTCGACCCAGGCGCCGCATCTGGTGGTGCTGGTGTTTGCCCGTGGCCTGGTCAAGCACTTGCTGACGCGCATCTACTTTGAAGGCGAACCGGCGAATGTGAATGATCCGCTGCTGGAATGCGTACCAGCCGAGCGTCGCGGGACGTTGCTGGCGAAGCCGGATGCGGCGGGGGTGTATCAGTGGAATGTGATTTTGCAGGGTACTGAGGCGGAGACAGTGTTCTTCGATTACTGAGGAACACCACCAATCCCTGTAGGAGTGAGCCTGCTCGCGATCGCGGTGTGTCAGATTTAAATGGTCTGAATGACGCACCGCCATCGCGAGCAGGCTCACTCCTACAAGAGAACGGTGTTGCTGATCCAATGTGGAACGGGACTGTTGCGAAGTGTGTCTAGACTCTCACCTGTCCCTTCAGAGTAAAAAACAATGACAACTACCACCGCTCATTACACCGGCGAAGAGCGCAGCAAGCGCATCTTCGCCATTGTCGGTGCCTCGTCCGGCAACCTGGTCGAATGGTTCGACTTCTATGTCTACGCCTTTTGCGCGATCTATTTCGCCCCGGCGTTTTTCCCTTCCGACAACCCCACGGTGCAACTGGTCAACACGGCCGGGGTGTTCGCCGCCGGGTTCCTGATGCGCCCGATTGGGGGCTGGATTTTCGGGCGGCTGGCGGACAAGAAGGGCCGCAAGACTTCGATGATGATTTCGGTGCTGATGATGTGCTTCGGCTCGCTGCTCATCGCTTGCTTGCCGACGTATGCCAGCATCGGTGTCTGGGCGCCGCTGCTGTTGCTGTTCGCGCGTCTGCTGCAAGGCTTGTCGGTAGGTGGCGAGTACGGCACCACTGCGACCTACATGAGTGAAGTCGCGCTCAAGGGGCAGCGCGGGTTCTTCGCCTCGTTCCAGTACGTGACCCTGATCGGCGGGCAACTGCTGGCGGTGTCGCTGGTGGTGATCCTGCAGCAGTTCCTCAGCGAAGACGAACTGCGCGCTTACGGCTGGCGGATTCCGTTTGTGGTCGGTGCGGTGGCGGCGGTGATTTCGCTGTTCCTGCGCCGTTCGTTGAAAGAAACCACCAGCAAGGAAATGCGCGAGAACAAGGACGCCGGCAGCATCCGTGCGCTGTTCCGCGATCACAAAGCGGCGTTCATCACCGTGCTCGGTTACACCGCCGGCGGCTCGCTGATTTTCTACACCTTTACCACCTACATGCAGAAATACCTGGTGAACACCGCCGGCATGCACGCCAAGACCGCCAGCTACATCATGACCGGCGCGCTGTTCCTGTATATGTGCATGCAGCCGCTGTTCGGCATGCTTGCCGACAAGATCGGCCGACGTAATTCGATGCTCTGGTTCGGTGCGCTTGGCACGTTGTTCACGGTGCCGATCCTGTTGAGCCTGAAAAGCATCAGCAGCCCGATCCTGGCCTTTGTACTGATCACCGTGGCGCTGGCGATCGTCAGTTTCTACACCTCGATCAGCGGCCTGGTGAAAGCCGAAATGTTCCCGCCGGAAGTCCGCGCCCTCGGCGTCGGTCTGGCTTACGCGGTGGCCAACGCGATCTTCGGCGGTTCGGCCGAATACGTGGCCCTGAGCCTGAAGGCCGGAGGCATGGAAAACGCTTTCTACTGGTACGTAACGGTGATGATGGCGGTGGCGTTCCTGTTCAGCCTGCGCCTGCCGAAACAGGCGGCGTACTTGCATCACGATCTGTAAACCCTGTGCGCGGGCCGCGTTGGCCCGCGCCGGCAAGGACTGTTTATGACTCAGCGACCGGGCAATCAATTGTTCGATGCCTACTTCACTGCCCGCGATATGCGCCAAGTGTTCTGCGATCAGGGCCGGGTGCAAGCGATGCTCGACTTCGAAGCGGCGCTGGCCCGGGCCGAGGCGCGGGTCGGGGTGATTCCGGCGTCCGCCGTTGCCCCGATAGCCAGCGCATGCGACGCCAGCCTGTATGACTTCGCGGCGCTCGGTGAAGCCATTGCCACGGCGGGCAATTCGGCGATTCCACTGGTCAAGGCGCTCGGCAAGCAGATTGCTGCGACCGATGCCGAGGCCGAGCGTTATGTGCATCTGGGCGCCACCAGTCAGGACGTGATGGATTCCGGGCTGGTCCTGCAATTGCGTCAGGCCCTGGCGTTGATCGAGCGCGATCTGGCAGACCTCGCCGATTCGCTCGCCACGCAAGCCAAACGTCATGCGGCGACGCCACTGGCCGGACGCACCTGGCTGCAACACGCGACGCCGGTGACCCTCGGGATGAAAATCGCCGGTTGGCTCGGCGCGGTGACCCGCAGCCGTCAGCGTTTGCGTGAACTCAAGCCACGGCTGCTGGTGCTGCAGTTTGGCGGTGCGTCCGGCACGCTGGCGGCGCTCGGCGAGCAAGCCTTGCCGATCGCCCAGGCCCTGGCCGAAGAACTGCAACTGACGCTGCCCGAGCAACCGTGGCACACCCAGCGTGACCGCATCGTCGAGTTCGGTGCAGTCCTCGGGTTGATCGCCGGCAGCCTCGGCAAATTGGGGCGCGATGTCAGTCTGTTGATGCAGACCGAAGCGGCGGAAGTGTTCGAGCCGTCGGCGCCGGGCAAGGGCGGTTCGTCGACCATGCCGCACAAGCGCAATCCGGTCGGCGCGGCGGTATTGATTGGCGCGGCGACCCGGGTCCCGGGGCTGGTCTCGACGCTGTTCAGCGCCATGCCTCAGGAGCACGAACGCAGCCTTGGCTTGTGGCATGCCGAATGGGAAACCCTGCCGGAAATCTGCTGCCTGGTGTCCGGTGCGCTGCAACAGGCGCGCCTGCTGGCCGATGGTCTGGAAGTCGATGCCGAACGCATGGCGCGCAATCTCCAATTGACCCAAGGGCTGGTGCTGGCCGAAGCGGTGAGCATCGTCCTCGCCCAGCGCGTCGGGCGCGACACCGCGCATCACTTGCTCGAACAATGCTGCAAACGCGCGGTGGCCGAGCAACGCCATCTGCGCGCGGTACTCGGCGACGAGCCGCAAGTGATTGCCGAACTGAGCAGCGCTGAACTGGATCATCTGCTCGACCCCGCGCATTACCTCGGCCAGGCGCACGTCTGGGTCGAGCGCGCAGTGGCCGAACACAACGCTTTGACTGTCTGAAGGAGAGGGCTGTGGCTTTCGTTCAACTCGCCGATGGCGAACTGCACTATCAATTGGATGGGCCGGCCGAGGCGCCGGTGCTGGTGCTGTCCAACTCGCTGGGCACCGATCTGCACATGTGGGACGCGCAGATGCCGGCGTTCACCGAACAATTCCGGGTGCTGCGTTTCGACACCCGCGGTCACGGCCAGTCGTTGGTGACACCAGGCCCGTACAGCATCGAGCAACTGGGCCGGGATGTGCTCGGCTTGCTCGATGCGTTGCACATCGAACACGCGCATTTCTGCGGATTGTCGATGGGCGGTCTGATCGGTCAGTGGCTGGGGATCAATGCCGGTCACCGTCTGCACAAACTGATCGTGTGCAACACCGCCGCGAAGATCGGCGACCCGTCGGTGTGGAATCCGCGCATCGAAACCGTGTTGCGCGACGGCCCGGCGGCGATGGTTGCGCTGCGCGATGCGTCGATTGCCCGTTGGTTTACCCCGGACTTTTCGGCGGCCAATCCCGCCGCCGCGAAGAAGATTACCGACATGCTCGCGGCGACTTCGCCTGAAGGTTATGCGGCCAATTGCGCGGCGGTGCGTGATGCCGATTTCCGTGAGCAACTGGCCTCGATCAACCTGCCGCTACTGGTGATCGCCGGCACTGAAGACGCGGTGACGCCACCGTCCGGCGGGCATTTCATTCAGGAGCATGTGCGCGGTGCCGAGTACGCCGAGTTCTATGCCGCGCACCTGTCCAACGTGCAGGCCGGCGCCGATTTCAGCGATCGTGTGTTGGCGTTTTTGAACGCTCATTGAGGGAAAGTCTGTGGACGAGAAACAACGTTACGACGAAGGCCTGCAAGTCCGCCGCGCGGTACTGGGCGATGCCCACGTCGATCGCAGCCTGAATGCGCTGACCGAGTTCAACTCGGAGTTCCAGGAGATGATCACCCGCCACGCCTGGGGCGACATCTGGACCCGCCCAGGCCTTCCGCGGCACACCCGCAGCCTGATCACCATCGCCATGCTGATCGGGATGAACCGCGAGGCCGAGCTGAAACTGCATTTGCGCGCCGCGGCGAACAACGGCGTGAGCCGGGGCGAAATCAAGGAAGTGATCATGCAGAGTGCGATTTATTGCGGGATTCCGGCGGCGAATGCGACGTTTCATCTGGCCGAATCGGTGTGGGATGAGCTGGGTGTCGAATCCCGGGAGTGAACAATGGATTCAACGGATCGTCCGATCGCGGCTCGGGCCTGCGGCAGCTCCTGCATTTGGAATGCGTTTCTCTGTAGGAGCTGCCGCAGGCTGCGATCTTTTGATCTTCAAACGCTGGCGACAATGAAAATCCGCTTGAACGGAAACAGCGTTTGCCCGTTTTTCTCTCGCGGATAATGCTCATGCACGCGCATCAGGAAGTGGTAGATAAACCGCGCCTGTTCCTGCAACGTCAGCGCCTGCATCACCGGCCGCAGCGCCGAGACCTTCACCCAGTCATAGATCGGTGACTTGCCGCCGACCACCTGCAATTGCTCGGTTTCCCAGATGTCCAGCGACGTGGTCAGCGGCGCCAGCAAGCGATAATAATCCTCCAATGCCAACAACGGCCGCGCCGCCATGCGCCGGCGCAGTTCTGGAGTGCCGATGGGGGTGTGTCTTGGGCCGGCATCGTCGAGGGTCTCGAGCATCAGTCGATACCACCGCGCATCGCGCCAGTCCGGCATGTGCGCCGCCAGACAACCACCGGGGTTCAGATGCCCCAGCAGGCGCGGCAGCAGTCGTTGATGATCGCCAATGAAATGCAGCACCGCCGCAGCAAGCAGCAGATCGGCGGGTTGTTCGGGTTTCCAGTCGAGCAGGTCGCATTCTTTCCATAACGCGTTGATCGGCAGGCAACGAGCCTCGTCGAGCATTTGTGCGGAGCTGTCGACCCCATGCAACTGCGCACGCGGCCAGCGCTTGGCCAGCAGTTGCGTGGCGATGCCGGTGCCGCAACCCAGGTCGTAAATGCGTTTGGGGAAGTCCAGTTCGACGCGGTCGAGCAATTCGTTGACCGGGCGCTGGCGTTGACGGGCAAACTGCTGGTACGCCTTGGCGTCCCAGTCGGGTGCAGCCTTGAGTAGATTGATCATGAGGTGGTCCTCCGATGATCAGCAGTGTCTTCCGATGACAATCTGGCCAAAGCTTGAGGACCAACAACTACAGATAACGGAAGCGGAGAGGGTGTGGCGCCTGAGTCCTTCAGGTAATTCCTACTTTATCCGAGGCCCGGCGAAGTGCCACAGATCCTGACGGATGGCTCTCTGATATTCCTTTACATGTAGGTGCTGCCGCAGGCGGCGATCTTTTGCTCTTAAACAGCACAAGATCGGAGCCTGCGGCAGCGCCTGCAGATAATCCGGGGCCATTCTCGAATCAGAGCAAGCTGATCGGATAGCTGATGATCAGGCGGTTTTCGTCGAACTCGTTGTTGCTGAAGTCACGCCGCATGGTCGAGTTGCGCCAGCGCACGTTCAGGTCGCGCAAGGTGCCGCTCTGCACGGTGTAGCCCAGTTCCGATTCGCGCCCCCATTCCTTGCCGTCGGTGATGGTCCCGTTGTGTACGTTGTCGCCGCTGATGTAGCGGTTCATCAGGGTCAGGCCGGGGATGCCCATGGCGGCGAAGTTGTAGTCGTGGCGCACCTGCCATGAACGCTCCTGCGCGTTGTCATAGCTGGCGTTGTAGCTGTCGTTGGCCAGGGTGCCGCCGCTGGTGCCGTTGACGCGCATCCAGGCGCTGTCGCCAGTGAGTTTTTGCAAGCCGACGTAGAAGGTGTTGCCGCCGTACCGGGCGGAAAACATTCCCGACCAGGTTTTGTTGTCGAGTTCGCCGGCGCGGGCGCTGCCGTCGTCCTTGCCATAGAAGAAGCCGAGGTTGGCGCCCAGGGTCCAGTCGCCCAGTGGCTGGCTGTGGATCAGGTTGACGTATTGCTGGCTGTAGATGTCCTTGAGCTCGGCGTTCCAGAGGCCGATCTGCGTGCGTTTTTCGTTGAACTGGTATTCAGCACCCTGAAAGTTGAAGCGATCGGAGGTGAACGCCGGTTTACCGAACATCGACATGTCGCTCATGCTGCTGTCGTCGCGCGGGCTGTTGGCGCGGAACTGCCCGCCGTAAAGCGTCAGGCCGTCGATCTCCTTGGAGGTGATCTGGCCGCCACGGAAGGTTTGCGGCAGCGAACGCCCGTCATCCGAACGCAGGATCGGCAGCACCGGCATCCATTCACCGACCTTGATTTCGGTCTGCGACAACTTGGCCTTGAACGCCACGTTGGTGCGGCCGAACGTGTCCGCCGGGCGCCCGTCGTGATCCAGCGGCAGCAGTTGGGTGCCGCCGGTGCCTTTGCCGCCATCGAGCTTGACCGAATACAGACCGAGCACGTCCATGCCGAAGCCGACGGTGCCTTGGGTGAAACCGGATTTGGCGTCGAGGATGAAGCTCTGCGTCCACTCTTCAGCCTTGCCCTGCGCCTTGGTCGGGTTGGTGAAGTTGCGGTTGATGTAGAAGTTGCGCAGGTTCAGGTTGGCCTTCGCCCCTTCGAGGAAACCGGCTTCTTCGGCGGCGGCGGGCAGGGCGACGCCGGTCAGGGCCAGGGCGATCAGGCCGGGAAGTGCGTACGGCGCAATTGGATGAGTCATCGCGGGGTCTCTTGTTATTTTTTTGGGGTCGAACGGGGCCGTTGCCGCCATTTTCGGGGCAGGCAAGAGCTTGCAGAATTTGTGATGAAGCGGCGGCGATCAGCCGGACGGGACAGGGCGCGGGAACATGGTGTCGAACCTGTTGTTATTGGTTTTGTGGGACGAATGGTGCGGGGCGCGGTGGGCGCGATTCAATCGGGGAAAGCGGGTTTTGGGCGATTATCGAACAGCATTGAAGGTCAAAAGATCGCAGCCTTCGGCAGCTCCTACATTTGAAATGCGTTCCCCTGTAGGAGCTGCCGAAGGCTGCGATCTTTTGATTTTCAAGCAACAAAAAGCCCGCCAAATGGCGGGCTCCTTGTATCACCGGATGATCAGAACAGCTTCATCTTCGGTGCTTCTTCTTTCAGCGGTTCGTTCTGCGCGGTTTGCGCATTCCAGCCACCACCCAATGCCTTGTACAGGTTGACCGCACTGGTCAGCTGCGCGAGGCGGTCGGTGATCAGAGCCTGTTGCGCACTGAACAGCTGACGCTGGGCATCGAGGAAGGTCAGGTTGCTGTCGACACCGATGCGGTAACGACGCTCGGCCAGGCGGTAGTAATCCTGGTTGGCCGCGACGAAGTCACGCTGCGCCTGCAACTGCTCGGTGTAGGTCTGGCGGGCCGCCAGGCCGTCGGCGACTTCCTGGAAGGCGGTTTGAATCGACTTCTCGTAGTTCGCCACGCCAATGTCCTTCTGGATCTTGGCGTAGTCGAGGCTGGCGCGCAGGCTGCCGGCGTTGAAGATCGGCAGATTGATCTGCGGCTGGAACAGCCACGTGCCCGAACCGCCCTTGAACAGGCCGGACAGGTCCGGGCTCAGCGAACCGGCGTTAGCCGTCAGGCTGATGCTCGGGAAGAACGCTGCACGGGCGGCGCCGATGTTGGCGTTGGCGGCCTTCAGGTTGTACTCGGCCTGGAGGATGTCCGGACGACGCTGCAGCAGGTCCGAAGGCAGACCGGCCGGTACGTCGCTGAGCAGGTCATCCGACAGCGGTTTGGCCGCTTGCAGATTGGCCGGAATACCGGTGCCGAGCAACAGGGTCAGGCTGTTTTCGTCCTGAGCCACCTGGCGGGTGTACTTGGCCAGTTGTGCACGGGCGTTTTCCACCGAGGTGCGCGACTGCGCCAGGTCCAGCGCCGAGGCCACGCCGACTTCGTTGCTGCGGCTGGTCAGTTTGTAGCTTTCTTCGAAGGCACCGAGGGTGTCTTGCGTCAGCTTGAGCAGTTCCTTGTCGGCCTGCCAGGTCAGGTAGGCATTGGCCACACTGGCCACCAGGCTGATCTGGGTGCTGCGCCGCGCTTCTTCGGTGGCGAAGTATTGTTGCAGCGCTTGTTCGCTCAGACTGCGAACCCGACCAAACAGGTCGAGTTCGTAGGCACTGATGCCGACGGTGGCGGAGTAGGAGCTGGTAATGCCCGCTTCACCGGTCTGCGACGCACGCGCCGGAACCCGCTGACGGCTGCCGCTGGCATTGGCCGAAACGGCCGGGAACAAGTCGGCACGCTGGATGCGGTATTGAGCCGCGTAAGCGTCGATGTTCAGCGCCGCGACACGCAGGTCGCGGTTGTTTTCCAGCGACACCTGGATCAGCTGCTGCAGGGCCGGGTCATGGAAAAACTGCTTCCAGCCCTGCTCGGCAGCGGCTTGCGCCGGGGCCTGGGCCGGCGAGTACGCCGGGCCCTGCGGGTATTGGCCCGCGACCGGTGCTTCAGGCTGCTGATAATCGGGTATCAGCGAGCAACCGCTCAGCACGAAGGCGGCGACTGCGATGGAGAGTAGCGACTTGCTCATTGGCCAGCCTCTTTAGGAGTTTCAGTCGTCTCGTCCTGGTCGGCGACTTTACGCTGGCCGAGGGACGAAACCGTGACGAAGAACAGTGGGACCCAGAAGATCGCCAGGATCGTGGCCGTGAGCATACCGCCAATCACGCCGGTACCGATCGCGTGCTGACTGCCTGAACCGGCGCCAGTGGAGATCGCCAACGGTACTACACCGAGGACGAACGCCAGCGAGGTCATGATGATCGGTCGCAGACGCATGCGGCACGCTTCGATCGCCGCGTCGCGCAGACTGCGCCCTTGCTCGTGCAGCTCCTTGGCGAATTCGACGATCAGAATGGCGTTTTTAGCCGCAAGACCGATGGTCGTCAACAGACCCACCTGGAAGTACACGTCGTTGGACAGGCCGCGCAGGCTGGTGGCCATCAACGCACCGATGATCCCCAGTGGCACCACGAGCATGACCGCGATCGGAATCGACCAGCTTTCATACAGCGCCGCCAGACACAGGAACACCATCAGCAACGACAGGGCATACAGCGCTGGCGCTTGCGAGCCGGACAGACGTTCCTCGTAGGACAGACCGGTCCAGGAGATACCGACACCGGCCGGCAGCTTCTTGGCAATCGCTTCGACTTCGGCCATGGCTTCACCGGTGGAGTAACCCGGCGCCGGGGCACCGAGAATCTCGACCGCTTCCACACCGTTGTAACGGGCCAGCTTCGGTGAACCGTAGATCCACTCACCCTTGGCGAAAGCCGAGAATGGCACCATGGTGCCGCTGGCATTGCGCACGTACCATTTCTTCAGGTCTTCCGGGCTCATGCGCGAATCCGGCTGGCCCTGGATATACACCTTTTTCACCCGACCGCGGTCGATGAAGTCGTTCACGTAGCTACTGCCCAGTGCAATCGACAGGGTGTTGTTGATGTCACTGATGGTAATGCCCAGTGCACTGGCCTTTTCGTCGTCGATTTCCAGCTGGAACTGCGGTTCGTCGTTCAGTCCGTTCGGACGTACTTGCGTAAGCACTTTGCTCTGCGCAGCCATACCAAGGAACTGGTTGCGCGCCGCCATCAGCTTTTCATGACCGATACCGGCACGATCCTGCAGGAATACGTCAAAACCGGTGGCGTTACCCAGCTCCAGCACCGCTGGCGGGGCGAACGCGAACACCATCGCATCGCGGAAGGTGAAGAAGTGCTGCTGCGCGCGGGCGGCGAGGTTGAACACGCTGTTGTCGGCGTTACGCTCATGCCATGGCTTGAGCATGATGAACGCCATACCCGAGCTCTGGCCGCGGCCGGCGAAGTTGAAGCCGGTCACGGTGAACACCGAGGCTACCGCGTCACCTTCTCCGCCATCCTTGGTCGGACGCAGCAGGAATTCACGCATTTCATCCACGACCACCTGGGTGCGCTGGGCACTGGAACCTGCCGGGGTCTGTACTTGAGCAAACAGTACGCCCTGGTCCTCTTCCGGCAGGAATGCAGTCGGAATACGGGTGAACAGCCAGATCATGCCAACCACGATCAGCAGATATGCCAGCAGGTACGGCGCCTTGCGCTGAAGGATGTTGCCGACACCGCGCTCGTAGCCGCGAACGCCGCGGTCGAAGTTGCGGTTGAACCAGCCAAAGAAACCCTTTTTCGGTGTGCCATGCTCACCGTGCGGGATCGCCTTGAGCATGGTCGCGCACAGCGCCGGCGTGAAGATCAGCGCAACCATGACCGACAACGCCATGGCCGACACGATGGTGATCGAGAATTGCTTGTAGATCACACCGGTGGAACCGCTGAAGAACGCCATCGGCAGCAGTACCGCCGACAGTACCAGGGCGATACCGACCAGGGCGCCCTGAATCTGACCCATGGACTTCTTGGTCGCCTCTTTCGGTGACAAGCCTTCCTCGCTCATCACCCGCTCGACGTTTTCCACCACAACGATGGCGTCGTCCACCAGCAAGCCGATGGCCAGCACCATGCCGAACATGGTCAGCGTGTTGATACTGAAACCGAATGCCGCGAGGATGCCGAACGTACCGAGCAATACCACCGGCACGGTCATCGTGGTGATGACCGTAGCGCGGAAGTTTTGCAGGAACAGGAACATCACCAGGAACACCAGCACAATCGCTTCGACCAGGGTTTCAACCACACCCTTGATCGACTCGGTCACCACTGGCGTGGTGTCGTACGGGAATACGACTTCCATGCCTTGCGGGAAGAACGGCTTGAGGTCGTCAATCGTCTTGCGCAGAGCCTTGGCGGTGTCGAGGGCGTTGGCGCCGTTGGCCAGTTTCACCGCCAGACCGGACGCCGGGCTGCCGTTGAACTGGGCGCTGATCGCATAGTTCTCACCACCCAGGCCGACGTCGGCGACGTCTTTCAGGCGAACCTGCGAGCCGTCCTTGTTGACCTTGAGCAGAATCTCTTTGAACTGCTCGGCGGTCTGCAGACGGGTCTTGCCGATGATCGTGGCGTTCAGTTGCTGGCCCTGCACCGCAGGCAAGCCACCGAGCTGACCGGACGAAACCTGGACGTTCTGCGCCGCAATCGCGGTTTTCACGTCGACCGGAGTCAGGTTGAAGTTGTTCAACTTGGCCGGGTCAAGCCAGATGCGCATCGCGTACTGGGCACCGAAGACCTGGAAGTCACCGACACCGGCGGTCCGCGAGATCGGGTCCTGCATGTTCGACACGATGTAGTTGGACAGGTCGTCCTTGGTCATGCTGCCGTCACGCGATACCACGCCGATTACCAGCAGGAAGTTCTTCACTGCCTTGGTCACGCGGATACCCTGTTGCTGCACTTCCTGCGGCAGCAGCGGGGTGGCCAGGTTCAGCTTGTTCTGAACCTGAACCTGCGCGGTGTCGGAGTTGGTGCCTTGCTCGAAGGTCGCGGTGATGGTCATGCTGCCGTCGGAGTTACTTTCCGAGGATACATAACGCAAGTTGTCGATACCGTTGAGTTGCTGCTCGATCACTTGAACAACGGTGTCCTGAACCGTCTGTGCCGAAGCACCCGGATAGGTCACGGAGATCGCAATGGCCGGCGGCGCAATGCTCGGGTATTGGTTGATCGGCAGTTTCAGGATCGAAAGTGCCCCGACCAGCATGATCACCAGGGCAATTACCCAGGCGAAAATCGGACGGTCGATGAAAAATTTTGACATGAGTTACTCCCCTTTGCCGCCAGCGGCTTTGTCAGCTGCCTGAGCGGGGGCCGGGTTCTTGTTACCGACGTTGGTGGCTTCGGTCGCTTTGACCTCAACTCCCGGTTTGACGAATTGCAGCCCTTCAGTGATCAGACGATCGCCGGCCTTCAGGCCGTCTTCGATCAGCCACTGGCTGCCGACGGTGCGGCTGGCCTTGAGCTGGCGCAGTTCGACTTTGTTGTCCGGGCCGACGACCAGCGCGGTCGGGGTGCCTTTGAGGTCGCGAGTCACGCCTTGCTGCGGTGCGAGAATCGCAGCGCTGTTCACGCCAGCCTGCAATTGTGCGTGGACGAACATGCCCGGCAACAAGGTGTGGTCAGGGTTCGGGAACACGGCGCGCAGGGTCACGGAACCGGTAGTCGGATCGACCGATACTTCGGAGAATTCCAGCTTACCGTCGAGCTTGTACTGGCTGCCGTCTTCGAGGGTCAGCCTGACCGCTGCCGAGTTGTCGCCGGCCTTCTGCAGGCGGCCGCTTTCCAGCTCGCGGCGCAGTTCCAGCAGTTCAACCGATGACTGGGTGACGTCGACATAGATCGGGTCCAGTTGCTGGATCGTCGCCATCGCGTCGGTCTGGCCGTTGCTGACCAGCGCACCTTCAGTCACCGAAGAACGACCGATACGCCCGGAAATCGGCGCATAGACCTTGGTGTAACGCAGGTTGATCTGCGCGCTCTGCAGCGAGGCTTCCGACTCCATGCGGTTGGACACTGCGGTGTCGTATTCCTGGCGGCTGACCGCCTGCTCATCGACCAGTTGCTTGTAGCGGTCGGAGATCGACTTGGTCGAACGCAGGCTGGCTTCGGCGCTTTTCAGGGTGGCTTCGTAGACGGCCGGGTCGATCTGATACAGCTGCTGACCGGCCTTGACGTCACTGCCTTCCTTGAACAGGCGCTTGAGAATGATGCCGTTGACCTGTGGTCGAACTTCAGCGATGCGGTACGCACTGGTGCGCCCCGGCAGTTCGGACGTGAGGGTGAACGCTTGTGGTTGCAGGGTGACGACGCCGACCTGAGGAGGCGGAGCGGCAGGGGCCGCTTCTTCCTTTTTACATCCGCTGAGCAGCGATGCCAGGGCGACGGCAGTGACCAGAGCGGTAACAGCTGGCTTGAATTGCATGAAGATCCTCGGGTCAGGCGCGCACATTGCGCACAAGAAGTGTGAAAGGGTAAAAAAATCGGGTCGAGTGGATAAGTAGCTTGCTAAGGAATATACTTACGTTCATGGTTGTTTGTAAACACCCTGGCGTCGTACCCACCCTGTTACAAAAGTCGTCGCAAGGTTTGAAATTGTAGGCCGGGGAGCCGATTCGTGAGAGATCGGCCCCCTCTTTATTCAGCGGATATTCAGCCATCCCTGAAACATCCTGTTTGAGGTTTTACTGCCATGGTCCGTCGTACCAAAGAGGAAGCTGCAGAAACGCGAAGCCAGATTCTTGAAGCGGCCGAGAAAGCTTTCTATGAAAGGGGCGTGGCGCGTACGACCCTGGCGGATATCGCGGCCCTGGCCGGCGTGACGCGCGGTGCCATTTACTGGCATTTCAGCAACAAGGCCGACCTGGTGCAGGCCATGCTCGACAGCTTGCATGAGCCGCTGGATGAACTGGCCAAGGCCAGCGAAAGCGAGGACGAAGTGGATCCGCTGGGTTGCATGCGCAAGCTGCTGATTCATTTGTTTCATCAAGTTGCGCTGGACCCCAAGACCCGGCGCATCAACGAAATTCTGTTTCATAAGTGCGAGTTCACCGATGAAATGTGCGATTTGCGCCAGCAGCGCCGAGCGGCCAGTCTCGATTGCAATCTGCGTATCGGGCTGACCCTGCGTAATGCGGTGAATCGCGGCCAGTTGCCGGAAGATCTCGACACTGCCCGGGCGGCCATCAGCATTCATGGCTATATCGATGGCCTTCTGTATGGATGGCTATTGGCGCCCGACAGCTTCGAATTGCACGCCGAAGCCGAGCGCTGGGTCGATACCGGGCTGGATATGCTGCGCCTGAGCCCCAGCCTGCGCAAATGAAACAAAATGCGTGATTGGCACAGGTTATAACAATCCGGTTGCTTTCATATAGCAGCGGGACGCGAGTTTAATCGTAGCGAGCTGCGGATTTTGTAGGGATTTTGTGTCGTCCTTGTGAACGAGTGTGAGCTGCCCGGCACCGGGCGCCCAAGAAAAAGCCCCCGACTTTCACAAGTCGGGGGCTTTTGCGTTTCTAGCGTTTCATGGGGTTTGGCTTACAGCGTCGGGTAGTCGATGTAGCCGACCGGGCCTTTGCCATAAAACAGCTCAGGACGCGGCTCGTTCAGCGGGGCATCGGCTTTCAGGCGTGCCGGCAGGTCCGGGTTGGCAATGAACGGTACGCCGAACGCTACAGCGTCAGCCTTGCCTTCAGCCAGCCACGCATTGGCGCTGTCCTTGGTGAAACGCTCGTTGGCGATGTACGCGCCGCCAAAGGCTTCTTTCAGTTGTGGGCCGAGGCTGTCGGCGCCTTCTTTCTCGCGGGAGCAGATGAAGGCGATGCCACGCTTGCCCAGCTCGCGAGCAACATAGGTGAAGGTCTCGGCGAGGTTGTCGTCGCCCATGTCGTGGGAGTCGGCGCGCGGTGCCAGGTGCACACCGACACGGCCGGCGCCCCAGACGTCGATCGCGGCATCAGTCACTTCCAGCAACAGACGCGCACGGTTTTCCAGGGAGCCGCCGTAATTGTCGGTGCGCTGGTTGGTGCTGCTTTGCAAGAACTGGTCGAGCAGGTAGCCGTTGGCGCCGTGGATTTCCACGCCGTCGAAACCGGCGGCCTTGGCGTTCTCGGCACCGGTGCGGTAGGCCTCGACGATCTCGGCGATTTCAGCGGTTTCCAGGGCGCGTGGAGTCGGGTAATCGGCCAGTGGACGCACCAGGCTGACGTGGCCTTTAGGCTGGATGGCGCTCGGCGCGACCGGTGCTTCGCCGTTCAGGTACGACGGGTGCGAGATGCGGCCGACGTGCCAAAGTTGCAGGACGATCTTGCCGCCGGCAGCGTGTACGGCTTTGGTGATGTTGGTCCAGCCGCGTACCTGATCGTTGGACCAGATGCCCGGGGTGTCCGGGTAGCCGACGCCCATCGGCGTCACCGACGTGGCTTCGCTGAGAATCAGGCCGGCGGAGGCACGTTGCACGTAGTACTCGGCCATCAGCGCGTTGGGTACGCGGCCTTCGTCGGCGCGGCAGCGAGTCAGCGGGGCCATGATGATGCGGTTGGACAGCTCGAGGTCGCCCAGTTTGATCGGATCGAAAATAGTTGCCATGTGTACAACCCTCGTCAGTGAAGTGGTTAATCAGTGGGTAGCAGGGGCCAGGCCGGCAGTGCCGTTCTGACGGAAAGTGATCAGGGTCACCAGCAGCGCGAGCACGGCCAGCGCGGCGGCGGCCAGGGGCACGCTGGTCAGGCCGAAACCGTGAGCGATGACGCTGCCGCCAACCCAGGCGCCCAAAGCGTTGCCGATGTTGAAAGCGCCGATGTTCAGGGTCGACACCAGATTCGGTGCAGCCTTGCCGAAGGTCACCACGTTGACTTGCAGCGCCGGCACGGCGGCAAACGATGCGGTGGCCCAGAGGAACAGGGTGATCTCCGTCGGGATCAGCGCGACGCTGGTCCAGCTCAGCACGGTGGAGATCACCGCCATTGCCACGAACACGCCGATCAGGGTGGCGCCGAGGCGTTTGTCCGCCAGCTTGCCGCCGATGATGTTGCCCACCGTCAGCCCCAGGCCGATCAGCAGCAGGGTCCAGGTCACGCCTTTGGGCGAGACGCCGGTGACATCACCGAGCAGCGGCGCGACGTAGGTGAAGAGGGTGAACATCGACGCGGCGAACAGCGCGGTCATGCTCAGTGACAGCCAGATGCCGGCGCCTTTGAGGGCCGCGAGTTCGGCACGCATGTCGAGTTTTTCCTCGTCACGCTTGGCCGGCAGGAAGCGGATCAGGCCGATCAGCGCCACAACACCAATCACGGTCACCGCCCAGAAGGTCGAACGCCAGCCGGCTTCCTGACCCAGCGCCGTACCCAGCGGCACGCCGAGCACGTTGGCCAGGGTCAGGCCGGTGAACATCAGCGCCACGGCCGACGCCCGTTTATTCGGCGCCACCAGCCCGGCGGCTACCACAGAACCGATACCGAAGAACGCACCGTGGCACAGCGCGGTGACGACACGGGCAAACATCAGCACGTTGTAGTCACTGGCGATGGCGCACAGCAGGTTACCGACGATGAAAATGCCCATCAGCGCGACCAGTGCAGCCTTGCGCGGCAGTCTGGCGGTGGCCAGTGCCATGAACGGCGCGCCGATGGCCACGCCCAGGGCGTAACCGGTCACCAGCCAGCCGGCGCCCGGGATCGACACACCGAGGTCAGCCGCCACATCGGGCAACAGGCCCATGATGACGAACTCGGTGGTGCCGATGGCGAAGGCGCTCAAGGCCAGAATGAGTAGCGAGAGGGGCATTTGAATCAATTCCTTGTGGGAGCGCTGAGCTCTTTGACGATGGCGTCGAGGAACGCCTGGATCACGTCCTCGTTGCGTTTGAAGAAGTGCCACTGGCCGGCTTTCTGGCTGCTGATCAGGCCTGCGCGTTGCAGGGTCGCCAGGTGGGCGGAGACGGTCGACTGCGACAGGCCGCAGCGTTGATCGATCTGCCCGGCGCAGATGCCGTACTCGTGGTTGTGAATCTGTTCCGGAAACTGTGCTTTGGGATCTTTCAGCCAGATGAGGATGTCTCGCCGTACTGGGTGCGCCAGGGCTTTTATTATTTCGTCGAGGTCGAGGTTCATGGCTTTATGCTCGTGATGTGTAGCGCTATATCGCGATGAGGCGAACTTTAAATCGGTATTTCGCGATATACCAATATGAATTTGATCTGACGACCGCATAAATCGGTATATCGGGTTATAACGATATGTGTGGTGTAACGATGAAAGCGCGCAGTGCTAAGCTGCGCCCATGAACTATCTCGCACATTTACACCTCGGAGGCCAGCACCCCGAGCAATTACTCGGCAGTCTGTATGGCGATTTCGTCAAAGGACGGCTGCAGGGGCAGTTTGCGCCGCAGATCGAAGCGGCGATTCACTTGCACCGGCGGATCGATGTGTTCACTGATCGCCACCCGTTGGTGGACACCGCGCTTGGACGCTTCACCCAGACCCGCCGGCGTTACGCCGGGATTGTCCTCGATGTGTTTTTCGACCATTGCCTGGCGCGCGACTGGGCGCTGTACGCCGAGCAGCCGCTGGAGCAGTTCACCGCCGACGTGTACCGCGTGCTGGCGAGTGAACGGCAATTGCCCGAGCGCCTGGCGAAGATCGCGCCGCACATGGTCGCCCATGACTGGCTGGGCTCGTATCAGGAGTTCGAAGTGCTGGAGCAGGTGCTGCGCGGGATCTCCCGACGCCTGACCCGGCCGGAGGAACTGGCGGGGGCGATGCAGGAGTTGCGGCGGTTGTATGAGCCGTTGAGTGAAGACTTCGCGTTGTTCTACCCGCATCTGCAGGATTTTGCACAACATCAGCCATCCCCCTGAAACCTTGTAGGAGTGAGCCTGCTCGCGATAGCGGTGGATCAGTCAAATAAATATCGACCGACCCTCCGCTATCGCGAGCAGGCTCACTCCTACAAAAGGGATCTGTGTTTCAGGCGGCGATCAGCTCGCCGGCACGCCGTGGTTCGGCCGGTTTGGCGATATCACCAAACAACGCCTTCTGCACTGCTTGCTGCGCCTCGAACGCCAAAGCCGCACGCTCGCGATCCTGACAGGCGATCGGCTTGAGCAGATGAACCTCGACATCGCCGCAATCATTGCTGAACAGGCGCATCAGGTGTGACAGCAAGTCATCGTCGCCAATGAACGGTGCCAGCGAGTCGATTTCGCCATCGCGCAGGTAACGGATCGCCACCGGTTGCAGCATCACTTCCGAATCGATGGCCGCCGACAGCAGGCGACCGTGGAAGGTGCGCAGCGAACGGCCGTCGGTGGTGGTGCCTTCCGGGAACATCAGCAGTGGATGCTGTGTTTGCAAATGGCGGGTCATCTGTTTGCGGATCAACTGGCTGTCGCCCGAACCGCGACGGATAAACAGGCTGCCAGCCTTGGCCGCCAGCCAACCGGCCACCGGCCAGGTGCGCACTTCGGCCTTGGACAGAAACGACAGCGGCGTGAGCATGCCCAGCAGGGGAATGTCGGTCCATGACACATGATTGCTGACCCACAGCATCGGCTGTTTCGGCAACTCGCCATGCACGGTCACGCGAAAGGGCAGGGCATTGCTCAAACGGGCCATGAAGAATCGCGACCAGCGCTGCCGACGTTGCATCGAGTGCGCCAGGCCAATGCGTTCGAACACCCCGAAAACGCTGGCCATGGTCAGGCCCAGCGCCACCACCAGCAGCACCCGCGCGATCCGCGCGTACACCCGCAACCGGCTCATCACACGGCCGCCTTGAAGTGCTTGGCATAGCGCGGGCAGAGTTCGTCGCGCTTGAGCAGGATGAACACGTCGGCGACCTGGAAGTCCTCGTCCCAGCACGGCTCGCCGCAGATCTTCGCGCCCAGGCGCATGTAGGCCTTGAGCAGCGGCGGCATTTCGGCGATCACGTTCGATGGAATATCCAGCGATGGCAGCGGATTTTTCGGTTCGGCGCGCAGGTGTTCGGTGCACAGGTAGCGTTCACGCAGACGCTGCATGATCGCATGGGCCTGCACGCCGCCGTCCTGCATCGGGATGCTCGCGCAACCCATCAGGTAGCTGTAGCCGCCCTGATTGAGGACTTCGGCCAGTTCACCCCAGAGCACGGCGATGGTGCCGCCGTTGCGGTAGGCCGGGTCGACGCAGGTACGGCCGATTTCCAGGATCGGGCCTTGCAGATGCGCCAGGCCATGCAGGCTGAATTCTTCTTCGCTGTAGAACCTGCCCAGGCTGCTGGCGGCGGTGTGATCGAGCAAACGGGTGGTGGCAACCAGACGCCCGGTGTTCAGGTCACGTACGCCGATGTGGCTGCAGTGAACATCATAGTCATCCATGTCCAGACCCAGTTCCGCGCCTTTCAGCTTGGCGTTGAACTCGCCGCTGAAGACGTTGAAACGCAGGGCCTGGGCTTGCTGCAGGGCCTCGGCGCCGATCAGGCGTTCGGCTTGCAGGCGGCGTTCATTGCCGGTGTCGCTGATGCGGGCGATCTGAGTCATGTGAATCTCCGTACGGGCCTTGAACCCGTCGTGGGTTGCAGCCGATCGACTTTCTTTATGCAGCCATGTTGTGCAAAGTCAGGCTATGTAGCCCCGGTGTCATCGCCATGAACGTTTGGTGATGCTTGTATGACAGCCCACAAGGAGCCTCTTATGCCCTGGCCCAACCTGCTCGAAAACCGTGAACGCCTGCCTGGCGCTGCTGATCTGGCGGAGGGTTTCGCCACGTTGCTGCATCAACTGGGCAACGTCACGCCGTTCGAACTGGCGGTCGCGGGAGGGCGGCGGATGGCGACACCGGGGCTGGCGTTTCTGGTGGGTTACCAGGCGGCATTGCGCATGCTCTGGCCGAGCGCGCCGCCAAGCCTTGGCGCGTTGTGCGCAACCGAACAGCGCAGCCTGCGCCCGGCGGACATGCAGACGCGCCTGACGGATTTGCGCCTCAGCGGGCAGAAAGATTTCGTCACGGCGGGGGATGCGGCGGACTGGCTGCTCGTCGCGGCGCGCAGTGAAGCGCCCGGCGAGTCACCACGTCTGAATCTGGCGGTGGTGTATCCCGGCGAACCCGGCGTTCGCGTGGAAAAACTCCCGGCGCTGCCGCTGATGCCGGACATCAGCCATGGCCGGCTGCATCTCGACGGGGCGCTGTGCGAGTTGCTCGCGGGGGATGGCTGGGAGGCTTATGTGAAACCGTTCCGCACCCTGGAAGACGTTTATGTGTTGAGCGCGATGACCGCGTGGCTGTATGGCGTCGGCCAGGACAGTGACTGGCCGCAGACGCTGCTGTTGCGCTTGCTGGCGCTGTTGGCCGGGTGTGCCGAAGTGAGCCGCCAGCCGCCGGACAATCCGGCCGGGCATGTGTTGCTGGGTGGGTTGTTTGCGCAGTTTGAAGCGCTGAAGGTTGAGGTGGATCAGGCGTTGTGCGAGGGAAATCCGCAGTGGGCGCAGATGTGGCAGCGGGATCAGTCGGTGATGCAGTTGGCGGCGGCCGCGCGGGCCAAGCGCTTGGCCAAAGCCCTGCACATTCCCCTGTAGGAGCTGCCGCAGGCTGCGATCTTTGATCTTTAAAGCACAATCAAAAGATCGCAGCCTGCGGCAGCTCCTACAGTGATCGGGAGATTGTCATTTTTCTGGGCGATGATCTTCGCACCCGTCGGTTGAGACTTTTCCATGTTCAAAGGCCTGTCCCTGTTTCTGCTGCTGATCAGCTTTACGGTCCACGCCGAGCAATGGCCCGGCGAACAATGGCCGAGCGGCGCGAAGCTCGGCGGCCCTGCTGTCGAGGCACTGGAAACCTACGCCTTCCCGGCCCGCGACGACACCACCCGCCAAGGCATCCGCACCGACGCCTTGTTGATCATTCGCGACGGCCAAATCATCTACGAACGCTACGCCGGCCCGACCCGGGCAGAGACCCCGCACCTGACCTGGTCGATCAGCAAAAGCCTGATGGCGACGGTACTCGGCGTGGCGTATGGCGAGGGCCTGTTCAAACAGGATGACCCGGTTTCGAAGTTTTATCCGGCGCTGGAAAAACACCCGGCAATCACAGTGGCTGATCTGTTGCACTGGGCCTCGGGGCTGGACTGGCAGGAAGACTACGAATACGCCCCGCTGAAATCCTCGGTGGTGGCGATGCTCTACACCCGAGGGCATCGCGACATGCCCGCGTTCACCGCCAATCACGACGCCTACGCCGCACCGGGTCAGGCGTTCCGTTATTCCAGTGGCGACAGCAATCTGCTGGCGGCGGCGCTGAAGAACATGGTCGGGCCGCAGCGTTATCCGGATTATCCGTGGACGGCGTTGTTCGAGCCGTTGGGCATTCGTCACGCCGTGTGGGAAACCGATGCCGGCGGCACCTTTGTCGCCTCGTCGTATGCCTACCTCACCGCACGGGATCTGGCCCGAATCGGCCTGTTGATGGCCCGCGACGGCCGCTGGCATGATCGGCAGTTATGGCCCAAGGATTGGGTGGCGTTCAACCGCACTCCCTTCGCCGGTTACAAAGCCCATCAAGACGAAGCCGTGCCCGGCGGCCACTGGTGGCTCAATCGTCCGGCCGATGGCGCCGCCTCGCCGTGGCCCGACGCACCGCCCGACACCTTCGCCGCCCTCGGCCACTGGGGCCAGGCGCTGTATGTGATCCCCAGCGAGAAACTGGTGATCGTGCGTTACGCCGATGATCGCGACGGCAGCTACCGCCATAACGAACTGCTCAAGCGCGTACTGAAGGCGGTGCAGCCATGAAGCGCTTCTTGTTGCTACTGCTTGTCCTGCTGCTCGGCTGGGTCGGCTACGAACGCGAAAATCTGTGGGCCTTCCCCGACATCATCAGCGCCTACACCGCCAAGGAATATTGTTCCTGTCGTTACGTGATGAACAACGACGCCGAATATTGCCGTGGCTATGTCAAACAATGGCTGCCGACCAGCGCATTCACCGATGACAGCGCCAGCAAAACCATCACCGTCAGCGGCATGGGTCGCAGCAATCGCGCCCAGTGGCACAACGAACGCCAGGGCTGTCGCCTCAATCCCTGATCCAAGAGACACCATCCCCCTGTGGCGAGGGAGCTTGCTCCCGCTGGAGTGCGAAGCGCTCCCAAAACCCGGCGCCGCGATGCTTCAGTCAGAACATGTGTTCAGGTTTTACGACTGCTGCGCAGCCGAGCGGGAGCAAGCTCCCTCGCCACAAGAAATCACCAGAATCCGGGGAGGTGATCTCTGAAAGTTTGCAATAACGCCCCAGCCAGTTAAGGTTCGTGCAGGTTTATCGCCCCCACGAGTATGCAATGTTCAACCGCCCCCTCTATAAAGCCTTCGCCAGTCTGCTGCTGGCCGCTGCCGCGTTGCCGGCGCAGGCCAATTGGTATCTGGACGGCGAGTCGTCGCGGCTGTCGTTTGTCAGCACGAAGAATGCCCACATTTCCGAAGTGCAGCGCTTTCTGGTGCTGCACGGCAAGGTCGACCCCAGCGGTCGGGCCGAGGTCGAAGTCGAAATGGATTCGATCAACAGCGGCATCCCGCTGCGTGACGAGCGCATGCGCAAGGAACTGTTCCAGATCGAGCAATTCCCCGAAGCGACCATCAGCACCCAGATCGACCTGCGCCCGATCAACGACCTGGCCCCCGGCGCGCAGCTGGAATTACGTCTGCCGCTGACCGTCAACCTGCACGGCAAGCAACACGAATACCCCGCCGAACTGCTCGCCACCCGTCTCGATGACCGGCGTTTTCAAGTCGTGACGCTGGAACCGCTGGTGATCAACGCCGAGGATTTCGATCTTGTCCCGGGCCTGGAAAGCCTGCGCAAACTGGCCGATCTGTCGGCCATCAGTCTGTCAGTGCCGGTGGGTGCGGTGCTGATCTTCACGGCGCGCTGACATGCGCGGCGCGGTGTTTCCGTGGCGTGACGGCAACCGGTTCGAGCTGTTGATCGACGGCCCGCAATTCTTCCCGCGCATGCTGGTGGAAATTGCCCGCGCCGAAGAGCAGGTCGAGCTGGAGTTGTATCTGGTGGAGGCGGGCGCCTGTGCCGAAGCCGTGGTGCAAGCGCTGGTGCAAGCCGCCGAGCGCGGTGTACGGGTGCGCTGCCTGTTCGATGACTACGGCAGTCTCGCGTTTACCCTGCACCTGCGTCAGCGTCTGATTCAGGTCGGGGTCGAACTGCGCTTCTACAATCGCCTGAACTGGCGGCGCTGGGTCGGCAATTTCTATCGTGATCACCGCAAATTGCTGCTGGTCGATCAGCGTCTGGCGGTGGTCGGCGGCACCGGTGTCACCGATGAGTTCTGGACGCCGGGGCAGGACACCAGCGAGTGGCACGAGGTGATGGTGGAAATCAGCGGCCCGCTGGTGCTCGACTGGCAAGTGCTGTTCGACCGCCAATGGATCGCCAACCGCCATCGCCGGGCGTGGAAACCGTCCGCGCATGTCGGTCTGCCACGCTTGCCCAAGGTCCCGGAAATGGGCGAGGGCATGGGCCGCGTGGCCTACGCCGATGCGCGCCAGCATCGCGACATTCTGCAATCACTGTTCCGCGCCTTGAACAGCGGGCAGAAACGCATCTGGATGGCCACCCCGTATTTCCTGCCAACCTGGAACATCCGCCGCTCGCTGCGCAAGGCTGCTGCCCGCGGGGTTGACGTGCGGCTGCTGCTGACCGGGCCGCGTACCGATCACCCGTCGGTGCGCTACGCCGGGCATCGCTACTACCCGCGCCTGCTCAAGGCCGGGGTGCAGATTTTCGAATACCAGCCGTGCTTCCTGCACCTGAAAATGGTGCTGGTGGACGAATGGGTGAGTATCGGCTCGTGCAACTTCGATCACTGGAACCTGCGCTTCAATCTGGAGGCGAACCTGGAGGCGCTGGACCCGTCGTTGACGGCAGCGGTGGTGCAGAGTTTCGAGAAGGACTTCGGCCTGAGTCAGCAGGTCAGTCTGGAGGAGTGGCAGCGCCGGCCGTTGTGGCGGCGGGTCAAGCAGCGGATTTGGGGCTGGGTGGATCGGGTGGTAGTCAACATTCTCGACAGACGCGGTTGAAGCAGAAGCAAGATCAAAAGATCGCAGCCTGCGGCAGCTCCTACAGGGGTGTACACCATCCCAATGCAGGAGCTGCCGCAGGCTGCGATCTTTTGCTTTTATCGGTTACAGCAACTCAAAGCTCTGCTGCGTCACGTCCTGCGAATCCAGGCCGATCTGCACGTTGAACTTGCCAGGCTCTGCGGCGTACTTGAGCTGGGCGTTGTAGAACTTCAGGTCATCCTCGGTGATGGTGAAGTGCACGACTTTCTGTTCGCCGGCCTTGAGCATGATTTTCTGGAAGTTCTTCAGTTCTTTCACCGGGCGGATCATCGAGCCGGTGACGTCCTGAATGTACAACTGCACCACGGTTTCGCCGTCGCGTTTACCGGTGTTTTTCAGCGTGACACTGGCGTCGAGCTTGCCGGTGGCGTTCAGCGTGGTCGACGACAGCGCCATGTCGCTCAGCGTGAACCGGGTGTAGCTCAGGCCATAACCGAAAGGGAACAGGGGACCTGTGGTGTCATCGAAATACTGCGAGGTGTAGTTGCCCGGTTTGCCCGGCGTGAACGGCCGGCCAATGCTCAGGTGGTTGTAGTAGGTCGGGATCTGGCCCACGGAGCGCGGGAAGGTCACCGGCAGTTTGCCCGACGGGTTGTAGTCGCCGAACAGCACGTCAGCGATGGCGTTGCCGCCCTCGGTGCCGCTGAACCAGGTTTCCAGGATCGCGTCAGCCGACTGGTTCTCTTCGAGGATGGTCAGTGGGCGGCCGTTCATCAGCACCAGCACCAGTGGCTTGCCGGTGGCTTTCAGGGCACGGATCAGCTCGCGCTGGTTTTCCGGGATGTTCAGGTCGGTACGGCTGGAAGATTCGTGCGACATGCCACGGGATTCGCCCACCGCTGCGACGATCACGTCGGCGTCCTTGGCGGCTTTCACCGCTTCGTCGATCAGGACGTTGGCCGGGCGCGGGTCATCGACCACTTCCGGTGCGTCGAAGTTGAGGAAGTTCAGGTAGTCCAGGACCTTCTTGTCGCTGGTGATGTTCGCGCCACGGGCGTAGATCAGGTTGGCTTTGTCGCCGATCAGCGAACTCATGCCGTCGAACAGGGTGACCGACTGCGCCGGCTTACCGGCGGCCGCCCAACTGCCCATCATGTCGATCGGTGCCTTGGCCAGCGGGCCGACCAGCGCGACTTTCGCGTCTTTCTTCAGCGGCAGGGTGTCGTTCTGGTTCTTCAGCAGCACCAGGCTGCGACGTGCCACTTCACGGGCCTCGGCGCGGTGCAGACGGCTGTCGGCATACGTGTCGGCCGGATCGTCTTCGGCCTTGCCGATGCGCAGGTACGGGTCCTTGAACAGGCCCATGTCGTACTTGGCGGCGAGCACTTCGCGCACCGCGTTGTCGATGTCTTTCTGTTCGATCTCACCGGACTTGAGCAGCCCCGGCAGCTCTTTGCCGTACAGGGTGTCGTTCATGCTCATGTCGATGCCGGCCTTGATCGCCAGCTTCGCCGCTTCGCGACCGTCGCGGGCGACGCCGTGCTTGATCAGCTCGAAGATCGCCCCGTGGTCGCTGACCGCCAGGCCCTTGAAGCCCCAGTCCTTGCGCAGCAGATCGTTCATCAGCCAGGTGTTGGCCGTGGCCGGAATCCCGTTGATCGAGTTCAATGCGACCATCACCCCGCCAGCGCCGGCATCAATCGCGGCGCGGTACGGCGGCAGGTAATCCTGATACATCTTCACCGGGCTCATGTCGACGGTGTTGTAGTCGCGACCGCCCTCGACCGCGCCATACAGGGCGAAGTGCTTGACGCTGGCCATGATGCTGTCAGCGGCGCTCGGCGTGTCGCCCTGATAGGCCTTGACCATCACTTTGGCGATGCGCGAAGTCAGGTAGGTGTCTTCACCGAACCCTTCGGAGCTGCGGCCCCAGCGCGGGTCGCGGGAGATGTCGACCATCGGTGCGAAGGTGATGTCGAGGCTGTCGGCAGCGGCCTCTTTGGCGGCAATGCGCCCGGACTGGCCGATGGCGTCCATGTCCCAGCTCGACGCCAGGGCCAGCGGAATCGGGAAAATCGTACGGTGACCGTGGATGACGTCGTACGCAAAAAACATCGGAATCTTCAGGCGACTGCGCATCGCCGCGTCCTGCATCGGACGGTTTTCCGGGCGAGTGATCGAGTTGAACGTACCGCCGATGTTGCCGGCGGCGATCTCTTTGCGGATCAGCTCACGCGGCATTTCCGGGCCGATACTGATCAGGCGCAACTGGCCGATCTTCTCGTCGAGGGTCATCTGGCTCATCAGATTGCTGATGAACGCGTCCTTGTTTTCCAGGGGTACCGGGGTCGTTGCGGCCAATACTTGATGACTGGCCAGGCTGACGAACAGACCCAGCAAACACAGCTTCTTCATGAATATTTTTCTCAAGGGCCCAAGCGGCAATGCAATGCCGGCCAGCCAAAAGTTAGGGAGCGACTATTGTTGTTCGGGTGCAGGCTCAAAATGACCGAGCCAAAAACGCACGCCGACGGTCGGCAGCGTTTGCGCAGGGCCTCTTTTTAGCCCATTGGCCCGTTGCAATCCAGTGGCGCGGCCGATTATGCCCCAACAGCCGATGCAGAAGGTTTTACGGTCGGCTTTTTATGAAATACGCCAGGGAGCATCACTTTGATGAATGTCAGTCCAACTTACCGCTCGCGTTTGCAGGTCGCCACGTTGCTAGTGCTCGCCACATTGTTGACCGCGTGCGGCATCAACAATATTCCAACCCTCGACGAACAGGCCAAGGCGGCCTGGGGCCAGGTCCAGAACCAGTATCAGCGCCGTGCCGACCTGATCCCCAATCTGGTGGAAACCGTCCGCGGCTACGCCAAACATGAAGAGGCGACTCTGACCGCAGTGGTCGAGGCCCGGGCCAAGGCGACATCGATCCAGGTTGATGCCAGCACCCTCGACAACCCGGAAAAACTCAAGCAGTTCCAGCAGGCCCAGGATCAGCTGAGCGGGGCCCTGAGCCGTCTGATGGTGGTGTCCGAGCGGTATCCGGACCTCAAGGCCAACCAGAACTTCCTCGCCCTGCAATCGCAGCTCGAAGGCACGGAAAACCGGATTGCCGTGGCGCGGCGCGATTTCATTCTGGCGGTGCAGAAGTACAACACCGAGATTCGCACATTTCCCGGTCGCCTCTGGCATAGCGTGATGTACAGCGACCTGCCGATTCGCGAAACCTTCGAAGCCACCACCCCCGGTGCGGAAAAGGCCCCGGAAGTGAAGTTCTGACAATCCCCTGCAGGAGCTGCCGCAGGCTGCGATCTTTTGCTTTTAAAGATCAACAGATCGCAGCCTGCGGCAGCGCCTACACAGGGAACGGTGGAGGGTATTCATGCGTGTGTTGAAGATAGGCCTGGTGCTGATGCTGTGGCTGTTCGCCCTCAGCGCCCGGGCCGAGTTGACGTTCCCGGCGCTGAGCGGGCGGGTGGTGGACGAGGCGCAGATGCTCGAGCCCTCGGTGCGCGCCCAGTTGAGCCAGCAGTTGCAGGCGCATGAGCAGGCGACCGGCGAGCAACTGGTGGTGGTGACGGTGCCTGATCTGCAAGGCACCACCATCGAGGATTACGGCGTGCAACTGGGCCGGCACTGGGGCATCGGCCAGAAGGACAAGAACAACGGCGCGCTGCTGATCGTCGCCCGGGATGAGCGCAAGTTGCGTATTGAAGTCGGTTACGGGCTGGAGGATCGGCTGACCGATGCGCAGAGTTCGGTGATCATCCATCAAGTGATCACGCCCGCGTTCAAGGCCGGCAATTTCAGCAAGGGCATCAGCGACGGCGTGGCGGCGATGCTGGTGGTGCTCGGCGGCAATCCGCTGGACGAACCTTCGACGGTGTATGAATCGAACGGCGACCCGCAAAACGATTTTGTCTCGCGCCATCCGCTGTTGTTCGTTTTTCTGGTGATGTTGTTCATCCTGACGGTGTTTGTCTGCCAGATGCTCGGTATCCTGCCCGCCGGCCGTGGCGGCTCCGGTGGCGGGGGTGGCTTCGGCGGTGGTGGATTTGGCGGCGGCGGTGGAGGCGGGGGCTTCAGCGGCGGCGGGGGCAGTTTCGGCGGCGGCGGTTCGTCCGGCGGCTGGTGAACACACAACAATAATGATCAGGCACTTTTCGACATGGCATTACTGACCGAACACGAACAACGCAAAGTCGCCGAGGCGATCGCCCGGGTCGAGCGCGACACCGACGCCGAACTGGTGACCGTACTGGCGGCCCGCGCCGATGACTACGCGTACATCCCGTTATTGTGGGCCAGCCTGCTGGCGCTGCTGGTGCCCGGCATCGTCCACTACCTGACCGGCTGGTTGACCATGCGCAGTCTGTTGCTGGTGCAATGGGGGCTGTTTATCGTCCTGTGCCTGCTGTTTCGCCTGCCGAAAATCACCACCCACCTGATCCCGCGCCGCGTGCGCCACTGGCGCGCCTCGAACCTGGCACGGCGGCAGTTTCTCGAACAGAACCTGCACCACACCGTCGGAGGTACCGGGATGCTGATCTTTGTCTGCGAGGCCGAGCGCTACGTGGAAATTCTGGTGGACGAGGGGATTTCCCGACGGCTGGACAACAAGAGCTGGGATTCGATTGTCGCCGCGTTTACCGAGCAGGTGCGGCAGGGGCGCACGCTGGAGGGGTTCGTGACCTGCATCGAGGCCTGTGGAGAGTTGCTCAAAGTGCATGTGCCGGTGACGCAGGTGAGGAATGAATTGCCCAATCGGTTGATTGTGTTGGGTTGATCCTCCGGCCGTAGTCATCCCCCGTGGCGAGGGAGCTTGCTCCCGCTGGGGCGCGAAGCGGCCCTGAAACCGGTAAACGCGGTCTGTCTGGATCAAGTAATCGCCTGTTTAACGACTGCTGCGCAGCCGAGCGGGAGCAAGCTCCCTCGCCACAGAAGACCCGGTGCATCGGGTTCTTGTGCCGTTGGGTAAATAAGAGCGTGTCCCCAACCCCCATCCCCCCTAAAATACCGGCCATTCCCGATTTCGCCTGCCCGAGGCCGCTTGTCCATGTCCGTTACCGCCCCTTCCACCAAACCCACGCCAGATCACCACGCCCAGTTCATCGAGCTGCTGCAAACCAGCCTCGACCAGAACGGCTTCATCAAACTGGTGCTGGCCAAGTACGTGGGCGAAGAGGCGGATCTGCAGCGGATCATCATCAAAGCGGTGACGGTCAAGGCCCAGCCCAACCTGTCCTTCGTCTATCGTTACAAGACCCGCGACATCACCAAGAACCTGCCGCTGAGCGAAGGCGTTGCGGTGATTGCCGAGCTGTTGCCGGCGGCGTTCAAAAATGCGCATTTGCTGACCGTGACCGACGAAGCCCAGCTCGAATACAGCAAAAAGGGCAAAAGCTCGCTGTTCAAGAGCAAACCTCAGCAATTGCGTGAAGCGCCGTCCGCCGAGCACAACCGCGAGAAAAACCGTTTTCTGGAATTGAGCCGACCGTTCCTCAAGGACCTGGGCGTGACCAATGCTCAGCACGAGCTGATTCCGGCGATGTCGCGCAAGTGGAAGCAGATCAACAAGTTCATCGAAGTCTTCAGCCATGCGCTGACCTCTTCACCGCTGGCGCTGGACAAACCGGTGCGGGTGGCGGATTTCGGTTCGGGCAAGGGTTACCTGACGTTTGCCATCCACGATTACCTGCGCAATACGCTCAAGGCCGAAGGCGAAGTCACTGGCGTCGAGCTGCGCGAAGACATGGTCGACCTGTGCAACGCCGCCGCCGCGAAACTGGAGCACCCGGGGCTGGTGTTCAAGTGCGGTGACGTGCGCAGTGTGGCGCCGAGCGAACTGGACGTGATGATCGCCCTGCACGCCTGCGACATCGCCACTGACTACGCGATCCACACCGGCATCCGCTCGGGCGCGTCGATCATCATGTGCTCGCCGTGCTGCCACAAGCAGATCCGCCTGCAGATCCAGAGTCCGGCGCTGCTCAAGCCGATGCTGCAATACGGTCTGCACCTGGGCCAACAGGCCGAGATGGTCACCGACAGCCTGCGGGCGCTGTTCCTTGAGGCGTGTGGTTACGAGACCAAGGTGTTCGAGTTCATCTCGCTGGAACACACCAACAAGAACAAGATGATTCTGGCGGTGAAACGCGCCGAGCCGGTGAACCCGGCTCAGCTGTTGGTGAAGATTGCGGAGTTGAAGGCGTTCTACAACATCAGCGAGCACTGCCTCGAAACGCTGTTGCGCGCCGACGGCTTTCTCGCCTGACCCCCTGATACTGATCCGACACAAACCCTGTAGGAGCTGCGGCACGCTGCGATCTTTTGATCTTTAAAGGCAACATCAAAAGATCGCAGCGTGCCGCAGCTCCTACAGGGTTATGCGCTCGCCATCCGAGGGGCGGTGGTCATGCAGTGGCCGGTTGAGCGGGGCGCACGGCGGTCTTGCGCCCGAGCATCACTGTCGCGATGACCCCGCAAGCAAACACCCAGGTGATCGGCTCGACATGTTCGCCAAAGAACAGCGCCGAAAAGGCGATGGTGAAGAAGATCTGCAGCAACTGGATCTGACTGACCCGCGCAATCCCGCCCATCGCCAGCCCGGCGTACCAGGCGAAGAAACCGAGAAACTGCGAGAACAGTGCCACGTAGCCGAAGGCCCACCAGGTCTTGGCCGACACCGCGCCCTGATGCTGCAGCGCCAGGTACAGCACCGGCCCGATCAGCAGCGGCGTCGACAGCACCAGCGCCCAGCAGATCACCTGCCAGCCGCCCATCTCTTTCGCCAGCCGGCCACCCTCGGCATACCCCAGACCGCCCACGGCGATCGCCCCCAGCATCAACAAGTCCCCGGCCTGAATGCTGCCGGCACCGGTGTACAACGCATAACCGAGCACCAGCGCACTGCCCAGCGCGGCGCAGGCCCAGAAGGCTTTCGACGGACGCTCGTGGGATAACCATGCGGCATACAGCGCCACGCACAGCGGCTGCAAACCATTGACCAGCGCACCGTGGGACGCCGGCAAGGTCTGCATGGCCCATGCTGACAGCACCGGAAACCCGAGAATCACCCCGGCGATCACCAGGCTCAGGCCTTTGATCTGCTGCCAGGTCGGCCACTTTTCCCGGCGCCATAACAGCAGCAGCGCCGCCGGAATCGCCGCGAACAACGCGCGGCCCAGGCCGTTGAGCAGCGGATGCAGTTCCTGCACCACGATGCGGGTGAAGGGCAGGGTCAGGCTGAAAATCACAACCCCGAGCAGGCCGAGGGCCATGCCGGTGTTTTCGCGCGAAGACATGATGAGAACCAGAATAGAAGGTGGCAGGGGATTGCCTTCATCAAGCCATAAACCGCGGCGCTCGGGCTGGTACAGCCAGGCACAGAGTTATCCATACAGTTGGATCCCCTGTGGCGAGGGAGCTTGCTCCCGCTGGGCTGCGAAGCGGCCCCCGCTTTTTTCAGGAAAACTGTGCAAACAGGTTTTGCGCCTGCTGCGCAGTCGAGCGGGAGCAAGCTCCCTCGCCACAGAGGTTTGGTGTACGTAGTAGTCGGTTATTACCTGCCGGCTCTGAATGGGTCTACCTTGAGTACTCCTGCAAGCCCTTTCCCAGAGGAGACCGCCCCATGGCCGCGAAAAAAATCCTGATGCTGGTCGGCGATTACGTCGAAGACTACGAAGTGATGGTGCCGTTCCAGGCCCTGCAAATGGTCGGTCACACCGTGCACGCCGTGTGCCCGGACAAGGTCGCCGGCAAGACCGTGCGCACCGCCATTCATGACTTCGAAGGCGACCAGACCTACAGCGAGAAACCGGGGCACCTGTTCGCCCTCAACTTCGACTTTGCCAAGGTTGCCGAAGCGGACTACGACGCGCTGCTGATCCCCGGCGGTCGTGCGCCGGAATACCTGCGCCTGAACGAAAAAGTCCTCGAACTGGTGCGCGCGTTCGACAAGGCCGACAAGCCGATTGCGGCGGTCTGCCACGGCGCGCAATTGCTGGCCGCGGCCGGTGTTCTGGAAGGTCGCGAGTGCAGCGCCTATCCGGCCTGTGCGCCGGAAGTGCGACTGGCCGGTGGCACGTTCATCGATATCCCGGTGACCGACGGCCACGTTCAAGGCAATCTGGCGACTGCTCCGGCATGGCCGGCGCACCCGAACTGGCTGGCCGGTTTCCTCGGCTTGCTCGGCACTAAAATCACTCTGTAACGAGGATTCGCCCATGTGCGAGCTCTACGTCAAGGCCGACCCGATTCTCTACGAATCCCGCTCGCGCTCGTTGCGCATCTGCGGGGTGGTGACGACCCTGCGCCTGGAAAACCAGTTCTGGGACATCCTCAGTGAAATCGCCGAAGTCGATGGCATGACCACTAACCAGTTGATCGCCAAGCTGTATGAAGAAGTGATGGATTATCGCGGTGAGGTGGTGAATTTTGCCTCGTTCCTGCGGGTGAGCTGCACGCGGTATCTGAGTCAGCGGCGGGTGAGTGTGCCTGAATTGTCGGTGGTGCGGGCGGGGGTGAAATAGCCAACACCGGGGTGACGCCTTCGCGAGCAGGCTCGCTCCCACAGTAGATCTCCAGTGAACACAAAACGTGTGAACACTTATGTGGGAGCTTGCTCGCGAAGAGGTCGGTACAGGCGACAGAGTTCTGGAGCTGGTCTTTACTCTGAAGCGCGAAACCTCTTAACCGCCAAGGAGAATCGAGCATGTCCGGATGGTACGAAGTGAGCAAAAGCAGCAACGGCCAGTTCAGGTTTGTGCTTAAGGCCGCCAACGCCGAAACCATTCTCACCAGCGAGCTCTACACCACTCGCGCGGCAGTCGACAACGGCATTGCTTCGGTGCAGGCCAACAGCCCGCTGGATGAACGCTACGAGAAGAAAACCACAAAGGATGGCCACCCATACTTCAACCTCAAGGCTGCCAACCACCAGATCATTGGCAGCAGCGAGTCGTACTCCAACGACGCCGCGTGCGCCAAAGGCATCGCCAGCGTCAAGGCCAACGGGCCGAGCAAGGTGATCAAGGACAAGACGTTGCCGGTACTCTGAGTCCAGCTCATCGCTCTGTAGGCGCTGCGGCACGCTGCGATCTTTTGATCCTTGATTGTAAAGATCAGGATCAAAAGATCGCAGCCTCGTTTCACTCGACAGCTCCTACAGGTTTTTTGTTTTGCCTGAGATCAGCGCAGGGTCTTGAGGATCGCTTGCAACTGACCTTGCCCAACCTCACTCAACGGGAACACCGGCAACCGTGGATCCCCGACCTCCAGCCCCGTTTCGCGCAACCCAGCCTTGATCGTCGCCGGCAAGCCGCCCTTGAGGATGAAGTCCAGCAACGGCAACTGGCGGTAGAACAGTTCGCGTGCCCGGTCCAGGTCACCGGCCAGCGCGGCGGCGTACAGGTCCAGGTTCAGCTGTGCAATCAGGTTCGGTGCCGCCGTGCACCAACCCTTGGCCCCAGCGGCAAACGCCTCCAGTGCCAGCGGATTGCAGCCGTTGTAGAACGGCACCTGGCCTTCACCGAGCAATTGCAGCTTGTGCATGCGTTGAATATCGCCGGTACTCTCCTTGACCATGGTTACGTTTTCCACGCCGTTGACGATGCGCAGAATCAGTTCCACCGACATGTCGGTGCCGCTGGTGGCCGGGTTGTTGTAGAGCATGATCGGCACGCCGATGCTGTCGCCGATGGCGCGGTAGTGAGCAAGGATTTCCGCTTCGCTGAGCTTCCAGTACGAGGCCGGCAACACCATCACCACATCGGCGCCATGAGCTTCGGCGAAACGCGCGCGGCGCACCGCTTTGGCGGTGGTCAGGTCGGACACGCTGACGATGGTCGGCACCCGTTTGGCCACGTGTTTGATGCTGAACTCAGCCACTTGATCCCACTCGGCGTCGCTCAGGTAAGCGCCTTCGCCAGTGCTGCCCAGCGGGGCGATGGCGTGGACGCCGCTGTCGATCAGGCGATCGATCGATTGGCCGAGTGCCGGCAGATCCAGCCCTTCGCCGTGGGTGCCGAACGGGGTAATGGTGTAGCCGATGATGCCGTGAATGTTGGACATGCGGTGTCTCCTTGAAAAACTCAAATCAGTTCAGGCAATCGGCGTGTTGGCGCAGATTCTGTCGGGCGTAGTAGTTGAAGGCGGCGGCGTGGCGCTTGGGTTTCGATACCCAGTCATGGGCCTCGCGTCCCAGCGCCGGGATGATCGGCTTGATCGTGCCGGCCGCCATCGCCAGCAGTTGCAGCTTGGCCGCGCGCTCGATCAGTCGGGCGATGACACAAGCCTCTTCGATCGTCGCGCCGGTCGACAACTGACCGTGGTGTGAAAGCAGAATTGCGCGTTTGTCGCCCAGAGCTCCGGCAATCAGTTCGCCTTCTTCGTTGCCCACCGGCACGCCCGGCCAGCCTTCGAGAAACGCACAGTCGTCGTACAGCGGGCACAGGTCCATGTGGGAAATCTGCAGCGGCACTTCGAGCATCGACAGCGCGGCGATGTGCGTCGGGTGGGTGTGAATGATGCAGTTCACGTCCGGCCGGGCGCGGTAGACCCAGCTGTGGAAACGGTTGGCCGGGTTGGCCATGCCGTGGCCTTCGAGCACTTCCAGGTCTTCGTTGACCAGCAGCAGATTGCTCGCGGTGATTTCATCGAAGCCCAGGCCCAGTTGCTGCGTGTAATAGGTGCCGGGTTGTGGGCCGCGCGCCGTGATCTGCCCGGCCAGACCGGAGTCATGTCCGCTTTCAAACAGGATCCGGCAGGTCAGCGCCAGCTTTTGCCGGTCAGTCCACGTATTATCCGCCAGGTTTTTTTGCATCTGAGTCAGCGCTTGCTTGACCAGTTGTTCTTTAGGTAGTGCTAATGTCTTGGCCATGTCTGTGTCCTTTGGGTGAGTGCAAATGACACGAAAGAGCCTATATGACACAAAGTGTCATAAGCAAGCATGAATTGTCGTTTCCATGATGGAATAACTGCTGCGCATGTCTATCCGTTTGAAATTATTGAGAAAAAAACTTGGGGTCACGCTTGAGGCACTGGCCGAAAAGTCCGGCATGACCAAAAGCTACCTGTCGAAAGTCGAGCGCGGGTTGAACACCCCGTCGATCGCAGCCGCGCTGAAACTGGCGAAAGCGTTGAATGTGAAGGTTGAGGAACTGTTCTCCGAGGACAACGTCAGCCTCGACAGCTACAGCCTGGTGCGCAGCCATGAGCGCCAGTCGCTGGCGGCCAACGATCAGAGCCCCGGTTATGCGGTGCTGGCGCATCAGGTCAGCGAACGCAGCCTGCTGCCGTTCATCATCTACCCGCCGAGTGAATTCACCGACAAGACCTTCAAAGAGCATTTGGGCGAAGAGTTTCTGTTCGTCCACGAAGGGCAGGTGGAAGTGGATTTCATGAGCGAGCGGGTGCTGCTGGAGCGCGGCGATGCGCTGCACTTCAATGCGCAGAAGCCGCACCGGATCAGGTCGGTGGGCGAGGTGCAGGCGCAGTTGCTGGTGGTGGTGCACAGCACCGAGGAATGAACCGATTCTGCTGTTGTGGCGAGGGAGCTTGCTCCCGCTTGGCTGCGCAGCAGTCATCGCTTTGCAGCTTGATATTTTTGGGGCCGCTTCGCTGCCCAGCGGGAGCAAGCTCCCTCGCCACAGGTGATGTATTGGCTTCAGACTTCGACGGGAACCGAAAGCTTCGGATTGCCCAGCGCGTGGCTCTTCGCATCAAAAAACCGCAACTCAACGCCCGTGCCCTCGAACACCTGCGCGTAATGGCGCTTCTGATGCTGGATGAACGCCGCACTGCGCGGATAAATCGAGATCGCCACGGTCTGCGGTTTCGCCAACCGCAAGGCGCGCACGATATGAGCGTCTTGCTCACCCAGGGCATGACCAAAGATGCACAGATTCTCCGCATGCCCCAATAACTGCTCATAACAGAACGACAGATAATCCGAGCTGCGGATGGTTTTGAGCTTGTCCGCACTCGGCCCTTCGTTGACGAACAGCGGCACGTCGTCCAGCGTCTTGATCGTGTTGTTGATCGCGAAACTGCCGAGCAGGGTGCCTTCGGTCGAAGTCAATTTGCGTGCAGTGCCGTCCTGATTGCGCACCAGGTGCAGGCCGCCGTGCAGGTACAGCAAGCGTGGTTTGGCGCTGGTGCTTTCACTCAGATCAAAACCGGCATCGGGGCCGTTGAACAGGTCATCGATGGCCTCGCTCTGATGCTGGATTGCCCAGTAGCTGAGCAGGTCGTAATTGGTGGTGAACACCGTGCGATAGCGCGCCAGTTCTTCGTTGAGCGTCGCCAGGGTTGTGGCTTGCACCAGTCGCCACGGGATGTGCACGGCGTGCACGGTGTTGATCAGCGCTTCCTTGATCGCGTAGTAGCGATTGCGCGGTGCGGCCGAGCTGACGGCCAGTGCCTTGTTGACCCGGCTGGTGGTTTTCAGGGCGCCAAGCACTTGCTCGAAGCTGCGCGTCTGCATCGCGTCGAACACGCTCAGCTCCGACGGGCTCAGCGGTTTCTCTTCCACCGTGCGTGCATTTTCGAACAGCGAGTCGTAGCCGAAGTCGTCCCATACCGCACGGCTGGCGCCATTGCCCACCAGCAGACCGTTGAAGTCGGCAGTGGCGCGCAGGGCGCTCCAGTCTTCGAGGGTGGCATCGACATCCAGAAAATCGGTCATTGCGGGGGCAGTCTCAAAACAAAGGGCGGATGGACGGCGACTTTATCACGAGCGGGCATTGAGCCAGATCAACATCGGTCGTGACCGATCAGTCGATCCTGTGCTCATCCGCCGTATCGGAGCAGTCGATTCGGCCTCAGTCAGGAGATGCGCATGAGCAGCACCTTTTTCATTCCGGCCGTAAACATCATGGGCAACGGATGCCTCGACGAGGCCATGGTTGCGATCCGCAACTACGGGTTTCGCAAGGCGCTGATCGTCACCGACGTGGGGCTGGCCAAGGCCGGCGTTGCGACCATGCTCGCCGAGAAACTGGCGATGCAGGACATCGACTCAGTGCTCTTCGATGGCGCCAAACCGAACCCGAGCATTGCCAACGTCGAGGCCGGGCTGAGCCTTTTGAAAGAGAGCCAATGCGATTTCGTGGTGTCGCTGGGGGGCGGTTCGCCCCATGACTGCGCCAAAGGCATTGCCCTGTGTGCGACCAACGGCGGGCAGATCCGCGACTACGAAGGCGTCGATCAATCGAGCAAGCCGCAACTGCCGCTGATCGCCATCAACACCACCGCCGGCACTGCCAGCGAGATGACCCGGTTCTGCATCATCACCGACGAATCGCGCCACGTGAAAATGGCCATCGTCGACCGCAACGTCACGCCGCTGTTGTCGGTCAACGACCCGGCACTGATGGTCGCCATGCCGAAAAGCCTGACTGCCGCCACCGGCATGGACGCGCTGACCCACGCCATCGAGGCCTACGTTTCGACCGCCGCCAACCCCATCACCGATGCCTGCGCGCTGAAGGCCATGACGCTGATCAGCAACAACCTGCGCCTGGCCGTGCGTGACGGCAGCGACCTCGCAGCGCGGGAAAACATGGCGTATGCGCAGTTCCTCGCCGGCATGGCGTTCAACAATGCGTCGCTTGGCTACGTGCACGCGATGGCGCACCAGTTGGGCGGTTTCTACGATCTGCCCCACGGCGTGTGCAACGCCGTGTTGCTGCCGCATGTACAGGCTTTCAACGCGCTGATCTGCGCCGAACGCCTGACTGACGTGGCGCATGCGATGGGCGCCGACATTCGCGGTTTCAGTCCGGAGGAGGGCGCCCAGGCGGCGATCAACGCGATTCGTTGTCTGGCTAAAGATGTCGATATTCCGGGCGGCCTGCGCGAACTCGGCGCCAAGCTCAGCGACATCCCGGTGCTTGCCACCAACGCACTGAAAGATGCGTGCGGCCTGACCAATCCGCGGGCGGCGGATCAGCGGCAGATCGAGGAGATTTTCCGCAACGCGTTTTGAGCAGGGTACAGCCTCGACAAGCTCCGAGGTCTTCAGCGCCACTTCTGACGCCATCGCGAGCAGGCTCACTCCTACAGGGGAATGCATTTCAACTGTAGGAGTGAGCCTGCTCGCGATGGCTGATTTCCAGACATTGAATAATCCTCTGGATTAACCAACCGCTGCCCCATTCCTCTCAAACACCCCGCCGAACTGAATCAACACCACCCCGCCAATCAACAACAACGCCCCCAACACCCGCGACACCGTCAGCTGTTTCTCCACCAATCCAAACAGCCCAAAGTGATCGAGCAGCATCGAAGCAATCACCTGCCCGGCCAACGCCAACGCAACAAACCCCGACGCGCCGAGCTTGGGCAGCAACATCACCGCCAGCGCCACAAAGCACACGCCAAACGCGCCGCCAGCCCACATCCACAACGGCGCCTTGCTGATGAACCCCAGCGACGGCAGCGGCAGGCGCAACGCCAGAATCACCGGCAACAGCACCAGCACGCTGACCAGCAACGAGGCCAGTGTCGCCCACAACGGATGTCCCAGCCCGCGCGCCAGATTGCTGTTGATCGCACTCTGGAACGGCACCACCGCCCCGGCAAACGCGGCCAGCAGCAACAGCCCGGCCCACTGCAACGTACTCATGATCACTCTCCAACAGGTTTTGCTGGACTCTAAGGTATTCGTCGCGCAGATTTAAATTCCGTTTTGTCATCCAGAACATGCACAAGATGAATGATCTGCGCCGTATCGATCTGAACCTGTTGGTGATTCTCGACGCCTTGCTCAGCGAGCAACACGTCACCCGTGCCGCCGAGCGACTGCACCTGAGCCAACCGGCGGTCAGCCATGCGCTGGCGCGATTGCGCGACGTGCTGGGCGATCCGCTGCTGGTGCGCGCCGGCTCGACCCTGGTGCCCACGGCGCGAGCGCTGGAACTGATCGCGCCGCTGGCCGAAGCACTGGCGCAGGTGCAATCGCTGCTGGCGCCGAATGCCTTCGATCCGGCCAGTGCGCGTCGGACCTTTCGTGTGGCGATGTCTGACTACGGCGCGGCCATCATCCTGCCCGGCTTGATCCGCACCCTGCGCCGCGAAGCGCCGGGCATCGACCTGCAAATCAGCCACGCCAGCCGCGAAGGTATGCTCGAGGGGGTGCTCAACGGTGACATTGATGTGGCCGCCGGGGTGTTCCCGGAGATGCCCCACGAATTACGCAGTTCGGTGCTGTTTGAAGAGCGCTACGTCTGCCTGCTGGATCGCCGCACCTTGCCAGCCGACGGCACTCTGGACTTGCCGACTTACCTGTCGCGCCCGCACGTTCTGCTGGAAATGCGCGGCAGCGGCACCCCGGAAATCGAACGCGCGCTGACCTCACTGCGCGAACGCCGCCGCGTCGCCATCAGCCTGCCGCACTGGAACGTCGCGCCACAGTTGATCAGCGGTACGGACCTGATCCTCACCGTGTCGTCGCGCAGCGTGCGTGAGATCGATCAGCAGGATTTGATCGTGCTGCCGCCCCCGTTCGAGATTGCGCCGTTCACGTTTGTGCTGGCGTGGCACAAGCGGCGGGGTGCGGATCAGGCGTTGCACTGGTTGAATCGCAGGATTGAGGAGGGGATAGTGCGCGGCTGAAAAAAATTATCAGGGAGTCGGGGATGACAGTGAAGTCTGGATGGGTTGGGTGTTGGGTCCTGTGTGGGTGGTTGATGGCAGGGCAGGCGTTCGCCGAGTGCTCGCCGCCAGCGGTGGCAGGACAGTGGGATTTTTCTGTCTGCAAGGAATGGCCTGTGGTTCCGGCCCTGACGATCAATGCGATAGCAAAGTTTGAATCGGATCCGGTGTATGCCCATGGTGATAGGATTGGCTCTTACGATCTGGATTTATCCGTGTCGTCAGTCGACAACTTGACCCCGCTCGCGACTTATCATCAACCGTCCGTGTTCCAGTCTGACGCCTTCGCGCTGGAGAGCTTGGAACTGGATACTGCGCGCTACAAGCTGGCTTCTGACATTCGTGCCTTTGGCATACGGGCCATTTTCAAAAACTCCTCACGCGTCAATCCCATGGATGAAACCCAGTTGTCGCTCTATGTGAAAGAAGGCGGCAAGCTGCGTCCGGTATTGGATCGGATGCTGGTTTACCGCTTTGGCGGCGAATGGGATGGCAACTGCGCGGGGGAACGTGCGACCACAATCAGCACGATCGAAATAGGTAAAACCAGCTCTCACGGATTTGCCGACCTGATCGTGAAATCGGTCACCACCGGCGTGAGTGGCGAGGGCCCGCCGGACAATTGCGAAATAAAAACCACGAACCATAAGCCCGTGCTGACCATTCTGCACTACGACGGAAAATCCTACGTTTTGCCTAAAGGTTTCCAAGGTCTGTAACCGGCTTGCTTAACACGACACTTATCAAGGAAGAACCATGCTCAACCTCTCCAGACTCCTGATCACCCTCGGTTTCCTGGCCATCACCACCCACGCCCAAGCCGCCTGCACCACCAAGAGTTTCGACGGCAAATCCATGTCGCGCTGCAACGTCTGGCCGGCGTTCCCGAGTCAGGCGATTTCGGTCAAATCCACCTATCTGGCCGATTCCGGTGGTGACGATGCCGGTGCGTTCGATCTGGATCTGGCGCTGCTCAATGCCAGCAACGCCAAACCGATCGCCACTTACCACAAACCGGGCGCCTACAACTCCGATGCCGTGCGGCTGGATGACGTACGCATCGATACGGCGCGCTACCGACTGACGCCGGACGTCCGGGCTTTTGGTCTGCGAGCGAAATTCGCGCACAGTTCTCAGGCCATGCCCTACGAGAAAACCGATCTGGCGCTGTATGTGCGCGAGGGTGACAGCCTGCGTCCGGTGCTCGAAGGCCTGGTGGTCTTCAAGAACAACGGTGAGTTCGTGAATGACTGCGAGGGCTACAGCAAAAAAATCCGCCGGACGCTCGAGATGGGTCCATCGAGTCACAATGGTTTCGCCGATCTGATCGTCACCACCAGCGGCAGCAAAATGAAAAACACTAAATCCGGCAATCAGTGCGTATCGAACACCACCGAGCTGAAGAAAAAGCAGATCACCCTGACGTACGATGGTCAGCAGTACAACGTCCCTGAAGACCTGCGAGGTTACTGACCCCATGCTCACCGGCCTCAACCACCTGACCCTCGCCGTCAGCGACTTGCCACGCAGTCTGGCGTTCTATCGCGACGTGCTGAGTCTGCGCGTCGAAGCTACGTGGGACGCCGGTGCCTACCTGTCGCTGCCGGGGCTGTGGTTGTGTCTGTCGCTGGACGCACAGCGCAGTTGCGAGCCGTCCGTCGACTACACCCATTACGCGTTCAGCCTCGATCAGGCGGATTTTCCATTGTTCGTGCAGAAGCTAAAAGCGGCCAACGTGCGGGAATGGCGCGACAACCGCAGCGAAGGTGCATCGTTCTACTTTCTTGACCCGGACGGGCACAAGCTCGAAGCCCACGTCGGCGATCTCGCGTCACGACTGGCAGCCTGTCGGTTGAGACCGTATGCGGGTATGCGTTTTTACGACGAGCAGTGATCAGACACAGGGCGCTGATATAGACTGGCCACCATTCGTGCTGGCGCTTGCAGGTATGTCATGACTCCATCGTTGCTTATGGCCGTTCTGGCCTCGGGTTTCATCTATGGCATTACGCCGGGGCCGGGTGTGCTGGCAGTGTTCGGCATCGGCGCGGCGCATGGGCGGCGGGCCGGGGCGGGGTTTCTCTGCGGGCACCTGCTCGGGGATGTGGTCTGGTGCAGCACCGCGTTGATCGCGATCGTCGGCGCCCGGGAAATCGGCAGCACCGCGTTTGATGTACTCGGCGTGCTCAGCGGCGTGTACCTGTTCTGGCTTGGCTGGCGAGCGGTGCGCGCCCAGCGGCGTAGCGATGACCAGCCCCAGGGCGCGGCGCGTCAGCCGTTCTGGCACGGCATCCTGTTCGGCCTGACCAATCCCAAGGCCTACCCGGTAGCGGTGGCGACGTTTACCGCGCTGCTGTCGAGCCGCGCCGAACTGCTCAACTGGTCGATGCTGCCGGCGCTGATCGCCTTGAGCTTCCTCGGCGGATTGCTGGCTTACGCTATCTTGATCGGTGTTGTCGGCGCCCGTCGGGTGCGCACGCTGTATCAACGCCATGAACTGATGATCACCCGCCTGTGCGGGGTGATGTTCATCGGTTTTGCGATCAACGCGCTGGTGCATGCGCTGCCGGGATTGCTGCCGAACAAGGCTTGACGCTGGTTGCAGGGATGCGGGAGCAAAAGGTCAGGGATGGTGGATCATTGTTGCATTGCCCGGACACCTACGCTGAACCATGGAAAGCCGAAATTCCGCGCCGTTGGCGAGTTATATGGACCTGTTGCTGGACGCCGTCTGTGCGGTGGACAAGCAAGGCCGTTTCGTTTTTGTCAGTGCGGCCTGCGAGCGCATTTTCGGGTACACGCCTGACGAGTTGATCGGCCGGCCAATGATCGAGCTGGTGCATCCGGCCGACCGCCAGCGCACGCTCGCCGCCGCCCGCGACATCATGGGCGGCGAGCCCAAGCACAACTTCGAAAACCGCTACGTGCGCAAGGATGGGCGCATCGCGCACATTCTGTGGTCGGCGCGCTGGTCCGAGGTCGATCAGTTGCGCATCGCCGTGGCCCGCGACATCACCGAACGCAAACAGGCCGAATCGCGCCAGGCGGCGTTGTACGCGATTTCCGAAGCGGCCCACGTGGCCGAAGACCTGTTGGCGCTGTTCAAGCGCATTCACCTGATCATTGGCGAGTGGCTGCCGGCGCTGAATTTCTCCGTGGCGCTCTACGACGAGCACTGCGCGCAGCTGAATTTTCCCTATCACGTCGACGATCACGAATTGCAGCCTGAGCAACCGGGCACTGCCACCGGTCGCCTGTGCGCGGAAGTCATCCGCAGCGGCCAGCCGATTCTGCTGACGCCGGACTGCCCTGATTCACCGCCGGAGTTCGCCGCACTGGTGGCGGGGCAAGATTCACCGTGCTGGCTCGGGGTGCCGCTGAACTCGAAAAACGGCACCATCGGTGCGCTGATCGTCAAAAGTCTGCCGGGCGGGGAGCGATACACCGAACAGGACAAGGAGCTGCTGCAATACGTCTGCGCCCAGGTCGCCACTGCCGTTGAGCGTCAGCAACTGCACGCGCGGCTCAAACGTATGGCGCAGTTCGATCAATTGACCCAGTTGCCCAATCGCGTACTGCTCAAAGATCGCCTCAAGGCTGCGATGGACGGTGCTCGCGAAGCGTCAGGAAGCATGGCGCTGCTGTACGTCGATCTGGATCGCTTCAAACAGGTCAACGATACCTTTGGTCATGCGGTCGGCGACATGCTGCTGCAAACGGTAGCGAGTCGGCTCAAGGGCTGCGTGCGCGACAGCGATACCGTGGCGCGCATCGGTGGCGATGAATTCGTGGTGCTGTTGCACAGCCTTCACGCCGCTGAAGACGCTGACAGCGTGGCCGAAAAAATCCGACAGGTGCTGATGCAGCCGATGCGCCTGGACGGTCACAATCTGCACATCGAACCGAGCATCGGCGTGGCCCGTTATCCCGAACATGGCCGCGAAGAACAGCAACTGTTCCGGCATGCCGACCAGGCGATGTACGCCGCCAAACGCCTTAATCATCGGGCGGTTGATCTCTGAAACAGTGCGCGCCGTTCGTCGCGGCGCGGGCAACTTTTCTAAACCTTTCTCGGTGCGGCAATTCTCAATCTAGGCGGGCACCCGCTCGCCAACGATCAACACCAAGAGGAAGAGAATCATGCCTAATTCAAGAAACTCGAACTCGGGAAACTTTGCCAACGATCGAACGAAGGCGTCTGAGGCCGGTCGCAAGGGTGGGAAAACCACCACCACGACGGTCGACAAAGAGCCTGCGAAAACCGAAATGGGTCGCAAGCCAGCGCAGAAATCGAAGTAAGTCGGTGAGGTCGTTTTGATTGAGAGGCGGGGGCGTAAGCTCCCGCTTGAATTTGAAGAGAAGGAGGGCGCGACCATGAGCCGGATGGCCACCCAGGTACGTCGTTTCAGTTTTGTCACGTTGTTGGGACTGTTCGCCAGCAGTGCATTTGCCAGCGGCGCCGCAGCCCAGTCGCCTGCCGATTTTATCAACGATGCTTCGGCCAAAGGCATGGCCGACATCGAAGCCAGTCGTCTGGCGCATCAGAAGTCCGAATCCAAAGAGGTCAAGGACTACACCATCGTGGTCATCAATGACCGCACGACCGCCAATCAGCATCTGGCGAAAATCGCGAAGAAACTCGACCTGCCGGTCGCTCCCCGCGAAGAAATCGCCGACAAGGCGAAAACCATGATCCCGCAGGTCAAGGACGGTGAAACCTTCGACCAGGCCTACGCCGCGAGCCAGGTGAAAGCGACCGAGGAAGCCATCCAGCAGATCCAGCAAGAGGCACAGAGCACCGACGTGCCGGAGATCAAGGCATTTGCCGACGAGACCTTGCCGAAGCTGCAAAACCATCTGGAAATGGCCCGGGCGCTGCAAGCTAGCCGCTGACCCGCGGGGTTACCTGTTTCCTGTGGCGAGGGAGCTTGCTCGCGCCGGGCTGCGTAGCAGACCTTTTTCATAGGCCGCTTCGCGACCCAGCGGGAACAGGCTCCCTCGCCACAAAGGTTGACCTGCCAGCAACGCTATCAGCAGTCATTCAAATCCTGTTTCGGCTTGCTCTTTTGCGCCAGCCCATCGAGGTCGAACACCTCGTTTTCGCCGAGGCCGCGGTAATGCTTGCGCAGCGCCTCCAGTTGCTTGAGGTCGAGCGACTCCAGCCCGAGCATCGCGTTCTGCGCTTCCTTGTTCACCCGCAATAACTCATCAAGCTTCAGGTGCAGGATGTCTGTATCGCGGTTCTGCGTGTTCTGGATCAGGAACACCATCAGAAACGTGATGATCGTGGTCGAGGTGTTGATGATCAGTTGCCAAGTATCGTTGAAGTGAAAAATCGGCCCGCTCAGTCCCCACAGGAAAATCAGGATCAATGCGCCCATGAAGGTTTTCGGGCTACCGGCCCACAATGCGAGGGTCTGGGAAATCTTCGCGAATTTCATTGCCGTGTTCCTTATTGGGATTGCCTGAAGTTCAGACAGTCACGGCGTTGCGAAAATTCGACTGAGCAAGCCTATTGCTGCTGAAAATTGTTATCGCTGGGGGTAGGGCTAAGCGCTTTGCAGGAGAAAACTTTCTTTGTGCTGGTTTGCGTCTAGGATCAATTGGCAATCAATTCGCCAGTATGCGAATGCACGGATAGAAACCAGTCAGAGGTCACTCATGGAATTCTTCGAGAAATTAGCCAGTCTAGCCGCTAAAGTTCGATTGCAGAGCGCTGCAATCCAGACTGAAGAGGCGACAAAGAATGCGTTTGTCATGCCCTTCATAAGCAATGTTCTAGGTTACGACGTGTTTGACCCAACCGAGGTGACGCCGGAGTTTGTCTGCGACATCGGTACGAAGAAAGGTGAGAAAATTGATTACGCCATCATGAAAGAGGGCGAAGTTCAAATACTCATCGAGTGCAAGAAAATCGGTGAGCCCTTGCACATCAACCACGCATCTCAGCTCTTTCGCTACTTTCACGTTACTAGCGCACGCATCTCTATCCTTACCAACGGGCAAGTCTACAAGTTTTTTACGGATCTGGACGCGCCCAACAAGATGGATGAGAAACCGTTTCTTGAGCTCGATCTTTTGGATATCGACGAGTACTCGGTTCCCGAGTTGATCAAACTGACGAAGTCGGCTTTTGATGTTGATTCAATCATCAGCGCGGCGGGAGAACTGAAGTACGTTAGTCAAATCAAAAAGGTGATAGCCGCTCAGGTCAGCAAGCCTGATGATGATTTTGTGAAGGTTTTCGCATCACGTGTCTACGATGGGGTAATTACCCAAAAGGTACGTGAACAGTTTCATGAGCTGACCAGAAAAGCCGTAGCACAGTTCTTAAATGACCAGATTAATGATCGGCTCAAATCAGCGATGAGTGGCGTAATTCAGCCAGTGCTGACGTCTTCACCATCAGCTACTGTCGGGACCGATCCGATAGACGCGCGCGATGAGTCGGAAGATAAAGTGTTAACAACACTGGAAGAGCTTGAGGGTTACCACATAGTTCGTGCGCTGGTTCGGTCTGTTGTAGACGCCAAGCGTATCGTTCAGCGTGATACGCAGAGCTATTTCGGGATATTGTTAGACGACAACAATCGCAAGCCAATCTGTCGATTGCATTTCAATCGCTCCCAGAAGTACATCGGCATCTTTGATGAGGATAAAAATGAAACGCGGCACCCGATAAACTCAGTTGATGAGATATACGAATTTTCAGATCACCTAAAAAAGACCGTCGGGTACTACGATTGATTAATAAACCGGCTCTTAAGGCCGGTTTTTTTATTTTTTTAGTGCGATTCCAAACATGGAAATCCCTTGCAATAAGCCTTTCTGGAACTGCCCGCAGCGCTGCGTGTATGGTGACGAATTACTGCCATGCCTCGACAGGAGAACGCAATGAGTTGGTCCGCCAAGCAATACGTCGCTTTCGAAGATGAACGCACCCGTCCGGCCCGAGATTTGTTGGCGGCGATTCCCACCGCTCAGGCGCACACGGTGGTTGATATCGGTTGTGGTCCCGGGAACTCGACGGAGTTGCTGATGCAGCGTTTTCCGGAGGCGACGGTCACGGGGCTGGACAGCTCGCCGGACATGATCGCCGCAGCACGCAAGCGCCTGCCGCATTTACAGTTTGAAGTGGCCGAGATCGACCGTTGGGCTGATGCCGGTCCATTCGATGTGATCTTCGCCAACGCCGTGCTGCAGTGGCTGCCGGATCACGCGACGCTGCTGCCGACGCTGGCCGGCAAGCTGTCCCCCGGCGGCAGTCTGGCGATCCAGATGCCGGACAACCTCAACGAGCCTTCCCATCGACTGATGCGCGAAGTCGCTGCCAACGGCCCATGGGCCGCCAAGCTGGCAGGTGCCGCCGGGCAACGGACCGAGATGGCGAGTGCCAGCGATTACTTCTCGATGTTGCGCCCGCACTGTTCGCGGGTCGATGTCTGGCGCACCACCTATCATCATCCACTGGCCAGTGGTGCGGCGGGGGTGGTGGAGTGGTTCAAGGGCAGTGGCCTGATTCCGTTTTTGAACCCGCTGAGTGAAGAGGAGCGGGTGCAATTTCTGGCGCAGTATCTGGCGGCCGTTGCCGAGGCTTATCCGGCGCTGGCCGATGGTTCGGTGTTGTTGCCGTTTCCACGGCTATTTATCGTCGCGACTCGCTAAAGGCAAACACCCATCCCGTGGCGAGGAAGCTTGCTCCCGCTGGACTGCGCAGCAGGCCCTGGCTCTATGGGGCACTTCGCACCCCAGCGGGAGCAAGCTCCCTTGCCACAATGCATCTGCCGCGATTTAGCGCTGCACCGCCACCAACATCATCATCGGCCGCTCTCGCTCTTCAGCCAGCGCCGGTTGCGCGGCCACCTCTGCATCGCTCGGCCCCCATTCATTGATGTGGCGAATAGTGAAGCCAGCGCCAATCAGTGAATTCAGCAGCGTGCCCATCGTGCGGTGCTGCTTGATCACCCCTTCAGCCAGCCAGTTCGTCACGCGCTCACCCTCCAACTGATAACTGTCCAGCGGCCAGTGCTTGCGACCGTCACTGTCGATCAGCCAGCCCGGGTTGCGCGGGGCCATGAAGATCGGATGCTCAATGGAAAACACAAAGTGCGAACCGGGTTTCAGCGCCGCGTACAGATGAGCGAACAGCCCCGGCAGATTCTTGATGTAGTGCAGCGCCAGCGAGCTGTAGGCCAGATCGAAGCTGCAGGCCGGCAAGTCGAGATGCTCAAGATCGGCGCGTTCGTAGCGGATGTTCGCCGCCGTGGTGGTTTCGCGGGCCCGCTCCAGCATCTTTTCCGAGACATCCAGGCCCAGCACATGGGCGGCGCCGTGTTCACTGGCCCAGCGGCTGAACCAGCCATAGCCGCAACCGAGGTCGACCACATTCAAGTCGTGCATCGCTGGCAGCAACGCCTTGAGCGCCGGCCACTCCGGCGCGGCATCGAGGCCGCCGATGGAGCGGTTCATCTGGCTGTAACCCTGGAAAAATTCCGGATCGTCGTAAATGTTTTGCGTCATGGAGGAAGTGCTCTTTGGAGTTCGGTGATCAGCGGCACAGGGGCCGCGCCATGGAGTCCCTCGAAAGTGAAAACGCGTATTCGTCGATGGCCGCGCAGGGGGAGGGTGGTGGGTGATGGGGAAATGCTAGCGGAGAGACGGATTTGCATTCAACCTTGCTGCAAAACCTTCAACGCTGCCGAAGCCAGAAACCCCGAGCGGCTTTTCTTTTTTGATCAACACTATAACCACCAAACGGTCATCGTCTTTTGTTCGGCTTGGGGTCAAGAACCAGTCCAGGCGGGGCGTGGGGTCGGGAGGATGGGTATGTTGCTGGTCTTTACGAGCCGATATGGTAAATCCCAGACACAAAAAAACCGGCCCTGTAGGCCGGTTTTTTCTGTTCCTGCATCCCCCGTCTTAACCGCGACGTGAGACCCAATTGAGTGGAGCGGGTAGAGGGAATCGAACCCTCAACTAAAGCTTGGGAAGCTTTCGTTTTGCCACTAAACTATACCCGCTCAAAGCGGCTGACTTTGTACCAGAGTCGGGCGCGGATTTGAAGTTTTCTTTTGCACGCAGTGCGTTACAACTTTGAAAACGGTCACTCGCGGGCGAGTCGGGCAGGGGCGATACGTTGATGTTCGAGCCTGCCGACTCGCGCGCGACGACGCTTTTTCAAATCGCCAGTGCATGGTGTTCCTGAACGAACGAGTAACGCGTTCGACTCGACTGCTGGGACGGTTTCAGGAAACCGAGCAGGGCGGTCTGGCTATCGCGGCATGCAGCCTTGTGCTCCATGTCGAGAAAGTGCCCGGTGGCCTGCAGTGTGGTGAAGGTGCTCTGCGCCACGTGGTTACCGAATATCCGGGCGTCTTCGGCGGCAGTGTATTCATCCCATTCGCCGTTAAGGAACAGCACCGGCACGTTGATCTTCTTCGCCGCATTCAGGTAGCACTGGCGATCGCTGTGCAGCACATCGTTGATGTGAAAGTGCATCTGCCCGTATTCGTGCTCGGCCAGGCTGCTGACGTGGCGGTAGTTGAAGCGCTTGAACAGTGACGGCAGGTGTTTGCCGATGGTGTTGTTGACCAGATGCCCGACGCGGTCACCGTCGCGCTGGCCGAGGTAATCGACACCGCGCTCCAGATAATCAAGCATGTGCGCGTTGATCACCGGCGAGAACGAGCTGATCACGGCTTTTTCGATGCGCCGCGGCTGGTGGGACAGGGCAACCAAGGTGGCCGCACCGCCCCAGGAAAACGACAGCACATGCTCGGCGCCGAAGTGGTCGATCAGCTCCAGCAGAATCTGCCCTTCGACTTCCTTCGTCAGATGTTTCTCGTGACGGTTGTGGATCTTTGATCTGCCCGCGTAGGGCTGGTCGTAGCAGACCACGTTGAATTGCGGGTGCAGGTTTTTCACAGTCTGTGCAAACGACGCAGTCGTGGCCATCGAGCCGTTGACCAGGATGATGGTCTTCTCTGCGGCGTCTGCGCGATAGAACTCCGTGTAAACCCGATACTGACCCTGTATATCCAGCACAGCGATTTCTGGCCTCATGTCATAAGACTCCTGGCAAGCAAGCGGGTATGCGCGCAAATAGAGATTGCACGAGCTTTGTGACAGGTAGGCATACGCCTGGAATGTGCTTGGCCCATGTCGATCCATGACTGCGGTCGACGGGTGTTGTTATTGGCGGGCAGTTTGCCGGCTGAGGCGCAGCCCAAGGGGCTGACGACCGGCAAAAAGTTTCTTAGAGGTATGGTGTGACTCATCGGTCACAATTTGGCCGACGTCCTGATTCAAGCAGTGGGAGAGGGATCGCGCAAGTGCCGTTGGTAAATTGTTCGACAACTTCTGCTGAGCGGTCGCCGGCTTAGAACAAATGAATCTCTTCGGTGCGCAAAGCGCGGTACTCGCCCGGTTTTAGCGCGTCATCGAGCTGCAGCGGCCCCATGGATTCGCGGTGCAGGCGCAGTACTTTATTGTTGAAGTGGCCGAACATGCGCTTCACCTGATGGTAGCGGCCTTCGACGATGCTCAGGCGCGCCGCTTTCGGGCCGAGCACTTCGAGCTGCGCCGGTTGCGTGGTCAGGTCTTCGAAGGCGAAGTAGATGCCCTCGGCAAACGTGAGCGCATACTCCGGGCCGATCGTCTGTTCGGTCTCGACGTAATAGACCTTCGGCAGTTTGGTCTGCGGTTGGGTCAGGCGTCGTGACCAGCCGCCATCGTTGGTAATCAGCATCAGCCCGGTGGTGTTGAAATCCAGGCGCCCGGCGATGTGCAAGTCGTCCTTGTCCGGTTCATCGATCAGATCGAGGACGGTCGGGTGTTGTGGATCGCGGGTAGCGCTGACGCACCCCGGCGGCTTGTGCAGCATGAAGTAGCGCGCCGGTTTACCGCGCTGCAGGATTTCTTCGTCGACTTCGACGCGGCTGAATTCCAGCACTTCGCTGTGCGGGTCGCTGACGACTTTTCCGTCAATCCGCACGCGCTTTTCCACCAGCAACAGGCGAACCTGCTGACGGTTGTAGCGGGGCAGGTTGCTGAGGAAACGATCAACGCGCATGTTCAGGTTTCGATGGAAGACGGGGCGCGCATCTTACGGGATCGGCCGCGCCGCTGCTTGCAGTTGCGCCTCGACCTGAGCGCAGCGCGGGCACAGGCAGGACTTGTCGCGCAGCGCCGCCGGCAGCGCTTCGAGCACCGCCGGATCGATGCTCACGCCGTAGCACCAGCAGGCCCGGTCGGCGGTGCGCGGGTCGGCCAGGCTGCAGTCGTTGCGGGCGCCGCAGGCCGGGCAGAGGTCGGGTTTAACGTCGGAATCAGGCATAAGTCGAGTGAGGCATTTCCACGCAGGTGCGGTTACGGCCAGTTTGCTTGGCCCGGTACATCGCATGATCGGCCCGGGACAGTAGCGTGTGCAAGGTGTCATCCGCTTGCAGGGTGGTGGCGCCGATGCTCACGGTCAGACTCAGGCGGTGACCATCGTAGGCATATTCCTGTTGTTCGACGTGTTGGCGGATCTTCTCGGCAATCTTCTGACCGGTGTCGCCGTCGGTGTCCTTCAGCAACACGATAAATTCCTCACCGCCCCAGCGGCAGACGATGTCGGAATGGCGCAGGCAACTCTGCAGGTCGCGGGCGAAACCGATCAGCACCTGATCACCGGCCAGGTGTCCGTAGGTATCGTTCAAGTTCTTGAAGTGATCCAGATCGAGCAGCAGCGCAGTCAGCGGCTTGGGCTCGCGTTGCGCTTCGTGCAGGGCTTGTGCGGCGAGCAGGTCGAAGCCACGGCGATTGGGCAATTCGGTAAGACTGTCGAGGGTCGCCTGCGCCTGGATCTTGCGCTGGTAACGGCGGATCACCCGGTTGAGCAGGGCCAGTACGCCCAGGGTCACTAGCAGACAGATCAGCAGATTGAGATACAGCGACTGGCGGATGTCACTCAGCGCACCGTCCTCGCGCTTGTCGACGAACAGGTACCAGTTCAACTCCGGAATAAACCGTACGTTAAGGAAATGCCCCTGACCGTGGGCGGAATATTCGTAGCTGCCACTGTGCGGTTTGGGTAACTGGCTGACCAGACCTTTCATGCTATCGAGCTCGCCGAGGCTCTGACCGATATGCGCGCCTTGCGGCCCGCCCTCGGCACCGGTCAGTACCAGTCGGCCGAAGGTGTCGACGAAATACACGCTGCGTTGATAGCGCTGCTGGTACTTGTCGATCAGTTTGATCACGGCGTCCACCGTCAGGCCCACGCCGGCGGCGCCGATGAAGCGGTTGTCGTAGTCATAGACCTTGTAGTTGATGAAGAACGTCAGGTTGTCCTTGTTGGCCAGGTCCGGGTCGACGTTGATCTCGTACGGGTCTTTCATGTCGCGTACGCGAAAGTACCAGGCGTCGCGCGGCTCATCGATCTTGACCTGCTTGAGCACGCCCTTGGCGTGATAGTAGGTGTGGCTGCTGTTGGAGACGAAGAACGCGGTGTAAGCGCCGTAATGGGTCATCACCTCGTTCAGATAGCGGGTCATCTGCAACGGGTCTTTTTCGCCGTTCACCACCCAGTCACGCATGAAGGTGTCGCGGGACATCATCGAGGAAATCAGGATCGGTCGGACCAGGTCTTTCTGGATTTCCGAATAGACCGTGTCGGATGTCAGCGGCAGTTCGGTGTTGACGATGCTGTCGCGGATCGACGCCCGGGAGGCGTAGTAGCTGAGCAGCGAGGTGGCGAGGAAGCCGGCGCCGAGCAGCGCGACCAGTGTCAGGACCAGGGAGCGTTGCGAGTACAGCGCAGATCTGTGCGGCATAGACGTTTCCGTTGGCATTGACCCGATGGCAGCATTCTAATGGCACTGCCGGGAAATAACTGCTTCATGCGCGGCGCGAATGGTCGTTCCTGAATTCCCCTTGAGGTGTCATTCCCGCAGGAGGAGCAACACCGCTGATCTGAAGCCTGCCCGAGTCCGGCACTTGCCCCGGGCCTGACAGTCAAAACCTTGTCGGCCGCGCTGTCCTGCTGCGGCCGTGGGTCTTTCAGGAGGCCGTCATGCATACGTTTAAACTGTTGCGTCGAGTGCTGCTGGGGGCGGTGCTCGGCCTGGGCTTGTCCGGTTGTTATTACTACGCCGGTCCTTACGATGCTTACCCCGCCACTTACTACTATCCCGGCTATTACTCGCCGTATTACTACGGCGGTTATTACGGACCGCGTTACTACGGAGGAGGCCGTTATTACTACGGTGGCTATGGCTATCGCGGCGGCTATGGGCGCGGTTACCACGGCGGCGGCTATCACGGTGGTCACCGCTAGGCAGCGGCTGAATGACAGTGTTTTCCAAATGAACAGGATTTCATTAATCACTTGTTTCAACTTGTTACGGAAACGCACCAGATTCGGAAAACGCTGTCAGATATTTCGTCAGTCACCGAATAAACGACTGATGCCTGCCAGCGTCGCTGGTGCGGCTACCCGCGGTCCAGGAGGCCGCCATGTATCGACGAATTCTTCTACTTGCTGCGATGATGTTTTCCGTTGCCGGTTGCGCTCCCTACTCCTACGCAGACAGTTATTACAGCTCGGAGGTCTACACCTCACCCGCACCGGCTTACTACAACACTGGCGGCACTTACTACAGCGGTGGCAGCACCTACTACTCGGCTCCGCGCTACTATCAGGCGGCTCCGCGCTACTACCAACCGGCCCCGCGTTATTATTCGGCGCCACGTTACTACCAGCCAGCGCCGCGCTACTACGAGAGCCGCCGTTGGCACGACAACGATCGCGGGCGTTGGGACGGTCACCGCGGTGGCGGCTGGGACCGCGACCGGGGCGGGCGTGATCATCACGGCAACCGGGGTGACCACGGCGGGCGAGGCGGTCGCTGGTAATCATCCGCAAACAAAAAAGCGGCGCATTGAGCGCCGCTTTTTTTGTGCCTGCGATTTGCCGGGCAGTCAGTAGCTCGTCAGATCCGCCAGCGGATGCCGACCTTCCCACACCTTGTGAAAATGCGCCTCGACCACCGCGTCCGGCACGGTATTGACGTCCGGCCAATGCCAGTGCGGTTTCTGATCCTTGTCGATCAGCCGCGCCCGCACCCCTTCGCTGAACTCCGGATGCCGACAGCAATTGAGGCTCAAGGTGTATTCCATCTGAAAGACTTCCGCCAGTGACAGGTAGCGGGCGCGGATGATCTGTTCCCAGACCAGGTGCGCGGTCAATGGGGAGCCTTCGCTCAGGGTCTTCGCGGCGCGGGCGATCAGCGGGTCGCTGCTGTCGCGTTGCAGGCTGATGGCTTTCCAGGCGCAAGCCACGTCACTGACGTCGAGCAGTTCGTCGATCGACTGACGACGCGGCAGCCACTGCGCTTCGGGCATTTGCCCTACGGCTTCCTGTTGCAGGGCCTTGAGCAGACTGTTGAGCTGCACGTCGGTCTGTTCCTGCCAGTTCAGCTGCAGCAGACCTTCGATCAGCTCCGGTTGCTGTTCGTCGAGCAGGAAGCGGTCGGCCAGATCCAGATCGATCGCATCGCGACCGTTCATGTGCGCGCCGGTCAAACCGAGGAACAAGCCGAGCTTGCCCGGCAAACGTGAGAGAAACCAACTGGCACCCACATCCGGGTACAGACCAATGGTGATCTCCGGCATCGCCAGACGGCTGCTCGGTGTGACGATCCGCGTGCTCGCGCCCTGCAGCAGGCCCATCCCGCCGCCGAGCACGTAACCGTGACCCCAGCAGATCAGCGGTTTGGGGTAGGTGTGCAGGCTGTAGTCCAGGCGATATTCCGCCGCGAAAAACTGCGCGGCCAGGGGCGGGACTTCACCGGGATGGGCGCGGCAGGCTTCCACCAGGCTGCGCACTTCACCGCCGGCGCAGAACGCTTTGGCACCGTTGCCGCGCAGCAGCACGCAGACGATTTGCGGGTCCTTGGCCCAGGCATTCAGTTTGTCGCTCAGGGCGTTGATCATCGGCAAGGACAGTGCGTTGAGCGACTTTTCAGCGTCCAGGCTGGCGATCCCGAGGCGGGCGCCGTCGGTGCCGGTGAGTTCTTCGAAGTGCAGATTCATCGTGACCTCGATCGGGAATTTGAACGATCAGTATGATCGCTGTGTGGGAAAGTGCCGGATCTGCGTCAGATCAATTGACAAGCATGGGCGGGTTTCCTAGGGTTCGCCCCAATTGTTTTCGCCGGATGTAACCATGACTGCTGACGACCGTATCAAACTCGAACCGAGCTGGAAGGAGGCACTGCGTGCTGAGTTCGACCAGCCTTACATGGCAGAGTTGCGCAACTTTCTGCAGCAGGAGCGGGCAGCCGGCAAGGAAATCTATCCGCCGGGCCCACTGATTTTCAACGCGCTGAACTCCACACCGCTGGACAAGGTGAAAGTCGTCATCCTCGGTCAGGACCCGTACCACGGCCCGGGTCAGGCCCATGGCCTGTGCTTCTCGGTGCAACCGGGCGTGCCGGCACCGCCGTCGCTGGTCAATATCTATAAAGAGCTGAAACGCGACCTGAACATCGACATCCCCAACCACGGCTACCTGCAAAGCTGGGCCGATCAGGGCGTGTTGATGCTCAACACCACCATGACCGTCGAGCGCGCCAACGCCAACGCGCACAAGGACAAGGGCTGGCAGTTTTTCACCGACCGGATCATTGAACTGGTCAGCGAACGGCAGCCGCATCTGGTGTTCATGCTGTGGGGCGCGCATGCGCAGAGCAAACAGAAGCTGATCGATGCGACCAAGCACCTGGTGCTGACGTCGGTGCATCCGTCGCCGTTGTCGGCGTATCGGGGATTCCTGGGCTGCGGGCATTTCAGCCGGACCAACAAGTTTCTCGAGCAGAATGGCGAAACGCCGATCGAGTGGCGGTTGCCGCCGGTTTGACCGGCTGAGTAAATCTGTGGCGAGGGAGCTTGCTGCCGCTCGGCTGCGTAGCAGGCGCAAAACCTGTGATTTCGGTCTGCCAGAAGCACCCGGTTCATGGATGTCGGGTCTGCTGTGCAGCCCAGCGGGAGCAAGCTCCCTCGCCACAGTGACTCGGTGTTACCCAGGATTTCGGTTCCAGTATTTGAACAACGGCTCCGCCAGAAACAGCACGAACAACAGCCGCATCACTTGCATCGCCGTCACCAGCGGCACCGACAGTTGCAGGGTCTCCGCCGTCAGACTCATCTCGGCAATCCCGCCGGGCATCATGCCCAGCGTCAGCGAGCGCAGATCCAGACGGGTCAGCGCACTCAAGCCCAGCGCCGCCAATGTGGCGATCAACATGGTCAGCGCCGTGCCGATCAACGTACGCCCCATGAATGACGGCGCGCGGCGGAAGAACTGTCGGTTGAAGTGACAGCCCAGCCCGCTGCCGATCAGCCACTGGCCGATCTGGCTGCCACCGTCGGGCAGGCCGATATGCAAATCCCAGGCAATGCTCACCGTGGCACTGACCAGCAGTGGCCCGAACAGCCAGGGGTTGGGTTGGCGCAAACGCTGCCAGAGCCAGGCGAGCAGGGCGCCTGTAGGAAACAGGATCGCCAGCCAGCGCCAATCGACGTTGCCGGCGTGGGAAATCGGCGTACCGTCCCCGAGCAGATACTTGAACGCAGCCGGCACGCACAGCACCACCACCAGCACCCGCAGACTTTGCCCCGCCGCTACGTGGCTGAGCAGCGCGCCGTTGCGTGCGCCGAGGTTGACCATCTCCCCGGAGCCGCCGGGCATGCTCGAGAAAAACGCCGTGGCGCGATCCTCGCCGGTGCGACGCATCAACCATACGCCGACGACTGCCGACAGACTGGTGACCAGCGCACCGAAGAAGATCAAACCGAAATGACTCAGTACCTGCTCCATCACCAGCGGAGTGAAGTGCAGGCCGATGCCGATGCCGACGATCCATTGGCCGCATTTGCGGCCGCCGGGGATTTCCGTGAGTTGCCACGGGGTCAGGCAGCGCACCAGGATGATCGCCAGCAACGAGCCGACCATCCACGGTAGAGGCCAGCCGATCTGGCTGGCGATAAAACCGCCAAGCAGACCGACCAGCGGGGTGGCCCACCAGCTTCTGAGGGACGACCGATCAGACATCGGCGATGGCGCGTTGCGCCGCCGAACGCTTGCGCCAGATGCGCAGCAACGGCAGCAGCAACATGATCGCGGTCAGGATCCACACGCCGAAAGTGATCGGGCTCGACCAGAGGATTTCCAGCGCACCGTTGGAGATCGACAGCGCGCGACGCAGGTTTTGCTCCATCAGGCCGCCAAGAATGAAGCCCAGCAGAACCGGCGACAACGGGAAATCCAGTTTGCGCAGGATGTAACCGAAGATACCGATGCCGACCATCAGGAACAGGTCGAAGGTGGTCGCATGCACCGCGTACACGCCGATCCCGGTGATGATCGCGATCACCGGCACCAGCGCCCAGTTCGGTACGGCGAGGATGCGGGTGAAGATGCGGATCATCGGGATGTTCAGGATCACCAGCATGATGTTGGCGATGAACAGCGACGCGATCAGGCCCCAGACGATGTCCGGTTGTTGCTGGAACAGCAGCGGCCCCGGGGTGATGTTGTACAGCGACAGGGCGCCGATCATCACCGCGGTGGTGCCCGAACCGGGAACGCCGAGGGTCAACATCGGCACCAGCGCGCCACAGGCCGAAGCGCCGATCGCGGTTTCCGGGGCCGCGAGGCCTCGGGCGTCACCCTGACCGAATTTGCCGCTGGTACCGGCGATGCGTTTTTCGGTCATGTAGGCCACGGCACTGGCGAGCGTCGCGCCGGCACCCGGCAACACGCCCATGATGAACCCCAGCAAGCCACAACGGATGTTCACCACGAACACCGACGCCGCTTCCTTGAAGTTGAACATCATGCGTCCGGTGGCTTTCACCGCTTCCTGCCCGCGATGGGTTTTTTCCAGCAGCAGGAGGATTTCACTGACCGAGAACAGACCCAGCACCAACACCACGAACTGGATGCCGTCGGTCAGGTGAATGTTGTCGCCGGTGAAGCGGTATACGCCGCTGTTGGCGTCGATGCCGACGGTCGACAGGAACAGCCCGATCAACGCCGCAATAAACGTCTTCAACGGACGGTCGCCGGCCATGCCGCCAAGGCAGACAATCGCGAACACCATCAACACGAAGTATTCCGCCGGGCCGAAGGCAATCGCCCATTTCGCCAGCAGCGGGGCGAACAGCACCATGCCGCAAGTGGCGATGAACGCACCAATGAACGAACTCCACGCCGACAGCGACAGCGCCACCCCGGCCAGGCCCTGACGCGCCATCGGATAACCGTCGAGGGTGGTCATCACGGTGGAAGCTTCGCCCGGGATGTTGAGCAGGATCGAACTGATCCGCCCGCCGTATTCGCAGCCCAGGTACACCGCAGCCAGCAGAATCAGCGCCGACTCCGGCGGCAGGCCGAGGGCGAACGCGATCGGGATCAGCAGGGCCACGCCATTGATCGGACCGAGGCCCGGCAACAGCCCGACCACGGTGCCGATCAGCGTGCCGGTCAGGGCCGTGACCAGGTTGTACGGACTCAGCGCAACGCCGAAGCCCTGACCCAAATAACCGAGAGTATCCATATCAGTTCTCCAGAACGTCGAGCAGGCCCAGAGGCAGCGGAACGTCCATCAGACGGTCGAACAGCAGGTACAGACCAATGGCCATCAACGTCGTCACCACAATGCTCGGCAGCCAGCGACCGCCATACAGGCGCGCCATCGGGATGCCGATCAGGATGCTGCTGAGAATGAAGCCCAGTGGTTCGAACAGGCCGGCGAAGACCAGCAGCAACAGCACGCAGATGCTGATCTTGGTCAGGGTTTCGCGGTCCAGCGGTGGCTCGTCTTCGCTGTGTTTGATCGGCGCCGGACGAAACACCATGTACAGCAGCGCCAGGCCCATCAGGCCAAGCATCAGCAGGGGAAAAGCGCGTGGGCCCACCGGTTCGTAAGAAAAAGCCGCTTGATACGGCCACGCCATCAGCGCCAGGCCGACGCAGGCCAGCAACAGCACCGAAGCGAAAATGCGTTGTAAGAGCATGGGAAACTCCTGTGCCGTGGCCTCGATGCGCGAGGCCACGACCGCTAGCTAGACAGAGACGATCACTGAATCAGGCCGAACTCTTTGGCCAACACCTTGTAGTCCGCGACCTGCTTCTTCACGTAGGTGTCCAGTTCCGGACCGGTCATGGCGAAAGGGAACAGTTCACGCTGATCGCGCAGCTTGGCGAAGTCGTCCGAGGCCAGCAGTTTGTCGAACGCGTCTTTCCACCAGGCGTAGTCCTCGTCGCTGACTTTTGGCCCGAGGTAGAAACCGCGCACCACCGGCCAGACGATGTCGTAGCCTTGCTCGCGGGCGGTCGGGATGTCCTTCATTTCCGGCTCGTCGATGCGCTTGTCGGCGAACACTGCCAGCAGGCGCATGTCACCGCTCTGGATGTGCGGCATGGAGTCGGAGATGTCGGTGCTGCCGACCTGGATGTGACCGCCGAGCAGAGCAGTGGCGATTTCGCCACCGCCTTCGAGGGCAACGTAGCGCAGGTCACGCGGGTTGATCCCGGCAGCCTTGGCGATCAGTGCGGTCTGCATCCAGTCCTGGCTGCCGACAGTGCCGCCGGAACCGATCACCACGGAGCTCGGATCTTTCTTCAAGGCTTTGACGAGATCGTCGAGGGTCTTGTAGGGCGAATCGCTTTTCACCGCGATCGCGCCGTAGCTGGTGCCGACGGCGGCCAGCCAGCGCACGTTGGTTTCATCGAAGCGGCCGAACTTGCCTTGCGCCAGGTTCAACAGCGAACCGCTGGACCACGCCACCAGCGTGCCGGCATCGGCCGGGCGCTGGGCCACCACCGCGTTGTACGCCACCGCGCCGACACCGCCGGGCATGTAGGTTACGCGCATCGGTTTGGTCAGCAGTTTTTCGTTGACCAGTGCGCTCTGCGCCAGTTTGCAGGTCAGGTCGAAACCACCGCCGGGGGAGGCGGGGGCGATGCATTCCGGGCGTTTCGGTTCGGCCATCAGTTGGCCGGCGAACAGCATGACGCCAGCGGTCAGAGCAACTTTACGCAGTGATAAGTTCATTCAAGTCTCCACAGTCTTTTTGTTGTAAGGGTTTTATGTAGGAGCTGCCAAAGGCTGCGATCTTTTGATTTTCCGATTTTTTGATCACAGCGCCCCGGCGTTTCAATCAATTACCAAAGGGCAACGCTATAGCTCACCAGCAGACGCACTTCATCGGCATCGCGAGCCGAGTAGTTGGAACGGTAAGTGGCATTACGCAAACGCACGGCGACATCCTTCAAGGCGCCGCTTTGTACTACATATTTGATCTCGGTGTTGCGCTCCCACTCTTTGCCTTCTTCGCCGTTCTTGAGCTTGATGTTGTCACCGCTCAGGTAGCGGCTCATGAACGACAGGCCGGGGATGCCGAGGCGCGCAAAGTCAAAGTCGTAACGGGCTTGCCACGAGCGTTCTTCGGCGCCAGCGAAGTCGTTGATCTGCACGAAGTTGACCAGATACGGGTCGCTGCCATCGACATACGGGAAGGCGCTGTCGCCGGACATGTGCTGGTAACCGGCCGTGAACTTGTGGCCGCTCAAGGCGTAGCTGACCAGGCCGTTGAGCGAGCGGTTGTCGATCTCGCCGCCACGGGCTGCGCCCTGATCGTCACTGACGGCAAAGCGCAGGTCAGTGGCGAACGTGCCCGGACCCATCGGCCGCGAGGCAACGAGGCCGAAGAAGTGCTGGTTGTAGACTTCATCGAGTTGGGCGAAGTGGTAGCTGCCGGTGATCTTGTCGGTGAACTTGTAGTCCACGCCGGCGAAGTCGAAATGCTTGCCGGCGACGGTACCGGCAAAACGGCTGTTCTTGTTGTTGAGGGCAATGTCCTCGAAGTCGGTGCTGTCGCGGTCCTTGGCCTTCTCCAGGCGGCCACCGGTGAAGGTCAGGTTCTTGATCTCTTTGGAGGTCAGCAAGCCGCCTTCGAACGTCTGCGGCAGAATGCGCCCGTCGTTCGGTTTGAGGATTGGCAGTTCCGGGATCAGGCTGCCGATTTTCAGTTCGGTGGCGGAGATTTTCATTTTCCCGGTCAGGCCGACCTTGGAATATTCGTTGGCGGCGCGCCCATCATCGTGGGTCGGCAACAGGCCGGTGCCGGTACGGTCCGGGCTCGAATCCAGTTTGACCCCGAGCATGCCCAGCGCATCGACACCAAACCCGACGGTGCCGTCGGTGTAACCCGACTGCAGGTTGAGCATGAAACCCTGCGCCCATTCATCGCGCTTGCTTTGCTGGGCACTGGTGCCGTCGCGAAAGTCGCGGTTGAAGTACATATTGCGGGTTTCGAAGGTGGCGGAACTGTCTTCGATGAAGTCGGCATGGCTCAGCGGCGAGAAGCCGGCGAGGGCCGCAGTGCTGGCGAGGGTGGCGTGGCGCAAACGAGAAGGACGAACAGGCGTAGAAGCCTTGGTCTGCAAGGACGGCATGCGGGTGTACTCCGTTTATTGTTCTTATTGGTCGAAAACGCTTCGAGGCGTTTTTCGTATCGCTGTGTGGCAGCAGCGACGGCAGTCGAAACTGTCCGTGACCGGACTCTAACGACCCAACCTTTCGCTAACCTTTCAGCTGGATTTCGCGGTTTTCGGGCTTCACAGCGACGGTTGCGGCTGTAAACTCCGCGGCAAAGAGTGGCGTCGGCCATCCCTGAATGAGGTAGAGATCCATGCGTGTTCTGCTCGTCGAAGACCATCTGCAACTGGCCGAAAGTGTCGCCCAGGCGCTCAAGAGCACCGGTCTGACCGTGGACGTGTTGCACGATGGCGTGGCTGCTGACCTGGCCTTGGGCAGCGAGGAATACGCGATGGCGATCCTCGATGTCGGCCTGCCGCGCATGGACGGTTTCGAGGTGTTGGCGCGCCTGCGCGCGCGGGGTAAAAACCTGCCGGTGCTGATGCTGACAGCGCGCAGCGATGTAAAAGATCGGGTCCACGGGCTCAATCTCGGCGCCGACGATTACCTGGCCAAGCCGTTCGAGCTGACCGAACTCGAAGCCCGGGTCAAAGCCCTGCTGCGGCGCAGTGTGCTCGGCGGCGAACGTCAGCAGCGTTGCGGCGTGCTGGCCTATGATCTGGACACCCGGCGTTTCAGCCTCGGCGAAGAATTGCTCACCTTGACCTCGCGCGAGCAGGCGGTGCTCGAAGCATTGATCGCTCGCCCGGGACGGGTGATGAGCAAGGAGCAACTGGCCGCTCAGGTGTTCGGTCTCGACGAAGAAGCCAGCCCCGACGCCATCGAAATCTACGTGCATCGTCTGCGCAAGAAACTCGACGGCCAACCGGTGGCGATCGTGACCTTCCGCGGCCTCGGTTATTTGCTGGAAAGCCGCGATGCATAAGCCCAGCAGCCTGCGCTGGCGGTTGCTGTGGAACCTCGCGTTGCTGCTGGTGGTGTTGATGCTCGCCAGTGGCTTGAGCGCCTACTGGAACGGGCGCGAAGCCGCCGACACCGCCTACGACCGCACCCTGTTGGCCTCGGCGCGGACCATCGCCGCCGGCCTGTCGCAGCGCGACGGCACACTCAGCGCCGATGTGCCTTACGTGGCCCTCGACACCTTCGCCTACGACAGTGCCGGGCGGATTTATTACCAGGTCAACGACATCCATCAGAAGCTGATTTCCGGCTATGAAAACCTGCCCGGGCCGCCACCCGGCACGCCACGCACCGATGACTATCCGGCGTTGGCGCGCTTCTACAACGCGACGTATCGCGGGCAGAACGTGCGCGTGGTCAGTCTGCTCAAAGCGGTGACCGAGCCGAACATGAACGGCATGGCGGAAATCCGTGTCGCAGAAACCGACGAGGCGCGGGTCGCCATGGCCCGCAGTCTGGCGGCCGACACCCTGTTGCGCCTGGGCATGCTGGCGATCGGCGCCCTGTTGCTGGTGTGGTTTGCGGTGAGTGCCGCGTTGCGTCCGCTGGAGCGCTTGCGCACGGCGGTGGAAGAGCGTCAGCCCGACGATTTGCGGCCGCTGCCGCTGGTCGAGGTGCAACGGGAATTGTGGCCGCTGGTACGGGCGCTCAATCATTTCACCGAACGGTTGCGCGGGCAGTTCGAGCGACAGGCGCAGTTCATCGCCGATGCCGCGCATGAGTTGCGCACACCGTTGGCGGCGCTGAAGGCGCGGCTCGAGCTGGGGTTGCGTTCCAGCGAGCCGGAAACCTGGCGCACAACCCTGGAATCATCGGCGCAAAGCACCGATCGCCTGACCCATCTGGCCAATCAATTGCTGTCGCTGGCGCGGGTGGAAAACGGTGCACGGGCGATTGCCGAGGGCGGGGCGCAACTGCTCGATCTGAGTCAACTGGCCCGTGAGCTGGGCATGGCCATGGCGCCGCTGGCCCATGCGCGCGGTGTCGCGCTGGCGCTGGAGGCGGATGAGCCGGTGTGGTTGCGCGGCGAGCCGACCTTGCTCAACGAACTGCTGAGCAATCTGGTGGACAACGCCCTGGCGCATACCCCACCGGGCGGCAACGTGATTTTGCGGGTGTCAGCACCGGCGGTGCTGGAGGTCGAAGATGACGGCCCGGGGATTCCGCTGGAAGAACGAGACCGCGTGTTTGAGCGCTTCTACCGGCGCAACCAGCAGGTCGCGGGTTCCGGGCTGGGGCTGGCGATTGTCGGAGAGATCTGCCGGGCGCATCTGGCGCAAATTACCTTGCATGATGGCGAGCAGGCCGGTTTGAAAGTTCGGGTGAGTTTTATTGCCGGATAGCAGCCGAGATGGTTTTTGTGGTGAGGGAGCTTGCTCCCGCTCGGCTGCGCAGCAGTCGTGATCCTGAGTGCACGGTTTGTCTGATGAAGGGAGGCCGCCTGGTTTTGGGGCCGCTTCGCAGCCCAGCGGGAGCAAGCTCCCTCGCCACGATCAGTAAAACATCGTCCGCGATTCTTCCAGATCCGCGCACAGTGCAGTGTTCTCTGGGTCGATCCCCAGTTTGCGAAACGCCGGGACACTCAACGGATCGATCCGGGCAAACGGATGATCGCTGTCCTTGTGGCAATACAGGCTCGCCACTTGCACCAGATCGACGTAATCGATCTTCAGTGAATCGCGCTTGAAGTCCTGATACAGCCCCGGCAACGCCACCAGTTGCTCGGGAAATTCCCAGACCCGCAACAACTTGTCGCCCAGCAGCGGGTGAATGTGGTCGATCACATGGTTGAGGCTGACCGGGTCCGACAGCAGCTCGTAATGATCTTCGGCGTAGGTCAGGATCGGCAGCACGCCAATCTGATGCACCAGTCCGCCGAGAGCCGCCTGATCAGGTTTGAGCTGGGTGTAGCGCCGGCACAACGCGTAGCTGACGCCGGCGATTTCCAGGCTCTTGCGCCAGACGTCACGCATTTTCTGTTCGACCACGTCGGAGCGGGCGTGGAAGATCTGTTCCATCACCAGGCCGATGGCCAGGTTGCTGCTGTAGTTCACGCCCAGCCGGGTGATGGCGGTGTGCAGGTCGGTGACTTCCTGGGTGGCGCGCAGCAACGGGCTGTTGACCACTTTGATCAGGCGCGCCGATAACGCCGTGTCCCGGCCGATGACTTTGCTCAGGGTGCTGACGCTGATTTCCGGGTCTTCGGCGGCCTTGCGGATTTGCAGGGCCACTTCCGGTAACGTTGGCAGAACCAGGTCATCGTTATCGATGGCCTCAACCAAATCCTGTTGGACTTTATCCGCCAGCTCGCTCATGTAGATTCTCTAGGGTGTTGCATAAGGCTGCGGTCAGCGCTGGATTTCGCGGTCGCGATCCAGTTCATAGGGCAAGTCGAGCAAATGCAGGGCCGGCCCTTCGAGGGCGCCCAGGTGCAAATCACCCGCTTCGGCAGCTTCGGCCTGCAACACCGCCAGCAGTTCAATTTTTTCTTCACCGCGAGCGGCCAGCACCACTTCGCCGATGGCACTGCCGTGGCTTGGAGCGAACAGCGGGGTGCCCGGCTCCGGCAGTTCGGCTGCATCCAGTTGTGCGCGATACAGGCGCCGCTTGAGCTTGCCCAGGTACTGCATGCGCGCGACGATTTCCTGGCCGGTGTAGCAGCCTTTCTTGAAACTCACGCCGCCGACGGCTTGCAGGTTGAGCATCTGCGGGATGAACAGCTCGCGGGTGGTCGGCATGACCTGACCGATGCCGGCGCGGATCTGCCCCAGCAACCATTGGTTCAGCTCGCCTTCAGGCAGGGCAGCGGCCAGTTGGGTCTTGAGGGTATCGGCCTGATCGGCCGGCACCCAGAGTTCGGCACGATTGGGCGAGACACGAAGGGCGATCAGACCGGCGCTGCGCACCACGCTGTCGGTTTGTGCAGGCAACGCCAGACCGAGGCTGCTCAGTGCCGCGTCGCCATATTCCAGACCAAAACGCACCCAGGCGGCGCTTTCGTCGGTCAATTTGGATTTGGAGAACACGGCGTACTTTTTCAGGTCCGCCAGTTGCGGCTCCAGCAACTCGCTGGCCATCGCCAGCAGCACGCCATCGCCGTCGAGCAGAATACGGAAGCTGGACTGCATCCGGCCTTTTTGCGTGCAGCGCGCGCCAAGGCTGGCCTGACTGTCGCTGAGGTAATTGAGGTTGCAGGTCAATTGGCCTTGCAGGAACTTGCCGGCATCCACGCCGCGAACCGCGAGTACGCCTTCATGAGACAGGGTGCAGAAAAAAGCAGAATCGGCCATGGGTCATCGCAGGGTAAAAAGTCTGGGGCACATCATAAGGGCGCGTTGTTGAAATGGGTAGTTGATAAAGGATCGGAGGTGCCCGACCAAAGCCGACTGTGCGACCCGCGCCGGGGCTGTATACTGCGCGCCTATTTGAGGAGGGCTCCATGGTCGAACAAGTTGAACTCAATCGCCTCTTCTGGCACAGCCGTCGCGGCATGCTGGAACTTGACGTGCTGCTGGTGCCGTTCGTGAAAGAGGTGTATCCGCACCTCAACCAGGTCGATCGCGATTTGTATGTCCGTCTGCTGACCTGTGAGGATCAGGACATGTTCGGCTGGTTCATGGAGCGCAGCGAATCCGAAGACCCTGAGCTGCAGCGCATGGTCCGGATGATTCTGGACCGTGTTCAGCCCAAGTAACACGTTCGAATGCCGCTGGCATGCCTCACGGCAGCTGCTGGCGGCGTATCTGTTGGCCCAGGCGTTCGCTCTGGGTGCTTTGACTCTGCTTTCGATTCCGCTCTGGGCCAGTCTGCTTGGGGCTTTTGCCTGTCTGGCACACGGGGTTTGGGTGTTGCCACGGCAGGTGCTGTTGACGCATCCCGAGGCATTTTGCGGTTTGCGGCGTGATGCCGATGGCTGGCAGTTGTGGAATCAGGCCGGCGGCTGGCAAGCGGCGCAACTGCGCCCCGACAGCCTGGCGCTGCCGCTGATCGTGGTGCTGCGGTTTCGTTTGCGTGGGGAGTGGCGCGTCAGATCGATCTGCGTACCACGCGACGCGCAGGCGGCGGATGTGCACCGACGCCTGCGGGTGCGGCTCAAGTTCAGCCGGCGTAGGTGGGCGGCACCAGAATAGTGTCGAGTGCCTCGGGCAGCAGGTTCGGGTAGTCGAGGGTGTAATGCAGGCCGCGACTTTCCTTGCGTTCCATCGCCGAGCAGATCATCAGTTCAGCGACCTGCGCCAGATTGCGTAACTCGATCAGGTCGCGGCTGACTTTATAGTTGCTGTAGAACTCGTCGATCTCGTCCAGCAACAGGCGCACCCGGTGCTGCGCCCGTTGCAGGCGCTTATTGGTGCGCACGATGCCCACGTAGTCCCACATGAAGCGCCGCAGTTCGTCCCAGTTGTGCGCGATGATCACGTCTTCGTCGGAATCGGTCACCTGACTGGCATCCCACTCCGGCAGGGCTTTCGGGGCACTGATGTCGTCCAGTTGCGCAAGAATGTCCGCCGCCGCCGAACGCGCATAGACAAAGCATTCGAGCAGCGAGTTGCTGGCCATGCGGTTGGCGCCGTGCAAGCCGGTGAAGCTGGTTTCGCCAATCGCGTACAGCCCCGGCACATCGGTGCGACCGTGCTGGTCGACCATCACCCCACCACAGGTGTAGTGCGCCGCCGGCACAACCGGGATCGGCTGTTTGGTGATGTCGATGCCGAAGCCCAGGCAGCGCTCGTAAACGGTCGGGAAGTGGCTTTTGATGAACGCTTCAGGCTTGTGGCTGATGTCGAGATAGACGCAGTCGACGCCCAGACGCTTCATTTCATGGTCGATGGCCCGGGCAACGATATCGCGCGGCGCCAGTTCCGCTCGTTTGTCGAAACGTGGCATGAAGCGTTCGCCGTTAGGCAGCTTCAGATGTGCACCTTCGCCGCGCAGGGCTTCGGTGATCAGGAAACTCTTGGCCTGTGGGTGATACAGGCAGGTGGGGTGGAACTGGTTGAATTCCAGGTTCGCCACCCGGCAGCCCGAACGCCAGGCCATGGCGATGCCGTCACCGCAGGCGCCGTCAGGGTTGCTGGTATAAAGGTAGACCTTGGCCGCGCCGCCCGAGGCGAGGATCACGAAGCGCGCGCCGTAGGTGTCGACTTCGCCGGTGGCGCGATTCAGCACGTAGGCACCGAGGCAGCGCTCGCCGTCCATGCCCAGGCGCCGTTCGGTGATCAGATCAACGGCGACCCGCTGTTCGAGCAACTCTATATTGGTGCGTTGTCTGGCCTGGGCGAGCAGGGTGGTGAAAATCGCCGCGCCGGTGGCATCGGCGGCGTGGATGATGCGCCGATGACTGTGACCGCCTTCGCGGGTGAGGTGAAATTCGAAACCACCGTCTTCGGTGCCGGACTGTTCGTCGCGGGTGAACGGGACGCCTTGATCGATCAGCCACTGAATAGCCTCGCGACTGTGCTCGACGGTGAAGCGCACCGCGTCTTCATGGCAGAGGCCGCCGCCGGCATTCAGGGTGTCATCGACGTGGGATTCGACAGTATCGGTATCGTCCAGCACGGCAGCGACGCCGCCCTGGGCCCAATAGGTCGAGCCGTTGGCCAGATCACCTTTGCTCAATACGGCAATGCGCAGATGACCCGGCAGGGTCAACGCAAGACTCAAACCGGCAGCGCCGCTGCCAATGACCAGAACATCGTGTTGAAACTGTTGGCTCATTTCAGGATTCCGCTCAAAGCGACCCGGATCGGGGGTGGCGCATGACCGCTGGATCGGCGAGTCAAGACAGCCACACAGCCCACTAGTATATAGAGGGGGGGAGCGGCACAATAGCCGGGCTCGTATGGCATTGTGAAACTACTGTGACGACAATTGCTTGACGCTTCGTCGGACGTTTTTTTCTGTCGTTTTGGGAAAAGGCGACTGTATCGAGGATGAAACAGGCTTTTTCAACGCATGGTCGCTCAATGTCGCTTCAGCATGACTATAAATAATTGGAACTTTTGCCAGAGGCCCAAGATCAATAGACAGTTGCCAGAAACACGGGACAGTGTCGGCTTCAATGCAGAACCTGCGGTTGGGTTTTTGCCGGCGAACCGATGACAAGATTATTCGCGCAGCCGGTTTATCCCGCGCTGCGTTTTTCGTGCGTGCCAAATCAGAGCCCGCAGGAAACTTGCCTGGAGGGGGAGAACTTTTGCGAAAAGCCCGAGTCTATGTTTGCAAGTCTGGTCGTTTAGTTATGCAAGCCTCCTCCATGCTTATCGAGGAGTGTTCATGCTAACCCAGGAAGAGGATCAGCAGCTGGTCGAGCGCGTTCAGCGTGGCGACAAGCGAGCTTTCGATCTGCTGGTGCTGAAATATCAGCACAAAATTCTCGGGTTGATCGTGCGTTTCGTGCACGACACCCATGAAGCCCAGGATGTGGCTCAGGAAGCCTTTATCAAGGCCTACAGAGCATTAGGAAACTTTCGCGGAGACAGCGCGTTCTATACGTGGCTTTACCGCATTGCCATCAACACGGCAAAAAACTATCTGGTTTCACGCGGCCGCCGGCCGCCGGATAGCGATGTAAGTTCTGAAGATGCAGAGTTCTACGACGGCGATCATGGCCTCAAGGATCTCGAATCACCGGAACGCGCATTGCTGCGGGATGAGATCGAAGGCACCGTCCATCGAACCATTCAGCAACTGCCAGAGGATTTGCGTACGGCGTTAACTTTACGTGAATTCGATGGTCTGAGTTACGAGGACATTGCGAGCGTCATGCAGTGTCCGGTGGGTACCGTGCGCTCTCGGATTTTCCGCGCCCGGGAGGCCATCGATAAAGCCCTGCAGCCGTTGTTGCAGGAAAACTGAGACAGCGGCGACAGCCAAGAGAGGAACGCCATGAGTCGTGAAGCCCTGCAGGAATCGCTGTCCGCAGTGATGGATAACGAAGCGGACGAACTGGAATTGCGTCGAGTGATCAATGCACTGGACGATGTTGAAACCCGTGAGACCTGGGCTCGTTATCAGATCGCTCGGGCAGCCATGCACAAGGATCTGCTGCTTCCGCGTCTGGACATCGCTGCGGCAGTCTCTGCTGCGCTGGAAGACGAAACGGCCCCGGCCAAAGTATCCCGTGGCCCATGGCGCAGCCTTGGTCGTCTGGCCGTCGCCGCTTCGGTGACCGTTGCCGTATTGGCCGGTGTTCGCCTGTACAACCAGGACGAAATCGCGGGTGTGGAGCTGGCTCAGCAGTCCAATCAGCCTTCGCTGGTAGCTCCGCAAGCCAAAGGCCCGGCAGTGCTGGCAGGCTATAAGGAAAGCTCGGAAACCACAGGCCCAATGGCCAATGGCGTTCTGCAAGGTCAGCCAGGCTGGCATGATCAGCGTCTGCCAGGCTACCTGCGCCAGCATGCCCAACAGGCTGCGTTGAAAGGTACTGAAAGCGCCTTGCCTTATGCGCGTGCAGCAAGCATGGAAAACCGTTAAGGAGGATCATGCGCGCCATACCTCTACTTTCGCTTCTGCTCAGTGGCTGGTTTGTTGTTCCAGCGCACGCCGACGAGGCCCAGGACTGGTTGACCCGTCTGGGCCAGGCCGAGCAGCAGCAAAGCTTCCAGGGCACCTTCGTCTACGAGCGTAACGGTAGTTTTTCTACCCATAACATCTGGCATCGTGTCCAGAATGGTCAGGTCCGCGAGCGGCTGGTTCAGCTCGACGGCTCTGCACAGGAAGTCGTGCGCATTGATGGGCATACTCAATGCGTCAGCGGCACCCTGATTGCGGGTTTGGGAGACTCTCCCAACTCGACCGCTCGTGCGCTTGATCCTCAAAAGCTGAAAAACTGGTATGACCTTGCTGTCATCGGCAAGTCGCGCGTGGCCGGGCGGGATGCGGTGATCGTATCGCTGACGCCGCGAGACCAGCATCGCTATGGCTTTGAACTGCATCTGGACAAACAGACGGGCCTGCCGCTCAAGTCATTGCTGCTCAATGACAAGGGGCAGTTGCTCGAACGTTTCCAGTTCACCAGCCTTGATACCGCCGAAGTTCCATCGGACAAGGATCTGCAAGCCGGCGCCGAGTGCAAGGCAATCAAGCTCGACAGCGACAAGGCTTCAGCGGTGAAAACTGCTCAGCTCTGGCATTCCGACTGGCTACCGCCAGGCTTCGAACTGACCAGCAGCACCTCGCACAAAGACCCGGAAACCAAAACCCAAGTCAACAGCCTGATGTACGACGACGGGCTGGCGCGATTCTCGGTGTTCCTCGAACCACTCAACGGTGCAACAGTGACCGATACCCGCACGCAGTTGGGCCCTACGGTCGCTGTGTCCCGCCGCCTGACGACGCCTGAGGGCGAGATGATGGTGACGGTGGTCGGCGAAATTCCAATCGGCACTGCCGAACGGATTGCTTTGTCGATGCGCAACGATGGCGCTGCAACCAGCAAGCAGTGAGCTGATTTCAGTCACTTCCACCTCTTCGTCGAGTCGTAGATGAAATGTTTGCTCAGCATTTTCATTTGCAAATCACCCAAAAGTTTTTTATAGGTCAGAGCCTCACGGCTCTGGCCTTGTATGTTGTTCCCGGAACAAAAATACCGGCCTGCGGTTCCCGGTGTTCCTTGCTCCATATCGCTTAACCCTGCTCGTCGTAACGGGAGCTGTATGTCGATACTTAGCTTGAAGTCTTATCTCTCCATCTTTGCCACCGTGCTGGTGCTAGGTCAGGCTGTCCCTGCTGCCCAGGCGGCTGACCTGCCGGATTTCACCCAACTGGTTGAACAGGCCTCGCCGGCAGTGGTGAACATCAGTACCACGCAGAAACTGCCGGATCGCAAAGTGAACCAGCAGATGCCTGATCTGGAAGGCTTGCCGCCGATGTTGCGCGAGTTCTTCGAGCGCGGCATGCCGCCTCAGCAGCGTTCGCCGCGCGGTGATCGTCAACGTGAAGCGCAATCGCTGGGTTCGGGCTTCATCATCTCTGCCGATGGCTACATCCTGACCAACAACCATGTGATTGCCGACGCCGACGAAATCCTCGTGCGCCTGGCTGATCGCAGTGAAATGAAAGCCAAGTTGATCGGCACCGATCCACGTTCCGACGTGGCCCTGCTGAAAATCGATGGCAAGGATCTGCCGGTGCTCAAGCTCGGCAAGTCCCAAGACCTGAAGGCCGGTCAGTGGGTCGTGGCGATCGGTTCGCCATTCGGCTTTGACCACACCGTGACCCAAGGCATTGTCAGCGCCGTCGGCCGGAGCCTGCCGAACGAAAACTACGTTCCCTTCATCCAGACCGACGTGCCGATCAACCCGGGTAACTCCGGTGGCCCGTTGTTCAACCTCAATGGTGAAGTTGTCGGCATCAACTCGCAGATCTACACCCGCTCCGGTGGCTTCATGGGCGTGTCGTTCGCCATCCCTATCGATGTGGCGATGGACGTTTCCAATCAGCTGAAGAGCGGTGGCAAGGTCAGCCGTGGCTGGTTGGGCGTCGTTATTCAGGAAGTGAACAAGGATCTGGCCGAGTCGTTCGGTCTGGATAAGCCGGCCGGTGCACTGGTTGCGCAGATCCAGGATGACGGTCCGGCAGCCAAGGGCGGCCTGCAAGTAGGCGACGTGATCCTGAGCATGAACGGCCAGCCGATCGTCATGTCTGCCGACCTGCCACATCTGGTGGGTGCACTGAAGGCGGGTGCCAAGGCCAGCCTTGAAGTGATTCGTGACGGCAAGCGCAAGAATGTCGAGCTGACTGTCGGCGCGATTCCGGATGAGGACAAAGAGCTGGCAGCACTGCCGAAGTCCGGCGCGGAAAGCAGCAGCAACCGCCTCGGCGTTTCGGTGGTTGAACTGACCGCTGAGCAGAAGAAAACCTACGACCTCAAAGGCGGGGTGGTCATCAAGGAAGTTCAGGACGGTCCTGCGGCCTTGATCGGTCTGCAGCCGGGTGATGTGATCACTCACCTGAACAATCAGGCGATCGGCTCTACCAAGGAGTTCGCCGACATTGCCAAGGCGTTGCCGAAGAACCGTTCGGTGTCGATGCGCGTTCTGCGCCAAGGCCGGGCCAGCTTCATCACCTTCAAACTGGCTGAATAATCCGGTTGCGGTGAAATAGAAAACCGCCTCGAAAGAGGCGGTTTTTTTGTGCCTGGAACATTTGCAACGCAGAGGAGAACTCAGCCCATCATGTCCTTGATCATGCGCTCCTGTTCCATCAGCTCGCGCTGGCGGGCATCAATGCGTGAAGACAGCGGGAAGTTGCTCCCGGCCTTGCGCTTGGCAAAGTCGAGTTGCTGGATCGCCTGACGATAATCACCCACCAGCGCGAAGTACTCGGCGCGAGCCTGGTGCAGACCAATGATATTGCCGGACAGGCCGCGAGTTTCGGCGACCTGATACCACACGTCCGGATCGTTCGGACGAGACTTGAGCAAGCTGTCGAGGGCTTTCTCCGCGTCGGCGGTGCGATTCTGTTTCAGCAACAGATCGACCCGAACCTGATTCAGCGGGTAATTGCCCGGATACTGCGTGAGCATCCGGTCGACTCGCGTTTGCGCATCCGGCAGGCGGTTGTTGGTGATGTCCAGGTCGATCTGCGCGAGGTTGTAGATGATCTCGTTGGGCGACTTGGCCAGCAGTTGTTTTAGGTTCTCCCGGGCTTCATTGAGCTGACCGCCCTTGATCTGGGCGATTGCCAGGCCATAGCGCGCCACGTCGTTTTTCGGATTCTCGTCCAGTTGCGCGCGGAAACGCTTGGCGCCCAGCCCCGGGGTTTCTTCGTAGATCAGTTGTACGCGGGCGCGAATCAGTTGATAGCGCATGCTGTCTTCGATGCCACCGGCCGGTGCCTGCTCTGCGCGGTTGCGGGTGTCGGCGATACGCGATTCGGTGACCGGGTGAGTCAGCAGGAATTCCGGTGGCTTGGCGTCGAAGCGGTACTGGCGCATCAAACGCTCGAACATGGTCGGCATCGACCGCGGGTCGTACCCGGCCTTTTCCAGGTTGAGGATGCCGATACGGTCGGCTTCTTGTTCGTTCTGCCGCGAGAAGGTCCGTTGCGACTGAATCGCCGCGGCCTGTGTGCCGGCGATGGTCGCGATCCCGGCATCACCGCCACCGGCGGCGGCAATCACGATGCCGGCCAGCAACGCAGCCATCATCGGCACCTGCATCCGCTGCGAGGCCTCGACGCCACGGGCAAAGTGGCGCTGCGACAAGTGAGCCAGTTCGTGCGCCAGTACCGAGGCGTATTCACCTTCAGTCTGCGCATTGAGGAACAGCCCGCCGTTGACCCCGACCACCCCACCAGGCGCGGCGAAGGCGTTGAGTTGCGGGCTGTTGATCAGGATGAATTCCAGGCGCCGGTCGGTGACCTGACTGGTTTCTACCAGTTTGTAGACGCTGGACTCGACGTAATCCTTGAGTTGCGGGTCATTGAGCTGTGCAACCTGGCTACGCAACATTGCCAGCCAGGCGCGGCCGAGCTGGTATTCCTGTTGCGGCGAGACAATGGCAGAACTGGCGTCGCCAAGTGACGGCAGATCGTCGGCAAAGCCCGGTGAGGCGAGCAGGCAAGCGAGCGTCAGCAGGGTAGGGCGCAGAAAAGTCATGCACAAAGCCTTAGAAGACAAAGACCTTACTGTAGCCGGACACCGGGCCTGCGACCAGATATTCTAGGCGCCTCAAACACCTGAACCGGAGTGACGCAATGACTGACGCTGTGGCCCATGACTGTGAATTGGACGCCAGTGGCCTGAATTGCCCGTTGCCGTTGCTCAAGGCCAAACTGGAGCTCAACAAGCTGCCCAGCGGCGCCGTGCTCAAGGTGATCGCCACGGATGCGGGCTCGCAGCGCGACTTCCGCACCTTTGCCCGTCTGGCCGGTCATACGCTGCTGCGCGAAGAAGACGAAGCGGGCGTTTACCGTTACTGGTTGAAAAAAGCCTGAAACCCACCGCGTAAAAGACCTAAGGATTATTGATGTTCAAAGTGTTACGCGACTGGATTCAGCGCTACTTCTCCGATGAGGAGGCGGTGGTGCTGGCGGTGCTGCTGTTCCTTGCCTTCACCGCGGTGCTTACCCTCGGCGGCATGCTCGCGCCGGTATTGGCCGGGATGGTGCTGGCGTATCTGATGCAAGGCCTGGTCGTCGCCCTTGAGCGCCTGCGAATGCCGGGTGCGGCGGCGGTGGGGCTGGTGTTTGCGCTGTTCATGGGCGTGTTGCTGGTGTTCATCGTGGTGGTCGTGCCGTTGCTCTGGCACCAGTTGATCACGCTGTTCAACGAGCTGCCGGGGATGCTCGCCAAGTGGCAGTCGTTGCTGCTGTTGCTGCCTGAACGCTATCCGCACCTGGTCTCCGACGAGCAGGTGCTGCAGGCGATCGAAGTGGCGCGTGGCGAAATCGGCAAGTTCGGACAATGGGCTTTGACCTTTTCCCTGTCGAGTCTGCCGCTGCTGGTCAACATCATGATCTACCTGGTGCTGGTGCCGATCCTGGTGTTCTTCTTCCTCAAGGATCGGGCCATGATCGGCGAGTGGGTACGGGGCTATCTGCCCCGTGAGCGGGCGCTGATCACCCGGGTTGCTCAGGAAATGAACCGACAGATCGCCAACTACATTCGCGGCAAGGTCATCGAGATCGTGATCTGTGGCGGCGTGACCTATATCGCGTTCGTCGCCCTCGGCCTCAACTATGCGGCGCTGCTGGCGTTGCTGGTAGGCGTGTCGGTGGTCGTGCCGTACGTCGGCGCGGTGGTGGTGACCGTGCCGGTGCTGCTGATCGCGCTGTTCCAGTGGGGCTGGAGCGATCAGTTCATCTACCTGATGGCGGTCTACGGGATCATTCAGACGCTGGATGGCAACGTGCTGGTGCCGTTGCTGTTTTCTGAAGCGGTCAACCTGCACCCGGTGGCAATCATCTGCGCGGTGCTGTTGTTTGGCGGGCTGTGGGGTTTCTGGGGGGTGTTCTTTGCGATTCCATTGGCGACGCTGTTCAAGGCCGTGCTGGATGCGTGGCCGCGCAAGGAACCTGTTGTAGCTCCATTGCTATAAAAGCAAGAAGATCGCAGCCTTCAGCAGCTCCTACAGGCAATGCATTCCCGATGCAGGAGTCGCCGCAAGCTGCGATCTTTCGATCTTCAGGCTTTATTCAGGGCCTGAGCTGCAGCCAAAACGGCATCCACATGCCCCGGCACTTTCACGCCGCGCCATTCCTGACGTAGCACGCCGTCCTTATCAATCAGGAACGTGCTGCGATCAACGCCAAGATATTCCTTGCCGTAGAGTTTCTTCAGCTTGATCACGTCGAACAGCTGGCAGACGGCTTCGTCCTTGTCGCTGATCAGCTCGAACGGAAACTCCTGCTTGCACTTGAAGTTCTCGTGGGACTTCAGGCTGTCGCGGGAGATACCGAAGATTTCCGTGTTGGCAGCCTTGAACGCCGCGTACTGGTCACGAAAGCCCTGGCCTTCAGTGGTGCAGCCCGGGGTGCTGTCCTTCGGATAGAAGTAGATCACCACTTGCTGACCCTTCAGGGCAGACAGGCTGACGGTTTGCCCGCTGGTGGCAGGTGCTTCGAAATCCGCAACGGGTTGGTCGATGACAACGGCCATGAGAGCTTCCTTACATTGGGTTTTGTGGGCGCCAAGGCTCGATGAGGGCATCCAGGTTCATCGCGTCGGCGAAATCCAGGAACTGGTCGCGCAGCCAACTGATCTGGGTGCCGGCCGGCAGCGTCACGGTGAATGTGGCGTTGAGCATGGTGCCGCCGGTCTGCGGGGCCTGATAGGTATCGCAGGTCAGGTTTTCCAGCTCGACGTTGTGGTCCATGAAGAACTGGCACAGCTCATTGATGATGTCCGGGCGATACGCCGAGCTGACGTAGGCCACATACGGCAGCGCCTGCGGGCGATTTTCCAGCGCCGCGCTGCGCACCACATTGACGGTGAACGCGTGACGCTTGGCCAGGGTCGGCAGGCTGCCTTCGAGGCGGGCCAGGGCGTCCCAACTGCCGGAGATCTCCAGCACCAGGGCACTGCACTCGCCGTGGCGGGTCAGGCGGGAGGTGACGACGGCGCAGCGATTTTCATGGCTGGCGCGGCACAGGACGTTAGTCAGCTCCATGGGGTTGGCGCCAAGGGCACTGATGACAAGGAATTGTTCGCGAACTGTGGGGGTGGACATGCAGCATTCCTAAAGCGATGAGCGGTCGGTAGGTCGATGGGCGTTGAGCGTCGGGATGCGTCTGCGTGTGCCGATTCAGAAAGCCCCGGGCCACGGCTCGCAATTCGCTCCAATAATAGTGGAGCGTGCCGCAGCGACGCTGGAACGGGACCTGGGAGGCCGAAAAGGGAGACTGGAACCCGGCGTACAAGCTGATCGGTACCGATCAAAGTCTGAAGGGTAGCGAAAACCGACGCCAAGGGGAATGGCGGCGCAGTACTTCGCTTGTGCAAGCATCTTGGCGCCAGTACCATTACCGCTCTCTTTTTCCGGCAGGAGCGTTTTCATGATTCGGGGCAGTATGGTGGCACTGGTCACACCCATGGATGCACAAGGGCGTCTTGACTGGGACAGCCTCCGAAAACTCGTGGACTTCCACCTTGAAAACGGCACCCATGCCATTGTCGCGGTCGGTACCACCGGCGAATCGGCGACGCTTGATGTAGAAGAACACATCGCCGTCATCAAAGCCGTGGTCAAGCAGGTTGCCGGGCGCATCCCGGTAATCGCCGGTACTGGCGCCAATTCGACTCGCGAAGCTGTCGAACTGACCCGCAACGCCAAGGAAGCCGGCGCCGACGCCTGCCTGCTGGTCGTGCCGTACTACAACAAGCCGACCCAGGAAGGCCTGTACCAGCACTTCAAGCACATTGCCGAAGCGGTCGACATTCCACAGATTCTCTACAACGTTCCCGGCCGCACCTCCTGCGACATGCAGGCCGAGACCGTGATTCGCCTGTCCACCGTGCCGAACATCATCGGCATCAAGGAAGCCACCGGCGACCTGAAACGCGCCAAAGCCATCATCGACGGCGTGAGCAAGGACTTCATCGTGCTGTCCGGCGATGATCCGACCGCCGTCGAACTGATCCTGCTGGGTGGCAAAGGCAACATCTCCGTGACTGCCAATGTCGCCCCGCGCGAAATGGCTGACCTGTGCGAGGCGGCGCTGAAGGGCGACGCCGATACCGCACGGGCGATCAACGAAAAACTGATGCCGTTGCACAAGGACCTGTTCATCGAAGCCAACCCGATTCCGGTGAAATGGGCTTTGGTCGAAATGGGCCTGATGCACGAAGGCATCCGCCTGCCGTTGACCTGGCTGAGCGCTCCTTGTCATGAAACGCTTCGCACGGCCCTGCGCCAGTGCAGCGTCCTGGTTTAATTGAGGAAGTACAACGCATGAAGCGAATGGCCGGACTTTCCGCACTTGCCTTGATTATCTCCAGCACCAGTGGCTGCGGATGGGTCTGGGGCCCGGAAGGTTATTTCCGTGACCGTGGTAGCGATTACCTGGAAGCGCAACAGACTGCACCGATGCAACTGCCACCGAACGTCAGCACCTCCAAGCGTCTGGATCCGCTGTTGCCGATCCCGCGCAACGTGGCCGATGACACGGCCAAGGGCGAATACGTGGTGCCGCGTCCGCAACCGCTGACGGCGGTTGCCGATGCCAGCGACTACTCGCTGCAGAAGAGCGGTGACTCGCGTTGGGTCGTGGCCCAGCACCCACCGGCCGAAGTCTGGCCAGTGGCGGTGCAGTTCTTCCAGGACAACGGTTTCCGTCTGGATGAACAGCGCCCGCAAACCGGCGAGTTCACCACCACCTGGCAGCATTCCGACGAGCTGTCCGCGGCCATGGCCAAGCGCCTGAGCGCAGCCGGTGTCGGCGCCGACAGCGAAACCCGCGTGCGGGTACGCATCGAGCCAGGCGTGCAGCGCAACACCAGTGAAATCTACGTGGTCAGCGCCGAGCGTCCTGCCGGCAGCACTGCCGACGTCGATTTCACCAACCGCTCGGTCAACACTGGCCTGGACGCAGCACTGGTCGACGACATGCTCGCGAGCATGAGCCGGATTGCCGAGAAGGGCGGTTCGGTGTCGATGCTGGCTTCGCGTGATTTCGATACCCCAAGCCGTGTCAGCCTCAGCGAAGACGGCAGCGGCAACCCGGTACTGAACGTCGGTCCGGACCTGGATCGTGCCTGGTCGAGCGTCGGTCGTGCGCTGGAGCAAGGGCAATGGCGCGTTGAAGACATCAACCGCAGCCTGGGCCTGTACTACATCAACCTGGCCGAAAAAGCCGAGAAGAAAGACGACAAGCCTGGTTTCTTCAGCAGCCTGTTCGGCAGTGCGCCGACCAAGGAAGAAGTTGAAGCCCGCGCCGAGCGTTATCAGGTTCGCCTGAGCAAGGTCGGTGAGAACGTTCAGGTAACCGTCGAGAAGAACATCAATACCGTTGCGCCGGCCGATGTGGCCCGCAAAGTGTTGAGCGTGATTCAGGACAACCTGGGCTGATCACATGCGCTTTGCCGTTCTCGGCAGCGGTAGCCAAGGGAACGGCACGCTGATCGCCAGCGCTGATACGTTTGTGCTGGTGGATTGTGGTTTTTCCCTGCGGGAAACCGAAAAACGCCTGTTGCGCCTGGGTGTGCACCCGGCGCAGCTGAGCGCGATACTCGTAACCCACGAACATGCCGACCACGTGCATGGCGTGGGTTTGCTGTCTCGGCGCTACAATCTGCCGGTCTACCTCAGTCGCGGCACACTGCGCGGGATGCGCAAACCGATCGAACCCGCAGGCTTTCTGGCCGGCGGCGAGCAGTTACAGATCGGCGCACTGAGCATCGGGGTCATTGCCGTGGCCCATGATGCGCATGAGCCGACCCAGTACGTATTCAGTGATCACGAGCAGCGGCGCTTCGGCCTGCTGACCGACCTGGGTTCCTACTGCGAGCGGGTGCTGGACGGCTATCGGGATCTCGATGCATTGATGATCGAGTCCAACCATTGCCGCGACATGCTGGCCCGTGGTCATTACCCCTACTTTCTCAAGCAGCGGGTGGGCGGCGAGCTGGGACATTTGAACAACCATCAGGCGGCATTCCTGGTGGCCGAGTTGGGGTGGCAGGGCTTGCAGCATCTGGTTCTCGCCCACCTGAGCAGCAAGAACAACCTGCCGCAGCTGGCCCGGCAATGTTTCGTCGACACCCTCGGGTGCGACCCGGACTGGCTGCAACTGGCCGATCAAGATTCAGGGCTCGACTGGCGCCATATCGCCTAGCCCATCTACTTAGCAAGCGGAGCCCATCATGGAAAAACGTGAAGAACTCTACCGCGGCAAAGCCAAATCGGTTTACAAGACCGACGACGCTGACCGCTTGATCCTGCTGTTTCGCAACGACACCTCGGCGTTCGACGGCAAGCGCATCGAGCAGCTCGACCGCAAAGGCATGGTGAACAACAAGTTCAACGCCTTCATCATGCAGAAACTCGAAGCGGCCGGCATCCCGACCCAATTCGACAAACTGCTGGGCGACAACGAGTGCCTGGTGAAGAAGCTGGACATGATCCCGGTCGAGTGCGTCGTGCGTAACTACGCCGCCGGCAGCCTGGTCAAGCGTCTGGGCGTCGAAGAGGGCATGAAGCTCAACCCGTACACCTTCGAACTGTTCCTGAAGGACGACGCCAAGGGTGACCCGTTCATCAACGAATCCCACGTCGTGGCGTTCGGTTGGGGCACCGCCGAGCAACTGGCGCGCATGAAAGAACTGTCGCTCAAGGTCAACGAAGTCCTGAGCAAACTGTTCGACGACGCCGGCCTGCTGCTGGTGGACTTCAAGCTTGAATTCGGTGTGTTCAGCGACGGCTCCATCGTCCTGGGTGACGAGTTCAGCCCGGACGGCTGCCGTCTGTGGGACAAGGACACCAAGAAGAAGATGGACAAGGACCGCTTCCGCCAGGGCCTCGGTGACGTTATCGAAGCCTACGAAGAAGTCGCCAATCGTCTGGGTGTACCGCTTTAATCGACGCAAGCATCTGATAGCACGGAGAAATTTTCGAAAGAGGGTTTGCTTTCGGTAAAAGTGTTGTTATGATGCGCGCCGTTGGAGAGATGCCAGAGTGGCCGAATGGGACGGATTCGAAATCCGTTGTACCTTCACCGGTACCTAGGGTTCGAATCCCTATCTCTCCGCCATTATTGAATAAGACTAAGCCCCCGTAATCATTGATGATTACGGGGGCTTTTTCGTTTTCACGGACAGAATTAGGGCAGATTTAGGGCAAAAACTGCCCGTTCTAAGCCACCGCTGCCCGCTCTGCGCCGTTTTCTTCAGCGCCTAAGCCCACCATTTCGAAAGCTCAGCGTGAATGCTCTTTTCACGAAATTATGGATAGCGGTGAACGGGAAGGCCTAGGTAGAATCAGCCGCCAATTTACGGAGGTGTAGCGTGAGCGAAAGCAAAGGATTGGCGAAGGCGTCGATTCACCTGGTGGGTCATATCATGGTTGGCACCGCAATGTTCGCTATCGTGGCTGGCGTTGCTACGGCACTTGAGCTGTTCGTTCACTGGCTCCAGACCATTGGTGCGAGCGAAACTCTGGTGACTGTGCTGGGATGGGTTGAGCGCCTTCTGTTGGCACTCGACGTTGGGCTTTTTGTGATAATGTTATTAGGTGCCACTTGGAAATACATCCGAGAAATCTGGATTGAGGCTACCGAAAAATGAGCATGCTGAAAGACGAGTTCCTGAAAGCAGCGAGAGAAACTCCTCGCATGTTTTTCGCTCCTTTGGTCGGAGCGATTGAGGCCGTTTGGCGTGAGTTTGACGACTCAGCAAAAAAAACTGATGAGAAGAAGAGCGGAAAAAAGGTTGTTATTTATCCTCGTAGCTACCGTCGCTTCAGAAAGGCGGCCCACAAAGCTCGTGTTGAGGCAGTAAAGGCAGCTGAAAAAACGGTATAACCGTGTATTCAGCCGCTCGCTGTCGTGCATTCAATACAATCAAATTGGCCGTTCAGCGCCATCCTTTTTAGCGCCAAATCCCATCATCTCGGAGACCATCGCCGCCATGCTTTTGGTGTCTGACGGTATCCAGCGCCCGTAGTGTCTCTTCACCATGGTGGTATCACTGTGACCTAGCTGGCGGGCCACCCATTCGACCGGAACATAGCTCGACAAAGCCTGGCTCGCGAACGTGTGACGGCACTGGTTAGCTCCACGGTGGCGAACCTCGGCTTTGGTCAAGTGGGCAGTGAACCAGTTACTGATGGTTTTGCCGCTCCATAGCAGGCCACTTGTAGAGCTGCGGAAAAGGAGCCTCACTTTCATTTTCTTGGAGGTGATGTTGTCACGCTGGATAACAGTGATCTCTTCGGCTTTTACATCCTTAGCGGCGGCCATAATCTCCCTCATGAGTTCGAGAGCAGGGCCTATCAGTTCAACGACTCTGACCCTGGAGCGCTCTTTGGGGACTTTGAATTCTCCCACAACCAATGCCCGTCGGATGTATACCAGTCCGGCTTCAAGATCGACGTCTTCAACGGCCAGTCCGATAAGCTCCGACAAAGACAGCCCGGTCCAGCAGTTGAACTCAATCATTCGGGCGTCAGCTCGTCTGTCCGGATCCGCTTTGCCGATCAACTCAATCTCTGTGCGACTGAAGGGATCGGCGTGCTCGAGGTCGACGTCCGAACCGACGTTGCTGATTCGGTCCAGTGGGTTGGCTTTCAAAATACCGTCGCCAAAGGCGTCAGCCCAGACTCCTCGGACGACGGTGAAGATGTCGTTCACTGTCTTTGGGGATAGGCCTTGCTTCAGCAGTTGCGCTTGAAACAGTTCTATATCGCTCTTGCTGATGTCCACGATTCGGCGTTTGCCGAATTTGTTTTCGACGTGCTTGGCCTTGCTGATGTAGTTAACGACGGTACTTGATGCTTTGAGTGCGCGCTGAACCTCCAGCCATCGGTCGATACCTTCCTTCACGGTGCGCTTAAGAGACGGTCCGCCTGTCCCTGTGAACATTGCTGCCCTGGGAGAGTTGGGAAAGTGGGCCGCATAGTCAAAGCGGCCCTCTTTGATCTCTGCAAGGATTGTGCGGCGTTTGTTGTCGGCATAGGCAATCGCAGCTTTGTTAACCTTCGAGATCCCCTCAAGTGGTTCCCGGCATCGCTGGCCATTGAAGATGAACCAGATGCGCAGCTGTTTGCCGTTCATCTCGACACCTGTGGGCATCTTGTCACTCATGGTTGACCTGCCATCCACTTTTCAATTGCTTCCTTGTTGTAAACCAGCACATTGGCGGGGTCGGTTCGGTAGTGCTTGCCCTCAAGCCAAAGTCCGCGAGAGCGATACTTGCGGACTGCTTCTGTGCTGAGTCCAAACACTGGGTAAAGCAAGTCTTGGCGGAACCAGGCTCCCGGGTTGATGTAGAGATCAATCTTCTCAGCTGCACTCATACTGCCGCCCTCCAGCCATGTACTGGCATATGGGGGCGAGCGGTGGGATGCTGCCTAAAGCTTGAATTAGTCAGGTTTTCAAGTTCATGGACGAGGCTTGTGGAAGTGTTCAAACTGCTTTTTTGAGTAATGGCTAGGAGCCATTTATGTGGTCCGCAGAGATCAAGATCAACACCAGCACGTTGTACAAAATAATCCTCTCTCCTCCTGGTAGCCTGTGTCTTGGGGTAGTGATTACGCTTCTTCTCAAAGGCTGGTCTAGTGAAAGTGCAGCTGCTTGGGTTCAGGCGATCGGAGGCATTGCAGCTGTAGGTGCGGCTTTCTACATTGGGAACAAACAGGCAAGAGATACGGCTCGCGCTCGCCGGCAGCGCGATGAAGTTATATTTCGACTGGTATGCGGTATTGCCAAGCGAGCAGCTGAGGTCAGCCACGTGCTGTTCGTTAACTTTGATTCGCTGCATGAGTCTGATACTGCCAAGCGAGTCGAGGTTTTGACTGAGGCCGAAGAGCATTTGATGGCTATGAAAGTTGTCAGCCCGGTTGACCTCCCGTTGCCGGAAATGGTCGAGCCGTTTATGGCTATTCGCGGCGCTTTGGAGAAGGCCACAGTAATGGCCAGACTTCTCTCTGAACCTCAGGTGGATCGTATGAGGTGCGCAACGGTGCTGGCTCATAGCTCCCAAAAGATCAAGATTGCGGCCGACGCCTTGATGAGTATGGAGCTTGTCAGCGACTAATTGAGCTTGCTTATACCCCACAACAGGCTGCGCGGGCGGGCGATTCTGAGCGATTAGCGTTGCATTGGGTGTAGCTGCCTCGCGCAGCTTTTCGTGGGGTATAAGCGCCTCGGTGGTGCTGCTGGAAGAGGCAATAATGCCTGCTGCTTCGCAGCAGAGACTGTTTGTTTCTAGTGTGTCGACGCCTGTTTCTTTGCAGAGCAAAGCGGTCGTGGATTGGGTGTTGTGCCGGTCCTTTTGCATGCCGCTTTCCTCTGAGGTTTGGTTGCGCGTTGGTTCGTCAGCCGCTGGTAAAGCGTGTGCCGTGTAGCGGGGGTTGCCGGGTTGAGTGAGGTTCTCGGTCATGCTGCGTCTCCTGCATTGAAAGGAGCCAATTGCTGAGCCATGTCGAGTGCCTTATCACGTAGTACGCGGGTGTCGCGCTCCAGCTTTTTACCGGTGCGGAAGGCACTGAATGTTTCTGCGGCAATCCGGAGTTTTTCGGCGATTTCCAGCAGTGCAAGATGTTCAGGGCCACCGAATGCCAGCGCTCCCTCCAGACGTTTGCTGTAGTGCGCCAAGCGGGTACGTTCGGCCGTGATGAAGTGGAGGGACGCCTTCAATTCGCGAATGTTCTTGGCGCTTGCGGCGTGCTGGATCTCTTGCCCTTCCTCCACGCCGGTAGATTTGCCGTCGCTGTAACCCATTCTGTAGCCCGCCCAGACAAGGAGGGCGGCGAGGGCGATTAGGGCGATGAGTGCGCAGATCTGAATTGCGGTCATGTGGTGTGCTCCTGGTGATGTCATTGGCTGGTGGTGGCAGCCGCTCTGTTTGTGGTTGTTACTCGTTGGTGTCGTCCTGCTGCCGTTGCATGTCTTCGTCAGCTTTGTAGGCACGGATGTCGATCAGGGAGGCGACGTGCCTGATGTGTGCGTACTTCGGTGCCTTGCGGCTGGTGTCCAGCGTGGTGATTGGGAGCTGGATGCGGCCGCTGCTGATCTCGGCCACGAACGATTGCTCATTGAGGTTGCGAAAGTACTGCTCACGCACTTTGTCGAGCGGGATCAGGACGTCGCCAAAGATGCGGTAAAGCAGTTCGACGGTGGCTGATTCCGGCGCCGGGTGCAGGCGCAGCGGGTTTTGTGCTGTGTTACTCATGGCTTTGTTGGGCCTCCTTGCGTTGTTTTTTGGCCGGGTGGTTCCAGGCGTTCAAGCAGTGCGTTCTGGTCAGCTCGCGCAGATGTTCGGGCACTTCGAGGAGCGCGGCGTTGCGCTCCTCTCGTGTCCGCATAGCGATGATCTGGCGGGCGTATTCCCTAGGCCACGTCACGGCTGTCTGCCGGGATTGCAGGCAGATCGATACCCAACTGTTCCGCTAGCCAGCGGATGCCAGGTTGTTTCACCTTGGTCGACTGGCTGTACTGCATGCCGAGCTGATCGTGGTACCACTGGCCGTCCTTGATTCGCAGGAAGTCGCGATCACGGTTGGGATAGGCCGGTAGGTTCCGCTCGTTAAGCAGACCTTTTTCACGCATGCGTGCGATGAGCTTCGGCCGAGTCAGACCGAGGTGGGTTGCGGCTTGGGCGAGGGTGCGTTCCATGGTGTGCCCCTCATGCCGCGTGCGCAGCTGGAGTTGCCGCTGCAGCAAGGTGGTTAATGGATTCGCTGACCTTGCCGTAGATCTCGACATCGCTGCCGTACACGGTGAAGCAACGCGTGTGTGGGCTTTTGTTACCGATGCTCAGGATGGTGGTGACACCTGATCGAGAGTGAGTGCGATGAAGCGCGACGATTAGTGGGTAGTCGAAACCCATGTCGAGGCTCAGCACGCCGCCGGTGCGTACCAGCTCGAACACCCGCTGCTTATCCGATACCTCAAAGCGGCCGTATTCGCGGCTGGCGTGGGGGCGATGCAGCAGGTCGCTGGTATTGCTCGCGTCGAACGGGCCGTTGGCGATTTCTTCGATGAAGTCGGCCAGCTTGAGATGCATCTTCTTTTCGTTCGGCAGGGTCAGCGTGTGGCGTTCGCTGCCCAGCTCCACGACGAAGGTGCTTTCCGAGATGCCACGTTCAACCTTGAGGCGAAACGCCAGGCACTCGCGCCTAGGCGCGGTCCGTAGAACGTGGTTGAAAGTCTCGGTCAGGTTGACCTGAGCATTGAGCAGCTGCAGGGTGCGGTTGTCGATTTTGTACTTGATCATGCTGCATGCCCTCCGCCGTTCGGATTGACTGGGGCAGGAGAGGTGCGTGCTGTCAGCTTCGGTTTGCTGATGGCGAACGCGCAGCCGCACTCGCGGGCTAGGCGCCGGATCTCAAAGATTTGGAAGGGGTTGGCAGCGGCCGGGTGGACGTGCAGGGTTGCTGTGGTGTGCATGGTGTTGCCTCGCTCTGTGGTGGAAGAGTGAGGCAAATATTAACCATAAAGGTTAACTATGCAACAATAAATTAACCCTTTTTCTACAAGCCTAGCTTGCTTTCGATATAGGTTTGGAGGATGCCGACACCGAGATCTGTTGCGTGCGAGCCGAGTCCAAGCAGGAATTTCTTGATTTTTTGTTTCGCTCCGAGCCTTTCTGGATCCGGTATACCGGGATCGGCTAACTCATGGACTGCTGATTCCAGACTCGCTTTCGACTTGCCACCAAACTGGCTAATCAGTTCGATGATTTTAAGGTCTTCAGTGCCGAGATATTGATTGCCGCGAATCTCTTGGGAAATTGCAATATTTGCAATATTTATTATTTGATTGCTTACGTTTGGTGGCGGGGCGATGTTGAAGTTGCTTTGAAGTCCCGTAGCCGTTGTGGTGCTAAAAGAAGATATAGGGCTGCTGTTCAGTACTGAGGGAATTATTGTGTTGACTATGTTTTCAATGAAAAGCTTTTCACTAGAATTTTGAGTTATATCTGCCAGTTCGGACTCCATGCGGTGTCTGAGGGAAAGCAGTTTTATTTCACTTTCGTGCTTTATGTCTAGTTGAAGTCGTTTCGATTCTTTAGCGAATTTAGTAATGATGGAAGTTGCTTCGTTTGGGTTCATTTCAGAGTCGCGCAGTAGTTCTTCCGCTGCGGCAATATCTGTGCTGCATAAGTCCATTAAAGAGGAGAAATCTTTAAACCTATCCTGCATGCTGCTATCAGAATGCTCTTCTTCGCCGTGAAACTCGTATACAGTTCCGTTGTCAGTCGTTCGCTGATCGAGCCGTGTTTTTATTTTTGATACGCGACCTAAGTAGTCTTTGAACAGTTGAAGCAATCTTTCAGTTTGTTCTGACCAAATACGGCCATTAGGTATGTACATCCGAAATATCAGGTTTTTCTCTGTCTCTACTAGAAAATGTTCAGATAGAACATTCATTTCTGCCGTTCGGCTGAAAGGCGTAATGTCTATCTCCATCTCTTCAAGCCAATCTAGCACCGACCGAGCAACAATTTTCGGTAAGCGAGAGTTAACCATGCTTACGTTTGAGATGTTGACTCTGTTAAGTGTGTGCTCGTCGATGAAAACAATATGTCGTACTTTCGATATTCGGGAAAATAATTCTTGTTTAACCAAGTCGTAGCGTTGGTCGTACAGGTTGTGGAATACGTTGTTGCTGATTTTTATAAGGACTGAATTTATTTCGAATACATCGAAATACTGGATGATCGACTCCCAGTTCTCCGGGGTTGATTCTAGAAGCTTTTTTTTGTATTGGCGTTTTGTGGTTGTTAGAAGGTTAAGTGCGCCTTCACCTCCAACTCTTCCAAGAAGTAGAACTAGTGGTTTTTCTGGATTGAGCGAAAATTCTTGATAGTTATAATCGTCAAAAGGTGGTTCATCTGGATAAAGGCCTGAAACCACTTCATCATCTTCAAAGTCATAGTTCAGATCGTTTTCGTCCATTGAGTCAATATTCCTTTTTGGTTAACTATAAGTCAGATATTTTCCATCTTGCTCTACCGCAGATACTCCACTCTTCCGTCATTCGAATGATTCGCTCAGGCCAGTCAGGGTTGAGAGCATACAAGTACTGCTCGCCACCTTCTTGTTTTAGCTGTTTAAGAGTTGCAGCTTGATCTCTGCTTCTCTTCGCGGCTACAAAGTGCCCAGGTAACGCCTCAAGTGAAGGGTCGATTACTATCTTATCCCCCTGCATAAATTTTGGTTCCATACTCATACCCTCTACTCGGAGGATGAACGCGCGGGGACCAACGGGCCCTGGTGCATCGATCCATTCCTCTGCGTCTCTAGGGTCAAAGCTGCCATGAGATTCGCACCAGCTTCCTGCGGCAATTGAACCTATGACTGGCAATTTACGTCCTGTATGGCTTAGCACTGTCGCGTTGTTGAATTCTCCTAGGCCGTAGGGCATGTCGAGATATCCATTGTGCAAATCGAGTGCCTTCTCTATCTCTCGAGCGATTTGATCACCAATGCCTTTGGAGGGGTTTTTACCGCCAAAGGCGCTTACTTGGGCGGGAGCTTTGCCCAAGAGATCAGCGATATCAGTCAAGCGCAGCTTTTTCTCTGCCAAGACTCTTCGGAAATTTTGGAGCCGGGTATCTGAGATTTTCATGAGCCGATTCTGGCCGGATTAACCTAATGGGTGAATGTCCATTCTGGTGTTGCAAAAATTAACCTTAATGGTTAAATTGGGGGCGAGGAGGTACATCGAAATGAAACTGCGTGAATACATAAACCGTTTGAATTCGAATGAGCTGGCGTCTTACGCACAGCGCTGTCGGATAGCAGTCAGCTACCTGCGCCTTCACGTTAAATATGCGAGCAAGGATCCCAGTGTTTCTTTGATCAAATCTTTGGCGCGTGAGAGTGAAGGGTTTGTCTCGTTAGGTGAGGTCTTGGAGCATTTCGGAGTCACTGAAGACGCTACATCTAAAGCTGCATAGTCAGAAAAAAGGCGACCCACAGGCCGCCCAGTTCCTCCCGGCACGCACCACCACAGCGCTGTCGGGTCGCGATAAAGGTAGGCGGGCACACCACATGCAACCACCTCCCTTTATCGCGCTTTTCCAGGGCTCGGAAGCCTTGGTGTTGCTGCCTCTTCCACCACAGATTTGGCAGCTGTTGCGCCAGGGGTGAGCAACGGATTGCTTGCCCCGGCACGGTGCCGGTATCGATCCCTAAGATCTAGCCGGCGTTTGGGCCCTTTCAAGCCACGCGGCAAATGTATCACCACTGCATGTCGCGCGGCACTGGCAACTTACAAGGATTAATGCCATGAGCCGTATCGCTCTGAGTTCTGTTGAGCGGGCGCAGCGGGAAGTTTTGCCGCTCGATCTCGCGCTTTACCATGCCGCGCGGGACTACCCCGGCGGCGCCGCAGCCATCGCCGCCACCACCGGCCGTAATGCGACCACGCTGCAACACAAGCTGTCCCCAACCCACCCAAGTCACACGGTGAATATTCAAGAGTTCGGCGAGATTCTGGAGTTGACCAAGGATCGCCGCATTCTGGATGCGGTGCATGCGTTGGTCGGTGACACGACTTGGCAGGAACTGGCGGAGGCGTACACCAACGATATGCCCGAGACGTTGACCACGGGGATTGCCGAGTACTTCCGACAAGTCGCGGATCTGGCGGATACCTGGGCCAAGAGCATTGGCGATGGTGTGGTTTCTGATGAAGAACTGGCCGCGATTCGCCTGCAGGTGTTTCGAGGCATTCAAGGGCTGTTGGGTTTGTTCAACCGCGCCACGTATGTCAACCAGACGACGCGGGGTGTTGATCGTGGCTGACATTGCTGACTTCGCAAATGACCTGGTGCAAGAGCGTATCGATCAGGCGCTCGCTGCACGCAACGCCGCTAAACCTGCATTGGCGGCGCATTCGTTTCTATTCTGTGAAAACTGCGACAGCCCAATCCCCGAGGGACGACGTTTAGCTGTTCCTGGCTGCACGCAATGCGTGAGCTGCCAGGAGGTCGAGGAGATCATGGAGGCCATCCATGCTCGATGAAGTGTTGGGGCAATTCGCGGACTACGGCCTTGAGCCTGCGCAGCCGCTGGTGTTTGGCAAGCTGACCCGGTGTAAGACTTCGCAGGACAAGGGCAAGGAAAAGAATGGTTGGTATGTCGTCCATGAACAACGCACGGAGAAAGGCGAGACGCTGATCTTCGGTGCGTTCGGTGACTGGCGTTCGGGTGAGTCGCAGAAGATCAAGATCAAGGCCGGGCGGATGTCGCCTGAAGAGCGCGAGGTTATGCGCGCTCGACAGGAAGAGGCGAAGCGCCGGGCGGCTGAGATCTCTGCAAACGCGGCACGTCGTGCGGCCAAGCGAGCGGCCGGTATGTTCAAGCGCATGCCGGAGAAGGGCCGTAGCGACTATCTGGATCGCAAGCAGATCGTTGGCTTCGGCGTTCGATACGCGCCGCGCTCTGGTGCGTTTCTGGTGCCGATGAGCAATGTGCGCGACGAGATTGTTGGCCTGCAGGTGGTGTTTCCGACCAAGCAAGAGGATACCGGCCGAGACAAGTCCTACTGGCCTTACGGCATGTCGAAGGAGGGCGCTTTCCATCTGATAGGGCCGCACCCGGATCCGGGCGAGCCGGTGCTGGTGTGTGAGGGTTACGCGACCGGCGCAAGTCTGCATATGGCCACCTCACTCACCGTGGCCGTTGCGTTTGACGCGGGCAATTTGCTGGTGGTTTGCAAGGCCATGCGCGAGCGTTTCGCCGGTTGCCCGCTGATCGTCTGCCGAGATGATGACTGGAAGACCACGAAGCCGAATGGCGACGCGTGGAACCCCGGTGAAGAGAAAGCCAACAACGCGGCGTTGATTGTCGGCGGCCAGGTGGTCGCGCCGATCTTTTCCAGTGAGCGGGAAGCCAAGTGGACCGACTTCAACGATCTGCATGTTGCGGAAGGTTTGGAGGCTGTGCGCCGTCAGGTGTTGGCGGTGGTCAAGCCGCCGGCTGCTGGTGGTTGGAAGGATCTGCTAGCCCGTAGCGAAAGCGGCGCGCTGATTGCGCACATGCAGAACGTCGAGTTGATCCTGGCCAACGATGAGCGTTGGGCCGGGGTGATCAGCTACAGCGCATTCAGTTCGAAGATCGTGAAGCTGCGTGCGGCGCCTTATGGCGGCGGCACGGGCGATTGGGCGGACATTGATGATGTGAGGGTGATGAAGTGGCTCGCGCAGCAGTACAACTTGCGGGTCAAGGCCTCGCATGTGATCGAGGCGGTGAGTGTGGTTGCGCATGACCATGCGTTTCATCCAGTGAGGCAGTACCTGCGCAAGCTGCAGTGGGATCAGGTGCCTCGGCTTGAAAGTTGGCTTACCGATGTCATGGGCGTGAAGGCGACAGATTATTCGGCAAAGGTTGGCAAGCGCTGGATGCTATCGGCTGTAGCACGGGTAATGAAGCCCGGCTGCAAGGCTGACTCGGTGATGATTCTGGAAGGTGCGCAGGGCGCTGGTAAGTCGACGGCGATGAGCATTCTCGGCGGCGAGTGGTTCATGGACACGCCGTTTGCGCTGGGCGACAAGGACGGGTTTCAGGCGATCCGAGGCAAGTGGATTGTCGAGCTGGGCGAGCTGGACAGCTTCAACAAGGCTGAGAGTACGAAGGCCAAGCAGTTCTTTTCGGCGTCCACCGACACTTACCGCGAGAGCTACGGCCGCAGAACAATGGACGTGCCACGCCAGTGTGTTTTCGTGGGCACCACCAACCAAGACGAGTACCTGAAGGACGCCACCGGCAACCGGCGTTACTGGCCGGTCGCATGTACCAAGGTGGATCTAGAATTGTTGCGTTTGATGCGCGATCAGCTGTGGGCCGAGGCGGTGTTCTGCTACGACGCGGGCGACCTCTGGTGGGTGACGCTGGATGAGGCGGCAATGTTCGGCGAGGAGCAGGACGAGCGCTTCGTGGTGGATGAATGGGAAGGGCCGATTCTGACCTGGCTCGAGGAGTCGCAGATCGGCGAGACCACCACCGGCAGTGACGTGCTCACCAGTGCGTTGAAGTTGGACTTCGGGCACTGGGGCAAGCCGGAGCAGATGCGCGTCGGCGCGATCATGCATCGGTTGGGCTGGCGGCGCGTGCGGTTGCCTGCTTTGGCGAAGAGCGGCCAGCGGCCTTGGGCTTACAAGAAGCCGGCAGGGTGGGGCGGTGCATCGGCGTTGCAGCGAGTGGAGTTCGAGGAGCCTTGCTTTGATTAAGGAGATCGATTCGCTGCTTCGGTTGTGGGCGCAGGAGCTGCATTCAGAACATTCGAAAGGGGGGCTTGCTGGGGGGAACATGGTTGCGATGATGATGGAGAGCAATGGGCAACTGATCAGGGGGCGGCGTGCTTTCCGGGCGCCGCTGGAGAGTTCGTTGGACATCGAACTGATCGTGACCAAGCACCTCGCGCCAGAGCTGGTGACGGTGGTGCGTGAGCATTACTGCACGCTCGATGTGGATATGCGCCTGCGGTATGCCCACTGCGGTTGTGGCCGCGACACGTACTACCAGCGTTTGCATGATGCCCATCTGCAGATCTACTGGGTGCTGATGGGGGCGGCTGCGTGACCCCAGGCAGCGCTCCGGTTGTGGTTGTCCCACTGGCCCGTCTTGTCTCGCCGCGTTTTGATGCAGTGGGACAGGTGCGGGCCTTGTCGTTGTTGGGCTGTCCCACCGTCCCGCCTAGAAGTGCCTACCGCCCGTGTGAGCGTAGCGGGCGAGCACTACGCGCTTACGCGCGAACGCGTGTTCTTTAAAATTCTTCCTTTACACGAGAAAAGAGAAAGATAAGTAGGACAGTGGGGCGAAGCCCCGAATTTAGGCGTTCTCAGGCGTCCCACTTCGATTCTGAAAAGTGGGACGTATGGGACACCACCGCTACAACAGATTGCCGTGGTGGTGTATTCACCGACATTCGCTAGGCGTTCACCCTGCGTTACCCACTTATTCACCGGGTGGCATTAAAACAGGGTTGCTGCCACCGGAATCGACCTGTAAAAAGTAGTCATCTTCGATAGGTGCGACCGCAGAGAGCGGCAGGCACCACACCACCAAACCCGGCCATTGCGCCGGGTTTTTGCGTTCATGGAGTAGGCGATGACAAGCGAGCAACAAGCACTGGCAGAAATGCCGATCTGGTTAGTGATCGTCCTGGCTCTGGTCGGTGGCGTATCGGGGGAGATGTGGCGGGCAGACAAGGACGGGGCGCGGGGCTGGGCGTTGTTGCGCAGGCTCGCGCTTCGGTCGGGTGCCTGCATTGTCTGCGGCGTGACGGCGATGATGTTGATGATTGCTGCCGGCATGACGATCTGGACGGCGGGCGCGTTGGGTTGCCTCACGGCAATGGCCGGCGCCGATGTTGCCATTGGGTTGTACGAACGCTGGGCTGCCAAGCGGCTTGGCCTTTCCGAGTCGTCATCGACCGATCGCACCTAAGAGGCGGGGGCGGAGCGGGGCGCCGGCTTTTTCCGGGTCCTCCCCGAAGGCCGCCCCCTACACGGGTTAGCGAACTCGCGGGATCTCTGCAGCTAAGAATTTGGCAGGGATGTCCGTCTTTTCAAAGGGTTAGATATGGGCAGGACAGTTAGCAAGGCTGACTTGAGCGAGATCGTCGGCCGTGATGAACGCACCCTGACCCGATGGCAGAACGACGGTATGCCTGTGACCGAGTTCGGCCTCGGTCGGGGCAACGAAAACCAATACGACACCGAAGCCGTCATTCAGTGGCTGATGCACCAGGCCGCACTCAACGGCAAAAAAGAATCTTCACGCGACCGGCTCGACCGGATCCGTGCCGACCGCGAAGAACTCGCGATGGCCAAGGATCTGGGCGAGGTTGTGATTGCGGCTGATCTGGTCGAGCGTTTCGAAGCCATGATCACCGCTGCCAAAGTGGAGCTGCTCAATTCCTTTCCGGACGCGTTAGCCGCCGAATTGTCGGCGCGCTACGACGTGGAAGTTGACGAGCAGCTCATTCGCGACCCTATTGAAGCCATCCTGAGGAGGCTTTCTGACTATGACAAGGATGATGCCCCGTCAGATGGATATTCTGACGAACCGGACGATTCGGAGGGCCTTGAGGAAGACGGCGACTAAAGCGCTGCGCGGCGCCTGCCGCAAGTGGGCACCGCCGCCCCGCATGAGCATTATCGAGTGGGCGGACAAGTACCGCTGGCTCGCACCGGAAGAAGCAGCACGCCCCGGCAAATATCGCTTTGATGTGACACCTCACCTGATCTGGCCCGGTGGGCCGTTGGAAGCACTGGACGATCCCGCTGTTAGCGAGATCGTCGGACGCAAATCGGCGCAGGTTGCTTGGACTTCTGGCGTGCTGGGAAACGCCCTGGGCAAATGGATCGACATTGACCCATCGCCGATCCTGGTGCTGTTCCCCAAAGCCGAAGCGGCCAAACAGTACGTCGGCGAAAAGCTCGAACCGATGATCGAAGCCACGCCACGGCTGCGCAAGAAAGTCGACCTGCGCAGCCGCAAGCTTCAGCAAAGGCAGGACTTCAAGCGCTTTCCTGGTGGCTTCTTGAAAATGGTTGGCTCCAACAGCCCGGCCAGCGTGAAGTCCACACCAGTGCCACGGGTGGCCATTGAGGAACCGGACGACTGCAACCTCAACCTGCGCGGGCAGGGCGATAGCATCAAGCTGGCGAAGGAGCGACTCAAAACCTTTCGTCGTTCGAAAATCATCATCGGCGGCACACCGACCATCAAAGGTCTATCGGCCATCGATGCGGAGTTGGAGCTGTCAGACAAGCGTGTTGGCTTGGTGCCCTGTCACGAGTGTGGGCAAGAGCACGCGCTGAGCTTCGACAACCTGCACTGCGATGAGGATCCTGAGTACCAGCATGAGGTGTACGGCAAGAAGCGTCCGGAAAAGACTTTCTACTCTTGCCCGCACTGCGGCGGGATCTGGGACGATAACCAGAAAAACACCAACCTCAAGCATGGGCGCTGGTCAGCTACAGCAGAGTTTCGCGGTATCGCGGGCTACATCCTCAACGAGCTCTACGCAACGTTTTGGGGATCTCGCTTTGAGGTGCTGATGGAAAAGAAACTCCAGGCTGAGCACGCGGCGGCGCAGGGCAACATCGGCCCGATGATCGCCTTCGTTAACAGCTCCAAAGGCGAAAGCTACGAATACCAGAGCGATGCTCCAAAGACTGACGAACTGGAGAAGCGCGCCGAACCCTACTCGGAACTCACCGCGCCCCAAGGTGTGCTCTTGGTCACCGTCGGTGTCGACGTGCAAGGCGACCGCTTGGCGCTAGTGATCACTGGATGGGGGCGGGGTGAAGAGTCATGGCGTCTGTATTGGGGCGAGCTGCACGGCAACCCCATCGATCCGCATGACGCTGTCTGGCAAGAGCTGGACAGGGTCATTTCCAGACCAATTCCCATCGCAAGCGGCGCCCAACTGGCGGTGTCGGCGGTCAGCATCGACAGCTCTGACGGTAACACCAGCGATGCGGTTTATGCGTACGTGCGTGATCGTCAACGCTACAACGTCATGGCGATCAAAGGTGCTTCCGTTGACAGTCGCGACAAGGAGATTTTTACCAAACCTCCGCAGTCAGTGGATACCTCGCAAGACAACACCAAGGCCGCCAAATACGGACTGCGTGTCCACATCGTGGGTACGCACAAAGCCAAGACCTTGATCGACGGTCGACTTCGGCTGAAAGGCTCAGGGCCGGGCCGCATGCACTGGTACAGCGAAATCCGCTCGGACTACTACGAGCAGCTCACCAACGAAGTGCTGGCGCCGCATCCACGCAACCCCAGCAAGATGGTTTGGCAGAAAAAGGCCGGCCGGCGCAACGAAGCGCTCGACTGCGAGGTATACGCCTTGCATGCGGCGCGCAGTCTGAAAACCCACCTGCTGCGCGATCACGAGTGGGATCAGCTGGAGCAGCAACTGCTACAGCCAACTCTGTTCACCACCGAACAACCGGTCGCACCGGTACCGCGCCGAGCCGTCGCTCGTGGGCGGGGCACCCGCAGTCGCGCGGGCTACTAGGAAAACAAACATGACAGACGCACAACAGCGCCTCGCGGAAGTCCGGGCGGCGATCTCTGACGTCCTGAAGAAAGGCCAGCGCTTGCGTCGTGCGGATCGCGAACTGTATCGCGCCGAGCTGAACAGCCTTCGCCTGCTAGAGCAGCAATACGCGAAGGAGGTCGCGCTGGAACAGGCCCAACAACAGGGACGCGGCCGTAACCGCATCTCCTACATGAAGATCTGACTATGGGATTTTTTCGAAAAGACCCGGCCGAGTTGCTGATGCGTGAGGCGATCAAGCTCGCCAAGTCGGCAAACGAAGCCCGACCTATCGTCGCTCAAGGCGGCGGCGGCGGTGTTGAGACTCGGTGGCGCGGTGCCTCCCGGGTGCTGCGTAGCATGGCCAGCTGGATACCCGGTCTTGGTAGCCCGCGTCGGGATCTCGATCAGAATGAGCGGCGAATGCTGGTGGCTCGCTCGCGAGATGCCATGCGCAATCACCTGATCGCCCGTGCAGCCATCACTCGCTTGCGTACCAATGTCGTTGGCACCGGACTGGTTTGCCGCGCACAGATCGACCATGACGCGCTTGGCCTCGACGAACTGCAGGCCGATGCAATCAACGCTCAGCTTGATCGTTTGTGGTCGTTGTATGCCGATGACCCGAGGGAATGTGACGCTGAGGCGTCGCTCAATCACTACCAGTTGCAGGCGTTGGTGTTGATCTCGTCGATGGTTGGCGGTGATGTATTGGTGGCTAGTCCCGACGATGAGCGTCCTGGCTGTGTGTTCAGTACCCGGCTGCAATTGATCGAGTCAGATCGGGTGTGCAATCCGCCTGGGCAACTGGATGGCGTCAACCTGGTGGACGGAGTGGAGTTTGACCGGCTCGGCGCGCCATCGGCCTATCACGTCTGCAGCGGCTACCAGAACGAATACACCTCCGGCCAAGCGCTTAAGTGGGAACGGTTGCCGGCCTTCGGAGAGGCCACTGGCCGGCGCCGTGTGATGCACGTCATGGCGGACAAGGAGCGGCCAGGGCAAAAGCGTGGCGCGCCCTATTTGGCTCCGGTGCTGGAGCCGCTGCAGAAGTTGGAGCGCTACAGCAGTGCCGAACTGATGGCGGCGGTGATCTCGGCGATGTTCACCGTGTTCATCAAGAAGACCAATGACTTTCAGGTTGGCAATCTGCCGCTGACGGCACTGGCCAACGAAGGTGACGGCGTTGGAGGCGACACCACCGGCGATGGTGAGTTGGCCTTGGGCGAGGGCGCCATTGTCGATTTGGGCCAAGGTGAAGAGCCTGTGATCGCCAACCCAGCGCGACCCAACGCGCAATTCGATCCGTTCTTTACCGCCGTCGTCAAGGAAATCGGCGCCGCGCTCGAACAGCCAATGGAAGAGCTTTTGCTGCATTACAGCAGCAGCTATAGCGCTGCCCGCGCCGCCATGTTGCAGGCGTGGCGGTTCTACAGCCTGCGTCGTTGGTGGCTGATCTGTGACTTCTGTCAGCCCAGTCGAGAGCTGCTGATTGATGAAGCGGTGGCGAGGGGGCTGATCAAATTGCCGGGCTACGCCGATCCGGCCAAACGCAAAGCGTACTGTCAAGCGATCTGGATCGGTCCGGCCCGTGGCGCTATTGATGAACTGAAGGAGGCCAACGCCGCCGGCAAGCGCATTGAAATCGGCGTCAGCAATGAAACGCTGGAAACAGCTGCAATGACCGGTGAACCGTGGCAGCAGGTGTACCGACAGCGTGTCCGCGAGGTCGAGCAACGCCGCAAGGATGGCCTACATGTCCTGCCCAAAGGACGCGAACAGGAAACCCCACCGCCTAATACCCCCAACGAGGAATAACCATGCCCCGCGCATTTGAGCTGGCTGCATCGCAGCCTTGGCTGATGCTGCCTGGCGCCCTGGACAACCTGCTGACCATTGCAGATCGGATGGGCGATCCGGCAGCGCTGGAAACCCGTACCGGCATGCGGCTGGATAACAGCCGCACCGTCAGTGTGCGCAATGGCGTGGCCATCATTCCGGTGGTCGGCCCGGTGTTTCGTTACGCCAATCTCTTCACGGAGATCAGCGGCGCGACGAGCACTCAGGTGTTAGCCACCGACCTGCAAACGGCGCTGGATGATCCCAAGGTCAGTGCAATCATCCTGAACATCGACAGCCCTGGCGGTGTAGCGGCTGGCATCAACGAGCTGGCCGACCAAATCCATTCGGCCCGAGATCGTAAACGCATTGTCGCCTACATCGGCGGCACTGGTGCCAGCGCGGCCTATTGGATTGCTTCAGCGGCCAGCGAGATCGTTATCGACGAAACCGCACTCGCCGGCAGCATAGGTGTAGTCGTCGAGGCTGTCGTCGGCGGTGAAGAAGCCAACGGTCGCAAGCGCTACCAGATCGTCAGTCGCAACGCGCCCAACAAGCGAGTTGATCTGGCCACCGAAGAAGGTCGGGCGAAAGTCGGCGAGACGGTCGACGCCATGGGCGACGTGTTCGTGGCCAAGGTGGCCCGCAACCTGGGCGTGGATCCTGAGCGCGTTCCCGAGATGGGCGACTTCGGCGGTTTGCGCGTGGGCGCCGCCGCCGTTGAGTCCGGCTTGGCCCACCGCCTTGGCTCACTCGAAACATTGATTACAGAACTGGCCAAACCGGCCGCAACCCAACCGAGGAAATACAACATGACCACCGTCAGCAGCACGGCGGAGTTGCGTGAGGCGCTGGCCGCCGGCACGGATCCGCAAACCATCGAGATCGCTCAAGCCCGCCAACCGGATCTGGAGAGTGTTCGTACCCAAAGCCGTGAGGAGGGAGCTACCGCCGAGCGGCAGCGCATCACCGGCATCAACGCCATGGCCAGCAAGGGTTTCGAGAGCGAGATCGCCGCCGCCATCGATGCCGGCACCTCGGTCGAGGCCACCGCTCTGCAGCTGTTTAAGGCGGCGCAGGATCGCGGTATTTCACTGAGTGCGATCAAGGCTGATGCCACCGGCGCGTCTACGTCCACTCCGACGGGCGATGCAGCTCAGGGTGAACGTAAAGCAGTTGTGAACGCCATTGTTGAAGGCGCCTCGCGCCGCTGATTGGAGATCCTCATGAGTAATCCTGAACGCCAAACCTACGCCCCCGACCAACTGTCGGCGGGCGCCTTTCCGGTGATCATCGACACCGCCGTGATTGCCTCCGGACAGAAACTCAACCGTGGCGCCGTCCTTGGCCAGGTGAAAACCAGTGGTGAGTTTGTCCTAGCCAAAGCAGCGGCAACTGATGGCTCCGAGGCGCCAGTGGCAATCCTCGATCAGGCCACCGATTCGACTAAAGGCGCGCAGATCGCGCCTATCCGCCTGACCGGCGAAGTGCTTGCAAGCCAACTCACTCTCGGCGAGGGCTTCGCCCTAGCGCAGGCGAAAGCCGCGCTACGTGCCCTGAGCCTTTTCGTTCGCTAATTCGGAGTTATAAATGGATATTTTTGATACTCGCACCATGCTCGAAGCGGTCGAGCAGATGCCGACTGCGCGCCGTTTTTTGTTGAACACGTTTTTCAACGGTGGCAGCCCAGTGACGTTCCCTACCAAAACGGTCGACATCGACATTATCAAGGGCAAGCGAAAAATGGCGCCCTTCGTCCACCCGCGTCTGCCTGGCAGTGTGTCTTTGCGTGAGGGCTACACCACCAGCAACTACACCCCGCCTTACATCCAACCCAAGCGCGAAACCACTGCCGAGTTGGTACTCAAGCGCTCGGCCGGCGACAACCCGTTTTCTTCGCGTACTCCATTGGAGCGGGCAGGGCAGTTGCTCGGCAAGGATCTGCGTGACTTGGATGATGAGATTGTACGCCGTGAGGAGTGGATGTGTGCTCAAGCTCTCACCACCGGCAAGGTGCGGGTGATCGGCGAAGGCGTGGACGACACCATCGACTTCCTGATGTCCAGTGATCACAAGATCAGCCTGGGCAGCGGACAATGGAACAGCTCTGACGGTGACCCTATTGCCAATCTGCGTGGCTGGAAACGCAAAATTGCCAGGGACTCTGGACGTACAGCCAACACCGTCGCCATGAGCGGTGAGGCACTGGATGCCTTCCAGTCGAACGCGACGGTGATGAAACAGCTCAATACTCGCCGTGTGGATATGGGGCTGATCAAACCCGAGGAGTTGCCCGACGGTGTGACGTACCTCGGCTATCTGAATGATCCGGGCGTCGACCTTTATGGCTATGACGAGTGGTACCTGGATGACGATGAAGAAGAACAGCCGATGATTCCGGCCGGCGGCCTGATTCTCGGTTCCACCTCGACGCGCAACGCCATGTTGTATGGCGCGATCCAGGATCTGGAAGCCGTGGAAAGCGGCTTGGTCGAAGCGGCGCGCTTCCCAAAAAGTTGGGTGACCCAAGAGCCAAGCGCTCGCTGGCTGAAGCTCCAGAGTGCAGCATTGGCTGGCCTGCTCGAACCGGATGCCTTCATCTACGCCAAGGTGGTGTGACATGGCCAAGAAAGCCGAATTTCTGGTGATCGATGGTTGCGTGCAGGATGGTCGCGTCGTTGTCGTAAAGGGCGAGCCATACAGTCCGCCGAATAAAGAAATCGAGGAAGCGTTACTCGCTGAGGGGCGTATCGCCCCGCTCAAGGATCCGCGAGCACTAGAACTGCTGCGCCAACAGTCGGACGTTGCTGATGAGGACGAAGACAGCGGAGGTGAGTGATGGGCTTTCGCGAATTGAGCGATGACATGGATGCCTTGGTTCTGGATGGCTTGGGCGATATGGCAACGGTCGGCGGTCGAGAGATCGCCGGTTTCTTTTCTGCGCCTTGGTTGCAGCCGCGCATGGGGCGAATCAACACTGCATTGCGCGAGCCGCAATTTGAGATTCGCGTCGTCGATGCTGCAGGTGTAGAGCCGGGACAGCTGGTGGTTGTTGATCTTGCGAGGCAAGACGGGGGAGGCCAGTACGACCTGGTCAAACTGGAGCCAGACGGCACCGGCTGGGTAGCATTGCTATTGAGGCCTAAAGCATGAGCGTTGGCAGTCACTTCAAGCCCTCTGCTGGCGGCGGGATGATCTCGTTGCAGACCTCGGCGGCAGACCTGAAAGCCTTTCAGGACTTTGCCGCCGTGCTGCCAAAAGCAGCGGCAAACGCCCAGCGCCGAGCCATCAACAAAACCCTGCGCTGGCTTGCCACACACATCGCCCGCGCCGTCGGCCGGCAGGAACGCATTGCGGTCGCTGCTGTGCGTCAGCGACTGCGGGCCTACCCGGTCAGCGGTGGAGCGAACAGCGGCAAATTATGGTTCGGTCTCAACGCCATGGAGGCCAGCCGCATCGGCCGGCCTCGGCAGAATCGCGCCGGTGTCTCGGTGGCCGGCCGGCGCTTTCAGGGTGCGTTCTTCAAGAAGGTCTACGGCAACAGCGCAGACGTCTGGATCCGTACCGGCAGCAAGCACTTTAGGGCGGACGATTATCCCGACAGCGATGTCAGCAGGGCCGTCGGCGCGAGTTCGGGCTGGATCGCCGAACACGACAACCGCTTCCCGCTGGCTAAAGCCAAGGTGTCTCTGGAGCAGGCCCGACCGCACTTCGAAAACTGGGTGCGCAAAGCTGACGAACACCTGGTGCATGTCTTGGAGCAGGAACTCAATTTCGAAGTGCAGAAGCACTTGAAGGGGAAATGACGTGACGGATCAAGTCGACGGACCGTTCAGTCTTGAACAGCTGTATCACGCCATCGAGCGGCGCATTCAGGAACACTTTCCGGGCCTGCAGACGGTGTCCATGTGGCCGGATGATTTGGATCGCTTACCGCTGCCAGCGGTGCTGATCGAACTGGCCGAGATAGAGCCGGGTCCCGATCCGGGAACCGGTGAAACCGGCTTGGCCTGCAAGTTCGAGGCGCGGGTGATCACCGATCCGATTCAGCGGGATCATCACCAACAGGCCGTGTTCCTGGCGGGCCACCTCGCCGCGTTGCTGCGCATGCAGTGCTGGGGCGTTGAGGTCGAACCGGCCGAGTTCGTTCAGGCCATGCAGGACTGGACCAAGCCCGAACTGGACGGCTACACCGTCTGGGTCGTGGAATGGACACAGCAGATCTACCTTGGCGAAGCACAATGGCCGTGGCCGGATCAGCCGCCGGGCACGCTGCTGTTTGGCGTTGATCCTGATGCGGGGCCAGCCAACCGGGACAAGTATTTTGCGCCGGAGAGTCTGGCATGAGTGGTGGCTATGTGAGCGCCCAGCATGACCGTATGCTCGCTGGGCTGGTGAAGGATTGTTATGTGGTGGCGGTGGATCTGGCCGCGTCACCACCGGTGTGCAGGGTGTCGGACGGTGAATGGGTTAGTGGCTGGGTGCGCTGGCACAGCATCGCCGCTGGTAAGGCGCGGCACTGGCGGGCGCCGAGCCTCAACGAGCAGGGCACCCTGATCAGTGCCAGCGGCGAGGTGGCGCAGGGCACATTCATTCCCGGACTTTATGGCAATGGCGGCGCGCCGCCGGACAATCGCGATCACGTCGAGGTCTGGCGTTTCGACGACGGCGGATCTCTGGTCTACGACTGGCAGACGAGCAGCTACACCATCAGCGTGCCGAGCGGCACGGTCACAATCAAGGTCGGATCAACGCAGGCCGAAGTCACTGACAATGCCGTCGCAGTGAAGTCCGGAACGATCGATCTGGAGGGCGTCGTGAACATCAAAGGCCAGGTCAAGATCGACGGCCCGCTGCACGCTACCCAAAGCATCACCAGCGATGCCGACATTCTGGCCGCCGGCCAAAGTGACAACCATCACAAGCACTAACTCAACATTTATCCAGCCCGCCGCGTGCGGGCTTTTTCATGCCTGGAGTTCCCATGGCCAAACATCAAGATGATTCAACTGCATCTGAGTCTTCCCCAGTCAGCCCAGTGGTGCTGCCCTCTTCGGTGACCTTTCGCGACACGCTCTACACCTCGCGCACGATCATCCTGCCGGACGGCCGCACGCTCGCCGTGGCGAAAAACAAGGTTACGGTCGATAGCGCCGACGATGTGGCGCTGAAAACCCTCAATGCCCATGCCGAGTTCGAGCAACTCAAGGAGTAAACCCGATGATTGGAATGGATCGCCACACCGGGCAACCCATTTCCGGCATTGAGCATTTACGCCAGTCCATCGGGGACATCCTCGGCACGCCATTGGTGAGCCGCCGTGAACGTCCGGAGTACGGCAGCAAACTGCGGCGCATGGTCGACCTTCCAGTCAACGAGGGTTGGAAAAGCGCCGTGCAGGCTGAAGCCGCCCGGGCGCTGGGCCGGTGGGAGCCACGTTTGAAGCTGGAACGGGTGCGCGTGCTGTCCGTGCTGGGCGGCAAAATCAACATACAAGTCAGCGGCGAATACCTCGGTGTGCGCGGCACGTTGGAGGTGTGGGTATGAGTACCCTGGTGGATCTGTCGGAGCTGCCGGCACCGGACGTGCTGGAACCGCTGGATTTTGAAGAAGTGTATGGCGAGGCACTCGACGTGTTTCGCGGCCACATGGGCGGGAACTGGACGGCCTCTCTGGAAAGTGATCCGGTGACCAAGCTGTTGGAGGTCGCCAGCTACATCAAGCTCGGCAACCGGGCACGGGTCAACGACGCGGCCAAGGCGCAGTTCCTGGCTTATGCCACGGGCGCCGATCTGGAGCACCTCGCGGCCAACGTCAATCTGAAGCGCCTGGTGATTCAACCTGCCGATCCACTGGCGGTTCCACCGGTCGAGTCGGTGATGGAATCACACGACGCTCTGCGCGAGCGTGTGCAATTGGCCTATGAGGGACTAACCACCGCAGGGCCACGAAACAGCTACATTCTGCACGCGCGCAACGCTTCGGCGCTGGTGGCGGATGCCACGGCGGAAAGCCCATCACCTGCCTGTGTGGATGTCACGGTGTTGGGCCTTGAGGGTGACGGTACGGCTGGGCCTGAATTGTTGAAGCTGGTTGCCACGGCCGTCAATGACGACGACGTGCGCCCGGTGGGTGACCGCGTCACGGTGCGCGGTGCGCAGATCCTGCACTACCGCGTCGACGCCGTGCTGCACATGAAAGGTACCGGACCGGAAAACGACGCCGCACTTTCCGAAGCGATCAAGCGGCTTGAGGCCTGGATCAATCCGCGGCGCCGCTTGGGCGTCGAGGTGGCGCGCTCTGGCGTCGATGCGCAATTGCACGTTGCCGGTGTGGCTCGCGTGGAGCTGAAGGACTGGCTGGATCTCAAGCCGACCAAGGCGCAGGCGGCTTACTGCACCGGCTATTCCGTCGTGTTGGGAGGTTGATGTGCGTAGTCTTTTGCCGCTCAACAGCACTCCTCTGGAACGGGGTATCGAGGCGACATTCGCCGAAAACACGTTGATTCCGCTGCGCACCTTGTACAACCCCGACACCTGTCCAGTGCACCTGCTGCCGCATCTGGCCTGGGCTTGGTCGGTCGACCGCTGGGATCCGGCGTGGTCTGAGTCGGTCAAGCGTGCTGCCATCAAGGCCTCGTTCTTCATCCACAAGCACAAGGGCACCATCGGTTCCTTGCGTCGAGTGGTCGAGCCGCTGGGCTATCTGATCGAGATCGTCGAATGGTTTAACACTGTGCCGCAAGGCGTGCCGGGCACCTTCGCGCTGAAGGTGGGAGTGCTGGACACCGGCATCACAGAGGAAATGTATCTCGAACTTGAACGCCTTATCGACGACGCCAAGCCCGTCTCCCGCCACCTCACCGGGCTGGCAATAAGCCTTGAAACGCAAGGCAACCTTAATGTTGGCGTGAGCCTGTTCGACGGCGACGAACTCGACATCTACCCACCTGAAATGCAGGTCATCGACATAACCGGCACCTTCGGCGTGGTCGGTCGGGAACACACCATAGACACTCTGGATATCTATTCATGATTGATGCGAACTCTAAGTTTTTCGCGATCCTGACGGACGTGGGGGCGGCCAAGCTGGCAAACGCCAACGTCTTGGGCGTGCCGTGGAATATCAAGGAAATGGGGCTGGGGGATGCGAACGGTGACGACCCGCAGCCCAGCGCCAAGCAAACCAAACTGATCAACGAGTGGCGCCGCCGGCCGTTGAATCAGCTCAAGATCGACCCGGTCAACCCGGCGGTGATCATTGCCGAGCAGGTCATTCCGGCCGATGAAGGCGGGCGCTGGATCCGAGAAGTCGGCCTGTACGACGCGGACGGCGATCTGGTGGCAGTTGCCAACTGTGCGCCAAGCTTCAAGCCCATCCTGTCGCAGGGTTCGGGCCGCACGCAGGTGGTGCGGATGAGCTTGATCGTTTCCAGCACCGCTAACATCACACTCAAGATTGACCCGTCCGTGGTGTTGGCAACTCGTGAATTCGTCGACGCCCGAATTCAGGAAGAACTTTACAAGCTCGACAGCAAGCAATCTGTTCGGCTGGCAACAACGGCCAATATTGCGCTTTCAGGGCTTCAGACCATCGACGGTGTGGCGCTGTTGGAGGGTGACCGGGTGCTGGTTAAAAATCAGACCCAAGCCAAAGAAAACGGTATTTGGATTGCTTCGGCGCCCGCTTGGAAGCGCGCACCTGATGCTGATAGCAATGCCGAGGTGACCTCGGCGCTGATCGTATCTGTTGAGCAGGGCGCTACGCTGGCCGACACACGTTGGCAGTTGGTCACGGACGGCCAGATTGTCCTGGGTACCACGGCGCTGGTTTTTCAGAACGTGACCCAAGGTTTTGCACCGATCAACTCGCCCGCCCTGATCAGTCCTACGGCGAACACGCCGGCTCAGTTCGACAGCTCGCAACTGCTGGTTAACGCGGCGTTTTTGAAGCGCGCCGGGGTCGAATACGGCGGGTACGTTAACTATTCCGTATCGACAGCGCTAACGCTTGCAGACGTGGGCCGCGTAGCGGCCTTTGGCAGCCCCAGCGCACCGCTGACAGCAACTTTGCCAACCGGTGCAGTGCTGACACCGGGTTGCACCGTGACAATCTTTTGCGTGCAGGGCACTGTGACCGCAACGGCCGCAGCCGGTGACAGCATTGGCGCCGTCGGCGCGCCGGGCAATATTGTCTTGGGCCAAGGCGACACCGCTGTATTCGTTCGCATTGGAACGCTCTGGAATCTGGTCGGAGGGTCTGTCGCGCTGAAATATGCGGCTGTCATGACCGGCGCCAATTGGCAGACGCCGCCGCAGTTCGACAGCAGCAAGTTGCTGGCGACGACCGAGTTCGTGCAGCGGGCAAGCGGGAGTTATCGCGGCTTTACCTTTCTGGTAGCGAACACCGTGTTAACCGCGGCGGCGATCGGTACGCTGGTTTCTACCAGTGGCACGTTCACCGTAACGCTGCCCGCTGCCAATACGGTTAGCCCGGGCGGGGCGATCCACTTTCGCAACGTCAGCGGCGGCGTAGTTACGGTGGTGTGTGCTGGCACGGACAACATTTACCCCGGCAGTGTTGCGCCGATTAGCACAATTACCCTGCAGCCCGGTGCGACGCTGGATCTTTCCAGCAATGGCGCAGGCAGTTGGTGGGCGTCGGGTTCGGCACAGCTTCAATATTCGCAGGTGTTTGGCTCAACGCCGGCTCAGTTCGACAATGGCAAGTTGCTCGCGACGACTGAGTTCGTACAGCGGGCCATCGGCAACAAGCGATCCTCGACGTCGATTATCGCCGGCCGCGCGCTGACAGCGGCGGACTTTGGTTGTGAGTTCGTGACCTCTTCGAACTCAAACATCACTTTGAGTATGCCGGCGCTCTCGACGATAGGAGACGGCGCCTCAATACGTTTTGTGAACCTGGGAGTGGGGCGCGTCACGTTCAACTCGCCGGCCGGTGATTGTTTTATCGGTGCGTTCAACATTTCCGGCACGTCCACCAGCTTTGCTCTGGAGTATTGCGACGAAATATCGATCACCAAATACGGCACGCTTTGGCTGGTGGTGGGTGTGGGCAGTCATGCGCAATCTCGCGCTGTTCAAGGCTATAAGCGAACCAGCGGCGGAGTGATTGAACAGTGGGGGATCTGGACGAGTTCGCCGACGGTGGGCGCGCCTGTTTCTGTGTTGTTCCCAATTACGTTTGCGGGGGGCGTTCTGTCGGTTGAGATGACGGCGATAGCACCGACTTCCGGCGCCGTCTCCGCGTGGCTGGAAAATAACTCGAACCTGAACGGATTTGTTGGCCGAGCTAGCGCCCCGTCTATTTCGGTGTATTGGCGTGCGATTGGCTACTAATTAGGGGAACAAGAATGGCGCTTTTTTTTCACGATAACCCGCATGCGTTCTACGACGAAAGTTTTCACGGGCCGCGCAAAATGCTGATTCAGGATCCCGAGTGGAGTCCTAGCGAGGATGAATCCGGCGATCCGCCTATGGTGTTGGTCGATAACCCGGATTGCTTGATCCCGGAGAGGGCCAAATTGATCGAGGTAGAACAGTATCAAGCGCTGCTTGATGGTCAGGCAGCGGGCAAGATTATTACAGCCGATGCAGGGGGTTATCCGGTGCTGGCCGATCCACCCGCGCCGACGGTTGAGCAACTTGCTGAGCAGGAACGCAAGTGGCGCGACGGCGAGCTGCTGGCTACTGACCAAATGGTTTCGCGGCACCGCGACGAGCTGGAAGAAAGCGCGGCCACAACGCTGACTGTCGACCAGTACTCCGAATTACAGAGCTATCGCCGGGCGTTGCGCAATTGGCCGGAGAACGGCGAGTTTCCACTCCTTGAGCATCGCCCACCGGCGCCGGATTGGCTGGCCGCGCAAATCGCCTGAACGCCCCGCACTCACGGGGCGTTTTCCATTCCACACCCATAATACAAACACCTTGAGCCTCGCACACACGTGGGGCTTTTTCGTTTCTGGAGAATGAGCCTAATGAGTTTCTTTCACGGCGTCACGACCACCTCGGTCGATACCGGCGCACGCACTATCTCGCTGCCGTCCTCGTCGATCATCGGCCTTTGCGATACCTTCAGTCCTGGCTTGGTGGGCGGCGGTACGGCCAAGGCTGGCGAACTCAAGCTGATCACCACCGAGCGTGAAGCCATTGCAGCGTTCGGCGCCGGCTCAGCGATCACCAAGGCCTGCCAAGCGATTTACGCCAAGGCCAAGGCGGTGATCGTCGCCATCGGCGTGCCGAAGATGGACGACCCGGCTCTGCAGACCTCGGCCATCATCGGCGGTGTTTTGGAGTCCGGTCAGCGTACCGGCCTGCAGGCACTGCTCGATGGCAAGAGTCTGTTCAACGCCCAGCCGCGATTGCTGATTGCCCCCGGCCATTCGGCAAAGCAAGCGGTGGCCACGGCCATGGATAGCCTTGCGCAGAAGCTACGGGCTATCGGGATCATCGACGGGCCATGCACCACCGATGAGGCCGCCATGGCCTACGCGAAAAACTTCGGCAGTCGTAACCTGTTCATGGTCGACCCCGGTGTGCAGTTCTGGGACACCGGTGAAAGCAAGACGGTGGACGCGCCCGGTTCGGCCTGGACTGCCGGCCTGTTTGCTTGGACGGATGCGACCTATGGTTTCTGGGCCTCGCCGTCGAACAAGGAGTTTACCGGCATCACCGGTACCACCCGTGCGGTGGAGTACCTGGACGGCGACGAGACCTGCCGAGCCAACCTGCTCAACAACGCGAACATCACCACGATCATTCGTGACGATGGTTTCCGTCTCTGGGGCAACCGCACGCTGTCGAGCGATCCGAAATGGGCTTTCGTCACTCGCGTGCGCACGTTGTTCATCCTCATGGATGCGGTACAGGCCGGCCACAAATGGGCGGTCGACCGCTCGATCACCAAGACCTACGTCAAGGACGTCACCGACGGCCTGGAAGCGTTCATGCGCGACCTGAAAAACCAAGGCGCGGTGATCAACTTCGAGGTGTTCCCGGATCACGAATTGAACACGGCCAGCCAGATCGAGCAGGGCAAGGTGTACTGGCGGATCCGCTTCACCGACGTACCGCCGGCTGAAAACCCGAACTTCCTTTTCGAGGTCACCAACGAGTGGATGACCGAAGTGCTTGAACCTGCCTAAGGAGGCACCCTGATGATTCCTGAAGTTCTCTCCAACTGCGCCGGGTTTATCGACGGCGTCAGTTTTGCCGGTGAAATGCCGAGCCTCACCTTGCCCAAGGTGGTCCTGAAAACCGAAGCCTACCGAGGCGGTGGTATGGCCGGCGAGGTCGAGATCCCGACCGGCGTGGAAAAGCTCGAGGCCGGTTTTACCACCAACGGTGTGCGCCGCGAAGCGCTGAAGTTTTTCGGCCTGTCTGATCGCACCGCCTGCAGCGCGGTGTTCCGAGGCTCATTCAAAGGCCTCAAGGGCAAGGTCACCCCGGTGATTGTCACCATGCGTGGCGGCATCAAGGAAGTCGACATGGGTGACTGGAAACCCGGCGACAAAGCTGAGACCAAACACAGCATGGCACTGACCTACTACAAGCTCGAAGTTGCCGGCCGAGTGGTTTACGAGATCGACATGCTGGGGATGGTCCTGGTCGTCGACGGCGTCGACCAGCTCGCTGATGAACGTTCGGCCCTCGGCCTTTAAGGACAAGATGAAATGACGCAAACCAATCAAGCCACTCAAGAAAAACCACTGCCAAGCTGGCTGCAACTGACCGAGGAAGGCTTTCGCATCTCCCTGCGACACCCCACCGAACTATCGGGTGTGCTGGTCGACACGCTGACCATCCGTGCGCCATGCGTGCGAGATATTCGGGCCGCGCAAGCGACCTGCAACGGCGATGAAGAAAAGCGCGAAATGTCGCTGTTTTCCTCGCTGACGCAGACCCCGGAACAGGATCTGATGGCCCTCAAGCTGGTCGACTACATGCGCCTGCAGAAAGGCTATTTTCGTCTGGTCCAAGACGACGAGATTTGACGGGCCAACGTTGAAGGGACTGGCCAAGCGACTGGCCAAGGAGACCGGTTTCTCGGCAGCCGAGATCATAGCCATGCCCTTCAACGACATCGTGTGGTGGCTCACGGACTGAGCCATTTCCAATCATCCTCGATCCCAGGACACGCACATGGCGAAGAACCTCGCACTCGGCTTTGTCATCGGTGGCGCCGTCGATCCGACGGTGGGCAAAGCGTTCAAGGACGTCGAAAGCAAGATCAAGCACCTCGACACGGTCGGCAGCAAAGCCCGGGTGCTGCAGAACACCATCGGCGACACCATGCGTCTGCGCGAGGAGTGGCGCAAGGCGCACGCAACCGGCGCCGCCGGTGCCGACAAGCTGTTGTCCAAATACGAAAAGAACCTCGACCTTCTCAAGAAACAGGGCGTCGAGGTCGGGCGGCTGAGTAAGGCCTACGCCACTATGGGCCGTGTCGCCGCCGGTGCTGAACTCAAGGCGCTCGGCCACCGGCAACTGGACGAAGGTCGGCAGGGGATGAAAAGCACCCTCGGCCAGGCCGGTGCGCTGACTGCCGCCGTAGCGATTCCAACCAAGGTCAGCGCGGACTACGGCGCGATCATTCGTGACATCGCAATCAAGGCCAACATTGCCAACACGCCAGAAGAAACTCAGCTCTCCAAAACTGTGATCGACACGTCGCGTGATACGGGCATGGCGCGCAACCAGGTCGCCGAGTTGGTCAACGCCCTGGTCGGCGCCGGCATGGAGCTGGACAAGGCACTGGCCTATGCGCCTACGGCGGCCAAGTTTGCTGTGGGGCAGGGATCGGACGGCACGGAAACCGCCAAGATGATCAACGCTCTGGGCCAGAACGCCAAGATCACCGATCCGGCTGTGATGCAAAAGGCCTTGGAGGCCATCGCCTATCAGGGACAGGCGGGCAGTTTCGAAGCGGTCGACATGGCCAAGTGGTTTCCTGAGCTGTTGGCCAGCATGGGCAAGCTGGGCATCACTGGCATGGACTCGGTGTCGCAATTGGGCGCGATGTTGCAGGTGCAGATGAAGACTGCCGGCGGCTCGGACGAAGCGGCCAACAACCTAAAAAACTGGATGGAGAAAATCGGTTCCGGCGAAACGGTCAAGGCTTATGAGAAGGCGGGCATTGACTATAAGGGGTCGATGCAAACCGGTCTGCAGAACGGTAAATCCACACTGGAGTCCAGTTTCGCGCTGGCCCAGAAATACATCGAAGCGACTGACCCCAAGCGGGCCGCAGAGATGGCCAAAGCTGTGGCCGGCATCAGCAAGGAGAGTGATCCAGAAAAGGCCAAGGGCATGATGAAGTCCCTGGAAGAAGCCTTGCGTACCGGCGACCTGTTCGCCGACATGCAGGTCAAGGCCGCTCTGACCGCGTACATGCAGAACAAGGAACTGTATGAGCAGTTGAAGAAAGACTCGGCCAATGCCACCGGGATCCTCGACAAGAACCTGGCTGAGCGCCGGCAAACGTCCGCGCAAAAATGGTCCGAGATGGCCCAGAGCATGGACGATGCCATGCGCAGCATCGGTGATGCGATTCGCCCGGTCACTGATGCGGTAGCGGAGGGCATCACCAGCGTCAGCCGCCAACTCGCAAGCCTCTCCGACGAGTCACCGCGTTTGGTGACGGCCATCGGCACCGCTGTGGCGGGCCTTGTCGCGCTCAAAGGTGCTGTCAGCGCATTCAAGATGGGCAAAGGCCTGATGAATATCGGGCGCGGCACGTTGATGGGCAACCCGAACATTCCGCAAAAAGTCATTGTTACCAACCTGCCTGGTGCTGGTGGTGGGCTCAATGGCGGTGATCTTGATGTCGGTGGAGACGGTAAGAAAAGCAAAGGGGGTAAAGGCGGCGGGAGAGGAGGTGGGGGTGGGCGGGGTGCCAAGATCGTGGGCGGCATGAAAGGCCCAGCGATCCTTGCAGTCGCGCAGGCGGGTTATCAGGCTTATGACACCTATGAGAACGCCGAGACGCAGGACGAAAAAGCCGAAGGCTATGGAAAAGCTGCAGGTGGTTTGGCCGGCACGTTGGCCGGCGCCGCTGCTGGTGCGGCCATCGGTACGGCAGTGCCGATCATTGGCAACATCGTCGGCGGTTTGATCGGTGGTTATCTCGGGTACATGGGCGGCGACGCACTCGGCGGCTTTGCGGGCAAAGAGCTGTTCGGAACCCCAGACTCACTCAAGAAAGTGCCGGACGCCGGCCCACTGATGATGGCCAATGCTGGGCAAAACATCCCGCCAGTGATGGGCAATATCGCCCGTTCATTCGCGCCGGTACCGGTTGTCAAAGACATGGTTCAGCCGCAACCGAAAATGTTACCGCTGCTGACCGGAGCGGCGCTTGTGCCTCAAGCAGCTCACGACAGTACCAAGCCAACGCAAGTGCTGCCTCCACTCGTTCCCGCGCCGCCTGTTTCCAAGCCACTGCTGCCTGAGCGGGAGTCGGCTGCAACAGCACTGGGAGACGTCACGCGAGCACTGAGTCAGCCGGCATCTCCAGCGGTACCGGCGATGCTCGCACCGCCTGCTGCTGCGAAACCTCAGTCGACCAAGGTCGAGCAACGGTTCGATATTCAGGCACCTCTGCATGTCACCGTGCAGGGCGATGTGAAGGACCCGGCGCAACTGGCGCGAGAGCTTCAACCCTACATCGATCAGCAGTGGCGTCAGTCCACGCAACAACTGCAGAACCGCTCGCTGTTCGACGAACCGCATGTGTAACGAGGAGGGCCAATGGCCTACATGGAACAGTTGCAGTCGGGACTGAAAAATCTGGCGGCAGCAGGAGAGAGTGGCCGGCGCAGCCTCGACGGCATGATGGGGCCAGTCAACGGTGCCATCAGTGAGATCAGCGGCGCGGCCTCGGAGCTTGAGGGGATTCCCTTTGTCGGTCCGGCGATGGGAGCAAAGCTGCAGCGTGTCATGCGCGGCGTCAACGCGGCTCAGGCCAAGGTCGGCCAGGTGGTGGCCACGTACAACAAAGCCACGCGTGCCGTATCGCAGATCGATGAGCGCATGGGCGAGCTGAAGGAACAGGCCGCCCGGGCGTCCACCGCGATCAACAAAGTCGCCGGCAAGATCAGCCCGTCGCTGGCCAACATCGTGCCGACCGGTTCGCTGGGTGGTGATGCCACGCCATTGCCGGAAGCGGTGAAGCCGTTCCCGCATCTGCTGATCGTGCAACCACAGGATCCGCAGGCGCAGCCTTACTACTTCAATTTGGACACCGCAGCCTTTGATGAACTGCGGCGCTCGACTGAGTTTCGCTGGGCCTCGCAGGAACGGCTGACTCGACGGCCGGCACAACAAGCGGTCGGTATCGGTGAGGAAAAGATCACGCTCAAGGGCGCGATCTTTCCCGGCTTCAAAGGCGGGATCAAACAACTGGACACCCTGCGCAGCCTCGGTGCCCACCTCAAGCCGCTGACCTTGACCACCGGCCATGGCGACGTGCTCGGCACCTGGTGCTTGAAGAGCGTTGAAGAAGAACAGAGCGCGCTGCTACAGGGCGGGATCCCGCGCAAGCAGGCGTTTACTTTGGAGTTTGTACGTTATGGCGACGACCTGCAGAACGTCTGATGGGGATCTGCTAGACATCCTGTGTTACCACGCATATGGGCACCTTGATGGCACGGTTGAGGCGGTGCTCGACGCCAATCAGGGGCTGGCCGATGAGCCGCAACCTTACCGCGCTGGCATCGTGATCGAGCTGCCGGATCTACCAGGTCCGATTGAAGAAGGACTGGCACTATGGAACTAATGAACTACATTGACGTTACGGCGAACGCCGTTTCTCTTGTTTCATTTCCTTCAAACCCGCCTCGTGCGGGTTTTTTTTATGGGGAAAATAAATGACCCCCGCCTTTCGTATCCTGGCCGACAGTGCCGACATCACGCTGCGGATCAATGATCGACTGTTGCAGCTCAAAACCACTGATAAACCTGGCATGGAATCCGATGAGTTCGAGTTACGCATCGATGACCGCGATGGTTCGGTGCTGCTGCCTCCGCGCGGTGCCAGCATCGAGGTGTACCTGGGTTACGTTGAAACGTCGCTGACCCGCATCGGCCGCTATATCGTCGATGAGATCGAGTTATCTGGTCCCCCGGATACATTGGTGATCACAGGCAAGGCCAGCGACATGCGCGGCAGTGGCAAGACGATCCGCAGCGGTAGTTGGGAGAACGTACCGTTGTCGCGGATCGTGGCCGACGTCGCCGCACGCAATGGCTGGCAACCGGTGTGCTCGGTCCAAACCAAAGTGCCGCGTGCCGATCAGCTCAATGAATCGGATTTCAACTTCATCACGCGTCTGGCCAAGCAGTACGACTGCACCGCCAAGGTCGCCGACGGAAAACTGCTGGTGATGTCACGTCAGGGTGGGCAGAGCGCCTCGGGCAAGTCCTTTGGCGTGGTGCTGATCCAACGGCGCGACGTCAGTCGCTTTCAGTTTCGGCTCGGTGATCGCAATACGCACAAGGCGGTGTCGACCAAGCACCAGGACAAGAAAACCGGGAAGCTCACGGTGGTCACCTTAGACAACGACGAGTCTCCGGATGGATTGCCACCGGTGCATACCGACCGCCACATCTACCCGAACAAGTCCGCAGCCGAAGCCGCCGCCAAGGCGCGTCTCACCGCGTTTAACCGTTCCACCGCCGGTGTCCGGCTGGAAATGGCAGGGCGCACCGACCTGTTCGCCGAACGCTCGATCAATGCCCAGGGATTCAAGGTCGGCCTCGATGGCGAGTACCTGGTCGACTCGGTGGAGCAGGTGTTCACCCAGGCCGGCTGGAGCACAACGGTCGAGTGTAACGGCGGCAAGAAGGGCAAAGCCAAAGCCAAGGGCAAGAAGAAAAAAGCGGCAAAGGATCTGAAGGTCGTTCAGCTCAAACAATAGCGCCGCATTCTCACAACTCAAGGAGACATCAATGTCACTGACCGAACAACAACTGCAACGCATCATGCCTAACGCCCGCCGCCAAGCGGGCGTTTTTGTATCTGCACTCAACGCAGCCATGGCGCACCGACAGATCAACACACCGAAACGCCAAGCCGCGTTCCTGGCTCAAATCGGACACGAGTCGGGTCAGCTGCAGTACGTCCGGGAGCTGGGCGGCGACCAATACCTGAGCAAATACGACACCGGTGCCCTGGCCGCTAAACTGGGCAACACCCCGGCAGCGGACGGCGATGGCCAGCGTTATCGCGGTCGCGGCTTGATCCAGATCACCGGCCACGACAATTACCTGCGCTGCAGCTTGGCGCTGTTCGGCGACGAGCGATTGCTGCGAACCCCAGAGCTGCTGGAGTTGCCACAGTTGGCTGCTGAATCGGCCGCATGGTTCTGGTCGGTGAATGGGTTGAACGCGCTCGCGGATCAAAACGAATTCAATGCGATCACCCGCAAGATCAACGGTGGTCTCAATGGCCTGCAGGATCGTCTGGAGCTGTGGGGACGGGCGAGGGAGGTTTTATGCGTCTCTGCGACCTGATACCTGCGCCTTATCGGCTGCTTGGCAAGGTGGTGCTGCTGATCGCCTTGGTCGGCATATCCGTCGCCATTACCTGGCAGGTGCAGGGCTGGCGCTACGGTAGTCGCCTCAGCGAGCAGTCCCGGCAGCACACCGAAACCCTCAATCAGTTGGCCCAGGCCACGGCCGCGCAACAGCGTGTCGAGCAGGACAAGCGCCTCGCACTCGAGCAGCGTCTGGCGACCAGCGAACAAACCCATTATCGAGCCTTGAGCGATGTCCAACGTGATCAAGGTCGCCTGCGCGACCGCCTTGCCACTGCTGATCTGCGCCTGTCAGTCCTACTCGGCGCCACCTCCGACGCCGGCAACAGATCGGTGTCAGCCACCACCGCCACCGGCGGCGTGGTTCATGGCCCCACAAGAGCCGAACTTGACCCAGCGCATGCTCAACGAATTATCGGCGTCACCGATGACGGCGACCGGGGGCTGATTGCCCTCGCGGCCTGTCAGGCATACGCCAAAGAAGTCTCAACACCGAAGTGAAAAAGAGCGGCCGGTCCGGATGCGCCAACATCCGAACCGGCCGCCGTCCCTGCAGATAGTCCCTGCAAGTCCAGCCAAGGCTCTTGCTCCGTGCACAAAGCGCGGCGAGCCTAGCACCTGTTTATCCATACAGTAAAGGTCTTGCTTTTTATGTCTACACCCATCATTCCTTGGATGGGCGGCAAACGCCGCCTGGCCGACCGCCTCATTCCGCTTTTTCCGCCACACGAATGCTACGTCGAAGTCTTTGCCGGCGGTGCCGCACTGTACTTCCTGAAGCCCCAGCCATCGCCGGTCGAAGTCCTCAACGACATCAACGGCGACCTGGTCACGCTTTATCGCGTCGTGCAGAACCACCTCGAAGAGTTCGTGCGCCAGTTCAAATGGGCGCTCAGCTCGCGGCAAGTGTTCGAATGGCAGAAAATGACCCGTCCTGAAACCCTCACCGACATCCAGCGCGCCGCCCGATTCTTTTACCTGCAGCACCATGCTTTCGCCGGCAAGGTTTCGGGTCAGACATTCGGCACGGCGACCACCGCACCGGCCATCAACCTGCTGCGCATCGAGGAAAATCTCTCGGCTGCGTGGCAGCGCCTGTCGGGCACCTACGTCGAAAATCTCCCCTGGCTTGAATGCGCTGAACGCTACGACCGTGCCCACACCTTCCATTACATGGATCCACCTTACTGGCAGACCGCCGGCTATGGAGTGGACTTTACGTTCGAGAACTACGAACGGATGGCCGATTTCATGCGCCGCTGCAAAGGTAAGGTGATGGTCAGCATCAACGACCACCCAGACATCCGCCGTGTGTTCGAGGGCTTCCACTTCGAGACACTGGATATCCGTTACAGCAACACGAACCAGCGGCAGGGTAAGGCTGAAGTCAGTGGTGAGCTAGTGATAATGAACTGGCAGCCAGCTGCGCTGGGAGGGCTGTTCTAGGAGAAATGTTTATAGTGCTTTAGCACTCTATCGATTATAGGATGCGTAAGGAAGGCCTTGGTAAGTGGTTCAAATCGCGAGGGAATTATGTTTGATCACTATATTTCTGGAATTAATGGGGCCGAAATAATCCGTCGCTATATGTCGCTTAAAAAATTCAAGCGGTTGATTGCTAGTCGCGGTCATTATTTTGCTGCCATGACTTCATTTGAAGATCATTTGGAAGGAGGGTTGCATACTATTAATCCCTATCTCTTAGAATATGAAAGGGTATTGCTTGACGTCGCATTAAATAAAATGTGGCCGTCAAGTGACGGAGTGAAAGCTGAAGTTCGAGATACACCCCCTGTCGTTAAGCTAGATACCGTTTTCGGTGAGTGCCTTATTTCTAGCATGGAGCAAAATTCCGAATTGTTATCCTGGCACAAGGAGAATCTATTCGTGAGCTGTTGGGATTCTAGTGAGTCTGAGAGACTGGAAATGTGGAGGATATACGGACGGGATAAGTGTGAAGGCGCCTGCGATGAATCTAGCGCAGTTTGTCTGGAGACTACCGTCGCTGAGTTCATCGGATCTCTATCGTTGTCTCCAGGGGTGGAGTTGAAAGCGGCTCGGGTAGAATACTTTCATCCAGTTAACTTTCATTACGAAAGAGAAATCCCGCTTGCTCCATTTCTAGCTAAACATAACTGCTACGCATTCGAGAGAGAGATTAGGTTTATCTGTTTTGATTCTTGGCTGGAACCGTTAAGTGAGTTGAAGTCCGAGCACGGACGTCTTATGCCAAATAATGGACTCGGAATCGGTAGGGTCTTGGTTTCGCCGCTTGGGGGGGAATTGCTTTTTGATGAGGTTACAGAATTGTGTCAGCCCCTAGGTTTGCTTGTCGCTGAGTCCGAATTACGCGGCGCGTTCATAAGGGATGCATGAGCTAGTCACCCCCAGTTATATGGGCATTCAAGTAAATTAGATCCACAAAGGCTCCATTTTATCAAGGCTCATGGCAAGGTCGCTGAAGTTCCTAATCGCGGCGGCTTCGTCTATTATCCATGCCACCCCAAGTCCGATGGGCAGTGCGGCAAGAATCGCTGTATATAGATTTTTGGCGATAGACTCTTGGTCTCCCACGAGCCATTCGTAATGCCAGCCCAGACCTTCCTCATTGTGCTTCATGTAATGGTTAAGCGATCGAGCTGTTACGTGAACAGAGTCATCCGACAAGCGTTGATATGCTAAATATTGGCCAGCTAGTGGCCCCATTAGTGCTACAGATTTTTGGTTTATTAGTTTTTGTTTGGGTTTGATGCTGTCGATTGATTCTTGTATTTTTTGAGCGGAATTAGAAGGTGGAATTAACTGTTGGTCGATAAGATATTTTAATTGATTTTTTCGACTGGCCTCCGAGTCGCTCTTGAGGAGGTTGATATAGTTTTCCGCGTCATCGTGTAAGGCAGCGATGCTAAACGAAGTTTCAAGTAATCCGCGCACGATTGTTCGGCTTTCTACAATCATACCTCTTTCGGACAGCAATATTACTGCCTGCAGTAATCCACATGAACGCATGAGTGCGCGCACGGCTACAGCTTTGGGATGCCAATTGGACTCTTTCACAGTTGATGCGCAGAATTCTGTTAAATGTATTAGCCGCTTGTTTACGGTTTCGGCTAATTCAAATAGCTCTTGGTTTTCAACGCGAAATCCAGTGATTTCTTGTTCGCCAAATCCGAGAAAACCTGCATCGTTAGAATGGGGCATTGAGCTTCCTTTCAATTCGGGTCTACTGGTTCAATTAAATGTGGACTTTGATTCCTGACGTTGCCCACCGCGCGGTCGACCTGAAACCATTCGAACATTTCAGATGACTCACCTTCCAGCAGCGCCATATGCTCGGCACGCTCTTTTGGGGTTGCCTGATCCAGCCATTCTCGCGCAAGTTCAGGTGAAAAAACTACCGGCCTGCGATCATGAATGTCCACCATGCCGCCGACGCTGTCGGCCGTGATGATCACGAAACCGTCGTGCTCACTAGGTAGACGCTCGGCACTGGGGTATTTGCCAATCGCGGCGCACAAGATCGGCGCTCGGTCTCGCCGACGAATCAAGTAGGGCTGCTTCTTGGGGCCGCCTTCGTCGACCCATTCAAACCAGTTGTTGATTGCAATTACTGCCCGATGCGGCCAGATCTCACGGAAGAAGGGGCCATGGGCAACTTTCTCTACTCGGGCGTTGATCGGTGCGGCGCGGTCCTTCGCCCAGTGTGGACACCATCCCCATCGGACCATGTCGGCGTGCAAGTGCTGGCCCTCCTGATGGAAAATCGCCAGCTGGGTGGTAGGAGCCGCGTTGTAGCGCCCGAAGGGTTGGTCGCCGGTGTGATTGACCAGCGCGTTCGGCATGCTCAACGCCGCAACAAAGTCGTGGATGCCGTCGTACTGCGAGAGTCGCCCGCACATATCGTCCGCCTATCAGATATTTCCTACAGAAATTGACCGCGAGCGCTTCTGAAAGTTAACTGTATGTTCGTACAGTGTTGGAAGTCGTGCGTCATGAGTTATTCAATTTTAGGCCCAATTGCCGAGGTAGGCCTGAAGCTGCCTCTTTGTTTGTTCCAGGTGCCCGCTGGTTTCCCTTCGCCGGCGGCTGATCACATTGAGGCACACATCTCCTTAGATGAGGTGCTCAACATCCGCGCCCCGCATGTCTACCTGGTGAAAATCACCGGGGAAAGTATGCAGGGTGCGGGCATCTTTGACGGAGATCTGGCGGTAGTAGATCGTTCGCTGGAGCCAGCCCATGGCCACATCGTCGTTGCGCTGCTGAACAACGATCCGCTGTGTAAACGACTGTGCGTCCGCGGAAAGGAAGTGATCCTATTGTCTGAGAACCCCAAGTATCCCCCACGCTATGTGTTGGAAGGTGATGAGCTGGCCATCTGGGGGGTAATCATCGGCAGCGTTCGTAGCCATGTCTAAAGTAACGCCGGTATTCGGCCTAATCGATTGCAACAGCTTCTACGCCAGTTGCGAACGCGTGTTCCGCCCTGACCTGGCAAAGGTGCCCATCGTGGTGCTGTCGAACAACGACGGCTGCGTCATCGCTCGGAGCTACGATGCCAAGCCCTACGTGAAAATGGGCGAGCCGTACTTTCAGATCAAGCACAAGCTCAAGCAGCACGGCATTATCCCTTTCTCATCGAACTACGCGCTGTACGGCGACATGAGCGAACGCGTTATGACCCTGATCGAGTCGATGGTACCGGCCGTTGAGGTGTACAGCATCGACGAAGCCTTCGTCGACCTTACTGGCATCAGCGACTTGGACAGTCTCGGCCGCAAGATCCGCAGCCAAGTACTGCGGTGCACTGGTATACCTGTCGGTGTCGGTATCGCGCATACCAAGACCTTGGCCAAGCTGGCCAACCACACCGCAAAACGCCTGCAGGCGCAAACCGGTGGCGTCGTGAACATCTGCGACCCGATCAAGCGCGACTGGGTGCTGCGTAACACGGACGTAGCGGAGGTGTGGGGGGTAGGGCGGCGCATGAAAGTGCACCTCGACGGCCTGGGTATCAAGACGGCCATGGATCTGGCAAAAGCAGACCCGTGGACGTTGAGAAAAAACTTCAGTGTAGTGATCGAGAAAACTGCCCGGGAATTGGCCGGCACACCGTGCCTTGAGCTGGATGAGCCAGATCCGCCCAAGCAGGAGATCTGCTGCAGCCGGATGTTCGGCAAAAGACTGAAGGAGCTGCCACCGATCAAGGAGGCAGTGGCGACCTACATGATGCGGGCATCGGAAAAACTCCGGGCACAAAAATCGCTTTGCAAGAAAATCCGGGTCAGCATCCGCACCGGAATGTTCAATCCCGATGAGTCTAAATACGCAAACGGTGTCGTGATCGATCTACCCTACCCAACGGATGACGTGCGACTACTAACGAAGGCGGCCGTCGATGCACTTGATCGCGTGTTCCGCCCTGGTTTCAGTTACAGCAAAGCGGAAGTTTTGCTGCTGAATCTGTGCCAACCGGGTGAATATACGGACGACCTGTTCGCCATTTCTCAGCCTAATGAAGCGACCAGGGTAATGGCGGTGTTGGACGAAATAAACGGACGGTGGGGTAAAGGTACGCTCCGGGCTGCGAGTGTGCCGAGCAATCCGGAATGGGGAATGCGGCGGGAGATGATGAGCAAAAGCTATACGACGCGCTTGGATCAATTGTGGACAGTTCACTGTAGATAATGAGCATCAGCTGTCGGCCAGTAGCGGCATGTCTTTTATCGCACATGGTCTGCTTTGCGCGATAAGTTGCTATACAAAATTCGGCCGTTTAGTGAACTGACCTGCGCGCTATGAAGCTAAAACGGCTAGTTCAGGAAGCTTCGATAGCGTGAGGATTGTTTCAGCTTGACAATGTTTTTCAGATCCTTGATATTTCCAGCTAAGCCGGACTGGTCTCGTTCGGCGCTGCTGGCCTTGCGCGAATTCTTTGGATACGAGACCAACCTGCTTCAATGGCAACCCCCATTCTTTTGATACGAAACTTGACCCTAGTCAGGTGCACCACGGCTCGCCAGCTGCTGTACGAACTCTGTGCCCCTGTATGAGGTGTTTTATGATTCGTATTCCCGTTACATCGGCCGACTTTGAGAGCGGTCGCATCAAAAGCTCTATTTCCAAGCTTAGAAAGCACCATACCGATCAGTCTGTTAAGCCAAAGCGCTCTTTCGCGGAGCAAGCCTTTGCTCAGATCCTCGGATATGGCGGATACGGAGAGTTGCGCTCGCAGGCCAAACATAATGGACCCGCTTATTTCGGGCCATCGCTGGCAATAGAGCAATTCATTGTGCCAATTTCACTGCGTATATCGCGCTACTGGGGTGTGTCTTCTGATAAAGCGGAGCATGTTGCGGCCGCACTGGGACTCATCCATCTTGACGCGTTCCGCGCCACAGCTCGCACAATTCATCAGCCGCTAATGCGAGAAGATCGTGTGAGCCCGCCCGGGCATTTGCCAAGCCTCGGCATATCACCCAGACCAATTTTGGACGCTATTCGTCGAGCGACAGTGATGCCATTGGCGGAGCTGGAAGCGCTTCAGGATGCAATGAAATCAATGGTACACGTTGCGGCGATTCAAGACGCAATGAAGCCTTCGGCCGCGATGGCTGCGATTCAAGACGCAATGAAGCCTTCGGCCGCGCTGGCTGCGATTCAAGACGCAATGAAGCCTTCGGCCGCGCTGGCTGCGATTCAAGACGCAATGAAGCCTTCGGCCGCGCTGGCTGCGATTCAAGACGCAATGAAGCCTTCGGCCGCGCTGGCTGCGATTCAAGACGCAATGAAGCCTTCGGCCGCGCTGGCTGCGATTCAAGACGCAATGAAGCCTTCGGCCGCGCTGGCTGCGATTCAAGACGCAATGAAGCCTTCGGCCGCGCTGGCTGTGATTCAAGACGCAATGAAGCCTTCAGCGATGGCCGCGATTCGAGACGCAATGAAGCCTTCATCGATGGCTGCGATTCAAGACGCAATGAAGCCTTCATCGATGGCTGCGATTCAAGACGCAATGAAGCCTTCAGCGATGGCCGCGATTCGAGACGCAATGAAGCCTTCAGCGATTGCTGCGATTCAAGACGCAATGAAGCCTTCAGCGATGGCTGCGATTCAGGACGCAATGAAGCCTTCAGCGATGGCTGCGATTCAGGATCTACTGAAACCTTCGGCGGCGATGGCTGCAGTACAAGACGCACTGAAGCCCATGGCGCATATAGCTGCGCTTCAGGATGTTCTGAGACCTTCGGTCAAGATGGCAGAGATTCAGGATGCACTGAAGCCATTGACGCGTATTACTTCAGATCTACACCGCGAGCGAATTCATAATGATGTTTAGGGCAAATTTAGGGCAAGTTTGAGACCGCAATAGGCCGCTTGACGACAAAGGAACGAGCGGATATTCCCGTTTTTGTTGGCCTTAAGCGGCCTGTGGCGACAACGGAAGGGGTTCGAATCCCTATCTCTCCGCCATACATAGAAAAAGCCCCGTAGCTGAGAAGCTGCGGGGCTTTTTTGTTTCTGCGGGGTTTATCGAACACCCGCTTCAGTCACTCACGGCTGCGAGTGCCCCAGTTTCTGTTTGATCAGGTCATACACTTCCTTGTGCGTCGAGTTGCGCAGCGTGTTGTCCTTGCAAGCCGTGGTCAGGAAGGTTCTCACTTCATCCTTGGCGTGCGGGTAGAGGCTGACGACGTAGTCGGCTTCGTGCGTTTGGGTGCAGTTGAAGTGCTTGTCGTCTTTCGCTTTGTCTCTCGCCATGGTGCAGCTCCTTTTTTGGGTTGAATGTTATGTGGCGCAACAGGGGCTGGATGGCCCCGTACGCTGAACAGCGTAGGGGCGCAAAAGTGCTTCGCCAGTGGTGCAGGCAAAAAAGGAAGAGGCTGTAGGAAACCGCGCTATAGCGACTGGCGCGGTCAGATTTCCTTCACTGGCGTTTCGCCCTGCACCGCCTTGATCAACTCGATCACATGCAAACAATCCGCCTTATTCACATACGACTCGCCACTGGCGATCGTTTCATGGTTACCCGCCCTCAGCCTCCAGCGCCATTGGCCTTTGCCGGTGCTCGGGGTGCCTCGGGATTGGCGGTAGATCTCGAAATACATTCAGTTCGCTCCTTGCGATGGTGTTTGCGACAACCTGTGTGGCGCATCGACGCAAGCCTAGCGGAGCGAGTTTTTTTCGCTATCGGGCATTTGTTTCCAATCGTTGGCAGATGTTTCTGAAAAGTGCGGGCTAGAGCGCACGCATTGGCGTCTGGATTGGCCAAAATGTCGCCATTTGCGTCTTGCAAGGCCTTCGACGCTACTGCTTAATACGGGACGGCTCATGGCGTTGAAAATGCTTCGACGACCGACAAACACTATAAAAAGAGCATTCCCTTGACTGAGCATGGAACGGCACAGGCCACACGGGTCACGTTATCGCTGGTTGTCCCGGTTTTTAACGAGGAGGACAGTCTCGATGCGTTCATCCTGCGCATCGATGAAGTCTTCCAGCACCAGGCCTCGATTGCTCTGGAGTTGGTGTTCATCAATGACGGCAGTACCGATGCCACGCTTGAGCGGTTGCTGGAGCGCCAGCGGCAGGACTCGCGTTTGCGCATCGTCGACCTGAGTCGCAACTTCGGTAAGGAGGCGGCGCTGTCTGCGGGTTTGCAGATCGCCACCGGGCAGATCGTCGCTCCCATCGATGCCGACCTGCAGGACCCGCCCGAAGTCATCCTGCACATGATCGAGCGTTGGCGCGAGGGTTACGAAGTGGTGCTCGGTCATCGCATCAGCCGCCGCAGCGATACCTGGGCCAAGCAGACTTCGGCCCACTGGTTCTATCGCCTGCACAACAAGATCGCCGAGCAACCGCTGCCGGAAAACGTCGGTGATTTCCGCCTGATGGACCGTTGTGTAGTCGATGCCTTGCTGACTCTGCCCGAGTCCCGGCGCTTCATGAAGGGCCTGTTCGCCTGGGTCGGGTTTCGTACCACCCACGTTGATTATGAGCGGCCTGAACGTGTGGCCGGGGAGAGCAAGTTCAACGGCTGGCGGCTGTGGAATTTCGCCCTGGAAGGCATCACCAGTTTCAGCACCGAACCACTGCGCATCTGGACTTACATCGGTGCGATGGTCTCGCTGATCTCTTTTGCCTTTGCCATTTTTATCGTGCTGCGCACGCTGATCCACGGTGTCGACATGCCCGGTTATGCCTCGCTGATGGTGGCCGTGACGTTCCTCGGTGGCCTGCAGTTGATCGGCATCGGCGTGCTCGGCGAGTACCTCGGCCGCACGTATATCGAATCCAAACGCCGACCGGTTTTTCTGGTGCGTCGCGTCTACGACCCCAAGGACTGAAACATGGATCTCAAGGAAACCGACATCCTCGGCGACAGCATCGGCGAGCATTGGTATTACTGCTCCAAGGCCGCAGCGACTCGTCGTCTGCTCGGTGATGCACCGATCACGCGGATTCTCGACGTGGGCGCCGGCTCGGGCTTTTTCTCGCACCATCTGTTGACCCAGACCGCTGCGCAGGAAGCGTGGTGCGTCGACATCAGCTACCCCGCCGATTCGGACGCCACTACCGCCGGCAAACCGGTGCATTACCGCCGTGACATCGAGGCCATCGATGCGGATCTGGTGCTGCTCATGGACGTGCTGGAGCATGTCGACGACGACCTCGGCCTGCTCAAGGCTTACGTCGATAAAGTGCCGTCCGGCAGTCGTTTTCTGATGACGGTGCCGGCGTTCCAGTTCCTCTGGAGCGGGCACGATGATTTCCTCGAACACAAGCGCCGCTACACCCTGCCGCAGTTTGAAACCCTGGCCCTTGATGCCGGTTTGACCGTGCAGCGCGGTGCCTACTATTTCGGTGCGGTGTTTCCGATCGCGGCAGCGTTGCGTCTGCTGCCCAAAGGGCCGCAGGCCGCCGTGCCGCAGTCTCAGCTCAAGCGCCATCATCCGCTGGTCAACGGCGTGCTCAAGACTCTCTGCAGCCTTGAACTGCCGCTGATGGGCATGAATCGCCTGGCCGGTCTGAGCGTGTTTGTTCTGGCGCGCAAACCGTGACCTCAGCCGACAGATCGGCGTTGATTCAGCGCGGTTTGCGCTTTGCCGTGACCGGTCTGTTCGTCACCGCCCTGCATGCGCTGATAGCGGTGCTGTTCATCAACTTTGTCACTCCGCAGCCGCCCTTGGCCAACGGTGTGGCATTTGCCGTGGCGACGGTGGTGTCCTACGTGATCAACACCACCTGGAGTTTTTCCGCCCGGCTGCATGGCAGAACGTTGGCGCGCTTCATGCTGGTGTCCTTCGGCGGTTTTTTGCTGGCGATGTTCGTCGCGTGGGCGGCGCAGCTCGCCGGACTGCACTATTTGCTGGGCATCGGCGCCGTGGCGCTGATCATTCCGGCGTTCACCTTTGTGCTGCATAACTTCTGGACGTATCGATGACGGGTTCGAACAAGCATCCGGCCTTGGCGCTGTTGCCAATCCTGTTGGGCGCGCTGGCGTTTTTTCTGGTGGTTGGCCCGCGTGCTCTCGACCCGCAAAACATTGCCTGGCTCAAGGACGGTGATCCGGCGACGCATTACCTGGGCTGGGTATTCTTTCGCCATTCACCCTGGACCTTTCCCCTCGGGCTGAACCCGTCCTATGGGATGGAACTGGGCAGTTCGATCATTTTTTCCGACTCCAACCCGCTGCTGGCGCTGCTGTTCAAACCGTTCAGCGCGTGGCTGCCGGAGCCGTTTCAGTACTTCGGAATGTGGTTGTTGCTGTGTTTCGTTCTGCAGGCCTGGTTTGCCTGGAAGCTGCTCGGCCTGATCACCGACAACCCCGTGTTGCGCCTGCTCGGCGCCGGGCTCCTGGTGTTTTCGCCGCCGATGTTTCTGCGTACCGGCGGGCATCTTTCGCTGGTCGGGCACTTCCTGATTCTCGCGGCGCTGTATCTGGCATTGCATCCGGCATTGCAGCGCCGACGTCTGGCGTGGGGTGCATTGCTCGCCGTGACGGCACTGGTTCACGCTTACCTGTTGGGCATGGTGGCGCTGATCTGGGTGGCGGATCTGTTCGGCAAGTTGTGGGCTGGCAAACTTAGTCGCCGTCAGGTGCTGATCGAGCTGGGCGGTTTGTTCGCGCTGGTGAGCGTGTGCTGCTGGCAGGCGGGTTATTTCAGTATTACCGATGGCGCGGCGGGCGGCGGTTTCGGTTTTTATCGAATGAACCTGCTGTCTCTGGTGGATGCAGACGGCTGGTCGTTTGTCTTGCCGGGCATCCCCAAGGGCGCCGGCGATTACGAAGGCTTCAACTACCTGGGGCTGGGTGTCCTGTTGCTGGTGCCATTGGCGGCAATCGCCTGGTACAGAAGTGGTATCTCGTTGAAGGCGTTGTTGTGCAGTCGCCCGTTCTTGTTGTTGGCGTTCATCGGATTGACGCTGTTCGCCCTGTCGAATCAGATCGGTTTCGGCCTGCAGACATTCGGCTACCCGCTGCCAAAATTCGCCCTGCGTGTGGCGAGTATTTTTCGTGCTTCAGGACGCATGTTCTGGCCGGTGTTTTACGCCATCGTGATTTTGCTCACTTATTTGGTGGTGCGCGGTTATCGCCCGCGTATCGCCATGGGCCTGCTGGCGCTGGCGCTGGTGGTGCAAGTCAGCGATACCCGGATTGCCTGGGCCGGCTTGAAAACCGCGAAAATGGTCCCGGAAGCTGCCGCCTGGGTCAGCCCGATGCATGATCCGTTCTGGGACAGTGCAGCGGCGCATTACAAGAGCATCCGTGCCGTGACACCGAAAAATCAGCCGGATCAGTGGCAGGCAATCGCCGATTTCGCCGCCACCCACGGGCTGAAAACCGACGCGGCTTACCTGGGGCGCACAAGCCCCAAAGCGCAGGACAAGCTGCTGCGCACCACGCAAAGCCAGCTCGCCAACGGGCAGTACGATACCGATTCGCTGTACATCCTCGATGACGACGCGCTGGACCAGGCGGTGAAGAGCGTTCACAGCGATACCGATCTTTTGACCCGAGTCGACGACTTTGTCGTCTTGGCGCCGGGCTGGAAACGCTGTGATCAATGCCTGACGATGGTCGACCAGGGCCGGAAGATGTCGACGATACCTTTGAGCCAGCCGGGGCTGGTGCAGACGTTCAATCGCAGCACTCGACAAATGGTCAAGGGTTGGTCTCTGCCGGAAGCCTGGGGTACGTGGAGTGAAGGGCAGGACGCGGAACTGTTGCTGCGCGTCGCTCCCGGCGCGCGTGCGATCGTGATCGATGCCTTGGCGTTTGCCATGCCGCCGAACCTCAGTCAGCGGGTGATCGTCAGCATCAATGGCGTGGAGGCGTATTCGTCGCGTCTGACCCAGGTGCAGGGCAATCGGCTGGACATTCCGCTCAGTGCGGCGCAGGCCGCCGAGGAGTATCTGCATATCCGTCTGCACCTGCCTGATGCCGTCAGCCCGAAACAACTCGGTTTCAATGACGATGCGCGTGTCATGGGGCTGGGCTTGAAAACCCTGACGGTGCAGTGAAATTGTCGAACAAACGGCCAATCGTCTGATAGACGCCAGTCCCCAGGACTTCATACACTGCCGGCAGTCTGGGGATCGGGGGCAATGGATGAATCGAAATGAACTACGCAAGGCCGACATCAACCTGATGGTGGTGTTCGAAACCTTGATGCTCGAACGCAACGTGACCCGGGCGGCGGAGAAGCTGTTTCTCGGCCAGCCGACCATCAGCTCGGCGCTCAATCGCTTGCGCGCGATGTTCAATGATCCGCTGTTCATCCGCGTCGGCCATCGCATGGAGCCAACCGCCCGCGCCGAGGAATTGTTCAAATACTTGTCGCCGGCCCTCGACTCGTTGTCGGTGGCCCTGAGCCTGACCCACGATTTCGACCCGGCCGTGAGCAACATGACGTTTCGCATCGGCCTGTCCGATGACGTCGAATTCGGCCTGTTGCCACCGCTGTTACGGGCGCTGCGCCAAGAGGCTCCGAGCGTGGTGTTCGTGGTGCAGCACGTCGATTACTGGCGAATCCCCGATCTGCTGGCCGCTGGCGACATCACCGTCGGCATCAGCCAGACCCGAGGTTTGCCGGCCAATGCCAAGCGCAAACTGCTGCGGCATATTCAGCCGAGCATCCTGCGCGCCGACGCCTCGGATTCACCGCTGACCCTCGATGAATACTGCTCACGACCGCACGTGCTGGTGTCCCACACCGCCAACATCAGCGGTTACGCCGATGAATGGCTGGCGGAAATCGGCCGCACCCGCCATGTGGTGCTGTCGGTGCCGCAATACAGCGCATTGCCGGCGTTGCTTGCGGGCACCGACCTGATCGCCAGCCTGCCGGACTACACCGCCGAAGCCATGGCCGCTTCTGGCCGGCTGTTCAAGGAACCGTTCCCGTTCAAGACCCCGATGCTGGATCTGTCGATGGTCTGGCTCAGCCATGTCGACAGCGATCCGGCCGAGCGCTGGCTGCGTTCGCGGCTGGAGGCGTTCATGAGTGAACGGCCACTGACCGCGCCCTGATGCCCAACACCAATCTCCTGTAGGCGTGAGCCTGCAAGGGTGTTGCGTTCATCTTCTCCGCCTGCTTTGCTCAATGGCAATGACCCCGGCGGAGACCTGTCCGATGAGCATTTCCCGTTCGTTGCTGCGTGGGCGCGGCAGTCTCGACAGTGGCAAGGTTGGCATGGTCGAGCTGTTTTTCGACCTGGTGTTCGTGTTCGCCGTGACCCAGTTATCGCATTCGCTGCTCGCACATTTGTCGATTCTGGGCGCCGTGCAGGTGGCTTTGCTGATGGTCGCGGTGTGGTGGGTGTGGATCTTCACCTCGTGGATCACCAACTGGCTCGACCCGGAAAAACTGCCGATCCGCCTGGGCTTGTTCGCGCTGATGATCGCCGGCCTGTTGTTGTCGTCATCGATCCCCAAGGCTTTCACCGAGCGCGGGTTGATGTTTGCCTCGGCGTTCGTGTTCATGCAGGTCGGGCGCACGCTGTTCGCGATCTGGGCGGTGCGCGGCGAATCGCTGAGCATGACCCGCAATTTCCAGCGCATCCTGGCGTGGCTGATGTTCTCCGGAGTGTTCTGGATCACCGGGGCATTTCTCGACGGGCAGCAGCGACTGTGGTGTTGGGCGCTGGCGCTGTTGATCGAGCTGGTGTCACCTTCGCTGTATTTCTGGGTGCCGGGGCTGGGGCGTTCGTCGCTAAGCGACTGGAACGTCGAAGGCAATCACATGGCCGAGCGCTGCGCATTGTTCGTGATCATCGCCCTCGGAGAATCGTTGCTGGTCACCGGGGCGACGTTCGCCGAGCTGACACTGAGCGTGACCGCGGTCATCGCCTTTCTGGGGGCAGTGCTGGGCAGCATCGGCATGTGGTGGGTGTATTTCGACAGCGGTGCCGAGCGTGCGCATCACCGCATTGCGCATTCGAGCGATCCCGGGCGGCAGGCGCGGATTGCCTACACCTACCTGCACGTGCTGATCGTCGCCGGGGTGATTGTCAGCGCAGTAGCTGACGAACTGGTGCTGGTGCACCCGGACCACGCCACCGATGCCGGCATTCTGGTGATCGTGGGCGGACCCTGGCTGTTCCTGTTGGGCAATGCGCTGTTCAAGTGGGTCATGTCCGACCGACCGCTGCCGCCGTTGTCGCATGTGGCGGGGCTGGTGTTGCTCACACTGGCGCTGCCATTGGCGTTGAATCACTGGTTTTCGGCGCTGATGCTCGGGGTGCTGACCACGGCGATCGTGGTGCTGGTGGCGCTCTGGGAAACCTTGTCTGTGCGTCAGACGTTAACCTCGACAGCGTCAGAAAAACCCGCAGGAGAGTAGGCCGATGCTGTGGTATACGTACGACTTTTCTGCCGACTGACTGGAGCACCCCATGCCACACCTGCACATGGAATACACCGCCAACCTGCCGCAGTTGAACGCCGACGTGGCGTTGATCCGGCTCAACAATACCCTGGTGGGTTCCGGTCAGTTCGCGGCGGAGTTCGACATCAAGAGCCGGGCGGTGAAGGTCGAGAACTTCAAGGTCGGTACCGGGATGGGCGAGCGCGGCTTCGTCCACGTGAAGCTGGCGCTGCTCAGCGGTCGTTCGCCACAGATCAAGAAGCAGCTCTCGGAGAGCCTGCTGGCGGTGCTGCAGGAGCTGTGCGAGTGGCCGGCCGGGGTTGAAGTGCAGTTGTGCGTGGAGTTGCTCGATATCGACCGCGATTCCTACACCAAGACTGCCATCGGCGTGTAGGACTCAGGCGGCTGCCAGCTCACTGCACACCTTGATCACCTGTTCGCGCAGCCAGAGGTTGGCGCTGTCCTGATCGGCGGCCTGGCTCCACTGCATATCGAGGGTGAACCCCGGCAAGCCGTTCGGCGCTTCGCAGTGGTTGAACACCGCATCGTTGGTCAGCAGACGCTGGATGCGCCGGGGCAGGGTGAGGATGAAGTCGGTGCCAGTGATCATTTTCAGCGCCGCGCTGTAGCTGTTGGAGCGCGCAACGATCTGCCGTTTCTGCGCCTGACGCGCCAGCCAGCCGTCGACCATGTTGGTGGTGGAGGTCCACGGGGTCGGGAACACGTGCCGCCGTTCGGTGAAGGCCTGCAGACTCAGGCGCGGTTCCAGCGGCGTGGCGCGTTTGTCGAAGACACAGACCAGGTCGTCCTCCAGCAGCATCCGCGACTTGAGGTCGGTGTGGCTGCGGTGGAAGTTGGGGCCGAAACAGATCACCAGGTCGAGGCTGCCGTCGCGCAGCTCGTCGGCGGGGACGTCGGTCTCGAACTTGTGCATGTTGACCATCACCGGCAAATCGTCGAAGTCAAACCGCTTCAACAGACGCGGCAACACCAGTTGCTCGAAATATTCCGGAGCACAGATATTGAAGGTCACGGCTTGTTGGGTCGGATCGAACGTCGGGGCGCCGGCGTGGCACAGGTTGATGCTTTCGAGGATTTTCTGCACGTGGCCGTACATGGTGCCGGCCTTGTAGGTGGGGCGCATGCCCGTGCGGGTGTTGATGAACAGTTCGTCTTCGAAACTGGTGCGCAATTTTTTCAGGCAGTAACTGACGGTGGACTGGCTGACGCACAACGTCTCCGAGACGTCCGTGACGCTGCTTTGCTCATACACGGCGATAAACACCATGAGGTCCTGCATGTCGAGCTTTCGAAGCAAGTTACTGTTCAGCATCCGTTCCGTCTCGCTGTGCTCCTTGCGCTGAATCCGCGCAAACGTGTGCGCATGATCGTAGCGGAACGATGGTGCCAGGACAAAGCCCTGTAGGACGATTCAATGTCGGTTGTGGGACAGAAACTTTTAGCAACACGACGTCGCGAAATAAACCGGACAAAGATGGCAAGAGGCCTCTAGCCCGGCGATGACATTTGGGTTCAGCGAATGTATCGGGCGTACTGCCGTGGGTCGAAGCGCAACACCATCAACAACATCACGACCATCACTGCCGTCAGCGACCACCAGGCCCATTCGAAGCTGCCGAGGCGGTCGCGGAGGATGCCCGCCAGCAGCGGCGAAAGCCCGGCGATCAAATAGCCGATGCCTTGCACGAAGGCGGTCAGGCTTCCGGCGCGCTGTGGGTTGTCGAGGTGATCGAGCGAGACGATCAGGCTCATCGGGAACAGCCCGCCAATGCCCAGCCCCAGCAGGCATGGCCACAGCAGGCTCAGGTGTTGTGGGCTGAGGATCAGTCCGCAGAAACCGGCAATGATCAGCAACAGCAACGTTGCCAGAATCACCCGACGATCACGGCTGCGGTTGGCGATCGCCGGCGTCAGCAACCCGGAAATCACCTCCATGGCCGTCAGAAAACCCAACAGCAGGCCGGCGTGCTGTTCGCTCCAGCCTTGTTCCACGTAGTACGGCGCCAGCCAGGCGAGCACACAGGTGTAGGACGCCGTGCCCAAGCCGAAGAAGATGGCGAGCAGCCAGGCGCGGGAATTGCCGAAGAATGATGGTTTTCCTGTCGGCGTGTTCGGTTTGGATGACGCGGCCGGTTGTGTCCACCAGACCAGCAACGCGAGCACGGCCAGCCCCGCCCAGATTGCCAGCCCGATGCGCCAGCTACCGGTCTGCACCCCCACCAGCGGCGCAAACGAGGCGGCCAGCGCGGCGCCGCCCATGATCGAGGTCACATACAAACCCATGCACAGCGCCACGTTGTCGGGGAAGCGTGACTTGATCAGCACCGGCATCAACGCCTGAATCAGGGCGATGCCCATCCCGGCCAGCACCGCGCTGCCAATCAATTGCGCTGCCGAATCGAGCCACAGCCGCGACAGCGTGGCCAACCCGATAATCAGCAGCGACAGGATTACCGTGCGCTGCTCGCCCAGACGCCGACTGATACCAAGGCCGAAAAACATCGCCAGCCCCATTGCCATCACCGGCAGCATGGTCAGCAGCGAAGCCAGGCTGAAACTCAACGGAATGTCAGCGCGTATGGCCGACAGCAAGGGGCCGACGGCGGCCATGGCGGGGCGCAGATTGAGCGCGACGAGCATGATGCCGAGCATCAGCCAGGCAGCGGGGCGAGCGGGGGCGCGAACGTTTTCCATCAGCAGACTCTGGATTGCGGAGGCTGTTGATTAGGCGGCGCAGCGCAAGTATCGGCAAATCAGATTTCCCCAGTGCTATTTAAAAACTAAATAACACTCTCCCCTGTGTAGGAGCTGCCGCAGGCTGCGATCTTTTGATCTTGTTTTTAAAAACCAACGTCAAAAGATCGCAGCCTGCGGCAGCTCCTACACAGGTCACCCGGATTAATCTTGCCAATCTCGCTGTAAGACTATTCTTTCTCTCAGGCAGGACATTTCGTTACAGCTCTGGCCCAGCGCAGGCGCGTAAAACCCCGGCGGCGATATATACTGCGCGCCATTCTTCAAGGGAGAGCCGTGTGGCCATCGATATTCACTGGATTCGCGACAACGAAAGCCTCGCGCAGTTTTGCGCCGAGTGGCAGCAGCTGCCGTTCGTTGCCCTCGACACCGAATTCATGCGGGTCGACACCTTCTACCCGATTGCCGGCCTGTTGCAGGTTGGCGACGGCAAGCGCGCCTACCTGATCGACCCGCTGACCATCGACGCCTGGCAACCGCTGGCGGCGTTGCTGGAAAACCCGGCGGTGCTCAAAGTCCTGCACGCCTGCAGCGAAGACCTCGAAGTGCTGTTGCGCCTGACCGGCAGCCTGCCGGCGCCACTGTTCGACACGCAACTGGCGGCGGCCTACCTGAACCTTGGGTTCTCGATGGGCTACTCGCGGCTGGTGCAGGAAGTGCTGGGCATTGAACTGCCCAAGGGCGAAACCCGTTCCGACTGGTTGCAGCGCCCGCTGTCCGACACGCAGATCAGCTACGCCGCTGAAGATGCGGTGCATCTGGCGGAGGTTTTCGTCCAGCTGCGGCCGAAACTGTCCGACGATAAGTTCGCCTGGGTGCTGGAGGACGGCGCCGAACTGGTGGCCAACCTGCGCCGCGAGACCGACCCGTACGAGGTCTATCGCGAGGCCAAACTGGCGTGGAAACTGTCCCGCGCGCAACTCGCGGTATTGCGCGAGCTGTGCGCCTGGCGCGAGCGAGAAGCCCGCGCGCGCAATCTGCCGCGCAACCGCATCGTCCGTGAGCATTCGCTGTGGCCGCTGGCCCGCACCCAACCGGACAACCTCGCCGCGCTGGGCAAGATCGAAGACATGCACCCGCGTACCGTGCGTCAGGACGGCCAATTTCTGCTTGATCTGATCAAGCGCTCTGGCAGTGTGGGGCCTGATCAATGGCCGCCGGCGGTGCCGGAGCCTCTGCCGGTCGAAGCCGCCGCGCTGATCAAACAACTGCGCGCCCTCGGTCAGGTCGAGGCCGAACGCCTGGGCATTGCGCCGGAACTGATGCTGCGCAAGAAAACCCTCGAAGCCCTGGTCAAAAGCGGCTTCCCCGAGGGTCCTTATCAATTGCCTGAGTCGCTGCGTGGCTGGCGCCGCGAACTCATGGGCCAGAAGCTGCTCGACAGCCTGGCCACCGCCGGAGAACAGCCTTGAAACGTATTTGCTCCATTTACCAAAGCTCGAAGCGAAGCGGGATGTACCTTTATGTGCTCAAGAGCGATGCTCTGGAGCGCGTGCCCGAACCACTGATGCTGGCGTTCGGCAAGCCGAAACATTCCTTCGATCTGGTCCTCTCGCCCGAGCGCAAGCTGGCCAGCGAGGACATCGTCGTGGTCCTGGAAAACCTCGACAAGCAGGGCTATCACCTGCAGATGCCGCCGGCCGAGGACGAGTACATCGAACACTTGCCCGAAGAGTTGCTGCGACGCAACGACCCGGTCTGATCTGCGAGGCCCTGTTCTGGGCCTCTTGCCACCCTGGAACTGATTTTACGGCGACGACCGCCACGAAGGAGCGCGACTCCTTCGGCGGTTGCCTGCACGGTTTGCGAAAGGTTTGAAGATGCGCGTTCTGATTGCTGAACACGACCACGCGGTGTACGCCCGGCTGCTGCGTCAGGCGGCCCCCGAACTTGAAGTATTGACCAGTGGCGACTCTGCCGAACTGGCCCGTCAGGCGGCCGATTGCCCGGTGTGGCTGGGGCAGCCGGACCTGCTGGCGACCCTGTTGCGTCAGGGCCATCAACCGCAATGGCTGCAATCGACCTGGGCCGGCATCACGCCGTTGCTCGCCGACGGTTTGCGCCGCGATTACCGCCTGACCCGCGCGGTGGGCATCTTCGGTCAGGTGATGGCCGAATACGTGCTGACCTACATGCTCGGCCACGAACGTGAAGTGCTGGCGCGGCTGGTCAGCCAGGTCGAGCGCAAGTGGGACAACCGCACCGGTCAGAGTCTGGTCGGGCGCAAGGTGCTGATCGTCGGCACTGGCGATATCGGCCAGAGCGTGGCGCAGTTCCTGTTGCCGTTCGGCGTCGAGCTGTACGGCATCGCCAGCAGCGCGCGCGAGCAGGCGCCGTTCGTCGAGGTCGGTGCGATGGCCGATCTGCCACGGCTGGTAGGCGAGGTCGATTACGTGGTCAACCTGCTGCCGAACACCGCGCACACCCACGATATCTACGACGCGGCGCTGTTCAAGCAATTCAAGCCGACCGGGTTGTTCATCAACGTCGGGCGCGGCGTGGCGGTGGTCGATGCGGATCTGGTGGAAGCTTTGAAGGAAGGCCATCTGGCCGGTGCGGTGATCGACGTCTGCCGTCAGGAGCCGTTGCCACAACGCCATCCATTCTGGACCGCCTGGGGCTTGCTGCTGACCGGGCACAGCTCGGCACCGACGTCGCCGGCGTTGATGGTGCAGTTGTTCGTCGAGAACCTTAAGGCGTATCAGGCGGGAGAGGCGTTGCGCGGGGAAGTGGATTTCGCACGCGGGTATTGAGAGTTCCCCAAAAGATCGCAGCCTGCGGCAGCTCCTACAGAGATCAATGTAGGAGCTGCCGAAGGCTGCGATCTTTTGCTTTTAAAGAGTGAAGCTGCCTTCAGCCGCCAGCTCGCTCAGCGGACGACGCGGGCTTGGCGCTTCACGGGCCTGCAGGTACTCGGCCAGAGTGGCTTTGTCACCCAGCTTGCCGACCGCGACCGCCGCGTGCAGCGCATAACCTTCAGGAATGTTCAGCTCTTTGCGGGTCAGCTCCTGATCGAAACCGGCCATGCCGTGGGTGTGCCAGCCGCTGATGCTCGCCTGCAGCGCCAGATGGCCCCAGGCCGAACCGGTGTCGAAGGTGTGCCACAGCGCCGGGGTTTCTTCGCTGGCGCCGGGGGCGGTGAAGGTGGTTTTCGAAATCACGATCACCAGCGCCGAGGCGTGTTGCGCCCAGCTGCGGTTGAATTCATTCAGCAGGCCAAGAAAGCGCTCCCAGTTCGGCGTGTCGCGACGCGCATAGAGAAAACGCCACGGCTGCGAGTTATAGGCCGACGGTGCCCAGCGTGCGGCTTCGAAGAAGCTCAGCAGGGTTTCTTCCGGGATCGCTTCGCCGGTGAAGGCGCGGGGCGACCAGCGATCGGTGAATTGCGGGTGAATGGCGTAATCGGCAACGCGAGGGTTGGCACTCATCGAAAGATTCCTGGCTGTGTTTGAGTCATGATTTCGTGGCAAAACCCTACTGGGCGGCGATTCGCCTGACAAGCGGGATTTACCGACAGTCGCCAACGCTTGGCCCACAAGGCCTTGGGCACTAGACTGGCGGCCTTTTCACCACCTGATGTTGATGCTTGAGCCATGGCCGCCAAAGTCGAACCGTTCTGGAAACGCAAAACCCTCGATCAACTGGATCACGAGGAATGGGAATCGCTGTGCGACGGCTGCGGTCTGTGCTGCCTGCAGAAACTCGAAGATGAAGAAGACAACAGCGTCTATTACACACGCATCGCCTGCAAACTGCTGGACCTGAAAACCTGTCAGTGCAGCGACTACCCGAACCGCATCCAGTTTGTCCCGGACTGCATCCAGCTCACCCCGGGCCAGGCCGAAGAATTCAAATGGCTGCCGCCGACCTGCGGTTACCGACTGGTCAGCGAAGGTAAAGATCTGCCGTTGTGGCACCACCTGGTGTGCGGCGACCGTGACGCCGTGCACCACGAACGGATTTCCCAGTCCGGGCGCATGCTTGCCGAAGGCAGCGTGCCGGAGGACGACTGGGAAGATCACCTGATTTTCCGCGCAGGCTAACCAATAAATCTGTGGCGAGGGAGCTTGTCGGATCGCCGCACCGTCCCGCTTGAGTGCGCAGCACTCACAAAATAGTTCTGACTGCCACAAGGAGTGTTTATGGCTGTGGGATTGCGGCGAACGCTGGGCGTTGGTCTGCTGGCGCTAAGCGCGCCAGTATGGGCGGCGAAGAAAGTCGATCTGGATTACCACGTGCGTCTGTTGCCGCAAAGCGATCAGGCCGAAGTGCGCCTGACCCTGGCCCAAGGCGAGGTGGTGCGCAGTCTCGATTTTGACCTCGGTGACGGCAGCCATTACAGCGACTTCAAGGCCGACGGCCAATGGCTGCTGACCCCGGGCAAAAACGCACGGGGCGTCTGGCGCCCGACCAGTGACAAGGCCAGCCTGACTTACCGCGTGCGTATCAGCCACGGGCGCAAGAACGGCAGTTTCGACACGCGCATGACCCCGAGCTGGGCACTGCTGCGCGGCGATGATCTGGTGCCGCCGGCCAAGCTCGATCAGCAGGATGGCGTCGAGCTGGTGTCACGCCTTCAATTCGAGTTGCCCAACGGCTGGAAAAGCGTCGAAACCGCCTGGCCGCGTATCGGCAAGAACACATTCCGCATCGACAACCCTTCACGCCTGTTCGATCGCCCGACCGGCTGGATGCTCGCCGGCCACCTCGGCAGTCGCCGCACGCGTCTGGGCGAAACCGAAGTCACCGTGGCTTCGCCGCAAGGGCAGGGCATGCACCGCATGGATGTGCTGACCTTGCTGACGTTCGTCTGGCCGCAGGTGCAAGCAGTCTATCCCCGGCATCCGAAAAAACTGCTGATCGTCGGCGCCAACGACCCGATGTGGCGCGGCAGCCTCGGTGCCCACGAATCGATCTACCTCAACACGCGCCTGCCACTGGTCAGCGAGAGCGGCAGCAGTGCGCTGGTACGCGAACTGGCGCAGGTGTTCGGGCGCATCAACGACGCGCAGCGCAGCGACTGGATCAGCGAAGGGTTTGCCGAGTACTACGCAATCGAACTGGTGCGCCGCGCCGGCGGCATGGGCGATGAGCGGTATCAGGCGTTGCAGGCGAAGTTGACCAAGGACAGTCAGAAGGTGACGACGTTGCGCGGCGAGCAGATCAGCTCAGCGCAGTTGTCAAAAGCGGTGATGGTGCTGCAGGAGCTGGATCGCGAGATTCGCCTGAAGACGCGCAACAAGCGCTCGCTGGATGATGTGTTGCGCGGGGCGATGCATTTGGGGACGGTGAGTACCAAGGAGTTTGTGCAACTGGCCGAGAGTGTTCTTGGCGAGTCCTCCAAAGTCCTTGATACCGCGTTACTACAGTAAAGATCAAAAGATCGCAGCCTTCGGCAGCTCCTACATGTGGAATGCGTTTTCCCTGTAGGAGCTGCCGAAGGCTGCGATCTTTTGCTTTTAAACCATCAAACCCCGGCTTTAGGCGATTTCACTGAATCATTGCCGGTCACCGTCGCGCTGCGGGTCGCCGCCTCGGCATTGGCTTTCAGCTGGCTCAGCTCTTCACCGGCACGTTCGATCTTGGCCCGCACGTTGTTCATGTCCTGGCGGCTTTTCTCCAGCAGGCTTTTCACCGAGCTGTGCCCGGTGATGCCGCGAGCCATCGCCACGCCGCCGATCGCCACCTGAATCAGACCGAACACACCGCCACGGCGCAGGCCCTTGCCGACCATGATCACGCCACCGGCCAGCGAGCCGATGCGCTCCCAGCCTTCGACGTTCTGCTCGGGGTGGCTCTGAAACGGGGTGGATTCGATACGTTGGACACGTTTGAGTTCGGTCATGATCTGTCTCCCAGGCATTGTGCAATAGATAGATAAGCTGACTGCCGCAGCGGCCAGCTCGTTCCATCGGATGTGCGACGTTTCAGCGGAATTTCGGCCCGGAACGAGTGTTCAGGCCCTTGGCCATGCGGTCGTAGAGCACGACGTTGACCGTGGCGGCGAGGTTCATGCAGCCGGTGGTCGGGATGTACACGACGTCTTCGCACCAGTCGCGGATCTCTTTGTCCAGCGAACCGTCTTCCGGGCCGAAGATGTACAGCGCGCGGTCCGGGTGGGTGTATTCAGGCAGCGGGCGGGCGCCTTCGACCAGTTCCACGGCGACCGGTACGCAGTTGAGCGGGAGGATCTTTTTCAGGTCGTCGATGCCGATCAGCGGGATGTCGTAGTGCACGCGCTTGGTGTCCGTGACGAAATCGGCGGCGCGTTCATAACGCTTGCCGGTGTAGAACACCGACGCCACGCCGTAACAGCCTGCAGCGCGCATCACCGAACCGACGTTCTCCGGTGACTTGGGGTTGTACAAACCAATGCAGCTGTAACGTTTGTCTGCCACGAGCGGGGTGCCTTCGGGAAAAAGAGGGCGATTATACGGGGATAAGATCAAAAGATCGCAGCCTTCGGCAGCTCCTGCAGTTGAATGGCGTACACCCTGTAGGAGCTGCCGAAGGCTGCGATCTTTTGCTTTTAATCTTCTTTCTTCATCAACCCGGCCAGGGCGGCAAACGGGTTATGCGTCGCCTTGGCAATCTTCGGCGTGCTCAGCGAGCCGTCGTCGAAGTATTGCTGGTCGGTGTAGCGCGAGTGTTCGTTGTCGTGGCAGTACAGGCACAACAGCTCCCAGTTCGAGCCGTCCTGCGGGTTGTTGTCGTGGTTGTGGTCGCGGTGGTGCACGGTCAGTTCGCTCAGGCGCTTGCCGGAGAACTCACGGGCGCAGCGGCCACACACGTGCGGGTACATCTTCAGGGCCTTGTCGCGGTAGCCCATTTCCTTGTCGCGCTGGTTGTCGGCAAGGATGCGATCGAGCTTCGACGTGTTGGTCGGGGTGGACGAACTCATGGGTTCACCTTTGTAAAAAAGACTAATGACGGTTATGACGCCAGTTTAGCTCAGCCCTTGAGCTTCTCGGCAATCCAGATCGTGTGGCGAGTGCCCTTGTTGCCGTGGGCGAAGACCTGGACTTCTTCGGCCTTGAAACCGGCCTTCTTCAATTTGTCGGAAAACTGCCGGTCAGCGCTGGCCGACCATACGGCGAGTACGCCTTTAGGGCGCAGGGCCTTGGCGCAGGCATTGAGCCCGGCGGCGGAATACAGCCAGCTGTTGGCCTTCTGGGTCAGGCCTTCGGGGCCGTTGTCGACGTCGAGCATGATTGCGTCGAAGCCGTTCGGCTCGCTTTGCAGGACCTTGGCCACGTCGTCCTGACGGATCACCGTGCGCGGATCGAGCAAGGGGCGCCCGGACTTTTCACCCAGCGGGCCACGGTTCCATTCGACGACGCCCGGCACCAGTTCGGCGACCACCACTTCGGCGCTTTTGCCCAGATGCTTGAGCGCCGAGGCGAGGGTGAAACCCATGCCCAGACCGCCGATCAGCACCCGCGAATTTGGCCGGCCGGCGACCTTGCGGCAGGGAATCTCGGCCAGCGCATCTTCGGAACCGTGCATGCGTGTGTTCATCAATTGCCCGCCGTCGCCGCCCTGGATCTTGATGACGAAATCCTCGCCATACTCGAACAGGCACAGGGCGCCACCGTTGTCAGGGATCGGCGTGGTGTCGAGCAGAACGAAACGTTTCATGGAAATCTCTACAAGGGGGAAGGCAAGCAGGCCCGTTGGGAGTAGCCTGAGCGCAGACTAGAGGCCAAACGGAGCCCTTGATGAAGCGCACCATTCTAACGGTCATTGCCCTGGCCGCGCTCTCGATTACTGCAGTGCAGGCGCAACAGACCATTCCGGTCAGCCCGACGCCGCAACCCGGATCGCCCGGTACCGCTACGCCAACGCCGTATCCGCAAATCACCCCGATCAGCGTGCCGAAGGCCGGCGCGGGCAGCGGCAGTCCGCCGCTGGTGCCGATCGAAATGCCCAGCCCGCCGAGCAAGGATCAACCGGTGCCGGGTATCGAACCGAGCGGCACCAAGGTCAAGTCCCCCGGCGGCTAGATCTGCTGCGCCGCCAGTTGGCCGTCGGCCATGCGCAGGCGTTTGGACAGGGACACGGCGAGGGCGCGGATGATTTTGGCGGCGATCTTCGGCGCGTCGTTGAGCATCTTTTCCAGCGAGTCCTTGCCCAGGTTCAGCAACTGGCAGTTGCTCGCTGCGATGCAGGTGGCCGAACGTCGTTCGCCATCGAGCACGGCCATTTCCCCGAACGCCCGCCCGCTGCGCAGGGTCGCCATGGTGATGACCTGGCCGTCGGCCCCGGTCTTCTGCACGGCGACCTGGCCGGTGTGGATGATGCACATGAAGCTGCCGGCATCGCCCTCGCGGAAAATCGCTTCGCCCTCTGCCACGGTGCTGATGCTGAAATAGCCCGAGGCCGCCGCGAAGTCCGCCAGCTGCAATTGATCGAACAGGCCACAATCCATCAGCCAGTCGCGGATTTCGTTGTTCAGTAGGGTTGGTTCTGACATGTCATTGCGGTCTTTTTGTTTTCACTGATTCCAGGCTTACACCATTCCACTGTAGGAGCTGCCGCAGGCTGCGATCTTTTGATTTTGATTTTTTGCAAGACAAGATCAAAAGATCGCAGCCTTCGGCAGCTCCTACAGGGGGTCTGGGTGATATCGGCCTCTTGGGTCTGGAGTTAAGACCCAAGTGACCGACGGAGTTCCTCAGGCCAGGCCCAAAACCTTGAACACGAATGCATATTCGAGCGCTACGTCACGTAATCCCTGATAACGCCCGCTCATCCCGCCATGCCCGGCGCCGAGTTCGGTCTTGAGCAGCAGCAGATTGTCGTCGGTCTTGGTCGCGCGCAGTTTTGCCACCCACTTGGCCGCTTCCCAGTACTGCACGCGGCTGTCGTTGTAGCCGGCGATCACCAGGGTGGCCGGATAATCCTGCGCGCTGACGTTTTCGTACGGCGCGTAAGCCTTGATCCGCTCGTAGACGTCCGGCTCTTCGGGGTTGCCCCATTCGTCGTATTCGGTGACAGTCAGCGGCAGCTCCGGGTCGAGCATGGTGTTGAGCACGTCGACGAATGGCACTTCGGCAATCGCCACGCCAAACAGGTCCGGGCGCTGGTTCAGCACCGCGCCAATCAACAAGCCGCCCGCGCTGCCGCCGCTGATCGCCAGTTTCTCGGCGGTGGTGATGCCGTTGAGGATCAGGAATTCGGCGCAGGCAATGAAGTCGCTGAAGGTGTTGTGCTTGTGTTCCTGCTTGCCGGCGCGATACCAGGCTTCACCCAACTCACCGCCACCGCGTACGTGAGCGATGGCGAAGGCCATGCCGCGATCCAGCAGACTCAGGCGTGCGTGGGAGAACCACGGATCGAGGCTCGAGCCGTAAGCGCCGTAGCCATACAGGTACAGCGGCACCGGCTTGCCGAGCATTTCGCGTTTCATCACCAGACTGATCGGCACCTGCGTGCCGTCCGGCGCGGTGGCCCACAGGCGTTGGCTGACGTAGGCGTCGGCGTCGAACGGGCCGAGCACCGGGGTTTCTTTCAGGACGGTTTGCTCGCCGCTGGCGAGGATCAGCTGGCGCACTTGGGCCGGGCGATTCAGCGCTTCGTAACGCAGACGAATGCGATCGCTTTCAAACTCCAGGCTGTTCTGCACATAGAGGCTGTAGGCCGCGTCCGGCAACTGCACGCGATACGGCGTCAGACCTTGCGGGTGAACTTCGATGACCGGCAAACCGCCTTCGCGCAGGCTCAGGGTCATGGCTTCGGCGTTGAGGGTTACGCCGTCAAGCATCACCGTTTCGCTGTGCGGGATCAGGTTTTGCCAGTCGGCTTCGCTTGGCGCGACACCGGTGTCCGGCGCCTGATACAGGGCGAAGTTGATGCCGTCGCGGTTGGTGCGAATGAACCACGTCCACGCGCCGTCGAGCATGCCGTGGTCGACGTCGTACTCGTGATCCTCGACCCGTGGCGCCAGGCAGGTGAAGGGCTGGTGCGGCTGATGAGCATCCAGCGCCCAGACTTCAGTGGTGGTCTTGCTGCCCAGGGTCAGCAGCAGTTGCTGCTCGGAACTGGAGCGGTAGCAATGCAGGAAGAAACGCCCGTCCGGCTCATGGAACACTTCTTCGGCAGCGGTGCCGTCGAGGCGGTAGCGAAACAGTTTGTGCGGACGATGGGTGTCGTCGAGTACGGCAAAAAACAGGGTCAGGCTGTCGTTGGCCCAGGTCATGCTGCCGTCGCAATCCTCGAATTCCAGTTCGCTGACCTTGTCATTGGCCAGTTCCTTGACGAACAGCGTGTAAATCTCGTCGCCCGAGGCATCGACGCTGTAGGCCAGACGCTGGTGGTCGGGGCTGATGCTGAACGCGCCGAGGGAGAAAAACCCGCCGTTGGCCAGCACGTTCGGGTCGAGCAGCAGTTGTTCGCGACTTTCGTCGAGGGTCAGGCTGTCGTCGGCCGGCCGCGGGCAGCGGTAATGGCGGGCGTATTCATCGCCGGCGGTAGTGCGCGTGTAATACAGGTACGGGCCCCACGGCGAGGGCAGGGACAGGTCGGTTTCGAGGATCCGGCCCTTGATCTCCTCGAACAGGCTTTCGCGCAGGCCGGCCTGATCGGCGGTCTGTGCTTCCTGATAGGCGTTTTCAGCCTTGAGGTAGTCGAGCACCGCGTCGGTGTCGCGCTCCTGCAGCCAGGCATACGGGTCGGCACCGGCAGCCTTGTGGGCTATCGGGGCGCGGATGACGGGGGCGGATTGGGGCATGGAAGGCTCTCGTACAATGTTCGGAATAAAGGTTTTCGCGGATCGTGAAACCGCCGCAGCACCTGTGGGCGCGAGCCTGCTCGCGAAAGCGGTGGGTCAGACAACCCTGTTTTAACTGACCGTCCGTATTCGCGAGCAGGCTCGCTCCCACAGGTCGTGTGTCTATTGGGACAAGCCTGGCGGGCGAAAAGTCGTTACTATAAGCGCCTCTTTGCCTGCCTTGCCATGGACACCATGACCGAGAACGACTATCTGATCGCCTGGGGCCTCTACGCCTTTGCCGCTGTGGGCTGCCTGTTGGTATGGATGCGCCTGACCCGCTGGATGTGGCGCTGGCTGCGCGAGCCGCTGCGTGTGCTGATGGCGGTGTTGCTGTTCAGCCCGACCATCATTGACCCGGTGAAAGCCAAGGTCGCCCCGTCCATCGCCATTACTGCGCTGGATCTGGCGTTCAAGGTCGGCAACAACGCCTGGCGGGCGATTTCCGATCTGTTCATGTACGGCATGATCGCCTTCGGCATCTACCTGATTTTCGTGTTGATCCGCTTCCCGATCGAACGCGCCTCCCGCGCGCGTCGTGAACAGGCCGAAGCCGCCAGGGCCGCGGCCCGTGCCGATGATCGCGACGACGATCAACCGTTCGGCGCTGCCGGCGATGACCGCTACGGTCGTCCGCCGGTGCCGAACAATCCGCAGCGCATGCGCGTCGAGCCGCGTCTGTAATCACGAGAGTCCGCACATGTGTGAATTACTGGGCATGAGTGCCAACGTGCCGACCGATATCGTGTTCAGCTTCACCGGCCTGATGCAGCGCGGCGGGCGCACCGGCCCGCACCGCGACGGCTGGGGCATCGCCTTCTATGAAGGTCGCGGCCTGCGCCTGTTCCAGGACCCGGCGGCGAGCTGTGAATCGGAAGTGGCCAACCTGGTGCAGCGCTATCCGATCAAGAGCGAAGTGGTCATCGGCCACATTCGTCAGGCCAACGTCGGCAAGGTCTGCCTGTCCAACACCCATCCGTTCGTCCGCGAACTCTGGGGGCGCAACTGGTGTTTCGCGCACAACGGCCAGCTCGCCGATTTCACCCCGATCAAGAGTTTCTACCGCCCGGTGGGCGACACCGACAGCGAAGCGGCGTTCTGCGATCTGCTCAACCGTGTGCGTGCAGCCTTTCCAGAACCGGTCGATATAGAAGAGCTGCTGCCGGACCTGGTTGCCGCGTGCGCCGAATACCGCAGCAAAGGGGTGTTCAACTGCCTGCTCAGCGACGGCGACTGGCTGTTCTGCTATTGCTCGACCAAACTGGCACAGATCACCCGGCGCGCACCGTTCGGCCCGGCGCGGCTCAAGGATGTCGATGTGATCGTCGATTTCCAGGCGGAAACCACGCCCAACGACGTGGTCACGGTGATCGCTACCGAGCCTTTGACCGAAAACGAAACCTGGACCCGTTACGAACCGGGCCAATGGAGCCTGTGGCGACGCGGCGAATGCGTCAGCCAGGGCACGACCGAATAAAGGATCTCTCCTCGATGTTGCTCAGTTATCTACGGCTGGTGTTGTTTGCGGCGGGCCTGTTGATCGGTGTCCAGGTGCCGGGTTTCATCAACGATTACGCCAAACGCGTCGAAGCTCACCTGATCGAAGCGCAAACCGGTTTGCGTGGCTTCCAGGGCACGGCCGAGCAGTTCTTCAAGGGCGACCTGCAGGCGTTGGTCGCGCATTACCGCGCCAGCGACGATCCGGTGTTTCGCAGCGATGCCGACAGCCTGAGCACCTTGCTCAACCGACAGATTGCGCTGGATAAACAGTTCCAGGCCATGCAGGGCCCGTGGTACATCCGCTTCCTGCAAGTGGTGCTGGCCGCTGATCCGGATATCCGCAAGGAAACCTGGAACGGCTACAGCTACCAGATCCTGCTGACCCCGGAAGCGATGATCTGGGGCATGAGTGGCGCGCTGCTGCTGTCGTTCGGCATCGAGTGCCTGATTCGTCTGATTGACTGGGTGGTGCTGGGCGGCCGGCGTTTGCGCCAGAGCCGGCCGATTGAAGACCGCGATGTGCGTGGTCTTTAAGGACCGCGCGATCACTGTGGCGAGGGAGCTTGCTCCCGCCCGGCTGCGCAGCAGTCGTAAACCAATGAACTCAATGGTCCTGGATGATTAGGGTGTCTGGTTTTGGGCCTGCTTCGCAGTCCAGCGGGAGCAAGCTCCCTCGCCACAAGGGCTCAGTGACTTAAAACAATGTAGTTCTCGCCCACCTTGCGCGCATAGTCCCCCAGCACCTGCTGACACAGCGTCACCATCTCCTCGACCCATTCCACACCGATCCGCCACGACACCACCACCTGCAAGTTCGGTGGCCGCTGGTCGATGTCGAGCAAGGTCAGTTCGCCCCGGGCCAGTTCCTCGGCCACCAGCACTGGCGGCAGGACGCCGATGCCAAATCCATCGCGCAGCAGCCGGGTAATCGCCGACACCGAGTTCACGCAGTTCAGGCGTGGCGCCGGCACGCCGTTGGCCTGCATCAGTGCCAGCAGGTCCTGGTGCGGTCGGGAGTTTTTCGAGTAGGTGATGATCCGTTCCTGCGCCAGTTCGCCCAGGTCGGCATAGTCGCGGTTGTAGATCGATTGGCTGGCGACGATCCAGCCCAGCGGGTGGCTGGCCAGTTCCAGGCTGCGCACGCTTTCGTGGCGCACCAGATCGGTTTGCAGAATCAGATCGAGAAAGCCTTTTTGCAGCTGATCGCAGAGGTTCAGCGAGGTATCCGCCACCAGTTCGATTTCCACCCGCGGATACAGGTCGGTCATCTTTGCCACCAACGGGCTGAGCCAAGTATGAATCACCGTGTCCATCACCCCGATGCGCACCCGGCCGACCTTGCTCGAACGGGTCTCGATCGATTGCTTGAGCGCGGACATGGTGTCGAGCATCTGCTCGGCGTAATCCAGCACTTTCAAGCCTTCGGGCGTCAGGCTGACGCCGCGTGAATCACGCAGAAACAGCTTCACCCCCAGCTCGCCTTCGAGCACCGCGATGCGGCTGGAAATCGACGCCTGGGTGGTGAACAGCTTGTCGGCGGTCAGGCGAAAACTCTTCAGCCGGGCGACCCAGACAAAGGTCTCGAGAAACTTCAGGTTCATGGCAACGGCTCGGGTGACAAGTTTTTCTTATGCCTAAGGCGGGTTTTTATTCGTTGGACGCAGCAGGGCGGAGCGCCCAAAAATCGGCGCATCCGGTTCCCACGATAGGCGTCGTCGGGGCTACGAACAAGACCAATAAAAAACCTGCGGAGATAAGCCATGAGTGCTCCCGACACCTTAGAAGCATCCACGGCAACGGCGCGTCCGGGGCCGTTCGACTGGTATCGCAACATCAATCAGCAAGAGCGTCGCACCTTCTGGAGCTGCAAGATCGGCTATGGCCTGGACGGCATGGACACGCAGATGCTCAGCTTCGTGGTGCCGACCCTGATTGCCATGTGGGGCATCACCACCGGACAGGCCGGGCTGATTCACACCAGCACCCTGATCGCTTCGGCCATTGGCGGCTGGGTGGCGGGAATTCTTTCCGACCGCATCGGCCGCGTGCGCACCCTGCAACTGACGGTGCTGTGGTTCGCCTTCTTCACCTTCCTCTGCGGCTTCGCCCAGAACTACGAACAGCTGTTGATCGCCCGCACCCTGATGGGCTTCGGTTTCGGCGGCGAATGGACCGCCGGCGCGGTGCTGATCGGTGAAGTGATTCGCGCCAAGGACCGCGGCAAAGCGGTGGGCATGGTGCAATCCGGCTGGGCCCTGGGGTGGGGGCTGACGGCGATTCTGTATGCGCTGCTGTTCTCTGTATTGCCGCCGGAAGACGCCTGGCGGGCGCTGTTCATCCTCGGTATCGTGCCGGCGATCTTCGTGATCTTCGTCCGTCGGCTGGTGAAAGACCCGGAGATCTATCGCGAAGCCAAGGCTGCGCAAACCCCGCAGAACCCGGCAAAGTTCTACGAGATCTTTGCCCCCGGCATGCTGTTCACCACGTTCCGCGCGTCGTTGCTGACCACCGGGGCGCTGGGCGGGTATTACGCAATCACTTCGTGGCTGCCGACGTTCCTCAAGAACGAACGCGGCTTGAGTGTGCTTGGCACCGGCGGGTATCTGGCGATGGTGATCGTCGGTTCCTACGTCGGCTATGTGATCAGCGCTTACCTGACCGACCTGCTGGGACGTAAAAAGAACTTCATCCTGTTCGCGGTCGGTTCGTTCACCATTGTTCTGCTGTATACGCAGCTGCCGGTCAGTAATGGCGTGATGCTGTGGCTGGGCTTTCCGCTGGGCTTTTTCGCCTCGGGGATTTTCAGCGGCATGGGCGCGTTTCTCACCGAGTTGTTTCCGACGCGGATTCGCGGTTCGGGCCAAGGCTTCTGCTACAACATCGGCCGGGCGCTGGCGGCGCTGTTTCCCCTGTTGATTGGTTTGCTCAGTCAGAAAGTACCGCTGAGCGTGGGTATCGGCGCGTTTGCGGCGGTGTCCTACGGGGTGGTGATTCTCGCCGCGCTGAGCCTGCCGGAAACCCGTGGCAAGCAACTGGATGCGCAGTAACTGATAACCTGCGGGGGCAGTGCCCAACGGGGCATTTGTCCTACGGATAGAAAGACAAGAAGCTACAGGAGTGTTTACCGTGAGCCGCCTGTTATTGAATTGCGACATTGGCGAGAGTTTCGGCAGCTGGACCATGGGTCTTGACGCCGAAGTCATGCCCTTCATCGATTGCGCCAATGTGGCCTGCGGTTTCCATGCCGGCGACCCGGGCATCATGCGCAAAACCGTCAGCCTCGCCTTGAGCCACGGCGTGCAGATCGGCGCGCATCCGGCCTATCAGGATCTGGTCGGTTTCGGCCGCCGCTCCATGGCGTATTCCGCGCAAGAGCTGCAAGACATCCTGCATTACCAGATCGGTGCGCTGGACGGCATTTGTCGGGCGCAGGGCGGGCGGGTCAGCTACGTCAAACCCCACGGCGCGATGTACAACGACATGATGGCCAACCCGGCGCAATTGCGCGCGGTGATTCAGGCCGTGGCGGCCTACGATCGCAGTTTGCCGCTGATGTTGATGGCCACCCGCGACAACTCGGCGGCGCAGCAACTTGGTGATGAATACGGCGTGACCCTTTGGTTCGAAGCCTTCGCCGACCGTGCCTACGACAGCGCTGGCAAACTCGTGTCGCGCCAACTGCCGGGGGCGGTGCATCACGATCCGGAAAAAATCATCGAGCAGGCCCTGACCATCGCCCGTGGCGCTGAGCTCGTGGCCAGCGACGGCAGCGCCTTGCATCTGCAGGCCAACACCCTCTGCGTGCATGGTGACAACGCCAGTTCGGTGGCCGCCGTGCAGCGCATTCGCGAGGCCCTGAATCAGCAGAGTGCGCCATGAACCCACGGATTGAAGGGGTGGCCCTGGACTGCCTGATGCTGCGCCTGTTCGATGAAATCGCCGAAACCAACATGCCGTGGATGCTCGCCGCCAGCGAGCGCCTGCGCGCGGTGTTTGGAGCACAGTTGATCGATCTGGTGCCGTCCTACACCACGTTGATGGTGCATTACGACCTGACATTATTGAATCCGGGTCAGGCGCGGGAATTGATCGCTGAAGCGCTGATCGACCTGTCACCGAATGCGCGCGCCGGCGGTCAGTGCCATGTGTTGCCGGTCTGGTACGACTTGAGCGTCGGGCCGGAACTGAGCCTGTTGGCGCAGCGCAGCGGTCTGGCGGTGGACGAGGTGATTCGCCGCCACAGCACCCGTGAATATCAGGTGTTCGCCCTCGGCTTTGCCCCGGGATTCGCCTTCATGGGGCTGGTCGAAGAAGTGCTGGCAGCGCCACGGCTGGACACCCCGCGCAAGAAAGTCGCGGCCGGTAGCGTCGGCATCGCCGAACGGCAGACCGCCGCTTACCCGGTGGTATCCCCCGGTGGCTGGAACCTGATCGGCCGTACGCCGGCCAAACTGTTCGACCGCCATCGCGACGGCTACAGCCTGATGCAGCCTGGCGACACCGTGCGCTTCGAAGCGGTGAGTCACGCCGAGTTCATCAACCTGGGCGGCGACGACACCCCGCTGGAGGCGCAGGCATGAGCCGACTGATGATAGAGGCGAGCACGCCGCTGTGCTTGTTGCAGGACGCCGGACGCTTCGGCGTGCGCCATTTGGGCGTGACCCAGGGCGGCGCGGCGGACTGGTGTTCGATGAGCTGGGCCAACTGGCTGCTGGGCAATGACCTGGACGTGACGGTGATCGAAATCACCCTTGGCGGGTTTGCCGTGGTTGCGCAGGAGGGTTGCGTGCTGGCGCTGGCCGGCGCCGACCTTGGCGCGCAGATCGATGGGCAGGCGCTGGCGCCGTGGCGCAGTTTCAAACTGGGCAAAGGGCAGACGTTACAGTTCACCCAACCGTTGCTAGGCGCCCGCGCATATCTGGCGGCCCCCGGCGGTTTCGACGCGCCGCAGGTGCTGGGCAGTAGCGCTACGGTGGTGCGCGAGGAGCTCGGTGGTCTTGATGGCATGGGTTTGCCGTTGGCCAAGGGCGCGACGCTGAGCTATCACGGCGAAACGCTGCAGGTGCGTGAAGTGCCGATAGTGCTTCGCCCGGATCTGAAGCTCAATACGCCGCTGGATCTGGTGCTCGGCGCACAGGTCGGCCAGTTCAGCGGGCAGAGCCTGTTCGATGTGTTCAACAGTCCGTGGACGCTGGACAGTCGGGCCGACCGCATGGGGATTCGGTTGCTGGGCAAAGCGCTGCAGTATCAGGGCAGGCCGATGATTTCCGAGGGTATTCCGCTTGGCGCGGTGCAGGTGCCGCCGGACGGGCAGCCGATCGTGCTGCTCAATGATCGGCAGACCATTGGCGGTTATCCGCGGTTGGGGGCGTTGACGCCGTTGGCACTGGCGCGGCTGGCGCAGTGTCTGCCGGGCGCGCAGGTGCGGTTGAGGCCGGTGGTGCAGGACGTCGCGCACCGGGAGCATGTCGAGTATTTGCAGCGCTTTGGTTGAAGATCAAAAGATCGCAGCCTGCGGCAGCTCCTACATAGAAACGCGAATTTTTCTGTAGGAGCTGCCGAAGGCTGCGATCTTTTGCTTTTATTTGGACAAGAACCGCATCCCTTCTTCCAACCCACGCAGGGTCAACGGATACATCTGATCCTCGATCAAATCGCGCACGATATTGGTCGATGACGTATAGCCCCACGTGTCCTTCGGATACGGATTGATCCAGATGAGCTTCTTATACTTCTCCATGAAGCGCTGCATCCACACGTAGCCCGGCTCTTCGTTCCAGTGCTCGACGCTGCCGCCGGCCTGGGTGATTTCATAGGGTGCCATCGCAGCGTCGCCGATGAATATCACTTTGTAGTCGGCGCCGTACTTGTGCAGCAAATCCTGAGTCGAGAAACGCTCGGAAGTACGGCGCATGTTGTTCTTCCACACCGATTCATAAATGAAGTTGTGGAAGTAGAAGTATTCGAGATGCTTGAACTCGGTCTTGCAGGCGGAGAACAGCTCTTCACAGATCTTCACGTGCGCGTCCATCGAGCCACCGATGTCGAACAGCAGCAACAGCTTTACCGTGTTGCGCCGTTCCGGGCGCATCTGGATGTTCAACAGGCCGGCGTCCTTGGCGGTGTGGTCGATGGTGCCGTCGATGTCCAGCTCTTCCGCCGCACCCTGGCGGGCGAATTTGCGCAGACGGCGCAGGGCGACCTTGATGTTGCGCGTGCCCAGTTCCACCGAATCGTCGAGGTTCTTGTACTCGCGCTGATCCCAGACTTTCACCGCTTTGCCCTGACGCTTGCCGGCATCACCGACCCGGATGCCTTCCGGGTTGAAACCGCCGGATCCGAACGGGCTGGTGCCGCCGGTGCCGATCCACTTGTTACCGCCGGCGTGGCGTTCCTTCTGTTCTTCCAGACGCTTCTTGAATTCTTCGATCAGCTTGTCCAGACCGCCAAGGGACTGGATCTGCGCGCGTTCCTCATCGGTCAATGAACGCTCGAACTCCTTGCGCAACCAGTCTTCGGGAATCAGCGCCTGCAAGTGATCGTCGAGTTTATCCAGGCCATTGAAGTAGGCGCCGAACGCGCGGTCGAACTTGTCGAAATGCCGTTCGTCCTTCACCAGAATCGCCCGCGACAAGTAGTAGAACTCGTCCATGTCGGCGAAGGTCACGCGCTGTTTCAGCGCGTTGATCAGGTCGAGCAGTTCGCGCACCGACACCGGCACCTTGGCTGCACGCATCTCATTGAACAGGTTGAGCAGCATGACGATGCCCTTATCGAGAGCCGCGACGGCTCATGAACGCCAGACGCTCAAGCAGCTGCACGTCCTGCTCGTTCTTCACCAGCGCACCGGCCAGCGGCGGAATGGCTTTGGTCGGATCGCGTTCGCGCAGCACCGCTTCGCCGATGTTGTCGGCCATCAACAGCTTCAGCCAGTCGACCAGTTCGGAAGTCGACGGCTTCTTCTTCAGGCCCGGTACCTTACGCACGTCGAAGAACACGTCCAGCGCTTCGCTGACCAAATCCTTCTTGATGTCCGGGTAGTGCACGTCGACGATTTTCTGCAGGGTGGTGCGGTCCGGGAAAGCGATGTAGTGGAAGAAGCAGCGGCGCAGGAAGGCGTCCGGCAGCTCTTTCTCGTTGTTCGAGGTAATGATGATGATCGGGCGCTTCTTGGCCTTGATGGTCTCGTCGATCTCGTAAACGTAGAACTCCATCTTGTCGAGTTCTTGCAGCAGGTCATTCGGGAACTCGATGTCAGCCTTGTCGATTTCGTCGATCAGCAGAATCACCCGCTCTTCGGACTCGAAAGCCTCCCAGAGCTTGCCCTTCTTCAGGTAGTTGCGCACGTCGTGGACTTTTTCGTTGCCCAGTTGCGAGTCACGCAGACGGCTGACCGCATCGTACTCGTACAGCCCCTGATGGGCCTTGGTGGTGGACTTGATGTGCCAGGTGATCAGCTTGGCGCCGAACGATTCGGCCAGTTGCTCGGCGAGCATGGTCTTGCCGGTGCCCGGTTCACCCTTGACCAGCAGCGGCCGCTCCAGGGTGATGGCGGCGTTGACCGCCAGCTTCAGGTCATCGGTGGCGACGTAGGCCTGGGTGCCTTCGAACTTCATCTGCTAATCCTCGAACGGTAACGCCGACCTGCACGAGCAGGGCGGGGGCGAAAAATCGGATGCCCTGACTATAACGCGCAGCCCGGTCGACTGTGAACGCAGACGGCTTATTCAGTCTCTGAATGGGGCGTCACATGTTGACTCAGTCTCGGCCTGACGCCAGACATCACGGTTGTGGCGAGAGGGATTCATTCCCGATTTCAAAAACTAACCCGCATCCGGCTTCGGTCGTTCATACCGCGCATTGAAAGCCTGGATGAAACCATTGCGCAAAATCTGCAAAAACGCTTCGAACGCGTTGATATTTTGCTGATGCACGTTGCCACTGAGTTCGACCTTGGTGGCGAACTGGTTTTTCGCCTGGTTCTTCAGCACGGTTTCCGAGCCGCCGACGATGGCCTCCCAGACCGAGCGGAAGATGCTCTTGTTCTTGTTTTCCACGTCCTGCTGCCAGTTGAACACTTCGACGTCGCGCAGCAGGGGCTTGATGTAGCCGCTGACCTGGGCCTTTTTCGCCTGGGCTTCGATGACCACGTCGCCGTGACCTGCATTGAAGTCGAACTTGCCGTAGGCCGAGGCGAAGTCATTCATGCTCTTGAGTTCAATGTCGCGGGCGCGCAGGCGGAACTGGAAATCTTCGAAATTGCTCAGCGGGTCGAAGGTGGCGGTGGTTTCCAGGGGGGCATGCCCCAGCAGCAGGGCCTTGCCTTCGAAGCGGGCGTCGCGCTTGCCCTGTGTGTCGACCACGTTGGTCAGGTTGTAGAGGCTGGCCTCGACCTTGGTGGCATTCATGTTCACCGGGGGGCTGGAGCTGAAGTTGCGGAAGCTGATCTTGCCGTCGTGAATCTGCACCTCGTCGAGGGTGATCGGCACCAATTTACTGAGTTGCGCGCGCCAGTCGGTGCCTTTACCGGTCTGGGAATTTTGCTTGTTGGCCCCGCCATCGACAAAGTTGACTTCGGGATTGACGAACTGCACCTGCGCCACCACGGCATGGTCGTACCACAGCGAGTGCCAGCTGACGGCGAGATCGATCAGCGGTGCGTTGACGAACGGCACCGGCACCTTGCCGTCGACCTTGACGATTTTCAGCCCGTTGATCCGGTAGGCGCCGCGCCACAGGGCCAGATCGACGTCGGTGACTTGGCCGCGGTAATCACCCATGTCCGCCAGTTTGCCGTTCAGATAGTCGCGCACCATGTAGGGCAGGGCGATGTGCAGCGCGATCAGCAACACAACGACGACGGCGAAAATCCCTAGTGGCCAACTGTAGCGACGCTTCATGACGGCAATTCCCTGACGATGTAAGCGATTGACTGTTGCGTGACGCAGACGTTCGACCCGACTGGACTGCGCCAGGCAACAGGCATACCTTGCAAGGCTGAATTCAACGCTGCATAAGGACCCAGCCATGAGCCGTATTTTCGCTGACAACGCCCATTCCATCGGCAATACGCCGCTGGTGCAGATCAACCGCATCGCGCCGCGTGGCGTGACCATTCTGGCCAAGATCGAGGGGCGCAACCCCGGTTATTCGGTCAAGTGCCGGATCGGCGCGAACATGATCTGGGACGCCGAAAGCAGCGGCAAACTCAAGCCGGGCATGACCATCGTCGAGCCGACCTCGGGCAACACCGGCATTGGCCTGGCCTTTGTTGCGGCGGCCCGAGGGTACAAGTTGATGCTGACCATGCCGGCCTCGATGAGTATCGAGCGGCGCAAGGTGCTCAAGGCGCTGGGCGCAGAGCTGGTCCTGACTGAACCGGCCAAGGGCATGAAAGGCGCGATCGAGAAGGCCGCCGAAATTGTTGCCAGCGATGCCGACAAATACTTCATGCCGGCGCAGTTCGACAATCCGGCCAACCCGGCGATTCACGAGAAAACCACCGGTCCGGAAATCTGGAACGACACCGATGGTGCGGTGGATGTACTGGTAGCTGGCGTCGGGACCGGCGGAACCATCACTGGCGTGTCGCGGTATATCAAGAAGACCCAGGGCAAACCGATTCTGTCGGTGGCGGTGGAACCGGTGTCCTCGCCGGTCATCAGCCAGGCGCTGGCGGGCGAAGAGATCAAGCCGAGCCCACACAAGATTCAGGGGATTGGCGCCGGTTTCGTGCCGAAGAACCTCGATTTGTCGATGGTCGACCGGGTGGAGCTGGTCACGGACGACGAGTCCAAGGCCATGGCGCGGCGATTGATGCAGGAAGAGGGGATCTTGTGCGGCATCTCGTGCGGTGCAGCGATGGCGGTCGCGGTGCGGCTGGCAGAAACCCCGGAGATGCAGGGCAAGACCATCGTGGTGATTCTGCCGGACTCCGGCGAGCGCTATTTGTCGAGCATGTTGTTCAGCGATCTGTTCACCGAACAGGAGAATCAGCAGTAAGCCAATTGATTCAGATCAGCCCAGGTTCAGGAGCCTTATGTTAATTAATGCTTTGTTGCGCAATTCTTAACACTGAATCTTGGGTTGGCCGGGTTTTGCCCGAGGCCGGTAGTGTTTATCATGGCCGGCTGCCATGCCGGGTCAAGGGCATTGCGCAGCGTTGTCTTTATTCAAGGAGTCGTTGATGACCTTTTCGTTAGCCGCCAAGGTGTTGGTGTTGCTGCTGTTTGTGGGCAGCATCCTCTATGTGCATTTGCGCGGCAAGGCGCGTTTGCCGGTCCTGCGTCAGTTCGTCAACCACTCGGCGCTGTTCGCTCCGTACAACGCGCTGATGTACCTGTTCTCCGGCGTGCCGTCCAAGCCGTATCTGGATCGCAGCAAGTTTCCGGAGCTGGATGTGCTGCGCGACAACTGGGAAACCATTCGCGACGAGGCGATGCACCTGTTCGACGAGGGCTACATTCGCGCCGCCGAAAAGAACAATGACGCCGGTTTCGGATCGTTCTTCAAGAAGGGCTGGAAGCGTTTCTACCTCAAGTGGTACGACAAACCGCTGCCGTCGGCCGAAACCCTGTGCCCGAAAACCGTGGCGCTGGTCAGTGCAATTCCCAATGTCAAAGGCGCGATGTTCGCGCTGTTGCCGGGTGGCAGTCACCTGAACCCGCACCGCGATCCGTTTGCCGGCTCGCTGCGTTATCACCTGGGCCTGTCGACACCGAACTCCGACGATTGCCGGATCTTCGTGGACGGTCAGGTCTACGCCTGGCGCGACGGTGAAGACGTGATGTTCGACGAGACCTACGTGCATTGGGTCAAGAACGAAACCGAAAAGACCCGGGTCATCCTGTTCTGCGATGTCGAACGTCCGCTGAGCAACCGCTTCATGACCCGCATCAACCGCGCCATCAGCGCCTGGCTGGGACGTGCCACCGCCCCGCAGAACCTTGACGACGAACGTGTCGGCGGGATCAACCAGGCCTACGCCTGGAGCAAGAACTTCAGCGACAGGTTCAGCGGCGTGGTCAAACAGTGGAAACGCCGCAATCCCAAGGCCTACCGCATCATGCGCCCGATCCTCGCGGTGGTGGTGCTGACGCTGCTGGGGTATTGGTTGTTTGGTTGAGGCTGAACGTTGTGATGAAAAAAACCGCTCCTTGTGAGCGGTTTTTTATTGTCTGTGAGTCAGCGGCGTCCAGCAAGAACGTTGGGTTCGTCTTCAATGCCTGTAATCAGTAGCTGCAGAAAGCGCTGCTGATTGGCTGATAGCTCGGATGAAACAATCTTTTCTTCTGCTTTGATTGATCTTTTCTTGGCGGGGGATTTCTTGACCGATTTGCGCATGCTCCCTCCCTCATTGATCATTACTTGAACTGTTTTCACCATACTTTACTCTCCACTGCGAGGACAAGACGACCTTCCAAATCAAATTTGAAGCCGAGCTTTGTATAAACAGGAATTGCTCCTTGCATCGGCTCCTGGACTTCAATGAACGTGCTGCCGATTATTCGGGCGAACTCATCGATGACCATCATCGCCAAGGTCCCGATACGATTTTTCAGCGGGTGAGCATCTCCGGGTCGCCCTTCTAATCGTACGATTCGAATACGTTGGCGGCTTTTGTTCGGATTGACGAAACACAGTCCGCATAGCTGTTCTTCGAACCAGATCGCGATATCCAGGGACAGGGGTTCTCGTGACTTCCATTCGACAACCTCTCGCCAGCAAAAAAGTGGATTCTCCCAGAGCTCGAACGCGCTCAGTGCTACGGCGTCGATGGGTTCGAAGCGTACTTTCGACAAGTCTTGTCGCGCTGGTAGCTGTAATAGAGCTTTGGCGATGCTTGCCTGTTTCCTGGCCTGCGATCTGTACAACTGATACCGCAAATTCGTCCGTTCCCTTGGCATGTGATTTCGAGCATTCCCTGTCTCCCTTCGATGGGCCTATCCGTTGCTCATCAGCCTGTGCGCCTGCCTTCGAGCTGTCCCTGCTGGCCCTTTGTCCAAATCGTTGCAATCCATGTCCCGCGCTGGTTATAGTCGGCGCTCGTGAATCAGGCGATTCACCTTCCAGACCCTCAACAAAGATCAGCCCCAATGCCTGCATCCCTCATCAACGCGGTAGTCGATTCAGCGGTCAACGCTGGCGTCGTGCCGTGCGGGAATCAGCAGCCTGGGCAGATCAGTCATTACCCCCCACCTGTCAGTAGCACGCCGGTGTGCGCAGTCGTATCACCGCCGGGCGTTGGCGTTTCGGGCTGATCGGCATTCTCTGCTGACCCCTGCGCCCGCCAGAAAAACCTACTGAATTTCAGCTTCGGCTGAGTTGGCTATGTGCCTGACTACAGGTGGTATTCATGTTTGTCCTTTCGAAAAAAACCGCGCTCGCGGCGACGTCCACGAGCCTGTTCGTTCTGCTGTGGAGCAGCGGGGCGATCTTCTCCAAATGGGGCCTGGCCCACGCCTCACCCTTCGCCTTTCTGCTGATTCGCTTTGTGATCGCCCTGTGCGGGTTGTTGCTGTTGGCGCCGCTGCTCAAGTTGAAGCTGCCCAAGGGCGGTCGGCCGATGCTGTTTGCGATTGCAACGGGCGTGGTGTTGTTGGGGGCGTATCAGATTTTCTATCTGCTGGCCCTGAACACCAAAGTCACGCCGGGGGTGATGGCGACCCTCATGGGCGTGCAGCCGATCCTCACCGTGGTGTTGATGGAGCGTCAGCGTTCGGCCAGCCGGATGTTCGGTCTGGCGCTGGGCCTGGCCGGGCTGATCATGGTGGTCTATCAGGGGATCGGCCTGGCCGGGATGTCCTGGACGGGCATGCTGTTCGGCCTGCTGGCGCTGGCGAGCATGACCCTGGGCTCGATCATGCAGAAACGCATCACCGACAATCCCCTCGGCACGCTGCCGGTGCAGTACCTGGCCGGGCTGTTGTTGTGCGCAATCTTTGTGCCGTTTCAGCCGTTCCACTTCGAACGTAGCGCAGGGTTCATCGTGCCGGTGTTGTGGATGGGACTGGTGGTGTCGGTGCTGGCGACGCTGTTGCTCTATCGCCTGATCGCCCGGGGCAATCTGGTGAACGTCACCAGTCTGTTCTACTTGGTGCCAGCGGTGACGGCAGTGATGGACTATCTGATTTTCGGCAATCGTCTGGCGGCGTTGAGTGTGCTGGGGATGTTGTTGATCATTGTTGGTCTGGCGTTTGTGTTCCGTAAAACCGGCTGACCTGTAGCGCGATAGCGGCCAAACAGCCGCTATCGCGAGCAGGCTCGCTCCCACAGGGATCCATGCTGTTCCCAGATCCCATGTGGGAGCGAGCCTGCTCGCGAATACGGACGGATTAACGTCACAAAATCATCGGGCTGGCGCTGCAGAAGGCTTCACCACCGCAGGCTTCAACACCAGCCACAACGCCAGCGCAATCAACACCCCGCCATACAGATGCGCCATCGACAGCGGCTCATCCAGCAGCAACGCTCCCCACAACACGCCGAACGCCGGAATCATGAAGGTCACGGTCATCGATTTGACCGGGCCGATGGAGCTGAGTAAGCGGAAATAAATGATGTAGGCGAACGCCGTGCAACCCAGGCCCAGGCCCAGCAGCGACAACCAGACGTTCCACCCACCCCAGCTTGCCGGTGGTGCGGTAATTACGCTGTAGCCGAACAGCGGCAACAGAAACAGCGAGGCGCCGAGCATGCTGCCCACGGCCGAGAGACGACTGTCGAGCCCGCCGCTACGGTCCAGCCAGCGACGCGTGAGGAATCCGGCAAAACCGTAGCAAGTGGTGGCGAGCAGGCAGGCGAGGGCGCCCATCAGCAATTGCAGATCGAAAGCCACCGGCCCTGCACGCGTCAGCACGCCGACACCGAACAAGCCGAGAAACACCCCGGTCAGTTTCGCGACAGTGAGTTTTTCACTGAAAAACAAGCCGCCAATCAGCACGCCCATCAGCGGTGTGGTGGCGTTGAAAATCGCCGAGTAACCGGCTGGCAACACTTGCGCCGCAACCGAATACAGCGTTGCCGGAATCCCCGAGTTGATGACGCCCAGCAACATCACGGTTTTCAGCTTGCCCTTGAAATCCCAGCTGATGCGCATCAGCCCGAGAATCACCAGCAGACCAACGGCAGCAATCGACACCCGAAAAAACGCGGTCGGAATGGTGCCGATCACTGGCGCAATAATGCGCATGAACAGGAAGCTCGCGCCCCAGATGGCCGCCAGCGACAGCATGCGGAAAATATCGACAGCGCTCACGGTGGCACTCCTTCCTTGATCGGGACGAGAGTGTTGCCGAGCGCCCTGTCGATGGCAACCGTCAATCGGGCATTTAATTTTTCATTCAGAGCACGAAGCGCGTGACCAGCCCGTTGAGGTCGATCGCCAGCCGCGACAGTTCCTGGCTCGCGGCGGATGTCTGGGTAGCGCCGGCGGCGGTCTGGGTCGAGAGATCGCGGATGGTCACCAGATTCTGATCAACCTCGCGCGCGACCAGCGCCTGCTGCTCGGCCGCGCTGGCGATCACCAGGTTGCGCTGGTTGATCTGCGAGATCGACGCGGTGATTTTCTCCAGTGCCTGACCGGCACTGTTGGCCCGCCGGAGCGTGTGGCTGGCCTGCTCGGCACTGCTTTGCAAGGCGCCGACGGTGGCGCTGGTGCCTTGCTGGATGCTGCTGATCATCAGCTCGATTTCTTCGGTGGAGTTCTGCGTGCGTTGCGCCAGCGAACGCACCTCATCGGCCACCACCGCAAAACCGCGTCCGGCTTCACCGGCGCGTGCCGCTTCAATCGCAGCATTGAGCGCGAGCAGGTTGGTCTGCCCGGCAATTCCGCGAATCACTTCCAGCACCTTGCTGATGTCCTGGGCCTGAGTGGCCAGGCCTTCGGCCTGTTCCGAGGCGCCGAGCACTGCGCCGACCAGTTCCTGAATCGAGTTGATGGTTTCGCTGACCTGCACGTGCCCGTGCTTGCTGTCCTCGTTCGACGCTTCGGAGGCCTCGGCGCTGGACACCGCATTGGCCGCCACCTCATCCACCGCGGTGCTCATTTCGGTGACGGCGGTGGCGGCCTGTTCGATCTGATCGTTCTGCTGTTGCAGGCCACGGGTGCTTTGCTCCATCACCGAGCTCATTTCCTCGGCGGCGGAAGCCAGTTGCTGCGCTGATTCGCTGATGCCGCGAATGGTTGAGCGCAGGTTGCCCTGCATGTCCGCCAGGGCGTCGAGCAGATGTGCCGCTTCATCGCGACCGCTGCTGACGATCTGGCCGCTGAGATCGCCGGCGGCAATCCGCCGTGCCACCGCAAGCGCCTGGTTGATCGGCGTGGTGATGCTGCGCGTCAGCAGCCAGGCGAGCAGCAGTGTGGCGATCAGCGCGACAACGATGATCGTCGCAACGATCCACAGCGCGCGCTGGTACATTTGCGCCGCAGCCTGCGCAGCGGCGTCGGCGCCTTGCTGGTTGAGGCTGATCATCTGCTCCAGCGTCTTGTCGAGCACTCGGCCCTGGGGCGCCAGCTCATTGTTCAGGCGGGTGTAGGCCTGCTCACTTTGTCCGGCGTCGATCTGGCTGATGATCTGGTCGAGGATGCCCATGTACTTGCCGGTGTCGGCATTCAAGCCTGCGAGCATCGCACGTTCCTCATCGCTGGTGAGCAAGGCTTCATGGTCTTTGAGGCGCTTCAGCAATTCTTCGCGCTGCGCCTTGATCAACCCTTTGCTGCGCTCACGCACCGCGGGCTGGGTGCTGGTGATCAGGCGCAGGGATTCGAGGCGGATGCTGGCGATGTTCGCCGCGGCGTCATGAACGCTCTCGATACTCGGCATCCATGATTGTTCGATGACCGCTGCGCTCTCACGCAGGGTTTTCATTTGACCCAGGCCAAACAGGCCGACGATCACCAACAGACTGGCCAGCACGGCAAAACTCAAACCGGCGCGCAAACCGATGCGCAGATTGCGGATAGACATCAATGTGCTCCTTGATCTTTGAGGGGGGAGGTCGTCCTCGTAGGCCGGGGATCTTGTTGTGAGGAAGAGGTGATGGCGGGGTGTATATCAAAGTGCCACTATTTTGGTAAGACCAATCTGCGGCTCTCGTGTAGCGGCTCAGATGTCGGGAGGGGTGGCGCGAGAGGTGCGGAACAGAGCGCTTAGCGCGCTCATTGGATCCGAAAGCCAATGAATGCGCGGCTCTGCATTGCCCAAGTGGCGGGTGTCCTTGCCGACTGCCCGGGGCTTTTCTGACCGAACGGTCGACTCAAAAAACTTTGATAAAAACTGTGTCGCTGTACAAGCCTGCCGCGCATTTGGCAGAAATTGCACTTCTCCTGCATGGGCATCCGTGGCTAAGCTCAGGCACAGATTTCCACTTGCACGCCGAGGTCTCATCTATGCCGCAGCCATGGCCAGCCACCGACATCGCCCGCATGATCCTCGATGGCTTTGACGATTACCGCGAGCATTTCCGGCGGATCACCGACGGTGCGCGCGAGCGCTTCGAGCAGGCGCGCTGGCAGGAGACACAAACCGCGTCGGCGGCGCGGATCAATCTCTACGAAGAAAAGGTCGGCGAAACCATCGCCCGCCTGCGAGAGCATTTCGACGACGAGACACTGATGAATGTCGGCAGTTGGCCGCTGGTGAAAAGCGCCTACATCAGCCTTATCGACCTGCGCTTCGACGATGAACTTTCCGAGACCTGGTACAACTCGATCTTCTGCGGGCTGTTCAGCCATGACCTGATCAGCGACGGCTGCATGTTCATCCACACCACCCGGCCCAGCCTGCGCCGCGCCCGGGCTGCGCAAACCCGCACCTATAAGCCACAGGGGCAGTTGTCGTCGATGCTCGCCAGCATCTTTGCCGACTACCGCTTCAGCGAGGACTACGCCGATTTGCCCGGCGACCTGCAGCGCCTCGAGTCGCAACTGCGCGAGAACCTGCCGGACTGGGTGTGCAAGGATCCGGAGCTGAGCGTCGAGCTGTTCTCCTCGGTGTTGTACCGCAACAAAGGCGCGTACCTGGTCGGGCGCATCTATACCCGCGACGAACAGTGGCCGTTGGTGATTCCGCTGTTGCACCGTGAGGGCCGCGGGATTCAGATCGACGCGCTGATCACCGACGAAGCCGATGTGTCGATCATCTTCTCTTTCACCCGTTCCTACTTCATGGTCGATGTGCCGGTGCCGGCGGAATTCATCGGTTTCCTGCGGCGCATCCTGCCGGGCAAGCACATCGCCGAGCTGTACACCTCGATCGGTTTCTACAAGCACGGTAAATCCGAGTTTTACCGCGCGCTGATCAATCACCTGGCCAACACTGACGATCAGTTCATCATGGCCCCGGGCGTGCGCGGCATGGTCATGAGTGTGTTTACCCTGCCGGGCTTCAACACGGTATTCAAGATCATCAAGGACCGTTTCTCGCCGTCGAAAAACGTCGACCGGGCAACGGTGATCGAGAAGTATCGGTTGGTGAAAAGCGTCGACCGGGTCGGGCGCATGGCCGATACCCAGGAGTTCGCCGATTTCCGTTTTCCGCTGAGCAAGTTCGATCCGGCGTGCCTTGAAGAACTGCTGGACGTGGCGCCGTCCACGGTCTCGGTCGAAGGCGACACAGTGCTGATCCGCCACTGCTGGACCGAGCGCCGGATGACGCCGCTCAACCTCTATCTGGAAAACGCCAACGACGCTCAGGTGCGCGAGGCGCTGGAGGATTACGGTCTGGCGATCAAGCAGCTGGCGGCGGCCAACATCTTCCCCGGCGACATGCTGTTGAAGAACTTCGGTGTAACCCGTCACGGACGGGTGGTGTTCTATGACTACGATGAAATCTGTTTCCTGACCGAAGCCAACTTCCGCCACATCCCCGCGCCGCGCACCCCCGAGGACGAAATGGCCTCGGAGCCGTGGTATTCGATCGGGCCGCTGGATGTGTTTCCGGAGGAGTTTCCGCCGTTCCTGTTCGCCGATGCCGGGCAGCGCAAGCTGTTCGATCAGTTGCATGGCGAGTTGTATAACGCGGATTACTGGAAGGGTTTGCAGGAGGCGATCCGGGCGGGGAAGGTCATTGATGTCTTTCCTTATCGGCGTAAAGGCCTGGATAACGAGTAATCCCGAAACACGACGAATTTGTGGCGAGGGAGCTTGCTCCCGCCGGGTTGCGAAGCGGCCCGGAAACCACCCACCGCGTCCTGTCAGTGACATCCCGACAACCGAATTACGATTGCTGCGCAACCGAGCGGGAGCAAGCTCCCTCGCCACAGTTGGAGGCAAATCTGCGACAATCGCCCCCCTGCATAAACAGACGACCGAATTGCGTACCCGATGACCGACGAATCGCCCTCCATCGACAAACTGCTGAAAAACCTCGATCACGCCATGCTCGCCGACCGTCACCGGCTGCGGCGGCAGTTGCTCGAGCTGCGCAAGAAACCCGACGAGGCCAAGCTGGCCCAGTGGGTGGCTCGCATGCAGGCGTCCTGTGATCAGGTGCTGGCGCGCCGTGCCAGCCTGCCGGTGATTCGTTACGACGACAGCCTGCCGATTGCCGCCAAGCGTGATGAAATCAAGGCTGCGCTGGAGAAGCATCAAGTCCTGATCATCGCCGGTGAAACCGGCTCGGGCAAAACCACCCAGTTGCCGAAAATCTGCCTGGAAATCGGTCGCGGTCAGCACGGTTTGATCGGTCACACCCAGCCGCGCCGAATTGCGGCGCGCAGCGTTGCCAGCCGGGTTGCCGAAGAACTTGGCACGCCGCTCGGCTCGCTGGTCGGCTATCAGGTGCGATTCGAGGATCAGAGCGATTCCAACACCCTGATCAAGCTGATGACCGACGGCATCCTGCTGGCGGAAACCCAGAACGACCGCTACCTCGAGCGCTACGACACGATCATCGTCGACGAAGCCCACGAACGCAGCCTGAACATCGACTTTCTGCTCGGTTACCTGAAAACCCTGCTGCCGCGGCGTCCGGACCTGAAGGTCATCATCACCTCGGCGACCATCGATCTGGAACGCTTCTCCAAACATTTCGACGATGCGCCGATTGTCGAGGTCTCCGGCCGCACCTTCCCGGTAGAGACCTGGTATCGCCCGCTGACCCTGGAGCAGGACGAGGAGGGCAACCGCGTCGAGGACGACCTGACTGTGGATCAGGCGATCCTCGCCACCCTCGACGAAATCGCCGCTTATGAGCGCAGCGAACGCCGCAGTCCTGGCGATGTGCTGGTGTTCCTGCCCGGTGAGCGCGAGATTCGCGACGCCGCCGACATGCTGCGCAAGGCCCAACTCAAACACACGGAAATCCTGCCGCTGTACGCGCGCCTGTCGCCAGCCGAACAGCAGCGGATTTTCCAGTCGCACCCGGGCCGGCGTGTGGTGCTGGCGACCAACGTTGCCGAGACCTCGTTGACCGTGCCGGGCATCCGTTACGTGATCGACAGCGGCACCGCGCGTATCAGTCGCTACAGCTACCGCGCCAAGGTCCAGCGTCTGCCGATCGAGGCGATTTCCCAGGCCAGCGCCAATCAGCGTAAAGGTCGTTGCGGCCGGGTCGAGCCGGGCATTTGCGTACGTTTGTACAGCGAGGAAGATTTCCTCGGTCGTCCGGAATTCACCGATCCGGAGATTCTGCGCACCAACCTCGCCGCCGTTATCTTGCAGATGCTGCACCTGCGCCTCGGCGAAATCACCGCGTTCCCGTTCATCGAGCCGCCGGATGGCAAGGCGATCAGCGACGGTTTCAACCTGCTGCAAGAACTCTCGGCGGTGGACCGCAACAGTCAACTGACCCCGCTTGGTCGCCAGCTGGCGCGCCTGCCGGTGGACCCGCGCATGGGCCGCATGCTGCTCGAAGCGGCGAAGCTCGGCAGTCTGCAGGAAGTGCTGATCGTCGCCAGTGCGATGTCGATTCAGGACCCGCGCGAGCGGCCGCCGGAGCGGCAGCAAGCGGCGGATCAGGCTCACGCGCAATGGAAAGACACTGATTCCGACTTCGCCGGGCTGGTCAATCTGTGGCGTGGCTTTGAAGAGCAGCGCCAGGCGTTGACCGCCAGCCCGCTGCGTAATTGGTGCCGGAAGAATTTCCTCAACTACCTGCGCCTGCGCGAGTGGCGCGATTCCCACCGCCAGTTGAGCCTGATCTGCCGCGACATGCAGCTGAGCCTCAATAAAGAGCCGGCGGATTACCCGAAACTGCACAAAGCGGTGCTGGTCGGCCTGCTCAGCCAGATTGGCCAGAAAACCGAGGACGGCGATTACCTTGGCGCCCGTCAGCGGCGTTTCTGGATTCACCCGTCGTCGGGCATCGGCAAGAAGCGTCCGCAATGGCTGATGACCGCCGAATTGGTGGAAACCACCAAGCTCTACGCGCGCATGGTCGCCAAGATCGACGCCGACTGGATCGAGCCGCTGGCCGGCCACCTGATCAAGAAAAACCACTTCGAACCGCACTGGGAAAAGAAGCGCGGCCAGGTCGTGGCCTACGAACAGATCACCCTGTTCGGGCTGATCGTGGTCGGCCGTCGCCCGGTGCATTACGGCCCGGTGGACCCGGTGGTTTCGCGTGAGCTGTTTATCCGCGAAGGCCTGGTGCGCGGCGAGATTCAGTCGAAAGCCAAGTGCCTGACCGCCAACAAACAATTGCTCGAACAGCTCGACGAACTGGAAGCCAAGGCCCGGCGCCGCGACATTCTCGCCGACGAAGAAACCCTCTACGCGTTCTACGACGCACGCTTGCCGGCGGAGATTCACCAGACCGCGACCTTCGACAGTTGGTATCGGGTCAACAGCCAGAAGGACCCGCAGCTGCTGATCATGCGCGAAGAAGACGTACTGGCCCGCGAGGCCAGTGAAGTCACTGCGCGTGACTACCCGGACACGCTGCACATTGGCGATCTGGAACTGGCGCTCAGCTACCACTTCGAACCCAATCACCCACGCGACGGCGTGACCCTGCGGGTGCCGGCACCGCTGCTGCCGATGCTGCCGCCGGAGCGCCTGGAATGGCTGGTGCCGGGGCTGATCGAGGCCAAGTGCATTGCCCTGGTACGCAACCTGCCAAAAGCCTTGCGCAAGAACTTCGTGCCAGTGCCGGACTTCATTAAAGCGGCGTTGCAGCGCATGACCTTCGCCGAGGGCTCGCTGCCCCAGGCACTCGGTCGCGAGTTGCTGCGCATGACCGGCGCGCGGGTCAGCGATGAGGCGTGGGCGGAAGCCGCGCAGCAGGTCGAAGGGCATCTGCGGATGAACCTTGAAATCGTCGACGGCCAGGGCAAGTTCCTTGGCGAGGGCCGCGATCTGGCCGAGCTCACCGCGCGTTTCGCCGAAGCCAGTCAGGCGGCGTTGGCAGTGCCGCAAAGTGCGAAAAGTCAGCAACCGGTGGAGGCCAAGGTCTTCGCCCCGGTGGCGGAAAAGACGCAGCAGAAGATCGCCGGGCTGTCGATGACGGTGTATCCGGCGCTGGTCGAAGAGGGCGGCACGGTCAAGGAAGGACGGTTCTCGACCCCGGCCGAAGCCGAGTTCCAGCATCGCCGCGCCTTGCAGCGTCTGCTGTTGCAACAACTGGCGGAACCGGCGAAGTTCCTGCGCGGCAAGCTGCCGGGCATCACCGAGCTGGGCCTGCTCTATCGCGAGCTGGGTCGGGTCGATGCGCTGGTCGAAGATATTCTGCTGGCAAGCCTCGACAGCTGCATCCTGGAAGGCGAAGACCCGCTGCCGCGTGACGGCGCCGGGCTCGCCGCATTGGCCGAGCGTAAACGCGGCAGCTGGACCGAACACGCCGAGCGCGTGGCGCGCCTGACGCTGGAGATCCTCAAGCTGTGGCACGGTCTGCAAAAGCGCTTCAAGGGCAAGATCGATCTGGCTCAGGCCGTGGCGCTTAACGACATCAAGCAACAGCTCAGTCATCTGGTGTATCCGGGGTTTGTCCGGGAAACGCCGATGCAATGGCTCAAGGAGTTGCCGCGTTACCTGAAAGCGGTCGAGCAGCGCTTCGAAAAACTCGGTGCACAGGTGCAGAAGGATCGGGTCTGGAGCGGTGAACTCGCCGGCCTCTGGGCGCAATACCAGACCCGCGCCGCCAAACATGCACAGGAAGGCAAACGCGATCCGCAGCTGGAGCTGTACCGCTGGTGGCTGGAGGAATACCGGGTGTCGCTGTTCGCCCAGCAACTGGGGACAAAAGCGCCGATCTCCGACAAGCGGCTGAGCAAGCAGTGGAGTCAGGTCGAAGCCTGATCCACAGGCCTGCACAATGCCCCCTGTGGGAGCGTAATGCTGTTCACTTAAGCCCGACACTGTGACTGTGGCGAGGGAGCTTGCTCCCGCTGGGCTGCGTAGCAGTCCCTCTTTTGGGGCCGCTTCGCGACCCAGCGGGACGGTGCGGCGATCCGACAAGCTCCCTCGCCACAGAGATAATGCCCCACGGCCCGACAGGCGTTGATCTTGAGAAAGGCGCCAAAACCTCGGGTTTATGGCAAACTTCGCGACCATAAATGCCGTTTTCGTGACCCAGAGCCTTCGGCAAGGTCACGGGCGGCCATAAAGATGCCAGGTCAGCGTCCCCGGACGGGAATAGACCCTTTGTGTGTTGGTACGTCGGTGCCAGCGCTTTCTGCCTGAACAGATTAGAGAAACGACCATGCATAACGTCGTCATCAGCGGCACCGGCCTCTACACCCCGGCCAACAGCATCTCCAACGAAGAGCTGGTGCAGTCTTTCAATACCTATGTCGAGCAGTTCAACGCCGACAACGCCGAAGCCATCGCCAGCGGCGAAATCCAGGCCCTGACCGAATCCAGCGCCGCGTTCATCGAAAAAGCCTCGGGCATCAAGAGCCGCTTTGTCATGGACAAGGACGGCATCCTCGACCCGCAGCGCATGGCCCCGCGCCTGCCGGAGCGTTCCAACGACGAATGGTCGGTACTCTGCCAGATGGCCATCGGCGCGGCCGAACAGGCCCTGCAACGTGCCGGCAAAACCGCCGCCGACATCGACGGCGTGATCGTCGCCTGCTCCAACCTGCAACGCGCCTACCCGGCCATCGCCATCGAAGTCCAGGAAGCGCTGGGCATTCAAGGCTTCGGTTTCGACATGAACGTCGCCTGCTCGTCGGCCACCTTCGGTATCCAGCAAGCCGCCAACACCGTGCAACTGGGCCAGGCCCGGGCGATCCTGATGGTCAACCCGGAAGTCTGCACCGGTCACCTGAACTTCCGCGACCGCGACAGCCACTTCATCTTCGGTGACGCCGCGACGGCGGTGATCATCGAGCGCGCCGACCTGGCGACCTCCAAACACCAGTTCGACGTGGTCAGCACCAAACTGCTGACCAAGTTCTCCAACAACATCCGCAACAACTTCGGCTTCCTCAACCGCGCGGCGGAAGAGGGCATCGGTGCCCGCGACAAATTGTTCGTGCAGGAAGGCCGCAAGGTGTTCAAGGACGTCTGCCCGATGGTTGCCGAACTGATCGGTGAGCACCTGGAAGAGAACAAACTCAACGTTGGCGACGTCAAGCGCTTCTGGCTGCACCAGGCCAACCTGAGCATGAACCATCTGATCGTGCGCAAGCTGCTGGGCCGCGAGGCCACCGAAGAAGAGGCGCCGGTGATTCTCGACACCTACGCCAACACCAGCTCTGCAGGTTCGGTGATTGCTTTCCACAAGTATCAAGACGACCTGGCCGCCGGTTCGCTGGCCGTGCTGAGCTCGTTCGGCGCCGGTTACTCGATCGGCAGCGTGATTCTGCGCAAGCGCTGAGTTCGCCATAAAAGATCGCAGGCTGCGCCAGCTCCTACACTGACGGTATTAAATCCGCTGTTGTAGGAGCTGCCGCAGGCTGCGATCTTTTGCTTTTCGAACATCTGAAAACGAGGCGTCAATGGCCGCAACGGACGACACCCAACTGCTCGAACGCCTGTTGGCGGGTGAACAAAAAGCTTTCAAGGAGCTGGTCAGCACCTACCAGAGCGCCATGCGCGCCGTGGCGTACGCCATCGTTGGCCAGCGCCATGTCGAAGAAGTGGTGCAGGACGCCTGGCTGTCGGTGGTGCGGCATATCGGCGGCTTCGAAGGGCGTTCCAGCCTCAAGACCTGGCTGCTGACCATCACCGCCAACTCGGCCAAGAGCCGCTACAAGCAGAACCGCCGCGAAGTGTTGCTGGATGACCTGCCATCGCCCCACGGCACCATCGACGATGATCGTTTTTCGCCCGGTGACGGTCATTGGCTGGTGGCGCCGTTCGCCTGGCATCAGGACACGCCGGAAGCCTTGCTGACCGAAGGTGAATTGCGCGACTGTCTGGAGCACACCCTGCTCGGCCTGTCGGAACTGCAAAGCAGCGTTCTGCTGCTGCGCGAGCGCCAGGGGCTGGAGCTGGAGGAGATCTGTAATCTTCTGGAGATCTCGCTCTCCAATGTCCGTGTGCTGCTGCATCGTGCGCGGCTGAAAGTCTTCGCCACGGTGGAGCATTTTGAGGAGACCGGCGAATGCTGACCTGTAAGGAACAAGTGGCGCGTTCCAGTGATTATCTCGATGGCCAGCTGAGCTTTCGCGAGAAGCTCATGGTGCGCCATCACTTGATGTTCTGCCCCAATTGCCGGCGCTTCATCCGTCAGATGCGGCTGATGCAGGCCACGCTGAAGGCGATGCCGGAGAAACCCCAAGAGGGTGTGGATGCGCTGGCTGAGCGTCTGGCCGAGCAGCGCCGCAAGGAAAAATAGACCCCCTGTAGGAGCTGCCGAAGGCTGCGATCTTTTGATCCTCAAAAACAAGATCAAAAGATCGCAGCCTCCGGCAGCTCCTACAGTTTTTTGCATCCTGCAGAAATAGCCCGGCGCCGGCGAAACGAACGGATGATGGGGATCGTTTCGCCTGTGCCAGGCTATCGGGTGACGCTTTTTTAGAACTTCGCTTCGGCATCCAGTTGCAGGGTGTTGATGTCGGAGTCGGTCTTCTTCAGGCTGGCGTTGGTGTAGTCCGAGTTCGCCATGAAGTAGGTGGCACCCAGCGTGAAGTTCTTGTCCAGCTCGTAGCTGACTTTCAACTTGCTGCCGCGCGAGCCGGTGTAGCCGTTGGCGAAGTCGGAGTCAGTGAAGGCACCGACCACCGCATTACGCTGCACGTCGCGGTAGTTGTAATCGATCCCGAAGCCATAAACCTTGGTCTTGACGCCGGCCAGCCAGCCAGTGTCCTGGTCGTTGCTGGCGTCTTTGTTGTTGACGTACTGACCGTAGATCGACAGCGGTACTGGCAGGTTGGCGATGTCCAGTTGACCGAAGCCTTCGTACAGTTTGAAGGTTTCGTTCGGGCTGTTGCCGTTGACGGCCAAGGCGCATGGCGCCGTCACGGTGCCGGTGGTCGGGCAGGCGCTGTCCTTGTCGTTGTCGTAGGAGTAGAGACTGCCGCCCAGGGTCAGTTTCAGGCTGTCGGTCAGTGCGAAGCGACCGCCCAACTGGCCGGCGTACAGACGCAGGTCGTGCTTGAACTGCACGCCTTCGCCGTCGACGTTGTCCTTGAGGGTGTAGTGACCGGCGCTACCGAACAGCTCGGTGCTGCCGCTCAATGGATACTTGTAGGTGACGGCCAGACCTTCCGGGTTGATATCGCTGTCCCAGATGATGTCGCCCATGCTGACCCATGGCTGGTTCATTTTACCGGCGATCAGGTGCAGGTTCTTGATCGCGTCAGGGTGATAGTCGACGTAACCCTGGTCGAGCCAGATCTGCTTCTTGTCGAAGTAGTTGTTCAGGTCCTGGTTGGTGGAGCGGGCGTCGTCGCTGCTGCCGGTGGCGATACGGATACCGGTGTCCACCTGCGGGTTGATTTCGGTGTAGGCACCCAGACGGGCACGAATGCGTTGACGATCCTGGTCCTTGGCGTTCGGTACGCCATCGTTCTTGACGGTCTCCTGACGGAAACGCACATCACCCTTGAACTGAGTCTTGGCAGCCCAGGCAAGTTTCTGGTCGAAGGAGCTCAGCTCATTGGTTTTCTTCGCGGTCGCCGCGATTTGCTCGTTGGTCTCTTGCTGCGCCTGCTGCGCGATTTGCTGAGCCTTCTGATCCTTGGCCAGTTCAGTTTGCAGTTCTACGTACTGCGCCTGGGAAATGGAACCGTTAGCCTTGAGCATGTCGAGCAGTTTGGCGTCGACTGCAGCACTGGCCGGAACGCTCATGGCCAGCAACAGGCCACCGCACAGGGCCGCTGCAGTTTTTGTGGAAGCAAGACGCATAGCAATCTCCGAAGATGAGAGGGGATGGCTGAGCCATCCTGGGCACACCGACGCGGACGTCGGAAAACAGTGTCCGGGTAGAACCCGGCGCTCTAAAAACAGGAGCGAGTATCGCGATGGTTTATGACAGAGCAGTGGCTAAGTGATGGCAGGTTAATGACTATCGGGCGCTTGACCACACAGTTCGCCAAAGGTGGCAAGAACGATAAATATCTCTATCGATTATTAAATTGGTGAATCGATAAACCTGTAAGTTCTGACAGTGGCTGACAATGCTGGATTGATGTTTCATTTGAAGGGGAAATTTATTGTTTTCGAGCATTTCTTCTATCTGCCGAAAACAGCCAATCAATCCAGAAAGTGAGGTCTTCAAATGAATAGTAAATTTAGTACTTTAATTTTATCGGGTGATCTTGATGAAAGTTTCAACGGCGGTCACGTTCTGACCTTTCGTTTTGACGAGGGTGATTTAGCTGTCGCATTCGATATTGCAATAGGTCCCGATCGACGTATTTACATTGCCGGTACTGTTGTGGGGCGCTTTGCGATAGTCGTTCTGAATCCAGACGGCTCTTTCGCTGAAGATTTTGCCGTTAACGGTATTCTGATGGATTCCTTTTTCGGAGCTGAACTTTCGACCGGTTACCGGATTGCAGTAGACGACGATCGGGTGCGAATTCTGGGGACGACTCAAGTGTTGAAAGAGGGTGTTATCAGATATTGCCCAGCCGTTGCCAGCTATCGGCTGAATGGGGATCGGGACATTGCATATGGAAGTGATGGGTACCAGCTTATCGATCCAGATTTTGAGGATGGAGGTCCTGATTTCATGCTGCCAAAGTGGGCGCCAAACTGGTCTGTCGATAACGGGAAAACCTACATAGCGGCATTTCGTGTTATCGGCGGAGTGTCTACTATTTTGACGTGTCTGGACCGCAATGGCCAATTTGATAAGCAGTTCGGAGTTGCCGGAACCGGGACTGTCAATATAAAACATCCTCGTGGCGCACAACTTGAGAATGTCCGAGCAACACCGGAGGGCATTTATCTGGCAGGTACCGTCGATGGTGCAAGTGCTGTTGGGGCGCTATGCAGACTCTCTCTTCGTGGGGAAGTTGATTCAAGTTATAGCGAGGATGGGTTCACTTTTTTTGAAGGTCATTATTCGGATATCATGAGTCTACCTGGCACGGGTAATCCAAAATTATTAACGGTAGGGCGCCACGCTCGTATTGAGAGCGGAGAAGTTTTTATACGTCATCGGGGTGCGTTGCGTAGTTTTATTCTTGATGGTTCACCTGATAAACAATTTAATAACGGTAATCCGGTGTTTACCGAAATAAACTACTCAACTGCTTGGTATCGGGGAGCGGTACAGGCTGACGGGGGAATTCTTGCATTGGGTTATGCGTCGGATCCACGAAGTTCAGAGGTGCGGCGGTCCGGAGATGTTTTGACTCCTGCTCGTTATAACGAAATGAGAGAAAACATGGCATTGCCCTCACCAAGCTTTGTACTTTGTCGCTTTCTGGGTGATGGCGCTTTGGATACCAGTTTTGGTAGAGAGCGTAAGGGATGGATTACCTTCAATATTAATGAAAACGCCTATATCGAAGGCATCGCAGTGCAGGAGGACAATGCAGTCGTCGTTGTAGGAGTCACTGGTGACGGTCGTGTGTTCGCCGTGCGATTCAAGGGCTAACACTCGGGCTCCCTGACTTTGATCCATTTCTATGTGGTTTATTGTTTTGGCTTGGATTGAAGATCGGGGATACTCGGTGGTGAGAGGGCATCCATCGAGAAACGAAATGACGCTGCATGTTTATGAAAATTTATCCGAGTTAGCAGCCGAATGCTGGGATGCGTTGGTGCCCGAAAGTCAGCCGTTCTTGCGCCATGCGTTCCTCAGCGCACTGGAAGACAGCGGCAGCGTCGGCCCGCACACCGGTTGGCAACCCGAGCATCTGCTGCACATTGAAGACGGCCGATTGATCGCCGCACTGCCCAGTTACCGCAAGTGGCATTCCTACGGCGAGTACGTGTTCGATCACGGTTGGGCCGACGCTTGCTCCCGGGCCGGCATCGATTACTACCCCAAGTTGCTGACGGCGGTACCGTTCAGTCCGGTCAGTGGCCCGCGCCTGCTGGCGGCGAATGTCGAGGACGGTTTCGAACTGCTCAAGAGTCTGCCGGGTTATCTGGAGATCGAAGGGCTTTCCAGCGCGCACATCAATTTCACCGACCCGTTCACCGACGCCGCCATGGCCGAGCAGCCGGGTTGGCTGCAGCGCATTGGCTGTCAGTATCACTGGCAGAATCGCGGGTATCGCGACTTTCAGGATTTTCTCGACGTGCTCAGTTCGCGCAAGCGCAAACAGATGCGCAAGGAACGCGAGCAAGTGGCGGGGCAGGGCTTTGCGTTTGAATGGCTGGAGGGGCGCGAGCTGGACGAGGCACAGTGGGATTTTGTCTACGCCTGTTACGCCAATACCTATGCGGTGCGTCGGCAGGCGCCGTACCTGACGCGGGAGTTTTTCAGTCTGCTGGCTGAGCGGATGCCGGAGTCGATTCGGGTCGTCTTCGCCAAGCAGGCTTCACGTCCGGTGGCGATGGCCTTCAGTCTGGTCGGTGGCGACAGTTTCTACGGACGCTATTGGGGCTGTCTGGCGGAGTTTGATCGACTGCACTTCGAGACCTGTTTTTATCAGGGCATGGATTACGCGATTGCGCAGGGCTATCAACGCTTCGATGCCGGCGCTCAGGGCGAGCACAAGTTGATTCGTGGCTTCGAGCCGGTGATTACCCATTCATGGCATTACTTGCGTCATCCTGGGCTGAAAGCGGCGGTGAAGGATTTCCTGAAACAGGAACGCGCCGGCATCCTCGCCTATGCCGAAGAAGCAAAAACGGCCTTGCCCTATCGCCAAACCTGAATCCCCTGTAGGAGCCGCCGAAGGCTGCGATCTTTTGATCTGGTTTTTTTTGAACATCAAGATCAAAAGATCGCAGCCTTCGGCAGCTCCTACAAAGGGAGCTCAGGCATCCCTCAGGTTTCTTCTTTGCCCAACCAGCGATAGATCCCGCCACCGACCACCGCGCCAATCAACGGCGCGACCCAGAACATCCACAACTGCGCGATCGCCCAGCCGCCGACCATCAGCGCCGGCCCGGTACTGCGCGCCGGGTTGACCGAGGTGTTGGTGACGGGAATCGAGATCAGGTGAATCAGCGTCAGGCCCAGACCGATGGCGATCGGTGCCAGCCCCGGTGGTGCGCGTCTATCGGTCGCTCCCAGAATGATGATCACAAACATTGCCGTCATCACCAGTTCGGTGACAAACCCCGCCGCCATCGAATACTTGCCCGGCGAATGTTCGCCATATCCGTTGGAGGCCAGGCCGGCGGCGATATCGAAACCCTCCTTGCCACTGGCAATGTGTGCAATCAGCGCCGCTGCGAGAATCGCGCCGAGCACCTGCGCAATGATATAGGCGGGCAACTCTTTGGCCGGAAACCGACCGCCGACGAACAGACCGACCGAGACGGCCGGGTTGAGATGACATCCGCTGATGTGACCGATGGCGAACGCCATGGTCAGCACCGTCAGACCAAACGCCAGGGCTACCCCCAGCACTCCAATGCCCAACGGCGAAGACGCTGCAATGACCGCGCTGCCACAGCCACCCAGAACCAGCCAGAACGTACCCAACAACTCCGTAACTGAACGTTTGAACAGAGACATGAGAGAGTCCTTGATAGCCCATGCTATCGAGACTGTATTGCGTTGTGCGTCCCTGCAGATTTACGACAGGTTCCCTGCTGGAACCTTGGCTGAGTACAGCACGCTTTGGATGAATTTCCAGCAGGCATGAAAAAACCGCCAGAGCCCGTTTTTGGCAGGCTCTGGCGGTTTCCTGGCGGGCAAACACCGTGTGGCGAGGGAGCTTGCTCCCGCTGGACAGCGAAGCTGTCTCAAAACTATCTACGCCGGTAGTGTCAGACTTTCACGGTTGGCGGGTTCTGCGACGGCTGCGCAGCAGAGCGGGAGCAAGCTCCCTCGCCACAACAGCTCACAGCTTCGGGTTTTCTGTGGTCAATCGATCCCGACAAACCCCCCGGTCTGGTGCGCCCACAACCGCGCATACAGCCCGCGGTGGGCCAGCAATTCAGCATGGGTGCCGCTCTCGGCGATCTTGCCGTTTTCCAGCACCACCAGCCGGTCCATACGGGCGATGGTCGAGAGGCGGTGGGCGATGGCGATCACAGTCTTGCCTTGCATCAGGGTTTCCAGGCTTTCCTGGATCGCCGCTTCGACTTCCGAGTCGAGTGCCGAGGTCGCTTCGTCCATGATCAGGATCGGCGCGTCCTTGAGCAGCACCCGGGCAATCGCGATGCGCTGGCGCTGACCGCCGGACAGTTTCACCCCACGCTCGCCGACATGCGCGTCGAACCCGGTCCGGCCTTCAGCGTCCGACAGCAACGGAATGAACTCATCGGCGCGGGCCTTGTGCACCGCGTCCCACAACTCTGCATCGGTGGCGTCAGGCTTGCCATACAACAAGTTGTCGCGGATCGAGCGGTGCAGCAAAGACGTGTCCTGAGTGATCATGCCAATGCGCGCACGCAGGCTTTCCTGACCGACTTCGGCGATGTTCTGCCCATCGATCATGATCCGTCCGCCCTCGACGTCATACAGGCGCAGGAGCAGGTTGACCAAGGTCGATTTGCCAGCGCCGGACGGCCCGATCAAACCGATTTTCTCGCCTGGTTTAATGTTCAGATTGAGGTCGCCGATGATGCCTTTCTTCTTGCCGTAGTGAAAATCCACGTGCTCGAAACGCACTTCGCCACGGGCCACGGCCAGCGGTTTGGCCTGCTCCCGGTCGGTGACGCTGACCGGTTGCGAGATGGTCTGCAGACCGTCCTGGACCATGCCGATGTTTTCGAAGATGCCGGTGACCACCCACATGATCCAGCCGGACATGTTGACGATGCGGATCACCAGACCGGTGGCGAGGGCGATAGCGCCGACCGTGATCAGCGACTGCGTCCACAGCCACAGCGCCAGCGCCGTAGTACCGACGATCAGCAAACCGTTCATGGTGGTGATCGCCACGTCCATGCTGGTGACCACGCGGCCGGCCATCTGCGCCTTGACCGTCTGTTCCTCGATGGCTTCCTTGGCGTAGTGCTGTTCGAAGTTGGTGTGGGCGAACAGCTTGAGGGTGGCGATGTTGGTGTAGCCGTCGACGATCCGTCCCATCAGTTTCGAGCGCGCGTCGGAGGCTTCCACCGAGCGTTCTTTCACCCGTGGCACGAAGTAATACAGCGCGCCGATGTAGGCGGCGATCCACGTCAGCAGCGGGATCATCAGGCGCCAGTCGGCTTCGGCGAACAGCACCAGCGAACTGATCGCGTAGATCACCACGTGCCACAGCGCATCCACCGCCTGCACCGCCGAATCACGCAGCGAGTTGCCGGTCTGCATGATGCGTTGGGCGATGCGCCCGGCGAAGTCGTTCTGGAAGAAGTTCAGGCTCTGCTTGAGCACGTAGCTGTGGTTCTGCCAGCGAATCATGCTGGTCATCCCCGGGCTCAGGGTCTGGTGCACCAGCAGGTCGTGCAGGCCGAAGAAAATCGGCCGCAGTACCAGCGCAACCACCAGCATCCACGTCAGTTCGAGGGCGTGGTCGCTGAAGAAATTCGGGTTGGGCGTGCCCTGCGCCATGTCAATGATGCGGCTCAGGTAACTGAACAGCGCCACTTCGATCAACGCGGCAAACAGGCCGACCACCAGCAGGGCTGCGAAGCTCGGCCAGACTTGTTTCAGGTAATAGGTATAGAAGGGCCAGACACGATCTGGAGGGGACGCCGTCGGAGCGTCGCGGAATATGTCGATCAGTTGTTCGAAACGGCGATAGAGCATCAGATAACCGCCCGGGAGCCGGGCTCTCCTTTTATCGGTGTGAACGGCGTGAGGTCGAATTCACGCCGCTCGAAGCGCCCTGTACAGCTTAGTCGATGACTTTGGCCGACTTGATGATCACAGGGTCGGAAGGCACGTTCTGCATGCCCTGTTTGGTGGTGGTTGGCGAGTTGACGATGATGTCGACCACGTCCATGCCTTTGACCACTTTGGCGAACACCGCGTAACCGGCATCACGACCCGGGTCGAGGAATGCATTGTCAGCCACGTTGATGAAGAACTGGCTGGTGGCCGAGTCAGGGTTGGAGGTGCGCGCCATCGACAAGGTACCGCGAACGTTATGCAGGCCGTTGCTGGCTTCGTTCTTGATCGGCGCCTTGGTGTCTTTCTGTTGCATCTGCTGGGTGAAACCGCCGCCCTGAGCCATGAAACCCGGGATCACACGATGGAAAATGGTGTTGTTGTAGAAGCCGCTGTTGACGTAATCCAGAAAGTTTTTGGTACTGATCGGCGCCTTGACCGGATCCAGTTCGATTTCGATCTGACCGTTGGTGGTGTCCAGCAATACGTGCGGCGCTTTGGCCGGGGTGGCAGCCATCAGGTTGGCAGCAAACAGCACGGTACCGGCGGCGAGGGCGAGTTTTTTCAGCATGGGTCAGTGATCCTGAGATTGAATATCGGCTGCGGCGAGAAACTCCAGCAGCGTTTGGTTGAAGCGTTCGGGTTGATCGAGCGGGGTGGCGTGGCGCGAATCGGCGATCACCACCAGCCGCGCATCGGGCAGCAGTTTTACATAGGTTTCTTTCAGCGCTACCGGCGTGTAGTCACGGTCGGCGCTGACGATGAGGGTTGGACAGGTCACCCGGGAAAGTCGTTCCTGAACGCCCCAGCCAACAATCGCATCGAAGCTGGCGAGATAAGCACGTTTGTCGTTTCTTGCCCAGCGTTCGGCCATTTTCTGCCGCAGATCGGCCTGTTCGGGTTTCGGAAAAAGTTTGCCGCCCAGTGCTTTGCCAATGGTGGCCAGGCTGAGCACGCGCATCAGGCTCCAGCGCTTGAACCACTGCCAGTAATCGTCGCGGCTGCGGATTTTGACTTCGGGGGCGCTGTTGACGATGGTCAGGCTCTTGAGCATTTGCGGCTGATCGACGGCGAGCTGAAAGCCGATCATCCCGCCCATCGACAGCCCGACGTAGTGCACCGGGCCGAGGTTCAGGTGCTCGATCAGCGCCAGCAGATCAGCACTGAAACCGGCGATGCTGTAGCGCTCGCGAGGTTTGTCCGAGCGACCGTGACCGCGTATGTCCGGGACGATCACCCGGTAATGGGCTGACAGCGCCGGGATCTGCATTTCCCAGTCCAGGGTGCTCGAGCCGAGCCCGTGAACCAGCAGCAACGGCGTACCGTGGCCATATTCCTCGTAGTGCAGGTTGCAACCTTCATGCTCGAAATACGCCATCGGTGAACTCCGTGTCAGGCTTGTTCAGGGGCGGCGAACGGTGCGTCCAGCGGCAAGGTGTCGAAGGTGCGCAACAGCTCGATGAGGATTTGTGTCGCCGGGCCCAAGGGTTTGTCCTTGTTCGAATACAGATAGAAGCTTGGGTTGCGGCTGCCGCCCTGATCCAACGGTAGCAGCTTGAGCGAACCTTCCCTCAATTCGCGTTCGATCATGTGTCGCGGCAGCCAGGCAAAGCCCAGACCGCTGCTGACAAAAGTGGCGGCGGTGGCGAGGCTGCCGACAGTCCAGCGCTGTTCGGCGCCGAGCCAGCCGACGTCGCGCGGCTGCTGACGCCCGGAGTCGCGGATCACCACCTGCATCTGGGTTTCCAGGTCCTGGAAGCTCAGTTCGCGGTTGAGCCGATGCAAGGCGTGATCCGGGTGGGCGACGGCGACGAACTCGACGTCGCTCAATTCCGCACCGAGGTAGCCGGGAATGCTCAGGCCGGTGATTGCCAGATCGGCGACCCCTTCGAGCAAGACTTCCTCGACCCCCGACAGCACTTCTTCGCGCAGACGCACGCGGCAGCCACGACTCTGCGGCATGAACGCGGTCAGTGCCCGGACGATACGGGCGCTCGGGTAGGCCGCATCAACCACCAGCCGCACCTCGGCCTCCCAGCCTTGCTCCATGTGATGGGCGAGGTCTTCCAGTTGGCTGGCCTGTTTCACCAGTTGCCGCGAGCGACGCAGCAGCACGCCACCGGCTTCGGTGAGCACCGCCTTGCGCCCGTCGATGCGCAGCAACGGCACGCCGAGCTGGTCCTGCATGCGGGCGACGGTGTAACTCACCGACGACTGCGAACGGTGCAAGGCCTCGGCGGCCTGGGCGAATCCGCCATGGTCGACCACCGCCTGCAATGTTCGCCATTGATCAAGGGTCACGCGGGGCGCTTTCATCAATAGCTCCTCTTGTCCTAAGCTGGCCGTCCCTCATGGAGACTGGCGAATGAAAAAATTCTGTTGTGTGGTGTTCGCGCTATTGCCGCTGACGGCATTTGCTTACCCGATCGATGTGCAGAAGAACCTCGATGGCGTGAAGATCGACTACGAAACCTATGACACCGACAAGGACATCGGCTCCATAAAAGTCACCAACTTCGGTGAAGTCGACGCGAACTGCAAAGTCGTTTTCAACAATGGTCCGGAAGCACCGCGTACGCGCAACATCGAAGTACCGGCCGGCAAACACAAAAATGCCACCGCCAAGTTCTCCCGCGAGATCATCAGGCTGCGGATCGAACTGACCTGCAACCCGAAATAACGGCGATCCCCTGTAGGAGTGAGCCTGCTCGCGATAGCGGTGTGTCAGTAACCCTAATGTGTCTGACACACCGCTATCGCGAGCAGGCTCACTCCTACAAGGGTACGTGTCAGCATCTAAACGAATTATTCGATGCTTTGCAGCAATTATTTGCGCTTTTTCATCGATTCGACTCTGTTTAACCTTCACTCCATCGACCTACAACATTCTCGGATGGAGACTACACACCATGTCCCGCGTTCTGATCATCGAAAGCAGCGCCCGCCAGCAAGACTCGGTTTCCCGTCAACTGACCCAGACCTTCATCGCTCAGTGGAAAGCGGCGCATCCCGACGATCAGATCACCGTGCGTGACCTCGCCGTGAACCCGGTTCCGCACCTGGACATCAACCTGCTGGGCGGCTGGATGAAACCTGCTGAGCAGCGCAATGCCCTTGAGCAATCGTCGCTGGACCGTTCCAACCAATTGACTGATGAGTTGCTGGCCGCCGACGTGCTGGTGATGGCTGCGCCGATGTACAACTTTGCGATCCCGAGCACCCTCAAGGCCTGGCTCGACCACGTACTGCGTGCCGGCGTGACCTTCAAGTACACCGAAACCGGCCCGCAAGGCCTGCTCAGCGGCAAGCGTGCCTACGTGCTGACCGCTCGCGGCGGCATCTATGCCGGCGGCCCGGCGGATCACCAGGAACCGTACCTGCGTCAGGTCATGGGCTTCATCGGCATCCACGACGTGACCTTCATTCACGCTGAAGGCATGAACCTGGGCGGCGACTTCCAGGAGAAGGGCCTCAACCAGGCCAACGCCAAACTGTCCCAGGTCGCTTGACATGTTAATCGCCAGATAATCGCTGGATGGTCTAGTGAGCTGGCGCAACCCCTTCAAGGCTCTACGCGCATCGAACCTCCCTTTGCACTTGTTGCTCCTGAGTGCTGTAGCCCGATTGAACGCTTTAGCGAGATCGGGCTTTTTTTTGCCCGGAAATTCTGTAGCTCACACCCAACCCTTTGTAGGAGCTGTCGCAGGCTGCGATCTTTTGATTGAAAAAAACAAGATCAAAAGATCGCAGCCTGCGGCAGCTACAACACGGGATTTGTGTTGGTTGCAGGATGTAAAAACCGCTATCGTCGTCGCCATTCGAAACAGAGGCGACCATGGGCTATCTACTTTTTGTCACGCTGATCCAGGCGTTTTCCTTCAGTCTGATCGGCGAATACCTCGCCGGGCATGTCGACAGTTATTTCGCAGTGCTGGTGCGTGTGGTGCTGGCCGGGCTGGTGTTCATCCCGTTGACCCGCTGGCGCTCGGTAGAGCCCGCCTTCATGCGCGGCATGCTGTTGATCGGCGCGTTGCAGTTCGGCATCACCTACGTCTGCCTGTACCTGAGCTTCCGCGTGCTGACGGTGCCGGAGGTGTTGTTGTTCACCATCCTCACGCCCTTGCACGTGACGCTGATCGAAGATGCGCTCAACCGCCGTTTCAATCCTTGGGCGCTGGTGGCCGCGCTGGTCGCGGTAGGCGGTGCGGCGGTGATTCGCTTCGACAGCATCAACCCGGACTTCTTCATGGGTTTCTTGCTGCTGCAACTGGCCAACTTCACCTACGCCGCCGGGCAAGTACTGTACAAGCACCTGGTGGCGAAACACCCCAGCAACCTGCCGCATTACCGGCGTTTCGGCTTCTTCTACCTCGGCGCACTGGCGGTGGTGTTGCCGGCATTCCTGCTGTTCGGCAAAGCCAACTTCCTGCCGGAAGCGCCGCTGCAGTGGGGCGTGTTGCTGTTTCTCGGGCTGGTCTCGACAGCGCTGGGGATGTACTGGTGGAACAAGGGCGCGTGCATGGTCAATGGCGGCACGTTGGCGGTGATGAACAACCTGCATGTGCCGGTGGGGCTCCTGCTGAACCTGTTGATCTGGAATCAGCATGAAGAACTGGGGAGGTTGTTGCTGGGCGGTAGCGTCATCCTCGCCGCCGTATGGATCAGCCGATTGGGCATCCGACGCACCGCATAACCCGGTGTAGGAGCTGCCGAAGGCTGCGATCTTTTGACGTTAAAGATCAAGAGATCGCAGCCTTCGGCAGCTCCTACAGGAGAATTGGGGGTTACATGAGGTGTTTCTGTGGCTCGGGAATGCTGGCCGAGCCAAGCACCGCGGGCAACAACCCCGAGCGCAAATCCCCACCACTCGGCTGCTGATACAGGCTCAACCCGAACTCCGGCAGCACCGCCAGCAGATAGTCGAAAATATCCCCCTGAATCCGCTCGTAATCGGCCCACACCGTGGTCGTGGTGAAGCAGTAGATTTCCAGCGGAATGCCCTGCGCCGTGGTCTGCATCTGCCGCACCATGCAGGTCATGTTCGGCTGCACCTCGGGGTGGCTCTTCAGGTACGCCAAGGCGTAGGCGCGGAAGGTGCCGATGTTGGTCATGCGCCGGCGGTTGGCCGACATCGCCGCGACGTTGCCCTGCGCCGCGTTCCACGCCTTGAGCTCGGCTTTCTTGCGGCCCATGTAGTCGGTCAGCAGGTGCACCTGGGAGAGCTTTTCTTCTTCATCGTCGCGGATGAAGCGCACGCCGCTGGCATCAATGAACAGGCTGCGCTTGATCCGCCGTCCACCGGACTGCTGCATGCCACGCCAGTTTCTGAACGACTCGGACATCAGGCGCCAGGTCGGGATCGACACAATCGTCTTGTCGAAATTCTGCACCTTGACCGTGTGCAGGGTGATATCGACCACATCGCCATCGGCGCCGACTTGCGGCATTTCGATCCAGTCGCCGACCCGCAGCATGTCGTTGCTGGTCAGCTGCACGCTGGCGACGAACGACAGCAACGTGTCCTTGTAGACCAACAGAATCACCGCCGACATCGCACCCAGACCGGAGAGCAGCAACAGCGGCGAACGGTCGATCAATGTGGCGACGATGATGATCGCGCCAAACACGTACAAGACCATCTTCGCCAGTTGCACGTAGCCCTTGATCGAGCGGGTGCGGGCGTGTTCGGTGCGCGCGTAGATGTCCAGCAGCGCATTGAGCAGGGCGCTGACCGACAGCAGCAGGAACAGGATGGTGAACGCCAGCGCGACGTTGCCAAGGAACGTCATCGCGGTTTTGCTCAGTTCCGGCACCAGGTGCAGGCCGAACTGGATCACCAGCGACGGGGTCATCTGCGCCAGGCGCTGAAATACCTTGTTGTGGCGGAAGTCGTTGATCCAGTGCAGCGCCGGCTGACGCCCGAGCATGCGGCTGGCATGCAGGATCAGATAGCGCGCCACTCGTCCGAGGACCAGCGCGATCACCAAGAGCAGCATCAGCGCCAGGCCGGATTGCAGGAACGGGTGCTGTTCGAGGGCACCCCAGAGGTCTTGGGCATTGAGCCAGAGCTGTTTGAAATCCATGTGAGCAACGATTCTTCTGTAAGACGCGATGGGCGATTAGAGCATTTAAGACGCTGTGTATTACCGTTGGAGACAAATCGAGCAACAAAAAAGCCACTGATTACGTCCGTTTGTATAAAGAAACTCGGCCTGAGCGCTCGAAACCGGTAACCTATGCAGCTGTTTTTTTGCATATCTTCGAGGTAGCACCCGTGTTTTCCCAATTCGCCCTGCACGAACGCCTGCTTAAAGCTGTGGCCGAGCTGAAATTTGTCGAGCCAACGCCTGTGCAAGCCGCGGCCATTCCGCTGGCGCTCCAAGGGCGTGATCTGCGGGTGACAGCGCAAACCGGTAGCGGCAAAACCGCCGCTTTCGTACTGCCGATCCTCAACCGCCTGATCGGCCCGGCCAAGGTTCGCGTCAGCATCAAGACCCTGATTCTGCTGCCGACCCGCGAACTGGCCCAGCAGACCCTGAAAGAAGTTGAACGCTTCTCGCAGTTCACCTTCATCAAGTCCGGTCTGATCACCGGCGGTGAAGACTTCAAGGTCCAGGCTGCGATGCTGCGCAAGGTGCCGGACATCCTGATCGGCACCCCGGGCCGGATGATCGAGCAACTCAACGCCGGCAACCTCGACCTGAAAGAAGTCGAAGTGCTGGTGCTCGATGAAGCCGACCGCATGCTCGACATGGGTTTCGCCGAAGACGTACAGCGTCTGGTCGATGAATGCCCGAACCGTCAGCAGACCATGTTGTTCTCCGCCACCACCGGCGGTTCCGGCCTGCGCGAGATGATCGCCAAGGTGCTGAACAACCCTGAGCACCTGCAGCTCAACGCGGTCAGCCAGCTGAACTCGACCACCCGTCAGCAGATCATCACTGCCGACCACAACCAGCACAAAGAACAGATCGTGAACTGGCTGCTGGCCAACGAGACCTACCAGAAGGCCATCGTCTTCACTAACACCCGCGCCATGGCCGACCGCATCTACGGTCGCCTCGTGGCTCAGGAATACAAGGCGTTCGTGCTGCACGGCGAGAAAGACCAGAAGGATCGCAAACTGGCGATCGACCGGCTGAAGCAGGGCGGCGTGAAGATTCTGGTGGCGACTGACGTGGCGGCCCGTGGTCTGGACGTTGATGGCCTGGACCTGGTGATCAACTTCGACATGCCCCGCAGCGGCGACGAATACGTGCACCGCATCGGTCGTACCGGCCGCGCCGGCAACGACGGTCTGGCGATCTCGCTGATCTGTCACGGCGACTGGAACCTGATGTCGAGCATCGAGCGCTACCTGAAGCAAAGCTTCGAGCGTCGCACCATCAAGGAAGTCAAAGGCACCTACGGCGGGCCGAAAAAGGTCAAGGCCTCGGGCAAAGCTGTCGGCGTGAAGAAGAAAAAGACCGACGCTAAGGGCGACAAGAAGAAAACCGCCGCCAAGACCCCGACCAAGCGCAAGAGCGCCAACCGTCCGAAGCCGGATTCTCTGGTGAGCGCCGATGGCATGGCCCCGCTCAAGCGCCGCAAGCCGGCCGAGCCTGCGGCTGAGTAAAGCGTTTCGCGACCAATAAAAAACCCGGACAGTGTCCGGGTTTTTTTATGCGCAGCGTTTGTCAGCTTCCCAGTTGTCCGCTGGTGTCCGCGTCAAACCGTTGCTTGGCGCGATCTGCCGCTGGTTTGAGCAGCGCGAGCAGCGCCGTTTCGCTGTACAGCCGCGAGCCGCCCAACTCTTTTGGCGTCGGCTCGATCGGGATCAGCACATCCTCGCCGTCCGCATGCAGCCAGATCGCCACGACGTGCAGGGCCGAAACAAACAGCACGCGTAATTCGACGGTTTTACCCTGCAGTTGCGGCGCCTGTTCCGCCAGTTTCAACGCGCCCACGGTGTCGGCGGCGCGGCTGCCGTGGTTCAGCGAAGCGAACTCGACGTGGCCGCGAACCTCGGCCAGTTGCGCATCGGCAATGGTCACGCCGTCGGCAAACACCAGGTAATGCCAGTCACCGAGGCGTGCATCTTTCAGCCCCTTGCCCTGGCTCAAATCGTCGAGTGTCAGCGAGTAGCCGCGATAGGCTTCGCTGAGGCTGATTTTGGCCGGCGTCGCGTTGGCGAACTGGCGGTTGATACCGAAGCCCTGGTTTTGCAGCGCGGCTTGCAGCACCGGACGCAACGTTTGTACGCCGTTGGAAGGCGCCTTTGGATAAGTCAGTTGCATGATGTCGCCCTCCTAGTTTTTCACGGTGAAGTAAGTGTGAGTCCAGTTGCCGCCGCCGTTGTACGAACCGGGGAACGCGTTCAGCGCACGGGTCGAGTAACCGTAGATCGAGTCGGCGACCAGCACGTAGTTGCCGTTGGTGCCGTAGATCACCAGGAAGTGCGCACCGCCGCCGTACCAGGCGCAACGCAGGCCGACCGGGCGACCCATGTTGATCTGGTTCTGGATGGCCGACATCTGCAGCGAGCCCTGATTCATGCCGTTGTAGCTGCGGGTGGTTTGCAGGGCCGAATCCAGATAGCCGTAGACGTTGCACGGCCCCGGCTGACTGCAGCAATTGCGGTCCAGTTGGGTGCTGGCGACACCGCACTGGGTCCAGGACCCGGTGCCGTAGTAGTTGCCGACCGAAGCGGATACGGCGGCCCAGCACCAGTTGGTCTGGGTTTGTTTCTGCATGGTGAAGTTGAGGTTGGCAGCGGCCAGCGCAGCGGTTTGCGCGGTGGCTTCAACCTCGACCAGTTGCGGGTCGAGCAGGTGGCCGACGAGGCACCTTGGCAGGCTCTCGCCGGTAAACGATGTTGCTTGATGGGTTAACATTTTTCAGTCCTCCATGAATGAAAACAAGCGTCCAGCTTGTGATTGTGTTGCGGTATTGCCGAGCAATCGGTGGTTAACGGTTTTCATCTGCGATGAACGGTGCCGATCTCCTTGCTCGATGTAACCTTAGCTCGGTTATGCGTTTGTGCAAGTAAATAAATGCATTTATGCATTTTCAAGATCAAAAGATCGCAGCCTGCGGCAGCTCCTACAGGGTTCGGTGTAAGAGCTGCCGCAGGCTGCGATCTTTTGATCTTGCTTTTAGCTCTCGGCTTTTTTCTCAGCCGTCCCCAATTCTTTCAAGCGCTGATCGATCAACTGGCATTTGTCCGGCAGATCGGCGCTGGCCGTACCCAAGTCCATTTTCTGCAACTCGGCATTGATCTCCTTGGCCTTGGTGGGGTTCTGCTCGGTGAGCTTGGCGACTTCCTTGGCCAGTTGTTCACGTTTGGCGGTGGCTTCCTCGGGTGTGCAGGCCCATGCGGGCAGGGCACAGGCGAGGGTGGCGGCGAGGGTGAGCTTGAGCAGGGTTTTCATGGGGGCGGGCCTCCGTTCCGGTTAAGGCGGGTTAATCGGTGGAGGCCTTGGAGCAGCGAAAAGTTCAGTCAGGTTAGCGATGACCGGCTTGAGAGCATCTGTGGCAGAGGAGTCGGTTGAAGCCGGGTTGACCCCTGACAAAAACCACGGGACCGCCGGTCGGTCGCGGCGTGAAATGCGGCTGAACGGCTGCGGCACGCTCGGGTCACAACCTATGACAGCGTCCAAAATCACGCGCACCGGAGGTTGAATCAGGATGACGACTTATAACTGGGATTTGATTGAACGCTTGCTGCATGAAGTGCAGAACAGTGCTGGCGAAAGTTTCGCCCCTCGAAAATATGCCGAGGACTATGCGGCCGAGAAAGCCAGTGCGGGCGAGCCGATCGAGAATCTGGATCACCTGAAAACGGTGGCCTGTGAATACGAAAAATTGCTGCTGGCCCGTGGATATATCGAACCGCGTCCGGACCATGAAGGCAGCACCGGCAACAATTTTATTCTGACGCCACGCGGCTCAAGCCTGTTGAGCCTGATCGACAGCAGCATTCCCGGCAACGATCATCCACGCCAAGTGCTGGATGAGCAGGAAGATGCGCTGGATGAGACGACGTTTGATGAGGTGGCTTCTAAAGCGCAAATTGCCTGAAAACCAAAGATCGCAGCCTTCGGCAGCTCCTACAGGATTTGTGTAGGAGCTGCCGAAGGCTGCGATCTTTTGATCTTCTATTCCTGCTTTGCTGCCTTCAGACATTTCAAATCATTGAAGTCCTTGCGCACACCCTCAATCTTCTTCAACAACCGCTGACGCTGCTGTGGCGTACTCTCGGCCATCAGATCAACCGCCAGCGCACGCGCCTGCGCCTCGGTGTTGGCGTAGGCCTTCTGGTAATCCGGTGTCCATAAACGCTCGCGGTTGACCAGAAGCGTCTCGATCCGTTGTGGGAATTCTGCACTCTTGCGCTGGGCTACGGCGTTGCTGAATTGCTGCTGCCAGTGCGCGCGGTTGGCGATCCATTGGGTGTTCTGATCGCCCAGCGCGGTCGACCAGGCCATCACCCGTTGTTCCTGAGTGACGCTCAACGGGCCAAGCCAGTCGGTCAGGCGCTTGTCCATGCGCGCACCGCGTTCGGCAATCTGCTGCGCCAAGGGCGGTTTGACGTATTCCTTCTCACGTTTGCGCAGGTCCTTGGCGAACGCGTCATTCATTTCCGCCACCTGTTTGTCGTCCAACCCTTGCAGCAATTCGATGGCCGATGGCGTGATCTGGCGTGCGGTTTCGGCGATGGCTTTTTTCGCTTCCGTGGTTCGCGCCTGCAGCGCCGCGTCGGTCACCTGATTGGTTTCGACCATGCTTTGCAAGCGATCCAGCCAGTCGAGGTAGCCCGGCAATTGCGTGGTGCAGTGCCAGTTCAGGTGTTCCTTGAGGCGCTCGTTGAACCAGTCTTTTTGCTCGCCGGTCATGTCCAGGTAGTCGCCGAGCGTCCACGGAATGATCACGTCGAGGTTACGGTAGGCCAGGCCGACACGGCTACAGGCGCCAAGGGCGAGAGTGAAGATCAGCAGGGTGGCGAGGTGTTTGAACCAGCGAGACATGAGCGAATCCTTGCGAGGCCTGACGTCTGATTCTTATGTGAACGCAGGAGGCTCCCGGCAGTTCAGCCGATCAATAGAACGCGCGTTCGGCCTTCAGCGTCACCAGGCCGTCACACTGACTGTTGTGTCCCGAGTAGGCCGAGCAATCACTGCCGCTGAGGTTGGAGTTGCTGTAGATCAGGTCGAGGTCGACACCCATGAACGGCCGGGAAAATTTCACCGACCAATCGGTAAAGCTGCTGACATAACCACCGTCTACCGACACAGGTGTGTTCAGTTGGTGGGTGGTGTATTTCATGCTGATCCCGATGCCGAACGGCTGATTGCCGCCAAGGTCGGCGAACAGTGTGTTGTTCTGTTTGTCCGGGTCGTTGCTGACGGCCACACCGAAGCGGCTGCCGAGCAGGGTCAGGCCGCCGAACAGCTCCTGGCTGTCAAGCGTGTCCACTTTGGGGTAGCTGTAGTGGATCATCCCGACTTCGTAGCCGAGGGTCTGATCGAAAGGTTGTTTGAAGCCGACGTAGGAGTCGATTTCGAGGTTCTTGCCCGGCGTGAGGCCCATGCTCGGTGCGTACTGGCCGACATACAGGCCGCTGTCGTGGCTGAGGTCGAGGCCGCCGTGGAACGAGCCGACTGCCGCTGGCTTGACCAGGCCCTGGGCCATGCTGCGGCTCGGCGTAGTCCCGAGTTTGAGGTCGAAGTCACCGAGCTCGCGCTGGAAAATCTGCGCGTGCGCCGTCGAACAGGCCAGCAGGCCTACAAGCAATAAACAGGAAGATTTGAGCATGCGTCACTCCATGAACAGCGAGGGCAGGGCTTGAGCCTGCTGAAACGCTTGATCCAGACGCGTGCAAGGATACCGGCGAATGCTCGGCGATGATGGCCGTTCGTCGATTTTCAAAAGATTGATTAAACAAAATAGAGGGGGTTGCGCGGGTGCCAGTCCAGACGCTTCGAAGCTCAAAGCGTCTCAGGACGGGTGTATTACCGGTGTTACTTTTTGCCCAGGCTGATCTGCTTGGACGGACCAAACGTCTGGCCGCTGACGCCTTTGGCAATTTGCTGGATTTCACCGCCGGACTTGAGAAACGCTGCGATCTGATCGTTGATCGATTCGCTGGTTTCAACGGCTGGAGCTGGCTTTGCTTTGCTGGTGGATGCTTTTACACGCATGGCGGCCATTAACCTGTAGAAAAGTAACTCGGCCAGGCATCGTACAGGAATAACTTGACAATTGCTTGATAAATATCTCCGGGAATAACTGAGCGGGTGGGTGGATCATGTTCGCTTAATTATTCGAAATATCTCCCTAACCTGCTGTTTTAAATAAGAACATTTATGGGTTGTGGCACTGTGATGTTGCGCTGTCAGCGTCTGCGCTGGACTGACGAGCGGCACCTCGTCGCATCCGCAACCAAGGAAAATCAAGGCCTCGTGCAGATTTTCCCGAACGGGCGGCTCTCGCGCCCGACGTTTGCGGCAAAACCGGGTAGAATGCCGCCACGCAATGAGGGTTTTGGAAAATGGCTTTAGTCGGGCGTTACAACAGTTTGCAAGTGGTTAAACACACTAACTTCGGTTTATATCTGGACGGCGGTGCCGATGGCGAAATTCTTTTGCCCAACCGTTATATCCCTAAAGATATTCCCAGCGAAGATGAAGACTGGCTCAACGTATTTATTTATCTGGACAGCGAAGACAAACTTCTCGCGACCACTGAAAAACCGAAAGTTCAGGTCGGCGAATTTGCCAGTCTGAAAGTTGTTGAAGTCAACAGCATCGGCGTGTTCCTCGATTGGGGGCTGCCGAAAGATCTGTTGCTGCCGTATTCCGAAGAAAAGCGTCAGATGACCGCCGGCGAATACTGCGTGGTGCACGTCTATCTCGACAAACACACGCGACGCATCACCGCCACTGCGCGCCTGGATCGCTACCTCGACAAGACGCCGGCGAACTACAGCCCCTGCGAGGAAGTCGATCTGCTGGTGGCCGAAGCCACCGACATGGGCTTCAAGGCGATCATCAACAACAAGCATTGGGGCTTGATCCACAAGAACGAGATCTTCAAGTTCATGCGTTCCGGCATGCGTGAGAAGGGTTTCATCAAGGAAGTGCGCGCCGACGGCAAGATCAGCCTCAGCCTGCAACCGGTGGGTCAGGAAGCGGCCAGCAGCCTGAGTTCGAAGATCCTCGCCAAGTTGCGCGACAACAATGGCACGCTGGCGGTCAGCGACAAGAGTGATCCAGCGTTGATCAGCAGCCTGTTTGGCGTCAGCAAAGGCAACTTCAAGAAGGCCATCGGTTCGTTGTACAAGGATGGCAAGATTGTCATTCATGCTGATCGCATTGAACTAACCTGAGTGAACGCCGGCCCCATGTAGGAGCTGCCGCAGGCTGTGATCTTTTGCTTTTGAAGATCAAAAGATCGCAGCCTGCGGCAGTGCCTACATGAGGGTTCGCAAATGAAAAAAGCGCTGATCGCCTACATCGCCACTCTGCTGGCGTTTCTGTTGCTCGACGGTATCTGGCTCGGCGTGTTGATGGCGCCGACCTACCGCGAACTGCTCGGTTCGCTGATGCTGGAAAAACCGCTGCTGTTACCGGCAGCGGTTTTTTATTGCCTGTACGTTGTTGGTTGCGTGCAATTTGTGGTCTTGCCGGCGCTGAGCTGGCAACGCGCGGCACGCCTGGGCGCGTTGTTGGGGCTGGTGGCGTACGGCACGTATGACCTGACCAATTGGGCGACGTTGCGCGGCTGGTCGGTGCAGGTGTCGTTGATGGATTGGGCGTGGGGGACGTTCGCCACGGCTGTGGCGTGTACTGTCGGCTTCCTGGCGGCGAAGCGACTGGACAGGTCTGGTCTGTAGTTTTTGTTGAAAGTGCCGGCCTCTTCGCGGGCAAGCCCGCTCCCACAGGGACCGATGTCGTGCGCAAATTCCGAGCTCGACGCCGAATCCTGTGGGAGCGAGCCTGCTCGCGATGGATGGCGCAGCCATCCGCCATTCCCCGGTGACATTACTGACGCCTCCAGAGTCTTTTTCAGACGGCTTTTTCTGCCTGACTGATTGATAATCCCCGACACTGATTTTTGCCCATTGGATGGCTGCCATGTTGTGTGTGTTCGAGGTGTTGCGGTGAGTGTCGAGCGGCGCAATGCCGACGGTTTTGCGTTGCAGGTGATGATCGGCCTGTGCCTGATCTGGGGCGTGCAGCAGGTGATGATCAAATGGGCCGCGCCGGACATAGCGCCAGTGATGCAGGCGGCCGGGCGCTCGGGGATTTCCGCGCTGCTGGTCGGCTTGCTGCTGTGCTGGAAGGGCGGCTGGGATCAGGTCGGCAATACCTGGCGCGGCGGGTTGCTGGCGGGAGCGCTGTTCGGCCTGGAGTTCTTCTTCATCGCCGAAGGCCTGCAACTGACCACCGCCGCGCACATGTCGGTGTTCCTCTACACCGCACCGATTTTCACCGCGCTTGGCGTGCATTTTCTGCTGGCCAGCGAGCGTCTGCGGCCGGTGCAATGGCTGGGGATCTTCCTCGCGTTCATCGGCATCGCCATTGCCTTCGCTGGCGGCGTGTCGTGGGACAACCTCGACCGGCGCATGCTGCTGGGCGACGCGTTTGGGGTTATTGCCGGCGCCTGTTGGGGCGCGACCACGGTTGTGGTGCGCGCCTCGCGACTGTCGGAAGCGCCGGTGACCTTGACCCTGTTTTATCAGTTGATCGTCGGCTTCGTCGGCCTGCTGTTGATCGCGTTGTTCAGCGGCCAGATCACTCACGTCAGCCTGACCACCGTGGCGGTGGCCAGCGTGTTGTTCCAGGGGCTGGTGGTGTCGTTCTTCAGTTACCTGACCTGGTTCTGGCTGTTGCGCCGCTATCTGGCGGCCAATCTGGCGGTGTTTTCATTCATGACGCCGTTGTTCGGCGTCACCTTCGGCGTGGTGCTGCTCGGTGAAGAATTGAGCCTGAACTTCGTCATCGGCGCGGTGCTGGTGTTGCTCGGCATCACCTTTGTCAGCGCTGAGCAGTGGGTGCGTCGGCGTTTGCGCAAACTGCTCGGCCAGCAGTAGACGATTGCAGGGCCAACCCGCCGGCAATCAGCAAGCCGCTGCCGGCGATCACCAGCGCCAGTTGCAGACCGCCGCTGAAATGGCTGCTCAGCGCTGCCAGCAGCGGACCGCTGAGCTGACCGACGGCGAAGCACGCAGTCAGCAGGCCGGCGTTGCGCTGGGTGGTGTGCGGCGCCAGTTCCCGCGAACGTTGCATCACCAGTTGCATGCAGGCCAGGAACGGCATGCCGCAGAGCATCACGCCCAGCGCCAGGCCATAACCGCTGCCCAGCAGGCACGCAAAGACCCCGAGCGCCTGCAGCCAAAGCGTAGCCGTCAGCCAGTGCCGCGTGGTGTTCGGGTCGTGACGACGCAGGCTCACCAGCAGCACGCCAATGGCCGCACCAAGGCCGAAGCACGGCCAGAACAGATCGGCCTGCCATTGCCCGTGAAATTGCGCGTTGGCCATCTGCGAGAGGAACGTCGCCGGAATGATGTAACCCACGCCGTACAGCGCATACACCGCCGCCAGTCTTGGAATGCCGCGATTGGAGTGGCTGCCATTGAGGGTGGCGACCGGCGTGTGGGTGCCCGGTTGCGGCAGGATTCGCACGATCGCCAGCAGCATCAGCAATGCCACGCCGGCATAGATCAGCCACAGCGTGGCCGACGTCTGCAGCAGCAGATGTGAGACCAGTGCCAGCAGCCCTGTGAGAAAAATCCCCAGCCCCGGTCCGGCGAATACCAGCGCGCCCAACCGTGGCCGGCCCGCCGCAGCCGCCAGCGGCTGACTCAATGCGGTGATCATCACCAGCACCCAGGCACTCGCCACTCCGGTGCCGAAGCGCAACAACAAGTGCGACCAGAAACCGTTGGCCCAGAACGACGCCAGGGTCAGCAGCACGCACAGCCACAACCCACCGTACAAGCGGCGCTGCACTTGTTGCGGACGGTGGGCGAACATCGCGTCCACCGCTCCCAGCAGGTAACCGAGGTAGTTGGCGGCCGCGATCAGTCCGGCGGCAGTCAGATCGACCTGACCTTCGCTGAGCAGGTGCGGCATTTGCGGGGTGAGGGCGAAACGCCCAATGCCCATGGCCATCATCAGGGCGACGAAACAGGCGGACAAGCGAATCAGGGGCGACATGGTCGGGATTCCTTGGAAGGAGCAATGACCGTCAGGCTAGAACCGATTGACTTTCTTTAAAATTGAATAATAGTGAGTAACTTGTTCTGTTATGGAGAAAGGTCGTGGAGTTCAGCCAATTGCGGATCTTTCAGGCCGTGGCCGAAGAAGGCTCGATCACGCGCGCCGCCGAGCGCCTGCACCGGGTGCCGTCCAACCTGTCGACCCGGCTCAAACAGCTGGAGGAGCAGTTGGGCGTCGAACTGTTCGTCCGTGAGCGTCAGCGTTTGCAGTTATCGCCTGCGGGAAAAGTCTTGCTGGACTACACCGGCAAACTGTTCGCCTTGCGCGATCAGGCCAGTGCGGCGGTGATGGGCGGGCAACCGGCGGGGGATTTTGTCCTCGGCACGCTGTACAGCACCGCAGCAATCCATTTGCCGGCGCTGTTGGCGCGTTATCACAAGCAATACCCGGCGGTGAATCTGCAAGTGCAATCGGGGCCCAGCGGCGAGTTGCTCGAAGGCCTGGTGTCCGGCCGCCTCGACGCGGCGCTGGTGGACGGTCCGCCGCAACTGGCAGGCATCGACGGCGTGCCGCTGTGTGATGAGCGTCTGGTGCTGATCAGCGAGGCCGATCACCCGCCGATCCGCAGCGCCAAGGAGGTCGAGGGCAGGGCGGTATTCACCTTCCGCCATGGCTGCGCCTATCGCGCGCGGCTGGAGGCATGGTTCGTCCACTATCAGGCGGCGATGGGCCGGGCGATGGAGATCGAGTCCTATCAGGGCATGCTCGCCTGCGTGATTGCCGGCAGCGGCGTGGCGCTGATGTCGGAGTCGATGCTCGCCAGCCTGCCGGGGCGCGAAAGCGTTGCGGTGCACCCGTTGGCCGAGCCGTTTGCCAGTGCGACAACCTGGCTCATGTGGCGCAAAGGCATGGTCGGGGCCAACCTGAACGCCTGGATTGAACAGCAGCAAGCGCTCTATCCCGTGGCATCGAATGAAACCCGGCAGACGGCGTGAACCAACCGATCGTAATTCTGTTCAATTCAGTAACAGATCATTGCGGATTTGGCCGAGCATTGCGTAGGACTTAGGACTATTATCAGTGCGAAGCGGCCTCAGAATTCCGGCCGCTCAGCACTACCCTGAAGGGGGCATGACGATGAAAGAGAAAATTCAGAACTGGCTGCACGATTTGGGTGTTGCCCTCGGCTTGATCGAACCGCCTATGCAACCCGTACCGATCCGCACCGATGACGAACAGCGCCGGCGTCAACAACGGCGCCGGTAAGAACGACTCCAGGTGAGTGACGCTTGTTGTGGCGAGGGAGCTTGCTCCCGCCCGGCTGCGCAGCAGTCGTAACGTCACTGAACAAGGTTCGTCTGGCACAACCGGGCTGAATGGTTTTGGGGCTGCTGCGCAGCCCAGCGGGAGCAAGCTCCCTCGCCGCAGGGTTTCAGCTCACCCTGATGGATGTATTTGGCAAATCCTCTCAATGCCGTCCAATCTCTAGCAAAAATCGACTCAGGTCCTTCGCGGTCTTCGCGGTCTTGAGCATGTGATCCTCTTCGGCCGTAAACGCCGTCAGTCCGAATTCATCTTCCAGATGGAAGATCAAATCCTCTATATCCGCCTTCTCCAGGCCTAATTGCACCAGACTGGTGTGGTCGTTGAATTCGCGGGATTCCAGCAGGCGCCGAATGTATCGGTGCACCGCGGCGCGCACGGCAGCTCTTCTCATGGCAGGTCGTTCTGAGGGGTGTCTGGCTTGAGTACAGCAGGCCTCAGGCGTGGCTGCGCAACCATTCGTCAATCATTGAACGCAAATGCCCGCCGGAAAAACTGCCGAAATGTCCGCCATGCACTGTGCGGATTGGCAACGCCTGCAAGCGTCGCAGACTGGCGGCGTAATCCTGCAGATTGGAGTGGTAGGCGTCTTCGATCAGCGGCCCGTCGTAAATGATGTCGCCGCTGAATAACGTTTCGGTGGCCGCCTCATACAGGCTGATGCCGCCCGGCGAATGCCCCGGCGTGTGCAGCACCTGCAGGGTGCGGTTACCCAGATCCAGCACGTCGCCATCCTCGACAAATCCAGTGGCTGGCGCAGCCTTGACGCGGTATTCGGCGTAACACAGCGGGCAATCTGGATGCGCGTCGAACATGTCGTCGCCGACGAAGGCGCGGCTCAAATCATTCTCACCATCCGGAGCTGCCAGAATGTCCGCTTCGGCCGGGTGCACCAGCCGTTCGGCAAACTCGTGATGCCCGGCGATGTGGTCAAAGTGACAGTGGCTGGCGACAGCCACCAGAGGCCGTTCGGTGATCCACGGCAACTGCTCGCGCAGGCTGACCAATCCCGAACCGCTATCCAGCAACAAGTCTTTGTCGCGGCCCTGCACATGCCACAGGTTGCAGCGGTAGAAGGGACGGATGTACGGCTCGTGAATCAGGCGGATGCCATCGTTCAGGGTTTGCACTTCGAACCACTGATCGCGAGAAACAATCTTCATTAAACTTTTCTCCAGACGAAAAAAACGGGTGTGGCAACCGACGCCACACCCGTCGAAGAAAGCATCAAGTCGTTACATCAAAGCTTAGATCGCACTCGCCACGGTCGCCGGGCGACGCGAGAACAGGCTGACCACCACAAAGCTGATCAGGCCCACCGCCAGGCTGTAGTAGATCGGCGTGTTGGCATCCAGACCATCCTTGAACATGAACAGCAGCGCGGTAGCAAAACCCAGGCCCATGCTGGCGATGGCGCCGGCGGTGGTTGCGCGTTTCCAGAAGATCGCGCCGATCAGCGGAATCAGCATGCCGCCGACCAATAGGTTGTACGCCAGGGTCAGGGCGCTGATCACGTCATTCACCACCAGCGCGATGCCCAGTACCACGACACCGGTCAGCAGGGTGAACAGGCGGTTGATGCCTAAGCTCGACTGTTTACCGCCGCGCAGTTTCGGCAGCAGGTCTTCAGTCAGGGTGGTGGCCGCCGCGAGCAGGCCGGCGCTGGCGGTGGACATCATCGCTGCCAGAGCTGCGGCGATCACCAGACCCCGGATGCCGTCCGGCAGCGACAGTTTGACGATGGCGGCGAAGGCGTTGTTGACGTTGTCCAGATCCGGGATCAGCACGTGCGCGGCCATGCCGATCAGGGCGCAGGCCAGGCCGTAGAGTATGCAGTAGATGCCCGCGATGCTGCCGGCGTACTGGGCGACTTTGGCGGTCTTGACGGTGAACACCCGTTGCCAGATGTCCTGACCGATCAGGATGCCGAAGAAGTAGATCATGAAGTAGGTAATGATCGTGTCCCAGCCGATGGTGGTGAAGTTGAACGCCGCTGCCGGCAGCTTCAACACCAGTTCGTCCCAGCCGCCAACGCGGTACAGGCAGATCGGCAACAGGATGAACATCAGGCCGACGGTCTTGATGATGAACTGGACGATGTCGGTCAGGGTCAGCGACCACATGCCGCCGATGGCCGAGTAGATCACCACCACGCCACCGCCGAGCAGCACCGAGATCCAGAACGGCAGACCGAACAGCACTTGCAGCACGGTGCCGATCGCCAGGATCGAGGTCACGCCGATCATCAGCGCGTAGGCCAGCATGATCGCCGCGCTCGCCGAGCGGGCCATCGGGTTGTAGCGTTTTTCCAGGACCTGGGTAACGGTGTAGATCTTCAGTTTCAGCAGCGGTTTGGCGAGGAACAGGTTCAGCGCGACGATGCCGCAACCGAGGGCCGCGCACAGCCAGAAACCGGAGATGCCGTGCACGTAGCCCAGGCGCACGGTGCCGACGGTGGACGCGCCACCGAGCACAGTCGCGGCCATGGTGCCCATGTACAGGCTCGGGCCCAGGTTACGTCCGGCGACCAGAAAGTCCTCGTTGGTCTTGGCCTTGCGCATGCCGTAGTAGCCGAGCAAGAGCATGCCGGCGGCGTAGATGAGGACGACGAATAAATCCAAAGCCATGATGGCGTGTCTCCGATTGTCTTTTTTATGTGGAACGCTGAATCGAATGTTTCTCTGTGGCGAGGGAGCTTGCTCCCGCTGGGCCGCGAAGCGGCCCCAATCACTTCATTGCGACTGCTGCACAGTCGAGCGGGAGCAAGCTCCCTCGCCACAAGAACTTCAATCCTTCAAATTTTCTTTATGGATCAGGCGGCCTGACGCAGTTCAGGTTTTTCTGAGACTTGGCTCCGTGCATCCTGCGGGCCGAACACGTCCCGCGGTTCCGGGAACAGGCTCAGCAACGTCAGGTACACCACCGATGCCAGGCCCAGGGTCACCGGCAAGCTGATGTCGATACCGCCGGCCATCTCGCCCAGCGGGCCGACGAACTGCCCCGGCAGGTTGACGAAGCACAGGCCGACCGCTGCGCTCGGGATCCACGCGCCCAGGCCACGCCAGTTCCAGCCGTGGTTGAACCAGTAGCGTCCGCCCTGTTCGCCGCGAGTGAACACTTGCAGGTCATCCGGGCAATAGAAGCCGCGACGCACCAGCAAACCGATGATCATGATCACCATCCACGGGGTGGTGCAGGTGATGATCAGCACCGCGAAGGTCGACACGCTCTGCACCAGGTTCGCCGCGAAGCGCCCGATGAAGATGAAGGCAATCGACAGCACGCCGATCAGCAGCGTCGCCTTGACCCGCGACAGCACCCGTGGGAACACGCTGGACATGTCCAGCCCGGTGCCATACAGCGAGGTGGTGCCGGTGGACATGCCGCCAATCACCGCAATCAGGCACACCGGCAGGAAGAACCAGCTCGGCGACACCGCCAGCAGACCGCCCACATAATTGTTCGCCGCGATGTAGTCCGGCGCCTTGATCGCGACGATGGTCGCTGTGGCCAGGCCGAACAGGAACGGGATGAACGTGGCGATCTGCGACAGCACCACCGCCGCCATGATCCGCTGCTTGGAGGTGTCACGCGGGATGTAGCGCGACCAGTCGCCGAGGAACGCCCCGAAGGAGATCGGATTGCTCATGGCCACCAGCGCGGCGCCGATGAACGCCGCCCAGAAGCCCGGTTGACCGAGGCTCACCGTGCCGGCGTAGTTGACGTCGAAAGGACCGGCGAAGGCGAAGATGCCCAGCAGGAACAACAGGCTGGCGCTCCACACCGCGATCTTGTTCACCCACAGCAGAAAGCGGAAGCCGTAGATGCACACGGTCAGCACCAGAATCGCGAACAGACCGTAGGCCAGGCCCAGGGTCAGATCGGTTTCCGGCAGCCCGATCAGGCGTTTCGCCCCACCGATCAACGCATCCCCCGAACTCCACACCGAGAGCGAGAAAAACGCGATAGCGGTCAACAGCGACAGGAACGAACCGACGATCCGCCCGTGCACACCGAAGTGTGCGCCAGACGACACGGCATTGTTGGTGCCGTTGATCGGCCCGAACAGGCCCATCGGTGCGAGGATCAGCGAGCCCAGCAGCACGCCCGCAACAATCGCCCAGACGCCGGCCTGAAACGACAGGCCGAACAGCACCGGGAAACTGCCGAGCACGGCGGTGGCGAAGGTGTTCGAACCACCGAAGATCATCCGGAACAAATCCGTCGGGCCTGCGGTGCGTTCGTGGTCCGGGATCTGCTCGACCCCGTGGGTTTCAATTTGCGTAAGGCTTTGGTCGTTGTTGTTGTTATTCATGATCTGCTCCGATCATAAAGGCGCGCCTCATCGTGCGTGTGGCGTCACCTGTTTGGCTAAGGGGATGGCAGCCCTTCCGGCATTGCGGACAAATGTTCGTGGCAGGCCAGCCAATGGCCTTGTTGTTCTAGGCTCGACGCTTGTTTCTTGAAAACAATCGTCTCGCGCTCCTGGCTGAAGTGTTGCTCCCCTTGCATGCGCAGCTCGGTGGCCACGTCATGGATGAAAATCGCCACATCACCTTGCAGGCTGACGAAGGCGTTGCTCGAAGTGCACGACAGCACTTCAAAGCCATCCTCGGCGCGCCAGCGGTCCCACAACGCCTGATAGGCATCGCGCGACAGCAGCGGCTGTTCGAGGGTGTAGAACACGAAACTCGCATCGGCGCTGAACGCGCCGAAGTAAGCCTCGCGATCATTACGGGCGAAGGCGGAAACCAGATCGGCGGCCGCTTGCAGAACCTGATCACGTTCGTTCATGGCCGAACCCTCAGCGGTGGACCACGCCCGGCAGTACGCAGAGCATTTCGTACAGCAGGTTGGCGGCCAGCAGCGAGGTGTTGCCGGTGGTGTCGTACGCGGGCGAGACTTCTACCAGATCGCAGCCGATCAGGTCGAGGCCCTGGCAGCCACGGACGATTTCAATCGCCTGAATGGTCGTCAGACCACCGATTTCCGGGGTGCCGGTGCCCGGCGCCCAGGCCGGGTCGATGCCGTCGATGTCGAAGCTCAGGTACACCGGGCCGCCACCGACGTTCTCGCGCACTTCGGCCATCAGCGGCGCCAGCGACTTGTGCCAGCACTCTTCGGCCTGCACCACGCGGAAGCCCTGGTCGCGGCTCCAGTTGAAGTCGTCAGCGGTGTAACCCTGCGCGCGCAAACCAATCTGCACCACGCGGTCGCAGTCCAGCAGGCCTTCTTCGACGGCGCGACGGAAGGTCGTACCGTGGGCGATCTTCTCGCCGAACATGTGATCGTTGACGTCGGCGTGCGCATCGATGTGCACCAGACCGACTTTGCCGTGCTTCTTGTGGATCGCCCGCAGGATCGGCAGGGTGATGGTGTGGTCGCCACCCAGGGTCATCGGGATCACGTTGTGCTCGAGGATGTTGTCGTAGGCTTCTTCGATGATGCGCACGGCGTCGAGCAGGTTGAAGGTGTTGATTGCCACGTCACCGATGTCGGCGACGGACAGCGAGTCGAACGGGGCGGCGCCGGTGGCCATGTTGTACGGGCGGATCATCACCGATTCGGTGCGGATGTCGCGTGGTCCGAAGCGGGTACCGGGGCGCAGCGAAGTACCGATGTCCAGGGGCACGCCAACGAAGGCAGCGTCCAGACCGGCAGCGGTCGGTACATGGGGGAGTCGGAGCATGGTGGCGATGCCGCCGAAGCGCGGCATTTCGTTGCCGCCCAGTGGTTGGTGAAGAATCTTGTCCACGGGTAGGGCCTCATCGTCTTTGTTTTATTTATGTCGGCGAACCGTGCATGGGAAGGCCGGACGCCGCTGTGGGGCCGATTCTGCGAAATGTAGTGCGGCGGAAGAATCGCTACGGGCAAAAACTTAGTTCAGATTTTTCTAAACTAATGGCGAGGCTGGAGATAGACTTCCCGAACCTGCTCCGATACCCCTGTGGCGAGGGGATTTATCCCCGATCGGCTGCGCAGCAGTCGTAAATTCGTTGCTCGCGGCATACCTGATGAATCGATTTGCAGGCGTGGGGCGGCTTCGCCACCCATCGGGGATAAATCCCCTCACCACAAAGTCATCAGTGTTCGACAGATGTTTGGAGAGCCGCATGGCCAACGCTTTACCCGATCTGAAACTATTGCGCATCTTCGTCAGCGTGGTACGCCATCAGGGCTTCGCCAATGCGCAACAGGAGCTCAACCTGTCGACCTCGGCGATCAGCACCTACATGAGCCAGCTCGAAGCGGCGCTGGGTCTGGTGCTGTGCCATCGCGGGCGCGGCGGTTTCAGCCTGACCAGCAAAGGCGAGCTGTTCCATCAGGAAACCCTGCGCCTGCTCGCCGAGCTTGAAGGTTTCGAGCAATACGCCGCCGCGCTCAAGGGCGAGCTGCGTGGCACGCTCAACCTCGGGGTGATCGACTCTACCGTCAGCGACAAGGCCCTGCCGTTCGCCGAAGCCATCGGCGCCTACAGTCAGGAACACCCGGCGGTGCATTTGCACCTGTCGGTGATGAGCCCCTACGAACTGCAACTCGGCGTGCAGGACAATCGTCTCGACCTGGCCATCGGTGCGTTTTCCACGCGCATGAGCGGTCTGGTCTACATGCCGCTGTACCGCGAGCAGCACTGGCTGTATTGCAGCAGCCGGCACCCGTTGTTCAACGAGCGACGGATTCCCGAGCAGGTCATCACCCAGCAACGCATGGTCGGTCGCGGTTACTGGAGTCAGGCGGAACTGGCCCGGCACGGTTTCAAGCACAGTGCGGCGACCGTGGAAAGTATGGAAGCGCAGCTGATTCTGGTGCTGTCCGGCGCCTACATCGGTTATCTGCCGGAGCACTATGCGCAGGCCTGGGCCGACAAGGGCGACCTGCGCGTGTTGCTGCCGGCGACCTTCGGCTATCAGGCGCCGTTCTCGATGATCATGCGCCGTGGCCGCAGTCGCGAGCCGCTGATCCAGACTTTTCGTGATCTGCTCAAAGCACAGCTCAATCAGGCTTAGCGTGTAGGAAAAAGAACTATGTCCAGACCCCAATGCCTGCGCTGCCTGCGCCCACAAACCCATTGCCTGTGCCCGCTGATCCCGAGCCTCGACAGCCGCACCCGTGTGCTGCTGTTGCAGCACCCGAGCGAGGTCAATCACGCGCTCAACACGGCGCGCCTGGCGGCGTTGGGTTTGACCAATGCCGAACTGATCGTCGGTGAAGTGTTCGAGGATTTACCGGCGCTGTTGAATCGGCCGGGGTATCAGGCGCGCTTGCTGTTTCCCGCCGACGATGCACAACCGATGCAGGCTTACAGCGAATCTGATGAACCGTTGCTGTTGGTGGTGCCGGATGGCACTTGGCGCAAGGCGCGCAAAATGCTCCATCTCAATCCGCTGCTGGCGGCGTTGCCACGGGTGACGCTGGCCGCGGGCGGGGTGTCGCGGTATCGGCTGCGCAAGGCTCCGGGACCGGGGGCGTTATCGACCATCGAGGCGATTGTGCAGGCGTTGCAGACGCTGGAGCCGTCGGCGTCATTCGAGCCGTTGCTCAAGCCGTTCGAAGCGTTGATCGAGGGGCAGATTGCAGCGATGGGGGAGGAGACCTTTCTGCGTAACCATGGCGATGCATAATTGCTGAAGCGGCTGGCCTCTTCGCGAGCAGGCTCGCTCCCACATTTGATCGAAGGTGCGCACAAACTCTGTGCACACCTCAAATCCCCTGTGGGAGCGAGCCTGCTCGCGAAAGCGCCGGATCAATCACAGCAATGCTTTGGAAATCGCTAGCGCTCGCGCATCGCCTCGGTCCGCGCTTTCAGCACCGGTTTGAGCAGGTAATCCAGCACACTTTTTTCCCCGGTAATAATGTCCACCGTCGCCACCATCCCCGGGATGATCAGCAGCGGTTTCACATCCCCGCCCAAATGGTTTTTATCGGTGCGCACCTGAATCAGGTAGAAGCTGTTGCCCTTGTCATCGGTGATGGTGTCGGCGCCGATCAGTTCCAGTTTCGCGCTCAGGCCGCCGTAGATCGTGTAGTCGTAGGCACTGAACTTGACCATGGCTTTCTGGCCCGGGTGCAAGAACGCGACGTCTTGCGGACGGACCTTGGCTTCGATCAGCAGGTTGTCTTCCAGCGGCACGATTTCCACCATGTCGCTGCCCGGTTGCACCACGCCGCCGATGGTGTTGACCTTGAGCTGCTTGATCACCCCGTGCACCGGCGAGGTCACGGTGGTGCGGCTGACGCGGTCGTCGATGGCGATGCTCGACGCGGTGATTTTCGACAGGTCGGTGCGTTTCTGATTGAGGTCCTTGGCGGCGTCGGAGCGGAAGGTCTGTTCCGATTCGTCGATCTTGCTCTTGATCTCGTTGATCGCCGATTCGGCCCGGGGGATGGCCAGGGTCGTCGCGTTCAGCGAACCGCGAATCTCCACCGCGCTGCGTTTGAGTCGCAGGATTTCCACCGGCGACACTGCGCCAGTGCCGACCAGCGGTGCCGACATGTTCATCTCTTGCTGCAGCAGCGCCAGGCTGGAGCTGTACTGGCCCTGTTTGGAGCGGAACTCCGCCAGCTCCTGAGTCTTCTGCCGCAGCTGTTCGGTGAGGGTGCGTTGCTCACTGGCCAGCCGCCGTTGGCGCTGGTCGTACAGCGCCCGTTCGTCTTCGGCGACCTGCGGCGCCTTGGCGATCACCTCGTCAGACAGCTTGAACGGCCGGCCCTCGGCTTCGGCGGAAAGGCGTTCGACTTGCGCGGTCAGGGCGTAACGGTCGGCTTCGCTCTCACCCTTGTTCGACAGAAAACGCGTGTCATCCAGGCGCAGCAGCGTGTCGCCCTTGTTCACCATCTGGCCTTCGCGCACGAAAATCTCGGTGACGATCCCGCCCTCAAGGTTCTGGATCACCTGGACCTTGCTCGACGGAATCGCCTTGCCTTCGCCCATGGTCACTTCTTCGAGCACCGCGAACTTGGCCCAGAGCAGCGCACTGATCAACAGCGCCGCCGCCAGCCACACGGTGATCCGCGACCAGCGCGGCGAATCCTGCAACGACGCGCCGGCGGTTTCCGGCATGAACTCGGCTTCGGCGCTTTTGCCGAAACTGTCGAAGTAGCCGCGTGATTTGCTATCTGAAGATGCAGACATGGGGCGATACCCCTCAGTTAATAAACATCAAACCGCACAACCCATGCGTCGCCCGGAATACTTACTTGTGGTGAGGGGATTTATCCCCGATAGGGTGCGGAGCGCCCTCAGAGTCTTTGGGGCTGCTGCGCAGCCCATCGGGGATAAATCCCCTCGCCACAGGTTTTGTGAGAGCCATAAATTATGTGCACGCATCTAAACCGCCGCCGAGCCGACGCGGCCCTTGCGCAGTGCATCGATGACCGCTTCTTTCGGGCCGTCAGCGACGACCCGGCCGTTGTCCAGCACCAGCAGCCGGTCCACCAGGCTCAGCATCGAGGTGCGGTGGGTGACCAGCAGCAGCGTTTTGCCTTGCACCCAGCCGTGGAGTTTCTGGCGCAGCAGGTCTTCGCTGCTGTTGTCCATGGCGCTGGTAGGTTCGTCGAGCAGCATGATCGGCGGGTCGAGCAGCAGCGCCCGGGCCAGCAATACGGCCTGGCGTTGACCACCGGAAAGCAGTTGCCCGCGTTCGCCCACGGGGCGGTCGAAACCTTGGGGATGCTGCCGCGCCAGTTCGGTAACGCCGGTCAGTTCGGCGACTTCGAGCATGCGCGAATCACTGATGTAGCGTGCGCCGAGGGTCAGGTTGTCGCGCAGGCTGCCGGCCAGCAGCGGCAGGTCGTGGGCGACGTAACCGATCTGCTGGCGCAGGTCGGCGACATCCAGTTGCCGCAAGTCGAGGCCGTCGAGCAGCAACTGACCTTCCTCGGGTTCATAGAAACCCATCACCAATCGCGCCAGCGTGCTTTTGCCTGAGCCGCTGCGGCCGATGATGCCGATGCGCTCGCCGGGTTTCATGCTGAAGCTGACGTTGCTCAGCGCCGGTGCGTTCTGGCCGTTGTAGTGAAAGGTCACGCCGCTGACGTCCAGCGCACCTTGCAGTTGCGTGCGCTCCAGTGGCCGCTGCTTGCCGTCGCGCTCCTGGGGCAGGCCCATCAGCGCGTCGGTGCTTTTCATGGTCAGTTGCGCTTGCTGGTAGCGGGTGATCAGTCCGGCGATCTGCCCCAGCGGCGCGAGTACGCGACTGCCGAGCATGTAACTGGCGACCAGCGCACCGACGCTGAGGTTGCCGGCGATGATGCTGTAGACCCCGGCGACAATCGTCGCCATCCCGGAAAACTGCTGGATGAATAGCGTGCCGTTGGTCGCCAGCGCCGAGAGGTTGCGTGCATGGCTATCGAGGCGGGTGAGGGCGCCATGGGTGCTTTCCCATTTGTGCTGGCGCTCGCTTTCGGCGCTGCAGGCCTTGAGGGTTTCCAGGCCGCCGAGGGTTTCGATCAGCAGCGCCTGACGTTCGGCACCGAGGCTCAGGCTTTTCTGCACGGTGTCGCGCAGGCGCACCTGGATCGCCAAAGCAAAAATGATCGTGATCGGAAACGCCAGCAGCGGAATCACCACCAGCCAGCCGCCGAGCAGACCGATCACCACCAGCATCAACACCACGAAGGGCAGGTCGATCAGGCTGGTCAGGGTCACGGCCGTGAGGAATTCGCGCAGGCCCTGAAAGTCATGAATGCTCTGGGCGAAACCGCCGATGGTCGCCGGCCGCGCCTTCATCGCCATGCCGGTGATGCGTTCAAATAAAGTCGCGGAAAGGATCACGTCGGTTTTCTTGCCGGCGGTGTCGAGCAGGTGCGCACGCACCACCCGCAGCACCAGTTCGAAGCCGGTGCCGATCAGCAGGCCGACGGCCAACACCCACAGGGTCGATGTGGCCTGATTTGGCACCACGCGATCGTAGGTCTGCATGACGAACAGCGGCACCATCAGGCCCAGCAAGTTGATCAGGAAACTGGCGAGGATCGCGTCGCTGTACAGCCATTTCGACAGTTTCAGGGTGTCGCGAAACCAGGCGTGGACCCGCGGCACCAGCGGTGAGCGCAAGTCTTCGAGTTCGTGGCGCGGACGGGCGAACAAGGCCTGGCCGCTGTAGTGTGCGGCGAGTTCTTCGCGTTCGACCCATTGCTCGCCGCCATCGGCTTCGCTGGGCAGAATCAGCGCCTTGCCGTCGTCGGCGAACCGCCGCAGCACAGCGGTGCGGCCGTCCTTGAGCAATAGCAGAATCGGCAGATTCAGCGCGGAGATGTCTTTCAGCTCACGCCGCAACAGGCGCGCCTGCAAACCGGCCCGGGCCGCTGCACGGGGCAGCAGGTCCAGGCTCAGGCGTTGCTTGTTCAGGGGCAGCCCGGCACTCAGGCTGGCGCGACTGACAATCGCGCCGTGGAGTTTGCAGAGGATCAACAGACCGTCGAGTAACGGATCATCGAAGCTCAGCCGCGGATCGATCCCGGTGTTTCCGCCTTCGGCCATGCTAGTCATATTGATCGCCTCTTAAGACTTGCCCAAAACCTGTGGCGAGGGAGCTCGCTCCCGCTGGGCTGCGTAGCAGCCCCATGGAACTGACGGTATCGGCCATCTGAGCGCTGCGCACTCAAGCGGGAGCAAGCTCCCTCGCCACAATGGAGCGTGGGGCTTACTTCAGCTCAGGCAGGCGTGCTTCGTTCTTCACCTCGGTCGCCGCAATCGCATCCGCCGGCAGCACCACCCGTTGCTTGCTCAGCAACTGGCCCATGTTCGCCAGCACGCGGTACATCGAGTATTCCTCGGTGTAGCGGATTTCGGTGTAGCGGCGGTTGGCGTTGTAGAGCTCGTTTTCACTGTCGAGCAAGTCGAGCAGGGTGCGTTGGCCGAGGCCGAACTGATCCTGATAGGCCGCGCGTACACGTTTGGTGGTCTCGGCGTATTCGCGGGCGGTAGGGGTCTGTTTCTTCGCGTTGACCATGGCGTTCCAGGCCAGGTGAATGTTCTCGTTCAACTGACGCAGGGCGTTGTTGCGGATGTCCATCGCCTGGTTGATCTGATGCGCATCGGACGCCAGGCGGGCCTTGTCGCTGCCACCGCGGAACAGGTTGTAGTTCATGATCACGCCCACGCGCCATTCGTTGTCGTGGCCTTCATCACCCTGCACATTGTTGTTTGCACCCACCGCCGCTTCGGCATCGAAACGTGGGTAGAACGGTGACTTGGCGACTTCGTACTGGCTCTCGGCCGACTGCACGTCCGCCTGCGCGGATTTCAGGTACGGGTTGTTCTCGACCATGCTCTGCTGGGCTTCCGGCAGGCTGGTGGGGATTTCGCCGCGGGTCGACGGTGGCGCTTCGAGTTCATCGGGCATGCGCCCGACCACGGCGTAGAAGTTCGATTCGGCGTCGGCCAGATCGACTTCGGCGGTGTCGAGGTTGTTCTGCGCCAGCGCCCGGCGGGCGACCGACTGATCGGAGTCGGCGGTGCTGCCGATGCCGCGCTGGGTACGCAGGCCGATCTGATCGTTGACGCGCAAGTGCGCTTGCAGGTTGTTCTTGGCCAAGGTCACCAATTCACGGCGCTTGAGCACTTCGAGGTAAACCTCGATGGTGCGCAGGGCCAGATCCTGGGCGGTGCCCTGAGCGTAATAGGCGCGCGAATTGGACACGCCCTTGGTCCGCTCGACCTCGTTGGCGGTGTTGAAACCGTCGAAGATCATTTGCCGCAGCCGCAGTTCCGACTGGGTGTAATTGAGAATTTCGGTGTGGTGATTACCGAGGGCCCGGGTGTTTGTGTTGTCGCTGTACCCGCGCCCGTAGGCGGCGTTCAGATCGACGGACGGGTAGAAGCCGCCCTTGGCCACTTTCACTTGTTCATCGGCCGACAGTTTGGCGTCGACGCGTGAAGCGAGTTCCGGGTGGGTGGCGATGGTGCTTTGAATCGCTTCAGTCAGGTTCATGGCCTGGGCTTGGGAAGTGCAAGCCATGGCCAGCAAAACCGCGCTGCAGAGGGGGGTTAAAACGCGCATGGGGTGCATCTCCCTGGTCCTGATGGTGTGTTACTGTCGCCAAATATTTGACGATATTTTGGGGTGTAAGCGTTTCACTCTTGTAACAACAGAGCTAAGAACATCCTGAAGCGTAGCTAAGAAAAAATTTTCATAAGGCTTATGCCGAAAAAAACTTATGCGCTTGGCCAAAACCAGCACATTGTTCAGGACGAAAGCCTTTGTTTCATGCGCTTTAGGGAGCACAAAAAGGCTTGAGGAAAGTTCCATTCACTTTGCGACATACGGCGAAGTAATGCTGAAGGGGAGGGACGCGTAGCGGCAGATGAGCGACAGATTTTTGTCACTCGGGTGATTCACCACCGTTACGTAGCGCTAGTAGGGCTGCTGCAGCGATCAGGATTCTGAAGTGCTTGAAAGCACTGAAGTTTCCTTGTTTGCGCAACCTGCGAAACGAACTGTCGAGGTGCGAGCGTCACCCCGGCAACCCGCTTGAGCCATGGGCGTGCTTCGCGAACCAGTGCCGACGGTGGTCGGCAGCGGAGGAGTTTCACATGGCAACGCTCATCGGGATCGTCACTAAAGTCATTGGTCAGGTTTTTGCGCAGGGCACCGACGGCACACGCCGCGCCCTGGTCGAAGGCGACCGTTTGTTTGCCGGCGATCAAGTGATCACCGGGGCAGAAGGCGCAGTCGCCGTTCATCTGCAAAACGGCCACGAGCTGACCCTGGGTCGCGACAGCAGCATGACCATGTCCGGGCAACTGCTGGCCAACCAGGCGGTGCCGATCAATGCCCCCGAAGTGCTGACGCCGAGCGAAGCGCAGCTGACCGATGTCGAGCAGATTCAGAAAGCCATCGCCGCCGGCGAAGACCCCACCAAAGCCGCAGAAGCGACCGCTGCCGGGCCCAACGCTCCGGGTGGTGCGCCGGGGGAGCTGGGCGGCGGTCACAGTTTCGTCTTGCTGACTGAAGTCGGCGGGCGCGTGGATCCGGTCATCGGCTTCCCGACCGCCGGTTTCAACGGCATTCCCGAGTTTCCTGAAGAACGGCATAACGCCGTCATCGACAATGGCAACAACACACCGATCGTGCCGCCGCCGGTCAACAATCTGGTCACCCTCAGCGGCCTCGCGGTGCCTGGTGGTGAGCTGACCCTCAACGAAGCCAACCTGCCTGACGGCTCCTCGGCCAACCCCGGTGCGCTGATCCAGAGCGGTAGCTTCACAGTGTCGGCGCCGGACGGCCTGAGCAGCCTGAACATCGGCGGCATCAGCGTGGTCAGCGCTGGCGTGGCGGCCGGTTTTCCGCAGTCGATCACCACGCAACTGGGTAACACCCTGACCATCACCGGCTACAACGCGGCGACCGGCGTGGTCAGCTACAGCTACACCCTCAACGGCAACGACGCCCATCCGGCCGGTGGCGGCGCCAACAACCTCAGCGAGCAATTCACCGTTGTGGCGGGTGACAGCAACGGCGACTCGGCGACGGGCACACTGGACGTCAACATCGTCGATGACGTGCCACGGGCAGTGAACGACAGCAACCCCAACAGCGCCTCGGAAACCCTGCTGACCCTGACCGGCAACGTCCTGACCAACGACGTGCAAGGCGCCGACCGTGTGCCCAGCGGACCGGTGACTGCCGGGACATTCACCGGCACCTTCGGCACCCTGGTGTTGAATGCCAATGGCACCTACACCTACACCCTGAACACCAGCGACGCCGATTTCAAAGCCCTGCACGGCGGCGGCAATGGCACCGAAACTTTCACCTACACCCTCACTGACTCGGACGGCGATACCAGCACCGCCAACCTTGTGCTGCAGATCCACAATAACGACGACCCGGTGACAATCGATAGCGGCATCAACGGTGGGGTGCTGACGGTCTACGAGGCCAATCTCAGCAGCGGCAGCGCCCCCGATGCTGCCGCGTTGACCCAAAGCGGCAGCCTGACCATTACCGCAGCGGACGGCGTCACCACGTTGACTGTGGGTGGCATCGCCGTAGTGACCAACGGCGTGGCAGCGGGCTTCCCGCAATCGGTCACCACGCCGCTGGGGAGCACGTTGACGGTCACCGGGTTCAACGCCACGACCGGGGTGCTGACCTACACCTACACCCTGGATCACAGCGACGCGCACCCCACTGGCAACGGTGCCAACACATTGCCCGAACAGTTCGCCGTGATCGTGACGGATGACAATGGCAGCACGGCCAGCACCGTGATCAACGCGACCATCGTCGACGACGTGCCAAAGGGTGTGGACGACAGCAACGCCAACACCGCCTCGGAAACCAACCTGACGCTGACCGGCAACGTGCTGACCAATGACGTGCAAGGCGCCGACCGAGTGCCCACCGGCCCCGTCACTGCCGGCACGTTCACCGGCACTTACGGCACCTTGGTACTGCAAACTGACGGCACCTACACCTACACGCTGAACCCCACCGATGCGGATTTCAAAAACCTGCATGGCGGTGGTAACGGCACCGAGAATTTCACCTACACCATCACCGATTCCGACGGCGACACGAGCACCGCCAACCTCGTGCTGCAGATCCACAACAACGACGATCCCGTGGTCATCAGTGGCCTGGATGTGAACGGCGGCGAGCTGACGGTTTACGAGAAAAATCTCAGCGACGGCAGCGCGCCAGACTCAACAGCGTTGACCCAAAGCGGCACCTTCACCATCACCGCACTCGACGGCGTCACCACGCTGACCGTCGGTGGCATCGCTGTGGTCACTAACGGCGTGGCCGCAGGTTTCCCGCAATCGGTCACCACACCGCTGGGCAGTACGCTCACCATCACCGGTTTCAACGCCACCACTGGCGTGGTCAGTTACAGCTACACCCTCGATCACAACGACGCCCACCCGACTGGCAATGGCGCCAACACATTGCCAGAGCAATTTGCCGTCACCGTGGTCGATGACAATGGCACGACCGCCAACGCGACCCTTGATGTGAACGTGGTCGACGACCTGCCAAAAGCAGTGAACGACAGCAACGCCAACACCGCGTCAGAAACCAACCTCATGCTCACCGGCAACGTGCTGACCAATGACGTGCAAGGCGCCGACCGCGTGCCCACCGGCCCCGTCACTGCCGGCACGTTCACCGGCACTTACGGCACCTTGGTACTGCAAACCGACGGCACTTACACCTACACCCTCAACACCACCGATTCGGACTTCAAAAACCTGCACGGCGGTGGCAACGGCACTGAAACCTTCACCTACACCATCACCGATTCCGACGGCGACACCAGTACCGCGAACCTCGTTCTGCAAATCCACAACAACGACGATCCAGTGGTCATCAGTGGCCTGGATGTGAACGGCGGCGAGCTTACCGTTTACGAGAAAAACCTCAGCACCGGCAGCGCGCCAGACTCAACAGCGTTGACCCAAAGCGGCACCTTCACCATCACCGCACTCGACGGCGTCACCACGCTGACCGTCGGTGGCATCGCTGTGGTCACTAACGGCGTGGCCGCAGGTTTCCCGCAATCGGTCACTACACCACTGGGCAGCACGCTCACCATCACCGGTTTCAACGCCACCACTGGCGTGGTGAGTTACAGCTACACTTTGGTCGATAACGAAACCCACCCAACGGCTAACGGTGCAAACAACCTGCCCGAGCAATTCGCCGTCACGGTAGTGGATGACAACGGCACCACCGCCAACGCAACCCTCGACGTCAATATCATCGATGACCTGCCAAAAGCAGTGAACGACAGCAACGCCAACACCGCGTCAGAAACCAACCTCACGCTGACCGGCAGCGTGCTCACCAACGACGTGCAAGGCGCCGACCGCGTACCCACCGGGCCCGTCACTGCCGGCACGTTCACCGGCACTTACGGCACCTTGGTACTGCAAACCGACGGCACTTACACCTACACCCTCAACACCACCGATGCGGACTTCAAAAACCTGCATGGCGGCGGCAACGGCACCGAGACTTTCACCTACACCATTACCGATTCCGATGGCGATACCAGCACCGCGAACCTCGTCCTGCAGATCCACAACAACGACGATCCAGTGGTCATCAGCGGCCTCGACGTGAATGGCGGCGAACTCACCGTCTACGAGAAAAACCTCAGCGACGGCAGCGCGCCAGACTCAACAGCGTTGACCCAAAGCGGCACCTTCACCATCACCGCACTCGACGGCGTCACCACGCTGACCGTGGGCGGTATCGCGGTGGTCACTAACGGCGTTGCGGCAGGCTTCCCGCAATCGGTCACCACACCGCTGGGCAGCACGCTCACCATCACCGGCTTCAACGCCACCACCGGGGTGGTGAGTTACAGCTACACCCTGGTCGATAACGAAACCCACCCAACGGCTAACGGTGCAAACAACCTGCCCGAGCAATTCGCCGTCACCGTGGTCGATGACAACGGCACCACCGCCAACGCAACGCTCGACGTCAACATCATCGATGACTTGCCAAAAGCGCTGAACGACAGCAACGCCAACACCGCCTCGGAAACCAACCTGACGCTGACCGGCAGCGTCCTGACCAACGACGTGCAAGGCGCCGACCGCGTACCGACCGGGCCCGTGACGGCCGGCACGTTCACCGGCACCTACGGCACCTTGGTATTGAATGCCAACGGCACTTACACCTACACCCTCAACACCACCGATGCGGACTTCAAAAACCTGCATGGCGGTGGCGACGGCACTGAAAGCTTCACCTACACCATCACCGATTCCGACGGCGATACCAGCACCGCCAACCTCGTCCTGCAAATCCACAACAACGACGATCCAGTGGTCATCAGCGGCCTCGACGTGAATGGCGGCGAACTCACCGTCTACGAGAAAAACCTCAGCGACGGCAGCGCGCCAGACTCAACAGCGTTGACCCAAAGCGGCACCTTCACCATCACCGCACTCGACGGCGTCACCACGCTGACCGTGGGCGGTATCGCGGTGGTCACTAACGGCGTTGCGGCAGGCTTCCCGCAATCGGTCACCACACCGCTGGGCAGCACGCTCACCATCACCGGCTTCAACGCCACCACCGGGGTGGTGAGTTACAGCTACACCCTGGTCGATAACGAAACCCACCCAACGGCTAACGGCGCAAACAACCTGCCCGAGCAATTCGCCGTCACCGTGGTCGATGACAACGGCACCACCGCCAACGCAACGCTCGACGTCAACATCATCGACGACCTGCCAAAAGCAGTGAACGACAGCAACGCCAACACCGCGTCAGAAATCAACCTCACGCTGACCGGTAACGTCCTGACCAACGACGTGCAAGGTGCCGACCGTGTGCCGACAGGCCCCGTCACTGCCGGGACTTTCACCGGTACCTACGGCACCTTGGTATTGAATGCCAACGGCACCTACACCTACACGCTCAACACCAACGACGCCGACTTCAAAAACCTGCACGGCAATGGCAACGGTACCGAAACCTTCACCTACACCATCACCGACTCGGACGGCGACGCGAGCACCGCCAATCTGGTGCTGAACATCCACAACAACGACGATCCGGTGATCCTCAATGGTCTCGACGTCAACGGCGGCGAGCTGACGGTCTACGAGAAAAACCTCAGCGACGGCAGCAGCCCGAACCCATCCGCTTTGACCCAAAGCGGCACGTTCACCGTGACCGCGCTCGACGGTCTGCAAACCCTCACCGTCGGCGGTATCGCCGTGGTCACCAACGGTGTCGCCGCAGGCTTCCCGCAATCGGCGGTCACGCCATTGGGCAGCACGCTGACCATCACCGGTTACAACCCTGCCACGGGCGTGGTGAGCTACAGCTACACCCTGGTGGACAACGAGGCGCACCCGACCGGTAATGGCGCCAACAGCCTCACCGAGAACTTCAACGTGGTCGCCACCGACGGCGACGGCAGCACGGCGTCGGGGCAGATCAACGTCAACATCATCGATGACCTGCCGACCGCCAAGGCCGACACCGGCTCGGTGACGGAGGGCGGCACGGTCAACATCAGCGTGCTCGGTAACGACGTCACCGGCGCCGATGGCGCAGCGGCGGGCGGGGCAGTGGTCGGTGTGCGTGCAGGCAGCAACACCGCGAGCTCGGCAATCGGCGGCCTCAACAGCAACATCAACGGCACCTACGGTTACCTGACCCTGGACGCGGCGGGCAACGCCGTCTACCACAGCAACCCGAACTCGGTGAGCCCGCCGGGCGCCACCGACACTTTCACCTACACCATCCGCGACGGTGACGGCGACGAAAGCACCACCACCATCACCATCAATGTCGCCGACAGCAAACTCGTGGCGTCGGTGGATCAAGACGTGACGGTCTATGAAAAAGCCCTCGACCTGACCAAGGACGGCCAGGACCTGGCCCCCGGCACGGTCACCGGCAGCGACCCGACCAATACCGGCGAAACCGCCACCGGCACGCTGGTTGGCGCGGTCACCGGCGGCAGCGGGGCGCTCACCTACACCCTGGTCGGCAGCGCCACCGGCACGTACGGGCAGATCCAGCTCAACGCCGACGGCACTTACACCTACACCCTGACCTCGGCGCCGAAAACCACGCCGAACGCCAACGACGGCGCCAACACCCTGAGCGAAAGCTTTACCTACAAAGCCACCGATGCGCTGGGCAACAGCACCACCAGCACGATCGTGGTCAACATCGTCGACGACGTGCCCAAAGCGGTGGCGTCGGATCGCTCGGTGGCGGCGGTGGAGATCGACTCCAACATCCTTATCGTCCTCGACATTTCCGGCAGCATGGTCGATCCGTCTGGCGTGCCGGGGCTGTCGCGGCTGGATCTGGCGAAACAGGCGATCAGTGCCTTGCTCGACAAATACGACGACCTCGGCGACGTGAAGGTGCAACTCGTCACCTTCAGCAGCAGCGCCACTGACAGAACGTCGGTATGGGTTGACGTGGCAACCGCCAAATCGCTCCTCGCCGGCCTCACGGCGGGTGGCGGCACCAACTACGATGCGGCCGTGGCGACGATGCAAACCGCGTTCAACACCTCGGGCAAACTCACCGGGGCGCAGAACGTCGGTTACTTCTTCTCCGACGGCAAACCGACCACAGGCCAGGAAATCGGCACCGCTGACGAGACCGCACTCAAAGCGTTCCTCGATGCCAACAACATCAAGAACTACGCGATCGGCCTGGGCAGCGGCGTGAGCAACGCCAACCTCGACCCGCTGGCCTATGACGGCATCAGCCACACCAACACCAACGCGGTGGTGGTCACTGACCTCAATCAGCTCAACTCGGTGTTGTCGGGCACTGTGGAAGGCGCGCCGGTCACCGGTTCGCTGCTGGGCGAGGGCGGTACGTTCGGCGCCGATGGCGGGTTCATCAAATCCATCGTGGTCGATGGCACCACCTACACCTATGACCCGCGCGCCAACAGCGGTCAGGGTTCGTTGACTGCATCCGGCGGCACCAACCACGGCACGTTCAACACGGTGAACAACAGCCTGAGCATCGCCACCAACAACAGCGGCACTCTGGTGATCAACCTCGACACCGGCGACTACAGCTACACCTCGCAAAAAACCACGACCACGGTGATCACCGAAAACATCGGCTTCACCCTCAGCGACAACGACGGCGACCTCGCCAGCTCCACCTTGACCGTGAAAGTGATCCCCAACTCGCCACCGGTGGCGGTGGACGACCACGTCATCACCAACGTGCTGTCGAGCAATATCGTCGTGCCGGGCGAGCTGTTGCTGGCCAACGACAGCGACCCGGACGGCGACACGCTCAACGCCTCGCCGACCACCTTCAACACCGGGTGGGCGGCCAAGGGCGCGGACTTCACCGGTACTGGCGCGATCAACTTCACCGGCACCGGCAACACCGCCGCCAACCAGACCCTGGCCGACGTGCGCAACGCGTTCGCCGCCAACACCGCTGCGATGACTGCAGTGCTGGTGGTCAGCGGCTACCTTGGCGCGGTGACCAACGCCAATGCCAACGATGAAGACCTGATCACCGTCAAACTGAAACAGGGCGAAACCCTCAACCTGGATCACAACCTGGCGGCCGGGCATATCACGCTGGAGTACTCGGTCAACGGCGGCGCGTTCACCAGCATTGCCGACGGTGGCACCATCACCGCCGGCGCCGATGGCACGTACCAGATTCATGTCACCAACATCACCAACACCAGTGGCAGCAACACCAACGCGGCGGAAAACTACCAACTGACCATGACGGTCAACTACGCCGGCGCCCACGACTTGACGCCGGATTTCAACGGCACCTACACCGCCAACGACAACCACGGTGGCAGCGACACGGCCAACGTCAGCATCAGCTATCAGGATGGTCACACGCTCACCGGTACCGCCGGCGACGACATTCTGGTGGCCGGTACCGGCAACAACATCCTCAATGGCGGCGACGGCAACGACGTGCTGACCGCCGGTTCCGGCAACAACGAGATGCACGGCGGTGCGGGCAATGACTTGCTCTACAGCGGCCCGGGCAACGACATTCTCGACGGCGGCACCGGCATCGACACCGTCAGTTATGCCCACGCCACCGCCGGGGTCACGGTCAACCTCGGCCTGCTCGGCGCGCAGAACACCATCGGCGCCGGCACCGACACCCTGAGCAACATCGAAAACCTCGTCGGCTCGAACTTCAACGACACCCTGACCGGCGACAACAATAACAACGTGATCAACGGCGGCCTGGGCAACGACATCCTCAACGGCGGCGGCGGTGACGACCTGCTGATTGGCGGCATGGGCAACAACACCCTCACCGGTGGGCCGGGCGCCGACACCTTCCAGTACCTCAAGGGCAACAGTGGCCACGACACCATCACCGATTTCACCCCGGGCACCGACAAGCTCGACCTGTCGCAACTGCTGCAAGGTGAAAACGGCACCACGGCGTCGCTGGACGACTACCTGCACTTCACCGTCACCGGCAGCGGCGCCTCGGTGCTCACCAGCATCGACGTCAGCGCCCTGGCCGGCGCCACGCCGAACCAGACCATCGACCTGGCCGGCGTCAACCTCGCCAGCCACTACGGCGTGACCCCGGGGGCGGGCGGCGTGGTGGCCGGCGGGCACGACACGGCGACGATCATCAGCGGCATGCTGAATGATCATTCGCTGAAGGTGGACACGGTGTGATCAAGGCCTGAAACGACAAAACCCGCCGCCCCGGTTGATCGGGACGGCGGGTTTTTTCTGTCTGGAGAACGGTGTTGCCAGTGAGTCAGCCTTCGCGAGCAGGCTCGCTCCCACAGTGGATGTGTGGTGCTCAGCTATTTCATGCCCGACCAAAAGTCCCCTGTGGGAGCGAGCCTGCTCGCGAAAGCGGCCTCCCAGTCGACCAATCCCTGACTGAATGCACTCGGTCAAATTGTGGGAGCTGGCTTGCCAGCGATGGCGGCCTGGCCAATAACATCAACAGCACGGGGAAAACACTCGGCCACTGTCTGCACTTAAACGTAACCCGCGCGAGTCTGTTTAAAGTACACGAACCGTTACGCCATAACGGCTACAACGCCTTGCGTCGTTACCTACGCCTACGCCAGAATCCGCCGGCTTACACGACCATAGCGCGGGCTATATCGTTTCCCTGTCACTGCCCATCAGTGGCCGGGTTTAGTAGCCCGCATGGTATTAGTAAGTGCATGAGTCCCATTAAGTCAGGCGTATCGATGCCTGCACTTCGATGGTGGTTGTGCGCAGGGCGCTCTCGAGCGCGCCGGCCTTGCTAATTCCTCCGGTCTACTAACCTGCGCACAGCCGCCACCCTTCTTTTAGTAGAGAACGGTCGCGGCCCTTGATCAGGAATTAGATATTTATGTTCAAAGCCACGCCCAACCCCCCAGACGTCGACCCGATCCCCTACGACCCGGCCCTCGACCCGCAGAAGATAAAAGAGGCGACCGATCGCGCCATCAAGTTCTACCTCAACCCCGGCGCACTGAAGATCTCGATCCCTTCAACCCCGTCACGCAAATCGAACAGAATCTTCCTCATCGATCCAACAGTGGACGAAGAAACTCTACTGGTCGAAGCCTGCGAATCACTAGCCGCCGCCAGCGACATGGCGCGCGATATCGGCAGCGCGCTCGACGACTCACACCGCCGCGCCGTGCTGATGCTGCATCAGGTGATCATGCTCAGTGAACTGATGGTCAACCGAGTCCTGGACGGCCGCCGCGTGCCGAACTAGTCACCCGGCCCCTGTAGGAGCTGCCGAAGGCTGCGATCTTTTGATGTTGCTTTTTAAAAACAAGATCAAAAGATCGCAGCCTGCGGCAGCTCCTACAGGTCGTGATTCTTTCAAAAGTGCCTCGATCGGAGTGCCATCTGATGTCCGAAACCACCCCCAATCCGCCGCCCACAGACGCGGTATCACCCTACGAATCCCACAACTCCAGAAAACTCCACGAAGCCGCCGAACGCGCCCTCGACCACTACCTCGCGCCCGCGCAAATCATGGCGACGCCGTACACCCCCAGCAGCATGTTCATGGTCAACCCGCAAACCGATACCGAATCCCTGCTGGCCAACGCCTGCGAATCCCTGGCCTCGGCCACGGTGATGCTCGGTGATTTCGCCGGCACGCTGGAAGGGCCGAGTCGCAATACGGCGCTGGGCATTGCCCAAGTGGTGATGCTGGGCGAGTTGGCGGTGAATCAGGCGCTGGATAACGTCGTGCCCAAGGATTAGGCGCGAGCCGTGGCGGCCTCATCGCGAGCAGGCTTTGAACACGGCGGATAATGCGGAAATACAACGGGGGCGGATCATTTGATCCGCCCCCGTTTTTTGTTGCGATACGGCGTATTCAGCGTCCTTGCGAACTCGCTAAGGATCACACTCGTTGAGGCCAACGACTCACAGGCATTGAACCGCAGCGCTTCGGTGTTGGCCCCCGGCGCGACCATGAACAACAGGGAAAAAAAGAGACGGCATCCATTCCGTCTCCTTTTATGTTGTGCCCTGTTTCAGTCAACTACGCACGGACGACCTCAATGTCGTCAATCTGATAGTCGTTACCGTAGCCGCTCGCAACATGGCTGTACACATCAAGCACAGCTTGATTACTGTTTGGCGTGAATGTGCCCGACAGGAGCATCCAGCTATCCATCGAAGTTATATCGAGAGGTCCTGCAACCGTGCTGCCGGCGGCTCTGATCGATAACCTTGGAATATTATAGAAGCCACGGTACCGCACGACTTTTATGGAAAACCGATATAAAGCCTTGGGACGCAGATTGCTGAATGTTTTTTGAATGTAGACCCCGCTGGAGTTGTTGGTAGAGGTGTGGTTTTGGAGCCTAACGTCACCTTCGACGCTCACGAGTTCCACATCCCTAGGGTGAACATCTGGACCTTTAACCCAGCCATTCATGTTCTCATCGGTAAAATCCGTGAAATCTCGCACAAGCTCGTCGATACCTTTGGAACGTATGGCCAGCGGGTAGTAGCTCCTGTTTCTGTTGGTTTCGTATTGCCATTTCACGCCGTGGACTTCAGCCGCAGGTGGCCATGAGGCAACTTTTTGGGTGGACAGAAATACTTCAGTGTCACCGCTTGCCGGCGCCAGGCTTCCCCAAGACACGGCGATTGCTGAATTTGTTTTTTGGTATGAAAGATACATCACCGACTTGATCCTGTTATCGGCTGCATCATCGGGAATGAAGACTCGGGCGTCGGGTATGTCCTGAACGAAACTCATGGCGGCGTCATATGCCATGCCTCCTTGGTTCCCATGCAATAGCTCATAAACTCCACTGCATCCGACGGGGTAGCGAGCTTGTGTGCCCTTGGCGTCCGTCACCACAATGTTGGTTGATCCATTGCTTGCGGAGACGACTACACCCGTACTGGCATCGACTGTGCAAATGGCAGGGTTCTCGGACACGTAGGTATAAGGTGGGACGCCGCCGGTGGCGAGGCGCGTATCGGTAGCACCGGGTGGGATGTACTGGGTTCTGTCCCACCGGGGGGTGTAAGGGGCCGGGCCGGGAACCAGAAGTGGACCCTCAAGCACCATGGTGGATGTGGTGATTGACAGGGGGGGCGCCACGGTAAATGTCCTCGCCGCCGAACTCGCGCCAGTGCCGTAGAGGGCTCTGGCGGTAAAACTGTAAGGTGCCACGCTCAACCCGGTCAGGATTTTCGTCCAGATACCGGTCACCGGGTCAGCAACGGCGTCACCTTTGTCGGTGGTCCCGTCCAGGATCTTGACGCCCTGACCTTTACTCGCGGTGCCGGTGAGGGTCACGCTGGTGTCGACGGTGATGCCGCCCTGTGGGATCACGACGCCCTTGGAGTCTTTAGCCTCGGTGATGGTTGGTGCTGTAGTCGCCGTCACGGTCAAGGTCCGAGCGGCTGAGGTCTGGCCGGTGCCATACAGCGCCTTCGCCGTAAAACTGTGCGGCGCCACGCTCAACCCGGTCAGGATTTTCGTCCAGATACCGGTCACCGGATCAGCGACGGCGTCGCCTTTGTCGGTGGTCCCGTCCAGGATCTTGATGCTCTGACCTTTACTCGCGGTGCCGGTGAGGGTCACGCTGGTGTCGACGGTGATGCCGCCCTGTGGGATCACGACGCCCTTGGAGTCTTTAGCCTCGGTGATGGTTGGTGCTGTAGTCGCCGTCACGGTCAAGGTCCGAGCGGCTGAGGTCTGACCGGCGCCATACAGCGCCTTCGCGGTGAAACTGTGCGGCGCCACGCTCAACCCAGTCAGGATTTTCGTCCAGATACCGGTCACCGGGTCAGCAACGGCATCACCTTTGTCGGTGGTACCGTCCAGGATCTTGATGCTCTGACCTTTACTCGCGGTGCCGGTGAGGGTAAGTGTTGTCTCGATAGTGATACCGCCATCAGGAATTTCCTCGCCGCTGGGCGAGCCTCGGACCGAGGTAATGGCCGGTGGCACTACCGCGCTGACGTTAAATTTCCATGCCAGCGAAGGTGCCCCCAAGCCATACAGCGCTACGGCAGTCAGGATGTACTCGGCGACTGGCAGATTCGTGAGGGACGTCGTCCAGTCTCCCGCCATGTCGGCCGTAACCCTGCCCATGGACGTGGTGCCGTTAAAAATCTCGACCTGCTGACCTTTACTCGCCGTACCGGTAAGGATGACCGTTGTTTCGACGGTGGTGCCGCCATCGGGAATTTCCACGTCGCTGGACGAACCTTTTACAGAGGTAATGCCGGGCACCACGGTCTCCGTTACGGTGAATGTTCGCGCCGCTGAAGACTCCCCTGCGCCATACAGCGCCTTCGCTGTAAAACTGTGCTCAGCGACCGGCAGGTCCAATATGGGTGAGGTGGTCCAGTCGCCCGACGCCTTGACAGTCAGTATGCCCATGGACGTCATGCCGTCGAAGATCTCAACCTGCTGACCTTTGCTTGCCGTACCACGGAGGATGACTGAATGCTCCGTCGTGACGGTGTCATGGGGGATTTCCTCGTTGTTGAGCAAGCCTTTCACCGAGCTGATCGTCGGCGGCACCATTTGTGCGACTGTCAGGTGGCGCACGTTGGAGTAGGTCGGGCTGGAGTGATACAGCGACTGGGCATACAGGCGGCGTGCACCTTCCGGCACGCTGATGCTGATGCTCCATACCCTCGTCTCAAGGTCGGCGGTTGCTATGCCTTTGGACTGCGCACTCGGGCCGCTTCCGTCGAAGATTTCGACCTGCTTGCCTTTACTCGCCGTACCGGTGAGGGTGAGTGCTGTCTCGACGGTGGTGCCGCCATCAGGAATTTCCTCGCCGCTGGGTGAGCCTTTTACCGAAGTCAGGGCCGGGACCTCCACCTGTCCTACGGTGAATTCCAACGGATTGGAATAACTGAACTTGCCCGTATTCGCGCGAAGGATGTTGTAACTGACGGTCAGTGACTTGCTGCGATTCCCTTCAAAATGCTCCTGCACAAAGTCGGCATCAAGAGAGAAGGTGACGTCCCTGCCGGCAGTCAGGGCATTGAGGGTTTTTCTGTCTTCGAACAGCAGCGTGCCATTGGCATCGCGCAACTGCCAGGTAACGACGTCGTTGGGCAGCGTCGGGTTGGCGACGGGGGCCGGGCAGGTCACTTTGCTGAGGCCGTTGACCAGATCGTTGGGCTCGAGCATGCCGTCTGCTTCGCCGAGAACGCTGGGCGCCACCAGTTCGAATTGCGGGGCGCCGACATTCAGCAATGCCGCATGTTGCGAGGCGCGGCTGATGATCTCACCGTCTTTGTCTTCCAGCAGGTTATAGGACAAGTCCAGCGTCCCGCCCTCAGCCGTCTTGAGGTGCTTGCCCTCCACCATGATCACGAACCCGGCGGGGTCATCGGCCTCGTTCGCGTCGGGCGAGTAATGGGGCAAGTCCGGTTCATAGGTTGTGAGATCGGCGCGGATGGCAAGCCATTTAGGCTTGATGCCCATGCCTTCGTTGATGCGCTCGTCATACGGAATACGAATGCGCACCTCGGACAGGTCAGGGTCCAGTGCGCCATTTTGTGCGTCTTCGGCAATCGGCGCGAGCAGGCGCACCGGGTCGCCGATGATGTTGATGAAGCGGCCCTTGGAGCGCTGGATGATCGAGCCGCCCCGTTCCAGTTGGTAGAAAAAAATCGCCTGGGTCTGTCCCAGCGCGCGGCCGGCGCTGTTGGGCAGGTAGACGTCGACGAGCCGCGGCGGGCTCTTTTCAATGGTCTGGCGCACCGTGACGTCGATGGCTTCACCCTCCAGGGTGGTGCCCTTGATGTGCATGATGACGACGTCGTGCAAATTGAAATCGTCGGTGGCGGCCCAGACCATCAGGTGCAGGTCGTCGTCACCGAGCGCATCGAGGTCGAGCTCATTACCGTTGGCTTGTTCGACGAGGGGCGCTTCCAGCCGTGAGCTGCCGGTGTCGACGACGATGCGGGTTTCGGTGCACCAGTCTTCGGCGGCATTGTTCACCAGATCATGGATGGTAAATGTCACGGCGAGGCCATGGGGGCCTGAGTCCCCGGCCTGGAGAATGTCCGCTTCGGTGACCTGGACCACAATCGGATGGGCGTCCGGGTCGTCGATCTGCTCCTGCGTGACCGGTGCGGAGCGAATCCGTCTACCGCCCCAACTGAGGGTGATCACATCGCGTGGGGCAATATTCGGGTACGGCAAGCGGGAAATGCTGCCGGGTTTGGCTTTGATGGTGACGGCGACACCTGCGGCAGCGGAGTCCTTGTCGACGCCGTCGGCGATCAGCGCCGGGTCGATGTATAGGTACAACTCCGAGTGCTCACCGGCCTCGGGGTTCAGATCTTGCCCGCCTGGGAGTTCGAGCTTGACGAAAAGCTTGACGGGCGGGGTGTACGATTCGGCTGCCTGGTTGAAACGAATCACGCTATAGCTCAGGGTGTGAGAGCCGTTGGTAAGGTGGCGTGGATTTACCCACACAGTGACGCGTTCGCCGACTTCGATATCATCGTTAATCGTGTGCTGATCGACTTGGGCGCCATCGAACAGCAACACGGCTTTGTCGCCCTTTCCCATGTTGCTCCAAGGCAGGATATGGATTTTCAGACCCTGAAGGGGGAAGTTGCCTTTAGCGGCCGCCAAGTTGATGCCCCATTCGCCGGTCTCCAATACGGGTTCAGTGCGTCCGGGAATTTCCGGACCACGCAGGGCCAGGGGGGCGGGCTCTCTCAGGGGCTGGATGAGCATGGCAATGACTCCGAAGCGACGTGGGAAGGGAGTCATTAAGGCGTGGCGGCTGAAGGCTGGCTACTGTCAGAAATTACAGGTCAAGGCGGGTTTGCGACGAGTGGTCGGACACTGTGTTGTTCGCACGCCAGCTCGCCTGGTAGCCCCAAAACCTCTCTGCACGAACCTTCATGAGTGCGGCGAATTAACCCTGCGGATCATCACCATTCCCCTCTGAGCACCGGGTTCTGCATCGGAAATCAGTCCGACGATGGTCTTTTTATCTCCGACGAACGGTAGGCAAACCTAGTATTTCTGACAGTAGTCAGCATCTGCGAGCGGGCATCTAATTGGGCCAACAGGAACGCAACCCCACCGTCAGTGAAAACCCTGTTTTTTCACGACTGATCCGGGTACGAACATCGCCTCGTTATTTGCCATGGAGTTTGCAATGGTGCCTCCTGAAGAACCATCGGTGGATCAGCAGCATAAATGCGATGAGCGCGAAGCAACATTTGCGGCGCTTGCACCGCCGGTTGTTCCGGCGATCCTCAAAGACGAAGACGGGAATGAGAGCCCTGATGGTCTATTACCTCGCGATGTATTGGCCCGCGATCTGCTGGTCACGATTCCCGCCTGGAGTTTCTCCACAGATCCGGCATTCGGGGCAGACGTCGTATTGGTGGGTTGGCGGCCAATAGGACTGCCCTTTGTGCAGGTTTCTCAGGTCCGGTTCACGATACCCATTGAGCCGGGTGACAAGATTGTTTCGGTTCCTCAGCAATGGCTGGTAAATGGCATTTACGACCTGTCCTACAAGCTCGTCATCGGTGGCAATGAGGCGGAATCCCCGCGTAAACCAGTCACCGTCGATCGGGTACCACCCGATGACGGCCTGCAACCGGCGATGCTTGAACTGCTGGATCTGGTGGGGAATATCACTGATGACTACCTGAGCGAACATGGCCAGGTTCGTTTCAAGGTACGGCTCTATCTCGACGCGAAGGCCAGGGATCGGGCGATTTATTACTGGACGGACTCAATTACCCCACCGGACTTTGAAACCGAAATCCGCGAGCAGGCGTTCAGTCAGTTCGATATCGACACCGATCAACTGATCATCACCGTTTATGAAGGTGACATTCGCCTGCGCGGCCATGGCCAGCGGTACATTTATTACCGCTTGCGCGACTGGGCCGGGAACCGGGGGCCGCGCTCGCCGTTATTACCGGTGTTTGTCGATCTGACCCCTGGGCCGTCCGAACTCAAACCCCCCGTTGTCCCTCTCTCGGAGAGAGGATTGATCGACCGTCAGCACGCCCGTGACGGTGCGGTCAACCAAGGTGCGGTAACGGTTGAAATCGAAGCCTATGACAATGCCTTTGACGGGGATCGGATATTGGTGGACTGGGACGGCACCGTCCTGCCGCCGCAGGAAGTGGATACGACAAAATTCCCTTGTGTGATCCCTGTGCCGTGGGCGGCTCTGATCGCCAAGGGACTGGGCCCGTCGAACGCTAGCGTCACCTATCGCGTGCGTCGAGGCGGCGTCGATACCAAGCCGTCGCTGGAAACACGGGTGCCGGTGAATTTGACGGTGGCGGGTCAGGATCACGCCAATGCGCCGGCGTTGTTCAACCCGACGCTGGCGAGTATTGAAATTTACGGTGCCAATTCCAAAGTCCTCAACACCCTGCGCACCGAGGATTTTGGCGAGGACGCCGATGGATTCCTGACCTTGTTCGACAGCCCTGACCCCGGGCAAACCATTGAACTCTACTGGGGCGCGATCAGCGCGCCCGTTGCGCAATATATCGTCCAGGCCGGGGACGTCGCCGGCAAGAAGGTTGCGTTCAAGATCCCATGGTCGATCATTGACCAGGATCGGCAGAACCCGGCGTTACCGGCTTATTACACCACCAGTAACGGGATCAACCAGCAACAGGCCCCCGTCACACCGGTGAGTGTTTCGATCATCATCATTGAAAACCTCAAGGAGCCTTCGTTCCCCGACGCTGGCAAGTTCGGGGTGCTGGACTGCTGTGCCAAGCCACGCTTATGGGACCGAGTACGGGTGAAGATCGAAGGCAACCCGGCGTTTGCCGAAAAGGACATCGTGATTCTGTACTGGCAAGGCTGTGAAGGCCCCAATGGCACCCGGCCTATTACCGGCGCGGCGGAGCAGTTTTTGACCATTTTGAATCAGGATCAGGCACGCGATGGTTTTGAAGTGCATGTAACGGACTTCGAAAGACTGATCGCCCCCATGGTCAATAGCGGTTCGGCGCTATGTCACTACAGTTTGAAAAAGTTTGCCGGCGGGCGGGGTATTTCAAGAAAAGATTTTGTGATTATCAATAGAACCATGCCCAGCGGAGAAGTCTGCTCGCCGACTCATAAAACGTGTCCGGACCCGTGACGGATCAGTGATTAATTAAACAGCAGTCCTATTTACTCGAAAGGTCGCGATAGTTTGTGCGTGGCCGGCAGGGAGCAGTGTGCCCATTTTTGGGTGTTGGTTAGTTGATAAACCTTGGGCAGGTAGAGCCCGTGTCTGAAGGAGTTAGAGAATGGCCAGTCTGAAAAAATCATTGACACCTGCTGAACAAAGTCGGGTCAATTATCTGAAAATTCGCCATGCGGTTACTACAGCTGATGCCCCAGTCATCAGGGTGCATCCCGATAACAAATTTCTAGACGATGAGCCGGACGACGATATCAATCAGGTCCCGCTGTTAATGCAAGGGCAACCCTTCAAATGTCTGGTCGATATACCCGCAGGGTCCGATGACCCGAATGGCATCCCAAGTTTTATTGATCTGACATTTGATCAAACCCGGGTAACCTCAACCCGTTATACTTATACAACGCCGCTTGATCCCGCTATTACTGAAATCGAAATGACGTTGCCGGCCGGATACACCAATCGTGAGGGGAAACATGAGTTGGGCTACTTTATCTTTCAGGGCGGTAATACCAGTAATTCTGTTCCGTTAACGTTTCATGTTGATAGAAAACCTCCACATCCGCTACTGCCACTCCTCATTCCGGATGAGGTAAAGAATAATGGTATAACCAAAAAATATCTGGCAGATAATGGTTTTGTAGAAATTATAATTCCAGACTATGCAGATCCGAGGATCGGTGACGTTATCACTGTCAAATATGGGCGCTCGATACCTCTGGCCGAAGTTGTCGAGACAGTGACTCGTACTGATGTAACCACTGTCATAGTCGTTCGGCTTTCCGCTGCTCAGGTGGAAAACGCGGGTGAAGGTCTTTTAGCGCTCTTTTTCACCATCGCCGACCGAAAAGGAAACTTAAGTACGCCCTCTGAAGCAGTGACGTTTCCTGTCGTTCTGACAGATCCCCCCGAAGGATTGCTACCTTTGAGCATTCCGCTGTTTGATGACGACGGCCTGGTGGATTTGGCGGATGCTAAAACGCCTCTGGGAGTGGGAATCGAAGATGAATACACCAACTACATGCCAGGCGATAAGCTGGTTGTGACGTACGACGGTATTCTGCAGCCCGAGCAGACCATTACCGGCTTTCCGTTTTACGTCGATATTTCGTTCAAGGATGTGTTCAACGGCAACCCAGGTGAAAAAACCGTAGCGGCTGGCTACCAGATCAAACGCGGCACCATCCTTTATCCGTCCACTCCCATCTCCAAGAATGTCGACGTTGATTTGAGAAAACCCGGCGAACCGATCGATCCGGACAATCCAGGCGAGATCAACCCGAATCTGGCGCTGGTGACTGTTCAGGGTGGTTCAGGAGGCACTGTCAACACGTTGACAGCCGCCGACAAGGATCAGGACGTTACTGTAACGGTCATTACCTATACCGGTGCCAAGGAAGATGACACCGTTCAACTTGTATATAACGGCAAGCCGGTATCGGATGCTGATGGCGGCATCTTCACGATTCCGGCCATTATTCCCCCAGATTTGGAGTGGACTGTCGACTGGAGTGTATTCGAAGAGCAGGGTAACGGTGATACGACGCACCCGATGGCTTACGTCATCGGTCACGACCTGAACGATAACGTGGACACTTCACCTCCCCGGGAGGTGGATGTACTGATTCAAACCGATACGGTGCCTGATCCGGCATTTCAACACCTTCTTGAGGGTTTCGATGATTGGTTGTATTGCGGTTCTCTGCGGCGGGATCCCGTGTTGGGATGGGGGGTCGAGGTGTTGGTGCCGGGAGGCACGCTGGAATTGGCGGATCAAACACTGACATTCAGTTATCAGGGATATAGCGATAGTACCGGTTCATCGCCAATAGCCGGGACGGATGAGGAAGTGAGCTTTACTCCGTCAGTGCAGGATGCCACCGATGGTTTCATTGTGAGGATCCCGTACGAGCCCATCCGCCTGACAAAGAATGCGTGGGGTGGCGTTCAATATACGGCGCGCATCAACGCACGTCCGATAACCTCCGTGGAACATATCGTCAAGGTTTACATGGTCAATCCAGCTGATGGCGGGACTTGCGATTTGCCGACCTGATCAATGCGTTCCTTAAGCAGGCACGGGCGGCATGCACGCTTCCCGTGCCTTCTTGTACAACGATCATTGAAACAGGCGGACTTATCAGCGTGCGGGGAAGGACTTTTCCGGCTCTTGCTAGGACTTTCCCTACATTTTTCGTGGTGTCAGGTCAGTATCGTTCGCGCTTCTTACAGCTTTTGGCGTCATTTCTGAAAGAGGTGAGGTGATGAACATTCAGGAAGCCATGTTATGAATACAAGCCATGTGTCAATGCAAAAAAAAACGCCTGCGGGACTCTTTCGAATGCTGGTCGTGCTACCGGCATTTTTTTTGAGCGCAACGCCCTCATTGGCCGCCGTTATCGTCGATAACGGCAACACGCTGGATATCGACGCAACAACACCGTTGACCGATTACCTGGTCCGCAATGCCAGCGTTCTGAACATCGCCGGGGCTACAACCGAGAGTGTGTCTGTGATCTCAGGATCAACATTGAATATCAACGGGGCCACCGTCAATGCCAACAGTGGCATTGAGGGCATCAATATAACCAACAGCACCGGCAATCTTATTGGCGCGATCGTGACCAGTGACGTGACGGGGTTGGCGGTCAATCGGTCTATCGGCTCGACGCTGAGTTCGACCGTCACCGCCACCGACAGCAAGTTTTACGGAGGCGAAGCCGGGGCTCAAGTCACGGGTTTGAGTACGCTGACGCTGATCAACAGTCAGGTGACGGGCACAGGGGCCAACAGTAACGGCCTGAACATTCTGGGCGGTGATGTCCGCGCTACGGCGAACACGGTCATCAGCGGCGACAAGGCCGGCGTAAGCATGGGCAGGGATCCCTCGGGCCTGGGCAGCAATTCGCTACGGCTGGACAACGCCAGCGTGCAAGGCCGCAGCGGTGACGCGATCCTGGTGGGCCAGGGGATCAACGCCACCATTGCCGTGCTGAACAATTCCACCCTGCAGGGTGGCAATGGCAATCTGTTGACCGTACAGGGCGCATCCACCGCCAACCTGAACGTTGGCCAGAGTTCGCTGCAAGGCAACGTGAACGTCACGGGCAACAGCACTGCCAACCTCACGTTCGATCAGGGCAACATGACCGGCGACGTGCTGATGGAAAACGGCTCGAGCGCCAATGTCACCCTGCAGAACAACTCGCAACTGACCGGTCGCCTGGACAAGGTCAACGGCGTGACGATCAACAGCGGCTCGAACTGGACGCTCACCGGCGACGACAGCATCGGCACCCTGGCCATGAATGGCGGGCGTGTGTCCTTCGGTGCTCAGGATGTGCCTGACACGTTTTACATTTTGAAAGTGGGTACTCTGGCGGGCACCGGGGTGTTTGCCATGAAGGGCGATTTCGATCATGGCGGTCGTGATTTCCTCAATGTGTCGGGCGTCGCGACGGGCAACTTCGATCTGGCAGTCACCGCTTCCGGGCTGGACGCGGCTTCACCACAAGCGTTGACGCTGGTGCGCACGGCGGCCGGTGATGCGCACTTTGCGCTGCAGGGCGGCCCGGTGGATGTAGGCACATGGTCGTACGGCTTGTCCAAGACCACCAATGAAGCCGGCGAATCGGAATGGTTCCTCGACCCGGCCACCAAGACGGTGAGCCCGGGCGCACGATCAGTGCTGGCCCTGTTTAGCGCGCCGACCACGGTCATGCTGGCCGAGGGCGCGACGCTGCGCAGCCGGATGGGCGAGTTGCGCTTCAATGGCACCCAGCCTGGCCTCTGGATGCGTACTTACGGCAACAAATACAACATCGCCGCAGGCTCGGGTGTGGCGTATCAGCAAACCCAGCGCGGTTTGTCTCTGGGCGCCGATGTGCGTCTGGGCGACAGTCAATGGCTGGCCGGTGTGATGGGCGGCTACAGCGACACCGACCTGAGCGTTGAGCAAGGCACGTCCGGTACGATCAAGAGCTACTACTTCGGCCCCTATGTAACCTGGCTGGATGCCGACAGCGGTTACTATTTCGACGCGCTGCTCAAGTTCAACCGGTTCAACAATGACGCCAAGGTCACTCTGAGTGACGGCAGCCGGGCGAAGGGTGATTACCACAACTCCGGTGTCGGCGTTTCGGCAGAGTTCGGGCGCAACATCAAGCTGGATGACGGCTATTTCGTCGAGCCCTATACCCGCTTGACGATGGACACTATCGAGGGCAGCGAGTACGCGCTGAACAACGGCATGCAGGCTGACGGTGACCGTGCGCGGTCGGTGCTGGGCGAAGCCGGTGCCACGCTCGGGCGCCGCTTCGATATGGGTAACGGCATGGTCGCCCAGCCGTATGTGCGGGCAGCGGTGCAGCACGAGTTCATCAACAACAATCGCGTGACGGTCAACGACAACAACCAGTTCAACAATGATCTGTCCGGCTCCCGGGGGCAGCTCGGCGCCGGTGTGGCAGTGGCGTTGTCGAAGGGCCTGCAGGTGCATGGTGACCTCGGCTACAGCAAGGGCAAGAACATCGAGCAGCCGTACGGGGTGAATGTCGGGTTGCGTTGGGATTGGTAAATATCCTTGATTCAATGAGCGCCCAATGAAAAACGCCTCGCAACATGCGAGGCGTTTTTTTTTGCGCGGTTGTGTCGGGGCCACCGGTTGGGCGGGCGCCAACCTTACGGCTTGACCTCGATTTCCAGGCGCTTGGACTCACTCACGCCATGGTGCTGCGGTTTGTTGCCGGACACCTGGTAGAACAGATTCAGCTTGCAACGCTGCAGTATCCGCAGATGTTCACCCGGCACATACAGGATCACGCGCTGGTTTTTCGCGTCATCCGGGCTGACGATGTGCTGTGCCTCATACAAGTGGGGATTGCCGTTGGCCTTGATGCCCAGCAACGCCATGTTCACGATGTCGCCGTCGACCATGCCAGGGTACTGAATCTCCACGGTGGCCACTCCTATACCGGACATCACGGTATCGCCCATGGCCTCTTTGAGAACCGGAGCAGGCATTTGCGCGACGACTTCGGTGAATGCGCGTTTGGACGGGAACGGGGGGCCGCCGTTTTTTTTGTACAGCACATACGACGCGTCGGCGCTGCCCCCGGCAATCGCCCGGACCTCCGTATTCGGAATCTGAAAGTTGAGGACGCCGGGGATACTGTTCACGATTTTTGATTGCACATTGACCAACGGATTGCCGGTTTTTGGCGTGCCTGTCCATTTGAGGGTAACGGTGTCATCCAGGTCGAACTCGCCGGGTTTTACATTAACCCTCACGTTGACATCGCTATCACCCAGCTTGTCGAGATCAATGATGCCGTTGAAGGATTCCTGGATGATGGGTGCAACCAACTGACGGACTTCGGACTGGACCTTGACATAGGTAGATTGGGACCAGTCTGCAGAGTAGTTCCACACTTGGTCATGAATCTCGTAGCGCACCAACAGTGCGTCGCTGTCACCCGCGGCCACTATGTCGTTCGGGAGGGCCGTGACCACGATGGGGGTCGTCCCGGCGACTTCATCCGCGCTGACGCTATGGGGCGAGAGGAGGACCTGGCCCCATTTGACCTGAATGACATCGTGCACGGCCATGTTCGGATATCGGGCAATGGTCATGTCAACACCGTTGGCTGTCCAGACGGCATCCACGCCGTTCTCGATGACGTCCTGCGGCAGTTGCACGATATGCAACTCCGAGTGACCGGGCTTGTGAGGCTCTTTGTCTACTCCGCCCGGCAAATCCAGTTTCACCAGCACTCGCAAAGGTACAGAGGGCTCTTCAGGGGTGGTATGCCCCGCACGGGTCAGTACGTAGTAGACCTCATCGACCCAGCCTGGATGGATGTTGGTGACCGGCAAAAAGAAAAACACCGGTTTGTTGCTGTCATCTTCGTCATCCTGCAGAGCCCGGGTAAAGATCTTGTTGTCCTTCCCCCAATAGATATCGAGCGTGTCGCCTGTGCGCATGGGCGGCGCGTAGGCATTGACGGCACAGAACAAACCGTCGGGCCAATCGTGGTACGTGTTGTAGTTGATACCGCCGTCCCCGTCGACGATCGGCTCTATCAGTCCTGCGATCAGCAACGGCCGCAGTGCCTGCGGAGAAATATCGTTTTGCAACCGTGGAAACAGGAAGGAACGCAGGTGGGTCATGACTAAAATCCTCATCAAAAGTAATGCGGTTCAGGCAGGGAGGCGTTGCTCGATTGGCACGATGGCGAGTGCTGGCTATTTTCAGGTGATCAATTGGCTGCGGGCGCTCCGGGGGCAAGCTGATCGGCGGGGTTGTATCCGAAGACCTGACCCGCCGGCGCTTCGAGGTCAATCAGGACAATGGGCAAGAAGCGTCCGGTGACCTCGAAGTAATCGCGTTGGGCGAACTGAGCCTGTTCCAACCCTTTCGCGTTGTAGTGCGCTTTGAGGCTGTAATAGAACGCTTCAAGCGGGATCTGCAGCGGGATGTCCTGCGGCCAGGTCTGGATCATCACCTCGTTCCAGCCATCGCCGTTGGTGACGGTCGGACGGACGTCGATGTTGAGCTGGAACTGCGCCGGGTCGATATTGAAAGCACAGCTGCTGCGTGGTGTACTGGCGTATCGAGTTGCCCATGCCTGCACACTGGTGATGCCCAGCTCGTCACACATGTCGCCGCGCACGCGACAGGTGTCCAGCGGACGGCTGGTGCCGCCATCGAAGGGATAGGCGCACATCGCGATCAGCGGGTAAGCCGCAGGTGCAAAGCTTTCGCGAACCAGAAAACCCTGCGAATAAACCGGCTTGGTCAGTCCCGCATCCCTGCGTAGATACGTAAAGGAAACACCACCGTTGCCCACAGACGTAGGGCTGGGATTCCACATGTGAAAAGCCCTGGAAGCCGTGGTTCCGCGTAACAGAACACCATTGCAGAAGTACGCGGTTTTACCTGCCTGACAGGTCGACGCGGTCTGCTCATACCGCGTATTCAAGCGCGAAGCCACCTCGTAGCCGGTGTACAACTGATCTTGTTGTTGGAACCCGAACACACCATCAGGCGCCTGTTGCAGGTTCATGCGCAGGATCGGAAGCCAGTCCCCGGTGGCGATGAAGTAATCGCGCTGATCCTTTTGCGCACCGAGCAATGCGCCGGTCTGGGTGATGTCGTAAAACAGGGCCTGGATCGGGATTTGCCTGGGGGCGTTGGCGTCCCAGTTTTTGATCTGCAGCAGGTTGGGGCTTGCAGCCCATGTGCCACCGAGGCCTTGATGGGCAACCAGGCTGGCCTTGAACAGCAAGGGTGCCTGGCTGCTGAGCGAACATTGCATGTCAGGTTGCAGGCCCTGTTGCTGGAAGTGCGCGATCCAGCTCTGGGCATCGCTGACGCCCTGCGCGGCGCAGGAGGAAAGGTCCGGTTCGGTGCGAGCGGCCAGTGGGCCGCAGCCGAAGTCGGGACGGGTGCCCGTCATGGCGAACGTAAATGGATAGGCACACAACACGTCCAGCGTCTGAAATTTGCCGATGGCGGTGAAGGTATCGCTGAACACCACGCCGTTTTTCCGCGTCAGCTGTCGGGTGCCGAGGTCGGCGCGCAGATAACTGAAGCTTTCCGCGCCGAGTTGCGTGGCGATTTCACTGTGCTTCCAGAACTCGCCTGTCTCGGCGCTGCCGCGCACCAGAACGCCGCTGCAAAAGTACGCCGGGTGATCGCCCACGCAGTCGGCCGTGGTGTTCTGGTAGCGGTTATTGAGCAACTGCGCCACCTCCGGGCCGGTGGCAGCAAATGCCAGGTTGCTAAACAGCCAGAGGGGGAGCAGCCACTGTTTGAGCATCGAAATGGATTTGTTCATTTGGAAGACTCCAACGCTGTCGAGTGGGAGGACACAGGCTGCAACGCGTTCAGCGGGTTCGGCAGTGAGAGATCTGAAACATTTTGATCGGCGGGGTCATAGGTGAATTCATGACCGGCATCTGCAAGATTCAAATGCACAACTGGCAGAAAACGCCCGGTCTGCTGGAAATAATCGTTCTGGAAAAAAGCCGCATTGGCCTTTCCAGCCGCCGCGATGTAGAAAAAAGCTTCAAGTGGCAGTTGGGCTCCGATGTCTTGCGGCCAGGAGGCGATGACGACCTCGTTGTGCCGGGTCTGGTCGGCCTCTTTCAAAAAGGAACGCGCCACGATGCTCTGCTCGAACTGTGACTGACTGCCGTTGAAGCTGCAGCCAGTGCTCGTGTGAGAAAGCGTATAAAAAAGCGCCACCCATTGTTCGCCACTGCTGATGCCTTGTTCGTCACAAGGCCGGCTACGCACCGGGTCGTAACTATGTTCGTTGCAACCCTCTGATCTGAAGTCAGTCCCCCCATCGAAAGGAAATGCGCAGCGCAGCGTCAGCGGGTAAGCGGCGGGGGCTGCCAGCTCTTTCATGATCAAGCCCTGGTTCTTGCCATACACGAGTCTGGTTGCGAAAACATCGGACCGCGGGTAGGAGAACGCGACTGCGTTTCGCTGGGTGGAACCTGGACTGGGATTCCACGCATGAAACGCTGGCGATGCATCGGTGATCCGTATCAACACGCCATTGCAGTTGTAAGCGGCGGTATCACCGCGACAGGCTGCAGACGTATCGGCATATCGCGCACTCAATCGCGAAGCCACCTCATAGCCGGTGTACAACTGATCCTGCTGGTTGAACCCGAACACGCCATCCGGCGCTTGTTGCAGGCTCATGCGCAGGATCGGCAGCCAGTCCCCGGTGGCGATGAAGTAATCGCGCTGATCCTTTTGTGCGCCGAGCAATGCGCCGGTCTGGGTGATGTCGTAAAACAGGGCCTGGATCGGGATTTGCCTGGTGGCGTTGGCGTCCCAGTTTTTGATCTGCAGCAGGTTGGGGCGGGCAGCCCATGAGCCATCTAGACCTTGATGGGCAACCAGGCTGGCCTTGAACAGCACGGGCGTCTGGCTGCTGAGCGAACATTGCTTGTCAGGTTGCAGGCCTTGTTGCTGGAAGTGCGCGATCCAGCTCTGGGCATCGCTGACGCCCTGCGCGGCGCAGGAGGAAAGGTCCGGTTCGGTGCGAGCGGCCAGTGAGCCACAGCCGAAGTCGGGACGGGTGTCTGTCATGGCAAACGTAAACGGATAGGCACATAGCACGTCCAGCGTCTGAAATTTGCCGATGGCGGTGAAGGTATCGCTGAACACCACGCCGTTTTTCCGCGTCAGCTGTCGGGTGCCGAGGTCGGCGCGCAGATAACTGAAGCTTTCCGCGCCGAGCTGGGTGGCGATTGCACTGTGCTTCCAGAACTCGCCCGTCTCGGGGCTGCCGCGCACCAGAACGCCGCTGCAAAAGTACGCCGGGTGATCGCCCACGCAGTCGGCGGTGGTGTTCTGGTAGCGGTTATTGAGCAGGTGTGCCACCTCCGGGCCGGTGGCGGCGTAGAGATCACAGGTGCATCCGAACAGGGTCAGTAACAGGGCAAGCATTCGCGTCGTGCAGATTTGCATGCTGTCAGTACTCCCCAGGCGCTCGCGGAGTGATGCCATTGATCAGCGTCTGAGTCGAAGTTCCCTGCAAGGTCTGGTCGGCTGTGTCGTAAGTGAACGGACGGTGATCGGTGGTCCGCAGATTCATCCGCACAATCGGCAGGTAACGGGCGGTCTGTTGAAAGTAATCGCGCTGGATGAACTTCGCATTGTTCAGGGCCGCAGCGTTACCTGACAGGTAGAACAGCGCCTCCAGAGGAATTTGTTCGGGAATGTCCTGAGGCCACGCGGCAATGATGATTTCATTCCAGTTTTGTCTGGCGCTGGCGCTCATCACGGCGCGTACAGCGATGCTGAGCTGGAACGCTGCCGGCGTATTACTGAAGGCGCAGCTAGTCCCAGGACTGGCGGCGTACCTTGCTTGCCAGGTTGCCACAGTGGTGATGTTTTGCGACTCGCAACTGGCGCGACAACTGTCGGGAATTCCGCTGGTGCCCGCATTGGCGGGGTAAGAGCAGCGCAGGATCGCCGGATGTCCGGTGGGGGCGAATGACTCCTTGAACGTGAAACCCTGATTACCGGCCAGACCGATTGTGCCCACATCATCCCTGACATATGAAAACGAAACGCCGTTACGACCAACCGAATTCGGGCTGGGGTTCCACGCATGAAAGCCGGCCGAGGCGTCCGCTCCGCGAATCAGAACGCCATTGCAGTAGTAGGCGGGCGTGCCATTTGCACACGACGCAGCCACATCCTGGTACCGCGCATTCATCTGTGCGGCCACTTCATAGCCGGTGTACAACTGATCTTGCTGTTGGAACCCGAACACACCATCCGGCGCCTGGTTCAGGTTCATGCGCAGGATCGGCAGCCAGTCCCCGGTGGCGATGAAGTAATCGCGCTGATCCTTTTGTGCACCGAGCAAGGCGCCGGTCTGGGTGATGTCGTAAAACAGGGCCTGGATCGGGATTTGCCTGGGGGTGTTGGCGTCCCAGTTTTTGATCTGCAGCAGGTTGGGGCTTGCAGCCCATGTGCCACCGAGGCCTTGATGGGCAACCAGGCTGGCCTTGAACAGCAAGGGTGCCTGGCTGCTGAGCGAACATTGCATGTCAGGTTGCAGGCCCTGTTGCTGGAAGTGCGCGATCCAGCTCTGGGCATCGCTGACGCCCTGCGCGGCGCAGGAGGAAAGGTCCGGTTCGGTGCGAGCGGCCAGTGGGCCGCAGCCGAAGTCGGGACGGGTGCCCGTCATGGCGAACGTAAATGGATAGGCACACAACACGTCCAGCGTCTGAAATTTGCCGATGGCGGTGAAGGTATCGCTGAACACCACGCCGTTTTTCCGCGTCAGCTGTCGGGTGCCGAGGTCGGCGCGCAGATAACTGAAGCTTTCCGCGCCGAGTTGAGTGGCGATTTCACTGTGCTTCCAGAACTCGCCTGTCTCGGCGCTGCCGCGCACCAGAACGCCGCTGCAAAAGTACGCCGGGTGATCGCCCACGCAGTCGGCCGTGGTGTTCTGGTAGCGGTTATTGAGCAGGTGCGCCACCTCCGGGCCGGTGATGGCGTAGAGATGGTCGCAAACCATGAGCAATGTCAGCAGCAGAAGGACAGACACACGTTTGCTAGCCATTTCGTTCAGTCGTCACGTGATGTTGCGGGAAGGTTGGGAATCGCGCGGGACAAACTGGACATCGTCGTGTCCTGAACCGCTTGATCTTCAGGGGCGTAGCTAAAAACGTTTGCTGGAGCAGCGTCGAAATTAACGCGGATCAACGGTATGAAGCGGCCCGTAACCTGGAAATAGTCTCGTTGGATGAAGCGCGCACCACTAAGGCCATCTCCTTCTGACATAGAGGGGAAATTGACGGTGAATGCTTCTAGTGGCAGTTTTTCCGGTTGATCTTCTGACCAAGGTGCCATGATCAACTCATTCCAGCCGTAGGGATCGTTCGAGTGGGGGCGCGCGGTAGTGGCGAGTTGAAAGTTGGCCGGTTCGGTATCGAACGCGCACCCCAAAACGGGGGTTGCCGCATAGCGCCTGACCCATTCTTCAGATGTTGTGACACCGACTTCAGCACACAGCCCGACATGCGCCCTGCAAATATCTTGAGGGCCACCACCGGTGTGGGAATCGTTCGGGTAAAGACAGCGCACTTCCAGCGGCTTGCCGGTGGGGGCAAAGGATTCCCTGGTAATGAATCCTTGGGCTTTGAAAACTTTTTTGATGAGCGCATCGACGCGTGCATAGGTGTATGAGACCCCGTTACCGGCGATGGATTGGGGGCTGGGATTCCAGGAATGAAAGGCGGTAGAAACATCGGTAGTGCGTATTAACACGCCATTGCAGTAGTGGGAGGCTGTACCTCCCCGACAAGTGGGAGATGTATCTGCATACCGCGCATTCAAGCGCGAAGCCACTTCATAGCCGGTGTACAACTGATCTTGCTGTTGGAACCCGAACACACCATCCGGGGCCTGGTTCAGGTTCATGCGCAGGATCGGCAGCCAGTCCCCGGTGGCGATGAAGTAATCGCGCTGATCCTTTTGCGCACCGAGCAATGCGCCGGTCTGGGTGATGTCGTAAAACAGGGCCTGGATCGGGATTTGCCTGGGGGCGTTGGCGTCCCAGTTTTTGATCTGCAGCAGGTTGGGGCTTGCAGCCCATGAGCCATCAAGACCTTGATGGGCAACCAGACTGGCCTTGAACAGCGCGGGTGCCTGGCTGCTGAGCGAACATTGCTTGTCAGGTTGCAGGCCTTGTTGCTGGAAGTGCGCGATCCAGCCCTGGGCATCGCTGACGCCCTGCGCGGCGCAGGAGGAAGGATCCGGTTCGGCGCGAGCGGCCAGTGGGCCGCAGCCGAAGTCGGGACGGGTGCCCGTCATGGCGAACGTAAATGGGTAGGCACACAACACGTCCAGCGTCTGAAATTTGCCGATGGCGGTGAAGGTATCGCTGAACACCACGCCGTTTTTCTGCGTCAGCTGTCGGGTGCCGAGGTCGGCGCGCAGATAACTGAAGCTTTCCGCGCCGAGTTGAGTGGCGATTTCACTGTGCTTCCAGAACTCGCCTGTCTCGGCGCTGCCGCGCACCAGAACGCCGCTGCAAAAGTACGCCGGGTGATCGCCCACGCAGTCGGCGGTGGTGTTCTGGTAGCGGTTATTGAGCAACTGCGCCACCTCCGGGCCGGTGATGGCAAAGGCTTGGCTGTTGAACAGCCAGAGGCCGAGCAGCAGCGTTCTGGTCAGGGTCATGATGCTGTCCTTGGCTCGACTTCAGGCGCGTTTGATACCGACAACCTGATGGAAAGTCTCAACGTCATCGCCACGGGCATTGTCATTGACGTTCGAACCGTCCAGGTCATAGGACCAGGCGGTTCCCGCTCCCAAGGCGTCTCCTGTCCATATCGGGTAATGCAGCCAGCCAAGGTATACGGCCACTTGGCCGCTGCTGGGGTAATACAGTGACCAAAGGCGTTTGATCTGGGCCAGCGTGACCGGTTGCACTTTGGCTTGCATGCACAGAACCTTCATGCCCTCCCAGTCGGCTCCGGTGCTGAGAAAGTGCAGTTCCTGGATACCGCTGATCGTCATCACGTAACCTTGCGTCCGGTTCTGGGCATCTGTCGCCGTGATGGTGCACGCCCCATTGCGCAGTGCCGTGACCTCGCCGGACGTTGACTTGACGCTGGCAATGCGTTCGTCGCTGCTGCTGTACACGTACGGTCCCTGGCCCCACTTGGCCTCTCGGGTCATGCGCGCAAACGCGGGGATTTCCATGGGGGGCTTATCCACCGAGGCCACGTAGTTTTCAGCACTCAGGTCCAGGCGTGCATCGCTTTCGAACCCTGCGTCGAGTCGCAGCTCCAGGGTCAGCGATTCTTCAAGTGCCCCTTGATGGCGCTGAACCTTGTAGCGGATGGGCACGATGTTGTTGTCGTTGGCGATGAACTCTTTCGCTTGAACAATGAATTCCACATCTTTGCCCACTGCGCTCTGGCTGATGGGGATGTCGTCGGCGTAGTGATCGCCGACATAAAGGTAGACCCCGTCACGAAAGGCCATATTGTCGTAAGGGGTGATGCGCACCGTGGCGCCTGTGACGGGGAGGGTTTCAGGATTCAGTACGCCGTCTGGAGCCTCGTCCACTGAAGGCGCTTTGAGGGTGGGAGCTGTGGCAGACATGGTTTCACCTATTGAGCAGCAGTCGGCGGCGCTCCCGTGGGAGCGCCGGGCTACAGGGTTGAAGATCGCGCAGATCAGGGTTATCGGGAGGCGTAGAGCATCGCCCTGCGACTGGCTTTCAGTGCCAGCCCCCTTGTAGCAGCGGTGGCCAGGTAAGAGACCTTGCCTCTCAGAAGCTCCTGCACTGTGCTGCTGTCGCCACCGCCGCCAGCTACGCCCCAGGTGACAACACGGCCGTCGGACGTCAGGGCGGTGAACCCGGTGGTGTTGCTGTAAAGCGTCACCACGTTGATCAATTGATCCGCCACAGGCGTTGTATCCCCGCCCACCGTGACATCGCCCCAAGCGACCACCGTGCCGTTTTTGCGCAGTGCTGCGAACGCCTGGGAAGACCCACATACCTGCACAATGTCATCCAGAGTGGCGATGGGACCCGGCACCGAGCCGCCCTCTGCTGGCCTGCCCCATGCCACCACGCGCCCGTTGCCGCGACGGGCGGCAAAGGCGCGCCAGGTTGAGCTGACTTCGACAATATCTGTCAAGCCCTCGATCAGAGGGTCGATGGTGCCGCCATACTCCGGTGTGCCCCAGGCCACAACCTGGCCGGTGGCACGTCGCGCGACGAACGCCTGAGCGTTGGCGCAACTCAATTCGATGATGTCGGTCAAGACTGCGATGGCGGCAGGCACATCTCCGCCATAAGTGGCGTTGCCCCAACCGACAATCCGGCCGTTGGCCCGGTGTGCGGCGAAGGCCCCGAAGCTGCCGATCAATGTCTTGATATCGGTCAGCCCGGCAATTTCGCCCGGCACGCTTCCACCATTGGTTTCCAGCCCCCACGCCACCACGTGACCGGTGGCCCGCAACGCGGCAAACGCCTGCCCGGCAGACACCACCTGAGTAATGTCACTCAGTGCACTGACGGGGTCCGGTACGGTGCCACCATTGGCAGCGTCGCCCCATGCGACCACTTGCCCTGTCAACTTCAAGCCGGCGAAGGCGACGGAGTTGCCCACCACCTGTTTGAAGCCCAGAGGTGCAATACCGGCCATGCTGCCACCTTCGGCGGCGGTGCCCCAGACCACGACCGCACTGTTGGCGCGGCGGGCGGCAAAGGCACTGCGGGTGCAACTCACCTCGACAATGTCATCCATGGTGATGATGGTCGAGGGTATCGCTGCCCCGTAGGCAGCAAGGCCCCAGCCCACGACATCCCCCACATTGCGATGCGCAACATAGGCAGACTGCCCGGTGAGCGTTTGGTCATTGCCGTTGCCGAAGATGTTCGCCGGGTTCAGAGTCAGTGCGTCGTCCGTCGTGCGCACTTGCAGCGGCTGTTCCGGATGCGTGTCATACCAGGTACTGGCGGTCGTCCAGTGGCTGTCGTCCGGATATTTCCACTGCGCCTGCAATGGTTGGCCGCTTGTGGCATTGAACGCACTCAACACATGTGAAGCACCGGAGGACCTGTAGGTGCTGCGGTTGAAGCGGGCTCCCATGACTTTCAACAAACCTGCGCCAATCACCTCGCGGACATCGTAGACCGTCGGATCAGACGGTCCATCGGTCCCGCCTGCCTTGCGGGTGACCGTATAGGTGAGGGAAAGGCTGCGATCAAGGTTTTCGACAATGAACGCATGATTAACCCTGCCCACCGCCAGTTCGTTATCTTCCTGATCCTCCAGGACCGTGTGGGACTCTATGAATGTGGTATTGCCTTCCACTTTTATATGCACCTGATCGCCGGACTTAAGTGCGGCACTGGCTGCAATGATCACCGTAGCGCCCAGGGGGTAAACATCGTGAGGATTGATCTGGTCTTTTTGCGGGCCGCTGGCTTCCCGGAACGTGGCCACCGGCAGTTTCACGCCAGGCGCCGCTTCCACGCGCAATGTGTAATCCTCGCCGGTGGAGGTGCCACCTTCGAACAGCTCGACGTGATAACTGAGGGTGACGGTCTGGTTCAGGCTGGCCAGCACAATGGACCGAGCAATCCCAAACTCCACCTCCTTGCCCTTGTTGTTACCGGAAATAGTCTTGTCATAGTCCTCATTGACGCTGCCATCAGCGGTGCGCCACTTCATGTAAAAGTGATCGCCGGCATTCTCCGCACGGTTGGCGGCAATCAGCACGGTAGCCGAGACCGGCACGTCGGCCGGGTCGAGCACGCCATCAGGCGCTTCGCGTACTTTTGCCGGATCCAGCAATTGCTCTTGTGCCTGACCCACCGTGAATACCAACGGGTTTGAATAGCTGATCTTGCCCGTCGCAACGCGCAGAACCTGGTAGCGGACGGTGATTGTCTTGCCGCGGTTGGGTTCGATGTGCGTGGCAACGAACGCGACACTGAGAGTGATTCTCAGGTCCCCTCCGGCGGTCACGGCATTGAGTGTGATTGTGTTGCCTGTGGTGCCTGAGTTCTCGCCAGTCCAGGTGTAAGTCACTTGATCCTGAGACTGCCACGGAGATGCGATGGGCCGGGGGCAGGTGAGCACGCTGGTGCCAAAGGGCAGATCGTTCGGCTCCAGGGCGCCGTCTTTCTCACCCTCGACGCTTGGTTTGATCAGTTCAAACTGTGGCTCGCCCACCTGGAGCACCGCCGCGTGCACGGACTCCCGCTCGACGACCTGACCATTCTCGTCCGTCAGCAGAAGGTACCAAAACTCCAGGGTTCCGCCTTCGACGGTCTTGAGGTGTGTGCCTTCAACGACGATGAAGAAACCGTTGGGGTCGTCCGCTTGTTCGTCGTCCGGAACATGTAGGGGAATATCAGGCAGATAGGTGCTGCCGTCGGGACGGGTACCGAGCAAGAGCAGTTTGATACCGGTATCGGACTTGATGAGCTCGTCAAACGGTATGCGGATGCGGGTGCGCGGCAAATCGGGGTCGAGGGCGCCTTGTTGCGCATCTTCGGCAATCGGCGCCGACAGACGTTTGGCCTGCCCGATGACATTTACAAACTGCCCCCTGGATCGCAAGGGCTTGGAGCTGCCCGGACGTTGCAGCCAGAATGAGAAAACGATCTGGGTCTTGACCAGCTTGCGTACGGCTGCGATGGGCAGCTTGAAATCGTAATTGTGCGGGAGGTTGTCGATGGTCTGGGTGGGCGCAACGACTTCGATGGTTTCGCCCTCCACGGTGGTGCCACGCATCCGCACGTAGATGACGTCGTCAAGCTCGAACAGTGGGGGTTTGGCCGTGACCTGAACCGTGATGTCGTTATCGCCCAGTTTGTCGATATCAAGCACGTTGTTGAAGGCCTCATGGACGATAGGGGCGTCCAGCAAGTCCGTAGCCGTACTGACAAAGATGCGGGTTGCCTTGCTCCAGTCCTGCGATTGATTGCCGACGATGTCGCGCACCATGAAGCTGACCGCCAATCCTGTTTCGTTGGTGTCACCGGCACGCGCAATGACCTCAGGGGTGATTTCCACTTGGATGGGGTGGTTGGCCGGGTCGCTGATCTGTTCCGCAGTGACCGGAGTGGACTGCACCAAGAAACCACCCCAGCTCATGAAGATGACATCGCCCACGGCTATAAGCGGATACAGCAAGATGGTAATCAAGAAGCCTTTTTCGGCGATTGCCTTGTCCACGCCCTGGTCGATGATTGCCTGCGGGATCGACATCGACAGATTGGAGTGGCCATCCCCAGGGTCAGTGTCCTGGCCTCCGGGAAGTTCAAGTTTGACGTAGAGTTTGAGGGGCTGATCCGGGCGCTCTTCCTTCTGGCCGAATTGTTTTACTTCGTAGGTGAGCTCGTATGAGCCGGACTCCATTTTTTTTGGCGGTACCCATAAGGTAGAGGGCTCCCTGGTCTCGGCCGTATCTGCAATGGTGTGCTGGTCGACCTGCTCATGATTGAGAAACAGCTTGAGGCTGTCGCCGATAGCTTTACCGGGCCAGATGGGGATCTGGACTTGCAGGCCTTTCTCGGGAAAGTTGAGTCGTGCCGCCGCCAGGTTTATACCCCACCCGAGATCAGGCAGGATGGGCTGGGTACGCCCGGGGATTACCGGGTCTAGCAAGGACAGGGGGGCAAGGTTTTGCTGAGGCTGAGTGACCATGGTCAGAACTCCGGGCGAACTGTCGGGGACAAAGGACGTGGAGTTATTCAGCGCTGAAAGCGTCTCGGCTGGCTACTGTCAGAAATAACAGGTAGGAAGCTTTTTCTGACGAAAGGTCGTCGTCGATGTCAGTGGTTTCTGACTCGAAACCCTTGCGATAGAAGGGTGGCGTGTTGTTTTTGGATAAAACCGGAAATGTCGAGGAGATGGGGTCAGGATTTGTCCAGCGTCTTCTGGCGCAGGATATACACCGTCACCAGCACCGCACTGGTCAGCATGAACCCCCGCGCCCACGGCAGTGGCACCAGATAGCAGGAGAACAGAATGCTCGCCCACATCAGCCCGATCGCGTAGACCTTGCCCTTGAGTGGAATGCCATTACCGTCGAGGTAGTCGCGGATCCATGGGCCGAGTTTCGGATGTTCGACCAGCCAGCGATAGAAACGCGGAGAGCTGCGCGCGAAGCAGGCCGCTGCGAGCAGAAGGAAAGGAGTGGTGGGCAGGACCGGCAGGAATATCCCGATCACCCCCAATGCCACGCTGAGCCAGCCGATGGCCAGCAGGATGTAGCGCAACATCAGGGGGCGGTTGCCTATGGGGTTGTCCATAGGCCGGATCTTAGTGGTGACGTGGCTTGAGGATCGCCGGTTTTTCGTCTGGCGCCTGGCACAGCAGGTACAGCGCGGTCAGGGCTTCCGGGATCTGCACGATCATGTCGTCCATCAGGTTGGCGTCCTTGGCGATGTCTTCGAACTCTGGCTGTTCGTCGAACAGGCCCGAACCGACCATGATCGGCAGGAGCATTTCGCTGACTTCTTCTTCGGCGGTTTCGAACCAGGCGGCTTCACGCAGGAACACGCCTTCCATGAAACCGATGCACCAGCCGCGCAGTTCGGAGTCGTCCGGGTCGTCGCCCAGGTCCAGTTCGCACGGCAGCTCGAACTCTTCATCGGACGCCAGTTGACGGGCGATGTGCGCCTTGAGGCCGATCAGGGTGGCTTCGATCTCTTCGCGCTGCGCGTCGCTGCTGTAATGCGGCTCTTCGGCGAACAGGGCGTCGATCCACTCGCGCTCCGGCACTTCTTCTGCACAGATCGACAGCGCGGTCAGGTAACCGTGGGCGGCCACGTAATCCAGCGCCTCTTCGTGCAGCTCGTCGGCGTCGAGAAAGACTTGCAGGCGGGTTAGTTGCTCAGCGAAGGACATTACGGGGCTACCTTGGGGGAATAAACAATGCGGGAATTCTAGGCCTTCTTGAGCGCTCAAGCCAGCCGCACGGCAGATTTGCCCCGTCACGGCCTGGCAGATCCACCGCCTATCCCTGCAGGAGCTGCCGAAGGCTGCGATCTTTTGATTTTGTTTTTCAAGATCAACATCAAAAGATCGCAGCCTTCGGCAGCTCCTACAGGGGGAGCAGGGAGTTGTGTCTGGATGAGTCTTCTCAGCGGCACCCCCTGCCGGGGAGGGCTCGGGTATACTGCCGCGTTTTGCGCTCCCTGCTCGTATTGCGGTGGTCTGGCAATGCGCTCTTACGTTTTGTTTAAGCAGCTGTGGCTGTCCTGAACCAGCCTGTGCAGGGATGTTTCGGTAGATTTTTGGAGTTTCTATGCTCGAACAGGCTCAACGCGTCCTCAAGGACATCTTCGGCTACGACAGTTTCCGTGGCCGTCAGGGTGCAATCATTGAGCGCGTGGCCAGCGGCGGTGATGCGCTGGTGCTGATGCCTACCGGTGGCGGCAAGTCCTTGTGCTTCCAGGTGCCAGCGCTGTTGCGCGACGGCCTGGCGGTGGTGGTGTCGCCGTTGATCGCCTTGATGGACGATCAGGTCGCCACCCTCGAAGAGCTGGGCGTGGCCGCTGCGGCGCTGAACTCCACGTTGAGCGCCGAACAGCAGCGCGACCTCGCGGCGCGGATCAAGCGTGGCGAAGTGAAGATGCTTTATCTGGCGCCGGAACGTCTGGTGCAGCCGCGCATGCTGGCCTTCCTGCAAAGCCTCGAGATCGCCCTGTTCGCCATCGACGAAGCGCACTGCGTGTCGCAATGGGGTCATGACTTCCGTCGTGAATACCTGCAACTGGGGCAGTTGGCGGAGTTATTCCCGAATGTCCCGCGCATCGCCCTGACGGCCACGGCTGACAAGCGCACCCGCGAAGAAATCGTCGAGCGCCTGCACCTGCAGAACGCCGAGCGCTTCCTGTCGAGCTTCGACCGGCCGAACATTTTCTACCGCATCGTGCCCAAGGAGCAGCCGCGCAAGCAGTTGCTGGCGTTCCTTGCCGAGCGGCGCAGCGATGCCGGCATCGTCTATTGCCTGTCGCGCAAGAAGGTCGAGGAAGTGGCCGCATTCCTGAGCGAGCAGGGCTTCCCGGCGCTGCCGTATCACGCCGGTCTGCCCAATGATCTGCGTGCCTATCACCAGAAACGCTTCCTCAACGAGGAAGGCCTGATCATGGTTGCCACCGTGGCGTTCGGCATGGGCATCGACAAGCCCAACGTGCGTTTCGTCGCGCACCTCGATCTGCCGAAATCCCTTGAAGCCTATTATCAGGAAACCGGTCGCGGCGGTCGGGATGGCCTGCCGGCGGATGCGTGGATGGCCTACGGCCTGCAAGACGTGGTGATGCTCAAGCAGATGCTGCAGAACTCCGAAGGCGACGAGCGCCACAAGCGTCTGGAGCAGCACAAGCTCGACGCCATGCTCTCGCTCTGCGAAGAGACCCGCTGCCGGCGGCAGACCCTGCTCGCGTATTTTGACGAGGACATGCCCGAACCATGCGGCCACTGCGACAACTGCGTTGATGGCGTGCAGACCTGGGACGCCACCGAGCCGGCGCGTCAGGCACTGTCAGCGATCTATCGCACCGGTCAGCGCTATGGCGTCGGCCATCTGGTCGACGTGCTGCTGGGCAAGGACAACGAAAAGGTCCGCAGCTTCGGCCATCAGCACCTGTCGGTGTTCGGTGTTGGCAAGGCGCTGAGCGAGAGCGAATGGCGCTCGCTGTTCCGCCAGTTGGTGGCGCGCGGTCTGGCGGATGTCGATCATGAAGGCTATGGCGGCTTGCGCCTGAGCGACACCTGCCGGCCGCTGCTCAAGGGTGAAGTGACCCTGGAACTGCGCCGCGACCTCAAGCCGCAAGCCACCGCCAAAACCGCCAGCAAGAGCCCGGCCAGCCAACTGGTGCGCTTTGAGGAGCGCGAACAGTGGGAAGCCCTGCGTGCCCTGCGGCGCAAACTGGCCGAAGAACATGGCGTGCCGCCGTACGTCATCTTCCCCGACTCGACGCTGCTGGAAATGCTCCGCAGCCAGCCGACCTCGCTGGCCGACATGGCCCGGGTCAGCGGTGTCGGTGCGCGCAAGCTGGAGCGTTACGGCGAGGCCTTCCTCGAAGTGCTCGGCGGCGAGGCCGAAGCGCCGAAGGTGGTGGCCGACGTGCGTCACGAACTGATCACCCTGGCCCGCGCCGGCATGACCCCGATGCAGATCGCCGGGCAGCTGCAGTGCTCGGAAAAGAACGTCTACACCATGCTCGCCGAGGCCATCGGCAAGCAGCAGCTGTCGCTGGAACAGGCGCTGGATCTGCCTGAAGAGCTGATGGGCGAAGTGCAGGACGCGTTCCTCGACGGCGAGGGCGAGTTGCCGTCGGTCGCTGAAGTCGCCGAGCTGTTCGCCGGTCGGGTTCCGGAAGGCGTCCTTTACTGCGTAAGGGCTGCGCTGCAATCTGAATTCGAAATGTAAGATGGCGTTTGCGCCAACCGTCAGGCAGTTGTAACGATTCAGTACAGGTCGGCTCTTGCCTATAGCCAAATGTCATGCTTAGCTGACTAATAATTAGTTTTTCTCTATTTGTCAGTCTACTCATGAGTGTTTTATGCCGTTAACCGATCAACACCGCTTTGGCATGCAACTGGCCCAGATGTCCCGCGGCTGGCGTGCCGAACTGGACCGCCGGCTGGCGGGTCTGGGGTTGTCCCAGGCGCGCTGGCTGGTGCTGCTGCATCTGGCGCGTTTCGAAGACGCACCGACCCAACGCGAGCTGGCGCAAAGCGTCGGCGTCGAAGGCCCGACCCTCGCGCGCTTGCTCGATAGCCTGGAGAGTCAGGGCCTGGTGCAACGCCAGTCCGTGATGGAAGACCGCCGGGCGAAAAAAATCGTTCTGTGCGCGCCGGCGCTGCCGCTGATCGAACAAATCGAGACCATTGCCACGCAACTGCGCAGCGAACTGTTCGTCGGTATCGATGAGGCGGATATGAAGGTGTGCATGCGCGTTCACGGGCACATTCTGGCCAACCTGGAAAAATCTTGAGGCATAACTGCGCGCCGCTTTTTTGAGGGATTGCGCTGAGCAGACTATAAGAACTACTGGGCAATATCGTGTTCGTACCGGATGTGCGAACGCATAGAAGTCGGTTTTGCTTATTTAAGGGATGCTCATGCTCGCAAGTCGGCACGTGGTACTGCGCGGTGGCGCCAAATGGCTGCTGGTCGCTGGCGTATTCAGCTATTCGACCTGGTCGATGGCTCTGGGCCTGGGGGACATCACTGTTCACTCGGGCCTCAATCAGCCGCTCAAGGCCGACATCGCGCTGGTCGATGCCGGTGGCCTCAGTACCAGCGACCTCTCGGTGAGCCTGGCCACGGCCGATGAGTTCGGCCGGGCCGGGGTCGAGCGGGTGTTTTTCCTAAACGACCTTCAGTTCGCGCCGATCCTGCATGGCAATCGCCAGATGATCCGGGTGACCTCGCGCAAACCGGTCAAAGAACCCTTTCTGAATTTTCTGCTGCAGCTCAATCAGCCCAACGGCCGCTTGCTGCGCGAGTACACGGTGCTGATCGATCCGCCCGGTTCGCCGAACATCGTGCCGGCCACGGACGAGCCCGAGCCACGCCCGCAATCTTCTGAATTTCCCGCCGTTGAACCCGCCACGGCGGCGCCCCAGGCTGCCCAAGGCAAGCGCGACGTCGCACCTTCTGCGCCAGTGCCATCCACGCCTGCCGCACCGGCCAACGCGGCACTGACCGAGCAGTTGGCGGCCAGCGTGCTGCAGAACCAACAATTGCAAAAGACCGTCGATGAGCTGAACGCGAAACTGCAGGCGCAGGATGCCCAGATTGCCGATGGCAAAAAACAGGTCAGCGATCTGCAAACGCGTTTGACCGAGCTGCAAAAGCCGCCGGCACCGGCCATCACGCCGCCGGCACCTGCGCCAGCGCCCATCGCGCCGCCAGCCGAAGACGAAGGTCTCAACTGGCCGCTGCTCGGCGGTTTGCTGCTGTTGCTGGGATTGTTGGGTGGCGGGCTATTGATGCGCCGTCGCCGGCAACAGGCTCAGGATGTTGCGCCGCTGGCGATTGTCCCGGCAGGTCTTCCCCCGGACCTGGATGACACACCGGTCGCCCCCTCGGCCGGCATCAGCGCAGCACCCGAGCATCGTGAAGAACCGGCGGCGGGTGATGTGCTGGAGGCGGTGGGCATTTACTTGGCCTATGGGCGCCTGAACGAAGCCGTCGGGCTGTTACGCAATGCCTTGGACAAGGAGCCGGAGCGCGCCGATCTGGGGGTGCAATTGCTCGAAGTGCTGGGGCGCCAGGGTGCCAGCGCAGAATATGAGCAACAGGAACACCGGTTGCGCGGGGCGGGGGTTGATCCGCAGCAACTGGAGGCGATTCGTGCGCGGCATCCGAAGCTCAACAGTGTGGCTGCGATAGCGCCAGTGTTGCCTGTCATCGCCGCTGCACCGATTGCGGCGGCACAACCGGCGCCGGAGGATGAATTCGAGTTGAATCTGGGTGAGCTGTCGATGGCGTCCAGTTGGGATCTGGAGGACGGCCGCGCGACAGCCGATCAAACTTCAGCAAGCCCCTCCGCGTCGGGTTCGAGCCTTGAGATGTTGCCGACGGACTTCGAATTGCCCGAAAGCGTGAGTGACGAGGCCGAGCTGGAATGGATCCCCGAGCCGGACGCGCAGCCGCTGGACGATGACTTTCTCAATGCGTTCAGCGATCCACCGTCTTCACTCACCCTGGAGCCGCTGACGTTGCAGGAGCCGGAGCCGGCTGGCGGCTCGGAGAAACTCGAACAGGCGCAGACCTGCATCGATGACGGCGACATCGACAGCGCGATTGCCTTGCTCAATGAACTGCTCAAGGAAGGGGATGAGCCGCTCAAGCAAACGGCCAGAACCCTATTGGCCGGTATCCGTTGATCTGAGTGTCATGCGCTGCTGCGGTGCCCGTCCTGACGCCTTCGCGAGCAGGCTCGCTCCCACTGGGGTACGTTTTCCCCGTGGGAACGACGGTGCGACGATTCGACCTGCTCGCAAAAGTGGTTAGAACGTCTGCCCCAGGTTCAGATAAACCGCCTGCTCATTCGCATCGTTCAAGCCATAGGTGAAATTCAACGGCCCCAGCGGCGTATCGAAACCGATGAACACGCTGGCGGCGTTGATGTAGCCGCTGTCGAATTCATTGTCGTTGTTCCACGCCCGGCCCCGTTCCAGCGAGGCGCCGGCGTAGAGCGGGAAGTCCAGCGGCAGGTACGAACGCGGCGTCAACCGGCGGTAATACACCGCGCGCATCAGGCTGACGTTCTGCCCGGAAATCGAGTCCTGGCGGAAACCCGAGAGCTGTCGCGCTCCGCCGAGCAGGAAGCTCGAGGTCACCACATTGGTATCGTCCAGCGTACGGCCATAGCGCCCACCGAGAATCAGCGTATCCGGACCACGGCTCATGGCCTTGTCCAGTTTGAACTCCCACTGCCGGTAGCGCGTGTCCGAGCCCAGGCTCGGTTCGAATTGCAGCAATGTCAGGCTGATGTCCTTGCCCTCATGGGGGTAATAGACGTTGTCCAGCGAGTCGAACGAATATTTCAGCGAATAGAAGCCTTCGTTGAAGTGTTCGCTCGGCAGGTCCTGGTCGCCAATGCGCACGTCGGCCTTGCCCCAGGCCTCGCCCACGCCAAAACGCACTTCGCCGTTATTGCCGATCTGTCGACCGACATTCAGCGCCAGACCGTAGCGTTCGACCCGGTACTGGGCGACCGGATCATTGTCGAGCACCGCATCGACGTTCTGTGCCTCGAAGACCACCGAGGGTGCGATGAAATAGCGCGAGCCGACATCCAGCGGCTGGTAGAACTCGCTGTACAGCTCCTGTTTGTCGCCGATCTGCGCCCGGGTCAGCCATTCGGCGCCGAGGCGGTTGATGCCGTTGATGCGGTAGCTGGCGCCGAGGTTGAAGGCGCTGGAGCCACGCATGTCGTCCGACAGGTTCAGGCCCACCCGCAGGTAATCGGTGCCGCTGCGCTTGCCTCGCGCGCTGATCACCAGGGTGTGATCCTGGCCCTTGTGCACCACGCGATACTGCACCTGCTCGAAGTAGTCCAGGCCGTACAGCGTGCCCATGTCCGAGTGCAGCCGGCCGAGGTCCAGCGGCTCACCGATGGGCTGCCGGATGTAATAGCGAATCACGTCGTCGCCGACTTTCGAATCGTTCTCGACCTTGATCGCGGTGATGATCGGCGTGCGCTGCCCCGGAGCGCGGGCGGCAGCGAGTTCGGCGTCCTGGGATTGTTGGGGTTTGAGCAGGGCGAGACGCGCATCGAGAATCCGCGTGGCGCGGTAACCGGCGTCGATCATTTCCTGGGCCTTGCCGAAATCGGTGACGCCGAATGCCGCCAGCGCCGGCTGGATCAGCACGTCCGACGGCTTGAGGGCTGCCAGTTGCTCTTCGGAGTTGCGCCGGGTCATCAGGGTGATCGACTGGTTCAGCACGTCGACCACGGTGCTCAGTTGCTTGCGGTTGCGCAGCGGGGTACCGATGTCGACCACGATTGCTACGTCGACGCCCATTTCCCGCGCGACGTCGAGCGGAATGTTGTCGGTCATGCCGCCGTCCACCAGCAGTCGCCCGTCCAGTTCGACCGGGGCAAATACGGCCGGGATCGACATGCTGGCGCGGATCACCTGCGGCAGGTGGCCTTTGCGGAACACCACTTTTTCGCCGTTGGCGATGTCCGTGGCGACGGCGCGGAACGGGATCGGCAGTTTGTCGAAGTCCCGGGTATCACTGGTGTGCGCCAGCAGGCTTTCCAGCATCAGCGCCAGGTTCTGACCCTGAATCACCCCCAGCGGCAGGCCGAGGCTGCCGTCATCGCGAAAACTCAGTTGCTGTTTCACCAGAAAGTCGCGGTCGTCCTGCTTGCGGCGAAATGGCACGTCTTCCCGGGGTGGCGCGTCGGACAGCGCCTGTTGCCAGTCGATGTTCAGCGCGAGTTTTTCCAGTTCATCGATCTTGTAGCCCGAGGCATACAGGCCGCCAACCACTGCGCCCATGCTGGTGCCGGCAATCGCATCGATCTTGATGCCTTGTTCTTCCAGTGCCTTGAGCACGCCGATGTGCGCCAGGCCACGGGCAGCACCGCCGGACAGCACCAGGCCGACTTTCGGGCGAGGCGTTTCGGCAGCATGAACGCTGATATCAACAAAAAACGGCAGGAAGCCCAGCAGCAGGCAGAACAGCAATCGGCGCATGGTGAGTCTCGGGGCAAGCGATAAAGCCGGCTATTATAGCGGCGCCCTCTGTCTCAGGAGTTTCAGCGAACATGACCGTCGCCAAAGCGGAAATCGTCATCACCTATTGCACCCAATGCCAGTGGCTGCTGCGCGCCGCGTGGCTGGCGCAGGAGCTGCTCAGCACCTTTGGCGATGACCTCGGCAAGGTCTCGCTGGTGCCCGGCACCGGCGGGGTATTTCACATCAGTTGCGACGACGTGCAGATCTGGGAGCGCAAGGCGGACGGCGGTTTCCCGGAGGCCAAGGTGCTCAAGCAGCGAGTGCGCGATCAGATCGACCCTGACCGCGACCTCGGTCACAGCGACCGTACTCAGTGAGCCGCGGCTTCGGCGGCGACGGCTTTTTTGCTGGCGCTGCCTGACATCCGCGCCGAGACCACGATGGCGACGATGATCAGCGCGCCGCCGAGGAGCATGCGCAGCGTCGGGTTTTCATCGAACAGCAGCCAGGCGATGGTGATGCCGTAGACCGGTTCCATGGCGAACACCACGGCGGCGGTGCGTGCCTTGATCACCGCCAGGCTGGCGACGAACAGGCTGTGGGCGACGCCGGTGCAGAAAACCCCGAGCAGGCCGATCCACAGCCAGTCCAGAGCCCGCACTTCGCTGAGCTGTGGGGCGGCGACCGGCAGCAGACACAGCGCCACCACCACGTTCTGACACAGCGCTGCCTGCACCGCCGGAATACGCCCGGAGCTGGCGCGGTTGGTCAGCGAGAGCAGGGCGAACAGCAGGCCTGACAGCACCGCCCAAAGCAGGCCGGTGGTGGCACCGCTGGCGAGGTCGAACGCGGGGGTGACCAGCACCAGACCGACACTGACCAGCACAACCAGCACGATTTCATTGGCGCGGATGCGCTCGCGGAAAATCAGCCCTTCCAGAATCACCGTGAACGCCGGAAAACTGGCAAAGCCCAGCGTCGCGATCGCCACGCCGGCCACTTTCACCGCGATGAAAAAACTCACCCAGTGCCCGGCCAGCAACACGCCGCTGAGTGCCAAGCGCCGCCAATCGACCGCCTGCAGTTTCTGCCAGCCGTGTTGGCTGGCGAAGCGGGCAAAGAAGGCCAGGGCGAGCACGGCGAACGCGGCGCGTCCGAAGACGATCACCGCCGGCGACGCGGCAGCGAGTTTGCCGAACACACCGGTCAGGCCGAACATCAGAGCGCCGATATGCAGGGCGCCGAGGGCGGTACGCGGAGTCATTGCAATCCTTCTTGAGTCTGTCGATACACAACACCATCACTGTAGGAGCTGCCGCAGGCTGCGATCTTTTGATCTTGAAAAGCCAAAATCAAAAGATCGCAGCCTGCGGCAGCTCCTATAGGGGAACATGGGAGACATTGAAGCGTGTTGCGGCTCAGAAGTCTGTCGGCAGGCTATCGTCTTTTGTTGTAGGAATCGCGCCGAAGTCGTCCGGGCGAGGCACCGAATTCGCGCAGGACGGCGGCGCAAAAGGCACTTTGCGAACTGTAACCGACACGACTGGCGATCTCGCCGACGGGCAGGGCCGTCTCGCGCAACAGGCTGACGGCCTTGTGCAGGCGGCGACTGCGGATGTAATCCATCGGCGTCTGCCCGCATTCGGCCATGAACCGGGCGTGCAGGCGCGCGCTGGACAGGCCGGCAACCCGAGCCAGATCGGCGACTTGCAACGGATACGCGGCGTATTGATCGATGTGCGCATCCAGCGCCGCGTAAGGCAGGTGGCGGTGGGCGAGTTCAGCGGGGCGGGCGTGATTGAGGCTGGCCAGCAGCAACACCGCGCCTTGCTGGGCGATCAGCGGATCGCTGACCGGGCTGTTCGCCAGCCAACTGACCAATTGGCTTTGCCCCGCGTCGAGGGACAAGCGCGCCGGTTGATCGAGCAGGCGGCGACTGGCGTCGGCATGGTTGCCGAGGGAATCGCGCAGCCATTGCTCGTCCGGGATGTCCATGACCAGGCAACGGCTGCCGTCAGGGCTGCCGCAGGCGTGATGCGCGCCACTGGGGACGACCACGAAACTCTGCTGGAGCACCTGACTGCCACAGCCCTCGACCTCGAAATCCAGCGCACCCGACAGGCCGAACACCAGTTGCGCGTGGTCGTGGCTGTGTATGATCAGGTCGTGGGTGTATTGGCGCAGGGTCAGGATCGGACGCATGGCAAAGTCTCCGGGCAGGCCGCCAGTCTACACCGGCGCGCCGGGTCTGCGCTGTCACAGGACTGACGCACAGTTGTCATGGCCGATTAACCCGGCAGGCGCACTCTTGCGAAAACATCGCAGAGGGTTGCCCATGACCAGCGCCGAGCTCGCCAGACCCAGCCGTAAACAACGGGTGCGTACCCTGTGGATTTCCGACGTGCACCTGGGCACGCGCGATTGCCAGGCCGAGCACTTGTCGCAATTTCTCAAGGGCTACCACGCCGACAAGATCTACCTGGTGGGTGACATCATCGATGGCTGGAAGCTGCGCGGTGGCATGTACTGGCCGCAGGCGCACACCAACGTGATTCGCCGCCTGCTGACCATGAGCAAGCGCGGCACCGAAGTGATCTACGTCACCGGCAACCACGACGAGTTTCTGCGCCGTTATTCGAAGCTGATCCTCGGCAATATCCAGTTGGTCGACGAGGCGGTACACGTCACCGCGGATGGCCGGCACCTGCTGGTGATTCACGGCGATCAGTTCGATGTGATCACGCGCTATCACCGCTGGCTGGCCTTCCTCGGCGACTCGGCCTACGAGTTCACCCTGACCCTCAATCGCTGGCTCAACCACTGGCGTGCCCGTTATGGCTACGGCTACTGGTCGTTGTCGGCGTACCTGAAACACAAGGTGAAGACGGCGGTGAGTTTCATCAGCGACTTCGAAGAAGCCATCGCCCATGAATGCGTCAAACGCGAATTGCACGGCGTGGTCTGCGGGCACATTCACCATGCCGAAATCCGCAAGGTCGGCGAGGTGGACTACCTCAATTGCGGCGACTGGGTGGAGTCGTGCACGGCGTTGATCGAGCACTGGGACGGCACGATCGAGCTGTATCGACTGGCGGATGCCCAGGCGCGGGAGGCGCAGCTCAAGGCGGCCAACGTCGCTGAAATCGCCTGAGTCTTCGGTTGTCAGGGAGGGCCTCAGTTGGAATGCGATCGACTGTAGGAGTGAGCCTGCTCGCGATGAACCGCGTAGCGGTTCGCCTTACACCGGGCTGTGTTCGTCCATCGCCGCCTTGTAGATCGAGTGCTTCGGCTGGGCAAACAGCCGCTCCATCATCGGCTCGAAAAAGCTCAGCGGCAGGGTTTCATACGCCGGGTCAAACGCCGCCGCATCGTATTTGGCACAGAACTCCGCCGTCGCCTGATACTGCGGGTGCGCGGCGAATTGCTCGCGCAGGTGCCGGTCCATGCCCAGGTGATGAAAGAAATAGTAGCCCTGGAAGATGCCGTGCTTTTCGACCATCCACAGGTTCTCGGCGCTGACGAACGGCTTGAGAATCGCCGCCGCGATGTCCGGGTGGTTGTAGGAGCCCAGGGTGTCGCCGATGTCATGCAGCAGCGCACACACCACGTATTCCTCGTCGCGGCCGTCGCGATAGGCGCGGGTCGCGGTTTGCAGCGAATGGGTCAGGCGATCCACCGGGAAACCGCCGAAATCGCCCTCCAGCAACTTCAGGTGCGCGACGATCCGCGACGGCAGTTGCCGGGCGTAGGCACTGAAATCCGCGGCGATGATCGCCCAGTCTTCCTGGGTGCCGTCCTGCATGTGGGTGAAGCGCGCGTTGGCGTTCATCGGCAAGCCTCCTGGTGGATCGGGGTTCAGAACGCCACGCGGCCGAGGATCATGTCGCGGTACATGACGAAGTCGCCGAGCAGGCTGTACAGCGGGTGCTGGAAGGTCGCCGGGCGGTTCTTTTCAAAGAAGAAGTGCCCGATCCAGGCAAAGCTGTAACCGGCCAGCGGCAACGCGAGCAACAGCAGCCAGGCGCCTTTGGCGATGGTCATGGCCAGAATGAAAATCACCAGCGTGGTGCCGACGAAATGCAACCGGCGGCAGGTACTGTTGCTGTGTTCGCTGAGGTAGTACGGATAGAACTCGGCAAACGTGTTGAATTGTTTGATGTTTTCCACGACTGCGATCTCTGTGGTTATTGTTCTGACGGCAAGTTGTTCGGCGGGTAGCTTATTTGAGTCTAGAGTGAACAGTGGCATCAGCCAGTGACAATGGGCGCCACTTTAGTATCCTTCGCAAATCGGGTCGTGGCATGCGACCCATCATGTAAAAGAATAACGCCATGAGCGAACGAACGACTTCTGCAAGCTGGGCGATGGGGATTGTCAAAGCATTGGAGATGGACGGCCTGGATTGCCGGGTACTGTTCAAGCAACTGGGGCTCGATTACGCCGCCCTGGATGATCCGGATGCGCGTTTCCCGCAAGATTCCATGACCCGCCTGTGGCAACGGGCGGTCGAGCTGTCCGGCAACCCGGCGATCGGCCTGAACATGGGCAAGGTGGTGCGCCCGGCCTCGTTCCATGTTGCCGGCTACGCCCTGATGTCGAGCAACACCCTGGCCGAAGGTTTTCAACGGTTGGTGCGTTATCAGCGGATCATCGCCGAAAGCGCCGACCTGAGTTTTCGCCTGCTCGAAGAAGGCTATGCGCTGATCCTGACGGTGCATGGCGATCACCTGCCACCGACCCGCCAGAGCGCCGAAGCTTCGCTGGCCTGCGCACTGGGCCTGTGCGGCTGGCTGACCGGGCGCACGCTGCACCCGGTCAAAGTGTTGTTTCAGGGTGACGAGCCCGATGACCTGCAACCCTACAGACAAGCCTTCCATGCACCGCTGATGTTCAACGCGCCGTACGATGCGTTGATCTTCGAACGGGCCGACATGGAAGCACCGCTGCCGACCGCCAACGAAGCCATGGCGCTGTTGCACGACCGGTTTGCCGGGGAGTATCTGGCGCGCTTTTCCGAAAGCCGCGTGACCCACAAGGCGCGCCAGGTGCTCTGCCGTTTGCTGCCTCAGGGCGAACCCAAGCGCGATACGGTGGCGCAGACCCTGCACCTGTCGCAGCGCACCCTGCAACGGCGGTTGCAGGAGGAGGGCACCAGTTTTCAGCAGTTGCTCGACGACACCCGCCGCGAACTGGCCGAACAGTATCTGGCCCAGCCGAGCATGACCTTGCTGGAAATTGCTTACTTGCTGGGGTTTGCCGATCCGAGCAACTTCTTCCGCGCGTTCCGCCGCTGGTTCGATACCACGCCCGGCGATTACCGGGCGCGGCTGCTGCAGGCGCCGATCAGTGACGCCAAAAGGCCGGAATACACAGCACAAACACCGTAATGATCTCCAGTCGGCCGAGCAGCATGCCGAACGACAGGATCCACTTGGCCGCGTCCGGCAGGGTGGCGAAATTGCCCGCCGGGCCGATGGTCTCGCCCAGGCCCGGGCCGACGCCGGACACGGTACTGGCGGCGCCGGTCAGCGCGGTCATCCAGTCGACGCCGAGCAGCGACAGCAGCAGGGCGATCACGCAGATGGTGATGGCGAAGAAGAACGAGAAGGTCAGAATCGAGCGCACGATCTCTTCGTCGAGACGGTGACCGTTGTATTTCTGCTTGATCACCGCGCGCGGGTGAATCAGCTGGTTGAGGTTGGCCTTGAGCAGGATGTAGGCGACCTGAAAACGGAAGATCTTGATCCCGCCCGCCGTCGAACCGGAGCAGCCGCCGACGAAGCCCAGATAGAAAAACAGCATCAGCGAGAAGTTGCCCCACAGGCTGTAGTCGCCGAGTGCAAAACCGGTGGTGGTGACCACCGAGGTCACGTTCAGCGCCACGTGCCGCAGCGCTTCCAGCCAATGCAGCTTGGTGGTCCACCAGTACCAGGTGCCGAGCACCAGCCAGGTCACCAGCAACATGCCGATCAGGCCCTGCACTTGCTGGTCCTTGATCAATGCGCGACGGTTGCCGCGCATGGTCGCCACATACAGGGTGAACGGCAGGCTGCCGAGAATCATCACCACCACCGCGACCCAGTGCACCGCCGGCTGCGTCCACTTCGCCAGCGACTGGTCGGAGGTGGAGAAACCGCCGGTGGAAATGGCCGACATCGCGTGGTTGATCGCATCGAACGGGCTCATCCCGGCCCACCAGAATGCCAGGCTGCCGAGGATGGTGATGCCGACGTAGGCCGCCACGATCAGCCGCGCCACCATGTGCGAGCGCGGCATGACCTTTTCCGAGCGGTCCGACGATTCGGTCTGGAACAGGCGCATGCCACCGATGCGCAGCAGCGGCAGAATCGCCACCGCCATGCCGATGAAGCCGATGCCGCCGAGCCAGTGCAACAGCGAGCGCCACATCAGGATCCCCGGTGACATGGTGTCCAGCCCGCTGAGCACGGTCGAACCGGTGGCGGTGATGCCGGACATGCTTTCGAAGAACGAATCGGTGTAGCTGATGTGCTGGGTCAGCAAGAACGGCAGCGCAGCGAAAATGCACACCACCAGCCAGCTGCTGACGGTCAGCAGGTACATGTCGCGCGGGCGCAAGTGGATGTGTTCGGGGCGTCCGGGAATCACCAGCGCGAGGCCGGCGACGAAGGTGATCATGCTCGCCCAGATGAACGATGGCAGGTCGCTGGTGCGCTCGAAAATCACCAGGGTGGCCATGGGCACGACCATGGCGACGGCCAGGGTGATCAAGAAGATGCCGATGATGAAACCAATGATCCGTAAGGTCGGCAACGCCATGAAGTCCGCTCGGGCTGAAGTGGGAAAGGGCGCCATTCTACCCGTGGGGCAGGGCATGTAAACCGGCATCCCGTTGGCAGATGCAGCTAGAATAGCTGCACATTTTTCTCAGGAGGTGGCCGATGCAGGCTCTCGACGCGTTGCTCAACCGTGTTTCCGTTCCACGACTGGTCGAACCGGCCCCCACCGCGCAGCAGCGCGAAGCCCTGTTCGGCGCCGCCCTGCGTGCACCGGATCACGGCCACCTGCAGCCGTATCGTTTCCTGACCGTCGAAGGCGCGGCACGCGAGCAAATGGGTGAGTTGCTGGCTGAAGCGGCGCAGATGCAGGACGGCGAAGTCACCGAAGCGATGATCGACAAGGCGCGCAACGGCCCGCTGCGGGCACCGCTGGTGGTTGTAGTGATCGCGAAATTGCAGGACCACGTCAAATACCCGAAGGCCGAGCAATTGCTGGCGGCGGGTTGTGCGGCCCACGGCATTTTGCTGGCGGCATACGCCCAAGGGATTGGTGCGGTGTGGCGTACGGGTGATCTGGCGTATTCGAAGCATGTAGCCCAAGGGTTGGGCCTGGCCGAAGGCGAAGAGGTGATCGCGTTCCTGTACCTGGGTACGCCGCAGAAAGAACCGCGTGTGGCCGAGAAGGTTGATCTGGCCGAATTCGTCAGTGCCTGGCCGGATAAGGCCTGACACCACCGATCAAATGCAGGAGTGAGCCTGCTCGCGATAGCGGTGGATCAGACAACAATCTATAGACTGATCCACTGCTATCGCGAGCAGGCTCACTCCTACAGTTTGATCAGGGCTGGACCACCGCTCCCGGCACCAACGGCAATTCCAGACTGGCAATAAACCCACCCTGCGGATGATTGGCCAACGTCAAACTGCCGCCATGCCGCTCCGCCGCGCGCTTGGCAATCGCCAATCCCAGACCATGTCCCGCCGCCGTCTGCCCCGGGGCCCGGTAGAACGGTTCGCCCAACTGACTCAGATGTTCGGCCTGCACCCCCGGCCCGTGGTCGCGCACGCTGACCACAATCCGTTCGCCCTGACGCAAGGCCTGCATCTCGATCGCCTGGCCCTCGGGGTTGAAGCGCTGGGCGTTGCGCAGCAGGTTATCGACGGCGCGCTCGATCATGGTCGGCCAGCCGGTCAGGTTCAGGTGAGGCTCGGCGTTCAGGCGCACGGTCTGTTCCGGCGAGCCGAGCTGCGCATCTTTGTGCAACGTCGCCAGCAACGCATTCAAGTCCACCGCTTCAGCACTGGCGTTGTCGGCATCGACCCGCGCCAGCACCAGAATTTCGCTGATCAACGCTTCGAGGCGGTCGCATTCGCGGGTCAGGCGTGGCCAGAGTTTTTCCCGTTCTTCCGGGTTGGCCCGTTCCGCCAGTGCCAAGGCGATGCGCAAACGCGCCAACGGTGAGCGCAGTTCGTGGGAGACATCGCGCAGCAACTGGCGCTGGCTGCCGATCAGGCTTTGCAGGCGTGCGCCCATGCGGTTGAAGTCAGTCGCGAGCACGCCGAATTCGTCGCGGCGGTTGGCCAGTTTTGCCAGGCTGTTCTGCTGGTAGGTGGTCTGCCCCAGATCATGCACCGCGCCGCGCAAACGGCTGAGCGGGCGGGTGATGGAGAAGGTCACCAGCAAGCTGAACAGGGTCAGCACCACCAGCGCGATGCCCAGCGCACTCAGCGGCCACAGCAGGCTTTCGCGGTGCCAGGCGTCGAGTTCCGGGTGCGGGATGCGGAAGATGAACAGGTAGGTGTCGCCGGTTTTTTCGCTGGTGAACTCGTCGGTCAGACGGCGCCATGGCAAGCGTCGGTCGTCGTTGTTCTGCCGGGCTTCGAACGCGGCGGCGCGGCGCGGGAAGGTGCCGCGCACCACCGGGTCGCCGCTTTCGTTCAGCACCTGAACGTCGATGTGATATTGGCGTTTGCGCTGTTCGAGGATGTCCTGCGCGGCGTCTTCGCCCTGGGCTTCGTAGGTTTGCGTCCACTCGGCGGCCAGGGTGTTGAGGCCCGGATGGCGACTGAGGATCCACGCGTCCTGATTGAGCATGTGCCCAAGCAGAATGGACAGCCCGGCCACCAGAGCGATGGCCAGCCAGAAGCTCGCGAGAATACGCCAGAACAATGAACGCACAGAAAATCCTCAATCAAACACAAATCCCCCTGTAGGAGCTGCGGCACGCTGCGATCTTTTGATCTTGTTGTTAAAACCAAAATCAAAAGATCGCAGCGTGCCGCAGCTCCTACAGGCACAAATGCAAACAGGCCCATCGGGTTCAACCGATGGGCCATAGGTCAGAACATTATTGCGCTTTTTGCGGCTGTTGCGCCTTCCACGCTTTGAACTCGGCCCATTCGGCGCGGCGTTCAGCCTGTTTCTTCTGGATCTCGTCGAATTTCTTCTGTTGATCCGGTTTCAGCAGGTTGCGTACATCGGCTTCGGCTTTCTTGTGGTTGGCCGCCATCTCGTCCTTCATGGCTTTCTGGTCAGCCGGCGAGAGTTTTTCCAGGTACTTCTCGACCACCTGACGACGCTCGTGCATCTGCTCGCCCATGATCTTGCGGATCTGATCGCGCTGTTCGCGGGACAGGTCGAGTTGGCTGTACGGGCCTTTGCCGTGCTCGCCGTGCATCTGACCGCCGTGGCGTGGGCCGTCGAGCGGACCACCCATCGGGCCGCCATCTTGTGGCATGGCCATGGCGACGGTTGGCAGAGCGGCAGCGAACATCAGAGCGATAAGAGTCTTGCGCATGGTGTATCTCCTTGTCTCGTTCCCGGTACGTTCCGGATGAGTACAGATTACGGAGATCAAGGTCAGCGGCGGTCAGCGCTGCGTAAAGCTTGGGTAAAGACGCTTTGTCTCCAGCCTTACAAACCTCTGTGGCGAGGGAGCTTGCTCCCGCTGGACTGCGCAGCAGTCCCCTGTCGATCGTTCCCACGCTCTGCGTGGGAATGCAGCCTGGGGCGCTCTGCGTCCCACAGCCTAAAGATCGCAGCCTTCGGCAGCTCCTACAGGGGCAGAGCGTGCAATTCAAAGGCTGTAGTAGTAACCACGGCTGCGCAGGGCGACGATGCGCGGGCGGCCGTCGGGGTGGGGGCCGATCTTCTTGCGCAGGTTGCTCACGTGCATGTCGAGGCTGCGGTCGTAGAGGGTCAACTTGCGGCCGAGGGCCAGTTGCGCCAGTTCCTGTTTGTCCAGCGGCTCGCCGGGCTGCTTGAGCAGGGCTTCGAGCAAACGGCTTTCGGACACGGTGAGGGTCAGTTCTTTCTCGTCGATGCTGACCACGCCGCGCATCGGGCTGAAACTCAGGTCGCCCAGCTCGAGCTGGGTCGACACCGCGGCAGGGTGACTGCGACGCAGCACGGCGCGCAGGCGGGCGGTGAGCTCACGCGGATCGCAGGGCTTGGCCAGGTAATCGTCAGCCCCCAGCTCCAGACCAAGAATGCGGTCCAGCGGTTCGCCCCGGGCCGAAAGCATCAGCACCGGCAGGTCGGCGTGATCGTTGCGCAATTGCTTGAGCAGCTCCAGACCGCTGCCATCGGGCAGCATGACGTCCAGGACCACCGCCGCCGGAGCCGATTCGGCCAGGGCTTTGCGGGCACTCTGACCATCGTGGCAGGCGCGCACCTGGAAGCCTTCCTGGCTCAGCCAGCTACTCAGGAGTTCGCACAACTCCTGGTCATCATCAATCAGTAACAGCTCGCTCATGACTCACTCAATTTAGCCATTGCCGACGTTTTCGGCTTGCTCCACTGGCAAAGATACCGCACAGCAGCGCCAATAGCGCTACCCCGGCGCCCGTGACGAACCATTGCTGCTGTTCGGTCAACAGTCGCGGCAACGGGCTGGCCTGGGCTTCCTTGAGTTGCAGCTTCAGGCGCTGGTTCTCTTGGCGCAACCGGGCGAGCTGCGCGCTTTCGCGGGTGTTGTCGGCATTTTGCAGTTGTTTGTTCAGTTCTTCCCGCTGCTGCTCGCTGACCTTGAGGCGCTGCTGCAACTCGGTAATCTGGCTGCCGGCACTTAACGACAATGGCGTGGAACCGCCGCTTTCGGTGGTTTCCTCACCATGGGCGGGCGCCATGATCAACAACGTGACCCACATCAGACACAACGGACCTTTGCGCATTGCGATTCCTGCTAGCAAATGGATATTGGGCAGGTTGTCGGCAGGCAAACGAGAATAATGAGCGATTGAGAGCGGGGAGAACCGAGAAGGTTCAGTGCGGGTGGAGGAGATATTGCGGTTGATGATTTTTGTGGTGAGGGGATTCATCCCCGATGGGCTGCGAAGCAGACCTGAAATGGGAGCATGCGGTGTGTCAGGCACACCGCATTGAATGGCTTTGGGGTTGCTGCGCAACCCATCGGGGATGAATCCCCTCGCCACAGAGTCCCTCGATATTCCTTGGTTACGGCAAAACTTGCTTGAACGGCTTGACGATCACGTTGGCGTAGACACCGGCGGCGATGTACGGATCAGCATCGGCCCATGCTTGCGCAGCGCTCAGCGAGTCGAATTCGGCGACGATCAGGCTGCCGGTGAAGCCCGCAGCGCCCGGATCATTGCTGTCAACCGCCGGATGCGGACCGGCCAGCACGATGCGGCCTTCGCCCTTGAGCACTTGCAGGCGTTCCAGGTGGGCCGGGCGCGCGGCAAGGCGTGCTTCGAGCGAGTTGGCAACGTCGGTGGCAATGATTGCGTAGAGCATGTCAGTCCTCGGTTTTTGGTGTTGTGGTATCGGCGTCGTGCAGGTGACGGGACAGGTAGATGCCCTGGCCGACCAGGAACAGCACGGTCATGCCCAGGCTGCCGAATACCTTGAAGTCGACCCAGATGCTCTGGAAGGTGAACGCCACGAACAGGTTGGCGGCTCCGCAGAACAGGAAGAAGACGATCCAGGCGATGTTCAGGCGGGTCCAGACCGGATCCGGCAGGGTCAGTGCGTGGCCCATGATGCGTTTGATCAGCAGGCGGTCACCGATGAAGTGGCTGCCGATGAAGGCCAGGGCGAACAGCCAGTTGACCACCGGGGCTTTCCATTTGAGGAAGGTCTCGCTGTGGAACGCGAGGGTCAGGCTGCCGAACACCAGGCAGGCGATCAGGGTCAGCCATTGGCTCTTTTCCAGCTTGCGCTGTTTGATGAACAACGCGCCGTAGACCACCAGGGAGCTGATGATCAGCATCGCGGTGGCGCTGTAGATACCGCCTACGGTGACCTCGTGGCCGGCCAGGTCGACGACCCGTGGATCAAGTTTGTAAACGATGAAAAACAGCAGAAGCGGGATGAAATCGATGAATTGTTTCACAGTGAGAGCCAGAAGCTGGATGTGGCGGCATAATAACAAACATATGGGCGCGCGATAGCGCCAGCTGATTTGAGGTTACAACTCCCCGTGAATGTTGATTTGCACTGCCACAGCACGGCCTCCGATGGCGCCCTGGCGCCTGCGGTTCTGGTTGCGCGTGCGTTCGAGAACGGCGTGCAAGTCCTGGCGTTGACCGACCATGACACCCTCGAAGGCCTCGCCGAAGCGCGCAGCGCCGCCCACGAATTGGGCATGCAACTGGTCAATGGCGTTGAACTGTCCTGCACCTGGGGCGGCGCGACCATTCATGTGCTGGGCTACGGTTTCGACGTCAACGCGGCGCCTTTGGTCGAAGCCATCGCCAGATTGCACGATGGCCGCTGGCTGCGGTCCGAAGAAATAAGCCGCAAGCTCGCTCTCAAGGGCATGCCCGGTGCCCTCGACGGCGCCCGGCAGATCCAGCAGGAGCTGGGCGACAGCGGCAACGCCCCGGCCCGTCCGCATTTCGCTGACTGGATGGTGCGTGAAGGTTTTGTAAAGGATCGCGCCGAGGCATTCCGCAAATGGCTCGGCGCCGGCAAGCTGGGTGACGTCAAGCAGCACTGGCCGACCCTGGAAGAAACCGTCGAGACCCTGCGCGCCGCGGGTGCCTGGGTCAGCCTGGCGCATCCCTGGCACTACGATTTCACCCGCAGCAAGCGCCGAAAGCTGATTGCCGACTATATTCAAGCGGGCGGGCATGCGATTGAAGTGGTCAATGGCTTTCAGCCCGCAGAACAGGTGGGCAGCCTGGCAATCCTTGCCCGTGAGTTCGGTCTGCTGGTCAGCGCCGGCAGTGATTTCCATGGCCCTGGAGGCTGGTCCGAGATTGGCCAGTACCGGCCGGTTCCCGAGGACCTTCCACCCCTGTGGTGTCGGTTCAAACATGACACAGTTATTGCCGCCGTCTGAACAGGTAGAGAATGTGAGTCAATTTTTCCAGATTCATCCGGAAAACCCGCAAGCGCGCCTGATCAAACAGGCGGTCGAGATCATCCGCAAGGGCGGGGTGGTGATTTATCCCACGGACTCTTCCTACGCGATTGGTTGCCAGATCGGTGACAAGACCGCGATTGAGCGCGTGCGACGCCTGCGTCAGCTCGACGAGAAGCACAACTTTGCGCTGATCTGCAGCGACCTGTCGCAACTGGGCAACTACGCCAAGATCGACACCGGAACCTTCCGCATTCTCAAGGCCCATCTGCCGGGGCCTTACACCTTTATTCTCAACGCCACCCGCGAAGTGCCGCGCCTGCTGCTGCATCCGAAGAAGCGCACCATCGGTCTGCGGGTGCCGAGCCATCCGATTGCCCTGGCCTTGCTGGCTGAACTCGGCGAGCCGCTGATGAGCGTGACCCTGATCATGCCCGGCGACGAAGACCCGCTGAGCGATCCGTACGAAATGCGTCAATTGCTTGAACATCAGGTGGATCTGATCATCGACGGCGGTTTCGGCGGGATCAAGGCGTCTACCGTGATCGACCTGACCGGCGACGACCCGGAAGTGATCCGCGTCGGTTGCGGCGACCCTGCGCCGTTCATGGTCGAGGCCTGAATGTCCGCAGTGGAAACCGTTGTCGATCCCCAGGCCGGCGCTCAGCAGGAACTGCCGTTTGCCATGGTCTATGGCCAGGCGGTCACGGAGATGCCGCTGGACCTGTACATCCCGCCGGATGCACTGGAAGTCTTTCTCGAAGCCTTTGAAGGCCCGCTCGACCTGCTGCTGTACCTGATCCGCAAACAGAACATCAACATCCTCGACATCCCCGTGGCGGAAATCACCCGTCAGTACATGGGCTATGTCGAGTTGATGCAGTCGGTGCGCCTGGAGCTGGCGGCCGAGTACCTGGTGATGGCCGCGATGCTCGCCGAGATCAAGTCGCGCATGCTCCTGCCTCGGGCCGAGACGGTCGAGGAGGAAGAAGACGACCCGCGCGCCGAGCTGATCCGCCGCTTGCAGGAATACGAGCGCTTCAAGGCCGCTGCCGAGGGCATCGACGGCCTGAGCCGGGTTGGCCGTGATGTGGTGGTGCCCAAGCTTGACGCCCCGGAGGCCCGTGCACGCAAGCTGCTGCCGGATGTCGCGCTGGAAGAGATTTTGATGTCCATGGCCGAGGTGCTGCGCCGTGGCGACATGTTCGAGAGCCATCAGGTCAGCCGCGAGGCGCTGTCGACCCGCGAGCGCATGAGCGATGTGCTGGAACGGCTCAAGGGCGGCGGCTTTGTGCCGTTCGTCGAGCTGTTCACTGCCGAGGAAGGCCGCCTCGGCGTGGTGGTGACCTTTATGGCGATCCTTGAACTGGTCAAGGAATCCTTGGTCGAGCTGGTGCAGAATGAGCCGTTCGCCGCGATCCACGTGCGAGCCCGAGCCGAATAACGAGTCGAAACATGAACCTGACTGAACCCCGCGAGCTGGCGCCCCTGCTTGAAGCCTTTCTGTTGGCCTCGGGAAAGCCGCAATCGCTTGAACGCCTCTACGAACTGTTCGAAGAGGGCGAACGGCCCGAACCGCCAGTCTTCAAGAAAGCCCTGAGCCTGCTGGCAAAGTCCTGCGAGGGCCGCGCGTTCGAACTCAAGGAAGTCGCCTCCGGCTATCGCTTGCAGATCCGTGAGAAGTTTTCGCCGTGGGTCGGACGTTTGTGGGAAGAACGCCCGCAACGCTATTCCCGTGCGCTGCTGGAAACCATGGCGCTGATCGCCTATCGCCAGCCGATCACCCGGGGCGAGATCGAAGACGTGCGGGGCGTGGCGGTCAACACCAACATCGTCAAGACGCTGATCGAGCGCGAGTGGATTCGCATCGTCGGTTACCGCGATGTGCCGGGCAAACCGGCGATGTTCGCCACCACCAAGGCGTTTCTCGACCACTTCAACCTGAAGAACCTCGAAGACCTGCCGCCGCTGGCCGAACTGCGCGAAATGGAAACCGAGCCGGTGCTCGATTTCGACGACGCGCCAGTGCCCGCCGGCCTGCAAGAACTGGCCGACGCCAGCGCCGAACCGGAAGAGCCGAAGGAAGAAACCAGTTTCCACAGCTTGCTGCTGGAGCTGGACAGCATGGAGGAGGGGATCAAGACCGACTTCGATGATTTGTTGCGGGATGCGGCCGATGGCGAAGCGTCGACGACTGAGCCTGAAACCGAGATCGTTGAGACCGCCGAGCCGGTGATTGAAGTTGAACTTGAGGCCGAGCCCGAAGCCGAACCGGAAGAGGACATTCTTGGTGTTGCCGAAGCCCGTGAAAAGCTGTTGGCCGCCGTCGCCGCTCTCGAGCAACCGGCGCCAGAACCCGAGCTGAGCGAAGAAGAAGCCGAAGCCCGCGCGCTGGCTGAAGCGATCGAGGCCGAACGCCGCGAGTTCGAAGACTGACAATCAAATTTTCTGAACACTGAAGAACCCTGTGGGAGCGGGCTTGCCCGCGATTGCGGTGCATCAGACACAAATATGCTGGCTGACACTCCGTCATCGCGGGCAAGCCCGCTCCCACAGGGATCAATGTGTTCTGGAGAAAGGTATGAGCTCAACCAAAGACCCGTGCATCAGCCTCTGCAAATTCACCGACGACATCTGCCTCGGCTGTGGCCGCAGCAAGCGCGAGATCCGCGCCTGGAAGAAACTCGACAAGGACGACAAGCGCACGGTGCTGGCCGAAGCCGCGCTGCGCCTGATCAAACTTGGTGGTGCCGGTCGGCGGAAAAAGAAATAACTGTCGGTCGATCAGCTAGTCTCTGATGCGCGACGGCGCACATCCGCGTATGATTCGCGACCCTTCGGCGATCCCTTCGCCCGAAAACCAGATTTCAATGCTTCAGGCGCCGCCTGAACAGACCACACCGGGAGGTGCCCAGATGAGTGACATCAATCAGAAAGACGACCAGGAAATCGGCCCAGCAGGCGAAAAGCTGCAGAAAGTCCTCGCCCGTATCGGCGTCGGCTCGCGCCGTGACGTCGAAGCCTGGATCAGCCAGGGCCGGATCAAGGTCAATGGCAAAGACGCCACCCTCGGCCTGCGCGTCGACATGCACGACGCCATCACCATCGATGGCAAGGTGATCAAGCGCGAAGAGGCTGCCGAGTCGGTCCGCCGCGTGATCATGTACAACAAACCCGATGGCGAGATCTGCACCCGTGACGACCCGGAAGGCCGTCCGACCGTGTTCGACAAGCTGCCGCGTCCGAAAGAAGGTCGCTGGATCAACATCGGTCGTCTCGACATCAACACCACCGGTCTGCTGATGTTCACCACCGACGGTGAACTGGCCAACCGCCTGATGCACCCGTCCTACGAGATGGACCGTGAGTACGCCGTGCGCGTACGCGGTGAAGTCGACGACGAAATGATCGAGCGCCTGAAGGCGGGTGTGGTGCTGGAAGACGGCCCTGCGCGTTTCACCGACATTCAGCAGGCACCGGGCGGCGAAGGCTTCAACCACTGGTACCACTGCGTGGTGATGGAAGGCCGTAACCGTGAGGTTCGTCGTCTGTGGGAGTCCCAGGGTCTGGTGGTCAGCCGTCTGAAGCGCGTGCGTTTCGGTCCGGTGTTCCTCAACTCCGACCTGCCGATGGGCCGCTGGCGCGAAATGAGTCAGTACGAAGTCGACGTGTTGAGCGCCGAAGTCGGCCTGACGCCGGTGGCGATGCCGCAACTGAATGCCAAGAGCAAGGACAAGCTGGAGCGTATGCAGCGTAAATCGTCGCGACCGATGGCCAAGACCGAGCGCGTGCGCACTCTGCGTCCAGCCGCTGGCGCGCCGACCGGCCCACGTCCGAGCCGCGAGCCACAGATCGAAGGCGAGCGTCCGGCTCGCAAGCCTGTTGCCCGTGACGGCGAGCGCGCACCGCGTCCGGCTAACGGTCGCACCGAGCGTGGCGAACGTGGTGCACCTGCTGGTCGCGGTACGCCAGTGGCGGATCGTCCTGCGGACACCACCAGCAAGCGTCCGGCCAAACCGGCGCCGAAACGTCCGGGGATCAAACTGGTCGACGGTGACAAGCCATCGGGCAAGCGCCGTGGCGCGCCGGCCGGGTCTGGTCAGCGTCCGGGTTTTGGTCGCAAGAAGCCTGAGTGAAGCAGCTGTAAGCTTTGAGCGGCAAGCTTCAAGCTAAAGCAAAAAAACGCCAACCGCAGGGTTGGCGTTTTTTTTCGTCTGGTGAAAATGCTGTGGTGGCTTGTCCGGCCTCATCGCGGGCAAGCCCGCTCCCACATTGGATTTGCGTCGAGCATAAATCCCTGTGGGAGCGAGCCTGCTCGCGAAGGCGTCAGTCGCCTAAAACACAAACCGCCCGTCAAACACCGGCTTGTCATCCAGCGCCAACACCCCGCCGGAGAAAATCAGGTCCAGGTGATGACTGCCCTTGGCCCCACCGCCGAGGCCCAGGTGCAGACCACAGTGCCGTTCTTCGAAGCCGGCATTGCGCGCATACAGATCCTTCACCCCTTCGTTGGTGCCAATGCCCAGTTCTTCGATGCGCCGGTTCGACGGGTTGGCATCCAGGTACTTGTTGAAATCATGCTCCAGCCCCGGCACGTCGGTGGCGATGCGGCTGATCGTCGAGTTCTCGATCCACAGTTCCAGCGGCGATTCGAGCACGCCGTACTTGCGCGCAAAGGGGATGGTGCTGAGGAAGGTGCCCTTGAATTTCACATGACCGTTGATGGCTTCGCTGTGGGTGGCGATTTCGCCGGGGGCCAGGTCGAAGTTGCCGACGCCGTTGATGTCGGTCCACTTCTTGATGCTGCTCAGCGGCGTTTCGAACCAGGAACCGTGTTCGTCCTTGAAACTCAGCGTCGTCGCCTGGGACATGCGCTGGATCAAGTGGCTGTTGAGCCCGGCGATACGCTGCGGGGTGACGCTGAAGGTGTCGTAGAAATAGTCGCCGTAATCCTTGAACAGCAGCGACTTCTTCCAGTTTTCCGCCATCACGCCTTGTAGCGCACGGACAAATTCCGGGCCGTCGGGGCGCGGGTTGGGCAGGGTGGAAGAGTCGTAGAAGAAAATGTACAGATCGCTGTCGGCAATCGCCGTGGTCAGCGCTGCGGTGCTTTCCAGGTCCAGGCGTCGGGCGCTGAAGCTGAAGCGCGGATGATCGCCGGCCTGTTCGGCGATGGCGCCGGTCAGGGCTTCGTAATCGGCGGTGTGGCCGAGCAATACCCTGGCGGACTCAAGGCCGGCAAGGGCAGGGTGATGTTCGAGGTAGTAAAGGAAATGCGAGATCGCGCGGGGCTTATCCATGTGTCCTCCCTGACTGACCGTGAAGAAAGCGGCAGGCACGACCGGCCGGTTCGCGCCTGCCTGGGGATGTCTTACAGTGGCCACATCGCCGTGCCGAACGGAACGACCGCGTCGGCTTGCATCATTTCCACGGCGGCCTCATGGGTCGGTGCTTCAAACCATTCGTCCAGTTGCAGTTCGGTATCCAAGTCTTTTTCCAGTGCTTGCATGGTCGATCTCCTAGATGACTTTCACGGTTTTGACTGGCCGGTCGAGGTGGCCGGCAAGACGTGAAGAACCTAGTTCACGGCGTTTTGTAATGCAAAAAATTATTTATTTAAAATTTAAATAAACTTTTTATTCTGTTTTTAAACGCCGATTTTCTTATTTGAAAACAAAAAACTAAGCGGCCAATTTCATTAGCTAGCTTGCTACCGTCAATTTGCAGACGTCCTACAGAAATTTCCGAAATGGAAAATCTGCGTTACGCATCGTAAAGAAAAGTTTACGAAAAGCCCGGTAAAGCCCAGTGGATTTGGCACCTTGCCTATTCTGTAAGGAAAACCTGCCGAAGCCCGGCCACAAAGGCGTCACGCAAGGCTCTGGCGCGCTTGTTTCAGCGCCGTTTGCAGGGTGAGATGCGCCTCATGCCTGCCGTGCAGGTGCATAACAAGAAGGAGGCGCAATGAACGCCGTGATCGATCTGCACTTCTCTCCGTGGGACGGTTTTTCGCTCGTCCCCGTCGATGGCCTGCAAAGGCCTGACTCAATTTTTGCAGCCGCCCGAACATCTCGAGGCGGACCCACGCAATCCCGGCAAGCGCCACGCTGATCCAGCGGGGTCTGGCAGCAGGGGGTTAGCGGTGTACAATGCGCCGCGTTTTAACTGTGACCCTCTGCGTAATCGCGCAAACCTCAAGGCCATCCGCCTTGTTCACTCCGCCGCGCCACAAGCGTGTCGGGTTCGATTTCGTCACAGATAAAAACAAACAGGTGACGCATGACCGTTGTAAATAAGCTGAACTCCTGGTGCCTGCGCTGGGGTTTGATCGGGGCTGCCTGAAATCGCAACCTTGCAGCAACGTCTACTGAACATCATCAAACCTTGCGTGAGACCTTTTTCATGAGTGGACAAAACTCGCAATCAGGCGAGCTGAAACGCGGCCTGAAAAATCGCCACATTCAACTGATCGCCCTCGGTGGCGCGATCGGTACCGGATTGTTCCTGGGGTCGGCCGGGGTCCTGAAATCCGCCGGCCCGTCGATGATTCTCGGCTACGCCATCTGCGGCTTCATCGCCTTCATGATCATGCGCCAGCTCGGCGAGATGATCGTCGAAGAGCCGGTGGCCGGTTCCTTCAGCCATTTCGCGCACAAGTACTGGGGCGGCTTCGCCGGCTTCCTGTCGGGCTGGAACTGCTGGATTCTGTACATTCTGGTGGGCATGTCGGAGCTGACGGCGGTCGGCAAGTACATCCACTACTGGGCGCCGGACATCCCGACCTGGGTCACCGCCGCCGCGTTCTTCGTGCTGATCAACGCGATCAACCTGGCCAACGTCAAAGTCTTCGGTGAAGCCGAATTCTGGTTCGCGATCATCAAGGTCGTGGCGATCGTCGGCATGATCGCGCTGGGCAGCTACCTGCTGGTCAGCGGCCATGGGGGCCCGCAAGCCTCGGTCAGCAACCTGTGGTCCCACGGTGGCTTCTTCCCCAACGGCGTCAGCGGTCTGGTGATGGCGATGGCGATCATCATGTTCTCCTTCGGCGGCCTGGAAATGCTCGGTTTCACCGCCGCCGAAGCCGACAAGCCGAAAACCGTGATCCCGAAAGCGATCAATCAGGTGATCTACCGGATCCTGATTTTCTACATCGGCGCGCTGGTGATCCTGCTGTCGCTGACCCCATGGGACAGCCTGCTTGCGACCCTCAATGCGTCCGGCGACTCGTACAGCGGCAGCCCGTTCGTGCAGGTGTTCTCGATGCTCGGCAGCAACACCGCCGCGCACATCCTCAACTTCGTGGTGCTGACCGCGGCGCTGTCGGTGTACAACAGCGGCACCTACTGCAACAGCCGCATGCTGCTGGGCATGGCCGAGCAGGGCGATGCGCCGAAAGGTCTGGCGAAAATCGACAAGCGCGGCGTGCCGGTGCGTTCGATCCTGGCGTCGGCGGCGGTCACGCTGGTGGCGGTGTTGCTTAACTACCTGATCCCGCAGCAGGCGCTGGAACTGTTGATGTCGCTGGTTGTGGCAACGCTGGTGATCAACTGGGCGATGATCAGCTTCTCGCACTTCAAGTTCCGCCAGCACATGAACAAGACCGGGCAGACGCCGTTGTTCAAGGCGCTGTGGTACCCGTACGGCAACTACGTCTGCCTGGCTTTCGTCGCGTTCATCCTTGGCGTGATGCTGCTGATCCCGGGCATCCAGATCTCGGTGTACGCGATTCCGGTGTGGGTCGTGTTCATGTGGGTCTGCTACGTGATCAAGAACAAGCGCGGGGCGCAGCAGGCGCTGCACGCAGCGAGTGCTTCGAAGTAAGCGCTGACGCAAAAACGACAAACCCGGCCAATGTGCCGGGTTTTTTATTGCCCCTGTAAGCGCTGCCGAAGGCTCGGGGCGGGTTCGGACCAAAGATCAAAAGATCGCAGCCTTCGGCAGCTCCTACAGGATTGATGGCGTATCCTGCACCCTCTGAATACGGATGCTTTTCCATGCTGGTGATTTCCAACAACGTGCATCTGCCGGATGCCGAGATCGAACTGACGGCCATCCGCGCGCAAGGCGCCGGTGGGCAGAACGTCAACAAGGTCTCCAGCGCCGTACACCTGCGCTTCGACATTCCCGCCTCGTCCTTGCCCGAGTTCTACAAGGAGCGGCTGCTGGCGCTGCGTGACAGCCGCATCACCAGCGATGGCGTGTTGATCCTCAAGGCCCAGCAATACCGCACGCAGGAAGCCAATCGCGCCGATGCGCTGGAGCGTCTGGTCGAGCTGATCCTCAGCGCCACCAAGGTCGAAAAGAAACGCCGCCCGACCAAGCCGACCCTCGGCTCGAAGAAGCGCCGGCTTGAATCGAAAACCAAGCGCGGCAGCATCAAGGCTGGGCGCGGCAAGGTGGATTTCTAGGCTTCGCGGTACTTCGCCGTGTGCTTGTACAGGTACACGCTCAGCGCCAGTCCGCTGAGCGAGGCGAGGGCCGCGAAGAGGAAGATTGAGGCAAAACCGAAGCCGGCGGCAATCGCCCCGGCCAATGGCCCGGTGATCCCCAGCGACAAGTCGATGAACAACGAATAGGCGCCGACCGCTGCCCCCCGGCTGGAGGCCGGCACCAGGTTCACCGCTTCCACGCCCAGCGCCGGGAACACCAGCGAGAAGCCAAAGCCACTCAACGCCGCACCGGCCAGCGCCCAATGTGCGTCCGGCGCCAGCCACAACAGCAGCAGGCCGAGGGTTTCCACCGACAGGCAGGCAATCGCCACGCGAAAGCCGCCGAGGCGGTTGATCAGGTTGCCGAACAATAATCGAGCACCGATGAAGCTGGCCCCGAACAGGCTCAGGCACAGCACGGCGTTGTCCCAATGCCGGGTGGCGTAATACAGGGTGATGAACGTAGCGATGGTGCCGAAACCGATCGAGCCCAGCGCCAGGCCGCAACCGTGCGGAAAAACCTTGCCGAGCACATGCATGAACGGCAGGCGTTCGCCGGCGACAATCGGTGCGGCAGTCTTCGGCCACGCCAATAGCAGCCCCAAGGCTGCCAGCAGGATGATGCTGACGCCCATGCTCCACAGCCCCAACTGGCCGACCAGCCACACCCCGAACGGCGCGCCGACCGCCAGCGCACCGTAACTGGCGATGCCGTTCCACGAGATCACTTTGGCGGTGTTCGCCGCGCCGACCCGGCCGATGCCCCAGCCGATCGAACCGGAGCCCACCAGGCTTTCCGCGCTGCCCAGCACCAGACGGCCGATCAACAGGCTGATCAGGCTGAGCATCGGCAGATTTGGGGTCCAGGTCGAAATCAACATGAACACACCGCTCAAGCCACAACCGGCCAGACCGATCATCACCGCGCGTTTGCTGCCCTGGTTGTCGATGATCTTGCCGGCGTACGGACGGCTGAGCAGGGTGGCGAGGTATTGCACGCTGATCACCAGCCCGGCGATCACCGCGCCGAAGCCCAGGTCGCTGTGGACATAGCCCGGCAGCACCGCGAGCGGGATGCCGATGTTCAGGTAGCCGATGAAGGTGAAGAGGACGATGGAAACGACTTGCAGCGTGACCGCCAGGGGACGCTGGGGTTGTGACATAGAGGACGACATGGGGCAGGATCCACGGCAAAGCAGGATTAGATAGGCTGCTTATGATACCGGCGCGAATGCGTCAGGGGCGGGGAAAAGTAAAACTATTTGCCGGGTGGCGGAATCAGGGTTTGGCCGGGGCGACCAGTTGCGTGGTGACGAGGGCGGCGAGGGCGTTTTCTTCGCTGCCGAAACGGGCGAGCAGGGCGGCCTGTTTTTCCGGAGAGAGGCGGTTCCAGATCTCGATCATTTTCTCGGTGGCACCGATCAGGACGGCGGCTTGGCTTTCAGAGAATTCGTCGGTCATGGCGGGCTCGGTTTCAGGCAGTGTGGAAAGCGCATCTTAGCGCTTTCCACACGGTCTGTACGGCGGGGTTTTACTCTTCGCTGTCGGCCTGGCGGCTCTCAACGGCTTCTTTCGGCTCGGGCTGCCCCGCACCGGCTTGTTGCGTGGTCGTCTGCTCAGGTACGTGCAGGCTTGGGAAGGGGAGATTAGGAATCTCGTGCATGGTTGCGCTCCTCGCTAAGTCTGTTGATAGATCTGGTAGATCCGCGCTTCTTGAAAGCCTGCGCAGGATACAGCAGGAAAAATGACAATCAGACTTTTAATTCAAATTAATGCGACAGATGGCCGCAGGGGGGGCGTGGGAACGATCAAACCTACGGTCAGCGCAAAACAAATGTAGGAGCTGCCGAAGGCTGCGATCTTTTGACTTTGCTTGTAAAAACAAGATCAAAAGATCGCAGCCTTCGGCAGCTCCTACAGGGGTATTGCGGTGTCTGGACTATTTGCTGACGCTGACGTTGGCGATGGCTTCGGCCAGCAGCGCCAGACGCGTGGCGCCGATGCCGGCGACGTTGGCCCGGCCCGAGCTGACCATGTACACGCTGTGATGCTCGCGCAGCTGTTTTACCTGCTCCGGTGAGAGGCCGGTGTAGGAGAACATCCCGCGTTGCACGCCAATGTGCGCAAAGCGTTCGCGCAAACCGTGCGGCTCCAGCGCTTCGACCAGACCGCTGCGCAACTGGGCGATGCGCAAGCGCATGGCTTCCACTTCGTCGGCCCAGCGAGCTTTCAGCTCCGGATCTGCGAGGATGGTCGCGACCACTGCCGCGCCGTGATCCGGTGGGGTCGACCACAGGTTGCGGGCGATGTTGGCCAGTTGGCTGCGGATGTCGATCAGCTTGTCGGCGGTTTTCGCGCAGACGATCAGCGCGCCGGTGCGGTCGCGGTACAGGCCGAAGTTTTTCGAGCAGGAGCTGGTGATCAGCAGCTCAGGCACCTCGGCGGCGAACAGCCGGGTCGACCATGCGTCCTGCTCCAGCCCGTCGCCAAAGCCCTGGTAGGCAAAGTCGATCAGTGGCAGCAGGTCACGGCGGCGCACCACGTCCAGCACACGTTGCCAGTCGTCATGATTCAGGTCGAAACCGGTCGGGTTGTGGCAGCACGCATGCAGCAGCACCACATCGCCTTTCGGCACGTTGTTGAGCACGGCGAGCATGGCATCGACGTCGAGTCGGTTGTCGCTGCCCACATACGGGTAGTGACTGACCTTGACCCCGGCCGCGGCGAAGATCGTTTCATGGATCGGCCAGGTCGGGTTGCTCAGCCACACGCCTTTGCCCGGCAGGCATTGGGCTATGAAGTCAGCGGCCAGACGCAGGGCGCCCGTGCCGCCCGGCGTCTGGGTGGCGCCGGCACGCTGTTCGGCGATCAGCTTCGAGTCGGCGCCGAGCACCAGCTCATTGATGACCTTGCCGAACAGCGGGTTGCCGTGACCTCCGATGTAGGTCTTGGTGTCCTGGCTTTCGACCAGTCGCGCCTCGGCGATTTTCACCGCTTCGGGGATCGGCGTCAGGCCCTGGGCATCCTTGTAGACGCCAACGCCGAGGTCGAACTTGCGCGGGTTACTGTCCTGCGCATAGGCCTCCATCAAACCGAGGATCGGGTCGCCGGGTACCCGGCCGATGGCGTCGAAGTGCATTACTTGCGTCCTTCTGCGGTCTTGGCCACTTCGTCAGTGCGCGCGGCCATGATGAAGTCGTTGCGGTGCAGGCCCTTGATCGAGTGGCTCCACCAGGTCACGGTGACTTTGCCCCACTCGGTCAGCAGGCCCGGGTGGTGACCTTCGGCCTCGGAGATTTCGCCGACGGCGTTGGTGAATGCCAGCGCGTGTTTGAAGTTCTTGAACAGGAAGACTTTCTCCAGCTGCATGATGCTGTCGCGTACTTCGATGTTCCAGTCAGGGATCTGCTTGATCAGGATCGGCAGCTCTTCGTCGCTGACTTGTGGCGCATCGGCACGGCAGGCTTCGCAGTGGGCTTGGTTCAAAGTGGACATGGTGTGATTCCTGAAATCGAGTGTGTTTTTTTTATAGAAGCGATTGGGCCGTCAATGCCGTCACGCTAAACCAAAGTGACGGCGACTGACAGACTCAATTGTCAGCAAAAGTCGCGGATCACGCGGCTTTCGGTTTTGGCGGAAACTTGGGTGCGTGCAACCCCAGCTGCATGCCTTGCTTGACCATGCCCATGATGTCTTCGTGGGCCAGGTCGAACAGGCGCTTGAGGTTGGGCAGGACAAAGTACAGCGGCTGCAGGATGTCGATGCGATACGGCGTGCGCATGGCTTCCAGCGGATCGAAGGCCTGATGCTCAGGCTCGTCCGACAGCGAATAAACGGTTTCTTTCGGCGAGGACAGGATGCCGCCACCGTAGATGCGTTGGCCTTGCGGGGTGTCGACCAGGCCGAACTCGATGGTCATCCAGTACAGGCGCGCCAGGTACACGCGCTCTTCCTTGGTGGCCTGCAGGCCGAGCTTGCCATAGGTGTGGGTGAATTCGGCGAACCACGGGTTGGTCAGCAGCGGGCAGTGGCCGAAGATCTCGTGGAAAATGTCCGGCTCTTGCAGGTAGTCCAGCTCTTCACGGGTACGAATGAAGGTGGCGACCGGAAACTGTTTGCTGGCGAGCAATTCGAAGAAGGTCTGGAAGGGAATCAACGCCGGGACACGGGCGACCTGCCAACCGGTGGTTTCGCCGAGCACCTTGTTGATCTCGCCCAGTTGCGGGATGCGGTCGTGGGGCAGACCGAGTTTTTCGATACCGTCCAGGTATTCCTGGCACGCCCGACCCTCGATCACTTTCAACTGGCGGGTGATCAGCGTGTTCCACACCGCGTGTTCTTCGGCGGGGTAGTCGATAAAACCTTGCGCATCGGGCTCGCGAGCCACGTATTGCGTCTGCTTCATACTGCTCTCCTGCTAGGGGAATTCGTTCTTGTTATGTCCAGCGATGGGGTCAGATTTACCTCAGAGCAGGGAGGGATGCAGCAGGTTGCAGACGCACCTTGTAGGAAAAATCAGCGGATTTCGTAAAAAAATCGTTACGCTTTGGCGGGTATCTCGCGTTTGCGGTGATTTGCAGGTTTGAAAAGGGCTGTGGCTGTCACATAATCTTGACAACTATCTGCGCGCCTCGACAGAAAAGTCTGGCGTTAACACCTGTGGGAGCGAGCCTGCTCGCGAATGCGATCTGTCTGGCACATCAATGCTGAATGTGCCACCGCCTTCGCGAGCAGGCTCGCTCCCACAGGGATTGTGTTTAACCGCTCATCCTCGTCGGGCCTCTTTATATGCGTATCAAAGTCCATTGCCAGAACCGCATCGGCATCCTGCGCGACATCCTCAATCTGTTGGTGGAGTACGGGATCAACGTCGCGCGCGGCGAGGTCGGTGGCGAGCATGGCAATGCGATTTACCTGCACTGCCCGAACCTGATCAACATCCAGTTCCAGGCGCTGCGGCCGAAGTTCGAGGCGATTGCCGGAGTGTTTGGCGTCAAACGCGTCGGGCTGATGCCCAGCGAGCGCCGGCACATGGAGTTGAACGCCTTGCTCGGCGCGCTGGAATTCCCGGTGCTGTCGATCGACATGGGCGGCTCGATCGTTGCCGCCAACCGCGCCGCGGCGCAGTTGCTCGGGGTGCGGGTGGACGAGGTGCCGGGGATTCCGCTGTCGCGTTATGCCGAGGATTTCGACCTGCCGGAACTGGTGCGCGCCAACAAGTCGCGAATCAACGGCATGCGCGTCAAGGTCAAGGGCGACATCTTTCTCGCCGACATCGCGCCGCTGCAATCGGAACACGACGACAGCGAAGCCATGGCCGGTGCGGTACTGACCTTGCACCGCGCCGACCGCGTCGGCGAGCGTATCTATAACGTGCGCAAACAAGAGCTGCGTGGCTTCGACAGCATCTTCCAGAGTTCGAAGGTCATGGCGGCGGTGGTGCGCGAAGCGCGGCGCATGGCGCCACTGGATGCACCGCTGTTGATCGAAGGCGAAACCGGCACCGGTAAAGAGTTGCTGGCGCGCGCCTGCCACCTCGCCAGTCCACGCGGGCAGTCGCCGTTGATGGCGCTCAACTGCGCGGGGCTGCCGGAGTCGATGGCCGAGACCGAGCTGTTCGGCTACGGCCCCGGTGCGTTCGAAGGCGCGCGCGCGGAAGGCAAGCTCGGCCTGCTGGAGCTGACGGCAGGCGGCACGCTGTTTCTCGATGGCGTCGGGGAAATGAGCCCGCGTTTGCAGGTCAAGTTGCTGCGCTTTCTGCAGGACGGCTGCTTCCGTCGGGTGGGCAGCGACGAAGAGGTGTATCTGGATGTGCGGGTGATCTGTGCGACGCAGGTCGACTTGTCCGAGCTGTGCGCCCGTGGTGAGTTTCGTCAGGACTTGTATCACCGCTTGAATGTGCTGTCGCTGCACATTCCCCCGCTGCGCGAATGCCTCGACGGTTTGACGCCGCTGGTGGAGCACTTCCTCGATCAGGCCAGCCGCCAGATCGGTTGTTCATTGCCGAAACTGGCGCCGGCAGCGATGGATCGCCTCAGTCACTATCACTGGCCGGGCAACGTGCGACAACTGGAGAACGTGCTGTTTCAGGCGGTGTCGCTGTGTGACGGCGGGACCGTGAAGGCGGAGCATATTCGCTTGCCTGATTACGGCGTGCGTCAGCCGCTTGGCGATTTTTCGCTGGAAGGCGGTCTGGACGAGATCGTCGGGCGCTTCGAGAAAGCGGTGCTGGAACGCCTGTATTCCGAACACCCGAGCAGTCGGCAACTGGGCAAGCGGCTGGGGGTTTCGCACACCACGATTGCCAATAAGTTGCGTGAGTATGAAGTCGGTAAAGATCCCGAAGCTTAAGATCAAAAGATCGCAGCCTTCGGCAGCTCCTACAGGAATACGCATTTCAAATGTAGGAGCTGCGGCACGCTGCGATCTTTTGATCTTTTGCCGCCAAGCGGCATAACACCGCCGGTTTTTCGACTTCGATACATTTCAAATTTCCCCTCGCTTGCCCTCAAGTCCTTTGTTTGCCGGGCCGCAGGCCGCCAGAAAAAAGTTGGTCTGCAAATTGCTTATGGCTCAGCAGTACAGCGGTGGGCGGCAAACGTCCGGCATGCAGAGGAAAGAGTGTGGACAAGTACCTTTATGTGGCAATGACTGGCGCCAGTCAGAACGCACTGGCGCAAAAGGCGCATGCCAACAACCTGGCGAACATCTCCACCAATGGTTTTCAGCGCGACCTGGAGCAGGCGCGTTCGATGCCGGTGTTCGGTGACAGCTTTCCGGCGCGTGCGTTTGCCATGAGCGAGCGGCCCGCCACCGACTTCACCGCAGGTTCGCTGGTGCAGACCGGTCGTGACCTCGACGTGGCCGTGACCGGCAACGGCTTTATTGCCGTGCAGAACCCTAACGGCGGCGAAAGCTACGTGCGCACCGGCAGCCTCAACATCGACGCCCTCGGCGTACTGCGCGCCGGCAACGGCATGCCGGTACTCGGCAATGGCGGTCCGATCGCCGTGCCGCCAGAGCAGCAAGTCGAAGTCGGCGAAGACGGCACCATCAGTATTCGTGCGATGGGCGAAGGCCCGCGCGTCATGGCGGAAGTCGACCGGATCAAACTGGTCAACCCGGACATCAAGAACCTCAACAAAGGCCTCGACGGCTCGATCTACACCAAGGACGGCCAGCCTGCGCCGGCCGACGCCAACGTCAAACTGGTGTCGGGTTTCCTCGAGTCGAGCAACGTCAACGCCGTGGAAGAAATGACGTCGGTGCTGGCCCTGGCCAAGCAGTTCGAGTTGCACGTCAAGATGATGAACACCGCCAAAGACGACGACCAGGCCATGGCTCGGGTCTTGCAGATCAGCTAATTATCAGAACGTCGCGCCGTAAAACAGGCGCACGAGGAGAATCGAATGCTTCCGGCTCTATGGGTTGCCAAAACCGGTCTGTCCGCCCAGGACACCAACCTGACCACCATTTCCAACAACCTGGCGAACGTCTCGACCACGGGTTTCAAACGTGACCGTGCCGAGTTCCAGGACCTGCTGTATCAGATCAAGCGTCAGCCAGGCGCCCAGTCGACCCAGGACAGCGAACTGCCGTCGGGTCTGCAACTGGGTACCGGTGTGCGCATCGTCGGCACGCAGAAAAACTTCACCGCCGGCAGCCTGCAAACCACCGAGCAGCCGCTGGACATGGCCATCGACGGTCGCGGTTTCTTCCAGATCCTGCAGCCGGACGGCACCACGTCCTACACCCGTGACGGCACCTTCCACCTCGACTCCAATGGCCAGATCGTCAACGCCAGCGGTTTCGCCCTGGAGCCGGCCATCGTCATCCCGAACAACGCCCAGAGCTTCACCGTCGGCACCGACGGCACCGTGTCGATCACTGTGCCCGGCAACCCGGCCGCTCAGGTGATCGGCAACCTGCAAACCGCCGACTTCATCAACCCGGCCGGTCTGCAGGCTGTGGGCAACAACCTGTTCCTGGAAACCGCTGCTTCCGGCGCGCCGCAAATCGGCACCCCGGGCCTGAACGGTTTCGGTACCACGCTGCAGAACACCCTGGAAGGTTCCAACGTCAGCACCGTTGAAGAGATGGTCAACATGATCACCACTCAGCGCGCCTACGAGATGAACTCCAAGGTGATCTCCACCGCCGACCAGATGCTCTCGTTCGTAACGCAGAATCTGTAATCAAGTCTATGGGGCGGCCATGAGGTCGCCAGCAACACCGTGAGGTAGGGTCATGAAACGCTTCGTATCTGTTCTGGCATTGGGTGGGGTCGTCTCGCTCGCGGGCTGCGTCGCACCGACGCCCAAGCCCAATGACCCTTACTACGCCCCGGTGTTGCCGCGCACGCCATTGCCGTCTGCGGCCAACAACGGCTCGATCTATCAGGCCGGCTTCGAGCAGAACCTGTACAGCGACCGCAAGGCGTTCCGGGTCGGTGACATCATCACCATCACCCTGAACGAGAAGACTCAGGCGAGCAAGAACGCCAACTCGCAAGTGGCCAAGAACAGCAAGACCGGCATCGGCCTGACCTCGCTGTTCGGCGGCAGCGGCACCACCAACAACCCGTTGGGCGGTAACGACCTGAGCCTCGACGTCGGCTACAGCGGCGACCGTGCGACCAAGGGCGACAGCAAGGCCGCGCAGGGCAACACCCTGACCGGCTCGATCACCGTGACCGTGGCCGACGTGCTGCCCAACGGCATCATCGCTGTGCGCGGCGAGAAGTGGATGACCCTCAACACCGGCGACGAGCTGGTGCGGATCGCAGGTCTGGTGCGTGCCGATGACATCGCCACCGACAACACCGTGTCGTCGACCCGTGTCGCCGATGCGCGCATCACCTACTCGGGCACCGGCTCGTTTGCCGATGCGAGTCAGCCAGGCTGGTTCGACCGTTTCTTCCTCAGCCCGCTGTTCCCTTTCTAGGTGGCTACGTTGAATCTGAAAAGCTTCATGCTGGCGGCGGCCATGATGTCCGCCGCCTTTGGTGCCCACGCCGAGCGGCTGAAAGATATCGCCAGCATTTCCGGCGTGCGCTCCAACCAGTTGATCGGTTACGGCCTGGTGGTCGGGCTTAACGGCACCGGTGACCAGACGACGCAAACCCCGTTCACCCTGCAGACCTTCAACAACATGCTCTCGCAGTTCGGCATCAAGGTGCCGCCGGGATCGGGCAACGTGCAGTTGAAAAACGTCGCGGCGGTGTCGGTGAGTGCCGATCTGCCGGCGTTCGCTAAACCGGGTCAGCAGGTCGACATTACGGTGTCCTCCATCGGTAACTCCAAGAGCCTGCGCGGCGGCACCCTGTTGCTGACCCCGCTCAAGGGTATCGACGGCAACGTCTACGCCATCGCCCAGGGCAACCTGGTGGTCGGTGGTTTCGATGCCGAAGGGCGCGACGGTTCGAAGATCACCGTCAACGTTCCGTCGGCCGGTCGTATCCCGGGCGGTGCGTCGGTCGAGCGTTCGGTGCCGAGCGGTTTCAACCAGGGCAACAGCCTGACGCTGAACCTCAACCGTTCCGACTTCACCACCGCCAAGCGCATCGTCGACAAGATCAACGACATGCTCGGCCCTGGCGTGGCGCAAGCCATCGACGGCGGCTCGATCCGCGTCACCGCGCCGCTCGATCCGAGCCAGCGCGTCGACTATCTGTCGATCCTGGAAAACCTCGAAGTCGACCCGGGTCAGGCGGTGGCGAAAGTCATCATCAACTCGCGTACCGGCACCATCGTCATCGGTCAGAACGTGAAGGTTTCACCGGCCGCCGTGACCCACGGCAGCCTGACCGTGACCATTACCGAAGACCCGATCGTCAGCCAGCCGGGCCCGTTGTCCAATGGCCAGACCGCTGTGGTGCCGCGCTCGCGAGTCAACGCCCAGCAGGAAGCCAAGCCGATGTTCAAGTTCGGCCCGGGCACCACCCTCGACGAGATCGTGCGGGCGGTAAACCAGGTTGGCGCGGCACCGGGTGACCTGATGGCCATTCTCGAAGCACTCAAGCAGGCCGGCGCGTTGCAAGCCGACCTGATCGTGATCTGAGGCCGGCGACCATGGATATGCGCAAAGGCAGTCTGGTGGGCACTGGCGATTCGGGTTCGTACTCCGACCTCAATCGCCTGAACCAGCTCAAGGTCGGCGACAAGAACAGCGATGCGAACATGCGCAAGGTGGCGCAGGAATTCGAATCGCTGTTCCTTGGTGAAATGCTCAAGTCGATGCGTTCGGCCACCGAGGCGTTGGGTAAAGACAACCCGATGAACACCCCGGCCGCCAAGCAGTATCAGGAAATGTACGACCAGCAACTGGCGGTGTCGCTGTCCCGCGAGGGCGGTGGTATTGGGCTGGCCGACGTGCTGATGAAGCAGATGTCGAGGAACAAACCGCTGGCGCCGGGTGAGGCTGCTGCCGCATCCGCCGCCAAGCAGGAAGCGGCGAAAGCCGCTGCAGTGCCGACGCCGATTGCTGCCGGCACCACGGGCACCGGTCCGTTGTCGCGGCTCAATGGTGAGCGTCCGTTGTGGGCCTCGCGTTCGCTGCATGCGCCGAACACGCAGCTGGCGCACGCCAACGACATGGAAATGATCAACAAGCGTCGTCTGGCACTGCCGCCGAAACTGGCTGATCGTTTGCTCGCCGGTCTGGTGCCTTCCGCCACGCCGACGGTCGCCAATGCCTTGCCGCAACGTGCCGCGACCACTGCCGCCACCGGCGCCGGCCCGTTGTACAACGGCGACTGGCTGACCCGTGCCGAAGACGCCAAAGCGTCCGGCGGGCAGATGCAGATTTACGGCAGGGCGATGGCGCAGATCCCGCTGGCACCGGCCAAGCGCGCCTTCAGCTCCACCGACGAATTCGTCAACACCATGCTGCCGATGGCCAAAGAAGCTGCCGCCCGAATCGGTGTCGATCCGCGTTATCTGGTGGCGCAGGCCGCGCTGGAAACCGGCTGGGGCAAATCGGTCATGCGCGCCCAGGATGGCAGCAGCAGCCACAACCTGTTCGGCATCAAGGCCAGCAGCAACTGGACCGGCGATTCGGCCCGGGCAATCACCAGCGAGTTCCGCAACGGGCAGATGGTCAAGGAGACGGCGCAGTTCCGTTCCTACGCCTCGTACAAAGACAGTTTCCACGATCTGGTGACTTTGCTGCAGACCAACAATCGCTATCAAGATGTTGTGAAGTCGGCCGATAACCCAGAACAGTTTGTACGCGAGTTGCAAAAGGCCGGTTACGCAACCGACCCCAACTACGCGACCAAGATTTCGCAGATTGCCAAGCAGATGAACAGTTTCGAAAACTACGCTGCGGCCGGCGTTTCAACGACGCCTCTATAAACATACGGTAAGGTTTGAATCATGAGTTTGCTCAATATCGGGATGTCGGGGTTGGCCGCGAGTTCTTCCTCTCTGGCGACGACAGGTAACAACATTGCCAACGTCGACACCGCCGGTTATTCACGCCAGCAAACCGTTCAGAGCACCAAGGCCTCGCAACAGTTCGGCAACGTCTTCATCGGTACGGGGACGACCCTGGCCGATGTGCGCCGGGTCTACAACTCTTACCTCGAAAACCAACTGCACACCGCGACCTCGCTCAATAGCGAAGCGGCTGCGTACGGTGCCCAAGCGACTGGACTGGATGCCTCGCTGTCTGATACCAACACTGGCCTGACCGGTGTGCTGCAGAAGTTCTTCACCACGATGCAAGGCGTTGCAACCTCGGCGACCGACGACACGTCTCGTCAGTCGGTGCTGACCGGTGCGCAGGCCCTGACCAGCCGCTTCAATGCCCTGGCCAAACAGCTGAACGATCAGAACACCACGATCAATGGCAACCTGGGCGACATGACGTCCCAGGTCAACAAGCTGGCGACTTCGATTGCCAATCTGAACCAGAAGATCGGCGAGATTTCCACCAGCGGCGGCCAGCCGAACGATCTGCTCGATACCCGTAACGAAGCGGTGCGCCAGCTCTCCGAGCTGACCGGTGCACAGGTCGTTGAACGTGGCAGCAGTTTTGACGTGTATATCGGCACCGGCCAACCGCTGGTGATCGGCAACACCACCAACACCCTGAGCACCGTACCGAGCAAAGACGATCCGACGCGCATGGCCATTCAGATGGACCGCGGCTCCAGCGTCATCGATATCACGTCGGCCATGAGCGGTGGTGAAATCGGTGGTCTGCTGACCTATCGCAAAGAAGTGCTCGACCCGTCGCTCAATGAATTGGGGCGTGTCGCGCTGGTAGTGGCCGACCAGGTCAACAGTCAGCAAGCCCAGGGCATCGACAAGAACGGTGACTTCGGCGCAGCGATCTTCAACAACATCAACAGTGCCGCGCTGATCAGCCAGCGCAGCATCGCGCAGTCGGGCAACAGCGCCGGCTCGGGCAACCTCGATGTCACCATCAAGGACACCGGCAAGCTGACCACCAGCGATTATCAGGTGACCTTCACCAGCGCCACCAACTATTCGGTCAAGCGCTCCGATGGCACCGACATGGGCTCGTTCAGCACCACGACCACGCCGCCGCCCGTGATCGACGGCTTCACCCTGGCCCTCAACGGCGGCGCCCTGAGCGCTGGCGACACCTTCAAGGTGACCCCGACCCGTAACGCGGCAGCCAGCATTCAGACGGTACTGACCGATCCGAAGAAAATCGCTGCGGCAGCACCGTTGACCGGCGTGGCCAGTGCCAACAATTCCGGCACCTACACACAGCCGACGCTGACTGACACCGTTAATATCTACAACCCGGCCTCCCAGGCCGAGCTGCAGAATGCGCTCAAATACTCCACGCCAGTGAAACTGGTGTTCGGTGCGGTCGCCAGCGGCAGCCAGTCGTACAACATGGTCGACGCCAAGGGCAACACCATCGGCTCGGGCACCATCGTGCCGGGGCAGGCCAACACCCTGAACCTGAAGGTCGGCATGGTCGACTCCACCGGCGCGCCGGTGATGGACACCACGGTCACGCCGAACGTGCAGAAGACTTTCACCGTGCAGACCACCGTGGGCGCGACGCCGAAGTCCGGCGAAACCTTCACGATCAACCTGACCGGCGCGGCCTCGTCCGACAACCGCAACTCGCAAGCCCTGGTCGGCCTGCAGACCAAGCAGACCGTAGACACCGGCACCGGCAGCAAAGGCATCAGCCTGACCGACGCCTATAACAAGCTGGTGACCAACGTCGGTACTAAAGCGGCGCAGAGCAAGTCGGACAGTGAGGCCACATCGGTGATCCTGGATCAGGCCAAGGGCGCGCGTGATTCGCTGTCCCAGGTCAACCTCGATGAAGAGACCGGCAACCTGGTCAAGTATCAGCAGTACTACACAGCGTCTTCGCAGATCATCAAAGCTGCGCAGGAAACCTTCGCCACGCTGATCAACAGTCTTTAAGGAGTCGTAATTCATGCGCATTTCCACCGCCCAGTATTACGCGACGCAAGCTGCTCAATATCAGCGCAACTACAGCAAGACGGTCGCGACCGCCAACGAAGCGAGCAGTCTGCAACGCATCAACACGGCAGCCGACGATCCGATCGGCGCCGGTCGTCTGCTCAAGCTGGGTCAGCAAAGTGCAATGCTCGACCAGTATCAGGGCAACATCGACACCACCAAGAGCGCGCTGACTGTGCAGGAGTCCACGTTGAACTCCATCACCACGGCGTTGCAGCGCGCCAAGGAAATCGGCCTGGCGGCCAACAACGGTATCGCCACCGACGATGACCGCAAGGCGTACGCGGCGGAACTGGGCCAGATCCAGCAACAAGTGCTGGGCCTGATGAACTCCAAGGATGCCAACGGCAACTATCTGTTCTCCGGTTCCAAGACCGATACCGCGCCCTATTCGCAAAACACCGACGGCACCTACACCTACAACGGTGACCAAACCCAGATCAACCTGGGCATCGGTGACGGCATGTCGGTCGCGACCAACACCACCGGTTGGGACGCATTCCAACAGACCATCAATACCAGCCGCACCCAGACCACCATGACCGCTCCGGCGGTGGATGACGGTCGTGTGGTGCTGTCCAACGGCACGGTCGGCACTGCTGCGACCTACAACGCCAAATTCGCTGGTGGTCAGCCGTACACGGTCAGCTTTCTGAGCAGCACTCAGTTGAAGATCACCGATGCCTTGGGCAACGACGTAACGTCCGAGGCAAGTAAGAACGGCGTGATCAGCAACAGCAACGGTACCAACCAGGCCGTCAGCTTCCGTGGTGTCGACTTGAAGTTGAACATCAACCTCAAGGCCGGTGACACCAATCCTGACGCAGTCATCGCCGGTCACAGCTTCCAGCTGTCGGTCACGCCTGACTCGTTCACCACGGCGCGCAGCCCGGGCAATCCGTCGACCGCAGTGATCACTGGCTCCAGCGTGACCGACCAGGCGGCCTACAGCGCGGCCTTCCCGTCGGGTGGCGGCGCAGTGCTGAAGTTCACCAGCGCCACCGACTTCGATCTGTACGCGGCACCTGTGACCGCTGACAGCAAGCCGGTGTCGTCGGGCACCGTGGTCGGTGGCAACGCCACGGCTGCCGGTGTGACCTTCGCCATCGGCGGTACGCCGGGCGCGGGCGATCAGTTCTCGATCCAGTCCAACAACCACCAGACCCAGAATGTGCTCGACACCCTGGGTCAGATGGTCACGGCGCTGAACCTGCCGATCGATAGTGATCCGGTGGTCAAGCAGAAATTCCAAGGGGCCATGGAGTCGGCGCTGGGCAACCTCGACAGCGCCTCCAACCAGATTGGCGCTGCGGTGACCTCGATCGGTGCTCGCGGGCAGTCGCTGGATGACCAGGACACCACCAACCAGAGCCTGATCCAGGCCAACACCACGACCCAGGGCTCGATCCGTGATTCGGATCCGGCCGAGGTGATGACCCGCCTGACTTTGCAGCAGACCATGCTGCAAGCCTCGCAACTGGCGTTCAGCAAGATCAGTCAGTTGGGTCTGTTCAACAAGATCTGACGTTGGACGGGCGCGCAGGCGCCCGTTTGTCTCGTCCCTCAGTTAATGTTTTTTTGCGGTTTCATGGGCTCGCTTTACCGAGCGGGCTCGTACCGCCTGTGAGCCCGCCGTGAATCCACTCCCTCTCGTCAGCCTGGTCATTCCCGCCTTCAATCCGCGCTTCTTCGAACGCGCATTGCGCAGCGCCGTCAGTCAGGGTTATGGCCATCTCGAAATCATCATATGCGATGACAGTCGTGGTCATGAGATCGAAGCCATAGTCGCGGCGATGATCAAGCAGAGCGGGGTCGCCGTGCATTACGCGCGTAATCCGCGCACCTTAGGCATGGTCGGCAATCTGCAAGCCTGCCTGGATCTGGCACAGGGCGAATTCATCAAGTTTTTGTGTGATGACGATCAGCTGTTCGCCAGCTGTATCGAGCGTCAGGCCGAAGTGCTGGCCAATCGTGACGAGGTCAATCTGGTATTGGCCCAGCGTCTGTTCTGGGACGCCGACGACATGGTGCTGCCTTCACGTCTGGAAAATACGCCACTCTCACCGATCAGTGGCTTGTTCAAGGGGGAGGACCTGCTGGCGCTCTTCGAGACGTTCCCGTCGAACCTCCTCGGTGGTTTCAGTAATGCCCTGTTCCGTCGCGCCGACATTGTCGAGTTGCTGCCGGCGCTGACGCAGCCGGGCCACTGTTTTGTGGCAAGCCTCGATTTCGCGTTATTCGTGTGTTTGCTGCGACGCGGCAACGCGGTGATCTCCAATCATGTCTTGAGTATCGAACGCCTGTATCCGGATCGCCTGAGTGGCCAGCAAGTCATGAAGGATGCGTTGGCCGTCGAGCAGCAATGGTTGCTGCAAATGCTCAAGGCGCGCAGCGGAGAATCGGCGCCTGCGAAGGGGTGGGTGCGTTATGTGCCTATGCCCAAGGCGGATGAGTCTCCCCGGGTCTGGGTTGAACTGCCGCTGAGTCGCACACTGGGTACCAAACAGAGTGCCCAGATCTGGCAGGTCGGCGCAGACAGCCAGAGTTTTTCCGAACTCTATGCGAAATGGCTGGAGTGCCGCAAACTCAGTGACGTTCAGAACAGATTGCTGCCGGACACTCTGGCGAACTGGCCCTCCACACCGCGAATCGTGCCAATCGTAGTGGATGAGAAAGGCAGTCCGGCGGCGCTGGAACGTACCATGGAAAGTCTCGCCGCGCAGGTCTATCCACCCGAGTTGACGCTGGTATTGTCCATCGATTGCACTGAGCCAGTGCTGGACGGGCGCGTGTTCCATTTGCCGTTGCAGGACGATTACCTGCAACAGGTCAATCAGTTGCTGCCGCAGCTGGAAGGTGCTGACTGGTTTTATCTGCTGCGCGCCGGTGATCGTCTGGTCGCCCCGGCCTTGCTGATGATGGCCGAGCGTATCGCCTTCAACGGCGCCTTGCAGTGTCTGTACAGCGATGAAGGCAGCTTGCGTGCGGGGGAGTCGGTGGAGCCGGCATTCAAGCCCGACTTCAACCTTGATCTTATGCGCGCATACCCTTATGTCGGTCGCGCCCTGGCGTTCCGGCGCGAAACCTTTGTAGCACTCGGCGGCTTCGATTCGACGTTCACCGAACTCGCGCCCCACGACATGCTCTGGCGGATGGTTGAGGATCAAGGCACTCAGGTGGTGGGGCACCTGGCCGAGATTGCCATCGAATCGTCCTTCGACCTGGCGCAGTGGCTGTCGCTACCCGCGGTGACGCAAAACAACGCGCGATTGCTTTCGGCACATCTTGATCGCTTGGGAATCGCCCACGATCTGCGTCGTGGCAGTGTCGAGTTGCTCAATCGGGTCGATTACCGGCATGTCCATCGGCCGTTGGTCTCGATCATCATCTCCACTCGCGACCAGATTGCGGCCCTGCAACGCTGTGTCGAGAGTCTGCTGGAAAAAACTGCGTACAGCGAGTACGAGCTGTTGCTGGTCGACAATGCCAGTGAGACCACCGAGGCCCGTGCCTGGCTGGACGGTATGGCGCAACTGGGCAGCGAGCGCGTACGCGTGCTGACCTACCCGCAGCAGGGTAACGTCGCCGCACTGCGCAACTTTGCCGTGGCTCAGGCGAGGGGCGAGTACATCCTGTTGCTCAACCCCTACACCGTGATCACTCAGGCTGACTGGCTCGACGAATTGCTCAATCACGCCCAGCGCCCGGAAGTCGGCATCGTCGGCGCCAAGATTTTCAACCCCGATGGGTATGTTTTGCATGCAGGGCTCGTGCTCGGTCTGCAGGGGCCGGCTGGCCTGCCGTTTTACGGCCAGGCCATGCAGGCATCCGGGTATATGTTCCGCTTGCAGGCCGTTCAGGACCTGAGTGCTGTCGGTGCCGATTGCTTGATGGTGCGCAAGTCGGTATTCGATACGGTTGACGGTCTGGACGAGCAGAGTCTGCCGCGCATGTTGCATGAAGTGGACCTGGCCTTGCGCGTAGCCCGCCAGGGTTATCTCGTGGTGTGGACGCCTTATGCGGTGCTGGCGCTGGGCGCGCAGCCAGTCGAGGCGGTCATCAACGAAGAAGGCATCTCGCACAATCAGCAGGAAGAAACGTTCTTCAAGCGCTGGCTGCCGGTCATTGCCCGCGACCCTGCCTACAATCCCAATCTTTCGCTGCACAAGCACACCGGTTCGAGCTTCACACTCGAGCCAGGCCTGCGCACCGGCTGGAGTCCTTTCAGCAATAGCACCTTGCCGAAGATTCTCGGGTTGCCGATCAACGCCTCCGCGATCGGTCACTATCGGATCACGCAGCCGCTGATCGAACTCGAAGCGGCAGGTCGGGTCCAGGGGCAGATTCGCTACAGCGTTAACCTTCCGCCGATAGTTGAAATCGAGCGTATGTCGCCTGATGTGATCGTTCTGCAGGGGCGTTATACCGCGTCGTCGGCCGACGAAATTCCGTTGCTGTGCAACTACTTCAAAGCCCGGCGCATTTATGAGCTGGACGACTACGTCATCGACGTTCCTCATCGTAATGCGCATATCCGCAATATGCCGGACAAGTATGAGATGGAGCGTATTGTTCGCCGAGCGATCGGCCTGTGCGATCGCGTCGTGGTCTCGACTCAGCCATTGGCCAACGCTTTGTCGGACATGCATCACGACATCCGCGTGGTGCCAAACATGTTGGCGAAGGAATTCTGGTGCAACCTGCGCAGCCAGCGTCGTACCTCGAAAAAACCTCGAGTCGGCTGGGGCGGCGGCACCAGTCACCATGGTGACCTGGCGGTGATCGCCGATGTCGTGCGCGAACTGGCGGATGAAGTCGACTGGGTCTTTTTCGGCATGTGCCCGGATGATCTGCGTCCCTACATGCATGAGTTCCACGGTGTGATTCCGCTCGACGCGTACCCGGCGAAGCTGGCCAGCCTCAATCTCGATCTGGCCCTGGCACCGCTGGAGTTCCACATCTTCAACGACTGCAAGAGCAATCTGCGTCTGCTGGAGTATGGCGCCTGCGGCTACCCGGTGATTTGCACCGACACCGAGGCCTATCGCGGTTACCTGCCGTGCACGCGGATCAAGACCAACACCACGGATGAGTGGCTGCAGGCGATCCGCATGCACCTGGCCGACCCTGACGCCAGCTACCGCATGGGCGATGAATTGCGCGAGGTGGTGCTGCGCGATTACGTGCTGCGCGGCGATAATCTGCGCTACTGGGAAAATGGCTGGTTGGCGGACTGACAGATTCGCGCAACACCCCACCAAAAAAACAGGCGACCTTGCAGTCGCCTGTTTTTTTTCTCTGAAATTCGTCTTTGCATCAATCTCGATACAAATTTTGTCCGGTGGCTCAAGACACCGTCAGTTGCTGTCGATATCAACACATTCGTGAGTGTTTTATCGGTCGCGGCGATGACGTGTGAACGCCTGGCGAGCCGGTACTGGTTCTTAACAAGGCAAGGAAGAAGTAATGGCAGTAATAAACGGGACAAATGGCGCGGACACGCTGAACGGTACCAGTGACGATGACCAGATCAATGGTCTGGATGGCAACGACCTGATCAAGGGCAGTGCCGGGGCGGACAAGATCGACGGTGGCGCAGGTTTTGATACGGTCGATTATTCGGCTTCCGCAGCGGGGGTCAATATCGACATCCGGCCAGGCACCGGTCTGGCCGGTGTTGGCGGCGATGCGCAGGGCGATACCCTGACTGGCATTGAGAAGGTTATCGGTTCGGCGTTCAACGACAGCTTCACCACCGACGCTTACCTCTTCGCCACCTACGACGGTGGTGCAGGGGACGACATCTATTACGTCAATGGCGGTGGCGTGACGGTCATCGAACAGGCTGGCGGCGGCAACGATGAAGTACGCGTCAGCTACAAGGAACACGCGCTGGCGGCCAACGTCGAGCGCCTGACCTACACCGGCACGGCTTCGTTCACCGGCTGGGGCAATGCCAGCGACAACATCATCACCGGCGGTAACGGCAACGACATGTTCTATGGCGGTGGCGGTGCCGACCAGTTCTTCGGCGGTGCCGGTCGCGACACCGTGTCGTACCTCGACAGCACTGTTGCCATGAACATCAACCTGAAAACCGGGATCATCTCTGGGATTGGTGCAGGCGATACGTTCAACGATATCGAAGTCATCGCGGGCTCCAAATACAACGACACCTTCGTGGTCGACAGCCGGATTTCGGGCGTCGATGGCGGTGAAGGTTTTGATACCGTCGATTTTTCGACGTCGACTGCCGGCGTGAATGTCGACATCCGTCCGGGCACCGGTCTGCCAGGTGTCGGTGGCGACTCGCAAGGCGTGACCCTGACCGGCGTCGAGAAAGTCATCGGCTCGGCATTCAACGATAGCTTCACCACTGACGCCTACCTCTACGCGACCTATGATGGTGGTGCAGGGGACGACATCTACTACGTCAACGGTGGTGGGGTAACCGTCATTGAGCAAGTGGGCGGCGGCAACGATGAAGTACGCGTCAGCTACAAGGACCACACGCTGGCGGCCAACGTCGAGCGCCTGACCTACACCGGTACGGCTTCGTTCACCGGCTGGGGCAATGCCAGCGACAACATCATCACTGGCGGTAACGGCAACGACATGTTCTATGGCGGTGGCGGTGCCGACCAGTTCTTCGGCGGTGCCGGTCGCGACACCGTGTCGTACCTCGACAGCACTGTTGCCATGAACATCAACCTGAAAACCGGGGTCATCTCGGGGATTGGTGCAGGCGATACGTTCAACGATATCGAAGTCATCGCGGGCTCCAAATACAACGACACCTTCGTGGTCGACAGCCGGATTTCGGGCGTCGATGGCGGTGAAGGTTTTGATACCGTCGATTTTTCGACGTCGACTGCCGGCGTGAATGTCGACATCCGGCCAGGCACCGGTTTGCCAGGTGTCGGTGGCGACTCGCAAGGCGTGACCCTGACCGGCGTCGAGAAAGTCATCGGCTCGGCGTTCAACGATAGCTTCACCACTGACGCCTACCTCTACGCGACCTATGACGGTGGTGCAGGGGACGACATCTATTACGTCAATGGCGGTGGCGTGTCGGTCATCGAACAGGTTGGCGGCGGCAATGATGAAGTACGCGTCAGCTACAAGGACCACACGCTGGCGGCCAACGTCGAGCGCCTGACTTATACCGGTACCGGTTCATTCACCGGCTGGGGCAATGCCAGCGACAACATCATCACCGGCGGTAACGGCAACGACATGTTCTATGGCGGTGGCGGTGCCGACCAGTTCTTCGGCGGTGCCGGTCGCGACACGGCGTCGTACCTGGACAGCACGGTGGCGGTCAACATCAACCTGAAAACCGGGGTCAACTCGGGGATCGGCGCAGGCGATACCTACAACAGTATCGAAGTCATCGCGGGTTCCAAATACAACGATACCTTCGTGGTCGACAGCCGGATTTCGGGCGTCGATGGCGGTGAAGGTTTCGACACTGTGGACTACTCAACCTCGGCCGCGGCCGTGAATATCGATATCCGTCCGGGCACCAGTCTGCCGGGTGTCGGTGGCGACTCGCAGGGTGTGACCCTGGCCAACGTCGAGAAAGTCATCGGTTCGGCATTCAACGACACCTTCACCACTGACGCCTACCTTTTCGCCACTTACGACGGTGGTGCGGGCGACGACATCTACTACGTCAACGGTGGTGGCGTAACCGTCATTGAGCAAGTGGGCGGCGGCAACGATGAAGTACGCGTCAGCTACAGGGATCACACGCTGGCGGCCAACGTCGAGCGCCTGACTTATACCGGTACCGGTTCGTTCACCGGTGTGGGTAACGCGATCGACAACATCATCACCGGTGGCAATGGCAATGACCTGCTTTACGGTGGAGGTGGTGCCGACCAGTTCATCGGTGGTGGGGGCATGGACACTGTGTCCTATGACGACAGCACCGTGGGCGTCAGCATCAACCTGAAAACCGGCATCAGCACCGGGATCGCCACGGGCGATACCTACAACAATATCGAAGCGATCACGGGCTCGAAGTACAACGACATCTTCGTTGGCAACTCCGCAGCGCTGGCACTCAATGGCGGCACCGGCCTGGATATGGTCAGCTATGAGTCGTCGGACAGTGCAGTCACCATCGACCTGAAAACCAACGTCAATGCTGGCGATGCCGCTGGCGATACCTTTACCGGTATCGAGATCTTCCAGGGCAGCAAGTTTGCCGACACCCTGTCCGGAACAGCGCTCAATGACAACTTCGTGGGTGGCGCTGGCGCCGACGTGATCGACGGCCGTGAAGGCATCGACACCGTCTGGTACGTCAATAACACCACCGCCGTGAACATCAATCTGCAGACCGGTGTCAATCAGGGCGGTGATGCACAGGGCGATGTGCTCATCAACGTAGAAAGTCTCATCGGCTCCAACTTCAACGACACGCTGACCGGCAACGCGCTGGCCAACGGACTTGAGGGTGGTCTGGGCAACGACACCATCTACGGTGGCGATGGCAACGATGTCATTTACGGCAGTTTCTACACCCAGCTCGGGCCGTTCGCGGTCGACGTGGCTGCCGGTGGGCCGCAAGCCGACATGCTGTACGGCGGCAATGGCAATGACCTCATCATCAGCGCTCCGGATGACCGTGGAACGTTCGCCTTTGGTGAAGCTGGCAACGACACGATCCAAGTCGTCAGCGGTACTGCTGATGGTGGCGACGGTAGCGATGATTTGCTCGGTACCGGCGAAAACTTCGCGCTGCTGGGTGGCGCGGGCAATGACGCGCTGACTTTAGGCGGTAAAGTCACTTACCCGTGGCAAATGAAAGCCACCGGTTTTGCCAACGGTGGCGAAGGCGGCGATACCTATATCGTCAATACCGGCCTGCTGGTGACCATCCGTGATGACGGCACTAGCGGTACGGACACGTTGATCCTGAACAACATCCGTTCGGCTGATACGTTGCAACTGGACCGGGTGGGCAACGACCTGTACCTCAATGACGGCTACTTCTCTCCGTCCGACCCAACCGCCCAAGGTGTAAAACTGCAGGACTGGTTCGCTGGCTACAACACCATCGAACACTTCATGGCAGCCAACGGTGATGTTCTGCCGATCAATGATGGGTTCAGCATGTTTGGCTGATCTGCTCCAATCGTTGAAATAGCTCGATGAAAGGGATGAGTCCGGTGACGGATTCATCCCTTTTTTCATGGTTGCACGTACTGCGACACACCGCGCACCGAGCTGGCGCGTTTCCTGCAAGTCCCCCTCAAATCGCCATAAAACGAGCGCTCGCGGTCATTGCCCCTGCGCCCGAAACGGCAGAAAGGTTTAGCCAGAAGGCTGCAGAGCTCAAGAAAGCGACGCACAGCCCGGTGAAGAACAAGAGGGGAGACGATGAAGGCAGTAATTTTGGCGGGTGGCCTCGGCACGCGCATCAGTGAAGAGTCGCACCTCAAGCCCAAGCCCATGATCGAGATCGGCGGCAAGCCAATTCTCTGGCACATCATGAAGCAGTACTCCGCCCACGGAATCCACGACTTCGTGATTTGCCTGGGCTACAAGGGGTACGCGATCAAGGACTTCTTCGCCAACTACTTCCTGCATACCTCCGACGTCACTTTCAACATGCGCGAGAACCGCATGGACGTGCACCAGAACTACAGCGAGCCGTGGAGCGTCACCCTGATCGACACCGGCGAGGAAACCATGACCGGTGGCCGGCTGCTGCGTGCCGGCCGTTACCTCAAGGATGAAGAAGCGTTTTGCTTTACCTACGGCGACGGCGTTTCCGATCTGAACATTCGTCAGTTGGTCGATTACCACAAGGCTCATGGCCGCCTCGCGACTGTGACTGCCGTTCAGCCACCGGGGCGTTACGGTGCCTTGGAGCGCCAGGGTGATCAGGTCCTCGGCTTTACCGAAAAACCCCGTGGTGATGGCGGCTGGATCAATGGTGGCTTCTTCGTGCTGTCGCCAAAAGTGTTGCCGTACATCGCCGGCGATGAAACAACTTGGGAAGCCGAGCCTTTGGCCCGTCTGGCCCGGGATGAGCAGCTCAAGGCTTTCGAGCACGACGGTTTCTGGCAGCCAATGGACACCCTGCGCGACAAGAACCACCTCGAAGCGTTGTGGCAGAGCGGGGAGGCCCCATGGAAGCAATGGGCCTGAGTGCGGATTTCTGGCGCGGCAAGCGCGTACTGGTCACCGGTCACACCGGTTTCAAGGGCAGTTGGCTGACCCTGTGGCTGCAAAGCCTTGGTGCGCAAGTCAGCGGTTTCTCGCTGGATCCTTCAACTGAACCGAGCCTGTATGAACTGGCGCGGGTTCACGAAGGCATCAACGATCAACGCGGGGATCTGCGCGATCTCGGCGCGTTGCTGGAAATCATCGCCGACACCGAGCCTGAGATCGTCCTGCACCTGGCCGCGCAGCCGCTGGTGCGTGAAGGCTATCGCGATCCGCTGGGGACTTACTCCAGCAACGTCATGGGCACGCTGAACCTGCTCGAAGCGATCCGTCAGGTCGGCTGCGTGCGCGCTTGCGTGCTGGTGACCACCGACAAGGTCTACGCCAACAAGGAATGGCTGTGGCCGTACCGCGAAGACGAAGCCCTCGGTGGCCACGATCCTTACAGCAGCAGCAAGGCCTGCTGTGAACTGTTGGCGCAGTCTTATGCGGCGTCGTTCTTCCCGGCTGACAAGTACGCCGAACACGGTCTGGCCCTGGCCACCGCGCGCGCCGGCAACGTGCTGGGTGGCGGCGACTTTGCTCCTGAGCGCCTGATTCCCGACGTGCTCAAGGCCTGGACGGCCGACGAGCCGGTGACCCTGCGTTACCCGCAAGCCGTGCGCCCGTGGCAGCACGCGCTGGAACCGCTGGCCGGTTACCTGCAACTGGCCGCCGGCCTCTACGAACAAGGCCCGGAATACGCCGGGGCGTGGAACTTCGGCCCGGGCGAAGCCGACATGTGCAGCGTCGGCGAAGTGGTCGAATTGCTCGCCAGTCGCTGGCCACAGGCACGCGGTCTGCGCATCGAAAAAAGCGAACTGCACGAGGCCGGTCTGTTGCGCCTGGACAGCAGTCGCGCCCGTCAGGTGCTGGGCTGGCAGCCACGCTGGACCTTGCAGCAATGCCTGACCCAGACCCTCGACTGGCACCTGGCGTGGCAGAACGGCGATGACATGCGCGCCGTGACCCTCGGCCAACTGAACCTGTACCGAGGCGCGCTGTGAGCGAGTTTTCCTTGAAGGCGTTGCCGCTGGCCGGATTGTTCAGCGTCCAGCACAAGCGTTTCGAAGATCAGCGCGGACACTTCGCCCGACTGTTCTGCGAGGGCAGCCTGAGCGCGTTCGGCAGTGAATTTCACATTCGCCAGATCAACCATTCCTGCACCCGCGAGAAGGGCAGTGTGCGCGGTCTGCATTACCAGAATGCCAGCGCCCCGGAAGCCAAGCTGATCACCTGCCTGCGCGGTGAAGTGTGGGACGTGGCGGTGGATCTGCGCCCGGACTCCGAGACTTTTCTGCACTGGCACGCCGAGCATCTGAAGGCTGGTGACGGTCGCAGCCTGTTGATCCCGGCCGGCTTTGCTCACGGCTTCCAGACCCTGACCGACGACGCCGAGCTGCTTTATCTGCACAGCGCCGATTACGCGCCGGAGCATGAGGGCGGCTTGTCGGTGAACGATCCACGGCTGGCGATTGCCTGGCCGTTGCCTGTCAATAATTTGTCAGCGCGTGATTCCAGCCATCCCGCGCTCGATCAACACTTTGCTGGAGTGCGTCTATGAACTGCCGTGGGTGCGCCGCACCGCTGAGCCTGCCGCTGATCGATCTCGGCACCTCGCCACCGTCCAACGCCTACGTGCACGCCGAGCGCCTGGAACAGGCCGAGCAATGGGTGCCGCTGAAGGTCGCCGTGTGCCAGCAATGCTGGCTGGTACAGACCGAGGATTACACCCGCGCCGACAGCCTGTTCGACGCCGAGTACGCCTATTTCAGTTCGTTCTCCAGCACCTGGCTGGCCCATGCCGAGCGCTATGTCGCCGAGATGGTCGAACGCTTTGATTTGAACGCCGACAGCCGTGTGGTTGAAATCGCGGCCAACGACGGTTATCTGCTGCAGTACGTCGCTGCTCGCGGTATCCCGTGCCTGGGCGTCGAGCCGACCCGCAGCACCGCGCAAGCGGCGCGGGAAAAGGGTCTGGAGATTCGTGAAGTGTTCTTCGGTCGCGACAGCGCCGCACAGCTGAAAAGCGAAGGCTGGGGCGCCGACCTGATGGCGGCCAATAACGTGCTTGCGCATGTGCCGGACATCAATGATTTCCTCGGTGGTTTCGCCTCGCTGCTCAAGCCGACCGGCGTCGCCACTTTCGAATTTCCGCAACTGCTGACGCTGATGGCCGGTGCGCAGTTCGACACCCTGTATCACGAACACTATTCCTACCTGTCGCTGACCGCCGTGCAGGCCCTGTGCGAGCGCAACGGTCTGGAAGTGTTCGACGTCAGCCAGTTGAGCACTCATGGCGGTTCGCTGCGGGTGTTCGTGCAGCGCCAGGACGGTCAGCGTCGCGCGGTGCAGCCGGCGGTGCAGCAACAGCTGCAGGCCGAGCTCGATGCCGGAGTGAAAACGCCTGAGTACTACGCGACCCTCGCGCCGGCTGCCGAACGCATCAAGCATGAGCTGCTGCGCTTTCTGTTGCAGGCCAAGGCCGACGGCAAGCGTGTGGTCGGTTACGGCGCGGCAGCCAAGGGCAACACCTTGCTCAACTACGCCGGGGTCAAACCGGACCTGCTGGCGTGGGTGGCCGATGCCAACCCGCACAAGCAAGGCAAGTTCCTGCCGGGCAGTCGGATCCCGATTGTCGCGCCGGCGCAGATCGATATCGAAAAGCCCGACTACGTGTTGGTGCTGCCGTGGAACCTGCTGCACGAAGTCAGTCAGCAACTGGCGCAAGTACGGCAGTGGGACGGACGCTTCGTGATCGCCGTGCCTGAGTTGAAAGTCCTGTGAAGGTGCTGGTAACCGGGGCCACGGGCTTCGTCGGCCGGCATCTGGTCGCGGCGTTGCTCGCGCGTGGCTGCACCGTGCGTGCGGTGGCACGTAACGCAGAAACTGCGGCGAGCATGCCGTGGATCAACGACGTCGAATTCGTCGCGGCGGATATTCACGCAGCTGAACTGGATATCGCTGCGCTGACCGCTGGCGTCGACGTGCTGGCGCATCTGGCCTGGCCCGGGCTGCCTAACTACCGGGCGCTGTTCCATTTCGAGCACAACCTGATGGCCGACTACCGCTTTATCAAAGGTGCGGTCGAGGCCGGTGTGCAGCAGGTTCTGGTCACCGGCACCTGTTTCGAGTACGGCATGCAAAGTGGGCCACTCAGCGAAAGCACCGAGCCACAGCCGAGCAATCCCTACGGCTTGGCCAAACACACGCTGCACCTGTTCTTGCAAAATTTGCAGCAGGAACAAGCATTCACATTGCAGTGGGCGCGCCTGTTTTATCTGCATGGCGAAGGGCAGAACCCCAACAGTCTGTTGGCGGCTCTGGATCGCGCAATCGATGCCGGTGAGCCCACGTTCAACATGTCGGCCGGCGAGCAATTGCGCGATTTTCTGGCTATTGAAAGTGCTGCCGGTTACCTCGCCGCGATCCTGCACAAACACGACTTCAACGGCGTGATCAATTGCGCCAGCGGTCAGCCGGTTTCGGTAAGAGCACTGGTCGAGCATCGCGTGAGCGAGCGCGGCGCTTCGATCAATTTGAACCTGGGGCATTACCCCTATCCGACACACGAGCCCTTGGCGTTCTGGGCCGTGGTCGACCGATTGCAACACTTACTTGAGGCGCAACGCATCAACTGATGCGCCTTCAGGCGAATGCCCTTGGGCAGCGTGACTATCAAATGACTTTTCAGTGAGACCGGACAATGAGCGATAACGTAATCAAAGCCTTCGAGGCGGAGTGCCAGGCCGAAGTGATTGCCCAAGGCCAGGACAAGGACTTGAAGGCGCTGGCCCAGGAGTTCTACAACCAGTCGGCCAAGCACAAATACACCTATCACTTTTCGTGGATGGGCCGTCCGATCATTCAACTGCCGCAAGACATGATGGCGATGCAGGAACTGATCTGGCGGATCAAGCCGGATCTCGTGATCGAGTGTGGTATCGCCCACGGCGGATCGATCATCTACTACGCCTCGTTGCTGGAATTGCAGGGTCACGGCGAAGTGCTGGGCATTGATCGCGATATCCGTGCGCACAACCGCGAAGCCATCGAAAGCCATCCGATGATCAAGCGCATCAGCATGATCGAAGGTTCCAGCCTGGATCCGGCAGTGGTCGAACAAGTGCGTCAGGCTGCCGCCGGCAAGAAAGTCATCGTGGTGCTCGATTCCAACCATACCCATGATCACGTCCTCGAAGAGCTACGTTTCTACGCGCCACTGGTTTCGCCTGACAGCTACTGCGTGGTCATGGATACCGTGGTTGAAGACATGCCGGCCGATGCCTTTCCGGATCGTCCATGGGGTCCGGGTGACAACCCGAAAACAGCGGTCTGGGCCTACCTCAAGGAGAACGCCGATTTCGAGATCGACCAGCACATGCAGGACAAGTTGCTGATCACCGTAGCCTCGGATGGTTATCTGCGTCGGGTTCGTTAATCAGTTCCATCATCAAAGCGTTTTTCGGGCGGTTTCGCCGGTCGTGGGAGAAGTTATGCAAGGCAAGTCTGTTTCTGAACAAAAGCTGCCATTGAGCGAGTTGCTGACGGTGGTACTGATCACCCACAACCGCCCGGCGTTTCTGCGTCGAGCGCTGCAGTATTACAGCAGCCTGCCTTGCAAGGTTCTGGTGCTGGACTCGTCTCCCGAGCGCCCGGAAGGTGATTTTTCGGCGGTCGATTACCAGCACCTGCCGCAATTCGCCTACTGGGGCATGCAGGCCAAACTGACCTACGGCGTAGCGCAGCTGACCACACCGTACATGGTGTTCGCCGCTGACGACGACTTCATCCTGCACGAGTCGCTGGCTGAATCGGTCAATTTCCTGGAAGCGAACCGTGACTATGGTTTATGCCACGGTTACTGCCTGATGTACCTGGCGCTGGCAGGCAGCGTCACCTACTACCGTCGCGACAAGAAAATCTGCGAAGACTACGCGTCGGAGCGCGCCGAGAATCGGGTCCTCGAGTTCATGCATCAGTACGTGCCGCCGTTCTATGGCGTTTGCCGTACTTCGATCATTCAGGACTGGTACGCGGCATTGCCGGCGGGCACCAGTTTCGAATGGCAGGAGATCGGTCACACCTATTACCTGCTGGCGAACGCCAAGGCGCGCATCCTGCCGATTCCGTATGTCGTGCGCGAGATCAACGTCGGTTTCTCCGACCACAACACCGAGGTGTATCACGCGCTGTCGTACACCGATTCCAAGTCAGTGGCCGAGCGGGAAGCGTTCGCCGAATTCCTCGCGTCGCTGCCGACGGGTATCAACGATCTCGACCAGGCGCAGCGCAAGGCGTTTGCCTTGGAAAGCTTCGCGGCCATGACCGACAGCCTGGTTACCGGGCGGGCGTTGACGGCCGAGGTGATTTTCGAGTCGGCCTGGAACCCCCTGACCAAGGCCCCAGAGCGCAAATTCGGGCCACGGCAATACGTCGAGATGCCGTTCTACAACCAGCGCTTTTTCGACTTGCTGACCCAGTTCGAGTTTCTGCTGCACGCGGTGCCGGCCGGCCGGATTCAACTGGAAAAGCTCGAAGGCATCTGGACCCGGCAGGAGTACCTGCTGCAGTCACGCAATAACGACACGGCGGAAAGTGTCCTCGATCGTCTGTGGCAAGCCCATGACATCAACGTGTTCAACCGCCGCGTGGTCAAGCGTCTGGCCGAGCAACTGCAAGTGCTCGACGAGGAAGATCAAGCGCAGGAAATGGCTGCGTGGGCGGCGCGACTTGACGCCGTGTCGAACGTCGATCACTACCCGGTCTTCAACAACATGCGTTCAGGCCGTTTGCTCGACTGGATGGCAGCCCGTAAGCCGGATGCTGAACAGGCCAAGCTGGTTGCCGCGCATCTGGCGGCGAACAATGGCGGACCACAATTCGGCATTTTCCTGCTGGATCTGGACAACGACATCGACAAGCTGCAAGTGACCCTCGACAGCCTTGTCGAAGGGCACAGCAAAGCCTTCAAAATTGTGGTCTTCACCACGGGCGAGCCACAGTCTGCGACCACCGCGCAAAACACCTTGCACTTTGTCCGTGTCACGCCGGGCAATTTCGTCGACAAACTCAACCAGAGCGCCGCGCAATCTCCCTGCGACTGGTTGCTGCTGGCCAACGTGGGCGATGAATTCACCGCCGGCGGCCTGTTGCGCGCTGGCCTGGAGTTGATGTCAGCCACGGATCTTCGTGCGGTCGCCACCGACGAAATCCAGCGCACTGAAAACGGCGCGTTGCTGGATGTGTTCCGCCCTGGTTTCAACCTCGATTTGCTGCAAAGCGTGCCATCGCTGATGGCGCGCCACTGGCTGATTCGACGGGACGTTTTCCTTGAAGCGGGCGGTTATCAGGCCGATTTCAGCAAGGCGCTGGAGTTTGACCTGTTGTTACGCCTGATTGAGCAGGGCGGTCTTGGCGGTCTGGCGCACCTCGACGAGCCGCTCCTGATCACCCAGGCGGCTGCGCTGCAAGAGAATGCCCACGAGCGCCAGGCGTTGCTGCGTCATTTGGGCAATCGCGGCTACAAGGCCAAAGTCACTTCGGCACTACCAGGCACTTGGCAGGTCGATTATCGTCATACCGAACTGCCACTGGTGTCGATTATTGTGCCGGCCAGTGACGACCTGCCAGCGCTGCGCCGTTGCGTAGAGGGCGTGCTGCTCAGAACCCGCTACAGCCGTTATGAATTACTGGTGGCGGCCAACCCGAATCAGTCGGCGGCGGTCAACGACTGGCTGGGCCAGTTGCGCAATCCTCGAGTCAATGTCTTGCGTGCCGGGCAGGCGCTCGGAGAAGTGGCGCTGTGTAACGCCGCCAGCGAGCAGGCGCAGGGTGAGTACCTGGTGCTGCTGGCCACTGACAGCGAGGTGGTTAACCCGAACTGGATCGATTCGTTGCTCAACCAGGCTCAGCGTCCTGAAGTCGGCGTCGTCGGTGCCAAACTGGTTGATCGCGACGGCAAGATTTCCCAGGCCGGCTTGATTCTTGGCTTGAACGCAGGCGTGGGGTCGGCGTTCATCGGCGAAAAACACGCGGCTGAAGGTTACATGCAACGTTTGGCCGTCGAGCAGAACTACTCGGCTGTGTCTAAGGTTTGCCTGATGGTGCGCAAAGAACTGTTCAACGCTCTCGGCGGTCTGGACGAAGTGACCTTCGCTGACGGTTTCAGCGATGTCGACCTGTGCCTTGGCGCAGGCCAGTGCGGCTTCCTCACTGTTTGGACGCCGGCGGTGCAAGTGCTCCATACCGGCGAGCTGCCGCAGGCGCCGGAAGCATTGGCGGCACTGCGTGAAAAATGGAGCGATGTCTTCGCGCAGGATCCGGCTTACAACGCCAACCTGGCCCTTAACGGCAAAGGTTTTACCTTGGGTGAAAATGCCTCGATCAACTGGACACAGTTGTTCGCTTAAGCGTGCCGGACAGGAATCAGCACATGTTCAACGGTAAATCGATTTTCATCTCCGGCGGCACCGGCTCGTTCGGGCGCAAATTCATCGCCCGTCTGCTTGAGCAGTACCAGCCCAAGCGCGTGGTGGTGTTCTCCCGCGATGAGCTCAAGCAGTACGAAATGCAGCAGACGTTCAACGCGCCGTGCATGCGTTACTTTCTCGGTGACGTGCGCGGCGCTGACCGTCTGCGTCAGGCCATGCGCGGCATTGACTACGTGGTGCGCGTCGCTGCCAATAACCCGCACTTCCTGTCGATCAGGCAGAACGCCGACCTGCATGCGAAGCTCGCGGTATGATTCCCTACAGTCGCCAGAGCGTCGATCAGGCAGACATCGATGCGGTCGTCGAGGTCCTGCAATCGGACTGGCTGACCCAGGGCCCGAGCATCGAGCGTTTCGAGCAGGCGATGGCCGAACGCTGCCAAGCGGAATACGCGGTTGCGGTGTGCAACGCCACGGCGGCACTGCACATTGCTTGCCTCGCTGCCGGCCTTGGCCCGGGCGATCGCTTGTGGACCACGCCGAACACTTTTCTGGCCTCGGCCAACTGCGGGCGCTATTGCGGCGCCGACGTGGATTTCGTCGACATCGATCCGTTGACCTGGAACCTCGATGCCTTCGCCCTCGAAGCCAAACTCGATCAGGCCGAGCAGGACGGCACGCTGCCAAAAGTGTTGGTGGCGGTGGCGTTCTCCGGGCAGAGCTGCGACATGCGCAAGATTGCCAAACTGGCCGGGCGCTACAACTTCACCGTCATTGAAGATGCCGCGCACGCCGTGGGTGCCCGCTACGCCGGGCGGCCGGTGGGTTGCTGTGAATTTGCGGCGATGACGGTGTTCAGTTTCCACCCGGTGAAGATCATCACCAGTGGCGAAGGCGGTATGGTGCTGACCAATCGTCCGCAACTGGCCGAGCGCTTGCAACGCCTGCGCAGCCACGGCATGACCCGTGATCCGCGACAGATGACCGAGCCCAGCCACGGCCCGTGGTATTTCCAGCAGGTCGAGCTGGGTTTCAACTATCGGATCACCGATTTGCAGGCGGCGTTGGGCCTGTCACAACTGGCCAAACTCGATGGGTTCATCGCCCGTCGCCGCGAACTGGCGGCGCGTTACGACCGTTTGCTGGCGTATCTGCCGCTGACCTTGCCCAGTGCTCAAGCGGAGGCAGAGTCGTCTTGGCACCTGTACGTGGTGCGCCTGCAGACCGAGCGCATCGGCCTGACCCACCGTCAGGTGTTCGAAGGCTTGCGGGCGGCCGGCATCGGCGTGAACCTGCACTATATTCCCGTGCATTTGCAGCCGTACTACCGCGACCTGGGTTTCGAAGAGGGCGATTTCCCCGAAGCCGAGCGTTATTACGCCGAGGCGATCAGCCTGCCGCTGTATCCGTTGCTCAGTGATGAGCAACAAGATCATGTGGTCGAGCAATTGCGCCGGCTGACCGAATAAATACCGCTGCGGCGGTGAATGAGACTGTGCAATGCGTGATCTGAGTGAGCAGGAAAAATTCTGGCAGGGCGATTTCGGCAACCAGTACATGGAGCGCAACGTCGGTCAGCCGCTGGTGGCGGCCAATCTGGCGTTGTTCGTCAAGGCTCTGAGCCGCGCCGGGCGCATCGACAGTGTGGTCGAGTTGGGTACCAATGCCGGCAACAACCTGCAGGCGCTGCATCAACTGCTGCCGCAGAGTGAACTGTTCGGGGTCGAGATCAACGCAAGCGCCTGCGCTCAGGCGCGGGCACTGGGCATCGCGCAGATCTGGCACGGCTCGTTGTTCGACTTTCCCCGCGAGCGCAGTTACGACCTGACCCTGAGCAAAGGCGTGCTGATCCATCTGGCGCCCGAGCTGCTGCCTACCGCCTATGCGCAGCTGTATGAGTTGAGCCAGCGTTACATCCTGATCGCCGAATACTACAACCCTGTGCCGGTGGAGGTGTCCTATCGCGGCAACAGCGGCAAGCTGTTCAAGCGCGATTTCGCCGGGGAAATGCTTGATTGCTATCCCGATCTGCACTTGCTCGACTACGGCTTCGGTTATCACCGTGATCCGCAATTTCCGGTAGACGACATTACTTGGTTCCTGCTGGAAAAACGTCCTTGAACAGTGTCGCAATCATTCCGGCCCGCGGCGGCAGCAAACGCATCCCGCGCAAGAGTCTGTTGCCGTTCGACGGCATACCGATGATTGTCCGCTCGATCCGCGCGGCGCAGGATTGCGGCTTGTTCGATCAGGTCGTGATCAGTACCGACGACGCCGAGATTGCCGAACTTTCGCTGGCCCACGGTGCGCAAGTACCGTTCCTGCGCCCGGCGGCGCTGGCTGATGACTTTACCGGCACGGCGGCGGTAATCGTGCATGCCTTGCAGCAGCTCCCGGCCTACGATTACGCATGCTGCATCTATGCCACCGCGCCGTTGTTGCAGGCGCGTTATCTGCGCCAGGGATTTGAGTTGCTGGAGCAGAACCCGCACAAAGCCTTTGCGTTCTCCGTGTGCAACTTTGGTTTCCCGGTACAGCGGGCGCTGACGCTGGACGGGCAGGGCGCGCTCAGCGCGTTGTATCCCGAATTTCGCAACACCCGTTCGCAGGATCTGCCCGAAGCCTTTCAGGATGCCGGTCAGTTCTATTGGGGCCGCAGCGAATCCTGGTTGAGCGGTGAGGTGCTGTATTCGCCCGCCAGTCTGCCGGTGATTCTGCCGCGTTACCTGGTGCAGGACATCGATACGCTTGAAGACTGGAAGCGCGCCGAATACCTTTACGCCGCATTGAAGGCTGGCGGAGAGCTGTAATGAGAGTGTTGATCCGCGCTGATGCCTCGCCGACCATCGGCAGCGGCCACATTGCCCGCTGCCTGACCTTGGCGCGGGTGCTGCGCAAGCAGGGCGGTCATGTTGCGTTCGCCTGTCGCCGATTACCCGGGCATCGGCTCGATGCGCTGAGCGATGAGGGTTTTGAAACCTTCGCGTTACCAGACTTATACCCTGACGAAGACCCGCTGCAGGCTATCGAGTCGATGCTGCCGTGGCAGGCCGATATCGACGCATTGGCGTCGTTGCTGGAGGGGCATGCCGGATTCGACTGGATCGTCGCCGACCATTACGGCCTCGATCATCACTGGCAGACGGCCGCCCGACGCTGGGCGCCACGGATTGCGGCGGTGGACGATCTTGCCACCCGCCATTACAGCGTCGATCTGCTGCTCAATCAGAACCTCTCCGGACTCTGTGAGAATTACGCGCCGCTGCTGCCCGAAGGCTGCCGCACCTTGCTCGGGCCGCGCTACGCCATGCTGCGCGAAGAGTTCGTCTGCCCGGCCATCGCGATCAAATCCAAGGCCCGGCGGGTGCTGGTGAATTTCGGTGGTTTCGATGCGGCGATGCAGACCCATCACGCGATGCTGGCGCTGCAGGATTTCGCTGATCTGGAAGTGGATTTCGTCGCCGGCGCAGACAACCCGGCGTGGACACAAATGCAGGCGCTGGCCGAAACACGCCCGCACTGGCGCCTGCACAGCTTTGTCAGCGACTTCCAGCAGCGCATGACTGAGGCTGACCTGTTTATCGGCGCTGGCGGTGGCACCAGTTGGGAGCGCGCGGCCCTGGGTCTGCCAACCCTGTGCATCGCGGTATCGAACAATCAGCAGGCTAACGGCGAAGTCATGGCCGCCGCCGGGGCGCATGTGTTCATGGGCGCCCGCGAGCAGGTCAGCGTCGAACAACTGCGCGACGCGATCGGCTTTGTCGTCGGCAATGTCTATCTGCGCCAAAGTCTGGCCGAGCGGTCACGCCAACTGGTCGATGGGCGCGGTGCATTGCGCGTGGCGGCAGCGCTGGCCGGTTCGGTGCTCAAGCTGCGCCCGGCGACCCTCGACGATGCGCACTTGCTGTTCGACGGGCGCAATGCCGAGGCTGTGCGCCGCTGGTCTCTGGACACGGGCGCAATTGAGTGGCCGCAGCACCTGAACTGGCTGAATGCGAGCCTTTGCAATCCACAGCGCCTGTTGTTGATCGCCGAGGCCGATGACGGCCCGGTCGGCGTCTTGCGTTATGACCTGCGCGGCTGCGAGGCTGAAGTGTCGCTGTATCTGCTTGAGGGGCGTTTCGGTCTGGGCTGGGGCAGGGCGCTGCTGACGCGAGGTGAGGCGTTCGCCCGCGAGCACTGGCCGCAGATGACCGCCATTACCGCGCAGGTCCTGCCGGGCAATCGCCCCTCATTGAATGTATTTCGTGACGCCGGATTCACCCAGAGTGCCTGCGCGTTCACCAAGGTTTTGAAGGATCACCGCGATGAGTAGTTTCAAGATTGGCGAACGTCTGATCGGTGCTGATGCGCCGCCGTTCATCATTGCCGAAATGAGCGGCAACCATAACCAGTCGCTGGAGGTGGCGCTGCAGATTGTCGAGGCCGCCGCCAAGGCGGGCGCGCATGCCTTGAAGTTGCAGACCTACACCGCGCAAACCATGACCCTGGATCTGGCCGAGGGCGAGTTTTTCATCAAGGACCCGAACAGCCTGTGGACCGGGACTTCGCTGTACGACCTGTATGAGAAAGCCCACACCCCGTGGGAGTGGCACGCGCCGATTTTCGCCCGGGCCAAAGAGCTGGGCATGCTCGCGTTCTCGACGCCGTTCGATGACACGGCGGTGGACTTCCTCGAAAGCCTCGATGTGCCGGCGTACAAGATTGCCAGTTTCGAAAACACCGATCTGCCGTTGATCCGCCGTGTGGCCGCGACCGGCAAACCGCTGATCATCTCCACCGGCATGGCCAGCATCGCCGAACTCGACGAAACCGTGCGCGCCGCCCGCGAGGCCGGGTGCAAGGATCTGGTGCTGCTCAAATGCACCAGCACCTACCCGGCGACCCCGCTCAACAGCAACCTGCGCACGATCCCGCACCTGCGTGAACTGTTCGGTTGCGAGGTGGGGTTGTCCGATCATTCCATGGGCGCTGGCGTGTCCGTAGCCTCTGTGGCGCTCGGGGCAACGGTGGTGGAAAAACATTTCACCCTCGACCGTTCGGCAGGTGGCGTGGACGCCAGTTTCTCGCTGGAGCCCGCAGAGCTGGCCAGTCTGGTCATCGAAACCGAACGTGCCTGGCAGGCCATGGGTCAGGTGCATTACGGCGTTACCGAAGCCGAGCGCAAGTCGCTGGTCTATCGCCGCTCGTTGTACGTCACCGCCGACATGGCCGCCGGTGAGCCCTTCACTGCCGCCAATCTGCGGGCTATTCGTCCCGGTCTCGGTTTGCCGCCCAAGCACACCGATGCCGTTCTCGGACGCCGCGCTCGCCAGGCGATCAAACGCGGCACGCCGCTGGACTGGTCGTTGGTCGAATAACCCGATCTGCACCCGATTCGGCAAAATAGCGTGACCTGCGAGTCATAACGCGCATCTTCACTGTATTGTATTGACCGGGGAGATGGCGCCTGGCCGTTGATCGGTTCCAGTGATAGCCCTTTGCGCTCCCCGTGGCTGCCCTTTGTGGCGGCCGTTTTCTGTTTGTCGGCGCCCCTCGAATCCTTGCGAGCGGTGGTTTTGGGCTGTTTTTTATTGGGAAGCCGTAATGATTGGCATAAAAAGCATTGCGAGCTACGTTCCTGTAGCCGGCGTGGACAATTACGCACAAGGTGCAAAATTCGAGAAGGATGAAGAATTCATCCTCGGTAAAATCGGTTCGGCCTTCCTGCCGCGCAAAGACGCTGAACAGGAAACCTCCGATCTGTGCGTGGAAGCGGCCAATGCGCTGTTTGCCAACAACCCTGAACTGAAACGTGAATCGATCGACGCGCTGATCGTCGTCACCCAGAACGGTGACGAAGAAGGTCTGCCGCACACCGCTGCAATCGTCCAGGACAAACTCGGTCTGCCGACCAATGTCGCGGCGTTCGATATTTCCCTGGGCTGCTCCGGTTACGTCTACGGCATCTATGCGATCAAGGGCTTCATGGAAGCTGCCGGCCTGAAGAATGGCCTGCTGATCACCGCTGACCCGTACTCGAAGATCGTCGATCCGGAAGACCGCAACACCACCATGCTGTTCGGCGATGCCGCCACCGCCACCTGGATGGGCGAAGATCCTTCCTGGGCGCTGGGCAAGGCCAAGTTCGGCACCGACGGTTCCGGCGCACCGCACCTGAAAGTCACCGATGGCGTGTTCTTCATGAACGGGCGTCAGGTGTTCAACTTCGCGCTGCTCAAAGTTCCGGCGCACTTGCACGAATTGCTCGACGACTCGGGCCTCAAGGCTGACGACATCGATGCGTTCTGCATTCACCAGGGCAGTGCGGCGATCGTCGATGCGGTGGCACGACGTTTCGAAGGCGAGCCAGAGAAGTTCATCAAGGACATGGTCGAGACCGGCAACACGGTGTCTTCGAGCGTGCCGCTGCTGCTGGAAAAACACGTGCTTGATTCCGACTGGCAGCGCATTGCGATCAGCGGTTTTGGTGTCGGTCTGTCGTGGGGCTCGGCGATCATCTATCGTCCTTGAGCCAAGCAAAAACGGCGGATACAAAAATAGCGTTCAAGGTTACCCTTGAACGCTATTTTTTTGCCCGAACGAAACGCGAGGCGTCATGAGCGAGTTTTTCCAACCCAATGCCCAGGTCATCCAGCAACGCTGGCCGGCGTTGTTCGAGCGGTTGATGGCGGAAGACAGTTCAGTCGTTCAAGCCGAACTGGTGCAGGGATTGGGCTCGACGCTCAGCGTCAATGGCGTGCAACTGACCAGTCGCCACGACCGGGTCCACGAAGCCCGGATCCAGGCCGCCAGCCTGGCGGAAAAACCTCAGTTGCATGTCTATGGCACTGGCCTCGGCGACTTGCCAACGGTGCTGCTGGAGCGTGCCGGGCTTGAGCAGCTGTATGTGCATATCCTCAATGGCGCGTTGTTCGCACTGGTGCTGCAACTGCTCGATCAACGGCAATGGCTGGTAGATCCACGCGTGCAGCTGTTCTATGCCGGTGATCTGTCAGACATCTGCACGCCATTTTTCGCCCTGCCGGCCGAGATGCTGCTGGCTGATGAATTCAACGCGAAGATCCGCGATCGGCTGGTCAGCGAAGTGCACCTGAGCTTTAACAATCGTGAGTTCGATCCGCACTTGCCGTTCATTCAACAACGCTTGCAGGACTGCTTGCCGGTGTTGCTGGGCGATGACGATGTGGCGCAATTGTTCGGAACTGCCAATGGCCGGGAGATCTATGTGATCGGTACCGGGCCGACCCTGGAGGGGCATTTCCAGCGTCTGGCGGCGGTGCGCGCGCAGGCCGAGCGTCCATTGTTGATATGCGTCGATACCGCTTACCGGCCATTGCGCGAGCACGGAGTCGTCCCGGATCTGGTGGTCACTATCGATCAACGCATCAACATTCGGCATTTGCCGTTCGAGGACTCCGCTGGCATTCCGCTGGTGTATCTGCCAATGAGCGATCCTGCGATGCTGACCGCCTGGAAGGGCAAGCGTTATGGCGGTTACTCGGCCAGCCCGGTTTACGCCGCATTGCGTGAGCAGTACCCGCGCGGACAGCTGCACGTGGGCGGCAGCGTGATTCATCCGGCGGTCGACCTGGCGGTGAAGATGGGCGCCTCGCGCATTACCCTGTTCGGCGCCGACTTCGCGTTCCCGATGAACAAGACCCATACCGGCTGGAACGACGGCGATCTGGGGCCGGGGGTCGATCAGGCGCGGTATTGGGTGCAGGACGGGTATGGCCAGCGGGTCAGTACACAGCTTAATTTTCGCGGTTACCTGTGTGTGCTGGAGCGTTATATCGCCGCGCACCCACAGGTGCAGTTTTTCAACAGCAGCCGGGCGGGCGCGTTGATCGCCGGGACGCAGTTCAATCAGGAGTTTGTGCAATGACGACGATTGAGCAATGCGTCGACGAATGCCGGCAGTGCGCCGGTCTGTTTCGTCTGGGGCGTGATGTCGAGGCTGCGCTGGAAATGGTCGACGTGTTCGAGGGCGCACAGCAGTTGCTGATAGCCAGGCCTGCACAGATTCAGCAGGACTGGGCCTTTATACTCACGCACATGCTCGATTGTCAGGAGCGTCAGGACTGGTTGGGGCTGGCCGACTGGATGGAGTACGAGTTGGTCGAGTTATTGCAAAAAGCACGATCGGCACACTGACAGACCGCACTGGCCCGCGGCTTTGCGCGCGGGTCGGTTTTATGGCGTCATTTTTTCGCAAGTGGGAGGGTGCTAAGCCCTTGTTTTCGCTGGGGTGGCAGGGTGATGGCAAATTTTTTTCAAAAAGCCCTCAAGCAACCTGCCAACCCGACGATAACTATTACGAAGGTTCTCTAGGCCATTCCAGGCGGTTGCCAGGGCCGGAAGCCGCAGTACCCAACCAACGAGGAATTCGTCATGGCTTTAACAGTAAACACCAACACCACGTCGCTGAACGTTCAAAAGAACCTGAACCGCGCTTCCGACGCTCTGTCGACTTCGATGCAGCGCCTGTCTTCCGGCCTGAAAATCAACAGCGCTAAAGACGACGCTGCTGGCCTGCAGATCTCCACTCGTATGCAATCGCAAATCCGTGGTGGCAACCAGGCTATCCAGAACGCCAACGACGGTATCTCCGTTGCTCAGACCGCTGAAGGCGCTCTGCAAGCTACTACCGACATCCTGCAGCGTATGCGTGAACTGGCTGTTAAAGCACGTACCGGCACCAACGGCACTGCTGACCAGAAAGCGACCAACAAAGAATTCGCGGACATGTCCGACGAAATCACCCGTATCGCTGCTTCCACCAACCTGAACGGCAAAAACCTGCTGGACGGTTCGGCTGGTACTGTGACCCTGCAAGTTGGTGCTAACACCGGTACTGCTAACCACATCGACCTGGTACTGAGCTCCAAGTTCGACGCCGTCAGCCTGTCCGTGGACAAAGGTACCCTGGCTCTGACCGGTACTGACGCTGCTACTGCCGGTAGCAACATCGACAGCGCTATCACTGCAATCGACGCCGCTATCGCTGCGATCGGTGATACCCGTGCCAGCCTGGGTGCTTCGCAAAACCGTCTGACCAGCACCATCGCCAACCTGCAGAACATCGTTGAGAACACCACCGCTGCACAGGGTCGTGTACAAGACACCGACTTCGCCGCAGAAACTGCTAACCTGACCAAGCAGCAAACTCTGCAGCAGGCTTCGACCTCCGTTCTGGCTCAAGCCAACCAACTGCCTTCCGCTGTACTGAAGCTGCTTCAGTAATTTCGGAATGAGTTTGGGCGGGGGAGTGCGCTAGTCGTGCTCTCTCGCCTTTTTACGTTAGGAGGTGATGAGCATGGACATGAGCGTAAAGCTTAACCAGTCTTATCCGGCTCCCAAGCCAGTAACGCCGGTCGCTGACAAAACGTCAGAGGCGCCCAAGGTTGCCAAGGCTGAAGCGCCGGTCGCTGCCAAGGGTCAGGATACGGACGAGACCAAGTTGAAACTGGCGGTGCAGGAGATCGAGAAGTTCGTTCAATCGATCAAGCGCAATCTGGAGTTCTCCATTGACGAACACTCCGGGAAGGTCATCGTCAAGGTGATCGCGAGTGAGACGGGTGAGGTCGTTCGCCAGATCCCCTCCGCAGAAGCCCTCAAACTGGCAGACAGCCTCGCGAACGCGAGTCACGTATTGTTCGACGCCAAAGTCTGAGAGCTGGCATGAATAGTGTCTGTCTTTCTTGATGACGCCGGGAAGGGTCAAAAGAACGGCAGCAATCTGAAGGGAGATGCACATGGCAAGTCCAATTTTACCGGGTACGGGCCTGGGTTCCGGCCTGGACATCGGTGCGATCGTTACCGCGCTGGTCAATGCCGACAAGGCGCCGAAGCAGACGCAAATCGATACCGCGACCAAAGCCAACACGCTGAAGATTTCCGGCATCGGTTCGTTGAAGAGCGCGCTGACCGCGTTCCAGACAGCGATGAAAAACCTGGGCAATACGACCAACCCTGCGTTTGCCGGCTTCACCGCGACTTCGAGTAACACGAACGTTCTGAATGCTACTTCCGACAGTACCGCGGTGACGGGCAATTACAATGTTGTCGTGACCCAGTTGGCCACCGGTTCGAAAGTTGCCAGTGCCTCTTTTGCCGGCGGAGCCGCCAGTGCCATTCCGAGTGGTACCCTGAAAATCAGTCAGAATGGCACTGATTACAATGTCGACATTCCGGCCGGTTCTACCTTGCAGAACACTCGCGATGCCATCAACAAGGCTCAGGGTGCCAACGGTATTTCCGCCAACATCGTGACAGACGCCAGCGGTGCTTCGCGCCTGGTGATCAGTTCGAACAAGACCGGCGCAGGTTCCGACCTCACCGTCAGCGGTATTGCCGGCCTCGAAATCGATGGTACCAAGCCGATGAGCGCCAGTCCGGCGGCAGGTGATTCGGGCGCAGTCAACGGCGTTGCCAAAGATGCCCTGTTGACCATCGATGGTCTTCAGGTCAGCAGCAAAAGCAACACCGTCACTGGCGCAATCAGTGGTCTGACCCTGAATCTGACCACTGTCAGTTCTGGCACTCCGCCGAGTCCGACTGTTGTCAGCGTAGATGCCAACACCAAAGGCCTGCAGACATCGATTCAGCAGTTCGTCGACGCTTACAACACGTTGAAGACCACCATCGACACGTTGTCCAAGGCGACGCCGGACGCAGATGGCAAGCTGACCGTGCAAGCCGCTTTCACTGGCGACGCGATGCCGCGTGCACTGATTGCCAGTGTTCGCGCCGAGTTGACGGCGCCAGGGGCGGGTGGTCCGCTGGCTGTGCTGTCGCAGTTGGGTGTGATGACCGACCGCAACACCGGTAACCTGACGTTCAATACCGATACGTTCAATAAGACCATGGCCCAGCCAGGCATGACCGGTCAGGTTCAGCAGTTGTTCACGGGTACCGACGACAAAAACGGGCTGTTGAACCGCATGAGCAAAGCGGTTGATCCGTATCTCAACCCGCCGGCGGACAATAAGTCCGGGACCAGTTTGCTTGATCAGCGCATGGCCATTCTGACCAAAAACACGCGCAGCCTTACCGATCAGCAACTGGCGCTGGACTTACGTGTTGCCAACCTCACCAAGACGTTGACCGCAAAATACAACGCCATGGACCTGTTGGTTGGGCAGATGAAGGCCACGGCGAGCAACATCACGTCGTTCTTCAGCACGCTGAACGCTCAGCAGTCCGCGAAGTAACAGGCAAGAACGACAAAAACCCGGCTACGCTTTATCGGCGTGCGCCGGGTTTTTGTCTTTTGATCTAAAGTTCTGTGATTCGTTGGCGATACACTGGTTATACGAGTCATTGTGGCAATGAGGTAGAACATGAACCCAATGTTAGCCCTTCGGCAATATCAGAAAGTCGGCGCGCACGCCCAGACATCCGAGGCGAGTCCGCACCGTCTGGTGCAAATGTTGATGGAAGGTGGCCTGGAGCGCATCGCTCAGGCCAAGGGCGCTATCGAGCGCAAGGATATTCCCGCCAAGTGCACGGCCATCAGTAAAGCTGTTGGCATCATCGGTGGTTTGTGTGAAGGCCTGGATCTGGAAAACAGTGCTGACTCGGTGGGTGAGCTCAACCAGCTTTACATCTACATGATGAAGCGACTCGCCGAGGCCAACGTCAAGAGTGATCCGAAGATACTCGACGAAGTTGCAGGCCTGCTGCGCACCGTTAAGGAAGGCTGGGACGGCATCGCTCCGCCAGGTCCCCAGTTTTAAGGAGAGCACCATGAGTCTTGTATTGCAGCGAATCGCCGATACCCGTGAAGCGTTGGTCAGCGCGCTGGCCGAACGCAACTGGGAAGCCATTGGCGAGCTGGATCTGGCTTGCCGTTCCTGCATGGAAGACGTCATGGCCGAGGCCTCGCTGGATGAGGAGGCCTTGCGCAATAACCTTGAGGAGTTGCTCCACGTCTACAAGGAGCTTCTGGAGGCGGCCATGGGTGAGCGGCAGGCGATAGCCAACGAGATGTCGCAGATCACCCAAGCGCAAAAGGCGGCAAACGTTTACCATCTGTTTGGTTAATTAACCCCCAGTTAATCCAGACATGTGCGCCATAAATTTGACTGTGCACGGTTTTTTGACTTAACTAGTGGCTGTTTTCAGATTTCAGGCGTCTACAGGCACAAGGTGTCCTGCAAGCGTCTCGCTTGCCCCATTTTTCGGGCATTGAGTTGACTAGGGAAGTTGCTATTGCATGTGGCGTGAAACCAAAATTCTGCTGATCGATGACGATAGCGTCCGCCGCCGCGACCTGGCGGTGATCTTAAATTTTCTCGGTGAAGAAAATTTACCCTGCGGCAGCCATGACTGGCAGCAGGCTGTCGGCTCTTTGTCATCAAGTCGTGAAGTCATCTGTGTACTGATCGGGACGGTCAATGCTCCGGGTGCACTTTTGGGCTTGTTAAAGACACTCTCGACTTGGGATGAGTTCCTTCCGGTTTTGCTGATGGGCGATAATTTTTCCGTCGACCTGCCGGAAGACCAGCGCCGCCGGGTGCTTTCGACCCTGGAAATGCCGCCCAGCTACAGCAAACTGCTCGACTCCCTGCACCGTGCCCAGGTCTATCGCGAGATGTACGACCAGGCCCGCGAGCGCGGTCGTCATCGCGAACCCAACCTGTTCCGCAGCCTCGTCGGCACCAGCCGGGCGATCCAGCATGTGCGGCAGATGATGCAGCAAGTGGCCGACACCGACGCCAGCGTGCTGATCCTCGGCGAGTCCGGTACCGGCAAGGAAGTGGTCGCACGTAACCTGCATTACCATTCCAAGCGTCGCGACGCGCCATTCGTCCCGGTCAACTGCGGGGCGATCCCGGCAGAACTGCTCGAAAGCGAACTGTTCGGCCACGAGAAGGGTGCCTTCACTGGCGCGATCACCAGCCGTGCCGGGCGTTTCGAGCTGGCCAACGGCGGTACGCTGTTCCTTGACGAAATCGGCGACATGCCGCTGCCGATGCAGGTCAAGCTGCTGCGCGTCCTGCAGGAGCGCACCTTCGAGCGCGTGGGCAGTAACAAGACCCAGAGCGTCGATGTGCGCATCATTGCCGCGACCCACAAGAATCTCGAAAGCATGATCGAGATCGGCACCTTCCGCGAAGACCTCTACTATCGCCTGAACGTGTTCCCGATCGAGATGGCGCCGCTGCGTGAGCGCGTCGAAGACATCCCGCTGCTGATGAACGAATTGATCTCGCGCATGGAGCACGAGAAGCGCGGCTCGATCCGCTTCAACTCGGCGGCGATCATGTCGCTGTGCCGTCACGGCTGGCCGGGCAACGTCCGCGAACTGGCGAACCTCGTGGAGCGCATGGCGATCATGCACCCGTACGGGGTGATCGGCGTGGTCGAGTTGCCGAAAAAATTCCGCTACGTCGACGACGAAGACGAGCAGATGGTCGACAGCCTGCGCAGCGATCTCGAAGAGCGTGTGGCGATCAACGGCCATACCCCGGACTTCACCGCCAACGCCATGCTGCCGCCGGAAGGCCTGGACCTGAAGGACTACCTCGGTGGTCTGGAACAAGGCCTGATCCAGCAGGCACTGGACGACGCCAATGGCATCGTGGCGCGTGCCGCCGAACGCCTGCGTATCCGTCGCACCACGCTGGTGGAGAAGATGCGCAAGTACGGCATGAGCCGGCGCGAAGGAGACGAACAGGCGGATGATTGACGCCTGTTTTTCAAGCTCTTCATTTATAAGCGGTTTTTTTTAGGCACGGGTATTGCTACATCCCTCGCAACGTTCCGTTTAACTGACGGTCAGCCAAGCGAGAGAACACAATGCCCCACGCCCAGATGTCTTCTGCCTCCAATGCCGAGGGGCAATCGTCGTCCGTCGAGCAGACGAGCCGTCAGGGGCTTGAGCACGCATTTGCGCTGTTCAATCAGATGTCCAGCCAGCTGACCGATTCCTACAGCATGCTTGAAGCGCGGGTCACCGAGCTCAAGGGTGAACTGGCGGTGGTCAGCGCCCAGCGCATGCAGGAGCTGGCCGAGAAAGAACGCCTGGCCAACCGTCTGCAAAACCTCCTTGATCTGTTGCCCGGTGGCGTCATCGTAATTGACGGCCACGGTATGGTTCGCGAAGCCAATCCGGCGGCGACCGACCTGCTCGGGCTGCCGCTGGAAGGCGAGTTGTGGCGTCACGTCATCGCCCGTTGCTTCGCTCCGCGTGAAGACGACGGTCACGAAATTTCCCTGAAGAACGGTCGACGCCTGTCGATTGCCACCCGCTCGCTGGATGCCGAGCCGGGGCAGTTGGTGCTGCTCAATGACCTGACGGAAACCCGTCATCTGCAAGACCAACTGGCGCGCCATGAGCGTTTGTCTTCGTTGGGGCGCATGGTCGCTTCGCTGGCCCATCAGATTCGCACACCGCTGTCCGCCGCGTTGCTCTACGCCAGTCATTTGACTGAGCAGGAGCTGCCGGTCGCCACCCAGCAGCGCTTTGCCGGACGCCTCAAGGAGCGTCTGCATGAGCTCGAGCATCAGGTGCGCGACATGCTGGTGTTCGCCCGTGGCGAGCTGCCATTGACCGACCGCATCACCCCTAATGCCCTGATGCAGTCGCTGCAAGCGGCGGCGCTGACCCATGTGCAGGATTTGCCAATTCGTTGGCAGTGCGACAGCCACGCCGGCGAGTTGCTGTGCAACCGCGACACGCTGGTCGGGGCGATCTTGAATCTGATCGAAAACGCGATTCAGGCCAGTGACGGCAACGTGCGCCTGAAAGTGCATTGCTACACCCGCGACAACAGCCTGCGCCTGTGCGTCAGCGACAGTGGCAGCGGTATTGAGCCGCGGGTGCTGGAGCGTCTCGGCGAGCCGTTTTTCACCACCAAAGTCACCGGTACCGGCCTCGGCCTGACCGTGGTCAAGGCAGTGGCGCGGGCGCATCAGGGAGAATTGCTGCTGCGCTCGCGGGTCGGGCGCGGCACGTGCGCGCAGGTCATCCTGCCGTTGTTTTCCGCTGCACAGGGAGCTGAGTAAACGTCATGGGCATCAAGGTTTTGCTGGTCGAGGATGACCGCTCGTTGCGCGAGGCGCTGGCCGATACGCTGTTACTGGCCGGTCACGACTATCACGCCGTCGGCAGCGCCGAGGAGGCGTTGAAGGCGGTCGAGCGCGAGGCGTTCAGTCTGGTGGTCAGCGACGTCAACATGCCCGGTATGGACGGCCATCAACTGCTTGGACTGCTGCGTGCCCGGCAGCCGCAATTGCCGGTGTTGCTGATGACCGCGCATGGCGCGGTCGAGCGTGCGGTGGATGCGATGCGCCAGGGCGCGGCCGATTATCTGGTCAAGCCATTTGAGCCCAAGGCGCTGCTGGACCTGGTGTCGCGGCATGCCCTGGGCTGCGTCAGCGTTGCTGACAGTGAAGGTCCGGTGGCGGTCGAGCCGGCCAGTGCGCAGTTGCTGGAGCTGGCGGCACGGGTCGCCCGCAGCGATTCCACGGTATTGATCTCCGGCGAGTCCGGCACCGGCAAAGAAGTGCTGGCGCGCTACATCCACCAGCATTCCCATCGTGCCAGCCAGCCATTCATTGCAATCAACTGTGCGGCGATTCCCGACAACATGCTCGAAGCCACGCTGTTCGGTCATGAGAAAGGCTCGTTCACCGGTGCCATCGCGGCGCAGGCCGGCAAGTTTGAGCAGGCCGACGGCGGCACCATTCTGCTCGATGAAATTTCCGAAATGCCCTTGGGCCTGCAGGCCAAGTTGCTGCGGGTCTTGCAGGAGCGCGAAGTCGAGCGCGTCGGCGCGCGCAAGCCCATCACCCTGGACATTCGCGTGGTCGCCACCACCAACCGTGATCTGGCGGGCGAAGTCGCGGCGGGGCGTTTCCGTGAAGACCTTTTTTACCGTCTGTCGGTTTTCCCCCTGGCTTGGCGTCCACTTCGCGAGCGCACTGCCGATATCTTGCCGCTGGCCGAGCGGTTGCTGAACAAACACGTCAATAAAATGAAGCATGCGGCGGCGAAACTTTCGCCCGAAGCCCAGGCTTGCCTGACCGGTTACCCGTGGCCGGGCAACGTGCGGGAACTGGATAACGCCATTCAACGGGCGCTGATTCTGCAGCAGGGCGGGCTGATTCAGCCGCAGGATTTCTGCCTGACGGGTGCGGTGACGTTTACCGCAGCGCCCCTCGTTGCGCCGGTGCAACCGCTGGTGCGCGAGATTGAAGTCGAGGCCGAATCCGCCGGTGCGCTGGGCGATGACCTGCGGCGCCGGGAGTTTCAGATGATCATCGACACCCTGCGAACCGAGCGTGGCCGGCGCAAGGAAGCTGCGGAAAAACTCGGCATCAGCCCGCGCACCCTGCGCTACAAACTGGCGCAAATGCGCGATGCCGGGATGGACGTCGAAGGCTATCTGTTCGCCACCTGATCGCTGGCGCGAATGTTTGGACGCGCTTTTCTGAAAGGCTGCCCGATAGCTGGCACCCTTGTTGCTAACACCTGTGTACCCGCCGAGTGAGTGTCAAAAAATTGCGGGCCGCCCAAGAGAGTAGACCATGAGCCAAGGTATTGAATTTAATCGGTTGATGATGGACATGAAGGCCATGCAAATGGATGCCATGTCTGCGCCGAAATCGACTTCCGCTGTCCCTGAACTGGCGGGCAGCAGCTTTTCCGACATGCTCGGTCAGGCCATCAACAAAGTCAGCGATACCCAGCAGGCGTCGACTCAGTTGGCCAACGCATTTGAAGTCGGCAAGAGCGGCGTCGATCTGACCGACGTGATGATCGCCTCGCAGAAAGCCAGCGTGTCGTTCCAGGCTCTGACCCAGGTGCGCAACAAGCTGGTTCAGGCTTATCAAGACATCATGCAGATGCCGGTTTAAGGACGAGATTGAGTCATGGCAGAAGCAGTCGCCGATAACGTTCCGGCCAAGGCCACCCCGATAGACGGCAAACCGCCGCTGTTCGGCCTGTCCTTCCTGGAAAACCTCTCCGAGATGACCATGCTGCGTCAGGTGGGCCTGTTGGTCGGCCTGGCTGCGAGCGTGGCGATTGGCTTTGCCGTGGTGCTGTGGTCGCAGCAGCCGGATTACCGTCCGTTGTACGGCAGCCTTGCCGGCATGGACGCCAAGCAGGTCATGGACACTCTGGCCTCCGCCGACATTCCCTATACCGTCGAGCCGAACTCCGGCGCCTTGCTGGTCAAGGCTGACGATCTGTCCCGTGCGCGGATGAAACTCGCGGCCGCTGGTGTCACTCCCAGCGACGGCAACATCGGTTTCGAAATCCTCGACAAGGAACAGGGTCTGGGCACCAGCCAGTTCATGGAAGCGACGCGCTACCGTCGCGGTCTGGAAGGCGAACTGGCGCGCACCATCTCCAGCCTGAACAACGTCAAGGGCGCCCGCGTGCACCTGGCGATTCCGAAGAGCTCGGTGTTCGTGCGTGATGAGCGCAAGCCAAGCGCTTCGGTACTGGTCGAGCTGTATTCCGGGCGTTCGCTGGAGCCGGGTCAGGTGGTGGCGATCATCAACCTGGTGGCGACCTCCGTTCCTGAGCTGAGCAAATCGCAGATCACCGTCGTCGATCAGAAGGGCAACCTGCTCTCCGATCAGGCGGAGAACTCCGAAATGACCATGGCCGGCAAGCAGTTCGATTACAGCCGCCGCATGGAAAGCATGCTCACCCAGCGCGTGCACAACATTCTGCAACCGGTACTGGGCAACGATCGCTACAAGGCTGAAGTCTCGGCCGACATCGATTTCAGTGCCGTCGAATCCACTGCCGAGCAGTTCAACCCGGACCAACCGGCGTTGCGCAGCGAGCAGTCGGTGAACGAACAACGCACCGCCAGCAATGGCCCGCAAGGTGTGCCGGGGGCCCTGAGCAACCAGCCGCCGGCGCCGGCTTCGGCACCGCAAACCACCGGTGGTGCGCAAGCTTCCAGCGGCATGATCCAGCCAGGTCAGCCATTGGTTGACGCCAACGGTCAGCAGATCATGGACCCGGCCACCGGCCAGCCGATGCTCGCACCGTACCCGGCGGACAAGCGTCAACAATCCACCAAGAACTTCGAGCTCGACCGCTCCATCAGCCACACCAAACAGCAGCAGGGTCGCCTGAATCGTCTGTCGGTGTCGGTGGTGGTCGACGATCAGGTCAAGGTCAATGCGGCCAACGGTGAAACCACCCGTGCGCCGTGGAGCGCCGATGAACTGGCGCGCTTCACCCGTCTGGTGCAGGACGCCGTCGGTTTCGACGCCAGCCGTGGCGACAGCGTCAGCGTGATCAACATGCCGTTCTCCGCCGAACGCGGTGAAGTGGTCGCCGATATTCCGTTCTACTCCCAGCCATGGTTCTGGGACATCGTCAAACAAGTGCTGGGTGTGTTGTTCATCCTGGTGCTGGTGTTTGGTGTGCTGCGTCCGGTGTTGAACAACATCACCGGTGGCGGCAAAGGCAAGGAGCTGGCCGGTCTGGGCAGCGACGTGGAACTCGGTGGCATGGGCGGCCTGGACGGCGACCTGGCCAACGACCGCGTGAGCCTCGGTGGTCCGCAGAGCATTCTGTTGCCGAGCCCGAGTGAGGGTTACGACGCACAGCTGAATGCAATCAAGAGCTTGGTGGCCGAAGATCCGGGTCGCGTGGCTCAGGTCGTGAAAGAGTGGATTAACGCAGATGAGTGATAACCGAGCCGCAACCGTCAAACTGAACAAGGTCGACAAAGCCGCGATTCTGCTGCTGTCCCTGGGTTCGACCGATGCCGCGCAAGTGCTGCGCCACATGGGCCCCAAAGAGGTTCAGCGTGTCGGTGTGGCCATGGCCCAGATGGGCAACGTCCATCGCGAGCAGGTCGAGCAGGTCATGAGCGAGTTCGTTGACATCGTCGGCGACCAGACCAGCCTCGGCGTCGGCTCCGACGACTACGTGCGCAAAATGCTCACCCAGGCGCTGGGCGAAGACAAGGCCAACGGCCTGATCGACCGCATCCTGCTCGGTGGCAACACCAGCGGCCTCGACAGCCTGAAGTGGATGGAGCCGCGCGCCGTTGCCGACGTGATCCGTTACGAACACCCGCAGATCCAGGCCATCGTGGTGGCGTACCTCGACCCGGATCAGGCCGGTGAAGTGCTCGGCAACTTCGACCACAAGGTGCGCCTCGACATCATCCTGCGCGTCTCGTCGTTGAACACCGTGCAGCCGGCCGCACTGAAAGAGCTGAACCAGATTCTCGAGAAGCAGTTCTCCGGCAACTCGAATGCCTCGCGCACCACCCTGGGTGGCATCAAGCGCGCGGCAGACATCATGAACTTCCTCGACAGCTCGATCGAAGGCCAGCTCATGGACTCGATCCGCGAAGTCGACGAAGACCTGTCCGGTCAGATCGAAGACCTCATGTTCGTGTTCAACAACCTGGCCGACGTCGACGACCGCGGCATCCAGGCGCTGTTGCGCGAAGTGTCCTCCGACGTGCTGGTGCTGGCCCTCAAGGGTTCGGACGAGGGCGTCAAGGAGAAGATCTTCAAGAACATGTCCAAACGTGCCGCCGAACTGTTGCGCGACGATCTCGAGGCCAAAGGCCCGGTGCGCGTCAGCGACGTGGAAACCGCACAGAAGGAAATCCTCACCATTGCCCGTCGCATGGCCGAAGCCGGCGAAATCGTGCTCGGTGGCAAGGGTGGCGAGGAAATGATCTAAGCCCATGGACAAGCATGACGAGTCAGTGACGGATCTGATCCGCGCCCGGGATGTTCGTGGTTTCGAATCCTGGGCCATGCCCAGCTTCGATCCGCCAAAACCGGAACCCGAGCCGGAGCCGGAGCCCGAACCGCCGGAAATGGAAGAAGTGCCGCTGGAGGAAGTCCAGCCACTGACCCTGGAAGAACTCGAAAGCATCCGTCAGGAGGCTTACAACGAGGGCTTCGGCATCGGCGAGAAAGAAGGTTTTCACAGCGCCACGCTCAAGGTGCGACAGGAAGCGGAAGTCGCGCTGGCGGCGAAACTGGCCAGCCTCGAGCAACTGATGACGCACCTGTTCGAGCCCATCGCCGAACAGGACACGCAGATCGAAAAGTCGCTGGTCGACCTCGTGCAACACATCACCAAACAGGTGATCAAGCGCGAACTGGCGATTGATTCCAGCCAGATCGAACACGTCATGCGCGACGCGCTCAAGCTGTTGCCGTTGGGCGTGGACAACGTGCGTCTGTACGTCAATCCGCAGGATTTCGAGCAGGCCAAGGCCTTGCGCGAGCGTCACGAAGAATCCTGGCGCATCGTCGAGGATGAGTCGCTGATGCCCGGTGGTTGCCGGGTTGAAACCGCGCACAGCCGGATCGACGCCAGCATTGAAACCCGTATCACCCAAGTCATGGGCAAGCTGTTCGACCAGTTGCACGAACAGGCTTTGCACCCGGCCGCGCCGGATCTGAGCCTGGACCTGCCGGAAGAACCCAAGTCGGCCGCTACTCCTGAAGAGCCGCTCGCGGACGCCGCCGATGCGCCTTGAACGCACCAGTTTTGCCAAGCGCCTGAGCAGCTACGCCGAGGCCACCGAAATGGCCGGTGCGCCGATTCTCGAAGGCCGCCTGCTGCGCATGGTTGGCCTGACCCTCGAAGCCGAAGGCCTGCGCGCCGCCATGGGCACGCGCTGCCTGGTAATCAACGATGACAGCTACCACCCGTCCCAGGTTGAAGCGGAAGTCATGGGGTTTTCCGGCAGCAAAGTATTCCTGATGCCGGTCGGCAGCGTCGCCGGCATTGCCCCGGGTGCCCGCGTGGTGCCGCTGGCGGAAACCGGGCGCCTGCCGATGGGCATGAGCATGCTCGGCCGCGTGCTCGACGGCGCCGGACGTGCGCTGGACGGCAAGGGCGGGATGAAAGCCGAAGACTGGGTGCCGATGGACGGCCCGACGATCAACCCGCTCAACCGCGACCCGATCCACGTCCCGCTGGACGTCGGCATCCGCTGCATCAACGGTTTGCTGACGGTCGGACGCGGTCAGCGTCTGGGCCTGTTCGCCGGTACCGGTGTCGGTAAGTCGGTGCTGCTGGGCATGATGACGCGCTTCACCGAGGCCGACATCATCGTCGTCGGCCTGATCGGTGAGCGGGGTCGAGAAGTTAAAGAGTTCATCGAGCACATTCTCGGTGAAGAAGGCCTCAAGCGTTCCGTGGTCGTCGCATCCCCTGCGGACGATGCACCGCTGATGCGTCTGCGCGCGGCCATGTACTGCACGCGAATCGCCGAGTATTTCCGCGACAAGGGCAAGAACGTCCTGTTGCTGATGGATTCGTTGACCCGTTTTGCCCAGGCCCAGCGGGAAATCGCCCTGGCCATCGGCGAGCCACCGGCAACCAAAGGCTATCCGCCTTCGGTGTTTGCCAAACTGCCGAAACTGGTGGAGCGCGCCGGTAATGCGGAGAAGGGCGGAGGTTCGATCACCGCGTTCTACACCGTGTTGTCCGAGGGCGATGACCAGCAGGACCCGATTGCCGACTCGGCGCGGGGCGTGCTCGATGGTCACATCGTGCTGTCCCGGCGTCTGGCCGAGGAAGGTCACTACCCGGCCATCGACATCGAAGCCTCGATCAGCCGGGTCATGCCGGCCGTGGTCTCGGCAGAGCATATGCAGCGTGCGCAATACTTCAAGCAGCTGTGGTCGCGCTATCAGCAGAGCCGCGACCTGATCAGCGTCGGTGCCTACGTGGCCGGTGGTGATCGCGAGACGGACCTGGCGATCTCGCTGCAGCCGCAACTGACCCGCTACCAGCGTCAGGGGCTGAACGACAAGATCAACATGGGCGAAAGTCAGGCTTATCTGGAAACCCTGTTCGCGCCGGCGGCAGGCGGGTAACCGGCCATGGCCGTGAGTCGCGCCGCACGTCTGGCGCCGGTGGTGGAAATGGCCGAGAAGGCCGAAAAAACCGCCGTGCAGCGGCTGGGCTATTTCCAGGGCCAGGTCAAAGTGGCCGAAAGCAAACTCGCCGACCTCGATGCCTTTCGTCTCGATTATCAGGAACAGTGGATCGTGCGCGGCAGCGACGGGGTGTCCGGGCAATGGCTGCTGGGTTACCACGGCTTTCTGGCGCAACTGGACACCGCCATCGACCAACAGCGCCAGAGCCTGGTCTGGCACCAGAACAAGCTCGACAAGGCCCGCGAGGAGTGGCAACAGGCGTTCGCCAAGGTCGAAGGTTTGCGCAAGCTGGTGCAGCGCTATCGCGAAGAAGCGCAACGCCTTGAAGACAAACGCGAGCAGAAGCTGCTGGACGAGTTGTCGCAGCGCTTGCCGCGCCACGAGCCGTTTTAAACAAGATCAAAAGATCGCAGCCTTCGGCAGCTCCTACAGATAATCGGTTTAGGAGCTGCCGAAGGCTGCGATCTTTTGATCTGGCTTCCAGCCTTGCCCCAAACCTGTCCAAGTGCTAAACCTTGTACACGTTCGTCAATGACAAGGAAGCCAGTCAATGTCAGTCGTTACAGAAGTCTCTCCGGATGGTCAAAAACTGACGATTTCGGTCAGGGGGCGGTTCGATTTTGGGCGCCATCAGGAGTTTCGCGAGGCTTACGAGCGACTTGATCAGAAGCCCGACTCCATCGTGGTCGATCTGAAAGACGCCACCTATCTCGACAGCTCCGCGCTGGGCATGCTCCTTCTGCTGCGCGATCACGCCGGCGGCGACGAATCGGACGTGCGGGTGGTCAACAGCAACTCCGACGTGCGCAAGATCCTCGCCATCTCCAATTTCGACAAACTCTTCGACATCAGTTGACGACCATGCAGGCGCAAGAGCCGCTGACGATCCTGATCGCCGAAGACAGTGCCGCTGATCGCCTGCTGCTTTCCACCATCGTTCGCCGTCAAGGCCACCAGGTGCTGACGGCGGCCAATGGCGCTGAAGCGGTCGAGATCTTTCGTCGGCAACAGCCGCATCTGGTGCTGATGGACGCGATGATGCCGGTGATGGACGGCTTCGAAGCGGCGCGGCAGATCAAGGCGCTGGCCGGGGAAACCCTGGTGCCGATCATCTTCCTGACCTCACTGACTGAAAGCGAAGCGCTGGCCCGCTGCCTGGACGCGGGCGGTGACGACTTTCTGGCGAAGCCTTACAACCCAGTGATTCTCGCCGCCAAAATCAAGGCGATGGATCGCTTGCGCCGGTTGCAGGCCACGGTGCTGCAACAGCGCGACCAGATCGCCAGGCATCACGATTATCTGCTCAACGAACAGCGTGTTGCCAAAGCGGTGTTCGACAAGGTTGCGCATTCGGGATGCCTGAGCGCGCCGAACATTCGCTACCTGCAATCGCCCTACGCGTTATTCAACGGCGATTTGCTGCTGGCGGCGTATACCCCGGCGGGCGACATGCATGTGCTGCTGGGCGATTTCACCGGTCACGGCTTGCCGGCCGCAGTGGGGGCGATGCCACTGGCCGAAGTGTTTTACGGCATGACCGCCAAGGGTTACGGCCTGGCCGAGACCCTGCGCGAAATGAACGCCAAGCTCAAGCGCATCCTGCCAGTGGACATGTTCTGCTGCGCGACCATGCTCTGCCTGAGTTTCCAGCGGCGCTCGGTGGAGGTGTGGAACGGCGGCATGCCTGACGGTTATCTGCACCGCATTGCCAGCGGCGAGCGCGTGCCGCTGGCGGCCCGGCATTTGCCGTTGGGAGTGCTGAGCGTGCAGGCGTTCGATGACCGTACGCAAGTGCATCCGATGCTCGTCGGTGATCGGGTGTTTCTGATGTCCGACGGTGTGATCGACACCAGCAATGCCAGTGATCAACTGTTCGGCGTCGAGCGTTTGCAGCAGGTGTTCGCCGCCAATCGCGAGCCGGATCGCTTGTTCGAGGATATCGAGCAGGCGCTGCAGGATTTTCGTGGCGAGGCGCGCGACGATGTCAGCATGGTTGAGGTCAGCCTGCTGGAGCCTGCGCAGGTCAAGCCGTCGACGCCGGTGTATTCCGATAGCGGTCAGTCGTGCCCGCTTGACTGGTCGGTGAGCTTCGAATTTCGCGGCGCCACGCTGAGGCGTTTCAATCCCTTGCCGTTCCTGTTGCAGTTGCTGCTTGAGGTGCATGGGCTGCGCGGGCAGAGTGGTGCTTTGTACAGCGTGCTGGCCGAGTTGTATTCCAATGCGCTGGAGCACGGCGTGCTCGGTCTGGATTCCAGTCTCAAGCGCGATGCGGCAGGTTTCACTCGCTACTATCAACAGCGTAGCGAGCGGCTGGAGGCGCTGCAGGAGGGCTTTGTCCGCGTGCATTTGCAGGTGCAGCCGCAAGGCGCGGGCGGCAGCCTGGTGATTCGGGTCGAAGACAGCGGCAAGGGTTTTGATGTGGCGCGGGTCATGGAGCGGCCGCTGGACGGCGCCCGTTTGTCGGGGCGCGGCGTCAGTCTGGTCCGGCAATTGGGTCGAAACGCCAGTTGGTCGGACGAAGGTCGCAGTGCCCGCGTGGAGTTTTCCTGGGAGGTTGAGGCATAATTCGCGCAATTCTTGATCAAGGAGTGAACAAGTGGCTGATAAGCACGTGGATCGCGACGCGCTGAGCGCGTTGCGCGAAGTGATGGAGGAAGGCTATCCAGAGCTTCTGGATACCTTTCTTACAGATTCCGAAAGCCGCTTGGTTGAGCTGCGAGATGCAGCGGATGCCAAGGCGTTGTCGGAGGTGGCCCATAGCTTCAAAGGCAGCGCCAGCAATATGGGCGCCGTTCGCCTGGCCGAGCTTTGCCGGCAACTGGAGTCGGGTGCCAAAGACAAGAGCCCGACGGAAATCGTCAAACTGGTCGCTGAGATCAGCGTTGAGTTTGCCGAAGTTCGCCCGGTTTACGAAAACGAAAAACACCACGCTCATACTCACTGATCCCGCCGTCCGGCGCTTTTCTCAAGCGCCGGACAAATCTGGCCCGACACTTGCAATAACCCACCGCAACTGTACCTACGATCCCAGTGCAGCGGAGACCGTGTCATGCCTGCGACCCCCAATGTTCTTCTTCAATCTGCCGCCCAGGCCAAAGCGCAAGCCGCTGCAGCGAAAGCGCCGGTCATGGCCGCAGACACCGGGGACAAGGCCTCAAGCTTCGCTCAGGTGTTCGCCGATCAGGGCCCGAAAAAGACCCTCGTCAGCACCGATAACTCGTTGAAACCGGCGCGTGACAAGGTCGCCGACAACAACAATAAACAGGACGCCGGCAAGTCATCCCCTGCCGCCGCGCAACAGACCGTTGCCGATAGCGGCAATGCCTTGCCTGCCGACAAGCCAGCCTCGACGGCGGCGGATGATCAGCAAGCCAGCGACGATGCTGCCGCCGACTCGGCGCAGACACCGGTGGCCGATACCACCCCGGTTGATCCGGCGCTAGACCCGGCCCTGGCGCAAACCGTCCAGCCGCTGGTGACCACGCCCGTGGTGCCAGCCCCCGTTGCTGAAGCCCCGGCACCGGCCAAAGCCGAAACACCTCAGGTGGCGGCTACCGTCGCGCCGGCGGTGGTCAAAGATCCGGCGGCCTCCACCGATAGCGATTTCGACCCGGCGGCCGATCCTCTCGACTCGCTGCCAGCGGTGCGCATGGCGATGGAGCAGGGCGGACATATTTCCGCCAGCAGTCAGGCGCAACCCAAGGCCACGCCGGCCCAGACTCAGGCTGACGGTGAATTGACTTCGGCGCAGACCTTTGCCGCCGGCATGGCCAGCATGCTCGACGTGCAGGCCGACAAGGACAGCACCAGTCAGAATGGCGAGAAAACCTTCAGCGGCCTGATTGACGACGGCCTGAAAGATCTCAAGTCCGCCACCAGCGATACCCGCGTCGACGATTTCGCCAACCGTCTGGCGGCGCTGACCCAGGCGGCCACCCCGAAAACCGCGAACGCGGTGCCGGTGAACCAACCGATCGCCATGCACCAGAGCGGCTGGACCGAAGAAATCGTCAACCGCGTCATGTACCTGTCGAGCGCCAACCTGAAAGCCGCCGACATTCAATTGCAGCCGGCCGAACTCGGGCGTCTGGACATCCGGGTCAACATGGTTCCGGACCAGCAGACCCAGGTGACGTTCATGAGTGCGCACCCAAGTGTGCGTGAGGCCCTCGACGGCCAGATGCACCGCCTGCGCGACATGTTCACCCAGCAAGGCATGGGTCAGGTCGACGTCAACGTCTCCGACCAGAGCCGTGGCTGGCAGGGTCAGCAGGGCCAGGAACAGGCGCAGCAGGGCCAGAGTGGCCGCACCAGCGCCGCTGGGGGACGTCTGGATTCGGCCGATGAAGAATTGGCGCCTGCGACAGTGGCTGAAGCCGCTGCGCAAACCACCAGCGTGATCGGCAGCAGCGCCGTCGACTATTACGCCTGACGATTGCGGCGACACTAAAAGATCGCAGCCTTCGGCAGCTCCTACAGGGTGTACACCTTCCAATGTAGGAGCTGCCGAAGGCTGCGATCTTTTGCTTTTGGCTCTCGTCGATTTCTTGCAGGCCCCTTCCTCCGACACTTCTGGCATAACACTTGCTCTTGCCTTGCCGTGCGACTGTGAAAACCCGAATAGTGACGGATTATTGGCATGGCGAAGAGCGAAGCAGCAGCTGTAAAAGACCCCGCGACCAAAGGCAAACTCAAGATGATCATCCTGATCGTGGTGGCTCTGCTGCTGGCGATCGGTGTGTCCGTGGGCGCGACCTGGTACTTCATGCACAGTGCTCAAAGCAAGCCTGCCGCAGCGGCAGAAGCCGCGCCGACCGGCAAGCAGCCAGCGATTTTCGAGCCGATGGCGCCGGCGTTTGTCGCCAACTACAACCAGAACGGCCGTCAGCGCTACATGCAGGTGAGCATCACCATGCTGGCGCGTAACCAGGCCGATCTGGAGGCGCTCAAAGTGCACATGCCGGTGATTCGCAACAACCTGGTGATGCTCTTCTCCGGTCAGGATTTCGCCACGCTGGCGACCCCGGTCGGGCAAGAGATGTTGCGCCAGAAGGCCACAGCCAGCGTCCAGGAAGTGGCGCAGAAAGAGCTGGGCAAAGTGGTGATCGAACAGTTGCTTTTCACTAATTTCGTACTGCAGTAGGAACACGACATGGCCGTGCAGGATCTGCTGTCCCAGGATGAAATCGATGCGCTGTTGCATGGCGTCGACGATGGTCTGGTACAGACCGATACCGCTGCCGAACCCGGCAGTGTCAAAAGCTACGACCTGACCAGCCAGGATCGCATCGTCCGCGGACGCATGCCGACTCTGGAGATGATCAACGAGCGTTTTGCCCGTTACACCCGCATCAGCATGTTCAACATGCTGCGCCGCTCGGCAGACGTCGCCGTCGGTGGCGTCCAGGTGATGAAGTTCGGCGAATACGTGCACTCGCTGTACGTGCCGACCAGCCTCAACCTGGTCAAGATCAAACCGCTGCGCGGCACCGCGCTGTTCATTCTCGACGCCAAACTGGTGTTCAAGCTGGTGGACAACTTCTTTGGCGGCGACGGCCGTCACGCCAAGATCGAAGGGCGTGAATTCACCCCGACCGAACTGCGCGTGGTGCGCATGGTGCTGGAGCAGGCGTTCGTCGATCTGAAGGAAGCCTGGCAGGCGATCATGGAAGTCAATTTCGAGTACATCAACTCGGAAGTGAACCCGGCCATGGCCAACATCGTCGGCCCGAGCGAAGCGATTGTGGTCTCCACCTTCCACATCGAACTCGATGGCGGTGGCGGTGACCTGCACGTGACCATGCCGTACTCGATGATCGAGCCGGTGCGCGAGATGCTCGACGCCGGTTTCCAGTCGGACCTCGACGATCAGGACGAGCGCTGGGTCAACGCCCTGCGTCAGGACGTGCTCGATGTCGACGTGCCGATCGGCGCCACCGTAGCCCGCCGCCAGTTGAAGCTGCGCGACATCCTGCACATGCAGCCGGGGGATGTGATCCCGGTCGAAATGCCGGAAGACATGATCATGCGCGCCAACGGCGTACCGGCCTTCAAGGTCAAGATGGGCTCGCACAAAGGCAACCTTGCGTTGCAAGTGATCGAGCCGATCGAGCGTCGCTGAAGCGGCGCGCTCACCCCCCACGCATTTAACTGAATTGTTGCCCGCCGAGGACAAATGATGAACGACGAAATGAACGCCCAGGACGACCAGGCACTGGCCGACGAATGGGCTGCGGCCCTGGAAGAGACCGGTGATGGCAGCCAGGCCGACATCGACGCGCTGCTGGCCGCCGACGCTGGCGCCGCAAGCTCCAACCGTCTGCCGATGGAAGAGTTCGGCAGCGTGCCGAAGAACAACGATCCGGTCACCCTGGACGGTCCGAACCTGGACGTGATCCTCGACATCCCGGTGTCGATCTCGATGGAAGTGGGCAGCACCGACATCAACATTCGCAACCTGCTGCAACTGAACCAGGGCTCGGTGATCGAGCTCGATCGTCTGGCCGGCGAGCCGCTGGACGTGCTGGTCAACGGCACGCTGATCGCGCACGGTGAAGTGGTGGTGGTCAACGAGAAGTTCGGCATCCGCCTGACCGACGTGATCAGCCCAAGCGAACGCATCAAGAAGCTGCGCTGAGTGAAACGGTTCCTGTGGGCGCTGCTGGCGCTGCCGTTGAGTGTGCTGGCCGCTGAACCTGCTGCAACGACCGCCACGACCGCCACGACCGCCACGGCGGTCGCGCCGGCAATCGGCAGTGGCGTGGCGGGTCAACTGACACAACTGGTGTTCGGCCTGTTGCTGGTGCTGGGGTTGATCTTCTTCCTCGCCTGGCTGCTGCGCCGGGTGCAGCAGGCGGGTCCTGCGGGCAAGGGTCAGGTAATCGAGCTGATCGGCTCCCGCGCCCTCGGTCCGCGTGATCGGCTGATGCTGGTGCAGGTCGGCAACGAGCAGATTCTGCTTGGCCTCAGCCCCGGCACCATCACCGCACTGCATGTGCTCAAGGAGCCGGTCCAGGTGCCGAGCACTGCCGAGAAAGCGACCCCGGAATTTGCCCAGCATCTGCTGAAGATTCTCGGCAAGGATCAGAAGGATAAGAAGTAATGGGTGCGCTACGCATCGTCTTGACGCTGGCCCTGATGCTGGCCGCGCCGCTGGCGTTCGCCGCCGATCCGTTGTCGATCCCGGCGATCACGCTGGGCACCAACGCCGATGGCGCGCAGGAATATTCGGTCAGCCTGCAGATCCTGCTGATCATGACCGCCCTGAGCTTCATTCCGGCGGCCGTGATTCTGATGACCAGTTTCACCCGGATCATCATCGTCTTCTCGATCCTGCGTCAGGCCCTCGGCCTGCAACAGACGCCGTCGAACCAGATCCTCACCGGCATGGCGCTGTTCCTCACCATGTTCATCATGGCACCGGTGTTCGACCGGGTGAACAACGATGCGCTGCAGCCGTACCTGGCAGAAAAACTCACCGCGCAGCAAGCAGTGGAAAAGGCTCAGGTGCCGATCAAGGACTTCATGCTCGCGCAGACCCGCACCAGCGATCTGGAGCTGTTCATGCGCCTGTCCAAGCGCACCGACATTGCCACCCCGGATCAGGCACCGCTGACCATCCTGGTACCGGCGTTCGTCACCTCCGAGCTGAAAACCGCGTTCCAGATCGGCTTCATGATCTTCATTCCGTTCCTGATCATCGACCTGGTCGTGGCCAGTGTGCTGATGGCGATGGGTATGATGATGCTGTCGCCGCTGATCATTTCCCTGCCGTTCAAAATCATGCTGTTCGTGCTGGTGGATGGCTGGGCGCTGATCATCGGCACTCTGGCCAGTAGCTTCGGGGGTGTTTCGCCATGACGCCGGAAGTTGCGGTCGATATCTTTCGTGAAGCGCTGTGGCTGACCACGATGATGGTCGCCATTCTGGTGGTGCCGAGCCTGTTGGTCGGCCTGCTGGTGGCGATGTTCCAGGCCGCGACGCAGATCAACGAACAGACCCTGAGCTTCCTGCCGCGTCTGCTGGTGATGCTGGTGACCCTGATCGTTGCCGGTCCGTGGATCGTGCAGACCTTCATGGAATACATCATCCAGCTCTACAAAAACATCCCGATGGTCATCGGCTGAGCCATGCAATCGCTGCTTCAGCTGACCGACACCCAGATCAGTAGCTGGGTGGCGGCGTTCATGTTGCCGCTGTTTCGCGTCGCCTCGATGCTGATGGTCATGCCGGTGTTCGGCACCACGCTGGTGTCGCGCCGGATACGTCTGTATTTCGCCGTGGCCATTACCGTGTGCATTGCCCCGGGGCTGCCGCCGATGCCGGAGGTCAGTCCGCTTGCGCTCAGTGGCTGGTTGCTGATCGCCGAGCAGATTCTGGTCGGTGCGGTGCTCGGGTTTTCCCTGCAACTGTTCTTCCAGGCGTTTGCCGTGGCCGGGCAGATTGTCGCGATCCAGATGGGCATGGGCTTCGCCTCGATGGTCGACCCGGCCAACGGCGTCTCGGTGGCGGTGATCGGCCAGTTCTTCACCATGCTGGTGACCTTGCTGTTCCTGTCGATGAACGGCCATCTGGTGGTCTTCGAAGTGCTCACCGAAAGCTTCACCACGCTGCCCGTCGGCGGCGGGTTGATGACGGCGCAATACTGGGAGCTGGCCGGCAAACTCGGCTGGGTGCTGGGGGCGGCGCTGTTGCTGGTGTTGCCGGCGGTCACGGCGCTGCTGGTGGTCAACATCGCGTTCGGCGTGATGACCCGCGCCGCGCCGCAACTGAACATCTTCTCCATCGGCTTTCCGCTGACCCTGGTCCTTGGCCTGTTCATTGTCTGGGTCGGTCTGGCGGACATTCTCAATCAGTATCAACCGCTGGCCACCGAGGCCTTGCAGTTGCTACGCGAACTGGCACGGGCGCGCTGAGGCATGGCTGAGAGCGAAAGCGGTCAGGACAAAACAGAAGACCCCACGGAGAAACGTAAAAAGGACTCCCGGGAGAAGGGTGAGATTGCCCGTTCCAAAGAGCTCAACACCCTGGCGGTGATGCTCGCGGGTGCCGGCGGCCTGCTGATCTTCGGTGGCCTGCTGGCGCAGGAGCTGATGGACCTGATGCGCCTGAATTTCACGCTGTCGCGGGAAGTGATCATGGATGAGAAATCCATGGGCACGTTTCTGCTGGTCTCGGGCAAGATCGCCCTGGTGGCGATTCAGCCGGTCATGATCACCCTGTTGCTCGCTGCGCTGATCGGGCCGATTTCCCTCGGTGGCTGGCTGTTCGCGGCGGGCTCCATGGCGCCGAAATTCAGCCGGATGAACCCGGGCGCCGGCCTCAAGCGCATGTTCTCGATGAAGGCGGTGATCGAGTTGGTCAAGGCGCTGGCCAAGTTTCTGATCACGCTGTTCGTGGCGCTGATGGTGTTGTCGGCAGACATCGATGACTTCCTGCGCATTGCCCACGAGCCGCTTGAGCAAGCGATCATTCACAGCGTGACATTGGTCGGCTGGAGTTCGCTGTGGCTGGCCTGCGGCCTGATCATCATCGCTGCCGTCGATGTGCCGGTGCAGCTCTGGGAAAGCCACAAAAAACTGCTGATGACCAAGCAGGAAGTGCGCGACGAGCACAAGGATCAGGAAGGCCGGCCAGAGGTCAAGCAGCGCATCCGCCAGACCCAGCGCGAGATGTCGCAACGGCGGATGATGGCGGCGATTCCCGACGCCGACGTGGTCATCACCAACCCGACCCACTACGCCGTTGCGCTCAAGTACGACGCGGAGAAGGGCGGGGCGCCGATGCTGCTGGCCAAGGGCAGCGATTTCCTCGCGCTGAAGATCCGCGAAATCGCCGTCGCCAACAACGTCATGCTCCTCGAATCGCCGGGGCTGGCGCGTTCGATCTACTACTCCACCGAATTGGAGCAGGAAATTCCGGGCGGCCTGTACCTGGCGGTCGCTCAGGTGCTGGCCTACGTCTACCAGATCCGCCAGTACCGTGCCGGCAAGGGCAAGCGTCCGGATCCGCTGAAGGACGATCTGCCGATTCCGCCGGATTTGCGTCGCGATTCTTGATCCTGGTGCGCCTCTGATCGCCTGCTCGCGAAAGCGTCATTCCGGGCATTGACATCTTCCCGAGACGGGTGCCTTTGGTCTGAAAGCAGGCGTGACCTGTCAACTCTGACAGGTGTGCTTGCCTTCATTTTGCCGTTTGATTGCGCGGTGATTCCGCGCATTTCGCGCGCCTGTAAGGGAGCAAGGCAATGAAAGGTACGTTCAATCGTTATGATCCAAAAACCGGCAAAGGCACCATCACTCCAGATGCAGATCCTGTAGCGCAAGGTTTTTCTCTTGGAGCAGCGGCGGCGGGCGTCATGTTTGCGCAGGATTACCCGTTCAGCATTCCATTGGCCGAGGCCGGGCGCGTGAAGATCAAAAAGGGTAAGGCGGTCGAATTCGATAAGCCATCAAAGGCTGATGGCGAAGCCACGAACCTGAAGTATTAGTTCTCCCGAAATCAAAAGATCGTAACCCTCGTCAGCGCTTGCTCCGATCCATGCTGTCGAAGGCTGCGATCTTTTTGATTTTCTATCTGTGAGAGCGGGAAGGGAAGTCCAGCACCGTGACCGGCGAAACCTTCCGGGGCAGACTCTTTCCCCTGGGGCCACTGTACCGGGCGGTCGTTCAGGTGCCGGCCTACGTCTACCCGATCCGCCAATACCGTGCCGGCAACGACAAGCGTCCGGATTTGCGCCGCGATGCTTGATGGGGCCGTTCATCTGAAATGCCTGTTTACCTGTCAGTTCTGTCAGTAGACGTCAATCGTCGAACGCGGTGACATGAGGGGCGGGCATGTCCGCTCTCAGGGAGGCACGGTGATGCAAGAAGAACGTAACTATCGAAAACTTGAAGGGATGGCGCTGGATTTTGTTTCAGGACGGTTGCAGAAGAATGCGTCGGAACGGGCCATTGGTTACAGCGTGACCTTCGACATGGATCTGGACTTCACCCACTTTGTGCATATGGCAAACGTTCTCTCTCCGGGCTTTTTGAACAGTCCGGTCAATGCCATTCGGCCAGAACTGGATGGTTTTGCTTACCACTATTCCTACAACTACCTGTTTGATGCCGCTGGCAACATTCACGACAACGCGGCGCTGTTCAAACTCTTCACGCCGCCCAATTACTATATGGATCAATGGGCTGAAGGCGCTGCTCTCGATGTGCGCTACGCAAAACCGGTATTCGAAGTGCAAGGAAACACGTTGCGCATCACGGCGCGGCGGGATTTCCGGTTGCCGGGCGGGACGGAGCAGATCGAAATCAGTGACCTGCCGCTCATGCAATTTCGCTGGGCGCTCAACCTCCTGGAAAATCACGAAAAATTTCCCGAAGATATCGCCGCGCCGGCCACCAAGGTCGTGTTCATGTACATGGAGGAAGACCTGGTTGAGGTGGATGACGAGCAACTGTATCGGGGGACGCGCTACATTCACGGCAATCAGCTGCAATTTGGCGACATCGTCGCCAAGCAGGTGCTGACGGCGTAATCAGCCGTGTTTCAAGCGAAAAAGATCGCAACTTTCGGCGGCGCCTGCACCGAGTGATGCAGGCGTTGCTGCCGGCTGCGATCTTTTGATCTTTCTAACCCGCGAGAATGGGGGTGAACTCAAATCGGCAACCTCCGGAACACTCCCAGTCCCTCCTCGCAAAGCAGCAAGAATTGACAGCGAAAAACTCAGCGGGTTTTCACCGCGCCACTGTCAGTCCGGCAACTCCAGATTATCCAGCACTCGATTCACCGCCAGCTCCCCGAGCATGATCAGTTGCGCGATACCCAGCAGCGTCCTGCGCTGCGATGCGGGTATGAGATGGGCAAAATCGTTGGTGATGGTTCTGGCTGAAGCCAGTGTTTCGCAGGCGTTGGCCAGCAACTCCTCGTTTTTGAAGTCGGCGGTAACGGCGTACATCCTGCGGGTTCTGCGCGGCGGTGGAGTGGAGCCGGGCGTGCAGAGGTAGTGGTCGAGCGCACGGTCGGCGGCATCGTGGAGCTTTTTCGAATCGAGGGATTCGTAGGGGGAGGTGGGGTCGGTTTCGGGTGGGTTGGGTGTTGGTTTGATCATGGTGAAGCTCCTGAGTTTATGGAGCCACTCTTTCCCTGTCGCTAAACAGGTGAAGGTGGCAGCTGTACGCAGGTTAGCGAACCGGTCTCAGGCACCCCGGTAGACCCAAAGGTCTCCCGCATACAGCCGCCATAACGTAATTGTGGGTGAAAAGTCCCACAACGAAGTCACGAACGCTGATGCACTGAGATGGTCCGAGTCGCTAAACCCGATCGCTGATTCGTCAGCGACCGGACCACAATAGAACCCGACCCCAAAGCGCACAAGCCGGCGGATTCTGGCGTAGCTGTAGGCAATGGCGCAAGGATGTGTAGCCTTGGAGGAGTATCTGAAGGTGTCTTTTAAACGCCGGAGTTTAAGAGGTAAAAGATCGCGTGACTGTCTCTGGGAGCTATCCCTTCAGACCCTTAGGGATTCGCCGTCACGCCGAGCATCGCGAATTACGCAATGCTCGGCGGTATGACGGCAAGGGAAGTCCACTCAATAGATCATTGAGAAATTATCTAGATATGTGGGCTGTACTCCAGAGGTTATGTCAATGAACTTAATTTTCCTGTTTGGTGTTTCTGTGATGTCGACCCACATTGTGACTATTGCGCCATCGAATGGAGGGGTGGATTGGGCTTTCACTAGCTGTAGGTTTTCGTCGTAGCACCTGTAAGTTACAGGGATTCTGTCGAATTTTTGAATGCCGAATCTGATGCTTTTTGCTGGTTGCTTTAATGTGAATCTCGCAGTTGCGCTTACGTTAATCCATAAAAACGTTCCTGTTATTTGAGGCGCGTATTGAGGATTAGTTTGACCGCGAGCTATTTGCCCTGTCCCTGCCGTAACGGTCATACTCGGGCAGTGGATGACTAGGAGGCCGGGCGGGTATTCCACTGTCGCTGTCTCGAAGTCCTCTAAAGTTACGAAGAGGATTTTTAGCAACTTTAAGTTCAATGATGGAAATATAATGGGCGTCAAATTGCTGTTGGTGCTTGGCAATACTTCAAAAGATATATTGAATTCACTATCGTGTTTCAGTTTCAGCAATTGCTCTCTGGTCAGTATCGCTTTGATGCCTGAGGTTTTTTCCGTTTCTGTTACTTTGTGATCGGTCAATATCGGAATCGGGTGGTCACCATCGTTATCGTCTTTTCCATAAAGGTTTAGTTGCACAATATTGTCCGTGCTGATGCCTATCCATGGCAGTACGATGACCTCAGCGTTTCCTTCAAATGCATTCAAGTCCAGCACTTCATCATCAGGTGCCTGTGGAACTCTCGGCGTGGGTAACCGCGCATCTCCATCCGCGATCTTCAGTACGGTCACCGTGATCCCGTCTGATTGACCCGCCGGAACACCTTTGCGATACAAGTTCCCGCGCAGCTCGATCACCTTGCCATGTCGTGCAGCGAGAAATTCGGGGCTCAACACGGTGTTCACCCGCTTGTTTCTGTTGAACTCCACCAGCGGAAACGGCGGCCAACCCGCCGGTGGATTGTCTTCCTCCAGGCATGCCTGGTCGCCGCTCAATGCTTCAGGGAATTCGATGCGCACCGTGACGCCGTTCGGGTAGGCCAAGACATCCAGCGGATCTGTGGCCGGTGCTACCAGGAACGGTGGCGGTAGCTGCACCAGCGCCGTCCCGATGCGCAGCGTCAATTCCCGCGAATGCCCCAGCGACACGCCGCCGCGCTGAATGCTGTAACTGGCGACCAACGTGCCGTTCAGGTTGGCGGTGACGTATTGCTTTTCCACGGTGATGCGCAAAGGCCGTCCGGCAGTGGCGGGGATCAGGTCGACATAGCCGCTGAAGCTGCCGCCGCTGGCGGAGCCGCGCCCGTAGAAATACATGCGATCCTTGTCGCGGGTGCCGAGGTACGGCACCAGCATCGTGGCACCGGTCGGTGCCACGTTGTCCGGATCGAGCACGTCGTTGGCATCTGCTTCCTCGACTTCCGGGCGGTCGAACGTCGGCAGGGGCACGCCGACCTGCATCATGAACGGCAGCGACTCACGCACGCTCAACAGCCCCGTTTCGCTGTTGGTGACGATGTAATAGACCTTGGCGAGCAGGCCGTCGAAGCGCTGGATTTCGGCATTGCTCACGCTGCGCAGGACGGGCTGATGTTCCGCGACGTTGCCGACCGGACGCGGGTCTTCGTAATAAATGGTGTCGTTGCCGGACGTCTGGGCCGACCAGATCAGGTTGATCAGGTCGCTGCTGTTGCGGCCGAAATACCAAGGGATCTGCACCGTCGCCCAGCGCGTTTCCGGTGGCAAGGTTCCGCCCGGTGCTTCGTCGACGGTAGGGGCGACTAACTGGCTGATGTCGCCAATCACGGTGACGCTGGCATTTTTTGAGGGGCGGTCGCTTTCACCGCTGCGACGGCGCACATAGCCGACCGAGGCTGCGCCCTTGGCGATGGCTTTGACGGCGGCGTTGGGGATGGGGAAATCGAGCTGGAAAGGCACGTACAACACCTCTTTCTCCAGCGGCCCGACGATGATTTGCGACCCTTGCGCCGGGGTGCCGATCCAGGTCAGGAGCACCTTGTCGCCCACCGCGAAATCGTCCTTGGTGATGTACACGCGGACATTCACATCCTCATCCCCGAGCTGATCGAGGTCGATGCTGTCGGTTGGAATGCCGTTGACCAGCACCTGCGGTTCGTCCAGCCGATTGCCGCCGAGGTCCACCAGTATGTGATGCGTCGCCGACCACGGCGCGCGTTCGTCCGGGAAGTTGCCGCAGCGATCGATGACCTGATAAGCCACCGCGACACGATCGCCGTCCCCGGCGGCGTCGATAACGGCGCGACTGAAAGCGACCTCGATCGGGTTGCCGACCGGGTCCTGGGCCTGTTGCGGCGTCACGACATGCACCACTTGCTGGCTGCCCCAGCGGGCGAGAATGCGGTCGTATCGGGTGAGGTTGCGGTAGGGCACGATGCGCATCGTCACCCCGCTGGGCGGCAGGGTTTCATCGACCTCGTCATGGGAGAGGGAGAACTTGAGGTCGGAGTGGCCGTCATCGCCCGGAATGTCATCGTACCCGCCGGGCCGGGTGAGTTTGGCCAGCAAGGTCATGACGGGCGTCGAGTCCTCCGGGGCCTGGTTCTTGCGCTTGATCCGGTAGAACACGGGCGTGGCATCGCCCTCCAGCACGAGCTTCTTGGCAATGGTGAAACCCACATCCTGGTCGAGCTCGGCGTCGTTCACGAGGGTCTTGCTCCAGACCGCTGCGCTGTCATTGCCCCAGAACACCTCGGCGTGATCGCCAACGGACATGGTCAGCCAGGCGGGGATGATGCCTTGCAGATCGTCCTCCACGGCTCTGATGGGAATGCCGCCGTCATAGTGTTCGGCGGGGATGAGCGTGACCAGCGCCGGAAAATACAACGGCCGCAAGGCTTGGGGGGTAACGGGCGATGTGGGCGATGTCTGGCTATTCATGAGGCGAGCTCCGGTCGAGGTCTGGGTGACGGAGTGATTGAACGCGCCGTGGCGGATTTGAGCACCTGTCAGATCTGACAGGTGGCGACGAATGGTCATTCGCGGGGAGGGCTGCAGCGTGGGGGAGGGCTTGTTTGCCTGCGATCTTTTTGGCGCTGCGCAAAAAGTTGGAAGGCTTCTTGCAGTAGCCGCCGTGCGCCTGCTTTGGGCGTCAAAAGTTTGCTTTAAAGGAACGGGGAAAACCGGTGGATCGCTCTCAGTTAATCAACAACGCACGCTCGAACATTGCCGACCTCAGTCGAGGCAATCTGGGCGTGCCGTTGTTGCTGCTGGTCATGCTGGCGATGATGATGCTGCCGGTGCCGCCGTTCTTGCTGGACGTGTTCTTCACCTTCAACATCGCCCTGTCGATTGTCGTGCTGCTGGTCTGCGTGTACGCGCTGCGACCGCTGGATTTTGCGGTGTTCCCGACCATTCTGCTGGTGGCGACGCTGCTGCGGCTGGCGTTGAACGTGGCCTCGACGCGGGTGGTGATGCTCCACGGTCAGGACGGCCACGCCGCCGCCGGTAAGGTGATCCAGGCCTTCGGTGAGGTGGTGATCGGCGGTAACTACGTGGTCGGTATCGTGGTCTTCGCGATTCTGATGATCATCAACTTCGTCGTGGTGACCAAGGGCGCCGGGCGGATTTCCGAGGTGAGCGCGCGTTTCACCCTCGATGCGATGCCCGGCAAACAAATGGCGATCGACGCCGACCTCAACGCCGGCCTGATCGACCAGAACCAGGCGAAGCTGCGCCGCCAGGAAGTGGCCCAGGAAGCCGAGTTTTACGGTTCGATGGACGGTGCCAGCAAGTTCGTCCGCGGTGACGCCATCGCCGGCCTGCTGATCCTGTTCATCAACCTCATCGGCGGCATGGCTGTCGGTATCTTCCAGCACAACATGTCGTTCGCCGACGCCGGCAAGGTATACGCCTTGCTGACCATCGGTGACGGTTTGGTGGCGCAATTGCCATCACTGTTGTTATCGACAGCGGCCGCGATCATGGTGACCCGTGCTTCCGGTTCGGAAGACATGGGCAAGCAGATCAATCGGCAGATGTTCGCTTCGCCCAAAGCCTTGGCGGTGGCGGCCGGTCTGATGGCGGTCATGGGCCTGGTGCCGGGCATGCCGCACTTCTCGTTCCTGAGCATGGCTGCGCTGGCCGCTGGCGGCGCTTACCTGTTCTGGAAAAAGCAGAACGTCGCCAAGGTTCAGGCATTGCAAGAGGTCCAGCGCCAGCAGGAACTGCTGCCGTCGCCGGCCCGCGCCATGGAAACCAAGGAGCTGGGCTGGGATGACGTGACCCCGATCGACATGATTGGCCTCGAGGTCGGCTATCGCCTGATCCCGCTGGTGGATCGCAATCAGGGTGGGCAGTTGCTGGCGCGGATCAAGGGCGTGCGCAAGAAGCTCTCGCAGGATCTGGGCTTTCTGATGCCGACCGTGCACATCCGCGACAACCTCGATCTGGCGCCGAGCGCCTATCGCCTGACCCTGATGGGCGTGATCCTCGCCGAAGCCGAGATCTACCCGGACCGCGAACTGGCGATCAACCCGGGGCAGGTCTACGGCTCGCTCAACGGCATTACCGCCAAAGATCCGGCTTTCGGTCTGGAAGCGGTGTGGATCGAAGTCAGCCAGCGTGCGCAGGCGCAGTCGCTCGGTTACACCGTGGTCGACGCCAGTACCGTGGTCGCGACCCACTTGAACCAGATTCTGTACAAGCACTCCAGTGAGCTGATCGGCCACGAAGAAGTGCAGCAACTCATGCAATTGCTGGCCAAAAGCTCGCCGAAACTGGCTGAAGAGCTGGTGCCAGGGGTGGTCTCGCTGTCGCAGTTGCTCAAAGTGCTGCAGGCGCTGCTGGCCGAACACGTGCCGGTGCGCGATATCCGCAGCATTGCCGAAGCGATCGCCAACAACGCCGCCAAGAGTCAAGATACCGCCGCGTTGGTGGCCGCGGTACGCGTCGGCGTATCCCGCGCCATCGTCCAAAGCATTGTAGGCACTGACTCCGAGCTGCCTGTGATCACCTTGGAACCAAGGTTGGAACAAATATTGCTCAATAGTCTGCAGAAGGCAGGACAAGGCTCGGAAGAGGGCGTTCTGCTGGAGCCAAGCATGGCCGAGAAGCTGCAGCGTTCGCTCATCGAAGCGGCGCAGCGTCAGGAAATGCAAGGTCAACCGGTGATCCTGTTGGTAGCAGGCCCGATCCGCGCGATGCTCTCGCGCTTTGGCCGCCTCGCCGTCCCTGGACTGCATGTGCTGGCCTACCAGGAAATACCGGACAACAAGCAAGTGACCATCGTTGCGACAGTAGGGCCCAACGGCTGAGGTAGTGGTTTATGCAAGTTAAGCGTTTCTTTGCCGCCGATATGCGTCAGGCCATGAAGCTGGTTCGTGATGAGCTGGGCGCTGATGCCGCCATCATTGGCAACCGCCGCATTGCCGGCGGTGTCGAGTTGACGGCGGCACTGGATTACAAATTGTCGGCGCTGGCGCCACGGGTGCCGAACATGGAACTCGAAGACGAGCTGCGCAAGACCCAGTCGCGCATCGTCACCGCCCAGGCCGAGCTGAGCCTGCGTGGCGAAGCCGATGGCAATAGCAATCGCCAGATCTTCGCCGGGCTGCCGTTGACGGCCGGCCTGCCGCTGACCGCTGCCGAGCCGCTGAGCGAACCGACTTACGCCGCCCCGGCGCGTCCGGCCCCGGCACCTGCACAGGCGTCCGGCGGTGTCGATCCGCGTGCACTGGATTCGATGCGTTTCGAACTCAACAGCCTGCGCGAGCTGATGGAAGTGCAGCTCGGCACCCTGGCCTGGAATCAGCTGCAGGGCAGTCGCCCGGCGCAAGCCAACCTGTATCGCCGTCTGCAACGTATCGGCCTGTCCGGCCCCCTGTCGCGCGATCTGCTGGCGATGATCACTGACATCGAAGAACCACGTCAGGCCTGGCGCATGCTGCTCGCGCACCTGGCGCGGATGATTTCCGTGCCGGAAGTCGAGCCGCTGGAAGAGGGCGGTATCATTGCCATGGTCGGCCCGGCCGGCATGGGCAAGACCACCACCCTGGCCAAGCTCGCCGCGCGCTATGTGCTCAAGTACGGCGCGCAGAATGTCGCGCTGGTCAGTATGGACAGCTTCCGCATCGGCGCGCAGGAACAACTCAAGACTCTGGGGCGGATTCTCAATGTGCCGGTGACCCACGTTGATCCGGGCCAGTCGCTGGTGCAGGCGCTGGATCCGTTGCTGCGCAAGCGCGTGGTGCTGATCGATACCGCCGGCCTGCAGGCCAGCGATCCGGCACTGCGCATGCAGCTGGAAAGCCTGGCCGGGCGTGGCATCCGTTCAAAAAATTATCTGGTTTTGGCAACCACCAGCCAGAAACAGGTTCTAACCGCCGCTTATCACAGTTATAAGCGTTGCGGGCTTGCCGGCTGCATCCTGACTAAACTGGATGAGACGGCCAGCCTTGGCGAAGTGTTGAGCCTGGCGATCAGTCATGAATTGCCGGTCGCGTACCTGACCGATGGCCCACGGATTCCGGATGATCTGCATCTGCCGCGGCGTCATCAACTGGTCAGCCGCGCCGTCAGCGTGCAAATGCAGGAAGAACCCAGCGAAGAAGCCATGGCTGACATGTTCGCTGATATCTACCACAGCCCGACCAAGCAGGTTGGCTGAGGTAATGAACAGTTTTTGTACCTACATCGATGGTCTGCCATGCATTGTTCCGGTTGAGAACGCGCAGCCAGTAATGTGGCCTCCGTCTATGCAAGACAAGGTAAAGAAATAACATGGGCAGCATGCATCCCGTACAGGTGATCGCGGTGACCGGCGGCAAAGGTGGCGTCGGCAAGACTAACGTGTCAGTGAACTTGTCTCTGGCGCTGGCAGAGCTTGGCCGTCGGGTCATGCTGCTGGACGCCGACCTGGGGCTGGCGAACGTTGACGTTCTGCTGGGACTGACCCCCAAACGTACACTGGCCGACGTGATCGAAGGCCGCTGCGAGCTGCGCGACGTGCTGTTGCAGGGTCCCGGCGGGATCCGCATCGTGCCGGCCGCGTCCGGCACGCAAAGCATGGTTCATCTGAGCCCGGCGCAACACGCCGGTCTGATTCAGGCCTTCAGCGACATCGGCGACAACCTCGATGTGCTGGTGATCGACACCGCTGCGGGTATTGGTGACTCGGTAGTCAGTTTCGTTCGCGCAGCGCAGGAAGTGTTGCTGGTGGTCTGCGACGAGCCGACCTCGATCACCGACGCCTACGCGCTGATCAAACTGCTCAACCGCGACTACGGCATGAACCGCTTCCGCGTCCTCGCCAACATGGCGCAGAGCCCGCAGGAAGGGCGCAACCTGTTCGCCAAGTTGACCAAGGTCACGGATCGTTTCCTCGACGTCGCCTTACAATACGTCGGCGCGGTGCCGTACGACGAAAGCGTGCGCAAGGCAGTGCAGAAGCAGCGAGCGGTCTATGAAGCCTTCCCGCGTTCCAAGTGCGCGCTGGCGTTCAAGGCTATCGCGCAGAAGGTCGATACCTGGCCGCTGCCTGCCAACCCGCGCGGTCACCTGGAGTTTTTCGTCGAGCGCCTCGTGCAGCAAACAGCAGGGCCTGTGTTATGACCGCGAGCGGTATGAACTACTACAAGAAGTCGGCACGTGACGCGCAGTACGAGTTGATCGAGCGTTACGCGCCACTGGTCAAGCGCATTGCCTATCACTTGCTGGCGCGCTTGCCGGCGAGTGTGCAGGTCGAGGATCTGATTCAGGCCGGGATGATCGGTCTGCTTGAAGTCTCGACCAAATATGACGCCAGCAAGGGCGCCAGTTTCGAAACGTACGCGGGCATTCGAATCCGCGGCGCGATGCTCGACGAAGTGCGCAAAGGGGATTGGGCACCACGCTCGGTTCACCGCAACACCCGTATGGTCAGCGACGCAATTCGCTCAATTGAAGCTAAAACCGGCCGTGATGCTAAAGATCACGAAGTTGCGGCCGAACTCCAATTGAGTCTCGACGATTACTACGGGATTTTGAATGACACGCTGGGCAGCCGGCTGTTCAGTTTCGACGACCTGTTGCAGGACGGCGAACACGAAGGGCTGCACGAGGATGGCGCCAGTGCTCATCTTGAGCCGTCACGCGATCTGGAAGATGAACGCTTCCAGGCAGCGCTGGCGGACGCGATTGCCAATTTGCCGGAGCGTGAGCGACTGGTGTTGGCGCTGTACTACGACGAAGAGCTGAACCTCAAGGAAATCGGTGAAGTCCTTGGCGTCAGTGAATCGCGGGTCAGCCAGTTACACAGCCAGTGCGCGGCCCGCTTGCGGGGGCGTTTGGGGGAGTGGCGAGCGCGCTGAAGGCAGTGTGGGGACACTGCGAACGAGGCTGGTGCGGTGATGAACGGCACCGGTCTTGCTCTGTTGTGCTCCAGACAGTCATCGAGTGCTTTGCCGGATTGATTGAAATGGCGCGTCCAGGTGCTGGGCGCGTTTAAGACTGCTTGGAGGTCGAATTGGACAAGAACATGAAAATCCTCATCGTTGATGACTTCTCAACGATGCGGCGGATCATCAAGAACCTGCTGCGTGATCTGGGGTTCACCAACACCGTCGAGGCCGACGATGGCACCACTGCCATTCCGGTGCTCAACAGCGGAAGCATCGACTTTCTGGTAACGGACTGGAACATGCCGGGCATGACCGGTATCGACCTGCTGCGCCACGTGCGTGCCGATGAAAAACTCAAGCACCTGCCGGTGCTGATGGTGACGGCAGAAGCCAAGCGCGAGCAGATCATCGAAGCGGCCCAGGCCGGTGTAAACGGCTACGTGGTCAAACCTTTCACGGCTCAGGCGCTGAAAGAAAAAATCGAGAAGATTTTCGAACGCATCGGCTGATGAACGCGCGGGGGAGCTATGGAGCATAAAGAATCTTCACAGGGCGATTTCGAATCGACCCTGAAAAAACACGCGGTCGAACTGGTCGAGAGCCTTGAAAAAGGCAGGTTCGGCGACGCTGTGCAACTGATCCATGAGCTCAATCAGACCCGTGACCGCGGCCTGTATCAGGAAGTGGGCAAGCTCACACGCGAACTGCACAGTGCGATCGTCAACTTCCAGATCGATCCGCACATGCCGCAGGCCGAGGAAGTGTCGCAAATCACCGACGCCACCGAACGCCTGGGCTATGTGGTCAAGCTGACCGAAGCCGCGGCCAACCGCACCATGGATCTGGTGGAAAGCGCTACTCCGGTGGTCAATGGCCTGGCTGAAGAAGCCCAGGCCCTGAGCACCGATTGGGGCCGCTTCATGCGCCGTGAGGTCGGGGCTGAAGAGTTCCGCGAACTGGCGCGCCGGGTCGACGGTTTTCTGTCGCGCAGCAGCACGGACAACCGTGCGGTGTCGAGCAACCTCAACGACATCCTGCTGGCCCAGGATTACCAGGACCTGACCGGTCAGGTGATCAAGCGTGTGACCCAACTGGTCACCGAAGTCGAAAGCAATTTGCTCAAACTCGTGCTCATGGCCAGTCAGGTCGACCGCTTTGCGGGCATCGAACATGACCGCGCCGCGATGCTTGCAGAAAAAGATCCACAAAAACATCTCTCGCAGGGTGAAGGTCCGCAGATTCATGCCGATAAACGAGAAGACGTTGTGTCCGGTCAGGACGATGTGGACGATTTGTTATCCAGCCTCGGATTCTAGAGTTTTGGAATTTTAGGTTTTTTGGGTTTTTAGACCTGTAGGAGCACCCCATTAATGAGCTTCGGCGCCGATGAAGAGATCCTTCAGGATTTCCTGGTTGAGGCCGGCGAGATTCTTGAGCAACTGTCCGAACAACTGGTCGAGCTGGAAAGCCGCCCGGATGACGCAGATCTGCTCAACGCAATTTTTCGCGGTTTCCACACTGTAAAAGGGGGCGCCGGCTTCCTTCAGCTCAACGAGCTGGTGGAGTGCTGTCACATCGCCGAAAACGTGTTCGACATCCTGCGCAAGGGTGAGCGTCGCGTTGATGCAGAACTGATGGACGTGGTGCTTGAAGCACTGGACGCGGTGAACGGCATGTTCAGCGAAGTCCGTGAACGTGCCCCGATCACGGCAGCGACTCCGGAACTGCTGGCCGCGCTTGCGCGTCTGGCCGAGCCGCAATCGGCCGATGAAGCCCCGGCTTCGCCGGTGGCCGAGATGATCGAAGAACTGGTCGTCGAAAGCGATGCCGGCGATTCGGGCGACATCACCGATAACGAATTTGAACAGTTGCTGGATTCGCTGAACGCCGCCAAGGCCGAAGCCGAAGCCCCGGCTGCTGCTGCACCTGCGCCGGCTGCCGATGCGGCCGCCAGCGACGAAATCACCGACGCTGAATTCGAGTCGTTGCTCGATCAGTTGCACGGCAAAGGCCAGTTCGCGCCGGACGCTGTCGCACCGACAGCCGCTGCGGCGGCGGCGCCTGCTGCAGGCGACAGCTCGGACATCACCGACGACGAATTCGAAGCGCTGCTCGACCAGTTGCACGGCAAGGGCAACTTTGCCGTTGAAGCGCTGGAGTCGGCGATCGCCTCGGCACCGGTTGCGCCAGCCGCTCCGGCAGCGGCGGCTGCCGGCAGTGATTTGATCAGCGATCACGAATTCGAATCGCTGCTCGACGAATTGCACGGCAAAGGCAAGTTCGATGCAGGCGCGGCGACGGCCGGCTCCGCATCGACAGTCGCTGCGCCAGCTGCCAAGGCGGCTGCCGCTCCGGCCGCCGCGCCGAAAGCTGCGCCCAAGCCTGAGCCAAAAGCTGAAACGCCAAAACCGGCTGCCGCTGCGGCACCGGCACCGGCCCGTGCTGCGGCAACTCCGCCACCGGAAAAACCGGCGAGCGAAGCCGAGACCACCGTGCGGGTCGACACCGCGCGTCTCGACGAAATCATGAACATGGTCGGCGAGCTGGTACTGGTGCGTAACCGTCTGGTGCGCCTGGGTCTCAACAGCGGCGACGAAGCCATGTCCAAGGCCGTGTCGAACCTCGACGTGGTCACGGCTGACTTGCAGACCGCGGTGATGAAGACCCGGATGCAGCCGATCAAGAAGGTCTTCGGGCGCTTCCCGCGTCTGGTTCGCGACCTGGCGCGTCAGCTCAAGAAAGAGATCAACCTGGAACTGGTGGGTGAAGAAACCGACCTCGACAAGAACCTTGTCGAGGCCCTGGCCGACCCGCTGGTCCACTTGGTGCGCAACGCCGTCGACCACGGCATCGAGTCGCCGGAAGAACGCGAAGCGTCGGGCAAGGCCCGTGGCGGTCGTGTGGTGCTGGCGGCCGAGCAGGAAGGCGACCACATCCTGTTGTCGATCTCCGACGACGGCAAGGGCATGGACCCGAACGTCCTGCGTTCGATCGCGGTAAAACGCGGTGTGATGGACAAGGATGCGGCCGATCGCCTGAGCGATACCGAGTGCTACAACCTGATTTTCGCCCCGGGTTTCTCGACCAAGACCGAGATCTCCGACGTGTCCGGCCGCGGTGTCGGCATGGACGTGGTGAAGACCAAGATTTCCCAGCTCAACGGTTCGATCAACATCTACTCGACCAAGGGCCAGGGCTCGAAGATCGTCATCAAGGTGCCGCTGACGCTCGCGATCATGCCGACCCTGATGGTGATGCTCGGCAATCAGGCGTTTGCGTTCCCGTTGGTCAACGTCAACGAAATCTTCCACCTCGACCTGTCGACCACCAACGTGGTGGATGGCCAGGAAGTGGTGATCGTGCGGGACAAGGCGCTGCCATTGTTCTACCTCAAGCGCTGGCTGGTCAGCTCCGCCGCTCACGAAGAGCAGCGCGAAGGCCACGTGGTGATCCTTTCGGTGGGCACCCAGCGGATCGGCTTCGTTGTCGATCAACTGGTCGGCCAGGAAGAAGTGGTCATCAAGCCATTGGGCAAAATGCTGCAGGGCACTCCGGGCATGTCCGGCGCCACCATCACCGGTGACGGCCGCATCGCTCTGATCCTCGATGTTCCAAGCATGCTCAAGCGTTACGCCGCACGGCGTATTTGAATCCGGGGCGGCGGGGCGACAACGTCCCGCTGCACCTAATGGAGTGTTTATGGCAGTCAAAGTCCTGGTGGTGGACGATTCGGGTTTTTTCCGCCGCCGCGTCTCGGAAATTCTTTCAGCGGATCCGAGCATCCAGGTGGTCGGCACGGCCACCAACGGTAAAGAGGCGATCGATCAGGCCCTGGCCCTCAAGCCGGACGTGATCACCATGGACTACGAGATGCCGATGATGGATGGCATCACGGCGGTGCGGCACATCATGCAGCGCTGCCCGACCCCGGTGTTGATGTTCTCCTCGCTGACGCATGAAGGCGCCCGGGTGACCCTGGATGCGCTGGACGCTGGCGCGGTGGATTTCCTGCCGAAGAATTTCGAAGACATCTCGCGTAACCCCGAGAAGGTCAAGCAACTGCTGTGCGAGAAGGTTCACAGCATCTCGCGCAGTAATCGTCGTTTCAGTGCTTACAGTGCGCCGGCTCCGGCCGCTGCACCGACGCCTGCGCCGGCTCCGGCGGCATCGAGCTTCAGCAGCCACGGCAGCAGCGCTCCGACACGTCCGGCGCCTGCGCCTGCACCTGTTGCCAGCCGCGCCCCGGCGGCCAGCGCTTCGTCGCCGGCACCGAAACGCAAAGCCTACAAACTGGTCGCCATCGGCACCTCGACCGGCGGCCCGGTTGCCCTGCAACGGGTGCTGACCCAGTTGCCGGCGAACTTCCCGGCACCGATCGTGCTGATCCAGCACATGCCGGCGGCGTTCACCAAAGCGTTTGCCGAGCGTCTGGACAAGCTGTGCCGCATCAGCGTCAAGGAAGCCGAGGATGGCGACATCCTGCGTCCGGGCCTGGCGCTGCTGGCGCCGGGTGGCAAGCAGATGATGATCGACGGCCGTGGCGCGGTGAAAATCCTCCCGGGCGACGAGCGTCTGAATTACAAACCGTGCGTGGACATCACCTTCGGTTCCGCCGCCAAGTCCTACGGTGACAAAGTTCTGGCGGTGGTGTTGACCGGCATGGGCGCCGACGGCCGCGAAGGCGCGCGTCTGCTCAAGCAGGGCGGCAGCTCGGTGTGGGCGCAGGACGAAGCCAGCTGCGTCATCTACGGGATGCCGATGGCCATCGTCAAAGCCGATCTGGCTGACGCGGTGTACGGCCTGGACGACATCGGCAAGCACATCGTCGAGGCGTGTATCTGATGGATGTTCTAAGCCTTATCGGGATCATCATGGCGTTCGTCGCCATCATCGGCGGCAATTACCTTGAAGGCGGTCACCTCGGCGCGCTGGCCAACGGCCCGGCGGCGCTGATCGTCCTCGGTGGCACCATCGGTGCCGCGCTGCTGCAATCGCCGATGAGCGCCTTCAAGCGCGCCATGCAGATCCTCGCCTGGATCCTGTTTCCGCCGCGGGTGGACCTGGCCGGCGGTATCGACCGCGTGGTCAACTGGAGCCTCACCGCACGCAAGGAAGGCCTGCTCGGGCTGGAAGGCGTAGCCGATGCCGAACCGGACAACTACTCGCGCAAGGGCCTGCAACTGCTGGTCGATGGCGCCGAGCCGGAAGCGATCCGCAGCATCCTCGAAGTGGATTTCTACACCCAGGAAGCCCGCGACATCGAAGCCGCCAAAGTCTTTGAAAGCATGGGCGGCTACGCGCCGACCATCGGCATCATCGGTGCGGTGATGGGCCTGATTCACGTGATGGGCAACCTCGCCGATCCGACCCAACTGGGCAGCGGCATCGCCGTGGCCTTCGTCGCCACCATCTACGGTGTTGCCAGTGCCAACCTGGTGTTGCTGCCGGTGGCGGCCAAGCTCAAGTCAATCGCGTTGCGGCAGTCGCGTTATCGCGAAATGTTGTTGGAAGGGATCTTGTCGATCGCCGAAGGTGAAAACCCTCGCTCCATTGAGTTGAAGCTGCAAGGCTTCATGGATTAAGGGAATAACCTCATGGCCCGTCGCAGGCATCAGGAAGAACACGTCAACCACGAGCGCTGGCTCGTGTCCTACGCGGATTTCATCACGCTGCTGTTCGCGTTCTTCGTGGTGATGTACTCGATCTCGTCGATCAACGAAGGCAAATACAAGGTCATTTCCGAAGCGCTGATCGGGGTTTTCACCGACTCCGACCGCTCGCTCAAGCCGATCCCGATTGGTGACGAACGACCGAAGACCGTGACCCCGGCCAAGCCGCTGGTCAAGGACGCCGAGCAGGTCGACGCCGGTATCGCCGGGGCCAGCGATCCGTTGAAAAGCATCGCCGATGACATCAGCGCCGCGTTTGGCGACCTGATCGCCTCTAACCAGATGACCGTGCGCGGCAACGAGTTGTGGGTCGAGATCGAACTCAATTCCAGCCTGTTGTTCGGCAGCGGCGACGCCATGCCGAGCGACATCGCCTTCAACATCATCGACAAGGTGGCGGCGATCCTCAAACCGTTCGACAACCCGATCCACGTCGAAGGCTTTACCGACGATCAGCCGATTCGCACCGCGCAGTACCCGACCAACTGGGAGCTGTCCTCGGCGCGTTCGGCCAGCATCGTGCGGATGCTGGCGATGCAGGGGGTGAACCCTGGCCGTCTGGCCTCGGTAGGCTACGGCGAGTTCCAGCCAGTGGCCAACAACGCCACGGCCGAGGGCCGCGCGAAAAACCGTCGGGTGGTGCTGGTGGTGTCGCGCAATCTCGATGTGCGCCGCAGTCTGACCGGTACCGGAACCGCGAATGCACAACCGGACGCGGCGTTGAAGCGCGCTGGCACACAAACTGCACCGACCCCGGTCAAGACGCCGGGACGCGAGAGTGCCGTCAATTCTCCGTCACCCGCATTAATACGCTGAGCTATGTCTCGGTCGAGCATCTCGGCCGGGAGGAACGAACTGAATGAGAGTCTGGGCAGTCGCCAATCAAAAGGGTGGTGTCGGTAAAACCACATCTTCCATCGCTTTAGCCGGATTGCTGGCGGAGGCGGGCAAGCGCGTGGTTGTGGTCGATCTCGACCCGCACGGCTCGATGACCAGCTATTTCGGCTACGACCCCGACAGCCTGGAACACAGCAACTACGACCTGTTTCTGCACAAGGGCAGCGTGCCGCAAGGCTTGCCCGGGCAGTTGCTGCTGTCGACCAGCGACGAACGCATTTCGCTGCTGCCGTCGAGCACCGCACTCGCGACCCTCGAGCGCCAGTCGCCGGGGCAAAGTGGCCTCGGCTTGGTGATCGCCAAGAGTCTGGCGCAGCTGTGGCAGGACTTCGATTACGCGATCATCGACAGCCCGCCGCTGCTCGGCGTGCTGATGGTCAACGCCCTGGCCGCGAGCCAGCAACTGGTGATCCCGGTGCAGACCGAACACCTGGCCGTCAAAGGCCTGGAACGCATGGTCAACACCTTGGCGATGATCAACCGCTCGCGTAAACAGGCGCTGCCGTTCAGCATCGTGCCGACCCTGTTCGACCGCCGTACCCAGGCGTCGCTGGGCACCTTGCGCGTATTGCGGGACAAATTCCCCGAGGAAATCTGGCAGGGCTACATCCCGGTTGATACCCGTATGCGCGACGCGAGCCGGGCCGGTGTCACGCCTTCGCAATTCGACGGCAAGAGCCGGGGCGTGCTGGCTTACCGCGCGCTGCTCAAGCATCTGTTGGCACAACAACTTGTTCCGCAGGTGGCTTGAGCATGATCTCTCTTCGTGTAGGAGCTGCCGCAGGCTGCGATCTTTTGATCTTGCTTTGTGGTGCTTCTGAAAAGATCAAAAGATCGCAGCGTTCCGCAGCTCCTACAGGGGGGTGCGTATGAATCGGCCGCTGAAGTTGACGTCGAAGCCGCAACTGGCGCTGCAGTCCTATCTGGACAGCTTGCTGCAGGAGATTCCTGACGAGTTGCCGCCAGTCGAGGCGCCAGTCGAAGTGATCGAAAGCTCCGAGGCGCTGGACGAGTTCCAGGCCGCGGTACTGGAAGAGCAGGCGCGTGATGCGCAAAAAGCCGTCAAACCTGCCGCTCCGCTTGCCGCGCCTGCCGCCGCGCCGGCGGCCAAGGCACCCGTCGCATTGATTGAAGAGGCCGAGCCGCTGCGTGCGCCGGTTTCGACACTGGCACCGCTGCTGCAAACCCAGTTGCTGAAAACCGCGCCGGAACCGGTGGTGGTTGAACCGACACCGGTTGCACCCGCACCCGTCGAGCAGGCGCTGGTGCCGCCGCTGGTGGAAGTCCATCTGCCACCGAACAACACGCCGCCACCGGTAGAGACCGAGGGGCGTCCAGCGTGGGCCTCCGAGGCCTTCGAATGCCTGTTGTTCGATGTCGCCGGGTTGACCCTGGCGGTGCCGCTGGTGTGCCTCGGTTCGATTTATTCACTGGCCGGGCACGAGCTGACGCCGCTGTTCGGTCAGCCGGAATGGTTCCTCGGGATTCTGCCGAGCCAGGCCGGCAATCTGAAAGTGTTGGACACGGCGCGTTGGGTCATGCCGGATCGCTATCGCGATGACTTCCGTCAGGGCCTGCAGTACGTGATTTCGGTACAAGGTTACGAATGGGGTCTGGCCGTGCATCAGGTCAGCCGTTCGTTGCGCCTGGACCCGAATGAAATCAAATGGAGAAGTCACCGGGGTCAGCGGCCATGGCTCGCCGGCACGGTGATTGAGCACATGTGTGCATTGCTTGATGTATCCGCGCTGGCCGAGTTGATCGCCAGTGGCGGCGCAAAGCACTTGGGCGGCCACAAGCCGCTACATAAATCGACATAGCAGCCGACATAACAATCAGGCGATGGCATTTTTCAATGCCTCCACACAGAACACACACCGCCCAGTGCGGTTTTTTCGAGGGGTCAGGGTATGAGTAGTCAGGCGACGAATGCAAAAGGTTCTGAAGATCCGATCCTGCAATGGGTGACCTTCAAGCTGGACAACGAAACCTACGGCATCAACGTGATGCGCGTTCAGGAAGTGCTGCGCTACACCGAGATCGCTCCGGTGCCGGGTGCGCCAAGCTACGTGCTGGGCATCATCAACCTGCGCGGTAACGTGGTCACCGTGATCGACACCCGTCAGCGCTTCGGCCTGAACAGCGGCGAGATCAGCGACAACACCCGTATCGTCATCATCGAAGCCGACAAACAAGTCGTTGGCATCATGGTCGACAGCGTGGCTGAAGTGGTTTACCTGCGTCAGTCGGAAATCGAGACCGCGCCAAACGTCGGTAACGAAGAGTCGGCCAAGTTCATCCAGGGCGTGTGCAACAAGAACAACGAGTTGCTGATCCTGGTCGAGCTGGACAAGATGATGAGTGAAGAAGAATGGTCGGAACTGGAGAGCATCTGATTGATTCTCGAGGTGGCGGTCATTGTCCTGTTCCTCTTCTGGGCAGGCACGCTGGCAATGTTTCTGGCGTACATCAAGGCGCAGCGGTTGATCGCGGCGCAACAGGCTCAGGGCGATGCGCTGCGTGACCAGCGCATCAAGGATCTGGCCAAGCGCGTCGACGACTATCAGAACGGCAACGTGCGCATGGGCGAAGCCCTGCACGAGCTGCGCTCGGTAGTCGGTCCGTTGCCGGACAAGATTGTTGCGCTGGAACAGCGCGATCCATCGAGCCTGTCATTCGCCCAGGCGGCGAAGCTGGTGGGGATGGGCGCGAGCGTCGATGAGCTGACTCAGTCCTGCGGGTTGACCCAGGCTGAGGCGGAGTTGATGCGCAAACTGCACAAAAACAGCTAGTAGCTTCGAGCTTTTAGCGGTAAGCAAGATCAAAAGATCGCAGCCTTCGGCAGCTCCTACAGAGATCTCATGTAGGAGCTGCCGAAGGCTGCGATCTTTTGCTTTTAAGGCTTAATAATCATCCCCGCGCTCGGTGACGTCCTTCTCGACCATCGGCGCCTGCGGATCATGCCCCTCGGGGAATTTCCCCTTCAGATTCCACGCAAACGCGATGATCTCGGCAATCGTGCGGTACAGCTCTTCGGGAATGCTGTCGCCCAATTCCATCCTTGCCAACAATCGCACCAATTCGGCGTTCTCGTAGATCGGCACTTCACAATCGCGGGCGATCCGCAGGATTTCTTCGGCCAGTTCCTCGTCGCCCTTGGCGGTGAGGGTCGGGGCGTGGTTGCCGTCGTACTTGAGCGCGATGGCCTGGCGTGGAGCAGTGGAATCGTTCATGCGGTTTCATCCACCCAGCGGTGTTCGAGACGAGTCTGGTTGCCTTGCGGCGGCGTGCCGAGGTGGCAGTCGAGATCGCCGACGTTCAGCCCACGATCGAGCAGACGCTGGCGCAGCGCAAACAGGTTGGTTTCGATCAGGTCGGCGGTGTACGGGCGTTCGGCCCAGAGCTGGCTCGACAGGCTGCCGGCAATCAACTGGGCCTGAATCTGCATCGGCCCCAACGGTTCCATATCGAACGCCAGATCGACGCGCCACAGTTGTTGTCTGGGCTCGCGCTCGTCACGGCGTTCATTGGGTTGCGGCTCTCTTTCCGGCGCTTCTTCGCGCTGGAACTTGACCTGCAGCGGCACGATGTCCTGCAGGTTGCGCATGGGGATTTCCAGTTGCCAGGTGCTCATCAACCGGCCATCGTCGGTGACGCCGGTCTGTTCCAGGCTCGACAATTGATGGCTTTGCAGGCGCGACACGGCCGCTGCCGCGAGGCGCAGCAGATGCTCCAGATCACCTTCGCCGTCCTGGCTTTGCAGCAAGCGGTCAGGCAGCGGAAAACTGCTCGGCACCGGTTTGGCGCTGACCTGGCCGAGTGTGCCAAGGGCATTGCGCACGAAACTCGGCAACGCCTGCGCCAAGGTGTTGGCGGCGATGATCGCATTGAAACTGGAATTGCCCGGCACACCCGGCGACAGTTGCGCGATCAGCTTGAGCAGATCGGCTTTCATGTCCGGGGCCAGCGTCGGATTCTGTCCGGTCAGCAGCTTGGCTTCGAGGAAGGCGCCGCTGTTGGCCAGGGCCAGGGCGACACCTTTGGCGGTGCTCATCTGCTGCACGTCGGGCAGGTTGGCGAGCAGGCGCACGACGGCGGCGCGCAGGTCCTGCGAGGTCTGATCGTCGTCGCTCGGCAGGTTTTGCAAGGCGTTGAGCAAACCGTCCAGCGAGCCCTGGCGGCTCTGTTGGCCAACCAGTTGCTGGCTCACCGCCAATTGATCCTGACGGCTGCTCAGCGGCACGAACCTGAGCGTCTGCGAATCCTCGACCAAGGCCGAAAGCAGGGTGCCGATGCGCAGGGGCGTCGGGCTGTCGATGTCCAGCGTGGCGCCGCTCTGCGCGGTGTTGAGCAGGCTCACCAGCGAGCGGTACACCGTCGGCTGCCCCGGCACTTGCGGTAGCGTCTGCGAGGTCAGCACCTTGCCTTGCAACAGCGTACCGACCGGCAACTGCGCGGTGTCGATGCGGGTGAGGGCGGCGACGCTGCTGGCGATGGCCTGTTGCACGGTGATCGCCAGATTGCCCGCCGACGGCTGAGTGACGGCCAGGTTGGTCCCGGTCGGCAGCGGCAGGTTGCTGCTGGCTTGCACGGTGGTCTGGCGGCCGCCGTCGACGGTCACCTTGAGCAACAGTTGAAAGGTCTGGTCCGCCTGCTTGAGCGACAGCACCTCGGCCTGGGCGCTTTGCCCGGCGCCGATCAAGCCTTCGACCGGGGTCAGCAGCTTGAGCAACTCACCGCTCATCGCCAGCGGACGCGCGTTCGCCGGGGTGGTGGGCGGGAGCGGGAGGATGTTTATTTCGCCTGTCATACGCGGACACAACCTGAGGAAATTGCACGCTTGGGAGTAAGGCACGGCATGTATAATGCCGCGCGTCTTGCGCTTCGTTCAGAAAACATAGCAATTGTTTGATCCAGCTCTCTGGTTCGCACCGTCATTGCATTTATCCTGCATCTCTTTAACGGCCGCGCCAGAGCCGACTTGAACCGTATAAGGCCCGTGATCCCTTGACCAGTCCTGTCCTGCAAACCGTTGCCCTCGCCTGTGAACGAGACCTGCGGCTGCTCTTCGAAAATCTCGAATTGAGACTGGCCAGTGGCGATATGGTGCAGATCAGCGGTCCCAACGGCAGCGGCAAGACCAGCCTGCTGCGCCTGCTGTCCGGGCTGATGCAGCCGACCAGCGGTCAGGTGCTGCTCAACGGCCAGCCTTTGACTGCGCAGCCCGGCGAACTGGCGCGCAACCTGTTGTGGATCGGCCACGCCGCCGGAATCAAGGACCTGCTGACCCCCGAAGAGAACCTGTCGTGGCTCTGCGCCCTGCATCGGCCGGCCGCACGCGAGGCGATCTGGCAGGCATTGGCAGCCGTAGGATTACGCGGCTTCGAAGATGTTCCCTGCCACACCCTGTCTGCGGGGCAGCAACGCCGCGTGGCGCTGGCGCGGCTGTATCTGGACAGCCCGCCCTTGTGGATTCTCGACGAGCCGTTCACCGCGCTCGACAAGCAGGGCGTGGCACAACTGGAAGAACACCTGGCCGGACACTGTGAACGCGGCGGCCTGGTGGTCCTGACCACGCACCACACGCTGAGCCGCATGCCGGCCGGTTATCGCGATATCGATCTGGGGAACTGGGCAGTATGAGTGTGTTCGGCCTGCTGGTTGCCCGTGAGTCCCGTCTGCTGTTCCGGCGCCCGGCCGAACTGGCCAATCCGCTGATTTTCTTCGCCATCGTCATCGCTTTGTTCCCGCTGGCCGTCGGCCCGGAAACTCAAGTCTTGCAAAACCTGTCTCCGGGGTTAGTCTGGGTGGCCGCGCTGTTGTCGGTCCTGCTCTCGCTGGACGGACTGTTCCGCAGTGATTTCGAGGACGGCTCCCTGGAACAGTGGGTCCTTTCGCCGCACCCGCTGCCACTACTGGTGCTGGCCAAGGTGCTGGCACACTGGCTGTTCTCGGGTCTGGCGCTGGTTTTGCTCTCGCCCCTGTTGGCGTTGATGCTTGGTTTGCCGGTGGCCTGCCTGCCGGTGTTGCTGTTGTCGTTACTGCTGGGTACACCGGTGCTGAGCCTGCTCGGTGCGGTGGGCGCGGCGCTGACGGTGGGTTTGAAGCGCGGCGGCCTGTTGCTGGCGCTACTGATTCTGCCGTTGTACATCCCGGTGTTGATCCTGGGCAGTGGCGCCTTGCAGGCCGCCTTGCAAGGCATGCCGGCGACCGGGTATCTGCTGTGGCTGGGTAGCCTGACCGCCCTGGCGATCACCCTGACACCGTTTGCAATAGCTGCTGGCCTGAAGATCAGCGTCGGCGAATAATGAGGTCTGGTTAAAATTTAACCAGCAAAGACCCTGAGACTGCTCACACCGATGAGCGGCACCCGTGATGGAAACAGTATGAACTGGACCTGGTTTCACAAGCTCGGCTCGCCCAAGTGGTTCTACGGCATCAGCAGCAAGTTGCTGCCGTGGCTGAGCATTGCAGCGTTGCTGCTGATCACCGTCGGCGTCGTCTGGGGCCTGGCCTTCGCGCCGCCGGATTATCAGCAGGGCAACAGTTTCCGCATCATCTACATCCATGTGCCTGCGGCGATGCTCGCGCAGTCGATCTACGTGATGCTGGCGGTGTGCGGCGTGGTCGGGCTGGTGTGGAAAATGAAACTGGCCGACGTCGCCCTGCAATGTGCGGCACCGATCGGTGCGTGGATGACCGCCGTGGCGCTGGTCACCGGGGCGATCTGGGGCAAGCCGACCTGGGGCTCGTGGTGGGTCTGGGACGCGCGCCTGACGTCGATGCTGATTCTGCTGTTCCTGTATTTCGGCGTGATCGCGCTGGGCAACGCCATCAGCAACCGCGACAGCGCCGCCAAGGCCTGCGCGGTGCTGGCCATCGTCGGGGTGATCAACATCCCGATCATCAAGTACTCGGTGGAGTGGTGGAACACCCTGCACCAGGGCGCGACCTTTACCCTCACCGAGAAACCGGCGATGCCTGCGGAAATGTGGCTGCCGTTGTTGCTGACGGTGCTGGGTTTCTACTGCTTCTTCGGCGCCGTGCTGTTGCTGCGCATGCGCCTTGAAGTGCTCAAGCGCGAAGCACGCGCCAGTTGGGTCAAAGAAGAAGTGCAGAACAGTCTGGAGGCCGCTCGATGAGTTTTGCTTCATTCGGCGACTTCCTCGCCATGGGCCATCATGGCCTGTATGTCTGGTCGGCCTACGGCATCTGTCTGGCGGTGCTGATCCTCAACGTGGTGGCGCCGATCGCGGCCCGCAAGCGTTACCTGCAACAAGAGGCGCGTCGTCTGCGCCGGGAGAACGGCAAGTGAATCCGCTGCGCAAAAAACGTCTGATCATCATTCTGGCCATTCTGGTCGGGGTCGGCGCTGCCGTCGGCCTGGCCCTGAGCGCCCTGCAGGAAAACATCAACCTGTTTTACACGCCGACCCAGATCGCCAACGGCGAAGCGCCACACGACACGCGCATTCGCGCCGGCGGCATGGTCGAGAAGGGCTCACTGCAACGTTCGCCAGACTCGCTGGACGTCAAATTCGTTGTTACCGACTTCAACAAAGCCGTGACCATCACCTATCGCGGGATCCTTCCGGATCTGTTCCGCGAAGGGCAGGGCATCGTCGCCCTCGGCAAGCTCAACGCTGACGGCGTGGTGGTGGCCGATGAAGTGCTGGCCAAGCACGACGAGAAGTACATGCCGCCGGAAGTGACCAAGGCCTTGAAAGACAGTGGTCAATCCGCGCCGACCCCAGCGAAGGAGGGTTGATCGATGACGTCCGCATTGTTTATACCCGAGCTCGGTCATCTGGCGATGATTCTGGCGCTGTGTTTTGCGCTGGTGCAGGCCGTGGTGCCGTTGCTCGGTGCGTGGCGCGGCGACCGTCTGTGGATGGGCCTGGCCCAGCCGGCAGCGTGGGGCCAGTTCGCATTCCTGCTGTTCGCGTTTGGCGCGTTGACCTACGCGTTCATGACCGACGATTTCTCGGTCGGCTACGTGGCAATGAACTCCAACAGCGCGCTGCCGTGGTACTACAAGTTCAGCGCGGTGTGGGGCGCCCACGAAGGGTCGCTGCTGCTGTGGGCGTTGATCCTCGGTGGCTGGACCTTCGCCGTGTCGGTGTTCTCCCGCCAGTTGCCGCAAGTCATGCTCGCCCGCGTGCTGGCGGTGATGGGCATGATCAGCACCGGTTTCCTGTTGTTCCTGATCCTCACCTCCAACCCGTTCTCGCGGATCCTGCCGCAGATCCCGGCCGATGGGCGTGACCTCAACCCGCTGCTGCAAGACATCGGCCTGATCGTCCATCCGCCGATGCTGTACATGGGTTATGTCGGTTTCTCCGTGGCCTTCGCGTTCGCCATCGCCGCCTTGCTCGGTGGTCGTCTTGACGCTGCGTGGGCACGCTGGTCGCGTCCATGGACCATCGTCGCCTGGGCCTTTCTCGGCATCGGCATCACCCTCGGCTCGTGGTGGGCCTACTACGAACTCGGCTGGGGCGGCTGGTGGTTCTGGGACCCGGTGGAAAACGCCTCGTTCATGCCATGGCTGGTTGGTACCGCGCTGATTCACTCGCTGGCGGTCACGGAAAAACGTGGCGTGTTCAAGAGCTGGACGGTGTTGCTGGCGATTGCTGCGTTCTCGCTCAGTCTGCTCGGCACGTTCCTCGTGCGTTCCGGCGTGCTGACCTCGGTCCATGCGTTTGCTTCGGACCCTGAGCGCGGCGTGTTCATCCTGATCTTCCTGCTGTTCGTGGTCGGCGGCTCGCTGACCCTGTTCGCGTTGCGTGCGCCAGTGGTCAAGAGCCAGGTCGGCTTCAACCTGTGGTCGCGGGAAACCCTGCTGCTGGGTAACAACCTGGTGTTGGTGGTGGCGGCGTCGATGATCCTGCTCGGCACCCTGTACCCGCTGATTCTCGATGCGATCAGCGGCGCCAAACTGTCGGTCGGCCCGCCGTACTTCAATGCGTTGTTCATCCCGCTGATGGCATTGCTGATGCTGGTGATGGCGGTTGGCGTGATCGTCCGCTGGAAAGACACCCCGGTGAAATGGCTGGCGAACATGCTGACCCCGGTGTTGCTCGGCAGCGTCGCATTGGCCGTGGTAGCCGGTATCGCCTACGGCGATTTCAACTGGGCGGTGATCGCCACATTCCTGCTCGCCGCGTGGGTGTTGCTGGCCGGTGTGCGCGACATCTTCGACAAGACTCGCCACAAAGGCCTGATCAAGGGCCTGCCAACCCTGACCCGCAGCTACTGGGGCATGCAGATCGCTCACCTCGGTATCGCCGTGTGCGCGCTCGGTGTGGTGCTGTCGAGCCAGAACAGCGCCGAGCGCGACCTGCGCCTGGCGCCGGGCGAGTCGATGGACCTGGCCGGGTATCACTTCATTTTCGAAGGTGCCAGGCATTTCGAAGGGCCGAACTTCACCTCCGACAAGGGCACCGTCCGGGTGATCCGCGACGGCAAGGAAGTCAGCGTGCTGCACCCGGAAAAACGTCTGTACACCGTACAGAGTTCGATGATGACCGAAGCCGGGATCGACGCCGGTTTCACCCGCGACCTGTATGTTGCCCTGGGCGAACCGCTGGAAAACGGCGCCTGGGCGGTGCGGGTCCACGTCAAACCGTTCGTGCGCTGGATCTGGTTCGGCGGTCTGCTGACCGGTCTGGGTGGGTTGCTGGCGGCACTGGATCGGCGTTATCGAGTCAAGGTCAAAGCCAAGGTGCGTGAAGCCCTCGGCCTGCAAGGAGCGGCTGCATGAGACGTTGGTTGATGCTGGTACCCCTGGCGATTTTCCTGCTGGTGGCAGTGTTTCTTTATCGGGGTCTGTACCTCGATCCGGCGGAACTGCCGTCGGCGATGATCAACAAGCCATTCCCGGACTTCACCCTGCCGAACGTGCAGGGCGACAAGACCCTGACCAAGGCTGACATTCTCGGCAAACCGGCGCTGGTCAACGTCTGGGGCACCTGGTGCATTTCCTGCCGGGTCGAGCACCCGGTGTTGAACAAACTGGCCGAGCGCGGCGTGGTGATCTATGGCATCAACTACAAGGACACCAACGCCGATGCCTTGAAGTGGCTGGCCGAATTCCACAATCCGTATGTGCTGGACATCCGCGACGACGAAGGCTCGCTGGGGTTGAACCTCGGCGTGTACGGTGCGCCGGAAACCTTCTTCATCGACGCCAAGGGCATCATTCGCGACAAGTACGTCGGGGTGATCGACGAGCAGGTCTGGCGCGAAAAACTCGCGGCCAAGTATCAGGCGCTGGTCGATGAGGCCAAGCCATGAAGCGCTTGCTCGCCGCCGTGGTATTGGGCCTGAGTCTGGTCGGTGTGGCTCACGCCGCGATTGACACTTACGAGTTCGCCAAAGAAGGCGATCGCGAGCGATTCCGTGAACTGACCAAGGAACTGCGCTGCCCCAAGTGCCAGAACCAGGACATCGCCGACTCCAACGCCCCGATTGCCGCCGACCTGCGCAAAGAGATCTTCCGCATGCTCGGCGAGGGCAAGGACAATCAGCAGATCATCGATTTCATGGTCGACCGCTACGGTGATTTCGTCCGCTACAAACCGGCGCTCAATGCCAAGACCGCGCTGCTGTGGTTCGGCCCGGCCGGGCTGCTGCTGGGCGGCCTGGTGGTGATCGTGGTGATCGTGCGCCGCCGTCGCAGCCAGCGCACCGAGACTCCGCAATCGCTGTCCATCGAAGAGCGTCAGCGCCTCGACCAACTGTTGGATAAAAACCAAGAATGATTGATTTCTGGCTTGCCGCAGGGCTGTTGCTTCTGGTCGCCCTGAGTTTTCTGCTGATCCCGGTTCTGCGTGGGCGTCGCGCCCAGCGTGAGGAGGATCGAACTGCCCTGAACGTCGCGCTGTATCAGGAGCGCGTGGCCGAGCTGCAATCGCAGCAAGCCGAAGGTGTACTCGATGCCGCACAAATGGACAGCGGTCGCGCCGAAGCGGCGCGAGAACTGCTCGCCGACACCGAAGGCGTTGCTGCGCCGCGTGTCTCGAAACTGGGCAAGCCGTTGCCCCTGCTGGCTGCGGTGCTTGTGCCGGTGTTGGGCCTGGGCCTGTACCTGCACTTCGGCGCCGCCGACAAGGTCGAGCTGACCCGCGAATTCGCCCAGGCTCCGCAGTCGATGGAAGAGATGACCCGACGTCTGGAGCGTGCCGTTGCCGCACAACCGGATTCGGCGGAAGGCCTGTACTTCCTCGGACGCACCTACATGGCTCAAGATCGTCCGGCGGACGCGGCGAAAATGTTCGAGCGCGCGGCCAACCTCGCTGGCCGTCAGCCGGAGCTGCTTGGCCAGTGGGCGCAGGCGCAATACTTTGCCGACGGCAAGAAGTGGTCGGACAAGATCCAGGCGCTGACCGACGAAGCGCTGAAAGCCGATCCGAAAGAAGTCACCAGCCTCGGCCTGCTCGGGATCGCCGCGTTCGAAGGCGAGCGTTATCAGCAAGCGATCGATTACTGGAACCGCCTGCTGGCGCAATTGCCGGCCGACGACAACTCCCGCGTCGCGCTGCAAGGCGGGATCGAGCGTGCTGCCGAACGCCTGAAGGCCAGCGGTGGAACGGTTGCCGAAGCGCCGGCTGCCAAGGTCGCGGCACTGCTCAAGGTGCAGGTTGACCTGTCCAGTGAGCTCAGAAGCAAGGTGCAGCCGGGCGACAGCGTGTTCATCTTCGCCCGTGCCGTTTCCGGCCCACCGGCACCGCTGGCCGCCAAGCGGCTGACCGTGGCGGACCTGCCGGTGACCGTCGAACTGGGCGATGCCGACGCCATGATGCCGCAGTTGAAACTGTCGAACTTTCCTGAAGTCCAACTGGTTGCACGCATCTCTCGCGCCGGTCAGCCGACCGCCGGGGAGTGGGTAGGTCGCAGCGGCCCGCTGGCCAGCAGCACCACCGCGCCACAAAAACTGATCATCGACAGCCCGGACAAATAACCACCCGGACCCACAGGAAAGCACCGCCATGCACAGCCTCGCCCGCATCACCGTCATCACATTGGCCCTGGGCATGAGCGCATGTACGGTGCACCGACCGGAACCCACCACCAACCTGCCGCCGATCCCGCCGTCGCAACCGGGCCCGACCCCGTCGACCTCGCCGACGCCGGGCAAAAGCATCCCGGCCAAACCGTCCAAACCGGTGCCCCGCACCTCCGCCAGCTTCGCCCCGCCACCGGGTGGCAACAGCCACTGGGACCAGAAGCTCGGGGTCTACGTCCTCGACGACCAGCCCAACACCTTCTACCGCCAGCGCACCTACTTCCGCTGGAACAACGGCTGGACCCGCTCCGTCAGCCCCAACGGCCCTTGGGAAGACACCGACATCCACGGCGTGCCGCCGGGGTTGGGCAAGCAGTTCGGGCAGTAATGAAAAACGGCGATCTTCGGATCGCCGTTTTGTTGTGTGTTGTCCGGCAGTATTTGATGACCCGTAGGAGCTGGCGAAGCCTGCGATCTTTTGATCTTGCTGATCAGCTGACGAGCAACCCCTGAATATATTCAACAAACGCCCGCGCCTTGGCACTCACCAGCCTTCCCGTCGGAAAAACCGCCCATAGATCCAGATCGGGCAGTGTCCAGTCGTGCATGACGGTCTTGACTGCGCCGCTGGCCAGCTCCGGGGCGAACATCCATTCGGAGGCGAGCGTCAGGCCGTGGTCGGCCAGTACGGCTTCGCGCACGCCCTCGGCCGCGCTGACGCGCAGGCGACCGCTGATGATCACCGGTTGTTGTTCTGCGCCTTTGGTGAACTGCCAGGTGGTGCCGCCGCCGAGGTTGTAGACGACGGCCTGGTGCTTGCTCAGTTCGGCAGGGCAGGTCGGTTCGCCGTGTTTGGCGAAGTACGCGGGGGTGCCGAGCACCACGCGGCGGCAGTCGGCAATCTTGCGGGCGGTCAGGCCCGAATCGGTCAGTGCGCCCAAGCGCAGGGCGACATCGATGCCTTCCTCGACGAGGTTGATGTTGCGATCGTCAAGCATCAGGTCGATGTTCAGTTGCGGATGCTGATCGAGAAATGCCCCCAGGTGCGGGACGACGTGCAGACGGCCGAAGGTCACCGCAGCGCTGATGCGCAGGTTCCCGCTCAAACCGCTGGCGCTGTCCCGGGCGGCGTTGTCGGCCTCGTTGGCTTCGTCGATGGCGCGCTTGGCCCGTTCGAAATAGGCCAGTCCGGCCTCGGTCGGGGTCAGGCCGCGGGTCGAGCGCAGCAACAGGCTGACGGCCAGGCGCTTTTCCAGTTGGGCGATGGTTTTCGACACGGCGGGCTGGCCGATATTCAGCCGTCGCGCGGCGGCGGAAAACGAGCCGGTTTCGACGACGTAGACGAAGGTTTCCATGGCGGCGAGGCGGTCCATCTCAGTTCCTTGCGCAATCTTGAATGGATCATGGCCCCTGTGGGAGCGAGCCTGCTCGCGAAGCTTTTGACGTCTTACGCCGTTGCCAATGAACCGCGCTGCGAAACACTCAAAAACCGCAACAGTGCCAGCAGCGGGAACGCGCTGCCGACAATCACGATCCACAACCAGCCGCCGTGTTCATACACCGCGCTGGCGACCGAGGAACCGAAGGCGCCGCCGATGAAGATGCTGGTCATGTACAGCGCATTCAGGCGACCGCGGCTTTTGGCGTCCAGCGAATAGACCGCACGTTGGCCGAGGACCATGTTCATCTGTACGCAGAAATCCAGCACCACGCCGGTCACGGCCAGGCCGATCACGCTGTAGGCCGGGTGGATGAATGCCGGCAGGAAGCTCAGGCTGGCGAACAGCATCGCCAGCAGCGAGGCAATGCGGGTGTGGCCGGCGTCGGCCAGGCGTCCGCTGATCGGCGCGGCGATGGCACCGATGGCGCCGACCAGGGCGAAGATTGCGATCTCGCTTTGCGACAGGCCATGGTTGCGCGCCAATTCCAGTGGCACGGCGGTCCAGAACAGGCTGAACGTGGCGAACATGCAGCCCTGATAAAACGCCCGCTGACGCAGCACCGGTTGCTGGCGCAGCAGCGTCCACAGCGAACCGATCAACTGGCCATAGGTGGCGCTGTGATCCGGCTGGCGCTTGGGCACGGTCAACGCCAGCACCACGCTGATCGCCGCCATCAATCCGGCGGCGATCATGAACATCGCGCGCCAGCCGAAATGGTCAGCCACCACGCTCGACACAGGGCGCGCCAGCAGAATGCCCAGCAGCAGACCGCCCATGATCCCGCCGACCACCCGGCCACGGGATTCTTCCGGCGCCAGATGCGCGGCCAGGGGAATCAGGATCTGCACCGACACCGAGCTGAAGCCCACCAGCAACGAGATCAGCAGGAACACATTCGGCTGACTGGTGAACGCCGCGCCGAGCAGGCTGGCAATCGCCACCACGGTGGTGATGATCATCAACCGACGGTTTTCCAGCAGGTCGCCCAGCGGCACCAGGAAGAACAGGCCCAGCGCATAACCGATCTGCGTCAGCGAGACGATGAAGCTGGCCATGGTGTCGGAGAGGCCGATGTCCGGCGCGATCAGGCCGATGATCGGCTGCGCGTAGTAGATGTTGGCGACGATCGCACCGCAGCAGAAGGCGAACAGCAGCACCATGCCTCGGGTCATTGCGTGAGTTGTGGCGTTCATAAGGTTTCTCGATCCAGCGAAAGGGAATGCGGTGAGGCTAAGGGACGCACCGTAGCGGCGGTAGAAGCCTTGTGTCGATATCAGTTATTCCGTTGCGGAATGATTGGCTTGCCGCAGGGTGGCGTCCATCGGCGAACCTTGCGTCCGGCCGGGGAGGTGTGATGATACATTCACTTACATCTTCTTCGATAGCGTGCTTATGTTTACCGCTGCTCTCTTACTGTTTATCACTGGAGGAATGCCATGTTGCGTCAGCTGCTGCGTCACACCACCACGATTGCCTTGATCGGCCTGCTCGGAGTCACTGCGGTGCAGGCCGCTGATGCCCCGGGTACGCGCCTCGGCGTGCGCGGCGAGATCACCGGGGTCAGCACCGATTCGTTGAAAGTGCACGTCAACAGCGGCGAGAACGTGGTGATTCAGTTGACCGGCGATACCAAAGTCCGCGCCGTCACGCTGGCCAATATCGAAGACATCAAACCCGGCAGTTATATCGGCTCCGCGGCCATGCCCCAGGAGGATGGCACGCTCAAGGCGCTGGAAGTGCACGTATTCCCGCCGGAACTGGCCGGTAGCGGTGACGGGCATCGGCCGTTCGACCTGGCCAAGGGCAGCAGCATGACCAATGGCAGCGTCGGCGACCTGGTGGTGAGCAATGGCCGGGTGCTGACCGTCAACTACAAGGGCGGGCAGCAGAAGATCCAGGTGCCGGAGGACGTGCCGATCGTCAACCTGACGCCGGGGGATCGCAGCTTGCTCAAGGTTGGGGTGAAGATTGTCAGCTTCGTGACCCAGAGCGCTGATGGCACGCTGACTGCGCAATCGATCTCGGCGGGTAAGGATGGCGTCAAGCCGCCGATGTAGTCATGGCTGCTTAATGCATGCGATTAAATCATCGCTTTTACGCATTTTTCCATTTTGGAGTAGCCCGGCTGGATTTTCCCGTATGAGTAAAAAAGCGACTGGGTCGTATGCTTAATTTCCTTCTTTTGTAGCTTTGGTTTGTCGCGCAGGTAGGAAAATTCGAGCCTAAGACGAGTAGATTACAGAATTTTTCACTCTGCACTGGTTGGTTTTTTCGGAACACCGGCTCCAGTGGTTTTTGGGGTTGGCTAGGAAGCAAAAAAAAACTAGAGTGTGAATCAATAATTTATTAAGGATGCCCTCAATGGTGGCAAAATCGGCTCCAGAGAAACGAATTAAAAGGCCTTTGCCTGAAAAAGCACGGAAGGTAGATGTTAAGGGGCCGGCTCTTGATTTGCCCGAGGGTGTTTCTCAAGAGATTGATCCTTCATGCTTGTTGCTGGATCCCCATAACCTAAGGTTGTTGGAGCGGCTGGGCGAGACTTATAAAGATCTAAATGTCAAGCTTTTTGGGCAGCCTTCTATTCAAGATAAACTGTTTGAAATTGTAAATCGTGAACCTCGCTTCGATATAGCGTCATTGTCAGCCTCTATTGCCAATAATGGTTTCTTGAAACATGAAAGGCTGATTGTTGCCAAGTATGACGGCGATAAGTTTTTGGTTCTTGAAGGTAATCGCCGTGTTACTGCTGTACGAAGGCTGATCAATGATCCTGGTACTTACGACAAACTTCGTCCTCAGGTAAAAGAGACACTAAGAACGCTCCCTTGTTTTGTATTGGAAGGGCCGGTAATCGACGGTAACGTCGAGCAGTTGGAGGCATATCGACGTGCTTCTGAAATCTACATTGGTATGCGCCATTTGATGGGGGCCAAGAGTTGGGAGCCGGCGAGTCGTTATGAGTTTCAATCCAGACTAATTTTTGAGGACGGCTGGAGTGTGGTTCAGGTTGCTGAGCGATTTGGACGAAAAAAAGCAGAAGTGCTACGAGATTTGAAAGCACATGTTCTATACAAGGATTTTGTGAGTTTTGAAAAGAGGATTCTGATAAAGCACACTTTGACCTATAACGCGTTTTCTGAAGCAGCGCGGGCACCTGCCATATCGAAATGGTTGGGGTGGTCAGAGCGTGATATGAGCTATCTTGATAAAGACAATGAGGAGGTTTTTTTCCATTACTTACTAAATAAGCTCACTGATGCATCTGGTGAAACGGAGGATTTGGAAGATAACAATGCCGTTGAGGTTTCCGCAGAGTTAGCTGTTCGACGTCTCCGTGAAATGTTAAAACTGGAAGATAGTTCGGTTCTGGAAGCGCTAAGCGATCGAGATTTTCGATCGGCTGAGATTTTTTTTGAGGAGCGGAAAGAGGGGGAGCTTCCCAAAAAAATCGCAATGTTTACTCGTACGTTGAAGAGAACTACTACGGATGATTTAACCGAGTCTCCTGAGACGCAGCAGAAACTAGAGGAGTTGAAGGTTCAAGTGACAAAGATGTTGGCAATAATTAATGCCTTGTCTGGAGTAAGTCATGGCGTTAACTGACGGGCAAATATCAAAAGTTATTAGTGCTGCAAAAAAAATTTCAATCGATGCACCAGAGACTTCAGTGGAAGATTTTTATGGGGTCCATCTTGGTTTAAACCAAATTCAGCTTGCGGCGGCGCTCCCTGATCCCGATCCAAATGGCGAGGTTGCAATTGCGATTGGGCATCTTTCACTCGCGCGTGAACAAATGTTGCGGGATCGCTGTGAAATTGCAGAGTTTGTTGTTTATTCTGGTATTAATGGTAAGAGCTTTATTTCTGGGCTGTGTACATATCTATCAAGAACAGGGTTGCCGGCAACTTACCCGCCTGATTTTTTAGAGCGAGTAAAAAAACACAAAAAAATCCGCGCTGAGTTATTGAATATTGATAAAGGTCATAACCTTGAACTCGTGGCGGCAGCCATTCTTTCCGGCGCATGCTCTGTTGGCGAGGCAACGAAAGGATCTGGTGATCAAGGTATAGATGCAATTGCCTGGAGTCAGCTGATTGATATAGAAGAGTCATTCTCACTCGGCGCCGTAGGGGATGGAGTAGTAAGGCCCGGCCAGAAAGTCATGGTTGTGGCATCTTCAAAAGCTGCCATTGGTAGTAACCATGATGAGCCGAAAATTATTAGCCCGGCGCATATTCGAGAATTGATCGGAGGTTGGTTAATTCAGCGAAGTGAAAGTGGTAGCTGGCGCTCGTTTGGTATTCAAATGCTAACGCCGCTTCAATTGGTTCTTGTTACAACTTATCGCCTTAGCGCAGCATCAAAAGATGAGTGCCAAAAGTTGGGTGTTCAGGTGTGGGGTATCGCAGAATTGATTTTCCTGATCTGCAGACACGCCCCTGACTCCGTTTTTTTTCAGTCGGGAAAATCTGTATTTTCTCCGACTAAATTTGGTGAGTGGTGGGGAAGAAAAGCGCATTCTCGCTTAAGTCCCTAATCGGTTTGAAATGCAAGGCGACCTTTTCAGGTCGCCTTTTTCACTTCAGCGCACGCCTTACTGGCCGTTGTAGATCTGATCAAAGATCCCGCCATCATTGAAGTGGGTCTTCTGCACCGAGCGCCAGTCACCGAAGGTTTTCTCCACCGAGAGGAAGTCGACTTTCGGGAAGCGGTCGGTGTACTTCGCCAGCACCGCCGGGTCGCGTGGACGCAGGTAGTTGGCGGCAGCGATTTCCTGGCCTTCCGGCGACCACAGGTACTTCAGGTATTCATCGGCCGCAGCGCGGGTGCCTTTCTTGTCGACCACTTTATCGACCACGGAAACCGGTGGCTCGGCTTCGGCGGAAACGCTTGGGTAGATCACTTCGAACTGATCGCGACCGAACTCGCGAGCGATCATCTCGGCTTCGTTTTCGAAGGTCACCAGCACGTCGCCGATCTGGTTGGTCATGAACGTGGTGGTCGCGGCGCGGCCACCGGTATCCAGCACTGGTGCCTGCTTGAACAGTTTGCCGACGAAGTCCTTGGCCTTGTTCTCGTCACCGCCGTTCTTCAGCACGTAGCCCCAGGCCGAGAGGTAGGTGTAGCGGCCGTTGCCCGAGGTTTTCGGGTTCGGCACGATCACCTGCACGCCGTCCTTGAGCAGGTCCGGCCAGTCTTTCAGGGCTTTAGGATTGCCTTTGCGCACGATGAACACGGTGGCCGAGGTGAATGGCGCACTGTTGTTCGGCAGGCGGGTGACCCAGTTTTCCGGGACCAGTTTGCCGTTGTCGGCGAGGGCGTTGATGTCGGTGGCCATGTTCATGGTGATGACGTCCGCCGGCAGGCCGTCGATTACCGAACGCGCTTGCTTGCTCGAACCGCCGAAGGACATCTGCACGGTGATGTTTTCGTTGTGTTCGGCCTGCCAGTGTTTCTGGAACGCAGTGTTGTAGTCCTTGTAGAAATCGCGCATCACGTCGTAGGAGACGTTGAGCAGGGTCGGTGCGGCTTGAGCCACGCTGCCAAAGGCAAGACCGGCGGCGAGAAGTGAGGCGCCAAAGAGTTTTTTCACTGCGCATTCCTTGTTGTCTATGTATGTGCAGGAGCTGCCGCAGGCTGCGATCTTTTGATCTTGAGCTTATAAAAACAACATCAAAAGATCGCAGCCTGCGGCAGCTCCTACAGGGGGTGATGTTCAATTGCCACTGACTATAACGGGGCACGCATAGTCGTTTAAAGATTAAAAAGCTCTGTGCTTATTCCATTTTCTTGAACAGCTGACTGCCACACCGCGAGCAAAACGCCGCACTGTTTTCATGGCTGCTTTTCTTGCACACCGGGCAGTCGTGTTGCAGCTGTTCACCGCGCATGGCGTTGGCCAGTTCCGCAGTGAAAATCCCGGTGGGCACGGCGATGATCGAGTAACCGGTGATCATCACCAGCGACGAAATCACCTGACCCAGCGGGGTCTTCGGCACGATGTCGCCGAAGCCGACCGTGGTCAACGTGACGATAGCCCAATAGATGCCCTTGGGGATGCTGGTGAAGCCATGTTCCGGGCCTTCGATCACGTACATCAGCGTGCCGAACACCGTTACCAGGGTGCAGACGCTGACCAGAAACACCACGATCTTCTGCTTGCTGCCGCGCAGCGCCGACATCAGGTAGTTGGCTTGCTTTAGGTACGGGCTGAGCTTGAGCACCCGGAAGATCCGCAGCATGCGGATGATGCGGATGATCAGCAGGTATTGGGCATCGCTGTAATACAGCGCGAGGATCCCGGGCACGATCGCCAGCAAATCCACCAGCCCGTAGAAACTGAAGGCATAGCGCAGCGGCTTCGGTGAGCAATACAAACGCAGGATGTACTCGCCGAGAAAGATGACCGTGAAGCCCCACTCGATGTACGCCAGCACATCGGCGTAGTTGCGGTGAACGCTGTCGATGCTGTCGAGCATCACGATCACCAGACTGGCGAGGATGATCAACAGCAAGATGCCGTCGAAGCGCCGCCCGGCAAGGGTGTCGCTCTGGAAAATCATGACGTAAAGCCGTTCACGCCAACTGTTGCTGCTGTCCATGGATAACGCCTGAATCAAAGATCAGCGCAGCCTAGGTTGATTCTCCCCATGAGCGCAAGGCGTGCCGTCGACGGCGGCTTTGCCGAGCATCTGAATCCCGGCGCGGATCAGCCAGCCGGCGAGGATGAACGGCGCCGTCAGTGTCGCCAGGCCGAGGGCGACGAACAGCGGCGTGACCAGCAGCGCAAGGACGATACCCAGCAGCGGCAGCCACGGTTGTTGACGTTGCGTGCTGAAGGCGAGGGCGGCGAGCACGGCGTTGTAACTGCCAAGGCCGAGCAGCGCAGTGCTGCTTTCGTGGTGCAGCAGGCTGGAGCCGAGGCCGATGGCCGACGCCAGCATCGCCCAGCAGAACGCGCGTCGATCAGCGATCAGCAAGCCGCCGGCAATCAATGCGCCGGCCAGCGGATGACCGAGGAACATCACCTGGCCCAATCCACGCAGCTCCGCGGCGAGCAGGTTCAGCGTATTCATCTCGATGTGAGCCGTCGGCGCGGACGGTTCGGCGAACAGCAGCAGGATCCAGCTCATCGCTACGAACGGCGAGGTGTAGGCCGGTATCGACCGGCTACGGTACACGTGTTTGAGCCATTGCTGCGTGGCCATCGCGCTCAGGCCACCGGCCGCGAGAATCAGCGGCGGCAGCATCGGCGACCAGGGGAAATACAGGCTCAGCAACAAACCGAGCAGCACACCGTTGTAACTGAACAATCCGGCCTGACGATCGGCCTTGGAGTAGTTACGCCGTTGCGCGGTGAGCAATCCGGCGACCGCGCCGAGCAGCGCACCGGCAAACAGCACCGGCGCAGTCAGCAGGATCGCCAGCAGGCACAGCAGGCCGCACAGCGGATGGCGCTGGAGGAATATCTGACTGAAACCGTTGAGCAGGGCCTCGGCCCAGTCGGGGCAGTGGGTGTTGAAATGATTGGCAGGCATGTCGAGAAAATCTGGGCAGTTGGAAAATCAAAAGGTCTTGCAAATAACTGTGGTGAGGGAGCTTGCTCCTGCTGGGGCGCGTAGCGGCCCCAACATGGGTTGATGCGGTTCTTCTGTGAAAACCGTCATGCCCTAAAAGCGACGACTCGACGAGCTCCCTCGCCACAGGTTGTGTAGCTTTCTTCAGATCAACGTTTCGATCCGCAGCGAGTTGGTCGAACCCGGCTGCCCGAACGGCACACCCGCCGTGATCAGCAGCGTGTCACCGCGCTCGGCCATACCCTGCGCCTGGGCGATTTCCAGTGCCGTCGAGCAGACTTCATCAACCTGACGCAGGCGATCGTTGACCACCGAGTGAATGCCCCACGCCACACTCAAACGCCGCGCCGTTTGCAGGTTCGGCGTCAGGTTGAGGATCGGCGCTTTCGGCCGTTCCCGCGAAGCACGCAAGCTCGACGCACCCGACTCGCTGTAGTTGACCAGCACCGCCACCGGCAGCACGTTGCTGATGCGGCGGATTGCGCAGCTGATGGCATCGGACACGGTCGCTTCGGCTTTCGGTCGGCTGACGTCGAGCTGGGTCTGATAGTCCGGACCGTTTTCCACCTGGCGGATGATCTTGCTCATCATCTGCACCGCTTCGAGCGGGTATTCGCCGGACGCGGTTTCGGCCGAGAGCATCACCGCATCGGCACCTTCGGCCACGGCGTTGGCGACGTCGGTGACTTCGGCGCGGGTCGGGGCCGGGGAGAAGCGCATCGATTCCAGCATCTGGGTCGCCACCACCACCGGTTTGCCCAGTTCACGGCAAGTGGTGATGATGTTTTTCTGAATCTGCGGCACGCTCTCGGCCGGGACTTCGACGCCGAGGTCGCCACGGGCCACCATGATCGCGTCGCTCAATTCAGCGATTTCGCGCAGTTGCTCGACCGCCGACGGCTTCTCGATTTTCGCCATCAGGAAGGCTTTGTCGCCGATCAGTTCGCGGGCTTCGAGGATGTCTTGCGGACGTTGCACGAACGACAGCGCTACCCAGTCCACGCCCAGTTCCAGGCCGAAGCTCAGGTCGCGGCGATCCTTGGCGGTCAGCGGGCTCAGTTCAAGTACCGCTTGCGGCACGTTCACCCCTTTGCGGTCGGACAGTTCGCCGCCGTTGAGCACGGTGGTGTCGATCGCATCGCTGTATTTGGTGACCACGCGCAGACGCAGTTTGCCGTCATCGAGCAGCAGGTCCATGCCGGCTTCCAGCGCGGCGATGATCTCCGGATGCGGCAGGTTCACCCGGCGTTCATCGCCGGGAGTGGCGTCCAGGTCGAGGCGAAACGCCTGGCCGCGATGCAACTGCACCTTGCCGTCGGCGAACTTGCCGACCCGCAGTTTCGGCCCCTGCAGGTCCATCAGGATGCCCAGCGGGTAGTTGAGCTGGCGCTCGACTTCGCGGATCCACTGATAGCGCTTGGCATGGTCGGCGTGATCACCGTGGCTGAAGTTGAGGCGGAAGATGTTGACCCCGGCCTCGACCAGTTCACGGATGTCTTCGATGCCATCGACAGCAGGCCCGAGGGTGGCGAGGATTTTGACCTTTTTGTCAGGCGTCATGATTTGCAGTTCTCAAGGATCAGGATGGCGCGGAAGTCGTTGACGTTGGTGCGGGTCGGCTCGGTGACGATCAGCGCGTCGAGCGCCTCGAAGTAGCCGTAACCGTTGTTGTTATCCAGCTCGTCGCTAGCGCTCAAACCGAGGGCGGCGGCGCGGGCGTAGCTGTCCGGGGTCATGATGGCGCCGGCGTTGTCTTCCGAGCCGTCGATGCCATCGGTGTCACCGGCCAGCGCATAGACGCCGGGCTGACCCTTGAGGCTGTCGGTGAGGCTGAGGAGGAATTCGGCGTTGCGTCCGCCACGGCCATTGCCGCGCACGGTCACGGTGGTTTCGCCACCGGAAAGAATCACGCACGGCGCCGCCAATGGCTGGCCATGGTTGATGATCTGCCGGGCGATGCCGGCGTGGACCTTCGCCACTTCGCGGGATTCACCTTCCAGGTCGCCAAGGATCAGCGTGCTGAAACCGGCCTGTCGGCATTTCACTGCGGCGGCATCCAGCGATTGCTGAGGACGGGCGATCAACTGGAAATGACTGCGGGCGAGGCTCGGATCGCCGGGTTTGACGGTTTCCGATTCCGGGCTTTGCAGCCAGGTGCGCACCGAGGCCGGAACTTCGATGCCGTAGCGCTTGAGGATCGCCAGCGCTTCGGCCGAAGTGCTCGGGTCGGCCACCGTCGGGCCGGAAGCGATGACCGTGGCGAGGTCACCCGGCACATCGGAAATCGCGTAGGTGTAAACAGTGGCCGGCCAGCAGGCCTTGCCCAGACGCCCACCTTTGATCGCCGAGAGGTGCTTGCGCACGCAGTTCATCTCGCCGATGGTCGCGCCGGATTTGAGCAGGGCTTTATTGATCGACTGCTTGTCGGCCAGAGTGATGCCTTCGGCCGGCAGGGCGAGCAGGGCAGAGCCGCCGCCGGAGAGCAGGAAGATCACGCGATCGTCTTCGGTCAGGTTGCTGACCAGTTCGAGCACCCGTTTGGCCACGGCCAGACCAGCGGCGTCCGGCACCGGATGCGCGGCTTCGACCACTTCGATTTTTTCGCACGGAGCGCCGTGACCGTAACGGGTCACCACCAGGCCAGAGACGTCACCCTGCCAGCAGCGCTCGACCACTTGCGCCATGGCGGCGGCCGCTTTACCGGCGCCGATGACAATCACCCGGCCAGTGCGATCGGCGGGCAGATGGGCTTCGAGGACTTGGTTCGGATGGGCCGCGTCGATGGCTGTGGCAAACAGCTCGCGCAGCAGTTGTTGCGGATCGACCGACATGGCGGGCTCCCGGAATTCTTGTTATTCGAAAGGGCAACTCGGAACCCTTGTGGGAGCGAGCCTGCTCGCGAAGGCGGTGTGTCAGCCAACATGAATGTTGAATGTGCAACCGTTTTCGCGAGCAGGCTCGCTCCCACAGGGTTTTGTGCAGGCTTTATTTTTTGTCGCGAATCGAGAAGTTGGCCATGTGTTCCAGGCCCTTGATCAGCGCCGAGTGGTCCCAGTTGCTGCCACCGATGGCCGCGCAGGTGCTGAACACTTGCTGGGCGTTGGCGGTGTTCGGCAGGTTGATGTTCAGCTCCTTGGCACCTTGCAGCGCCAGGTTCAGGTCCTTCTGGTGCAGGCTGATGCGGAAGCCCGGATCGAAGGTGCCTTTGATCATGCGCTCGCCGTGCACTTCGAGAATCTTCGACGAAGCGAAACCGCCCATCAGCGCTTCACGCACCTTGGCTGGATCAGCACCGTTTTTCGAGGCGAACAGCAGGGCTTCGGCCACGGCCTGAATGTTCAGCGCGACGATGATCTGGTTCGCGACCTTGGCGGTCTGACCGTCGCCATTGCCACCGACCAGGGTGATGTTCTTGCCCATCGCCTGGAACAGCGGCAGGGCGCGTTCGAAGGCATCGGCGTCGCCACCGACCATGATGCTCAGGGTCGCGGCTTTGGCACCGACCTCACCGCCGGAGACGGGCGCGTCGAGGTATTGCGCGCCTTTCTCGTTGATCTTGGCGGCAAACGCCTTGGTGGCGGTCGGCGAGATCGAACTCATGTCGATCACCACTTTGCCTTTGCCGATACCGGCAGCAACGCCGTCGGCGCGGAACAGCACGTCGTCGACCTGCGGGGTATCCGGGACCATGACGATGATGAATTCAGCTTCCTGCGCCACGTCGCGCGGGTTGGCCAGGGCGACGGCGCCAGCAGCCACCAGATCAGCCGGGGCGGCGTCGTGGTGCGCCGACAGGAACAGGCTGTGACCGGCTTTCTGCAGGTTTGCCGCCATTGGGTGGCCCATGATGCCGGTGCCGATAAATCCGATTTTAGCCATGAGAAAATCCTCTTGTTTTTGTGTAGCCAAATAATCTGCCGAACACACTTTGTGGCGAGGGAGCTTGCTCCCGCTGGGGGGCGAAGCCCCCCCAAAACCAGCCACTGTGGTGTGTCAGACAAAATCGGTTTGCAGGGTTTACGACTGCTGCGCAGCCGAGCGGGAGCAAGCTCCCTCGCCACAAGGGTTTTGCAGTGTTCTTAAATTGCGTTGTGGGTCTTCAGCCAGCCGAGGCCCGCCTCAGTGGTAGTCAGCGGCTTGTATTCACAGCCAACCCAACCCTGATAACCGATGCGGTCCAGGTGTTCGAACAGGAAGCGGTAGTTGATCTCACCGGTGCCCGGCTCGTTGCGCCCCGGGTTGTCCGCGAGCTGCACATGGTTGATCTCGCCCAGGTGCGATTGCAGGGTGCGGGCCAGATCGCCTTCCATGATTTGCATGTGATAGATGTCGTATTGCAGGAACAGATTGGCGCTGCCGACCTGTTCGCGAATCGACAGGGCTTGCGCCGTGTTGTTCAGGTAGAAGCCCGGGATGTCGCGGGTGTTGATCGCTTCCATCACCAGTTTGATACCCGCCGCCTGCAGCTTGTCGGCCGCGTACTTGAGGTTGGCGACAAAGGTCTTTTCCACGGTGGCATCGTCCACGCCTTGCGGACGGATACCGGCCAGGCAGTTGACCTGGGTGTTGCCCAGCACTTGCGCGTAGGCAATCGCCAGATCGACACCGGCGCGGAACTCCTCGACCCGATCCGGCAGGCACGCAATACCGCGCTCGCCCTTGGCCCAGTCACCGGCCGGCAGGTTGAACAGCACTTGAGTCAGACCGTTGGCATCCAGTTTGGCCTTGATTTCGGCGGAGCTGAAGTCGTACGGGAACAGGTATTCCACGCCACTGAAACCGGCTTTGGCGGCGGCGTCGAAACGGGCAAGGAAATCCTGTTCGGTGAACAGCATGGACAGGTTGGCTGCGAAACGCGGCATGGTGGTCTCCCGTAAATCGTGTGAGGTTCCCCATATGGCAGCGGGCTTGTGTGGCGAGGGAGCTTGCTCCCGCTGGGCTGCGTAGCAGACCCAGGATTTCAGGGCCGCTTCGCGCCCCAGCGGGAGCAAGCTCCCTCGCCACATGGCCCGCTCCCACTGGGAGAGCGGTCAGCAGTTAATCGAGCAGCGAAATCGCCGTTGGCGCATCGTTGCCGACCAGCGCCAGGTCTTCGAATTCGTTGACGGCGTTGATCTCGGTCCCCATGGAGATGTTGGTCACACGCTCCAGAATGATCTCGACGATCACCGGCACCTTGAACTCTTCGATCATCTGTTCGGCCTTGCGCAGGGCAGGGGCGATGTCAGCCGGTTCGAACACACGCAGCGCCTTGCAGCCCAGGCCTTCGGCAACCGCGACGTGGTCGACACCGTAACCGTTGAGTTCCGGCGCGTTCAGGTTATCGAAGGACAGCTGCACGCAGTAGTCCATTTCGAACCCGCGCTGGGCCTGACGGATCAGCCCCAGGTACGAGTTGTTCACCACGACGTGGATGTAAGGCAGTTTGAACTGAGCGCCGACCGCCAGCTCCTCGATCATGAACTGGAAGTCATAGTCCCCCGACAGGGCCACGACTTTACGGTTCGGATCGGCCTTGACCACGCCCAGCGCTGCCGGAATGGTCCAGCCCAGAGGGCCGGCCTGACCGCAGTTGATCCAGTGACGCGGCTTGTAGACGTGCAGGAACTGCGCGCCGGCAATCTGCGACAGACCAATGGTGCTGACGTAGCAGGTGTCTTTGCCGAATACTTGGTTCATCTCTTCATACACGCGCTGCGGCTTGACCGGCACGTTGTCGAAGTGGGTCTTGCGCTGCAGGCTGGCCTTGCGCTGCTGGCAGTCCTGCAACCAGGCACTGCGGTTTTTCAGCTTGCCGGCGGCTTGCCACTCACGCGCCACTTCAATGAACACGGTCAGTGCGGCAGCGGCGTCGGACACGATGCCCAGATCCGGGGTGAACACGCGGCCGATCTGCGTGCCTTCGATGTCGACGTGAATGAACTTGCGACCTTCGGTGTACACGTCGACCGAGCCGGTGTGACGGTTGGCCCAACGGTTACCGATACCCAGCACCACGTCGGACTTGAGCATCGTCGCGTTGCCGTAACGGTGCGACGTCTGCAGACCGACCATGCCGACCATCAACGGGTGATCGTCCGGGATGGTGCCCCAGCCCATCAGGGTCGGGATGACCGGGATGCCGGTCAGTTCGGCGAACTCGACCAGCAGGTCGCTGGCGTCAGCGTTGATGATGCCGCCACCGGCCACCAGCAATGGACGCTCAGCCTGATCGAGCAGGGCCAAAGCCTTCTCGACCTGAACGCGGGTCGCGGTCGGCTTGGCCAGCGGCAAAGGCTGGTAAGCGTCGATGTCGAATTCGATTTCAGCCATCTGCACGTCGAACGGCAGATCGATCAGCACCGGGCCAGGACGGCCGGAGCGCATTTCATAGAAGGCTTTCTGGAACGCATAAGGCACCTGGCCCGGCTCCAGAACCGTGGTCGCCCACTTGGTGACGGGCTTGACGATGCTGGTGATGTCGACCGCCTGGAAGTCTTCCTTGTGCATACGGGCGCGGGGTGCCTGGCCGGTAATGCAGAGGATGGGAATCGAGTCGGCCGACGCGCTGTAGAGCCCGGTGACCATGTCGGTACCGGCCGGGCCGGATGTACCGATGCACACGCCGATGTTGCCGGCCTTGGTGCGGGTGTAACCCTCGGCCATGTGCGACGCGCCTTCAACGTGGCGAGCGAGGACGTGATCGATGCCACCGACTTTTTTCAGTGCGGAGTACAGCGGGTTGATCGCAGCACCCGGAATGCCAAAAGCGGTATCAACCCCTTCACGGCGCATCACCAGAACGGCGGCTTCGATTGCTCTCATTTTGCTCATGGTTTTGTGCCTCTTTACGTTTTGTAATTGTATACAAGTGGCTTTGCGCAGAGTGTATTCACGGCGGACGGCGCAGGTCAATCCATTTTCTCAAGCGCCTGTTTCATTCGTCGGAAGCCAGGTTCTGCTGTGGCTTTTCGTCGCATGTGGCGCTTTTCGAGAATTATTGTATACAAAAAAATAGTTCATTGTGTTCTATTTGTGGCATCGAGCTGCGGCACAACCGCGCAGCTCCACGACTTTCCCAATAACAAAATGAGGACGGCACCATGAGCGCTTTAACCTTGAAAGTCGCAGTCAACCTGGTCAACGAAGCCATCAGCATCGGGCGCGGCACCAACGCCGCGCCGCTGACCATCGCGGTACTCGATACCGGCGGCCACCTGATCACCCTGCAACGCGAAGACGGCGCCAGCCTGCTGCGCCCGCAGATCGCCATCGGCAAAGCCTGGGGCGCCATCGCGCTGGGCAAAGGCTCACGCCTGCTGGCACTGGACGCCCAACAACGCCCGGCGTTTATTGCCGCGCTGAACAGCATGGGCCAGGGCAGCGTCGTGCCGGCACCGGGTGGTGTGTTGATCCGCGATCAGGCGGGAAATGTGCTGGGTGCGATCGGCATCAGCGGCGATCTGTCGGATATTGATGAGCAGGTGGCAATCAAAGCGGTGGAGGCGCTGGATTTGAAAGCGGATGCGGGGGTGGCGGCTTGAATCTGCGTTGATTGATTAACCGTTATCGCGAGCAGGCTCACTCCTACAAGGGATCTTGGTTGGACACAAAATGTCTGAACACCACAAACCTCCTGTAGGAGTGAGCCTGCTCGCGATAGCTCTCTCCCAGAAACATCCAGCCAACAGTCTGTCCCATCTACCTGAGCACGCAGAACTAGTCTTCTCATGAGCTGATCATGGGAGGCAAAGGAATGCCTGATCTACCCGCTGCACATCGATTACGAGCCGGTCGCTATGCCGAGCCCAATCGAATCTACCTTCTGACGACCAACACACTTGATCGCAAACCGATCTTTGCCGATTTTGCGTTGGGCCGCTTGGTGGTTCATCAATTTCGGCGGGCACAAGATCTCGGCTTGGCGAACTCACTGGCGTGGGTGGTGATGCCGGATCATTTTCATTGGTTAATTGAATTGCAGAGAGGATCGTTGAGCGAACTGATGCAGAAGACCAAATCGCTGAGTACCAAAGCGGTGAATCAGGCTACCGGCAGAAATGTTTGCCTCTGGCAAAGAGGATTTCATGACCGGGCACTGCGGCGGGAGGAGGATTTAGTGAAGATGGCAAGGTATGTCGTAGCCAACCCGTTGCGGGCTGGTCTGGTTGAAAAGCTAGGCGATTATCCGCTGTGGGATGCCATTTGGGTTTGAGCCAAAACCGTGTCGCCTTGATCGCGAGCAGGCTCACTCCTACATTTGGAATACGTTCCCCTGTAGGAGTGAGCCTGCTCGCGATGGCTGCGACTAGGTCTCAGTCCGGCTCACACCCTTTCAACACCAACCGAATAATCGTCTGCGCCGCCGCCTCGTAATCAGCCTCGTCCAGCTTGTCCTTGCCGGTCACCGCAGAAATCTGCCAGTCGAAGTCGGCGTAGGTCTGGGTCGCGGCCCAGATGCTGAACATCAGGTGGTTAGGGTCGATCGGGGCGATCTGGCCGCGGTCGATCCAGCTCTGGATGCAGTCGATGTTGTGCTTGGCCTGGCTGTTGAGCTGCTCGACCAGATCGGCGCTCAGGTGCGGGGCGCCGTGCATGATTTCGCTGGCGAACACCTTGGAGGCGAAAGGCAGGTCGCGGGAGATGCGGATCTTCGAGCGGATGTAGCCGCTGAGCACTTCGCTCGGCACGCCGTCCGGGTTGAACGGGGTCGAAGCCTGCAGGATCGGCACGATGATGCTTTCCAGAACCTCGCGGTAGAGGTTTTCCTTGGACTTGAAGTAGTAGTAGACGTTGGGCTTGGGCAATCCTGCCTTGGCGGCGATGTCGCTGGTTTTGGTCGCAGCGAAGCCCTTGTCGGCAAACTCCTCACTGGCAGCACGCAGGATCAGTTCTTTGTTGCGCTCGCGGATTGTGCTCATAAACCCGGTGGTTCCTTGCCTGTTCTGGCGGTTGCGCATGGTAGCACCGGCCTCGCGCGTGGCTCAAGAATGCCCCGTGTGGCCTGCAGTCGCGGTATGCTGCGCGGCATTATTCACATAAGGAAACAAGATTCATGGCAGGAAGCAGTTTGCTGGTGCTGATCGACGATATTGCCACCGTGCTGGATGACGTGGCGTTGATGAGCAAAATGGCCGCGAAGAAGACCGCCGGGGTGCTCGGCGACGATCTGGCGCTCAATGCCCAGCAGGTCTCCGGGGTGCGCGCCGAGCGGGAAATTCCCGTGGTCTGGGCAGTCGCCAAGGGCTCGTTCCTCAACAAGCTGATTCTGGTGCCGTCGGCGCTGGCGATCAGTGCGTTCGTGCCGTGGCTGGTGACGCCGCTGCTGATGGTCGGCGGTGCGTACCTGTGTTTCGAAGGTTTCGAGAAGCTCGCGCACAAGTTTCTGCACAGCAAGGCCGAGGATGACGCCGACCACGCGCAACTGAGCGCGGCGGTGGCCGAACCGAGCACCGATCTGGTGGCCTACGAGAAGGACAAGATCAAAGGGGCGATCCGCACCGACTTCATCCTCTCGGCGGAAATCATCGCCATCACCCTCGGCACCGTGGCCGACGCCTCGCTGACCCAGCAAGTGATCGTGATGTCCGGCATCGCGATTGTCATGACTGTCGGCGTCTATGGCTTGGTGGCCGGCATCGTCAAACTCGACGACCTGGGCCTGTGGCTGACGCAGAAATCCGCCTCGGCGGCGAAAAGCATCGGTAACGCGATCCTGCGCGCCGCGCCGTACATGATGAAAGGCCTGTCGGTGATCGGTACGGCGGCGATGTTCCTCGTCGGCGGCGGCATCCTGACCCACGGCATTCCGCTGGTGCATCACTGGATTGAAGGCGTTGGCGCTGCGGCGGGCGGCGCCGGATTTGCGGTGCCTGTGTTGCTCAATGGCGTCGCGGGGATCATCGCGGGCGCGGCAGTGCTGGCCGTGGTTTCGCTGGTCGGCAAAATCTGGCGCGCGATCAAGGGCTGAACACAATAACCCTGTGGGAGCGAGCCTGCTCGCGAAGACGCCGAGTCAGTCACCCCTTTCGGGTCTGATGAACCGCATTCGCGAGCAGACTCGCTCCCACATTGGATTTCAGTGATCCACCAAAAAGGGCCATTCGACTCGCATCGAATGGCCCTTTTTGTTTGCCGCCGGTGTTACTCGGCAATCTGCAGCTTGCGCGCCTCGGTGTAGACGTAGCGCACTTTCTCGTACTCGAACGGCGAGTTCATCTGGCCGTAGCGGAAGTTGGTCTGGTAGCGCTTGTCGACGGCGCGCAGGGCCCAGATTTCCGGGTGGTTGGAGCTGACTTCCGACACGTTCAGGTAGTTGATCGCCGATTCGGCGGTGTAGTCCACGGCCAGGCCGGCGGTGTCGCGGATGTTCGACGGGCCGAGGATCGGCAGCACAAAGTAGGCGCCGCCCGGTACGCCGTAGAAGCCCAGGGTCTGGCCGAAGTCTTCGCTCTGGCGCGGCAGGCCCATGGCGGTCGCCGGGTCCCACAGGCCGGCAATGCCGATGGTGGTGTTGAGCAGCAGGCGCGCGGTGGTTTCCATCGAGCGCTTGCCCTTGAACTGCAGCAGGCTGTTGACCAGATTCGGCACGTCGCCGAGGTTGTTGAAGAAGTTGCTGACCCCGGTGCGCAGGAAGCTTGGCGTCACGTAGCGATAACCGTCGACCACCGGCAGGAACACCCATTGGTCGAAGCGGTAGTTGAAGTGGTAGACGCGGCGGTTCCACGACTCCAGCGGGTCATAGACGTTGAGCGCGTTGAGTGTCGAACGCTCGAACTCACGCTGGTCCAGCCCCGGGTTGAACTTGAGTTTGGACAGCGGCTCCTTGAAGCCGTCGCTGTCGACCACCACCGGCGCGTTGGCTTTGCTGTTGTCGGCCTGGGCCACGCCTGCACTGAGAAGCGCTGCAATCAGCAGGAGATATTTAGCCACGGAAGAACTCCAGCATGGCGTCGCTGTTGACGCGGTAGTTAAGGTTGCCGCAATGGCCGCCCAGTGGATAAACGGTGAGGCGATCACCGAAGGTCTTGCGCAGGAAGCCCAAGTCGCCAGGGCCCAGGATCACGTCGTCGGCGTTGTGCATGACGGCAATTTTCGGGCTGTCATGCAGGTAATCCTTGAGCGCGTACAGGCTGACCTGATCGATCAGTTGCAGCAGGCTGCCACCGTCGGTGCGGGCGCGCCACATCGGGATCACCTGTTCGGTCAGGTAGCAATCGAAGTCGCATTGCAGCGCACGCTTGAGGAACGGCGTGAGGCTGGTGCCTTCGGTGATCGGGAATTTCGGCGGGGTGATCAGGCCGCGACGGTTGATCAGGTCCGAAGTAAAGGCAATGTCGGCCGCCGAGAAGCGGAACGAGGTGCCGATCAGCATCGCCATCTGCTCGTTGGTCAGGTGCTGCTTGGACTGCTGGAAGTCATAGAGCAGGGCGTCATTGAGGTCGATGTAGCCTTTCTGCTGGAAGTAGCGGGTCAGCTTGCTCAGCACCAGTTCATAGAAAGTGGTGCTGTTGTTGATGCCCTTCACTTCGGTCTGCACCAGCTTGTCGAGGTTGGTGATCGAGGTATAGAGGTTGACCGGCGGGTTGAGCAGCAGGACTTTCTTGAAGTTGAAGCTGCGTCGGGTTTCGTCAAGGTGCGCAACGAATGCGGCATCCAGGGCGCCGAGGCTGTAGCCGCTGAGGTAGTACTCGGTGACCGGCAGTTTCGGATGCTGCGCGCGCACGGCCTGCATCACCCGGTACATGTCTTCGGCGTCTTCCTTGGTGATACCGGGTGTGGCGAAGCGTGAAGCGGCGCTGATGAAGTCGAAACTGGTCGGCGACGACAACTGCACGACGTGGTAGCCGGCCTTGTAGTAGAGCTTCTTCAAGTATTCGTTGAGCGTGCTGTCAAAGCGGGCGCCGGTGCCGGCGATCAGGAAGATCAGCGGCGCCGGTTTGTCCTGCTCGGCGATGCGGTAAGTGAGTTTCTTCACCGCCCAGAAATTGTCCGGGAGGATGAAGGCCCGTTCCGGGCGCAACGTGATGCTGTGGTCGGACTGGTTGATGTCGTCGTTGGACGGCAACTCCGGGCGCAGGTCCGGCGGCGTCGTGGCGATAGTCGCCTCGAACGGGTTGGTCAGGGGATAGCCATAACTGGCGGCATCGATATCCACCGCCAGTGCGGACGCACTCAAAATAAGGCCGCTGAACAGCGCGGCGAAGCGCAAGGAACGGAGCATGACTGGATCCCTTAAAGGAAGGTGCCGAATGAAGTTCGCAGGCTATGACCACCGGCCGCGCGCCAAAGTGCCATGCCGCGGCACCAAACAGGCAGAATTCGGAGTAATAGTAGCTGGACGATACACTTTGCACGCCTCACATGACCAGTTAACAGTTGTTAGTGCTTGCCAATGCGTGCGGGCAGATTAAGCTGGCCGCCGATTTCGTTGATTGGAGAGATTCATGTCCCGCCGCTTGCCCGTGATCCTGTTGCTCGTGCTGTTGCCGCTGTGGCTGGCCGCCAGTTATGGCGCGCGTTATGGCTTCATGGAGGATGGACAGTGGGTCGGCATCTGCGTCGATGAGGCGAGCCGCTGGGAATGCTCGGTGCGTTCGAACCTGGGGCTGATGATTCACTTCAAGGTATTGGGCTGGACTGCGCTGGGTGCGGCACTGCTCGGGTTTGTCTTGCCCGGCCGGGCAGGGTGGTGGCTGGCGGTGCTGGCGCTGGTGTTCGGGCTGCCGGCATTGGCGTTGTACAACACCACCCTGGCGGTGTTTGCGGTGGTGATCGCCGGGTTGCGCCTCGTCCGGGCGTCCCGCAGCGCCTGATAGATAAAGATCGCAGCCTTCGGCAGTTCCAACAGGCTTACACCGAACCCAATGTAGGAGCTGCCGAAGGCTGCGATCTTTTGATCTTGCTGTTTAATCAGCGACTGCGAACCCGCAGGCAACGCCACAACGCCGCCACCATCAACCCGCTGACCAGCGCCCAGCCCCAGGCCTGCTGGTTCTGCAGCCCTTCCTCGAACAGTTGCGGCGCAATGCTGGCGCCGATGATGAAGGTCAGCAGGGCGATTTCGCGGCGCGGCACGCTGACCGGACGGCACACGTAAACCAGCGCCGGCAGAATGAAGGCCATGCTGGCGAAGCTGCGATAACGCGCATCGAACACCATCTCCAGCATCATCACCGCCGCCGCAAAACCGGCGACAGCGACCAGCCAGCCGGCACGACGCTCCAGCCAGTTGAAGGCGCATTCACGCCAACCCTGACGGGCGCTCAAGGTCAGCGCCGCGTGCGCCAGCACCCAGAGATTCAATACCGTCAGCAAACCGACCCACAGCCATTCGCTGGCAAACCGCGTCGTCACCCGCGCCAGATCGCCCCAGGCGCCGATCGAGCAAGCGGCGACCGCGCCGAGCAGTGGCAGGATCAATGCCGATTGAGTGCTGCGAACCCGCCCGCCGAGCAGCAGCGTGCCGAGGAAAATCAGTCCGCCGACGCCCAGCCATTGCTTCCAGTACGGCACGTTGGTCACCGGCCCGGCGAGCACGCCCTTGTCCTGGCGATCCGCGTCGAACAGGCCCCAGTAGCCACCGACCGCGCCTTCGCTGCCACGTTTCCATGGCTGGTCAAACGCTTCGATCAGGTTGTAATGCCAGCCTTCCTTCTCGGCCATCGCGACAAAACCGCGAATAAACTTGGCCTCATTGACCCGGCTCGGCAGCGCGGTCTCACGCTGGCGCCCTTCGCTGGGCCAGCCGGTTTCGCCGATCATCACGTCCTTGGGCGCGAACTTGTTGCCGAACACCTGACGCACATCTGCTACGTGTTGCAGGGCAACGTCGATGTTCGACGGATCGTCTTCCCAGTACGGCAGCAGGTGAATGGTCAGGAAATCCACCGCCGGCGCGACTTCCGGATGCTTGAGCCAGAACTCCCAGACATCGGCATAGGTGACCGGTTGCCTGACCTGGCTTTTGACCTTGTTGATCAGTTTGGCCAGTTGCGCGCCGGTGACTTCCTTGCGCAGCAGGGCTTCGTTGCCGACGATCACTGCGCTGACCACGTCCGGGTTGGCGTTGGCTGAGGCAATCAGCAGGTCGACTTCTTTCTCTGTGTCTACCGGGTTGCTGTTGACCCAGGCGCCGATCATCAATTTCAAACCGTGCTTGCGCGCCAGTTCCGGCAGGGCTTCGAGGCCGGTCATCGAATAGGTGCGGATGCATTCGAAGCGCGTCGCCAGCAGGGCAAGATCGGCGTCCATGCGCTCCGGGCGCAGTTTGAACGGCACGTCGAACGGCGACTGATCCTTGTCGAACGGCGTGTAGGAGGCGCATTGCAACTTGTGCGTCGGGGTCGCGGCGTCCGGCAGGATCACCGGTTTGCCGAGGCCGTACCAGAAACCGCCAAGGGCAAACAGGCCGAGCAGGCAAGCGAAGAGATAAGGAACAAACGGGAAGCGGGACGTCGCGGACATGGTCAGGCCGAGTGGCTGCAAAGCGACGCATGTTACCTGCATTTATCCGCGGGTTGGTGGCCGGCATGATTTGCCATGCAAAGTTCGGGCGGATTATCTGGCGTCATTTATTCAACCGCGATTAATGGCTTTCTGATGTCGTTTCTCGTTGTCTTGAGGTCGCTGCCAGAGCAGGTCACGTTTGGCGTCAGGCCGATGATCGAAAGCGTCAGTACTCCACTGATGGTCGGGCGAGTTTGCGGTCAGGCGTGATGGGGGCGCTGTGCACCATAACAATACGTTGACGATGCCCGGCATCCGTCGGGCGCAGCATTTCGGGGAAGTAACGATGAAGATGCGACGACTTTTAGGCGCAGGTGCCGCTCTGGTGCTTGCGATGAGCTCCACATTCGCCAGCGCTGAAAAACAGACCCTGAACATCGGTTACGTTGATGGCTGGTCCGACAGCGTCGCGACCACCCATGTGGCGGCCGAAGTGATCAAGCAGAAACTCGGCTACGACGTGAAGCTGCAAGCCGTCGCTACCGGGATCATGTGGCAGGGCGTGGCCACCGGCAAACTCGACGCCATGCTCTCGGCCTGGCTGCCGGTTACCCATGGCGAATACTGGGCGAAGAACAAGGATCTGGTCGTCGATTACGGCCCGAACTTCAAGGACGCAAAAATCGGCCTGATCGTGCCGGAGTACGTCAAAGCGAAATCGATCGAAGACCTGAAAACCGACGACACCTTCAAAAACCGCATCGTCGGCATCGACGCCGGTTCAGGCGTGATGCTCAAGACCGATCAGGCGATCAAGGATTACGGCCTCGACAAATACACGCTCAAGGCCAGTTCCGGCGCCGGCATGATTGCCGAGCTGACCCGCGCCGAGAAGAAGAACGAATCGATTGCCGTCACCGGTTGGGTGCCGCACTGGATGTTCGCCAAGTGGAAACTGCGCTTCCTCGACGACCCGAAAGGCGTGTACGGCGCGGCTGAAACCGTGAACAGCATCGGCAGCAAAGAGCTGGATGCCAAGGCTCCGGAAGTGGCCAAGTTCCTGAAAAACTTCCAGTGGGCGTCGAAAGACGAGATCGGCGAAGTCATGCTGGCGATTCAAGACGGCGCCAAGCCTGAAGCAGCGGCCAAGGATTGGGTCGCCAAGCACCCGGATCGCGTGGCTGACTGGACCAAATAACCACACCTGACGCAGTACACCTTGTAGGAGTGAGCCTGCTCGCGATTGCGGTCTTTCAGTGACTGAGATGTCGACTGATATGACGCCATCGCGAGCAGGCTCACTCCTACATTTGTTTCTGGCCAGCCCCTACTTTCAGGGTTTGCGGCTGTCTCGACGCCTCTTTCCAAATATTTCGGCTAATTACAGTCCGAAAATTGGCGAAAATGTCATGTCGTTCTAATACTAAGGTCGTCTGGAAGCCGTTCCGCAGCCGCATACAGTGGATACGTTCCAACAATAATCTGTGCTGCGAGGATAAAAACAATGAACGACAGCATTTACCTCTCGATTCAAAACAGCCCGCGCTTCAAGGAGCTGGTGAGAAAAAGAGAAAAGTTCGCCTGGATACTCTCGGCGATCATGCTCGGGCTGTACTCCGGATTCATCCTGCTGATCGCGTACGGGCCGCAAGTGCTCGGGGCGAAGCTCAGTCCCGGGTCTTCGATCACCTGGGGCATTCCGATCGGTGTCGGCCTGATTGTCTCGGCCTTCATCCTGACCGCGATCTACGTACGGCGCGCCAACGGCGAGTTTGACGACCTGAACAATGCGATTCTCAAGGAGGCTCAGCAATGATCCGGCGTCTACTGGCTCTTTTGAGCATCGCAGCGTTCGCCCCGGCCGTCTGGGCCGCTGACGCCTTGACTGGCGAAGTCCACAAACAACCACTCAACGTCTCCGCGATCGCCATGTTCGTGGTGTTCGTCGGGGCCACCCTGTGCATTACCTACTGGGCGTCCAAGCGCAACAAATCGGCCGCCGACTACTATGCGGCGGGCGGCAAGATCACTGGTTTCCAGAACGGTCTGGCGATTGCCGGTGACTACATGTCGGCGGCGTCCTTCCTGGGGATTTCCGCGCTGGTGTTCACCTCCGGCTACGATGGCCTGATCTATTCGATCGGCTTCCTGGTGGGCTGGCCGATCATTCTGTTCCTGATCGCCGAGCGCCTGCGCAACCTGGGCAAATACACCTTTGCCGACGTGGCGTCCTACCGCCTCGGGCAAACCCAGATCCGTACCCTGTCTGCCTGTGGTTCGCTGGTGGTGGTGGCGTTCTACCTGATCGCGCAAATGGTCGGTGCCGGCAAACTGATCCAGCTACTGTTCGGCCTCGACTACTACGTCGCTGTGATTCTGGTCGGTATCCTGATGTGCATGTATGTGCTGTTCGGCGGCATGCTGGCGACCACCTGGGTGCAGATCATCAAGGCTGTGCTATTGCTGTCCGGTGCCTCGTTCATGGCGCTGATGGTGATGAAACACGTCAACTTCGACTTCAACATGCTGTTCTCCGAAGCGATCAAGGTTCACCCCAAAGGTGAGGCGATCATGAGCCCGGGCGGTCTGGTGAAAGATCCGGTTTCGGCGTTCTCCCTGGGGTTGGCGCTGATGTTCGGTACCGCCGGCCTGCCGCACATCCTGATGCGCTTCTTCACCGTGAGTGACGCCAAGGAAGCGCGCAAGAGCGTGTTGTACGCCACGGGTTTCATTGGCTACTTCTACATCCTGACCTTCATCATCGGCTTCGGCGCGATCCTGCTGGTCAGCACCAACCCGGCCTTTAAAGATGCAGCGGGCGCTCTGCTCGGCGGCAACAATATGGCGGCGGTGCACTTGGCTGACGCGGTGGGTGGCAGCATCTTCCTCGGCTTTATCTCGGCGGTGGCGTTCGCGACCATTCTGGCGGTTGTGGCGGGTCTGACCCTGGCCGGTGCGTCCGCGGTGTCGCACGACCTGTATGCCAGCGTGATCAAGAAGGGCAAGGCCAACGACAGGGATGAAATTCGCGTATCGAAGATCACCACCATAGCACTGGGCGTGCTGGCCATCGGCCTGGGCATCCTGTTCGAAAGCCAGAACATCGCGTTCATGGTCGGCCTGGCGTTCTCCATCGCGGCAAGCTGTAACTTCCCGGTGCTGCTGCTTTCGATGTACTGGAAGAAGCTGACCACCCGTGGTGCGATGATCGGCGGCTGGCTGGGGCTGGTGAGTGCGGTGGGGCTGATGATCCTTGGCCCGACCATCTGGGTGCAGATTCTGCATCACGAGAAGGCGATCTTCCCGTACGAGTACCCGGCTCTGTTTTCGATGGTCATTGCGTTCATCGGTATCTGGTTCTTCTCGATCACCGACAAGTCGGCGGCTGCCGAGAACGAGCGGGCGCTGTTCTTCCCGCAGTTTGTGCGTTCGCAGACGGGGTTGGGGGCGAGTGGGGCGGTTTCGCACTGATCGCTTGATGGTTTTTTAAATGTTGTGCTGAATGCCCCGGTTGAGAGATCGGGGCATTTTTTTGTGGGCGGTTATCGGGCTGGAATTGTGTACATATCCGTTGCTGCGGTAACGGCGGCTTAGGGTTTCGCCCTTACGGCGACTCACTTTTTTTACAAACACCTAAAAAAGTAAGCAAAAAAACGCTTGCTCCTGCGTCCGGCCCGCTCGCTGGGGCTCGGGGTCCCTTCGCTCCGGGATCGATCCGTGCGCAGCGCCTACGATTTGCTTCGCTGCACCTCCTCTCGCTGTGTTTGGCTTCGCCAAACGGTCGCTGCGCTCCCACCCCCGGATCAATCCCTCCACTCAGCCTTCCGACGTCGCCCGTGGATCAAGATCAAGAGCAGGCGAGCTGACACTCGGCCTTAAGGATGCGGGCGGTCGCGGCGGGAGCGTGCTTGCCGGCCCGTCGGACGAGCAATTTCTAGTGGGGGTACCGGGTTCAATTGTAGGAGCTGCCGAAGGCTGCGATCTTTTGCTCTGGCTCTGGCTCTGGCTTTTGATGTGGTTCTGGCTTTTGATGTGGCTTTTGATCTTTTGCCCCTTCGGCAGGCCGAGCGAAGGTGTTCATCAGGGGGTAGGCGCGCAGCGCCGTTCGACGAAGTCGAACACATCGAGAGGAGGTGCAGCGAAGCAAACCGTAGGCGATGCCCCCGGATGGACACCGTAGCGAGGGAACACTGAGCCTCAGCGAAGTGCCGTACGCCGGGGCAAAGCCTTTTGCTTACTTTTCGGCGTTTGGAAAAGTGAGTCGCTGTAAGAGCGAAACCGCCAGCGGCAACACCCGCAAAAACGGATATGCCCCCTAACCACAGTCACAGTCGGCCCGCAGGCCGCTGAGACCAAACAAACAAAAACGGCCCCTATATAAACAGAGGCCGTTCCCGGTACAACTTCAAGACATTATCGCAAGACAGGTCTTATTTGCGGTCTTCCAACTTGGTGATATCACGCGACTCGTAGCCGGTGTACAGCTGGCGCGGACGGCCGATCTTGTACGGGCTGGAGAGCATCTCTTTCCAGTGGGAGATCCAGCCGACAGTACGTGCCAGGGCGAAAATCACGGTGAACATGCTGGTTGGAATGCCGATCGCCTTGAGGATGATCCCCGAGTAGAAGTCGACGTTTGGGTACAGCGAGCGTTCGATGAAGTACGGGTCGGTCAGAGCGATCTCTTCCAGGCGCATGGCCAGTTCGAGTTGCGGATCGTTGTTGATGCCCAGCTCTTTCAGTACTTCGTCGCAGGTCTGCTTCATGACAGTCGCGCGAGGGTCGCGGTTCTTGTAAACGCGGTGACCGAAGCCCATCAGCTTGAACGGATCGTTCTTGTCCTTGGCCTTGGCGATGAACTTGTCGATGTTGGACACATCGCCAATCTCGTCGAGCATGGTCAATACGGCTTCGTTCGCACCGCCGTGGGCAGGGCCCCACAGTGCGGCGATGCCGGCGGCGATACAGGCGAACGGGTTGGCACCCGAAGAGCCGGCCAGACGCACGGTGGAGGTCGACGCGTTCTGCTCGTGGTCGGCGTGGAGGATGAAGATCCGGTCCATGGCCTTGGCGAGCACCGGGCTGATCGGTTTGATCTCGCACGGGGTGTTGAACATCATGTGCAGGAAGTTTTCCGCGTACGTCAGGTCGTTGCGCGGGTACATCATGGGTTGACCCATGGAGTACTTGTAAACCATCGCTGCCAGGGTCGGCATCTTGGCAACCAGACGGATCGCGGAGATTTCGCGATGCTGCGGGTTATTGATGTCCAGGGAGTCGTGGTAGAAGGCCGAGAGGGCGCCGACTACGCCGCACATGACGGCCATCGGGTGGGCGTCGCGACGGAAGCCGTTGAAGAAGGTTTTCAGCTGCTCGTGAACCATGGTGTGGTTTTTCACGGTGCTGACGAACTGGGCCTTCTGTTCTGCGGTCGGCAGTTCGCCGTTGAGCAGCAGGTAGCAGGTTTCCAGGTAGTCCGACTTTTCAGCCAGCTGTTCGATCGGGTAGCCGCGGTGCAACAGAATGCCGTTGTCGCCGTCGATATAGGTGATTTTCGATTCGCACGAGGCGGTCGACATGAAACCCGGGTCGAAAGTGAAGCGGCCCGTGGCCGTCAGGCCCCGAACATCAATTACATCGGGACCAACGGTGCCGGTTAAAATGGGCAGCTCGACGGGGGCTGCGCCCTCGATGATCAACTGCGCTTTTTTGTCAGCCATGTGGCCTCCTATTTATGCTTGAACCATCAGACAGACCCCCCACGCAGGGCCCGCACCACTATAGTGAGATAAATTCGAATGTCAATTTGCCTAAAGTCTTGCTCCAGAAGGCTTTAAGCGCACTTTTTCCTCGAAATTGACTGCCATTTACGCCTTTTATGCGACTTGTGCAATCAGCTATTGGGGGTAGGTGATTGCGTTGTCATTAGTAGCCTAACTGTCTATACTCGGCCACCGACCGCCAAGGGCTTTTGGGCTTGCTTTCATTGGGGGTCGCATCCCTGGGTGGTGGTTACCTGACCAGTGCACTCCCCAACAACTTTGCCCTGATTGTTAGGGGCTCTTCAGTGTGAAAAAAAAGCCGTGAAAAGCCAACGACCTGTAAACCTAGACCTAAGGACCATCAAACTCCCAGTCACTGCTTACACGTCCATTCTTCACCGAATCTCCGGTGTCATCCTCTTTGTGTGCCTTGCCATCATGCTTTACGCATTGGACAAGTCGCTGAGCTCCGAGGAAGGCTTCGGTCAGGTGAAAGCGTGTCTGACCAGTCCGCTAGCCAAGCTAGTGATTTGGGGCATCCTGTCCGCTCTGCTGTATCACCTGGTTGCCGGTGTGCGCCATTTGATCATGGACATGGGCATCGGTGAGACGCTGGAAGGCGGCAAGCTGGGCTCGAAAATCGTTATCGCCGTTTCCGTGGTGGTAATCGTTCTGGCAGGAGTTTGGATATGGTAACTAACGTCACGAACCTCTCGCGTTCGGGCCTCTATGACTGGATGGCGCAACGTGTGTCGGCGGTCGTTCTCGCGGCTTACTTCATCTTTCTGATCGGATACGTCGTGGCCCACCCAGGCCTCGAGTATGCCCAGTGGCATGAACTGTTCGCCCACAACGGGATGCGTATTTTCAGCCTCCTGGCCCTTGTTGCCCTCGGCGCTCACGCCTGGGTCGGCATGTGGACCATCGCGACTGACTACCTGACGCCAATGGCGTTCGGCAAGTCCGCGACGGCTATACGTTTCCTTTTCCAGGCAGTATGCGGCGTTGCGATGTTCGCTTACTTCGTCTGGGGTGTGCAGATTCTCTGGGGTATCTGAGTCATGGCTAACATTCCAACGATTTCTTTCGACGCCATCATCATTGGTGGTGGCGGTGCCGGCATGCGCGCTGCGCTGCAGCTGGCACAGGGCGGTCACAAGACTGCGGTGATCACCAAGGTTTTCCCGACCCGTTCGCACACTGTATCCGCCCAGGGCGGCATCACCTGCGCAATCGCGTCCGCCGACCCGAACGATGACTGGCGCTGGCACATGTACGATACCGTCAAGGGTTCCGACTACATCGGTGACCAGGACGCTATCGAATACATGTGTCAGGAAGGCCCGGCTGCCGTTTTCGAGCTGGACCACATGGGTCTGCCGTTCTCGCGTACCGAACAGGGTCGTATCTACCAGCGTCCGTTCGGTGGTCAGTCCAAGGACTACGGTAAAGGCGGCCAGGCTGCTCGTACCTGCGCGGCGTCCGACCGTACCGGTCACGCGCTGCTGCACACGCTTTATCAGGGCAACCTGAAAGCCGGCACCACGTTCTTGAACGAGTACTACGCTGTCGACCTGGTGAAGAACCAGGAAGGCGAATTCGTCGGTGTGATCGCGATCTGCATCGAAACCGGCGAAACCTCGTACATCCGCGCCAAAGCCACTGTGCTGGCGACTGGCGGTGCTGGCCGTATCTACGCCTCCACCACCAACGCCCTGATCAACACCGGTGACGGCGTTGGTATGGCTCTGCGTGCCGGCGTACCGGTACAAGACATCGAAATGTGGCAGTTCCACCCGACCGGCATCGCCGGCGCCGGTGTCCTGGTGACCGAAGGTTGCCGTGGTGAAGGTGGTTACCTGATCAACAAGCACGGCGAGCGTTTCATGGAGCGTTATGCTCCGAACGCGAAAGACCTGGCCGGTCGTGACGTGGTTGCCCGTTCGATGGTTAAAGAAATCATCGCCGGCAACGGTTGCGGTCCGAATGGCGACCACGTGATGCTCAAACTCGACCACCTGGGCGAGGAAGTGCTGCACAGCCGTCTGCCAGGCATCTGCGAACTGTCGAAGACGTTCGCTCACGTTGACCCGGTGGTTGCGCCGGTTCCGGTTGTTCCGACCTGCCACTACATGATGGGCGGCGTTGCCACCAACATTCACGGTCAGGCGATCACCCAGAACGCCGAAGGCGTGGACCAGATCATTCCGGGTCTGTTCGCGGTAGGCGAAGTGGCTTGCGTATCGGTGCACGGTGCCAACCGTCTGGGCGGCAACTCGCTGCTCGACCTGGTGGTATTCGGCCGCGCTGCCGGCCTGCACCTGGAAAAGGCGCTGACCGACGGTATCGAATACGACGACGCTACCGAATCCGACATCGAAGCTGCCCTGTCGCGCCTGAACGCGCTGAACGGCCGTACCGATGGCGAAGACGTGGCCACCCTGCGTCGCGAGCTGCAAAGCTGCATGCAGAACTACTTCGGTGTATTCCGTACTGGCGAGTACATGCAGAAGGGTATCGCTCAGCTGGCCGATCTGCGCAAGCGCATCGCCAACGTGAAGATCAACGATAAGTCGCAAGCGTTCAACACCGCGCGTATCGAAGCTCTGGAACTGCAAAACCTGCTGGAAGTGGCTGAAGCTACCGCCATCGCGGCCGAAGTACGTAAAGAGTCCCGCGGCGCTCACGCCCGTGAAGACTTCGAAGACCGTGACGACGAAAACTGGCTGTGCCACACCCTGTACTTCCCGGGTGAGAAACGCGTCGCCAAGCGTGCCGTAAACTTCTCGCCGAAGACTGTTCCGACTTTCGAACCTAAAGTCCGGACTTATTAAGGGTGACCGCCATGTTGCAAGTCAGTGTTTATCGCTACAACCCTGATCAGGACGCTGCGCCGTTCATGCAGGAATTCCAGGTCGATACCGGTGGTAAAGACCTGATGGTGCTGGACGTGCTGGCCCTGATCAAAGAGCAGGACGAGGGTTTCTCCTATCGTCGCTCTTGCCGTGAAGGTGTCTGCGGCTCCGACGGCATGAACATCAACGGCAAAAACGGCCTGGCGTGCATCACGCCGCTGTCCGCCGTCGTAAAAGGCAACAAGTTGATCGTTCGTCCGCTGCCAGGTTTGCCGGTTATCCGTGACCTGGTTGTCGATATGAGCATCTTCTACAAGCAATACGAGAAGGTTAAGCCTTACCTGCAGAACGACACGCCGGCTCCGGCCATCGAGCGTCTGCAGTCCCCTGAAGAGCGTGAAAAGCTCGACGGTCTGTACGAGTGCATCCTGTGCGCCTGCTGCTCGACCTCGTGCCCGTCCTTCTGGTGGAACCCGGACAAGTTCCTGGGCCCGGCTGCACTGCTGCAAGCGTACCGCTTCCTGGCAGACAGCCGTGACACCAAGACGTCCGAGCGTCTGGCTTCGCTCGATGACCCGTTCAGCGTCTTCCGCTGCCGGGGCATCATGAACTGCGTCAACGTATGTCCGAAAGGCCTGAACCCGACTAAGGCCATCGGTCACATCCGTAACATGTTGCTCTCGAGCGGCGTGTGATTCAGCTGCTGTAACCGTAGAACCGCTGTACCGAAGAGGCTGTGGCGCGGGCTTCAACCCGCGTCATGGCTATAACCAGAGCAGTAGCCACAAGCTGCAGCTCTTATTTTGAAGAAATGAGACAAGCAGGGGCATCCGGGCTGGTACCCGGACTATCAGCGTGATCCTAAGTGGCTTGTTTTGGTCGCTGCATTCGGACTTCTGCAAGTTTGCTCGGTATTGACGCCGATGGTGTTCCCCTAACCGAGGGTGACCAAGCATGCAAGAAAGCGTGATGCAGCGCATGTGGAACAGCGCCTACCTTTCAGGTGGAAACGCTGCCTATGTGGAAGAGCTTTATGAGCTCTACCTGCACGACCCTAACGCTGTGCCAGAAGAGTGGCGCACCTACTTTCAGAAGCTGCCAGCCGACGGCAGCTCTGCCACTGATGTTTCGCACTCCACAATTCGCGATCATTTCGTGCTGCTGGCAAAGAACCAGCGCCGCGCCCAACCGGTTTCCGCCGGCAGCGTGAGCAGTGAGCACGAGAAGAAGCAAGTTGAAGTGCTGCGATTGATCCAGGCCTACCGTATGCGTGGCCACCAGGCAGCCCAGCTTGACCCGCTGGGGCTGTGGCAGCGTCCTGCACCTGCAGACCTGTCGATCAATCATTACGGCTTGACCAATGCCGATCTTGATACGACCTTCCGTGCCGGCGACCTGTTCATCGGCAAAGAGGAAGCGAGCCTACGCGAAATTCACGAAGCGTTGCAGCAGACATATTGCCGCACCATCGGCGCTGAATTTACGCACATCACCGATTCCGAGCAGCGCCAGTGGTTCCAGCAGCGTCTGGAAAGCGTGCGTGGTCGTCCGACGTACTCCGCCGACATCAAGAGCCACCTGCTTGAGCGCGTGACTGCCGGTGAAGGCCTGGAGAAATACCTGGGCACCAAATACCCGGGCACCAAGCGTTTCGGTCTGGAAGGCGGCGAAAGCCTGATCCCGATGCTCGACGAGCTGATCCAGCGTTCCGGTTCCTACGGCACCAAGGAAGTCGTCATCGGCATGGCCCACCGTGGCCGTCTGAACGTGCTGGTCAACACCTTCGGCAAGAACCCGCGCGAGCTGTTCGACGAGTTCGAAGGCAAGAAGAAGGTCGAGCTGGGTTCCGGTGACGTTAAATACCACCAGGGCTTCTCGTCCAACGTGATGACCGCCGGCGGTGAAGTTCACCTGGCCATGGCGTTCAACCCGTCCCACCTGGAAATCGTTTCCCCGGTGGTAGAAGGTTCGGTTCGCGCTCGTCAGGATCGTCGTAACGACCCGACGGGTGAGAAGGTTCTGCCGATCTCCATCCACGGTGACGCGGCATTCGCCGGTCAGGGCGTGGTCATGGAAACCTTCCAGATGTCGCAGACCCGCGGTTTCAAGACCGGCGGTACCGTGCACATCGTGATCAACAACCAGGTTGGTTTCACCATCAGCAACCCGCTGGACTCGCGTTCTACCGAGTACGCCACCGACGTTGCGAAGATGATCCAGGCGCCGATCCTCCATGTGAATGGTGACGATCCGGAAGCCGTGCTGTTCGTGACCCAGCTGGCCATCGACTACCGCATGCAGTTCAAGCGTGACGTGGTGATCGACCTGGTCTGCTACCGTCGTCGCGGCCACAACGAGGCCGACGAGCCAAGCGGTACCCAGCCTCTGATGTACCAGCAGATCACCAAACAGCGCACCACCCGTGAGCTGTACGCTGATCGTCTGACTCAGGCCGGTGTACTGGACGCTGAGCGTGTTCAGGCCAAGGTCGACGAGTACCGCAACGCGCTGGACAACGGTCTGCACGTAGTGAAATCGCTGGTCAAAGAGCCGAACAAAGAGCTGTTCGTGGACTGGCGTCCGTATCTGGGCCACGCCTGGACTGCGCGTCACGACACGCGCTTCGATCTGAAGACCCTGCAAGAACTGTCCGCCAAGCTGCTGGAAATTCCGGAAGGCTTCGTGGTTCAGCGTCAGGTCGCGAAGATCTACGAAGACCGTCAGAAGATGCAAGCCGGCGGCCTGCCGATCAACTGGGGTTACGCCGAAACCATGGCGTACGCGACCCTGGCGTTCGAAGGTCACCCGATCCGCATGACCGGTCAGGACATCGGCCGCGGTACGTTCTCGCACCGTCACGCTGTACTGCACAACCAGAAAGACGCGGGCACCTACATTCCGCTGCAGAACCTGTACGACGGTCAGCCACGCTTTGACCTGTACGACTCGTTCCTGTCGGAAGAAGCGGTACTGGCCTTCGAATACGGTTACTCGACCACCACGCCGAACGCGCTGGTGATCTGGGAAGCCCAGTTCGGCGACTTCGCCAACGGTGCACAGGTTGTTATCGACCAGTTCATCACCAGCGGCGAGCACAAGTGGGGCCGTCTCTGCGGTCTGACCATGCTGTTGCCACACGGCTACGAAGGTCAGGGCCCTGAGCACAGCTCGGCACGTCTTGAGCGTTACCTGCAGCTGTGCGCCGAGCACAACATTCAGGTGTGCATGCCGACCACCCCGGCCCAGATCTACCACTTGCTGCGTCGTCAGGTGATTCGCCCGCTGCGCAAACCTCTGGTAGTGCTGACGCCTAAGTCGCTGCTGCGCCACAAGCTGGCCGTCTCGACTCTGGAAGATCTGGCTGAAGGTTCGTTCCAGACCGTGATCCCGGAAATCGATGCCCTGGACCCGAAAAAGGTCGAGCGCGTTGTTCTGTGTAGCGGCAAGGTCTACTACGACCTGCTGGAAAAACGTCGTGCCGAAGGCCGTGACGATATCGCCATCGTGCGTATCGAGCAGCTGTATCCATTCCCTGAGGACGACTTGAAAGAAGTCCTGGCGCCTTACACCAACGTCAAGCATGCCGTTTGGTGTCAGGAAGAGCCGATGAACCAGGGCGCCTGGTACTGCAGCCAGCACCACCTGCGTCGCAGCATCGGTAACCTCGACAAGTCTCTCGTACTCGAGTACGCGGGCCGTGAGGCTTCTGCTGCCCCAGCTTGTGGTTACGCATCGATGCACGCCGAGCAGCAGGAAAAACTGCTGCAAGACGCGTTTACCGTTTAATGCCTTCGCGCACCTGAAACCGAATTTAAGGAACCACAGATAATGGCTATCGAGATCAAAGCCCCCACTTTCCCGGAATCGGTTGCCGATGGCACCGTTGCCACCTGGCACAAAAAACCGGGCGACGCCGTCAAGCGTGACGACCTGATCGTCGACATCGAAACCGACAAAGTCGTACTGGAAGTGCTGGCGACCGCCGACGGCGTGCTGGGCGCAATCGTCAAGAACGAAGGCGACACCGTTCTGTCCGACGAAGTCCTGGGCTCCATCGAAGCGGGCGGCGCTGCTGCCGCTGCTCCAGCCGCTGCTGCCGCTGCTGCCGCTGCCCCGGCTGCTGCCGAAGGCGAAGACGATCCTGTTGCTGCTCCGGCTGCGCGCAAGCTGGCTGAAGAAAACGGCATCAACATCGCTTCCGTTGCCGGTACCGGCAAAGGCGGTCGTGTGACCAAGGAAGACGTGGTCGCTGCTGTTGCCGCGAAGAAAGCCGCTCCGGCTGCTGCTCCTGCGAAAGCCGCTGCTCCAGCCGCTGCTGCTCCGGTATTCGCTGCCGGCGACCGCGTTGAGAAGCGCGTACCGATGACCCGTCTGCGTGCCAAGGTTGCCGAGCGTCTGGTTGAAGCCCAGTCGAACATGGCCATGCTGACCACTTTCAACGAAGTCGACATGACCGAAGTCATGGCACTGCGTTCGAAGTACAAGGACCTGTTCGAGAAGTCCCACAACGGCGTACGCCTGGGCTTCATGTCGTTCTTCGTGAAAGCCGCCACCGAAGCACTGAAGCGCTTCCCGGCAGTCAACGCTTCGATCGACGGCGCGGACATCGTTTACCACGGCTACGCCGACATCGGTGTTGCCGTTTCCAGCGACCGTGGCCTGGTTGTACCGGTTCTGCGTAACGCCGAGCTGATGAGCCTGGCTGAAATCGAAGGCGGCATCGCCACTTTCGGCAAGAAAGCCCGTGACGGCAAACTGTCGATGGAAGAGATGACCGGCGGTACCTTCACCATCACCAACGGTGGTACCTTCGGTTCGATGATGTCGACCCCGATCGTCAACCCGCCGCAGGCAGCGATTCTGGGCATGCACAACATCATCCAGCGTCCTATGGCCATCAACGGTCAGGTCGTGATCCGTCCGATGATGTACCTGGCACTGTCCTACGATCACCGTCTGATCGATGGCAAAGAAGCTGTGACTTTCCTGGTGACCATCAAGAACCTGCTGGAAGATCCGGCGCGTCTGTTGCTGGATATCTGATAGAAGCAGCCATGCGCTGCAGGTGGCGTACCGCCGGAAACGGCGGTACGGCCTGCAGCGCGCGGCTTGAAGCTTTTCGCTAAAGAGGATTTTTTGAATGTCGCAGAAATTTGACGTAGTAGTGATCGGTGCCGGCCCTGGCGGCTATGTAGCTGCCATCAAGGCCGCGCAGTTGGGTCTCACCACTGCCTGCATCGAGAAGTACACCGACGCTGAAGGCAAGCAAGCCCTCGGCGGTACTTGCCTGAACGTCGGCTGCATTCCGTCCAAGGCGCTGCTGGACAGCTCCTGGAAGTACAAGGAAGCCAAAGAGAGCTTCAACGTTCACGGTATCTCGACTGGCGAAGTCAAAATGGACGTCGCTGCGATGATTGGCCGCAAGGCTGGCATCGTCAAGAACCTGACCGGCGGCGTTGCCACCCTGTTCAAGGCCAACGGCGTTACTTCGATCCAGGGCCACGGCAAGCTGCTGGCTGGCAAGAAAGTCGAAGTCACCAAGCCGGACGGCTCGGTTGAAGTCATCGAAGCTGAAAACGTCATCCTGGCTCCAGGCTCGCGTCCGATCGACATTCCACCGGCTCCGGTCGATCAGAAAGTCATCGTCGATTCGACTGGCGCGCTGGAATTCCAATCCGTACCAAAACGTCTGGGCGTCATCGGCGCTGGCGTGATCGGTCTGGAACTGGGTTCGGTATGGTCGCGTCTGGGCTCCGAAGTGGTTGTCCTCGAAGCACTGGACACTTTCCTGATGGCAGCGGACACCGCTGTTTCCAAGGAAGCGCTGAAAACCCTGACCAAACAGGGTCTGGACATCAAGCTGGGCGCTCGCGTAACCGGTTCGAAAGTCAACGGCGACGAAGTCGTTGTGAACTACACCGATGCCAACGGCGAACAGTCCATCACGTTCGACAAGCTGATCGTAGCCGTTGGTCGCCGTCCGGTGACCACTGATCTGCTGGCTGCCGACAGCGGCGTGACCCTGGACGAGCGCGGTTTCGTGCACGTTGACGATCACTGCGCCACCACCGTACCGGGCGTCTACGCCATCGGTGACGTGGTTCGCGGCATGATGCTGGCGCACAAAGCCTCGGAAGAGGGCATCATGGTTGTCGAGCGCATCAAGGGCCATAAAGCCCAGATGAACTATGACCTGATCCCTTCGGTTATTTATACTCACCCGGAAATCGCGTGGGTTGGCAAAACCGAGCAGGCCTTGAAAGCCGAAGGCGTTGAAGTTAACGTCGGCACCTTCCCGTTCGCCGCTTCCGGCCGTGCCATGGCCGCCAACGATACCGGTGGTTTCGTCAAGGTCATCGCTGATGCCAAGACCGACCGCGTATTGGGCGTGCACGTGATTGGCCCGAGCGCTGCAGAACTGGTTCAGCAAGGCGCGATCGGTATGGAATTCGGCACCAGCGCTGAAGACCTGGGCATGATGGTTTTCTCCCATCCGACCCTGTCTGAAGCCTTGCACGAAGCTGCTCTGGCGGTGAATGGCGGCGCCATCCACATTGCCAACCGCAAGAAGCGTTAAGACACAATAAGAAACCACGGCGGTAACGGCCCGTCGTGAGCCTTGCGAGCAAGTCTCACCGCGGAATGTCCGCTGGACGCAGTCTTGCGTAGCTGCACCGGGTACCCGGAAAAGCTACGCAAGCAGCAGTCACAGGTGGCGCGGCACTCATCAAGAGCGCAGCGCCGAATGCGCAGTACCTAACGAAGACGGTAAAAAGCATGAATCTTCACGAGTATCAGGGTAAGCAGCTGTTCGCTGAATACGGCCTGCCAGTTTCCACTGGTTACGCAGTAGACACCCCGGAAGCAGCAGCAGAAGCTTGCGACAAAATCGGCGGCAGCGAGTGGGTTGTCAAAGCCCAGGTCCACGCCGGTGGTCGCGGTAAAGCGGGCGGCGTCAAGCTGGTTCGCAACAAAGAAGACGCCAAGGCCTTCGCACAGCAGTGGCTGGGCAAGCGTCTGGTGACTTACCAGACTGACGCCAATGGTCAGCCAGTCACCAAGATCCTGGTTGAATCGTGCACTGATATCGCTAAAGAGCTGTACCTGGGCGCTGTCGTTGACCGTTCGAGCCGTCGCATCGTGTTCATGGCTTCCACCGAAGGTGGCGTGGACATCGAGAAAATCGCTCACGACACTCCAGAAAAAATTCTGAAAGCCACTATCGATCCACTGGTTGGCGCTCAGCCATTCCAGGGTCGCGAGCTGGCGTTCCAATTGGGTCTGGAAGGCAAGCAAGTTGCCCAGTTCGCCAAGATCTTCGTAGGTCTGGCCAAACTGTTCCAGGATCACGATCTGGCTCTGCTGGAAGTGAACCCGCTGGTGATCAAGGCTGACGGCGATCTGCACTGCCTGGACGCCAAGATCAACATCGACGCCAACGCCATGTACCGTCAGCCTAAGCTGAAGACTTTCCACGATCCGTCGCAAGACGATCCGCGCGAAGCGCACGCTGCCAAGTTCGAACTGAACTACGTAGCGCTGGAAGGCAACATCGGCTGCATGGTCAACGGTGCCGGTCTGGCCATGGGTACCATGGACATCGTCAACCTGCACGGCGGCAAGCCAGCCAACTTCCTCGACGTAGGTGGTGGTGCAACCAAGGAACGCGTAACTGAAGCGTTCAAGATCATCCTGTCCGACACCAACGTCGCTGCAGTACTGGTCAACATCTTCGGCGGCATCGTTCGCTGCGACATGATTGCCGAAGGCATCATCGGCGCCGTGAAAGAAGTCGGCGTGAAAATCCCGGTTGTTGTTCGCCTTGAAGGCAACAACGCTGAGCTGGGCGCTAAAGTACTGGCAGAAAGCGGTTTGAACATCATCGCTGCTACCAGCCTGACCGACGCTGCTCAACAAGTTGTCAAAGCTGCGGAGGGCAAATAATGAGCGTCCTGATCAATAAAGACACCAAAGTTATCTGCCAGGGTATTACCGGTTCGCAAGGTAGTTTCCACACCCAGCAAGCCATCGAGTACGGCACCAAGATGGTGGGTGGTGTTACTCCAGGCAAAGGCGGCACCGAGCACCTGGGTCTGCCAGTATTCAACACCGTTAAAGACGCAGTAGCCGCCACTGGCGCTACCGCCAGCGTGATCTACGTTCCGGCTCCTTTCTGCAAGGATTCGATCCTGGAAGCAGCGTTCGGCGGCATCAAGCTGATCGTCTGCATCACCGAAGGCATCCCTACCCTGGACATGCTGGACGCTAAAGTTAAGTGCGACGAGCTGGGTGTTACCCTGATCGGCCCTAACTGCCCAGGCGTGATCACCCCAGGCGAATGCAAGATCGGCATCATGCCAGGTCACATTCACTTGCCAGGCAAGGTCGGTATCGTTTCGCGTTCCGGCACCCTGACCTACGAAGCTGTGAAGCAGACCACTGACGCCGGTTTCGGTCAGTCGACTTGCGTCGGCATCGGTGGTGACCCGATCCCGGGTTCGAACTTCATCGACATCCTGAAGCTGTTCCAGGAAGACCCGAAGACCGAAGCGATCGTGATGATCGGTGAGATCGGCGGTTCGGCTGAAGAAGAAGCGGCTGCCTACATCAAGGCACACGTGACCAAGCCGGTTGTTTCCTACATCGCTGGTGTGACTGCTCCTCCGGGCAAGCGCATGGGCCATGCTGGCGCAATCATCTCTGGCGGCAAAGGCACTGCAGACGAGAAATTCGCTGCGCTGCAAGACGCAGGCGTGAAAACCGTGCGTTCGCTGGCAGACATCGGCAAGGCCCTGGCCGAGCTGACCGGTTGGGCTGTCAAGTAAGCCTCGCGCTTAGCTGACGCTTCACCAAACAAAGGCCACCTTCGGGTGGCCTTTGTCGTTTCTGGCATTTGGTTGGCTTTTGTGGCGAGGGGATTTATCCCCGATGGGCTGCGAAGCGGCCCCAAAACCGGTGAATACAGTCGTCTGAAAGAATCTCCGGTATAAATCAGGGCCGCTGCGCGCCCCATCGGGGATAAATCCCCTCACTACATAGTCTGGCTCTTCCTGCAGAGTTTTCTGTAGGAAAAATAAATGCGTAAACGCGACACAGACACGTCGTGTATCGGATAGTTCGCCCTCAAACAGTGCGTTTGTCAGACAAATTCGTTAGGCTAGCAGCCATTTTTGCGTCTGCCGCCCACAAGGCATGCAACGCGCTAAACGGGTCAGTCTTATACGGACTGACAGCATTTCCCTAACCCCACAGGGAAATCCCCCTCTAAATTCCGATTCAGTAGTGTGGTATTTCCTTAATGAAAGTCTTGAAAGGTCAGGACATCCTGGCACTTGGTTTTATGACATTTGCCCTGTTCGTCGGGGCCGGTAACATCATCTTCCCGCCGATCGTCGGCTTGCAGTCCGGACCCAACGTCTGGATGGCGGCGCTGGGTTTCCTGATCACGGCGGTGGGTCTGCCGGTGGTCACTGTCGTTGCCCTGGCCAAGGTTGGCGGCGCGATGGACGCGCTGAGTAGCCCGATCGGCAAGATCGCCGGCGGTGTGCTCGCCGCTGCGTGCTACCTGGCGGTTGGCCCGCTGTTCGCCACCCCGCGGACCGCGACCGTGTCGTTCGAAGTGGGTCTGGCGCCGCTGACCGGCGAAAGCCCGCTGGCGCTGTTCCTCTACAGCTCGGTGTACTTCCTGCTGGTGTTCTTCATCTCGCTGTATCCGGGCCGTCTGCTCGATACCGTTGGCCGTTTTCTCGCGCCACTGAAGATCATTGCCCTGGCGGTGCTCGGTATTGCTGCGTTCGCCTTGCCGGCCGGTGATATCGGTCAGGCCACGCCTGAATACGTCGCGGCGCCGTTCTCCCAGGGTTTCATCAATGGTTACCTGACCATGGATACCCTGGGCGCCTTGGTGTTCGGCATTGTCATTGTCAACGCGATCCGCTCCCGTGGCGTTGACTCGCCTGCGCTGATCACCCGTTACGCAATCATTGCCGGCCTGATCGCCGGTGTCGGCCTGGCGCTGGTCTACATCAGCCTGTTCCGCCTCGGTTCCGGCAGCCATGAAGTCGCGGCGGGTGCCACCAACGGCGCGGCGGTGCTGCACGCTTATGTGCAACACACCTTCGGTTCGCTGGGCAGTGGTTTCCTTGCAGTGCTGATCTCGCTTGCATGCCTGGTGACGGCGGTGGGCCTGACCTGTGCCTGCGCGGAATACTTCAGCCGCGTGCTGCCCCTGTCCTACAAGACCCTGGTGATCATCCTGGCCGCGTTCTCGCTGCTGGTGTCGAACCTGGGCCTGACCAAGCTGATTGCCTTCTCGATCCCGGTACTGACTGCGATCTACCCGCCGTGCATCGTTCTGGTGGCCCTGAGCTTCTGCAAGGACTTCTGGCATGAACACGGCCGCATCCTCGGCCCTGTGATGCTGGTGTCGTTCGTGTTCGGCACCATCGACGCGCTGAAGGGCGCCGGTCTGGCTGACTGGATGCCGTCGCAGCTGTCGCATCTGCCGCTGAGCGAGCAGGGCCTGGCGTGGCTGGTGCCTTGTGTCATGACCCTGGTGGTCGCCGTGGTCTGCGATCGTCTGCTGGGCAAGCGCAGTGAAGCGGTTGCCTGACGTTGTCTGACCCGCCACAAGCGGGTCTTCAGCGCTTAAACAGAAATGCCCCGTATCAATCGATACGGGGCATTTTTTATGGGCGTCTGGCAGTGTCTTTTTCTCTGAGTCAGCGTCGAAGCACTGCAAAGATTTTATGTAATGCATTCACACTTCACAGGAAAACGAATGTCGTTCATCCAAGCCAACCTGATCCATCTGCTGGCCGCGCTCTGGTTTGTCATCTGCTGGGGCGGCTACACCCGTTATGCGTCGTGGAAGGCCCGCGACACGGCTTGCCTGGCCAGCGTGTTGCACCTGTACCGCGAAGACTGGATGCGTCGCATGCTGCTGCGCGACAACCGCATTGCCGACGCCAGTGTGATCGGCAATCTGGAGCGTAACGCCTCGTTCTTTGCCTCCAGCACCCTGATCATCCTCGCCGGCATTCTCACCGTACTGGGTGCGTCCGAGCGCGCCGTGTCGTTGTTGGCGGACATTCCGATGGTCCAGCAGGCGTCGCAGGGCATGTCGGAGATCAAGTTGCTGTGCCTGGCGCTGGTGTTTGTCTATGCCTTCTTCACGTTCAGCTGGTGCATGCGCCAGTACAACTTTGCGGCGGTGCTGGTCGGCTCGGCGCCGATGATCGGTGAGCGTCAGGTTTCCGAGCAGGAGCGCAAAGCCTTCGCGCTGCGGGCGGCGCGGGTCATTTCGATGGCGGCCAACCAGTTCAACTTCGGCCTGCGCTCTTATTACTTCGGGATGAGCATGCTGGCGTGGTTTGTCAGTCCGTGGCTGTTCATGTTGATGAGTGCCGGGGTCGTGCTGGTGTTGTATCGCCGCGAGTTTCATTCCGACGTTCTTGACGTGATGGTCTATACCCCTACAGAGGCGTCGTTGCCCGAATCCAATAAAGAGGCTGCTTGATGAGTATTCCGTTCTGGTGTGTGTTTATCAGTGCATTGTTGATTTACATCGCGCGTATGCCGGTGGGCAAAGCCATGAAAGAGCAGGGCGGTTACAACAACCACCTGCCGCGCCAGCAACAGGCGCAACTCACTGGTTATGGCGCGCGGGCACTGGCGGCGCATCAGAACAGCATTGAAGCGTTCATCCTGTTTGCGGTCGGCGTGCTGATGGCGCACACCACGCAGACTCAGGGATGGTTGATTGATGCCCTGGCGATCATCTTCGTGATTGCGCGAATTCTCTACCTGTGGCTCTATCTGGCCGATAAGCCGTCCGCGCGTAGCCTGATGTGGCTGGTCGGCCTGATTTGCAGTTTGTTGTTGATGATTAGTCCGACTTTTAGAACCGTACTGCTTTAATACAGCCTCGAAGCCAACACTGACAAAAAATCACAGGCAAAAGAAAACCCGCACTTGGCGGGTTTTCTTTTTCTGCATCAAGTCGCAATTATTGCTTCTTGGCAGCTTCTTCCTGAGCAGCTTGATTCGATTCAGCCTGAGCTTTGGCAGCTTCGGCGTTTTCTTTTGCTGCGTCGTTCACTTTATCCTGAGCTTTGTTCATGTCTTGCTGAGCTTGCTCAGCATGTTTGTTGGCATCTTGAGCTTTGTCCTCGGATTTTTTATCGCAGGCAGCGAGACCGAGGGAAGCGGTCAACATCAAGGCAATAGCTAAAGTCTTACGCATGGGGTGTTTCTCCTTATGGAAATTAACTACTGGCCTTAAGAGCACAGCCCCAAAGGTTAAGTTCCTCATTTCGTTCAGATATATAAGTTTGTTTTTTAGTGGAACTTTTGCCGTATTTCCTACTACTGGCACAAGGCTCTAACGAGAGTAATTATCAAATGGCTGAGAACCCCGTTTTTGAGCGCGCGACACGATTTCTTTCGGCTCTGCGTCATTGTCAGGTGCTCGGTTTGACGCTGCACAGCGCCAGCAGCGAAGGGCTGACGGTGAAGCTGCCGTACAGCGCGCAAATCGTCGGCAACCCGCAGACCGGGGTCATCCATGGCGGCGCCATCACTTCGCTGATGGACACTGCGTGCGGCATGTCCACGTTGTGCGTGCTGCCGGAATTCGAAGTCTGCCCGACCCTGGATCTGCGCATCGACTATATGCACGCCGCCGAACCCAACAAGGCTGTCTACGGCTTTGCCCAGTGTTACCGGGTCACCACCGACGTGATCTTCGCCCGCGGCTTTGCCTATCAGGATGACCCGCAGCAACCGATCGCCCATGTCGTCGGCACATTCATGCGCATGGGCAAGGGGCTGAAGGGCACTCACGGGTTCGGCGGCACGATCAAAGGAGAGCGCTCATGAGCGATGACTGGAAGCAACAATTGCTGCTGGCCCACGCCCAAGGCGATTACGCACCGCTGCTGGGGATGATTCCCTACGCCGGGCTGATCGGCGTCGAATGCTCGCGAGTCGGTGATGAATTGCTGTTCAAGCTGCCGGCGAATAAGGACAACATTGGTAACCCTTTATTGCCGGCCATTCACGGCGGGGTGATCGCCGGGTTCATGGAGCTGGCGGCCGCGTTGCATCTGCTGATCTTCACCGGGGCGCCCGGGGTGCCGAAGATCATCGACTTCTCTCTGGATTACCTGCGCGCCGGGCAGTTTCGCGACACCTGGGCCAAGTGTCAGGTCTGTCGCCAGGGCCGGCGCGTGGCCAACGTCGCTATCACGGCCTGGCAAAGCACCGAGAGCGAACCGATTGCCACCGCCCGCGCGCATTTCAAAATCGATGAGCCCTTGAAATCCTGAACGCTGCCCCCAACTCAGTGAACAACCCGCCGCCGACCTTCTGGGTCGCGGCCACTGCCATCTGATTGGAGTTTGATGACCATGAGTGTGGAAACTCAAAAGGAAACCCTGGGCTTCCAGACCGAGGTAAAGCAGCTGCTGCACCTCATGATCCATTCGCTGTATTCCAACAAGGAAATTTTCCTTCGCGAATTGATCTCGAACGCCTCTGACGCTGTCGACAAGCTGCGCTTCGAAGCCCTGGCCAAGCCTGAGTTGCTCGAAGGTGGCGCCGAGCTGAAAATCCGGGTGAGCTTCGACAAGGACGCCAAGACCGTCACCCTCGAAGACAACGGTATCGGCATGAACCGTGACGATGTGATCACCCATCTGGGGACCATCGCCAAATCGGGCACCGCCGATTTCATGAAGAATCTCTCGGGCGATCAGAAGAAAGATTCGCACCTGATCGGCCAGTTCGGCGTCGGCTTCTACTCGGCCTTCATCGTGGCGGACAAAGTTGACGTGTACAGCCGTCGCGCCGGCACTGCTGCCAGCGAAGGCGTGCACTGGTCGTCGAAAGGCGAGGGCGAGTTCGAAGTTGCCACTATCGACAAGCCAGAGCGCGGTACCCGCATCGTCCTGCACCTGAAATCCGGTGAAGACGAGTTCGCCGATGGCTGGCGTCTGCGCAACATCATCAAGAAGTACTCCGACCACATCGCGCTGCCGATCGAGCTGCCGAAAGAAGTGGCCGCTGCCGAAGGCGAAGAGAAGCCTGCCGTTGAATGGGAAACCGTCAACCGCGCCAGCGCCTTGTGGACCCGTCCGCGCACTGAAGTGAAGGACGAGGAATACCAGGAGTTCTACAAGCACATTGCCCACGACTTTGAAAACCCGTTGGCCTGGAGCCACAACAAGGTCGAAGGCAAGCTTGAGTACAGCTCGCTGCTGTACGTGCCGGCTCGCGCACCGTTCGACCTGTACCAGCGTGAAGCGCCGAAAGGCCTGAAGCTGTACGTGCAACGTGTATTCGTAATGGATCAGGCCGAGTCGTTCCTGCCGCTGTACCTGCGCTTCATCAAGGGCGTGGTCGATTCCAACGACCTGTCGCTGAACGTGTCGCGGGAAATCCTGCAGAAAGACCCGATCATCGACTCGATGAAAACCGCGCTGACCAAGCGCGTGCTGGACATGCTGGAAAAACTGGCGAAGAACGAGCCTGAGCAATACAAGGGCTTCTGGAAAAACTTCGGCCAGGTCATGAAAGAAGGCCCGGCAGAAGATTTCGCCAACAAGGAAAAAATTGCCGGTCTGCTGCGCTTTGCATCGACCAACGGTGACGACGGCGAGCAAATTGTCGGTCTGGCTGACTACCTGGCCCGCGCCAAGGAAGGTCAGGACAAGATCTACTACCTCACCGGTGAAACCTACGCGCAGGTCAAGAACAGCCCGCACCTGGAAGTCTTCCGCAAGAAAGGCATCGAAGTGCTGCTGCTGACCGACCGCATCGACGAGTGGCTGATGAGCTACCTCAGCGAATTCGACGGCAAGACCTTTGTCGACGTGGCGCGCGGTGATCTCGATCTGGGCAACCTGGACTCGGAAGAGGACAAGAAGGCCGCAGAAGAAGTCGCCAAGTCCAAAGAAGGTCTGGTCGAGCGTCTGAAAACTGCGCTGGGCGATTCCGTTGCCGAGGTTCGCGTCTCCCACCGTCTGACCGACTCGCCAGCCATTCTGGCCATCGGCGAACAGGACCTCGGCCTGCAAATGCGCCAGATCCTCGAAGCCAGCGGGCAGAAAGTGCCGGATTCGAAGCCGATCTTCGAATTCAACCCAAGCCACCCGCTGATCGAGAAACTCGACGGCGAGCAGAACGAAGGGCGTTTTGGCGACCTGTCGCACATCCTCTTCGATCAGGCTGCCCTGGCGGCTGGCGAAAGCTTGAAAGACCCGGCCGCTTATGTGACCCGTCTGAACAAGCTGCTGGTTGAACTGTCAGCTTAATCACGTTGTAGAAAAACCCGCTTCGGCGGGTTTTTTCATTCTGGTGTTTAACATTCAGGAGTCAGAAATGAGCCAAGTCACTGTATGTTCTGTGGTCTATCAGCTCGATGGTCAGCCTTTTGAAGGTCGTCTGGCCTTCGACGCCGAGCACAAGGGCGCACGCCCGGGCCTGTTGATGGCGCCGAACTGGATGGGCGTCAGCGCCGGGGCGGAGGAGATCGCCAAGTCGGTTGCGGCCAAGGGCTACGTGGTGTTGATTGCCGACGTGTACGGTCAGGCAGTGCGTCCGCAGAACGCTGATCAGGCTGGCGCGGCGATGATGCCGCTGAAAAATGATCGTGCTTTGCTGCGCAAGCGCATGCAGGCGGCGTTCGAGCAACTGCAACAGCAGGGCGAGGCGGCGGTCGATACGTCGAAACTGGCGGTGTTCGGTTTCTGCTTCGGCGGTTGCTGTGCACTGGATCTGGCCCGTACCGGGGCGGCGGTCAAAGCGGCGGTGTCGTTCCACGGCACGCTGGATTCGCCGAACCCGGCGGACGCGAAGAACATCAAGGGCTCGGTGCTGGTGCTGCACGGCGCTGCCGATCCACTGGTGCCGAAAGAGCAATTGCCGGCGTTTGAAGATGAGATGAACGCGGCGAATGTCGATTGGCAGTTGCTCAGCTACGGCGGTGCGGTGCACTCGTTCACCGATCCGCATGCCAATGTGCCGGGCAAGATGATGTACGACGCGAAGACCGCCAAGCGCGCGTTCAAGTCGATGCATGACTTGCTGGATGAAGTGTTCAAGGGTTGATTCTGGTGGCAGGCACTCACTTTTGTGATGCCTGACAGGGCCCCATCGCTGGCAAGCCAGCTCCCACAGTTTTCGAGTCGTTTGCAGAATATCTATTCGACGCGAAAACCTGTGGCAGCTGGCTTGCCAGCGATGACTGACTCACAGGCGACACAGAACTAAGGCAATTCAATCCGCTCAACTTCCCCCGGTACTGTCGGCCAATCCCCGGCCGCCCATTTGCGCCGCGCCTCATCGATTGCCGCCGGATCGCTCGCGACAAAATTCCAGTTGATCCGCCGTGGCCCGTCCAGCGCCGCGCCGCCAAACACCACCGCGTGCACATCACTTTCGGCAAACAGGCTCATCTCTTCTCCGCCCGGCAACACCGCCAGCGCATGGGGTTCGAGGGGCTCGCCATTCAGCTGCGCATCCCCACTCAGCACATAAACTGCGCGTTCCGCGTGCTCGGTCGGGATCAGCAATGTGGTCGCCGTCTGCATCTTCACTTCGGCGTATAGCGTAGGAGAAAGCACCGGCACCGGTGATTCCAGGCAAAAGCCTGATCCGGCAATCATGCGGATCTGCACGCCAAGGTTATCGCTGACCGGCAGCGTCGCCGCCGGGTGATGGCTGTAATGCCCCGGGCCTTGCTCGTGATCCTTGGGCGAAGCCAGCCAGATCTGTAAGCCGTGCATCGTGAAGCTTTGCTCCCACAGTGGCTCGGGGGTTCGCTCGACGTGTGCAATGGCGCTGCCCGCCGTCATCCAGCTGACATCACCAGCGCTGACCACCTGATCGGAACCAAGGCTGTCCTTGTGCTGGAGCTGCCCTTCGAAGAGATAAGTCAGGGTCGACAGACCAATGTGCGGATGCTGTCGGATATTCATGCCTTTGCCCGTCGGATAAACCGTCTCGAGCATGTGGTCGAAAAACACGAAAGGCCCGACGCTGCGGCATTTGGCTGATGGCAGCGGGCGCAGGATCGGCTGGCCTTCGACGTCTTCGGCGCGCGGGCGGATGATCAGGGGTGGCGTGTCCATGGTGCATTCCAGGCTGAGCGGGTGATGCCAGAAGCATAACCCGCCGCTGGCAAGTGGGGGATTACTGGCTGTCGAAGCCTTGTGGGGCGTGGGTTTCGATGCTGACGTCGGTGGTGGTCATCAGTTTGTGGATCGGGCAGCGATCGGCAACCCGCAGCAGTTCTTCGCGTTGCGCGTCCGTCAGCACGCCTTTGAGCGTGAGGGTGACGTGTAACGCGTATTTGCCTTTCTGTTCTTCACTGTTGTCGCGTTTGACCTCGACACCCACGCCGGTCAGCGGGATGTCTTTTTTCTTGGCGTACATCTTCAGGGTCAGGGCTTTGCAGGCACCGAGGGCGGCGTCGAAGTAATCGTGCGGCTCCGGGGCGGTGCCTTCGCCGCCGGCAGACTTCGGCACGTCGGCAAACAATTCGTGGTCATCGATCTTTACGGTGTGACGAAACCCTTCGGCGGAGACGGTGTTGACGGTAACAGTCATGGCAACCTCACTGGCAGTAGGAAAAGTCGTGCGATCAAAAAAGACCCTGCAGTTATAGAGCATTCCCACAAGCACGCGTTCCACTTTCCTGCAGGATGAACCCTTGCTGTCGGCTCAGGGTCTAGGCTATGCCTACCTGCCGGAGATTACTTGTGTCCTTGTTTCGTTTGAGTCTTGCCTGCCTGCTGGCATTTGCCGGTACGGCCAGTGCCAGGGAATACACCTACAGCGATGCGCACCTGCACTACGTGGATTTCTTCCAGGAAACCGCCGGCATGGCGAAATTGCTCACGGCCATGCAAGACAATTCCATCGACCATGTGATGATTTCCGGGATTCCCGTGGCGAAGAAATGGCACGAGGACGAACCCAAGCGCCCGCGTTATTACGCCGGTGACGACGCCGACGCCTACTGGTATAGCGCCACCGACATGATCGTCGCCGATGCGGTGCAAAAACTGACCGCGGAACAGCGTCAGCACTTTCACCCGTTTCTGTCCGGGTTCAACCCCAACGACAAGAACTCCGCAGCGCATATCCAGCGTCTGCTCGATCTGTATCCGGGGTTGTGGCAGGGCATAGGCGAAGTGTTTACCCGCCATGATGACCTGACGGCGCTGACCGCCGGCGACACTCCGAGGGCCAACAACGAGGCGATGACACGCATCTATCACCTGGCGGCGGAAAACGATCTGCCGGTGATGCTGCATTCCAACATCACTTCCAAGCGTGAGAAAAATCCTCTTTACCTGAAGGAAGTCGAAGAACCGCTGCGTAATCACCCGCACACCCGCTTCATCTGGGCGCATGCCGGCACCAGTGCGGAGATTCATCGGCACCAGACGCAGCTGAAATTTCTTCTGCCCACCGTCAGCCGGTTGCTTGAGGCTTATCCGAATCTGTTCATTGATTTGTCGTGGAGCATGCTCACGCCCTATCTGTTGGACGAACAGGGCAAGCCGCGCGCGGACTGGCTGGCGTTGGTGGAGAAATACCCGGAGCGCTTCATGATCGGTTCGGATGTTGTAGGCCGATTCAACAAACTCGGTCAGGAAATGCATAGCTTCACGCCATTCCTTGATGCACTGCCCGAAGAGGTGGCGCGTAAAGTCGCCCGGGACAACTTCCTGGCGATATTGCCGCGAACAGCAGCAAAGTCCAAGAAAACCGCGCTGAATCGTTAATGCCAAAGGTTCGAAGTATCAAGGCCTTTTGATATCACGTTTTGGTCTTACGCAAATTTTCGCCGGGCCGATACCTTCTAAAGCAGCCAGCTGCAGGGTTGATGCAGCGCTTTTGGAAGGAACCAGAGCAATGAGTATCCGTAGTCTGAATATCGCACCGCGTGCCAGTCTGGGGTTTGGCGTTTTGGCACTGATGGTTTTCGCACTCGGGGCATTCGCCCTGCTGCAGATGTCGAACATGCGCGCGCAGTCCGATGAGGTCGATAAAAACTGGCTGCCCAGCGTGATGGCGGTCGGCGAAATGAGTCAGGACATGTTGCGCCTGCGCGCGCTGACCATGCGCCTGCTGCTCAATCGCGATCCACAGGCGCTGGAGCAGAATGTCACCAAGCTCAACGAGCTGCGCGGCGTGTTGAGCGAAGCCCAGCAACGCTACGACGTGCTGATCGTGTTGCCCGAGGAGCGAAACCTGTTCGATCGCTTCAAGGTCGCCGAACACAAGTATCTGGAATTTCAGGCGCAGGTCATGGCGTTGTCCGCGCAGAATCGGGTCGAGGAGGCTGCGGCGATTCTTAACGGCCAGATGAGCCCTTTGGCGGATGAAATCGCCGTCACCTTGCGCGACCTGGTCGAGCTGAACAAGCACAACGCCAACCTTGCCACCGAAGCGGCGCGGTTGGTGTTCATCAATTCGCGGGTGTGGGTCGCGGTGATGATCGGCATCACCGCGCTGATCACCATCGGCCTGGCGCTGCTGCTGACCCGCAGCATCGTCCTGCCGCTGGCGCAGTCGCTGGGTGTGGCGGAGGTGGTGGCGGGCGGCGATCTGACCGGCGACATCAACATCTCCGGCAAGGACGAACCGGCACGGCTGTTACAGGCGCTGAAAAGCATGCAGCACAACCTGCGCGACACCATCCGCCAGATTTCCGAATCGTCCAGCCAATTGGCGTCGGCCTCGGAGGAGCTGAGTTGCGTCACGGAAGACGCCACGCGCGGGCTGCATCAGCAGAGCCTGGAGATCGAGCAAGCAGCCACAGCGGTGAATCAAATGACCGCTGCCGTGGAGGAGGTGGCGAGCAATGCGGTGGCGACGTCCGAGGCGTCGCGCGAGTCTGACCGCATCGCCCAGCACGGCCGCGAGCAGGTCAAGCAGACCGTGACTTCAATCGAATTCCTGGCCGATGACGTCACGTCGAACGCCGCGCAGGTGGAAGATCTCGCGCAGAAGGTTCACGGCATCAGCAAAGTGCTGGACGTGATCCGTTCGATCGCCGAGCAGACCAATCTGCTGGCATTGAACGCGGCGATCGAGGCGGCGCGGGCGGGGGATGCCGGACGAGGGTTTGCGGTGGTGGCCGATGAGGTACGGGCGCTGGCGCATCGCACCCAGCAGTCGACCCAGGAAATCGAACAGATGATCGGCGGGATTCAGCAGGGCACCGATTCGGCAGTGAGTTCGATGCAGCAGAGCAACATCCGTGCGCATTCGACCCTGGAGTTGGCGAAGGCGGCGGGCGTGGCGCTGGAGGAAATCGCCTCGGCGTTCACCTTGATCAACGAGCGCAACCTGGTGATCGCCAGCGCCTCGGAGGAGCAGGCGGCGGTGGCAAGGGAGGTGGATCGCAACCTGATGAATATCCGCGATCTGGCGATGCAGACTTCGGCGGGGGCGAATCAGACCAGTGCGGCGAGTCAGGAACTGTCGCGACTGGCGGTGGATTTGAACAATATGGTGGCGAAGTTTTCGGTCTGATCTGACCGTTGAAGACCGCGCTGAACCCTGTGGGAGCGAGCCTGCTCGCGATTGCTGTCTGACATTCAATGCATGTGTTGTTTGACAGTCGGCTATCGCGAGCAGGCTCACTCCTACAGGTTTTGCACCCGGCTCAGGACGAGAAAGCAGGCACAAAAAAGCCCCGCATTGGCGGGGCTTTTCGTTTTAGCGGCGGATCAGCTGCCTTTAACGGTTTTGCCGTTGACCGTGCCGTCCTGGAGCATGATGTTGTACTCCTTGCCGTCGGTTTCAACCTGTTGCAGGCGGACCAGCAGGTAATCCCAGTCCTTGGCGAACCACAGGACAGTGATGCGCTTGCTTTGTGTCGGGTCGCGCACGCGCTCGACTTTGATCGCGTCGATCTGGCCGGCCTTGGTTTCGACCTTCTCGGAGCCCAGTACGCGGAAGTCATAAGTGTCGACTTCACCATCATCGACCACCTGGTAGCTCATGGTCTTTTTGCCGGCGGCCACGTCATGCTGCAGGGCCAGCTGGTAAGTGGACTTGTCGACCATGCCGCGGTTCAGCGGAACCTTGACCGGATCGCCGCGATCCGTGCCGGTGACCATCTTGCTGTTCCAGTCGAAGTCCAGATCAGCCTTTTTCGCCTTGCCCAGACCACCGCGTTCGAAATGGTAGGACTGTGGCAGCAGCGTGTCCTTGTCCAGGGTCAGGGTGCTTTCTTCAGTCAGGCTGGCGATCATCATCGATGCCTTGAAGCTGAGTTTCCAGACGCCGTTGGCTTGCTTGGTCAGGCTGCGTTCGGCGGTGCCGCTCATGGGCAACTGCTTCCAGTCGGCGGTGTAGCTGGCGGAGAACGGTTGAAGGTCTGCCGCCTGCGCGAAGGGCAGGGCGAGCAAGGCGCAAGCGAAGAGCAGGGCGCGACGCATAAAATCTCCTAGTGTCGAATCAAGTGGCCGCTGGCCGCGAGTAGCTGGCCGTCCAGTAAAGCACCTTGTTCACCGAGTGCCAGTCGGCCTTCGGCAAACCAGCGTACAGCCATCGGGTAGATCAGGTGTTCCTGAACATGAACTCGCTGCGCCAGACTGTGCGGCGTGTCGTGCAACTCTACCGGTATTACTGCCTGTACGACCAGTGGTCCACCATCGAGTTCCTCGGTGACGAAGTGCACGGAGCAGCCGTGCTCGGCGTCGCCGGCCTCCAGCGCGCGCTGATGAGTGTGTAACCCTTTGTATTTGGGCAGCAGCGACGGGTGGATATTGAGCAGTCGACCCTGGTAGTGACGCACGAAATCAGCGCTGAGAATGCGCATGAAGCCGGCCAGCACTACCAGTTTCGGTTTGAATTCGTCGATCAGTTCGATCAGGGCTGCATCGAAGGCCTCGCGACCTTCGAAGGCCTTGTGATCCAGCGAGCGGGTGGCGATACCCGCGTCACTGGCGCGTTGCAGGCCGTAGGCGTCGGCGCGGTTGGAAATCACCGCAGCGATGCGGACCGGGCTGTCGCCGGTCCGCGTGCTGTCGATCAGAGCCTGCAAGTTACTGCCGGTGCCGGACAACAGCACCACGACATCACAGGTTGCGGACATTAATGAGCCTTAAGGTTCTGCAGATCAACCTGAGCAGCGCCTTCGGCAGCGGCAGCGATCTGGCCGATGACCCAAGGCTGCTCGCCGGCGTCGCGCAGGGTGTTCAGGGCTACTTCAACGTGCTCCTGAGCCACGCAGATCACCATGCCCACGCCGCAGTTCAGCACGCGGTGCATCTCGGTCTCGTCAACGTTGCCTTTCTCTTGCAGCCAGTCGAAGACGGCCGGGCGAGTCCAGCTGGCCACGTCAACCACGGCCTGAGCGCCTTTGGGCAGCACGCGCGGGATGTTGTCCAGCAGGCCACCACCGGTGATGTGGGCCATGGCTTTGACGGCGCCGGTGTCTTTGATCAGCTTGAGCAGCGGCTTCACGTAGATACGGGTCGGGGCCATCAGCAGGTCGGTCAGCGGTTTGCCGTCGAGCTGGGTATTCTCGATGTCGGCGCCGGACACTTCGATGATCTTGCGGATCAGCGAGTAGCCGTTGGAGTGCGGGCCGGACGATGGCAGGGCGATCAGCGCGTCACCGGTGGCGACTTTCGAGCCGTCGATGATTTCAGCCTTTTCCACCACGCCGACGCAGAAACCGGCCAGGTCGTAGTCTTCGCCTTCGTACATGCCTGGCATTTCCGCGGTTTCGCCGCCGACCAGCGAGCAACCCGACAGTTCGCAGCCGGCGCCGATGCCGGTTACAACCTGGGCAGCGGTGTCGACGTTGAGTTTGCCGGTGGCGTAGTAGTCGAGGAAGAACAGTGGCTCAGCGCCGCAAACCACCAGGTCGTTGACGCACATCGCAACCAGGTCGATACCGATGCTGTCGTGCTTGTTCAGGTTCAACGCCAGGCGCAGCTTGGTGCCGACGCCGTCGGTGCCGGAAACCAGCACAGGCTGCTTGTAGCCGGCCGGGATTTCGCAGAGGGCGCCGAAACCGCCCAGGCCGCCCATGACTTCCGGGCGCGCAGTGCGCTTGGCGACGCTCTTGATGCGTTCGACCAATGCTTCACCGGCGTCGATGTCTACACCGGCGTCCTTGTAGCTCAGGGAGGGTTGCTTGCTCATGATCCAGGCCTTTAGGGGAGGGGATTCAGGGGTAACGACCGAGTTCAGCGGGAACATCGAAATCGAGAGGGCGATGGCCTCACGCGAATTTCGGGGTGCCCGGCTGTTGCCGGTCTGCGAAGGCGCGCGATTTTATCAGGCTTGAGGGGCAGCGGCCATCCTCGCGCCGACGGGCAGAGGCATAATCGACTGAAATTTTTTGCAATTGTGCCCGGTGGCTGCCTGTATAAGGTGTGCCGATTAACCGTCTATCGTTATCACTGTGCAAAAACTTACCGCTAGCGTGTGAATGTTTTGCGATGGCAGATTGTCACAGCCTTGCTTAACCGGTTCACGCGGCCTGTTCCAGCCGCTCCTGTCGACGGGAATTTTCCATGCGTTTTTGTAAATTGTTGGTTGTGGGTTGTTTGTCTGTGGTCAGCCTGGCGAGTCATGCCGAAAACCTCAAGGGTCTCTATCAAGTACGTCAGCCGGTCAGCAGCCAGGCACCGGAAGAGCGTGATCGCGCCACTCAGGCGGCGCTGGATACCTTGGTGCTGCGACTGACCGGTGACCCGAAGGCCCCGCAGAATCCGGGGCTGGCGGCGATTCGCAAGGATCCGCAACAGATCATCAGCCAATTCGGCTTCGATGCCGGGCCGCCGGAAGTGCTGAAGGTCGATTTCGATCCGGCCACCACCGAGCAGGCGCTGCGTCGGGCAGGGTTGTCATTGTGGGGCGCAAGTCGGCCGTCGATTCTGAGCTGGTGGCTGAACGATTCGACTGAAGGCTCGAGTCTGGTCGGCGACGGTCAGTCTGCCGCTGCACCGTTGCGTGCAGCGGCCCAGCATCGTGGCCTGCCATTGCGCTTGCCGCTGGCGGACCTGAGTGAACAACTGGTGGCTACCGCGCCGGTGCTGGATGGCACTGATCCAGCGCCATTGCGCGGTGCCTCGGAGCGTTACGGCGCGGATGCCTTGCTCGCGGTGCATGCGCACGAAGAGGGCGGGCAGTGGCAGGCCAAATGGCATCTGTGGCTGGGCGACCAGAAAGAGGCCGGCAGCGTGCAGGGCGCCGATCAGGCTGCTGTGGCCGATGCGGTGATGCTGGCGGTGGCCGAGCGTCTGGCGCCGCGATTTGTCGCCAAACCTGGCGCTTCGGGTCAACAGACCCTCGAAGTGCAGGGCATGAATCTGGAGCATTACGCCGCACTGCTGCGGTTACTCGAACCGTTCGGTGTGCGTCTGCAAAGTGTCGATGGCGATCGTATCGTGTATCGGGTCAACGGCAGTGCCGATCAGTTGCGTGCGCAATTGTCGCTGGCGAAGTTGCAGGAGTTGCCGGCCGAAGCGCCGACCCCCGTCGCAGCGCCACAGCCCGCCGTCGCAGGGGCTGTGCCTGTTGCAGCGCCGGTTCCGACCCCGGTGGCACCGTCGTTGCGGTTTCGCTGGTAAGTCTTTCTTTATATAGAAGCAGTAGGAGTGGTACATGGCTGATACGCGGCGTTGGTTCTGGCTTGGCGGGGTAGTCCTGCTGTGCGCGTTCGTCTGGTTGCTGCATCCGATTCTCACGCCATTTCTGGTGGCGCTGCTGCTGGCGTATCTGTTCGATCCGCTGGTGGATCGCCTGGAGCGTCTGGGCCTGTCCCGTACCTGGGGCGTGATCGCGGTGTTTGCCTTGTTCACGTTGATCGTCACCACATTGATGCTGGTGCTGGTGCCGATGCTCGCCAAACAGTTGCTGCGCTTGTACGAGCTCGCGCCACAGATGCTCGACTGGTTGCAACATACGGCGCTGCCGTGGGCACAGTCGAAGCTGGGGCTGTCGGACGGCTTCTGGAAGTTCGACAAGGTCAAGGCCGCGATCAGCGAGCACATGGGCCAGACCACTGACATCGTCGGTGTGGTGCTCAGTCAAGCCACGGCTTCCAGCCTGGCGCTGATTGGCTGGCTGGCGAATCTGGTGCTGATTCCGGTTGTGAGCTTCTACCTGCTGCGCGACTGGGACGTGATGATGGCCAAGATCCGCAGCCTGTTGCCGCGCGATCGTGAAGAAACCATCGTCTCGCTGGCCGGTGAGTGCCATGAGGTGCTGGGTGCGTTCGTACGCGGGCAATTGCTGGTCATGCTCGCGCTGGGCGTGATCTATGCGGCGGGCTTGATGATTGTCGGTCTGGAACTGGGGCTGTTGATCGGTCTGATCGCGGGTCTGGCGGCGATCGTGCCGTACATGGGCTTCGTGATCGGGATTGGCGCGGCGCTGATTGCCGGATTGTTCCAGTTCGGTGGCGATCTGTACCCGATGATCGGGATTGTCGCGGTATTCATGGTGGGCCAGGCCCTGGAGGGCATGGTGCTGACGCCACTGCTGGTGGGCGACCGGATCGGTCTGCACCCGGTGGCGGTGATCTTTGCGATTCTGGCCGGTGGCGAGCTGTTCGGGTTTACCGGTGTGCTGCTGGCGCTGCCGGTGGCAGCGGTGATCATGGTGCTGGTGCGTCACGTCCATGATTTGTATAAAGACTCCGATATCTACAGCGGGACGGATGAGCCCGAACTGTAACGTCTTCGCGGGCGGCCCAGCATTGCGCCGGGTTGGCCCGTGTTTTGCGGCGGATTTGCTCAGCGCCGCGTCAGAGAAACTGTCATAAAACCAGCGTGTTAACGCAAACCTTTGATTTTGCTTGGGGTCTGTCGCATTGTGCGCTCAGCTTCACGGGTATAAACTTCGCAAACTTTACACAGAGGCCACTAACGGTTCCTTGAGAACTGTTCAGTCAGCATGAAACCGATTCAGCTGCCCCTAGGTGTGCGTCTGCGTGACGACGCCACCTTCATCAACTACTACCCAGGCGCCAATGCCGCTGCACTCGGCTATGTCGAGCGCCTATGCGAAGCCGACGCCGGCTGGACCGAAAGCCTGATTTACCTGTGGGGCAAGCACGGGGTAGGGCGTACGCATCTGTTGCAGGCCGCATGCCTGCGCTTCGAGCAGATGGGTGAACCGGCGGTGTACCTGCCGCTGGCCGAGTTGATGGATCGCGGTATCGAAATTCTCGACAACCTTGAACAGTACGAACTGGTCTGCCTCGATGACCTGCAGGTGATTGCCGGCAAGGCGGATTGGGAAGAGGCAATGTTTCACCTGTTCAACCGTCTGCGTGACAGCGGTCGGCGCTTGCTGATTGCCGCCTCTACCTCGCCTCGTGAGCTGCCGGTCAAACTGGCCGACCTCAAATCGCGCCTGACCCTGGCGCTGATATTCCAGATGCGACCGCTTTCCGATGAAGACAAATTGCGCGCGCTGCAATTGCGCGCTTCGCGTCGAGGTCTGCACCTGACCGATGAAGTCGGGCATTTTATTTTGACCCGGGGCACCCGCAGCATGAGTGCATTGTTCGACCTGCTCGAACAGCTGGATCAGGCCTCGCTGCAGGCACAACGCAAGCTGACAATTCCGTTCCTGAAAGAAACCCTTGGTTGGTAGTACAGCCCTTTAAATTCGGGGCTTTCGGACGGTTTCGACATATTTCAGGCGCCAGAAAATCCGCTTTTCCGCACTGTGTGCAGACCGCGTATCGATTCAAATGGGCTTAAGCGCTTAGATGTAAACGAGAAACCGGGAAGTCACAAAAAGATCGATTGAATTTGCAAATGAGGCCGATAGCGGGCATAGTCTCGGCTTCTTTACAACTTCAGCCACGGTCGTGCCCATGCTAAATCGCTTCGCACCCCTCGTGCCTCTCGCACTCGTCACCCTGTTGTTCGGTTGCGCTGCTCATTCTCCAGTCCAAGAGCAGCCTCAACAGGTTAAAAATTCCGCCACGGCGCAGTCTTCCGTTATTTACCAGGAAGAGCTGGCCACCGAAAAAGAACTCGCCGATTTCAACGGCAAGAAGCCCTACGAGCTTCCGGTTCTGGCCGACAGCATCCTCGAACGCGGCATGTCCCTGATCGGTACCCGTTACCGTTTCGGCGGTACCTCTGAAGCCGGTTTCGACTGCAGCGGTTTCATCGGCTACCTGTTCCGCGAAGAAGCTGGCATGAACCTGCCGCGCTCTACCCGCGAAATGATCAACGTGGATGCCCCTCTGGTCTCACGCAGCAATCTTGAGCCGGGCGATCTGCTGTTCTTCGCCACCAACGGTCGTCGCGGTCGTGTAAGCCACGCCGGGATCTACCTGGGTGACAACCAGTTCATTCACTCCAGCAGTCGTCGCAGCGGCGGTGTTCGCATCGACAGCCTGGGTGACAGCTACTGGAGCAAGACCTTCATCGAAGCCAAGCGCGCCCTCGCGATGGCACCGACCGTGGTCACCGCTCGCAAGTAATTCCCCGTTGTCGCCATGTCCGTGGCGACAAAAACGGCCCGCGGCACCGGAGTAGACCTAGACTTTACAAGGTGAAGTTAAAGTCTTACTTGAAGTTTGTCGTATAGCCGCTAGAATCCTGTATCTATATTGATGGCAAACCGCCTGCGTGCTCCGCAGGCGGTTTTGTTTCTGTCCATCCGGCAGAGAAAGCCGCAGCCAGATCAGGATGTTCTGCTTATGACGATGTCGGCCCGCCTCACAGTGATCTTCTTCGCAGCGCTGCTCAGCGCCTGCGCCAGCCGCACTCCGCCGCCTGCGCCCGTCGTACGCGCTCCGGTGGTGTTCGGACCTTCCCAGTCGTTCTCGCCCGCCGCTGAAGACGTGCTGTTTCGCGCGCTCGGCCTGGTCGGTACGCCTTATCGCTGGGGCGGCAACACGCCAGACTCCGGGTTTGATTGCAGTGGCCTGATCGGTTTCGTCTACCGCGATGCGGCCGGTATCAGCTTGCCGCGCTCGACGCGCGAGATGATCGTGATGCAGGCGCCGAATGTCGGCAAGGAAGGTTTGCAGACCGGCGACCTGATTTTCTTCGCCACCAATGGCGGCTCGCAGGTCAGTCATGCCGGGATCTACGTTGGAGAAGGGCGCTTCGTGCATGCGCCGGCAACCGGCGGCACGGTGAAGCTGGACAGCCTGTCGAAGGCGTATTGGCAGAAGGCTTATCTGAGTGCCAAGCGGGTGTTGCAGCCGGAGCATCTGGCGCATAACCCGTAGTAAAAATCGCAGCAATCCTAATGTGGGAGCGAGCCTGCTCGCGAAAGCGGTGTATCAGTCAACTCAATGGAGGCTGACACTCCGCATTCGCGAGCAGGCTCGCTCCCACAGTTGTTTCAGGTCACATCCAACATTACTTCGTGGCCGAGACTCGCCACACCTTGTTCCCCACATCATCGGCCACCAGCAAGCCACCTTGCTGGTCGATCACCACGCCCACCGGGCGGCCCAGTGCGTTTTCGTCCTTGTCGAGGAAGCCGGTCAGTACATCCACCGGCGCCCCGTTCGGCTTGCCTGCGGCGAACGGCACGAAAATCACTTTATAGCCACTGTGCGGTTTGCGGTTCCATGAGCCGTGCTGGCCGATGAACGCGCCTTCTTTGAACTGCGCCGGCAGGCTGTTGCCTTCGGCGAAGGTCAAGCCCAGCGAAGCGGTATGCGGGCCGACGGCATAATCCGGTGCGATGGCCTTGGCCACCAGATCGAGGTTTTGCGGCTTCACGCGCACGTCCACGTGCTGGCCGTAGTAGCTGAAGGGCCAGCCATAGAAGCCGCCGTCCTTGACTGAGGTGATGTAGTCCGGCACCAGGTCGCTGCCGATCTCGTCACGCTCGTTGACCGCCGTCCACAGCGCGCCCGTGGTGGGTTCCCACGCGAGGCCGTTGGGGTTGCGGATGCCCGAGGCGAAGATCCGGTGATTGCCGGTGGCGCGATCCACTTCCCAGATCGCCGCGCGACCTTCCTCTTTATCCAGACCGTTTTCGCCAACGTTGCTGTTCGAGCCGACGGTGACGTACAGCTTGCTTCCGTCCTTGCTGGCGATGACGTTCTTGGTCCAGTGATGGTTCAGCGTACCGCCCGGCAGGTCGGTGACCTTGATCGGCTGCGACTTGATCTCGGTCGCACCGGGTTCGTAGTGGAAGCGCAGCAGGCGATCGGTGTCAGCCACATACAAATCATTGCCGACCAGGGTCATGCCAAACGGCGAATTGAGGTTCTGCAGAAACACCGTGCGGGTCTCGGCCACGCCGTCGTGATCGGCATCGCGCAGCAGGGTGATGCGATTCGGGCTCGGCACGCCAGCACCGGCCTTGCCCATGACCTTCTTCATCACCCAGCCACGAATACCGCTGCTGTCATCAGGTTTGGGCGGAGCGTTGGTTTCTGCCACCAGCACATCGCCGTTGGGCAGCACGTAGAGCCAGCGTGGATGGTCGAGGCCTTCGGCAAACGCGGCCACTTGCGTGCCCGCCGCCGCAGTCGGTTTGCCGCCCGCAGGCCAGCCGACCGCCGGGGCGATGTTCACTGTCGGAATCAGGGTTTTGTTCGGTTCGGGCAGTTTCGGCGACGGGCCGGTGCCGTCGGAAACTTGCAGGCTGGAGGATTCACCGCAGGCGGCGAGCCCTCCGGCCAGAGCGATGACAAGAGCGAGTTGGGTTTTGCGCATTACTGATCTTCCCTATGAATGCATGCTTAATCATAGAGGAGCCTGCGCACCCGATGGTTCAACCGCTCAGTCACGGGCCTCTTTGAACAGCACGGCGATGCCCGGGTGATAGTTGCCCGCTTCGCTGCGCAACTTGCGGTAGGCGTAGGGGAAATACCAGGCGACGGCGCAGGTGTGTTCCTTTTGCAAGTCGTCGACCATGTCCTGCAGTTCTTCGGGGCTGGCGCTGTGCTGGGCTTTTTGCGGCGCGACGAACAGGCAGCCGAGCTTGAGGTCGCTGGCAAAGCTGATACGTTTGGCGTCGCTGGTGATCTCCAGCAGGGCCTGGGTCAGGTTGAGATTGTTGACCCGCGGCCAGCGCTGGGTGGCCTGAATGTAGGCGCGGTCCTCGGTGCCGGCGAGGAACAGATCGGCGCGGGCATTGCGCTCGCCGTCCTCGTTCTGCTTGCGGGTGGCGGTGTCGCAGAGGGTGACCAGTTCGGCCATCCAGGCCGCTGCGGAGAGCAATCCGAGATTGGCTTTCTCGTCATGCCAGTACGGCGTGTCATTGTCGCCGCGCACGGCGTTGTAGCGGTCGATACAGTCAAACCAGCGTTCTAGCACCGGGCGCAGGAATTCCAGGCGCGGGTTGCTGATGATCATGCCTTGCATCGTCATCATCCTTATTGTTGTGAGGTGCTTTTTCAATCAAAAGCATGGCTCTTTGATATCATTTGTAACAGCGTGGCACAAGATTGGCGTCAGATAATTGATCGACGGCAGTTATTCGCCCGACGGCCCCCTCTTTAATTGACGCTCCACCCCCAACCCTCTAACCTTCGCCGCTTGTTTCAGGTGCTCTGTGACGCGTGTCGACAGAGTGAAACAGGGAAGCCGGTGAGGGTTGTCTTCAAGCGAAGAACGATCACGATCCCGGCGCTGCCCCCGCAACGGTAAATGAGTAAAAGCTGCGCCTTGAGCCACTGCCTCGACAGAAGCGGGAAGGCGCGCAGCCAGGCGATTCGCCGCTCATGAGCCCGGAGACCGGCCTGATCCATCCAGCGGCATCACGGTGGGCGATGCCAGGCTTTTTGCCGTCTATTCTTGTGCCTGCCCGCCGTTATCCAGCCTCAACGGAGAGCTCCCCCATGACCGATTCCCCCGAGCGTGACGAACGCCATCTGGCGCGTATGCAGCGCAAAAAAGCCGTGATCGACGAACGCATCGCCAATTCGCCGGACGAGTGCGGCCTGGTGCTGGTGCTGACCGGCAACGGCAAAGGCAAAAGCAGCTCGGCGTTCGGCATGCTTGCCCGCGCCATGGGCCACGGCATGCAGTGCGGCGTGGTGCAGTTCATCAAGGGCCGCAACAGCACCGGCGAGGAATTGTTTTTCCGCCGCTTCCCGGAGCAAGTGCGCTTTCACGTGATGGGCGAGGGCTTCACCTGGGAAACCCAGGACCGCCAGCGCGACATCGCCGCCGCCGAAGCTGCGTGGGCCGTGTCGCGCGAACTGCTGCGCGATCCGTCGATCGGCCTGGTGGTGCTGGATGAACTGAACATTGCCCTCAAGCACGGCTACCTCGATCTGGATCAGGTGCTCAGCGATCTGCAGGCGCGTCCACCGATGCAGCACGTGATCGTTACCGGTCGCGCGGCCAAGCCGGAAATGATCGAGATGGGCGACACCGTGACCGAAATGGGCATGCTCAAACACGCCTTCCAGGCGGGCATCAAAGCGCAGAAAGGCGTCGAACTTTGAATCCACCACGTCACTGCCCGGCGGTCCTCATCGCCGCGCCGGCTTCCGGTCAGGGCAAGACCACCGTCACCGCAGCACTCGCTCGCTTGCACCGCAATCAGGGGCGCAAGGTGCGCGTCTTCAAGTGCGGCCCGGACTTCCTCGACCCGATGATTCTCGAGCGCGCCAGCGGTGCGCCGGTGTATCAACTGGACATGTGGATGGTCGGCGAACAGGAAAGTCGGCGCCTGCTGTGGGAAGCCGCTGCCGAAGCGGATCTGATCCTGATCGAAGGCGTGATGGGCCTGTTCGACGGCACGCCATCGAGCGCCGATCTGGCGCGTCATTTTGGTGTGCCGGTGCTGGCTGTGATCGACGGCACGGCCATGGCCCAGACCTTTGGCGCCCTGGCGCTGGGGCTGGCACGCTATCAGCCGGACCTGCCGTTCGCCGGGGTGCTGGCTAATCGCGTCGGCACCTTGCGTCACGCGCAATTGCTTGAAGGCAGCCTCACCGAAGGCTTGCGCTGGTACGGCGCGCTGTCCCGCGAAACCGGGATCGAGTTGCCGAGCCGGCACCTCGGCCTGGTGCAGGCCAGTGAACTCAATGACCTGGACCTGCGTCTCGACGCCGCGGCCGAAGCCCTGGCCAGCAGTTGCGAGGTAGCGCTGCCACCGACGGTGGAATTCGCCGCGCCTGAAGTGATCAGCGCCGAGCCGTTGCTTGACGGCGTGCGCATTGCCGTCGCTCGCGATGAAGCCTTTGCCTTCACCTACGGCGCCAGCCTCGATCTGTTGCGCGCGATGGGCGCCGAGTTGAGCTTCTTCTCGCCGATCCGCGATACGCAGTTGCCCGAGGCCGACAGTCTGTATCTGCCCGGTGGTTACCCGGAATTGCACCATGTCGCGCTGGCGCAAAACACCGCGATGCTCAAGGCGATCCGGGCGCACCACGCGGCCGGTAAACCGTTGCTCGCCGAGTGTGGCGGCATGCTCTATCTGCTCGACTCGTTGACCGATGTCGAAGGCACCCGCGCTGAACTGGTCGGACTGCTGCGCGGTGATGCGGTGATGCAAAAGCGTCTGGCGGCACTGGCGCTGCAAGCGGTGGATCTGCCGGAAGGCTCGTTGCGCGGCCACACCTATCATCATTCCCTGACCACCACCGAGCTGGCGCCGATTGCCCGGGGCCTGAGCCCGAATGGCGGGCGTGGCGCCGAGGCGGTTTATCGCGAAGGGCGGATGACGGCCTCTTATGTGCACTTCTATTTTCCGTCGAATCCTGTGGCTGTCGCAGCACTGTTTGCGCCTGACTCCGAAGCCGCCTTCGCGAGCAGGCTCGCTCCCACAGTTGAAACGGTGGTGACTGAAGAAATGCGATCCCTTGTGGGAGCGAGCCTGCTCGCGAAAAGGCCATGACCGACAACGCATTTTCCGAAGCCGAACGCGCAGCGGTTTACAAAGCCATCGCCGAACGCCGCGACATGCGCCACTTCATCGGTGGCACGGTCGAACCGGAGCTGTTGCGTCGCCTGCTCGAAGCCGCGCATCAGGCACCCAGTGTCGGCCTGATGCAGCCGTGGCGTTTCATCCGTATCAGCGATCGCGCACTGCGCGGGCAGATCCAGAATCTGGTGGAAGAAGAACGCATCCGCACAGCCATTGCCCTCGGCGAGCGCAGCGACGAGTTCATGAAGCTCAAGGTCGAAGGCATCAACGACTGCGCCGAAGTGTTGGTCGCGGCGCTGATGGATGATCGTGAAAAACACATTTTCGGCCGTCGTACGCTGCCGGAAATGGACATGGCCTCGTTGTCCTGCGCGATCCAGAACCTGTGGCTGGCGTCGCGTGCCGAAGGCCTGGGGATGGGCTGGGTCTCGCTGTTCGAACCACAGGCACTGGCCGATCTGCTGCAACTGCCGGCTGGAGCCAAGCCGCTGGCGGTGTTGTGCCTGGGCCCGGTCAAGGCATTCTATCCGGCGCCGATGCTGGTGCTCGAAGGGTGGGCGCAGGCGCGTCCGCTCAATGAGTTGCTGTATGAAAATTATTGGGGAGTGAGTCAATGAGTGTGGCGTTGTTGAGTGTCGCCGCGGTCGCGCTGGATGCGCTGCTGGGTGAACCGAAACGCTGGCATCCGCTGGTGGCGTTCGGCAATTTTGCCGGGCGCATCGAGCGCCGTTTCAATGCGGGCGGGCGCGGCTGGCGCAGTCACGGGGTCACCGCCTGGGTGATCGCGGTGCTGCCGCTGACGCTGCTCGCCACCGCGTTTTCCTGGGCACCGTACGTGGGCTGGATCGTCGAGATTCTCGCGCTGTATTGCGCCCTCGGCATGCGCAGTCTTGGCGAACACGTCGAACCCGTGGCCAAAGCCCTGCGCGGTGATGATCTGGAGGAGGCGCGCAAACGCGTCGGGTATCTGGTCAGCCGTCAGACCAGCGAACTGGACAGCACCGCCGTCGCCCGTGCCGCTACCGAATCGGTGCTGGAAAACGGCAGTGACGCGGTGTTCGCGGCGTTGTTCTGGTTTGTCGTGGCCGGTGCCCCGGGCGTGGTGCTCTACCGCTTGAGCAACACGCTCGACGCAATGTGGGGCTATCGCAACGAACGCTTCGAGCGCTTCGGCTGGTGCGCGGCAAAAATCGACGACGTGCTCAACTACATTCCGGCGCGGCTGGTGGCACTGACCTACGCGCTGCTGGGCAACACCCGGCTCGCCTGGAAATGCTGGCGCACGCAGGCGCCGAAATGGGACAGCCCCAACGCCGGTCCAGTGATGGCGGCAGGCGCCGGGGCGTTGAATGTCGAGTTGGGTGGGCCGGCGATCTATCACGGCGAACTGCATGAACGTCCGCAACTGGGCGAAGGTGCGCCGGCGGATGCCGATTCGATTGATCGCGGCTGGCAATTGGTCCAGCGCGGGGTATGGTTATGGCTGCTGATTCTCTGCGTGGGGGCTGAATTCTATGCTTGAGCACGGTGGCCGGCTGCGCAAGGCCGCACTCGATTACGGCATTGCCGAGGCGGACTGGCTCGACCTGTCCAGCGGCCTCGCGCCTTGGCCGTTTCCTGTGCCGGAAATTCCCCTGCGCGCGTGGGCGCGGTTGCCGGAAACCGACGACGGACTGGAACAGGCGGCGTGTGATTACTACGGCGCTGCCCAAGTGCTGCCGGTGGCCGGTTCGCAGATGGCGATCCAGTTGCTGCCGCGTCTGCGCCGCGCCGGCAAGGTCGGCGTGTTGTCGCCGTGTTATGCCGAGCACGCTGAAGCCTGGCGGCGCAGCGGTTACATCGTGCGCGAAGTGCTGGAGCAGGAAGTCGAATTCTTTCTCGACAGCCTCGACGTGCTGGTGGTGGTCAATCCGAACAACCCGACCGGCCTGAGCCTGACCCCGGCGCGACTGCTCGACTGGCACGCGCGGCTGGCCCAGCGGGGCGGCTGGCTGGTGGTCGATGAAGCGTTCATGGACAACACGCCGCACCTGAGTCTGGCGTCGCATACCCATCAAGTCGGCCTGATCGTGTTGCGCTCGTTCGGTAAATTCTTCGGTCTGGCCGGGGTGCGGTTGGGCTTTGTGCTGGCCGAGCGCAAGTTGCTCAGGTTGCTCGCCGAACAGGTCGGGCCGTGGGCGGTCAGCGGGCCGACGCGGGTGCTCGGGCAAGCCTGCCTGCAAGACACCGAAGCGCACACCCGGCAACGCATTCGCAGCGAAGAGGCCAGCGAACGTCTGGCGCGGCTGCTGGAGCGCTACGGTTTCAAACCCCAGGGCGGTTGCGCGCTGTTCCAGTGGCTGATCACCGAGCACGCGCCTGCGCTGCACGAATTCATGGCTCGACGCGGCATCCTCCTGCGCATCTTCATCCACAACAGCAGTCTGCGTTTCGGCCTGCCGGCCAACGCGGCTGAAGAAGCGCGCCTCGAACAGGCGCTGCAAGCCTTTGCCAAGGAATCGAAATGACCACCCTGATGGTGCAGGGCACCACTTCCGACGCCGGTAAAAGCACGCTGGTGACGGCGCTGTGCCGCTGGGCCACCCGTCAGGGTGTGGCGGTGGTGCCGTTCAAACCGCAGAACATGGCGCTCAACAGTGCGGTGACCGCCGACGGCGGCGAGATCGGCCGCGCGCAAGCGGTGCAGGCGCAAGCCGCGCATCTTGAGCCGCACACTGACATGAATCCGGTGCTGCTCAAACCCAACAGCGACACGGGCGCCCAAGTCATCATCCATGGCCGGGCGGTCACCACGATGAACGCCGTCGCTTATCACGACTACAAAGCCATCGCCATGCAAGCGGTGCTGGCTTCGCACGAGCGGCTCAGCGCGGCGTATCCGCTGGTGATGGTCGAGGGCGCAGGCTCGCCGGCCGAGATCAATCTGCGTGCCGGCGACATCGCCAACATGGGCTTTGCCGAAGCGGTGGATTGCCCGGTGCTGCTGATTGCCGACATCAATCGTGGCGGAGTGTTTGCGCATCTGGTCGGCACCCTCGAGCTGCTGTCGCCGAGTGAGCAGGCGCGGGTCAAGGGTTTCATCATCAACCGTTTTCGCGGTGACATCGCCCTGCTGCAACCGGGCCTCGACTGGCTGGAACAGCGCACCGGCAAACCGGTAGTCGGCGTGTTGCCGTATGTGATGGATCTGCACCTGGAAGCCGAGGACGGCATCGACCAGCGCCAGACCGACAAGGCCGAGCAAGTGCTGAAAGTGGTGGTGCCGGTGCTGCCGCGGATCAGCAACCACACCGATTTCGATCCGCTGCGATTGCATCCGCAAGTGGACCTGCAATTCATCGGCCCGGGGCAGGCGATTCCCGCTGCCGATCTGATCATCCTGCCGGGCTCGAAAAGCGTGCGCAGCGATCTGGCGTATCTGCGCGCCAATGGCTGGGACACGGCGATCCATCGGCACCTACGCTATGGCGGCAAGCTGCTGGGGATCTGCGGTGGCCTGCAGATGCTCGGTGAGCAGGTGCATGACCCGCAGGGGCTGGAAGGCGCGCCGGGGTCGAGTGCCGGTCTGGGTTTGCTCGCATTCGAAACGACGCTGGAAGCCGAGAAGCAATTGCGCAACGTGCGCGGGCGTCTGGCGCTGGAACAGGCCGAGGTCAGTGGCTATGAAATCCATGCGGGCGTGACGGTGGGGCCGGCGCTGGAGAACGCGGCGGTGCATCTGGACGACGGTCGTTGCGACGGTGCGCAGAGTCTGGACGGACAGGTGTTCGGCACCTATCTGCACGGCTTGTTCGAAGCGCCGCAGGCCAGTGCCGCGTTGCTGCGTTGGGCCGGTTTGTGTGATGTGCAGGAAGTGGATTACCACGGCTTGCGCGAGCGCGATATCGAGCGCCTGGCGGACCTGGTGGAGAAACATCTGGATACCGCGCTATTGCGTCAGCTTTGTGGGATTTGAGGTGGATTCATCGCGAGCAGGCTCACTCCTACAGTGGATTGTTCGCGATCTCCTGTAGGAGTGAGCCTGCTCGCGATGGCTGAAGTCGGTACACCGCCAATTTGAAGGAATGAACCATGCTCCAACTGATCCTCGGCGGCGCCCGCTCCGGCAAAAGTCGCCTGGCGGAAAAACTCGCCAGCGACAGCCAACTGGCGGTCACCTACATCGCCACCAGCCAACCGCTGGACGGCGAAATGAACGCGCGTGTCGCTCATCACCGCGCTCGTCGCCCGGCCGCATGGGCGTTGATCGAAGAACCGCTGGAACTGGCCCGCGTCCTGCGGGACAACGCCAGCGCCGAGCGCTGCCTGCTGGTGGACTGCCTGACCCTGTGGCTGACCAATCTGCTGATGCTCGATGACGCCGAGCGTCTCGCCGCCGAGCGCGAAGCCCTGCTGGACTGCCTGGCGTCATTGCCGGGGGAAATCATTTTTGTCAGCAACGAGACCGGAATGGGTGTCGTGCCGCTGGGCGAATTGACTCGCCGCTACGTCGATGAAGCCGGTTGGCTGCATCAAGCTCTGGCTGAGCGCTGTCAGCGTGTTGTCCTGACCGTCGCCGGCCTGCCCCTGACCCTGAAAGGACCTGCGTTATGACTCAAGCGTGGTGGTTGAACCCGTGCAAACCCGTGAATGCCCAGATCGTTGAACAAGCGGCGGCGCGCCAACAGAAACTGACCAAACCGGCCGGCTCCCTCGGTCGCCTCGAAAGCGTGGCGGTGCAACTGGCCGGATTGCAGGGTCAGGTCAAACCGACGCTGGAGCAGGTCTGGATCGCGATTTTTGCCGGTGATCACGGCGTGGTCGCGGAAGGGGTGTCAGCGTTCCCGCAGGAAGTCACCGGGCAAATGCTGCTCAATTTCGTCAGCGGCGGCGCGGCGATCAGCGTGCTGGCGCGTCAGCTCGATGCACAACTGGAAGTGGTGGACCTGGGCACGGTGACGCCGACGTTGAACCTGCCGGGCGTGTTGCACCTGAATGTCGGCCCGGGCACGGCGAATTTCGCCAAGGGCGCGGCAATGACTCAGGCGCAGGGCGGACTCGCCTTGCAGGCCGGGCGCGACAGTGTGCTGCGGGCGAAAGCGGCCGGCGCGCAACTGTTCATCGGTGGCGAGATGGGCATCGGCAATACCACCGCCGCCAGTGCGCTGGCCTGTGCCTTGCTCGATTGCCCGGTGGCGCATCTGACCGGTCCCGGTACCGGGCTGAATGCCGAAGGCGTCAGCCATAAGGCGCAAGTGATCGAGCGCGCGCTGGCGCTGCACGCGGCGCAGCGTGGCGATGCGCTGCAAACCCTGTTCAACCTCGGCGGTTTCGAAATCGCCGCGCTGGTCGGCGCGTATCTGGCCTGTGCCCAGGAAGGCGTTGCGGTGTTGGTGGACGGCTTTATCTGCACGGTCGCTGCGCTGGTGGCAGTGCGTCTGAATCCGGCGTGCCGCGAGTGGCTGTTGTTCGGCCATCGTGGTGCCGAGCCGGGCCATCGCCACGTGCTGGAAACCCTCGGTGCGGAACCGTTGCTGGAACTCGGCTTGCGTCTGGGCGAGGGCAGCGGGGCGGCGTTGGCGGTGCCGCTGTTGCGCATGGCTTGCGATCTGCACGGGCAGATGGCGACGTTCGCCGAAGCCGCGGTGGCGGACCGTCCGGCATGACCTTGCGTCTGGACCTGTTGCGTCACGGAGAGACCGAACTGGGCGGCGGTTTGCGTGGCAGTCTCGATGATGCGCTCACCGAAAAGGGGTGGGCGCAGATGCGTGCAGCTGTGGTGGCGGGCGGGCCGTGGGATCGGCTGGTCAGTTCGCCGCTGCAGCGTTGCGCGCGGTTTGCCGCCGAACTGGGCGAGCAACTGAACCTGCCGGTGCAACTGGACAATGATCTGCAGGAACTGCATTTCGGCGCCTGGGAAGGGCAAAGCGCCGCAGCGCTGATGGAAACCGACGCCGACGCGCTGGGGCGGTTCTGGGCTGACCCGTATACCTTCACGCCGCCGCAGGGTGAGCCGGTCAGCGCTTTTGCTACGCGCGTGCTGGGTTCGGTTGCGCGGTTGCAGCAGGCCTGTGCCGGCGAACGCGTGTTGCTGATCAGTCATGGCGGCGTGATGCGTCTGTTGCTGGCGCAGGCGCGTGGCTTGCCGCGTGAGCAGTTGCTCAATGTCGAAGTCGCGCATGCTTCGCTGTTTGCCCTGACCGTTGCGGCCGACGGCTCGCTCAAGGAAGGGCACTGACATGCTGCCACTGTGGATCGCCCTGCAATTTCTCAGCAGCTTGCCGATTCGTCTGCCGGGGATGCCGGAGCCGGAACAGCTTGGGCGTTCGTTGCTGTTTTATCCGCTGGTGGGGCTGCTGTTCGGGTTGATCCTCTGGGCGCTGAACCTGGCCTTGGCCGGCGCACCATTGTTGTTGCATGCGGCGCTGTTGCTGACGGTGTGGGTGCTGCTCAGCGGCGCGCTGCACCTCGACGGGCTGGCCGACAGCGCCGATGCCTGGCTCGGAGGCTTCGGTGATCGTGAGCGCACGCTGACCATCATGAAAGATCCGCGCAGCGGGCCAATCGCGGTGGTGACGCTGGTGCTGGTGTTGCTGCTCAAGTTTACCGCGTTGCTGGCGCTGATCGAGCAAGGGCACGCGCTCACGTTGATCATCGTGCCGCTGCTCGGGCGCACGGCATTGCTGGGGTTGTTTCTGACCACGCCGTATGTGCGGGCCGGAGGGTTGGGCCAGGCGTTGGCCGATCATCTGCCGCGCAAGGCGGGTTGGTGGGTGCTGGGGGGGAGTGCGCTGGGCTGTTTGTTGATCGCCGGGGGTAAAGCGCTGGTGGCGCTGGTTGTCGCGTTCGGCATGTTTGTCTGGCTGCGGCAACTGATGATGCGGCGGTTGGGCGGGACCACGGGCGATACGGCGGGGGCGTTGCTGGAATTGCTGGAAGTGGCGGTGCTGGTTGGGGTGGTGTTGGTCTGACATATTTGTGTTGCCTGTTCTGGCCTCATCGCGAGCAGGCTGACTTCTACAGGGCTTTTGTAGGCTTGAGCCTGCTCGTGATAGCAGTCTGTCCGGCACCGGAAATACGACTGAAAAAACACATGTAACTTGATTTAACACAGTCACGGGTATATACACGCATCATGCTTCCTTCTCAGTGTTTGTGCACCAACCTGCGTCGCGCCGCGCGTGGCGTCAGCAGGCATTACGACGGCGCTCTCGACGGCTTCGGGATCAACGTTGCCCAGTATTCTTTGCTGTGCAACCTGCAGCGTCTGGATCAACCGAGCATTTCCGAGCTCGCCGAAGCCATGGGCCTGGATCGCAGCACGTTGGGGCGCAATCTGCGGGTGCTGGAAGGTGAGGGCCTGGTGGCCTTGGCCGAGGGCGAAGACATGCGTAATCGCATCGTCAGGCTCACCGAGGCCGGTGTGCAGCGTCTGGCAGCGGCGCTGCCGGCCTGGGAAGCGGCGCAACAGCGATTGGTCGATCGCCTGGGTGCCGAGAAGCGCGAAATCTTGCTGCGACTGTTGGACGAACTGGCCTGAGGGCCAGTTTTTGCGGATCTAAGCGGGTATATACCCGCGCCTGGAGAATAACAATGACAACGATGTGGCGTACGTGCGGTTGGGTGTTACTGGGAAGTGCGCTGATTCTGGCGTTGTCATTGGGCGTGCGGCACGGCTTCGGTCTGTTCCTGTCGCCGATGAGCGCGCAGTTCGGCTGGGGGCGCGAGGTGTTTGCCTTCGCCATTGCCTTGCAGAACCTGATCTGGGGCCTGGCGCAACCGTTCACCGGGGCGTTGGCTGACCGTTTCGGTGCGGCCAAAGTGGTGCTGGTCGGCGGTGTGCTCTACGCCTTGGGCCTGGTGTTTATGGGCCTGTCGGATTCGGCGCTGAGCTTGTCGTTGAGCGCGGGCCTGCTGATCGGTATCGGCCTGTCCGGTACTTCGTTCTCGGTGATCCTCGGCGTCGTCGGTCGTGCGGTGCCGCCGGAAAAACGCAGCATGGGCATGGGCATTGCCAGCGCCGCCGGCTCGTTCGGCCAGTTCGCCATGCTGCCCGGCACACTGGGCCTGATCGGCTGGCTCGGCTGGTCGGCTGCGCTGTTGGTGCTAGGCCTGCTGGTGGCGCTGATTGTGCCGCTGGTGAGCATGCTCAAGGACAAGCCGCTGCCGGTGCTGGGCCATGAACAAACCCTGTCTGAAGCGCTGCGCGAAGCCTGTTCGCATTCCGGCTTCTGGCTGCTGGCGTTCGGTTTTTTCGTCTGTGGCTTTCAGGTGGTGTTCATCGGCGTGCATCTGCCGGCCTATCTGGTCGATCAACATCTACCCGCCACGGTCGGCACCACGGTGCTGGCGCTGATCGGGCTGTTCAACATCTTCGGGACTTATACCGCCGGCTGGCTTGGCGGGCGCATGTCCAAACCGCGTCTGCTGACGGCGTTATACCTGCTGCGCGCGGTGGTGATCGTGCTGTTCCTGTGGCTGCCGGTGACGACGACTTCGGCGTACCTGTTCGGTATGGCCATGGGCTTCCTGTGGCTGTCGACGGTGCCGTTGACCAACGGTACGGTGGCGACCTTGTTTGGTGTGCGCAATCTGTCCATGCTCGGCGGTATCGTGTTCCTGTTTCACCAGCTCGGCTCTTTCCTCGGCGGCTGGCTGGGCGGGGTGGTGTATGACCGTACCGGGAGTTATGACTTGATCTGGCAAGTGGCGATTCTCTTGAGCCTGTTGGCGGCGGCGCTGAACTGGCCGGTGCGCGAACGTCCGGTCGCGCGCCTGCAACCGGGGGTGAGCGCAGCATGAAGCGCACCTGGCCGCGACTCGTCTTCACGGCACTCGGCGCCCTGTTGCTGGCGCTGGTGTGGTGGGGCTGGCATCAGGGCGGCCTGGCGCTGATGCAGTTGGGCATGGGCGCTTGCTTGTAGGCTTGGAGGGCGAGTAACGTCGAGGTCTGATGACTGCTAAAGGATGCCCGACATGCTCATGCGCTGGTGTGCTGTACCCGCGTTGCTGATGGCGTTGACCGGACTGGCCCAGGCCGCTGATTGTCCGGAGGCGCTGCAAGGTTCGCTGCCCAAGCTGCGTGCCAAGGAATCCATCGATCTCTGTCAGCGCTACGCCGGCAAACCGCTGGTGGTGATCAATACCGCCAGTTTCTGTGGCTTTGCTCCGCAGTTCGAGGGGCTTGAGGCGCTGAATCAGCGGTACAAGGCGCAAGGCCTGGAAATGCTCGGTGTGCCGTCCAATGATTTCAAACAGGAGTCCAAGGACAGCGCCGAGACCGCCAAGGTCTGCTATGCCAACTACGGCGTGACGTTTGCCATGACCGAGCCGCAGAAAGTTCGAGGCGATGACGCGACCCACCTGTTCAAAGTGCTGGCGGAACAGAGCAGCGCGCCGAAGTGGAATTTCTACAAATACGTGATCGACCGGCAAGGCAAGGTGATCGCGAATTTCTCCAGCCTGACCAAGCCGGATGATCCGGAGTTTATTGCGGCGGTTGAGAAAGCTATTGCCTCAAAACCACTGCAACCATGAAGATGCATGCCTTTGCCCTGTTCCTGTAGGAGCTGCGGCACGCTGGCGGTCATGCAGGCACAAAAAAAGCCCCGCTTTCTGCAAAGAGAGCGGGGCTTTTTTGTGGGCGAGGGATTAGCCTCGCCGTGCCGCATCAGAAGCGGTAAGTCGCGCCAACACCGAAACCGTTTGCCGAGTTTTCATACTTGGCGTCGTAGCTCTGGCCACGATCGTTCTGGTTGTGGACCTTGATCGACTCTTCTTTCAGGTAGGAGTAAGCCACGTCGATGGTCAGGTCTTCGGTCGGGCTCCAGCCGGCACCGATGCTGAAGATGGTCCGGTCGCCGGTTGGAATGCGTGGCGAACGGTCGACGTTGTTGGTCGGCGACTGGTCGAAGGTCAGACCAGTACGCAATACCCATTCCTTGTTCAGCTGGTACGAAGTACCCACGGCGTAAGCCCAGGAGTCGTGCCAGTTCTGCTCTTCGGTGATCTCGCCGAACTGACCGGCCAGCAGCGGCTGCACGCCGGAGTTTTCGACAGTGATCTTTTTCAGCTGGCTCCAGCGGGTCCAGGTCGAACCGGCATAGACGTTCCAGCGGTCGTTGATCGCCTGGGTGACCGAGAAGTCCACGGATTCAGGTGTGGTGATCTTCAGCGACGCATCGTACTTCTGCTCGGCGCCCAGGCCGACTGCGCCCAGTACACCGTAGTTGACCTTGGTGTTGCCTTCGAGCTTGTAGTCGACTTTCGAGTGATAGGTCAGACCCAGACGAGTGGTGTCAGTGGCCTGTACCAGCACGCCGATGTTGTAGCCCAGCGCGGTGTCGTCACCCTTGATCTTGACCTTGCCGTCCGGCGCAGCCTGGGTGATCGACAGGTTGGATTCCAGTGTGCCGTCGATACGGTTGATGGTCGGACCGAAACCGATCGACACCACGTCGTTGAACTTGTAGCTGACGGTTGGCTGGAAGGTGATGACTTGTACTTCGGACTTGCTGCCGAAGTAACGGCCGGCAAAGCCTTTTTCGTAATCGGTAATCAGGCCGAACGGCACGTAGACGCCGAGGCCGAATGCCCAATGCTCATCGATCGGTTTGACGTAGAAGCCCATAGGTACGGAGGTGAAGGGCACCATGTCGCCTTTGTTGCTGCCGCCGTTAGGGCTGGAGCTGGCGTCGCTGATATCGGTCTTGGCATCGAGGAATGCAACACCGCCAGTGACTTGTTCGCGCGTGATGCGCGACATGCCGGCAGGGTTGCCATAAACAGTGCTTGCGTCGTCGGCAGAAGAAGATCGCCCAGCGTAACCAGTACCCATCCCGCTGATGCTGTGTTCGTTGATGGCAAAGCCAGCTGCGAAGATCTGGGTGGATGCCATGGTAACGGCGAGGCTAAGGGTGGTTTTGAGCATTACTTTTTTCATTATTAGAACTCCTGGTGATCACCGGGGCGAAAATTACCAACATTTTCGTTCCAGCGCTATAGTCCCTATGCCTTGAGTTAGAGCGGTTTTGTAGGACAATCCGACCAGATTCGCGACCTGTTGAGCGATCTTGTAAAACTGGCCGGTCAACACGCGACCTGATTCACCGGTGAAACACAGGTTTGCCAGGCATAAGTAAAGTCGCGCAGACGTCCTTGCGGCTGGAAGGTCTGACGCCAGATTCGCGCCATACCCAGCAGATCAGTCGCGTCGGGGAGGGTGGGGTTTTGTTCTTCGACCAGCAGCCAGGCGATGGCGGTGGCATAACGCAGGTTGACGGTCAGTTCCAGGTGCGGACCGCTGAGAAAAGCATGCTGGCTGGCGAGGCCGCGAACCAGACTGGCGCGCTCCGGATCGAGCGCCAGATAGTGATCCCAAAGGGCTTGGTGGCGATGCTCGGTGATCCGGTAGAGACCATGGCCACGGCGGTCATGCAGGGCCGAACCGAGGGCGGACTGGCTGGCGGCAATCCCCAGCAGAAGAGATTCGGCCGTTGCGCAGTGACGTCCCAGATAAATCAGTGTGGGACGGATCACGTAGCGACACAGTTCGCTGGCAGCGATACCCATAATGCCCTCGATTCTTGTAATGGGCGGCGAAACCTGAAGGGGGGCCTTGGCAGCGGTGGATCGACTCAGGCTCGCCGGAAGCGGATCAAGCCGCTTGAGTTGAAGTGTAGTGTCATATTCGCGACGTAAAGGCCTGTTTTTAAAATATTCCCGGCGGCGAGCCAAAAGCGTTATATCCGATGGTGCTTAGGCGTGAAGGGCTAAAAGCGAAACATCAGGCAATAAAAAGCCCCGCATTTTGTGCGGGGCTTTTGCTTTTGCAGCCTTTTCGGCTCTCAGGCAACCAGTGCCTGACGCGTACGATCGATCACGGCCTGCAGCGGTTCGGCGCTGGAGTATTGATCGGGGTACAGACGCTCGCTGTGGCGAGCAATCCCGTGTTCATTGACCACGGTGAAGCTGAAGCAGCCTTTGCGAGCGGCCATGATCAGGCAGTTCATTGGGGCAAAAGCGTTGGTTAGGGTGCGAATGGCATCCTGAGTATGGATTTGAGTCGACATAGTTATTAGGTGTTCCTACAAATGACACGGATAAGAACCGTGCAACGTTAAAACGTTCCAGTAATGTCGACCACCATTGGTCGAACAAAGAACCCGACTGGAACAAAGCAGCCAGTTTGAAGCGCTAATTAGTTGGCGCGCTTGGGCTGGCAGGTAGGTACTTAGGAGGACAGGCAGCACATCGAGGGCAAAGGTTCTGGGCCCGGGGTGAAGATCCTGATCAATTTGCAGGCTGGTTCGGTCAGAGTAAGTGGTCTTCGCAACACCCTTTGCATTCATTCAAAGGCAGTGTCGGCGCAAGATTTACCTGGAAACCATCGAGGGGTCGTTCCCGCTTTTTTCGGTGAAGGGCTTCTGGGAAGAAGGTTGACCGTGGGGATGTGTTCGACCGGAATTGACTTTCAGCTTGGTACTAACGCCGCGGATAGTAACGGAACGTCCTGTGCATTGCAAACCCTGCGGCAAAAAAGATTACAGTCGGTCGCGGAGCCATCTGCTGGCACTACCGACCCCATCGTGAGCCGGCTCACTCCCGCCGAGGATCGCGGCTGACTGTGAGGAGCACGCCCGTTCGCAAAGGAGCCACCCGTCGCCACAAAAGCGTGCAGCCCGGGCCATCGCCAACCCGCTTGTCCCCAGCCTGAGGAGCAAAACGACCCGAAAAAGCGCATCCATATAACCGGGTAACAGGTACTTGTGCACATTAGTTGCGCAAGCTGTAACCACGCTGTCATACCAATCCTGACTCGCATGGCTGCCTGTATCAAAAGTTTAAGTCAATGAAAAACATCGGTTTTTTTTGTTGGTGAAAAAATCGTCAGTTTGACTGCGAGCCCCATTCCACAAGGCTTTGCGGAGGTTCGGGGGCGGTTGTCCACTGAGTTATCCACAGCTTCTGTGGATTGTCCCTAGCGCTTGCTCTAGGACGGGCGTGCCGGGTTTTTTTCGACTTTACCTGTACGAAAAAGAGAGTAGAGTGGCGCGCCTTCCGATCTGTCCCACAGTGTTTTATGAAGTTTCGCTCAGTATCAGACCCTGTTACCTCCGAACACCCTCGTGTTACCTCTCCCAAGCGATTTTCCGTGCGCGTGGCCGAATGGCTGCTCGACAGTCCGCGTCTGAGCGACAGCCGCAATGCCAAGCACCTGGCGGGACGCCTGCTCAAACAGCCGGCACGCGAAGGCGTGGTCGCGGCGCAAAGCCGTCTCGGTCAGTTGATGTGCCGGGAATGCGGCAACGCCCGGGACCGCCGTATCGGTCACGACCTGTTGCGTATGGCCGCGCGTGCCGGTGATCGACGTGCGCAACAGGAACTCGGTCTGCTCGAAGACTGAGCTGTCCAACGTCCCACGCCTTGGTTAACCTTCAGGCTTTATCGAATCGGCAGGAGTGGCTATGGCTATGGACTTGACCAGCGTATTGCTCGGTCTGGCAGGCGCGGGATTGCCGCTGCTGGCACTGGCCTGGCAACTGCAGCGCCGGGCGAGCAACGCGCAGGCCGAGGTTGCCTTGCTCGAAGAGCGACTGGCCATGGCGCAATTGGCGCAGGACGGACTCAACGCGCAGCTCGAAGCCAGCCGCGATGAGGCGGTCGACCTGGCACAGGCCAACGCTGCCAAGCAGGCGGAACTGGCCGCGCTGCGCCGGGAAGTCGAGTTGCTGCAGATCGAACGCGATGATGCCCGTGATGCGTCCCACGCCTGGAACATCGAGCGCGCCAACAAGGAGGCCGAACTGCGCCGTCTGGACGCTCAGGCAGCCTCGCTGAATGCCGAACTGCGCGAGCAGCAGGAAAGCCATCAACAACGCCTCAACGACCTGCAAGGCTCGCGCGACGAGTTGCGGGCGCAGTTCGCCGAACTGGCCGGCAAGATCTTCGATGAGCGCGAGCAGCGCTTCGCCGAAACCAGCCAGCAACGCCTCGGGCAGTTGCTCGACCCGTTGAAAGAGCGCATCCAGTCCTTCGAAAAGCGCGTGGAAGAAAGCTATCAGGCCGAAGCCCGCGAGCGTTTCTCGCTGGCCAAGGAGCTGGAGCGTCTGCAGCAGCTGAACCTGCGCCTGAGCGACGAAGCGACCAACCTGACCCGCGCCCTCAAAGGCCAGAAAACCCAAGGCAACTGGGGTGAGCTGATTCTTGAGCGGGTGCTGGAACACGCAGGTCTGGAGAAGGGCCGCGAGTACCAGACTCAAGTCAACCTCAAGGGGCCGGACGGCGAGCGCTTTCAGCCTGACGTGGTCATTTACTTGCCGGGCGACAAGCAGGTGGTGGTCGATTCCAAGGTCAGCCTCACGGCCTATCAGCAGTACGTCGCCGCCGAAGACGACAGCATCGGCCAGATCGCGATCAAGCAGCACGTGCTGTCGCTGCGCAGCCACGTCAAAGGCCTCGCCGGCAAGGATTACAAGCGCCTGGAAGGCCTGCACAGCCTCGATTTCGTCTTGCTGTTCGTACCGATCGAGGCGGCCTTTTCCGCCGCGTTGCAAGCCGAGCCGTCGCTGTTCCAAGAGGCGTTCGACCGCAACATCGTGATCGTCAGCCCGACCACCTTGCTGGCGACCCTGCGGGTGATCGACAGCCTGTGGAAGCAAGAGCGGCAAAGCCAGAACGCCCGGGAAATCGCCGAGCGGGCCGGCTGGCTGTACGACAAATTCGTGCTGTTCATTCAGGATCTGGACGAGGTCGGCAATCGCCTGCAACAGCTGGACAAGGCCTACAGCTCGGCGCGCAACAAACTCACCGAAGGCCGTGGCAATCTGGTCAGCCGCAGCGAGCAGCTCAAGCTGCTGGGCGCGCGGGCGAGTAAGAGTCTGCCGGCAGACTTGCTGGAGCGAGCGATGACTGATGTCGATGGGCTGGTCGAACTGCCAGAGTGAAGATCAAAAGATCGCAGCCTGCGGCAGCTCCTACATTGGAATCGTAATCAACCTGTAGGAGCTGCCGAAGGCTGCGATCTTTTGCTTTTACAACGGCACATACCGACTCAACAACGCCCGCAATGCCGCCGGTTTCACCGGTTTGGCCAGGTAATCCAGCCCCGCCGCGTGCACCTGCGCCACGGTCTCCGGGCGACCATCGGCGCTGATTACCACCCCCGGCACCGGCTCTCCCAGAGTGGTACGCAGCCACGCCATAAGTTCCGTTCCGGTGTCGCCATGGTCGAGGTGATAGTCGACCAATGCCAGTTGCGGCCGCACGCCGTCGCTGAGCAACGCCGCGCACTCCTCGCGGTTGCGCGCCGTCCACACCTGACAGCCCCAGCGGCTCAGCAGGCTGTTCATGCCGATCAGAATGCTGTCTTCATTATCGATGCACAGCACCTGCGCACCACTGAGCAACTTGCCGTTCAACTCGACTGCGGCGTTCGCCGGCACCGACTGCGCCCGGGCCAGCGGTACGCTGACGCTGAATACGCTGCCGCGCCCTGGCCACGAACGTACGCGCAAAGTGTGGCCCAGCACTCGACACAAACCGTCGGCAATCGCCAGACCGAGGCCGAGGCCTTTTTCGGCACGGGTCTGATGGCTGTCGAGGCGTTTGAATTCCTCGAAAATCACTTGCTGCTTGTCTTCCGGAATGCCCGGCCCGCGATCCCACACTTCCAGGCACAGTTCGCCGCCGCGTCGGCGCACGCCCAGCAGCACCGGTCCCTTGGCGTAGCGGAAGGCGTTGGTGAGGAAGTTCTGCAGAATCCGCCGCAGCAATTTGATGTCGCTGTCGATACGCAATTGGCTGCCACGCACACGGAAGGTCAGGCCTTGCTCCTGCGCCAGCGCCTTGAATTCGGCGCCGAGGGTATCGAACAGCTCATTGAGCGCGAACGGCTTGCGATCGGGGTTGATCTTGCCGTTTTCCAGGCGGGAAATATCCAGCAGGTCGCTGATCAGGTCTTCTGCCGAACGCAGTGAACTGTCGAGGTGTTGTACCAGTTGCTGCGCCTCGCTGCTCAAACCGTCGTCCTGATGGGAGAGGGCGGCGGAGAACAGGCGCGCGGCGTTCAGCGGCTGCATCAGGTCATGGCTGACCGCCGCGAGGAAGCGGGTTTTCGACTGGTTGGCAGCCTCGGCATGGCCCTTGGCCTCGGTCAGCGCGACGTTGAGCTGCGACAGCTCTTGCGTGCGCTCGCTGACCCGTTGCTCCAGCCCTTCGTTGGCCTCGGTCAGTGCCTGCTCGGCTTCGCGGAATGCGGTGATGTCAGTGAAACTCATGACGAAGCCGCCGCCGGGCATCGGGTTGCCGATTAACTCGATCACCCGGCCGTTGGGGAACAAGCGTTCCGAGGTATGCGCACGGCCCTGACGCATCCAGTGCAGGCGCCGGGCGACGTGGACCTCCGCCTCGCCGGGGCCGCACAGGCCGCGTTCGGCGTTGTAGCGAATGATGTCGGCAATCGGCCGGCCAACGCTGATCAAGCCGTCCGGGTAGTTGAACAGCTCCAGATAACGGCGGTTCCAGGCCACCAGTTTCAGTGACTGGTCGACCACGCTGATGCCTTGGGTGATGTTCTCGATCGCGCCTTGCAGCAGGGCACGGTTGAACTGCAGGACTTCCGAGGCTTCGTCGGCGATGCGCACCACGTCCTCGAGCTGCATTTCCCGACCTTCAATCGCCGCTTTTACCACCGCCCGCGTGGAAGACGCGCCGAGCACGCCGGCCAGCAAGCGTTCGGTGTGGGCGATCCATTCGCCGTCGGCGTTCTGGTTCGGGTTGAAGCCCTTGCCCTGCCGGTAGGCGAAACGAATGAAGCTCTGCCGCGCACGTTCTTCACCGACGAACCGCGCCGCCAGCTGCAGCAAATCGTCGATCTGCACGGCGAGCATCGAGCGTGCACTCGGCCGGGCGCTGATTTCCTGACCGATGAAGCGCCCGGCCTGCCAGTGTTCCGAGACCCGCGTGCGCGACAGCACCGAGACCCAGGCGAACAGGGTGAAGTTGCCCGCCAGCGACAGCACCACGCCTTGGGTCAGCGGGGTGATCGGCAGGTTCAGCGGGTTGCTGTGCAGCCACGCCAGCCCGGGGAAAGTGCTCAGCGACCAGCCGAGACTGTGGGCGGCAATCGGCAGGATCAGCGTGTAGAACCAGAGGAACGTGCCGGCGGCCAGACCGGCGAAAACCCCACGGCGGTTGGCCTGTTTCCAGTACAGCGCGCCAAGCATCGCCGGGGCCAGCTGGGTGACGGCAGCGAAGGCGATCTGGCCGATGGTCGCCAGGCTCGCGGTGGAGCCGAGCAAACGGTAGCTGACGTAGGCCAGCAGCAGAATCAGCACAATGCTCACGCGACGCACCGAGAGCATCCACTGGCGGAACACTTCGAACGGCCGCTCGGCGTTGTTGCGCCGCAGCAGCCACGGCAACAGCATGTCGTTGGAGACCATGGTCGACAGCGCCACGCTGGCGACGATGACCATGCCGGTGGCCGCCGACGCGCCCCCGATAAACGCCAGCAGCGCCAAGGCCGGATGGGCCTGGGCCAGCGGCAGGCTGATCACGAACGAGTCGGGCAGCACATGACTCGGCAGCATCATCTGACCGGCCAGGGCGATCGGCACCACGAACAATGCGGCCAAGGCGAGGTAGGCCGGGAACACCCACTTGGCCAGGCGCAGGTCCTGCGGGTCGATGTTCTCCACCACCGTGACGTGAAACTGCCGTGGCAGGCAGATGATCGCCATCATCGCCACCCCGGTCTGCACCACCATCGATGGCCAGTTGATGGTTTCTTTCCAGTATTCCTCAAGCCGTGGCGCGAGCATGGCCTGATTGAACAGGTCGTCGAAACCGTCGTAGAGGCCGAAGGTGACGAAGGCACCGACCGCGAGGAAGGCGAACAGTTTGACCAGCGATTCGAAGGCAATCGCCAGCACCATGCCCCGGTGGTGCTCGGTGGCGTCGAGGTTGCGCGTGCCGAAGACGATGGTGAACAGCGCCAGCACCAGCGACACGATCAGCGCGGTGTCCTGGGCGCGGGTGCCCATGGCGTCGGCGCCGGCGCCGATCAACAGGTTCACGCCGAGGACGATGCCTTTGAGTTGCAGGGCGATATAAGGCAGCACGCCGACCAGGCAGATCAGCGCGACCACCACTGCCAGCGATTGCGATTTGCCGTAGCGCGCGGCGATGAAGTCGGCAATCGAGGTGATGTTTTCCTGTTTGCTGATCATCACCATTTTCTGCAGGACCCACGGCGCGCCCAGCAGCAACAGGATCGGCCCGAGGTAGATCGGCAGGAATGACCACAGCTGTTCGGCGGCCTGGCCGACCGCGCCAAAGAATGTCCAGCTGGTGCAATAAACGGCCAGCGACAGGCTGTACACCCACGCACGCATCCGCGGCGGCAACGGCGCGCTGCGACGGTCGCCGTAGAAGGCGATGGCGAACATGATGGCCATATAGGCCAGGGCGACGGCGGCGATCAGCCCGGTGGACAACGACATGCAACACTCCCGACAGAAGACTCCCCGGCAGTCCTGCCCGGGCGGACAGTCTCGCATGAGTGCGGCGGTTAGTCAGTGTCGACCAAGGTCGTGGCGTGGCGGGGTGTCGCAGTGATGAAACCAGGTGGTTTCTGAGGTGACTGGTCGGGCCTCTTCGCGAGCAGGCTCGCTCCCACATTTGGCATGCAATCCCCTGTGGGAGCGAGCCTGCTCGCGATGGCGTCAGTCCTGCTGCAACGCGATATCAATCAACCGATGCAACTCATCCACCTCCAGCGCCGCCGCCGAAAACAGAATCCGGAACACCACCGGCGCCACCACCTGATTGATCAACCGATCAACGCTTGGTGCCGTTTCCTGCGGGTGGCGGTCAATGATGGTCTGCAACTGCGCGCTGAGGATCGTCACGCAATACCCCGGCGTGGCGCTGGCCTGCACGTCGCGCATCATGTGGCGCCCGGGCTCGGAGCTCATCTCGTCGAGATACTGTTCGGCCCAGGCGCGGATATCACCGCGCAGGTCACCGGTCACCGCCGGTTCGCTGTCGGGGCGCATGCGGGCGAGGGCGACGTCTGCGAGCAACGTCGCCAGATCGCCCCAGCGTCGATAAATAGTCGATGGCGTCACTCCGGCGCGTGCAGCGATTTGCGGCACGGTCACCGTGCTGCGCTCCTGTTCTTGCAGAAGTGCGCGGACTGCCGAATGAATCGACTCTTGCACCCGGGCACTGCGGCCGCCGGGGCGTAAACCTTCTTTAATAGCCATGCGTCAGACCTTAACACAAAGAATTTGCTTTAAGTCAAAGCCGAGAGCACACTCCGCAAAAGCAAAAAATTAGCTTTTGCGGAGTGTGCCCATGACCAGCCTTGCTTCCAACCGTGCCAGCCTGATTTTTCTGGCGATCACCTTACTGAGTTTTCTCGCTGCCTCCACAGCGCCGACGCCGTTGTATCACCTGTATCAGGATCAACTGCATTTTTCGGCAGCGGTGCTGACCCTGATTTTCGGCGTGTATGCCCTGAGTCTGTTGGCAGCGCTGCTGACGGTCGGATCGCTGTCCGATCACCTGGGGCGCAAACCGGTGATTTTCGCCGCGGTGCTGCTCAATGCACTGGCGATGCTGCTGTTTATCAGCGCCGACAGTGTCGCCTGGCTGATCAGTGCCCGCGTGCTGCAAGGCTTCGCCACCGGCATGGCCACCGCGGTTTTAAGTGCGACGCTGCTCGACACCGACCGCCAGCAAGGGCCGTTGATCAACAGCGTTGCACCGTTGCTCGGCATGGCGCTGGGCAGCATGGGGTGCGGCTTGCTGGCCGAGTTTGCCCCGGCGCCGTTGCAACTGACCTACTGGCTGCTGCTCGCGCTGTTTGCGGTGCAGGCGGTGTACGTCTGGCGTTTGCCGGAAAGCGTCACCCCGCAAGCCGGGGCCTGGGCGTCGCTGCGGCCGACCCTGCATGTGCCGGTTCAGGCGCGTTCGACCTTGTGGCGTGTGCTGCCGCTGAACACCGCGACCTGGGCCCTCGGCGGCTTTTACGCCTCGCTGGCGCCGTCGCTGGTGCGCACGGCCACCGGTTCGACTTCCAATCTGATCGGCGGCGCGACCGTCTCCGCGTTGACCGTGACCGGCGCGCTGATGATCTTCACCTTGCGCAATCGTCCCGCCAGCAAGGCCCTGCAAATCGGCGCCAGTCTGCTGCCCGCCGGGTTGCTGCTGATTCTGCTCGGTGTGCACAGCGCCAGTCTGCCGGTGTTTTTCCTCGGCACGCTGGTCGCCGGCTGCGGTTTTGGTTCGGGTTTCCTCGGCGCGGTGCGCAGCCTGGTGCCGTTGGCCTTGCCCCATGAACGCGCCGGGTTGATGTCCGCCTATTACGCGTTGAGTTATCTGGCATTCTGCCTGCCGGCGTTGTTGGCCGGGCATTTGACCCGCACGTTTGGCTTGCTGGCGACCACCGATGGTTACGGTGTCGCGTTGATCGTGCTGGCTGTCGGCGCGCTGTTGCTCAGTCTGCGTCCAAGCGCGGCCAAGGTTTGCCGCGCGCCATAAGTGCGCGGTTTGGGTTAGCCTTGACCGGCCCAGTATTTTCACGGATCGACACATGAAGATTATCCGCAGCAAGTCGTTCACCGCCGAGCGTGCCTGGGGCGCGCTGGACATCGCCAACATGAACGGCATCACCACGCGCCTGCACTGGACCGACCAGCCGTACAAGTGGCACGTCAACGATGGTGAGGAAGTGTTCGTGGTGCTCGATGGTCAGGTGCAGATGCACTACCGCGAACAGGGCGAAGAAAAGCAGGTGCTGCTCGAGGTCGGCGATATCTTCTACGCCTCGGTCGGCACTGAGCACGTGGCGCATCCGCAGGGTGCGGCGCGGATTCTGGTGATTGAAAGCGAAGGCAGTATTTAACTGCTTATCTGCAAAGTAGATAGCAGATAGAGAAATTACCCGTTATATAGATATTCGATTCGGTTCTACCATGAGCTCAACCTCACCTGAGGACAGGAGTTCATGATGATTTGCCCCAACAGTGCCAAATCCGGCATCAAACCGTTAAGCCAGCTTCAGCATCCGCGCGAAGTGATCCGTCAATTCACCCCGAACTGGTTCGCCGCGACCATGGGCACCGGCGTGCTGGCCTTGGCGCTGGCGCAACTGCCGGTGGCGATTCCCGGGTTGCACGCGGTGGCTGAAGGGTTGTGGCTGTTCAACATTCTGTTGTTCACCCTGTTTACCTTCGCCTATGCCGCGCGCTGGGTGCTGTTCTTCGATGAAGCGCGGCGGATCTTCGGTCATTCCACTGTGTCGATGTTCTTCGGCACCATCCCCATGGGCCTGGCGACCATCATCAACGGTTTTCTGCTGTTCGGCCTGCCACGCTGGGGCGAGGGCGTGATTCATCTGGCCGAAGTGCTGTGGTGGCTGGATGTGGCGATGTCGCTGGCCTGCGGCGTGTTGATCCCCTACATGATGTTCACCCGCCAGGAACACAGCATCGATCAGATGACCGCCGTCTGGCTGTTGCCGGTGGTCGCGGCAGAAGTGGCGGCGGCCAGTGGTGGCTTGCTCGCGCCGCATCTGGCCGACGCCCATGCGCAACTGGTGGTTCTGACCACCAGCTACGTGCTCTGGGCATTTTCCCTGCCGGTGGCGTTCAGCATTTTGACCATCCTCTTGCTGCGCATGGCCCTGCACAAACTGCCTCACGAAAACATGGCCGCTTCGAGCTGGCTGGCCCTCGGCCCGATCGGCACCGGCGCGTTGGGCATGTTGTTGCTGGGCAGCGATGCCCCGGCAATCTTCGCCGCCAACGGTCTGCCGGGCATCGGTGAAATCGCGGCGGGCCTTGGGCTGATCGCCGGCATCACCCTGTGGGGTTTCGGCTTGTGGTGGATGTTGATGGCACTGCTGATCACCGCTCGTTATCTGCGTGACGGCATCCCGTTCAACCTCGGCTGGTGGGGCTTTACCTTCCCGCTGGGCGTGTATTCGCTGGCGACCCTCAAGCTTGCCAGCACGCTGAACCTCGGTTTCTTCAGTGTGGTGGGCTGCGTGCTGGTGACCTTGCTGGCGGTGATGTGGCTGATCGTCGGTAAACGCACCGTGCAAGGTGCGTGGCGCGGTGAGCTGTTTGTCTCGCCGTGTATTGCAGGTTTGAAGAAATAACCTGAAAAGTTTAGGTAATGTGTGGCCTGGATCGCGGATCGGGATTCCAATAGGCAGATCCAGGCCATTCTCTACCGACCTCAGGGAAACACGGAAGATGAGTCACCCCTCACAGTTCAACCTGCTTCGCACCCGGCGCTTCCTGCCGTTTTTCATCACGCAATCGCTGGGCGCCTTCAACGACAACGTGTTCAAGCAGTCGCTGATTCTCGCCATTCTCTATCGCTTGACCATCGAGGGTGACCGCTCGATCTGGGTCAACCTGTGTGCGCTGCTGTTTATCCTGCCGTTCTTTCTGTTCTCGGCGCTGGCCGGACAGTTCGGGGAGAAATTCGCCAAGGACGCGCTGATCCGTCTGATCAAGCTCGCGGAAATCGCGATCATGGCCGTAGGATCGATCGGCTTCCTGTTCGATCACCTGTCGCTGATGCTGGTGGCGCTGTTTGCCATGGGCACGCATTCGGCGCTGTTCGGGCCGGTGAAGTATTCAATCCTGCCGCAGGCGTTGCGTGAGGATGAACTGGTCGGCGGCAACGGACTGGTGGAGATGGGCACATTCCTGGCGATTCTCGCCGGGACCATCGGCGCCGGGGTCATCATGTCCTCGACGCATTACGCACCCCTGGTGTCGACCGCGATTGTCGGCATTGCCGTACTGGGTTACCTCGCCAGCCGCAGCATTCCGCGCGCTGCCGCCGCGTCGCCGGAAATGCGCTTGAACTGGAACATTTTCAGCCAGTCCTGGGCCACGTTGAAACTCGGTCTGGGTCAGACGCCTGCGGTGTCGCGCTCGATTGTCGGCAACTCGTGGTTCTGGTTCGTCGGGGCGATTTACCTGACGCAGATCCCGGCTTACGCCAAGGAGTGGATGCACGGCGACGAAACCGTGGTCACGCTGATTCTCACCGTGTTCTCGGTCGGCATTGCGTTGGGTTCGATGCTTTGCGAGAAGCTCTCCGGGCGCAAGGTCGAGATCGGTCTGGTGCCGTTCGGCTCGTTCGGTCTGACTGTATTTGGCCTGCTGCTGTGGTGGCATTCCGGCGGAATTCCGCAGAGCGTCACCGGCCACAGCTGGATCGAAGTGCTGGGTTTTGCGCATACCTGGGCGGTGCTGGTCGACATTCTTGGCCTCGGTATTTTTGGCGGCTTCTATATCGTGCCGCTGTACGCCTTGATCCAGTCACGCACCGCGGAAAACGAGCGGGCGCGGGTGATTGCCGCCAACAATATTCTCAACGCGCTGTTCATGGTGGTCTCGGCGATCGTTTCGATTGTGTTGCTGAGCGTGGCGAAGCTGTCGATTCCGCAGCTGTTCCTGGTGGTGTCGCTGCTGAACATCGGCGTCAACGCCTACATCTTCAAGATCGTCCCCGAGTTCAGCATGCGTTTCATGATCTGGCTGCTCAGCCATTCCATGTACCGCGTCCAGCATCGCAACCTGGACGCGATCCCGGACGAGGGCGCGGCGTTGCTGGTGTGCAACCACGTGTCGTTCGTCGATGCGCTGCTGATTGGCGGCGCGGTGCGTCGGCCGATTCGCTTTGTCATGTACTACAAGATCTACAACTTGCCGGTGCTGAACTTTATCTTCCGCACGGCGGGGACGATTCCGATTGCCGGACGCAACGAAGACATCCAGATCTACGAAAAGGCCTTCACCCGGATTGCTCAGTATCTGAAGGACGGTGAACTGGTGTGCATCTTCCCGGAAGGCAAGCTGACCACCGACGGCGAAATCAATGAGTTCAAGGGCGGGCTGACGCGGATTCTCGAGGAGACCCCGGTGCCGGTGATTCCGCTGGCGTTGCAGGGGTTGTGGGGGAGTTTTTTCAGCCGCGATCCGAACAAGGGGTTGTTCAAGCGTTTGTGGTCGCGAGTGACGTTGGTGGCGGGTTCGGCGGTGGCGGTGGAAGCGGCGGAGCCGGCGAAGTTGCAGGGGTTGGTGGGGGAATTGCGCGGGACAGTCAGATAGTCGCTGACTTCAAGGGCCCCTTCGCGAGCAGGCTCGCTCCCACATTTGAAATGCATTCCAGTGTGGGAGCGAGCCTGCTCGCGAAAGCGGTAGTTACCTAAGCGCTGACCTTCAGGCCTATCAAACCAGTAATGATCAACGCCACACTGGCCAGCCGGACCAACGCCATCGACTCACCAAACAGAATGATCCCGGCAATCACCGTGCCCACGGCACCGACCCCGGTCCAGATTGCGTAGGCCGTGCCCAGCGGCAGTTCCTTCACTGCTAGCCCCAGCAGGCCAAGGCTGATGGCCATGGCCGCAACGGTCAGTACGGTGGGAAGGGGGCGGGTGAAGCCGTCGGTGTATTTCAGGCCGACGGCCCAGCCGACTTCGAACAGGCCGGCGAAAAACAGAATGATCCAGGACATGAGAGACCTCCATCGATTGACGGGGCCGTCCCCAGATTGATAACTCGATCGAGCCGCAGGGTCGTCCCCGCGTAGCGCAACAGTCTGCCGAGCATTAATCCGGGGATCAAGTTTGCGCTCAGTCGGCCGGCTGCTGCGCCAGCGCCTCACGGTCTTCTTTTTCGCTCATGCGGCGGAAATAGGTCGAGAGCAGCGCCCCGGAAATGTTGTGCCAGACGCTGAACAACGCGCTCGGCACCGCCGCCAGCGGCGAGAAGTGCGCGCTGGCCAGGGCCGCACCCAACCCCGAGTTCTGCATGCCGACCTCCAGCGCCAGCGATTTGCGTTGCGCCAATGGCAATTTGAACAGGCGTCCGGTGAAGTAGCCCAGCAAGTAACCGAAGCTGTTGTGCAGCATCACCACGGCCATGATCAACAGGCCGGATTCGGCGATCTTCGCCTGACTGGCAGCCACCACCGCCGTGACGATGATCACGATGCTGACCACCGACACCAGCGGCAACACCTCCACCGCGTGGCGAACCTTGTCACCGAGCACGCGTTGCGCAACCACACCGAGCACGATCGGCAGCAGCACCACTTGCAGGATTGACCAGAACAATTCCATGAACGAAACCGGCAACCACGCCGATGCCAGCAGCCAGATCAGCGCCGGGGTCAGCAGCGGGGCGAGCAGAGTGGTGACGGCGGCAATCGCCACCGACAGCGCCAGATCACCGCGGGCCAGCCAGGTCATGACGTTGGAAGAGGTGCCGCTTGGGCAGCAACCGACCAGAATCACCCCGACCGCGATTTCCGGCGGCAGGTGAAAGACCTGGCAGAGCAACCACGCCACACCGGGCATGATCACGAAATGCGCAACCACGCCCAGCGCCACGCGCCACGGATGGCGGGCGACGGCGGCGAAGTCATCGAGTTTGAGGGTCAGGCCCATGCCGAACATCACCAGCCCCAGCAGCGGCACGATGGCGCCCTTGAGACCGAGGAACCAGGCCGGCTGCAGGAACGCGACCACGGCGAAAATCAGAACCCAGTAAGCGAAGGTGTTGCCGACAAAGCGGCTGAGTGCAGCCAGTGCGCGCATGGCCTGTTCCTTGTTATTGAATGAACGCTACGAAAACAAATGTGGGAGCGAGCCTGCTCGCGAAAGCGGCGTGCCAGATACATTAATGTTAACTGTCACTCCGCATTCGCGAGCAGGCTCGCTCCCACCGTTTTGAAACTCGTCAGGATTAGATCCCCTGCGGCGTCTCTTCCCCACCCAACGCCTCAACCAGCGCCGGCAGGAAGTCGCCGAAGGTCAGCATCATCAGGGTGAAGCTGGCGTCCAGTTGGCCTAGGGCCTCGTCGCCGCCGTCCTGTTCGGCCTGGTCCTGCAGCAGGTCTTCGAACTTCAGTCGCTTGACGGTCATTTTGTCGTCGAGCATGAACGACAGCTTGTCCTGCCAGGCCAGCGACAGCTGAGTGACGACTTTGCCGGTGCTCAGGTGCAACTGGATTTCTTCGCTGGTCAGGTCCTGACGCTTGCAACGCACGATGCCGCCGTCTTCGTGGGTGTCGCGCAGCTCGCATTCGTCCAGGACAAAGAAATCCGGGGCGGCGTGCTGGGTGGTGACCCATTCGGTCATCACGGCAGTCGGCGCGGTTTTCACGGTCAGCGGACGGACGGGCAGGGTGCCGAGCACTTCACGCATTGTGGAGAGCAGGTCTTCGGCGCGTTTCGGGCTGGCCGAGTTGACCAGGATCAGGCCCTGTTTCGGCGCGATGGCGGCGAAGGTCGACGAGCGGCGGATAAAGGCGCGCGGCAGGAACGCCTGGATGATTTCATCCTTGATCTGATCGCGTTCCTTCTTATAGACCTTGCGCATCTGCTCGGCTTCGATCTCTTCGACCTTTTCCTTGACCGCGTCGCGCACGACGCTGCCCGGCAGAATGCGTTCTTCTTTACGCGCAGCGATCAGCAGGAAGTCACCGCTGACGTGGACCAGTGGAGCATCTTCGCCTTTGCCGAACGGCGCGACGAAACCGTAGGTGGTCAACTCCTGGCTTGCACATGGACGCGCCAGTTTGGTGGCCAGTGCAGTTTCCAGCGCCTCGGCATCGACAGGCAGGTCTTGGGTCAGGCGATAGATCAGCAGGTTTTTGAACCACATGGGGTGTGTCTCTCCTTTATACAAAGGGGGGCATTATTGTCTTCGCCGGGTCATAGGCCAACCCTTCTCTAAGCCTTTGGAAGGCCTGAGAAAATTAATTAAAAAAGTGCTTGCCAGAGGTTGGGTCGCTCCGTAGAATGCGCGCCACACCGAAGCGAAGGGTGATTAGCTCAGCTGGGAGAGCGTCTGCCTTACAAGCAGAATGTCGGCGGTTCGATCCCGTCATCACCCACCATTCGTTTCAAGTGTTTAGCGCAGCGGTAGTTCAGTCGGTTAGAATACCGGCCTGTCACGCCGGGGGTCGCGGGTTCGAGTCCCGTCCGCTGCGCCATATTCGGTAACCTGGACCACTGAACGCCAGGTCACCACGGAAAAACCCGCTGAAGCGGGTTTTTTTCTGTCTCAAGTTTGTACCTTGTTCCATCGGGGTTGTGTCGTTTCACCGGTTTTCGGATTTTTTTGAAAAAAACTTCAATTAAATCAACACATTACGAAAACTTGTGGCATAATGCGCCCCGTAACGAAGCGAAGGGTGATTAGCTCAGCTGGGAGAGCGTCTGCCTTACAAGCAGAATGTCGGCGGTTCGATCCCGTCATCACCCACCATTCGTTTCAAGCGTTTCGCGCAGCGGTAGTTCAGTCGGTTAGAATACCGGCCTGTCACGCCGGGGGTCGCGGGTTCGAGTCCCGTCCGCTGCGCCATATTCGGTCACCTGGACCCACTGAACGCCAGGTCACCACAGAAAGCCCGCCTAGTGCGGGCTTTTTGCTGTTCGGGATTTGGCCATTTCTGCATTGCCTTTGTGGCGAGGGAGCTTGCTCCCGCTGGACTGCGCAGCAGGCCACGTTTTTTCGGATAAAAAGCTGGGGGTCGCTTCGCGACCCGGCGGGAGCAAGCTCCCTCGCCACAGGGCCTTGCGATTATTGTGACGTGGCGTTCTGACTGTGCCGATAATCACTCACCGCCTCATACACCGCTTTGCGCAAGCGGTTAATGCCGCCAATCGGCCGATGCGCCTCGATACCAAACCACGGATTGAACGACAGGTTGTCGCACGCCAGATTCAGCGCCGGCGTGTCGAAGTCCTGCGCGGGCACGGTGATCCGCGCCACGGTTTCGAACGGTGAATCCTGCTCGCGCCACTCGATGCTGGTGTCCTCGATCGGCATGTACGTGTTCGCGTCCTGGCGTTGGATCTGCAACACGAAACACGCAGGCACCCGATCCGTCGACAGTTGCTGGTTCAACGCGCTGCGCAGGAAGTTCGGCAGGTCGTGATTTTGTGGGGGCAGGGTGTACGCCGGGCAGTTATCCGGATCCGGCGCGACTCGAAACTTCGCATTGGCCTCGCCGAACTTGTACGGCGATACCGAAAAGTAGGTGGCGCCGGTCGGACTGTCTGGTGGCGGTGACAGGGTGGCGAGGGCGATGAACAGGTGGCGGATCTGCCAGGTGCGCGGATCCCATCCGGGGAAAAACGCCCCGATCTTTTTGCCGTCAGCCTGCGCCGCCACATTCTGACGATACTCGGCGACATCGCTGACAAAGAAATTCGGATGACTGAACATCACGAAGTCTTGCTCGCGCTGTGCCTGACGCTCGCCGAGTAACGCTTTGCCGGGAACATCGAACAGTTTGATCGCCATACCCCGGGCATCGCGGATGCTGTCGAACTGCGGATAGGCATTGCCATTGGATAGCCGAATCATCGCCTGCCAGGTTTTGCCCGGCTCGCTGAAGACGCCTTGACGCAACAAAGGCGTCAGTTCCGGCAACACCGTCACTTCAGCCTTCACGCAACCATGCGCCTTGGCGTGCGCGTCACGCAGGTAGCGCGTGGCTTCGCGGTGTTGATCGACGATGCGCACGGCGGTCTGGATCACGTCCTGGGTCATGGCCGCTTCCCCGGCGGGAATCTGCTCCTGTGCCGACACCGGGCCGCGGTGTTGCCAGGCGAATGCTGCGCTGGCGATGGCCCAGCCAAGCAGGCCGATAATCAGTATTGCCAACAGGATTTTGCCGATCAGTCGGCCCAGCCACAGCCAGATACGGGCGAGTACGGAGGGTCTTTTGTAGGCATTGATCATCATGGCAATTGCGCCTCCAACGGCCCGCCGAGAACTTTCAGATACTCCAGCAATGCCCAGCGTTCTTCCGGTTGCAACAGGCGGCCGATGACGCCATTGCCACGTTCGCCAGCGCGGAATTCGTGGCCGCTGTTGTGGTTACCGGAGATCCGCGTGTCGAACAGGAAGCCATTGGTAAAGGCCTCGGTGCGATAACCCAGATGGCGCGGGTCGTACTCGAACGAGCCCTTATAGAACGTCGTGGCGCGTTCATCCTGCGGCGACAACAACTGATAAATGCTCGGCACCGAACCGTTGTGCAGAAATGGTGCCGTGGCCCATACACCGGCCAGTGGCCTGGCCTTGTAGGCGAGTTTTTCACGCACGCCGATGGGCAGGCCGAAGCCGTCGAACTGGGTTTTTTCCTGCGCAGTGATCCCGGCTTCGCGATAAGCGCGGTTTTCAACGAAGGCGGTGACATAAGCCAAACCCTTTGCTACCGACAACTGGCTCAGATCCAGCGGCTCCTTGGGCGTCGGATGCAGCTTCACGTCCATTTGCTCAAGCTCTTTCAGATTCCATTGCAGCGGTGTCAGGTCGAAACGGTGGGTGGCAATGTTGGTCGCGGCGTTCGGATCGGTGCCGATCACGTCCACCGGCAGCATTTGCAAATGCTGCACCCAGCGCTCGCCTTCTTGAGTCTTGCGCGGCACGTGGCAACCAGCGCAGTGCTCGGTAAACAGTGCGCGGCCTTTGGCGGCCAGCGGTTTGTCGACAGCGCCCAGCACATCTTCTGGCCAGGCGGGCGGTTGCAGGCGCTGCAGGGTCTCTTCGATTGTGTGCAGATCGCGCACGCGCACACTGGACGGATAACGGGCATCGCCTTGCAGTGGCTGACCGTTGCTGTCGAAGAAATTCAACGTTGCGCCAACGCCCAGCGCCTCACCAATGTTGCGCGCCATCGGCTGCTGCGCCGAGCCGTTCCACTGCACCCAGTCAAAGGTCCACATGTCCCACAGTTGCGGGTAGTCCACCGGGGCGTTGGCCACGCGGTAGTTGGCGGGGGAGATCGCGTCGCCGAAAGTGGCGTTGGCGATACGCCCGAACGCATCGGTGCGTCCCGGGCCTTCTTCGGTCGGGTAGAGGCCGCGGTGGGTGTCGTTCCAGGCGACTTTCACGAAAGTGTTCAGTGAAGCCTTGAAATCCTTGCGCAGCTGGTCGTGGCGCGCCTCGTAGTCATTGCCCAGGACCTGTCGGGCGAAGCGCTCGAATTTCCACGGGTTGTAGTAAGTCGCGACCAGACTTGCGACCAATGCCTGTCCGAAGCTGCCACCGCGCAGTGTAGGAACGCTGGAAGGCAGCACATGTTGCGCCGAACCCCCGTCAATCCGCACGGCCTGGCCGTTGAAGCGCAGTTCGCCGGTGTGGCAAGCCGCGCAGGTGATATCGAGAAATTGCTCGGTGCCGCCGGAATTCTGATGGCGGGCGAAGCCGACTGGCAGGTTGCCGGGATTGTTCGCGGTGGCTTGTTGTTGCGGATCGACCAGAAAACCGAAGCGTGCGAGGTATTCCGGGGACGCGAAACGCTGCTGCGAGAAGGGCAGCTCCAGCGCCTCGAACCATTCATAACGCAGGCCTTTGACCTGCGTACCCTGAGGAGTGAAGTAGTAAGTCTGGCGTGCTTGCTCACTCCACTGATTCAGGTAATGCACCTGCTCGGCGGGGGTGTAGAGCGGCAGTTTCGGGTTGGCGACGTAGTACAGCACCACAGCGAGGGCCAGGCCGAGCAGCACGATGATCAGGGTCAGCACACGGAATAAGAGGCGCAAGATAAACATCCTTGTCGAGTTATTGCGCTGTTATGCCTCAGCTGTTGCAGGTGTAGCAAGTGGCCATTACGCCAACTGTCGTAGGAAGTCTCGCCAGCTCTTGTCAGGTCAAGATGACAGAAGCTTCATCGTCGCTTTTCTCGAATGCGTTTTAATCCCTGAACTTATCGGACGTTTCCTGCTCTCATGCCGGTAGCCATTGGTCGTGGCGGCCTGATAAGCTCGCGGCTTTACTCGATTGCCCTTTCGGCGCATGAACAAGGAAATAGCATGAAACAGCATCGGTTGGCGGCGGCGGTAGCCCTGGTTAGCCTGGTCCTCGCGGGTTGTGATTCGCAGACCAGCGTAGAGCTGAAAACCCCGGCGCAAAAAGCTTCCTACGGTATCGGCCTGAACATGGGCAAGAGCCTTGCTCAGGAAGGCATGGATGATCTGGACTCCAAAGCGGTAGCCCAGGGCATCGAAGATGCCGTTGGCAAGAAAGAACAGAAGCTGAAAGACGAAGAACTGGTCGAAGCCTTCGCTGCGCTGCAAAAGCGTGCTGAAGAGCGCATGGCCAAGATGAGCGAAGAGTCGGCAGCCGCCGGCAAGAAATTCCTCGAAGAAAACGGCAAGAAGGCAGGCGTGACCACCACTGCATCCGGTCTGCAGTACGAAGTGATCAAGAAAGCCGACGGCCCACAGCCTAAGCCTACCGATGTCGTGACCGTTCACTACACCGGCAAGCTGACCAACGGCACCGTATTCGACAGCTCCGTCGAGCGCGGCAGCCCGATCGATCTGCCTGTCAGCGGCGTGATCCCGGGTTGGGTTGAAGGTCTGCAACTGATGCACGTTGGCGAGAAGTACAAACTGTACATCCCTAGCGATCTGGCTTACGGCGCGCAATCGCCAAGCCCGGCAATCCCGGCCAACTCGGTTCTGGTCTTCGACCTGGAACTGCTGGCCATCAAGGATCCGAGCAAAGAAGACGCTGCCGCCGCCAAGTAATACGGCATCGGCAACGGCTTCGCCAACAACGCCTCGCTTTATGCGGGGCGTTGTTGCATCTGGAAGGTGGCAAAGGTAAACAGAGCGAACGGATGCCGCTCTTCGCAGTCCTAGACATTGAGGCCGCCAGCGCTAGACGCCCTGAGCCGCCAAGTCAATGAAATATTGGGGTTTTTTATGTGAGTAAAAAACGCCCGATCTGAGCGCAGCCCTTATAAAACGGGGCTCTCAGCGCTGAAATGCAGCTCTGTTCACAAGGTTATCCACAATTTGTGTGGATAACATTTCAACGGGAGAAATAGATGAAAGCACCGTGGAATTTCGCCCGATTTCTACCCTTGGCCGGACGCTTGCTGGCCCGTGGCCGCCTGCCGACCCTGCTGTTCGCCGTCGCGAGCAAAGGCGCCGCGCAAGGCAATCGCCTGGGCAAGCTCAAGGATGACCTGCGTTTGCTTCAGGCGTTGTGCCTGGCTTACTGGCGCGGTGAGTACCGGGCCATCAGCCCGAAAGCATTGATTTCGGTGGTGGCGGGGTTGATGTACTTCCTCAGCCCGGTGGATGCGATCCCGGATTTCATTCCGGTGTTCGGCATGCTGGATGACATCGCCGTCCTCGCCTGGGTGATGAAAACCCTCGACGATGAACTCAGCGCCTTCCGGCAATGGCGCAACCGCCAGCAGCCGGAAAAACTGGCGGTGGTCGAGCGCTTGCCCGATACCCCTGAGCAGCTTCAGCTTCAGGGCCCGAAAAAGCCCTGATTGATTCCTGCCCGCCTACAGATAGATACCCCCCGCGACCTTAGCCGCTGTTAGGATTACACTTCTAGGGAAAAGTGCCGACTCGCTAAGTGTTGTTGTCCTACGGGGTAGTCATGGATATTCAGATAATTGCACGCGATGGCGAGCCCGAATACGCGGTTCTGCCATGGGCTCAGTATCAGGCTCTACTGAAAGCAGCAGGCATCAACGAAACACCGTCGCAGCAGGCCCCGGCGCCGCTCGCGGCAACACCGGACCCGATTCTTCCAGGTCTGGATCAATTACGCAGTTTGCGCGAAGGGAAGGGCATCGCCATTGAGGCGCTGGCCCGCACGGTAGGCATCAGCCCGTCTTATCTGGCCATGATCGAAAGTGGCGAGCGTCAGCCTGACGCCGCGATTCGCCGCAGCCTGGCTTGGGAACTGACGGTGCCCGGTTGGAGGGATGAATCGTGAGCGTACGCATCAGTCGTCAACATTGGGACGGATTGCTGGGGGAGTTGGACCAGGCGCGCCGGCAGCGCCATCTGCTGACCTATCGGGCGTTGCTCGAGCGTTTGCAACTGCCGACACCGGCGATGCAAACCCTGACCGCCGCCCTGGAGCACTTGGCCGCACTCGACGCCAAGGCCGAACAACCGTTGCGCAGTTCGCTGGTGATCAGCCAGGGCGCGAGTCGTCTGCCACGCACCGGTTTTTTTGAATGCGTCGAGCGTCTGGGGCGTTTTTCCGGGCCGTCCGATGGTGTTGCGGCAGCTTCTTGGCACGCGTCGGAAGTGGTCAGGGTCTTCGAATACGAGTACCCGGAATCGGCGGAGGCCTGAGTGTTCTTACGACTCAAGGCGCAGGTCAGTTACTGGCTGGCCCGCCGGTTGTTTCACTGGTCGTGGTTTGTCCGTCAGCCCAAAGGCTGGCGCTGGCTCGAAGGGCAATTCGCGCGCATGGCCAATCTTGGCGACGTCGGCGCGCAGAGCTTTTACGGGCACATCCTGACCTTTCGCGGGGTTGGCCTGGGTGCGCGCGAAGAGGGTGTGCGGTTGTTGCGTCTGGCGGCACTCGCCGGTGATGGCAAAGCGGCCTATCAGGTCGGTGTGATCAGCCTGGCCGGCACCGCGAGCAAGGCGCCGGATCCGGCAGAAGCGGCGCGCTGGTGGACCTTGGCCGCCAAAGCCGGCCACCCGTTGGCCGAGCTTAAACTCATAGAGTTGAGCGCACGGGATTCAACGCAGTAAAACCATTTGTGTCGGCCAATAAACGTGGCGCGAGGGAAACCTCGCGCCACGTTTGCGTTTAAATCCATACGTTTCGTAGTAATGAGGCTTTTGCAGATTAGTCCTACAGCAAACGCCTACTCGCCTGACTTCTTTCCTGATTGATCCCCCGCAAAGTCCCCGCGCCTAATTCTTGCGCGAGGGACCGCCCATGTTTGACCCGATTTTTCATTCCACCTCGCCCGGTGGCGTGCGCTGATGGACGCCGTCAGCCGTATCGAGCAGGAACTCGACAGCTTCCCCGACACCCTCAGCCTCTATCGCCAGCAGCTTGAACACTGGTTGAGTCGTACGGCTGACCAGGTCAGTCACGCGGCAGACCTGCCCTCGCTGATGGGCATGGAGCGGATCATCCGCTTCGGCGATCGCGTGACAAGCGTCAGCAGCAGCGACAACCAATTCTTCTCCAGCGTCGTCCAGTGCCCGAAGGGCGGGGTGATGGCGATCGAGAGCAAGTTCGAGTCGGTGTACGACATCCCACTGGGCGACATCGTGGTCGATGTAGTGGCGGTGGATGGCGAAAAGATCACCCCGGTCACGCTGGATGCCCAGGGTAAAAGCTCATTCACTGGCGAAGCGGGCAAGTTCTATCGGGTACAGGTTCGCAGTGAAGTCACCCCGGCGCAGATCGATGATCTGTTTACCGCTTACGGCGGGCTGACGCGAGAGCTCGATGGCTGGCTGCGCAGCGAGTGGCAAGGCTTCAAGCCGCAATGGTCGCAGTCGGTGGCGACGGCGGCGGGCAACGGCCTGCTCGCCGGGAGTTGGGCGGCGATCGAGGGGGTGTGGGACAGCGTCGGCATGCTGTCTGAGATTCTGCAGGACCCCGGCAAGTTTGCCGAACGCTTGGGAAGTGCGGCGGATGATCTGATCGCGCTGGCGCAAACCGCTCCACAGGTGATGGAGAAGCTGCAGCTGCTCGCCAGCGATGAGGCGGCGCTGTGTTTGCTGCTGCGCACCGCGAGCCTGTGGCTGGAGATGTTGCCACCCAGCGAATTGGCCGGGAAAACCGCAGAAGCGGCGTCGATGATCATTGTGCAACTGTTGATCGACGTGCTGATCGGCATCGTCCTGACGTTCGTGGGGGCCGGTGCCGGGATGGCCTATCTGACACTGCGCCTGGCGGACCGCGCAGCCCAATTGCTCGCGCTCGTTAAACGTTTGGTAAAGGCGATGTTTGGCATCGTCAGCACGTTTATCGAATACGTCGATCGCTACAAAACCGTCGCTGCGCGGGGCGTTGCTGCCGGGGTGAAAAAGGGTCGCCTGCAATTGCGCTGGGACGCGAAGCGCAATGCCTCGCTGAAGAAAAACGAGCAGCACGACGACTCCCCCGATCAAGCGAAAAACCCCAACGGCGCCAGCGCCGATTGCGCGCCACTGACCTGCACCAACGGCTGCCCGGTGTCGATGGTCACCGGCGAAGAACTGCTGACCCTCAGCGATGGC
>NZ_JAAQYM010000015.1 GCF_012986595.1 Pseudomonas koreensis | reverse complement strand
TCGGTGAGTTCCTGCGGGGTGCCGAGGTGGTCGAGTTGGTAGTAGAACGGGCAGGCTTTTTTCGGGCCTTTGCCGTCGAGCAGGGCCAGTGGGCGGAAGGTGCCGGGTTCGTAGACGTAGCTGCGGTGGTGCGTCGGGCTGCTTTCGGCGACGAGGTGGTCGCCTTGCCAGAAGAACTCGGTGCAGACCCCATCAACGGTTTTGCGGATGCGCCGGCCGAAGGCGTCGTACTGGTAGGACGCGGTGCTGCCGTCGGGGCGGGTCAGGCCGATCAGGCGGTGCTGGCAGTCGTAGCGGTATTCGGTGACGAGTTGCTGGTCACGGCCGCGACGTTCGCGGATCAGGTTGCCGAAGGCGTCGTAGTCGTAGTGGCGGTCGCCCTGCATCAGCAGGCGGTTGCCGTGAATTTTCGTCGGACCGGGACGGTCCTGCATCAGCAGGTTGCCGGCCGGGTCGTGGGCGAAGGATTCCGGCAGATCGTCGCGCGAGTGACGCACACGAATCAGCCGGTCGAGGGCGTCATAGGCGTAGGTGCGCTGGCCGTGGCGGGTGTCGGCAATGTGCTCCAGATTGCCGTTGGCGCTGTAGGCATAATCGCGGCGATACAGCGCCTGGTGCTGATGGCCTACCGCGTGGGCGAGTAAACGGCCCTGATCGTCGTAGGCATAATCGCTGCGCAGCAGGCCTTGCTGGCGTTGTTGTTCACGACCGGACTGATAAACGTGACTGGTCAGCCGTGCGCCGTTGAGGTCGATGGCGGTCAGCGCCCCGCCCTTGGCGTAGTGGAAGTCGAGCTTGCTGTTGTCCGGCAGACGCTGGCGTTTGAGCTGACCGCAGGCGTCATACACATAACGCAACGTGCCCCAGCCCTGATGCTCGGTGATCAGCCGGTCCTGCAGGTCATATTCGAAGGCCAGCGGATGTTTCTGCCCGTCGTCGACGCCCACCAGACGCCCGAGACGGTCGTAGCGGTAAGCCACCTGAACCCCGTCGGGCAGGGTTTTCAGCAGCAGGCGCCCGGCGGCATCGCGCTCGTAAGCGGTGATCAGCGTCGAGCCGTCATCGCCAAATTCGCTCTTCTCCAGCAGGTGGCCGTTACGGTCGTAGGCGTAGGCGGTGCGCCGGCCGTCGAAGCCGGTTTCCTGTCGGATCAGTCCGGTGGGCGTGTAGTCCAGGCGGTACTTTTCCCCGGACTCGTTCTCGATTTCTGTCAGCAGCAGTTGCGCATGGTCGTAGCGGTACTGCACCCGCGTGCCGTCAGGATTGATCTTGCGCGAGACCAGATGCAGGTCGTCGTCATATTCGTAACGGGTGACGCGCCCCAGTTCGTCGCGCTCGGCAGTGACCTGGCCGTAGGCGCCGTAGCTGTAGGCGCGGGTGGCGCCGTCAGGCAACGTCGTCTGGAGCAGGCGACCCACGGCGTCCCAGTGCTGGCGGGTGATCGCGCCGTGTTCGTCCTGGGTTGTCGTCCGCCGCCCCAGCGCATCGTAGGAAAAGCGCCGCACACCGCCGTCGGGCAGGGTTTCTTCGGTCAGTTGGCCGAGGTCGTTCCACACCCACTGATGCCGGCTGCTGTCCGGATAACGGATCGACAGCAACTGCCCACGGGTGTTGTAGTAGTAATAGGTGACCAGCCCGTCGGGATCGACCGCTTCGGTGACATCCCCCTCGGCGTTGCGCCGAAACGTCCACACCGCCTCACCGCGAGAACGGCTGTGCAGGAAACCGTTGCGATACTCGTAGGACGTCGGCTCATCTTCTGGCGGAAGCAGCGCCACCAAGCGTCCGACTTCGTCGTAGCGGTACTCGGTAACCGCCCCCAGTGGATCCTGCTCGGCGATCAACCGCCCGGCAGCGTCGTAGGCCTTGAGGTGCTCGCCGCCATCGGCCTCGACCTTGCGCACCAGTCGCGCCCGATCGTCGTGGAAGTAGGTTTCTTCCGTGCCATCGACGTAGTGCACGGCGACGCTGCCGTCGTCGGCCCAGACGTAACGCGTGTCCATCTGCGAGAACGAGGCCCAGTGGCGGACGCAACGCGCGGCCTTGCCGGAGCGCTCCCATTCCCAGAAGAAACTCGCGCCACCGGTCAGTTGCCGCTGCAGGATGACGTGCTGGTCGTCGTAGTCGTAACGCTCGCTGTCCCCGGCGGCATTGGTTGCTTCCAGCAGGCGCTGGCAGGCGTCGTAGCGGTAGCTGACGAGGGTTTGTTCGGTGTGCCAGCCTTCGCCAGCCAACACCTGGTAATCGACAGCGATCAGCTGCGCCCGGTCATAGCGCAACCCCAGCGACCGACCGGCGCCATTGTCCAAACGAACAATGCGCTCCTGATGATCGCGAACAACCCGCAGTCGATTGCCATACGCATCGCTGATCGCCGTCAGCCGTCCGGCGCGAAAGTGATAAAACCGCGCCGCATCCCCGGCCAGCGCGAGAATCAGCTCCTCCGGCTCATCGCCGAGAAAAATCGCGGCCCGCGACAGGCTGTTGTGAATCGCCGGGCGTTCAACACTGGGCAACGGAAAGCGCGTGCGGCGATTCTCGTGATCGACCCAGACCACCGCATCGCCTTCGAACGCCAGCCGATGCGCCAGCGAATGACTCCAGCCAAACCCCAGCCCGACATCGAGCTCAACCGCGCTGGTGCGGTACAGCCGGGTGAAGGTGAACGGCAACACCCCGTCGAGCGTGCCATCGCTGAGGGTCAGCAGTTCTTCGCCGGTGACCATCGACACCGGGCAGCCGTTGGTGCAGGTCAGTGGCGCGCAATCGGCGCTGGCGCCGTTGGGGTTTTTCGCTTGATCGGGGGAGTCGTCG
>NZ_JAAQYM010000014.1 GCF_012986595.1 Pseudomonas koreensis | reverse complement strand
TTTAATCTTGACGATGACCTACTCTCACATGGGGAAACCCCACACTACCATCGGCGATGCATCGTTTCACTTCTGAGTTCGGGATGGGATCAGGTGGTTCCAACGCTCTATGGTCGTCAAGAAATTCGGGTACTGAATCGCGGCACACTGGCCTCGCTTCAGCAAATTGGGTATGTGATACAGGTGTTTTGTGAATATCGAACTTTCGGTTCGTTTCGTCTTCACACACCGCAATCTGGCCTTTCGACGCAAATTGCTTGGGTGTTATATGGTCAAGCCTCACGGGCAATTAGTATTGGTTAGCTCAACGCCTCACAGCGCTTACACACCCAACCTATCAACGTCGTAGTCTTCGACGGCCCTTCAGGGAACTCAAGGTTCCAGTGAGATCTCATCTTGAGGCAAGTTTCCCGCTTAGATGCTTTCAGCGGTTATCTTTCCCGAACATAGCTACCCGGCAATGCCACTGGCGTGACAACCGGAACACCAGAGGTTCGTCCACTCCGGTCCTCTCGTACTAGGAGCAGCCCCTCTCAAATCTCAAACGTCCACGGCAGATAGGGACCGAACTGTCTCACGACGTTCTAAACCCAGCTCGCGTACCACTTTAAATGGCGAACAGCCATACCCTTGGGACCGGCTTCAGCCCCAGGATGTGATGAGCCGACATCGAGGTGCCAAACACCGCCGTCGATATGAACTCTTGGGCGGTATCAGCCTGTTATCCCCGGAGTACCTTTTATCCGTTGAGCGATGGCCCTTCCATACAGAACCACCGGATCACTAAGACCTACTTTCGTACCTGCTCGACGTGTCTGTCTCGCAGTCAAGCGCGCTTTTGCCTTTATACTCTACGACCGATTTCCGACCGGTCTGAGCGCACCTTCGTACTCCTCCGTTACTCTTTAGGAGGAGACCGCCCCAGTCAAACTACCCACCATACACTGTCCTCGATCCGGATAACGGACCTGAGTTAGAACCTCAAAGTTGCCAGGGTGGTATTTCAAGGATGGCTCCACGCGAACTGGCGTCCACGCTTCAAAGCCTCCCACCTATCCTACACAAGCAAATTCAAAGTCCAGTGCAAAGCTATAGTAAAGGTTCACGGGGTCTTTCCGTCTAGCCGCGGATACACTGCATCTTCACAGCGATTTCAATTTCACTGAGTCTCGGGTGGAGACAGCGCCGCCATCGTTACGCCATTCGTGCAGGTCGGAACTTACCCGACAAGGAATTTCGCTACCTTAGGACCGTTATAGTTACGGCCGCCGTTTACCGGGGCTTCGATCAAGAGCTTCGCGTTAGCTAACCCCATCAATTAACCTTCCGGCACCGGGCAGGCGTCACACCCTATACGTCCACTTTCGTGTTTGCAGAGTGCTGTGTTTTTAATAAACAGTCGCAGCGGCCTGGTATCTTCGACCGGCATGAGCTTACGGAGCAAGTCCTTCACCCTCACCGGCGCACCTTCTCCCGAAGTTACGGTGCCATTTTGCCTAGTTCCTTCACCCGAGTTCTCTCAAGCGCCTTGGTATTCTCTACCCAACCACCTGTGTCGGTTTGGGGTACGGTTCCTGGTTACCTGAAGCTTAGAAGCTTTTCTTGGAAGCATGGCATCAACCACTTCGTCACCCAAAGGGTAACTCGTCATCAGCTCTCGGCCTTAAGATCCCGGATTTACCTAAGATCTCAGCCTACCACCTTAAACTTGGACAACCAACGCCAAGCTGGCCTAGCCTTCTCCGTCCCTCCATCGCAATAACCAGAAGTACAGGAATATTAACCTGTTTTCCATCGACTACGCTTTTCAGCCTCGCCTTAGGGACCGACTAACCCTGCGTCGATTAACGTTGCGCAGGAAACCTTGGTCTTTCGGCGTGGGTGTTTTTCACACCCATTGTCGTTACTCATGTCAGCATTCGCACTTCTGATACCTCCAGCAAGCTTCTCAACTCACCTTCACAGGCTTACAGAACGCTCCTCTACCGCATCACTTGCGTGATACCCGTAGCTTCGGTGTATGGTTTGAGCCCCGTTACATCTTCCGCGCAGGCCGACTCGACTAGTGAGCTATTACGCTTTCTTTAAAGGGTGGCTGCTTCTAAGCCAACCTCCTAGCTGTCTAAGCCTTCCCACATCGTTTCCCACTTAACCATAACTTTGGGACCTTAGCTGACGGTCTGGGTTGTTTCCCTTTTCACGACGGACGTTAGCACCCGCCGTGTGTCTCCCATGCTCGGCACTTGTAGGTATTCGGAGTTTGCATCGGTTTGGTAAGTCGGGATGACCCCCTAGCCGAAACAGTGCTCTACCCCCTACAGTGATACATGAGGCGCTACCTAAATAGCTTTCGAGGAGAACCAGCTATCTCCGAGCTTGATTAGCCTTTCACTCCGATCCACAGGTCATCCGCTAACTTTTCAACGGTAGTCGGTTCGGTCCTCCAGTCAGTGTTACCTAACCTTCAACCTGCCCATGGATAGATCGCCCGGTTTCGGGTCTATTCCCAGCGACTAGACGCCCTATTAAGACTCGCTTTCGCTACGCCTCCCCTATTCGGTTAAGCTCGCCACTGAAAATAAGTCGCTGACCCATTATACAAAAGGTACGCAGTCACCCAACAAAGTGGGCTCCCACTGCTTGTACGCATACGGTTTCAGGATCTATTTCACTCCCCTCTCCGGGGTTCTTTTCGCCTTTCCCTCACGGTACTAGTTCACTATCGGTCAGTCAGTAGTATTTAGCCTTGGAGGATGGTCCCCCCATATTCAGACAAAGTTTCTCGTGCTCCGTCCTACTCGATTTCATGACTAAGAGATTTTCGCGTACAGGGCTATCACCCACTATGGCCGCACTTTCCAGAGCGTTCCGCTAATCTCAAAGCCACTTAAGGGCTAGTCCCCGTTCGCTCGCCACTACTAAGGGAATCTCGGTTGATTTCTTTTCCTCAGGGTACTTAGATGTTTCAGTTCCCCTGGTTCGCCTCTTGCACCTATGTATTCAGTACAAGATAACCATCTTATGATGGCTGGGTTCCCCCATTCAGACATCTCCGGATCAAAGTCTGTTTGCCGACTCCCCGAAGCTTTTCGCAGGCTACCACGTCTTTCATCGCCTCTGACTGCCAAGGCATCCACCGTATGCGCTTCTTCACTTGACCATATAACCCCAAGCAATCTGGTTATACTGTGAAGACGACATTCGCCGAAAATTCGAATTTCTCATTTAAGAGAACTCACAAATTTTACCTTAGCCTGATCCGTTACCAGTGAAAGTAACGTTCAGTCTATCTTTCTATCACATACCCAAATTTTTAAAGAACGAACTAGTCAAAGACTAGAAATCAACATTCACCATC
>NZ_JAAQYM010000013.1 GCF_012986595.1 Pseudomonas koreensis | reverse complement strand
GCTCGCCGCGCTCGTTTTCGATGTCAGTGAGCAACAGACGCGAGTTGTCGTAGCGGTAGCGCAGTTGGCTGCCGTCCGGATTGATACGGCGGCTGACCAGGTGCAGGTTGTCGGCGTATTCGTAGCGAGTGATGCGCCCGAGTTCGTCGCATTCGGCGTTGACCCGGCCATACGGGTTATAGGTGAACGCGCGAGTGGCGCCGCCGGGCAGGGTGACTTGGGTCAGGCGATCAGCGGCGTCCCATTGATATTGAGTAATCGCGCCAAATTCGTCCAGCCCTGTCTATATACGGTAATCAGTTTCTGCCCAGCTCCATGGAATTCGTGAGCCAGATTGCAGAAAGTGACGGGGGAGTCGGAGGTAGATCAAATAATAATAGTTAATTCGAAATTTTTGGTTTCAAGGTTAATGTTTCGCCCAAAGCCGAGACTTCTATATCCAACAAAGCGAGGATCGGTAAGCTTTTCTGATGATTTAAATATCATGGCGTTGTTCCTGGTGGTGGCAGAGTAATAGGGGGTAGACCACACCTATAAAATCGAATGTAGAATGCCCCCGCTCCTTATCAGATAGCTCATGGTTGAAAGCTTAGGTTCTAAGTTCGACGTATTCTTCAAAGAATGAATAGAAGTTGTCTGCTATTTTTTTGGACGGTTTTTTCTTAAATAGATCGTAGCTAATGATCTGTCCGTTTCCCGTGGGTTCGCAATCAATTGCCCAGCAAATTTCGTCATCTTTTAAGTAGATGGCGGCAAAGTTACTAGGTAGTTCAAACTCGGTTCGGCAGTACGCGGTGCTGTAACTTACAGTCCCGCCATTATCTAATGTCGCATCATTGTTCTCAATTCCGCATATCTCTGAGCCGGCTGCTCCTCCGCCACCGCATACACTCAAGAAATCAACGAAATCTTCAGGTAGCTTTAAACCTAAAATGGTTTCGAGTTTTCTAATTTGCTCAGTAGTGGCAGGGCCGAGCCAGAAAGTTTCTTCGTCGGAGTTTTCGAGCTTTGTTATCAAATCTTGAAAGTTGTGCATGATTTTTACTCACTCAAAGTCTTTGGCTCGTTCTTTCCAATATGCTTTTCTAAATTTTGCATACTGTAGTTCTAGCTTTGGGTCATTCCTGAAGCTATCACCGTCTTCAATGGTGCCGTGAAGTTCTTTATGATATTTCTTTTGACCAGCAAGCGGCCAGAGGCATCGCGCTGATACTCGGTCACCAACGCACTGCCGTCGTCGCCGAATTCAGTTTTCTTCAACAACTGCCCATTGAGGTCGTACTCTCAGGCCGTGCGACGACCGTCGAAGCCGGTTTCCTGTTGGATCAGTCCGTTTGAGTAGTGATCGAGTGAGCGCGTTGCGCTACACGGCGCCGTCATTGTTGTATGCCGTAATATTGGCTACAGTGATGTTTTTTGCTTGGCATATGGCTATACAATTATTTTCAAGTTTGATTGTGACTTTATAATTTGAGTTTTCTTTCTCGATTTTTAAGGTGGTGGTGCCGCTGAAGTTGAAGTTTTCTACGTTAAATTTTTCTATGTCTATTATGTAGAGCTGAAATTCATATTCATTGTAATTCTTTTCCAGCCACTTTTTAGGAGCTGTTTGCTCTATTTTGCTGGATAATTTTAAGCATATAGAGTTTCCGTCCAGCATGACGTAAGACGTACGCATGCTTGAGGGGGGATATGTTTCTCCGAAAATAGATGTCCACTGTTTTTTGTTCGATATTGATGATGTCCACATTTTAGATTACTCAAAATAAATAGTGGTCTCTACTAGGTGTTTTGCCTGTATTAGTGCGAAAATAAATCTGTCCCCTTTGATTTCTAAAGCGTCTGTTGCACACCTCAGTAGCGTTATTTATGTAAGTGTTTTGGAGAGGTTTGGCGAATTTATTCGCCATTTATAAAAATATTTCCAATTTTGTCGTCAGTTTTTTCTTCGTACTTTTTAGGCGGTTTAGAAGGGCGGACATGAATTAGCGCTTATCCTATGGATCCTCAGTAAGATATGTGTTGATATCTGAGAGTACTCGTTTAAATTTTTAATTCTTATTTAGATAAAAGGTGGGTGTGTCGATGTACCACTGCTGTTCACTCACTATGTGGCATTTGAGTTCTGGCTCAATGAGTGCGTCAAATAGTTTGACAAGTTCATATTCGCTGCTTGTGTCAATGGTTGCTATGAATCTTGCTGTGGCGTCATCTTGTTCGCTGTTTATGTCAATGGGAAGTAGTGGTGAAGGTGTTATATCGAGGCTGGGTTCTAGTTTAATTGTTCATGCTTCGGGAAGTATATTGTTTCATCGTTTTGAAAGCTCTATCGAGTAGTTAATGTTTTTTTATTGTGTGCGCTGCAACTATTTATGTCGTACAATTCTCTAGGGTGCACCTCTGATTGAAATGAGCTGCAAGGGATTCTGGATAATTTTGTATTTTTCCTCAATTCTTCACAATCTATACTGTGAACAATCGATAACCTGCATCAAAGTCGCTTGTCGTATGTAAATTGCTATAGCTAATATCAAATATACCCTGAATTTCAGGTTGGGCGCGATTTGCCTTTGAATTTAATATCCCTACTGACCTCTGAAGTTCGTTGTATGTGGGTATATAGGTATGGTTTGAAGCAGTGAAATCGAGGGTGACTTTTCTTGGGGAGATGATGGCAAGGTTAATTAATAGTTCAGGAGTTGAAAATGATCTTCCGCCGATGTCGTATATTTTATCTTTGTTCTCCAATTTTGGGCCGTAAGATTCGTGCGTCAAGTAGCCACTTTCTTGGTTTAATAGGCGTATTAACTTTTCGTGACCTTTAATTTTTTCAAACGTAATAATAGCTTGCTTAATGATCAGGAAACCGTCCTCGTCCATCTTGTCTAGAAAGTTCGGATTCTGGTTGTTTATTGAAGAAATTACCGGTTTGTCTATTAAGTTAAGGACAAAATTAAATAGTTCGAGTTGGAATTTGTCTTGGATGTCTTCGTTTGGCGGTATGTTTATATATGAAATAACTCCGCCTGCGTTATCGAAGTCGATGGCGCCAAAGGTTTCTGTAATGTCAATTGAAAAATTCATTTTGCTCTCTCGATTACAAATTGATCAAGTTGTTTTGATTCGATTTGGCTGCCATCAATAGTTTTAAAGCCTTTTGGGTCGACTTTGGTTTGTGAAACTATTCTTAGCCCTAATTCCTCTATTTTTTTCAGTGATTTCTTTATGTATTTGTTTGCGAATGCGCTGCCCGTAAGAGTGATTTTTCCATTATCGGATAATACCCTTAATATTTCTGGATTTAAAGGGTCGTAACCGTAAGGGTTGTCCATATTGATATGACTTTGTGATCCTGATTTTATACCCGACAAATCCGTTGCATTCCCAGCGTGTACTCCCGGAGCTTTAGGGTCGATATCGATATTGTAATAACCTTCAATTGGATTCGTACCGGCACCAATGTTCAAAGAGCCATCAGCTTCTGCGGGTTTGTCTAGATATTTACCGCCACCCGGACACTGATTAAGCCCAAGAGGATCCACCCAGCCCGTGGGGTTTGATACATACAGGTAATTATTCAACCCGCCCGCAAGCTTGATCGGATCCGGCGTCAAAAACCTCCCAGTACCTGGATTGTAGTAGCGGTGCCGGTTGTAATGTAACCCCGTCTCGGCATCGAAATACTGTCCCTGGAAGCGCAGCGGGTTATCAATCTCGCTGACATCCAGCGCAGCGAGGTTACCGTACGCTCGGTACTTGGCCGACCACATGATCTCACCGCTGTAATCAGTGAGTTCCTGCGGTGTGCCGAGGTGGTCGAGTTGGTAGTAAAACGGCGTGGCCCTGCGCGGGCCTTCGCCATCGAGCATCGCTAATGGACGGAAGCTGCCCGGTTCATAGATGTAGCTGCGATAACGGTTTTCACCGTTTTCAGCGATCAGTCGTTCGCCTTGCCATAGAAACTCGGTGGTCTGGCCGTCGACGGTCTTCTCGATACGGCGACCGAAGGCGTCGTATTTGTACGACGCGGTGCTGCCGCCCGGCAGGCTGACGCCAATGAGGCGGTGCTGGCAGTCGTAACGGTATTCGGTGACGAGTTTCTGGCCGGTACCGCGACGCTCGCGAATTAGATTGCCATAGGCGTCATAGTCGTAATGGCGGTCGCCCTGCATCAGCAGACGGTTGCCTTTGACGTTGGCGAGGTTGGCGGTGCCTTCGTTGTTCTGTCCAAGCAGGTTACCTGCCGGATCGTGGGCGAAGCTTTCCGGCGTAGCGCCGCGCACGCTGATGAGCCGGTCGAGCGGGTCGTAATGGTAGCTGCGATTGCCTTTGCGACTATCGTCGACGCCAGCGAGATTACCGTTGGCATCGTAGTTGTAGCGCCGCTGGAACAGATTCTTGTCTCGCTGGCCGACTATGTGGGCTTGCAGGCGACCCTGTTCGTCGTACTGGTATTGGCTGAGCAGAAGGCCCTGCTGGCGCTTTTTTTCACGCCCGGCGCTGAACTGGTGGCTGGTCAGGCGGGAGCCGTTGAGGTCGATGCTGCTCAGGCGTCCGCCGGACAGGTGACGGTAGTCGAGTGTGCTGCCGTCAGGGAGACGGCAGTGACTCAGTTGGCCAACGCTGTCGTATTCGTAACGCGTGGTGCCCCAGCCCTGGTGTTCGGTGATCAGGCGATCCTGCACGTCGTATTCATAGGCGAGCGGCCAGTGGCCGTCGTCGACATTCACCAGACGACCCAAAGCGTCGTAGCTGTAATGAATCTCTTCGCCGTCGGCTAGGGTTTTCACCAGCAGTCGGCCGGCAGCATCGCGCTGATATTCGGTAATCAGGTCGCTGCCGTCATCGCCGAACTCGGTTTTCTTCAGCAACTGGCCGTTGAGGTCGTATTCGTAGGCGGTACGGCGACCGTCGAAGCCGGTTTCCTGTTGGATCAGGCCGTTCGAGTAGTAATCGAGCTGATAGCGTTCACCGCGCTCGTTCTCGATCTCGGTGAGGTTGAGTTGCGAGTTGTCGTAGCGATAGCGCAGTTGGCTGCCGTCCGGATTGATGCGGCGGCTGACCAGGTGCAGATTGTCGGCGTATTCGTAGCGGGTGATACGGCCGAGTTCGTCGCGTTCAGCAGTGACCCGGCCATACGGGTTATAGGTGAACGCGCGAGTGGCACCGCCGGGTAGGGTGACTTGGGTCAGGCGATCAGCGGCGTCCCATTGATATTGAGTAATCGCGCCAAATTCGTCCTGACGAGTGATTTGTCGGCCAAGAGCATCGTAACGGTACTTGCGTTGACCGCCGTCCGGCAGGCGTTCTTCCAGCAACTGGCCGAGGTTGTTCCAGCCCAGTTGATGGCGGCTGCCATCGGGGTGACGAATTTCCAGCAATCTGCCCTGACGGTCATAGCTGTAGTGGGTCTCGTTGCCCTCCGGGTCGGTTTGTTGGGTGATATCACCCTGGCGATTACGCTCATATTTCCAGCGCGCTTTGCCGCGCTGTACATCAATGAGTTGACCGTTGAAGTAGTTGTAACGGGTCGGTACACCTTCTGGCGGGATAACGGCGATTAAGCGCCCAGCTTCGCTGTACTGATACTCAGTGATCGCGCCCATTGGATCTTTAACGGCGACCAGCCTTCCCTGATCGTCGTAGGCATTTTGCGTTTCGCCGCCATCGGGCGCGGTCTCGCTGACCAGGCGTGCATTTTCGTCATGCACATAGACCAGCTCACTGCCATCGGCGTTGTAGACGGTCACCGAGCCTTTGTCGTCCCACTCGTACCGCGCTTCCATTTGCGCGTAATTGGCCCAGTGGCGGACGCAACGGGAATGTTTGCCTTCACGTTCCCATTCCCAGAAGAAGCTGGCGCCGCCGGCCATTTGCCGTTCGAGGATGACGTGCTGATCGTTGTACCGGTAGTGCTCGGTTTCACCGGCTGCATTTGTGGAAGAAACAAGTTGATTGCGTGCGTTGTACCGGTAGCTGACAGGAAAAAGGGGACGGATCTGTTTCTGAAAAAGGCGGCTAGAACAGGGGGATTTTCACTCCCTTTTGAATCAAAAAGCGGGGCAAACCGGAAAATAAACCTGTCCCCTTAGTCCTTAAAGGGAAGCGAGATAATTTTAGTAGCTAGAATCAGAGAATTTCATATGTAAAGTTGCGTGGCAAAACGTGGCAGGATCAACTGATAGGGATACGGGTCTCTGAAGAAATTATTACAGAAAGGCAACCAATGTATTCAGCGTACCTTCCGCAATTTATCTCAGGAGGAGATCGCGTACATTGATCAGGCGTCATTGCTGTCACAATTGGGTTGGGCAAAAGATATTGGTCGGGAAGCGTTGCTTGAATCGCAGCGTATTCTGATTGTTTCAGAAGCCGGTGCTGGAAAGACTTACGAGTGCCAAACACAGCAGCAAATTTTGTGGCATAAAGGCGAACCTGCTTTTTTCTGGAACTATCTCAGCTCGCAATAACCAGTCTATCGGACCTATTGTCACGAGAGGAGGAAGAGCGGTTTGAGGCTTGGTTGGCTGCTCAATCTGAAATAGCTACGTTTTTTCTAGACTCGGTTGATGAATTAAAGCTGACGCTCGGTTCTTTTGAGGGGGCTGGTTGGCGCTGATACGATTTTGACCCAGGTTGCTGATTTTGACTGACCTATATGCGGCCGGTGAAGCCCCGCGTAAACACATCGTTCGCTGAATTTGGATAGGTCAATGAATTCAGGCAGCCTGGGTCAAAATCGCAGCAGCGGCAACATTAGTTGTTTTACTCACTCCACAAATTCACAAACTCATCAAAATTGTTAGCAACGAAGTTGGTTTTACTTGAGTTCGGATCAAATATTTCAACAGCAACCGAGGGTGTGTTGAAATTTAGGCAAATCAGATAACCACCCGCATCCCTTGCTATAGGGATCATCTGTTTGGGAAGCCCTGGGGGTTTTCCCGCCTCTGAGTACCATGAGATGGTGTACGGGGCCACATCAGGCGAGAAAGAAAAGAATTCGCTTATGCAAGTACCTTCGTTGCCATATGGAAATGAAGATATCTCTGGAGAGGCCTCGTCGGAATATGTGACCAAATCCAAGTACGACTTTGGAAAGCTTACGCTAAGTAGTTTTTCTACTTCGGAGATCGTATCGATATCCACTGAGGATCCCTGTTCAATCCCAAAAGAACTCCAGTCAAACTTCATATCAGCCTCCATAATTATTTCTTTCCATCTGCAAAGCCCCCTTTGTTTCCGGGAAAAAGGGGACGGATTTGTTTCTGAAAAGGCGGCTAGAACAGGGGGGATTTTCACTCCCTTTTGAATCAAAAAGGGGGCAAGCCGGAAAATAAACCTGTTCCCTTAGTCTCGTCTGTAAGGTCGGTGACCTGATTACTTCGCCATAGTCGCAGTTTCGACTATCCAGACACGCGAATGACTCATCTCAACATTATTCTTTCACCCATTTATCCAAAGGAAGTTTCTCAGTTTTTTTTGCAAACAATTCTTTTGCTTCCCGAAGAGTCATGTGGTTTGGGCCGCTATACGTGTCAAGGTTGCTAGTTCCATTGTCTTCC
>NZ_JAAQYM010000012.1 GCF_012986595.1 Pseudomonas koreensis | reverse complement strand
CCAGGCAGAGCGACTGCGTTGCCTGTCCGATGAAAGCCAAGTGCTGCCCGAACACTGCGCTCCGCAAGATCGCCCGCAGCGTCCATGAAGCCGCGCGCGATGTGGCTCGGCGAATCGCAACGACACCAGGCGAGCAGTAAATCCGACTTTTTCAACAGAATCGGCCGTTTTTTGCCGTTCAAGGCCACCCAGTGCGCTGGTCAAATCCGATGCAAACGACTGGTCAAGTCGAATGCAAATGGGTGGTCAAGTCCATGCAATTACGCAGCCAAGGTCACTTACATTGAGTTGCGCAAGCTTGGTGCTGCTGAGTCACGGGCAATCACTCATATTCCTGACACGCGCCCTACTTTCTGGCGTTAGACCATTGGAACCAAGGAAGTAATCTGCAGATGCCCGCAGGAATAGCGTGGTTTGATGCCTGTGGACACTGACTGCAGCCTGCGAAACCTGACTAGGGCTTCTTGGTCGAAGGCGCTTTAGGGAATTGAATATCGCGTGGCCCGGTGAAACGGATGAGATTGATGCAAACCACGGGGCCAACGCAGCGGTCTCCGTGTAGGTCTCTGGCGCGGATGTGCACATAGGCATCCTGCCTTGTCACAACCGCCTGACCGTTTTGGTCGATATGCTCCCATCTTCCCTGCACAGCCACGCCCCAGTAGTCTCGACTGTGGGTGTGTGGCGGAATTGCTACTCCGGGTTGCAGGCGAAAGGCCCACACGGCAGTGCCGTCGGCCTTTCTGCCCCATAGCACGCCCATTTCTGCACCTGGAAGGCCGGCGTTCTGCCAGCGCACCTTATCGAAGGGGGAAACATGGCCTTCTTGAGCGTGAATCAACGTTGCGATGGCGCTGAGAGCGATTGCTGCGGTGAATTTTTAAACATAATTGATCCTTTTAGGTAAATGGGTTTGTGAGTGAACAGGGAGTTTGGCTCATTTGCGTTGGTGATAAATGAAGGCGGCGTCGGTGGCGCCACCCTGGCCAATGGCGATCTGGATGTTAAGGTGCGCCATTGCCTCCAGATAACGAGCCATCGAAAGCGGGCCCACATCAACCGGCGCAAATCCGATGTCAGCGGCAAGCGTGGCCACCTGTAGACGCGCGGCGGCATCGTCACCCGCCACGAAGGTGCTCACGCGCAGGCCAGCGCGGTTCTGTCGCTCAGGTGTCATCACGTCGGCAAAAATGGTGTTGAAGGCTTTCACAAGTCGCGATTGCGGCAGCAGGCGAGCCAGCGTTTCTCCGCCGAGTTCTGCTCGCCCAAAGGCAGCGGCGACCAATCAGCCTGCAGGGGGTTGGTGCAGTCGATCAAGAGCTTGCCGGCCAGCTCAACGGTTAGCGGTGCAAGAACTTCGGCAGCGGCAGCGTAGGGTATTGCTAGCACAACCACTTCGGCGGCTGCACCCGCTGCGAACGTATGCTTGCCCTCGCCGCCTAAGCGACTGCACATAAGCACCTCGTGATTAGCAGCGCGAATCAGCCCAGCAAGACGACTGCCACATTACCAGTACCAAAAATTGCAACTTTCATTGTTTCTCTCCTAAATTATGTATCCATAGATAGAATGACATCGACAAAAAAATCGAGGCGAATCCATTAAGGCTCGGCCCTGTCAAACCTACAGGGATTCGGATTCAAACCATTGAACAAGCAGGGCCCCCGCAGCGGTCACATGCGATGGATCTCCGTGCACACGCGCCGAAAGCAGTGCACCCTCCAGTAGCGCAAACGCCAGTCGCCCCAGCAACTTTGAACTTGGCGGATCACGCCCCGGTACGGCGACCTGAGCTTGATGCGCCAACCATTGTTCAATCAATGCACATGGCGCAGTGGCTCGTCCAAAGTTGCGTAGTCGCTTGCAAGCATGCCTGCCAGGCACCATTGGTCTTGCTCAGCGGTGCCAGCGAAAAGCGCCACCAGCCCTCGCAACCGTTCAGCCACACAGGCTCGTAGATCCAGACTGGTCAGCGCTTCCCGCATGGCCTCGCGGTACTCCTGCAGGAGCGCATGGCCGAGGTCCTGCTTGGTGGGGAAGTAGTAGTGCACGCTCGACGACTTAATGCCCACACGCGCTGCCAGATCGCGGTAGCTGAAGGCGTTGAAGCCGCGCGCTTTGAGCAACTCGCTTGCGGCAGCAAGTATCAAGGTACGGTTGTCTGTAGATGTGTGCATGGAGTGGCTTATATCTACCTATAGATAGATGTCAATTGCATCGTGCGAAGCCAGTAACTCGGAAGTTGCCGTCAGTATGATGTAGTCGTCCCTGAAATATTCATTTCAGCCCTGGACCACGTGTGAGGCGGGCGTGTGAGCTGTGGTCAGCAGCAAATTGTGCAGTGCCTGCCGCCATTTCGGCTTTACGTGCGCCAACGAGCTCAGACGCAAAGCATTCTCAAGAAGGTCACTCCCTTCATGACGATCATGCGCAGCAGCCAGCGGATGTTGTAGCTCACCGCACACAGCACCGCATGCAGCCGGCCGCCGGGGTTGCCCTTGAGGTGACAGCGTTCCATGCGGTGATCGGCCTTCAAGTGCCCGATGATTGGCTCAATGGCCTGCCGCCGCTTCAGCTACTTTCTTTCCTGCTCGTCGATGCGTTTGCCCTTTCCCCGGTACACGATGTGCACATCCTGGTTTTGCGCGTCCACGCCCCGATAGCCCAGGATCACGAACGCCGTCTCTGGCCTGGCCGCGCTGTCTTGCATCAGGATCGCGGCCTGCTGCAGTTGCCCGTTCAGGGTGTCGGCGCGCGCCAAGGTAGTTGTCGTTTCATTCCTGCTGCCAGCGGCTGTTTATCGGTGTGGGGCGTGTACGACCTGATGACGGAGTCGCCTCCGGGGTTGAGCGTCACCGCGTCGATGGGCGTCCAGCAGGCATTCATCGATCAGACGACGATAATTCCGCCGCACCTCAAGATACCGAACTGCTGCTCGAAGTCGATGAGTGGACCGGCTTCACCCGGAACTTTACGAGCCTGAAATCGGGCGACCTGGACAAGGACAAGGACCTGTTGCTGACCACGATTCTGGCCGACGCGATCAACTTCGGTTTGACCAAGATGGCCGAGTCCTGTCCTGGAACGACCTGCGCCAAGCTCGCCTAGCTGCAGCCTGACATACCCGGCGTGAGTTCGTCATCTTTGGACACCAAAAGCGGGATAGTCATTTCAAGATGGACTCACCCCCCCTGGTTGAGCGATTCGAGCATCCAGCGCGCGGACTGCCTGCTGGTCAGACCTCAGCGCATTAATCTTCGGAGTCGCACAGGCGCGTTCTTACTGAAGCTAGTTGACCTAGCAACGCAATACAGACCATGCGCCTGCCCTCTGCCCCCAGACCGGAGGGCAGACTGGGATATAGCCATTGCCCTGCATTTAAATTCAGCGAAAAGAAGCGAGTGTTGCTTGGTCTCATAAAACGGAATTTAGCGAGAATACTTGAATGAGCGGATGTCCAACTTTAATAGAATTCACTACATTGTACCCGCTTAGAGAAATAAAACGGCATAGATTAATCCTTGAATTTTTTAAGCTTGAGGGAGTGAACCACTCGACGTCTTAAGTTAGCCGCAAAACCCTACGCATTAAAAAATAACAGTGGCCATTACGACATACATAAGCCCTCCAGCGCCACTGACAACACCCACCATACAAAGGCAAAAATCCGTTTGATATAGTTTAGAATCATTTATAAAAATACGTAGAGCAAACCACCTACCCACCTTAATCAGAACTATTTAAGTCAAACAGTTTCGCTGCAAAAAATACGAGAAATTTCCTTCAAAGAAGTGGATGTTTCTTAGTGCGCCTGAATGAATAATGCTCAACACTCATATCAACGAACACGATATCGAGGTGGGAGTATGAAAAGAAAAATACATGTCCGAGCCTTAATTGTTGACGAAAACTCATTTCAATTAGCGATCTCGGTGGCAATTCTTAAACGCGCCGGATGTGATGAGGTTATTTCAGCACGCAATGGAAAATTCGCTCTCGAAATTCTGAAGGACTCTGGATACGTAGACGTTGCATTTTTCGACTTGCGCATGTCCGACATGGACGGGCTAGAGTTAATACGAGTTGTTGGGGATTATAAGTTAACACCTGCCATTGTGATTTCCGAAACGCTCAGCGCTGACATGCGTAGAGCAATTCGGCAGATTACAGAAATAAGAGGTGTCAAATTCATCGGAGACATTGCCAAGCCGTTTAATCGGGAAATGTTGTATAACTTATTACAACACACGACTAAGACTGGAGCCAGTGTCGAAGCCTGTCCTACTTTACCAATACCGACAAAAGACGAGTTAAAAGATGCTATTCATAATGAACAATTCGTACCGTATTACCAACCGAAATTCAACCTCGAGACGGGCAACGCATCAAGCGTCGAAGTGTTAGCGCGTTGGCACCACCCCAATTACGGAGTTATTCCACCATCTAATTTTCTGCCCGAACTAAAAAAGCACTCACTATTGGGCTCGTTACTGGACTCGCAGCTACGCGCAGGACTAAAACTACAACGAAAGGCGTGGCAGCTGGGTCATCCTCTAAACATGGCATTCAATATAGAGGCAATTCAACTAAGTGATGCACTATTCACTACCAATGTAAGCAAAATACTTACTGAGCGTAATATGCCTGGCTCCGGACTGACTTTTGAACTAACCGAAAGTGGATTGCTTGACCTATCTGCGATAACGTTGGAAAACCTTGCTCGACTGCGAATCTTGGGGTGCAGTCTTTCTATTGATGATTTTGGTATAGGCTTTTCTTCGCTTCAACGGTTATGCCAAGTTCCCTTCAACGAAATCAAACTTGACTCTGATTTTGTTAGCAGCCTAATACACGACCCGCGCTGTAACGCAGTAATAACGAGCACATTGGCGCTCGGTGAGGCTTTGGAAATGTCAGTGGTAGTGGAAGGTATTGAAACTGAAGAACAAAGAAAGCTATTACTTGAACTTGGCTGCAAAATTGGCCAGGGATACATATGCGCCAAGCCGATGCCCGAAAACTCCTTATTGATGTGGCTAGAAGAGCGCTCATTACTCAAGGACGCATCACTCATCGACCAAAATAATCGCGGGATATAATTATGAATAAAAAAAATATTTTGGTTTTAATTATTGAAAACCAACCGCTACAAAGGTTGCACATAGAAAAAACGTTGAATTCGTTAGGCTACTTTAGAATTCAACCGTTAAATTCTTTTGATGAGGCAGCAACTATTATCTATTTCGCGACAACGCCTGTCGACCTTGTTATTTTGAATGCTTCATGCTTGTCCGAGCAGAACGATGATTCTATGAACTGCTTGATACAGAGACGAAATTTTCGTCACGCCTTGATTTATGGTGAGCAGAAATTTAATCTAATGCGTTATGGTGTTTCGACGTTGGTAAGTTTTTTAGATGCGGCCTTACCTGACTATTTATCCATTTGTAGCTTGATGGATTCCGTTAACTCGACACCAGAGCAAAACCATATAGAGCATTCACAAGTCCAGAAGCACTAGGGATGGTCTGAAGAAGCCACGTGTTTTGGGCTGCCTTCGGCCACCGCCGATTTTGAAAGTGGCAAGTCGATCAAAAATTCTCTGAGCGCTCACTCCTTTCTGTCTTTTAGCTGCTGCGAGCACCTCGCGGCGGCTATTCCCCATATTACAGGCGCACCTCTCCTGCATTGCTCAATAAATGCCGACGGGCCATCCACAGATGCGACAGCGCGAACAGCGACGTCATCTGCGCCGTATTCTTAGCCAGGGCACGGAAGCGCACTTTCACATAACCAAACTGGCGCTTGATCACCCGGAACGGGTGCCCGACCTTCGCCCTGACTTTCGCCTTGGCTTTTTCGATTTTGCGCTTGGCTTTGTACAGAGCGCTGCGCTTGCCCAGTTTCTGGTAGGTGCTGCGCCGGGCCGCGATCTGCCAGATAACCTCGCGACCGTCATGCTCTGGACGCTTCTCAATCCCGGTGTAACCGGCATCGGCACACACCACGATCTCTTCGCCGTGCAGCAGTTTGTCGACCTGCGTAACGTCCGCAACATTGGCCGCGGTGACCACCACGCTGTGCACCAGCCCCCGACTCATCATCGACACCAATGTGGGCTTTCGCGCCAAAGTAATACTGGTTGCCTTTCTTCGTTTGGCGCATTTCTGGATCGCGCTTACCGTCCTTATTCTTAGTCGAACTTGGAGCATTGATCAGGGTTGCATCAACGATCGTACCTTGGCGCAGCGACAGCCCTCGGTCGCCCAGATAGCCATTGATCACACCCAGGATTCCGGCAGCTAGTTCGTGTTTCTCCAGCAGACGACGAAAGTTGAGGATCGTGGTTTCGTCGGGGGTGCGCTCCAGGTTCAGCCCAGCAAATTGGCGCAGAATAGTCGTCTCGTACAAGACCTCCTCCATCGCTGGGTCGCTGTAGCCGAACCAATTTGGCGGCAGGTGAACACGCAGCATCGCCATCAGCGGATAGGCCGGACGACCGCCATCACCCTTCGGGTAATGCGGTTCGATCAGAGTAATCAGTCCCTTTCAAGGCACCACCCGATCCGTCTGGATTAGGAGCAGCTCTTTGCGGGTCTGCTTGCGCTTGCCGGCGTACTTGGCGTCGGCGAAGGTCATCTGCTTCATCGGAAAACTCGTCGGGTGGAATCTGGGTATTTTGCCAAAATCTAGAAGTCTTCTGCAGAGTTTCCCTGAGGATGAATATCGAGCGTTAAACCCATTAAAAAGAGCGTGAGCTCGATCATGGTAAAGGAAACAAAATATTTCATTGACCTCGTGCGTCATCTTGTTACATGCGTTGGTAGTTGGCCTAGGCTCTGCGCCAGAGCCAAAAGCGGGACCTCTACGCAAGAGAAATACAAAAATCAGATTGCAGCTTTTGCATTTGCACACGAACGAACATCGGCTAATCTTTGAAAAATCTGTACAGCAACCTTAATATTGTACAAGTTTTATTGCAGATGCTGCTACCTCGCATCAATCCAAGACAAAGCAAGAAAATATTGGTGATCTGAATGAAAATTATTGTTATTTGCATTTTGGCACTTAAAACCGCTACCTGACCGACATCGCTGAGGCGGCAGTTAAGAGTGCTTAGAACCATCAATCTCTGCGGAGTTGCACGTCATGGGGTAGTGGCTGGTAAGCGGTTTTAAATTGATCAGGGCATGAGAAGCGTGACGCAAAGTAGAGTTTGAATACCGTTCCGACTGACCATCTATGACACCACAACTAGAATGAGGATTTCCGCTATGCAGAATTTTCTCTTGAAGATATGGAAAATTCTTTAATGATGTTTGAGTGGTGCCGCGCTAGCATTATTAAACAGTTGTAAAGATTAAGCGCTTTGACGGGAATAGGTAGGATTCAAACTCTGAAATAAAATGTAAAACTTTACACGGCAAGCTAGGATTGCTTGTTCTACGTGCCAAAGATTGGCAGATTCAGTCAGTTAATTTTTGGAGCTAGATTATGCACACCGCGCTTGTTGTAGACGATCATCCTTTCATTCGGTCCGCCTTGAAAGCCTCGCTGATTAGCCAAAATTTTGTCGTGCTTTCTGAGGCTGACAATGGGGCAGAGGCTATTAAGCTTGCACGCGATTTGGATCCAGATCTGATAACTTTAGATATTTCAATGCCCAAGTTGGACGGTCTAGAAGTGATTCAGCGATTAAAAGCTTTTGACGTAAGGGCGAAGGTCTTGGTGTTTACCTCTCTCTCTCCACAACTGTATGCGCCACGGTGTTTAAGCGCAGGTGCAGCCGGTTTTCTGTCAAAGGCGGAAGATATGGAAAGTTTTGTTAAAGCTGTTCACGCGTTAGCTGATGGTTATATGTTTTTCCCACACCTATCCTTCGGCTCAAAAAAGTATGTGGACTCCACGGTGTCGGATGCAGAGTTAATCGCTGGGCTATCAAATCGCGAAATTATCGTGCTGCAGAAGCTGTCGCTAGGTTTCAGTAATAAAGAAGTTGGTGAGTTAATGTTGTTAAGTAATAAAGCTGTGAGTGCCTGCAAAACCCGATTGCTTGAGAAACTTAGTCTCAACTCGGTCATAGCATTGGCGGAGTTTTCCAAGAGGAACGGGCTAATATAGAACTTCAGTTTTACAAAATTCGAGATCAATTTCTTAGAGTTATTAGGGTGGGGTGGTGGGCGTTATTAAGGGTGGGTGATGTGAATTTGCTTTGTGTGCTCGTTGAATTAGGTTTGCGAATTTAGTTTTGGGGGGGGGTGAATAGCAGTTCTAACGCTCATTTTGATCAGCCGATATTGACTTGATTGTATTCGATATAGCGCTAGGCTCTTGCTCTCTGATGTTTGGGCGGTTGGCAAATTTTTCCATTTTGATTGTGTGGATGCCTTTGCATGATGAGTTACTATAATTGGAAAATGAAATTAAATTGCATACGAATGAGGGTTAACTGCTCAACTTTTTTTTCCAGTTTTTTTAATAAGATAGGTGTCGCGAACTGGAAGGTAAAAGATCGGCGAACTAAGTTCGCAATGAAATCTATACGCGAAGTTTGCAGCTTAGCCCCGTTTCCAATGTATTTTAGAGATCGCGAAGGTGTTCTGCTGGCTTGTAATGATTTATATCTTGAGGCCCTGGGCGTAAAGTTTGAGAGCGTAGTAAACAAGAATTTAGCTGAAGCCGAGTTTTTAAGTTTTAATGCATCCCACGCCTTGTTGGCGCACGATGAATATCTAAGGGTTATGGATGAAGATCGTCCCTGCTTGTTCGAACGGACATTTCAGGTAAATGAAGATGAAAGCATTACTTGTTGCTTTTTTTTAAAACCCTTTAAAGATAGTGGTGGAGCGGTTTTAGGGGTGATTGGCGGCTGGATAGACCTAAGCGAACGCCAGCGTCATATTGTAGAGTTGATTGATTCAAAGTCCAAGGCTGATGAGGCTAATCGAGCTAAGACAGAGTTTTTAACAACTATTAGTCATGAAATTAGAACGCCGTTAAATGCTGTTGTTGGCATGCTTGAGCTTTCATTAAAAAAAGCGGATAGAGGGATTGTGGATCGGTTCTCGATTAAAGTGGCTTACGATGCTGCTCTGGAACTTCTTGACTTGATTGGCGATGTTCTTGATATCTCTCGTATAGAGTCGGGTCGACTGGCTTTGAAACTAGGGCGAGCTAAAATAAAAGATCTTGTAGAATCAGTTTTGCAAGTTTTTGAAATTTCAATCCGACATAAAGGCCTTGATTTACGTGTAAGTTACGAAATGGACCAGCAGGTTGAGGTGCTTGTGGATCCTATGCGTTTCAAGCAAATAGTCTCAAACTTACTAAGTAATGCTATAAAATTTACAGAAATTGGCGAAATCTCTTTGGTCATTACGTCGGCACAGGACCTCACTTCCAATAATCTTTCGCTGTGTATTGTCGTAAGTGATACAGGTGTAGGGATTTCTGAGGCAGACCAAGTTTTTCTATTTAATCCGTATGTACAGGCTGATAATGCAAAACAATCGAACCAGCGTGGCTCAGGGCTTGGGTTGGTGATTTGCAAAACTCTATGTGAAATTATGCAAGGAAGTTTGGAGTTGAGTAGTGAAGTGGGACAGGGTACGCGTGTCGAAGTTAAACTCAATCTACCAATCTTGCATGGTACTCCTGACGTCAGAATATCTTCTCCCGAAATTCGCCCCCAGTCTCGTAAGCTGAATATATTGGTGGTGGATGACCATCTCGCTAACCGCGTACTACTTTCGCATCAATTGAGCTACCTTGGCCATAATGTGAAAGAAGCAGAAGGAGGTGTGCAAGGTTTGCATGAATTGAGCTGCGCAAGGTATGATGCTGTCATTACTGATTGTAATATGCCGCTTATTAATGGCTACGAGTTGACGCGCGGATTGCGTGAAATGGAGTTATTAGAAGGTCATGGGGGATGTTTGGTTGTCGGCATCACTGCAAATGCGCAAGCTGAAGAAAAAGCTCGTTGCTTGGAATCGGGTATGGATGCCTGTCTGTTCAAGCCAGCTAGCTTGAAAGATCTTTCCACCGTCCTCGAAATAAATACGGATCAAATTATCACTGCTTTTGCAGGCGGAGAGATAATCACGGATACACAGGATAGTGGAGTCAATATATTTAGTCTGAAGAAGCTAGTTGGTAATGATGAGGCGGTTTTGCGAAATCTACTCAATGAATTGAAGAGGTGTAATGAAGAAGATATTCTTCGGCTTTCAAATTTGTTTGAAGGATGTGATCTCGCAAAACTATCAGATTTGGCTCACCATATTAAAGGTGGGGCACGCATGGTCGGAGCGAGAGGCGTGATTCTCTGTTGTGAAAGCGTGGAGCTTGCATGCTCTGGTTATGACTCGATTAAATTGTTTAATGCAGTCGAAGAACTGAAGAAAAGTATGGAGGAACTTAATAATGAGGTAGATGGTTACTTCTAGCCAAAACGCAAATATCGGCTTGCCTATATTTTGCCAATTGGGCCTAATGAATGGAATTTCGCAAGTATTGCGAGCTGGGCTCACTATCTCAAACCGACGGTGAGGTGTACGATGCTAGCCAGAACGGATACGTTGCTGCTTCTTAGGTTGAAATATCTCCTACCTTGTATTTAAATTTCCGTGCTGGCGTTGATGTTTCCTATCGCGTAAGCGCTCCTTCAACCCCACCTGTTTAAAAATGGAAGGCGCGGTTAGCGAGGCGATGTGGAGTAAGCGCTCCATAACACCACACTCAGAGTGCTTAGCCGATCCCAGGCGCTGTGTTCCTAGTTCCCTCAGGAGTCAGTTCGCCATGATGCGACCCGAGGCCAAAGTCGAAAATGTTTATCTGTATTACAAGCCAGTAGACTTCCGAAAATCCATCGACGGTTTGGCGGTGCTCGTTGAACTGGATATTAAAGTCGCGGTATTTGATCCCGTGCTTTTCGTTTTCCTCAACAAGCCCCTCAACCGAGTGGAGATATTGTATTGGGAGCGCAACGGCTTCTGCCTTTGGCTCAAGCGCCTCGAGTCCGAAAGATTCAAAACATCGCCGGATGCCACCGATGAGGCGATCATTCTGACCGTCCAAGAACTCAACCGGATGCTCGATGGCTTTGACCTCTGGCGCAACCGTGCCATCAAGTTTTGACGCCGCGTTTCGTGGCCTGATTCGGTCTAATCCATGGCATAATTTCCATGCTCAAAAGCCTCCCCGACGAACCTGAATTGCTCAAGCAAATGCTTGCGCAGATGCAATCACAGGTCGGTTTTCTCTATGAAGAGAACGCGCTGTTGCGCCAGCGTTTGTCCGGGCGTAAGTCCGAGCAAACAGCTGATTCGGCAACGCCGCAACTGGCCCTTTTCAATGAAGCGGAAAGCATCGCCGAGCCTGTCGGCGAACCGCAGAAGAAGAGGTCGTCGTTCCAGCCAAGCGATGCGGCAGACGCAAGCCGCTGCCCGCCGATCTACCACGTATCGAAGTTATCCACGAACTTCCCGAACATGAACTGACGTGCATCTGCGGTTGCCGCAAACATGCCATTTGCGAAGAACTCAGAGAGCAGCTTGAAATCGTGCCAATGCAGATCCGGGCGATCAAACACGTACGTAAAGTTTACGGTTGCTGCGACTGGTAGACGGCACCGTTACTGCTGACAAGCCGGTTCAACTGATTGAAAAAGCATGGCCACCCCAAGTGTTCTGGCGATGTTGCTAACCACCAAGTACGTCGATGGACTATCGCTTCACCGTTTCGGAAAAGTCTTGGGGTGTCACGGCGTCGATATCCCGCGCCAGACGCTGTCTCGCGGGGTTATCCAGTGCGGTGAACACTTCCAGCCGCTGCTGAATTCAATGCTCGATAGCCTATTGGGCAGCCGTGTTATCCACTGCGACGAAACACGCGCGCAGGTGTTGAAAGAGCCTGACCGAGATCCAGGCAGCCAGCCCTGGATATGGGAGCAAGCCGGCGGCCCTCCAGATAAACCAGTGATCCTGTTTGACTACTCCACCAGCCGCGCGCAGGAGGTGCCAACACGCCTGCTCGATGGCTATCGTGACTACCTGAAGACCGATGATTACGCCGGTTATAACGCGTTGGGCGCGCAGTCCGGAGTCAGCCCGTGTGGCCTGCTGGGTGTACGTGAGCCCCAAGTTACTTGATCAATAAGATCTATTGCGTCGAGAGCGTGCTGAAGATGCGGGTGGCGAAAATGTAAAACTGGTCGTTATGAGCGGAGCCTTCAGTTCTGCTGGCTTAGTAAAAACGGTGAACGGAAAATCGGACCCTCAAGTTATCCCCTCAAGTTCACCGGGCAAGGCAATCAACATTCAGGCAAGTAACTTGAAATAGCTGGAACGCTACGTCTAGGAGGGGAATGTGCTGATCGACAACAGTGCCACACCATCGAGCACGAGATCAAAGTATCCATTGTCAGAGGAAAGAGCCCGCCGTTATCAGCCAAAGGAGTGAGAGCTGCCGAAATTTTTAAATCCGTAACAGTCGGCTGCAAGGAATAAAAACGGAAAATTCTGTGTGCGATATGGACGTTTCTTGTTTGTTTTCAATTTTGGGTGGCGAATAATTATCTTAGGTTTTTTTCGTGAGTTCAAAACAAGCGAATCACTATTGGCAGAAGAGGTGTATATGAATCGCGCGCACTCCGTAGTCTGGAATGCATCTTTACAGTGCTTGGTGGTTGTTTCTGAGCTTGCTAAAAGAGGTAGCAAGTTTTCGTCTGTTGCAGGGTATGTTTCTAAGGTGGGGTGGGGTGGTGGGGTTGCTGGGCGTGCCGCATTCCCTGCTTTGTATTTAGGTATGTTTTTATTTTTCTCCGAGAATGCATCTGCGATTACGTACAATGGGACTAATGCTAATCCATATGTCACGTGCGTTCAGTCTGGTCCTACCGTAGACTTCGGGGGGCGAATATTTGCTCCTTCTACTCAAAATCCTGTAAATGGTTCTGGACTTAACTCTAACATCGCGGGTTGCGATAGTACAGGAACGGGTAGCGTTCTAACGACGGTTTTTGGTAGCTATTCAACTGCTAATAACAACGGCGCTTCAGTGTTTGGTGTTGGTGGTTTCGCCGAGAAATGGGCGTCTGCTCTTGGGCTCGCTGCTACTGCGCGAGGTGTAGGCAGTACCGCGGTAGGTTTTGGCGCTACCGCAAACAATCTTAACTCCGTTGCCATAGGCGGGGCCGGTGGGGATGGGGTCACTGCCTTGGGAGTACTGGACGCGACTAGGGCCGATGGAGTTGGTGCAGTTGCCATAGGCAGTAACGTTGTAAGAGGTGCGCGCGCATCGGCGGCAGAGAGCATCGCAATTGGTGGCGAGTCTACTGTCGCTGCAGCAGCATTCAACGGTGTCGCAATAGGAAGAAACGCACAAGTAACTCTCCCTAACAGTGTTGCTATTGGTGTTGACTCATCCGCAACAGCAGTTAGCTCTACGGCTAGTAATACCGTCGCTAACAGTATTGTGTCGGGGAATACTCTAGGTTTAAACCTAGCGCCTATCTCTGGCGTTGTGGGTGTCGGTCGCCGTCAAATACAAGGCGTAGCAGACGGCCAGTTATCAAACACGTCCAGCGATGCTGTAAATGGTTCTCAGCTGTTTACAGTGGGTCGCGCTCTGAATACTAACACTAGTAACCTTGGTACTTCGGCGGCATCTGCTTTGGGTGGCGGCAGTGCTTACAACTCAACGACGGCAGCGTGGACCGCGCCGAGTTTTATACTTTCGAGTGGTACGTTCAGCAGTGTTGGCACCGCATTGTCGAATATGGATAATCGAGGAACAAGGTATTTTAAGAGTAGCTCTACAGGTAATGCATCCAGCGCAACTGGCGCGAATTCCGTAGCGATTGGTTCTAACATTGTGAGCGGTGCAAGCGCATTGGGGGCAGAGAGCATCGCAATTGGTGGCCAGTCTACTGTCGCTGCAGCAGCATTCAACGGTGTCGCAATAGGAAAAAACGCACAAGTAACTCTTCCTAACAGTGTTGCTATTGGTGTTGATTCATCCGCAACAGCAGTTAGCTCTACGGCTAGTAATACCGTCGCTAACAGTATTGTGTCGGGGAATACTCTAGGTATAAACCTAGCGCCTATCGCTGGCGTTGTGGGTGTCGGTCGTCGTCAAATACAAAGCGTAGCAGACGGCCAGTTATCAAACACGTCCAGCGATGCTGTAAATGGTTCTCAGCTGTTTACAGTGGGTCGCGCTCTGAATACTAACACTAGCAACCTTGGTACTTCGGCGGCATCTGCTTTGGGTGGCGGCAGTGCTTACAACTCAACGACGGCAGCGTGGACCGCGCCGAGTTTTATACTTTCGAGTGGTACGTTCAGCAGTGTTGGCACCGCATTGTCGAATATGGATGATCGAGGAACAAGGTATTTTAAGAGTAGCTCTACAGGCAATGCATCCAGCGCGACAGGCGTGAATTCCATAGCGATCGGTCCTGCATCTGTTGCTTCTCAACAGAACGCCGTCGCTCTTGGATTCTCCGCGAGATCGACAGGTTCAAACGCTATTGCAATCGGAGCTAATTCTTTAGCAACGGGCTCTGTGGCTGTTGGTAATCTAGCCCTTGCTGGCGGTGGAGGTTCCGCATTTGGTGATAATTCGGATGCTGGTGGCACGCCTTCAAGCTTGAACCCATTAGTAACCGAAGGGACTGCTCTAGGTAATTCTGCTGTTGTTCAAGTTAATGACGGCGTTGCTTTGGGTAGCAGTTCAATAGCAAATGTCGCATCCGGCATTTCTGGTTTTGACCCTTCACTCAACACGTTTAGCACCTCAACTTCACCAGTGTGGCAAAGCACACTTGGTGCGGTGAGCGTAGGCGGAAACGGAAATTCGCGTCAGATTACCGGAGTCGCTGCGGGAACTTTTGATACGGATGTGGTTAACGTTGCACAATTAAAGTCACTTGACACGAAGCTCGGAAGTCTCGGGTCTTCGGAGGCGAGCAACCTCGGCGGTGGGTCATCCTATGATCCAATTACAGGTGTCGTAAGCGCGCCAAGCTACAGCGTTCAGGGCGATACGTACAACAGCGTCGGCGGAGCCATTGATGCGGTTGACGGCAACTTAACGACACTCAACGACGGTATCAACAGCGGTTCTGTAGGGGTTGTTCAGCGTACTCTAACCCCTGATGAAACCGTGTTGACGGCGTTGGGAGGTACGGCCGCAGCGCCTGGTGTAGCTCAGAAGCTGAGCAATTTGGCCGACGGGACAGTATCCAGTACCTCTTCTGATGCGGTGAATGGTTCGCAGCTGTTTACTACCAATAACGTAGTTTCCAGCCTCGGATCTTCGGCGGCGAGCAACCTCGGCGGTGGGTCATCCTATGATCCAATTACAGGTGTCGTAAGCGCGCCAAGCTACAGCGTTCAGGGCGATACGTACAACAGCGTCGGCGGAGCCATTGATGCGGTTGACGGCAACTTAACGACACTCAACGACGGTATCAACAGCGGTTCTGTAGGGGTTGTTCAGCGTACTCTAACCCCTGATGAAACCGTGTTGACGGCGTTGGGAGGTACGGCCGCAGCGCCTGGTGTAGCTCAGAAGCTGAGCAATTTGGCCAACGGGACAGTATCCAGTACCTCTTCTGATGCGGTGAATGGTTCGCAGCTGTTTACTACCAATAACGTAGTTTCCAGCCTCGGATCTTCGGCGGCGAGCAACCTCGGCGGTGGGTCATCCTATGATCCAATTACAGGTGTCGTAAGCGCGCCAAGCTACAGCGTTCAGGGCGATACGTACAACAGCGTCGGCGGAGCCATTGATGCGGTTGACGGCAACTTAACGACACTCAACGACGGTATCAACAGCGGTTCTGTAGGGGTTGTTCAGCGTACTCTAACCCCTGATGAAACCGTGTTGACGGCGTTGGGAGGTACGGCCGCAGCGCCTGGTGTAGCTCAGAAGCTGAGTAATTTGGCCAACGGGACAGTATCCAGTACCTCTTCTGATGCGGTGAATGGGTCGCAGCTGTTTAGTACAAATCAGCAGGTATCTCTGAATACAGGGGCTATAACTAACCTTGATGGTCGTGTTACTACCCTGTCTTACACTGTTGATAATATTTCTAATGGCGGGGGGGTGAAATTCTTTCATGCGAATTCGATGGGAGCGGACTCAATAGCTAGCGGAGTCAATTCCATTGCTATAGGTCCGGGGGCTACTGCATCTGGCTCAAGTACGGTTGCTATCGGGAACGACTCCACTGCATCAGGAAATGGATCTTTGGCTTTGGGTAAGGGAGCATCTGCTATTTCTGCAGGCAGTGTTGCTCTGGGCGAGGGCTCCAATGATGACGGTCGCGGTGCCCAGGCATATACAGGTAAATATTCTGGAGCCGCAAATACTACATCGGGGACAGTTTCCGTAGGGAACTCTGCTTCTGGGCAAACGCGTACAATTAGCAATGTCAGCGATGGGCGCGAAGCCACCGATGCCGTTAATCTAAGGCAGCTAGACGGCGCTGTTGCAGAGTCCAAGAGTTACACCGATCAATCGCTGCGTGGCGTTAGCGATGCTGTAACTGGGATAGGTAGTACAATAAGCGATATTGATAATCGCGTTACTCAGGTTCAGGGTTCGGTGAGTTCACTGCAAACTGGTAATGATGGAATGTTTCAGGTTAACAGTAGTAGCTCTAAAGCCAAACCTAGGGCCATAGGAGATGACTCGGTAGCTGGTGGGACAGGCGCGGTAGCAACTGGTAAAAATAGCACTGCAATAGGTTCTCAGGCAAAAGCGGGAGGCGTGAATGCTGTCGCATTGGGTAATTCATCTAATGCTGCGGCAGCAAATAGCGTCGCAATTGGCACAAATTCCCTTGCGGATCGCGAAAACAGCGTTTCGGTGGGTTCCGCAGGTAATGAACGAAAAATCACTAATGTAGCCGCCGCGACTCAAGGAACCGATGCTGTTAACTTTGATCAGCTTAATAGAAGCGTAAGTGCCTCCACAGAAGTAGCTAATGCATACACCAACGAGCGTTACTCCGAGCTAAAGAGCGACCTGAAGAAGCAGGATGACACGTTAAGTGCTGGTATTGCAGGCGCAATGGCTATGGCGAGCCTGCCACAGCCTTACTCTGCCGGAGCAAGCATGACGTCACTGGCTGCTGCGAACTACCGCGGACAATCGGCAATATCTTTCGGTTTTTCCCGTATTTCTGATAATGGCAGATGGGTGACTAAACTGCAGGCTAATACAAACACCAAGGGAGATGCAGGCATTGCCGCTGGGGTAGGTTATCAGTGGTAAGGTAGTAGTTGCCATTTTGGGGCGCCGAGCTACATATGTAGCTCGGCTTCCACTGTTATTGTTAGTTGTGGTATTTGATAGTTTTCGATTTTTGTTGGGTTCGGCTGCGTCTTGCTTGACCTAAATATTGTATGTTTTGTCTTCTTAAGCAGGGTGGTCTGGATGCTTGACTTTAAGTTTGCTCGATTATTGACTTGGTGTTTTGTCTTGATTTTCGCCGTCTCAGGTTGTGGGTACAGTGGTCCTGAGGATGAGGAGGTGTTGGAGTATCCCGCGCTACCATTGATCCACAGAGCTATTGGCTCACTAGTTCCTACAGCTGAATGGGGGCGGAGTGAGTCAATGATGGGTTTGGTTTGCGCACTTGCGCGAGGGGATAGAACTCAGGAGCAATTGGATAAGATGATGAGGGACGAAGCGTTGAACTTTAGTAAAGTTTCCTCTCGCGATGAGTTTGTTTCGCTGCTTACAAATAAAGATGCGTCTCAGAGGACTAGCGCTTGTGCGGCCTATGTTGCAGCCTCTGCAACGATAATCCCGAACTCAATTGAGTTTGAGCTTGATCTTAGCAAGGAAACTGGTACTAGTAAGGAGGCTGAGTCAAGGCGGATTGATAAAGTAAAGACAGAGCAAACGCTCGGAAAGCTGCTAGTAGTAGCCAGAGCTAATGCGGAAGTTTATGCGTTGATTGCAAGGAAGCTTGAAAACAAACACTGGAGTTCCATTTCTGAGTATGAAGAGCAAGCTAAGCTTATATTTAAAGAAAACGCATTCTTTTATTTAAGGCGAGTAAATCAACTAGCTTCGGAGCGAGTTGGTAGTATTGAGCTGCTATCTTTGTCTGGAAGGGCGCTGGAGTTTATTACATCTTCTGGGTATCGGTTTAAATTAGATAGCGATGGTATTTTGCTGCGCTTAAGTGGCATTCCATGGTTGGGTTCTGGTTATATTTTAGGTAGAAGTTATCACTTGAATGTTGGATATGGCTCCCAGTCCTTCCCTGTGGCTAATTAGAGCTATATTATGGTTGCTTAAAGTCTTGGGTTTTATACTGATTCATATTTCGCATTATTGTTTGGCGTATCAAGGTGTGCGATTTCCAAATGTAAATTTGAATTAAATATTGGCCGTGATCGAGGTTGGATTGCCATTTTTTGAGCTGCTCGCAGTTATCGTTCTGGCAGTAGGCGAGTGACGAATACAACGTGAGCGCTCCATATCCCACGTTTTATAGACAGGTCTCGCGCTTAGGGAGACTCTGAAGAAGACTTCTAGATTTTGGCAAAATACCGAGATTCCACCCGACGAGTTTTCCGATGAAGCAGATGACCTTCACCAACGCCGAGTACGCCGGCAAGCGCAAGCAGACCCGCAAAGAGCTGTTCCTAGTCGAGATGGATCGGGTGGTGCCCTGGAAGGGACTGATTACTCTGATCGAACGTATGCGATCAATAAACCCCACCTACCCAGTGGTGGGGCAACGGTCTACCGTGGCATCTGCGGCGAGCAGTTCCACGGCAGTAACGCTTCGTACTCTTCGACCGACGAGGCATGCGGCAACCGCTCCAGTACGTGACGCAGCCACGTATAGGGCTCTTGGCCGTTGACCTTGGCGGTCTCGACCAGACTGTAGATCTTTGCGCTGGCAGTGGCGCCGTTGACGGTATCGCTGAATAACCAGGCCTTGTGTCCGATGACAAACGGCTTGATCGCTCTTTCGGCCGCGTTGTTGTCGATGGGCAAATAACCCGCTTCGACATAACGTTCCAGTCGGCTCCAGTTATTCGCCAGATAATGCACCGCCTTGCCTAATGCACTTTGCGGCGTCACCTGGGATTGGGTTTTATCCAACCAGACTTTCAGCTGCCCCAAGATCGACAGGCTCTTTTCCTGGCGAGCGATAAACCGCTGTTTATCATCGGCTTCCTTAAGTTCACGCTCGATCCCGTACAGCTTGTTGATCATCGTCAGTGCAATATCGGCCCGCCCGGTCTTGCCCTTGGGCTGAACCTTCTGCGCGTCCACGAATTTGCGGCGCGCATGGGCCATGCACGCCAGGCGCTCCACACCCGATTCCAACGCCAAGGCGTTATAGCCGGCGTAACGGCACCTCCTGCGCACGACTGGACGTGTAGTCAGACAACATGACTTTGCGATCGGGTGGGCCGCTGGCTTGTACCCACATCCAGGATTGGCTGGTCGGGTCTCGATCTGGTTCCTTGAGGACCTGAACGCGAGTTTCATCGCAGTGGATCACCGCACTTTCCAACAGCCGGTCACGCATCAAATTCAGCAGCGACTGAAAGTGTTCGCTGCACTGGATGATCCAGCGCGCCAGCGTCTGATGAGGAATATCAATGCCATGTCGGCTCAGTACCGTTTCAAACCGGTGCAACGGCAAGCCATCGACGTACTTGGTGGTCAGCAGCATGGCAAGAACACTCGGGCTTGCAATGCTCTTTTCGATCAATTGCGCCGGTTTGTCGGCGGTGACCGGTGCACGTTCACAACCACGGCAACCGTAGATCTTGCGGATACGTTTGATGACGCGGATCTGCATCGGCACGATATCCATCTGCTCGCTGGTTTCTTCGCTGATCACATGCTTGCGGCAACTGCAGGCACAGGTCAGTTCGTGTTCGGGTAGTTCATGGATGACTTCGATACGCGGCAGATCAGCCGACAGTGGCTTGCGTTTGCCTCGGCGCGGTGTCGCGGCAACAACTTCTTCATCAGCGTCGCCAACTAACGGCATGGGTTCGCTTTCGAGCTCGTTGAACAAGGCCAATTGTGGGGTGTTGGGCTCGATGGTTTGCTCGGACTTACGCCCGAACAGACGGTCGCGCAACAGCTTGATCTGTTCTTTCAGGTCGACGATGTGGGTCTGATAAGCCTGGGCCGATTCCTCTTGGCGACTGAGTGCCTCAAGCAGCAGTTGCTTGAGCAAAACAGGATCATCAGGAAGGTCATCGGGCAGAGAAATCATGGCCAGGATTACACCGGGTCACGCCACGTAGCGCGGCGTCAAAACCTGATGAGGGCGGTTGCGCCAGAGGTCGAAACCGTCGAGTAACCAGTTGAGTTCCTGAACCGTCAGAACTATCGCCTGGTCGCTGGCCTCGGGCGATGTTTAAAGCGCTCGGATTCGAGGCGCTTGAGCCAAAGGCAAAAGCCGTCGCGCTCCCAATACCAAATCTTCACCCGGTTGCGGGATTTGTTGAGGAAGACCAAAAGCACCGGGTCTAACACCGCGACCTTGAGATCCAGTTCGACCAGAGCGGCGAGGCCGTCGATGGATTTTCGCAAGTTCACGGGTTTGGGGTAGTACACTTTTTCGACTTTGGCGTCGGGTCGCATCATGGCGGGGCTGGCTCCGGAGAAAAACGGGAGCACAGCATCCGGCGTCAGGGAAACGCTTTGAATGTGTATTTCATGGAGCGGTTACATTAGAACAACGCTCACATCCCTTTACAATGACAAGGCTCCAGCAATATCTCGAACAACACACCTAGATCTGCTTAGCGCAATTTCAAATCGAGATATAGTAATATTAAAAGACATACAGAAAACAGGTACAAGAGCAGGGCAAAATATTCACTGCGTTTCGACCAAAGCAAATCGATACGAGGCTGAAGTGTCTCTAGAAGAGATTGCTCATGGGGCTGTTGACGGGGTTGAGCACGCTATTTTGGAGGGCATTAAAGCCATCAATAAAGGCCCTTTGATTCCGCTTGGCAAAACTCCTATTTCTGCTTTGGAGTTCGCTGGAATGGAGGCCGATCTTTCTCAGTTGTATGGAGTATGCGATCAGTATTGGAAGGCTCTCTTGCGGGGTGACTATCAGTTTTCCGTGCCAGACACCGATCTCAACGTTTATGATATTCGCCAACTGTCCACCGATAGAGAGGTATCTTATGAGTTGACAAGATTGCGTAAAAGCAGACTTGTCATGCAGTCTATGATGCATCATAACAACCCGTCCATAATCAAGTTGTACGATAACGATTTGTGTATTGTACCATCGGGGTCCGGGAAGAAGAAATCGCTTAAAACTTCCAAATTCAAACATGCGTCAGATGAAATTAGATTTTTTACCGCAAAAATAAAAGGCGAGATACTTTTTCTGGCCGACGATTTCCCCTAGTAGGGTTGTCGAAAGCCAATTACCTGTTGGCTTTTTAATCATGGAAGCCCTAGAAGTTTTTAGATTGCTCACATTATTATCCAAGCAGTTTCAAAACAGATACCCATCAGATACCAGTGTGTACAACCACAAAAAACTTGCAGAGTTCAGCTCCAAGGCCAGCAAGCAAGAATTATTACTGGCCATAATTAAGGTTTTAGGAATAAAATATGCCAAATCCAAGCTGATACTAGAGTTTATAATCTTCAACGCCCAGACTAGGGATTTGTGGAGTCATCCGATTCTGGAGATATCACACGACAAGTTGATATTTTTAACTAACGCCTTATCAATTTCGGTGCTAGTTCGAGTTGTTGAGCATTGGCTTGCAGAGCTCAAGGTAGAGCTCACGAATAAAGGAACGCATTACGAAGAAATATCACTAGCTGAGATAAATCAAAATCTTCTCTCGAATATACTTCTACCCAATCCTATTCCAGCATTCTCCAAATGTCTGAAGCTCAAATCAGGGGCAGAGGAAGAGATTGATCTAATCTTAAACCTTGGTAGTTTAATTTTGAATGGAGAAGCGAAATCCATCGTAACTACGGACTCATCAATCTCCTATTATCGTACATATAGCACGTTAATAGGGGGGGGCACCGACCAAGCAAGAAGAAAAACTCTTTTTTTCTCGGAAAATATCGAATAAATATTTGAGATGTTTGGATGGATCTATGATCCAGATATCTTGTATCGGCTTTTTCCAGTAGTACTAAATAGCAATAAAATTCATTCCGGCTTCCCCATCAACGGCGTTCCGGTCGTAGACGAAAAAATCCTGGCAAAATATTTTAGTTCAAGTACATTTCCACTGATTTCGGTAAAGCGTGACGATAAACTCCATGATCTTGGCTGATTTAATCTATACGAAAATTGCGAAGAGTTCCAAAACAATATCAACTCCTACCTGATGCACCCACCACAACTTTCAGAAGGCCGAGAAAGTCTTGTATATAAAACCATGCAGATACCAAGGCTGAGTGGTTTTTCACCGAAGATAGAATACACAAGATTGGTACCCGGCGACTTCCCTATAGAGCGTAGAATCTATAAACGCTACGAACTACCCCTCAATGTAAGTGATGACGTAATGAGCCAGCTAATGGAAATGGCTGCAGTCATTTAGTGGTCAAAATTCGTAACGATCAGCCCCTTCATGGTGGCTGTTCGTTATTAATCGAAATACTCTCTCAAAAATTTACAAATGAGAGTCCACAGCGTCCACAATGGTTCGGCAGATGGCTCTCGCCACAGGCAGCAATTGGCCGATAGCAGTCCTTATGAAGTGCGGGCGCTGGACAAGCATGCGGGTACCACTATGGCCAAGCTACTTCGCAATGATCAGATCCGGTCCGTTGTTGCGAGCGTTCCCAACGGCATTGTCGACCTGAACCACTCGAGCACCTCTGACTGCTCACTTTGGTGAAGCATAATCTGCTCCGCAAGCTCCTTTGGCGTGGCCGGGTTAAACCATTTCCTTGTTGCTGTATGTTGCAAAAATGTTCATGGCTTATCCTCCGCGTTGAGTGAGAGCAAGGCTGGATAAGTGCGAAGCAGGCTTGCGCTGGTTCCGCGTTTTCATTGCTCGATGGGTTGATTGTATCGATCCTGGATGCGCTCCAGCTCGCCCGAGTGGCGCAGTTGCTCCAAGGCGTGGGCCCAGGAGGCTACCAATTCGTCGTCACAGTCGCGGCTGAAGGCGATGTACAGCGATGAGCGATAGAGCTCGATGGGAATCTGCCGCAGCGTGCCGGGGGCGATGTTCAACTGGCGGCTGTAGTAAGCCACCCCCGCATCGGTGTCGCCGATGATGATATCGGTGCGCCCGGCTAGCAGCATGCGATAGAGCGGCAGGCTCTCGGTTGCAGTTTTTTCGAGGTTGTTGAAGCCCCGCGACTGCAGAGTCTCGGGTATCAGGCCGGCATGTCTCGTCGTAACTTTTGGGGCGTGCAGTAGCTGCTCCAAGGAATTCACCGGTTGCTGCGCATTGGCTAACTGATAGGGGTGAATGGACTCTTCCACGATCGGTCCGACCCACTTGTATAACGGTTCTCGCTCTGCCGTGCGAAATAGTGAATACATGATGGTCTTGGGCCGGGTCTTCAATGCACGCTGGGCAGCAGCACCACCTCAAAGTCATCCCCGGTCAGCGCCATTATGCCTCGAACGATCTCCGTGGCCATGCCGGTGAGCTGATTGTTCTCCTTGTAGTTGTACGGCGCCCACTCTTCAGTAACGACCTGATACTGCTCGGCCCTGACGGGAGTGCCAAGTAATAGGCAGAGCAGCGCGGCAGTAAGTGTCGAATGTTTCACGTGTTCTGCCTGGTGGGCTGTGCGGTGATCAAGGGTGGATCTGATTAAAAGGGCGAAACTAGTATAGACCCTGACACACGTCAAACGCCTGATGCAGTCCCGTAAACCGTCACCACGGCGATTGATACATACGAACCAGTACGCACGGCGCAGGTTTCTCAAGAGCGTTTAGCGGATTGCCTCTTATCGGTATCGATTGGGATACGTAGTGACCGTCCGGTTCTGGCCGATTCTGTTGAAAAAGTCGGATTTACTGCTCGCCTGAACTCAGGCACTACCATCGCCTAAGAACCAACTCACCACATTGAGTGGTTTCTCGGCCCTTCGTTGACCGTTGCTGCTCAGTTAGTGGGTTAATTTGAGGTTTTTTGCTGAGTGCGGGCGCACCTATCCCGTGGCAGGTGGCCCTTGAGATGTAAATTTAGCCAGCCGTCTTAGGTTCTGCACCGCAGCGGCCAGCGTGAATTCATCCGTCGCGCCACTCATGCCACGTAGTCGCAAGCGATCCAATTTCAGGATGCGCTTGAGGTGGGCAAACAACATTTCGACCTTCTTACGTTCGTGGCGAGAGCGCACGTACGCAGGTGTCGTTGCGATTCGCCGAGCCACATCGCGCGCGGCTTCATGGACGCTGCGGGCGATCTTGCGGAGCGCAGTGTTCGGGCAGCACTTGGCTTTCATCGGACAGGCAACGCAGTCGCTCTGCCTGG
>NZ_JAAQYM010000011.1 GCF_012986595.1 Pseudomonas koreensis | reverse complement strand
GCCTGCGTCAGGTGATGTGCAGCGGCGAGGCCTTGCCGGGCAGCGTGGTGCGGCGCTTCAAACAGCAATTGCCGGGCAGCGCACTGCACAACCTCTACGGCCCGACCGAAGCGGCGGTGGACGTCACCGCCTGGAATTGCGCCGGCCCGCTTGCACAAACCCCGGACAACACGCCTATCGGCAAACCGATCGCCAACACCCGCCTGTACATCCTCGATGCGCAGCAGCAACCGGTGCCGCACGGCGTAGTCGGCGAGTTGTACATCGGCGGCGTGCAAGTGGCCCGTGGTTATCTGAACCGTCCGGAGCTGAACGCCGAACGCTTCCTTGACGATCCGTTCAGCGAACAACCGAACGCACGGATGTACCGCACCGGCGATGTCGCCCGCTATCTGCCGGACGGCAATATCGAATACCTCGGCCGCAACGACGATCAGGTGAAAATCCGTGGCCTGCGCATCGAACTCGGTGAAATCCAGGCGCGCCTGACCCAGATCGACGGGGTGCAGGAGGCCGCCGTGCTGGCCCGCGAAGACGTGCCGGGGGACAAGCGTCTGGTGGCGTACTACACCGGTGTGCGACTCGAAGTCGACGTTCTGCGCAGTCATCTGCTGGAGCATCTGCCGGACTACATGGTGCCCGCCGTGTTTATGCACCTCGATACGTTGCCGCTGAGCCCCAACGGCAAACTCGACCGCAAGGCGCTGCCGGCACCGGATCAGGCAACGCTGACCACGCGCGAGTACGAAGCCCCGGTCGGCGACGTCGAGATCCTCCTCGCACGGCTGTGGGCAGAGCTGCTGAATGTCGAGCGGGTAGGGCGCCACGATCATTTCTTTGAACTGGGTGGTCACTCATTGCTGGCGGTCAGTCTGATCGGCCGCTTGCGTCAGGAAGGCATGGAAGCCGATGTCAGGTCGTTGTTCGAACATCCGACCCTGGCCGGCTACGCCGCAATTACCGAACGAATGGAGATCGTCCTGTGAACGTGATCGAACTGTTGGCCACATTGAAGGCTAAAGATATCCAGCTGGCGGTCGCGGACGACCAATTGCGCGTCAACGGCAACAAGCAGGCGTTGAACGACCCGGCCTTGCTGGCGCTGTTGCGCGAACACAAACCGGCGCTGATCGAACTGATCAAGGCCGGGCAATACTCGGCCACCCGGCACGGGCAGGTCGAGGTGCCGGCCAACGGCATCGTCCCCGGGACGACGCGCATCACCCCGGCGATGCTGACCCTGGTCGAACTCGACCAGGCAACCATTGACCATCTCGTCGAGCAAGTGCCCGGCGGCGCGGCCAATGTGCAGGACATTTACCCGTTGGCGCCGCTGCAGGAAGGCATCCTCTATCACCACGCCAGTGGCGGTGAGGGCGATCCGTATGTCATGCAGTCGCACTTCGCTTTTGCCAGCCGCGAGCGATTTCAGGCGTTCGCCCAAGCGCTGCAAACCGTGATCGATCGGCATGACATCCTGCGCACCGCGGTGTTCTGGCAAGGGCTGGACGCACCGGTGCAGGTGGTCTGGCGTCGGGCCGAACTGCCGGTGGAAGAGGTGACGCTGCCAGACGCCGCCAGCGATGTTCTGGCGTATATGCACGAGCGCTTCGACGCCCGGCACTTCCGCCTCGACGTCACCCGCGCGCCGCTGATGCGCCTGGCTCACGCCTGGGATGAAGCCGGGCAACGGGTGGTCGCCACGCTGTTGTTCCATCACATGGCCCTCGACCACTCGGCCCTCGACGTGGTGCGCCATGAAATGCGTGCCTGCCTGACCGGGCAGAGTGAATTACTCGGGCGCCCGGTGCCGTTTCGCAACTACGTGGCCCAGGCGCGTCTGGGTGTCAGCGAAGCCGAGCACGAAGCGTTTTTCCGCGACATGCTCGGCGCCATCGACGAGCCGACGCTGCCCTACGGTCTGCAGGACGTGCAGGGTGACGGCAGCCACATCGTCGAGCTGAGCGTGCCGGTCGAAGCGCTGCTGGGCCAGCGTTTGCGGGCGCAGGCGCGGACGCTCGGCGTCAGTGTCGCGAGCCTGTTTCACCTCGGCTGGGCGCAGGTGCTGGCAGCCCTCACCGGCAAACAGCAGGTGGTGTTCGGCACCGTACTGATGGGGCGCATGCAGGGCGCCGAGGCGATCGATCGGGCGCTGGGGATTTTCATCAACACCTTGCCGCTGCGGGTGGATATCGACAACCAGCACGTGCGCGCGGCGGTCAACGCCACCCACGCACGGCTGACCACCCTGATGCGCCACGAACACGCGCCGCTGGCCCTGGCCCAGCGTTGCAGTCACGTGGTGGCGCCGACGCCGTTGTTCAGCACGCTGCTCAATTATCGCCACAGCCACAGCGTCGCCACGGCCAGCGCGCAAACCCTCGCGGCGTGGGACGGTATCGCCACGCTGCACTCCGAAGAACGCAGCAACTATCCGCTGACCCTGAGCGTCGATGACCTCGGTGACGCGTTCAGCCTGACCTTGCTGGCGAGCACGCAAACCGATCCGCAGCGCATCTGTGATTACATGCACTGCGCCCTGCAGAATCTTCTCCTCGCCCTGGAGCAGGCGCCGCAGACGCCGGTCAATCAACTGCCGATCCTGCCGCCGGCAGAGCTTGAGCAGGTGCTGGTCGGCTTCAATGCGACGCAGGTTGAATTCGCCAACACCCTGACCATTCACCAGCGTTTTGAAGCGCAGGTGGCCGAGCGGCCTGAGGCCGTGGCGGCGGTGTTTGCCGACACGCCGTTGACCTACGCCGAACTCAACCGTCAGGCCAACGCCCTCGCGCATCACCTGATCGAACGGGGAGTGAAACCTGACGACCGCGTCGCCATCCTCGCCCGCCGTGGGCTGGATACGCTGGTGGGACTGGTGGCGATCCTCAAGGCCGGCGCCGGTTATGTGCCGATTGACCCGGCGCACCCGGCCGAGCGTTTGCACTACCTGCTCGGTGACAGCGCACCGGTGGCGGTCCTGACCCAAAGCTCTCTGCGCGAGCGCTTGCCGGACCTCGCGGTACCGATTATCGAACTCGACCGCTGCACCTGGCCGCCGGGCGTTACCCATGACCCGCAAGTACAGGGTCTGAGCAGCGCACACCTGGCCTACGTGATCTACACCTCCGGTTCCACCGGCCTGCCCAAGGGCGTGATGGTCGAGCATCACACCTTGAGCAACCTGGTGGATTGGCACTGCACGGCGTTCGACCTGTGCGCCGGTCGGCACACCTCAAGCCTGGCCGGGTTCGGTTTCGATGCCATGGCCTGGGAGGTCTGGCCGGCGTTGTGCGCCGGCGCGACCCTGCATCTGGCACCGACCCACGAGGGCGGTGAAGACATCGATGCGCTGCTCGAATGGTGGCGCGCGCAGCCGCTGGACGTGAGTTTCCTGCCGACCCCGGTTGCCGAATACGCCTTCAGCCAGAACCTCGAACACCCGACCCTGCGCACGCTGCTGATCGGCGGCGACCGCTTGCGCCAGTTCAACCGCAACCAGCATTTTGACGTGATCAACAACTACGGCCCGACCGAAGCGACGGTGGTCGCCACCTCTGGGTTGGTGGAAAGCGGTGATGCGCTGCACATCGGTCAGCCGGTGAGCAACGCCATGGTGTACCTGCTCGACGAACAGCAACGCCCGGTGCCGATTGGCGTGGCCGGCGAGTTGTACGTCGGTGGTGCCGGGGTCGCCCGTGGCTACCTCAATCGCCCGGAGATGACCGCCGAACGCTTCCTGCGTGACCCGTTCAGCAGCGCACCCGACGCACGGATGTATCGCACCGGCGACCTCGCGCGCTGGCGTGAGGACGGCAACATCGAGTACCTGGGGCGCAATGACGATCAGGTGAAAATCCGTGGCGTGCGCATCGAGCTGGGGGAAATCGAAACCTGCCTCAACCAGTTGCCGGGGATTCAGGAGGCGGTGCTGCTGGCCCGCGAAGACCAACCCGGGCAGGTGCGACTGGTGGCCTATTTCACCGAACAGGCGCAGGTCGAGGCGCTGCCGGTGGGCGAGTTGCGCGCGCAATTGCTCAGCCGCTTGCCGGAATACATGGTGCCGACAGCGTTCGTCAAACTCGCCGCGCTGCCGCTGACCGCCAATGGCAAGGTCGACCGCAAGGCTCTGCCGGCGCCGGATCTGGCGGCGCTGTTCACCCGCGAATACATGGCGCCCGAAGGCGAGGTGGAAACCGCGCTGGCGCAGATCTGGGCCGATGTGCTGCAGGTTGAGCGGGTGGGGCGTCAGGATCACTTTTTCGAACTCGGCGGTCACTCGCTGCTGGCGATGCGCATGGTCTCGCAGGTGCGGCAACGGCTGGGCGTCGAGCTGGCGCTGGGGGATCTGTTTGCCAACGCCGAACTGGCGGCGGTCGCTTTAGTCCTGAGCGAAGCCGGACGCTGTGCGCAACCGCAGATCGTGCCGGTGCCACGTGAGGGTGCCTTGCCGCTGTCATTCGCCCAGCAACGGCTGTGGTTCCTCGCGCAGATGGAGGGTGCCAACACCGCCTATAACATTCCCGTGGCCCTGCGCCTGCGCGGCCGTCTCGATGATCAGGCGCTGCAACAGGCACTGGCGCGCATCGTCGCCCGCCACGAAACCCTGCGCAGCCGCTTCGCCCAATTCAACGACGCAGCCCAGGTGCTGATTGCCCCGGTGGACACCGGCCTGCTGCTGCGCGTCGAAGACCTGCGCCAGCACCCGCAACCCGAAGAAACCCTGCAAGCACTGATTCAGGGCGAAGCCTCGGCGCCGTTCGACTTGCAGGACGATCCATTGATTCGCGGACGCCTGGTGCGTCTGGCCGACGATCACCACGTGCTGTTGCTGACCCTGCACCACATCATCTCCGACGGCTGGTCGATGGGCGTGCTGACCCGCGAACTGATGGCGCTGTATCAGGCGTTCAGCCATGGCCAGCCCGATCCGCTGCCGCCACTGGCGCTGCAATACACCGACTACGCGGTGTGGCAGCGGCGCTGGCTCAGCGGCGAAGTGCTGCAACGCCAGAGCGAATACTGGCAGCAGACACTCGCGGGGGCGCCGGCGCTGTTGATGTTGCCCACCGACCGCCCGCGTCCGGCGCAGCAGGACTATGCCGGCAGCAGCGTTGCTGTGGTGCTCGACGAACGCCTGAGTGCCGGGCTCAAAGCCTTGGGCCAGCGGCACGGCGTGACCCTGTACATGACGCTGATGAGTGCCTGGGCGATGCTCCTCAGTCGCTTGTCCGGGCAGGCGGAAGTGGTGATCGGTTCGCCGGTGGCCAATCGCACTCGCGCCGAGATCGAAGGCCTGATCGGCATGTTCGTCAACACCCTGGCCTTGCGCATCGATACGGCGGGCGCGCTCAGCGTCGAAGCGCTGCTCGCCCGGGTCAAGGCGCAGACCCTGCAAGCGCAGGCGCATCAGGACCTGCCGTTCGAGCAGGTGGTGGAAGTCACCCGACCGGTACGCAGCCTGGCGCACAGCCCGTTGTTCCAGACCCTGCTGAGCTGGGACGGTCTCGAAAGCCCGACGCTGGTCCTCGGCGAGCTGACGCTGGAAGGCCTGGCCGAGCCGAGCCACTTTGCCAAGTTCGACCTGTCGCTGAACCTGAGCGAGTCCAACGGCGTGATCCGCGGCTCGCTGGAATACGCCACGGCGCTGTTCGACGAGACCACGGTCGAGCGCTTTGTCGGCTACTTCCAGCGCCTGTTGCAGGCGATGGTCGCCAACGATCAGGCAGTGCTGGAACATGCGCCGCTATTGGCGCAGGAAGAGCAGCAGCGGTTGCTGGTCGAATTCAATGCCACCGCCGTCGATTACGATCTTCAGCAGACGATTCATGGGCTGTTCGAGGCGCAGGTGCAGCGCTCGCCGCAGGCACCGGCGGTGGTCGCCGGTGAGCGGGCGCTGACCTATGCCGAGCTCAATGCCCGGGCCAATCAACTGGCGCATCACTTGCGTGGATTGGGTGTGCAGCCGGATTCGCGGGTCGGGATCTGCGTCGAGCGTGGTCTGGACATGGTGGTCGGGCTGCTGGCGATCCTCAAGGCCGGCGGCGGTTATGTGCCGCTGGACCCGGCGTATCCGCTGGAGCGTCTGGCCTACATGCTGCAAGACAGCGCGCCGCTGGCGGTGCTGGTGCAGGGTTCGACTCGCGCCTTGCTCGGTGAAGTGGCGGTGCCGTTGATCGATCTGGATCAGCCGCACTGGCAGTCGCTGCCGACGGATAATCTTGCGGTCGCTGAACTGACCCCGCAACACACCGCTTACGTGATCTACACCTCCGGATCGACCGGGCAACCGAAAGGCGTGATCAACGAACACAGCGGGGTGGTCAACCGCCTGCTGTGGATGCAGGACGCGTATCAGCTGACGGCAGCCGACACGGTGTTGCAGAAAACCCCGTTCAGCTTCGACGTCTCGGTGTGGGAATTCTTCTGGCCACTGATGACCGGCGCCCGATTGGTCATGGCCCGGCCCGAGGGGCACAAGGATCCGCTGTATCTCAGCGAAATCATCGAGCGCGAGCACATCACCACGCTGCACTTTGTGCCGTCGATGCTCGACGTATTCCTTGCCCACGCCGACACCGCACGCTGCGGCGGCCTGCGTCAGGTGATGTGCAGCGGCGAGGCCTTGCCGGGCAGCGTGGTGCGGCGCTTCAAACAGCAATTGCCGGGCAGCGCACTGCACAACCTCTACGGCCCGACCGAAGCGGCGGTGGACGTCACCGCCTGGAATTGCGCCGGGCCTCTGGAGTTGACCCCGGACAACACGCCTATCGGCAAACCGATCGCCAACACCCGCCTGTACATCCTCGATGCGCAGCAGCAACCGGTGCCGCACGGCGTGGTCGGCGAGTTGTACATCGGCGGCGTGCAAGTGGCCCGTGGTTATCTGAACCGTCCGGAGCTGAACGCCGAACGCTTCCTTGACGATCCGTTCAGCGAACAACCGAACGCGCGGATGTACCGCACTGGCGACGTCGCCCGCTATCTGCCGGACGGCAATATCGAATACCTCGGCCGCAACGACGATCAAGTGAAGATCCGTGGCCTGCGCATCGAACTCGGTGAAATCCAGGCGCGCCTGACCCAGATCGACGGGGTGCAGGAAGCCGCCGTACTGGCCCGCGAAGATGTGCCGGGGGACAAGCGTCTGGTGGCGTATTACACCGGAGAATCGCTGGAAACCGATGCGCTGCGCAGTCATCTGCTGGAGCATCTGCCGGACTACATGGTGCCCGCCGTGTTCATGCACCTCGACACGTTGCCGCTGAGCCCCAACGGCAAACTCGACCGCAAGGCCTTGCCGGCACCGGATCTGGCAGCGCTGACCACCCGTGAATACGAAGCGCCGCTCGGTGAAGTGGAAATTGCCCTGGCGAAACTCTGGGCCGACCTGCTCAACGTCGAACGGGTAGGGCGCCACGATCATTTCTTCGAACTGGGTGGGCACTCGCTGCTGGCGGTGAACCTGGTGGCGCGGATGCGCCGTGTCGGCCTCAGCGCCGACATTCGTGTGCTGTTCAACCAGCCGACGCTGGCCGCCCTGGCTGCTGCCGTCGGCGGTGAGCCCGAGGCCGAAGTCGCGGCCAACCTCATCCCGGCGGATTGCACACGCATCACCCCCGAGTTGCTGCCATTGGTGGCGCTCGACCAGCCGAGCATCGACCGCATCGTCGCGAGCATTCCCGGCGGCGTCGCCAATGTGCAGGACATCTACCCGCTGGCGCCGCTGCAGACCGGCATCCTCTTTCATCACCTGTCTGCCGTGCAGGGCGATCCGTACGTGTTGCAGGCGCAGTTTGCGTTTGCTGATGAACAGCGTCTGAACAGCTTCACCCAAGCCCTGCAAAGCGTGATCCAGCGCCATGACATCCTGCGCACCTCGCTGTTCTGGGACGGGCTGCAAGACCCGGTGCAAGTGGTCTGGCGCGAGGCGCCGCTGGCCTGCGAAAGCCTTGCGCTGGACCCGGCGCACGGCGATGTACTGGAGCAATTGCGCGCTCGGTTCGACGCCGGTCAGTACCGCATGGCGGTCAATCAGGCGCCGCTGATGCGTGTGGTGCACGCGTGGGACGCTGACTATCAGCGCGTGGTGGCATTGCTGCTGTTCCATCACCTGGTGATGGACCACGTGGCGCTGGAGGTGCTGCAACATGAAATGCAGGCCTTCCTGATCGGCCAGCCGCAACGTCTGGCCGCGCCGGTGCCGTATCGCAACTACGTGGCGCACACCCTGTCGGGGCTGACTGAGCAGCAGCACGAAAGCTTCTTCCGCGACATGCTCAGTGATGTCGGCGAGCCGAGTGTGCCGTATGGCCAGCACGGCATTGCTGAGGGCCACGCCGAAGAAGCACGGTGTTTGCTCGACCTTGATCTGAGTCAGCGCGTCCGGGCCAAGGCCCGGCGTCTGGGGATCAGCGCCGCGAGCCTGATGCATTTGGCCTGGGCGCAGGTGCTGGGGAAACTCTGCGGCCAGGACGCCGTCGTGTTCGGCACCGTGTTGCTGGGGCGGTTGCAGGCGGGCGAGGGCGCCGAGCGGGCGCTGGGGGTGTTCATCAACACCTTGCCGCTGCGCGTCGATCTGGGACAACGCTCGGTGAAGGATGCTGCCCTCGCCACTCACCAACAATTGAACGGGTTGCTGCAACACGAGCATGCGCAATTGGCGCTGGCCCAGCGTTGCAGTGCCATGCCCGCCGGTACGCCATTGTTCAGCACGCTGTTCAACTATCGCCACAGCGCCACTGCCGGCGCGTCCTCCAGGGAGGCCGCGAGCGCATGGCAAGGCATGCAGTTGCTCAATACCCAGGAGCACACCAACTACCTGCTGAGCGTGAGTGTCGATGATCTGGGCGAGGGGTTTGGTTTCACCGCACTGGCGGCCTCCGGTATGGATGCCGGACGCATCTGCGAGTATCTGCAACTGGCCGTGAGCAACCTGCTGCAGGCGCTGGAGCAGACACCGCAGCTGAGCATTGATCAGGTGTCGATCCTGGCGCAGGACGAACGCCAGCAATTGCTGGTCGAGTTCAATGCCACCGAGCGTGAATACCCGCGTGCGTTGACCGTGCAGGCGTTGTTCGAAAGGCAAGCGTCGGCAGATCCGCAGGCCATCGCTGTGGCACATGGCGAGCACACGGCGAGTTATGGCGAATTGAATGATCGGGCCAACCGGTTGGCCCACTACCTGATCGCTCAAGGCGTGCAGCCGGCCGACCACGTAGCGATCCTGTTGCCGCGCTCGCTGGAACTGCTGGTCGCGCAACTGGCGATTGCCAAGTGCGCGGCGGCCTATGTGCCGCTGGACATCAACGCGCCAAGCGAGCGCCAGGCGTTCATGGTCGAGGACTGCCGCGCCGTGGCGTTACTGACCCTGCGTGGAGAAAACATCGACTATCCGGTGCGACGCATCGATCTGGATGCCCTGGCGCTGAACGGCCAGCCGACGCACAACCCGAACCTGGCACAGTCCGCGGAAGCGCTGGCGTACATCATGTACACCTCCGGCTCTACCGGCACGCCGAAGGGCGTGATGATCCCGCACCGTGGCATCGGCCGGCTGGTGCTGAACAACGGTTACGCCGATTTCAATGCGCAAGACCGCGTGGTGTTCGCCTCCAACCCGGCGTTCGACGCCAGCACCATGGACATCTGGGGCCCGCTGCTCAACGGCGGGCGGGTGGTGGTGATCGATCACCAGACCTTGCTCGATCCACACGCGTTCGGCCGCGAATTGAGCGCCAGTGGGGCGACAATCCTGTTTGTCACCACGGCACTGTTCAACCAGTACGTGCAACTGATTCCGCAGGCGCTCAAGGGCTTGCGCATCCTGCTGTGTGGCGGTGAACGCGGCGATCCGGCGGCGTTCCGCACGTTGCTGGCAGTCGCCCCGCAATTGCGCATCGTGCATTGCTACGGCCCGACCGAAACCACCACGTACGCCACGACGTTTGAAGTGCACGAAGTGGCGGATAACGCCGAAAGCGTGCCGATTGGCGGACCGATCTCCAACACCCAGGTGTATGTGCTCGATGCGCATCAACAACCGGTGCCGATGGGCGTGACCGGCGAGTTGTACATCGGCGGGCAGGGTGTGGCCCTCGGTTACCTGAACCGGCCGGAGCTGACGGCCGAGAAGTTCCTGCGCGATCCATTCAGCGACCGGCCTGGCGCGTTGCTCTACCGTACCGGTGACCTTGTGCGCTGGCTGGCGCCGGGGCAACTCGACTGCATCGGGCGCAATGACGATCAGGTGAAGATCCGGGGGTTCCGCATCGAACTCGGCGAGATCGAAAATCGCCTGCTGGGCTACCCGGGGATCAAGGAAGCCGTGGTACTCGCCCGTCGCGATGGTCAGGAGCCGCTGCGGCTGGCGGCCTACTACACCGCGCACGACGGCGTGGTCGAACTCGCCGATCTGCGTGAACATGTGCAGACGCAGTTGCCGGAATACATGGTGCCGAGTGCCTGGGTGCAACTCGATGCCTTGCCGCTGAACAACAACGGCAAGGTTGATCGCAAAGCCTTGCCCGAACCGGATGCTGCGGCGTTGTTCAGCCGCGAATACGTTGCGCCACAGGGCGAACTGGAAATCGCGCTGGCGCAGATCTGGGCCGAGACCCTGCAGGTCGAGCAGATCGGACGCCATGACAACTTCTTCGAACTCGGCGGTCATTCGTTGCTGGCGATGCGCATGCTGTCGCAGGTGCGCCAGCGTCTGGGCGTCGAACTGCCCCTGAGCGAGCTGTTTGCCGATCCGCATCTCGGCGCGGTGGCCGCAGTGCTGAACCGTGCGGGGCGCAGCACCTTGCCGGAAATCGTACCGGCGGCGCGTGATCAAGCGCTGCCGCTGTCCTTTGCCCAGCAACGTCTGTGGTTCCTCGCGCAAATGGCCGGCGGCAACTCGGCGTACAACATTCCGATGGGGCTGCGCCTGCGCGGGCGCCTCGATAGCGAAGCGCTGCAACGCGCATTGGCTCATATCGTCGCGCGGCACGAAACCCTGCGCAGCCGTTTTCTCAGCATCGACGATCAGGCGCAGGTCACGATTGCCCCCGTCGATAGCGGTCTGCTGTTGCAGGTGGAAGACCTGTGCCAGGATCCACAGGCCGAAGCCAGCGTGCAGGCGCTGCTGGCGCAGGAAGCCACGACTGTCTTCGATCTGCAGCACGATCCGCTGATTCGCGGGCGACTGCTGCGTCTGGCCGACACGCACCATGTGCTGTTGCTGACCGTGCATCACATCGTCGCCGACGGCTGGTCGATGGGGGTACTGACCCGTGAACTGATGGCGCTGTATCAGGCCTTCAGCCACGGCCAGCCCGATCCGTTGCCGCCGCTGGCGCTGCAATATGGCGACTACGCCGTGTGGCAGCGGCGCTGGCTCAGCGGCGAGGTGCTGCAGCGCCAGAGCGAGTACTGGCAGCAGACCCTCGACGGCGCGCCCGCCTTGCTGACCCTGCCCACCGACCGTCCGCGTCCGGCGCAGCAGGATTTTGCCGGCAGCACAGTCGAGGTGCGCCTGGACGAGCGCCTGAGTGCCGGGCTCAAAGCCTTGAGTCAGCGTCACGGCGTGACCCTGTTCATGACCGTGATGAGTGCCTGGTCGCTGCTGCTCAGTCGGCTGTCCGGACAGACCGATGTGGTCATCGGCTCACCGGTGGCCAACCGCACCCGCGCTGAAATCGAAGGCCTGATCGGCATGTTCGTCAATACGCTGGCCTTGCGCATCGACACCTCGGGCGCGCCGAACGCGGCCGCGCTGCTGGCGCGGGTCAAGGCGCGCACGCTGGAGGCTCAGACGCATCAGGATCTGCCGTTCGAGCAGGTGGTGGAAATCGCCCGGCCGGTGCGCAGTCTGGCGCACAGTCCGTTGTTCCAGACCACCCTGAGCTGGGACAGCAACGTCGGGCCGAACCTCGCACTCGACGATTTGACCCTCGAAGGCGTGGCCGCGCCGGCACAGGTTGCCAAGTTCGATCTGACCCTGACCCTGGGCGAGGTCAACGGCGTGATTCGCGGTTCGCTGGAGTACGCCACGGCGTTGTTCGATCAGTCGACCGTCCAGCGTTATGTCGGCTACTTGCAGCGCCTGCTGGCGGCGATGGTCAGCGATGATCAAGCGGTGTTGGAGCAGGTGCCTTTGCTCGCCGAGGATGAGCGTCAGCGCTTGCTCTGCGGCTTTAATGCCACTGCGCGCGACTACCCGCAGGCGCTGACCGTGCACGGAATTTTTCAGCAGCAGGCAGCGGCGCATCCAAAGGCTGTGGCGGCAGTGCACGGCGAACATTCGCTGAGCTACTTTGAGCTGAATGCCCAGGCCAACCGCCTCGCGCATCACTTGATCGGCCAAGGCGTGCAGCCCGGCGACCACGTGGCGATCCTGTTGCCGCGCTCGCTGGAACTGCTGGTCGCGCAACTGGCGATTGCCAAGTGCGCGGCGGCCTATGTGCCGCTGGACATCCATGCCCCGAGCGAGCGTCAGGCATTCATGGTCGAGGACTGTCACGCCGCTGCATTGCTGACCCTCAGCGGCGAAGTGCTCGACTACGCCGGGCCGCGCATCGACCTGGACCGGCTCAACCTCAGCGCCCAGCCGACGCACAACCCGAACCTGCTGCAGTCCTCGGAAGCGCTGGCGTACATCATGTACACCTCCGGCTCCACCGGTACCCCGAAAGGCGTGATGGTTCCGCACCGGGCCATCGGCCGGCTGGTGCTGAACAACGGGTACGCCGATTTCAATGCGCAAGACCGTGTGGTGTTCGCCTCCAACCCGGCGTTCGACGCCAGCACCATGGACATCTGGGGCCCGCTGCTCAACGGCGGGCGGGTGGTGGTGATCGATCACCAGACCCTGCTTGATCCGCACGCGTTCGGCCGTGAATTGAGCGCCAGTGGGGCGACAATCCTGTTTGTCACCACGGCACTGTTCAACCAATACGTGCAACTGATTCCGCAGGCCCTCAAAGGCTTGCGCATCCTGCTGTGTGGCGGTGAACGCGGCGATCCGGCGGCGTTCCGCACGCTGCTGGCGGCTGCGCCGCAATTGCGCATCGTGCATTGCTACGGCCCGACCGAAACCACCACCTACGCCACGACCTTCGAAGTGCACCAAGTGGCGGATAACGCCGAAAGCGTGCCGATTGGCGGACCGATCTCCAACACCCAGGTGTATGTGCTCGATGCGCATCAACAACCGGTGCCGATGGGCGTGACCGGCGAGTTGTACATCGGCGGGCAGGGTGTTGCCCTCGGTTACCTGAACCGGCCGGAGCTGACAGCCGAGAAGTTCCTGCGCGATCCGTTCAGCGACCGGCCTGGCGCGTTGCTCTACCGTACCGGTGACCTTGTGCGCTGGCTGGCGCCGGGGCAACTCGATTGCATCGGGCGCAATGACGATCAGGTGAAGATCCGTGGTTTCCGCATCGAACTGGGGGAAATCGAGAGTCGCTTGCTCAACTGTGCCGGGGTCAAGGAAGCCGTGGTGCTGGCGCGCCGCGACGGTCAGGAAAGCACGCGTCTGGTGGCCTATTACACGGTCCACGAGCAGCCTCTGGACAGCGCCGACCTGCACGCGCAATTGCAGGCGCGGCTGCCGGAGTACATGGTGCCGAGTGCGTGGGTGCAACTCGATGCCTTGCCGCTGAACAACAACGGCAAGATCGACCGCAAGGCGTTGCCGGCACCGACTCAGGAGGCGCTGCTCAGCCGCGCTTACGAGGCACCGGCCAATGCGCTGGAAGCCAGTCTGGCGCAGATCTGGAGCGAGTTGTTGCAGGTTTCCCAGGTCGGGCGTCACGACAACTTCTTTGAACTGGGTGGGCATTCGCTGCTGGCCATGCGCATGCTGTCCCAGGTGCGCCAGCAACTGGGGATCGAGCTGGCGCTGGGTGAACTGTTCGCCAACCCGGAACTGGCCGCTGTGGCCGAGGTGCTCGGCCGCGCCGGGCGCAGCACGCTGCCGGACATCCTGCCGGCGCCGCGTGATCAAGTGCTGCCGCTGTCGTTCGCCCAGCAACGCCTGTGGTTCCTGGCGCAAATGGGCGGTGGCAACAGCGCTTACAACATCCCGGTCGGCCTGCGCTTGCGCGGTCGCCTCGATGAAGACGCACTGCAACGGGCGTTGGGGCGAATCGTTGCGCGCCACGAAAGCCTGCGCAGCCGGTTCCACCCGCTGGACGATGCGGCTCAGGTGCTGATCCTGCCTGCAGACACCGGCCTGCTGCTGCGGGTCGAAGACTTGCGGGGCTTGCCGCAGGCTGACGAAGCCCTGCGTCGGTTGGCCGAGGCCGAGGCCAGCGCGCCGTTCAACTTGCAGGACGATCCGCTGATTCGCGGTCGTCTGGTACGGCTGGCCGACGATCACCATGTGCTGTTGTTGACGATGCACCACATCGTCTCCGACGGTTGGTCGATGGGCGTGCTGACCCGTGAGCTGGCGGCGTTGTATCAGGCGTTCAGCCATGGCCAGCCCGACCCGTTGCCGCCGCTGGCGTTGCAATACACCGACTACGCGGTGTGGCAACGCCGTTGGCTGAGCGGCGAGGTGCTGCAACGCCAGAGCGATTTCTGGCAGCAGGCGCTGGCCGGCGCGCCGGCCTTGCTGACCCTGCCCACCGACCGTCCGCGCCCGACGCAACAGGACCACCGTGGCGCCGGCGTTGACATCCAGCTGGACGAGCAGATGAGTGCCGGGCTCAAGGCACTGTGTCAGCGTCGCGCGGTGACGCCGTACATGGTGATCATGAGCGCCTGGGCGATGACCCTCAGTCGCCTGTCCGGGCAGTCCGAGGTGGTGATCGGTTCGCCGGTGGCCAACCGTACTCGGGCCGAGATCGAAGGCCTGATCGGCATGTTCGTCAATACGCTGGCCCTGCGCATCGACACCTCGGACGAGCCGAGTGGTGAAGCGTTGCTGGCGCGAGTCAAGGCGCAAACCCTGCAAGCGCAGGCGCATCAGGACTTGCCGTTCGAACAGGTGGTGGAAATCTGCAAGCCGCTGCGCAGCCTGTCCCACAGCGCGCTGTTCCAGACCCTGCTCAGTTGGGACAACAACGACGGGCCGGCGCTGACCTTGGGCGATCTGACCCTCGAAGGCGTGGCCGGGCCGAGCCGTTTCGTCAAATTCGACCTGTCGCTGACCCTCGGTGAGCACCCGAGCGGCATTCGCGGGGCGCTGAATTACGCCACGGCGCTGTTCGACGAGGCGACTATTCGGCGCTTCGTCGGCTACTTCCAGCAGTTGCTGGCGGCGCTGGTCAACGATGATCAGGTGGTGCTGGCGCAGGTACCGTTGCTGGCGGCGGATGAGCGTCAGCGTTTGCTGGTGGACTGCAACGCGACGCAAGTCGATTGCCCTCTGGAGCAGCCGCTGCACGCCCTGTTCGAAGCCCAGTCACGGCGCAAACCGGACGCCGTCGCGCTACAGGCCGGTGAGCGCAGCCTGACTTATCGCGAACTCAACGAGCGCGCCAACCGCTTGGCCCATCATCTGCGCGAACTCGGTGTGCAGCCGGATGCGCGCGTAGCGATCTGCGTCGAGCGCGGTCTGGATCTGGTGATCGGTTTGCTCGGCATCCTCAAGGCGGGCGGCGCCTATGTGCCGCTGGACCCGAGCTATCCGGCAGAACGTCTGGCCTACATGCTCAAGGACAGCGCGCCAACGGCGGTGCTGGTGCAAACGGCCACTCGCGGGTTGTTCGATGCCTCTGCAGCGACATTGATCGACGTTGATCACAACACCTGGCAGCACTTGCCGGAGCATGACGTGCAGGTGCCGGGCCTCAGCGCCTCGAACCTCGCTTACATGATCTACACCTCGGGTTCTACCGGGTTGCCCAAAGGCGTGATGATCGAACACCGCAGCGCCTGCAACATGGTGCACTGGGGTTCGGAGATTTCCCCACCCACCGAGCACGGTGCGCTGCTGCAAAAAGCGCCGTTCAGCTTCGACAGTTCGGTGTGGGAGATCTTCTGGCCGCTGTGTTCCGGGATGCGGCTGGTGCTGGCGCGGCCGGATGGCAACCGTGATTCGGCGTACGTGGTGCAGACCATTCGCGAGCAGCAGGTGACGGTGGTCAAGTTCGTGCCGGCGCTGCTGCAGCAGTTCATCGAACAGGACGGTGTCGAGCAGTGCACCAGCCTGACTGATGTGCTCAACGGTGGCGGCGAACTCAGCGCCGCGCTGGCGCGGCAGGTGCGTGCGCGGCTGCCGTGGGTGCGTTTACACAACGTCTACGGCCCGACCGAAACCACGGTCGACAGCACCGGCTGGACGCTGGAACCGAACAGGCCGGTACCGGACAACGTGGTGCCGATCGGCAAGGCGTTGAGCAACACCCGTTTGTACGTGCTCGATGCCTACGATCAACCGGTGCCACAAGGTGTCAGCGGTCAGTTGCACATCGGCGGGGTCGGCGTGGCGCGGGGTTATTACGGCTTGCCCGAGATGCAGGCCGAGCGCTTCATCGACAGCCCGTTTGTGCCCGGTGATCGGCTGTACCGCACCGGCGATCTGGTGCGCTACAACAATGCCGGCGAACTGGAGTTCCTTGGCCGCAATGACTTCCAGATCAAGCTGCGCGGCTTGCGTCTGGAGCCGGGGGAAATCGAGGCGTGCCTGATCGAGCGTCCGGCGATTCGCGAAGCGGTGGTGATGGTTCGTGATGAGCGTCTGGTGGCCTGGTACACCGTGCGCTCCGGCGTCGACGCGCCAAGTCTGGAGACCTTGCGCGCGCATGTGCTGGAGCGTTTGCCGGAGTACATGGTGCCCGGGGCGTTTGTGCAACTCGACGCGTTGCCGCTGACGCCGAACGACAAGATCGACCGCAAGGCCCTGCCGGAACCGGGGGCGGACGCGGTGATCAACCGGCCTTATGTGGCGCCGCAAGGTGAAATCGAAACCACGCTGGCGCGGATCTGGGGTGAGGTGCTGGGCGTCGAGCAGGTCGGGCGTCACGACAACTTCTTCGAGCTCGGGGGCCATTCGTTGCTGGCGGTGCGGCTGGTCAATCTGATGCAACGGGCCGGGCTGACACTGTCGTTGGCCGAACTGTTCCAGCATCCGAGCGTCGAGTCTGCCGCCGCGCTGCTCAGTCAGGGCGCGGTGGGCGGGCAGCCGGACGGGCTGGTCGTGGTGCGTGCCGGGCGCCACGGTACGCCGTTGTTCCTGATGCACGAGTTCAGCGGCCGCGATGTGTATTTCCCGACGCTGGCCCGGCACATCGGCGGCGAATTCCCGATCTACGGCTTGCCCGGCGTGCCCCTTGGGCAAGCGCAACTGCGCACGCTCGAGTGCATGGCGCAGCGCATGGTCGGGATCATCCGTGCGGTGCAGCCGCACGGGCCGTATCGCCTGGCGGGCTGGTCGTTCGGCGGGGTGCTGGCACACGAGGTCGCGCAGCAATTGCTCGGCCTCGACGAGCCGGTGGAGTTCATCGGCATGCTCGACAGCTACGCGCCGAACCCGCTGGCCCAGGACAAGGTGATGTGGAGCGGCGAGGGCCTGGACAAGCGCCAGTTGCTCGGCCATTGCCGTGGGCGTTCGCTGATGCTCGGTGCCGAAGGCGAGGCGGCGCTGGTGGCGGTGCAGGCGCTGGAAGCTCAAGTCGAGCAGCTGGCTTTCCCTGAGCTGTTCCAGCGTTGCCAGGCACAACAACTGACCGACCCGGAACTGGCGACGGTCAGCGCGGCGGATGCCTGGCATTACTTCGATCGCGAAGCGGCGCATCGCCTGGCGCTGGCGCATTACCGGGTCAGCCCGGCGAGCCAGACGATCCACCTGTTCCGTGCCCAGGAATTGATGGACGGGCAGTCCATGCCGAGCCCGACCCGTGGCTGGGAAGAGCGCTTCGACAGCGGTTTGCTGTGCTGCATCGACATCCCCGGCGATCACCGGACCATGATGAAAGCGCCGCACATCCAGGCTCTCGGCCAGGCGCTGACGCAGGCACTGGACGCGGTGGTGGCGCCGACAGCGGCGCCGTATCAACCGCTGCTGACGATCCAGACCGGGCACGCCGGGCATGCGCCGATTTTCTGCGTGCCGGGGGCGGGTGACAGCGTCACTGGGTTCATTCACCTGACCGAGGCCATCGGTCCGGAATGGCCGATCATCGGCCTGCAACCCCGAGGGCTGGATGGCGTCAGTGTGCCGCACAGCGCGGTGGAGGCGGCGGCGACGTGCTACCTGCAGGCCATCGAGCAAATCTACCCGCAAGGGCCGGTGCACCTGATCGGCCATTCGTTCGGCGGCTGGGTGGCGCATGCGATGGCGGCGCAGTTGCAGGCGGCCGGCCGTGAAGTGGCGTCGCTGACCTTGATCGACAGCGAGGCACCGGGCGGCGATGGCACCGCGGGCAAGCCCTACACCGCCACCGCTGCGCTGCAACGGCTGATCGACACCCTGCAGTTGTCCTGTGGCAAGTCGCTGGGCATCGATCCGGAGGCCTTCGCCAACGCCGATGACCGCACGCAATTGCGTCTGCTGCACGACGGCATGGTGCGCGCCGGGGTGTTGTCGCAGCGGGCGGCGCCGGAGGCGATGCACGGTCCGGTGCGCACCTTCGCCACGGCGCTGCGCACGGTCTATCAACCGCGTCTGGCCTACACCGGGCCGGTGCGGCTGGTGCTGGTCGATGATCCGACGCTGGACGAGTGGGGCAATCAGCGCGAACAGGCGACGATGCTCGAAGGCTGGCAGCGGCAGGTCAACGATCTGGCGGTGTGGTACGGGCCGGGCAACCACTTCACGATTCTCAAGGCGCCCAACGTCTTCAGTTTCGCCGCGTGGTGGCATGACGGCCTGTCGCTGGCGGTCGACCAGGTGCTGTCCTGAGTGTGGATTTTCTATCAAGACCCGGCCGCTGGCCGGGTCCATCCCTGAACGAACTTGTGGTTATTTATGGAAAAGTCGAAGTTGCGCAAAGTCGGTATGGGGTTGGCGTTGGCGGCGGTGGCCGGGTTGGTGCTGTACACGGTGCAGGCACCCGCCGAAGCACCCAAATATCAGACGGCGCCGGTCGAACGCACGGACATCGAAAACACTGTGCTGGCTACCGGTTTGCTCGAGGGCATCAAGCAGGTGGACGTCGGCGCGCAGGTGTCGGGGCAGTTGAAGTCGCTCAAGGTCAAGGTCGGCGACAAGGTCAAGAAGGGCCAGTGGCTGGCGGAAATCGATCCGCTGGTGCTGCAGAACACCCTGCGTCAGGCCCAGGTCGACGAGGAAAACCTGCAAGCGCAAAAGCGTGCGACGCAAGCCCAGCTCAAGCAGACCAAGGCGATCTACGAGCGTTATCAGAACCTGCAGGAAGACGCGTCGATCTCGCGTCAGGATTTCGAAACCGCGCAATCGAACTACGAGGTGCAGCAGGCCAACCTGTTGTCGCTGGAGGCGCAGATCAAGAGTGCACACATCCAGATCGACACCGCCAAGGTCAACCTTGCGTATACGCGGATCATCGCGCCCATCGACGGTGACGTGGTCGGCATCGTCACCCAGGAAGGCCAGACCGTGATCGCTAACCAGTTGGCGCCGGTGCTGCTGAAATTGGCGGATCTCGACACCATGACCATCAAGGCCCAGGTCTCGGAGGCCGACGTGATCCACATCGCGCCGGGGCAGGCGGTGTATTTCACCATTCTCGGCGAGGACAAACGTTATTACGGCAAGCTGCGCGGCACTGAACCGGCGCCGCAGAATTTCCTCGAAACGCCGCCAGCCGGTACGCCGAAACAGAACACCGCGGTGTTCTACAACGCGCTGTTTGACGTGCCCAACCCCGATCATCGCTTGCGCATCTCGATGACCGCGCAGGTGCGTATCGTCCTCGACACCGCGCAATCGGTGCTGACCGTGCCGGTGGCCGCACTCGGGCCACGCAATGCCGATGGCAGTTTTCCGGTGCGGGTGCTGGATGCCAAAGGCCAGGCGCAGTCGCGCAACGTTCAGACCGGGATCAACAACAACGTCAAAGTGCAGATCAACCAGGGCCTGAGTGAAGGCGACCGGGTGGTGATCGGCGAGCCGTTGCCCGCCGTGGCGGGGGCCTGAGCATGACGCAAGCGCTGCTGCAACTGACCGGCATCACCCGCAGTTTCACCGCCGGCGACCGCGAGTTCCTGGCCCTGAACAACATCAACCTGACGATCCATGCCGGAGAAATGGTGGCGATCATCGGCGCCTCCGGTTCCGGTAAATCAACTCTGATGAACATCCTCGGCTGCCTCGATTACGCCACCGCCGGCAGCTACAAGATCAATGGCCAGGAAACCCGCGACCTCGATGATCAGGCGCTGGCCGAGCTGCGCCGCGATTACTTCGGCTTCATCTTCCAGCGTTATCACTTGCTGCCGCACCTGAATGCGATGCACAACGTCGAGATGCCGGCGATCTACGCTGGCATCCCCGCGCCGCAGCGTCACGCCCGGGCCCGCGAGTTGCTGGCGCGGCTAGGGCTGGACGGGCACCTGACCCACCGTCCAAGCCAGCTCTCCGGCGGCCAGCAACAACGGGTGAGTATCGCCCGCGCCCTGATGAATGGCGGTGAAGTGATCCTTGCCGACGAACCCACCGGCGCCCTCGACACCGCCAGCGGCAAGGAAGTGATGCGCATCCTGCTTGAGCTGCACGCCGCCGGGCACACGGTGATTCTGGTGACCCACGACCCGAAAGTCGCGGCCAACGCCGAACGCATCATTGAGGTCAGCGACGGTGAAATCCTCAGCGACCGCCTCAACGAGCGCGACAGCGGGCAACTGCCGAGTGAAGAGGACGTGGCGCCAAAACCCCCGGCAACCCGCCGACTGGTGGCCAGCCTGGGCCTGTTCAAAGAGGCGTTCAACATGGCCTGGGTGGCGCTGGTGTCACACCGCATGCGTACCTTGCTGACCATGCTCGGGATCGTCATCGGCATCACCTCGGTGGTGTCGATTTCGGCGATCGGCGAGGGCGCCAAGCGCTACGTGCTCAAGGACATCTCGGCAATCGGCAGCAACACCATCGATATCTATTCCGGCACCAGTTTCGGCGACAAGCGCGCCGCGTCCATCGAGACCCTGGTGCCGGCCGACGTCACCGCGCTGAATCAGCTCTACTACGTCGACAGCGCAACCCCGGTGGTCGGCCGCAGCATGCTCCTGCGTTACCGCAACATCGACCTCGACGCGCAGATCAACGGTGTCAGCGACCAGTATTTCCAGGTACGCGGGATCAAGCTGGAGGCGGGGATTGCCTTCAGCGAAAACGACGCCCGGCGTCAGGCGCAAGTGGTGGTGATCGACTACAACACCCGGCATCGGCTGTTTGCCGAGGGCGTTGATCCGCTGGGCCAGGTGATCCTGATCGGCAACCTGCCGTGCACGGTGATCGGCGTGGCGGCAGAGAACAAGAACCTGTTTGCCTCAGGCAAGACCCTCAACGTCTGGGTGCCCTACGAAACTGCCGCCGGCCGTCTGTTGGGCCAACGCTTCCTCGACAGCATCAGCGTGCGGATGAAGGACGGGCAGTCGAGCAAAGTGGTGGAGGAACACGTCAACCAGCTGATGCTGCAACGCCACGGAATCAAGGACTTCTACACCAACAACCTCGACAGCGTGCTGCAGACGGTGCAGAAAACCAGCCGCTCGCTGGCGCTGCTGCTGTCGCTGATCGCGGTGATTTCGCTGGTGGTCGGCGGCATCGGGGTGATGAACATCATGCTGGTGTCGGTCACCGAGCGCACGCGGGAGATCGGCATCCGCATGGCGGTCGGTGCGCGTCAGTCGGACATTCGTCAGCAGTTTCTGGTGGAGGCGGTGATGGTCTGTCTGCTCGGCGGGGCGATCGGGATTTCCCTGTCGTATGCCATCGGGCACTTGTTCTCGGTGTTCATCAAGGAATGGGAAATGGTCTTCTCGCTGGCCTCGGTGATCACCGCGGTGATCTGCTCGACGCTGATCGGCATCGTTTTCGGCTTCGTGCCGGCGCGCAACGCGTCGCGTCTGGACCCGATCGAGGCACTGGCGCGGGACTGAACAACGGCCAAAAAAAAACCGCCGTCCGGGAGGGCGGCGGTGTTTTTCGCGGGTGGTCCGGCTCAGGCCGCGCTGGTGGCGTGGCCGGTGTCGTCGGGTGAATACATCCAGCGCATCAACGAATGCCGGCCGCTGATGCCCAGTTTGATCGCGGCGCGCTTGAGGTAGCTTTCCACCGTGTTGACCTTCAACTGTAACTGCTCGGCCAGCTCCGGCGCGGTACGCCCGGCGAGCAGCCCGATGCACACCTCGGTTTCGCGATTGGACAGGCTCAGGCCCAGTTGCTGCAGCCGTTCGCCGAAACGCTGGCGCAGGTTGTCCAGTCCCGGTTGCGAGCCGTCGGCGTTGCGCGCCTGATCGTCAACGGTGGCCCTTGGCGGTTGCAGGGCGTGAATGTGTTTTTCCACCATCGGCAACAGCACCGGAGAAATATCCTGCAACAAACTTCGTTCCTGGGCCGAGAAACGTTGCGACTGATCGTTGCGATACACCGAGATCACATAGCGGTAGCCGTCCTTGCGCCGGGTCAGGTGCAGTTGTGAGGCATCAGTGCTGGCCGGGTGCGCGTCGACCGGCTCGGCACTGCGCGCGGCGCTGTGTTCGGAGAACACCGTTTCGGCCAGCAGGGCCGAGTCCTTGCCGGCGTCCGCCTGGATGCGGTGGGGGCGGCCCACCGGCTCGACGCGCATCTGGCAGATGTGCATGGCGTCCACCGCCAGTTGCGTCTGGATCAAGTCATGCAGCATCCGTGGAAAGTGCCGGCTGCCGGTGCTGGCAATGACTTTACCGATGTGGGGAAACAGGTGTGAGTTCATAAGCGTCATCCATGATTTACAGGTGAAACGATCCATTCCTGGCCGTGCGCCGAGCGTGTTCCCGGGCCAGCGCAACGCCAGCAATTGGATCCTATCCTAGTACAACGTTTGGAAGACGGCTTAATGAAGGTGTTATTAGCTCATAACCGCTTATTGTCCCTTTTGAGTTGACAGTGAAACGCTTTTCAACCGATTTATCCGCTCCGGTTGTGTCCGTAATCTGTGCCCATGTTCAACGCAACGCCAACTACCACAACCAAGAAAAGGGATTCAACCATGAGCACTGCAACCTACAACCGCCTCAACAAAGACGACGCCGTAGTTCTGCTGGTCGACCACCAGACCGGTCTGATTTCTCTGGTTCAGGACTTCTCGCCAAACGAGTTCAAGAACAACGTCCTGGCCCTGGCCGACCTGGCGAAATTCTTCAACCTGCCGACCATCCTCACCACCAGTTTCGAACAAGGCCCCAACGGCCCGCTGGTCCCGGAACTGAAAGAAATGTTCCCCGACGCGCCGTACATCGCCCGCCCAGGCCAGATCAACGCCTGGGACAACGAAGACTTCGTCAAGGCCATCAAGGCCACCGGACGCAAGCAGATCATCATTGCCGGTGTCGTGACCGACGTCTGCGTAGCGTTCCCGACCCTGTCGGCACTGGCCGAAGGCTTTGACGTGTTCGTCGTCACCGACGCCTCCGGCACCTTCAACACCACTGTCCAGCAAGCCGCCTGGAGCCGCATGACCCAGGCCGGCGCACAAATGATGAACTGGTTCTCGGTGGCCTGTGAGCTGCACCGCGACTGGCGCAACGACATCGAAGGGCTGGGTAACTTGCTGTCGCAGCGGATTCCCAACTATCGCAACTTGATGAACAGTTATTCGGCGTTGACCGCGCAGCAGAAATGACTGCAGCGTTGTAAAAGTGAAAGCCTGCCCTGAAAAGCAGGCTTTCTTCGTTTGCGCCGCTGAATTGACCCACGCTACCCGGCGCGGTGAGGTGAGCGCTGGCTTCTGTGGTTTTTTGATCAGCCTGTGCTGGGTATTCCCTGACGTTTGCGGCTAATCTGCGCATTCGCTGACGACAACAAGACAAAAACAGGAGTCACTGATGCAACCGATCCGTCTCGGTCTGGTGGGCTACGGCAAGATTGCCCAGGATCAACATGTGCCGGCGATCAACGCCAATCCCGGGTTTCACCTGGTGTCGGTCGCCACGCAAGGCAAACCCTGTGTCGGGGTGGAGAACTTTTACTCGTTGAGCGAGTTGCTGGAAAACGGCCCCCAGGTGGATGCGATTGCGTTTTGTACGCCGCCGCAAGGTCGGTTCGCACTGGTGCAGCAGGCGCTGGCTGCCGGCAAACATGTATTAGTGGAAAAACCGCCGTGCGCCACGCTGGGCGAGGCGATGGCCTTGATCAGCCAAGCGCAGCAGCAGGGTGTCAGTGCGTTGTTCGCCTGGCATTCGCGCTACGCCCCCGGGATAGAAGCCGCCCGCGACTGGCTCGCCAGCCGCACGCTGCAAAGTGTGCAGATCGACTGGAAGGAAGACGTGCGCAAGTGGCATCCCGGTCAGACGTGGATCTGGCAGCCCGGTGGTCTGGGCGTGTTCGATCCGGGCATCAATGCCTTGTCGATTGTCACCCGCTTGCTGGCGCAGCCATTGTTTGTCGAAGCCGCCGAACTGCGCGTACCGGACAACTGCCAGTCGCCGATTGCCGCGTCGATCAAGATGTCCGACGCGAACCGGCTCGACGTGCAGGCCGAGTTCGATTTCGACCACGGTCACGACGAACTCTGGAGCATCGAGATTCGCTGCGCCGAAGGGCTGCTGCGTCTGGATAACGGCGGGGCACTGCTGAGCATCGACGGCGTGCGCCAGGCGGTGTCTGAGGAGGGCGAGTACACGGCGGTGTATCGCCACTTCCGGCAACTGATTGGAGACCAGGCCAGCGACATGGATCTGCAGCCACTGCGGCTGGTGGCTGACAGTTTCTTTGTCGGCAGTCGGGTGGCGGTCGAGCCGTTTTATGACCCGGCCCGCTGATCAATTGAAGCGCTCCTTACCTCGATGACTGTCGAGACAGGTTGACGTTGCCACTAAGGTTTTTGCGCAAACAGTGAGTCAGACCGTAGGCAATATTCAAACAGGTCCGACTCCTGTTCATTACAGAGAGAGGCGAAGGTATCAACTAGCGCTTGATGTTCGGGTTTCGCGAATTGGCTGGGTGCGATGATGGTGAACGTGAGCGTCAGGCCTAAGCTAATGCAAAAAGGGTATTTGTTTGTCGTTTTTAAGATCGTTTAGTTTTGTCTCACGACGAATCAAACGCATCAAACCGATAGACCCCCGATTGCCATGACGGCACACGCTGAATCGATCAAAGGCTCTTCAGGTTTGATTCACACGGGAGTGAATCATGCCGCATACCCTGGATATCACCGCGCTGCCGACGCTGGACCTTTCGTTGTTCGAAGGTACCGCGCAACAGCGTTATGAATTTCTTGAAAACCTGCGTCACGCCGCGCGTGACGTCGGCTTTTTCTATCTCACCGGCCATGGCATCGACAGCGACCTGCTCAAGCAGGTGCAGAATCACGCCCGGCAGTTCTTCGCCTTGTCCGAGCACGAAAAGACTGCCGTCGGCATGATCAATTCGCCGCATTTTCGCGGGTACAACCGTGCCGCTTCCGAGATCACCCGTGGTCAACCCGACTGGCGTGAGCAGTTCGATCTCGGGGCCGAGCGCGAGGCGTTGCCGCTAGACGCGGACAGTCCATTCTGGGCACGGTTGCAGGGGCCCAACCAATGGCCGGCGGCGCTGCCTGAGCTCAAGCCTCTGCTGCTCGAATGGCAACAAGCGATGACGCACATGGCGTTGCGCCTGCTGCGCGCCTTCGCCCAAGCGCTGTCGCTGCGGGAGGACGCGTTCGATCAGTTGTACGGCGACAAGCCCAACGAACACATCAAATTGATGCGCTATCCAGGCCAGGCCGCCAACGCGAGCCAGCAGGGCGTCGGCGCGCACAAGGATTCCGGGTTCCTCAGCTTCCTGCTGCAGGACCAGCAGGCCGGTCTGCAGGTGGAGATCGAGGAGGGGCGCTGGATCGATGCACTGCCGCGTGAAAACACCTTGGTGGTGAACATCGGCGAACTGCTGGAACTGGCTACCAATGGTTACCTGCGCGCCACCGTGCACCGGGTGGTCTCGCCGCCGGCGGGCAGTGAACGTCTGTCGATCGCGTTTTTCCTCGGTGCGCAACTCGACGCCGTGGTGCCGCTGTATCCGCTGCCGACCGCACTGTTGCGTGAAGCCCGCGGGCCGGCCAGCGATCCGCTCAACCCACTGTTTCGCGACGTCGGCTGGAATTACCTCAAGGGGCGCCTGCGTTCGCATCCGGATGTCGCCCGCCGGTTCTATGCCGATGCACTGATTCCGCAAACCGCCTGACTCATCACTCGATCAAGGACCAAGACCATGTTGAAAAAAGCAGGTGTGACCCTGGCCGTCCTCGGCGCGCTGGTGACTTCGTTCGGCGTTCAGGCACTGGAGCCGTTGCGCGTGGCTGCCGACCCGGTGCCCCACGCGCAGATTCTCGCGTACATCCAGACCATCGATCCGCAACTCAACCTCAAGGTCATCGAGATCCCCAACGGCGTGAACTCCAACGAGTTGCTGGTGCACGGCGATGTCGATGCCAATTACTTTCAGCACCTGCCGTACCTGAAATCCCAGGAGCAAGCGCTCGGGCAGAAACTCGCAGTGGCCGCCACGGTGCATATCGAGCCGCTGGGGATTTACTCGCGCCGGCACAAAAGCTTCGCCGAGGTGCCGGAAAAAGGCACTGTCGCCGTGCCGAACAACGTCACCAACCTGAGCCGTGCGCTGTACCTGTTGCAGGACAATGGGCTGATCAGACTCAAGCCCGGTTTCAACGATCCGGCGGCTGATCAGGCCACGCCCAAGGACATTGCCGAGAACCCGAAACAGCTGAAAATCCTCGAAATCGAATCGCCGCAAATTCCCCGGGCGCTGGACGATGTCGACCTTGCGGTGATCAACGGCAACTACGCACTGGAAGCCGGGCTGGTGCCGGCCCGGGATGCACTAGGGCTGGAGAAGGCCGAGCACAATCCGTACGCCAACATTCTGGTGACCACGCCGAAACTGCAGAACGATCCACGCATCGCGCAACTGGCCAAGGACCTGACCTCGCCGCAAGTGGCGAAGTACATCACCGATAACTTCAAGGGTTCGGTGATTCCAGTGGTGGATGCCAAGCCATGATCGTCGTCGAGCAGTTGAGCAAAACGTATCCGTCGGCGGCCGCGCCGGCACTCGATCAGGTGTCGCTGAGCATTCCCGACGGCGCGGTCTACGGCATTCTCGGGCGTAGCGGTGCGGGCAAATCGACCCTGTTGCGTTGCCTCAACCTGCTCGAACGCCCGGACAGCGGGCGGATCCTGATCGACGGCGTAGACCTGCTGACGCTCTCTGCCAGCGACCTGCGCCGCCAGCGTCAGCGCATCGGCATGATTTTCCAGGGCTTCAATCTGCTGCATTCGCGCACCGTGTTCGACAACATCGCCGTGCCGCTGGAGATCGCCAACGTCGGCAAACCGTGGCGCCATGTGCGCGTGCGCGAACTGCTGGAACTGGTCGGTTTGAGTGACAAGGCGCAAGCCTTTCCCTCGCAGTTGTCCGGTGGCCAGAAACAACGGGTGGGGATTGCCCGCGCGCTGGCAGCCGAGCCGGCGTATCTGCTGTCGGACGAGGCCACCAGCGCGCTGGACCCGGAAACCACCGCGTCGATTCTCGAACTGCTGCGCGACATCAATCGGCAACTGGGCCTGACCATCGTGCTGATCACCCATGAGCTGGACGTGGTCAAGTCGATCTGTGATCACGCCGCCTCCATGGCCGGCGGGCGACTGGTCGAGGCCGGACCGGTGCCGCGCTTGCTCGCAGATCCGCAGTCGCTGCTCGGCGCCTCGCTGCGCCCGACCTGCGGCCTGCCACTGGGGCATGCGGCGCCGGGGCTGAGTTTCCTCAAGCAATACGGCGTACGGGCGGCTCAGTCATGAACCGCACGATCCACTGGGATGAAATCCTGCAACTGGTGTGCAACGCCACCGGCGAAACCCTGTACATGGTCCTGCTCGCAGGCTTGTTCACGCTGCTGATCGGTTTGCCGCTGGGGGTGTTGCTGTTCCTCAGTCGCCGTGACGGACTGTGGCCGATGCTACGGCTGAATGCCGCGCTGGGTTCGCTGGTCAATCTGGGGCGCTCGCTGCCGTTCGTGGTGATGCTGATCGCGCTGATTCCGCTGACCCGTCTGGTGGTCGGCACGACGCTCGGCAGCACGGCTGCGGTGGTGCCGATCACCATTGGCGCGTTTCCGTTTTTTGCGCGGATCGTCGAGAACGCGCTGGACGAAGTCGACAAGGGCCGGATCGAAGCGATCCTCGCCATGGGCGGCGATATCCGTCATGTGATTTTCAAAGTGCTGCTGCCCGAAGCGCTGCCGGCACTGCTCGCGGGAATCACCCTGACGCTGGTGATGCTGATCGGTTTTTCTTCCATGGCCGGGGTCATCGGCGGTGGCGGTCTGGGCGATCTGGCGATCCGTTACGGCTATCAGCGTTTCAACAATGAAGTGATGGTCGCCACCGTGGTAGTGCTGGTCATCCTCGTGCAAGGCGTGCAGAGCCTGGGTGACCGGCTGGTGCGTTCGCTGGCCCATCGTCGTTAAGGAATTTTATGAGTGTGGTCGTGGCCCGCGCGCCGCTGATTCAAGTGCGTGAACTGAGCAAAACCTTCGGCTCGAACCGCGCACTGGATGGCGTCAGCCTGCAGATTCATCCCGCCGAAGTGCTGGCCTTGCTCGGTGCCAACGGTGCCGGCAAGTCGACGCTGGTGAAAATTCTCGCCGGCAGCCAGCGCGCCGACGCCGGCGAAATTTTCGTCGATGGCGAGCCACGGCAGTTCAGTTCACCGCTGTCGGCTCGCCGGGTGGGGATTGTCGCCGTGCATCAGCAGATCAACGACGGCATCGCCCCGGGTTTGAGCGTGGCGGAGAACCTGCTGCTCGATGAACTGTGCCGGCCCGACGCGGACTTCTGGCTCAATCGCAAACGCCTGCTGGAGCGCGCTGCGAGCATCGCCGCCGGGCTCGGTCTGGTGTTGCCGCTGGAGCAACCGATTGAACACCTGGGCCAGGCCGAACGGCAACTGGTGGTGCTGGCCAGGGCCTTTGCCCTGCAACCACGGCTGCTTATTCTGGATGAGCCGACGGCCGCGTTGTCGGACGCCGAAGCGCAGCGCCTGTTCGGTTTGATCGACACCTTGCGCAGCCGTGGGGTGGCGATTGTCTACATCTCTCATCGCTTGTCCGATCTGCAACGGGTGGCGGATCGCGCCATCGTCCTGCGTGACGGGCGCCTGGCCGGGGAGTTCAGCGCGCGGCATTTGCCGGAGGCGGTGCACGCGATGCTCGGGCAGGCGCTCGACGGGCATGTCTACACGCCCGGCCTTGTCGGCCGAAACGTTCTCGGCGTGCGCGGTTTGCAGATTTTGCCGCGCTCGAAGCGTTTCGATTTCGACCTGCACCAAGGTGAAGTGGTAGTGCTGACCGGGCTGCTCGGCGCCGGCAAAAGCGAGATCGCCGAGGTGCTGTTCGGTCTCCGTCAAGCCGTGGCCGGCAGCCTGCAACTGGATGGCGAGGACTGGGTGCCGGGTTCGCCAAGGGCGGCGATTCGCAGCGGCGTGTTTCTCGCGGCGGAGGACCGCGCCAGCCAGTCGCTGGTGCCGGACTTTTCCCTGCGCCGCACCCTGACCCTGCCGTTTCTGGAGCGCTTCACCCGTGCCGGGTTCATTCGCAACCGCGCCGAAGCCGCAGCGGTGCAGGCGCAAGTCGCGGCGCTGGGGATCAAGACCGCTGGCATCGACGTGCCGATGAGCGCGTTGTCTGGCGGCAATCAGCAAAAGGTCGTGCTGGGCCGCTGGTTGCTCGGGGCCGGGCGGCTGTTGATCCTCGACGAACCGTTTCAGGGGGTCGACGTGCGTGCCCGCCGCGAGATCGGCCAGTTGCTGCGCGACAGTGCCGCTGGCCGCGCGACCCTGGTGATTTGTGCCGACGTCGACGAAGCCCTGGAAATCGCTGACCGGATCCTGTTGGTGCGCGATCACGCGGTGGTCGCGCAATACCCGCGTGCCGGTCTTGAGCGCGCGACCCTGGTCGCTGCGCTGGCGGGTAGCGACCTGATCGAACATCCCCTTCATGCCACGCCAAGGAGCAGAGCGAGTGCCTGATTCGAGTTCACTGTTGTCTTCCGCTACGGCACCCGCCGAGCGCCTGCTGCAAGCGCTGATCCGCTACGGCCTGTTGTGGCTCTTGGCGCTGATCGTGGTGTTTTTCAGCGTCGCGGAGCCGGCGTTTTTGCGCGTCGGCAATCTGTTCAGCATCTTGCAGTCGGTGTCGATCGTCGCGCTGCTGGCCCTTGGGGTGACCCTGACCATGGCCGTCGGCGGGCTCGATCTGTCGATTGGTGCGGTGGCGGCGATGAGCCTGATGATCGCCAGTTACGTGATGGTGGTGCTCGGCTGGGGCGCGGTGCCGGCGGTGCTGATCAGCCTGACCGGTGGCGCACTGGTCGGGCTGCTCAATGGCTGGCTGATCGTCAAGCTGCGGGTGCCGGACATTCTCGCGACGCTGGGCAGCATGTTTCTGGTGATTGGCGTGCAACTGATTCCCACCGGCGGCCGCTCGATTGCGGTGGGCATGACCTTGCCCAGCGGCGTGGAAACCGAAGGCGCGTTCAGTGCGGCGTTTCTTGCGCTGGGTCGCGGGCGGTTGTGGGACGTGGTGCCGGTCCCGGTGTTGATCACCGCGCTGGTGGCGCTGGCGGTGTGGCTGTTTCTCGAACGCACGCGCATCGGCCGGTTGTTTTATGCCATCGGTGGCAACGAGCAGGCGGCGCGACTGGCAGGGGCGCCGGTGCAGCGCTTCAAATTGCTCGCTTACGTGCTGTCGGCATTGCTCGCCTCACTCGGCGGTTTGCTATTGGCGGCGCGCCTGGGCCGCGGCGATGTCAGCTCCGGTAACGGTCTGGTACTGGACGCCCTCGGCGCGGCGCTGATCGGTTTTGCCGTGCTCGGGGCGAAGAAGCCCAACGCCTTCGGCACCTTGGTCGGTGCACTGCTGGTGGCTTCGCTGCTCAACGGTCTGACCATGCTCAACGCGCCGTACTACGCGCAGGATTTCGTCAAGGGACTGGTGCTGGTGCTGGCCCTGATGTTCACCTTCGGCCTCGCGCATCGGGCGCGCTGAGCCGACATCGTTCAAGGAAAGTCGTATGCAAGGTTCACTCAAACAGTTCGCGCGCCATTGCCTGGTCGGGGCGATGCTCTCGGCGCTGGCCGTGAGCGCGCAGGCCAAGGCCTTACCGGGGGCGCCAGCGCCGTTCGACAAGGGCCAGGTGCAGATCGCCTTGGTCGGCTATCTGTTTTCCGGGGACTTTCCCGAGGCGTATTTGCGCGGTGTGGAGAAACAGACCGAAGCGCTGGGCGCCAATCTGCGGGTGTTCGATGCCCGGCAGCAGGCAGCGAGTCAGGGCGAGATGATCGATCAGGCGATCGATCTGGGGGTGGACGGGATCATTGTCCAACTCGGCCTGGCGGAAACTCTTAAAGGCCCGATTGACCGGGCGATCGCCAAAGGCATCAAGGTGGTGGCGTTCGACGTTGACCTGAACAGCCCGCAGGTGACCCAGGTCGAGCAGGATCACCACGCGCTGGCGCGGCTGGCGCTGGATCAGGCGTTGAAGGACAACGGCACGCGGTTCGACGCCGGTTACGTGTACATCAGCGGCTTCACGCCGATGGAGCGTCGCGATGAGATCTGGAGTCAGGTGAAGCAGGCCAATCCGGGCATCATCGAAAAGGCGCGGTTCGGCACGCTCAACCCGCCAATTGCCAATTCGGTAGCGGATCAGGCCAGTGCGGTGCTGCGGGCCAATCCAGGGATCAGCGTGATCTTCGCGCCGTTCGACGAGTTTGCCAAAGGCGCAAAAATCGCTGTCGACGAGGCCGGGCTGGGGCGCAAGGTGAAGATCTACAGCGCCGACATTTCCACCGCCGACATCCAGATCATGAAAGAACCGGACAGCGCCTGGGCGGCCACGGCGGCGGTCAATCCGCAAGTGGCGGGGGCGATCAGCGTGCGTAGTCTGGCGATGTTGATTGCCGGCGAAAATCCGGGGCATCAGGTGCTGGTACCGCCGACCCTGATCACCCGTCAGCAGTTACTGGACCTGGACGTGAAAAACGTCCGTGACCTGGCCCAGAAACTCCCGGCCTTCGGTGATAGCGCCAACGTGGCGCGGGCGGAGTGGATACCGGTGGCTAACTGAAATCCCTGCAAGGTCGGCATTCAAGAAATGAGGTCAGTGTGAGCATGCACGACAAGGCAACGCGATTACGCAAAAGCCGTTCACCCACAGCAGATCCCGCATTCAGTGCACGGTTGCCTCCCGGCCAGGTATTGACCGAGCGCTTCCCGATCCTGCACGAAGGCAGCGTGCCGCAATACGATTTGCCGAACTGGTCGCTGCGTCTGTTTGGCACACTCGAACACCCGGTCGAACTGCGTTACGCAGACCTGCAAGCGCTGCCACAACGTCAGTTGCAATGCGACATCCACTGCGTGACACGCTGGTCGAAATTCGACACGCAGTGGAGCGGGGTGCATCTGCAGGATCTGTTGCAGGCCTTTGATATCCAGCCGCCAAGCGCCTACGTCATGGCCCACGCCGATCACGACTACCAGACCAACCTGTCACTCGACGACCTGCTGCATCCGGACAGCCTGCTGGCCACCCATTACGCCGGCCATCCCTTGACCGCCCAGCACGGCTGGCCGCTGCGGCTGGTGGTAGCGGGGCGGTATTTCTGGAAGAGCGCCAAATGGCTGCGCGGTCTCGAGTTTGTCGACCAGGAGAAACCCGGTTTCTGGGAGCGCAATGGCTTTCACCTGCACGCCGATCCGTTTGTGGAACAACGCTTCAGTGCTGACGCTTTGGACATTGCCGAAGATGCCTGGCTGGAAAAGGAGTTCGACTAATACAACCACCCTGTGGGAGCTGGCTTGCCAGCGATGGCGTCCATTCAGTCACTGTTTCTGTTGAATGACATACCGCTATCGCTGGCAAGCCAGCTCCCACAGGGATCTTTTTTGCAGTTGTAATCGTTGTTTGTTAGTTGCATGAACTGTTGGTCCAGCAACACTTGTGTTGAACTAAAAACAGTCTTTTAGAGCGATCTAACCTAAGTGTTATTGGTTCTTTTGCGAAACCTGTCCGCTCGTCTAGCATCGGTATTCAAGGGGAAACAACTAACTTTTGGGATCCTGCGCTTAATCAACTTAATACGTTCAACCAGCCTTCACTGCCTTCCTGATTTCTAAAACTACAGCAGACATTGCCGTGCATTGATTGCCGAACGCTTATTGTCGGCAACGGCCGGGTATTAGCTGCGATAAAGGAGCTGTCCCATGTATCAGCGTTCCCGTTCATTACTGGCCATCGCGGTTGTCGGTGCGATCTGGCAACTACCGGCGCAAGCCGAAGACACTTCCACGCGCGTTGACGATGACACACGGCTGGGTACCGTGCTGGTCACCGGCACCCGTGGTACCGCGCGCACGGTGCTGGACTCACCGGTGCCGGTGGACGTGTTGACCGCCGCCGACCTCAAGTCCACTGGCGCTGCCGACGGTGAACTGGGCCAGGCGCTGCAGACCTTGCTGCCATCGTTCAGCATGCCGCGCCAATCCAACTCCGGCGGTGCTGACCATGTGCGCGCCGCGCAGTTGCGCGGCATGAGTCCGGACCAGGTGCTGGTGCTGGTCAACGGCAAGCGCCGGCACACCTCGGCGGTGGTCAATGACTCCTCGAAAATCGGTCGCGGCACGGCACCGGTGGACTTCAACTCGATCCCCATCAGCGCAATCAAACGCATCGAAGTGCTGCGCGATGGCGCCGGGGCGCAGTACGGCTCCGATGCGATTGCCGGGGTGATCAACATCATCCTCGACGACGCGCCCGAGGGCGGCGAAGTGTCCACCAGCTACGGCGCGTTTCACACCCATCAGGACGCCATCGGCCGCACCACCACCGACGGCCAGAACAGCGTGACCACCGCCAAGATCGGCACGCGCCTGGGCGAAGAGGGCGGGTTCATTCGGGGCGGCACCGAGTACAAGAACCGCAATCCGACCAACCGCGCCGGTTTCGACGGATTCGCCGATACCCCCGAGCAGCGCAACTACGTGATGGGCGATGGCCTCGCGCGCGACGTCAACCTGTGGTTCAACAGCGAGCTGCCGCTGGCCGGCGGCAAGGCTTACAGCTTTGGCACCTACAACCAGCGCCACACCACCGGCGCCGAGTTCTATCGCTACCCCTACGAACAGCCGCAGTTCTATCCCAACGGCTACCTGCCACAGTCGCTGGGCGACAATAAGGACATCTCCGCCACCGCCGGTTTCAAAGGCATGATCGGCGAGGACTGGGACTTCGACAGCAGCGTCACCCACGGGCGTAACCGCTTTGACGGATCCACCCGACGCACCCTCAATGTCAGCCTGGGGGCCGATTCGCCAACCTCGTTCGACACTGGCGATTACGAGCTGCGCCAGACCACCACCAACCTCGATTTCAGCCGCGAACTGCGCCTCGGCGGACGTTCGTTTGTGCTGGCGCTGGGCGGCGAATACCGCTACGAAAACTACCTGACCTACGCCGGTGACGCGGCTTCGTACATCGGGTCTGGCGCTGACGGCGCCAATGGCTTGCGCCCCAGCGAAGAGTCGGACCTGGACCGCAACGTGTTCGCCACTTACGCCGAACTTTCGGGCGATCTCACCGACCGCTTCTTCGTCGACGCCGCCACCCGCTGGGAGCATTACGACGATGCCGGCAGCAAACTCACCGGCAAACTCAGCGGTCGCTACAAACTGACCGAGCAGTGGGCGTTGCGGGGTGCGGTGTCGAACAACTTCCGTGCGCCGTCGCTGGCCCAGAGCGGTTTTCAGAACACCACCAGCAACTTCGGCGAAGGCGGCACGCTCACCGATATCCGCGTGCTCTCGGTCAACGATCCGATCGCCCGCGCGCTGGGCGCCCAAAAGCTCGACCCGGAAACCTCGAAGAACTTCAGCCTCGGCCTGACCTTCCAGTTCAACGAACGCTTCGATGCCTCGCTCGATGTGTTCCGTATCGACGTCAAGGACCGCATCACCCTGTCGCAGCGCATCGGCAGCGACGCCATGGAGCAATACATCAACGACAACTTCGGCGTGGCCGGGGTCCATGACGTCAACTTCTTCACCAACGCCGCTGACACCAGCACCCACGGCGCCGAACTGGTGCTCAACTACCACCAGCCGCTGTATGACGGGACGTTGGGCCTGACCACCGCGTACACCTACAACCACACCAAAGTCACCAGCACCAAAGGCACGCCGTCGCAACTGACGGCGCTGGGTATCGGCAACGACGCGCTGGTCGGCGTCGAAGAAACCAACACCCTGACCGACGCCGCACCCAAGGATCGCTTCGTGTTCAGTGCCAACTGGGCCAGCGAACACTGGGGCCTGCTTGGCCGTCTGACCCGTCAGGGCGAGACCACCCGGGTGTTCGACTTCGGTGACTCGCAACCGGAGCAGACCTACGGCGCGGTGTGGCAACTGGACGCCGAGGTGACCTACAAATTCACCCCGAAATTCAGCGTGGCCCTGGGCGGCAACAACCTCACCGACAACTACCCGGAGCGCTCCGGCTCGGCGATCAACTACGGCGGCAACCTGCCGTATGACGTGCTGTCGCCGATCGGTACCAACGGCGCCTATTACTACGCCAGCGCCACCTACGGCTTCTGAGCCGAACCGCCACGGATGGCGGACCTTCTGCGGGACTCTCCATGAATCACTCGAACGGCCCCAGGCGCCATCTGCCGGTGGCGCAGGCGCTGTTGATCACGCTGGGCATGGTGATTACCACCGACATCCTCAAGACCGCGCCGACCGTGGCGCTGAACGTCGGGCCGGACTATTTCTACTGGGTCTGGGTGCTCGGCGGCCTGGCGTCGATGGCCGGGGCCTTGTGCTTCGCCGAAATGGCCACGGCGTTCCCGCATCCGGGCGGCGACTATCACTTTCTGCGCACGGCGTATGGCGAGCGCATGGGCTTCCTGTTCGCCTGGTCGCGCTTCTCGGTGATGCACACCGGCTGGATCGCCTTGTCGGCGTTCATGTTTGCCGATTACGTCAACGCCGTGGTGCCGCTCGGTCGATACGGCTCGGGGCTGTTTGCCGGCGGGGTGATCGCCGCGCTGGTGCTGCTCAATCTCAGCGGCAAGCACATCGGCTTCATCACCCAGACCTTGTTGGTGGGCCTGTTGGCCCTGGGCTTTTTGAGCATCGCCAGCGCCGGTGTGTGGCTGGCGTGGCAGGGGATCGAAGCGGCGCCGCCCAGCGTGTCGGTCACACCGCAGAACACCGGCATGACCGGATTTTCTGCGGCGATGATTTTCGTCTTTCTCGCGTTCGGCGGCTGGAGCGATGCGGCGACCTTGTCGGCGGAAGTGCGTGACGATCGACGCGGCATCTTCATCGCGATGCTCGGTGCGCTGACGCTGCTGATGGCGATCTACCTGGCGCTGAACTGGGCGTTTGTCCGTGGCCTGGGGTTCGCCGGACTGGCTGCGAGCAACGCTCCGGCCGTGGAGTTGCTGAACCGCGCGTTCGGCGCGCCGGGGGTGCTGCTGATTCTGCTGATGGTCGGCATCGCGGCCATCGCCACCATCAATTCGACCTTGCTGGTCGGCGCCCGCACCACCTACGCCGCCGCCCGCGACGTGCCGCAGTTGCGCCGCTTCGGCGAGTGGCACGAACGCGACGGCGTGCCGCGCAAGGCCTTGTTGGCGGAGGGCGCAGTGGCGTTGTTGCTGGTGCTGTTCGGCAGTTTCACCCAGAGCGGCTTCAACACCATGGTCGAATACTTGACCCCGGTGTACTGGTTGTTCCTGAGCTTCAGCAGCCTGGCGTTGATCATCCTGCGCCGACGCTTCCCCGAAGTGCCGAGACCGGTCCGGGTGCCGTTGTATCCGCTGTTGCCCCTGCTGTTTTTCGGCCTGTGCCTGTACATGCTGTATTCCAGCGTGACGGTGGTGGGGTGGGGCGCGTTTCTGGGGCTTGGGGTGTTGCTGGTGGGGGCGTTGCTGTTGGCGGGATTGAGCCGCCTGGCGTCGACGCCTCGGCAAGCTCTGGGGTCGATCACTGATTAGAAAGATACGTCGGCCGGTTGCGACAGACGCAGGACCGACAAGTCCCCGGTGATGCGCTTGTACGCCAGGCGAATTGCCTCGATGTTGCCGGCGTTCTGCGGGTTGTTCTCGTGCAGGATCACGATGACCTTGGTGCTCAACCGCTCCGGCTCCTTCGCCCCATGATCGCGCCACTGCCCATACGCATCGAGCACCGTGAAACCGTCGGGAAACCGCGACGTCACTTCCTTGTCGAGAAACTCGCGCCAGCGCGCGGGGCTGACCGCGCCTTCCTTGCCATCCACCGTGCCCACCGAGAAATACAACTCGGTGCGGATCCACTGCGCCTGCGCCGGACGCGTGGCGTCACCTTGCAGGGTCGAACTGGCGGGGTCTTTGGTGTGCACGGAAACGGCAGGAGGACTGGCGCACCCGGCTACAGCGACAAACAGTGCAGCCAGTAACAGGCGTCTTTGCATGGAACTTCCCTTTTTATGAGTGAGTGCAGACGCGTAATTATAGGGGGCGACTTTAATAGCGATAAAAGACTAAAAAATGGCTGTTTGTTCAGTTTCTGGAATAAGAAAATCAACCTTGCGCAGCTTGAAGGGTGATTTCCTCACCCATTGCGGCTGCCACAGGTCTTGTGGCACGCGAAAGTCTGATGAGCGACACGAACATTGTGCGAGCGAGCCTGCAGGATCACGGGCTCGAGGCCGGTTTTGCCAGCGCTATCCCCGCATCCCCCAGGCGCTTGAGAATCTCGAACAGCAGATCGCTCTTGGTCCCCCCAACGATCCGCGGGCTGCCGACATAACCCGTCACCGTCAGGGTGATGCCTTCCGGCGAGAGCTTGCTGAAGCGCACGTACGCGGCCGGTTTGTCGAGGATGTGCTCGTTCTCCAGGTAGGTATTGAGCAGCAGTTCCTTGACCTGTTCGGGGTCGATGTCCAGCGGGAACATCAGCTCCAGGCTTGCCACCCCCTGGGCACTGCCGCCCAGGGTGACGTTGCGCAGGTTCTGCGAGATCAGTTGCGAGTTGGGCACGATGACGATGGAGCGGTCGCTGAGCTGGATTTCCGTGGCGCGTACGTTGATCCGGCGGATGTCGCCCTCGACGCCGCTGATGCTGATCAGGTCGCCGACTTTCACCGGGCGCTCGGTGAGCAGAATCAGCCCGGAGACGAAGTTCTTGACGATCTCCTGCAGGCCGAAGCCGATCCCCACCGACAGGGCGCTGACGATCCACGCCAGGTTGGTCCAGCGCACGCCCAGTGACGACAGGGTCAGCAGGATGACCGCGGCATAACCGATGTTGGAAAACAGAGTGCTGAGCGATGCGCACATGCCCGGGTCCATGTCGGTCTTGGGCAGAAACTCGTTGTCGAGCCAGCGACGCAGGGCGCGGATCAGGTAGATGCCGATCAGCAAGGCGAGCACCGCGTTGAGCAAATGGGCGGGCACGATGTTCAGCTTGCGCAGTCCGGCGCCGCCGAGAATGCCCATGATGTTGGTGGCCAACTGGCCGAACGTGGTGCCGATGCCGCCGACGAACAGGGTGATCACCGCCAGCAACAACAGCCCGGCGCGGCTGGCGCCGGACAGCACCGTCGAGATTTGCTCCAGGCGTCGGTCGCCCATGCCCAGCGTCTGCTTGATGGTCTTGCCGGCCGGGTAGCGCGGCGAGAACAGGTGTTCGCAGGCGTCCTTGACCACCTCGATCAGCAAATAGAACCCCGACAGCACGATATACGCCCACACCAGTTCATAGGTGATGAACCGCGCCAGCGACACGTAACCGGTGAGCAGGGCCAGCGCCGAGAGACACATCGACACCGTGGCAACGCTGTAGATCACCCCGGCGAACGTACTGCCGGCCTCCGGGTCATTGGCGCTGAGCAACGCCTTGCGCACCTTGCCGGTGCGGATCAGCAACGGCACCAGAATCGCGATCACCACGATGGCGATCACCCCGCGCTGGGCGATCACGATCTGGCTGCTCATGCCGGTGGCGTTGCAGACTTGCACCAGCGTCACCAGCACCAGCAGGGTGGCCGCGAGAATCCGCGGATAGGGTTTCAGCGCCAGTGCCACGGCATCGGCAATCGCCGGCAGCCGCCACGACGGATGTTGCGTCGACAGCAGCGCGCGGCTCAGGGCGGTGATCAGGGCGCAGGCGTAGACGGCTTTTTCGAACTCCTCGGAGAATGTCGACAGCATCGGGGGCAATGGCGCGTGGCGGGTGCACGCATAGAACAGCAGGTGCAAGGCGATGGCGGTGGTGCCCAACGTCGCCAGTGCCGAGGCGAACGCCAGCGCGCTGCGACGCAGACGGCCCTCCGGCATGCGGTGGATGCACAGCCAGGTCAGTGCGCGTTCGGCGAGACGTCGTCCGAGGGTCCAGAACAGCAGCGCCAACAGCACCAGCACGCAGGTGAAGAACCGCTGCCCGGGTGCCCAGACCGTGGCCCAGGTGTTGTTGACCTGACCGATGAAAAAAGTCAGCCGCTGGCGGTCGTCGGGCGCCGGCGAAACCAGGGGCGACCAGAAATCCGGACTGAGAATGCTGTCGGTGCGCAGCGTCAGTTCGCTTTCGAGCAGCGTGCGGCGAATACCGGCAATTTGCGTGATCAGGTCGGCGGCGCTTTGCTTGAGCGCGGCCAGACTTTTCAGCGTGGCGTCGACCTTGTTCTTTTGCTCGCTGAGTGTCGCCCGTTGCGCGGCGATATCGGCTTGTTCAGCGGCAATTTGCGTATCCGGCGCCGCGCCGAGCACACCCAGTTGCACCGCCAGTTGCGCCTGCTGCGGCAACAACGACGCCGACAAGCGATCGACATCCAGGATGAACGCCTGCACCCGGTCCTGCGGGCCTTCGAGCTGGTTGTAGTTGTTGGCGGCGGAAATCTGCTGCTTCAACCCGTCGAGGCGCATCTGCAGCGCTTGCAGATCGCTTTGCGAGACCTCCAGCAGCGGCACCGTGGTGGTCGCCGACGGCGCCGGCAAGTCCGCCGCCCACAGCGCCGAACCACCCGGCGCGAGCAGAATCAGCGTCACAAACAACAATGACTTCAAGGCGTTGCGCATGGGCGGGACCGGTTCTCGTTGAGCACACAATCTATGAGGTTAGGTGATCGAACCGCACGCCGAGAAAAATTTCCGGGGAGCGGGGCGGGCAGGGGCCGTTGCCAGGCTGACCTGACATTGCGCTAGGGTGGGTAATCGGCAGTTGTAGATTCGTAGCGGACAATCGAACCTCAGGACATGCGATCAAGAGAAACAGGAGATGGCTATCGAAACAACAGTTTCGACCCGCATTCCTTGCAGGAATGCGCCTTATGAAATTAATCCATTTTTCTTCGCGCATTCCCCGGCGTAGCGTGCTCCAACGACAAGGAGAATCGCCGTGACTTCATACTCGACCCACCCCGCAGAAAAATTCGACACCGCTCGCGCCAACGAGTATGGCAAACAAAGCCGCATCGCACTGGCAGGTTACGACGCTTGTCACGATCTGGCGGCGTGCATGTTGGCCGCTACGCTCGGCCCGTCACGCCCGGCCAATGTGCTGGTGGTTGGGGTGGGGGGAACGGCGCAGGAAATTATCGCGATGGCTGCACTGGAGCCGGGCTGGCGCTTCACCGCGGTCGATCCTTCGGTGCCCATGCTCGAAGCCGCGACGCAGCAATTACAGGCCAATGGATTACTGCCTAGAACAGCGTTGCATCTGGGGCATGTCGAGGATTTGCCGGCCGAAACCGACTTCGATGCGGCGACCTTGATAGGTGTGCTCCATCACCTCAATGGCGATGAACCCAAGCGACAGATCTTGAAGTCGATCCAGCAACGGCTGAAACCGGGGGCGCCGCTGATTGTGGCGGGTAATCATTACGCCTATGCCAGCCAACCGTTATTGCTGCAGGCGTGGGGGCAGAGATGGCGGCAGCAGGGCGCAAATTCCGACGAGGTGGCGGCCAAGCTGGGGAAGATTCTGCAAGGCGCGGATCCGCCGCATTCCGAGGCGGCGGTTCACGCGTTATTACTTGAGGCGGGATTTGGCGAGGCTACGCGTTTTTTCAGCAGTCTTTTCTGGGGCGCGTGGCTGGCGTGTCGGCTGCCTGTTTCCGCCGACTGAGGCCCAGCATGCTTGAAAGGCTGGATCAGCTCTCGGTGCTTTCGACCGGTTCCGCCGCTGCCTCAGCGGCCATTTTCAGGCGGTCAGCCTTGCTGATGTACTTGGGCTTTTTCGGCGCCAGTTTGGCACTGGCCTTCTTGGCCTTTTCCTTGAACAACTGCTGCAGTTTCTTTTGACGGTTCATGTTTACTACTCAACTTGAAAGTATTTGGATGAGGGCGGCAGTCTGAGTGCTAAGCCTGAGGCGCGAGATAGGGCTTCACAGCGTCTTCGAGAATATCTACCAGTTCGGGATCCATGAAACGGTAGTCATCGGGAATATCCAGGGTGTGGATGGGCTTGTGCTCAAGCAGGCGGGCGTATTCAGCCTGCAGACGATTGAGGTGCTTGCGCTCCATGACAAAAATCACATCGGCCCAGCGGATATCCGCCGGGCCGATGGGTTTGCGCGCGTTGGGGCTGGTGCCCGCCGAGCGGGCTTCGAAGCCGGGCCGGCGGCGCCAGATCGCTTCCGCCGTCGGGCTGCGCCATTGGTTACGGCTGCAAACGAACAGGAGATTGGTCACACTTGATCCAGCAGTTGGCGGGTGGTGCGGGTGGGATAGCTCATGCCCAGTTGGCGTGCCCTGGCCAGTTTTTCGGCGCGGGTATACATCAGCTTCCAGTTCTTTTGCGGTTTGAACTTCAGCGGATCAGCCGCTTTGCCGTTGCCGCGTTTACGGGCCTGATGACGTCTCCAGGCGCGGGTTCTTTCCATGGTTCATTTCCTCGTGAGTACCGGGTTCAGCAGCCGCGGTAATACGAGTTGTGGGTATGGTAAGCGTGAATTGAGCCAGTGGCTAGGTGGCTGAGCAGGCGTTAGCGCCTATAGAAACGGGCTTTTTGGCAACCTCTCAGATTCATCACGCCCAAGGGGATAGTCTTCAGGCGCGAACCGCTCGGACGCATCCATCCGAACCCCGCGCAAATCCGCAGTTTCCTGCTGCGTCGCATACAACGCCTGCGCGCAATAGCTGATCAGCATGGAGCGCCGGACGCGCCGCGCATTTGAAATGCCCGCCGCACCCCGCTAGAGTCGCGCCCCTTGTCCGGCCAGCAGTGCCGGCGGTGGTTGGGGAAGAGGGCGGCAGTTGAACGAACACACTTTGTCCATGCGCCTGGAGCGCGTGGCGGCGCAGGTGCCGGCGGGCGCGCGGTTGGCGGATATCGGCTCGGATCACGGTTATCTGCCGGTGGCGCTGATGCGCCGTGGCGTCATAGTGGCGGCGGTGGCCGGCGAGGTGGCGTTGACGCCGTTCCACGCAGCGGTGCGCACGGTGCGCGACAACGATCTGCAAGCGCACATCACCGTGCGGCATGCCAGTGGTCTGGCGGCGATCGAGCCGGGCGACGCAATCACCGCGATCAGCCTGTGCGGCATGGGCGGGGAGACCATCCGCGACATCCTGGACAGCGGCAAGGCGCGCTTGAGCGGGCACGAGCGGCTGATCTTGCAACCCAACGGTGGCGAGCAGCCGCTGCGTCAATGGCTGATGGAAAATGGCTACTGCATCGTTGTCGAGGACGTGCTGCAGGAAAACCGGTTTTTCTACGAAATCATCGTCGCTGAGCGCTCCGGGCCGGTGGCGTACAGCGCCGCACAACTGTACTTCGGCCCGCTGCAGATGCAGGCGCGCAGCCCGGCCTTTCTCGCCAAATGGCAGCGCTTGTTGCGCAAAAAGCAGAAAACCCTGACCGGCTTCACCCAGGCGCGCCAGGCCGTGCCCGAAGAAAAGTTGCAGGAAACGGCGCAGCAGATCCAGTGGATTACCGAGTTGCTGGCGTGAGCTGAGCGCCACGGTCGACTGTGGCTTGCTGCGCCGCGATCCGAAGATTGATCCACGCTCGGCTGTGCGCCAGCACCCGCTCGGCCATCGCCGTCGGGAAGTGAATAAACCCATGGGCGCAAGCGGGCAGCAGGTGTGCTTCAACCGCTGCCGATGCGTTCCAGCGTGCGGCCAGCTCGAGGGTGTCGTCGCGCAACGGGTCCAGCTCGCCGGCGAACATCAGCGCAGGGGGCATGCCGGTAAAGTCGCCGTACAGCGGTGACAGCGGCGGTTGCTGGCGTTGCGCGTCGCTGCGGTCCGGGGTCAACAGGCGTAGCGCTTCAACCATGCCCGGGCCGTCCAGCACCAGCGTGTCGGCAGTCGCCGCGCGGACGCTGGCAGTTCCAGTCAGGTCATAGACGCCGTAATAGAGCAGCGCCCCGTGAATGCGCTTCAACAGTTCGGGCGAAGATTGCAGCCCCAATAATGTCGCGGCCGCGAGATGCCCACCCGCCGATTCCCCGACGACGATCACCGGCAGATCCGCGAATTCCTTGCAGCCGAGCAACCAGCGAGCGGCAGCCAGACAATCTGCCAGCAACCCCTCGACCGGCGTGTTGATCGCCAACCGATAATCCACCGAGACCACCGCCACGTTGCACGCATTGACCATGCCCGCGTTCAGTTCGTCGTTCATCTGCGGGTTGCCGATGACCCAGCCACCGCCATGAAAATCCAGCACCACGCCCCGTGCTTTGCCTTTGGGTCGGATAATCCGCAACGGCAGTGGGAGGCCGTTTGCATCAATCACGGTGTTTTCGGCTTCGAGGCCATGTTTGCGCAGTTTGTCCGCGCCGGCCTTTTGGCTGACGCGCAGCAAGGTCTGGATCAGACGCGGCGTGAGGCGATTGCGGACGCGAAACCGAGGCAGCCAGGCGAGGGTCTTGTTGAAACGCTGCATTTGCGCGACGTCGTTCGCGCCGAATTCGAGTTTTTCGGTGTCCATGCTGGCCCTCTATGACGTTCGCTGCGGCATGCCGACACCGCTGAGCACTTGTGCAATCCGACAGATTGCCGGCAAGCACGTTCACTCTTGGCAGATTGCGGGGTTAGCGATCAATCCATCGATAAATTCAGCTATTTGCCGCCGGCCTCGCAGGTGGACCACAGGAATGTCCGGGCCGATGGCCAGGCGCACCTTTTCAATCCCCGGTCGGTAGGCGCGGTCAAAGGTCCAGACGAACTTCAGAAATTGCACAAAAGCCCGGTCAAGCTTCTCTTCACAACCCGTTGGCTGGTCAGTTCGAGGGCGCTTCATCACGCTTCGCTGTATGACTCGCGTGAAACAGGTGAGGCGGGGGGTATCGAGCCAAATGATCAGGTCGGCGCGCGGCAGGCGCAGGTCGAAGGTTCGCCTTGCGTAGTTGCCTTCACACACCCAGGCATCGGCTGCCACCGCTGCGCTGACCCGGGCGCGAAACTGCTCGGCGTCCGGTTCGGTCCAGCCGGGCTCCCAGAACAAGGTGTCGAGGTGGATGACCGCCAGGTTCAGGCGCTGACCCAGGGCGCGGGCCAGGGTGGACTTGCCGCTACCGGCGTTGCCGAGAATCACAATCCGTTGCAAGGGGGGGACTTCCTGTCGAGAAAAAGCCGGCCATTGTGCCGATTCCGAAGGAACAATCAATGCCAGAAAACCACCCGAGGCGGACCCTCTGCCGAGGGCCCGCCAACGTCAGGCGATCAATTGGGCATCAGCACCGTGTCGACCACGTGAATCACGCCATTGGATTGCATGACGTCAGCAATGGTAATGGCCGACTTGCCTCCTTTGGCGTCCTCCAGCGACAACTTGCCATCGTGCAGCATCACGGTCAGCGATTCGCCCTGGACGGTTTTCAGCATCACTTTGCCGCCGTGCATTTTCGTCTGGTCCATCAACTGTTTGGCGGTGTGTGTACCGGCCACCACGTGGTAGGTCAGGATCTTGGTCAGGTCGGCTTTGTGTTCGGGCTTGACCAAGGTATCAACAGTGCCGGCGGGCAATTTTGCGAACGCCTCATTGGTGGGGGCGAAGACCGTGAACGGTCCCTTGCTGTTGAGCGTATCCACTAGCCCGGCGGCTTTGACCGCTGCGACGAGCGTCGTGTGATCCTTGGAGTTGACCGCGTTTTCGACGATGGTTTTGGTTGGATACATGGCCGCGCCACCGACCATCACGGTATCGGCAGCGAAGCTGGATCCAGCTCCAAGAGCAAGCAGGGTGAAACAAGCGACAGCAAGGCGTTTGATGAGCGAGTGCATGGTGCGTCTCCTTGATTCTTCGACCCTTCGAATGAGGGTGATGAATGTACGCAGCAGCGCCGGAAACGGATGCAGCGCCGGGCGAAATACTTTTTTGGGCTGGCCGGTTATTCGCGCAGGATGGCTTCACCGGTGCGCGGATGGGTGAGCGTCACACGCTCCAGCGCCCCGATGCGCCAAGCCCCGTTGTGTTGGCTCGGCACCGTGAGAATCAGCGTATCCACTGACCGGGGACGTCTTCCGGGCGGTTCATTTGAGTCACTGCTGAGCGCTCGCAGGGTTAGAATGCGGCTTTGACCATAAGTAACTCCAGCATGGACGTCCAAAGGAGAAACCCATGACCACAGGGCAGTGTCTTTGCAGCGCAGTACGCTTCAGTCTTTCGGTTAAACCACGCTTTTTCTACCGCTGCCACTGCTCATTGTGCCGCAGGCAAACCGGTGTCGGTCACAACCTCGCCACGCTGGTCGGCGTCGACGATTTCCGCTGGGAAGCAGGGCAGGATTCGATCAGCAGCTGGGTTAAGCCTAGCGGTTACAGAAACGACTTCTGTGCCGATTGTGGTTCGACCGTGCCCAACCCGCTGCGCGGATCGCCTTATGTGTGGGTTCCGCTCGGCCTGTTTGATAACGATCTGAGCCTGGAGTGCGCGGGCGATTTCTGCGTTGACGATGCCATGTCATGGGATGCGCAGCGTTCGGCCAATAATCATCACGGTAGCGTGGAGTCCTTGGCGTTTCTTGTGCGGGAACTGCGGGTCGACGCTGATTGAACGGTCAACCTCGCCTTGGGATAAAAGGGGCGGCGAGGTTCGCAGTCGCCGGGCGACCCTGGCCAATCTGATGCGGTCTTTTATCGTTGATCTGAGTCTTTCTTATGACGGCGGCACTGCCTTATAAAGAGTGCTCGGGGTGCGGTTGGACTGTGCCCGGCCGCTCACTTTTCCAGACGCTATGACGAACGGATAGTCTCGGCAGTCCTCAGGAACCACATGAATACCCCCTGCACGAGCTATCACGGCGTGGGTCTTCCCGAGTCGCAACGTGACATTCTTGGCATGATCGCGACCAATCAGCAATTGGACGAGATTCTTGCCGCCATCTGTTCAATGCTCGACGCGCAAGACCCTGACACCCTTTGTTCGATATTGCTCACCGATACGCAGGGCAAGCACCTGCTTAGTGGTGCTGCACCCGGGCTGCCGCCTGAATACAGTCAGGCCATCCATGGCATGCCCATCGGTCCGCAGGAAGGAACCTGCGGTACAGCGGCCTTTCGGCGTGAGCTGGTGGTCACCGAGGACATTGCCCGGGATCCGAGCTGGGAGCGGTTTCGGAACCTGGCGCTTGGATACAATCTGCGGGCCTGCTGGTCGCTGCCATTGTTCTCGCATCAGGGGCGCGTGGTAGGGACGTTTGCGCTGTACCAGAATCGAGTCAACGGGCCAAGTGAGGCGCAGATTCAACGGCTGACCAGCGCGGCCCAATTGGCGGCGATTGCAATCCGTCATGAGCGTGATGGTCAGTGTCTGGAAGAAAGCGAACAACGTTTTCGTTCTTTGTTCACCTACAACCCCAACCCGGTTTTCGCCCTCGATCTGGCCGGTAACATTCAGAGTGTGAATACCGCAGGCCTGAAGCTGAAACCGGACACGGCAAGCGATTTCATAGGTCATCACTTTTCGCGCCTGGTGCTCGAAGAAGACCTGCAACGGGTCAGTCGGCATTTTGCTGCCGCACGCGCGGGAGAGCCTCAACGATTCGAAGCACGGGTTCTCGACGAGAACGGGAAACTGTTGACCATGGACATTTCCAACCTGCCGATCATGGTCAACGGGGCGATTGTCGGTGTATTTGGCATTGCCCGCGACGTCAGCGAGCAGAAGCATTACGAGCGCCAGTTGAGCTTCAACGCCTGCCATGACGGGCTGACCGGCTTGCTCAACCGTGCGTCCCTTGAAGGCCGGCTTATTCTGGATTGTCACATCAGTCATCGTCGCAAGCGCCGACTGGCGGTGATGTGCATCGATCTGGATGGATTCAAATCCATCAACGACTCGATCGGGCATTATTTCGGCGATCAGGTGCTGATCGAGGTGGCGCAGCGCATGACACAGCAGGTGCGTCCCGGCGATACCATCGTGCGCATGGGGGGCGACGAGTTTATCGTTCTGCTGCCGGACCTGCTTCGTGACGAGGACGTGGTGCCAGTGGCTGAACGCCTGATGGCCAGCATTGCCAGACCCTACTGCATCCAGGGCATTGACCTGCACGTGAGCGCGAGTATCGGTATCACCCTGAGCGACGGTCACATCGAGCAGCCTATGCAATTGATCCAGCAGGCGGACATGGCCATGTACAAGGCCAAGCAGCAGGGGCGCAACAATTTCCAGTGGTACACCAGCGATCTCAACCAGCGGGTCTGCGAGCACGCGAGCCTGCGCAATGACCTGCAAAAGGCGATCGAAACGCAATCGCTTCAGTTGCATTATCAACCGCAGATGGACGCGCGAACGGGGCGGGTGGTCGGCATCGAAGCCTTGTTGCGCTGGGAGCATCCGGAAAAGGGATTCATCTCTCCGGCGGTATTTGTGCCGGTGGCTGAAGAAAGCGGGCAAATCATCCCGCTGAGCCGCTGGGTACTCGACAAGGCCTGCGCACAGTTACGTCAACTCGTTGATCAGGGCCTTGGAGACATCGTCATGGCCGTGAACATTTCGCCGATGCATTTCCAGCGTGGCCAGTTCGTTGAGTCTATCCAGGCAGTGCTCAGCTTGTACGGACTCAGCCCCGGGCAGTTGGAGCTGGAGATTACCGAGTCACTCCTGCTGCATAACGTTGAACAGGCAATCGATACGCTACACCGGCTCAAGGCCCTGGGTGTACGCATTGCGCTCGATGATTTTGGCACCGGTTTTTCCAGCCTCAGCTACCTCAAGCGATTGCCCATCGACAAAATCAAAGTTGACCGCTCGTTCATCGAGGACATCGCCACCGATCATCACGACGCAGCAATCACTCAAGGCATTATTTCCATGGCCCACCACCTCAGCCTGTCGGTGGTCGCAGAAGGCGTGGAAACGGCGTCTCAGGTAAATTTTCTCAAGGGCAGCCGCTGCGATATTTTCCAGGGCTATTACTTTGCCAAACCGATGCCGTTCGCCGCACTCGAGATGTTCCTGGCCACCGAGACGCTTGGTGCTTGAAGGGATGCGCTATTCAACCTGGCTCAAATATGCAGCCAGGCCAGCGAACCCAACATGACTCCCGCGCCCGCAGCTCCGAACGAGACGCGCCTGAGCCACTCCTTGCGCGTCAGCAAGGTGATGGCCGCCAGTGAAATGGCGATCTGGATCGCGGTCATCGCCTGGGCCCAGCGGTGATGCTGGTGCAGCGCCTGCTCTGACTTCTCGTCCCACTCGTGCGCCTGCTGTTCAAGTGCTTCAGCCTTCTTGCGCGCCTCCTCCTTCTGCTCGCCGTAGCGCCGCGCCTCGGCAGCGTAATGGGCGGAGTCCAGCCCCGGCAGGTGGCTGGCCAGGTCCGACAGATTCTGTCGACTGGACTTGGCCTGGTAGTAGTTCCATTCGTTGGCGGCTTCGGTCTTCTGGATGGCCGCGTTGTTTTTGTCCATGGCCGCCTCGCTTTCCGTCGAGCCGGCCTGATAGCTCATCAGTGCGCCGACCGTCGCCATGATCGCGGTCATTACCGCAATCTTGCTGGCGAAGCGATCGCCTTGCGCGTGGGCGTGATGGGTGGTGTGCTCGATATGTTGCTCGTGGGGGCTGGGGACTTCGAACTCTTCAGGCATGGCTGGCGAACTTGGATGGGTGAGTAGGGAAGGGCGGCATTATGAGTGGCGGCGGTTTTTTTAGACACCGGTGCCTGGCGGTTTCTGCCGCAACGACAGTCGCGCAGATTTCTTCTTTCACTGGGGAAGGGCGCTGGTCGCGGCCTGACGGACATCGTTGATCAAGTACAGCCAACGCACGCGACCTCTGCAATAATGACGGCCACCCAGGCACGGCAGCGGATCGACTGCTCGTGCCAGCACCTGGCATTCGCTTCTGGAGGACATCATGCGTGACATTATCGACGGCTTTCTGCGCTTTCAGCGCGAGGTTTACCCGCAACGCGTCGAGCTGTTCAAGCAACTTGCAACGGCACAAAATCCGAAGGCGTTGTTCGTCACCTGCTCGGACAGCCGTGTCGTGCCCGAACTCCTGACGCAGCGTGAACCTGGCGAACTGTTCGTGATTCGCAACGCCGGCAACATTGTGCCGTCGTACGGCCCTGAACCGGGCGGTGTCTCGGCCACCGTCGAATATGCGGTCGCCGTGCTCGGCGTACAGGACATCGTGATCTGCGGTCACTCGGACTGCGGGGCGATGGGCGCGATTTCACGCTGCACCTGCCTGGATCACCTTCCGGCGGTCGCCAACTGGCTGCGTCACTCGGACGCCGCGAAAGCGATTAACGCCGCCCACGAGTTCGACACGCCCCGCGCGAAGCTCGATGGCCTGGTACGCGAAAACGTAATCGCCCAACTGGCGAACCTGCGAACGCATCCCTCCGTGGCCCTCGCTCTCGAGCAAGGGCGCCTGAATCTGCACGGTTGGGTCTACGACATCGAGGCGGGGTGCATCGACGCACTGGATGGCGCAACCCGACGCTTCGTTCCCCTGGCTGAATCGCCGGCCACCGTGGCGATTGCTGCGCGTGACGGCAAACAGTTGTAAGGCGCGGAACAGGCCGGAAATAGCCATTTTTTGACGGCCGCTTCCGGCCCAAAAAGCGGCCATTCGTCTTGACGTCGCCCAAGGCAGGAAGCCTGGGCCGACAAGACCTCATTGAACAAGCCACTTCTGGAAATGTTCGTGATCGTCCTGATGATGGCGACGAAGATGAAAATCGGGACAATGGTGCGCAATGCTGTTGTAGCCCGGCGCTCACAGCTGCGCTTTCAGAAAGCGGCGTTCGTGATCGGGATCGGGTAACAGGCAGGTGTCGTACTTGCCGAAGATCCGGTAGCGATTCAGCGCCACGCGGTCGTAGGCCCAATCCCTAAGTGTCCGTGGGAAGATGCGTAGAAGCCTGAACGGCCACCAGCGGTCAGGCAATAGTGCGATGACTTCGAAGACCGCATCCGAGCGCACCCAATAATGCCGGTCGCGTATCACCGCCATGCTGTCGAACTGATCCATCGGCAGACCGGCCCATGCCAGCAGTGCCTGGCCCTCTGGCGATTGCACTGAAGCCAGACGCATTCGGTGCTGGCGGTCGTGGCGAATCAGAAATCGTGCCCAGCCGTTGCACAGCTTGCAGACGCCATCGAACAGAACCACAGTCTCACCAGGATTGAGCAATGGCGCGGGAGTTGGGCGAATCCGGAAGGCAGGCATGGGGTGGGTCCGATGGAGTGGTCGGGTTTGATCATACCTGTGCGCGATCAGTGAAATCTGTTGCAGACGATGGTCGTTGGCGATGGCCCCATTAATAACAGCCATAAATGAAGCGTCTGTTGATGGAGCACGCCTTCAAGGCGTACGACACCGTCTGCCTCCAGGGCTGATGGGCATTTTCGCAAGACGCAGCCTGACACAGGTGCCTTGAGGCCTGCCTTAGATCCGACGCTTACGGCGGCGTCATTAGTAGTAGCGGGTTTAGTTGTTTGTTTTGAAAAGAATTTTCTGGAAGGGGTTGACCGGTAAATTCAGTCCTGTATTATTCGCCTCCCGCTGACGAGAGATCGGAAGCGCAAGTGGTTGAAGTTGTTGAAGAAATCTTCGAAAGCTTCTGAAAATAATCACTTGACAGCAAATGAGGCTGCTGTAGAATGCGCGCCTCGGTTGA
>NZ_JAAQYM010000010.1 GCF_012986595.1 Pseudomonas koreensis | reverse complement strand
ACCGCAGCTACGTCTACGAACCCGGCACCTTCCGCCCACTGGCCCTGCTCGACGGCAAAGGCCCGAAAAAAGCCTGCCCGTTCTACTACCAACTCGACCACCTCGGCACCCCGCAGGAACTCACCGACTACAGCGGCGAAATCGTCTGGTCCGCGCAATACGACGCCTATGGAAAAGTCGCAGCGATCACCCTGGCGGGCGAGGACTACCTAGACCAGCCACTGCGGTTTCAGGGGCAGTATTTCGACGCGGAGAGCGGGCTGCATTACAACCGGCACCGGTATTACGACTCGAGGCTGGGACGGTATCTGACGCCGGATCCCATCAAGTTGGCGGGTGGGCTGAATCAGTACCGGTATGTGCCGAATCCGACGGGGTGGGTGGATCCGTTGGGGTTGAACTCGAACTGTTCGCCGCCGAAGAAGCCGGGTTGTGAGATGCCGGGTGGGGTTGGTGGCGCTAAGGTAGATGAGGGTGAACCACAATTACCGGACTTGATTCATGGCGTTGACCCACATTCACTGAAGCGAACGCATGCGATCATGGGAAAAAAATCAACTAAACACGTCGAAAAAATAAGGGATCAAATGCGAGCCGGTGGATACGATGTCAGCTATCCCATAGACGTAGCAGAACATCAGGGCAACTTCTATATTCTAGATGGACATCACCGTGCAGCAGCTGCAAAACAAACAGCAACGCCTATAACTATAAAACTGATCACGAACATCAGAGACCACAAAGGAGAGCTCAATACTATCGAAGAAGTCATTGAATCAGCTAACAATGTCGGACACGACCGATTGGAGCATCACAGAAGAAGATGAAAAAAGACGATAAAAATCTTGAGGACCTAATAACTGACTTCCTTTCAAAAGTTGAGAGTGGAGCAGAATTACTACAAAAAAAATTTGGCACTCGGAATATTTTAAGACTTTGGCGAAGCAAGCAAATCGAACGCTGCGGTGAAATAACTGATGAAGTTCAATATGAACTGCACGGCGTAGGGTGCGCCATTCACTTCCCATCAGAATCAGTGGACTTCGATTATGGCTCGGATAACAGAATCGATGGTTTTGATATATGGCGCCTTTACATTTACGCTAGCGACAGGCCATCTGAATATAAAAAATACTGCGACAAAAAAACAGTTGAAAAGGAGTTTCAAGAATACGTCGCATCAGGTCGAATAGAAAAAATGTCGACATCAGATAGCCTTTACATACTGGTGAAGCCTGAATTAACTGGCAAATAACAAAATATTTTGTCGGTTTGCTTTCGTCCGCCTTGACGACTATTTAACGAGCTTGACCTCGAGAGCAAACCGACCCGAATCAAAGGGCCTGAAGTACAGGCCCCGGATATTCAAATTCAGTGCGCAGCCACGCTCGACTTTCAAGACAACTTATTGCTCATCCTCATCCTCTTCATATTCCTCATCCAAAGCCTCATCCGCATCATTGAGCGGCACGGTCGCGTCGTCCATCAGCGACCCCGGATCCTCGTTGCCCGGATCATTGATAAACGGCAGACCGCTCGGGCCTTTTTCTTCCTTGCCTTCGGTTTCGGGGGTCATGGCAAACCTCTGCGTGGGGGTGGGTTGTATAACGTTCGAAAAGCCCTACAGCCAATCGTTCCAGCGTCCGACCGCCAGACACGAAAAACCCGGCGCCAAGCCGGGTTTCTTTTCGATGTTCAATCAATGATGGCGGTTTTTATGTTTGTACTTGTTGTGCTTGTGTCCACCGCCGGAATGGCCTTTTCCGCCGTCGTCACCCAGGTTGTTGCCCACCGCACCACCGGCCGCACCGCCCAAACCTGCACCGATGGCTGAACCGGTAGAGCCGCCCAGGCTGTTGCCGAGCACCGAGCCACCGGCCGCGCCGAGGCCACCACCAATGGCGGCTTCGGTGCGATTGCGTTTATTCGCGCCGACCGCGCCACCCGCCGCGCCACCAACGCCCGCGCCGACCGCCGCACCGGTGCTGCCGCCGAGCTGGCCGCCCACCACATTACCGAGCACACCGCCCAATCCGCCACCAACGGCGGCACTACCATCTCCGGCGGCCATCGCGCCTTGAGCGATCACTAATCCGAAAAACAGTGCAGACAATGACAAACGCATTTGAACCTCACAGTTCCCGAATCGGGACAGTATGCCCACAGGGCTTATGTCAGTTGGAGACATTTCCCGGGAAAACGTTCAGCCATGAAAAAGCCCGACATTGAGCCGGGCTTTTTCTGACAAGCGTTCGCTATCAGTGACGCTTGTGACCTTTGGACAGGTTGGCGCCTACGGCACCGCCGGCCGCGCCACCCAGACCGGCGCCAATGGTCGCGCCATTTCTGCCGCCCAGGCTGTTGCCGATCACCGAACCACCGGCCGCGCCGACACCACCACCGATGGCCGCTTTGGTCCGGCTGCCCTTGCCGGCTGCCATCGCACTGCCCGCCGCGCCTGCAACACCGGCACCAATTGCTGCGCCGGTGCTGCCGCCCATTTTCTGGCCGACGACATTACCCAACGCACCACCCAGACCGCCGCCGAGCGCAGCAGTGCCTTCGCCAGCCACCGCACCTTGAGCAACCAGAAGCCCCAGAACCAGAGCGGGCAATGTTAGACGCATGACAAAAACCTCAAAAATAGGGAGATCAAAAGGGGCCGAGATTGAATGCTGCCGACGCGCTAAAGTCCAGACAAAATCAGCGGCCGCCGCGCACCAGGCGCCGATTGGACAGCGATTTGGCAAAAGGTTTTATCGCAGGCAAAAAAAAGCCCGCTGGGGAGACGGGCTGGAGACTTGCTTTCTAACGGATGGCTTCACCCTACGTCCGTGGACGTGAAAAGTTTGTGAAATACATACAAATCTACCCAACCTCTTGTAGGAAATTTCCCTTCATAAACAGCAGGCATAAAAAACCCCGTTTATAGACGGGGTTGTGAGGTCGCTGATCATTTTCTCGAGCGGGTCGAGACCTTCGGCAGAAACTTGGCTTTCGGCCCCTTGGGCGCAGCGGACTTGATCTTGCCGGTCAGAACCGGGTCCTCGCCAAAGCCCGACTGATACTCCGTCTGGCCACAACGGACGCAGTTGTTGAATGAAAATTCGGCTCCATCGTCTTCGATATACGGATCAGTCATACCTTCACCCCTTTCAAATGGATCGACACCGGCAAAGCCTTATTGCCTGAAAAAATATCGACCTCCAAGACTTTTGAGACTAGCCGGTCATTCCTGGACTTGTGGTTCAGATACGCTGATGGCCGACGAATGGCCTTCATCCTTTCAACACCGTAACGAGCCATCGGTCTCATAGCGCTAAAGATTCCCGGCGACAGGCCGTTGCCCTTTTGCCTACAAATGAATCTCAAGGAGAGAACATGAAAATCAACGGATTCCCGGAAATGCCTGTCGTAAAACTCACGGACGAACAAATCGCTGCCGGCAAAGCCGCCGGTGAGAAACTCAAGGAAAAGCTCGCTGCGGGCGACATCACCATTACCTACCCGGACAAACCGATTCTGACCCCTGGCGTCATCTACCACCCGAGTCAGCCCGCCGATCCGACGCCCTCCACCGGAACCCCGCCGCTGGTCGCGATCGATACGCCGCTGACCTATGACGCCCATGGGCTGGTGATACTCAAGCCACAGGGCTGACCGAAAGCCAGAGAGCAAAAAGCCCATTCATCGCCTGAATGGGCTCGCTTGAACCGGCCACTGCATCAACGCAACTTGACCGCCGTGCCCGTCGCGAACACGACAACCATGCCACCCTTGCCCGCCGGCATGCTGATCTCAAAATCCAGCCCGACCACCGCATCCGCCTGCAAGGCCCGCGCCCGCTCCTTGATCTCGTCAGTCGCCTGAACCCGCGCCTCTTTCAATGCACGCTCCAGCGTCTGCGACCGCCCACCGAAAAAATCGCGCATGCCGGCAAACATGTCACGAATCACATTGACGCCCTGCACCGACTCCGCGCTGACAATGTCCAGGTAAGCGGTGATTTGTCGGCCTTCGATGGCGTGGGTGGTGGAAATGATCATGGGGACGGTCCTTTTTTCTACGGATAAAGCGGCGATTGTAGTGCGCTATGGAAAATCAGGCCGAGCACTTCCAGCATGACTTCCACGGCGGATTAAAATCCAGGCGCCAAAAACCACAAAACCCCTGATCTCTTTCGAAATCAGGGGTTTTGTGTATTGAATATGGCGGTGAAGGAGAGATTCGAACTCTCGATACAGTTTCCTGTATACACACTTTCCAGGCGTGCTCCTTAAGCCACTCGGACACTTCACCGTATCTCTTCAAACATGTTCTGTCTGTCGAGGCGCGCTAATGTAGTCGAAAGCTTTTCTGATGGCAAACTTTTTTTCAGAATTTTCATGCGGTTAAGACAAAAAGGCGTTTCAGCCCACGGTGGGCGATGGCAAACCGGCCAATCTCTGGTGACGGCCACCCTTCTATATAGAAGCAGAACGGCGCGCTACGCCGGGTGAGGCGGGAAACGGTGACCGGCGAGTCAGTCACGGCGCTTTACCTGGCCTACGGTGGTGGGTAACGTCTGCCCATCTTTCTTACAAGGAATTGCGTCATGAGTGAGTTGATTGCCTACCACCTCGAAGACGGCATCGCGACCCTGACCTTGAACAACGGCAAGGTCAATGCCATTTCCCCGGACGTGATTGCGGTGTTCAACGCGGCGCTGGATCAGGCGAAGACTGATCGTGCCATCGTGATCATTACCGGTCAGCCGGGGATTTTGTCCGGTGGCTATGACCTCAAAGTGATGACCGCCGGCCCTAAAGAAGCCGTGGCACTGGTGACCGCCGGTTCGACCTTGGCCCGTCGCCTGCTCTCTCACCCGTTTCCGGTGATCGTTGCGTGCCCTGGGCACGCGGTGGCCAAGGGCGCGTTCCTGCTGTTGTCTGCCGACTATCGCATTGGCGTCGACGGTCCGTTCAGCATCGGTTTGAACGAAGTGCAGATCGGCATGACCATGCACCACGCCGGCATCGAGCTGGCGCGTGATCGCCTGCGTCGTTCGGCGTTCCACCGTTCGGTGATCAACGGCGAGATGTTTGATCCGAAAAGCGCGGTGGACGCCGGCTTCCTCGACAAGGTGGTGGCTGCCGAAGAACTGCAAGGCGCCGCTCTGGCCGCCGCGCGTCAATTGAAGAAGATCAACATGAACGCGCACAAGAACACCAAGCTCAAAGTGCGCAAGGCGCTGCTCGAAGCCCTCGACAATGCGATCATCCAGGATCAGGAACATCTGGGCTAAGCCCTCGCTTCCCGAGCCGAAGAAAAGCCCGACCGTCGTGTCGGGCTTTTTCTTGCGTGTTCGGTTGATGAATCGTCGACGGCTCTAGGACGCGTCTGACGCCGATTCCGGAAACATGCGCTTAAACATCGCCTATCTCCGCACTCTATAGCAGCAATTGCCGAAAACAGTGCACATCCGTACACTGCGCCACCTTTTGTCCCGGTGGGCACCGAAAATGCTGTTTGTGTTGCGTATGTTGTTGATGGGCTTGCACTTTGTTCTGGCCGGCGTGTTGGGCGTACTCCTGGGTCTGTGCCGCCCGTTCAACCCGGATAACAGCCGTTTGTGCGCCCGCCTCTATGCGCTTCCGGCCATGTTCATTCTGCGCTTGCGGGTCAAGGCCGATGTCGGCCCGTTGATGAACAAGCCCGACAGCTGCGTGATCATCGCCAACCATCAGTCCAACTACGACCTGTTCGTGTTCGGCAACGTGGTGCCTCGGCGTACCGTGTGCATCGGCAAGAAGAGCCTGAAGTGGGTGCCGCTGTTCGGCCAACTGTTCTGGCTGGCTGGCAACGTGTTGATCGATCGTGGCAATGCGCACAAGGCGCGCAAGTCGATGCTCACCACCACCCACACCCTGCAACACGAAGACACCTCGATCTGGGTGTTCCCGGAAGGCACGCGCAACCTCGGCGAAGAACTGCTGCCGTTCAAGAAAGGCGCGTTTCAGATGGCGATTGCCGCCGGCGTGCCGATCGTGCCGGTGTGCGTCAGCAGTTACATCAAGCACATGCGCCTGAACCGCTGGCGCAGCGGGAAAATTCTCATACGCTCGCTGCCGGCCATTCCTACAGCCGGGCTGACCATGGATGACATGCCCATGCTCATGACCCAGTGCCGCGAACAGATGCGCGAATGCATCGCCGCGATGGATCAGCAGCTGCAAGCTGCGTGAAAAACAAACCCGCCTTGTGCGGGTTTTCTTTTGCCGGGTGAACTGTGCAGATTTCACTGACTCTCAAGCAGCGACACGGCTAAGCTGAAGCCTTGTATTCCCTGCCATCTGCTAAGAAGAAGTGAACCACCACCATGGGTCGAGTTGTTGCTGCTGCGGTTTACAGCGCCGGTAAGAAAGTCACCAATATTACCCTCGATGAGGGCGCCGCCTGGGCCGCGAAAACCGGGCACTTTGTCTGGATCGGTCTGGAAGAGCCGGACGCGCAGGAGCTGGCCAACCTGCAACGCCAGTTCAATCTGCACGAACTGGCGATTGAAGATGCCCTGGAAAAACACAGTCGACCGAAACTGGAAACCTTTGGCGACGCTTTGTTTATCGTCACCTACTCGCCGATCCGCGAACACGGGATTTTGCAGTTCATCGAAACGCACATCTTCGCCGGCAAGGGCTACATCATCACCGCCCGCAACGGTCACTCGGCGTCCTACGCGCATGTCCGTCAGCGCTGTGAGGCGCGACCGCTGTTGCTCGAGCATGGGGAAGACTTCGTGCTCTATGCGCTGCTGGATTTCGTCATCGAAAACTACCAGCCGGTGGGCGAAGCGATTCATGCCGAGATCGATGAACTGGAGCGCAACGTGCTGTGTAGCGCTTTAAACGAGCATGACATCCAGAAGCTTCATGGCCTGCGCCGCGACGTGTTGCGCCTGCGTCGTTATGCGGCGCCGATGGTGGAAATCGGTGAGGAACTGCAGAAGCTGAGCTTCCCGTTCATCGACAAGAACATGCGCCCGTACTTTCGCGATGTGCAGATTCACGTCACCCGGCAGATGGAGGACCTGACCACCCTGGCGGACATTGCCAGCCAGACCATCGAGATCGGCGTGCTGCTTGAGGCCTCGCGGCAGAGCGTGGTGCAGCGCAAGTTTGCCGCGTGGGCGGCGATTCTGGCGTTCCCGACGGCGGTGGCGGGGATTTACGGGATGAACTTCCAGAACATGCCGGAGCTGAGCTGGCACTACGGCTATTTCGCCGTGCTGGGGTTTATCACGGTGGGGTGTGTGAGTTTGTGGGCGAGTTTCAAGAAGTCGGGGTGGTTGTAGTCCTGTGGCGCGAGAGCAAGCTCCCGCTGGGGTGAGAAGCGCGCCCATACAAACATCAAGTTGCCGTAAATTACGACTGCTGCGCATCCGAGCGGGAGCAAGCTCCCTCGCCACATAGGTAAATGTCAGGCCTTAAAGCGCTTCGGCTTCTGGCTTGTGCGCCACAAAACGCATCATCCATTCCGCCACGGTCGTGCCATGGTGCTCCTGCTCAAGGCTGGCGACGCCTTTCGAATAGATCTGCGAACCCAGCGCTTCCTGACGCAGGTCCAACAGCGCCCGCGAATAGTCGTGGATGAATTCCGGGTGGCCCTGGAAGCACAGCACCTGATCGTTGATGTGATACGCGGCGAACGGGCAGAAATCGCTGGAGGCGATGACCGTGGCGTTTTCCGGCAGCGCGGTGACCTGGTCCTGGTGGCTGATCAGCAGCGTCAGCTCCTCACGCACCGGGCTCATCCACGGCGCCTTGGCCGCCAGTTTGTAGTTGTGGGTGCCGACACCCCAACCCTGAGTGGCGCGCTCGCTCTTGCCGCCCAGCAGCAGCGCCAGCAGTTGATGGCCGAAGCACACGCCGAGCAGCTTGTCGCCGCGCTCGTAACGGTTCAGCAGGTATTGCTTGAGGGTCTGGATCCACGGATCGGTGCCGAACGAATCGGCCTTGCTGCCGGTGATCAGGTACGCGTCGAAGCTCAGGTCGTCGCTCGGGTATTCGCCCTGCATCACGTTGTACACGGTGAACTCGGCGGCAATCGGTTGCTGCGAGAACAGGCGCTGGAACATCTGTCCGTAACCCTGATATTGATCGACCAGTTCCGGACGCAGGATGTCGGTTTCCAGAATGCAGATGCGTAGCGACATAAAAAATACCTGACACGTGATGGGAATAATGAACACCCCAGAGCCTGCCTTGAAACACCCAGGCAAGGCAAGCCCCACAGTGTTCAGCCGATCACTTAAAACAGCTCGCCGTTCGCCGCCTTCTCCAGCAGCAACGCCGGTGGCGCAAAACGCTCGCCGTATTGCTCGGCCAGATATTGCGCGCGGGCGACGAAGTCCTGCACCCCGTACTGATTGATGAACTGCAGCGCACCGCCGGTCCACGCCGCAAAACCGATGCCGAAGATCGAGCCGACGTTGGCCTCCGCCGTCGAGGTCAGCACGCCCTCCTCCACGCAGCGCACGGTTTCGAGGGCCTGCACGAACAGCAGACGATCTCGCACATCCTTCGCTGAAATCTGCCCGTCTGCCTTCTCGAAGCGCGTCTTCAACTCCGGCCACAGGTGCTTCTGCGCGCCAGCCGGGTAATCGTAGAAGCCACCACCGGCAGCTTTGCCCGGACGCTTGTATTCGTTGAGCAGCAACTCAATCACGGCGAACGCCGGATGTTCTATCAGCGGTTTCCCTTCTGCTTGCAGGTCTTTGGCCGTTTGCTGGCGGATATGGCTCATCAGGCTGAGGGAAACTTCGTCGGAGATTGCCAGCGGCCCCACCGGCATCCCCGCTTTGCGCGCTTCGGTCTCGATCATCGGCGCACTCACGCCCTCGCCGAGCATGGCAATGCCTTCATTGGTGAAGGTGCCGAACACCCGCGAGGTGAAGAAGCCGCGACTGTCGTTGACCACGATCGGAGTTTTCTTGATTTGCAGGACGAAGTCGAAACCCCGCGCCAGGGTTTCATCGCTGGTCTGCGCGCCCTTGATGATTTCCACCAGCGGCATTTTTTCCACCGGACTGAAGAAATGCAGGCCGATGAACTTGCTTTGATCCGGCACTGCCGTCGCCAGCCCGGTGATCGGCAAGGTCGAGGTGTTGGAGGCAATCACCGCGTCGCTACCGACCACTTGCTGCGCCGCCGCCGACACCTTGGCTTTCAGTTCGCGATCTTCGAACACCGCTTCGATGATCAAGTCGCAGCCGGCCAGGTCGACATCGTTCTCGCTGGGCTGGATCCGCGCCAGCACCGCGTCGCGTTTTTCCGCAGTCATCTGGCCCCGGGCGACTTTCTTGTCGAGCAACGCCGCCGAATGCGCCTTGCCCTTTTCGGCGGCCGCCAGGTTGATGTCCTTGAGCACTACGTCGATGCCGGCCGAGGCGCTGACGAACGCGATCCCGGCGCCCATCATCCCCGCGCCCAGCACGCCGACCTTGCGCGTGACGTAAGGCGCAAAGCCCTGCGGCCGCGAGCCGCCGGCGTTGATTTCGTTGAGCTGGAACCAGAAGGTGCCGATCAGGTTCTTCGAGATCTGCCCAGTAGTCAGTTCGGTGAAGTAACGGGTTTCAATCAGGTGCGCGGTGTCGAAGTCCACCTGCGCGCCTTCCACTGCCGCGCACAGAATTTTCTCCGGGGCCGGCAGCGTGCCTTGAGTCTTCGCCCGCAGGATCGACGGCGCAATCGCCAGCATCTGCGCGACCTTCGGATTCGACGGCGTGCCGCCGGGGATCTGATAGCCCTTCACGTCCCAGCGCTGCACGGCCGTCGGGTTGGCAACAATCCAGGCGCGGGCCTTGGCCAGCAGCTCGTCACGATCCGCCGCCAGCTCATCGATCAACCCGGCCTGCAATGCCTGTTGCGGGCGTACCTTCTTGCCTTCGAGCAGATACGGCAGAGCCTTTTCGATGCCGAGCATGCGCACCATGCGCACCACCCCGCCACCGCCCGGCAGCAGACCGAGGGTCACTTCCGGCAGACCGAGTTGCACCGCCGCGTCGTCCAGCGCCACCCGATGATGACAGGCCAGACAGATTTCCCAGCCACCGCCGAGCGCCGCGCCGTTAATGGCAGCGACCACGGGTTTGCCGAGGGTTTCCAGGGTGCGCAACTGGGCTTTGAGGCTCAGCACCATGTCATAGAAGGCTTTGGCCTCGGGTTTGCCAACCTTGATCAGCTCATTGAGGTCGCCGCCGGCAAAGAAGGTTTTCTTCGCCGACGTAATGATGACTCCGGCGATGCTGTCTTTGTCCGCCAGTAGATGCGCAACGCAGGCGCCCATGGCCTGGCGGTACACGGCGTTCATGGTGTTGGCGCTCTGGCCCGGCATGTCGATGGTCAGCACGACGATGCCGTCCTGGCCTTTTTCGTAACGAATGGCTTCGCTCATAACAAGGTTCCTTGAATTCGGGGCTCAGAGGCGTTCGATGATGGTGGCAATGCCCATGCCGCCGCCGACGCACAGCGTCGCCAGGCCATAGCGCAGGCGCCGCGCTTCCAGTTCATCGAGCAGGGTGCCGAGGATTGCGCAACCGGTGGCGCCCAGCGGGTGGCCCATGGCGATGGAGCCGCCATTGACGTTGACCTTGTCCGGGTCCACCGCCATGTCCTTGATGAACTTGAGCACCACCGAGGCAAACGCCTCGTTGACCTCGAACAGATCGATGTCTTCCACGCGCAACCCGGCCTTGGCCAGCGCCTTGCGGGTGGCCGGTGCCGGACCGGTGAGCATGATGGTCGGGTCAGTGCTGGTCACCGCCGTGGCGACGATTCGTGCCCGTGGCTGCAGGCCGAGTGCACGGCCCTTGGCTTCGGAGCCGATCAACATCAGCGCCGCCCCGTCGACGATTCCGGAGCTGTTGCCCGGGGTGTGCACGTGATTGATCCGCTCGACGTGGCTGTAGACCCGTAGCGCCGTGGCGTCGAAGCCCATCTGGCCGATCATTTCGAAACTCGGCTTGAGTTTGCCGAGGCCTTCCATGGTCGACTCGGCGCGAATGAATTCGTCATGGTCGAGCAGGATGATGCCGTTCTGATCCTGCACCGGCACCAGCGACTTGTTGAAAGCTCCGTCAGCCCGCGCCCGCGCCGCTTTGTGTTGCGAATGCAGCGCGTAGGCATCGACGTCCTCACGGCTGAAGCCTTCAAGGGTGGCGATCAGGTCCGCGCCGACGCCCTGCGGGGTGAAGTGGCTGTGCAGGTTGGTTTGCGGGTCCAGCGCCCAGGCGCCGCCGTCGCTGCCCATCGGCACCCGCGACATCGACTCGACGCCGCCCACCACCACCAGGTCTTCGAAACCGGAGCGGACTTTCATCGCGCCGAGGTTCACTGCCTCCAGACCCGAGGCGCAGAAGCGGTTGATCTGCACGCCCGCCACGCTGACGTCCCAATCGGCCACTTGCACCGCAGTCTTGGCGATGTCCGAGCCCTGATCACCAATCGGCGTGACGCAGCCGAGCACCACGTCATCGACCTGGCTGGTGTCCAGCGCGGTGCGGCTTTGCAGTGCGGTCAACAACCCCGCGACCAGATTCACCGGTTTGACGCTGTGCAGCGCGCCATCGGCCTTGCCTTTGCCGCGCGGCGTGCGTAACGCATCGAAAATCAAAGCTTGGGTCATGACGTCCTCGAACCTGTGCGGTGAGTGAAATTCGTGATGTCACTGTTGTCCCGCGCCGTCGAGGATTCAATGACCACAGCGCTCAATGACGTTGACGCGCACGCTCAGACGGACGGTCATCTCGCATCGGGTGAACCGGTTCAGGTCCGCGAGTTGTCTAGCAAGCGGGCGGCAAAGAAGCTGGCAATACGCCTCATGCCTTTTTTATCGCTAGTGGCAGCAAATACATACGAAATGGATCTAAGCGGCGCGTGACGCGGGCTCTAAGGTAGTAAATGTACGTCAGAGTCGTCGGGTTTTGCCGGGGCCGGCGTTCTTCAACAGGAAGTGCAGCGTTTGCCGTCATGGATATGCAGGCAGACATCAGGAAATAACAATAAAGGCGGTCAAGCCATGTTCAAACAACCGAAAGTTCGTCAAGCCGGGCTCATTCTCTTCGCCACCACGCTGTTGCTGATATTGCCGAACCTGACCAAGGTCATCGGCTGACCCAACGGCCGGGTGCACGTTATCGCCATCAAAAATGTGACTGGCCCGCTACCCGGGCCAGCGTGGCTGTGCCAACCTTTGCGCACTTCCACGACATGGACGGCGATCATTTGAAAACGCTCATTGTGTTCTTGGCCCTGCTGCTGAGCCTGCCCTTGTCTGCCGCGCAGCTGGACTTGCAACTGGGTGCAAGCAGTCGCACCTGGCAGACCGAGGAATTGCTCAAGCATCCGCAGGTGCAAACCCTCACCATCAAGAACGATGTGTCCTACAAGAAGGACATGACGTATCGCGCCGTGCCCGTCGCGGCACTGCTCACCGGCATCAAGCCGGACGATCACTTGCAAGCCGTGGCGCTGGACGGATTTGCCGCCGAACTGGCCGCTGCACCGTTGCTCAATACCAAAGGCGCACGGGCGTGGCTGGCGATCGAGGACCCGGCGCAGCCGTGGCCGCCGCTGTCCGAAGGCAAGCACAGCGCGGGGCCGTTTTATCTGGTTTGGACCGACCCGCAGGCTGGCCACATCAGCCCCGAGCAATGGCCGTTCGAAGTGGCCAGCATCAAGCGCATGGCGCCGGTGGCCGCGCGCTTCCCTGCCCTGTTGCCGGATCCCAAGTTGAAAGCGGATGACCCGGTGAATCAGGGTTTTGCGCTGTTCCAGAAAAACTGCCTGGCCTGCCACCGCTTGAACGGTGCGGGCGATGCGCAGTTCGGGCCGGACTTGAACATTCCGTACAACCCGACCGAGTATTTCGGCGCGGATTTCCTCAAACGCTACATTCGCGATCCGCAGAGTCTGCGCCAGTGGCCGCAGGCGAAGATGCCGGGGTTTTCGGCGGATGTGTTGCCGGAGAAGGATTTGCAGATGTTGATTGGCTACTTGCAGCACATGGCTGGGCGCAAGGTTAAGCCTTGAACACAATCTCATGTAGGAGCTGCGGCACGCTGCGATCTTTTGATTCTGTTTTACAACCAAAGTCAAAAGATCGCAGCGTGCCGCAGCTCCTACAAGGGGACGCAGTTTACTGTTGTTGCACGGAGATAACCGGGGTTGGCGACACAAACACCTTGGCATGCATCTGCTCACACCCGCCGCCCCGGCGCATGCCACGTACCGGGCAGGCATCCAGGTAATCCAGGCCCACCGCCAGTTTCAGATGGCGCTCCGGTCGCGCCAATTGGTTGGTCACGTCGAAGCTGTACCAGGCGTCATCCAGCCACGCTTCGGCCCAGGCATGACTGGCCAGGTGCTCGGCGTCCTCGCTGTACAGATATCCCGACACATACCGCGACGGAATCCCCAGGCTGCGCGCGCAGGCGAGAAATGCATGGGTGTGATCCTGACAAACACCCGCACGCCCGGCGAAAGCTTCGGCGGCACTGGTGTCGACTTCGGTGGAACCCGGCGTGTAGGTCATGTGCTGGTTCAAGCCATGCATCAAGTCGATCAGTGCGGTGCGATCACGTCGCTGTTTGCAGGCATTGCCGGCAAACGCGCGCAACGCCTCGTCAGCCTCGGTCAGGCGGGTAAAGCGCAGGAACGGCAGCGCCGACTGGCTTTCATGCTCGGCCTCGCGCAGCTCATCAATATCAACCTGACCTCGCGCACCGATGATGATCGCCTCGTGCGGTTCGTCCATGGTCAGCACATGCAGGATGTTGCCGAACGGATCGAGCTGGGCACGCACCGGACGTGGCAGGTCGAGTTGCCAGCTCAACACGTGTTGACGCTCGCTGTCGTGCGGAGTCAGGCGCAAATACTGGATGCTCGCCCGCACCTGATCCTCATAGTGATAGGTGGTCTCGTGGCTAATGGAAAGTCTCATGCAGCCTCCAGGTATGAACTGTGAATGGCATTGCCCAACTGGCGCACCAGCGGGATGAATTCGGTGAGCCAGGCGTGCAGGCCTTCGGCGAGGATTTCGTTGATACCGGTGTAGCGCAGGCGCGCGTCCATTTCAGCGGCAAGACGTTGCGCAGGACGACCGTTGGCGCCTGGCAGTTGCGCGAGGATCTGGTCGATTTCCTCGGTGCAGGCGCGCAACGAACGCGGCACATCGGCGCGCAACAGCAGCAGTTCGGCAACATGCCGGGCCCCGGGTGCGTCGCGATAGATCTCGGTGTAGGCCTCGAACGATGACAAGGCCCGCAGAAGCGCACTCCACTGGTAATAGGCATGAGCGGTGCCGTCGCTGACCGCTTCGGCCTGATCGCCGGCCATTTCATAGCGTGCATCGAGCAGTCGCAGCGTATTGTCGGCGCGCTCGATGAAGGTGCCGAGGCGAATGAAGCGGAACGCATCGTTGCGCATGATGGTGCCGTACGAGGCGCCACGGAACAGGTGCGAACGCTCCTTGATCCATTCGCAGAAGCGGCTCATGCCGTAACGGCTGAGGCCCTGCTCGGCGATCCCGCGAATCTCCAGCCAAGTGGCGTTGATGTTTTCCCACATGTCCGCAGTGATCCGCCCGCGCACCGCATGCGCACTGGCTCGCGCCGCGCCGAGGCAGCTGTAGATGCTCGCCGGGTTGGCCGCATCGAGGGCGAAAAAGTGCAGCAAGCGTTCGGCGTGCAGTTCGCCGTGACGCTCCAGGTAATCGTCGAGGGTGCCGGTGATCAACAGCGGCATGGCCAGTTCGTGCAGACCGTCGCCGCGACCGTCCTGCGGCATCAGCGACAGCGAATAGCTGATATCGAGCATCCGCGCGAGGTTTTCCGCTCGCTCCAGGTAACGCGACATCCAGTACAGATCCGAGGCAGTTCTACTTAACATGGCAAGCTTCCTTCAATCCTCGACCACCCAGGTGTCCTTGGTTCCACCACCCTGGGAGGAATTCACCACCAGGGAGCCTTCACGCAGGGCAACACGGGTCAAACCGCCGGGTACGACCCGGGTTTCGCGGCCAGACAGTACAAACGGACGCAGGTCGATATGGCGCGGCGCAATGCCGTTTTCGACAAAGGTCGGACAGGTCGACAGCGACAACGTCGGCTGCGCAATGTACGCGTGGGGCTTGGCCTTGATCCGCTCACGGAACGCATCGATCTGCGCCGTGGTTGACGCCGGCCCTACCAGCATTCCGTAACCGCCGGAGCCTTGGGTCTCCTTGACCACCAGATCCGGCAGATTGGCCAGCACATGGGAGAGTTCCGAGGGGTTGCGGCACTGCCAGGTCGGCACGTTCTTCAGGATCGGTTCTTCGTCGAGGTAGAAACGGATCATCTCGGTGACAAACGGGTACACCGATTTGTCGTCCGCGACCCCGGTGCCGATGGCATTGGCCAGCACCACGTTGCCCGAGCGATAGGACGACAGCAGCCCCGGCACGCCGAGCATCGAATCGGGGTTGAATGCCAGCGGATCGAGGAACGCGTCGTCGAGACGGCGGTAGATCACATCCACCGCTTTCGGCCCGTCGGTGGTGCGCATGAATACTTTGTCGTCGCGCACGAACAGGTCCGCACCCTCCACCAGCTCGACGCCCATTTCCCGCGCCAGGAAGGCGTGTTCGAAGAACGCACTGTTGAAGCGTCCCGGCGTCAGCACCACCACGCTCGGGTCGTCGATCGGACTGGAGCTTTTCAGCGTGTCGAGCAACAGGTTCGGGTAATGGTCGATGGGGGCGATGCGCTGGGCGGCGAACAGCTCCGGGAACAGGCGCATCATCATCTTGCGGTCTTCGAGCATGTAGCTCACGCCGCTCGGGGTGCGCAGGTTGTCTTCGAGCACGTAATAGGTGCCGTCGCCGTCGCGCACCAGATCGACGCCGGAGATGTGCGAATAGATGTCGCGGTGCAGGTCCAGGCCCTGCATCGCCAACTGGTACTGCTCGTTGGCCAGCACCTGTTCAGCAGGGATGATCCCGGCCTTGATGATGCGCTGCTCGTGATAGAGGTCGGCGAGAAACATGTTCAGCGCCTTGACCCGCTGGATGCAGCCGCGCTCGACGATCCGCCACTCGCTGGCGGGAATGCTGCGCGGAATGGTGTCGAAAGGAATCAGGCGCTCGGTGCCCTGCTCATCCCCATAGAGCGTGAAGGTGATGCCGGCCCGGTGGAACAGCAGATCAGCCTCGCGTCGCCGTTGTGCCAGCAACTCGTCAGGCGTATCGGCCAGCCAGCGGGCGAACTCCCGGTAATGCGGGCGGACCTGGCCGCCGGCATCGTACATTTCATCAAAATAGGTGCGGATCATGCCGTACTCCTTGTCACCCGGACCAACAGGCCTTCGCAAGGCCCGTGCCATCGGCATAAACGCTTTGATTTCAATCGGTTGGATATTCATGCCAGCAGCGCCGCACCATTCCTGTGCGGCAATTGCCCCAACCTGATCGCCCCCGCCTCATTGCGACGCAGTGCTGTCGCCTATCACCAGCATAGTCAGAGTTGATTTCACTGCCCGGCGCAGGCTGCGGATAATCCGCGCATCCGCTGCAAAACTTCATCGGCCACTGCGCCACGAAGGACTCGGCTCAACTGCTCTGGACTGCCGTCGCAGCCCGCCCCGCTTAACCCTGAGCGGTTTTCTCTCCTTATCGGTCTTCCCTTTTAGCCACCTTCTCCGGTGGCTTTTTTTTGCCTTCTGGAAATGTTTTGAAAGCAAAAGCAAAAGATCGCAGCCTGCGGCAGCTCCTGCAGGTGATCGTGCAGGAGCTGCCGCAGGCTGCGATCTTTTGATCTTTGAATGAACAACGGCCAACCCGAGGGTCAGCCGTTGTTCACTACCTGAAACCGGAGATCAGTTCAGACGATGGCGATTGCGCACCTCCTGCTTGACGCCCCAGCCCTCGATGATGCCGCCCAGCGGCTCGACCACGGCTGAGAAGCCCTGCTCGAAATCGCCAATGTCGTCATAAGTTGCGTACATCACCTTGCTCAATTCCAGCGACCAGGCACCATCGTCGCGCGCACTGACCTGGGCATTGATGGATTCACCGCGAAATTTGCCTGCCGCCCTGCGCGCCCGCTCCTCGTCCGGGAAAATCGCGTAGAACTCGATGGGATGGAACCGGGAAAAATCGAAGCCGCCTTCTTTCATGCGGCGCAGTACGTTGCTGCTGATGTCTTCTTGATAGGCTGTGCTCATGAATCGTCCCCCTCGGATAGATGGATAGACTTTCCGTATTCCCGCCCCGGGCCTTACAGGCCAAAGTACTTCGACAACGTGGTTGTACGCGGGAAACAAGCATGTAGCTGACAAGACCAGACCTTAGCGAGTCGTTCGCTGATCTCGCTTGCAGAGTAGCCCCAAGACAGAGGCGCTGCCAAGGCCTGGTGTGGTCGGGTGACAAGAAGAATTTCAGATTGGCGTGATGCTGCGGATTTCGATGCTGTTCTGGGCTTTCAGGTTTTTTGCACCTGCGTCTGGAGTTCGCCCTTCCAGATCGTTCATATCCAGTTCCGCGGCCACGGGCAGGAGCCGTTCCTTGATCAGGCGTGCGGCCTCGTCGTCGCTGGGGCATTCGGCGCGCTCGAACACCTCATCGACAATTTCACCATGATCGTCCACGAAAGTGACTTTCCACTTTTGCATCGGTGCCTCCTCGATCAAACCCGCAAATGGGCTTACCTCTATCTCGACTTTTGGCGAGATTGATCGTTCAAAAGGATTGTAGCGGGCGAACATGAAAAAAAATTAATTGATGGGGAAACAGGCTTGTGTGGCGAGGGGATTCATCCCCAATGGGGCGCGAAGCGTCCCCAAAATCAGCGAACGCGATGCGTCAGTTTCACCGCGCCTGCCGATTTTACGACTGCTGCGCAGCCGGTCGGGGATAAATCCCCTCACCACAGGGGATCCATCACCCATCAGACAATATTGCGATCAGTCGTTGCTTGGCTTGTTGATCGCCTGCAGCACGTACTGTGGCAACGCGAACGCGCCGATGTGGATTTCCGGATTGTAGTAGCGCGTGACGATGCCGCTGCCGATGAAGCGCTGTTGCAAGACTTCGCGGCTCAGCTTGCGGTAAGCCGGGTTGGTCGAACCCCAGGCGAAGGTCATCGAACCGCCGATGTAGGTCGGCACGGCCGCCTGATAGAAGTGCCAGTCCGGGAACAGGCTGCGCAGGCGACCGGCCGTGGTTTTGACTTCGTCAATCTGCATGAACGGCGTGCCGTTCTGGGTCACGAGGATACCGCCCTCGTTCAGGCAGCGATGGCAGGCCTGGTAGAAGTTTTCCGAGAACAGCACTTCGCCCGGGCCGATCGGGTCGGTGGAGTCGGAGATGATCACGTCGAATTTTTCAGTGGTGGTGGCGACGAAACGCATGCCGTCGTCGATCACCAGGTTCAGGCGTGGGTCGTCGTAAGCGCCCTTGGAGTGGTTCGGCAGGAATTCCTTGCACATGTCGACCACGGTGCCGTCGATCTCGACCATGGTGATGTGCTCGACGCTGTCGTGCTTGGCCACTTCGCGCAGCATGCCACCGTCGCCGCCGCCGATGATCAGCACGCGCTTGGCAGTGCCGTGGGCGAGGATCGGAACATGGGTGAGCATTTCGTGGTAGATGAATTCGTCGGCTTCTGTGGTCTGAATCACGCCGTCCAGCGCCATCACCCGGCCCATGCGCGGGTTCTGGAAGATCACCAGGTGCTGGTGTTCGGTGCGCACTTCGTGCAGCAGTTTTTCCATGCGAAAACGCTGGCCGTAGCCTTCGTAGAGGGTTTCCAGGTACTCGCTGGTCTTGGTAACGGTCATGGTCAAGTGCTCCGATGAATGCGCGGGCGTCGATCGTGGGGACGATTGCCCGGGAAAGGCGCGCATTCTACGTTGCCGAAGATGACAGGTCGAACCCTGTAGGAGTGAGCCTGCTCGCGATAGCCATTCTCCAGCCAATGAATCAGCGACTGAACAACCGCTATCGCGAGCAGGCTCGCTCCCACAAAGGGTATCGCGTGGCTCTCAGGATCAGATCCGGACGTTGCCCCGTGGCCCGGCAATCGCCCAGATGATCAGGCCCAGCACCGGCAGGAGGATGATCAGCAGGACCCAGAGGATTTTCATCCCGGTCTCGGCGCCGCTTTTCAGCACGTTGATGATGGCCCAGATGTCGAGGGCAAGGATGATCAGGCCGATCAGACCGTTGAACGTGGAACCCATAGTGTCGCTCCAGAATAGTGGCATGCACTTTTAGGATAGACGGTCGCGCGCAGGGTTCCCTTTTATTGCGTTCAGACGTGAACGGCGACCTTCAGCGCTTCCAGCGACGGCGCAGCGGCGATGCCGATCTCGGCGCACAACTCCAGCACCCGAGGCACGTCGTTGCCGTAGACCAGCACCACTTGCAGCTCATCGTCGAGCAACTGGCTGAAGTTCATCAGCGTGTAACCGCCGTTTTCCTTGTTCAGGCTGCTCATCTGCACCTGGATGCGGTTGAGTGCAGTCAGGGCTTCGGTCTTGGCCAGTTGCTTGGGCTTGAGGTTGAAATCGACGCCCGGGCCGAACGACGCGACGATCTGCGCGAACAGGTCAACGTAGGTGTCGGCCTGGAACAGCACGGTTTCCGGCAGGCTGCCGACCACGACCCACTCGCCCAGCGGAATCGGGAAGGTGTCGTCGTAGTTGATATCGGGGTTGGCTGTCAGAAAAGCAGCGGCATCGGCGTAGGCCTGTGCGGCCTCATCGGCCACTTTCAGGATCTCGTCCTCGCCCATGCAGCCGGAGCTGATTTTGCTGATGAGTTCGACGAGTGCGGCTTTCATGTGGGCGGATCCTGTGGAAGGTAAATATGAGGGCGCGGAGGATAGCGCACAAAGCAAAAGATCGCAGCCTGCGGCAGCTCCTACAGGTTTAGCGTTCGTTCACCAAATGGATGGCGAACGCATTCATGTAGGAGCTGCCGCAGGCTGCGATCTTTTGACTTTATCAGGCCAGCAGCTTTTCCAGCTGCGCCGTGGTATCGACCGCGCCCATGGTCCGCGCCGCGTCCAGCGCGGTGATGCCGTTGGCGTCCTTGGCTTGCGGGTCGGCGCCTTTGCCGATCAGGTAATCGACGATTTCAACGCGGTTGAACATTGCGGCCATCATCAGCGCGGTGCGACCGTCGAAGGACGAACCTTCGATCTCGGCGCCCGCTTCCACCAATGCCTTGACCACGGCCAGATCACCTTTGAACGCCGCACCGGCAATCGGGCTCTGGCCGTTGCCGTTGCGCAGTTCCGGGTCAGCCTTGTGCTTGAGCAGCACCTGCACCGCGTCGACATGGCCGTAGTAACTGGCGAGCATCAGCAGGGTGTCGCCCTTGCTGTTTTTCAGGTTCACCGGCAAACCGGCCGTGACCAAGCGATCAAGCATCTCGGCATCACCGTCACGCGCCTTGTTAAAAACCTGCTCGGTGAATTCGCCAGCTTCTTCAGGGGTCATCTGGCGGCTTGAGTCAGACATGGGCAACTCCACTTTCGGTTATTCGCAAAGCCGACAGTTTCCCGAGCGCGACGATAGCTGTCACCCCCTTTTTCTCAAGTTGTGCCATAGCCAATATCAATAGCGGTATTTGCCCTGATGAATATCGGCCAGCACTTCGTCCGTCACCTGCACGTAAGTCTGGGTGCCTGGGAGCCAGGCGTAAATCGGGTCATCGCCCGTCTGGCCGGGGTCGAAGCCTTCGTTTTTCAAGCGGGTCTTCTGGTATTTGAAGGTGCCGGTGGTTTCCATCTTCACCTTTACTCGCAGGAACAGCGGCACCGCATAGGCCGGCATGCGCTGACGGGCAAACGCGAGCAGTTCGGCGAAATCCAGGGTCGCCAGGGATTCGGCCGGGGTGATCGCGGCCATCCCGGCGCGGCCGTTGGTGTTGCGCACTTCCACACCGTAGGCCACGGCCTCGGAGATGTGCGGATGCTGCAACAGCAGGTTTTCCACTTCAGTGGTCGAGACGTTTTCGCCTTTCCAGCGATAGGTGTCGCCGAGGCGATCGACGAACTGCGCATGGCCGAAGCCGATATTGCGCAACAGATCGCCGGTGTTGAAGTAGCGGTCGCCCTTGCTGAACACGTCGTGCAGCACCACTTTGGCGGTTTTCTGCGGGTCGGTGTAGCCGTCCAGCGGGGCTTTCTCGTCGATCCGTGCCAGCAGCAAGCCCTGCTCGCCCTTGCCGACCTTGCGCATGAAACCGTCGGCGCTGCGCAGCGGCTCACCGCTGTCGTGGTCGTACGCCACCAGCTCCCAGGCCATCAGCGAGAAACCGATGGTGTTGTCGAAGTTGAGGATGTTGCTGAAGCCGATGTTACCGTCGCTCGCTGCGTACAGCTCACAGATGTGCTCGACGGCAAAGCGGGTCTTGAACTCGGCCCAGGCGCCGGGGCGCAAGCCGTTGCCGATCATCTTGCGCACCTCGTGACGGCTGTCGTCGGCGCTGGGTGGTTGATCGACCAGATAGCGGCACAGTTCGCCGACATAGCCGATGGTGGTCGCACGATAGCGGCGCACATCCTTCCAGAACTGACTGGCGCTGAACTTGCGGCGGATCGCAAACCCGGAGGCACCGTTGATCGCCGAGCCCCAGCACACACAGAGGCCGGTGGCGTGGTACAGCGGCAACGTGCAATAGACGACATCGTCGGGGCCCATGTTCAGGGCGATCGTGCCGAAGCTGGCGGAGCTGCGCATCCAGCGGCCGTGCTTGAACACGCCGGCCTTGGGCAGACCGGTGGTGCCCGAGGTGTAAATGTAAAAGCACGGGTCGTCAAAGAACACTTCGCCACTGCTGGGCGGGTTGTCGGAACTGGCATCGGCACTGGCGCTGATCAGGTTGACGTAGCCGTCGGGCGCAATGCCCGGGTGGCAATAAGTGTCGCGGTCGGCGATGAACCAGGTGCGCTGCGCGGTGATCGACACCTGCTCGCGGATCGCGGCGAACGCCGGCTGCAATTCCTCACCAAGCACAATCGCCACCGGCGCCACCAGGTTCACGCTGTGGATCAGTGTTTCGCGCGTCTGCGAGGTGTTGAGCAATGCGCTGACCGCGCCAAGTTTGGCCAGCGCCAGAATGGTCACCAACAATTCCGGGCGGTTTTCGATGAACACCGCGACCACGTCACCCTTGCCGATCCCTTGCGCGCTCAAATAGTGGGCGATGCGATTGGCCCACTGGTTGGCCTGCGCATAGGTCAGCAGGACATCGCCGTGCAATAACGCCAGGCCTTCGGGATTACGCAGGGTCGCTTGTTCGAAGGTCCAGCCGAGGCCACACGTTTGGGTCGGATCCGTGACATTGGCGACTTTCATGCCCTTGACCACCCGCGGGATGGCTTTGGCGATCGTCGGCAGTTTGCGGAGCATCATGCTCCAGGTGATCGTGTCGCTTGACGCGTGGCTCATGGAAGCTCCCCGTTCGACCTTGCTGGCCGTTTTTTTATTGTTCGGGCTGTGGGCAGACCTGCGTTTGGGGCATAGGTCGACCCTGAAAATACGTCAGCGCTTCTCGCGCTGTACACGCGGTTTTTGCAATGTTTTGTATCCGCAGCCGCAGGGACGACGGCGCGGATCATGGGGCGGTGAATAGGTTCCATCGCACTCGGCGATAATCCCGCAAAATGCAGGATGCACGATGGCCATTCATGCAGATTGCACGACCGTTGCAGATTCCACGATTTTCATCTTATTGATTTATAAGGATTTTTTATTTTCAAAATGCTGGCACAATCGCTGCAACCTCCTCTGCATGCTTGCCATTCAAGTGCATACGGAGCTGAAAGACATGAGCCTGATTCAAGAAAAATTTACCTCCCTGTTCTCCAACTTCGACGTCACCACTGCGCCACGTCCCGATGGCGGGATTCTGCTGACCCTGCGTGGCAGCGAAGGCAAAGTGTTCAAGCGCGCCCTGACGTATCAGCAAATGCACAACGCCGACCAACTGTCGTGGGCGATCAGCGCGATTCGTCGTGACCTGGCGGAACAGGCCAGCGAGCTGCCGCAAATTGCAATGCTGCAGAGCCAGCAGCGCTTTGCACTGCCGACGTATCACTCGCTGTAAACATTCAGACGCTTTAAACACAACAGGCCGGGCAGCTTTCACTGCCCGGCCTGTTTTTTTGCACGCAAAACTAATGTAGGAGCTGCGCAACGCTGCGATCTTTTGATCTTGATCCTTTGAATCAAAGTCAAAAGATCGCAGCCTTCGGCAGCTCCTACAGTGAGTTTTGTGTGGTTAGAAGGCTTCCGGCTCGATCGCGGTAAAGCTGTCCACCGTCACATGCCCTTCCAGTTCCCCACCCTCGCGCGCCAGGCCGCAGGTTTTCAGGCCTGCCGATTCAGCGGCGTCGAGTTCCTGCACGATGTCGGACAGGAACAGAATCTCCCCGGACTCAACCCCAATCGCCTGTTGAATGTTGCGATAGGACTGTTCTTCGCGCTTGGGCCCCGACGTGGTATCGAAGTAACCGCTGAACAGCGGCGTCAGATCCCCCGCCTCGGAACAGCCGAAGATCAGCTTCTGCGCCTGGATCGAACCCGACGAATACACAAAAAGTTGATAACCGGCCTGATGCCATTGCTTGAGCGCTTCAACGGCGTCCGGGTAAACATGGCCCTTCAACTGCCCGGCCTGATAGCCCTGCGCCCAGACCATGCCTTGCAGTGCTTTCAGCGGCGTGGCCTTGCGGTCTTCGGCGATCCAGCTCAGGAGAATTTCAACCACCCGTTCAACATCGGCCTGCGGCTCGTTGCTGTCGCGGCGCACGGCAGCGATCTGCTCGGCGACATCGGCGCGCTCGGCGTTCTGCCGCACGAAGTCCGGCAGGTGCTTGGCCGCGTACGGGAACAGCACGTCGAAGACGAAACTCACCGCGCTGGTGGTGCCTTCAATGTCGGTGAGGATGACTTTGATCGACATCGGCTCAGTCCTCCAGACGCGGGAAGCGCCCGGCGATGTCTTCGCCGGTGAAGTTGGCGACCCAGCCTTCCGGGTTGTTGAACAGGCGAATCGCCACGAAGTGCGGGTTTTCGCCCATGTCGAACCAGTGCTTGGTGCCGGCCGGCACCGAGATCAGATCGTTCTTCTCGCAAAGCACCGCGTACACGTAATCGTCGATGTGCAAGGTGAACAGGCCACGCCCGGCGACGAAGAAGCGCACTTCGTCTTCACCATGACGATGCTCTTCGAGGAACTTGGCGCGCAGCTCGGCTTTTTGCGGATGATCGCTGTTGAGGCTGATCACATCGACGGTGATGTAGCCGCGCTCGGTCATCAGTTTGTCGATCTGCTCCTGATAGGCGCTGATCACTTCTTCCTGGGTCGCGCCCGGCTGGATCTTCGCCGCGGCTTGCCAGCGGTCGAAGCGCACGCCCTGCTCGGCGAGCGTCGAGGCGATATCTTCGAAATGGGTCAGCACCTTGTTCGGAATGTCAGGGCTGGAAACGTGATAGACGGACAGGCTGCTCATTGGCAATTCCTCGGTATCGGCCTTGCCGTCCGGTTCTTGCAGACCGGTCGGGCAGTGCATTTCATCAGGCGAATGGGCTGCTTCTGGTGAAGTCAGCCTTGGCGGTTCATGACGCTGCGGGTTTTCAACTCGCATTCAAACAGGAATTCGAAGGCCTCGATCTGCCGCAGGGCGTCGCTCATCTGCGCGCCCCAGGTGTAGAGGCCGTGACCGCGAATCAGATAACCGACGCAATCGGGATAGGCGTCGAGCCAAGGCTGCACCTTGGCGGCGAGGCGCGCAATGTCCTGATCGTTGTCGAAAATCGGCACGCGCACCCGCGATTCGTGGGTCGAGATGCCGTTGAAGGCTTTTTGCAGTTCGTAATCTTCGAACTCGATGAAGTCTTCCGGGGTCAGGCGCGACAGCACCGTGGCATTCACCGAGTGCGTGTGCAGCACCGCGCCGATCTCCGCACGCCAGCTGTAGAGCTGGGTGTGCAGCAGGGTTTCGGCGGAGGGCTTTTTGCCTGGTTCCAGGCTGTTGCCGGACAAGTCGGTGGCAAGCACATCGTCCAGACCCAGCTGGCCCTTGTGCTTGCCGGACACGGTCAGCAGCGCTTCGCTGGGCGACAGGCGCGTCGAGTAATTGCTGCTGGTGGCCGGCGACCAGCCGCGACCATAAAGAAAACGCCCGGCGTCGACGATTTGCTGGGCGAGCTGTTCACGCGTAAGGCTCATGGCCTGTCCTCTTGCATACGTGTGGCAATGATAACGGCAGCAGCGAGCGCCGCGAGACTGGCAATACTAAAGGTCAATGTTGCGCCAAGGGCATTCCAGCTGTAACCGGAATACAACGCGCCCATCGCGCCGCCGGTGCCGGCCAGCGCGGCGTACAGCGCCTGGCCCTGACCTTGCTGGCGCGCACCGAAGCTGCGTTGCACGAACGCGATGGCCGCCGCATGAAAGCTGCCGAAGGTCGCCGCGTGCAGCACCTGGGCAAACAACAGTACCCAGAGGAATTCGGCGAACGAACCTAGCAGCAACCAGCGCAGCGCCGCCAGCAGAAAACTCGCCATCAGCACCCGACGCAGGGAAAACCGCGCGAGAATCCGGCTCATCAACATGAACATCAGCACTTCGGCGACCACGCCCACGGCCCAGAGCATGCCAATCGTGCCGCGACTGTAACCGAGTCGTTCAAGGTGCAAGGTCAAAAAGGTGTAGTACGGGCCGTGGCTCATCTGCATGAGGGCGACGCACGCGTAAAACGCCAGCACACCGGGATTGCGCAACTGCTTGAGGAAGCCCTCGCCGCTTGGCCGATTACCTTGCGGTGGTTGCGCATTCGGCACCCACAGGCTGCTGAGGACGATGCCGGCCATGATCAGCACCAGCGCTGCCGGGTAGATGTCGAGGCTCAGCCATTCGAACAGTCGGCCCAGCGCGACCACGGTGATGATGAAACCGATCGAGCCCCACAGGCGAATCTGGCTGTAGCGCGAGGTCTGCCCCTGCAAGTGCGCGAGGGTGATGACTTCGAACTGCGGCAACACCGCGTGCCAGAAGAACGCATGCAGCGCCATGACCAGCGCCAGCCAGGCGTAGGTCTTGCTGACGAAAATCAGCGAGAACGTCAGCAGCGTGCACACCGCGCCGAAGCGCACGATGGCCAGGCGTTTGCCGGTGTAGTCGCCGAGCCAGCCCCAGATATTCGGCGCCACGCAGCGCATCAGCATCGGGATCGCCACCAGTTCGCCGATGCGCGCGGCGCTGAACCCGAGGTGATCGAAGTACAGCGCCAGAAACGGCGCTGTCGAACCGAGCAAGGCGAAATAGAACAGATAGAAACTGGACAGCCGCCAGTACGGGAGCGCCGCCACGGTCAGACCGCGACGGCTTGGCGAGCAACCATCAAAGCTGACCCAGCACCGGGGTGCTGACGCGCACGTCGGCGTTCTGCCCACGGTGACGCAGCAGGTGGTCCATCAGCACGATGGCCATCATCGCTTCGGCAATCGGCGTGGCGCGGATGCCGACACACGGGTCGTGACGGCCCTTGGTGATCACGTCCACCGGGTTGCCGTGGATGTCGATCGAGCGACCCGGGGTGGTGATGCTCGACGTTGGCTTGAGCGCCAGATGCGCGACGATCGGCTGTCCGGACGAGATGCCGCCGAGGATGCCGCCGGCGTTGTTGCTGAGGAAACCTTCCGGGGTCAGCTCATCGCGGTGCTCGGTGCCACGCTGTGCAACGCAGGCGAAACCGGCGCCGATTTCCACGCCTTTGACCGCGTTGATGCTCATCAGCGCGTGGGCCAGTTCGGCGTCGAGACGGTCGAAAATCGGCTCGCCGAGGCCCGGCATCACGCCTTCGGCGACCACGGTGATCTTCGCACCGACCGAGTCCTGATCACGGCGCAGCTGGTCCATGTAGGCTTCCAGCTCCGGCACCTTGTCCGGATCCGGGCAGAAGAACGCATTCTCTTCCACCGAATCCCAGGTCTTGAACGGGATTTCGATCGGGCCGAGCTGGCTCATGTAGCCGCGAATGACGATGCCTTGGGTGGCGAGGAATTTCTTGGCGATTGCACCGGCCGCCACGCGCATGGCGGTTTCCCGCGCCGAGCTGCGGCCGCCGCCACGGTAATCGCGCTCGCCGTATTTGTGGTGGTAGGTGTAGTCGGCGTGGGCCGGGCGGAACAGGTCCTTGATCGCCGAGTAGTCCTTGGACTTCTGGTCGGTGTTGCGGATCAGCAGGCCGATGGAGCAGCCCGTGGTGCGGCCTTCGAACACGCCGGAAAGGATTTCGACTTCGTCGGCTTCCTGACGCTGGGTGGTGTGGCGGCTGGTGCCCGGCTTGCGGCGATCGAGGTCGCGCTGCAGGTCTTCGAGAGAGATCTCCAGGCCCGGCGGGCAGCCGTCGACAATGGCGACCAACGCCGGACCATGGCTTTCGCCAGCGGTGGTGACAGTGAACAACTTGCCGTAGGTATTGCCGGACATGCAGGACGCTCCGTGAAATCAAACCCAAATTCGTGATGCGCGCCAGTATACGCAGGCTAACCGACTAGTTCATCCTCGAACCTTAGTGGTGTTGGTGAGTCCAACCGGCACCTTGGCAAATGATGGCGTGATGATGCTGCGAGTTCTGATCTTGAGTCTTACCCTGTTTACCGGCTTTGCCCACGCGACTGTCCTGCAGCGCCCGATCTCTCTGGACACCGGCAACGGTGAACTCTTCGGCTCGCTGCTGCTGCCAAAATCCGACAACCCGGTGCCGGTTGTCCTGATCCTTGCAGGCTCCGGTCCTACGGATCGTGACGGCAACAACCCCGATGGCGGGCGCAATGACAGCCTCAAGCGGCTGGCCTGGGTGCTGGCCAAACACAACATCGCCAGTGTGCGTTACGACAAGCGCGGGGTGGCCGCGAGCCTGGCCGCCACGCCTGACGAGCGCAACCTGTCGGTGGAGGCCTACGTCAATGATGCCGTGGCCTGGGGTCAGAAGCTGAAAAGCGATCCGCGTTTCGGCCCGCTGATTCTGCTCGGTCACAGCGAAGGCGCGCTGATTGCCACCCTCGCCGCCCCGCGCACCGACGCGGCTGCGCTGATTTCCCTGTCCGGCAGCGCCCGGCCGGTGGATCAGGTCATTCGCGAACAACTGGCGCGCAGCCTGCCACCGCCATTGATGCTGCGCAGCAACGAGTTGCTCGACAGCCTCAAGGCCGGCCACACCGATGCCAACGTGCCGGCGCCGCTGCAGCCGATCTTCCGCCCGAGCGTGCAGCCGTACCTGATTTCGCTGTTCCGCCAGGACCCGGCCAAGGCCTTTGCCCAATTGAAGATACCGGCGCTGATCGTTCAGGGCAGCAACGATATGCAGGTCGGCGTCGGCGACGCACAGGCGCTGAAAGCCGCCAAACCCGACGCCGAACTGGCGGTGATCGACGGCATGAACCACGTCATGCGCATCGTTCCGGCTGATGTGAAGCGGCAATTGGCCTCTTACAAGGACCCGCAATTGCCGCTGGCGGCCGAACTGGGCAGCAAACTCATCGCGTTTATTGACGGACTTCGCACCCGTTAACCGTAGTTTGCCCTCTAGTCTTGTCAGAAACGGCCGATAAGCCTTTGTCGCCAGCGCACTGGCTGGCGACAAGCAGCGCTTGGACAGGATCTCGCCGTTATGACTGATACCCAGAATTCACCCGACACCACCGCTGAAAAAGACGCACCGCCAGCGGTCGAGCTGCCATGGGCGGACGTCAGCGTCGAGCACCACAAGATGCTCCGCCTGGCCCCGCTGCAGACTGACCGTCACACCGGTGGCCGGCCATTGCGCTTTGTCGAATTCGGTTATGCCGAGCGCAACAGCAAAGAACACAGCCTGATGCGCATGGCGATCAAACTCCCCTCCCAGCGCGTACGCAAAGAACAGAATCAGCTCGACGTGTGGGTCAATCACACCACCAAACGCGTGCATTTCGGCCCCGACAGCGGGTTGCAGATCGAACCGCTGAACCGCGGCATCGGTCGGTTCATGGCCGCACAAGGCATCAACTGGGCGAAAAAACGCTGGCCCGCCTACACCGTCGACGGCATGGACTTGAACAACAAGGACGCGCTGAACGAAGACACCCGCCTGCGTCGCGATCACTTCTTGCGCGTGCATGGTTTTGATGTGGTGTACGCCGATGCCCAGCATTTGAAGGGCAGCGTCAAAGAGGTGCAGGTCGGTGATCTGCTGGGCGACTGGAACAGCGAGAAGCTGCAGATCGTCGAGATTCTCGAGGCGGCGCAGATGCTGCAACAGGCCGAGCAGAACCTGGCCGAGCAGGAAGTGAAGCTGAAGAAGCAGGAAGAGAAAGTCAGCAAGTTCAAGCGTGAAGACGCCGGGCTGCGTTTCACCATTACTTGCCTGGTGGCGTTTGCGGTGTTTCAGGCGGGGTTGTTGATCTGGATTGCTACGCACCGCTAGATCAAAAGATCGCAGCCTGCGGCAGCTCCTACATGGGATCAATGTAGGAGCTGCCGCAGGCTGCGATCTTTTGCTTCTCGCCCTTAAACGCGGGAGGCGAACAGCGCCTGATGGTTGCGGCACTGTTCCGCCGTCAGCATGAACACGCCATGCCCGCCACGCTCGAAATCGAGCCAGGCGAAGTCGACTTCCGGGTACAGCGCTTCAACGTGCACTTGGCTGTTGCCCACTTCAACAATCAGCAAACCCTTCTCGGTCAGGTGATCCGCCGCTTCGGCGAGCATCCGCCGCACCAGGTTCAGACCGTCGTCACCGCAGGCCAGACCCAGCTCCGGTTCGTGCTGGTATTCATCCGGCATGTCAGCGAAATCTTCCGCATCGACGTACGGCGGGTTCGACACGATCAGGTCGAAACGCTGCCCCGGCAACCCATCAAAACCATCGCCCTGCACGGTATACACGCGCTCATCGACACCATGGCGCTCGATGTTCTGGTTGGCGACTTCCAGCGCCTCGAACGACAGATCCGCCAGCACCACTTCGGCGTTCTGGAACTCGAAGGCGCAGGCGATACCGATGCAGCCGGAACCGGTGCACAGGTCGAGAATGCGTGCCGGCTCGTCACCGATCCACGGTGCGAAGCGGTTTTCGATAAGTTCGCCAATCGGCGAGCGCGGGATCAGCACGCGCTCGTCGACGATGAACGACATGCCGCAGAACCATGCTTCACCGAGCAGGTAAGCCGTCGGGATGCGTTCCTCGATACGGCGCTTGAGCAGACGCTGCAGGTTGACCAGTTCGTCGTCTTCCAGCGCGCAGTCGAGGTAGCTGTCGGCGATTTCCCATGGCAGGTGCAACGCACCGAGCACCAGTTGCCGGGCTTCATCCCAGGCATTGTCGGTGCCATGGCCGAAAAACAGATCCTCCCCATGGAAGCGGCTGACGGCCCAACGGATGTGGTCGCGCAGGGTACGAAGTCGGGAAGTGATCACGGGGCAGAACTCCAGAAAAAACGACTGGCGATTCTACCAGCCAAAACGCGTCACGACGACGCGGGAAACATTCGGCGGCGACAGTAGGAAGTTTCTGATTTTAGCATCGGCCATTGAACAGAACGTGTAACTTGACAAGGCTGCAGGCCAATAACGACGCTGCCTACGATGGTAGCGGTTCACAGAACCGCTCAGCCAGAGGACAATGCCGCAAAAGCCCCACCCCAAGGAGCCCCGAATGTCCGTTCCAAAAACGATGTTTCAACTCAGCGGTCGCGGTTACGCAGCGGCCACACTGAGCCATGCCACCGTGGTCATCATCGATGCCCAGAAAGAGTATCTCAGTGGCCCGCTGGCCCTGAGCGGCATGGACGCGGCCGTCGCGAACATCAAACAAGTGGTTGCCGCAGCCCGTGCAGCCGGTCGGCCGATCGTGCACGTGCGTCATCTCGGCACCGTCGGCGGCCTGTTCGACCCGCAGGGCGAACGTGGCGAATTCATCCCGGGCCTGGAGCCACAAGGCGATGAAACCATCATCGGCAAACTGCTGCCGAGCGCCTTCCACGGCACCGAACTGCTGGACCGTCTGCAGAATCTGGGTTCGCTGGACCTGATCGTCTGCGGTTTCATGAGCCATTCCAGCGTCAGCACCACCGTGCGCGCGGCGAAGAACCTGGGCTTCCGTTGCACCCTGGTCGAAGACGCCTGCGCCACCCGTGACCTGCCGTTCAAGGGCCGCGTACTCAGCGCCGCCGTGGTGCAGGAAGCGGAAATGGCGATCATGGCCGACAACTTCGCCACCCTCGCCCTGACTCAAGACCTGATCTGATCTGCTCTGATGAGCGGTTCACGGCGCCGCTCATCCGCAAAAGCCTCGCATTTGCTTCAATTGCCTTAGCCTCAGGAACAACCCGGTCAACTCCCGGTCGAAGGGCCGATACCCATTGAGGAAGGTCGGAATGAAGTTATCCGATGGATTTGACGCACGCCGCTTGCGGCCCAAAGGCCAAAGCAACTGGCGTTTTCGATTTGGCGCAGCGATCGCCGCCATTCTGGCGACGTTCGGTGTGCTGCTGGCGATGGCCGGGGCCGCCAGCCTGCTGGGACGCCCACCGGCGCTCGGCGACCTGAACGCCACGCCGATGGGTTCGGCGATCATTCTGGCGGTCGGTTTGCTGTTCCTGTATTTCGGCGTGGCGCTGTGGCGTCGTTGCCGGCGTCGCGCCCGGCAATCGCGGGAACTGAACATGTCCCCGCACCTGATGAAAAAACACGACTGACATACGGCCTGGCTTTTTGCCGGGCCGTTTTGTTTCGACTTGGGTAAACTGGCCGCCCTTCGCGGAGGCTGACATGCAAGACGACGATTTTTCCCTGTTCAAAAGTGCGATCCAAGGCGTCAAGCCGATCAAGCACGACCGCGCCGACACCGGCAAACCCAAGGCTGACCGCGCCCAGATCGCCAAGCTGCGCCAGTCCGCCACCGTGCGCACCGACAACACTACCGTGGATGGCCTGTCCGATCAGTTCGTGATCGACGTCGGCCCTGAAGACGAGTTGATGTGGGCCCGCGACGGGGTGCAGGAAAGCCAGATGCGCAAGCTCAAGATCGGCCAGATCCCGTTCGAAGGCAGCCTCGACCTGCACGGCATGAACGTCGAAAAAGCCCGCGAGACCCTCTGGGCCTTCCTCGCCGAGGCGACCCGATTCGAAATCCGCTGCGTGCGCGTCACCCACGGCAAGGCCGTGCGCCTGGACGGCAAGCGGCCGATGATCAAAAGCCACGTAAACACTTGGCTGCGCCAGCACCCGCAAGTGCTCGGTTTCTGCTCCTGCCAGGCCAGACATGGCGGTGCCGGCGCGGTTTACGTGATGCTCAAACGCACCATGATGGAAGGCCGCGACGAATAATCGCGTAACACCGAACTTGCAGGGTTGTGTCCGCCACCGTACCCTTGCCCTTTGCGAAAATCCCCACAGGTAGTTTCATGTCCCTGGAACAGAATTACACCGCGATTCTCGGCCAACTGGGCGAGGACGTGTCCCGCGAGGGCCTGCTCGACACGCCAAAGCGTGCCGCCAAAGCCATGCAGTACCTCTGCCGCGGTTATGAACAGACGCTCGAAGAGGTCACCAACGGTGCCCTGTTCAGCTCCGACAACAGCGAAATGGTGCTGGTCAAGGACATCGAGCTCTACTCGTTGTGCGAACACCACCTGCTGCCGTTCATCGGCAAGGCGCACGTCGCGTACATCCCGAGCGGCAAAGTGCTGGGCCTGTCGAAGGTCGCGCGGATCGTCGACATGTACGCCCGTCGCCTGCAGATCCAGGAAAACCTCAGCCGCCAGATCGCTGATGCTGTGCAGCAAGTCACCGGCGCGCTGGGCGTTGCCGTGGTGATCGAGGCCAAGCACATGTGCATGATGATGCGCGGTGTGGAGAAGCAGAATTCGTCGATGATCACTTCGGTGATGCTCGGCGAGTTCCGCGAGAACGCGGCGACTCGCAGCGAGTTCCTCAGCCTGATCAAGTAATCGGCTGCAGAAAAAAACCGGCGTTGATCGCCGGTTTTTTTTCGTCCGCGAAAAATCGGGTAAGCTGCGCGCCTTTCTCCATTTGTACCGTGAGGCTTTCAACGTGTTCGTAAAAGCGCTTCGTGTCGGCCTTGGCCAACTGATCATCTTCATCGACTTCATCACCCGCCCGGGCAAGAAACAACGTCCGGCCGAAACCCAGGCCCAGGTCAACGCCGCCGCCAAAAGCCTGACCCTGTATCAGTTCCACGCCTGCCCGTTCTGCGTGAAGACCCGCCGCACCCTGCGTCGCCTGAATGTGCCGGTAGCGCTGAAGGACGCGAAGAACAACGAACAGGATCGCCAGACGCTGCTGGACCAGGGCGGCAAGATCAAAGTGCCGTGCCTGCGCATTGAAGAGAATGGGCAGACGACGTGGATGTATGAGTCCAAGGTGATCATTGATTATCTGGATAAGCGGTTTGCGGCGGTCTGATATTGATGTTGTGTTGTTGATGCCCCCATCGCTGGCAAGCCAGCTCCCACAGTGATCTGTGGCGTTCACAAAACCTGTGGGAGCTGGCTTGCCAGCGATGGGGCCCGCAAGAGCAACACATTATTCAGACAAAAATAAACCGGCCCTCGAGCCGGTTTTTTTGTTTTCAGGCTGCTTTGTCTATTTGCGCCTGCCGCACCACCGCCGCCAACCGCTTCAGTCCTTCATCCAGCCGCGCCGGGTCGATGTGGCTGAAATTCAAACGCAGATGCCCGAGGTTTCGATCGGGATCGGGAAAAAACGGCTCGCCCGGCATGAACGCCACATCCTTGGCCAACGCCTCGTTGAGCAAGGTGCGCGTATCCATCGGTTGCTTGAGCGTCAGCCAGAAAAACAGCCCGCCCTGCGGCATGTTCCAGTCCGCCAGATCAGAAAAATGGGTTTCCAGCGCCGATTGAAAGGCATCGCGACGCTGCCGGTAGAAACCGCGCAGCTCGCTCAAGTGCTGCTGGTATTTTGCCGTACCAATCCATTGCAGCGCCTGCCACTGACCGATGCGGTTGGTGTGCAGATCCGCCGATTGCTTGAGTTTGAGCAGGTGCGGGAACAGGTCCGGACTGGCGATCAGGTAGCCGACACGCAACCCCGGCAGCAGAGTTTTCGACACGGTGCCGGTGTAGATCCAGCTGGCTTTTTTCAGGCGCCCGGCAATCGGTTTGGCGCTGCCGCCGTCGAAGGTCAGTTCGCGGTAGGGCTCGTCTTCGATCAGGGTTACGCCGAACTCGTCCAGCAGCGCGGCAACGGCAGCGCGCTTGGCTTCGCTGTAGCGCACGGCGGACGGGTTCTGGAACGTCGGAATCAGGTAGATGAACGCCGGACGATGCTGTTCAAGACGGCTGCGCAGCTGGGCCAGATTCGGGCCATCGGCCTCTTGCGGCACGGTCAGGCAATCGGCGCCAAACAGCTGGAAGATCTGCAACGCGGCCAGGTAGGTCGGTGCTTCCAGGAGGATTTCGGTGCCTTGGTCGATGTACAACTTGGCCGCCAGATCCAGGGTCTGCTGGGAGCCGCTGACCACCAGCACCTGACTCGCCGCGCATTCCAGCCCCAACGCCCGCGCCTCCGCCGCCAGCGCTTCACGCAATGCCGGCTCGCCTTCGCTCATGCCGTATTGGCCGAGGGACAGCGGCATGTCGGCCCATTCGACGTTGGGCAACATGGCTTCGGCGGGCAAGCCGCCGGCGAACGACATCACTTCCGGGCGCTGGGCGGCGGCGAGGATTTCACGGATCAGAGAACTTTTAAGGCGCGAGACACGTTCGGAAAAAGCCATGGTAGTCACCGGTAGCGAGGCCTGGGAAAAATGAGTCAAACTGGTTGACTGAAACTACGACAGCTTGAGCGAGTACGTCAATATGCTTGACCTTAAAAACCCCACTAGCCAGCAACAGGCGATGGAAGCGTTTTTCTTCGGCTATCAGGCGTTCACCGCCAAGGCCGATGAAATGCTCGAGCGTCGCGGCCTGTCTCGGGTGCATCAGCGGATCGTGTTTTTCATCGCGCGCTATCCGAATTTGAGTGTGAAGGAATTACTGGGATTGCTCGGCGTGAGCAAACAGGCGCTGAACATGCCGCTGCGCCAGTTGCAGGAAATGCACCTGGTGGAGAGCGTGGCGTCGGAAGCGGACAAGCGTAAGCGCCTGCTTGAACTGACCGCCGAGGGTGCGAAGTTCGAGCAGGCGTTACGCCGTGAGCAGGTGAAATTGCTCGAGCGGGTGTTTGCCGAGGCTGGGGAAGCGGCGGTGAATGGGTGGTTGGCGGTGAATATGGCCTTGGGTGAGAGTCAGGCCCATCTGGATTGAATCCTCTGGCCTCTTCGCGAGCAGGCTCGCTCCCACATTAGATCGCATTCCCTGGTGGGAGTGGGCATGCTCGCGAAGGTGTCCGCAAAGACGATATATCCCTATCGATGGAGCTTTCGTAAACAAAACCAAAAACAATATTTGCTTTATTTGTACACAAAAGCATAATCCACTGCGTGCGAGTTCCTGACCGCATGGTCAACAAATTCGCGTATGCCTCAAAGGGCTGCTGCCACCCCTCATGGGTCCGGCCCTGGAAATAACAATAAAACTCTTGAGGAGTACTCGCTGTGGAAAGCCGCAAATCCGAAGCATCGACGCTGGAACTCTCGCCGCCCTTACGCACGGGCGTGCTGGAGCGCATCTTTAAACTCAGCTTGCATGGCACCACGGTGAAGACCGAGCTGATTGCCGGTCTGACAACCTTCATCACCATGGCTTACATCATCTTCGTCAACCCGAACATCATGGCCGATGCCGGGATCGATCACGGTGCAGCCTTCGTCGCCACCTGCATCGCCGCCGCACTCGGCTGCCTGCTGATGGGCCTGTACGCCAACTGGCCGGTGGGTCTGGCACCGGGCATGGGGCTCAACGCCTTCTTCACCTACACCGTGGTCGGCACCATGGGCTACAACTGGGAAACCGCGCTCGGTGCGGTGTTCGTCTCCGGTGTGCTGTTCATGATCCTGACCTTCTCGCGCATTCGCGAATGGCTGCTCAACAGCATTCCGGTCAGCCTGCGCTTTGCGATGGGCGCCGGTGTCGGTCTGTTCCTCGGCCTGATCGGCCTGAAAACCGCGGGCATCGTCGTCGACAGCCCGGCCACCCTGATCAAGCTCGGCTCCCTGCGTGAACCCGGCCCGCTGCTCGCCGCGATCTGCTTCCTGATGATCGCGATCCTCAGCTACCACAAGGTGTTCGGCGCGATCCTCATCAGCATCATCACCGTGACCCTGGCCGGCTGGGGCCTGGGCATCGTGCACTACGAAGGGATCATGTCGACCCCGCCAAGCCTGGCGCCGACCTTCATGGCGATGAACGTCGCAGGCGTGTTCAACGTCAGCATGATCAGCGTGGTCCTGGCCTTCCTCTTCGTGCACATGTTCGACACCGCCGGCACCCTGATGGGCGTCGCCCAGCGCGCCAATCTGGTCAACGCTGACGGCCGCATCGAAAACCTCTCCCGCGCCATGAAAGCCGACAGTGCCTCCAGCGTCTTCGGCGCCGTGGTCGGTGTGCCTCCCGTGACAAGCTACGTGGAAAGTGCCGCCGGTGTGGCCGCTGGTGGTCGGACTGGTCTTACCGCAGTCACCGTAGGTGTGCTATTTATAGCCGCGATGTTTTTCGCACCGCTGGCCGGCATGATTCCCGCTTACGCCACCGCCGGTGCGCTGATTTATGTAGCGATGCTGATGATGGGCGGCATGGCCCATATCGAGTGGGACGAAGCCACTGATGCCATTCCGGCGATCGTCACCGCGATCATGATGCCGTTGACCTTCTCGGTCGCCGACGGCATCGCGCTGGGCTTCATCACCTACGTGGCGTTGAAGGCCGGTACCGGCAAGTACAAGGAAATTTCGGTCAGCCTGTGGGTGCTCTGCGCGATCTTCATCGCCAAGTTCATCTTCTTGTAAGCGCCACGCGGTTCAAGCGTCAAAACAGCCTCACCCTCGCGGGTGGGGCTTTTGCACATTCTTGAGTACAACAAAAAGAGGAGGAAAGTGATGAGTCTGGAGACCTGGCTGCTGTTCAGCGGCGCTGCATTGGTGGTGATCCTGATTCCCGGGCCGCTGTCATTGCTGATGATCAGCAACAGCCTGAACTACGGTTTGCGCCGTTCGTACCCGGCGTTTCTTGGCGGCGTGATCGCCTCGATCTGCCTGCTCAGCGCCTCGGCGCTGGGCCTCGGCGCCCTGCTGCTGGCGTCGGAGCAGCTGTTCAGCGCCTTGAAGATCGTCGGCGCGCTGTACCTGTTCTACCTCGCATGGCAGAGCTGGCAGCAATCGCGTCAGCCGTCGGTAGGCGCCGAAGTGCCGCAAGCCGCGCCGGTCCCGCGATTCCGCACCCTGTTTGGGCGCGCCTTCGTATTGGGTGCGAGCAATCCGAAAGACATCCTGTTCTTCGCCGCGTTTCTGCCGCAGTTCCTCAGCGCGCAACAGCCGTTCCTGCCGCAGTTGCTGATCATGATTGCGACCTGGGTGGTGCTCGACCTGTGCTGCAAACTGGCTTACGGGCTGGGCGCGCATGGCGCGGCGCGGTATCTGCGTAGCGGCAAGGGGCAGAGCTGGTTCAACCGGGTGAGTGCCGGGTTGTTCAGTGGTGCCGGCGCTGCGTCGCTGTTGAGCCGTTAAAAGCATCGCTGGCAAGCCAGCTCCCACAGGTTTAGGGGTGCTCACATTTTTTGTGTACGGCCCGGACACTGTGGGAGCTGGCTTGCCAGCGATGGCGTCAGACCAGACACCACTTTTTCAGGGTCGAAAAAAAGCCCGCAGTGTGAGCGGGCGAAAGACCAAAGAAGCTATATGCGCAGTCGCTTCCCGGTGGGGGCAGCTGCTTGGGGGTCAGCTGCCCCGATAGGTGGAATAGCTGTAAGGCGAGATCAGCAACGGCACGTGGTAGTGATCCTGTTCAGCGCTGATGCCGAACCGCAGCACCACCACATCGAGGAACGCCGGTTCCGGTAGCTGAACGCCACGGGCGCGGTAGTAATCGCCGGCGTGGAACTGCACTTGATAGACCCCGGTGCGGTAGTCATCGCCTTGCAGCAGCGGCGCATCGACCCGGCCATCGCTGTTGGTAATCGCACTGGCGACCAATTCCAGGTGCGAACCTTCAACGCGGTACAGCTCGACCTTGATCGAGCTGCCCGGGCAACCGTGTGCAGCGTCCAAAACGTGTGTTGTCAAACGTCCCATTGATTCTGCGCGCCTGGCCGCAAAGAGCAGTCAGACTTCGCGCCTCCCGAAGTCAGGTAAAAAGGAGACCGCACCGATTCGGAGCACGAAAAGCTGCGGCGAGCGACTGATTAAGACACTTTTCAAAAAAATTGTACACAATAAAAACGACATTTTTCGCATCACCCCCGCCATTCGGGTGTTTACCCTTGATCTGCCCCCCAAGTGCCTGGCTATTGAACCTGCGATCCATTAGCTGACTGATCAGGCAGGTTTCTTGCAGGCTCACGCCATTAACAGCAAAAGATGACAGTCGGTGAAAAATGCGAAAATTCAGGCTTACAAATTGCGAATAAAGTTGTATACAATCAGCCCATCGCTGTGACGCCAGCCTGCTTACTCACCGCCAGGCCGCCACACCCTCTGTCAACGAATAAGAAGGAAGACTGCAGTGAGCGCTGACTACCCACGCGACCTGATCGGTTACGGCAGTAACCCTCCTCACCCACACTGGCCGGGCAATGCCCGCATCGCCCTGTCCTTCGTGCTCAACTACGAAGAAGGTGGCGAGCGCAATATTCTGCACGGTGACAAAGAGTCCGAAGCCTTCCTCTCCGAGATGGTTGCCGCCCAGCCGCTGCAAGGCGCGCGCAACATGAGCATGGAATCGCTTTACGAGTATGGCAGCCGTGCCGGCGTCTGGCGGATCCTCAAGCTGTTCAAGGAATTCGACATCCCGCTGACCATCTTCGCCGTGGCCATGGCCGCTCAGCGCCATCCGGATGTGATCCGTGCGATGGTCGAGGCCGGCCACGAGATCTGCAGCCACGGCTACCGCTGGATCGACTACCAGTACATGGACGAGGCGCAGGAGCGCGAGCACATGCTCGAAGCGATCCGCATCCTCACCGAACTCACCGGCGAACGCCCACTGGGCTGGTACACCGGCCGCACCGGCCCGAACACCCGGCGCCTGGTGATGGAAGAAGGCGGTTTCCTCTACGACTGCGACACCTACGACGACGACCTGCCCTACTGGGAGCCGAACAACCCGACCGGCAAGCCGCACCTGGTGATCCCGTACACCCTCGACACCAACGACATGCGCTTCACGCAAGTTCAGGGTTTCAACAAGGGTGACGACTTCTTCGACTACCTCAAAGACGCGTTCGACGTGCTCTACGCCGAAGGTGCCGAAGCGCCGAAGATGCTCTCGATCGGCCTGCACTGCCGCCTGATTGGCCGTCCGGCTCGCCTCGCTTCGCTCAAGCGCTTTATCGAATACGCCAAAAGTCATGAACAGGTGTGGTTCAGCCGTCGCGTCGACATCGCGCGCCACTGGCACGAAACCCACCCGTACCAAGGGGCCGCCAAATGAGCCGCTTTCAAACCCTGCAACCGTCGAGCCTGAGCCGCGACGCCTTCGTCAAAGCCTTCGCCGACATCTACGAACATTCGCCATGGGTGGCCGAGAAGGCCTATGACCTGGGCGTGGACGCGTCGATCGACGAGATCGAAACCCTGCACCAGCGCATGAGCGACATCCTGTTGAGCGCCGATCACGCCAGTCAGCTGGCGTTGATCAATGCTCACCCGGACCTGGCCGGCAAAGCTGCCGTCCAGGGCCAACTGACCGAAGCCAGCACCAATGAACAGGCGGGCGCCGGTATTCACCAATGCACGGCCGAAGAGTTCCAGCGCTTCACCGAGCTGAACGACGCCTACAAGGCCAAGTTCAAGTTTCCCTTCATCATGGCGGTAAAAGGCAGCAACCGGCATCAGATCCTCGCGGCGTTCGAAACGCGCATTCACAACTCGGTCGACACCGAATTCAAATGCGCGCTGGCGGAGATCAACAAGATCGCCCTGTTCCGTTTACTGACTCTTTAGCGAAGCCTGACCCGAGTGCATCAGACGCGGAGAGCACCCAGGGTCTTGCAAGCATCCCCAGCCAACTTATTAAAGGCAGACAAGAAGAATGAAAGCTTACGCCGTACCTTTCGAGAAGTTCGTCAACCTGGCCGATGCCCGTCTGGGCACCAAAATCATCTCGGTCACCGATGACTGGTTCGCAGACGCCAATCGTCTGTTTCAGCCGACCCCGGCCGTGTGGAAGGAGGGTGTGTTCGACGACAACGGCAAGTGGATGGACGGCTGGGAATCGCGTCGCAAGCGCTTTGAAGGCTACGACAGCGCGGTGATCCGCCTGGGCGTACCGGGTTCGATCAAAGGCGTGGACATCGACACTTCATTCTTCACCGGCAACTTCCCGCCATCGGCCTCGCTGGAAGCGTGCTTCCTGGCCTCGGGCGAGCCGGACGAAAACACCCAGTGGACTGAAGTGCTGTCGGCCGTCGAGCTGCAGGGCAACAGCCACCACTACCACGAAATCAGCAACGACAAAGCCTTCAGCCACCTGCGCTTCAACATCTACCCGGATGGCGGTGTGGCCCGTCTGCGCGTGTACGGCATTCCGTTCCGCGACTGGTCCGCTGTTGGCGACAACGAACAGGTCGACCTGGCTGCTGCCCTCAACGGTGGCCGCGCCCTCGCCTGCTCCGACGAACACTTCGGTCGCATGAGCAACATCCTCAATCCGGGCCGTGGCATCAACATGGGCGACGGCTGGGAAACCGCACGTCGTCGCACGCCAGGCAATGACTGGGTGATCGTCGCACTGGGCCACCCGGGCGAGATCGAAAAAATCATCGTCGACACCCTGCACTTCAAGGGCAACTACCCGGACACCTGCTCGATCCAGGGCGCGTTCGTCAAGGGCGGCACCGACAGCCAGATCGAAACCCAGTCGCTGTTCTGGCGTGAACTGCTGCCGAGCCAGAAGCTGGAAATGCACGCCGAACACACCTTCGTCGAGCAGATCAAGGCACTGGGCCCGATCACCCACATCCGCCTGAATGTGTTCCCGGACGGTGGTGTGAGTCGCCTGCGCGTTCTCGGCAAGGTCGCTAAATAAGCAGTGAAGCCATTCGCGAGCAGGCTCGCTCCCACAGGGGATTGCATTCCAAGGGTGGGAGCGAGCCTGCTCGCGAAAGCGTCAGAACAGTCAACACAGAATCCGGATAAGAAGAACAGCATGCGCACACTACAGATTGAACCGCTGACCAAAGAAGCCTTCGCCCCCTTCGGTGACGTGATCGAAACCGACGGCAGCGATCACTTCATGATCAACAACGGTTCGACCATGCGCTTCCATAAACTGGCGACGGTCGAAACCGCTACGCCTGAGGACAACGCGATCATCAGCATCTTCCGCGCCGACGCGCAGGACATGCCGCTGACCGTGAGCATGCTGGAACGCCATCCGCTGGGCAGCCAGGCTTTCATTCCGCTGCTCGGCAACCCCTTTCTGATCGTGGTCGCGCCACTTGGCGATGTACCTGTATCAGGCTTGGTCCGCGCCTTCGTCACCAACGGCAGGCAGGGCATCAATTACCATCGCGGCGTCTGGCACCACCCGGTGCTGACGATCGAAAAGCGGGATGACTTCCTGGTGGTTGATCGCAGTGGCACAGGCAATAACTGCGATGAGCATTTTTTCAAAGAGGATGAGCGTTTGATCCTCGCCCCCCACCAATAAGAGAAGGTCTGATCACTCGACAACAAGAGTGGCAGGCGAGAGGTAAAGACTGTGGAAGCACATCTGTTGGAATGGCTGAACCTGAGCGTGCGCTGGGTTCACATGATCACTGGCGTGGCCTGGATCGGCGCGTCGTTCTACTTCGTCTGGCTGGAGAACAACCTCAACCGCGTCAACCCGAAAACCGGCCTGGCCGGTGATCTGTGGGCGATCCACGGCGGCGGTATCTATCACCTGGAAAAATACAAACTGGCCCCACCGTCGATGCCGGAGAACCTGCACTGGTTCAAATGGGAAGCCTACTTCACCTGGATGTCGGGGATCGCGCTTCTGTGCGTGGTGTTCTACTCCAACCCCGTGCTCTACCTCGTGGCACCCGGCAGCGGCCTGACCGGTCCTGAAGGCGTGGCCATCGGCATCGGTTCGCTGATCGCCGGCTGGTTCATCTACGACTTCCTCTGCGATTCGGCACTGGGCAAGAAACCCGCCCTGCTCGGCTTCATCCTGTTCGTGCTGATCATCGGCGCGGCGTATGGCTTCAGCAAAGTGTTCAGCGGTCGTGGTGCGTACCTGCACGTCGGCGCGATCATCGGCACCATCATGGTCGGCAACGTGTTCCGCATCATCATGCCGGCGCAGCGTGCACTGGTCGCGGCCATCGCCGAGAACCGTACGCCGGACCCGGCGCTGCCAGCCAAGGGCCTGCTGCGTTCGCGTCACAACAACTACTTCACCCTGCCGGTGCTGTTCATCATGATCAGCAACCACTTCCCGAGCACTTATGGCAGCCAGTACAACTGGCTGATCCTGGCCGGGATCGCGGTGTTGGCGGTGTTGGTGCGTCACTACTTCAACACCCGTCATGACAGCCACAAGTTTGCCTGGACCCTGCCAGTGGCAGCGGTGGGCATGATCACCCTGGCGTACGTCACCGGCCCTGCGCCGATGCCGACCGCGCCGGACGTGGCCAAGGCACCCGCGAAAATCGAGTACCAGCCGCTGCCGGAAACGGCACTGGGCGGTGGCGCGAAACCGGCTGAAGCGGCGGCACCTGCAGCGCCAGCCGCTCCGGCGGCCCCTGCTGCTGCACCGGCGCAAGCGTCCAACGCCGGTCCTGCGTTCGACAAGGTGCACAACGTGATCCAGGAACGCTGCGCGGTTTGCCACTCGGCCAAACCAACCAGCCCGCTGTTCAGTGCGGCGCCCGCCGGTGTGATGTTCGACACCCCCGAGCAGATCCGCCAGAACGCGGCGCGGATCCAGGCGCAAGCCATCACCACACAGATCATGCCACTGGGCAACATCACGCAGATGACCCAGCAGGAACGTGACCTGATCGGTGCCTGGATCGCCCAGGGAGCACAGACCAACTAAGCAACAAAGCTTCGCGAGCAGGCTCGCTCCCACAGAGATCGCGCATTTCCTGTGGGAGCGAGCCTGCTCGCGAATCGCCTTAACGCGGTTTTACCTGATGCAAAGCAACAGCTGTGAGCCACCCGGCAGCTGTTCAATCACAAGAATAAAAAGATCCGAGGTGTTGCATGTCCGAGCTGTCCAAAGCGCGCATCCCCGACGCACCCGCCATTCAGCGTTTGCCCCTTTTGCAACTGATCCTGGTCGGTTTGCAACATGTTCTGCTGATGTACGGCGGTGCCATCGCGGTGCCGCTGATCATCGGACAGGCCGCTGGCCTGAGTCGTGAAGAAATTGCCTTCCTGATCAACGCTGACCTGCTGGTCGCTGGCGTCGCCACCATTGTCCAGTCGCTGGGTATCGGCCCGATGGGCATCCGCATGCCGGTGATGATGGGCGCCAGTTTTGCCGCGGTCGGCAGCATGGTCGCCATGGCCGGCATGCCCGGTATCGGTCTGCAAGGCATCTTCGGCGCAACAATCGCTGCCGGATTCTTCGGCATGCTCATCGCGCCGTTCATGTCCAAGGTCGTGCGCTTCTTCCCGCCGCTGGTCACTGGCACGGTCATCACCTCGATCGGTCTGTCGCTGTTCCCCGTGGCCGTGAACTGGGCCGGTGGCGGTGCCGCCGCAGCGCAATTCGGTTCACCGGTTTATCTGGCCATCGCCGCCCTGGTGCTGGCGACCATTCTGCTGATCCATCGCTTCATGCGCGGTTTCTGGGTCAACATTTCCGTACTGATCGGCATGTGCATCGGCTACGTGCTCTGCGGCGTGATCGGCATGGTCGACCTGAGCGGCATGGCCAACGCGCCATGGATTCAGTTCGTCACCCCGCTGCACTTCGGCATGCCGAAATTCGAACTCGCACCGATCCTGTCGATGTGCCTGGTGGTGGTGATCATTTTCGTCGAGTCCACCGGGATGTTCCTGGCGCTGGGCAAGATCACCGGCCAGGAAGTCTGCCCACGGATGCTGCGACGCGGCCTGCTGTGCGATGCCGGCGCCTCCTTCGTGGCCGGTTTCTTCAACACCTTCACCCACTCCTCGTTCGCGCAGAACATCGGCCTGGTGCAGATGACCGGCGTGCGCTGCCGCTCGGTAACCATCGTCGCCGGTGGCCTGCTGATCGTGCTGAGCCTGCTGCCGAAAGCCGCGTTCCTCGTGGCGTCGATTCCGCCAGCGGTGTTGGGCGGTGCGGCGATTGCGATGTTCGGCATGGTTGCCGCGACCGGAATCAAGATCCTCCAGGAAGCCGACATCGGTGACCGGCGCAACCAGTTGCTGGTGGCAGTGAGCATCGGCATGGGCCTGATCCCGGTGGTGCGTCCGGAGTTCTTCGCGCATCTGCCGATGTGGATGAGCCCGATCACCCACAGCGGCATCGCCATGGCCACGCTCAGCGCACTGACGCTGAACCTGCTGTTCAACATCCTCGGCGGCGCCGAGCGCGCAGCGATCAACGACTGTCACGCGCATCAGCATTAAGGAAGTCACCCCAAAACCTTGTGGGAGCGAGCCTGCTCGCGAAAGCGCTGTGTCATTAAACAGTGATGGCGACTGACACGCCCTCTTCGCGAGCAGGCTCGCTCCCACAGGGGACGTGCAACACCCTGCCTCAACAATAAAAACAAGAGGGAGCAACAGATGATTCGCACGCAAACCAACGTTCTGTTGAGTGGCGGCCTGCTGGCCGCGAGTCAGGCCATGGCCGGCGATTTACTGCTGTGGCAGACCAACAGCCTCAGCTATCTGTACGGCAAGAACTTCGCGATCAATCCGTCGATCCAGCAGACGGTGACGTTCGAGCACGCCGACAAGTGGAAGTACGGCGACAACTTTCTGTTCGTCGACAAGATCTTCTACAACGGTCAGGAAGACCGCAATAAAGGCCCGCACACCTTCTACGGCGAATTCACCCCGCGCTTGTCGTTCGGCAAGATCTTCGACCAGAAAATCGAGTTCGGCCCGATCAAGGACGTGCTGCTGGCGATGACCTACGAGTACGGCGAGGGCGACAGCGAGGCCTACCTGATCGGCCCCGGCTTCGACCTCAAGGTGCCCGGCTTCAACTACGTGACCCTGAACATCTTCCGTCGCCAGACCGAAGGCCCGCGCCCTGGTGACGGCGTATGGCAGATCACCCCGGGCTGGTCGTACAGCGTGCCGCTGGGCAATTCCGACCTGCTGATCGATGGCTATCTGGACTGGGTTGTCGACAACGACCAGAACTCGCGCGGCACCTACCACGCCAATCTGCACATCAATCCGCAGATCAAATACGACCTGGGCAAAGCCTTGGGCTGGAGCCACAAGCAACTGTACGTCGGCACCGAGTACAGCTACTGGAAGAACAAGTACGGAGTCGAAAGCAGCCACAACCTCGACACCAACCAGAACACCGCCAGCCTGCTGGTGAAGGTGCACTTCTAAGATGGCCCGCAACCGTGCCCCATACCTGTCGTCGGTGCTCTGTTGCGGGGCACTTGAGACCTGGCCGAGGAGTCAGTATTCTCCGCGGCCTCTTGAATTCGGTCTAAAAAAAAGCCCGAATTTAATTCCTGACCAACGGGCCAACTTATCCCGGCCCCGGTCAGTACCGAGGCATCCCGAAAACACGCGCAATCGACTGTTTTTCAGCAGCCGAACGGGCGTTTTTTTGCTTTTCGAAAGCCTTGGCTCAGCTCTTGCTAACAGCATCAAAGCTGACCGGTCGGATGACTTTTGCAGCGACGAAAAAAGGCGCCACACCAGAGCGCCGATCTTAAAAAAATAAACGTGGAACACCTACTTTGGGAGCAACCGAATGAAACGTATGTGCACCAGCCTGATGCTCGCGGGATCGATGTTGGCCGGCGGCGAGGCCATGGCCGATGGCCTGCTGCAATGGCAGAACAACAGCCTGACCTACCTTTACGGCAAAGACTTCAAGGTCAACCCGGCAATCCAGCAGACCGTCACCTTCGAGCACGCCGACGCCTGGAAGTACGGGGATAACTTCCTGTTCGTCGACAAGATCTTTTACAACGGCAAGCCAGATGGCGGCGTCGGCAACAACACCTATTACGGTGAGTTCCAGCCGCGCATTTCGCTGGGCAAGATGCTGGACCAGAAGCTCGAATTCGGCCCGATCAAAGACGTGCTGCTGGCGATGACTTACGAGTTCGGTGAAGGCGACGTCGAGTCCTACCTGATCGGTCCTGGCTTCGACCTGGCGATCCCGGGTTTCGACTACTTCCAGCTGAACTTCTACCAACGTCACACCGAAGGCTCGCGCCCGGGTGACAACGTCTGGCAGATCACCCCGGTCTGGTCCTACACCATCCCGGTTGGCAGCTCGAACGTGCTGATCGACGGCTACATGGACTGGGTCGTCGACAACGACGTCAACAGCAAAGGCGAATACCACGCCAACCTGCACTTCAACCCACAGGTCAAATACGACCTGGGCAAGGCCCTGCATTTCGGCGAGAAGCAACTGTACGTCGGTGTTGAATACGACTACTGGAAAGACAAGTACGGGATCGACGACACCCGTGGCTTCACCACCAATCAGAACGTGACCAGCTTCCTGGTGAAGTTCCACTTCTGATAAAGATCAAAAGATCGCAGGCTTCGCCAGCTCCTGCAGGGATAGCGCATTCCAATGTAGGAGCTGCCGCAGGCTGCGATCTTTTGCCTTTAAGAAGTTAACCCCAAAAACCGGCACAGTTCCTCGCGCTTGGCCAACGCATCGCGTCGTCCCAGGTCAATCAGCTCGCTGCAATACCCCGCCTCGAACAGCAGATAACTCAACACCCCTGCCCCACTGGTCTTGGTCGCCCCCGGTCCGCGCAAGAACAAGCGCAGCGCCGCCGGCAATTCCTGGCGATGCCGCGCCGCGATTTCATCGATCGGCTGACTCGGCGCAATCACCAGCACCTCCACCGGCGCCACGCCCAGTTCGCGCGTCGGTACGCCCTCGGGCATCAGGTGACTGAACTGGTTCAGGCGCTGCAGCAACTCGATGTCGCTCTCCAGGCTGTCGATGAATGTGCTGTTGAGCATGTGCCCGCCGATCTGCGCCAGCGTCGGCTGCTGCCCGGTGTAAGCGCGCTCCAGCGGCTGCTGTGGATCGAAACCGCGCGGGTTGCCACTCACGCCCACCACCAGCACCCGGCTCGCGCCCAGATGCAAGGCTGGGCTGATCGGTGCCGATTGCCGCACAGCGCCGTCACCGAAATATTCCTCACCGATTTTCACCGGCGCAAACAGCAACGGGATCGCCGAACTGGCGAGCAGGTGGTCCACCGACAACTGCGCCGGCACGCCGATTCGCCGATGGCGCAGCCACGCATCGATCTTGCCGCCGCCCTGATAGAACGTCACCGCTTGCCCCGACTCGTAGCCGAACGCGGTCACCGCCACCGCATGCAATTGCTTGCGCGCGATGGATTCGGCGATGCCCGGCATGTGCAGTTTTTCATTGAGCAGGTCGCGCAGCGGCGAACTGTTGAGCAGCGCCACCGGCAATTGACGACCGATGCCGAGCAAGCTGTGACTGACAAAGCGGCTGGCCTGACGGATCACCCCGGGCCAGTCGCTGCGCAACACCCGATGGCTGCGAAAGCCCTGCCAGAACAGTGTGAGGCGTTCGATGGCGGCGCGAAAATCACTGGCGCCACTGGCCAGGCTGACCGCGTTGATCGCCCCGGCCGAGGTGCCGACGATCACCGGAAACGGATTGTCCGCCCCCAACGGCAGCAATTCGGCAATCGCCGCCAGCACCCCCACCTGATACGCCGCCCGAGCCCCGCCGCCGGAAAGAATCAAACCTGTGACCGGTTCAGCTGGGCTCATCGCAACGCTCCATGGTGCCTAAAGGAATGGGTCGATCAACGGCGACGCTTGGCGTACAACTTCGGCTCGCCCGGTGGACGGCTCTTGAAGCGACGGTGTGCCCACAAGTATTGCTCAGGGCAGGCGCGCAACGCACTTTCCACCCACTGATTGATACGGATGCAGTCGGATTCCTCGGTATCGCCCGGGAAGTCTTCCAGCGGCGGATGGATCACCAACCGGTACCCGCTGCCGTCGGCCAGACGCTGCTGAGTGAACGGCACCACCAGCGCCTTGCCCAGACGGGCGAATTTGGTGGTCGCGGTCACGGTCGCCGCCTGAATGCCGAACAGCGGCACAAAGATGCTTTGCTTGGCGCCGTAGTCCTGATCCGGTGCGTACCAGATTGCCCGGCCCGAGCGCAGCAACTTGAGCATGCCGCGCACGTCGTCGCGTTCCACCGCCAGCGAGTCGAGGTTGTGTCGCTCGCGGCCGCGACGCTGGACGAAGTCGAACAACGCGTTCTTGTGCTCGCGGTACATGCCGTCGATGGTGTGTTGCTGGCCGAGCAGCGCGGCGCCGATTTCCAGCGTGGTGAAGTGCGCCGCCATGAGGATCACGCCCTTGCCTTCGCGCTGGGCCTTTTGCAAATGCTCCAGCCCTTCGACGTGCGCCAGTTTCGCCAGACGCTCGCGGGACCACCACCAGCTCATCGCCATTTCAAAAAACGCGATGCCGGTGGAGGCGAAGTTCTCCTTGAGCAGGCGTTTGCGCTCGGCGGCGGACTTTTCCGGGAAGCACAGCTCAAGATTGCGCTTGGCAATGCGCCGCCGGTCGCCGGCCACGCGATACATCAAGGCACCAAGGACGCGACCGATCGTCAGTAAAACCGGATACGGCAACTGCACGACCAGCCACAACAGCCCCAGACCGCACCAGAGCGGCCAGAAGCGGGGAGAAAGATAGGCTTTTCGAAAACGCGGGCGATCCATTAAAGCTTCCGTAAATACAGTGGCCGCGCATTCTACATCGTTCGACCCGGCTTGCGGCTCGCGGGCGTTCTCGTTATAAGTCTCGGCACTTTTAGTGACAAGCCGTTGTATGCCGATATGAGCCAAAACGAATCGCCAGACCAAGATCCCGTGTTCCAGTTGAAGGGCAGCATGCTGGCCATTACGGTGCTGGAGTTGTCCCGCAACGACCTCGACAGCCTTGATCGGCAACTGGCGGCCAAAGTCGCCCAGGCGCCGAACTTCTTCAGCAATGCACCGTTGGTCCTGGCGCTGGACAAACTGCCGCCGGGTGAAGGCGCAGTCGACCTGCCCGGGCTGATGCGCGTGTGCCGCCAGCATGGCCTGCGCACCCTGGCCATCCGTGCCAGCCGTATCGAAGACATCGCCGCCGCCATCGCCATCGACATCCCGGTGCTGCCGCCGTCCGGCGCCCGTGAGCGACCGCTGGAAGCCCCGGAACCGGAAGTCAAAAAGAAACCGGAAAAGCCGCCGGAGCCGACCGTCAAACCGACCCGAGTTATCACTACGCCAGTACGTGGTGGCCAACAGATATACGCCCAGGGTGGCGATCTGGTCGTGGTGTCTTCGGTCAGCCCGGGGGCGGAACTTCTCGCCGATGGCAACATCCATGTATACGGCCCGATGCGTGGTCGCGCACTGGCCGGCGTCAAAGGCGATACCAAGGCCCGGATTTTCTGTCAGCAATTGAGCGCTGAACTCATCTCCATCGCCGGGCATTACAAGGTTTCCGAAGATTTGCGTCGAGATCCGCTGTGGGGCTCCGGCGTACAGGTCAGCCTGTCGGCCGACGTGTTGAACATCATTCGGCTTTAACGGATACTGCCGCATTTTCCAAGCATCTCTAAAACGTAGCGAAAACGGCTCAAACGAAGTAGGAAAAAGGATCAAGGAGTGTTTGCCCCCGGCAAGTGCGACTTGCGCCGAATTCCAGCCAAGGCTGTCCGACTGCAGTAGTTTTCAAGAGATGTTTTTCAGGGGCTGAACAGTCCTTCTTCCTTAGGGGTGAAACACCTTGGCCAAGATTCTCGTGGTTACATCCGGCAAGGGTGGTGTGGGTAAGACCACCACCAGCGCCGCTATCGGTACCGGCCTCGCTCTGCGCGGCCACAAAACAGTGATCGTCGACTTCGACGTGGGCCTGCGTAACCTCGACCTGATCATGGGTTGCGAGCGTCGCGTGGTGTATGACTTCGTCAACGTGGTCAACGGCGAAGCCAACCTGCAACAGGCACTGATCAAAGACAAGCGCCTGGAAAACCTTTACGTGCTGGCCGCCAGCCAGACCCGCGACAAAGACGCGCTGACTCAGGAAGGCGTGGAAAAAGTCCTGATGGCGCTCAAGGAAGACTTCGACTTCGTGGTCTGCGACTCCCCGGCGGGCATCGAGAAAGGTGCGCACCTGGCCATGTATTTCGCCGACGAAGCGATCATCGTGACCAACCCGGAAGTGTCTTCGGTACGTGACTCCGACCGCATGCTGGGCCTTTTGGCCAGCAAATCGCGTCGCGCCGAAAAAGGCGAAGATCCGATCAAGGAACACCTCCTGCTGACCCGTTACAACCCGCAGCGCGTCAGTGATGGCGAGATGCTCGGCGTCGAAGACGTGAAGGAAATCCTGGCGGTGGCCCTGCTGGGCGTCATCCCTGAGTCGCAGGCAGTCCTGAAAGCTTCCAACTCGGGTGTCCCGGTAATTCTCGACGACCAGAGCGACGCCGGTCAGGCCTACAGCGATGCCGTTGATCGTCTGCTGGGCAAAGAAAAAGAACATCGTTTCCTCGATGTTACGAAGAAGGGATTCTTCGAGCGCCTGTTTGGAGGTAGGTAATGAACCTTTTTGACTTCTTTCGTGCCAACAAAAAGCCAAGTACCGCCTCGGTAGCGAAAGAGCGTCTACAGATCATCGTGGCGCATGAGCGCGGCCAGCGCAGCACACCGGATTACCTGCCAGCCTTGCAGAAGGAACTGGTCGACGTGATCCGCAAGTACGTCAACATCGGCAACGACGACGTACATGTTGCACTGGAAAGCCAGGGCAGTTGCTCGATTCTGGAACTCAACATCACCCTGCCAGATCGCTGAGTCGATCCGGCAGGAACGACGGCGGTTCAGGGCCATCCCTATACGGGAATGGTCCTGAACCGCCGTTGGCATTTGTTACGAGGCTGTTTTAATGCCGTTGTCCAACATCCGCATCATTCATCAGGACGCCGCCGTACTGGTGGTCGACAAACCGACGTTGCTGCTATCGGTGCCCGGTCGCGCCGACGACAACAAGGACTGCCTGATTACCCGCCTGCAGGAAAACGGCTACCCGGAAGCACGCATCGTCCATCGCCTGGACTGGGAAACCTCCGGCATCATTCTGCTGGCTCGCGACGCTGATACCCACCGCGAACTGTCGCGGCAGTTTCACGATCGTGAAACAGAGAAAGCCTACACTGCCCTGGCATGGGGTCAGCCGGACCTGGACAGCGGCAGCATCGACCTGCCCCTGCGCTACGATCCGCCGACCAAACCGCGGCACGTGGTCGACCACGAATTCGGCAAACATGCACTGACCTTCTGGCGCGTCCTGGAACGTTGCGGCGATTGGTGCCGCGTCGAACTGACACCGATCACCGGTCGTTCGCACCAGTTGCGCGTGCACATGTTGTCCATCGGCCATCCGCTGCTGGGCGACGGGCTCTACGCCCATGAGCAGGCCTTGGCCGCCTGGCCGCGTTTGTGCCTGCACGCGAGCATGCTGAGCTTCACCCACCCGCAAACCGGCGAGCGCCTGCGCTTCGAATGCCCGGCGCCGTTTTAAGTGTTGCCTGAGCGGCAGCGCTGCAGTTAAGACAAGGATTCAGTTTCGGATGAGTTGTATCGACACCCTGGCGACACCTCCCAAGAAGGTTCGTCACCAGCTGCTTTACCTGATTTACGGCAATCAGGATGTGTACCGGCGCGAAGCCAAGTTCAGCATCCTGACCGCGCTGTCCCAAGCCAAAAATGGCGAGCGTCCGGCGATCCGCATCCTCACCGATCGTCCCGACGACTATGCCGGCTGGCCGGTCGACACGGTGTTGCTGGACGCCGCGACCCTGACTCGCTGGCAAGGCACTCACGGTTATCACCACCGCCGCAAGGCCTGCGCCATCGCGGCGGGCATGCAGTGGGCGGAAAAGACCTTGTTCGTCGACACCGACACCCTGTTCATCCGCCACCCGAGCCAGTTGTTCAAATTCATCGAGCCGAACCGCTCGGTCATGGATCGCTTCGAGTACGACTGGAAAGACGTGCACCGGCGCGCCGACTATCAAAAACTCGGTCGTGACCTGCGCAGCCACGGGGTGACCCCGGATAATGGCTTCAAGCTCTACAACAGCGGCCTGTGTGGCGTGACCGAGGGTGATTCGGCGCTGTTCGAAGCATCGATCCGTCTGATCGATGAATGGACCCTCGGCGGCTTTGAAATCCACACCATCGAGCAGATCGCCCTGTCGTACGCCATGCGCGAGCGTCAGGTGGTGGAGGCGCGCAAACACGTCTACCACTACTTCGCAGAAAAACGTTTCTTCCACGCGATGCAGACGTATTTCTTCTCCCAGCACGGCGAGCAGTTCAGCCAGCGTCTGGTGGACCTGTGCACCGATGTGCCGCGGGTCAAACCATTCCCGTCCGCCTGGCGCCGCCTGAAAATCAAATGGAAGCTGCGCCATCAGAAAGGTGCCCTGCGCAAGGTCGGGCGCGATCTGCTGTACGGCAGCGCTGCGCCCGAGGATCCGTACTACAGCGTGTGCCGACACGAATGGTGGGAATGTGCCTCGCGGGAAATACTCCGCTGGGACGAAAGCCGTCAGAAAAAACTGCTGAGCCAGAGCCCATGGCCGCAACAGTTGCCGCGCCCGGACAAGCCGGAAGACGAAAAACTGATCATGAGCTATCTGAAAAAGCGCGTGACCGCGGCCCGCTGAACAGCACTTTTCTCTGCAGGCGCTGTGGCACGCGGCGATCTTTTGATTGTGTTGGTTGAAATCCAGATCAATGGATCGCAGCGTGCCGCAGCGCCTACAGGAATCGGCTTCGGATTCAATTCCCCGGCCGATGCGTTAAACTCCCGCCCATTGCTGTCTGGAGCTTCTTATGCGCGAAGAGTTGAACCAAGGCCTGATCGACTTCCTCAAGGCCTCCCCTACCCCGTTCCACGCCACCGCCAGCCTCGTTCAGCGTCTGGAGGCCGCCGGTTATGTGCGCCTCGACGAGCGCGAGCCATGGAACACCGAGGCCAACGGCCGCTATTACGTCACCCGCAACGACTCCTCGATTGTCGCGATCAAAATGGGCCGCAACTCGCCGCTGCACGACGGAATCCGTCTGGTCGGCGCCCACACCGACAGCCCGTGCCTGCGGGTCAAGCCGCAACCGGAACTGCAACGCCAGGGCTTCTGGCAACTGGGCGTTGAGGTCTACGGTGGCGCGCTGCTGGCGCCGTGGTTCGACCGCGACCTGTCGCTGGCCGGCCGCGTGACCTTCCGCCGCGATGGCAAGGTCGAAAGCCAGTTGATCGACTTCAAGGCACCGATCGCGATCATTCCCAACCTGGCGATTCACCTCAACCGTGAAGCCAACCAGGGCTGGGCGATCAACGCGCAGACCGAGCTGCCGCCGATCCTCGCGCAATTCGCCGGTGACGAACGCGTCGATTTCCGCGCCGTACTTACCGATCAACTGGCCCGCGAACATGGCCTGAACGCCGACGTGGTGCTGGATTACGAGTTGAGCTTCTACGACACGCAAAGCGCGGCGATCATCGGCCTGCACGGTGACTTCATTGCCGGGGCACGCCTGGACAACCTGTTGTCCTGCTACGCCGGCCTGCAGGCCCTGCTCAATGCCGACACCGAAGAAACCTGCGTGCTGGTGTGCAACGACCACGAAGAAGTCGGTTCCTGCTCGGCCTGCGGTGCCGACGGTCCGATGCTCGAGCAGACCCTGCGCCGTCTGCTGCCTGAAGGTGACGAGTTCGTCCGTACCATTCAGAAATCGCTGCTGGTCTCGGCCGACAACGCCCACGGCGTACACCCCAACTACGCCGAGAAGCACGACGCCAACCACGGCCCGAAACTCAACGCCGGTCCGGTGATCAAGGTCAACAGCAACCAGCGTTACGCCACCAACAGCGAAACCGCCGGGTTCTTCCGCCACCTGTGCATGGCCGAAGAAGTGCCGGTGCAAAGCTTCGTGGTGCGCAGCGACATGGGTTGCGGCTCGACCATCGGCCCGATCACCGCCAGCCACCTGGGCGTGCGCACCGTCGACATCGGCCTGCCGACCTTCGCCATGCACTCGATTCGCGAATTGTGCGGCAGCCACGACCTGGCACATCTGGTGAAAGTGCTGAGCGCGTTCTACGCCAGCCGCGAGTTACCGTAAGCTCATCTCTTCAGGCTGATCGCAAATCCCTGTAGGAGCTGCCGCAGGCAGCGATCTTTTGATCTGGCTTTTGATTTACAAAAACAAAGATCTAAAGATCGCAGCCTGCGGCAGCTCCTACACAGATCAATACCTGTCAGCCAAAACCGACCTAGACTTACATCATTCATTTCGACAAGGCAGTCACCATGATTTCGATGTCCTCCTTCCACACCATGCTCATTCCCATCCTGTGCGGAATGATCCTGCTGGCCATTGGCTTCAACTTCCGCGACAAGAACGTCGGGGTCTTTGCCATGTGGGTCGGCATGCTGATGATCCTGGCGACCGTGGTCTACAAGATCCTCGCCAAACTCAACGAATAAATCGGCGCTCGGCTCGCATTGATTCTGGCTGCCTCGTACACTCGCTCAATTCGCCCCTTTGCGAGGTTGACCGCCTAGTGTTCGCTCGTCTGTTTGCTCTGCCCTGCCTGTTCCTTGTCTGCCTGATGACGCTGCTGCCGCTGGCCCCTGCCCACGCGGTCGGTTTGCCGGGCCTGCTCAACACCACCAAGACACAGCCCGAGGCGCAGGAGCCACTGGGCCAGTCGCTGGATGAAGTCATCAAGTCGCTGGAAAACGACAAGCAACGCGCGCAGTTGCTGACCGATCTGAAAAAGCTGCGCGACGCCACGAAAAAGGCCCAGGCCTCACCGGAAGAAGGCGTTCTCGGCCTGATCGGCGGCACGCTGGCGAGTTTCGAGAAACAGTTCTCCGGTGACGATAGCCCGCTCACCCGCTGGTCTGACGAATTCGATCTGGCCAAGGACGAACTCGATAACCTGATGTTGCCGGCCAGTGAATGGCTGCCGATCATCTTCGCCTTCGCCGTGATCCTGATGGTCTGGAGCCTGCTCGCCGCCGCGCTGATCTGGCTCGGTCACCGGGTGCGCATGCGCTTCGGTCTGACCGAAGAACTGCCGCAGCACCCCAAGGCCCTCGACATGCTGCGCTTCGCCCTGCGCAAGCTCGGGCCGTGGCTGATTGCCCTGGTGATCACCGTCTACATGAGCTACGCGCTGCCGTCGTCATTGGGCAAGAGCCTGGCGATGGTGCTGGCCTATGCGCTGGTGGTCGGCACCTGTTTCTCGGCGATCTGCGTGATTGCGTTCTCGCTGCTCGACGGCCCGCATCGGCACCGGGCGCTGTACATCCTGCGCCATCAGGCCTTTCGCCCACTGTGGCTGATCGGCAGCTTCGCCGCGTTTGGTGAGGCGCTGAACGACCCGCGCCTGGTGGAAAGCCTCGGCGTGCACCTGGCGCACACCACCGCGACGATCACCAACGTGCTCGCGGCGCTGTTCACCGGCCTGTTCATCCTGCGCTTCCGCCGGCCGATCGCGCACCTGATCCGCAACCAGCCGTTGTCACGCCGTCTGACCCGTCGCGCCCTCAGCGACACCATCGATATCCTCGGCACCTTCTGGTACGTGCCGGCGCTAGTGCTGGTCGGCATCTCGCTGTTCGCCACCTTCGTCTCCGCCGGCGACACCAGCACCGCCCTGCGCCAATCGCTGATCTGCACGGTGCTGCTGGTGATGTGCATGGTGATCAACGGCCTCGTGCGCCGTCACTCGCTCAAACCGCAGCGCGGGCCGAAGCGCCATGCGCTGTATTCGGAACGCCTGAAAAGCTTCTTCTACACCCTAGCCCACCTGCTGGTGTGGCTGACCTTCATCGAACTCGGCCTGCGCGTGTGGGGCAAGTCGCTGATCGGTTTCGCCGAGGGCGAAGGGCACGACGTCAGCGTCAAACTGTTCAGCCTGATCGGCACGCTGATTTTCTCCTGGCTGATCTGGATCCTCGCCGACACCGCCGTGCACCACGCCCTCACCCGCTCGCGCAAAGGCCTGGCGAATGCCCGTGCGCAGACGATGATGCCGCTGATCCGCAACGTGCTGTTCGTGGCGATCTTCATCATTGCGCTGATCGTCGCCCTGGCGAACATGGGCATGAACGTCACGCCACTGCTGGCCGGTGCCGGTGTGATCGGTCTGGCCATCGGTTTCGGTGCGCAGTCGCTGGTGGCGGACCTGATCACCGGTCTGTTCATCATCATCGAAGACTCGCTGGCGATTGACGACTACGTCGACGTCGGCGGCCACCTCGGCACCGTCGAAGGCCTGACCATCCGCACCGTACGCCTGCGCGACATCGACGGCATCGTCCACACCATCCCGTTCAGCGAAATCAAAAGCATCAAGAACTACTCGCGGGAATTCGGCTACGCGATTTTCCGCGTGGCAGTGCCGTACAACATGGAAATCGACGACGCGATCAAACTGATGCGCGAAGTCGGCCAGAAAATGCGCACCGATCCCCTGCAACGGCGCAACATCTGGTCGCCGCTGGAGATTCAGGGGGTGGAAAGTTTCGAGTCCGGCAGCGCGATCCTGCGCGCCCGCTTCAAGACTGCGCCGATCAAACAATGGGAAGTTTCCCGAGCGTTCAACCTGTCGCTCAAACGCCACCTCGACGAGGCTGGCCTCGACCTGGCAACGCCGCGCATGAGCGTGCAAGTGATCACCGCCGGCGGTGGCCAGCCCAAGGAATAGCACTTGGGCGCGACGTGCGGGTCACAGGCAGGGAAGCCAGAAAAACAATAACCATGGAGAAACCCGATGCAGCTGACCCGCATTGCCCAAGCCCTTCTGCTCAGCCTTGTCGCCGGCCACGCCGGTGCTGCCACCCTGGACAGCACCCGCGAACAAATCGCCGCGCAGGCCCAGGCCCTTGAACCGGAACTGCTGGAAACCCGCCGCGACATCCACGCCCACCCGGAACTGGGCAACAGCGAAAAACGCACCGCGGAACTCGTCGCCAAACAGCTCAAGGCGCTGGGCCTGGAAGTCAAAACCAACGTCGCCCGCACCGGCGTGGTCGCCATCCTGAAAGGCGCCCTGCCCGGCCCGACTGTGGCCCTGCGCGCCGACATGGACGCATTGCCGGTCAAGGAAGTCGCCGACCTGCCGTTCGCCTCGAAAGCCAAAGGCACTTATCTGGACAAAGAAGTCGACGTGATGCACGCCTGCGGCCACGACGCCCACACCGCGATCCTGCTGAGCACGGCGAAAATCCTCACAGGCCTGCGCGACACCCTGCCCGGCACCGTGGTGTTCTATTTCCAGCCCGCCGAAGAAGGCCCGAGCAACTTCATCCCCGACGGCAAAAATACCTGGGGCGCGAAAATGATGGTCGAGGAAGGCGTGATGAAATCCCCCAAACCCGATGCCGTCTTCGGCCTGCACGTCTGGGCCGGCGTCCCCGCCGGCCAGATCGCCTACCGCCCAGGCGCCACCCTGGCCAGCTCCGACGACCTGCGCATCAAAATCCTCGGCAAACAAACCCACGCCGGCCGCCCCTGGGACGGCATCGACCCGATCACCGTCGGCGCACAAACCATCGTCGGCCTGCAAACCGTTGTCAGCCGGCGCACCGACATCTCGTCGTATCCGTCGGTGGTCAGCATCGGCACCATCAACGGCGGCACCCGCTACAACATCATTCCCGAGTCCGTGGACATGAGCGGCACCATCCGCTCCTACGACTACGGCATCCGCCAGAAACTCCACGCCGACGTGCGCCAGACCATCGAAAAAATCGCCGAAAGCGGCGGCGCGAAAGCCGATGTGACCATCATCGAAAAATACGACCCCACGATCAACAACCCGGCACTGACGGAAAAAATGCTGCCGACGTTGAAGTGGGCGGCCAAGGACGATGTGGTGAATGCACCCCTGGTGGGTGGAGCGGAAGACTTCTCGTTCTTGGCCAAGGAAGTGCCAGGGTTGTTCGTGTTTCTCGGGGTGACGCCAAGGGACCAGGACATGAGCAAGGCTGCGCCAAATCATAATCCGGGGTTCTTTGTCGATGAGTCGGCGCTGGTGGTAGGCGTGAGGACGATGGCGTCGTTGGCGACGGACTATCTGTATGCCAATGCCGGGGCGGGCAAGTAAAGATGAAGTGACAGTGGGGGCGCCTTCGCGAGCAGGCTCGCTCCCACAGTTGGATTGAATGCATTCAGCTGGAGATGGTCGGCTGTCAGGCCGCCATCGCGAGCAGGCTCACTCCTACAGAAAAGCAAAAGCCGACCGCAGGCTCTTCACCACTCAACAGGATGAGCGTTAGCTCGGCTGCAGCTCTTGATCTGAAAGGCCCCTTCGGCAGGCTGAGTGGAGGGGTTTATCCGGGGGTGGGAGCGCAGCGACCGTTTGGCGAAGCCAAACACATCGAGAGGAGGTGCAGCGAAGCAAACCGTAGGCGATGCCCCCCGGATGAACCCCGCAACGAAGGAACCCGAGCCACGGCGAGGGCCGAACGCCGGGGCCAAGCCTTTTGCTTACTTTTCGGCGTCTGGAAAAGTGAGTCGCTGTAAGAGCGAAACCGCCAGCGGCAGCACCCAAAGAACCGGATATTCACCCAGAGCCCAACAGCCTGGTCGGCCCAGAGGCCGCCAAGGCCAAACACTCAAACCACATCAACCCCAACGTGAATCGCATCATGCCGCCAAAACTCCAGATCACAATCAATCAACCGCTCATGCTGATCATAATTGACCCGAGCAATCCTTAACCCCGGACTCCCGACAGAAACACGCAACGCCGCCGCCGCATCCACCGACAACGAAGTCGGCACAATCTCGAACCGCACCCGCCCATAGTGCAAATCGTAATGCCGCGCATACAACTCAGTAATCGACTGATTCAAATCAAACCCCAGAATCCCCGGAAAATACTGCGGATTCAGATAGTGCTCCACATACAGCACCAGCCGCCCATCAATCCGCCGCGACCGGCAAATCTGAATCACGCTCGACAACGCCGGCAACTGCAACCACGCACACACCGCCGCCGAAGCGGGCTGCAGGCGCGCCGAAATCACCTCGGTCGACGGCACCCGCCCCTGCGCACTGACCATCGCGTGAAAGTGACTGCGCTGCATCAGGTTGTACGCCAGACGCGGCGGCGAGACGAACCAGCCGCGCCGCTCCTCGCGGTAAATCTGCCCCTGCGCTTCCAACTGCAACAGCGCCTCGCGCACCGTGATGCGTGTGGTACCGAACAACTCACTGAGCTTGCGCTCGGCCGGCAGTTTGCTGCCCGGCGCCAACAAGCCGTGATCGAGCTGCTCCTGCAGCACCTGGCCGATGGCTGTCACCGCTTTTGTTGCCTCATCACGCATCAACGTTACCTATCTGGACTAGACCAGCACTGTTTCAGGGCAAAAACCGGACGGCCTGCCAGCCGTTTCCATGTAGGGCAAGCCTAGGCAGTGCAGATGACCGAGAGATGACAAACCCGCCCGACGGTCGCCTTCATGACTTGCAATACATCGGCCAAGTCCCTTGCCAGCCGGGGCTTTGACCTTGGTCTACGCTTACCGGGCAACCACCAGAACCGGGCCAATAAAAGCCCTGCCGGGCGAGCGCCGACATCAAAGTGTCATCCATTCCCCTTAAATTGGCTCAGGTATTGCTGACCTAGACCAACACAAACCGCAATCGCAGCGTTGAACACGACCAAGGAGCTTCGGAATGAAACAGCTTTTCCTGGCAACACTGTTAGGCTCGACCATTGCAATGTGCACCGCCGCCATGGCGGCCGGCACCGATCTGAAAACCCTCGAAGCCGCTGCGAAAGCGGAAGGCGCCGTCAACAGCGTCGGCATGCCCGATGACTGGGCCAACTGGAAAGGCACCTGGGAAGACCTGGCCAAGACCTACGGCCTGAAACACATCGACACCGACATGAGCTCGGCCCAGGAAATCGCCAAGTTCGCCGCCGAAAAAGACAACGCCACCGCCGACATCGGCGACGTGGGTGCCGCCTTCGGCCCGATCGCGGTCAAGCAGGGCGTGGTCCAACCGTACAAGCCAAGCACCTGGGATCAGGTTCCGGACTGGGCCAAGGACAAGGACGGCAACTGGGCACTGGCCTACACCGGCACCATCGCCTTCATCGTCAACAAGAAACTGCTGCACGGCTCCGAAGTGCCAACCAAATGGGCTGACCTCAAGGGCGGCAAATACAAGGTCTCCATCGGTGACGTGAGCACCGCCGCGCAAGCCGCCAACGGCGTACTGGCCGCGGCCCTGGCCAACGGTGGCGACGAGAAGAACATCCAGCCGGCCCTTCTGCTGTTTGCAGACATTGCCAAGCAGGGTCGCCTGTCGATGGCCAACCCGACCATCGCCACCATGGAAAAAGGCGAGATCGAAGTCGGCGTGGTCTGGGACTTCAACGGCCTGAGCTACAAGGCCAAGATGGCCAACCCGGATGACTACGTGGTGCTGATCCCGTCCGACGGCTCGGTGATTTCCGGCTACACCACCATCATCAACAAGTACGCGAAAAACCCGAACGCCGCCAAGCTGACCCGCGAATACATCTTCAGCGACGCCGGCCAGACCAACCTGGCGCGCGGCAACGCCCGTCCGATTCGTGCCGAACACCTGCAACTGCCGGAAGACGTGAAAGCCAAACTGCTGCCAAACGAGCAGTACAAAAAGGTCACGCCGATCAAGGACGCCGACGCGTGGGAAAAAACCTCCAAGGCCCTGCCGCAGAAGTGGAACGAAGAAGTCATCGTCGAGATGAAGTAATCCTTCATCTGTAGGAGCTGCCGCAGGCTCGGGCCGCGTTCGGACGATCTTTTGATCTGGTTTTTAAAATCAAAATCAAAAGATCGCAGCCTGCGGCAGCTCCTACATGGGTTGGTTCCAGTTTTGTTTTCGGAGTTTTTGCCCCTATGAAGCACAACGTCATCCTTGTCGTGCTCGACGGCCTCAACTTTGAGGTCGCGCGTCACGCCATGGGGCATCTGCAGGCTTACGTTGGCGCAGGACGCGCCGTGCTCTATCAGTTGGAGTGCGAGTTGCCGGCCCTGTCCCGACCGCTTTATGAATGCATCCTCACCGGCGTGCCGCCGATCGACAGCGGCATCGTCCACAACAACGTTGCGCGCCTGTCCAATCAGCGCAGCATCTATCACTACGCCCGCGACGCCGGCCTGAAAACCGCCGCAGCGGCCTACCACTGGGTCAGCGAGCTGTATAACCGTTCGCCGTTCGTTGCCGCCCGCGACCGACATACCGACAATCTGTCGCTGCCGATCCAGCACGGCCACTTCTACTGGAATGACCACTATCCGGATTCGCACCTGTTCGCCGACGCGGAAAACCTGCGCCTGCGCCATGCGCCGAACTTCCTGCTGGTCCACCCGATGAACATCGACGACGCCGGGCACAAGCACGGTCTCGATTCCTCGCAATATCGCAACAGCGCGCGCTCGGCGGACATCATTCTCGCCGACTACCTGCAAACCTGGCTCGACGCCGGTTATCAGGTGCTGGTGACCGCCGACCACGGCATGAACAACGACCGCTCGCACAACGGCCTGCTGCCGGAAGAACGCCAGGTGCCGCTGTTCGTCCTTGGTGACGCCTTCAGCTTCAATGCCGACGCGGCGCCGAAACAGACTGACATCTGCGGCACCGTCTGCGAACTGCTCGGCGTGCCCCACGACAAACCTGTATGCCGGGAGCTGCTCAAGTGAATGCCATGACTCGCGGCAAATGGCTGGCAGCCTTGTGCCTGGTGCCCTTCGCCCTGTTTTTTATCGTGTTCGAAATCGCCCCGCTGGTCTGGGTGATGATCAACAGCCTGCAGTCGGAAGAGTTCGGCTGGGGCTTCGCCAACTTCAGCAAGATCTTCAGTTCGAAGTTCTATTTGCAGGCGATCCAGTACAGCCTGGAAATCAGCTTCTGGTCGAGCGTGTTCGGCATCATCATCGCCGTACTCGGTGCGTATTCCCTGCGCCGGGTCGACTCGAAACTGCGCAATTTCGTGAATGCCTTCGCCAACATGACCAGCAACTTCGCCGGCGTGCCCCTGGCGTTCGCGTTCATCATCCTGCTCGGTTTCAACGGCAGCATCACCATCATGCTCAAGCAGGCGGGGATCATTGAGGATTTCAACCTGTACTCGAAGACGGGTCTGATCATCCTCTACACCTACTTCCAGATTCCCCTCGGCGTGCTGCTGCTTTACCCGGCCTTCGACGCCCTGCGTGAAGACTGGCGTGAATCCGCTGCGCTGCTCGGCGCCAACGGCTGGCAGTTCTGGCGCCACATCGGCCTGCCGGTGCTGACCCCGGCGCTGCTCGGCACATTCGTGATCCTGCTGGCCAACGCCCTCGGCGCCTACGCCACCGTGTATGCCCTGACCACCGGCAACTTCAACGTGCTGCCGATCCGCATCGCGGCGATGGTCTCCGGCGACATTTCGCTGGACCCGAACCTGGCCAGCGCCCTGGCCGTGGTGCTGGTGGCGTTGATGACCATCGTCACCGTCGTGCATCAACTGCTGTTGAAGAGGAGCTACCATGTCTCGCGCTGAATCCGGCCCGGCCGGCGTCTACCACCGCGTCGTGGTTTATCTGCTGTTCGCGATCCTGCTGCTGCCGCTGGTAGGCACGCTGATCTACTCGATCGCCAGCAGTTGGTCGGCAACCATTCTGCCCAGTGGCTTCACCTTCAAATGGTACGTGCAGCTGTGGAGCGATCCGCGCTTCCTGCACGCCTTCGGCCAATCGCTGCTGGTGTGCGTCGGCGCGCTGGTGCTGTCAGTGGTGCTGATTCTGCCGCTGCTGTTCGTGGTGCATTACCACTTCCCGAAACTCGATGCGCTGATGAACATCCTGATCCTGCTGCCCTTCGCAGTGCCGCCGGTGGTGTCCTCGGTGGGGCTGTTGCAGCTCTACGGTTCCGGCCCGCTGGCGATGGTCGGCACACCGTGGATCCTGATCGGTTGCTACTTCACCGTGGCGCTGCCGTTCATGTACCGGGCAATCACCAACAACCTGCAGGCGATCAACCTGCGCGACCTGATGGACGCCGCGCAACTGCTCGGCGCCAGCACCTTTCAGGCCGCGTTCCTGGTGGTGCTGCCGAATCTGCGCAAAGGCCTGATGGTCGCGTTGCTGCTGTCGTTCTCGTTCCTGTTCGGTGAATTCGTGTTCGCCAACATCCTCGTCGGCACCCGCTACGAAACCCTGCAGGTGTATCTGAACAACATGCGCAACAGCAGCGGGCACTTCACCAGTGCGCTGGTGATCTCGTACTTCTTTTTCGTGCTGGTCCTGACCTGGATCGCCAACATCTTGAACAAGGACAAAAGCGAATGAGCTATGTCAGCGTCCAGAACCTGAAGAAAAACTACGCGGGCACCACGGTGTTCAGCGACATCAACTGCGAAATCAACAAGGGCGAATTCGTCACCCTGCTCGGCCCGTCCGGTTGCGGCAAGTCCACGCTGCTGCGCTGCATTGCCGGACTGACGCCGGTGGACGGCGGCAAGATCCTGCTTGATAGCGTCGACATCGTGCCGCTGAGTCCGCAAAAACGCGGGATCGGCATGGTGTTCCAGAGCTATGCGCTGTTCCCCAACATGACCGTCGAACAGAACGTCGCCTTCGGCCTGCGCATGCAGAAGGTCAATGCCGACGACAGCCACAAGCGTGTCGCCGAGGTGCTGAAACTGGTCGAGCTCAACGACTTCGCCAGCCGCTATCCGCACCAGCTCTCCGGCGGTCAGTGCCAGCGCGTGGCCCTCGCCCGCTCGCTGGTCACTCGCCCACGCCTGTTGCTGCTGGACGAACCGCTGTCGGCACTGGACGCGCGGATTCGCAAACACCTGCGCGAACAGATCCGCCAGATCCAGCGCGAACTCGGCCTGACCACGATCTTCGTCACCCACGATCAGGAAGAAGCGCTGACCATGTCTGACCGGATTTTCCTGATGAACCAGGGGAAAATCGTCCAGAGCGGTGACGCCGAAACCTTGTACACCGCACCGGTGGATCTGTTCGCCGCCGGCTTCATCGGCAACTACAACCTGCTCGATGCCGACAGTGCCTCGAAGCTGTTGCAACGGCCGATCAACCACCGCATCGCGATTCGTCCGGAAGCCATCGAACTGAGCCTCAATGGCGAACTCGATGCACAGATCCGCAGCCACAGCCTGCTCGGCAACGTGATCCGCTACCGGGTCGAGGCGCGCGGCGTGGAACTGGTGGTGGACGTGCTCAACCGCTCGGCGGCGGATCTGCACCCCGACGGTCAGCGCCTGGCACTTTCCATCGATCCGACGGCCCTGTGTGAAGTCGCTTAAAAGCAGCTGCAAGCTTCGAGCTACAAGCTGCAAGTTGTAGACTGCGGCGCAGCTGATTCCAATTCTTGCAGCTCGAAGCTTGTAGCTCGCAGCTGTTCTCGGAGAGAACTGATGGCCCTGGCAATTTTTGATCTGGACGAAACCCTGATCCACGGCGACTGCGCCACCCTCTGGAGCGAACAGATGGGGCGCCTGGGCTGGGTCGATCCCGAATCGTTCATGCGCAAGAACAACGAGCTGATGGATGCTTACAGCCATGGCAAATTGCGCATGGAAGACTACATGGCATTCAGCCTCGAACCGCTGATCGGCCGCACCCCGGAAGAAGTCGAGCACCTGGTCGGCCCGTGGGTCGAAGACTTCATCGAACCGATCATCTTCAGCGACGCAACCAAAACCATCGCCGCCCACCGCAAGGCCGGCGACCGGATTCTGGTGATCTCGGCCTCGGGCACGCACCTGGTCAAGCCGATCGCCGATCGCCTCGGCATCGACGAAGTTCTCGGGATCGAACTGGAAGTCGCGCACGGCGTTTACAGCGGCAATACCGTCGGCACGCTGACCTACCGCGAAGGTAAGATCACCCGCTTGCTGGAATGGCTGGATGCCGAGGAAGAGAACCTTGAGGGCGCGAGCTTTTACTCCGACTCACGCAATGATCTGCCGCTACTGCTGAAGGTAGATTTCCCGCATGTGGTGAATCCGGATCCGGTGCTACTGGAGCACGCCGAAAAAGCCGGCTGGCCAATCCACCTCTGGAAATGATCGACGTCCCAAATGTGGATGCTTAACTGTGGCAAGAGAGCTTGTCGGATCGCCGCACCGTCCCGCTCGGCTGCGAAGCAGTCGAAAAACCAGTCAACCGGTTTGCTCTGACTCACCGCGTTGAATGATTTGGGGCCGCTTCGCGCCCCAGCGGGACGGTGCAGCGATCCGACAAGCTCCCTCGCCACAGGTTTTGGGGTGTCAGCTCAGGCTGTCGTCAATCACCAAGACCAGTTTGCCCGCCACCTTGTTGCTCGCCAGCTCGGCAAACGCCGCCTCGGCATCTTTCACCGGGAAGGCCTTCGCCAGTTGCGGGCTCAAGCGTCCTTCGGCAAACAGCGGCCACACATGCTGGCTCAGGTCACTGAACAGGTCAGCCTTGAACTGATCGTCACGACTGCGCAACGTCGAACCGAGTAACTGCACACGCTTGGCCAGCACCTGCGCCAGATCGAGTTTGGCCTCGCGCCCGCCCATCAAACCGATCAACACCCAACGCCCGTCGAGCGCCGTCAACTTGAGGTTCAGCGCTGCATAGTTGCCACCGACCGGATCAAGGATCACGTCAAACGGACCGAAGTCGCGCAGGCTCTCCAGATCATCGCTGCGTACCACCCCGCCCTGCGCGCCGAGCGCTTCACAGTAAGCCAAGCGCTCGGATGAACCGACGCTGACCCAGCACGGGTTGCCGAACGCCTTGCACAGCTGAATGGCCGCTGAACCAATTCCACTGGCCCCAGCGTGCAGCAGAACTTTTTCACCCGGTTTCAGCGCCGCCAGTTGAAACACATTCAGCCAGACCGTTGCATAAACCTCGGGTAATGCCGCGGCCTCGATCAGCGAGACACCCTCGGGCACCGGCAGCACGTGCCGTCCGTCGACGACCACCTCTTCAGCCATCCCGCCCCCGGCCAGCAGGGCGCAAACCCGGTCACCCACCTGCCAGGAAGATCCGGCGCCGACTTCGCTGATCACCCCCGAGCACTCCAGACCGAGCACCTGACTGGCGCCGGGCGGTGGCGGATAAAGCCCGGCTTTCTGTAATAAATCGGCACGATTGAGGCCGGCTGCCGCCACGCGAATGCGCACTTGTCCTACATCACACGCCGGACTCGGCTCTTCAACCCATGCCACTTGACCTTCAACGCCTTGCAATGCCTTCACAGTGCCTCCATAGTGAGTCTGGACTGAGCCCGAAGCTGTAGCGCCGGGCTTTTTGCATTATGCGACCGGCTCTCGTAGAACCGGCGACTTCAAAGACGGCCTAATATGCGTTATCAATTGTCCCCGCGTCGAATCAGCATGAAGCATTTGCTCCCCAGCACCGCCCTCGCTCTTTTCATCGGTATCGGTTTGTTGCCGATGTCGGGCAAAACATTCGCAGCCAACAGCTGGGACAACTTGCAGCCTGATCGCGACGAAGTAATCGCCAGTCTCAACGTCGTCGAGTTGCTCAAGCGTCACCACTACAGCAAGCCGCCGCTCGACGATGCGCGCTCGGTGATCATCTACGACAGCTACATCAAGCTGCTGGATCCGTCGCGCAGCTATTTCATGGCCAGCGACATCGCCGAATTCGACAAGTGGAAGACCCAGTTCGACGACTTCCTCAAGAGCGGCGACCTCAACGCCGGGTTCACCATCTACAAGCGCTATCTGGACCGCGTCAAGGCGCGTCTGGACTTCGCCATTGCGGAGCTGAACAAGGGCGTCGACAAGATGGACTTCACCACCAAGGAGACCTTGCTGATCGATCGCAAGGATGCCCCTTGGCTCAAATCCACCGCAGAACTCGACGACCTGTGGCGCAAACGCGTCAAGGACGAAGTGCTGCGGCAGAAGATCGCCGGCAAGGATTCCAAGCAGATCCAGGAAACCCTGACCAAGCGCTACAAGAACCAGTTGGCGCGCCTGGACCAGACCCGCGCGGAAGACATCTTCCAAGCGTACATCAACACCTTCGCCATGTCCTACGACCCGCACACCAACTATCTGTCGCCGGATAACGCGGAGAACTTCGACATCAACATGAGCCTGTCCCTTGAGGGCATCGGCGCCGTGTTGCAGAGCGACAACGATCAAGTGAAAGTCGTGCGTCTGGTTCCGGCAGGCCCTGCCGACAAGACCAAGCAGGTTGCACCGGCCGACAAGATCATCGGCGTTGCCCAGGGCAACAAAGAGATGGTCGACGTGGTGGGCTGGCGCCTGGACGAAGTGGTCAAGCTGATCCGCGGCCCGAAAGGCACCGTGGTGCGCCTGGAAGTCATTCCGGCCAGCAATGCGCCGAACGACCAGACCAGCAAGATCGTGCCGATCACCCGTGAAGCGGTGAAGCTTGAAGACCAGGCGGTGAAAAAATCCGTGCTGAACCTGAAGCAGGACGGCAAGGACTACAAGCTCGGCATCATCGAGATCCCGGCCTTCTACCTCGACTTCAAGGCATTCCGTGCCGGTGATCCGGATTACAAGAGCACCACCCGTGACGTCAAGAAACTGCTGACCGAACTGCAGAAAGAGAAAGTCGACGGCGTGGTCATCGACCTGCGCAACAACGGCGGCGGTTCCCTGCAGGAAGCCACCGAGCTGACCAGCCTGTTCATCGACAAGGGCCCGACCGTCCTCGTGCGTAACGCCGATGGCCGCGTCGATGTCCTGGAAGATGAAAACCCGGGTGCGTTCTACAAAGGCCCGATGGCTCTGCTGGTCAACCGCCTGTCCGCCTCGGCTTCGGAGATTTTCGCCGGCGCCATGCAGGACTACCATCGTGCGCTGATCATCGGTGGCCAGACCTTCGGCAAAGGCACCGTGCAGACCATTCAGCCGCTGAACCATGGCGAACTGAAACTGACCCTGGCCAAGTTCTACCGGGTTTCCGGTCAGAGCACCCAGCATCAGGGCGTACTGCCGGACATCGATTACCCGTCGATCATCGACACCAAGGAAATCGGCGAAAGCGCCCTGCCGGAAGCCATGCCATGGGACACCATCAAGGCAGCGATCAAGCCTGCGGTCGATCCGTTCAAACCGTACCTGGCACAGCTCAAGTCCGAGCATGACGCACGCAGCGCCAAAGACGCCGAGTTCGTGTTCATCCGCGACAAGCTGGCCTTGGCGCAGAAGCTGATGGAAGAAAAAACCGTCAGCCTCAACGAAGCCGACCGCCGTGCCCAGCACGCTGACATCGACGCCAAGCAACTGACGATGGAAAACATCCGTCGCAAAGCCAAAGGCGAAGAGCCGCTCAAAGAGCTGAAGAAAGAAGACGAAGACGCAATGGCTGCAGCCGAGCCGGACAAGGTCAAGCCAGAAGACGACGCCTACCTGGCCGAAACCGGGCGCGTACTGCTCGATTACCTGAAGCTGAGCAATCAGGTGGCCAAGAAGTAAGATGATGGCAATTTAGTGCTGACGCTCCCCGGAGCGTCATCAAACAGTCATCATTCTGTCGTGAAATAAAGGACTGGGAGCGACTCTCTTCATCGAGAGCGCTCCCAGTCCTTTTTTTTCGCCAGAGATTGCCATGACCACGACCGAACAGCTGAGTGCCTTGAGCTCGATCCTGACTCATAGCGGTTTGCACAGCCTGTTCCAGCCGATCATCTGTCTTTCCGAGCGCCGTATCCTCGGCTACGAAGCCCTCACCCGTGGCCCGTCCAACAGCCCCCTGCATTCGCCTATCGCCTTGTTCGCCGTGGCGCGTCAGGCCGGCCGTCTGAGCGAACTGGAGATCGCCTGCCGCCAATCTGCCTGCCGCCGTTTCAACGAGCAGCAACTGCCGGGCAAGCTGTTCCTCAACGTCTCTCCGGAATCCCTGCTCGAAGCGGCGCATCAGCCGGGGCGTACCCTGCAATTGCTGCAAGACTTCGGCATTCCGCCGAGCCAGGTGGTGATCGAACTCACCGAACAGACGCCGATCGACGATTTCCAGTTGCTGCAAACCGCCCTGCATCACTATCGGGCCATGGGTTTTTCGATTGCGCTGGATGACCTGGGGGCCGGCTATTCGAGCCTGCGCCTGTGGTCCGAACTGCGTCCGGATTACGTGAAAATCGATCGCCATTTCATCGACGGCATTCATCAGGATGCATTGAAACGCGAGTTCGTCGGCTCGATCCTGCAAATTGCCAAGGCTTCGCGGGCACAGGTGATCGCCGAGGGTATCGAGCTGCCGGAAGAGCTGGCGGTGTTGACCGAGATGGGCGTGGACCTGGTGCAGGGTTACTTGCTCGGTCGCCCGCAGGAACAGCCGCCGCGCGATGCCCGGGCCTTGATGCCCAAGCACGACAGCAGCGCCGTGGCGCTGAACGACGAAGGCAGCGACCTCAGCGCCCTGCTCAACGATCAACCGGCGGTGCATCGCGACACACCGACCGCCACGGTACTGGAAGCCTTCCGCCGTCAGGCCAATCTCAACTCGCTGGCGGTACTCGACGAACTAGGCCAACCGTGCGGCATCGTCCACCGCCATTCGCTGTCCGACGCGCTGCTCAAACCCTTCGCCACCGACCTGTTCGCGCGCAAACCGATCAGCCGCCTGATGAACGACGACTTCCTCGCCGTGGAGATGAGTCAGTCGCTGCAACAGGTCAGCCGCCTGATCACCAGCCGCGCGCGCCAACGCATCGAAGAAGACTTCATCATCACCCTCAACGGCGGCTATCTCGGCCTGGGCCGGGTGATCGATGTGCTCAAACTGATCACCGAACTGAAAATCCAGCAGGCCCGCTACGCCAACCCGTTGACCCTGCTGCCCGGCAACGTGCCGATCCAACAATGCCTGACCCGCCTGCTGCAACAGGGCCGCGAATCGATTATCTGCTACGTCGACATCGACAGCTTCAAACCCTTCAACGACATCTACGGCTACGGCCGTGGCGACGAAGTCCTACTGTGCCTGGCGCAATGCCTGAACGAACGCGTCGACCCGTCCCGCGACTTCGTCGGCCACATCGGCGGCGACGACTTCCTCCTCGTCCTCGGCCCGGAAGACTGGCGCAAACGCCTCAACCAGCTGCTCGACGACTTCCAGAGCCAATGCCGGCGCTTCTACCGGCCTGAGCATCTTGAAGCTGGCTGCTTCATCGCACCGAATCGGCAAGGTGTGCGGCAGGAGTTTCCGCTCCTGTCACTGTCCATCGGCGTCGTCCACCTGCACCCGCAGGCCTGTGCAGAACTGGATGCAAGCCAACTGGCGGAAATGGCTTCGCAGGCGAAGCATCATGCGAAGAATGTTCCGGGGTATAGCGTGCATGTGATTGATAGTCTCAGTGCTGCCGATCTTCATCAACCGCAACTGATTGGCCAACGGTGAGGCCCCTGACGGTACAAGTTGTTGTGGGAGCGGGCTTGCTCGTGAAGGGGGCATTTGAATTAGCCCAACTGTTTCGGCCTTACCCCATATCTGAATCATCGGCGTGATACCTCAATAAACAACTCAACAAAACCTGCATAAACTGACGCTGGTCCTCTACGTCGTCATCAAAATAAGTAGTTATTCTTGTAAATACCTCATCAAAGCTATCACCGGCTTCCAAATAGTACTTCAGTGTGTCGATACACCACTCTCGTTCCTCAACGCTATAAAAAATAAACTCAGGCTTCATAAGAATATCAAATAGCTCAGCAAGCTCTTTCTTGTCATTGACATTCTTCGAGACGATGATTTTTTCACGAGCGTCATCATGAGTATTTTCTATATCAAATAGAAAAAGCAGACCACGCAAAACAAAATATTCAGGCTTACGTTTCAATTCACAAACTCCGTATAAGAGGTTATCGGCTCAGCTGCTCTATTGAGAACTACTACAGCATGTGTTTGCTGTCCATAAACGACTCCTCCCCTTTTGTACCCCTCGCCAACAACCTTACCCATATTCATAGGTTCTTTAGACGCGATTTGACCGTTCCGTCTGAAAATAAGCTGTGCACGATGTATTGCGTTAAGTTGATCTCGATAACTAAAAAAGTGAGTAGCCGCACTGGGTATTTTTGGCTGCCCTGCTCGCCTCCCATTGGTATAAACCTCGATAATTCCAGTTGTTGGATTTCTTCCCGTCAGTGAGCGTTCCTGCTGAGAAGCTAGTGTGGTCTGTTTGCCATGTTTCTCTAAGAAGTGTGCGTCTTGTGTGGCTCTCTCCATTTCATCCAAACGCCGATGAGCATTTTCTTCTGCCACCTCATCAAGCCTCGCCCGCCGCTCCTGAGCCGTCATCTTTGGCAGCGGAGGAGATCCGTCTTCGACAACTACGCGGCCAGCCTCGTACCGCATCGGGCGACGCGGATTCGGCGGCGGACAACTGCAGCTCAACCCCAACGGATCCACCCACCCCGTCGGATTCGGCGTGTACTGGTATTGGTTTAGTCCTCCAGCCAGCTTCACCGGATCAGGCGTCAGATACCGTCCCAACCGCGGGTCGTAATACCGATGCCGGTTGTAATGCAGCCCGCTCTCCGCATCGAAATACTGCCCCTGAAACCGCAGCGGCTGGTCCAGGTAGTCCTCGCCGGCGAGGGTGATCGCTGCGACTTTGCCGTAGGCGTCGTATTGCGCGGACCAGACGATTTCGCCGCTGTAATCGGTGAGTTCCTGCGGGGTGCCGAGGTGGTCGAGTTGGTAGTAGAACGGGCAGGCTTTTTTCGGGCCTTTGCCGTCGAGCAGGGCCAGTGGGCGGAAGGTGCCGGGTTCGTAGACGTAGCTGCGGT